>CAWCTD010000001.1:0-47038 GCA_963798455.1 Bryobacterales bacterium
CCAGGTCCCCCTATGCCGCGCAGAAGCTGACGGTGAGCACTCTACACGCGTGTCTCCACCTCTGCTTCGGCGTGGAAACTCGTGGCGTTACGTTTCTTCGATGTGTACGGACCCGGCAGGATCCGTCGAGCCCCTGTTCCGGTGTGATCTCCGTCTTTATTAAGTGCCTGCTGGAGCACATGACGCCGACCATTTACGGCGACAGCGGGCGCTCGCGGGACTCACCCTTGTCGAGGACGTGGTGGATGTGACCCTGAAGGCGGCGCGGGCTCCGGCGTTGCGGGCCGTCTGTGTAACGCCGGCAACGGCAACCGGTACACGCTGAACCAGGTTTGGGAAGTCCTGCAAGGAATCGAGGGCGTCAAGATCCCTGCCCGCCACGGGCCGCCTCGGCCCGGCGACGTTCGTCATTCTCAGGCCGACACAACGGCGGCTGTGCGGATCTCGGACTCGACCCCCGCTTCAGCCTGGAAGAGGGCCTGCGGCGGACCCTGGCGTGGTATCGCAGTGCGCTGTAGCTACGCCCGGCGCACGACGAAGTACGGCTGGTTTGACAAAGTAGCTTCGAACCCCGGCAGCAGCCATGCCGCCGCGCCGTCGTGGACCGTGAAGTAGTACTCGAGCGGGTACGGTGACTTCGTGTAGTCGCCTGGGACCACGGCGTGGAACACTCCGCCCTGGGCCTTCATCTCCGCGACCTCATATCGCTCCGCCTGGTTCACGCGGCGATAATGCAGCCGGACGGAAGATGGCGGTTTGGCCCGAGAGACCGTCAACTCAACGGCCAGAGGCTGCCCCGGCTGGAACCTGAGTGGGGGCCTGTGCCGCCAGGGCAGGGAAGCGCGCCGTGGCCGCGCCAGGGCCGACTGCACCGCTTGGCGGACGCGGTCAGCGTCACTGGCCGGCAGGTCGGTTCTGGGCTTCGCCAGCCGCTGCTCCAGGTCGGCGATGTCTGCGTCAAAAGCTGCCAGCCGGTCCAGCCAATGACCTCGCAGGTTCCGTTCGCCCACGGTGATGTCCGGCACATAGACCCCCTTGGCGAGTTCCGCCAGATCGGCCCAGGCCGCGCGCGCGGCGCGGTACACCTGGATGGCTTGCTCCAGCGCGCTCCTGTCGCCGGTGGTGTTGTAGATGCTGTAGAGCACGCCGGCCCTCAGCTTGCCGGCGAAAAAGAGCCCGAGCCCGGCCTGGATCCTGGCGTCAATGGCCATCCGCCGCCACTCGGGCCCGCTCCGCGCGCCCGCCTGCGATTCGGCTAGGCTCAGTTGCGTGGACGCGTTCAGAGCCAGGTCTTCCAGCCACTGCGCCACCTCAACCGACGAATATTGGCCGCTCCGATCCCCTTTGAGCAGTTCCGCGGCGGTCGCGTCCGTGGTCAGGAACAACTCCGGGTCGAAGGGCGAGACGGTGCCGAACCTCTTGGGGTCCGGCGTGTCGGTATATGGTGGCCGTCTGGATGATTCCGCCATCGGCAGATTGGTGTAGATCTCCGGCCAATAGTCGTTATTGGCGCCAGAGACGCCGTGCGCCGTCGTGACCAGCGGCAGAATCCGGCCGGCGCTGGCGAGCGCCGCCTCCACCGCCGGAGCGGCGCCCAGGAATTGTTTCCGCAACTGGCGCCGCCACGTCTCGGGCTCGGCCTCGGGGTTGTAGAGAAGACGGCCCCAGACGCGATACGTGTACAGGTACTTCTCCCAGTCCCAGCGCGGATCGAGCGACTTGTCCGCGTAGGCGCAACGCCCGCCCGCGAGGCCTGATCCTTTGCGTCCCTTAAAAAAGAGCGGCTCGCAAAGCTCCATGCCGGCGCTGCCGCAGAAGCTGGAAGCCCGGCCGTAACCGGCGGCCAGCTTCGGGTCTCCCCAGAGCAACAGGCGTTGCGTCCCCGGCCAGAGCCGATGCAACACGCCGTACCGGCGGTCCTCCGTCAGCAGGTCGCCGTACCCGTAGCGCAGGAACCTGCGGGACCCGCCGCTGAGCGAGAAGAAGCCCGCATCCTGGCGGCCGCGCGGCGGCATCTCCAGCTCGCGTATGGCAGCCTGGTGATACGCCAGACCCATGTGCTCGGCCCAGCATTTCGGCGAGACGTTGACTGGCATGCCCGTGGACAAGGCGACGTCGATCATCTTGAAGTCCATGCCCTTGGCGTGCATGTCGATCTCGATGCGCCGCCCGGTTTTCACGATTCCCTCGAAGATCGTTCTCCAGAGGTCGTAGTTCCCTTCAGCCACACCGCTTTCGCCGTGGATGCGAAACGTCACTCCCCGGATCGACGGGCAGGCGTCGAGCACCGTATAGAGAGCATCCCGGCAGTACGCTCCCTGCCGCTCGGGTGTGAGACCCTCGATGATGTAGTTCGCCCGAGGGCTGTTCTGCCACTGATAGGCGTGCGTCCAGAGTCCCAACTGGAAGTGGAGCCCGCGCGCTTCGGCCTCGTCGCTGATGAAGCGCAGCATTTCCAGGTTGCGATCGCGCTCCGCGTCGGGCAAGCCCGCCGCCCGCACGTTGTATCCCGGCACGGAAACCAGGAACGGGTAGGCGAAGTAGAAGTAGGTGTCCCTCAGACCGCTGGGCGAGTCGTACCCGATTCCCAAGGTGAGGCTGAACCGGTTGAACCGCTGGGCGGCGAGCATGGAGAGATACTCCGGCCACATAGCGCGGTCGTTGAACCAGGACTTGTCCTCCACGTCGCTCACGAAGGCGCGGGCCACGCTTCGGATCCGGTTCGCGGGACGTTCGACGACGGGTTTCTGAATTGCCAGCGCCGCCAGGGGCTGGGCGTCGAGGCGCACGCGGTCGGCCAGCTCCAGGAGCGCATACACCAGGCCGCGCGCGTCGCTGCCGCAGACCAGCACTACGGATCGGTTGCCCACCCTTCCCGGCGCCAGCCCCAGAGACTCCGGCCCCTGCGGCAGGCTGAGCCCCGCGGCCTTGAAAGCCTCCCGCGCCACCGCCGCCGTGGGGCCCGCCGGCAGGACGCATAGATCCTCAGTGGGGGCCTGGTCGACCCGGGCGACTCGGGCTACGGAGACACCCTGCGCGCTTAACGCTTGCTCGAGTTCCTTCGCGGCCCAACGCGCTGGCGCGGATGAGGCGATGGGGTCGTCCGGGTCAACCACAATCGCCACCCCGCGCAGGGCGCCGGCGGCGACCCCGGCCATCAGTCCGTAGCCGGCCGCGAGGCCGGATTGACTCAGAAAACGCCTTCGGTTCATGCGCGTCCTTTCCGCGGATCACTCGCCGGATCCCCGGCACAATGCACCTCTGATGATAGAATGAAACTGCGGGTGGGAACGAGGAATGTCTATCTTAGAGAACCAGTTTGAGAAGAACGTCCTGGTCACGAGCGTGGACTACGTTTTCAATTGGGCGCGGGAGGGATCCTTGTGGCCGCTCACCTTCGGCTTGGCCTGCTGCGCGATCGAGATGATCGCTTCCAGCGCGGCCAGGTTCGATATCGCGCGCTTCGGCGCGGAAGTGTTCCGCCCCAGTCCTCGCCAGTCGGACCTGATGCTCGTCGCGGGCACGGTGACCCTGAAGATGGCGCCGGTTCTGCGGCGCCTCTACGATCAGATGCCCGAGCCCAAGTGGGTGATCTCCATGGGCGCCTGCTCCAGTGTGGGCGGCCCGTTCAATACCTACGCCGTGCTCCAGGGCGTGGACAAGGTCGTGCCCGTGGATGTTTACATCACCGGCTGCCCGCCTCGCCCGGAGAACCTGTTCTACGGACTGCTCAAGCTGCAGGACAAGATCGGCAAGATGACGACGCTGGCCAAGCGCCCCACCGAAGTGCGGCTGGACGAGTCCATGCTGGAGAACTTCAAGCGGCAGGTGCGGATGGCCCGCGCTCAGGATCCCGCGGCGTAAGGCCGGTGGCCGAGCACTTTCAGAAAGACCATCACGGGGTGTACCGGGCTGCCCCGCTAAGGGAGATTGCCTGGCTCGATCACGGTTTCGGGACTCGCTTCTCGGCCGTCTGGAACCAGCAACCGGGGCTCGCCAGCCTGCACCAGATCCACTCCGACGTTTGTCTCTACGTGACAGGCGGCTCAGGCCGTGTGGGGCAGGGCGACGCCTTGATGACGGATGCGCCGGGAGTGCGTCTGGGGGTACGCACCGCGGACTGCATCCCGGTCCTTCTGGTGGACACGCGGTCCCGTGCCGTGGCAGCCGTACACGCCGGTTGGCGCGGGACCTCCCAGCATATCTGCGCAAAAACGGTGGCCGCCATGCGCCGGCAATTCGGCTCGCGTCCGGAGGACTTGGCGGCGGCAATCGGCCCCGGGATTGGTCCCTGCTGTTACGAGGTGGGCGCGGAGGTCGCTGTTCAATTTCGAGACGTTTTCCCGGAGCGGAGCGACTTGGACCGGGCGGCTCATCTCGATCTCCCCGAGGCGAACCGCAGGGGGTTGCTCTCGGCGGGCTTGCGGCCGGACCACATATGGGTCGCCCGGCTGTGCACGTTCTGCTCAGGTGACGAGTTCTACTCCTGGAGACGCGAGCGCAACGAACCCCGGCGAATGGTCGCCGCCGTGAGTGTCATCGAAAAGTGAGAGGGCGCGGGGGGGTGGACCCGCGCCCTTGCTTAGGGAGGACTCGGTTCGATGATCAGGCTGCCGGGACCAGAAAGTCGTCCAGTGCCTCGGCGCTCTCGTCGCTGCTGCGGTCCGCAAGCTCCTGGCAACGGATGCAGTATCCCGCCCAGGGGACTGCCTCCAGACGCCTAGGGCTGATCTCCCCGTCACAGTGCATGCAGATCCCGTAGGATCCATCCTGGATTCGTTGCAGAGCGCCTCTGACGTTGCGGAGGAGATGAGACTCTCGGTCGAGGTTGCGGATGGCCAGCTCGCGCTCGGTGGCGTGTTGCACCTCATCCAGCGCGTCAGGGCTCTTCTCGATCACTATCCCTTCCCGGTTTCGCAAGACCTTGGCGAGCTCTGACTGTCTGGCTTCCAGAACCTTCTTGACTCGATTCAGTTCGCTCTTGGTCATAGCTGTTGTCCTCCTCTGTTTATCGGCTGCTTGGCTGAGTTTCCCAGAACTTTTTATCGCCGAGTCAGCTAACGGTTCGCTACTAGACGCAACCCGCAGCCGGCAGTTACTTAAGATTCCGTTCACCGCCCTAAACTTGCGCTTCCTTTCTTCTGCTCAGCTTTCGAACCGGCTCGCTCCCGCTTCGGGCCGAACCGTTGATGCAAAGGGCACTATTGTACAGCAATCTTGGTTCCATGTCCACCACCCTTTAGGGGTGCCACCCAGCCGGCGGTTTCCCGCGCGGTGCAAAGGATAAGACGCTCAATCTTTTGGAAAGTTTCAAAAAAACGACGCGTTCTATCCGACTCACGCAAAGAGACTTCCGGCAAACGGACCGGCATGCCGACGCCCTGACGCCGGCGGCTGAAAGCTTTCCTGTGTTGAACCCACCCTCGTGGGGGTGGACAATATTGGGTTGCGACCTGGAAATTTCTACCGGCGCGATGCTGTCGCTTTCTTGCTCATCCTGACTTTTTTTCTTGCAGGACTCTGCCTCATCCCCTACCCGGGCCTCCAGAACGACGAGGTGCTGTTTGGAGCCGCCGTCTTTTCCCCTCGCCAGACCCCTGCCTACATCGGCATCTTTAAGAAACCCTTGCCGATCATGCTGTTAAACTACCTTGGGGCGCTCAAGGCATGGCTCTACGCGCCCATCTTCGCCCTCTGGGCGCCGTCGGCTTGGTCCGTGCGTCTGCCGGTCCTCTCGCTGGGCGCCGTCACCATCTGGCTTTTCTACAAGCTGCTGGTTCGCCTCCACGGGGGGCGGGCCGCCCTGCTGGGCTGCGCTCTGCTGGCCACGGACACGACCTACCTGCTCACCACCTGCTTCGATTGGGGCCCGATCGTCCTCCAGAGGCTCCTGGCCGTGGCCGCGATTCTGCTCTTGGTCAAGTACCACCAGGACTCCTCCCGACTCTGCCTCGGCGCGGCTTTCTTCCTGTTCGGATTGGCCTTGTGGGACAAGGCTGTCTTCGGCTGGAGTCTGATCGGGTTCGCGGTTGCCGCTCTGTGCGCGGTCCCATGCGCCCTCCGGCGGGCGTTGAGCGTCAAGAACCTGGCGGTGGCGCTCATTTGCTTTTCGGCCGGGGCCTACCCACTGATCCGCTACAACCTGCGGTACCCCTTCGAGACCTTCCGTGCCACGGTGGGTTGGTCCACGCAAGGGCTTGGAAACAAGGTCACCGTGCTCGACAACAGCTTGGACGGCTCGGGACTGCTGGGCTACCTTACCTATGACCACCCGGCCGATCACCCCCGGCCTCCACGGACCGCGCTGGAGCGCTTCTCCGTTTGGATGGACCGAGTGGCGGGGCAGCCTCGCTATGGGTTCCTGCCGTACTGCCTGGTTGTGGCGGTGCTCGCTCTTCCCCTGGTCTGGCGGAGCAAGGCCCGTGCGCCGATGCTCTTCGCGCTCGTCTACCTGTTGGCATCCTGGGTGCAGATGTTGATCGGCCGGGGTGTTGGCAACTCGGTCCACCACACATCACTGCTCTGGCCTTGGCCGCAACTCCTTGTGGCAGTCGCGCTTACAGAACTCTCTCGGCGTTTAAGGCGAGCAGGCCTTGTGGCACTGGTGTTGGCCGGGAGCCTTGTATGCGGCAAGGCGCTCCTGGCCTCCAACGTCTATCTGTCGCAGTTCATCCGCAACGGCGAGCCGGGCTCCTGGACCGACGCCGTCTACTCGCTCTCTGACTATCTAGCCAAGGAGCCAGTCGGGGAGATCGTCGTGCTGGACTGGGGAATCTTCGAGCCGCTCCGGACCTTGCGGCGAGGGAAACTGCCGCTGGTTTGGGGGGCCGATCCGTTGCTCAAGAACCCTTCCGGCCAGGACGACCTCCGTGTCTTCCGCGAAATGATCGAGCCGCCGGACCGCGTTTTCGTCTCGTTCACGGACCCTTACGAGCAGTTCGCCGGGGTGAACGCGCGGCTTCGTGAGATGCTGGCCCGCGCCCGCGCCCGCCGGGAGATCCTGGCGGTGATCCACGATACGCACGGCCGCCCAGTCTACGAAGTGTTCCGTATCCGAGCGCGCTAACGGATTGAGATGGTGCCGAACACCAGCCCCAGTTCCCGGCCGTCGGAGGGGACCACAAAGGTGCGGTCCACCGCGATGGCAACCTCCACCTTCGCTTTTCCCAGGGACTGCCTGGGTACCGGGAATGACAGCTCAAAGGTGGCATCCGGCTTGGTAAGCTGGGCCTCACCGACGACTGCGCCGTCCACACTCACGGTGAGTCTTAGCGGCTTCGTCTTGACCTGCCGGGCGGGACAGTAGCCGCTCAAATGCAGTCGCGCATCCGGCGTGACGGGGCCGTGCAGAAAGACCGTGGCGCGCCTGGGCATCCACCGGAAGCTGCCTTCGATCCGGTACCAGGCGGGCCCAAGCTGGTCCGCAAACAGCGGGCTGCCGACGTCGATCCGGAAGGGGAGTTCGGGCTGCCCCCAGCGCGCCCGGGCCGTCGCGCGGAAGACCGAGGTGACGTTTCGCAGCCGGTCCTGTTCCACGGAGTAGACCACGGCCCGATCGTCCTCCAAAGCACGGATCGCCACGGCGGAGGGCAGCACGTAGTTCGACACCACCGCTAGTTCGGGGTGCGCCTGTATCGTCTCTTCCGAGCCGGGTGTCAGGTAGACGTCCCGGACTCCCGCTACTAAGTAGGCCTTGTGGTAGATCGTTCCCCAGAACAAGTCGCTGTCCAGGCCGGTCAGAAGAATGGACTTTCCCGGGTGGAACTGGCGGGCACGGACCAGCCCCTGCACCAGGCTCCTTGAGGCGCGGCTGACCTGGTAGTTCCAGCGGGTAACAGCTCTGGCGACGGGCAGGGAACTCGCCAGGTAGATCGCTGCCAGCGCGACGGCGGCGGTCTTCGCGTACCATCGCGACCGCCAGGCTGCCACCATCGCCCAGGCGGCCAGGATGGCCAGCCCGATGGCCGGCATGGTCAGGTAGTAGTCCGAGAGGTGGTCCCGTAGCGGCAGCACCGGGGCCAGCAGGATCAGGAACCAGAGCAGGAGGAAGCCCGCCATCCAGTTCCGCTTTCGAAGCTGGGCCGCGCTGAAGCCGAGTAACGCCACGGTCAAAGCCAGCGTGGCGGTGAGAAGAACCCAGCCGGGGAGAATGATGGAAGCCACGTTGAGCCGCGCCGGGCCCAGCGCCCATTGCCAGTAGGTCCAGAGCGTCGCCAGCATACCTGCGTCCCAATGCATCAGGTACGGCCCGGCGGTGGGCGCGGGCGCGTAATGCCAGTGGACGAACACGTACGCCGCGGAGGGTAGAAACAACCACGAGGTCCTTCGAAAATGCTTCCTCGCCGCGAGAAGAGCGTACGACGCCGCGATCGCCGGGTAGACGACATTGATTTCCAGCGAGCCGAAACCCACCAGGAAACTCGCCCACTGCAGAATCTCGTAGCGCCGCTTGCCCCTCTCGATGTGCAACAGCAGGAACCAGAAGCTCGCCAGCAGAAAGAACGCGCACAGCAACTGGTTGTAGGACGAGGTCCAGGACATCACGGTCGCCAGCGTGCCGTTGGCCACCCACAGCAACGCGGCCACGAAACCCGCCGTGCGAGAGCGAGTCAGCCTCCGAGCGATCGCAGTGACCAGGACCAGGTTCGCGAACTGCGTCAGGAACGCCGCGATGCGGAAGGGCAGGGCATTCAGGCCGAAAAGGCCGTGGAAAATCATGAAGAACGCCCGCTCGCTCAACGGCCGGATGGTCCCCTGCGCCCGCGGCGAGAACAGGATGCCCCACAGGTCTCCGCTCTCCCGGAGACGCTGGTTCAAGCTCAGCCACGCAAAATCATCCTGCTGAAACCAGGACTTGAGTCCGAGCCAGTAGATCACCAGGCAGAGCAGGCTGGGAACGGCCCAATAGGCCGCGTGCGCCACGCGCCTCATCTGGGTTCGAAGCCGACCACCGAGACGACCACGCCCAATTCTCTTTGGTCCGCGTCACTGGGAGGCAGGTACTTGTCGAGCGCAAAATCCACTGTCACGACGCCCTTGCCGAGCGCCTGGGCCGGCACGTCACGAGCGTAAATGTGCTCGCCAGGAGTGCTGTAAGTGTCCTCGGGGAGCGCGACTCCATCCACGCTGGCGCTCAGCTTCACCGAAGTCAATTTCTGGATGACTGGCTCGGGAACCACCAGCCGGAGCACCAGCTTCGCGCCGTTCGTGGACGCGTTCACAGGAGGGCTCAGCAGCACCGAGAACTTCCCCATGGTCCAGCGCCAGCTATTGCCCTCGACCTCGTAGAACCCTTTGACCAGTTGAGCGGACGCCTTCGGATCGGCCACCTGAAGCATCGAGAGCAGGGAGGGGGCTTCCTCTATGGTGGCTTCCGGCTGCGCCTTGGTTTGTCTTCGATTGCAGCCGGCCGGGCTCCCGAGCAGCGCCATAGCCAGTGCGAAGGGGACAAGAGCGTTCAATCTCTGCATCGTCTCAAAGTATAACCTTCCGCGCGCGGGGCGGCTTCATTGCCCCCGCCTCTCGCGCCGCTTCTTCGCCCAGCCTGGCTTGTTTACCTGGCGGCCTCTTCCGAGCGCCAGCGCATCCTCGGGTACGTTTTCGGTGACTACCGAACCCGCGCCCACATAGCTGCCGTCGCCGATCTCGACCGGCGCCACCAGGGTGGCATTGCTTCCCACAAAGGCGCCGTCGCCTATCTTCGTTGGATGCTTGCGGATGCCGTCGTAATTGCAGGTGATGGTTCCGGCGCCGATGTTGGTCCTCTTGCCGATGTCGGAATCGCCGAGGTAGGCCAGGTGCAGCGACTTTGACCCCGCGCCCAGCCTGGTCTTCTTGAGCTCCACGAAGTTGCCGACACGCGAGCCCGTCTCCAAGTGGTTCTCCATCCTGAGCCGGGCGAACGGACCGGCGTGAACATCGGCTTCCAGCGTCGAAGAACCAATGATGGTGAAGGGCGCCACCAGCACGCGGTCTCCGAGCTTTGAGTCGTGGATGATGGAGCAGGCGCCGATGTGGCAATCTTCTCCGATCTCCGTGTGGCCCAGGATCTGCGCGAACGGTTCGATAACCGTGTCGCGAGAGATGCGCACCTGGGCATCGATGGTGACTGTTTCGGGTTTCTGGATGGTCACGCCCTCGAGCATCAGCCGCCGGGTCGTCCGCTGGCGAAGCACCTTGTCCGCCTCCGCCAGCTCGATCCTGGTATTGATGCCGAGCAGCTCCTGGGCGTCTTCATGGAAAATGGACTCCACCTGATGGCCGGCCTGTCGCAAGACGGCGACGATGTCAGTCAGGTAGTATTCCTGGACGGGGTTGTCGGGCTGTATTTCGCCGATGTGCTTCCATACGAGATCACTCCGGAAGCAATAAATGCCGGAATTGACGTCGCGTATGGCGAGTTGCTCGGGTGTGGCCGCCTTCTGCTCCACGATCGCCTCGACGCTTCCATCGGCGCCGCGGAGAATTCGCCCGTAGCCTGCCGGGTCCTCCAGGCGCGTCGTCAGCATCGTGGCGGCGGCTGAGGAGTGCCGCTGCCGGGCGACCAGCTTCCCCAGCGTATCCGCGGTCAGCAGGGGACAATCGCCGTACAACACCACCAGCAGGCATGGCTCGGGGCCGGCAGCCTCGCGGCAGGCTAGGACGGCGTGCGCGGTCCCCTTCTGTTCGGCCTGCGTCACGAACTGCACGTGGCGGCCCTCGAGCGCGGACTCCACCTGTTCCGCCTGGTGGCCCACCACGACCAGGACCCGCTCCGGGGGAACCAGCGCCAGCGCGGTCTCCACCACGTGTTCGATCAGGGGGCGCCCGCCGGCCCGGTGCAGAACCTTGGCCTTTTTGGACCTCATGCGGGTACCCAGGCCCGCGGCCAGGATCAGAGCGGTAACAGGAATGTCCATACGGACATTCTGGCATTTCGGGGACAGGCTACGAAATCACCAAATGCGCCGAGTCTGGGGATTTCATAGCCTGTCCCCGAAATGCAACGCGCCGCTTGCGGCCTTCCGCGGCAAGTTCGAGCACGATGCTGGCCAGCGCCACCGGATCGTGGCGGACTTTACCTTTCTGCTCCGCCAGGTCCGCCTCGATCACGGATAGTCCCAAGGCTCGGAGCCGGTCCACATCGTTCGCCACCGGTTGCGCGCTTTGGCGGGCGTATTTCCTTTGGAGGGGCCCGGCAATCGGGCGAGTGTTCACCACCACGCAGTCCAGCAGGTCCTCGCAAGAGTGGTCGAGGATGGCCCTTACGTGATCCGATGCCGAAAAGCCAACCGTCTCCCCCGGCTGCCACATCAGGTTCACGACGTAAGCTTTGATGGCCGGCGACCTCCGGATTGCCTGCGGGATGCCCTTCACAAGCAGGTTCGGGATCACGCTGGTGAACAACGATCCCGGCCCCAGGGTGATTAGATCGGCGGCGGCGATGGCCTCCAGCGTCTCCGGCATCGGACGGCATCGCCGTGGCCGCAACGCGATCTTCGCGATGCGCGCACGGCTCTTGCTGATCTTGGTCTCGCCGACCACGGTGGTGGCGTCCGCCAGTGTGGCCTCCAGCGCGACGTTGGTGGCGGTCGAAGGATGGATGTGGCCGGCGATGGCCAGAACCTCAGAGGAGAACTTGACCGCCTGCGCAAAGTCCCCGGTCACGTTGCTGAGCGCCGTGAGAAAGAGGTTGCCGAAGCTGTGGCCCTTCAGCCCCTGGCCTGTCGGGAAGCGGTACTGGAAGAGCCGCGACAACAGGGCTTCATCTCCTGACAGAGCCACCATGCAGTTCCGTATATCGCCTGGCGGGAGCACGGCAAACTCGCGGCGCAGCCTTCCGGAACTTCCTCCGTCGTCGGTCACGGTGACGACCGCCGTGATGTCCAGCGTGGGAGGCGCCCAGAGCGTCGAGGCCGTGGCGTACGCCCGCAAGCCCCTCAGTAACGTGGAGAGCCCGTTTCCGCCCCCCACGGCCACGACGCGCAGGGGAGCCTCCCTCAGAACGGAAGCTGGACCCTGCGCAAGTGTACGTGGCTTCCTCTGTCGCATCGCCTCGCTATGTCTGCGAACCTCGTCAGCCGCGCTGCCCCCTGTCGGGAGACAGCAAGAACGCCAAGGGCGGATAGTGGGAGAATTCCGCGAAATCAGGGTCGTTGCGCGCCTGGGCGCGGTTGCGTGGCTCAAGCTCTATGGCTCGTCTCAAGCTCTCGTAGGCCCGCTGGATCTCCCCGCGGAGAGCCCGCGTCAGCGCCAGCGCATAATAAATATGATCGCCGCTAGGCGCCAGCTTCAAGGCTTCCTGCAAGTGCCGCTCAGCCGCGTCCAGTTCGCGCCTGTTGATGAGAGCGACTGCGTAGTTGTAGTGATCTTCCGCGCCCGCCGGCGCGGGAGGCGCCGGGTTTGCCCGCCGATCACAGATCTGCGCGTGGACTCTGGCCACGTGGGCCACATCCAGGACGGGCCCGGCCGCGGCTTTCTCGAACAGGTTCTTCGCCTGCGCGAAACTCCCGGCGCGAAACTGCGCGATGGCTTTCTCAAACAGGCTGGACTGCTCTTGCTGCCCGATGGAAGTCCCGACAACCTCGCCCGGGACGGCGGCTGCGGGCGTCTCCCTCGTTGCTGGTGATGTGATGTTCGCTTTGGCCTGGCGCCTGACAGGCACGGCGGTCTTCCTTTTCACCTGGCTCTTCCCGGCCTTCGCGGCTGTCTTCTGCGTACGATCCTTCAGCGGGCCCAGTCCTTTGCCGCCAGCAGTTTCCGGCATTTAGAGTTTTTAGCAGATGGACGAGTCTTTTGCAAGGGCGCTTTTGGGTGTCCCCCTCGGCGCAGGGCGGCGCATCGATACAATCGGGTCAGATGCGTTTGTGGTCGCCCGAAGTGATGGATGCCGGTGCTCGCCTGGATGACCAACTCGCCTCCGCTCCTAACCGGCCTGCTGTCTTTCTGATCCATGCGGGGGAAGGGAGGCCGTACCTCGGCCGGACCACGCTCCTGCGGCGGCGTCTCCTGCGCCTGCTCGGCCCGCGCCCGCGGCCGTCCAGGCTGTTGAGCCTCCGTGAAGTGGCCTCCCGCGTGGAATACCGTCTCACCGCTTCGTGGCTCGAAACGAACTTGGTGTATTACGAAGTTGCTCGGTCCTGCTATCCCGGCACGTACCGCTCGGTGATGAAGCTGCGCCTGCCGCCGTACCTGAAGGCAGGTCTGTCCAACGCATTCCCGCGCTGTTACGTGACCACCAGGCTCGGAGGTTCGCGCGGAGCGTGGTATGGGCCCTTCCGTACGCGCGTTGCGGCCGAGCAGTTCGAGAGCCAGTTCCTGGACCTCTTCCAGATTCGCCGCTGCCAGGAGGATCTCACGCCTTCGCCGGATCATCCCGGCTGCATTTACGGCGAGATGAACATGTGCCTTCGCCCCTGCCAGCAGATCGTCTGCCCCCAGGAATACGCCAGCGAAGTCCAGCGCGTGGTCCAGTTCCTGGCCACCAACGGGAGTTCGCTCATCGAGAGCACGGTGCGGGGCCGCGACCGTCTCAGCGAAGAGATGCGATTCGAGGACGCCGCCCGGCTGCACAAGCAGGTGGAGAAGATCCAGCAGGTGCTCCGTCTTCGGGATGACCTGGTTTGCGACATTGACCGGCTCTACGGCGTGGCCGTGACCCGTTCTGTCGCGGAAGGCTGCGTGGAGCTATGGTTCGTGTTTCAGGGCTGCTGGCTTCCGCCGGTCCGGTTTCGCGTGGGGGCCTCGGGCGACCGCTCGGTCTCGCTCGACCAGCGCCTGAGGGAACTTGCCGCGCCCCTGGTTGCCCTCAAGTTGCCGGCCCGCGAGCGCCAGGACCACTTGGCGCTTCTGGCCCGGTGGTATTACTCCACCTACCGCGACGGTGAATGGCTGCACTTCACCACTCCGGCCGACATCCCTTATCGCAAGCTGGTCCGGGCCATCTCCCGCGTCGCCGCTGAGGCCCCGCCCGGGCCTGGGGAGCGCCGTGCCGATCACCTCCGCGCGTGACTCGAAGCTGTTTGGCAAGCGCCTGATCTACAACGACCTCAACCTCTGATTTGCCTCGATGCGGCAAAGCTGGGCCCGTGAGAGAATCGGACTAGGCCCGGGCTCTCTCCCGGCCGGAGACTTTTTGGCCGTTGTTTGGCAAGGAGATGTTTATGTCAAAAATTAACGTAGACCGTAGGAGTTTTCTTACGGGCATGGGCTCGGTTCCCCTTATCGGCACCGCTCTGGCCGCCCAGCCATCCCAACCCACAAAGGTAGCGGCGCTGAAGGGCTCCGCGAAATCCGCCATCATCCCTACCCATGAGTGGGCCGGGAACCTCGATGAACGATTGGATTTTCCCGCTGACTGGAACCTCAACGTGATGAACATGAAGGGCCTTGGCGCCCCGGTTCTGACACCTCAGCAGATCGCCGACGCCATCCGGAAACCAATCGGCACCCCGACGTTGCGCGAACTGGCCGCCGGCAAGACCACCGTGGTCATCACCTTCGACGACCTCACCCGCGCCACGCCAACATTCGCCATCGCGCCGCACGTGCTGGCCGAGTTGAAGGAAGCCGGGATCAAGGACGAGAACATCCTGTTCCTGGGCTCGTTCGCGACGCACCGGCCCATGGTCAAGGATGAGATTCAGAAGAAGCTGGGCAAGGAGATCGCGACCAAGTACGCCTGGCTGAACCATTGCTGTTTTTATGGCTGCAAAGAGCTCGGCACGACCAGCTACGGGACCAACGTGCAGGTGAACCAAAACTTCCTGGGCGCCGATCTCAAGATCACGTTGAGCGGCGTAAAGGTTCACTACGACGCCGGTTACGGCGGAGGCGCCAAGGCTATCCTGCCTGGTCTTTCCCACATCGACACCGTCGAGCACAACCACAATGTGCTTCTCCGGCAAACCAAGACATCCGGTCCGGTCAGGGTGTTCAAGAATGAGATGCGGTTGGACTTGATCGAAGCGGCGCGGATGGCCAAGGTGGACTTCAGCGTCCAGACCATGTACGACCAGAAGCTCCGGCCCATCCACGTTTTCGCGGGGGACATCGTTGACGCGCACCACGCGGCCGTCCGTGTGGCCGCCAAGACCTACTGCACGCCGACCTTTAAGGACGCCGACGTAGCCATATCCAACGCCTACCCGCAGTGCGCCGAGGCTTACCACGGGGCGCGGTGGATCAACCTTTCCGTGAGGCAGGGCGGCACGGGCGTGCTCATCATCCAGCATCCGATTGGTCTGGATCCGATCCACTTCTTGAACAACCGGACGGCGGCCCGCAGCGGCATGAGCTACTTCCAGTCCAGGGCCCGCCGCCTCGCCGGAATGGGGGGACCGGGGGGACGGGGGCCGGCGAGGAACGGCCTGATCGTGTACTCCCAGTACATGGACCGGACCTTGATGAACAACTACGCGGCGGGTACAATGTTCGCCACCAAGTGGGCAGAGGTGATCCAGTTCCTCAAGGAGCGGCACAAGGGTTCCAGCGTGCAGGTGGCCTTGTACCCGTACGGCGGCTTCCAGCATCAGGAGATCGAACTGGACGGCTAGTCGCACGGCGGGCCGCTTGACAGCCCGCGGTCGAGTGATAGAGTTACATGAAGAGGAGGAGTGCCAGTGTCAACGGAAACGGATAGCGCTCAGGCGACCCGGCGAGGGTTCCTGACCACCATGACGGCGATAACCGCTTCATCCTACAGCCGCATCCTCGGCGCCAATGATCGCGTCGGTATCGGATTCATCGGCTTCGGCCTGATCGGCAAACAACACATCTACAATTTCAAAACGTCGTTCCCGGACGTGGACCGGGTGGCGCTTTGCGACGTCTATAAACCGCGCTTGGAGGAGGGCCTGAAGTACATGGAGAGCCCTAACGCCAAGGGTTACGGCGACTTCCGGAAGATGTACGAGGACAAGAACGTCGATGGTGTAGTAGTTGCCACGCCCGACCACTGGCACGCCCTGCTGACCATCATGGCCTGCGCGGCCGGCAAAGACGTCTACGTGGAGAAGCCCCTTACCGTGTTCATCGACGAAGGCAAGTGGATGCTCCAGGCCAGGGACAAGTACAAGCGCGTCGTCGTCGTCGGAACGCAGCGGAACCACAACCCGGGTCACCAGGTGGCCAAGAAGATCGTGGAGAGCGGCGTTCTGGGCAAGATCCAGATGGTCAAACTGGGGGCCGGTAGCCGCAATGTCTACCCCGGTTTCGGGAAGACCCCGGTCGAGAACCCTCCCGCCGACTTTGACTACGACATGTGGCTTGGCCCGGCGCCGAAGAAGCCCTACCAGAACCACCGTGGTTTATACCATTTTCGCTGGTTCTGGGATTACTCGGGCGGGCAGTTGACCAATCTGGGGGCCCACAGCGTCTCTGCGTTTCTCCTGGTCATGGGCGTCAAAGGCCCCACCAGGGTAGTGTCGTTCGGCGGCCGCTACACCCTTGAGGATGACGGGGAAACCCCCGACCGCCAGGAGGTCCTCTACCATTTCCCGGATTTCATGATGACCATGGGCGTTCGGGAAGCCAACGCTTACCGCGACTCCACCGGGTCCGTAGTCATGGGCAACAAGGGCAACCTGGTCCTGGGCAGCAACCAGGTCGTTCCGGAAATGCACGGCGATCCCATCAACCAGATCCCACGGTTTGTGGGACATCCGATCGGCGGCCCCGTGTACAACAATACGCCTTCGATTCCCTGGATTGAGGCCCAGCCTGGCTCGGGCGGCAGAGGTGGCGCCCGCGGGGCTGGAGCCGGAGCTGCCGGCGGCTTGTCGCTGGAAGACCAGATGTTCGTCGCGAACAAGCGCGATTGGGTCGATTGCATCAAGTCCCGCAACAAGCCGTTCTGCGATCTGGAGACGGGCCATCGGACCGCGATCATCTGCAACCTCGGCAATATGTCCCTTCGCCTTGGCGGGCGGGCGATTCAGTGGGATCCCGAGAAGGAAGTAGTGATCGGCGATAAAGAAGCTCAGGCGATGTGCAGCAAGACTTACCGCGCGCCGTGGGAAGGCGTGCTGCGCAGCCTGATCAAGGTGTGAGCCGTTTCAAATCAGAAAAAGGGGGGACAGTTCAGCCTGTCCCCTTTTTTGTTCGCTCTATGTAGTCGGGACGCACGGGCCAGAACACGTCAAGAGCGTCGGCGCCCAGCTCGCTCATTCTGCCTGAGTGCATCATCCCCCCGGGCAGTAGAATCACGTCGTTTTGTTCCCCAATCATGGGGAAAGCGGAATCCATCACGCCCTCCTGCATGGCTCCTCGGAGCAGCAGCATGACTTGATGTTCGGGATGGCTGTGGACCGGGAAGCAAGAGTTTGGGTCCATGCGGATGAAGCTGAGCATCACGTTCCTGCCCCAGATCAGGCGGGAGTTGGCTGCGCTCCGCTTATAGGAGAGGGCCGGATCCGGGTCGGTGACCGGAGTGATTTGAACTTCACTGAGGCGATACACCTGTCCCGCCGGCAGGGACGGTGCCACTCCCTGGTCAGGGAACGAGACGTCCGCGTTTGCCGGGAGCGCGGCCCCCGCCATCCTCAGCAGATCGACGCGCACGGGAGAGAAGACCTCAATCGCCTTCAGGCCATCCGGGCCGGCCTTCAGAGAACGCGCCATCCCCGGTGTGAGGTACAGGATGGAATCCTGGGTCAGTTCAAGGTCATGGCCGCCCCACGAGCAGGTCGCCGATCCCTCCCAGACCACCGTGATCAACTCCTCGGCGAGTGGCTGCACAGGATAGACGGAGCCTCCCTCCATCTCCAGGACCTCCACCAGGGCGCCATTGCTCCAGGCCAGGCGGGCAGCGGCGCCCGGCGCAAGGCTGATCTTCGGGAGCGCGCTCAACGGGTGCACTCTGCCCGGCTCCATCAGTATCGGAACATCCATTTCGGGAACGATTCGTGGTTGCATCATGCCAGCAGCTCGCCTTAGCGATAGTTCTTGTCGTCCACCTTGCTCAGATCGACCCCGTCGCGAAACACGCCCAGGGTCACAACCGCGAAGGTGAAGACCTCCGAGCCCGGCTCCAGATGGCCACCCCAAGACTTGTCGTCGCGGGCCAGGGTCACGTGGGCATGAATGCGGCCGTCGATGACGTATCCATTCATGCTCACCAGGTCGGCAGGAGCCGTGGGGTCCTTCACGAAGATGTTCTTAGAAGGGAAGGTGCCGTTGCTGACGGAATGGACATGATAGCCGCGGAGCGAACCGGCGCCCGCCAGGATGACCGCGCTGCGGATCTTCTGCTCCTTCACCATCTTCTCCAGCCCTGCCAGCAGGTCGGTCTGGTACTTGAAGCGCAGGACCACAATCCGGTCGAACTGCCCGCTGATGGCGTACACATCGGGCACGCTCGGGTTGTTCGGTCTCGAATCCTGCTCCGGAGTGGTGGTGTTGGTCACCTCCCTCCGGGTCTGTTGGCCCTGGACCACTGCCCCGGCCAAAAGCACAAGGAACGCTGCTTTCCATCTCATGTATCTCATGTGACGATCTTCTGGGGCGGCTTGTCAACACCCGCTGGGTTTCGACCCTGGAAGCATACGCCCGCCGCCCCGGTGATTTGCCTGCAAGGCACGCGCGCCGCGGGTACTACTGTTCTTCGTAGGGAAGCACGCGGACAAACTCACCGCGGACGCGGTAGGGGCCGTCCTCCAGTTCGGACGGATCCAGATCCCAGGCCTGGAACTCGGGGTTCAAGGGCTCCAGCCGGATCCTCTCGTGACGCCAGCCTTCTTCGGACGCCAGCTTGCTGCTGGTGTAGCGCTTCACCGTGAACTCCCCGCCCGAGTCGGAGGCCCCCAGGTGTTGGATGAGCAGGAACTTGCCCTGGCGCGTGCCGACGACGTTGTGGCGGAACACGCAGAGGCTGCCGTCGGGAATGAGCGGCTCCATGGACCGGCCCACAACCCGTGCCACGAACATGTCCTTGGTCGGGCGCAGGTTCTCAGGCGCGCGGACCCAATCCTCCGCTTCGACTTCCATGTCTTCGCCGAAACGCGTGGCGGCGGCGCGCAAAGAGTACAACGGCAAGTGGGTCTCGAATCGCAGGACGCGAAGCGGGGTTTCTCGCACGCCTTCCACGTGCCATAGGTAGAGCCTCTCCAGAGCCTTTTCGAAATCCCCCACGGCGATGGTCTGGGCGCCGGAGATGCGGAGCGTGTTGGAGAGCGTGTCTTCCAGGGCCCGCAGCAGTTGCTCACCGCCGGCCTCCCTGCTTTGCCGGCGGAGATCCGGTTCGAGGTGGGCCAGCACTTCGACGTCTTCCGCGTCGGCCCATGGCTCCCAATCCCGGCGGAGCCGGAGGCAGAGCTGGTCAGAGGCGCTGTCGAGGAGAAGCACACCGGCGTTCACCTTAGGCCGCCCGGGTAACGCCAGTTCTAGCACCCAGTACTGCGCTTTTCGTGCGGTCTTGAATGCCAGCGCGCCCATTTCTTAAGAGTATCGGACGAAAGCGCCCCGCGCCTAAGGGTTCGCCGGATAGTACCCCTGGCGGTAGCGGATCTTCACGTTCGGCAGACTGTTGACTTCCACCCGAATCTGGCGATACGCCTTGGCTGAATCGGTCGTATCAGGCCGGTATCGCAAAACGTACTGGGTCGTCACCTCGCCCGCTAGCGCGGCGATCGAGTCGAAGATGCCCTTGGCCAGGGCCGCGGCGTATTGTCCGGTCCCCACCTTGTAGGCATAGTTGCCTTCGTCGGAAGGCTGGGACAAATAACCCGCGACATCGGTATAGACCTGCTGCAGCGGGAACTCCACACGGCCCCCGGTTTCTTCGCACAGCTTCTTGAGGTTGCCCTCGCCTTCAACGTAGGAACCGAAGGCCACCGTGCTCATGCCGTAGATGGTGACCCAGTTCCGCTGCGCCAGTTCCAGCACCTCCGCCAGGCTCTTGCTGCTTGCCGTGTCGTGCCCGTCACCGATGATGATGAGAACACGCCGGGGCTCGTAGGGCTCGCCCTGGACCAGGCTTCGCCTGGTGCAAGCCATGTAAATGGCGTCGTACAGCGCCGCCCCGCCTCCAGGCTTCAGTTTGCGGATCTTGTCGGCGATGAGCTCGGAATCATGGGTTGTATTGACTGCCAGCTCGGCGTCGTTTGCGTAGGTGATGAGGTAGCCGCTGAACTTCTTGTCACCGGGCAGGAGGTTGAAAACCAGTTCGAGCGCCGCCTCCTGGAACTTCTGCCAGTGCAGGCGGGTAGCGTTGCTCATGTCCAGCAGGAAGCCGACCACCACGGGCTGGTTTCTCTCGCGGCTGAAGTAGACGACCTTCTGTTCCCGGCCTTCGTCGAAGACCTTGAAGTCATTGACATCCAGGTTGCTGACGAACCGGTCCTTCTCGTCGGTGACGGTGACCGGGACGATCACCTCGGTTACCTGACCGCGGAATGTGGGTTGCTCCTGGCCGGCCGGCTGAGCCTGCCCGCCGGGCGCGGGAGCCTGGGCAACAAGCAGGAGTGCGGCCATCAGCCCAAGAATCGCGCGAGCCAGCATGCTGGGAATCCTACTGCGATTATAGCGGAGCGGCCGGCCAACCGCCTCGGCCCGCGGCCGGCCGCCGAACGCCGGGAGCGGCCTTCTACCGCTGCACTCTGCCCGAACCGCCGCTCTTCAGCAGCGAGTTCACCTCATCCACCGTGAAGCGATTGAAATCGCCATAGATGGAGTGTTTCAGGCAGGAGCCGGCCACCGCGAACTCCAGCGCGTCCTTGTGGGTGGCGAGCGCCAGCAACCCGTAGATCAAGCCCCCGGCGAAAGCGTCACCGCCCCCGACGCGGTCCACGATGTGGGTGATGTCATAGTGCCGGCTCAGGAGGAACTCCTGACGGTCGTTGAGGCACCCGGACCAGCCGTTGTGCGAAGCGCTGACCGACTCCCTCAGGGTGATGGCCATGATCTTCAGGTTGGGGTACTGCGCCAGCACCCGCTCGGTCAGGCTCTTGTACTGCGCGACTTCCAGTTTCCCGGACTCCACGTCCACGTCCACCTGGATGCCGAGCGCCTTCTGGCAGTCCTCTTCGTTGGCGATGCCCACGTCCACGTACTTGAAGATCTCCGGCATTACCTCCTTGGAGGACTTGCCGTACTTCCACAGGTTCTTCCGGTAATTGAGGTCGCACGAGACGGTCAGACCCATCCCGTGCGCCTTCTGGACGGCCTCCAGGGCCAGGTCCGCGGCCCCCTGGCTGATGGCGGGTGTAATGCCGGTGACATGAAACCAGCCGGCTCCTTCAAAACTCTTCTGCCAATCGATGTCACCGGGCTTGGCGAGAGCGATGGCGCTGTGCTCACGGTCGTAGACCACTTTGGACGGCCGCTGGTTCGCGCCGGCCTCGACGTAGTAAACGCCGAAGCGTCCCTTGCCTCGAACGATGAAGGACGGGTCCACGTTGAAGCGCCGCATCTCGCCGACGAAGGCTTCCGTGATGGGGTTGTCGGGCAACACTGTGACGTAACGGGCCGCGAGACCGTAGGCGGCCGCCGACACGGCGACGTTGGCCTCTCCCCCGCCGAACGTGGCCACGAACTGAGGCGTCTGCAGGAATCTCTCGAATCCTGGAGGGGCCAGGCGCAGCATGATTTCTCCGAAAGTAACGACAGGTTTTGTCATAAGATCGATTCTCCTAGTGCGAATTTGTAACTACCGATACTACGTCAACAGCGAAGCTCGCGTCGATGGACGGCAATCCTACGCAGGGCATCATCGTCCAGGCGGGCGGGCTCGACTGATCCCAAACCCCGGCCGCAATCCTTTGTACCTGCTCTCCGATGGACCTGGACAGGACGTACAGACCCGCTGACGCCACCTGGGCGATGGAACCCCGTTCCTGCTCCAATGTCCTGGAAAGACGCTGGAATGCCAGGCGCGCGTCGTCGTCTTCATAGCCGAAAGCCATCTGGCCGCCGGCCAGCACGACTCGAGGCGCGCTCACCAGAGCGACATCGGAAAGCTCCGAAGAACCCGCCGGCTCCCGCGCTTTCAGGAACCGCAAAGGCTCGCCGGCTGGCGCCCGCAGCCGTGCCACCAGTTGGCAGCCCGTGATGGCGTGCGACGGCGCCCGCTCCGGCTGGATAAGGTCCAGCGCGGCCTTGGGGAATTCGGACGCGATCAAACGCCGTACCTCCCAGAACGTCGTCCATCGAGCTGACAAAACAGGTCGCCTGGACCACGTCCCGGCCGTCGAGGCCGGCCGCGCCCAGCGCACCGCGCAACTTCGGCAGCGCCTCTCGTGCCAGCGAGACCATGCGGCTTGGCAAGCCCGGCTCCTCGGCAGCCTGCCCCGCCAGAAAGGCCAGTCCGTGGGGGTTCGCGGGTTTGCGATCGGCGACAGTCGCCTCCATCACCACTTGCGCGCCGGGCAGGGGCAAGGCGCCGACCTGCACCACCGTGATCACCGGGATCGGCTGGTTGCGCGCCGTGAACGTCTCACTTACGATGGCCTGCACGCGGCGGATGTCACCAGTGCCGGCTGCGAACGCCCTCAGCTTGACGATCGACGACCTGCCGGCCCGTCCGAGCAGGGCCTTCAGCGCGTCGCGCACCTGCTGCGACAACAAACCCTTGGAGGACAAAGGGGATACATAGAACACCAGCCGGTCGGTATCGGCCACGACCGCTGAAGGGGGCTCCTTGGGGATCTCCAGGGTCTGGGTCGGCGGTTCCTCTTTCTGATTTCTTTGGCTTGCCGCCCAGGAGGTCGCACCAATCGCGAGCCCGCCCACGGCAAGCATCACACATATACGCATCGCCTTTGGGACTCGATTGTACCAGAGTCATGGCTTGCCTCCGCGGCCCGGACCGCCTCGCCCCGCGCCAGCTCCGGTGGTCGCGTCCAAACCATTCAGACCCTTCGCATAATTCGGGTCCATGGCCGCGATGTCCGCGCGATAACTCACTGTATCGGCCGTGGGGAAAGCCGCCGGCACTCTTTGGGTGACCTTGCCTGTGGCGGCCCACTCCGTTCCCCGCTGAAAAGTCACGACGGCATCCACGGAGCTCAGCGCGTAGACGTCATGCCCGAAGATGGAATGGAAGATGCGCCCCTTACCGTAAGTGAGCACAATCAGGCCGGGCTCCTCGTTCCCCGTTCCCCGGTTGGCCGGGTCCGAATAGGCCGTCGCCAGAACCGTCATGTTCTTGCCCGGCCCGCGCATTCTGGCATACAGTTCGTCGCCCTGGTGCATCCAGACCTTGGGCAGGCCCTTCATGATGGGATGGCTGGCGTCCTGCACCGTGATCCGGTAGGGAATCCTGTTGCCGTGACTCCCCGCGTTTCCTGGAGAATTGTCGGAAACCAGCTTGCCGTCCCTGTAGTACCACAGCGGACCTGACTTCTCGTTCCGGCCTCGCCAGCCACCAATGCCGATCATCTCGTTGAATGCCGGCCATCCCGGGAAAGCGTTGTCGGCGGCATGAACGATCACCAGCCCGCCGCCGCCGGTCACGTACTTCTCGAATGACCCCATCAAATCCGCCGGCCACCGGCCGTCGGGGGCGTCGTAGTTGGAGACCACCACCTGGTACTTGTCGAAGGCCGGCTTGAAGCCGCTGAAATCGCCGTTCGCCGCGGGCGCGGTCACCACGTCAACTTGAAACAAGCCAGTCTCGTCCAGTTGCTTCTTCAGAGCGGGCGTGACCGCCTTCCAGTTGTGATAAGGGCCGCCGCTCTCTCCATCCAGGATCATGACCCGGATGGGGCCCGCCGCCCCCAAGGGAAGCGCGGCCACCAGCGCCGCGCCGAACAGAATCGCCAGCACCGTCTTGTTCATAAAATCCTCTCAGGCTACCCCCTCCCCTTCAGGAGCCTGCGGATCGAGCTGGTGGCCTGGCGGGTGCGGTGCTCGTTCTCGACCAGGGCGAAGCGCACAAAGCCTTCCCCCATGGGACCGAAACCGATGCCCGGCGAGACTGCCACCAGGGCTTTCTCCAGGAGCAGCTTCGTGAATTCGAGCGAGCCCGCCTCGCGATAGGGTTCCGGCACGGGCGCCCAGACGAACATGGTGCCGCGCGGAGGCTCCACGACCCAGCCGGCGCGCCGCAGGCCTTCGATGAGCACGTCGCGCCGCTTCTGGTAGATGGCGCAGATCTTGCGGGTGTCCTCCGCGCACTCGCGCAGCGCGATGATCGAGGCAATCTGAATCGGCTGGAAAATGCCGTAATCCAGATAGCTCTTGATGCGGGCCAGCGCCGCGATCATCTTCGGGTTGCCCAGGCAGAAACCCACCCGCCAGCCGGGCATGTTGAAGCTCTTCGACATCGAGAAGATCTCGACGGCAATCTCCTTGGCGCCCTCCACCTGAAGGATGCTGGGCGGCTGGTACCCATCGAGGCCGAGGTCGGCGTACGCGAAGTCGTGCACTACCATGGTGCCGTGCTCGGCGGCGAGCCGGATGATTTCGCGGAAAAATTCCAGGTCCACGCATTGCGTGGTGGGGTTCTGCGGGAACGAAATCAGGATCATCTTCGGCTTTCGCGCCACCGTGCGGTAGTGGTCCTTCAGCCGTTCCAGGAAGGTGGCCGGATCCGGCATGGGCAAGGTGACGGCGTTGCCTTCCGCCATCAGAACGCCGTACTGGTGGATCGGGTAGCACGGGTTCGGAGACGCAACGTCATCACCCGGTCCGATGACCGCAAACAGAAGATGGGCCAGGGCGTCCTTGGCGCCAATGGTGGCGATGGCCTCGGTCTCCGGGTCCAGGTCCACCTGGTAGCGTTCCTTGTAACGCTTGACGATCTCCAGGCGCAGGTTGGGGATGCCCCGGGACATGGAGTAGCGGTGGTTGCGGGAATTCCTCGCCGCCTCCACCAGTTTCTGCACCACGATGCGAGGGGTAGGGCCGTCGGGATTTCCCATCCCGAGATCGACGACGTCAAGCTGTGCGGCCCGCAAACGTGCCTTCATCTCGTTCACCACGGCGAACACGTAGGGAGGCAGCTTGCGGATGCGATAGAAGTCGTCGGTCATAGACTCTCATTGTAGCTGAAGGCTCCGTTGTGAAACCCCATGATATATTGGAATTTCCCCATGGAAATCGAGAAGGTCTATGAGCCCCAGCGCTTCGAGCCGCAGTGGGCCGAGCGTTGGATCGAGGCTGGCGTCTTTCGTCCGGACGGCGCGGCCGATGCGCCGGTGTTCTGCCTGGTCATCCCGCCGCCCAACGTCACCGGCTCGCTGCACATGGGACACATGCTCGAGCACACGGAGATCGACGTCACCATCCGCTGGCACCGGATGCGCGGCGACAAGACCCTCTGGCTGCCGGGCACCGACCACGCCGGCATCGCCACGCAGATGGTCGTCGAGCGGAAGCTCGCCGAGGAGGGGCTGGAGCGGCGCGCCCTGGGCCGCGAGGCTTTCCTAAAGCGCGTCTGGGAATGGAAGGAAGAATACGGCGGGACCATCAACCGCCAGATGAAGCAGCTCGGGACAAGCTGCGACTGGAGCCGCGAGCGGTTCACCATGGACCCGGGGCTGTCCCGCGCCGTGCGCGAGGTCTTCGTCCGGCTTTACGAGAAGGGCCTCATCTACCGCGGCGAGTACATGGTCAACTGGTGCCCGCGCTGCCACACGGCGCTCTCGGACCTCGAGGTGGTGCGCGACGAAACCCAAGGCAACCTGTGGCACATCCGCTATCCGGTCATGGGCATGAACCGCCACCTGGTGGTCGCCACCACGCGTCCGGAGACGATGCTCGGCGACACCGGCGTGGCCGTCAATCCGGGTGATGACCGCTATCGCGACTTTCACGGCAAGCTGGTCATGCTGCCGCTGATGAACCGCGAGATTCCCGTCATCCTGGATGAGCTCGCCGATCCGAAGTTCGGCACGGGCGTTGTGAAGGTCACGCCGGCGCACGACCCCAACGACTTCGAGGCGGGAAAGCGCCACAACCTGGAGAAGATCAAGGTCATCGGCGAGGACGGCCGCATGACCACCCAGGCGGGCGCCTACGCGGGGCTGGACCGGTTTGACGCGCGCAGAAAAGTGGTTGCGGATCTGGAGGATCTCGGCCTGCTCGAAAAGATCGAGCCGTATCCGCTCGCCGTCGGGAAGTGCCAGCGCTGCAAGACGGTGGTGGAGCCACTGGTTTCGACGCAATGGTTCGTTAAGATCAAGCCGCTGGCCGAGCCCGCCATCCGCGTAGTGGAGAACGGGAGCATCCGGATTACTCCCGAGAGCTACACCAAGACTTACTACGAATGGATGTACAACATCCGCGACTGGTGTATCTCGCGCCAGCTCTGGTGGGGACATCGGATTCCCGCCTGGCACTGCGGCGAGTGCGGCGGCCTCACCGTGGCGCGCGAGGCCCCTGCCGTGTGCAGCCGGTGCGGTTCGGCCAAACTGGAGCAGGACCAGGATGTGCTCGATACCTGGTTCAGCTCCGCGCTGTGGCCCTTCTCGACGCTCGGCTGGCCGGATACGACGGCGGACCTCAAGACTTTCTATCCGACTTCGCTGATGATCACCGGCTTCGACATCCTCTTCTTCTGGGTGGCGCGGATGATCATGATGGGCCTGGAGTTCATGGGCGACGTGCCGTTTCGCGAGGTCTACATCCACGCCCTGGTGCGCGATGCCGAGCGCCAGAAGATGTCCAAGACCCGCGGCAACGTGATCGACCCCCTGGAGGTGACGGAGAAGTACGGCACCGACGCGGTGCGCATGGCCCTTCTGCTTGGGGCGGCGCCCGGCACGGACATCGTCCTCACCGACGAGCGCATGTCCAGCGCCCGGGCGTTCGCCAACAAGATCTGGAACGCCTCGCGCTTCCTGTTCCTCCACCTCGAGCGCTCGGGCGTGGAGCCTCGCGTCCCGGAATCATCCGCTCCCGAAACGCTCGAAGACCGATGGATGCTGAGCCGGTTGAACCGCTGCGAAGAGACGGTGAATCGCGCCATCGAAAAATACCGGTACCACGAGGCGGCGCAGATCCTCTGGCAGTTCCTGTGGCACGAGTTCTGCGACTGGTACCTCGAGATCAAGAAATTGCGCTTCGTGGAGAACTCGGGCCCGACCAGCGACTGGCGGAACGTGCTGTATGTTTTCGAGAGGTCCTTGCGCCTCCTCCACCCGTTCATGCCGTTCCTGACCGAGGAGCTGTGGCAGCGGCTGGCCCGCGACGATCAAGGACCATCCTTCCTGGCGCTGGCTCGCTATCCGGAGGGCGATCCGCCTCTGGCTGACGAAGCCGCCGAGCATGACATGGAGCTGGTGCGGGACATCATCACCACGGCGCGCAATCTCCGCGCGGAGATGAAGGCCGATCCGAAACAGCAGCTCGAGGGCGTTCTGTACGCGCGGGGCGCCGTCTCGGAGCTCGCACGGCATCAGGCGGAGGTGATCCAGAAACTGGCGAACGTGAGGCTTGAGTTGGCGTCCGGTGAGGCGCCTCGCGGCGAGGGCGCCGTCGGTTCGACTCCCGAATTCGATCTGGTGCTCCGGCTGCCGCTGGCGCAGGTGGATTCGCGGCGGAAGCGGATCGAGAAGCAGATCGAGCAGATCGAAGGAGTCATCGCCAACTCCAAACGGCAACTGGACGACCGGGAGTTCCTCCGCAAAGCGCCGCCGCGCGTGGTGGATTCGATTCGCGTGAAGCTGACCGACTACGAGGTGCAGTTGGAGAAG
The DNA here is from genome assembly GCA_963798455.1 of Bryobacterales bacterium. GTDB lineage: Bacteria > Acidobacteriota > Terriglobia > Bryobacterales > Bryobacteraceae > CAWCTD01. Next base: position 27,612 of record CAWCTD010000001.1, read on the forward strand.
AACCGCACCGCCCTGGAGGCCCTGCCGCGGGTATGACATTCGACGTAACCCATCCCGACATCCACGAAACGCTGTGGCGGGCCCTGGAGGAGGACATCGGGCCGGGCGACATCACCTCTCAGGCATGTGTGCCCCCGGACCGCAAGGCGGAGGGTTGCTTCCAGGCCCTCGAGCCGATGGTGGTGGCCGGCTCGGAGTTGTTGCCCGTCATCTACCAGATGCGCGGCGGGGCGGAAGAGGTGCACCTGGCGGCCACGAGCGGCGTGCGGATCGCCGCCGGCGAACCAATTGCCTGGGTGCGGGGAGCGGCCCGGACACTGCTCGAATGCGAGCGCGTCGCGCTGAACTTTTTGCAGAGACTCAGCGGCGTCGCGACCGTGGCCCGGCGGTACGCCGATGCCGTCAACGGAGCCAGGTGCCAAGTGCTCGACACGCGCAAGACCACGCCGGGCCTGCGGCGCCTGGAGAAGATGGCCGCGGCGGCCGGGGGTATCACCAACCACCGCATGGGTCTGTACGACGCGGTGCTGATCAAGAACAATCATGTCGCGGCGGCGGGGAGCGTGCGGGTGGCGTTGGAGCGGGCTTTCAAGACTGGCCTGCCTGTCGAGATGGAAGTGCACAGCCATGCCGAGCTGGAGGAAGCCCTGGCCTGCGGCGCCAAGTGGATTCTGCTGGACAACTTCTCTCCCGAGGAGGCGGCCGGGCACATCCGCTTCATCGGCGGGCGAGCCAAGGTTGAGCTGTCCGGCGGGATCACCCTCGAAAACATACGGGCGTACGCAGCGACCGGCGCGGACTTCGTGTCGTGCGGCGCGATTACCCATTCGGCCAGCGCCGTCGACATCAACTTCCGGCTGCAAATGATCTGACGATGCTTCTGGACGCCGGCTCTGTTCGCGCGCGCCTGCCGGAGCGCGAAGTGGTGTGGCTCGAAACAACCGGGTCAACGATGACCGAGGCCGCGCGGCTTCTAGCGGCGGGCTGTCGCGAGGGAACCGCCGTCGTCGCCGAAGAACAGACCGCCGGCCAGGGCCGCCAGGGGCGTGGATGGCATTCGGAGAAGGGCGCCGGGCTATATGTCTCGATCATCCTGCATCCGCTTCTGCCGCCGGATTCGCTCCCGGCTCTCCCCCTGGCCCTTGGGCTTGCGGCTCAGGAAGCCATTCTCCGCGCCACCGGCATCGCCTGCGAGCTGAAATGGCCGAATGATGTCCTGGCCGGCGGCAAGAAGTGCGGCGGTATCCTTGCCCGGACGGCGGGCGGGGCGGTGATCTGCGGCATCGGCATCAACGTGAACCAGGAGGCTTTTCCAGCGGAGCTTGCGGGCGTGGCCACATCGCTGAAATTGGTGTCGGGCCTGGCGCAGTCGCGCGAGGACCTGCTGGTCAGCCTGGTGCTTTCGGTCGACAAGTTCTCGAAGCTGCTCCGGGAGGAAGGCCGCGAGCGGATCATCGGGCGGTACACTCGTGCATCCAGGAGCTTGCGGAAAAACCTGCTGGGCAAGTCAGGAGACATACCCCACGTGGACGCAAGTCGCTGACTCCAGGTGTAGGATAAGACTCCTGTCTTGTCCCGGCCGGCTTTGGTGGCAGGTTTTTCAGCAAGCTGCTAAGAAGGGTAGGGACCATGCTGCTGGCTCTTGACGCAGGCAACACGAACATCACCATCGGCGCTTTCGAGGCTGCCACCCTGGTTGGCCGCTGGCGCCTGCGCACCGCGCTGGACCAGACCGCCGACGAGTGGGGCGTGCTCATGCGCAACCTGTTCTCGCTCTCCGGCCTCGAACTGGGTGCCGTCGACGGCGTGATCGTCTCCAGCGTGGTCCCGCCGCTGGATGCCGCGCTGGCCGAGATGGCCGTGAAGTACTTCCACAGGCAGGCTGCGTTCGTTACGCCGGCCACGGATACCGGACTCAAAATCGACTACGAGAACCCCAGCGAAGTTGGCGCTGACCGCATCGTCAACAGCGTGGCGGCCGTTACCAAGTACGGCGGGCCGTGCGTGGTGGTGGATCTGGGGACGGCGGTCACCTTCGACGCCGTCTCGACTTCCGGCCGCTATGTGGGCGGCCTGATCGCCCCAGGCATCGGCATCGCCAGCGAAGCTTTGTTCGCCAAGACCGCCCGGCTGCCGATGGTGGACTTCCGCGAACCGGAGAAGCTCATCGGAACCAACACGGTGGCGAGCATCCAATCCGGCCTCTACTATGGCGCCATTGGAATGATCGACGGCATTCTGGAGCGGCTGATCGCGGAACTCGGACCCGCCACCAAGGTCGTCGCCACGGGCGGGCAGGCGCACCTCCTCATCCGCGGTTCGCGCTACCTCAAACAAGTGGATGAAGACCTGACGCTGGAGGGCCTGCGCATGATCTGGGAGCGGAATCACGCATCCGTGGCCTGACGTTTCACAAGCCCCGCACGGGCGGTGGAAGGGGACAGTTCGCGGCCAGCCATGCTAGCGTAAAGAATAGAGGGTATGGTCGCATGTTGCCGGCGGAGCAGACAGCCATCCGGGCCGCCAGTCTTTCCAAGCGCTACCGCTCCGGGGACGGCACCCTGGTTGTCTTCGACGGCCTCAACCTGGAGGTGGCCAGGGGCGAGAAGTTGGCTGTGGTCGGCGAGTCCGGTGCGGGCAAGTCCACCCTGCTGCACCTGCTGGGGGGGTTGGACCGGCCTTCCAGCGGCGCCATCTATTTCGGGGACAGAGAAATCACCAAGATGGGCGATTCCGACCTGGCGGATCTTCGCAACCGGTCGATAGGTTTTGTATGGCAGATTCATTATTTGCTGCCGGAGTTCACCGCCCTGGAAAACGTCATGATGCCCCTGCTGGTCCGCGGCTCTGCCCGCGCTGAGGCGCGGCAGGCGGCCATGGCACGGCTGGAGGAGGTGGGGTTGCGCGCCCGCGCCTCGCATCGGGCCGGAGAATTGTCCGGTGGCGAACAGCAGCGCGTGGTGCTGGCCAGAGCCCTGGTGGGCAATCCCGAGTTTCTCTTTGCTGACGAGCCCACCGGCAACCTGGACGTCCGCACCGGCGGCATGATCTTGGAACTCCTGGACGACATGCACCGCTCGCACGGGCTCACATCGGTCTACGTGACCCACAATCTCTCGTTCGCCGGCCGTTGCGACCGGGTCTTGAAGCTCGAAGGAGGGACGCTGTCTCCCTGTTTGTTGGAGGAAGGGAAAGCTTATGTTTGAGAGGTACACGGAGAAGGCTCGCAGGGTCATTTTTTTCGCCAGGTACGAGGCCAGCCAGTTCGGCAGCCCGTACATCGAGACGGAGCACCTGCTGCTGGGTCTGCTCCGCGAGGACAAGGCGCTGGCCAACCGGTTCCTGCGCTCGCACGCCGCCATCGAGTCGATCCGCAAGCAGGTGGAGTCTCACACCACCGTCCGGGAGAAGGTTTCCACATCGGTGGATCTGCCGCTGAGCCATGAGTGCAAGCGCGTGCTGGCCTACGGCGCCGAGGAGGCCGAGCGCCTCAATCACAAGCACATCGGAACCGAGCACCTGCTGCTGGGTTTGCTGCGCGAGGAGAAGTGCTTCGCGGCGGAGATCCTTCACGAGCGCGGCCTGCGCCTGTCGCAGGTCCGTGAGGAGATCGCCCGCACTTCATCGGAGAAGATGACCACCAGCCGGCCCAAGGAAAGCTCGCTGCTGACCGAGTTCAGCCGCGATCTGACGCAGTCCGCCGTGGACGGCGTGCTCGATCCGCTGATCGGCCGCGAGGGCGAACTGGAGCGCGTCGTGCAGATCCTGTGCCGCCGCACCAAGAACAACCCCGTGCTGATCGGCGAGCCGGGCGTCGGCAAGACCGCCATCGTCGAGGGCCTGGCCCAGCGAATCGCCGATGGCGACGTGCCCAGCTTCCTGGCCGACAAGCGCATCCTGGCGCTGGACCTTTCGCTCATCGTCGCCGGCACCAAGTACCGCGGCCAGTTCGAGGAGCGCCTGAAGACCATCATGAAGGAGCTGATGGAGAACCAGAACGCCATCATCTTCATCGACGAGCTGCACACGCTGGTGGGCGCGGGCTCGGCCGAAGGCTCGCTGGACGCCGCCAACATTCTCAAGCCCGCGCTGTCACGCGGCGAGGTGCAGTGCATCGGCGCCACCACGCCCGGCGAGTATCGCAAGTCGATCGAAAAGGACCGCTCGCTCGAGCGCCGCTTCCAGGCCGTGAAGGTCATCCCGCCGACGGAAGCCGACGCCGTCAAGGTGCTGTTCGGCATCAAGGAGCGCTACGAGAAGTTCCACGCCGTGGCCTACACCGACGAAGCCATCGAGACCGCCGTCTACGCCTCCAGCCGCTTCATCCCCGACCGCTTCCTTCCGGACAAGGCCATCGACCTGATCGACGAGGCGGGCGCGCGTGTCAAGCTGCGCCAGACCACCCTGCCCGACGAGGTGGCCGAGATCCAGAAGCGCATCAAGTTCATCGTGCACCGCATGGAGAACGCCATCGCCAACCACGAGTTCGAGAAGGCGCGCTTCTATTCCGACGAGGAGCGCAAGGAGCGCGAGAGCCTGCGGCAGTTGCGCGAGAAGTACAACCTGGACGACACCTCCACCGGCGTGGTCACCAAGGACGACATCGAGGACGTGGTGGCGCGCTGGACCGGCGTTCCGATGACCGCCATCCGCGAGGAGGAAGTCGCCAAGCTCATCCGCATCGAGGAGGAGCTGCACAAGCGCGTCATCAGCCAGGAGAAGGCCATCGGCGCGCTGGCACGCGCCATCCGCCGTTCGCGCGCCGGGCTGAAATCGCCCAAGCGGCCCGCCGGGTCGTTCCTGTTCCTGGGGCCGACCGGCGTGGGCAAGACCGAGGTCGCGCGCGCGCTGGCCGAGTTCCTGTTCGGCAGCGAGAAGTCGCTGGTCCGCTTCGACATGTCCGAGTTCATGGAGAAGCACTCGGTCTCCAAGCTCATCGGCTCGCCTCCCGGCTACGTCGGCTACGAAGAGGGCGGCCAGCTCACCGAGCGCATCAAGCGCAGTCCGTATTCGGTGATCCTGCTCGACGAGATCGAGAAGGCGCACCCGGATGTCTACAACATCCTGCTGCAGGTCTTCGAGGACGGCCAGTTGACCGACGGCATCGGCAACACCATCGACTTCAAGAACACCATCATCATCATGACCTCGAACCTGGGGGCGCGGCACCTGGAGAAGACGCACGCACTTGGGCTTCTCGGCCCCCACCAAGGACGGCGTCCCGACCAAGGTGGAAGACATGGTCATGGCCGAGGTGAAGCGGGCCTTCAATCCCGAGTTCCTCAATCGCCTGGACGAGGTGATCCTGTTCACTTCGCTGGCCGACGACGACCTGCTGAAGATCATCGATCTGATGGTCGAACAGATCAACCAGAACCTGGTCTCCAAGCAGATCAAGATCCAGATCACCGAGGACGCGGCCAAGTACATTCTCGAGAAGACCTGCGCCGACCGCAGTTACGGCGCGCGGCCGCTCCGCCGGGCCTTGCAGAAGTACATCGAGGACCCGCTCAGCGAATCGCTCATCCAGGGCTCGCTGCCGCGGCCCGCCGACCTGGAGGTCTACCTGGGCGATACGGGCCTGTTCGTTCGCCCGGTCAAGGAAGCCGAAGCGCAACTCGTCGGGGCCGGCGCCCCCGAGGACGACCCGCCACCCGCCGGCACGCCGCTGTACACGTTCTGACGGGCTGATCACACTGCGTCCGGCGCTGGTAGAATAGTGTGCGGCATGGAAGTCGCGGTTCGAGTTCCAATCGAAGAGTTGCCCGAAGGACTGTTTCTCGCCACTTCTCACGAGTTGCCTGGCTTGGTTGCCCAGGGCCGGACCGTTTCGGAAACTCTTGAGATCGCCCGCGAACGTCGCCCGCAAGCTCATCGAGGCGCGCCGGGAGCGCGAAGGTGAACGGGCCCTCCCCGCAGCGGCGAAGCCCCAAGACTACACGATTGTCGTGGCAGCCTAGATGGGTCGTCTCGCGGGATTCCTGTACCGCGACGTTGCTCGAAGGCTGAAGACTTTCGACTTCCAGTTTGACCGCCAGGCCGCCGGAAGCCATGAGATCTGGTATAACCCCAAGACCAATCGGTACACCACGGTTCCCGACCATCCTGGTGACATTCTCGAAGGCACACTCCGCGCGATTCTGAAGCAGGCGGGGGTTGTCCCCGACGACTTTCTCGATATCTGACCCCCCCCCCGGCACGCCGTTGTACAAGTTCTGAAGTGGGATAAGACTCCGTCTTGTCCACCGCCCCCCGCCTCAGTACAGCACCCGAGTGCGGATCGTGCCCGTGACCTTCGCCAGCTTGCGCTTCACCAGGAGGGAAACGTCCGGCTCCGCGGTCTCGATGTCGATCACCACGTAACCGATACTGGCGTTGGTCTGTAGGTACTGGCCGGCGATGTTGATTCCCTGGGCCGAAAAAATCGCGTTGATCTCGGAAAGCAGGCCGGGTTGGTTGCGGTGGATGTGCAGCAGGCGATGCTTGCCGGGATGTTCGGGCAGCGACACCTCCGGAAAGTTCACCGCGGTCAGCGTCGAGCCGTTGTTGCTGTAACGCAGCAGCTTGCCCGACACTTCCATGCCGATGTTGGCTTGCGCCTCCTCGGTCGAGCCGCCGATGTGGGGCGTCAGCAGGACGTTGTCCATTCCACGCAGCGGTGAGACGAATGTCTCTTCCTCGGTCTTGGGTTCCTGAGGGAAAACGTCCACGGCCGCTCCGGCCAGGTGCCCCGACTTGAGAGCCGCTGCCAGCGCCTCGATGTCCGCCACCGTGCCGCGCGCCGCGTTGATCAGCCGCGAGCCCGGCTTCATCCGCGCCAGTTGGCTTGCGCCGATCATTCCGCGAGTCGCGGGCGTTTCGGGGACGTGCAGCGTGACCACGTCGGCTGTTCTCAGAAGCGCCTCCAACGACGCCACCGGCTGCGCGTTCCCCAGCGCCAGCTTGGTCTCGATGTCGTGGTACACCACTCGCATCCCCACCGCTTCGGCCAGCAGGCCCACCTGCGTGCCGATGTGGCCGTATCCCACGATCCCCAGGCACTTGCCCCTGACCTCGTGGGCCCCGGCGGCGCTTTTCACCCAGCCGCCCCGGTGAACCATGGCGTTGCGGTAGGGGACTCCCCGCATCAAGAGGATGATCTCCGCCAGCACCAGTTCCGCCACGCTGCGGGTGTTCGAGAAAGGCGCGTTGAAAACCGGGATGCCGCGTTCCTGCGCCGCCGCGAGATCCACCTGGTTCGTGCCGATGCAGAAGCACCCGATGGCGGCCAGACGCGGCGCCTGCTCCAGCACCGGCGCCGTCAGCTTGGTCGCCGACCGGATGCCCACGAAGTAGGCGCCGCGAAGCGCGGAGATGAGCTGCGGCTCCGGAAGCGGTTTCTTGTGGTGCTCAATCGAGGTGTAGCCGTCCGCTCGGAACGCCTCCACGGCACTGGGGTGGATGCCTTCGAGCAGCAGTACTTTGATCTTGCTCTTGTCGAGTGAGGTCTTGCTCATAATCCGCCGCTCTCACCAGATTCTCTATGATGCCGCACTACGAGCCCCGAATGCCCAGGACCTCAGGCAGATCACGGCCGCGCCGGGTGGCGGCTCGGGTTCAGCCCGCGTCTGAGGCCCCTCTGGGCGCCATGCTCCAGAGGTTGTCCGAAGAACGTTCCCGGTCCCACTGGGGAGTCGGCTCGAAGAACCCCGTGCCCGGCGCCAGGTGCTGCTTGACGGCGTCCTCGTTGAGGGTCACGCCAAGGCCGGGCTTGTCGGGAACCGTGATGTAGCCCTTGTTGATGATCGGCTTCTCGACGCCTTCCACAAGGTCCTGCCACCAGGGCACATCCAAAGCGTGATTCTCACAAGCGAGGAAGTTCTCCGTGGCCGCCGCGCAATGTACCGACGCCATGGCGCCGATCGGCAGACCTGCATAGTGCATAGCCATGGGCACGCCGTATTCCATGGCGGCCTCGCCGATCCTGTGGGTCTCGAGGATTCCGCCCGACGTCGACAGATCGGGATGAATCTTGCTTATGGCGTGCCTGGCGCATAGGTTGATAAAACCTTCCTTGAGATAGATGTCCTCACCGGTGAGTATAGGGGTGGGACTCTCCGCCGTAATACGCTGCAACAGCTCGGTATACTGCCAGGGGACGACGTCCTCCATCCACTCGAGATTGTATTTCTCGTAAGCCCGTCCCAAACGGATGATGGAATTGACGCCGAGGTGGCCGAGGTGATCCATGGAGAGGGGTATCTCCATCCCAACGGCCTCGCGTATCGCCGCCACGTACTCGCAGAGCTTCTCGATTCCCTTGTCCGTCACCTCCATCCCCACGAACGGACTTTCGAGATTCCTCTGCTCCCATCCGCTCAAACCAGAAGGGGCCATCACGGTGCCGGGAATATCCTGGACCATGTTGATACCCAGGTCCATCTTCAGCCACGTGATGCCCATCTCCTCCTTGCGGGCCTTCATGCGCTGTGCGTAAACCTTGATGTCCCGCGACTCCTCGGTGTCGGCGTAAATCCGAATCCGGTCGCGAAACTTGCCACCGAGCATCTGGTATATGGGGATCCCGTAGACTTTGCCGGCGATATCCCAAAGGGCTTCTTCAATGGCCACGACTCCGCCCGCCTGCCTTCCCGTGCCGCCGAATTGCTTGATCTTCCGAAACAGGTAGTTGATCCGCAGCGGATTCTCACCGACGACCCGGCTCTTGAGGAACAGAGCATAGGTGGCGCTCGCGCCGTCGCGAACTTCACCCAGCCCATAAACGTCCTGGTTGGTGTATAGGCGAATGATGGTGCAGGGGCTCGGCCCGGGTTTCACCACCGTCGCCACGCGCAAATCCGTGATCCTTAGGGACGACGGACTCGAATTAGTGTTCGCATTACGCACCTGCGGCTCTGGATCGGCCTTCGCATTGCCGGCCAGAAGCGCTCCGCCCAAGGCCGCCCCGGACGCCTTGAGAAGTCCGCGCCGGCCTATCCTCGTGTCATTGTGCTTGAACATTTGCCCACTCTGCCTCCTATTCATTCAGTCTACGGGCAACCACCACCCCAGGTATAGTCAGAGGAGGCGGAGAACGTAATGAGCAGCGACACTAGACGGGAGTTTGTGGGAAGGGCCGCGGCGGCGCTGGCGCTCTCCTCACTGGCCTCCGGCGTAGCCAGCCAGACAGCCGGCCCGTCCGGCCTGGATTTCCCGCTTGAGGACTACCACGTCCATCTCAACACCCTGACCATCGGCCAGGTGGTCGCGGCCTCCCAGGAGAGGGGCGTGAAATACGGGGTCCTGGAGCATTGCGGCACCAAGGAGAACGAGTATCCGGTGGTCCTGTCCAACGACAAGGAACTGTTGGGATGGATCGAGAAGCTCAGGGGCAAGGGCGTCTACATCGGCGTTCAGGCGGAGTGGATCGACTGGGTTCCGTGCTTCTCCAAGGAAGTATTCTCCCAGCTCGACTACGTCCTCACGGATTCCTGGACGGTGCGCGACGCCACCGGGAAGCGCATCAAGGCCTTCGGCCCTGGTTACGACCCCGGCGGCGATCCCGAAGCGTTCATGAAGTGGTACGTCGACTGGATCGTCGAGATCCTGGAAACGACGCCGCTCGACATCTGGTCGCACCCGATGTGGGTGACGCGCAAGTTCAACGCTCAGTTGGAACAGATGTGGACCGAGCAACGCATGCGCCGGGTCATCCAGACGCTCAAGGATACCGGCACGGCGGTGGAGATCGACTCCAGCGTCAAGCTGCCCACGATGACCTTCCTCCAAATGGCCAAGTCGGAAGGCATCAGGTTCAGCTTCGGCGCCAGCAGCCAGGGCGCCAGGATCAACCCTATAGACTGGTCCATCGCCGCGGCCAGGGAGCTGGGTCTGACCAGGAAGGACATGTTCCAGCCCGCGCCCCGCGGCCGCAAGCCCATCCAGATCCGAAAGCTCAAGACCTGACCAAACCGCGGTTCAGCGGGCCCCCATCTTCCGTTCCATGTCTTCCAGGGAGACGCCCTTGGTTTCGGGATAGATGAACAGCACCACGACGAACTGCGCCACCATCATCAGCGCAAAGAAGGCGAACGGCGCCCCGCCGGAGGACGCCGCCATCAGTGGGAACACGCCGGAAATAAGAGCGTTCATGAACCAGTGTGTGAAGCTGCCCAGGCTCTGGCCCTTGGCGCGCACAAGGTTGGGGAACACCTCGCTCAGATAGACCCAGATCACGGATCCTTGCGAGAACGCAAAGAAGGCGATATAGGTCACCAGCAGCCAGACGAGCGCGGCCTGGTGCCGGCCGGTGAAGAAGACGACGGCCACCCCGGCGAGACAGGCCCCCGTCCCGCACGCACCTACGAGCAAGAGCTTCTTCCTGCCCAACCGGTCGATGAGGCCCATGGCGATCAAGGTAAACACCAGGTTGGTGAAGCCGATCGCAACCGCCTGCAAATCGCTCGACACCTTACTGAAGCCCGCTCGCTCGAAAATATCGTTCAGGTAGTAAAGAATCGCGTTGATGCCGGCAAGCTGGTTGAACATCCCGATCGAGACGGCCAGAAAGATCGGCAGGCGGTATCTTCGCTGGAACAGTCGCTCGCCGTGCTGGGTCTGCTCGCTCGTCACGCTGGACAGGATCTCCTGGATTTCGCGATCGGCATCCCGCTCGCCGGCCCTCGCCAGCACTTCTCGCGCCTCTGCCTGGAAGCCTCGGCGGACAAGCCAGCGAGGGCTCTGCGGAATGCTGAACAGGGCAAAGAAGAACAAGACCGCCGGCGCGGCGGCCACTCCCAGTTTCCAGCGCCACTCGGCGGCGCCGAAGCCCCCCAGCCCTACGAGGTAGTTCGAGAAGTACGCCAGCAGGATTCCAAGCACAACGTTGAACTGGAACAGCGCCACCAGGCGGCCCCGCTTCGCGGCCGGGGCGATCTCGGCGATGTACATCGGCCCGATCACCGAGGAACCCCCGATCGCCAGGCCGCCCACCACCCGGAATGCGACCAGGGCGTACCAGTTCCAGGCCAGCGCGCACCCGGCCGCTGAAACCACATAGAACACGGCCAGCGCCCGCAGGGCGGCCCGGCGTCCGTAGCGGTCGCTGGGATATCCAGCGAACAACGAACCGAGCACCGTGCCCCAAAGGGCGCTCGACACGGTGAAGCCGAGCATGCCCGGTGAAAGCTGGTACGCCGCGCTCAGCGCCCGGGTCGCGCCCGAGATTACCGCCGTGTCGAACCCGAACAGCAGCCCGCCCAGCGCAGCCACCAAAGTACTGCGAAGGAGGTACGCATTCAGCTTGTGAGTGTGCGTCTCTATCGAATCCATAAGATCACCTGATTATCCCGAGTGCTTCCTCGACGGTCCAGTCTGGGGTGCCGCCGGGCCGGCTGGCGACAATGGCTCCCACCTTGTTCGCGAATTCACCGATCTCGCGCAGGCCCCAGCCCTGCGACAGCCCGTGGACGAAAGCTGCGGCAAACGCATCGCCCGCGCCCACCGTGTCCGCCACTTCTACGGCGTATCCCGCGACCTCCTCGTACTGGTTGTTCATCCACAGCCCGCAGCCGTGCTCGCCCATGGTCACCGCGACCGTCTCCCAGCCGTAGCGGGTCCGGCCCGCGCGGCAGAACTCCTCGATGCAGCCGCAAGGCAGGCCGTCGAGCGAGGCGATGGTCCGCATCTCATCCGCGTTGAGCTTCACCACGTTTGCGCGCGCCATCAAGTCGCTTACCAGTTCCGGCGTGTAGGAGGCCTCCCGCAGATTGACATCGTAGAATCTCCGGGCGTTGGGGAGCGCTTCCATCAGTTGCAGCAGCGCTTCTTTCGGCCGTTGGGCCATGCTTGAGAGCGTGCCATAGTAGAGCCAGGCAGGTCCCCAGTCTGACAGTTCGCGCAACTGTGTCGCGCTCAATTTCACCGCGTCGTACGCGGCCGGCCGGTGGATGGTGAACGCAGGCTGTCCCCGCTCGTCCACCTCGACCGACACGCGCCCGGTGGCGACCAGAGGCGTCGTATCGAGAAACGCGTCCGGCACGCCCAGTTCGAGGATGCGCGCCCTTGCCGTCTTCCCGAGCGAGTCTTCCCCAACTGCGCTGACCAAGGCAGGACGACACCCCAGACGCGCGGCGTGCACGGCGAAGTTCAACGGCGAGCCTCCCAGCGTCTGGTGGTCCCTGTAGCAGTCCCAAAGCACTTCGCCGAACACCACGATCCTCAGCCCAGCTTCGGCCCTGCGAGTCTCGGAGGCTCCGGGGGTCATATCCGGCTCTACAAAGGCAACGACGCGGCGAGCGTCACCCGCTGCGCGGCGGCCCGGTCTTCCACCGTGATACGCCCGCCTTCCAGCGTGACGTCATCGATTTTGGACATCCCCGCCGGCGTCTTGGTGTAGAACATCAGGAATCGGCTGGTGATCTTCGATTTCGCCGGCAGCCATCGGTACAGGGGCGTCCCGAACAACGAATTCATGTCGATCACCGTTCGCCGGGGCAGACCAAAGTGCTGCGTGGAGAACTCGAGCGCGCGAATCATGGTTGGATTCGGATAGTAGCCTTCGTACGTCTGGATCCAGGGGTACTCTTCCCGTCGGAAGATGTAGCCGAGCAGATACTGCCGCGTGGTGTTCAGGGCCGTGACCCAACAAAGCTGGCGGGACTTGTCCATGAGCGTGGTTGTATGGTCCATGGAATCCGGGTTCGCGGGAACCGGCCGCAGATCCAGGGTGCCGCCGCGTCGGGAGGGCGCGACGGGCCAGGTGAACTCGCGGTTGGACGCCAGCCGCCGCCTGCGCTCGCTGGGGTCATCCGCATACGTGCGTGTCAGCGAACGGCTGCCCGACATGTCGGCCACCATCTTCTCCGGCTCCAGAAACGGCGGTGAGAATGTGCAGTGCTCACCCCAGTTCACCGGGTGATCAAAGGCAAGGTTGCTCTGGAGTTCGCTGTCGATGTAGATCACGTTCTCGCCGTCCACCATCTGCATCGACCGCGCCAGAACCTGTTGCAGCAGCGGCAGCTTGACTGAGAACGTCACCGTGGCCGCGGCGCCCTCCTTCCCGGAGGAAAGGATCTCCCAAGGGTGCGTTTGTGCCTCTCCGTGCGCGACCAGTCCAGCGGCCCGCTCCTCCTGCGAGACCGGCCCGAAGCCGTCCACGCAGACGAAATGGCCGAGCGGACCGCGGGACTTCTGTTGGTCTGTGAGGTAACTCAAGCGGTCGAAGTTGCCAAACGGGCTGAGCCCCTCGGAGTCGCCCTTCAACAGCAGCCGGATCATGGCTCCACCCTGTTTCGCGACAGCCAATTCCAGCTTGTCGTTCGCGACGACCACGACCGGACGGCTGCCGATGACCGATTCCGTAAGAAAGCCCGATGGACTTGACTGCGCCGCGGGAATGACAGAAGCCGCAGCGGGAGCGGCCGAGAGAGTGGTGAGGAATTGCCTTCGATTCATGTTCGGTTCTGAACTCCTGGGAAACTGAGAGTATACTCCTCCTCCCGGCCCGCATTGGTAAGATAGGACCTATTTCGAAGGTCCGTTCAGGTGGTCCGCTCGCGTGCTGCGCGTCGTGGTACACGGCAAGGCGCACAACTTCAGCAGCTTTCGGGCGGTGAGAGATCCCTGATCAGACTTGGCCGGCGAGAGCCACCACGACGATCGCAACCACCAGTACGGCGATGCCGCCCCAGGACAGGCCCCTCACCTTCGAGCTTGTGCCCGCCCACTCACCGGTCAGGAAGCCGAGCACGTTGGCGACGATGATATTCATCGACATGAAGATGGGCCAGCCCAGCACCGCCCCGAGCGGCCCCATCATGGCCGCGCCCACGCCGTAAAGGCTGATGCCGCCGTACCACAACAGGCCCATGACCGAAGCGCCGAGGAAGCACCAGAACGCGGCTCCGGAGAAGACGAAGTTCCCCCAGGTCTTCTTCTTGCCCAGCAGGTAGAGCGGGTAGAGCGCATTGGGCAGGAAGCCTCCCGCCAGCGCCGGCGCCCATATGGCGTTGGAGGCGAGGTCCGGGCGCGCGCCGAAGGTCACCGCGGCGTCCTGCACGGCCTTGCCGAATACGAAGCTGAAGTTCAGCATGGGCGACAGGATGCCGGAAGCGATGCAGATAATCATACCCACCCGGAACGCGCCCGGCTCGATGCCGCCGGCGCGCACCTTCCGTTCCTTGTCGCGCCGCGAGCCTGCATTCGCCAGCAGGATGATGCCGATGATCACCAGCACCAGGGAAACCGCGAGCATGAAACCGCGCTTAGTGAACAACTCGGCGGGAGTCTGTATGAGCAGCGGCAGCAAGCTGCCGAACGAACTGGTAAGCCCCAGGATGATGGCAAAGCCCAGCGCCATGCCCACCCGGCTGATGCCGAGGCCAAACAGGGTGGAGCCCAATCCCCAGCCGAGACCGAAGACGGCGGCGAGCGCGATGCTGGATGAGGGCGCGACGCTGTACACTTCCCTCAGCGAGGGAATCGTCAGGTACGCAAGGCAACAGGGGAAGATGATCAGGCCGACGATGGAATAGATCAGCCATGTATTCTCCCAACGCCACCGGTTCTCCATGCGCTTCATGGGAAGGGCGAAGCTGCCCTGCAGCACACCGCCGAGCGCGGCGAGCAGCGCCGCGAGGTTCACTGAGTTGGACATGTCCTCGAAATACTACCATAGGGAAAGGGGCATGAGGTTCTTCATTCGCAATTTCGGCTGCAGGGCGACGCAGGCCGACGGCTCGGAGCTGGGCTCGGCGCTGGCGCACGCGGGCTGCGAGGCAGTGCGGCACTACGCGGAGGCCGATCTGGTCATCCTGAACACCTGCACCGTGACGGCTTCGGCGGACGATGACGTGCGGCGGGAGGTGCGGCGCGTGCGCCGCGAAAACCCAGCGGCGCGAATCCTGGTCACCGGCTGTTATGCGCAACGCGTGCCCGAGGAGGCAGCCGCCCTGCCCGGCGTGTTGTGGGTTGTGGGCAACACCGACAAGATGAGGATTCCGGAGATTGTGGGTGTTCATGGTGAGCCACAGGCTGAAAGCCTGTGCCACCGGACGCGGCCCAACCTCAAGATCCAGGACGGGTGCAACAACCGCTGCACGTTCTGCATTATCCCCTCCGTGCGCGGGCCCAGCCGCAGCACGCCGCCGGACCGGGTGGTGGAACAGGTGCGCGAGCTCGCCGCGCGCTACCGCGAAGTGGTATTGAGCGGCGTGAACCTGGGCAGGTGGGGACGCGAGCCGGGCCTCCGTATGCGGCTGGCTGACCTGATGCGCAGGCTGCTGGCCCAGACCGGGATCGAGCGGCTGCGGCTGAGCTCGGTCGAGCCGATGGACCTCACGGACGACCTGTTGGGGGTTATGACCTCGTCGCCGCGCATCGCGCAGCACGTACACGCGCCGCTGCAATCGGGCTCGGACGCGGTGCTGCGCCGCATGCGGCGATGGTACCGCGCGAGACACTACGCGGACCGCATCGTGAAGGCGCGCCAGTGGATGCCGGAGGCGGCCATCGGCGCGGACGTGATGGTGGGCTTCCCCGGCGAGACGGAGGCCGAGTTCGAGGAGACCCGAGCGTTCATCGAGGGCCTGCCGTTTACGTACTTGCATGTCTTCACCTACTCGGAGCGTCCGGGAACGCCGGCGGCCACGATGCCTGATCCGGTGCCGATCCGGGAGCGCAAGCGAAGAAACCGGGTCCTGCGCGAGCTGGCAGCACGGAAGAACCTCGATTTCCGCCGCGGCATGATCGGCAAGCGGCTCTCGGCGGTAACGATCGAGGACGGCGCGACGGCCCTCACCACCAACTACCTGAAGGTTGCCCTGGCCCGGAAAAGGGAGCCCAACCAGATTGTGGAGGTCGAGCTAGGCGAGGGCCTGGTTGAGGTCCGCCTGGATGTCCTCCGAGTCCTCGATTCCCACGGAGAGGCGCACTAAGTTCTCGGTGATGCCGAGGCGCTCGCGCTCGGCGGGCGGCATCTCGCGGTGGGAGCTGATCACCGGGTACAACATCATGGTGTGTACGTCGCCGAGCGAGGTGGCGCGCACGACGAGCTTCAGGCGGTCCATGAACTCGAAGATCTCCTGGCGGCCGGCGCCCTTCACGGCGAAGCTGACCATGGCTCCGGCCAGGCCGGGCGAGAAGAGCCGCTTCACGTTGTCGCTGTCGGGGTGCGCCGGATCGTCGGGATAGATGACGCGCTCTATGCGCCGGTCGTCCCGCAGCCAGGCCGCGGTGCACGCGGCGTTGCCGCACTGCCGCTCCATGCGCAGGGGGAAGGTCTTGATCCCCCGCATGGCCAGATAGCTCTCGAAAGGCCCCAGCAGAGGCCCGTAGGTGCGGGCCAGCGTACGCATCCATTCGTAATGTGCCTCATCCGAGACCACGATGCCGCCGAGCACATCGCCGTGCCCGGCCAGGTACTTGGTCAGGCTATGCACTACGAAGTTAGCCCCCAGCTCCAGCGGGCGCACTAGCAGCGGCGTGGCGAACGTGTTGTCCACGATGAGCGCCGCGCCGGCGGCGCGAGTCAACTCCGCGATGTGGTCGATGGGGCCCACGCGCAGGCAGGGGTTCGAGATGGTCTCCATGAGCACGCAGCCGGGCTTTTCCTCGTCAATGGCGCGGGCGAGCGCATCCAGGTCGCAGATATCGACGTAGCGCACCTTCACGCCGAGCGGCTCGAAGATCCTCAGAAAGAGGTTGATGGTTGCGCCGTAGAGCGCGTCGGCGGATACGACCGACTTCGGCCGTCCGTTCAGGGCGGTAAGAACGGCGATCTCGAGGGCCGACATGCCGGAGGCGCAGGCCAGCGAGCCGTGGCCGTTTTCGAGCGAGGTGACCAGTTCCTCGAGCCCGGTGGCGGTGGGGTTGCCGTAGCGCGCGTAGGAGTAACCTTCCAGCTCGTGGGCGAAGATGCGGTCGAGCTGCTCGGTCTTCTCGCTGATGAAAGTGGCCGCGGTGTAGATGGGCGTGGTGACGGGGATCTCGGCCGGCGCTTTCTTCCGGTCGCCGGCATGAACAGCCTTGGTTTGTATCTTCACGTTACTTTCTCTTCCAGCGGATGCCGTCCTTAGTATCTTCGAGGATTACACCCTTTTCCAGGAGCTCGGCGCGGATCTTGTCGGCGCGGGCGAAGTCGCGGGCTTTGCGGGCGGCTGTGCGCTCGGCGATAAGGGATTCGACCGCCTCATCTGAGATTGAGACCGTGACTGTTGGGGTGAAGCCCGTGAACGTCAAGTGCGCAGGCTGCGGCGCCACGTAGTGGATCCTGCGGAGCACATCGAAGACGCCGTCGAAGCGCGTGATCAGGTCCTGGGCGCCGGGGACGTTGCCCTGGCGGAACTCGCCGGCGTCCATGGCCGTGTTGGTTTCGCGGACGTACTCGAAGACCGCGGCCAGGGCCTCGGCGGTGTTGAGGTCGTCGTCCAGGCTCTCCTCGAATTGCCGCAGCGCGAGGCCGGCGCGCGAGGCGAGCTTATCGTCGTCGCCTTCGGGGAAGCGCTCGGTTTCCAGGCGCAGCTTGTAGTTGCGCAGGCGCTCGATGGCGGTGGCGGCGCTCTTCAGGCCGTCGAAGGTGAAGTTGAGCTGCTTGCGGTACGGCACGGAGGCGAGCAGGTAGCGCACGACCTCGGGCGGCCAGCCTTTCTCCAGGAGGTCGCGCAGGGTGTAGAAGTTGCCGAGCGACTTGGACATGGTCTGTCCGTCGACCATGAGGTGCTCGGAGTGCAGCCAGAAGCGGGCGAAGGGCTTGCCGGTGGCGGCCTCCGACTGGGCGATCTCGTTTTCGTGGTGCGGGAAGGTGAGGTCGATGCCGCCGGCGTGGATGTCGAGCGTCTCGCCGAGGTACTTCATCGACATGGCGGAGCACTCGATGTGCCAGCCGGGGCGGCCGGGGCCGAGCGGCGTGTCCCAGTAGTGCTCGCCCTCCTTGCGGGCTTTCCAGAGCACGAAGTCGCGGGCGTTCTCCTTGTCGTACTTGTCGGTGTCGACGCGGGCGCCGTCGAGGATGCCGCTGAAGTCGGTGTGCGAGAGCTTGCCGTAGCCGGGAAAGGTGGAGATGCGGAAGTAGACCGAGCCGTCGCTCACGTAGGTGTGGCCGCTCGCGGCGAGCCGCTGGATGAGCGCGACCATGTCGTCGATGTGGTCGGTGGCCTTGACGATGCGCTCGGGGCGCTCGAGGCGCAGGGCGGCGGCGTCCTCCAGGAAGGCCTGGGCGTAGACCTCGGTGTACTCGCCGATGGACTTGCCGGCGGCGACGGATTGCTGGATGATGCGGTCGTCCACGTCGGTGAGGTTCATGACGTGGTCGAGGCGGAAGCCGCGATAGCGCAGCCAGCGGCGCAGGATGTCCTGGAAGGTGAAGGTACGCAGGTTGCCGATGTGGGCGTAGTTCCAGACGGTCGGGCCGCAGGTGTACATGCGGACGGTGTTGCCGTCGAGGGGCGCGAACTCCTCGACGTTCTGGTGAGCGTGTTGTAGAAGCGCAGGGACATAAGACGAAGGGGTCAGGCTAGTTTCTTATCGTAGCAGGCGGCAAGCCGGGCGAGGGTGGCTGACTGACAAAGAGCGCGGCCGCTGATTTTGCTACAATGCCGCCATGGACATTCATACTTGGAACACGATCAAAGAAGACATCCTGAACCCACTCGCCGGGCGCAAGGCGCTGCACGGGAAGATGATCACATTGGCGCGCTTCCGCTTCGACAAAGGCAACAAGGTGGCCATGCACCACCACGCGAACGATCAGATCACCACGGTCGCGTCCGGATCGGTGCGCATGACCTGTGGCACGGAGGAGTTCGTGATGAAGGCCGGCGACATGGTCGTCGTGCCGCCGGATGTCCCACACGGCAACGAAGCTCTCGAAGATACCGTGATCATCGAGATCTTCTCCCCGGTCCGCCAGGACTGGATTACGGGCGACGATTCCTACCTGCGCCAGAAGTAAGCTGCGCCGGGGCCTATTTCAAGCCGCTTCAGTTCTCTCTCGAAGCCCCGCGGGATCGAAGCCCGCGTGCTGGTAGATCTCGTGGGGCCTCCCGGACCTTGGAGGCTTCTTCATCCCGAAAGCCCGCTTAGTGTAATCCGCCGGCAGCAGGAACGGGTAGAGGGAATCCCGGCCAGCCGTTGTGGAACGTGACCACGTACTGCCGTTCTTCGTCGGAGAGGACCTCGCTGGCTTTGTTTGGGTCGCGCTGCCGCAACTCCTCGTATAGCTGCGGCGAAGTGACGGCGACGATCTTTGCGACATTTCCGCTGTCTCCTCGATCTCCAGGAAACCCCCAGGAGGTTGGCCATGACCTGCCCGCCGCAGACCACCAGCACGAGCTTCCGTTTCCCGTTCCTCCGGAACGGTCTGAAAACGTACGCGCCGTTGATGGCTTCCCTCGCCGGGGCAACCCCGTTGCCGCGCTTCAGCACGGGCGTGGAGGGCCGCGCCACCGAGA
>CAWCTD010000002.1:0-3714 GCA_963798455.1 Bryobacterales bacterium
TGTCGGAGCAAAGTAGAAATGTCACAGGGTATGGCAAGATAGAAATGTCACATTCTGGGTGGGGGCCGGGCTCCGCGGAGGCGAGCGCAGCGAGCCGGAGCGGAGCCCGGCCCCCACCCAGGGAGCCTAGCGGCGCGGGCGGCTCCGTCTCCACGGGTGCGTCGCTGCGGGCTTGTAAGGCGGCTTGGTGGGTTCCTGCTCCGTTCGTCTTTCGCGAAGCTTCTCCGGGCGGGCTGGTAGCTCTCGCCATTCCAGGTTTTCCTCCCGATACGTCAGCCGCAACGTGCCGTCCAGGAGCTCACTCACAAGTATTTTCTTTTTGGCCAGGCCCAGTCGTTGGTGCCTTGCCCCAAGCTGGAGGATCCGGCTGCACCAGGACACCGTCCAGTCGTTCTGCACCGATCGTTCCTCCTGGTAGCACAACACGTGTTCCAGCTTCAGGCCGCGCGGCACAGAGCGATGCAGGTCTGTCGGCGATCGCGCCTCCACGTGAAAACGTTCGTTCAAGTCGTCAAGGAACTCGTCGTCCAAATACCGGTTCGCCACATCGAGCGCCCGGATCTTCTTCAGCCGCAGCGCCTTCACAAGCCGGTCCTGAAACACTCCGTGGCGACGCTCCACGCGCCCCTTCGCTTGCGGGCTGTGTGCCAGGATCAAGTCCACCTCCAGTTCCTTCATGGCCCGGCCAAACTGCGTCAGCGGCGACGCATCACGTAACGCCTCATCCACCGTGGAATCCCGGGTCGTTTCGTAAATACTGTCCCGATCCACGTACAGCGCCCGCGGCAATCCGTAGTACCCCACATACTCCTGAAACACGGTCATCGCGGCCGCCGTCGTTTCGCTCTCGAAGAACTTCGCGTGTGTCCAATTCGTGGCGTCGTCGATCAGCACCATCAGGGACGCCCGATCCCGACGGCCCTCGAACCAGTCGTGTTCCGAACCATCCATTTGGACCAGTTCGCCCCAGTGCGCCCGACGCTCGCGCCATTCGCGGTGCGGAGAGCCACGGCGACGCGGCCGCCACAACCCCGCACCGATCAACCAGCCCCGGAGCGTCTCCTTGCTCAAATCCTCGCCGTCCACTTTCCGCAGATATTCAAGCGCCAGGGTGGGACCGAAGTCCCCATATTTCATCTGATACAGTTCCAGCACCCGTTCCCGACGTCCCAGGTCAATCTGCCGATTGGACGGTTGATCGCGAAGCCCGTGCTTTAATCCCTGGCTGCCTTCCGCCCCGAACCGTTGCCAGATCCGCAAGACCTGCCGATAACTCACATTCAACAGCCCGGCAGCCTTCGCCAAGCTGATCCCGCCCTTTTGCACCTTCAACAGCACTTCCAGCCTGAGACGCTCTTTCCTACTCAGACGCAGCTTCCCCATCGTGCCCTCAGAAAGGTCACCAGTATGACATTTCTAAGTTGCTCGCGATGTGACATTTCTAAATTGCCCTGACAGCACGACGGAATTGTCCGGGAAGGACCCATCAGCGGTCGGGGGCCGGTGCAACGCGGACATCCGAGGGTCCGATTCATTGACAGGCAATGAAAACCGCATTGCCCTGGTGGCCCCGGCCCGCCTCCCAGCGCATTGAACAGGCTGGCCGTCAGTTGTAGATTGGGGCTTCTGCTCGTGCGAGTTGGTCCCACCATGGATCGTTCCTGACGCGGGTGGCGGACCTGTGCTGGTCCGTTCTCGCCGTCAGGCGGTCGGCATCCTCACATCCCGCTGCCCCTGCTGTATTCTGTGGAGGTTCACGCACCGATGTTTCGCCACGCCCCACTCTGCCTTGTCGTTCTGTTGGCCATCTCTCTCGCTTCGACGGCCCTTGCGGCGCCCCTGCGGCTGGCGGCCGGCGGGAAGACCCGCTATACAATCGTCGTGGATCCTGACGCCATCGCGGCGGAGAAACACGCCGCCGAGGAGCTTGCGGCTTTCCTCAAGCAGGTGACGGGTGCGGACTTCCCGGTCAAGACCACCGCCGAGACGCCCGCGGGTCCGCTGCTGCTGGTCGGACCGGGACGCGTGGCGAGTCAAGTCGCTCCGAACCTGAACCTGGAGGGTCTGAAGCCCGACGGCATCGTCATCGAGACGGTGGGCGAGAATCTGCTCTTCGCCGGCGACCGCCCCCGCGGCACGCTGTATGCCGTCTACTCCTTCCTCGAAGATGCCGTGGGCTGCCGCTGGTGGTCCTCGAAGGTCAGCACCATCCCCAGTCTCCCGGACCTCACCGTCCCCGAGCAGCACGTGCGCTACGTGCCGCCGCTGGAGTACCGGGAGTCCTTCTGGATGGACGCCTTTGACGGCGACTGGGCGGCACGCAACAAGTCCAACGGCAACTCCGAGCGCCTGGAGGACAAGCACGGCGGCAAGGTCAGGTACGGCGGGCCCTTCTTCGTGCACACCTTCGCCATGCTGGTCCCGCCGGCAACCTACTTCAAGGAGCATCCGGAGTACTTCAGCGAGGTCAACGGCCAGCGCCTCGACGGTTACGCCCAGGTGTGCGTCACCAACGAGGCCGTCAAGAAGCTCATCACCGCCAAGGTGCTGGCTTACCTCCGCGAAGACCCCAACGCGCAGATCATCTCGGTCTCGCAGAACGACTGCGACAACCACTGCCTGTGCGCCAACTGCAAGAAGCTGGAGGAGGAGGAAGGGTCGCCGGCGGGGCCGCTGCTGCACCTGGTCAACTACGTGGCCGCCGAGGTCGGCAAGCAGTACCCCCACGTGGCGATTGACACCCTCGCCTACCAGTACACCCGCAAGCCCCCGCGGCATGTCAAGCCGCTGCCCAACGTCATCGTTCGGCTGTGCAGCATCGAGTGCGACTTTGCCCACCCGCTGACCGCCCAGAGCAACCGGAAGTTCGCGGACGACATCCGCGGCTGGTCGAAGCTCTGCCAGCGCCTTTACATCTGGGACTACACCACCAACTTCGGCCACTACATCCAGCCGCATCCCAACCTGCGCGTGTTGGGCCCCAACATCCGCTTCTTCGTGGACCACGGCGTGCGGGGGATCTTCGAGCAGGGCGCGTACACCTCGCTCGGGGCCGAGTTCGCCGAACTGAAGGCCTGGGTGCTGGCCAAGTCGCTCTGGAATCCGCGGCTCGATGACCAGGCGCTGGTTCGCGAGTTCGTCAACGGCTACTACGGCGCGGCCGCCACGCCGATGTTGGAGTACATCAAGCTGATCCATGACGAGGCGGAGGCCAAGAACACGTACCTCACCTGCGGCAGTTCGCCGACGGCGGAGTTCCTGAACATGGCGATGCTGGCGAAGGCCGACAAGCTGCTGGATCAGGCGGAGGCGGCGGTGAAGGATGATCCGGCCGTCTTGCAGCGCGTCCAGGTGGCCCGCCTGCCCCTGCGCTACGTCTGGGCCACGCGCTGGTACGAGTTCCAGGACCAGGCGGCGCGGGAGAAGCTCTCCTGGCCCGGGCCAGCCGACTACGTGCAGAATTGCCGGACCTTCCTCGAGATCGCGAAGTCCGCCGGCGTCACGATGATCTCGGAGGGCGGTCCGCTGGCCGCCTTCGAGCGCCGCACCATCGGCATGGGCCGCACCAGCTCACCGCCGCCGCCCGGCTGTGAGGCCCTCCCCCGCGACCAGTGGATCGACCTGCAGGACGCCACCTTCAACCTCGCTGCGGAGGGCACTTGGGCGACGATGGAGAAGGACGAGTTGGCCTCGGACAAGACGGCCGCCAGAATG
>CAWCTD010000003.1:0-4366105 GCA_963798455.1 Bryobacterales bacterium
TGCTCTGGAGTTCGCTGTCGATGTAGATCACGTTCTCGCCGTCCACCATCTGCATCGACCGCGCCAGAACCTGTTGCAGCAGCGGCAGCTTGACTGAGAACGTCACCGTGGCCGCGGCGCCCTCCTTCCCGGAGGCAAGGGATTCCCAAGGGTGCGTTTGTGCCTCTCCGTGTGCGACCAGTCCAGCTGCGCTCCTCCTGCGAGACCGGCCCGAAGCCGTCCACGCAGACGAAATGGCCGAGCGGACCGCGGGACTTCTGTTGGTCTGTGAGGTAACTCAAGCGGTCGAAGTTGCCAAACGGGCTGAGCCCCTCGGAGTCGCCCTTCAACAGCAGCCGGATCATGGCTCCACCCTGTTTCGCGACAGCCAATTCCAGCTTGTCGTTCGCGACGACCACGACCGGACGGCTGCCGATGACCGATTCCGTAAGAAAGCCCGATGGACTTGACTGCGCCGCGGGAATGACAGAAGCCGCAGCGGGAGCGGCCGAGAGAGTGGTGAGGAATTGCCTTCGATTCATGTTCGGTTCTGAACTCCTGGGAAACTGAGAGTATACTCCTCCTCCCGGCCCGCATTGGTAAGATAGGACCTAATTCCCAGGTCTGTTTCAGGTGGTCCGCTGCGTGCTGCGCGTCGTGGTACACGGCAAGGCGCACAACTTCAGCAGCTTTCGGGCGGTGAGAGATCCCTGATCAGACTTGGCCGGCGAGAGCCACCACGACGATCGCAACCACCAGTACGGCGATGCCGCCCCAGGACAGGCCCCTCACCTTCGAGCTTGTGCCCGCCCACTCACCGGTCAGGAAGCCGAGCACGTTGGCGACGATGATATTCATCGACATGAAGATGGGCCAGCCCAGCACCGCCCCGAGCGGCCCCATCATGGCCGCGCCCACGCCGTAAAGGCTGATGCCGCCGTACCACAACAGGCCCATGACCGAAGCGCCGAGGAAGCACCAGAACGCGGCTCCGGAGAAGACGAAGTTCCCCCAGGTCTTCTTGCCCAGCAGGTAGAGCGGGTAGAGCGCATTGGGCAGGAAGCCTCCCGCCAGCGCCGGCGCCCATATGGCGTTGGAGGCGAGGTCCGGGCGCGCGCCGAAGGTCACCGCGGCGTCCTGCACGGCCTTGCCGAATACGAAGCTGAAGTTCAGCATGGGCGACAGGATGCCGGAAGCGATGCAGATAATCATACCCACCCGGAACGCGCCCGGCTCGATGCCGCCGGCGCGCACCTTCCGTTCCTTGTCGCGCCGCGAGCCTGCATTCGCCAGCAGGATGATGCCGATGATCACCAGCACCAGGGAAACCGCGAGCATGAAACCGCGCTTAGTGAACAACTCGGCGGGAGTCTGTATGAGCAGCGGCAGCAAGCTGCCGAACGAACTGGTAAGCCCCAGGATGATGGCAAAGCCCAGCGCCATGCCCACCCGGCTGATGCCGAGGCCAAACAGGGTCGAGCCCAGTCCCCAGCCGAGACCGAAGAGCGCGACGAGCGCGATGCTGGACGAGGCCGGGACGCCGTAGACTTCCGTGAGCGATGGCATGGTGAGGTAGGCAAGGCAACAGGGGAAGATGATCAGGCCGACGATGGAATAGATCAGCCATGTATTCTCCCAACGCCACCGGTTCTCCATGCGCTTCATGGGAAGGGCGAAGCTGCCCTGCAGCACACCGCCGAGCGCGGCGAGCAGCGCCGCGAGGTTCACTGAGTTGGACATGTCCTCGAAATACTACCATAGGGAAAGGGGCATGAGGTTCTTCATTCGCAATTTCGGCTGCAGGGCGACGCAGGCCGACGGCTCGGAGCTGGGCTCGGCGCTGGCGCACGCGGGCTGCGAGGCAGTGCGGCACTACGCGGAGGCCGATCTGGTCATCCTGAACACCTGCACCGTGACGGCTTCGGCGGACGATGACGTGCGGCGGGAGGTGCGGCGCGTGCGCCGCGAAAACCCAGCGGCGCGAATCCTGGTCACCGGCTGTTATGCGCAACGCGTGCCCGAGGAGGCAGCCGCCCTGCCCGGCGTGTTGTGGGTTGTGGGCAACACCGACAAGATGAGGATTCCGGAGATTGTGGGTGTTCATGGTGAGCCACAGGCTGAAAGCCTGTGCCACCGGACGCGGCCCAACCTCAAGATCCAGGACGGGTGCAACAACCGCTGCACGTTCTGCATTATCCCCTCCGTGCGCGGGCCCAGCCGCAGCACGCCGCCGGACCGGGTGGTGGAACAGGTGCGCGAGCTCGCCGCGCGCTACCGCGAAGTGGTATTGAGCGGCGTGAACCTGGGCAGGTGGGGACGCGAGCCGGGCCTCCGTATGCGGCTGGCTGACCTGATGCGCAGGCTGCTGGCCCAGACCGGGATCGAGCGGCTGCGGCTGAGCTCGGTCGAGCCGATGGACCTCACGGACGACCTGTTGGGGGTTATGACCTCGTCGCCGCGCATCGCGCAGCACGTACACGCGCCGCTGCAATCGGGCTCGGACGCGGTGCTGCGCCGCATGCGGCGATGGTACCGCGCGCGACACTACGCGGACCGCATCGTGAAGGCGCGCCAGTGGATGCCGGAGGCGGCCATCGGCGCGGACGTGATGGTGGGCTTCCCCGGCGAGACGGAGGCCGAGTTCGAGGAGACCCGAGCGTTCATCGAGGGCCTGCCGTTTACGTACTTGCATGTCTTCACCTACTCGGAGCGTCCGGGAACGCCGGCGGCCACGATGCCTGATCCGGTGCCGATCCGGGAGCGCAAGCGAAGAAACCGGGTCCTGCGCGAGCTGGCAGCACGGAAGAACCTCGATTTCCGCCGCGGCATGATCGGCAAGCGGCTCTCGGCGGTAACGATCGAGGACGGCGCGACGGCCCTCACCACCAACTACCTGAAGGTTGCCCTGGCCCGGAAAAGGGAGCCCAACCAGATTGTGGAGGTCGAGCTAGGCGAGGGCCTGGTTGAGGTCCGCCTGGATGTCCTCCGAGTCCTCGATTCCCACGGAGAGGCGCACTAAGTTCTCGGTGATGCCGAGGCGCTCGCGCTCGGCGGGCGGCATCTCGCGGTGGGAGCTGATCACCGGGTACAACATCATGGTGTGTACGTCGCCGAGCGAGGTGGCGCGCACGACGAGCTTCAGGCGGTCCATGAACTCGAAGATCTCCTGGCGGCCGGCGCCCTTCACGGCGAAGCTGACCATGGCTCCGGCCAGGCCGGGCGAGAAGAGCCGCTTCACGTTGTCGCTGTCGGGGTGCGCCGGATCGTCGGGATAGATGACGCGCTCTATGCGCCGGTCGTCCCGCAGCCAGGCCGCGGTGCACGCGGCGTTGCCGCACTGCCGCTCCATGCGCAGGGGGAAGGTCTTGATCCCCCGCATGGCCAGATAGCTCTCGAAAGGCCCCAGCAGAGGCCCGTAGGTGCGGGCCAGCGTACGCATCCATTCGTAATGTGCCTCATCCGAGACCACGATGCCGCCGAGCACATCGCCGTGCCCGGCCAGGTACTTGGTCAGGCTATGCACTACGAAGTTAGCCCCCAGCTCCAGCGGGCGCACTAGCAGCGGCGTGGCGAACGTGTTGTCCACGATGAGCGCCGCGCCGGCGGCGCGAGTCAACTCCGCGATGTGGTCGATGGGGCCCACGCGCAGGCAGGGGTTCGAGATGGTCTCCATGAGCACGCAGCCGGGCTTTTCCTCGTCAATGGCGCGGGCGAGCGCATCCAGGTCGCAGATATCGACGTAGCGCACCTTCACGCCGAGCGGCTCGAAGATCCTCAGAAAGAGGTTGATGGTTGCGCCGTAGAGCGCGTCGGCGGATACGACCGACTTCGGCCGTCCGTTCAGGGCGGTAAGAACGGCGATCTCGAGGGCCGACATGCCGGAGGCGCAGGCCAGCGAGCCGTGGCCGTTTTCGAGCGAGGTGACCAGTTCCTCGAGCCCGGTGGCGGTGGGGTTGCCGTAGCGCGCGTAGGAGTAACCTTCCAGCTCGTGGGCGAAGATGCGGTCGAGCTGCTCGGTCTTCTCGCTGATGAAAGTGGCCGCGGTGTAGATGGGCGTGGTGACGGGGATCTCGGCCGGCGCTTTCTTCCGGTCGCCGGCATGAACAGCCTTGGTTTGTATCTTCACGTTACTTTCTCTTCCAGCGGATGCCGTCCTTAGTATCTTCGAGGATTACACCCTTTTCCAGGAGCTCGGCGCGGATCTTGTCGGCGCGGGCGAAGTCGCGGGCTTTGCGGGCGGCTGTGCGCTCGGCGATAAGGGATTCGACCGCCTCATCTGAGATTGAGACCGTGACTGTTGGGGTGAAGCCCGTGAACGTCAAGTGCGCAGGCTGCGGCGCCACGTAGTGGATCCTGCGGAGCACATCGAAGACGCCGTCGAAGCGCGTGATCAGGTCCTGGGCGCCGGGGACGTTGCCCTGGCGGAACTCGCCGGAGTCCATCGCCGTGTTGGTTTCGCGGACGTACTCGAAGACCGCGGCCAGGGCCTCGGCGGTGTTGAGGTCGTCGTCCAGGCTCTCCTCGAATTGCCGCAGCGCGAGGCCGGCGCGCGAGGCGAGCTTATCGTCGTCGCCTTCGGGGAAGCGCTCGGTTTCCAGGCGCAGCTTGTAGTTGCGCAAGCGCTCGATGGCGGTCGATGCGCTCTTGAGGCCGTCGAAGGTGAAGTTAAGCTGCTTGCTGTACGGCACGGAGGCGAGCAAGTAGCGCAGGACCTCGGGCGGCCAGCCTTTCTCCAGGAGGTCGCGCAGGGTGTAGAAGTTGCCGAGCGTCTTGGACATGGTTTGTCCCTCGACCATGAGGTGCTCGGAGTGCAGCCAGAAGCGGGCGAAGGGCTTGCCGGTGGCCGCTTCCGACTGGGCGATCTCGTTTTCATGATGCGGGAAGGTGAGGTCGATGCCGCCGGCGTGTATGTCGAGCGTGTTGCCAAGGTACTTCATCGACATGGCGGAGCACTCGATGTGCCAACCGGGGCGGCCGGGGCCGAGCGGCGTGTCCCAGTAGTGTTCTCCCTCCTTGCGCGCCTTCCAGAGCACGAAGTCGCGGGCGCTCTCCTTGTCGTACTTGTCGCTGTCGACGCGGGCGCCGTCGAGGATGCCCTTGAAGTCCGTGTGCGAGAGCTTGCCGTATCCGGGGAAGGTGGAGACGCGGAAGTAGACCGAGCCGTCGCTCACGTAGGTGTGGCCGCTCGCGGCGAGCCGCTGGATGAGCGCGACCATGTCGCCGATGTGATCGGTGGCCTTGACCAGGTGCTCGGGCCGCTCCAGGCGCAGCGCGGCGGCGTCCTCCAGGAAGGCCCGGGAGTAAACCTCGGTGTACTCTCCGATGGACTTGCCGGCGGCGGCGGATTCCTTGATGATGCGGTCATCCACGTCGGTGAGATTCATGACGTGATCCAGGCGGAGGCCGCGATAGCGCAGCCAGCGGCGCAGGATGTCCTGGAAGACGAAAGTTCGAAAGTTGCCGATGTGGGCATAGCTCCAGACGGTGGGCCCGCAGGTGTACATGCGGACGGTGTGGCCGTCCAGAGGGGCGAACTCTTCGACGTTATTGGTGAGCGTGTTGTGGAAGCGGAGAGACATAAGTCCTGAAAAGGCCCTATTTTGTTATCGTAGCAGGCGGCAAGCCGGGCGAGGGTGGCTGACTGACAAAGAGCGCGGCCGCTGATTTTGCTACAATGCCGCCATGGACATTCATACTTGGAACACGATCAAAGAAGACATCCTGAACCCACTCGCCGGGCGCAAGGCGCTGCACGGGAAGATGATCACATTGGCGCGCTTCCGCTTCGACAAAGGCAACAAGGTGGCCATGCACCACCACGCGAACGATCAGATCACCACGGTCGCGTCCGGATCGGTGCGCATGACCTGTGGCACGGAGGAGTTCGTGATGAAGGCCGGCGACATGGTCGTCGTGCCGCCGGATGTCCCACACGGCAACGAAGCTCTCGAAGATACCGTGATCATCGAGATCTTCTCCCCGGTCCGCCAGGACTGGATTACGGGCGACGATTCCTACCTGCGCCAGAAGTAAGCTGCGCCGGGGCCTATTTCAAGCCGCTTAGGATCTTCTCTCGAAGCCCCGCGGGATCGAAGCCCGCGTGCTGGTAGATCTCGTGGGGCCTCCCGGACCTCGAGAACTTGTCCATCCCGAAAGCCCGCTTAGTGTAATCCGCCGGCAGCAGGAACGGGTAGAGGAATCCCGGCCAGCCGTTGTGGAGCGTGACCACGTACTGCCGTTCTTCGTCGGAGAGGATCTCGCTGGCTTTGTTCGGGTCGCGCTGCCGCAACTCCTCGTATAGCTGCGGCGAAGTGACGGCGACGATCTTGACGTCGCGCTGTCTCCTCGATCTCCGGGAGAACCCCCAGGAGGTTGGCCATGACCTGCCCGCCGCAGACCACCAGCACGAGCTTCCGTTTCCCGTTCCTCCGGAACGGTCTGAAAACGTACGCGCCGTTGATGGCTTCCCTCGCCGGGGCAACCCCGTTGCCGCGCTTCAGCACGGGCGTGGAGGGCCGCGCCACCGAGAACGCCACCGGCTCGCCCCGCTGGGCCGCGTGGAACAGCATTTCGATGGTCTCGTTCGCGTCCATCGGCTTGTAGACTTTGATCCCGGGATAGGCAGTGAACAGCGACATCCAGAAGAGGCCGTGATGGGTGGGGCCGTCTTCGCCGGTCTCCGGCCCGTCGTGCGCCGCCAGCATGATGAAGAATGCCCTGGCGTTGGGATTGACGTCGTTGTTGATCAGCGTCATGCGAACCGGATTCGCCATCATGGGGGTGAAGACACCGTAGGTGGCGAAGGCGCTCATCGGGCGGAAGCCTCCCGGCAGGGTGTCCTGCGCTATGGCAGCGGACATCATGGCCATGTTCTGTTCCGCGATGCCGAAGCGCAGTCCCCTCCCCAGCTTGTTGTCCTTGCTCAGGACCCCGTAGACGTTCTCCGCCTTGCCGGTGAGGATGGATTTCATCAGGTCGCCGGAGCCGATGTAGAAGAACGCCGTGTGCTTCATGGCCCACTCGAACCAGGCCTCGGTGGCCTTTCGGGTGGGGACGGCGCCGCCTTCGGGAAACACCAGCTCCGGCGGGAGCACGGCCGGCCGCTGGAAGCTCCGGTAGTCGGCCAGGGGGCGGCCCGGCAAGGCCACCTCGATTCGCTGCCTCAGCTCCGCTTCCGGCGCCAGTCTCGCGGCACTGGCCTGAAGCCGCTCCACCAGGTAGTCGCACTCGGTGGGGCCCAGGGCCGAAACCACGACGCTGATGTCGGCAGCCGCGTCTCCCTCCTTGCCGGGGATGTCGAAACCAATCTTCTTCATCGCTTCGACGTATTCCGCGTGGGGCAGCGGCATGCCGTGGGAATCCGCAGTGCCCTCCAGCTTGCCGTAGTATTTCCCCTTGATCCCGTGGCAGATGATCACGGTGGGCTTCTGCGCTCCGAAGCCCTGATCCGCCAGCCGGTACGCATAGGCGAGTTCCAGGATGTTGTGCCCGTCGACCTCGATGATGTTCCAGCCCGGCGCAAACCAGTGGTTGAGGTAGGGCCCGGGCATGGCGTCGAAGATCGGTCCGTCGATGCCCTGCTGGTTGTAGTCGAGGGTGACGATCAGGTTGTCGATGCCGAGAGTCGAGGCCACATTGCGGGTTTCGTATGTCATCCCCTCTTCGGTTTCGGCATCGCCCGCGATCACGAACGTCCTGGTGGGCAGGCCGCAGGACCGGTGCAGGACCGCCAGACCCAAGCCCGCGGAGATGCCGTGGCCCGACGACCCGGTGGAGGTGTCCGCCAGCGCGTAGTGGGATTCCACGTGCCCGCTGGGCCCGTCGAAGGTGCGGAACTTGGCGAGTTCTTCCGGATAGACAACAGCGCCCTTGGCCTCCGCCGGAAGGCTGGCGCCCTTCCTTCGCAGCGCCTCGTACACCAACGCCACCAGGCTATGGAACAGAGGCGTGCAATGGCCGGCGCTCCAGACCACGCGGTCGCGTCCCGGATGTTTCGGGGCCATCGGGTCAAAGCCCAGAACCCCGCTCGCGAGCAACGTGACCAGTTGCTCCGTCTTGGACGACGATCCGCCGGGATGCCCCGACTTGGCCGCGTCCACCGCGGCGAAAGAAAGGCCGCGAACGACGCGGCACAACTCCGCGATCGTCTTCTCGTTGATTTCGGGAAGCGACGGAAACGGGACTCCCTTGAGGTTGAGGTACGCCCCTCCCTCCGGGCGATATTGAAAACGCTCGGGTTCGCTCGCCTTGAGCGCATCGAGACCGGCTGGTTCCAGCACGTTGTACGTAGTTATTGCAGAAAGCACAGGCTCCACCTCTCCGCTGTGATTTGACCCTAAAAGGGTATTTGAATCGGGATTCTCATTTTAGCCTCCCAGTGGCGATGAAGCAAACGGCGTGGGGCCTTGGCCCAGCGGGAATTGGCTTCGATTGGTCGCTTTTGCTGGAGGCCAGGGGTTGTGGACTGGGGGTTAGAGGACGGGGAATTTGGTGATCCGGCGATTTGGCGATTTGGAGATTTGGCGGTTGGGGACTTGCGGCTGGTTGGTGCGGCGGAGTGCGGCGGGCGGACTGGAGGCGCTGTAACTCGTGGAGGGCGCGGTAGAAGGCGCGCTCGACGCGGGTTTCGTAGCGGGCGAGGGTGGTGAAGGCGTCCGGGCATCCGCAGTCGGAGTGAAAGACGTAGGCGAGGCGGTCGGAGGGGGTGAGGCCCCGATAGGCTTCGTCGATTGAATCGGCCTGGTCGAGCAGGCGCAGCTCGAAGAGGCTGGTCTCGAGACCGCGGATGCGGGTGAGGCGCCAGGCGGCCATGACGATCTGGTCGACGAGGAAGGTTTCGACGGGGCCGACGGGCTGGAACTGTTCCTGGAAGGACTCGCGGGATTGGTTGAACAGGTCGGGGTCCTCGCAGGCCAGGACGGCGTCCTGGGCGGTGAGGCCATGTTTGAGGGCATTGAGGCGGGAGGCGGCTTTGCCCTCGGGGGTTTTGGGGCCGGTGCTGAGTTGGGCGTTGGCGCGGTTGGCGTCGATTTGTTTCTGAGAGGCCATAAAGGGGGACGACTCCTTGGGGGATTAGCGCGGCGGGATCGCGCCTTGATGGTAGCAGGAGGCTCGTGGCCCGTAGCCCGTGGCTCGTGGGAAGTGGTTGAGGGGAAACGAGAAAAAGAGAGGGGGATGGTGCAATCGGTGCTGGCCCAACTGGCCGGTGGGGTCAGCCGGACGATGGGACCGCAGCAGTCTGGCCAGGCTGGATCGTCTCCAGCGCCCGTTGGATCGCGTCCACGAGGGGCAACAAGTCTTCGATCTGATTGGTTCGCGAACGGACCAGAATGATCGAGAGCTTCCGGTCAGCGGAACGCTGTTGGCGCGGTATTCCCTGGTCGACCGTCAGCAGGACGTCGTATCCGCAATCTCCGCAGCCCGCAGCAACTCGCCGTTCTTGTTACCTTTCAAACCCGCCCATTGAGCGGTGTGGGCGTCATGGTTGGGAAAGCTGCGCCGGAAATCGAGTGGCAGGCACTCGTCGAGCAGAATCTTCATGCGATCTTGGCCAGTAGAGAATCCTTCGCTTCCTCAAGCGCCAGGACTGCCATGTCACGCGTGACGGTGGGAAACTGCTGCAGAAACTCGCCCAAAGAATGGCCGCCCTCGAGGTAGTCGATCAGGTTCTTGAACGGAACTCGCGTGCCACGAAAGCAGGGCGTTCCGTTCATGAGATCGGGGTCGGTTACAATCACGGGCTCAAGCATCGTCACTTCTTACTATACCGCCGAGTTCCGGGCTATCGCGGGTCCACTTTCCCCTGCACCGTGCCACACTGACGACCGGACTTGAGGCTGCCTTGTGTCTTGGGACGATGCTGCGTTGGGCGTTGGCGCGGTTGGCGTCGATTTGTTTTTGGGAGGCCATAAAGGGGGATGACTCCTTGGGGGATTAGCGCGGCGGGATCGCGCCTTGATGGTAGCAGGAGGCTCTTGGCCCGTAGCCCGTGGCTCGTGGAAAGGGGTTCAGGAGGAAGGGAATTTACGATTGGGGGAATTGGTGATTTGTGATTTCGTGATTTGGTGATTTGGGGAGCGGGCAGAGCGGGATGAGATCGGCGGGCGTGTGGAGCACCGTAACCGGCCGCATGTTCCGGATGGCCGCGATGCGCCAACCATCCGGGGAACGGTTGAATAAGAATGTGGTCCACATCCGCCGGGTCTGGCCACCGGAAAGTCGGCTGATTTCGTATCGTCCGTCGGCGACCGCCACATCAGGAGAGATGAACCTGATCGACTCGACGGCGATAGTTCGAGTGCCACCCGTGTTCTGTGAGCTCGCCAGGGTGCCGCGAACAACCGCCTCGCGTCCCTTCCGCCATTCGCCAGACGATACGAGTTGGTCGGCGTCGGCTGTGAAGAGAGCCTCGATTGCGCGGGCGTCCGATTGTTGGCGCGCATCGACATACTTGTTCACAACTCCGCGGATGGCGGTCTCATCCTCGCCGCGATGCACAGCCGTCTGGGCGGCCAATGACAGCACGGCCGTGATGCAAGTGGAAATGGTCAGCAGCATGCGCATTTGGGACCTCCGGGAATGGCTGGGTTCAGCGTGTTTCACGGACAATCGGAGTGGCCCTTTGGTCGCGGTGTTGTTGGGCTGGGCGGTGGCGGGCGAGAGGGTTACCTATCGCCCGCATCCGGAATGCGCCAGGGCCTCTCTGGGAAGGAGGCCGCCGTCGAAGATCCATCTTCGCGACACGCCCGCGGTGGCGGGCCTGACTCCGTGGGGAGTAGATCCCGCCGAAATGCAGGGCAGGGAGGTGCGACCGATCTGTTGGCTTTTCTCGTCCCCTGTCGTTCGGTTCAGGGACGGGGACTTGCGGGGAGTTTGGGTGTCCACTTCCGCGGAATGGGCGTGACATGGACTTCACGGCAGCCGATCTGCAGGCGCGGTAGACTTGGAGGTCGTTTCTGCGGGCCTTCGGGTTTTCTTGTGCAGGTGGATTGTCTGCATGTGCCTGAAAGCGCGAGCAATTGTGAGATGCCATTGTGTGATGCCAAGCCGATGGTATTCTCAAATTGATGTACCTCCCCTCGGCGGTCACAAAACAACATGAGATCGATGCGGCCGTCAGTCAGGTTGTGGCGGAGTTGGCGCCGGATGTGGTGCGTATTCGTTACGACGTTGGCGAGGACTGGAGCGGCCAATGGGCAATCTTCTTTCGGATTGTGTTGACCGATGAGGCTGCGAAGCGACGGCTGCGCGACGTTGCTACGAAGGTTGTCTGGGGACTGGCGAGTCGGTTGGACTTTCCCGGCATGGGAGTCTTTCCCTACCACAATTTCAGAAGCGTATCCGAACAGGCCACGTTGCAGGAAGAGGCGTGGGCATAGCACATGGCGCTATGCGATGACCTTCTCGATGATGCGCGGCACTTGGCGCTCAAGGGGTCTTCGGAAACCCGCCCTTCGTGTATGCGCCGCGCGATTTCGACAGCGTACTATGCGGTCTTTCACATGATTGTCGATGATTTCGTTGAGCACTGGCCTTTTGCAGATCAGCGAGCGCGGCTCGGCAGGATGTTCACACATCAGAGGATGAGAGACACCCCGGTCAAATTCAAAGACCCAAAGAAGCCAACGAACGTGGAGACCGATCTCAAGGACATCGTGAGGGCGCTCGGTCAGCTCCAAAAAGATCGGCACAGAGCCGACTACGATCCGAGTTGGAAGATTGTCGATACTGACGTTCAGGACGCTATTACCTCAGCAGCCGATATCTTCACGAGGTGGCAGGCGATTCGGAATGAAGAGGCTGTGCAGAATCACCTGCTATCGATGTTCGGAGCTAAAACGGAAGATTGAGCAGGCTTCGGAGTTGTCAAACGCGAACGCGTTTCTTCACTCCTATTGACAAATTCAAGCCGCCGTTCGCTCCTTCGTTGTGGGAAACGCCGTCCCCGTGAGCTACATGAGCGTGTAGTGGCCACCCCGCAGAATGAGAACGACGCCCGTCGCCTCTCAGTCACAGGGAAGCGTCGGGCGTTACGCGTCCACATGACAAGCGGAAAGCACTCGGATGGCGGTTCGAATAGGCATGATAGGGATCGCTCCTATTCGCGCTCGATGCGCAACCATTCGGTTCACAGCCACTATCATGAGTCGATCTTAGCAGCTTGGCTGTCAACAAAAGCTGTTCGCAGAATGGCCGCACTATAGTGGAAACTGTAGTGACCCAAGCTGAGAGTTTGGGGTCTATGTCAGCCACGGATTCCGGGGGAGTCCCGCGATGAAATCGGTGGTCTGGTGGCAGTTCATGTCCCACCAGGATACGTCCATGATCTGCTCCGCGCGCGCGAAACGCCGGTATGACTCCTGAAGTGACTCTGTCGGATGCACAACGCGCATTAGGCCCCCGTCCGCAAGGATGTCTTCCAGCCTGCCGGGGCGGAACACGTCTCCGGGTCCGGCGACATGGGCGATTACACCATCGAAGCCAATGAGAACGCGGTGTTCGATGATTGAACCCGGCTCGGTCCTCCCGAGGATATCGCCGGGCCGGACTGACAGGCCCGCTATCTGGAACGTCGGAAGGCCCGTTCGGATGTACATAATACTCAGATTATATCGTGCGGGCACGGGGGCGCGCTGCTGCCTGAAAACAGGGAGGCCCAGCCACGTTTGTGCCGGGGGCGCAGGTTGCGCGCTGCGGGTTGTGCGGCCAGTAGGGGGACCTGTGCGGGCTGGCTGTCGCGCCGTGCCTTCGGCTATGTTTTATGATAGGTCTTCCAAGGGTTGTACAATCGCGCTATGGCCACAAGCAACAGGTTTTGGCTCAAGCCCAGCATGGGCCATGCAGACCGGATAATGTGGTATCTCGGATGGGAACCGCGCGTCCTGAGCATCGCGACGTTGGTACTGGCCGTTACAGGCTGGCTCCTCTTGGCCAGCCCGTTTGGATTGCTGCTTGGCACCATCGTGCTGATACTCCGCTGGAAGACCGCCACGCTGATTAACGGCACCTACCAAGAACGCATCCCTGAAGCTGAGTCTCTGGTGAAGCAGGAGGGCGCGGGCAGGCTCGGTGTCCAACTGTCGGACTCTGAAGTTCACGTCATAACTTCGGGCCGGGGCACGGCTCCGTTCGGCGTCAAGGCGAAACCAGAATATGACATCACCGTAGTCTACATCGCAGACGTGTTTTTTGCGATCTACGCCGGGGCGTCCTTCCGGTTAGCGAAGTTTGAAATAGAGCTGCCCGCGAAAGGCGAAGAGATCTACTTCCGCCACGTGAGTGCCATCAACTACCAGGACCCACTCATTGAAGTCGTACTGGGGAATGGGCGAACAACGCGGCAGTTCAAAGTAGGGTCTGTCGGTGAGACAAATGTGCTCGAAACCTTGCGAACGAAATTAAGGTCCGCGTCTCAACCCGCGCGGCGTGCCGTTGCATCGGCACCTTCGGATGCTCCAATTCCGCAAGGGTCCACCCTTGCGCCATTGGCCGCTATCGATGCACCAAACTCGGGGCAGATGGAAGAGACCGCAACGGGGGAAGAAGAGCAACGGTACTGCTATCTACGGTTCAGCCGACTGATGCAACTGTACCATGACCCCGTTGTGTTAGACGCCCTTATCGAACAGCTTGAGGTTCCCGGAAAAGCCTCAGTGTTCAAGCGACTGACGGAGTGCGAAAAGCAAGAGGCGATTGAAACGCAGATGGATCATTTCCGCCGCACGCCCACTTCGGTGTGGCACGGAGTCCCGGCATACGAAGTGCTGGCAGCTTCGATATGGCGTGCACAAGACATGTTTCTGCCGCGTCGCTTGGTGCGCGAAATCTTCGCACGGGTTTCCCAAGAGGAAGACTTGCTGCATCCGGTATCGAGGTGGCTGCTGAACCGTGGCTTTGAACCCTACATGGAGGTTACTCTGGGACGGCGCAGAATAGATGTGCTTGGATACAGGGCTTCGGGCATCGGCCATTCAGCATCGTTGACAGCCGTTGAGCTTAAGAACGACGATATCCAGTTTGCACGCGGCATTGACCAAATGGGCACCTTCGCAGAATACGCGCACACGGTCTACCTTGCCTGCACCCCCGCCTTTTGCGCGGAGTACCTTGACCGAAATGCGGAGTCCAGGGGCGTCAACCACTGGGACCCCGGTGTGCTCGGAAGAAAGCTGAGCGCGGGCGGCTTCGGCTTGCTCATCGTGGAGAGAGACACGGTATTCGAGGTACTCAAGCCACTGGAGCGCACCCCGTCCAGTTCCAACGTCGCCACCGTCGTGAACGGTCTCTCATCTGTCAGACGTGTGGAGTGCTGATGCCTTGCGGTGTGTGCGGCACAACTGGTCGCAATGCGCGACAGCGCAGGGAATCGTTTCACCCTGGGCCTCATCCGTTCGGCTTCCTGACTCCTCGGACGTGCGACACTGAGCGCGGGGCTGACCTCACGTGGCGTTCAAGGTTGGCCTTCTCTTAGAAATCCCCCAAGTGCGCTCCTTGTCCTTTCAGCACTCGGCTTTATAGCTTCCAGTATGGCTGTGCGGAAAGCTTCCTCAAAAGTCGGAGGCAGAGCGGGGACGCCGAGTCCTTGAAATAGACCTTTGAAAACTCCGAGCATCTCGGTCGCACGGTCTTCTGGGTTCCGATCCGCAACCAGGTATCGCACCAAGCTCACCAGTTCCCGAAGCATCTGCTTTTCGGATTTTGGCTGTGGCACGTCATCGACTGTCGGAGCTTCGGACAGCTTGTCGGCGAGGGTAGGCCACCAAAGCTCGAACGTATCATCGAGCTGACGTTGTTCCAAGGCGTCCGAACCTAAGCCCCTGTTGATCGTAGTCACAAGATGCTTTGTGCCACCTTTGTCGGCTACGGCGGCTTGAAACATCCCGAGGGGAAATTCAAGTTCCGCCGGCTCCAGACCAAACAGGTACGGACAGACCCGAGAGGGTTCCAAAGCCTTACCCAAGGCCCCAGCCTCGAATTGCAGCCAAGGCGCAGCTTGATTCTCTGGGGTGACGCAAACGATTCCGAAATCGGCCCTCTCTAGTTGGCGCGCAACTTCGGTGGCCCAACGTGATCCAGCATCGAGGTCCCGCTCTGACATCCAAGGCTCGAGCACCTGTATCACGTTCGGTAGCCAAGCACGCAGGGCGATGGCCACGTGCTTGCTACGCGGTTTGGACCAGCTAATGAAGATCAGTCGACGCGGGCGGTCTGAGGCCACTGAGGACGAGCCTAGCACACAAGAATGTGAGATAGGTACCGCATCGAATCGCGTTTGTGCCTCTTGTGAAGCGCCTTCCCTGTATCGAAGCGGCCAATCCCCTCAAGCGAGCGTCACCTGGCCGTATAGTCGACCCGTAGATGTGCCGCAACCGTCCAAACTCCCGAGATACGGCGGTCACGGCAGTTGGCAAGCCCAATACAACCATTTGGCTGCGTAATCGGCTTCCCTCAGCCTGGGCCTCTTGGTTTCTCACGCGGCTCGCCGGCGACGACTACGCCGTTGTTGCCTCGCCGCCTCCGGCTTCCGATCCCGCATCTCCGGCGCAACGTGACATCCACACACGAAGGGGCTCCCCGCAACCCAGAGAGCCCCGAATCACATTCATGCCACTGTTAACGCCAGTACCCCTCCACCCACACGTATCCGCCCCGGCGGGGCGCCCGATAGCCCGGCACCCAGACCTGGCCGGGGCGAGGCGGCTTCATCCAGCGTCCCTCGACCCTCCTGTAGCGGTCTCCGGTCCACCGGTCATAGCCGGGAACCCAGACGCGCCCCGCGTGGGAACGATCCACCATCGGTGCTCGCGGGGGACCGTAGCGGCCGAAGCCTCGCGCCGCACACCCCACCATCGTGGAGAGCGCCAGAGCAAATATGACGATACCGAGCAGTCTCTTCATGGCCAGCCTCCGTTGGGTCCTAACTGGACTCGCCCCCTCTACGGGCACTTGTTCTGCCAGACGCGAACCCGTTGATAATCCAGGCCGGGCAACACCGCGCCAAGCCGCCCTCGGTGGCCCAAAATCACCATGCCGCTGGTTTTCGACCAAGGTCCATGCGCCGCTTGGCCTCCAGCGGGTGGGCCAGCTTGAACACGAGATCTCGACGGTCCGCTCTCTCAGGTTTGACCGAATCCTGGGAAATCCACTGGAGTCGTCCGCCGGGCGGAGGCGGGCTTGCGACCCCAGCCTGGACCAGTCGATGGGGAGACTACCCTTACACGCCGCTCTCACTGGATCACTACCTGCTCTTCCACGGCTGGCCGGGACGACCCCGAAACGGAAGCCGGGCCCTGGTTGTGGAGGAGTGGCCGACCATCCTAGCAGAACCGGCGAGACCCCACCTTCACGGATAGGGGGTTAGTCGCGGCACCCGGCGATCTGTAGTATTGAGAGGAGGTGACGAGCGAGATCCGTGCAGTCCATGGCAGGCTCGTCAGAGGCCAAACAAGCACATGAAACGCGTGGCTGTGTCGTGGAGCAGCGGCAAGGACAGCGCCTGGGCGCTGCACCTCTTGAAGCAAACACGCGGCGTTGAGGTCACAGCGCTGATCACGACCTTCAACTGTGCGCATGATCGCGTTGCCATGCATGCGGTCCGGCGGCGGCTAGTTGAGGAACAGGCCGGGCGCGCCGGCCTTCCGCTGTGGTCCGTAGAACTCCCATGGCCGTGCTCGAACAGCGTTTACGAAGATCTGATGGCGGGCGTTTGCCGCCGCGCTGTAGCTGAAGGCGCCATCGCCATCGCTTTCGGCGACCTCTTTCTTCGCGACATCCGCGAATACCGTGAGCGCCAACTTCAGGGCTCCGGCCTCGAACCTCTTTTCCCGCTCTGGGAGCTTCCTACCGGCGAACTCGCCGTCCGCATGATCCGCTCCGGATTGAAAGCGAAGGTGACCTGCATCGACCCCAAGAAGCTGGACCGCGCCTGTGCCGGCCGCGACTTCGACTTCTCTTTCCTCTCCGATTTGCCCCCCACTGCAGATCCGTGCGGCGAGAACGGAGAATTTCACACCTTTGTGTACGGCGGCCCGATGTTTTCGGGCGCCATCCATGTTCAGGCGGGCGAGATTGTAGAGCGTGAAGGCTTCCTCTTCGCCGACGTCCTTTAAGAGGGTTCGCGGGCCAACCGGAGTGCCCGGCAAGGGAAAAAGGCCATCTGCGATATACTCTCATCCAAGCGGCTGAGTCTGGATGGAGAGTGCGGCGTTCAATTAGAGAGAGGGCTTTTGTGACGCGAACATGGGTGGTGTTTTGCCTTCTGACGTTCCCATCTGGGGTGCTGGCGCAGAGTCCGCCCCGGCCGGCAGAGGGACGGCCCATCGGCTGGACCCGGGTCGTTCCGGCTGTCGCCAGCGACCAGAAGCAGATCTGGACGTTTCCCGTGCGGGCCGCCCGCGGGAGTCATTGGCTGCCGCTCCTCGGCGTGTTGGGGACGACCGCCGCCATGATCGCCGCCGACCCGCATGACACTCCCTATTTCAAGCGCACGGATTCGTATCAAGGCTTCAACTCGGTGTTCAGCGGAAGAGACACGCAACTCGGCACGATCATCGCCCCATCCTCACTCTACGTCGCAGGGCTGATCCGGAAGGACCCGTACCAGCAGAAGACAGCTTTGCTGGCCGGCGTGGCGGTGGCCGATACCGCGATCGTCACCATCGTTTTGAAGGGCGCCACGAGCAGACTTCGCCCGCGCGACGTCCCGGTTTCCGGCGACTTCAGCAATACATGGTTCCAGAGCAAGGGCAACAACTGGCTGCAAGGCCACGGAAGTTTTCCTTCCGGCCACACGGCCGCCGCGTTCTCGGTGGCCACTGTTGTTGCGCGCCGTTACCGGAACCACCGCTGGCTGCCGTACGTGGCATACGGTCTGGCGGGCGTGGTGGCTTTCTCGCGGGTCTCGCTGACCTCCCATTTCCCCTCCGACGTGTTCATGGGGGCCGCCCTGGGCTACACCGTCAGCCGCTACGTGGTACTGCGGTGACGGGCCGCACAACGCTCAGGCTCCCGTTTGCCCTGTTGTTCATAACTGCGCTCCTGTGCCGGGCCCAGGATTTCCCTGGAACGGATACCGTCTCAGGGCGGCTGCTCGCATCGGAGCCCACCACGGTGACCGACCCGCTGGACTTCTCCGGCCTCGCCAGCACGCGGCTGCCGCTCGTCTCCCAGCGGGCATTCTCGTGGACCGATGTCCGCATCAGCCTTCAAGGGTCCAATGTGACAGATACTTACCAGCCTGGCCGGACGATCGCGTTTCCGGACCCGCAGGCCGTGGGCGACGTTGTGCTTCGGGGCGGTCTCAACCTGGCGACATCCCCGGCATATGGCACGGAGATCGTCTTGTCCGCGCGCGAACCGGGCCCCGCGTGGCATGGCCGGCTCTCGAGCGGCAACACGGGCTCGCCGCTCGCTTCCAGTAACCTTCCTCCGCTGGCGGAACGAGGCATGCTCCAACAGCCCGAACACTACCGCTGGTTTACGCGCGAAGGCGTTCAAGCCGGAGGGCCGCTCGGCAAACGCGCCGATCTGCTGTTGTCCGGTGTGGGCCAATGGGCGTCGCAGACCGTCCCCCAGGCGCGGCCCGGTGAGGATCTGAACAGCCGCCTGATCTCCGGCGACGCCCGAGGCCGGGTTCAACTCGACCAGCGGAACCAGCTAGAAGCGAGCTTTGACACAACGCACATCTTCCGCTCGAATTGGGGCACGCCGGCGGGTCTGGAAGCGCTGGCGGGATACCGCATGAGCCCGTCTTTCACCGACCCGGCGGGATTCTCGGGGCTGAAGGAAATGGACAGCCTCGGTTCCCTGCGCGCCGGCTATACGCGGGGCGGGGCAGTCCAGGTGCGCTACGGGTTCTCCAGGGCGCTTCTCAACACGACCCCCACCGGCCCGGCGGGGGCGCAGAGCGTCATCGACCTTGTCGGCGCCGTGAGGGGTGACACACCGCCGCTCACCAACCGGGCGGCGCGCACGCGTCACCAGTTGGATGCCGTGTTCACGCTTGCCAGTGGCCGGCATCGGTTCTTGATCGGAGGAGGCTGGGAACGAGCCGGGATCGTGAATGGCTGGAGCGCGCCGTCCAACCTGAACCTGATCACGGCCCTCGGCGTCCCGGATTTTGTCGTGATGCTGAACACGCCTACCGACAGCCGCTCGCACATTCAGGCGTTTTCAGCTTCGGTGCGGGATGAGGTGCGGATGGCACCGTGGCTGGCGGCCGACATTGCCCTCGTTGCGGATATCGCGCGCGGCGGGACGATCGCCTGGAACAGCGCATCCCCCCGGGCCGGCCTGAGTCTAACGCCGCTCTCCAGGCTTACGCTGCGTGGGAGTTACTCTCGCACTTATGCACCGCTGGCGGGGAGGTATCTCGACTACGGCAACGCGGCCAGTCTCGGTGGGACTCGTTTCCAGTGGATCGACCGCAACGCGGACGGCCTCTGGCAGCCGTCGGAGACCAGTCGGTTGCTGGGACGGTTCGGCGGCCCATACTCGAACATAGACCGCGACCTGCGCCGGCCGCACGCGGACCAGTTCGACCTGGGCGCCGAAGCCTCCCTCCCACGCGGCGTCTCCGTTTCGCTTCGGCTCTTTCGCCGCGACGAGAAGGCTCGCATCGCCGCTGTGAACGTGGG
Organism: Bryobacterales bacterium; assembly: GCA_963798455.1. GTDB lineage: Bacteria > Acidobacteriota > Terriglobia > Bryobacterales > Bryobacteraceae > CAWCTD01. The sequence continues at coordinate 19,614 of CAWCTD010000003.1, forward strand.
CGTCCCGCCTCAGGCGTTTTCACCGGTGCAGATCCTGGACCCGGGGCCGGACGCGAAGCCTGGTACCTTCGACGATCAAGAACTGACCGTATATGCCCAGGACCCGTCTACCCTGGGCCGCGATCAGTACTTGCTCACGAACCCGCCAGGCTTGAGGATGCTGAACTACGGGCTGGTGGCAGAGGCGGGAGGGGGTGTGCGTTTTGTCAAGATGCACGCCTCGTTCATGGCAGTGAAGTCATACGGTCCGACCAACCCCGGCAACGGGGTCCTGGAGAACGATCCGGGCGTCGTGGGCGCCCTGTTCCAGGATCCCAACACGGCTGTGCACGCCTCGGGCCGGACCTACTTCGACAGGGCCTACGTCGGAAAGGCTCAAGCGGTCGCGACTCTCCCCAGGAATCTCGGAGGTATCGAGCTGGCGACTACGGCCATCTACCTCGACGGGCTGGTCTTCGGAAGGAGGCTGCTCGTCACGGGGCTCCCGCAGGGGCCGTTTCTAGTGGCCACTACGGTCCGCGGAAGTCCCGAAGGCGGGAACCGCGCGGAGTATGCGCTGAACTGGAACCTCCGCCTGGGCCGGTCTTTCCCGGTTCGTCGCGCGAGCGTCAGGTTGTCGCTGGACCTCCTCAACGTCCTCAACGCCGGCAACAGGATCCAGGAGATGGATGCCAGCGGTCCTCTCTTCAACCAGCGCTTGCCGGTGGCGATCCAGTCTCCGCGCTTCCTGCGTTTTAATATGGAGTTTCTGTTCTGAACGAATCCCGTATGAGGTGGTTGTGCACCTTGGCGCTGATTCTTGTCTGCCGCTGCGCGCCTGCTGGCGAAGGGCTCACGCCCGCGGTCCTGGAATCCAGCTTGCTGCAAGAGGCGCCGCTCAAAGGCCGCAACTATCTGGATCTGCTCCCCGATATTTCGGAAGTGACTCGCGGACAGCAGGGCGGGAACATCGAGGGCTTCGGGCCGTATGCGCCGCGTGGCAATTCCAGCTTGAACAGCCTCGGCCAGCGCGGGCAGAACAACAATTTCCTTGTGGACGGCATGGACAACAACGAGAGCTGGCTTCGCGGCGCCGTCCTGGAACCCTCGATTGAGTCGATCGAGGCAGTGAGCCTGTTTGCGGCCTATGTCCCGGTGGACCTGGGCCACGCCACCGGAGCCAGCGTCAACGTGCAGACCCGCGCCGGGTCCAACCAAGTGCATGGAAGCCTGTTCGAGTACCTCCAAAACTCGGGTTGGAACGCGCGCAACTTCTTCGATGGAGCCCGGAAGCCCAGGCTTGCGCAGAACCAGTTCGGAGGCAGCATTGGCGGAGCGACGCGTCACAACGACTGGTTCCTCTTCCTTGGCTCCGAGCTGTCGCGCGAGCGCCGGGGCCTCACCGTGATCTCGACGGTCCCCACCGCGGTGCAGAAATCGGGCGACTTCGGCGGCATCGCCATCTATGATCCCGTCACCATCAGCCAACAGCCGCCGGGCGATTTTGCGCGCCAGATCTTCCCCGGCAATCGAATACCGTCCTCGCGAATCCCGGTGCAGGCGCGCAACCTGATCGCGCTCTACCCCGACCCTAACCTGGCCGGCTCCGCCAACAACTACCGGTTTACGCCGGTCCTTGCCCGCGACAGCGGCAGGTTCGACGTTCGTTCCGACAAGAAATTGTCCGCCCGCGGCACGCTCTTCGCCCGCCTTAGCTACGAGAGGCGGGACGGGGAATCTCCGAGCGCGCTGCCCGCGGGACCTTTCGTCGCGAGCGATGCCACACAACACGCCGACGGAGCCGGCACGAGGTTGACCGCGTGGGGCGCCGCTGTCTCCCAGACCTATACCCTGCGCCCCTCTCTGGTCAACGAGGTCCGGGCAGGCATGACGCGGTTCGATTTGAACGGCTACGCCCTGGACCGCGGCCTGGACTCCGCTGCCGCTCTGGCCATACCCGGCTTGGGCACGGATGGCCTGCCGGGCATCCAGCCCACTGGTTACGCCCAGTTGGGGGCCACCGGACCGGTCCCGTTCGAAATCCGGACCACGAGCTACCAGGTGGACGACACCCTGTCGTGGATGGTGGGCCGGCACGCCTTGAAGTTCGGCGTCCAGGTGATCCGCAGGCACGCCGACGGCAATGCTTCCGAGTGGACGGGCCGGGGAACCTTCCTCTTCACTCCGGATTACACAAGCCAGCCCGGCGTGGACCACACGGGTGATTCGATCGCCTCTCTGCTGACCGGCTACCCTTCGGAAGTCCGGCGTGACATCCAGTACGCGCCTTTCCGTCTCCGCGGATGGGAATGGGCGGGCTTCGCTCAGGACGATATCCGCGTCCGGCGCAGGCTGACGGTTCAGGCCGGTCTTCGTTACTCGCTCTATCCGCCTGTAACGGAGGCGGAGGACCAGATGGTGAATTTCAATTTCAGCCGGGAGGCGCCGGCCCTGGATCAATTCGCCGGTCAGAACGGGGTCAATCAGTACGGGGGCCCGAACCGCAAGCGATGGGCGATCGCGCCTCGGATCGGCTTCGCGCTGGATGTCTTTGGAAACGGGGCCACGGTGCTTCGGGGCGGATTCAGCCAGTTGCTCGACACCGGCTCATATGCTGTGGAAGGAATTCTGGCGCGGAACCCTCCCTACGCGGCCAAACAAGACATTTTCGCCGGCTCGTTGCAACTCGGGCTCAACCTTGCCGAGGGTGTGCCTGTCCCAGAGCGCGGCCCCCTTCTCGACGTGGCCAGCCTCAACCGCGTCCGCGGGTCGATCTATGCCATTGAGCCCGCCGACTACACTTCCTACTCGGATCAATGGGGATTGTTCCTGCAGCAGCACCTGAAGCCTGCCCTGACATTGGAAATCGGCGGCATGGGCTCGATGGGCATGCATCTGCATTCCACGCTGAACTACAACCAGCCGTACCCCGCGCCCACGCCGTACCCGTTGCGCCGCTATCCTTTCGAGCCTTATGTCTCCCGCATCGAGTATCTGGGCTTCTCCGGCGGCTCGACGTATTACGGAGGCCAGCTCAGGCTGACGGGTCAGTTAGGCTCCGGTCCGCGGCTTCTCGTGGGTTACAGATACGCGAAATCCCTGGATGACGCGACCACGCCCGGCTCCAGCCAGCAAAGCCGCCCGCCCGGTGCGCAGTACATCTACAATTTGCGGCTGGTCCGCTCTCCGTCGCCGTTCGATGTCGCCCAGCGTGTCACATTGACCGGCTCCTGGGAGTTGGCGGGCTGGTGCGCTAGCGCCGCAGTCGTCATTCAGTCGGGCTTTCCTTTCACTCCCGAGCTGGCGGTCAACGGCCTCAACAACGGCGGCTTCTGGCTCCCGAACCGCGTCGGAGATGGGTCCTTGCCTTCGGATCAGCGCTCGTACCTGCATTGGTTCAACACCAGCCTGGACCGCGCTGATCCGAACCACGCGTTCGAGACCCCGTCCCTTTATCAGTACGGCAATTCGGGGTTCGATATTGTCCGAGGACCCGGGCTGGCCACGGTGGACGCGGCCCTGGCCAGAAGTTTCGCCCTTGCCAAGGGGCTGCGACTGAGGGCGCGCGTGGAGGCCTTCAACCTGCTGAACCGGACCAATTTTGCCCTGCCCAACCGCATCCTGGGCCTGGCGTCCTCCGGCATGATCAGCCATACCTCCACAGCCGCCCGCCAGTTCCAACTGGCGTTCAGGTTGGAGTGGTGAGGACCGCTCCCTATGGTCGCGGCTCAGTAGGAGCAGTTACCGAGGCTTCCTACCGGTTCAGCGCGAAGTTGACATCCACGTACAGGAGAATCTCGATCGGGTCGCCGTTGAGCGTGGGAGGCGTATAGCGCCACCTGCGAACCGCGGCCAAGGCTGCCTGTGCCAGAAGGGGATGCCCCTGAATCAGTTGAACGCCGCGGACAGCGCCGTCGGCGCCAATGATAGCCTCCACGTGCACGACCCCGGAGACTCGCGCCTGCCGGGCGAGCGTGGGGTACTCGGGCAGCGGGGCATAGAGGGGAGCCGGGGCCTGCACCCTGCCGCCAACCCTCAGCAGGGGAACCACGGGCGGCGCCGCAAGCGGTTCCACGTGGGGTGGGGGAGGAGCGGGGACAGGCGTACGAGCCACCTGGGCGATGACTGGGGCCAGCGCGCCTTGAGGATCGCCGGTCCCAAAGGGTACGCCGAGTCTGCCCCCGCTCTCGGGGCCGGCGGCCGGGACCGCCTCCGGGTCGACGATCATCGCCGGCCGTGGGGGGTACTTCACGGGCTCGAACAGCTTGGCGGGGTTGGCGGCTCGGCGGGGGGAGTCTTGGGCGCGCTGACCGGCACGGGAGCTTCGGTGGTCACGGGGTTGCCTGGCGGCACCAGCGGCGCAAAGAGACGAACCAGCCATTGCCCCTGAGGAAGCGTTTCGACAAACACCAGCGGCAACAGGATGCTGATTCCGATCAGGCCCAACTGGGCGGCGACGGAGACCATGAAGGTGTAAGGCCGCGCTGTCCGGCCGTGTGCTTCGACAAACGCATACTCGAACATGACAACCCTCCTTCCGGCCCGCGGCGTCTCGTCCCAAGCATCTGTCCGCAGCCGACTATGTAGACACCGGATGGAGTTAGTAAGTTCCTGTTACTCGCAGCGCAGCGCCGCCCGCTGCCGGTGGAGCTGGTCAGCGATGGCGCGCTCCTGAGTTTGGAGGTCCATGGGTGGAAGGCTCGGGTCCAGAGGCGCGGCCGCCGGTTTGTCATCTTCCCCGCTGGGGTGGCTGAAAGCAGCCAGCGGTGGCCAAACCCGGCCAGCCCGGCATGTGCCTCTCCATTGAAAAACAAAGACTTAGCAACTGGCAGCAAACCTGCAGACCACAGGTCAGGGTGGAGGCCTGAATATGTGGACTCGACAGAGATGGATGCTTGCCAGCGCACTCTCGTTTGCGTTAGCCGGAGTGCTGCCTTTGCGCGCCCAGGAGGCCGCCCAGACGCCGGACCAGCCGTCCAGCGGCTGGCGCAAGTTCGAGCAGCCCGCTCAGAAGGACCCGCCGCCCGCGAATGAAGACCTCACTGTTCCCGCGGGCGCCTGGATCACGGTCCGGGTTGACCAGGAGCTTTCCAGTGACCACAATCAAGCGGGCGACGCTTTTACCGCGACGCTGGCCCAGCCGGTTGTGGCCAACGGGCTGGTGGTCGCCAGCCGCGGCCAGACGGTCGGTGGTCGCGTCGTCGAGGCGCAGAAGGCCGGCCGGGCGAAGGGCACTTCGCGCCTGGCTGTGGAGCTTTCCGAGCTGAGCCTCGTCGATGGACGGCAGGTACCGATCAGAACCAGGCTCATGGAATACCAGGCCGGCACGTCCGTGGGCCGTGATGCAGGCGCGGTCGCGACCACCACGGGAGTCGGCGCGGCCATCGGCGCCGCCGCCGACGGTGGATTCGGCGCGGGGATGGGAGCCATCGCGGGAGCTGCCGCCGGGATGATCGGCGTGCTGTCGACGCGCGGTAAGCCGACGGTGATCTACCCCGAAGCCCAGCTCACTTTCCGTTTGGAAGCGCCGCTCACCATTTCGACCGAATCCTCGGCGCAGGTGTTCCGGCCGGTCAACCCCGGCGATTACGAGCAGAAGACCCTGCGCCGGGAAGGCCGTGCACAAGCGCCTCCACCACCGCCAGGCTACTACTACGATCCCTGGTATTACCCCGGCTATTATCCGTATTACTGGGGACCGGGCCTGTACTTCGGCATTTATTCTGGCCCCGGCTTCTACGGCCACCGAGGTTTCGGCCGCCGCTGGTGACGCGCCCCCGCTACGTCGCTTGCCCGAGGCCAGTTGGCTCGGGATGAACCGTGACGTTCCGAGCCGGGGGCGACCTGCTGAATCGCCCGTTCGATTTGTTCCGTCAGATCATGGGCTTGCTGTAGTGTCTGGTTCCCATCCACTAACACATGAACGTCGATGAAGATTTGTGCGCCGGCCGTCCTGACCCGCACGTTATGGCAGTTGCCGACGCCGGGCAGTGCTTCGACGGCTGACGTGACCGCTTGCGCCATGCCAGCAGGAGCGGTGTCGAGCAGCGCAAGGATTGTACGCATCCCGAGTTTGTAGATGACATACAGGCAGATCACGGCGACCATGGTGGCCGCGATCGAATCCGCCGACCGCAACGCCTCAAGCCGCGGGAAGCGTCTGCTCAATAGCAGCAAGACCAGCCCGATGATCACGACGCCGGAACTCCAGATGTCCGTGCTGAAATGAAGCGCGTCCGCTTCGAGAGCCTGGCTGTTGTGTTTCCTTGCCGCGCGGTAAAGCATCCGGGAGCGCGAGAAGTCCACCACAATGGAGGTGATCATCACCACGAATGACCAGATGTTCACTTCCACCGCCACCTGCTTGGAAACAAGGCGCTCGACCGCCTCGGAGATAATCCAAACGCACGTCCCCAGCAGGAGAACTGTTTCGGCGAGAGCGGACAAACTCTCGACCTTCCCATGGCCGTACAGATGGTCGCGGTCCGCCGGCCGGCTGGAAATGCGTACCGCAAAGAGCGTCATGACGGCCGCCGCCAGATCCAGGCCGGAGTGCGCCGCCTCCGCGAGAATGCCCAGGCTGCTCGTCATCAGGCCGATGACCAGCTTGAAACCGGTCAGCCCAACGGCGGCGATCACTGAACTGGTTGCCGCCCACTGCTTCTCATGCTCGGCCTGGCGTGACAAGGGACTCATCTCCGGCGGTTTCCTCCCCTTTACCAGATTCTATTCTGGCATCTTGAGTGCCATCGAGACACCCCGATCGCTTCTGTTTCCGGCGCTCTGCTCCTGGGTGGTTTGCTCTGCTCGCGAGGGGTCCGGTATAGTGGATGACAGGTACAGTGCGTAGAAGGACCTCACTTCTCGTATTGCTGGTCTGCCTGGGCTTGGGTTCCGCCCAGGCGGCTGTGGGATCGCGCACCGCGCCGCTGTCCGACTTCCCTGTCGCCAGGTTAGCCACCGCGCTAGACACCGACCGGAAGGCCGATTGGATCTCGGCATACCCGTGCCAGGGGCCGACTGCCGCGACGTACTACTGCATCCAGGTCTCGGTAAGCGAGTGGCATTCCGTCCAGACGTTGCTTACAGGGGTTGCCTCGGGTGGGGTGCGGATCATTTCACGCGACGTCGACGGGGACCAGCTCCAGGACATTCTGGTCATGACCACCGGGGAGGGGCGTCCCCTCGGAGTCTGGATCAATGATGGTCATGGCAGGTTTAGGTTCGCCGATCCATCGCTCTTCCCGACCCGCATCTGGCACGAAGATCCTCTACTGTTCCCGATCCCTCGCCCAGAGCAGTTTTCTTTTGCTTCGGTGGACGGCGTTCAGGTTTTCTTCCTGGACTCGCACGGATTCAGTGAGCCTGTGCTGAAGCCGAATCAGTCCCTCAGCATCGTGGACCTTCCCGCCGTTTCGGTTTTTCCTTCCTACAACCACTCCGGACGCGCTCCTCCGGCCCTCTAGCCAAGACCGCCAGTTGGATTCACAAGCAGAGTAGTTTTGTGTTTCTTGAAGGAGGAGCTAACTGCGTGCGTGCATTGCACTTCATCCGTCTGGGTGGCATTACCGCCCTGTTGCCGTTCGCCATGGCCTTCGGGCAACAGTCTTTACCTCGTCAGTTGAGCCTTCAGGACGCGGAAAAGATCCTGCTCGAACGGAATCTTAACATCGCGGTGAGCCGGCGACTGCTCGAGGCCGCCGAGGCCCAGCGGTTGATCGCGAGCTACCGGCCCAATCCTCAGATCCAGTTGGGCGGTGAGCAGATCTCGATCTATTCGCCTGTTCCCAACGGCGCGCCCCGTTTTTTTGAGACCAATCCAAATGCCGGCGCTAATTCGGTTTACACCTTTCAGGTCCTGCAAACGCTAGAGCGCGGCGGCAAGCGCCAATTGAGGACCCAGCAGGCCACCTCCCAGGTGGAGGCAGCCAACGCGCAGGTGCTCGACACCTTCCGGATTCAACTGTTTCAACTCCGGCAGGCGTTCGCGGCGGCCATCCTGGCGCGCGAGAACCTCAAGCTGGCGGAACTCACCAACCGGCAATACGAGCAAACCGAACGTCTCACCCAGACCCGCGTCGACAACGGAGACGCCGCGCCAGTGGAGCTTTATCGCGTGCGTTCCGGACGTTTGCAGTACCGGCAGGCCATGCTCCAGGCCCGGACCGCGTACCAGCAAGCGCTGCGCGACGTGCTGAACCTGCTCAGCACGGACCAGCCGGATATCGGGACGCCAGCCTCCCCGGATGAGGTCCCGTTTGAGGTGGCCGGGGACTTAGCGGAGAAGCCCGTGAGCCTGAAGCTGGAGGAGCTTCGGGCGACGGCTCTAGAGAATCGGCCGGATGTCAAGGCGGCGCGCTCCGCGCTGGATGCCGCGCAGCGTGGAACACAGCTCGCGGAAGCCTTGCGGCACCGTGATATCAACGTCGGGGTTGAGTACCAACGCGTCGGCGACGACAGTTCCGTGGGCGTGATCGCCCAGTTCCCGTTCTTTGCCTACAACAACCAGAAGGCCGCCGCCGCCCAAGCCACGGCTCTCCAGCTCGCCGCGCAGGCCCAATTCAGACAGGCCCAAATCCAGGCGCTGACCGACGTCGAGAAGGCGTACCAGGCTTATCTGGCGGCGAAGGAAGCGCTCGATCTTTACAGCAAGGACAACCTGATTCAGGTGGATAAGCTCCGCGACGTCGCGGCATTTAGCTTCAAGGAGGGCGCCACCAGCTTGCTGGAAGCCCTGGACGCGCAGCGGACCGTGAATCAGACACTTGCCGCGTACAACCAGGCCCGCTCGGATTACCAGGTGAGTCTGTGGCAATTGGAGCAAGCCATCGGGAAAGAACTTCCCTAGGGGGATCAACATGCGCAGAGGGATTTTTCTGCTGTGTCTCACCGTCGTGCTGCTGGCGCTGGCCGCCACGGGTTGCTCGAACAGCCCGGCGGTAGAAGCCCAGCCGGCCGCAGTCATTGCCCCGCCCAACACGGCAGACACGGTCACCGTCACAGCCGGCCAGCTTCGGCAATTCCGGATTGAGACGCCCGTCGAACGACAGGTTAGCGTCGTTCGCGAGGCTACGGGCAAAGTGGCGTACAACGAGGACAACTCAACACCGGTGTTTTCTCCCTATGCGGGACGCGTTATGAGGCTGCTGGTCAAGCCGGGAGATTTGGTGAGTCAGGGCGCGCCGTTGCTGCAGATCGACACGCCGGAAATGGTGGCGGCCGAATCTGACTTGCTGACAGGCGAGGCCGCTCTCGCCAAGGCCCAAGTGGTCCTCCGCCAGGCTGAACGAAATCGGGACCGCATGAACCGGCTGGTGGCGGGCGAAGCCGCGCCGGTGAAGGATCTGGAGCAAGCCACCACCGATGCGCAGGGCGCTGCGAACGACGTCCGCGCGGCCCAGTCGGCTGCCGACGCGGCCCGCCAGCGCCTGGCCGTCTTCGGAAAAGCCCCTGAGGAGATCGATCGGATTATCGCCACCCGCCAGGTCGATCGGATCGCGAAGGTTTTCGCGCCGATCGGAGGCACAATCATCTCGCGCAAAGTTGGATTAGGACAGTACGTTCGTCCCGACGCTCCGGACCCGCTCCTAGCCATCGCGGATTTGTCGAGCATGTGGCTGCTGGCCGACGTATACGAGACGGACGTCGCGGGTGTACGGCTCAACGAGCCGGTGCAAGTTCGTGTGATCGCGTATCCAAACGAGACGTTCAGCGCCCGGGTTTCCTACATCGCGCCATCGGTTGATCCGGCTACCCGCCGCGTCGAGGTCCGCTGCGTCCTTCCGAACCCGGGGCGCCGGCTGATGCCTGAGATGTTCGCCATCTTCCTGATCCCAGGCCTGAACACGAAGGTGCTCACCGTGTCCCAGAAGGCCGTCGTGAGGGACAGCGATCGCAGGGTCGTTTGGGTGGTCCACGATGGCAGAGAGCTCGTGCGCCGTACGGTGGAGACGGGAGTGGAGCAGGACGGCTGGATCGAGATTCGCTCCGGCCTGCAGCCCGACGACAAGGTGATCTCCGATGGCGCTCTGTTCGTGAGCAATATGAGGAACACCTGAGGAATGCGAGCCATCCTCCATTTCGCGTTGGCCCGCAGGCCGATCGTGCTCGGGCTCCTGCTCGTTTTCCTGGCCGGGGGCTTTTTCGCTTTTCAGAGGTTGAACATCGAGGCGTATCCGGACCCGGCGCCGCCCATGGTGGAGCTGATCACGCAAGTGCCCGGCCAGTCGGCCGAAGAGATGGAGCGCTACATCACCATCCCCATCGAGATCGGAACCGCCGGCATACCGGGGTTGCGTTTCACGCGCAGCATCTCTCTTTACGGCTTGTCGGACGTCAAGATCCAGTTCTCGTACGACAGCGAGTATTACTTCTCTCTGCAGCAGGTGCTGAATCGCGTCAGCCAGCTCACGCTCCCGAACAATGTGCAGCCCGTCGTTTCGCCGACCAGTCCCACCGGCGAGATCTACCGCTACGCGATCACCGGGCCGCCTGCCTTCGGCCTGCTGGACCGGAAGACGTTGCAGGACTGGGTGCTGGAACGCCGCTTCCGGACCATCCCGGGAGTGATCGACGTCGTCGGCTGGGGAGGGCTGACGAAAGAGTACCACGTCGATGTCGACCTGCAGAAACTCCTCGCGTTCAGGATTTCGTTGCCGCAGTTGATGCAGGCGATTTCCCAGAGCAACCTCAACGTGGGAGCACGGACCATCGACGCCGGCCAGCAGGCTGTCAACGTCCGTGGCATCGGCCTGATCAACTCGACGAAAGACCTCGACAACATCGTCCTGTCGCAATCCGGCGGCACGCCAGTCCTGCTGAGGGACGTGGCCCGCTCCTCGGTCGGCTACGCCCAGCGCCTGGGGATCATCGGCAAGGATAACGATCCCGACATCGTTCAGGGCATCGTGCTGATGCGGCGTGGGGAAAAGACGCGTGAGGTGATTGAGCGCGTCGAGGCGGAAGTGAACCGCTTGAACCATTCCGGCGACCTGCCGAAGGGCGTGAAGATTGCCCCTTATTACGACCGGAAGGATCTGGTGAGCCTGACGACAGAGACGGTGGTCGAGAACCTCGTCATCGGAATCCTGCTGGTCTTCCTGTTGCAGTACCTCTTCCTGGGGAACTTCCGGAGCGCGCTCGTTGTCGCGGCGACGATTCCATTCGCCCTCTTCTTCAGCGTCATCATCATGGTGCTGCGCGGGGACTCGGCGAACCTCCTCTCGGTGGGCGCGATTGATTTCGGCATCATCGTCGATTCAAGCGTCTACATGGTGGAGAACGTGTTCCGGCGTCTGCAGTCAGACCAGCCTTTCGGCCTGTTGTTGAGTGGCGCCGTTCCTTTTCCAGAGGCTCCCCGCGGCATCCGGGCGAAGTTGAGCCGGATCTATGCCGCGGCCCTGGAGGTGGACAAAGCAATCTTCTTCTCCGCCGCCGTCACCATCGCCGCGTTTATCCCGCTGTTCACCATGCAGGGTGTCGAGGGCCAGATCTTCTCCCCGATGGCGAAGACCTACGGCTATGCGCTCGTGGGCGCGCTGATCGCCAGCTTCACCATCTCGCCGATGCTGTCGTCCTTTCTGCTCCCGGACAAGACGAGAGAAACAGAGACATTTCTCGTGCGCGGGCTGCACGCCGCTTATGAGTACGCGCTCGAACGGGCCTTCCGCTTCAGGTACGTCGCGATCGCCGCCGGCTTGGCCTTTCTCATCGTGACCGGCCTGATCCTGCCTCGAATCGGCGGTGAGTTTCTGCCCAAGCTCGAGGAGGGGAACCTCTGGATCCGCGCCTCGCTGCCGCCCACCATTTCCCTGGCCGCGGGGCAGCCCTATGTGGACCGCATGAGGGCCATCATCCGCTCCTACCCGCAGGTGACCACGGTAGTCACCCAGCACGGGCGTCCGGATGACGGCACGGACCCGACCGGGTTCTTCAACGTGGAGTTCTTCGCTCCCCTCTACTCCTTCAAGGACCGCGAGCACTGGCCGCCCGGCCTGACCAAGGCGAAGCTGATGGAGCAGATGCGAAAGCGGCTCGACGGCGAGTTTCCCGGCGTGGTCTTCAACTTCTCGCAGAACATCGAGGACAACGTGGAGGAAGCAGTGTCCGGAGTCAAAGGGGAGAATTCCGTGAAGCTGTTCGGCCCCGATCTCCGGATCCTGGAGGACAAGGCGGAAGAGGTCAGCCGGCAGCTCGAAAAGGTCCCCGGGATTCAAGATGTGGGCGTTTTCCATCAACTGGGACAGCCGAACCTGCTGATCAAAGTCGACCGGGAACTTTGCGCAAGATACGGACTGGCCGCCAATGACGTCAATGCTGTCGTCCAGACTGCCATCGGCGGTCAAGTCGCCACGACCATCCTCGAAGGGGAACGGAGGTTCGATCTCGTGGTTCGCCTCTCACCGGAGTACCGCGAGGACGAGAACCGAATCCGCGCGATCCCGGTCCCGGCGCCCGGCGGGTCGTTGATCCGGCTGGCCGACCTGGCCGACATCACAGTCGAACCGGGCGCCAGCTACATCTACCGGGAGAACAACCGGCGCTACATCCCCATCAAGTTCAGCGTGCGCGGCCGCGACCTTGCCGGGGCGGTCGGCGAGGCGCAAAGGATCGTCCAGCGGGATGTGAGACTCCCCCAGGGGTACAGTCTCGAATGGACTGGAGAATTCGGGGAACTTAAGGACGCACAGGCGAGGCTGGCGGTGATTGTGCCAGCTAGCCTTCTGCTGATCGTCGTGCTGCTCTACAGCCTGTTCAACACCCTTCGGGACAGCGTGATGGCCCTGGCCGGCATCCCGTTTGCGGCCTGCGGTGGGATCTGGGCTCTTTATGTCACGGGCACGAATTTCAGCGTCTCCGCGGCGGTGGGCTTCATTTCGCTGTTCGGCGTGGCGGTAATGGATGGCATCATCATGCTAACCCACTACCGGCGGTTGCGCGGCGGCGGGTTGGAAAGGGAGACAGCCATGAGGGAAGCCGCCCGAACCTGCATGCGCCCGCGGTTCATGGCGACACTCTCCGCCTGCATAGGGCTTCTCCCTGCTGCCCTCTCCACGGGCATTGGGTCTCAGGTCCAGCGGCCGCTGGCTACCGTGATCGTCGGCGGGATGTTCCTGGCGCCCGCGCTTCTGTCGATCATGGTACCCGTGCTTCGCATCACGCTTATTCCTCCAGGGAAACACGTGCTCCAGAGGCAGCCATGACGTCGCGCGCGGGCTACTTCTTGGCTTTGCCCTGCGCGGCGACGGCCTCCATGGCGGCTTTCACCTTTTCCGGGTCGCCCAGATAGTAGCTGCGGATCGGCTTCAGGTCGCTCGTCCAGCTCGTAGACCAGCGGCATGCCGGTCGGGATGTTCAGCTCCGACGATGTCGCTCGTCGGATACGTTGTCGAGGTACTTCACCAGCGCGCGCAGGCTGTTGCCGTGCGCGGCGATCAGCACCTGCTTGCCGGCACGGATGTCCGGCGCGATGGTGTCGTGCCAGCAGGGCAGGAAGCGCGCCACCGTGTCCTTCAGGCACTCGGTGAGCGGCAGCTCCGCCTCGGTCAGCTCCTGGTAGCGCGGATCGTGGCCCGGGTAGCGCTGGATCGGTCTGTCTCCAGGGCCGGCGGCGGAATGTCGTAGCTCCGCCGCCAGATCTTCACCTGGTCCTCGCCGAACTTCGCGGCCGTCTCCGACTTTGTTCAGGCCCTGCAGCGCGCCGTAGTGCCGCTCGTTCAGGCGCCAGTCGCGGTGCACCGGAATCCACATCAGGTCCATCTCGTCGAGCGCGAGTCCACAGCGTGCGGATGGCGCGCTTGAGCACCGAGGTGTAGGCCACGTCGAAGGTGTAGCCCTCCGGCCTTCAGGACGCGGCCCGCCTTCCTGGGCTTCCTCGCAGGCCCTTCTCGGACAGATCCACGTCGGTCCAGCCGGTGAAGCGGTTCTCCTTGTTCCAGGCGCTTTCGCCGTGGCGCAGCAGAACGAGTTTGTGCATGAGAGCCCCCCTACTGCCGGAACGCCTTGCGGCCGGCGTACTTGGCCGCGGCGCCGAGCTCTTCTTCGATGCGCAGCAACTGGTTGTACTTCGCGATGCGGTCGGTGCGGCTGGCCGAGCCGGTCTTGATCTGCCCGGCGCCGGTGGCCACCACCAGGTCGGCGATGAACGTGTCTTCGGTCTCGCCCGAGCGGTGCGACACCACCGCCGTGTAGCCGGCGTCGGCTGCCATGCGCATGGCTTCCAGCGTTTCGGTCAGCGTGCCGATCTGGTTCACCTTGATGAGAATCGAATTGGCGATGCCCTGCTCGATGCCGCGCGAGAAGATGGACGGGTTGGTGACGAAGATGTCGTCGCCCACCAGCTGGATCTTGCTCGCCCAGCGTTTCGGTCATGAGCTTCCAGCCGGCCCAGTCTTCTTCCGACATGCCGTCTTCGATGGAGATGATGGGATACTGCCGCACCCAGTTGGCCCAGAATTCGACCATCTGCTCGGGCGTCCGCTCGCTCTTGTCGGATTTCTTGAAGACGTACTTGCCTTTGCCGGCGTCGAAGAACTCGCTGGCGGCCGGGTCGAGAGCCAGCGCCGATGTCCTCGCCCGGCTTGTAGCCGGCCTTGCGTGATGGCTTCCAGGATCGACTTCGAGGGCTTCTTCGTTGGACTTCAGGTTGGGCGCGAAGCCGCCCTCGTCGCCGACCGCCGTGGAGTAGCCCTTCTTCTTCAGCACGTCCTTGAGGGTGTGGAACACCTCCGCGCCCATGCGCAGCGCTTCGGCGAATGCGGGCGCGCCGTAGGGAGCGATCATGAATTCCTGCACGTCCACGGAGTTGTCGGCGTGCGCGCCGCCGTTGAGGATGTTCATCATCGGCACCGGCAGGATGGAAGCCGACGACGCCGCCCAGGTAGCGGTACAGCGGAGTATCCTGCGACTGCGGCCGCCGCGCGCGCCGCCGCCATCGAGACCGCCAGGATCGCGTTGGCGCCCAGGCGGCCCTTGTTCGGCGTGCCGTCGAGCTCGATCATCTTGCGGTCGATCTCGGCCTGGCGCGCGGCGTCCATGCCCGCCAGCGCCGTGGCGATCTCGCCGCTGATGTTGCCGACGGCCTTGCAGCGTGCCCTTGCCCAGGTAGCGGGACTTGTCGCCGTCGCGCAGCTCGACCGCTTCGTGCTCGCCGGTCGAAGCGCCGGAGGGCACCGCGGCGCGGCCCATGCTGCCGTCGGCCAGACAAACATCGGCTTCCACGGTGGGATTGCCGCGCGAATCCAGAATCTCTCTTCCGATGATCTTTACTATTTCCATGAACAGGGCTCCTTTGAGGAACTGCGAAATAAGTCTAAACCGTTATCGTAGCGTATGTGCCCTGCTCGGATGGGACGACCACGACGCCGCCCTCGGTGATGTGAAAGCCGTTCTGGCCGGTCCTCGTCGAGATCGAACCCGATGAGGCTGCCTTCGGGGATCTTCACGCCGGTGTCGATGATGGCGCTCCGGATGCGGCTGTGGCGGCCGACGTCGACGTCGTGCATCAGGATGGAACTGTCCACCTCGCAGTAGCTGTTGACGCGCACGCCCGGCGAAAGCACGCTGCGAATCACGCGCCCGCCGGAGACGATGCAACCCGCCGACACGATCGAGTCCATCGCCACTCCCATGCGGCGGCCCTCCTGCGCGAAGACGAACTTGGCCGGCGGGTGCTGAAGCTGGCGGGTGCGAATGGGCCAGTGCGGTCGTACAGGTTGAACTCCGGGGTCACCGCCACCAGGTCCATGTTGGCCTCGTAGTAGGCGTCGAGCGTTCCCACATCCCGCCAGTAGCGAGACGGTCTTGTCGTTGAGGTCGCGAAAATCGTAGGCGATCACCCGCGCTCTGGACAGCCATTTCGGAAGGATGTCCCTGCCGAAATCGTGCGCGGAGGCCGGATCCTCGGCGTTCTCCAGCAGCGCGCGCACCAGCAGCGCCGTGTTGAAGATGTAGATTCCCATGGAGGCGCTCACCATCTCCGGATTGAAGCCGGAGCAGGCCGCGTTCTCGGGCTCCGGCTTCTCCTCGAACCCGAGCACCTGGTAGTCCTGCTCGATCTCCGCCACCCCAAAGCGGCTCGCCTGCTTTCGCGGCACCTGGATCGTCGCGATGGTGATGTCGGCGTGCCGGGACAGGTGCCAGTCGAGCATCTCCGCGTAGTCCATCTTGTAGATGTGGTCGCCGGAGAGGATCAGGGTGAACTCCCGCGCCCTCGGCGACGATGCTCTGGATGTTCTGGAACACGGCGTCGGCGGTGCCCAGGTACCAGTCGTCTCGCATCCGTTTCATGGGCGGAATCAGCTCGATGAACTCACCCAGCTCCGGCGACAGAATGCTCCAGCCGTCGCGGATGTGCCGATTCAGTTCCAGGGCTTTGTACTGTGTTAGGATGAAAATTCGCCGGACGTTGGAGTTGATGCAGTTGGACAGCGTGAAGTCGATGATGCGGTAAGCTCCTCCAAAGGGAACGGCGGGCTTGGCCGTGTACTTGGTCAGGGGGTAGAGCCTCTCCCCCGCACCGCCGGCAAGCAGGATTGCAAGGGCGCGCTCCATAAGGGATCAAATCTGGTCCTATTACGAGTTATAGCAGAAGCCCGCTCCGCCGTCCGTAGGCCGGCATTGGCATCTGAAGCGAAAGGTGGTGAGACAGTTTGGCCGAAGTCAGCATCAATGATGGTGAGAGCCTGGAGGGCGCTCTGCGCCGCTTCAAGCGAAAGGTGCAGCAGGAAGACATCATCAAGGAGATCAAGCGCCACTCGTACTACCTGAAGCCCGGCGAAAAGAGGCGTGTCAAGGCCGCCCTCGCCCGCAAGCGCAACCGCAAGAAGCGCTCCCGCGAAATCGAGTAGGTGCGGGCCACTGGCCCGTCCGGCAGGGGCAAGCCGTTGGCTTGCCCTTCGTCATTTCTTGGGAGCGGCTTTCTTGGCCGCCGGCTCCTGTCCCACGCGCTCAAACACCACCCGCGTGATCCGAACCGGGGTCCGGGGGCTGTCATTTGCATCACGCGGCAGGTTGGCGATCTTCCGGACCAACTCCTGGCCCTCAACCACCTGGCCGAAGATGGTCTGCAGATTGTTCAGGTGCGGGGTCGGGACTTCCGTGATGAAGAACTGGCAGTTGCCTGAATTCTTGTCGCCCGTGTTGGCCATGCCCAGGCGCCCTGCCCTGTCGAACTTCAGAGCGGGATTGAACTCGTCCGGGACCGTGAAACCCGGGTCATAGGCGCCAGTGCCCGTCGGGTCCCCCATCTGGATCATGAAACCCGGGATGACGCGGTGGATCGCGACGCCGTTGTAGAAGGGCCGCCGGACCATCTGCCCCGTCTTGGGGTCCTTGAATGCCGTTTTGCCCTCCGCCAGATTCACGAAATTCTTCACGGTTGCGGGCGCTTCCGTTTCAAACAGCCTGGCCGTGATATTGCCCATCGTCGTCTCCAACCGCACATAGAGGCCCGGCTCGCGCGGCGGAGTCACGGTCGCCACAGGCGGTGGCTGCGAACCCGCTGGCGCCAGCAGAACCAGTGCCGAGCAAGACAGGAGCGCAACGAGAACCCCACGATGAACACGCATGTCCGCCGATTATACTGGAAAGTTCGCCTATGCGCATTCGAAGACCGGCTCTGGCCTGCTTCCTCGTTGCCGTCGCGCTCCACGCGCAGCGAGTCACCGTCACGCTCATCGCCACGACCGATCTGCACGGCAACATCTATCCGTACGACTACTACACGAGCAAGCCGGCCGAGCGGGGTTTGGCGAAAATCGCCACCTTGATCCGCGAGGTGCGGCGCGAGAACCCCAATAGCATTCTCATCGACTGCGGGGACACGATCCAGGGCACCCCCTTGGAGTCGGTTTACCAGTACTTCGTGCGCACGGGCGGGCTGCCCTTGGGGATGAAGCTCACGGGAGCGCCGCTCGGCCAGGATCCCATGATGCTGGCCATGAATGAGATCGGCTACGAGGCGATGGTGCTTGGCAACCACGAGTTCAACTTCGGGCTTAAGAACCTGGCCAAGGCTCGCTCCGAGGCCCGGTTCCCCTGGCTCTCCGCCAACACCATCGCGGGACCAGGGAGCACCGTCAAGCCGTTCCAGCCCTACATAGTGAAGACCATCGCGGGCGTCAAGGTGGGCGTCATCGGGATCACGACGCCTTCCATTCCCTCCTGGGAGCAGCCGGAGAACTATCGCGGTCTCACCTTCCTTCCGGGAGTGGAAGCGGCGGCATCGGCCGTGAACCAGTTGCGCCTGCGCGAGAGTCCGGATCTGGTGGTAGCCGCGGTACACGCGGGGCTCGGAGAGAGAGGCGAGAACATGGTCTCCGGAATTGCCGCGCGCGTACTCGGTATCGACGCCATCGTCTTCGGCCACAGCCACCAGCGGCAGGCCGGACTGCGGATCGGCGATGTGCTGCTGGTTCAGCCCCAGAACTGGGGGATGTCGCTGGCGCGTCTGGATTTCGACATGGAGAAAGGACCGGAAGGGTGGAAACTGGCGGCCAAGCACAGCCGTTTGATCCCGGTCCGGAAGGAGACCGAAGCGGATCCTCGAATCCTGAAGCTGGCCAAGCCCTACCAGGACTTGGCCGAGCGCTACCTGGATACGCCCGTGGCGGAAGCGCCGGCAGATCTGGATAGTTCCCTCGGACGCGTGGAGGACACCGCGCTGGTGGACGCCGTCCAGGAAGCGCAACTGTTCTACGCCAAGGCCGATGTCTCCTTCACCGCGCTGTTCAACACACAAGTGCGGGTGCCGAAAGGTCCCGTGACCGTCCGCCGGATCGCGGCCCTGTATCTTTACGACAACGAACTGTACGCCATCGAAGGCAACGGCAAGATGGTGAAGGACGCCCTGGAGAACGCCGCCCGGTACTATCGCTCCTGTCACGACCCCGCCTGCGCCAAAGGCCCGCTCATCAACCGCGCCGTCATGGGCTATAACTACGACATGGGCGAAGGCGTCGCCTATGAGATCGACCTCACCAGGCCCGTGGGGCAACGCATCCGGAACCTGCGCTGGAAGGGCAGCCCGCTCAGGCCCAACCAGAAGGTTCGCATTGCCATCAACAACTACCGCGCGGGCGGCAGCGCCGGGTATGGCATGTTCCGGGGGGCGAAGATCCTCTGGCGGTCGAGCGACGACCTGAGGAACCTCATCGTAACGTACTATACCGAGCATCGCCGGCTGCCGGCCAAGCCTGACGACAACTGGCGCGTCGTGCCGGAAGGAGCCCGCCGGACGCTCGAAGCCGAAGTCCGCGCCAAGCCATGAAAATGAAACCGAAGACTCTGATCCTGGCCTCGGCCCTAGTGTGCATCGCGGCCGCGGGTCTGGTCCTGCTGACACCGGCACTGCGTTTTTCGGTCCTGATCGCTACCGGCCGCAACTACTGCCCGGTGGATGCCGTGTGGCAGGTAGCCAGCCGGCGGGCCGCGTGGGAACGACTCCGGCAAAAGCTGGAGCTAGCGGCCCATATCGTCCAGAGGGATGGAGCTTTTGTGCTGTGGGACGTCAACGGGGAACGCTACTGGATGCCTGCCAGCAGCCGCATCCTGCCAGGGATGCTCACCGAGCAGAAGACGGCGCTTTACGATTCGGCGGGTCAGACCGTCCGGCCCGGCGACGTCGTGCTGGATTGCGGCGCGAACATCGGCCTCTACACGCTGGAAGCTCTGGAGCGCGGAGCTTCGCTGGTGGTCGCCATCGAGCCGGCTCTGGATAACATCGAGTGTCTGCGGAGAAACCTGGCCGGCTATGTGGCCGCGGGCCGGGTCCTGGTCTATCCGAAAGGCGTTTGGGACAAGGACGACGTGCTCCCGCTCAACGTGCAACCGTCCAATTCCGCATCGTACAGCGTGGCGTTGCGTTACCGGGGCGCCAAGCCAGGCCCGCAAGTGGAGCTCACGACCATTGACCAGCTTGTGCGCGAGCTGGGATTAGAGCGAGTGGATTACATCAAGATGGACATCGAGGGCGCCGAGCGCGCGGCGCTGAGGGGTGGAGCCGGGACGATCCGGCGATTCAAGCCCCGCCTGACGATCTCCCTGGAGCACCGCTATGACGACCCCACGGCCATCCCGAAGCTGGTGCGCGACATTTATGGCGGCTACCGCTCCGCGCCCGGCCGCTGCATCGAAAGCGGCGCCAGCCTGCGCCCGGCGGTGATGAGCTTCTACGCGGAGCCGTGACCGGCAGAAGGGGTGCGGGCTCAGGCCAGCAGCTTCTTCAGGGACTGTATGCTCTTCTCAATGCCTTCGGCGCCCTGAAAGGCCCGAGTTTCTTCTTCGATGACGTACCACTCCGTGCCGCCCACCGTCTCGCAGGCCGCGAAGACCGCGGGCCATTTCACGTCGCCCTCGCCGACCACGTAGGCCTGCTTCGTGGAAGACCACTCCTTGACGTGCACGCTGCGCGCGCGGCCCGCGAATTTCTTCAGGTAAGCGACCGGATCGGCCCCGGCGCGGACGCAGTGGCCGACGTCGAGCTGCATGATCACGTCCCTGCTCGTCCTGCCGAAGAAGTAGTCCATCGGCACCTGGCCCTCCAGGGGAGCGAACTCGTCGGTGTGGTTGTGGTAGCCGACAGCCATGTTGAGCGGCTTCAGCTTCGCCGCGATTGCGTTGAAGGCGTCCGCCGTCTTGGCCCAGGCATCGAGCGAACTGGTGTTGGTCTTCGGCAAACTCGGAGCGATCAAGAACCGGTTGCCGAGGACCTGGTTGAACTCGATCGTGGGTGGGAGTTTGTCGCCGGCCATCGTGTCCAACTGAATGTGGGTTCCACACGCCTTCAGGCCATTGTCGTCCAGCAACTGGCGGAGTTGTTTGGCGGTCCTGTTGTAGTAGCCGGCGAATTCAACGGCCTCATAACCCATCTTCTTGATGGCCGCCAGAGTGCCGGGCAGGTCCGCCTGGGCCACCGCGCCTACCGAGTAGAGCTGGACTCCGATCGGAATCTTCTTGCGGGCAGCGCCGAGCAGCGCCGCCGGCCCCACGCTCAAGGCGGCGGCCCTGCGGAACAAGTCGCGTCTGGAGAAGTCGGACATGTCTTTCCTTTCTCTTGCCGGAGTTCACGCCGCAACGTGAACCAGTTTCCCAATTCTAGCGCACGCCTGGGACTTTCGTACTGTGGCCCACGGTACCCTCACTTCAGGGAATTGCGGGACGGCATGGTCCGCGGGATGCCCGGAGTACTGGGATCAAAGCCGAGTTGATCCTAGTCCAAGCCGGTACTCCAGTTCCTCGCATCCACGCCGATCGACCCTTAACATGAGAGCAGGGAGGCAGGCAGGTGATTTTCAAGTTCACGAAGAGATCACCCACACCGGATGAGGACCTCCAGGAGTGCTTTCGCCAAAGGTTGAAGGAGGTCCTTGAACCCGCCGGCAATGGCGGACGCAGTCCCAGCGCTCCTCCGGAGTCTTTGCCCCCGGTCACCCAGCCGGCGTCGCAGGTGGTTCAGTATCCGCCGGTCCAGGTTCAAACCGACGAACCGGCCGCGCTGTTTGCCGAAGGCCAGGAAGCCCCGCTTCCGGCGCCAGTCGCGCCTGAGGCGCCGCCCCTACCTGCCCAGAGCGAGGCCCTTCCCGCCGAGGTTCTCGGCAAGGCTGCCTCCCGCGAATTGAAGGAAGTCCGGGGGGAAGTGGCCGGACTTCGCGATTCACTCGATGCCCAGCAGCACTTGATCGAGACGGACGTGCTCACCGTCATCGCGCGCATCGGCCAGAGCCTGGAGAAGCTCGACAAGACACTGCAGTCGCAGGCCGAGGCCATCGCCAGCCTTGGCTCGGCCCGAGAGGGGCTGCTGCGATCGCTACAGGCAGTCCTTCAGCGGCTCGACGCCCAGGCAAAGGCCGTTCGAGACCTTAGCGCCGCGGTTTCCGTGCAGCAGAACTGCTCGGGGCAGTATCGCTCCGCCGTGGAAAAGCTCAGGGAACTCACGGCCAGGACGGGCCCGCCCGTGCGCCTGCCTGAGGACCTCTGACGGGTCCAACCCCCGCCGGAACTCCGCCGGCTCCCCGCCGGGGACTTTTGCTGAGCACCCGTGAAGCCATATAATATGGTGCTGTACTAAGGAGATTGTCATGAACCGTTTCGTACTACCCCTGAGCCTCGGAATTCTCCTGGTTTCCGGCGCGGCCGCGCTCGCGCAGACCACGGACGATTCATTTGCGGCCCTTAAGGCGGCCGAGGCCAAGAAAGACGCCGCTGCAGTGAAGAAGCTGGCGGCGCAGACTCACGCTCTGGCGGCTGAGGAATTGCAGGTGCCCGAGCCCGAAGGCGCGGACATGCAGAAGGCATGGAAGGATCGGCTCGCCTGGGCGCGCGAGGTTGACACCTTCACCGAGTATGCTCTTTATTCCACGTCCCTCCAGGCCCCACCCGCCGTTGCCATAGACCTGCTGCAAATGCTGGAGGCGCAGAACCCCAAGAGCAAGTACCTCGATGAGGGCGGCTACGGCCGCTACTTCGCGGCGCTTTCTGAATCGGGACAGGCTTCCAAAATCGTCCCCATCGCCTCGAAGGCCATCGCCAACCTGCCGGACTGCGTGGACCTTCTGATGGTGCTGGTAGACAATGCGATGGCCCAGAACGCTGGCGGCAATGCATTGACCTACGGCCAGCGGTTGGTGTCGGCGATGAGCAGGGACACCAAGCCCGAGGGCATGGCGCAGGCCGATTGGGACCGCAAGCGCGCTTTGGCGCTCGGCCGCGGATACTACGCCATGGGCATGGCGCAGGCGCAGGCGAACCGCCCCTTCGATGTTGACAAGAGTCTGCGCGCCGCCCTTCCCTATATCAAAGGGAACAGCTCCATGTATGGCACCGCGCTGTTTCAACTGGGCGTGGCCAACTACCAGCTTGGCAGGCAGTTGCTGGACCGGCAGCGGATGATGCAGGCCGCCGATTTCAGCGATCAAGCGTCCAGGATCCCGGGGCCCCACCAGCAGGATGCCTGGCGGAACACTCAGGCGATCCGGAGCGAAGTGGCGAAGATGCGGTAGGGGGCGCCCGGCATCCGGCGCCCGGCAGCGGTCTAGCGGACCAGCCGCTGGTGCTCTTTGAGGATGCAGCGGTCCATGATCACGACCAGGCCAGCCGCGCGAGCCTTGGCGGCGGCCTCGTTGTGCACGACGCCCTCCTGCATCCAGACCGCCTTTGCCCCGGCTCGGATAGCGGAGTCCACGATCTGGGGGACGAACTCCGAGCGGCGGAAGACGTTGACCACGTCGATCTTCTCGGGAACCGCTTCGAGCGTGGGATAGGCCGGCTCTCCCAGAACCGCCGTCTCGTTGGGATTGATGGGGATAATGCGGTAGCCCGCCCGTTGCATGTATTGGGATACGCCGTAGCTGGGCCGGCGCTTCTTGCTCGAAAGACCCACTACCGCGATCACCCGCGCGGTTCTGAGCAGCGTCCGAATGGATTCCGCGTCAGGCACTCTCTCCCTTTGCGGCCCGCTGGAGTCGTTCTACTTCCGCCGCGGTCAGGTGGCGCATCTCGCCGCGCTTCAAGCGGCCCAATTCCAGAGGGCCGATCCTGACCCGTTTCAGCTTCTCGACCAGGCGTCCGAAGTGCTTGAACATGATACGCACCTGGTTCTGGCGGCCCTCGATGAGCCGCACGTCGTACCAGGGATTTTCCGCTCTCTTCACCAGCCGCAGGCCGGCCGGTGAGGTGCGCCGCCCGTGCAGGGGGATGCCGCCGCGGAACAGATCTTCCTCTTCCGGCGTGAGCGCCCCGTTCACCTTGACCAGATAGGTCTTGGGCACATGGCTCGAAGCAGAGGTGATCCGGTGGGCGAGATCCCCGTCGTTGGTCAGCAACAGCAGTCCCTCGCTGTGGTAGTCCAGGCGCCCGACCGGGAAGACGCGCTCTTTGACCCCCTTGACCAGGTCCATGACCGTCGGCCGGCCCTGCGGATCGTAAACCGTGGTCACCACCTTGTCCGGCTTGTGGAGGGCCACGTAGACCAGCCGCCGGGGAGCCCGCAGCAGGCGGCCATCCACCTTGATGTGATCCGACTCCAGGTCCGCTTTGCTGCCCAGGCGATCCACCACGGCGCCGTTGACCGTGACTCTGCCCTGCAGGATCAACTCCTCGGCCTTGCGCCGGCTGGTGACACCCGCGCGAGCCAGGATCTTCTGTAGCCGCTCGTGTGCCATCAGTCCTCCGACGGAGCCGGGACCGGATCGGGGGCCACCGCGGATCCCTCCGGCTGCGGTTCGGGCTCGTCCTCTCCGAGGGCCATGCGCCGCAACTCCTCGAATTCCTTCAAAGTCGGCAGCTCGCTCAGGTCCTTGAGGCCGAACTGCACCAGGAAGTCCTTGCTGGTCTTGTACAGAATCGGGCGGCCGACTACGTTCTTGCGCCCGGAGGTGATGATCAGCCCCCTCTCCAGCAGCGTCTTGAGCACGCCGGCGCCCTGCACGCCGCGGATCTCCAGGATCTCCGGGGCGGTGACGGGCTGCTTGTAGGCCACGACCGCCAGGGTCTCCAGAGCCGCCATGGAGAGCTTGAAGGGAGGCTGGAGTTTCTTGACGAACGCGCGGATGGCGTCGTGGTGCTCGGGCTTAGTGGACATCTTGTAGCCCCCCGCCACCTCGCGCACGGTGAGGCCGCGGCAGGGCCGGCCGTACTCGGCCACCAGCTTCTCCAGCATCTCCGCCACCTTGGCCCGCGGCTCTCCGAGCGCGCCGGCGATCTGCTCCGCGGTGAGCGGCTCGTCGGTCACGTAGACCACGGCTTCCAGAAGGGCCGCCAGCCGCTCGCCGGCGGCAGCGGCGGGCTGCTCCTGCGGTTCGATGGCCAGTTGCTCCGCCGTCGCCTCCCGCGGCGCGGCCGGTGCCCCCATGTCGTCGTTTTCCATTCCGCCTAGTGGTATCCCTTCTCAATCGCGGCCAGCGTCTCCCCGGAGGAGAAAACCTCCGGGAACCGGCGGTGCCGCTTGATGCCGATGTCGCCGAAGGCATCCTTCTGGGTCAGCACGATCACCTGCATCTTCACCATCTCCAGGATAGCCAGGAACAGGGCGAGCATGGCGCGCCGGCTGCGCTGCCGTTCCAGCAGGCTGGTCACGGAGAGGGACTCGCCTCGGGGCGTGCTCTCCAGCAGTGTCTTGAGCGTCAGAATCATGGCCGGGACGCTGGCATCGTCGCTCTCGACTTCGTAGACCGGGCGGCTCTTGGCCCTGTCCAGCACCTGCTGGAAGGTCTTCACCAGGTCGAAGAGAGTGACGGCCAGCTCGGGGCTCTCGGCCTCATCCAGGAAAGACTGTATTTGAGGATTCGACCACACGTTCTCCTCGACGAGCAGCTTCTGTTGCAGCATCTCCGCGGCGTTCTTAAACCGCTCGTGCTCGAGCAGACGCTCGACCAGTTCCTGGCGCGGGTCCTCCTCCGGCAACAGCTCATCCAGGGCCGGGTCTCGCGGCAGCAGCGTCCGGGACTTGATGTGGATGAGGGTGGCCGCCATGTAGACGAACTCGGCGCTCAATTCCATGTCGAGCTGGATGGCCCGCTGCACGTACTCCAGGTACTGCGCGGTGATGGAGGCGATGGGGATGTCGTAGATGTTGATCTCCTGCTTGCGGATCAAGTCCAGCAGCAGATCCAGGGGTCCCTCGTAATGCTCCAGGTGAACGTTCAACGGCGGCACTACTTCTCACGATAGCATGCGGGTCGCGGAGCGTGGATTGTGGCCTGCACGCCTCAGGCGGCACTCACGCCTTCTGGCGTTGTCCGAAGAAGCCGGTGGAAATAGGCGCGGGATATTTGCAGATCACGGGCGGCCATGGTCTTGTTGCCGTTGCACTTTACCAAAGCCTTCTTGGCAAGTTCGATCTTGTACTCGTGCAATTGCTCCTCGAATGAGAGCGGCTCTTCGGGTTCGTCGAGGGGACGCGCAACAGCCTCCTGCAAGTTCCGGGGCAGGTCCACGGGCGCGATTGTGTCGCCTTCCGCGACGATGATCGCGGCTTGGACGGCGTTTTCGAGTTCGCGCACATTGCCGGGCCAACGGTAGCCCATGAGCATGTCCATGGCGCCCGGTGTAATGTCGGCAACCGGCTTCTCGAAGGCGGCCGCGGATCGCTCCAGGAAGAAACGGGCGAGCGCCGGGATATCCTCCACCCGCTCGCGCAGCGGCGGGACCTCAATGGTCATGACGTTGAGCCGGAAGAGCAGATCCACGCGGAAAGCGCCCGCCTCGGCCATCTGCTCAAGGGGGCGGTGAGTGGCAGCCAGGACCCGCGCCCGGAGAGGTATCAACTTACAGCTCCCCAGCCGGCTAAACTCCCTCTGCTGTAACACGCGCAGAAGTCTCACTTGTGTCTGGAGACTAAGTTCTCCTATCTCGTCCAGCAACAACGTGCCTTCTCCAGCTTGCTCCAGATAGCCTACGCGTGTTCCCGTCGTCCCCGTGAACGCGCCCTTCTCATGACCGAATAGTTCGGCTTCGATCAGGGTCTCGGGAATGGCCCCGCACGGCACAGCCACAAACGGGTGGTTTGCCCTCTTGCCCTGGCTGTGGATAGCCCGGGCCACCAGCTCCTTGCCCGTGCCGCTCTCGCCTCGGATCAAAACCGGGGCGTTCAAGTTGGTGACACGGCGAATCAGGCCTACCACCCCCTGGGCAGCGACGCTCGATCCAATCAAGCCATCGCACGAACAGGCTTCTTGCAGCTTGCGCCGGGCGTTCTCCAGTTCCCGCTTCAGGACGACCCGTTCATAGGCCCGGGCCAGAACGACGCGAAGTTCCGTGAGGGAAGGCGGCTTCCTGAAAAAATCGTACGCTCCCTGCTGGATTAAGGTCAGAGTAGCGGGGCGGCGTGCGTCATCGGTCATAACCACGACCGGGATACCGGAGTTCACGACCGAGCCAAACACCTGCAATCCGTCCTCAAGCGATCCGTAGTTGGAGTCGAAGTCGAGGATCAGAACGTCCGAGCGGCCATCCGCCACGGCTTTCTTGACTTCGCCCTGATCCGAATCCACGATCAAATCGTAGTCGGGCCCAAGCGCCGAACTGAGAATGGTCTGGAGCTTCCGATCATTCGAGTAGCAGAGCACACGAATCATGGCCGGCCTCCAGCCACTTGGGACACGGTCGAAGTTCGCCCCTGTCGTAACCCATGGAAGCCCGCGCTTCGAACTTCGCCAGCCTCGGCGTCATGTGTGCTGCACATGTAAGCGACTCACCCCCAGAGTGAACACCACCCGCATCCCAGCCCGGCCAATCGTCACCGCCGCACGAGGCTCAAGAAATATGAATGCTGTTTTGTATTCTAGAGTCTCAAGTGTAGGACGTCAATCCCTAATATGTAGGCCCGGTACCGGTACTTCCGGTCCACGGCTCAATGCGCTTTGGCGTAAGCTCTTGCGCGGATTGGGTCGGTTGGGCGAAGACTAGAGGGGTTTGGCTGCGGATTAACTTAGCTTAACCATGCTCTGTGGGGCCGGTTGCCCGGCCCCACTACGTTCTCGTGACGTTCCGAGGCTGCGCATGGAACCTCAGAGTCAGTGCGTTAGGGTTGTTGAGCTGGTTTCGCTCCCGCCGGTGGAGGCGCCGCGCTCGGGCCCGCGCCCGACTGGATGGGTGGCATCTGCGTCTGCGGCTGCCACCCGCTGTTGGCCACGCCGCTCGCCGCCGATCCTCCAGTCATGGCCGATGCCTGCTCCTGCTTGAGGCTTTCCACGAGCTTCTCGACAGGCATGGTCTCCGCAGGCTTCGTCCCGGTGGGCTGCGTCACTGGGTTGCTTGGCGCGGCGTCCGGTCCCAGGCCAGTCAGGGGTTTGGAAAACTCGACTGCGGGCCCAGGCTGGCCGGCCTCGATCGGCCGCACCAGTTCGGGGGTCACGATCACGAGCAATTCCGTGTTCGCCCTGGTTAGCGATCGCGACTGGAAGATCTTCCCAAGGCCGGGAATGCTGGCGAGAATTGGTATCCTGTTCATAGTCTCGGTGAGCCGCCGGTCCAGAAGCCCGCCGATCGCGAAGCTCTGGCCTGGGGAAAGCTCCACGCCGGTATTCACGCGTCGAACCGTCAGCGCCGGGATGGTAAAGCCCTGGAACACCAGACCGTTGGCAAAGTCGAGCGCGCTCACTTCGGGGGCTACCTCCAGACGGACGGTGCCGCGCGGCGTAATTGTGGGAAGGAAGTTGATCCGTATCCCAAACTCCCTGAACTGTATCGTCACCGTACCGAGTCCCCCCCCTCCGCCTTGAAGGATGGGATAGGGATACTCGCCACCGGCGAGGAAACTTGCCTGCTGCCCATTGATGGCCAGGACATTTGGCTCCGCCAGAATCTCCACCAGCCCCTTGGTTTGCAGCGCTTTTATCGTGGCCAGCAGGTTGAGGTCGGGCCGGAAAAGGAAGATGTTCAGGGCGTCGCTCAGGGTAACGGTCGGTGAGCTGGCGTTGGGAGTCGTTATGGCCGGCGGAGTGAACTGGCCCGTGGTAACTCTCCCGATGGTGTTCGTCGCCCCGGTGCTGACCAGATTCATACCAAGCTCATTGCTTACCGACCGATCCACGCTGGCGAACCGGACCTTCAGCAGAATCTGCTGGTCAGTGCCGGGGACGTTCACGTACAGCAGGTTCACCGTCTTTCCGACCGTGCTGGCGATGGTTACCGCGCGGTCGGCGCTGGTCAGGTCCCGGACCGACCCCCGCAGGAAGACGGTGTCGTTCTCCATGCTGGCGGTGATCTTCTCTCCGGGCAGTTCCTGCTTGAGTTCCCTGCGCAGGCCCTCCAGCTTGATGCTGGTGAGAGTCGTATTGGGGCGCACCGTGACGTTGAAGAACAGTTTGCCTCCGTCCTCCTGCCAGACGATCAGGCTGGTGGAGCCCGTCGCTTTCCCGCTCACCAGAACTTCACGTGGTCCCACGGCAGTGGCTTCCGCGACATCGCCGTAGCCCACGGCAACCCGCTGGATGGGCGGCACGCTCGACACGATGACCGACTTGCCGACCGTCACAAATAGTTCATGCTCCGTCTCCTCGGCGGCGGCCGCGCTCTGCGCCTGAGCGGCCGGGGCTTGATCCTGCGCCGTCGCGACAGCCAGCGGGTTCAGGGTCATGAGGAACGTAAGGACACAGCAAATCACGATTCCGCGGGCTCTACGATGGGATCTCACTGTTTTCCCTCCTCGGTCTGACTGGACTTAGGCTCCTCGGGCTTGTTGAACTTCGCCTGCTCTTTTCGAGGTCCATTGATCACTTCAATCAGGTACAGTGCCGGCGGCAACGGTACCGCCTTCGCCTGTTTCGGTGGCGCGGGCGGCTTCACCGCGGCCACGGTCTTCCGAGGCTCGGCCCCTGGGGTCGCCTGAGTCTTCGGTTTCACCCCGCTGAACAGGCTTGCCATGTTGCTTCCGCTGGTCTTGGACGTCTCCGTATCCAAGGGGTTCCGGAGAATCAACTGGATCCTGGATTCGGTACTGGCCAGGCTGAGGATCTCGGCTTGTTCGGGAGTCACCAACAGGCTTACCACTTGGACCTGGACCGGCTTGCCTTCCGCGTCCTTCTGGATGTTCTGTCCCGCCGCCAACACCTCTAGGTTTTGCAGCAGCGTCTTGACATTGGGTCCATCGGCGGGCCTGCCGCTGGGGGGGTTGCCCATGATGAGGATATCCACTCTCATGCCCGGGACTACGAATCCCGCAACCCCGACCACTTGATCCACCCTCACCGCACAGGCGCGCATGCCCGGTGGTATGGTCGCAGCCAGACCGCCCCCCGCGCCCAGGTTCGCCAGGCGGGCTTCCGAAATGGGCTCGCCTTCGTACAAGTTAGAGACCACGCCTCTTTCGAGAACGTCCTGCTCGCGCGTGGCCATTCCTTTCGGAACCACGCCAGTCCACGTGGACATCCTCACGTCGCCCGTCTTGATCACGGTGCCCACTTCGAGGTTGCGGTTGGCCACCACTACCTGAGTTGTCGGCACTGCGCCGTAGTTGCTGGCCACTCTGTTCCTCACCAGCCGATAGACGACAACACTGGCTCCGGTCGCGATCACAAACGCGACCAGCAGAATCAGCATTACCCTCCGTGTCATCCAGCCTCCTGTTCGGGTCTGCGATCCGGGGCGTGCTCCGGCTACAAGGCGAGGCAGAACCCATCACTCGCACGGCAAGTAGGGGGCCACTCTCGCGGGTGAGCCTCATGCAAAATTTGCGTATAACCGCTCCCTCACGGTCGCGCCTAGGAAACGCGCCGTTCATTCGCAATAGGTTACAGAGCCCAGCGCGTCAGCCAGCGGTCTTTCGAGGAATTTTGCAGGGCCCCCTGGTGTCATCCGAACAGCCAATCGCACCAGCGAAGTAGCGCGTGCGGGGGTTTTTCGGCGGCCCTGTGTCTACCTGGGTTTACACGAGCGGGCGAGGCTTGCTCCACGCAGTTTACAGTTGCCCCCAAAGACCAGCAGGTCCCGGCAACGGCTCCTCAATTGCAGTATGTTGGGAGGGATGCAGTCCCTCTCTCTGGACATTTGGAGCCGCCCGCTCGCACCGGCGGAACGCCCTCTGTTTGCCGGCGCCATTGTGCCCCGGCACAACTGGGGGCCGGCCGCGGCTGGTTCCATCGCCCTGCACGTCTTGGTGGTTGCTGGTACTCTGCTGGCGCAGACGTATCTCCCCATGCTGTACCCGGATTCTCTGGAAGGCGTTTATACCGCAAGGATTGTCCCTTTGAGGGTGTCTCAGAGGCTCTACTACTACGTCGAGCCCCAGACCCAGCGGCCCGCGCCACGCGACGCGGCCCCGGCCGCCCCCAGGAGGGCGAACCTCAGGCTGCCCCCGCGGATCAGGATTCCAGTCTTGCCGGAACCGCCGCGCGCCAACTCCCTCTTGATCCAGCCTTCTTCGCAACTGGCTCAACTGTTGGCCCCGATGCCCGCGATTACGGCTTGGGCCCCGCGCGACAGGCCGGCGCCCAAGACCTTCGTTCAGCCCGGCCGTGCCCGGACGTTGCCGGAACGCCCGGCTCTGGATGCTCCTCCCACGCTCGACAGGCCGAGCATGGAGCCGCGTGTGTCGGCCCTGAATATCCCTCGGCTGCCTTCTCTCAGGCCCCCGGCTCTGCAACTGCCGCCCTCTTCCACCGCTCCGGTCCGGCTGCTGGAGCCGCCGAAACTGTCCGACGCGGCGGAGAATGCGGGGATTGGCCGGGCGGGGGGTGATCCCGCAAACCTGATAGCCGTTGGGCCGGCGGTGCTGCCTCCGGATTCATACGTGACCGTTCCCCCCGGAGTGGCGGGAGCCCCAACCGGCAGCGCGGCGGGTTCATCGGCAGGCTCCGGCCCCGGCGCTGCCGCGAATGGAAACGCCGCTCTTCAAGGGCCCCTGATCGAGGTGAACGTAGAGGCTCAGCGGGACCTTCCGCCCGGAGTGAAACCCATCGTGCGGCCCAAGGACGGGAAGTACAATTTCATGGTGATGGGGTCGAAGCCCGGAGAGTCCTTTCCGGAAGCTGCCGGCCTGTTGAGCGGCACGCTGGTGTACACGGTTTATCTGGGCATCGGCGCTCGAGCCGATTGGACCCTTCAGTACTGCCTCCCGAAAGGTCCCCAGGCCGCCGGAACGGGCACGCCGGGCCCTCTGCAGGCGCCCTACGCCTACTTCATGGCGCGGCCGCAGGTTTCCTTCGAATCCGACGATGAACATCTATTCGTTCACGGGATCATCGATTTCACGGGAAAATTCCAGCAGCTCGCGATAGTGGGAGATGCCGTCGTCGGAAATAAGCAGGGCCTGCTGGCCTCTCTCTACCTGTGGCAATTCCGGCCCGCCATGCGGGATGGGCGCCCAACCGCCGTGGAAGTGCTGCTGATCATCCCGCGGCCGCAGCCGTGAGGGGCAGCGGCGGTTCACTTCACCAGCGCCACCTGGCGAATGTAATTCAGGTGCGTCGGATCGAGCCGCATAGCCAGATCAGCGGTGCCCACCAGTTGGAGCGAGCCGACCACAATGTCCCCACGAATATAGGTCCCCGAGCATGGATTCCCGTGATACTGGAGCTCCTGATAATGAGTCGGGTCGCCGCTAACAGGCAACATCATGGCCACTGGGTTGGTGAGGTAGATCGTCCCGGTGATGTCTATGCACCCGCCTCCCCCCAGGTTATGGCTCTTGCTCCCAGTCGCGGCAGGTGAGCTCCGGTCCTGGAAGAACAGAATTCCCTCGTATATCCCGGTCGGCAGGCTTCCCACCATGTGCACATTGCCGTTCGCGCCGACATTGAAGGTCCCTCCGCCGCTGTTGTAGACGAGCATGCCCGGTCCGGTATCAGCAACCGGCGCGCACGTTGTGCACATATACACGTCCCCATTTGCGCCCGCTGCGAAACCTTTGCCATTGCCCATGTAGTACACCCCGGGGGCGAACACTGCCGTGAAGTTCTTTATGTCTAGACCGGCAGAATAATACCCCGGAAAATACATGAAGCAGTTCTTCGGTGACGTCGCCGGGCACCAACCAACCCCAGGAGCGAGCGGCCCCTGCGTGGCTAGGGGATCCCCCGGTTGGAGCGGGGGGTCAACATCTTTGTAAGGATCTTCTATCACGCCAGACGGGGAATTGTAACTACCTGTACTTCCGACGTTCACCGAGTCGTTTGCCAAGGCATCTGTGCCTGGTCCTCCAAAGACTCCGAAGTCCGCTCCGGTACCCGTCGTACACGGCGCAAGCGGGTTATCGGCGGGCCCGGCCTCGTGCAGATCCACGGAGCCCGGTTTGGCGTAACCGTAGGCCGCGGGGTCCCACGAATTTACCTGTATGCTCCTGGAAGGCCCGCCGCAGATCTGTATTGAGGTGTTCCCGCCGAGTTGCAGAGCATTCGCCATGCTCGGGTGTAGGACCAGGATCGGCGTGGGCGATTGACTTTGCAGAATTGCCGCTTCCCCAAATGCGGTCACCGTGGTCGCGGTTGACCCTAACAGCCGCATCAAGGTCGTATCTACCACGCGGCTGACCGTCGCGTGGACCAGATTGGGGGAGTCTGTCGAGAGTAGGCCGAGGTCGGGCCTCGAATCCGGAGGGT
This sequence comes from Bryobacterales bacterium, assembly GCA_963798455.1. Lineage (GTDB taxonomy): Bacteria > Acidobacteriota > Terriglobia > Bryobacterales > Bryobacteraceae > CAWCTD01. The sequence continues at coordinate 52,625 of CAWCTD010000003.1, forward strand.
TGATAAAGAAGAACGTCACTACCACCGTGTCGCGCGTGGTGCCAAAGCTGTTTCTGCTAGCGTACTGGCACGGGGTGGCGCTCGGCTTGTCCGAACAGGTCAAAGGTACATCCGTCGAGAAGCCCGTGGTTAATGGGTTGAGCGTGTTGGTGTGGTTGAAAATGCTCGTGATGGCCGCCTGCGCCGCAGCATCCGCCGCCACCTGGGCCATTTGACGCTCGGCATAGAGACGGGACCCGTCGATGCCGAAACCGATCACCCCGAGGAGAAAGAGCCCCAGTGCCAGCACCACCAGGATGAGCACCGACCCGCGCTCGCGTCTGTCTCGTCTCATAACCCCTCCTAGAATGCAATCCTGCCTTGAGAACGGGCCCGCAGGTTGAAGCTCAGCGGGAAATAACTCATCAGTGGGTCGTACGGATAGGTAACCGTCACCTCCACCACGTCGCCGATGCCGTTGCCGCCCTTTCCCATAGAGGTATATCTCACCGTCACTGCGCCCGGCTTGGCAAGCAGGGTCCGGTCAAGCGGCGCCGTGGAGGCGAAGTTCAGGACGACGTTGACGACCTGAGGAGGGTCATTCCCAGGACCACTCTGCCCATCGGCTCCGCTGCCCCCAGCTCTGTCTGCTCCGTGGACGATCGCATACCGGACGCCTGCCCGCGCTGCGTTGTTGACGCTGTTGTAGACGAGGAGCAGCCGGCCGAATTCGACAAAGGCCAGGAGGAGGAGACACAACAGCAGCGCCACCAGCGCAAACTCGATCAGGTTGGCGCCACGCTCCGTTGCTTTCCTGTTCCTCCACGGTCTGTTCATTGGACCATCCTCATGACAGCCCTGCGATGAATCATTGTTGGCGGCAGGGTCAGGTGAATTCCGAGATGCGGGAAATCCCAGAACGGAATCAGGGGCCGGTAGGTGTACGCCACATCTACTGCGCCGACGACATAGAGCGTCGGCTCGGGGTCGGTTGGCAAACCCCAATTGGCAACGGAAACAGTGCAGTCGGACCCCTCCTGTGTTCCTCGGTCGTTCTTGCAGACATAAACGTGGAGGTTCGTCGTTGCGTTCCACAGCCCAGCCGCGTCGTTGCTGGCCAGGGTCCGGATGGCACCGTCGCTGGCCTCCGCCGGGTTCCCGTACCAGGCGTGGCTCATTATCATGTACTGCGCGCCGGCGCGCGCCGCGTTCGCCACCGTGATCCAGGCGTAGATGAACGCGCCGAAGTTCACCAGGTTCAGGATCAACAGGAACAGGAGGGGCAGGACCAGCGCAAACTCGATCAACGCCTGCCCTCGAGCGCTCCTGGGAGGTCGCTGAAAAAGTGTTCGTCGGGACCGCTCCCTCACGGTCGCGGCTCGGCAAGTTGCTGCAAACACGTGGGCGCAATTCTGAGCCGCGCGCGTAAGCAAGCGATCTTCCGCCTTTTTCAGCATCCTGCTACCCCCGTCCATCCTATGGCGTCCTATCCTTGAGGGCCGCCAGCAGCTTGCGGACGCCCGCGCGTTCACTCTGATTGGTAAGGAGAAACCGCACGCCAACTCCGTCTGCATCGCAGCGAACTACCCTGCACGGAGCCTGCACGGCGATTCGCGAATCCGAGGAATGATCTCCATTCTTGGGCTCCGCCTGAAGCGACAGCTCGATGATGGTGCCTGGAAGCCATCTCTTCGCCGCGCGGATGTACGCCCCACTCGCGCTGAGGTTCAGAACGTCGTGAGGCTCGGGACTCCCTCCCTCCCAATAATACGCCGCCACCCCGGGGATGGCGCATCGCGCTGCGCGCCTGCGGTCGCTGACAGCGCGGAACAAGCGCTTGAGCCACGATGGTGAGCTGCCGTTGGGCTGACGCGCGGGGCTATCGGGGTTCTGTTTTGGTTCTCCTGACATAACCGGCCCTCCCCTGCCGTTGCTGCCCTGGTCACTCAAATGGGCGGCCAGCGCCTGGGGGGAACAGATAATGAACTGATCCCCAATCTGCGTGTTCGAACAAAACACGCTTCGTGTCGGCAACTCCAGAACGCTGCGTGCCCGCCGCCGCAAAGGCCCGACGCGGAAGGGGCTCAGGTGTTCGACTACCTGGACCACGCGGGAGTCGGCATCCAGGTACACGAGGTCGACCGGAAACATCAGGCCGATCGTGTGGACGCCCTGGGAAGGGACAACCCAGAGGCCGTCATCGTTCCGTAACCGGAGCCGGCCGAGCAGCCCGCGCAGCCGCATCCACTGAGTGTCCGCCACGCCCACTTCCAGACTCAGGAACGACTGTCGCGTCAGGTTGAAGACGCACATTCTCTCGCTAGCCACACAGTTCCTTCACGCCTCCGCGGCGATACATTATCCCGGCCTTCTGAACTACCCGCCCGCTCCTCGTGGCCTAGCAGGATGCCGAAAAGGTCGAGAACCGCTTGCTTACGCGCGCGGCTCAGAATCGCGACCACGACGGAACGGTTCCGCCGAACCACTTTTCAGCATCCTGCTAGGCCCTTCGAGGGCAGGATTGGCGGCTGCGCCGCTATTGAACGCGCTTGCGCCGCCGCTGAATCAGGATGTACAACACGACAAAGAACATCACTCCTGCAACAATTCGAATTATCGTGACATTGTCCATAACTCTCTCCTCTTATAACTCCACTTCAGTTTCCAAAGAACTGCTGGAAGCCCTCCATCATCTTGATAATGGCGGGGCCAAGGGCCACCACGAACAACGAAGGGAAAATGAAGAAGACCAGCGGGAACACCAGCTTGACGGAGGTCTTGGCCGCCTCTTCCTCCACCTGCTGCCGCCGCCGCGTCCGCAGCGTCTCGGAGTGGACCCGCAGCGCCTTGGCGACGCTGGTGCCGTACTGGTCCGCCTGGACCAGGGTGGCCACCATGGCGCGCACGGCGTCCACATCGGTGCGCTCGGCCAGGTTCTTCCACGCCTCGGCCCTCGGCCGGCCGGCGCGCTGCTCCAGATTGACCACGCCGAACTCTTCGCTGATCTCCGGCCGGCTGACCGTCAGCTCCTCGGATACCCGGTGGATGGTCTGGTCCAGCCCCATACCGGCTTCAATGCAGACCACCATCAGGTCCAGCGCATCCGGGAGACCGAGCCGGATGTTGAGCTGCCGGTTGTGCATGCGGTTCCCCACCACGAAATCAGGCAGAAGAAAGCCCAGCCCGATCGCCAGGGCGTACACGAAGAAGGGCCCGTATTGGTAGATGCGCGTCAGCGTGACAATAGCTGCCAGGGCCACCGGCGTCACTACCTTGAAGCCGTAAAAGACCCCGACCGCTCCAGGGTTCTTGTACCCGGCCCGGATCAGCCGTTTCTGAACGACCGACACCTCGGACATGCTCCTCGGCAGCATTTTCTCGAACGGCTTGACGAGCTTCGAGACGGAGGCCCTGGAACCGATCTGACGCAGGCGCCCAAAGCCCGTCGGCCCCGGGGTCGAGGTGACGCTGGACAGGCGCTTCATAGCGGCGTCCCGATAAAAGAGCAGCAGCCCGCCGGTGGCTACCAGCAGAAAAACCGCTCCAAACACCAGCAAAGGAATTGTCATAGGCGCTCTCAGACCCGCACTCTCACGATCTTTCGAATAATCAGGCCTCCGATAATCGTCATAACCACGGCGCTGTAAAGCATTTTCAGGCCCAGCGGATGCTTCCAAAGCAGGCTGATGTACTCAGGATTCGAGATATAGAACAGGGTTCCGAGCACGACCGGCAAGCCCGTCAGAATCCACCCCGTGAGCCGGCCCTGGGCGGTGCGGGTCCGGATCTCACGCTTCAGCCTGAACCGCTCCCGGATGATGCCGGCGACGTTGTCCAGCACCTCGGCCAGGTTTCCTCCGCTCTCCTTCTGCACCAGGATGGCCGTGACCACGATCTTGACGTCCTGGATCGGCATGCGTGCCATCAGGTTGACCATCGCGGTCCTCAATTCGAGGCCGAAGTTCATCTCCTCGAAACACTGCCGGAATTCCTTGCCGATGGGGTCGGCCATCTCCTTTGCGACCGTCCCGATAGCGGCGGTGAGACCATGGCCGGCCCTCAGGGCGCTCACGATGAGATCCAAGGCTTCCGGAAGCGACTGCTCGAATGCGGCGAATCGATGGGCGCGCTTTTGGAGCAGGTACAACCAGGGGATGGAGGCGGCGGCGGCCCCGATCAAGGCCGCGGGACCGAGAGCTCCGGTGCGCAGGTACACGGCGGTCCCGGCCAGTGCCCAGCACCCCAGGCTGGCCAGAGCCAATCCTCCCACCGTCCAGCTCAATTCCGCCTGTTGCATCAGTAGGCGCACTTTCCCGAAGACGTCGAAGCTCCGCAGCCAGCGGTCGAACCACGGGATCGAGCTCAACAGCTCCTCCCGCTTCAGGAGGGCCACTTCATCCACGGCGGCCTGCCGTGCCGAGATCGTCACGGCGTCGAGCCGCGTCATGGTCTGTTTGAGCGCCCGCGAGGCCCCGGCTTGAGAAGCCACCAGCAACAAGGCGATCACAATGAAGACCGAAAGGAACACCAGTGCGAGGATCGGCAACATCGGGTTCATGAGTTAGCTAACCTCCATCGTCCGCTCGAAGGTCTCCTGCGGAAGAATGATGCCACTCACCCGGAGCCTCTCCATGAAGCGCGGGCGGATGCGGCTGGGCTGAAACGCGCCGATCATCCTGCCGTCAGCCCCAATGCCCTTGCGCACGAACGTGAAGATGTCCTGCATGCTTACCACATCCTCATCCATTCCGGTGATTTCCGCGATGTTGACCACCCTGCGGGAGCCGTCGCTGAGCCGGGAGATCTGGAGGATGATCCCGATCCCCGACGCGATTTGCTGGCGCACGGCCCGGTCCGGCAGGTTCAGGTTGGCCATGGCCACCATCGACTCCAGGCGGGCCAGGGCATCCCGGCAGGTGTTGGCGTGGATGGTCGTCATCGACCCCTCGTGCCCGGTGTTCATGGCCTGCAACATGTCGAACGCTTCGTCGCCGCGCACCTCGCCGATGATGATCCGGTCGGGACGCATGCGCAGGCTGTTGATTAGGAGCTGCCTTTGGTAAATGGCGCCCTTGCCCTCTACGTTCGGCGGCCGCGTTTCCAGCCGCACAACGTTTTGCTGCTGCATTTGCAGCTCCGCCGCGTCCTCGATGGTCACCAGGCGCTCGGACTCCGGGATGTAGGCGGAGAGCATGTTCAGAAAGGTCGTCTTGCCCGCGCCCGTTCCTCCCGAGATCAAGATGCTGATGCGCGCCCGGACGGCTGCGCTGAGCACCTCGAGCATTTCCGGAGAAATGCTCTTCAGCTCCAGCATCTGGCTGGCGCTGAGCGGAGTGGTGCCGAACCTCCGGATGGAAAGCGCCGGGCCGTCCAGAGCCAGGGGAGGGATGATGGCGTTCACGCGCGATCCGTCCGGGAGCCGGGCATCCACCATGGGGGAGGATTCGTCTACCCGGCGGCCTACCCTGGCGACGATCCGGTCGATGATCTGAAGAAGATGGCTGTCGTCGCGAAAACGGATGTCCACTTTCTGAAGGATACCGTTGCGCTCGATGTAGGCCACGTCCTTGCCGTTCACCAGGATGTCCGAGATGGTGGGGTCCTTCAGCAGCGGCTCCAGCGGCCCCAGCCCGAAGACCTCGTTGAGCAGGTCGGCCGACAGCCGCTCCTTTTCCATGGTGTTGAGCAGGATTTTCTCGCTGGCGAGAATGTCCTGGATCAACGACGTCACCGCCTGCTTCGCCTTGCCCCCATCGGCGGTGGCGAGTCTTTCGAGGTCCATCTTGGAGAGAAGAGTCCGGTGGACATCGGATTTCAACAGCTCAAAAGCGGCGTCATCCATGACTTGTCACCCTCCAAAGTCGTCACCTGAACAGCCCGAATCCCTTCTTAGACGCTGGCTCTGGCGCCTTGCCACAAGCCTCCCGCGCCATCTGGCGGATCACCCGGGCAACCGGCGAATCGCCCTGAGCCAGCGGTATGGCGGTGTTGTGCGAGCGGCGCACGGCATTGTAGTCGTTCGGAACTTTCCATGCCAGGGGCACCCCTACGGCCTTTACGATCCGCTCCTCGTCGATCTCGTGCTTGCGCGGGTCATACCGGTTGGCCACCAGATGCACCTTCTCCGCGCCGAAGCGCTGCATGTGGCTCACATAGCGCTGCGCATTGCGCAGGCCCGGGACGTCGACCTGGCTCACGACGTAAATGGACTCCGCCAGCTCCATCACCAGTCCCGCGCTCTTGCCCAGGTTGGGCCCGGCATCCACCACCACGTAGGCGAACTGCTCTCTCAGCAGAAAGAGCAGCTTGGTGAGGTCGCCGTTTTCGAACGTGGAGGGCCCTTCGTATTCATCGGGCCCGGCCATCACCACCAGGCCGGAATCGTGCTTGCTGAGAAGTCCGGACAGCAGCTCACGGTCAAGCCTCCTGGAGTTCTTCACCACATCCAGCAGGGTAAAGGGTGTCTTGATGCCCAACAGGAGTGAGCTGTCCCCCAGCTCCAGGTCCAGGTCGATCAGCGCGGTTTCCGCTTCGGACTCCTGCCGCAGCGCCAGCGCAAAGTTGGTTGCGATCGTGGTCACCCCGGCGCCGCCCTTGGCGCCCACGAATACCAGCAGTTTGCCCGCCCGCCCCGTGCCGGCGCTCTCCGCCAGGCGAGCAGCGGCGCGCAGCAGCGCCTCCTTGAGAGGGCGTGGGGCGAGCGGGAATTTGAGAAACTCGCGTGCGCCGGCCCACATGCAGCGCATCAGCAGCTCGGGGTCGTCGCTCGCAGAGTACACCATAACGGTGGATGAAGCGGCCTTGGTGGATATACTTTGCACTACGGCCAGGCAAAGGTCCGGGTCGGTATCCAGGTCCAGCAGAGCTACGTCCCAGTCGTCTACTCCGGGCTTCAACTGGCGTACGGCGGAGTAGTCTCTCAATTCCGCGACGAGCGTCGCCGGCTGCTCGGCGAGCTCCGCGAGCACGGCCTTCCGCCGTTCCTCATCCGGGCCGACCAAAATAGTTCTTAAGTTCTTCACTCCACTAATCCTACCTCGCCAAGAACGAAAACAACGTACCAATCGCGATGGCCGGCGCGTAGGGCAGCTTCAGGGCCTTCGGGTCGTCCAGCGTCAACCTTGACGGGAGCTTGTAACCCGTGCCCCGCCAAAGCAAAATTGCCACTGCCGCCAGGCCGCCGACGATGGCCGTTGCCACCAGGGCCAGTCCCAATTGGCCGGGACCGATCCAGGCGCCCACCGCGGCGCATAGCTTCAGGTCTCCCCAGCCCATCCCTCGCAGCAGGCAGAAGGGCGCCAGCAGTAGGACCGCAAGACCCACTCCGCCAGTGCTCCTTGCCAGACCCGCCATGCCGCCCACCACGCCCCCCAACACCAGACCGCAAGCGACAAACGGCAGCGTGAGCCAGTTCGGAATACGGCGGCTTCGCAGATCCGTGACCGTTGCCACTACCACCAACATCAGCACAGGCCACCAAGCGACTGATTCCATTGGTCTTCGTTCGCCGTCTCGAAAAAATTGGGGGCACTGCGACTCGCCTGGCCTTGAGCAGGCCCCCACCGCGACACTGCCGGAGCTAGGTTGCCATCGCGCTGGACAACTTGGTGCCGATCTGATTGAAGGCGGAATTGATGTTCTTCGCTAGGTCGTTCATGCCGGCTACGGCTGCGAAGGCAATCAGAGCTGCAACGAGTGCATACTCGATCAGGTCCTGACCTTTGTCCTCGCGCACAATCTGGCCCCAGACATACATCCTCATGAGCAGGTTCTTCATTGTCGATTCTCCTTTGCTGGTTTTGGGCCCCCTCGGGGGAGCACTTGCGATGAGGCAATTCGAGAGCCATCCCCAGAACCCGCGCTAAACCTTTGTCCCCGTTGAGTAATCCGGGAGATTGGCGTCGCGAGGGCCGGCCCCCTGTGATCGGTCGTAAACGTTCCTGACCGGCACTGTAACTGGGTGTACACACGGGGGGAGGCGCGAATGGTCCTCAAGGCTGGTTCCTCTTACCCCGGCCGTGTTGGCTTTCCGATTGCGGGCGGAACGATCTCAGGAAGGAGACTATCCGCCGGCTCGTATGAACGTCCATCCTCCGGCTCTCTCCGCACGGTTGACTGGCCGTCGGGCGGACCGCATTCCCGGCTGGGTCCATGCCGTCATTGCCACTGTGCTCTTAGCGGTCGCGGTGGTGGCGGTCACTGTGGGGCAACCATACCAGGAGCGCGTGTTGCGGGGGGGGAACGACTTTTTACAGCTCTATTCGGGCGCGGTCCTGGTAGGAACGAACGGTCTCTATTCAATAGAAGCTGTCAAACGCAACCAGGTCGAAAGAGCCGGCATTTGGCTGCACAGCGTGTACTACTCGCGGCTGCCATTCTACGCGGCTCTTCTCCGTCCCCTGGCCTGGCTCCCGTATACGACCGCCTACTGGGTCTTCCAGTCGCTGAACCTTGTCTGTTGCGGGCTGTTCGCATACGTGTTTCTCGTCCGGCGCCACTCGGGGTACTTGGTGTGGCTTCCGCTGTTCTTTCCGGCGCTGATTGTTTTCGCTTACGGCCAGGACGTCATGATCGTTCTGCTGTTCTGCGCGCTATTCATTGTTTTGGCAGGACACGGGCGAGACTGGTTGGCGGGCGCCTGTCTCTCTCTGTGCCTGATAAAGTTCCACCTGTTTGTGTTTGTGCCGATCGCGATTCTGGCGCAGCGCCGCTGGCGAGTTCTCCTGGGAGGGATGGCGGGCAGTGCCTTCTGGCTGAGCCTGAGCTTCGCGGTCGAGGGTGCCGGCTGGCCCATCGATTACCTGCGCCTCATGCGGAACCCGGAACTGCACCCAGGGCTGGATCGGATGCCGACGGTTTTTGGCGTCTTGCGGTCCTTCGGATTGACGACGCCCGCGGCCGCGTTGCTGGTGACCGCCCTCGGTGTTCTGTTTGCGTTGGCCCTGTTCAAGATGAAGGATTTCGAGGCATCGGTGGGTTTGGCGTTGATCGCGGGGATCGTGCTGTCGGTCCACGCTTACGTACAAGACTGTACGCTGCTTCTGATTGCGATTCCTCTGCTGGCTGGGCGATCCCTCCCCAGCCTCTCCCTGCGGGCGGTTCTGCTGACGCCCGTGCCGTATGTTGCCTCCCTCAGCGGGAAGCCTTGGAACATCGTGACGCCGGTCGCGCTCGTTGCCTTTTCGATGGTTGCGGTCTTCGATTCGTTCCGGCGAAGTCAAGCCGTGTACCGGCAGTCGTCTGGTGAGGCAGCCAGTCCCATCGGGGCAGAAACGCTGGGAGGGGCATAGTGGTAGGATCGACACCGCAAGGGGGACCAAGCCCGGGTTCAGGTGAAAAGGCCGCCCGAGAATCGGCTGCGGGCAGGCAACCTGGGCGGAAGGCGGATCTCAAGGCGTCCACGCAAGAAGCGCTCCTGTGGCTGGTCCTCGGGGCGGGGATCCTCGGCTTAGCGGCCCTGTTCGCCTTGTCTGTGGAGTGGCCGCGCGTCATTCGTGGACAAACGGACTTCCTTCAATTCTATACCGGCGCTGTTCTCGCCGGTACAGACGGGATGTACTCAATGGCCGCGAACCGCGAGGCACATCTCCGTCTGGCCGGTTTTACGACTAAACAAGGCACTTATTTCATCCGGCCGCCATTCTACGCCGCCGTGCTACACCCGCTGGCCTTCCTTCCCTACCAGTCAGCGTACTGGGTATTTCAGGCTGTGAGCATCGCCGCGGCTGTCATCCTTGTCCGTCTGTACCGCGGACCCTGGCAAGCGACGGCTGCCATGCTGCTGTTCTTTCCACTTGTCGTCAGCATTCTCTTGGGGCAAGACATAACCCTCATCATGGCTATCTGCGCCGCTGCAATACTGCTGCACAGGTCCGGGCGGGACGCCGCCGCTGGCTTCGTGCTCTCGCTGTGCAGCATCAAGTTTCACCTTTTCGTACTGATTCCGCTGGTCCTTATCCGCCACGGCAAGTGGCGCATGATCGGCGGGGCGGCCATGGGTGCGGTTGCCTGGCTTGCGATCAGCACGATTGTCGCGGGGCCAGCATGGCCCATGCGTTACTTGGCTGTCCTCGAGAACCCGGTCATGAATCCCGATTTGGACAGAATGCCGACTATTCAGGGCATCTTGCTGGGCTCGCCCCTGGCCGTGCCAGCCGCCGTCGTTGTACTGGGCCTTTTCTTGTTCGCGATAGCGAGACTGCGAAACTTCGAGGACTCGTTTGGCCTCGCCCTGGCCGGCGGACTCCTGTTAAGTATGCACAGTTACATCTATGACTGCGTGATCCTGCTGCCGGCCCTGGTAGCCGCCATCAGAGGGAACAGCGCTGCTGCCCGAGGAATCGCACTGTTCCTCATGACCCCGATCACCTACTTCCTGCTGCTATTAGGCCACGGCGTCACGTTCCTACTCTGCTTAGTGGCGCTGGCGGTCTTGCGGACCTTGAACTCGGCCAAATCACTCGGAGAGCCATGCATTACCGTCTGATGGAATTCCTTCGCGAGCGGCTGCGGCCCTCCCTTGGGGATGTGACCCTGGCCGCTATAGCCGGCCAGCTCTTCTTCTTCCGGAACGGCTGGTTGCGCCTCCTCTGTGACGGAGACACTGGATGGCACATCCGCACCGGCGAGTGGATCCTCCAGAACCGCTCGGTGCCCACTACCGACCTCTTCTCCTTCTCACGCCCCGACGCGCCCTGGTTCGCCTGGGAGTGGCTCTCGGATGTTTTATGGGCGCTGGTTCACCAGCACTGGGGCTTGGCGGGGGTGTCGGTCCTGGCCGGCTGCGTGATCCTGCTTGGAGTGATGGTTCTCTTCCGGCACATGTTGTGGCGTGGCGCCAACGTCGTGGTGGCGTTCGGCGTCCTCCTCCTGGCGGTGGGGGCCTCCTCGATCCATTACCTGGCACGGCCGCACGTATTCACCCTCCTGCTGATGGCCGTCTCGTTGTGGATGGTGGAGCGGGACCGTCGGAAGCCCGGACTTTTCATCTGGCTTCTGATTCCGCTCTCGGCCGTCTGGATCAACCTCCACGGCGGGTTCTTCGCCTTGCCCCTTAGTCTGGCCGCGCTCGCCGCCGGTTTAGGTATCGAGGCGAGGCTCGATAGACAGCATCGCGACGTGAAGTGGGCCGCCTCGCGCCGTTACGCCGCGCTGGCGGGAGCAACTTTCGGAGCCTCGGTACTCAATCCTTACGGCATCAAGCTGCACCTCCACGTAGCGCGCTACGTGACTTCGGACTGGATCCGGAACGCGGTCCAGGAGTTCCAGGCCCCCGATTTCCGCTCGGAGAGCTTGCTGCGGTTCGAGGTGCTGCTGTTTGCCGCCTTGTTGTTGGGAGGATGGCTGCTGGCGCGCAGGCAGGTAGCCGATGCGATGCTCGTGCTGCTGTGGGGACACCTGGCGCTCGGGTCCGTCCGCCACGTGCCCATTTTTGCAGTGGTCGCCGCCCCTATCGTGGCTATCGAGGTCAGCCGTCTATGGGAAGGCTGGGTGAGCCGGCGTTCTGCGCGGTCGGTGTGGCGGATCGTATGGACGCTGGGTTCGGACATGACCCCGAGCTTCAGGCGCTTCAGCGTCTGGGTCATTGCCGTGCCCGCCACAGTGGTGCTGTTCACTCCCGCTGCCTGGTGGCCCAAGAATTTCCCCGAGTCCGGGTTTCCGGTATCGCTGGTTCAGAACGAATCCTCGCGCCTGGTTGGCGGGCGGGTCTTGACGTTGGACCAGTGGGGCGACTACCTGATTTATCATGGTTGGCCAAGGCAAAAGGTGTTCGTGGACGGCCGCAGCGATTTTTATGGCCGTGCGGTCGCAGATGACTACCTTGCTCTCATGCAGGGTCGCCGTGGCTGGGAAAAATTGTTCCGGAAGTACGCGTTCAGCGTGGTCCTGGCACCCATCGACTGGCCCCTGGTGTCGATCCTGGACAGAGATCCCGGTTGGAGACGAGTCCGAGAAGACAAGTTGGGCGTGATTTACGAACTAACAAGCATCCGTACTGCCGACACTCTCCCATCCTCCGGGATTAACGGGCGTTCGGCCGGTGCCCAGGACCGTACCATGCTTGCGGGAAAGACAAGATGAACGTCCGGCTGCCTACCTTCCCTTCGCCGCCGGCCCCCCCACAACACCGTCGCATCCCCCGCTGGGCCCATGCTGTGATTGCAACGGCGCTCCTGGGCGCCGCTGTTGCGGCGGTCACTGTGCGGCAGCCTTACGAAGAGTCGGTCCTGCGCGGGGAGAATGATTTCTTTCAGCTCTATTCGGGCGCGGTCCTGGTAGGGACGGACAGCCTTTATTCAATAGAAACTGCCAAGCGCATCCAGATCGAAAGAGCCGGCATTTGGCCGCACAGCGTCTACTACTCGCGGCTGCCATTCTACGCGGTTCTTCTCCGTCCCCTGGCCTTGCTCCCTTATACGACGGCCTACTGGGTCTTCCAGTCGCTGAACCTTGTCTGTTGCGGGCTGTTCGCATACGTATTTCTCGTCCGGCGCCAGTCGGGGTACTTGGTGTGGCTCCCACTGTTCTTCCCGGCGCTGATTGCTTTCGCTTGCGGCCAGGACGTCATGATCGTTCTGCTGTTCTGCGCGTTATTCATTGTTTTGGCAGGAAACGGGCGAGACTGGTTGGCGGGCGCCTGTCTCTCTCTGTGCCTGATAAAGTTCCACCTGTTTGTGTTTGTGCCGATTGCGATTCTGGCGCAGCGCCGCTGGCGAGTTCTGCTTGGAGGGATGGCGGGCAGCGCGTTCTGGCTGGGTCTAAGCTTCGCGGTCGAGGGAGCCGGCTGGCCTATCGATTACCTGCGCCTCCTGAGGAAGCCGGAACTGCACCCAGGGCTGGATCGCATGCCGACGGTCTTCGGCGTATTACGTTCGTTTGAAGTGGCGGCCCCGGGTGCCATGCTGCTCGTGATTGCTCTTGGTGTGTTGTTTGCACTGGCTCTATTCAAGATGAGGAATTTGGAGGCATCGGTAGGGTTGGCGTTGATCGCGGGGATCGTGCTGTCGGTCCACGCTTACATACAAGACTGTACGCTGCTTCTGATTGCGATTCCTCTGCTGGCGGAGCGATCCCTCCCCAGCCTCTCCCTGCGGGCGGTTCTGCTGACGCCCGTGCCGTATCTTGCCTCCCTCAGCGGGAAGCCCTGGAACATTATGTCGCCGGCAGCCCTCGTGGCCTTCTCGGCAGTCGCTGTTTTCGATTCATTCCGGCGAAGTCAAGCCGTGTCCCGGCAGGCGTCTGGTGAGGCAGCCAGTCCCATCGGGGCAGAACCACAGGGAGGGGCATAGTGGCAGGGTCGACACGGCACAGGGGACCCAGCCCGAGTATAAGGTACGATCGAAGTGACTACTACGGCCGTGCGGCCGCAGATGAGTACCTTACTCTCATGCTCGGTCGCCGTGGCTGGGAAAAGTTGTTCCGGAAGTACGCGTTCAGCGTGGTCCTTGCACCCATCGACTGGCGTCTGGTGTCGATCCTGGAAAGAGATCCCGGTTGGATGCGAGTCCGAAAAGACAAGTTGGGTGTGCTATATGAACGATCGGACCGGATTACCCCATCCGGGGTCTAGGTTCAGAGACGGAACCGGCTCACGGTCGTACGCGGTTGTGGTCCCGGTGTGCTTTGCGATCTTCTGGCTGTTGCTGGGGGCAAAGATGATAGATATTGGGCCACGACACGATTTCCTCAGCCTTTACACTGGCGCGTCCCTGGCGCTGGACGGCAGGTTTCAGGACCTGTATGATCAGGACACCCAGCTCCGGCGCGAGCAGCGGCTCGTTCCAGGAACGCAGGAACTCATACCCTTCATACGGCCGCCCTTCTATGCGCTGCTGATTTCGCCGCTGGCGCTGCTGCCATATCGCATCGCCTTCTGGCTCTGGCTGGCGTTCCAAGTGTCGCTGGCCGCGGCCTGCATAGGGTGGGGCTATCGAAGGTTCGGTCGGGATGCGGTTTTCTTCGCGTCCATGTACGCTCCTCTGGCGTTGTCCATTCCGCACGGGCAGGATGCACTTGTCATGCTGGCGGCGGTCGTCGCAAGCTTTGCGCTGGCCGAAAAGGGCAGGCCGGAGGCTGGTGTGGTGTTGTCTCTCGGTCTGATCAAGTTTCACCTCTTCGTCCTCTGGCCGGTTCTCTTGGCGGTGCAGAAGAGGTGGCGCATGCTGTGGTATTTCACGCTGGGAGGTGCGATTTTTGTGGCGACCTCGGTCCTGTTGTCGGGGACGCGCGGTTTACTCCTGTATAAGGATCTGCTCACGGCAAAGAACCTCACTCACCTGAACCCATCGCCAGAGAGAAACGCAAACGTGATGGCGGTTCTACTCAATCTTGGCCTGGACACGACAGCCGTGTACGGACTGCTGGTCGTGTTGACGGCAAGTATTGCGGTCGTCGCTGTGATGCGAGCCCCATTGTGGAAGCTGTTCGCCATCGCCACAAGCGGATCGATGCTCATCGTGCCCTACACACGCTCCTACGACACTACGATGCTGCTTCTGTCTCTTTGGTGCGGCATGTTTCTCTCCTCCCGATGGCTGACACGGGTAGTGTCCGTCACCCTATGCCTGCCCGTTGTCTATTTCCTCTATATGCTGGAGCCCCCGTTCGCGGCACCACTAGGAGTAGCGGTCATTGCATTCTTTCTGGTCTGCTCTCTGGATCCGTGGCCGGGGACTCGTGGCGCCGCCGTGCCTGACCTGACACATGAATAGATTTCCGCGAAGACTCGACCTGGAGAGGAGCGCGGCAGCGATTGTAGGGCTCTGTTTCGCTGTCACGTTGTGGCAGTCCTACACGCGGGCAACAATTCCCTTTGAGATGAACTACGGAGAAGGGAACGTCCTGAGTGCTGGGGTAAGAGTCCTCAGTGGCTCCACACCGTATCCCGACCCGGCCACTTTCCCGTACGCCCTGAACCCTTATGGTCCGGTTGGATATCTCCTTACCGCTGTCGGGCTCAGGGTCTTCGGCGTCTCCCTTTTCGGTCCGCGGCTCCTGGTGCTGCTTGCCGGCACCGTCATTGTGTTCGTATTTAGCGGATTTACGCGCCGGTCGGGCAGTCGCTGGGGAATCGGATTCCTCATGGGGGTCTTCTTCCTCTCGACGCCGCTAGCCCGGCTGTGGTTTCCCCTGCTGCGGGTGGACTACTGGGCGGTCCTCTTCAGCCTTCTTGGGTTGCTCGCCTTTCTTAGTTTCCGCCGGACGTGGTTTGTCGCCGTGATTCTCTTCGCGTTGGCGGTCCTCACCAAGATCACCGCCGTTGCCGCTCCCCTCGCGTGCGTGGCCGAGTTGGTTCTCCAGCGGAGGTTGAAGCGGGCTTTCGCGATGGCTGCGGGCGTTGCCGGGGTGTTCGTGGCATGTGCGCTATACAGAGGCAGCAGCTTGTCATTCCACCAGTTTCAAACGCATCCCGAGCCGTACAGCATCGCGCGAGCGCTGGATCTCTGTGGCTACGGAGTGACCTCCTGCCTGCTTGCCGTGGGCGTAATCGTCTACGCCGTGGCGCCCGGTTTTCGGTTCACCCCGGCAAACCGGCTCGGCTGGCTGTATCTGGCCGCGTGCTCCGCCACCACGTTCACCGCGGGTAATCTCGGCTCTGACACTAACCACCTGCTCGAATGGTCGGCAGCGGTTTGCCTGGTGGCCGGACTGGCGCTTGGGCACCTGCTCGTGAATCGCGACTCGCTCGCGAAGCCAATCGCCTTCGGGTTGGTGGGGATGGTTGTATTCTGGGCTTGGCAGATAGCGCAGTCGCCGACTGAGAGTAAACGCTGTGCCGACGCCTACGCTTTCATCCGTTTGTTTCCGGGCAACCGGGTGCTTTCCGAGGATATCACCGCGCTCATCCTGGCGGGGAAACCTGTGTTGGTGTCCGACCCCTACATGATGACCCAACTAGGATCATCCGTGAAGTGGTCTAAGGGCAGCATGGAGCAGCTTGCTGCACAGAAGTACTTCGACCTTATCGTGCTGGGCGGCGAGATCGATGCATATAAGCCCGAATCGGGCCGGTGGCCGCCGGCCTTGATGGGGGTCATCAGACAGCGCTACCGGCTTGTTCGGCGGCTGGACTGCCCGCCCTGCCTCAGGGCGGCTTATGCGCCGAAGACGGCTGGAAACGCAAAACGGTGAAGCCGGCACACCCGGAGCGAGGGAAGCGCGCCCAAAGAATGGGCGGGTGCTCTGTTTCCATGAGCCCGGTCCCATCCGCTCCTGCTGCTCCCCTGCAATTCAGCGGGCCTTCCACGGCTCTCAGCCACGCACAGGGTCCGGGGCCCTTGTTTGCCGAACCCCGCCCAGTTGGTCGAAGGCGGCGAGTTGCAACGTGCCCAGGGCAGCAAGCAAGACAGTCATAATCTGAAACCCAGTGGTCTCGGCGACCCGTACCGTGACCCAGGAACACAAAAAGATCAGGACCCAGAGGAAAGTGAACCAGCGACGCAACCCAATTGGAGGATGACCCTTCCATGTCCCGGCCGTGACGGCCACGCTGAGCACGACCAGGATGACGTTGTATAGAGGGACATAGACGTTCAGCAGGAGCGTCCAGGTGACGGTCGCCGCCCAAACCAGGGCGTCCGTGTCTCTCCCGGCCCCCGCGGACTTCCACCAGAGCCGCACGAGTGAGAACCCCGCCGCGCAGGCACATGCCGCAAACAGCACGAGGCCCAGCCGGGAACGGCCTCCGGGGATCAGAGCGGAAAACGTCGAGAGGTCTACGTACTTCTGGAGGTGTAGGAATGAGCGGGCATGCACTCCCACTGACGCCTCCCCGAAGCGGCGCAGGAGCGCGACATAACCCGTCCAGACTCGGGATCCCCCTACGGCAACCGTAAAGAGGGTCAGAGCCACGGCCCCGGCTGCGAACCCAGCAAGAGTCCTGAACCGCTTGGTAACCAACAGCATTGGCAATAGGAGCACCAGAAGGGTAGGCTTGTAGAGGCATGCGGATAACGCAAGGCCGCTCAGAAACGGGTGCCCTGAATCCTCTTCTCGGAGCGCCAGAGCAAGGGCGAGGAATCCGATGGCCGCAACCTGCCCGTTGATCAGCGTCTCTATGAGAAAGGGATAGAACCCCAGGGCAAAACAGACCATCAGCGACTGCCGCAGCGGCTCATGCCGGAAAAAGCGCGCGCTAAGGATAGCAAGGCCGGCAAGATAGAGAACCATGGTGATCGACAGCCACAGCGCGTAGGCAGCCCGATACGGCATCCGCGCCAGCGGGCGGAAGAGCATCCCGACAAACGGCGGGTAGGGCACGGCGGCATACGCGCCCGTTCTCAAAGGATGCACTTCATTACGGATTCGCGTTTGCAGCTCAGGATCGTAAAGCTTTTCAGGGGGGTGCTCGTTGAGGATGCGGCCCATCGCATAGAAATTGACGAAGTCCGCGTCGGGCATTTCCTGCCGGCCTGCCACCACGATCGAAAGAGGGAGCACCAGGAAGGCCAAAAAGCATCCCCAGCAGATCAGGTTGATCTCCTTCAACGTCAACGCAGGGCCCAGAACACGCTCAGGCCATCGGGATAACGCTGGTGGCATAGAGGCAAAACCTCGAAGGAGTTTCCGAACTCACGAGACCAGACGCCAGTATAAACGAACTGGCAGTTTACTGACGAAGCCCGGCTCTGGCCGGTGGCCGCCGGCCTTGATGGGGGTCATCAGACGGCACTACCGGCTGGTCCGGCGGCTGAACTGCCCGCCCTGCATCGGGGCGGCTTATGTTCCCGATACCCCTGCAGGCGCAAGGCAGTGACACTACGGAAATGTGGTCTGAAGGTAACGAGAGATCCCCGGGGGGGTGCTGTCGGGTTGGACCAGCCAGACCGTGCGGTCCTTGAAATACCGGATCAAGGCCTCGTTCTCGGTGGCGCCCATGTCGCGCGCCCAGACCACCTTGGCGCCGTCGATGTCGGCTGCGTTATAGACCCAATCGTCCAAAGGGTCATGCTCGGGCGTGTAGCGTACGATGGCGAGTTGGCGCCCGGGCAACGCCTCCAATTGCCGGAGCACACTCGCCCGCTCGAGACCCAACGGCTCGGTCCCGTACCACATGCTCGGCCCGCGAGGGACCGCGATGCCGAGCGGCGCGGCAAACGCTCGCACTCCCGCCAGCAGGACGCAGGTGCAGACCATCGCCCGAATGAGCGCCAGTCCCACCCGCGAGCCGCCCGAGCGGCGCACGCGCAAGTGGCGCATAGCCTGCAGCAACAACGCGTACAAGACGCACGTGGCAGGCGCGGCGTAGTGTGGTAAGAGCCAGGCGTTCAGGGAGAGCCCGGCCGCGAACAAGCACGCGGTCCAAACCAGGAATCGGATCCTTCGGTCGCGCACCGCCCACGGGAGGAACACCAGGGGCGCGGCCAGCGCCCATCCGAAGAAGAAGAACGCCCCGATGCCCAACTTCTCGACCGTCTTCTCCGCAAACCCAGCAAGGGTGCGGGCCGTCTTCATGTCCGCTGCCTGCTTAGACACGTAGAAATCCCGCATGATCTTGTGCCGGTATGCGGGAGTGGGGAGCAGGGGCTGCCAGACAAACTGTTGCGCGACCCCGTATTGGGCGCGGTTGACCTGGTAGGGCAGGGTGAAGGGGTTGAGAAAAACGCGGTAGTTGTAGAATGCCATCGCGCCGGCCAGGGTGGCCGCCAGCACGGTCATCGGGACTACTATGCGGCCCAGAAGAACCGGCAAGGGCGGCCGGCTTCTGCCGGCCATCCACACCACCAGGCGCACGGCCACCGGAACCGCGATCAGAAGGCCTTCGTATGGGCGCGTGTTGGCGAGAACCGCCAGACCCGCCCCCATCCAGAGCGTATCGCGCAGGCGGCGCCGGCGCATCAGGCGCGGCAGCGCTCCAAGAACCAGAGCCCCTCCTAACGCCGGCAAAGCTCCGCCGTAGTAGCTGTTCATCCAGTAACTGAACAATCCTAACCGCATTGCTGCCAGGAACCCGCCTAACAAAGCCCATCCGGGGGGCAGCCAGCCTTGCAGCATCCAGCAGATGGCCGAGCACATCAGGGCGGCGCTGAGCCATACTCCGAACCACGGGTCCCCGAAAACCACCTTTCCGAGGGCCAGAATGAGCCCTTGCCCGGGGAAGTACATGGACATGTATGTGGGCACAAAGCTGATGTGGAAGCTCTCGAGGTGGACCCACATCGGATGTGTCGGATTCGTCAGTCTTCCCGAGGCGAACGTGTCGGCCGCCAGCAGATGGCTGAACTCGTCATGCACAAACGGCTGCGGCACGGGTTGAAGCGGGAGAAGGAGGAGGCGCACCCCCAGGACGGCGGCTCCGACCACCGCCACCGAAAGCCCCTGGCGCCGTGCCAGACGTCCAAACCACTGCTCCACCCGCCCAAATGCGCGGGAGCCGGCAAGAGGCAGGGCGAACGCCAGCCCCCCCATGATCAAAGTGGCCGCGAATTCTAAGACGAACAGTGTGGGCCTGCTTGGGGCCATGTCGATACGTCTCTATGTGGCACTCACGAGACCAGACGCCAGCGTAAACGAAAGTGAGGGCGCCATCGGTTTCAGGTGTGGCTAACCAGCAGGGCAACCAGGTTCCAGACCACCACCGCCGAGTAGAACAGGTTGATGCCCCAGAGCAGCTTCTCGCGCGACCGCCGCCAGCAATAGACCGCGACCCCAAAGGCCAGCAGTTTGGTCACCACTAACCCCGCGAGCGGGGAACCCGCCGAGTGCATAAGCATTTCAACCAGCGGGTTGGCTTCCTGGACGTGGTGCATCAGGCAGGCTTGTGTGGTCAGTACGTCCAACAGTTGAAGATAACCGAACTGGGCCAGTTGATTTCGCAAAAGATCCTCGCACTAGAGAGATTGGCCGCGCTTTCCGTTTCCGGCTGTGCGCTGGGAACGCGTTCCGTCAATAGGCCGTTGTCACTGCGGCAACGACCCGGCCGTTTCGAACCTGTATCACGGTCGCGGTGTCAGGGCGGGCCCTGCGGTAGATAAAGATTTCGATTCGCCCGCCTTCGTCCACGGCCAGAGTTCGCGCGACCGGGGGCCCGTAGCTATCCGTAACAGAAGAACCAAGCGTCCCAATGGGCACATCTACCGCGGTCGGGAATTTGGGCGGAGGGGGCGGCGTCGCTGGCCGCACAGAGGCCGCCGGAACCTGTTCGGGATTCGCGGCTATGCCTTCCGCCTGCGCGTTAGGGCTGCTTTCTTTCGATGAACCTGACACGCTCCGGGCTTTGGGGGTGGAGGCGCGCTGTGCCGCTGGCTCTGGCGAGGGCGTTGCCGGTTGGACGGTGTTGCTGGACTGCGGGCGAATGAGAGCAATGTCGCGTAGCGGCCCCCAGGTGACCGCCCATATCAGGCCCGCCAGGATGACGAGCAGCACCAGACTAAGACCGCCGAGCCCACGCATGTTCGTAACCCTCCGATCTAAACGGCGCGCGCACTAGGACATCACCACCGCCAATGTCCGTATCTTGGTGTAATGACCAAAGCCAAGTATACACCCAGGTGGCGCCTCTTCAATCACCAACTCACCAAATCGCCAAACCTCGCGATTTCACCGCCTTCTCCTCTTTCTTCCCTTGCAAGTCACGGGCCAGAAGCGCTGTCACGGGACCGCGGCGGCTTGGGCGACGGGAACCGTGAAGCTCACGGTGGTGCCCCCGGAGCCGCTCTCGATCCTCAAATCCGCATCCGGGCCATAGGTGAGTTTCAGCCGGCGCGCCACGTTTTGGAGGCCCACACCCGCGCCTTCTCTCGACTCCACGCCATCCGTGCCAAAGCCCGCGCCGGTGTTCCGCACCAGAACGTTCAATCCACCAGGGGCCAGGCGCGCCACAAGGTGAACGGATCCACCCTCCGGATTGGGGGCGATGCCGTGCTTCACTGCGTTCTCGACCAGGGGCTGGATCGAAAGGATCGGGATCGGGATTCGGAGAGCCTCGGGGTCCACCTGGATCTCTTTGCGCAGTTTGCCGCCCAGGCGAAGCGTCTCGATCTGGAGGTACGCCTCCACGATGCGCAGTTCCTCCTCCAGAGGGATCGCCGCTTCCTCATTCCTGAGGAAGTACCGGAAGATGTCCGCCAGGTCCAACACCATCTGGCGCGCCTCGGCTGCCTGCCGGGGGACGAGTCCGTAGAGAGTGTTGAGGGCGTTGAACAGAAAATGGGGATTGATCTGCGCCTGGAGCGCGCGCAGCTCCGCGCGGACTGCGAGGCGGCGCAACTCCGACTCGCGAAAGGCCTGCACCTGATCGCCCACGATGGCCCCGAACTGGCCCAAGTGCTTCAGGTCCTCACTGAGGTAAGGCTGGCCGCCACGGCGTCTGCCGAGGAGCAGGAAGAAAACCTCGGTTCCCGAAAACCGCAAGGGGACAAGGGCTTCGACGGAGCGGTCCTCCAGCGCCTTCCGCAGATCGGGCAAGTCGCTGGGGAGAGCCGGCGCAGTCACATGGGACGATCCCAGGCCGGCGGCCAGCTCCTCCGGGATGATTCCGATTCTCTCCGCATGCATGAAGGCGGCGATGTGGGCCAGAGCCCAGGGAAGATACGCCTGTTCCTCCTTGAGCTCGGCCGCCTTGGACCGCAGTTGCTGAGCCGCGGCCGCTACGTCGCCGCGCCTGAACACAAGCCAGGTCAGCAGTCTCTGAAGCCGCTCACGAACCAGGGCGAACAGCAGCAACAGCAGAAACATTCCGAGGGCGCGGACGGCCAGGCTGGTGGTATCGGCCGCGACTAGGGACCCAGGGAAGTTCACCTGAAACAGCTTCAGGCCCGCAAAGGCGAACCCGGCGGCCAGGACGATGTTGGCGGAGAACCTGATCAAGGCGTCCAGCAGCACGAACCGGTGGTTGTGAAGGATGATGAACAGCGCCAGCGGCACGCTCGCGTGGTGAAGGATGAGCTCCTGTGGCCAAGCCCCGGCCCCGTGAGACAGTCCGACGTGAACGTACGTCCCGATGAAGATGAAGAGCACTCCCGTCCCCAGCACCTGCCGGAGGAGGCCCTGCCGGTTCCGCCGGCCAAATCTGACCAGGTGCACCGCGGAGACAAGGGTCACCACACCCAGGCCGACCGCCATCAGGCCGAGTCCGTAGAAATGAAGCTCCGGCCGGTCGAGGACGACTTCCGCCGCGTGCAGGCCGACCGCCACAGCACCCGTGACATACCCGGCGATGGCCAGGGGGCACCTGTGATTCAAAGAAATGTGCAGCAGCACCGGCGCAAGCATGCTGAGGCTGCCGAAACTGAGCAGTCCGACCACTGCGCCCAGTCCCCACGGCCGAGGGGACGTCGCGATCAGCAGGAAGGCGCCGAGGTTCCATGTGAAAGCCAATCCAGCGGCGGCGAACGTAAGCCCGCGGCCCGGCAGACGGGAGCCTGCCCGGTCGCGAGCAAGCAGAAACAGGAAGATGCCAAAGATGAGAGCGCCCGCGCCGTGGCCAGCCATGTTCAGCAGCGAGGAGCCATGACCCAACACGGAGTAATCCCCTGCCGGGAACGGATTCATTGTGGTGCCGAACCATTTTCCCACGCAGGAGCGGCCTCAGGTCAGAAGGCGTATCCGATCGACACCTGGTAAGTGCGCGGCGGGACGAAGTGCGTTCCGCTGAAGGTGGACAGGAAGTTGTAGAGCGCGACCTTGTTGGTAAGGTTGGCGATCGAGAGACGCAGCGTGACACGGCCGCCTGCTTCTTTGTGGAAGAGGTTGTCGGTGCCGGCCGCGACATCGAACAGGCGCCGCGGGGCGACTCGAGGCGGGTTATGATCGTCATCCTCCGTGCCGGCCCGCGGGATCACGATGCGCGTGGCGCCGCCGCCGCTGTCACACGCGCTAATCGGGCTGTCCCTGGTGGCGAACACACCATTGCAGTAGAAGCCGATGGCCGCCTGCTGCGCCGCGGTGAGCGCCAGCGCGCTGGCAATGTCCGGAACGGAGCCCGCCACCAGCCCGCTGTCATAGCGCCAGGTGAAATCCACCCACTCCCTGTTCTTTGGCCGCTGGTAGCGAAAGACGGCGGTCTGCTGGAAAGCCTGGTCATGATCGATGCGAAAGACGGTCGTGGCCAAGGGGCTCTGGGGAATCACCCCGCCCACCTCGGGCGGGAAGTAGCGGGCGCGTGTGTGTCCGAACGTCCAATACATCTGGAAGCCGTGAATAGGAATGGTGCTCACGCGCCCGGTGACGCCGTCTAGCTTCGAATGGTGCCAGGCGATGGGGAAGGTGATGGGGGTGTTGAACAAAACGTCAAAATCGTAGGCGTTGTTTGTGTACTTCCAGAAGTAATCCGCGTCCACGACCAGCCAGCGGCCGATGCCCTGCTGCAATCCTGTGTTGAATTGGTTTCGCCGCCCCGGCCGGACGGGGGTGTCCACCTGGGCGCCGAATACGTTCTGCGCCAGGCCGCCGCCGCCCGTGCCGCTCGAGAGAATCAGATTCTCGTTGAAAGGCGTCTCGAAAGTCCGCGAATAAGAGACGCGCAGCACGGTGCTCGTGGATGGAATGAGGTACGCGATCCCGAGCCGCGGCTGGAGGCCGTTGGCCGAGATTAAGCCGTTGTACTGGTCGTCCCGCAGACCCGCGTCAATCGTCAAACCGCCCAGCTTGATGGAGTCCGTGAGGTAGAAGGCGTACTGGTTGATATTGTGCTTCCCGTGAAAGACGAAGGGCGAACCGCCGCGCGTCAAATCGTACGGCACTAATCCCGGCTGCAGGTCCAAGTTGTACGTCGGATCGGTCACGCCAAGCTGGAAGTTCTCGAGCAGCCGCGTCTGCTGGATCTGCGTGCCGAACTTGACCTCGTGCCTGCCGCGAGCATAGGAGATGTCCGTCTTGACGCCGTAATTTGTCAAGAAGCGGTTCTGGGAGGCACTGATCGGGGTATCGTCAAACGGGTCGCGGCTGGCATAGTAGTTCACCTGATCGCGGCGGGCATAGGCATTCAACGTCAACAGCGTGTGCGGGCTGAAGATGTGCTGGTAACCGGGCGCGATATTCCAGGTCAGGACGCGCTGCTTCTGGTCCTGCGTCAATTGGTCGTAGCTGTTGGGGACCTGGAACCAGTTTCGCGCGGTGAAGAGATTCAGGTGGACAACGTCTCTGGAGGTGGGCTGCCAGTCGAGGCGATCGAAGATACTCCCGTTATTCCCGCGATCGTGGATAGGCAGGTGCTCCGGGGTGTCCAGGAAGCGGCCCGAGCGCACACCGTTGGCCACGATGAAGTTCCCGTACTTCGGCCCGCCGAGGCCGAGCGACGTGCTGCCCCCCCACGCGCCGTGGGAGCCCCAGTTGGAGTTGAAGCCCCCGAAGGCTTTCGTGACTCCGAGCCCGGACCGAGTGGTCGCGTTCACGACCAGGCTGGACTTGTCCCCGTACTCCGCGTCGGGCGACCCGGTGATCAATTCCATGGATTGGAGCGCGTCGGGCGGTATCTGCGTCGAGAACAGCTTGCTCTGCTGGTCGCTGATGGGCTGCCCGTCGATCACGAAGCTGACCTGCGCGTGGTCGCCGAGCGGATGGAAGAACCCGTTGGCGTCGGAGGCCGTGCCGCCAGTGCTAAGGTTGATGATGTCGCTCAGGCCGGCTGCCGGATCCAGAGCCGGCATCTTCGAGAACGCCAGCGAGTCCGCATCGGTGTGCGCTGAAGTATCCACCTCCACCAGGCCGGCGTTGGCCTCCACGTTCACGGCGGTGGATTGCGAGGCCAACTTGAGGGAGACGTTCGCGGTGATCGGGATGGAACTGCGCACGTCGAGTGTCTGGGTGGCGGCAGCGAAACCCTTGGCAGACACGGTCAACTCATAGTTGTTCTGTGGGACGTTGTTGAAGCGGAATGCTCCCGCGCTGTCCGTAACGGAAGATTGTCCGAAGCCGGCCACGGGATTTCGCAGCACGACGCTGGCGCCGCGAACAGCGGCGCCGGACGGGTCCGTCACGACGCCAGCGACAGTTCCGCTGTTGATGGACTGCGCGAAGAGCGACGAGGCGTAACCGCACGCCGCCAGGCTTGCCCAGAGCAAAGGCCGGTTCACGCTACCAGTATCTTGAACGGGAGCGACAGAACTCAGAAGAAACTCACCGGCGGGCCACCGGACGCCGCGAGCGGGCTCTCATCCTCGGTGAGCGGAAAGCCTTCACCACTGCAACAAGTCACGGACAGCGCGCACCTGCCGCTTGCTCACGATCAACTCCAGGCCGTTGCTGAGTGTCAACAACCACCGCTGGCTGCTCATGGCGCTCATCTTGCGCACGTGATTGACATTGACAATTGCGTTCCTGTGCACCCGCCGGAAAGGCAGGCCTTTCATCCGCTCTTGGAGTGCGCGCAGCGACTGGGTGGCCAGCAACCTCTGCTGACCGGTGATGATCCACACCAGTTCGCCGTCCGCCTGGAAGGCGAGCACCTCGTCCACATCCAGCAGGATGTACTCCTCGCCCCGGCGGCCGACGATCTTTCTGGTCCTGGCCGCGGGAGGCGCTTCCGGAGCGGCCGCGGCAAGCTGTACGACACGCTCTGCGATCTCGCGGCGCTTTCCGTGCAATTGCGACACCCGATCGAGGGCTTTCCGAAGGCGAGCCTCATTAACCGGCTTGAGCAGGTAGTCGATGGCGCCCGCCTCGAACGCCTGGATGGCGTGCTGATCGTGAGCGGTCACAACGACGATGATCGGAAGCTTGCCCCCTTCGAGCCGCCGGACGACCTCGAAACCGCCCATTCCCGGCATTTGGAGGTCCAGGAACACGACATCGGGCTCCAGCGCCGCGATCTGGCGAAGCGCGTCCTGTCCGTTCTCGGCCTCGCCCACGATTTCCACATCGGGGACTTGCTCCAGTTCCTCGCGAAGAACCCGCCGGGCGATGGGCTCATCGTCCACAATGAGGCTCTTGATCACGGTCGAAGCCACTGTCTCTCCGTACACCCCAGTATCTCTCTCACCACCGAGCTAAAGCTGGCGAGCCCGTCTTTGGAGCCGTCGAGTAGTTTTACTTTCAGGTCTCCATGTATGAGAGGGCCCAAAACAGTGCGATGCAGGATTGCAGCAACGCGCCGGCCCCCCCTGAAACGAACTCCCTTTCACTTTTCGACATCGTCACCTCTTTCCTGCCCCGATTGCATTCCGCGGCGCTCGGCGATACCGCCCAACGCCCCCCTTGCGGCTGTGCTTCGGAGGACGTCAGCTCCACAGCCGGTCGTTGACGCGCTCCTTGATATCCCACTGCGGCGTGGGCTCGAAATAGCCGGGCTCGCGCATTTGCTTCTTGATCGCCTCTTCGTTCAACTTAATGCCAAGTCCGGGACCGTCCGGCACCTTGACGTAGCCCTTGTTGACAATCGGCTTCTCCACGCCGTCGATGACATCGCCCCAATCCGGCCGGTCCACCGCGTGGTTTTCCAGCACCAGGAAATTCTCCGTGGCCGCCGCGCAGTGCACGTTGGCGAAGAAGCCCACCGGCGAGCTGGCGTTGTGCATTACCATGGGCACGCCGTACTCCTGGATGGCGTCGCCGATCTTGTGCGTCTCCAGGATTCCGCCCGAAGTCAGCAGGTCCGGCTGGAGCAGGTCCACCGCGTGGTTCTTGGCCAGCTCGACGAAGCCCTCCTTCAGGTAGATGTCCTCGCCCGTCAGCGTCGGCGTCTCGATGGCGTCGGTGATCTTCTTCCACAGCTCGGTGTACTGCCAGGGAATGAAGTCCTCCATCCAGGCCAGGTTGTACTTCTCGAAGGCCTTGCCCAGACGGATGCAGGAGTTCACGCCGATGTGCCCGAAGTGGTCGGTGGCGATCGGCACCTGCCACCCTGCGGCTTCGCGCACCCTCGCCATGTACTCGGCCATCAGCGCGATGCCCTTGTCGGTGAGTTCCAGGCCTGTGAACATATGTACCGTCCTGCCGTTGATGTCCGCGCCGGCGGGATACACCAGCGTGCCGGGCGTCTTCTGGATCAGGTTCACGCCAACGTCCACCTTGAAGAACGTGAAGCCGTCCGCGATGCGCCGCTGCATCCGTTCCTTAAAGGTCTTCTCCTCGGCGGCCCCCACCGTGTCGCAGTATATGCGGACGCGGTCGCGGTACCTGCCGCCGAGCATGTTCGAGACGGAAACGTTGAAGGCCTTGCCCGCCAGGTCCCACAGCGCAACCTCCATCCCGCACACGCCGCCGCCCTGCCGGGCGTGGTAGCCGAACTGCTTGATCTTGCGGAAGATCTTGTCCACGCTGCACGGGTTCTCCCCGACCACCAGGCGCTTCAGCTCCATCACTTGGTATCTGGCGGCCCCGTCGCGGTTCTCGCCGATCCCGTAAATGCCCTGGTTCGTGTCCACGCGGATCAATCCGCTGCCGAGCGCCGCCATCCGCACGTCCGTGATCTTCAGCTCGGACGGCTTGCTGGCCGTGTTCGTGTTCTGAAGCGCGGCGTCCAGCGTCTCATCGGCCCAGAACGTCGCACCCAAAATTCCTGCGGTGCTCTTAAGCAACGCGCGCCGTCTAGTCAGTTTCATTACAGATTCTGCTGTCATCAAAGCATTCTCCTGAAGAGATTTGGGCCCCGGGTCGGCAAGAGCTTTGGCGGTGGGCCGGCCACAACCGGCCCACACGAAAGATCACCAAGTGAGTTTCAAGGCCAACTGCAAGCGGCGCGGCGAACCCGATTGGGTGCGCCACAGGCCGAAGTTGGCATTCTGGAGCGAGTTGCCGCCGCTCAGCGACCCAAACCGCGTTCGGTTCAACAGGTTGAACGCCTCAACTCGAAAGTCCAGGCGCGCTGGTTCCGCAATTACAAAGCTTTTGGACAGCGAAACGTCCTCGTTGAATGTCGGCCAGTTGCGCAGTTTTGGACTATATCGCGTCATGTTGCCAAACCTGTCCGTAGGCTGCGTGCCGAAAAAGGAAGCTGGCTGGTAGAAACTATCTATGGCGGGATCGAATTTCTCTCCTGCTATGGAACCTCGCCAGCCATCGTATGTGGCCACCGTGGGCCGGTTGCTGCCGGCGGCGAAGAGGGGAAAGCTGATGGTCGTTCCAAGAGACGTTGGTGTCCCACTCACGTACATCTGGCTCGCGCCGACGCGCCAGCCGCCAATGATTCGAGAGCCCCAACCGCTGTTCAGATACCTCCTCGCAGCTCCAAAAGGCAGCTCATACACATAGCTCAGCTTGACGGCGTGCGTCTGGTCGTTCGATTCGATCGACTTCTCCAGCCTGCGGTTGTAGTGGTCCATTGCACCGCCATCCACGTCCCCAAGCGCCTTCGAGAGCACGTAGGAGCCTTGGAAGGTCAGGCCCGCGGAATATCGCTTCTCGAACCTCAGCATGAATGAGTGGTAGGTATGGTGGGAGAGGCGATCGCCTCCGCCATTGTATGTATCGAACGTCGAATACTGCGGGAAAGGCCGCACCGCTTGAGCCACGGTCGCTCCCGTCCCCCACAGCGTCGCAAATGCTGGAAACGGCGCCTTGACTCCGGCCGCGATGGCAGAACTCGAGTCGATCCGGGAGTTGAGCAGGGTGCGGCCCGACACCGTGAACGGGTCCAGATTGGCAGGCAAACTCCGGTAGTCGATCTGGTTGTATGCCAGCAACGATCCGATAATGTGACCCGAGGTCATACCGTTGTAGCCGGCCTGCAGCAGCGTGCCACTGGTAAGCTGGCGTTGGATGTTGAACGTGACGTTGATGTCGTCTGACGGGCGCATTCCTATGTCGCCATTCGCATAGGGAGGATTCTGGCCGTTTCCGACCGATGGATCGATCATGGGCGGCTTGACCCAGGCCGGCACACCGTTCCTCATCAGCCAGAGCGGGCTCAAACCCTGGCTGGTGTCCGAAGTGGTGAGTCGGACCACAAAGCCGAGGTAATGCGATGAGTTGGCCGATTGGATCACTGGTCCGAAGCTGCGTGAAAAAGAGCCGCGCAGCACCGTCTTGTTGTCTAAGGCATAGGAGAAACCGACCCGCGGTCCGATGCCACCATACCAAGCTGGAACCAAACTACGCTTGTTCTCTCTCCCTTCACCGTAACCCGCGAAGCGAAGCGCGCCCGGAAGTCCTCCTGCGCCCGGATTCGGCCTCGTGATATCCACCTCGCTGTACTGGTCGTTGTCGTGGACCACCGGCAGGGTGAACTCGTACCGCAACCCCAGATTCAGCGTGAAGCGTTGTGTCACGCGCCAGTCGTCTTGGAAATACCCCGCGTGATAACGAAAATGGGAATTGATATATCGCGGCGTGTCGATACTATAGTTGTTCACATAGCCCAGCAGCAATGCTGCGAACGCGCTCCCCCCGCCGGTTGCCTGGTTCGTGTTCAGCGGGACTGATGTGGACAGCCGGTTGAAGCCCACATTCCCTGCGTTGTACTGCAACCCGAAGGCGTTGTAACGCGTGGCGTTGTACATGTATCCCCACTTGAACGCGTGGGGACCGGAGGTTTTGGTCATGTCGTTCTTAAGTTCGAAGACCAAGTTTTTCGACCCGTTCGGGCCGGCTACACCCCAGCCCGTGAACTCGCTGTTCGCAAAGGCGACTAAAGGAAAGTGGGCATCGCAATTGGGCACGTTGGGGATGCAAATTCCCTTTTCGCTCCACTTCACATCCGTGGTGATAAGCCCCTGGGTCGACTCCACCCCTTTATATGTCGAGTACCCTCCATGGTTCTGTTCCCAGTTGTTGATGCCAAAATAGAACCGGTTCAGCCACGTTGGCGAGAGGGTGTAGTCCCAATTCGCCCGATAAAGATCCGACTGGTTGTACCCCGGATTACCGCTCAATGGCTTGGGCAGGCCTGTGGGGCCATTGGCACCGTACAGGTCCTTTTCCCTCGTGCGCGCGAACATGAACGCCAACCGGTGGTTCGCGGTCAACACGTGATCGATCTTGACGCTGCCCTTGTTCTGAGGCGCCAGGGAAGTGCCGTAGGAAAGGTAGTTGTTCCGCACGTAAGCCGACGTGCCGGGCTCGAGGTTCGGAAGGTTCGGTTGCAGCAGCGTCCGTGCGTACTCCAGAATCGGCTTCGATACCGGATCGAAGCGGTCTTGCGGAATCTGGTTGTTCACGAATGGGTCTCTTACATACGAGCTTCCGACGAGTCGCTGCGTTCCCGGATCGTAAATCTGGTACATCTTTCCGTTCGCATCAACCCAATTGCGCAAGTCGCCCGTGAAGAATTCCGGCGGCGGTACGCTATAGGGCGTCGCGCCCGCGCCAACACGGTTGCGGAAACCCTCATAGGAGGCGAAGAAGAAGGTCCTGTCACGGCCGTTGTATAGCTTGGGAATCCACACCGGCCCGCCCGCGGTCGCTCCGAAGTTGTTCTGTTTGTAAACGGCCCTCTTCGCTGCGAAGAAGCCCCGCGCGTCCAGGTCCTCGTTGCGCAGGAACTCGTACGCGCTGCCGTGAAACGCGTTGGTGCCAGACTTGGAAACGAAGCTCACTGAGCCGCCAGACGCGTGGCCAAACTCAGCCTTGAAGCCGCCGGACTCCACGGAGAATTCCGTGACGGTTTCGACCGAAGGCGCATTGTATACGACCCAATTCTGGCCGGACATGGAAGTCGCGACGGTAATGGAGGTGCCGTCGAGCGTCATGCCAAAGTTGTTGCCGGTGCCGCCGCCGATCCGGAAGTTAGAGCCAGTGCCGTTCACGTCCGGCGTGATCGAGGCCAGATCGAACGGGCTGCGCACCGCGCCGCTCACTACCACCGGCAGTCCCTCCACCAGTGTGCTGGCAACCTGCGAGGACACCCTGGCCGTGTCGGTCTCCAACAACTGCGCGTTGGCGGTGACTTCAATTGTCTGCTGCGTGGCGCCCACCTCCAACTGCGTGTCCATGCGCACGGTGCCGCCTGCAGTGAGGACAACGTTGTCGTGTACATGGGTTCGGAAGCCGACGTTTTCGATTCTTACCCGATAGACACCGACCGGCAGCGAGGGCACAGTGTAATCCCCTGATGTGGTCGTGGTGGTCTTGTAGTTGGCGTTGGTGGCGACGTGAATTGCCGACACCTGCGCCCCAGGCACGACAGCCCCGCTCGCGTCCTTCACATTCCCGGTGATAACGCCGCGATCGGTCTGCGCCAGCAAGCCCGGAAGTATGGAAGCCAATAACACTAGATACGCACACACTCTCCATCGCACTCTGCACCTCTCTTCCTTCTTTCTCATCTACCTCTCATACGTCTCGTCTTTTATCCGCATGTCAACCACACGGTCGAACCCATGAAGCAACACCACCAGCTAACGCTGTGCGATCAGATCTCGCGGATAAGCTTGAAGCCTGTGAGATGTCCGATGCGTTCAAGCATTTCCACGTGGTCGCCATAGAAGACGATGCGGTGGAGCTGTTCTTGCTGAGTCCCTGTCGTTGACAATAGTGCTCTGGCGGGCCTTTGGTCCACCGAAGTATTCGCCATGGCGTAATTGTGTAAGAACTTGTGCGCATCGCTCACGCGCGTACGCAACTTGCTGCGGCACCCGCGGTCGGTATCAACGTTGCCCAGAACCTCGGCGGTCGAAACGAGTAGGTTGTTCGGACCGGTGAACTTGGCCAGCGTGGCCGGGCCCGAACCACCGAACAGCACTTGGATGGCTGCTGCGTGCTTCTCCTCACTGTAGGGATACCCGCGGAGGGCGAATGGGAAACCTCGCTGGCCGACCCCTTGCATTGCCGTGGGCGCCGAGCAGTGCGCGTGGATGAGTTCGCCGTGGGCGGTGTCGAAGATGGGATCCGTCACAAATCCGGGTTTGCCCGAGAACCCGGTCACCAGTATGTTCGTCATGGCGCATTCGATGTCGTTCTCGCACACGCCGTACAGCCCCACGTCGTTCAGCAGCGAAAACGAAATGCAAGGGTACGCAGGCAATTCCCCGGTGGTGGGGGGGCCAATGCAGGACCAGGTGATCGCGTTTGCCTTCTCGGCGCGCATCAGTTCGACGACGGCGAGATGGAGGCGCAGGGCCTTTACGATTTCTTCTCGGGGAGGTTCGACAACCCGTGCGGCACTCTTGATGTACTCGTCCGCAAGCTTGCTCCCCTCGTCTGCGTTCGCATTGTAGAACTTCAAGAGGTCCGCATACGAAGGATATGCGATCGTGGTGCCGAACTTCTTTGTATACGCCTCGTTTCCGAACTGCATTGCGTACGCCGCGTCTTCTGGCCGGGCTCCCTGCTGCCCCCGCGCGCCCTGTTGCCGCTCCGGTCGCGGAATGATCAGTTTGCTGTACCGCATGTGGTGAATGGCGAAGAAGGCGTCCGCGAACGGGTCCAGTTCCTCAAAATCGCTTGAGTTAACGATGTCGACCTTCTTGCCGAGCTGCCAGGCTATCGAGGCATGCGTCCACTCGTGGCCGGAGTAAGGGCGCTCGTAGACGAGCGTCGGCTTGTCCAATTCGAATACCGATTGGAGCAGGGGGCCAACACCCGATGTGACGATGACGGCGAGGATTCCGTCCACATCGCGCAGCGACTGAGCCCACGCCTTCAACCCCTCAGGCTTGTTTGCATAGAACACGTCGGCTGCGCCTCCCACGAAGTGAATGCGGCTGGGGTGGCGCCTCTCAACCCCTGCGAAGTTGGCATCGATCTCCTTGATCTCCTGTTGAAGGTCCGCCGCGGTGAAAGCGCGAGTCGGCCAATTCGGTCTATCCTCGCGTTGAGCTAGGTAAACCTTCCTGACGATCGCAGGACCTTCCCAGGGGCCCGACCACGGTTCGACATGGCCGGGCAAGCGAATAGGCCCGGGTTGACTGGCCAACACTGCAGGTACTGCACCGGCGGCGGACATCACGAAGCCACGCCGCGTGACGGAACTTGGATTTTCGGACATATGCCTCCTTTGGAATAAAGACCGGGAGTAGACTACCCGGAATGTTCCTCAACGGGAAGGCTCGGAACGGTATCTTGCGGGGCTGGCCCAAGATAACCGACTGATTCTAAATCTCTTATTCCCCTGTCTGTGCTCGCATTTCGTGAAACGATTTTACCGTTAGGAGTTGGGCGTTGTGATGTATAATGAGGTGGCTGAAGTGGGAAGGTTGGCGAAGACACGTCATGTTTTCCCGTGGGACCGACTGGGAGAATCACTCTTCACAGCCTTCAGAAGACAACATCCGTCGCGCATTGGCGCGGATCCTCCAACACGCGCCTTTCCGGACCAGCAAACGGTCCAGTGAATTCCTTCAATACGTCGTTGATCAGACTCTGCTACACCCGGGGGGTACCCAACTGAAGGAGCGGACGATAGGCGTTGCTGTCTTCCATCTCCCCTGCGACTACGACACGAATCAACATGCGCTTGTTCGGGTCACCGCTAGTGAAATCCGGAAGAAGCTGGCCCAGTATTATCAGAACGAGGGTTCGGATGACCCAGTGCGAATCGACTTACCCTGCGGAGCTTATGGTACTTCGTTTCGTTGGACACATCCGGGCACTGCACCAGCGCCCATCCGTACGGCCTTTCACGCTCTGGTCTCAAATCGAAAGCTCGTGGCTTTGGCGCTGGGAGCCGCGGTTCTTGGAGTCTTAGCGGCGTCGTCCTTCTTTTACGCGAGGCCGTTATCAAAACTGTACTCCGGGCTGCTGTCCTCTGCCGCTTCTCCGTCCGCACCTCGAGCAGCTTCCGGCACCTCCAGCCCGAGTGACGAAATCCGGATCGCTGCGGGCTCGTCCAACCAGTACGTTGATAGAGACGGCCGCGTGTGGCTCGGCGATCGCTATTTTGCCGGAGGGGATGTCTTGACGCGCCCCGAAGCACGGGTTCTTCGGACAACGGATCCAGACATCTACCGCTCGCTCCGGTATAGCAATTTTCACTACAATATCCCTCTTAAGCCAGGTGTCTACGAACTGCACCTTCATTTCGCAGAAATTACATTTGACAATCCGTCTCTGGAATCCTCAGGGGAGGGAGAACGCCTGTTCGATGTCTATCTTAACGACAAACTACGGCTAAATCGTTTCGATATTATCTCTGATGCTGCTGGCTCGAACACGGCGGACGAGAGGGTGTTTAAGGATGTGGCGCCCGCTGCGAATGGTTTTCTCCACTTGGAGTTTAGGTCATACGTGAGAGGAGCGGTGGTAAGCGGGATTGAGGTCTTGCCTGGTATCCCCGGGAAAATGAGGCCTGTCCGGATTGCTGCGGGCGGGGGCCCGTATTATGATCGCGCCGGTAACCAGTGGGAGGCCGATGGTCACTTTCTGGGTGGAAACGCGGTGGTTCACGCGACGTCTTCAATAAGCCTACCGGTCGACAGGGCCATGCTTTGCTGCAGCGCACGACGGGGCCATTTCTCTTATGCCATCCCTGTAACAGAGGGGAAGTTCAGGGTGACGCTGATGTTCTGCCTACCCGCCCGTAGTAGCACGAAGAAGAGTCGGGCGGAGGCAGGCCCCCGTGGTTTTGATGTTTACTGCAATGGAGTGGCCTTGCTGCGAGACTTCGATATCGTCAAGGAGGCGGACGGCGAGGGCCGAATTCTGGTCAAGACCTTTCACCGTATAAAGCCTAGCGCACAAGGCAAGTTGGTGATCTCATTCGTTCCAGTTGCTCGTTATGCTATCGTGAACGGGATAGAGATCGTCGATGAATCTCAGTAGGCTTCCCTCAAGATGTTCGATGCTCTTGCCCATGGATTTCCAGCTCCCCCTTCACTTTTTCTTGATGAGCGGGCTGGAGAGCGCGGTGAGCGGCCCGCCACCGGTCAGTTGCGGCGGCGGGGGGCGGAAGCAGGCTTTTCGGCGCGGCCGAAGGTGAGGGTCACGTCCACGGTGCGCGAGGGCTCGTCGATCTTGATTTCTGACTTGGTCTTGCCCAGGTTGTCGAACACCCCGTCCTCGCGGAGGCGCGACAGGAAGTAGTCGGGGTAGTCCGAGTCGAAAGGTCCGCCGGGCTTGAGACCCCACAGGCGTCTCACCTCCGCCTCTCCGTCCAGGTCGAGCCCTTGGATGGCCAGCTTGCCGAACAGGAACTGAGCGCCCTTGTCCACATGGACGACCAGGTCAACCTTCTTCTCCTCGTCATGGATGACGCGTTCCACGGACGTCTCCGGCTTCAGGTAGCCGGAGTGGCGGAGCCTGCTCTTGATCCGGTCGAGCGCGGCTCCGATCTCAGAGAAATCCGCGATCCCCCCGGTCTTGAAAGCCGCCGCCTTCCGCAAGTCCGCTTCGGGGAGCCCTTCACCCGCCAGCCGCACTTCGCCCAGGTTGTAAACTTCGCCCTCGGCCACTTCCACGGTCACGGCCACACCCTCCACCTGCTGCGCTTTCTCGACAGTCACCTTGGGGAAAGCGACTCGGATTCTGCCCCGCGCGTTGTAGAGCGGGCGGACGCTCGAGTCCAGCAGATCGCGGAAGCCGGATTCGGTGTAAGGCGCTCCGATGGCAACGCCGCCGATCGCACTCTGAAGGGCCGCGGCCGGTATGACGCTGTTGCCGGTGAACCGCACCTCGGCGATGGACGGCGGCGGCGCGGCCGGGCTGAAGACCACCGCGAACTGGTTGGACTTGTCCGCCGCGAGCTTGCCGATGACGTTGATCTTGCGGCCCCGAGCGGCTAGATATGCCCCGATCGTCTTGGCGTAGCGATCGAGAATCGGGAGCGAAGGCGGAATCTTATCCCGAAACAGCGGATCCG
This sequence comes from Bryobacterales bacterium, assembly GCA_963798455.1. Lineage (GTDB taxonomy): Bacteria > Acidobacteriota > Terriglobia > Bryobacterales > Bryobacteraceae > CAWCTD01. Next base: position 88,212 of record CAWCTD010000003.1, read on the forward strand.
ACCGCCGCAGCCAGTCCGTCAGCTCCTGAGGCGGAGCATTCAGCCTCTCGAACCGGATCGGATAGACGTCCGAAATCTCCATAATTTCCAACGTCGCTGCAATCCCTTCCCCAGAGGCCGCGGGTTTGAAACTGTAGCCGGCGGAGGCGAAGAAGCCGGTCGCCATGAGCTGCTTGCGGGCCGCCTCGAACTCCTCTTTGCCCGCCGTCTGGCCCACTTTCAGGCCGGCGGCAGCCAGGATCTCCCCAGCCGAATAGTTGCTGTTTCCCTCGACCGTCAGGCTCTCGATCGGCCACCGGGTTGGCGCCTGGACCGGCTGGAACAGAAGGAAGAACAGGAATGCGACCATTCTTACTTCATTGTATGGTGGCGGTCACGCCGTTTTCCTGCGCAGTTCCAGCCATGCCAGCAGGCAGAAGCCCGCGGCGATGATCCCGCGGAGTACGACCGTCCAAAGAGCCGCGCCGAGGAGGTAGGCGCGAAATCCGAGCAGCATGAAACCGATGCCGATGCACAAGTACCATGCGGCGTACAGCCGCGACCGGATTCGCCGTCTGCCTGGACCAGTTTGTGGCATCCCGCTGGGTGGAACCCTGATTGTACGCCGCCTTTCCACCTGATTTTGGGGTACGCTGTCCTGAAACGATGCTCTTCGATGGATTCAACCGCGGCGAACGGGCCGAGTTTCGCCGGCTCACCAAGCCGGACAAGATCCAGCGCTTCCTGGACGAACTGGCGTACAACAAGGAGCCCGACGGCCCGACTTGCCTGTCGCCCCGGCGAGTGCTCGAATTGCGCATGGCGCACTGCATGGAAGGCGCCCTGTTTGCCGCTGCCGCGTTGCGGGTGCTCGGGCACCCGCCGCTGCTGATCGATCTGGAAGCCGTGCGGGACGACGATCACGTTCTCGCCGTCTTCCGCCAGCAGGGACACTGGGGGGCTCTGGCCAAGTCCAACTACGCGGGCCTGCGATTCAGGGAGCCGGTCTACCGCACGCTGCGCGAGCTGGCGATGTCCTACTTCGAGCACTACTTCAATCTGGCCGGCGAGAAGACCTTGCGCCGCTACTCGCGGCCGGTGAACCTGAAACGGTTCGACGGGATCGGGTGGATGACCTCGACTAAGGATGTGTGGGAGATCCCCGAATACCTCGTCGTAATTGCGCACACGCCTCTGCTGAGCCCGGCCATGGAGCGCTCGCTCAGCCGGATGGATGCGCGCCTGATGGCCGCGGGACAGGTGGGGACGGTGCGGTAGGGGCCGGCCTCAGATCCCCGGTACGAAGAGGCTCAGCAACACGAAGAAAGTCGCGGCGACCAGGGCAGCGGCCGGGATGGTCAGGACCCAGGCCCAACCGATGTTGGCCGCGATGCCCCAGCGCACGGCCTTGACCCGCTGAATGGAGCCGACGCCGGCGATGGCCCCGGTAATCACGTGCGTGGTGGAGACGCCGACCTTGAGTTCTGTGGCCAGGAGGATGGAGGTAGCCGCCGCCGCTTCCGCGCAGAAACCGCTGCGCGGGCGCAAACGGGTCAGCCTCGCGCCCATGGTGTGCACGATTCGCCAGCCGCCCGTCAGAGTGCCCAGGGCTATAGCGGCATGAGCGGAGAGGATGACCCAGACGGGAACATGAAAGGTCTTGAGGTAGCCGGCGGTCACCAGCACCCCGGTGATAATCCCCATGGTCTTCTGGGCGTCGTTGGTGCCGTGCGCGTAACTGTAGACGGCGGCGGAGACGAGCTGAAGCCTGCGGAAATATACGTCCATCTTCTTGGGCGAGGTCCCTTGAAAGAGCCAGTACACCGCGACCATGAACAAGTAGGCCAGCACCAGGCCCATGACCGGCGCGGCGACCATGAAGATCAGGGTCTTGATCCAGCCGCTCCAGATAATGGCGTCGAACGAGTGGCCAACCCCGCGCAGGCTTGCCACGCGCGCCATGGCCGCGCCGGCATAGCCCCCAAACAGCGCGTGGGAGGAACTGGTGGGGAGACCGAACCACCAGGTAATCAAGTCCCACACGATCGCGCCCAGCAGGCCGCTAAGAATCACGAAAGGCGTCACCACGGATAGATCGACCATCCCGGTGCCGACGGTTTGCGCCACTCCGGTCCCGAAGCTGAAGGCGGAGACGAAGTTGAAAAAGGCGGCCCACAGGACCGCCTGGAAAGGCGTCAGCACGCGCGTGGCAACCACGGTCGCGATGGAATTCGCGGCGTCGTGAAAGCCATTGATGTAGTCGAAGATCAGGCCTATGAGGATGATGACAACCACCAGGAGGAGAGCGGGCATGGCAGCGAACTAACTGTTCTTGACCACGACACCCTGCAGCGTGTCAGCCACATCCTCGCAGCGGTCTGTGGTCGCTTCCAGGACTTCGTAGACCTCTTTCAACTTGATCAACGGGATGGGTTGGATGTCGCTCCGGAACAGCTCGGCCAGAACCCGGCGCACCAGTTTGTCCGCCAGGTTCTCCAGGCGGTTGATCTCGATGCAGTGCTCCAGGAGCGGCTTGTCCTTGTCCAGGGCCTCGAACGCCGATACCAGGACGTGCGAGCAGGCGTCGACGATCTCGCAGAGCTCGACCACGGAAGCAGGTATGGAGTCCAGACGGTACGCGGCCATCCGGTAGGCGGCATCCTCGATGCCATCCAGGACGTCGTCGAGGCTGGAGGAAAGCTGATGGATGTCCTCGGGGTCGATGGGGGTGATAAAGGTCTGGTTCAGGCGGGTGAGGATGTCGTGAATGATTTCGTCGCCTTTGTTCTCGAGCCTCTGGATCTCCGCCGCCGCCGCCTCAAGGTGGGTATTTCCGCCTCTGACGCCCTTCACCAACGATGACGACGCTTCGGCAATGAGCTGAGCTTGCTGCTGGAACAGGTTGTAGAACTTTTCTTCCTTTGGAAGGAACCGCATAATCCCTCAGACTGGCAGAGTCCCCACACGAACGATGAGGACCTTTCATGATGCCATTCTGCTCCGGCTAAGGTCAACGTTGGGTCGCAGCCTGGAGGCGACACGCGGACGCGCTCATCGCGATTTGACCGTGGCGCGCGAGGGGACATCTTGCTCGAACCTTGACAGGCGCCCGGGTGCCACTTGCAAATGGGATCGAATTGAGGCAATCTGGATGGTTTTCCACCTGTCTCAGATAAGCTCATGCGTGTCAGGATTCTTCACCACGATCACTGCTTCGATGGGGCCGCCGCCGCCGCCTTTTTCAGCCGGTTCCTCGAAGACAAGTTTTACCCGGACGCGGAATTCGCGTTCACCGGGTTGGCTCACAAGGCTTCGCAGCTTTTCAGCGAGGACATGTTCGATGGCGACGAAAACGCCATCGTCGACTTCAAGTACTCACCCGATCCGCGCCTGACCTGGTGGTTCGACCATCATCAGAGCGCCTTTCTTCAACCCGAAGACGAGGAGCACTTCCGCCGCGACACCAGCGGCAAGAAGATGTACGACCCCGACTCCCGGTCTTGCACCAAGTTGATTGCCACCGTGACCCGGGAGAAGTTCGGATACGAGGCCCCCGATCTGGCCGAGCTCGTCCAGTGGGCCGACATCATCGACGGGGCGCAGTACCCGGATGCGGCAACAGCCGTGGAACTCGGCGCTCCCGCCATGAAGCTGACTCTGGTCATCGAGGGAGTGAAAGTCCCCGGCGTGGTCGAGAAAGTGATCCGCTGGATGAGGCGGTCCAGCCTGGCCGCCATCATGGTCCAGCCCGAGATCCAGGAACTCTACGCGCCGCTGCACGAGCGCCATGTCCAGTCCATCGAAATCATCCGTTCGCTCGCCTCTCAGGCTGACGGCGTGGTCTACTTCGATCTTATCGAGCGCGACCTGGAAGCCTACAATAAGTTCATTCCTTATTACCTGTTTCCCGACTCGCTGTATACCGTCTCCGTCAGTAAGTCGAGCTTCCGGACGAAGGTCTCGGTCGGCTCCAACCCCTGGGCGCGGGTTCCGCTGACTCACAATCTGGCGACGATCTGCGAGCGGTACGGGGGCGGGGGGCATCCCCGGGTCGGAGCCATCAGCTTCGGCCTGGACGCGCTTGAGGGGGCGCGCAAGGCCGCATCGGAGATCGTGGAGGAATTGAAGCGATAGTTGGAAGGCCGAATTGAAACCGGCTGCCAGGCTTATCTCCGCGCTCGGTCTCTGCTTCGTGGCGGCGGCCGGCCAAACTCCTCCGGAAGCCGCCCGAATCGAGCGCCTGGCTGCGCTCGGCAAGCTCTGGGCGTCGGTCAACTACTTCCACCCTTTCCTGGCCTACAAGGACATCGGCTGGGATGCCGCACTGGTGGCGGCCTTGCCCAAAGCGGCTGCCGCCCCAAGCGCGGAGGAATACGCCCGCGCCATAGAATCGATGCTCAGCGTCCTGGGCGACCCGGTGACGCGCGTCCTCGAACCCGCGGCCTCGCCCGTCAGGACTGCCGCGGCCGCCGCCCGGTGGCGCGACGGGGTGCTGCTTCTTGCGATTCGTCCGGAGACCACGACGTCGGTGCGCGCGGCCGCCGCCTCCATCGCCCAGGCCAAGGGCGTGGTCTTCGACCTGAGACACCACCAGGCGTGGGCCGGCCAGAACTCCGAAGCGGCCGGATTGCTGTTTATCGCGGCCGGCCTCAACAGCCGGCTGGCGTACGGGACCCTGAAGGCTCCGGGGCTTCGCTCGCGAATACACTCCGGACTCGCCTCGCCCTGGAACGGCGGCAGCGCATTCTATCACTCGGCTTTCTACGTGAGGGACGGCGCGGTGATCGAGGGTTCGCCCGGCGTCCCGCGGAGGCCGCTGGTCTTCCTGATCGACGGGTCGTCGAGCCTGCCGCCTATCGCGCTGGCCTTGCAGGCAGCCGGCAAGGCCAGAATCGTCTCCGAGGGAGCCGCGAGCGATGCCTCGCTGGTGGACAAGAACTTCATCGATTTGCCCGAGGGCGTGCGTGTGCAACTGCGGACCAGCGAACTGGTTTACGAGGACGGGACCACGGGGCTTGTTCCTGACCTCATCGTTCCGCCGTCTCTGGAGCAGGGTTCCGCGGACCGGGCCCTGGAATCCGCGCTCGAATTGGCACGCAACCCGGGCGCGGCGCCAGCCGTCGCGCGGCCCAGGCTTCCCGCCTATGGAGTCCCGCGCCGGGAGGAGGCCTATGCCGCGTCTGAGTACCCGAAGCGGGAGCTCCGGCTCATGGCGGCATTCCGGATTTGGGGCGCCTTCGAGTATTTCTTCGCCTACCGCGACCTGATGGCGGAGGATTGGGACCAGGTTTTGAAGGAACTCCTCCCCAGACTCGAACAGGCTGCCGACGCAAGAGGGTACGCGCTGGCTTTGGCCGAGGCGGTCGCGCACGCCCACGACTCGCACGTCTCGGTCTCCAACAGCCGGGCCTTCAACCAGTACCTGGGTTTGACGCCGCCCCCCGTGGTCACCCGGATGATCGAGGATCTCCCTGTGGTGACTGGCCTCGGGGCCGGAGCCGGAGCGGGTCTGGCGCCGGGTGACATCGTTCTGCGGGTGGATGGGGAAGCCGCGGCTGAGCGCATGGAACGCCTGGGGCGATATATCGCGGCCTCCACGCCGCAGTCGCTCGACCGCAGGGTGATGCAGTTCTGGCTGAACGGCGACCCAGGGACGGCGGCGGCTCTGTCGGTCCGCGGCGGTGATGGCAGGGTCAGGGATGTGCGCCTCACCCGTGGCAGCGATGCCCGGCGCAGCCGCGAAAGATCCTGCGAGATCGTGCAGATCCTCCCCGGCGGCGTCGGCTACGTGGACCTGGACGGCCTTCTGCCCGAAGGCGTGGATCCCATGTTCGAGAAACTCAGAAACACCAGGGCCATCATCTTCGACATGCGCGGCTATCCGCAGGGGACTGCCTGGCTCATCGCGCCGCGGCTGACCGAACGCAAGAGCGTGGCGGCGGCCTGCTTCCGCCGGCCCCTGGCGCTGGCCCCCGAGGGGATGTGGGGTGACGTCACCACCCTCGACGCGGGCTGGAACTTCCTGCAATACATTCCCGAGTCGGACAAGTGGAAGTACCACGGCCAGACTGTAATGCTGATCGATGAGCGAACCATGAGCCAGGCAGAGCACGCCGGACTCTTCCTGGAGGCGGCCAACGGAACGAAGTTCATCGGCAGCCGCTCCGCCGGGGCCGATGGGGATGTCACTAACATTACCGTGCCCGGCGGCATCGTGATCAGCTTCTCGGGACAGGACATCCGTCACGCCGATGGGCGTCCCTTACAGCGCGTGGGGCTGATCCCGGATATGGAAGTGAAACCGACCATCGCCGGCATCCGTGCCGGGCGCGACGAGGTACTCGAGAAGGCCCTCGATTACCTCGGCGTCCGCGGCGTCCAACCGTCAAATGTCGGCGAAGCCCCCGAGAAGCGAGAAAGGTGAGGACTCGCGCCCTCACCCCTCGGCCGTGAACCCTGTGTCTTCGTGTCTTTGTGTTGAATCCTACGCCGTGCGCATGGTTTCGGCTTTGTCGCCGGTGAGGGCAATGCACCCACATATTTGGTCCGATACATATTTTGTATGTATACTAATTCTCTTCGCATTGTGGTCGTGGCTTGGACAGTGCGAGGCGAGGCCGTCCGCCCTATCACTGCCTTCGAGGCAGGCAAACGGTTGCGAGAGGTCTACCTCGCTGCGAGAGGTCTGTAGCGATGGACAAGAAGAGAGAGCGCATGGAGGTTCCAAAGTTCGCCACCGAGGCGGAAGAAGCACGCTGGTGGGATCAGAACGCGAAATCGGTCGAGAAGGAGCTTGTCGAGGCCCTTCGGGCTGGAACGGCACGGCGCGGAACGGCTCAGCGGCTGATTCGAGAGGCTCGCGAATCGAAGAACATCACGATCCGCATGCCGGTTGCCGAGATAGAGCGGGCCCGTGTCCTGGCCGAGAAAAAGGGCATCGGCTACCAAACCTACATGAAGATGCTGCTGCGCGAAGCCCTCGACCGTGAGGTCCGGAAGGCAGGGTAGGGGCCGGGCGTGGCCGGCCCCTACCGGTAACGTCACGCCGTGCGCATGGTTTCGGCCTTGTCGCCGGCCAGATGCGGCCTGCGCGGCGGCCAGGCGGGCGATCGGCACGCGGTACGGAGAGCAGGACACGTAGTTCATGCCCACCCGGTAGCAGAACTCCACCGAGCTGGGCTCGCCGCCGTGCTCGCCGCAGATGCCGATTTCCAGCTCCGGCCGGGTCGAGCGCCCCAGCTTCACGGCCATCTCCACCAGCTTGCCGACGCCTTCCTGGTCCAGAACGGCGAACGGGTCGGCCTTGAAGATCTTCTTGTCCTCGTAGTCCTTCGGAACTTCGTATAGTCGTCGCGCGACAGGCCCATCGTGGTCTGCGTCAGGTCGTTGGTGCCGAAGCTGAAGAACTCGGCTTCGTTGGCCACCTTGTCGGCGGTCAGCGCGGCGCGCGGGATCTCGATCATGGTGCCGATCATGTACTTCTGGTCCTTCATGCCGGCCTTGCCGAGAACTTCCTCGGCCACGCGCTTCACGATCTTCTTCTGGTTCTGCGAGCTCCTTGACGCCGCCGATCAGCGGGATCATGACTTCGGGAATCACCTTCTTGCCCTTCTTGGCCACCTGCACGACGGCCTCGAAGATGGCGCGCGCCTGCATCTCGGTGATCTCGGGATAGGTGATGCCCAGACGGCAGCCGCGGTGGCCCAGCATGGGGTTGAACTCGTGCAGCTCTTCGACGCGCTGCAGCAGCTCCGGCAGCCCCTTCTTCAGACTCACCCACCTTCATGCCGTACTTCTGGCGACCATCTCCTTCTTCTCTTTGATCTCGGCGTACGGCAGCTTGGCGATGTCCACCATCAGGTCTTCGCGCTTGGGCAGGAACTCGTGCAGCGGCGGATCGAGCGTGCGGATCACCACCGGGAAGCCGTCCATGGCTTCGAACAGCCCGGCGAAATCCTTGCGCTGCATGGGCAGCAGCTTGGCCAGCGCCTTGCGGCGGCTCTTCTCGTCGCGCGCCAGAATCATGGCCTGCATGTGCTCGATGCGGTCCTCGGCGAAGAACATGTGCTCGGTGCGGCACAGGCCGATGCCCTCGGCGCCGAACTTGCGCGCGACCTTGGCGTCGCGCGGGATGTCGGCGTTGGCGCGCACGCCGAACTTGCCGCGGAACTCGTCGGCCCAGCCCATGAACTTGGCCAGAACGCCGCGAGGACGGGATCGGCATCCACGGTGTTGGCCTGGCCGGCGAAGACTTCGCCGGTCGAGCCGTCGAGCGAGATCCAGTCGCCTTCCTTCAGCGCGACGGTCTTGCCGTCGCGCACCACGCTGAGCTTCCTTCTTGTGCTCGTCGACTCGCAGCGCTTCGGCGCCCGCCACGCAGGGGGTTCCCATGCCGCGCGCCACCACGGCCGCGTGGCTGGTCATGCCGCCGCGCGCGGTGAGAATGCCCTTGGCGACTTCCATGCCGTGGATGTCGTCCGGCACGGTCTCCTTGCGGACCAGGATGACGGGCGCCTTCTTGGACGGCTTCCACCGCGTCGTCGGCGGTGAAGACGATCGTGCCGACGGCGGCGCCGGGCGAGGCCGGCAGACCCGTGGCCAGCTGCGTCAGGTTCTTCTTCGAGGCCGGATCGAGCACCGGGTGCAGCAGCTGATCGAGCTGCTGCGGCTCGACGCGCAGCACGGCTTCCTTCTTGGTGATCAGGCCTTCCTCCACCATCTCCACCGCGATGCGCACGGCCGCCGGACCGGTGCGCTTGCCGTTGCGGGTCTGCAGCATGTAGAGCTTGCCTTCCTGGATGGTGAACTCGAAGTCCTGCATGTCGCGGTAGTGCTTCTCCAGATGGTGGTGATCTCGCGAAGCTGCTTGTAGACCTCCGGCATCCACGGCCTCGAGCTCGGAGATCGGCTGCGGCGTGCGGATGCCGGCCACCACGTCTTCGCCCTGCGCGTTGACCAGGAACTCGCCGTAGAACGCCTTCTCGCCGGTGGCCGGGTTGCGCGTGAAGCCCACGCCGGTGGCCGAGGTGTCGCCCATGTTGCCGAACACCATGGCCTGCACGTTGACGGCGGTGCCCAGGTCGTCGGGGATCTTGTTCATCTTGCGGTAGTGCGTGGCGCGGTCGGTTCCACCAGGAGCGGAACACGGCGTCGCGGCGCCATGACGAGCTGCTCGTGGGCATCCTGCGGGAACGGCTTGCCGGTCTTCTTCTGGACCAGCTTCTTGTAGCTCGGCGATGACGGCCTTCAGGTCCTCGGCGGTCAGGTCGGTGTCGAGCTTCGCCTTGGCCTTCTTCTTCTGGCGCGTCGAAGATGTGCGTCGAACTCGTCCTTGGGGATTTCGAGCACGACGTTGCCGAACATCTGGATGAAGCGGCGATAGCAGTCGTAGGCGAAGCGCGGATTGCCGCTCTTGGCCACCAGCGCCTTCGACGGTCTCGTCGTTCAGGCCGAGGTTCAGGATGGTGTCCATCATGCCGGGCATGGAGAACTTGGCGCCGGAGCGCACGCTGACCAGCAGCGGGTTCCGCGCGTCGCCGAGCTTCTGCCCCATCGCCGTTTCCAGAGCAGCCAGGGCTTTGTCAGCTCTGTGCCTCGATCTCCGCGGGAATCTTGTTGTCGTTCTCGAAGTAGATGTTGCAGACTTCGGTCGAGATGGTGAAACCAGGAGGCACCGGCACGCCCGCGCGGCACATCTCGGCCAGGCCGGCGCCCTTGCCGCCGAGGATGTCTTTCATCTTTCCGTCGCCGTCGGCCGTTCCGTCGCCGAAGGAGTATACGTACTTCTTCATAACGCTCATATTCTCCTTAATCAGTTTGAGTACCTTGTGTCACAATTTCCGAAAAATCGGCAATCGTGGAAAACTCCGTCAGCAGCCTGTGCGAGCAGCGTCAGCCGGTTCCGCCGGACACTCTCGTCCGGCGCGTTCACCAGAACCTTGTCGAAAAACAGATCGACTGCGGGGCGCAGACCGGCGATTCGCCGAGCTTCTCCTCGTAGCTCGTGTCGCCGCCGATGGCGCGCCTAGTCACGACCATGCGGCGACCAGATCCTTCTCAGGCCCGGCTTCGAGCAGCCGATCCGTCGACGTTCCACGCCCTCCGTGAATCCCGCCTGCTCCAGGATGTTGCGGATGCGCTTGAAGCTGGCGGCCAGCGGCTCGAAATCCTCCGTCGGGCGCACGGCCTGGATGCGCGGCCAGCCGGCTCTCCACGTCCACCAGGTCGTCCCAGCCCGCGGCCACGACGGCGTTGACCTCGTCGTACTGGAAGCCGCGAACCTCGCGGAAGTAGTAGCGGACGCGGTCCAGGAAGAACTCCCTCAGCTGCGGCGATTGTCTCCGACGAGAGCGGGCAGAAGGCAGCGGCAGCTCCGCCTTCCACCAGGATCTTGACCACGCCCTGCGCGGCGCGGCGCAGCGCGAAGGGGTCGCTCGAGCCGCTGGGGATCAGGCCGACGCCGAAGCAGCCGCGCAGCGTGTCGAGCTTGTCGGCGAGCGACACCAGCCGGCCTTCGCGGTGTCGCGGGATCGAATCCTCCATGCTGGCCGGCTTGTAGTGCTCGTAGATCGCGCGCCAGACCGCCTCCGGCTCGCCCTGCGCGCGCGCGTAGAGGCCGCCCACCACGCCCTGCAGTTCGGTGAACTCCTTGACCATTTCGGTGGTGAGATCGCACTTGGCCAGCAGCGCGGCCGCGCTGGGCCTCGCCGTCGCCGCCCAGTTCCCGCACCAGCTCCACCATGCGCTTGGTCTTCTCCTGGTAGGAGCCGAGCTTCGCCTGGAAGGTGACGTGCGCGAGATCCGGCACGCGGTCGGCCAGCTTCTTCTGCTGGTCGACGTCCCAGAAGAAGCGGGCGTCGTTGAAGCGGGCCCGCAGCACGCGCTCGTTGCCGCTGCTGCACCAAGCCTTCCGGGTCGGCCTTGGTGTTCATCACCGCGACGAAGTGCGGGGCGAGCTCGCCGTCGGCGTCCGCCACGGAGAAGTAGCTCTGGTGGTGCCGCATCACGGTGACCAGCACCTCTTCCGGCAGCTCCAGGAACTGCGCGTCGAAGCTGCCCGTGATGGGAGTCGGATACTCGGTCAGGTAGACCAGGGTGTTCGAGCAGGTCCGCATCCGGCTTGACGCCGACGCTCAGCCCCGCCTCGAATTCTCGCCGCTGCGCTCTTCGGCCGAAACCAGCACGAAGTTGTCGCGCAGGAGCTGCTGCGTAGTTGTCGATGGTGACCCGGATCTTCTTGCTTTCCAAGCTGCCGGTGCCCGGTGGTGACGTTGCCCGATCTCACGCCGGCCAGCTCGAACGGCACCACCTCGTCGCCCAGCAGCGCCACGATCCAGCGGATGGGGCGGATGAAGCGCGGCCCGCCCTTGCCCGTCCAGTACATCGTCTTGGGAAAGTGGATCTTCAGGATCAGCTCAGGCAGCGCTTGCGCCAGGATTTCGCGGGTCGTCCGGCCGTTCACCTTCTTGCGATAGCCAAGGTACTCGCCCTTGGCCGTCTTGACCACCTTCAGGGCGCTGGGCGTCGACGCCCAACTTCCTGGCGAATCCGGCGGCGGCTCCGGCGCCAGCCGACTTCGGCGGGCCGGTGACCAGTTCCTCGCTGTTCGGGCTGCCGCCGCGGGATGCCCTCGGCCGCAGCACCAGCCGCCGCGGCGTGGCATCCAGCATGACCACCTTGCCGCCCAGCGTGTTGTCCTGAAGTAACTTCTCGAATAACTCTCGCTAACTGCTTAAGAGCAGGCTGGATCATCCAGTCCGGAATCTCTTCGGTGCCGATTTCGAGAAGGAACGGCAAGGTCTTCATGCCGCCACCTCCCGGGCGCGCTGATCGACCCAGGCCTGGGCCACGCCCGACGGCCAGTTTGCGGACCCGCGCGATCACGCCGACGCGCTCGGTGACGCTGATGGCGCCGCGGGAGTCGAGCAGGTTGAACAGGTGGGAGCACTTCAGCACCTGGTCGTAGGCGGGCAGCAGCGGGAAGCGCTGCTTCTCGGCGTAATCGGGCGTAGGCGTCGAGCAGCCGCTGGCCCTCCTTCTCGTGCAGATCGAACAGCTGCCACAGCGTCGCCGACGTCGGCCATCTCGAAGTTGTAGACGGAGAATTGCAGCTCCTCCGCGAAGCGCACGTCGCCGTAGGTGAAGCCCGGCGCCCATTCGATGTCGTAGACGCTGTCCGGCGCCTTGCAGGAACGCCGCGAGTCGCTCCAGCCCGTAGGTCAGCTCGGCGGGGACCAGGTCCAGGTCGATGCCGCCGCACTGCTGGAAGTAGGTGAACTGGGTGATCTCGAGGCCGTCCAGCATCACCTGCCAGCCGATGCCCCAGGCGCCCAGCGTGGGCGATTCCCAGTTGTCCTCTTCGAACTTGATGTCGTGCTTGCGCAGGTCGATGCCGATCGCTTCCAGGCTCCCGAGATACTGTTCCATGACGTCGTCCGGCGACGGCTTCAGGATCACCTGCAATTGGGAGTGCTTGTACAGGCGGTTAGGGTTCTCGCCGTAGCGGCCGTCGGCGGGGCGGCGGCTGGGCTGCACGTAGGCCACGCGGTACGGCTTGGGGCCCAGCACGCGCAGAAAGGTTTCCGGACACATGGTCCCGGCGCCGACCTCCACGTCGTACGGCTCCTGAATGATGCAGCCCCGGTCTGCCCAGTACTTCTTCAGCTTGAAAAGGATTTGTTGAAATGAGTCCATCAGAGCGCTTCCAGAATAGGCACGGTGACCAGCCGGCGTTCGATGTGCTCCTCGATCTGGCGGACGAGGAAGCGGCGCAGGTCGGCGGCCGTCTGTTTCGTCCAATCTCGAGGCGTCAATTGCGCGACAGGTAGCTTCAACATCTCTTCGGCAATGCTCAAAGATTCCGGACTTACCCGCAATCCCGGCAGAAAACCCGACAACCGCACCGCCCACAGGGTGTAGTAAGTCACGGCCGGCCACAGGCCGCTGGCCCTGGCCGCCTGCAAGTAATCCAGCACAGCGAGCAAGAGCCGGAAGAATCGTTCATTCTGCTCCGCGGGGGCCGAAAGCTGCTCGGCCACTTCCGCCAAATAGTCCAACCCCACTCCCGTCGCGTAATCCGATTGCAGCTCGAACGGGGAGCGAATCAGCTCGCAGGAGTCAAGGCTGACCAACTCCCTCGTTTCGTGCTGGAAATAGGCTGCCCGGACGTGGGTCAATCTCTCCAGCCCGGCGCCAAAACTGTTCTTGGGCCGCCGAGCGCGCCTGGCTACCCCCCGCAACTTCCCCTGGTCCCGCGTCAGAAAGCCGACCACGAGGTCCGCTTCCCGAAAGGGATACGTGCGCAGAATAAGGGACTCGCTCACCCGAGCCGGCATGTCGGCGAGAGGCGGTAACCCCCAATGTAGCACAGGGGGCATCGCGAGGAGGGAGCCGGTGTCCCTTACGGGGGTCCAGCCGTACTGAGCCCCTCCTAGACGAAAAAAAGTACGGAGAAAAGATACACAACGCGGCCTTCCTTGGTGTATACTCAGTGAAATTGTAATTTGCGGGTTCAGTATCTAAGATTGAGAAACTGTAACCTTGGGGGTCTGGGAAGTGCCCAATAGGCGCCTCCCGGTTGAGTCGTTTGCATAGCAGCCAAAGGGAAAGACCGTGAACCGGGATGGTGCTCGGTTCGGCAAAGATAGCGTTCGGCCTGAACCCGATCCCGAGTTGCCGTTCCAGATCAAAGCGGACCCCCTCCAGACTCTAGATGTCTAGCGAGGTGAAGGAATGCGAAAAGTATTATTGCTGATTGGATTGTTGGGAGCGGCGCTGGGCATCGCGTTCGCTCAAACCGGTGGCAGCATCACGGGTGAAGTCAGAGATCAAAGCGGCGCGTTGATTCCAGGCGCCGCTATTACGGTTACCAACACCGCAACCAACGTGGCGCGAACCACCCAAACCAATGCCGCGGGGATTTACAGCTTCCCCGCTCTGATTCCTGGACCGTACCAGGTGAAGGCCGCGGCGGCGGGCTTCCAAACGGGCGTGACGAGCGGCATCCAGCTCCAGGTGCAGCAGACGGCCCGCGTGGATTTCTCCTTGACCGTGGGACAAGCCTCGCAATCGGTTGAAGTCGCTGCCAACGCGGCGTTGCTGTCCACCGAAAACGCCACGGTCGGCACCGTGATCGACGAAAGGCGGATCATGGACCTGCCGTTGAACGGCCGCAGTTTCTTCAGCCTGGTCGCGTTGAGCCCCAACGTGACGTACGGGTTCACTCCCGCCGCGCAAGCGAGCGGCCGCCTGGGCGGTTCGCGCGGCAGTCTCACCATCGCCGTGACAGGGGGGCGCTCGACTTGGGAGAACTACACCCTGGACGGCATCACCAACACCGACATCGATTTCAACACGTACATCCTGCAGCCGTCGGTGGACGCGCTACAGGAATTCAAGGTGCAGACCGGGATCTACCCGGCGGAGTTCGGGCGGGAAGCCGGACAAGTCAACGTTTCCACCAAACCCGGCACCAATGAATACCACGGAACCATGTCCGAATTCCTGCGCAACGACAAGCTGGACGCCAGGGATTACGATTTCAGCTCGGCCCTCCGCAGCGCCACGAACCCCTCTCCGGGGAGCCAGCCCTACCGCCAGAACCAGTACGGCTACACGCTGGGCGGCCCGATCCAGATTCCGAAGATATTCAACGGAAAGGACCGGCTGTTCTTCATGTCGAACTGGGAGGGATACAAGTCCCGCCGGACCACTACGAATTATTCCACCGTGCTGACGCCGGAGATGCGAAACGGCGACTTTTCCTCCATCCTCTCTAGCGGGTATCAGTTGGCGGATCCGAACTCGCGCGCCGGGACCTACCCCAACATCACGCAGACGTTCTTCCCCGGCAACCAGATTCCCGCCGGCCGCCTCAGCGCGGGTTCCAAGCTTCTGCTCGCCTTCGTGCCGCAGGCGAATAATACCACGACGTCGGGCGGCCTGCCTTACCGGAATCTCCAATGGTCCTTTGGCAATCCAGTCGACAAGGACACGATCACCGAGCGCATCGATTTCAACGAGAGATCGAGCTCGCAATGGTTTGGCCGCTACAGTTGGAACGACGAATCTTCTTTCGCCGCAACCCCCACCATGACGCTGGTCGATGGGGAAGTTCTGTACACTAGGGCCAGCCAGTGGGTGGTGTCCAACGTCCGGACCCTTTCGCCGACCAAGGTGAACGAGGCCCGGTTCGGCTACAACTCGCTGTTCAACAACATCACCCAGCAGTTGGCGGGCAAGCGGGATGTAAACGCCGAGATCGGTACACCCTTCAAGGTCACGGATCCGAACTCCTGGGGCATCCCCAACATCAGCTTCCAATCGGGCAATTTGAGCGGCTGGGGCAACCCGACCAGCGCCCCGTTCCAGATCAACGACAAGTATTACCAATGGGTGGACAACTTCTCCTGGGTCATCGGGAAGCACTCGCTGCGCATGGGTGGAGAGTACCGCTACAACGAGTTCCCGCAGGTCGGAAATGAATTCCCGCGCGGCCAGTTCTATTACAGCAACACGTTCACCAACACCATCACGCCGACGAGCTCCGGGGGCATCACGCAGGCCGGCGGCTACTCGGGCGCGGACTTCGTGTTGGGCGACACCAACAACGCCATTGCCGCCGTCTCGCTGGTCCAGGCCGATTTCCGCAGCAGCGAATGGGCAACCTACATCGACGATAGCTGGAAGGTGACCCCGCACCTGACCGTCAGCTTGGGTTTGCGGTGGGAGGTCGCGCAGCCGATGTTTGACAAACTCGGACTCGAGCCGAACGTCCAGATGTTCGCGCGGGTTCCCAACGTCGCCAACGTGCAGGATAAGAGTCTGCATCCGGTTTTCGTCCGCGCGGGCAGCAGCGGCGATTTTTACGACGGCATCCAGTTCCGATACTCATCCTATTACAGCACCCAATCAGCGCAACCCGCCGGGACCCTGTATCCTCTGCAGACGGTCCGGGACGGGCGGATGGGCAAACGGTTGATCGACACCAATTACCACGACTTCTCGCCCCGCATCGGGATCGCCTGGAGCCCCTCGGACAAGTGGGCGGTCCGCGCCGGTTTCGGCCGATTCTTCTCGATGGAGAGCAAGAACTCCATCTTCGATTTCAGCCGCGCGATGGGTGGCCGAACCGGCTCAGTGGCGCCCACCACGTACGGGGTGCCGACCTTCAGCTACACGAATTTCATCGACACGGCATCGCTCCCGGTGACCCTGCCCATCGGGCTCACCTGGGGTGCGAACCAACACCTGCCGGACAGCAACACCATGACATTCGTGCTGAACGTCCAGCGCACGATCGGCAAAGCGACCACAGCGGAGGTGGGCTACAGCGGCTCGCTGCACCGCCACCTGCAATACCTGAATAACATGAATCAGGGGATTCTCGACGCTAAATTGCCGGCGGTTCAACGCTTGCCCTTTCCGGAATGGGGAGCCTCGGGGATCCAGTGGGTGGATGCCGACGGCATGGGGAGTTACCATGGCCTGGCCGGCAAACTGACCCAGCGTTTCGGCGCGAACCTGAACACCTTGCTTTCCTACACCTGGTCCAAGGCCCTGGACACCGCCAGCAACATCCGTGGCCCGTCGACCGACTTCTCGCCCCAGGATGCGCGCAACCCCCTTGCGGGAGAAAAAGGCCCCTCGGCTTTCCAAGTTCCGCAACGTTTCGTCGCTTCCATCCTCTACACGCTGCCGTTCGGCAAGGGGCAGCGCTTCCTCAACTATGGAGGGGTGGTAAACGAGGTGGTGGGCAGTTGGCAGCTCAGCACCATTACCACGCTGCAGAGCGGCGGCGTGATCGACACCAGCTCATGGGATTCCGGGGGCACCAATTTCATTACCAACGCCACCCGGCTCAACTGCGTCGCGGGCGTGGATCCGGTTTTCTCCAATCCCAACCAGAGCGCCTGGCTTAACCCGGCGGCATTCACCAACACGGCGGCCGGCACGTTTGGGACCTGCGCGCGGAACAACCTGAGGGGACCGTGGCGAGGGAACCAAGATATTTCGGTGGTCAAGCATTTCCGGATCACCGAGAGAAAGGATCTGGAGTTCCGCACGGAGATGTTCAACGCTCCCAACCATGTGATATTGAGCAATCCCAACGCAGGCTGGGGCAACGGCTCGAATGCAACGCCGAGCAAGACTTTCGGTACCATTACCGGGGCTGGCAATATGCGGCAGATCCAGCTCGCGCTTAAGTTTAACTTCTGATCTGGAAGTGAAACAGCCGGCCATCGCACTCTGATGGCCGGCTGTTTTTGTGTTTGGTTCTATCCGCCCGCCGCCCGCCCCAGGAACATCCCGCCCGGGATCATCGTTTTGGCGCACCAGCAATGCAAAAAATGCAGCCTGATGCGCAAAATCGAGCAGGCCGGTGTATATGTATTTCAATTTAGATTTGTGCATTGACAAGTCTAGATTCACGCAGTTCAATTTTAGGGGTTTGGGGGCTGTTGTCGTGTCGGGGGGCTGTTGTCGCAGCATATTCCAATCGAAGGATGAGCCTGAAGGATGATGGGGGCTGAGCAGTCTGGGCTCCTTTCTGTGAGTGTGTAAGTGTCTCGGAGTCGGGGCTGTGGGAATGTGGGAATCGCGGCAGCGATTTCCAAGGGCGGTGGGCAAAGAGGGAAACCTGGTGTTGGTTTTCCTCTTTGTCCACGGCCCGGCATTTCCACAGCCTTTTCTCATGCGCTCTTCCTTCGTTGGAAGCTGGCGAATAGCTTCTGTTTGGCGGTCTGCATCCGGCGGGCTGCCGCCGTGTCGGTTTCGGCTCGCTCGATCTCATTGAGCCTTTCGATGGTCACCCCCGGCCGGAGGGCGCGCACCACCCCGGGCAACTGGCGCAAGATCTCCCAGGGCGTGGCGTACCAGCGGTACACCCTGCGTTGCTTGCCCTTGGCTCCGGTCTCCACTTCGGGCACGCCGCAGGGCCGGTGGAAGCTCAGGTAGGGATTGAAGTATCCCTCGTAGAACTCCTCGATCGCCTGCGCATGGCTGGAGTCGATATATCCGTAGCCCATGTGCTTGCGCACCACCGCGCCGTTCTTCGCCTCCGCCAAGCCGTTGTCGTTGGAATGCCGCGGCCGCGACTTGGTCTGTTGGATCAGCAACTTGTTGAGCAGCTTGGCCACCGTGTGGTTGATGAACTCGCTGCCGTTGTCGGAATGGAAGCCGCGGATGTGAAACGGAAACTGCCGCAGCATGGCTTCCAGCACCGGCTGCAAGTAGGCTTCGCTGATCTGCTCGGCCGCCCCCACCACCTGCCACTGCGTGACCTCGTCCACGGCATTGATGTGATACGCCCCTTTCACGCCTCCCAGATCCCCCTGGTGCACCGTGTCCACCCGCAGGTAGCCCGGTCGTCCGTCCGGCTCTGGCCGGCGCCGTTCGCCAATGGCCACCTGCACCGGCCGCGTTTTCTGGTAGACCACCCGCTTCTGCCGGTACGTCCGGCTCTTGCGCAGGTTGTAGATGTGGGCCATCGAAATGGCCGCCAGCCGCTCATAGCGGGGGTCCTTGAAATCGTACCGCGCCCGCTGCAGGAGCTTCTGCGTCGCCGGGCCGCTGAGCGTCTCATGGGCCTGGTCGACTTCGGCCAGCAACTCGATGTCGGCTAGCCTGTAGCGGCAAGCAAAGCGGTGGCGCCGGTAGAGCGCCTCCTTGACCTCGCCGCTGTCGCCGTACTTGCCGATCAGCCGCGTCACCTGCGCCCGGCTCAGCCCGGACATCTTCGCCACGTAACGTCGCAACAGTCCCTTCGCCTCCCGACCGCATTGCCCATAGCGCTGCTGCTTCAATGTCCGCGTCACCCAGTCATAAACCTCCCGCCGGTTCTCGCCCTCGAACCGAACCGGCTCGCTGGCCTCCAAAAACGCCCGGATCTGCTCCAGGCTCATTGTGTCCCGATCCTGCATGCTGACAATCAATCTCCAGCATGCCCAACCTCCCCGCCTTCAGGCTCATCTTGCGTTAGAAACACACCCTTCCTTCAGGCTCATCCTGCATTAGACAAGACTGTCGCTTGCGCCGCAAACCGTTTTGTGATATGGTTGCCCCGATGTGACTAAACGTTAATGGGGGTTGAAATGCGAAAGCTAGTATTGCTGATTGGATTGTCGGGAGCGGCGCTGGGCATCGCGTTCGCCCAAACCGGTGGCAATATCACGGGTGAGGTCAAAGATCAAAGCGGCGCGTTGATTCCAGGCGCCGCCATTACGGCTACCAACACCGCGACCAACGTGGCGCGAACCACCCAAACCAATGCCGCGGGGATTTACAGCTTCCCCGCTCTGATTCCTGGACAGTACCAGGTGAGGGCCGCGGCGGCCGGCTTCCAAACGGGTGTGACGAGCGGCATCGAGCTTCAGGTGCAGCAGACGGCTCGCGTCGATTTCTCCCTGGTCGTGGGACAAGCCTCGCAATCGGTTGAAGTCGCTGCCAACGCGGCGTTGCTGTCCACCGAGAACGCCACGGTCGGCACCGTGATCGAGGAAAGGCGGATCATGGACCTGCCGTTGAACGGCCGCAGTTTCTTCAGCCTGGTCGCGTTGAGCCCCAACGTGACGTACGGATTTACTCCCGCCGCGCAGGCGAGCGGCCGCCTGGGCGGCACGCGCGGCAATCTCACCATCGCCGTGTCGGGGGGGCGCTCGACCTGGGAGAACTACACCCTGGACGGCATCACCAACACCGACATCGATTTCAACACTTACATCTTGCAGCCGTCGGTCGACGCTCTGCAGGAATTCAAGGTGCAGACCGGCATCTACCCGGCGGAGTTCGGCCGGGAATTCGGACAGGTGAACGTTTCCACCAAGCCAGGCACCAATGAATACCACGGAACCGCCTCGGAGTTCCTGCGCAACGACAAGCTGGACGCCAGGGATTACGATTTCAGCTCGGCCACACGCAGTGCCACGAACCCCTCTCCAGGGAAGGCGCCCTACCGCCAGAACCAGTACGGCTACACGCTGGGGGGACCGATCCAGATTCCGAAGATCTTCAACGGAAAGAACCGGCTGTTCTTCATGTCGAACTGGGAGGGATACAAGTCCCGCAGGACCACGACGAATTATTCCACGGTGCTGACGCCGGAGATGCGAAACGGCGACTTTTCCTCCATCCTCTCGAGTGGGTATCAATTGGCTGATCCGAACTCGCGCACCGGGACCTACCCTAACATCACCCAGACGTTCTTCTCGGGCAACCAGATTCCCTCCAACCGCCTCAGCGCGGGCTCCAAGCTTCTGCTTTCGTTTGTGCCAAAGGCGAATAACTCCACAACGTCTGGCGGGCTGCCTTACCGAAATTACCAATGGTCGCTGGGATCTCCGGTCGACAGGGACACGATCACCGAGCGCATCGATTTCAACGAGAGATCCAGCTCGCAATGGTTCGGCCGCTACAGTTGGAACGACGAATCCTCCTTTGCCGTGAACCCGACCATGACGGGAGTCGATGGGAATGTTCTGTACACCCGGGCCAGCCAGTGGGTGCTGTCCAACGTCCGGACTCTTTCCCCGACCAAGGTGAACGAAGCCCGGTTCGGCTACAACTCACTGTTCAACAACATCACCCAGCAGTTGGCGGCTAAGCGGGATGTGAACGCCGAGCTCGGTACGCCCTTCAAGGTCACGGATCCAAACTCCTGGGGCATCCCCAACATCAGCTTCCAGTCCGGGAACCTGAGCGGCTGGGGGAATCCGACCAGCAGCCCGTTCCAGATCAACGACAAGTATTACCAATGGGTGGACAACTTCTCCTGGATCATCGGGAAGCACTCGCTGCGCATGGGGGGAGAGTACCGCTACAACGAGTTCCCGCAGGTGGGAAACGAATTCCCGCGTGGCCAGTTCTATTACAGCAACACGTTCACCAACACCATCACGCCGACGAGCTCCGGGGGCATCACGCAGGCCGGCGGCTACTCGGGCGCGGACTTCATGTTGGGCGACACCAACAACGCCATTGCCGCCGTCTCGCTGGTCCAGGCCGATTTCCGCAGCAGCGAATGGGCAGCTTACATCGACGACTCCTGGAAGGTGACCTCTCACCTGACCGTCAGCTTGGGTTTGCGGTGGGAGGTCGCGCAGCCCATGTTTGACGCACTCGGCCTCGAGCCGAACGTCCAGATGTTCGCGCGGGTTCCCAACGTCGCCAATGTGCAGGATCCGAGTCTGCATCCGGTTTTCGTCCGCACGGGCAGCGGCAATTTTTACGACGGGATCAATTTCCGGTACGACTCCTACTACAACACCCAATCAGCGAAACCCGCCGGGACCCTTTATCCTTTGCAGACTGTCCGGGACGGGCGGATGGGCAAACGGTTGATCGACACCAATTACCACGACTTCGCGCCCCGCATCGGGATCGCCTGGAGCCCCACGGATAAGTGGTCGATCCGCACCGGTTTCGGCAGATTCTTCTCGATGGAGAGCAAGAACTCCATCTTCGATATGAACCGCGCGATGGGTGGCCGGACCGGCTCAGTGGCGCCCACCACTTACGGGGCGCCGACGTTCAGCTACACGGATTTCATCAACACTGCCTCGCTCCCGGTGACCCTACCCGTCGGGCTCACCTGGGGTGCGAACCAACACCTGCCGGACACCAACACCATGACATTCGTGTTGAACGTGCAGCGCACGCTGGGCAAAGCGACCACTGCGGAGGTGGGTTACGCCGGCTCGCTGGGCCGCCACCTGCAATACCTCAACAATATGAACCAAGGGATTCTCGATGCGAAATTGCCGTCGGTTCAACGCTTGCCTTTTCCGGAATGGGGGGCCTCGGGGATCCAGTGGGTGGATGCCGACGGCATGGGGAGTTACCATGCCCTCGCCGGCAAATTGACCCAGCGTTTCGGAACGAACCTGAACACCTTGCTTTCCTACACCTGGTCCAAGGCGCTGGACACCTCCAGCAACATCCGCGGCCCGTCGACCGACTTCACGCCCCAGGATGCACGCTGCCCCCTTGGGTGCGAAAAAGCCCCCTCGGCTTTCCAGGTTCCGCAACGATTCGTCGCTTCCATCCTCTACTCGCTGCCATTCGGCAAAGGCCAGAAATTTCTCAACCACGGAGGGGTCTTAGACCAAGTGGTTGGCGGCTGGCAGGCCAGCACCATCACCACGCTGCAAAGCGGCGGCGTGATCGACACGTCGTCATGGGATTCCGGGGGCACCAATTTCATTACCAACGCCACCCGGCTCAACTGCGTCGCGGGCGCGGACCCGGTTCTGCCCAATAACAACCAGAACGGCTGGCTTAACCCGGCGGCATTCACCAACACGGCAGCCGGCACGTTTGGAACCTGCGCGCGCAACAACTTGAGGGGACCGTGGCGAGGGACCCAGGATATTTCGATCGTCAAGCTTTTCCACATCACCGAAAGAAAGAACCTGGAGTTCCGCACGGAGATGTTCAACGCCCCCAACCACGTGGTATTGGGCAATCCCAACGCAGGCTGGGGCAACGGCTCGAATGCAACGCCCAGTGGCAATTTCGGTAAGATTACCGGGACGTTGGCCAATATGCGCCAGATCCAGCTCGCGCTCAAGTTCAACTTCTGATCTGGAAGTGAAACAGCCGGCCATCGCACTCTGATGGCCGGCTGTTTTTGTGTTTGGCCATCCGCCCGCCGGCAGGCCGGAGCCGGCCGTCGCTACGTTGTCTACCCTACTTTGTGAGCCAGCCGTGCAGGCGCAGCCAGTCGGCCAGCCGGTCCGGCCAGGTGGCGAGGATGGGGTCCTTGCCCAAGCCCGAGCCATGCGCGCCGTGTTCGTAAAGGTGCATCTCCGCCGGGACCTTGTTCTTTCGCAAGGCCAGGTAGAAGTTCACGCTGTTTTCCACGGGAACCGCCGCGTCGTCGGTAGTATGAAAAAGAAACGTTGGGGGGGTCTGCGCCGTTACCTGAAGCTCGTTGGAAAGGCTCTCCACCAGCCCGGGGTCGGGGTTCGGGCCGAGCAGGTTGGTCCGTGAACCCTGGTGCGTATACGGCTGCTCCATGGTGATGACGGGATAGGCCAGAATCAGGAAATCGGGACGGGAGCTTGCGCGCTCCACAGAGTCGGACGCGTTCGGGTCGCCCGCGTCAAAGTGAGTGCCGAGGGTGGAAGCCAGGTGCCCGCCGGCCGAGAAGCCCATGATCCCGATGCGATTCGGAACGATGCCGAACTCGGCCGCTCGGGAGCGAACCGTGCGCAGGGCCCGCTGCGCATCCTGGAGAGGAGCAGGGTGGTGGTAGCGCGGGGCCAGGCGGTACTTCAAGACGAAAGCCGCCACGCCGAACTGGTTGAGCCACTGTCCGACTTCGACGCCTTCATAACTCATCGCCAGGTGGCCGTAGGCGCCCCCGGGACACACGATCACACCTGTGCCCACTGCGCTCGCGGAAGGAGGCAGGAGGATGGTCAGCTCGGGGCGGTCCAGGTCTTCGTTGCCGGCGGTGCCAGGCGCGCCATTCGGCCACAGGACCTCGACCTTCGGTTCCGCGGTCTGGGCAAACATCCATCCCGCGAAGACAAGCAGCGCACTCAATCGCCAAATCACCACATCCTCCCATCCCTCAATGGCTCAACGCGTCCGCGATCTGCTTCTGGGACACCGCGCCTTCTCGGATCAGCTTCCAGACGGGTTCCGTGATATCCACCGTGGTGCCGCCCTGGCCCGGGCAGAGGCCGCCGTCCAGCACGAGGTCGATTCGCCCGTCCATCTTGCCGAAAACCTCGATGCCGCTGCGGCAGGTGGGCTGGCCCGAGATGTTGGCGCTGGTGGCGATGAGCGGCTGGCCGAGTTTCTCGAGCAAAGCCGCGGCGACTTTCGAGCGGCTCTGCCGGAGGGCCAGGCGGCCGGTGTTGCCGGTGACCTTGAGCGGCACCTTGCCGGATGAGGCGACGATCATGGTCAAGGGCCCGGGCCAGAACATGCGGGCCAGCAGATAGAAACGGCTGGAGAGATCCGTGGCCAGATCCTCCGCCATGAGAACGTCGCCGACCAGCAAGGGCAGGGAACGGTGGATCTCGCGTCCCTTCGCCACGAACACCAGCCCCACGGCGTGCAGGTTGAACGGGTCGGCCACCACGGTGTAAAGGGCGTCTGTTGGAATCGCGACGACACGGCCGCGGCGGATGGCCGAAGCGGCCCGTTCAATAGCCTTGGGGCTTGGCGATTCCAGGTCGATCTCGATAAGGTCCGTGGCCACAGTCGATTGCTGCTAATCTACCTCGGTCCAAGCGCCTCGGCAACCTGGACAGCCATGTCGTAACGGCCAAAGGGCGCGCCCAGTTGCACTCCCGCGACCATTGCTCTTGCGCGCAGTACCATCTCCTGGGCAATGGCGACGCCTTCCTTGCGTGCTTTTTCAGCGCTATCGGCCTTTTGCATGCGGGCCATGAACTCCGCGGGCACGGGCACGTTCAACTCGTTCACCATGAACTCGGCGTTGCGATGGCTGGTCAGCGGCCAGACGCCGGTGATGACGGGAATCCGGAAACCCTCGATGCGCGCGAGGAAGCGCTCCAGCAGCCGGATGTCGAATACAGGCTGGGTGACGACGTACTCGGCGCCGGCTTGCACCTTCCATTCGAAGCGGCGTATCTCCTCGTCGAGGTTGAGCGAGCCGGGATTCGCGCCGACGCCGATCAGCAGCGAGGTCTGGGAGCCGATGGGATTGCCGCCGATGTCGAGGCCGTGGTTCAGGTTGTCCACGATGTTGACCAGACCGATGGCGTCCACGTCGAAGACAGCGGTGGCCGACGGGTAGGAGCCCATGCGGGGCGGGTCGCCCGTAATGCAGATCAGATTCCGAACGCCGACCGCCTGCGCGCCCAGCAGCTCCGACTGGATGCCGAGGATGTTTCGATCGCGGCAGCAGAAGTGCAATACGGCTTCGATACCCGCCTGCTGCTGGATGAGCTGGCAGGCGACCTGGGCGCTCATGCGGGCGCTGGCCCGGGGGCCGTCGGGCACGTTGATGCAGTCGATGCCGTGCTCGGCGCACATTCTGGCGCCGGCGATCTCCCTGGCGGCGTCCACTCCTCGCGGCGGCAGGATCTCCACGAAGGCCACGAACTTGCCTTCGGTCAGCTTGCCTGCCAAGCTGGGACTTCTCGGCGACGGGGACTTTAGGGAGGGCCTGCGCCCGGGCGGCGGGCTCCTCGACGGTGACGGCAAGCTTCTCGTGGCTGGGCTGCAACGAGCGCGCCTCGGCGCGCAGCAGCCGTGATGTGTTCCGGGGTGGTTCCGCAGCAGCCGCCGAGAATGCGCACGCCGGTCCAAAGCAGCCGGCGCCCGTACTGCGCCATGTACTCGGGCGAGCAGAGATAGAGCTTCCGCCCCTCCACGGTCGCGGGGTGGCCGGCGTTGGGCATGGCGCTGAGCGGCTTGTGCGTGTACTGGACCATCTTCTCGATGGTCTCCAGCATGACCTTGGGGCCGGCCGAGCAATTGCAGCCGGCGACGTCCACCGGCCATTCGTCGAGCCTGCGAGTGAAGACCTCGGTCGAGGCGCCGTCGGGCAGGTTGCCGTAGTCGTCGATGGTGACCTGACCGATGAGGGTCACCTCATCGCCGGCTACGTCACGAGCCGCGAAGATCGCTTCGCGAAGTTCGTTGAGGACGGAAAAAGTCTCAAGGATCAGGAGATCGACGCCGGCCTCGATCAGGGCCTCTATCTGCTCGCGGAACATGGCGCGGGCCTCTTCGAAAGAGGTGCGGCCGAGGGGCTCGATGCGGATGCCCAGTGGGCCGACCGACCCGGCCACGAAGGCGGCGTCGCCCGCGGCTTCACGGGCCAGGCGGACGCCGGCCTGGTTGATGGCCTTCAGTTTCTCGGCGAAGCCGTACGCGGAAAGGCGCGCGCGATTGGCGCCGAAAGTATTTGTTTCGATGATCTCGGCGCCCGCCTTGACGTACTCGTCGTGGATTTCCTTGACCAGGGCGGGCGAAGAGAGGTTCAGCTCGTCGTAACTGCGGTTGATGAAGACGCCTTTGGCGTAGAGCATGGTGCCCATGGCGCCGTCGGCGACCAGGACACGGCGCGCCAGTTGCTCGCGAAACTCCTTGGCCCTGTTGATGGACATCTGGGTTCGAAGCGGCCCGGGCGGGCCGATTCAGTACACGCCGATTCTACCGCAACCCCGCCGGCGCGAACAATAACGGCGCCCCGCGACGTTTGCGCCGGGCAGCGTTCATCCGGCATCCTGAGAGACGGCAGCTTGGAAAGGCAGACCCATGGCAAAGCAATTCAAGGACCTCACCGAACGCGAGATTCTGGCTTTGGCGATTTCGCTCGAAGAGGACGACAGCCGTATCTATGGGGACTTCGCCGAGGGTCTTCGGGAGACCTACCCGGCCAGCGCCAAGATGCTGGAGGAGATGCAGGAGCAGGAGTCGGAGCACCGGCGCAGCCTGTTCGAGCTCTACCGCCAGCGATTCGGCGAGCACATTCCGCTGATCCGCCGCGAGGACGTCAAGGGCTTCATACACAGACGGCCGGTATGGCTGATCCGGCCGCTGGGGATCAACGTGGTCCGCAAGCAGGCGGAGATCATGGAACTGGAGACGCGGCTCTTCTATGAGCGCGCCATGGAGCGGATCAGCGACGTGTCCATACGCAAGCTGCTGGGCGACCTGGCGGAGGTCGAGCGCAAGCATCAAGCGGCGGCCGGGGCGCTGGCGGAGAAGCACCTGACGCCGGTGGCGCGCGAGGAGGAGGAGAAGGCGGGCCAGCGGTTGTTCTTGCTCCAGGTCGTACAGCCGGGTCTGGCCGGGCTGATGGACGGCTCGGTCTCGACGCTGGCGCCGCTGTTCGCTTCGGCATTCGCCACGCGCAACACTTGGGATGCTTTCCTGGTCGGGTTGGCGGCCTCCATCGGGGCCGGAATCTCCATGGGCTTCGCCGAGGCGCTTTCGGACGACGGTTCGCTCACCGGTCGCGGGCGCCCCGCGGTGCGCGGCGTCATCTGCGGGCTCATGACCGCCGCGGGAGGCCTGGGGCACACGCTGCCGTTCCTGATCCCCGATTTCCGGCTCGCCATCACGGTGGCGATTGGGGTAGTGGCCGCTGAGCTGAGCGCCATCACCTACGTCCGGCACAGTTATATGGATACGCCGGTGGTGAGCTCCGCGCTCCAGGTCATCGTCGGCGGGACGCTGGTCTTTCTGACCGGGATACTGATCGGCAGCTCATAGCGCTACGCGATACCATGGAAGGTTTGTAAAGGAGGAAGCTCTCATGAATGCTGACAACAGTAGGACAAACCCGAGCCGGCGCAACGTGCTGCGGCAAGCCGCCGGGGCCGCGGGCCTGGCCTCGATGCTCGGGCCGGCGGAGGCGCAAACTCAGACGCAGCCCGCGGGAAGCGTGAACAGGAACTCGGCACCGAGCCAGTTGAGGATCACCGACATTCGCGCATGTACGGTGGCTTCGAACTTCGATTACCCGATCATCCGCATCGACACCAATCAGGGCGTGTACGGCCTGGGAGAGGTCCGCGATGGCGGGGTCAAGGGCCAAGCTCTGGTCCTTAAACCGCAAATCGTGGGGAAGAATCCGCTGGAGATCGAGAACATCCTGGCCAGCCTGCGGCCGTATGCGGGACACGGCCGGCTGGGCGGCGGCTACAGCGCCATCGACATCGCGCTGCATGACATCGCCGGAAAAGTGTACGGGGTCCCCGTCTACCGTCTGGTGGGCAGCAAGCTGAGGGACCGGGTCCGGGTATACTGCGACACCACGATCTCCAAGGATCCCAAGCTGTACGCGAGGCGCATGCTGGACCGGAAGAAGCAGGGCTTCACGTTCTTCAAGATGGACCTGCGTACGGAAGCCATGGTCGGGCACATCGATGGGGCGGTGAACAAGCGGGGCGTTGCCACGGAGAAAGGGATGAAGCTGCTGCTCGAGTTCGTGGCGGCGGTGCGCGACGCCATCGGATACGAGGAGCCTTTGTCGATCGACCACTTCGGCCCGCTGGATGTGGCGGACTCTATCCGCTACGCCCGGGCGCTGGAGCCCTACCAGCTTGCCTGGGCCGAGGACATCCTCCAGGTTGGCACCCTGAACACCGGCTCGGCGCCATTGAACTGGCGCGCTTACAAGGAAATCAAGGCGGCCACCTCCACGCCGCTCGCTACCGGCGAGAGTCTCTTCGGACTGGAGGAAGGGTTCCGCAATTTCATCGACAACGACGCAGTCAACATCATTCATCCCGACCCGGGGACATCAGGCGCCGTCCGCGAAACCAAGCGAATTGCCGACTACGCCTCGATGCGCGGGATTCAAACCGCGGTGCATCATGCGGGAGGGCCGGTGGGCAGCATAGCGGCGGTGCACATGATCGCGACCATCAAGGATTTCTTGGCGATGGAGAACCACGCCGTGGACATTCCGTGGTGGAGCGACCTGGTGACGGGTCTTCCAAAGCCCTTCGTGAATCAGGGCTACATCCAGGTACCGGAGAAGCCGGGTCTGGGCGTGGAACTGAACGAGGCGGTCATTAAGGAACACCTGCGCCATCCGGGTTATTTCGAGCCGACCAAGGAGTTCGACTTCCCCCTGGCCACCTTCGGCATTGCGGAGCGGGGACCGTATCCGCACATCACCCAGGACGGCACCTTGCGCAATGCCATGGAGGATGAGTAGCCCTCCAGAATGGCTTGAGGCTTACCATCCAATATGGTATGGTTGTAGCCGTAGGCTAGGCGATGTTCGCGCGCCCACAGCTCGACTCAAGCTCGGAAGTGCCGCTTTACAAGCAGCTACACGCCCAACTGCGGAACTGGATAGAATCCGGCCGGCTGCCCCAGGGCGACCGGCTCCCATCCACCAGAGACATGGCTGGCCTGCTTGGCTTGAACCGGGCTACGGTCTCTGCCGCTTACTCCCTGCTGGAATCCGACGGGCTGATCCAGGGGCGCGTGGGCCGGGGGAGCTTCGTGACCGGGGAACCGCGGCCGGCGTCCTCGGGCCTGGACTGGGACGAACTGCTGGACGCCCCCGAACGGATCCCCATGGCGCCCGTGCAGGCTCCCAATGCCGCCATCAGTTTCGCGGCTTCCCGGCCGGCCGAGCAACTGTTCCCGCTCGAAGAGGTGCGGACCACGTGCCATGAGGTTCTGGCGAGCGAGCAGGCGTCTGCCATTCTGCAGCTTGGTTCGCCCAGCGGCTTCCCCCCGCTCCGCGAGTACTTGCTGGCTGAGGAACGGGGGGCCGGAATCGCCCGGTTGCAAGACGACATTCTGGTCACCAACGGCTGCCAGCAGGGGCTCGACCTGTTGCAGCGAGTCCTGGTGCGCGCGGGCGACACGGTCCTGGTCGAGGACCCGATTTACCCCGGGGTCAAGAACCTGCTCACGCGCGCGGGCGCCCGGGTGGTCGGAGTTCCGATAGGGCCGCAGGGCATTGACGTTGAGCATCTGGGGCGTGCATTGTGGCGCGAGAAGCCGCGGCTTCTGGTGGTAACTCCGAATTTTCAGAACCCGACGGGAGCCACGATTCCGCTGGCCGCGCGCCGAATGATTCTGGCCAAGGCTCGCGAGGCCGGCGTGGTGGTCATCGAGAACGACATTTACGGCGAGTTGCGCTACCAAGGGGAGCCCGTGCCTGCCTTGAAGCAGTTGGACGAATCCGGAGACGCCGTTCTGCTGCGAAGCTTCTCCAAGATCGCGTTCCCCGGGCTCAGGGTCGGTTGGATCACGGCTCCCCGGGCGCTCGTGGCGCGGCTGGTGGAGGCCAAGCAACTGGCGGACCTGCACACGGACCAGCTCTCCCAGGCGGTGTTGCTCCGATTCGCGGAATCCGGGCGCCTGGCGGCGCACAAGGAGCGGATCATCAGAGCCGGGGCGGAACGCCTTGGGGCGGTGCTCGGGGCCTGCGAGCGGTTCCTGCCGGCCGGCTCGCGCTTCACGCGCCCGGAAGGCGGAATGAACCTGTGGGTGCGGCTTCCCGAGCCTCTGGACGCGGCCGAACTGCTGCCCAGGGCGGAGCGGGAGAAGGTGGCCTACATGCCCGGCCGGTACTTTGAGGTGACGCACCATGAACCCGGCAGCCTGCGGCTGAGTTTTGCCGGCTTGCCGCCGGACCTGATCCGGCAGGGGGTGGCCATTTTGGGCGAGATCTTTACGAAGGAACTGGAGCGGGTTCGCGCCTCGCGGCGCTGGGAACCGGCTCCGGCGATGGTCTAACTTGTGGAGGAACGTATGTATTTGGATGACACATTCCGGGTCAAAGTCGGCCTGGCGGAGATGCTGAAGGGCGGCGTCATCATGGACGTTACCAACGCCGAGCAGGCCCTGATTGCGGAGCGCGCGGGGGCGGTGGCGGTCATGGCCCTGGAGCGCGTCCCCGCCGACATCCGCAAAGAGGGCGGCGTGGCGCGCATGGCGCCCATCGGCAAGATCCGCGAGATCATGAAGGCGGTCAGCATCCCGGTCATGGCCAAGGCTCGCATCGGGCACTTCATGGAGGCCAGGATACTGGAAGCTCTCGAGGTGGATTACATCGACGAGAGCGAAGTCCTGACGCCGGCCGACGAGGAGCACCACATCGCCAAGCGCGCCTTCAAGGTCCCGTTCGTCTGCGGCGCGCAGGAACCTGGGAGAGGCATTGCGGCGCATCGCGGAAGGCGCCGCCATGATCCGTACCAAGGGCGAGGCCGGTTCGGGCAACATCGTCGAGGCCGTCCGCCACATGCGCACCATCCAGAAGGAGATGAAGCAGCTCACGGTCCTGGGCAAAGAAGAGCTGGTCGCCGAGTCCAAGAAACTGCAAGCCCCGCTCGAACTGGTCGAGTACGCGGCGGAGCACGGCAAGCTGCCGGTGCCGAACTTCTCCGCGGGAGGTATCGCCACGCCGGCCGACGCCGCCCTGGTGATGCAACTCGGCGCCGAGGCGGTGTTCGTCGGCTCGGGCATCTTCAAGAGCGAGGATCCCGAGGCGCGCGCCCGCGCCATCGTGAAGGCCGCTACCTACTACAACGACCCGGTGAAGCTGCTCGAAGCCAGCGCGGAGCTCGGTATGGCTATGCCGGGCATCGACGTCTCCAAGCTCCCGGAGTCCGAGCTGCTCCAGACCCGCGGTTGGTAATGACTGTTCCGTCGATCGGCGTCCTCGCCCTGCAGGGCGATTTCGAAGCTCATCAGAAGGCGCTCGAGCGCGCCGGCGCCAAAGCCGTGCAGGTACGGACGGCGGAGGAACTGGAGCGGGTGGATGCCCTGGTGATCCCCGGCGGCGAGAGCACCACCATGCTGAAGCTGCTGCGGGAGGAGAACCTGTTCGAGCCCCTGCGCCGGTTCGGCGAGCGCCGGCCCATTCTCGGCACCTGTGCCGGGGCCATCCTGCTGGCCGCGCGGGTCACCCACCCCGAGCAAGAGAGCCTGGACTTGATGGACATCGATGTCGAGCGCAACGCCTACGGCCGTCAGCTCGACAGTCATGTCGCTTGGCTGGAGGACGCGGAGGGCGGGCCACTGGAGGCGGTCTTCATCCGGGCTCCGGTAATCCGGCGGGTGGGCGCGGCAGTGCGTGTACTGGCCCGCTACCATGGCGACCCGGTGCTGGTGGAGCAGGGTCTGCACTTGGCGGCCACCTTTCACCCCGAACTCACCGGCGACGGCCGTGTCCAGCGCCTGTTCGTAAGGAAGATCGGACCGTGACCCGCGTCCTGTTTGTTTGCCTGGGGAACTCGTGCCGGAGCCAGATGGCAGAGGCTTTCGCGCGGGCCTATGGGCAAGGCGTCTGGGAGGTGGAGAGCGCCGGGCTGATGCCGGCGACGATCATCGCGCCGCCCGTGCGCGAGGTCATGGACGAGAAGGGGATAGAACTGGGCGACCAGTTCCCGAAGCCGCTGGAGTGGCTGCAACTCGAGACCTTCAATCTTATCGTGAACATGAGCGGCTACCCGCTTCCGGACACGCTCGGGGCGCCGCTGCGGGACTGGGAGGTGGAAGATCCGATCGGCCGCAACGGGAAGGTCTACCGCAAGGTCCGTGATCAGATTGAGGCGCTGGTAAGGGGGCTGCTGGAAGAAGTGCGGGCTGGCTGAATTTTGTGGTATGATTTATGTATGGCCCACACAGAGAATATAAGCTCACTTGCTAGTAGTGAGGTACAGCTGGGACAGCGTGGGCGAGTTGTCTTGCCTGCTGCCGTCAGGAAGCGACTCGGGTGGCGCACTGGTGACCGTCTGGTCCTGATCGTTGAAGATTCCGGAGAAATTCGCCTCGCCAGTCTGCGTCAACAAGTGCAGCGTTGCGCCGGCATGTTCAGGCATCTGGTCAGCCCTGGGGTGAGTCTGTCTGACGAATTGATTGCGGAAAGGCGCGGTGAGGCTGCCCGCGAGGAGCGCGAGTGACGCAACCAAAGACAGTGCTGGACGCCTCTGCGCTGCTGGCGTTCCTGCTCCAGGAACCTGGTGCGGAGGCTGTAGCCACCGCCCTGATGGATCACTGTGCAATCAGCGCGCTCAACTACGCGGAGACTCTGTCGAAACTATCGGACCATGGTCAAGACGTCGATCAGGCGGCGGACCGAATGAGGCGTCAAGGACTCACGGGCGCTGCCCTAACAGTCCTTCCAGTGGATCAGTCGCAGGCGCGCGAGATGGCCCGCTTGAGGAGAGAGACTCGGCGTGCCGGCTTGTCACTGGCGGACCGGGGCTGTCTTGCTCTAGCGATGTCGCTGAACCTTCCCGCGCTGACGGCGGACCTGTCCTGGGTGTCGCTCAATCTGGGCATCGAGGTGCAGCCGATTCGCTGAGAGCTTCAGGCCGCGTTGCGGCGGTTGACACTGCGGCTCCAGCCGGGCAGAATGAAGAGGAACCACCCGAGATGCGGATGTGGCGGAATTGGCAGACGCGCATGGTTCAGGTCCATGTGCTCGCAAGGGCGTGGAGGTTCAAGTCCTCTCATCCGCACCACACAGAAGTGACAAACACAAATCTGTTGCCTTGCGTACACCTACGCAAGGCTGGCTGCTGACCCGTCGAAGCGGCCACGGCGATCCGTCAAACCGGGATCGTTCGTCGTCCGGGTCGTTGGCAGGCGGCAACCATCGTCACGGCTTCGGTGCGGGCGGCAGGTGGCTCGCGGGACTGCCCATCAACTTCGTCAGATTGTCCAGCACGAACACGGACGGCGCGGGGCTGCCGTCGGAGTTCCACATGCCGTTGCCGCGGCCGCCTTCGGGGGCCCAGTAGAACACGCCCGCCGCGCCGGCACGCTTGACCGTGTTGACGAGGTCAACCATGAACTGGAGCTGGCCGGCCTGGTCTCCGGGCCAGAGGCTGTACTTGCTCTGTGCCGTGACCTGGTCGCCGCCAGACTGAGGATAGCCGGTTTCGACGACCATGACCGGCTTCTTGTAGCGGCGAGAGGTTTCCACAATGTTTCTTTGAAGCAACGCCGGAGTGCCGTGCCACCTCGGGTAGAAGCTCTGACCGATGATGTCGTAATCGACATTGGCGTGCGTGAGGTGGTCGAACCACCACTGGGTGACTGGCCAGTCTCCGCCGCAGTCGATGTGCATGACGATCTGCACAGGGCGGCCGGCTGCGCCGGCGCGGACACCACGGACGCCGGCCTTGATGAACCGAGTAAGGTTGTCCCACTGTGCGGCCTCATCGTAAGGATCGGGAAACGGGCCGCGAACCTGCCCGGCGTCCAGCTTCACGTCGGAAGGCGGCACCTTAACATAACCCAGGGGCCAGAGCATCCCCCCGGTGATCTCATTACCGACCTGGACCATGTCGGGCATGGCGCCGGCGTTTCTGAACTGCGTGATAACGTCCTTGCTGTACTCTTCGACCCGCTTTTCGAGGCCGGTCACGTCAAGGTCGCGCCAAGTGAGCGGGGTCTCCTGGTGCTGTGGATCAGCCCACGTATCGGAGTAGTGAATGTCCAGCATGAACGCCGCACCGGCATCCTTGATCTGCTTGGCCAGAGGAAGGGTGTTTTCGAGGCTGTTGTTGGGGGCCGCGCGAACGGGGGAAACGAACACGCGGAGCCGGAAAGCGTTCCAGCCGTGCATCATCATAATGCCGAACTCGCTGCCCTCCTGGCCGTTCTCCTGGTAGACGGTCGAGCCGCCGCCTCGCCCACCCCGGCCGCTGGCAAGGGAGGAGATATCGGCGCCCAGGTAGAACTTCGACTGCGCCTCCGCCGGCTGTGCGAACGAGTCCGCTGGCATGAGCCAGCCGATCACTGTCAGGAACATCGCCGGGATCAAAAGGCCCCGTGAACGTGAGATGAAGGTCTTCATGCCGTTTGTCCTTACTTTCGCGGGCTCCTTCGCCACCACCCGCCGCGCCGTCTTCCAGCTCGCCGCTTGGTAGAGGAAACTGGGCTTAAATCTTCACTTTCTTAATCCACATGTCATGCAAGTTGCACGTGCTGGTGACTGTAACACTTCCTCGATATCCAGTGGGTAGGGAATACTCAGATACCGGTTGGTCTTTCCAGGTGAAGGTCTTTCGATTGATAAATCCGCCGTTGTCGAGTACCACGGTGTGGCTGACGATGTAGTGCTCCTCGCTCATAGGATGAGGAGTGTGGACGGTAATTTTGTCACCACTAATCTCGACAATGGGTACGTGCAGCTTTTCCTTGCCTTTCCAGTGGCCTGGATTGTTCTCAGTAAATAGCACGTTGGTCCAAGCATCTGGCGCCGCTGCTTCGGCCAGACGAGGTAGTGTGACGATCGCTGCTGTGCCCGTGAGGGCGGTAATGGCGAAATCTCTGCGTTTCATGTTGGGCCCCTTTCCTGTGCTCATTTATAGCGCACCTGTTCTGTAGGTCTAGGTGGCCGGTTCATCGAGACGCCGAGAGGAGACTGCTTGCGGAAGAAAGACAAGAAACTCTCGGCGAGAGGAGCCGACCACCTTGTCCAATTCAGTATAGATCAGGACGCCGAACGTTACCAGCTCGGGATGATCGCGGATGAAGAGGAATGGGCCCGACTTGACGCCATCTACGTGCGCTTTGGACGCGATAGGCCCTCGTAGGTCGGCTTTGCTGACGCTACAGGGAGGCCCGGCGCGCCCTCACGCTCGCTACCCGGTCCCGGGCGACGGCGGTCTTGACTGCGTGGCGATCGATAGTTCGGCGCGGCGAGTCTACGTTTCGCACGGCAACCAAGTGGACGTCCTGAATGCCGACAGCGGCAAGGTCGGCGGCAAGTGATGAGGCGGGCGCCTGCAACAGACGCCCTGGAGAACCGCCTTGATTTTGGCCAGATGGCGCCACTGGGCATCTGACAGCCCCTGTGCAAATCACGTCGCCCACCGCGTAGACACCGGGAAACTTCGTTTCCAGGGATCGCACCGTGGACGGCAGAAACCGCGCGCCCGGTTTGACTACTTCCACTCCCAGAGCTTGGAGTGCGTATTTCCCTCGGCGTCGACATCGAACTCGAAAACGGTTGCACCCCCGTTGAGCCGGGCCAGTTTCTGCGAGGCGGTGGTGTAATAGATCGCACCGCGGTAGCTGACTGCGCCGCCACCCACGAACTTGCCCACTCCTCCGCCCTTCCACGTGGCTACTTCGCCGTCGGGGGTAATCACCACGCCTTGGCCTTCTCCATACATGCCGCCGTCGGGCCTGCTTACCGACCAGTAGGTCCCGATCTCCATGGTGTCGACACCCAGCATTTTCCCCTTCGATTCGAACGCGACCTCCACCTTGAAGCCGCCGTCCACGGACAATACGCGTCTTCCGGTCCGCTTGCCTCGCAGTTCTCCGAGTTGTTCTCCGAGCATGAATTGTCTCCTGTGAAATTTGGGTTCCCAGCTTGCCTGCTGACCGCCGGCCCTCTGGCGGCTTCTGGTGCTGTACATAATTGGATGTCCAGCTACCGGCATTGGAACTGTCGTGACGCAAGAATTTACAGGGTGTTCTCAGAACTGCTATTTTTAGGAAGTCGCCGAAAGCGCGACCGATGCAGACAGAAGGAGAAGATTATGGCCGATAAACCGGTATCTCGAAGGTCGTTCATGGCAACCGCGGCTGCAGCTCCGGCGGCGCCCGTCCTGATTGCCTCGGACAGAATCGCGATATTCGATCCGCCACCCACAAGCATAAAGATCTTGTGTACGCGCGTCGGACAAAGAGCCGCCTTCACGCCGGCGGAGATCGAACAGCTCAAGGCCGGGGGCAGGAACAACGTGGAAATCTTCATGCCCACCACCGACGAGGAAATGAACCGGCTGCTGCCCGAGTGCGACGTCGTTTTCGGCCAGCTCAATGCGGCCACGCTGGCGAAGGCGAAGAACTTGAGGTGGGTGCAGAACCTGGAAGCCGGACTGGAAAGGGAGATGTTCCCAGAGCTGGTCGCCCATCCTTGCGTGATGACCAACATGGCCCGGGTTTACGCGCCGGCCCTCGGGGAGACGGCCATAGCGCTGCTGTTGTCCCTGACGCGCGGGATCCAGAGATACTACGTTCCGCTGTTCGAGAAGAAGGAGTGGAAGCCCGACCGGAATCTGGTGGAGATCCAGGGCAAGACCATGGGCGTCGTAGCCTTGGGCGGCCTGGGGTCAGCCACGGCTAAGATCGCACACTACGGCTTTGACATGAAGATCCTGGCCATAGATGCCAAACCCATGGCCAAACCGCCCTTCGTCGACACGCTGCGCGAGCCGGGGTGGCTCATGGAGATGGTCCCGCAGGTGGACGTACTGGTCTGCGCTTGCCCCCTTACACCAGTGAGCCGGGGGATGATCAGTGATCAGGTGTTCCGGGCCATGAAGAAAACGGCGTACTTCATCAACATCTCCCGCGGGCCGCTGTTCGACGAGAACGCGCTTGCCTCCGCCCTGAAGGAAGGCCGGATCGCCGGCGCCGGATCAGACCCGGGGCCCGTCGAGCCCTATCCACCCACGGGTGTTCTGTGGAGCTGCCCGAACATGCTGTTCACGCAGCACACCGGTGGATTTTCGCCGGAACGCCAGATCCGTCACATGGCGCTGCTCGCCGACAACGTCCGCCGTTACGCCAACGGCTTGCCGCTGATGAACGTGGTGGACAAAGCACGCGGTTACTAGCATTTCGGTGACAGGCTACGAAATCACCGAAATTGCATCAGACCGCCTGGAGAACCGCCTTGATTTTGGCCAGATGGTGCCAGCTATGCCTGAGCGCGTGGTCCTCGATGAGGAATTGCGCCGTGAGCGGAGCGTCTGCGTTCAGCGAGACGGGCGCCGCCCGGTCGAGCTGTTCGTCCGTGAACGCGCGCACCGCCTCCGCGGCGGTCTGGGCGTTGCTGCGGAGGA
Organism: Bryobacterales bacterium; assembly: GCA_963798455.1. Taxonomy (GTDB): domain Bacteria; phylum Acidobacteriota; class Terriglobia; order Bryobacterales; family Bryobacteraceae; genus CAWCTD01. The sequence continues at coordinate 125,462 of CAWCTD010000003.1, forward strand.
GATCGATGGTTTCCTGCCTCCCGGCCGCGGCATGGTCGTGCGCGTGTTTCGCGTTCATCTCAGCCACGGCGCCCCATGTCACCCCCACCACGGGATTCCCTGAGGCGATCTCCGTGGCCAGGTGGATCTCGATTGGGTAGACGCTCGCCACGTGGTGAATGATCACGCCGACCTGACGGCCGTCGGACGGCACCACCGTGTGCCACTGGGCATCGGACAGCCCCTGTGCGAATGCCGCGAGCGCGTCGGCGCCCTGCTCGATCCGCTGTGCAAGTAGTTTTGCTCTTGTGCTCATCGTGTCCTTCCTGCTCCTCAACCTGTCGAGTCACTCCGTCTTCGGAAGCCCGAACACATGTCCTCGCCGCCGCTCAGTCGCTCCTCGCCGGCGCGCGCCCGAACCAGCGCTGGACGCGGCTGGTGCCGAAATGGACCTTCTCCGCGACCAGCGCCTCGGATGGCTCCTGGAAGGTGCCCGTGGGTTTTGGGCCGCTCAGAAAGTTCACGTCAACGCGCCCGACCCGCCCGTAGCCGAACTCCACATAGCAAGAGCCAGCCCCGTTGTAAGCCTCGGGTGACGGCCCTCCCCGGAACTGCGCGATGATCGCGGCCGCGACCACCCGCGCGGCGCCTTCAGCGAAGACACCCGCCTTGGGCGTGCCCACCCCGTTCACGTCGCCCACCGCGTAGACACCGGGAAACTTCGTTTCCAGCGTCTTCTTGTCTACCGGCACCCAGCCAAAGGCATCGACGGCAAGCCCGGACTCGACCACAACCGCCGGCACGCGATGCACCGGCACGCCCAGAAACAGCTCGTACGGCATTTCGGTTCCGTCGGTCAGCACGGCCACCTTCCGGCCCGGGTCGAGCGCCTGCACCAGGTTGTCCTTCACGAATCGGATGCCGCGCTCCGCGAAGGCGGCGAGAATCGCCTGCGAGGTGTCGGGTGACGGGGGAATAGGCGTGCCGAAGGGCATGACTACCGAGATCTCGGTCGCCTTACGCCGCCCGCGGGCGGTGAGATAATCGTGCAGCAGCAGCGCCGTCTCGCTGGGAGCGGGAGGACACTTGAAGGACTTCCCCGTCACGCCGACGATGGCCGGGCCCCGCTCGAACCGGGGGAGCACGTCGCGCAGTGCGAAGGCCGCCTCCACCGTGTAGAACTCGTGGCCGCCTTCCACCAGCCCCGGGGTGGCCGCCGGATCCAGGTCGGCGCCCAGCGCCACCACCAGGACGTTCTGCCTCGAACGTTCCATCATCGGTCACCACGCGCCGGGCGAACGGGTCGATGGATCGCACCATGGACCGGCGAAATCGCACGCCCGGTTTGACAATGTCGCGGTAGGGATGACGGACGTTGGCCGGCATCTGCCGTCCGAACATCACGTCGAGTTTCGAGAAGCCCAGGACAAACGTATCGCCCTTGTCGATGAGCACGACGTTCGATCGCATCGCCGAAAGCGTCCGAAAGAATCGTCGTCAGCTCGAGGCCCCCGAAGCCGGCCCCGAGCACGACCACGCGTGATCGCATGACCAGTATCCCTACCGCGACTCAACCATGTCCCGACCGGGACTACTTCCACTCCCAGAGCTTGGAGTGCGTATTTCCCTCGGAGTCGGCATCGAACTCGAACACGGTTGCGCCCCCGTTGAGCCGGGCCAGTTTCTGCGAGGCGGTGGTGTAATAGATCGCACCGCGAAAGCTGACTGCGCCGCCACCCACGAACTTGCCCACTCCCCCGCCTTTCCACGTGGCTACTTCGCCGTCGTGCGTCATCACCACGCCTTGGCCTTCTCCATACATGCTGCCGTCGGGCCTGCTTACCGACCAGTAGGTCCCGATCTCCATGGTGTCGACACCCAGCATTCTCCCCGTCGACTCGAATGCGACCTCCACCTTGAAGCCGCCGTCAACGGACAATACGCGTCTTCCGGTCCGCTTGCCTCGCAGTTCTCCGAGTTGTTCTCCGAGCATGAGTTGTCTCTCTCTGAAATTTGGGTTCCCAGCTTGCCTGCTGGCCGCCGGCCCTCTGGCGGCTTCTGGTGCTGTACACAATTGGATGTCCAGTTCCCGGCATTGGAACTGTCGTGACGCAAGAATTTACGTGGGCGTATGGCGCTGAGGGTATGGACCGCCCTCGCTCTCACTTCTGGTATTTCGGTGACAGGCTACGAAATCACCGAATTTACCGGAATTGCGGCCTCCGCAAGGATGCTCAGACGATCCGCCGGCACGTCGCGGCTTCGATCACGTTGGCGCGGAGTTCACCCCAGGTTTCCGCCTGGGTGAAGATCGGGTATCCCAACGCCTTCGCGCGCGCACCGCGTGTGGAGAATCCGCATGCGGCCAACACGCTCCTACGCGCTCGCGTAGAACCGCTCGGCGGCGGCCGAATATCAAGAGACGCAGGCTGCTGACCCGCCGAAGCGGCCGCGACGATCCATCAAACCGGGATCGTTCGTCCTCCTGATCGTTGGCAAGTGATGAGGCGAGCGCCTCTGTTTGCCGCCGCCTCGCGGCATCGCCGCCTTCCGGCAACGCATGCCAGAGGACAGACCAACTTCATCGCGGGTCACCGTACCTCATAAATGAGAACCTGTGCACGCTGTCCGCCCCGGTGCGGGACAGCAACGAGGAGTCTTCCCCATTCCGGCACGAAGAACCCCGTCCGGGCGCCAGCAGCGGTCGGAAGATGGGCGATGCGGTTATAGTGATCTGGATCCTGCTGTTCAAAGACATCCACGTAGCCCTGGCCTCCGATCACGTAGACCCGACCCTTAGCAGCATCGTAAAACATGTCATCCGTATCGCCCACAATCTCGACAGAGGCCGTCTGCCGGTCGGCGCCAGTGTCGAAGACAAGCATCCGCGCCGGCGTGCGGCAGCCGATCAGCAATCGGTGGTGCGCTTCATCGAGTGCCATCGGGTAGTTTTTCAGCGCAGATGCGACAGGCCAGCGGCCTGACACGGCGTCCTTCACGAGGTCCAAAACCTGAATCTCTTGCTTATCCGGGACGTTCACAAAGGCGCGGGTTCCGCCCTTTTCCAGTTGAAATGATTCCGGGTGCCCATCGAGAGCAATCTCGCCGGTTTTCTTTCCGTTGGAATCCAGAAATGCCAGCGCGCCGTCCCCATAGCCTACGACGACAAGCTGCTTGCGGGCGTCATAACGAATGTTGTCGGCGTCCGCGGAGAACTTCACGGTGTCGAGCAGTTGAAACGTCCCGCCATCGAACACTTTGGTCGCGCCGTCGCTGGCGCACGCCACGAACAGCCGGTTCCTCGAGGGATCGTAGTACAAGCCCTGCGGTTCGGCCAGATTGGGTATGCTGTGGACGCGCTTTCCCGACTCCACGTCCAACACCTCGACGGTGTGGTTCCCGAGCGCGGCCATGAACAGCCGCTGACCCTTTACGTCAGCGCTGAAATGATCGATTCGTCCGTTGACGCCCGGAAGGTCGATCCGGCCCTTCAACACCAACGCGGACGACTGTTGTCCCTGCAGGACGCCTCCGCAAAGAATCAGCGCTGCTATGGCGTGCTTCACAATTCGAGTATAAGCATCATCTCCATGGTGCCGTAAAATGAATCGAGGGAAGTGCGGGGCCGTTTGCTTCGAGGGAATCCCGTCGTGCTAAAGCTCATCTGCGGCTTCTTCTTGATCTCGGCTGCGGCTTTCGCCCAGACGGCGTCCTTGCGCGGTCAGGTAACTGACGAAACCGGCGCAATCATCCCTGGAGCCAAGGTCGAGTTGAGCGGGCCGTCGGGGCCGGTTAGGACCACCAGAAGCAACGGCGATGGCTCGTACAGCTTCTCCGGTGTGCCGCCTGGCGATTACACCGTGGAGGCCTCCGCACCGGACATGGCGCTCCCGGAGCCTGCGAAAATCTCTCTGCGACAGGGCGTTCAGACGCTTGACCTAGAGCTGAGAGTGGCCGCTACCGCACAGAATGTAACCGTGCAGGACCGGATGGGACCAGCGATAAGCACCGACCCCTCCAGCAACGCCAGCGCCCTAGTGCTGCGCGAGACCGAACTTGGAGCACTCGCCGATAACCCCGACGACCTCGCGGCCGATCTCCGGGCCCTTGCCGGTCCCTCGGCGGGTCCCGGCGGCGGCGCAATCTACATCGACGGCTTTAGCGGAGGCCAGCTTCCATCGAAGGAATCCATTCGCGAGATTCGAATCAACCAGAACCCGTTCTCGCCAGAGTACGACAAACTCGGTTTGGGCCGTATCGAAATCTTCACCAAGCCTGGATCCGACAAGTTCAGAGGACTGGGCTACTACAACTTCAGCGACGCTTTCTGGAGCTCGCGCAACCCCTATGCCGCCCGCAAGGCGCCGTTCCTATTGAAGGAATACGGCGGCAGCTTGAGTGGCCCCATCAACAAGAAGGGTTCCTTCTTCCTCGACGTCCGCCGTGATTCGATCGACAACGGCGCGATCATCAACGGGACCACGCTTGACCCGGTGACGCTCGCTATCATCAATCCCTACACGGACGTTTTTCGAGTTCCGCAGCGCCGGATCACGATCAGCCCGCGCCTGGACTATCAGCTCAGCGCCAACCACACCCTCACGGCGCGTTATCAGTTTATGCGCGCCGATGTGCGCGACTCCGGTATCGGCAGCTTCAACCTGATCTCGCGCGGCTACCATGCTCAGAGCAATAGCCAGACCGCGCAGATAACGGAGACTGCGGCTCTTGGCGCGAGTGTCGTCAACGAAACGCGCTTCCAGTTCTTCCGCGTCGAGGGCTCCGAGATCGCAAACAGTTCCGGAGCCGCCATCCAGGTTCTGGGGGCTTTCAACGGTGGCGGCGCGCAGGTCGGCCGCTCGTACGACACCCAGGACAACTATGAGCTGCAGAACTACACTTCCGTGGTGCGAGGCGCGCATACTTGGCGCTTCGGGGCCCGGTTGCGCGGCCAAACGGTGGACGACATCTCGCGCCAGAATTTCGGTGGAACTTTTACATTCGGCGGCGGAGTGGCGCCACAACTGGACGTCAATAATCAGCCGCTCTTTGATTCCGCTGGACAGCCGGTACTGGGTCCTGTTACGTCAATCGAACGGTATCGCCGGACCCTGCTGTTCCAACAACTCGGATGGCCGGCCGCGCAGATCCGTGCGTTGGGAGGCGGCGCCACGCAGTTCAGCATGAACGCCGGCACGCCAGCGATCTCTGCCACCCAGGCCGATGTCGGCGCGTTCATCGGTGACGATTGGCGTGCGCGGCCGAATCTGTCGTTGAGCCTCGGCCTGCGCTACGAAACGCAGACCAATGTCCACGACTGGCGCGATTTTGCCCCACGCTTCGGTCTCGCCTGGGCGCTGGGCGGAAAGGGCGGCAAGCTCCGGCCGAAAAGCGTCATCCGCGCCGGTTTCGGCATCTTCTACGATCGTTTTGCTCTCGCGAACAGGCTGGCCGCCCTGCGGTATAACGGCGTTATCCAGCAGCAGTACGTCACGACCGATCCGGACTTCTTCCCGGCTATCCCGCCGCTATCGGCTCTGGCGGGACTTCAGTCCGCGCAGACGAGTCAGAAGATCAGTGCCACGCTCCGCGGGCCGTATGTCATGCAGTCCGCGCTTGGTTTCGAGCGCCAGTTGTTGTTCGACACGACGCTGGCGGTCACATTTGCGAATACGCACGGGCTGCACGTGCTGCGCTCGCGGGACATCAACGCGCCCCTGCCGGGAACATACAATTCGTTGGCGCCGGGGAGCGGAGTGTTTCCGTTCGGATCGGCAGGCCCGATTTTCCTGATGGAATCGTCCGGCCTGTTTAACCAGAGCCAGGTCATCACGAACGTCAATTCTCGTGTGAACCAGCGCATTTCGCTGTTCGGCTCCTACGTTTACAACCGCGCCCGGAGCAACGCGGACAGCTTGAACACGTTCCCGGCGAATCCGTACAACTTCTCGGGAGAGTACGGTGCCGCTTCTGCCGATATCCGCAATCGAGCGACGATAGGCGGCTCCCTCGAGACGAAGTGGGGAATTCGGCTCGACCCAATGCTAGTGGCGGAATCGGGCCCTCCGTTCGACATCACTGTCGGTCGCGATCTCTATGGGACCACGCTTTTCAACGCCCGGCCTGGCATCGCGACCGACCCGAACCGCCCCGGCCTCATCCGGACCAGGTACGGCTTGCTCGATCCCGATCCGGCGCCGGATGAGTTTATCCTGCCGCGAAACTACGGTCGCGGTCCGGGATCGGTGATGTTCAATCTGCGGCTGAGCAAAACCTTCGCATTCGGGTGGGGCGAAGGGCAGGATGCCCCGTCCAACATTCCGGGTGGCGGCCCTCAGCGCCGGGACAACACCGGCGTCTTCACCACAGGTGGCTCTCAGAGCGCGCCTGCGCGGACAAAACGGCGGTACAACATCATCATCTCGATGTCGATCCGCAACGTACTCAACCACACCAACCCGGGACCGATCATCGGGGACATTACCTCGCCGCTGTTCGGCCAAGCGAACCAGCCGGCCGGCTCCAGCAACCCGGGCGGCACGGGTTTCTCCGAAGCCGCGAACAACCGGCGTCTGGAACTGCAGACGCGGTTCACATTCTGAGGCCCCGGGGTTCATTGAATCGTGGGCGTGTCGGTGACTCGGACACTATCCCAGCGAAGCTGTGAAGAAATGCCGCACAGGGTGAATGCCCGTGCCACGATGGGCTGCAAGGTGTTGATGTGGCACAGGCGTTCAGCCTGTGCGGTTCACCACCACCGGGCAGCCCCGCATGTCTTCACAGCTTCAGCGCCTCACGGCGTCTCCCCCCTGCCTGCCCGTGGTTAACCTATCCTGACCCGCTGGTTCTCCCTTCCTTCTGTTCATCGGCTGCCGCAACGAGCCCAGGATGGTGGTAATGGATGCGGCCACGGGCAAGGTGATTAGCAGCTTCCCCATTGGCGCCAACGTCGACTATGCGGCTTTTGATCCCTCATCCCGTCTGATCTTCTTTTCGTGTCATTTCGGTGACAGGCTACGAAATCACCGAAATTACCGGAATTGCGGCCTCCGCAAGGATGCTCAGACGATCCACCGGCACGCCGCGGCTTCGATCACGTTGGCGCGGAGTTCATCCCAGGTTTCCGCCTGGGTGAAGATCGGGTTTCCCCACGCCTTCGTACCCGCACAGCGGGTGGAAAATCCGCATGCGGCTAACACGCTCCCACGCGCTCGCGTAGAACCGCTCGGCGGCGGCCTTGTCCGAAGCGGCGGTCATCGGCGCCGATGGTGAGAAGTCCCCGGACGATTACGAGGACGCGGGAGCGGCGATCCATCAAACTGGGATCGTTCGTCGTCCTGGTCGTCGGCAAGTGATGAGGCGAACGCCTCTTTTTGCCGCCGCCTGGCGGCATCGCCGCCTTCCGGCAACACATCTCACCACAGCTTCGCCTCGGCAACTCTGACGCCGTAAGACCTGGATCGGCGCGTTGCGAGCGATGACGGCCGCACTCTTCCGTGTAGCGCGTTATGCCGTCAATTGGCCGCAGGATGCGCGTCACCGGACTGAAGCCGACTTATGAGGAGTAATCTAAGCCTGGCCTGCTCCAAATCGATGCTTTCTCGCCCGAGTGGATCACACCAGGGGTCATTCTAACAGGGCACCGCGGGTGCGCGGCAATCAGGCCGACGGACCCGGTGTTGGCTGGATCGCGTTCGGGCTTCAAGAAGAGTAAAGAAGCGGTGCAAAGCTGCCTGGACTGGACGAGGTGCAGTTTTGCGTGCGAGTGCGATATCGTTTCATTTGAGATCCCATGTTGTTCAACTGTCCAGCCTGTAGAGCGAAGGTGCCCGGGAGGGTAGTCGGCATGGTCGAAGTGCAGCCGCAATTCAAAACGCCGCAGGAGTTGGATGAGCTGATCCTCGATCCGGCGAGAACAGCCTGGCCTGCCCGCGTGACGCTCGTGGAGTGTCCGTACTGCAAAGAAGCAACCGTTTTACGGCAATTCCAAATGCTCAATAACGACTGGATGGAGCCGTATCGCATCTGGCCAGATCCGGACCGATCTCCTTTCGAGCCGATACCAGAAACCGTGCGCTCTTCACTTCAGGAAGCGCGCCGATGTCTCTCCAGCGGAGCCTATACCGCAAGCGTTGCCATGACCGGCCGGGCGTTAGAGGCGATCGCGCGACACTTTCATCCCGGTCCTGATCCCAGCCATTTGATGCTCGGTCCGGGTCTGGTTGAGCTCCACGACAAAAAGATAATCGATGACCGCCTTTTCCAATGGGGTAAAGAACTGCATGAGCATCGGAATCTAGCCGCGCATGCCAGCGGCCGGACCTTCACCAGAATCGACGCTCAAGATTTGCTTGATTTCGCGTTGGCGATCTGTGACTACGTTTTTATCCTGCAAGCCAAGTACGAAGCGTTCATGAGCCGCAAGAGCGGAAAGCCAAATCGTCAACCACGGCGGACGTTCAAGAAACCGTAACTCGCGAGATCGAACGAAGCAACTGTCGCTGTCATACAATTGAACTCTAACCACTTATGGGACCGCTCGATGAAGGTCCGGCACCCTTCCATCTCGTTGGTCGGCGCCAAACGCTGCATTCCTCGCTTACGGCGAAAAGCCCTGCCCTAGCTGACCTGTATGAGAGCGCGCTTCGCACGCTCCATGACGGCTCCAATCCCGGGCGCCTCTTCCTCGCGGCTCATGCGATCCGGGAGATGACGAATGACTTGCCGAGCGTCATGGACTTGCCCATTTTCGCGGATCAAGGAAGACTCAGCGATCAGGTGAACGCGCTGGAAGCTGCATGGCATCGCGCACTTCAAAGCGGGTGCCAAGCGGGCGGCCGATGGTCCGGCACGATTGACGCGCCTCTCGAGCGCTGGCTTGGCCGCGTTCAACAGTTTTTTCACTGGTTGCGCGAGAGCCGCCCCAGGCGCCGTGATGTCGCGGTCACTCTGTTCCGCCACCTTGATCCCGCCGGCTTACCCCTGCCACAAACCCTTGAAAAGCAGCACGCGGACCGATGGTTGGAGCTGCATAAGTATTTTGTGCGGACGGCTCATCGGGCGCCGACGACCGCCGAAGAATTCGAGAAGGGATTACAGGCGCTAGAACAATTGCTGCTGGATAGTCTGTTCCGCCAACCATCCGAAGACCTCTCCGTTATCGACGCCATTTTGAAGGAGGCGCGAGATGCTTAAAGCAGAACTCGTTGACCGAGCGATCGCGGCGATCAAGGGGTGGGCGCAATACCAGTACTTTTTTGAGCATCTCGATTCGCCCGAATGGCTTGAGCCCCTTGCGGCGCGTGGGCTCTTCAAAGAACCTCCGCCACCGAAAAACGCCGGCGACTACGTTCAGCTGCCGCTTTGGCCGGAGTCCCGTTATCTCGCGCGGATGGCCGCCATTCCGGAAGCGCAGGCCACGGTTGTACGGCTCGCCCGTGAAATTCCGGCGACAGAAAACAGCCGCGTCTACGATGACATCATCGACATGGCGCTTGCGCTGCCCGCAGGGTATGCAGCAGCACTGCTCGACCAAATCGCGATCGGGGCGCGGTTGCCGATCAAGCTCATGCTGCAAGACCGGATCGGTGATCTCATCAGGCGCCTCGCGGTCGGTGGGCAGGGCGCGGCTGCGCTTTCGCTGACGGGCATCATCCTCGCCCTTGCGCCTGATCGTGGCGCGGAACGTCAGGACGAGGAAACGACCTGGCTTTGGCCCAAACCGCAGCCCCTGATCCGATATTGGGACTACGCCCGCATCATCGAGAAGTCCCTCGGCGCTCTCGTGCAGGCGACGGGATTGGATGCTGTGAGGTTGTTTGCCGACCTTCTTGACGATGCCATCCGGCTGTCCCGCAAATCATCGGAGGAGCAGGCCACTGACGAGGATTACCTTTACATTAGTTGCCCGAACATCGATCACGGGCGGAGCCACGACGACATACCCGTAATCCTTATCGAAGCCGTCCGCGATGCCGCGGAGCAACTGATCACCGCGGACGCGGCCCAGTTTGCGGAGGTCTTGAAAATACTGGACAGCAAACGTTGGATCACGTTCCGGCGGTTGAAGCTCCATCTGTGCCGAGTATTTCCGGACTCTGGCCTTCCAGTTGCGGCAGGCATGCTCACTGATCCCGAGACGCTCCTTCGTGGCAGTCTCGAACATGAAGTCGTGGCGCTCCTGAAAACCTCGTTTGCCCGGTTCAGCGGTGAAACACAACAGCGGATTCTGTCCATCATGGACGTCGGGCTTCCAGAGGATGCTCTGCGAAAGTGGTTGGAATTTACCGGGCAACCAGCAACGGATGAGAGCATAAAGCGTCTTGCGGATATCGGGCGACGCGACCACTACGCCGTTCTTCAGGGCCAGCTCCCAGCGGCCTACCAGCAAAGGCTGGATGAGCTTGTCGCCGGATTGGGCGAACCGCGCGCTTTGGGTGAGCCTAGAATGCGCGCCTTCGGCGCCGTGGGAGTGAAATCCCCGAAATCCGATGAGGAACTAGAGGCCATGAGCGTCGAGGAGATCCTCGCATTTTTGTCGTCCTGGAAGGCCGGAACCGATATCTTCCAGCCGACAGCAGAGGGACTCGGCAAAGCGCTCACAACACGGCTCGCCAAAGACCTGGCTCCGTTTCTTGCCCACGCCAAGCAGTTCGAAGGGCTCGATCCGACTTATGTACGCGCCTTCTTTGGCGGCGCGCTCAGTGCATTGAAAGCAAAGTCCACATTCGATTGGCATCCTGTTCTGGATCTCGCGGCGTGGGTCGTACAACAGCCGCGGGAGATACCAGACCGGAAAGGCGAATTGATGATCACTGATCCCGATTGGGGCTGGACGCGAGATTCAATTCTCGACTTGCTGACCGCGGGGTTCGATCTGGATCTTCCCGGCTATCTTGGATCCGAACTTCGCGAGTCAGTCTGGCGTATCCTGTCGGTGCTCGCTGAGGATCCCAATCCCTCTCCGGATAATGAGAGTGGCCAGAAATTCGATCCCGGCCTTCTGTCGATCAATTCCACAAGGGGACGTGCGATGCACACGGTTCTGGAGTATGCGCGATGGCTGCGCCTCCTGACCGATCCCGAGCGGAAGGCGGAGAACAGACCGCTCCTTACGTTCAGCGAAATACCGGAAGTTCGCGAGGTTCTGGAGGTTCATCTTGATGTGCATAGGGAGCCGACCCTGACCGTTCGGTCTGTGTACGGTCATTGTTTGAATCTCATTTCGGCTTTGGATTTTGAGTGGGCTCGCGCAAATCTGGAGCGCATCTTCCCGGCTGATGACCCGCGGCGCTTCAAAGCCGCCTGGGACGACTACATCACTGCCAACCGACCTAATGTGGCGCTTCTTCCCGCGCTCGGTCCGTTCCTACAAAGAGCCCTGGAGAGGATAGCCCAAGACGCCGAGAACAACGGCCATCGATCGCCAGCCGATGCCATCGCCGAACACCTCATGGTTTACTACTGGCTGGGCAGAATCGATTTTGACACGCCCGACGGCCTCCTGAGAGAGTTTTACGAGCGCGCTCCCGACGCCGTCCGTGGTCATGCCATCTGGTTCATTGGCACGAGCGTTGCCGGCTGGACCGATGCTCCGCTGGAGGTTTTCCCGCGCCTTCAAGATCTATTCGCGCGCCGCTTGGCGGCAGGCAAAGCCGCAGCCTCGCCGGATGCCTTCGCGAAGGAGTTGAGGGATTTCGGTCACTGGTTCACATCGGAAAGATTCGATGAGCAGTGGTCGATCAACATGCTTGTGGCGGCGCTTGAGATCGCCAAAAAGGCTGAGCCTGATATGACGGTTGTCAAGAGACTGGCCGATGTTTGTCCGAAATACCCGGTTCAGTGCGTTACCGCTCTCCGGCTCATGATTGAGGGTGACCGCGAAGGATGGCTTCTCTTAGGCGTCGAAGACGATGCGCGACGGCTTCTCAAGAGTGCGCTCGAAAGTAACAATCCCGATGGCGCGCTGGCGGCGAAACGCATGGTGGAAGAACTCATCGCGAAAGGTCAGTTCGGTTTCCGACAGCTTCTAACCGAACATAGCGGGCGAAGCTAAACGCCGAGTCGTTGGAACTTTCTCACGGAAGCTTCCACCCTATTGAGGACCGACTGCCAAAAGGAGCTCTGGAACTCACCGAGGCTGGGCGTTATGCCAGAGGAGTGCCCCTCAGATGCGTGCTAATTTGCCGCACTACGGTTCGCCCCTCCCTGCGATGTTCAATCGCGACTTCGAATGGACGCGCTCACGGACGGGCAAATTCAGCGATAACCGCCAATCATCGGTCCCCGACCGCCTGCAGATAGGGAACGAGAACGGCCCTTGCGGCCGTTTATGGCGTTCCACTTGGCCGCGTAGTCGCCTGCCCGGGCCTGTCCTTTGATCTCAGCCCCGGCCCCGTTCCGGCCGGCTGCCGGCACGTGGTTGACCCATCCTGGCCCGCCAGTTCTCCCGTCCTTTGAGTGGCTTGGGCCAAGCCCGCGCCACCCTGCGCGAAGCCGCCCGCTACACTCGTCACAGGGATGCCCGGCGCGCACCGCCGCCCTCCGCGGCGCGCGCGAGAAAGAATGCCAAACGGACCCAATGTCTCGGAACCTGCCCGCAATCAACAGGTTGGAATCACGCCCCTACGCGCTGGCGTAGAACCGCTCCGCTGCGGCCTTGCCCGAGCTGGGCGGCTGGTAGCCCTCCGCGCGGAGGCACTCTTCCATCGCCTCCAGCAGCCGCAGGATGTTCTCCTTGGTCGAGGAGGCCCCCATCAGGCCAATGCGGAAGACCTTGCCCGCCAGCGGCCCGAAGCCGCCCAGGATCTCGATCGAGTGCTGCTTGAAGAGGCGCTGGCGCACCTTCACCTCATCAATGCCGTCCGGCACGCACGGCGTGTTGAGCGTCCACAAACGGTGCTCGGGCGCCACGTGCATGTGCATCCCCATGGCCTCGATCCCGGCCACAAATGCCAGGTGGTTGGTGCGGTGCCGCTCCCAGCGCTTTTCGAGTCCTTCCTCGGCGATGACGATCAGCGCCTCGCGCAGCCCGTAAAACATCGAGATCGGCGCGGTGTGGTGATAACGGTGCGCGCCGGCGTAGTAGTCGTCGAGCAGCTTCAGGTCGAAATACCACGTCGGCGGCGGGGACTTGCGCGCCCGCAACACCTCCAGCGCGCGCGGGGACAAGGTAATCGGCGACAGGCCCGGCGTACACGCCAGCGCCTTCTGCGTGCCGCTGTAAGCGATGTCCACGCCCATCTCGTCCACCTTCACCGGCATGCCGCCGAGCGAAGTGACACAGTCCCCGATCACCACCGCGCCGGCCCGGTGCGCCGCGTCGCAGATGGCCTTGCCGCGCTGCAAGGCGCCGGTCGAGGTCTCGGCGTGGACGAAGGCCGCCACTTGCGGCTTCTCGCGCAGGATGAACTCGGACGCCTCCTCATCCCCGAAGGGCTGGCCCCAGGGTTTCTCCAGGCGAACAATTTCGCCGCGGTGACGGCGCACCATCTCGGTGATGCGGTCGCAGAAGTACCCGTTGGCCAGGATCGCAACCTTCGCGCCCGGCTCCACGAAGTTCGCCACCGCCGTCTCCATGCCGGCGCTGCCGGTGCCGGAGATGACCATGTTGAATTGGTTGCTGGTCCCGAAGACCAGTCCCAGCAGCTTCCGGATGTCTTCGGCGATTTCAAAGAAATAAGGATCTACGTGACTGACGATGGGCTTGCTCATGGCCTCGTACACGCGGGGCTCCACCATGGTTGGGCCTGGGCCCATCAGCAGACGGATCGGCGGCGAAAGAGGACGGTATATTTCGGACATAAACCGATGGTCGGGCATGGCGGCGCAGCCTGTCAAGCTGCCGCTACTATGGCGTCCAGGAATGGACTGGGCAGTGGAGCAGACCATCGTCTTTCGTGGTCTGCCTGCAGTGGCCAAACGCAGACGACAAGAGACGATCGTCTGCGCCACAACTCAGAAGTGCAGTCCATTCCTGGGCACTGCACTACTATGGTGGATTACCACATGTCCGTCGCGCTGCCCATCGACCCGCTGATTCCCGAGATCGGGCTCAAATTGAGCCGCGGCCGGAACCTGGTTCTGGAAGCGCCGCCTGGGGCGGGGAAGACCACGCGCGTTCCCCCGGCGTTGCTCTCCCTCGGCGCCGGTCAGGTGCTGGTGCTCGAGCCCCGTCGATTGGCCGCGCGGCTGGCGGCGCGCCGGGTGGCGGCCGAGCTCGGCGAGAAGGTGGGTGAGACGGCCGGCTACCAGGTGCGCTTCGAGGAGGTGGCCGGTCCGCGCACGCGGCTGCGTTTTCTCACCGAGGGTGTGCTGACGCGGCGCCTGCTGGGTGACCCTCAGCTTGCCGGCGTCGCCACGGTCGTCCTGGACGAATTCCACGAGCGGCATCTGGATGGCGACCTGGCGCTGGCGTTGCTTGCGCGGCTCCAGAAGACGGCCCGGCCGGACCTGCGCCTGGTGGTCATGTCCGCCACCATGGAGACGGCGCCGGTGGCCGCGTTCCTCGGCGGCTGCGACGTCCTGCGCTCGGAAGGAAGGCTGTTCGATCTCTCCGTCTCCTACACCCCTTCCTCCTCCCAGTCTGTCGCCGAGCAGGTGGCGCAGGCGCTTGAGCGTCTTCTCCGGGAGGGCGTGGACGGCGACGTGCTTGTGTTTCTTCCTGGAGCCGCCGAGATCCGGCAGGCCGCCAGGACGTGTACCCAGATCGCTGGGAAAGCGGACCTGCTGGTGCTGCCGCTGTACGGCGACCTGTCCCCCGAGGAGCAGGACCGCGCCGTAACGCCCGCGGACCGGCGCAAGGTCATCCTCTCGACCAACGTCGCCGAGAGTTCGGTCACTATCGAGGGAGTCACCGCGGTGATCGACAGCGGCTTGGCGCGCGTGGCGAGCTTCTCCCCGTGGTCTGGTCTCCCGACCCTGAACGTGAGCCGGATCAGTAAAGCCTCGGCGATCCAGCGGGCGGGACGCGCGGGCCGCACCCGACCCGGCCGCGTGATCCGGCTATACCCTGCCGAGGATTTCCACCGCCGCCCGGCGCATGACGTCCCCGAGGTGGCGCGCCGGGAGCTCTCCGGAACCTGCCTGGAAGTCATGGCCATGGGAATGGATCTGCGCCGCCTGGAATGGCTGTTGGCCCCGCCGGAGGCGGCGGTCGGCGCGGCGGAACAACTGCTCCGCGATCTGGGCGCGGCCGATGCCGAGGCGCGCCTGACCGAGACCGGCCGCCTCATGGCGCTCTATCCTCTGCATCCGCGCCTCTCCCGGCTCGTGGTCGAGGCCGGCCACAGGGGCGTGAGTGAGGACGGTTGTGCCCTGGCCGCGATTCTGAGTGCCGGCACTCATCGCACGGGACCGGCCGAATTGCTTCAGCTCCTCGAATCCGAGTGGGAGCCGAACGCGCGGCGGATCTTCCAGCAGATCCTCCGGGTGAGGCGTGCGCGCGCAGCCAAACCGAAAGACCGCGATCAGGCGTTGCTCATCTCGGTCCTGGTGGCCTTCCCCGACCGGGTGGCCCGCCGCCGGCAAGGGGACGAACTGCTGCTCGCGGCGGGCGGTTCCGCGGTACTCTCCGGTTCGAGCGTGGCCGGCGCCGGCGAGTGGCTCGTTGCCGTGGACATCGAAGAGCGGCGCGAGGGTGGCTTGCCGCTGGTGCGGCTGGCGAGCGCCATCGAGCCCGGCTGGCTCCTCGACCTGTTCCCGGAGCGGGTGACGGAACGGACCTCGGTGGAGTGGAACCGCAAGGCGGAGCGGGTGGAGGCCACCAGCGCGCTGCTCTTCGCGAGCCTCGTTCTGGAGGAAAGCCGCGATGCGCGCCCCGGCGCGGAACAGGCTTCGGCGCTGCTGGCGGAGAAGGCTGCGGAGGCCGGTGTCGGCCGGTTCACGGACCCTGATGAGATGGAAGAGTTCCTGGCGCGCGTGGCCTTCGCCTCCGAGCACAGCTCGCTGCCCGCCCTCGGCGGCAAGGATGTGGGCGCCGCGCTCTCTTCCCTTTGCCGTGGCCTGCGGAGCCTCGCGGAACTCAGGGACGCGGCCGGCAATGGCGGGTTGCTTCGCGCCTTGACCGAACGTCTGCCCGCGGGGGCGGACCGCGCGCTTCGCGAGGTGGCTCCGGAGAAGATTCGACTACCCGGCGGGCGCCAGGTCCGGGTGCGCTACGCGCGCCATCAAGCGCCGTGGATTTCCTCCCGGCTCCAGGATTTCTTCGGCATGAGGGAGACCCCCAGGGTGGCGCGGGGCGCTGTCCCCTTGGTGGTGCATCTGCTGGCGCCCAATCAGAGACCGGTGCAGACCACCATCGATCTGGCCGGTTTCTGGGAGCGTTTGTACCCGAAAGTTCGCCGGGAGCTGAGCCGGCGTTACCCCCGGCACTCCTGGCCGGAGGACCCCCTCGCGGGGGGAGGGTAGTTTCGGGGACAGGCGACGAAATTCCGACTCGACCGTTCGCGCAGATTCAACGTCTTGCAGGCTGGAATTTTGTTGCCTGTCCCCGAAACTGAGAAAAGTGCCGTGGCTCCGCCACTAGATCAGCAGTAATCCCCATGATCCGTATCGTCTGCTTGCTGGCGATTGCCGCCACTCTCTCGTCCTGCCTTGCCGCAGACACGGACTGCCAACCGCAAGCGCCCTGCTACACGGGGGAGAGCATCGTAAACATCGCCAGCAACTCCCCCGGCGCGCTCGCGCCCAACGCACTAGCGAGCATTTACGGGTCCGGGCTTTCCTTTGTGGAAAGAGCCATCACGGCCGCCGACATCTCAGCGGGCGAGCTTCCCGTTATGCTGCCGGCCACAGGAGTCCGCGTGCTGGTCGGCGGGCTGCCGGCGCACATCTACTATGTCTCGCCGGGCCAGGTCAATTTCCTGATCCCAAGTGACCTGAGGCCAGCCGAGGTCACGGTGCAGGTGGTCCGGGACGGCACGGCCGGCCCCGCGGTGCGGCTCACCTTGCGGGAGGAGGCGCCGGCCCTGTTTCAGTTGGACCTGGTGAGCATCGTCGCCTCCCACCTGGACTACTCGCTCGTCAGCCAGCAGGCGCCTGCCCGTCCGGGTGAGTGGATCATCCTTTGGGGTACCGGGCTGGGTCCGGTCACTCCTCCGGCTGTCTACGGGATCATCCCGACGCAGGCGGCAAAGCTGCAACAATTGGATGGCTTCCGGGTGCTGCTGGATGGCGCGCCGGTGGCCTCCGAGCGCATCGGCTATGCCGGTCTGGCCCCGGGCTGGAGCGGCCTCTACCAGATCAACGTCCTGCTCCCCGAGGGCGCCGGCCCGGACCCGGAGATACGGGTTGCGGTGGGAGATGCGATCAGCCCGCCTGGTCTGCGGATCTGGGTCAAGCCGTAAGGCTCGCCACTAGGTAGGTTACAATGGCGGATGGGAGGGGAAGATGTGGTCCCGTAGTGTACTGCTGACGGCGTGCGTGGCCGTATCCTTGGCTGCGCAGACCGAGCCGGCCAAGACGGGTGAGTTCCAGATCGAGTCCGGCACCAAGATTCCGCTGAGCCTGATCAACAGCGTGAGCACCAAAGGATCGGCCGAAGGCGACCGTGTGTACCTGGAAACGGTGTTTCCAATTATGGCAAACGGGCGAATCGTCATTCCCCCTGGCAGTTATGTCGCGGGCACCATCACGGAGGTGAAGCGGCCCGGCCGGGTCAAGGGACGGGGCGAGATGTATCTCCGCTTCGACTCACTCACGCTGCCGAACGGCGTGACGCGCGACTTCCGCGCGCGCGTCGGGAGTCTCGACGGGCAGTCCGGCGACGAACTGGATCGCGGCGAGGGCAAGATCAAGAGTGAGGGGAATAAGGGCGGCGACGCCCGCAATATCGGGGAAGCCGCCGCTGCCGGAACCTCGGTGGGAGTGATCGCGGGGAGCGCCGCCGGACATGCGGGAATGGGGGCTGGTATTGGCGCGGCGGCGGGTGCGGCCGCGGGGGTGCTGGGTGTCCTGTTGACCCGCGGGCCTGACGTGGTCTTGGCCCGGGGCACCACGATTGAGATGGTGCTGGACCGGCCGATCTCCTTTGATGCCTCGGAGATCGACTTTGCCGGCATGCCCATGCGCAGGCCCCAGATCGAGCCGGGCGGCGCGCAGCAACCGGCGAAGAAGGACGGCGGCTTTATTCCGATTCCCGGCCGCCGCACCGGCGTGGACCGCTTGCCGTACTGACTTCCCGAGTAACTGTGGTTCGGAGGCCACCCGCGCGTCGAAGAGCCGTAAGGGCTCGCCGGCCGGGGGTAGGCCCTGCTTCGTGAGGGCAATAACGCGGTACTCGCATGGTGCGAGGCCACCGAACTGGAACCTGCCCTTGTCATCGCCGGTGTCACACGTGATCGGCTGTGAGCCCCGACTGGAAGAGCCGGGACTCGGAACTTCCCACCGGCATCAGCTTTTACGGGACTGCTGAAGTCCATTACCGCCGTACGGCTGGCTGGGTCCAGCCGCAAGGGGCTTCGGCAAGGAGGTGTCGAGCGAATAGAAGACCGGTACGCCGACTGCGGCGCGGCATCTCTGATACAATGGAGAGTCTCCGCGGGCCAGGTAGCTCAGTTGGTAGAGCGCAGCCCTGAAAAGGCTGGCGTCGGCGGTTCGATTCCGTCCCTGGCCACCATGTTTTCAATCACTTACACCCACCCAAAACTAGAAACCTGTTCCATTCTGTTCCATAAACCCAACTAGGCTCGTCGGAGTTTGTCTCCTCGAACTGGAACAGAACGGACAACGCCGGGCCCAGAATTCAGGCACCCGGAGAGACAGGGGGGAGGCGATGGGGGACAACCCGATCGCGTGCCGACCAGATCCGACGGCTGCGCCTGTGTCTCAGGTTGAAGCAGCGGAATTCGAGCGATCGCTGATCCGAGACAGGGCGCTTGCTGCCCAGTTGCGGTACCGGCGAGATTTCGAGGCCGGCCGGGTGGGCAAGACGGTCCACAGCCGGTCCAGACGAGATTTGCCGCCGCACCGACCCAAGAAGATCTTCGACAGGGAGAAGGTGGTCAGCCTACGGCTCGAGGGCCTCTCGCTGCGTGAGATTGCCAGGAGGCTTGGGCTTGGCCTAGGCACCGTCACCCGGACACTCCAGGCGTACGCCAAGCGCCCGTTGTCGCCATTTGGCACATAGGTCTCCGAGAGCATGACAGGGTCGAACGTCACCTCCGACACCGGGGGGCCCTCGGCGTTGCCACCCGGGGAAACAGGATACGTTGGTGTTGCCCGAACTCTTCACTGGGCTTGACGCCCAACTTATGAAATCGAGGGCAGACTGAAACGCAAGACGGGGCCAGCGCGGCGCCTTGGACTGCATGGTGGGACCAAGTGGCTGAGCAGGGGCTAGAATAGGTCCGTTGAAGATTGGCTGCGATGTTCACGGACCGGCTTCCGGTCGACGAGTCGCTCCGCGTGGAGTACTTCAAGAGCGATCGCCTTTATGCTCTTGAAGTGCCCGGGGACGGGCGACTCCTGTCGGCAGCAGCGAACATTCAGCCGGCCTTGGAGGCCGGAGAGGTTCGCGCCGTGCGGAACGCGTGCGCGGAGTTTCTGTTCGCGGCGGCCGATTTCTATGGCGTCGCGAGGCCCCAGATCCGGGTTCTCGCCGCGCGCCCGCTTCGGGTTCGCGAGGGCGGATGGGCGACCGAGCTTTTCGGGGATTATCACCCGGAGAAGCGACTCATCCGCGTCTGGATGCGCACGGCTGTCCGCAAGCAGGTCACCTCCTTTGGGACGTTTCTCTCGACGCTCTGTCACGAGTTCTGCCACCACCTCGACATGGAGCGGCTGGGCTTTAGGGACACGCCGCATACGCGCGGCTTCTATGGGCGCGCCGCCGTGCTCTATCACCACGCGCGGGGAACGCCTCCGAAGCAGCTCTTCTGGGTGGCGATGCGGGATGGACGGTTTCGGATTGACTGGCCGCGGACGAATCGCGGCGGGTAGGGCAACGTTCCGGCGCCGCTCGCCGATGGCGGCGGATGCTGGTTTCTCAAAAGAGGGCGGCGCGGGATCGGTGCGCCGCGGCTCAGGTTGACTCCGGCGTGGTGCTGAGCCCGTCACGCCTGCCGGAGTGCGCGTGCGGGAGACGCGGGCCTCATCGAATGCACGGTGTGCATTCGGGGCACCAATAGTATTGTGGACCTTGGCTTTGACGAATTCCAGGACTATCCGCCGGCGTTTAGTACCGGTACGGTCCGGCCTCCGACCCTCCTACGTCCTCTGGCTCCGGGTGCGTCCCAGACCGGGTGTGGTATGTTTTTGAGCATGCCCAGAATGCGTCCGCGTTCTTCCGTTCTTGATCGGTCAGTTCTTGAGGCGGCCCTTGCAGGATTTGAGGCGCAGCGGCAGCGGATCGATGAGCACATTGCTGCAGTAAGAGGAGCCCTACGCGCGCGAAGGGGTATCATTGGCCCCAATATCGGCCCCGCCCCGGTCGCCAGGAGGAAGCGGACTGTGTCGGCGGCCGGGCGGAAGCGGATCGCTGCGGCGCAGAAGAAGAGGTGGGCTGAGTGGAAGAAGAGGCGGGCGGCTAGGGCGAGATAGACCGGTCGCGGAGGGGTTAGCAGGTCAGGTGGAGGATGGCGTTCGTCTCGTCGGGGTGCTTCCGCAGCTCCTCGATAGCTTCGGGCGTTGGAACGATCAGCAATTTGACCTCGCGTCGCTTGGCTTCCCTCTTCACGTCATCCATGACCGGCAGCGCGCCCGAGCCGGTGCCGATGACGAGCCGACGGCATTTCCAGGGGATCTCCTCCTCGATTGACAGCGGCGTGTGGCCGAACTCGTCGCGGTACTTTTTGGATTCCTTCTTTTTGCGCCTGCGGACCTTCCCGCGGTCGATCACAACGTCGTCTTCGTAAGTGACGCCGTCGATTTGGATGGAGCCGAAGGAGAACGCCTCGAAGCGCATGGATGCCCCTGGCCGGTATTGTAGCGCCGGGGAGGAGCTTTGGCGTGCGGGAGGCGGTTTGCCTGGGTCTGTTTGCGGGGCTTGCGGGGTTTGGGGGGCTTGGTGTAGGATTCTCTGTCGCCTCGGATGGCTGAGAGCCCAAGAGGCCCAGAGCCCAGAGGTCATGCCCGGGGGCGACGCAAAGGACCTGCTCCTTAAGGGGCGGGTGTTTTGCGTTCCTGCCTTTGGCTCATACAGATCGTCTGGACTCGCCAGACCGTGACGGTACGCCCAGTACCTGTCCGGGGCTTAGCTCTTCTTCTCTGGCGCTCATGGGAGTATAATTGCAGCCCGAAGGAGGTCGCACATGGCCAAGAGTGCTGCACACACGCTTGTGTCGCTCTTCGCGTTCGTCGCCATCGCGACGGCGCAACCCAATAATTCCAAGGGGCTCCTAGCCGGCAAAACGGTGGACTTTTAACAGGCCCGTGCACTGCCTTTTGAATCCAGTCAAATGACGCTGTTCGAGAACGTCCTGGTGAATGGCGCCCATTTCGCGATGGTCATGGAATGGAAGCAGAACAAGATGGAGCCCAGCTATCTCCAGCCACTGACTACCGTCCAAATACCGTTCGCCACGGTCCCGTCGTGGGCAGCCTGGGAAGGCATTCCGCCTGTGGTCGTTGACCCGATTTCCGACGTGAATCCCGACGCCAATTACGTCGGCACCGATCTCGCGAGTCTGCATCTCGCGCACGATAACACCTACATGTACTGCCAAATGACACTCCACGATGGGGATTCGCGCACAGACACCTTGTACGTCGTGGAGTTCCAGCAATACCTGACCCAGCTCCACACCCCTGGCGACGTTATTGTTATGGCTTCGTACGACGGAGGCGCCTGGCACGCAACAGTGTCCGCTCGCGGGCCGGGCATGCATTGGT
Source organism: Bryobacterales bacterium (assembly GCA_963798455.1). Classification (GTDB taxonomy): domain Bacteria; phylum Acidobacteriota; class Terriglobia; order Bryobacterales; family Bryobacteraceae; genus CAWCTD01. The sequence continues at coordinate 147,269 of CAWCTD010000003.1, forward strand.
ATTACGACGCTACCGGGGTCGTCGGCAGGACTACTAAGAAGATTGGATGGAAGCTCCCCCTATCCGTGCTGGAGTACCCTCCGGATACTCCGCTCCCATACTATCCTCTCTCGCCACCGCATCCCCAAGGCATTGAGAACCGGTTCCTTCGCGTGTACATTCACCCTATCCCGGTGCCGGGAGAAATTTCTCCCGTCGCGGATGAAAACGACTCGCTAAGTCGACCACTGATCGTCAATTTTTATCCGCCCTCGCCTTGACGAGACGTTTAGTTCGGGCCGCCGCTAGATTGCGCTAGCTCGGTCCTCGCGGGTTACTTGAGCATCGTGCGGATGGTGCGTTCGTATTCGGGGAAGTAGTGCTGGATCGTGGGCAGGTCGAAGGTGCGGAGGATGCTGGTGTTGGGCTCGCGCTCGAGAAGGAACTCGAAGGATCTCTCGATGAGCTTCTCCGGCGGCGTTGTGCCGCCGGTGAGCTTCTGCCAGTAGTCCTCGGTCACCGTGACGGTGTGAGTCGTTGTCGTGCGGCTCGTGACAGTGACCTTGAATGTGGTCTCGTCTATTTTCTCGACGGTGATGGGCATAGATTCCTCGGAGGGGGATACCCCCTTCCGACGCTCGCTGCCTCCCCCGGCACCATGGGTCTCTTGGGCATGGATTTCTCGGAGGGGTCAGGTCGAGTATACCGCCGCGAAGCGGCGGGTTGAGATTTACGACTTGTTGATGATCTCATTCATGCGGTCTTTCATTTTATCGAGCGAGTTTGGGTCGCCGCTCCGGAGCTTCTGAATCCAGGCATTGACGACCGATCTCAGCGCCTTGTGGAATTCGGTGCGGTTGAGCACGTATTCACCGCGAGCGTTCTGCTTCACAATGGCATCTCTGGGAATCGTCCGTTCGACGATCCAGCCGCTCCTCGTCTCGGCATCATGCATGATACCGTTTCGGATGAACTCCCGAAAACTATCGCTCAACTCGTTGCTCCACGCGAACGTGGGACTGACCTGCCCCCGTTGTCTCTACCAGTGATAACTAGAGAAGCTCATGTCAGACTACCACTGCTGAGGCTGGGCTTTGGGATGCCCCCGAGGGGGCATCCCAAAGCGGCGCGCCTCGGGCGAACTCCTCGGGCGTCCGGTAGCCCAGACTGCTGTGCGGCCGCTCCCGGTTGTACTCCTCCCGCCACGCCTCGATCTTTCGCTTGGCTTCGTTCATCGTCGGAAACCAGTTGGCATTCAGGCACTCGTCCCTCAGGCGCCCATTGAAGCTCTCCACCCGTCCGTTCTGCATCGGCCGTCCCGGCTGGATGTGAATCAGTCGGATTTGCTGCTCTTCGCACCAGGCCAGGAAATGCCGGCTGGTGAACTCCGGGCCGTTGTCGCAGCGTAACGCTTCGGGCTTGCCGCGTTGCTGGATCACCCACTCCAGCACCCGCGTCACCCGCCGGCTCGACAGACAGCTATCGACTTCGATGGCCAGGCACTCGCGCGTGTACTCATCCACTGCGGTAAACGCCCGCACAGCGCGGCCCGTCGCCAAACCGTCCATCACGAAGTCCATGGCCCACTCCTGATTGGCGCGCGTCAGTTGGGCCACCGGCGCCGCAGGCCGCAGCAGTCGCTTACGCCTCAGCCTCAGCACCGCCAGATGCTCCTCCCGGTACAGCCGGTACAGCTTCTTGTGGTTCATCTTCCAGCCGCGCCTCTCCATCAACACACCCAGCCGCCGGTAGCCGTAGCGTGGTTTCTGCTTGGCCAGGGCGACCATCTCCTCCCGCAGCCGGCCGTCATCGCGGGCTAGCGGTTCGTAGCGGTAGCTGCTGCGGTCCACCTCCAAGAGCTTGCAGGCCTGGCGTTCGCTCATCGCAAACTCCTCGATGACGAACGCCACGTCCCGCCTTCCTCCTACAAGCTCCAGCCGTTTTTTCGGATCACCGCCTTCAGCGCTTCGCGGTCCAGACTGAGATCCGCCACCAACTTCTTCAACTCGCCGTTCTCCCGCTCCAGTTCCCGCAAACGCCGGGCTTCACTCACATCCAACCCGCCGTACTTACTCTTCCAGGTGTAGATCGTCGCCTCGCTCACACCCAGGTCCCGAGCCAGATCCGCTACCTTGCGGCCGGCCTCCATCTGCTTCAGCACACCGATGATCTTCTCTTCGGTGTAGCGGCTCTTCTTCATCTCGAAGCTCCTCTCCCTTTCTGGAGCTTCTCAATTATCCCTGGTGTAGTTTACGGGGGGCAGGTCACTCCCGGACAAGACGCCGCTGCTTCGCTGTTAGTTCGTCGCGGGCCTTTGCATTCGATGTGCGTGCCATATGCGTTTAGAGTTCGCCGGAGAAGGCTTTGGAGAGGATGGAGGGCATGAGGGCGTCAGTCCCCATTGTTCTGCTCGACCTCCTCGATGAGTTTTCGGACCGAGGCGTCAGACTCGACCCGTTCCGCCTTGCCCTCGAAGTGGTAGGACACCCATCGGGCGTCCTTCTGCTCAAGGCGGTTGAAGAAGTAGCAGGCGATCTCCTCCGACTCAGGAACCGGCATCATGCGGAAGAAGTGCAAGAGCTGGAGCGGCTGTCGGGAGGTGGTGTCGAAGAAGTAAAGCTCGTTTGCGTCCATTGCTGTTGAACGTCTCGACCTTCTCTTCCCTGAAGATCTGGTGGCTCCCCATCAGTTTGGACACTTCGTAGTAGTACAGGCCCGCGGTGTACACATTGCTCCCTGGTCGGACAAGCCACCAATCTTCGAAGACCGTTCCAATGATGGCGCGGAGGCGGGTGAGCTCCTCTTGAAGGAGCGTGAGGCGATGGTCGTGCTCCTTCTTGGCAATGATGCCGCTATGGCCTTTCCAGTTGTTCCGGTAGCGGCTTGCCTTCTCCAGAACCGCGTAAAGGTTCTTGTTTGCAATGGCACCAATTTTCTCGCGGTCGCTCACCCTGTAGAGGGAAAGGCACCGATTCTGGTCATAATGTTCTCCGCTTGAAAGCATTTGAAGGGTGGTCTTGGCGAGGCGCTGGCAGCGCACGACCCATTCGCCGAAGGCGCTCCTCGCCAGCGAGTGTGGATTGTCCTTTCCCGCTTCGAACCATTCACGTTTGTGCGCCTGGAAGAACTGCTGGTCGGAGTGGAATGCACTCGTCATGAGGGTGCCAAGGAACTGAGTCGTGGCCTCGAAGAAGTTGAGAAGGTGCGCTACCTTGTGTTCTGGATTGATACTCGCGTTGTAGCGCTGGAGAATTGACGCAAGCGGGAAAGGCAGGGTCTCCAGCCACGCCTCGATGCTCTCTTTCTGATTCAGCTTGCCGAGGGCTTTTCGGACCTTCTCCGCATCGACGGGACGATTCCAAAGCCCCCGGTGGAGCTGATCGAGTTGCAGTTGGAGCTCTGCAATCTCACGGCCTACGTCGACGGCTGGCTTCTGGGCCGCGAGTGGGAGCAGGTACACTGTCGCGTCGAGGAGGCTTTTCTTGTTGATTTTCGGGATAAAGGCTCCGGTCAGTAGCGCATCGCGCGTCTTCCTGCCCAGCGGAGAGTTGAAAAACGCGGCCAGGAACTCTGCATAGGTCTTTTCTGGATTCAGAACGAGTTGGGCGTAGTTGTGCGGCTTGATCTTGAAGTCCGCCAGCGAAGTGACGGCCGATGAGGTCCCGATAAGGGGCAGGTAGACGCTGTTTGGGCGGTCTTCGAACGGGTTCTCCTCGTTCTTGCGATCAGCGAGATTAACGTCTTCGACAACCTCTGCAAGCGGAACAGGTTCCAGCCCACTGCGGTCGACGAGTCGCTGCTGTTCCTCTGCGGCAACAAGACCGCGCCAGCCCCGATAGTCTTCGAGTTTCACAAGCCTGCCGAGCTCGGGAACCGGGCCTGGTGTCCTCTTCCGCAGGTTCTTGAGCAGCGGCGTCGGATCGCGGTCTGGACTCAACTGTCCGACGAAGACTTCATCGGTCTCTTGCCTGCTGATGAAAACCAAATTGAGCTCAATTGACGTGAGCGGAGCAAAAACACTCGCCGGCAGCGCAATGACGGACTTGACGTGAAGGCCCAGTTTTGGGAGAGCGTCTCGCGTCGATGCAGACTGCGCGGAAAAGAAGAAACTGTTCGGCAGGATGAAGATCGCCTCACCGCCCTTGGTGAGATGCGCGGCTGCCTTGAGGGCGAGGATATTCGTCTCTGAGTCCCGCACCTCGACAGTGCCTTCGCCGATTTGGAAATTCCCGGTTACCGGACGGAGGCCCAAGGGCGGGGATGAGACGATCAGGTCAAATGTGCCGAGCTTGTCTAGTGCGGCGCCGGGCTCTTCGTTCAGCCACTCCACGGCACCCAAGGTTGACATGGCCTGCGCCAGCCGGACGGCGTGGGTATTCGGCTCGATGCCGACAGCCTTGGGAATCTGACCGGCCTCGGCGACTGGCAAGAGCAGAGAGCCTATAGCAACGCAGGGATCGAGGATGCTTTGAGGTCTCCTGTCAGTTACGTAGGCAGAGATGAAGTCCGTGACGTACGGTGGAATGACTACGTATTCGCCGCGGCCGAGCCGAATGCTCAACGCCTGGAGATCCTGCCACGTCGCAGGAATCTTCTCCTTCCTTGCGGCCTCAACAAGAACCTCCAGGTTCAATCGTAGTCCACTGCGGTGTAGCCGATCTGCCAGTGCCCACAGTGGTGATTGGCTTTCGCTTTGTTTTTGGTTTTGGATCTTCTTGGGCATACGTGTTTACAGTTCCCCGGAGAAGGCTTTGGAGAGGATGGAGGGCATAAGGGCGTCATTCCCCATTGTTCTACGCCTTAGACCCCGACGGCTTGTTGTCCTTCCGCGCATCAATCAAAATCACATTCTTGTCATCGGCGAGCTTGAGCTTCTTGAGAATGCCCTCCACCCGCTTTCGCTCGCCAGCCGAGAAATACACGATCACTTTGATGCTCTGCTTGGCGTCGCTCGCCTTCTCATACACGGCTGTCTGGCGTTTCAGGTTTTGCTCAAGGTGCGAGTTCTTGGCGAGCTTGAATTCAACCAGCGTCTTATCCTTGGCACCCCGGGACACCTTGAAATCAACCGGACCCCCTCCGTCATTCGCCTCGCGCGTGACATCGGATGGGGACGCAAACCATGTCATACGGTATAGGATATGCAAGTCGGATTCCCGCTCGATAGGCTCACCCTTCACGTAAAACACCTTGTGGCCACCCCTGTTTTCAATGACATCCTTCAAGAACTGGACCCGCTGGTATGCCTCCGCATAGGTCTCTCCGGTGTTCTTGTAAAAGTCCGTTCCTGATTTCAAGAGCTCCGACAGTTGCCTGAACTGCTGCAGGTACAGCATCCTGGAGAAGGCCACCTTGGCCGACGCGATGCTCTCGGCGTCATCGCCGTGGTCCTCCTTGTACTTGATGAAGAAGTCGATGAATTCCGGAAAATGAATAATCGTCTGAATCTTAGCTGCCTTCTCTTCCTCCTTCGTCGCGCGCTTCGGCAACACCTTTCGAAAGTAATTGTTAATTGCCGCCCGCAATTCTACATTAGGTATCGCGTTTGGGATACTACTGAAGTCATGAAGAAGACTCGGCTTGTTTATCCATGTCTCATCCTTTGTAAGAACGTCGCGCGGTGTAAGCAACACAAAGTCGTTACCGAAGGCCGGTAAATCGAATGTCCGCGCTTCCCACGATTCCGTGTCGTAGTTGAAGATCGCCTTACGGACGGCGAAAGCCCTACGCAGTGCCGGTCCTATGTGCGCCTGCGCGAACGTCTGGGTATATTGCAGAAGAAAGCCAAGAATGAGATTGTTGGTGAAGTCACTGATGTTGTCGCGCCCGACACCATCGCTGATAAGACACAGCTTCTCCAAGTGACTTCCCTTTGTCAGGGTTTCCTCCCCGAAGCTGCTAAAGAGCGCTCCGAGATTGTCGTGGAGAGCTCGGGCGAACTTCCCTCCAAGCCCATGACCTGCATTGCCCGTGGCGGAGAAACCGAGCCAATTCTGCTTGATCTCGGGAAAGCGGTACCACGCGCGAATGAGGTCCGGATCAAGTTGTTTGCTTGCAGATTTGTCTCGCAGAAACCGCAGGTACCGGATCATCGCATCGTGCAGCTCGCGATAACGCTTCTTGCGGCTGTTGAAAAGAAGGAACGGATCGACGAAGAGCGGGAGATCGGACAACAATGAGATGTCGAACGCGCCATATTTTTCCACAGTCTTTTGCGACACGCCGAAGAAGTCGGAAAACGTGACGTTCATTTGTGGCAGGTTCTGCTTCATGCTCGATTGAGACGGCGCCTTTTCACCTTATGTGCAGCACTCCCGGTTTCATCCGCTTCAGCTTGGCGCTGGGCGCGGATTCGGTCAAGAAGGACGGAGGCGGGTTCGTAGTCCCTTCCCTCACGACGGGCGAGTTCCGCTTCGGTCGGGACGAGCTCGCCGCGGAAAGCTTTGGCCAGAATCGCCTGCGTGAGCTTGTCAGCGCGTTTCGTCGCGGCCTCGATGCGCTTTTCGATCTTGTCGGCGAGCTTGAAGAGGATTTCGACCCGGCGGACGATTTCGCGCTGTTCTTCGAGAGGTGGCAGTACGAAAGGTAATTCCCTTACCCGCTGACAATTCAAGGCCTGCGGGCCGGTGCCTCCGCCATATTCGCGATTCGCCTCGTACTGAAAATGAAACCACCGCCACAAATACCTTGACATCAGTAGACCGTGGCTAATCAACACGGCGGCGAGGTTCTGATTCATTGTTGCCTCGATTTCGAGAATCGACGACTGACCTCTTGTCTTGCCCTCGCCAATCATTGCCAACAGAACCGTGCCAGGAGGTAGAAGCCTTACCGAACAGCTCTCATATCCGGCTTGGGTGATCTTCTCGCGAGTAGTGTCGATAATGTTGTTTCGAACTTCTCCGGAGCTGACCCACGAAATGCTGCCACCCCAGAACTTCGCCTCCTTCCTGGAAGGCGTGCTCCCGTTGAGAACTGTGCCCATTGCTCCCACCCGGCACGGGCACCAAGTGTCAGGTAGATCCTCGAAGCCCAGGCCGTCTACGTCGACCGAAAGTCGGGCTTGCTCAAAAGCCTCCGCAATCTGCTTCTTGTCTTTCCTGCTTTCAGCTGTGGCTAGTCGCGTCTCCTTGATCCGTTCGAGTAATGTCGTAGCCGGTTCCACGTCTGCATGACGGTCCCGCCAATCTTCAGTGAGGCGGCCGGAGCAGGCGGCGGCGAGAACGGACTGGCGGAAGGCCTTCAGGATCTTGGGGACTTTGGCGAGACGATCGCGGGAGGCGTTGACATGTGTGAGGAGGTCTTCAATCTTGGCAGTGATGCGGCGTTGTTCCGCTTTTGGAGGAAGGGGAAATAATAGATCTCTCAGGTCTCCTCGGTTGAACCCCATTTGACAACTGCGGGAGTTATGGCTGATTACCTCCCTAAACCAAGGCCCACTAAAGTAAGATTTAACAAATTCACGGCTAACAAGATCAGTCGAGAAGATCAACTTGGCTAATGCGACATTATATGCACCAGAAAGACCGGTACATATGCGACCGAGAGAATCATCGACCGAACCTCCTCCGTATCGTGCCAACAAAAGGTCATTCGTCTCCATCTTTTTCAATCGTGGACTATCGGGAACAAATGTAGGAACTGGCTTATGCCCGAAATCACGAATTTGAGCAAGTCGCACATAGCCTGATCGAGGCTCGTATATGAACTTTTCTCTCGGCGGCTGCGAACCACCTTCGTAGTCAATTACATCGAGAAATTTAACGCTGGCCCACCCCTCCGGCAGTTCGTCGGGAGTTGCCTCGGACTCGCCTGCCGGTTTTGATTTGGGCTTCGCGGTCATATCTTCCCCGCGAGCTTCTTAGCGCGCTCGACGCCCTTGCCGTTTCCGTTCCCGTTTTCCAGGGCTACAAGGACGGCGTTGAGCTCCTCGACGGCGGCTTCAAGTTCGGCGATGGCGTCGGTCGCCAGTTCATCCGGCTCCGGCAAGTCGTCCATGTCGTCGAGCGACTCATCCTTCAACCATTTCAAGCCGTCAATCTTGTAGTCGCGCTTCTTGACCTCATCGATCGTGAACGACCGCCAGCGGTCCTCCTTGGAGTCACTTGCCTTGCGCTTCGCGCGGCCGTACGGATCGGAGCCGAAGCACTTCTCAAACTCCTTGAAGTATTCGGCCGTGAGCGGCCGGTCCTTCTTGGTGATGCGGGGAACATTCGTCCGCGCGTCGTAAACCCACATGGTCTCTGTCGGGAGGCCCTTTGTGAAAAAGACGACGTTTGTCTTGGTGCCGGGGCTATAGGGCGAAAAGGTACCGTTCGGCAGCCGGAGCACGGTGTGGAGATTGCAATCCTTCATGAGGATCTCGAACACGTCCCCGGCTTGGTCGGCGAAGAGGCAGTTGTCCGGGACGACAACGGCCGCGCGGCCGCCGGGCTTCAAGATAGTAAGGACGTGCTGAAGGAAGTTTAGCTGCTTGTTCGAGGTGGCGATCGTGAAGTCCTCACGGCTCGGGATCTCGTTGGCGCCCTTCGTGCCGAACGGGGGGTTCGTAAGCACAACGTCGAAGCGGCGGCTGCCGGAAACTTCGTAGATCGAGTCGCCGCCCTTGATCTGGGGTTCGAGGCCGTGGAGATAGAGGTTCATGAGCGCCAAGCGCCGCGGCTGGTCCACCAGCTCCTGGCCGAAATACGTCTGTTTCCTGACGCGCTTTGCGAGCGCCTTTTCCATGGCGCCGCCCTTGGTCTCCTTAATCAGCCACTCATAGGAGGACACCAGAGAAGCCGCCGGTACCACAGGCGGGGTCGCAGATGGTGAATTCGGCGTGTGCCCGCGGGTCGGGCTTTACGCACCGGACGAGAGACTGGATGAGGATGCGGGGCGTGAAGTACTGGCCGGCGCCCTTCTTGCCCTCGCTTGCGGCCTTTTCGAGGAGTCCTTCGAAGGCGGCGGCTTTGACGTCGATATCGAGCGCGGTCCACTCCGTCTCGTCAATGACGCCGATGAGCTTCTTGAGGTTGACGGGATTGGTGAACCGCGAGACGGCCTTGGCGAAGATTGCCCCCAGGAGATCCCGTTGACGCCCGAGCGCACGGAGGACATCCATGTAGTACTCTGTCAGCTTCGTACCCGATTTCCCTTCGAGCGTCGGCCAGGAGCAGTCGACTTCGACTTCCTTGTCCTTGTCGTCGAGGTACTTCGTATGGCTCAGGTCGATGCCTCGCTCGTCTGCCATCTTCAAGAAGAGAAGGTAGGTCAACTGCTCGATGTAGTCGCCATACCCGACCCCGTCGTGCCGGAGGGTGTGGCAGAAGCCCCAGAGTTTTTGTACAACGTCGCTCATGCTGCGATTGCCTCGTTACATTGAAGGATAAGCTGCGGGAGGTCGCCCGCGAAGACCTTGACCGCACGGCCCCAGCCACCGGCGCGCTCAAAGATCGGAAAGACGTCGAAGTCCTCCTCGTCGATGGAGAGGTTCTCGATCAGGTGCCCGCGGATGCGCTCGAGCCACTGCTGTTGCTCGAGCGTGAAGGTGCGGCCGTCGGTGATCCTCGCGAAGGCACGCTCGACGCGCTCGGCTGCGGTCAACAGCGGGTTCTGCTCGTCCGACGCGTGTTTGACCATCGAGATGATGTCCGCAAGCGCCTTGTCATAGCGGAGCTTGTGCGCCGCCTGGAGGTTCTTGACGGTGAAGCGCAGGGGGGCCGCGGCCAGTTTCTGTTGTAGATCGGCGAGCGCCTCGGTGTTCCAATCTTTGGGCCGTTGGAGCAGGATGCTGATCGCCTCGATGTGGTCGGGATTCTCCTGCACGAATGCGGCAAAGGCGGTGAGGTAGTCGGCCGGCCTATATTCCTTGCCGTCGGTGCCACGCACTTTCCATTCCGATGTGACAGTGTCCACCGTCTCGTGGGCGATGACGAACGTCCGCTTCTTCCGGGGGTAGGTGTAGAGAAGGTCCTGGAAGGACTTATCGCGGAGGATCTGCATCGTGCCCGTGAAGTCCTCATTGAGGGCGCGTGGGAGCGAGGCGGCGAAACGGCCCATGTCGCCGTCGGGAATGTATGCGGCAAAGAGTTCCCGGGCTTCCGCCGACATGTCCTTGTCGATCCGGCGGAGGCGCTTCACAAGGCAGCGGGTGTTGTACTCGCGGTCCTGATTTTCCCAGATCGCCTCGATGATCTCCTCGATGGTCCGGACCTCCGGCTGGGGCGGTTCTGCGGTGATGGCCGTTACGTTCTTGAAGTACTCGAGGAGCGTGCCGTCAAAACAGTCGTAGACCACGAAGTGCGATTTGTCGGGATAGTGTTCGCCCCTGCGCGTCCCGCGGCCGAGCATTTGCTCGAAGAGGATGCGGGATTTCACCGGTCGCAGGAAGACGATGTACTCGAGATCGGGGATGTCAACGCCCGTTGAGAGCATGTCGACGGTGACGACGATGCCCGGCTCCTTGCGGTTCCGGAATTCGCGGATCTTCTGTAGTGGTCGATCGACCGTGGGGCTTCCGGTGATCTTCTGCACGAATGAGTCGCCGCGGCCGAAGACATCGCGGGCGAGGTCGACGAGTTGGTCGGCGTGCGAGGTGTGCGGGAGGTCGTTGACCGCGAAGATGAGGGTCTTGGGGAATCGCTTGCACTCCTCCTCGTGTTCAGTGGCGTACTTCTTGACCTCCTCCAGAATCTTGCGGTTCGAATCGGGCGAGGTGACCTTCTCTTCGATCTCGGTCGTGTCGTACTGGCGTTCGTCCTCGAGTTCGTCGAGTTGCTTTGAGCCCGTTTCGGGGTCAACGAAGCTTACCTGCTCGCCCTCTTGGAGAAAGACGCCCTGCATCCGGACATTCGACTTGATCGTGACCACGTCATAGTCGACCAGGTACCCCTCGCGGACTGCCCGCTCATACTCGTAGCGGTAGACGACCTCCTTGAAGTAGGAGGTAGTGTGGGACGCGGGTGTCGCGGTAAGCCCCACCTTGATCGCGTCAAAGTGGTCCATCGCCTGACGCCAGATCGCCGTCTCTTTGGCCGTGTACCCGCGGTGGCATTCGTCCGCGATGATGAGGTCGAAGGCGTGGATGGGGATGGGCTCCTCTTCGACATCCTCTTCTATCTCTTCAGCGCCGAGATCCGGGATCACGTCACGCCCGAAAAGGTTGATGGTTGTGCGCTGGATGGTCGAGATGTAAACGAATGCGTGACCAGGCTTCGGGTCTTTCAGGTAGCCTTTCGGCAGGACTTTCGGGTCCCACTTCTCGTCCTCTTCAAGGTCGTCCTTGTGGAATTGCTGGTGATACACCTCATAGACCTGGTTGAACTTGAGCCCCGGCTCGGCTTCGAATGACGCGAAGGCCTTCACGGCCTGAGCGGCGAGAGCCCGGCGATCGACGAGGAAGAGGATGCGTTTTGCGACGCCGGATTTCATCAGGCGGTAGACCTCGTTGACCAGGGTGAAGGTCTTGCCGGCGCCGGTCGCCATGGCCACGAGCATGTGGCGCTTCCGGTCGGCAATCGCTTTTTCGATCCCGTCGTTTGCCTCCTTCTGGTATGGCCGGATGAGCTCGTGATCGTTGGGAGTCGCGAGCAGCGCGTCACATGCGGCCTCGAAGTCCCGTGTCATGAGCTCAAGGAGCGCGTCGGGGGTATGAAACCCGAAGATCTGACGCGAGCGATTGAGCTCGTGCCGGATGTCGTGATGCCAGATCACTTCGCCGTTCGTGGAGTAGAGGAACGGAACACGGAAGCCGCGGAAGTTGAAGGGACTCGGCTTCACGCCTTTTGAATACCGCTCGGCTTGACTGAGGACGTTCTGCGGCCCGAGTGTGAGTTTTTTGGCCTCTACTACTCCGAGGATGTGGCCGTTCACGCAGAGCGCATAGTCGGCGGGACCGGTCTCTGTGGGGAATTCTTCGATGGCGCAGCGATCGTAGGCGGTAAGGGGTCGGGCGGGGTCAAAGTTCTTTTCGAGCACAATGGTCCATCCCGCGTCCTTGAGGCGCTTATCGACGAGCTGTTTACGGGTGAGGAATTCCGAGTTTTTGGGGGAAGCCCCGGACATTATCGAGCGTCTGGTCCGCTTCCTCGACGGGTGCCTCGGCACGTCTACTGTTCCTCCTACGGGAAAAACGACGGGCGCATTCTGGTCGGAGGAGTGGGGAAGCCCGCAGACCTTCGATTATTCGTCTTATGGCACCGCACTGGTCGAACTCACCGTGGCGTCTTAGGAGGAAGCCTCCTACTGGTACTGGGCCTTTCAGTATTCAGGCTTCCAGGGTTGATTCTATATTGGCCGCGAGTCCATGGCAACCATCTTGCTCATCTTGCTCATGCGTCCCGATCCCCAGGCGCACGAAAAGCGTCGGAGGACACGTTTCTCCATCCCCGCCCCTGGAGGTGATACTGAGCAGTGATGGCTGTTCAGGTTCTCAGGCCGGCGGGGAGGCGCCTCCGAGACCTGTTCCAGAAGTCCTTCACATGTGCCACGCAAGATGATGTTGTCCGAGCGCCACTTCTTCTAGGCTCAAGGCCTAGCGCGCGCTTGTTCCTGAAGCCTGAACTTTGGATGCGCCGGCGCTGCGTGGGCCAGGTCCGTCGTGCAAGGGCGTAAGTTCAGCCTGCCCCGGCTCCAGAGGATCCATCCCTTACACAACCCCGCTGAGCAGTACTTGCGCGACAGACGATCCTCGGTCAATATGTATGCGATGGGTCGAGGATTTTCGATCGTGCTTGGTTCTCTTGTGGCGACGCTGTCGGCCGCAGCCATTGTTCTGAACCTTGTAGCCCCTCAGACGGCATGTCGCTTTCATCTCTGTCCTGAAACCGTGCAACTCCAGGAAGCCCGGCGCCAGATGATGCGAGGTACACCCGACGGGCTGGCCGCCTCGGTCCGCCTTTATGAACAAGCCCTCTCTCGCAACCCAGCCTCTGCCTACCGCTGGTGCGACCTAGCCGAGGCTCTGCTTGCCGCCGGCGACATAAAACAGGCTCGCCATTGCTTCTCCCAGGCCTCTCGCTTTGGTCCGAACATTCCTCCGACGCTCCTGCGAGTCGCCAGCTTCCACTTCCGGCAGCATGAGACCAGGCAGGCACTTCGGACTATGGCCCGCATTCTCGCGCTTGTCCCGGACTACGACGGTCTTCTCTTCAACTATTACGACCGCATGGGCGTGAGCGTCGCCGAGATCCTGGACTATGGCGTTCCTCCCGACCGGCGAGCGGCGCAGTCCTATTTCCGACATCTCCTGAAGACCGCCTCGCCGGCTGACGCGCAGCAAGCCTGGCAGTGGATGGGATTACACGGTTTTCGGGACGACACGATAGCGGGCGGGTATGTCGACTTCTCGCTGAAACACAGGCAGTACGAAGCTGCGGCCGAGACGTGGGCGCAGTACGCAGGCTCACGCCTGCCCGGCTACCGTCGGGCGAACTTCGTGTTCAATGGAGGGTTTGAATTCGAGCCGGTCCCCTGTCCGCTCGATTGGAGGTTTTCAGAGGTCTCTGGGGCGAGTGCGAGCAGGGACACGCAGGTTGTCCACTCTGGAAAGTCGTCGCTGCGCGTCGAATTCCTGGGAGAGGAGAATCTGAGCTACCGGCAAGTCTCTCAGTTGACGTGTGTGAGGCCTGGAAGGATGCGCTTTAGTGCCTTCGTCAGGACGGCCGGCATTACCACGGATCAGGGCATAGGTTTCCGCATCTTTGATTCCGAATCACCGGCCCGCCTGGACCTGCGCACCAAACGCTGTCTCGGCACTACGGACTGGCAGCGGCTGCAACTGGAATTCGTGGTGCCGCCGCCAACTCGTCTCCTCGCTATCCAGGTCGCGCGTTCCTCGTCGTTGAAATTCGACAGCAAGATCGCGGGCGTCGCCTGGATTGACGACGTGGTCCTTGAGCCGGCTGCGTCGAGGTAATCGGGCCGATACGGGACTATGGGCGGCTCGGCGAGACGGGAGTTGGCTTCTCTTCTCTGGCAACGCCCAAGCCGACTGCGGTAGCGGCGCCCGCAGCGCCAGCGACTCCCATTACAACCAGCGCCTTCGTCTTGCCGCTCCACGACTTGGCGACACTGGCAGGCATCCCGGAGCAGGCGCAGCTTCCGCCTTGGTCGATCCGCACCGCGCCCGTAGTCGCCACTGCGTGCACCCTGTCCGGTATCTCGATCGTCACCGTTCCCTCCGAGAGCGGCTCTAGCTTCACTGGCCGCCCCTGTGCGCAGACTAGGATCTGAGCGCTCGCGGCTGCGTTGAAATGTACCCCGCCCTGCGATAGGCAGAGCACCGTTCGGGCTCCCTGCCGATCCGTCCAAATGTGCGACTTCGGCTCCGCCGTGAGGCTGCTCCTGTCATTCAAAAGGATGGTCGCAGGGGCGTCGCCGGTGACAATCTCGTCGCCGCTCGTGAGCGGCAGAGACTGGCCGGGAGCGGGCACGGGATTCCCACTCAAAGTGAATGGTCCGAAACTCGACACGGTTCCTATGTCATCGGCCCCGCAGATCGTGCCAGGAAAAACCAGCGCAGAGCCAAGAACGGTCACTGAAAGCATCTCTAAAAGCATCTTCATTGGGTAGTCTCCTCAATAATTGGGATCGATGGTCGTCAGACCACTGATCCAGGCCACCGTTATGAGGTTGGCCGGTATGTACAGGTTGAAATCCACGAAGCTGTGCAGTGCCATGGCTGCCAGTGCCCCAACGGCGGCCGCCGCGAGCGGCCGCCGTGCGCCGCAAACGGCCCTGCGCAGGATGAGCCCCGCCAGCAGCGCACACAACGCAAAACCTGGCGTTCCCAATTCCGCGAGCCCTTGCAGGTAATCGTCGTGTGCGTAGTCCACCGTCTGCATCGGCGCCACCTGTTTGTACTTCAGGAACGCCGCTTCGTACCCTCCCAGGCCGCAACCGAACACGGGATAAGCGGCCACCACCTGCCCCGATTCACGCCATATCCGCATGCGCGTGTCGGCCGTGATTTCGTCCGTCGCTGCGAGTTGCGCGAACCGTGCAATCAACTGGTCTGGCGGCAGATACATGAACAGAAGTGCCAAAACCGCGACGCCTCCCCCTGCCGCTGTCAGCAGCCATTTCCTCTGCCCTTCCGCGCGCCCGACGCGGATTCTTTTCACCGCAAAGACTGTGCCCGCCACTCCCAATCCGAACAGCGCCGCCGCAAAGCCCATCCTCGAAAACGAGTAGATGATTCCGGCCAGAATCAGTGCGGCCGCCGCCAGGGCCGCGCTGGCTTTGATCGCTGGACCGAGAGGAGTGCGGCGACGCGGGCCGGGGGAGCGCATGGTGGTGACAGCCAGCGCCACGGAGAACGGCAGCGCCATCTCGAGAAATCCTGCGAAGTGGTTGCGGTTCACATATGTACCGTGGGCCACACCGGCCGGCGCGTTGGAGTAGAACTGAGCCAGTCCCAGGGCCGCCTCGAGCACTGCGATCGCTACTATGGGCATCATCGCCATCCACCAGCGCTTCTCCAACCGCCAAGCCGCCTCTCGAATCATCAGAAACGTCAATGCACACGCCCCGATCGTCGTCACCTGTAACAGTGTTTCGCCCGGTGAGACCGTGAGAGGCGCCCACCCGCCCCCGGCGGCCGCGGCTATTTCGGCCCGTTCGGGCGACATCAGTCGCAACGCTGCCAGCGGCAATGGCACGAGTTGGAAGACGCTGTAGGCTATGAGCAGTACGAGCGGCCACCGCACCCAAGGATCGAGCTGCGGAGCCAGGTCGTACCGCCGCGTCCGCAGGAAGTAGACAGCCGCAGTCGCACCCAACAATAGCGAGACGATGTCCCGATCCACGGACAGCACACCACCGTAGCGGATCAGGGCGTACGCCAGAGACGTGCTCAGGATCAGTAGGAGTGCCACAGTCGCATCCAGTCAATCGTCACGGGCTACGACCTGAATACCTGTACCAGGATCCGCCGGAAGTTCGAGTGTCTCAGGACGCGGAGCTCGGAGCGCATCATGATCAAAATCAAGCTCAGCGCGGAGAAACCCTGCAGCAAGATGTAAAACTTGAACCGCGGAGACCACGGAGCGAAGCCGTTCGCCCCGTTCAGGGATGCGAAAACCCGCGTGCTCCACACCATCAACCACAGCGCCCCATCAAGGGACGCGAATCTCTTATGCATCAAGATCAGCAAGACGAAGAAGACAGCGGTCAACCCGCCTTCTGATATGAGGATGGGATTGAGAACCATGGTCATCACTGTTTCCCCCTCGGCTGTTTATCACTTCGCACCTTTTTCAATCCTCTTGTGTGCTTTAGTCTTGGGTCTTGCATATCCTTTACCCTCCCGCCACCGCGCTCAGCACTGCTCTGTCCTCTGCCATAGCCTCCCGCAGCAGGTGTGCGCTGGGGTTGTATTCCGGCACAACTTCCTTCAGCCAAAGGATCAGGTCCCGTATGTCCCGATCCGCGCAGATCTGCCGCAACGCCAGCAGCCGCTCGTTTATCTCCTCGAACGGCATGGCCGGTCCGGCGAAAGTCTTGATCTTCTCGTGCAACGTGGGCACGGTTGACTCCTCGAACGCGCTCAGCTCCTCGTACAGCTTCTCTCCCGGCCGGGGACCGGTGAACTCGATCTGAACATCCACGTCCGGCCGCAACCCCGACAAGCGGATCAGGTTCCGCGCCAGGTCCACGATCTTTACCGGCTGGCCCATGTTCAGCACGAAGATCTCGCCCCCCTTTCCCATGCACGATGCCTGCAGCACCAGTTGCACCGCCTCCGGGATCGTCATGAAGTACCGCTGCATATCCGGGTGAGTGACCGTCACCGGCCCCCCCGCGGCGACCTGTTGCTTGAAAACCGGAATCACGCTGCCGTTGGACCCCAGCACGTTCCCGAACCGCACCGCCACGAACCTTGTCCCTCCGTTCTGCAGCGACTGCACGGCCAGTTCGGCAAAGCGTTTCGTCGCTCCCATGACGCTCGTCGGCCGCACGGCTTTGTCCGTCGAGATCTGTACAAAATCCGCCGTGCCATGCTCGGCGGCGGCCATGGCCACGTTGAACGTTCCGAAAACGTTGTTTTCGATCGCCTCGAACGCGTGCCGCTCCATCATCGGCACGTGCTTGTACGCGGCGGCGTGGTACACGATGGCCGGCGCATGCTTCCGGAAGACCTCCGCCAGCCTGAGTTTGCCCTGCACGCTCCCGATCTCCGCATGAAAGCGCACCTCGGGGAACTGCTGTTGCATCTGGTGCTCGAGGTGGAACAGCGGCGTTTCGCCCACTTCAAACCCAACGATGGCCGCCGGCCGGAAGCGCGCGATCTGACGGCACAACTCGGACCCGATGGATCCCGCCGCCCCCGTGACCAGCACTACCTTGCCCTCGAGCTTTCCTCTGATCCGCTGCTCGTCCAGGCGCACCGGGCTCCGGCCGAGCAGGTCTTCCATCGCCACCTCCCGTATCTGCCCCGCCAGGCCGTTGCCTTCGATGACCTCGCCCAGTCCCGGCACCGTCTTGCACTTCAGCCCCGCCGCATGGCACTGCTCCAGGATCCTAGTCATCTCCGTGCCGCTCGCCGAAGGAATGGCGATCAGGATTTCCTCCACGGAGTGTTTCCGCGCCAGCACCGGCAGTTCCTTGCCTCCGCCCAACACCGGCCTGCCTTGAATCCGTACGCCCAACTTCGCCGGATGATCGTCGATGAAGCCGCACACCCTGTACGGCAGCCTTGAGTTGTTCTTGATCTCTCGCAGCAGCGTTATGCCCGCTTCACCCGCGCCGTAAATCAGGGTCCTCTTCGCCGCCCGGTTTTGCCGGTTTTGCGCTGTCGCCTCCGCAATCATTCGCACTGTCAATCGCGCCCCGGCTGAGGCCAGGATGCAAAGTATCAGATCGAGCAGGTAAATCGAGCGCGGGAACCTTGGCGGCGCGAAGTTAACGATGACCGCGGCGCTTAAAGCCGAGCCTGCGAAGTTCACCAGCCCGATCCGCGCCATGTCCCACACGGACACATACCGCCACCAACCCCGGTCCAGGCCCCCAATTCGGAACACAACGCTCTTCACGATGATCCAGATGGGAATGGCACAGAACAGGTGGGGCAGAAAGCGCGTGGGGATGCTCAGGTCGAAGCGCAGCAAGAACGCGGCCAGGCCCGACAAGGCGAAGATCCCTATCTGGACCGCCGATGCAGCCAGCCTGTGCAGTGTACCTAGTTTCTCAAGTCTACGTGTTGCTCTATGCATGCTTCTCTGCTTTCCGCGCCAATTCGGTAAGCCCTTGCGTTCAATAGCCGGAAGAACTCGCGGCAGGCCGGACATAATCCCCATTCTTCAACGGGAACGCCGCACCGCACGCACGGTTTCCACCTGCGTGTCACCGGCCGAAGGACTCTCTTGGTCTGTCCGGCATGGCTCACGCCGCTACCACCTCGGCCTTCTCAGCCAGCTCACCCACGGTCCCCGCCCCCACTGCCTCCCTTACCGCGTTCACGACGTGCAGTTGTGCTTCGAGCGTCAGGCTGCTGGAGCTCGGCAGGCAGATTCCCCGCCGGAACAGGTCTTCCGCCACCTCTCCGCCGTACCGCTCCGCGCGTTGGTACAGCGGCTGTAAGTGCATGGGTTTCCACACTGGCCGCGATTCAATGTCGGACGCGTCCAACCTGCGGATCAATTCGTCCCTGGTACAGCCGAACTTCTCTTCGTCGATCAGGAAGCAGCTCAGCCAGTTGGTGTGCAGCCCGTACGGCGCCTGCGGCATGAGCGAGATGCCCGGCAGGCCGGCGAACGCTTCGTCATATCGGAACGCAATCGCGCGCCGCTGCTGCACCCGCAAGTCGAGGACTTCGAGTTGTCCCCGTCCGATGCCAGCCAGCACGTTGCTCAGCCGGTAGTTGTGGCCCATCTCCGAGTGCTCGTAGGCGACGCCGGCGTCCCGTGCTTGTGCCGCCCAGAACCGGGCTTTGGCAATCCACTCCGCTGCGGGGCACACCAGCATGCCTCCGCCCGTGGTGGTGATGATCTTGTTGCCGTTGAACGAGAACACGCCAATCTCTCCCATGGTCCCGGCGGGCCGCCCCCTGTATGTTGCCCCGAGCGCTTCCGCCGCATCCTCCAACACCGGGACCTCCCATCGGCGGCAGGCCTCGAGGATCGGATCCATGTCGGCGCATTGCCCGTAGAGGTGCACCACGACGATCGCCTTCGGCAACCTGTTTCGCTCCGCACGGTCCTCAAGAGCGTCCCAAACAAGCTGAGGGTCGATGTTCCAGGTGCCACGCTCACTGTCGATGAAGACCGGTTCGGCGCCCAGGTACCGAATCGGATTGGCGCTGGCCACGAACGTCAGCGTCGAACAGAGCACGTCGTCGCCCAGCCCGACCCCGAGCAGCCGCAGCCCCAGGTGGATCCCGGCGGTCCCGCTGGCCAGCGCGACGCAGGGGAGTCCGAGGCGATTCTCAAATTCGTGCTCGAACGCTGTCAAATTCGGCCCTACCGTTGAGAGCCAGTTCGAGGCGAACGCCTCGCGTACGTACTTCTGCTCGCTGCCGCCCATATGGGGTACGGAGAGCAGAATCCGCTTTCTCACGTCTGGTGCCTCGTACACTGCCTTGTCTGCTTCTTGGAGCTGGTCGGGACTGTTACACCTCCGCAGCGGCTACCCTGGCTGTTTCGGTCGGAGGCACGGTGGGCAAGGCGGCTACCGTCCAGCCCCCTGCCAGGTGGGTCGCAAATCGACCTCCCAGGAAATGATCTACCTCCGCGAGTTCCTCATCGCTCCAACGGAACGAAGCAGCGTTGGCCAGATCTTTGATCTGTTCCGGCTTCCGGACACCGACAATGGCCCCCGTTACCGCGGGGTGACGCAGCACCCAGGCCACCGCCAGTTCTCCCGCCGTGCGCTGGTGTCGCCAAGCGATACTCCGGATGAGTTCCACCAACTCAAGATTCCTGGACAACCGAGGCTCCCTGAAGTCCGCAATGTCACGCCTGCAATCGTTCTTGGGAAGGTTGGCAATGGTCCGGCGTGTCATTCTCCCTGAAAGAAGGCCACTCTTCATCGGTGAGTACACAATGACGCCAATTCCGCTGGCTTCCGCATACGGCAAGAGATCACGCTCGGCTTCACGAGCCAGCAACGAGTAAGGAGGTTGCAACGCAGTGACGGGAGCAATGCGGCGCACGAGGTCCAACTGCCCGATGTTGTAGTTGGAGGCGCCAATCCATCTGACCTTGCCCTCTTCCTTCAACTCGGCCATTGTGGCCCACCCTTCCTCGAGTTCATCGTCCGGCCACGGCCAGTGCATCTGGTATAGGTCGATGCGGTCAATCTTGAGCCTGCGGAGACTGGCCTCAACTTCCCGCCTCAACGAGTCGCGTTTCAGCGACGATGAGATGACTCCGTGACTATCCCAGAGGCGCGAACACTTGGTGAAGATGAGCGGCTTAGGCGAGATTCCCTCCAGGGCGCGTGCAACGACCTCCTCCGAATGCCCGAAGCCATACAAAGCCGCTGTGTCGATCCAATTCACGCCCAGATCGAGAGCACGTCGTATCGTGGCGATCGATTCTTCGTCATCCTGCGCTCCCAGGCCGAACTTCCACTTTCCCCCTCCCATGGCCCACCCGCCAATGCCAATAGGAGTGATGTACAGGTCGCTGTCACCTAACCTCGTCAGTTTCATGAATTCACTGCTCCTTCATTTCCCTGGGCTTGCATCACTGCAATCTGCCCGTGCACTCACCCGTGGTAGCGTAAAGAGCGGGACCGATTTCCATCGTGTCCAGGGGGCTCTTAACCAGCGGTTGGAAACCCATTTGGGCCAACACGTCACGGTCAACGTCGACACCCGGGGCCACCTCCGTGACGATCCAACCCTCGCGAGTGAGCTGCATCACACAACGTTCAGTGAGGACCAGTACGTCCTGGCCGTGAGCCACGCCCGCACTCGCATTTAAAGTGACCTGTTCCACGTGCTCGACGAATTTTCGAATGCTTCCGTTCTTCCGGATTGTCAGACACCCAGCCCGGCACTCGACCTCCAACCCCTTCGCGTTGAACGTCCCGCATAACAAGAGCCGCTTTGCTCCTTGGGCAATGTCAATGAACCCGCCACAGCCAACGATCCGTCCACCGAATCTGCTGACATTCACGTGTCCACGGCCGTCGATCTCCGCGAAGCCGAGGACTGCGGTCTCGACGCCTCCCCCTTCGTAGTAGTTGAACTGATCGTCCTGGCGCAGGATGGACGCCGGGCACGCTGCAATGCCAAAATCAGGGGCTGGAGCTCCGACACCGCCATTGACACCCGACTCGAATGTTACATGGATTCTCGTTGTCGACCTACCTCCCGCCAGCAACCCCGGCACTACCTCCGGCAGGCCGGATCCGATGTTAACGACTTGCCCATCGCGGAGCAGGTCCAGTGCCCGCCTGCCGATGATCTGCAACGTCACGTCGCTTCTGAGAGTCGGCGCCTCCAGCTCCTGGACGGCGTCGCCGCTATAAAGAGGGTTGAACATAGCGTTGACGCACTGCCGGTGTTGCCGATCTGGCTCCTGGGCTGGCACGATGAAGTCGACCAAGTGAGAGGGAACATCGATCTGTTTCGGATGCAGCCGAGTTTGCACCACGCGTTCGACTTGTGCGATGACCATACCCCCGCTGTTTCGGGTAGCCATGGCCAGGGGCAGCCATTCCAGTTTGACCGCCTCCTTCTCCGCAGAGAGATTGCCACAAGTGTCTGCTGAGGTCAGTCGGAGCAGACACACATCAATGGGAAGCGACTTGTACAACACGTAGTCCTGCCCATCGATCTCCACGACCAAATTCAAGAGCTGCTGGGTGACCGCATTCATCCTGCCGCCCCCATTCCTCGGATCCACAAAGGTGCCAAGACCGGTCCGCGTCAGGACGCCCGGCTGGGCGGCAGAAATAGCGTGGTATAAGCGAGTCATGACTCCCTGTGGCCAGTTGTAAGCTTCGATCTTGTTTTGCTCGACGAGGCGGGCGAGATTAGGCGTGACACCAAAAAAACCACCGATGACTCTCTTCAACAGCCCGGGAGATGCAAGGCAGTCCAGGCCCGTGCCATCGTTGTTCCCTTGTGCGCTCGAGAACAGTAGGGTCAGGTCGCGGGGCGCACCTGTGCTCGCATGGCGAGAGCCCAAGGCCGCCAAGAGGCTCTCCGGCGCGCCTGCATAGCGAAAGCCCGACGAAGCCAGGGTCATGCCGTTGTCGATTTGGGCGACTGCCTCGTGGGCGGTGCAAATTCTCGGTGTAGGTTTCATGCGCACCTCGTGGTCACTTCGCGCGGTTCGGTCAACTCCGGCGTGCTGTAGCGTCGCCGTATGACCTTGGCCGGTACACCCACGGCGACCACGTCATCAGGGAGATCGCTGATCACGGCTGAACCGATGCCGACGACTGTCCCTCGGCCGATCTTGATGTGCGGCTGCAGTACGGCGCCAACGCCAATCAGCGCACGGGGACCGACATGGACATGTCCCCCGAATACAACGCCTCCGGCTATGAGAGCGCCGCGCTCGACGATACTGTGGTGTGAGATGACGCAGGAGCCGCCAAGGAACACGCAGTCACCTATTCGTGCGAGCGGGTGGACAGCCACTCCCATCTCGACGATCACGCCCGCGCCGAACTGGGCCGTGTCATCGATCATGGCCTGGGGGTGAACGGCATTGACGATGGTGTACCCACAGTTGAGCAGCCGGTCGTTGACCTCCAGCCGGATTTCGTTATTCCCAATTGCGGCGATCGCCCCCTCGACTCCGTGGTCACGCAAGACGCTGAGTGCCGGCTGTCCTGCCAAGACTGGAACTCCGCACAACTGGGTCCCCTGCTTGTGAAGGTCATCGTCCACAAATGCGGCAACTTCATGTACCTCGGCTCGTTTGACGATATGGAACGCCTGAATACCGTTCTCACCTGCGCCGAATATGAGGATTTTCATTGAGTGCTCCAAGTTGCTCCGTTATACGCTGTGGCCGGCGGTGGAGCCCGAGAACGCGCCAGAACCGACCGCTGGGTTTCGTGTTCCCATGAACTCCGGCATCGTGGCATGCCCCTCCTGCACAATCCCCTCTCTTCGCAGCACTTTCAGCGCGGTCAGCCACAGAATCTTCAGATCGAGCCAGGTGCTCCAGTTGTCCACGTACCAGACGTTCGAATTCGAACTTCTTCTCCCAGTCCAGCGTGTTGCGTCCGTTCACCTGCGCCCAGCCGGTGATCCCCGGCTTGACCTTGTGGCGTCGTCTTTGAAACGCGCTGTATCGTGGCAGGTACTCCGGCAACAGCGGCCGGGGGCCCACGAGACTTATGTCACCTTTGAGGACATTCCACAACTGAGGAAGTTCGTCCAGGCTTACTGCCCGGAGGACCCTGCCGAACTTCGTTAGCCGCTGCTCGTCTGGCAGAAGGTTGCCGTGCGCGTCCTGGCTATCGGCCATCGTTCGGAACTTGTAGAGGTTGAACAGCCGGCCATCGCGGCCGGCGCGTTCCTGGCGAAACAAAGCGGGGCCGCTGCCGCTCACACGGATCGCAACGGCGACGAGAGCCAGAAGAGGCCAGCTAATCAACAACCCGAGGGCCGCCGCCAGGACATCAATCGCGCGTTTGAGCTTCTTGTTCGTCAGGCGGAACATGGCAGGTCCTCGGCCACTCTGACAGAGCCATGCTGAGATGCGCTTGCCTGCCGGCCCAGCGGCAGTCCTCTGGCGGCAAGCAGCGCGGTGTACTCTTGAAGCAGCCCCGTCCAGATGACCGCGGGCTGGAACTTTCTCATGACTCGCCGGCGTCCGTTGATTCCCATCTGACGCCTTAACGTCGCGTCTTCGAGCACCCTTGAAACCGCAAGCGCCAGTGCCCTGGCATCGCGCGGCGGCACCAAGATACCCGTGTCCATATGGACAATCGCATCTACACAACCTGTGACCCTCGTCGCCACGACGGGGATCTCCATCGCGGCGGCTTCGAGGGGGACATTGGGGAGGCCTTCTCTGTAAGTCGGCAAGACAAGAAGGTCGAGCGCAGCGTAGTACTGGGCCAGTTCCCGTCGTTCGCCAACACGGTGCACTCGGGGATCAGACCATAGACCGTCAAGGATGTGGCTCGGGACCGGGTCTTCATCTTCCACTGGGCCCACCAGCAGAAGGTGCGCCTGCGAGAAACTGGCTCTAATCTTGCTCCACGCCTGGCTCAACTCGACGATCCCTTTGTCCCTTACAATCCGGCCGACGTAACCGATGAGCAGAGCAGTTGCCGGAATGCCGAGCTGCCGGCGGAGACGGGCGGCCGCCCTGAGGATTGCCGGTGTTCGGGAGTAACGCTGGCAGTCAACACCGTTGCTGCTACCTGCTCCGAGGACTGTAACTCTCTCCGGTTTCGTGACACCCGTCACAGTCGCCTCCTCCATGAGCGAGGGACTGACCGCTATGACTCGGTGCGCGCACAGGCAGGCAGTCTTCTCAGCCCAAAGCAGCAGTGCCCGGCGGATCCCGGTGCTCGTTTGAAACCGAAACCCGTGAATCGTGTACACCCGAACCGGCACGCGTGCGAGAAGAGCCGCCAGGGCACCGAGCAGGCCAGCTTTGGGGGTGTGCGAATGCACGATCGTCGGCTTTAGCCGCCGAAAGAGACAGTAGAGGCGCGTCACCGTGCAGAGGTCCCTGAAAGGCGTCAACTTCCTCGAGATGGGTATGGTGTGGACCTCGATTCCGTGGTCCATCCGCACCCGGTCAACCAGCGGGCCCGGCGAGCAAACCCCGGCAACACGGAAACCCTGCCTCTTCATGAAGGGAATCTGACCCATAAAGAACGCGTGCAATGTTCCGGGCACAGTAGTCACATGAACCAGCAGAGGAAGCGTGCGGGCGATGTCCGCAGGATCTGAGAATTGTCGGTGGTTTGACGCCACAGCAAACCCTTCTCTACCCAGTACTGACTGGTAGACCAGCCCCAATCGGTGCCCTAGCCTCATAGCCATGCCCTTCCACGGGTGCCTGATGAGACTTCCAGACCTCTTGCCAAGCATGGATTTCTCTGGCCGTCAGCGGCGTCGCACGGTGCCGCAGCAGTCTGTGCCGGAGTCCGCTCACCACAGCGGCGCAATCCAGGCCGGCTTTGGCCCCGGCGATGGCGCCTTGCGCCAGCAAGGCCGGCCAGCGGCTGGGTCCAGCCAGGTTCCGGCGCAGGCATCGAAGCCAATACCGGGACATGAATACAACGTCTGAAATTGAAAGGGTAAGCAACATGCTGCGCCTATGATCTGCTATCTTTCTGAACTACGTGAGCAGCAGCCGACCGCGCATCGGCTGCAATCCCTGCCTGAGAAAGCGCAGTAACCTGTGGCGTGTTCTCATCGTGTTACCGTCATCAACAAATAGAGGCGGCGCCAATCGCAAGGCGACTCGCATCAAGAACAGAATCCCAACCAGGTACAGAAGTTTGCCGCACGCATGCGATGACCGTGCGGACCACTTCGGAGTCCGCCTCTGATATCCCCTTGTGTCGATACTGAAAGAGTCTCTCTTGTGCGCCCCAGATGCCGGCAAACGCGTACGCGGAGGTCTTGGCGTATGTGTTGACAATCTCGCACATTGACCAGTTCCACCCGAATCTCTTCGGCCCGTGCTGCAGTAGGGCCACGCGTTTCTCTCTGGCCGAAGCACAGTATGCCCGCCATCTGAATCGACTACGGTAAAGCGTCAAAGGTTCAGGGATGTTAGCCGTTCCACCCAGAGTCCGCATCCACAATTCGTAGTCTTCTGCACGTGTAAACCCAGGGTTATAAGGATTCTCCAAGAACCACGCCTTCCTGCCCATGATGGTGGGGTGCGAGAGGATCAGAGGCCCCTTGTGCGCACCAGGGCAGAATGCGGGCGTAACACGTCCGACTGGAGTTGAATGTGCATCGATCAGGTAGGATCCGGTACCGATCACGGAGCACTCTGGGTGATCGAGCATATAGCGAAGTTGTCTTTCCAGTCGGGTCGGGTGCATAAGGTCGTCGGCGTGCAATTGAGCGATGTAATGTCCTCGTGCGTTCTCTGTGATCGTGTTCAGTCCATGCGCGATACCTCGATTAGGGCGCTGAAGAATCAACCGAACCCTAGGGTCCTGAACCGAGCACGCCAAGTCCAGGGATCCGTCCGTGGAGGCATCATCGAGGAGAATCAACTCCCACGAGCTGAGACTCTGCGCAAACACGGAGCGGATACTGAGCTCTAAATACGGCTTCGCGTTGAAGAACGGGATTCCGACTGTTACCAACGGTTCATTCCTGTTTGTCGCCATCACACCAATACCCCCCATTCATCCAGAGTTCTTTTGGCTTCCTGGCCGCCTTCGGTTGCTGCTTGCCTTCCTTGATCCACTGCTCCGCCGTCCTCCGCTCGCTGGCCGCCGTGCATTCTATCCTGACCAAAGTCTATGGGACTGGAACCTCTTACGCTGTGATGACGGCTCCACTGACACCAGCTCCAACGTGCGTTCCGCCTTGTGGAACGGCATGGCGATACTGGCCAAAGGATCGGGCAACTTCTTCTCCGTCATTGGTTGAATTGTGTTTTCAACGGATACACCCTCATTGGCTCTTGAGTGGCCGCCAGTCTGGTTATATGGGCCGGAACGCTGGCCGCAGCGTACACGAGGTTCGTCCGCGGCTTCCGCAGCGCCAGTGGCCGCCACAGGGCGTGAGGTCGTACGCCAGTAGCAACAAGCGCGGAGATCATACTCATTACGAACCACCAGTGACGCTGGTAGAGCGCTTCGATGCCCATGGACAACCCGAACATGCCAAGGTGTGCACTCAGGAGGGCGGACATTAGTACCTTTGGTGGGCCCACCATGGCTCGCAAACCGCCAATCGCACTGGTGAAGACTGAGCCCAGGAACCAATACAGCGCCGACAACCCCACAAGTCCCATTTCGGCAAGGAACCACAAGCTGGTGTTGTGAATGATGTTCGTTTCTCTCTGGGAGAATGCTCCGATCCCGATACCTAAGATCGGGCTCTGACGGAAGTCCTCCAAGACGCGAGCGGCAAGATATAAGCGAACGTCCACTTGTTCTTGCCGGTCGGCCAATGCTCCTATGAAAGCCCGGTCCTCAGTGCTGGCCCATCGAAGCCAGTAGGTCGCGCCAAAGAACCCCAGCAAGACGAGCGCCAGAACCGCGCGTTTGCTCAGGACCATGCTTGTGCCAACAATGAAAGCGCACGCAAGCCATGCCGAACGGGAGAAGGTGAACAGTAAACTTGTCGCTAGCGTTGCCAGAACGAGTATGCCCAGCATTCCCCCGACCAGAGGCCGGCTGGAGCGATAGGTGACCAGTTGCAGAGCTAAAGCGCACGCCAGCAGGCCGCCATACGCGTTGGGGTCTACGAGGAGACCGGAGAGCCTGTCACTTGGCTGGAGGAATGCGATCACAAAACCGAACCAGTGAGCTCCGATATATGTGGCCAGGAAAACGCAGTTCTGCAAGGACACGACGACCACGAACAGCCGCATCAACCGACGGACATCCTCGGCGTGGTTCACCACGTTGGAGAAGAACCAATACAGCGCCAGCAATCCCATCAGTCCGCAGTACTTGTTCAACAGCACATAGCGGGTCAGGCCACCGGTCCGGTACAACGTCGTCGCGAGCGAGATTGTCATGGCCAGCCAAAGACCGGCAAGGGCGCTTGCATTGGACACTTTGTTAAATCGGTTCCTCGTCAGCGCTATCGCCACACACCCAATCGCTATGAACAAGTCGGCAGGCGCGATCCGGAAGTCGTATTGTGTTTCAAACTGAAACGGCATCAGCAGGATGCAGCATGCGGCGAGGATTCCTGGCCATTTCGCCGCACCACACGAACGAGTAAAGGGAGAGAACCTCCCGGCGACTGCGACTCCTCTCTCATGGCGAGTTGAACGAAAAGGACTCATTCCGGTTCGAATCAGATTATCTGGCTAGGTGACTGCCAATCTGGCTGTTTAGTTGGAGACGACAGACGGAGCAGCGGCGACGGTCCAGTGGGACGGTTGATGCCTGCGTAACGCCGCCGCCATCATTCCCAGAGCCAACAGCGCCTCCAGGGTCATAGCGCAGAGGGTGGAAATAGGTGCGCCCACAAGCCCCAGCTTCGGGATCAGAACAAGACTCAAGCCGCACGAGACCGTACTCACGGCTATGAAGAGCGGCAGTTGCGCCGCCAGCACCCGCATCGACGTGAGCCCGACGACCGCTAGCGACGCTACATAGGCCATGCCCGAGGAGAGCATCTGCCAGCAAAGCACATTCACGTGCGAGGCGTAGGCCGCTTGGTAAAGCAATGTGAGCAGGGTTCGCCCTAACATGGCGGCGAGACACAAGCCCGCGAGACCGATACCCGCCGCCAGCACAAGCAACCGACATTGAATGGTGAGAAAGTCTTTCAGTTTGCGGTGTTCGAATAAGAAAGCCATCCGTGGGAGCGCCGCTTGCCCCGCTGCATTGATCACGACGTTTCCTGCCTGTTGTAGATAGGCTATGGCACCGTAGATGCCCAAGGAGTAGCTGCCGAGATAATGCTCAACGGAGTATCGCGGCACCAAGAGGGCCAGCGAGGCGACGGCGCTGCCCACGCCAAGCGGCAAGGAGGTACGGCACATCTGAAAAAGCACATCCCTCTCCCGCCGGAGGCTCTGCCACCTGAATGAACTGGCCAGCAAGATTAAAGACGGTCCCGGCCGATGGCCCCGAAGAGCCGCGGCCCGATATGCATCACAAACCAGCATCACTAAGATCAATGCAGCCACCAAGGCCGAAACAGCACACACCAGGGACCGTGTAGCCCACAGTATCGAGGCGACCGCAGCTAGGGCAACGGGACCTTTCACCATCAAGGAAGTCGAAACCAGATCCAGGCGCTCCAGACGCTGGAAGTGGCCGTGTATGATGTCTGAGAGCGACTCTGCACCTTTTGCGATGGCCATGATGAAAATCACCGTGCGCGTGGCCGTGTCATATCTGACTAATAGAAGAATCGCCGAGATGGTGAGGATGCTCAGTCCGACGGTGATGAGCCGCAGCCGGACGTATTGCGCCAGAGAGTAGCGCCCAGCAACGTCAGTAGCCTGCACCTGGCGCAATTGGAGACCCGCCAGGAGGCTCACCGGCGCGGTCACAGCCAGACCCAGAACGAACTGCCCCACCATCTCAGGCGTGCCTAGTTTCGCGATCGCGGTGATCATGCCCCATTGCGACAAGGCGTAAACGAGGTTGCCGGCGAGCATCCATGCGGAGTTCAACCCCAATGAGGCACGGGGCACCTCAGTCACCCCGTCTAGTGTGATACAGGATTCGCTCATGCCCTTTGCACCACGCAGTCCAATAAGAACACTGAGATGCGGGATCCGGTATGCCGGGATTTCAGGCACAACCGGCAACCCGCTACAGCGGTTGTTCAATCGTCCCGATACCCATCTCTAAGCGTTGTGGCGGTAGTACTTCTCTCAGTCCCCATAGTGGCCGCCGCAATGTCCGTAGTAACCGCCTGTGGATGACTTCTGGTTGCTCGTTCAGGATCCTGCCGACCACCCTCGTCCCGTCCTCGCCGAAGCGTTGCGCGGCCGCCTGCGCCATGTCGCGTGCGGTCTGCCGGGGATCGATCATACACGGACAACCTGTTGTCGTCGAACGTCACGGGAGCAATCTCGGCTTGTACAGCGGGTCTCCGACAAACACCATCTTCCAACCCAAGGTGGGACAGGACGCGTAGCTGGCTTCCCCGAACGTGGCGCCATTCCACATGCGGTTCAACAAGATGTCACCCGAGGCGTAGAAGTTGGCGTAGGGCTCGCTTGTGGCGCCCCAGGTGGCGGTAACGCCCCGCTCGAGCCACATCGGCACCCAGGCACTGGGTGTCAGGATGCGTATCGAGGAGGCCGTGTAAGAGGTCAGTTGACCGCCCACGGCCCCCGGCATGAAGCTGTAAACGTCGTTCACCTCCGGGCCGTACCATCCCCAGGCCCACAGCGTGTCGGGGGCAGACATGATCATGTTCCCGGTCACTGTCTGGTCGTTCAACAGGCACTGCATGCCAGCGGCCACGCACAGATCGTAGGCCCTCTTCATACTTTGATCGAAGGGCGCGTAGGGCCCACCCGAGACATTGCGCCAGTCAAAGTAGCCTGTTCCCGAGTTCCGCGGGAGGCCGGCTTCCGCGGCCAGGGCCTTGTCCACCAGCCCGGCCGCAATCCGGGCGCTCGGCCCATCGAGTCGCGCCACCAGATAGAGCTGCCCGTGGAATGCGCCGAGGCGTAACGGCGCCGTACTTTGTGGATCGGCGTTGTACAGCGGGCTTTGCACATTCAATGCGGTCGCAAAGGTGGTGTCGAGAAGCGACAGGAAGGAATCAACCGAGAGTCCCGTCTGACCCATTGGGTGGTCCGTGATGTGAGTCGGTACACCGTAGGTGGTGACAATGTACTTGATCTTGCGGCTCGATCCCTTGTCCTCCAAGGACTGCAGGATTGGATCCCTGATCTCGGACAGGTAGGCCTGCCAGGAAACGTTCCAGCCGGCCCAGGTTCTTGGATCGCTGCTGCCGCCGCTGCGGATGTGCACGATGTTCCCGGCAGGGATGCCTCGCATGGCGGCATAGTACTCGCCAACATACTGGCTGGCGCCTTCGCCGTTCGTGCCGTCTTCCGGGGGCGTGTTGTCATTGACTACGATTAGGACATCTGAGTTGCCGCCTGGTTTGGCAGCGCGAAGTGGGGACAAGACAGACAAAAGCAGGGCTGCACAGCAGGCACCTATGTGTAAGACTCGGTTCATGCTTGTTTCACCTCTATTCGTGATCTGCGGGATTTTCCGTATGCGAGATTCTTATCGGCTGCCCGGTCGCAAGTTCTACTTGCCTGTTGCCGATGTACCCTACGCTGCCGCACATAAGAACCTTTGGGCTGCAACCCCAGACTACGAGGCCGCTTCGCCCGCTCCGTTGCGCGAGTAGTAGTAAGGCTTGTCATAACCCTTGTAATACCCGTAGTACCCGTTGGGCAACGTCTTCGGATTCCAGTCGTTCAGGATCGTGCCGATCACCCTCGTACCGTCCTCGCCGAAGCGTTGCGCGGCCGCCTGTGCCATGTCGCGCGTGGTCTGCCCCGAGCGCACCACCAGGATGACCCCGTCCGCCGAGCGCCCCAGTACGCGCGCATCCGGCATGTTCAACATCGGCGGCGTGTCTATCAACACCGCGTCGAACTCCTCCCGGAACCGCTTCAGCATCTCCGGCGTCCGCTCGGAGTGGAGCAGGTTCGCGGCGCTTCCGCATCCCGAGCCCGCCGGCAGTATGTACAAGCCCCGGTGCTCGGTCTCGTAGACGAAGCCCGCTGACCCGTCGGGGGGCGCGTCTCCGCGCAGCAGATCGCTCAGCCCCCAGTCGTTGGCGATCCCGAAGATGTCGTGCAGACGCGGCTTGCGCATGTCGCCGTCAATCAGCAGCACCCGGCGGTTGATCTCCGCCAGCGCCAGCCCCAGGTTGCAGGCCACCGTGGTCTTGCCTTCTCCGGGATTCGCGCTCGTCAGCACGATGGTCCGCGGACGGTCTCCGTTCGTGCCGATGAACAGGATGGATGTCAGTGCCGCACGAAAGGACTCAGCCAGTGGCGACATGCTCCGGCCGCTGGTCCCCAGCTCGACGCTCTTTTCCGCGGTCCTGGCGTCTCTGTGACGATATGTCAGCAGCCCCCTTGCCGCACTTGCCGAGGGAATGGTCCCCAGTTCCGGCACATCCAGGTAGTACGACGTGTCACCCGGCGACTGAATGCTCCGGTCCGCGCGCTCCCGGATTACGACAAACATCACTCCCAAGAAGAGCCCGGACATCAAGCCCAGCGCCGAGTTGATCGGGTAGTTGGGCTTGTAAGGCAGGACCGGGGGCGTGGCCGCGTCCACGACCCTGACGTTTGAGGCTCGCATCGCCGAGGCGATCCCGTATTCCTTCACCTTCTGGAGCATCCCCTCGTAGAGCTGCCGGTTTGTGTCCACCTCCCGTTTCAGGATGTTGTAGTGGACCGCGCGCGCCGATTGGTCGGACACCACTTTGGCTTGCGCCGCGAAGCTCCCAGCAAGCAGCGTCTCGCGCCGCTGGGCCGCCTCGTACTCGTTCCGGATGCGGGCCACCACGTTGGCGCGCTGTTGGCTGAATGCCGCCTCGAGCGTCGCGATCTGCGCGTCCACACGCTGCACCTTGTAGTGCTCGGGCGTGAGCGTGGAGGTGAGTTCGGCGCGCTCGCGGCGCAAGTCCGTGAGCTTTGCCTGGTAGTCCGCCAGCGCTCTGTCGTCCAGCGTCTGGGGTAGCGACTCCGGCGCCGCCGTGGCCACCAATTCATATTGCGACTGCTTCGATGCGCGCTCGGCTTGCGCGGCTGACAGCGCCGCCTGGACCTGCATGAGCTTCTCCTCCGCGACGCTGTCCTTCTCCGACGTGAACATCAAGCCCGTTGTCCGGGCGTACTGCTGAAGTTCGTCTTCTGCCTTTTCCAGCTTGATTTTCAGTTCCTGGATCTGCTTGCTGAGCCATTCGCCGGTCCGTTGGGTCGTGTTCCAGCGCACTTCGACTTGCTGGTCAATGAATTCCTGTCCCAGCACATTCAAGAAGTCCGCCGCCAGCTTCGGGTCGGGCGAGTCGTAGCGCACTTCCACAAGCCTTGTCCGAGCCAGCGCAGTTACCTTCAGGTTCTCCCGGGCGCGCCGCACCAGGGCTTCGTCGGTCGGCGCCTGCCCGGGATGGCCCAGCCCCAGCGCCTTCCGCCATTCCGAAAACCTCGACGTCTGCTCCGCCAGCTCCTGAGGCTGATCCTTCTCGATCTTGTCCAGCGCCAGGGCGACCAGAGTCTCGCTCTGGAGGAGTTTCACTTGGGTCTGGATGTTGAACTCCGGCGAGGAACTGGCGGTCCCGGCCGTCGGATCGAGGTCGCGCGTATTCAGCACGTTCTCGTTGATGTCGAGGAGCTCCAGCGTCGTCTTGGCCTGGTACACCGGTGTCTGCGGCAGCGAGAACAGTACCGCCGCCAGCACGCCGCATACGGCGAACAGGAACATAGCGCCCTTGTGGCGGCACAACATGCGCCAATAGTCGACCAACCCGCCCGAGCCGGGCCCGTTCACCGCCTCGGGCTGCTGCATTTCGACGTATTGATACCGCGCCGGGACTTCCCCGTGCTGTGGTTCAGGCAATCGCTTCATTTGTTGTGGCCTCCATGCCTCTGGGGTTCATCTCCTCCAGATGACTACGCCGGTGCCGATCTGGATCGCCGCCTCCACCGCACGCAGCCCGGCGTTCCTGGCCGCGCTTGTGGGAATGAAAAGGATGTCCTGCGGCTGCATCGGCACGTCGTTCGCCTGGCCCTGAAGGATCTTCTTCACGTTCACCGCGATTTCCGTTCGCTGCGGCGCCCCTGGCGTCTGCCGCAGGATCTTCGCGGCCTGCGGCGCCGAGACCCGGTCCAGGCCCTCGGCCAGCGACAGTGCCTGGAGCACGGACAGCGACTCGCGCTCCCTCAGCACGAAGCCCCCGGCCTTCTTCACCTGCCCGATGACGTATATCATCTCGGCCCGCGGCACCGAGATCACGTCATACGGCATGATCAACAAGTTTTCCTGCGGGTTGCGCGCCTCGATCACCGAGCTCAGATCCACTTCGGCCACGCTGAACTGGCCCGTCGCGTCCTCAATGGCCGTGGGCAGCGGGATGCGGCCGTACTCCGCTCGCCGCGTGATCTTGATGCTGTGCCCCGCGTCCTGCTCGATCCCCCCGGCCAGCGACAGCATCTCGATCAGCGTTTTGCGTCCCTCGATCTGGTGTACCCCCGGCTGCTTGACCGCCCCGATCACCGACACCGGCTGGCTCCGAAATTCAGTCACGGTGACGGCGACCTGAGGCTCCTTGATGTAGGTCTTCAACCGTGCGTTTAGCTGGTCCTCGAGCTGCTCTATGGTCAAGCCGGAGGCGTGGAGGCGGCCTGCGAGCGGCAGCCGGATGTAGCCGCTCATGTCGACACGGACAGGTTTCTCGGAGATCTCTTCGGCGTCGAGGGCCCGGATGAGCAACTGATCATCCGGGCCCAGCACGTAAGAGGAGTGAATCAATTCCGGCGGCGTCGGTGCTGTTTGAGGTGCAGCCGCGAGCGCCCCCGCCACTGCCAGGCACAGGAGGGTTCCGATAAGTTTTCGCATGGCTTCAGCTCTGCTCCTTTGCGAAGGCGGCGATCGTCTCCAACATCCGCTTGATCCGCCTCAATTCGCTCTCAATCTGGTTTATTCGTTCATGAGTATCAGACTCGCCGACCAGGGGCGTGCATCTCGTCAAGAAGTCAAGGATGGCACTCCGGGCTAGGTCGGACGTGCTGCGGGCTCCCTCGGTACGGGACGCCCTGACAAGGGTCTGGTATTCTTCATCGGTGAGGCGGAGACTGATTAGACGTGATCGCGGCTTGAGAACCGGCATGGCGACATCCAGCTTGTTCAGGCGGCGGCAGTGGCGCGCGCCGGATGATGGGCAGACTCGACCCAGGCGGCATCGACCTCGACCGCCACGGAGCGTTGCACCGTCTCGACAGAGATGACGAGGCGGCACTGTTTCTTCGATGCGATCAGTATGCCCTCATAGCCAGCCAGCGAACCCTGGTTGATACGGACGCGCTGTCCGACGTTCGAGAAAGGGCCAAGGTTGGGCCGGCAACCCTGACTTCACGATCGCCTGTACAGCGGCGATTTCGTGGTCGGGTATCGGGATCGGCCTTCTGCCGATGCCAACGAGACCGACTACGCCCGGTGTGGTGAGCAAAGGCAATATCCTCTCCTGCGGGCTTAACCGGCAGAACAGGTAGCCGGGAAACAGCGGGAGTTCGATTTCCTTGATTCGGTCTGACCAGCGACGCCTGCAATTGTAAAGCGGCAGGAATAGCTCGTAGCCCTTGCCTTCGAGCAGGATGGAAGCGTTCTTCTCCCAGCGTGGCCGGGTCTGTATCGCGAACCAGCACAGGTTATCGGATGTCATCGTCGTTCTCCAGGCTCGCCCGCCGGGAAGTTCATCTCGCCGGCTGGGCGCAAGCTGCCGCCCTTAGGGTCCCATTCAGGTACTTCAGCTCTTGTACTCTGAATAGGTTCCCGCCAGCATCCTTTTGTTGGCGTTTGTCAACAAATGACAACTAGGTGGCTTCAGGACTCCTAGTAGTCTTGTATGACATTCCTTACTTCTATCGTGAACTGCCCGGTACTGCAATCAGCGATTTCTGGAGATTTCGTAGGATGTTTACCTTAGAAGCCGTCGGTGCTTTTCTGCTAACGAAAGTAGACATCCTTGGAAGATCCGATTACGTTTGAGAGACAAGAAGATCCGATCCAGCGATGTCCGCAGAAGCCCTACTGGTGTCCGCCCCGAGGCGGGGCGGCCGCTATGGCAGGTTGTTCATGAGCACATAGCGTGTCAGGTCCGCGTTTGTGCTCATCCCCATCTTGTCGAGGATGCGTCTCCGGTGGGTAGTCACCGTCTTGACGCTGATTGACAAGGCTTGGGCTATCTCTGTCGCCGACTTGCCGGCGGCAATGGCCCGCATCACCTCATACTCCCGGTCGGTGAGCAGTTCATGGGGTGGCTTCGTGGAGTCACCTCCCAAGCCGGACGCGATCGCTTCAGCCAGAGTTGCACTGATGTACTTCTTCCCCTGAAGGACGGTGCGCACCGCTCTGATGAACTCATCCCGTCCGCTGTCCTTTGACACATATCCCGAGGCACCCGCCTGGAGCACGCGAACAGCGAAGTGGGCCTCCGGATACATACTGAGGAACAGAACGCGGATACTCGGTTGAGTTCTTTTAACCTCAGCGAGCACGTCCAACCCGCTTCTTCCGGGCATTGACAGATCAAGAACAAGCAGATCCCAACGTCGAACGGAGAGTTGCCCGGCCACTTCGTCCGCGCTCTGCGCTTCGCCGATGATTGCGCTCGGGAGTTCTTGTTCGAGGAAGGTCCTCAGACCCTGCCGAACCACCTCGTGATCGTCGGCTAGGAGTATTGCAGGCATCACCACCCCCATTCTTGCTCGGATCGAACACGAGTATCATATAACGTATAGTACCATCCTGTCAATGGATATAGTACTAAAATCCTACGGCGGTCTGCACAATACCGACTCGGCGAGATCCCGAGCCTCACTTCTTCCGGAGGCCGGTCTCTCTACATAGGAGTCCCCGGATGGCGTCCGCCACATCCGTCGAAGGACGCCCCTTGTCCATGTATGCCGCCGCACCAGCTCGCAACGCCCCTCGCCCGTACTGGCTCTCCGCGTGACTGCTCAGCAGCAGCACCGGCATCTTCGACTTGGCGGCCCTCAGACGTTTCAGCAGGTCCAATCCCGACTTGCGGGGCATGGAGACGTCCAGCACCAGGACATCCCATGCTCGCTTTCTCAGGCGCAGCCAGGCTTCTTCGCCGTCGCACGCCTCTCCGATTGTCGCGCCCCTGAAGCACTGGGCGAGCACTTCCTTCAAACCCCTCCGAAAGATCTCGTGGTCATCGGCCAGGAGTATGCTGGGCGCCGACCGCTTGGCTGTCTCTTCGTCCAATGTCGCGATGTTGCCGGGAAGGATGTCTTCCTGGGGCGGCCGTTTTGAATCCCCGATCGGGAGTCGCAGCGTGACGGTCGTGCCCCTGCCGGGTACCCCCGTGAACCTGATGGTCCCGCCCAGTGAGAACGCCCTTTCCCGCATTCCGAGCAGGCCCAGCGATTTCGGTTCGGTCAACTGCTCCTCCGTTATCCCGACTCCGTTGTCCCTGACCTCCAGCGTGAGCCTGTTCCGACCGGCGACCAGACGAATGCGGACCGTGGTGGCCTTCGCGTGCCGAGCGACGTTCGTGAGGATCTCCTGGTAGATCCTGAACATCGTCGTGGATTGGACCGACGTGATGCTCAAGTCCCTGGGCATTTCACGAATCATGCACGTGATTCCCGTCCGCAACTGGAAATCCTGAGCCTGCCACTCCATTGCGGCGATCAAACCGAGGTGATCCAGCACGCCGGGCCGCAACTCCGTGGAAATCCTCTTCACCGACCGGATGCTCGCCTGGAGGTGTTCGGACATCCGCTCGACGCGCCGGCGGATCTCCGGGAGGGACTCGCAGTCCGCGGGAACACCCGCCGCCATGCCTTCCAGATCCATCTTCAGGACGGTCAGCATCTGGCCCAGCTCATCGTGAATCTCACGGGCGATCCGCACCCTTTCTCGTTCCCGCGCGGCCTGCAGGTACGCCGCGAGCTCCCGCAACCGCTTATGCGATGCGCGGAGTTGTCCTTCAGCCTGCTTCTGGTCGGTCACATCTCGCGAATTGACGAGAATGGCAGAAACTTCTTCCAAATGAGTGAGATTGGTGGCCACCACCTCGAGGAATCGCCAGGAACCGTCTCTATGCAGGAAGCGGCACTCTGCGGACATGCTCGCGCCCGGTGATTTAGCCAATTCCCGGAGCGTTGACGTGAGCCTCGGCAAGTCGTCAGGATGGACAAGATCAAACACGCACTGCCCCTTGAGTTCTTCCTCGTCGTACCCGAGGTTCTGCTCGGCTGACCGCGACCAGTACTCCAAGACTTGGCCGGCAGTGTCTATGATGGAGAACGACTCCGATGAGTTCTTGACTAGCGCCTGGAACTTCTGCTCACTGGCTTTCAGGCGCGCCTCAGCTCCCTTCCGCAGCGTGATGTCTCGCGCGATGTAGATGACCGTGTCATCGGAGAGCCTGATCGCGGAACCCGTGATATCCACCGTCCGTCCGTCGCAGGCCGTTGCCCGGAAATCGCCCCACTCCCCGGTTGCCGCCGAGACATGGTCTGTGATCCTCTGGCGCTGGTCCGGGTCGGGAAACAGGCGTGCGAACGACTCGGACAGGCTCGCATCCTCAAGAGGCCGGCCAAACACTCGTTGCCATTCTTTGCTGGAGACTCTCAGCCGGCCGGCGGGATCACGTAGGAAGATCATTACCGGGATATGATCCAGAATCGTCTGGAGGACATCCTTTTGCTCGCGTAGCGAGTCCTGGGTCTCCTTTTGACTCGTGATGTCCTGAAAGGTAATACAGACCTGGTCAAGCGTTGCCTCCCCGGACCGGTTCTGTGGAATGCCGCTAACATCAATCCACCGGCGCCGGTCTTCGAGTGGGTTGAAGACCCCCATGATGAAGTCACGCACCTCTTGGCCGGTCCTCAGGACAACCATAGCGGGGTGGGCTTCGTCAGAGAGCGGACGGCCCTCCGAGTCCACATTGCGCCATCGAGGATCGGAGGGGCCTCTGGCGCGCATCTGCCTCGCGGTCAAGCCGAGGATTTGTTGAGCCGCGGGGTTGGCGGAAGTGATCTCACCTTTCGTGTTCAGATAGATCACACCTTGTGCCATTGTGTCGAACAGGGTACGATACCTCTCCTCAGATTCGCGGAGGGCCTCTTGCGCCACTCTCAGACCCGTGATATTGGCTAGCGTCACAAGCGAACCGGCAAGGCGGCCGCACTCGTCCAGCGCGGGGGTGGCCGAGACCAGTACGTAGATAACACCGCCACTCTTGCGGAGCAAGCGCAGTTCGCACTCTTCCCCACGTCCCTGGTTCCACCGTTCCATCAGGTGCGCCACTCTTCCGCGATCATCGTCTGCCACGAAGTCACCGAAGCCACGCCCCAGAATGTCCTTAGGCTTGTACCCGAGCATCCTAGCCAGACCCCGGTTCACGAAGGTCGCCCGGTGGTCAACGTCGACCAACAAGACGCCATCCTTGGTGTTCTCGACGACCTGCCGATACAGCTTCTCATTCTTCCCAAGTGCGGCCTCGATCTGCTTCCGGTCCGTGACGTCGCGGAAAGCGGCCACGGCGCCGCTTACGGTTCCGTCGGCCCCCCTCAATGGTCTGGCGCTGACATCGATCCAAATACCCTCGCCCAGCCCTTCATGCCGGACAAATAGTTCCGCCGAATCGACGCAATCGCCTCGCAGAGCCTGCATTAGCGGAGGGTCCTCTGCCGGCAAGGGAGTGACCATATCCGGTTGGAAGAGGCCAAACCGCTCGACCAGATCCGCCGCGTTTCCGCCGACGGGCTTGCCTAGAATCCTTTCCGCGGAAGCGTTCGCGAAGAGGAAACGTCCTCTCCGATCGATCGCGACAACACCCTCCGCGAGGCTTTCCAGAATGGGCTCGAGATTCGAGGTTGGCATGGGTAATGTTCCCTCATGAGAGATAGTACACCCGTGGGCGGCCGGAGTTGGATCGCTTTCTTTGCATCAACAGGCAATGAGGCGGGCACTCTGGCTGTGGGTTGCGATGGTCAGCAAGTTCCTACAGCCCTTTGGGTAGTCCGCTGATTGCTCCTGCGTTGCACCTGAGCTATAGATTCCGTAAGGGGACCGTCATGAATTGTGCGGAATCTCAGAGAAGCTTGGGCCTACTAGCGGACCGGTGGCTGAAAAGCGAGGTAGCTCATATAGGGACTCGGTTTGGCCGCCTGGTGTATTTTTCCTCGTTGCTCGATCGGAACACTGGCCGCTACAACCACCGGGGCCTGTCACAAGCCGTCGGCGACACTGAGGCGGATCGGATCTTGCGAGAAAGCCACCGCCAGACGTTCGACGAGTGGCTGTGCTTGAATTTGGAACAAAAGAAAGCCGACCTCGATCTCTACCTTTCGGGCTTGGGGGACGAAGGGCGTACTGCGTCGCCAGACTGGGCGCGCGTCCAAGCCTATCGGGATTTGCCTCCGCTTTCCGCGGAGGAACCGGAACGCGCACTGTTCCTTGCGGATCTTGAGGCGCTGTTCAGTCTGATGACAGGAGAACCGGCTCTCGTGGACATGCCGCGTCCCGACGAGAACCGGAAGTCGCACCGAGTTGGCCTCAGCGGGGTTGCAGGTAATCCGGCGTGGCTCTGGGCGTCGAGATCCTGGCGTTGTGGAGCGCGATGCTTCCGATTGCGCCTGCGCACCCAAAATTGGCTATAGCTGCGGGCTTGTAGAGATCTTCCCCCCCCCGGATTCTGAACAGAAGCACCTGCAGCAGCAAGGAACCGCCAGACGCCGAGGACTTGATTAGAAGCCCCCGCTGAGGGTTGAACCGGCCCTGGGCGTCGCGCAATAGGGTATTCGCTTCGGATCGACCCAGGGAGGAATGGACGTCGAATACATTTGCCGCCACCAAAGCCGCGACTGAAACCAGCCAGAGCTTCTTGGACGGTTTGTGGGTCTCAGCGTAGCAGGTCTGCGTCGAGGAAACCAGAAGCGCCACGCCCAGAATCGGCAACAACCACCGTGTAGGCCGTAATTTCATTCGTTTCTCCGGGCCCGCGTTCGTCTGCCGTAGGTCCCCTAATTCGATCCGATCACAGTGGATATCGGAAGAACAGGTTCAATCTTGAGGGGTACTGCACAGTACGGCTGTAACGAATCGCAAGGGGTTCTAGAACCGGGGAAGCCCGTTTGAAGGTAATTCGGTGTGGCCAACGTCACCGTGGCCCGTTTCGCAACCTACACCTTTTGAAACGGGTCGACGGTAACCGACAAGTGCTCCATGTCCGCACCGTTTCGCAGAGCGCATGCTACGGAGTTTTGGAACGCCTCCAAAGAGGCAGAGAGCATCAGCCCATCCTCGGGGGTCCCGCCGCCTAGTCCGGGCTGCCAGGAGCTGCATTCTCATGGCCCCGCCGCACCAATACCCTCCGACGCTCGTTGACTCATGTCCGATGGTGAGGGTGTCTACTCCGAGTTCCTCCACGGCCGGAAGCCTCCGGTGGGTGATGCCTCACCGGAAACCGGTGGTTTGCTAAAGGAGCCTTCTGAAGCAGGTGGCCAATTGGGAGACGGCGCGGTATGTGCTGGCAAAGGTCAAGTTCCTCTTCCGAGAGTGGCCCGCTCGAGTGGAGTTCATCGTGACGAACTTGGAGTCAGAGAGCCCGGCGCCGGTGGGGCGGAGGAGCCCCCGCCGGCGGACGAGAATGCGGCAGGCAAAGCAAGTTGACATCGATAGGCGGCCGTGGAATCGGTCAGAAAGGCGGGAGTCTTGGGCTCTGGAAGAGCCTGGAAGAGGCAGAACTGGGCCGCTCTTTCAATGGGCCCCCTCGAGCCGGCGGCGTTCCCCTAACTAGAGAAATCTTTGGAGCGCAATGATACATGTAATATATATACATAAGCGCGGGGAAGGGACTCGCTGGCGAAGAAGGGATCGAGACATGTG
This sequence comes from Bryobacterales bacterium, assembly GCA_963798455.1. Classification (GTDB taxonomy): domain Bacteria; phylum Acidobacteriota; class Terriglobia; order Bryobacterales; family Bryobacteraceae; genus CAWCTD01. The sequence goes on from CAWCTD010000003.1 coordinate 188,450, forward strand.
ATCGCTCACGTTCGCAGGGCAGGGCTTGCCGGTGCCCTGACAGAGCCGAGGTGAACAAATCGCCGAAGGTCACAGAGTCTTGACAGGCGCCAGCTCATGGGAACCAAGCGGGCTGCTCTGGGGTGAACGGCCGCAATTCGGCGTCGCTGGTTGCGCGGGCAAGGAACAATAAGGGTACATCGTACGGCAGAAATGAACCCAAACCAGCTTAGACCGATGTGCAACTAAGCGTTGACAAGTCCTTGTGGGTCAATTAAACACACTGATTCTAAAGAACTTCTAGTCGTCGGCAAGAGGCCCTGAAAGGGCTGGCGTCGGTTCGATTCCGTCCCCGTCTCGTTTTCAGTGCTCGAACACGTTCTCGGGTGACCGCCGAAGGAGACGGGCGCACCCGCCACTGAAAATATCCCCGGGCTGGACGTTTTGGGTATTTTTCCGCCAGGAATTTCTCGCGATTCATTCCGGCTCTGATCCCCTCAAACGAAAAGGTTTATGGCCTAAGCGGCGGGAGCCTGCCTTGGCTGGCATTTTCAATACTTATATACTATGTATTATACGGGGCACTGCTGGTTTTCGCGTTAGGGAGTCTTGTCTAATGCAGGATGAGCCTGAAGGAAGGGTGTGTTTCTAACGCAAGATGAGCCTGAAGGCGGGGAGGTTGGGCATGCTGGAGATTGATTGTCAGCATGCAGGATCGGGACACAATGAGCCTGGAGCAGATCCGGGCGTTTTTGGAGGCCAGCGAGCCGGTTCGGTTCGAGGGCAAGAACCGGCGGGAGGTTTATGACTGGGTGACGCGGACATTGAAGCAGCAGCGCTATGGGCAATGCGGTCGGGAGGCGAAGGGACTGTTGCGACGTTACGTGGCGAAGATGTCCGGGCTGAGCCGGGCGCAGGTGACGCGGCTGATCGGCAAGTACGGCGACAGCGGCGAGGTCAAGGAGGCGCTCTACCGGCGCCACCGCTTTGCTTGCCGCTACAGGCTAGCCGACATCGAGTTGCTGGCCGAAGTCGACCAGGCCCATGAGACGCTCAGCGGCCCGGCGACGCAGAAGCTCCTGCAGCGGGCGCGGTACGATTTCAAGGACCCCCGCTATGAGCGGCTGGCGGCCATTTCGATGGCCCACATCTACAACCTGCGCAAGAGCCGGACGTACCGGCAGAAGCGGGTGGTCTACCAGAAAACGCGGCCGGTGCAGGTGGCCATTGGCGAACGGCGCCGGCCAGAGCCGGACGGACGACCGGGCTACCTGCGGGTGGACACGGTGCACCAGGGGGATCTGGGAGGCGTGAAAGGGGCGTATCACATCAATGCCGTGGACGAGGTCACGCAGTGGCAGGTGGTGGGGGCGGCCGAGCAGATCAGCGAAGCCTACTTGCAGCCGGTGCTGGAAGCCATGCTGCGGCAGTTTCCGTTTCACATCCGCGGCTTCCATTCCGACAACGGCAGCGAGTTCATCAACCACACGGTGGCCAAGCTGCTCAACAAGTTGCTGATCCAACAGACCAAGTCGCGGCCGCGGCATTCCAACGACAACGGCTTGGCGGAGGCGAAGAACGGCGCGGTGGTGCGCAAGCACATGGGCTACGGATATATCGACTCCAGCCATGCGCAGGCGATCGAGGAGTTCTACGAGGGATACTTCAATCCCTACCTGAGCTTCCACCGGCCCTGCGGCGTGCCCGAAGTGGAGACCGGAGCCAAGGGCAAGCAACGCAGGGTGTACCGCTGGTACGCCACGCCCTGGGAGATCTTGCGCCAGTTGCCCGGGGTGGTGCGCGCCCTCCGGCCGGGGGTGACCATCGAAAGGCTCAATGAGATCGAGCGAGCCGAAACCGACACGGCGGCAGCCCGCCGGATGCAGACCGCCAAACAGAAGCTATTCGCCAGCTTCCAACGAAGGAAGAGCGCATGAGAAAAGGCTGTGGAAATGCCGGGCCGTGGACAAAGAGGAAAACCAACACCAGGTTTCCCTCTTTGCCCACCGCCCTTGGAAATCGCTGCCGCGATTCCCACATTCCCACAGCCCCGACTCCGAGACACTTACACACTCACAGAAAGGAGCCCAGACTGCTCAGCCCCCATCATCCTTCAGGCTCATCCTTCGATTGGAATATGCTTAGGGGGCACAGTGGTCTCTTTAGGGCGTGACACCTGTGTCTAGCGGCGGGGTAGTCGACAATCTGGTCCCGGTGCCTGACGAGGGGCGCTTTGGTGTTGGTGTGCGCTGGAAGCCAGGCCGGAGAGCTGATTTGGACTTGGACAACCCATGCTTGCGGTGTGCGCTCTCGAGCAGTCTGCTCCTTCCGCCCACCGCTTCCGCTGAGCTGTGGCAATGTGCTCGGAGGCAGCGTCGCTCAGCTCCCGCGGCGGCTCTCTCTTCACCCACGGCGGTCTGAGGCGTCCGGCGCGCTTTCGACGGAGCCGACCTATCTGCTCCTGGTTCTGCAAATACGTTACGTATACGTATGGTATAACCCGGGTACGCATCCCAGGGCTGCTGGGAAGGCATGCAGCATTTGATCAGATTCACGTACTCTTAGAGTGGGCATTGCACGATGACCCCGGAAGCGCAGGGTTGATCTCCTCGAGTCTGCCATGCCGTTCGAGAATCTCAACCGGTTGCCGGTAAATGGCAGCCGTTTCGCCGGCGTGAAACGGCATCTTGCCAAGCGGCACCGCGGCCGGTCCCAGCCGGACCAGCACTTCGGGAATGTCTGTTTTCAGGATCCCTGGAACCCTCACCCCACGGTAGTTGCTGAGGATCGACTGGATCGCTCTCTCACCGCCCTGGCGGCCGAGCGCGCCGAAAGCTCTGCCGAACTGGAGGCCCGGTGGCAAGAGTGCCCAGGATACCTTTCAATGGAAGCATAAGTCGCCCTCCACATTCGACCCCACAATCACCGGCCTGGGAGTCGAGTCGGCTAACCCTGGCATTGCTGTTCTCTTCGAACACGGAACCCGGCCCAATTCACGGGTCAGCACATGCGATGCCTGCACTCCTCCACTGGTGCTGCTCCTCGATTCGTGTCTTTGATCGTTGAGCATGCCCAATAGACCACAATCTCCTTTTTGGCCTTGCGGCCGGCATCAACATACCACAATCGGTGTGTCTTGGAGCCGTTGCCCAAACTGCTGATGACCACTGAACAGCGCGTGCGCGGCGGTAGTGGGCCGGACTCGCGCGCAGCAGTGCCATCGAGACGCGGTCGCCCCCAGATCTTGAGACTGCCTATTGGAAGCTCGCTCGTGCCCTCATCCCGGAAATTGGCAGTCCGTATCCCGCCGCTCGGGAACTTCCTGGCGCTGGCTCGAATGGAACAGGTAAATCCACTTGTCCACCGCCGAGTGTGCCGACCGTCTTGCCTGATCGGGTATCTGCTTGGCCAACCTCGCGGCCTGACTCGCAGGAAGCGGAGCCTCCTGTTGTTGTCTCATAAGCAGCCTCTTTAATCTCGTCTTCACTCCGGCCTCGTAGTGCTTCACCCGCTCATACACCTCGTATGAGCCCCACCGCTTAGAAGTTCTCCCGCGAGGCTGGGTGGTGAACCCCTTCTGATTCAGTACACAAGCGATCCGACCACGCGCATTGTGAACACGCGCTCGTCGGAGGGCATGATAGGCTGCGTAGACCCGCTCCGACAGGTCGTCGCGTAGTTGTGGGTTCCCGGTGCCGCTTGCGGACAAGCGGCGCGACATCAGATGAGGCGGGCGGGCAGAACCGGCTTCCGGCGGCGGCTCAGCAGACTCCTGGACCCACTTCACAGCCGCCTCGATGTCGAATGCTGCCAGATATGTATCGGCGTGCTCTTGCAGGAACTCAACTACCCTCTGGCGCTCGCTCATGGGTAGCGGCGCAAACTGGAACAGGGTTCTCCAGATAACGTCTGCCAGTCGATCTAACAGATACCGCCGTGGTCCGGGCTCCATCTCCCAGGCAAGCGTTTTGAGATAGCGGGCGACTCCGGCTCCGTCCCGGAGGCGGAGAGCACGAGGACGCTTGGCAATCAGCGAGAAAACGTACTCCAGAAAGGCATCCCGCTCCGAAGGATTCAGCTTTTGCGCCGGCAGTTTCAACACCTCACTTGAGATCCAGCCCTCCGCCGGATCCGGGCTGAACGGGGGCATCTGGCTCATTAAGACACCTCCTGAACCACCTATTCTCCCTCAAAGTTTCCCTGGAGAATGGAAGTTGGACTGGCGACCTTGATGCTGGTTCCCGTACCAAATTCGCTGCCCCAATCCGACGCAGGGCATGGTATGTTTGGGACCGAGACAAACTTCGGCGAGCCATCGAGAGGAGATTGCGAGAAGATGGCACGTCGAAGATTTCAGGACCCCAAACCTAAACGGGAGGGGCGGTGGTGGTACCTGCTCTCGTGGCAGGACGAGTTCATCGATGGAAGGAGGACGCGAAAACGCAAACGAGTCAAGCTTGCGCCGGCGGACATGGCGGAACGGGAGGTGAGGAAGATCGCGGCCGAGCATCTGCGGCCGCTGAACCAGGGGCTGCTAACCATCGGGTCGGCGATGACCTTTGAGACCTACGTAGAGAACGTCTACAAACCGACGGTGATGCCGCTGCTGGCTACAACCACGCAGGAGCGCTACGAGAGCGTGATCAAGATCTACCTGATCCCGGCTTTCGGCCAACGCTGTCTGCGGGATCTGACACCGCTGGAGAACCAAAGGTATCTATCCGGTCTGGCGGAGTCGGACTTGTCTCAGGAGTCCAAGGACAAGATCCGGGACGTTTTGTCCAGCATTCTAGGTTCGGCGGTCAAGTATGGATACTTGGTGAAGAACCCGGTGGAGGGCTTACGGCTGCCGCCGCCGAAGACAGGCAAGCGGTCCAAGCCGTTCATCACTCCGGCTGTGTTCCTCGCTTTGTTGGCGTTGCTTCCTGAGCCATACGCCAGCATGGTGTTCGTGGCGGTCTACACGGGACTTCGAGTGAGTGAGCTCATCGCCTTGCGGTGGCGCAACATCCACGAAGACTCGATCACAGTGGAGCAGCGCTATTGCCGGGGAGACTGGGGCGTCCCGAAAACCGAAGCCAGCAGTGCGACGATCCCGGTTAACGCGGCGGTCATCCACCGACTCCACAGGCTGAAGACCCTTGTGGTCACGGTGGCGGCTGGCAAGGCGGTGAGGAGGTATGCCGCAGTCAGGTCGGCCGGACCGGATGACCTGGTGTTCCCGTCACCGGTGAAAGGTGGGCCGATGCGTGACAACAACATCCTGGCGCGTCACATCAAGCCGGCAGCCAGGAAGTTGGGTATCGGGTGGGTAAATTGGCAGGTGCTGCGCCGGAGCTTCGCGACGTGGCTCAAGATGGCGGGCGCCGATGTGAAGGATGCCCAGGGCCTAATGCGACACTCGAGGGCTTCCACGACGTTGGACATTTACCAGCAGTTTGTCCCGGAATCGCAGCGGAGGGTCGTGGAGAATCTGGGTCGCCTGGTGGAGCCGGTCGTAGTGAATTGAGGTGTTCCAGGAAAGCTGTTCCATTACTGTTCCAATAAATGGGTGGGAAAAGTGGTAGGAGACGTGGAGAAGGTAAGTAGAATCAACAAGATGAGATCGGCTGACTACTGCCCTGAAAAGGCTGGCGTCGGCGGTTCGATTCCGTCCCTGGCCACCAAATAAATCCCTTTTGAATCATCACGATACGGCCTGCTCTTCTGCCTGTGTCAGATTTGTGCCATGAACCATCCGCAGAATCGCGTCCTGCCGACTCTGATACTCCGGGGTCCACTTCGCGTAATGCCGGCGGATCGTGGCGGGGCTGTCCCCGAGGATGTAGGCCGCATCCTCGATCGTCCCGCCCTTGCCTAAGATTTCTGATGCTAGCGTGTGGCGGAAGCGATGAGCGTGAGCACGCTCCACACCGGCACGCTTGAACACGGCAGCCAGCGTCCGCTGGGCGCCTTTCACCGAACTTCGCAGACTGGCGTTGCCGCTCGAGAAGAATAGCTGACAATCCTCGGGCGCACCCTTCGGGCGCGGCAGCCTCTCAAGCGCTTCCAAAACGACGGCCGGCAGTTCCAAGCGGATCCAGCGCCCGTTCTTGATGGCACGCCTCTCCAGGCGGTTCCCTCGAATGTGGTCCCGGGAGAGCGTCACCACATCGCTGATCCTCAAGCCGGCAAAACGCAGCAACAGCACCATGGCATGGGCGCGAAGCCGCTCATAGGCGGTCCTGCCGATCTGGAGGCTGGCAGCGAACATCCTGACAATCTCCTCCAGCGTGTATGGTGTAACATCGTTGGCTTCGCGCAGCCTTGGCCGGCTCAGCCTCTTCGCCGGGTTCTTGGTCATCCATTCCCGATCCACGCAGAAGTTGAAGAACTGTCGCAGCAGCTCGACTTCCTTGGTCCAAGTCCAGTTCTGCTTGGCCCGGGCGCGGTCGTATCCGTCGATCACCTCGGCCACCTGGTCGAGGAACTCAACGTTGTGCTCGGAACAGTAGTCCAGGAGGTAGCCGAGAAGCCGCTTGTACTTCCGTTTGGTCTCATCCCCACGTCCTTCGTGGAACGCCAGAAACGCTTCCACGGCCGCGGCGAGCCGCTGCCGCGGGCGCGCGGAGCCTTGCTGTTCCTTTTGCACTAGGCGGTGAGCGGCCCGGCGCAAATCGCGCGTCTTGAGCGCGAAGCGAACGCGTTTGTTGTCGACAATGCCGCTGGCCCAGACCGGGCAACGGCACTTGGTGAAGTTGGGTCCTCTGTGTCTGTGGCGACACTTGGCTGAGTGCCGCCTTTGAAGCATTAGCATGGCGCCCAGTTTACCCTCATCGGCAGTGCTCCTGGTAGACCCGCATCGCCAAGGAGAAGGGGATGCGCAGTTCCACCCGGGTGCGCTTGCCGTTTCTCGTCGGTTTGCTCAACTTCAGAACGCCGGCCAAATCCTGAAACCAGCGCGTGACCGTCGATACACTCAAACCCCACAGCTCGGCGTAGAACTGTGGGGAGAAGTGCGGGTCAATGGGAACCGGCCGTACCTCGCTGGAACGGGAGGACGTCATCGGAGCTATCCCTGGGGCGGCTCCCCATCCTCCTCCTGGATTGGGAAATACCACTCCGAGCCGTCTGCGGACTTCACTGTGATCTTCTTCACACCTTGCGAAGCCGAGATCCTCCCAATCTCCACGGCCGCTTCAGTCAAAGTGAATTGGCGCGGTTCGGCATCGTGCGCCTGCAATCCGTGCAGCGGGTTCTCCCACCCGAGGTAGGTGAACCTGCCGTGCTTCAAAGTCTCGAATCGATCCTTGGCAGCCGCGCCGAGAGACTGGTGCCACTCGGGAGAACCCTCCTCGATGCCCAGGGCTTTCAAGATGCCTAAGAGCCGAGGGAGGCTCGGAGCCTTTCGCTCGCCGCGCTCGATACGGGACAGGTTACCGGCATCGATGCCGGAGGCCTCCGACAGCTCGGTCAAGGTCATCGGCTTACGCCGTCGCAGCGATTTTAGGAGCTTGCCAAAACGCCTTGCGATCACAGGAGTCGCCATCGCCTCTCAGTATGACAATAACGACAAAATTTGTCAATGTATACAAAATCAGAGGTCAGAGGTCCTCTGCGGATCAGCTTCGACCTTGGCCGAAACTGGCGACCCGGGCCAAGAGGTGCTCGAGCATGAACCTGCTCCCCTCGACCGTCTGGGCGGCCGTGGACTCCGGGGTGCCGAGTGCCGGCCCGCTTTCGAGCAGCCTCCGGACGTCTACTCGATCGGCTTCCAGTTCGGTCATGCAACGAGCGAACCATTCACGCAGAGCCTGAAGGTCGGCCCCACCCCGATCTCGAAAGAAACCCGGGGCGTGGGTCTCGCCTTCGCCGAAAGATCCCCGGAACTCCGGGCTGGTCTCCCTCCGTCGCTCCTGCTCCTGCAAGATCAAGCTGGATAGCCCTTCCAGCAGCCACCGGGCGAGGTGTTTCAGGAAGAACTGGAATGCGGGTTGCGAGGCCGCAGCTCGAGCCGTGGCGATGACCGCCGCCACGGCTTGCGCTGCAGCCCGGTCGGATTCGGGAAAGTCCGAGAGTTCGATCGGTGTTCCGAGGGTCCAGACTCGGCGCCGGTAGACCTGGGAGGGTTCGTGCCCCGGGTAGGGGCCAGCCGTGAGATCGAAGGGGATCTTGCTGCCCTGTGGGTGCTGGAATCGGAGATAGATATGGGTGAATTGACTTGGGCGGGTGGGATCCGCCGCGACCGTCACGATTTCCGCAGGCATGTCCAGGGAGAACGCCAAGGCCAACAAGTATGCCGTCAGTTCGTCGCAGTCGATTTGCGTCAGAGGAACGGGAGGAAGTCTGCCGCTCATCGCCAGCAGAAGCCCGAGTGGGTCAAGGAGCCGATCGTTCATTTTGATTTGGCCTCCCTGCTCAGGTCCCCACTTGCTGACATCACATCCGCGCAGTGCTCGCCCGCCTTTGCCCGACTGCTTTCGGCAAGCGCGCCGTAGCACTCAGTTTGTCCCTTAGTCCCAAAAGGACCGCATCTCCGCAACGGTCTTGCGACCACGCCCTCGCGCATTACGAATCGCCGGTTTAACCCCATTCTCGCTCGTCGTGAGGCTGAGGGTGAGGCCACGAACGGCCGGGACAAGTCAACAAGCACCGTGCGTGTCTGAGATGGTCGTCGAGAGCAGCCGCGGTGCAATTCTCGCTTCAAGATGCTGGCTACGCCGCGCTCTGGAAATCGGATCCACCATGCACTGCCTTTTGCTTCCCGCCGGACACCCTTTCCGATTGTGCTGGCTCGATCTACTCACCAGTGAGGCTCAGCCCGACCACCTCTTGCTCTCCGATGTCATCTCACGCAGTCCTGCACACAGTCGCCGCGCACCCACCACCTCGCCAGCACCGGTGGTCTTAGCGCAGGGACCACTCAGCAGGGCCCGGGTGGACGCCTTTGGAGGCGGCCTCATGCCCTGAACCGTGCACCCACCCAGCGTGCCGAGGAGTGCAGCCCTTTGGAGCCCCTACCGGAGGCTGGCGGATACTCCGCAGTCTCAGAAGAGTCAAGCGAGTGTCTGGAAGGCTGCTGACGGCGTTCCAAAAGTCCTTCCCGGACGTTCTATCGGACATGCCCAATGATCAATGACACGAATCGTGGAAGCAGCACCAGGGGAGGAGTGCAGGCATCGCAGGTGGTCGCCCGTAAACTGGGCCGGGTTCCGTGTTCGAAGAGAACAGCAAAGCCAGGGTTAGCCGACTTGACTCCCAGGCCGGCGATTGCGGGTCGATTGTGGAGAGCGACTTGCGTCTCCATTGCGACGTATCCTGTGCGCTCTTGCCGCTGGGCCTCCAGCTCGGCAGAGATCTCGGCGTGCTCAGCCGCGAGGGGTAGCGAGAGAGCGATTCAGGCGATTCTCAGCAGGTACTTTAGCGTGAAGGTTCCAGGGATTCCCGGAGGCAGACATTCCCGAAATGATGGTCCGGCTGGGACGGGCCGTTGTGCCGCTCGGTAAGATGCCGTTTCAACCCGGCGAGCTGGCTGACATGTACCGGCAACCGGTTGAGGTCCTCGAACAGCTTGGCAGACTCGAGGAGGCCAACCCTGCACTTCCAGGATCCTCGTGGGGTGCCCACTCTAAGAGCGCGTGAGTCGGATCAAATGCTGGATGCCTTCCCAGCCCTGGGATAAGTACCCGGACTATACCATACGCACACGGTACGTATTTGTAGAACCAGGAGCAGGAGAGTCGGCCGCAACGAGGGCGTTCCGGGCGCCTCAGACTGCTGTGGGTGAAGAGAAAGAGCCGCCGCGGAAGCGGATTGCCAGAACTCAGCGGAAGCAGTGGGCGGAGGAGCAGAAGACTGCTCGATAGCGCACACGCCGACACTCGCCGGCCTGGCTTGCAGCGCAGACCAAAAAGCGCCCTCCGTAGGGCACCGAGACCAGCTTGTCGACTACACCGCCGCTACACACAGGTGTCACGCCCTAAAGGGACCACCGTGCCCTCTAACGCGAAAGCCGGCGGTGCGGCCCTGAATTCTGTACTTATATAAGTATGGAAAATGCCAGCCAAGGCAGGCTGTCGCCGCTCAGGCCATAAACCTTTTCGTTTGAGGGAATCAGAGCCAGAATAAATCGCGAGAAATTCCTGGCCGAAAAACACCTGAGACGTCCAGCCCGGGGATATTTTCAGCGGCGGGTGCGCCCGTCCCCTTCGGCGGTCACCCGAGAGCGTGTACAAGCATGGAAAACGAGACAAGGACGGAATCGGTCCGCCGACCGCCGAGACGAGAACCTCGTCGCGCTGACCGCTTTGAGTACCTCAGGGCAGGGCCGGGGGCGGGCGGGGGTGCCCTGCCTTCCTACTCGGAGGGCCAGGGGCCGGATCGCTTGGAAGCCCCACAGGCGGGCTGGCGGCTGCCCCGCAGCCAACAGACCAAGTGGGTGTCCGGAAGGGTGTTGGCAGCGTTCCAAAAGCCCGTCGCAAAGGTCTTATGGGGTGTCCCGCAGGGGAAGAGACACCTACCAGATGCCACGCTGGAGGCAGTGGGAACTCCCCGGTGTGTCGCACGCCAGGCAGTCCGGCCCCCGGTTGGAACGGGGTGCGCCTATCGGTCTGGCTGGGCTCGGAAATCCTACTCGGCGGTTATCGGGGTGGCTGTGCACGCAGACGCGCCATCGCCTTAGGACGTATTCTCGGGGTACCTGCCCCGGGTCCATCCAAGTCGGCAACCTAGCCGGAGGTGCGCTGGGGCAGGGAATGCCTCACAGGCGGTCCGTATGGGACTGCAGGACACCGACTCCTAATTACTAATTAGTAATTATTTGGCCCCGATCTCAGCCAGAAGATCGGCAATCTGTCGAGCAGATTGGCGCGAGCCGGTGGGGGTTGCAAAGACCTGTGGCGGGCGGTCTGTCCGGCCCGCCAGAAGCCGTGGACAGGGAACCGACACAATGCTGGTGGGTGCAGGATCACCCGGCGTCTCGCTCGTGAAACGGTTCTGCTGCTGGGTCCGAGCAGAATGCTATTGACTGCGTTGTTCGATCTGCATCTCCTCCCGGAAAGCAGGGGGGCGGCTGAGAGCGGCGACTTGCCGTTCGCTTGGAGGGTGTCCCCGGCGCCGGGGGCATGCGGCTTGGCAGTGGTCGTACTGCTAGGCGACCCAATGGGTGACAGGGGCACTGGGAGTCCGGCGCAACATCTAATACTATGTATTGTGTATATACATACGGGCCTTCGAGCACGAGCAAATCTTTGCGGCAAGCTGTACCAATCCGTGTGCGACTCGCCAGAGACCACAGCCAGCCCTGCCCGCGAAGCGCTGCTAGCCAGTGGCGTCAGTTCACATCCAACTTCCCGATCCGGAAGGAGATAGGGCTGGGTGACCGCCCCGAAAACCGATTGTGCCGTTGGGTGCTGGAGGGTGGGTCGGAGTGGAGTCGACCGGTGGGGCTGCGCACGCCGGGTGGGCCTTCAGATCGCGCGTGGAATCGGGAGCGACAACGCTGAGCGGTGGGCCCGAGCTCGCGAGCTGCAGCGAGCGTTTCCGCACGCCGACCACGAGGACAGGGTTCTTGTCGACTGAAGGCGCTCCGAATCCCCGTTGTGTCCCCTGTCTGAAGGAATGAGGAAGTGGGATACTGGTCGGCGCCCGCCGGGGCGTTTCAAAAGGTGTTCCTTTCGGAACGATTGTCCGGTGATCGGCTGTCGGCGGTTGTTCCATACTGCCGGAGCGGTCTCTGACCAAGCGTTGTCCGTGCAGCTACGGCCGACCGGGAGGAAGCGATCCCAACATTCAGCCTGCCGCCGGGCGCCATGCCAAAAAGCCGCTAAACCGGTCTTGGATGACCATCTGCAGATCTGGAGGAACCCGATCTCGCACGCGCCCGGGTTGAGGGAATGACCAGGGAGCTATTGAGTCTGGCGGCAGCACCGCCAGAAACGGTCTGCCAACCAGCCCATTCCTCATGGCGCGCTTGTCCAGGCCCTGCTCGAAACCTTGTGGTTTCGACAGGCTTAGAACGGCCAAGGGAAAGAGGTGAAGCCCGAGAACCTCATGGGGCCCGACAACACAGCCTCTTTCTGGGCAGTCGCGAGACGTAGCCAAGGTCAATCTGCAGCAGGAAAGGGGTTACCTGTTCATGTGATTGCTTCCGGATGAGCCGAGGCCCGACTGCGATGACGAAGGAAAATCACGCGAATTACCTCTGAGGGACACTGACTGAGCGTCAGATTCAGTGCGATCACGACCACAAAGAGTAGGTTGCTGTGCGCTTCGGTTGCTCGCCCAGTAAGGGCGTGAACGCGCCTGGGACAATGTTGATGATTTCTGCAGGCGTGGTGCGGCCTACGGGGTTGGTGGGTCCGGAGTGTCGGGGCCGGTACAGGCCAATGGCAGTTTGACATGCTGGCGCGGGGTAACCTAGGATCCCACCGAGTACCCCGTGGCGTTCAAGTGCTCAACCCCGTTCCAAATTGGGCTCCTATTCGAGAAGTGTAATGGCACTTGAGGCACTTTGGATGCTTGAACCTGTGAGCCAACGCGCCTTCCGTGAGTGCCCTCAGCATCACGGATCCACGCGTGGCATCCTCGGCAATGTCGAAGGTGCGGATTCCTTCATTCTCTTGGAAGGAATGCCGGATTGTGTGAGCGGTCAGAGCTCGCTCCGAAAAGGGAATCGGTCTCTGCTTCTTTGGAGTCTTGACAAATCCGGCGTGCCAGAGGTTTGGCCAAGCCGCACAGCGAGGCATACCGCCATCAGGGCAGGCCATTGGTGTTGTGTGGAACCAAGAACCCATTGATGCAAAACCGCTTATCCAGACTCACGCTTTTGGGACAGGACGCCGCACTTGCTCTCTTGGAAGAGCTTGTGGATCATGCGACGCGAGTACCGCAGGCGCGAGGTTGGAGCCCAGGGCTTGCGTGTAACATGTTACATCCGCCGCATCTGAGTTCTTGGATCATACACGGAGTCGGCGCCTGACTTAGTGGTGGCGGACGCCGCGAGCGTGTTCGTACCAGGCGCACGCTCCTGATCTTGAGTCCGCTTCTCTCACCTTGAGCGGCCTGACCCGGCGCCTGAACTGCGGCGCTCTCGGGCAAGCCGAGAGTAGGAGGGGCCAGGGTTGCAGGCGTAGCACACACAGCGTCCCTTCGTTTAGTCGTCGCTCCTCCCTATCGAGAGGGATTGTGCTGTACACAAGGCGGCGCTCGATTTCGAGTCCGCTAAGACCAGTCTTCGCCCTTCGGCGTGTGCTCGCGCATGAAGCCTGGTTCGATCTCCAGGCCGAGGCCAGCCCCGTCCGGAAGCTGGAACATGGAGTTCTTGATCACCGGCGGTTTGTCGGCGGCCATCTTCTCGTACATGCGCCCGGGGCGGCCCAGGCGGCATTCCGAACGGTAGAAATTCGGGATCGATGCGGCGAGGTGCACCGATGCATAGGTCCGCACCAGCGACCCGATGTTATGCAAAGCCATGGGCGTGCGGAACATCTGCGCGTAGTCGGCGATCTTGCGGCAACCGCTGATGCCGCCGGCATAGGAGATATCAGGATGAATGATGTCCACCGCCTGGCTGTCGATGAATGGCTTGTAGTGCTTGGCCAGTTCCAGCTTCTCTCCGGTCAGAATCGGGGTCCGCGTAGCGCGCTTGATGGCCATCCATCCTTCGCAGTACTCTACGTTGCTCAACGGGTCCTCGATGAAGAGAGGCCGGATGGCCTCCGTGGCCCTGGAAACAGCGATGGCGCTGGGCGTGTCCCACTGGTTGTGGCAGTGAACGGCGATGTCAATATCGTCGCCTACGGCCTCGCGCACGTTGGCGAAGCCGCGGGCGATCTTCGTCAGTTGCGCGGTGGTCACCACCGGGCCCGCTCGCTCGCCGCGCAGCGTCTGACTAGGCTCGATCTTGTAAGCCGTGAAACCCTCGGGTTGCTCGCGGATCATCTTCGCCCATTCGCGGCAGGAGGCCGGGTCGTTCATGTCTTTCAGGAAATCCCCGTGGGAGTACATCGGCACCGCGTCCCGTACGGGGCCTCCCATCAGCCGGCAGACGGGCAGGCCCAGGACTTTCCCGGCCACGTCCCACAGCGCGATATCGATGCCGCTGATCAAGGGGATGCTCGGCGCGAAGGGATGAATCACGCCGGTCATGGCCAGGAAATGGCGCTCGATGGCCAGCGCGTCCTGTCCCACTAGGCGCAACTGGGGGATGCGCGCGCGAGCCATGTCGGCGCTCACGCCGGTCTCCCCGTATCCGGTGACTCCGGCGTCGGTTTCGATTCTGACCAGACAACCGTCGGTCTGGAAATCGAGTTGCAGCGCCTTGACAGCGGTGATCTTCACCGCCCCGCGCAAGGGCGCGGCCAGCGCTTTAAAATTCGCCAGCCACGACCCCGCGGGCACGGCCAGCGCCATTCGCAAGAGATCTCTGCGTGTCCACATTGCTCTACCTCCCCAGCCCAAATATACGCCGCCTTTGACTTCAAGGCCGCCACTGAGTATACACCCGGCCGCCCCCATCGGGGCCGGTGTATACTGGCTGAGATTCTTAATACGGGTTCCCGTTTTCCCTTCCTGAGCGTGATCGATTATAAATCCAACCGCGTCCTTTGGAGCCGTCTTTCTCATCCTTTCCATCCCGAGCGACTCCGGCAGCCGGAAGAGCGGGCCAGCTCCAGCCAGCTGCACCCGGGCAAGCAAAAGCCCAAGGTGCCTTATTTCAAGCGATTTCTCATACACCTCTCGGCCTCCTCCTTCCTTTGACGTATTTGCCTGCCCGACGCGGGCCGCCATCCTCCTGATGGCCGTAGACCGGAATCTTGCTGCTGTCCATGCCCAGCACCACCCGCTGCGGAGATTCGACAGTTTCCGCCGCGGTGATCAACTCGCGATCGATCACGGCCAGCCCGACGAGGTCCTTCCTCTTGGGTCAGCAATTCTGTCTCGAATGATCTCAGCCGAGAAGTCAGCGCCGCCCCACGCTATCAGATCTGTTCGGAACCGATCAGCCGGAACGTCGGACCTTGCGAGAGCCGCTCGGCGTCATTGACATCCTCATAGCCTGCTATTACTACTGTGTTATAAACGAAGAAGACAACAAAACGGGCAACAGGGGAGCTGCCGGAGAAGCGCTCTCGCAATTCTGATTCGGAGTGTAGCGATCGAGTTGGCATTATGCCGCTCGGCGCGCACGCGCTGAGCCGCGGGGTTGGAAGTCGGGCGGAATCCCCGGCGTGCGTACTTCCAGCCGGCCAGCGCGGGCGGAGGGGGAAAAACGGCTCCGCTCGGCCACTAGGAACCCATACGCTGCGATACACAAGATGGCGTGGTGATGGAAGCCGCGCCAGCCGCGTCCCTCGAAGTGCCCCAAGCCGAGTTCCTGTTTCAACTCTTCGTAGTCGCGCTCGATGATCCAGCGGTGCTTCGCCAGCCGCGCTAGTGTACTGAGCCATAAATAGAAACCGATATCTGTTCGGGACCGTCTGTACAATGGAGAGGTTCCGAAACATGCGCGTCGCCCGCCCCGTCATCCTGACTACCGAACAACGCCAAACCCTTGAGCAGCGAGCCCGGGCGCGTTCGCTCCCGGCTCGTCTGGTGGAGCGCTCCCGCATCGTGCTGCTGGCGGCCGATGGCAAGCAGGATCTGGAAATTGCCGCTGCCTTGAAGATCACGCCCAAGAAGGTGGCACGTTGGCGCGCCCGGTTTCTTCGCGCCGGTTTGGTGGGACTGGAGAAAGATGCGCCGCGGCCGGGTCGCACGCCCAGCATCACGGCCAAACTGATCCAGCGGATCATTCGGAAGACGACCCAAGAGAAGCCCGTGAACGCCACGCATTGGAGCACCCGCAGCATGGCCGCCGCCTCGGGGATCAGCCAGACCAGCATTCGGCGGATCTGGCGAACGCATGGACTGAAACCCCATCTGGTGGAGACCTTCAAGATCAGCAACGATCCCGAGTTCGTCGAGAAACTGGAGGCGATCGTCGGCCTGTACCTCAATCCCCCGGAGCACGCCATCGTGCTGAGTGTGGATGAGAAGAGCCAGATCCAAGCGCTGGACCGCACTCAGCCCGGTCTGCCTATCAAACGCGGCCGGGGCAGCACCATGACGCACGACTACAAGCGGAACGGCACGACCACGTTGTTTGCCGCCCTCAATATTCTGGACGGGAAGGTCATCAGTTTGTGTCAGGAGCGGCATCGTCACAAAGAATGGCTGCGCTTCCTGCGGTTGATCGACGACGCCACACCGCCGGAGAAACAGATCCATCTGATCGCCGATAACTACGCCACGCACAAGCATCCGCGAGTGCAACGCTGGCTGGCACGTCACCCTCGATTTCACGTCTACTTCACTCCGACCAGTTCCTCCTGGCTGAACATGGTGGAGCGCTTCTTCCGGGATCTGACACACAACCGGCTCCGCCGGGGCGTCTTTCGTGATGTCGAGGAGTTGATCACGGCCATCGACGAGTACGTCGACCGCCACAACGAGGCCCCCAAACCCTTCATCTGGACTGCCTCAGCCGGCGATATCCTGGAGAAGGTGAAGCGAGCCCGCAGAGCCCTCCTTAAAGGTCGATCTGCGTGACTCAGACCACTAGGACGGTAAGTTTCGTGTCAGCTGGCAAGGTGGACAACCAGTACTTGGTTGGTTCGGCTTCGTTGCTGGGCCACTCGATCAACAGCCACTCTTCCGCAAACGGCTCGCTCCGCTCGAAGTCCCGGTGGGCAGGCCGGACGCGTACCGCCGCGAACCGGGAGGAAAGACCTCGCTTCACACCCTGA
The DNA here is from genome assembly GCA_963798455.1 of Bryobacterales bacterium. Classification (GTDB taxonomy): domain Bacteria; phylum Acidobacteriota; class Terriglobia; order Bryobacterales; family Bryobacteraceae; genus CAWCTD01. The sequence continues at coordinate 205,195 of CAWCTD010000003.1, forward strand.
CGCCAGGTCAGCTTCTTCCAGGCCGACGCCGGCAGCGCGAGCGCCAGTTCTTGGACCGAGACCGGTGGATGCTTCTGGCTCCGCGGCAGCAGTTTCGGCGGACGCCCGGTCCCCTTCCAGACGGGCTTTGGCAACGGCCCTTCGCCCGGTTTCCAAACGGTCACCGTGGACTGGATGCCGACCACGTAGAGCAGTTCCAGTTCGGTGATCCCCTCGCGGAACTTCGTGTCGGTGCCATAGGCTGCATCGGCCAGGACTGGCGCCCTGGGGATGTCAACGGCGACTGCGGCGCGAATCTGCTTCAGGGCGATCGCCGGCTTGATATCGAAAGCGATCTCGTCCGGCACCCCGGCCTCTCTCCGGCGCGCCCGATCATTCGCCCAGACTTCTGGCAAATACAGTCGCCACGCGACCGGCAGGCTCACCGTGTTAGTGGCAACCGACAGACTCACCGCCACCCGGCAGTTCTCTTGCTTGCCCACCTGCCCGCAGTACTGCCGTGTCACCCCGACCGAGTGCGTCCCTTTCTTCGGGAACCCGGTGTCATCGATGATCCAGGCTTGGATCGGTCCCTTCTGCCTCATCGCCGTCAACGCGTAGGCGCGGACCTCCGCCAGAACCGCTTCGTCGCACCACGGGGCGTCGGCCACCAGGTGGTGCAGAGACTGGTGCATGCGGCGGACGTTGTCAGGCGCCAAACGGGCGGCCATCGGCTCCACACTCTTGCGCTCGCCCGGTAGCAACAGGCCCGTGCAGTAGTTCTTCAGCGGGAGCACTCGGTCCGCGTGCCCTGCGGCTTGCGCCAGGCCCTCAAGGTAGGCCGCAAGGCGTTTCTGTTGTGGGCCTGGCGCGCCATGGCTGGTTCCCCCAGAACAATTCTACCATAGAATGTTCCGTTTATAACACAGTAGTACTATCCGACTGTAGACGGACTGGCGGAACAGATCGGCCAGCGGAAATTGAGTGTTCTCGCCGCTCCGTGAGTCGGCCAGGTGTTGGGCGATGAGCTCACCGAAGCCCAAACGTTCGTCCGACTCGCGCACCAGAATCAGGCCACCATCGGAAGTAACGCGCGATCCCCGGAAATCGACCTTCAGAGAGCTGGTGAACGATAGCTGAAACGGTTGGTCTTGTTTCTCACCCATTGGGTGTCGGCCTCCCACGCGTCCTCATTGCGTTCAAACCCGCACGAATAAAGGCGTCCCAAGGCTCCGCAAGGTTATGAGCACGTGCCTGGCGAAGAAATCCAGCCACCATGCTAAACTTGAGGCATGCACGGAAGCTCACCAATTATGACAACTCGCAAGAACAATGGTCTAGCCGGTGAAGCTTATGTGATTGTGCGCGAGTCGATTCTTCGCGGACAACTACCGGCCGGCGCAGTGATTTCGCGCAGGAAAGTCGCCGCACAACTTGGTATGAGTTTCCTCCCGGTTTCGGAAGCGTTTGTGCGCCTGGAGCACGAAGGTCTGCTTGAGAGTCGGCCCGGTGCTGGCACTCGCGTTCGAATCCCGACGCGCCAGGATGTTCGCGGCCACTACGTGGTTCGTGAGGCACTGGAGGTCCAAGCTGCAAGAATTTTCGCCGAAATCGCAACCGCAGAAGAACGCAGGGAACTGCAGGAGTTGGCAACCCGCGTGGACACAATGTCGTTTCAGGCAGGGGTGAATCGTTTCGCCTACCTTGGCCTGCACGAGGATCTGCACCGGCGTATCGCCGAGTGCACTCGTTGCCCCGCTCTTTGTGGGGCACTCATGCACACAAGGGCCCTGTCTTCCACTTGGCTCTGCGCTGGCGGTATAGGCTTTCCCAACTTGCATCCACACCGGCGTCATCAGAACCTCATGGAGGTACTGGCTAATCGCGATTGCAGTGTGGCGGGTGAGGCGATGCGGGCCCATGTCCAATGGAGTATGGAAACAGTTATGGAGCGGCTTGAGCCGTATTTCTGCCGGCATGAGACAAGCGGAGCATCATACTCCCGAGGCGCAAACAGACAGTTCGCAGTTGAGTTGCTGATGAACTCGGAGGCGGTCGGTTAAGCCGTTCACTTTGATTCCAGCTTCCCTCTGTCGTGATGTGTACCCAGGCCTGATAGCTCACCTCTTTCACGGGTATCCGCGTCGTTCGTGCTTCGTATAAATCGTATCTACCAGGTTTCCCATGAGGTGGGAATCACCCAGATGCCCGCGTTCGGGGCAATACCTGTTCGCGCCGAGGAGTAATCGCTCACAAATCGCCAATCGAGAGGCACGCATTCCTCGGGGGTCACCCCAAAACCAGCCACTGCTGATCACCAGGAAACTGGTCAACGGAGCTCACCCTCGACCCGAGGATCGACCGGAGATCGTCATGGAGCTACAGAGCGTCTCCCCGCTTGGCGATGAAGGCTCCCGCAACAGATCGAACGCCAGACCGTGATTTATCGCACACGCCGATGTCGAGGGTGGCGGCATAGCCTTCTTTAGAGCGGCGGTGCCGTGCTTCCTCCGGGTTCGCCTCCATTTTCCACTCTGATTCTGAGGAGGCCCTCGTTGGGGGCCACTCCTCAAGCCGGACATGCCCACTGCGTTGTTCTACCCGGCGCTGAATGGGGCGCAACTGAGCGGCCTCTTCCTGGCGTCAATCCAAACCTGCCGGTTGTGCGGCGCCAACTTATTCGATTATCTGACCGAGCTACGAAAGCAGGGTCATTGTTCCATCCCACGTGTCTATTTTGCGGTGCTCTTCCTGGTCTTCAGCGAACCACGTCTGCGTCACGCTCCGGCTTTCGGTGTAGAAGATGAACCCGTCGCGGCCCATCATGTGAAGATCACCGAAGAACGATTGCTTCTGGCCGGTGAACCCGAAGATGCCCACCGGTACTGGAATCCCTACATTGATTCCCACCATGCCGCCGTGCGTTCCTTTCACGAATTTGCGCGCCCAATAGCCGCTTTGCGTGTAGATCACCGATCCATTGGCAAAGCGGCTAGCGTTCATGATCTTGAGCCCCTCCTCGAAGCGGTTCACGCGCTTGATGCACAGCACCGGGCCGAAGATCTCCTCGCGCCCGACGGACATCTCCTCGGTCACTTTGTCGAAGATAGTGGGACCGATGAAGAAGCCCTTCTCGCAGCCCGCGGGGACCCGCGGCTTCCGGCCGTCTAGGATCAGCTCAGCTCCTTCCCTGATGCCGGTTTCAATCCAGTTCAGGACGGAATCCTTGTGGTCCTGGTTGACCAAAGGACCCATCCCTGTCTCCTTGTCGTAGGCTGGCCCCAGCTTGATTTCGGATGCATACTTGACGAGCAACGGGATCAACCTATCGGCGATGGCGTTCTCCACGACGATAACTGGCAGCGCCATGCAGCGCTCTCCCGCGCAGCCACAGAAAGCGTTCATAATCCCTTGTGCCGTCCGGTCCAGCTTGCAGTCGCGCAACACGAGCGCGTGGTTCTTCGCTTCGGTCAGGGCCTGCACCCGCTTGCCGTTGGCTGCCGCGGTCGCGTAAATGTGCCGGCCTACGCTAGTGGAACCAACAAAGCACACCCCCCTGATATCGGGATGCCGCAGGAAAATCTCCGCCTCATTCCTGCTGGTGGTGACTACGTTAAGCACGCCCGGTGGCAGTCCCGCCTCGTACCAAAGTTCCGTAATGCGCAGAGCGGATTGGGGCACGAAGCTGGCCGCTTTCAGCACGATGCAGTTCCCAGTCGCGATGCAAATTGGCGCCATCCAGCCGTGGGGAATCATGGCCGGGAAGTTCCACGGGGCGATGCCCGCAAATACGCCGATCGGATGGTTATAGCGCGTTGTGTCATAGCCGGGCGAGACGTTCATGAGCGCCTCACCCTTCATGATGTGGGGCGCACCGCACGCGTACTCGGTCACCTCGACTACCTTGAGGACGTCCCCCATGGCTTCGTCCCACCTCTTGCCATTCTCTTTAGCCACCAGGTACGTCAGCTCCTCGAGGTGCTTCTCTACCAGCGCCTTCAATCGGAAGAGCACCTGCACGCGTCTTCCTACCGGCATGGCGGACCATGCTGGAAACGCAGCCACAGCGGCCTGAATGGCCTCTTCCACCTCAGCCGCCGTGCACTGCGGCGCGTACGCAATCACAGCGCCCGTGGACGCGTTGTAGCAAGGCATGTACTTTGAGGTCTTCGACTCCCGCCACTCGCTGTTCGCGCAGTATTTCAACCTGAGCGGCCGCTCGCAGCTGATGGGATCGGTGGTAACCCCGTCTTCGCTCAAAAAATAGCGGTTCTCTGCCGAAATCGGCGCGATTCCTGACATTCCATTCGTCCTTTCATATCCACAGCTGTTCCCCACAGGCAGCCGCCAGATTCGTCAATAAACGTTAACGACGGCCACACAGATCTCTAACCCCCGTTGTTAACCAGATCGATCAGCGCTTTTATGTATCCCCAAGAAAAAGCAAACGCCTGCCTACCGCCTTCGTCCCCGTCGATGCGCGGCGCGTGGTCTGGAAAAACCATGCCGTCGTAGCCGACCTCTCGGTAAACTCGCAATGCCCTTAGCATATTCACATCGCCCTCATCCGGGAACGTTTCCTGGAATTTCAGAAACACTCCTTTGATGTTCCGGAAATCGACAGCAAAGATCTTTCCCGTACTGCCGAAATACCGAATCGCGTCCAAAATTTCCTCGGCCGGTTTCCGCATCGACTCGCAGATGGTTCCCTGGCAAAACAGGAGCCCGTGGTACTTGCTCGGCACAATGTCCACAAAGCGTTTGAGCCCATCTACCGAACCGAGCACGCGGTGGACACCCCGGTAGGCCGTACCATGCGGCATGGCCGGATCCTGCGGATGACAGGCCAACTTCACCTTGTACTCCTCGGCGACCGGCACGACGCGCTTAAGAAAATAAGTGATCCGCTCCCAGGATTCGTCGGCACTGACCGAGCCGGCCGCAGTAAACGGTGGTTCCTGCTTCGTGTCCGCATAATCGAAAACAGATTCCGTTGCTCCCCCTCGACCTCGGGCGGATCCAGTCCGAATCACACCAAGAATTGTCAGCGCGTACTTCGCAGAAGGGATACCCGCCTCGGCACAGTTGCGAATAATCTGGCAGATATTGTCAATTTCCCTGTCACGCTCCGGGCTTCTGCCTAACATAATGTTAGGATTCTCAGAGTTCTCGATGGAACCCGAACTCAGCGGCAGGGCCAACATCTCCAATTTGATCCCATGAGATTCCACCGCTTCGCGCAGTTTTAATAGTCCTTCAACAGACCAGCTCTCGTCGAACCGCCTGGACAATACGCCGCTGCAAATGTGAGTAACACCGAAGCATGCTATGGTCCTCAGCGTGGTGTGTGAATGATCGTGTTTATGACCCAGTTTGATCACGCCCTTTTGTCCAAGCGCACCTGCCCGCTCCCCGCTGCTCTGACCGGCATACAAAGCACCCGCAGTTGCAGTCAACTTCAACAATTGCCTACGTTGCATATTTACCTTTCCGTGGCCACGCGTAACAAACTGCGCTCCTGTGCACAGCCGCCCGCGACTTTCGCGTTCAGGCGGCTCAGGATGCGCCGGCCACAACTATCTGCTCAACACATCCATTACCGCCGGCCGGGGGGCCCAACGAACGAACGCCTCTGCATAGGGACGACCACATTCCAGGCCACGCCATTTGTTGCAAATGGTGTAGTTGCCGACAAGCTCCGGCTGGGTTTCTAGTTCCTTCAGTGCGGCCACCTTCTGGTCGAAAACCTCCGTAATATCCACATAGTGATCCGGGATGTAACCGTCCCGTGTCGCCATGCCAATGTTCGGTTCAAAAAACCGTATGTCCCACGAAACATGTGCCAGTTGCGCGGCCTGTATAACGCTCTGCGCAGTCCGCCAGTGTGTCGGGTACGTGAGCTCGTCCTTGAAATGGGTGAGAATAAGATGCGGTCTGAAATCCGTCATCTCCTGCTGCAATTTCTCCATCCGGTCCGGTGTCATGTTGAGTGGATTGTCGCCGAATCCCAACATCCGTCCTTCGGCGCCGACGACCTTGGCAGCAGCAAATGCCTCCTTTTCCCTGATACGCCGCACCTCGTCTAGGGAAATCCCGGGCCGCTTCTTGTATAGCAGAGAACTCTCGTCCGTCTCACCATGTGTCAGCCAGATCACGCGGACTTTGCAGCCAGCGTGAACCTGTTTGATGAGAGTGCCTGCGGCTCGTGAGCAAAAGTCAGCGGGATGAGCGCTGATTGCCAAAATTCTCAGGCTCGTGTCTGCTTGGGTGTTCATGCCCGCTTCGTTCGCCGGAATGGCTGATACACTCAAGGCGGCCGAACTGCCGGCAATGAAATCTCGACGCTTCATTCTTTTGCACCTCCCGCATATTAACTCATAGATTGCCCTTGGTGTCAATTGTGCGATCTAGATTCCGAGGAAGTCGAGCCAGAGCCTGCGCTGGCTTTATCGAGGTGATACCTCTTAAACTAGGTCACGCTGGCTACTTGAAGGAGTAGTCCTGCACTATGTAGGATCAAGCTGACGTAGCCGTTTATATTCTCCAAGACTACGCATTCTTCTGGGGTGTCGTGGTCGCTTTAACAGCGAGGCAAAGTGGTGTATCATTGTTATTCAAGTCGGAAGCGCAGAGAACTAGACCCCGAGGAGGTTCCGATGGACGAGGCAAAGGAGCAAGAGCGACGGCAAACGAAACTGAACCGCAGGCGGTTTTTCAATTCGATGGCCATGGGGGCCACCGAAGCGGCGATTCTGACTATTCCTGGCGAGGCGGCGGATCGACCAGGCAACGAGGAACTTGTCGACGGCGAGATGGTCAGAGCTCTTCTGAACATCAATGGCCGGACACACTCCTTGATGGTTGAACCGCGATGGACGTTGCTATATGTGCTGCGGGACCGGTTGGGCCTTATGGGCACGAAGCTCGGCTGTGAACGCGGCGAATGTGGGGCTTGCACCGTTCTGATCGACGGGCTCGCTCGTTACTCGTGCATGACGCTGGCATTGGAAGTGGTCGGAGCTCAAATCACCACGCTGGAGGGCTTGATGGACGGCGAGGAGCTTGGTCCCGTGCAGCAGGCTTTCCTCGAAGAGGACGCGCTCCAGTGCGGGTACTGCACGCCTGGACAGGTCATGAACGTTGAGGGTCTCCTGCGGAAGACGCCCGAGCCTACCCTCGATCAAATCCGGGAGGGAGTGAGCGGCAACCTGTGCCGTTGCGGCGCGTACGTCCACATCTTCAAGGCTGCAGAGCGGGCCGCGCGGCTGAGGAAGGCTGGGAGGTGAGCCATGGCGGAAACGAATCCGAAACCCTGGGGCGAAACCACCATCGTGGGGAAACCCATTTCCCGAATCGACGCGTATGAGCGGCTGAGCGGCTCGGCGGTCTACGCGTTAGACATGATTCTGCCGGACATGCTGTATGCTGCGACTCTGCGCTGCCCGCATGCCCACGCTCTGGTAAAGAAGGTCGATCTCAAGAGAGCCCGGGGGATGGCGGGGGTCCGCGCAGTGCTCTCGGACGCGGACCCTGAAGCAAAGGTACCCTGGTTCCCGGATCCCGCCAGCGGCAATAAACCGACCAGCAGGTTGTTCGATCCGCATTGTCGTCACGAGGGCGAGGAAGTGGCTGTTGTGGCAGCCGAGACCCCGCAGCAGGCTTGGGATGCCGTGCGCGCGATCCAAGTGGAATACGAGAAACTGCCATTCGTCACCAACATGGAGGATGCTCTGAAGCCTGGTGCGCCCGCGATTCACGCTGCCGGCAATCGTCTGTCCAAGCCCAGCCTTACCAACCGGGGCGATGTTGAGAAGGGCTTTGCCCAAGCCGACGTCGTGCTGGAGGAGACGTACCGGTCCTCGTGTGAGATTCACACCCCCATGGAGGTGCATGGATCCGTTGCGAGTTGGGATGGAGATCGCCTAACAGTATGGGATACGACACAGGGCGTATTTCAAATTCAGACTGAACTAGCGGATGCGCTAAACATGCCCCTGAGCAAGGTACGTATAATCGGGCACTACATGGGCGGCGGCTTCGGCAGCAAGCTGCACTTGGGCAAGTACACGGTGATTGCCGCGCTGCTGGCGAGAAAAACCGCGCGTCCAGTGAAACTGTTCCTAACGAGGGAAGAGAGCTTTTTGTGCGTCGGGAACCGACCCGCCCACATTATGAAACTGAAGGCCGGCGTGACGAAAGATGGCACACTCACTGCGCTCCAATTGACCGCTTTAGGCGAAATCGGAGCTTATCCCAGTTCCACGCCGATCGGCTACCAGGTCAGGGATTTATACAAGTGCCCGAATGTGCGGACCGAGGAGACGCAGGTTTACATCAACGCCGGCCAGCACCGAGCATTTCGAGCACCGGGTTTTCCTCCGTGCTCCTGGGCACTGGAGCAGATGATGGACACGCTGGCAGAAAAGATCGGCATGGACCCGGTGGAACTACGCCTGAAGAACCTCTCGACGGTCTGCCAAGTGGAGAATAGGCCATATACGTCCACCGGTCTGCGCGAGTGCTTGACGGAAGGAGCGCAGGCGTTCGGCTGGAAAGAGGCCCGCGCACGGCCAAAGGTGGCAGGGCCCTGGGTGCGAGGCGTAGGCGTGGCCAGTGGTATGTGGGGCACAGCAGGCACGCCGCCGTCCACGGCCATACTCAAGGTCTACCCCGACGGCGGCGCCAACCTCAGCATCGGTGCGGCTGATCTTGGGACCGGGACCAAGACGGTCATGGCCATGGTTGTAACCGAGGAGTTGGGCATCCCGCTGGATCGGATCCAGGTCATAAACGCAGATACGGCAACGACGCAGTACTCTTGGTCCAGTGGCAGCAGCAAGACCGTGATGGTGGATTCGCCCGCCGTTCGTGCGTCGGCGCTCGAAGTGAAATCCCGCCTGCTCGAGATGGCGGCGAGCCAGTTGAAACTTCCAGTCGCGGACCTGGACTTCGTGAACGGCGAGATCGTCGCGGTGGGCGGTTCCAAGAAGTTGAGGATCAGCGATCTGCAGCAGTTACAGAGGCAGCAGGTGGTTGTGGGCGTGGGTGTGCGCGGTCCTAACCCCGCTGACAAGTCCATCCGGCCGTTCGCAACACATTTCGCGGAGGTGGAGGTGAACACGCGCACCGGCGAAGTGCGGGTCGTGCGCTGGCTCTCGGCGCAGGACAGCGGCCGGGTAATGAACCTGCTCACATATCGTAGCCAGGTCATCGGTGGCATGACCATGGGCATCGGCTTCGCGATGACCGAGCATCGAGTACTGGATTCGCAAAGCGGCAAGATGGTGAACGCCAAATGGCATGATTACAAGATCCCGACCGCGAAAGACGTGCCGGCGGACTTTACGTGCCTCCCGGTCGACCCGCACGATGATGAGTGCGACACGACCGGCACGAAAGGCCTCGGAGAACCGGCCACGATTCCGGCCGCTGCGGCAATTGCGAATGCTTTCTACAATGCAACGGGCGTACGGGTTACGGCGGCGCCCATCACGCCGGCGAAGGTTCTCAATCTCCTTGAGGAAAAGAAGAAGCGGGGGTGAGCCATGTTGGGCAAATTCTCTTATGTGCGAGCAGCTTCCATTCCAGCCGCGGTAGCAGCGGCGAGCCGCCCCGGCGCCCACGTCCTGGCCGGCGGGACCGACTTGCTGGGCTGTCTGCGGGATGAAGTCTTTACCGCAAGCTCGGTGGTGAGCATCAGCGGGATCAGGGGGCTCAGGGGGATCGCTCTCAGGCCCGGCGGCGGGATGCGCATCGGAGCGCTGACCACCCTAACGGAGGTCGCGGAAAACAAGCAGGTGCTGGATGGTTATCCGGTGCTGGCGCAGGCGGCGGCTGCGGCGGCAAGCCCGCAGCTCCGCAACCAGGGTACTATCGGCGGCAACATCTGCCAGCGTCCCCGCTGCTGGTACTACCGCGGGGATTTCCATTGCCTGCGCAAGGGCGGTGACACCTGTTTTGCCGTGGCGGGCGAGAATGAGTTTCATTGCATCTTTGGTGGAGCGCCCTGTTTCATCGTCCACCCGTCGGACACAGCGCCGGCGCTGGTGGCGCTGGACGCCAAGGTGAGCATCGCAGGACCCAAGGGAACGCGAACCATCCCCCTGGCTTCGTTCTTCGTGCTGCCGGAGCAGAACGTCCTTCAGGAGAGCATCCTCGTTCCAGGCGAGGTGGTCACCGAGATCCTGCTCGGCCCGCCGGCGGCGGGGGCGCGTAGCAGGTACCGGAAGGTGCGTGAACGCGGCGCGTTCGACTTCGCGATGGCTTCGGCGGCCGTGGTGCTGACGCTGGCCGCTGGCAAGGTGACGACCGCGCGGATCGTGCTCGGCGGAGTGGCGCCCAAGCCGTGGAGGTCTGAAGAGGCGGAAAAAGCGCTGGTGGGGAAGACTCTCGACGCGGCCTCTGTGACACAGGCTGCCGAGGCTGCGGTAAAGGACGCCACATCCCTCCCCCAGAACGGATACAAGGTGCCCCTGGTCCGAGGCATTCTGGAAGAGACCCTGCTCGGGCTCGCAGCATGACAGAGCAAGGGCCGAGGGGGGCCGCCCGGCCGCGTCCGTTCTCATGGCCTCGATCAGACACAGAGGTCGCGGAAGCTGACCATCTGAGCAGATGCCTACAGGAAAGGTGCCGCAATCGTTGCTGCACTTGTAGGCATTATCCTACACGGTTGTAAGATTCAGGTTCCCCCTGGATAAGATTCAGCTTAAGTCGGAAAGAGTAGCTCGAGAGTAGCTTGACTTTTGCCCGGGTCAGCGTATAATACTCGCGGGTGGGAAATCTGGCCCGAATGGGCTTCCCAAAGGAGGACTGAAGATGAGATCCGTTTTGCGGTTAGCAAGTGTCGCCCCGATGCTCACAATGCTTGCGTGGGCCCAATCGGATCGTGCAACCATCATTGGCACGGTGGCCGACCCGACGGGAGCCGTCGTGCCAGCTACGAAGGTGACGGCGATTGACGTGAGCAGGAACACGGAGAGCTCCACGGAAACAACATCCAGAGGCGATTACACGATTCCCGGATTGACCGTGGGCACTTACCGGGTGCAGATTGTGCACCCAGGCTTTAAGACGTTCGTTCGCACGAACGTTGTGTTGACCGCCGGCATCACCGTGCGCGTTGACGCTGCGTTAGAGATCGGCGCAGTGTCTGAATCCGTGTCCATTACAGCCGAGGCTCAACCGCTGGCGACTGACTCATCCAAGATCATGACTGCGATCAACAACCGCTTCATAGACGAGCTTCCGCTGGTTGTCGCTGGGACGCTGCGAAGCCCCTTTCAGCTGGCGCAGGTTGCGCCTGAAGCTCGCGCGACAGGCAACTTCAGCATTGGAGGCGGCCAAGACGGCGGATGGAACGCGAGCCTTGACGGCATTGACGCCACGCCGGCCATGCCGTATTTCCAGCAGCTGTGGACCGCCATCAACTCACCGTCGGTCGACGCGATCACAGAGTTCAGCATGGATACCAACGGTTACAAGGCTGAGTTCGGACGCGCCAGCGGGGGCAGCATCAACTTCGTCAGCAAGTCCGGCGGCAACGACTTCCACGGGTCGGCGTACGAGTTCTTGCGCAACGACCACCTCGACTCGAACACCTGGTTCAACAACGCGCTCAGCTTGCGGCGGCCTATCCTGAAACAGAGCGATTTCGGCTTCACGGCGGGCGGCCCCTTGTATATCCCGAAGCTCTACAACGGCAAGAACAAGACCTTTTTCTTCCTGTCTTACGAAGGGTTCCGAAACCGTAGCGGAACGGCTAGCACGTACATGACGATTCCGCTGCCCGAGATGTACCAGGGCAACTTCTCCAACTGGAAGGACGCCAAGGGCGTCCTCATGCCCATCTACGATCCATCCAACACGCGGCAGGATGCGAGTGGCAAGTGGATCCGCGACCCATTCTCGGGAAACCAGATTCCGCAGGCACGGTTCAGCGAGCTGTCCAAGAAGGTGATCGCGCTGGCGACCATGACGCCGAACACGCCGGACCCTTCGGGGATTCTGAATCCCAACCCGCGCAACAATTACGTGACAGTCGCGAGCGGCAGCCTCCAGCCCTGGGACAAACTGGACGTCAAGGCTGACCACAACTTTAGCCCCAGGGACCGGCTGGGCTTCCTGTTCCACTGGGCACAAACTCTGGTGAATCCCCTCGGAGCACAGCCTCCGGGATTGCCGGTCCCGTTGACCGGTTTTGAGGTTGATAACAGCCATGTGAACGTGTTTCGCTGGACTTGGGACCACGTGCTCTCACCTCGCATGTTGAACCATATAAGCGTTGGATATAACTACTGGTTTCAGCTAAGAAAATCTTACAATGCTCCAGGTAGTTCGGGCGGAGGCTGGGGTACCAAGCTCGGCATCAAGAATGTGCCGGATCCGGACTTGACTTTCCCCACTATCACCATGGATGGTTATACCACGTGGGGCAACAGCAGCTCTCAGTGGAGCGGCTCTGATGCCGTTACGGGCGCCATCGCGGATGACCTGAGTTTCACCACCGGCTCCCACAGCTTGAAGTTCGGTTTCAATTTCCAGACAGACCACTACAACGGCTACGCGGAGTTCAACGGAACCGGCGGATTCACATTCAGCCGCCAGACCACCAGTGTCCCCCAGGACCAGACGAACACCAGCGGCAACGGGTTCGCGTCCATGCTGCTGGGGCTGGTGAACAGCGGCACGATCACGGAGCTGCGCTACGTCTCCGACCAGTATCACTACTGGGCCGGTTATGCGCAAGACGACTGGCGCATCACCAAGCGGCTGACACTGAATTATGGCCTGCGATACGAATACACACCGCCGACCGTCGAGGGCCACTTCCCGGACGGCTACTCGAACTTCGATCCCACCCTGCCCAACCCCGGAGCGGGCGGAAGGCTGGGTGCGATGATTTTCGCGGGCACGGGCCCGGGGCGCACAGGAAAGCGGACGATGTACGATCCTTGGCCGTGGGGCTTCGGTCCGCGCCTCGGTCTTGCATACAGCTTGAACGACAAGACCGTGATTCGGGCGAGCGCCGCGCGCAGTTTCGCTGCGGTGAAGAATTCGGGTGGCAGCGCGCACTGGCAAGGCTTTTACACTGAGTACACGTGGACTTCCCAAGACCAGTCGCTCACTCAGCCATTCAACTGGGACAATGGTGCTCCTGCGTGGCCCAAGGGCCCATACCTGCGCCCGGACTACCTCAACCTGAATGGCGTGACTACCAACAGCATACCGTACTGGCCGAACCCCGACTCCGGGCGGTTGCCCGAGTACCTGAGCTGGACATTCAACATTCAGCGCCAGTTGCCCTCAAACTTGGTGGCTGAAGTCGGCTACAACGCCACCATGGGCCATCACCTGAGCACCAACCTGGTCGCCTTGGACCAAATGAATCCGACGATCTTCTATAGTTATGTAAACCAACTGGGCTTTGACGCCGCCTATAGTCTGATGAACCAGCAGATCGGTTCGGCCGCGGCCACGGCGGCGGGCGTGCCGTATCCCTACAGCGGCTTCTCGGGTACGGTGGGACAGGCGTTGCGGCCCTATCCGCAATACGGTGGAATCGACACCTCCAGCAGCTCAACAGGCGACCGTAGCGGCAACTCGAGCTACAATGCCCTGATTCTCAAACTGGACAAGCGCTATTCGAACGGCCTCCAGTTGCTGGCTTCCTATGTGTTTTCGAAGATGTTCTCGACCGGTGAACTGGCGACCGGTCGCTCGGCTGCCGCGATGAATACCTACAACACGAAGCTGGAGAGGGCCCTTTGCTCGTCCGACCAGACCCATGTGTTCAAGCTCAACTACAGCTACGAGCTGCCGTTCGGCAAGGGGAGGAAGTGGGCCAACCAAGGCATTGCCGGGTATCTCGTCGGCGGTTGGCGCTTGGCCGGCGTCCAGACGTACAACAGTGGTCAGCCCACATCGATCTCCCCGGGTTACAGCCTCCGTATTCCCGGAGCCGGGAACCGCATTTCGGTAACCGATTACGAGGGGTGGGTCGCAACACCGAAGAATGGCAACTTCGATCCGTACGTGGACCTGTGGTGGAACACTTCGGTGATGAACAGGACGCCTGCGACATCGGCTCCTTCCGGGGCCAAGGTGTGGGTGTCCAAGACTCAGTTCGGAAACGCCACGCAACGCGACCCGAAGGTGCGCTCCCCGTGGGCACTGAACGAGAACATCTCATTGGCTCGGAGTTTCAAGTTGACCGAAAGAATCCGGCTCGACTTCAGATGGGAAGCTTTCAACCTCTTGAACCGCGTCATGTGGGGCTCGCCGGATTCCACGATCACTAGCACGACCTTCGGGCTGGTCCGCAGCACCGCGAACACCCCGCGGCAGATGCAGGGCGGCCTCAAATTGTACTGGTAGTCTCCGGCGGCTCCCTCGCGCAACAGCAGGGTCAGTCGGGCGCCGAGTGGGAGGCGAGGCCGGTTTTTCGGCTCCACGATGCGACACGGAGCCGCGGATATCTACACGCGAAATAGGAGCATTTAGATGAAACATTCATCCGATCCAAGCCGCCGCGATTTGCTGAAAACGGCGGCGACTGTGACGGCGGCCGCCGCGAGTCGCGTCGCTTCTCCGGCGGCCCAGAAGAACGACCAAATCCAATTCGGAGTGATTGGGACCGGAGCCCGCGGGACTGTTCTGCTTAGGACTCTGAGAAGGGTCGAGTCCGGCAAGTGCGTTGGGATCTGTGACATTTACGAGCCCAACCTTACCCACGGAATTGCCACAATCGGGACTAATCCCAGGGGATACAAGGATCACAGAGAGCTACTCAACCAGCGCGACATCGACGCCGTCATCATCGCAACGCCGCTGCATCAGCATTTCCCCATCACACGCGACGCTTTGCAGGCCGGCAAACACGTTTTCTGTGAGAAAGTCCTTGTGTTCAAGGCCGAGGAGGTGCGTGCGTTGCGCAAGCTCGCGGCCGAAAGGCCGAAGCAGGTCCTTCAGGTCGGCCTGCAGCGTCGCTACAGTCAGTTCTATAGCACGGCAAAGCAGATGGTCGACAGGGGCCTGCTCGGCCAGGTGACTCACGTCAACGCCCAGTGGAACCGCAACCCCGGCCCCGGATCGGGGTGGCTGATGGAGATCGACCCCAAGCGCGGAAGGGAGTCCGCCTGGCGCCTTTTCCGGGAGTACTCGGCCGGTATGATGGCCGAACGCGGATCGCACCAGCTCGATATGGCAGACTGGATGTTCGGGGCACACCCCGATTATGTGATCGGAGTCGGCGGCAACGAGTTTTTCCATGACGGGCGCACGATAGACGACAATATCCAGGTCGTCTTTCACTACCCGAAGGGACAGAAGATGATGTACCAGGCGGTCTGTACCAACGGGCACCTGCCCCTCTTCCGCGGCACGAAAAGCGATTTCGGCGAGATCATCATGGGCACAGCGGGCACAATCGAGATCACCCTCGGTCCGCCGCCGGCCGGCCTGTGGTTTTACGAGCCCCCGCCCTCGAAATCGCCTCTGGCTGAGACCGCAGTGGCCGGCCCCAACCCCACCGAACGGATGAAGGGGCTCCCGATTCTCATCCCGAACAACTTGGTGACCGGTCCGGTCGAGCGTGACATGAAGTGGGCCCACCTCTGGCTGGAACAGAATGGCGTCATGGTCCCGCGAGAGGACCCAGACCCCGTACAGACGCAGCTTGAGAGCTTCTTCGAGTGTTGCCGCACGGGTAAACGGCCTGTGGCGGATGTCGACATAGGCCTCGCGAACTCCATCATGGTTATGCTCGCCAACACAGCCATGCGGGAGGCTCGCGGTGCCTATTACACTGAGGTGGAAAAGGCTGGCTGAAGTCATCAGCGTGTATGCCCGGACGCAAATAGGGTACTGCGAGTCGGGTTTGTGTTCCGACGCCGAACCTTATTGATTCCTGCATAAATAATGCAATAATGGGCAGAGGAGCGGAACTCCTGTGCCAAGACGGAAAGGTAGCCCTGATCTGCTGGCCGACCGGCGTCGACGAGCATTGGTGTTGCCGAAGTCCGGCTTATCTCTCAATGAGGTGGCGCGTCGCATCCCATGCGTGGCCAGTTCCGTAATGCGGTGGCGTAACGCGTGGCGACGGCGCGGCGCTGACGCTTTGAAAGTACGCTCTTCTCCCGGGCGCCCCGTACCAGGTTCGTTCGCCGACCTGGCTGATACGCTCAGGGCGGCCGAGCCGCCGGCAATGAAATCTCGACGCTTCATTCTTCGCACCTCTCGCATATTAACTCACGGAATGCCTTCGATGTCAATTGTTCGATTCAGATCCCGAGGAAGTCGAGCTAAAGCCTGCGTGGGCTCTATCGAAGTGAGACCTCTTACACAGGCCGGGGCAGGTATTTGCAGGAGTAATCCCGCAGTCTGTAGAATCAATCTGACGTGGCCGTTTGTATTGTCCAAGACTACGTATTTTTCTGGGGTGTCGTGGTCGCTTTAAAAGCGAGGCAAATTTCTGTATTATCGTCATTATTTAAGTCGGAAGCGCAGAGAACTGACGACTCGCACGACAATGAGTGCGACACGACCGACACCAAGGGGCTCGGCGAACGGGCCACGATTCCAGTTGCTGCGGCGATTGCGGATGCTTTCTCGAATGCAGCCGGCATACGGATCACGGCGTCCATCACCGTGCCGCAAGTCATCGGTTTTGTGGCCGAGCGCAGGAAACGGGGGCGAGTCAAGCTGGGCAAGTTCTCTTACAAACGTGTAGGGTCGATCAAAGAGGCTGTGGAAGCGGCGAGCCGACCTGGGGCACGGAATGTGGTAGGTGGCACGGATCTGCTGGCATGTCTGCGGGATGAGGTGTTCACAGCGGCCACCGTCGTGAGTGTCAGCGGCAGAAAGGGGCTCAAGGGTATGAGCGGGAGGCCGGGCGGTGGTCTGCGCGTCCGGGCGCTGACTACCTTGTCGGAAATCGCGGACCACTGGCAGGTGTTGGCCTCCTACCCGGTCCTGGCGCAGGCGGCGGCTTCGGCCGCCAGTCCGCAACTGCGCAATCAAGGGACTATCGGGAGGAAGCTGTGTCAGCGGCCTCGCTGCTGGTACTTTCGCGGTGATTTCCATTGCCTGCGCAAAGGTGGGGAGAGCTGCTTTGCCGTGTTGGGGGAGAACCAGTTCCACTGCGTCTTCGGCGGACAGCTCTGTTTCATCGTCCATCCATCAGACACGGCCCAGGCGCTCGTTGCGCTCGACGCTAGGATTACTATTGTGGGGCCGAAGGGCGCGCGGACCGTTCCGCTGGCTTCGTTCTTCGCGCTGCCGAAGGACAATGCGCTGAAGGAGAACGTGCTCGTGCCGGCGAATTAGTGACTGAAATTCTGATTGACCCACCCCACCCCGGTGCCCGCAGCATGTACCGGAAGGTGCGGCAGCGCGGCGCGTTCGACTTCGCGATGGTGGGAGCCGCCATCATGGTAGCGATGGCAGATGGCAAGGTGCGGACAGCGCGTGTGGTGCTCAGCGGCGTAGCGCCTGCCCCATGGAGGTCTACGGAGGCGGAAGAGGCACTGGTGGGAAAATCGCTCGATGCCGTAGCCGCGGCAGAAGCGGCTGCAGCGGCGGTGAAGGACGCTATACCCCTTCCCCAGAACGAATACAAGGTGTCGCTTGTCCAGGGCATGTTAGAAGAGACGCTGGTCCCGCTCGCAGCATGAGAAGTAGGGGCCAAGGGGGCTACTCGGCTGCGTGCGTGCTCATCGCCTCGATGAGACGTAGACACCTCGGGTGCTGACCATTTGTGCAGATACCTATCGGAGCAGGGGCGCTGTTTGTTGCTGTGCTTGTAGGTATACTCCCGCATACCTGTAGGATTCAGCCTTCCCCCGGGATAAAGCTCGGCCTAAGTTGTAGAAGTTTGCTTTGCTTAGGATTGACTTGACTTTCGGATGGATCAGCGTATCATGTTGCTGAGTGGGTGATCTCGCCCGAACGGCGTTCCTCAAGGAGGACTGAAGATGAAGTCCGTTTTCCGGCTGGCAAGTGCGGTCTCGGTGCTCTCAATGGTTGCATGGGCCCAAGTGAGCGAATCCTCCACGTAAAAGGAGACATAAATGACGATCAGACTCTCGTTGTTGGTTTCTTTTTCGGCTGCGACGCTGTGTTTCGCCCAGTCCGAGCGCGGCAACATCAGGGGGGTGGTCACGGATGCCACCGGGGCGAGCGTCGCCAACGCGCCGGTGAGCATCACCAGTAGCACCACCAACATTTCGGCGCACGCCGTAACTAGCAATGCAGGCGAATACACCGCCCCCAACCTGGGGCCAGGCGTATACAGGATCGAGATTACCGCACCCGGCTTCCGGCGCTTTGTGGCGGATGGCGTCACGCTCACGGCCGGCACCACCATCCGCATGGACGCGCAGCTTCAGCTCGGGCAGGTGACCGAATCGATAGAAGTTCACGCGCAGGCGGCCCAGATGAAGACGGAGGACGCCAAGATCACGACCGCGATTGAGAATCGAATGGTGGACCAACTGCCGCTGGTGGTGGGAGGCACGCTGCGCAACTCGTTCGACCTGGTCTCCACCGCACCCGAGGCGACCATCATCGGAACCACGGGCGCCGCCACCACGGTCCTGGGCGGGGGCCAGGGGCAGAGCTTCGGTGCGACGCTGGACGGGTTGTCGGTGATGGGTAACCAAGTGCAACCTAGCCAGACGCAGCACATCGCGGTCCTTGAGCCATCGGTGGAAGCGCTCACCGAGTTCGCCGTGGATACCAGTGGTTTCAAGGCAGAGTACGGCCAAGGCGGCGGCGGCATGATTACGTTCGCCTCCAAGTCCGGCACCAATGATTTTCACGGCACCGTATACGAGTTTCTCCGCAACGACGACCTGGATGCCCGCGGCTTTTTCGCGCCCACGCGCTCCGTTTACAAGCAGAACGATTTCGGCGTGGCCACGGGCGGTCCGGTTGAGATCCCGAAGCTCTATCACGGCCGGAACAGGACCTTTTTTTTCCTCTCCTACGAGGGCTTCCGCAATCGCGCCGGCAACAATGGCTCCATCATGACGGTACCCACGCCCGAGATGTACCAGGGCAACTTTTCCAACTGGGTGAACTCGAAGGGCCAGTTACTGCAGATCTACGACCCAGCGAGCACGAGCCCTAATCCCAACGGCAGCGGGTTTGTGCGCAATCCGTTCCCCGGCAACCAGATCCCTCTCTTGCGCTTCAGTTCGGTTACTAAGGAGATCCTGCCCTATGCGGAGCCGGTGACTCCGAATCGGCCCGGCCTTGTCCCGGGTACGCCCGGATATGTGACGAACAACTACATCTCGAGTGGCGGCGACACGGTCAGCCCGGCCGATAAAGGCAGCGTGAAAATCGATCAGAACTTCGGATTCGCGAATCACCTGGCTTTCCTGTACAACCGCGGCCGCACCAATACCGGTCCTGGACCCGCCGGCCCTCCTGGTCTGCCCCTGCCGCTGTATACCACAGATCTTATGGAGTTCGACGGCTCGGCCTATCGCATGAGTGACGACTGGACCTTTTCACCGCGCATGATCAACCATTTTTCGATCGGCGGCAATAAGATGATCAAAGATAGCTGGTCCTCCGAATTTCGGCAGAACTGGAAAAGCAAAGGGGTGTGCATTCCGAACGCGGTCGATTGCAACGCCAACTTTCCGGAGGTTACGTTCAGCGAATTCACGTCCTGGGGCGCGGCGGCGGAGAGCGGCACGGAGCAGCCGTCGTGGTCGCTCACGGATGCGCTGAGCTACATCCATGGCGCGCATAGCGTGAAATTCGGTTATGCTTTCGAAAGCGTGCGCGCCAACGGCTTCGGGCAGCAGAACATCGCGGGGATGGGGCGCTTCAGCTTTCTCGAAACAGCAGTGCCCGGCGCCACCTCGTTCACCAGCGGCAGTTCGTTCGCGTCGTTCCTGCTGGGCGCCGTGGACTCGGCAGCTACAGAAACGGTGCGCTACCTTCCCCAGACCTGGGACTATCATGGCTTCTACGCGCAGGACGACTGGCGGGTCACCAACAAGCTGACGCTGAATATCGGCCTGCGCTACGAATTCACTTTGCCGCCTGTCTCCCCGGACGGCGACCAGTACTCCGATTTCTCGCCCACCACGCCGAACCCCGCGGTCAACAATTATCCCGGGGCCCTGATTTTCGCCGGTTCCGGGCCGGGCAGGACGGGCAAGCGCTCGCTGGTTCCCGGCTGGTATGGCGGCTGGGGACCGCGCTTGGGCGTGGCTTATTCAGTCAATTCGAAAACCACCATTCGCGCCGGAGGCTCGCGCAGTTTCGGGCGCATTGGCATGCTAGACGGCAGCAGTCACTATGCCGGCTTTTCCGGGCAGTACAGCTTCGTCTCATCCGACCAGGGCATCACCCCGGCATTCTACTGGGACCAGGGACTGCCCTCGTATCCGCTGCCGCCGCAGATGGATCCCGCTTTTTCCAATAACACCTCTGTCGACTACTGGAACGGGAAGAACTCCGTCCGCCCGCCCGAGGCGCTCGACTGGACCTTCTCCATTCAGCGGCAGCTCTCGAACAGCACGGTGCTCGAGGCCGACTACCATGCCGTCGCCGGGGTGCATCTGCAGGCCGGGATCATGAATATCAACCAGGTGCCGATGTCGATCGTGAACCAGTTGATCCAGCAATATGGTCCCACGCAGGCGATCGCGCTCCTCAACTCGAACATCTCGTCGGTGCAGGCCGCGGCGGCCGGTATCCCGGTGCCGTATCCGAACTTTACTAATCCCTCGGTGCAGCGAGCGCAGACCGTTAGCCAGGCGCTGCGCCCGTATCCGCAATATCTGACGATCGACACGAGTCAAGGCGGCGGCGATAAGACCGGTCACTCCAACTACCAGGCGCTGCTACTGAAGCTGAGCCGCCGCTTGTCGGGCGGGCTGACCTTCCAGTGGAGCTACGCGCTTTCCAAGCTGCTGACCGATAGCGATGGTTACATGGCCGCCGGCGGATATGCCGAGGATAACGGAAACCGGCGCCTGGAGAAGTCCATCGGTGCATACGACCAGACGCACGTCGTCAAGTTCAATACCATTTACGAGCTCCCTTTCGGAAAAGGGAAGCGCTGGCTGACGCGCGGGTTCGCCAACGGGGCACTGGGCGGATGGCGCCTCAGCTCCACCCAGGCTTACTCCAGCGGCCTCCCGCTGGCGGTCTCACGCAATGCCACGCTGCCCATCTTTAACAATCAAAGCCCCGTAAATAACGCAGTTAGCACTGCTAACAATCGCCCGTGGATCACGACGTACGATGGCTGGCGCGCCCCTTACAGCGGCAGCTTCGATCCAAATGCGGATTTGTATCTGCAGGCGTCGGCATTCCCCGTCCAGCCGAGCTACCTACTTGGGAACGCCACCCGCTTAAACCCGAAGGTTCGCGGGTTCGCGACCCTTAATGAGAATGTGAGCTTGGGCAAATCGTTCAATATCACGGAGCAATTTCGGCTGGAGTTTCGCGCGGAGACGTTCAATCTTCTCAATCGCACAGTGTTCTCCAACCCCAACACGAGTCTGAACAGCACCACGTTCGGCGTGGTTTCAAGGCAGGCGAATTCGCCGCGGCAGATGCAGTTTGCGCTCAAGTTGTACTGGTAAACGTATTAGGAGCAGTTCAAGTCTTGGCTCGTGTCGGAAAAGTTGAATTGCCGTTGAATGCCTTTCGATACAGCAGGTTGTGGACTGAGGAGGTCGTGCAGAACAGAGATCCCTTATCCGTTCAGGGAGGGTTCGCCAGATCGGCGAGCGGAACAGGACTGAGGTGGTAACTGCGAACGTTATCAGGAAGCAACTGCCACTGGCTTCCTGTCCCAGGCGGGTCATTGGCTGGACGTGGGCTGGACGCCGGAAGAGTGCCTTCGCACCAAAGAACCGGGCTATACGGTCGCCAAGATGGACGCCCTCGATCTCAACAATAACCTCGTGCAGCAATCGGCCATGGTCCGCGAGGGGGTTCGCAAAGTCGCGGCCATTCGCAAAGCGGTAGGAGACGATTTCGATATCGCCGTCGACGCTCATGGGCACTGCACCACCACGATGGCGATCGATTTCTGCACGCGTGCGGAGGAGTATAACCTGTTATTTGTCGGGGAGCCGACGCAGCTCGAAGACCTGGGTGAGCTTGCCTTGTTGCGCGACAAGACCACAACGCACCTGGCGACCGGTGAGCGATCGTTCACCAAGTATGGCTTTGCGGATTTCTGCTCCCGCCACCTGGTGGACTACCTACAACCCGACGTATGCCACGCCGGGGGCATCCTCGATCTGAAGAAAATCGGCGTGCTGGCGGAAACGTACCGCGTGAACCTGGCGCCGCACGATCGGCAGAGCTACGTCAGCACCATGGCATCGCTGCACGTGGATGCGAGAACCCCGAGCGCCGGGATTCAGGAATCAAATCTCACCAATTCTTCCCCCACAAATAACGCAGCTGACGGTAACAGAACTCCGTGGATTCAGGAACTGTTCGAGGGCGCGGGTGCGCAGATCAAGGACGGCTACGCCGAACTGCCCACCCGTCCGGGCCTGGAAGTGACTTTGAACGAAAAAGTGGCGGCAGCGCACCCATACAAGCCCACGAACCGCCCGGAATCCGGTCAGGGTCTGCCTTTGCGCAAAAGCAGCGAAGGGACATCGGCTCGTGGCGCGTATTTCTCCCGGACCATCACCAAATAGGACAGAACCCCGAGCACGAGGAAAAACCAGATTGCTTGCATGGGCGCTTTGTAGCTGCCGGTTTGCTGTTTCAGCCAGCCGGTGAGTATTGGGGCGACGATACCGGCGACACTCGCTGAGCAATTCTGCACGCCGGAGATCCGCCCGATGGCGGCGGCCGGAATCAGGGTCTGCGTGAGTGCCCAGTAGTTAGCCGTTGCCAGGCCCAGGCCCGAAAGCGACACGACCGCGAAAATCAGGGCCACAGTTAGCGAGGAAGATTGCGCACCGATCAGCTCCGTGCACGCGACGGCAAAACCAGCGATCGTGAACCACTTCCGCACTGCGACCGGATTGCCCCCGCGCGCAATGATCCGGTCAGCAGCCCAGCCCGCCAGCGCGGCCACAATCGCCATGCCGCCAAAGCTAAAGAACGTGTACAGGCCCATCCTGGAAAGCGTGAGGTGGCGCTGCTCGACGAAATAGGCGGGCATCCAGGTCATGCAGAAGTATACGAAGTACATGTAGCAGAACGTCGCGATTACGGTGCCCCACGTCACCGGGCTGAACATGATCCGACGGAAAGGAATGGTTCTTCCTCCCGCCTTCTTCGTTGCCTCTTTAGCAAGCTGCCGGTCGTCGTCTTTGACCAGAACCATCCACGGTATCAGCCATATGAGACCGCCCAGCCCGATCATGAGGAACATGACCCGCCAGTCGTACAGCATAATCAGATACGCGGCCAACGGAGTCCCAATAGCCGGTCCGATCTTCGTCCCGGTCATGTAAAGGCCAACAGCGAGGCCGCGTTCCTTTTCGACAAAGTTGAAGCGGATCCACCGGTAGCTCGCCGGCGAGACGACCGATTCGCCGATACCTAGGACGACGCGCAGGGCGGTCAACTGCCGTGCAGAGCGCGCAAAGGCGGTCCCGGCCGCAGCTAGACACCAGAACAGGAAGCTGATGGTATATGGCAACTTCACGCCATATCGGTCGACCACCCATCCGGCCGGGATCTGAAGTGCGGCATAAGCCCAGAAAAACGCCGAGTTAAGCGCACCCCGGTCTGTATCCGAAAGCTGGAAGGACTTGATAAAGTCTGGCACCGCGAGGGCTACCGACAGGTTGGAACGCGATGCATAGGCGATGATCATTCCCAGGCTCAACAGCCCGATGACCACCCACCGTCGGCCACCCCCCACACTCGCGTCGGGTACGAGCGACGCAGCTGTGCTTGCCATGAGACTAGACCTCAGCTAAGATCCTCATGTAGAACTTCTGGGTCAGAACAATCGTCCACGGGGCATCTTTCTGTGGATGCTCCAGGCCGGCCGTCAGTCGAAGATTGCAGCAACGGGGCTGAAAAGCTGTTAAGATCCGACCACCACACAAGAGTTGGTGCGAGCATGGGGGGCCCCCCGCCTACGCCACAGAAGTGTGGGAGTGCGAGATCGCTGAGTAGACGTTGAGCGCCCACGACAGTGCAACCGCTCGCCTCCCGGTTCGCGCCTCGCAGGGACTCCCCGGGGAGGCAGTCTTATCCCAAGGTGCAGCCACTCCCATCGCTGAGTGAACACGGTCATTGGAGCAAGCAGTTCTCGAGAGCGTAACGCGTTAGCTCTGCATTGGTGTTCATCCTCATCTTTTTGAGAAGACGTCTTCGATAGGTGCAGACAGTTTTTATGCTAATCTTCAAATCCAAGGCGATGTGCGTCCCTCGGCGTCCAGTTGCCAGCGCTAGCATAACCTCGTACTCACGCCGTGAAAGCAATTCGTGACCAGCAGCAGTTTCAGCAAGCGGAGCATTCACATACTTATGGCCTCCGAGGATGGCGCGAAGAGCTAGAGCCACTTCGTCCGATCCACTGTCTTCAGTGATGTACCCGGCGGCACCGGCGCGCAGGGCACGTGTGGCGAAGTGCTCTTCTGAGGGCATGCCAAAAATCAGAACGGGGGTGTCGGGTCGCGCTTGTTGGATGTCTCGGAGGACGTTCAAACCCGCTCTTGCCGGTCATCGATAGTTCTAACACAACAGCATCCCAGTCGCAGCTCCGAATCTGATCTGCGGCTTGCTGGGCAGGCTGTGCCTTCGCGATCAATGAGCCCTGAATCTGGGTTTCCAGCATCGACCTGAGACCTTCGAGCACGACGGGGTGGTCACCCGTCAAGAGGATTCTCACAGTTTCAGACATTACAATCGCCTTTCGCCCGTTGTTTCGACCTCTAGACTGATATATCACTTCCGCAGGAGGGACGTCAAGCGCCCTTCAAGAGCGCTCCTTCTCGAGCGCGTCGACCATGCCGCGCCATGCTCGACAGGCGCACGCTGTCAAGTGGGGGTGAGCGCTCGTGGGGACACGGGTGGGGTGGATTCTGCCCAGGGGCAAGGGTGGGCTGGGCAGTTCCGAACCGCTCGTGTGCTGTCTACCGAGTGGTTTCCGGCCTTGCCCACTTGTGGCTACCGGAAATCCCCTCTGTGCCCAGAAGCGACTCACCGCAGGCCTCGGGGGAGCCGAAGGCCTTCCGGGAGTCCGAAAGAGTAGGCAGGAAGCGGCTGGGCCTCAAGGTGCGGTTAGTCGTTTGTGGCGACCGGATCGGGCTCGCCGGTGGGATAGCGCTCCGAGCCATAGCCTTTGCGACGCACCTGTCCCGGAGGAGGAGCGAGGCGCCGTTGGTCTCAGGCTGCCCGACGTTCGTAGCGATGGTGCAGGCTACCAACCTGAGGCACAGCCACGACTAGCCGCATGTCTGGAAGCTAGACCGGCCAGAATAAGGGCGTGGGTTGGCGCATTCTCGCACCGCCCCTCACCGCAGCATGGCACTCAGGATTTGAGCAAGCCATTTGGAATCAATGTCTTTGCCGACGTTGCTCCGCCGCGAAATACCCTTTGTTTGACTGGGGGAGCCAAACCCTCCATTTGTTATCTGGCGCTGCCACTTGACGATTACCGGCAGCGTGGAAAACGCCTCGTAGCCAATGAACCGCAGTGCAATGGCCGAGACCGACGTGTACGCCGAGTAGGTCAGAGTTCCCCGTTTGCCCGCGAGAGCCAGGTAGTCGTACCCCGAGTGATGCCCCACGGGGTGCAGAGGAGGGATCGTAATCGCGCTGTGGTCGAGTACCGCTCACCTGATGAAACAGCAGCCTCGCAAAAGTCGCCGTCCGGCGCGTGCCGGCCGAAGATTGCCTGCACCGTGACGGGCTCATCCGCCGTAACAAGTCCGCAGACGGCCTGCACCGGCGCGCCGACCTTCTCCGCCTCGTAGCACCTCAGGCCCCGGCCGGGGGCGGAACGCTGTCGTTCAGCGTGCTCTGGTTCCCCAATCCTCCTGTAAACGCCGACGCCACGCTGGCGCCGTTATCACCATAGAGACTGACCGAGCAGCTGCCAGCCGCGGTTCCGGAACTGATGGCGCACAGCCCGATGGTCGACTTCTTGGCTTCCTCCAGTTGACAGGAGGCGTTTGTTGACGGCCCCGTATAGGCTGGCAGCGCGCGTTGTGCGGCGTAGGCCTGCTCGGAGTGGCCTGCACCGCGGGTACTCCCGTGCGGCGACTTGGGCCACAAGGGCGCATGGCTGGCAAGCCTGAGGTTTGATCGGCGCGCGTCGATTTCAAGGAATGCTAGTGTAGTGTCCAACAAATAGATGGACAACTGAATCGCATTCCGGTATGCTGGGGTTGATGCCGGTATCCACTCCAGTTTTATCGCTGAAGGACGCCGAGAAGCAGCAGCTTCGGCAGTGGATCTCAGCGTTTGGCACACCGCAACAGGTGGCTTTGCGCAGCCAGATCGTGCTCGCGGCCGCGGAAGGAAAGGCCGATAGCGCCATCGCCCAGCAGTTGGCGGTCAATCGAAAAACGGTGAATCTATGGCGGGCCCGTTTCGAGCAGGAGGGACTGGATGGTCTGTGGGAAGTGGCGCCCGGACGCGGCCGAAAACCGATCTATGGCCCGGACAAGATCCAGGCCATCGTGGATGCCACGCTGCGCACCAAGCCCAAGGGGATGACCCAGTGGAGTTGCCGGCTGCTGGCCGCTGAGCAAGGAGTCAGCAAGTCCACCATCAACAGTATCTGGCAGGGCCATAATCTCAAACCGCACCTGGCGAAGACGTTTAAGCTGTCGCGGGATGCCCGGTTTCTGGAGAAATTGACGGACGTGGTGGGGTTGTACCTGAATCCGCCCCAGCAGGCGATGGTGTTGTGTGTCGACGAGAAGAGCCAAATTCAGGCGCTGGACCGCACCCAGCCAGGTCTGCCGTTGAAGAAGGGCCGCTGCGGAACTATGACCCACGACTACAAGCGCAACGGCACGACCACGTTGTTTGCTGCCCTGGAGATCCTGCAAGGACGCGTGGTGGGACAGTGCTATGAGCGACACCGGCATCAGGAGTTCTTGCGGTTTCTACGACGTTTGGATCAGCAGTTCCCCGGGGAAACCCGGTTGCATCTGGTGATGGATAACTACGGCACCCACAAACATCCCAGGGTCCAGACTTGGCTGAAACGTCACCCGCGCTTTGTGCCCCACTTCGTGCCGACCAGTTCCAGTTGGTTGAATCTGGTGGAGCGGTGGTTCGGCGAACTCACTCGAAAGAGAATCCGCCGCGGCTCGTTTGGGAGCGTGGCCGATCTCCAAGAAGCGATTCAAGAATTCCTAACGGCCTGGAACGAAAACCCGAAACCCTTCGTCTGGACGGCCACGGTCGAATCGATCGTGGAAAAGCTCTCGCGCTGCCGGCAAACGCTGGAGCAGATCCAACCTGGCTGCACCTTGCCTCGTAAGCGGAGGGCAATGAGGAAACCGAGGGACTGAGTTGTCCAGTTATTTCGTGGACACTACACTAGCGCTAGTGGCTGCGAGGGGGGTGCCGCAAGCACGTGATGTTCGCCACGAACTGGCGCGGCCTGCCATGCCAAAACCCTGACTCGCAATCCGGCCATCTCATGCTCAAGCCGAACCAGTTGGCGTTCCAGTGACAGCCGGCCAAAAGGATCAGTTTTCGGCACACCCGTTAGTCCCCCGCGAGTTTAGTGGACCGAATCCGGGATGCCGTCTCGGTCCCAGAAGCCTGTGGGTTCGACACGTGCTGGTTCAACCTCGGGCCAAGTCAATGAACAGCCCGATTCGTCGCAGTTTCCTCGAACGCCATAGCCGGGGAGCTTCAGGCCCTCGGCACTTCTACGGGATGGCGACTACACGGCCAATTGGTGGGTGGACGCAAGCGCGCTTTTCGGCCTCTATTCGGCGCAAGAGGCCGATCGTCCTCATAGCGATCAGAAGTCCGCTATTCCCAGCCCGACTTTGCCGCGCTCATCGGCGCGTAGTCAGGCACAGCGGGACGACGGGGTCCGCTCGGCAGAGTCAGCGCCCTTCAGCCCAGCCTTAAAATCTGATGCAATGGCGAGACCCTTAAGCAACCAGCGCCCCAGTTTCGGACGTGTCGTAACCTGCCAGGAGTTCCAGCTTGCGACGCAATGTGGCTCGCTGCAACACATCAAGGAACGCCGCGACCGCCGGCAGGTCGGCCGTCCGTTTGCGCATCACCAGATCGTAGCGCTCGCTGCGCAGGGGAATGAAACTCAGGCCAAAGGTTTGAGCGGCAGACCAAGTCGCGAGGCACGCATCCGCGCCTCCAGACACAACGCAATAGGCAGCCGCAAGATGACCATAAGCGACTCGATCGTATCCGCGCACTCTGTTCGCGTCCACACCGGCTCTTTCGAGGAGTCTGTCCAACAGAGCCCGGCTTCCGGAGCCGGGCTCGCGGTTCACGAACCGGACGTTCTTGCGGGCCAGGTCCTCAATCTTGTGCACACCCTTCGGATTCCCAGGCGCGATGACCAATCCTTCCTCCCAACGCGCAAACGTCACGACTCTAAAGTCTCCGTCCGGAAATTCCTTGCGAATGAAAGGCAGATTGAACTCTCCTGTCTTAGGGTCCTCCAGATGAGAGCCGGCGATGTGGACCTTGTCCTGGCTGAGCCAGGTGAGTGCGAGCTTGCTTGAAGCCGCGGCGGAGACGATCTCGATCCCAGTGATCTTTTCCACCATGCTTGCGAGAAGGCCGGCAGCAGGGTCGCACCCGGCGAGCACGAGTCGCTTTTGAGCTGCTTCGTCCTTCGCAAACACGGCCACACTGGCACGGCTATTGGCTCGTCCGGTTCGCTCGATGATTCCGTCGGCTTCCGGCAAGTAGCATGGGGAGGCGCTGGCGGGAACGCCGATCCATCGCGATCCGACCTGGCAGATTCGTACGGGCTGGCCTTTCAACGGTGGGGTGGAGCTGAGCACCTCGGCGGCGATCGCCTCGGCCGGCTTCTGCGAACCTTGTTGGAGGGAAAACAGGTCGTCGACCGTCACCTCAAGCTCGCGGGCGAGCTCCAACGCAACTTCGGTATTGGGAACGTAGGTCCCGGCTTCGATTGCGTATATCGTCTGACGGCTCACGTGTACGCGACGCGCCAGGTCGGAGGCACCCACACCCCTGGTCTTTCGAATTCGGCTGAGCTGGTTCTCGACGCGTGTCTTCACGGCGGCAACTAGTAATGGATTTTACCCACAAACTCGAACACCCGGGGATTGCCGGCGCTGGTGATCGATCCGAACGCCGCGCTTCCGAAGCTTCCATTGGGATCATTCAACGGAGGGGTATTCGACACATTGAAAGCCTCCCCTCGCAATTCGAGGTTCACGCGCTCCGTGATCCGAAAGGTCTTTCCGACCATCAAATCAGCATTCTGGAGGCCCGGTCCGCGAACCGGATTTCGCGAACTTGTGCCGATCACAAACTGCGGCGCGGCCGTAAAGGCCGCGGTGTTGAAATACTTGGCGACGCTGCGGCCTTCAAACTGATTTGGATCGCTGACTCTGTTGGGCCTCTGCACGGCGAAACCAAGGCTGGAGTTGTTATTGGTAGCTTGGGTCACGGCCACGGCGTCACCAGCCTGTATGCGAACCAGCCCCGCGATCTGCCAACCCGAAATCTTCCACAGCCGAGGAATGGCGTACACCCAGCCCAGCACGATAACGCGAGGGATATCGCCGCTTGACACATCCTTTTCGAGGTGGCGGTTATAGGCGTCCGCGGCGCCCGTGTTGTTCAGAACGGGGCCCGTGAAAATCGTTTGTGAAAATACGCTGGATGCGACGTCAATCAGCTTGGAAAACGTGTACGCGGCATTCACCGTGAGTCCGTGCGACAAGCGCTTCTCAAGTTTCGCCGCGGCGGCGTTGTAGTTGGAGGTGCCGACATTGTCGCGGAACAGAGCCACGGTGGTGAAGCGCGGGAAAGGCCGCAGGAGCTGTTGCTGGGTGATTGTCGCTGCTCCGAGAGAAGACGCGGAGGGAATTTGCCCTAAGTACGGGTTCGCGACTTTGGTCAACAAGGCCGGGCCCATGGACATGTATTGCGACGGAAGCTGGTTGATGTTCGCGTCCGGTATTCCCAGCCGCGTATTCTTCGAGCCCAGGTACGCCAATTCCACGTTCAAGTCTTTCCCGATCGTTCTCTGAATTGCGAAGTTCCACTGCTGAGAATAACCCGAGCCGTTATCGCGATCCACACCAAAAACGCCTTGCCCGAGACCCGAGTTGGGATTCGGCGATGTCACTTGCACCGTGGGCCCACTCGACAAGACGAACGCGGCGTTTAGGTTGTCCTGCGATTGCTGGCCGACCGTTTGAATGAACGGAAACTGCGGGATCGTGAAGGGAGTGGTGATTCCGGACTGCTCAAAGAAAACCACGCCGTAGCCCGAGCGCAAGACCCAACTGTCCGTTACCCGATAAGCCAGTCCCATGCGAGGGCCGAAGTCACAACATTCGAGTTCACGAGCGGTGTGCGGGAAGTCGAGCACCTGAGTTTTCAGATTGAAGACCGCGCCTTGATCCCTCCTCTCCGTGGACGGGAAGTTAAGCGTGTATCTGGAGCCGATGTTCAAGGTGAGACGCGGCGAAACCTTCCAGTCGTCTCCGATGAAGAACTCGGCAATATGCGCGCGCGGCTGAATCACTTGTCTCTGGATGTCGATGGTGAAGGCGTTCACCTGCCCAAGAAGAAGCGACGCCAAGGCGTTTCCGCTCCCGGAGGCCCCTGAAGCCGTTGGTGCCAGTGGTCGTGAACGCGAACGATCCCGTGGGATTGGGCGGATTCAGGACGTCCAGGGCTTCGCGCCGGATGTCAGCCCCAACCTTGATCGTGTGGCGGCCGCGCACGAGGGTAAAGGTGTCGAGAAACTCCGTGACGGATGTCGTGAAATTGGAGTTTGCGGTTGTTGTCGGACCAATCTGCTGGAATCCGGCGACGGTAAAGATCGGCAGCACCGATCCGAAGGAATTCTCCGGCAGACCCGGTATCGCGATGCCCCCGCTCTGAAGCGAGCGCTGATTGAGATCGCGCCTGGAATAGCCGATTCGAAACTGGTTTAGAGCCGAAGGCGAAAGCACCCAATTGTAGTCAGCGGCCAGCCCGTCGCCGCGTGTGATCGCATGCCCGATCACTCCGGACGTGAGACTCCCGCTTCCATCTGGCAAGGGGGCTACGGGTGTATCGTCATCCCGGAAGAACGTGTAGCGGCCGAAGATTCTCTGCTTCTGGCCAAAGTGGCGGTCGAGTCGGAAGTCGGCCTGATCCTGATTGTCGGGCTCGGTGGCGGTTCGGACGAAATTGCTGGCGCCCGAAACGTTCGGCCGCGGGTAATGCTCAAAGATCTGACTGGCGATCGGATCAAAGCGAGTGTCGGGGATCGTGTTGTTCGGGAACTGACTTCGGGGCGAGGACGCGGGATCGAATATGGGCTGTGTGAAGGTGCCCTGGCGCTGCGCCAGCGTAGGAACCACGCTGAATCGCGTGATGCCGGTACGCAGGCGCGTGCCTTGCCAATCCACGAAGAAAAAGGTCTTGTTGGTCTGGATGGGGCCGCCAAATGTCAACCCATACTGATTACGCCGGAATTCCGGTTTCGCTCCCGGTTGCGCGAACAGGTTGCGCGCATTGAGCGCCTCGTTCCGGAAGAACTCAAAGAGCGTTCCGTGGAACTGATTGCTTCCGGATTTCCCGATGACCATCACCGTGCCGCCGTTCGACCGACCGTACTCGGGAGAGTACGCGTTGACGTTGAGTTTGAACTCGGCCATGCCGTCGATGATCGGGTAATAGACGACCTGGCCCGGCTCAGGCTGGAGTACACTGATGCCGTCGTAGATGTACTCGTTCGTGCGCGGCCGGCTGCCGTTGATTCGCGGCAGGAACTGACCATTGGGAAGCGCCACGCCTGGAGAGAGCGTCACCAGAGGGATGAAGTTGCGTCCATCGAGCGGCAGCGTGGATATCTTCTTCTCTTCGAGGTTAAGACTCAACCCCCCGCTTGCCGTCTGCAATAGGGGAGCGGCGGCGATGACGTCGACAGACTCCGAAGCCTGGCCGACTTCAAGCGTGACATCGATCTCGGTCTGATCGGCCAATCGCAAGGTGATCCCCGACTGACGATACGTGCGGAAGCCAGGCTTCTCCACCGTGAGCACGTATTGACCCGCGGGCAGTCCAAGGATGTGATACCCGCCACGCTCGCCGGAAGTCGCAGAATAGGGGGCCATCGTTGACTGGTCCTCCAGCTCAATCCTGGCCGTTGGCACCGCGAGACCGGACGGATCCAGGATTGTGCCAAAGAGTTCGGCCCGGCCCGCTTGCCCGAAACAAAAGGTTGCCCCGAAGATGAGCCCGAAAAGGAGAATGAGAAGACCCTGCGTCCGCTTGACCATGGGAAGATGTCGTGTAACCATGACTAGGTCATTTTAACACGACACCTGCCCTGCTCTCTGCCCGATGCCCAGGAGTTAACGCGACAGAGCTTATGCAGCCCCAAGATGCCGAGCGGACCGGGGGCAGCGCCTCTCGGCTCTTGATCCACGGTGCGGCTGAATTCTAGTACAATCGACACTGTCTTGTTTAGGAGACAAACGACGCCCTCTGCCCCTTGTTTCGAGAATCCGACCCACAGGCGATGAGGAATCGGAACAGACCGCCATGGCACTGAGCGAGCCCCAGAGGGGCAGTATCCGTTTCAATAGGAACGAGTGGTCGGGCGCTTTTGGGGATCTGGGTACCGATCTTCCCCTCATCGTCGGCATGATCCTCGCAGCTCACCTGGATGCGGCCGGCGTTTTGACCCTGTTTGGCGTGATGCAGATCCTGACTGCGCTGCGTTACCGAATCCCAATGCCCGTCCAACCCCTGAAGGCCATGGCGGCGCTGGTCATCGCGCAGAAGCTGCCAGGCGGCACCCTGTACGGCCAGGGCTGGCGATCGGAGTCGTGATACTTCTGCTGACCCTCACCGGGCTGGTAGATTGGGTTGCCCGTATTGTTCCCAAGGCAGTCGTGCGGGACATCCAACTCGGCTTGGGCCTCCAATTAGGCAGCATCGCTCTGAAGGACTATGCGGGGCGGGAGGGGACGCCTGGCTGGATCCTGGCCGCCATCGGTTTCACACTTACGATCTTCCTCATGGGACGAAGGAAGGTCCCCACGGCCATCGTCCTGATCACCCTCGGTTGTGCATACGCCTTCGTGTTCCGCCTCGCGCCTTCCGAATTCGTCAAGGCCGCCGGCCTCCGACTGCCGGCCTGGCACGTTCCCTCCGCGACCAACGTCTGGACCGGCTTCCTCATACTGGCATTGCCGCAGTTGGCCCTCTCGCTTGCCAACTCCATTCTGGCGACACGCCAGATCGCCCAGGACTTCTTCCCGCAGCGCGGCATAACAGTTCGCCAGATCAGCCTCACTTATTCCGCGATGAACCTCTTGAATCCGTTTGGGGGCGGCGTGCCAACCTGTCACGGTTCCGGCGGGATGGCCGGACACTACGCATTCGGAGGACGCACAGGCGGCTCCGTCATCCTGTACGGGATGTTCTACATGATCCTGGGGCTCTTCTTCAGTCGCGGCTTCGACCGGGTGATCCAGGTCTTCCCCATGCCGATCCTCGGTGTCCTGCTTCTGTTCGAGGCATTGACTCTAATGGTGCTCATCCGGGATCTTCATGCGGCGCCGGCCGAGTTCTTCGTCGCCGTGTTGGTAGGCCTCGTCGCCGCCTTTGTGCCCTACGGGTACCTCGTCGGCCTGGTCGCCGGCACATTGATCCTCTCGGCGCTAAGACGAGGTCTTCTTCGGGCGCCAGGCGTACTACCCCACACCCGCTGAGGTGACGTGGCTCCAAAATGGCTCTATTAAGAAGAGCACAGAGCCAAGATGCGGAAACTGGGTGACTTGCTGTCGCCAGGATTTCGCGCCGTGAACGCCAAATTCTGTATTTCCAATCTATGGTCAATTTCCCACCAACTCTGCCGACGTGATGTTATCGTCTGCACCCGGATTGGCTGCGTAGCCACTTGGACGCCCGTCCCGTAGAAGTGGAGTCAAAGGGACGCGAAGTGCGCGTAAGGGAAACAGCACCCAAGGAGGCGCGGGTCACATTGAGATCCGAGCCTCTCATGTGCACAGCTGCGGGGGACGAAACCACCACGGTGCCGAGTCGGAGATGGAGAGCAGGGGCCAACGTCCCAGAAGTTCAGGCTTGTGGAACGCTGGTCCGCTCATGGTGTCGATCAGCACAACTGTTGTGTACGCAACGTGAGGGCCATCCTTCTGGCGTGCAGGCTTTTGGAACCGTCTGCCTGAAGCGGACACCCATTCAGTGGCGACACCCACCGGCTTCTCCCGCGGAGCGGCCGATGGTGCAGCATGGCCCACCCGGTCGCTTCACGCAAGGGCGTTAGAACTAGCCGCTTTTTCTCACGCGGGGTCTAGCAAAAAGCCGCTTTTTCTGGCATAACTGAGTTTCCACACAGCAGTTAGCGCCAAGGAGAAAGCGGCTTTCGCTATGACAGAGTGTAACCAAATCGTTCGAGTTCCAAGCCCATTTTTCGCGCGAGGTGGTGGCCCGCTTTGACGGCGGCACGATGACCTCCGATGCCGGCGCCGTGCTGCTGCGGGAAACGGATCGGCGGCTGAACCTGCTGCCGCGCCTGGCGGCTTGCTTTGAGGACCGGCGCCAGCCGTGGCTGATCTCGCACACCGTCCCGGAGCTGGTTGCGCAACGCGTGTACGCGCTGGCGCTCGGCTACGAGGACCTCAGCGATCACGACCAACTGCGGGAAGATCCGCTGCTGGCGGTGCTCAGCGGCAAGCCGCGGCCGGGCGAGGAAACGCTGGCCGGCAAGAGTACGCTCAACCGTTTGGAACTGGGTGGTGAGCAGCCGACCCGCTACAAGAAGATTCATTACAGCGAGGCAGCGATCGACGAGTTGTTGACCAAAGTGTTCCTGGAGGCGCACACCGAAGCACCCGAGCAGATCGTGCTGGACCTGGACACCACCGACCTGGCGCTGCACGGCCATCAAGAGGGCCGCTTCTTTCACGGCTACTACGACAGCTACTGCTACCTGCCGTTGTACATCTTCGCGGGCGAGCACCTGCTGTGCGCACGGCTGCGGACGGCGGATCAGGATGCCGCGGCAGGAAGCAAGGAGGAAGTGGAGCGGATCGTGGGCCAGATCCGCGCGGCGTGGCCGGAGGTCGAGATCATCGTGCGCGCCGACTCGGGCTTCTGCCGGGACGAGTTGATGCAGTGGTGCGAGGAGCACGAGGTCAAGTTCGTGGTCGGCTTTGCGCGCAATGAGCGGCTGCGGCGGATCATCGAGCCGCAGATGCAGGAGGCCGCTCGGCAACATGCCGAGACCGGAAAGCCGGCGCGGGTGTTCACGGAGTTCGCCTATGCGACGACGACCGGCAGTTGGAGCCGGGCGCGGCGCGTGGTGGCCAAGGCCGAACAGCTCGAGGGCAAGGAGAATCCGCGCTTCGTGGTGACGAACCTCAGTGCGGAGGAATGGCCGGCGCGACAGTTGTACGAGGGTCTGTACTGCGAACGCGGGGAGATGGAGAACCGCATCAAGGAGCAGTTGTCGCTGTTCGCGGGACGGGTGAGCACGGAAACGCTGCGGGCCAATCAGCTCCGGCTGTACTTCTCGGGGGTGGCCTACGTGCTGATGCACGGGATGCGGCGGCTGGGGTTGAAAGGGACGGAACTGGAGCGGGCGCAGGCCACGACGATCCGGCTGCGGTTACTGAAAATCGGAGCGCAGATCCGCATCACCGTGCGCAAGGTGTGGCTGTCGATGGCCTCCAGCTTTCCGTTGCAACGGCTATTCGAGCAGGTGTGCCAGAACCTGCGGCCAGTGCCTCCACTGCGAGCATGAGCCCAAAAGGAGGCCACAGTTAAAGTAAGTCTTTAAGTGTTGCTGAGGCAGAGAGGACCGCAGGCGAGCTTTGCCCGATTCTGGCCAAAAATCGTCTCCTGCTCGCACAAACCGGCTCCAGCCCAGCTTCCGGACCCGCCACTGGCCACTGCTTATCGCGTCACGGTCGGGCCCGCCCCAAAAACCTCCTCCGGCGAGCCAGACACCGACTCCCTCGGATCAGCGTGAGAGATGCGGGCTAGGCCGCCCGCGCGGCGGGATCGTGGCAGCCTTCGCCAAACACTTCGATTGTCCTCCAGATCAGCTTGGGCCGGAAGAGATCCGCGCCAATCAGGTGTACCTAATAGACGAGAGGAAGCTGAATGCGCGCACAGTCGGCCACCATAGGGCAGCGTTGCGCTTCTATTTCTGCAAGACGCTAAAGCGAGGCTATCCGGTTGAAGAAGTGCCGTATCCGAAGGCGCCACGGCGTCTGCCGACGATCCTCACACAGGAGGAAGCGGTCCGGCTGATCGACTCAGCCAGCAACCCGTTTCATCGCGCCATGCTGATGACGGTCTATTCGACGGGCATGCGCAGAGCCGAGATGTGTCAACTGAAGGTGAAGGATATCGACAGCGACCGGATGCTCATTCACATCCGCCAGGGCAAGGGCCGTCGCGGCCGAGACGTGCCGCTGAGCCCGAAACTGCTGGAGACGTTGCGCGAGTACCGGCGGTGGATGAGGCCGAAGACGTACCTGTTTCCGGGCACAATCAACGGCTCGCGCGCGGACAAACCCATCACGCCCAAAATGCTGTGGGAAGCCTGTCGGGAAGCGGCGCAAGGGGCAGGCATTACGAAGCCCGTGCGCCCGCACTTACTTCGTCATAGCTTCGCCACGCATCTGTTGGAGGGCAGGGCCGATCTACCGACAGTGCAAGCCCTGCTCGGGCATGCCGACCTCAAACCCACTTCCATCTACCTTCATCCGTCCGAGCGCCATCTCAGGGCGGCCGGCACACCCCTCGACAACGCCGAGCTGTCGAGCCTGGACCAGGTGAAACGGTCTCGAAAGCTGCGCAAGAAATGAACCGGCCACCTCTCGAGGTGGCCGACATCATTCGCGCGGCAGGCAGAAGCTTGATCGAGAGACACCGCTCATGGATGATTGTGGACCAGAATCGCAGTACGCCGTTCGTCTTCGTTGAGATACTGGTGAATGGTCAAGGCTTGGGCGAGCGGCAGGGAGACTGTTTCAGCATCTCCGCGGATCTTCATGACTGACTGGATGCGCGTTCTACTGCCCTCGGCAATTCCGAAGCCGATGATCAGCTCTTCATGGGGCAAGGCTTCCAGATAATTTGCAGTTCCCCACAGGAATGCCTGCCGATAGATATGGCGGTTTGTGCCGACCTGCAACCGGTGACCGTAGGGCTCAACTGTGCCCGAGAACGACGTAGAGGCCTGCGTATCGCTGCTCACATGGCCTGAGGCCGCGCGATAGTGGGGTCAAGGTCTGTCAGGAAAGATGTGCCGCAAACAGGCCCCGTAATCATGTCAGCGCAGTGCCCTTGTGTCAGGACTCCTTCACCACCTTCACGACGCCGCTCAGACCCAGATCCTCCAGAATCTGGCGGATTTCGTTTTCGGCGGCGGGGGCCGAGGCGGTGTCGAGGGGACAGGATAGGTCGATGCGGACCTCGAGGTCTCTACCGGCATTCAGCTTCGGGATGACACTTCGACCAAAGCGGTTCCAGGACTCGGGCGGCAGGGAGCCACTGATACGGAGGGTGACCGGTACAGGCGCAAGGGGCGGGGGCGTCGGGGTCAGAACGAACGGCGGCTCAGGCGCGATTTCCGGGGGGCTGGGCTGGGGCTGCGCCGGCGTGACGGGCTGCCGGAGGGCTTTGACCCGCTCCTTCCGCAGCAGGTAGACGTCATACTCAAAGGCCACCTCGTCGGGCCGGAGCGGCTCGGCGAACCACAGCCTCTCGTACGTTCCGTCGGGTTTGGCCCCGGAGGCGAGGCCGAACTCGCCGGCGGTGACGAATTCGACAATCTTGGTTCGCAAAACGGTGTCCGGGTCAAGCAAGCGGCTGAGCGAACCATCCAGGAAGCACTTCCTCAGGCCGGCCACCGGCCAGGCGCCGGATTCTCTGAGCGCGACGGGCCAGTTCCGGTCGATATAGCCCGCCCCGAAGGACAGGCTGAGGCGGTTGTCGCTCTTGAGGGCGGCAATCACGCGCTCGGCCAGAGTCTCCCCGCTACTCGCGTGGCCCGCGCCGAGATCGATCGTTCTCAGACCTTCCGGCTCCTGAGTATCCGCGATGACCACGAAGCGATAGCTTGCCCAAACCTCCTCGGTTAGGGAAGCTGCGGCGTCCTTCAGTTTCGACGCCACGCTCTGAAGGTCCGTTGTTTGGACCTCGGGGCCCAGGACGCCGCGACGGATCTCGTCTTCGACCTTCCTCCATGCGAGCAGGTCCTCCGCCCTCTCGTGCAGTTCGCCGCCCGGCTTCTTCAGGCACCAGACCAGCGCGGCGGGGTAGTTTCGGGCACCCTGGCCGCGGTTGCGCGTCCAGGCGGCGAGCTGCTGCCGCACTGGCCCCGCGCCAGCCCACTCCAACTCGGGATCGACCAGGGTGAGGCGGAGCCTGGGCGTGTCCTCGACATCGGCGGAATCCTTCGGGAACGCGTCCACGCGCAAACTGGCCTTGTTCTCGAACTCTGCCCGTACCACCTTCCTCATCAACGGGAGGACTTCCTTTTCCCGGTCGAGCGAGGCTTTGCGGTCGTTCACGACTTTCTTCAATGTGGGTTGGAAATGGATCTGAAAGCCGTCGGAGGAGATCTTGCGGAGGAAGAAAGCGCGAGACTCAAGGGCCGACGCAGCGCTGTCAATGGTGGTTGTATCCAGTTGCGGGTTGGTGAGAGCGAAGCGCAACTCGGGCAGATGAGCGATCTTCTGGCTCTGGCCACCCGAGGACTCAAAGAATATGGCCGTGGCCACGCGCCGGTGGAGATCCCGGAGGGGTCCTTTCAGGTCGGCGTCGAGGGCGCGGGCGTGCGACATTTCGCCGGCCACGTCCACATCAATGGCGGTTTCCAGCCGGGGTTCCCCCAATTGGCCCAGCACGGCGCTACGGAAGTCGCGCTCGTGCATCGGAGCGGAGCCCAGCGTCAACAGCGGTTCGGGGAAGTGCTGCTGGTGGTGCACGCGATACGCCCAGGAGATCCACTGCGCGAGCATGGCCAGGGTGCCGCGCGTCTGCTGGTACTGCGGCAGGGCCTGCCATTTTCGCTGGAAGACCGAGAGCGTCGTGGGGTGGAAGGGGTAGCAGGCCTCGAACCTCTGCTGGAGGAACTCCCGCGCCTTGCTCTCGGTAGAGGCCGTATCCACGGCGGTCCACTCCGGGGGCAGTTGCGCCCGGCGCTCGTAGCACCAGTCCGCGTAGAGCTTGGCGACCGTGCGGCGTTTCTTTTCCGGCCCGAGGTCCTCGAACAAGCGGCGGCGCACTACTTCGCTGATCTCGGCCTCATCGTTGGCGATGAGGTCCTTGGCTACGCGGCGGACGACCTTGGTGATCCTGGTCTGCCACTCCTGGTCCCAGTCCGTCATCTCCACCTGGCTGCGGGGGAGAGAAATAATCGCCGCACCGTGCGTGGTACCGGTCATGGCCACGGTGAGGTTCTGGACGAAGGCATAGAAGCCATCCACCATGCCGCGGTGGCGGTTGCAGAAGTTGAGCACCTCGTCGCAAAGAATCAGGACGCGGCCTCCGGCGGCCTCGAAGAGCTTCGCCAGGGCATCGGTACCGGGAGCGGTGGTCTTGGCCGCAGGGCCGAGCGCCTGCGCGCCCTGGGTCCCCGCCAACTGCACAGCGATGTCCAGCCATGGCGTCTCGTGGCCCGGCTGTGGGTCCCAGGCGTTGCCGACGAACGCGGCGACGCGAGCGCCGGGGCACTCAGACAATCCGGCGTGGTCCAGAAGTTCTTGCACGCCGGGAAAGACAGCGGCCGACTTGCCAGAGTTGGCGAGATGATAGAGAGCGGTGAGGGTGTGCGTCTTGCCGCCGCCGAATTGCGTGACCAGGGTGAGCACGGGGGCGGTGTTCTCAGTCTTGCCAGCCAAACGACGGAGAACCATGCCCGCATGGTCGCGAAGGGCGCGGGTGAAGACGTTGCGAGCGAAGAACTTGTCGGGCTGCCGGTAGTCCTCGGCGCCCCTGCGGGAGATGACCTGCTCCAGGTGGATGGCAAACTCGTCAGGGTTGAAGGAACGTCCCTCGCGGACCTCCTTGCGGGGGGTGGCCACTCTGTACCAGGCGTCTAGTTCAGCCATTTGCGCGTTTTCTCCAATTGAGCGCGCCCGGCGCGGTGCGTTCTGTCGTTCCTCAGGCAGTGACCATGGGGAGGACGTGCCGCAGTTCCACTTCGGGCGATTCGGGCCGGGTGAACAATCGGCTCGCGCCCAGAACCTCGATTCCGACGAGCTTCTCGCCCGCCGCGAAATCCAGGGCGATGTCATCGGTGAGGCGGACGACGCGGCACTGGTGCTCGCCGGCGAGCAATCTGATGTAGAGGGCATCCGCCTCTTTGTCGTAAGTTATCTGCATCGCGCCACCTCAAAAGTAGAATATGTAGACGGTCACCACTACTATCCTATCCGGTTCCTCGGCCACGACTAGGACCACCTGCTGGACGGCGTAGTGTTTGCCGTCCCATTCCCGCTGGAACTCCACGTTCAGCCGGCAAAAGTACAAGCCGCGCTGGGCCGGTTCCCGCTCGCCGGCGCGGATGGCCTGAATGACGTCCTCCTCGCGGGCGCCCCGGTCCGTCATGCGCTGGCGCGCGTGGCTGGTAAAGACGACAGGCCGTCCCTCGATCTGGTTCATCATCCCCTCGGTATCCCTTGCAGCATAGCCACCAAGCGCCGTTTTTCCTCGCTGTCCTTGGGATAGAGCATGGACAGAGAGTTGGCCAAACGGAGGAAATCCGGGCTGCGATGGATCTCGGCTGTCAGTAATGCTCGGAGCGCATCCGTTCGCCCGGCGGCGTGGAGGAGCATGGCGGCATGGACGCGGTCGAGCGTGGTGGCCTCGCGGCGTGGCCGGAGAGCGTCGTCGGCCACGTTCTTCCGACCGCGCGCACGCGCGCGTCCGCGGACCGGGGGGGCGACGCTGGCGTCCTGACCGGTGTCGGGGAGCAGGTCAAGATCGAGTTGGACGGCGCCTCTCGGAGCCGCTTCGATGCGATCAGCAGCGACGCCAGCGCCGGCTTCGCCGAAGAGCTGTTGGGAACGTTCCCGGAGGGGCAGGAGGCGGACGACTCCCTTACTGGTCTCGATGATGCGGCCTTCCCACTCCTGGAGGTGGATGCCGAGCGGCTGGGCAAAGCGGCGGACGACATCGAAGATGAGGGTGAAGCCCGGCTTCTTCTTGTCGGAGGCGGGCGCCTCGTCCTCTTCTCCGTCCTCG
This sequence comes from Bryobacterales bacterium, assembly GCA_963798455.1. GTDB lineage: Bacteria > Acidobacteriota > Terriglobia > Bryobacterales > Bryobacteraceae > CAWCTD01. The sequence goes on from CAWCTD010000003.1 coordinate 246,556, forward strand.
GCTTCGTCTTCCAATTCGATGGTTTGCTGGCCGTTGGTTTCCGTGGTGTCGGTAGCCTGAAGGGTCCAGAGGAAGAGCGCGGTGAGGCGGGCGTCCTCTTCAAGGGCGCCCGCGGCGCCGTTGCGCGCCCGGGCTTCGGCGACGCCGAGGACTTGCTGGAGGGCGGTGCGGCCGACGACCTCCCAAACGTAGGCGAGGTAGCCGCGGAGGTGCGGTTCTTTGGCCTCGGGGTCGCCGCCGAGAGGAATCCCGCGGTCTTCGGTATCGACGACTCTGCCGTAGCGGCTGTAGATTTCGAGCGCCGGGCCGATGCAGGCGAAAACGAGGTCAGCGCCGCGGATGCCTTCTTGCTGGAGGCGATCCATCCAATCCGCGACGCGCACGGGGAGCTCTCGGATGACTTGTCCCCAATCGCCGATGGTGTCCTCGGTGCGGGGGCGGCAGACGAGATGGACGCTTGCGGCAAGAGAAGCGTTATTACGAGCATTCAAGCGCGTCTGCATTTCGGTCACGATCGGCCACGAGCCGGTGATCACCCAGCCTCCACCAATCATGCCCGAGAGGAGCGCCTCCCATCCCTCCGTTGTCTTGTGTGCAAAGTGAAGTGAACCCCTGGCGTGAGACAGCGAGTTAAGGGGGTAGTCGCCGTTCGATGGAAAAGTATTGCACGGCGGGGTTGATGTTTTCCACTCTGGAAGTACCTGAGCGGAGGATAGGGCACTGCGGGGACGCAACCCGAGCGCCGACTCAGCAGCCGGAATGGCAGGGGGCGGCCTTGGCCGCCTCCGAAAGCAGCCATTTTGGCCGGAAGGCGATAAATCCCAGGGGCCTGGGGGCGGAGCCCCCCGGTGAAGATCCGGTCGCCGAGCAACCTCATGGTCGGGCCCCCGCGTTCTGCTCGAACTCGGCCGGTGGCACATAGCCCAGAGCCGAGTGGAGTCTTTGCTGGTTGTAGACACGCTCGATGAACTCACCGATCGAGGCGTAGGCGTCGGCCAAGTCCCGGTACTCGGTTCGGTAAACCTCCTCGTACTTCAGCGTCTTCATGAAGGACTCGCAGGCGGCATTGTCGTACGGATTCCCCTTGCGGCTCATGCTGATCCTGATCTTGTGCTCTTTCAGCAGATCGGTGTAGTCATATGAGGCATACTGAACGCCACGATCGGAATGATGCACCAGCCCTGGCCCCGGATGGCGCTGGCGCAGCGCCATCCGCAGTGCGGAAAGGGCCAACTGGGCCTCCAAGGTGCGGCCCAGGGCCCATCCGATCACTCGCCGCGAAAACGCATCCAGCAACACCGCCAAGTACACAAACTCCCTGCGCAGCCGGATATAGGTGATGTAGGCGACCCAGAGTTGGTTGATCGCATCAGGGAGGATGCCTTGCGCCAGGTTCGGGTAGACCGGCAGAGCATGCCGTGAATCGGTCGTGACCACAAAGGACTTGTGGCGCAGGCACAGCAGGTTATCCTCACGCATCAGACGCAGCACGTGCTTGTGGTTCGCCTCAAAGCCGCGGCGCTCGAGCTCCGCCGTGATCCTGCGGTAGCCATAGGCCGGGGACTGGAGGGCGATGTCTTGCATCGCGTCACGCAACTCCATCTCCACCGGGCAGTCCTGCGGTGGCACTCGCCAGCGGTAGTAGCTGGCCCGGCTCAGTCCGGTCATCTGGCACAGGGCATTCACGGCTTGGCCTTGGGTGCCAGCTTCCCGGATCTCTTCAAACAAGCAACCTCGCCAGTGACGACGGTGGGTGGGTGATGATCCCTGAAATGCCGCAAGGCCTTTTTTAAAAAATCGTTCTCCATCGCCAGTTGGCCAATCTTGCGCTCCAACTCGGCGATCCGCTGCAACTCCGTCAAGACGGGAGACATTCCACGCCGGCCTACTCCCGGAAAGGCCGATTCACCGCGCGCTCGCCACTCGCCCCGCCACCGTTCCAGCAGGTGCGGGCTCAGTTCCAACTGGCGGGCGACCTCACCGACCGTCCGCCCAGTGTCGATCTCTCGCATCGCAGCAACCTTCAGGTCGCGGCTGTAAACTCGTCGGGCCAAATCCATACCTCTCTCCATTCAATGTATTCGGCCCCTTAACTTCGTGTCTCACTTTTGGGGTGCACTCCAAAGACAACGCACGCAACACCGTCATCCCCCGTAACCCTGGCCCCTTCTTTCATGGCTTCCGCGACCCGCTGCTCAAAGTGCGCGGCCGTCTTGGCTTCGGGAATAGCGCTGTGCGGGCGGTCAACGACGCACTCTTGGTCCTTTGGCGTCAACGCAGGAGTCCCTTCGAGTGCAGATCGTTGCAGAGAACGCCTTTCCCAGATGTAGAAGAAATCGCTCAGATGCGCATAGGGCACTGAATCGTAATAGGGCGGGTCTGTGAACCAGACCGAAGCAGATCTATCCGGAAGCGGATGTGAGCACGCATCCTCTCGCTGGACCGTCCCCGTGCGCGCGGAGACGACGTATGTTGGAGGAATCGAAGCTGCTGTCCGTTCATAGGCGCTGATGAACGATCCGCTCGCGTCGCCGATCGGACATGCTTCCGCAAAATCCCAAGCAGCCGGAATATCATGGCGAGCCAACGTGTGTACAGGGCACTCCGCGTCAGGCTTCCACGGAGTGTTCGCGTTGTTTAGATCAGCGGTCTTGCCCAGGCAGAGAGAGAGGAGTCGATTGACGGCTCCCGTCGTAACAGCAGAGCCACTTATACTTCGCGCGAGCGTTGACAGCGTGACGATCTGTCTCGCCGTGAACATATCACGGAATCTCTCGACCCCGTAGATTGGAAGGGAGATCCTGCGGAGTTCCGTTCGAGGAATCGGCTCATTTGGAACCGAGCAGAGGCCATTCGGAAGTGTCTGGTCAGAAGCTGCTTCCAGTTCGACTTGAGCCTTCCGGACAGGTTCGTAGTCTTCATGCCGGGCTAGTCGATAGCGGCGACCCTGCTCGCCTGGCTTGAGCGCCACTACGGCAAGGAGGCGCGTCCCGCCGATGCGCCTTCCCTCCACATCGAACATGACATCCGCACCGCCGCGCTGCGCGGCAAGTAGCGCCCGCACGCGCTGAGGCGGAAGCGCGGTATGGCAGGCGGGACACACTGCCTTGGCGCGGGCAACCGTGCCCGGTGGAACTTCCTGTTCGAGCTTCGGCTCGAAGACCTCGAACTCGACATTGGGCGTCACGCCGTTGGCCCGCACGACCTGATATCGCAGCGCCCGCTTGCGGTTCGCTTTGTTGCATAACCAGAACGACCTTGCCAGCGGTATCTCAGCCCCGCAGTCAGGGGACTCGCATCGCACGGTTCTCGCCCACAGGTAGGCAATCGGCGTTGCTCCGTCGGGGTCCTCTGGGTAGAAGCGGGCAAGCTCTTTCTCGGCCTCCTGTTTGATTTCGGCGCCCGCGCGCCGCAATTCTTCGGCGAGCTTGGGGCCGTGCCTGGGAATATCCTCCAGCATCACCTTGAGGATCAGACAGGCGACTGGATTCAGGTCACTGGCGAACGCGTCACACCCGACACGGAGCGCCTCCAAGGGAATCGAGCCCCCTCCGGCGAATGGATCGACGACCAGCGGGGGTTCTTCGCCATGCGCAGCTTTGACGAGCGTGCGGCTGACTTCGAGGTAGTTCGGGTTTGTGGAAAGGTCCCAATTGGCGAAGTCGGCGATGAACTTCAGAAGCGCTTGCCGTAAACCCTCATCGGAAGGGCTGACCACTCCCTGCACGGAAGGCAGAAGCTCCCGCGCCTTCTGTTTGAAGGCCTGCGGGCAGGATGGGTCGCACGGGTCCGGCCAGAGTAGCGCGAGGACCATCGCCCGGCAAGCGGCCAGTGGACGTCGCGCCCACCACAGATGCAGAGTGGACGGATGTCCATGCCGGATCGACTTCTCCCGCGCCGAATGCCTCGACACCTCAGCGACTGGGAAATCAACCTCGGCTAACCGCTTGCAGTCCCTTGGAATTCCCATGTATATCTACCCCGCGCAGAACTCTGACAAGCGACTTGAGATCCACCTGTCGAGCCCGCAATGGAAGATGGCCGACTTCCGCAAGCCGAAGAAGCGGCGGTAACGCTCTCCTGCCGGCGGACAGTTCTTCAGCACGACTTCAATGCCCGGTTGTGCCGGATCTCTTCTCGCCAACTGCGCAGATTTCAGGAGGTGACGTATCTCAATGTCCGCTTCCGGCATCGAGTAACCCACGAAGAGCCACCGATCGGCTTGACACATGTTCCAACGCGCGTCTTCCCACTGCGCCTGAAAAGCAGCCACTGAGAGGTCCTTGCGGTAGCTGAATGTGGCAACACGGGTGCTCCAACGCCCACCGCACAATAGGCACTGGCGAAACTCCATGTTTTCGAGATCATGTGCTACTTGGTCGCCTCCAGGAAAAAGCTGAAAGTCTTCGGGCTCCATCAGCAGTTGGAAATGGATGGCGATCTTCCCCAGATCTAACTCAGCAGAACTGACCGTCCGGCAGCACTCGCAGTAGGCCCAATTTCCTGACCCATGCAGTTTGAAAATCGGCACGCCGCGTGCCGGTGTAAGCTCCCCATTGACGTTCCTCTGCCCAACTCCGTAATGAAATGGGCCACACCGCGCCAAGCAGCGCTCAGTGAGGATATCCCAATTCGTGGTTACCACGGTGAGGTCGAAACGATCTATAAGACGGCGAAAGAACCCGTCGAGCGACGGCACTAGATCAGAGTGCTCATCGAGCAGCTTGAGCACCCTGTGGATTGTCATCCGCCGGATGGCACGGAGTTTTTTGGGGCCGTACGAGTGCCCGAGCGAGTGGCCAGAGTTCGCGGCGAAATCGATCTGAGTGAAGTGGTCTTCAAGCGACGGCCTGGGCTGCCCGTCCCGCCAACCGAATACCTTCTCCCAAAACTCTTTGATTCTGGAGGTGATGAACTCTTCCAGCCGCGTAGCCTCTTCGTTGTCGCCGTGACATTCGAACAGGTGATCCTGAAGCTTGCTACTGGTCGGCAAACCGAGATGGGCGGAGAAGCCAGAACCAAGGAAGAGCACCAGCCGGTCGCTTCGTGCTTCTGGAGTCACCGGGTTCCTCCTCCCAGCGTTTCAACGTCAAGCCGGTAGTGCTCTACCTTCGTGATCTCCTGCCAGTTGAAGCGCGCCGGGTCCTTGACCGGCGGTTCCAGTTTCGGCTCCGCCTTGCAGTTGGTGACCACATAGAGCCAGAAGCAGTCGCGGCGATCTTCGGCCACGCGGCGCTCGTTCGGCGTCAACAGCACGGAACCGGTTGCGGCTCCGATGCCCTTCACCTCGATTAGGCGCAACTCGCCGGAATTCAGGTCGATGCTGGTGAGGTCGTAGCCGAGGTCCTTCTCGTGGACGTCATAGACCGTCCGGCCTTGGCTTTCCTCGTACTCCGTGCCCACGCGCATGGCGGTCTGCTCTACCTCGGGATCAGGCCGCAGATGGCGGATCTCGGGCTTGTCTCGATCAGGGTGCGGGAGCACCAAGGCACTGGCCATCAACTCAACGCCCTGAAGGGTGAGAGAGCGCTCTTGCTCCAGCTCGGCGCGGCGGCGTTCGCGACGCTGGAGCAGATCCTGGTGGCGGGCCTCAGCCTGGGCCAGAAGGCCCTTGGCCCCTTCCTCGCCGCGATCGAGCGCGTCGGCGAATTTGCCGATGGTTTCGTCGGCTTTCTGGAGAAGCTCGGTCAGGGACAATTCCACATGGGCCTCGACGCGCGCGACCTCGGCCTCTCGCTCGTCGCGGACCTCTTGGAGGAAGGGCTGCAAGGCATGTTCGTGGATCCACTGCTCGGGCGGCTGCAGCAAGGCCACGGCCGGGAGAGGATCAGGCGGGGAATCGGGCAGGAGGTTGCCGAGGACGGTTGGGTCCTCCAAGCGAGGCGCCTCGCCCTCCGCGATCTCGATTGCGAACAGACGTTCGTGCGCGACATTCCCCAAGCCGTCCACGACCCGCGCCCGGTAGAAGTCGATCCTTGCCGGTTTGGTGTGGGCGAGGGAGTAAAAGCATGCGCCTTGCCGGAAGCACTCCTGACCTAAGTGCAGCAGTTGGAGCCGGACAGCCTCAAACAAGGGATGTCCGGGCGTGATCCATTCCAGGGTCTTGGAGTCGGCCGTTTCGCGGTCGGTGGAGCAGCGCGGATAGCGGGTGGCGATCTGGCCGTAGCGCCAGTGCTCGTCCCGCTCGTGGCGGCGCAGGGCGAGTGGCGTCGCGCCGATGACGTCGAAGGTGTGGGAGGAGTTCTCGACGGGGCGCAGGTTGAGCGAGACGAAGACCGCGGAGTCGCGGAGGAACCGGGCGATGGTTTCGGGGACGACGCGGCGCTCCTGCGCGCGGGCCCGGCGCTCGATGAGCATCTCGAGGTTCAGGCTGCGTGTGGCGAGTCCCTCAAGGGCGTTCTGGCAGATGGACCGGAAGCGGTCCTCCTGAACGTTGTGGAGCAGCCGGTCTTCCAGGTCGGCATCGCCGAGCTTTCCCGAGTAGTAGTCGCGCAGGACACGCTCGACGTGGGCGGAGGGGAGGATCTCGCCGATGACGTTGAACACGGAATCGTCATCCAGGGCGTCCCGGATCTCCTGGAGCTTTTCGTGTAGCTTGCGGAGGACCTGGCCTTCGATGGTGTTGGTGGCGACGAAGTTGAAGATCAGGCAATCCTCAAGCTGGCCGTAGCGGTGTATGCGGCCCATGCGCTGCTCGAGCCGGTTGGGGTTCCAGGGGATGTCGTAGTTGAAGAGGATGTGGCAGCACTGGAGGTTGATACCTTCGCCCGCGGCTTCCGTGGCTACAAGGATCTGAATGGCAGCGTCCCTGAACTGCTGTTCGGTGTAGAGGCGGGTACCCGGCTTCTCGCGGTCTCCGGGGTGCATGCCGCCGTGGATGCAGCCGACCTGGAAACCCCAGTCACGGAAGCGCTTGACGAGATAGTCGAGGGTATCTTTGAATTCCGTGAAGATGAGCAGGCGCTTCTGGGGGTCCTCGCGAAAGCCGTAGCACTCCAGGAGGCTCTTGAGCTTAGCGAGCTTGGCTTCCGCGTCCGTATCGGCCAGTTCCTGGGCGCGAAGGGCGAAGGCGCGAAGTTCCTGTACCTCTTCGCGAACCTCGGCGGGATTCTGGGCGAGGGTGACCGCTGCAAGCTGTTCTTCGAGGCGTTCGCGCTCAGCGTCCTCCATCTCCTCGAGTTCTTCGGCCGAGGGGAGATCCCTGGGAAAGTCAGCGGGCAGGCTGCGAGTAAGTTCTTGGGCCCGGCGGAGATTCTCTTCGAGGCGGCGGGCCCTCTTCTCAAGCGAGCGCTGGAGGGAAAAGCTCGATGAGGCCAGCCTGCGCTGATAGAGAGACATGAGGAAGCCTACAGCGCGGGCGCGGGGATCGTCGGTGACGCCGGCTGCCCGGGTGCTCTCCCGCTTCACGAAGCGGGTGATGTCCCGGTAGAGGTCGAACTCGGGGCCGTCGATGCGGAAGTCGGCGGTGTGCGGGATGCGCTTGGTGAAGATCTTGCGGCAGGCCCAAGTCCCGTCCGGCTGGCGGTGAGGGAAGTGGACCATGGCCTCTTTGGTGCGGCGGAGGTAGAACGGGGCATGGCGGCGCTCCATGGCCTGCCGGATGGACTTGACGTCGGCGAAAACGTCAGCGTCAAGGAGCTGAAGAAAGAAGGAGAAGTTCTCGGGGTCGCCACGGTGCGGGGTGGCGGTCAGCAGGAGGATGTGGTCGGAGGCGTCGCGCAAGAGCTCGCCGAGCCGGTAGCGCTGGGTCTTGTGCTCGGGATCGGAGGCGGACATGCGGTGGGCTTCATCGATAATGACGAGTTCCCACTGAACCTGGCGCAGTCCGGGGAGAACATCGGTGCGCTTGGCGAGGTCGAGCGAAGTGATGACTTGGCTGTGCTCCAGCCACTGGTTGACGCCGAATTGCTCGCGGATGTCTTCCCCCTTGAGCGGTACGAAATTCTCGTGGAACTTCTCCCACATCTCGCGCTTCCACTGAAAGGTAAGGTTGGCGGGGCAGACGATGAGGATGCGGTCGCAAAGGCCGCGGAGCTTCAGCTCGCGGATGAGGAGACCGGCCATGATGGTCTTGCCCGCACCAGCGTCGTCGGCAAGGAGGAAGCGGACACGGGGGGCCTTCAGCAGGTGGTCGTAGTGGAGTGCACCCCAAAAGTGAGACACGAAGTTAAGGGGCCGAATACATTGAATGGAGAGAGGTATGGATTTGGCCCGACGAGTTTACAGCCGCGACCTGAAGGTTGCTGCGATGCGAGAGATCGACACTGGGCGGACGGTCGGTGAGGTCGCCCGCCAGTTGGAACTGAGCCCGCACCTGCTGGAACGGTGGCGGGGCGAGTGGCGAGCGCGCGGTGAATCGGCCTTTCCGGGAGTAGGCCGGCGTGGAATGTCTCCCGTCTTGACGGAGTTGCAGCGGATCGCCGAGTTGGAGCGCAAGATTGGCCAACTGGCGATGGAGAACGATTTTTTAAAAAAGGCCTTGCGGCATTTCAGGGATCATCACCCACCCACCGTCGTCACTGGCGAGGTTGCTTGTTTGAAGAGATCCGGGAAGCTGGCACCCAAGGCCAAGCCGTGAATGCCCTGTGCCAGATGACCGGACTGAGCCGGGCCAGCTACTACCGCTGGCGAGTGCCACCGCAGGACTGCCCGGTGGAGATGGAGTTGCGTGACGCGATGCAAGACATCGCCCTCCAGTCCCCGGCCTATGGCTACCGCAGGATCACGGCGGAGCTCGAGCGCCGCGGCTTTGAGGCGAACCACAAGCACGTGCTGCGTCTGATGCGTGAGGATAACCTGCTGTGCCTGCGCCACAAGTCCTTTGTGGTCACGACCGATTCACGGCATGCTCTGCCGGTCTACCCGAACCTGGCGCAAGGCATCCTCCCTGATGCGATCAACCAACTCTGGGTCGCCTACATCACCTATATCCGGCTGCGCAGGGAGTTTGTGTACTTGGCGGTGTTGCTGGATGCGTTTTCGCGGCGAGTGATCGGATGGGCCCTGGGCCGCACCTTGGAGGCCCAGTTGGCCCTTTCCGCACTGCGGATGGCGCTGCGCCAGCGCCATCCGGGGCCAGGGCTGGTGCATCATTCCGATCGTGGCGTTCAGTATGCCTCATATGACTACACCGATCTGCTGAAAGAGCACAAGATCAGGATCAGCATGAGCCGCAAGGGGAATCCGTACGACAATGCCGCCTGCGAGTCCTTCATGAAGACGCTGAAGTACGAGGAGGTTTACCGAACCGAGTACCGGGACTTGGCCGACGCCTACGCCTCGATCGGTGAGTTCATCGAGCGTGTCTACAACCAGCAAAGACTCCACTCGGCTCTGGGCTATGTGCCACCGGCCGAGTTCGAGCAGAACGCGGGGGCCCGACCATGAGGTTGCTCGGCGACCGGATCTTCACCGGGGGGCTCCGCCCCCAGGCCCCTGGGATTTATCGCCTTACGGCCAAAATGGCTGCTTTCGGAGGCGGCCAAGGCCGCCCCCTGCCATTCCGGCTGCTGAGTCGGCGCTCGGGTTGCGTCCCCGCAGTGCCCTATCCTCCGCTCAGGTACTTCCAGAGTGGAAAACATCAACCCCGCCGTGCAATACTTTTCCATCGAACGGCGACTACCCCCTTAACTCGCTGTCTCACGCCAGGGGTTCACTTCAGTAGACGGCCTCCAGTTGGTGGGGGAGGGGATCGACGCGGCAGACCGAGAGGCCGAAGTAGGGATCGAACTCGTAGGCGATGCCGAGGGCGTAGGCCTGGAGAGCGAGGCGGAGCAGGGCGGGATCTCCGTCGTAGGACCGGACCGATTCGACGACGCGAAGGAGCTTGAGCTCCTCCGAACGGAGGGTTACGCGGCGGAATTGCTGCGTTCGAGTGCCGATCAGGCCGAGCACCCAGGTAGTTGGGCTACTGTGGCGGATTGTCTCGACTTGCATCGGCTCACTGAACAGAGGGCCGAGCAGAAGATGCCCTTCGAGGATTGACGGTTCGTCAGACATGCGCAACCGATGAAAAGAGGTCTAGAAAGTACTTTACTCCGAATCAATGCAAGCCAACAGCCTGCCCCTCAGGTTGGCGGTCTCGAACGTTTCAGATAGCAATCGAGCCCAAACCAGCTTGCCGCGCGCCTGCGTCCACCGCCCGGCAGAACACGCTCACAAGCTGCATCTGCTCCAAGGTGGAACATCGGGTCCTGGCGAGGGCCGGATTGCCTGTCCTCACAGACGGAGCCCGAACGAATAGCAGTCGGGGCCTTGTCCCACATGGCTTTATTCAGTTTTTGGAACGCTCCTCAAGCGTCCGAGTCACTGTTCCTAACCCGAGACCCAGCCGCTCTGCAATCGCACGCAGAGGAAGGCCCTGGTGTCGGAGGGCAACCACTTCCTCCCGGTCAAAGACTTTCTTCGGACGATGTGGAGGCAGGTCCCGCCCGGACCGGCTGTGGACAGTCTTGCCCACCCGGCCGGCGTCGAAATCTCGCCGGTACCGCAACTGGCCAGCGAGTGACCTTTCTCGGATCAGAGACCGCTCGAATTCCGCAGCTGCCCCCAAGACGTGCAGCAGGAAGCGGGAAGTGGGATTGGCTTGGTCGGTGTCCAGGCCTTGGGTGACGGCGATGAACCGGACGCCATGGTGCTCGAGCCTTTGGATGTTGTTCAGGCAGTCCACAAGTGATCTTCCGAATCGGTCGAGCTTCCAGAGGAGCAAGCAGTCGAACTTCCTCGCGGCGGCATCTCCCATCAGACGGTTCAGGCCGGGCCGTTGTGTCTGCGCTCCGCTCATGACATCCTGGTACACCCCAACCACGGGCCACCCCTGATGGGCGGCGTATTCCTGCAGTTCACGGAGTTGGAGTTCGCAGTTCTGGTCGGCGGTGCTGACCCTGGTATAGAGCGCCACCCTGACTGCAGACGCGACGGGCGGCTCGGCTCGGTGCGCACCGAGGTCGTTCTCCATCGAGACAACCCTTCGTGCGCCACCCGCCAACGGCGCGTTTTCTATTTCACAGACAAGGGCGAGATCTGCCGGCTTCGCGAATTTGTGTCCGATTTGTGCCAGAAATATGCTGATCTGGCGGATCTGGACGATCTGGGGAGACGAGAGAACAGTAACTTACGTGTTTTCAACGGGGGTAGGTGGACCGATTCCGTCCCTGGCCACCATAAAATCAATCAGTTACAGACACCCCGAAAGCCAGCTTCATTCCATTTCATTCCAAAACTTGTGGTCCGCCGGGACTCGCCTCGTGGATGAGCTGGTGTGCAGGGATGAAGAACTGAGCCCTCATCACAACCCAGGGGAAGCGCGGAGCCGACAGCGGTCTCCGTGCTCCCCTGGTTCACTCCACCAAGAGGTGAGTTGTGAAGCGGGTAGCACTCTATGTTCGCGTCTCCACTGCCAACAGATCGCGACAGGGTGACGCTGTCACCTTCGATCAGAATCCCGACGTGCAGGAGCGACCGCTCCGGGACCTCGTCGCCCAACGAGGTTGGGTTGTGCACCACGTCTACTCGGACCGTGCCAGCGGGGCTGTAGACAAGCGCCCTGGTCTGGATGCCTTGATGAGGGACGCGCGACGGGGCGAGTTCGACGTGGTGATCGTCTGGCGCTTTGACCGTTTTGCCCGCAGCGTCAAGCAGTTGGTGCTGGCGCTAGAGGAGTTCCGCAGCCTGGGGATCGATTTCGTCTCACACCAGGAGGCACTGGACTCGTCCACCCCCATGGGGAAGGCCATGTTTACGATCATTGCGGCCATGGCAGAGCTGGAGCGATCAGTGATCAGGGAGCGAGTCGTGGCCGGGCTCGAGTATGCCCGCAGGCATGGCACGAAGTCCGGGAGATCCATAGGGAGGCCCAGAGCGGTATTCGACCGCTCTGCCGCCGTGCAGCTACGGGGCGAAGGGAAGAGCTTAGGCCAGATCGCCCGCATCCTCCACGCTAGCATCGCATCGGTCAGACGCGCTTGGCAGGCGAGCCTCCACGAGTAGAAGGCCCCCAAACCTCAGGCCGTTGCCGGAAACTATGCCAAAAACTCCCTGAACCGGTTTTGGATAGCGTTCCACGCGTCGGAGAGGACTCGAACTCCCCGCGTTCAGCCTGGGGATGTGGCCCATTGAGCCTGTGGCTCGTGTGGCGACGCTGCCAGGGACAACCGTCCTACCAACCCATTCCGGATGCCAGGCTCATTCCATGGCCAATCAAAACGCTGTGGTTTCGGCACATCTGAGGCCGTCCACCGGCAGCAGGTCGAGCCCTCGCTTTGCGGCCTCCCCCAGCTAGCACCAAGAGAAAGCGCTTCCGTACTGGCATTGCTCGCTTGCAGGCTGGGCAGTAGAGCCGGCTGGCCTCAAGGTCTTCAAAATCCTTTGGATTGCCCGGCGGCATCATGGGATTCGGGGGCCCTCAAGCTCGCCGTGCCACTCGCACCAACGACTTGCCGAAGTTCCGGCCCAGCAGCAACCCCCGAAACCCACCGACGGCGTTCTCCAGCCCATCCACGATGTCTTCGCGGTATTCCACCTTCCTTTCACGCAGCCACGCGGCCATGTCGCGCTCAAACTCCGCCTTCTGGCCTGCAAAATCCGTCACGATGAAGCCGCGAAACGTGAGACGTTTTGTGAGGATTGCGGACATAAGCAGCGGGGTGTGATCCGGCCCCTGCGGCAATGCCACCGCGTTGTAGTGCGCGATCAGCCCGCACACGGGTACGCGCCCGAACAAGTTCAACAGCGGAAGCACGGCTTCGAGGACGTGCCCTCCAACATTCTCGAAGTACACGTCAATGCCTTTGGGGCAGGCCGCCCTCAATTCCTCAGCGAACTTCTCGCTCCGATGGTTGACGCAGGCGTCGAAACCAAGCGTGTTCCTGACGAAGTCGCATTTCTGCTGGCTGCCCGCCACGCCCACAGCGCGGCAGCCTTTGATCTTCGCGATTTGTCCCACTACGGATCCAACCGCACCGGACGCCGCGGCCACCACCACCGTTTCCCCGGCCTTCGGCTGCCCGATGTTCAGCAAGCCGGTGTAGGCAGTCAAGCCCGGCATACCCAGCACTCCCAGAGCGGTCGAAATTGGTGCAACATTGGGGTCGATTCTCTCCAGGCCACTCCCGTCTGCCAGTGCGTACGCCTGCCAGCCCGTATAGCTCCGTACCAAGTCGCCCGGCCGCCAGTGCGTGGATTTCGACTCGACCACCTCGCTCACAGTGCCGCCCTCCATCACCTCGCCGATCTGGACAGGCGGAGCGTAGGAAGGTCCGGCATTCATCCGCCCGCGCATGTACGGGTCGAGCGACAGGTACAACGTGCGCAGCAACACCTGGCCGTTGCCAGGAGATGGAATGTCCGTTTCTTCCAGACGGAAGTCGGTGTCAGCCGGTTGTCCGGTCGGCCGGGCAGTCAGTACAATCCTGCGATTCTTCATCTGTGACATCCTCATCCTCCTTCTCTTAGTATTCGCCTCTGTGCTTTCCCGTGCGGTCCGGGATGCGCTCGAGCTCTGGGGGCTGGGGCCCGCCGCAGGCAGTGAGCAATAGGGTCGTCACCACCACGGACGTGACGGCCTATTTCATGTCGCCCCAAACCCCAGTATGGCGGAACGGGCGCTTCACGGGATTGACGATGGCTGTGTTGATCTGTCCCGCCTCAGCCTGGAGCGGAGCGTGTGCCCTCCAGCTGATCTAATGGAGAGGATGCCCACTCGGTTCCGCGTACGTAAGAGCGCGCTGATAAAACCCATAGATTCAGTCGATTCCCGGGCCAGAACGCCGGATAGATGAAGCAAAGCCGACTAGCCAGGCGCGAACCGAGAACAATTTGCTGACCGGAAAGCAGTTATCCGATTCTGGAGGCTCAGCTTGACCGTCTTTGCTGTACAATTGATCCACAAAGCGGGCAAGCGGGTTTGAGATTGCGGTCCGGTCGCCTCGCGGGCACCTTTGGAATGTGCGAGCGAACTGAGGTCTCAGTCACGTTCCCACCCTAGGGGCTGCGAAATTTGCGCGCAGAATGTCTGTGCGCGCTAATGCCTATTGCAGGCACCGGGGATCAGAGTTAGGTTTGCGGTCGGAAGGAGGGTTCTCATGGTTGAACGAACCTCGAGAACCAGACGCGAAGCTCAAAACGAGGTCGCCCCCACCGCAGAAGCATCGCTTGATTCGTGGAAAGAGATCGCTGCCTATCTGAAGCGGGATGTGGCCACGGTGCGGCGTTGGGAGAAGCACGAAACCCTCCCAGTTCACCGCCACCATCATCTATCGCGCAGCAGCGTCTACGCCTACCCAAGCGAACTGGAGGCATGGCGCACTCATCGCAAACCTGTTGCAGAATCAACGCGTTCCATCTGGTGGAGGCCGGTGCCGGTGTTCGCCTCGGTGGTCACCATCGCCCTGGCCATCATGATGGCTGGCAGCGGGCCGCACGTCGGCGCTCTGGCCCAGGCAGGGGATGGCATCATCACGAGGCAGGTTTGGGGAGCGGAATTCAATTTTGGGGCAGCGCCGTCGCCTGACGGCCGTTACCTGGCGTTTGACGACGAGATAGGGAATTTGGCGCTGCGGGATCTGGTCACGGGGCAGACGCGGCGGCTTACCGACAACGCAGCCGGCATTCACTTCGTGGATACCGTGGTGTTCTCCCCCGACGGCAAGCAGGTGGCTTTCGGATGGTACAACGAGTGGGATGAGTGCGACCTCCGAGTCGCGGCGCTGGAAGGTTCGGAGCCGAGGGTTCTCTATCATGCCGAGAAGTACCAGACTCGGCCCGCGGACTGGGCACAGGACGGAAAGTCCATCCTGGCGTTGAGAGTTCATGAACCGTCCAGCGCGGAGATGGTATCCGTTTCCGCCGACGATGGCTCTCTTCGTATCTTGAAGAGCTTCGAGGGCCGGCTTCCGAGTCCGAGTAGAATGCGCTTCTCGCCCGATGGGCGGTTCGTTGCGTACGACTTGCTGGTGGACCAAAAGGGTAACCGCGACATCCTTGTGCTTTCAGTCGCGGGTGGACAGGTGACACCGCTCGTTCAGCACTCGGCGCAAGAGCAGTTGCTCGGCTGGACACCCGACGGGAAGTCGGTCCTGTTCCTCAGCGACCGGACAGGAAACTGGGCGGCGTGGCTGGTTGCCGTGGCCGATGGGAAGCCGCAGGGTGAGCCGATCCTGGTTAAGCGTGACGCCGGAGCCGTGGAGCCGATGGGGTCCACGCGAGCAGGCTCTTTCTATTACAAGATCCGGGACGACGGATTGAACGTCTATGGCGCCGCGCTTGGAGGCGGAGCACCCTCACTTGTTGTGGAGAGGCACCTCGGGTGGAACTTTCAACCGGCGTGGTCGCCCGATGGAAGGAGCATCGCCTATCATTCCAGACGCTTGAGAGGTTCCAGCGCCGCGACCCTGTGCATCCGATCAGTGGCAACAGGGGAGGAGCGGGACTACTCAGACAAGATCAAGAACCTCAGGTGGTTCCAGTGGTCTCCCAACGGAAGGTTGCTGCTGGTCCGCTGTGATAATTCGCTGGATAAGAGTGGCCTGTATCAACTCGACGTTAAGACCAGGGAACTCACCCAGGTAAAGTGGTGGCCGGCTCGCGAGTACGGCAGCTACAGCATTAGCCCCTGCTGGTCCGCGGACGGCAAGGCCGTGTACTATGTTGAGCCGCGGGTGGCGACCCCCGAGGGCCGGACGCGACTCGTTAGGACGGACCTGGCGAGTGGGCGGCACGAGGTTCTACAACTGTTTCCCGAGACAGTCACGGGCGGAGCTGTACTTCTCTCCCCGAATGGCCGCTGGTTTCTTCTCTGGCTCATCCGGGGCGCCGAATGGAGCCCGGCTGTCATGCCGGTGGGTGGGACTGAGATCCGGGAGTTGCCGGGACAATGGGCAGATGTGAGCTCGCGAACCCCGACGTGGGCGCCAGACTCGGGCCAAATCGTTATTGTCAAACGGCCCGGCGCGCCCGCCAAGGCGATAAACTCTGAACTCTGGACCGTCCCCTTGGAGGGCGGTGAGCAGCGGAGGCTCGGCTTCTCGGTCATGAAAGATGTGGTCAGCCTGGCGATTCATCCGGATCGCACGCGGTTCGCGTTTACGGCGTGGGAGCCTGCGACCGAGGTCTGGGTGATGGAGAACTTCCTGCCGGGGTCAGAAGCAGCACGCGAGAAAGGTGGACAATGAGGTAGTGCTCTGCAGGCCACGACCCTTGAAAGTCCCGCGTTTATGAGATGAGTTCTACTCCTCATTGATGCCGCTGTCTTTTTCGAGCCAGGCGATTGGGGCCGGATAGCTGGCGAAAGCGCCCGCTTCATCCAGTTATCGTGGTTCCGGAAGCCGCAGAGAACCACCAAGTCCAATCACTCCTGACGGCTCGCCAAACCGGAGTCAGATGGGGAAAGCTCAGTGACAAGGCAAATGCACGAGACCTCGTGAGGATCGTCGATGGCCAGTCTCGCAGGCAATTTCACGGGCGGCTTTAGGTCCTGAGGCGATACGCATGAACGTGGGCGGCCACCCCGGCGGCGCAAGACGTTTCTGTGGGATATTCGTTCTACCGCCGGAATTCCTCGTTTCTTCTCCGGACCAGCGCCGTTTCTAGCGCCCCCCGGCGTCAACAGCCCGAGGCAGAACCGGAGCTGATTAGGCCATCACGCGTTCCCGGTACCAGTCCTGTACGGCCCTAGGTATTTCCTTCAAGTTCTCGAGCGGGGTCTGGAGCGGGATGGCGCATTCCGGCCCGATCAGTTCCACGCCGGCCTCAAGGTTGAGGTAAACCTCCTTGCGTACGTCCGCCGGCTCTCCTGCAAGCAGCGTCACTGGATTATTGATGTTCCCCACCAGACAAATGCGGTCCCCCACGATCTTCTTGGCTTGCGCCGGAGGGTTCTTGGAATCGTAGTGGAAGCCGGCCATGTGTGTCTGTGCAATGTAGTCCATCCGGTCGAGGGTCCGGCCGCAAATATGGAGAATGAGTGGCGCCGGAAGCCTTTCCGCAAATTCCCTGTGAATGTCCTGCAAGAATCTCCTGTAATACTGACCGCTGACCAGATCCCCTGTCGCATGGTCGGGGAGAGTCAGGGCATCGGCTCCGACTTCTATCTGCGCAAGCCCGAACGCGACCGTGACTTCTTTCAGTTTGTCAAGGGCGCGCTTCACCCCATCGGGATCGTCCACCGTCATTATCAGGAATGGTTGCAGGCCGAACACATGGTAGCAGAGCGTCCATGGCCCCATGGTCTTACCAATGATGGCCACCTCATCGCCGAAGCGCTTCTTGAGCGTGCGGATCGCCTCAATAACACACCGGATGTCAGAGTGATCCAGAAACCCGGAAGGGATTGCGATGTCCTCAGGATGCTCCCAGATGGGCTCCGCCGTCCTCACCGTTGGCCAGGTGCCTTTCTCACCCCAATGAATATTGCATCCGAGGGCGGACGACTCCTGGACGACAGAAAACACCGGCATAATGCTGTCGAAGCCGAGTTCGGTGTAACCAGTCGCAGCTAGGTTGGCCATGAGTTCCGGGATACGATTGGCATCGGGGAACGCCGCACCTGAAACGTCCATCAGCTTTTCGGTTGCGACCGAAGTCGGATTGCAGACCGGCGCGCGGTCGACCGGCTCACGACGTAGCGCGGCGAGGACGCGCTGCCGGCTGTTCATCGAGGGAGAAAATGAATTACCCGCCATGTGATCTCCCTTCACTATCGCCCCGCGAGGACATCCCGTACTGTCCAAGAACTCGATCTACTTGAGCTGGAGCAGTTTGCAGAGCCCGCCAAGTCGGGGCTTGTTTCAGCAATCCGGAACTCTGCGCCCAAAGGAAACGTCTGCCTCACAGCACTATCCGGCCCCACAGAGCAGAATAACACTCCAAAGCGCCCGTAGTCTTCAGCGATCCGGGCTCCATGGCCGAATCAAAGCTGACTCAGCCGCCAGGCGCCGTGGATTGTTGGGCCAAAGGAGCGCCCCGCGGCACAGACGCGGCCAAACCCACAACCGACTCGAACAACCGCGTCTGCGGCATGGTGAGATCGAAGCCGGGACACATCATTCGTTGTTGCTGTAGGAATCGACCACGACCTTCCAGTCTGCGGCCGATGCTCGACGATAGACGGCGACGTATTTTCCGCACTCTTCACGGGACGCTTCGCCCGGCGGAGTCAGCGTGATCCTATTGCTGCCGGTGGCGTACGCCAGATCGCCGGAGACCTCGACGTCCGTGGTGTCCAGGATTATGCTCTCTACGAGCCCCTGAAAGGCGGTCTTGTAGAAGTTCAGGATTTCAGACCGTCCCCTAATAGTCGGCCGCCCGGGCATCATAATACGTGCGTCATCCGCATACAGCGCTGCAACCCGCTCAGCGTCCTTCGCCGCTACGGCGACCATGAATTCGCGGTCGATAGCCAGGATAGTCCGAACGACATCTTCCCTCGTTGCTCCGGTGGTTGCCATCGTGCTTCCTCCTGCCGCAACAAGTCTACCGCCCGATCGAATTAATGTACACGCCCCGGATGTCGCTATTTGCCAGTAGGGCAGACCGGATCTCGGCACCAGTGCACAGAGCTGGAAATGTGCCCACGTCTGGGAGTCACCTGCAAGTCTTCGCCCTGCGGGTCACGGCGGACTTCTGGTGCGGTATAGCTGACGAAAGCGCACGTAGTCTTCCGCTACGTGAGGGGGCAGAACTGACCCCATCCGGGGCCGTTGGAGTCGCTCGGGATGGACAGGACAAGGAGCGGCCTCAACGAAGGCGGTTGGATGTAGAATAGACCACGGCTAGGAAGCCAAGAAGGAAACCTTGGCTTAAGAATTGGGAGTACAATCCGGCGCCGCCGGAGCTCGGCCCCAGGGAGGAGTGAGATGGTCTCGCGGACGCTCGTGCAGATGATCGAAGACAATGGCGAAAGGATCACCGACCGGTTCATCAGGCAACTGCGGGCGGATGCTCGGCTGGTCCAGTTTCACACACTTCCAGAATCGGAATTGAGGGACAGGGCTCACGATGTGCTTAAGAACCTCGGCCGCTGGCTGATCGCGGGCCACGAGGGAGAAATAGCGCATCGGTACGAGGCACTCGGACGCCACCGGTACGAAGAATCAATCCCGCTATATGAGGTCGTTCGGGCTCTGCACACGCTCAGAGAGACCATCCAGGCCTTTGTCCGGGAGCAAGGAATCGGGCAGACGTCCATGCAGCTTTATGCGGAGGAGGAATTCGAGCATCTGATGGGTCTATTCTTCGATGGTGCGGTCTACCACGCGGTCCATGGTTACGAGACTGCTTTGCGCCAAGCCTAAAAAGTCCGGGCGCCGTATGTCGAGCGGTGGCCCTACGATCGCGAAGGCCTCTTCCACTGCGGCCATGCGCTCGAGGGATTGGGCGACGCCGCAGCGGCCGGTGAGATGTGCGCGCGCCGTGAAAGCTGTACGCACCGCCCCGCGCTATCTCCACCGCCACCGCCAGGTGGAGCCGCTTGGCTCAGAAGCAACTTCGCAGTCTGGCTGGATGAGCACTCGGGAACAGTCCTGCCGCGATCCGCGGGGCACGCGGTTTCGCCTGCGAGTTAGGCGAACAACTCCTGGGCGCGCATCAACCTCTGCGCCACATGGACGCCGTGCGGGCACTGGACCGTGCAGGTCTCGCAGTCGCCGCAGCGCACTGCCTGGTGCTCGGCGGCCAGCCGCAGGAAGTTCTCCCGGCCGAGGGCAAACTGGCCGTAGCCGTCCGCGTACATGACGAAACGCACCATATCGGCTACCGGCAGGCCCTTGGGGCACTGGCCCTTGCACTCGCCGCACATGCGGCAGAAATAAGGAGTAATCTCCTCCAGGCGGGCGGTCAGGACCTTGGCGTCGTCGTCGGTGAACTGCTGCGCCATGACGCTGAAGTTCTGCTCCAGTTGGTCGTTATCCGTCATGCTGGGGACGGTGGTGCCTATGGAGGGATTCTTGAGGACCCACTTGAGCGCCGCAGGAGCGAAATTGGCGGGCTTCGGCGGCCCCGCCGGAGCGCCCCGGCCGGGGCGGCCTATCGCCCTGGCCATGACCTTCATGGCCACCACCCCCACGCCGGCCTGGTTGAGCTTCTCGATAACCGGGCCGTATGCCGGCGCCGAGGCGAAGCTGTAGAGCGTCTGGACCACGTCCATTTTGCACTGGATGACGCGATCGGCGATGGTCGGCAACTCGTGAGTGCTCAGGCCGACGAAGCGCGCCTTGCCCTGCTGCTTGGCCGTGCGCAACGCGTCGACCAGATCGTCTGGGATCGCCTCGTTCGTGCTCTTGTTATGGAGTAACCAGACGTCCAGGTGGTCGGTGTTGAGCTCCTTGAGGCTGGTATCGAGCTCCGCCAGGACACCGGCCTTGTCCTTGGCATCGCACTTGGACGAAACGAAGACATCCTTCCGCCTCGCTCCCAACGCGGCTCCCACCATACGCTCGTTTTGGCCGCCGGAGTATCCGCGGGAAGTATCGAAGTAGTTGATGCCCAAATCGACGGCCCGGGTAATCACGGTCGGGTCGGACGTGATCATGGCGCCGTAGCCGACGCTTGAGACCTTCATGCCGGTCTTGCCCAGAACCCGGTAAGTGATCTTACCCCGCGCCGGACCGCCCTGCTGCGCAGCCGGACCAGGGGCGAAAGTTGTGGATGCCAGACCGGCAGCCGGTAGAACCAGGCCGGCGGCCAAGAAATTGCGCCGAGAAGTGTCGATCTTCACTGTGCCTCCTTGAATCCCCGGTGAGCAGACCTGGCTGAAACTTCCATTTTGGATTTCCGGGTCCTTTCAGTATATACCCAGCCGGAGAGATTCCATCTGGTCGCGTATTCTCCGACTCGTAGATGTGGTTTCTGCCCACCATCCCGGACCGTGGTCGGCCCAGTCGGAGGCTATGCCTCGGTCGGCGCAGCTCCTTATGGACGCCGTGGTCTTCTTCGATCCAGGCCCCTGGGGCCGGATAGCTCCCCAAAGCGCCCGTAGTCTTTCCCAATCCTGGTTTCGACGACAGGTAGGGGAGGCAAAGCCGACCGTGCCCCAGTACTGATCAGCCCCAACGCTGCTGGCCTTGGCTTCCGGAATACCGAGCATCCCACCAGAACCGGCGAGGCCCCACCTCCGCATGACCCAGATGACACTTGCGCGGAGAACAGGGTGTATACTGACCGCGAACCGGGTAGCCCGCCTGGAACTCCCGGTTGAGACCTACGAAGGAGAGCGTCCATCATGTTCCCGATTCTGCCTCCCAATTCGCTCAGCCGCCGCGGCTTTCTAGCCGGCTGTGCGGGCGCCTGCGCCGCCTGTGCCGGTTTGGCGAGGGCGCAATCTGGCAACTCGTTGGCTGTACCATCGGTCACTCCGGTGTTGCGGGTCGTTTTCTCGCACCCCCCTGCTGACAGGGAAGGCTGGCCCTACAAAGCCTTCCCCTACGAGCCGCGCAAGAGAGGGCTGCTGGCAAAGTTGCAAGCCGCTTTCCCCAATTTCCGTTTCCTGTCGGCCACGGTCGAGAGCAATGCCGCCGTCAAGCAGGTGCTGGAAGGCGACGCTGAGGTCGACGGCTACCTGGTGTTCCTGTTGGGCATCCCCGGCCCTGGCGCCTCCATTGCGTCCTCGGGCCGCCCAGCGATCTTCGTCAATGAACTCTACGGCGGCGGGATCGGCCTGGTGAAGGGCGCGCGCGTCGTTTCCATCTCCTCCTCGAACTTTCAGGATGTGACCGACGCCGTGCGCTGCTTCGACTGTATGAAAAAGCTTCGTCAGTCTGTCATCCTCGACGCCGTCAATCGCGACCCAGGCGCCACTGCCACGGGAATTCGGGAGACCTTCGGCACCGAAGTGCGTGTCATCTCCTCACAGAACCTCAATACCGCCTACGAAGCAGCCAGCCCCAGTGAGTCCGCGCGCTGGGCAAAGACCTGGATCGCCGGAGCGCAGAAAATCATCGAGCCTTCCCGTGAGGAGATCGGCAAGTCCGCCCAGATGTATATTGGCATGCGCGATCTGATGACCCAGAATGCTGCACAGGCGATCGCGGTCGACTGCCTGACGTTCTTCTATGCGGGACGGATGCCAGCCTATCCTTGCCTCGGCTTCTGCCAGCTCAACAACGACGGCTTTGTAGGTGCCTGCGAGGCCGACCTGCAGTCCACCGTCACAATGCTGACGCTGAGCTACTTGACCGGCCGGCCCGGCTACATCTCCGACCCTGTGATCGACACCGCCACCAAGCAAGTGATCTATGCCCATTGCGTCGCACCCACCAAGGTTTACGGCCCCAAGGGTCCGTCCAACGCTTACCACATCCGTAGCCACTCGGAAGACCGCAAGGGCGCTTCCATCCGTTCCTTGATGCCGCTGAATGAAATGACCACGACGCTTAAGTTCGTCCCCGAACGCAAGACCATGGTCATCCATCAGGGCCGCACCATCGCCAACGTCGACAATGATTTGGCCTGCCGCACTAAGCTCGCCGTCGCTTTTCCCAACGCACAGAAGCTGTTTGACGGCTGGGGCTTCGGCTGGCATCGCGTAACCGTCTACGGCGATTTCAAACAGAGTCTGGTGAACTTCAGTCGGTTGATGGGCTTCCAGATTGTGGAAGAAGGCTGATCATGGATTCACCCGTAGCCACACCTCCTTCGGCGGATCATTGCTCAGAGACAGCGCACTCTCCTTCGATCCAGGCCCGCGGGGCCGGATAGCTTCCCAAAGCGCCCGTAGTCTTCCCCCATCCGGGTGCCGAGGCCGGATTCTGGAAGCAAGGCCCGGCAACTGGGACGTGTTCCTGCCCGATCGAGGGAAATGTCCCGGCCTCTCTCGCGGCCGAATCCGAGTATTCAACAAACTGCCTAGCGGTTCTCAGCCCGGGTATAATCGCTGCGAAGGCGATAGCCCTAGCGCGATGCCGTTTGGTAGCGGTGACGCGCACGGCACCCGCCATTCGAAGGAGCGCTATGGAGGACCAGCCATGAAACCAGGCTCGCTTTGTGCCGCTGTGCTGCTGCCGGCTCTGCTGGCCGGCCAAGTTCGGCAAATTGTACCCAAGACCTACTACCACACCTTTTCCCAGGCCCATCCTGTGTTGCAGAAGATACGTTCTGGCGAGAGGATTGCCACCAGGACAATCGACGCGGGGGGGCAGGACGAGCGTGGTGCCTGGGTATCGCAGTCACCGAACCCGGAGACCGGGCCCTTCTATATCCAAGGTGCTCAGCCCGGCGACGCCCTCGCGGTTCACATTCTGAAGCTAACGATGAACCGCAACTTCGGTTGGTCCAATTACCGGCTGCTGCTGAACGCCCTGCTGCCCGAGCAGGTGGAGGGGATCTACTCGGACCACTACAAAGAGGATCTGGTCCGCAAGGGCCGCAATAACCTGATTCCCTGGGACATAGATCTCACCACCGGCATGCTCCGTCTGCGCGAACCATCCAGCGCGCGTGTGAAGCTGGAGTACCCTGCCAGGCCCATGCTGGGTTGCATCAGCGTGGCGGCTCCTGGACAGTTCGCGCCCACCACCAGCATCTCGGGCCCTTACGGAGGCAACCTAGACTACAACGAGATCCGGGAGGGTGTCACGGTGGTCCTGCCGGTGTACCACCCCGGCGGTCTGTTGTTCGTGGGAGACGGGCACGCATTGCAAGGAGATGGGGAGTCTCTGGGCACGGGCGTCGAAACCTCTATGGACCTGGAATTCAGCGTCGACGTACGCAAAGGGGCCGCGCCCTCCGGGCCGCGGGTCGAGACGGCTGAGGAACTGATCAGCATTGGCAGCCAGCCTGAATTCGCCAGTTCCCTGGACCGGGCCTTGCAGCTTGCCACTGCTGACATGCTTCGGTGGCTGGGCGGCGAATACAAGCTGGAGCCTTGGGCGGCGCACCAAATCGTGGGCCTACACGGCCGTTATCAGGTAGTGACCGTGGCCGGTTCCATGGCCCTGCGGGTTCCTAAGCACTGGCTGCCAAAGCCGTAAGCAAGTACACCAAGCCTGCTGGACAAGGGGTATAATTCACCTCCGAGAGGAGAAATGATGCCGACCCGCAGATCCATGCTGGGCTGCATGGCGGCGCTCCCGGCGGCGGGCTTGCCGGCGGCCGCGGCGCGGAAGAAAGCCACCGCCTTCGCGCTGGTGGGCGACCGCTACCACAACTCCGACTACATACGTACCGCGCTGGGCAAGACCCTGGTCAAGGACATGGGCCTTTCCATCGATTTCACAGACGAGGTCAAGTTGCTGAACGCCGAGAACCTGGCCGGGTACAAGCTGCTGATCATCTTTCGGGACGGCATGCTCTGGCCGGACGGCTACCCGGAGGAGAGGGCTCCCGCCAGCGAGCCGCCGGTGCCCAAGAGGGAACAGAAGGACGTGCCGTGGATTACGGCACAGCAGGGCAAGGCCGTGAAAGACTTCGCGGCCAAGGGCGGCGGGATTCTCTTCTACCACAACGTCACCTACATCAGCCCTTACAACCAGGACTTCCAGGACGTGCTCGGTGCCGTGACTCACGGCCACCCTCCGTTGCGCCCATACAAGGTGAAGGTGGTCAACCCGGAGCACCCCGTCACACGCGGCGTGCGCGAGTTCGTGGTGGCGGATGAGCAACATTTCCTGGCATACGAGAAGGACCCCAGGTTCGTGCTGCTGCGCAGCGTCAACGAAGAAGGCCTGACCTACCAGAACTGGGGCGACTCGTGCGAGGCCGGCTGGGCATACGACTACGGGAAGGGCCGCATCTGCTACCTGGCCCCCGGCCACACGATCTCCGCCCTCTGGAACCCCGAGTACGAGAAGATTCAGCGGAACGCTGCCAGGTGGCTACTGCGACAGAGGGGGATGGAGTAGGCCGGGCAAACCACAAGTGTTCGGGGGGCTGGCCGTTAGCGGTCATGGACGGTGCCGAGTTTCGCGCCGTCCGGCGAGCGTGGCGGTCGATCCGGAAACGACCGCTTGAGGCGTTCCAGGCGGCACGCAGGCGACTTCGGAGGAGAACTCGATCAGCGGACCGCATAAAGGTCAAGCTGGCCTCCAGCAGAAAGAGACATTGTCAAGTGGTTCGACGACTGTAATCCAAGCACGACACACTGCAACGTTACCAAGAGCCCAATCTATTGACGGCCAAGCATGATCGTTCCTGTGGCTTTCCCGGTAACTGCCAATTGGCGGCCGGTGGACGGCCTAGTCTGAAGCTATGCCTTGTCCGGCGGACCATTCCTCACAGACTCCGCCACCTTCTTCGATCCAGACCCTGGGGGCCGGATAGCTGACGAAAGCCCGTAGTCTTCCTCGATCCGGCCATCCGCTTGCTCTTGTCAAACGCATTCTGGACGAGTGTTCGGCGGAAGCTGGCCGCAGACGGCGTTCAATCAAGCCGCGACGATTCGGGCTGCGCGGTGGCCTTATCCGGCGTTGTCAGGGCACGTATTGAAGCTATGGCTCCCTGGGACCAGGACGACATGCTGGATTCAGTCCACCTCACTCGCGAGGAATTCACGGTCCGGTCAAGACCTGATCTTTTCGGCTGCCTGTTGATGGCACGCCGATTGCTTCGTTATGAACACGAGTCTCCTGAGTTACCGGTGAGGGTTTTGGCATGGCCTGTCGCGCTGGTCCCGCGGTGAACCCTCTTGGGCGACACGTTTGGCTGTGCCGTCGTAGCGATTCCCAAGGTTAGATCTCCAGGGGATTGAGGCGCCCCGCGTTGTTTCTGCCGTGTACCGACCGTTTCCCTTTGGCGCGCTGATTCCCGTGGTGAACCGGCTTCGGCCGACGCTGTAGCCGAGATCCTCAGCGGTGGCGAACTCATCGACCGCCTGCCACGCGCCATGGGGGCGCGCAAGGGCTTCTTCCTTACCGAGGCGCAAGCCAACGCGCGGGGGCTGCACTCCCTACCCGCGCCTAGCGGAACGCCAACCACGGAAACGTCCGCGAGTGGTGCGACAGCAAAAACTGCCCCTATCTGCGCGCCGACAGTAATGTGGAGTTCGCGGTCTGGGCCTCGGCAAGCTTCTTCCGCGCCTCCCTCCTGGAGCTGAGCTAGGAGGCCCTCGCGGAAGGCCGGCGCGTGCTACGGAAGCTGGTGGGCTGCTGCCGCGGATCTCTTCACCGTAGAGGTGTCGACGCGTTCGGGCCTTAGGAGGTATATGGTGCTCGTTCTGATCGACCTCTCCACTCAGCGCATTGAGATCGCTGGTCGGGCGAGCAAGGCGAATGGGGTCTGGGTGGACCAGATAGCCCACAATCTGTATTATGCCGGGTACGAGTCCCTGACGAGTCTTGTCTAATGCAGGATGAGCCTGAAGGAAGGGTGTGTTTCTAACGCAAGATGAGCCTGAAGGCGGGGAGGTTGGGCATGCTGGAGATTGATTGTCAGCATGCAGGATCGGGACACAATGAGCCTGGAGCAGATCCGGGCGTTTTTGGAGGCCAGCGAGCCGGTTCGGTTCGAGGGCAAGAACCGGCGGGAGGTTTATGACTGGGTGACGCGGACATTGAAGCAGCAGCGCTATGGGCAATGCGGTCGGGAGGCGAAGGGACTGTTGCGACGTTACGTGGCGAAGATGTCCGGGCTGAGCCGGGCGCAGGTGACGCGGCTGATCGGCAAGTACGGCGACAGCGGCGAGGTCAAGGAGGCGCTCTACCGGCGCCACCGCTTTGCTTGCCGCTACAGGCTAGCCGACATCGAGTTGCTGGCCGAAGTCGACCAGGCCCATGAGACGCTCAGCGGCCCGGCGACGCAGAAGCTCCTGCAGCGGGCGCGGTACGATTTCAAGGACCCCCGCTATGAGCGGCTGGCGGCCATTTCGATGGCCCACATCTACAACCTGCGCAAGAGCCGGACGTACCGGCAGAAGCGGGTGGTCTACCAGAAAACGCGGCCGGTGCAGGTGGCCATTGGCGAACGGCGCCGGCCAGAGCCGGACGGACGACCGGGCTACCTGCGGGTGGACACGGTGCACCAGGGGGATCTGGGAGGCGTGAAAGGGGCGTATCACATCAATGCCGTGGACGAGGTCACGCAGTGGCAGGTGGTGGGGGCGGCCGAGCAGATCAGCGAAGCCTACTTGCAGCCGGTGCTGGAAGCCATGCTGCGGCAGTTTCCGTTTCACATCCGCGGCTTCCATTCCGACAACGGCAGCGAGTTCATCAACCACACGGTGGCCAAGCTGCTCGACAAGTTGCTGATCCAACAGACCAAGTCGCGGCCGCGGCATTCCAACGACAACGGCTTGGCGGAGGCGAAGAACGGCGCGGTGGTGCGCAAGCACATGGGCTACGGATATATCGACTCCAGCCATGCGCAGGCGATCGAGGAGTTCTACGAGGGATACTTCAATCCCTACCTGAGCTTCCACCGGCCCTGCGGCGTGCCCGAAGTGGAGACCGGAGCCAAGGGCAAGCAACGCAGGGTGTACCGCTGGTACGCCACGCCCTGGGAGATCTTGCGCCAGTTGCCCGGGGTGGTGCGCGCCCTCCGGCCGGGGGTGACCATCGAAAGGCTCAATGAGATCGAGCGAGCCGAAACCGACACGGCGGCAGCCCGCCGGATGCAGACCGCCAAACAGAAGCTATTCGCCAGCTTCCAACGAAGGAAGAGCGCATGAGAAAAGGCTGTGGAAATGCCGGGCCGTGGACAAAGAGGAAAACCAACACCAGGTTTCCCTCTTTGCCCACCGCCCTTGGAAATCGCTGCCGCGATTCCCACATTCCCACAGCCCCGACTCCGAGACACTTACACACTCACAGAAAGGAGCCCAGACTGCTCAGCCCCCATCATCCTTCAGGCTCATCCTTCGATTGGAATATGCTGACGGGGAACCGAGATCTGATCCACAACCGCGAACCGCTGTTCACAGCGGAGTTCTTAGGGACTCCGGTCGTCAGTGGAGTAAAGTCGTTGAAGCTGCGCCGCGTGTTGGGGAGGAGCAGGGTACCGGCAAGCCATTGATTTCAGGTAGTGATGCTCTTTTGGCGACGCACAGATGTCGAAGTCGCGGAATGTTCCAACGATCTGGCCAGAGTAACGTCAAATGCAGCTTAGATTGAAGATTTTTAATTAAATATAAGTTGACGTAGCATCTACATTACAATAAAATAATCAAGGTCAAAAATGCAGCATGGGCAGGACGGCGCGAGTTGCTGAGCGAAGTCACGACCATCGAAGGAAGAACAGCTTATGAAATTGATCTGCCAAGTGGCGATTTGCCTGGTTGTATTCGCGACTTTGGCCATGGGCCAAGCCGCTCGAACTGCTACGGTGGTGGGGACCGTAAGCGACCCTGCGGCCGCGCTCGTTCCCGGAGCCAAGGTCACGTTGACCAATACGGAAACCGGCTTTGTATCCAAGGGTGTGACAAATGCCGAAGGAAGCTACTACATTCCATTCCTCGCCGTGGGCAACTACAAATTGACCGTGGAGGCCGCCGGCTTTAAAACATACGTTCAAAGCGGTATCGAGTTGAGCGCCGCGGAAGTCCCGCGTATCGACGTGAAGCTGGAAGTCGGATCGACCAACGAATCCGTGCAGGTAACGGGCGCCGCGCCACTGTTGGAAACGGAAACCTCCCAAGTATCGCAGACAGTAGCCGCTTCGATGATCGAGCAGATCCCAGTGATGCAGAACAAACCCCAGCGCATATTGTACTATATGGCAGGCTTGCAGATCCGAGGGGCCAATGCCAGTGCTGTGGGCCAGAGTTCCGATGCACTTGGTTACACTTTAGACGGCATTAGTGGTAAGACGTCGGTTCGGGACGCGATTGGTGACACGAACACCAACGTGCAGCCCACGCTGGACGCCTTGGCAGAAGCCAAGGTTTACACGACAGGAGCGCCGGCGGAGCTGGGCCACGCTGCAGGAGGGATTTTGTCCTTCACCTTCAAGAGCGGAACGAACGAACTGCACGGCTCGCTCGAAGATCGCACGACGAATCAAGCCATGACGCACCGCGGATACCTTGAGCAAGGTAAGCGCTCGGAACAGCTCCTGTACCACCAGGCGCAGGCCACGATCTCAGGTCCGGTTGTCCTGCCCAAGCTTTACGACGGAAGAAACAAGACCTTCTTCCTGTTCGCCGTCGGCCGGCACCACGTGAAGATCGACGAACCGCAGACGGGAACGGTGCCGGATCTGAACATGCTGAACGGGAACTTCAGCTTCCCGCAGGCCGCCAGCGGCGGGTATCCGATCTACGATCCGAAGTCGATGACTCTGTCCGGGACGACCTGGACGGCGACTCCGTTCTCAGGCATGCAGATTCCCAACAGCCGGTTTGACCCAGTGATTGTGAACTTTCTGGCCACGGACCTCTGGGCAGAGCCGAACAATCCGTCGGGAACCACGTACAGCCGAACCGGCCCTACCAACAACTGGCTCGGCACTAACATTTATCGCTCCTATCGCACCCGTTTCGACACCAAGATCGACCACCAGATCAGCGCAAACAACAAGTTCTTCGTTCGGAATTCATGGAACAGGCACCGCCAGACGGGCCGCCTCAACGCATACGTAAACAATCGGTTGCTCGACAGTGCGGCCAATAGCCTTGGCCGGCCGAATCCGGTTGACCAACAGAACTGGGCTATTGCCGACTACCACACATTCAGCCCTACGATGATGAACGAGGTGAGGCTGGGTTTTGGTCGGCGTGTAAGCACCATTGACCCACCCACTGTGGGTGCGGGCTGGGCGCAGAAGCTGGGCATTCCCAACGTGGGGCCGGAGAACTTTCCCGGTTTCGGGCTGTACGGCGTCGGCCCCGGCGGCTTCCAGCGGACCATCAACGAAGACATCACTTTCCAGAACAACGTGACCAAACTTTTCAGCCGTCACACGGTCAAGTTCGGCTACGAGGTCATCCGGACGCGGGAGAACGACGTGGACCAGGTGCTGCCTTCGGGTAGCTACAGCTTCCAGACGGGCGGCACGGCGCTGCCGTTCACGCCTAACACCGGAAACATTTTCGCCTCGTTCGTGCTGGGCTCGGCCACCTCGGCCACCTATACGCAGCAGATCTGGAACCGGCTGCCTCGCTGGTGGAGCCACGCGGGCTACATTCAGACCGATTGGAAGGCAAGGCGAAAATTGACGGTGAACCTGGGCTTGCGCTACAGCCTGGAGACGCCGTTCCGGGACAAGTGGGACCACCAATCGCAGTTCGACCCGACCGTGGTCGACCCGCTAACGGGCATGATGGGCGCCATCACGCATCCCACGGGGGCGGTGTACAAGGCCGACAAGAACAACTTCCAGCCGCGCGTGGGCGTGGCCTGGAACTTCCGCCGCAACATGGTATTCCGCGGCTCCTTCGGCGTGCTCACGCAGGATCTGATGCCCAGCGCGGGCTCCCAGGACTACACCGCTACGGCGGTGGTACAGCAGGTGCCGGGGGATCCGCGCCCGGCGTTCTACCTGTCACAAGGCCCACCTAACCGCGACTTCAACATTAACCCGGACGGCACCTCGCAGTTCCTGGGCACAAACTACAGCAGCCGCAGCGCCACCTTCATCGATTCCAACCTGCGTCTGCCATACATCATGAACTGGTCGGGCGGCATCCAGACCCAGATGGGTCCCACCTGGCTGACCGAGTTGCAGTATCAGGGGTCGTCGGGTGTGCACCTGGACAGTAGCGGTAACATCAACCAATTGGCTCAATCGATCTGGGACTCAACGGATCTCACGTATCTGAACGCCGTCCGTAACGCGGCGCAGAACTACAAGCCCTATACCCAGTTCGGCACGATTTCCTATCTGACCAGCGCCGGCCACAACACCTACCACGGGTTCACGGCACGTGTTGAGAAACGCTACGCGCCGGACGGGCTGACGCTCAACCTGCACTATACTTGGAGCAAGAACTTGTCGGGCACTGTTGGCGACGGTTGGCAGTATTACGACTGGAGCCTGACCAAGGCGCCGACCAGTTTCGACACGCGGCACCGGTTCATCCTTCAGGGGATGTACGAGCTGCCAGTCGGGAAGGGCAGGAGGCTCCTGAACAGGGGTGGCTGGCTCAATGCCGTGCTGGGTGGCTGGAACGCCGAGGTGATCGAGACAATGCAGTCGGGGCCCGCGGTCACGTTCAGTTACTCGGGCAGCCCGTACAAATACCTTTCCGGTGGTCCATCCCGTCCCAACCAACTCGTAACGAACGATCAGGTCAGGATCTCCAACTGGAGCATGGGAGACCACCGCTTCCCGCAGAGTGCGCAGAACCCGCTGTACGATATCAGCGCCTTCGCCTACCCTGCTCAGTTCACTCACGGCACTTTGGGATCGGGAACGCAGAGAGGGCTGTGGTTGATTTGGCCGCAGTGGTCTTTGTCGAAGGCTTGGGCGATTGAGCGGTATCGGTTCGTTGTACGCTGCGACGGGAACAATATCCCCGTACGCCTGATGTCGCAGACGCCGAACACGGCGGTGAACCTCAGCAGCCCGGAAAGCTTCGGCAAGTTCCCGCTTCAGACAAGCTCAAGCTATTCCACCATGGGCGGGCTGAACGGCCAGTTGCTGATTAGCGGCCGTTTCGAGTTCTGATATCGGGAGACCCTGTCAAACCTCAAGTTGAGCCCGGCTGAACTGACCTGCCAGTGTGGTTGAGCAGGCCTTAGGGGACAGAGCAGGTGACGAAAGCAGCAGCAAAAAGGTGACTGGGTTCCCGGTACGCGGATAGACGCAACGAGCAATGCGGAGCGTAACATCATGCTAACACGCAAGGAGTTTCTCAAAGGTGCGGGACTATCCCCCTTTGCGGCGAGCGGCTGGGGACAAGCCCCGGCAATGGCGGTGGCGGGCTTCCAGGTGTTCCGCATCAAAGTGAATCGTTTAGGCAACTGGATTCTTGTTCGCCTTGACACCACAGCCGGCCTCTCGGGCCTGGGGGACGCCTCCCACGGCAATTCGGACGAACGAACCGTCTCAATGATACAAAGATACTTCCAACGCTTCCAGGGTCGAAGCGTCTTTGAGGTGGAGTGGCTCCGGCGCGAACTTTTCCCTGAAGTGGAGGCTGGCGGGCGGTCCGCCGCTGTGGCGTTCGGCGCGCTGGAGCAGTGCCTGTGGGACATCCAGGGCAAGGCCCTTGGCATCCCGACCACCCAACTGTTCGGTGGCCGGCTGCAAACGGCCATTCGAAACTACGCGAATATCAACCGCTCGACCGAGCGCCGTGATCCGGAGGGCTTTGCAGCTATGGCTCGGGCTGCCGTCGAGGCCGGATTCGACGCCATTAAGCTGGCCCCCTTCGACGGGATGCCGCGCGAAGATGATACGGCGATCGAACAGCACCTCCGGCGGGGCATCGCTTGCCTCACGGCCGTTCGTAACGCGATCGGGCCAACTCGCGACCTCCTGGTGGACGTCCACAGCACCGTGAATCTCGAGCGCGCCCTCAGACTGGCGGAGAGTCTTGAGCCACTGAATCTCTTCTGGCTGGAGGAAGCCACCCGAAGGCTCGAGGACCTCGCCGCCTTCAACCGGGCTTCGAAAAGGCCTACGGCGGGAGGCGAGTCGATATTCGGGGTCAAGGGCTACTATCGTTACATCGCAGAGGGCGCGGTCGACATAACGATGCCCGACATAAAGTACTGCGGCGGCCTGCTGGAGATGAAGAAGATCGCGGTGCTCAGCGAAGCTGCCGGCCTGCAAGCTTCGCCTCACGGTCCGGCCAGTCCGGTTGGCAATGCCGCTGCAGCGCAGGTCTGCGCGACTCTGCCCAACTTCCTCATCCTGGAGCACTCTTTTGGAGAGGTCCCTTGGCGCTCGGAGCTGATCGATCCTCCTGAAGTGTTGGAAAAGGGCCGCATGAACCTGTCAAGCCGACCTGGCTTTGGAATCTCATTGAATGAAGAGACAGCGCGAAAGTATGCCGTGTGAGCCCAACGCTCGAAACGTGCGTCTCTGTGTCTTCTCGCCGAAGGCCTCTTACCCAGCGGCGCAGTCCAGACGCGGGAGGAATGCTCCACCAGTTGTCAAGACTCCTTATCAGGAGTGTGTAATCCCTCAGTCTCAGTGACAGGGTTGAGTCAGGGGGCGCGGAGGCGTCGTGGCGGGAGTGCACGGCGGTTGGACGTCGGTGCTGGGTGACGCTTGGTGATTCAACTGGCGTCGAGCCGCAGGGGTTGTGTCTGCAGAAAGTTGCATCCAAGCCATGCTGCGACCCGGCACGGGGCGTGAGAAGCCGAAGGACTGCCGGATTCCCAGTGACGTGAATGGGGCGGTCGGATCTGGAGGGGTAGCCGGCGGTCGGTGACCAATCGGTCGCAGTGGCCGGCGCGTCCAGGCGGCGGGGAATGTCTCTCGCTATGCACCTATCCCATGGGAGGAAGAAGCACTGCTGACCTCACGCCGCCCGGCGCTCGTAACGAGCGTGCAGCCCGCCGACTTCCTGAAGTGCCACGACTGGCCCCACTTCCGGCAGTCGCACTGGGCGCGACTACGGTGTGTCCTTGTCGAGCGAAAGGTGCGGCCTGGAGTGATGAATGATAATAGGCTACGAACGATTTCATGTGCCGATAGAGGCTATTCTCATTGAAGACTATCACGTGGTCGAGGCCCTTGCGGCGAGGTAGTGCTGATCACGCGTTCCACCATAGCCCTTTGCCACAGGGTACCGGGGCGCCAACAGCAACTCCTTGATTCCCATGTCTCTTACTTGTTTTCGGGAGTTTTGCCTGAAGATGCCGTCGCGATCGCGCAGCAGGTACCGTGGGATCTGATCAAACGGGGCGGCTTCTCGAAGTTGCTGAGCTGTCCACTCAGCCGCGGGATGGGCGGTGACGTTGAAATGCAGAATCCGGCGCCTATCGTGAGCCAAGACCAGGAACACGTAAAGAACCAGAACCGGATCGATGGCACGGTGAAGAAGTCAACCGAGACCAGGCTTTTTGGCATGGCTGGCCATGCCAAAACCCTGCCCTGCAATCCGGCCGTCTCGGGCTCAAGACGAACCATTTGGTGTTCCGGTGACAGCCAGCCAAAAGCATCAGGTTTCGGCACACGCGTGAGTCCCCGCGAGTGACGTGGACCGAATCCGGCATGCCGTCCTGGTCCCCGGAGCCGTTGGCCTCGACACGTGCTGTGACAACTCCTGATCAGGCCACCGAGCAGCCCGATTCCTCGCGGTCTCCCCGAACGTTTGGGGCCAGTTTCCGAGATGGAATGCGAAGGCGGCCTCCGACGGGATGCGACAGCCTAGCAGCCAAAGCTCCTGCAACGAGCTCTGCAACCTGCACAATGTGAGGCAGATCGAGTTCTTGAACAGTACGACATCGGACTTACTTCACCTTAAAGCTGCCCGAGGTGGTCTCCCGATGCGAAAGAGACGCTGTTTCTTGCCGGCAGTTATGTTCAGGAGCTATTGTTGATGGAGAACTTCCTGCCGGCGAATGAGCCTTGATCCGGTTCTACTTCGCAAAGAGGTGCTCCAGCGCCCAGAGTTCGCTGGTTGTTGACTTTTGGGTGTACGCGATCTTGTTTCCCTTGTGGTGCATCGCCATCGTGAAGATGCTCCCACTGAGGGATACCAGTCGTTCGGGTGTGCCGCCGGCGGCCTGCACCCACCAGAGGTCCGTGATTCCCTCCTTCCTCTTGACGTATAGAACACGCTTGCCGTCGGCGTTCCAGGTCGGCGCTTGAATCTGGACCGACTCACCCGCACGGTCGAGTTCCTTAATCTCTCCTGTGGCTTCGTCCATGCTCATGAGCACGTATGGCTTGCCGCTGGCGAAAAATGCGAACCGGGTTCCGTCCGGCGATAAGGTCAGTTCTTGAGGGTTGAAAGAGCCTCTATAGATCTGCCGTTCCGCCCCGGCTTCGAGATCCCTCCGCATCACAACGAAGAAATCAGCGGATTCTCTGTCGCGGCACTTGTAATAGATCGCCTTCCCATCGGGGGACCAGTTCGGGCTCGCCTGGACCTGGCCTGCTCTGGCTATGTCGATTACTTTCCTGCTGGTGCCGTCTGAAGGATCGATCAGGAACACACCGTAATTCAGATCCTTGTCAAATGCCGTGAGCGCCACCGACCGGCCGTCCGGTGATGGCACGGTCCACTCGGGATAACTCAGTTCACGGCAGCATGATACCCTTCGCTCGACGCCCGAGGCTTCGGAGCGGATCACAAGCGTGATGTCCCCCCCCGAAGGACCCCTGGCCTCATAGAAAAGCGACAGCCCATCGCTCGACCACCGGGGAGAGGCGGCCGTCTCCCGCAGTTCGTTGACAGAATGAGCGGGAAGCCTTACATTGCCCGTTGCCATATCGAACTCGGCGATGAACGCGTTGAGGTCTTCTTTGAACAGCGACTGATAGAGGACGCCGCTCCGGCTGAGGTGCAATGGTTCACCATGGCCGATATCGCTCTTGACGAGTCGTGGATCGCCTTTGGGTTTGCCCTCCTCAATCGACAAGGTCCAGAGATTCCGACTGGACGCACCGGACCTGATGAACAGGAGTTCCCGCCCGGTCGGCGACCACCCGGCGACCTTGTCGTTTGCGGGACCGGAGACAGCCGGAATATCCCGGTCCGCGACCGTGTCGTACAGGAAGACATCCAGGGACTTGGGCTGCGGGTCCTCCGATTCCCCCACATCATAGGCGATGAACCGGCCATCGGGAGATGGCACGCCCCATCGCATGAATCGCGGTCGTTGCCGCTGACCGACGTACCGGATTGCCCCGCTGCCCACGTCCAGGAGCCCCCTGTGCCAGTCGAACCCATCGCTATTCAGCACGGTCAGATTTTTCTCGTCCGGGGTCCAGCCGCCGGCGATAACGAAGGTGGACCGGTCTGCCGAACGATGCAATACGCGCGTTGCTGATCCGTCGAGCGAAGAAAGGCGGAGTTCGTTCGCGGCCCCTGCCTCGCAAGTGTAGGCGACGTACTTGTTGTCGGGCGAGATCGCGACCGGAGAGTAGTTGAAGGCCAGGCAGCCCCTGGAATTGTCCTTTGTGATCGGCATGTCTTTCTCCGTCCGCAGATCCTTGAGCCGGTAGTTGCCGCTGCCCCAGTCCAGGTAGACAACGTATCGCCCATCTGGCGAGAGCGCACTGAAGCCGCCCGTCCAGAGGCGTCGCGCAACCGGCCCATTGGCTCTTGACGAGTCGAGCGCGCTTAGCCTTTGCCGGGCGACTTGCACTTTCTCGGCCTGGTCGGGATAGTCGCGCAATACTCGCTCGTAAGCGGCGCGCGCTTCGGCGCTGCCCAGCTTCTCGTGGCATTGCCCCATGCGTATCAGCGCATCGGCCGCCACCGCCCGGTCATTCTTAGCGGCGGACAGGGCCTTCTTGTAGAGGTCGAGCGCGGCTTTCGCGTCGCCGTCCACACTTTCTTTTTGGATCGCCCTTTGCAGCAGCTTCCCGGCTTCTGTGGATTGGGCCGCGGCCCAGACCGGCTGCCCCGCGAGCAGGGTGACCGTCAGAATCAGCAGGAATCCCGTTTTCATCACTCCACCTCCGGATTCCATCCTAGGCAGCGCATGTCTGCATTCCGCGCGCCGCGAGTACGCATTCGGTGCGATTTCACCGCTCAAAACGGTATCCCATCCCGCGGGCGCTGACGAGAATGCGCGGCTGGGAAGGATCTTGCTCAATCTTTCTCCTCAAGCTCACGATGTGGTTGTCCACGGCCCGGTCATTGACTTCGGTGCCGGGGCCCCAGCCCGCCTCCGTGAGTCGCTCCCGGCTGAGCAGCCGGCCCCTTGCCCGCACAAACGCGCAGAGGAGCCTGTATTCGATCGGGGTAAGATCGACCGCGCGGCCGGCGCGGCGGAGTTCGCCGCGCGAGAAATCGATCTCCAGGTCACCGAACCTGTAAACCTCCGGCACCCCTTCGTGCCCCCGCCTGAGCACTGCGCGAATTCTGGACCTGAGCTCCCGCAGGCTGAATGGCTTAGTGACATAATCGTCCGCCCCCAGGTCTAGCCCGAGGATCTTCTCCGCCTCCTGGCTCTTGGCGGTCAGGATGATGATGGGTGTCAAAACGCCCGCCCGGCGCAAGTCCCGGCAGAACGTCGTATCCATCGCGCCGCGGCAGCATGACATCCAGGAGGATCACATCCCAGCCGGGTTCTCGTCCCCGCCGGCTGGCCGTCTCGCCGTCGCGTACCACCTCGACCTGGTGCCCCTCAGCGCTCAGATCATCTACCAGCGTGGTGGCGATATCGGCTTCATCCTCAACTACGAGCACCCTGGACATTGGACACCTCCGCGCCGGGGAGCAGGATCGTGAAGGTGCTGCCTTCGCCCGGCTGGCTCTCGATCAGCAGTCTGCCCTGGTGGGCTTCCACGACGTGGCGCACAATGGTGAGCCCGACCCCCGTGCCCTTCACGCCGGCCAATCTGGCTGCTTCCCCGCGCACGAACTTGCGCAGGATCGCCTTCTGTTCCTTCGGGTGAATGCCGTATCCTCGATCCCGCACCCGAAACGCCACACCTTCCCCAACGTGCGCCACCTCGAGCCAGATAGTCCGGCAGTCGGGAGAGTACTTCATGGCGTTCTCCAACAGGTTCCGCAGGGCACGGCCGAGAGCCTCCCGGTCCGCGCGGATGGGGGGCAACCCAACTTCCGCCGCGAACTCTACCTCGAAGCCCTCACCAGCTACATCCAGCCGGAACTCATCCACGATTTCGCGGGCCAGCCCCGCCGCATCCAGCGGACGCCGGTCATAGATCTGGACTCCAGCTTCTATCCGGCCGAAATCCAACAGCCCCTCCACCAGGCGGCCCAGCCTGCCCGTGGCCCGCCCCAGCATCTGATAGTAGCGGCCGCGAGTCTGTTCATCGAGGGGACGCCCGTCGGTAAACATCTCGGTCAGGTTCCGAAGCGAAGTGAGGGGCGTCCGGAACTCGTGCGAGACCGCCGCGACGAAGTCGGTCTGGAGTCGAACGAGGGCTACTTCGCGACTGAGCGCGCGCGCCGTGAAGAAGGCTCCTGCGGCGACCGTCAGCGCGACCAAAGCCAGAGCAGCCAGCAGAAGCCTTCGGCGGGCGCTGAACTCCCGGATCACCTGCTCAGGAGTGGCGCCAGCTACGGCCAGAGTCCAGGGGAGGCCGGTCGCGGAGGCCAGACGGACAGCTTGGCCGGCCGGCGGCGGGGTTTCCGGGTCCAAGAGGCGCGCCCTGACGCCCTGGATCCGGCAAATCGGCTGAAGGACGGTCAGCCAGCGGCGCTCCAGGTATTCCGGTCCCGCCACCAGGACAAGGGATTGGCCACCAGCAGGCTTCCAGACGACTGTGATGAAGCGGCCCTGACTGACAGTTGAATCCCAACCCGAAGTCGAAGGGCTTGGGCCGATCTTCTCCCAGAGCCAAACCACCGTCTCGCCCAATGCCCGTGCCGGAATGTCTCGGCCAGGATCGTCGCCGCACCACGCGGCGGCGTCTTCGAGGTGCACCTCATAGGCTGCGGGCGAAATCTGCCAGGTCCCTGCGCGCAGATCGGACAACAATGCGCAGGATTCCCTCCGCAGGTCCGTCTCTCGCTTCAGTTCGGCCAGAAGGACGCAGTGGGCGCGTTGTGCCACCAAGTCGGCCGGCACGCCATCCAGTCTGGCGCCACGCTCTTGCTCCAGGCGTTTGTACGCCTCAAGCGCGGCGTTGAGATTCCCGTTCTTCCTATAGTTGCGCGCCAGTCTCAGGTAGGCTCCCGCCCGGATCTGCGGGTCCCGCTCTCTCGCCAGCGGTTCCAGGATAGCGATAGCCTGCGCTGCCTTCCCCTCGGCGAATTCCAGGCGGTCGGCCTTTGCGAAGACCTCCGGCTGCGGGGCGGAAGACTCAGGCACGGAGGGGACGAACGGCAGCCGGCCTGACCGGCGCCTCACCCCGCTGGAGGTGAATTCCACGACTGCGGCGTCGGTAGCGCCATCCACCGACAGTTGCTCCAGTCGTTCCACCAAGGAGGTGAGCTCCTGCCGGAGCATCGCCACCGCCTCATCGGCGGCAGCCTCTCGCCGTTCCGCCAGGTTCTGGTACAGCAGAGCCCGGTCCTTGTCAAGCATCCGCCATCCCGACCAGAGAAGGGCCAAGGCAGGGCCCAGAGTCAACACCAGGAACGCCCCGAGAAGCACACGTGGGGACCACAGCCAGGAACGGTGGTTTCTCCTCCAGTTCATGACTTGTTGATCCCAGTCTACCGTCGGATTGCCCGATTTGTGCACGGATTCGGTGCGATTTCTGTTCCTGTTGGGTCCAGTACCGAAGCGACAGCGGCCGTCGCGTCGCGGAACCAGTCGACGTGATTCTCGGGCGCGACGGGACGGAATCCGCTCGACGGATCGCACTCACCCCGGGTGGCGTAAGGCGGCGAGGTCACTACCACGTTGGCCTTCCGGCCCCGGAACAGCTTCGCCATTACGGAAGCCTCCCGGCAACCACGAGCGCCATTCGGAGCGTTCTGCAAAGAAGACCCAATTCTTGGTCCTGGACAAAGAATTGGGTCTTCTCATATCGCGGAACGCCTGGATGGCTCCCGTGGCTAACCCGATCGTGGAAGAGTAGCCGACCACTCGTCCAGAATGTGTTCGACAAACGCGGGCGGATGGCCGGATCGAAGAAGCCTACGGGCGCTGTCGGGATATTTCGTCCCCCCCGGGGCTACACCAGCATCAGGTTGGCGCCCGTACCGCCTTCGCCGAGCTTCTCGAGGATCCGGCAGCGCGAGACAGTGCCGCCGGTGATCGGATTACTTCAGCCTCGCGTTTTCCCGCCTAGCTTTCTTCAGGACCGACACGTCGGGTCGGCGTTCTTCCACAGGGCCAGGAAGTCCCCAGATGTGTCCGTGCCTAGACAAGGCCAACCTCAATCTGTCCTAAGAATCCGCAGTGCGCCAGAGGGAGGTCGAGGGTGGTGTTCCCCGTGGAGTGCA
This sequence comes from Bryobacterales bacterium, assembly GCA_963798455.1. Lineage (GTDB taxonomy): Bacteria > Acidobacteriota > Terriglobia > Bryobacterales > Bryobacteraceae > CAWCTD01. The sequence goes on from CAWCTD010000003.1 coordinate 286,406, forward strand.
CCCCAAAAGTGAGACACGAAGTTAAGGGGCCGAATACATTGAATGGAGAGAGGTATGGATTTGGCCCGACGAGTTTACAGCCGCGACCTGAAGGTTGCTGCGATGCGAGAGATCGACACTGGGCGGACGGTCGGTGAGGTCGCCCGCCAGTTGGAACTGAGCCCGCACCTGCTGGAACGGTGGCGGGGCGAGTGGCGAGCGCGCGGTGAATCGGCCTTTCCGGGAGTAGGCCGGCGTGGAATGTCTCCCGTCTTGACGGAGTTGCAGCGGATCGCCGAGTTGGAGCGCAAGATTGGCCAACTGGCGATGGAGAACGATTTTTTAAAAAAGGCCTTGCGGCATTTCAGGGATCATCACCCACCCACCGTCGTCACTGGCGAGGTTGCTTGTTTGAAGAGATCCGGGAAGCTGGCACCCAAGGCCAAGCCGTGAATGCCCTGTGCCAGATGACCGGACTGAGCCGGGCCAGCTACTACCGCTGGCGAGTGCCACCGCAGGACTGCCCGGTGGAGATGGAGTTGCGTGACGCGATGCAAGACATCGCCCTCCAGTCCCCGGCCTATGGCTACCGCAGGATCACGGCGGAGCTCGAGCGCCGCGGCTTTGAGGCGAACCACAAGCACGTGCTGCGTCTGATGCGTGAGGATAACCTGCTGTGCCTGCGCCACAAGTCCTTTGTGGTCACGACCGATTCACGGCATGCTCTGCCGGTCTACCCGAACCTGGCGCAAGGCATCCTCCCTGATGCGATCAACCAACTCTGGGTCGCCGACATCACCTATATCCGGCTGCGCAGGGAGTTTGTGTACTTGGCGGTGTTGCTGGATGCGTTTTCGCGGCGAGTGATCGGATGGGCCCTGGGCCGCACCTTGGAGGCCCAGTTGGCCCTTTCCGCACTGCGGATGGCGCTGCGCCAGCGCCATCCGGGGCCAGGGCTGGTGCATCATTCCGATCGTGGCGTTCAGTATGCCTCATATGACTACACCGATCTGCTGAAAGAGCACAAGATCAGGATCAGCATGAGCCGCAAGGGGAATCCGTACGACAATGCCGCCTGCGAGTCCTTCATGAAGACGCTGAAGTACGAGGAGGTTTACCGAACCGAGTACCGGGACTTGGCCGACGCCTACGCCTCGATCGGTGAGTTCATCGAGCGTGTCTACAACCAGCAAAGACTCCACTCGGCTCTGGGCTATGTGCCACCGGCCGAGTTCGAGCAGAACGCGGGGGCCCGACCATGAGGTTGCTCGGCGACCGGATCTTCACCGGGGGGCTCCGCCCCCAGGCCCCTGGGATTTATCGCCTTCCGGCCAAAATGGCTGCTTTCGGAGGCGGCCAAGGCCGCCCCCTGCCATTCCGGCTGCTGAGTCGGCGCTCGGGTTGCGTCCCCGCAGTGCCCTATCCTCCGCTCAGGTACTTCCAGAGTGGAAAACATCAACCCCGCCGTGCAATACTTTTCCATCGAACGGCGACTACCCCCTTAACTCGCTGTCTCACGCCAGGGGTTCACTTCACCGTGCCTGCAGTCCCAAGGACCCCTCGAGTGCGGCGGCGATCCGCGGAAATCAACAATACCGGGCATCAATACGAACGCCCAATCGGGTGCTAACAGTCTGGTGTGGATTACGGGCACTACTAAGACCGAGATCTGGGCGCTCGACAACGTCATTCCGGCGAAGTGATGTCACCGGCACGCCGGCCCGGCACATTCGGGCGGGCGGATTGTCCGTGCGCCAGACACAATCCTGACAATCGCTGCATTCAACCCTGACCCGCGCCGGTATAATCTAGCTACCGATGCTGTTTGCCGAGTGGCTCCGCCCTCCCCGCCATGTCCTGGCGATCTTCCTCGTCATCATGCTGGTTTGCGGTGGCGCCCTGGGCTGGCTCGGCTGGCAGGTGATGGAGCAGGACCGCTTGCTCAAGAGGCAAAGGGTGCAGGAGCGCCTGGGTCTCGCCGCGGACCGTGTAGTCGCCTCGTTGGAGCGGAGCTTTTCGGAGCTAGACGACTATCTGGGCTTCCGGCCCGGCCCCGGCGTGAAAGATCCGCCGGAGGGCGTTGCGGTCATACTCGCGACACAACGCGCGGTTGACATTTACCCCGCCGGCCGCGTGCTCTACTACCCAGCGGTTCCAGCCGGGGGCGAGCCTCCGGCTGCGACCTTTGCCGAGGGCGAGAAGCTTGAGTACCAGGGCAACGACCCGGCAAAGGCGGCCGTGTTCTTCCGAACGCTGGCCCAATCGTCCGACCCCGGGGTACGTGCGGGCGCCCTGCTGCGGCTGGGGCGGAATCTCCGGAAAGCCGGCCGCAACGAGGAAGCGCTCGAAGCCTACGCTGAACTGGCGCGGCTCAATACTGTCCGCGTCGAAGGATTGCCGGCGGAACTGATGGCCCGCGAGGCGCTGTGCAGCCTGCTGGAGGCAATGGGAAAACGCGACGAGCTACGCCAGGAGGCGTCGCTCATGTATTCGACGCTGGAGACCGGCCGCTGGAGCCTGACGCGTCCGGTCTGGGAGTTCCATCTCAAAGAGGCAGGGCGGTGGCTGGGGGCGAACCAGTTGTCCGACCAGGGGCGAGACGCGCTCGCGCTTTCGAGCGCCGCGGAGTGGATCTGCAGCCAGTGGCTTCGCGGGCAGGAATCGAAAGGCCGCCGGATTCTCAAGCTGGAAGGCAGAACCGTGCTGATCTCCTGGACGGCCGGTGCGGGCCGTCTTTCCGCGGTGCTGGCAGGACCGGCCCACCTGGGGCTGTTCTGGAAACAAGCGCTCTATGGCCAGCCTGTACGGGGTGCCCTGGTGGATGCGGATGGGGAGGTCATGATCGGCTCCTTGGATGAGAACGCTCGTCCGGCCGTGCGGACAGCCCTGGCCACCAACCCGTCCTCCAGTCTGCACCTAGTGAGCGCCGATTCCGGTGCCGGCCCGGCATGGTTGGCCGCGCGCCGCCGCCTGCTGCTGGCGGGTTTTGCGGTGCTGGCATCGGTGCTTCTAGCCGGCTCCTATTTCATCCTGCGTTCCATCACCCGGGAGCATGCCGTGGCCCGGCTGCAAACCGAGTTCGTGTCGGCGGTCTCACACGAGTTCCGGACTCCGCTCACCTCGCTGCGCCAACTTTCCGACATGCTTGTGAAAGGCAGGATCCCAACCGAGGAATTGCGCCAGGAATCCTATGGCATCCTGAGCCGAGAAAGCGAGCGGCTTCAGCGGCTGGTCGAGTCGCTGCTCGATTTCGGCCGCATGGAGGCGCGCGCGTTCCACTACCACCTGGAGGAGTTCGACCCCGCGGCGTTGGTCCGTGATCTGGTTGTCGAGTTCCAGGAAAAAGCTGCCGCACAGGGTTACCGCGTCGAAGTCACTGCGGGAGGAGAGTGCCCGCCCATCCGCGCGGACCGCGCGGCCTTCAGCCTGGCGCTGTGGAACCTGCTCGACAATGCCATCAAGTACTCGCCGGAATGCCGCACCGTTTGGGTCGAGGTGACCCGCGACGCCGGGCGACTGGCGATCCGCGTTCGGGACCAGGGCATGGGGATACCAGCTGAGGAGCAAGAAGAGATCTTCAAGAAGTTCGTCCGGGGCGCCGGATCCCGGGCCTCCAACATCAAGGGTGCCGGCATCGGACTCGCCATGGCGCGCCACATTATCGAGGCGCACAATGGGGAAATCCGGGTTGAAAGCGAACCCGGCCGGGGCAGCACGTTTACGATCCTATTGCCGTTGGAGAAGGCGGCATGAAGCGCATACTCGTGGTGGAAGACGATGCCGGAATCGCGTTCGCTCTGAGAGTCGACCTCAACACTGAGGGCTACGACGTGGAGCTGGAATCCGACGGGGAACGCGCTCTCAGGCGAGCATCCAAAGAGACCTTCGATCTGATCCTGCTCGACGTCATGCTGCCAGGCAAGGATGGTTTTGAGGTCTGCCGTGAACTGCGGCGTGGCGGCTCCCGGACGCCCATCATCCTGCTGACTGCCAAGGCGCAGGAGGCCGAAAAAGTCATGGGCCTGGAGCTGGGGGCGGACGATTACGTGACCAAACCCTTCAGCCCTCGCGAACTGCGCGCCCGGGTGAAGGCCGCGCTTCGCCGCACGGGAGAAGACGAATCCCAGGCTGTCCGGTTTGGCGACCTGGAGGTGGATTTCGCCCGCTGTGAACTACGGCGCGCAGGGAAGCCGGTGGAGCTAACGGCCCTCGAATTCAAACTGCTCGCGGCGTTTGTACGCAACCGGGGCCGCGTCCTCAGCCGGGCCCAACTGCTGGATCTTGTCTGGGGGCACGATACGTTCGTTACGGACCGCGTGGTAGACAACCACGTTGTCACGCTGAGGAAGAAGGTCGAGCCCGAGCCGTCTCAACCCCGTTATGTTCTGAGCGTACGTGGAATGGGATACCGTTTCGATGGTTGAACTTCATCGAATCCTGACAATTGCGCGGACAGGAGCCGGACACTGGGTCCGTAACCTGTATGTGCAGGAGGAAATCGGGATGAATCGATTGACGGTATTAGTTGTGGTCGCAATGCTGGGCGTTGCGCTGTCACTCGGCTACGCGGCGAATCAGGCCAAGGACAATCAGGCGGAGGTGGCGCTCCAGGCAGCCATCAAGAGGGAAGTTGTGGACGGCGACCTGAAGGCCGCCATTGAGCTTTACAGGAAGCTGGCGCAGAGCAGCAACCGCGCGGTGGCAGCGCAAGCGCTACTGCGCATGGGGCAGTGTTACGAGAGGCAGGGCGACGCTGAAGCGCGCAAAGCATATGAACGCCTGGTCAAGGAGTATGGCGATCAGAAGGAGGCGGTAGTCGCTGCCCAAGCACGACTGGCGGCGCTGGGCGGCACAGGCTCCGGTGTAACCTACCGGCAGGTCTGGTCGGGTCCAAAGGTGGACGATGAAGGTATGATTTCACCCGACGGCCGGTACATGTCGTTTGTCGATTGGAACACCGGCGACCTCGCACTCCATGATTTTGCCACGAACACCGATCGTCGTCTCACCAACAAGGGGAAATGGGGGCAATCCCGTGAGGTTGCGGCGGAGTCCGCCATTTCCAGAGATGGAAAACAGGTGGCTTACTCCTGGCGCAGCGAGAAGACGGACCGCTACGAGGTGCGCGTTGTCAGCCTTCAATCGTCCGGTTTCCCCGAGCCGCGGCGCTTGTTCGACAGCGAAGACGTCACCTATGTCGCACCGTATGATTGGTCGTCAGACGGGAGGTGGCTGGCCGTGGCATTGCGGCGGAAAGGCACTGTTCAGCTCGGCCTCATTTCGACTCAGGACGGCTCGCTGCGTGTACTGAGATCCGCCGAAGGTGGTCCCAGGAAGATGTTCTTTTCCCCGGATGGCAAGTACTTGGGCGCCGACTTCTCCGCCGGCGGGAACCTCGATCGTGATGTGTTCGTCCTGGCCGTGGACGGCAGCGGCGAGACCAAAGCGGTCGTGAACCCAGGGCAGGACTTTATGATGGGCTGGTCGCCCGATGGGAAGCGCCTATTGTTTGCCAGTGATCGCACGGGATCCCTAGGCCTTTGGGCTGTCCCCATAGTGGATGGGAAACCGCAAGGGGTCCCCGAACTCATCAGACCGGATGTCACCCCTTGGTCTCTGGGAGTGACCTCCTCCGGCGCGCTCTATGTAGGGGCAAGACTGAGCACGGAGGACATCCGGGTAGCCTCCCTGGATTTCAACACGGGGAAAGTGCTGGCCGCGCCGGTGGGGCTGGTACAGAGCTTCATCGGCGTTAATTGGCACCCCGATTGGTCGCCCGACGGAAAGTCCCTCGCCTACGTTTCGGCACGTGACCGGATGGGCGGCAATCGCGTCCTGGCGATCCGTTCTCTCGAGACTGGTCAGGTGCGTGAACTGCGGCCTAAGCTGAGGGAGTTCTGGTATCCCCGCTGGGCACCCGATGGCCGTTCGTTCGTGGTTCAGGGAGCCGACTCGCAGGGCCGCCAGGGCATCTACCGGATCGACGCGGAGACCGGCGAGGCTGCCCCGATTGCCATGAGTACGCCGGAAGTCCGGTTTCAGATGCCGCAATGGTGGCCGGATGGGAAGTCGCCGGATGGGAGGAGAATCTACTACAGGGGGCAGGGGGCCCTGATCGAGCGCGACCTAGCCTCCGGAACCGAACGGGAACTGATTCGGAGAAGCGGCCTGACAGCCCCGGGTGTCTCGCCCGACGGCCGCTATGTCGTTACAAGAAGCTCCGATCCGTCCACCAAGTCAAGCGCTGTGCTGCTGATTCCCACCGCTGGGGGCGAACCCCGGGAGTTGCTGCGCGCGGAGTCTCCGCAGCTGTTTTGGGTTTCTTTTTCATGGGTGCCGGACGGCCGGGCCGTAATTGTCAGGAAGTTCTTGTCCGAGAGTGGGGACCAGAGCGAGTATTGGCTGGTTCCGATTGGAGGTGGTCAGCCTCGCAAGCTGGACATCGACCCGCGCGCCGCGGTGGCCGCGCCCATCCGCGTGCATCCCGACGGGCGCCAAATCGCCTACGTGGCCGGCGAAGCGAAAATAGAAGTCTGGGTCTTGGAGAACTTCCTGCCCGGCGCCAAGGCGGCCAGCAAGTAGGCTTGGAACGGGAGGGATGAATGGACGCCGCATGGTTTGATGCCGAGTTCCAGTTGAGGCTGTACCAGTTCATTCTCAGACTGTTGGTCTGGGTGGTTGTAGGACTCGTATCGGCGACAGTTGTCGCGAGCCTTGCAGGCTTATTGCACGGGGGTCCTCCCTCCAGCCAGGAGGATCGGCGCCAGGTGAAACCATAGAATCTGTTGGGAATCGCTGGCTGGATCCGGGCTGCCTCGAATACTGAGACGGCCAGCGGCTCGGCGCCTCTGGTAGGGCTACCCTCCCGATTAGAATCGACCGAGCCGCGGCATGATCGTGTCGCGCGTCAGCCCTGCTGGATCGAAGGCCGCTCACTCCTCGCCGGGCAACATTCCGCGCAGGTCACAGGAACTTAGTACGCCATTCCAGAAGTTCGCTAACGTATTCTGGCGGTAGAGTCAGGCGGCGACCCGAGTGACGGCTGGGCACTTCGAGAGCAATGCGGTCAGGTCACTGCGCGTGAATTTCCATTCGAAGGGCTTGGTCGTCGCTTCCCAGTAGTACTGAAAATCGAGCAGACGTTCGGCGAGAGCTTCCAACCCGGAGAAATCGTTCGGCGAAAGGACCTTCCGCTGGATAATCGAGAAGTAGATCTCGATCTGGTTGAGCCAACTGGCGTGTACAGGTCCATGGACGAGCGTGAGGCGCCGGAACTTCTTTTGCAGGCGGGCGACAGAAGTCGCCCCTCGATGTGAGGAACCGTTGTCGACGATTTAAAACACACGGCGAGCCTCGTTATAGGGCGGCCGGGTCATCACCTGTTCGACCAGCCGGTCAAAAGGAGCGATGCCCGTAGTCGATTCGCAGCGGCCGAAGACGCGGGCGTGATGGACATCCAGGGCGGCGATGTAAGCCCACGCACCGCAACGGGCGTACTCGTGCTCGACGAGCATGGGGCGATGAGGTTGAGGGGGCAAAGTGGAGTGGATGCGGCGTCGAGCTTGAATGCTGGTCTTCTCGTCGGCGGAGATCACGAACTCATCGGATTGGAGGGGCTTGCCACCCCAGGTGCGGGCATACAGATCGAGGACGCGGCCGGCCTTGGCGGCAAACTGTGGGTCGCGCGGAAAGATCCAACTGCGGTGATACCAAGGCCGGATGACATCCTGATGCAGCCAGCGCCAGATCGTGCTGCCGGAGATGGTGGCGACCAAGCCGGATCGACAGACCTGCTGAGCGATGTCCGGCGCATTCCAATGCGAAAGCGGAAGACCGTGGGTGGCCGGCAGTTCACAGGCGAGAGCCTTGACCTGCACCACCAGTTCTGGGGGGAAAAACCCGGGGGCGGCCCGGGCGAGGGTGTTCCTCCAGGCCCGCCAGTCGGTCTTCGAAGAAACGCTTCCGCCACATGCTGACGACCTCACGCCGGGCGTCGAGTCGAGCGGCGATTCGATCGTTGGGCAAGCCTTCGGCGGCGAGCAGGATCATCCTGGCGCGGATCACCTCGAAATACGGCAACGTATACTTGGCAGCGCGGCGGCGCAGTTCCCGCTGTTCGGCAGCAGAGAGCACGATTGAATATGGGCTGGTACGTGGCATCGAGAGAGCGACCTCGTCTCCCAGGATGCCATACGTGAGTGGACTTTTCAACTCATGAGTACGTTATCGTATTTATGAACGCGAGTACTTAGTCATGGGGATTCATGGATCACGCGGCTGTACATGTGGGCCGGGTAGGCGACCCCGCGCGAAGCCACCTCGGAAGCCCAGCGGATCTTCCGCCAGGCCGGCATCGAGACCGCCGGGTGCTATGCGCACCTCTCGATTCAGAGGAAGCGAAAGAGCAGGATGCCGGCTGCGAGCAGCGCAAGGCTTCGGGCGACCTCAGCCTCGGCGTAGTGCCCGCCTCCATGGAAGGGCGCATCCAGGTTTCGGATTCCGCTGTCGGCCTGGCGATCCCCACCCTCGACGGCACGCCGGCCTCCCACGCCTATGTCCTCCATGGGCGCGTGGAAAAAACGGCGAGCGAAATCCGTTGCCCCTCCCCGAAACTCCTGGGTGTGGTCATGGTCCATGAAGTCGGACACCTGCTGCTGGGCAGGGCGCACTCACCTCGGGGCTTGATGAGCGCCAAATGGGACAAGCGCGTGCTGGGGGAGATCAGCCTCGGCCAGTTGGCGTTGATGAGGTCCGGCGGCTGCAAGCTGAAGCCGTGGCTCGGAGCAGACAGGAGAAGGCCGACACCGACGGCGGCTTGATCGCGGCAAGGTAAGACCATGGTGCGGTCGGTCGCTTCACCTTCCCTGCGAAGAGCCGCCTCGCCAGGTAGCTCTCTCCGGGGGAGCCAACCGGATTGTGAGCTAGTCTCCTGTCCTGGCTAATTCTTTACAATGGCTTCTTTGCAGCGGCGCACCTTGTCCAGAATGACGTCGGCGGTGGCCTTCCAGACGAACGCTTTGGGCTTTTGGTTCCAGGTTGCGAGCCACTCGTATATGGCGCGTTCCAGTTCGTCGACTGAGTGGAAGGTGCCGCGGCGAATCATCTTGTCGGTGATCAGCCCAAACCAACGCTCGACCTGATTGAGCCAGGAACCGCTGGTCGGCGTGAAATGGAAGTGGAAACGTTGACGCTTTCGGGGCTTGAGCCAACGCTGGACCTCAGCACTCTTGTGGGTGCTGTAGTTGTCCAGAATGAGGTGGATGTCGAGATCCGCGGGCACCTCCTTCTCCAGTCGATTGAGAAACCGGATGAACTCCTTGCCGCGATGGCGCGGCAAGCAACTGCCGATGACCTTGCCGTTGAGAATGTTGAAGGCGGCGAACAGCGTCGTGGTTCCGTGCCGTTTGTAGTCATGCGTCTGCCGTTCCGGTAATCCTGGCCGCAGTGGCAAGATGGGAGCAGTTCGGTCCAACGCCTGAATTTGGCTCTTTTCATCGACGCACAACACCAAAGCCCGATCGGGCGGGTCGACATACAGACCCACCACATCCCGCACCTTCTCTTCGAATTTCGGATCATTGGAGAGTTTGAATCTCTCTACCCGATGGGGTTGTACATCATAACGCCGCCAAACCCCATGCACCAGCGTGCGCGTCACGCCAAGATGCTGGGCCAGGGTGCGTACGCTCCAATGCGTCGCATCGGGAGGCCTGGTCTTCAAGGTCGTATCCAGAATGCGCTGTTCCAACTCGGGAGTTAGCACCCGCCGCGAGCGCTTGCGCTTCTGTCTCTGCCGGATCGCATCCACGCCGCCGCGACCAAAGGAGGATCGAGCTGCGATCACGGTCGGACGAGACAGTCCGGTTTGCTGCGCGATAGCGTTATTGGGCACCCCTGCGGACGCCAACAGGATCACCTTACACTTCCGCGCCAACAACTGGGGTGTGGTTCCGGCCCGAGCCAGCGATTCCAGCACCTGCTGCTGCGATGGGCTGAGGGCCACTGGGGCCGCTGGGGTGAACATGCCTGATTAGATCACAGGCGCACTCTATTGTCAATCTTTATGACGGACAGGACACTAGCGATGCCAAGTAGCCGCTTCCGAACGAATAATCTGCCACTCTTCTGGAAGTGATAGAGCCCACAACTCGGCTTTGCTTCCAGGATCTGGGCATGGACCCCGGATCGCTGAAGACTACGGGCGCTTTGGGAAGCTATCCGGCCCCACGGGCTCCGAGTAGTGCGTCCTCCGACCGGATTGGCCAAAGCTGTGGCCGGATCACCGTCACACCCGGTGATGCCTCGCGGGCAATGTCCGACTCGCGCGTATAGGCCGTGGCAATCACGTAACTTCGGGACTCTGCTCGAATCTCCGGCACCGCGTCAGAACACGAACGGGACGAAGCGCCGCGTACGTTCCATGTAAGCAGCGTAGACGGCGCCGAAACGCACGAGGTTCTCTCTTTCCTCGGCGACCGACGCGGCAATGAGAAAGCCACTCGCACTCACCGCCAGCACGACGCTGCTGATCGCGAGGGGGTTCTTTAACTGCGCGCACTACACAAGCGCCAGCAAGGATGCGTACATGGGGTGGCGGATGAAACCATACACACCGGTCGTGACCAGCGTGGTTGTGTTTTCAAAATCGAGGTTGGTGCCCTGGGAGCTTGCGGGTGACGGCCTGCCAACCAGCCGAAGCAGCCGGAACCCTGCAATCGCCAGTCCGATTGAGGCAGCCCCCAAGGCCCATGAGACCAGTTGGCGGGCCGAGAGAGGATCGTGAAACCACACGGGAACGTTCAGCAGGACCAGACCGCTCAAAAGTTCAAACACGAAGAAGCGATAGAAGCCGTGAGAGCGCCGATCCCCCAGCGACCGCCACGACAACCGAATGATCGCGGCCGACGCGAGCAAGAAAACGGCGACCCGGACCATTACACTCGCGAGCATATGTTCGGATCAGCTGCTTCACGGATAGTTTACTCCCGCAATGCGCCGAAGGGTGACCTATGCTCCCCAAGTCCAAGATGGCCATCCGGAAGTTGAGGCCAGCACCGCCGGGACGGTCCGGCACGGGGACGGCTTTGCAGTCCGATTCGGTCTCGAGGGCTGGATCGGGGAAGACTACGGGCGTTTTCGGGAGCCCCTGCCCGGGCTCCGCCAGCATCAGGCGAGGCCCGTATCGCCTTCGCCGAGCTTCTAGAGGATGCGGTAGTGAGAAATGGGGTGACCAACCCTTTCAAGCAAGAAAGGGGTTCTCAGCTACTGCCGCCCTGCTACGATGAGATCGCCGGTCGGATCAGCCCGGGTAAAGCTCTGAAATCCTGCGCCGGTGAGCCAGGACTTGTACTCGGCTTCGGTGTAGGTTGATCCGCCATTGGTCCCGACCAGCATATTGATCGCGAACAGGGCGACCCACTTCGGCGCAGTCTTGTCCGGTTCAAGGATGAAATCGCGAATGACGATGCGCCCTCCTGGAGCGAGTGCTCGGTAGCACCGCCGGAACAGATCCAGGTTCTGTTCGGGATCCAGCATGTGGCAGATGGCCGACAGCAGAATCAGGTCGTAGTCCTTGCCGAACTCATCGACCGTCAGGTCCCCGACGTGGGTGGTCACCCGGTCTGCTAAGCCGGCTTCCTTGATATGCTTCTGTGCAATCGGGACGACGGATGCCAGATCGAGGATTTCGGCGCGCAAGGCGGGGCTCGCCTTCGCAAACGCGATGGAGTAAGCACCCGAACCTCCGCCGATGTCGAGCAGGCGACGCACGCCCGACACCCCGACAGCGCGGACAACCTGCGCAGCCGTCCCTTCGGCTGCCCTGTGCATGGCAGCGATGAAGCTCTCCGTCCACTGCTGCTCCTGTTGCTCGACCCCTGGGGGCCTTACCGCAGTGCCGGCGCGCACGCAGTCGGTCAGGGTAGCCCAGGATGTGAACATGTCTACCGTATGCATGAGCGCGGGGCGGGCGTACTCGGGAGATCCCGCCACAAGGTAACGTGCGGCGTCCGGGGTATTGAGAAACGCTCCGTCCTTCTTTGTCAACGCCCCCAAGGCAACCAGTGCGTTGAGCAGGGTTTCGGTGGCGCGAGGATTGGTCCCGAGTTTCTTTGACACCTGCACTGCTGTGGCGCCCGGCCCGACGGCGGTGAAGATGTCCAGTTCGACCGCGGTCAGGAGAATTCGGCTCTCCTGAAAACGGCCCATGGTTTCGGTCAGGTCAGAGAAAGACTGGGCAGATATGGCGATCGACGAGGCTCCGAGGAAGAAGACCAGGAAGCCAAGCGTGCCGACGATTCGAGAAAGCATGGCGCCTCCCTCGACGACTATCTTATGACTTTGCCTGATTCGGGAGCGTGTGGACCGCAGCGCGCGGGCGTTACCGAACTCGATGGCCTGAAGGATCTTCTCCAGTGCATCCGGCGCAGTCATGTTCTCGATGGTAGCGGCGTCCTTGGCGACTTTCGCCAGGCCCGTAGCCCTGGACAAGTCCGGGTCCGCGATGATCAGGCGGTCGATGGTGTGGACCGCCCCGGCCATGGAACCCGGATCGCTGAAGACTACGGGCGTTATCGGGACCTATTTCGACCCCGCCGGGGCTGCACCAGCATCAGGCTGGGCCCATCCCGGGGCGGTTGAACTGGCTCGGGAGGGGTAGGATGAAGAAAACGACTCCAACAGAGGTGTTGGGATGTACAATCGAAGGCGCCCAGCAGGTGAAATCGGAAAGCCTGGTCAAGACCTAACATGCTCCGGGATGGGCGCGGACTGAACGAGGAGTTTGCGAACGGGGTGGAGGTGAACCATGAGAGGAAGACGGCTCTTGTCAGGTCTGGCGGCGGCACTGTTGACGCCGGTTCTTTTCGGCGCGGAGGTGAACCGGTCCTGGGAAACTGTGGTTGGGACGCTCAAACCAGGACGCAGAGTTGTCGTGGTGCAGCACAGCCGGAAGCAGGCGGAAGGCAAGTTGCTCACTCTCACGGGCGAATCGATCACGGTACAAGCGGGTGCCCAGCCCCTCACGATCCAGCGGGATGAGGTCTTCCGGGTGCGGGTTGCGGAGATCCGCATGAAGCGCTCCCTAATCGGGTTAGGTATTGGGGCCGCTGCCGGCGTGGTCTTCGGAGCTAATCTAGGCTCCCGCCGCCATGGATTGAGCGCGGTGGTCTTCGGGGGCATTTTTGGGGGAATAGGTGCCGCGGCGGGCGCCGCGATTCCGATCGGCAATCCGCTCTACGAGGCCCCCGGCGGGTTGAAGAAGTCAGGTCCTTGAGAGGGCCCTGGTTCGCTGCCCGTGCCCGTCGCGCGGGCGTCGTTACTGATCACGCCTCATCGCAACACCTGTCAGAGCCTCGGGTGCCCTGCTCGGCCCGGAAACGTGGCTTTATGCGTCTACACGCAATCGGTGGGAGTTCCGACAAAGGGAGCATAGACGAAGCTGGAGGTTCAAGTCCTCTCGTCCGCACCAATCTGACCCTTCACCGGCACGCCGGCGATATACAGCCCCAGTACTCCAACGACCGCGCCGAGACTCGTCCACAGCCCCGTCACCTTGCCCACCATTTGTGGGGCATAGAGGAAGACTACGGGCGCTCTCGGGAGCTATCTGGCGCAGGGAGTTTCAGACACTCCGGCCGTGAGGACTGATCGCCTGGGACAAGTGGCCTACCCACCGCCGCCATTCTCCGGCAGGAAGTGCTCCATCACCCACACCTCGGACAGGCCGGAAGGACCGCCCCTGCCATCGAAGGCGAGCTGCCGCCCGCCGAGACGGACGGTCAGGCTATAGATACCCCAGTCCCTTTCCAGTCCCGCCCTCTCCGGCTTGCCTCCTTCCACGGGTACTCTCCATAACACCCAGTGCTTCAGGTCCGCGAGATCGGGGGCGCTGATCAAAATGTAGCGGCCATCCGGAGTCCATGTGTGATAGCCTCCGGGCGTCCCCGCTTTCATCTCCCCGAAGTTCCAAATCACTCTTGCTTCTCCGCCTGAGACCGGTATGATCCTGAGGGCCCTTTCCGCGCCCCAGCCGTAGTTCATGAAGGACAGCCAGCGGCCGTCAGGCGAGAGCGCCATCGGTATTCGCCTTTCAAGTCTCGGAAACCGGTAGATCTCCCGCTGTTCTCCGCGATTACGGTCCTGAACGACAATCCGCGACAAATTGCTCTTCCTTTCCCCGAGAGCGCGGAAAGAGTACCTCCCATCCCGGCTGCTGATTCCTCCCGAGGGCAGCTCACTCATCTCCGACTGACCGATGCGAACGATCCCATTCGTTTTCAGATCGATGCGGTACACCCCAGTCATGGAGCCCCCCATTCCCCCGAACGTGATGAAGCGCGCATCGGATGACCAGAAAAGCCCGTAGATGGACCGGAGCCCCAGCCTCCAGATCTCCCGGTAGTACTCCCTCTCCTGCCCTGTCTCCAGGGAAAGCACGCACAGAGTGTTGCCAACATTGGTCGGATAGGGAGAGCTGCCGCGCTTGGAAACATACCCCAGGTATTTTCCGTCCGGCGAGTAGGAAGGCGCGTAGTTACCCCCTTCGTAATGCTCGACTACCTTTCTGGGCGCACCTATGACTTTCCAGGACTTCGGATCGAGGTCGGCCACGTACAAGTCCTCGGTCGCCGTGGACACCCCGTAGTAGAGCGCCTCCTCCCGCGTAAGTCCCATGGGCAGGACGCGCCCAACCCCTGCCTTCACGAGCCGCGGGTTCCCCTGGGTTTTACCGCCTGACACACCGACAACCCAAAGCCCGATAGCGCCCGTGCGATCGCTGGCAAAAACGAGCCACCTGCCGTCGGCCGACCAGCCGAACAGAAAATCATCGGCGGGATGCTGGACTAAAGGAAACGGCTGCCCGCCGTCCAGCGAGAGCGCAACGATGTCACGTTCCGGGGCTTTCTCATCAGGAAGAAAGTCGTATGCCACATAGTGGCCGTCGGGCGAGAAACGCATTGTTTCCGGGGAGATCCCACGTTTCATCTCGGCCAGCGTCCTTGTGGCCCCATCCGCTGCAGAGATCAGCACCATCTGTGTCCGTCCAGGCTCCCGCTCGAAGGATGCAAGGATCTGCCTCCCGTCCGGTGACCAGTCGGCACAGCGCAGGTACTCGCCGTTCTCGAAGTGAGAGAGGACCCGATACGGGCCCCCCTCCAGTCCGATCAGCCGCAACTCAAGCGAGCGTGCGCTCAGAGACCACGTGTAGGCGATCTGTCTGCTGTCCGGCGACCATACGGAGTCTCTCGCCTCCTCCGAGACCGGCGCATCGTCCGTCCCCAGCGTGCCTTCGCTGGTGAGCCGGCGGTCTCGGCCCGTTTGCAGGTCCCGAATCATGAGGTCGCCTGTGTTCTCGTCGACGAACGAAAGATACCGGCCGTCCGGGGAGGGCGCGCCGATCGGGGCGTCTCCCGGCGGATTCTCGAGCCTGCGGACGGTCAGTTCTGCACTGCTCGAACCAGCCAGCGCCCTGACCTGCGGCCCGGTGCCCACCATGGCCAGGGTCAGGGCGATGGTTATCACCGAGGCAAACGCAGGCACTGGCCGCCACCAGGTGGAACGCATCGGCTCTGTTGCCGGTTTCCGACCCGCGCGCCAAGCGTCCAGTTCGCTTGGGCAAGCGTAGACGCTGCTGCGGGCTTGGTGGCAGTGCCGCCGGACAGGAAGCCCCTCCTTCCTTTCCCATCGCTGGACAGTTTTCACATCCCGCTGCAGGTAGACTGCGATTTCCTTCCAGGACTCGAGCGGAACATCGTTGAGGTTGCTGTCCGAAATGCACTTTTCCATGGCCGACTACCTCCTTCTGGCCGCAGGCAATGGTTACGTTAAACCAACCTGTGTCGATTCGCAAGGTGCATTAAGGGGCATTTTCCAATTGACAGCCTTATGCACCGCCCACTCCGGCCCAGGGAATCGGGTCCTCTCTTTCGCCGTATGGGTGAATTGCACAGCCAAGACAGCCGGGTTGAGATTCGATAGTCGAACAACTGCTGAAGGCTCAGCAGATTGTCGCCCGTTCGATCCTGATAGATCCCCGTAGGTCGGCTTTGCTTCATCTATCCGGCATTTTAGGACTGGAGGCGACTGATTCAACGGGCGTTATCAGCCAGCCCTAACGCAGACGGAGTGGAGGGGACTTCTGTCGCTGCTCGCCGCGCTCAGGTATGTCAAAACCACAACGTTTTGAGCAAGGCCCGGACAAGCCGCGGATGCGAGAGGCTATTGGGACGGCAGTCCCTGGCAGAAGTCGCCATGGGCGCCAGTGATCTCTGATCATCTTCACAACCCGGGCGCGCCGAGTTCGAATCCACTCCGCTGCGTGGAACGTTGTTCAAAACCAGCTTGCGGGCTTTTTGGCATAGCTTCCGACGGCAGTTTGAGGTCCTGTGCCGTGTTCTCCTGGACGAATGTCTGCCAGGCGCGCCTTACCGAAGCGACACTCGTATGGAGTATGAGGGCGATCTGGCCCCAGCTCTTCCCTTCGGCTCGCCGTCGCACGGCGGCTGACCTGTCGAAGACCGCTCTGGGCCTGCCGATGGGTTTGCCGGATTTCGTCCCATGCCGGCGGGCGTACTCGAGTCCCGCGACGACTCGCTCCCTAATCAGCGATCGCTCTAGCTCTGCAAAGGCCGCGCTGATGGTGAACATGGCTTTCCCCATGGGGGTGGACGAGTCCAACGATTCCTGGTGCGAGATGAAGTCGATGCCCAGGCTGCGGAACTCCTCCAGCGCAAGAATCAACTGCTTGACGCCACGGGCGAATCGGTCAAAGCGCCAGACGATAACCACGTCGAACCGGCCCCGTCGCGCGTCCCTCATCAACGCATCAAGACCAGGACGCCTGTCTACAGCCCCGCTGGCACGGTCCGAGTAGACCTGATAGACCACCCAGCCTCGCTGGGCGACAAGGTCGCGGAGCGGCTGCTCCTGCATGTCGGGATTCTGATCGAAAACGATGGCGTCGCCCTGCCGGGACTTGTTGGCGCTGGAGACGCGTACGTACACCGCAGCCCTTTTCATGGCCGCACCCATCGCATTGTCCGGCGGCAGCCAGGACCGCAGCTCGGCCCTAGAGCAGGCAACACACTCAAGAACAAGGATTTACACTGCAACATCTGCCTACCTCAAATCGAGTCTTGGGTCGAGGTAGACGTCAGTCAGTGGGATCGAGAGAAGTGTCGAATGCTGTGGGTAGCCGTCCCTGGCCACCATGTTTTCAATCACTTACAGGCCCCCCGAAACCCAGTTTCATTCCATTTCATTCCAAAACTTTTGGTCCGCCGGGATTCGCCTCATGGATGAACTGTTGCGTCGGGACGAAGAGGTGAGCCCTCATCACAGCCCAGGGGAGGCACGGTGCCGACAGTGGTCTCCGTGCTCCCCTGGTTCACTCCACCAAGAGGTGAGTTGTGAAGCGGGTAGCACTCTATGTTCGCGTCTCCACTGCCAACAGATCGCGACAGGGTGACGCTGTCACCTTCGATCAGAATCCCGACGTGCAGGAGCGACCGCTCCGGGACCTCGTCGCCCAACGAGGTTGGGTTGTGCACCACGTCTACTCGGACCGTGCCAGCGGGGCTGTAGACAAGCGCCCTGGTCTGGATGCCTTGATGAGGGACGCGCGACGGGGCGAGTTCGACGTGGTGATCGTCTGGCGCTTTGACCGTTTTGCCCGCAGCGTCAAGCAGTTGGTACTGGCGCTGGAGGAGTTCCGCAGCCTGGGCATCGACTTCGTCTCACACCAGGAGGTGCTGGACTCGTCCACCCCCATGGGGAAGGCCATGTTCACCATCATTGCGGCCATGGCAGAGCTGGAGCGATCAGTGATCAGGGAACGGGTCGTCGCTGGGCTCGAGTACGCCCGTCAACATGGCACGAGATCCGGGAGACCCATAGGCAGGCCCAGAGCGGTATTCGACCGCTCTGCCGCCGTGCAGCTACGGACCGAAGGGAAGAGCTTGGGCCCTCGGGGGTCACCTCAAAACCGGCCATTGAGGGACACCTCAAAACCGGCCATAGGAAGCCGACCCAGAACACACGATTTATACCCTACCGGAGACGGTTCCGGCAAGCTTTTTTTCTAGTCAGCATTTTCCAGTTCAGGCATGAGCCTGAACAACCGCGGACTGGGTCGGCGCTCGGCGGCAGGTGAATCCTCCTTTCGTTGCGTGGCAGTGAGCACCCGAAGGGCGCCAGCCGCGACGTTTTGGTCTTTGGGTTTGCGAGAAGAGGGAATCGTCGCCGGCGCGGTGGAAATGTGGGAATCGCGCCTTGGGCGATTTCCAAGGGGCGGTGGGAAACGTGGGAAACCGCAGTCTGGTTTTCCAGGTTTTCCATGGCCCCGGCATTTCCACCGCGCTTCGCAACATCTCCGCCTGGGTCCCTTCTTTGAATCACTGTTCTCATGGGATTACCTCATCCGGCCGTGGCGGCGGTCTTGGTGCGCCAACTGCGCGGGCCGCACTTCAGCAGGTGCCCGTGGTGGAGCAGCCGGTCCAGCATGGCGCCGACGGCGGCGGCATCGCCGAGGAGTTTGCCCCAGTCCTCGACCGGGCGGTTGGAGGTCAGCAGCGTGCTGGCCCGTTCGTAGCGGCGCATGATGATTTCCAGCAGATCTTCTGCCGCAGTCTGCGGCAGCTTACGCATGCCGAAGTCGTCGATGATCAGCAAGGGAACCGTGGCAACTGATTCCACATACCGTTTGCGCGTGCCGTCGATGACGGCTTCGGCGAGTTCCTCCAGCAAGATGTGAGTCTCCCGGTAGAGCACGCGGTAGCCTTGCTGGATGGCGGCCTGCCCGATGGCCTGCGCCAGATGGCTCTTGCCCGCGCCGCCCGGGCCGAGGAAGAGCGCATCCTCGCGCCGGCCGATGAACGCGCCGGTGGCCAGGTCGAAGACCAGGCTGCGGTTAATCTTCGGGTTGAAAGCGAAGTCGAAGTTGTCGAGAGTCTTGTCGGGATCACGGAAGCCGGCCTGTTTGCGCCGGCGTTCGAGCAGGCGGTCCGAGCGGCGCGTGAGCTCGTCCGAGACCAGACACGAGATCAAGTCGATGGGCGCCATGGGTTCGGCTTGCGCCTGGTGCAGCCGGGTTTCCAGCACGGCGGCGATGCCACCGAGGCGAAGCTGCCGCAGCGAACGCTGCAGCTCAATGAGATTCATGGTTCGTTTTCCTCCTTGGTTTTGTCGGCGATGAAGTCGCGGTACAGAGTGAGCTGGCGGATCAACGGATCGACTTGCCGCAAGCTGAGCGGGTTGTGGGGACGCCGCTCGAGATAGCGGCGAACAAAGCGGTACTCGAACACTTCCACTTCCAGAGCCGCGGCGCAGGCATCGTCGGTAGCCGCGGCTCCGTACTTCTTGGCGAGTGAGAGCACCCCCAAGATACGGCGCACCGCAGGTTCGCCCTGGTGTCGATGTATGCCCTGACAGAGCATCCCGATGTGGCGTCCGGCTTTTTCGGTTCTGGCCAGCAGTTGCAGTGTGCCGAGTGGCGTCCGACTGGGGCGGTCTTCATCCTTGATTCGATGGCCGCCGCGCTGCTGGCGCAGGTGCTCGCGCAGCAGTTGGCCGGTCCTTGGATCGAGGAGACGGATGTGCCGCTCGTCCCACTGGACCTGGACACGGCGGCCGATCCAGCCCGGCGGCGCGCCGTAGTAGGCGGCCTCGACTTCGACACAGCCGTCCAGATGCACGGTGCGCTCGCCGAACTGGTAGTAGCGGAAAGGCTCCAGGGGCAACGGCAGCAGCGCCGGCCGTTCCTCGGTAAACATCGTCGCCACTTGCCGCTTGGTGGTGCCGTGAATGCGGGTATCGGCCCAGCGCTCTTCCCAGCGATCAAGGTAAGCCTGGGCCTCTTCCAGGCTTTCGAAACGAAGCCCCTTCAAGGGCGTCTTCTTCGCGTGGCCGACGCCGGCTTCCACTTTCCCCTTTCGATCCGGATCTCCGACGCGGCACGGCAGAGCGACGACGCCGTAGTGAGCGAGCATGTCGCGGTAGAGCGGATTCAACGCGGGATCGTAGATGTCCGGGGCAAGCACGCCTTCGCCCAGGTTGTCGAGCACCACCACGTGGGTGACCCCGCCGAGCCGGCGAAACGCCCGCTCATGCAGTTCAACCCAGATGCGCGTACTGGAGCGAAAGGTGAGCAGGCGTACCGACTTGCGGCTGTAGCCGAGCGTCAGCACGAACAGCCGCGTGCGCTGATAGCGGCCACTGGCCGGGTCGCGGACCATCGGGCCGCTGCCGTAGTCCACCTGCGTCTCTTCGCCGGGAGGTGTCTCGATCACCACACGGGCTTCCGGCGGCCGGGTACCACGGAGCTTGCCAACAAAACGCTTGACGCTCTGGTAGGCCCCGCGGAAGCCGTGATCGTCCACCAGATCCTGCCAGATGGCCTTGGCGTTGCGGCCCTGGCCGAGTCCGATCTCGATCACCTCCCGGTAGGGCTCGCAGGCACTGGCGGAGGGACTGCGCCCCGGCGCCGGCTCTGGTTCGGCGGACGGGACGGGGGCTGAAGGTGCGCCAGAGTCGGGGGTCACCTCTATGGCCGGTTTTGAAACTGAGCCAGGGTCGGGGGTCACCTCTATGGCCGGTTTTGCCGGCGGTTGCTGTCCCCATCTGCCCGGTGACCGGGGTTCGATTCCGGAGGCCCGCAGGTAGCCTGCCGCGGTCTCGCGGCGCACACCGGTAGCCCGTTGGATATGCCGCAGCGTCCAACCCAGCCGCCCCAAGGCGATAATCTGTTGCTTCTTTTCTTCGCTCAAGACATTGCTCATCTCGACGGAGGGTAAACCTCCCGTCGTGGTCAATGTCCTGAGTCAGCTCCTATGGCCGGTTTTGAGGTGTCCCTCAATGGCCGCTTTTGGGTGTCCCCCGAGGCTTGGGCCAGATCGCCCTGAGACTCCATACGAGTGTCGCATCGGTCAGACGCGCGTGGCAGGCGGCCGTACAAGAGGAAGCGATCCCAACCCTCAGTCTGTTGCCGGAACCTATGCCAAAAAGCCCGTAGACCGGTTTTGCACCACGTTCCACGCAGCGGAGAGGACTCGATCCTGCCGCGCTCAGCTTTGGGAAGTGACCAGAGAGCCCTGGCTCGAGTGGCAACACCGCCATCGACCGCCGTCCCACCAGCCAATTCCACATGCCGGGTTTATCTCTGCCCTACTCAAAACCTTGTGGTTTCGACATAACTGAGGCCGTCCATCGGGAGCAGGTCGAGCCCTCACTTCGCGGTTCCCCCAACACCGCTCTCTTTGAGTGCAGTCGCGGGCTGACTGCGTGCTCTTTCCGAGAAGGGTGCTAGCCAAGCAGGAAGCTGCGTTGGTCCCGGTCAGCACTCTGAAACCTCGCCCAAATAGTCTGCATCGAGTTCCTGCTGGCAACCACGTAACCGCGCTCCCTCCGGCGCGAGGCATCGTGCTTCAGAAGCTGCCCCCGCTGTCGCCCCCGCAAAAGGCACTTCCGTGGACCCAGACGATCAGCGGGTGCGGTCCCTGCCCTTCCGGCAGGCACAGGTCAGGCCGGAGCGGGATATCCCCCGCCCGGGCCTGCTCGGCATCTTTGATGACCCGAGACTGCGCCGGCTGGGCGAATGCAGAATCCGCAACCGTGATGCCGGTAGCGATGATCCAGACACAAGCGCGGACTCTCCTCATGCTTGCCTCCTCACATCTCCCAGTTCATCCGCAGCGGCGGCAGTGGCCGCAATCTGTCGCGAAGAATTTGCAGCGATCTCTGCTGGTGGTACTCGTTATACTCGAACACCGCCGCTTCCTTCAGTAGGATCTCCTGCAACCGCGTCACGTCGATGTCGTGCGGGCGCACCTTGTCCCGCAGCGCGAGGGACGCCGCAACACCCGCGGCATGGCCGATGATCATGTACTGCGGCTCCATGCGCAAAGACGAGTACGCCACGTGACTGGCAGAGAAGCACACCGGGACCAGCAGATTGCCCGCCTCTCCGGATCTCGGAAGCATCACCCGGTATGGAATCTGATATGGTTGTACAGGCACCTGCATGTCGCCTTCGTTCTCCGCAAAGCCCCGCTCATTCACGAAGCGCCGCACATTGTGCGAGTCGCTGTTGTACGAACCCATACCGATCGCGTCGGTCTTGGTCCGATCCGCCTGAAGGTCTTTCTGCGTCACGACCATTTCGCCCACCATCCGGCGGGCCTCGCGCACGTAGAGTTGGTGCGGCCAGTAGTCCGTATCCGTGTATTCATCCCTGCATAGCCCCCAGGTCCGCACTTCGTCCTGCAAGGAGCGCGGAACGCGCGGGTCGTTCGCCAGGAAGTAGTACATGCCCTGCTGGTAGTCGGCATGGTCCTGCCAGATCTGCGCACGCCGGGCATAGGAGCCATCCGGATAATCGTAGTTCTTCCCTATGTGGTCACTTGAAAAGGCGCCGTTGTTGTTCAGGTCCGCCTTCCCGTTCGGGATGTACGCGACCAGCGCGACCTCGTTGAAGATCTGCGGACGTCCCAACTTTTCCTCCATCGACTTCAGCAGGCGCGCCAGCAGCTCGAAGCGGTACGGATCGTAGCTGCGCGGCTTGGGCCACGGCACAAGGTTGCTGTAGACGTTGGTGGCGATCACACGGAAGTTGTAAGCTTGGACGCGGCGGTCCGCGTCCCCCGGCTTCCCGCGAGGCTCCTGCACGATCTCCGGCAGAAGCTTGCGGCCGTCGAACGGCGAGATGTCCACCTCGAACTGGTGATAGGGAGTGCGCTCCCGGATGCCAGCCAGCGATTCCCCGTACTGCGAGGAGGCCTCCCGTCCCCAGGTGTACGAGACCTTCGCCTGCGCCATCAGATCGCCTTCGTAGGATGCGTCCGCGAAGATCGGCGCGGCAAACCTCGCGCCGTTCTCCGTGGCGATCTCCTCGATGACGGACCCGTCGCGACGCACACCGTCGCGCTCCCGCAGCGCATGGTCAAGCAGCACCGTCACGCCCGCTTCGGCGAGCATCTCGCGCAAGACTTCTTCCCCGATGTGCGGTTCATAGAACCAAGCCAGCGCCTGGTTAAACCGCCGCATTTCGTAGCGCTCGCCCAGGCGATAATAGAACTCAAGCGCGAGCCCACCGATCACTTCCCGCTTGCCTACGTCCGTCCGGCTCAGACCTCCAGTAGTCATGCCGCCGATGTGGCGCCGGGGTTCGAGCAACAGGGTCTTCAAGCCGTGCCGCGCGGCGGCCACCGCCGTCATCGCGCCGCCCGCTGTTCCACCATAGACCACCAGATCCCAGACTGGGAGCGGGGCGGCAGCTAGTGTAGTGTCCACGAAATAACTGGACAACTCAGTCCCTCGGTTTCCTCATTGCCCTCCGCTTACGAGGCAAGGTGCAGCCAGGTTGGATCTGCTCCAGCGTTTGCCGGCAGCGCGAGAGCTTTTCCACGATCGATTCGACCGTGGCCGTCCAGACGAAGGGTTTCGGGTTTTCGTTCCAGGCCGTTAGGAATTCTTGAATCGCTTCTTGGAGATCGGCCACGCTCCCAAACGAGCCGCGGCGGATTCTCTTTCGAGTGAGTTCGCCGAACCACCGCTCCACCAGATTCAACCAACTGGAACTGGTCGGCACGAAGTGGGGCACAAAGCGCGGGTGACGTTTCAGCCAAGTCTGGACCCTGGGATGTTTGTGGGTGCCGTAGTTATCCATCACCAGATGCAACCGGGTTTCCCCGGGGAACTGCTGATCCAGACGTCGTAGAAACCGCAAGAAACTCCTGATGCCGGTGTCGCTCATAGCACTGTCCCACCACGCGTCCTTGCAGGATCTCCAGGGCAGCAAACAACGTGGTCGTGCCGTTGCGCTTGTAGTCGTGGGTCATGGTTCCGCAGCGGCCCTTCTTCAACGGCAGACCTGGCTGGGTGCGGTCCAGCGCCTGAATTTGGCTCTTCTCGTCGACACACAACACCATCGCCTGCTGGGGCGGATTCAGGTACAACCCCACCACGTCCGTCAATTTCTCCAGAAACCGGGCATCCCGCGACAGCTTAAACGTCTTCGCCAGGTGCGGTTTGAGATTATGGCCCTGCCAGATACTGTTGATGGTGGACTTGCTGACTCCTTGCTCAGCGGCCAGCAGCCGGCAACTCCACTGGGTCATCCCCTTGGGCTTGGTGCGCAGCGTGGCATCCACGATGGCCTGGATCTTGTCCGGGCCATAGATCGGTTTTCGGCCGCGTCCGGGCGCCACTTCCCACAGACCATCCAGTCCCTCCTGCTCGAAACGGGCCCGCCATAGATTCACCGTTTTTCGATTGACCGCCAACTGCTGGGCGATGGCGCTATCGGCCTTTCCTTCCGCGGCCGCGAGCACGATCTGGCTGCGCAAAGCCACCTGTTGCGGTGTGCCAAACGCTGAGATCCACTGCCGAAGCTGCTGCTTCTCGGCGTCCTTCAGCGATAAAACTGGAGTGGATACCGGCATCAACCCCAGCATACCGGAATGCGATTCAGTTGTCCATCTATTTGTTGGACACTACACTAGCACGGACCGGGCGATCCCGGCCCCAGCCACGGATCCTTTCAGGAAATCGCGGCGATGCATAAGGCAGCCTCCAGCCGGGCGTGCCGGCTCACTGGGCTCAACGCAGGATAGTCCCCCACGGCCGTGGACGAAACCCTCTTCGCCATTGTCTCCTCGTAGTCTCTCCGAATACCATCCGGAAAGCCTTGGATCAACCGCTGGATGCGCGACCGGATTTCCGCCACAACCTCGGGATGCCCCGGCGCAACGTCGTAGATTTCTTCCGGATCGCTCACCACATCGTAACGCGCCGCGGCCGGAAGCAGCAGGTCGATTGGCCCGCCCGCTGGCGCCGGGCCGTAAACTGCCGAGTTGTAGCGGGCCACCTGGAGCTTCCACTGCTTCCAGCGGGCACATTGCAGATCGACATTGTCGAAGCAAAGCAGGGCCTCCCGTTCCAACTCCGACTTCTGGCCCGCAAGCCGGGGCCCAATGTCGATCCCATCGGGCGGATTCTTCGGCAGCACCGCCTCGCACAGCCTGGACATGGTCGGCAGAATGTCCATTATCGAACCGATGCCCGCGCACGTTCACCCCTTCGGGATGCGGCCCCTCAACACGGTGAACAAGTACAGAGGTCCCTCTGCTCGGCCTACCTCAGGGCTGGCCAGTAACGCCCATTGATTCAGCCACTTCCAGGCGAAAAACGGCCGATAGATGAAGCAAAGCCGACCTAAAGGGCACTATCGCCGCCAAATCGAAGGTAACCCATTGGCATCTCCCGATTCAGATCGAGAAGGTATCGCTGACCAGTTTGCAGCAGCGGTTGGTGAAGACCGGTGGCCCCCTGGTCGAGCATGCTCAGTACTTCTAGTTGTTGCTGACAGAGAATCATGTGACGGAGCGACTCTTTGGAAGCATAGTGCGGTGGATTGCCGCGCTGCCGTCGCCAACCGGATGGCGGGCTGCGGCGGGCAAGCAGACGGGTCGAAGGAACGAGGGGGGCGAAGACCTGTATGAGAAATCACTCGAAATGAGGCGCTTCCCGGTGCTTCCGTACCCAGAGGAGACAGAACTGGGACCCTCCCGGGCCGCCGAACTCGCTCGGGAGAGGCAGGATGAAGAGAACGGCTTCAACGGAGGCCGCTGAGTGTAGAATCGATTGTGCCCAGGATGCGGAAAAGGAAATCCTGGCTGAGAGGTAAACCATGTTAACGGTTTCCAGAAACCCGCTCCCGTGCATCGTACTGCTTTGTGGATCTCTCGTATCTGCGCTTTACGCCGCTCCCTCTGTGCTCTGGTACCGCCATCCGGCCGCGAAGTGGGAGGACGCGCTGCCGCTCGGCAACGGCCGTCTCGGCGCTATGGTGTTCGGTGGAATCCAGCGCGAGCGGATCCAGCTCAACGAGGACACCATCTGGAACGGCCGCAAGAGGGACCGAATGAACCCGGGGGCTTTGAAGGCCCTGCCGGAAGTGAGGCGGTTTCTGTTCGAAGGGAAGCCGATCGAAGCCACCAAGTTGGCCGACGAGCAACTGATGGGCATACCCAACCGCCAGCCGCCGTATCAACCGCTGGGCGACCTGTTCCTGACCTTCGCCGGCCACGACAACGTAGCCGATTACCGGCGCGAGCTGGATCTGGGAACCGGCATCGCGAAGATAACGTATCGGATCGGCAACGCGCATTACACGCGCGAGGCCTTCATCTCGGCGCCGGACCAGGCGATCGTGGTGCGCATCACCTGCGACCAGCCGAAGCACGTGTCGCTGCAGGCGGGGCTGACCCGCGAGCAGGACAGCGCCACCGAAGCCGCCAAGCCCGACCGTTTGATTCTCACGGGTGAGGCCATCGCCCACACGAACACCTGGATCAGTCCCAATTTGACCGGCGAACGGCTGGCCGTGGAGCGCGGGCAGCTCGAGAGCACGGGCGTCAAGTTTCGGGCAGTTCTGCGCGCCATCACGAACGGCGGAAGCGTGGCTCCTGAAGGCACGGAGCTGGCCATATCGAACGCCGACGCGGTAACCCTGATTCTAGTGGCCGCGACGAACTACCAGGGTGGCGACCTGGTGGCAGACAGCGACCGCTACCTGGCGCGCAACACCAAACCGTTTGCGACGTTACGCGCGGCGCATGTGGCCGAGCACCAGAAGCTGTTCGGCCGCGTCGAGCTGGATCTGCGGGGCCCGGCTTCGCCGGATGTCAACGCCCTCCCCACCGACGAGCGATTGGCGCGCTTCCGCAGAGGCGAGGCCGATCCCGGCCTTTCGGCGCTGTACTTCCAATTCGGCCGGTACGTTCTGATGGGCAGCAGCCGCCCCGGCTCCCCCCTGCCGTCGAATTTGCAGGGCATCTGGAACGACAAGATGGCTCCGCCATGGGATAGCAAGTACACCATCAACATCAACACGGAAATGAACTACTGGCCGGCCGAGGTGACAAACCTCGCGGAGACGCACGAGCCGCTGTTCAAGCTGGTCCGGCTGTCGCTCGAAAACGGCCGCAAAACCGCGCGCGAGATGTACGGCTGCGGCGGATTCTGCTTCCACCATAACCTGGATGCCTGGGGCGATACGGCTCCGGTGGACTACGCCTACTGCGGCACATGGCCGATGGGCGGTGCGTGGCTGTCCCTGCATTTCTGGGAGCACTACCGTTTCGGGCTGGATAAGGAGTTCCTGCGGCGCGAAGCCTATCCCGTAATGAAGGAGGCGGCGCAGTTTCTGGCCGATTTCCTGATCGAAGACGGCAAGGGGCACCTGGTCACCAACCCCTCGTACTCTCCGGAGAACTCCTATCGCATGCCCAACGGCACCGTGGGCCACCTGACGGTAGGCTCGACCATGGACTTCGAAATCATTCGCGCGGTATTCGCCGCGTGCATGCAGGCTTCGGAGATTCTGGGCGTAGACGCGGACTTCCGGCAACTGCTGGCCGCGAAGCTGAAACGCATTCCCGATTTCAAGATCGGCAGGTACGGCCAGTTACAGGAGTGGAGCGAAGACTACGACGAGCCGTCTCCCGGCATGGGACACATCTCGCATATGTTCGGCGTTTACCCGGCGGAGGTGATCACGCTGCACGGCACGCCCGGGCTGGCGGCCGCAGCCCGGAAGTCGATGGACCGGCGCATGGCCAACTCAGGCCGCGGGGGCGGCGGGTGGCCGTCCGCGTGGTGGGCCAGCGTCATGGCGCGGCTCGGAGATGGCGACAGCGCGTACGCCAACTTCAGCAAGTTGCTGCTCAATTCCGCTTCACTCAGCCTGATGAACGCGGGCGGCGTGTACCAGATCGATGGCAACCTGGGCGGCACGGCGGCCGTCGCCGAAATGCTGCTGCAAAGCCACGAGGGCGTCATCGCCATTCTTCCAGCCCTTCCGAAGGCGTGGCCCGATGGACGGGTCAAGGGTCTGCGGGCTCGGGGAGCGGTAGAAGTGGATGCGGCCTGGAGCGGCGGGCGCGCCACCTCGGCGCACCTGCGCCCGGCCGTGGGTGGCGACCAGAAACTTCGCGCGCCGAACGGCCAGAAGATCATCCGCGTCAGCACAAAGGGGCGGGATGTGGCCATCAAGGCACAGCCCGACGGCACGTACCTGGTCCGGTTGGAGCCGAAGCAGGAATACCAGGTCACGTTCCAGTAAAGAGGAGAATGGAGATGCCCGATAACGAGTTCAGCCGGCGCAGTTTCCTGGCGGGCGTCGCGGTCGCTCCGCCCCTCCTGGCAGCTGCGGCCGCCGCGCCGCAGAGCGCTCCCGACGGCAACGCGGCCTCGCCGTCGACGGTGCTCGATGTCGATTTCAGAAAGCTGGTATCGTGCGCCGATCTCACCTATGACAAGCCGGTCACCCGCCCCGAGGAGGGGATGCCGGTGGGCAACGGCCGCATGGGCAGCCTGGTCTGGACCACTCCCGCCGCGCTGCATTTTCAGATCAACCGCTGCGATGTGCATGCCATGGACGGCGCCACCAACAGCTTTCCGCATCCGGACTGGGATTACTCGAGCGGATGCGGGTATGTGGACATCGAACTCGCCGGCTTCGGCAACGACGTGTTCACGGCGCCGGCTTTCAGGCAGCAGCTTACCGTATACGACGGGCTCATGACCGCCAAAGGGGCCGGCGTGACCGCGCGGGTGTTTGCGTGGAACGATCGGGACGTGATGGCGGTCGAAATCGACGATCAGCGGTCGCAGCCCGACGCCATTGCTATTGATCTGCGCATGCTGCGCCACGCGCTGCGGCTCAAGGCGACCAGGAACTTCGAGTACGCCGAGCGGCGTGAAGTGGTGGTCGAAACCGCCGCGCACACGGCGGCGTCTCGCCTCGAGATCCGCGACGGCCGTATCGCGCTGACGCAGCAATTCCGCGAAGACGCCTTCTACGACTCCTCGGCCGTGGTGATCGCGGCGGCGGGGCGCCGGTCGAAGGCGCGGTTCGTGAACGATTCCACCGTGCGGCTGTGGATTGCGCCAGGCAAGGGAAAATTGACCGTGCTGATCGCGACGGCGGAGAGCCGTAATCCCAGTCTCGACACCGCCGCTCTGGCCACCAGTGAGCTCGACAAAGGGCTCGCGGCCGGATTCGAAGGAATGCTGGCGACCAACCGGGCATGGTGGCGCGACTATTGGGCAAGAGCCTTCGTGCACCTGCACAGCGCCGACGGCGTGGCCGATTACGTGGAGCAGCACTACACGTATTTTCTTTACATCATGGCCTCGAGCTCACGAGGGGCTTACCCGCCGCGATTTGGCGGCATGCTCTGGTTCGTGACTGGCGACATGCGGCAGTGGGGCGCACAGCACTGGGTGCACAATCTGGGCTGCTACTACATGGGGTTGACACCCGCCAACCGCCCGGAACTGCTCGACCCGGTGTTCCGCATGTACAGCGGCATGTACGACAATTGCACCCAGGCGGCGCGCGCCAACTGGGGATCGAAAGGGATATGGTTCCCGGAGACCACCTGGTTCAGCGGGCCGGAAACACTCCCCGCGGACATCGCGTCCGAAATGCAGGAGCTGTACCTGGTCGAGAAACCGTGGGACCAGCGCTCGGCACGATTCATGCGGTACGCCGAGCCGAAGCAGACGTTCGACAGCGTGTGGAACTGGATCAACCATGCCGTCAAGGTGGAGCACGGTAAGTGGCCGCTGAGCGACAAGGGGCGCGGCCCCTTCGGTCACGTGACCCACATCTTCTCATCGACCTCGAAGATCGCCTACATGTATTGGCTGCGCTACGACGCGACACGCGACCAGGCATTCCTTCGGGAGCGCGCCTACCCGGTGCTCAAGGGCGCGGTGGAGTTCTATCGCAACTTTCCCAACCTGAAGAAAGAGGCCGACGGCAAGTATCACATCTACCACGTCAACAACCACGAAGGAAGCTGGGACTCTCCCGACACGCAGGAGGAGCTGTCCGGGATGCGCTCCATCACGCCCCTCGCGATCCGGGCTTCGGAGATTCTGGGTGTGGATGCCGGGATGCGTCCGGTATGGCGAGAGTTCCTGGAGAACATCGCGCCGCTGCCGACCAACGACAGCGTCAAGCAGCGGCAACCGGGCGACCCGGTGATCTGGGTGGGCACAGGATCCACCGAAGGAGGGCGGAGCGCACCGGCGCTGGCGCCGGCGGCTTACTACGACATGATCACGGTCGCGACCGCGGACCCTGAGATCGTGCGGATCGCGAAACAGACCTACGACGCCGCCAATGCGCAGACCAACGAAAGAACACCGGTCAATACACTGAGCGTCCAGGGTGTTGAAGCCGCCAACCTGGGACGGGCGGAGCACGTGCGATGGTTCATTCCCAACCAGATCCGGCGCCTCACGCCGCAGAGCGACAATTGCGATTACGTGGGAGACGGCAGGACCGGCGTCCTGATGAACCGCTTGGGCCTGCGCGAGGGTCCGGGCGATCTCGAGTGCCAGAGGCTGGGACGCGCAACGCACGCCATGCACGCCGCGCTTCTGCAGGCGGCGCCGCCGGCGCCTGGCGGCGATTCCGTGATCCACGTCTTCCCGGCGTGGCCGAAGGAGTGGGACGCGGAGTATACGCTGCTGGCGCGCGGGGCTTTCCTGGTCACGGCGGCGATGCGGCGGGGAGAAATCGAATTCGTCGAAGTGAAGTCGCAAGCGGGCGAGAAATGCCGGTTGGCCAACCCATGGCCGTCACAGGTCGTAACGCTCTACCGCAGCGACAAGCCCGGCGCCGATGCCTCGGGTCCGGTTCTCGAATTCGATACGGCTACAGGCGAAGTAGTCGTTGTAGCGCCCAAGGGAACAACGCTCGCCGCGCTCAAACGCCGGGTGGAGCCAGTCAGGCTTCCCTTGGGGATTTGGCACTGAGGCCGAGCTTATCGATTTCGTCGAAGCGGACACGGCGTTCCTCGTCCATGGCGAGATTGGAGAGAATCACAGCCGTGGAATTGGCGAGGCCGACTTCCACGTCCGCCTTCGGGCTGTCGCCGGTGCGGCAGCAGTCGAAGAAGCTTTCCATCTGCACGTCCACCGGATTACGATCTTCCTGGGGCAGGGTCACCCCCTTGGAGTAAAGCCAGCGCCGGGCGTACTTCAGTTCCCTTCCCAGGAACGATTCATCGTCGCGGAACTGGTCCCTCTCGAGCAGCAGCGGGAAGCCCTTCCTGCCGTTCCCCATGCTCCCCATGGTGGCGCCACCGATCAACGGTGGCTCCGTGTAGCCGACGCCCCGGTTGACCAGCGGCGGACGGGGCTCATAGTACCAGAGCGCGATGCAGGGCTCCTCGTCGGACCCGACCGTGATCTCGATGGTGCCGCCGGTGCCCATGATCGTCTCACCAAACTCGCCACGCGTTCCGCCGAACAGCGGCAGGTGCTGATTCGTGCTGATGGCGCTGTAAATGAGCTTTTGCCCCCGCCGGTAGCGATAGATCAACTGAATGTTGTCGTAGATGTCGCGGCCGTCCCGGATGAATTCCCGGCCGCCGATTCCGATAACGTACTCCGGCTGGGCGTTGAACATCCAGGAGGCAACATCGATCTGGTGTGAGCCAAGTTCGCCCGCCAGCCCAGCCGAGTACTCCCGGAAAATCTTCCAGTAACGGCTCCGTTCGCTGGCGGGATCCGGCGGGATGAGCCAACCCGGGTTCCGATGCCATTGCGCAACTATGTGCGTGACGTCGCCGATCAGGCCCTTGGCGACCATCATCTTGGCGATCTGGTAGAACTTGCTGTAGCGCCGCTGGAGTCCGACCTGAATCACCTGCTTCGGTCTTTCTTCGGCCAACGCCCGCAGTGCGTGGACTTCCTCCGGCTTGAAGACCAAAGGAGGCTCACAGAAAACGTGCTTGCCCGCCGTCAAGGCATCCCGCGTCATGGGGAAATGAGTGGAAAGAGGAGTGGCGATCACCACCGCATCGACGTCCTTGCGTCCGAGCAGTTCCCGGTAGTCTTTGTAAGCAAGTGGATTCGAGCCGGCAGCGGCGACACCCCGGTTCAGGTTCGGCTGATCAACGTCGCACACTGCCACGCACCGGCAGCCCTGCAACCCCGCCACATGGCGCAGCAGGTAGGTGCCTTGGGCGCCGGCGCCGATGACGCCATACCGGACCCGGGTGTCGGCCGCGTCCACCCTTTGAACGGCACGCGCCATGCCCGCCGCAGTGCCTCCAACCTTCACGAAATCGCGCCGGGTCAAATCGTGTCTCAGCACCCCATCATTCATGTCCATAGCTGTCACCGTTGCCCCACACTGCTGCTTTCTCGCGAATCCGAGCAGTTAAGAACCGCGACTGAAACGGCTGCTGATTTACCGATGCAGCGCCTATATGTTCAGGACCTGCCGGGCGTACTGGATGCACTTCAGATTGTTATCGTCCTCGAACTTCACCGCCGCCTCGGGGCTCAGCCCGGTGATGTGTGGAAGCGGCTTCTTCGGCGGGTTCTTGCGAACCATATCAAGGATGTTTGCCAGATCCCGGCCGGGCAGGGGGCTGTAGGAATCGTCGAAGGTCACCCAGTATCTGTCCGTAAACACCGGGATTTTCAACGGATCGCGAGTGATCATTTCAAGGTAGAAGGGCATTTTCGGGTCCCTTTCCCGCAAGATCCGAACCATTTCCTGGAGGTTCAGGATACCTTCACCCATGATGACCTCGGAGAGCAGGAAGCCGTCCTGGTACGCGTCCACGGCCATATCCTTGATGTGGGACATGACCGTGTACGGGGCAAGCGTCCGAAGCGTGTCCATCGGATCTTCACACAGTGCCATGTTGTTGCCGAAGTCGAGGCAGACGCCGACCCACTCGCTCGCCAGCCGCTTAAGCCACTCGGCCTGCTCGGCGGCGCGCCAGCCCTTGTGGTTCTCGATGGCCAGCTTGATCTGGTTCTTTTGCAGCATAGGCTCGGCCAGAGCGATGGTGTTCTTGCACCGCTCGAAATCCCTTCGGAATGCTTCGAGGGAGTCGAACTGCTCGTAACGCCGCTCTGTCATCGCCGCGTGAAGGCAATAGGCTCCGGCGGCCTTGCAGGTATTCAGGGCGTTATCGAACCGGAACAATTGGTCCTCCCCGCCCGGCAACTGGGGCGTTGCGAGGACGAGCTGCATGCCGTAGCCCTCGACCCTCTTGCGCAGTTCCCTCGCGGTATCGAGGTCAATGGCCTCGAGTGAGGTCTGAACTCCGCCCAAGCCGATCTGATGGCAGTGCTCGACGATGTTAAAGGATCTTGCTCCCCCACCGCTCCGCGCGCGGAGGCTGAAGGCCGTGGGGGCGCCGCCGAGGCGGGTCTTTGCCGAGGATGGTCGCCCTTGCGTCATAGCACCCTCCTCGCGGTCATGGCCCAGGAGATTTCGGCTCCAGGCATGGAGACCTTGAATCTGATCTCGCTGCCGGCAATCCGACCGGTGTAGGTCATCGTCGCTTCGCGGTTGCCGATCTTTTGAACCACGACGAACGAGACGACATCTCCGCTGACCTTACCTTCCCGGATCTGCAACTCGCCTCCCTCACTACGGATCGTGCCGGTCAGATTCGCGCCGTGTTGCTTGAACGTAAGCGTGTTCTGTCTGATGTCCCTGGATCCGTAATCCGTCCACTCACCCTTCCACTGCCCGCTGATGTCAGCGGACCAAGCGGCCGTCACGAAAAGGACCAATATCAGGATTCCCAGCGAGGCTCTACAGGTTCTCATCGAGAGTTCCTCCAGTCAGCTCAAATGCTCGCCGCTACACGTACTCCCAGTCCCTGAGCCATTCGTGGCCGGGGCGAAGCCGTGCCCACATCTGGCGTGTGGCATCGTCGAGTTCGGCCTTCTCTTTCAGATCCAACTGGCGGCGTTCTCGTGTTGCCTGAACCGCGTTGTCTATCTGGTGAATGTTAAGCAGGCCGGGGATCGGCGCCGTAATGGCGGGGTTGGAGAGAATGTAGCGAAGCGCAAGGCGCGCACGCCGGTCGTCGTCGGCCGCGTGCGGGTCGTTCGGAGAGCTGTCCCCCGCGAACAAAGAATTGTCGGCGAATGGCTTGATGCCGAACGCGCCGACGCCATTCTCCTTGATCGTGTCAAACAGGCTGTCGGTAGGCAGTTCCTTACTGCCCGCGGTGTAAGGGAAGAGGACCACTTCGATCTGCTTGGGGTAAGCCTCTATCAGCGACTTCAACCACACGCGGTTGTGTGATGAAACGCCCGTGAACCTTGCCTTGCCCTGCTGCTTGGCCTTGGCCAAGCCTTCCACCGTGGCTTCTTCCACTCGCTCGAGTTCACTCAAGTCCGGGACGCCTTCCATGGGCAGCGCGATCCGCCATATGTCCACGTAATCGAGTCCCGCCTCCTTGAGGTTCTCATCGAGGCCTTGCAGCAGCCGGCTCGCGGAGCGCCACTGGGCAAAGCGCGGCTCCTTTTGCCACCAGGCATAGCCGAAGTAGAATTTATCCCGCCGTCCCTTGAGCAACTGGCCGTAAGCCACGACCTCCGGCGCCGCCATGGCATCCAGGTAGTTGATACCGACATCGATGCAGTGGGCGAGAACCCGATCCCGGGATTGCATGAAGCCGGGTATCTTAGGATAGGAAAAGTCGTTGTCGGAATAACGCGCGGGGACGTTTGCTTTCCCGAGCTCTATTTCGATCCGCTTCCAATGGCCTCCGAGCGAGACTGCGGATACCATGAGGCCGGTCTTGCCCAGTCTCCGGTACTCCATGTTCGCGTTGTAGTTCAGTATGTTCCTCGTCGAAGCCCCTTTGACCGGTGCCGGGGCTTTCGCCTGGGTTGGCGCCTTCGCTCGAGAGGACGCCTTGGTCTGAGCCTGCGCCCCGCCGGCGAGAGCGCCGGCTGCGAGTGCGCCGGCGGTCACGAAGTCACGGCGATTCATCTTATGTCTGTCCATCCTTACCTCCTCGCGGGTGATTCGTCGCCACGAAGATCTCTGAAATGCAACTTGGCGGCGCCCCGGACGACCCGGCCGGGGCGGGACCGGTTCAAAGCTCCAAAACCAAATTGACCGCCGGAGCCGCCTGCCGCGTCAGGCAGATTCACGATTTGCCCAGCCGCATTAAACACCGCTGCGGAGTTGATGCCGCTGAACTACGGGTGGTTAAATGCATTGAACCGGGATTTCTCTCATTTTGGCTTCCTGGCCACTGTCGATTGTACACCCGACTGCCTCCGTTCCCGCTTTTTTTCATCCTTCGGGTCCTGAGCGACGCCGGCGCGCCCAGGGCAGGGGCCAGTCTCGCCTCCTCCGAGTTCGAGAAGACTCGGAAGTGCCTCATTTCAAGCGACTTCTCATACACCTCTCCGTCTCCCTCTTTCCTTCGACCCGTCTACTTGCCTGCTGCCACCCTCATCCGGTCGGCGCGACCAGAACGGCTGTCACACCGACGGATAACGGGCGGATGTCGGGCTGAGAAGCTATGCCTCGTTCGGCGAACTGCTCCTCACAGACGCAGTCTTCTTCGATCCATTCCCTTGGGGCCGGATAGCTTCCGCAAGCGCCCGCTTTACCCCCCTATCGGGGTTCCGAGACCGCGTCGAGGTACTGAAGCCGACCTTCTCGCTCCCGGGCCAAAACGCTACTCCTTAAGCACGCTATCGTCGTACCAAGGGCTGTGCAGATCGTGGTGATCCTCCTCCAATTGAAAACCCGCATGTTCCCTTAGGTCGAGGTAGAACTTCACGCGGCGCCGCTGGCTGTCGCTATAGATCCGCCCCTTAAGCTCACTCCCGATCAGACCCTCCAAGTTCTTGAAGAACTGTCCGGGGAACACGAATGTCGGGCGCTCTTGCCGCTCCGCATCCGCCGCAGTGATGATGTCGTGAGAACGACAATAGCACTTCACGACCTGAACCATGCGGTCTTCATCGCCAAGCACTCTCGCCTCGGAGAGACGAATCTTGTGCAGCCGGCCAGTACGCAACTCAACGGAGTCGTAACCATTTGCAGGGGCAGCTTCCACGGTCATGTCGATTTCTGAGAAGTATAGCCAAATTGGAGGCAGTGGTCACGCCACCCATCCGAGCGACGACTGCGACATCATCTCGGAGGCCACATTCTCTTGCGCCCGCTGGAGCAGACTTCTTCGATCCAGGCTCTTGGGGCCGGATAACTCCCGATAGCGCCCGTAGTCTTCCCCATCCGCGTGGAGACGCCCGTTTAGCGCCGACCGGCTTGGCCAAAGCGCGCGCCTCATCCCGCGCTTCGGCCTATGTGGGTAGTGTCAACGGCGACACGGTCTTCGACATGGTTGATGGCTATGTCCGTGTGCCACAAGGGGCCGGGCTTGGACTGGACATCAATGAAAACTCCCTTGGGGAATGCCAGGCTCCGGCGGGAGGCCCCTGGGAAGCGGCGGGCCTTGGGCGTGCGATATCGGAAGGAACCCGCTTCAGTCCGACAATCGAAGTATCCTGAGAGCCATGGGCGCGGATGAGGGCCGGCAGCGCGTCGTCAACGCGACCATCAGGTCCCCTGATGACGACACGTCGGTACGCATCGCTTACCAAGCCGAGCAACAAGTCAGGGGGCTCATGCCCGCGGCGCGGTTGACACACCAAAGAGGAAGAGCGAGGCTGCTCGCGATCTTTCTCCTCTTCGCCCTCGCCGCAGCGAGGCTGGCGGGGGAGGGCCTCGCCGCCGGAAGGTTCCTGGTCGCGGGCCGGCAGGTTTCAGACCCGAATTTCGCTGGGACGGTGGTGCTGCTTATCCACTACGACAAAGCCAGTGCGATGGGCCTCATCGTCAATCGGCGCTCAACAGTTTCTCTCTCCAGCGCCTTCTCCGGAATGGGGGAGACAAACAACAAGTCCGATCCCATCTACATCGGAGGACCTGTTGGGAAGACTAGAGCGCTGGCACTCGCGCGCTCGCGCGCCGCTCCGGCTGGGTCAACCCGCGTTTTGGCCGACGTTTACCTCATCTCTGAGAGACCCCACCTGGAGAAGACCCTGGCGGCGGGCGCGCGTTCCGATGTGTTTCGCGTCTATCTGGGCTATGCGGGCTGGACCGCCGGACGGCTCGAAAGGGAAGTGGCTGCGGGGTGGTGGCATATCGTTTCGGGTGAGGCCGGACTCGTTTTTGATCCTGAGCCCGAACCCCTGTGGAGACGCCTCATGCGCAGGCTCGAAGGGCCGCTTGCCTTGAGCCGGGGTATGTGTAGCCAAGACCGGATCCAGAGTGCGGCCGGATGTCATGTAACCCTGATTTCGCGGTACTCCGTGTCTTTGTCTGCGGGGCGGGCAGACTTCGGGTGTGCGGCAAGCCAGGACACTGCACGTATCGTGCGGGAGTTTCAGCAGACATAGTGCGCAGCAGAAGGACCAGCGGGCGTCTTGCGCGAGCAAGAAAGGGTTTCTCAGCTATTCCCGCCTGGCCACAATGAGATCGCCGGTCGGATCAGCCCGGGTGAAGCTCTGAAAGCCTGCTCCGGTGAGCCAGGATTTGTACTCGGCTTCAGTGTAGGTCGATCCGCCTTTGGTCCCGACCAGCATGTTGATCGCGAACAGGGCGGCCCATTTCGGTGCAGTCTTATCCGGTTCGAGGATGAAATCGCGAATGACGATGCGTCCTCCCGGAGAGAGTGCCCGGTAGCACCGGCGAAACAGATCCAGGTTCTGTTCTGGATCCAGCATGTGG
Source organism: Bryobacterales bacterium (assembly GCA_963798455.1). GTDB lineage: Bacteria > Acidobacteriota > Terriglobia > Bryobacterales > Bryobacteraceae > CAWCTD01. Next base: position 323,970 of record CAWCTD010000003.1, read on the forward strand.
CAGATGGCCGACAGCAGAATCAGGTCGTAGTCCTTGCCGAACTCATCGACCGTCAGGTCCCCAACGCGGGTGGTGACCCGATCCGCTAAGCCGGCTTCTTTGATATGCTTCTGCGCGATCGGGACGACGGATGCCAGATCGAGGACTTCGGCGCGCAGGATAGGGCTCGCCTTCGCAAACGCGATGGAGTAAGCACCCGAACCTCCGCCGATGTCGAGCAGGCGACGTATGCCCGCTACCCCCACCGCGCGGACGACCTGCGCAGCGGTCCCTTCGGCGCCCCTGTGCATGGCAGCAATGAAGCTCTCCGTCCATTGCTGATCCTGTTGCTCGACCCCCGGGGGCCTTACGGCGGTGCCGGCGCGCACGCAGGCGGTCAAGGTAGCCCAGGCGTTGAACATGTCCACCGTATGCATGAGCGCGGGGCGAGCATAGTCGGGAGATCCCGCCACGAGATAACGCGCGGTATCCGGTGTATTGAAAAACGTTCCGTCCTTCTTCGTCAAAGCGCCCAAGGCAACGAGCGCATTGAGAAGGGTTTCGGTGGCGCGAGGATTGGTCCCCAGTTTCTTTGACACTTGCGCCGCTCCGGCGCCCCGCCCGGCGGCCGTGAAGATGTCCAACTCAACTGCGGTCAAGAGAACCCGGCTCTCCTGAAAGCGGCCCATCGTTTCCGTCAGATCAGAGAAAGACTGGGCAGACATGGCGATCGACGAGGCTCCGAGGAAGATGGCCAGGAAGCCAATCATGCCGATGGTTCGAGAATGCATGGTGCCTCCATCGACAACTATCTTAGGACTTTGCCTGATTCGCGTGTGCTCGCTCTATATGTTCTCCTCTGTCGCCATGGCTCCACAAGTCCAGCCTTCCGGACCAAGCCGAGCCACCAGCAACCCCGGCGTTCATTTGCCATCGTTTCAAGGTGGCTCCGTGCGGTTCGAGCGGGAGGACTTTCGGAACAGCGAGGATAAGAAAGTCGATCCGATCCGCGGCCAATGTTTCATAGGGGAGTCCCAACAGGCGGATGCCCGAATTGGGGAAGACCACGCCCGTAGTCTTCCCCAATCCGCCCATTGCCTCCACCCAGGGCACCTTTGGGAGCAGCCACAACACCTGTTGATTCAACCGCTTCTGAGGGGAAAACGCCCGATCGTGGTAGCAAAGCCAACCTAACGGGATCTATCGCGTCGATTTTGGCTGTAACCTGTCGAAGAGTTTAGCCGACAATCCATTCCCGACCGCACGGCCACGTGCGTGTCGGGAGAGTGTCGTCGCCTTTCTGATCAGTCGATTGCGAAGTCGAGGCATCTTTGAACGGCGGCCCGCAGAACGGCAGCCCATTCTGGGCCCAGCCCTGACAGATTCCTGACAAAACCCTGACGACAAGACTGACGCCCCCTGCATCGACAAGCCTTATAATTCGGGAGGTTGACCATACCGTTTCAGGACTGGTTCCAGCCACCGCGCGTGGTGCTGACATTGTTTCTCTGCCTGATGTGTGTTTGCGCCAGCGCCCTGGTTTGGCTCGGCTGGAAAGTGGTGGCGCAGGATAGCGCCGTCGAGACACAGCGGGTACAGGGGCGGTTGGAGAGCGCGGCGGACCGGATCGTGGCCGCACTGGACCGAAGCATGCAGCAGACCGGCGACTTTGCGGACGCCCGAAAGCCGGGGCCGGGGGAGGTGTTTGTCGCCGTTTCCGGAGGCTCCGTCGAGATCCTGCCGCCGGGTGGTCTTGCCTTCTCCCCCACGCAATCGATCGAGATGACGCCGGGTTCGGACGTTTTCCGTGAAGCGGAAGAGCTTGAGTTCGGCCCGCGCAATCTTGAGACGGCGGAGGAGACCTATCGCGCCCTGGCCGGATCGAAGACGACGCGCGTGCGTGCCGGGGCCCTTGTGCGGCTAGGCCGAGTCTTGCGGCGCCAGCAGCGTTGGCCGGAAGCGCTGAGGACGTACGACGATCTGGGGAAGATGGGCCCCCTCTCGTTGGCGGGCATGCCGGCGAGTCTGGTGGCGCGTGCGGCCCGCTGCTCCGTCTTGCAGGAAAGCGGCCAGCAGCCGGCGGTGCAGCACGAAGCGCGCGCGCTATGGGAGGACCTGACCAGTGGCGGTTTGCTCGTTTCGCGCCCGACGCTCGACACCTACTCGGACGAATTGCGTCGCTGGATCGGAGACTTACCCCTACCACAGGATTGGGACGAGCGCCTTGCCGTCGCCGAGGCAGCCGCAACGGCTTGGCGGGCATGGCAGGCCGATGAGAGGGGCGCTGCGGGCGGGCGTCGGTTCGGCCTCTTCGACGGATCTCCCGTGTCGGTTTGCTGGTTGAGCCGCGACGGCGCCTGGCAAGCACGGCTCGCCGGACCATCCTTCTGGCGGCGGCTTTGGGCCAGCCTGGGCCAGGATTCTGGCACCGCGGTCCGTCTAACTGGCGACCATGGAGAAGTCTTTTTCGGGGCGTCTCCCGCCAAAGGTCCAACGGCGTTCCGGGCCGCCACGATGACAGGCCTGCCCTGGAACCTTACGGTGGTCCCCGAAGGAGACTGGGCGCGCTCAGAGGCCTCCGGAGCCCGGCGTCATCTGATCGTCGCAGGCTTCATCGTCTTTGCGCTTCTCCTCGCGGTAGGCAGCTACTTCATCGCGCGGTCCATGGTCCGGGAACTGGCGGTGGCGAGGCTGCAAGCGGACTTTGTCTCCGCGGTCTCGCACGAGTTCCGTACACCGCTCACCTCGATCCGGCAACTGGCGGAGATGCTGGCGCGAGGCCGCGTCGACCTGGAAGAACAGAAGCAGAGGGTCTATGAACTGATGATGGCCGAAAGCGACCGCCTGCGGCGACTGGTGGAGTCGCTCCTGGATTTTGGCCGTATGCAATCCGGAGCTTACCAATTTCGCTTCGAGAGCCTGGACGCGCAGGAATGGGCGCAAGCGGTTGTGCAGCAGTTCGGAGAGACCGTCCGGAGTGCGGGATACGTCGTCGAGTTCGCTAGCGCCGCCAGCAGCGTGCGTATGCGCGCCGACCGCGAGGCGCTGGCCGGCGCACTCTGGAATCTGTTGGACAACGCGGTGAAGCACTCGCCGGACCACAAGAGTGTGCGTGTCGAAGTGGGTGCTGCAGAAGGTAAAGTGGAATTGCGCGTCATCGACCGCGGCATCGGCATCGCGAGCGAAGACCTCAAGCACGTATTCGATAGATTCTATCGCGGCGGGAATGCCAGTCAGGCGGGGATAAAGGGCGCTGGCATCGGTCTGACAATCGTGCGCGAGATCGTCAGAGCGCACGGTGGGGAGGTGCGGGTGCAGAGCACCCCAGGCATGGGAAGCGCCTTTATTCTCATGTTGCCGGCGGAGGAGGAGTCGTGAGCCGCATTCTGATCGTCGAAGACGAGCACGCCATCTCCTATGGACTCCAGGTGGACTTCAAGAAGGAAGGCTACGAGGTGGAAGTGGTCGCGGATGGTGAAGCAGGTCTTCAACGGGCGACAGAAGGGCAGTTCGACCTTGTCGTGCTGGACGTCATGCTGCCGAAGAGGGATGGTTTTGAGATATGCCGTGAGTTGCGGCTCGGCGGCAACCGCACTCCAATCCTGCTGCTGACAGCCAGAAGCCAGGAGGTCGAGAAGGTGATAGGGCTGGACCTCGGCGCCGACGACTACGTAACGAAGCCCTTCAGCCCGATGGAGCTCCGTGCGCGCGTCCGCGCGCTCCTGCGCCGCGGGGCCCAGGAATCCGGGGGACTCTACCGCTTCGGTGATGTCGAGGTCGACGCGACGCGCGGTGAGGTCCGGCGCGGCGGCCATGTGGTGGAGACCACGCCGCTGGAGTTTAAGCTTCTCTGCGCGTTCGTGAAGAACCGCGGCCACGTGATGAGCCGCGACCGCCTGATCGACGCAGTCTGGGGCGCCGGCACGGCCGTCTCCGAGCGTGTCGTGGATAACTACATCGTGACGCTCCGCAAGAAACTCGAGCCGGAGCCGGGAGCGCCGGGCTATTTCATCAACGTGCGAGGGCAGGGTTACCGTTTCGATGGGTGAGGTCCTGACACGACCCTGACACACCCCTGACAAGAGGCATGACGGTGCCGTGACAAACGACCGCTACTCTGTCGTCATGGAGGTTCGAGCGATGACAAGAAGCTTGTGGATCGGCGTGGCCGCCACCGTCCTGTGCGGCGTCCTGACCCTTCCCGCCCAAAGGGCGAACTCAGCCGAGAGCCTGCTGCAAGCGGCGACCAAGAAGGAGTTGGTAGACGGCGACCTTGCAGGCGCGATCGAAGGCTACAAGAAAGCCCTCGCGGCAGCCAAAGGAAATCGGGCCCTGGCCGCGCAGGCGCTGCTGCAACTGGGCCAGTGCTACCGCAAACAGGGAAACGCCGAAGCACGGCTTACGTTCGAGCGTCTGCTCCGCGAATACGCGGACCAGACTGCTGCTGTGACGAAAGCCCGCGACGAGCTTGCGGCGTTGCCTGCGTCTGGCAACGGCCCACGCTTCCGGAAGTTTCGGATTCCGACCCTGGCAAACTCGCCGAGGTTCGGAGCCCAATTGTCACCGGATGGCGCTAGACTGGCCTTCCTGTCTGCCCGGGCTATCTGGGCTGTTCCGGTACCAGGCAAGGTGGATCCCGATACCGCCGGAGAACCGGTGAGGCTGACCGACCCCAACCCTCAAGGCGGAGCTTGGGGCATGGGACTCACCTGGTCGGGTGACAGTAAGTGGATTGCGTTCAATGCGGGTACGGATGCCGAAGATATCTATGTTGTCTCATCGGCAGGTGGGAATACTCGGAAAGTGACGTCCAGTCTGCGTGGCCACCCTTACGAACACAGTCTGAGCCTCAGCCCTGACGGGCAGACGCTCGCTTTTACCGCGGTGGACAAAGAAATTCCGTATGTCAACACGGTTCCTGTTGCCGGTGGAAATCCGATGCGCCTGACGGAAGCGAATACGCGAGAGCCGGCGTTCTCGCCGGATGGAAGACGCCTTGCCTACGTCAAGCTGTCCCCCCAACGGGAGGCGGATGGCAACCTGCGCGGCGAGATTAGGGTGATTCCGGCGGGCGGCGGACAGTCTGTCCCGGTTACTCAGATTCCGAATAGGGCGAGGAGTCCCATGTGGTCTCCCGACGGCAGGAAGCTGGCGTTCCTGTTGGAGCCTGCGGGCCACAATAGGAGCAAGGAGCTGTGGGTGGTTCCGGTCTCCACGGAAGGACGGGGAACAGCGCCGCCAACGTCAATTCAACTCCCCGGCGAAACGTTCGAACCGCTCACAGGCTGGAGCGCCGGAAACAAGATCGGCCTCATTATCCCCACTCCCGAACTGATAGCCATCTACACCGTGCCGGCATCCGGTGGGAACGTGACACAGGTCACTCCGGTGAGTCCGGACGACGCCGCGTTTGAGCCGCGTTGGTCGCCAGATGGCAAGACGATCTGGTTCCGGGTTGGCTCCCCACCCGCACTCGGTTTTGTCCCGGCTGGAGGAGGTGAGGTCTCCACCGTATCTACTGGATCGATTAAAGAGGGAAAACCTCCACTGCCGGAAGTGATAGAGAGCATTCCAGGCGGAGGCAATGCAGTTTCTCCAGACGGCAAGATGGTGGTCTTCGGTGGAGCGCGACGTCCGTATTCCTCAGGCCCGTATCTTTGGACGGTTCCCGTCGCGGGAGGAGAGCCAGTCCAGCTCACCAAAGATCCAGGGGATGATCACTCTCCGTGTTGGCTCCCCGATGGCCAAACCGTGGCTTTCGTCCGTTATGAGGGCACGCCAGGGTCCTCCGGTCCATCGAACATTTACACAATATCGGTTAAGAGTGGTGAACCGCGTCGGATCACGTCGGCATCCGACAACGTTTTTCTGGCCGGCATAGCATGCTCGCCAGATGGAAAGTCGATCGCATATTTCGGCGACGATAGGACCCTCCGCGTCAAGCCTGCGAGCGGTGGGGAGGCGAGGATCGTGACAAAAGTCGGCTTTATTTGGGCCCACCACGAGATCTCCTGGTCTCCGGATGGCAAACGAATCGCGTACAGCGCAGCGCAAAACATCTGGATCGTTCCTTCAGAGGGGGGTACGCCGGCCGAGGTAAAGACGGGGTTGGCGGGGCGGCCTACGAACCTCTCCTGGTCGCCGGACGGAGCGAAGATCGCGTTTACTGCCATCCAGGGCGGCGACCCGGAGTTGTGGCTCATGGAGGACTTTCTGCCACCGGCGCAGGCCAAGCGCTGATCTCGGCAGCGAGAGTTCAGATGGATAGCTCCCGATAACGCCCGCAGTCTTCATCTATCGGACTGGAATGTCTCGGTGGTGCCGGCCCGTGTGAGCGCTGATGACAGCACTCCCGTCTGCGCCCGCTATGTCGCCCAATAGGGTTCGCCACAGACTAGAGCAGCTGCGCAGCACACTGCAGAAGCCGGTCTGGGCGCCAAGATGTCGAGGATCGGCAGCTACTTCTAACAGCGTGGCCTTAGAGCTGGCGAAGAGCAGGTCGCAGAGGACGGCTGGGTTGTGTGCGGTCAAGGGGCGGAGTGGCTGGACCAGAGTAAAGAGGACATGGAAGTAGCAGGCCGCCGGCAGCGCTTGCTCTCGCGGTCAGCCAACTCTGGTGCGCCTGGACCTGGCACTTGGGGCACTCCCGGTTATGGCCGGTGATAGGGTCTGCTTCATCACCTGCCACAACCGGCGAGCTTGCACCCCGGCGCTCAATGTGGACAGAGGAAGGCGCAGACTAGACCGAACAGATCATGTCCTGATCGCATTGTTAATGGGGCAGGCGTGCGGACCGGGTTTGTGCTATTCTTCCGGTGGCACCTGGACGCGGCAATGCGACAGCCTGGGCCGATTGACATGCGAAGCGACGAGGTCAGGATGCGAACAAATCGATCTGCACTAGTGCTTGCTGTTTTGGTTTTGAGTGCGGCAGCGACATCGAAGGCCATCACATTCGGCGAGCTGGATGGCCTGCGGCACCCATACGTCGGTACCATCATTTTCGAGACTCCTACGGGCTACTATTCCTGCTCGGCCACCCTGCTCGCCCCGACTGTGTTGCTGACTGCGGGGCACTGCACCTCCGAAAACGGCGTCCGCAACCTCAACACGTGGGCGAAATTCGCTCCGTCGATCTCATTTGAGGGCAGAGAGAACTATCCTTCCTTGGGAGCCTTGCTGGATGACAAGAAGAACGGTTGGATCAAGGGTGATGCATATCCTCATCCCAACTATCAGGACTACGCTCAGTTCCCTGCGACGTACGACGTCGGTGTTGTGATCCTAAAGCGTCGATTGGCGGCAAGCACGTATGGCGCCCTGCCTCCAGAAGGCTTTCTGACCACTGTCCGCAGCGTGGAGGACACCTTCACTGTCGTCGGGTATGGAATGCAGGGGTATATAAAGCCATTTCTCGAGGACATCTACGCGCGGTACCTAGGCACTGTCCGATTGGTGGAACTCAAGAGCACGTTTGATGGGGGACAGAGCGCGAAATTCACGAACAATCCGGGGATCGGAGGCGGCTCCTGTTATGGGGACTCGGGCGGCCCAGTGTTCTATGCGAATACGAATATGGTGGTGGCTGTCGTTTCCTGGGGCAACACTCCGTGCATCGGTGTTGATTACAATTTCCGGATCGATACACCTGTCGCCTTGAGCTTTCTGCGCCAGTACCTCAAATAGATTCTTGGACGGCATTTCGTAAACAGAACTACTTCAACATTCGCCGGGTGTAACGTTGTTACATCGGGCTGGAAGTGTTGGGATTTCAAGGGCATAGCCCTTGGCGAGCTTTCACTGTCCACCGACCCGCGATCGAGGTCGGGCAGACGAGTTGCAGTCCTCCGGAGACGGCTGAGCCTGCATCGTCAGTGGAGGGGACCGACTGGCGACAGGCATCCAGCGGATCGGGGAGCGGCGAAGCGGTGTTGCGGGTTGTGGTCTATCCTTTGCCGAAGAGGCAAAGGAGCGCGCCGCGAGAGATGCTGCATACCTCGGCTCTCCTACCGGAGGCCGTGGCGTGCCGAAAAGAGATCCTTTTGGCCGGCTGCTACCAGAACGGCTACTGGTTCATCTTGAGCGCGAGACGGCCAGACTGCAGGTCAGGGTTTTGGCATGGCCCGCCAAGATCCGCGGTAAACGTCACTGGGGGATACGGCGGTCACCTTTGCCCTCCTAGTGATTCCTAACGTTGCCTGCCCGAGGGGTCGACGCACCGGGGGCCTTTCTCCGGTTTGGCGCCAAGCCAGGCCAGTGGTTCTCGGCACTTTCCGGTAAGGCCGTCTCTCGGCCATTACCTCCTTGGGGGCGAAACTGGGCACGTTCCGATGGTGTCAAATGGGTAGATGCAAGGGTTATTCATCTCCCGACGCGCTCGAGGGGCTTCCATTCTTCTTTGAGAGTCACGCTTGGATTGAAGTCCGGCGAGTCGCTGAGAAGATATTCCCCGCGATTGTTGACCCAGGCGTGCCCGTACTCGTTGCTGAGATCGATGGTCTCGCCGGTCGCCGGATTGCGGTAGGTTTCCACGCCGCGAATACTCTGAGTGATCGAGTCGAAGACACGGTCCTCACTGCGCTGCCGGTTCTGCCAGCCCTGCATCTGCATGTCCGCGATTTCGTTCGCACTCTGGGAGATGATCCTGGAGCGGTCGCGGATGCCCTTTAGCTCAATTTGTTGAATGGCCAAGGCGCTCTGGACGACGCGAGCGCCCCACTCGGGGCTGACGCGGGCGGTGCTCCAGACCAGGTCGAAGAACTTGTCGGAGGCATCCAGTTGGCCTTCCGGGGCGCGCTGCGTGGTCATGTGGGCAGAGCAATCGTAGGTGTACGCCTGGAACATCTGCATGGTCTGCGGGTTGAAGTGGGGGCCCAGCCTGGCTTTGGTGATGGTAAAGGCGTAGACCCACTCTTCCACGGGCTTGCCATTTGAGTCGTATTTCAGGCGGGCCCGGGCGGCATCGGGGCGCACACTCTGCTGGAGACCGTACCGCGCCGCGTCCTGCTCCATTTGCCGGGCCTGCTTCTGGAGGATCTCCATTAACTTAGGGGCGGGTTCTATGACGACCACTTGCGCGTTAGGCCGAATTTGACCTAGCATTCGGCGTATATAGTCGGCCGCGGCCATGGGCGGCTGCACGTCGCAAGGGCGTGGGCCGAACGGGGTCTGCATCGCCTGAACTTGCCGAAGAGTTTCGGGATAGTCGTCCCAGACCCAGTTGTAGTAGGGAAGGGTCTCGAGGCCGCGGCCATCGGGGCCGCTGGCGCGCAGCGTGATCTGGGTCGTGTTGCACCGGTCATAGGGCATGATATTCCAGGTGACGCTGCCCTCAGATTGCCAGTCGGTCGGGACCAGTATGCTATAAGCGACCATGGGACGCTCGAAGCCATGCTCGTCCATGGCCTTGACCATCTTCATGCGGTAGGTGTGGCCCTGCGGCGCACTCTTAGACGCCTCAGTGCTTTTCTGGAGAGCCGGCATTCTTGATTGTCCGGCTCCGAGGCAGGCTCCCCCGCCGATGGCGAACAGCGCCACGGCGACGATCTGCCAGGCACTTGACTTTCCCATCTGTCACCCCGTATTTGGACAAGATTGTCCTTTTTGCATCCCGGACACCATCGATTGTACACCCAGCCTATGCCTCAGGAGCCGCAATTTCCATCGGCGCTAGACGGACCACCTCCTCCCCGGTTCGTGGATCACGCGGTGAGGTTTACGCCCTACGTGTTGTGGCCAGCAGCAGTTCTCCTTATGCCGCCGACAGTGTCAAATCCGCCTCCCAAAAGAGCTGAGCGGTACGGCCTATTGAGTGGATTGATCTTGGCTAATGCGCTGGTTTACTCGGCTGCAGCTTGCGTAGTTTCAACGTTGTGGCACCGTGTTGGGCCACATCCTTGAAAGTGGGCATACCGGAAACTGAGGGCGGGCTGGTGGATCGGCGCAGTACTTTCCGGAATGGCCGTGTCTCGGCCAGAACCGATTCGGTGCTCATGTACCAAGATAGGGCCGGGACCTCTTGAATAGGCTTACCCACGGGGCTACTATGAGGCTGTACGGCCTCCTGGGAGGGGACCGCTGAGATGGGCAAGCGTGTCACTTGGGCACAACGCTGGCGCCGATGGCGATCACCGCGTAATGACTTCAAAGTAGAAGTACGGCCAGAACCCGAGGAGCGACCTGTGATACGGCAGGCCTTTGCCGAATGGGGCGGCGGTTTCAAAGGTGGGAAGGGCACCGTTACTACGGACGGCGGCAGTTTGTTGAAGATGCCGGACTCCCTAACGAGCCAACTGGCAGGCACTCCTGGCACTGATCCAGAGGAGTTGTTGGCAGCCGTACATGCGGCCTCCTTTTGCAGGGTGCTGGTGGCCGAGCTCAGCGCAATGGAAATCGAACCGCGCAGCGTCCACACCACAGCGGCGGTGACGCTAGAGAAGCAGACGCAGGGTTTCGCCCCCACCCAATTAGACCTGGATGTCAGCGCCTGGATTCCGGGAGTAGATCGTCTGGATTTCGAGAGAGCGGTAGACAACGCCAAGGATTTCTGGCAGAGGTCGCTCCCGTTCAAGGGAAAGCTCACAATCAACGTGAAATTGAGCGCATGGTAGATACTGGGGCCAGCTCCCCAGTTCAGTGGCTGATAAGTGGGCTTTCCGGAGAATAGGTTTCAGCCTACGGCTCCAGGCCAATTTTGTCGTTTACGGCCAGCCGGAGCCTTTGCTTGCAGCCTAGGTATCTCTCGGTTGTCTCCACCGAAACGTGCCCCAGCAGGAATTGAATCTGCTCAAGCTCCCCGCCGGCGGCGTGGCACAGCCTCGCGCAGGTCCGGCGGCAATCGTGCGGCGACAGCTTGGAAATTCCGGCCGCTGCCGCAGAGTCCTTCACCACGTGCCAAATCACCTTCTCAGTGATGCCGTCGCCCCAGACCGAGCCTCTCCTGCTAACGCAGCGGAAGACTCGTCCTTCCAAAATCGGAGCGGACCTCACCCAACCGTCGACCGCCGCCTTCACCCAGTCCGGCACGGGGACGGTGCGAATGTGGGCGGCTTTGCCCACCAGATCGACTATGGCCCAGTGTCCCTCCCGCTGCTGCACGTGATCCAGCCTGAGGTTGGCTACCTCGCCCGTGCGCAACCCGCAGCCGACCAGAAGCGCCAGAATCGCCCGGTCCCGTCGGCCCTTAAGGCTCTCGGCATCGGGGGCTTGTAGGAGGGAGCGGCTCTGCTCCACGGTCAGCCAGTTCCCGAGCCTCACTCCAATCCGCTTGGCCCCCTTGACGCGCCGGATGCCGGCCGCCAACTCCGGGCTGAGCAGCCCGGTGTCGGCCGCCTCATAGGCAAGGCGGCGCACGGCCGCCAGGCGCAGGTTCACTGTCGCCGGGGCGAGCCTCCGAGCTTCGAGTTCGAGCCGGTACCGCAGCACCACCGTCCGGCCGAACGCAAGTCTTGGCTCCGAGCAGTACCATGCCACGAAATTGTCGATGGCGAACTCATACGCCCGCTTGGACTCCGGTGAACCAAGCATGTTCAGAACCGCCTGTTTGGCGCAGTCGAGATCCAATAACCGAAGCACCCGCTTGGGCGCACTCTTGCCCTTTCCTTTCCCTCTTTTCATCGCCGCGGCCCTCCAGCCGCCGGACCATCTTGGACGAGGCAGGCGGTGCCCGGCCAGGGGCAGCGGCACACCGGACGGAGTTACCAGGGAACAAAGCGGGCGATTAAACTACAGGTTCAGCGCCGCACGGCGCCAGCAGACGAAGGAGGCAGTTGATATGCCGGCTTCGGAGAAGGATCGTCTAGCCGCGGAGGTCGCGAAGTGTTGGTTGAGGTTCGAGGAGGCGCTCTCTGCGAACAAGCGGAAGTACCCGCTCCAGGAGTTCAGGGTCTTCTGGGAAGCCGGGAGGCGTTACGCCGAGTTGACCAAGTCTGACCCGCTGATCCACAGAAGCGTAGTTGAAGCAGTTCACGGATTGACGGACATCGTCGGCGTTGGCCGGAAGCGGATTCCGACTCAGGTTCCTTGGGACGCCCAGCGTCTGGAGTGCCTCCTCTTCAGCGGCTACGACCCGCACTTCGAGGGGGACGAACCGCCTGGGCTGTGAGCCAGGCAGGGCCGGACGGCAGCAGTAGTTTCCGATATGCCCACTTTCCTGGCACGATCCTCTACGGAAACGCGGAAACATCTTAACTCCAATCATCTGTCTCGCTGAACGAGAGCTAGCAAACCACCCAGCTCGGAGCGTGCCGTCCCCTTCGCTCAACGCTCACTGCCTGCCGTGCCGCAGCTTCCAGGCCTGCAGGTAACGCTTGGCTTTCCGGCTGGCTTCGTTCCAGCGCGGCGGTTCGGCGTTGTTGGCGATCGTGAGCACGCCCAGGGCTACCGCGCGGGTGACCTTCTCCAAGTTCCCGTAGTTCAGCTTGTCCCAGCGATCACCCGGCCGGTGATAACCGGGGAAATCATAGGTCACAAAGAGCGTGTGCGCCGGGATCCCCAGGTCCGCGAACACGGCGCTGTCGCTGAGACGAAAGTACCAGTCGCTATACTTCTTGTGCCGGAAGATTTTCACTCCGACCCGTTCCCCAGCCCGTCGGAAGCTCTGCCCCACATCGGAGTACTCGAAGCCGGTCAGTGAAGCGCGTGAGATCTGGGGCCCCTCCGAGTCGTCAGTGCGGCCGAGTTGCTCCAAATTAATGTCGGCTACCGTGCGCTCGAGCGGAAACAGGGGGTGTTGGATATAGTGCCGGGAACCCATTGGAGTGCACCCCAAAAGTGAGACACGAAGTTAAGGGGCCGAATACATTGAATGGAGAGAGGTATGGATTTGGCCCGACGAGTTTACAGCCGCGACCTGAAGGTTGCTGCGATGCGAGAGATCGACACTGGGCGGACGGTCGGTGAGGTCGCCCGCCAGTTGGAACTGAGCCCGCACCTGCTGGAACGGTGGCGGGGCGAGTGGCGAGCGCGCGGTGAATCGGCCTTTCCGGGAGTAGGCCGGCGTGGAATGTCTCCCGTCTTGACGGAGTTGCAGCGGATCGCCGAGTTGGAGCGCAAGATTGGCCAACTGGCGATGGAGAACGATTTTTTAAAAAAGGCCTTGCGGCATTTCAGGGATCATCACCCACCCACCGTCGTCACTGGCGAGGTTGCTTGTTTGAAGAGATCCGGGAAGCTGGCACCCAAGGCCAAGCCGTGAATGCCCTGTGCCAGATGACCGGACTGAGCCGGGCCAGCTACTACCGCTGGCGAGTGCCACCGCAGGACTGCCCGGTGGAGATGGAGTTGCGTGACGCGATGCAAGACATCGCCCTCCAGTCCCCGGCCTATGGCTACCGCAGGATCACGGCGGAGCTCGAGCGCCGCGGCTTTGAGGCGAACCACAAGCACGTGCTGCGTCTGATGCGTGAGGATAACCTGCTGTGCCTGCGCCACAAGTCCTTTGTGGTCACGACCGATTCACGGCATGCTCTGCCGGTCTACCCGAACCTGGCGCAAGGCATCCTCCCTGATGCGATCAACCAACTCTGGGTCGCCGACATCACCTATATCCGGCTGCGCAGGGAGTTTGTGTACTTGGCGGTGTTGCTGGATGCGTTTTCGCGGCGAGTGATCGGATGGGCCCTGGGCCGCACCTTGGAGGCCCAGTTGGCCCTTTCCGCACTGCGGATGGCGCTGCGCCAGCGCCATCCGGGGCCAGGGCTGGTGCATCATTCCGATCGTGGCGTTCAGTATGCCTCATATGACTACACCGATCTGCTGAAAGAGCACAAGATCAGGATCAGCATGAGCCGCAAGGGGAATCCGTACGACAATGCCGCCTGCGAGTCCTTCATGAAGACGCTGAAGTACGAGGAGGTTTACCGAACCGAGTACCGGGACTTGGCCGACGCCTACGCCTCGATCGGTGAGTTCATCGAGCGTGTCTACAACCAGCAAAGACTCCACTCGGCTCTGGGCTATGTGCCACCGGCCGAGTTCGAGCAGAACGCGGGGGCCCGACCATGAGGTTGCTCGGCGACCGGATCTTCACCGGGGGGCTCCGCCCCCAGGCCCCTGGGATTTATCGCCTTCCGGCCAAAATGGCTGCTTTCGGAGGCGGCCAAGGCCGCCCCCTGCCATTCCGGCTGCTGAGTCGGCGCTCGGGTTGCGTCCCCGCAGTGCCCTATCCTCCGCTCAGGTACTTCCAGAGTGGAAAACATCAACCCCGCCGTGCAATACTTTTCCATCGAACGGCGACTACCCCCTTAACTCGCTGTCTCACGCCAGGGGTTCACTTCACTACATTCGAGGCCACCCCTGCCTCTTTGCCACCGCGCAGGCCGAGCGGCGCCTCGACGCACGGCATCGCCTTACAGCGCCCGGGCGGCCGGAGTCGGGGTGTCAAGTCGACCTCGTCGAAGGTCACTGCTCGCTGTAGCTGGTCTTGGCCTTCTCGGTGACGGTCCACAGGCGAATGATCCGCCCGCTATGTTGCTCGGTCTTGTCCGGCGGCCAGTCGCCCATGTCAAAGCTGTGCGAGACGATCCGCGTACCGACTTTCAGGTCTCTCAGCAGCTTGGGTCGCAGCTTCAGATTCACAGCAGGAAGCAGATAGAGCGTCACGACGCTGGCCTCATGGATGTCGGCGTCAAACAAGTCGCCATGGACAAACTGCACACGCTTGGTAACACCAGCTTTGCGCGCGTTTTCTCTCGCCTCCTTAACCCGCGTTGGGTTGAAGTCCACCCCTTTCCCGCGGGCCCCGAACCTCTGCGCCGCCATGACGACGATCCGGCCATCGCCGCATCCCAGGTCGATCACGAAATCACCACTCTTGACCCCGGCCAGCTTCAGCATCGCTTCGACAACGTCCGGCGGCGTCGGCACGTACGGCACATCCTTGCCTGGTTCCCACTGTGCGACGAGCGGCAGAGAGCTTGCGCCCGTGATCAGGACAAAGGCAAACAACAAACCGGCAAACTGCCTGAGGCGTCGAACTGAGTTCGGCTTCCTGGACACGTCTCAGCCTGGATTCCTGTCTCCCTGGCTAGCTGGCAGTGTACACCTGAGCGGCGTGCCCTGGAAGTGGCATTGGGTACCCGTATCGCCATGCCGCTCGCACAGGGCGCCGGATTGGTGGTCCGTCAAGGGGACTGACGACCGAGAGGGACGAGACCGTTGCTGGCTGGAGAGCGGTCAGGGCGCCACGCTGGCGGTCCTGTAGTTTCTGCCAACGTGAGGAGATTCACGTCGCCCGACTCAGGATCTTGTTCACCGCCAAGCCCCACCACTGCTTCCCACGCCGCGGCTTAACGCCTTCCTCGTTCAGCCGGGCCGCGATCCGGTCGAAGCCCAGGCCCGAGGCACGCAGCTCTTTCATTCGGGCAATCACGGGGGACTCGCCGGGCAGGGTGCCGTAGGGCTTTGCGCCCTCACATCGGCCCGTCTTAGCTTTCTTCCGCAGCCTGGCGCCGCGAAGTTTCAGCACGATCAGGCTTTTCTCGTACTGCGCCACCGCGCCCATGATCTGCCGAATGAGGGTGCGTGTGGGATTGTTCGGATCATCCTGGACCAGATCCGGCTCCATCACCGGGATCAGATCGAAGCCGTGCTTCCGGAGGTCCCGAAGAATCAACTCCTGTACCACCTGATCGCGTGCAAGTCGATCGAGTTTCTCGATGAGCACTAACTGGACGCCGTCTGCGTGGAGCGAGGTCATCATCTCCACGAACGCTGGGCGGTCACCAAGATCCTTTGTGCCCGAGATGCCCGCCTCGCGAAAGACCCGGACTATTCTGATGCCGTGCTCCTTGGTGTACTTCTTGATCGCCTCCAATTGCCGGACAAAGCCGTCGCCCTCGACTTGACTCTTGCCCGAGACCCGGAGGTATGCGAAGGCTCGCTTCATGGGATCAGTCTAGAGCAGAGAGAGTCTCTTGTCAACAACTATTCTACAGAAAAGTTATTACTACTGAACCTAAAGGACTTATTGACGCCCTTCGAGACTCGCCGGCCAACAGGGGGGGGGGCTCCGGGACTTTCCCCCGTCAGTGTTATCGTAGGGTGCACCTGCTTCAGACTTCAGAGGCGCGCGCTGTAGGTTCTCGGCTGGCCTCGGAGGTCACACTATCCCCCCATTCGCTTCAGCCGGCAGGACTTATTCGTCGTGAGGAGGGCGGACTCGCACGCCTTATCGTCAGCGTTCTAACGCGGCTGCCCGAGGTTACGGAGCCTCAAGAAGGATCCGGGTTCATCTGCATGGCCGGGTCTGGCCAAGCGCACCTCTCGGGTGTATGCTTAGGCCGGGACTCTCCCATGGTCGAGGACAAGATGAAGAGTAGCGAGCTTCCGATCTGCGCTGGGCTCCAGTCTGACCCCGAGGCCCGCACAAAGCCGATCCGCCGGCTCCGGTGCCGGGGCAATGAAGCCAAGAAGTTGGGCAAGCAACTACAGCCGACACCCCTGCCGCTATGTAAAGTGGTGAAGGGGCACTAGCCAGCCACCTGGAGAAAGCCGGAAGTCGGCATTAGACTAGAAGTGGCCGCCTAGCAATCGCGAGCCGACAAGGCGGGATCCTACCGGTTGGCGGTTACCTCATCAGGAAGCGCAGACAGGGCGATGCTCGATCAGGTTCACCGATTTCTGACCCACACGGCCCAAAGAGGCAAGCCGCATCCGGAAGAGAGTGCCAGGCTTTCCAGACTGCTCTACACACTCGCGGCTCAGCGCATGACCGGGCTTTTCCAGAGGGGTGTGCCAATCGAGAACCTCGACACTCAAGCCTTGGCAGAGTATCTGGAGTTTGTCGCCATGCTTGAGCCACAGATTCCTGGTCTCTTGGCTGGTCTGAAAGACCAGCTTCGCATTCGGCGCGACGCCATGATGGCAGCGCAGTCGAAGCATCGTCAAGCAGCGGATGGCGCCAAGGGAGAGAACCCAAGAGCGGAAACTTGGGACGCCATCGAAATCCGTTTTCTGGGCGATCACACAGTCCAGATCAAGGTCGGACACCGCATGTATTCGCAGAACTATGCCGAGATGGGCTTCGAGGATAGGAGGGGAGGACGCCCAAACAGGCAGTGGGCGGTTCTCCAGACACTCGCATGCTTGAGCGGCACGATACCAGATGATGCGCGGAACGGTAAGCAATGGGAAGCTATCGCTAAGAGCATTGAGAGAACGCGGAAGCTTCTCCACAAACACTTCAGGCTGAGCGGCGACCCTCTCCCCTACAGCAAGGGCGTCGGCTATCAAGCTCGGTTCAAGATTCACCCTCCTCCGACGGCGGTGAAATAAATCTGCCGACAATTCGATTTGTCGGCGTAGATTTCCTCATAACTGAATTCCCCCTGAGTCCAACAACCTAGCCTGGCGTGTGTGCCTCCGTCGGCCTCCGCACCGACAAGTCGCCCAGTAAGGGTGTATGACCACTTCACAAACCTGCGAACGCGAAAGCGCAGCTAGAACGCAGATTGAACCTCTTCTCAACGAACACCAATTCGCCGAAATCACTGGGCGAAGTGTGGCTTCGGCGCGCAGAGATCGGTTATTGGGGAAAGGCTGTGCCTACGTGAAGCTGGGTTTCTTGGTGAAGTACAGGCCTTCGGATGTACGGTCCTATATAGCGCAGAACGTGCGCAGCACTCAGCCGGAGGCGCTGTGAGGCCTTACAGCCGCGACCATGCTTGGGCGTGTCTAAGCTACAGCGACGAACTGGCAGGGCAGGCGGTGCCGCGCTTGTGGGTCACCGTGTATCGATTCTTCCGGCGACTGCTCTTGTGGGGGCCGAGATGACGGCACTCAAAGCGGCTGCGGAGTACGTGGAGCGCGGGTTCTTCCCGATCCCGGTTCCTCACCGGGAGAAGAAACCCGTCCTTGAAGGGTGGCCGAACCTCCGGTTGGCCCGCAAAAGCCTGCCGCACTACTTCAACGGCACTCCGTCGAATATCGGTGTGTTGCTCGGGGATGACTACGGGACTACTGACGTTGACCTCGATTGTCCTGAGGCTCTCGTTGCCGCCGCCGAGTTGTTGCCGCCGACCGGGATGATATTCGGGCGCAGAAGCAAGCCACGGAGCCATCACTTCTATAGATGCGATCCGCCGGTGCGCGCCAAGCGTTACTCGGACCCACTCGACAAAAAATCTTGTCTCGTGGAATTGCGCTGCCAGAAGGCAGACGGCAGCATCGGTCTTCAGACCATCGTACCGCCCAGCACCCACAGAGAGACGGGCGAGCCAATCCTTTTTGAGCCTGGCTTCGGACCGCGCCCGTCGAACATCGACAGCGACGTTCTAGTCCCGGCCGTGGATAAGGTCGCGGCCGCCGCACTCCTGGCCCGTCATTGGCCGGCCAAGGGCAGGCATAACTGTGAACTGGCCCTGGCCGGCGCCTTGGCACGGGCGGGGTGGAGCCTGGAAGATGCGCGGGCCTTTGTATTGGCGGCTTATCGGGCGGTCCCTTCACACGACCGGGGGGCCTACGGCCGGGTTGAGCAGTCCGTGGGGAGCACCTATGAGAAGCACAGGGCCGGCGACCCGACGACCGGAAAAACAAGCCTCACAGACTACATCGACAAGCGCGTAGTGCGGACCGCGCTATCCTGGCTCGGAATTCAGCAAGGGCCGGCCCCGGCAACTAAGGCCACCGAAACTGAGGCCCCACATTTCTCCGAAGACTCCCTCGCGGGCCGCTTTACCCAGCGTCACGGCGACAATCTGCGCTATGTCGCGGCTTGGGGGCGATGGCTTCAGTGGGACGGCACGCGCTGGACAACAGACGACACCCTCCACGTATTCGACCGCGCGCGCCAAGTCTGCCGGGCGGCAAGTGCCGAACCCGCGACGAAGACAAACATTACCACCCGCGTTGCATCTGCCGCAACGGTTGCAGCAGTAGAACGCCTTGTCCGCGCGGACCGTAGGCACGCGGCGGTTGTCGGGCAGTGGGATGCGGACCCCTGGCTCCTAAATACTCCGGGCGGCATTGTGGACTTGCGCACTGGGGGCATTCAGGTGCATCGCCGGGATGCCTACTGCACGAAGATGACGGCGGTGGCACCGGGCGGATCCTGCCTGCTGTGGGATGCCTTCTTAGATCGTGTAACTGATGGGGACCGCGATCTCCGGGCATTCCTGAGTCGCATGGCGGGTTACTGCCTCACGGCAGACACCCGCGAGCACGCCTTGTTCTTCCTGTACGGGACCGGCGCGAACGGCAAGAGCGTGTTCCTCTCCACGGTCGCCAATATTCTGAACGATTACGCTAAGTCCGCCGCAATTGAGACGTTCATCGCGTCACCGTCGGAGCACCACCCGACTGACCTTGCTGGGCTTCAGGGGGCGCGGCTGGTAACAGCGGTGGAGACAGAGGATGGGCGGAGGTGGGCCGAGTCCAAGATCAAGATCTTGACCGGCGGAGATCGGATCTCCGCGCGGTTCATGCGTCAGGATTTCTTCGAGTTCACTCCCGTCTTCAAGCTGGTGATAGCGGGCAACCACAAGCCCGGCCTCCGCTCCGTGGATGAGGCCGTTCGCCGGCGGCTGCACTTGATCCCCTTTACCGTTACCATCCCAAAGGCAGAGCGTGACCTGTGCCTAACTCAGAAACTCCGGACCGAATGGCCTGGCATCCTCGGCTGGGCTCTGGCTGGCTGCCTGGAGTGGCAGGCTCAAGGCCTGAACCCTCCTGCTAGTGTCCGCGACGCGACCGAGGCTTACATGGCTGCCGAGGACGGTCTTGCTCAATGGCTTGATGAGCGGTGTGTCCGATTACCCAACGATGTCACGGCCGTCAAAAGGCTATTCGAGGACTGGAAGGCTTGGGCGGAACCAGCCGGGGAGTACATCGGCTCCCAGAGGCGTTTTTCGCAAGCCATTGAAGAAAGGGGTTTTGCGCGCGCCCGGCTAACGGGTGGGACACGTGCATTCCAAGGGATCGCACTTCGCGCGCCCGAGGATGGGGGCGCCCAGTGACACAAGTGACAGGACTTTCTGATATATACGTCATACGCGCGCGCCCGCGTGTACGGTCTATATGTAGCGAAGTGTCACTTGCGTCACTCGGAGCGCCAAAGGTGACGGGCTCAACCCGTCACCAGGGATGTCCCCCGATCTGTGAACGAGGTGTTTTCTGCCCGCGGTCTTGTCCGATCTGCCAAGAGCAACACGCGGGTGGTCTTGAAGACGGAGTACCCGTCCAGACAGCCGCAGCGGTGGAGAACCTTGAGCCATGAGGCCCCTCTTCCCCAAGTCATTCAAAATCCCGCGGGTTTCGCCCTTACTGGACTCAGCAGAAGCCGCCGCGGTTCTCAATGTCCGAATGCAGCAAGTCCAACGCTGGGCGCAGAGTGGTCGGCTCGAGAGCTTCAAGGCAGGCCGCAGGTACCGCTTCAGTGAGCAGCAATTGGGGCGGTTCCTGGGCATCGCAGAAAACACCTCCTTCGATGCAGAGCTCGCGCCGGCCGGGACGGTTTCGAAGTCCTCTGAAAGGCTTCAGGCGGCTCTGAAGACGTTCCTGGATGATCTCGAGGAGCGGCTTGCGAATGACCTTGAACGGGACCTGGAGCAGAGGGGATTGCGGCGGTGGGGTCCTTGAAGGAGGGTAGTCCCACGACCAAGAAGCAGTGCCGTGCAGAGAGGCAGCGCAAGCATTAGAGCCTCCAGGTGAACTGAGAATGCAGCGTCTCGACCTAAGTTCGATGCCACAAGCCGGTGAAAGCCGTGGTATCGTTCTTGGCGAGGCGCGTCCTGGTGGGCCATCGAGAGGAGATTGCGAATCGATGGCACGCCGAAGATGCCAAGATCCCAAACCCAGGAGGGAAGGGCACCTGTGGGTCCTGTACTACTGGGCGGACGAGTTCATCAATGGTGAAAGGAGACGAAAGAAGAAGCGGCAACCTCTTGCGCCGGCAACCGTACCGGAGAGGGAGGTCCGCAAGGTTGCCTTGGAGTTCCTGCGGCCGCTCAACCAGGGCTTGGTCGCAATCGGGTCGGCGACCAACTTCCACGACTTCGTGGATGGCACGTACATTCCCGTCGTGCTGGAAGCCATGGCCAAGAGCACCAGAGACCGCTATCTGGGAATCATCGAGAACTACCTCAAACCCAGGTTCGGCGGTCTTTGCCTCAGGGACATCACGGTGCTGACCTCGGATCGGTACATGGTGGAACTGGGCACGCGAAACCTGGAGTTCGAGTCGCTGGACAAGATCCGGGACGTTCTGTCCAGCATCATGGGGTCGGCGGTCCGATACGGGCTCATGGTGAAGAACCCCGTGGAGGGGGTCCGGCCGCCACGTCCGAAGAAGGCCAAGCGGGTGAAGCGGTGGATCACGCAGGAGCAGTTGTACCGGCTCCTGAAGTTGATCGTCGAGCCTTACGCCACCATGATTTTTGTGGCGGTGTACACGGGGTTAAGAGTCAGCGAGTTGATCGGACTGCGCTGGCGCAACGTCCACGGGGACCAGAACCAGATCACCATCGAAGAGCGGTATTGCCGTGGTGACTGGGGTGCTCCCAAGAGCGAGGCTAGCAACGCGACGATTGAAGTAAACGGGGCTGTCATCGAGCGGATTCAGCGGTTGAAGACCCTGACCGTCGAGGTGAGGGCCGGACGCGCCGTCCGGCTCTATCCAGCGGTGAAATCGGATAGGCCGAGCGATTTGGTGTTCCAGTCGATCAAGACCGGCGTGCCGATGCGCGACAACAATATCCTGGTGAGGTTCATAAAGCCTGCGGCCAGGGAGTTGGGTCTCCCGTGGATCAACTGGCTGGTTCTCAGGAGATCCTTCGCCATGCTGTTGAAGAAGAACGGCGCGGACGTGAAGGACGCCCAGGCCTTGATGCGGCACTCCAAGGCCAGCACCACCATGGACGTGTACATGCAGTTTGATACTGAGTCTCAACGGAGGGTAGTGGACGGGCTGGTGAACTGACCATCCCGGTTTCATTCCATTATCATTCCAATAAAATGGCCACGATGAGGGCTACAACGATGGGGAAGGGAAGTCGAATCAAGCACTTACGAATGGCAGATCCCAGCCCTGAAAAGGCTGGCGTCGGCGGTTCGATTCCGTCCCTGGCCACCATAGAATCAATCACTTACAGACAGAACCCCGTTTTGGTTCCAATTGGTTCCAATTCCAGGCCCGCAAGGGTGTGTCTCAACCAGTCTTGAGATCTCTTGAAATGCGTCCTACGATATCAGCAAGACTAACAGGGGGCAGCGGAGAGAGGAGTGGGGGGCCCGAGGCACGGTGAGGTTTGACCTTGCGTTCCTGAAACAGCGCGAGTTGTTTTCGAAGGAACAGATTCTCGGCGGTCAGCGCGCCTCGAGATCGACACCACGAAGCTGCCAGCCCAGCGAAGTCCGCGACGAGGTGACGGACCAGAAAAATGAAGTGGACGAAGAAACGGCATCCTTACCGATATATTGCGCACTTCAGGGCTGATTTCAGTGCGTGAGTTGGAGGAGCGGTTGCGCTTCGGTGATCTCATCGGACAGGCTGTGAGTAGTTCTCGCAAGATCCGACGTTCTGGTAGGCCGGTTCCAAGACGATCCCCGGGGAGGGGCGGAGCGACACCTGCCTCTCTTCCCGGGGCGTGGAGCAAGGTCAGAATCCCTCTTATTGCGTTGGGGATGTGCCGCCCCTGCCAGCCCCTCCTGGACCACGACGCTGGCTCGCCTCGGCAACCATAGCGGTCAATTCAGCACGGGTCATCTTCAACCTGTCCGGGTGAGCGTCAACCCACTTCAGAAAGGCAGCGTATTTCTCTGGTGTCCAGCCCCCTGCGTTCGCCCCTGAAGCAGTCAGCTCGTCGTTGTACCTATCCTGAAGAGAGGTGAACTCGGCGCTCTTGATCGCCCCGGCGGCGTGCTGTGCGGGAATAAAGAGGACACCATCGGTCTTAGCCAGGACCAAGTCTCCCGGCAACACAACAGCGCGCCCGATACGGACCGGAACGTTGATCCCCGTCAACTGCATTTCAGACCACGACTGCGGATCGTATCCGCGATAGAAACCGTTGAGAAAGGGGATTGACCGCATTTCCTCCGTGTCTTTCAGGCCGGCGTAGAAAATGAATCCGGAATGGGTTCTTGCTGCGAGGTTCCTCGCGATACTGCCGCCTATTAGTGTTCCTCCAACGATCTTTCCATAGCCGTCCGCAACAAGGGTATCTCCCATCGCCAGCTCACTGACGACCCTGGTGTTGCCAGCGCCAACAGGGCGTCCCTCAGCCTTCCCTTCGGCAGCGATGGCGTTTGCCATGTCCGGCCGCCGCGGCATGAATTGCGCCGTGAGCGCCCGGCCGGCAAAGGGCTTGTCGAGGTGAAGGCCCATCCAGCCACCCTCAAACGTGGCGTTGTAGCCCAGAGCTCGGACGTAGTCCTGCGCATCCTCGATCGATACCTCCAGGGCGCGTTTGAGTAGATCATCCGGCAGCTTCGGTCGTCCGTCCTCGGAGCGCTCGCCCTTCCACTCCGACGTGTAGAGTACTACTCGTTCCTTCGTCATTGTTATCTGAGCGAAAGCAGGCAACGCGCCCAACACGATGCACGAGATCAACACGATCAGGATCAGTCTCTTCACACAACCTCCTTTGGCTCCAGCCTGCGACGCAGGATGTCCCTTGTCGCTCGCTGGCTTACTTGGATTGCACCCGGCATCTCCTCTTTCTCGTCCTTGATAAAGCCGATTCTACACCCAGCGGCCTCGGTAAAAGCCCTCTTCTTCATTCTGCCTCTCCCAAGCGAATTCGCAACCCAGCAGGGGGTGAGTTCGGACGGTGACTCTCGCAAGTCCTGATCTGACTGATAGGTTGGGAGTTGCGCCAACTCCACCGGATTTCTGGCAGTTCTTCGGCTGAGCACGCTCTGTGCCCAGTCACCCTCAAGCTCGCATGGGATTCCCGATAGGCAAAGTCGCCCAGCATGAGAGTGTGAAAGGAAAGGCGCCAACCGAGGTATTCGGATGTACAATTGAGGAAAGCCAGGAAGCCATAATGGAGACCCTGGTCAACACACCAGACTGTTTATCGCGTAAAAGGAGCGTGTCACAAATGGCACAAGTAACCCGCCGCTCATGGATCAAGACGAATGCAGCGATCGCTGCTGCCGCTGGCGCGGCTTCATACGTACCCGAACGGGCATATGCGACACAAAAAGGAAGGATCATCTTGTCGCACGTCCTCAGTTTCGATCAACCTGATCGCCTGAAGCTCTGCCTGCAGATGGGTGTCACCCATGTGGTTTCAACTCCATCGTTGGCGGGCATTGGTCCCGACCAATATGTCGCTGCGATGCGAAAACACAAAGAGGCATGGGCTGAGGCGGGCTTCACGGTTGCCGTCTATGAAACCATGACGCCGGTCCCTGCAGACAACATCAGAGCGGGGTACGCCTGGCAGAGATCAAGAACTCAAGAATTGGATTGCCGCTATTGAAGCTATGGGCAAGGTGGGCATCCCGGTGTTGTGTTATAACCTCGGTCAAGGGGGAAGGCGAACAGGTAGCGTTGTTGTGCGTGGCGGAGCCATCTCGACGGCGCATGATTATGAGGCATCGAAGAAACTCCCTCTTGCGAAGGAGATCTATACTGAAGGTCAACTGTGGGAAGCGCTAACGTGGTTAATCGAGCGAATTACGCCTGTCTGCGAGAAAGCAAATGTCAAGATGGGGTACCATCCTAACGACCCCTCGGTGTCTCCATATCTCGGTTCTGCGCAGATCATGATCAGCCCCGCAGCCTACCGCCGTCTGTTCTCGATTGCCGACAGCCCGTACAATGGCGTCTCGTTCTGCCAGGGGAACTTCCGATCGATGAAGTACGCGCCGGGTGAAAGCATCTATTCGGTGGCCACGGAGTTCACGGAAAGGCGCAAGATTCAATTCGTTCACTTCCGTGATGTGGATGGCACGGCGGAGACGCGCTACCACGAGACATTTCATGACGACGGCCCGACAGATATGGCGAGGATGCTGCAATGCTACGTTCGGGGGGGATTCGTTGGTCCCTTGCGTACCGACCATGCACCGGCAATGGAGGGCGAGGACGCACAGAAGAATCCTGGCTATGCCATGTTAGGACATATTCATGCGATCGGGTATACGAAGGGGTTGATGCAAGCATTGAATATAGCTTACGAGTAGATGCGCGTTCAGCCGTGAATGAAGTCTACTTATGGAATGGTTTCCGGACAGTGGAGTGCACTCGGGTGTACGTGGAGGAGCTGAGATGAGGTGGTCACGCGGCGGACCTCTGTTTGGACCTACGCTCCTGGCGCGGTAGGGACGGCCATCACGGCCCCCCCGCACAGGTCCGTACGAGTGCGTCAACGCATACGGTTCCTACCTTGGATGCGCGGCGGCAAAGCGTTGCTCCGGGTAAGGATGAAGAACGTGGGGTCTTGGAATCCAACGCCTCAGAAGCGGACTGAGCGGCTCCCATGACTCTCGCCCCTTTTGGCTGCGCTGACACAAAGCTCGCCGCCAGAGGACGCGAAGCCGATGCACGAAGATTTCTAGCCGATCTGAGTTTCCCGAAATGGCATGGTATTGGAAATAGCCAACAGTCAGCTTCTGCAACCATGCGCCGACTTGCGACGGTTTGTGCGTCTGGTGACGAAGCTCCGCTTTGACCGCGTGCAGCTTCGCCGCCATCCGCTTCTTTGCCGTCTTCCGCCTGACGATGAAGGTCCCATTGCTCCGGCGCCTCCCGCAGTGGTGTGTAAAGCCCTGATAGGTGAAGTTCTATGGCTTTCCCTCTCCGCGCGGCTTCCGGTTTCGCGCGGCGTGCCGCCCGAACTCAATCAGCCTGGTCTTGCCCGCATGAAGTTCCAGACAGAACTTGGCCAGCCGCTCCCGAAGCTCCTTTAGTTCCTATATCAGCAGATCTTTGCCGAATTTGGCAGGATTTTGCACTGAGCAGACGGGCGTGGGCGCGAGCGTGGGGATGATGTAGAGTTGCTTGAGCTTGAGGCCCAGCGCGATGATCTGTCTGCCGAGCGCGGTGAGATAGTACTTGTAGGTGCGACCGACCTTGTTGATCAGGCCATGAACCCGGAGGCGCTTGAGCAGCCGGGAGGCTTGGCCGCTGGTTTTCTCTTGCAGGCGTTGGCGCAGATTCTTGTTCTGGAATCCGCTGATGTTGAACTCGCCGCTGCCGAGAGCGCGGAATAGCTCTTCATCGTCCGGGTCGAAGAAGTTGAAGCCTCGATAGGCACGGTGGTTTTCCTGGACCGGTTGGGAGATCTTGTTCAGCTTGTCGGTGCCGGCCCGATCATCTTCGATGGAGGAGATGAACTCCAGGTAGCGCCGGTTGGCGGCCAGCAGGAGTTCGCGGAGGGGGTCCAGGCTGTAGATGGTCTTCTTCATCTCTGCCCAAGCCATGCTTTTGCTGCCGTCGCGGTGTTCTACCAGGCGGTAGTGTTTGAAGAAGGAGACGTTCACCACGGTGGTCTCAATCCGCAGGATCAGCCGGAACTTGTCGTACATTTTGATCGACACCGGCCCCATGGTGTGCTTGATGCGTGTTCCCTCGATGCGTGTGTTGAACCGGTTGCCCATCTCGTCCTGGTAGTTGCCATTCAGTTTGCGGCCCAGGAAAGTGGCGATGTTGTCGTACGCGTCCGGCGAACACATGTAGGCCCAGACGCGTGTACGGTTGAAGGCTGGGGTGGGGTTCAGGCCTTGCTGGCCACCCGTGCCGCGAGCCAGTTGTCGGGCAGTAATTCCTCGAGTCGGTTTTGCGGGTGAGCCCCGATGCGAGTGAACACGTCGCGTAGATACGCGAACGGGTCGATGTGGTGACGCTTCGTGGTGGCAATGAGACTCGTCAGCACCGCCGCCGTACGTCCGCCGTTGTCGCTGCCGAAGAAGGTCCAGTTGCGCCGTCCCACAGCCACTCCGCGCAGGCTGCGCTCGGCGCCGTTGTTGTCGATTTCCAGATCGCCGTCCTTCGCGTAGCGCACCAGCGCCTCCCAGTTGGACAACGTGTAGGCCATGGCTTGGCCGATCGGACTCTTCGGCAACACCCGCGGCCGCTCGCGCTCTAAATACGCCTGGATGTCGTCCAGCATCGGCTGGCTCCGTTCCCGGCGTAGCGCCAGGCGCCCGGCGGCGTCCAACTGCTTTTCCCGCGCCTCGCGCTCGACGTCGTACAGCAGATGGAAGTAGGCCAGCATCACCGTCGAACGCATGATGTCGGACGACTGCGCATCGAAGTACTTGCGGCGCGCGTGCGCCATGCAAGCCACCTCCGTGATGCCGCGCTCGGTTTCCTTGTAGATCTGGTCGTAGCCCGAGTAGGCGTCTGCCTGCAGGTATCCGTGGAAGTCCTTCAGGAACTCATCCGGCCCTTCGCGGCAGCGATTCGGGGTGTAGTCGTACACCGTGTAGGGATGCAGCGCGTCCCCGACGTAGGTCCAGATCCGCCCGGTACGCGTGCACGGCAACTCCGGGTCCAACACCGGCACCGGCGTGTCGTCGGTCTGCACGACTTTGGAACTCAGTACCCGCTCCTTCATCAGATCGGCTAGCGGACCGACTAACTCCGCGCACTGCCGCATCCAGTCGCACATGGTCTGGCGAGACAAATCCACGCCCTGCCGGGTGAAGATCGCCTCCTGGCGGTGCAAAGGAAGATGGTCCCCGAACTTGCTCACCGCCACGTGTGCCAGCAGTCCCGGCCCGGCCAGCCCCTTCTCCACCGGCGCCGGCGGCTTTGCGGCCGTGACCACGGTGCAGCCCTTGGGGCAAGCGTACTTCTGGCAGGCTTGCTGGACGACGTGCAACGAGGCCGGCACGTACTCCAGTTGCTCGCTGATCTCCTCGCCGATGTGCCGCAGTTCCGCCTGGCACTCCGGGCACCGCCGCTGGTCGTCAGCCAGGTCATAGACTACACGGCGCCGCTCCAGCGACTGCGGCAACCGCTGCCGTCCGTGCCCCGGCGGAGATGGCCGCGGTTCGCTCGCGACCGACTTCGGCTCAGGCGGCGGCTCTTCCCCCCGGCTGGCGATCTCGGCGGCGAACAGGAACAACTGGTTCTCATCCACCCGCTCGCGCTTCTGTCCATAGCGGTGACGCAGCATCTGCTGGAGCCAGTGCCGCACGCGCTCGAGTTCGTACTCCTTGGCCGCCAGTGCCGCCTGGGTGGCGTCCAGTTGCGCCAGGGTCCGCAGCAGCATCTGTTGCAGGGCGGCTGGGTCACTGGGCAGGTCTGGAGGGTCTGTCGCCATCGCGCTGAGTAAGTATCTGAAACACTAACTTACTACACTTACTCTCATAAGTCAACAAAAAACAGAGGAGCATGCTATTGTTTTGACGCCTCCAGCTCCGCATGCGCCTCGAATGCCGCGGCGGGCAGCGCGTAGCGTTTCCGCCGTCGCCCCTTGCCGAGGTCGATGCCCTCCAGCAGCACGCCCAGCTCCCAGGCCGCGATCTCCCGCCGGCCCGTTTGGGCGAAGGGGAACTGGAAGGTGCCCGCCTCCAGCCGCTTGTACCAGATCACCCACCCATCCCGATCCCAGTACAGGATCTTCAGACGGTCGCTACGCCGGTTGCAAAACACCAGCAGGTGCCCCGAGAAGGGATTGCAGCGGATGATATGCTCGGCCATCATGGACAGACCGTCGAAGCTCCGGCGCATGTCACAGGCCACGGTGCACAAGTACACCTTGATGGCCGCCGGGAAGCTCAGCATCCCGGCTGTTCCAGCGCCGCCAGCACCGATCGCAGGGTCGGCTCATCGACGCCTTTGGCCAGGCGCAGCCGCCGCCCGCCGGCCAGCACCAACTCTATGCCGGCATCCGCCGAGCCCGGCTCGCCGCTGACCAGGGCGAAGCTGGCCGGCCCGTTCGCTGAGCCCCGCGGCGTTGAAGCGGGCGGACGCTTCTCCTTCAATCGGCGCTGCCACCAGTAGAACTGGCACTCCTTCAGCTTCCGCTGCCGGCAGAAGGCCCGCGTCGACATGCCGCTCCGGGCAGCATCCCGAATGACCGCCTGCCAGTACCGCGCCTTCTCCACATCGTGCTTCTGGCTCACTTCTGCTCCTCCTCGTGCCCGCGCGCGCACTCCGGGCGCACATGCATCAACACAAGGAAGTATGACCGCTTACCTCAAAACACGGAAGATGGGTTTGCCGGACGCGTACATGTTGTCCGGCTTTACGGTGTGAATGGCGGCTCGGGTGAGCCGGTCATAGATGGCCTGCAAGTCGGCTTGCTTGGCAAAGACGACATCGGTGGCGAACTCGACTTGGTCCAGGCTCCAGTGGTAGCTCAGCCCGAACTGTCGGATCACCGGGCAGTAGCGCTTGGCGAATTCGTCCAACTTGCGATGCAGCATTTCGACGGAGAACTCGTCGGCCAGTTTCTGCGCCCGTTCAAAATCTGCGATCCAGCCGAAAGCATTGTCGAGAATCCGATACTCGATCTTGCGCTTGCTCAATTGCCGGGCCAGATAGCTGTGCCCGTTGGAGTAAACCTGGAGACGGAAGGGACACCAGGTCGGCACCCGTGCGTAGCACAGTCCCAGGTCCTTGTCGATGAAGTAGGCATAGTAGTGCAGGCACTTGCCGTCATCCGGTTTCAGGTAGGTTCTGTGCGTCTTCTTGTCGTGCCAAGGCTTGTAGGTCCCACACGGCTCCATCGCCGAAAGAATGCATACCAGCCCCGGCTCCTCTCCCCGCTCCTCGAGAATCTGCTTGACCCGTTGTCCCTTCCGGAAACTCTTCTTGCTCCGCACGAACTCGATCTCGATGCCGTTTTCCGCCGCGAGGCGCTCCATGTTTTCCCGAATGGCCTCGCGCAACGGTTGCGCCCATTTGGGGTAGTCGAAGATGCGAAGCTGGTGCGCGTAGAAATAGTCGGTCATCCCCTGGGCGTAGCACCACCCCGGAACCGTCCCTTGGATGATGATCCGGTCGTAGCAGGAGAGCAGGCCCGCGATCTGGCTCTTGTAGCGTTCTGTCAGGAGTTCAATGCCCACTCGGGCATCATAACGAATGTCCTGTTTGGTTCCGGCTATGCCGGGTTAGGAAGCGTTCGGCTTCCACCCGGCTTACCGCTCGCCCAACAGTGGAGTGGACTGCGCAGCAATTCCGTTGGGCCTTTCCATGGGACGCCGCACCGCGCTACCGGCTGCCAGATCGCGACGGCAACTTCGGCGGCGACTTTACCAGGCAGGTCAAGGAGCTGGGCATCCAGGAAGTGCTCGATGCACCTCGGTCGCCCTCACAACGGGCTTACATCGAGCGCGTCATCGGCTCGATCCGGCGGGAGTGCCTGGATCACGTGATCATCGTCTTGGAAACCTCGCTTCGCCGAATCCTCGGCTGGTACCTGGACTACTATCACGTGTCAAGAACTCATCTCTCCCTGGAGAAGGACTCCCCGGAACCACGGTCGGTCCAGCCGCCGGACATGGGACGAATCGTCGTCGTTCCGCGGGTCGGCGGGCTGCACCAGCGCTACCAGCGACGGGCAGCGTGAGATCAGCCGGGCGTCATTCCTCATCTGGGACAGGTGTGCCGCGACGGCATGTGCCCACCGCGCAAACCCCTCGACCTGTGTGGTCGCGCGGCCATCGAGCGCCAACTGCGTCTGGAAATCCGCGGCGCCTCCGCCAACTCCACCGGATTCCCGGCAGTTCTTCGGCTGAGCACGCTCTGTGCCCAGTCACCCTCGGGCTCGGATGGGATTCCCGATAGGCACACAACCTCTAGCGGTTCAACGTTCCGTAACGTTGAAGGCTACGGCGGCTCCGGCTCTGACTACGCACAGCTAGCGCTTGCCTGTCCGCTGCCGGGTTTTCTGTCCTTTCGCGCCCCGCACGAATCGCGCACCACGAGCTTGCAGCCAAGCAGAATATCTCGGGCGGGCATATCCGGCCTCGAAACTCGCTCCAGCATCGCCGCCATGGCTGCCTCACCAATGTTCCTACACGGCTGATGAATCGTCGTCAACGGGATCGGTAGCAGGCGGGCATACTTCACATCATCGAAACCTACAATTCGCATATCGTCAGGTATGCGATAACCGAGCCCGATCAGGCTGTGCATCAGGAGGCCGGCCGTGCGATCGTTGGCACAGACGATCGCGTCGGGGCGAAATGACTCCACCAACTGACGCACCTCGGTTGCCTGGGAAGGGTCGAGACGCTGCACAACTGCAGATTCGGGAGGCGCGCCGTAAACAGAAAGCGCCTCCCGGAAACCCGAGATCCGTCTGGGTACGGTCGAGGCAGAGTTGGGATAGGAGACGAAGCCGAAACGCCGGCAGCCGAGCTGAAGAAGGTGTTCGGTAATCACGAATCCAGCCCGGTGGTTATCGATGCCGACAAGGTCGTGCTTCCCTCTCCGGGGATACTGCGCTACCTCCCGGTCCAGCAGCACGACCGGGATCCCCGCGTCTTCCAATGCCGCCAATATGCCTAGGTTCACCTTTTCGCTTTCCGGAGTGAGCTCCAGCGGTGCAAAAAACACGCCGGCAGCGTTTCGGGAAATGTACTGCCGGCAAAGCTGCCACGCTTGCTCCCCCTTGCTCGCGGAGCGCCAGGTGGTGTTGCCCCATAGCAGAGCATGCGCCGATGCCGCCGGAGCACCGGCCATTCCACGGCAGATGGGCTCAAAGATTTCAGTCTCCCCCAAGTCCGGAATCAGAAGTCCGAAAAGCAGACCCGCAGTCTTCTCCGCGCGCACGTAGGTCCCGGAACCAACCCGCCGCTCCACAAGCCCTTTGCTTCCTAATTCACGGATTGCTCTCCCCACGGTGATCCGCGAGACTTGGAACTGTCGAACCAAGGCCGCCTCGCTCGGCAGCCGCTGGCCTGCCTTGTACTTCCCGGAGAGAACGTCCTCTTCGAGGCGGGTCAGCACCCGCTGGTACTTGCGAACTACTTTTGCATTGGTATGACGCATCAAAGGAAGATTATATGACAGCTTTCCGGCAGTTGTCACACAATGGAAAACCACCGGCCTGCGTCAGTCCGTCTTTCCTACGCCCTTGCGCGGAGGGTACCCAGGCAGGAGCGGTCGTCTACGTTTGACGCGGACACTAGCCAGTCCCTAGGTTCTGTTGCCGGCGCTGATGGGCCTGCTCGAGCACTTCTTCCAAGAGGTTCCACGGCGGTCAACGTCACCACCATACAAGCGGACACCGCCCGTCCCCGACCAGATGCCGCCTGCCGAAACACAATCATGGGCATTGCTGCTACCTTCTCTGCTCTCCAGCCCCGGTCATCACTTCAGCGATTTAGAACAGATGCCCCTCTGCGGGGGGAGCGCCTCAGATCTTTCTTTGGCCCTTCCATCGCTCCTCGAAGTCATACAGCGCATTTTTATTAGGTAGGCGCGAAGTGGACATGAAACCTGGGCCGCTTGGCAAACCACTTTCGGATGATCGCCGTTTTGTGTGTGCCGTAGTTGTCCATGATGGTATGGATCTCTAGTTCTGCCGGCACCCGGGCCTCGATCAGGTCCAGGAACTTGCGGAACTCCGGCGACCGGTGGCGGCGATTCAACTGACCGATCATGTGGCTGATCTTTAACTCCAGCGCCGCAAACAGCGCCATGGGACCACGTCGCTGTTTGTGGCTCTGCATGTAGCCACGGGCAAAGTCATCGGCTCCTGCCATCGGCAGGACCGGCATCAGGAGTTCTTGCGTTTCCTGGAGCGGATCAACGAGGCCGTCCCGGAACAACTGGACATTCATCTGGTGATGGACAACTGCGGCACCCACAAGATGCCCAAAGTGAACCGCTGGCTTACCCGCAACCCTCACTATCAGGTGCACTTTACGTCGACCAGCGCCAATTGGCTGAACCAGGTGGAGCGCTTCTTCGGCCTCCTCACTGACCGGCGTATCCGGCGCGGCACTTTCGGGAGCGTGCGTGGACTGGACTCTGCCATCCACGACTATCTGGTCCAGCATAACCAGAATCCCAAACCCTTCACCTGGACCGCGGATGCCGACTCCATCCTCAAGAGGATCGCCCGCTTTTGTCTGTGGACTTCTGACCCATGACAGTTGAAATGGGCCCTGCTGACCTGCCCCCCGTAAACTACACCAGGGATAATTGAGAAGCTCCAGAAAGGGAGAGGAGCTTCGAGATGAAGAAGAGCCGCTACACCGAAGAGAAGATCATCGGTGTGCTGAAGCAGATGGAGGCCGGCCGCAAGGTAGCGGATCTGGCTCGGGACCTGGGTGTGAGCGAGGCGACGATCTACACCTGGAAGAGTAAGTACGGCGGGTTGGATGTGAGTGAAGCCCGGCGTTTGCGGGAACTGGAGCGGGAGAACGGCGAGTTGAAGAAGTTGGTGGCGGATCTCAGTCTGGACCGCGAAGCGCTGAAGGCGGTGATCCGAAAAAACGGCTGGAGCTTGTAGGAGGAAGGCGGGACGTGGCGTTCGTCATCGAGGAGTTTGCGATGAGCGAACGCCAGGCCTGCAAGCTCTTGGAGGTGGACCGCAGCAGCTACCGCTACGAACCGCTAGCCCGCGATGACGGCCGGCTGCGGGAGGAGATGGTCGCCCTGGCCAAGCAGAAACCACGCTACGGCTACCGGCGGCTGGGTGTGTTGATGGAGAGGCGCGGCTGGAAGATGAACCACAAGAAGCTGTACCGGCTGTACCGGGAGGAGCATCTGGCGGTGCTGAGGCTGAGGCGTAAGCGACTGCTGCGGCCTGCGGCGCCGGTGGCCCAACTGACGCGCGCCAATCAGGAGTGGGCCATGGACTTCGTGATGGACGGTTTGGCGACGGGCCGCGCTGTGCGGGCGTTTACCGCAGTGGATGAGTACACGCGCGAGTGCCTGGCCATCGAAGTCGATAGCTGTCTGTCGAGCCGGCGGGTGACGCGGGTGCTGGAGTGGGTGATCCAGCAACGCGGCAAGCCCGAAGCGTTACGCTGCGACAACGGCCCGGAGTTCACCAGCCGGCATTTCCTGGCCTGGTGCGAAGAGCAGCAAATCCGACTGATTCACATCCAGCCGGGACGGCCGATGCAGAACGGACGGGTGGAGAGCTTCAATGGGCGCCTGAGGGACGAGTGCCTGAATGCCAACTGGTTTCCGACGATGAACGAAGCCAAGCGAAAGATCGAGGCGTGGCGGGAGGAGTACAACCGGGAGCGGCCGCACAGCAGTCTGGGCTACCGGACGCCCGAGGAGTTCGCCCGAGGCGCGCCGCTTTGGGATGCCCCCTCGGGGGCATCCCAAAGCCCAGCCTCAGCAGTGGTAGTCTGACATGAGCTTCTCTAGTTATCACTGGTAGAGACAACGGGGGCAGGTCACTGCCCCGACTGGTGACACTCGGGAAGATCGAACAAGAGGAACCGATGGATTGGTTTTGGTGGCCGGATCAACCCTTCAACACCGCCTGGCGGTGTTGAAGAACACCGTTATCCGCCGTCCGACTGCACCTCCGCCGTCTGCAACTTCGGGAGACGCCACAGATTGAAGGCGGTGGCGGTCGTGAGAAACTGTGACCCCGCTACTCCAAGAGCACCCCGCCCCACACGGCGAGCTCACGCACCGCAATCTCCGTCCGGCTGCCGACCTTCTTCACCTCCAACTCGGAGGGCGCGGCCTCTGGAGTAAACCAGCGCGCAGTCTTGAAGCTCCCGTTGACACGAATGGTAACAGCTTCCGCAGGGAACCCGGAATAGTTGAGTAACTGGACCAGCATCTGCTTGCCAGAGTCGCTGGTGCTGGCGTAGGTCAAAACCGATGCGACATTGAACACGCTGACGCCCAATTCCTCGGGCGAGAGCAACTCCTGCATGTCCCTGGCAACCGACTCCGGATCGGGGGGCCTGTCCTTGTACACAGCCACGCGCCCCTTTCCTAAAGGGACTTCGGCGTAAGGCTTGTCCTTCGGTGGGTCGCCCCAACTCGGACCAGCGACGACCAGCCCACCCTTCTCCGCGAAGTTTCGCAGTGTCTTGCGCTCCGCGTCGGTGGGATGTGCGAGATCAGCGGCCAGTACCGCCTGAAAGCCGGCGAGTGACTCGGAGCTGAGCTGCGAGCGAACAATCAGCCGGTAAGGCACCTGGCGGCGTGCCACGAGGTTCAGGTATTCATTGGAAATGTCCGGGTCTGTGCCTGCGGTATCCAGAATGATACCTACGTTTCCATATGGCACAAAACTCCGCCACTCGGCTTGATCCTCGGCGAACTTCAAGTACGTTGCGATGCTCCGCCACGCCGCCAGCGCATCTGCCTCCTTACGAAACAACATCGCCCGAAGCTTGTCGTCGAGGGCGACGATCCAGCGGCCTCCGGCTACTGCCGCCTCCGCTACACACCGGATATAGTCCCTCGGCGTAGCAGGCTTCGGCTCCTGGCTGATCCAGACCGGCCGCCAAGGTGCTCCAACACGAAAAGAGCGCACTAGCCAGATATTGGAATCGATCCATGGTTCGGCCGACGGCCCGGCCCGGATACCCATGTCCGCCAGGTTGCGGGCACTGGGCCGAACTCCCTGGACTGCTGCAACTGGTCGCTTCGTAGTCCGTTCAGATGCCGCCTCCCGGGCAATCGGGATCACCAGAGCCTTGCTGTTGGCCGCGCCGAGCGCCTTCTCGACTTGCTCGATGAACGCGGCTTCTCCGGAAAACTCCCCTTCGAGCACCAATCCATCCAGCCCCGCCTCGACGGCGGGGCCGACAAACTTAGAGGGATCCGCCCCGGGATAGACGAGACCCAGGACGGCAATCCCGCGTTCATGGGCCAGACGAATGTACGTCTTGACCACATCCTGCTGCTGCCGCTCCGTGCCGTCGTCCTCCCCGGCACTCCATGTGACAAGCAGACAGTTAACCGGAGTACTCTTCAGCAGATCGAGCGTTGCCGCATCATACCACTGGGCAATGACATCACGAACCGCTGCATCGGACGGCAGGGTCTTGTCCTTGATCCGACACGCCACCTCCAGCGGTCCGCCCTGCCAGCGAGCCGGCACCCAACTTTCCGGTGTCCCAACGGATGCCGCCCACAAGCCGGGCGCGATGCCCAGCATGAAGGCTAGTGCGCCGAGTTGTTTAGGCATGACCAAGCTAACCTCACACTCATCCGACCAGTCTACTGAGCCTTGGCGCCGGTGACTTTGCCGGGGTTCGAGTTGCCAAAGGGGCCGCTCGAGCGGTTGAACTGCGCATCGCTGAAAGACCTAAGTAACCAGCCGCAGATTCCAGCCTTGCCAGCGGCTCCCATTAGTGCCTAGCGCCGGTGAGGCGAAGGGCTTCGAGGTACATACCACAGACATGGTAGCAATTGATCCCACTCTTGCCGAGGCGGGCGTCGTTGCTCGCTGTATTCGGGTCATAGTAAGAGCTAAAAAAACCGCCGTACTCGGAGTCAATGAAGTGCCGTCTGTACATCTCCAGCGACTTCTCGAAAGGCCCCCACAGGTCCTTACGGTTGCGAACTGCTGCGTAGTTCATCACGGCGCGCAAGAACTCGCACTGTTGCCAAACGCCCTTCGGCCCTCTAGTAGCGTTTCCTTCGTAGTCCCCGCGCGAAAAGATACCGCCCTGGTCCGGATCGTAGCCGGTCTTCATGCCGTAGTCGAGGAGACGCTGTCCGATTTGGAGATAGTGCCTGGGAAAACCTTTATCCACCGCGTGGCTCAGCAGAAACGCCCATTCGAACTGGTGGCCAATCTCGAGGTAGCCGGGCCCACTGCCCACAGGAAGCGGCCTCCAGTCGGCGTCATAGAGCTCGGGAAGATAACCGCCCTTCTCCTGAAACAGCTTGGTGAAGATGGCGTTCGCATGGCCTTCCGCCTCGTTGAAAATCTCCTTCGAGCCCGTGGTGTCGTGCAGGGCCAGTAGCGCCTCAAACAGGTGCATCATCGGGTTCTGGGAGTTGGTCCCGATCAGTTTGCTGTAGGCGTCGTTCGTTTCAGACAGCCTGCTGTAGTCGCGCGTCGTCGCCAATTTGAAGAAGCCGGCCTTGTCCCTAAGGCCCTTCTTCATCTCGGCCCAGGTCTCCAGGGCCGCCTTGCCATACCGTTCGTCGCGCGTTACCCGAGCCGCGTGCGCAAGGCCGAAGACGTCGAATGCGGTACCGTAACCGTCCTTTCGATCATCTATCACCTTGCCTTCCGGGGAGACGCTATAAAACATGCCACCGTATTGGCTGTCGCGAAAGCTCTTCAGCAGGAAGTCGGTCCCTTTTCTCAATGACTCAAGGTAGGCGGGGTTGCGGGTTAGGTCATAGCCGATGGCCCTGACAAAGATCTGGCGCGGCTGGGAATACGCGGCGACCTGCTCGCCGACGGGACGCCACTCGCGGTCCAGCCTCGCCAGGAAGAAGCCGTTGGGCGTATCGGCGGCTTTAAGCCAGTGCTCGGTTTCCTCGGTCAGTGCCTTGCGGAACCACGCCGCATCTATATGCTGGCGAGCATCATGTGAGGCGTCCGCTTTCTGAGCCGCTCCTTCTGCGCTGCGGTAAAAGGCGCCGGTCCCCGCAAGCTGGAATAGAGTTCTTCGTGAGATACTGCTGCGTGTCATGCGGCCCTCCTTCCCTCAGCTTTCCCGGTGCTGATCCTCAACCAAATGTCCCTCTATGGGAGGAGCACCTCAGGTCTTTATCTGGCCTTTCCATCGAGCCTCGAAGTCATACAGCGCATCCTTAATAGGCACCCCACGAACATCGATCTGGCTGAGGTCCGCTGTGCCGATTCCCACCGCTTCGCCCATCAGCAGGATGTTGTCGGCATAGTGGTGGGCCCCACCCGGCGGCGGCTCCCGTTCCTCCTTGTAAACCCAGAAGGGCGGCTCACTGCGCCCCGCACGCGGATTGTAGCCCATCGTCGCGACTCCGACCGCGTCGGTGCACACGCAATTCCGTCCCACCAGCAGCAACTGAGGCTTTGCCGG
Organism: Bryobacterales bacterium; assembly: GCA_963798455.1. GTDB lineage: Bacteria > Acidobacteriota > Terriglobia > Bryobacterales > Bryobacteraceae > CAWCTD01. The sequence continues at coordinate 361,806 of CAWCTD010000003.1, forward strand.
CCTGGTACCTGGCACCCACGGACCTTCGCCGCCGACGCAGCCCTCGATAGCCTCGTTGATCGCCAGATCGATCGGTCGCGCTCCCACGATGTCCGTTACCAGTCGCGGCATGCGCCAGCCTTGGTAGCGTTCTGACTTCGGATCGAGCTCCTGCGGGGCGCCTGCTGGGGCTTGCACTTTGCCGTAGTGGAATACGTCCACGCGCCCCCCGTACAGCGCTGTGGGCGTGATCCCGAATAGGTTCTTCATCGTGAGCGTGATACCGAGGTCTCCGTGGTTCTTCATCTTGCCCACACTCACGAAAAAATCGCAGTCTTCATAAGAGTGGTTCACATTGAAGGCCGGGAAAATGTACGGGCGGGTCTTGACTTTGAGGGTCGAGTACTGCTTGCCCTCGCCTGCCGAATTCGTGTCTTCGAACTCTACTACTGGCGCGGCATTTCTGATCGCGTTCACATCCCATCCGTCGGTCAGCAGTTTGTCTTCGAGCATCGCACCCGGCCTCCGCCCGGCGCTCTCCAGGATCCGGACGCGCTTGGCGCCCAGCTTGCCAAACACCGCCGCCAGAGCGCCGACGACCTTGGGATGGACCCAGTGTGTCTGGCCGGCGGTGTAGCCTTCGAAGCGGCCTGAGCCGGTTAGGTTCAACTTCATCGCGACGGTCTTACCGCGGACCGACGCGCTGATGCCCCCGATCTGGTCGAACATGCGCTCGAACACTGCAACCAGGTCGGCATCGTAGCTCGCAACCTTCGCGATGGAAACCGGCGCGGCCGGCGCTTTTGGGGATGGAGCCGCCGTCCCACTCCGGCCGACCCCCACCACTCCCGCGGCAAGGCTTCCGACGGCCAGCCATTGGCGGCGTGTCATCAGATCATTGCTGCTGCCCATGAGCATCTCCTTTGGAATTTCGATTCTGGCCATAGTTCCCCTCTTCAATTCCTGACTGTGTTCGATTGTACACCCAACTGCCTCCTTTGGAGCCGTCTTTCTGACGTGCAGAATCTGCCTGTCATGAACGCGCTCTCTAACTTCGAAGCGCACTGGAACGGCGACACAAAGAACTGAGTCAGAGCATTCCCGGCTTGAGGGCGGTGAAGCCAGGCTAACAGGGTTCAGAACCCGCTCGGCGCGATCCAGAAACTCTCCCGCCACTGGCCGCCAGGTGGGATGCTCTGAAGTTCTCTGTATGCGCCGGAATGGGCCAGGTTGAAGGCATTGGTAATGGCCGCCATCGGCTCGAAACAGATGAAGCTGCGTCCCCGAGGCGCGTACACATCGGTGGCCATAAACTTCGGTCCATAGTAAACCGTGATCTTCTCCTTGTCGCCCTGGACGGAAAACTCTGCCCTGCCGTCGCCGCCCCTGTTCAGCCCCGTGAAGAGGTCGTCCAGATGAAGATCCGCCAGTGTCACAGGGTCCGCCAGATCCATCGGCTTGCTCTCGCCCGTCGGCAGCAGTTGTTTGGAAACCAGCAGGTGTTCCCTGGCGGGAATGTGAACCTTCCACTGCTCTCGCGGCGCGTCGTCAAGCTGGTAATAGGTGTGGTAGCCAATCGCCACCGGCATCGGCTCCGCAGAGTGATTCTCGAGCGCCGTTTCGACCTCAAGCACGCCGCTGGCGAGCCGATAGGTCATCTCGATGGTGTGCGCGAAGGGAAACTGTGCCATCAGCTCGGGGAACCTCCAGAATTCGAGACGGCTCGTCACCCACGCGGAACGGTTGTCGGCCTCCAGTTTGGAGATCTTCCAATGCTGCGAGAACGCCACAAGTCCGTGGTTCGGGATGCCGCCGCCATAGAGAAATACCAAATTCTTCAGATCGGGATTCAGCAGGTATTTCTCTCCGTTGGCGTAATAGGAAAGCTGGTCGATCCGGTTTGCCCACGGCGCCAGAAGCGGATTGCCCGCCAGCGTCGGCTTGTTCTTAAACTCACCGAGAGACTGGAACGGCACATAAAAGACGTTCTTCCCGTTCACCTTCATCTCGTAGGCGATGTTGCCGATTGAGGCTGCGATCGAAACGCCGGTCCGATGGGACGCGTCGGAGAGTCGGACCACCTCCACGCCGTCGACCATGGCCTTGCTGGCGCTGTAGTTTGCGGCTTGGGACGCTAATGGCAACAGCACACCCACGATTAGGTACTTCATGTCTGTCTACCTCCAACCTTCTGTCTGCCCGGCGCAGGATCCCGCCTGTGGCGCCGACACTATAATACCAGCACGCTCGTCAGCCGCAATGCCTCGGAGTACATGCCGCAGACGTGGTAGCAATCGACCCCGTTCTTGTTCAACCGGGCGCTTTCGGGGGGCGACTTCGGGTCGTAATAAGTGCTAAAGCATCCGCCATATTGGGCATCCATGAAATGCTCTTTGAACATCCCCAGCGACTCATCGAAAGCCGCCCACAGCTCGTTGTGGTTGTGAAGCGCCGCCCAGTTCATTAACGCACGCAGAAATTCGCACTGCTGCCATAGCCCCTTCGGCGCTTTTACCGGGTGCCCCTCATAGTCGCCGACCGAGAAGATCCCACCGCTCTCGGTGTCGTAAGCCGCCTTCATCCCGAAACTGAGCAGGCGCTCCCCGTACAGTTGCAGGTCGCGCCGGGGAAAACCTTTGTCCACCGCCAGGCTCCACAAGTACGCCCACTCAAACTGATGCCCCAGCTCAAGGTGGCCCCGCTGGCTTTCGGGGAGCGGCTTCCATCCCGCGTCATAAAGCTCCGGCAGATAACCGCCCTTCTCCTGAAACAGCTTGGTGAATATGGCGTTTGCATGAGCTTCCGCCTCTGCGAACACCTCCTTGGACCCCGTGGCGTCGTGCAACGCCAGCAGCGCTTCGAACAGGTGCATCATCGGGTTCTGAGTGTTTGTCCCGGAGGCCGGCCGCGGCGATGCCTTTGCCGCCGCGCCCTCTCTCCTCGTATTGGCGTAGCCCTCGAAGTCCATACTCATGGGCGCTTGGCTGAAGTCCCGTGTCGTCCCAGGTTTGAAAAAGCCGGCCTTGTCCCTGAGGCCCCTCTTCATGTCGGCCCAAGTCTCTAAAGCCGCCTTGCGATACTTCTCGTCACGCGTGACCCGCGCCGCATGCGAAAAGCCGAAGATCGCGAATGCCGTACCGTAGCTGTCCTTGCGGTCATCGACCACCTTGCCATCCGGGGAGACGCTGTAGAACAGACCGCCGTACTGGGTATCACGAAAATTCGCCAGCGTAAAATCGGCAATCCGTCTCAGCGATTGAAGGTAGACGGGATCGCGGGTCAGGTCATATCCTCGAGCCCTCATGAAGATATGGCGGCCTTGAGACGTCAGTGTAGCGACCTGCTGATCAGTGGGGCGCCACTCACGGTCTATCCTCTGCTGGACGAAGCCGCTGGACAATTCCGCGGATTTGAACCAATGTTGGATCTCATCGGACAGCGCCTTGCGGAACCAATCCGCGTCGATGTGCTCGCGGACTGTAGCCGAGGGCGTTACCCGTTGGGCTGTCGCAATTCGGTTTCGGAGCAGCGCCGAGGCTCCGGCGAGGCGGAGCAGACGTCTGCGCGAAAAAGTCTCCATTTTCGTGCTCATGTCCTTTTCTCAGGTTTCCTGGTGCCCTTGCAGCCATCTTGGGTACCCGGATACTCGCGAATATACACCCGACTGCGTACTCTTTCAAGGATTTTCTCTAATTGTCCTGCCATTCAGACAGTAAAATAGCCCGCCAGGTCCGACAGGACCCGCGCTCGGCATAGGTGGGCGGAACCTCACTCTGCTAAGGCTTTGGAAAGGCACTCGGTTCCCCCGTCAGCCGACGGCTCAGTACCCAAATCTTCCCGCCGAAGGAGGTTTCTGTCCTTACCCCAGTTCTTTCAACAGACCGCTCTGCGCAAGAATCCCTGCGACTGCGCGGAGTTCTTGAGTTCTGAGGAAAAGACAGCCGGGGTAGACTCGGGAGCGGCAAACCGTCAGGCAGTTCACCAAGATTCTGGGCCGGCCGGGCTACCAAGTGTACCGGCACGAGATTGACGAGAAGGCCAGGGTGGCGCAAGTAGGACGGAATTGCACGTGCACCGACGCGGTTGGAGTTGCGACGATGGGCTGCAATCCGTGCGCGCGGCGCAATGAGCCGCCCTTCTGGCTCTTCAAGGAGGCAGACACGCCGGGCTGCGTGCACCAGTATACCGACAACGTCCTGCTGACGGGCGGAACGGTCGGAGTGAGCACAGCAGACCTCAACCAGATCGATGTTCGTGGCCTACCTATGGTTCGTGGCTCAATCTCGTGGCGCGCTGGTTCGCAGAACTCACCAACAAACGCATCCGGCGCGGCACCTTCCACAGCGTCCAAGACCTCGAAGCCGCTATCTGCGACTACATTGATGTCCACAATGAAGCTCCCACGCCCTTCGTGTGGACCAGAACTGCAGACCAAATCCTGGACAGCATCGCTCATTACGCCCGCCGCACCCTCGCCGCCCACCCTGCCTGACTTATCTCATGAACCACGGGGACAGGAGACTAGCGTGCGCACCCCGACACCCGCAACCCTTTCACGAAGCGATCCTGCGCCGTTTGGAGACTCTTCTCCACAGGTCCTTTGGCTTGCGGACTATGTGTCGGTATCCACGCGATATCCAGTTCCCGCAACGCTCGGCCGATTTGGGTCGGCGGCAGTGGATACCGTTCATCGCGACACAGATCCGTGTCCTTGCGCTGCGTCTTGGGCGCGGTGCGGAACAAGCCGGCATTGCCTGTATAGATCGCTAGCAGCCTTCCGTAACGCTCCACCTACTGCAACAACGATCGCAGGTTCTCCCAGGTCCAGTCACTGGCCACAAAGCGCGCTTCCAGCCGATTTGTGCCGTCATCGATCATCGCGATCAGATAGCGCGTCCCGCCTCTGCCCGCCAACTAGTCGTACTCGCTGGTGTCGCACTGCAGCAGTTCCTCACACGGGCTAACCCGCGGCCGAAACAGGTGCGCCTGCTCGACCCGCAGCTTCTGGCCACGCCATAGCCCCGCTGCCCGCATCCGAGTTCGCGCCGTCTCGCGACTGATTTCAATCCCCTGCCTCATGTCCAGGTATTCGCTCGCCAGCGTCGCCCCGAAACCCCCGGTGCACATCCAAACTCAGAATCGCGACCGCTTCTTGGCGGATCTGCTCCGCGGTCCGGTTGTTCGACGCCTGTCCCGCAGCCCGTGTATCACCGCCTGGTCTCCTCGCTTCTTCAGCGTCTTCAAAAAGCATTTCACCTAGCGCGTACTCAGCCCCAGTTCCTCGGCAGACTGCCGCTGCGTAATCAACTTCGCTTTCTTCAGTGTCACCAACCGGTCTCGATCGGTTTGGGTCATCAGTAGTGTGTTTCCCGCACCCTCCTCGCGTGGCTGTGCTAAGTTGACATATCTACTTTGGCAAAAGGTGACATTGCAACTTTGCGGTGACAGTCCCGTCAGTTGCCTAGACTTCAAAGCAGAAAGTAGTATAGAATGAGTCACCCGCTGCTACTTCAACCCTGCAACCACAGGCGGGACGTCCTCACCACGAGGCAAAGGAGAGCGTAACGATGGGCGCAAGGAACAATATGCAGTTCGGCCGGAGAGAACTCTTCAAGGGAGCGGCTACACTTGCCGGCAGCACAGTAGCCGGCATTCTTGTTGGATCTGGGTGCTCAACTTCCTCCACTTCAAGTCGGAGCGGTCAGAGTCCCCTGATCATCGCATCGGATTCGGGTGCAGTTGCAGAGACGATTTCTGGCAAGGTTCGGGGGTACACGCGAAGCGGCATTCACGCATTCAGAGGTATTCCGTACGGCGCCACCACTGCCGGAGATGGCCGGTTCGTCCGGTGCATGAAGCCACAACCCTGGGCCGGTATCCGCAGTTCCATGTACTACGGGCAGGTGTGTCCGCGGGTGCCACGGGCCGAGTGGGCAAATGACGAGCTTTCCTTCTTGTCCCAGTGGGACGATGGGCAGCAGGGCGAGGACTGCTTGCGGATCAACGTTTGGACACCAGGCCTCAACGACGGCAAGAAACGGCCCGTGATGTTGTGGGTACATGGCGGCGGCTATATGCACGGCTCGGGAAACGAGCACCCGGCCTACAACGGTGAGAATCTCAGCCGGCGGGGCAACGTCGTCGTGGTCGGCTTCAATCACCGCCTGAATGTCTTCGGCTTTCTGAACCTTGCGGACTATGGCTCGAAATACGCCGACTCGGGTAATGTCGGCATGCTCGACATCGTGGCGGTCCTGGAGTGGGTACGCGACAATATCACCAACTTCGGTGGCGACCCTTCCAACGTGACTATTTTCGGCCAATCGGGGGGTGGCGGGAAGGTCAGCACTCTCTTGGCTATGCCTGAGGCGAAGGGTCTGTTCCATCGCGCCGTGGTGCAAAGTGGCTCCACCTTGCGCCTGGGCTCGCCCGAAAATGCCGCCAAATTGGCGGCAGCCATCGTCGCAGAACTCAAGTTGACCAGATCTCAGATCGGGCAAATCCATACAGTGCCGGTCACGACTTTGATGGATGCTGCCGCGAACGCGCTGGGGAAAGTCAACCCTGCACCCACCGGGGGCTTGGGAGGACCCTTTGGAGGGGCCCGGCGAGGAACGGCCCCGAGAATCGGGTGGGGGCCGATAGTGGACGGCAAGACCATTCCTAGCCATCCTTTCGATCCGACAGCGTCGGCCGTCTCAGCACAGATCCCGATGATGATCGGCACAGTGATGAACGAGTTCTCGCCCAGCATGGGCTACCCGGAACTCGAATCGATGAGCGAAGACGAACTCAAGCGGCGGGCGTCGCAGCGATACGGTGACAAGGTCCAGAGCGTGATCGAAGCGTGCCGGAAAGTGTACCCCAACGTAAAGCCTGTGGAGGTTCTGTCCCTGATCTCCAGCGTGAGAACGAACGCCGTGACGCAGGCCGAACGAAAGGCCGCCCAAGGCGCGGCGCCGGCATACCTGTACCTATTCTGCTATCACACGCCGGTCCTTGATGGGCGGCCGCGGGCCTTCCATTTCAGCGAAGTCCCTTACGTCTTCGACAACACCGACCTCACCGCCTTTGCCACCGGGGGCACAGCCGAGGCCCGGGACTTAGCCGCCCGGATCAGCAATGCGTGGATTAGTTTCGCGCGCACGGGTGATCCCAACCACGGGGGCCTTCCGCACTGGCCGGCCTTCGCTGTGCGCCAGGTCCCCACAATGTGCTTCGACAAAAAGTGCGAAGTGAAAAATGATCACGATGGTGATCTGCGTAGGGCCGTCGAGGAGGCCCTCGCCTAGACGGAGTTCGTGCTGGCCCACTGCACGTGTGGTGGTCGCCCTGCGCGCACGTTGGGCAGCGGGGACAGAGTGCCTTCCCACGCGCCGCTTCGGCTGGACGCAATCGAGGATGTGGAACTCAGCCGCGGCATTGGCCGGGCCGAGGCTGGAATGGTGCTTGCCTTTCCATTAGTAAGTCGCTTCAGTTCAGCTTCCGTCGCACGGCGGACTGTCCGCAGGTGCCGTCGTTGGGAAGCCAGTACTACTGTGTTATGAACGGGACATTTCCGCAATCGAATTGTGGCTCCTCTCCGAAAAGCGTGGTGGCACGTGACGCTCTGGATGCTTAAACTTGAGAGGCAGGGCGGTTCCCGTGAGTGTGCTCGGTATCACGTGTCCTCGTGCAGCGTCCCCGCAATCCTCCAAGGTGCTGGTTTCTTCGATTCGCCTGGAGAGAGTGCCGGATTGTCTGAGCCATCGGAGGTCCCCCCGAGAACCGAATCGGTCCCCGCTTCTCCTGGGGCCATGAGAACCGGGCATGACGGCGCTTCCTCGGCCCGAGCATGGCGAATCCCGCCATCACGGCAGACCGTCGATGCTGTGGGAATCCCACAACTCCTTGAAGCAACAACGCTTATCAGTAATCACACTTTTTGGGACAGGAGCCAACAAACAAGCCATGATTTTCGGAAGGATATGTTGGGCAGGAGTGATTTCTGTATGCTTGCTGGCTTTGCCAACATTCCCCCAGGCGGCCCCGGCGGGGCCTGCTGGGCAGCCGCCGGCAGGACAGGCGGGCCGCGGGGGCGGGCCACGGGGTGGCGGCGTAGTCTCACCCGAGGTCCTGCCGGATGGGCGGGTTACTTTTCGGTTCTTAGACCCAAACGCCACGGAGGCGGCGGTCGTCGGCAATTGGCCGGATGGCGCAAACATACCCATGACGAAGGACGCCCGGGGTGTGTGGTCCGTAACGGTGGGCCCCCTGCAGCCTGAACTGTGGGACTACACGTTCCGGGTGAACGGGATCAGGACGCTGGACCCGGCCAACTCCCGGGTTAAGCGAAACGCCACTCCCTTTGATAACTCGGTACTGATTCCCGGAGCAGAGTCGTCGCTGTATGAAGTGAACAACGTGCCGCACGGCACACTCTCGGCGGTGTGGTATCCCTCTCCCACGCTCAAGCTGACGCGGCGGATGAGGGTATACACTCCCCCCGGATACGAAAGCGGCCGCAGCCGGTATCCGGTTCTTTACCTGTTTCACGGGGCAGGCGGCGACGAGGAGGAATGGACCTTGATGGGCCGCGCCGCCCAGATCCTCGACAATCTGATCGCGGCAGGTAAGGCCAAACCCATGATCGTCGTCATGCCCAATGGCCACGCCAGCCAAACGGCAACGCGGGACGTGATTCCGCCTGCCCCCACGGCCGGCCCCAGCCGGGGCGGAGCGCCCGGCCAACCGGGAGGTGACGCCACCTACGGGCTGTTCCCGGACAGCATCATCAACGATGTGATCCCCTTTGTCGATAAGACCTACCGCGTGGCGCAGGGCCGTGAGAACAGGGCCGTCGCGGGCGTGTCCATGGGAGGTGCGCAGTCAGTGTACACCGGTCTCAGGAACCTGGACCGCTTCGCCTGGGTGGCCGGCTTCGGCGGAGCCTACGTTCTTTGGCCTGGCGCCATGGTCCAGGCTCAAGTGGCTCCCGGCGCCGCTGCCGGGCGCGGCCCCGGTGTTGGGCAGAGGTTGAATATCAGGGCAGTCGACGAGATCTTCAGCAAACTGGACGCCAAGGCGAACTCGCAGCTGAGGCTGTTCTACATGTCGTGCGGCACTGAGGACGGTCTGGTTACCGCCGGCCGTCAGCTGAAGGAGTGGCTGAAATCCAAGGGCATTCAATTTGTGGATGTTGAAACTCCTGGCTATGCTCACGTCTGGAGTTATTGGCGCAAGAGCCTGGCAGATCTGGTGCGCCGTCTGTTCCAGCCCAAGGGAAGCGAGGTGAGGTGAACGGAGAGGCGACAAGAACAGCGGAGGCGGCAGAATGCTATACAGCGGAATTCCCCCAGAAGGTTCTCGATCTTGTACCGGGCTGCCGAGATACTCAGGACGAATGCTGGAGGAGATCAAGACCGTCTACTTCGAAGAGCCTTGTCCGTTCGACCACCTGGAGCACACCAAGAAGGTGCCAAACGCCCTGACCATACCGGTGTCCGGCGGCGAGCAGGAATACAGCGGCTGGCGATTCCGATGGATGATCGTCAACCAGGCGTGGACCTCTTTTAGCCAACCCTGTTCCACCACATTTCCGCGTCTTAACTTGTCAGAAATCGTTCCATTCCAGGTGTGCCGACTCCAGGCTTATAGACCTTTGGCAGCAGACAGCATCATCTATGGGAATTACTTCGGCATCGTCAAGCCGGCTGCCTCATAGGCTGCCTCGAGCGGTATTACGATTGCACCGATGCCATAGACCATAAATCCCTTTGCATTTGCGAAAGGAAAGGTGCTCTTGGAATCGGCCGACTGGCTCACCCAGCGAAGCCCACTACCTTCAACAAGCCACTTGCCTTTGAGTATCGCATTCTCGCACGAGTTCACATTCTGAATGAAACGCCAATCCAAGTATCCCACATCAACATGATCTACGAGGTTTTGGCTAGCATAACCACCATAAACACTCTGCCAGGTGTGGCCTGCGTAAACCCTCAGCGCGTACCTATCGTAGGGGGAAAAGTTGGCTAATATATAATCCACAAACTTCTGAGTGTCTTCTGCGGCAATCTTAAGCCGCTCGGCTGAAAAGCCTTGGCCAAACCCTGACCCAAAAGCGTCGCCCGGAAAAAGCAGCAGGTCCTTCTTAAGGATATACACCGTACCGCCGTTACTATGCCCCCTGACCAAAAAGGTATCAACAATGCGTCCACCACCAAGATCGAACGATTTCTTGCCAGTCGTAAAGCTCGTATAGACTGACGGATCTATATTATGCTGCTTTTTCGGTCCGGTAATATCTTCCCCTTCCTGCATCCAAAGCGTCACGTTCTTATTAGCGAAAGCAGAAGTCATGCCATCATGATCCGGATGCGCGTGCGTGATAGCAATTTCAAGCGGCAGTTTGCCCACTAAGCCGTAGACGACAGTGCGAAACTCTTCCGCGGCGTTCTTTCGCGGCGCTATCATGTCCGGGGCATAGCCGTCAATATAGTTGTTGCCCAAGTCAATCATCAACGCCTTTGTTTCACCGCAAATCAGATACATGTCTGTGCCAAAGGCCCCGAGTATGGCGGTTTTGACGCCGGGGTCGTTAATCTGATAGATGCCTTGCCCTATTTTATAAATGATGTAGGAACCGTATTTTACATTGTCGCCGAGTTTGACCAGCGGAGAAGCGTCAAAGGATGCCGCCGATTGCGCAAACGCAGAAGTAGTAAGCAATAGGCTGCACAGAATTGAAACTACCATGGCACGTGGCACAAGGTTCCTTACCATTGTTCTCTCCTCCATTTTCTTGTCGTGTAGTGTCGCATGTCTAGCCCAGTAGATTCTACATCTGGTGGTGAGAGAATTCAAGGCAAACATCTTCTTCCGGCCATTGCGGTAGTTGGAGCAGGGCGCAAGTGCCAGGAGGAAGCTGAAGTAAACCCCAAGAATTGGAGCAGTGGCTTAAGCGGGAACTTCCGTTCTGGAGTCCCGAGTCCGATTCAGTATACCCCCAGCCGCCGTCCTTTAATCCTACGACTTGCGTTCTTTCCTCGTGGAGCCGTGTTCAACCCCGCGAAGCGCAGTTTTCGCCCGGCCGGAAAGATCCAAAACCGGGAAAGCCAGTCTTTTCAGCGCATTCCAGAAACACCTCGCTGACGATCGCGTCCTTGACCGCATAATCTGGCGGTTTGCATCGCTTCTCCTTCGCCGAAGCCCAGCCGCTCATCCAACTCTCGAACCAGAACCAAGCCGCCGTCCGAAGTGATTCGTGACCCTTGGAAATCAACCTTGAGGCACGCGTTGAACGAGAGTTGGAATGGTTGATTTTGTCTTTCACCCATTGGGTGTTGACCTCCAAAACGCCTTTATCACATCGAAACCCGCATGAATAAAGGCGTCGGACGCCATCAAGAAGTTATCAGTACCTGTTCAAAACGGAAATGCGGGATGAGACTTGTGGGAATCACAGTGATATCGCCCCCCCTTTCGGGCTATGCCCGCGAGCGTGGCGCGCTACGCCGCGGACGTGGTGCGGACCTTCGAGCCGACGAAAGCGTAATAGGCGACGTACAAGTAACACAGCAGCGGCACGAGCATCGCCAGCGCCATGCTTCTGGTGCGATCGAAGATAAGGCCCATCAAAGGCGTCAAGGCCGCGCCCCCGACGATCGCCATCACCACCATCGAGCCGCCCAGCTTCGTGTTCGGGCCAAGCTCCTTGATCGACAAGGCGAAAATCGTGGGGAACATCAGCGACATGAAGAAGCTGGTCAGGAAGATGGCCCACATCCCCACCCAGCCAGGATGGAGCACGCCCACGGCGACCAGGGCCACATTGGCGAACGCGTACATCCCCATCAGCGTGCGGGGCTGAATGAAGCTCATCAGGTACGTCGCCGAGAACCTCCCCACGCAGAATGCCACCAGCGTCCCTGTCAGGAAGTAGCCCGCAATCTTCTCCGGCTGGCGGGTATAGTCCTGCACGTATTGGATGAAGTAGCTCCAGGTTCCCACCTGTGCGCCCACGTAGAAGAACTGCGCCAGCACGCCCTTGACGAAGTGCGGATGCTTGAAAAGGTCCGTGAAGCGTCCTTTGTGCCGCCCCTCCGCCGAGTCGGCCTCCTCCGCGATCTTCGGGAACCTGGTCATCATGATCAGCAAGGCCCACACGAAGACCACGCAGCCCAGAACCAGGTAGGGGGCCACCACCCTCATGGTTTCGTGCTGCAGGTAGGCGTCATATGTTCCGGCTGCCTTGAGCGCCGCGATCTGCGCCTGGTCGTACTCGATCCCGGAGAAGATAAAGACGGTGCCGATGAGCACCCCCGTGATCGAGCCGAACGGGTTGAAGGCTTGCGAGAAGTTCAACCTCCGCTCGGAGGTCCGGGGGTCGCCCAGCATGGCGACAAACGGGTTGGCGCCCGTCTCCAGGAAAGACAGCCCGCTGGCGATCACAAACAGGGCGAACAGGAAGAAGCCGTAGTGCCGCACCACCGCCGCGGGCCAGAACAGCAGCGTGCCGGCGCTGTAAAGCAGCAGTCCGATCACCAGCCCCGTCTTGTAGCTGTACTTCCGCATGATCAGGGCCGCCGGCATGGCCAGCAGAAAGTACCCCATGTAGAAAGCGGACTGGAGCAGACCCGCCTGAAAACGGCTCATCTCGAACGACTTCATGAACTGCTTGATCAGGACATCGTTCAGGTTGTTGGGAATTCCCCAGAAGAAAAACAGCGCCGTGACCAGGACAAAGGGCAGGACGTAACCGGCGGCAAACAGCTTCGGTGGGGCGCTTGTTGTGGGCTGTGCACTCATGTTCGTGTACCCTGCAAGAATGCTTGACCATATCCGGCGGCTCCGCCGCCTCTCCAGAACGGAAGCGGCGGGGCGTGGCTAGACTCAATGCTGTTCACTCAACTACGTCCCCGCGCTACTCCGCCTGGGGTGCGAGGCCCCAGGAGTGACCACCAATACCGCCTCGTTGCCTGCTGGCGCGGAGATCCACGCCCTTCTGGGCACTTCAGAGTCACTCGCTTCGATCTGAGGTCCACATTGGCTGAGGGAGATAGGACACGGCGCCGCGCCCACCATGTAGCCATCGTAGATGGGCCTGCCGTTCTCTAGGCTGGCCAGCGGATAGATGGCCCCAATATAGGTCTTGAGGAACATCCAGGACTGTGAGTAGCCGATAAGACAGGAACGCCGCACCGCCAGTCCAGCCAGCAGTGCCTGCGGCGGACTACTCTCTACCACCGCGCCCACGTGGCTGAGTGTGTCCCATACCAGCCCGTTTTCTGTTTCTCGGGAGGAATCTCCGGGCCGCATGCCGATGGTCGTGCAGTTTGCCGGGTCGCTGAGGGGAAGCGGGTTGGGCCAGGACAGCGGAGCGTATCGTTCGGGATCGAACGTCTTCAGCGCCTTCACTGCGTTTGGCTTGCTGGCGACGCCGACGTAGACGTTGCCATTTCTGAGGAAGTACCTATGCTGCGCCTGCCACAGGACATCGAGGTCCCAACCCCGGCTCATGTTGATGATCTCGACGATTACCCTTCCACTGAACCGCTTCGGGTCGACAGGCCGGCGTACCAGGAGCCGCGTGGTGTAGGGCACGTTGGGAGTTCGAACGCTGACTGTTCCATCTGGTGCGTATTGGTACACGTTGCCACGCCCGCTGACAAAGAACTCCTGCTCCGCGTAGGGGGCCTTGGCCAAGTCGATGTTCCAAGCGTAGCCGAATGGGTAAGACCATAGGGTCACCGAAATTGGGCCAGTGACTTGCGGCACAGGCGTCACGACACGCTGTGTCAGCGCGGGCGCCAAGCATGCAATCGCCCCACCCGGGACCAGTCTGCGGAGCCGTCCGAACCAACGCACTGCGAGGAAGTTCTCCATGGGTGATTACCCGTGTCTTGCCTGCTCCCGCACTATGCGAAGGTCACCGAGTATAGCCCGTCCCAACCGGCAGATTCCGGAATAGACTCCGCAGCAGTTACGAACGCGCAGTACTCAAGAGCCAGACAGCTCTTGGCGGGAAGCCACCGGTACGCAGGCACGCCGAACAGACGGCCGCGCTCCACCATTCGCCTGCGTGATTCCAGCAACGGGGAAACGCCAAACTCCATGCCACAGGCAAGACCTCGCCCATTCCACGGCGGCGCCGTGCGCAAGTGGTTCTCCTCCCAGCGTCCGAGCCAAGGGAAATCCTTCCGCTGCCAGACATAGCCAAACAGCACCTTCGTCCGCGGGCACCACGCGAGGAACGAGGCCTGCGCACGCTCCGGGTCCATTAAGTGAGCCGTAAAGCCGCCCGACATCGGTTCGGAAGCGCAGGAACGAAGGTCCGTCGTCCCCCCGTCCTTCCGAGGGCAATAAGGCCAGAGGAACTCCGCGTCGGCTTTCTGGAAGCCCTGGTTGTCGTTGAACTGCGCACCAATCACCTTCGACCGGGTCGCCGTCGCTCGGAACTGGGTCACGCCGGGTTCCAGGAACGGAGACCCGAGTGTCACATGTTGGGTCCAGGCAATCGGCCGATCGGAAGGAGAGAGATTCTCAAGGCTTTCCGTGAACCGGACCACACCCCCATGTGGAGCGAGGCAGACCTGCCGCCTGAACCTTATCTGTGCCCTTTCGAGCATCGCGTCCTGGCTTATCGAGCGGCCGTCACACGAGACTGTATAGAGTGCCACGGGTGCCTCACCATGAACGGGCATTCCCGCCGCCGCTTCTGCCTCGCTTGGCGGGCCGAAAGTGTCCAAACAGAGACTGTGTCCCATAAGCCCAGCGAGCAGCCGGGCCTCATCGATCACGCCGTATTCGGGGTGGATCGCAGGGTCGTAGGCGGAAGGCTCAATGGACGGCCAATGGGGAATCCACAGGGGGTTCGTGCCTGTGGGCTTGTGCAGGATCTCTGCGACATGGCCGCCTTCAACCGTGATCGTGACACGAACAGTGTCGTTCTCGACTTGGATTGCGCGACGGCTGTGGAATTCTACCTCCCGGGGCGGTCTTTGCGGCTGCGGGCCGACTGGAGAACTGTTCCTTCGCCGCGGGGACGCTGCACGCACGCCCAACGCCAAGGCGGACGCACCGATCGACAACAGCTTCATCAGGATGAAGTTCGGACTATTCCCTATCATCATGTCTCTGTACAAGTGCAAAATTTCCGTGCTGCAGTTACCTTGCGGTGGAGCCTGGAAACCCGGTTACGAGCCGAGAACCAAGAGCCGGGCGGGCCCAAAGTCCCCGATTCAGCATGGAGTCCATCTTCACACATCGATGCCACGCAACTCCCCCACTATGTATATAACCTCTGGGTCGCATCGTCAACCACAGTCTGATGGCTACCAGAACAGGTTTGGCTGCATCGTCAGGATGACATCTAGATTTCATACTGATTCCAAGTGGCTTAGCAGGAGAATAATGGATATAGCAACTTTCCCATGACTGTGGCAGTTCCGGCATTGCTTTGAGCCCTGCACAAGGGTACCATCTACCTTTCGACATCGGAGAGCAAGAGCCGGCGGGCCGCGTTGAAAACGCAGCAAGTTAATGGGCTTTCTTCCAGGGCCCACCAGCCTCGGGTCAAACGAGATTATGCGGCTACTCAACATCGGCGAGATTCTGTGGGACGTTATCGGAGAGGAGGAGCAACTTGGCGGCGCCCTGCTGAACTTCTCCGTGCACGTCTCGCGCCTTGGGCACCAGGCATTCCTGGTGAGTGCCGTTGGCAATGACGAGCGTGGAGACCGCGCGCTGGAAGCAGCACGCGCATCGGGCCTGTCGACGGATTTTGTGCAGCGCTCAAGCGAGTTTCACACCGGAATCGTGAGGGTCACGTTGGATCATGACCGCCAGCCCTGTTTCGTGATCCAGCGTCCGGCCGCCTACGATTCAATCACCCTGGATGAGCCCGCGCGGGCGCAGCTCGCCTCGCTGAATCCGGATTGGATCTGTTACGGCACCCTGCTTTCCATGTACCCGCGCGGGCGAGACGCGGTGGTGAAGGCGATGGAAGCCGCGCCGAGGGCGGGACGTTTTTACGACGTGAACCTGCGGAAGGACTGCTACACTCCCGAGTTGGTTCTCGAACTGCTCCGGCGGGCGGACGTGGTGAAGCTGAATGACTCCGAGGCGAGCGCCGTTAGCGGGATGCTTGGAACAGACCACGTCACCTTGGAAGCGTTCTGCCGGGATTGCACGTCGCGCCTCGGATGGAAAGCCGTCTGTGTCACTCGTGGCGAAAGAGGTTGCGTTGTCCTGGCCGGCGATCAATACGCTGAGAATCCTGGATATAGAACACAAGTTGCTGATGCCGTGGGCGCGGGCGACGCATTCGCGGCTGCGTTTCTCCACGGCCTCAATGCCGGATGGCCGGTCGCCGAGATCGGCGATTTTGCGAATCGTCTGGGCGCACTGGTTGCCAGTCGGCCCGGTGGCGCTCCCCAATGGTCGCTGGAAGAGCTGCCGGCGCTGCCCGCATCCCGCTAACGGTCCACGCGGAGGAACCAGGATGGAAGTACAGGCCGTCAGCGTAAGTCGGCTTGTTCGGCAGCCGACTTGGTACTCTGTGCGTCGGCGCGGGTCAGCCAGCGCTCGCTGACGAGGCTGTCGGCCTCTTCGGCCACATTTGCCACATACTCCGCCCGATTCTGGCATAGGTTCCGAAGCTTCGCCTGATCGAGGAGAACCTTGTGGCCCGACACGCGGCGCTCACCGGCTCCGCTGGTCGGGAAGTAGGTGGCAATGGGAATGTCCACAAACGGCGTGCGGACACCGCCGACCGCGTCTCCATGCTGATCCCTTGTTTCCAACCAACAAACCTCCGCCACGCTGACAAGCGGTTGCAGCGGCAGCGGGCCGCGATTGAATGCCGATTTCAACAAGGGATGAGGCCGGTCTCCCGTGGGGCAGTGCGGTCCTTCGGCCTCATCCGCAGCGCTGATATTATCCGATTTGCCTGCCAGAAGAAATGCCGTCCGCGGTATCGTGGAAGAAAGTTGTCATAGCATTTATGTATCGCGTAAGTCACTGAAACCAGTAGGCTTACAGTTCTATGGGTGTTCAGCACGGCAGCGGAAGACGGGAGGATCGTATCACAATGTGCTTGACGTGGGGACTGTTTAGGGATATTAGACATATTGGGTCTACAGCGATCACGCTCTTCAGGCCGGAGCAGCTGCAAGAACGGCCAGAAGGGACTGGTTTCAGCGAATATGTGATTTCGTTTATCTTGCTGCAACTCAGGGCCTGTGATGTATTCAGCCCGACGGGCGGGCTGGGTCTGGCTGACATACCGCTCTAGTTCGACTGGTGCGTCAGCCTAGCCCTCTTTGCTTGTTGTCAGGGGATTGACGGCGAAGGCGGCGATGGTGAAGTTCTCGCCGGGGATATTTGGAAGGGGATTATGAGTTCTCGAGCCACTCAGCATTCAGTTGCAGGCAGATTACTTTGTGTGCTGTTTGTTTTGGCGTTCGCCTTCGTGGCGTACGCCCAGCTTGACCGAGGGCAGATTTCGGGAGCAGTGCGGGACCCGAGCCAAGCGCTCATCGCGGGCGCGACCCTAACGGCACGGAACGTCCAGACCAACAACACCGTGTCGACCAAGACGGAGTCCGGCGGCTTGTACCTCTTTGTGAATTTACCTGTCGGTCAGTATGAGGTCACGGCGGAAGCGACGGGCTTCAAAAAGTTCATCCGGTCGAACATCACCGTGGATGCTGCCCGCTCCACGAACGTGGACATCGTTCTGGAAGTGGGCTCGACGACGGAATCGGTGACGGTGACTGCGACCGCCGCGATGCTGGCGACGGACACCGCCGCACAAGGGGGCATTGTCGAGAACCGGCAGATGACGGACCTTGCGATGAATGGTCGGAATCCGTTTTATCTGGCCGAGATCAAGCCTGGCGTGGTCGGCGACCAGTTCAATTCCTTCAATCCCGCCACGATGTACACGGGCTTGAAAATCAACGGAGGCCAGGGGCATAGCAATGCCGTGACCGTGGACGGCGTCAACTTCGAGCGGATGCGCGGGGACTATAACAGCAACACCCAACTCGGGGTCCTCAACGTGGACGCGATCCAGGAGGTTCAGATTCTCACGAGCACCTATCCGGCCGAGTATGGGCGCGCCAAGGACGCCCAAGTCCGTTTCGTGACCAAGAGCGGCACCCGGGACTTTCATGGAACGCTATTCGAGTTCTTCCGCAACAAGGCTTTGGACGCGAATAGCTGGACGCGCAATACTAGCACCCAGGCATTTCAAAATGCCCATCCGGCGCCCCTGAGCTGGAACCAGCCGGGCTTCTCCCTGGGCGGTCCCTTCGTGATCCCCAAGGTGTTCAACACGGACCGGAAGAAGTTGTTTTTCTTTTTCTCGGAAGAGTGGATGTATTGGCGCGCGACTTACACGACCACCAACACGGTCCCGTCTCTGGCCATGCGCCGCGGGGATTTCAGCGAACTGCTGAGTTCTTCCAATCCCTTTTTCAACGCCGTCAAGACCATCAAAGATCCCACCAACAACAGCGCGCCTTTTCCAAACAACATCATCCCTGCCAACCGGCAAAGCCCGAATGGGATCGGCATTCTGAACTCGTATCCGGCTCCGACACCGGGATACCAGATAGGCAACCTCAACGTGATTCAGTCGGAACCGGACCCGGTCAACCAATGGAAAGACACGACGCACTGGGATTATTACCAGGGCAATAACAAGATCACCTTCGCCGGGACGTACTATTGGTACGAAGAATTCACGCCGTTTTCGGGTACTTACTCGAGCACCAACAACGTAAGCGGCCTGGACCGCTTCAACAGGTACTGGACGCGGCCAAACATGACCGGCACGGTTTCCCTTACGAGTACCATCACACCGACGCTGGTGAATGACGTTTCATACGCCGCGGGCACGGACATTGTGCATATCACCGTTTATCCGGAGGAAGGTGTCGAAAAGTACGATCGAAGGTTATATGGGATTAACTTCCCTCATGTCTATCCGGATAAAGACAAGGTCATGTCCTACATAATCCCCAGCGCCAGCATGACCGGCATCACCGGGATAAGCGGCGGGAGCCCGGGGGCAGTGTCGTCCGGTCCGTTCCACCAGCTGATCGACAATTTCACGTGGGTCGCGAAGAATAATCACACGTTCAAGTTCGGCGCGGTGATCGAGCATGGGCGGCAGCACAATGGCGAGCAAACGGGTGGTGAGGCCGGGTCCTTTTCCTTCTCGGACACGGGCTTGCCCAATACAACCGGCGTTGCCCTTGGCAATGTCGTGCTAGGAAATTACACCTCGTATTCGGAGAGCGGTCCCCATATATCCACCCAACTCATTAGTTGGGCCTTCGATGCCTACGCCCAAGATACCTGGAGAGTTACTCCCAGTCTCACGCTGGAGATGGGCGTGCGCTATACCAAGCAGCAGCCGTGGCACGCAGAATGGAACGATCAAACCAACTTCGTCCCCGCCTATTACGACCCGGCGAAGGCGGCGCAGGTGGACCCGGTTACCGGTTACATCACCTCCGGCGATGCGTACAATGGACTTGTCAAGTTCGGCACCGGTATTCCCGACAAAGCCCAGGGACGCGCTATGGCGGCTTTCTTGCCGGACGTGCAGCGCATGTTCCACAACCTGCCGCTCGGGTATTATAACAGCTCTAGCAACGCCTTCGCGCCGCGCCTTGGCATCGCCTACCGCATGGGCAAAAAGACTGTGTTTCGCGGGGGCGCCGGTATATTCCACGCGAGGGACAACATGTATGGCGGCACGGTAGGCCAGAATCCGGACCGCCTCAGTTACTCCAACAGCTACGGCAGCGTGGACAACCCGGGCGGCGCGATAGGGTTGGCGCTCCAGGCTCCGGTCGGCAATTCCGGGTTCAATCTCAACCAAAAGTACCCGACTGCGTTCAGCACCAGCGTGTCGATCCAGCGCGAATTGCCGGGGACCATCGTGCTTGACGTCTCCTACGTGGGGAAGATCGGGATGAACTTGGGCCGGTCTCGCGCCCTCAACCAGTTGGCTCTCGGCACGATCACGAGGAATCCGACCATCCAGCCCAATGCCATGCGGCCGTACCTCGGCTTGGCAGGCCTAAATCAGTATGCGACGGACGGGCATTCGAGCTACAACGCGCTTCAGATAACCCTCGAGCGGCGTTTTAGCAACGGTCTGGGATTCGGCTTGGCCTACACTTGGTCGAAGTACATTTACAACATTACCACGCCGTGGAACGCCAACCAGTTCCCACGCTCTTTGTCTTCGGACGACTATCCGCATAATCTCACCGTCAACTATATCTATGAGCTGCCGATCCTGAGAAACTCAACCACCCTGGCGGCCAAGCTCCTGTCGCGATGGCAGGTTTCCGGTGTGACTGTGTTCCGGTCCGGAACTCCGCTGTCGGTAACGGATGGCACGGACATGGCGGGCGTGAGCGGTGGCAGCGCCCAAGTCTGGAATTGCGTGGGGTCCCCCGCGTATTCCGGTCCGACCGGTGTAGGTCTACCATGGTTCAACAAGGCTGCCTTCGCCCAGCCCGCGGCCGGTACGTGGGGAAACTGCGGATACAACATCCTGAGGGGACCATATTTCGACAACTGGGATCTGGCCCTTTTTAAGGGATTTCAACCGCTTGAGCGGGTCCGGGCGGAATTCCGTTTGGAAACCTTCAACTTCCCGAATCATCCGTTGCTGCAAAATCCGGGGACCAATCCGCGGTCCGGCAGCTTCGGAGTCATTACCCAGAAGGGCAACGAACGCAACGTCCAGTTAGGAATCAAGTTCATCTTCTGATTGGCTGCGAGGCACACTCCGGTCCCAACCGGAGTGTGCACCGCAATAGCTGTCTAACAGGATGCTGAAACGAGGATAAAACGTCATGCCAGAAGCCATTTCACGCAGAAACCTGCTTCAGTTCGCCGGAGCTGGGGCTTTATTAGGCAGTCGGGTGGCGCCAGCCCAGCGGGTGACGCCTTCGGCTGCAGTGCGCCAGCATATCGACGCGGATTGGTTCCGCAAGGCGCTGTCCGATGAAATCCAACACTGGTTCAAATCCGCGGAATTGCCCAGCGGCTTCGTGCAGCAGAGGATAGACCGTGAGTGGCGCGCCACGGGGGAGCAGATCGCCACGTTGACCTCCCAGGGCCGCCACATGTTCATGCGGGCCAGAGGCTATGACCTGACCCGTGACGCGGCCTACCTTCAATCGGTAAGACGGATCGCTGATTTTACGCTGGCGAATTTTCGCGATACCCAGTACGGCGGTCTGTTTTTCAGCGTCTCCCCGGATGGCAAGGTGGCGGACGACCGAAAGGACAGCTACGGCACGGCATTCGCGATCTTCGGCTTTTCGCATGCGGCGCGGGTCACGCGGGACGAGAAGTATCGTAAGGCGGCTTTAGAGACCTGGGCCGACATGAAGAAGGGCCTCAGGGACAAAGCCGGCTTTTTCAAACCTGGGACGACACGGGATTTCAGCCAACCGCCAAGGCCAACCCGCGGTGGCCCAATGAGGAGAGAGGGCGCGGCGGCAAAGGCATTGCCGCAGCCGGCCTCCGGGACAAACACTCAGAACCCGATGATGCACCTGTTCGAAGCGCTGCTGGCGTTGCACGACGCCACGGGGTCCAAGGAGGTGTTCGCAGAGGCGGAAGCTCATGCAAACGCCATGTTCACCAAGCTGTTTCAGGAGAAGGGTGGTTATCTGCCGGAGTTTTATGACGCCGAATGGAAGCCGCTCCCCGAAAGCCAGCGGGGCCATCCAGACCTGGGGCATCAGTTTGAGTGGGCGTACTTGTGGAGCCTGGCGGTGGACAAAGGTTTTCCCCGGCGCGACCTGCAACTATACGGGGAGCGGCTGCTCAGTTTCGGCATGAAGGCCGCCTATGATCCCGAGACCGGCGGCATCTTCTCCAACGGCGATTACGAGGGCAACCCGGTGAAAGCGCCGAAGGGGTTATGGCAGCAGTGTGAATTTCTGCGTGCGTTAATGAACTGGGCGGCGCTTCACGGCCACAACGAGCTATGGGCGGCTTTCGATAAGTCGCTGGGGACGTTCAAAGAGCATTTCATGGATGCCCAGTATGGCGGCTGCTTCAGCACATACTACGACCCGAAGACGCCGCCCGAGGAGGCTAGGCTCTTCAAGAACGGGATCGATTGCTACCACGTCTGCGGCATGTACTCCGAAGCGTTGCGGCTGACGGGCGTCTTGACCTTATAGCCTTCGGCGCTTGGCTTGAGACTGAATAGAGTAGAACAATATGCATGAATACTGGCTTCGCAGAGACGTATTCCGCCTTGCTGGAGCAGGGCTTCTGCTGCGTGGTGGAGCTGCGGTAGCTCAGCAGCAGGCGACTTCAGGTGCACCCCGTCCCCGGGTGGTCGGGCATCCGGAAACATTCCCCGAACTTACACGCCGCTCTACCGTGTCGATCATCCAAGGCGAGGACCGCCGCAAGAACGCCTATGCTGCGCTGATGGCCATCGACAAAGAGCTTCAGCCGAGACTGAAACAGAAGAAGTACGCCGTCATCAAACCCAACGACGTCAACACCGTGAACCAGCTTGCCGCGACTCATGCTGACGCTCTTCGCGGGATCCTGGACTACCTGTCCGAGCGCTTTAAGGGACCAGTTGTGGTGGCTGAATCGTCGGCCGGCGAAACCTGGGAGGCATACGAGAACTTTAAGTACACCCGCCTGCCCTCCGAGTACTCCAAGCAGAGTTTGAAGTTGATCGACCTGAATGAGGAAGCCAAGTTCGAGAGGATCGCGCTACTCGACGCCGACCTCCACATTGTGCCCATTCGCCTGGCGGCGAGGCTGCTCGATCCCGAAGCGTTCGTTATCTGCTCCTGCATGCTCAAGACGCACAACACCGTGATCGCCAGCATGTCGCTGAAGAACATGATCCTGGGGGCCCCACTGCACCAGGCTCCCAAGGAGACGCCGAGATGGAATGAAAAGCGCAAGTTCCACGTGGGCCTTCGCCAGACGCACTACAACATGCTTCTGACGGCTCAGAGAATGCAGCCGCACTGGGGGGCGACCTTGATCGATGGCTTTGAGGGGATGGAAGGGAACGGCCCCAACGCCGGTACGCCGGTGCCTTCCAGAATCGCCATAGCATCCGCGGATTACATTGCGGCGGACCGAGTGGGCGCGGAAGCTATGGGCATGGACCCAGAGTATCTCGGCTACCTGAAATACTGCGGCCAACTTGGGGTGGGCCAGTACGACCTCTCGAAGATCGACGTGGTAGGCGCGCCCATCGCGTCGGTCCGAAAACCTTACCGTATGCACTCGGACATTGAACGCGAGCTGATGTGGCAGGGGCCCATGAAGGAACTGCCGTTCAACCTGGGGTGGACGACCCCCTTATACGAAGACCGCTTCGCTTGAACACTCTCAGGTTGGTGAGGCCTTTGCGCCGCCGACGCACTTCAGGTGTGGTGGTAGGTGCTGCTGCGAAATCTGGGGCTTGATCTGCGTCCTGCCCCGTTGGTGCTATGGAGGAAAGACCTATGAACCATCAAGTGTCACGAAGGAATCTGATGCAAGTCGCTGGCGCGACGGCATTCGCGCCATCTTTTGCAGCCGCCGCTGCAACGCCAAAGTGGCCGATTGTCGAAGGGCCCAATACGCCCAAGATCTGCTTGGGGGGTGGGGGCGACGAAGCCGCCCTGCGGCGGGTCAAGCAACTTGGCGTGGACTATGTAGTCGGAGGAGGTCTTGCCCAGCGTGCAGCAGGGGGCCAGGGCCAGCGCGGAGCGGGGGGCAGCGTGGATCTCTTCCCTGGAGAGAGGCAGACATCCGCGCTAGTATGGACCGGTGCAAGGCCGTCGGTCTGACCTTATACAACATGATGATCGGCGGCTTCAACAACACCATCTACGGACGGCCCGGCCGCGACGAGGAGATTGACAAGGTCAGGCAGTCGGTTCAGGCGGCCGGCAGGGCGGGCCTCCCGGTGATCGAGTACAACTTTTACGCGCACCGGGCCATGGAGGGCTATTTTGAGGAGACTGGAAGAGCCGGCATAGGGCACACCGGATTCGACTACGAGAAGATGAAGGGCCTGCCGCCGCTGCCGGAGGAGGGCGCCCACAACCTCGATGAGATGTGGAATGACATCACCTACTTCTTGAAAGCCGTGATCCCGGTGGCCGAGAAGGCGGGTGTCCGGCTGGCCCTGCACCCCAACGATCCGCCGGCGCCCATCAGCCGCGGGTCCCAGCAAATCATGGGGACCGTGGCAGGCTGGAAGAAACTCATCTCGATTGTGGACAGCCCTTCGAACGGGATCACCTTCGACTGCGGAGTGACGAGGGAGATGGGCGAGGACCCGGTCGAAGTCTGCCGCTACTTTGCCAGCCGGGACCGCATCAACCACATGCACTTCCGCAACGTGCGCGTGGTCAAGCCCTATGAGCGGTACACCGAGGTGTCGATCGACGAGGGCCAGGTGGACATGTTCGCCGTCATGAAGGAGGTGGTACGGAACAAGTACTCTCGCACGATCTATCCCGAGCATCCGCGCGCGCTGGACTATGACCGCGAGTACGCCAAGCTGAGCGGCAGACCTATCGGCGGCTATCCCGGCGGCGGCGGGTACGCGGGCACCGTGTTCACGGTTGCCTACACTCGGGCCATGCTGCAGGCAGCTTTGGAGTCATAAGCGAACAGGGCCAAGGAAATGTTTGGCCGCCGCGGACTCATCGCGGCGTCGTCAGCCGCAGGTGGGATCACCGTTGCTATCGCCTGCGAGACTTCCCGGCCACCCCGGAAACCGGTGGAGAGCGAAGAACGAATCAAGGTCTAAGGAGGACCTTTTTATGAGTTTCAGAATATCTCGACGGGGTCTGATGCGGTGCGCTGGCGCATCGGCACTGGTGCCTTCCATCAACCTGGCGGCTGCCACTGCGAAGCAGTGGCCGGTTGTCGAGGGTCCGGACACGCCGAAGCTCTGCTTGGGCAGCGGGGATGGCGGCGGGCCGGTGCCGGCGGGAGGTCAGCAGGGCAGGAGCGGCCGCGGAAGCGGAATGGGTGAAGCTTATCAGAGTGCCAGCCTCCAGCGCATCAAGCAACTCGGCGTGAACTACATCATAGGCGGCGGAGGAGGGGGCGTCCCCTGGCAGGAAGCGAACATACGTGCCAGCATCGACCGCGCCAAAAAGGCTGGCCTGACGCTGTACAACACAATGATCGGCATTCCCGCCAACGTCATCTACGGCAGACAGGGGCGGGACGCGGACATCGAAAACCTCATCCAATCGGTCCAGGCGGCGGGCAAGGCCGGGCTGCCGGTGATCGAGTACAACTTCTACGCCCATCGCGCCATGGAAGGCTATTTCGAGGAGACCGGACGGGCCGGGGCCGGGTATACGGGCTTCGACTATGAACGCCCGTACAACGAGAACGGCAAAGAGATCCCCTTCAAGGATCTGCCGCCCCGCCCGAACGAGGGCGCCCACAACCTGGATGAGATGTGGAGCAACATCACCTACTTCTTGAAAGCGGTAATTCCGGTGGCCGACAAGGCGGGTGTCCGGCTGGCCCTGCATCCCAACGATCCCCCGGCCCCTATCAGCCGCGGCTCCCAGCAGATCATGGGGTCGGTCGCGGGGTGGAAGAAACTCATCTCGATCGTGAACAGCCCCGCGAATGGGATTACGTTCGACTGTGGAGTGACCAGGGAGATGGGCGAGGACCCGGTGCAGGTCTGCCGCTACTTTGCCAGCCGGGACCGCATCAATCACATGCACTTCCGCAACGTGCGCGTGGTCAAACCATACGAAAGGTACACCGAAGTTTTCGTAGATGAAGGCCAGGTGGACATGTTCGGTGTGATGAAGGAACTGGTGCGGAACAAGTACACGCGGACGATCTACCCTGAACATCCGCGGGCGTTGGACTACGACCGTGACAGGGGCCCCATCGGAGGCTACCCGGGCGGCGGTGGGTACGGCGGTTTCGTGTTCAACGTGGCGTACGCCAGAGCCATGCTGCAGGCAGCCCTGGAATCGTGAGGTTGGCTTGACACGGTATTGTGGACGTTTCCGTTTCCACCCAACCATGGGCACAGGTGCCAAGACAGGTTTCGTCGAGGTCGCAGTGGCAACAGAAAAGGAGGAAGTCTGAACATGGATTCCAGTATTTCGCGCCGCCAGGCGATCCAACTCGCAGGTGCAACAGCCCTGTCAACTTCGATGACTTCCGCGGCGGATGTCCCCGGGCCTCGTGTCGAGGTGAAAAACACGCCCAAGATCTGCCTCGAACTGGGGACAAACAGCCTCTCGGCGGGCGGCATTGACGAGGCAGGCGCACGCCGGGTGAAGCAACTAGGCGTCGATTATGTGTTCACCAGCGGGCCGAGGACGCTTCCCTGGGAGGAAGGCCAGCTCCGCGACATGATGGGCCGCGTCAAGGCCGGCAGTCTCATCTTGGCCGAACTGATGATCGGCGGATTCCAGAACGCTGTCTATGGCAGACCTGGCCGCGATGAAGAGATCGAGAAGGTCATGCAGTCCATACGCGTGGCCGGACGGGTTGGGATTCCAGTAGTGGAGTACAACTGGTATGCGCACCGGGCCTCGGAGGGCTACTATGAGGAGACCGGAAGGGCCGGTTCTGGCTATACCGCCTTTGATTACGACCGCATGAAGGACCTGCCGCCGCTTCCGGAACAGGGTGCCCACAGCTTGGATGAGATGTGGGCCAACATCACGTATTTTCTGAAGGCGGTGGTCCCGGTGGCCGAGCAATCCGGCGTGCGTCTGGCGCTGCACCCCAACGACCCGCCGGCTCCTCTCAGCCGCGGGTCGGGCCAGCTCATGGGCTCCGTCGAAGGATGGAAGCACCTGGTTGACATCGTAAAGAGCCCGTCAAACGGGATCACGTACGATTGCGGCGTGACACGGGAGATGGGGCAGGATCCGGTGGAAGTGTGCCGTTACTTCGGATCGAGAGACCGCATTAACCACGTCCACTACCGAAACGTTCGCGTGCGGAAGCCGTATGAGAAATACTCCGAAGTGTTTATCGATGAAGGGGATAACAACATGTTCCTGGTCATGAAGGAACTGGTGAGACAGAAATACCCGCGCCTGATCTACCCCGAGCATCCGCGCGCCATCGATTACGACCGCGAACGACCCAACTTCCACGCGCAATACCCGGGCGGCGGAGGCTACGCCGCTTTCGCTTTCAACGTAGGTTATGCCAGGGCAATGCTGCAGGCGGCCCTGTCGTCATGATTTGGACTGTGGCGGATTATTTGTTGGTGGCAAGAGAATCCTTGAAGAAGCTTGCGGGCCGGCGCGTTCCTCAAGGGGGCAGCGGTGTCCCTGGGAGCGACGTTCTGGGCCGATGAGACCCTGGACGCCGCGCTTCAAAACACACGCACCGCATCCAAGCCATCGGATCTGAAGATCACGGATCTGCGCATGAGGGAAACAGCACTCCAGCAAGCCTAATTCGGATTGAGGGCCGATCCTTTCGTGTTCAGAGGCGTGAGGGACGAGGACATCGTGGTCCCAAGTCAAAGATGGAGAGCAGAGGCCCGTCGTCCCAGAACGCCAACGTTTTGACTGGCCATTGAATGAGCCTGGGATCCGGAATGGGTTTGGGAGGACGGTTGTCTCTGGCAGCGTTGCCACACGAGCCACAGGCGCAATGGGCCACATCCCCAGGCTGAACGCGAGGAGTTCGAGTCCTCTCCGACGCGTGGAACATCATCCAAAACCGGTTCAGGGAGTTTTTGGCATAGTTTCCGGCAACGGCCTGAGGTTTGGGGCGTTCTATTCCTGGAGGCTCGCCAGCCAGGCGCGTCTGACCGATGCGACGCTAGTGTGGAGGATAAGGGCGATCTGGCCCCAGCTCTTCCCTTCTGCCCGCAGTCGCGCGACAGCAGACCGGTCGAAGACCGCTTTGGGCCTCCCTATGGGCCTGCCGGATTCCGTCCCATGCCTTCGGGCGTACTCGAGCCCGGCAATGACTCGGTCCTTGATCAGTGATCGTTCCAGCTCTGCCAAGGCCGCAATGAAAGTGAACATGGCCTTCCCCATGGGCGTGGACGAGTCCAGCGTTTCCTGATGCGAGATGAAATCGATGCCCAGGCTGCGGAACTCCTCCGACGCTAGAATCAACTGCCTGACGCTACGGGCGAACCGGTCAAAGCGCCAGACGATCACCACGTCGAACGCGCCGCGTCGCGCATCCCCCATCAGCGCGTCAAGACCAGGACGGCTGTCTGCAGCCCCGCTAGCACGGTCCGAGTACACGTGATGGACAGCCCAACCTCGCTGGGCGACGAGGTCCCGGAGTGGCTGCTCCTGCACTTCGGGATTCTGATCGAAAACAACGGCGTCACCCTGCCGAGATTTGTTGGCTGTGGAGACGCGAACGTACACCGCGGCCCTTTTCATGGCCGTCCCCGTCGCTTCGTGCGGCTGCAGCCAGGACCTGCCGTCGCAATCCGTGTGGGCGCGGCCGCTCGCCTACTGCACTGCGAACGCGCTCGGTTCGGCCCGAGAGTTGACAACACATTCAAAGACAAGGACTTATACTGCAACATTGTCTACCTCAAATCGAGTCTGGGGTCGAGGTAGACGTCAGTCAGCGGGATAGAAAGAAGTGTCGAATGCTGTGGGTAGCCGTCCCTGGCCACCACATTCTAAAGCACTTAGCAGAAGCCAAAAACGGCCAAAATCACCTCGGGGAGCAATAAGGGAACATCACAACGTCCCCGCAGACTGCTCCCCATCACCTTTGTCCATCAGTTTCCACAGCTCGCAGGCCGTCAATCCGGTCCGCGCGATGAGGTTCTTCGCGAGCTTGGCGTACCTCTCCGTCATCTTGATGTTCGAGTGCCCCAGGATCTTGGCGGCCTCCAGCAGAGTCCGAAAACTGCCTTCCACTCGCCGGCGCTCCCCTTTGGTCCCCTTCCTGGCCGGGAAGAACTTCTCAGCGCCAAGTACCTTTGGGGACTGGCGGTACTCCGCCGCCAACTCGGGCGTTAAGGGCGCGTACTGAAACCGTCCGCCCTTCAGTCTCGAGCGAACGGCGATCTGCGGTTTCGTTCGAAAGCCGATGGGTTCAGGCACTCCGGTCTTGCGCCGTCGTTTCGCATCTTTCGTCCAGGCTCCCGGCAGATATAGCTGGTAGGGAATGGGCAAGCCGGCTCGACCGGCACCTTTGACTTCCGAGAAAACCCACGTTAACATTCAACCATGACTCGCCGCACCGCGTTGACTCTTATGGCATGCTCGCTGGCACGCGCGGCCAGCCGTCTTCCGGCCAACAAGAACATCCGTTGGGCGCTGGGGACCAATCTTTGGAACTCCTTCCCCAGGGGCCCCTTCACCGACATCCTCGACATCATGCGAGACACCGGTTTTATCGGGGTCCGGGTGACGCAGTTTCCTCAGATCCTCAAGACCTACGACATCACCGCCGCCCAAATGGAGAAGGAAGTTTCCAAGCGTGGCCTGCACGTGATCACCATCTCCTTCAACACACCGGCGCAGGATCCGGCACGCCGCGCCGAGGTTATGGCCAGCGCCAAGACCGCCATGGAGTTTCTCAAGGGCTTCGGGGCGAGCCACCTGGTCGTGTTCTCTCCCAGCCGCATCACCCCGCCCAGCGATACCGCTTTCGCTGCCATGTGCGAGTGCTACAACCAACTGGGAGAACTCGCCGGCCAGATGGGCTTCCGAGCCGGAATGCACAACCATCTTGGGCAGATGGTCCAGGATGCGGCGGAGATCGACCGGTTGTTCGCGCTGACCAAGCCGGGTCTGTTCTACTACTCACCCGACGTCGCGCACCTCGCCCTGGCAGGCGTCGATCCCGTGCAGTCGCTCGAGAAGTACAAGGACCGCCTGATGCTCGCCGACTACAAGGACGTGAAGCGCGAGGGCGCCAAGTGGCTTGACCGCATTTGCGACATGGGCGACGGCGAGGTGGACTTCCCCGGCTGCCACCGCGTTCTCAAATCCATGGGCTACAAGGGCTGGATCTGCGTGGATCTCGACGTGGCCCTCAAGGGGATCCGCACCAGCTATGAGCGCTGCGGCGCCTATGTTGTCGACAAACTGGAGCCGATCTATGTCTAAAAAGAGCACGGGAGGAACCGACTGCACCTCACCTCAATGACAAGGAGCTCGTGAATGCAACTTCGAGTTCTCGCCTTTGTCCTGGCGGGTGGCAAGGGGACCCGCCTGTACCCACTAACCAAGGAACGAGCCAAGCCGGCCGTTGTGTTCGGCGGAAAATACCGGATCGTTGACTTTGTCCTCAGCAACCTGATCAACTCCGGCATCTACTCCATTTACGTGCTCATTCAGTTCAAGAGCCAGTCCCTGTTGCAGCACTTGCGCGACGGCTGGCAGTTCAGCGGGATTCTGCAAGACGAGTTCATCATACCCGTGCCGGCCCAGATGCGCACGCCGGGCGAGACCTGGTACCGGGGCACGGCCGACGCCATCTACCATAACCTGAACTTGATCGAACAGTCCCGCCCCGACGTGGTGGTGATCTTCGGAGCCGACCACATTTACCGTATGAACATCCATGCCATGCTCGAGTACCACCAGAAGAAGGAGGCGGAAGTGACCGTGGCGGCGATTCCCGTGGAGAGGGAATGGGCCGCGGAGTTCGGGGTGCTGGAAACGGATGGCGACGGGCGAATCATCGGCTTCCACGAGAAGGACCCGGAAGCTCCCACCATCCCTGGGGCTCCCGAGCACGTCTACGCCTCGATGGGGAACTACATCTTTTCGACGCACGCGCTGGTGAGAGAACTGTACGCTGACGCCGAGAACGCGCAGAGCGGGCACGACTTCGGCAGAGACATACTGCCTTCCATGGTGGGCCGGTCGCCGATGTACGCCTACGACTTCCAGACCAATCGGATACCCGGAGATCCGCCCGAGGTAGAGCCCTACTGGCGTGACGTGGGAACCATCGATGCCTACTTCGACGCCAGCGCCGACTTGCACGCTGTCACGCCGGCACTGAACCTTTACAACAAGCAGTGGCCGCTGAGGACAGCCAGCTACCCCGATCCGCCCGCCAAGTTCACATTCGACGAAGAAGGCCGGCGCGGCGATGCCATCGACTCCGTGGTCTCGGGCGGCTGTCTCCTGTCGGGCGGCATGGTGCGCCGTTGCGTGCTTGGCCGGCACGTGCGCGTCCACGCCGGCGCCGAGGTCGAGGACTCCATCATCTTCGACAACTGCGATATTGGCCGCCGGTGCAAGATCCGCCGCACCATCGTGGACAAGAACGTGACCATTCCCCCGGACACGGTCATCGGCTACAACCTGGAAGAGGACAAACGCAGATACCACGTCACCGAGAGCGGGATTGTGGTCGTGGAAGGGCGCCGCACGCCGGTGGCGCTTTCCAGCGTGCTGGTGTGAGGGGGCCTCCGCTTCAGCGGCGGACGGCGATGCCGGCGCTTATGAGATTGGCGAAGATGCGGAACGCTCCCGGCACTCCGCCGGGCAGTTGCCGGAACCACGAGTAAGCGGTGAAGACATACGCGCCCTTGCCGTAACGCGCGTAAAGGGTCGCCCCCTTCTGCGGTCCCTCGCCCGGGTCGTGACATTCGAAGAGCGGCTGGTAGTGCGCATCCCACTCCGAGGCGAAGTACAGACCGCGCTCCTGGATCCAGCCGCCGAAATCCTGCTCGCTGATCTTGTTCGGGGACAGGAGCAGCGGGTTCTTCGGATCGAGGAAAGTGACCGGCGCGTTCTCCGCGGTGACTCGGTCCCGCCCAAGCCGCAATGGATACGGGCCGATGCTGGCCACCGCCTCAGGCGAACGTCCGTCGGCTACGTTGTACTGGACCAGCAGCGTGCCGCCTGCTCGCACGTACTCCAGCAACCGGTCCTGACTGGCTCGCAGATCGGCGCGTACGTTGTAGGCCCGCACGCCCGTGACGATCGCGTCAAAGCGGCTCAAGTCTCCTTGCGCCAGGTCGTCGGAGCCCAGGAACGTGACTTTGCAGCCCATCTGCAACAACGCTCGCGGGACTTCATCGCCGGCTCCCACGACGTAGCCGATTTGGTGGGCCAGTGTCCGCACGCCGGCGCGCACGAGACGCGCCGTGGCGGACAGGAAGACCGTCTGTGACGCAAGATCGGGGTAGCGGATCACGTCTATGTCCGTGGAGAGCTCGCGCCCATTGCTGCTGGCGATCGCCCGTAGCACGGCCGTCGTCTGGCCCTGGGGCGGCTGCAGCGTGAACCGGAGGGTTGTCTGGCCATCCGCATCCTCGATGCGGAAAGCGTGCGATGCCGGCTGAATACGCCACCCCGCCGGTGCCTCCAGTCGCAGCTCACCAGAGGCCGCGCCGGCGTTGCTCGTCAGCATGACCTCCACGGTTTTGGCTTTCCCGTCAGCAAAAAGCAGGACGGATTCCGAGATCTTGACCGAAATGGGTGGCGCCACCACCAGCGTCCTGGTCATCTCTCCCGCCAGCAGGTCGACGTACCGGTGGACCACGGAACGCACGATTTCAATCTCCTCGGAACCAGCTTCCATCCGGAACCTGGCTCTGAGCGGGGCTGGGGATTCAGCCAGCCCGACCATCTCCTGATCCGGGACGTCGTAAATGTCTGGGCTGTGCGGCCTTTCGAGCCAGTAGGGCTGCGAATAGGGCTGCCCCGCGGGGATCGTGAGCGGCAGCGAGCGGCGCACGGTCTCGTTGTAGGGCAGGGAAGCGGTGGTGGAATCCGCCGCGAAAACCCCCGGCATGCCCTCCAACCTCACGCCCGTCAGGGAAAGCGGGAATTGAGAACGATTGACGGCCTCGATGCTGACTTCCAGCGACTCGCCAGGAAACGCCGTGAAGGTCTCCGCTGTCGCATCGAGCCATAGACCCGCGCACAGGGCGATGGTTTCGTCCAGCTCATGCAACTTCACGGTGGCCCAGGGATCCTTCATGGCGGCGATGAGCGGGCGCGCCTGGATCAGAACAGGGAGCGTCCTCTCGGGCTGCTCAGGCACGAATTCGCGCGCGGCCCGCGCCAGGATCTCGCCCACTTGGGCGCCGCCGGGGAGGCGGTTCCAGGTGATGTCAATGCCGTCGAAAATGTCCTGCTTCGCTGGCTCACCGGCCAGGAAAGTCAGGGATCTGACGCCGGCGCCCCGCCACTCCGGCGAGCCCATTCCCTGGCTTCGGTGCATGCTCCGGCTCATTCCGGCGATCTCGGTATACGAAAATCCCAGCAGCGGATCGAACTCCCCGATGTTGATTTCAATCCCAGGACCCCCGGCGCTCTTGAAGCCGCCTTGCATGAGACGCTTGGCCTGCCACGGCTGCACCCAGCACAACTGTTCAGGGAACTTCGACCCGCCGGCCGCGGCCGCGAAAGCCTCCCTCGCAAGTATGCCCGACGCCTGGTGCTGCCCATGACCGTCGCTGGGTGTTCCCGTGAACACCTGCACGATCACGTCCGGACGGAACCGGCGAATCACCCAGACCACGTCGGCCAGGACCGCGTCATGGCCCCACCTGGAAAGCGTGTCGGCGGCGGATTTGGTGTAGCCGAAGTCGATGGCCCGGGTGAAATACTGTTCCGCGCCATCGATCCGCCGGGCCGCCAGCAGTTCCTGCGTCCGGATCAGGCCCAGCAACTCGCCTTGCTCCGGACCGAGCAGATTCTGCCCGCCCTCGCCTCGCGTCAGCGAGAGGTAAGCCGTCCGGGCGCTCCGGCCGCGTGTCAGGTAGGTGAGCACGGGCGTGTTTTCATCGTCCGGATGCGCGCCGATCATCAGCGCGCTTCCCAGAACGTTGAGCCGGTCCAGAGCGAGCTTGACTTGGACACATCCGCTCAGACTGGGCTGAGCGAAGGATGTCGTCCTGGCCCTCACATTTGCTGCGCCAGGTAGTTCTCCAGGCCCATTTCCTTGATCCGGGACAGCTGCGTCTCGAGCCAGTCCGCGTGGCCCTCTTCGTCCTTCAGGAGTCTGATGAACAGCTCATGGGAACCGTTGTCACCGGCCTCCGCGGACTTCTTTGCCGACGCATTGTACATGGCCACCGCCCCGATTTCGAGCTTCAGATCGTTCTCCAGTTGAGCCTTCACGTTCTGGCCCACGTTCAGGGGGAGAAGCTCGGCCATCCGGGGAGTTCCGTCGAGGAACAAGATCCTCTCGACCAGCGCCTCGGCGTGCTTCATCTCGTCGATGGACTGCTTCTTGATGTAGTCACCCAGCTTCTCGTAGCCCCAGTTCTCGCACATCTCGGCGTGAAGGAAGTACTGGTTGATCGCGGTCAGCTCCTCTTTCAGCGCCTGGTTCAGCAAGTCAATAACTTGTTCGTTTCCGCGCATGTGGTCTACTCTTCGTGGTACGGCAAAATGGTGTAGGGGTGCTGAATCGTGCCCTTACGCTCATTCTACCATCAGGCCCGGCACGCTTTTTGCTAGAGTCGTAACGAGGCACGAATGGCGATCTTTGTAACCGGGGGAGCGGGCTTCATCGGCTCCGAGTTCGTCCGAAGCTGGGTAAAGAGGCATCCTGCCGAGACCGTCGTCAATTACGACGTCCTCACCTACGCCGGCAACCTGGAAAACCTGTCTCCGGCCGCCGCCCATCCCGGTTACCGCATGGTGAGAGGGGACGTCTGCGATCCACACGCGGTGCGGGAGGCGCTGCCGGATCATTGCGACGCCATCGTGCATTTTGCCGCCGAGTCGCACGTGGATCGCAGCATTCTGAGCGCCGCCGAGTTCGTCCGGACCAACGTGCTCGGCACGCAGGTGCTGCTGGACCTGGCACGCGAGAAGCGCGTCAAACGCTTCCTGCACGTTTCGACCGACGAGGTCGGCGGCGGCATCCCGCCCGGGCAGTTTTTCCGGGAGGACTCGCCGCTTGCTCCCAGCAGCCCGTACGCGGCCAGCAAGGCGGCCGCCGAGCACCTGGTGCGGGCTGCCGCTCACACCTTCGGCCTGGACGCCGTCATCACCCGGAGCAGCAACAACTACGGGCCGTTCCAGTTCCCCGAGAAACTCATCCCGCTGGCGATCAGCAACGCCCAGCAAGCTCAGCCGATCCCTGTATACGGCGACGGCCTCCAGATCCGCGAGTGGATCCACGTGGCTGACAATTGCCGCGCATTGATGCTGGTGCTGGAGCGCGGCCGCTCGGGCGCGATCTATCACGTTGGGGGCGGCAACCAGGTTGCCAACCTGGACCTGCTCCGGATGCTGCTGAGGATCATGGGCAAGGAGGAGTCCCTGTTGACCCACGTCACGGACCGTCTCGGCCATGATCGCAGATACGCCTTGGACTGCTCACTGATCCGGAGTGAGCTGGGCTGGACGCCGGAGGTTCCTCTCGAGGAGGGTCTGCGTGCGACGGTCGAGTGGTATGAGTCCAACCAGCAGTGGATCGCGCACGCCCGCAGCGGCGAGTACCAGACGTATTACGAGCGGGTCTATTCGAGGTGAGAACACACATGCAAGTGAACACGATTGCCGCCGGGGAAGGTCTGGAACTCGTGCTGCCCGAGTGCGAGAAGGGACTGGGCAAGCTCATCACGGCTCCGGACTCGCGGGACCTGATCGAGGGAGTCCGTATCCAGCCGCTGAAGCTGCACCCCGACGACCGCGGCTACTTTCTGGAGGTCTTCCGAACGGGGCAGGGCCTGGTGACAGGTTACAGCCAGGGGACCATGCAGGTATCCGCCGCTTACAATTTTCCAGGAGCGATCAAAGCCTTCCACTACCACCTGCGCCAGACAGACTGCTTCACGCCGGTGATGGGTCTGCTCCAGATCGCGCTCGTCGACCTTCGCAGAGGGTCCCCGACCTTCGGTGTGAGAAACACGATCTACGCCGGGGCGCTCCATCCCTGGCAGGTGCTCATTCCCGCCGGGGTCGGGCACGGCTACAAGGTGATTGGTGCGGACCCCTCCATGCTGGTCTATGCGTCCGATCGGTTCTATGACCCTCAGGACGAAGGCCGCATTGCCTACAACGATCCTTTCGTCAACTACGACTGGGAGATCCAGCACAAGTAGGCCCGGCTGCTTCCTCGCTCAGTTCCCGCAGCCGCGCTGCCGCCGCCTCCGGCGTGATGTCGCGCTGCGGCATGGCCAGCAGCTCGTACCCGACCAGGAACTTCCGCACCGTGGCCGAGCGCAGCAGCGGAGGAAGAAAATGTGCGTGCAGATGCCACTCCGCGTGCTCCCCGCCGTCGGTCGGCCGCTGGTGAAAGCCCATCGAGTAGGGAAACGACACGGCAAAGAGATTGTCGTATCGCCTGGTGATGCGGCCTAGAATGTCCGCGAGATCGCTCCGTCCCGCTGTGTCCAAGTGGTCGATCCCGGTCACGTGCTGCCTGGCGAGGACCATCGTCTCGAACGGCCAGACGGCCCAGAAGGGAACCAGCGCGGCGAACGAGTCGTTCTGGCAGACGATTCGCTCCCCCGTGGCGAGCTCGAGCCGCAGGTAGTCGCACAGCAGGCACGAGTGCTTCGCCTCGCGATAGGCAAGCTGGGAGGCCTGCTCCTTGGCCACCTCGGTGGGCAGGGTCAGGTTGGCCCAGATCTGGCAGTGCGGGTGCGGGTTGCTGCAACCCATCATCTCGCCGCGGTTCTCGAAGATCTGAACGTGGTGGATGAACGGGAGCCGCCCAAGCTCCTCGTACTGCTCGACCCAGGTGTCCACCACCAGCCGCAGCGCCTGGGCGCCCATCTTCGCCACCGTGAGGTCGTGGCGCGGCGAGAAGCACACCACGCGGCAGGCGCCGGACTCCGCTTCCGCGACCAGCAGGTCGCCTTCACGAAATCCACCGACCGGCGTGTCCGGCCGCATCGCCGCGAAATCGTTCTCGAAGACGAAGGTCGATTCGTAGTTCGGGTTCCGCAGCCCTCCGGCCCGCGGGTTCCCGGGGCAGAGATAACACCCGGGGTCGTAAGTGGGCTGCGAGGCCGGCGGCACCCGCTCCACTTGCCCCTGCCAGGGCCGCTGGGTGCGGTGGGGCGAGACCAGGATCCACTCGCGCGTGAGAGGGTTGAACCGCCGGTGAGGGTGCTCTTTCAGGTTGAACATGCGCGGAAGCGCTCGCCTTAGATCTCGAAGACGGCGCCCGTGTCGGCGCTGGTTACAAACCGCAGGTAGCGGGCCAGCCAGCCGTGCTTTACCTTCGGCTCGAAAGGCGGCAGAGCTTCGATCCGGCGCACGATCTCCTCGTCGCTGACCTTCAGCTCCAGCCTGTGCTCGCGAGTGTTGATGTAGATCCTGTCCCCTTCCCGGACGGCCGCGATGGGGCCGCCGGCGGCCGCCTCGGGCGCGACATGCCCGATGCACAGCCCGCGCGTCCCGCCGCTGAACCTGCCGTCGGTAACGAGCGCGGCGCGGATGCCCGCGCCCACGATGGCCGAGGTCGGCGAAAGCATCTCCTGCATGCCCGGTCCCCCTCGCGGGCCTTCGTAGCGAATCACCACCACGTCGCCGTGTCTGACCGCGCCTCCCAGGATGCCTTCCTGCGCGGCCTCCTGAGACTCATAGACGCGGGCGGGTCCCTCGTACTCCATCATGGACGGGTCGACGCCGGCCGTCTTGACCACCGCGCCCCGCGGAGCCAGGTTGCCGAACAGCACCGCCAGGCCGCCTGTCTGAGAGAATGCGCGGCCCACTGTCCGGATGACCTCGCCGTCGGCGTCCTTGGAGGCGTTGACGTATTCCGCCAGGGTGCCCACCACGGTCGGCACGTTCAAGTCCAGCACGGTCTTCGCATGTCTCGCCACTTCCTTGAGAATTGCGCCGACGCCGCCCGCCCGGTGGACATCCTCCACGTGCACATCGGGCCGGCTGGGGGCGATCTTGCAGATGTTGGGCGTGCTCTCGGAGATCTCGTTGAGCCGGTCGAGGCTGTACTGGATCCCCGCGGTGTGCGCCAGCGAGAGTCCGTGCAGCACCGTGTTGGTGGAGCCGCCCATGGCCATATCGAGGACGAAAGCGTTGTCCAGAGCCTTCTTGGTCACGATATCCAGAGGCCGGACCTTCTGCTCCATGCAGCGCTTCAACGCGCGCCCTGCTTTGCGCACCAGCTCCAGCCTCTCGGGATTCAACTGCGTCTTGGTCTGGCTGCCGTCCACCCAGGTTTCGGCGGTGATGGTTCCGTTGCCGGGAAGCGCCAGCCCGATCGCCTCGGCCAGGCAGTTCATCGAATTGGCGGTGAACATGCCCGAGCAGCTCCCGCACCCCGGGCAGGACTTCTCCGCCAGTTCCCTCAGCCCTTCCTCGGAGAGCTTGCCGGCGCTGTGCCTTCCGACCCCTTCGAAAACCGAGATCAGGTCCGTGCCGCCCGGCCCGGCCAGCATGGGCCCGCCGCTGACGTACACCGCCGGAATGTCGATGCGCGTCATGGCGTTCAGCATCGCGGGCACAATCTTGTCGCAGTTGCCGATCCCGATCCAACCGTCGCACGGGTGAGCGCCGATGATGGTCTCTATCTGGTCCGTGATCAGCTCGCGCGAGGGCAGGGAGTACTTCATTCCGAAGTGTCCCATGGCGATCCCGTCGCAAATGGCCGCGCCGACGTTGGTGTACCACACGCTGAAGCCCAGCGATTCTAGTTCTTCCTTCAATACCGCCCCCAGCTTGTCCAGGTGCGCGTGGCCCGGGATCTGGGTGGTGTAGGAATTCACGATGGTCACAATCGGCTTCGACAGATCGTCGAAAGACCGAATCAGCCCCTCTGCCTTCATCAGGCTGGCGGCGGGCAGCATCTTCGCCCCGTCCTTCAGAATGCGGCTGCCGCGCTTACGGATATCCTCTATGCCAGGGTTCATGTTTCCATTCTCGCAAAACGCGCCCTGCGCCATAGTGCGCCATTGTGCGCCAACGGCCTTGTGACGGAGGATTTCAGCGACCTGAAAGCTGTGTTTCAGCGTACAAATGAACGTGTACAGCAGTGAGCCAAGGGCCACTGCCAGGATCAGACAAGGCTTTTCAGGAGGAAACAAAATGATTAGAATCGCTGTTGCTCTTATGGCTTTGGCGCTCTCGGTGGCCGCCAGTGCCAAATCGTATACGCTGGATGTGTTCGTCCCGATGGTGCTGAGCGGGACGGAGCTGAAGCCCGGGACGTACACGCTAGACCTCAACGACAACAAGATCGTCGTAAGGAGGGGCAAACTCGCCGTCGAAGCCAGCGTGAAGGTGGACTCCGTCGAGGCCCGGATCCCGGCCACCAGGATTCGCTGCGAGGACGTCGGAGGGAAGTATCAGATCAGGGAGATCCGGCTTGGCGGCACCTCCATGAAGCTGGTGATGGACTGACCGCGTCCTGATGCCAGCGCGGGAAGGGGGCGAATTGCTGTAAAATGCACTTCGCCGCATGACCGACCAATTCTCTCCCCTCACGCGTCGTCAGTTCTTGCTCGGCGCCTCCGCCGTTTCCCTCGGATGCAGCCGGGAGCCCCAGCCGGGCTTCCGCCCCCTGTTCGACGGCAAGACGCTGAAGGGCTGGCGCGCCATCCCGCGCGTTCCCGTGGCCGCCTATCCGGGGGCTCCGGAGCCCTCTCATGACAGCCCGGCTTACAAGCGTGCGCTGACCTCCAGCGGGCGCTGGGTGGTCGAGAATGGCGCCATCATCGGCGGGCAGGATCCGCCCGGTTCCCGCCTTGGCGCGTACCTCATCACGGAGGAGACCTTCGGCGACTTCGAGCTGCTCATCGACGTCAATCCCGACTGGGCCGCCGACAGCGGCATCATGATCCGGGCGACCAGCCTCGGCGGCCAGGGCTTCCAGGTCCACATGGACTACCGCATGTTGGGTTCTGTCGCCACTTTCTACGGCAACGGCATCGGCAACTGGCGCGCGCGGCACTACGCTTTCAATCCCAAGCTCGACGCCAGCCACCAGGCGGTCGGCCTGATCCGCGAGCCCGCCCCCGACGAGGAGATCCGCAATCTGGCCTGGCACTCGGCCCCCGAGGAGTTCTTCCGCGTCTGGAAATTCGGCGAGTGGAACACGCTGCGGATCCTGTGCGTGGGCCAGTACCCGCACATCTCCACCTGGGTGAACGACGCGAAGATCGCCGAACTGGACGCCGCTACCCTACAGGCGCCGTACTACGACCGCGACGCGGTGGCCAAACTCCTCGGCCGCAAGGGCCACATCGCCCTCGAAGTGCACGACAGCGGCGACGACCTCTGGATGGGCCAGGACCGCTGGCTCCCCGGCCACGTCTGCCGCTACCGCAACATCCGGATCAGGCCGCTCCCCGAGGCCGCACCCTAGGCAAGCAACTCCTGCGCCCGGATCAGACGCTCCTGGACCCGCACACCGTTCGGACACTCGACGGCGCACGACGGGCACAGATGGCAACCGCTTGTGGCGGCCTGCCTGGGCAGTCTCTGGAACCTCGCCCGGGCCAGGGGGAACTGCCCGTAGCCTTCGGCGTACATCAGGCAGCGTAGCGCGTCCGCCACCGGCACTCCCTTCGGGCAACGGCCGTCGCAGGCGCCGCACATACGGCAGTAAAGCGGCCGGATGGTGTCGAGCTGCGCGGCGAGCAGCTTCTGGTCGGCCGGGCTGAAAGGCGCGGCCATCGCCTTCACGTTCTCCATCAGTTGGTCGGAGTCGGTCATGCTGGGGATGGTCGTCGCCACGTTCGGATTCCGCAAGACCCACTTCAAGGCGGCCAACGCCGCGCCGGGGCGCTTCATGAGAGCCCGCGCCTGGCTACTGATGCCGGGCAGCGGGAAGCTCCCGGCGATCACCTTCATCGCCACCACGCCCACGCCTGCCCTCTGGGCCGACTGGATGAGGCCCTCCATCTGCTTGTCCATCGCGAAGTTGTAGGAGCTGAGGATGACGTTGAAGCGGCCGCGCTTGATCGCGGCGGGAATCACCTCGGCGTGCCCGCCGTGCGTGCTCACGCCGGCGAAGCGGATCTTGCCTGCCTTCTTCGCCCTTTGCTGGGCTTCGAACAGACCTTCGGTGAGATCGGACGCCTTGCCCTTGTCGTGCAGATACCAGATGTCCAGGTAATCGGTTTTGAGCTCCTTGAGGCTGGTGTCCAGCTCCTTAAGCGCCGCCTGGGTGTCCAGCCCGTCGGTCTTGGTAGAGAGAACGATGCTCTTCCGGCGGTTGCCCAGCGCCGCGCTGACCATGCGCTCGTTGTTCCCGTCCTGGTAATCGCGGGAGGTGTCGAAGTAGTTGATGCCCATGTCCAGGGCACGCGAAATCACGCTCGGGTCGGAGGTGATCATGCACCCGAAGCCGACGGTGGAAACCTTCAGGCCGGTCTTTCCCAAGACGCGGTAGTTGACCCCCGCCGCCGCCGCGGAAGAAGCCACGGAAGCGGACCCGGCAAGGGGCAGCGCCAGCCCGGATGCCAGGAAACTGCGGCGTGTATTATCAGTTCTCATAGTTGCTCTCCTGATCCGGGACCTGAGCTCTGGCCTCCCGGCTCCAAGCCAGTATACAACGTGCGACGCTCGCGGCTGCTCGCGCGCGCAAGTTCCAGCAGGTGGATGACGCGAAACGCTTGCTCCCCGGTCACGGCAAGCGCTGCCGTTCCGGAGAGGGCATCGCGCACGTTCGCGTAATAGAGCCGGTAGTCGCCGGGCTCCGTCCGCACGGTTCGCTGCGTGACGGAGCCGTCCTCGGCCAGCGTGAGAGTCCCCCACGACGGCTCCTGCTCCTCCCCCCAGCCGTCGCCGCCGGCGAGGCCGCCGGCTCTGAGTACACCTTCCTGCGGATCAAGGCCGTACTTGGTGTAGGTCCCGCGCGTACCGTGCACGAGAAAGCGCGGGCCGGGGCCCGGTGCAAGCATGGTGGCGCCGAGCAGCACGCGCAGGCGAGGGTAGTCGAGCACGATGTCGAAAGCGTCGTCCACCACCGCCTCGTCGCGCTCCATCCGGATGCCGGCCGTGACGGCGTGCGGCGCTCCAAATAGTGCCAGCGCCTGGTCGACGAGATGCGAGCCGAGGTCGAACAGCAGGCCGGCTCCCGGCTCATCGCGTTCGCGCCACGCCTCCACGCGCCGGGCCGGGCGATAGCGGTCAAAGTGCGATTCGAATTGGACCACGCGACCCAGCCTGCCGGAGGCAATCAGTTGCCGGACCGTGAGGAAGTCCCCGTCCCAGCGCCGGTTCTGGAACACGGAGATCAGGCGCCGCCGCGAAGTGGCGATCCGGATCAGGTCCAGAGCCTCGGCGGAGGTCGCGGTGAAAGGCTTGTCGACTACCACGTCACGGCCGGCCAGCAGGCACCGCCGCGCCAACTCATGGTGGGATGCGTTGGGCGTCGCAAGGACCACCAGCCGGATGTCCGGATCGGCGAGCATCGCATCCAGATCCCTGACGACGCGGACGTCCGGATACGCCTCTTGAGCGGAATCGCCGCGGCGCTGAACGATCGTCCTCAGTTCGAGCCCGGGGGCTGCACGGATCAGGGGGGCATGGAAGACTCGTCCCGCCACGCCGAAGCCAACCAGTCCCACGGGGATCGAGGACATGTCCACAGGATCGCACTTCATGTATGAGGCGACTACAGCCCGATTGTGGCGCGGTGGACATTATCGTGCGAAAAGTAGACGGTTGGCTGGGATGCGTGGGTTGCACTGAGGAGGAAATAGTAAATGCGGGTCGCGCCGAGCCCGGCCCAATGATCTCGGAACACCTGCTTCACGTCGCCTCCGTCACAACCCAGCGCGGTCGCGGCGCAAGAGGCCAGCATTGCATCATCCAGTTCCTCGCAGGTGGGGCAGAAGAGATCCAGTTTGAGCCCAGCGCTGGCCGCCAGGCTCTCAAGAGAGGAAAGATCCGGCCCCTCACTGTTTCCGAGAACCGCGCCGACGACCTGGCATAGGCCGTCCGGCGCGAGAGCTTCCGGCAGCCCTGCGAGCACGCGCCGCACAACCGCCAGGCCGTCGGACCCGCCATCCGCGAACCGAGGGAAGCGAACGCCCGGAGGGACGGGCATGAACGGAGGATTGCAGCAAATACGATCGAACTGGCGGCCGGCTACAGGTTCCCAAAGGTCGCCAATCAGGAACTCGACCTTCTCGCTCAATCCATTGAGCTCGGCGTTGATCCAAAACACGCTCTCGGCGAGCGGTTCGATATCGACCGCTGTCACGGACGCGGCGGTTTGCGCGCATACCAGCGCCTGGGCGCCTGCGCCGGTGCAAAGGTCAATCGCGCGCCCCTCCACCGGAACGAGGAGGCGGGCGAGTGCGAGAGAGTCGTTGCCGTAGTAGAGTTTCGCGGAGGGGGCAAGCGTCTGGCAGAAGAGAAACAGGCCCATGTGGTGCACGAGCCGATATTCCCCGGTCGTGATCGCGTCTCCGCTCCTCTTAAGGAGCCCGAGGGCTTCCAGTGTCGAAATGACCTCTAGCGGCAGGCAACTCTCTGCTTGGGCTGTTTCGACTGCTTGAGCGCCGCTTAAGAGTCGTACGAGGCTTTGGAGCGGCTTCGAGCGGCCGGCCTCGCAGTCGGGGCCGGCAAGCAGTTTGTCCATGCCCGCGTCCAGCAAGACACGTTTGAACCGCTTGAGTACCTCCCGTTGCTCGCCAGTATGGTTCATTCCGAGGGACAGCCTGCCGCAGCCAATGATCTAGGATTCCCCCCTCGTGGTGACCCTCGATTGGGTAATAATTTACTTGACAACTCCACGCTTTTCGCTTAAAATTGAAGCATGGAACAGGAACCCACTACCCTCCAGGAAGCCGTGATCTACTTCTCGGACCTCAACAATTGCCGAGAATATCTGGTAGCACGCCGCTGGCCGAATGGCGTCGCCTGTCCGCATTGCGGGAGCATGAAGGTTTCCTTCTCGGAGAAGTACAATCGCTGGCAGTGCAGCAGCCGACACCCACGCCGCCAGTTCACCGCCAAGACCGGGACTATCTTTGAAGATTCCCCGCTTGGCCTGGACAAGTGGCTTTGCGCCATGTGGCAGGTTGTGAACTGCAAAGACGGCGTGAGTTCCTATGAGATCCATCGGGCTATCGGGGTTACCCAGAAGACCGCATGGTTCATGGATCACCGCATCCGCCTCGCCTTGCAGGGCGAGAATTCCGGGAAGCTGGCGGGAGAAATTGAAGTTGACGAGACCTTCATCGGCGGCAAGGCGCGCAACATGCACGCCGATGTCAAACTTCGACGAATCACCGGGACCGGGGGAAAGAACAAAATCGCTGTGATGG
This sequence comes from Bryobacterales bacterium, assembly GCA_963798455.1. Lineage (GTDB taxonomy): Bacteria > Acidobacteriota > Terriglobia > Bryobacterales > Bryobacteraceae > CAWCTD01. The sequence goes on from CAWCTD010000003.1 coordinate 405,949, forward strand.
GGATCGTGAAGCGGGGCGGTAAGATTCGCACCAGCATCGTTCCGAATCGTAAGAAGAACGCTCTCCAGGCCGAGGTGAGGAAGCACGTTGAACCGGGTTCCATCCTCTACACTGACGCCCTCCCTTCCTATGAGGGATTGGCCGATGAGTACTGCCATCAAGTGATCGACCACGTCAAGTGCTATGTGGAGGGGAAAGTCCACACCAACACGCTGGAGAATTTCTGGAGCCTTCTGAAACGCGGGATCAGGGGCACCCACATAAGCATTGAGCCGTTCCACCTGTTTCGGTACTTGGACGAGCAGGCTTTCCGCTATAATTTCCGAGAGAACATGAACGACTCCGAGCGGTTCAGCTTGGCGGTATCGCAGATTGCGGGCCAGCGGTTGACGTTCGACCGGCTGACGGGCAAGGCAGAAACTGTCCAACCATGAAGTCCCTGCCGCACAAGCGGCAGGGGCGCGGAAAGCGCTCCGGCGCAACATTCACCCGGGGAGTAGAATAAGGAGGCCCGGGGAACTCCGGGCTTTCCCCCGGGGAGGCACGCATGGTGCAGGTGATCTCGTTCATGAATATGAAGGGTGGCGTAGCCAAGACCACCCTTGCCGTGAACGTTGCGTACGGATTGGCCTATTTCCATAAAAAGAAAGTGCTGGTCGTGGACGGAGATCCACAGTTCAACGCAACGACCTATCTCATGAAGGAAGAGGAGTACTTGCAGCACATCAACGACGGGAGGAAGGGAACGTTGATGGACATCTTCGTTCCCCGACGACCCGGGCGGGTGCGGACAGTCCATGGGCAGGCACGTTCAATAAGCAAGAAAATGATGCCGCTATCTGCGTGCAGCTTCACCGTCTTTGACGGAGGTGTGGGGAATGGCAAACTCGATTTGATCCCTTCAACCTTGAAGATGCTAGAAATCGAGACATCTAAACGGGGGACCGAAAACAAACTCAACCTCTATCTGAGGGAGAAGGCTTCCGACTACGATTATGTGATCATCGACTGCCCGCCGACGATTTCTATTTTCACGCAGGCTGCAATTCTCGCCAGCAACAAATATCTGGTCCCGGTGAAGCCGGACCCTTTATCAGTCATCGGCCTTCCGCTGCTTGAACAGTGGTTGGATGAGTACCTGACAGAGAACGGCCTAAATAATGTTGTCTCGGTTGGTTTGGTTTTCACGATTGTTCGCGGAAAGACCCCGAAACGTATGCGAGAAGTGATGGCAGACACCCGGCGCGAGCGCGGCGATTCTGTTTTCCCCCAGCTCTTAAGCCAGTCCACCGATGTAGCCGAATCAGTAGAAGCTCACCGCCCGGTATTCTTGTATCGGCCACAAGGCAAAACAGCCGGGGAGATCACCGCTATTACCACAGAATTTATTAAACGCACTTCTGGAGATTGACTTGGTTCAAGATAATAGGCACAAGGGTCTACTACAATTCGTCAAACGGATCGCAGATGTACCTCTCGGCTACTCCAGAGAGGACCTCATCATGCTTCGTAGTGTTGCTTCGAGGGAGTATCCCTCTTTGGTGCCGTTGATTGACGAGTATGTAAAGCTGGCTGAACGGTCCGCGACAGACGTGCACGCCCCGGGCCACCCTGCCGCCAGGCGTTCAGTCGGTGCACATCGAGAAGATATGCACCTCTTCGATCTGCTCCGAGAGCGAAAACTCTTCCCGTCCAATGCCGATCTCTCTGAATTCGCCGGGAGGATTCTCCCCGGAATACAGAGACATCGCTTTGACAAGATGTCGCGGGGGGATATCGCAGCTAGGATCATTGAGCATCTAGAAACTAAGGATCGAAGCACCCGCGAGGAGCTAGAGGCGTCCATGAGAGAAGCGATGAAATCTGGAAGCCCGAGGCCCACCGAGAGGCAGAGTTTTCTCTCCAAGTGGGAAAAAATAATAAAGGGCATCCAGCTTTGATATGGCCAGGAGGCCCATTGCTTCGATTGCTGCTGATCTCAAGGAGGTGATCGCATTTTTCAAGGACCGCCATATAATCACATCCAATCCTTCAGCGGCTTTGACTGAAAACATGAGGAGAATCCATCGAGCAACCTACAGCCTGATCTTATGGCGCTTCCGACTCAAGGGGCTTCGTGAGCACGGAAAAGTCTTTGTTGAGGAGATTGCTTCCGATGCACTTCAGGTGCTTCCTCAAATTTTAATGGGCTATGGCAAGACCGCGAAGTTGCTTACCCGGGGAATCATTGAGAACACACTGCGGCATATCTACTTTTCTGATCATCCCATTGAGTTTCAAAGGATGAACCGCGAGGGGAAGTGGTACCTGACCATGGAGGAGCTTTTAAGCTACGCGAAAGCCCACCCCGTCTTCACTGAATCCGAGAAACGATTTGATGCGATAAACAGACTCAGCACGCTGTACGGCATCTTATCGGCTGGCGTACACGGTCGCACCGTACGAGATTTGGAAATGCGCCTTGCTTTGAAGAGAATTGCCTACTCGGAGAATGCGGCCAAGGAGCAAGCAGATTTGATCGAAAAGTGTGCCGCGCCAGCAAACTTCCTATTGGCCGTGTTCCACCGAGAGAGAATGGGCACTTTTACTCCAGAAGATCGCAGGATTATTCTTCTATCGATGCCAGCCCGGGCGCGGCAAGTGTGGCGAGAAGTTCCATGAATCCTGATAGTTGCGTGGCATGTAGCATTTCTCCAAAGTCATTCGGGGACCGTTCCCCCGGGGAGGAGGTGAGATGAAACCACTGCCAGCGCCGGATGTACCCGGTGAGACTCCGGCGGAGAGGATGAGCAACGCGCTCCGCATGGCCCTCACTGTGTCGAAAATGGACGTCTCTGAAGAGGGAAGCTGGGTGGAAGCGGACGCAGGCTAGAAAGACGCGGGCGAAGAAGCCCGCCTGACCGGCGGTTTGCCGCGCCGCCCACTGCGGTACTGGATGCTGGCATGAGTTGTCAGCTTTATTGTTGCCCTCGATTGTATCTCCACCCGCCCCAGGGTCACATCGAGCTCCACAGAATCTTCCTTGAGTTCTCAACTTCTTGCCGCCGGCCGCGGCCTTCAGCCCGGAGGCTCTCGTGCATGATGAGTGTGGGAGGCTCTCTATGTCCGCTTGCCCCGCTGCCCCGGCCGCGACAGGTTCCGGTGTCCTTAGCGCCCTCTCCGTCGATCAGGCCAAGGCGGCCCTCACCCTGGCCCGAGGAGGCACCGTAACCGCCGCCGCCGATGCCATCGGCGTCCACCGCGCTTCCATCTACAACTGGTTCAAGAAAGATCCCGGCTTCAAACAGGCCATCGAAGAGATCCGCCGCGATCGCAACGAACGCCTCATTGACGAGATGCGCGCGCTCGACTCGCTCGCCCTTTCGCGCCTGCGTCGCATCCTGGAAGACGATTCCGTCCCCGCCGCTGTTCAACTGCGCGCCGCAATGGCCGTTCTCAAGCGGCCGAAAGAACCAAGCGGAATCGAGGAATGGAACGTGCCGCGCATGGAGAGCCTGCGCCACACCATCGACCGCAAGCCCAACGTCGCCGAGCCCCCCGCCTTCGACACAACTCGACACATTTCGACACAAAACACAGAATCTGCGCTCCCGCCGGGGATATCGTCGGTCTGCTGATAGATCCGGGCTCGATCAGCCTCCCGCCGCCATCCGCCCGCGTTCGATGTCGGCGTGGTATCGCTGGAGCGACTTCACACCGCCCTGCCCCGCCTGCCGGCGCGCGGCGATGCCCTTGGCCGCGGCGACCGCGCCCGCCAGGGTCGTGATGTAGGGCACCTTGTGCTTGATGGCGGTCTTGCGGATGTAGGAGTCGTCGTACTGGCTCTGCTTGCCGACGGGCGTGTTGATGACCAGCTGGATCTCGCCGGTTCTTGATGACGTCCACGATGTTCGGGCGCCCTTCGTGCATCTTCTGAACAGGCTGCGCCTGGATGCCGTGCCGCCGCAGGCAAGCGGCGGTGCCCTCCGTGGCCATGATCGTGAAGCCCAGCTCGGAAAACTGGCGGGCAGCCTCAACCACGGCGGGCCGGTCCCTCTCCGCCACGGTGATCAGCACCGTCCCTTCCAGCGGCAGCGTCTGTTGCGCGGCCTCCTGCGCCTTGAAGAACGCCAGCCCGAAGGACTCGGCCATGCCCAGCACCTCGCCCGTCGAGCGCATCTCCGGCCCCAGCACCGGGTCGACCTCCGGGAACATGTTGAACGGGAACACGGCTTCCTTGACGCCGAAGTGCGGGATCGGCGCGTGCTGCGAAGTCCGAGATCGGCCAGCTTCTTGCCCAGCATCAGCTGGGTGGCGATCCGCGCCATCGGGATGTTGCAGACCTTGGACACCAGCGGCACCGTGCGCGAGGCGCGCGGGTTGGCCTCCAGCACGTAGACCATGTCGTTGGCGATGGCGTACTGCATGTTCATCAGGCCGACCACGCTTCAGCTCGATGGCGATCCGCCGCGTGTACTCGCGGATCGTGTCGAGGTGCTTGGCCGGGATGCTGACCGGCGGGATCACGCAGGCCGAATCGCCGGAATGGATGCCCGGCCAGTTCGATGTGCTCCATGACCGCCGGGACGAAGGCGTCCGTGCCGTCGGAGATGGCGTCGGCCTCGGCCTCGATGGCGTTCTCCAGGAACTTGTCGATCAGGATCGGCCGCTCGGGCGTGACGTCCACCGCCGCCGCCATGTAGTGCGCGCAGCATCTCCTCGTCGTGGACCACTTCCATGCCGCGGCCGCCCAGCACATAGCGAGGGCCGCACCATCAGCGGATAGCCGATGCGCTGCGCGATCTGCAATCGCCTCTTCCACCGTGCCCGCCATGCCCGACTCGGGCATCGGGATGCCCAGCTTGGCCATCATCTTGCGGAAGCGGTCGCGGTCCTCGGCCAGGTCGATGGTCTCGGGCGACGTGCCGAGGATCTTCACCCCGCCGGCGGCCAGTTCGCCCGCGATGTTCAGCGGCGTCTGGCCGCCGAACTGCACGATCACGCCCTCCGGGCTTCTCCTTCTCGTAGATGCTCAGCACGTCCTCGACCGTCAGCGGCTCGAAGTAGAGCTTGTCGGACGTGTCGTAGTCGGTGGAGACCGTCTCCGGGTTGCAGTTGACCATGATCGACTCGTAGCCCTCGTCGCGCAGCGCGAAGGCCGCGTGCACGCAGCAGTAGTCGAACTCGATCCCCTGGCCGATGCGGTTCGGGCCGCCGCCCAGGACCATGACCTTGCGCGGGTTCGAGCTGGCCACCGTCGCGTCCGGCGCGTTGTAGGTGGAGTAGTAGTAGGCCGCGTTTTCCACGCCGCTGACCGGCACGGCGTCCCAGCCTTCCACCACGCCCAGCCGCGTGCGCTGCTCGCGGATGTCTGCCTCTTCGGCAGCCCGAGCAGCTTCGCCAGATAGCTGTCGGCGAAGCCGTCCTTCTTGGCCCTGGTCAGCAGGTCGTCCGGCGAGCGGCCTGCCCCGGTACTTCAGGATCTCCTCTTCCAGCTCCACCAGCTCCTTCATCTGCTCGATGAACCAGGGCTTGATGTAGGTCTTCTCGTAGAGCTGCTGCGATGGTGGCGCCCTTGCGCAGCGCCTCGTACATCAGGAACTGCCGCTCGCTCGACGGCTGCGCTGAGCATGTCCATCAGCTCGTCCAGCGGCTTCGTGTGGAAGTCCTTGGCGAAGCCCAGCCCGTAGCCGGCCGCTCTCCAGCGAGCGGATGGACTTTCTGGAACGCCTCCTTGTAGGTCTTGCCGATGCTCATGACTTCGCCGACGGCCCGCATCTGCGTGCCGAGCTTGTCCTCGGCGCCGCGGAACTTCTCGAACGCCCAGCGCGCGAACTTGACCACCACGTAGTCGCCCGAGGGCGTGTACTTCTCCAGCGTGCCGTCGCGCCAGTAGGGGATCTCGTCCAGCGTCAGGCCCGCCGCCAGCTTCGACGAAACCAGCGCGATCGGGAAACCCGTGGCCTTGGAGGCCAGCGCGGAGGAGCGCGACGTCCGCGGGTTGATCTCGATCACCACCACGCGGCCGGTCTTCGGATCGTGCGCGAACTGGATGTTGGTGCCGCCGATCACCTGGATCGCCTCGACGATGTCGTAGGAATACTCCTGAAGCTCTGCCTGCAGCTCCGGCGCGATCGTCAGCATGGGCGCGGTGCAGTAGGAGTCGCCCGTGTGCACGCCCATGGCGTCGACGTTCTCGATGAAGCAGACGGTGATCATCTGGTTCTTGGCGTCGCGGACCACCTCCAGCTCCAGCTCCTCCCAGCCCAGCACGGACTCCTCGACCAGGATCTGGCCGACCAGGCTGGCCGCGATGCCCCGGCTCGCCACCACGCGCAGTTCCTCCACGTTGTAGACCAGCCCGCCGCCCGTGCCGCCCATGCGTGTACGCCGGGCGGATCACCACCGGATAGCCCAGCTCGCCGCGATGCGCTCGGCCTCTTCCACGCTGAACGCCGGCTCGCTGCGCGGCATCTCGATGCCGAGCCGGTTCATCGTGTCCTTGAAGGCGATGCGGTCCTCGCCCCGCTCGATGGCGTCCACTTGCACGCCGATCACCTTGACGCCGTATTTCTCCAAGGACCCCGCACCGGGCCAGCTCGGCGCACAGGTTCAGGCCCGACTGCCCGCCCGAGATTCGGCAGCAGCGCGTCCGGCCGCTCCTCGCTCGATGATCTGAGTCATGCTTTCCAGATTCAGCGGCTCGATGTAGGTGACGTCGGCCATGCCGGGGTCGGTCATGATCGTGGCCGGATTGGAGTTGACCAGCACGATCTGGTAGCCGAGCCCCCGCAGGGCCTTGCAGGCTTGCGTGCCGGAATAGTCGAACTCGCAGGCCTGACCGATGACGATGGGCCCCGAGCCAATGATCATGACTTTGCGGATATCGTTGCGACGTGGCATCGATGTTGGATCCAGGATTGGGGTAAACAGACATTATCCACGAAAAGCGCCGGCGCATCCGAATCCCGCCGACGAGCCCGCCTAGAGCTGAACTCTCGAAAACAGGTAGCTGCCGACGCCCAGCAAGCCCGCGGTGATCAAGCACATGACCGCCAGGTCGGTGGTTGCGCCGAAGTGATAGCCGCCCCCGGCCAGCGCCCCCCGCAGACCATCCACGCCGTAAGAAAGGGGATCGAGGGACGCGATCATCTCGATCGGCTTGATGGTGTGCCCCAGCGGAAACAAAGCGCCGGAAAGGAAGAACGTCGGCATCACCAGGAAGTTCATCACCAACTGGAAGCCCTGGAAATCCTCCAGCAGGGAGGCGATCGCCGTGCCCAGCGCCGTGAACATGACGGCGATGAGCGCCATGTACACCAATGCCAGCGGCCACGCACCCCAGTTCGCCGGGCGAAAGCCGACCACCAGGCAGATGGCCACCACGATGAAGCCCTGGATCAAGGCCACGGTCGCTCCGCCCACCGTCCTGCCGATCATGATCATGAGCCGCGGCACCGGCGCCACCAGCGTTTCCTTCAGGAAGCCGAACTGCCGGTCCCAGATCAGGTCGATCCCCGAAAACAGGGCTGTGAAAAGGATGGTCATCCCCACCACGCCCGGCGCGAGGAACTGGATATAGTTGCCTTGGCCGGCCTTCTGGAAAATCGGCCCGAAGCCCAACCCGAATCCGAGCAGGAACAGCAACGGCTGGCCGAGCGATCCGACCACGCGGGCGCGCGAGCGCACGTAGCGTTTCAACTGCCGGAGCCACAGCACGTAGACCGCGTTCATCGCCGCCTCCTGGTCCAGACCTTGGCCATGTTCCGCATCTGGTCCAGGCCGGTCGCGTCTTCGTCGCGTATCGAGGCGCCCGTCAACGCGAGGAACGCCTGCTCCAGAGTCTCGGAATTGGTCTGCCGCTTCAGTTGCTGAGGCGATCCCTGGGCCACAATGCGGCCGTGATCGATGATGGCAATGCGGTGCGCCACGCGGTCGGCCTCTTCCATGTAGTGAGTGGTCAGGAACACCGTGACGCGCTCCTCCGTGTTGAGCATCTTGACGTGGTGCCAGAGCTGGTTGCGGGTTTGGGGGTCCAGGCCCAGCGTGGGCTCGTCCAGAAACAGGATCTTGGGGGTGTGCAGCAGGCCGCGGGCGATCTCCAGCCGGCGCCGCATGCCGCCCGAGAACTGCTTGACCAGATCGTCGCGCCGGTCCCATAGTTCGAAGAGTTTCAGCAGCCTTGGAATCCGCTCGATCCGCAGTTTGCGGGGCACCTTGTAAAGCACGCCGTGAAAGTCCATGTTCTCGTACGCCGTCAGCTCGTCGTCCAGGCTGGGGTCCTGGAAGACGATGCCGAAAAGCTTCCGCACCTGGTTTTGATGGACGGCCGGATCCAGGCCGTCGATTTCGACTTTCCCCGAGGTCGGCCGCAGCAGCGTGGTGAGCATCTTGATTGTGGTTGTCTTGCCCGCGCCGTTGGGCCCCAGGAAGGCGAAGATCTCGCCCCGCCCCACATCGAAAGAGATGTCGCTGACCGCCTCAAAAGCGCCGAACTTCTTGACCAGATTCTCCGCTTTTATCATGTTCCTGGTGTGTGTTCAGAACGGCTTGCCCTGCTCGAAGACGACATCCACCGGGATGCCGGCGTGCGCGACTCTATCCAGGTCGGCCTTGAGCGTCGGGCTCATCGTGCCCATCTCTTTTACGAAGCGCGTCACGGCGTCGTAGTCCCCGTCGCCCTGAAGCCGGATGATCTTCTCGGACAGGCCGTTCACCGCCTCCTGCATCTTGGCCGCGTTCACGCTATAGGTCCCGCTCGCCGCGTCCCGTGAAAACGCACCCGCCTTTTCGAAATAGTTGAACCGCACCAGGTTGGCCACTCCGTGCGCGTCGGCGGCTCCGAACCGGACAGACCGGAAGATGCCCGCCAGGAAGGTGACGTAGTTGTCCATGAGCGCGGTGTCGCGATACTCCCCGCTCTCCTGAAGCTTGGTGACTAGGTACAATCCCAGGACGTCCGCCTTGCCCTCTTCCATGGACGAAGCTTGATCCTTGAGCGCCTCGCGCACGGTCCCCTTGCCCGTGAGCGTCCGCTTGATGCCCAGCCCGTGCGCCACTTCGTGGAACATGGTGTCGGCGAAGAAGGCATCGAATTTGATGTGCGGGCGCTGATCCGGGGCGATGAGGACGTTGGCAATCGGCGCCAGTATCTTGTCGAACTTGGCCCGCATGGCATTTTCGAGCTGAAGCCGCCGCGTGCCCTTCTTGAGCTGGATTTCCTCGTCATTTGGAAGGTTGACGGCGATGGTCTTCGCTCCCGCGTTCGAGTCGCCCGCGTAGTACAGAACGTCGTAGGCGTTCAGGTCGGAGTCTGTCCCGGGCTTCTCGCGCTTGTACGCCTCCGGCACGGGCAGACCCGCCTGCAACCCAGGCAGCAGCGCGGCGTATCGCGCCAGGCGCCCGCTCCACTGCTTGTCCTTCACCAGCACATAGGCTTCGTAGGCGGCCTTGTAGCCGAACAACTGGTCCTCGTAGGTTTCGATGGGCCCGATGACCACATCCACGATGTTGGTCTTCATGTCCAGCCAGGCCATGTCGCTGGCACGATAGTCATCGGTCAGCAGAGCCTGGGCGCGGAGCTGCAAGTATCGGCGCAGTCCGGGGTCCTCCGCCAGTTTGGCCGCCTCGCGCAGCTTGCCGGCCGCGATCTGCAGCGGCCCGGCGAAGGCGTCGTGGTAGGGGACGGCCACCAGCCCGCCGCCCGATGGGCGCGTGACCAAGGTGTACAGGCTCTTGAGCTGCCTGGCCGCATCCGGGGACGCGGAAGCCGCCGCCTCGAACTGGTCCTTGGTCATGTCGGAAGGATAGAAGTTCGCCCCCGGCGGCTTCGGGCCGAAGCCCGGGACGAACGGCGTGTTCCCGTCGAGCCGGTCCCACGGGCCGTAGTTGATCTCCACGTAACGCCGTGTGTCGGGGTCCGTGATCTTGGCCAGCAGGGCTTGCTTGTCGCCGTATGCCTGCTGCCAGAACAAGTCGTCCATCACCTTGGCCGCGTCGATGAGCAGCGGGATCATCTGCCGCTCCTTCGCGGTGAGCACGCTCGGGTCGATCTCCAGCCGCACCGGGGCGTACTGTGCCAGCTTCTCCTTCATGGTTGTGCCTTCGACCTTCTTCTCCGGGACCTGCCGGCAACCGAGCAGGGTAACTGCCGTCATGAGGCAAAACGCAGTTCCGCTTCGCATGGGCTTCTGATAGCGATTGTAGCGGCAAAGCCCAGCGTGAAGCATGGCTTCAGCCGCCAACGTCGAGGCTTAGGCGACCCCGCCCGGCGGGGCTCACCGCGGCCGCCTCCTGCCTGGTGGCGGCTCTTGACATCGTCCCAGTTGCAATCCATTGATTCTTTGCGGCTTTGCGCCTTTGCGTGCCTTTGGACTTGAAAGTTAACACAAACGTGCTTATAATATCTGATAGGGACGCACTAAAGCATGGACATCAATCGATTCACTGAAAAGGCCCAGCAGGCCCTTCAGGCTGCCCAGGCCACGGCCACCCGTTACGGCCACCAGCAGATCGACGTGGAACACCTGCTCGCCGTCCTGCTGGAACAGGAGGGCGGCCTCGCCCCGGCTGTGCTGAACAAAGCCGAGGTCCGGGTGGATGTCCTTCGCGGCCGTCTGGAGAAGGAACTGGAGCGCCTGCCCAAGGTTTCCGGTCCCTCAGGAGCGCTGGATCAGCTCTATGTTACAGGGCGGCTGAACCGCCTCCTGGTTCAGGCGGAAGACGAAGCCAAGCGCCTTAAGGACGAATACGTTTCGGTTGAGCACCTGCTCCTCGCCATGACCGAGGACGGCGGGGTCACGGGCCGCCTGTTCAAGGAGTCCGGCATTACCCGCGAGCACCTGATGCAGGCGCTCCAGGAGGTCCGCGGCAACCAGCGCGTCACCACGCCTACTCCCGAGAGCACCTACCAGGCGCTGGAGCGCTACGGGCGCGACCTGACCCAGCTCGCCTCACAGGGCAAGCTCGACCCGGTCATCGGCCGCGACGACGAGATCCGCCGCGTCATCCAGGTTCTTTCCCGGCGCACCAAGAATAACCCGGTGCTGATTGGGGAGCCGGGTGTCGGCAAGACGGCTATTGTGGAAGGCCTCGCCCAGCGCATTGTCCGCGGCGACGTCCCCGAGGGGCTCAAGAACAAGCGCGTAGTGGCGCTGGACATGGGCGCGCTCATCGCCGGCGCCAAGTACCGCGGCGAATTTGAAGAGCGACTCAAGGCAGTGCTGAAAGAGGTCCAGGCCTCCGAAGGCGACATCATTCTGTTCATCGACGAGCTGCACACCGTGGTAGGGGCGGGGAAGGCCGAAGGCGCCATGGACGCCGGCAACCTGCTCAAGCCCATGCTGGCCCGCGGCGAGCTGCACTGCATCGGCGCCACCACGCTCGACGAGTACCGGAAGCACGTCGAAAAGGACGCCGCCCTGGAGCGCCGATTCCAGCCCGTGCTGGTCGATCAGCCTTCGGTCGAAGACACAATCTCCATACTGCGCGGGCTGAAAGAGCGCTACGAAGTGCACCACGGCGTCCGCATCAAGGACAGCGCGCTGGTCTCGGCCGCCGTGCTCTCGAACCGTTACATCTCGGACCGCTTCCTGCCCGACAAGGCCATCGACCTGATGGACGAGGCCGCCGCCCGCCTGCGCACAGAGATCGACTCCATGCCGTCGGAGTTGGACGAGCGCCTGCGCCGCATCATGCAGCTCGAGATCGAACGCGAGGCGCTGAAGAAAGAGACCGACGCCGCCTCCAAGGAACGCCTGGCGAAGCTGGAGAAGGAACTGGCGGATCTCCGCTCCGAAGCCGATGCCCTGAAGGCCCAGTGGCAGGCCGAGAAGAATTCGGTGCAGACCCTGCGCTCGCTGCGCGTCGAAATTGAGCAGACGCGCCACGAAATCGAGCTGGCCGAGCGGCAGTACGACCTGAACAAGGCCGCCGAGTTGAAGTACGGCAAGCTCACCGCGCTGGACCGGCGGTTGAAGGAAGCCGAGGCAAGCCTCGCCAGCAAGCAGGGCCAGGTCCGCCTCCTCAAAGAGGAAGTCGACGAGGAGGACATTGCCGAGGTGGTGAGCCGCTGGACCCACATCCCCGTCTCCAAGCTGATCGAGGGCGAGTTGCAGAAGTTGCTGCATCTCGAGGAGGAACTGCACAAGCGGGTAGTGGGACAGGACGAAGCGGTCAAAGCGGTCTCCGAAGCGGTGCTGCGCGCGCGATCCGGACTGAAGGATCCCGTCCGCCCCATCGGCAGCTTCATCTTCCTGGGGCCGACCGGGGTGGGCAAGACCGAACTGGCGCGCGCTCTGGCCGAATTCCTGTTCGATGACGAGCACGCCATGATCCGCATCGACATGTCCGAGTACCAGGAGAAACACACGGTGGCCCGGCTCATCGGCGCGCCCCCGGGTTACGTGGGCTATGAGGAGGGCGGGCAGCTCACCGAGGCAGTGCGCCGCCGCCCGTATTCGGTTATCCTTTTCGATGAGATCGAAAAGGCCCATCATGATGTGTTCAATGTCATGCTCCAGATCCTGGACGACGGCCGCCTCACCGACGGGCAGGGCCGGACCGTCGACTTCAAGAACACGATCGTCACCATGACTTCCAACGTGGGCAGCCACCGGATTCTGGGCTACCGCGGCGCCTTCGAGGGCGCCGAGTACGAGCGCATGAAGGACGCGGTCCTTGAAGAAATGCGCCGGGCGTTCCGTCCCGAATTCCTCAACCGCGTCGACGAAACCATCGTGTTCCACGCACTCTCCGAGGCGCACCTGGAACGAATCGTCGAGATCCAGCTCGCGCGGCTGCGGGCGCGGCTGGCCGAGCGCCACATCGGGCTGGAACTCAGCCGGGAGGCGGTCCGTCACCTGGTTAGGGCGGGTTACGATCCGAATTATGGGGCTCGTCCTCTGAAGCGGGCGATTCAAAAGGAGGTGGAGACGCCGCTGGCGCGCCTGCTTTTGAAGGGCGAGATCCGCGACGGCCAGAACTTAGTGGCCGAAGTAGATCCGGCTCGCGGAGAATTGACGTTTGCGCCTCAGGCCGTCCCGGCGGGCGAGCCTGCGCGCGCGGGAGTGGATTGAGCCATGTCACAAAGGTCCAGGCTCCGGCCGTTTTTCGCGGTCCCCCAAACGGCGCTGGGGGAGCACACGACGTGGCAGCCCGCCGCGGACATTTACCGCACGAAGTCGGGCTGGCTGCTCAAATTCGAATTGGCGGGCGTGACGATGGAAGACGTGAACATCGAAGTACACGGCTCGCGCCTCTCAGTCCGGGGCGTGCGGCGGGACCTGGTGCTGGACGAGTGCTGCTCCTACCACTCGCTCGAAATCGCGTACAGCCGCTTCGAAAGGACCGTCGAGCTGCCGTGCAACCTGGAAGAAGCCAAGCTGGATTTCGAGTTTCGAAACGGGATTTTGTTGGTCCGCATAGGGACAGAAGGGGGGCAACTTTGAGTGAACATGTGAAGTCGTTGCCGCTTTTGCCGTTGAAGAACAGTGTGCTGTTTCCCCACCTACTGATGCCTCTTTCGGTGGGCAGGCCGGCCTCGCTGGCGGCTGTGGACGCCGCACTCACCACCGAAGAGAAGGAGATCGTCATCGTCGCGCAGCGCGATGGCGAGGTCGAATCACCGGGGCTGGCGGAGTTGTACGAGATCGGCACCAAGGCGGTCATCAAGAGGATGACGCGGCCGTCCGACGCGGCCATGGAATTGATTGTTCTTGGCCTTGAGCGGGTGAACATCGTCAGGCTGGAAGAGACGGAGCCTTACATGAAGGTTGCCGTGCAGCCGCTGCCGTTGCCCGACGACGCGGGTCCGGAGGTCGAGGCCCTGCACCACGAGGTCATGGAGCTGGCGGCCAAGGCCATCGCCATGGCGCAGCCCCAGGCTCCGCAGGAACTGGGCCGGCTGCTCGTCACCACCGAGGACTCCTTGCGGCTGGCCTACATGCTTGCCTCCATGTTTGGCCTGGACGTGAGCAAGGAGCAGGCGCTGCTGGAGGCGCAGACCCGGGCCGATACGCTGCGCCTGACGCACTCCTACCTGGCGCACGAGCTTCAGGTTTTGGAACTGCGCACCAAGATTGCCTCGAACGCCCAAACCGAGATGGGCAAGGAGCAACGGGAGTACCTGCTGCGGCAGCAGTTGCGGGCCATCCAGCAGGAACTGGGTGAAAAGAATCCGGAACAAGCCGAGGTGGACCTGCTCAGGGAGCGCCTCCAGAAGACTGACCTGCCGGAGGAAGCGCGCACGGAAGCCGATCGCGAGCTGTCCCGGCTGGAGCGGCTTCCTTCCGGGGCCCCGGACTATCACGTCATACGCACGTGGCTCGAGTTCGTGCTGGAACTCCCTTGGAAGGTCCAAACGGAGGATCAACTCGACATCGCCCGCGCGCGGCAAGTGCTGGACGAAGACCACTACGACCTGAAGGAGGTCAAAGAGCGGATCCTGGAGCAACTGGGCGTGCTGAAGCTGAACCCCGGCGCCAAGGCGCCCATCCTGTGCTTCGTGGGACCTCCGGGCACCGGCAAGACCTCTCTCGGCCAGTCCATCGCTCGCGCGCTCGGCCGCAAGTTCGAGCGCATGAGCCTGGGCGGAATGCACGACGAAGCCGAGCTGCGAGGCCATCGCCGCACTTACATCGGAGCCATGCCCGGCCGCGTCGTACAAGCCATCCGCAGGGCTGGCGCGAACAACCCGGTGGTCATGATGGACGAGGTGGACAAGCTCGGCCGCGATTTCCGGGGCGATCCCGCCTCCGCGCTGCTCGAGGTTCTGGACCCCGAGCAGAACAAGACCTTCCGCGATAACTACCTGGATTTGGCGTTCGACATCTCCAAGGTCCTCTTTATCACCACGGCGAACGCCCTGGACACGATTCCGCGGCCGCTGCTGGACCGCATGGAATTGTTGCGACTGCCGGGCTACAGCGAGGAAGAAAAGCTGGAGATCGCTCGCAAGTATCTCACTCCCCGCCAGCTCAAGGAAGCCGGGCTCACCTTCGAGCAGTGCGGCGTCAGCGATGACGTCGTCCGGAGGATTATTTCGGGCTATACGCGCGAGGCCGGCCTCCGGCAGCTCGAGCGCGGCATCGGCCGGGTCGCCCGCAAAGTGGCGCTGCGCTTCGCCGAGGGCAACACCGAACCAGTGACTGTCCACCCCGACGACCTTGCGGACATGCTAGGTCCCGAACGGTTCTACCCCGAGCAGCTTCGCAAGCAGCAACCGCCCGGGGTTGCCACGGGACTGGCCTGGACCGAAACGGGGGGCGACGTGCTCTACATCGAAGCCACCCTGCTGCCTGACGGCAAGGGTCTGACCTTGACCGGCCAACTGGGTGAAGTAATGCAGGAGTCGGTCAAGGCGGCCCAGAGCTTCATCTGGTCCCACACGGATGAGCTCGGCATCGATCGCGCCAGCTTCAAGGACTACGGTGTCCACGTACACGTGCCGGCCGGGGCCATTCCCAAAGATGGTCCGTCCGCCGGAATTACGATGGCCGTGACCCTGGCGTCGCTGTACACTAAGCTCCCGGTGCGCAGCGACACCGCCATGACCGGCGAGATCACACTCACGGGGATGGTCCTGCCCATCGGGGGTCTCAAAGAGAAAGTGCTGGCCGCGCGCCGCGCCGGCCTGAAGCGGGTGATTCTGCCCAAGCCGAACAAAGCCGACCTGAGGGAACTGTCCGACGAGGTCCGCTCCGACATGGAGTTCATCTTTGCCGAGCGTATCGAGGACGTCCTCGCCGACGCCATTCCGGGCCTGGCCGATCGCCTAAGCGCGGCGAAGGTGGGATGAGCGCACCGCCCAGAGGTCTCTACTTGCTCAGAAGCTCTTGGAGGATCTGGCTCATCTCGACGCGCACTTTCTCCTCCGGATGCCCCGGGGCGCCGCTTCGCCGGTATACCAGGATCTTGGAAGCCTGCCCGCCGGAAGGACGCCGCTGCGGAAATGCGCCCACCGGCCGCCAGTGGTCCGGGTGTTGCTCCGCCGCCTCCAACAGCAATCGATGATGTAAGAGAGGCGGAGGTCCAGAAAGCTCATCTATCACCAGGAAATCCACAGGAATGTCTTCGAGGTAGCGCAGTACGTCCCCGGATGACTGGAACCGTGCCTGATAGCCGCGGCCCAGCCAGTCCGACCGCGCCAGCACTTTTGAGGCGCGCAGGACGAAGGTATAGGGACGAGGCTGGCGCATGGCAATCTCGGAGATCAGCAAGCCTTCGCCGTCGGCCTCCGAAGAGACTAGAATTGCGGCGCCGCGAGACTCGGGCCGGGAAAGAATGTAGTCCGCCACTTCCACAAATCCACGGTAGGGTTTGTGGGGGATGGCGAACGTCTGGGTGGCGAACAACGCCGTAGCCAACGCCATGAGCGCAACGGCGCGGATCCGTACCGACCGGCCGAGGGGCACCGACATCTGCGCTATCCATTCCACGCCCGCAAAAAGGAAGGGGATCAGAGCCGGAATCGCGGGCACGAGGAACCGAGGCTCCAGTCCGGCCGATAGCACGCACTCCGCCAAATAGACACCGGCAGCCACGGACGACATCACAGCCCAGAAGGGGTCGGCGGCTCCATGCAGAAGAAGGGGTCGAAGAACTTTCCGGAACAAGCCGGCGCAAACCAACGCGGAGAAAGCGATTCCGAAGATCGATACCAGCATCAGGGCGTTCGTGCCCACGGCCCGCGAGAAGAAACCCAAACTCGGTTGTTCAACCCAGGTGCCGGTAACGTATTTCCGGCTGAACGCAAACCAGACTCCGGCTGGCAGTCCCACCAGGGCGGCGGCCAGCCAGAACCAGGGGCTCAACAGCCGGCGCAGGCTCTTCGTCAAAAACAGTGCAAGAGGGGCCACCAGGACTAGATAGACGCCACTGTTCTTGGTGAAGATTGCAAGGGTGGTCAAGAGGGCGAAACGGAACAAATCTCTACGGCGACCCTCGCGCACAAAATCAGCGAACGCGAGCGCCGCCCACAAGCCAAACAAGGTGACCAGCAGATCGGCCATCACCTGTTCGGTTTGGGTCGAGACCACGGGGAGACACTGGAACAGCAAGCCTGCCGCGATTCCGGCCCACATCCCGAAGAACTTGCGCACAACGCTGTACAGCGTCGCGGAGATGAGCGCCGTGATCAGCGCCATGAGCCACAGGACCGATGCCCGGGAGACATGGAACACCAGAAACCAGAGGCCTTGCACGAGGTAGAAGACAGGCGGCCAGTGTCCCATCGCCACCTTCGGGTAGTGAATGTAGTACTCCTTGGCGAACGGAACCATGGGCCCCGGAGGCAGGTTCGACAGGTATTCGTGAACCATTACACCGGTCACGAAATGCGCGGGCTCGTCGGGGTAACCGCTGAGTTCGGTTTCGTAGGCGCCCCCAAGGCGCTGGAGGACAACGGCGACGGCGAGGAAGGCGAGCAGGGCCGTGAAGCGGAAGAGCCACACCGCGCTCAACGACCCAAACCAGCCGGAACTCTCGGGCCTGGCGACGAGGGCCTGGGCCGCATAAGAGAGCATTTCCAATTATTATAACGGTTTGGCGTCCCGTACCTGCTACGGGTGCGGGCTATAATGCGAGACGACGAGGTGTGTTGTTCGGATGTCGGGATCACAGCCCAAAGTCGTGGTCGTCATGCCGGCTTACAACGCCGCGAAGACTCTGCGCATGACCTACGCGGAACTGCCGCGGGACGTGGTGGATCTGGTCATCTTGGTGGACGATGGCAGCACGGACGAGACGGCGCGCATCGCCCGCGAACTGGGACTGGAGCTGTTTGTCCACAATCGCAACTACGGGTATGGCGCCAACCAGAAGACCTGCTACCGGGAAGCCTTGAGGGCGAATGCTGACATCGTGGTCATGGTGCATCCCGACTATCAGTACGACCCCAAGCTGCTGCCCGCTCTCATCCTTCCGATCCAGGAGGGCCGTGCCGACTTGGTCCTCGGTTCCCGGCTTCTGAGCGGGAACCCAATTGCACGGGGAATGCCGTGGTGGAAGTATGCCGCCAATCGCTTCCTTACCCGGCTGGAGAATGTTGCCTTCCGTCTGGACCTTGCGGAATACCACACTGGCTACCGGGCGTTCCGGCGGGAGGCCCTGGAGAATGTAAACCTGGAGACCAACTCCGACAACTTCATCTTCGATCAGGAGATCATCGCCCAACTGGTGGGGCAGAAGGCCCGGATCATCGAAGTGCCCGTGCCCGCCCGCTACTTCCCGGAGGCGTCTTCGGCCTCCTTCTTCCAAAGCTCGATCTACGGTTTGTCGATACTCTGGCTGCTCGTCCGCTACAAGCTGCACGACTCGGGGGCGGTGCGGCAGCGGCAGTTTGAAGGGTTGAGAGGCCGCTATCGCAGCGCAGCCGCGGAGCAGTAATACCTCTGCCTCCGGTATGCTATCCTCTCTGTTGGGCTGCGTAGCTACTCTCTTTCCCCACCCAGCAGAGGTTTCTTATGTCAGGGCACTCCAAATGGGCGACCATCAAGCACAAGAAGGCCGCCACCGACGCCAAACGCGGCAAGGCCTTCACGCGCATCATCAAGGAAATCATGATCGCCGCTCGCAGCGGCGGTGACCCGGATATGAATCCCCGCCTTCGCACGGCGATCCTGGCCGCCAAGGGGGCCAGCATGCCGGCCGAGAATATCAAACGCGCCGTCATGCGGGGTACGGGAGAGCTCGAAGGCGGCCAGATCGAAGAAGTCATGTTCGAAGGGTACGGGCCCGGCGGGGCAGCCGTGCTGGTTCAGGTGGCTACGGACAACCGTAACCGGACCGTCAGCGACATCCGCCACATTTTCACCAAACAGGGCGGCAACCTGGGCGAGTTGGGCTGTGTGGCGTGGATGTTCGAACGCAAGAGCCAGATTCTCATCGACCAGGAGAAGGCCAGCGAAGAGAAGCTCATGGACGTCGTGCTGGATGCCGGAGCGGACGACCTGCGCAGCGATGGGACGCAATGGGAGGTGATCTCGCCGCCCGAGGTCCACGACAAGGTGACCGAGGCTATCCATAAGGCCGGCATCGAGACCGCTTCGGCCCAGATCGCCATGATTCCGAAGAACACGGTCAAGCTGGAGGGCAAGCACGCCGGCGGCATGCTCCGGCTGGCCGAAGCTTTGGAAGAGCACGAGGACGTCCAGAACGTTTACTCCAACTTCGACATCGACGAGAAGGAGATGGAAGCGCTCGCCGGATAGGGAGGCCGCTCGGAGGGCATGAGGGTTCTGGGGATCGACTGCGGCACCGAGCGAACCGGCTTCGGAGTCATCGACAGCGATGGCCGCCAGCACCGCGTCGTGGCGTCCGGGGTGATCCGCACCCAAACCGGCGCCCCGCTGGAACAACGTTTGCTCGCCATTGCGGGCGGCCTGAGGGAGGTCATCCGCGAGCACCAGCCGGAGGCCGCGGCAGTCGAGCAGGTCTTCCACGCGGTGAATGCCAAGACCACTCTGAAACTGGCGCACGTCAGGGGTGTGGCGCTTCTGGCCATCGCCGAGGCCGGACTGGAACTTGGCGAGTACTCGCCCCTCGAGGTCAAGACCAGTGTCGTGGGCTACGGGCGCGCTCAGAAAGCACAGGTTCAGATGATGGTGGGCTCGCTCGCCGGGCTGGAGAAACCGCTTCTCTCCGAAGATGCTTCCGACGCCGTGGCCGTGGCCATGTGTCACGCTACCACGCAGGCGTTCCGGAAGCGCGTGGAGGCGGCGCGTTGAGACTCGTCTACGCGCTCGTTGCGGCGGCTGTCCTGCAAGCCGCCGGCTTGCCCAAGATTTTCTACACCAAGAGCTTCCCCGGCAGCGTCCCGGCTTACGTATCCATCTGGGTGGACAAGGGCGGCCACGCAGAGTTCAACGACTCCCCCGACGGCGAGCAGCCACCCATCCAGATCCAGCTGGAGCCCTCCGAGACCGAGGCGATCTTCTCGCTGGCGGCGAAACTCGATTACTTCTCCCGGCCGCTCGATTCCGGGCTCAAGGTAGCGTTTACCGGGGCTAAGGTGTTCCGCTACGAGGATGGCGCCACGAACCACCAGGTGAAGTTCAACTACACCCAGGATCCGGACGGGCAGCTTTTGTCGGACTGGTTCGAACGGATCACCGAGACCTCCATGCATGCGATCAACCTGGAGCGTACCGCCAAGTTCGATCATTTGGGCCTGGACAAGGCTCTCCTGCAGCTTCAGGTCTCCGTGGACCGGCGCCGGCTGGCGGGCGCCTCGCAGCTTTTGCCCATCCTGGACCGCATCGCCAAGAACCAGTCCGCGTTCAACCGGGTCCAGGAGCGGGCGGCTGCCATCGCAGAATCCATCCGCGCGGCAGAAGCCAAGACGGAGTAATGGGGCGTTTTCGGCGAATCCTCCTGATTGTGATCGACAGCCTCGGCGTGGGCGAGGCGCCGGACGCCGCCGAATACGGAGACGTGGGGAGCGACACGCTGGGCAACATCGCGCGGGCGCGGCGCCTGCACCTGCCGAATCTTGTCGAGTTGGGACTGGCCAGCATCGAGCCCCTGGAAGGCATCGAGCCCGCGGTTTCCCCCCTGGGCGCCTACGGCCGTTGCACGCCCGCCTCACCCGGCAAGGACACGACCACGGGACACTGGGAGATGGCCGGCATCCATCTGCTCACGCCTTTTCCCCTCTACCCGAACGGCTTCCCCCCCGAGATCATGGAAGAATTCGAGCGTCGCATCGGAAGGCGTTCGCTCGCCAACATCCCCGCCTCGGGCACGGAAATCATCGAACGTCTGGGCGCGCGAGCACATGCGCACCGGAATGCCCATCGTCTACACCTCCGCCGACAGCGTGTTCCAGGTGGCGGCGCACGAGGAGGTCATCCCCGTCCCGGAACTCTACCGCATTTGCGAGACGGCTCGGGAGATCCTGCGCGGGCCGCACGAGGTCGGCCGCGTCATCGCGCGTCCCTTCGCCGGCAGACCCGGGGCCTTCGTGCGCACCGCGAACCGCAAGGACTTCGCCGTGCCGCCGCCGGAGGGCATGCTGCTCGACCGCCTGGCCGCGCGTGGCGTGCCGGTACACAGCGTCGGCAAGATCTACGACGTCTTCCTGGGACGCGGGATCCAAGCCCACGTCAAGACCAAGAGCAACGCGGACGGAATGGCCAAGACCCTGGAGGCGATGGACGCGACGCCCGAGGGGCTGATCTTCGTCAACCTGGTCGATTTCGACCAACTATACGGGCACCGCAACGACGTCGAGGGCTATGCCCGGGCGCTCGAAGCCGTGGATGGCTGGGCTGCCTCAACTCACGGCGCGGATGACGGACAGCGACCTGGCGATCTTCACCGCCGATCACGGTTGCGACCCGACCACACCCTCCACCGACCACAGCCGCGAGTACGTGCCGCTCCTGGTGTTTGGACCGGCGGCCCGAAAAAACGTTAACCTGGGAGTGCGGGCTACGATCTCCGACATCGGCCAGACCGTGGCGAAGAATTTTGGAGTTCAAGTTGAGAAAGGGACCAGTTTTCTGAGCGCAATCCTATGAGACGACCTTTGATGGCAGGCAATTGGAAGATGTACAAGACCGCGGCCGAAACTGCCGCGTTCTTCGAGAAGTTCCTCCCCCTCGTGGCGAGTTCCGCGGAACGTGACATCGTGATCGCTCCGCCTTTCGTGAACCTGGTGGCGGCGGTGGCCGCCGTGCAGGGGAGCAAAGTGGAGATCGGCGGGCAGGACCTGTATTGGGGCAAGGAGGGCGCCTACACGGGAGAGATTTCCGGGTCCATGCTCACGGCCGTGGGCTGCAAGTGGGTGATCATCGGGCACAGCGAGCGGCGCCAGTACTTCGGAGAGACGGACGAGGCAGTCAACCAGAAGACGCTGGCCGCGCTGGAGGCCGGGCTGAACCCGATCGTGTGCATGGGGGAGCGCCTGGAAGAGCGCGAGCTGGGCAAGACCGAGCCGGTGCTTCTGGCACAGTTGAAAGGCGGCCTCGGGAAGATGACCGCCGAGCAGGTGGCCAAGCTCACCATCGCCTACGAGCCGGTTTGGGCCATCGGGACAGGCAAGACGGCCACGCCTCAGATGGCGCAAGACGCGCACCGCTACATCCGGTCCATGATCGCGCGGCAATACGGATTCGCACCCGCTGGCCAGGTGCGGGTCCTTTACGGCGGCAGCGTGAAGCCGGACAACATAAAGGGACTGATGGACCAGGGCGACATCGACGGCGCGCTGGTCGGCGGCGCGAGTTTGGACGCTGCCTCGTTTGCCGGCATCGTGAACTATTGAGTCCTTCGGGCTTGCATCCCGCGTCCGCACGAGCACTGCTCCGAACGGTGGGTGTATGCTAGTAACTGTATGATTCCCAGGGACTTGCAGCCCATCTTCTGGGATGTGAACTGGGAGCAGTTCGACCCGAGTGATGGGTGGCGTGAAGGTGAGCTTCCTGGCATACCAGTATCCTTTGCTGTATCCGCTTCAGGAGTTCCTGGGCATGAAGGTCGCCGATCCTCGCGACATCGCGTGCATGAGAATCAGCGCCGTCGCCAGCCGGGGGACCAAGCGCGGCTCTTGGCCTTGTTCGAGCAGAAGCTCACCCGCAGCAGATACAATCCGGTGCACCTCCAGAGGTCGCTGACCTACTGAGTGGGCCAGAGCTGACTTACCCGGAAGCGTGATCCCGTTTCAAAAAAGCCGCCCTCCCGGATGACCCATCCCTCACTGATCCGCGTACCGCCTGGCCGCCGCGAGGTTTCTGCGCAGCTCCTCCGCCGTGCGGCGCGGACCGTACCCGGGAGTGTCGCGCTGGATGCGCCACCCTTCTTTTAGCGGGCCTGCGTCCACCGTGTCGAAGCCGAACTGATCGAGCAGACGGGTGACCGCGGCCTTCGCACCCTGGTCGTCACCGGCGATCACCAGCGCGCGGCGATTCTTCGTCCCTGCCGGTTGCCCGTCGGTGGTGAGTGCAGCCGCGTAGATGTGGTTGAAGGCCTTCACGACCTTCGAGGCCGGCAGGTGTGCCTGCAGGAGCTCGGCCGTCGTGGCCGATTCATTGTCGAGCTCGGGAATGTGGCCGTCACGGTCAGGGTAGTAGTTGTTCGTGTCGATCACGATCTTGCCCGCGAGCGGCTCGACGGGCACCGTGCGGTAGTTTTTCAACGGGATCGCGACCACCACGATGTCTCCCGATTGTGCCGCCTCGACGGCAGTTGCCGCGCGGGCGTTGGGTCCGAGCTCCGCGACGAGCCCCGACAAGGTCTCCGGCCCGCGAGAATTACTGATCACGACATTGTAGCCGTTTGCGACGGCAAGTCGCGCGATCTGGCTTCCGATGTGCCCGGCGCCGATGAGACCGATTGTGGCCATGACAGCTACATCTTCCCACATTCCACGTGCACGGGCGATTCACCGGACGGTCACGAACGCTCCAGGCCCGTCGCCAGCGTCCGGCAATCCAGTTGGCCGGTTAGTCGCCGTAGCCAGCGATCGGTGGTATTGAGAAGAGGCGCCGGCGCCATCCACGTTCAGGCGGGCGAGATCGTAGATCGTGAAGGCTTCCTCTTCGCCGACGTCCTTTAGCACGGTCCGGGCCGGCAGTCATTTACGCGCTTTGGCTTCCGCGAGCCACCCGCGGCGAAGCCGTTCCCGCGGAATGCTTGAGAGATAGGGCTTGATGTCGAGAATCGGGGTTCCCTCAAGCATATCGATACCACGGAC
The DNA here is from genome assembly GCA_963798455.1 of Bryobacterales bacterium. Lineage (GTDB taxonomy): Bacteria > Acidobacteriota > Terriglobia > Bryobacterales > Bryobacteraceae > CAWCTD01. The sequence continues at coordinate 429,620 of CAWCTD010000003.1, forward strand.
GCGGAGGACTGGGCCCTCCCGGCTCAGCAGTTCGACCACAGTTAACCCGATCGGATTCGGACGCCGCGGTGAGCGGGTCGCGAACACGCCGTGCGGCCGATCGTCGCTCGGTGGCGTTACCACCAGGTCGCATCCTTCGGAGCGATCGAATGCCCAGATGACGAACAGGTGAGAAAAGGCTTCAATATCCGACAGGCCAGACTCAAATTCCGCCCGTATCTCGAGAACCCCTTCCGCCTCGTGCTTCGCGCCTAACCCCTTCGGAATCTCCTGAGTGTCCCTGTAAGGGCTTCTTACATACCCGATCGGCTGCATGGACAACATAGCGAACCCCTCTCCGTGCCTTCGCTCTTCTGTGCCACCCACGTTTCCATACTATACGCGCAGGCCCGCTGCGGCACCAGCCGGATCAGTCCCCGGAAACCGGCTGCGGCCGAGTAAGCTTGGGGTTACCGACTGCTGGTGATGGCGGGCTGGGGAAGCTTCCCCGCCGGGCAGTTGCTCTATTTGCGCTGGAAGACGAGGGTGATCGGCTTGCGCTCCGGTCTTACGACGCTGACCATCATGTTGCCATCCGCGGCAAGGGTGTAGCTTTCGAGAGTAACCGCGCCGGATTCGGTGGTCGTCACCTTCAGGACGTCGCGATCCCACTTAGTCTTGGTCTTGAGGTCTTTGCCGGTGCGAATCGTGGCGTTGTGCTCGCTGTCGGTGACGTCTTTGTAGAAGAAGGTCTCGGTGGCGCCTTCATACACGAAATTGCGAGAGACGATGATGATGCCCTCCCGGTCGGCTATCGTCACGGTGCCGGTTTGAACGCCGGGCTGGCCGGCAAAATCGCTCTTGGCGGGCACCAGCGTCCAGGCGCCGTTCAGGGCGCTGTGATCGCGCGCGAAGGCGGAGAACGCGAAGAGAAGGGTCGTCAAGACGGCCCAGGTAACTGCAGTAGTCGAATATGTCCTCATGATTTCCTTCCAGGGGCTACCGTTTTCAACGGAATCGTAAGTAGCGCTGGGGATGTTAGAGCACGCAGGGCACCGTTCACGTGAAAACGGTGACGCCGGCGGAATAGGAGGATCTGGCGAAGCAAAGACTGCACTCGTTGTGGCGGATTCTGCACGCGGCTTTCGGGGCGGACGTTGCGCGCCGGGTCACAAAGGCGGCCCTTGTCGTTGGGTGGGCCGGGGGGACGACGGGGGAATTTGGGGGTTGTGTAGCCTGTCCCCGATTCCCAGCGTCAGGACTGCCTGGCGCAGGCGCGGATGTTGCTGGAGAAGCCGCAGATAGAGGGCTTCATCGGGGCCCATCTTGGCGCGGACGATAGCCATGATTACCTTCTTGTCGGCTTCGGGCCGGTCCGCCAGATCGGGGATCTGGTCCAGCACCTGGGGTCCTCCGCTGCCAGCACTCGCGCCACTTCGGGCAACACCGGGCGAAATGCCGGTTTGCGGTAGAACCGAAAAGCGTCGGAGGCGATGAGCTCTTGGTTGTCCAGGCCGATAGGGTGACGGGGAGGACTAGTGCCCGAGACCGGCGCGCGCTGGCGTGGCCCACGCAAGGGCAGACGGCGGAGTTACGTCCCCCCCACTGTAACCGTCACCGTGTTGGCCGTCTTGCCGTCGACGGTCAAGGAAATCGGCACCTCGCCCCCCCCGGCCATGGCTCGCGGCAATTCGACCTTTAACTGGTCTAGCCCTGCGGGGGTACCCTGCGGCCCCAGGTAGTTCGCCTGCACTTGGATGCTCCCGATTATCACGTTGACCTCGCCCAGGCTGGTGCGGTTCCTAAACCCCGTGCCGTACAGCAGCAGGAAGATACGATCGGTAGGAGCGCCAAAATCGGTTGGTTGGCCCACCCACTTCCCTTGCGCGCCGTCGTAGCGCACGATGTCGAGAGGCGTCTGCACTCCGCTCGCGCTGACGCGGACGGCATTGCCAGCCGCAACTCCTCGGCCGTCTGCATTCATGGAGAACAGTCCGGGGCAGACGCTCTCGATGACGACATTGGCAGTCTGGACTCTGGCGTCTGAGCCCGTGATTCGGATGGTAGCCGGGCCGCCCTGGGTCTCGCTCGGCAGGTAAAAGTAGATCTGCTGGGCAGACGTGAAGAACAGAGGCGCGGGGCGCTCGGTTCCTGGGCTATCCTGGACAGTCAATGTGACTCCGCCCAGCTTGGTAGGCAGCGAGGCGGAAACGGGGGCGTACGTGCCGATGGCAAAACCCTGCCCACTCACAGACGCAATCATGCCGGGCGCCAGGCAGCCGGTCCGGCGACTTGCTGCAGATAACACAGCGACAGGCGGCGCCGTGCGCTGTGCGGTCAAGGTGAAGACCACTGGAGTAACGTTTGGGGCGGTGACGTTGATGGTTATGGTTCCGGCCGCAGTCGGCGTCGCGAAGCTGGAGGCGCGCCCGTCGGCGCCCGTTCGAACGCTGCCTGGAGCTAGATTAGCGCCGGTACTGGAGAATGTCACCGTCGCGCCGGCGACAGGCGCACCTCCGTCACGCAATTCAACTATGATTGGGGCGGGAAGCGCAGCGCCTATCGTACCTGTCTGGCCGTTGCCCGAGACGATGGACAGCGTCAGGGCCGCCTGCACAGCGATGTCGAGTTTCGCCATGAAGGTATCGGACGGTCCGCTAAGCCCAGGCTGAAACGAGCCGCTGGTGGTGGGGAAATTGGCAGACCGTGTGGCCCCGGCTACGTACGCGAACCCGCTCTTGTCCAGAGCGATTCCGAAGCAGGCGTCGAGTTCGCCGCCCCCAAGATAAGTCGAAAACGGGAGCCCCGTTCCCACAGGATTCAGCACGGTCACAAAGCAGTCCGTCGTGCCACCATAGGCCCTTTGGATCGCGTCAGCCGACACTGGGAAATTTGGCGAATCGGTCTGCCCCGCCACGTAGGCGTTGCCAGCGGGATCTACCGCCACCTTGTATGCCCTCTCCGAGCCACTTCCGCCCAAGAGTGTGGCATAGAGCGGTATGCTGCCGGACGGGTCAAGCTTGAGGGCAAAGGCGTCCTCGCCGCCTTTGTGGACCGCTTGAAACGCTCCCGTCGTAGGCGGGAAGTTGGCCGACACAGTGTAGCCCACCACGTAGGCGTTGCCGAGCGCGTCGATCGCCAGGCCTACTGGGGCGTCTAAGCCACTGCCGCCGAACCGAGACGAGTAAACGAGAGCTGAGCCGGCACTGTTGAGCTTCGCCACAAAGGCGTCCTTTTGACCTCCGGCGGTTCGGTACGCACCAGGCGTCGTTGGGAACGCTTGTGACTCTGTCCAGCCCGCGACGTAGGCGTTCCCCGCGGCATCCACCGCGATGTCCGTCGCACCTTCCTTGCCCTCCCCACCCAGAAATGTGGAGTAGGCCAGGCTGGCGCCTGTCGGCTCCAGTTTCAGCACGAAGTCATCGAGTCCGCCGCCGCTTGTGGTCTGAAATGCGCCCACTGTTGTCGGAAAGCTGGAGCCCGACAAGGTGTCCCCCACGGCATAAACCGCGCCCTTCGAGTCCACCTTCAATGCGTCGACTTCGTCGTGGTCGTGCGAGGAACCCGAGATATAAGTCGAGAAGACGAGCTGCGAGCCTCTGGGGCTCAGCTTGGTAATGAAGCCATCGCCCGAGCTGCCGTCGTTGGTTGTCGGTTGAAAGGCTCCTGCGGTTGTCGGAAGGTTGTGGGAGGTTGTATACCCGCCGACGTAGGCGCTGCCCGCGCTGTCCACGGCGATGGATACGCTTTGCACGGTGCCGTCGCCCCCGTGCAGGTAGGTCGCGTAGTCGAGAGCCGTCCCCGTCGGATTCAGCTTGGCGACGAACGCGCTGAGGCCATTGGGGCCCGCGGTCCCCTGGTACGGCGCGGACACGGGGAAATTCGTCGAGGTCGTGACCCCCGTGACGTACGCGCTACCGGAACTGTCGACCGTCATCGCGATGGCGGCCTCCGTGTCGCTTCCCCCCAGCAGCGTGGAGTAGGTCAGGGTGGGATCGATTACTAGTGGGCGCTTGCGGTCATAGTCCTGCACCTGGAAGCCCACCTGCCGCTCGCCGAGCAGTACGTGGGTGGCTTGAATCCGCTTGAGCTCACCGTCGATTTCCTGGTACACCGACGGGCTATGCTGGCGTACCTCTCCCAGTGCGGTGCGCAACACAAGGTCCCCGCCAGGTCCGACGCGCAGGTCCTCGACCCCTTCGTAGGCGAGCCGGATGGAGTCCGGGTTGGCGCCAGGCGCGACGACGAAATCGAATTCCAGTTCGCGCTGGTTGCCGTAGTAGACTAGGTCCACGCCCGCATACACGCCCTCGACGCGAACGCTACGGTAGGTCGGGATGTCCGTGTGCCAGCCTGCCGGGTCGCGTCCTGAGAAGTAGTTCACCTTGCCGGGGAGAAGACCATCCCCCCGGATTTGAGCTGTGCTATCGGATCCTACCAACCGGATCCGCACGAGCCCGAACCGTCTCTCGCCGGTGGATTCCCCGGGCATAGCTCTCGCCTCCCGAATCGGTCCCGCCTCTTCCCGCCGGCTCAAGGCCAGGATCACCTCGGTCGGCGTCAGCAGCATGCTGTACCCGCTGCCGCGCGCCAGGAACCTGGCGGATGGATCAGCTTGGCCCCAATTGGCCTCGAAGCTCAACTCGAGTCGGCCGTACAATTCATCGAGCCGGTGCTGTCCCTGTTCAGCGGCTGCGATCAAACCGCCGGCAGGTGTCATGAAACCGCCCAACGCCAGAGCGAGAGCCAGTCCAGCCTTCAACGGCTTTTGCGTCTGTTTACGTCCCATGTTTCCCCTTACCGCCCGTCCTCGAGACGGCGAATCCACGCTGCAGCTCTTAGCCGAGATTGCGCTTCGGTTTTCTGGCAACCGCGGGTCGTACCGGCAGTCTCCATATCAGTCTGAGATGTCCAGTTCAGTATATATCCTGCTGCCGATCTTTGAGCCTGACAGCCGCACTTTCTTCCCTGGTGAGCACTTCGCGCGAGATAAATGACTGTCTCTATTTTTCGTGCTTACGGCTTCCCAGCGTCAGGAATGCCTGGCGCAGGCGGGGGTGGTGCTGGAGGAGGCGCAGGTAGAGGGCTTCATCGGGGCCCATTTTGGCGCGGATGATGGCCATGATTACCTTCTTGTCGGCGTCGGGCCAGTCCGCCAGATCGGGGATCTGGTCCAGCACCTGGGCCATGTTCATGAACTCGCGGTGGGCGCCCACCCGAACTCCGAGTGCCTTGGCGACCCGGGCCGCCGCCTCCTCCGGGTTGCTCCGCTGCGAGGCCAGCGCCAGGTTGCGCACGCTGAAGCGGTCCCAGTCGCCCCGCGGAGCACCGGACATCTCGAAGATGAGATGGCCCGCGGCCAGCCGCCGCAGCGTGGGCGCGGCACTCCGATAACCGGCCCGCTTGGACATCCTGGACTCTTCCCCCTCCAGCACCCGCGTCACCTCCGGCAACACGGGGCGAAATCCCAGTTTGCGGTAGAACCAGAAAGCGCCCGAGGCGATGGCCTCTTCGTTGTCCAGGCCGATCTGATAGGGGTCGATGGAGAAACAGGTTGTTCCCAGCAACTGGTGAAGCAAGCGCAGCACCCGAGCAAAGATCCACGCCGTCTCACCTTCGCGGAAGGTGTAGTACAGGTTGAAGCCGATCTCCATCCGGTCGAACAGGGACAAGGTCTCGTAGTAGCCGGTGGGGACGCCGTTCTTGAACATCATGGCCGCATGGTAGGCGCGCAGGGGCAGCCTCCACTTCGGTGGAACGCCACACACGTAGATCGCTAGGCCGCGGCCGGCATCCACGTGCAGGACGTTTGCCGGGTCGCCGTAGGTGAAGCCGTGAAGCTCCCGATAACGGCTGGCGGAAGTAGCCAGCGCCATGTTCAGGAACGCCTGCCCGCCTTCCAGGTCAAGCTGCTTGACTTCCAGCGGCGGGGAGTGGAGTTCGCGGTCCAGGGAAATCCGCGACCGGGAAATCAAGGGCTCCGTGTGGTAGAACACCTGGCGCGGCGAGCGGCTGACCGCGGTACGGGCGGCATGAGACTCCCCGAGTTCCCAGCGCACGGGCAGCACCAGGGAGGCGTAGAGGTCCGCCTTCTCCTTGGGCGAGACCGGCAACGCCTCCAGGCGGGCCAGCAGCCATTCCAGTGCCTCGCCGCGGCCGCCTGCCGCGCGATGGAGCCATTCCAGATAGGGGATGTGGGGCTCCACCATCAAGTCTTCCTCGACCAGCGGGAACAGCTTGCGCCAGGCCGGGGCGAGGCGGTCGTCCGGTTCGAAGCAGTCGTCGTCGATACGGAGCCGCCCGGGTTCCAGTGCCACAAGGCGCCGCGCGACATCGTAGCTGAAGATCGCCGAGAACGCAGTCCCCGTGATACCGGAAACTTCAGGTTCCTCGAAGGGAGCGAGATCGGCGTCCGCGGCGCGAAGCCGGGCCACGCGCTCGCCGAACGATGCCAGCAGTTCCTCGGTCTGGCGCAGCAGCTCCGAAGTCCCGGGGTAGGCGCGAACAAACAGCAGGGCTTCATGGAAACGGATGAGGGACGCCGCATCGGGGAACCGGCGGCGACCCAGCCTGGCAAGCAGCCGGCCAAGACGTCCGGCGCCCGCGGGGCTGAAATCGCGCTTGCACTGTTCGAGTTGGGTCAAAAGCTGGTCCAGCGAGGTGTTCTGAGTCATGAGTGACACGTCCGCCGCATTTTTTTGTGGAAGCCTTTCAAGCATATACCGCCGGGCGGCCGGACGTCACCGGGGGCAGGCGGACGCACGCCGCTACCATCAAAACGGGGTAGCCTTGTCCGAGAGAATCTACAAACTTCAGCCGGATCGAACCATCCAATTGCGCGGATTCGACGATTTGGGCGCTTCGGCGGCGCTTCACTCGGCTACGCCATCGAGCTTCAAGGTGAGCGGGGTGTTCAGGGATGCGGCGGATTTCGCCGTCCTGGTCCTCTATGACGCGGACAACTTCTATGAACACCCGCGGCTGAAGTACCTGCCCGACACGGACTTCTCCGGCCTCACGCTGAGCTTCGAGGTCTACTATTCGGGGCTGATGCCGCTGGACTCGCCCAAGTACCCGACCATCGACTGGCCGTACCTTGATGTCATCCGGCCCGACGGGAGCACAGCCAAGATCGGGCTGTTCCCGCACGCCGTCCAAGCCGGCGGGAGCTACTCCCGCGCGGAAGCGAGCTTTGTGATCGAGGACAACGGCCTGGAGCCTTACGACAGGATCACGCTGTGGTACCTGAACTTCGCCTTCGATTACATCGTGCCCAATGATCCCGTGCTGCCGAGCGCGGCGGACATCGCCTCGGCGCTCGCGGCGCAAATCAACGGCGTGGATTGGGAAGCGCTCGGCACGCTGATCCCTCTCAGCGCCGAAGCCCAAGGCAGCACGTTGCGGGTCATGGCGGACCGCCCCGGCCAGGACGGGAACATGGTGCGGATGTACGCCGTGGCCAAGAATGACCGCCTGAAGGCCACGCAGCCAGTGGCGGTTTTCGAGGGCGGCAGCTCGGATGCGACCTGGCGGATCACGCTCGATTTCGAGGCTCTGGGAATCCCACAGATACGCCAGATGTGGCTGACGCTGGCTCCGCCGCTCGCCGACGGAACGGCGCTGCCCGACACGGAGTGGGAGGCCACCTTCACCAACTGGACTCTCAGCGGGCTAGACGGCAAGCGTGCGTTGCCGGTGGCGGGACCCGGCAGTGTGCGCGTGGAAGAGAACGATTCCTGGTGCAAGTACTCCGGCAACTGGACCACCGAATCAGGCTTCTACTCGAAGGGCTATGCCAGGAGAGCATCCACAGTCGACGATTCGGTGGCGGTGTTCTACACCTGCCCGTCGGCCCACGATCTGTACATTGGGACATCGCTCAATTCCGATCGAGGGGTGGCGGGAATCCGGTTGGACGATGACGCCGAAACGGACCTGGACTGCCACCTGGATGCCGAGCCGGCGGTGGTCACGCGGCGCAAGGTCCGGGCAGCCGTCCCGGCTGGCGCGCACACGGTAGCCATCCGGCTCAAATCGGCCGGGCATTTCTACTTCGACTTCCTGGAAGCAGCCGTGCCTTCGGACATCCCGGAGGCCCTGCCGTTGATCGAGCACGTTGCGCCCGCCCTGGACTACAGCACCGATCACACCTACAAGCTCCCGCCCGCGCGCATCCTGTGGATGTTCGACCAGTTGGGTTACGCCGGGCCGATGAACGAGTACATCGGCGTGTTTTGGTGGAACCAGCGGAAGCGCGAGGAGGCCGTGATCCCAAGTGTCCAGGTGACCTTTGACGGCCAGTTCCTCCCCGGCGACCAGGTGTTCCTCGCCATCGGCGGCCAGAGCTGCGGCAAGACCGTGTTCCCCAACGAAGACGGCGCCGTGATCGCCAGGCATTTCCAGCACTTCATCAACGCCACCTACGTCGGCGTGTGGGCTTCGGCAGTGGACAACGTGTTGACCATCACCGCGAGGTCGCCGAAGCCAGCCTACTCTTACACTTTCCAAGCCTGGAAAGAGAGCGGACAGGAATCGAGCGGCACGGTTACGTTCACGGGCAGCCTGCAAAACGGCGATCCCGGCCGGTGGGTGGTGGACCCTTCGCAGACGCCGGCCCTCAACCGCGGCGCGCGCGACTGGCACCTCGACTTCTTCAACGAGTGCCGGCTGGGAGGGCGAGAGGTTACGGCAGCCTCGTCCATGGAGCTGGTCAACCCTCCGGAGGGTTTCGGCGCCAGGTTTCCCGACGGCCAAGTGGTGGCGACGTCGGTGGGCTTCGGAAGCCTGGTTTCAACCCACTGCGCGTTTTCGAGCCCGATGCTGGACTACCAAAAACAGGTCTTCCAGGCGCTGGCGGACATCATGGCGGCCGCGGCGATCGAGCCCAGCCTTCAGTTTGGGGAGTTCTGCTGGTGGTATTTCACCAACCGGAGCGCGTCGAACCCGGGCGGGGGCATGGCCTACTACGACGACGAAACGAAATCCGCTGCCGCGTCCGCCCTGGGCCGGCCGCTGCACGTCTTCACGGGGCCTGAGGACGATCCTGGAATCAATGACGGGGCGGATGCGACATTCCTCCGCAACCGCCTGCGCAGCCACGTCAGCGCCCTGGCCGGCTACATTCGCAGTCTGTATGCCTCCGCCAAGTTCGAAGTGCTCTTCCCCTACGACGTAAATTATCCCACTCCGGCCGGCGTGCATCTCATCGGGGGGCGGCTGAACCGGTTCGTCAACCTGCCCGTGGAATGGGAGCGGATGGAGACGAGCGGTTTGGACCGACTGAAGATCGAGGCGTTGGACTTCGGGGCATGGAGCCGGGACCTAAACCTGACCAGGGAGGCCGTTCTGTTCGAGCTGGGGCCGGCGTGGCCGAAGGAATCGTTGCGACACCTGCTGCCGGTCTTCCAGCCGGGCTATCCCTGGGAAAAGGAATGCTCCACGGCGCTCGGTGAAGGTATTTCCGCCGCCAACCTGTGGGCGTTTGACCACATCTGCCTGTTCGGAGAAGACCCTTCGCCGATGCTGCAGACAGCCAGCGCCAGGCGGCAGGGGTAGCGGTCATTTCGGGGTGGCAGCGGCGGGAGGCGCAAGGTTGGGCAGCCCGACCTCCTGCCACTGCTGGCTGCCGGCCGCCAACTTCAGCAGGTTGTACTGTCCAACAGCCCACAATGCGTCACCCACCCGGACAATCCGAGTCAGAAAAGGCTGGCCCGTCAGATCGATGAATTCCCACTTTTCGCCGCCGTCCTTGCTTATCAGGAGGTCGTTGTCGGCCGCGATCCAGCCCGTGCCGGAGCTGTCGAACATGATCGACGTGAGGGAAAAGTTGGTCGGGGTGTCTTCCGCAGTCCAGTTGGCTCCTCCGTCCTTGGTGCGCAGGATCTGCCCGGCGAACCCAACCGCCCAGCCGTTCTTCTGGTCCTTGAAGTAGATCGCATTCACAGTCCAGGCCATGGCAGGGACCTTGCCCGCAGTCCAGGTGCGACCGCCGTCGGTGGTGCGAGTGACATTGCCAATCCAGCCTCCGGCCCACCCATTCTGGGCATCGAGGAAAAACAGGCACTCCAGCGGCTGAGTGACGTCGCTTTTCTCCTGGGCCCATGTCCGGCCGCCATCCACTGAGTGCAGCAGAACGCCGCCATAGCCCGCGATCCAGCCCGCCTGGTCCCTGAACTCGATGGCCATCAAGTTGTTCTGGACGGGCACCTCGACTTTCCGCCAGGTGTTGCCGCCATCCTCGGTCCCAAGCAGAGTCCCGCCGTAACCGACGACGAAACCGCGGCGGGAATCCACCCAGGCCGCCGATTGGAGATTACTGTCGGTCTGGATACTCTTGACCTGCCAGGTCTTACCCTGGTCCGAACTGAGGAGCATCCGGTGATCCTCACACAGCATCCACACGCCGGCTGGCCCGATGCCAGCGTCCACAGGCTCACAGGCCGCGTTAGCGGCCGCGAACGCCAAGACCGACGACAAGCTGCCGAGCAGCAGCAGCAAGGATACTCTGTGCATGAACCACCTTCTTGGAGTGCTTGCCATGTCTATATTTTCCTATGAGTTACCGCAAAAAGGTACCGTTCGGACCGCCGCTCCGGATTCCGGCGCAATTTGACCTGAAACCTATAATGATGGCACAAACAGGGGCTTGGTTACAGGCCACGGCGAGCTCGGCGTGGTCACCCAGTTCCACACGTGTTCTTCAGCAGCTGGCGCACCGCGGCGCTCGAGTCTTGCGCCAGGGCCTGGCGGGCGAGGGCTTCGGCCTCGGGCAACGCGCAGCCGGCGATGGCGCGCTTGAGGCCGGGAATCAGCCCGGAGCTCAGGCTGAGTTCCTCCAGGCCGAGGCCGATGAGCAGCGGCGTGGCCAGCGGGTCCGCGGCCAGCTCGCCGCATAGGGCGACATCGATTCCCGCATCGTGGCCGGCTTGGATCGCTTGCCGGATCAGGCGCAGGACGGCGGGCTGGAAGGGATCGGCCAGCCTGGCCACGCGTGCGTTGGTCCGGTCGGCCGCCATGGCGTATTGGATGAGGTCGTTGGTTCCGATGCTGAAGAACGCCGCCTCGCGAGCAAGTTGATCCGCGATCGCCACGGCCGACGGCACCTCGATCATCACGCCCACTCGCATGTTCTTCCGGAAGCCGAGCCCTTCGCGCTCCAGCCCGGCCTCTATTTCGGCGAGCATCGCCTTGACCGCGCGCACTTCGTCCACGGTGGAGACCATGGGCAGCAGCAGCTCCACGGGGTGTTCGGCTCCGGCGCGGAGGATAGCGCGAAGCTGGGTGCGGAACAAGTCAGGCAGGCCCAGCGTGAGGCGGACGCCGCGGCAGCCCAGGGAGGGGTTGGCTTCTTCACCGATTTCGATGTAGGGCAGGCTCTTGTCGCCGCCCACGTCCAGGGTGCGGATTACCAGCGGCCGGCCCTGGAGCGATTCGGCGATAGTGCGATAGGCGAAAAGCTGTTCCTCCTCGTCGGGCGCTTCCGCGCGGCCCAGAAATAGGAACTCGGTGCGCAGTACGCCCACGCCCTCTGCTCCGCACTCCACGGCTTCCACGGCTTCGGAAACGCCGCTGATGTTGGCCAGTACTCTGATGCGGCGCCCATCCTGTGTCGTGGCCGGCCGGTTCCTTTCCTGTTGTGCCGCGCGGCGGGCGGTGAGCCACGCTTCGCGGCGGCTCTGGAGGAGGCTGACCTGGTCCGGTTCGGGAGACACCCACACCACGCCCTGCTCCCCATCCAGGGCCACCGTCATCCCTTCGGAGAGTGCCGAGAGAGCGGGTCCCAGCCCCGCCACGGCTGGAATTCCGATGGCCCGCGCCAAGATCACGCTGTGCGCGCTGGCGCTCCCCGACTCCAGGCACAGGCCCATCACCATGTTCGGGTCCAAATCCCTGACCTCGGAGGGCGCCAGATCGTGCGCGGCGAGGATGGAGGGTTCGGCGAGTTCCACAGAGGCGGCCGCGAGGCCCGCCAGTTTCCGCATGACCCGCGTGGAGACGTCGGCCACGTCAGCGGCCCGGGCCCGCAGATAGGGATCTTCGAGCGCGGCCAGGCGGGCCGCCATGGCCTGGGTCGCGGTTTGCCAGGCTTGCTCGGCGTGGGCCCATTCGACCAACACCGCGTTGGAGGCTATCCCGATCAGCTCCGGGTCTTCCAGAAAGAGCACTTGGGCGTCGAAGATGCCGGCCTCGCTCTCGCCGGCCTTGTTTCGCCCCCACTCGTAGAGCGCCCGCGTCTCCTTCTGCGCGTCTTGAACGGCGGTGACCAGCCGCTCCCACTCAGCCTCCGGATCGGCGGCGAACTTCTCGGTTGTCTGAAAGACCGGCGGGCGAAGCCGGACAAGCGGCCCGACAGCGATCCCGGCGGAGGCCGGGATCCCGGCAAGCTGGCCGTGCCCCAGGCTGGTTTTCAGCGGCTCTTCGGGCGGGGTGGCCGGAGACTCCGTCGCTTCGCCGCAACCTAACTCGATAAACGCCGCCAGGCTCTCCACCGCCATGTGCGCGTCCGGCCCCCGCGCGCGCAACCGCAGTACATGCCCTTGCCGCGCTCCCAGTCCGAGGACAGCGCTGATGCCCCCGGCCTCGACCGGGCCCGCCGGCCGCGTGGTGTTCTCGATCATGGGCCGGGCCTGGAATCGCCGTGCGAGCCGGACAAGCTGAGCGGCCGGCCGCGCGTGCAGGCCGAGAGGGTTGACCAGGGTGACCAGCCTTTCGGCCGGGGGTTGGTCACCGCGGGTGGCAGCCGGGACCGGGAGGCTTTCCAGCACCACTCCCAGTTGGCCCGCTTTGGCTGCAAGAGCCTCCTGGGCCTCGTTGAACACCTCCTCCAAGCCTGCGCCGGCCGCGGCCAGCGTGGCGGCGGCCACGGCCCCCTCCACCAGGGGCGCGGCGCACAGGCGCACACGGCCTCGCTTCTCTGCCGCGAGCTGGTCCAGAGCCGTGTCAGCGCTCAGCAAGGCGCTTCCCAGGTCCATGAGGACCAACACCCCATCTTCGTTGTAGACCGACTCGATTGCCTCAAGCACCTTGAAGGCGTCGGTGCCGAAGGGGCTTTCGGCGTCAGATGTACCGCCCGCGGCCGCCAAACGAACCTGGCCCTTGGCGACTTGCTCGGCCAGTTGGCACACGCCTTGAGCGAGAACGGCGCTGTGCGAAACGATGACAATTCCGATCATTGGGATACCTCAGGCGCCTTCGCGCCAAGTGTCGGCAGCGGCACGGACCAGCAACCAGGACGAGGTTGCGCCGGGGTCCTGGTGGCCCACGCTGCGCGGGCCCAGGTAGCTGGCTCTCCCCTTGCGCGCCTGCATGGGGATGGTGGCCAGCATCCCCTGTTCCGCGGCCGCCGCGCCAGCGGCCAGAACCGCCCCAAGGCTGCCGTCCTCATTGAGGGCTTTCCGCATCGCGGCCAGCGCGGGTTCGAGGGCGTCCACCATGGTCTTGTCGCCCGGCTCGGCTTTGCCGCGCCGCCGCACTCCTTCCGCGCCCGCCTGGAACAATGACACCACCCCGGCGGCATCCAGCTCCGACTTCCCGGCGCAAGCCGCGCTCGCCCGCAGAAAGAATGTGCCGTACAGCGGTCCGGAGGCGCCGCCCACGTTGCGGATGAGAACGGTGGCCGCCGTCTGGAGAATGGCGCCGATGTCGGCGGCGGCATGGGAGGCCAGCTCGGTTCTGACCGCCGCGAAGCCCCGGTCCATATTGATGCCGTGATCCGCGTCGCCGATGGCCGAGTCGAGTTCCGTCAGCCGCTGCCGGTTCTCCGCATAGACCCGCTGAAGACAGTTCAGCCATTCCAGCAGCTCTTGCTTGCCGACGGTCATGCGGTCAGATCCCCCACCGGAGGCTGGGCGTCAGCACGGGGTCGTCCCAAAGCGGCAGCAGTTCGTCGGCGGCTTTGAGGAGCGTGATCGTGCATCCAGCCATTTCGAGGCTGGTCATGTAGTTGCCGACCAAGCGGCGGGCGATGACGATGCCCTGGTCTTGAAGGAACTGCATCAGTTCCTGGTAGACCAGGTACAGCTCCATCAGCGGCGTGCCGCCGAGCCCGTTCACCATAGCGATCACCTGGTCGCCGCTGCGGAACGGGAGGTCGGCCACAATTGTCTGGGCCAGGCGCGAAGTGATTTCCCGGGCGGGCAGCAGGGGCACCCGTTCGCGGCCCGGCTCGCCGTGGATGCCGATGCCCATCTCCATTTCCGCTTCTCCCAACTGGAAGGTGGGCTTGCCTGCCGCCGGCACGGTGCAGGAGGTGAGGGCCATGCCCATGGAACGGCCATTCTCGTTCACCCTTCTGCAAAGTGCTTCGAGGCGGGCGAGATCGTAGCCCCTCTCCGCCGCCGCGCCGCAGATCCTCTCGGCGAGCACTGTCGTGCCCACGCCGCGCCGCCCTGCGGTGTAGAGGCTGTTTTCGACCCCTACGTCGTCGTTGATGACCACGGCCCGCACGTCCACTCCTTGCGCCTGGCAAAGCTCGGCGGCCATCTCGAAATTCATGATGTCGCCAGTGTAGTTCTTGACGATGTGGAGGACGCCCGCCCCGCCATTCACGGCGAGGGTGGCGGCTTCGATCTGGTCGGGCGTCGGGGATGTGAAGACCTGACCGGGACAGGCCGCGTCAAGCATCCCTCTCCCTACGTATCCTCCGTGCATCGGCTCGTGCCCGCTGCCGCCGCCGGAGACCACGCCGGCCTTGCCTTGGATCGGCGCATCGGCTCGGACCACGTACACCGGGTCAAACGAGACCTTCAGAATGTCCGGATGCGCCCGGGCAAAACCCGTCAGCGACTCCCGGACCGCGTCCTGGGGGTCATTGATCAATTTCTTCATCGTGCGTTCCCAGTTTTGGCGGAACCAGGAGGCCCCTCGAATGAATATAACCTTCCGCGCGGTGGTCGTGTGGGTGCGCCTGTGCCAACGTTCCGCCCAGTTCGCCGGCACGATGTCGCAAGACGCGGCAGGCAGTGGCCGGGTCGAGGGCTGTTGAGGGATTATGGGAACGAGCCGCTAGCCTATCCAAGTGTTTCGTGAGGAAGGGTATGCGCATCTAAACAGGCACGCGGCGTGGAACGTGGCTCGACAACTGCTATTAAGGGAGGCCCCCTGATGCTTGTTGTGTATGCGGATTCTCCGGCGCCGTCCGGTGGTGGCCGCCGGCGCCCAGCTCTTCCTCTTGTGCTCCCACTCCTCCTTTGGCTGCTCCAAGGCGCTTGGGCCCAGGCGCCGCCGGGCAGCTCGAACCCGCCGGTGCTCTCCATGGATCAGGCGGTCCGCCTGGCGCTGGAGCGCAACCAGGCGCTGCGGGCCCAACGGCTCAATATTGATCAGGCACGGGCCGGCCAGATCACCGCCGCGCTCAAGCCGAATCCAGTCTACGCCATGGTCAACGAGGATTTCCCGATCTTTTCGCCGAAGGATATGACCTTCGCCAACCTCAGGGACCAGCAGGAATTCCTCCAGTCGATGAGCTTCACCTACGAGCGAGGCGGAAAGCGCGCGAAGAGGGTTCTGGTCGCCAAGGACACCACCGAAGTCACCTCGCACGCCGTCTCCGACGCAGAGAGACAACTGCGGTTCCAGGTGGCGCAGGCCTTCATCGCGATGCTGCTGGCGAAATCCAACCTGGACTTCGCCAACGAAGACCTGAAGAATTTCAACGAGGTGGTCGAGCTCAACCGGCAGCGGATGGAATCGGGCGACATCTCGGAATCGGATTTCCTCAAGATCTCGCTCCAAAAGCTGCAATTCGAGCAGGATGTCTCCGCCGCACAGCTTGCACTCGCGCAAACCAGAGCGGTGTTGCGGCAAATGCTGGGATACGAGTCCGTCCCGGAGAACTTCGACGCCGCGGGGGACCTGGCGCACAAGAAGTATCCGGTTCAGTTGGATGAGCTGCAAAAGCGGGCTCTGGTGGAACGGCCCGATCTTCTGGCCGCCCACAGCGGCGTGACCCTCGCCAACGACACCGTGGCGCTGGCCTACGGCAACCGCGCCCGCGATCTGACATGGGAAGTCGAGTACAAGCGCAACGGCATGGTCAACGGCGTCGGCTTCGGCGCCTCGATCGAGATTCCGTTTCACGACCGCAACCAGGGGGAGATCGCACGCAGCAAGGTCGCGGTGCGTCAGGCGGAAGAAGCAGAGTCTTTCACGCGGGTGGGGGCGCTTACGGACGTGCTCAGCGCCTATTCGGGGTTTCGCAACAACGACGAGATCCTCACGCTCTACGAGGCGGGTTACCTGGGCCAGGCAACCAAGTCGCGTGAGATCAGCGACTACGCCTACCGCCGCGGTGCGGCGAGTCTGTTGGACCTGCTGGATGCGGAGCGAACCTACCGGGCCACCCAGCTAGCTTACAGGCAGGCGCTGGCCGCCTACATGGTCAGCGTCGAACAGGTGAACATGGCCGTCGGGGCGCAGGTGATGCAATGAATACAGACAAATCGAGGAAGCTCCGGCGCCGGCTGTGGACGGCGGCCTTGTTGCTGACGCTGGCCGCGGCATCGTGCCGCACCCGGCAGGTAGAGGGCGAATCGAAAAAGGAAAACGCACAAGCCCAGCCTGGCCTGTTCACGCTGTCTCAAGAGCAACTCGCCCACATCAAGATCGGGCAGGCCAAGCGAGCCACATGGTCGCTGACCGTACACACCACGGGGACGGTCGATTGGGACGCGGACCACACTTCGCCGGCGATCACTCAGGTCAGCGGTCCGATCGCGCGCATCGTCGCGGACACGGGGTCCTGGGTGGCTGCCGGCGGCCCCTTGCTCTACGTTCCCAGTCCGGATGTGACCAGCGGCGTGGCCGCATACAGGAAAGCCCTCAACCGGTTGGACCTGGCGAAGCGGGCGCTGGACCGGAGCCGCGACCTGCTGGAACACCAGGCCATCGCCCGCAAGGATCTCGAAAGCGCCCAGGCAGATTACAACGACGCGGAGACGGAAGTTGAGAGCGATCTGGGGACGCTGCGGATCCTCGGCATCGGCAAGGCTCAACTGGACGAGGCGGAACGCCAGGGGTCATCCATCAGTCCGGAACTGGTGGTCCGTTCTCCGATCGCCGGCGTCGTGATCCAGAAACTTGTGTCTCCGGGCCAGTTGATCCAGGCTGGCGCTACGACCTGCTTCCTGATCAGCGACGTCTCGACGGTTTGGGTGCAGGGGCACATCTATGAGAAGGACCTGGCTTCGATCCAAGCGGGCGACGCAGTCGAGGAGACTAATCCGTCCTTCGCACAGGTGTTCCATGGAGTGGTCTCATACATCGGCGCCATGGTGGACCCGGCGAGCAGAACTACGCCGGTGCGCATCGTCACTCAGAACCCGGGCGGGCTGCTGAAGAAAGACATGCTGGTGGACGCCACGATCCACACCCGGACGAGGAGGAACGTCCTGGCCGTGCCGGCCTCCGCCGTGCTCCATGATCCCGACAATCAGCCTTTCATCTACCAGGAGGTCGAGGCCGGCAAGTTCGCCAGGCGCATCGTCGTGCTCGGGACGCCCTTGGATGACCAGGTCGAGATCGTAAGCGGGTGCAAGGAGGGCGACCGCATTGTCGCCGAAGGCGCCGTGTTCTTGCAGTTCGGCGGCACCTCTCAATAGGCCTCGGACTCTCATGATCGACAAAATCGTCTCGTTCGCGCTCAGACAGCGGTTCGTCATCATCATTGCGGCGCTCGCCCTGATGGCGTGGGGAGTCATTGCCTTTCGCAGACTCCCCATTGACGCGTACCCGGACCTCTCCCCTCCTCATGTGGAGATCATTTCCCAGTGGCCCGGGCACGCCGCCGAAGAGGTGGAGCGGCAGATCACCATCCCTATTGAAGTCGAGATGAACGGCATTCCGAAGCTGGACGCGCTGCGGTCCATCTCGCTTTACGGGCTGTCGTCAGTCCAGATGAACTTCAGGTACGACACAGATCCGTATTTCGTGCGCGAACAGGCGTTTGAGAGGCTGCCCAATGCCCAGGTCCCGCAGGGGGTGGCGCCCCAGGTGTCGCCTTTATTCAGCCCCAGCGGGCTGATCTATCGGTACGTGCTCCAGAGCGTGGACCGTTCTCCCCAGGAGCTGAAGACGATCGAGGACTGGGTCGTGGCGCGCCGCTACCGCTCGCTGTCGGGTGTGGCGGACGACTCCGGGTTGGGCGGCATGACCATGCAGTACCAGGTCCTGCTCGACCCATACAAGCTGCAGTCGTATGGCATTTCGGCTCCGCAGATCGTCCAGCAACTTGCCAGCAATAACGGCAACGCCGGAGGAGGGTTCTATTCGCAGGGCGGGCAGTTCTACTATATCCGCGGCCTGGGGTTGATCAAGGATCTCGACGACATCAGGAACGTGGTCCTAGCCACGCGCAACAACGTTCCGATCTACGTGCGGGACGTCGCGGAGGTGCAGGTCGGGCACGCGGTCCGGCTGGGGCAGTTCGGTTTCATGAAGCAGGACGACGCGGTCGAAGGTGTCATCTTGATGCGAGTCGGGGAACAGCCCCAGTTGGTGCTCGAGGACGTCGCCCGCGCGACGAACGAACTCAACCAGCGGGTCCTGCCCCCCGACGTCAAGGTGGTTCCGTACTATGACCGGCATTACCTCGTCGACGAGACCACCAAGACGGTCGAGAAGAACCTGCTGCGCGGCATGTTGCTGGTTTTGCTGATCCTCGGCATTCTGCTCATGAGCGTGCGCACCGCGCTGATTGTGGCGGTCACGATTCCCTTCGCGCTCTTGTTCTCCTTCATTTGTCTCGACTGGCGCCATATCCCGGCGAACTTGCTGTCGATAGGCGCGATTGACTTCGGCATCATCGTCGACGGCGCGGTGGTCATGGTGGAGAACATCTTCCGCGAGCTGGCCGCGCGCCATGGCCAGGATCGCAACCTCATGGAGGTCATCCGGGCCGCCGCGCGCGACGTGGAGCGCCCCATCTTCTATGCCATCGCGGTCATCATTTCTGGGTATTTGCCGATTTATGCACTCACGGGACCATCGGGACGCCTGTTCCAGCCGATGGCGGACACGATGTCCTTCGCACTGGTCGGCTCGCTCGTCTGCACCCTGACGCTGTTGCCGGTGCTCTCCGCTTACTTTCTGCGCAAGGTCGTCAAGGAGCCGAAGGCCGCGCTCTACCAGTGGGTGCTGGTCCTGTACGGGGCCGTGCTGCGCTGGTGCCTCCGCCACCGTGTGGTGACCGTGGCTCTCTGCCTGGCCGTATTCGGAGCGTCCCTGCTGCTGGTCCCATTCATAGGATCTGAGTTCATGCCTCACCTGGATGAAGGCGCGCTGTGGGTGAGAGCGACGACTCCCTACAGCATCTCGTTCGATGAAGCCTCCAAGCCGGCTCCGCAGATCCGTGCCGTCCTGATGGGTTTCCCCCAGGTCACGACCGTGGCAAACGAACTGGGGCGCCCAGACGACGGCACCGACCCCACGGGATTCTTCAACGACGAGTTCTATGTGGGCCTGAAACCGTACGATGACCCGGCCTGGCAAGGCGCCATCCACACCAAGCCCCAACTGATCGAGGCCGTACAGCGGAAGCTCTCCTCCTTTCCGGGAGTGGTGTTCAACTACACGCAGCCCGCCGAGGACGCGGTGGACGAGGCGGAGACGGGGTTGAAGAGCAGCCTCGCCGTCAAGGTCTTCGGCCCGGACCTCAAGGTGCTGGAGACGCAGGCCGAGGAGGTCAACCGTCTGATCAGCGGCGTTCGTGGCATCACACATGTCACCATCGTGCGGGAACTTGGCCAGCCCAGTCTGACCATCACGCCGGACCGGAAAAAAATCGCGCAATATGGCCTGAACGTCGCTGACATCAACGCTCTGATAGAGACTGCCATGGGCGGGGCGGCGGCCACGCAAGTGATCCAGGGCGAGCGGCAGTTCGATCTGGTGGTGAGAATGCAGGAGCCCTTCCGCAAGGACATGGAGGCCATCAAGAACCTGCTGATCACGACGCCCGACGGCCAGCACCTCCCCCTCAGCCAGTTTGCCGACATGCAGATCTCCAACGGCGCATCGTTCATCTACAGGGAGGCGAACTCGCGCTACGTCGGGATCCAGTTCAGCGTCGAGGGCCGCGATCTGGCGGGGGCAGTGGACGAGGCGCGCAGCGTGGTGGCCGAACACGTCCGTCTGCCCGAGGGCTATTCGATCGACTGGGGAGGCGAGTATAAGGACTACCAGGCGGCGCGTGCGCAAATGAATTTCATCGTCCCGCTCACCGGCGTCCTGATCCTGCTCATCCTCTTCGCGCTTTACGGCAACCTGAAGTTCCCGGTCATCATCCTGTTCAGCGTGCTGGTGACGCAGCCGGTGGGAGCCCTGCTGGCTCTGTGGTACACGGGTACCACATTCAGCGTCTCCTCCATGCTGGGGTTCCTGGCCCTGATGGGCGTCGCCGTCCAGACCAGCGTGATCCTGTACTCCTTCATCAACAAGCTGCGGCTGTCGGGCAAGGACATCCTGAGCGCCACCTACGAAGCGTCCCTGCTCAGGCTCCGGCCGATCATGATGACGGCGCTGGTGGCCTGCCTGGGATTGCTCCCCGCGGCGCTGTCGACGGGGATCGGCAGCGATTCACAGAAGCCCTTCGCCATCGTCATCGTGGGCGGGCTGATCTCGCGGCTGTTTCTCTCGATATTCCTCGCCCCGGTGCTTTACGCCCTGGTCGCCCGCGACCGGGACACGCTGCAGGTCTAGCCAAACCGCGCGGCAACCCGGGTGACGCCGGCTGTGCTATCTTCGGCCCCAGGAGGTCGCTTGACCATGAGAAGAAGTGTCATCCTGCGGGCCGGCATTGCCGGCTTCTTGGCTCTTTCGTTGGCGCAGGGCCTGTGCGCGCAACTGGCAACCAAGAAAGCGTTGACGTTGGAGGCGGCGAAGAAGATCGCCGCGGCTGCGGAGGCCGAGGCCCGAAAGAACAACTGGACCGTGGTGATCACCGTTGTGGATGACGGGGGCAACCTGCTCTACCTGGAACGCATGGATGGCACGCAGCTCGGCAGCATCGAGATCGCGCAGTTCAAGGCCCGCAGCGCGGTCAACATGAAGCGTCCCACCAAGACGTTCGGAGACAGGCTCGCGAGCGGTGAGACCTATCTTCTCAGAGTGCCGGGTTTGGCGCCCCTGGAAGGCGGCGTGCCCATCCTGCTGGGGGCGGAATGCATTGGCGGGATCGGCGTGAGCGGCATGACCAGCCAGCAGGACGGGGTGGTGGCTGCCGCCGGCCTGGCGGTGGCCGCCAAGATGCAATAGCCGGACGCGCTTCGATTACACGTCGTAGAAGATCCGGGCGGTGACGCACCTCACGCTACGGCGCGGTGCGGCGCGGGTCTCTCCTCGAGCAGTCCGGCCAATTGCAACGCATTCACCACCGACTTGCCCGCGGCCGCGTTGGCCAGAATGACGAAGGTCGCGTTGGCGTGCGCGCGGACGTGCTCGATTCGTTCCTTCCACGCGCCCAGCTCGGCGGGCGAGTAGAGGTAGTCGTCAAGTCCTCCGGCCGCCGTGCCGTCCCGGAATTCGCGAATCCAGTAATTCTTGTCGCGCCCGTGCAACCTCACGTAGCCAACGCCCGAGGTCACCAGGGCCGAGGGCGGCATGGCGCTCGCGTACTCGGGTTGGCCGATGTTGACGAAGCCCAGGCGGTAGTCGATGAGCGTTCCCAGAGCTTCGTCGGCCTGCCAGCTTCGGTGACGCATCTCCACAGCCATGGGAAACTCGTGGAATGCCCGGCGGAGCCGGATCAGAAACTCTCGATTCTCAGCGGTGAAGCGGAAAGCCCAGGGGAACTGGAGCACCAGGCAGCCGAAACGGCCGGCCCGGACCAGCGGATAGAGCCCTTGCTTGAACTGGGCCACTTCCCCGGCGTCGAGGGAACGGTCGTGAGTGAAGCGGCGCCCCAGGACAGCCGTGAACTGGAAGGCCGGGTTGCGTGCCACCTTGGCGAGCCACAGGCGCGCGATCTCCGGGCGTAGCGCCCGGCGGAAGGTGCTGTCGATCTCGACCGCGTCAAAATGGCTCGACAAATACTCGAGCGGGTGGTCGTGGCCCGACCGCCGGGCCGGATACACTACGCCCTTCCATTGAGGGTAGTCCCAACCCGAAGGGCCGATGCGCAGGTGCGGGGGAGGCAACATGGCGTTTTCACCTATTCGCTTTTTGTTCGCCTTAAGTATACAATTTTCCGTGGACGCCGGTCAAGACCTTTTTGGGATGTGTAACCTTTAGCGCCGTAGTGTCGTAATAACTATCAAATCCCCGTTACGACAGCGGGCGCACTCACCTAACTGCTCTGACCCGCGCCCGCTTTTTTGTTAAAGTGGGTCAGATCCCCCCCCCACCAATGGAGAATCCTGCCTACGTCCGCTTGCTGGATGGCGGCGAATTGTCCCGGAGAGCCTCCCTGTTGGACGCCAGGCTGGCTTCCTGCGACATTTGCCCGTGGCTGTGCCGTGTCAACAGGCAGGCCGGAGAGACCAAGGTCTGTCTTTCCGGCTATTTGCCGGTCGTCTCGGCTTGCGCCGCGCACTTCGGCGAGGAGCCCGGCTTGAGCGGGACCCACCTTCCAGCGACAGAGGCCAAAGGAACCGGCAACGTGTTCCTGGGCCACTGCAATCTGCGTTGCGTGTACTGCCAGAACTGGCAGATAAGCCAGGACTTGCGTGCAGGATCCGCACTCGGAGAGGTGAGTCTTGCGGGGCTGGCCCAGATGTTGCTCGATCTTCAGGCAAAGGGCTGCCACAATGCCGGCTTCGTCTCGCCCACGCATTTTGTGCCGCAGATCGTCGGATCGATAGAGATTGCCGCCCGTAGGGGTCTCCGTCTGCCCCTGATCTACAACACCAACGCCTACGACAGCGTCGAAGTACTGCGCTTGCTCGATGGTGTTTTCGACATCTACCTCCCGGATCTCAGGTACTCGGACGAGGGGGTCGCGCGAGAATACTCCAAGGCGCCAGACTACGTCCGCCACGCCCGGGAGGCGATTCGCGAGATGTACCGGCAGGTGGGCGCGGAACTGCTGGCCGACGAGCGGGGGATTGTCCGCCGTGGGCTCATCATACGGCTGCTCATCCTGCCCAATGAGCTGGCCGGCCTGCGGGAGACGCTGGAGTGGATCCGGGAGACGCTCTCGCCGCTGGTGACGCTCAGCGTCATGTCGCAGTACTACCCGGCGCACAAGGTCAGCGACAGCACGTTTACTCTCCTGAACCGCAGAATCCGGCCGGGCGAGTACGAAAAGGTGCTCGCCTGGCTGGACGAGTTCGGGTTCGAGAACGGCTGGATTCAGCCGCTGGAAGGGGGCGCCGCGGACTACTACCGCCCCGATTTCGCCGACAAGAGCGTACCTTTCGCCGACGCCCGGGACTTCATCGGCTGAGATTTGGGTTTTAATAGAATCATGCGAGAGACTACGATTCTGCTCGTTCTCCTCGCCACCCAGTGCCTGGCTCAACCCGCCTCTCCACAGCCGAGCTACCCCGACTGGGCCAGGGTGGAAACCAACATTCCATACGACCGTTTCAAGGACACGGTGCTGGATGTCGCTCAGCCTAAGGGCGACCTCAAGGGAAGGCGGCCTGGGGCCATCATCCTGCACGGCGGCGGATGGACCCAGGGGCGCAAGGAAGCGGTGATTCGCACGAATTGCATCCCATTCCTGGAGAAGGGATTTGTCGTGGCCAACGTGGAGTACCGGGTGGCCAGTGTGGCCATTGCTCCGGCCGCGGTGCAGGACGTGCTGAAGGCCGCTCAGTGGTTCACACAGAATGCTGGCCGTTACAACGTGGACAAGAAGCGGATCGTGGTCATGGGGACCTCGGCGGGGGGGCATTTGACCCTGATGCTCGCCATGACTCCGAAATCCGCCAGGCTGGGCCCCCCGGCCAGAATCGCGGCTGCGGTCAACTGTTACGGGATCACGGATGTAGGCGAGCTGCTGCTGCCGCCGTATTCGAAGTCCTGGGCCATCGAGTGGCTGCCCGAGAACACGCCGAACCGAATGGAGGTGGCCCGCCAGGTATCACCGATGACTTACGTTCGCATGGGGCTGCCTCCGATCCTGAGCCTTCATGGCGACGCCGATTCGACGGTCCCCTACGAACACTCCACGCGGCTTACCAGGGCGCTGCGCAACGCCGGCTCTGACGCCACCCTTTTCACTGTCCCGAACGGAAGCCACGGTTTCATGAACCAGCCGCCCGCGGGCGTGTGGGACGAGATCTGGACGTTCCTCAGGAGCCATGGGATCTTGAAATAGCCCGGATCTTGCACGCCAAGGCCGGACGCTTTCGCCTGCCCTGCGGTGATTCCCGCTCCTACAGCATCTCCTGCTGGTGCTCGGGGCCAGCTCTTAGGATGGCCGCGCGGCCGCGAACCAGCGAGATGACACCCGCCAGCACCGCCAGAGCGAGCAGGAAGAGGACCGAGTCGTGAAACGCCCCGGACACACGGTATGTGACCGCACTGCCGTCCGCCGGGAGCCAGCGCTGCGAGTAGATCTGCTGCCGCCAGGCCAGCACGGCCCCGGTCGCCACCACGCCAAGCGTGGTCCCGAGTCCCCGTGTCATGTTCAGGACGCCACCGGCGACGCCGAGGCGGTTGCGGGGCGCCGCGCCCATGATCGCAGCGTTGTTAGGCGGGGTGAAAGCGCCCACCCCGAGCCCGAGGAGCGCGAGCACGCCCATCAAAGGCGCCTCCTGGCCCGCCGGGACCTTCTCGAGCAGCAGCAGGGCGACGGCCGAGACGGCCATACCCCCGGCAGTGAGGCCGCGCGAGCCGAAGCGGTCGGCGAGTTGCCCGGCGAGCGGCGCCACGAGCGCGAGGGCGAACGGCACGGCGGTGAGGGTCAGGCCGGTGGTCTCGGCGCTGCGGCCCAGGGCGCGCTCGAGAAACACGGGAATGAGAAAAAGCGCGCCGAACAGAACGGCGTAGGAAAGCAGCCCGGCCACGATGCTGGCTGTGAACAGGCGGTTCGCGAAAAGCTTGAGGTCCACCATCGGGAAGCGCGCCCGCCGCTCCCGCAGCCAAAACAGGCCGACCAGCACAAAGGAGAGCCCAAGAAGAGAGACGGTCTCCGGCGAGGTCCAGCCGCGCGCCTCCCCCTGCGTGATGACGTACATCAACATGGCAGTACCGGGAGCAAACAGGGTGAGACCAAGCCAGTCGAAGGGCTCGCGCTTCCCGGTTCGCCCGGAGCTGGGGAGAATTACTACGGCGAGCGCTGTGCCGACGATGCCGACCGGGAGATTGATGTAGAAGGCCCATTGCCAGCCAAGCACCGAGATGAGAAAGCCGCCGAGCGCGGGGCCGACCGAAAGCCCGACCGCTTGCGCGGCGCCTTGCACGCCGATGGCAGCGCCCAACTCGCGCCGGTCCACCGCCTGGGTGATGATCGCGACCGAGTTGGCTTGCAGCATGGCCGCGCCGAGGGCCTGCACGACGCGGGCGACGATGAGCGTCTCGAGGCGCCCGGCGGCGCCGCAGGCCACCGAACCCGCGGTGAACACGATGAACCCCAGGGTGTAGAGCGCCTTGCGCCCAAACATGTCGGCCAGGCGGCCGAACATGACGACGAGGCTGACAAGGGCGAGCAGGTAGGAGATGGCAACCCATTCGACATCGGCCAGATGTTCGCGGAAAGCCACGCGCAGCGTGGGGAGGAGCAGCGTGGCGATGGAGGCGTCGAGCTGCCCCATGAAGGCGCCGATGCATACCGTGCCCACCACCCACCACCGGTACCGGGGCCGCGCGCGGAACCATGCCAACGGCAGCCGCCGCGCCAACTCACCGAGCCGGGGCGCCGCGATCAGCAGGCCGGGTTCCGTGGCAGGCGGCCCAGTTTGCTTTCGCTCCATGCCGGAAAGCGGGCCTAAGTCAGACATCGCGGTAGATGGCCAACTCTTCCAGGTTCAGGTCGCGGATGCCCGGCACCTGGCGGGCCACGCGCTCCACCTCGCGCATGCCGCGCTGGCTGCCAACGAAGCCCTGGATATGAACGGCGCCGGATTGGCACCAGACTTCAACCTCGAGCGGGGCGGTTCCCGGATCGAGGCCGAGCGCGGCCCGGACGCGGCTGCCAAGCGCAAAATCCTTCATGGCGGCGCTCCGCTCGGGCGTGAAAGCGAAACATTCGAGCCGTGCCATATCGGTGACGACGCCGCAGGCCTCGTCGATGGTGGCATGATCCAGGTTGAGCACCGCGTCGTAGAGAGACGGATCGCCCCACTCGACACCATAGAGGAAGCGGGTCCATTTGCGGCGTTCACCGTCTTGCTGTGCGATGTAGGCGGCGGCTTCCGCCGGACCGAGCCCCATCCGTTCCTTGGCCATGGCGAGCCGGAACTCAAGCCGAGCGATGACGCGCACGCGGAGGACAGGCACGGCGCCGATGAGAAGCAGGTGGCCGGCGTTGCCGTGGTACACGGCGTTGCCGCCCGCAACTTCCTCGGCCAGGAACGCCCGGATCAGCATGAGGTAGAGGCGCCGTTTCGGTCGCAGCCGATCGAGCAGGCCCGGCGATTTCAGCAGCGCCTCCCGCAACTCGCTCTCGGGGACGCCAACGGCGGCAGTGCGCTGAACGAGATCTTCGCGGCCGATGCAACGGTAACCGAGCCGGGCAGCGGCACACTCCGCGAGCGCCTCACCCCCGCTGAACACGCCGCGTGAAATGGTGACGACGGACATAAGCTGCCGCCCCGGCTACGAACCGGCCCTCATCCTCCGAACAGCAGGTGGCCGGCGTTGCCATGGCACGCGGCGTTGCCCGCGCGAAATCGCAATGATCGCCATGCCCAGCTTTGCTCGCCGGCTAAAACGCTAATCTGATCCTATTGTAGGCTGCCTGCGGCGTTCGAGCACGTGTTCCCGCGGCCGCGCATCAGCGTCACCGTGATCGTACTGGCCAGGGGCCGCTAGCGTTTCAGCGAGCGGATGGCGGCGGCGATTTCGCGGATGGTTTCTTCGTCCGCCATCAGCACGCGGTGGGGCAGCCAGAACGCGTCGCGGATGCAAGCCTCGGCCACGGGGCAGGGCTCCACGCGGCAGCCGCCCTCCTGGTAGAGCGGGTTGCCGTAGAGCGGGTGCGGATAGAAAGGCGTGCAGGGGATTCCCTGCGTGGTCAGCGCCTTGTGGAACTCATCGCGCGAAATGCCGAACCTGGCCTCGTCGATACGGCCCAGCAGCAGGTAGTGCGAGTGCGTGTTGACCTGCGGCGCGACTTCCTGGAGCGCTAAGCCCTCCAGGCCGGCAAGCTCTGACCGCAGCAGTTCCTCGTTGCGCCGCCGCAGCTCAATCTGCTGGGGAAGCCGCTCGAGCTGCGCCAGCAATACCGCAGCCTGGAGCGCCGTGATCCGGTAGTTGGAGGCGAGCGTGAAGTGATAGAACCAGCCCTTGCCGGTTTGGCGTCCCTGGTTGGCGACGGAGCGGGCGCGCTCCGCGAAATCCGCGTCATTGGTGAGGAGGATGCCGCCCTCACCGGCGGTCATGACCTTCGAGTTCTGGAAGCTGAAGATGCTCGCCAGCCCGAAGCTCCCGGCGCGCTTGCCGTTCCACTCGGAGCCGTGAGCGTGGGCCGCATCTTCGATCACCATCAGGCCGCGGTCCCGGGCCAGCGTCATGAGGCGATCCATGTCGGCCATGGGACCGCCGAAGTGTACCGGCATGATGGCTTTCGTCCGCGGCGAGACGGCGGCCTCGGTCCGCGCAGTATCCAGGTTGAAGCTGAACGGCTCGATATCCACGAAGACCGGCGTAGCCCCGGCGCGGGAGACCGCCGTGGCGCTCGAGACAAAGGAGATCGCCGGCACGATCACCTCGTCCCCGGCTCCGATGCCAGCCGCCGCCATGGCCATCTCCAGGGCCAGGGTCCCATTGGCCGAGCTCACGCCATGGGCGCAGTGCTGGAACTCCGCGAAGGCCCGCTCGAAGCGGTCCACGAATTCGTGGAACCCTCCCCACTGGTTGCTCTCGAGGACTTCACGGACCAGCCGCAGCTCGCGGTCGGTGGCATAGGGCCATTTCGGGATACGCATCACCCTCCAGGATAGTGGAGCAAGGGCTCCGGTACCAGGCCGCGAGGCAGTAACGACCGTATCCCACGGAAAATCAAGGCCCTTCCCCAAGCTTGATCATTGTCACGTTTTTTTAACTCTCGACCGGTCGAGTTTCTTGTATCCTACTCAGTTGGGTGGAGGCTCATGAGAAGAAGATTCTTTCATCTGTCTGTGGTGTGCTTGGTTTTCGCCGGAGCCGCCTTCGGGCAGGCTGCGGCGGGAGCAGCCGGCATCTCGGGAGTGGTGCGCGATGCGTCCGGCGCGTTTGTGGCCAACGCCAAGGTGGTGATTTCTAACCAGGCTCTGGGGGTCACTCGCTCCCTCACTACCAACGAGGACGGCATTTTTGCTGCTCCCGCCCTGGTGCCCGCCTCCGGCTACTCTGTCACGATTTCCGCTGCCGGATTTTCGCCCTGGGAACTCGGCAACATCCAGCTTCTGGTCGGACAGAACGTCGACTTGAATGTCGCTCTGCAGATCTCGAGCACCACGACACAGGTCGAGGTCCGGGCGGTGGCGCCACTCGTCGAGGACACCAAGACCGATGTGTCCCAAGTGATCGGCTCCCAGCAGATCGACGAGCTTCCCATCAACGGCCGCCGGGTGGACTCGTTCGTACTCCTGACCCCGGGGGTCAGCAACGACGGCTACTATGGCAACCTCACCTTCCGTGGGATGCCGGAGAGCAACTCCTACCTGGTGGATGGCGTCGACACGACGGAGCAATTCATGAATATGAATGCGGGCCGCACCCGCATCGGTTCGCAGATATCGCAGGATGCGGTGCAGGAGTTCCAGGTGGTCTCTTCGAACTTTACCGCCGAATACGGACGGGCGTCGGGCGGGGTGGTGAACACGGTCACCCGCAGTGGCACAAACCAAATCCACGGCACCGCATTCTGGTTCTTCCGCAACCGGACCCTGAACGCCCGCGACCGCTACGCATCAGTCAATCCCCCCGAGGTCCGGCACCAGGCCGGCGCCAGTATCGGCGGACCCATCCGCAAGGACAAGCTCTTCTACTTCCTCAACACCGAGATCCAGCGGCGGAACTTCCCCATCGCCTCCAGCCTGGTTAGACCGGGGACCATCGACAGCAATACCCAGACCTTCGTGGGCTGTACTTCTCCAGCGACGCCGGCACAGTGTGCCGCGATCAACGCCCTCCTGCCCCGCTTCTATGGCACGCTCCCGCGGACGGCCAACCAGGAACTGGCCTTCGGCAAGCTCGACTACCGGCCCAATGAACGGAACTCTCTCAGCGCCAGCTTCAATTTTCTGCATTTCGTCTCACCCAACGGCATCCAGACCGCCGTTTCCTCAAACAGCGGCAACGTCATCTACTCGAACGGGGACGACAGCGTACGGGTGCGCGTCGGGCGGCTAAGTTGGACCAGCATCCCCAAGAACAACATGGTGAACGAATTCCGCGTCGGCTGGTTCACCGACCGCCAGGCGGACGACTTCAACCCGCAGAACCAAGCTGCCGGGCTGGGCTTTATCTCGCTCAGCGTGGGCGGCCAGAGCCTGGGCGCCGGGGCCAGTTACTTGCCTCGTGTGAATCCCAATGAATACCGCTACCAGTTCGCCGACAACCTCTCCTGGATGCTCGGAAAGCACGCCCTCAAGTTCGGGGCGGACATCTCCTACACGCACGATTACAACTTGTCCGTGTCCAACCAGTTTGGCAGTTACACCTACGGCACGGTCACGGCCTTTGCCCAGGACTTCTCGGACAACACCTCTGGTGGAAAGCGCTGGCAGAGCTTCTCCCAGTCGTGGGGAAGGCCGGCGGTTGAATTCGCCATACGCGACCACGGCTTTTACGGGCAGGACGAGTTCCGTGTCACACCGAAACTCACCCTCAACTACGGCCTGCGTTACGAATATGCCGCTCTACCGCAGCCGGCCGTCTCCAATCCCGACTACCCGCAGACGAGCCGGATCCCGTCCGCCAAGCGCAACTTTGCGCCGCGCATCGGCGTCGCGTACGGCCTGGGGAACAAAACCGTTCTGCGCGCGGGGTTCGGAGTGTATCACGCGAGGTATACCGGCACCCTTATGGCGAGCCTGCTAACCACCAACGGCGTCTACCAGACCTCGGCGTACATTTCCAGCTCGAATATCGCCGTTGGACCCGTATTCCCCAACAAGCTGGCCGCCACCGAGCTGGCCAGCGCCACGACCGTGCAGTTTGCGGCTGCCAACCTTCGGACTCCTTACACGGAGCAGGGGACCTTCGCCATCGAGCGGCAGTTGGTCTCGCACGTGGCCCTCACGGTGTCTTACCTCTGGAACCGGGGAATACAGGGGCTGGGCGTGAGGGATTTGAATATCGGTCCGCTCGGCGGGCCCGTGACGTATCAGATCGCGGATGCCAGCGGAGCCATCGTGGGCGCCTACAGCACCCCGGTCTACCTGTACGCGAATCGCGTCGACAAGCGCTACCAGCGGATACTCCAAGTCGAAAACGGGGTCAACAGCTATTACAACGCCATGGTCGTTCAACTGCGGAAGCAGTTCTCCAAGGGCTTCCAGGCGGGGATGTCGTATACCTGGGGCCACGCCATCGACTACAAGCAGGGGACCTACCAAGACAACTACGGCTTCAGCACCATAGACAGCTACGCCAACACCTGGAACGGCAACTACAAGGCGGACAAAGGCAGCAGCCTCTTGGACCAGCGGCAACGCATGGTGATCAACTTCATCGAACAGCCCAGATTCACTCGCCGGGAGGGGGCATTCTACAAGTACGCCGTGAACAACTGGCAGATCTCCGGGATCGTTACGCTCTCCTCCGGCCGTCCCGTAACGTCCTATGTCTACATCTCGGGGAACCCGTTCTCCGGGTACGCATTCAGCAGCATGAACGGCTTCGGCGGCAACTCCCGGGTGCCCTTCTGGCCCACGGCAGCGCTCTACACGCCGCCCGGCTATCGCGCGGATGCGCGGCTCAGCAAAGTCCTGCCACTGACGGAGCGATACCGGCTGTTCCTCAATTTCGAGGCATTCAACGTGACGAATTCACAGGTCGATACGAACCTTCGGGGTCAGGCATTCACTCTGGCGAGCGGCGTCTTGACGCCCTATTCAGCCTATGGCCAGGGATACCAGACGTACGGCTTCCCGGACGGCACCAACGCCCGGCGCCTCCAGGTGAGTGCGCGCTTCGTGTTCTGAACCACCCGCAGGCGGGCGGGGCTCCGCTCGCCTGCGGCCCCACTCCCCTTTTTCCCGCGAGACAATAGGAGTAATCCGTGTTCCTGGAAGAGAAGCCCATGGAAAGCTACCTTCAAGCGAATCTTCGCACCCAGCTCGTCGACCGGCGCCAGCGGCTCACTGCGGCAGGCGGGACCTTCGCTGACACCGGACAGATTGTCACCCTGCTAAAGCAGGTGGATGCCGCCCTGGAGCGCATGGACCAGGGCGCCTTTGGCATGTGCGAGGAGTGTCACGAATCCATAGAGACGGATCGGCTGCTGGCCAATCCGCTGTTGCGCTTCTGCATCGATCACCTGGATCGGGCCCAACGCGATGCGTTGCAGCAGGATCTGGATCTTGCCTCGCAGATACAGACGGGGCTTCTGCCCAGCAGAGAGTTCCAGTCCGCCCACTGGGAAGCCTGCTACCACTACGAACCGGCTGGCGCTGTCAGCGGCGACTACTGCGAACTGCTGGCGCCGTGCGGGGACTCGGAAGGGCTCTTCTTCTCGGTAGGCGACGTCTCGGGGAAGGGGATTGCGGCTTCCCTGCTGATGGCGCACCTCCACGCGATCTTCCGCAGCCTGGTGTCGGTCGACCTGCCCTTGAAGCAGATCGTCGACCGGGCCAACCGGATCTTCTGCGGAAGCACTACCGGCTCGGCCTTCGCCACCTTGGTTTGCGGAAGAGCGACTGAGGCCGGAGAAGTCGAGATCTGTAACGCGGGCCACTGCCCCCCTCTCGTCTTTCCGGATGGCGCAAGAACGCGCGTTGAAGCGACCGGTCTGCCCCTCGGCCTCTTCGCGTTCGGAGAGTACTCGGTTCACAAGATTCGACTGAGGCCGAACCAAGGCCTCCTGCTCTACACCGACGGTCTCACCGAGGCCAACAACGAAGCGGAGGAGGAATTTGGGGTCGATCGCCTTTCCAACTTCCTGGACCGCCATTCCGACCTCCCTGGCCCGGAGTTGGTCCGCGCCTGTCGGCGCACCCTCGCGGAGTTTACAGGCGCTGCCCCCACTGCGGACGACGTCACGATCATGGTCGTGCGCCGGCCGGCATTAGGAAGTTGATCGGGTCAATTTTATAGTTGACGTTCGTTTTGATCATTCGTATAATTGAAATGATCGTATGATTGAATCGAACGTTTCACTTGTGGATTCCGTAAAACACCCCACGAAGGAGCGCATCCTCGATGTCGCCGAGGCGCTCTTCGCCGAACACGGCTTTGAGGCCACTTCCCTGCGAATGATCACGGCTCGTGCCGAAGTGAACCTGGCGGCGGTCAACTACCATTTCCACTCCAAGGACGATCTCATCCGGGCTGTTTTTGCCCGGCGCATCGGGCCCATCAACCAGAAACGCCTGGAGCTGCTCAGAGTGCAGGTGGAAAAGGCCGGAAATGCCCCTCCCCCGCTGGAGGGTGTCATTCGCGCTTTTGTGGAGCCCGTGGTCGTGTTGCGCAAGGATCGAGAGTACGCCAACGTCGGTCGGTTGTTTGGCCGGACCTACGTGGACCCTTCGGGAACCGCGCGCCACGCATTCTTCGAGCTGATGCGGGAGATCGGACGGCCCTTCACGGAAGCGTTCCGGAGGGCCTTGGGGGACATGCCTCAGGTTGAACTGCTATGGAGAATCCATTTTTCGGTGGGTGTACTGGCCCACACCCTGGCAGGCAGGGATCATCTGACGACCATATCGGGGGGGCTGTGCGACCCTTCAGACGCAGAGGGCATCATCGAACGCATGGTTGCCTTCATAGCCGCCGGAATGCGCGCCCCGATCCCGGCCAAGACAAACCGGAGCTGATGACATGATCAGGCCAATCTTCCTTTCGATTTTGCTTCCCGCCATTCTGGCGGCACAGGCCAGTGCTCCTCTGGAACTGAGTCTGAAGCAGGCCATCGACATGGCGCTCGCTCCAGACGGCGACACCCGGGTCCGGCTGGCTCAAGAGGCTGTCAAACAGGCCCAGACACGGGCGGCGCAGGCCCGAGCGGCCTTCTTGCCCAATCTGGACGCCTCGGTGTCCCAACAGAGCCAGACGCGAAACCTGGCGGCCTTTGGGATCAAGATCAACATACCGATTCCCGGCTTCACCTTCCCGGAGGTGGTGGGGCCTTTCGGCGTCTTCGACGCCAGAGCCAGCGCCACCCAGACCATCTTCGACTTCGGCGCCATCCGGCGATACCAGGCTTCAAGGACGAGCATCCAGGCCGCCGGTGACGAAAGCGAAGCGACAAAGGACCAGGTTGCCCGCCAGGTGGCCCTGCAATACTTGACAGCGCTTCGTGCCGTGGCTAGGGTGGAGTCAACAGAAGCTGACGTGAAGCTGGGGGAATCACTGCTTCAACTTGCCGTCAACCAGAAGGCGGCGGGCACCGGGACAGGCATCGAGGTGACCCGTGCCAAAGTTCAACTGGCCGATGCGCGGCAGCAGTTGCTGCTAGCGCAAAACGACTCGCGGCAGGCGCAACTGGAGCTGTTGCGGACGATGGGCCTGCCCTTAGAGACTCCCGTGCGTCTGACCGGCAGCCTAGATCTCAAGCTAGTGGAAGAGATCACCGCCGAAAAAGGGCTCGAAGTGGCGCTCCAGACGCGGGCCGACTGGAAGGCGCAGCAGAAGCGGGAAGCAGCCGCCCAGCTTACCTACAGCGGCGTAAAACTGGAGCGGCTGCCCTCGGTTGCGGGCTTCGCCGACTACGGCGCCACCGGTACAGGTCTCAACAGCGCCGTTCCGACCAGGACCTACGGGGTGTCCATGCGCGTGCCGATTTTTGACGGCGGGCGCCGCGACGCGCGCCGCGGCGAGAGCCGCAGCCAGTACGAGCAGGAGCGCCTGCGCACGACCGACTTGCGGCGGCAGATCGACCTCGATATACGGCTGGCCTTGGACGACCTGGCCTCCTCCCGGGACCAGGTGACCGTCGCCGCCGACGGACTGTCTCAGGCCGAGGCCGAAGTCGAGCAGGCGGAGCGGCGTTACAAAGCCGGCGTGGCCACGAGCGTCGAGCTCACCGACGCCCAGAGCAGGCTGGCGCGCGCGCGGGACAACCACATCGCGGCGCTGTTTCTGCTGAATCGGGCCCGGCTGGAGCTCTGGCAGGCCATGGGCACAACCCGGCAGATGGTTGATTAAGGAGCACGAGAATCATGAAGAAGCGAATCATCCCGGTCATAGTGGTAGTGGTGCTGCTGGCGGCGGGCGGCGTGTACCTCGCCCGCCATTGGAATGGAAACCACGCGGACACGCTGGCTTTCTCCGGGAACCTCGAACTGACACAAGTCGACATCTCCTTCAAGACCGCCGGCAGAATGGTCGAACTGATGGTCAAGGAGGGCGACCCGGTTACCAAGGGCATGCTCATCGCCCGGCTCGACCGCCAGCAGTTGCTCGACCAGCGCGATGCCCAGCGGGCGGCGATCGTGTCCGCGCAGTCGCAACTGGCACAGCTCATGACCTCCATCGACTACCAGCGGGAGACGGTGGAAGCGACCATCGCCGCCAGCAAGGCCGACCAGCAACATGCGGAAGCGGGCCTGCAAGAGTTGCTGGCCGGGTCGCGGCCCCAGGAAGTCCAGGAGGCGAGGGCCGCCACGGACGCTGCGCGCGCGGATGAGGCTCGCGCCGCCAACGACTGGCAGCGTGCACAGACGCTGTACAAGAACGACGACATTTCGACCGCGCAGTTCGACCAGTTTCACACTCAGTACGAGCGTTCCGGCGCCGCCCTGAAGCAGGTCCAGGAGCGGCTGGCGCTGGTAGTCGAGGGCCCCCGCAAGGAGACCATCGATGCCGCGCGGGCAGCGGCCGAGCGCGCCAAGGCTTCCGTACAGCTCGCCGAAGCCTCGCGCCTGGAACTGAAGCGGCGCGAGCAGGAAATCGAAGCGCGCCGTGCGGACATCGAGCGCGCCCGCGCGCAGTTGGCTGTGATCGAGTCGCAGTTGGGCGACACCGAGGTTTACTCCCCCATCGACGGTGTGGTCCTGGTGAAGTCGGCTGAGCCGGGGGAGACAGTCGCGGCGGGGGCCACGGTCGTAAGCTTGGGTGACATCGGCCACCCCTGGCTTCGCGGATACGTCAACGAAACACAACTGGGCCTGGTGAAGCTCGACCAGAAGGTCAAAGTCTCCACCGACTCCTTCCCGGGTAAGACCTACTGGGGCCGCGTCTCCTTCATCGCTTCGGAGGCCGAGTTTACGCCCAAACAGATCCAGACCCCCGAGGAACGGGTGAAGCTGGTCTACCGCATCAAAGTGGACCTCCCCAATCCGCAGAGTGAGTTGAAGCTGAACATGCCCGCGGATGCCGAAATCCTCCTCGATGGCGGGGAAATAAGGTGACGGAGTCACCTATCATCCAGGCCAAGGACCTCACCCGGCGGTTCGGACCGCTGACGGCCGTCGATCACCTCAATCTCGAGGTGGCGCCGGGGGAGATCTTCGGCCTGGTCGGCCCCGACGGCGCGGGTAAAACCACCACCTTGCGGCTGCTGTGCGGCTTGGTGGACCCGACCGAAGGCCAGGCCGTAGTCACCGGCCATGACTCAAGCCGCGAGACCGGGAAGGTCAAGGACAACATCGGCTACATGGCCCAGCGGTTCGGCCTGTACTCGGACCTGAGCGTCGACGAGAACATGTACTTCTACGCCGACCTGTTCGGCATCTCCCGCCGCGAACGCGAGGAGCTCCTGCCCCGGCTGCTGCACATGACGCGCATGGACCCTTTCCGGGCTCGCCTGGCGGGCCGCCTGTCGGGCGGCATGAAACAGAAGCTGGCGCTCATGTGTACGCTGCTTCACAAGCCGCGGATCTTGTTTCTGGACGAGCCGACCTGCGGGGTTGACCCCGTCTCCCGCCGTGACTTCTGGGAGATTCTCTACCAGCTTGTGCGCGAGGGCATGACCGTTTTTCTGACCACCGCCTACCTGGACGAGGCCGACCGCTGCAACCGCGTGGGGCTCATGCACCAGGGCCGCCTCATCCGCTGCGAGACTCCCGCCGCCTTCAAGACCGACATGGAGGAGGCGTGCTACAAGGTCCGCTGCCCAGACCAGCGGGCCGCGAAGGCGCACCTGGAGGGTTGCCAGGGCGTGGCCAGCGTCGAGCCTTTCGGCGCCGGCCTCCACCTGTTCCTGGTTCCGGGCCGTACCACGCCCGAGCGGCTGGCCGGCGAGCTGGAACGCCAGGGCCTCGGGCCGGCGGAATTCACCGAGGTCGTGCCGTCGCTCGAGGACGTATTCATCCTGCTGATCCGCAAGGCATCACGGGAGGCCTCATGACGCCCAACGGCTGGGCTGTCGAAGTCGAGAATCTGGTCAAGAAATTCGGCGATTTCGTGGCCGTCGACCGCATCTCCTTCCGCGTGCGCCGGGGCGAGATCTTCGGCTTCCTGGGCCCCAACGGCGCCGGCAAGTCGACCGCCATCCGGATCCTCTGCGGGCTGCTGAGCCCGACCTCCGGGCTGGCCCGCGTGGGAGGATGCGACGTGTCGCGCGAGGCGGAGACCGTGCGGCAGAACATCGGGTACATGTCGCAGAAGTTCTCGCTTTACGACGATCTCACGGTGGAAGAGAACCTCGACTTCTTCGGCGGCGTCTACGGGGTGCCCGAGAGCCGGCGGCAGGAGCGCGAGGAGTTCGCGTTGCGAATGGCGGGCCTGCTCCATCGGCGCACGACCATGACGCGCCTGCTGGCGGGGGGCTGGAAGCAGCGGCTGGCGCTCGGCTGCGCCATCCTGCACGAGCCGCCGATTCTGTTCCTGGATGAGCCGACCTCGGGTGTGGATCCTATCGCCCGGCGCGAATTCTGGGACCTGATCTACCAACTCTCCGAGAAAGGCAACACGGTCTTCGTGACCACCCACTATATGGATGAAGCGGAGTACTGCCACCGCCTGGCCTTGATGTACAAGGGCAGGATCGTGGCCCTGGATACTCCGGAAGCCCTCAAACAGACCGCCGGCAAGGCCTCGATGGAGGAGGTGTTCGTGACCATGATCGAGGCCGAGGAGCGGAGCGCGGCATGAGCGTGCGGCAGTCGCTTTCGCGGACGGCGGCCATGGCCCGGAAGGAGGGCCTGCACATCGTGCGCGACGCGCGAAGCCTGGTGATGGCGCTCGCCGTGCCCGTCCTGATGCTGG
The DNA here is from genome assembly GCA_963798455.1 of Bryobacterales bacterium. Classification (GTDB taxonomy): domain Bacteria; phylum Acidobacteriota; class Terriglobia; order Bryobacterales; family Bryobacteraceae; genus CAWCTD01. The sequence goes on from CAWCTD010000003.1 coordinate 466,994, forward strand.
TCCTGTTCGGCTACGCCCTGACGCTCGACGTGGACCGCATTCAGACCCTCATCTACGACCAGGACAACAGCCCCCAGAGCCGGGAGTTGATCGCCCGCTTCGCCGGCTCCCGCTACTTCCAGGTGATTGGTTCGGTGGAGGACTACGGCTCCATCGAGAAGAGTATCAACCGTAACCGGTGCCTGCTGGCCGTGGTCATTCCCCGGGACTACTCCCGCAACCTTCTGTCCTCGAGCGAGGCCGACGTGCAGTTGATCCTGGATGGGAGCGACTCCAACACGGCTTCCATCGCGCTGGGCTATGCCCAATCTCTCTCGCAGGCGTACGCCTTCGAGCTTCGCTCCCAAGCGCTGCGCCGGAAGGGCGGGGGACGCCTGGACCCGCCGGTCGATCCGCAGTTGAGGGTCTGGTACAACAGCCAGCTCGAATCGCGCAACTACATCGTGCCGGGGCTGATCGCGGTGATCATGATGATCATCGCCGCCATGCTGACCTCGCTGACCATAGCCCGGGAATGGGAGAACGGGTCCATGGAGCAGCTTCTGTCGACCCCGGTGCGGGCGCACGAGATCGTGCTGGGCAAGATGGCGGCGTACTTTGTCCTGGGCCTTACGGATGCGCTGATCACCATCGGGGTCGGCGTGTTGCTCTTCAAGGTCCCGCTGCGCGGCAACCCGCTGCTGGTGCTGCTCACGAGCTGCATCTTTCTTGTGGGGGTGCTGTTCTGGGGGATCTTCCTCTCGGCCTCTACGCGGAATCAGTTGATGGCCTACCAACTGGGCATGCTCACGTCCTTCCTGCCCGCCTTCCTGCTTTCGGGCTTCGTGTTTGCGATCGAGAACATGCCGGTCGTGATCCAGGTGGTGAGCTACATCTTTCCGTCCCGGTACTTCATCACCATCCTGAAGGGGCTGTTTCTCAAGGGCGTGGGGATCCACGTGTTGTGGCTCGAAATCACGTTGCTGGTGGTATACGCCGTCCTCCTGTTCCTGGGAGCGACCCGAAAACTCAAAAGGAAGATCGCGTGACCGCCATGTGGAGAAGAATCCGCGAAATCCTGCGCAAGGAGTTCCGTCAGGTGCTGGCGCGAGCCCCGCATGCGCGGCATGTTGCTCGGGCCACCCATCATCCAACTGCTCGTTTTCGGCTACGCTGTGAACCTGGACGTGGACAACAGCAAGATCGCCTGGATGGACATGGACCGGACCCCCGAGAGCCGGGAGCTGCTCGCCGGCTTCCAGGGCTCCCGGCAGTTCCGGGTGACCGCCACTCCGTCCAGCGACGCCGAGGTCCAGGACTTGATGGACCACGGCCGCGTGCAGGCAGTCATCCGCGTTCTGCCGGGCTTCGGCTGCGACATCGAGCGGGGCGCGACGACCGCGGTACAGATCCTGGTGGATGGCACCAACTCCAACACCGCCGGGATTGTAGCGAGCCAGGCCGGCGGAGTGGTGTCGGCTTACGCGGGCCGGGTCATGGCGGCCCAGATGACGCAGCGGCTGGTGGGCCGCACCCTCGCCGCCGGGGGGCCGGTGAACCTGGAGGTGCCGGTGCTTACCTTCCGCAGCCGCGTGTGGTTCAACCCGGACCTGCTCAGCCGCAACTACTTCGTGCCGGGCGTGGTGGTCAACATCATCACCCTGGTGACGCTCATGCTGACCGCCATGGCCATCGTGCGCGAGAAGGAGATCGGCACCATGGAGCAGTTGATGGTGACGCCCATACGGCCGATCGAGCTCATTCTGGGCAAGACCCTGCCCTTCGCCATCATAGGCTTGCTGGATGTTCTGCTGGTCACGGGCGCGGCCCTGCTGGTCTTTCACATCCCTTTCCGCGGAAACGCGCTGGTGCTGCTGGTGTGCTCGGTGTTTTTCCTGCTGACCACGCTGGGCGTCGGGCTGTTCATCTCCACCATCTGCCAGACGCAGCAGCAGGCCATGATGTCCACGTTCTTTTTCTTCAACCCGGCCTTCATGCTGAGCGGCTTCACCTTCCCGATCCGCAACATGCCGGTGGCGGTGCAGTATCTCACCTACCTGAACCCGGTGCGCTACTTCATCGAGATCGTGCGCGGCATCTTCCTGAAGGGTTCCGGCGTCTCGACGCTCTGGCCGCAAATGCTCGCCCTGTTCGTGTTCGGCGTGGTAATCCTCACCCTCAGCGTCCTCCGCTTCCACAAGAGGTTGGATTGAGGCCGTGCTCGCCGCCAAGCAGGAGTCCGCCTTGGGCGCAGGGGGTCGTCCGTTCGAATCTGCCCGCCCCGACCAGTGGAATCAAACGGTCACGGCCAGTTCCTCGGCGTGCCGAAGATCCGGTGTCGATGAATCCGTAGACGGTGACTTCCCCGGAGATCCACTCGGTCTACTGGCTCTCGGTGCCTCGCTCGACTTTTCTGGCAGCGGTTTCTCTGACCACCTCACCCCCTTTGAACAACAGATTCTCCGGTTCAGGCGGCTTGGGTGGTAGCTGAGGTGGCACTTATTGAACAGACTGCTGGGGCTGATCGGATTTGTCGTCTTCGGCCATGTCTCCTTTTTGACCTTGCCCACAAAGAGGCAACTCGGATTCCAAGGATTGGCGCTTGCAGTTGCTACCACTTAGCGACTATCGTGACGCTTGCGGCACGCAAACGCCGCACGGGGTCGCGCAGGCCCTGCGCAGCAAAGAGAACATCGCGTCACCTGTTTCGAACGACTGAATCCTCATGAAGAGGAGGCGCTTGTTCCCATGGAACTTCGTCAGATTCTGTCGCCGGTGGATTTCAGCGACCTATCCGCCCATGCTCTGCAATACGCGTCCATGCTTGCCCGCTGTGGGAATGCCCGGCTGGTCGTCGCATATGCGGAATCGTTCTCCCCGCCTCCGTACTTCACCGAAGGCCAAGTGGGGGAGTTGGAACGTCAGTTTCGCGACTCCTTCCGCGGCGCTGAATCCGCCTTGCGCCGCTTCGTAGACGCTCACCTTGACACCGAAGCTGCCTCGGCAACCGAGGTGAGGGTGGTCGAGGCGATGCCAGTCGATGGCATCCGCCGGTTGACACGCGAAATCAAAGCGGACGTGATCGTCATGGGTACCCACGGCCGGAGCGGCATCAACAGGCTGATGCTGGGCTCGGTGGCTGAGAGGGTTCTGCGAGAGAGCAACGTTCCGGTCCTCACGGTTCGCGGGGACACGGCAGGCGGCGTCGTGCCCCCCAAGAACATTCTTTGCCCAGTGAACAACACACCGGCCGCGCGCGAGGCGCTGTCGATGGCCGCGCATATGGCGCGCTGCTTCGGCGGCAACGTCGTCGCCGTGCACGTCAAAGAGGGCCATGGGGGACAAGGGATCGGCGATCTGTGCGCCTGGGTGCCGGCGGAGATCCGGTCGCATTGCACCATCAAGGAATTGACACGCGAAGGCGAAGCCGCCGAGGAAATCGTCGCTCTCGCCCGCCAGATGCCCTGCGATCTTCTGGTGGTCGGCGCGCGGCATCGGCGATTCTTCGACAGCACCGTTCTCGGGTCCACCACGGCCAGGGTGGTGCGTCACGCCCCTTGCGCGGTGCTGACGGTGAAGGCCGGTCCCGCAGCGGCGGCGCCTCAATAGGAAACGTGTTCAGTCGATAATAGAGGTCCTCGCGGAACTTGCCGTCCGCTACGCTCTGCTTGAGGTTTCGGTTCGTAGCGGCAATCACCCTTACGTCCACTGCGACTTCGCGTGTGCCCCCGACCCGCTCGAAAGTCTTCTCCTGCAAGACTCGCGGCACCTTGGCCTGCAGATTCCCGTCGAGTTCTCCGACTTCGTCCAGGAACAGCGTGCTGCCGTGGGCCCTTTCGAAGCGGCCGAGGTGCTGGCCGGCAGCGCCGGTGAAGGAGCCCTTCTCGTGTCCAAACAGCTCGCTTTCGATCACCGCGGACGCGATGGTACCGAAAGCCGTGATCACGATGACGGGGCTTTCAGGCATGTTCTCCATCCACCAGCGAAGCACCTGCAAACCATCCCCGTCCGGGAGCTTCAGATCCGTGATGACCAGGTCGTACTTCCTGCGTGCTCCCGCCCGCAAGGCCTCGCCCACCGAGCCGGCGTTCTCGACGCCATAGCCCTCCCCCACAAGGATCGTCTCCAAGAGCCTTCTGAATCCCGGATCGTCGTCGGCCACAAGAATCCGCTCCATACACTCCCTTCTAACCAAGCTCAACTTCCCTGACCAGGAGGCCGGGGAAGTTCAGGATGGCTTCCGTGCCGCGCGGTCTAGCGGGCTTCATCGAAAGCTCACCGCCCAGCGACTGCACCAGTCCGCGGGTGATCGCCGGTCCCAAACCCGTTCCAGACGCCCTGGTGGTGAAGAAAGGCTCGAAGAGCCTCGATCTGGCCGCTTCCGACAGGCCCGGGCCGTTGTCGATAACCGATAGAGTCAGCCCCTTCGGCTGGTGACGGCGCAGTTCCAGCCTCACTTCGCCGCCGGCTGCGTCGCCGATGGCGTCCACCGCATTACGGATGAGGTTCAGCAGCGACGCCCGCCGGGTGGCCCAAATCCCGTACAACGACAACACAACAAGAACAATTGCGCCCAATGAAGCGACGATGACGTTGTGGCGCGCATGCACCACCAGGAAATCGGCGGCTCTGCCATCCAGATCCATACGGGTGATTCGCAGACCCGCGCTGGAGTGGAAGGGCACATAGGCCCGGTAGACCGGCTCCCCTCCTTCCTGGATGCACCCCGTGCGGTACAGTTCCTGCCCATTCCAGATCGTTTGCAGGCGTGGCAGGTGCGATCTCCGACGAAGAGTGGGATTTGTAGAGATCGCGCAAGGCCTGCACTCTCAGAATTGCCAGAGCGCAAAAGTCACGCAAGGCGGCCATCCTCTAAGTCCGCAAGTTACACGTTTTAAGGAAAGATCTGACCTGGCATCGGCATTGCACCATGGATGTTGGAGGCAATCCATGAAATCGACACTGTTTGTCTTGGCGACATGCACAATTGCGGTAGGCTTTACGGCCTTCGGCCAGAATACGAGCCAGCCGAATCCTCAAGTTCAGGGCCGGGGCCGCGGGGGCGCACCGTACGCATGGGGTGACCGGAATGGCGACGGCATGTGTGACTTCACGGGCATGCCCGTGGGTCAAGGGCGAGCGCAAATGATGTCTAATGGCGGGCGCGGCCGGCAGGGGTGGGTCCACGCGGTGAAGGGTCTCAGTTGCCAGATCCAAGTGCGGCCTCCGGCCGAGTTCCTGGATACGCCGGGGGTGTTGGAATTCGTAGGCTTTTCGCCTGTCCCAGGCGGAATCGATTGTCAACCGCTTTCTTTAGCTCACCTTGGACATCGTGGCGCCGATACTAACCGGCACCAAGCTGCCAGAGCTGGATCTGGGCGACTCTGATAAGGCTGCGCCTGGCGACCCAGTGGTAGTAATCAGCCAGGAAAAACAGCAGGGACGGGCAGGCCAGCATGAATCAGACCAGGCTTGCCGGGAGGATAAACAGCGCGTCGAGGAACAGGGCTGAGCACGCCTCAGCGCACCGCCATTTTCGCTACGATGCTCTCCTGTCCGCCGACGACCACTTTCACATCGGCAATCCCGACCGCTAGTTGAGACATGGGGACCTGGAAGTTGATCTGGTAAAGGCCGCTGAAGCCAGGCGTCAGGCCACTGAAATCTACCTTGGGCGACTCTACCGTGGCCACGAAAACCTTTACGGGCAGCAGTGTTCGGGCAAGCGTGTCGCTCGGAGCGGCATCGCCCTCGATCGGCGGCGGATTGGTGCCGCCGAGTCCGGTTACGTATATCGTTACAATCTCGCCAAGCGCGGCTGGGTGGGAGGTCGTGATCAGCGTGTAGTCGGCGTGAGTCGCCGCCGCGGTCTTGTTCGCATCCAGCGCGAATATCCCAGGGGAGGCTGGCGCCACGTTAATCGTTTCCACTGGGCTGGTCTGGTCGCCCACGGTCACGGCGACGCGCACATCATCCAGCGCCAGCAGTTCCAAAGGAGCCACCGCGTTGATCTGCGAAAGCGCCTGGCCGGGGAAGGTTGCCAGCAGGGGAGCCGGCACTCCATTAAGAGTCACCCTGGCATTGCCCAAGGACGTGGGAAGAGGGAACTGGTAAACCGGGGCGTCCGCTCTCGCCATTCCAGGGAAACTCCCGAAGACAGCAACGATGGCATTGCCGCTAATGGGACTCGGCGCGGGGGCGAATCCGGCCGCTTCCACGACTCCCCCCGTCTCGATTCGTGGTGCGGCGTTCCCGCCGCGCAACGTCACCCGCGCCGAAGAACTGCCGTCCGGATTCAAGACCTGCACCTGAGCCTGAGAGTCCGGATAGGAAGGAAGGTCCATCTGGAGCACTTGAGAGTTGAGCGCTTGGGGTGATACGCGAGCCACGTTCTCCCCCGATGGGGAGACGAGCACTATCGAACTGGGAAGGAAGCCCTCCCCGGTCAATGCAACCCTGCTGCCGCTGACCGCGGGGTTTGGGGCAATTTCCAGCAGCGTTGGCGGGTTGAGCATCACGAACTGCACGGGAACACTTTCCCCTCCCGGCCCGGAGATGCTGTCGGTCAGATTTCCAGTCGCTAAGTTGATGACGCTCACCGAACCCGATCCCATATTGGTGACATATAAGTAACCTTCGTTGGGATCCAGCACGAGACTGGACGGTTCGTGGCCAACCCCGATGCGTTTAGAGACGCTGTTATCCCTCAGATCGAGTGCCAGGACCGTATTGGATCCCTGGCAAGCCACATAGCCGATCGTAGAATCGTGGTTCACTGCCATGGCCACGGGCCGCAAGTCGCCAGCGTCGAAAGCAATTGTTTTGATCTGCACGTTCGAGGCCGTATCCAATACGGAGATTGTGTTCGAGAGGCTGTTGACCACGTAGAGCCTGCTGCTGTCGGTCGAATGAGCCACGCTGACCGGGCCGTCTCCCACAGTCACTCGAGCGCCAGTGGCCTGATTGGTAGTTAGGTCAACCAGGGTCAAGTCGTTCGATCCTTTGTTCACCATGTATGCGATGTTCCGGTTCGGCAGGATGGCAAACTGATTCGGTTGCAGGCCCGCCGCGAGGACCTTGACGACCTTCTGACGGCTGATATCGATGACACTGATGGTGTTACCGCCCTGGTTGACCACGTATGCATATCTGCCCCGCGGCTCGATGTTGACCTGGACCGGAGTATTACCCACGTTTAGCGTCGCAACCACCGACAGCGAGGGCGTGTCAATCACGCTCACTGTGTTGTTCTCAACGTTGGCCACGTACAGAAGGAGTCCGTCGGGCGTCGCGGCGAGGCCGCTCGGACCCGGCCCCTGGCCGAGTGCAACGGTGCTCTGGACCTTGTTCGTCCATAAGTCGATTACCGAGACCGTCCCAGCGTCATGGTTGGACACAAAGCCGAAATGGTTGTTGGGCAGGACCAGCATCTCGGATGAGCCTGCGCCTGTGGCCACACCTGTATCCATCCGCTTTCTGGTCAAGTCCACAACCCACACCTGTCCGGTTGCGTGATCCACCACGTAGGCGACGTTACCCGGCGTCAAGACCTCGGCGCCTGCACCTGCCAAAGCCAGCAAAAGAAGCGCGATCGTTCTTCTCATCCACGGCCTCCCATTTGGCATTCTGGCCGGGATCAAGTATACACCCGCCCGCCCCCGTTGAAGCCGTTTTGTTCGTTCGTTTTCGTTCGTTTGTTCCGTCCCGCGCGACTCTGACGACCCACGAAGGAGTTAGCCCGGCCCTTTCCGGGCACTGGCCCTGCTCTCTACCATGCGCTCAAGTTCACACTGATTGTGAGCTGTCCCTGGAACGGGAGCAGACTCAGCCAGTCCTTCTTGGCGCTGTCCGCCGCCCTCTCGAAATCCAGACGATCAATCCCGGGAATTCGTGCGTTCACATACAGACGGAGTTGGGTGGTGGCGAGAGACTGCGCCCGCTTCTCGAGCGTGACCGTCGCTGTCGTGTAGATGTTAGGCGGCTCAATCTCCAGCGCGCTAAGTTCGGCTGCCAGGGCCATGGAAAAACAGGCGGCATGTGCTGCCGCCAGCAACTCTTCTGGACTGGTGCCAGGACCTTCTCCAAGCCGACTCACAAAGGAGTACGGCGTCTTCAACAGAGCGCCGCTATCCGTAGTGATGGTGCCCTTCCCTCCGTTGAGGCTACCGCCCCATTGGGCAAAGGCTTGCCGCCTCACGATTCACTCCTGGGTATCATGGCGTCTTCTCCCCCTGAGGTGGATACGCCGGGTGACCGCGACCACAGGAACTGTGGTTTGCCCGAAGGATTCTCGCGGTCGCACCCTGCACCCACGTCGCCGAACCCCCACAAACCGCCACTCGCCGCTATGCCGTATGCCCCGCCGGCGGCTGCCCTAGGCCACCTGGAACCGCCTGAAGGCCTCTCGTGCGGCGATTACCGGGACTCCCAGTTGTGCTCCACCACGTATCACGCTCGTCCATGCCGATGGCGGGGGCCTTCTATGTATAAGAAGTACAGCCTCATGGTAGAGCCGATCTTGGGTTTGTTCAAGAGGTTTCTACCCTATCTTTCGTACAGGCTTTCTGTGTGTGACTCTCATCACGAAAGTGAACGGGGTACCATGGGCTCCAACCGGACACGGTCAGCCAAGTCCGCCCATCCACCTGGGCTGCATCCTGCGGGACGCCTGCGTGGCGTCTTCGTGGGCTGAGCGCGTTAGCCTACCTGGCAGACAGAACACCGAGTGGGTAGCCACGATCGGACCGCCCCCTAAACCCCGTGTTTTGGCGGCAAACAGCCTCTTAACAGCATCGCTGCGCGGCCTCCCGTGGGAGGGGAGACGTCGGGCGCCAAGATTCCGGCGTCGGCGGCAACGAGGACTCAGGGCTTGTCGTTCGGTGTGGTCGCGGGTGGATATGCGGACCGCGGCTTTGATTCGCGGTACGTTCCGATACCTGGGTTTAACTCTGACATCCCGCAATCCGGCCCCGGCGGATATGTCGTTGGGCCCTTGCTCGACGTACGCCTGTTCCGGCGACTTTCGCTTGGGGTTGAAGCCCTGTACAAGCCGTTGCACTACCGAGCGGCTGCGAGCTTTCGGGATGGTGTGGTCATCGACTTTGCTCCCGCCACCGTAGTGGCCTGGCAGTTTCCGGTCCTCGCCAAGTACAAGTGCTCCCTGGGCCGGGTGAGGCCCTTCCTTTTCGGGGCCGTGGTCGGTCCGGATCTGTCCGGCGAGTCCAATGCCAGCACCGGCGCCATGATTAACCCTTACACTGGCACACCAATAAAGGTCCGGACCTCTTGGGGCCCGGGGCGCCTTGTGATCGGTCCGCTGGCAGGCGGCGGTCCGGCTAACTCTGGGGGGCCCCGCGACCGAGTCCAAGTTTTGGTCGGGGTAACGTTCTAGCCTTGATGCGGGCGGGCCCTTCGTATAAACTGGGGGCCGGGAATGCCGCCGTATCCCACCGAGATCGCTGAGGAGGAGAAATGAGCTCGCTTGGGTCCATCACTAGAATCACTGCCGCCACGCTGCTGGCGGCTTCCGCTCTTGCGCCGTGGGCCTTCGGGCAGCCGCCCGCACCGGCGCGCGCCGGCAGGGGGCCGCAGGGCCCTCAGGTGGTCTCGCCGGAAGTCCTGCCCGACCGGCGCGTCACCTTCCGTATCCTTGCTCCGCAGGCGCAGAACGTCAGGCTCGCGGGCAGCGACATTCCCGGCAACGGCCAGGGCGCGCCGCTGACGAAAGGGGAAAACGGCGTTTGGGAGGTCACCATGGGGCCGATTGATCCCGGCGCCTACCGTTACAACTTCAACGTGGACGGGGTCCCGGTGATCGATCCTCGCAGCTCGTCTATCAGCGAGTCCAACACCAACGTCTGGAGCCTGGTGTACGTTCCGGGCGCCGACTTCATGGACACCAACAACGTGCCCCGCGGCGCCGTCGCGTCTGTCACCTATTATTCGACCGCGCTCGGAAGATTCCGCCGCATGCACGTTTACACGCCGCCGGGGTATGAAACGGACCGTCAAAAGTACCCGGTCTTCTACCTCCTGCACGGGGCCGGCGACTGTGATGAGGCGTGGACCAGCGTGGGGCGCGCGGGTTTCATTCTGGACAATTTGCTGGCGGCCCGGAAAGCCAAGCCGATGATTATTGTGATGCCCGCCGGTCACACCAGCGCTATGACGTTCGGGGGCAGGGGAGCAGCGCGCGCGGCCGGGGGAGCTCCCGCCGTGGCGCCGCGCGACGAGTTCCTCGAGGATTTCGTGACCGACATCATGCCTTACGCGGAGAAGCACTACCGCGTGCTGACCGACCGGGCGCACCGCGCCATCGCCGGACTTTCCATGGGCGGTAGCCAGACCCTCAATATCGCGTTCTCCCATCTGGACAAGTTCGCCTACATCGGAGTCTTCAGTTCGGGAGCATCGTTGGGAGGAGCCAACGCGGGCGATTGGGAGAAGAACCACGCCGCCATGCTCGACAACGCCAGCCTGAAGAAGGGCTTGAAGCTGCTGTGGTTCAGCACGGGAAGCGAGGATATGCTGATCGCCAACAGCAAGGCCACCGTGTCGATGCTCCAGAAACACGGCTTCGATGCGCTCTTCAAGGAGAGCCCCGGGGCGCACACCTGGATCAACTGGCGCAACTATCTGAACGAGTTCGCGCCGCAGCTATTTCGATAGCATCCGCTCGCAACTCCCCCGCGGGCCCTACTGAAAATACACCCGGTCGATCTTCGCTCCGAGGATGAAGTCGCTCTCGGTCAAGCCCCTGATCTTGTGCGTGTAAATCCTGGCGTCGACCTGGCCCCAGGAGAGCGTGAGATCCGGATGATGGCCCTGCTCCTCCGACACGCCGCCCACGCGAACCACGAAGTCCAAAGCCGTTTTGAAGTCCGGGAACAGGAAGGTCTTCTCTATGTGGTGCTGCTCAATGACCTTCCATCCCGGGAGTTGTGCCGCCAGGCGCAGCAGTTCCTCTCCTTCTAGCGGCAGCACGCCGCCCCGGCATGGGACGCACCTCTTGTCCGCAAGATCGCTCATTCCAGGTCCACCCATATGTCTCCTTCTCTGACTTCCACTTTGTAGGTCTTCAGCGGCCTCACCTGTTCCGCTAAGTGAGGCATGTCCTCGGGGTACACGCTCTTTGGGAAATGGTTCTCGCCCGTCCGCACGTCGTACTGGAAGTGGTGAAAAGGGCAGTCGATGAGGTTGTCCCACATCGTCGCCCCTTCCAGCGGATTCCGCTGGTGGGAGCACAGCCCGTAAAGCGCGTGGATCCTGCCCTCATAGTTGGCCAGGATGATCGGAGTCCCCCCTGCGCGGACGAACCTTGTTCCTCCGGGCGGCACTTCCTCCTCCCGTGCCAGCTTCACAAACATGGATGACGCGGCCCCGCCCTCAACCGATCTCAGCCGACATGAACCGCCGCACGAAGGGAGAGGTTCCCGGAGCGCCCCGGCGGAAGTGTCCCGAGGGTCCCTCGGCAAGGTACTCGGAGAACCATGCCTCGTGCTCCACCTCTTCGTGCAGGATGGCCAGCGCCAGGTCGTAGGTGCGGTGGTCCTTCCCGAAAGTCATGTTGCAGATTTCGTTGTAGGTGCGAACCGCGCAACGCTCGGCTTCCACCAGCACCCCCAGCAGGGCCTTCATGTCGCGCGGGTTTGCGGGCAGGTAAGCATCCGGACACCCTGCGATATCGGCGAGCTGGCGAATGTCGCGCGGCAGCGAGCCGCCCAGCTCGTAGATGCGCGGCGTGAGGGCCTCGAAGTGATTGCGGTCCTCGATCCGTGCGTCCTCAATGATCTCCTTCAGCCCCTCCCCTTCAAAACCGATCGCGTTCACGCGAAGGATCGTGTAGTAGTAGAAGGTGGTGAACTCAGCGCCCGCCGCGCGGACGAGTTTGTCCAACAGAACGTTCACATCAACGCCAGCTTGTTCCACAATTGTCTTGCCACTTTCCTTGCGGGCCCAGTAGAACCCTATATAGATAAGAATAACTCTTGAGAAAGGACAAGCCAAGGGAGCCGGCGGGAGCAGTTGGCGCGGCCCAGAACACGCGCGTCGCCAAGCCCGGCGCAGCCGGCGCGGGCCCGAGTCTACAATGAATGGTTCGGAGAAAAGGCACGCCCCCATGCAGATCCTGGCGATCGCCGACGACACCACCGGCGCACTGGAGGTCGGAGGACAGCTTGCCATGCGGGAGGTGCGCGCACTCGTCGCCACGGAACAGACGCTCGATCGCGAGACCGAGGCTCTGGTGGTGGACGCGCAGACCAGACACCTGTCAGCGAACCAGGCTCGGGCGACTGTCGCGCGCCTGGCTCGCGCCGCCCGGCAGGCCGGGATCCTCCACCTCTACAAGAAGACCGATTCCACTCTGCGAGGCAACATCGCAGCCGAGTTCCAGGCGCTCCTCGATGCCTTCCCCGAGAGGCCGCTGGTCTTCGTGCCCGCCTATCCGAAGATGGGGCGCACGGTGAAAGGCGGGGAGTTGTTCGTAAACGGCAAGCCTCTGGCCGAGACCGCCATCGCCACCGACCCGCTCAACCCTGCGCGAGAGGGCTCAATCCCGAGGCTGCTCGCCCGAGGCTGTGCCGCGCCGGTGCTGGCGGCCACCACGGCCAAGCAGCTCAGGGCGCTGCTTGAGGATCGCCCCCAGGGCTCCGTGCTGGTCTGTGATGGGAGCACGGATGACGACTTGCGCGAGACGGCTTCCGTTCTCGCCGGATTCGGCCGGCCTTCCATCGTTGCCGGGACGGGCGGCTTTGTCGGCGACTGGGTCAGTCTCCTCCCCGTCAAGCGCAGCTTGAAAGCGCCCGAGCCGCGCATCGAGCGATGTCTGGTCATCAGCGGAAGTTTCCACCCCGCTTCGCGAGAGCAAATCCGCCGGGCCGAAGCAGACGGAACTCGTACCGCCTATCTTGCCGGCCGGCGCCATGCCGACTCCGCCATCGCTCAGGAACTGGTGGCGGCGCTTCAGACCCAGGGCTGGGCGGCGCTGGCCACGCCGGGGACTTGTCCGCCGGGTGTTGGCGGAAGGATCGGCGCGCTGGTCCGCCACGTGCTGGACGCCCAGCCTGTGGATTGCCTGGTGATTTTTGGAGGCGACACAACGCTCGCCGTGCTCCGGTCGATCAAAGCGAAGGTCCTCGAGAGCACCGGAGAACTCATGCCGGGAATCCCGCTGTCACTCACCCGGTATCGGCTTCGTCCGCTGGTATTGGTCACCAAGGCGGGGGGATTTGGCGGGGCGGAAACGCTGTTGTCGATCAAGGAGCTTCTGGAGAAGAGACGATGATTTTCGGCATCACCATGGGGGACTCGAGCGGCGTCGGCCCGGAGATCCTTCTGAAGGCTTTCCGGGATGGGGAGATTCGTCACAATGTCCTTGCGTTCGGCGATTTGGCGATTCTGGCGCACTGCAACGACAGGCTGGGCTATGGCATTCTCCTGAGAAAGGCGGCCGGCCCGAAGGACTGGCAGGCGCGGGCCCTGAACGTCATCGACCTGGGCTTGATGGGGGTTCATGACCTTTCTCCCGGCAAGATCAGCGCCAAGTCGGGCGCCGCGGCCCGGGAGTACGTGGTGGCGGCGACACGGGCGGCCCTGAATCACGAAATCGACGCCTTCGTGACGCTGCCGATGAACAAGGAGGCGACCCGGCTCACCGACCCGGGTTTCACGGGGCACACCGAGCTGGTCGCTTCGCTCTGCGGCGTCGAGGACGCGGTCCTGATGCTCGCCTCCGACCAACTGATTGTGACCCACGTCAGTACCCATGTGTCCTTGCGCGAAGCCATCCAGCGAGCGAAGCGGGAGCGCGTCGCAAAGGTTATCCGGATGACCTGCGATGCTGCCCGGAGATTGCGCCCGGACGCCCGGGTCGCCATCGCCGGCCTGAATCCTCACGCGGGCGAGAACGGACTGTTCGGGAGAGAAGAGATCGAGGAGATCGGCCCCGCCGTGGCCTGGGCCCGGAGCCAGGGGATGCCGGTGGAAGGTCCGATCCCGCCCGACACGGTCTTCTACCTGGCGGTGGTGCGCAGGCGCTTTGAGGCCGTCGTATGCATGTACCACGACCAAGGCCACATTCCGCTGAAGTTGCTCGATTTCGAAGGCGGCGTGAACACCACCCTCGGGTTGCCGATCATCCGCACTTCCGTCGACCACGGGACGGCATTCGATATCGCATGGCAGGGCGTTGCCTCCACCAGGAGTCTCGTGCGAGCCCTGGAGATGGCGGCGAAGCTGGCGGGAGCGCGGGAGGCCGGGCAAGACGATGCCGGCTGAACCGGATAGCGGCCTCTGAGCGATATCACGTCCAACGCGATCGCACGGAGGCGGCTGATCCGTTGCGGCAGGTCCACCCAAAAGCCTCATGGGGCAAGCCGTCGAGCATCTGGTACTGTCCATCTCAAGGTACCGCCCGGTACTCCGCTAACGCTCGTACCTTAACCTAAGAGGACTTGATGATGCTTGGCGCCAGTACTAAACTTGCTATTACTGGAGGAGATTTGATATGACCTTTACGCACGTTCGTTACTGGCTGTTAGCTTCAGCCTTCATCGTTGTCCTAGCCGCCACGTTGCTCATTGTCGCCGTGCCTGTCCAAGCAGGCGCACCGTATTGCTACGGGATACCACGCGGTAATGGCTGCTATGCACAAGACTGGGCGTCTTGTAATGAACTCAGAGCCATGTGCCGTCAAGACCCGGAGTACCAGGCCTGGAAGCGGGACGCGCACGACATCTTGAAGCAGATCTGTGGCCCAAGCACCTGCGTCAGTCCAGAGGTATGGTAGACTCCCGCTGTGAGCCTTGATTAGGGGCAATGACCTTCCGGATGCCAAGAGAAGTTACTAAGTTTTTCGTTGGCGCGCTGTTCGGTGTATGCGTGACGGTCGCGGTATTTTATGTGCGCGGTCCGTTGCGCGACCGGATGGCGCAGGACCGCGCAGAGTCGCCAGCGGCCGGCCGGAAGGTCAAGCTGGTCCTGCGTCCCGAAGAGCGGTCTTTGGGAGATAGCGATGCTCCGCTAACGCTAGTGGAATTCTCGGACTTCCAGTGCCCCTTTTGCGCGCAGTTTAACCGCGCCAGCTTCCCCGGGATTAAGAGGAACTACATCGACACCGGTAAATTGAGATTCGTGCATCGCAACCTCCCGCTCCCCAGCCACAGCAGTGCCCGCACTGCCGCGCTGGCCGCGCTTTGCGCGAACGACCAGGGCGCCTACTGGCGGCTTTGTGACATACTGTTTGACCGCTCCGAATGCCTGCGCTGCGAGGGGAGCGGCGTCTTGCGGCTGGCGGAATCCGCCAAACTGGACGTCCGGAAGCTCGAAGCGTGTCTGTCGGCCAATACGCACGTGGGCGATTTGCAGTCGGACATCGAATCCGCGGCTGCACTTCGCATCTACGCGACTCCGACCTTCATCTTGGGGCGGACCACTCAGCAGGGCGTGGAAGGCGTAGTGATTCAGGGCGCCCAACCCTACGAGGTCTTCGAGTCCGAGTTCAAGAAGCACCGTAACCTGTTGAATTAATTGGTGCGGACGAGAGGACTTGAACCTCCACGCCCTTGCGGGCACTGGAACCTAAATCCGAGATTTCATTTGTTTTCAACAACTTAGCTCCGCACACAAGATTTCCTCCGAGTGTCTGTAACGTCCTGTGGGATAATCAGATAGCGCCTGAAATGGGCTGAGATGGTGGTCTGAGTTTGGCGGAGTTCGCACACAGTTCGCACACAAGAAATGAGCTTCTGCGGCTTGCAGACACGGCTGTTTCCTTGCGCGACGAGCACGTTAAGCTCCTGAATAGGTGCCCCCCAAAGTGTGGCTTCGGGTTGCTACTCGACGCCTCTGCCTACGTGATTGTTCCGGATGAAAACTGCACGCCGGCGGAAAAGGACTGGCCCAAATGGCAGCGGAGAGTCAAGGCCTACCTGCAACAGGTTCACGACTACTACGCATTTCACAATCAGTTGGCGCGCTGGGCCTGTTTTGGCGTACCTGACCGTGCCGACCGTGGCTACCGTTTGGTTGGCTCCGGCAAGCCGACGATTGACTTTTTCAATCGACACATCCATCTATTCGCAGGCGAACTGAACGAGTCCGATCCGCGGGCGGCCTTGGATCTGAGATTTAAGGCCGACGAGCTGCCGGAGCTCCTGGAAGAAGCCCAAAAGAAGGCAGGACTGAATCAGAAGGAGGCCGCCTATCAGTGTAGCGTGCTTCCCGAAACGTATAAGTCCGCCAAGCTCCGTCGTAACAAGCCGCAGGGCAACACCTTGGAGAAGCTGAGGAGCTTCGTGATGCAAGTCCTGCTCACCTCAGAGTAGTCCCAGACGCCCTTCGGGGTGCCAAACACCGCACATTTCGGGCCGCAGACTACACCTTCGGTCGCGTAGCCTACACAACGTCTCCCTTTCCAAATTTGCGCTGAGAGCGGATGATACTACTGGAGGTTCAATTCAGTGGGCCAGGATACGATGACCCTTGCGGAGGCAGCGGACTATCTCCGTGTCAAATATGGGCGGGCGGCCGAACTAGTACGACAAGACATACTACCCCACTTCCGCCTCGGCCGCCAGATTCGGGTGTCAAGGCGGCAGCTTGAGTCATTCGTCGAGACCGGCGGCAAGGCCCTGCCCGGGCCCGGCGGCTGGCGCAAGGAAGCGCGGTGACCGACGAATCCCTCGCCCGTGCGCTGGGAGGCCACAGGTGCGGGGCAGGCTGGATACTCCATTGCCCTAACAAGACGCGGCACGTACATGGAGACCGGACCCCGAGTCTGTCCGTTCGAGAGGTGAACGGCAAAGTGCTGGTGAATTGCTTTGTGTGCCCCAAGGACGAGGTTATCGCGGCGCTGAAGGCGCTGGGCCTGTGGTCCAAATCGGAATGGACGCCAGCACAGCGGCGCGAGTTCGCCCATCGGACGGCCCGCGACGAGCGCGACCTCCGGGCCGCCCAGCCATTCGGAGAAGTGGCGACGATCCTCTCGGAGTGGATCCTTGAGCAGACGAGTCCATCCGACCGTCAGCGGGCGATCTACACCCGTCTGCTGGGGGCGCTTCGGACACAGGCGGGCACACTGGCCGAGTACCGGGCCTGGAGAGAGCGCGACCCGAGGCTGACGGCCGCGATGGTCGAGGCGGGGCGGCGGCAACAGGGCCGGATGGCCGAACTATTGCGGAACTACCTCTCACAGGAGGCCCACCGTGCCGCTTGAAACCGCAGATAACCCTGAATCTATCCTTACAGAGCTTCGCGCACTGAGTAAGGTCACACCGATGCGCGACTACCCGCTGACGGAGATAGGCCTGGCCGAACGCCTTGTAGAGCGCTACGGCGCGGATCTGCGGTTCTGCCACCAAATGGGCAAGTGGTTTCTCTGGAGCGGGCAGCACTGGCGTGAGGATCAAACCGCAGAGGTTCAGCGTCTAGCAAAGGCAACAATCCGGCATCTGTACGAATCCGCGGCCAGTGAAAGAGACCCCGAGAGGCGTCAGACGATTGCTCGATTTGCGATCAAGTCCGACGGCGATGTGACCATTCGCCGCGTCTTGAACCGGGCGGCGGCAGAGGAAGGGATACCCGTTGTCTTGGCAGACTTTGACCGCGACCCTTGGGGATTGAACTGTGCGGATGGCGTACTGGATCTTCGGACGGGTGCGGTGAAGCCGCACGCCCGCGAATTGCTCATGCGCAACTACATCAACACCGAATACTACCCTGGCGCGCGATCCGTGGCGTGGGAGCGGTTCCTGGATGAGGTGACGGGTGGCAACCGGGATCTTCGGGATTTTCTCCAGGTGGGACTGGGCTATTCGGCGACTGGGGACACACGGGAAGAGAAACTCTTCATGCCGATTGGTCCGGCGGGGGCGGGCAAGAGTACCCTGCTGGAGGCGGCGAAGGCCGCGCTGGGGAGCTACGCTTGGGTCGCGGACTTTGAGAGTTTTCTTCACCGGCCGGCGGGTCTGGGCGGCATCCGCAACGACATCGCGGAGTTGGCCGGGAAGCGGTTTGTCCTATCGGTTGAGGTGGATGAGGGCGCGCGTCTTGCCGAGGGGCTGGTCAAGCACCTGACGGGCGGCGACACCATGCGCGCACGCCAGTTGTATCAGGAGGGCTTCCTTTTCGAGCCGCAATTCAAACTCTGGCTGGCAGCAAATCACGCTCCTCGCGCGCGTGATGATGATTCCGGCCTGTGGCGGCGGATCCTTCGCATCCCGCTTGAAATCGTAGTTCCCGAGGACCGGCGGGACCCGACGCTCAAAGGCCGCCTGAAGACTGATTCAGAGTGCCAGCGGGCAATTCTGGCTTGGCTTGTCGAGGGCGCTATACGTTGGCACGAGGAAGGGCTGCATGTCCCGGCCTGTATCCGGGAGGCGACGGCGGCTTATCGTGCCGATCAGGACCCGCTGAAAGACTTCTTCGAGGATGTGTGCGAGTTTGGACCGGCGGCCTGGGTGACGGCGGCGGACCTGAGAAAAGCCTACGAGCGGCACTGCGAAGAAAACGGCGTTCGATACCCGTTGGGGCCGAAACAGTTTGGTGAGCGTCTGGAGTCCCAGAGCTGCGAGTCACGGATTCGGAAACTCGATGGCAAGTCTACGCGCATTTGGCAAGGGGTGAGGGTGCTGTGACGCCGCGGTTACACTTGACACGCCTGACACGGCAGTTTCGACAACTTCCCTATATGCGCGCGTATGGAAAAGTTATAGAGAATGGCGTGTCTGGCGTGTCTGGTGTGTCCCGGTCTAGCGAAATCAACAACTTAGAAAAAAGAGCTTAATGCAGACCGACGACGTAACGGCCCGAAACCGAGCCCTGGATCACATCAAATCCGGGACCGCCGCATCCCTCTGGGTGGATCGGCTCACTGGCCGATTGTTCATCCTGTCAAGCCCGGCGGACTTCCCGAGTTTCCAGCAGAGGCAGAAGGAAGGCGCGTTTGTCGGCGGAGTTGATCTGATCGTCGAAGTGACCGACCCGCTGATCGTCAAACAAGTTCAGCGTCTGAACGCCACGGCGCGCCCCGCACAGTCTACGCCGATGGCCGCCAACCGTCCGCATCAGCGGGAGGCGCATCTGTGAAAGTGGCACTGTACGTCAGGATCAGCAGCAAGAACGGGAAGCAGGACATCGACAACCAGCGCGTGCAGTTGCGCCACTTCTGCGAAGCTCAGGCCTGGGAGATTGTCGCGGAATATGACGACCACGAGTCCGGTGCCAGATCGGACCGCAGCGGCTTCCGCCAGATGCTTCACGACGCAAGCGCAAGGAAATGGGATCTACTCCTTTTCTGGGCGCTCGACAGGCTAACCAGGGAAGGTACAGTGCCCACACTCACGTACCTCCAACTCTTGGAGAGCTACGGCGTGCGCTGGAGGAGCTTCACGGAAGCTTGGATCGACAGCGCCGGCCCATTCCGTGACGTAATCATCAGCCTGCTGGCGAGCCTCGCCAAGCAGGAGCGCCTGCGCATCTCCGAGCGCGTACGCGCCGGCCTGGAGCGCGCAAGGAACGAGGGGAAGCAACTCGGGCGCCGGCGGAATGTCTTCGACCGCGCCAAAGCCGCGCGCTTACGGGCCGAAGGCTGGAGTTGGAGCAAGGTCGCCCGCCAGCTCAGGGTCACTGTCTCTGCCGCCCGACGTGCCTGCCGGGAACAGAGCGCGGACCTTCGCCGCTACCGTGCTGATGGCGAGAATCGGCCCGAGGCGCGCTTGCCGGAAGCAGCCGCGCCCCCCTCTGCCTTACCCGAGGTCTGACGCCTATGTCAAAAAGCTCGTATTCAATTTTGACAAGGCCCGCTGAAAACGGGCGGGATAGCGCCAGCGCTGAACCCATGCCGGAATCAGGTGTTTCTGGCAAGGCCGGTCCCAAGCGCAAAGATTTGGAGCGAGAGATGCGGCAAGTGGCTGCCCGCCTGCGGCGGGACTTCGCGGACGAGATCCCGGCGGATCCCAAAGGATTCAAAAAACGCGCGACGCACTATCTCAAACGTTACCTGCCCCCCTGCGCAGGCCGGCCCGCCGAGGCGTCAATCACCGAAGCCATCAGAATGCGAAAGGAAGGCCGCACCTGGAGCGAGGTTTACCCTCTGGCAATCCCCTGCCACCGCCGGCTTGATCCCCCTGTTCGGCGTCAGGCGGAATCGAACCTCCGGGCTGCCGTCCGCTCCAGGCGTAACGCGACCAAGCGAAGAAAACGCCGGAGGCATTCCATCGCCGAAGCAAACACCTCTCCGAATGTTCCGTCTCGACAAGAATTGCCCTCCGGCCCCACACTGGGGGCGAGATGAAGCAGCTCTCGCGCAAACAGATCGAGGCCCGGAAACGTCAGGCTGTCCGTTTCGTTCATGACGTGCTCGCCGATCCAGAACGTGCTGATGAGATTGCGGAGGAGTCGCTTGAGGATTATGCGGCGCGCCGCAAGATCCAGATTCTCAATCCAACAAGGAGGGGCACCATGCCCAGAAAGACCATTGAAGACTACCGCGCCGAAGTCGCGGACCTCAAAGACGAGATCGCCGAGTTGCAGGACGAGAATGAAGCCCTCGAGGACCAGCTCGACGAAGTCGCCGCGATTGTCTCCCCAGAAGAGGAAGAGGACGGGGGGGACCAGGAAGACGACGAATCGGGGGAATAGCGGCTCCCGCCTGCGGCCAGCGGTGGCGCAAGGAAATTACAACTGATCGCGCCCGGCGCTACCGCGCCAACGCGCCGCTGCCATCTTGCGGTAGTGCTCCACGCCGAGTTTCCGCGCTGTCGTGCTGCCGCCTTTGTGACCCATGATGGCAACCGGAGTCATGCGCTGTTGCTTGAGGAGATCATCAGTGAGGGCTAGCGCAGCGCGGAGATTCTTCCGGCAACAGACGATACGGTCCTGCGGGAAGTTTGGGATAGTTTCGAGAATGAGGGCTGTCTCAAGAAGAAGATCCCTGAGGGCATGGAGGGAACTGCGGTCGGATGGCATACCTTCATCGTGCGGCCATTCGAGGGGGAATGCAAACGTTCGCTGTTTTTCATAAACGCACATTTCAGACACTACCCAAGATGTAGTACACCGCGGCGACGACAAGGGCCATACACTCCCATCCAGAACGGGCCACCGGATCTCCCGCGGGCTCGCGGAACCGCCAGAACCGCCAAACCGTATCGAAAACCATATGAGAAACCGTGCTGGAAAACGTTCAACCGTGTCGAAAATCGTGCAGAAAACCATTCAACGGTTGAAAAAACGTACGGAAATCCGTATCTTCGAGTCATGAACGGACTGTTTTTCTCAACGGGGAGGGCGGCCCGGGCGCTGGGAGTTACTCAGGCCCAGATCCGAGCCCTCTGTCAATCAAACGCAATCGCAGCCGAGGTTACCGACGGCGGCCAGTGGCGGCTTCCAAGGGCCGAGGTAGAGCGCCTGAAGCGGGACGGTCTTCCGCCGGTTGCGTTGCCGCTGCCCGCTGACACTTCCCAGCCCTCGCAGGGGAAGGCTCGGTACGGCCATCCGGCACTGCTAGCCGAGCCATCCGGGGAAGTCGTGGCTGGTGCCGAAGCAGTCGCCATCGCGGAGAGCTTGCTCAAAAAGCGGAAGTTGGAACTGGAGCTGGAAGAAGTCGAGGACCACTTCCGGGAGCGTGAGCAGCAAGGGGCCGAACACCAGGCTACCGAGGAGCAACAAGAGCGGCTTCGCCTTGCCGAAGAACAGGCCCAGCGAGAGCGCACAGAATGGCTCCGCACCTGGGAACAACATGCCCTCGACAACGCCCCCCGCGACTTGCCGGCCGAACTGCGGCTCCAACTGCACCAGGCTGTCCGTGCCCGGCTGGAGGGACTCAATCCGATGCCCTCACGGGACGTGACCCGCCGGCTGGTTCAGAGCGAAATCGACAAAGTTGCACAGCCCTGGGAGCGGAAGAAGCAAATTGCGAACGCCGTCGAAGAGGCCGCCGACAGTCTACCCTATGAAATCAAGGGCTGGCCGTGGAGGCCAAGTGAGTGGGACATCCGGGCGCGCGAGGCCGCCGCGAAAGCGATAGGCGAGCTGCGGTCGGGTGCGACCTCCCCCGAGATGCGGACAGTGGGCATCCAGGCGGTAAAAGGCGTCGTTGCTCAGTATGAGGCGCAGAAGACAGCCCAGCAAGATGCTGAAATGCGCCAGGACGTTATCCGGTGGGCATCTCTGCCGACGGGCCTGACAGACGAAGGCAAGGAAATGGCAAGAGCGGCCATCGCTGAGGCCCTCGCCAAGCTGCCTCCGGGAACGCCGCGGCGCAAGCTGGAGCAGGCGAGGGACGAAGCCCTGGCCCCCTTCCGTGCCGCTGTGGAGCGGTACGAGCGCGAACAGGCCCAGCGGGTGGCGGAGGAGCGTCGGAAACAGGAGGACCACGCCACCAGGCAGAGCATACTCACTTGGGCGTCATGGCGGCTGCCGTATGATTTTCCCGATGAACACAAAGAGGCGGCACTGGCGGCCGTCCCCAGGGCCATCGCCGAGCTACCCGAGGGCACTCCGAAGCCGCAATTGGAACAGGCTCGCGATCAAGCCCTTCAGCCGTTCCTCAATGCTCACGCCCAGCGAAAGCGCAAAGCGCAACTGATCGAAGATGGGCTGCGGGGGATCCTGGCATACTTGCTCAAGCTGAGCCAGACGTGGGACTTCGGGGCGAAGACGCCCTCGACGCTCGAAGCAGAGATCCGGGGGCAGGTCCGCAACCAACTTTTGAAGCAAGTCAGCGGCACAGAATCACCGGAGGAGGTGGAGAAGCTGCTGCACCGGCTGGTGCGGGAGACGGTTGGCATCCAGCGGCGCAGAGTGTACGTCGAGAGGACGGGCTAAGCCACCGTCAGGCACGTTTGTACACGCCAGACAATCGACACTGGGACCCTCACTCGGGCTTCTCCGTTCTGTCCGCTTGCCCGCGTCTTGAGGCCCGTCCGAGCTTCACATAACCCCAGAGCAAGACGCTGACCTGTGCCAGTCCCCAGGCCAGCCACAGCCACCAAGGACCCGGCCCGAGCACATCATAGCCTGGAGGAGGCGGGAGCATTGCGGTTTCCTCTTGCGCGAGCGGCGCGCATGAGTATAGTATTAACTATACCCCCTTTAGTTGCAAGGGGGAAATTGAGGGCTTGAGCCGGATAAGCTCATGCCTGATGGAAAAGAGATGGCTGCCGATGGAAGCTCTCGAATTCTTCCAGGAACAGGGCCGCAAAGGTGGTAAGATCGGCGGAAAGCTGGCCGCCAAACGCATGACGGCGGCACAGCGCAAGGCGCGCGCACACAAGGCGGGCCTAGCTTCCGGCAAGGCGCGGCGCCGGAAGGCGCGAGAGAACGCGAAGGCGCGGAAGGGGGCCTGAGATGGCGGGCCAAATCATCAACCGCGGCAAAGGCGTTTGGCTGGTCCGGGTCTACCTCGGCACCGACCCGGACACGGGCAAGCGGGAGTACCACAACAAGACCGTCCACGGGAACAAGAAAGACGCAGAGACGCACCTCACCCGCACTCTCCGCGACCGCGACACCGGCAAGCTCACCGCGGGAGCGGCGAAGCTCACCATCGGCGGCCTGCTGGATGACCTGCTGCTCGACTACAAGGTTAACGGCAAGGGCTACGATTGGGCGTCCACCATCGTGGAGAAGCACCTCCGGCCGGCGTTCGGCCACTTGTCCATTTCCAGGATCAATTCAGACCGCGTTAAGCAGTACACCGCAAGCCGGCAGGCGGCGGGCCGGGCGAATGCCACCATCAATCATGAACTGTCCCTGTTGCGGCACGCCCTGTACCTTGGGGCCAAGTCAACTCCCCCGAAGGTGGATCGGGTGCTCCACATCCCGAAGCTCGAAGAGAACAACGTGCGCAAGGGCTTCTTCGAGTATGAGGACTTCGTGAAGCTCCGGGCCGCACTCCCCGAAGAACTCCGGCCGCTTGTCGCCTTCGGATACTTCACGGGCTGCCGGCGGGGGGAGATCCTGTCCCTCCAGTGGTCCCAGGTGGATCTCCTGGAGCGGGTGGCCCGGCTGGAGCCGGGAACGACGAAGAACGATCAGGCCCGCGTGATCCCGCTCGGCACTGAGCTATACGGGACCTTGACGATGCAGAAGGCCATCAGGGACCAGAAGTACCCAGATTGCCCCTGGGTGTTCCCCCGCCAAGGAAGGCGTATTCTCCAGTTCAAGAACGCCTGGGCTGCCGCTTGTAGAAAGGCGGGGCTGTGGGAAGGCGACGACAAGACCGGCAAGCCCACCAAGCTGTTTCACGACCTTCGGCGAACCGGAGTGAGGAACCTGGTCCGGGCCGGCGTCTCAGAAAAGGTGGCTATGGCTGTGAGCGGCCACAAGACCCGCTCCGTGTTCGACCGCTACAACATCGTGGACGAGCGCGACCTGAAGGACGCGGCGCGGCGGTTGGATGGCTACCTGGAGCAGAAGGCAGCTGCGCACAATTCTGAAAATCCGCACACTATACGCACACAAGGGCAAAACGAGCGTCCGAACTGATTCTGGGATTGTCTGCAAGTTGTTGATTTCATGGTGCGGACGGAGGGACTTGAACCCACACACCCTTGCGGGTACTGGAACCTAAATCCAGCGCGTCTGCCAGTTCCGCCACGTCCGCGGCGCCGGGGGCTTCGAGATCATCTTAGCACCCCGGGCTCTGGGCGGGCCTGCTTAGCGGCTAGCCGGCCGCGCAGGCCGCTGCAACAGTGAACTTTGCGGGTGATTTCCGGCGCACCCCCACCAGGCGCGGGCCTTCAATCCCGCAGCCGCAAGTGGAGCGTTCTATGCTGCCCGTGAGCCCGGTGGCCAGGCGGATGGCGGGCCGCCGAAGGCCGGCCAGGGACGTCACCAGGAGTTCGGGCTCGCCTCCGTGGCGGTCCACTTCTATCACGGAGCGGCCGTCCTGGATGTGATAGCCTTCGTGCGCCTCGCACTCCCAAGCCAGCAACTCGCCGCTGAGCCCGAAGATCTGGCCGAACACCGGGACTTTGAAGACGCGCCAGAACATCTCCCGCGCTTCGTCACTCAGGAATGCCTGGCGGAGGATCACGAAGGCGATCACGGAGTGGCGCAAGGGAGGCATGCCGTCCCAGCGGTCCACGATCCTGTCGGCCAGACGATGGAGTTCGGAAACCGGCCCCGCCAGCGCCTCCGGCTCGAAGCTCGCCAGGCGCGAACGCGTGACCCTTCGGAAGGTCCTGACCCCGGGACGCCACCGAAAGCCTGCTGCCAGCACTGCGGTTCGGGCGGCGGGGGGCAGCGGCCAAAACAGGTCCCGCCCGCCGCCCTCTGGCGCATCCGGATTGATCATGGCGCCGGAGTCCATGCGCACATAGCCCGGCTCGGCGCGCGGGAGCCTCGCCAGAGCCTCCTCGACCGAGTCCAAACGGGCGATCTCTTGGGGCGTGCCGAGCCCCGCCGACTCAAGGAGCCGGCCATAGAACCGCGTGTTCAGCGCCGCCAGCAAGACCGACCGGAAACTCGCCTGACGGGCAGCAGAGGGACGACGCCCCCAAAGCGACTTCCAGACAAGGCGCACTCTCAAAGTGGTTCCTAAGAGATAGGGTGCGCGGCCCGGCGCTTTCCTCTCAGAGCCGTTTGCGCCTGGACAGGCCGGGCGCTATTCATTAGTTGCCGGTCTGGTCCGGCCTGGGGAAGCGGGTCAGCCCGGCGGCAAGAGCTACCTGAGTCAGCCCGGCGACATTGTTCACGCCGAGCTTCTTCATCAGGGTCTTGCGGTAACTGCGCACGGTCTGTAAGCCCAGGTCCAGCAAGCCGGCGATCTCCTTGCTGGTCCTGCCTTCGGCCACCAGCCGCATGACCTGCAGCTCCCTCGGAGACAGCGACTCCAGGGCGGAAGGAACCGGCTTGGACTCGAGGTCCCCTCGCTGGATGCGCCGCAGCAACCGGTCGGAGACCTGCGGGCTCAGGTACGAGCCCCCCTTGGCCACCGTGCGCAGAGCATCGAGCAGGTCATTGTCGGACGCCTTCTTGAGCACGAACGCGCGGGCGCCGGAGCGGATGGCGCTCACCACGGAATGCTCGTCATCGTACATGGACAGAATCAATACTTTCGAAACCGGGCAGTGGCGCAGCAGCTCCGTGGTAGCTTCAATCCCATTCAGACCGGGCAGGCTGATGTCCATCATGACAATGTCCGGCCGGAGTTCCTTGCATATCTGGACGGCGTCCACGCCGCTTTCGGCCTCCCCAACCACCACGAACTCAGCGGTGTGCTGCAGAATCGCCTTGATGCCGTCCCGCATGATTTTGTGGTCATCAACTAACACGATGCTGAAGGGCATTTCAGTCTGCCTTCCATCTATTTTGACTTCTGTGATTGGGCGCCGGCGCTCTTCAAGGGCGCCGGATTAAGTTCGGAGACCAGAGTCCGCACATGGACTAACGCGCGCTCGAGCAGTTGCTGGATCTCCACAGTCCGGGCGGCGATCTCCGGGACCTGGCGCTCGAAATCCATCCGCAGCAACTCGAGCTGGAGGCCGACCGCGCTCATGACCTGGCCAACCTGATCGTGAAGGATTCTGGATGCTCGCTCCCGTTCCTCGCGCCAAGAATCCACCGGTCCTGCCGGCCCCCCAGATTGAGATGTTTTCGATCTTGCCACTGAAACCGCCCACAAATATGGTACCTCGGCTGCGACCCATCAACACCCAAGAAGATCAACTCTTTCTTCGAAGGACGCGGTACGCGGCGGCGATCACGTCCCGGGACACCAGCCCGTACTTGTCCAGAAGCTGGTCAGGCGTGCCGGATTCCGCATAGGTATTCTGGATTCCGACAAACTCCATGGGGCAAGGATGCGTCTCGGCGACCGCCTGAGCCACACGCACTCCCAGGCCGCCATCCACCAGGTGTTCCTCGGCCACGACGATCGCCCCCGTCTCGGCAGCGGCCCGGCCGATTGCCGCCGCGTCCAGGGGCTTGATGGTATGCACGTCGATCACCCGGGCCGAAATGCCCTCGCTTTCCAGGTGCTCCTGCGCCCGAATCGATTCGGAAACAAGGAGGCCTGAGGCGATGATGGTCAGGTCCTTCCCCGCGACGAGCTCGATCGCCTTTCCGAGTTCGAACTCCTGACCTGGCTGGTAGATGACGGGCGCCTTGGGCCGCCCGGCACGGATGTAGACCGGACCGAAGTGCGCGGCGGCGGCTCGAACCAGCGCCTTCATGGAAACTTCATCGGCCGGCGAAAGCACGGTGAATCCCGGCAGAGAGCAGGCCAGGCCGATGTCTTCCACCGCCATCTGCGAGGGGCCGTCCTCGCCGATGGAGATGCCGCAGTGCGTACCCACGATCTTGACGTTGGCGTTGGGGTAGGCCACCACCACCCGCAACTGCTCGAAGCCCTTGTTGACCACGAAGCTGGCGAAGCTCGCCGCGAAGGGAATCTTCCCGGCGGAAGCGAGGCCCGCGGCGAGCCCGACCATGTTGGCTTCGGCGATGCCGCAGGAGAAGAAGCGCTCCGGAAACTCCTTGGCGAACAAGTGCGTGTAGGTAGACTTGGAGAGGTCGGCG
This sequence comes from Bryobacterales bacterium, assembly GCA_963798455.1. GTDB lineage: Bacteria > Acidobacteriota > Terriglobia > Bryobacterales > Bryobacteraceae > CAWCTD01. Next base: position 494,498 of record CAWCTD010000003.1, read on the forward strand.
TCCACCGCGACCACATCCTTGTTCTCCCGGCCCAGTTCGGCGAGGGCGTGGCCGAACGCCTCGCGGGTAGCCATCCCCAGCTTGAGCTCGAATTTCGTTCCTGTCGGCATGGTCTATTGCAGCTCCTTCAAGGCGAGTTCCACTTCCTGCGGCGAGGGGGCAGTCCCGTGGAACTTGGGATTGTTCTCCATGAAGGACACGCCCTTCCCCTTGACGGTGTGGGCGACGATCACCGACGGCCGGCCTTTGACCGTGGCCGCCTCGGCGAAGGCCAACTGGAGCGCGACGACATCGTGGCCATCCAACTCGATGACGTGCCAGCCGAAGCTGCGCCACTTGTCGGCGAAGGGCTCCAGTTCCATGATGTCCTTCACGAATCCGTCCAGTTGGATCTTGTTATAGTCCACGATGGCGCAGACATTGTCGGCGCGGTGGAAAGCGCCATACATGGCGGCCTCCCAGATCTGCCCCTCCTGGCACTCGCCGTCCCCGAGCACGACATAAGCGCGCCACGAGGCTCCGTTCAGCTTGGCGGCGGCGCCCATCCCCAGGGCAAGCGAAAGGCCCTGCCCCAATGATCCCGTCGAAGCCTCCAGCGCCGGGAAGAACCGCTTGTCCGGGTGCCCCTGGAAGGGAGAGCCCAGTTTGCGCAGGGTCGTCAGCTTCTCGACCGGCGCGTAGCCGCATTCGGCCATCACCGCGTAGAGCACGGGGGCGGCATGACCCTTGGAGAGGATGAAACGGTCGCGATCCGGCCACTCGGGGTTGGCGGGATCGTGCCTCATGACGTCGTAGTAGAGCGTGACCAGAATCTCCACGGCGGAGAGCGAGCCGCCAGGGTGGCCGGACTTCGCCGCGCCTGTCATCTCGACGATATGACGGCGGATTTTCTTGCAGATTGCCTGCAATTCCAGTACATTCTTGGTTTGTTTCATGGCCCGGAGCTTTCAATGTAACATAGGGGGCGGAGGCAGCCATGGCTGAAGAGGTTCGCAAGATCGACTACTACTACGTCTCGGTTCCGGACAAGCCCGGCGAGGCGTCCCGCATCCTGTCGGCGTTGCGCGAAGGCGGGGTGAACCTTCTGGGATTCTCCGGATTCCCTCAAGGCGCGCGCAAGGCCCAACTGGATTTCCTGCCGGAAGACCCGGCGGCTTTCGCAAAAGCGGCTCGGGGGGCCGGCCTGAAACTGAGCAAGAGGAAGGTTGGCTTCCTGATCCAAGGCGACGATCATCCCGGCGCGGTGGCGGAGCTGCTCGGCAAGCTGTCTGCCGTGGGCGTCAACGTGACCGCGATCCAGGCGGTCTCGGCCGGCACCGGGCGGTACAGCAGCATCCTTTGGGTGAAGGCGCCCGACATCAGGAAGGCGGCGAAAGCGTTGGGGGCAGGGTAGGGGCCCAGCGGCGAGCGGCGGTTCCGTGCCCGCAATGCTTTGATTACAGGCGAGTTTTTCGAAATTGGGTCCGTTTGGCATTTTTTCTTTTGTGCCGCCGGGCGAGCTTCGGCTGCCGTCGAGCGCCCCTACGAAGAGTATATCGTTCCAGGCCGCACTCGCCGGGTGCGCCTTCCCGGAATCGCCCGAGCGGACGAAGGAAACCGGCCGGCGGGAGGGGTCACCGTCGCCGGGCGGCCGGGGTGCTCGCTGCGGGCAGCGGATCGGGAACGCGCCGCTGGTAGTTGCGGTGCCCGCCGCCAGCGCGGTGCTGGTGTACGCATGATTGGTGAGGAGGCCGCAGGGTGAGGTGGCTGAGGTGCTGAACGTGAGGAAGTAGGTCTGCCGGAGTTGTCGTACTGCGTGCTGGAGCTGGCGCCGTTGGGCATGGTGACCGTGGCCGGGCCGAGGAAGGCGGTCCAGGTCAGGCTATCAGACATGTTGCCCTGGCTGTCGGGGGTGATCCGGCCGGGCGCGGCGTTGTTGGTACTCGAGGCGGGGGTGATGACCCAGACCGAAGGGCACCGAGCGTCGTCCGTGCGGCTGAACGCGCGGCGGCGCCCCGGGGGGCGCGTATCCAGAACCCCGAATTGCACCGCCTCTGCCACAAGGTCGATCAGCTCTCCGACGAGGACCCAAAAGCCCTGGTGGTGGCCCTGGACAGTCTCGTCAAACGCTCCCGCGTCAGCAGAGTCATGGCGGAGGTGTAGAGGTGGCGCCGGCCACAGCTTGCGGCGTGGGGCCTTGCCGCGCCAAAGCGGCGGTGTGAGGCGAGGTTTCGCCGCTCGGCGTCTGCACAAAATCAGCTACCGAGGTGACACGCGGTCGTTTTGCCTACTTGGGGCAGTGCCCGGTCAAGTCAAGAGTACCCACCTCATTGGCTCTGCCAACCGTGACGTCAACCCCGATCGCTAGCACTGGTTGTTTGTCCTTCCCAAAGACCACGAGATGCCTTTCACCGGCCATCTGCCCACTCAGCGAAAACGATCCGTCCGGCTGGATGTACCCTTCAAGAGCGGCTGGAGACGTGGATGCGCCAAACATCGGCATAGCACGGACCCACCAGTCCCCGACGAACCGGCACCCGGAAAGACGTCCCCGCATCGTGTCGAACTCGACATCACCGGGAGCTTCTGAAGAACCGAACCGTATGGAGGTGCGTTGCGGGCACTGCATCAGGAAAACCGGCTGCGTGATCTTGGCACCTCTCGCATTCTCTAGAGTGACCACTAGAACCCGCCTGAGTAAGGTACGGTCCGAAAACGATATCCGATCACCCACGCTTCTAACTGCGTTGGGCCTCAGGGACAAAAGATTCACGTCTCTTCTGTCCTGTGGGGCCACAGCAGTCACATTGAACTCAAGCTTATTGCCAGAGGTGTCATAAACGGGAATTTCAACGACGCATGCACTCTGGGCGCACGCGTAGGCGGAAGCCGCGAGCACACCCAAGAGCAGCCGGACCACGACACGCCCTCTTTCGGGGAAAGTCGTTCCCCTCAGTGAGAATGAAATCCAAGACCGACTTAGAAACATATTCTGCCCAGTTGTTCGCTGATCCGATTATGGCCCAAGGAGTAGTCACCAGGGCCCAGGCCGATTGCATCCAGTGCGTCGCCGAGTTGGTCATGGATGAACCCACCACCGACCATCACCTTATGGAGCAACTCGTGCATCATCGTGCCCAAGCCGTATTCGCCATCGTACATGCTGCCCACCAGCCCGCCTAGAGAAGGGGCCCAATCATCAGCGCGGATCCAGATTGTCGAGCCATTGAACTGCGACAGGGCCTGCGCCCCGGAGTTCGCCGAAAACCAGGCCCCAACCGTGCCCACTCCCGGTGAGGCAACGCCCGGGAATTTGTCCGCGCTCAAGGCAGTCGTGGAAGATGGGCCGTCGTATACATAGCCGTGGGAGTACGCATCACCCGCCATGCTCGCGACTTGGGCCATTAAGTCATCCACGTCCGTGTCGAGATTGTTCTCCTTGATCAACTCCGAAAAGAAGTCCTTGCACTTGGTCTTCGATTCAAAGCCGGCGCCCCTTATCGTGCCCAAGGCATTGAAAGCCGCCCCTATGCCTTGGGGTATGACACCTGGTACGTAGGAGAGCTGGTCGATATCCGGCACGGCAGGCATCAGGAGGGCTATGCCCCCCAAGTAATGCGGGTACGGGCTGCAGCCCGGCCCATCCGGATAAACAGCGCAGAAGCTTGGGCCCTCGGCGTTCTCTTTCAAGAGACCGTGTCGGTCATTGAAGTTCACCGGGTCATTCTGGACGTATGCGTACCGGTTCCAGGATTGGGGGTCAGCCGGTCCGCCACTCGCGCGGTACGGGTCCGGGGTGGTGAACCTGGCGATGGAGCTGGAGTAGTAGCGGTGTTGGGCGTAGTCCAGGGCGGTGACTTGGTCGCGGTAGTACGTGCCGAACTTCACCCGGTTCTGGGCCGTCGTGGTGTATTCCTCCCCGTAGGGGAAGTGCTTCACCGTCGAGCCCAGACGGTCCGGATACACCCATCCACCGCCCCAAGGGGTGTACGGGTCGCCGAAGCTGCTCTCTCCGCGGATGAGCCTCCCGGCGAAGTGGATGTTGATTTCCCCGGCGTCCTTGCGGAACACCCAAGGCGGGGGCCAATACTGGTCCCCGTAATAATAATAGGAGCCCAGCAGCGCCCCGTCGGCGCCGTAGAAGGAGACCTTCCCGCCGTTGCCGTTCCATGGTTCCCACACCCGCCGGCCAAACGGGTCGTAGACATATCGAATCGTCCCGTTGTAGTCACGCGTGGCTTCCACCAGCCGGTTCTCGACGTCATAACTCATCGCCAGGTTCGGCATCGAGGTCAGATTGCCGTTCGAGTCGTAACCGTAGCCACTCCCCGTGATCCGGTTCGTGGCCGGGTTCACGTTCACCGATAGCGACGGCGCCTGTCCTTTGGTCACGCTCTGGTTCAACAAGTTCCCGAAGCCATCATAGCCGAAACTCAGACCCCACTCCGGACCGGTGGTCACCGCCGAGATCAGCCGCTTCAGAGAATCGTACTGGTAAGTGATCTCCTCCCCCGAGACCCAGTCCTTGCGCTGCGTGATCCACCCGTCGTTCTGCGTCGCCGAGTAGCGGTACTCGAACTCCATTTGAGACGCTGTCTGGCGCGTCAACTGGCCCAGCGCGTTGTAGCTCCAGGTCTGGTTCCCCGGGGATCCGCTCATACTTGTGGTCTGGCCGGCCGCATTGTAGCTCACGCTGCTCACCAACTCGGTGGGCGTGGGGTCGTCGCTGGCGCTGGACAGCAGCTTGAGCGGGCGCCCCATGGCGTCGTAGGTGTAGCTGAGGATCGGGAAGGGCTGTTCCGTATCGTCGGGGTCGGGGTCCTACGAAGCCGGCACTTCGCAGCCCACCTTTTGGCGCGATGTCGCCAGGTGACGATATCGCCCTTGAAACGGCCAGCAGGCCCCGATCCGGGCTCCTTTCTCATCGGTCCTCGCCCAAATAGACCGTCCGTTCAAGCCGTTCGTCCGAGTCGCTGCAGCTTAGGGTCAGGGACGCAGGCTGGAAGCCGGCTTTCTCAAACCGAAACGTGGTGAACTTCCCTAGCGGCACCAGCAACAACAACCGTCCGTAAGAGTCGGCGGTCTGGGTGTGATGGTCCGATGTCACCGTCGCTGCCGGTATTGGTTTGCGGCGTACTGTTGCGACGCGAACGTATGCTCTACAGGCATTCCCTCCCCCCCAATAAGCTCCTGCATGGATGGAGGGATTGATGGTGACCTGAACGTCCTGTGTCTTGCCATAGATCAGCCTGATACCGTGTACGCTGACCGGCAAGTCGATCATCTGGCCGTGGACCCGAATCGAATACACGCCAAATCCGAAGTCACAGAACTCGCCGCGTCCGTTCTTAATTGTCCTGGATTGGACTGTCTCCCCGCTCTCGTCAATCAGATCTGCGGTCGCGGACAAGATTGCGGAGCCATCGGGCAGGACTGCCGATAGCCGCACTGCACAGAACTCTGGGGGCTGGGCCGATCCCGCCAGATGGGCCGCAATCAGTATTAGGAGCACTAGTAGTCTCATTTCTTAGGCGTAGCCAGAATGCACTCGGTCTGGCGGCTCTTGGAAACCGGTTCCGGCATCGCTGTCCGTATCCTACAGGCTACAGGCCACGGGCCACAAGCCACCGTGCGCGAAGCGATGGCCCCACCTCGGCTCCGGGCTTTGCCGCCGGGGAGCGCTTACAGTACCCGCGCGGCGGATTTGGCGAAGTAGGTGAGGATCACGTCCGCGCCGGCGCGGCGGATGGCGGTGAGGCTCTCCAGCATGGCGCGCTCGCCGTCCAGCCAGCCGTTGCGGGCCGCGGCGACGATCATGCTGAACTCGCCGCTGACCTGGTAGGCCGCGATCGGTATATCGAACCGGTCGCGGGCCTGCCGGATGAGGTCGAGGTAAGGCATGGCGGGCTTGACCATGATCATGTCCGCGCCTTCCTCCAGGTCAAGCTCGATTTCGCGCATCGCCTCGCGGCCATTGGCCGGGTCCATCTGGTAACTGCGGCGGTCGCCGAATTGGGGGGCCGACTCCGCCGCTTCCCGGAAGGGTCCGTAGAATACCGAGGCGAACTTGGCCGCATAGGAGAGGATCGGCGTATTCTGGAATCCGTTCTCATCCAGCGCCTTGCGGATCGCGGCGACACGGCCGTCCATCATGTCGGAAGGCGCCACGATGTCCGCGCCAGCGCGGGCGTGCGAGACGGCCGAGGCGGCGAGCCACACCAGCGTCGCGTCGTTATCCACGTCTCCGCCCACCACCTTGCCGCAATGACCGTGGCTGGTGTACTCGCAGTTGCAGACATCGGTGATCACGACCAGGCCCGGCACTTCCTTCTTGATGGCGCGCACGGCGCGCTGCACGATGCCGTCGCCGGCGTAAGCCCCCGAGGCGGTCTCGTCCTTGGTCTCGGGAATGCCGAACAGGATCACCCCGCCGATCCCCAGCGATTTCGTCTCGGAGCATTCCTTGACCAGCTCGTCGATCGACAACTGGTAGTTGCCGGGCATGGCGCCGATCTCGCGGCGCACGCCTTCGCCCGGGCAAACGAACAGCGGCAGAACGAACTGGGAAGGCGTCAGGCGTGTCTCGCGAACCAGGCTGCGCAGCGACTCGGTGGCGCGCAGCCTCCTCATGCGGTGAATGGGGAAGGCCATAACCAGGATTCTAGCAGGATGCGGAAAAAGGCCGAAAACCGCTTGCTTACGCGCGCGGCTCAGAACGGGGCCGAAAACCGCTTGCTTACGCGCGCGGCTCAGAACGGAGCCGAGAACCGCTTGCTTACGCGCGCGGCTCAGTCTGGTTTCCGAGCCGCGACCGTAAGGGAGCGGTCTTCTCAGAACCTGTTAGGATGGGACTTCCATGGGTAAGAAGACCGCCCGGCGCTATATTGTGCGGGGCAGGGTGCAGGGTGTCGGGTACCGCTACTTCGTGGAACGGATCGCCGACGAGCTGGGGCTTGCCGGGTACGCCAAGAACCTGGACGATGGCAGCGTCGAGGTGTACGCTGTCGGCTTAGCGTGGCAGGTAGCCGAACTGAGCGGCTACCTGTGGAAAGGGCCTCGCTGGTCGGACGTACGCGGCGTCGAGGAACGCGAGGCGGCGGTAGTGGAGCATTTTGGCTTTCGCATCGGATAACAATGGAGAACCTGAAGAAACTCATTCGCGAAGTGCCCGACTTTCCTAAACCGGGCATTCTGTTTTACGACATCACGACGCTGTTAAAGGACCGCGACGGCTTCAAGGCGGTGATCGACGCCTTGAAGGAGCACTACGAGCAACCGCGCGTGGACCTGGTGCTGGGCGTGGAAGCCCGCGGCTTCATCTTCGCGCCGGCGCTGGCCTACGCGCTGGGAGCGGGGTTCGTCCCGGTGAGAAAACCGAAGAAGCTGCCCGCCAGGACGGTCCGCGAGGAGTACCAACTCGAGTACGGCACCGACAGCCTCGAGATCCACGCGGACGCGATCCAGCCGGGCCAGAACGTGCTGATTGTGGACGACCTTCTGGCGACGGGCGGGACGGCGGCGGCCGTGGCGCGCCTGGTAGAGAAGCTCGGCGGCAAGGTGAGCGGGCTGGGCTTTGTGGTGGAGCTCGATTTCCTGAAGGGCCGGGCGAAACTGGCCGGCTACGACGTGTTCTCACTGCTTCAGTACGACAAATGACTTCCGGGCCCCGGCGGGCGCGAGTGGACGCGTTCGCCAAGATCAACCTCGGCCTCAACGTCCTGTACAGGCGGGCTGACGGCTTCCACGAGCTGCGCACGATCTACCAGACGATCTCGCTGGCCGATGCGCTGGAGGTCGAGTTCACGCCGGCGCGCCGGACCACCATAGAGCTGGTCTCCGACCCCGAGATCCCCGACAACCTTGTTGTGCGGGCCGCGCGGCTGGCCATGGACGCGATGCGATCCACGGGGCAGCTCAGATTCCGCCTGAAGAAGCGAATCCCCATGGGAGCGGGCCTGGGGGGCGGATCGAGCGATGCGGCGGCGGTCCTGCTGGCGCTGCCGGCGCTGGCCGGCCGGAGGATTCCAATGCCGGCGCTCATTCGGATGGCGGGGGAACTGGGAAGCGATGTGCCGCTGTTCCTGCTAGGGGGTACGATGCTGGGAATCGGCCGGGGTTCGGAAGTCTACCCGCTCGCCGATATGCCGCGGGTGCGGGGACTGCTGGTGGTTCCGCCCGTTCCTGTTTCGACGGCGGAGGCTTATGCGGCGCTTGGCCGGGGTTTGACAAACGAGGCCGCGCCGAATATGATAAGTAGTTTCCAGTCTTGCATTTGGCGCAACGAGGTGGGAGTGTCGGAGGAAGCTCCTCCGGCGCTGGCCGGCAACGATTTTGAGCAGGCCGTTTTCCGGCGCCACCCTCGATTGAAGTCGATCAAAACGAAGTTGCAGAAACTTGGGGCGGCCCCAGCCATGTTGACCGGGAGCGGTTCGGCGCTGTACGGGATGTTCCGCACCCGGGAGGGGTTGGAGGAAGCCCTGCCGCACTTTCAGAAGGAGCGGGTTTTTCCGTTCGTGTTGGTGAGCCGGGCAAGCTACCGTGCCCGTTGGTGGCGCCGCCTTCGGGCGCACGCCGTTGAGGAGATATGGCCGCCGCAAAGCTGCGACGTCAGTTGAAACTGGATCGTCTTAAGGTTTTCTCGGGGACGGCCAACCGTCCCCTGACGGAGGAGATCTGCTCGTGTCTGGGCTGCCGCCCTGGCGCGGCGCTGATGAAGCAGTTCTCCGACAGCGAGATCTATGTCCAAATCCAGGAGAACGTGCGGGGCGCCGATGTCTTTGTGGTCCAGCCCACCTGCAATCCGGTGGAGCGGCACCTCGTCGAGCTGCTACTGATGATGGACGCGCTGAAGCGCGCTTCGGCGGACCGCATCACCGCGGTGCTACCCTATTATGGGTACGCCCGGCAGGACCGGAAGGACAAACCCCGGGTGCCTATTTCCGCGAAGCTGATCGCCAGCCTCCTGGAGCGGGCTGGGGCGGACAGAATTCTCGCCCTGGATTTTCACGCGGCGCAGATCCAGGGGTTCTTCGACATCCCGGTGGATCATCTTTTCGCTACGCCGGTGATGATCGAGTACTTCAAGAATCTGGGGCTCAAGAATCTGACGGTGGTTTCGCCCGACGCCGGCGGCGTGGAACGGGCCAGGGCCTTTGCCAAGCGGCTGAAGGCGCCGCTGGCCATCATTGACAAACGCCGGGAAGAGATGAACGTGGCCGAAGTGATGCACATCATCGGCCGGGTCAAGAATAGGAACTGCCTGATGGTGGATGATCTGATCGACACGGCGGGCACGCTGGTGAAAGGCGCCCAGGCCCTGGCGGACCATGGAGCCATCAGCGTAAGGGCTTGCGCCACGCACGCGGTGTTGTCCGGGCCGGCTCTCGAACGGATTTCGGAGTCGAAGCTCGAGGAGGTTGTGTTCACCAATTCGATTCCGCTTTCAGCGCGGGCGCGCCGCTTGAAGAAGATCCGCAGCCTGTCGGTGGCGCCTCTGCTGGCGCGCGCCATCAGCTCCATCCACGAGGAGACATCGGTCAGCACTTTATTTGTTTAAGAATTCAACCGGGCCACGCAGCCCACGTCCATCGGACCTGCGCCCCGGGCTAGGGAGTCCGACATGAGGAAAGACATTACGGTTCCCGTGCAGATACGGGAAACCAGAGGAAAGAACGAGGCGCGAAGGTTGCGCGTGCGGGGTTTGACGCCAGCCGTGATTTACGGTTCCGGCCAGCAGGCTCTGGTGGTTTCGGTTGACCCGAAACAGATCGTCAAGATCCTCCACAGCAAGACGGGCCACAACACGATTTTTGACGTCGCCGTGCAGGACGGCGAGACCGCGCCGGTCATGCTCGTGGACTGGCAGTTCGATCCGGTCAAGGAGAACCTGCTGCACGTCGATTTGAAGCGGATCGACCTGACCAAGCGGCTGCGAGTTTCCGTGCCGGTGCACACGCACGGCGATCCCAAGGGGGTGAAGCAGGAGGGGGGCCTGCTGGAACTCGTCGCGCGCGAGATCGAGATCGATTGCCTGCCGGATGACATCCCGGAGCATTTCACCATGGACGTAACGGAGCTGATGATGGGGCAGGCCAGGCGCGCTTCGGAAATCCCCATGTCCGGCAGCATGAAGCTGCTCTCGCCTCCCGACACGGTGATTGCTCACGTGGTCGCCCTGCGCGCCGAGGCCGTTGCGGAGGCTGCCGCCCCGGTGGAGGGCGAGGCTGCGCCGGCCGCGGAGCCCGAGGTGATCAAGAAGGGCAAGAAGGAAGAAGAGGGCGGGGAAGCCGAGGAGAAGGGCAAGGAGAAGGGGAAGGAAAAGGGCAAGGAGAAGGAGAAGGAGAAGAAGAAGTAAGTGGATGGTGGATGGTGGAATGTGGCACGCGCGTTCGCAAAGCGAGATACCTCGCCCACGCTCCACGATTCACACTCCACGCTCCATCTGGTGGTGGGACTGGGGAACCCCGGCCGCCGCTACGCGCACACCCCGCACAACCTGGGTTTCATGGTGGTGGATCGGTTGGCGGAGCGGCATGGAATCCAGGTCAAGCGGCGGGAAGCGTCGTCGCTGGTCGGGTCGGGAGTGGTGGAAGGTTCCAGGGTGCTGCTGGCGAAGCCTCAGACATATATGAACCTGAGTGGCGCTTCGGTCCGGGCGCTGCTGGAGAAGATGTCCGTCAGCCCCAGGGACATGGTCCTGATCTACGACGACCTGGACCTGCCCTGGACCGCGGTGCGCATCCGGGCTGGAGGAAGCCCCGGCGGGCACCACGGGGTCGAGTCGGTGAGCGGAGCGATCGGCACCAAAGAGTTCCCCCGCGTCAGGCTGGGGATTGCCGGCTACCGGGTCGAGGACGGAGCGGAATTCGTGCTCGCGCCGTTCGGGCGAGCGCAGAAGAAGGATTTGGACGAACTGCTGGACCACGCGGCCCAGGCGGCAGTGTCCATTATTTCCGTGGGCGTCGAAAAGTCCATGGCGATGTTCAATCGTCGCGCCCGCGGTGACCAGACTGAGGAAGAATGAGAATCTACGAAGAGCTGTTCATCATCAAACCTGACGCAACCGAGGAGGAGCTAGACCAGGTTGTCGAGCAGGTTCGAAGTTTGATCGTGTCGGGCGGCGGCGCCGTCGACAAGGTTGACAAGTGGGGGGTCCGAAAGCTGGCATACAAGGTTCAGAAGCAGCATGAAGGCTTCTATGTGCTGGTCCAATTCAGTTCGTCCCCGGATGCAGTCAAGGAGATCGAGCGCCGTTTGCGCGTGTCGGACCTGGTGCTGAAGTTCCTCACGGTCAGGATCGACGAGAAGCTGAAGCGCATCGAGAAGCGCAAGAAGAAGAGGGAGAAGAGAGCGGCCCGCAAGCCGGCGCCCGCGGGACCCGTGCCGCAAGCGCCGTCGCCGGAGCAGACGGCGGCGATACCGGGAATCCCCGAGGCAGGGACGGAGAGGGATTGATCATGGCGGAACAGAGAAGAAGACCACTCAGCGCGTCGCAGCGGCCGACCGGCGGCGACAAGGTGATTGCAGGGACCAAGAAGCAGTACTTCCGGCGCAAGAAAATGTGCCGCTTCTGCGTCGAGAAGATCGACGACATCGACTACAAGGACGTGCGTTTGCTCAACGCCTTCATCTCGGAGCGGGGGAGGATCACCCCCCGGCGCATCACGGGCGTTTGCGCGCCCCACCAGAGGCGCCTGAGCGAGGCCATCAAGCAGGCGCGGAGCATCGCGCTCGTGCCGTTCGCCGCGGCGATGTAAGGAGACAGTCATGGACGTGATCCTCAGAGAAGATCTCGAGAAGCTGGGCAACCGCGGAGAGATCGTCAAAGTGGCCGACGGCTACGCCCGCAACTTCCTGTTGCCCAAGCGGCTGGCATTACCGGCCACGGCGGCGAACAAGAAGATCGTGGAGCAAGAGCGGCACGCGCACCTCCGGCGGGAAGCCAAGGAAAAGGGAGACGCCGAAGATCTGGCCAAGATGCTAAGCGGCGTTTCGGTCACCATCCCTCAGAAGGCCGGGGACACCGAACAGTTGTTCGGCTCGGTCACGGTGAAGGACATCGCCGAGGCGCTCGAAAAGCAGAACTTCACCATCGAGCGCCGCAAGATCCATCTGCAAGAGCCCATCAAACAGCTCGGCCAGTACAAGGTCGCGGTGAAGCTCTATCGCGACGTGACCGCCGAAATCGAAGTGAACGTCGTCAAGGAAGAAGAATAGCCGCAGTCGGGCCGCCGCGGGAACAAATGCGGGTAGAGTCTCGTCTCCTGTAACAGCGGGAGGTGAGCGGCATGCGCCTGCTCTTACAGGACCTGTGCTACACGACGCGCTTGCTGCGGAAGAGCCGTGCGGCGACGGCGGTCGTCGTCCTCAGTCTGTTGTTCGGGATCGTCCTCAATACGTCCGCCTTCAGTGTCTGCAACGCGCTTTGGTTCCGCCCACTGCCGTTCAGGGACCCCGAGCGGCTTGTGCTGATCTGCGAGCGCAATCCCCGCCAGGGCAGGCAGCGGCCTGCCTCCGAGCTTGATTTCGTCTCGTGGCGGAAGACCGCGCGAACACTTGAGGCGGTGGAGTCGCTTAGGGAGAGGGGATTCAACGTCGGATCAGGCCGGCTTAGCGGGCCCGAGCCACGGCGGGTTTCCGGGGCTGCCGTATCCTTGCGGTTCATCGAGATGCTTGGCTATCGCCCCGTGAAAGGACGCGTCTTCCAGCCGGCGGATTTCGAACCGGGAGCCCCCAGAGTGGCGCTCATAAGTGACCAGCTATGGCGCTCATGGCCGGCCAATCCGGACGCGATTGGCTCCGAGATCACCCTGGATGGAGAGAAGACGGCCGTCATCGGGCTGCTGCCACGGAGTTTTCGCTTTCTTTACGGCGGCTACAACGTGATTGTGCCGTTGATCCCGGCTGCATCGCAGCAGGGCCTCGAAGAGAACAACCTGCTGGTGGCCGCCAAGCTGAAGCCGGGCCGCACCGTGGCCGAAGCTCAGGCGGAGATGACAGCCATTGCGGCTGGCCTCGAGAGGGAGCGACCTGCGGCCAACGCCGGGTGGGACGTCCGTGTCTCCCCGCTCTCAGACGAGTGGATGCGGGAGGCCAAGATCTTGTACCCGGTGCTGCTGGCCGCCGCGGGGCTAATCCTGTTGATTGTGTGCGCCAACGTCTCCAACGTCCTGCTGGCGCGCTCGGCCGCACGCAAGAAAGAAATGGCCGTGCGGCTGGCGCTGGGGGCGCCACGCTCGGCCCCGGTGCGGCTGTTGCTGATCGAAGGTGTGCTTCTGGCTCTGATGGCGGGCGCGGCGGCGCTCGTGGTTTGCGTCTGGCTCCGCAGCCTGGTTGTGGCGATCGCGCCGGAGCTGGCTGAGATCGTGATCGATTGGCGCGTGCTGAGCTTCACCCTGCTCCTCTCGGTGGCGGCGGGGCTCCTGTTCGGCATTGGACCGGCTCTGAGCGTCTCCAGGGCGGACATCAACGACACACTCCATCAGGAAGGCGGCGCCGTCTCCCGCCGCTCCGGCCTCAGACTGCGCCGTGTTCTGGTCATCTCGGAGATGGCAGTCGCGACGATCATGCTCACGGGCACGGGGCTGCTGCTGAAAGCTGTCGCAGCGATGCTCACGGCCGACACCGGTTTTCGAGCCACGAGCCTGCTCACAACGCGGGTTTCGCTTCCGCCGACGGCCTATCCCGACTTGAAAAGCCGCTCGGCTTTTGTCCGACAGGCCCTTGAGTCAGTTGCCGCACTGCCGGGCGTGGACTCCGTTGCGGCGTCCAGTGCCGTGCCACTGCAAGGCGATGTCGTTGGCCTGCGCATTGAGGTGGAGGGTCGTGCCGCCCCGGCGGAAGGGCAGGGACTTCGCGCGGCGTTCACCTCGGTGAGCCCGGCCTACTTTCGGACCGTGCGAGTGCCGCTCGTCGCGGGCCGGGAGTTCACTGACGAGGATCGTCCCGGCCGGCCGCCCGTAGCGATCATCAATCAGAAGATGGCGAAGGATCTCTGGGGCGGCTGGACGGATATCGTTGGACGGCGGCTCCGCACCGGCCCCGGGGAAGAATGGCGCACGATCGTCGGAGTTGCCGGCGATACGAGGCAGGATCTGTTGCGGCCCCCGTTCCCGGAGGTTTTCGTGCCGCACCTTCAACTCTGTCCGGCTTCGGTGGTTCTCGCGATGAGCACCCGTGTGACGGCCGCCGGTCTGGCAGATCCGTTTCGTCGTGCATTCCGCGGAATCGACGCGGATCTGCCCGTCGCGGGGTTGCGATCGCTCGAAGATCTCAAACGTGACTACGTTCCTCCGGTGTATACCGTGGCGCTGGCTGCGTTCAGTGGTTTTGCCGTCGGACTGGTGTTCATCGGACTGTACGGGCTGGTGTCCTATTTCGTGGTCGAGAGCACGCGCGAGATCGGGTTGCGCATGGCGCTCGGTGCATTGCCTCGGAACGTGGTGGGACTGGTGATCGGGCAGGGGGTCGGGCTGGCGGCGATGGGCGCGCTGATCGGCTTGGCTGGATCGCTCGGCGTGGGCCGACTGCTTTCGGGCATGCTGCCCGGGATCATCAGCCCTTTCGACGCGGTTACATTCTTCCTTGCCTCATCCATCCTGTTCATGGTCGCCGCGGGCGCCTCGGCGATCCCTGCGCGTCGAGCCTCCCGTCTGGACCCTGCTGTGGCCCTGCGGCGATCTTAGATCGGCTCTCTCAGTCCGGCGGATGCAAGCGACGAGAGGCGGTGAATCCGCCCGTCAGGCCAGCTTGCTCTTGGAGAGTTCCACGCCCAGGTAGGTCGTGATGACGGGCAGTTCCACGTCCATCCCGGCGTTCTCGGGGTACATGGAGAGAGGCTCGGGGGCCGCCGCACCTATCTCCCACAGGCGCGCGGAGCGGTATTGCTCGGGAAACCACACGGTCACCAGGTCTCCGGACCCCCGGGTGGCGTAACTGGTCATCTGGAGCAGATCCACGGAACCGTCCGGCGCCGCGGTGTATCCGGCGATGAAGGCCGAGATGTTATAGAACCGGACCAGGTCGTTGGCACGGCCGACCATCACGTGTATGTCACGAGCCACCATCTAAGGATCCGGTGAATCGGACTTGCACACGGCGAGCTTGCCCTTCCCGAGTGTTCTGAGGTCGAGGCGGGGGTGTTCCCGGCCGGTCGGAGTGCCCCCTTCGCCTTTCCAACTCTGGCTGACCAGGAGTGCGCCGCCTTGTTCGGCGAAGGCCATCAACTTCTTACGCAACGCGGGCGCGGGCAGGGCTTCGTCCACGCATATCAGAGCCTTCAACCCTGAGAACGGTGTCTCCACCGCCTTTGACGCCAAGAGGATCTGGAACGGCAGGCTGCGGCGAGCGACAAGGTTGAGGGTCTCGGCGCCAAGCATCTCGTTCGGCCCGGAGAAATCCGAGATGACCCCCACCGCTCCCAGCGGCTGGAACTCCAGCCACGCGCGGCGGCCCTCGAAGAACGCCAGCGCGCCGCTGATGGTCTTCCACGAATCCAGAGCGCTCTGCTCTTTCTGTGCGAGGCCCGCCCGGAGACTTTCGTCGAGGGCCAGAATCCAGCGGCCGCCGTCCGCATATGTGTCCGAGATCGCACGCAAGTAGGAAGCCACCGGCAATACCCTTGACCCCCGGGGCGGCTCGAACGTCAGCCAGATCCGCTTCGAAGGCGCGTAGGCTCTTGCCAGGCGAAGGAACCAGCCGTTGGAATCGATCCACGGGTCGGCAGTGGGCCCGGAAGCCATCTCATCCGCTCCTGTTCTCCGACCCTGCTCCGCAAGTCCCTGGGTGGCGACACCCGGCCACGCGTTGCCCTTGGCGGCGAGCACCGTTGAAGACGAGTTCCACGGCAACTGCGGACGCGCGGCCAAAGGCACCACCGGAAGGCCGGCGCCGGATGCCTCGCCACTCATCGCGACCGCGTCGAGGCCCGCCGTTCTTGCGCTCGCGAGGGCGGCCGCGCGATCGGCTTCGCCATCCACGATTCCGACAAACGAAAGCCCGGCGGGCTTGCCGCGTGTGATGAGCGGCGCGACCGCTTCTTGCTGCTCTCGGTCCGCGGGGAGGCCTGCCGCCCAGTTGAGAACCACGCAGTTGACCGGCGTGCCCCGCAACACGTCCAGCACAGACGGGTCCAGCCAGCCTTGAAGAGTCTCTTTCGACTTGGCGGTGAAGCCCTCTTTGCTCTGCTGCTGGCTGATGTCCAGCGGTCCACACAGCCAGCGCATGGGGACCCAGTCACGAAGGGAAGCCATATATCAGAAGCCTCTTCTTGCGGGACGAACCTCGGGGCGCCCGGACCCGCCGCTGCTGCCAGGGAAGTCCACCGGGCGCTTCGCCCGCAAGGCGGCGAAGTCGAACATCACGTCTTTGATTGGGGCGCCCACAACTTCGATCTGCTTCAGGTCGCAGCTTCCGACTCCGAGTTGCTCGGCGAGCAGGAGCTTGTTGTCGCAGCGGGCAAATGGCTCGGTTCCTTTGGGCGCCCTAGGGTCGTAGTTCATCGCGGCCAGGGTCACGGCGGACGTGTTCACCACGTTGGCGCCGGCGACGATCCAGCCGGGTTCGACGGGGCTACAGCGCGGGCCCGGCGTCTGCCCGCCGGCCATGCTCTTGACGCCGTCGGTGATGGCGAGATGCACGGGGCGCGCGGCCACCAGATCAGCGATGGCGCGGGGAATGCGGTAGCCGTCGTCACGCGGAGAACCGGGATCGAGCTCGGATGGCGCTCCGTAGGCCGGCGGCGCCGCGCCGCGGTGAAGAACCCGCATACGGTCGATTCCCGCCACCAGGTCGTTTTCCTCCCACTTCCCGGCGAAGTTGCCGTACACCATCAACGGCGTCAGGCCGAACTGGTTTTTCAAGACCGTGCTGACGCCGGTGGTCGGATGATCCTTGCACTTGGCGATGGTCACGAAGACGTCGCAGTCCACATAGGAATGGTTCACGTCGTAGGCGGGGAACAGGAGGCCGCCGTTCGGCACGGGCAAGCGGGCGAAGTGTTTCGCCGATCCAATGTAATTCGTGTTCTCAAACTCCACGCGCGGGGCGGAGCTCATGAAGTCCCGCACGTTCCAGTTGGCCTCGTAGAAATATTCTTCGAACGGCGTGGTCCAGGGGATAGGAGCGCATTCCACCAGCCGCACGCGGCTGGCGCCGGCCTTGGCCATCAGGTGCATCGCGGCGCAGATCAGGTTCGGGTGCGGCCAGTGAGAGTCGCCGAGCGGGAGGTGCCCCAGACGTACGGTCGCGCCCCCGTTGAAGTTGAGCTTGATGGCGACGGTCTTGCCTTTCACTAGCTTTCCGAGGCCACCCAACTTGTCGAACATCCCGTTCAGGACGGGAATCAATTCGGAAGGCTCATACGTCTTGCACTTGCCGACGGCGACAGGTGCGGTAGGAGCAGAAGCGTAGCCTTGCCTTGGTGGCCCCAGACACAGCCCGGCTGCGGCCGCGCCAAGTCTGCCCAACATGGTTCTCCTGCCAATTCCGGCGCTCATATTCTGGCCCCCAAACCACTATAGCTTCAGTATACCCGGGCTTTCTCAGTCGTCGGCTGTGCCTTCCCGGAGTGGATCGCGAGTAGCCTCTTGTTGGCCGCGATCACGCCGTCCAGGAACTCGGGTGCGGCGCGATCGGTGACGTCGATGAAGCCGAAGCTGTAATTCTTGCCGTCCATGCGTCCGGTGTTCGATTGGTCCAGCCAGGAGAACCAGTGCGCCCCCAGAAATGACGGCATGGAGGCCATCTGCTCCATGTAGTAGCGGTAAGCGATGCCGCGCTCCTTTTCGTTGGCTGTCTGCACCAGGGATGCCGCCTGGCCCCTGGTCGGGGTGCCGAAGTGAAACTCCCCGATGAGCAGCGGCCGCCCCGTGAGCTTGTAGTGCTTTTCCACCCACTGCCGGTCCGGCACGTACTCGTAAATGTTATGACTGTAAACGTCAAAAACGCGGGCCAGGCGGATGACGTCGTCGGGCGGCAGGGCGCCGAAACGGATGCCGAGGTTCAGGTGGTTGGGATCGTGCTTGCGGGCCGCCTGGTTGGTCACCTGGAGTTGATGCTCGAAGGCGGCCAGCACGAACTCCTTGCGCCGCGCCAGGCTCCAACCGTAGAAGTCGCCCGGCCCCGGACGGCGCCCTGAGGCGCCCGCGGGCAGGTCCGCCGGGGGTTGGGCGGCGTAATACTTCTCGCGGCCCTGGACTCGCGTGCTGGCGCCGCCGACCCCGATGCCGTTCACGCCGACGGAGAGAAAGTAGTGGCCATCGGGGTCGATGAACCACCAGCGGCCGTGGATCTGCTCCACGCGGAAGAAACCGGTCGCCTTGGCCTGAGTCCCAGGGTGTCGATGATGTCGGAGCCGGGGTCCTCGCTCGAGAGATGCACGTTGCGCATTTCGAGCGTGGGCTTTCCAACCGGGGCGACCATGGCCACCGCCAGCGCTTGCACCTTGTTGATGGAACCGAAGGGCCCCACCACGCCCATCCAGAACGGATTCCGGAACTTGTTGAAGACCGCCGCCAGATCCTGACCCTCCTGGCGCTGGCCCTGGAAATACGACAGTGGGACCGCCGCGCGGATCCAGACGCCGCCCCCGAACTGGTGAAAGCGCAAGGCCCTCATTCCCTCGGCGGTGTAGAGACGCAGAAGGAACCGCTGCGAGGTGGACGACTTCAACTCCATGACCAGGAACTGGTACTTGGACCAATCCGATGGCATGTTCGGGTCCAGTTGCTTCAATGTCCACCTGTGCTCGGAGACCGGCCACTCGTGGGCAATAGTAGGCACGTATTCCGTCGCGAACTTCTCGGTCTTGGCCCCGGCGGCGTCGAAGACCACGCGCTTGACATCGGCGCCGGCCAAAACCCTGGCCGCAAGAACACACAGCAATAATGCGGCAGCAGTGGTACGCATCCCCATCACTCCAAGTCAGAATACGCGATTGGGGATCTCGGCCGGGGCCATGAGCAAATCAAAGAGCTCGTCGTCGAGCTTGACCATGGTCAGCGAGGCGCCCGCCATCTCCAGCGAGGTGCAGTACTCTCCCACGTAGCTGCGGCGGACTGAGATGCCCCGGGCCTGAAGTTGCTGGTGCGCGCAACCGTAGAGCAGGTACAACTCCCCCAGCGGCGTCCCGCCCAGGCCGTTGATCATCAAGGCGACGCTGTCACCGCCGCAGAAGGGCAGGTCACCGGCGACGGCGTCCACCAGCAGCTCCGCGATCTCGTTCGCCGAGGCGGTCTTGGTGCGGCGGCGCCCGGGTTCGCCGTGAATGCCGATCCCGACCTCCATCTCGTCCGGGCCGATCTCAAACAGGGTGGCGCCCTTGGCGGGCGGCGTGCAGGAAGTGAGCGCGACGCCCATGCTGCGCGTCACGCTGTTGACGCGCCGTCCCAGCGCCGCCAGAGTCTCCAAGTCCGCGCCTTTCTCCGCCGCGGCTCCCACTGCCTTGATCACGAAGAAGTTTCCGGCCACGCCGCGACGCCCCACCGTGTAGCTGGAGCCGACCACGGCCACGTCGTCGTCGACGAGCACCGTTTCCACCTTCATGCCGTCGGCTTCCGCCAGCTCGCGGCCCATCTCGAAGGCGAGCCTGTCGCCGGTGTAGTTGTTGACCAGGTGCAGAACCCCTTTCTCCGAGTTCAGCAGCTTTGTCGTCTCGTACACGAAATCCACCGGGGGACCGGCAAACACGTCGCCGGGGCAGGCGGCGTCCAGCATGCCGCGGCCCACCAGCATGACGTGCGCGGGCTCGTGGCCCGACCCCGAGCCCTGGATGATCGACACCTTGTTGTCACTGGGGGCATCGGCTCGCAGGATCAGGTTGTAACTGGGAACGTACTTGAGCGTGTTCGGGTTGGCCAAAGCCAGGCCCTTGAGCATCTCGGGGACGAACTGCTTGGGATCGTTGACGAATTTCTTCATGACGGCTCCTTTCCGGTACCGTAGCGCTGGCGCCATGCGGCGCTGACGTTCTCCGCGATCACCGCGATGGCTACCGCCCCTGCATCCACCGAACCGATGCTGCGCTCCCCGGTGTAAGCGGCGCGGCCTTTCTTCGCGATCATGTGGACCGTTGCCTCGGCGGCCCGTCTGGCCTCTTCGGCGGCCCGCTGGAGCGCTGCTACGCCGTGGTCGGCCGTGCCCCCCGGTTCGGCGAGAGCGGCTTCGAGAGCGTCCGTCGCGGGGATCAAGGCGTCCAACAGCGTCTTGTCACCGAGAGCCGCTCCGCCGCGCTGCTGGATGCCGCCCGCAGCCGCGCGGAGCATGGCGATCACGTCAGCCGCCGCCAGCTTCCGCTTGTCGCCGGCCGCCGCGGCCGCGCGCAAGAACGCCGTTCCCCAAAGGGGGCCGGATGCGCCGCCCACGCGGCTCGATAGGACCAGGGCGATCTTCTTGACGAAGGTCCCGATGCTGGCGCGGTCGAACTGATCGAAGTCGGCCAGCACCGCGGAAAAGCCGCGTGCCAGCGAGTAGCCGAAGTCACCATCGGCCACCACGGCGTCCAATTGGCTGAAGTAAACCTCGTTGGCGACGACAGCCTCCGCCAGCGTCTTGATCGCCATTTCCACATCGGGCAAAGATGGCTCTTCCATTCGGTGCTCCCGCAAAGATCCAAGTATACACGGAGCAAGCCCCGTGCCCTGCGTTTGGAGAGGACCAGGCGGTTTGACACTCGATTCCAGGCCTCTCTATACTAAAGGTTCCGGAATGAAAGCCTCAGCTTGTCGCGACGAGGCGACAAGAGCGCTTGGTGCGCTCGGGGCGAAGCATAGACATGCCGAAACGAACATTTCAACCGAACAACCGCAAAAGGGCGAAGACTCACGGTTTCAGAGTGAGAATGAGAACCAAGGATGGCCGGGCCGTTCTGTCGCGCCGCAGAGCAAGAGGCCGCAAGAAGCTGACCGTAAGCTCGGAGAGAGCTGTTCGCTACGCCAAGTAGACCCTTCGAGAGCGCCAAGCAGGACCTGTCCTTTCCCAAGGAGGCCCGGCTCGTTCGGCGCGCCGAGTTCCGGAACGTTTACGAAAAGGGTTTTCGGATTTCGGGGCCATACTTCGGGGCGATCTGTCTGCGGGTCTCGGGGCAGGCGCGGGGGAAGATCGGTTTTGCCGTGCCTAAGACGCTGGGCGGGAGCGTGACTCGCAACCGGATGAAGCGCAGGCTGCGTGAGGCGGTGCGTTTGAGCCTGGGACAGCTCGCTCCGGAGTGGGCTGTGGTCCTTCAGGCGCGGCGGGCCGTGCTGGAGGCGCCTTTCGGGGATCTCAATAGGGAGGTGGAGAAGCTCTTCTCGCGATGCGCACGCTCGTGACCGGCCTCCTTCGCTTCTACAAGACCTGGATCTCACCCTGGCTGCCGTCCGCCTGCCGGTTTGAGCCTACATGCTCCGAGTACGTGCGGTTGGCGGTGGAAAAACACGGCGTCTTGCGGGGTTTGTGGCTGGGCGCGAAACGCCTGCTTCGCTGTCACCCGCTGCACGCAGGAGGCTATGACCCGGTTCGTTAGGCCGTTGCGCCCGAGGATGCGATGGTAGGGTAAAAGGGATGGCAGACCAAAGTCAAGGGAATATGAAGGACCAGGCCCCTCAGTCCGAAGGGCTCTCCATGGAGAAGCGGCTGCTCGTGGCCTTCATCCTCATGGGGCTGATTCTCTTCCTGACGCCGTACCTTTACAAGCCGTCCGCTCCGCCCGCGAAATCAACGCAGGCCCCTCTTCCGCAACCGCAGACGATTGAGAAGCCCCAGACAGAAGCGCCGGTTGCAGCCGCCCCTGCCTTGGGCCAGGTCTCGGCCAGCAAGGAAGAAGCCTTTGACATTGATACGGACCTCTACCGGGTCACGTTCTCCAACCGCGGGGCCGTGGTCCGGAGCTGGGTGCTCAAGAAGTATAAGAACAGTGCCGGTAAGCCTCTCGAACTCGTAAGTGCGGCGGGGGCCGCGAAGACCGGCTTCCCGTTCTCTGTTGAGTTCCCGGGCGGAAAATCTCCGGCCGACCTCAATGACGCCTTGTTCGCCGCCAAACGGTCAGCCGATGGATTGGGAGTGGAATTCGAGTTTTCCGACGGCCGGGTATTGGCGCGAAAGAGTTTCACGTTCCAGAGGAATCGGTACCTTATGGAACTCACCTCCTCCGTGGCCGCGGATGGCAAGCCCGTCCCGCACGTGCTTACCTGGCGCGGAGGCTTCGGCGACATAGGCGGGTTCAATCACCCGAATACGCTTCAGAGCCTGTACTTCGACGCTTCCTCCAACAAGCTCGTCGTCCAGCAGGCCAAGGCGGCCAAGAACGGGCCGGTCTCGAGCTTTGGCGCCTATTCGTTCGTCGGCATTGAAGACAGCTACTTCACCACGGCTTTCCTGCCTTCCGGCCAATCCCCCTTCGAACTCCGGACCTTTAGCGACCAGGCGTCACCCGCGGCGGGTGCGGCGGAGGTCGCCTTTCTCGGCGTCGGGGTGGGAGGAAGCGGGGAGAACCGTTTCTCGGTATTTGTAGGGCCCAAAGACGTTGACGTACTGCGGAGTGTGAACCCGAGGCTGGAACAGGTGGTGGATTTCGGCTGGTTCAGTATCATCGCCAAGCCGCTGTTCCTGTCGCTGAACTGGGTCGACAACCGCTGGGTGCATAACTACGGCTGGTCCATCGTGGTGGTGACGATCATCATCAACTTCCTGCTGCTTCCGTTGAAGTTCACGAGCCTGAAGTCGATGAAGAAGATGCAGCTTCTCCAGCCGCAGATCGCCGCCATCAACGAGAAATACAAGGGGATCGGACTGCGCGACCCGCGAAAAGCGGACCAGAACCAGGAGGTGATGGAGCTGTACAAGAAGCACGGCGTCAACCCCATGGGGGGCTGCATGCCGATGGTCCTCCAGATACCGTTCTTCTTCGCCTTCTACAAAGTGCTCACTGTAGCCATCGAGATGCGCGGGGCGCAATGGCTGTGGGTTACGGACCTCTCCCAGCCGGAGCACTTGGCAATACGCGTTCTGCCGATCACCATGATCGGCACCCAGTTCATCATGCAGAAGATGACGCCCTCGACAACGGCCGATCCCACGCAGCAGAGAATGATGCTGATGATGCCGCTGATCCTCGGTTTCATGTTTTATGGGATGTCCAGCGGGCTGGTGTTATACTGGTTGACCGGTAACGTGGTGGGCATCGCGCAGCAATGGTTCTTCAATCGCGGCGCCTCGCCGTTGCCGGCGCTTGCGCCGGCGCCCAAGGCCAAGACCAAGAAGGCCGCCAGGAAATAGCTTGTGAGCGATCGGAAGTACTCGGCTGAACGAATAGGCCCGCGAATCGATGCCTTCCTCCGGGCTCTCCTGAAGCGCGCCGGTTTCCGGCTCAGCTTCGAAGCGGCGGACGCCCAAAGTCCGCACCCTGAATTCGAGAACCCCGAAGTCGTGGTCCGAT
The DNA here is from genome assembly GCA_963798455.1 of Bryobacterales bacterium. Taxonomy (GTDB): domain Bacteria; phylum Acidobacteriota; class Terriglobia; order Bryobacterales; family Bryobacteraceae; genus CAWCTD01. The sequence continues at coordinate 517,887 of CAWCTD010000003.1, forward strand.
TTGGCGGGCCCGACGTGGAACTTGTTCTGAGCAACCGGGCCGAGCTGCTGTTGGCGCTGGAGCACGTGACGATGGAGATGCTCCGCATGCCGCCGGAGGACCATGCGCTGCTGTGCTTCGACGCCAACGACTACCGGGTGCTGCGCATGGAGGAGCTCCGCATGAGCGCCGCCGCGGCCGCCGACAAGGTCAGGCGGACGGGCACGCCCTTCGCTTTCAATCCCATGACCAGCCGCGAGAGGCGCATTGTCCACCTGGCGCTGAGGGACGAAGGCGGCGTGCGAAGCGAGAGCTCCGGGATCGGCGGCTACCGGCAGGTCGTGGTCTATCCGGACGGGGTATCCTCCCCGTCGCAGCCGGCCCCGCCGGGTCCCGCCGGCCCGCAGTACTCCCGACGGCGCCGCCGCCGCTGAGTTGAATCTTCACGACACCATCGTCGCCATCTCTACCCCGCCCGGCCGTGGCGGTCTGGGGATTGTCCGGATCTCCGGGCAGCAAGCCCGGTCCATCGCCGAGCGGATCCTGCGCTTTGCCGGAACACCGGAGTGGCGGCCATGGTCCTCCTCGCTGGCCGAACTCACCGATGCGGAAGGCGCGGCGGTGGATCAGGCGGTCGTGGCTTTCTTTGAACAACCCCGCTCCTACACGGCCGAGGACGTGGTGGAGATCTGCTGCCACGGGTCGCCGGTGGTGCTGCGCCACGCAGTCGAGCGCGCCTGCGAGGCTGGAGCGCGGCTGGCGGAACCCGGCGAGTTTACGTTGAGGGCCTACCTGAACGGCCGCATCGATCTGCCTCGGGCGGAAGCCGTTCGGGACCTGATCGAGGCCACCACGCTGTACCAGGCGAAAATCGCGGCCCGGCAGATGGAAGGCTCCATCTCCCGGCAGATGGCTCCGCTAAAGGAGCAACTGCTGGCGCTGATCGCATTGCTCGAAGCGGGGATCGACTTCGCCGAAGACGACGTGCCGGTGGCGACGACAGAAGCGATCCTCGAGCGCCTGAACCCGCTCCTGGATGCCGTCAAACGGCTCGCGGCGAGCTTCTCGTACGGCCGTCTGGTCCACTCGGGGCTCGCGCTGGCCATCGTCGGGAGGCCCAACGTGGGCAAGAGCAGCCTGTTCAACCGCTTGCTGGAGCAGGACCGCGCCATTGTTACCGAAATCCCAGGGACCACGCGGGACCTGGTTTCGGAGGTCGCCTCTCTGGAGGGTATTCCGGTGAAGTACCTGGATACCGCGGGCATCCGGGATGTTGGCAACACCATCGAGACGCTCGGAATTCAGCGCAGCTTCCAGGCCATGGCGGATTCCGATCTGACCCTGGTGGTGATAGACCTGTCGGTCCCGACGGATCGAGCGGATCTGGAGTTGATCGGCAAGGCCACGGAGCAAGGCAGATACATCGTGGTGGGTAATAAGTGCGACTTGCCCAGGCAGGCCCATCCCGTGGACGAGGCGGTTATCGTCTCCGCTCTCACGGGAGAAGGAATCGCCGGTCTGCGGCGGAAGATTCTGGCTCACATCGCCCCCGAGGCGGGCTCGGACGCTGGCTTCATCACCAACCTCCGCCAGGAACGTCTCTTGCGGGAGTCAGCGGCCAGCCTGGAAAAAGCGCACGGGGCCGCGCTGGAGGCCATTCCGCACGAGATGCTCCTGCTGGATCTCTACGGCGCGCTCCAGCCGATGGACGCGATCACGGGCGCTACTACGGCGGAGGACATCCTGAACCGCATCTTCTCGACTTTCTGCATCGGCAAGTAGGGTCCAGGCATGCCTGGCAACTACGAATCACTGACTGGGGCGCCGCGCCGCACCGCGTCGAGGACCCCGTTGATGAATGCGACCGACTCCTCCGACGAGAACCGCCGGGCGAGCTCGAGCGCCTCGTCGATGACCACCGGCGCGGGCGTGCCGATGCCCGTCATTTCGTGGACCGCCATCCTGAGGATGTTCCGGTCCACAATGGGCATGCGCTCCAGGCGCCAGTGCTCGGAATGCCCGGCGATCATCTTGTCGATCTCCACCATTCCGGCACTCGTGCCGCGGATGAGTTCCTCCATGAACGGGTCCGGTTCGGGCTTCTGCTCCCCATTCTCAGCCGCGAGCAGGGAATCGTAGTAACCCGCAATCGCCTCCTCGGGGGGCTGTCGCCGGATGTCCGCCTGGAACAGCACCTGCAAGGCGCGCTCCCTGGACTTGTGGCGTGCGGGCATGCCTCGCTCAGGAGCCGGCGCGGAGCTTACGCATCAGGTTGCCCATCTCGACGGCGCTCATGGCGGCATCGAAGCCTTTGTTGCCGCTCTTGGCGCCGGCGCGGTCGATGGCCTGCTCCAGCGTGTCGCAGGTCAGAACCCCGAAAGCGACTGGCACTCCGAATTCCATCGCCGTCTGCGCCAAACCCTTGGATGCTTCTGAGGCGATGTAGTCCCAATGCGGTGTGTCGCCCCGGATGACGGCACTCAGGCAGATGATGGCATCGTGCCGCTTCTGGGCGGCCAGTTGCCGGGCGACGACCGGGAGCTCCCAGGAGCCGGGCGTTTTGACGATCTCGAGGTTGCCTTCCTCGGCCCCGGTGCGCAGCAAGGCATCCAGCGCGCCGGCGAGGAGCCGGTCTGTAATGAGGCTGTTGTAGCGGGTTACCAGGATCGCGAACTTCAGTCCTTTCGCGTCAAGGTTCCCTTCGATCACTTTGCTCGCCATAATTAATCCCCTTGAAACAAAAGCCCTATGGGATAATTGAACTTCAGAGCTTCATCATACCGCATGGGCCCCCAGTACATACGGAATTTCTCCATCATCGCGCATATTGACCACGGTAAGTCCACGCTGGCCGACCGTTTGCTGGAGGTCACCGGCGCGCTCTCCCAACGCGAAATGATGGAGCAGGTCCTGGATACCATGGACCTGGAGCGTGAGCGGGGGATCACCATCAAGGCGCACGCCGTCCGGCTGAATTACCGGGCGGACGACGGCAACCAGTACCAGTTGAACCTGATCGACACGCCGGGACACGTGGACTTCACCTACGAGGTATCCCGCAGCCTCCAGTCCTGCGAAGGAGCGCTGCTGGTGGTGGATGCCTCCCAGGGTGTGGAGGCGCAGACGCTGGCGAACACGTATCTCGCGCTCCAGCACGATCTGGAGATCATCCCGGTCATCAACAAGATCGATCTGCCATCGGCCGAGCCGGAGCGAATCAAGGAGCAGATCGAGCGCCTGGTGGGCCTGAGCGCCAAGGACGCGCTGCTGGTCAGCGCCAAGAGCGGCGCCGGGGTCCACGACGTGCTGGAGTTCATCGTCCACCTGGTGCCTCCACCGCGAGGCGACCCGCAAGCCCCGTTGCGGGCCATGATCTTCGATTCCTGGTTCGACCCTTACCGCGGCGTGATCGCTCTGGTGCGCGTGGTGGACGGGCGGCTGTATCTCGGCCAGCGGATCCGGCTCTGGGCGAACGGCAAGAGCTTCGAGGTCGAGGGCCTGGGTTACCAGTCCCCCAAGCCGGTCCCTTGCGAAGAGCTCTCCGCCGGCGAGGTCGGGTTCATTTTCGCCAACGTCAAGACCGTTTCCGACGCCCAGGTGGGCGACACGATCACGGATGACAGGGAGCCGGCCGCCGCGCCTCTCCCTGGCTTCCAGGAGGCGAAGCCGATGGTTTTCGCCGGGCTCTATCCGGTGGAGTCCCACGCGCACGGGCTGCTCCGGGACGCCCTGGAGAAGTTGCGCCTCAACGACAGCGCGTTCAGCTTCGAGCCGGAGAACTCGGTGGCGCTGGGCTTCGGCTTTCGCTGCGGCTTTCTAGGCCTGTTGCACCTGGATATTGTGCAGGAGCGACTGGAGCGCGAGTTCCAGATGGACCTCATCACCACGGCCCCCAGCGTGCGCTACCGGATAACCACGACCAGTGGCGACGTGGTGGAAGTGAACAACCCGACACGGTTTCCGGATCCCACGGTGATCCGCGCGGTCGAAGAACCGATCATCGAAGCCACGGTCATCACGCGCGAGGAGTCCCTGGGCGAGATCCTGAAGCTGGTCGAGGAGAAGCGCGGCACGCAGAAGAAGTTCGAGTACATCGGAGGAGGGCGGGTGCTGCTGGTGTACGAACTGCCCCTGAACGAGATCGTGCTCGACTTCTACGACCGGCTGAAAGCCTCTTCTCGCGGCTACGCCTCGCTCGACTACCATCTGGCAGGGTACCGTGTCGCCCCCATGGTGAAGCTGGATGTCCTGGTGGCGGGCGACCCGGTGGATGCGCTCTCCATGATCGTGCACCGCGACTTTGCCCACGAGCGCGGCAAGGCGCTGATCGAGCGGCTGCGCAAGCTGATCCCGCGGCAGATGTTCGAGGTGGCCTTGCAGGCGGCCATCGGGAACAAGATCGTGGCGCGCGAGAACATTCCCGCCATGCGCAAGAATGTGCTGGCCAAGTGCTACGGCGGCGACATCACGCGCAAGCGCAAGCTGCTCGAAAAGCAGAAGGCGGGCAAGAAGCGCATGAAGCGAGTGGGCAAGGTCGACATCCCCCAGGAAGCCTTCCTGGCCGTGCTGAAGGTAGGGGGCGGAGAAGGCTCCTAATTGGTCGCGCCCAGGCTTTCCACCGGCATGACGGCGCGGAACACCGGGAGCAGGTGGTATCGGGCCAGCAACGGCGAATAGAACGCCACCGGGTAGTTGGCAATCCGCACCTCGATCCGGTCACTCTGCGTGCCCTGGTCCAGACGCGTGACGCTGACCATGGAGGTCTGTAACCCGAAGAGGGCATGGCCGTTGGGGGCGGGGGCGTTGTAAACCACAAAGTTCTGGATCGTCTGGGCGTCGTAACTGTGCACGATCGCGTACCGCACCCCCGCTTGCGCCCGCTCGTGGAGTGTCGCATGGAAGAAGAGCACCTGCCCCACGTCGAAAACGCCGGTCAGGGTCAGCACAAACGGCAGCAGCACCAGAGCCGTTTCCACCAGGTACTCCCCTTTGCGCCGCTTCCGCTTTCTGTCGTCCATATTGTCTTCAGCCTGGAGTCTTGTACGCTCCCACGAATTTCACCGTGACGAGGGGCTTGTTCGTATACGTGTAGTTCTTGATGGCGTGAACGGTGTAGCTGCTGATGCTGACGCTGAGGGTCTGGGGTACTCCCGCCGCGTCCGTGGTCCAGGTGACGTTTACCATGCCGGTTGACAGACCGGGCGCCAGCGGGCTGCCGGTGCCGGTGGGGTTCCCGTACACCGTCATGTTCTTGACGTTGCCGACAAAGCTGTGGCCCGGCTCGTCGAAGTCCACCCGCGAGGCATAGTGGGCGCCCTCAGCGACGGCGGCGGCGAGGCTGGCATAGACGTGCGTCGCATAGCCGAGTTGGAACACCCCACACAGCAGGATCCAGAGTAGAACGAAACTCAGGGCGAACTCGATCGCCGCGTTGCCGCGCCGGCCGCATTGTCTGCTAACAGCCTTCCGCACGACCTCCCCTTACTGAAACAGCTTCACCGTGTACAAGCCTGGAACGCCGGCGGCCTTGTGCGCGCTGTTCTGGAGAACCGGCCCGATATACTCGGCGCAGCACGGCGTGTTGTTCTTGCCGCAGGCATTTGGCGGCAGGAAAAAACCGGCGAATCCAATGACCTGGGCCGGGTCGCCGCCGTTGTTGACCGGAACGATGAAAATGCGCCGTCCATTGCCGTGGTAGGCGCTGTAGGTTGCCGCGGCGGTGTCGGAATCCTGGTTGAATCGCTGGTCGAGCGCCGGAGGGACATTCTTGTTTCCCTGGACCATATCGACGGTACTGCCGGCGATGAGTGGCTGAGGCAGGTTGTAGTCGTTGTTCACGATCGCATCGTGCAGGGCCGAATTGCCGCTGCCCTGCCCGACATCGATGTATCCCCGGTCGCTCAAGCCACCACCGGGGGTGAAACCCGCGTCTCCCGCGCAGAAATTCTTATCCCGCTGCCCGGCGGGCGGCCATTTCAGAGTGTACTGATGCCCGGCGAGAAACCCGAAGTTCGCATCGAGTACGTTGTGGGCATCGGGCGAGAACGGTTCCGCTCCATCCCCGATCAAATTCTCGGCTGCTTGGCCGGCAATCGCCATGGTGGTGACAGCCTTGGGAGATGAGACACCCGGCAATACGAGCAGGAAGTGCAGCGGTACTTGTCCCGTGGCTGTTACCTGCACGAAGCGGTATCCCGCGGCCGCGGCCGGGCTCGCTTCATACACGCCGCCGAAAGTCTGAGAGAAAGAAGCCTGGGCGCCGGTGACTCTCTTGGTCGCGAAGTCCCAGTGATTCAGCGTGCTCCCGCTGCCCGGGCCGGTTCCGGCGACCGACTGCGCGTTGGTAAGACCCTGACTGGTGCCGTCCAGTTCGTAACAGGCCGCGACGGCCGCCGAATCCACGTACGCCTGCAGTTCCGCCTTGGCTACGTACAAGTGGCCCACATCCATGGCCAGCCCAAGGACGCCCAACATCGCCGGCAGGCTGGCGGCAACCATCAAGAGGATGGAGCCTCTCTCCGATCGAGGCACACGCATCTCCATGCCTGAATTGTACGGACGGACGCATCCAGAGTCAGTCAGCAAGAACCAGGACTCGGGGGACAAATTCGCCTTAATCGGATTCCGGCGACCTCCGAAACCTGTGCCCGTTGACACTGAGGCGGATCGGGACTGCCCGCCATGCTGGTCGAGGATGATAACAGAGCCAGCTCAGGTGCATGCCAAACATCGCTGCTTCCACGGCGGGGCACATCGATCACCGCAAGACCGCACTCATCAAGGCCGTGTTCTGGGCGGCCTTGCGGGGGCCGCTTCATCCGCGTCACAATGTGACACGTGAGAAGAGCCAGCGTCCGGATGCTTTCTTACGCCGCCGCGCCGCACTTCGGGCTGCGAGGCCGGCCGGTTTGAACATGCGCAACGTCATCGTCGGGACAGCGGGGCACATCGACCACGGCAAGACCGCGCTGGTCAAGGCGCTGACCGGGATCGACACCGACCGGCTGGAAGAAGAAAAGCGCCGCGGCATCTCCATCGAACTGGGTTTCGCGCACCTGGAACTGGAAGACGGACTCCGGGCCGGCTTTGTCGATGTTCCCGGCCACGAGCGTTTCGTGAAGAACATGCTGGCGGGGGTCGGGGGAATCGACCTCGTTCTTCTGGTGGTCGCCGCCGACGAATCCATCAAGCCGCAAACCCGCGAACATTTCGACATCTGCCGTCTGCTGGCCGTCCCGAGAGGGGTCATCGCGCTCACCAAGGCGGACCTGGTTGAGCGGGATGCCCTAGAAATGGTTCGCCTGGAGGTCGAGGAGTTCGTGAAGGGATCGTTCCTGGATGGGGCGCCGGTGGTGGCGGTCAGTTCCGTTACGGGCGTTGGCCTGGATGAGCTCAAGCGAGGTCTGGCCGAGGCGGCCGGGCGTGTCCCACCGAAGGACGCATCGGGGTTTCTACGTTTGCCCATCGACCGCTCGTTTTCTCTGCGCGGCTTCGGAACCGTGGTGACCGGGACGCTCATCTCCGGCTCGGTCCGCCGGGACCAGGAGGTGGAGGTTCATCCCGGCGGCCGGCGGTTGCGGGTACGCAGCGTACAGGTTCATGGCCAGTCTGAGGAGAGGGCGGTGGCCGGGCAGCGCACAGCGCTGAATCTGGCGGGCGTTGAGCCCTCGGAGTTGTCGCGCGGGATGGTGGTGACGCAACCCGGTTTGTTCCGCACCACCCATGAGATCGATTGCCGTATCGAGCTTCTGCTCTCCGCGAAGCCGTTAAAGGATGGTGCTCCGGTACACTTTCACGCCGGGACCGCCGAGATTGAAGCCGAGGTGCGGCTGCTGGACGACCTGGAGACCCTGGCGCCGGGTGGTTGGGCCTACGCCCGCCTGATTCTGCGGGAACCGGTGCTGCTCCTGCCCGGCGACCGGTTCATCGTCCGCATGTTCTCCCCGGTGGTGACCATAGGAGGGGGCGTCGTGCTGGATAACGGCGGACACCGCTACCGACGAAAGGAGGCCGCGCGGGCTCGGCTACGTATTCTCGACGAGGGTTCACTGGAAGAACGGGTCGCCCTTCTTGTCCGCGAATCGGTGTACGGGGCCAGTCTTCCAGAACTGGTTGCGAGGACCGGCGTCGAGGTCCCACGCACGGGGCCGTTCGTGGTCCTCGAGGAGCCGCAACCCTGGCTGGTCGACCGCGCTTGGTTCGAGGGCACGGCGGCCCGTCTTACGGATGTTTTACGGGTGTTCCACCAGGCAAACCCGTTGCTTCCCGGCATGACGAAGGAGGAACTGAGGGGGCGTGTAGTGCCCGGCTCGCCGGCGTTCCTTCTGGACGCCTGCCTGGCGCAGACCCCTGGAGTGGTATCGGAGGCGGAACTGGTTCGCCTGGCGTCGCACAGGATCGTGCTCAAGGGCCAGGATGAGCAAGCGCTGGAAGCCATTGAAGGAGCTTTCTCCGGGGCCGGGTGGAAGGCGCCGTCTCTGGCCGAGGTGTTGGAGAAATCGGGAGTGGAGCCGGGCCGGGCGCGTTCGCTGTTGCAGATGCTCTTGCGCGAGAAACGCTTGGTGAAAGTGGCCGAGGACTTCCTCTGCCACGCGGAGGCGATCGGGGCGCTGCGCCGGCTGCTCGCGACCCGCCGAGGGCAGCATTTTTCCGTATCCGACTTCAAGGAGTGGACGGGGCTCTCTCGCAAGCACGCGATCCCACTGCTCGAATACCTGGACCGCGAGCGGGCTACCCGGCGCGAAGGGGATCGGCGGATCGTCTTATAGCCGCGCGCCGCCGGTGTCGTTCGGTCCTTACACCGTCCAGCGGATGCCCTCTTCTTCTATCACCTCAGCCGCTCGAAATCTTCGGCGCTGATCCCGAGCTGCCGGAGGATGGTGTAGAACAGTGGTGGACCTATCTCGCGGCCGCCGTGGACAGGGATCGTCGCCGTACGACCATCCGAGTGCCCCCAACGTTCATGGCTGCCGGTGGTTCGCATCCATCGGAACCCCAACTGCGACGCAACTCGGCGGAATTCCTCCGCCCGCGCGCTAGGCATGCACGATCTCAGTCGTGTCCACCGGAAGCCCCAGCCCCTTCTCCCTGTACTCAGCGGCGATCATTTCGAAAACGCGCTCAACCTCATCGAGCGCTTCCTCGCGGTTTGGCATCAGGGCATAACAGCCAGGGATCGAAGGCACTTCGGCAACCCACCCGTCGGGCCGGTTCCTGTACAACACGACCTTGTAGTCGTCCAAGGACATTTCTGCCTCAAGTCTATCTCACTCTTCACACCGTCCAGCGGATGCCCTCGACCGTGTCGCCGTCGTTCTCCGGTCCCACCAGCAGGGCGCTCAGGTCGGCTTGGTCCCCGAGCGGTTTCAGCTCGAACGTCAACAAGTTCTCGCCCGATCGCAACGCCACGGGCGCCTGGAACTGCCCTGGACGGTAGCGCGTGGTTCCCTCTTCTTCCATCACCTTCTCGCCGTTCAGGAACGCGGTGACCCGCCCGCGCGCACCCACCCACAGGAACGCCTTGCGACTGCCGTCGGCCACCACCCGCACGGCCGACTTGTAGGTGGTCGATGCCGAAGACGGCCGCTGCCACTGGGCGAAATGCAGCGTGTCCACCGGCGAGTTGAAGCGAGCCCAAGCCTTGAGATCCGCCGCGGGGTCCTGGGTCAGCAGCCACTGGCGATTACAGCGCCCGTACCAGTTGTTGGGCTTGCCCCACTTGCGGCGGACCCGGTCCGGTTCGTCGCCCGCTACCTCCACGCTCCGAAGATCCATCGAGCCCATCTGCCGCTGCGAGGCCATGTGCAGGTACTCGATGTCGCCGGATTGGTAACCCATGACGTTGGCGATCAGGGCGTCCGTGGCGACGGGATCCTCGCCGGCCAGGATCATATTGCTGCGCACCTCCTGATCGGGGCGGGCGATCCTGTGCTCGGAGTGTTGTAACCCGCGGATGGCGTCCACCACGCAGAAGTCCGGCGGGTGAAACGCCGCCAGATCGGTAATGAAAGAGTCGAGCCTGCCTTCCAGCGCGTGCTTGCTGTGCAGGTCGCTGTTCGAGAAACTGCCCGGGGTCGTGTACACGATGCGCGGCCCGGTGCCCACGTAGTTCTTGAGGCACGCGGTGATGCCGACCATCAGATGAACCTTCATCACCGGAACGGTGATCAGGAAGTCGCAGTTCACGATGGTGTTGGCCGGGACGTAGACCTTCTTCTCTCCAAACGCGCCGATCCCGTTCGGGCTGCGCGGCACATCCATCCACTTGAACTGGCCGGACTCGTCCCTCACCGGGTCGTAGGCCAGATCGACGTAGTCGAACTTCTTGTCGGGAAAGCGCGCGCCCACGTCCTTGAGGACGTCGCCCAGCGAGCCCGGAAGGCCCGCGAAAGTGTCGCCCCAGTCGGCGGTGAGCGCATCCACGTGGACGCCATTCTGCCGCATGACGTTGTCGGGCTTCGGGTCGCCCACGCGGCGGTAACTGCCTCCTTCAGCCACCGTGATACGCGCCGCCCGCGACTTCTCGGCCACGTACTCCAGCACGGCCTTGGTCACGCGCAGGTCGGTGGTGTCCCCCGTACGCCAAGAGGGCCGCGGAGGCAAGCCGACCATGTTGGGCTTGATGACCACCCACGAGCCGGGCTTGATCTTGGCTTCCAGGCTTCCTGCGCGAGGGCGTCCATACTCGATGGCCTTCCATACCATGTCACGGATGCGCGGGTAGTCGAGCGGGTCCTCTAGGGAGGACGGCTTGGCGAGCTTGGGATGAGTCGATGCAACCAGCGCGACCCGTATCTTCCCGGCGTCAGCTCCGCGCAGAGCAACGGCAGCTAATCCTTGCGCGGTGACTTGTAGCAACTCCCGGCGGCTAAGGCTCCACATGGCCGCCAGCATAGCAAAGCGAGGGCCGGCTTCGCAGGACCTACGTCCCGCCAGGCGGATGGTGGAACTCTGGCCGCCTGCCGGGGAGCCAAACGAAGAACACGCACCCGCGCACGGTACCGATCTACGGCGAGATGCGACCATTCCTGCAACTCGCCCTGGAGAGCCGGAATAAGGACTACCCGGAGTGTCCCTGGGTCTTCCACTACCAGGGTCGCCGCATTGGGGGCCACGTCAAAGGCTGGTCGGACGCCTGCACCACTGCCGGCGTGCCGGGCCTGCACTTCCACGATCTGAGGCGGTCTGCCGTGCGCGCGATGGAGCGGGCGGGGATTCCTCGGCACGTTGCTATGGGGATCAGTGGGCACCGGACGGAGGCCGTCTACCGCCGCTATGACATCGTTTCGGGGCGGGATCTCCAGGACGCGGGGCGCAAGCTGGAAAGCTGCCTCACGGCGAAATGGAACCCGAAGACGGAGGCGGCCGGAACGCAGCCGGGCGAAGTTTCGCACACTATACGCACACAAAAGGCCAGAGGCGTCCATTGATGGCCTGTAAGTTGTTGAAAATGGGGTGGGTGGAGGGGTTCGAACCCTCGGCCACTGGAACCACAATCCAGCGCTCTACCAGCTGAGCTACACCCACCGTGGGGACCCTTCCATCGTATCAAGGAGAGGCGCACACAGCAAAGCCGCGTACCAGTGTGAGACTCCGCCGGCGCGCCTCCCTACAGGGCGCCCAGCCAGCGCACCGATAACCGTGAACCAAGGGCGTTCACGAGCCGTTCGTCGGCAGTCACCAGCGGCGCGCCCGAAGCCACCGCGAGCGCGAGGTAGACGCCGTCATAGACGCTGCGCTGGAATGTTGCCGCGATGGCGAAAGCATCCCTCAGAAGCGGCCGCGAGGGCGCCGTGGCAATCCCCGTTCCTTCCATGGCCTGGATGGATTCCTCCGCCGATTGCCGAGAGATCCGCCCGCTCCTGACGGCTTTCCATTGAACGTTCCCGAACTCCGGCCAGAAGAGGTCGGGAACCACGAATCGCAGCCGGCCGTCGCCGAACTCCCGCAGCAGATCCCGGGCTTCCCGTGAAAGCGTCTCCCCGGACGGGGGCAGAAACCACTTCGCGGCGACGCTTGCGTCCAGCACGTACGAGGTCACCGGCCGCGGTCCTCACGCTGCATCTCCTCCGCGGTGGGAAAAGGGCTCGACGAGGCGGACCTGCGCGAACGTATCTGGAGGGCGCGTTTCAGAACCGCCTTCCGGCGCGCCAGTTCTTCCGGCGTGGGCACGTTCTCTTCGAGCAGCAAAAGCACCTCAGAGGAGATCGACTTCCTGTGCGCCCGGGCGCGCTGCCGCAGAGCATCATACAACTCTTCCGGAACGTTTTCGACGTAGAGAGTAGCCATAGTATATTCCTAGCAAAAGTCTAGCACTATTCTAGTGAATCCTACAGCCCCGCTTGTTTCCACAATTCGTCCACGCGGCGCTTCACGTCGGGCGACATCGCGATCACGTCCGGCCAGGGCCTGGTAAAGCCTTCTTCCGGCCACTTGCGCGTGGCGTCGATGCCCATCTTCGAGCCGAAATTCGGCAGGCGGCTGGAGTGGTCCAGCGAATCCACCGGCCCCATGCACGAACTCGATGTCGCGCTGCGGGTCGATGTTGTTCAGCGCCCTCCAGGCCACCTCGCGCGCGTTCTGCACGTCCACGTCCTCGTCCACCACCACGATGCACTTGGAGAACATCGCCTGGCCCATGCCCCAGATGGCGTGCATCACCTTGCGCGCGTGGCCGCGGGTAGGACTTGCGCATCGAAACCAGGATCAGGTTGTGGAAGACGCCCTTCGGCGGGCATCGAGATGTCGCGGATCTCGGGCAGTTGCAGCCGCATCAGCGGCAGGAAGATCCGCTCGATGGCCTTGCCCATGTAGTAGTCCTCCATGGGCGGCGGCCCCACGATGGTGGTGGCGTAAATCGGGTCCTTGCGCTGCGTGATGCAGGTGACGTGGAAGACCGGGTATCGATCTTCCAGCGAATAGAACCCGGTATGGTCGCCGAACGGACCCTCGGTGCGCAGCTCGCCCAGCTCCACGTAGCCTTCGAGCACGATCTCCGCGTTGGCCGGCACCTCCAGGTCCGACGTCTCGCAGCTTGCACCATCTCGACCGGCTTGCCGCGCAGGAAGCCGGCGATCATCATCTCGTCCAGGTCCGGCGGCAGCGGCAGAATGGCCGAGTACATGGTGGCCGGATCCGCGCCGATGGCCACGGCCACGTCCATGCGCTCGGAGCCTCCCGTCTTCATCCGCCGGCGGTAGTGCTCGGCGCCCTGCTTGTGCGTCTGCCAGTGCATGCCGGTGGTGCGGTCGTCGTAGACCTGCATGCGGTACATTCCGCAGTTGCGCTTGCCAGTGTCGGGGTTGTCGGTGAACACCAGCGGCAGCGTGATGAACCGGCCGCCGTCCTGGGGCCAGCACTTCAGAATGGGGTACTCGAGCAGAGAGAAGCCTTCGTGCCGGATGACTTCCTTCGAGGGCCCGCTCGAAACGATCTTGGGAAAGAACGAGCCCATTTCCGCCAGCTTCGGGCAGCATCTTGAGCTTGCCGATGAGCCCTTCCGGCATGCGCATCTCCAGGTAATCGGAGATCCGGCGCAGCGACCTCTTCGACCGAGGAGACCTCCAGCGCGATCTCCATCTTCCGCGCGCTGGCGAAGCCATTGATGAACACCGGGATGCTCGACCCTTTGGGTTTGTCAAACCACAACGCGGGACCGCCGCGCTTCACGGCGCGGTCCGCAAACTCGGTGATCTCCAGAACGGGATCCACCTCAAAGGGGATTCGCTTCAGCTCGCCGTGCTGGTCCAGGGCGGCGATGAACTCGCGCAGGTCGGAATAAGCCATAGAGGGACGCCTCTTTCTACTATGATTGAGGTTTCGAGCGATTTCCAGGAGGAAAACATGCCGAATCGTATTGCGTTCGTCACCGGCGCCAGCCGTGGGATCGGAAAAGCTATCGCCTTGAGGCTGAGCCGCTCGGGCCACGACATCGTGGTTGCCTCGCCCGAGGTGGACAACAACGAGCTGGTGGCCTCCGAGATCCGCTCCGCGGGCGGCAAGGCGATGACGCTCGACTTCGATCTCGCCTCCCTCGCTTCCATCAAGCAAGGCGTCGCGGCGGCGCTCAAGGAATTCGGCAAGATCGACGTCCTGGTGAACAACGCCGGCATCACCAAGGACGGCCTCGCGGTGCGCATGAAGCCGGAAGACTGGCAGCTCGTTCTTCAGATCAACCTCAGCGGCGCCTTCTATACCGCTCAGCAGGTGCTCCTCGGGATGATGCGCGAGCGCTGGGGCCGGATCATCAACATCGCCTCGGTGGTGGGCCAGATGGGTAACGCGGGCCAGGCGAACTATGTAAGCTCCAAGGCGGGAATCATCGGCCTGACCAAGGCGCTGGCACAGGAGGTGGCCAGCCGCAACATCACGGTCAACGCCGTGGCCCCCGGCTTCATCGAGACCGACATGACCGCCAAGCTGCCCGCGGAGGTGAAAGAGCGGATGCTGGCGGCGGTGGCGCTGAGACGCTTCGGCCGGCCCGACGATGTCGCCGGCGTGGTGAACTTTCTCGCCGGAGACGACGCGGCCTACATCACCGGCCATGTGGTAAACGTCAACGGCGGGATGTATATGTAGAGTGGATGGACGACTCCACGAGGCGTGCCTTCCTTGAGACCGCGCTGATCTCGACGGCTGTGCGCCGCAAGGACTTCCAGGCCGCCTACCTGCGCCTTGAGAAGTCAGGCGAGCTCGGCCGCCGCGCCCGTGAACTGCGCGCCATCTACCGCAGTTGCCACCTTTGCCCCAGGCAGTGCGGGGTGAACCGCCTGAAGGGCGAGAAAGGGGTGTGCTCTTCCACGTCACAGGCCAAAGTGTACTCGGCCCACCCGCACTTCGGAGAAGAGCGTCCCCTGGTGGGACGCGGGGGCTCCGGCACCATCTTCTTCAGCAACTGCAACCTGCTCTGCGTGTTCTGCCAGAACTGGCAGATCAATCATCGCGGCGACGGCTCCTATGTGAGCGACGACGCGATCGGCAAGTTCATGACCGACCTCCAGGGGATCGGTTGTCACAACATCAACCTGGTCACGCCCACGCACATCGTGCCCAACATCGTCCAGGGCCTGCGCTGGGCCATCTCCCGCGGTCTGCGCGTGCCTCTGGTTTACAACTGCGGCGGGTACGAGCCGGTCGAGGTCATCCAACTGCTGGACGGGATCGTGGACATCTACTTGCCCGACTTTAAGTACACCGACGGCGCCATGTCGGAGAAGTATTCCACGGGCGCGCGCGACTATCCGGAGCGAGCCGCCGCCGCGATCGAAGAGATGCACCGCCAGGTGGGCGAGCTGGTGGTTGATGAAAACGGCATCGCTCTGCGCGGCTTGATGATCCGGCACCTCGTCCTGCCCAGCAACATCGCCGGCACCGACAAATTCGTGCGCTTCGTGGCGGAGAAGCTGACCCGTTCGACCTACGTGAACATCATGGCTCAGTACCATCCCGAGCACAAAGCGCCGGGCATCCCCGAGCTTTCCCGCCGCATCACCAGCGCCGAGTACCAGCAGGCCATCCGCTGGGCCAAAGAGGCGGGCCTCACGCGCCTGGACCAGGGATAAGCCGGTCGATCGCGGCGAGGCTCTGCTCCAGCACGGCGGCCGGGTCGGGGTGGTCCACTCGGATGACCTCCTTGGGCCTGGTCCGGTGGGATACCAGCGGGCAAACATCCGTGGCGAGGCGAATCCCGCGAACACCGTGACCAGGGGCGTGCCGCAAACGGCGGCGGCGTGCTGGCCGGCCGAATCGTAGCCCACATAAAGCCGGCTCTTCGAGATCATGGCAGCCAGCGCGGCGAAGGAACCCCGCCAGGGCCGGACCTTGGATTCAGGCGCTCCGCAGCGGGCGATGGCTCGCCGGACCCGCTCTTCCTCCTCGCCGCCGGCTCCCAGGTCAACTACCAGGCGCGCGTCCTTCCGCAGCAGTCCGTGCAGCAACTCTTCCTCGTATGGGTCCGGCACACGCTTGGCCGGGTTGTCCCCCACACCCAGATTGACAATAATGCTCGGGTCCGGGCCCATGTCCGGTGTCTCTACCGGCGCAATGTACGGAGCGGCGTCCGGCACGCCGAAGACCTCCCCCAGCCAGCGTTGCGTGAGAGTGGTCAGAGAATCCTGGCCGTCTCCACCGTAGGAGCGGCTTTCGAAAAAAAAGTAGTTCGCCTCGGGACAAACGGGAAGCAGCCCGAGTTGTGTCAAGCGGGAGTCGGGGTCGATCACGATGCTGTCCGGCCGGGACAATTCGCCCGCGAGGGCCTGGCCCAGCGACAGGCGTTCCCTGAGAGTAGCGTCACGAGCATAAGCCACGGCCAGCGACTGGACTCTCGTGTCGGCGGCGAATAGTTGATGGCTCTTTTCTCCCCCTACCAGAAAGATAGCGGCCTGGGGGAACCGCCGCTTGGCTGCGTCGAGCGCCACGCTGGTGATGGCGACATCGGCGCCCAGTGTGACACGCGAAAGCACGTAGACGCGCCGCACCCGGTTCGCATCGCCCCGGTACGGCCGAGGGCGCCGGAGGCGGCGGTATCGCTCCACAAGTTCTTGTGCGTCACAGCCCGGAGTGACCGAGGCGATGGCCCGCGAGAATATCGCGGCGTACGCTCCGGACAACCGCGGTTCGAATCGGTCCGCGAGGCCCTCCACAAGCACGCGGAAAAGCGCCCGGCTCCCCTCCCGAGCCAAGCCTTGGTCAGAGGCCGCGGAACACTCCAGCAACCGCTTCAGAGCCCCCTCGGCCCACGCCCTTCCTTCGAGGCAGGAGTCCAGGATCTGGTGGGCGATGTCGCGACAGGGTAGGGCTTGCAAGTGACTGATGACTCTCGATTGTACTGCTTTGGGGCACTCCCCGAAAACCCGCCACACCCATCAGTCCAATAAGAAAGGGCTTGTCATCCCCAAATGACGGAGACAACAAGCCCTAATACCGGTTCCGTTACCGGCAGGAGGAGTGAACCTTGAAACCTATGATTCCTTTGGGCCTTACGACCTGCTGCCTGGGTCCCGACGCCCGATCCGGCAGGTCTGCCACCAAAAGCAGAATACCACTTCTGGCGCGGGTCTGGAATCCTATCTTTCGGGCACGGACTTGGTACTAAAGTCCCATAGTCCCAGATCTTCGGTCTAGAGTCCAAACATCCTCGTGAGTTTCTGTCGTGATTCCCCGGCAGACGCGTTCCCGCTCGGGTATATTGGTTATGCTTAGGCGACGCCGAAGACGGGATACGCTCATGAGCCTGCAAGACCTTTTCGTGGCTGACGCGAAGTCCGACAGGACGGCGGTGCTGGCGGCCGTGGCTTTCCTGATCGCCGCCATCGCCCTAGCCGACCTCAGCAATCTGAGCTTCGGGCTGTCCCTCGGCTTCTTGTACCTGCTTCCGATTCTGGTCGCCGCTGTTTATCTCACACGTAAGGAGATCCTGGCACTCGCCGTTCTGTGCACTCTCCTGCGGGAGGCCTTGGGGCCATTCGCCTGGGACCGGGGCCTGGCGATTCGAAGCGCACTAGGCTTGCTCGCCTACGGCGGTTCCGGCCTTTTTGTCGCGGAGCTGGCCGGGCGCCGCAGGCGAAGGCAGGAGCAAGCCCGTCAACTCGAGGAGCAGGCCAAACTGCGGGAGGCGGCAGAGCAGCAACTGCGCGCGCTCATCGAGACCAGCCCCGCGGCCATCCTCACCATGGACATCGAAGGCAACATCAGGCTGGCCAACCAGGCCGCCCTTGAGATGCTGGGGCTGTCACAGGAGTCTTTGAGCGGAGAGCACGTCGGGCGCTATCTTCCTCTGCTCGCCAGCGTGCCGCCGGCGGATGACACGGGGCGCATGTTCCGCACCATGCTGGAGTGCAAGGGCCGGCGGAAGAACGGCGAGGTCTTCCCGGCTCATGTCTGGCTGTCCAGCTACACCACCGTTTCGGGCCCCATGCTGGCGGCCATCGTCCTGGACACATCGGAGGAGTTGCGCGACCGCGAGTCTCTGGGATTCGACCAGCTCATGCGCAGCTCCCGCATCCTGATCCGGGCTGTCTCTCACGAGATCCGGAACATCTGCGCCGCGATCGCCGTGGTCCACGCCAACCTTCGCAGAGTCCCGGGAATCGAACGCTACGAGGACTTCCAGGCGCTGGGGATGCTGGTCGAGGGGCTGGGCAAGCTGGTAACGTCGGAACTCCGCGCCGCTTCTCAGAAGACTCCGTCGAGCGTCAACCTGCACGAACTGATCGAGGAGTTCCGCATCATCGTCGAGCCCCCTTTCGCGGAACTGGAAGTCGCGCTCCAGTGGATGATCTCCGAGGACCTTCCGCCGGTCGCCGCCGAGCGCCACGGACTGCTGCACATCTTCATGAACCTGGCCGCCAACAGCCAGCGGGCCCTGCGTGGCGCCGAGGTGAAGCGCATGACGGTCTCGGCCTCTCTGGAGCAGGATCGGGTTGTGGTCCGCTTCGCCGACACCGGCCCTGGCATCGAACACCCGGAGCTGCTGTTCCAGCCGTTCCGGCATTCCTCGGACGGCGCCGGGCTGGGCCTCTACCTTTCCCGCGCGCTAGCGCGCTCTTTTGCCGGTGAGCTTCGTTATGAACCCGGGACATATGGCTCCTGTTTCGCCGTGGAACTACCGGCCCTCAGGCCGGAGGGCGCCGCAGTGGAGTTGGCATGAACGAACAACCTGTCCAGAAGATCCGCCTTCTGCTCATCGACGATCACGCTCTGTTTCGCGAGGGGCTGGCACGGCTGCTGGCCGCTGAGCCGGATTTCGAACTGGCGGTTCCCTGCTCGAACGGCGAGGAGGGCCTTCGCGTCCTGGAGACGACGGAAGTCGATCTGGTTCTGCTTGACTACGACCTCGGGGCGGAGACCGGCAGCCGGTTTCTGGTCCAGGCGGGGCGGGGCGGATTCCAGGGGCGCGTCCTGGTCGTCACGGCCGGGCTGGACGACAGCGAGGTGGCGGAACTGCTTCGCCTGGGCGTCACGGGGATCTTCCTGAAGCACAACCCTCCCAGCCTTCTGGCCAAGGCCATCCGCAAGGTCATGGAGGGGGAGATCTGGCTCGACCAGCGGTACCTGAAGATCTTGCTGCAAGAGAGCCGATCCAGTGAACCGGAGAACCGGGGCCGCAAGCTCAGCGACCGCGAGCGCGAGGTTCTCAAGTTGGTGTTCCAGGGCTTGGCCAACAAGGAGATCGCGGTCCGGTTGCAGGTATCGGAGAGCTCAGTCAAGGCCACCTTGCAGCAGCTCTTCTTCAAGGCCGGAGTCCGCACGCGCAGTCAGTTGGTGCGCGTGGCGCTGGAACAATACCGGGATTATCTGTAGGGGCGAGGAGCGCCCGGCCCTTACAGGTACTTGCCCACCAGCAATTCCAGCTTCTTTCGCGCGGCCTCGGGGATGAGCTTGCGATCCGTGATGATGGCGTTCGCCAGCGCCGAGCCGCACTTGCACTGACGCGCGTTGGGCATGCGCGCCACAGTCGCGGCGACCACGCGGGCGGCATTCTCGGCGTTCTTCATGAGGTTCGAGATGATCTGGTCCACGGTCACCGCGTCGTGCTGCGGATGCCAGCAATCGTAATCGGTGACCATAGCCACGGTGACGTAGCAGATCTCCGCCTCCCGGGCCAGCTTGGCCTCTTGGAGGTTGGTCATCCCGATGACGTCCATGCCCCAGCTCCGGTAAACGTTCGACTCGGCGACCGTGGAGAACGCCGGGCCCTCCATGCACAGGTAGGTGCCGCCTTTTCGGGCATTCACCCCCGCCCCCAGACAGGCCTGATGGACTGTCTCGGCGAGTTCGGGACAGACGGGGTGCGCAAAGCTGATGTGCGCGACGAGCCCGTCGCCGAAAAAGGTTGACACCCGCCCGCGCGTCCGGTCGAAGAACTGATCCGGGATGACGAAGTCCTGAGGCCGGTGCTCTTCTTTCAGCGATCCGACCGCGCTCAGAGAGACGATGCGCTCCACGCCCAGGGACTTCATCCCGTAAATATTGGCGCGAAAGTTCAGCTCCGACGGCGAAATGCGATGACCACGCCCGTGACGCGCCAGAAAGGCCACGTCCTTTCCGGCCAGCTTGCCGACCACGAACTTATCCGAGGGCGCGCCCCAGGGCGTGTCGATTGGGACCTCCGCCTGTGCCTCGAATCCGGGCATGGAATAGAGCCCGCTCCCGCCAATGATTCCGATGGTCGCCTTCAAGCCATTCTCCTGTGGATGGGGTTCAGAGAATCTCTTCGCTGGCGGGGTCCCAGCGCACGGTACGCTGTTGCCTGTAGCTTTCCACAGCCATTCGGCAGGCGATGGATACCCGGTAGCCAAGCTCCACCGGGCAGTTGGGCTCCCTCCCCGTCCGGATGCACTCCAGGAAGTCATGCATGTGCGCGTTGGGCCGAGTTCTGGTCTGCCCCAGCGCCTCGACGCCGTCCGGGAGGTTGACCTTCTGCGGCAGGTAGCGGATCTGCTGCCCTCGCGAAAGGGTGCCATGGGTACCAAGGACCTCTTCCGAGGTGCCTAGTTGGTTGTTCCCAAAAGCGGAGTCCCAACTGAACAGAACTCCCTCCGCGTGCTCCATGGCCACGCTCATGGTGTCCGGCACTTCGCGTCCATCCTTCCACAGGTGGACCCCGCCCAGCATACAGACGGTTTGAGGGATTTGGAGATCGAGGACCTTGTACCAAAAGGCGAGCTGCTGGGACATATTCTCAAACACATTGCCGCCGGAGTAATCCCAATAGAAGCGCCAGTTCACGTACCGGTCGGCATCGAAGGCACGTTTGGGGGCTCCTCCGAGAAACGCCTCCCAGGCGATCTGGTCGGGCGTCATGTCAGGGTACACCGGACGGAACCATTGCGGCTTGCCGCGCGGCGTGTTGCGATACATATGGGCGTGGATGGCCGTAATCTTCCCCACGCGGCCCGTGCCGAGGAACTTCACCGCGTCGGCGTAGAGTCCTGAACTGCACGATTGGTGGCCGATTTCGACGGTCTGCCTCCCAGCGCGCCCGCAGGCGTCCCGTACTCGCTTGGCCTCCTCCACGGTGAAGGCCATGGTCTTCTCAAGGTACACATGCTTGCCGGCCTCCAGGCCAGCCAGCAATTGCTGGGCGTGGAGGTGCTGGGGGGTAGCGATGATAACGGCGTCGATGTCGCGGTCGTCCAGCAGGGAACGGCTATCGGCATGAGCCCTGGCGGAAGGGAAGACCGTCTTTGCCAGGTCCAGACGACGCGCGCAGATATCCGCCACGCCCGCCACCAGGGTGTTGCCCGAGGCTAGTGCTTCCCGCGCCAGTTGCGTGCCGCGCTCCCCGGCGCCGATCACTCCTACGCGGACAAGCTCGCTGGCGCCCAGCACGCTGCAGGGAACCGCTAAAGTCCCGGCAAGTCCCGAGGCCACTCGTCCAATGAACTTTCGGCGTGAATCCACGAATGCCGTCCCTCTCCTATCCTGTTGGTTCCGTTGGCATTCCAATCATACCACTGCAGCGGAGGAAGTCGCCCGCGAGCCGGGCGCTCCCGTGGAACAAAACTGCGGCCTCCACGGCCGGGCGGAAGCCTGCGACGCAGCTACTTAGCGGATCTCCACTACGGTCTGAAACAGAGAGGCTGGCAGTTGGATTCCCAGTGATGTGAGACGTTCGCTGAACTTCGGCCGGATCCCGGTCGGCTTAAACCGGCCTCTGACCCTCCCATCCTCGGCAAGACCCATCTTGTCGAAGACGAACAGGTCCTGCATGGTCACGAGGTCACCCTCCATGCCACAGCACTCGGTGATGTGGGTGACTCGGCGCGTTCCGTCGCTGAGACGGCTGATCTGCACGAAGAGGTCGATCGCTGAGCTCATCTGCTGCCGAATGGCGCGCATCGGGATGTTGGCGTTGGCCATGCTCAGCATGACCTCCAGCCGCCCAACAGCGTCACGCGGAGAGTTTGAGTGGATCGTGGTGAGCGAGCCGTCATGGCCGGTGTTCATGGCTTGCAGCATGTCCAGCGCTTCTTCCCCGCGAACCTCGCCTACGATGATGCGGTCCGGACGCATCCGAAGCGCGTTGACCACGAGCTGCCGGATCCGTATGGCGCCCGTGCCCTCTATGTTTGCCGGGCGAGCTTCCATGCGAACCACGTGGCGCTGCCGCAATTGCAGCTCCGCGGCATCTTCGATGGTGACGATTCGCTCGCCGCCGTCGATGTAGCTGGAGAGCACGTTCAGCAGGGTCGTCTTTCCGGCGCCCGTGCCGCCTGAGATGACGATGTTGAGGCGAGCCCTCACGCACGCCTGGAGAAAGTCCAGCATGCTTTGAGTGAGTGTCAAGTTCTGCACCAGGGCCTCGGCGGGGAGACGATCGTTTCCGAAACGCCGGATCGACAGCACGGGGCCGTCCACGGACACCGGAGGAATCACTGCATTCACTCGCGAGCCGTCAGGCAGCCTGGCGTCCACCAGCGGACAGGACGCGTCGATGCGCCGGCCGACCCGCGACACGATCTTTTCGATCACACGGATGAGATGGGCGTCGTCTTTGAATTCCACGGGGCTCTCATAGAGCCGCCCGGCTCTCTCCACATACACCATCTTCGCGGTCGTCACAAGAATATCCGAAATGGTCGGGTCCTGAAGCAGCGGCTCTATGGGGCCCAGCCCAAGCGTCTCCTCCAGCACCTCCTCGGCAATCCGGTCCCGCTCCGCCGGCCGCATCCCCCCGCACTCCTCCAGGAGGAGGCTCCGGATGACGCTTCTGAGTTGGGCTTTGCCGTGCTCGCCCGACATGGAGGAGACCGAGTCCAGGTCGATGCGGTGAGCAAGCTTGCGATGGAGCATGATCTTTAGCTGCAATGGATCCCCAGTGGGGACGGGGAAGACGCCGCTTTCAGGAACGAAGCCCATTCCCATGCCGGCTATCGCAATCTGTGGAGTAGGTACTAGATCTGCTAAAGCTCCCATATCAGTGGTTCCTCACACCAAATATATCCCAACTGTGGAAAGAAATGCTTATCTTTCTTGCGGGTAGAAGCGTACCTCGTTTTCTCAACGGCTCACTGAAGCAGTACTACTCTGAGCCTGAGCTACGGGTAGGAAAGTGCCTAGAAGCAATACATTACGCTTAGTACTACTAAAATTGTATACCCACAAATGAGAAACAAAACTAGCGCACTAGCGGGTAGTATGGGAGAACTAAATATGCGCGTTAGGGGGGGCAAGACCTGCTTCCGGGTTGGAGCAACTACCCTGCGGAGGATCCGTCGCTGCGATGGCGGGCACAGAACCACCCTTCGAGTGCCAAGAGAAGCACCTTGCAGTCGTCGACCTCTCCACCGGCCTTATCCGGCGGTAAGGCCGATTCAGCCGGTGCTGTGACTCCTATTCGGTGCTCTTTCTCTTGCGACGGCGAAGCAGGTAGAGCACGAGCAGAGCTAGGGCCGCAATCAGCAGGATGGCGGTCACTGTGGTCGGGTTTTGCATCAGAACCTGTTCTCCTGTTCCATGGGCTACTAGGGAGAATATACAGCACTTTCCCGATTAAGTCATTTGTTTTTTTGAGAAAATGAAGTTTTTTCGACGCAGCCCCTGGCGCGAGGTGTCCACCGGGGCGGACAGGGAGTCCGCCCCCTCGGTGGGAAAGTGAGACTATTATTCGGCTAAGGGTTCCTCGGGGCTCACCTCGGGCAGCCCGCCACTGTAGTGAAGCCGGGTTTCCTCCTCATAGCCGGGGATCCCGTCTGTGATCGAGATCTCCGGTTCTACTACCGGCTCCTCTTCTTCGATGTCTTCTCCGGCGATTCTCACGCCGCGGTAGTACTCCATGCCCGTACCCGCCGGGATGAGGCGGCCCATGATCACGTTCTCCTTGAGACCCCGGAGGTGGTCAACCTTGCCGTTGATCGCGGCCTCGGTGAGAACCCTCGTCGTCTCCTGGAAGGATGCCGCGGAAATGAACGAGTCCGTCGAAAGAGAAGCCTTGGTGATCCCCAGCAGGATTGCTTTGCCGTCGGCGGGTTTCCCGCCGGCTTCAATGATCCGCTGATTCTCCTCGCGGAATCTGAACTTGTCCACAATCTCTTCGGGCAGGAATTCCGTGTCGCCGATTTCCTCGACCTTCACCCAGCGCATCATCTGCCGGGAGATGACCTCCAGGTGCTTGTCGTTGATGGTGACCCCCTGCAGCCGGTAGACCTCCTGGATCTCATTCACCAGGTATTTCTGCAGCTCGCCTTCGCCAAGCACGTGCAGGATGTCGTGCGGGTTGCGCGGCCCGTCCATGAGAGGATCGCCGGCGCGCACCCTTTCGCTTTCCTGCACACTCACGTGCACGCCGCGCGGGATGAGGTACTCGCGCTGCTGCCCGTCGTCGCCCACCACGTGCACCTTGCGCATGCCCTTGGCGACCTCGCCGAATCTCACCACGCCGTTGATCTCCGAAATAACGGCCGTCTCGCGCGGCCGGCGCGCTTCGAACAACTCGACCACGCGCGGCAGACCGCCGGTGATGTCCTTGGTCTTGGTCGTGGCGCGCGGGATCTTCGCCACCACGTCCCCGGCAAAGACTTCCTCGCCGTCCCGCACCATTAGGTGCGCGTGCGACGGCATCAGGTATCTCTTCTCCTCGGAGCGCACGCCGCCGGCCGGCCGGATGACGATGGTGGGCATGCGCTTCTCATCGGGCGAGTCAATTACCACCCACTGCGACATGCCGGTGATCTCGTCCACCTGCTCCTGCAACGTGAGGCCTTCCACCAGGTCCCGGAAGTGAACCGTACCGCTGACCTCGGTCAGGATCGAGAAAGTGTACGGATCCCACTCCAGCAGTATCTGGTTCGACTTGATCTTCGCACCCTCTTCCACCAGGATCTTGGCGCCATAAACCACCTGGTAGCGTTCCTTTTCGCGTCCTTTCTCGTCCACCACGGCGAGAATGCCGTTGCGGTTCATGGCGATCAGCTCGCCCTTGTTGTTGCGGACGGTCTGGATGCTGAGATACCGCGCAAACCCGTCTGACTTGGCGTCCTGAGTGTTCTGCTCGCTGATGCGGGTAGCGGTGCCGCCGATGTGGAAGGTCCGCATGGTGAGCTGCGTGCCCGGCTCTCCGATGGACTGGGCCGCGATCACCCCGACCGCCTCACCGCGCTCCACCAGACGTCCCGTCGCCAGGTTGCGTCCATAGCACAACTGGCAGACGCCGCGCCGCGATTCGCAGGTCAGCACCGAGCGGATCTTCACCCTCTCGATGCCGGCCGCCTGGATGGAGGCCGCGAATTCCTCGCCGATCTCCTGGTTGGCCCGGACCAGGACGTTCTGGTCATAATCCAGGATGTCCTCAAGCGCCACGCGCCCCACGATGCGGTCGCGCAACGGCTCGATGATCTCGCCGGATTCCACGATCGGCTCCACGAAGATGCCGTCCACGGTGCCGCAGTCGAACTCCGTCACGATCACGTCCTGGGCCACGTCCACCAGCCGGCGCGTGAGGTAGCCGGAGTCGGCCGTCTTCAGCGCCGTGTCGGCCAGTCCCTTGCGCGCGCCGTGCGTGGAGATGAAGTATTGCAGCACGTTGAGGCCCTCACGGAAGTTGGCCGTGATGGGCGTCTCGATAATTTCTCCGGACGGCTTCGCCATCAGGCCGCGCATGCCCGAGAGCTGGCGGATCTGCTGCTTGGAGCCGCGGGCCCCGGAGTCCGCCATGATGTAGATCGGGTTGAGGTAGCGGCCGGTGGAGTCGTCCTCCTCCATGACCTTAAACATCTCTTCCGAGACGCGTTCGGTGACCTTGGACCAGATTTCGATGATCTTGTTGTAGCGCTCGCCGTGGGTGATGGCGCCTTCCTGGTACTGCGACTGCACTTCCATGACGGCCTTCTCCGCCTCGCGCACCAGTTGCGGCTTCGAGGCGGGAACCACCATGTCGTCGACGCCGATGGAAATGCCGGCCCGCGTGGCGTACAGGAAGCCGAGGTTCTTGACCTCGTCCAGCATCTTCACGGTGGTCTGCAAGCCGAACCGCAGGTGGCAATACTGGACCAATTGGGTAAGGCCCTTCTTCTTCAGCAGGCCATTGACGTACGGCATCTCTTCGGGCAGCACGTCGTTCAGGATCACGCGGCCGACCGTGGTCTCCATGTACTGCTTGTTGAACTCGATCGGCTCGGTATGCAGGACATTCTGGCTGTCGAAGGCTTTGGTCAGGTCAATGACCTGGCCGGTGTGGCGCAGCTTGACGGGAGTGAGCGTTTCCACCTCCCCCATCTCCAGGGCGATCAGGACGTCGTCGGTGGAAGCGAAGGTGCGCCCCTCGCCTTTGGTGCCGGGCCTGGACTTGGTGAGGTAATACAGGCCGAGCACCATGTCCTGGCTCGGCACGGCAATGGGGGCGCCGTGGGCCGGCGACAGAATGTTGTTCGAGGCCAGCATCAGCGACGAGGCCTCTATCTGGGCCTCGGGAGAGAGCGGGATGTGGACGGCCATCTGGTCGCCGTCGAAATCCGCGTTGAAAGCCGTGCAAACCAGCGGGTGGATCTTGATGGCCTTGCCTTCCACCAGTACCGGCTCGAAGGCCTGGATGCCGAGGCGGTGCAACGTCGGAGCGCGATTCAGCAGGATGGGGTGATCGCGGATGACTTCTTCCAGGATGTCCCACACCACCGGGTCCTGTTGCTCGACCAGTTCCTTGGCCTGCTTGATGGTCGTGCAGTGCCCGCGCTGCTCGAGGCGGTGATAGATGAACGGCTTGAACAGCTCCAAGGCCATTTTCTTCGGAAGCCCGCACTGGTGCAACTTCAACTCCGGCCCCACCACGATCACCGACCGTCCCGAGTAGTCCACGCGCTTTCCGAGCAGGTTCTGGCGGAAACGGCCCTGCTTGCCTTTCAGCGTGTCCGACAGGGACTTGAGCGGCCGGTTGTTGGCCCCGCGCAGCACGCGTCCGCGGCGCCCGTTGTCGAACAGCGCGTCCACGGCCTCCTGCAACATGCGCTTCTCGTTGCGCACGATCACATCGGGGGCGTGCAGCTCCATGAGTTTCTTGAGCCGGTTGTTCCGGTTGATGACACGCCGGTACAGGTCGTTCAGGTCCGAAGTGGCGAACCTGCCGCCGTCCAGCGGCACCAGCGGACGCAGCTCCGGCGGTATGACGGGGATGACGTCCAGAATCATCCACTCGGGCTTGTTGCCTGACTTGCGGAAAGACTCGGTGACCCTCAGGCGCTTGGCGTACTTCAGCTTCTTCTGCTGGGAGACTTCGGTCCGCATCCTCTCGCGGATCTCCAGGCTGAGCCCCTCGATGTCGACCCTCTTCAGGAGCTCCTTGATCCCCTCGGCGCCCATCATCGCCACGAACTTGTTGGGGTGCTCCTGGTCCAGTTGCCGCTTGCGCTCGTCGGTGATGACTTCCGCTTTGGACAAGCCAGGCACCTCGCCGGGATCGACCACCACAAACGCCTCGAAGTAGAGGACCCTCTCCAACTCTCTCAGGGTGATGTCCAGCAGGTAGCCGATGCGGCTCGGCAGGCCCTTGAAGAACCAGACGTGCGAACAGGGGCTGGCCAGTTCGATGTGCCCCAAGCGCTCGCGCCGCACCCTGGCCAGGGTCACTTCCACGCCGCACTTGTCGCAGATCACGCCGCGGTGCTTCATCCGTTTGTACTTGCCGCACAGGCACTCCCAGTCCTGAATCGGGCCGAAAATGCGCGCGCAGAACAATCCGTCCCGCTCCGGCTTGAAAGTGCGATAGTTGATCGTCTCCGGCTTGGTGACTTCGCCGTGAGACCAACTGCGGATCTTTTCCGGGGCCGCTAGACTGATCCGGATGGAATCAAAGTCCGCGATCAGATTGCTTCTGTCGTACGGAGAGGATCTGTACAAGGCTGCCTCCTTATGGCTCGTAGCTTGTAGCTCGTGGCTCGTAGCCATCCCACGAGCCACGCGCCACGGGCTCTCTAGTCTGCCGCCAGTGCGGTCTCCAACAGCTCGCTGGGCTGCTTCATCAATTCCACATCCAGGCAAAGCGACTGCAATTCACGAATCAATACGTTGAAGGACTCGGGAACACCGGGCTCCGCCGCGGCTTCGCCCTTCACAATGGCCTCGTAGATCTTGGCGCGGCCGTAGACATCGTCGGATTTCGCGGTCAGCAGCTCTTGGAGGATATAAGCCGCGCCATACGCCTCCAGGGCCCAGACTTCCATCTCCCCGAAACGCTGGCCGCCGAACTGCGCCTTGCCGCCCAGCGGTTGCTGGGTGATCAGCGAGTACGGTCCGATGGAGCGGGCGTGGATCTTGTCATCCACCAGGTGCGAGAGCTTCAGCATGTAAATGTAGCCCACCGTCACCGGCTGCTCGAAGGGCGTGCCCAGCATCCCGTCATGGAGCTGGATCTTGCCGGACTTCGGCAAGTTGGCCTCGGCCAACTCGCGCTTGATATCGCGTTCGGCGGCGCCGTCGAACACGGGCGTGGCGTAGTACCTGCCGAGGGCGTGCGCCGCCCAGCCCAAGTGCGTCTCCAGGATCTGTCCCACGTTCATTCGCGAGGGGACCCCGAGCGGGTTCAACACGATCTCCACCGGCGTTCCGTCGGGCAGATACGGCATGTCCTCATCGGGCACGATCTTGGCGATGACGCCCTTGTTCCCGTGCCGGCCCGCCATCTTGTCGCCGACCGAGAGCTTGCGCTTCATCGCGATGTAGGTCTTGACCAGCTTGATGACGCCCGGCGGAAGCTCGTCACCCTTCTTCAGCTTGGCGATCTTCTCGTCGGTGATCTTCTCCAGCACCGAGATCTGACGGGAGGTCATCTCCTCGATCTCGTCGATCTGCTCGTTGAGGCGCGCGTCTTTGTCCTTCAGCTTCATGCGCTTCAGGTCCCGCGCGCGGAGCTTTTCGATCACGTCCCTGGTGAGGTCAATGCCCTTGGATAGAAGACGCTTGTTGGTCCGCTCGTCGTGCAGGTCAGCCAGGAGCTGCATGCCCTCGAAATAGCCCGCCAGCCTCTTGGCGCGCTCGTCGTTCAAGATGCGCTTCTCGTCGTCCAGGTCGCGGTGCAGCCCCTCGATCTCGCTCTCCATGATCGCCCGGGACCGCTCGTCCAACTCGGCGCCCTTTCGGGAGAAGATCTTGCAGCCTACGACCGTTCCCTCGATTCCAGGCGGGCAGTAGAGCGAGGCATCCTTCACGTCCCCGGCCTTCTCGCCGAAAATGGCGCGGAGCAGCTTCTCCTCGGGGGTGAGCTGCGTCTCTCCCTTGGGCGTGACCTTCCCCACCAGGATGTCCCCCGGCTTAACCGTCGCGCCGATCCGGATCACGCCGCTCTCGTCCAGGTTGCGCAAAAAACCCTCGGCGATGTTCGGGATGTCGCGGGTGATCTCCTCCGGACCGAGCTTGGTGTCGCGCCCCTCGAGCTCGAACTCCTCGACGTGAATGGAGGTGTAGTAGTCTTCCTTCACCAGCTTCTCGCTGACGACCAGGGCGTCCTCGAAGTTGTACCCGCGCCAGGGCATGAACGCCACCAGCACATTCCTCCCCAGGGCCAGTTCTCCGTTGTCCGTGCAAGGGCCGTCGGCAAGCACGTCGCCTTTCTTGACCCGCTGGCCGTGCTTGACTATCGGTTTTTGATTGATGCAGGTGTTCTGGTTGGAACGTTTGAACTTGGTGAGCTGGTAGATGTCCGCTCCCACTTCGCGGGACATCTGGCCCTCGTGGACGTTGCCTTCCACGCGGACAATGATCCGCTCCGAATCGACCGAATCGACGATGCCGGACCGGCGGCAGATGACCACCGCGCCCGAGTCGCGCGCCGTGACCTCCTCCATGCCCGTTCCCACGTAGGGAGCCTCGGCCCGCAGCAAGGGAACCGCCTGGCGCTGCATGTTGGATCCCATCAGCGCGCGGTTGGCGTCATCGTTCTCGAGGAAGGGAATCAGGCTGGCCGCCACCGAGACGAGCTGCTTCGGGCTGACGTCCATGAACTCGATCTCCTCGCGCTTGATCAGGACGAAGTCCCCGGCCTGCCGCGCGTTCACCAGGTCCGGCACCATGCGGCCGTTTTCGTCCAGCTCCACGTTCGCCTGGGCGACGACGTACTTATCCTCTTCCCATGCCGAAAGGTACTCAGCGTACGCCTGCAGCTCCACGGGCATCCTCTTGGAGCCCGGCTCGCGGCTGACCTTGCTGGCCTTTTCCACCTCGCTTCGCAGCAGGACCTGGCCGACCTTGTACGGCGTGTCGCCCGGGTTCAGAATCTTCACTTCGTCCACCACGACGCCCTTCACCACGCGCCGGTACGGGCTCTCGATGAAGCCGTACTCGTTGATCCTGGCGAAGCAGGAGAGGCTGGAGATGAGGCCGATGTTGGGACCCTCGGGGGTCTCGATGGGGCAGATGCGCCCGTAGTGCGTGGAGTGCACGTCACGGACTTCGAAACCCGCTCGCTCCCGCGAGAGGCCGCCCGGACCTAGCGCCGAGAGCCGGCGTTTGTGCGTGATCTCGGACAGCGGGTTGGTCTGGTCCATGAACTGGGACAGTTGGCTGGAACCGAAGAACTCCCGGATCGCCGCCATCACCGGTTTGGCGTTCACCAGGTCGTGCGGCATGGCCGTCGACATCTCCTGGTAAACCGACATCTTTTCCTTGATCGCCCGTTCCATGCGGACCAGGCCGATACGGAACTGGTTCTCCAGCAGTTCGCCCACCGCGCGCACACGCCGGTTCCCGAGGTGATCGATGTCGTCCACGGTGCCGATGCCCCTGCGAAGCCTGAGGGCGTACTTGATGGTATCGACGAAGTCCTCCACTTCCAGGGTGCGCCGGTCAAGCGGGTGATCCCTTTCTTTTTCGGGCTTTGCCAGTTGCCTCTCCAGCCACCCCGCTGGGGAGTAGTCCGCGCTGCCGTGCAGCTTGATGTTGAACTTCATCCGCCCCACGCGGGAGAAATCGTACTTGCGGGCGTCGAAGAACATCCCCTGGAAGAGCTGCGTGGCCGTATCCACGGTCGGCGGATCCCCCGGGCGCAACTTGCGGTAGATCTCCAGCAGCGCATCGGTCTGGTTCTTGACGGGGTCCTTCCTCAAGGTCGCCGAAATGACGTTGCCGACTTCGTCGCGCTCCGGGAAGATGACCTCGAAGCTGGGAATGCCCGCTTCCCCGAAACTGTTGACCGCCGCCGCGGTCAGCTCCTGGTTGGCCTCCAACAGCACTTCGCCCGTGGACATGTCCACGACATCCGCCACGGCGAGGGCGCCGTCCAGGTCCTCGAAACTCACTTCAACCTGCTCGATCTTGGCCTTCTGAAGCTCCTTGAGCAGGGCAGAGGTGACTTTCTTGCCGGCGGCCACGATCTGGTCCCCGGAGCGGGACGAAACCGGGTGCGAGAGCCGCATGCCGACCAGGCCGCTGGAGACGGCCCAGAACAGCTTCTTGTCCCGCATGGCGATCTTGTCCACCTTGTAGAAGGTGCGCAGGATCTGTTCGTCGCTCTTCAGGCCCAGTGCGCGAAGGAACACCGTTCCGTAGAACTTCCGTTTGCGGTCGATCCGCACGTACAGCAGATTCTTCGTGTCGTACTCGAATTCGACCCAGCTCCCGCGATAAGGGATGATCTTGCCCAGGAAGTAGCCCTGTGAGGGGACGCGCTCGAAGAACACGCCAGGGGAGCGGTGCAACTGGGAGACGATGACGCGCTCGGTGCCGTTGATGATGAAGGTGCCGTTGCCCGTCATCAGCGGGATTTCTCCGAAGAACACCTCCTGTTCCTTGATGTCCCGGACGGTCCTGGCGCCGGTTTCGACGTCCTTGTCGTAGACCGTCAAACGGATGGTGACCTTCAAGGGCGCGGCGTAGGTCATGCCCCGCTCCTCGCACTCGGGCTGGTCATACTTCAGTTGCAGGCCCACCGGGTCGCCGCACTTGTTGCAGAACGTGACGATATTACGGTTGAAGGTGCCGCACTTGGGGCAAAGCACGTCGCCGATGTGGTAGGGATCGGTGCGGATGTAGGCGCCGCAACCGGGGTTCCGGCAGGTGGTGCGGAGGTGATTGAGGCCCTTGAGGTTGCCGCACTTGCACTCCCAGTTGCCGATAGAGTAGTCGACGAAGTCGAGCTGGCTCAAGCCGCGGAAATCGGTGATCGGGAAAACGGAGGTGAATACGCTCTGCAAGCCCAGGTCTTCCCGCTCGTCCGGGAGCAGATCCATCTGCAGGAAGCGCTCGTAGGACTGCTTCTGAACCTCGATCAAGTTCGGAATCGGGATCGTGGTCTTGATCTTGGAAAAATCGACCCTCTCGCGGCCAACGCCATTGGACGGCTGTTGCATCATGCTCTCCCTAAAACCGAAAGGCAGCTACACGGCGGTCTCGATCAACTACGCCGTCGTGCAGGCGAGCGGGCCAGAACAGCGCAAGGCGCCAAGGGCCGCTCGAACTCTGGTGGACAAGAAGACGCCGCCTTCGAGTGGCGGCGTCAACACCGGGGTCGTTCGTGACTCGTGAGCGGGATAAGCTCGGACGAGAAGGATTGCAGGGGACACTTTAGCTGTGGCTATGGCTCGTGGGGACAAATCCCACCCTCGTACAGGCAAACTGATGCCTCGCACACAGGAAGCGTCGTTCACAGGCGACTATTCGGGCTCGACTCGGGCTTCGACAATGTCAAGTTTACCAAACCGACATGCTGCCGTCAAATGGGGGAACCTCACCCACACCGCCAGCCCTTCGGCCGGCGGGGGCGCGGTTCTCCCCGGACTACTTCACCTCGACTGTCGCGCCGGCGTCAACGAACTTCTTCCGGATCGCCTCTGCCTCTTCTTTGTTGACGGCTTCCTTGATGCTCTTCGGAGCACCGTCCACAAGGTCCTTCGCTTCCTTCAGCCCGAGGCTGGTGACCTCGCGTACTGCCTTGATGACATTAATCTTGTTCGCCCCAGCCGCAGTGAGCACGACCGTGAATTCGGTCTTCTCCTCGACCGCGGGCGCCGCTGCGGCGCCTGCCCCCGGGGCCGCTACCGCAACCGCCGCGGCGGCTGCCGAGACGCCCAGTTTCTCCTCCAGCAACTTGACGAGCTGGGAAGCCTCCAGCAGCGTCAACTCTTGAATCTGTTCCGCAATTGCGTTGATGTCCGCCATTTGTACCTTCCAAAGTCCTTTAGCCCGTGGCCGGTGGTCAATGGCCCGTGTTTCCACAAGCCACGTGCCACATGCCGCAAGCCTCACGCTGAAAACTTATTTTCCTTGCAGCCCTGATCGATCACCACGGCCAGGTTCCTGCCGACTGCGCTCAAAGCGCACACTAAACTCCGGGCCGGCGCCTGGATCAGGAACAGCAGCCTGCCCAGCATCTCCTCGCGCGAAGGGAGGGAGGCCAGCTCAGTGATGGCCCGTATGTCGATCACCCGGCCCTCCACCATCCCGGCCTTGAACGTGAAGCTGGGGTTGGCCTTGGCGTATATGGTCAGGGCCTTCGCCAGTGCCACGGGGTCCGTTTCCGTGTAGGCCAGCGACGTCATCCCCACCAGCCCACTGAGCAACTCCCGCGCCTTGGTGCCCTCGGCCGCCTTGCCAGCCAGGTTGTTCTTGACCACGCGGTAGCGTCCTCCGGCGGCCCGGATCGCCCTTCGCAGTTCGAAATCCTGCCCGACCTTGAGCTTTTCAAAGCCTGCCACAAACAGGTGCTGGACCCGGTCCAGCTCCCCGCGCAGTGAATCAACGTCTTTCCGCTTATCCTCGCGTTTTTTCATGATGCACCTGCTACTGCGCCTTTGCGTTGAAAGGCGTCACGTCCAGCGAGACGCCCGGTCCCATGGTGGAGCAGATCGTCGCGCTCTTGACGTACTTACCCTTGGCCGCCGCGGGTTTGGCCCGAAGCACGGCCTGAATCAGGGCCTGGGCGTTCTCCAGCAGTTTGTCGCGCTGAAAACTCACCTTGCCCACGGGAACGTGAAGCACACCGGTCTTGTCCACGCGAAACTCCACCTTGCCGGCCTTAACCTCTCTGACCGCCCGCTCCACGTCCATGGTGACTGTGCCGGTCTTCGGGTTCGGCATCAGGCCCCGAGGGCCCAGGATCTTGCCCAGCCGTCCCACCAAGCGCATCATGTCCGGCGTGGCGACCACGGCGTCAAAATCGGTCCAGCTCTCCTGCTGGATCTTGGCCACCATGTCCTCGCCGCCCACCAAGTCGGCTCCCGCCTGCTGCGCCTCGCGCTGCTTTTCACCAGAGGCAATGACCAGGACCCGTTTGGACTTCCCCAGACCGTTGGGCAGCACGATCGTGCCGCGCACCATCTGGTCGGCGTGCTTCGGATCCACGCCCAGCCTCATGTGCAGTTCTACGGTCTCGTCGAACTTGGCGAACTTCACCTTCTGCACCAGCGGCACCGCGTCTTCCAGCGGGTAAGGTCGCCGATCCACCTGTTGAACCGCAGTACGGTACTTCTTCCCTTGTGATTGAGCCATCTGTGTCTGGTCCAAACGGCAGGGGCAAACCAAACCCCCGCCTCCCACTAGTGATGATGATCCTGCTTCCGAACAGAAACTTATAGTACCACACCTCCGGCGCCCCCCGTGCAAGAATGGACCTAGGGTGCCGTGCGGGCTGGTGCTGCCCGGCTGGAGAGTGACTATGCCTTGCTTCCTCATCCTCGTGATCCTGGTATTTCCGCGCGTCGCGCTCGCGTTGATGTGGTTCCTCTCGACCTACCTGCAGCGCGCATTCCACGGTGGTCTGGTGCTGCCGGTAATCGGTTTCATCTTCCTGCCGCTCACCACGATCGTATACGCATGGGAACTTAACAGCGGCATGCCGACCGTGGGAATCAATCTTTTGTGGCTGCTGATCGCGGTGATCATTGACCTGGGCGGGCTGGGCGGCGGCGCGCATCGCCAATATCGGCGCTGAGCCGCAGTGCTACCGCACGACGATCTTATGCACCGCTTTGGCGAGCTTCTTGAACTCCATGTGAGAAACTGAATCGGGCGCGTACTCGCAGACCGTGAGGCCGCTCATCACCGCCTCGGCCACCACGATTCGCTGGCCGATCGGGGGCAGCACCTTCCTCCCCATGTCCTCCAGCGACGAGGAAAGACCACGCCCCAGGTTCGTGTTCATCAGCACCTTAGACGGGACGAACCGGATGCGCGGTCTCTTGGAGCGCCTCTCAGCGCGCGCCTTGAGAGCCAGGCTCAGAGCCTCTTTCAGGGAAAACAGATCCAATGGAGAAGGGCCGCACGGCAGAAGAAAAAGGTCGGCAACCAGCGCGGCCTGGTAGGCGGTTTCAGGCATCCCCGGCGGCGTGTCGATCAGGACCACGTCGGCGGCCTTTTCCGCCGAGCGCGCCTTGGCCCGCAGGGCCTCCGTGCTGCCGCCTTTCACTTTCTCGACACAACGCGAGAGCATCCCTTCGCCTTGGGCCGCCCACGCCGCGAGGCTGTGCTGCGGGTCGGCATCCAGCACAATAACACTCCAGCCCATGGCGGCGAATTCGGCTGCCAGGTTGCCCACGATTGTCGATTTCCCAACGCCGCCTTTTCGTCCCGCAACCGCGATGATCGCCATAGAAAATACTATAGTGGGAAATCACGATTATCTCTATATCCCCGGCCCAAACGGGGCAAGAGACATTTCGGGTGTACGGTAGAGACTTCAAATGGCACGACGAGTGTTCTTCAGCTTCAATCACGACGGCGACATCTGGCGGGCAAACCAAGTTCGGAATTCGAATGTGGTTGCAGGATCTCACCTTGCCGGTTTCTTTGACCACTCAGAATACGAAGTAGCCAAAAAAAAAGGCAAAGATGGCATTCAGCGGATGATCCTCAATCATCTCAAGGACACGACGGTCACAGTGGTGTTGATTGGCACAGAGACGGCCAGCCGCCCGTGGGTGAAATATGAAATCGAGCAATCAATAGCGCGCAAGAACGGGCTGTTAGGTATTTACATCCATCACTTGAAAGACCCCAACAGCCCTCCTACCTCTCGTGGGGCCAAACCGGCGGTGCCAAAAGGTGTGGATTTTCCCGCTTACGCCTGGGATAAGGATCTGGATCGTTTTCGGAAAGCGATAGAAGCCGCAGGCAAGCGGGCAGACGCGTTGCGAGCGGCGAAATAGCGTCTACCAGACTCCATTCGTCTCGATTCGGATCATGCCTTTTCCCGTCCTTTTCCTTCCTGCTCAGGCCTCCCACCAAAAACCCGGAAGAGCCTCAATTCAAGGCGCTCGGGCCTGTATTTCTCAGAAAGAAGCCGTGCCGCAGCTCCGGTGGAGGCGACAGGGTACGCCGGTTTGCTAGGATGCAAACGCCGGAAGATGTCGTACTCAATCTCTACGCCTTCCATGCCGCCAAGGAATACCGCCGCGTCAAAGTTGTGAGCGCTGATCATGGCCCCGCGCATTTTGGCCAAACTCGCGTCAAGATCGCCGTCCACGGCATCAACGAAACGCACTTCCTCGAATTCGGACGCTTCGGGAGGAAACTGGGTTTTGAAGAAAAGGCTCTGATACAAGATGACGTGCTTTCGCACGTTCGGCGTCATTCCACGAACGAGTAGGCGGACAAGCGGGGTAATTGCAGGATGACCCCCAAACACAATCTGGCCGCCTGGCACAACAACACTGACCACAGCTCGGATACTGTCGCGGACGGCCACCACGTCCGCTGTCTCCAGGTACTTTGGATGGCGATGCGGTAAGGGGTTGCTTGCAGACAGGAGAAGGGTGGGCATCAGCGGAGACCTCCCAAGCAAGACTGCGCCTGCTGGCGGCCTAGCCATGCAATGTGGTTCATCCCTTTGTCGGGGATGCCACGCTCATCGTAGAGGAGAACTATATCGCTCTGCATCAGGCACGCCAGCCGTCGGTCTCCCAGCCTTTTTGGGTGAACCAGCAAAGTTCCCCTTATTGGTTTATAGCGCCATTCCATTGTACGTGCTCCTGGGGAGTGGGAGCCTCCGTGACTATCGCCGACAGCAGAGTAACCCTGAAATGAGCTTAGCGGGAGATCAGCGGATGGGCAGACTGCGCCGGATAAGTCCGCCACTCGCAGATGTGGCCTCGGGCCATCCCCGTGGATCGCGGGTGTTTGACGGCCCGATCGAGAGTGGTCGCGCCAGTTCACAGCGGTCCAGAAGTCCGGTTCCGGCGGGAAGCTCCGGGCCGCGAGGAAAAGGGGCCGGCCTGTGCTCCCACGGCCCCCCCCCACGCCCATCCTGGAAAGAGCACAATAGAGAATTCGGATCACGAGCTGGAATCTCTGCTCAGGAGGTCATGGATAATGACGAAGCGCCCCAGACTGCTTTTCGGTGCGTTGCTGGCCCTGGCCGGCGGCTGGACCGCGCTGACCCAGACGGCGCGCTCGCCGCAGACGCCGCGGTCGCGGCCGACCACGCGCCCGGTCATTCGCGGTATGCACTTTGCCGCGGTGTCCATGAAACCGGAGGCCACTCTGGCCGCAGAGCGCATCCTCGAAGCCGGCGGCAATGCCTTCGACGCCATCGTCGCCGGGCAGGCCGTGCTGGGCCTCGCGGACGCCGCCAACAACGGTGTCGGCAGCGATGCCGTGGCTCTGATCTACGAAGCACGCACCGGCAAGGTCTGGTCGCTCAATGCCGAGGGGACAGCGCCCAAACTGGCCACCATCGACTGGTACAAGCAGAACCACAAGGGCACGCTGCCCGTGGATGACACGCTGCTCGCGGGCACGGTGCCGGGCATCGTGGACGCCTGGTACCTGCTTCTGGACCGCTGGGGCACCATGAGCTTCGCCCAGGTGCTGGCCCCCGCGATTGAGGTTGCCGAATCGGGTTTCCCCATCTCGGACCGGCTCGCCTCCGCCATCCACGGCTCCAAGAAGATCGCGAAATACCCAACCAGCATGGCTGTCTATGCGCCGGGTGGCAATCGGCCGCAAGCCGGCGAGGTCTTTCGCAACCCCGATCTGGCGCGCACGCTGCGCAGGCTCGTCGAGGCCGAAAAGGAGAACGCGGCCCAGGGCCGTCACGCGGCTTTGCGAGCGGCGCGCGACCGCTTCTACAAGGGCGATATCGCCCGCGAGATGGCTGAGTTCTCCGAACAGAACGGCGGCCTGTTCCGCTACGAGGATTTCGCCGGTTACACCGCCAAGCTGGAGGAGCCGGTGTCGGTGGACTACCGAGGCTATCGCGTCTACAAGAATCCCTCCGCCTCGCAGGGGCCCACCGAGCTGTTCCTGCTCAACATCCTGGAGACCTACGATTTGACGGCGCTCGGCCAGAACACCGCCGGCTACCTCCATACCTCCGTGGAGGCGGCCAAGCTGGCCTTCGCCGACCGGGACAAGTACCTCGGCGACATGGACTTCATCCGCATCCCCTACGAGGGTCTTCTCTCGAAGGACTATGCCCGGGACCGCCGCAAGCTGATCGACCCGGAACGGGCGTCTCTGGAGCTGCGCCCGGGCACGGCCGAGAAGTTCGTGCCGGGCATGGAGCCGCTCCCGCGCCCGCTGGACTACACCCTGGCTGGCCAGGGCGACCACGCGGGCGATACCAGCTACATCGCCGTGGTGGACGGCGACCGGAACATGATTAGCCTGACGCCCAGCCTGCACTCGGGCTTCGGGACCGGCGTGGTCATGGGGCGTCTCGGTTTCATTTTCAATTGCCGTGGGGATTACTTCTCCCTGATGCCCGGTCAGGCCAACGCGCTGGAGCCCGGCAAGCGCCCCCGCAGCACGCTGCAAAGCACGCTGGTGACGAAGGGGGGCAAACCGTTTCTGGTTACGGGCAGCCCGGGAGGCGACGACCAGTGCCTGCGCACCCTCCAGACTTTCGTGAACATGGTGGATTTCGGCATGAACGTCCAGCAGGCCATCGAGGCGCCGCGCTGGTCCACGCGCGCGTTTCCCTCGTCGCCCTTCCCCCACGTGATGTACCCGGGCGACCTGATGCTGGAGAACAGTATCCCCCAGGAAGTGGTCAAGGCCCTCGCTGCGAAAGGGCACAAGATACAGGTGCAGAGCGAGTGGTCGCTGGGCTCGAACGCGGCCATCGCGGTGGACCCCTCGACCGGCGTGCTCAACGCCGGCGCCGACCCCCGGGTGGACGCTTACGCCCTGGCCCGGTAGCTCGGTCAGAAAAGCAGGCCGCAGAAAAGCAAACCGCGGAATCAAAGGTCGCAGCCGGGTGTATACTGAATCCGATTCTGGAGTCCGAAAACGGAATTCTTGCTAGAACTGTGTTGCCCAAAGCAGAGAACCACAGGCGCGCTGAACGTCACTAGAAAGAGGATGACGCGATAATGGCGAACGTATCCATCGCGGCCGAAATAGAAGCTCCACGTTTCCATCTCCTGGCACGGCTGGCGCCACTCACACAGCCGATCGCGGCCTTCGTACGGCTGACCGGCTGCATCATTCTCGCCATTAGCTCTTCAGGATCGGCCTGCGCCGCTCTTCAACCGCGGCTAGGCGGTCTTGCGGTATATGACACTGACCTCAATATTACATGGCTCGCCAACGCCAACCTGGCGGCAACCAACACGTTCGGGACGGCAGGCGTTGACGCCAATGGCACCATGTCCTGGAACACCGTCCAAAACTGGATCACATCGATGAACGCCGCCAGGTACCTGGGCTTCTCCAGTTGGCGGTTGCCGACCACGCTTGAGACGGATCCGAGCTGCTCGGGCAGCGCTTACGGGTGTACCGGGAGCGAACTGGGGCACTTGTTTTATACCGAACTGGGCGGCCAATCTCTCACGAAGATATCGCTGGCACATAATTCCAATTACGCTTTGTTCAGTAACATCCAGGAAACGGTTTATTGTGGCAGGTACTGGTCGAGCACGACGTATTCCCTGGACCCCAACGTCGGTTCCAGCCAGGCTTGGGTGATGACTTTCTGCAATGGAGGCCAGGCGCACGTCAGCAAGCTGGAGGGGCACTATGTATTGCCGGTGCTGACCGGAGATGTCGCGGCCTCGATCGTTTTGCCCCAATTCGCCTTCGGCGGCGGCTGGTATTCGGCGCTGTATTTCACCAACACAGGAAGCACGGCCGTTTCGTTTCCCGTCAACTTCATGTCTGATGCCGGCACGCCGTTGAACGTGCCGTCGGTGGGCGGCCCTTCGGCCGTGGTGAACCTCGATGCGCGCGGCACTGCCATTATCGAAGCTCCCAACATCGGAGGGTTGAGTCAGGGATACGTCTCCCTGTCTTTGCCGGACGGCGTCGAGGGCTACGGAGTGTTCCGTCAAAGCGGGCCCGGTGTTCCAGATCAGGAGGCGGTCGTGCCGCTTTCTAGCGCGTTGTCGGCGAGCGCAACTTTGATCTGGGACGACACAAACTTCACCACCGCAGTAGCGATTGTGAATCCCAGCGCCGTGGCCGCGACGGTGACCATTACGGTGCGCAATGCGAACGGGCTTGTCATCGGGACGCCGAGCGTTCCCTTGGCGGCCAAGAGCAAGGTAGCGAAGGTGCTGAGAGATCTTCTCGACCCGCTTGCCATGATTGGGAACCGAGGCTCAGCCGATTTCACCGTCACCTCGGGGAGCGTGGCCGTACTGGGGCTCCGGTTTGGGGGCGCTGCGTTCACTTCGATTCCCACCGCACAAGAATAGTGACGTACGGGCCGGTGTCCCCTTATTCTCGGCGGTTTGCTGTATACTTGGCTCCACCGCGGACACCGGGTCCGAGGGAGTCTCTCTGGAGGTCGCCAATGAGCAGATGCCGAAACTGTTGCCTCAGCGTGGTGCTGCTGTCAGCCGTGCCGCTCGTCGCCCAGACCCCGGCCGGCACGGAAGGGTTGACGCCGGCGCAGCTCAACGCTCGCGCCAAGGCGCGGAACGTTCCCGAAATCCCCTTCGAGTCGGTCCCCAACTTCTTGAAGCTTCCACAGGGCCTGTACTTGGGCGAAGGCATGGGGGTCGCGACCAACTCCAAAGGGCACATCTTCGTCTACACCCGAAGCGAGCAGACGCGCCTGTTTGAATTCGATCCCAAGGGCAGCTTCGTCCGCGAGATCGGGCAGGGTTTGTACGGCTTTGCGTTTGCCCATGCCGTACGGGTCGACCCGCAGGACAACATCTGGGCCGTCGACGAGGGGACCAACATGGTAATCAAGTTCAACCCCGACGGCCGGGTGGTGATGCTTCTGGGCAGGAGGCCGGAGCCGTTGGAAGAGTTGCTGCCAGCGCCTCCGCCGGAGCCCTACACCTTCAACCGGCCCACCGATGTGGCCTGGGACTCCGCCGGCAACATCTTCGTCGCCGACGGCTACGGCAACTCGCGGGTCGTGAAATACGACAAGAACGGCAGATTCCTCGCCACGGTGGGGAGCATGGGCTCGCAGCCCGGCCAGCTCAACACCCCCCACACCATCGCCACGGACGCGAAGGGTAACGTCTACGTCGGCGACCGCGGCAACAGCCGCATCCAGGTCTTCGACAACAACCTGGCCTACAAGGCGATCTATGACCAGGTTGGCGCCCCCTGGGGGGTCTGCATCACGCCCGGGCCGCATCAATACCTCTACAGCACGAACTCGGCCCCCGACACCAACAATTCCGAGATCGCCGCCGTGACCGGCGAGATCTACAAGATGGAGCTGGACGGGACGATCCTGGGCAAGTTCGGCACTGGAGGCAAGCAGCTCGGCCAGTTCTCGACGGCCCACGAGATCGACTGCCGCAACGAGAACGAACTCCTGATCTCCGAGATCACGGCCTGGCGAGTGCAGAAAATCATCCTGCACCCGCGAGGGAAATAAGGAGGGCTCCCATGACACATACTCTCTTCCTGGCCGCGGCGGTGCTCGTGGCCGGTTCACTCTCTGCCCAGATCCCGGAGATCCCCTACGACTCCGCCCCCGATCTCTTGAAGTTGCCCGCGAACCTGTACCTTGGCGAAGCGGCCGGGGTGGCAGCGAATTCCCGGGGCAACATCTTTGTATACACGCGCACGGGCGGCGTGGTTGCCACCACGGGAGCGTCGCGGACCATAATCCACGGCGGCTCGCGGCTCTTCGAGTTCGATTCAAGCGGGAAGTTCCTCCGCGAGATCGGGCAGGGGCTGTACGGGTTCGTGTTTGCCC
This sequence comes from Bryobacterales bacterium, assembly GCA_963798455.1. Lineage (GTDB taxonomy): Bacteria > Acidobacteriota > Terriglobia > Bryobacterales > Bryobacteraceae > CAWCTD01. Next base: position 559,888 of record CAWCTD010000003.1, read on the forward strand.
AAGCCGTGCGGGTCGACCCGCAGGACAACATCTGGGCCGTGGATCGCGGGTCCACCCTGGTCATCAAGTTCTCACCCGAGGGGCGGGTGCTGATGACCATGGGCCGTAAGCCGGAAGCGGTGGAGATGGTGGCGGCCCGTGGCGGAGCCCGTGGCGGAGCCCGCGGCGGACCCGCCGGCGCCCCGGCTGCCGGCCGCGGCGGCGGTCGCGGCCTCCCCGGCGACAGCTTCAGCCGGCCGACCGACGTGGCCTGGGACGCCTCGGGGAACATCTTCGTCTCCGATGCCAACGCCAACGCCCGCGTCGCCAAGTTCGACAAGAACGGCAAGTTCATCAAGTCCTGGGGTTCGAGAGGGACCGAGCCCGGCCAGTTCGACATGCCGAGATCGCTTGCCCTGGACGCCAAAGGCAACGTGTACGTGGCCGATCTTGGCAACAAGCGCATCCAGGTCTTCGACAACGACGGGACCTTCAAGACCCAGCTCACAAATGTGGGCGCGCCGTGGGCCATCTGCATTTCTCCCGGCGTTCACCAGTACCTTTACAGTTCGAACTCCAATGCCACGGGCTCCATGGACAACGGGGAAATCTACAAGCTGGAGCTGGATGGACGAATCCTGGGCAAGTTCGGCAGAGCGGGCAAGCTGGCCAAGGAGTTCGGCACGGTCAACGAAATGGACTGCCGCAACCCCAACCAACTCCTCGTGGGCGAGCTGACCAACTGGCGGGTCCAAAAACTCACCCTGCGTCCTGTTCCGTCGAACTAAGGAGGATGGGTATCCTGATATGTCTGGCAAAAGGCAATCCTCTGAAAACGGCTTGGGGCGGCGCGGCTTCCTGCGGGCTACGCTCGCTGGTGCGGCGGCCTCCGGATCGGCCGTGTCAAGTGTGGCGCAGGGTGCGGCTACATACCGGGAGACGATCGAAACCCCGATCGTCGCGCGCTACCAGGTGATTGTCGCGGGGGGAGGCCCCAGTGGCGTGATTGCCGCCGTTGCCGCCGCGCGAAGTGGCGCGAACACGCTGCTCATCGAGCGCTACGCTTTTCTCGGTGGGAACGGAACGGCAGGGCTCATGACCTGCTACAACGGCTTCCGCAACCAGCGCGAGCCCCAGGCCCTCCAGACGGTCAAGGGGATTCCCGCCGAGTACATCGCCGAGTTGGTTCGCTTGGGTGGTGTGGCGGACTTGGACAACTATGAACATAACTTCTCGCACAACGTCTCCCAGGGCGACATCCCCTACACCGTCCCCTTCGATCCGGAAGCGGCCAAGATGGCCTCGCTGAACCTGGTCCGCAAAGAGGGTGTCAAACTGCGGCTGCACAGTTGGGCCGTGTCGCCCATGCTCGACGGCGCCCGGGTGACGGGCGTGGTGGTGGAGTCCAAGTCCGGCCGCCAGGCGATTGCGGCCGACGTGGTAATCGACTGTACGGGTGACGGAGACATCGCCGCCCGCGCGGGCGCGCCCTTCATGAGCCCCGCCGCAACCGGCGACCGCATGAACATGAGCTTGATGTACCGCATCGGGGGTGTCCCGCCGGCAGTTGAGGGGCCCTTCGAGGGAATCCGGATTCGGGACCGTGTGGTTCGCTGGGGTTCCGGCTTCGACGGCGATGGGTTGGACGTCGAAGACCTCACCAGAGCGGAAGTGGAGACGCGCCTCAAGCTGTGGGACCAAGTTCAGCAGTTGCGCCGGAAGCCCGGCATGGAATCGATTGCGCTTCTCGACACGCCGGTCAACATCGGCGTCCGGGAGACGCGGCGGATCACCGGAGAGTACACGGTAACCGAGAAGGATGCGATCGAGGGCGTGCGGTTCCCCGACGTGATCGCGATCAGCTCAAACCCGATGCCCTCCTACAAGGGCCGGCGCTACTTTTTCAAGCACGAGGGGTTCGACATACCCTATCGGTCGCTGGTCCCGAGGAAGATCGAGGGCCTCGTCCTGTCGGGCCGCTGCATCTCCTGTGAGCAGGCCCCCTTCCAGTCCGCGCGTTCCATGGCCCCCGCCATGGCCGTCGGTCACGCTTCCGGCTGCGCGGCCGCGCTGGCGGCTACCACGGGAGTGCCGCCCCGGAAACTGAACGTAAAGACGTTGCAGAAGCTGCTCATGAGCCAGAAGGCGGAACTGCGGCTGTAGCGGTTCCTCTTGATCGAAGCTCGAGCGGCGACGTAACGAGAACAGGCGGTCGAGGTGGGTCTTTGTATGCCACTGCGGCGGTCTGGACATGGCACCGTCATGCCACTAAATAGCCGGAAGAGCCGGAAAAGGGAGCCGCATGAAGGTCGAATGGGACTATTGCGGAGAACACCCGTTACCGGTCTGGAATCTGACGATCCTCCCGCTTCTGGTACGATGAAGAAAACTCATCCGCAATTCTGAATTGGGGAAGTCATAAGATGCCCAGACAACGAAAATCGGAAATGGAGCCCTCCGTGTCTCAGGTAGACGAAGCGGCCTCCACTGCGCCCGCAAGAAAGAGCAAGTCAGCGCGTGTGAGGACGGCCTCTGTCACACCCCGGACAAGGAAAAAGGATGTTGTCAGGCCGCCAACCGCTCCGCAAGATTCTAATGCTTCTCAAGAGGAAATCGCCCGACTGGCTTACTCCTACTGGGAAGCCCGGCAATCTCCGCGTGGTTCTTCTGAGGAGGACTGGTTCCGCGCCGAACGGGAGTTACGGGCAAGGATGAAGCCAGTCAGATAGCGCCCGCACCCTCCTTGTGCCGGCCACTTAGCGGTTGGCGAAGGATGGCCAGACGCCACGCCAACGGAAGGGCGATAGTCGGCCTAATAGGGCCGCCTGCCGACCCAGTTGCCGGGCGGATCGTAGTTGCAGACCCAGACCTCGCGTCCTCCCCCTCGCGCCACTGCGCATCCCGCTTCTTTCGTGTCACGCCAGACGATTTGCGTGTAGTGCCCGCACACGCCGCTACATCTGTTCGAAATGTAGTCGTAGTTTCTGGATTCCGCCGCCCACGCGTTGACAACTTGCGCAGGCGATGCGGTCCTACCGGTAATCTCGAACAAGTTCTCGCCGTAGGTCGAGTTTGGACGGTGGATGAATTGCTTGCGCGCCAGGAGAGTGTCCGCCCAGTCTTGCGAACGTGCGGCCAACCGATCGGACCACGCCAGTGGAGGCATTCCCACGCGCGCCCGCACAGCGTTGTGGACAGCGAGCATGTCGCGCGAGAGAGAGGAATGGGAGCGAGCGGGTGGCCTCTCGCCAAAGTGCCGCCATTGTGCGCTGCCGGTTCCGGCGAGCATGATCAGAAACCAGATCGCCTGTCGCATGCTTAGATAGACGCGCACGAATGCACTTTCGTAGACAGTCGGCACCACCGGCTTGCATCAGGAAGCCCCGCCGCACAACCCTGTCCCACAAGCCCAGCCTCAACAGTGGTAGTCGGACATGAGCTTCTCTAGTTATCACTGGTAGAGACAACGGGGGCAGGTCAGCGCCTTGCATGGGGCGGACTGCGTGGTCGGTGAAGTGACCGATCGAAAACAAGTGCGCCTCGACCTGCGCCTGCTTGAGAATCGAGCCGCGATCCGTCTTCGCCGGCTTAAGCCCTGAGAGCATACGGACTTAGGATTAGAGATAATCGAGGTTTCCCACTTGCTATGGCGATCATCGCGGTTGCGGGAGGAAAGGCGGCGTTGGGAAATCGACAATCGTGGGCAACCTGGCAGCCGAATTCGCCGCCGTGGGCTGGAGTGTTATTGTGCTGGATGCCGACCCGCAGCACAGCCTCGCGGCGTGGGCGGCCCAAGGCGAAGGGATGCTCTCGCGTTGTGTCGAGAAAGTGAAAGGCGGCAGCACGGAGGCCCTGCGGGCCAAGGCGCGCGCCGAGAGGCGCTCCAAAAGACCGCGCATCCAGTTCGTCCCGTCTAAGGTGCTGATGAACATGAACCTGGGGCGTGGTCTTTCCTCGTCGCTGGAGGAGATGGGGAGGAAGGTGCTGCCCCCGATCGGCCAGCGAATCGTGGTGGCCGAGGCGGTGATGAGCGGCCTCACGGTCTGCGAGTACGCGCCCGATTCAGTTTCTCACATGGAGTTCAAGAAGCTCGCCAAAGCGGTGCATAAGATCGTCGTGCGGTAGCACTGCGGCTCAGCGCCGATATTGGCGATGCGCGCCGCCGCCCAGGTCAATGATCACCGCGATACGCAGGCACAGGCGGCGCAACCAGATGCGCGAGGCAACAGCAAGGCACCGCAGGCGTTGACAGTTGTCAGCCCGGTCTGCTGTAATGGCTTTGAGTTGGCCACTCCTCAGTAGCTCAATGGTAGAGCATTCGGCTGTTAACCGAAGGGTTGTAGGTTCGAGTCCTACCTGAGGAGCCAAACCATTTCCCTCCACTGATTTGCGTGCCCGTTGGTTGACGCCTCCGCCCTGCGCGTCCGCGCAGTCTTTCGAAGAACTTCCCGTCTCCGTTCGTCTCTCCGTTCGAGCCCACCACGGTTGGCCCGCCGAGTCCGACCCGGTTCCACACTCCCTCCGCGCCCGTTCTCTACGTCTCTGGTTCCGTTTTTCCGAGTGTGTTAACGCCCGCACCATCTCGGCGGCGCGAGACAGATGAGGTTCCACAAAGCTTGCTCAAACCGTTACAAAGCTGGGGGCTTTTCGATATCGGCCACCCTGCCGGCGAAAGTGCCGGCCTCGCAGCCATGTCCGGACTGCTGGAGTAGTTTGGGGTGTCGGCCCGGCATCCGCTTCGTATTGGCCTTCGAGTCCGGAATCTGCTCGGCCGAATGAAGGCAGCCTCAATCCGCCGGTGCTCGGGCGCGTCTTGGCGCTTCGGCCTCCTCACAGGAATCCTGTTTGGAGCCCGGCCCCTCCAGCGGCCAGCCACCGGACGGGCGTGCCGAGCTTGCCGCGTCAGCGCTACCGGAGATAGGCCGCCTCGACATCGGGCACCAACGAGAGCATCTCGGACAACAACACCATCGCAGCACTCACCAACCTTGTATCGCGATCCGACGAGGCTCCGTTGTCCGGAGCGAATTTGCCGCCGTGGAACAAGTTGTTACGGATTTGTTTGATGGTACTAATGGTCCGCTCGGCGTCGGAGTTGCCGCGCGGAACAAACGGAACCCACGCGAGAGCGCCATTGTGCTCAACCAAATAGCGGAGCGGCGCGGCCGCAAAATACGCGCTCGCGGCCGCGCTGTCCGGCGTGCGATTTGGATTGAACGAGCCGGCGATACGTTGCGCAAAAGCGACCCAGTCGGCCTTCACTTCGCCGGCACCTTGTTGCCTGAACGTCGTCGCCTTCAGGGCGAATTCGAACCGCGAAAACATGCCGAGAAACTCCAGCGCGAGATCGGGAGTGATCGTCAGACTGCGCAGCGCCGAGTAGTTCAACTGTCCCATTTGTCATTGACGAGTCGCGCCTTCCGAGCATCGCGCCTCGGCCCTACTTCAGATTCTTGAGTTTCTTTGAATAGTCCGACAGCAGGACCGGAACGGAAAGTCCGTGCGCGTCCACCAGCTTCTGAATATGGCCGGCCGACAGGTCTTTGAAGTGCAGCGATTCAAACGACTTAAAGAACTCCCTTATGTGCGTGACGAACCTTTTTAATTCGCTCTCCCGCATCGCCTCGGCCTCATGGGTGAACGCGGCGGAACTGTGCACTTGGTACGCCGGGTGAATAATGATCCGCTTTACATCCATGCCCTGATAATGCTTGTCGAACCACGCGCTGGAGCGGTTCATTTGTTCCGCCTCCCGCTTATTGATCTCCGACCGCTTCACGTCCACTTCGCTCTTGCATTCCCAAAGCAGATACTGTCTCGCGTCGATGGCCCACAAATTGTCCGGACCCTCCTTCCACTCCTTGTCGGGCCGCTCGCCGACGAAGCCAAGGGCCGGAGCGATCTCATCAAGGGCCTGCTCAAATTTGTCCGCCTTCGTGCCAAAGGTGAGGCGCGTGAGAATGTCCGAGAGCGCGACATCGAGTTGCGCATAGTCGTCAAACCGCTGAACCCACTTGGCGACGCGTTCCATGCGTCCCTGGCTGATGATCGTCAATTGCGCCACGGTCACGCCGAACGGTGGTTTGAGCAAAAGGCGGTTGCCCTTGTGGGAGGCGATTTGCAGGCGTTGTGATTCGGGGCGATCAGCCCGATAGTAAAAGCGCGCCATTTCCTGGAGGTACCACGCCTTGTCATCGGTGCCGATCTTCCCCGCGTTAATGAGGGCTTGAAGCTTTTGCGCCGCGCCGGCGTAATCTCCGCTGGCGTACGCTCGCTCCGCGTCGAGTTCGGCGGCATAAGTTCGCAACAGGTTTTCATTGGCCCCCGCGGGCTTCACATTCTCCATTTGTTCAGCGTAGAAAGCCTTCCAATCATCAGCGCGACCAAGACACTGGCGGATGAGACCGTTAAGTGTGGTGATCGGCGTTTGGCCCTCCTCCACTTCTTGACGCGCCATCTCCGCGATCTCTAGCCCGATCTCGATTTGCGTCGCCATCTGCGGCGAGAGAAACCGTCGCGAATTCTTGTCGCGGATCAGCCGCGTGATGTCCGCGCCGATGATGATGACGACGGAATAGTCCTTCTCCCCGCGGACGCTTCGGCCCATGCCCTGCTCGATGGTCCGAATGGTCCGCATCAGTGTCGCCTCGCTGTCGGGCCGACACGTCTCCTGATAAAGCTCAATCAGGCTTTCGGAGAACGGCTTACTGTCGAAGATTAGAACGCGGCAAGTGTCGTCGGGCAAATCAATGCCGTCGTAGCGGTTGACCAGCACGAGCACCCGATCATACGTTCCGGACCGAAGCACGTCGATCGCTCCGGCGACAGTTTCCTTCTTGGCGACCGTCGCGCCGTACTTCTCCCAATCCCTGGTCCAATTGAACCCGGGCGCTAGGGTGACAACGCCAAAGCGCCGCTTGGTGCTGGGCGGGCCGAAGCCGGCCACGATTCTTCCGCGGTCCAACTCGTCGTGAATGAGCGATGGAATGAGCACCATCTTCTCGCCCGACCAGCGCTCTTTCGTATAGGTCGAGGGATTCATGATCGTCGCGGGATCAAGCTGTAGGCCCTTCACCAGGAAAGCGTCGTCGGTGACAGTGGCCGACATGAAGACCCGATGCGGCGCGTCCCAATAGGTTCCGAACGCGCTCAGCGGCGGTACATACGGCTCGATTTCGATCGCGCCGCCCGAGACCACGGCTTGGCACAGGCCGAGCATGTCCTTGAGCAACGGCCAGGCGAACTTGATCGAGTTTCGATCCGCGTTCGAAGACAGAATGTTGGCCACTTCGGCCTCGTGTTGAAGCCACGCCCAGTACGGCACGGGCAGCAACGCGTCCCGCTTGTCGTTAACGATGTCGGCATAGGTCCCGAACCCTTGCTGTTCGAGATCATCGGCGAAAAGGGCTTTCAGTGCCCCGTAGGCCGGCTCGTCGCTCGGAATCCGTATCCGGCAGGACTCCCGCACAATGTCGGAGCAAGCGTGTGCATCGTCCATCAATAGCGAGCCGACGCGAACCGCCTTCTTGTGAAGCCCGAACTTGCTGAGGCCATTGAACAGCTTGTGAACGGAAGTCACCAAGATTTTTTGCCCGTTCAGGAACGCGTCCGGCAACTCCGGATCGGCCGCGCAAGTCGCGATGCCGAATTGCTTCGCCTGCTCGCAAGTCTGATCGATCAGGAACTTGTCGGGACAAAGATAGAGGACGGGTTCCTTCGAGGCGTTCAATCGCGACTGCAACATCAACAGTCCAATCAGCGTCTTGCCCTGGCCGGTATGCAATTTGACGATGACGTCGCGCGTGGATTGGTGATGCGCGAACCAGTCCTTAAGCACGGCCACCTGGGCGGGGCGCAGCGGCCCCTTGTCATGCGCGCGATCGAGCGTATCGTAGAGCGCGATTGGATCAACCGGCTTAAGCGCCTTCTTTCCTGCCAAGCGTTTATTGAAATCAACCACGCTGTGCGTCTCCCGAAATTCGATCTCACCGCTGTTGATGGGCTATTCCCGGAATCCCCCGCTGCTGCACCAGCCTAACAAAAAAGCTGTTAAATGGTTTGTACAGACAACTTCATCGTCCATCGGTTGCCTGCCGCGCTATCCTAACACACCGTGGGCTATGGGTGGGCGATGATTGTCGCCTGGCCACACACATACAGGTGTAGCCCTTTGGGCAATCGCGCAGATGGCGATGGCGACATGAAAAGAATCGGCACCCCGACGTGAGACAGTTTCCACACTCCCTGCGTATATAGTTAACGGACGCGGAAACGACCGCGTCGATAATCCCACCAGACGGCGCTCGACCGCATAGCGGACATCGTCGTGGGTGGCCTCTAAGGAGACCGCTCATGAACGACCGCGCTGATGATCGCGCTGAGGCCGTCCGCCAGATCGCCGCCATTCTTGCGGCCGCGTACGTGCGCCTGCGCTTCTCCGAACCTCCCCGGAAGGAAGTTGACTGTGCCGAGAAATCCCGCCCTCATGTGACTGCTGGTTAACACTATGAGAACAGAGACCAACAGATCAACGGCCCTGCGGGAAGAGATCGAGGCCTTGTAATACATGACGGTCGGGCAACTCAAGCAGAAGTACCACGAAGTCTTCAGTGAAGCGAGCCGGTCGAATCACAAACAGTTTCTCTTCCGGCGGATCGCCTGGCGCATGCAGGCGAACGCCTACGGCGGCCTCTCGGAACGCGCGCGCCGCCGCGCGCCGGCGTTTACCGTCTGAGTACCATTCAGTGAGGTACGTGCCTTCTGGGAGAGCGGTCCAGTCGTGGTTGCCTTTTGGGTTTCGTGGGATCGACAGGAGCGTCCAAACACCGTCGATCTTGACCTTCTTCAGGATGTTGACCCGTGCCATTGTGTCCCCTCGATGGCCGCATCATAAGCGGACACCATGTCGGACACCAATGGGTCTAAATCATTGACAGGAAAGGTGGGCGGCGGGAAGCTGGCATTTTACCACTGAATTACTCCCGCTCGGCTGTCATGCATAAGTATAAGAAGAACCAGGCTTAACGAAGGAGGTGAAGTAAGCTTCCACCACTGATCCCCATCTCTGGGTGATGTTCATGGCAAACGTGCACGGTAGAGCCAGGGCTGTAGCCAGAAACTGGGCCCCACCCACGCCAATCCATAGTCGCTCTTCCCGGCGCGATGCTACGATGAGGACGATGCCCTACGACCTCGTCATCATCGGCAGCGGGCCGGGCGGCTACTCCGCCGCCGTTCGGGCCGGGCAGTACGGCCTCAAGACCGCGCTGGTGGAAAAAGATCCCAAGCTCGGCGGTGCGTGTCTCCATGTCGGCTGCATCCCGACCAAGTCCCTGCTCCACGCCGCCTGGCTTTGGGAGGAAATCACTCACGGGCGGGACCAGGGGATCCTCTGCGACAACCCGCGCCTGGATTTTCCCAAGGTCATCGAGCGCAAGAATCAGGTCGTCGCCAAACACGCCAAGGGCATCGAGTTCCTGATGAAGAAGAACAAGGTGGACTGGATCCGGGGCTTTGGCAGACTGGCGGGCCCGGGCAAAGTCGAGGTCCAGGGCGACGGCGGCATCCAGACACTCGATGCCCTGAATACCATGATTGCCACCGGCTCGGAGGCCCGCATGCTCCCCGGCCTTGAGCCTGACCCCGGCCGCATCCTCACGAACATCGAGATCCTGAACCTCACCGCGGTTCCAAGCTCGCTGGCCATCGTCGGCGCGGGCGCCGTGGGCGTGGAGTTCGCCTCCATCTTCCACCGCTTCGGGAGCAAGGTGACCATCGTCGAGATGCTCCCTCGCATCGTCCCCATCGAGGACGAGGAAGTCTCCAAGGAACTCCAGCGGCTTTTCAAGAAATCCGGCGTCCGGGTCGAAACCGGGGCGAAGGTTGACAATGTCCGCCTCACGGCCAACGGCGTGGCTTTCGACCTAGCTCTTCCCGGCGGGAAGACGGAAACGATCGAGGCCGAGAAACTCCTGGTGGCCGTCGGGAGGAAGCCGAACACGTCCGGCATCGGCCTGGAGTCGACCCGGGCCGAGTTGGATCGCGGCTTCGTCAAAGTGGACCAGTGGCAGCAGACCGCCGAGCCCGGCGTCTACGCGATCGGCGACGTTGTGGCCGGCACGCCTCAACTGGCGCACGTGGCCACCAGGGAGGGCATGATCGCCGTGGGCCGCATCGCCGGCAAGTCCGTACGGCCATTGAACCGTGACCGCATCCCCGGCTGCACCTACACCGAGCCCGAAATCGGCAGCGTGGGTCTCACGGAAGCCGAAGCCCGCGCCCGCGGCTATAAGGTCAAGCTCGGCAAGTTTCCGTTCCTGGCGAACAGTAAGGCCACCATCCTCGGCCGCCACGATGGTTTCGTGAAGGTTGTCGCCGAGGAGAAATTCGGCGAAATCTTGGGCGTTCACATCATTGGACCTGCCGCCACGGACCTGATCGCGGAAGCGGTTGCCGCCATGGAGGCCGAGGCGACGGTGGAGACACTGATGACCACCATCCACCCGCACCCCACCCTGACGGAAGCTGTGGGTGAAGCCTTCAATGCTGTCTACGGACTGGCGATCAATGCTTAGCTGCGAACTCCACGACCTGGGGCGAACCGGCTATGGGGAAGCCTTCGATCTGCAACGGAGCCTGGTCGAGAAGCGCAAGCAAGGGCTCATCCCCGACCAGTTGCTGATCGTCGAGCACCCGCACGTCATCACCCTGGGCCGCAACGGGCGCGCCGAGAACCTGCTGGCGAGCCAGGACGTGCTGCGCCGCGCGGGCGTCGCCTTCCATCACACGGATCGCGGCGGAGACATCACCTACCACGGCCCGGGCCAGATCGTCGGCTATCCCATTCTCGACCTGCGCGAGTGGAGGCGGGACGTCGCCGCCTACGTGCGCTCCATTGAGCAAGTCCTCATCGACACGCTGGCCGAGTTCGGCATCGCCGCCTGCCGCATCGCGGGCTCGACCGGGGTCTGGGTCAATTCGAGGAAAGTGGCGGCCATCGGTGTCCACATCAGCCGCTGGGTCACCTCGCACGGATTCGCCCTGAACGTGAATACGGATTTGAGCTACTTTCAGTACATAGTCCCTTGCGGGCTTTTGATGCCCGTTACATCGATGGCGGAGTTGGGCTGCCGGGTGGGCCGGGAAGAAGTCGTCCAGGCGCTGGCGCGCAACTTCAGCCGGGTTTTTGACCGCGAAATGGAGATGGCAGCATGATCGACGTGGTAATGCCCCAGATGGGAGAGAGTATCGTCGAAGGCACTCTTACAAAGTGGTTGAAGAAGGCAGGCGACCGCATCGAGCGGGATGAGGCTCTGTTTGAGATCTCCACCGACAAGGTGGATACCGAGATCCCCTCGCCGTCGGCCGGCGTTCTGGCCGAGGTTCTGGTCGAGGAAGGGAAGACCGTCGCCATCAACACAGTCGTGGCATGCATCGACGAGAAGGTGGAGGCCAAGGCCGCCCCTAAGCCGGCTGCACAGCCCGCCGCGCCACCGCCGCCCGTGGTGCCCCCTGTCCCTGCGCCCGCCCCTCCTCCGGCAGCCGCGCCGCCCGAACCCTCGGAGGAGGAACTCGGTCCGCTCTCTCCTCTGGTGCGCAAAATGGCCCGAGAATTCGACATCGATCTGCGCAAGATCCAAGGAACCGGCGCCGGTGGACGGATCACCAAGCAGGACGTGGAGGCCTACATGGCAGCGCAGGCCGCGCCGGTTGTCGAGGCGCCTGCCCCCGTCTCCCCGCCCCCCGCTGCCCTGGTGGTCGAAGCGCCGCCTCCGCCCCGGGCAGAGGCTCCCAGGGCGCGCGTGGAGCCCATGAGCATCATGCGTTCCAAGATCGCCGAGCACATGGTGATGAGCAAGCACACCTCGGCCCACGTCACCACGGTCCATCGCATTGACATGACCAAGGTGGCGCGCGTTCGCGAGCGCAACAAGGAAGAGGTGAAGGGCAGGTACGGCTATTCGCTCACCTTCCTGCCCTTCGTCGCCCGCGCGGCCCTCGAAGCGCTCCGTGCCTTCCCCATCGTCAACGCCTCGATTGAAGGGAACAACATCATCTACCACAACGAGATCAACCTGGGTATCGCCGTGGCCCTGGAAGGCGGCCTGATCGTTCCCGTCATCCGGCGCGCCGATGAGATGAACGTTCTTGGCCTCCAGCGCGCCATCGTGGACCTCGCCGCGCGCTCTCGTTCGCGCCAGCTCAAGCCGGACGAGGTGCATGGCGGGACCTTCTCGATCACGAACTTCGGCAGCTACGGCAGCCTTTTCGGGACACCCGTCATCAACCAGCCGCAGGTGGCCATCCTGGGCGTGGGTGTGGTGGAGAAGGCCCCCGTGGTGATCGACGACGCCATCGCCATTCGCCACGTTTCACTAATGGGACTCACCTTCGACCATCGTCTGATCGACGGCGCGGTGGCGGACCAGTTCATGCAGAAGGTGAAGTCGGTCCTGGAGGGCTGGTCCGAACAGGTGCTATAGGAGGAGAGTCATGAACCGTCGAGGGTTTCTGGCCACCGCTTCCGCGGCCGGTGTTCTCCGGCCTGCCGCTCGCGCCGCGGACGATCCGGGCGACCTAAGGCTCGGCGTGTGCAGCTACTCGGTGCGCAACTTCCCGCGCACGCAGGCCATCGCCATGATCAAGCAGTTGAACGTGCGCTACGTCAGCATCAAGGAGATGCACCTGCCGTACAAGAGCACGCCCGAGGAGCGGGCCGCGGGGCGCAAGGAGTTTGAGGACGCTGGCTTGGTGATCGCCAGCGGCGGCGTGGTCTACATGCAGAAGGATGACGAGGCCGACATCCGTTTCTATTTTGACTACGCCAAGGCCTGCGGCATGCCCATGATGGTGATCGGCGCCACGCCCGCGACCCTGCCCAAGATCGAGAAGATGGTCAAGGAGTACGGGATCCCCGTGGCGGTCCACAATCACGGCCCCGAGGACAAGATCTTCCCCAACCCGCAGGCGGCGCTCAAGGTCATCGCCAACATGGACCCCCGAGTCGGGGTCTGCATCGATGTCGGCCACACCGTTCGGACAGGCGTGGACCTGGTCGAGACGATCCGCGCTGCCGGCAGCCGCCTGCTCGACTTCCACATCAAAGATCTGCGCGATTTGAAGGACGCCAAGAGCCAGTGCGCGGTGGGCGACGGCGCGGTCCCCATCGTGGCGATGTTCAAAGAGCTGAAGAGGATGAACTACCGGGGCCTGATCGCCCTGGAATACGAGATCAACCCGAACGATCCTCTGCCCGGCATGCAGAAGTCCTTCGCCTACATGCGCGGCGCGCTGGCGGGACTGCGAGGGTGACCCTCACGGTCGAGGACGCCGTAGCCAGAAAGGGGGGAAATCAATGATCCGTCTCGCCATGCTGTTCATGGTTGCTGTGATCGCTTCGAGCGGCCCGCTTCGAGCCGCCGAGGGAGCCGTCGTCAAGATCGTCAAGAAAGGCGACGGCTATCAACTTCTTCGAAACGGCCAGCCGTACTTCATCAAGGGGGGCGGTTCCCCCCATCTCGACCTGCTGGTGGCCGCTGGAGGCAACTCGATCCGTGCCTACGGCAGCCCCAGCGCGCTTGACAACCTGGAGAACAGCCATGTCACCGCGCTGATCGGCCTGCGCGTCGCGTTGCCTCGCCAGGGCTTCGACTACAACAACGCCGAGGCTCTCGCCAAGCAGATCGAGAACGCGCGCCAGACGGTGCTCAAGCTGAAAGACCATCCCGCCGTGCTGATGTGGGCCCTGGGCAACGAGGTGGAACTGGGCGCTTCCGAGCCGGTCCGCATTCAGGTCTGGAAGCACATGAACGAGTTGGCCGAGTTGATCCACAAGGAGGACCCGAACCACCCCGTCATTGCGGTGCTGGCGGGCGCCACCCCCGCCAAGCTCGCCGAGCTCGACCGATACGCGCCCGCGCTGGACGCCGTGGGCATCAACGCCTACGGATCGATGCTGAGCGTGCCCGCGACGCTGGACAAGGCCGGCTGGAAGCGGCCGTACCTGATCACCGAGTTCGGCCCTCGCGGCCACTGGGAGGTGCCGAAGACTCCCTGGGGGTTGCCCATCGAAGACTCCAGCACCGAGAAGGCCGACCTCTACCTGAAGGCCTACCAGGCTGCCGTCCAGGACCGCCCCTCCTGCCTCGGCTCTTACGTCTTTCTGTGGGGCCAGAAGCAGGAGAAGACCCACACCTGGTACGGAATGTTCCTGCCGGAGGGCAATCCGCTGGGCGCCGTGGATGCAATGAGCTACGCCTGGACCGGAAAGTGGCCCGCCAATCGGGCGCCGCGCATCGGTCCGGGGAAAGTCCGGCTGGCGGCCGAAGGCTCATCCGATGACAGCCAGCGCGTGTTCAAACCCAGCGCCCGCCTCCGGGCGGAAGTCGATGCCTCCGATCCCGACAACGATCCGATGAAAGTGACCTGGGATGTGCGCCTGGATGTGTCCGACAACCCCAACACCGGCGGCGATCGCGAGGAGCCTACGCCGCCCATCGCTGGAGCTATCGTGTCGTCGAGCGGCAACCAGGCCCTGATCCAGGTGCCCGAGAAGCCGGCCAACTACCGGATCTTCGTATATGTCTTCGATCCGAAGGGATCGGCGGCCACGGCCAACGAGCCCATCGTGGCAAAGGAATAGCCCTTCCATGTCGAACCGCGTTTGGCTTGCCGCACGGGCGGAATGGCGGAGGAAGAGGGATTCGAACCCCCGAGGGCCTTCCGACCCTAACGGTTTTCAAGACCGCCGCCTTCGACCGCTCGGCCATTCCTCCACCCTCAATCTATCATCTTCGTGCCGCGACCGCGCCGCCGGGCAGCTTTAGTAAGCGCCTTTGCCCAGAAGCACGGTGTGTACGGTGCGGGCCAGTACGTGCAAGTCCAGCCACAGGGACCAGTTCCGTATGTAGTACGTGTCCAGCGCCTCCTGCACCTTGAGGTCGCCGTCGCTGCGGCCCGACACCTGCCACAGGCCGGTAAGGCCCGGCAGCACCTGGCCGCGCAGCGCGCGAAAGCCCGCGTCGAACTTGTCGAGGTGGTAGTAAGGGAAAGGTCTCGGGCCCACGAGGCTCATTTCGCCCTTCAGAACGCTCCAGAGCTGCGGCAGTTCATCCAGGCTGGTCCTGCGAAGCAGGCTGCCGATCACGGGAACGATCCGCGGGTCGTTCTTGAGCTTAAAGTACTGCTGCCACTCCAGGCGCGCCCGCTGGTTTTCGGAAAGGTGCTTCAGCAGCAGGGTCTCCGCGTCGACATGCATGGTCCGCACCTTTGGGACTCGTATCCGCGCGCCGCCTTGACCCTCCCGCTCCTGCGTGTAAAAGACCGGACCGGGGCTCACGCGCTTGATCCACAGCACTGCCGCCGCCAACACCGGCAGCGACAGCACGCCCAGGATCGACGCCAGCAGAAGGTCAATCCCGCGCTTCAACCACCGGTTCAAGGGCATCAGGAGGTTCTGCCGCACCTCCAGCCCCAGCACGCCCGAAAGATCCTTGGGAGAAACCCAGAGCGTCGCCATCCCGAACATGTCCGGCACGATGATCAGCCGGGTGAAACTGGCGCCCAGTCGCTCCAGCACGTCCAGCAACTGCTGCCTTTCGATGCCGGGCATGGCGATGATGGCCTGCCTTATCTTGAGCCGCCGCGCCATTTCCGGCGCCCGCGCCAGGGGGCCCGCCACGGGAACGCCGGAGTGCTCGCCCGCCTTGCCCGGATCATCGTCGAGGTACGCCACGGGTTTGAGACCGCACTCCGGGTGCGCCCTGAGGTTGGCCACGAGCATCCTTCCGGTTTTCCCCGCGCCCAGCACCAGCACGGGCACGCCCCACCACTTCCGGCCCGCGAGCATCCCGCGCAGCAGGGCCCTTTCGACGGGGACCAGCAAGCTTGAACAGAACCACGCCGTGATGAAGACGCCGCGGGAGTACAGAGCGCCGTCCTTCGAAAGGAAGATGGCCGCCGTCGAGACCAGGCACACGGCGGTGGTCCCCAGTACGATGCGGCGCAATTCTTCCACGGGGCTGAGCCCGGCGCCAGGGTATAGCCCGGCGCTGGCGTAGATCAGGAGCGACACCGCCAGGGCCGGGGCGAGCTGGAAGTAGAACCCCGGGCCGATGGAGCTGTTGACCCGGCTCCAGAGGAAGTAACCCAGCCAGCCAGCCGCCATCAGCGCCACTGCGTCCGCGAGGAGCAGTGCGGCCCCCGTGGCGTGCGGATGCGCCGTGGACACTACTTTCCGCGCGGCAGCCGGGCTGTACGGTCGCGCCCTGGTGGCTAGAAGAGGAGTGGCCACGATGAAAGGTTCCGTGATCGTTCTACGAACGTCCGCGAAGACCGAGGAACTGTAGCGTGAACAACGCGACAAACCTCGGATTGTGCCGCAGGTACCGCGGACCCAGCCGGCGCGGCTCCGCCAGGAAGCGGAATAGCCACTCCAGGCCGGCCCTCTGCATCCAGCGCGGCGCTTGCGGCTTGACTCCGGCCAGGAAATCGAAGGCCGCGCCCACGCCCAGCATGACCGCGCGGACACGGCCCCTGTGCTCTGCCATCCAGCGCTCCTGTTTGGGTGTGCTCAAGCCCACGAAAAGGATGCGCGCTCCGGATGCGTTGATGTCCCGCACGACCTGGTCATCTTCCTCAGGGCCGAGCGGCCCGAACGGCGGCGAGAAGGAGTAGGCGATTTGCAGCGAGGGGAAGCGTACCCGCATGTTGGCAGCCAGGCGGCGGATTGTGACCGCACTGGACCCGTAGAAGCCCACGGACAAGCCGTTGCGCGCCGCGGCATCGAGCACCTGGAGCGTCAGGTCCGGCCCGTAGACGCGGGTTGCCCCGCGCGCGCCGAGCAATCGCAGACCCCAGACCAGGGGCATGCCGTCGGGCGTGACCAAGTCGGCCGCGCTCATGACCTCCCGGAACTGAGCCGAATCGAACGCTTCCATGACGTTATTGACCGACGCGCAGCACACGTACCGCGACTCGCGGGCGAGTGCCCAGTCCATCACCCGCCCGGCCGCGTCCGGGTAGCTGGTCTGATCAACCCGCATGGCGAGGACATGCATGGCACACAACACGCTACGTGATTCCTTCCATGAACAACGATTCCGGCTGAGTTTCCCCGGGAGTGCGCGATGAGCTGCCTCCGATGTCAGATCCTCCTCAGAGATGAATCGCGATGATCGATTTAGGCAGCGATAGAAACCGCTCGACGACGATTTGAGAACCGGGGAAGAGACGCCGCAGTTCCGGCAGACGCATGATGCGGATCTCGTCCGCCACCTGATAGCAGTGATCAGCAGTCGGCCGCTCCATCCAACCCCAAAGAGTGCACCAGCGAAGAACGCGACGGCGAACGCCCAGTGGCAGCCAATGGATGATGGGGGCGAGAAAGTGGGGTTCGATGGGACAACGGAAGTCCACTGTCTGCACCCACCATCGCTCGGCGACTCGCCGAACCTCGGCCGCGAAGCGTGCCTGGCCGTCGAGGGCGCGCAAGTGCTCGATCAGGGAATTCGAGAAGGCCACGTCAAACGACCCCGGCTTGAATGGGAGCGCGCAAGCGTCTGCGCGGATCCACTGCACGCGCGGAGGTAGTCTGGCCGGCGGCGGCAACAGATTCACGATGGTCACCTGCGGTACCGGCAGCCCTAGTTGTTCCGCGAGTTTCCACCAGTAAAACGTCCCACCCAGATCGAGGACGCGCGTTCCCTCGGAGATCTCAAACAGCCGATAGAACGTTCGGAGCCGCCTGGGACGGAAGAGCCGGAAGAACACGTTGTGAACCGTATGCATGTCCATCGTTCTGAATGGATGTCCTATTTCCTATTCAGCAAGTCTCGAGCCAGATGCTGGACGGGAAATGGCCGATGGCCGGATTCCCCTTGCACAGGCCCTCCTCGTTCTGTTGGGGCGCGTAGTCCGCAAACAGGCCGGCAAGACTAGCGGCGCGGTCGTAGTGGAGGGCCGGCAGGCAGGACAGGACCCTCAGGTGACTGTTGTTCGTCAGTAGTGCTAACAACAAGGCGGTTTCTTGCCAGCCAAACGGTGAGCGAAGCGCGTCGCGCGGATAGAGGTAAGGCAGGAACACGTCATGAACGTGAATGAAGACACCCGGCGGCAGGTTCGGAATGATTTCCAGGTAGATGCGAGTGACCTCCGACCCAATCTTCACGCTGTGCGTTGAGTCTATGGACAGCAGGTCGCCTGCCCGCAGTTGGTCGAATACGGCTTCAGGCACGGCCTGGCACAACTGCCGGACCACGGTGACCTCACCGACGTCGGCATAACTCCTCCTAGGGTAAGGCTCGATGCAGATGATCTCTGCCCTCCGTCCCCCTTCCGCCACGTTCCGCTTGGAGGCATGCAGAAGGCACGCCGTCGACACGCCGCCCCCGATTTCGACAACACGGCCCGGCCGCTTCGACCGGATGAAGCAGTGCAGGACCTGGGATTCGATCGGTCCGAATCCCAGGCCCCAACCCTCGTTCACCGCTCTGTGGTAAATGGCCAGACCTGCCACTTCGGGAAGGTAAGGCCGGCATGTGCTCTCGAGCCATTCCAGTTGCCCATCCAGATCCCAGTCCACCCCGGCAAGAGAAGCACGGCGCATCCAGAGACTCTTGTTCCGACGAAGCCACAGGTGATCGGGGATCGGTGTGTAGTAGTGCTTGGGCAGAATGTGCACTCCAAGTCGATCGCCAACAAGGAAGAACTTCAGGCATAGACTTTTAGATGGAATTCGCACTGTGGGACTGCCAGGCGCGCCTAGCGCGCCCATCCGATCACCTGTCGAGCCGCGTCCGGGTAACTGGTCGGATCAACCCGCATGCCCAGCAGCTTGTGCTGCCGCGGCGCGGGGATGGAACTCGAATTCCCTGCTCTGAATGGCGCGCTCGTAGATCTCCATCAAAGACTGATAATTGCGGTCCGCGGTGTACTTGGCGAGGAACTCCGCGCGGGCCTCCTGCCGCATCCGTTGTGCCTCAGCCGGGTGAGAGAGAAACCAATCCACCTTCGCCGCCAGGTCGTCCGCGTCGCCGGGCCGGAACAGCAGCCCCGTGCGGCCATGATGGACGAGTTCGGGGAGCGCCCCGAGGTCCGACGCGATCACCGGTGTGCCTTTAGCGAACGCCTCGACCGCAACCCGGCCGAAGGTCTCGTACCATTGGGAGGGAAACACCAGAAAGGCTGCCTCGCCCATCAACTCGTATACCGTCTCCCGGGGGCGTTGGCCCAGCAGTTGCACCCCTGGCAGGGTGCACGCTCGCCGTAGCACATCGCCCGTGAGCGGCCCCTCACCCACGAGCTTGAGGTTTATCCGCGTGCGGAGCCGTTGCCAGGCCCCGAGCACGGTGTCGAGACCCTTCTCGGGAGAGAACCTTCCCACAAACAGGGCGAATCCTCCGCCGCCGGAGCCGAAGCCGGGATCGCGCACCAGGAAGTTGGGCTTTACCACCAGTTTCTCCGTGGGAAATCCTGCCTCCACGAACTTCCGCCGCGCGAACTCGCTCGGGGTGATGTACACGCTCACCTTCCCCCGCCAGGTCCCAGCTAGCCGGTGCGATGTGTTCATTGCCACGACGGCCGCCGTGGCAGCCCTGCTGCCTCGGTAGCAGCCATGGATGATCCCGGGCCACTCCAGCGCTTTCCCCATGCATTCCTCGCAGACGCTGCCGTTCCGAAAAAATGTCGCCGCCGGGCACAGCAGTCTGTAGTTATGGAGAGTCTGTACCACCGGCACGCCTTCGGCATGCGCCGCGTAGTAGACGGAAGGGGAGAGCAGCGGGAAGAAGTTGTGCACTTTCACTATATCCGGCCGGAACCGTCGGATCGCATGCAGTACAGTCTGGTAGGACCGGCGGTTCCAGACGGCGGTCAGACCAGCCTGCCAGGCGCGGCCGCTCGTCAGCGCGTGGTTGTCTACCGTGATGGCGCGCACAACGTGGCCCCGGTCGGCCAGCAGGGTGACCTCGCTCTCAGTAGACTCGTCTTCCCCACCGCGAAGCCGGTAGCGGTTATGCAGGGTCAAGATCCTCATGGGAGGACGGCCGTGCCCTTCGGGGCGATTCGGTCTCTGGTGCAATGGTCGAGGAGAATTGCCTCAAGTCTCGACTGAAACGCCTCGTGGGAATACAGTTCGCTCACAGTCTGGAGACCGTGGTTGCCGTAACTGGCGGCGAGGTCCGGGTCGGACAAGAGACGTATAGCAGCCTCCGCAATCTGCTCGAGGTCCAGGGGGTCGACAGTAAGGCCGTTGCGCCCGTTGACCACAACCTCCGAACTCGCATCCCTGTTCCCGCATATCACAGGAAGGTTGTGTTTCCAGGCCTCGAGAAAGACGATACCGAAACCCTCGCCGCTGGACGGCATGACAAAAACATGCGAGGACGCGTATGCGTTCTGGATCTGGCCATCATCGAGGTACCCGAGAAACCGGACTCGATTCGCGACCCCAGTCCTCTCCGCCAGCGACCTCAACTCGGATCGGAGCGGCCCTTCGCCAACAATGTCATAGCGGGCTTGTGGAAGCACAGAAAGAACTCGCGGCATCGCCAAAATGACCTTGTCGATTCCTTTGTACCTGTCTCTGGCGCTCAGCCGAGCTACCGTGAGTAGCACGCTGGGCTGCCAGTTCTTGTGGTTGGTGGTTGGGCGATAGCCGGAGCCCTGCACGTCAACAGCGTTCGGAAGCAGTCTGAAACGAGAGTCTGACAACCTGAATGCCCGGGCCATCCTTGCGGCCGTGAAGTGACTGACGGAGACAACCCGGTCGACGCACTCCTGCACCGCGACGATCTCCCACAGAGGCACTCGCCTGTAATCGGAGTCGTCCCAGACCTCGGTCCCATGCACAAAGAGAACCTGGTGAGAATTCGGACTGACCGTGCGGGCTAGCGCGGCCAGTGGCGCCAGCATGACGTGTCCGTAAAGCACGACATCCGGCTGTATCATCTGCACCTGCCGCAGAAAATGGGCGGCGGTTCGGGTCTTACTGCTGCGGCCGGGAAAGAACCCGACATTTCCGGGCACGCCCGCTCGATGCACTGGCTCGTCCCACAGACTGACGACGTGGCTGTCGCTGATCGTCTTCCCTCCAAGTTCTGCAAGACAGCGGACGACACGGCGGTTGAAGCGCTCCATTCCGCCCATGCGGCTGTAGATGCCAAGGGCGATCATGACAGCGGTCACGGTTTCATCCCTCGGATCAGGAGGTTCTTTGTAGGAATTTTGGGGCGGCTGGAGTCCTCGGCCAGGAAGACCAGCCGATGCAGCACCTTCAGGTACTGCTCGCGGAGCCGTCCGCGCAGCGTCGTCGCGTTCCACGCCGGGAGAATCTCGATGTTCTCCGGCTCGAAGCCGGCTGCAACCATCACGTGGGCGGCCGACTTCTCCGTCAAGCAGAACTCATGGGAGAGGTCATTGTAACGATGGTATTGGCCAAACAGGCAACCCATGTTTGGCGTCTGGATGACCGCCCACCCTCCCCGAAGGAGCCTCTTGCGTACCACTCGGAGAAACGGCACGGCACATTCTGTCGGTAGATGCTCCAGCAAGTCCAGCAAGAAGATCGTCCCGAAGTTCTCAAGTGGGCGATACTCCTCTAAGAGAAGCGCATCGAACTGGTCGACGAATGCTAAGCCAGATTCATGGCAGATCCGGACATTCTCACTGCTCACGTCAATCCCGGCCAGGTTCCGGTACCCCACGTCACGGAGAACCGAAAGTAGGCAACCCTCGCCGCAGCCTACATCCAGGATCGGAGCGTCAGTCACTTTGGGAAGCCAGGGACCCAGAACGCGGCGGTACGACTGTTCCTTCGAGCGCCACGCAACGCAATCCATCGGAGTCGGCCTGCGAGTAATCGTATTGTACGAGTCAAACAGCACCGCCCTCGTTCCTCTCTCGACACCCCGCCTTACATTGGGCTGAGTTCCCATTTCACGAAGCCCGAGCCTGTAGGATTGGACGCGCAACTGCGCGACTGTAAGGCGCCTCTAGGTGCTTGCATGCCCTCGGCCCTGCCAAGACAGCCAGGGCCACGCCGACTACAGTCCAAAACCAGATGCCGCCTTGTGGTCCCTCAAGGTAAACGTCAAAGGTGCCGTTGACGAGAAGCGCCGTCAAGTAGGCGATAATCCATACGATAAACGCGGCTCGCCTCATATCACCAGTGTGCCGCGCGCTGAGATAGCGCCTGAACAAACCCACCCACAAGCCTCCCAGGAACAAGATCCAGAGTGTTAGGCCCGGAACCCCCGCACGCGCTAGTATGGTCATGTAGGCATTGTGCGGACTGCGTAGGGAGTGCGACGCGTCGGTCTGGAAGCCATCGTCGTCCGCCAGGTTAACTCCAAAGCCTTTGCCGCGCCAGAAGAAGGCTCCATAGATCGTGTAGTCCCTGATCTTCTCCCACCAACTGAGCCTCCACAAGCGAGTTCCCTCGTTCTCGGGCTGGGTGTCACCAGTGATGCTCGAAATATTAGTAAGAATCTGTTGCGGTGAAATCTTCCTTGCAGCCCCTACATCTATTTCCAAACCGAAGAGTACAAATAGCGATAAGGTGGAAACGCAGACTAGGGCGAGCTTGCCCCATCTTCCGTGGTGCCACAGCAGGAAGACAACCGCCAGTGTGATCAAAATGCTAAGCAACCCGCCTCTGTTTTGTGAGCCGAATATCAAGAAGCTCATTGCCCAAAGTGGCCATATTACCCACTCTCTGCACCAGGCACCGCGTTTGTCATTCGCTGACCTCTGGTGCAGGCCAAGGATGACAAAGCTGGCAGTTCCCGCGAGATGTACTGCAACGTCGCCCGCCTTGAGTTGCGCTACTGCCGAGAAGATACCACTCGGTAGCCCGGGCTGAATAGACCCCAGTGCGCGGAGTACCCCTACGAAGAAGAGCCAAAAGAGAAACAGCACTCCCATCCGCCCATATGGCGCCGTAACCGCAAGGACGGAACCCCGCTCTAGCAGCAGGCCCGCCGTGACTAGCGCGAATGCCGCATAACCCCAAATCACCGCATCTCTCAGCGCGTCTGTCCCATAAACGGCGACGTATGGGGCAGTCCGAACCGCACACCAACCCGAGAAGAGAAGCAGAAGCAATGACGCCGGGCAACGCAGGGGCCGCCACAGAGTTCCGTGTACAAGTGACACGCAAAGTGCAATAGTCAGAACCACTTCCCCTACGTATACCGCCCTGAATCCGAGGTAGGCGAATGTTCGCCCAAAAAAAGCGTAGCCTGCCAGTAAGAAGGCCAGTAGCCACGAAAGCAGCTTCCCGGAGCACCGAAACGGGAGCAGGGAGAACGCCATGACGAACGCTCCAGCCGTTGCGACCGCCGTCGCTATGGGGTACCAGACGAGAGCGGCCGCCAAGCATACTGGAGCTGCCGTGTAGAGGGCCAGTTCCCTGCTCAAACCATGCAATCCACGTGTGACCAATAAAGATCCCGAATTACGATTAAGAGAACGTCGCATGTGCGCTCACGATGCCCCCCGTAACCGGTGACGAAACACGGCTTCCACCTTCGCCACAGGCCATGAGCATAATGTTCTAGCTAATAGTCCCGCATAAGGTGAAACAGTGACAGCTGCAAAAATCTGCAACGTGATGAGCCAAGGCACATAGAATACAATGGTTGCGAAATAGACATGAGGCCTCATGTGGCCGGGCATGAGCACAAGCCAGCTACAACCGCAAACGAAACTCCACAGCAGAGAGATGAACATTGCCCGCACTTTCACTCTAGCCGCACCCTGTGGATTTGCAAGATGTTGCCGATACAAGGCGAAGAGCAATATTTGCATCGCAACGGCAAATGCGAGCAGCACATGCAAGCCGGTAATGAAGGGCACCGTGACAATTGAGTTTGACAAGTACGCCCCAGCCTTGACCAAGTCCAGAGGTGCATGTTGGAGAAATGCCGGCAGTCTATCCGCCTGTGTAATTTGGAGCGGTCCAGACGTCAGGCCGACCATTCTGGGCGTAGCTCTTCCTATCACCGTCGTTGCCGCCAGTCTCCAAGAGCCAAGCTGGTGACCCAAAGCGCAGCAGTGAGCGGCAAATGCAAGGACGAACCCGACAGCACCGCCGGCCGAGAGAAGCGCTACTTCGCGCGCCACGTGGGGGAGAGACGAGCCGCTCTTGACCCGGTAGTAAACCACTGGCACTGTGAAACCTAGAAGGATGTTCGAAATGAACTCGTACCCACCCAAAGTGCAGCGGACGAACACGAGAAGTGACAGCAAAAGGACCATGTACGACACTGCAACCTGTTTGCGTACGACAGCCGGGTAGATGAGCCAGGCAGTGGCCATCGGCAGGTAAATCGTAAACGACGCCCAATATGCGCTCGCTCCGATGAAGACCAGCCAGTCCGATAGCATGAGGAGCACGAAAACGGAAATTGCGGAAGCCGGGCCGAATTCCCGCCAGATGGCAGTGAGGAGAACCGTCAGCGTGAGCGAAGTGAGAATCGCGAAAAGGATCAGACCATTGGAATAAATGGCCGCCGGACCACCATTTGTCACTCGCTGAAGAACCGCAAGGAGGAAAGCTTGATAACCGGGATGAGCATAGTAGGGCCGGTTTTCGGGACCCAAACGTCCCAAGGGGTGGAGCTGTGCCTGTTGATCGTATGCAGCCAGAGCACCTCTTACGTCGCCGTCAAAACTCGTGGGGTCATCACGGAAGAACTCGAAGGTCATGGGCTTAGCCTGCGGACCTTTGAGATCGGGGAAGTCCAGGAATCGTCCACTAAAAGTGAACCGATGCGGCTGAAGGTTCAAGGGGTTGGCGAGGAAGTTGACGGCAAGAGCCGCCACTGCCGCCAGCGAGACCGATAGAAGCAAGACAGGTCGCACAGACATGGTCAGCAGCCCTCCGGTTCGAGGCTGGCACGAGACTGAGTTCGGCCAACGAAGGCCTCCGCGTGGAGACCCCCTCTCGGGGCTTGCAGCTCTCTAGAAGCGTAGAAAGCACCAGCGACGGTCTTCGCTGCGTTCACTACCAACATGCCGGCGCAGGCGCCGGTGACGCCCCAGAGGCAGGCTAAAGGCAGGCCCAGCACCAGACTTGAAAAAGCAGCATACATCTGCGCGTGAAATGCCGCCCTTGCGTCGCCGAGGCCCGTTAGGAAGATCCCTAGCACTTGAGCGACAAAGATGAATGCGTAGGCAGCGACCAACAGGCGCAATGATCCCGCCAGCGCCGTGTACACGGAAGCCGGCCCGTATAGCGCCGAAAGAACCGCTCGCGGCCAGAAAAGGAGGATTGTGAAGTACGGTAGCAGCACAAGGCCGAATTGAGCGCCGTGCCCTCGAGCGGACTGCCAGGCCAGAGCGTGGCCACCAACCGCTTTGGCCCGCGCCACCACGGGCACCAACAAGTTGCCCAAACCGAACATCAATGGGTGGCAGACGCCCAACACGTTGGCCACGGCTTGAAGCGAGGCCGTCTCCTTCGGGCCGTGGAACATAGTCAGCACCCAGAAGAATGCCTGAGCACAGAACATGCTCGCGAAGCAGCCGTACAGGAGCCACGACCCGAACCTCCAGAACCCCCGTGCCAGCCGCCAGACCTCCGCAAACTCGACACGCGCCAGGCCCGCCTGGATCGCCTGGACTACGGCGGCGGCCCCAGAAGTCAGAGCCATGATCGCAAAGGCCCATCCCAGGGTCATGTGGCCCGCCCGGCAGCCCGCCCAGATGAGCACGGCCTGTCCGAGGTAGCTCACGGCGTCTCCCCAGACCGCCCGCCGGTGGCCCAGTCCACACATGAGACTGCGCCGCATCGTTTCCTGAAGTTGCCACAACCCCAGGGAAGCCGGCACCCAGATGCACAACGACGCCCTACCAAGGAAGGCGGATGCCCCCAGGAGCACCAGACCGGAAGGCACGGCTAAGGCAAGCGTGAACAGTAGCGAAGCCGTGGAGTATCGGCTGAGAGTGGCGCCATCGACGGCCGCTCCCTGCACGGAGAGCGGGCTTGTCACCAGGGAAGCGTGTATGCCGTTCAGAAAGAGGAGTCCGGCCAGAAGCGCGCCATACGCCCCGTAATCCGAAGGGCTGAGGTTGCGTGCCAGCGCGATACTGGTCAGGAACGTCCCCAAGCTTACGACGGCCTGATCGGTGACACTCCAGACCGACCCTTTCAGCCCCGGCAAACGTGAATCGTTTCTCGCGGCAGCCATTCGGCTCCCCTTGCGTGGATCTTCAGCCGAAGAAACCCAAAGCTCACGCTACGTGAGTCCCATCCGGGACCCAAAAGGGTAGTCTTCACACGGGGGAAGTAGGTGGGGGAGGTTCCGCATCCCTCGACGCCGCACGCGATAAGAGGTGATTACGGAAGTTTTACGGTTTCATCCAGTATACGGTACCCGTCGCTCTTGTCAAGGCTTCTCAGCCAAGCCATAGAGCACACAGAGAATTCTGTTGCCTCCGCGCCGGCTGCGGCGCCTACATGTGTAGCTCGAGGATGTCCCCATCCTCGACCAGGTGGCTCCGCTCCACCATCAGGCCGTCGCGGTCCGAGGAAAGCCGGTACAGCCTCGCGAATTTCAGGTTCTCCGCGAAGTCCTTGTGTACTAACCGCGCCGCGTCGATCACGGTCTGGCCGCGGTGGAGCACGTAGGGCTTGGTCAGCTCGGCCTTCTTGCCCGGCGGCTTGGTGTAGACCCGCACCAGTTCGAGCACGTCGAACACCTCGCGCCGGAACCGCTCCAGGTTGTGCCCTTCGACCGCCGAGACCGCCACTACGCGATACCGTTCGCCGTACAACTCCTCCAGCGCGGTGAGAATCTCCGAGGCTCCCTCCAGGTCCAGCTTGTTCGCGGCCAGCATCTTCGGCCGCGCCAGCCGCCTCTCCTCCATCAGCGCCTCGATGAACCCGATCTCGTCGAGCACGTCCGCGTCGCCCAGGTCGACCACCAGCACGCTGGCCGTGGCCCCGCGGATCGCCTGCGGCAGCCAAGGCTCGATGAACGCCCGGCTCAGCGGCGGCAGGTCCACGAGCTGGATCTGGACGTCCTCGAAGAGCATCATGCCCGGGATGGGCAGGCGCGTGGTGAACGAATAATCCGCCACCTCCGGCCGCGCGTGCGTCAGCGACGCCAGCAGTTGCGACTTGCCCGAGTTCGGCGGGCCGACCAGCGCCACCTGAGCGGCGCCTTCCTACTCGACCAGGTAGAACGGCGGGGAGTGCGCGGCGCCTTTCTTGTGCGCCTCCTTGCGCTCCTGCGACAACCGGTGCTTGATGTCGGCCTGGAGCTTCTCCGTGCCCTTGTGCTTGGGCACGGTGGCCAGCATGAGCTCCAGCGCCGCGATTTTCTCCTGGTGCGTGCGCGCGCCTTTGTACTCCTGCTCGGCGCTCATGTACTCGGGCGTGAGGTTCGCCGCCATGGCCCCTTCGCCAGTCAGAATAGCGCCAGGCGCGCCCCGCCCGCCGGGTTACTTGCCCTTCGGGGAGGACTGCACCGGTTGTTCGGCTTGTTGCCTCGGGGACGAGGGAGTGTGCGGCAGCGGGACATACATGACGGAGGGACGCCCCGTGCCCGCCTGCGGGTACAGATCCATCAGGTCGTAGATGGTCTGCGGCATGTCGGTCTTGATCGGCATCCCCAGTTCCCTCGCCGCTTCCACCGTGATCGGGAAGTCGTGCGTCCAGCGGCCATCGCTCAACGTCATCGCCAACTCCGCTGCCTTGTCCTTGGGCAGGTGCTTCAGCAGAACGTTGGCCACGAAGTACACCACCTGGACGCGCGCCTTCTGCGACACGTCAGCCAGTATCAGCATCTCGTCGCTGATATTGGCGGGCTTCTTGATCTCGAGCAGCTTCACGATGGACGCCGCCGGCATATCGCCGATCTGGGGATCGACGGGCCCCAGCACGGCGTTCGGGTCCATCACGATTTCGTCCGCGGCCAGGGCGATCAGAGTCCCGCCGCTCATCGCGTAGTGGGGAATGAACACCGTGACCTTGCCCTTGTGTTCCACCAGCGCCTTGGCGATCTGCTCGGCCGCCAGCAGCAAACCGCCCGGAGTGTGCAGAATCATGTCGATCGGTTGATCGTCCGGCGTCAGGCGGATCGCTCTCAGAATCGCCTCCGAATCCTCAATGTTGATGGAGCTGCTCACCGGCACTCCGAACAGGCTGAATGTGTCCTCCCGGTGGATCATGGCGATGACCCGCGACTTCCGTTGCGCCTGCAGCCGGTCCAGAACTCGTGACCTGGCCGCTGCCAATTGGGCCGGACCTGTGACCTGCGTCACGAGGAGGACGATCAGCGTCAGCCAAAAGAGCAGCTTCGCGCCCATGCGAAGCCGGTTTAACCAGGACGTAGTCTTGTCTTCCATAGGGCTCTCCGCCATAACTGACTATAGCCCATGGCGGGAGTTTAAGATTAGGGGATGGCGCACTCGGCCGTGGTTTCGCGTACCGTCTACACCATGCTGGACGAGACCGCGGCCCAACTGGGCGACGCCGCGGCCCTGCACCAGCCCTATGTGGAGCAGGGCAAGCGCAGCTACAGGCAATACACCTGGAATGAGTTCCGCGACGCCGCGCGCGAGGTCGGCGCGGCCCTGGCCAAGGCTGGCATCCGCAAAGGCGAGGTCGTCGCCATCGCCTCCGAGACGCGCGCCGAGCTATATGTCGCCGACTTCGGGATCATGGCCAGCGGCGCCGTCTCCGCCGCCCTGTACATCAGCTATCCCGCCGCCGACCTGGTGCGCACCCTGCGCGCCTGCGGCGCCAAAGCCGTCTTCGCCGAAGATCCGAAGATGCTGAAGCGGCTTCGCGCGGCCTCGGACGCGCCCCTCCCGGTGCTCTGGATTCTGCTCAGCGGACAGGCGGAGGGAGCCATCACCCTCGACGATCTGCGCGAGGCCGGCCGCGGCGCCATGGCCCGGGATCGGGACCTGTGGCCGCGAATCTTGCGGGATGTGCGCCCGGAAGACCCGGCGATCCTGTATCTCACCTCGGGCGCCACGGGCGAGCCGAAGATGGCCCTGGTCGCGCACCAGGCCCTGGTGGCCAATGCCGACATCGGCCCGGAAGTTCTGAGCGCTGGCCCGCACGATTCCACCTTGGTTTTCTTGCCCTCGGCGCACATCACGCAACGGGTCGTGCTGGAGTTGATCACGGTGCGCTGCGGGGTGCCGGTCTGGTTCTCCGAAAGCCTCATCCGGCTGCCGCAGGAACTCAAGATTGTCGAGCCGACCCTTTTCGTCGCGCCTCCCCGCCTGTGGGAGCGCATCTACAAGACGATTCGCACCGAGATCGGCAAGCGCCCGGCGCTGGCGCGCAACGTGTTCTATGCAGCCCTGGGCATCGGCCTGCGCGTGGCGGAATTGCGCCTGGAAGGGCGGCCCGTGCCCCGCTGGATGGAGAACGCCCGCAAGCTCGCCGACCGGCTGGTCTATCGCAAGCTGCGGGAGCGCTTCGGCCGCCGGCTGCGCTTCGCCGCTTCGGGAGCGGCGCCGCTGGGCGCGGACCTGGCGCGCTTCTACATGGCGATCGGCCTGCCGCTCCACGAGGGCTACGGGCTCACCGAGGGCGGAATCGTGGTGTTGAATCCGATGGGCAGGCAAAAACCGGGCAGCATCGGCAAGCCTCTGCCCGGCGTCGAGGTCAAGCTCGCTTCCGGTGGAGAACTACTGGTTCGGTCCCCCTTCGGCTTTCTGGGCTACTTCCAGGACCCGCAAGCCACCGCCACGGCCCTGCGGGATGGATGGCTGCACACCGGCGACCTTTGTGAGAGGGACGAGGAAGGTTATCTCTTCATCACCGGCCGCAAGAAGGACCTGGTCGTCACCTCCAGCGGCCGGAAGATCTACCCGGCTCACATCGAGAACCTGTTCAAGACCGAGCCGCTGATAAGCCACGTGTTCCTGATCGGCGACCGCCTGCCCTATCCCGCCGCGCTGCTAACGGTGAACCCGGCCGCGGGGCTGCCGGCCGACGCAAAGGTGGTCGAGGAGGTCCGCCGTGCAGTGGCGCGGGTCAACCATCGCCTGCCCGAGTTCGAGCGCATTCACAAGTACCGCATCCTGGACCGCGACTTCACGATCGAGGACGGCGAGCTGACCCCCACCCTGAAACCCCGCCGCGATCGCATCCTCGAAAACCACCGCGCCGTCATCGAGGAGTTGTACGGCCCGTAGCCCCTGTCACCCGCACTTCCCGCGCCGTGTCGTCCACCCAGGCCAAGTGGATCTCGATGCGGTCCGGGGGCCACAGCTCGGGGAAGCGTTCGCCCCATTCGACCAGCAGGACGGCCTCCTGGTCGAGCAGATCGTCCAGGCCAAGCGACAGCACTTCGCTGGCGCGCTCGATACGGTACAGATCGATGTGATAGACCTTCGGATCCTGCCCGAATTCGTGGATCAGGGTGAAGGTCGGGCTGGTGACGTCGTCGGGCGCCGCGGCTCCCAGTCCCTGGATGATGCCCTTGGCGATGGTGGTCTTGCCTGCGCCCAGTTCCCCGATGAGCAGCACGACAGCGCCGCGTCCCAGGCCGCGGCCGATCTCCTTGCCCAGCGCGATGGTCTGGTCTTCAGAGTTTGTCCGCTCGACCCGCGCACTCATCCATGGCCTCCGGCAGGAACTCCAGCAAGTCGGTCGCGATCAGCGCCCGTTCTCCCAGGGCCGCCGCGCCGAGTTCCCCGGCCCGGCCATGCAGGTAGACAGACGCCGCGACGGCCGCTTCCATCTCCTGAGGGGCCTGCGCCACCAGGCCGGCCATCATGCCCGTGAGGATGTCGCCACTGCCCCCCGTGGCCATGGAGGGCGAGCCCGTGGGATTGACCCAAACCTGTCCGTCCGGGAAGGCGATGAGCGTGCGCTGGCCCTTGAGCACCAGCGTCAGGCCGCGCCCGGTGGCGAAGGAGCGCGCGATGGCCACCCTGTCAGCCTGAACCTCGGCCGGCCTCTTGCCCGTCAGCCTGGCCATCTCGCCCGGGTGCGGCGTGAGGATGAGGTTCCGGCCCTTGAACTCCGAGCCCGCCAGTGCGTTCAACCCGTCCGCGTCAATCACCAGGTACTGCGGAGCCTCGGCCACAAGGAGGCGCACGACCGCGACCGTCTCGGGATGTGTCCCCAGGCCCGGACCCAGGGCCACGACGTCCTTGTCGCGAATGAGCCCCGCCAGCAGATTTTGGTCGAACGCACCAAGCGCAATGCTCCCGTCCGCGGTCTCCGGCAGCGCCTCCGTCATCAGTTCCGGCGCATGGGAGGCGATCACGGGGACGGCGGATTGGGCCGAGGCGATCGTGACCAGTCCGGCCCCCGAGCGCAGCGCCGCCATGCCCGCCATGGCTGCCGCGCCCGTCTTGCCGCGCGAGCCGCCCACCACCAGCACGTGTCCGAAGTCGCCCTTGTGCGACCCCGGCATCCTGGCCTGGAGCAGACGGCGGAACATGCCCGGCTCGACCAGCGAGAGGCAGATCGAATCGTCATCCTCGAACAGGCTGGCCGGGCTGCCGATGGGGCAGACGTGCAACTCCCCCACCCGGTCGCAGGCCGGCGGCAAGACCTGGCCCACCTTGGGCGCGGTGAACGTGACCGTGTAGTCGGCTCGCACGCATTCGCCGGGAATCGCGCCGCTGTCGCTCGCCAGGCCCGAGGGAATGTCGATGGCGACAATCTTCGCTTGCGGGAAACCGCCGTTGATTTCGCGGATCAGTTCGAGCGACTCCCCCGTCGCCGCGCCCTTGAGCCCGGTGCCGAGCAGCGCGTCGATGACGATCGTGGCGTCGCGCATCTCCGGCGAGAGTCCGGCCGCGACCGGGCAGCCGGACACCCGGAGCATCCTGTAGTTCTCGGCGGCGTCTCCCCTCAGCTCGCCCGGGTCCGCCGTCAGCACCACGTCCAGCCTCCGTGGCCTGAGGCGGGTGTAGAGTTGGCGGGCGGCCACCATGCCGTCCCCGCCGTTGTTCCCCTTGCCGCACAGGATCACAATCCGCTGCTGGTCGAGCGGGTCGAACTTCGAGTTCAGGAACTCCACCACGCGGTGGCCGGCGTTCTCCATGAGGATGAGGCCGGGGATGCCCAGTTCCATGGTCCGCCGGTCCACGTCGCGGATCTGAGCCGCGGTCAGCACTTTCATCGCCGCACCTCCGCGAGCAGCCGCTCGAGCTTCTGAAGACTCTGCTGCTCTCCCATGGCGACCAGGAAGTCGCCGCTCTCGATGACCGCCTCCGCCGGCGGATTGAAGATCATCTCCCCGTTGGCGTGGCGAATGGCCAGCACGATCACTCCGATGTCACGGCGGATCTGCATCTGCTTGAGCGACATGGAGGCGAACTCGCTGCCCTCGGCCACGGGCACCTGCTCGATGAGGACGTTTAGCCCCATGCTCTTCGTGGTGAAATCCAGGAATTGCAGGACGTGCGGCCGGATCAGGGCCTGCGCCAGGCGATGTCCGGCGTGCTTGTACGGGGCGAATACCATGTCCGCGCCGGCCCGGTGCAGTTTCTCCTCGGCCTCTTCTTCACCGGCGCGGGCGGCCACATTGAGCATCGGGTTGAGCGTCTTGGCCGAGAGGATCACGAAGAGGTTGTCGGCGTCAGAGCCCAGCGCGGCTACCAGGCCGCGGGCGCGGGTGACGCCGGCGTCCACCAGCGTCTGGTCCCGGGTCGAATCCGCCGCCAGGGCGTGCAGACCCGCTGTTGCCGCTAGTTCCACCCTCTCCGGATCGCGGTCCACGACCACGCAGGCAAGGCCGGCCTGCTGCATGTCCCAGGCGGCTCCCCTTCCCACGCGTCCGTAGCCACAAACAATGTAGTGGTTGTTGAGTTTGTCGATCATGCGCTTCATCCGCCGTTTTCCGAAGAACTCCCCCAATTCCAGTTGCACCACCGCCTGCGTGATCAGGCCGATGGCGAAGAACAGCAGGCTGACGCCGAAGACGATCAGCACCGAATTGAAAACCCGTCCCACCCGGCTGAGAGGATGGATTTCTTGGTATCCGACCGTGGAGATCGTGATCAGCGTCATGTAAAACGCGTCGAATACCGGATAGTGCTCGATAAGCACGAACCCGGCGGTTCCGACGAGCAGCGTGGCGAGGACCGCCAGCCCCATATATGCCAAGCCGCGGGGGAAGCGTCTCATGCCGGTTTCAGATCCTCCGGGCAACCAGCATGGTCATGTCGTCCTGCGCCTCGGGCGACCAGGTCCATTGCCGGACCGCTGCGTAGACCGCGTCGATGACCTCCCGCGGCTTGCGCCAGGACTGCTTCAAGAGCAGCTCGATCAGGCGCTCCTCGCCGAACATCTCGCCGTACTCGTTTTCGGGCTCGGTGATGCCGTCGGTGAAGCAAACCAGCAGGTCCCCGGGTTGAAGATCAATGCGGCTCTCCCCGTACTCCGCGAAGGGGAACGCGCCGACCACCATGCCGTTGGTCTCCAGGCGCAGCGCGCTGCCGTCCCGGATCACGATCGGAGGCGGATGGCCAGCGTTGGTGTAGGTCAGCGAGCCGGTCAGGCCGTCGTAGATCCCGAAATAAAAGGTCGCGAACTTCTCCGGGGACGTGTAAGCATAAAGCTGCTGGTTCAACTGGGACACCAATTGCGCGGTGGCTGCGGAGGCGTCGGGCGAGGCGCGGAGTTGTGTCCTCAGCGAGGACTGCACCGTGGCCATCAGCAGCGCGGCGGAGATTCCCTTGCCCGCCACGTCGCCGATGGCCAGCCCGAGCTTGGAATCCATCAGGCTGAGGTAGTCGTAGTAGTCGCCCGACACGGTCCGCGCCGGGCTGCAATGCCCCCTCACCTCCAGTCCCGGCACCGAAGGCACGGTCTTGGGGTACAACTGGTTCTGAACTTCGCGCGCGATCTCGAGCTCCGACTGGAGGCGCTCCTTTTCCTTCTCTACCCTGAGCAGCCTCTCCAGGTTTTCCGTCATCCGGTTGAAGGAACGGCCGAGCTCGGCGAGCTGGTCGTTGCCGCGGACCTCAATGCGGTGCGAGAAGTCGCCGTGCATGACGCGCTCGGTCCCTTGGTACAGGCTGTGTACGGCCCCTGTGATGCTGCGGGTCATATTGACACCGATGGCCAGCGCCGTCAGCTCGACCAGCAGGAACAAGCCGGCCACCCCCAGAAACAGCCAGGCATACACGCCCTGCACGCCCATCTGCCCGCTGAACAGCGCGCGGAGGACGGCCGAGGGGCGGCTGGTAGCCCCCAGGGGAGCGTCCATCATCTCGCCCGGGCGGTCCCAGAGAGCCACCGGGACCAGAGAGACCCAGCTCACCTGGATGTCGAATCGGTTGGCCGCCGGCGGGATTCTCCCGCCCCGGGCCAGCAGCGGCGCGGAGGGCTGGCCACCCACGAACGTAACTTCACCCAGGTCCGGAATCAGGCCGTCGAGGACCCGCCGAGTCAGGGGGGCCAAGATGATCGCCTCGGCGGACCCCTGCGCGGCGTGCGCCCACAGGTATGGCCGGCCGTCCTTGAGGACCAGGCCATTGGTGACACCGTGCCCCGGCCTGGGGGGCGCAATCGGCGGCGCCGGCGGATACTGCCACTCGCCGCCGTCCCGGATCAGAAGCTCCAGTCCGGCAAAGCGGTCCCGGAAGTAGGACTCCAGCCAGGGGATGTAGACGGCCCGGTCCTGGGGCGACAAGGACAACAGCTCCTGGGCCGGCGCCATCAGCGACTCGGCCCTTCGCTGAATCACGCTGGTGATCAGGTAGACCGTGACCTGCCCCGTCAATATGTACGCCCCGATCGACACCAGGACCAGAATCAGCACGATGGGCACCACCGCGATGAAGAGGTAGACCACCACCAGCCGGTTGCGCAGCCTCCAGACAGCCAGGCGGATGCCCCGGCGAGCCAGACGCAGCCCCGCCACCAATCCGATCACGGTGAGCGCCAGCCCGGCTAGCAGGCGGAAGGTGCTGGCGGGCGCGATCCACCCGAGCGCCAGGTAGAAAACCAACACGACCGCGAAGATCCTTTCGGGCCAGCCAGTCTTGCGGTACAGCGAGCCGAGTTGTGCCAGCGCCGGCATGTCAAGCCACGGCGGTATTGTAGCACCCGGACATCCCGCTCCCAACGGTCGCGGCCCGGTATCAGATCCTTGACTTGGAGATGGCCGGGATTTCCAGTTCGCCCTCGGCCAGTTCCTTCTCGGGCTGGAGGTAGTACTTGGTCAGTCCCTCCTTGAGGATCCCCATGGCCGTTTCGGGATCGTCGGCGAACTGGAACAATTTCAGATCGTCTTCCGAAATCGTGCCGTGGCGCACCAAGGCTGGGAAATTCAGGATCTCGTTCCAGAAACTCGACCCGTACAGGACGATGACGATCTTCTTGGCCAGCTTCTCCGTCTGCGCCAGTGTCAGCAGTTCCGTCAGTTCGTCCAGTGTGCCAAACCCGCCGGGAAAAACCACCAGGGCCTTGGCCAGGTACGCGAACCAAAACTTTCTCATGAAGAAGTAGTGGAACTCGAAAGACAACTCCGGCGTGACCCACGGATTC
The DNA here is from genome assembly GCA_963798455.1 of Bryobacterales bacterium. Taxonomy (GTDB): domain Bacteria; phylum Acidobacteriota; class Terriglobia; order Bryobacterales; family Bryobacteraceae; genus CAWCTD01. Next base: position 595,343 of record CAWCTD010000003.1, read on the forward strand.
GGCCATTGCTCGAAGGGGAGGCCGATGTTTAGCCCGATGGTCTTTCCATCGGCATCCTGGGCGCCCCGATTGGCGGCTTCCATGATCCCCGGGCCGCCCCCGGTGCACACCACAAACCGCCGGGTGGAGTTCTCCAAGCTGTTGGACCATTCGGTCAACATCCGCGCCAGCGTCCGGGCTTCCTGATAGTAGCGTCCCATGGGGCCGTCCTCGCTGAGCCTTGCGGAGCCGAAGAACACGATCGTGTCGCGGATCTTCAGCTTCCGGAAGTGGGAAAGCGGCTCCAGGTACTCGGACAGAATCCTCAGCGGACGGGCGTCGGCTGAGTCCAGGAAGGCCTCGTTCTTGTAAGCCTTGGGTCTTCGGTTGCGCGTGAACGTTCGATCGATCATTGTTATCCGGTCTGCGTGCGAGCGCCTGCTTCCAGTTGCTCCACCCGCTTCTTCAATTCTCGCATCGTCCTGACGAGGTCCGGAAGTTTGGGAAAGGCGGCGACAGCACGCCGCCACTGGGCCGCGTCGAAGGCCGGAGAACCGGAAATGACCGCGCCGGCCTCCACCTCGCCGCCCACCCCGCTCTGCGCGTATACCACGGCGTTGTCGTGAATGGTCAGGTGCCCGGAAACCCCCACCTGTCCCGCCAGCAGCACGCCGCGCCCCAGGATGGAACTCCCCGCCATGCCGGCCTGGGCGCAGATGATGTTGTCTTCGCCCACCACGCAGGCATGGCCCACCTGCACCAGGCTGTCGATCTTCGCTCCGCGCTTGACCCGCGTCTCTCCGACCGTGGCCCGGTCCACCGAGGTCAGCGTCTGGATCTCGACGTCGTCCTCAATGACCGTGATCCCCGACTGCACGATCTTGTAGTGCGTTCCGTCTTTCTTGTGGGCGAATCCGAAACCGTCGCCTCCTACGACCACTCCGTTCTGCAGGATGACCCGGTTGCCGATCCGGCAGTGCTCCCTTACCACCGCGTGGGAGTGGGCGCAGAAGTCGTCCCCGATGCGGGCGCCTTCGTAGATGACCACGTGCGGGTGTAGGACCGCGTTCCGGCCGATGGCGACATTCTCGCCGATGGCCACAAACGCCCCCACCGAGGCGCCCTCTCCGAGCGTCGCGGAAGGGGCGATCGAGGCCGAAGGATGAATTCCGGGCGCCGCACGCGGGGCTTGGTAGAACAATTCCAGAGCCCGGGCGAAATCCAGGTAGGGGTTGTCGGAGACCAGGCTCGTGATCGGCTGGTCCTTCACCGGTTCCGTGACGAGGATGGCGGCGGCGCGCGTGTGTTTCACCTTGGGGCGGTACCTGGGATTGGCCAGGAAAGTGAGTTCGGCGGGGCCGGCGTGCTCCATCCCCGCCACTCCCGTGATCTCGATCTCGCCGTCTCCCGCTAATTCACAATCCAGCCGGGCCGCGATTTCCTTGAGCTTCATAGCCACAGATTACCTCACCCGTTGCCATCACCACGTGCTATGCGCGAGGATTAATATTAGGCAATTAATAATGCGGGCGGTCTTCATACCATTCTTGCGTGTCCTCCTTTGTGCTCAGGCGGTCCTTGCCCAGCAGAGTACGACCCGTACAGCGATGCAGCGGGCTATCGAGGAGTTCAAGACGCTGACCAGGGACCTGGGCATTCGCGCTGACAGCTCCCAGAAGAGCGTTTCCAGGCGGGCGAACGGCGCCCCCTGGCACGGCCGCGTCTACGAGAACTTTCGGAACGATTTTCTGGAACGTCATACCCCACGAAGTCAGACAGGTCGGCGGAACCAAGTCTCTGCTCAGGCGGAACCAGTTCGGGTTCAACGTGGAGGGCCCGTTGGTGATCCCCAAGCTGTATCACGGGGAGCGCCGGACTTTCCTGTCGGTGTCCTACGAGGGAGTGCGCGACCGCACCTCTCGCTCGTTCCTCGACACCGTTCCCACCGATCCGGAACGGAGCGGCGACTTCTCGAAGGTGGTGGACCAGGCGGGCGAATCCCTCCCCATTTTCGACCCGGCGACTACGCGGCCGAACGTGAACTTCGATCCTTCCCAGCCGGTGGCGACCGGCAACCTGCAGTACTTCCGGGATCCGTTTCCGGGAAACAGGATCGCGCCCGCCCGGCTGAACGGAGCGTCGCAGGCACTGCTGAGCTACTACCCCAGTCCGAACGCCGCGGTCGGCCCGTTCGACCGCAACAACTACTTCCTGCTGACTCCGGCGACGAACAACGCCGACGGTCTCATCGCCAAGATCGATCACAGCATCAGGCAACGGCACCGCCTCTCCGCCGAGATGGCTTTCTCTAATGGCCTGGAGCAGCCCGCGCTACGGCTTCCATCGGCGGCCAACCCGGGCGCGCCCGTGAGCGAGTTCCGGTCCCGCAGGGGCGCTATCGAGCACGTCTTCACCAAGTCGCCTCGGACGCTCATCAACTACCGTTTCAATGCTGAAACGCAGATTACCTCCTCCGGCGGAGAGAGCGGGGCTGACTACGCAGGCGAAATCGGGCTGCGTGGGTCGAGCAGCGGAACGTTTCCGGCGTTCTCCTTCTATCCCTACATCCCGATGGGCCGCTACGCGCCGCGGAGCCGGAGCGCGAGGACCCTGTACACATGGGAAGGCGCGTATTCGTTGCGTCTCGAGAAACACAGCCTCCGATTCCGGCTCCGCCACCGCCGTGAGCAGGTCAATGTCCTTGCCTCGCGGTTCCCGGCGGGGAGCTTTCGCTTTGGAGAGGGTTTGACGAGCCTGCCCGGCATTATCAATACCGGTCACGCCTTCGCCAGTTTCCTGTTGGGTCTCCCCGAGTTCGCCGAGAAAACTGTGGTCCTGTCTCCCTCCTACTTTCGCCGGTACTCGTTCTTGGCCTCCATGAACGAGCAGTACGAAGCTCGTAGAGGGCTGAACCTGAGTCTTGGTTTGAACCTGGTCCACAACAGCCCGCGATTTGAAAAGTACAACAGGCAATCGACGGTGGACCTACGCGCAATCAATCCCGCCAACGGCCGGCCGGGAGCGCTGGTCGTGGCGGGCCAGAACGGGCAGGGCCGGGCCTTTCAACCCCAATTCGTGAAACTGGAACCGAGCGTAGGTATCGCCTGGAACCCGCGGGGCGATCCCAAACTGGTTCTCCGCGGCAGCTTCCGCAGAGACTACCAGGTGGCCTACATCCAGTCAAACCAGTGGGCGACGCAGGCATTCAACGACTATTCCTCGTACACCTCGCCCAATGTGCAGCTCGAACCGGCGCTCCTGTTGTCGGAGGGGCTACCGCCTCTTTCCCGCCCGCTGCCAGACGTCCGGCCGGAGGCAGTCAACGACACCACGGCGGACCTGGTCGATTCCAGTGATCGGCAGCCGACCACGCAGGCTGCGTCCTTCGAAGTACAGCGCCAGCTTCCCGCCTCGGCCATTCTCACGGCCGGCTTCAATTACCAAGGCGGCAAGAACATGCTGGTGAGCAACAATGCCGCCGGACCCGACGCCCTGCCGCTTTCGGCGCTGGTCTACCGGGACGAACTCTACAACGAGGACTTCTACCGCTCCCTGAGCCCGTACCCGCAATACAAGGGATTCGATGCCGGCAACGCTTACCCGGTAGGGCGGTTCCAACGCAGGGAGGGCTTCATCAGCGTAGAAAAGCGAGCCACGGCTGGGCTGAGCCTCAGCGTAGGCTACCAGATCTCCCGGCAGTGGGATGACTACTCGGGATGGTACCCGAGACAGGACTACTACAACCGACGCAACGAGTGGTCGCTCTCCGCCTACAACCGGCCGCGCCAACTGAGCCTGAGTTACATCTATGAACTGCCGTTCGGGGCCGGCAAGCCGCTCGTGTCCGCCTCCGGCTGGCGGCGAAGACTGGCGGAGGGCTGGGCCGTAAGCGGCTCCACCTCGTTCCTGAGCGGCACTCCCATCCTGCTGCGTCCGCTGTTTAATAACACCGGTGGAGTGGCGCCCGGTCTGCGAGTCAACGCCGTGCCCGGCGTGAATCCCCGGGTCGCCGATCCGGGGCCTGCCCTATGGTTCAATCCCGCTGCCTTCGATCAGCCGCCGGATTTCACCATAGGGAACGGGCCTCGCACGCATCCCGCTCTCCGAAATCCTTCTTTCCAGAACCACGACCTTTCCCTGACCAAACGGATCAGCCTGACTCCTGAGAAAGCGTTGGAGTTCAGCGCCGTGGCGTTGAACTTCCTCAACCACGCCAACTGGGAAGACCCGGATCCCGTGATCGGCCCCGCTAGCGCACCCAATGTAAATGCCGGCAGGATCATCGGCAGCAGGGGCGGAAGAGTCATGCAGCTCGGCTTGAGGATCAGCTTCTGAATGCTCAGAATCCTGTCAATTCTGTTAGCGGCTGCGCTGCTTGCGGCGCCTCCTCCCCGCCGCCACCATCGCATCCGCGTCCCGGTCTGGGTGGAGGAGAATACCGGAGACGGCACGGCCAGGCTGGGACGGGACACGCTGACTGCGAAGGTGGATGGCGATGCCGCCGCAGTCGGCAAAATCCTTGGGCCTGACGACGACCTGATGCTGTTGGTCGTGGCTGACGTGTCTCAGGACCTGACCCTGATGGAAACAGCTAAGCAGTCGATGGTGGAGAGAATCCAGCAGTTGCCAGCCAATGTGTCCGTTGGCGTGCTCCGGGCGCAGGACGAGCTGAAGGTGCTGATTGATCCCGCCAGGGAGCGCGGGCCGGTGGCCGCCGCCATCCAATCCCTTTCTGTCAGCGGCAGGGCTGGCCTGCTGGACAGTGTACAGACTGTGGCAAGCATCGGAGACAGCATCCTCACCAAGACACCCGTCCGCGTGGCGGTGCTGTTCATCACCGACAGCGACATCCGCAATTATCGTGAGGACTTCACCAACCCGGTCATCAATGAGAGCGACTACCGCGACATGAGCCGGCGATTTCCGGACGCTTTGATCCGGGAAAAGATCTCCAAGCTGGAGACCGCGTTGAGCGCGCTTCAGACGCCCGTGTTCATCGTCCACCTGGACTATCGCAGCGAGGGACTCAACGAGGCCTACCAGTCCGGGCTGATGCGTCTGGCGGCGGCCACGGGGGGAGAAAGCTACTTCTGCCGCTCTCAAACGGAAATCCCCGACGCGATCGGAAAGGCGTTCGATAGGATTTCGGCGCACTACAGCATCGAGGTTCTTGTCCCCCAGGGCGCGTCTCGGCAGCTCGATATCACTCTGGAGAGCCCCGGCCGGTCGCTGAACTACCGGCGCCACTTTTCGAACTGAGAAGCAGTTCCCTGGTCCCCAGCCTCCGACCCCTCATCTCTCGTGGTACTTGTCCCGGCAGGCGGCAGAACAGAAGTGGATGACCTCCCCGCGGACGGTCTTCTTCACGCTGGCAGCAGCGGACACATACGTGCCGCAGACCGGATCTCTCTTAAGTTCTCCGGCAGTCTCGGTGCGGCGCACGAAGGGCTCTGCCTGGCCGGGCCCTTTCGGTTGGACGAGATCGGAAAAACCCTTGGCGATCGTCCCGATAACGTAGCGGAGAAACGTGATGAGGAAGATCGAAATGAGAAGGTACAGTACAGTCCTGATCATGGGCAGGGGCGCCTCCGCCTAGCGCCCCATGACATGAAGACCCTACTTCTTGGTCTGCTTCTTCTTCGAATCCGGATTCGTGTACTTGGTCTCAATAGCCTGGTTGAAGGAAGCAATGATCTGGCGAGCCGAGTCGGCGTTGGCGCCGGTCGGCTCCAGCTTCAAGTAGGTATCGAAAGCCTCCTTGGTGCCGGCCGGAGGCTCGATCTTGCCGTCGGGCGCGATTTGAGCCTTGCCCATGAGGTACAAGCCGTATTGGTACCAGGCAGGCCCATAGTTGGGCGATATGGAAATGGCCTTCTTGAAGGCCTCTCCGGCGGCGTCCATCTGGCCGGTATTCATCATCACCGCGCCCATGTTGTAGTAATACTTGCCCGCATTGGTCGGGTCGAGCTGCGCCGCCTTCTCCAGCTCCGCCTGTGCCTCGGGGATCTTCTTCGCCCTGACCAGCACCAAGCCATAATTGTTGTGGTAAGCGGCGTCGTCCGGTTTCAGTTCCATGGCCTTTTGGAAGGCTTCGATGGACTTACCGAGAAGGGCTTCCTGCTCGGCGCCGGTCTTCGTCCCGGCGAGGCTCGAATAGGCCTCCGCCAACTGGCCCCAAACCGCGTTCTGCTTCGGATCAAGCTCGGCCGCCTTGACGAAAGAGTCGACAGCCGTCTGGAACTGGTTTGCCTTCATGGCTTCCATGCCCGTGTTGAAGGAGTCGCTGAGGGCCTTGTTCTTGGCAAGTTGTGCCTGGCGTTCCTTCATCGCCTTCTCGAGATCTTGGCGCTGTTCCGATGACAATCCTCGGGTCTGGTCCGCCGTCAGGCCCCCTGCCGCTATGGCCTCTGCCTGCTTCTTTTTCAGCGCAAGGTCGAAGTTGACCTGAGCCGGATCGCCCAGCGGGACGACCACGTTCTGCACGGAATCGATATCCCTACCGTCCACCTCGAGCGTGACGCTGTAATTGGTGCTGCGGCCGGCCGGCAGACCGGCGTGGAAATACTCGCCCCGCTTGTTAGTCTTGGTCTGGTACTTCCCCTTGATGTCGTTGCGAACAATCTTGACGATCGCGTTTTGAAGCGGTTGCCCGTCCTCGCCGGTCACCTTGCCCTGGATGGCGCCCATCTGCCCGAAAGCGGCGGCGCCGAACAGCAAAAGCGAGGCAACGGCGGATAATACACACTTTTGTACGGTTCTGCCCATATATAGGAGGTCTCCAATGCAAGAATACTACAATTGCGACCCCGCGCACATGGCCGGCGTCTGGGTTGGCCGGCTTCAGCTTCAGATTCTTGGGGCCGGCAGGACCTACAGGTGCGGGTCCAGCATCTTCTGAACTTCGGTTTTGCCCACGGCGCCCACTCGCTGTTCCACCACCCGGCCTCCCTTGAACAGCAGCAAAGTGGGTATGCCGCGGATGCCGTAACGCATGGCCGTCCCACCGTTGTCGTCCACGTTCAGCTTGCCGACCTTCGCCTTTCCGGCGTAGTCCGTGGCGATCGAGTCGATCGTGGGCGCCATCATGCGGCAGGGGCCGCACCATTCCGCCCAGAAGTCCACCAGCACGGGCACTTCGGAGGTGAGGACGTCATTATCGAAAGATGCATCGTTAAACGTAAGAGTATTCACACCAGCCATCGAGTCTCTCCACTCAGTTCTTTGATGATTACACACTTGCCCCGGATTCACGCGTCAGGCGCTCGTACAGGGCGGAATACTCCGCCGCCGACGTTCTCCAGGAATAGTCCCGCGCCATTCCCCTCAACACCAGCCGACGCCAGGTCTCCGTGCGGCGATAGGCGGCCAGCGCCGAGCGCATGGCGGCGAGCAATGCCTCCCCGGAGTAGTCCTTGAACTTGAAGCCCGTGCTCTCATCAATGGTATCATCCAGGCCTCCCGTGGCGCGGACCACGGGGACGGCGCCATAACGCAGGCTGTAGATTTGGTTGAGCCCGCACGGCTCATAGCGGCTGGGCATCAGGAACATGTCGCTCCCGGCCTCGACCTTGTGGGCCAGCGGGTTGTCGTAGGCCACCCTCACGGCGATCTTGTCCGGGTGCGCCTGCGCCAGGCCGCGGAACAGTTCCTCGTAGCGCGGTTCTCCCGTTCCCAGCGCTACCAGCGACAGGTTTTCGCGAGCGAACTCGGTTGCCGCCTCCTCCAGGAGGTCGAAACCTTTCTGCCGGGTGAATCGCGACACGATGCCCAAAAGGGGCCGTTCCATGGCCTGCTCCGGCAGTCCGAACTGAGCGAGCAGGTCGCGTTTGCAGGCGAGCTTTCCCGACAGGTCCGCTGCCGAGTACGTGGCGGCGATGTGCCGGTCCGTCTCGGGGTTCCATTCGGAGTAGTCCGCGCCATTAAGAATACCCGTGAGCACCCCTGCCCTTTCGCGGAGAAGCCCATCCAGGCGGCAGCCGTATTCGGGAGTCTGGATCTCGGCCGCATAGGCTTTGCTGACAGTGCTGATCGCGTCGCTCGAAACGATTCCCCCTTTGAGCAGGTTCACATCGCCGTGGAACTCGAGCCCACCGCGCTGGAACAGGTTCTGATCCAAGCCCATCTCGCCGAGTTCCGCTTGGGAGAACACCCCCTGGTAGCCCAGGTTGTGAATGGTGAGCAGAATCTTCGTGCCAAAGAAAGTGGGGTCGCCGGCCAGCGCTCCCCGAACCCAGACCGGCGCCAGCGCCCCCTGCCAATCGTGGCAGTGGAGGATCTGCGGGCGAAAGAGCCAGCGCGCGACAGCTAGCGCACTATGGGAAAGCACGGCAAAGCGGACGTGGTTGTCCGTGAAGCCAACGTCGGGGCCGGCGTAAACGCCCTTTCTGCCGAACAAGGGCGGGCACTCCACGAGGTAGTAGGGCACGTCGCGCACGGTCGACATGTGCACGCGCACGGAATAGGAAGCCGGCCCGAGCCAGATCGGCAGGTTTTCCAGCACGCAGCGGCTCTCCTCGACCTTTGCCTCCGCGTACCAGGGAAGCACCACGGCGACATCCACGCCACGCCGCTTCAACTCCGGGGGCAGCGAGCCAATCACGTCCGCCAGCCCGCCAGTCTTGATGAAAGGCGTGGCCTCTGAAGCCACCATCAGAACTTTGCCCATCTCCCTTGATTGTCGCCGCTTCGCCGCGCCGGCCACAACAACAAGTCTTGTCTAATGCAGGATGAGCCTGAAGGAAGGGTGTGTTTCTAACGCAAGATGAGCCTGAAGGCGGGGAGGTTGGGCATGCTGGAGATTGATTGTCAGCATGCAGGATCGGGACACAATGAGCCTGGAGCAGATCCGGGCGTTTTTGGAGGCCAGCGAGCCGGTTCGGTTCGAGGGCAAGAACCGGCGGGAGGTTTATGACTGGGTGACGCGGACATTGAAGCAGCAGCGCTATGGGCAATGCGGTCGGGAGGCGAAGGGACTGTTGCGACGTTACGTGGCGAAGATGTCCGGGCTGAGCCGGGCGCAGGTGACGCGGCTGATCGGCAAGTACGGCGACAGCGGCGAGGTCAAGGAGGCGCTCTACCGGCGCCACCGCTTTGCTTGCCGCTACAGGCTAGCCGACATCGAGTTGCTGGCCGAAGTCGACCAGGCCCATGAGACGCTCAGCGGCCCGGCGACGCAGAAGCTCCTGCAGCGGGCGCGGTACGATTTCAAGGACCCCCGCTATGAGCGGCTGGCGGCCATTTCGATGGCCCACATCTACAACCTGCGCAAGAGCCGGACGTACCGGCAGAAGCGGGTGGTCTACCAGAAAACGCGGCCGGTGCAGGTGGCCATTGGCGAACGGCGCCGGCCAGAGCCGGACGGACGACCGGGCTACCTGCGGGTGGACACGGTGCACCAGGGGGATCTGGGAGGCGTGAAAGGGGCGTATCACATCAATGCCGTGGACGAGGTCACGCAGTGGCAGGTGGTGGGGGCGGCCGAGCAGATCAGCGAAGCCTACTTGCAGCCGGTGCTGGAAGCCATGCTGCGGCAGTTTCCGTTTCACATCCGCGGCTTCCATTCCGACAACGGCAGCGAGTTCATCAACCACACGGTGGCCAAGCTGCTCAACAAGTTGCTGATCCAACAGACCAAGTCGCGGCCGCGGCATTCCAACGACAACGGCTTGGCGGAGGCGAAGAACGGCGCGGTGGTGCGCAAGCACATGGGCTACGGATATATCGACTCCAGCCATGCGCAGGCGATCGAGGAGTTCTACGAGGGATACTTCAATCCCTACCTGAGCTTCCACCGGCCCTGCGGCGTGCCCGAAGTGGAGACCGGAGCCAAGGGCAAGCAACGCAGGGTGTACCGCTGGTACGCCACGCCCTGGGAGATCTTGCGCCAGTTGCCCGGGGTGGTGCGCGCCCTCCGGCCGGGGGTGACCATCGAAAGGCTCAATGAGATCGAGCGAGCCGAAACCGACACGGCGGCAGCCCGCCGGATGCAGACCGCCAAACAGAAGCTATTCGCCAGCTTCCAACGAAGGAAGAGCGCATGAGAAAAGGCTGTGGAAATGCCGGGCCGTGGACAAAGAGGAAAACCAACACCAGGTTTCCCTCTTTGCCCACCGCCCTTGGAAATCGCTGCCGCGATTCCCACATTCCCACAGCCCCGACTCCGAGACACTTACACACTCACAGAAAGGAGCCCAGACTGCTCAGCCCCCATCATCCTTCAGGCTCATCCTTCGATTGGAATATGCTCAACACACCCGGTTCTGGCAGGCATTCCAGCGTACACGCTAAGATTGGACCTGACGACTCTGAGGCTGTGCCCTCCATGACCTTCTTTCTCTTGCTGTGCCTGCTGGCTCCTGGCGACGCTGCGCCGCCGCAACGGCAGGACACCGTGGTCGTCACGGGCGTCTATGAACCCGTTCCTCTCCAGGAGGCCGACCGGGCCGTGACGGTGTTCGACGTCCCTCAGCAGCTTCTGCTCTTCGACGCGGTGACGGACCTGCTACAGCTCGATCCGTCGCTTGATCTGCGCCAGCGCGCACCGGGTGGCGTGCAGGCGGATCTTTCGATCCGCGGCGGAACCTTCGGGCAAAGTCTGATACTGCTGGATGGCCTGCGGCTCAACGATCCGCAGACCGGGCACCACAATCTCGACCTGCCGCTTCCCGTCGATGCCGTCTCGCGCGTCGAGGTCTTGAAAGGGTCCGGTTCGACGCTGTATGGTTCGGACGCCGTGGGCGGCGTGGTCAACCTGGTTACTCGCGCGCCGGAAGCCTCCGAGATACGGCTCCGCGCCGCGGTTGGCAACTTCGGCACGAATCAGCAGCGCGTCTCGCTTGCGGCGGTGCGAGGACGGTGGGCGCAGCGGCTGGCGGCGTCGCGCGACTTCTCCTCAGGCTTCATCCCCGACCGCGACTACCGCGATCTGTCGCTCGTCTCGGACACGGATCTGCGCACCGCGCTGGGGTCCACCTCGGTGCTGCTGGGCCACGATGACCGGCCCTTTGGGGCCAGCCAATTCTACGGCGATTACCCCTCCTGGGAGCACACCCGGACCTGGTTCGCCTCGCTCCGGCAACCTTTGGGCTCTCACGCCGATGCCGCCTTCGGCTACCGGCGCCATACCGACCTGTTTGTCCTGGAGCGCGATCACCCGGAGATCTTCACCAACCGTCACGCCGCCGAAAGTTATCAGGCGGCGGTTCGAGGCAGGCAGGGACTGGGGCGTAACACCCGGTTCCATTACGGCCTGGAAGGTTTCCACGACTCGATCGCCAGCACCAATCTCGGCCGCCACTCCCGATCGAGCGGCGCTGCCTATGCGGCCGTGGACTTCCGGGCGCTTGGCCGCTTTTCTCTATCGGCGGGGCTCCGCGACCAGGTTTATGGGAATTTCCGCTCCGAGTTGAGCCCGAGCGTCGCGGCCGGCCTCTGGCTCAACTCGCGTCTGAAGCTCCGAGGGTCCGCGAGCCGCGCCTTTCGCCTTCCCTCCTACACCGAGCTCTACTACCATGATCCGGCCACCATAGGCTCTCCCGGCCTGCGCCCGGAACGCGCCTGGAGCTACGACACAGGGCTTGAATGGAACTCCGGCCGCCGGCTAGGCGGGGAGGTCACGGTCTTCCAGCGCCGCGAGTCCGACGGCATCGACTACGTGCGTTATTCGGCCACAGACATCTGGCGAGCCGCCAACATCCGGCGTCTTCGCTTCACCGGCGTGGAGACGTCTCTGACCGCGCGGGTTACCTCCTCTCAGAAAGTGGAGTTACGCTACTCGGCGCTCCGGGTCTCCGGCGCGGCCCTCGGCGGCCCCATCTACCGGTACCTGTTCAGCTATCCCTCGCAGTCCGGCACGTTCTCCTGGGAAGCATCGCTCCCTGGCAGCATCCTCGGGAGAGTCCGGGTGGGCGGGGTGCGGCGGGCGGACCAAGGTCCCTACGCAGTGGTGGACCTCTATCTGGCGCGCGCGGGCCGCCGCCTGCGCCCGTTCCTGCACTTGACCAATCTGACCAACACGTCCTACCAGGAGATCGTGAACGTGCCCATGCCGGGTAGGGGGATCGCAGGCGGGGTGGAATGGGTCCTTCTGGGCAGGCCCAACTGAGATACACTGTAGACGAGAGAGTGCAGGACTGATTTTGCCCGCCCGTTTTTTGCCAATAGTGGTTTTGCTTGCCTTGTGTTGCGGGCCTGTGGTGGCGGCCGAGCAAGGCGAGCTCGACGCGAGCCCATCTCTGTTTGCGGTCCTGGCGGCGGTCAACGCCGCTGGCTACGATGCCGATCTCGATTCTCTCGCGAACCATCCACTGCGGGAGGCCGTGCGAAAGGAACTGGCGGCGAAGCGGATTCCCTGTCTGGACGAGCTGAAGCGCTTCTTTCGGGACCACCGGCAGAAAGACTGGACGTCCGAGCTGAGCCAGTACGTCTCCTTCGCCCTCGTCGTGGACGGCCCGCCGGCTTTCGACTTTCGGCTCAAGGTGAACGAACTCCCGCCGGACGTGATGGCGCTCGACGGTTTCCAGCCCCTGCTGGTGCGCTTCTGTCGCGAGGCGGATGTCGCGTCCCTCTGGAAGAAGGCGCAGCCCGACTTCGAGGCCGCCATCGCGCGCTACCATGCGCCGGTGATAGGCGCGGTGGGCCAGGTGAACGCCTACCTGCGGGCCGAGGCCAGCGGCATTCGCGGGTGGCGCTTCCAGGTTTACGTGGACCTGCTGGGCGCGCCCAACCAGATCCAGACCCGCAGTTACGCCAACGAGTACTTCGTGGTGGTCACGCCCTCGCCCGAGCCGCAGGTGGCCGACGTGCGCCACGCCTACCTGCACTTCCAACTGGACCCGCTGGCGACCAGGTATGCCGACGATGTGCTGAAGAAGAAAGCGGTGGGCGACTACGCGCTGGGCGCTCCCTATCTGGAGCAGGCCTATAAGTCGGATTTCCTTCTCCTGGCCAGCGAGTGCCTCATCAAGGCCGTCGAGAGCCGCCTCGAGCCGGGTTCGCCCCAGCGGAAGCAGGCGCTGGTCCAGCAGGCGTTGGGAGAAGGGTACATTCTCACTCCACACTTCGCCGAGCAACTGGCGCTCTACGAGTCTCAGGACAGGTCGATGCGCTACTTCTACCCGGACCTGATTTCCTCGATCGACTTCAGGAAGGAGGAGCGCCGCCTGGAGAACGTGCAGTTCTCCGAGGAGAGGCCGGTCCGTAAGGCGAAGGAAGTGCCCGTGCCGAGAAGGCCCGAGCCTACGGGTGCGGAGAAGGCTCTCCAGGAAGCGGAACAGCTCTATTCGGACCGGCAGCTCCCCCAGGCCAGGGAAGCGTACCTCAAGTTGTTGCAGCAACCCTCGGACGCCCCTGTCCGGGCCAAAGCCTACTACGGCCTGGCGCGGATCGCGGCGCTGCAGAAGGATCCTGAGCTGGCGGAGAAGCTGTTCCAGCAAGTGCTACAATCGTCTCCCGACCCTCAGACCGGCGCGTGGGCCCATGTCTATCTCGGGCGGCTGGCCGATCTTGCCGGCGAGAGGGAGAGCGCTCAGGAGCATTACAAGGCCGCGGCGGCGATAGCAGGCGCCTCGGCCGCCGCGCGTGAGGCTGCCCAGAAGGGTTTACAGGAAGGATTCAAGAAGAACTAGCGGGACGTAATTCAGCAGATCAGATTTGTGATAAGGAATATCTAAGCAAGGAGTTATCGATGAACCACCGAATGATTTGGAAGGCGGCAATCATCCTCGCATGTGCCGCCGGACTGCTCTTGGCGCAAGGGAAGAAAAAAGGTCAGGCCGCGGCTCAGGAGCCCGCCGCTCAGCCGGCCGAGCCGCAGGGCTCGCCGATCGCCAAACAGCCCCAAGTGAAATCGCAGAAGGAGGCCCAGGCGGTGATGGCCATCGTCAATGCCCAGGATCCGGACGCCAGAATCAAGGCCGCCAATGACCTTGTCAACAACTTCGCCGATTCCGAGTTCAAACCGCTGGCGCTCTACTTTGCCGCCGTCTCTTACCAGCAGAAGAACGACTACAACGACATGGTTATCTATGCGGAGCGCACCCTGCAGGCAGACCCGAATCACTACCAGGCCCTGCTGCTGCTGGCCCAAGCCATTGCCATGCGCACACGCGAGTTCGACCTGGACCGCGAAGAGAAGCTGAAAACCGCCGAAACCGATGCGGCCAAAGCGCTGGAGATCCTTAAGACCGCGCCTCGCCCGAATCCCACCATTTCGGATGCGCAGTGGGAAGAGGCCAAGAAAGACCTCGCCGCGCAGGCCCACGAGGCGTTCGCCATGGCAGCCGTGGCTCGCAACCAGAGCGACAAGGCCATCGAGGAGTTCAAGACCGCCATCGCCTCTTCCTCCACGCCCGATCCCACAACGATGGTGCGCCTGGCTGCCGTCTACAACAAGGCGGAGAAATACGACGACGCGATCGCCACCCTCGACAAGGTCCTGGCCGCTCCGGACCTGAACGCGACGGTCAAGCAGGTCGCCCAGAACGAGCGGAACCGGTCGGTCCAACTGAAGCAGAAGGGCGCTGCTCCGGCGCAGCCTGCGCCCGCCAAGTAGCCAAAGAACCGGCTCCTACCTTACCCGACATGAGCGCGGAGTGGGAGGCACTGGAGAACGCCGCGGGTCATTCCTTTCGGGACCGGGGCCTCTTGCGCCGCGCTCTGACCCACAAGTCGTACGCTCATGAGAAGTCTGCCTCGGACCAGCCGCTCATAGCCGACAACGAGCAACTGGAATTCCTGGGGGATTCCATCCTCGGCTTCCTCATCAGCGAATTGCTTCTCCAACGCTATCCGGCGCTGGCTGAGGGACGGCTCTCCCGGCTGACGGCGCACTTCGTAAGCGCCACGCATCTGCACGAAGTGGCGAAGAGCCTGAACGTCGGCAGCCACCTGCTGCTCGGGCGCGGCGAGGAACTCAGCGGAGGGCGCAACAAGAAAGGCCTGCTCGCGGATGCCCTGGAAGCATTGCTCGCCGCGATTTACCTGGATGGCGGTCTGGAGCCCGCGCGGCGGTTCGTGGTCGAACATGTGGCCGGCGAACTGGCAAGGGAGCACGGAGCCGCTGAGCCGCCCCTGACCAACTTCAAGAGCGCGCTGCAGGAAGCCGCCCACGCGCACGGGTTGCCGCTGCCGCGCTACGTCATCGTGGGGGAAACCGGGCCCGAGCACGAAAAGACTTTCATCATGGAGGTCCACCTCGGGCGGGGATGGTCCGCGCAGGCCGAAGCGCCGACCAAGAAAGCCGCCGGGCAGAAGGCCGCGCAGTTGCTGCTCGAGAAACTGGCGTCCTCTACCTCAGAAGCTTGAGAATCTCCACCAGTTCCTTCCGGATCGCGTCGAGTCCCGCGGGGGCCGCTTGGAACAGGTCCTTCTGGCTCTCGCGGGCGGCCTCCTTTCGCCCCGATCGCTTTGGGCGGGACTTCAAAGATTTCCTCGCGCCCTCGATCGTGAACCGCTTCTCGTAAAGCAGGTGCTTGATCTGGAGGAACATCTCCACGTCCTTGCGGCGGTAGAGCCTGTGGCCCCTGCCCGATTTCTTAGGCGAAAGAGCGGGGAACTCGGTCTCCCAGAAGCGCAGGACATAGGGCGGCACTCCTACGATACGGCTCACCTCCCCGACCCGGAAGAACATTTTCTCGGGTATCTGGGGCAAACCGTCTTCCAGAAGATTTTCGGGCATCTCGACCAGAGGAACTATCGTCATCCTACGGGAACCCGTCGCCCGCGTCAACCGGGCCCTGTGTGACAATTGCTCCTTCAGGGCGGGATTCTCGCGCTGCCGGGCCGGCGCTTCCGCCTCCCGACATGACTATGGGTGAGCCGAACACGGACCGCCCGGCGGCGCTAGGAGCCCGTGGTGGAAGTGAGTTGAAATTCCCGAAATTGCCCGTCCCGCCACTTTCACCACGGGCTGCTAGGCTACTAAACTACTAAACGCCTTCGGCGGGTGCCGATGCTCTATAATGTCTGTCTGGGAGTGCTTCCCGCCTCATGGCAGACATCAAGAAGAAGCTCCAGGACGAGATTGCCGTGCTGGAACACGAGCTTCGGATCGAGTTGCCCAAGGAGATCATGAAGGCGCGGGCTCACGGGGATCTTAGCGAGAACGCCGAGTATCACGCGGCCAAGGACCGCCAGGGTTACGTGAACGCGCGGCTCGGACAACTCAAGATCCGGCTGGCGGAGATGTCCATGATCGACCTTTCCAGGCTGCCGCTGGACAAGGTCGGCCTGGGCTCCACGGTGGTTGTCCTGGACTTGCAGAAGGACGAGCAGATAACGTATAAGCTCGTTACCAGCGAGGAAACCGACGCCGCGGCTGGACGCATTTCGACCGGTTCCCCGATCGGTCGCAGCTTGCTCGGCAAGTCCTTGGGAGACGTGGTGAAGATCAACATCCCCGGAGGGGTGAGGGAAATGGAGATCGTGAAGCTGTCCACGATCCACGATGCGGCCGAGTGACCACCAGGTGACAGGAGATCGGCGATGACATTCACGCGGGGCATCGGGACTGCCTGCGATAAGGTGATCCTGCTTATCGTGCGTGCGCTGGCCCTCTCGCGCATTCATCCCAACGTCCTGACCTTCCTGGGTCTTGTGGTGAACGCGGTGGCGGCCGCGCTGCTGGCTTCCGGACGGTTCCTCGCCGCCGGCCTGGTCATCATGTTGGCCGGCCTTTTTGACATGGTGGATGGCCGGGTGGCCCGTGAGACCAACAGGGTCACGCGCTTTGGCGGTTTCTTCGACTCGGTTCTGGACCGTTACTCCGACCTGGTCTTGCTTATGGGCCTGTTGGTGTACTACGCCTCCATCAACCGCTTCTTCTACGTGGTGCTGACTGCCGTAGTCATGACCGGCTCGGTGATGGTGAGTTACACCAGGGCCCGGGCGGAATGTGCGATTCCGCGCTGCAAGGTTGGTTTCATGGAGCGGCCAGAGCGGGTAGTGCTGCTCATCATCGGGGCTCTGTGCGGACGCATGGCCCAGGTGCTCTGGGTCATTGCCGTGCTCTCCAATCTCACGGTGATCCACCGCATGATTTATACCTGGCGGGAAACCCGGGGGATGGAAGAGGCACAACCAGAGATCCCACCCCTCCGCGAAACCGCGGCCAGCAGGCGCGGCGAGTAGTTTCGTTCTGTTGGCCGGCTCAGAGCCCGGCCCCGGACGTCGTGATGGTCAGCCTGCCGTGCTTGACGCCTTTGGTGGCGATAAGGGAATCGGCCAGCTTCGTCACCAGGGACGCCTTCCCGCGTACCACCAGCACTTCCAGGCAGTGGTCATGGTCCAGATGCACGTGCAGGGTCGATAGCACGTGGTGATGGAACTCGTGCTGCATGTCCGTCAGCCGGTCGCTGAGCTGGCGGACGTGGTGGTCGTAGACCAAAGTCACCGTTCCCACAACGGGACTGTCGGGCGTCTCCCAGGCCGTCTGCACCAGGTCGTCCCGGATCAGGTCGCGAAAAGCCTCCGAGCGGTTGGTGTAGCCCCGCTTGGCAATCAGGGAGTCAAAACGCTTCAGCAGGTCGGAATCGATCGCCACGCCGATGCGGCTTAATCTGCTCATTGCCTACACAGCTTACAGGAGCGGGGGCGCCCCGGCAAGCCGGTGGCACGGACCTAGAATTCGTGCTACTGTGGTAGCGAATTCATGCACATCCCCGACGGTTTCTTGTCTCCGGGAGTCTGCCTCGCAACGGGAGCCGCTGCCGCCGCCGCTGTCGTCCTGGCGGCCCGCCGCGCGCAGGCGGAAACAGAAGAGAGCCGGGCGCCGCTGCTGGGGGTGATGGGCGCCTTCGTTTTTGCCGCGCAGATGATCAACTTTCCCGTGGGCGTAGGGACCACCGGACACCTGCTGGGGGGCGCCTTGCTGGCATTCACGCTGGGGCCGGCATCCGCTGTCGTCGTCATGACGGCGATCCTGTCCATTCAGGCCCTCGTGTTCCAGGATGGAGGCGTCCTCGCCTTGGGCGCCAACGTCTTCAACATGGCCGTGGTGGGAGTTCTGGCGGGCTATTCTCCCTATTCCCTGCTCGCTCACGCTGGCAGACGCCGGACCGCGGTGTTCGCCGGCGCGGCGTTATCGGTGATCGCGAGCGCCTTGCTGGCGCTCGGGGAACTGCGCCTTTCCGGGGTTCCGATTCCTCCAGCGATTCTGGGCGTGTCCCTGGGGCTGTTCCTGGTGAATGCGCTAGTGGAAGGGGCCGTCACGCTCGGCGTGGTCCAGGCTCTGGAAGCGCTGCATCCCGGCTGGGTTGACAAGTCGCAAGGGACGATTCGCCGTCCCGTGCTGGCGGCCCTTGGCCTGGTGGCCGTGCTGCTCGCGACCGGTGGCGTGTGGATCGCCTCCTCCGCTCCGGACGGCATCCAGAGACTGGCCGGCAATCTGGCCATCTCGTCCCGCGCGCGGGCTTTGATCCCTGCTCCGTTGCGCGACTATGAGGCCGGTTTCCTGTCAAATCCGTGGCTGAGCAGGACCACCGCGGGCCTGGCCGGGCTCGTGCTCGCATTCGGGACTGCCGCCTGGATCGGGCACACCCGGCGCCGAAGGAAAGGGATCTGATTGCATCACGTCGTACTGGAACGCTGGAGCCGCGGAACGAGCCCGCTTCACCGGCGCGATCCTCGCGCGAAAATCGTGGCCCTCGTTGCCTTCCTCCTGGCCGTGGCGACCACCCCGAACCGGTGCTTCCCGTACATGCTGGCCTATGCGGCCGTGCCCTTGTGCGGGATTGCGGTTGGGCGGCTTCCGCTGGCGGGTGCGTTCGCCAGGGCGGCGGTCGTGCTGCCGTTCTGCGGGGTTTTGTCGCTGGTGAGCATCGTCGCCGGCGACCTTCAGCGCGCGGCCGCGCTGACCGAGAAGAGCTACGTGTCGGCCCTGGCCGTTCTAGCGGTTGCCGGAACCACGCCCGTGCCCCGGTTGCTGAGCGGTCTGGAATCCTTGGGCATACCCCGCTTCCTGCTGTTGGTGGCCCAATTTCTGTACCGTTACCTGTTCGTCGTCTCCGAGCAGGCCCAGCACATGCTCCTGGCCGCTCGATCCCGTGGCTCGGCCGGCGGCGCCCGTTTCCGCCGGTGGCGCCTGCGGGCGGCAGCGGGCGCACTTGCGGTTCTATTTGCCAGATCTTATCGCCGTGCGGAAGGGACTTATAGGGCCATGCTCTCCCGTTCGTTTCATGGCCGCCTGCACTTACTGACCCCCCCCAAGCTCGCCTGGGGTGACGTACTGTTTATGGTTCTGGGAGTCTTAGCACCCTTGGGACTAAGGGCTGTCTTGGTACTAGCCATATGACGCGGGCTTTGATTGAGGTGCGCGGTCTGCGTTACAGGTACGAAGACGGGACCGTGGCGCTGGACGGCGTGGACTTCACGATGCCCCCGGGCGAAACCGTTGCCGTTTTGGGCCCCAATGGCTCCGGCAAGACGACGTTCGTTCTGCACCTGAACGGCCTGCTGGAAGGCGAGGGCTCGGTTACCATCTGCGGAATGCCGGTCGAGAAGAAGAACTTGCCGGAAATCCGCCGAAAAGTCGGTCTGGTCTTCCAGGACCCGGACGAACAACTGTTCATGCCGACCGTGCTCGAAGATGTTGCCTTCGGGCCTCTGAACCTGGGGAAGGCGCCGGAGCAAGCCGCGGAGGTGGCCAAGCATTGCCTCGGGCTGGTGGGGATGGCCTCGGCGCTCACCAAGGCGCCCTATCACTTGAGCGAGGGCGAAAAGCGCCGCGTGGCCATCGCCGGCGTCCTGGCCATGCAACCCGAGATACTGGTTCTGGACGAGCCCACTACTTTCCTGGACCCGCCGGGGCAGAAGGAACTGCTATCGCTGCTGCGAGGCCTGCCTCAAGCGAAGATGATCGTGACACACAACACCACCTTCGCCGAAGCGCTCGCCACGCGAGCCGTCTTCTTTGAAAGGGGAAAGATCGTCGGGGACGGCAGGCCGGCTGAGATTCTGCGTCGCTTCGCCTGGTCGCCCGTAGTACTATCTCGCCCTGGGGTCTAGGAGTATGCGGACAACTCCCCGCAAAAAGTGCTCAGCCTTCCTTCGCTTGGGCAGCCTGCTTCTTCCGGTACTCAGCCCAGCGCCGTTTCTGCGCCATCGCGATCCTCTTCCTCGCTTCCGGACTGAGTAACCGCTTTCTTGCCGGTTTCGCAGAAACAGCGGCTGCGCCGAACTTCGCCCGTCCGCCGCCCAGCATGGCCCGGACTTGGTTGATCTGTTCTTCAATTCTCTTCCGCTGTAGCTCGAGACCCTCGAGCGCCGCGTTCAGGAACGATGCATCTTGTAGTGATTTAGCCGGTCTTGGCATTTCGTCTCCCCAGACTACGATACCACCATCCCGATCGGTTGTGTCAAGTTATCCTCTCTGAATCCACGATGATAGTTACCGGACCGTCGTTGACCAGGTGAACCGACATGAGCGCCTGGAACGTGCCGGTCTGGACCGGAACGCCCCGCCTGCGAGCCGCTTCTATGAAGTAGTCGTACAGGGCCCGGGCCTGTTGAGGATCGGCGGCGTTGTCGAACCCCGGCCGGCGGCCCTTTCGCACGTCACCGTACAAAGTAAACTGGGACACTATCAGCAAGCTGCCCCCCGCCTCCCCTACATCAAGGTTCATCTTTCCCGCTTCGTCCGGGAAGATGCGAAGGCCAGTCAGTTTGTCGGCCAGGTAGTCCGCGTCACGGCGCGTGTCTGTCTTTCCTACCCCCACGAGCACGAGCAAACCATGGCCGATCTCGCCCACCACGCGGCCCTCCACCTCCACCTTGGCCTGTCGCACCCGCTGAACCACTGCCCGCATACCCGCCCAGTATGGCAGAATATGGGCGGCTCCTTATGATCGAGACCTACGCATACGCGAGAGCCGGCCTGCTCGGGAACCCGAGCGACGGTTACTACGGCAAGACGATTGCTCTGTTGGTCAGGAACTTTCGCGCGCGGGTGCTTCTCTACCCGAGCGCCCGCCTGGAGATCAAACCTTCCAAAGCCGACATGCCCATCTTCGAGAATCTCGAAGATTTGTACAGCACGACACGCTGGCGCGGCTACTACGGAGGCATCCGCATTATCCAGGCTCTGATCGTGCGTTTTGTCGATTACTGCAGACAGGAAGGGATCGCGCTCGATGACCGTAACTTCACCTTGGAATACGAGTCCAACATCCCTTTGCGCCTCGGGATGGGCGGTTCCAGCGCGATCGTTACCGCGGCGCTCCGCGCGCTCTCCCAATACTTTGGCGTCCAGATCCCACTTCCGATCCAGGCCAATCTGGCGCTGGAGACCGAGACGAAGGAACTGGGGGTGCCCGCGGGTCCCCAGGACCGGGTGATCCAAACTTATGAGGGCCTCGTTTACATGGACTTCGACCGCGAGCTTATGGAAAAGCAGGGGTATGGGCGCTATGAGAGGCTCGATCCGGCGCTGCTGCCCCGCCTGTACGTGGCCTATCGCACCAGCCTCAGTGAGGGGACCGAGGTCTTTCACCGCAATGTTCGGGAGCGCTGGGGGGCCGGGGACCCGCAGGTGGTCGAGGCGATGAGGACCTGGGCGGGGTACGCGGAGCGGGGCCGCGATGCCCTGCTGCGGCGGGACTACGCGGTCCTAAATGACCTGATCGACGCCAACTTCGACCTCCGCGCCACCATCTACGACATCAGCGCGGGCAACCTGGGAATGATCACGGCCGCTCGGCAGGTGGGCGCCACCGCCAACTTTGCCGGCTCCGGCGGGGCTATCGTGGGCGCTTATGAGGACGACCGCATGTACGATGCCCTCGTCTCGGCCATGAGGCCGCTGGGCGTGGCCGTGATCAGGCCGAGGATCACTCCCTAGGGCCAGGCCGATATACTGAAGATTCCGACGCGACCATGCCGACTCACAAGACTATTCTTTACAGGGACGCTGGCGTCAATATCGACGAATCCGACCGGGCGGTTTCTCGCATCAAGGAACTGGCGCGCGCGACTTTTCACGCCAACGTTCTCACTGAGATCGGCAGTTTCGGCGCCGGTTTCCGGCTCGCCGGGTGGAGAGCGCCCGTCCTGGTGAGCTCCGCCGACGGCGTGGGGACGAAGCTAAAGATTGCCTTTCTCACCGGCCGCCACGGCACCGTGGGCGAGGACCTGGTCAATCACTGCGTGAACGACATCGCCGTCCAGGGCGCCACTCCCCTCTTTTTCCTCGATTATTTCGCCGTGGGTAAACTGGACGCCGAGGTCGCGGCGCAGGTGGTGAGCGGCATGGCTCGCGGGTGCGGCAACAATGGCTGCGCTTTGATCGGAGGCGAAACCGCGGAGATGCCCGGCTTTTACGCGCCCGGTGAATACGACCTGGCGGGTTTCATCGTCGGCGCCGTCGAGCGCCGGCGTCTCCTCACCGGCGCCTCCGTCCGACGCGGCGATGTGCTTCTGGGGCTGCCCTCGACCGGTCTTCACACCAACGGGTACTCGCTCGCCCGCAAGTTGCTGTTTGAAGTCGCGGGTCATACCGCGGAGACCTACCTGACGGGTCTGGGCTGCACGGTGGCTGAGGAACTGCTCAAGGTGCATCGGAGTTACCTGTGCGCCATCCAGTCGCTGCATGTCAAGGGCCTGCTCAGAGCAGCCGCTCACATCACCGGAGGCGGCATTTCGGACAACACTCCGCGGGCGCTGCCGGCCGGCCTCGCCGCCGAAATCGACACCGCATCCTGGAAGATCCCGCCGGTGTTCGAGCTTCTGAGGAGCCTCGGCGGCATCCCCGAAGACGACTACCGGCGCACCTTCAATTTGGGCGTTGGGATGATACTGGTTGTTCCCAAGGCCAGGCTGGCGCAAGCCAGGAAGCTGCTGGACCGGCTGGGGGAACCACATTGGCGGATCGGACGCGTAACGGCTTTGCCGCGCGGCGCCAAGTCAAGGGTGATCTACATATGAAACGTCTCGGAATCCTGCTGTCGGGCCGCGGATCGAACTTCGAGGCCATCGCGGACAACGTAGCCGCCGGCCGGATCGACGCCACGATTGCCGTCGTCATCTCGAACCGGCCCGAAGCCCGGGGGCTGGAGACCGCGCGGGCCCGCGGCCTGAACGCCGTGTGCATTCCCTCCAAAGGCGTGGAGCGCGAGGCCTATGACCGCCTGGTAGTCGCGGAATTGAGGAAGCACCAGGTGGACCTGGTCTGCCTGGCGGGATTCATGCGGCTTCTGAGCGCTTACTTTGTCCGCGAGTTCCCGCTGAAGATCCTGAACATCCACCCTGCCCTGCTTCCCTCCTTCCCCGGTTTGGATGCCCAGCATCAGGCCTGGGAGCATGGGGTCAAGATCTCCGGTTGCACCGTCCACTTCGTGGACGAACACCTGGACGCGGGGAACGTCGTCGTGCAGGCCGCCGTGCCGGTGCTGGACGACGACACGGTCGAGACGCTTTCAGCCCGGATACTCAAAGAGGAACACCGCATCTACAGCGAGGCGATCCGCATCGTGCTTTCAGGTAACTTCCGCCTCGAAGGACGGCGGGTGCTGCTCGGCAAGTAGGGGCACGGGCATTTCTTCATGCCTCCCGCGCACCGCTCGTCTTACCGGTGTCCCAGCACCGGGTGGGGCTGGTAGGGCTCGGCGAGCGCTTTCAGCTCGGACTCGTCCAGCTTCAGATCCAGCGCGGTGACAGCCTCCTCGAGGTGTTGCATCTTGCTAGCGCCGATGATCGGCGCGGTAATGCCCGGCTGCGCCAGCACCCACGCCAGAGCGACCTGCATGTTTGTCACCGCACGTTTCCGGGCAATCTCGCTGACCCGCCCCACCACCGCAAAGTCCGAATCCTGGTAGTACATCCGCTGCCCGTAGTCGTCGGTTCTAGCCCTTACCGTGTCTCCGAAGCCCTCTTTCCGGTGGTTGCCGGCCAGGAACCCGCGCGCCAGGGGGCTCCATGGGATGAGGCCGATGCCCTCTTCGCGGCAGAGAGGAATCATCTCCCGCTCCTCTTCGCGGTAGATCAGGTTGTAGTGGTTCTGCATGGTGACGAAGCGCGTCCGCCCCAGCGCGTCCGCCCGGTAGAGCATCTTGGCGAACTGCCAGGCGTACATGGAGGAGGCCCCGATGTACAGCGCCTTGCCCTCCTTCACCACGTCGTCGAGCGCCGCCAGAGTTTCCTCGACCGGCGTCCGATAGTCGAAGCGATGGATCTGGTAAAGATCCACATAGTCCGTGCCGAGCCGTCGCAGGCTGCCGTCGATGGAGTGCATGATGTGCTTCCGCGACAAGCCTTGCAGGTTCGGGTCTTCGCCCATGGGGCTGAAGACCTTGGTGGCGATCACCACGCGGTCCCGCGGCTGGCCGAAGTGCTTCAGGGCGCGGCCCAGGATCTCCTCGCTCACCCCGAGCGAGTACACGTCCGCCGTATCGAAGAAGTTGATCCCCAGCTCCAGCGCGCGGCCAATAAACGGCAGGCTCTCGTCTTCCTCCAGTATCCACTCCCGCCACTCTTTCGAGCCATAGGTCATGCAACCCAGGCAAAGCCGTGAGACCTTGACACCCGTCGATCCGAGATTGAGGTATTCCATACTTTCTGTGTACCGTGCCTTCTCTTCGTAATCAACCCTGGGGCTGCCTGGACAACTCGTCCCTACGGCGCAGGCCGGGGAACAGCCACGCCCAAGCGAGCACGATCACTATCGTTCCCACCCCGCCCAGGATGACCGCCGGAACGGCGCCGAACCACTGCGCCGTGATCCCCGACTCGAACTGACCCACCTCATTCGAAGCGCTGACGAAGACTCCGTTGACCGCGCTTACGCGGCCACGCATGTGGTCCGGCGTATCGAGTTGGACCATGGTTTGCCGCACGATCACACTCACCATGTCGCAGGCGTCGGCGAGCGCCAATGCCGCCAGCGACAACGCCGGGCTGCGTGACAGCCCGAAAACCACAGTGAAGACGCCGAAGCCGAATACGCACCCCAGCATCTTGACCCCCACTTTCCGCTCGAGAGGCCAGCGAGCCACGAGGACCGCCATCAGCACTGCTCCCACGCCGGGTGCGCTGCGCAGGAGCCCCAGACCGAAAGCCCCCACTTTCAGAATGTCCCGCGCGAAGACCGGCAGAAGCGCCACCGCGCCGCCCAGCAGCACGGCAAACATATCCAGGGAGATGGCGCCGAGAATCAACCTGTGATCACGTATGTACCTCAACCCTTCCAGAACCATGCCGAGCGAAGTCCCTATCGGCCGGCGTTCCTGTTTCGGAACATGCACCGCTGAGACCAGGACCAGCGCAGCCAGATATGTAACCGCCGCGGAGGAGTAGACCGGCACGGGGCTGCCTGTCAAACCGTAGAGCAGTCCGCCCGCCATCGGCCCGAGGATGGTTGCCGCCTGGAAGATAGAAGCGCTCCAGGCCACGGCATTCGGGAAGTGATCTTCAGGCACCAGCAGCGGCAGCAGCGCCTGGCTCGCCGGCTGGTTGAAGGCCCTTACGGTTCCATTCAGCAGCAGTACGAGATAGATAGGGTAAACGGAAGCCGGCCCTCGCACGGCTAGCCATACAAGCAGCACCGAGCACAGCGAGAACGCGCCATAGCAGGCCTGAAGGATGCGCTGTCGCGCGACCCGGTCCGCGGTGTGGCCGGAGACCAGGAACAGCAGAATGCCTGGCAGGAACTGCGCCAGCCCCACAAGGCCCAGGTCCAGCGCCCGGTGCGTCAGCGCGTACACCTGCCATGCGACCGCCACTGCCTGCATTTCCGACGACACGATCGTCAAAAACCGGGCTGTCATGTAGAAACGGAAGTTGGGGTAGCGGAAGGCCACGCCGGCCGGCCGCCCCGCTGGCTTCAGGCGCATGCGGACTTAGTGCATGATTTCGCAAATACGGCGGCGTATTGTGGCGTACGCTTAAGCGTGCCGCTGCGGGCTTGAGCCCGCAGTTTGACGGCGAGCTGAAGCTGGCCGCTGCACCCGGAAGGGTGCGCCACCCTTTGTGACCGTATTTGCGAAATCATGTACTTAGTGCCAGTTTCCCATAGTCCCCGGCGGAGCGCGCGAAACTACCCTCCAGCCGAAACACTGTGGTGTATGCTCGGGATAGGCGGGACTCGAAGAGAGAAATCCCGAGCCGGAGGGAGACAACGCACATGGGCAAGCCAAGAAAGATCCACAAGATTCTCAAGAGCACGCCGACCGTGGAAGGCGCGGGCGTCCACCTGAAAAGGGCGTTTGGGTTTCATGATGTGCCGCTGTTCGATCCGTTTCTGCTGCTCGACGACTTCCGCTCGGACAATCCCGCTCATTATCTCAGCGGCTTTCCGTGGCACCCTCACCGGGGCATCGAGACCATCACCTATGTCTTCGACGGCAGCGTGGAGCACGGGGACAGCATGGGGAACCGGGGGGTGATCCACTCCGGCGATGTGCAGTGGATGACCGCGGGCAGCGGCATCATCCACCAGGAGATGCCCAAGGGGCGGGAGGATGGTTTGATGGGAGGCATACAGCTCTGGGCCAACCTCCCCGCAACTCATAAGATGATGGACCCGCGCTACCGCAACGTCCAGGGCAAGGACATTCCGGAAGTCACGCTGGATGGCGGCGCCAGAGTGAAGGTCATCTGTGGGGAAGTGATGGGGGTGCGGGGCCCGGTGCGGGACGTCGTGATCGATCCCGAGTACCTGGACATAACGGTTCCTCCGGAGACTGCCCTGACGTTTCCTGCCAAGCCCGGCCACTCGGTCTTCGCATACCTGATCGACGGGAGGGCTTACTTCGAGCAGGAGCGCGATGCCTATTCCTATGAAGTCGAAGGGGCCAATTACTTTGACTTCAAGCGAGAGTGCCTGATCGGCCCCGAAAGCGCGATTCTCTTTCAGGACGGGGACGAGCTGGCGATTTCGACGGAAAAGTCCCCCGTCAGGTTCCTCCTCATATCGGGCAGGCCCCTCCGGGAGCCGGTGGCGTGGTACGGCCCGATCGTTATGAACACCCGCGCGGAGTTGCGCAAGGCCTTCGAGGAATACGAGAAGGGAACCTTCCTCAAGCACGCCCGGCTTTGAGACCCCACGGCGCTTGTCGAATACGCGCCTGAGCTTGACGTCAAAGCCTCGCTTGCGCCAGGACGATACAATTGCAGGGTTGACCTTCTTTCGCCATGGGGGGTGACTTTGCCGAGTTCGTCTTCCAGAGCTACACCGGCGCAGTGGCGCGTCCTGATCTTGCTGGTGCTTTCGGTCTGGATCAACTACATCGACCGGGCTAATCTGTCCGTGGCCGCTCCGCAATTGCGTTCCGAGCTCTCTCTGGGCCCGGCGGACTTGGGCATCCTGCTCTCGGCGTTTTTCTGGACTTATGCCCTCCTTCAGCCAGTGGCCGGTTGGCTGGTGGACCGCTTCAACGTAGTTTGGGTGATGGCCATCGGGTATTTTCTTTGGTCCGGCGCAACGGCCGTCACGGGGTTCGTCTCGTCGCTCCAGGCGCTTCTCATCTGCCGCCTGATTCTGGGCATAGGCGAGTCCGTGGCGTACCCGGCGTATTCCAACATCATGGCGAACCACTTCCCGCAGGACCGCCTGGCGCTGGCCAACGGCTTGATCGACGCGGGCTCGAAGCTGGGGCCCGCGGTCGGAACGCTGGTGGGCGGGCTGCTGGTGGCCAGCGTGGGGTGGAGAGTCTTCTTCATCGGCCTCGGGCTGCTCAGCCTCTCTTGGCTGGTTCCGTGGTATCTCTGGTCGCCGCGATCTTCCACGCGGCTCACCGCGCTGCGGGCGGGGGGGCGTGGCCCTGGTTTCCTCGATATCCTCCGGCTGCGCGCGGCATGGGGCTGCTTCTTCGGCCACTTCGGCGGCAACTACCTCCTGTATTTCCTGGTCACCTGGCTGCCGTCCTACCTGGTGATGGAGCGGAAGCTCAGCATGGAGAAGATGGCGGTGCTGGGTTCTCTGCCCTACGTCGTGATCGCCATTGGCGCCATCACGACGGGCTGGTTGTCGGACCGGTGGATCCAACGCGGCGGCTCCGTCACCAAGGTCCGCATCCTGTTTGCGGCGGGCGGACTGGGGGGCGCGACTCTGATCGTGCTGGTGCCTCTGGTGCCCGGCAACGCGGCGGCCATCGTGATACTGTCGGCCGCCTGCTTCTCCTACAGTTTTTTCTCCTCGAACCTGTGGGCTATCACACAGACCCTTGCCGGACCCACGGCCGCGGGCAAGTGGTCCGGCTTGCAGAACTGCTGCGGCAATCTGGCGGGAGTAGTAGGCCCGACGCTGACGGGGTTCGTGGTCGCGCGAACCGGCCGGTTCTCGCTGGCATTCGTCTCGGTGGCGTGCGTGCTGGCGCTGGGCGCGTGTTCCTACATCTTCCTGGTGCGCCGGGTGGAGCGGATTCGCTGGTCCCAAGGCGCGGAGTTGCCGCAAACTTGTGCGTGAACGCAGGCGCCGCTACTTTCGCACGGCCAGGATGCTGTCGGAGGGGTCGAGCGTCACCTTAAGAGGGGCCTGCTTGAGCGAGGCGGAGAAGCTCACGGGATCGTCGTCCGTCTTCACCCACTGGACGACGGGCTTGCCGGTGCGGAACTGGATCTCGACGGGAACCCACGTGGTGAAGTCCGGATCGACGCCGGACTGGGTGACTTTGCCGGTCACGGTGAACGCCGGCGCCTTGCCCCGGACCGAATACTCCATGTGCAGACTCGGGATTCCAGTGGCGTAGACCCAGTATTCAAAGAACGTCTCTAGAGTTGCGTCCGGCGATCCCGGCGGCATGTACTTCGCGGCCATCGCCCGGAACTGGTCCGTAGTCAGCGTGGAGCGGTTGTAGCGTTTGGTCAGTTCCGCCAGCAGGGCGAAGAACCGGTCGTCGCCCAACCGCCGCCGAAGCATGTGTATGATCCAGGAGCCCTTTTCGTACACGATGGCCTGCCACGCGTCCGGCGCCTGAGAAGACAGCAGGCGCCCGCCCCAGATGATCGGTCCCATGGACTCCCGGGTGCGGCCCTCGGTGGTCTCGGCGAGCAGCCGCTTGCGATACTCCGCCAGGGCGGATTCCAGCGCCTTCGGCCCCTTACTCTTCTCCAGAAAAAGGAGGGCTGAGTAGTTTGCCAGCGCCTCCATGAGCCAGGCGTCCTGAGGTCTGGCCGTGGACACGGCGTTGCCCCACCACTGGTGCGCGACCTCGTGGGCGTGCAGGATGTCGGAGAAGAAGGTTTGCAGGTACTCGTTGGAGGCCGGCACCGGGCGCTGCTCGGCGGGGAGGTAGGAGATCGTCGAGAGATACAACAGGCCGGGGAACCCCTGTCCTAAGCTGCCCGGAATCGGTGACACCGTCAAGGTGCGGAGGGGCGGCGACCCGAACTTCCCGGCCATGAACTCGAAGGCGGCGGCAATCTCGGAGGCCAGTTGCTGCAAGTGGGAGAGCGGGTCGGGCGGTGGGGCGGACAGCACCATGGGGACCTGGATGATGGTCGTCCGCTTGGCAGTGGGGTCATACGCTGGGCGCGGCACAATCCCGTAGACAGGCCTGGAGTCGGCACGCAGGCTGGGCTCGACCTGTCGGTTGGCGTATACGTCGATCTTGTACGGGCCTTTGGCCAGGCTCACGTGCTCATAGTTCCCCAGGTTGAAGCCTAGGAACCGAACGGGCGTGTTGATCCGGCGGTGGGTATAACCGTAGTCGCCCTCCGTGCCCTGGTCCACCACTTCACCAGCCACGACCAAATCGAGGTTCTTCGGATATCGAAAGTACACATCGTAGGTGGCGAATTCATTGGGAAGGTTGGGATACCAGTTTTCGCGTGAGGCGACGAAATAGACGTTGTTGCCCGCGGACTGAATCACTTTGCCTTCGTGCCGGAATTCGATTTCGTAAGACTTGCCGCGCTCCAGGGGGGCCGGTGGGAGCAACAAGAAAGGCGGAATCTCCGCCACTCAGCAGGCGCTCGCGCAGAGCGTCATGCTGGAAGCACTCCGCCGCCGCGCCATTCACCCATGCCCCGGTCAGCCGCATCCGCGGCGACAGGTCAAGAGCCAGAACCCTGGTTCCGCTCTGCGCGGGTGTCAGCGTCACTCTGGTCGTAACCTTCAGCGTGAGGTCCGGATCGAGCACCGCATCCAAGCGGTAGTTGCTCAAGTGGAACTCCTCGGCGGCAGCGGCGCGGGACTTGTTGCGGAACGACCGGCCTTCGAAACGGGTCCAGATATCGAAATAGGAAGTGTTATCGCGAAGGGTGACACGGCCGATGTCGATCTGTTCGCTCGCGCGAGCGTCGTAGAGGACATCGAAGTTGCCCAGCGTATCGCCGGTCACCGTCGTGAACAGGAAGCCGGATGCGGGTCCGGCCGCGGAAAGAGCGTCCGCCACCAGTCGCGTCTCGAAACTCGAGGTGATATTGTTCACGACCGGGTTCCATTTCTCTTCCAGTAACGCTCCCATCTCCGGGCTCTTGAGAGACTCGCCCGCCTCGGCGATTTGCCTGGACAGAACCTCGTAGGTGTCGTCGGAAAAGAGCATCACGGCGAGCTTGAAGTGCTCGTTGAGGTTCGGCGACTTGGTGGCGAGGGCCAGCGACATTCTCTCGCTGCGGGTGGGAGGGAAGACCAGGATTTCGGCGTCTCCCGCTTCAACCTCCGCGGCGAAAACGGCCGAACGCCTGCGGCCGTCCACGGACTTCCCGAAAATCAGGTAGCCGTCGGTGAAATAGAAGCGCAGGTCCTCCTTGGAGAAAGCCAAGTCGCGGACCCGGTAGCACTCGTCCCGGTCCAGGCCCGCCTCGCGCATCTGGCTGGCAAGTTCGGCGGCGCTGCCGTTCCAGCCCCACAGGCTCGCCGGCAAGCTGAGACAGAGGGCCGCAAGCCAACGCACCATGCTTACAGTCTAACCGGGATTCCGGTGGGCCGCTTCGAGTATGAGGGCCGGCTTGCGCACTCAGCCCCCTTCCCACCACCCCGCGCGGTCTCAGGGGGTGAGGAGGATGCGTTCTTCGGTGGCGGCGAGGACGGCTTTGCGGGTGAAGGGCATGGGGTGGTAGAGGCCGGCGGCCCAGTCCCGGAGGAGGTCGCTGTAATGCTTGCTGTTGGGGTCGCCGGATTCGCCGGGAACGTTGGTCATGACGGAGCGGTCCCAGTCGCCAACGTCGAGGATTTCGCGCCAGGAGGCGCCGTTGGTCTGCCGGAAGTTGGCGCCGCTGGTGGCGTTGACGGTGTTGGCATCGCCGGGCCGGGCGACGGGACCGAGTTGGTACTCGCGCTTGCCGAGCGGGTGGGCGAAGGTGATCTGGTGGAGGTCGCCCCATTGCCATTTCGACCAGTCGGGGCCGAGCTGCTTTTCGATTTGACCGAGGGCGGCGTCGAGGGACTTGGCGAGCGCGGAGGGGTTGGGTTTGGTTTCGAGCGCGCGCAGCAGGGCCTCGAGATCGGACCGCGCGGCGGCGTCGGCGAAGACGGCGACGGGAAGCTGGGACATCCAGACTTCGTAGATGAGGGCGGGGCGCGAATCGGCGCGCAGCACGGCGTCCCAGGAAAGCAGTTCTTCGACAGTTTTCGCGGCGCGGCTGCCGGGGTCGGGATGCCAGCGCTTCAGGACCTGGAGGAAGCGGCGGGCAGGCAGCGAGGTGACGTCCTGCTGCATGCGCTCGAAGTCCTGGACGTCGAGCTTGGCGCCGCTTGAGAGCATTTCGCGCACGCGGCCAACGCGGAAGGGGAGAGCCCATCCGTCGTAGCCGAGGGGGATGGAGTAGCCGGGGGGCAGGATGTTGTTGTTGGAAGTGGCGATGTAGTGGCGCAGGGGATTGAACTCGAAAGGCAGCTCATCAGACTTGCGGTAGCCCTGCCACTCGTAGCGGCCGTCTTCGCCGGGCACGGGAAGGAGTCCGGACCAGCCTTCGCGGATGGGGGTGAGGCCGCCGACCTGCCAGCCTATATTGCCCTTGGTATCCGCGTAAACGAGGTTCTCGCCAGGGACGCGGTAGTAGGCCATGGCGGCGCGGAACTCCTTCCAGTCGCGGGCGCGCGCCAGGGCGAGGCCGGCGAGGTAGCCGGCGGTACCAGGTTCACTGCCCACCCAGCGCAAAACGAAGGCGCGATGGCGGGTGGGGTCTTCGTGGATGACGGGTCCGTGGACGCTGTAGCGGAGGGTGATGGCCTGCTCGCCGCGTCCCTTGACGGCGAGTTTCTGCTCCATGGTTTCGAACTTCTTCCAGGTTCCGCGGTAGCGGTATTCGCCGGGGCGGTCGGGGTTGAGGGTTTCGACGTAGAGGTCCTGCTGATCGATGCCGACGATAGTGAATCCGAAGGCCACGTTTTCGTTGTGGCCGAGGGCAATGCCGGGGAGGCCCGGTTCGCCGGCGCCGATGGCATTCCACCCGGGCCCACCAGGTGCACAGTCTTGCGGAGGGACGGCAACCGGACGGGACGATGGGGGTCGTTGGCGAGGAGCGGACGGCCGCTGACGGTCATGGAGCCATCGACGACCCAGTTGTTGCTGCCCTGCTCGGTGGTGAGGAGAACGGGGCCAACGGTCTGCCGGTAGGCGTCGAGAATGTCGCTGGTGATGGCGGTGAGGTCGAGACCCTGGGGGACTTCGAGGGGAACGCTGGGCTCGATGCGGATGAACTCGAGCGCGCGCGCGAGGCCATAGCGCTGGATGTCTTCAGCGTGGGCGACCTCGCGGGAGAGGTTGCCGGTCATGGTGAGTCCGGCGACGCGGCTCAGACAATCCTCCGGCGCCCATAGGCCGGGAACGTAGCCGGCGAGAGCGAACTCGGCGGGGTATTTGCCGGCGGTGTTTTCGATGTACGCGTTGATGCCTTCGGCAAAGGCAGTAACGATGGTCTTGGCGTCGGGACTGTAGGCGGCCCACTCGGCATTCCAGTCACCGTGGAAGTTGACGGCGCGCGCGAGGGTGTCGCGGGGGACGGCCGAGGGACCGAGCACCTCGGCGAGTTTGCCGGTGCCGATACGCCGCCAGAGGTCAATCTGGAACAGGCGGTCTTTGGCGGTGATGTAGCCCTGGGCGAAGAAGAGGTCGTGGACGGTGGAGGCGTAGATGTGGGGAACGCCCCAGCGGTCGCGGAGGATTTCGACCGGCTTGCGGAGGCCGGGGGTTTTGACGGTTTCGGCCGCGCTGCCGTTCCAGCCCCACAGGCTCGCCGGCAAGGCAAGCAGGAGGACCGCTAGCCATCTCATAGCTACAGTCTAGAGCAATAAGGGAGGACTGTCCTCACTTCCACGGCTGCCACCACTTCCGTGGCGTGCCTTCGGCTTCCAGGTCCGCCGGCGGCAGCGGCTCGCCAGCCAGCACCGCCGCGGGATTGGAGGTGAACAGACGCTCCGCGGTTGCGGCGCCAAATTCGTCTCGCACCCAGCCGAAGGCGTAATCCAGCCGCGGCGGCCGGTTCTTGCAGTCGTGCCCGTCGCTGGCCACAAAATGCACCAGCCCGCGTTTGAGAAGCTCCACGGAAAACGCACGCGCCTTCCTGCCAAACCGGCCGAGCAGGGACTGGGCCGTCACTTGAACGCAGCATCCGTCGGCGGCCCAGCTTTCCAGCTTCTCGATGCGGTGTTGCAGAACGGTGTTCCGCTCGGGGTGGGTGATGATCGGGATCATGCCGGCCGAGCGCATACGTTCTAACACCTCGTCCGTGGTCTTGACGAGCAGCAGTTCGGAAAGCTCGACGAGCACATAGCGCTTGTGATTGACGGCGTACTTGGACGGGTTCGCCAGGGCGTCCTGGACGTTCTCATAGTGGAGGTGGAAATCGCAGCCGTAGTGGATCCGGACCACGCCTTCACAGGCCAGGGAGAGCTCGGCGATCTTGCTCTCGGCCAGAACGGGATCGAAGGCGAACTGCAAATCGGAGTGGGGGCTGGCCACCAGATCCGTGGTCCCGGCCTCCGCTGCTAGCCGGACCATGGCAAGGCTCTCCTCCAGGTCAGGAGAGCCGTCGTCCATGCCTGGCAGGATGTGAGAATGAATGTCGATCATGCAGCCGCGACCGTGAAGGAGCGGTCTAGATGAACATCTCCTCGTCGTGGGTGGCGCGTTCCACCGTGAGCCGCTTGCCACTGAACAGGTAACTCAGGGCGGCCTGGACCCCCGCCGCCACGGCGTTAATCTCGCGGACCGGCCGCAGGATGCCTTTGTTCAATAGCGCGGCGGTTTCGTCCAGCTTGCCGATCGCATCGTCCAGGATAAACTCGACGCGGTCCATCTGGATTCGGGCGCGCGTTGTGGCCTCGCCTAGCACTTCGTCCACCCGCACGAGTTGCGTGTGGGCCAAATCGAGGACTTCACCGGCCCTCGTGGCGACCTCCGAGATCTGCTTGCGGCTGTGCTCAAGAGTGCGCTGCGCCGATTCGACAAACGACTCGGTCTGACCCGCGATGACGGCCACCTGCTCCCGAATGGCCTTAGTAGACTTGTACGACCCCAGGAACAGGCAAGTCTGCAACACCAGGGCACTCGCCGAGATAAGGATGGCGCCGGCCATCAAGTACAGCAAAGCATCTGGGCTCATGAACGATCAGGTATCCCGTGGGCCTCGCGGCCGATTTGCTCAGCTTTCGGTCGCCGGCGCCTCGCCCGGGGCCTTGGCAACAGTTTCCCGGTAGGCTTGCTTGCCGGCCTCCACGGCGGCCGCCAACTGCTCTTTCTGGCGGGCAACCGCACTCCTGCCCTTCTCCACCAGATCGCCGGCCGAACCGTAGAGAGTTTCGCCGCGCTTCTTCAAGTACTCCTTGCTTTCGTCTGCCTTGGTACGCAGCAGTTCCCGCGTCTCTTCGCCCGAATGGGGCGCAAACAGAATCCCCACGGCGACACCGATGCCGAAGCCCAGAATGAAATATGTGATCTTGTTCTCGTCAGCCATGGCAACTTTCCTCTTTGACGACGCTCACTACCGATACTTCCATCCGCATACTAACATAGAGAAGCTCCTCATGGCTCAACACACGCCACGCCGGCTGGGACCAGAAGCGCTTTGGGAGTACGCCCTGCGAGCCCTCGGGGGCCGGGCGCACTCGGTCGCGGAACTGCGGGAGAAGCTGCGCCGGCGCGCCGAGCGTCAGGACGACGTGGACCATGTGCTCTCCCGGCTCAAACAGTACGGCTACCTGGACGATCGCCGGTTCGCCCAGTCGTTCGCCTCCTCGCGACTCGAGAGCCAGGGTTTTGGCAGGTCGCGCGTGCTCCGCGACCTGCGCCAGAAGCGTGTGGCGCCAGCCGTGGCCGACCAGGCCGTGAAAGCCGCTTACGGCGAAGTGGACGAGGTTCGGCTCATCGAAACTTACCTGGAACGCAAGTACCGCAAAACACCGCTGGGCGCTTACCTTGCCGACCCGCGTCACCTCGCCGCCGCCTACCGCAAGCTGCGGCTGGCGGGCTTCAGTTCCAGCAATGCGATCCGAGTCCTGAAGCGGCACTCGGAACAGGCGGAGGAATTGGAGTCTCTCGAGGCTGCAGACATGGAGGGCAGGGGCAGCTAGTGGCGCAGGCCATCGTAGTCTGTGGCCTGCGGCGTGGCAGACGACGGAAGACGATCGTCTGCCCCTAGAACGCCACCTTCGGTACCACGCGCGCCGCGGGTTCGGTTTTGAAATACGCGTTGTTCCTCTGGAAGCCGAACAGCGAGGCAACGATGTTGCTCGGAAACAGCCCGATGCTGGTGTTGTACTTCTGCACGCTCTCGTTGTACCTCCTGCGTTCCACGGCGATGCGGTTCTCC
This sequence comes from Bryobacterales bacterium, assembly GCA_963798455.1. GTDB lineage: Bacteria > Acidobacteriota > Terriglobia > Bryobacterales > Bryobacteraceae > CAWCTD01. Next base: position 631,001 of record CAWCTD010000003.1, read on the forward strand.
GTGCCCGCCAGTTCGTCCTGGAGTCGCAGGAAGTTCTCGTTGGACTTGAGGTTGGGGTAGTTCTCGACCACCAGCAGGAGCCGTCCCAGCGCCGTATCCAGCCGCCCGTTGGCTTCGATCTTCTCCTGAGGCGTGCGGGCGTTCAGCAGGCCCGCGCGGGCGTTGGCGACCGCTTCCATGATCCCCTTCTCCTGCTTGGCGAAACCCTTCACGGTCTCGACCAGGTTCGGAATCAGGTCGGCCCGACGCTGGAGGGCGACATCCACCTGGGCCCACTGCCCATTGATGCCTTCCCGTTGGCCGTAGAGATCGTTGTAGGTGTTCTTGGCCTGGACTCCGAACATGAGCCCCAGCAACACCAGCACACCGAGCACAATCAGAAAGATCTTCATATCCGCCTCACTTCTCCAAACGATCGACTGCGTCAACAACCACCTGGATCTGCCTTAGATACTCCTCAAACAGCCGGGCAGGCTGCACCTCCCGGGCCTTGATCTTCCTCTCGCGAAGGTCAAGCAGCGTTTGAAATGGAGATGGATCGATTCCAAACCGCGCCGCTGCCTGGTCGATGACCGCCCTCTTCTCGAAGGCCGCCTCCGCCCCGTGAAGCAACAGGGCGTGACGGAACAGGACGCAGAACGTGGAGATCGAGTCGGCCAGGAGTCCCAGCAGCAGGTCCCTCGCGGCCAGAACTCCGGCCGCCTTCTGCCGCAGCCTGAGCAGCTTCGCGCGCAGTTCGTGCTCGACTTGCGCGCGATAGAAGGACTTGTCTATCTCCAGATCCTGGACGACATCCTCCCCATAAAGGATCCTGTGCCGCTCCCGGATGTCGTGGAACTCAATGGGGAAGCAGTCCGTGGAGGCCCTTAGCTCCTCCAGGCCGAAAAGCAGCGGCGAGGGGTTGCCCTTCCGCTCCCACCACTGGAAAACCTGTGCGGATTCGCTCAGCTCCCGTGGCGTCACCTCGCGAAGCACGCAGAGGATATTGATGTCGGAGAAACGCGCATGGTGATCACCCACGGCCGCCGATCCATACATCACCACGGAGACCAGGCGCTCCCCATAGGCTTTGTTCAACCGCTCTACCAACTGGTTCAAGACTCGTTCCATGGCCGCACCAGGTTACCAACTGCTGGAAGCACCGCCGCCTCCGGAGGAGCCTCCGCCAAAACCGCCGAACCCGCCGAATCCGCCTCCGGAACCGAAGCCGCCAAAGCCGCCGCCACCTGAGCCCGACCCGAAGCCGCGGCCCAGAATGCTGCCTAGGATCATGCCGGTGACGAGGCCAGTCCCGGAACCCCGGTAGCCTCGCCTCCGGCCGCCGCCGACCGCCGCCAGAAGCCACATCAGAGCGACAACCCCGAACAGTATCGCCGGCATCGGGTTAGAGGGCTGGCTCGGCGTGGCGCTCCTGGGCAGCGGTGCGTCGATGGTAGTACCCTTCGCCTGCGCGATCCGCGTCCCGATGACGTTCAAAGCCTCCGCGACGGCCTCCCCGAAGCGCGACTCCTTCAGGGCTGGCCGCATCGCCCGCAGGACGCTGCCCGCGAAACCGTCGGGGATGACCGGCTCCAGCCCGTAGCCGACTTCCAAACGCATCTGCCGGTCCTGCGTGACGAGCAGGAGCAGGATACCCTCGTCCTTTCCCTTCTTCCCTATCCCCCACTTGCTGAAGATGTCGTTGGCGACGTCCTCGATCGGCTCCCCCGCCAGGGTGCTGATCGTGATCACCGCAATCTGAGCGCCTGTCAGGGCCTCGACACGGGTGCAATACTGCTCCAGGACCGCTCGGGTCGGGGGGGCGATTACTCCGGCGAAATCGTTGATGTAGCCCTGGGGCTGGAGTGATGCGAAATCGACGGCGGAAGCCGCCGCCACGCAGCATAGCAGGATACACAGTGCTGGGGCAGTCTTGCGCATCATCAAAACCTTATAGTGTACCTTGAACCCGGACCCCGCTCAGCAGACCAGGTCTTCACGCGAGATCCGGACGCCTTCGAGCTTGCCAACCATGGACAGAGCCACATGGCGCGGTTGGAAGAACGCCTGCGCCACTTGCTGGAGTTCGTCGGCCGTAACCTTCTCGATGCTCTCGGCCATTTCGTCCAGCGTGTAGAAACGGGTGAAGTAGAGATGCTGGCGCGCCAGGTTCGCCATGCGGCTGGGCGTCGATTCCAGGCCGAGCAGAAGTGAGCCCTTCAGGTTGTCCTTGGCGCGGCGAAGTTCCTCGTCCATCACACGTTCTTCCTTCAGCCGCCGGAATTCCTCCAGAATCAAGCGCACAACTTCCCGCGCCGACTCCCGGGAGGTCCCGGCGTAAACCGTGGCGCAGCCAGTGTCCCGGTAAGCCGATATTTCGGAGAAGACGGCGTAAGCCAGCCCGCGCTTCTCGCGGATGTTCTGGAACAGGCGGGAGCTCATGCCGCCCCCCAGAACGGTATTGAGCACGGAGGTGGCGTACCGCTTTTCGTGCGGGATCGGGTAAGAGGGCACACCCAGGCAGAGGTGGACCTGCTCGAGCGACTTCTTGTGCCGGAGGCTCAGCCGGGCGTGCGTGGACGGCGCCGAACTGGAGGGAACAGCGCCATTGGGGGACAGCGCCTCGAACCTGTCTCTGGCAACCTCCAACAGCTTGCCGTGATCCAGGTTGCCCGCGGCCGTGATCACGATGTTCGAGGGGACATAGAACCTGCGGTAGTAACCCTCGATCGATTCCCGTGAGAAGCGCTTCACCGTGTCACGTGTCCCGAGGATGGGCTTGCCGATCGGATGGTCCTTCCAGAAACTGTTCGAGAAAATCTCGTGAACCAGGTACTCCGGGTTGTCGGCCTCCATCTTCAGCTCTTCCAGAACGACGCCTTTCTCCTTCTCGATGTCCTCCGCCTTGAAAAGCGGGTGAAGGACCAGATCCGAAAGGATGTCGAAGACCGTCGGGAGGTGCTCGTCCAGCACCTTGGCGTTGAAGCTGACCATCTCCTTCGCCGTGAAGGCGTCCAGGTTGCCGCCGATGGAGTCCACCGACCGGGCAATGTCCTCGGCCGAGCGCGTGGTGGTCCCTTTGAACACCATGTGCTCGATGAAATGCGAGATGCCGTTCTCGTCCGGTGTCTCCTGCCGGGAGCCAGTCCCCATCCAGATCCCGACCGCGACCGATCGGACGTGCGGTATTGTCTCCGTTATCAGCCGGATGCCGTTCGCGAGCGTAGAAACCGAGACGTCACGGCTATTTGGGCTTGGGGTGGACATGTAAGTGGGAGCTTACGCTCCTTTAATTCTATTGTCTCACAGCGGGATGCTAGACTGGTGGTATGGCGCAAGTCCTTTTGGGACTAGAGATTACGGAGATCCGGGAAGTGCTCGGATCGGATCAGCCGGCCTACCGCGCCCAGCAGATCTATGAAGCCGTTTATCGCCATAAGGCACGTGTCTTCAGCGAAATGACAGTTCTGCCCGCCTCGCTGCGGCGTGAGCTGGAAGCACGGTTCCAGATCGGGATGCCCGAAATCGACCAGCGCTTCGAATCCGCGGACCGCACCAGGCGCTACTTACTCAGACTGGACGACGGTCGAACGGTGGAAGCCGTGCTCATGCCCGAGGAGGCGCGCGACACCATCTGCATCTCAACCCAGGTCGGCTGCCCGGTGGACTGTAAGTTCTGTATGACTGCCCTGATGGGGCTGGAACGCAACCTTACAGCAGGCGAGATTGTCGGTCAGGTGCTGCTAGTGGCCTCGGACAACCGTCTGGCGCCAGCCGGCCGCCGCGTCAACGTGGTCATGATGGGCATGGGCGAGCCCCTGCTGAACCTCGCCAGCGTGGTCAAAGCCACGCGGTTGCTGACCGACGAAGCCGGCGTGGGTTTGTCCCAGCGGCGGATTACTCTTTCGACCTCCGGCATCATCCCGAAAATGGAGGAGCTTGGGCGCGAGCCGGTTCGCCCCAAGCTGGCGGTCTCTCTCAACGCTTCGACCGAGGAGCAGCGCCGCGAGCTGATGCCGATCACGCGCAAGTACCACCTCAAAGACCTGCTCGATGCCTGCCGCGCCTATCCCTTGCGGCCGTGGGAGAGGTTGACGTTCGAATACGCCCTGCTCAAGGGTGTCAACGACAGCGATGCGGACGCGCGGCGCGTGGTCCGGCTCTTGTCTCCTTTGAAGTGCAAGCTCAATCTGATCGCGCTGAATCCGGGGCCGGGAATCCCGTTTGAAAGCCCGGACCCCGAGCGCGTCCTGGCCTTTCAGGCGATCGTGCGCAAAGCGCTCCCCTGCTTCATCCGCAAGCCGCGCGGCCGCGACATCTTCGCCGGTTGCGGCCAGTTGAAGCGCATGAGCGTCCAATAAAGGACTCCGTCTCACCACGCCAGGCGCAGACGCGCCTCGGCCCGAAACGTCAGCAGGGTTTCCGCCGGTACTTCGACTTCCTTGCCTTTGGTGATAACCCGCACCGCCACGCCCCCGGCCGCGCCCGTGATGACCCCGAGAACGGTGCCCTTCCCGCCCCCTTTCTACCAGGGTGCCCAGGCGTGCTCCTCCGCCGACCATCTCACCGGTCCGCTGGTTTCTCCCCAGCCCTTCTTTTCCCTGCCTCTCAGTTGTGGCGGAGAACACGACCCCGATTTTCCGATTTAGACATTTTCATGCGGTTTGGTGAGATACTCCGACGCCTGTATTCAGGCTGGTTTGGATGTAATCGGCACGCCCCGGAGACCAACATCAATGGGTGAGAAACAAAATGTACCGTTTCAGCTCTTTGGGGACGTTGCGGAGTTGTTGACGCGACCGATAGGGAGGCCCAGCCACAAGCCGGTGGTCTGGTACAAGAGCTTTCTCTACCAAGCCGGGAGCTGGAAGCCGGCACGCCGGATGGTCGCGAAAGTGGAGTTCCACTTTGGGGAACTGTTCCCTCGCGTGGCATTCATTGTCACGAACATGGAGACCGAAGGCCGGGCGGCGGGGAAACAAACAGGCCAAAGGAAGGATGGGACATGGAGATCTGTGTGAGAAGTCGCTTCAAATGAAGCACTTCCGGGCTTCTCCACACCCGGAGGAGGCAGCAGTAGCCCCTTCCTCGCGCAGCTGGATTGGCTAAAAAGGATGGAAAAAAAAGGCTCCAATGTGGGCGGGTGGTTGTATACTGAGTGCCGGCCAGGATGGCAAGACGGAAATCTCGGGTTAGTCACTCGTCAGCCGAGAAGTCGGAATGCCGGCTCTCTGATCGCGACAAGGCCGGCCGGGACGCCAGTCGCAGGGCGTGATCTGCAGTTTTGGTGAGGAGGTTCGCCATGCGAAGTTTAGTGACAGTTTTCTTGCTCTCGTTTTCTCTGGTTTCGGCCCAGGAGTTCCGGGCTACGCTCCAGGGTACGGTCTTCGATCCCAACAAGGCTGTGGTGCCGGGAGCGCAGATCGCGCTGATGAACGTCGAGACGTTTGTCGGACGCAAGACAGTCTCCGACAACGAGGGCCACTACGTGTTCCAATTCGTGACACCCGGGACATATTCGGTCACGACGCAAGCCGCCGGTTTCAAAACCGAGACGCGCGACGGCATCAAGCTCAGCGTCAACGACAATGTGCGTCTGGACATTGCCCTGAGCTTGGGGGCAACTTCGGAGAAGATCGTCGTGGAGGCGAACGCCGTCGCGGTTGCCGCGGAGTCAAGTACGCTGGGGACCTTGGTTCGAAGGGAGATCATCGACAGCCTTCCCATCAAAGGCCACGGCAGCCTGACCATGTTCGTGCTGGCGGCGGGCATTGAAAATGTGAGCCTGGGAGACAAGTTCTCGGACGACGTCCGGCCCATCGACCAGGCCAACAATCAACGCTACTCGGCGAACGGATCGCCGGTGGGCACGGGCGACACGGCAGTGGACGGCGTGCCGAACATGATTGACGTGAACCGCGGCTATTACATCAACGGCTACGTTCCGCCGGTCGACTCCGTGGGGGAGTTCAAGCTGCAGATGGGCACCCTGCCGGCCGAGTTCGGAAAGTCGAGCGGCAGCATCATGTCCGTGGTCATCAAATCGGGCACCAATAGCCCGCACGGCACGCTGTACGAGAATCTGCGCAACAGCAAGATGGACGCCAACCTGTTCTTCAACAACATCGCCGGCCAGAAGCTGCCCACATACCAGGTGAATATGTTCGGATTCAGCCTGGGCGGGCCGGTCTATTTCCCCAAGCTCTACAACGGCAAGAATCGTACGTTTTTCTTCGTCAATTACGAAGGATTGCGCCAGAGCCAGGCTCAGAGCGGCAGGTACAACGTGCCGACCCCGAAGATGCGGACGGGCGATTTCTCCGAGGTGTCGGCCATCATCTACGACCCTTTCTCACTCCGGATGGTGAACAACGTCCCGACGCGCGACCCGTTCATGAACAACCTGATTCCCGATTCGCTTCAGGATCCGGTGGGAAAAAAGCTCATGGATTATTATCCAAACCCGAACATCACACCCTCGGGTGCCGCTTGGGTGGGCAACTACGCGGAGGGCACGAAGTTCAGGGGGTCGTACGACATCACCACTATGAAGTTCGACCACACCATCAGCTCCAAGCAGCAGATGTTCGTGCGCCTGAACTTCGGACCCGGTACCGTAGGCAACCCCTATAACTTCACCGGGATCGCCTCCCCGGGCAACTACACGAACCAGCGCCCGAACAAAGGCCTGGCGATCAGCGATACTTACATCTTCAGCCCCCACATCGCAGCGGACTTCCGCTTCGGAGTGGCGCGCGGGGATAATACGACCACCCCGTTCTCGAGCGGATTCGACGTGTCTCCGCTGGGGTTCTCACAGGCGTTCCTGAATTCGGGCCTGCAGGGGAAAGTCTTTCCGCAGATCAGCGTTAACGACATGAGTGGGCTGGGCAATGGCGGTTTCGGTGCGAACCCTGGCACCAGCTTCAACACGGCGGATGCGGTCACGATCAGCATGGGTAAGCACCTATTCAAGACCGGCGGAGAGCTGCGCGTAATCCGCGGAAACTACTTTAGCAACTCGGCGCCGACCGGCACCTTTAGTTTCGGTGTGAACCAAACCGGCGGACCCAACGCTTCGACGCCGACGGGCGGTTTCGGCCTGGCCTCCCTGCTGGTCGGTTTCGGCAGCGGCTCGATTCCGACCGGCACCGGCGTCTCCTCACAGAACGTTTACTACGCTCTATATTTCCAGGATGACTTCCGGGTAACCCCCAAGCTGACATTGAACCTCGGCCTGCGCTGGGAATATGAGACTCCACGCACGGAGCGCTTCAACCGCTCGGTACGCGGCTTCGCTTACAACACTCCCAGCCCGCTGAACGTACCGGGGCTGGATCTGCGCGGCGGACTGCTTTACGCGGGTGTCGGCGGAGTGCCCAGGGGACTGTTTAACGGAGACTGGAACAATTTCTCGCCGCGCATTGGGTTTGCATACTCGCTGAACCAGAAAACGGTGTTGCGAGGCGGGTACTCGCTTAGCTACATCCCAATCGTCACGAACCTAATCACGACCGGCTACACCGTGAGTACGCCGTGGGTAAGCAGCACCGACGGTTACACGCTCCTGAACCGGCTGAGCAACCCGATCCCGGGCGGGCAGCTTCCCGTGGTCGGCAACTCACAGGGGCTGAGCACGTTCGTCGGCCAGGGCATCTCTTACGCGGAACCTGGCGACGTGTACCCCCAGTTCCACTCCTGGAACTTCAATATCCAGCGGGCTCTGCCTTCTTCCAGCGTGATCACCATCGGGTACGTGGGCAGCCGCGGGCTGCGCCTGAAAGCGCCCGACTACAACATCAACCAGGTTCCCACTGAAGACTTTTCGCAGGGCAGCGCGCTGACCCAGACGGTCCAGAACCCGTTTTACGGAATCCTCACTACGGGTTCGCTGACCGGCACGACGGTGCAACGGGCGCAACTGCTGCGGCCCTACCCGCAGTTCACCAGCGTTACGCGAGTACAGCCGGCCCTGGGGGAGAGTTCGTACCACTCGCTCCAAATCAGCCTGGTGAAGGCCATGGCGCAAGGCTTCTCCGGCGTGGTGTCTTACACCATCTCGAAGAACATCAGCAACCTGCACAACCCGCAGAATATCTACAACCGGAAACCTGAGCGGGCGCTCGACCCCATCGACGTACCGAGCAGATTTTCCGCGGCGCTCGCCTGGCAATTGCCCGTGGGCCGCGGGCGCCAGTTCCTGGCGAACATCAGCCGACCGGCGGACCTGATAATCGGCGGCTGGCAGCTCTCCACGTCGATCGTCTTCCAAGGTGGGACCCCAGTGGCCTTCGGAGTTTCCGGCGGGACCTACGTCAGCAACTCGGTCCGGCCCAACGTGGCGGGCAACCCGGCCGAGGGCGTGACCGGCTCTATCACCTCCCGGCTGAACCATTACTTCAACACGACGGTGTTCTCGCGTCCGCCCAACTTCACTCTGGGCAACCTTGCGCCGCGAATCGGCACCGTGCGCGCGCCGGGCAACAATTCCATCAACCTCACGCTCTCAAAGACATTCACGATTATGGAAAGGTTGAAGGCGGAATTCCGGGCGACGCAATACAACTTCCCCAACCATCCCATTTTCGGCGGCCCGAATACGACCTTCGGCAACGCGGCATTCGGGACCATCAGCAGCCAGGCAAACGCGCCTCGGCAGACCGAATTGACGCTGCGGGTCATCTTCTAGACCGCCAGCCATTGTTGGGAAGGACAGCCGACGGATTTTCCAAGGGGGAGTATTTTGATGCGAGCGACGACAAGAAGGTCTTTCTTCGTGGGCGCCGGAGCGGCCTACAGCATGTTATGGAGCCGACTGCTATCGGGAGCCGGCTCGCCGCAGGCGAAACGGGAGGCCGCACAAGAAGCCGGTTTGGCGCACCCGTCCGAGGGGATCAAGCGGGAACAGATAAAGATCACGGATGTCAAGGTCACTCCGCTGTCGTACGTCGATCCCAAGAAGAATCTCTGGCGGGGTGACCGGTACATTGTGTGGAAGACCGATGCGGCTTTGTGCCAGATTTTCACGGACAAGGGGATCGTCGGGATCGCCGAAGGCAGTCCCTATGGAGGGCCGGACAACATCAAGAAATACACCGAAGAGAAGATTAAGCCGCTTCTCGTTGGCCAGAATCCCTTCGATGTGGACTTCATCGCATTCGGCGTCCCGCCGCAGCCCTCACGCGCGGCTGGTGGCGCCGGCATGGACCCGGTCAACCGTGCGGTCGGCGCCGCCTGGGCCGGCGTCAACAACGCCTGCTGGGACATCATCGGCAAGGCGTTGCACACGCCGGTGTACAAGCTGCTGGCAAGGGACACGAGACCTGACACGCACATTCGCATCTACGCCAGCGGCGGAGATTACCACGAGTGGTACAACAACGGCGACAAAACCCTCATTGAAGAGGCGCTCAAGTACAAGGAGCAGGGCTTCACCGCTTTCAAGTTTCGCTCTGGCACCGACTGGAAATACAGCGATATGACGCTGGACCGGTACATGCCCATCATGCGGAGGCTGCGGGAAGCGGTGGGACCGCAGATGGACCTGATGCACGAGACGCTGCGTTCGCAGGGAGTGAAGCTTGAAGAGGTCATTCAAAAGTTCTGTCCCCTGCTCGATGAGCTGAAGTTCCACTGGTTCGAGCAACCGCTCAACACCATGGAAGAGTACATCGCGGTCAGGCAGGCGATGAAGGTCTGTTCGGTGTCCGGGGGCGAGAGCGACCGGACGAGGTTCGAGATCAAGCCCTGGATCGAGAACGACGCGATCGACATCGTGCAAACGGACAGCAACGTCACGGGTCTCTCGGAGAACTGGTTCATCGCGCGGATGGCTCATGTGCGTGCCAAGCTGCATTGCCCGCACAACTGGCACGGGGGCCTGACCACTATCGCCAATGCGCACTTGGTGGCCTCCAGCCCGAGCCGCCACATGCTGGAGCTGAACCAGACATACAACCCGCTCAAAGAGGAGATCTTCAAGGACCCGCTGGTGGTCAAGAAGGGGTACATGGATCTGCCCGACCGGCCGGGTTACGGCGTCGAACTGATTCCGGACGTGGAAAAGAAGTTTCCCTGGGCTCCGGGCTCTTACCAGCGCCCCAACCCGCTCATGGTGAAACCCTGATTTCAGAAGGATTGTTCTAATGCGACTGACGACAAGAAGGTCTTTCTTCGTGGGGGCCGGAGCGGCCCCCGGCATGTTATGGAGCCGGCTGCTATCGGGAGCCGGCTCGCCGCAGGCGAAACGGGAGGCCGCACAAGAAGCCGGTTTGGCGCACCCGTCCGAGGGGTTCAAGCGGGAACAGATAAAGATCACGGATATCAAGGTCACTCCGCTGTCGTACGTCGATCCCAAGAAGAATCTCTGGCGGACCGACCGGTACATTGTGTGGAAGGCCGATGCGGCTTTGTGCCAGATTTTCACGGACAAGGGGATCGTCGGGATCGCCGAAGGCAGTCCCTACGGGGGGCCGGACAACATCAAGAAATACACCGAAGAGGTGATCAAGCCGCTTCTCATCGGCCAGAATCCGTTTGACGTGGACTTCATCGCCTGCGGTGGCGACCCGGGGCCGTCCAGCGGCGCGGCCGTCGTCCCCGTGCGTGCTAGGGGCGCCGCATGGGCCGGCGTCAACAATGCCTGCTGGGACATCATCGGCAAAGCTTTGAACACGCCTGTCTACAAACTGCTGGCGTCCGATAATAAGCCCGACCCGCACATCCGCGTCTACGCCAGCGGCGGAGTGGAGCACGAGTGGTACAACAATGGCGAGGATTTTCTAATCCAGGAAGCACAGCGCTACAAAGAGCAGGGCTATAGCGCATTCAAGTTCCGCTCTGGCACCGCCTGGAAATACAGCGATATGACGCTGGAACGGTACATGCCCATCATGCGGAGGCTGCGCGAAGCGGTGGGGCCGCAGATGGCCCTGATGCACGAAACCCTGCGTGCTCAGCCGGTGACCTTGGCGGAGCTAGTTCAGGAGTTCTGCCCGCTGCTCGACGAGCTGAAGTTTCACTGGTTCGAACAGCCGCTGAACACCATGGAGGAGTATATCGCGGTCAAGAAGGCGCTGAAGGCCTGCCTGGTGTCCGGCGGCGAGAGTGACCGGACGAGGTTCGAGATCAAGCCCTGGATCGAGAACGACGCGATCGACATCGTGCAAACGGACAGCAACGTCACGGGTCTCTCGGAGAACTGGTTCATCGCGCGCATGGCCCATGTGCGCGCCAAGCTGCATTGCCCGCACAACTGGCACGGGGGCCTGACCACTATCGCCAATGCGCACCTGGTGGCCTCCAGCCCGAGCCGCCACATGCTCGAGCTGAACCAGACATACAACCCGCTCAAAGAGGAGATCTTCAAGGACCCGCTGGTGGTAAAGAAGGGGTACATGGATCTGCCCGACCGGCCGGGTTACGGCGTCGAACTGATTCCGGATGTGGAAAAGAAGTTTCCCTGGGCCCCGGGCTCTTACCAGCGCCCCAACCCACTCATGGTGCAACTCTGAACTTCGATGCCAGGACTGACACCGTTTCTCACGCAGCGCATCTACGATGCTTGCCCGGCTGGCACGATCAGCCTTGCGGTGACTCAGAACTGGCACATGGCCCGCCTTGCCGCTTTCCAAGGCATCAAGGTCGCGCCGCACAACTCGACCGGCGCGCTCGGGACGATGTGCAACACGCATCTATTTGCCGAAATGCCAAGCGGATTCGTATGCGAATTCTTCATGTATCCGAATAAGCCCTGGAAGCGTGTGCTGTTCAAGAAACCGATGGGGCCCAAGAACGGCTACATCACCCTCAACGACGGATCGGGATTAAAGAGGTACCCATAGGACCGAACGCGCACGGGGCGGACCAAATGCGACCCTACCCCGCTTTACCCTGTGCTGTTCCGGATTGTGCTTGACTGTCTCGCGATCAGGAATGAGGAAGCGATCGAGAACTATTGTCAGAAACAATAAGAGGGGAGATTGGCATGCATCCTTTCACACGAAGATCCTTAGTGGCCACGGCAGGTGCTTTCTTGGCCAGCGGAGGCTGCCGGAACACGACATCCGCTGCGGCAACGTCCGGCAGCTTCACCCATTTGCTGGAGGGCGTCGGCCGCGAGAACATCAAGATCACCAGAGTGCGCGTCACGCCGCTGACCTACACGGCGCCCAATGGGCAGTACATCGAGGAAGCCGGTCCCGTTGTCACGGTGTCCAGGAACGCGTCCATCCTGGAAATCTTCACTGACCAGGGAATCGTCGGGATCGGACCGGGGCCGGAGGGCGGTCTGGCGCGGGGGGGTGGAGATCTTTCGCACCTCGTTGGTAGGAACCCTTTCGATGTGGAATTGCTGGGCCTGTCCGGCGGCGCCGACGTGGCGTGCTGGGACATCATCGGCAAAGCGAAGGGAATGCCGGTGTACAAGCTCCTGGCCACCGACAACCGGCCGAATCCAACGGTTCACGTGTATGCCAGCGGCGGTGTGAACTGGACGTTCTACGACCGGGGCGACGGAAAACCTTACGGTACCGATGCCCTGATCGAGGAGGCGCTGAGATATAAGGAACTGGGCTTCGACACGTTTAAGTGGCGGCCGGGCACTGATTGGGAAGAGGCCGGCATGGTCCCCGAGAAACTCGGAAACACGGTTTGCCGCAAACTGCGGGAGGCGGTCGGGCCGGACTTTAAACTCGCCATCGAGAAGAAAGCCTATGACGCCTGGACCTTCGAGGAAGCTCTGGCGATCGCCCCCATCATCAACGACCTGAAATTTCACTGGTTCGAACAACCCATGATGGACCTCGGCCCGGCCCAGTTCGATGATTATCTGAAGATCAAGGAGCGGATGCCGAACGTGATGCTCTTCGGCGGCGAGAACCTGCGGGACCTTGTCCAGGCAAGAGGGTTCCTCGATCGCCACATCTACGATGCCATTCAGACCGACTCCATCCGGCTCGGCATCACCGAGAACTGGCGTGTGGCGCGCGTAGCCGCGTTTTACGGCGTCAAGACCGTGCCGCACAACTGGACCAGCGCGCTAGGAACGATGTGCAACACGCACCTGGTTGCTGGGGTGCCGAACGGATACATGTGCGAGTTCTTCCTATATCCCAATACCCCCTGGAGGGACGTGCTGTTCAAAGAGCCGCTGGCGCCGAAGAACGGCTACATAACCCTGAAGGATAAGCCTGGCTTCGGCGCGGAACTGGCCGACATCGACGAGCTGAAGAAGAAGTATCCGTACGACCCGAAGGCGCCGGGGACGATTGCGAACCCGCGCTTTCCGCATGCCTGGGAAAGGGCGCGGGCCAGGGAACAGCGGGTGAGGGAGAAGTACTCCAGGCCGGCACAAAGAAGCTAGGTGCCCGGCAGGCCGCCGCGTCAGCAAACCGCGCGGACGCGACATCTTCGCCGCCTGCGGCCAGTTGCGGCGGGTTTCTCTAGGGTGAAGCCGGCCGCAGGCCCAGGCCGGGGCGGGCGGGGAGGACGAGCTTGCCTTTCACAACCTGGACGCCGGTGTAGGGGTCGTTGGCGATGAGCAGGTTGCCGTCCAGGTCGGCGTAGTCCACCAGCGGCGAGAGGTGGGCGGCGGCGGTAACGCCGATGGAACTCTCGATCATGCAGCCGAGCATCGTCTTCAGTCCCAACGACCTCGCGATTTCGATCATGCGCAGGGCTTCCTGAACGCCGCCGCACTTCATGAGCTTGATGTTCACGCCATCGTAGGCGCCCACCAGTTTGGGGATGTCCGGCGGGTGCAGGCAGGCTTCATCCGCAATGATGGGGATGTGGACGCGGGACCGTACCCATCGGGTCTCCTCCAGCATGGCGGCAGGCATGGGTTGTTCCACGAACTCCACGCCCTGCGACTCCAGCCAGTTGATCTTGCGGACGGCTTCCTCTTTGTCCTTCCAGCCCTCGTTGGCGTCCACCCGAAGCGGTTTCTTGGTGACGCTGCGCACCGCGGCCATGGTCTCCTCGTCCGTTGCCAGCCCGACTTTGATCTTCAGAATCGGAAAGGGATCGGCTTCCCTCACCTTCTGACGTGTGATCTCGGGCGTGTCGATGCCGATGGAGAACGTGGTCAGCGGCGTACCGCGCGGGTCCAGGCCGAGGTAGCGATAGAGCGGCACGCCCAACCGCTGCGTCACCCAGTCCATCAGGGCGATGTCGATGGCGGCCTTCGCGGCGTACTGACCTTTCACCCGCCGAAAGATTTCACTCATCAACTTCGAGAACTGCCACGGGTCGGCGGACAGCAACATCGGACGGAGCGACTCCACGGTACGCCGGGCCGAGACGGCGTCCTCCTGGTAGCGGACGATGGGGGCGCCTTCGCCCAGCCCCGTCACGCCATCGCGCGTATAGCGAAGATGCAGGTTGTCGCGGTAGTCGCTGGACGACATGACCGTGGTCCAGGTATGGCGCAGGCGTAGGCGGACGACCTCGGTAGTGATGGTCGCGCCAGGGGCGGCGGGCGCGGCGGTGGCAGCGGCTATCCCAAGCCAGTCCCGGCGCGTCATTTCAGCCTCCGGCAGGCTGCCAGCAGAGAGGACCAGTGCGGGTCGTCCAAGCGGCTGATCTGCACCATCGGCCTGAGCCAGGTCGTCGCACTGACGAACTCTCCGCCCCCGATGTACATGCCCGTGTGGGTAATCTTGTCCGCCGAGGAACCGAAGAATAGCAGATCGCCCGGCTCGAGCTTCGAGCGATCCACCGGCAGGAAACCCTCCCAGCGCATCTGCGGGCCGGCGTCCCGGGGAATGACGACGCCGCGCCGGCGGAGAAGCATCTGGGTGAACCCGGAGCAGTCATAACCGAAGCTGGATGTGCCGCCCCACAGGTAGGGCAATCCCAGGAAGCGCCTGGCGAGCGCGATCGTGGCCGGGATGTCGAGCGGCGCGGAGTCGAAGCTGACGTCACCGCGCTGAATCCAAGCCCGGCGGCTGTCGGGAAGCCGGACCTCCATCCAACGGCGGTTCTCCGTATCGGGTTCGGTGACGACCTCCAGACGCGCTTCGAAAGGCGCCGTCATGATCGGCTGATGCCTGGTAACGTCCGGTTCCTGGTAGAGGTTGGCGAACAGGCTCTCGACTCTCGCCACACGGCCAGCGGCGGCGTACGGCGTCTCACCCTGCTTCAGCGGGCGGAATGACGCGGCGGGCATCCAGCCGGAGTAACGGTCCTCGGTCCGAACCCTGACCCACCCGCCACGGTCTTCGAGCAGTTCCACGTTGCTGCCGAGAATGGCCTGTGAGACCACATCGGCGCTTTCACCAGGCCCCGAGTACATGTTCGCGGCGGGCCGGGTGACAACCGCCAGCAAGGTCATCGCCGCCAGAAGGGTCATCTCCACTACTTCTTCTTGGCCGCCAGTAAACGGTCGAGTTCCGTGAACAGTGCCTGCCCCTCGAAGATGCTCTTGGTCGCCTCGGCGTAGCCGTAGTCGTTCACGATCCAGCCGTTGCCATCAATGATGAACAGGTGCGGCACATCCACGGAGGGATTCTGAGGCGTCACTTTCAGATAGGAGATCGCCATCTGGCCGCAGTCGAACAGGACGGGGAAAGCCGGCTTCATCTCCTTTAGGAACAGACCGACGATCGCGGGCGAGTCCGGCGGGTTCACTACCGAGAGCACCATCACCCGGTCACCGTATTTCGCCGTGACCCTGTCCAGAATCCTGGCGAAGGCACGGCAGTGCGGGCAGTTCGTCTGCATGATGTCAACCAGGACGATCTTGCCGCGGTAGGCCTGAAGATCGAACTGCTTGCCGCTGGAATCCATCAAAGAGAATCCGGGCGCCCGGCGATTGGAGAGAGGCCCGGCGGCGACGAGCAGGGATGCGGCGCAAAGAGCCAGAAAGTAGCGCATAAGTCTCACCCTATCACGAGGCGGCGGAGCGAGTCTCCGTATGGCGGGCGGGCCACGCCGCGCTCGGTGATGATGGCGGTCACGTAACGATGGGGGGTGACATCGAAGGCGGGATTCTCGACCGGGGCGCCCTCCGGTGCCACCGCCACGCCGAACACGTGAGTGACCTCCAGCGGCGAGCGCTGCTCGATGGGGATCAGCTCGCCGGATGCCAGCGTGAGGTCCAGGGTCGAGATGGGCGCCGCGACGTAGAACGGCACGTTGTTCTCCTTAGCCAGCACGGCCACCGAGTAGGTGCCGATCTTGTTGGCCACGTCGCCGTTGGCGGCGATCCGGTCCGCCCCGACGATGACGCAGCCGATGCGGCCGGCCTTCATGAAGTGCCCGGCCATGTTGTCGGTGATGATCGTCGTCGGAATCCCGTCGTGCAGCAACTCCCATGCGGTAAGCCGCGCGCCTTGCAGGAAGGGACGCGTCTCGTCGGCGAACACGTCGATCTTCTTGCCGGCGGCCACGGCGGCGCGAATCACTCCCAACGCCGTGCCATAGCCGGCCGTGGCGAGCGCGCCGGCATTGCAGTGCGTGAGCACGGTCTTGCCGTCCGGAACCAGGGGAGCGCCGTTGCGCCCCATGGCTTCGTTGATGGCGATATCCTCCAGCCGAATCCGCTGGGCCTCCTCCACCAGGCGGGCGCGTATCTCCCCGGCCGGCTTGCCGCGGAGGCTCTCATGGAGTTTTCTCATGCGGTCGATGGCCCAGAACAGGTTCACGGCCGTGGGCCGTGTGCCCGCCAGGGTTTCGCAGACTTCGTCGAAATCGGCGTCGCCACCCAGTACCCCCAGCGCCACGCCCATGGCCGCCGCCACGCCGATGGCGGGCGCGCCGCGGATGACCATCGACCGGATCGCTTCGGCCACCTCCCGGTAGTCGCGGCAGGTGACGTACACCTCTTCTTTGGGGAGGCGTCTCTGATCGATCATCACGACACCCGCGTCGGTCCAAACAATTGTCTCTACCATCGGGCTGGGAGGTCCTTTCCGGCAATAAGCATCGCCGCGAAAAATGTGGAATTGTAGGCCGCGTGCATCACGGCCGCGGCTGCCGTCGAACCGGTTCTGTGGCGCATCCAGCCGAACGAGATGCCGGCCACGGTGATGAGCAGCACGTGGCGCCACGACCACGCGTATTCGGGGCCGTGCAGCAGCGCGAACGGCAATGCGGTTAGAACAATGCCCGGCGCGGGGCCCAGAGAGCGCACCAGCAACGGCTGCAGGAAACCGCGAAAAGCCAATTCTTCGCACAGGGGGCCGAGGGTCGCGGCCGCCACGCCGACCAGCAGAACGGAAAAGCGGTCGCTGAGAAGCCGCTTCATCGGGGTATCCAGATCCGGCGTCCGCAGCAGCGCCCCCAAAAGGCCGATAGCCAGCGCCAGCGCCACGCCGCTAGCGACATGCTGCAGGAATCGGTCGCGGAATCGAACCCACCCCAGCGACTTCCAGAACGGGCGGCCGTGCTTCAACCGCAGAATCGCGTACAGAAAGCCGAACCAGAAGGCATAGCCAAGGAACTGCGCGGCCAGCAATTGAGGCGTCTTGCCGATGCCGGACAGCGCGCGGATCAGCAACCCCGCGCCCATCAGTGCCGGGAAGAACGCCGCGACGAACAGCAGCAGGTCGTGGTAGTCCCAGAAGACGGTTTCGCGCTCGCTCATGCTTCACGCTCGAGGAGCGCCGCCGCCAGCAGCGGCAGCGTCAGCTCGTGGTGTCCCGTAATCGCGATGCCGCGGCCTCCCGCCTGCACGTGGGGCCGCTCGACCACATTCACCCGGGGGCGATAGTGTTGTATGAAATCCAGGTTGGCGGTGGTGAAGCCGGCCAGCGGACGCCCCAGGTTCCGCACCACGGAGACCGCCTTCAGAAAGACCTCTGGAAGCACAACCGCCGATCCGAGGTTAATGTAAACGCCGCCCTCGTTCATCTCCGCCGCCAAAGAGCAGAACAGCCGGAAGTCGCGATGGCTCGCCCTGCCGATGGCGGCGCCGTCGGCTTCGGGATGCGCGTGCGGCGTGTCGGTGCCGACCGCCACGTGTACGGTGACCGGCGTCGAATGACGCCAGGCGGCCACCAGCAGGCTCTGGGCGGCATAGCGGGGATCGGCGCTTTGCTCCAGCCGGCGGCCGAGCGCCTCTCCGATGCCAAGGGAGTCCTTGTCGCCTTCGACGATGGCCTGGTTCAGGTCACGCCCGGTCTCTTCGGCCGAGCCAAAACGGCCGTCCGGGAGCACCGCCTCCACGTCCTCGCTGGTCGATCCCGCGATGGCGATCTCGAAATCGTGGATGGCGCCCGAGCCGTTCATGGCGAAGGCGGTGGCGTAACCGCGCCGCATCAGATCGATCAGCACCGGGGCCAGCCCGCACTTGATGACGTGCCCGCCCAAGCCCCAGATCACGGGCTTGGAGGCCCGCCGCGCACGCACCATCGCTTCCACCAGATCGCGGAAAGCATCGGCCGCCAGAATGTGCGGCAGCGAATCGATCAAGCCCTTGATCCCGGTCCCCGCCACGTAGGGCTGGGCGAAGTGCTCCGTGCGAACCTTGCCTCCGCGCTCCCGGATGGGAACCGTCTTGAGCCCCGCGAAATCCATTGGCCGCTGCTTGTATTTGCTCACCTTGTCCGTCCGTTCCTCAGCACTTTGGACAACGCCTGCGCCGTGTAGCTCTTGCGGGAGCGCACCACCTGCTCGGGCGTGCCGGCGACCACGACCTTCCCGCCTTCCTCGCCGCCCTCCGGGCCCAAATCGATGATCCAGTCCGCCATTTTGACCACGTCCAGATTGTGCTCGATCACCACCACGGTGTTACCGAGGTCCACCAAACGCTTGAGCACGTCCAGCAGCCGGTTGACGTCATCGAAGTGCAGGCCCGTTGTGGGCTCATCCAGGACATAGAACGTCTTCCCCGTCTGCCGCCGGCTCAACTCCCTGGCCAGCTTAATGCGCTGCGCCTCTCCACCGGACAGGGTGGTTGCCGACTGCCCCAGGTGGACATAACCCAGGCCGACATCGTGAAGCGTCCGCAATTTGGCCTGAATCTGGGGGATGTTCTCGAGCACCCCCAGAGCGTCCTCGACCGTAGCCTCCAACAGGTCGGCGATCGAGTAGCCCTTGTATTTTACCTGGAGCGTTTCCTGGTTGTAACGCCGGCCACGGCAGATGTCGCAGGTCACGTAGACATCCGGCAGGAAGTTCATCTCGATGCGTTTCAGCCCGTCGCCCTGGCAGGCTTCGCAGCGGCCGCCCTTGACGTTGAAGCTGAACCGGCCGGGTTTGTAGCCCCGCTCCCGCGATTCGGGGAGCATGGCATAGAGGTCGCGGATCGGCGTGAAGACACCGGTGTACGTCGCGGGGTTCGAACGGGGCGTGCGCCCGATGGGCGCCTGGTCGATTCGAACGACCTTGTCGATGTGCTCGACACCGGCGAGACGGTCGTGCGCTCCGGGCTCTTCCCGCGAATGGTAGATCTGCCGCGCCAGGGCCCGGTAGACGATGTCGTTCACCAGCGTCGATTTGCCGCTGCCGGAGACGCCCGTCACGACGAGGAACACGCCCAGGGGGAACTCCACCTCGAGATTCTTCAGATTGTGCTCCCGCGCGCCGTGCAGCACCAGCTTCTTGCCGTTGCCCCGGCGCCGCCGCGACGGCTCTTCAATGCGCCGCACCCCGGCCAGGTACTGCCCCGTCAGGGAATCCGGGTTCCTCCGGATGGCCTCGGGCGGGCCGGAGGCCACCAGAAAGCCTCCCAGCCGTCCCGCCCCGGGACCCAGATCAACCACGTAGTCGGCCCGCTCGATCGTTTCCGCGTCGTGCTCGACCACCAGCACCGTGTTCCCCATGTCGCGCAGGCGGGCCAGGGTGTCGAGCAGCCGGCTGTTGTCCCGCGGGTGCAGCCCGATGGAAGGTTCGTCGAGGACATACAGGACGCCGCGCAGTTTCGAACCGATCTGCGTCGCCAGGCGAATGCGCTGTGACTCGCCGCCGCTCAGTGTATCGGCCGAGCGATCGAGACTCAGGTAATCCAAGCCGACCTTGCTCAGGAACTCGAGCCGGTTCCGAATCTCTTCCGCAATTCGGCCGGCGATCTGCTGTTCCCGCTCGGCGAACCGCCAGGCGCGCGCCGCCGGGAGCGCCTGGGCGACGGGCATCGCCGTGAACTCGCCGATGGAGAGGCCTTTCATTCGGACCGCCAGGCTCGACGGGCGCAGGCGCTTGCCGTGACAGGCCGGGCAGGTGACGTAGTACACGGAGTCCGGATCGGAGTCGGAGCCTTGCGGCAGCATGCCCAGGCCGGAGCAGGTCTCGCAGGCGCCGTAAGGGCTATTGAAGGAGAACGAGCGGGGCTCGAGTTGCGGGACGCTGCCGCCACAGTCCGGGCAGGCCATTTTCTGCGAGTAGAGCCGTTCCTCGCCGTTGACCACGGCCACCAGGACCAAACCGTTTGCCAGTTTGGTGGCCGTCTCGATCGAGGCTTCGAGGCGTTTTTCAATACCGTGCTTGACCAGCAGGCGGTCCACCACGACCTCGATGGTGTGGTTCTTACGCTTGTCGAGTTTGACCGGCTCGTCCAAGGGGTAGAGCTGGCCGTCGATGCGGGCCCGGAGGAATCCCTGGCGGGCGAGCTTTTCGAGATCCTTCCTGTACTCGCCCTTGCGGCCGCGCACGATGGGGGCCAGGATCATGACCCGCTCGTCGGCGCCAAGGGCCGTGACCTGCTGGAGGATCTGCTCGGTGGACTGACGCGAGATTTCGTGGCCGCAGGTGGGGCAGTGCGGGATGCCGATGGAGGAGTAGAGCAGCCGCAGGTAGTCGTAGATCTCGGTGATGGTGCCGACGGTGGAGCGGGGGCTGCGGCTGGTGGTCTTCTGCTCGATGGAGATAGCCGGAGAGAGGCCGTCGATGGAATCCACGTCGGGGCGTTCCATCTGGTCGAGGAACTGGCGGGCGTAAGGGGAGAGGGTTTCGACGTAGCGGCGCTGGCCCTCGGCGTAGATGGTGTCGAAGGCGAGGGAGGACTTGCCGGAGCCGCTCAGGCCGGTGACGACGGTGAAGGTGTTGCGGGGGATTTCGACGCTGATGTTCTTCAGGTTATGAACGCGCGCCCCGTGAACGCTGATGCGATCCAGCATGGTGAGGTCCGGCGAGCCCAGGCCAATATTTCATTGTCCCGCGTAGCGGGGGAGGCGGGCAACGGCGCAGAAGGCCGCTCGAAACCCGCTGAAAACACGCGGTTTGCTAGAAATTGGCTTTGATCGGCAAAAACACATCGCGGGCGGCGGGGTGATATTCAATTGTCAAAGAGCGGGGACGAGACGCTCAGGGGTGGAGACCGTCGCCGAACCATCAATACCACGGGCGTTGTGCGAGCCCTCGCCCCTGGGCGCGCAAGCTGTTCACCGACATCGCGCAAGCGGCGGGAGGAGGATGTGAACGTGGCAAGCCCGGTCAGGCTGGGACTGACCGGGCATGCCAACGTTGTCGCTGGGGTTGGCGAGCACTCTGAGGACTGCTAGGCGAAGCAAGGTGGTGGCCAGCGGAAGTCGGAGCGCGAGACATTGAGGTGCCTCATGGTACGGAGCTAGACTGGCTTCTCAGGATCGCGTGCGCTGGCTTGGTGTTCCGTCGGAAGGCGGAGCCTGACGGCCGTTGGGTGAGGGCCCTACGTAAATGGTTGAAAGCGTGAGCAACGCGTTGGAGCGGTACCTGATGCTGGTACAGTTCCAGTTGTCAGGGCTGCGTCGCATGCCCGGGAAGGTGTCAGACGTCAGCCTGGTGCGGAGCGAGGATCAGCTACTTCAGTGGGCCGTGGAGGCGGTAGAGGGGTCAGTAGAATTTGCAGCGCTTTGTGCGGCGACCCAGGACGAGTATCCTCGCAAGCTCGGTGGCTTGCTGATCCAGGACATAGGTAGATCAGAAGCCCAGGCGTACTTCAGGCTGTCGGGTCTTTACCAATCCGCCTTCGCCGGGGAGCCGATGGCCGTGCCCGCCATTGTTGCGGAATACCATGCGGCCTTCTCAGCCGCAGAGTGCCTCGTTACCTATCTGGCGCCGATCGAGGGAGTCACGATCCAAGAAGAATCCCTGTTGTGCGGTAGTTTCAAGATCCGCCAACTGACACGTGAAGATCTCGATGATTTGTTGCGGAATACCGTCAGGAGGTTCTTCTTTCCCCATGCTTTTGTAGACACATCGCAGTTGGCTGACTACTGGTTCTTGGTCGTCGAGGAACGTGTACCCCCAAGGTGGCGCACAGATGCTGAGCTGGTTTTGGACGCCAGAGTACCGGTGGTCTACTCGGACTTTCCGGCACCTGTTCAGACAGCGTTAGAACGGCTCGCGATGTTCGACTGGCAACGGGGCACTAGGCGTCGCCCCGAGCGATTCACGGACAAACCCGAGCCCTGGGACGCCCCTCTACTCCCCCACGTCCCATTCGTCATTCGGTGCAGTGACTGCCTGACTGAATGGCCGGAACGCGGCCCAGACTTGTCAACTCTCCAGACCGAGCCGTTTGGCGATCTGAGCGGCGAGGAAACCTCGGAGCGGCCTGCCGTATGGCTGTACTTGGATGAGGACGAAACCAAGAAGCTCGGGCGGTTCATGCTGCGCTGTGGCACACTCCTGTCTAGAGTGGAGCGCCATCGCGAGAGCTGGAGGTTCATGGAAGTTGCGGCTGGGTTCCTGCTGAAGGCCTTCATGACACGTGGACTCGAGCGTCTGCTCTGGAACATAACGGCGATTGAAGCTGCCATAGGCGAACAAGTTGACGGGGGCGTTACAGGACTTCTCATAAAGAGGACTGTACGAATCTTGGGCCACACGAATAGTGAGGAGAAACGAGTACGCAAGAGTCTTCGCGCGCTTTACGATTTCCGTTCCGCGCTTGTGCACGGGAAGGACAAACTACCAGAGCAGGAAATCTGGTTGGGTCATCTCACTCAAGCGCGTGACCTTGCCCGGGGGGTCGTCTGGTGGATGCTGAACTTCCTGGCGCACGCCGCCGACTCCCTTCCTCCGGGCGCCACGCGGGTCCCCAACCGGGAGGACCTACTCGGATTGCTCGACCTGGACCCACAGAATAGGCTCGGAACCACAGCGGTGCTCCAAAATGTGCCGCCCGGATTTCCGTGCGTCGAGGATTGGGCGTAAGGCCGACACTGGAGCATCGATCAGGCTTAGGCCGGGGAAGATATGCCGGAGCCGCTCAGACCGGTGACGACGGTGAGGGTATTACGCGGGATTTCGCGCTGATGTTCTTCAGGTTATGAACGCGCGCCCCGTGAACGCTGATGCGGGCAGGGTGTTGCCACTCTCCAATCCGCGCAGTCGGGTAGCCGGCCCGCCTACACTTGCAACAGCGGAATCACAGCGGTATCTCATTCGTCGCCGCAGCGGCAGCTTGCTTGGAATACTTGTTGCTCTTTCCTAATCAGCGTGCAGACTTCCGGACCACCAGGATCTCGTCCTGACCGACCCGAGGAGAATTCCCGTTTACGTCTTTGCCAGCGTAGACCGCAAAATACGACCCTCTTGTCATGATCTTCGGGTCCCGGATTAGCCGTTCGATCCGCAGCTCAGTGCTCGCCTCACAGTGGGAACAAGCGTAGGCACACAGATCCGCAACATTGACCAACTGGGAACGGCCGCGCACTGTGGTCCGCGCCTGGCCTCCGACGACAGCGATGACACCGCCTGGTCGGAGTACTTGATGCACGGCAAGAAACATTTCTTTCATTGCTTCCACGAAGAGACTTATGCTGCCCGTCTCTGATGATCTTCGCGCCACATCCCTGTGTGAGCGCTTTAGAAACCACAACCTGAGCCAGCCATCCTTCGCGTAAGTCTGACGGTTCAGATAGGGTGGTGAGGTCAGGACAAGCGCGATGTCGTTGATTCCGCGTGCGTACGCCGGGCATTCCATCGCAGGTGCTTCGAATACCCGAGCCCTACTTGCTGCTCTCGGCCGTGGCAGAAATGCGAGCGATCTATCCAAGAGGCATGCTCGCACATCTCTGATGGGCCTCTTCAAGTTGTGCTCAGCGGCATACCGCCGCACGTATCGGGGTGACATGGCAAAGCACTGATTGCACGGCAGGGAGAGGGAATTGTTCGAGTGCCCGTGCAAGATCCCGAGCAATACACCGCAAACGAACGTCGCAACCTCGCGGCGTCGGGGGATCTGCATATCGCGCAGGAGCTGTTCGCGGATTGAGAGCAGCTGAACCAGTGTGCGCGGATGATAGAATGTGCGCACGTCACTTGGGACGTCCAAGTTGGGAGTGGTGCCATCCACTCGGAGCTCCTGGAGGTAATTCGCAACCTGTGACACAGTGACCGGTGCGCACTTGGCGCGAGTTGCGACAACGGCGTCAAGGGCTATGTCGCCGCCCACCGCCCGCCTGCCCATGCAGACTGCTTCGAGAAGCACGGTGCCCTTTCCGCAGTACGGATCCAGGACGGTCTCTCCCGAGTGCGAGTAGGCTGCGATGAAATACCTGGCGAGCGCTGGGGGAAGACCTCCGACGCGGGGCATCATCTTGTGAATGGGGTGCTCCGAGGAATCGGCGTTTCTCCATGATGGGACCGCCTGGCACAAGTGCTCGTCGAAAACGGGTGCAAGCGCAGTGCTGGTCTCAGCTGGCAACGATCTCGCTAACCTCACCGCCTCTGCCAGCAAGTTGCCTGAGCTGGGGTTCTCGTCTGCGCGGGGATTACCTTGAAAACACCCAAGCAGTCCAGCAGTGGCATCCATTCCGAGAAACGCCGACTCGTGCCCGCTCGGACTCGTCATCTTTGGCCTGACATCCAACTCGGATACTTGAACCGCAGACCGTCGTTGGGCTGCAGGAGACTAGCGAGTACGTCCCGCGCCTCGATCATCTTACCGATTAGTGCCTCTTCAGGAATTGCCCCAGGGTCTATGTCAGCTTGCACAAGTCCGGAACGTCGAACAAGCAGTCGCCTCAGGATCAGGGCCGCCTGCCGGCTAGCACCCAGGTCTCGCCGATCATCCTGGATGCTATCAACGAATGCGAGAAGGGCGGCAAATGGCATAATCACCGTCTCGAGTTGGCAGGTGCCGCAAGTCTCACGGATCGCCTGACGCAGATTCCAGTCATGGAATGGGATTGAACAGCACGCGAGGTACACGGTCTGCTTCAGAACCTCAGAAGGGTCAGGGTCCATTTTATCGAGGTCGTCCCGGTGATCGCAGAAAAGACGAACGGCACTGGCAACACCGTGGCTCTCAAGGATGTTTTTCTGAAACGCATCGCGAAGCCGCGCAGCATACTGCCCGAGGTTCGTCCTGGGCCCGGGGGCGAGCCAGCCCGTCCGAGGGGTCTCCGCTGAAAGCAGCCTCGAAATCAGCGAACTCATCAATCGTAAGGCCTCATCCGTAGCTGTTCGGTGAAGGAAGCGCTCCTTGAGGCTGTCACCAACGTCGTCTGCGTCGTCCTCTCCCAAGACCGCGTCGACAACACTGCCTACGCTCTGGACCGCGTAGCCAACATCGTGCCACATCGCCGTCAAGAACCAGACGTGGATCGGACTGATGTCCCAGTTCAACTTCTTAGCTTGTTTGAATGTCTCGAATTCTCGCCGCAGTTCAACGACAGCCCTAAGCCCCAAAAAGTAGTTTTGGAAAGAATGAAAAAAGTGATCGCGTCGACCAGTAGTGAGGCCTCCACCTTCAACAGTTCGAAGCATCCTCGTCGTCTTGATTCGTGCCTTCTGTAGGCCCATGCCGTCGAGGATTCGTTCCGCGAACTGCATCAACGCCGCCCCCTCTGCATCGTCGGTGCCCTTACGTCGAGCTGCCAAAGCACTGTAACGCCGAACTAGCAGTTTCAGCCCCGTGAGGGTGTATGAGTCCAACGCCTCATTCTTGACAAGGTCCTCAAAAAGATCGAGGGAGATGCGTGTCTTGGCTGGGTGCAAGCCGGAGGCGCAGCGACGAGGCAGACGTGATGGAGGTGCAATCAACGATCCTCGCCCGGCGATGTCGCAGATCAGATGCGGCCTGAATTTGCGGTAGAATGCCGAAGCGGCACGGACGGCGGATAGCTCAGAAGCGACAAGGACAGGTATTGCCCTGGCGCGCCGCGCTGCGAGTATACCGATGTGGTCAGATTGGGAAAGATGCTCTCCTAGCAGAACGAATACAGCCCACTCGCTTCCGCTACCTCGCCAGAACTTCCAGGCCTGCGGGACGCGACGGGCTAGTTCCCTATATCTCCGCCCTCGTCGAAGCTCCCTGCCAGGGATTGCCTGTTCAAGAAGAGCGCCTGCTTCACTCATGCGCCGTTCCCATGCAGCTGATCGACCATGGCCTGAAGGCTGCTCTGGAGCGTGGAGGCGGCATCGGCCAAAGCCTGTGGCCTGACGGTCTTTCTGCCTTTTGCCTCCTTCAATGTGGAAACATCGAAAGATTCAACTTCGAGTTCGGTGTTGGTGAGGATAGTGAGGAGTTTGCGCGGTGTAGGTGGGTCCCGCTTTGCGACGGCCGGTAGATTCCGTGACAGTTCATCTGCAGCCTCGCTGTATGTCATCTCTACATCAGACCTGAGGTGATCAAGCACACGGCACAACGCCCTTCGCTCGGTCCCTCTATGAACCGCGACCCGAAAGAAGGGGGCGACTTTGCGGACCTCGGTCGACCTTTCGATGGCGACGTTCAACTTGCTGAAGAGGTCTCTTCGTACGTCGTTCACGCGTACCTTCTCGAAGTATTCTGGGTAATTAGTGAGAGCAGGAATAACAATCTTCTCTTCTATTTCACAGATGTACCAGTACCCTTTCTCACTTGGGTTATCATAGAGTTTTCCTTTCACATCGTCGGGCCACCGGAGGAATTTCACCCGGTCCCACGCTGTGCGCTCCTCGATGCCGGTTTCACTAGCAAGCTCCTCGGTCACGGCCTTGACCTGCGCTCGCACGTCCACAATCGCCTTTATGTCCCTGCGCCCCACAATCTGGGTGTAGGTAGCCTCAAGCGCTGCACACTGCTGAACAGGCCCCCATTGTTCGCGCAGGTGATGGATCTGGAACATACGCAGCAGGACATCGCGCGGCGACAATTGGCCGCCATCCCGATCCGAGACGATGAAGGCAGGGAGCTTCCTCAGCCCCACTGCCTTTGCCGCATAGAATCGACGCTCGCCGTCGATCAGCAGATACTTGCCACCCTTCGGGGTCACTACAACTGGGACCATCACGCCGAAATGTTGGATGGAGTCCTTCAGGTAGGAGAGCTTCGTGTCCTGAGTCTGAATGTCGATTCCCCGCGGATTGTCCTCATTGGGGTTGATATCGGAGATGTCGATTTCTTTGAGATTCATACGCCCTCCCCCTGGCGCGCCGACTGCATCACTGATAGCGTAAGCGAAAATCATACACCACTGCGCGCTCCAGCTGGAGAACGCGACGGGAATGAAGGACTTTCAGCGCCGGGTCAGGGCTCCTCTCGGGCGAGCCTTTCCAGATCCTTCCGGTACTCGCCCTTGCGGCCGCGCACGATGGGGGCCAGGATCATGACCCGCTCGTCGGCGCCAAGGGCCGTGACCTGCTGGAGGATCTGCTCGGTGGATTGGCGCGAGATCTCATGGCCGCAGTTGGGGCAGTGCGGGATGCCGATGGAGGAGTAAAGCAGGCGCAGGTAGTCGTAGATCTCGGTGATGGTGCCGACGGTGGAGCGGGGGCTGCGGCTGGTGGTTTTCTGCTCTATGGAGATGGCCGGGGAGAGGCCGTCGATGGAGTCCACGTCGGGGCGTTCCATCTGGTCGAGGAACTGGCGGGCGTAAGGGGAGAGGGTCTCGACGTAGCGGCGCTGGCCCTCGGCGTAGATGGTGTCGAAGGCGAGGGAGGACTTGCCGGAGCCGCTCAGACCGGTGACGACGGTGAAGGTATTGCGGGGGATTTCGACGCTGATGTTCTTCAGGTTATGAACGCGCGCCCCGTGAACGCTGATGCGGTCCAGCATGGTGAGGCCCGGCGAGCCCAGGCCAATATTTCATTGTCCCGCGAGGCGGGCGGCGGGGACAAGCGAGAGAAGGGAAGGCCACCTATTCGGAGCGAAGGGCTTCCAGCGGGTCCACTCGCGACGCTCGCCTGGCGGGCAGATAGCCGGCCAGCGCGGCAACAGCGACCAGAAGGGCAAGCACCGCCGCAAACGTTACCGGGTCCGAGTAGTTCACGCCAAAGAGCAGCCCTTGAAGCGCACGCATCGTCATCCACGAGGCCGGCAAGCCCACCGTCATTCCAACGAGGGTTACCTTGACGGTCTGCATAAGAACGCGCGCTTGCACGTCCCCCGCCGAGGCTCCGAGGGCCATCCGGATGCCGATCTCCTGCTTTCGCTGGCTCACCGAATAGGAGATGACTCCGTATATTCCGAGCGAGGCGAGAAGCAGCGCGAAAGCGGCAAATCCGCTGAGCAGCAGCACCACGGAACGCCGGGCGAAAACCGTCTGGTCCACCAGTTGCGGCATCGTCCGAAATTCGGTCGCAGGCAGGTTCGGATCGATGTCTTTCAGAGCCGCGCGCACCCGGGGCGCGAGATCCGCAAGCGGACGCGAGCTTCTTACCACAAGGTCAACCGACATGTAGCTGCGTGTCTGCCTGATTGGGATGTACATCTCCTCGCCGGAGTCCTGCTCGGGCCCAAAGTACCGCACGCCCCCGACGACCCCCACGACTCGCCGCTCCTCGCCGGACGCAGTGATGACCCGGCCGAGCGGGTCCTCGCCCGGCCAGAGCGTGCGCGCCAGCGTTTCGTTCACCATGACGACCGGCTCGCTTGCCGCGTTGTCGCCTGGCGTAAAGTCACGGCCGGACCGCAGCGAGATTCGCATGGTCTCCAGATAGCCGTCGCTGACGACACGGACGAACGGCACCGGACGCTGATCTCGTGCATAGACCTGTCCTTTGGCGGAGATCATCCACCTCCGCCAGCCGTAGTTCCGGCCCAGAGGAAGCGCGTCGGTAAGTCCCGCAGCGTCGATGCCGGACGCGGAACGCACGCCACGAAGGATGTCGTCAAAGTACGCGTTCTTAAGCGCCGGGGTCGGATATGCCCTGCCTGGATCCACTCGCAGCGCTATGACGTTGCCGGCCTGAAATCCCAGATCCACATCGAGGACGCGCATCAGACTCCGTATCAGCAAGCCCGCGCCGGTGAGCAGAAGACATGCCAGCGCAATCTCGCAAACGACGAGCGAGCCGCGCGTCCAGCCACGGCCGGGGCCGCCGGTCGAACCGCGGCTGCTCTCTTTGATGGCGCTGTGAGGCGCCAGCGCGGACACTTGCAGCGCCGGCATCAGTCCAAAGAAGATGCCGGTGAGGGCCGCGGCCGACAGTGCAAAAGCCAACGTCCCCGCGTCGATCCGAACCTGCCGGAGAAGCGGAATAGAGGTTCCTTCAAGACGGGCAAGCAACGTTGTTCCGCCAGCCGCCAGCGCCACCCCCAGCACCGAGCCTCCGCTGGAAAGCGTCAAGCTCTCAATCAGCATCTGCTGGATCAAACGCCGCCGGCTCGCGCCCAAGGCGGCCCGGATGGCCAGTTCCTTCCGCCGTGCCGAGGCGCGCGCCAGGAGCAGGTTGGAGAGGTTCGCGCACACGATCAGCATTACGAAACCCACCGCGCCGGCGAGCACCAACACAGCGGAGCGGAGTCCCCCGCTCACATGGTCCCGGAGGGGGCTGATCTTCGGTCGAAACGCGTTTCGGCCGGGCGCCGAACGGATGCGCTCGCCGATCACGCTCGCTTCGGCCTGCGCTGTCTTGAGGCTCACCCCGGGCTTCAGGCGTCCAATGAGGGCCAGCGTGTTTCCCTGGCGGTTTGTTTCCGGGCTCAGGGGAAACGGCAAGAACAGATCGATGCGGCTTCCGGGGGCGAACACACTGGCGAAATCGAAGGACTCAGGCAGCACGCCGACTACCATCACCGGCGCGCCATCCAGCAAGATTGGGCGGCCGACCACGCCCGGGTCCGACGCGAAGCGCCTTTCCCAGAGACGGTGGCTCAGCAGCGCAGTCTTCGGTGCGTTCCACCTGCATGCTTCCGGCGTGAAGAGTCTCCCGAGTTGCGGCTGAATGCCAAGCAATGGAAGGAAGTCCTCCGATATCGGGACGCCGGTCAGGCGTTCCGGCTCGCCCGCGCCGGCGAGCCTGATATCGCCCGCGCCGTAGAAGGGGGAGTAGGCGGCCACGCCTGCGAACGATTGACTCTGCGCCCGGAGATCCTGGAGGTTCACTACCTGAACGGTCTGCGAGGAAAGATTTGCATTTTCGCCGTTCGCAATCCACACAAGATGAGCGGGATCCTTGAAGGGCAAAGGACGAAGCAGAAGAGCGTTGAAGACACTGAAGACCGTCGAGCTGGCGCCGACGCCGAGCCCGACGATCAGAATGGCGAACGTGGCCAGGCCCGCGTCCCGCCGCAGCGTCCGGAAACAGTAGCGAAGATCCTGCAGGATCGCGTCCACTGCCGGCAGGCCGCGGCTGTCCCGGTGCAACTCTCTGGCCTGTTCCATGCCGCCGAGGCTGACCAGCGCATTCCGGCGGGCCTCCTGCGACAGCATGCCCCGGCGCATGTTGTCTTGGGTCGCCAGGTAAAGGTGAGCGGAGAGCTCCGCGTCGAAATCTTCGTCTCTCTCCCGCTGCCGGAAGAACGAGCGGAAGCGAGCCAGCAGCTCCCGGGCTGGATCGATCACGTTGGGTCCTCCCCGGCGGCCGCAAGCACCCGGCCCATCACGTCCGCCAGCCGCCGCCAATGCTCAGACTCGGCCACGAGCTGTCTTAAGCCTCTCTTGGTGATCGAGTAGAACTTGGCCTTCCGGTTGTTCGCGGAGGTTCCCCACCCGGCTCGAATCCACCCGCGCTGCTGCAGGCGCACCAGTGAAGCGTAAATCGTCCCCTGGTTCAGCAAGACCTGGTTGCCGCTGGTCTGCTCGATGCGCCTGGCGATCCCGTAGCCATGGAGGGGACCCATGGCCGAAAGCGTCTGGAGAACCATCACGTCCAGGGTGCCCTGCATCAGATCCAGCTTCTTCTCCGTCATGGTCTTCCTGTGGTGCTCCCACAGAAGTATGGCACGCTTCGTGTGGGGATGCAACAGGGAGGTCTACGCTGCGGGCCTTCCCTGGCCTTCGGCGTAGATGGTGTCGAAGGCGAGAGAGGACTTGCCGGAGCCGCTCAGGCCGGTGACCACGGTGAAGGTGTTGCGGGGGATTTCGACGCTGATGTTCTTCAGGTTATGAACGCGCGCCCCGTGAACGCTGATGCGGTCCAGCATGGTGAGGTCCGGCGAGCCCAGGCCAATATTTCATTGTCCCGCGCAGCGGGGGAGGCGGGCAACGGCTGAGAGCCTCTCCCGGAACCCATTGAAAGCAGGCGGTTTGCGCGAAATTGGCTTTGATTGGCAAAGACACGTCGCCGTACACCGGCCGAAGCGCACCCTTTCCGCTTCCACAAGCGGCTGGCTTAGGCGGCGGGGGGTAGGGAATCGGCGGGCTCCACCGACACCAGTTCCTGGAGCCAGGAGGACATCTCCTGCTCCTTTCTCAGCAAGTCCTTCAGCGTGGTCCGGGCCAGCACATCGTCGACGGCCGTCTGGATGCTGCGCCACAGGGACCGGATGGCGCAGTCCGTCGAGTGGGTACACAGACGCACGCGGCCTCTGTGGCTCTGGCAGAACTCGTCTTCGTAAATGCGCCCGCCGAGCAGGCCCAGCACTTCGCGAACGCCGATCTGGCCGGGAGGCAACGCCAGCGAGTAGCCGCCGATCTGCCCGCGGACGCTCTTCAGGAAGCCGCCCTGGCGCAGGATCTGGAGGAGTTTCGCCGCGTGGTGAACGGATATGCCTTCGCGCTTGCTTACCTCGGGAATGGTCAGACTCGATTCGGGCCATCCCTTGCCTACCTGGAGCAGGCAGCGCAAGCCGTATTCTTCATGGGCGGTGAGTTTCATCGCTTGAACCTCGCAAACGTGGACGGTTGATCCTCGGGGTCGAGCCCCAGGCTGAGCCGCGCCCCCTCCGACATCATGCCGCGGTCCCAAGGCGGGTCGAAGGTCAGCTCGACCTCGGCGCTGGCGACACCTTCCACCGCGCTCACCCTCGATTTCACCTGGGTCGGCAGCGAGCCTGCCACGGGGCAATTGGGGGCCGTCAGAGTCATCAGGATGTCCACCTTGCCTGACGGGTCCAGGGCCAGCTTGTAGATCAGGCCCAGGTCATAAATGTTGACGGGAATCTCCGGATCGAAGCACTGGCGCAGTGCGCGGATGACCCGCTTCTCCAGGCTCGGTGTGTCCTGTGTGGTTTCAGCCACCGCTTTGCTCCGTGCTCACCGGCTCCTTCATTTGCTCTAAGGCGGCCTTGAGCGTGTGCCAAACGAGGGTGGCGCACTTGACCCGCACCGGGAATTCGGAGACCCCGGCGAACACCTTCAGCTTGCCCAGTTCAGGGGCCGCGCCCTGCTGATGGCCGTGCCCGGTGACCAAGTCGTGAAAGCGGCTGAACAGAGCCTCGGCTTCCTGACGCGTCTTGCCCCGCAGCACCTCCGTGAGCAGGGAGGCCGACGCGGTCGAGATGGCGCACCCGTTGCCTTGGAAGCTGATGTCCTTGACCTTGCCGCCTTCGAGCTTCACGAAGAGCGTGACGTGGTCGCCGCACAGCGGGTTATATCCCTCCGCGCTCAGGTCCGCGCCTTCGATCACCCGGCAGTTGCGGGGACTCTTGCTGTGATCCACGATCAACTGCTGGTAGAGCTCCCGCACGTCCGGCATCAGCCGAGAATCTCCTTCACCTTGAGGA
This sequence comes from Bryobacterales bacterium, assembly GCA_963798455.1. Taxonomy (GTDB): domain Bacteria; phylum Acidobacteriota; class Terriglobia; order Bryobacterales; family Bryobacteraceae; genus CAWCTD01. The sequence goes on from CAWCTD010000003.1 coordinate 663,720, forward strand.
TGCCGCGCACCAGTGCGTCCACTTCCTCTCGGGTATTGTACATGGCGAACGAGGCCCGCGCCGTGGCCGGCACCCCGAAGCGAGCCATCACGGGCTGCGCACAGTGGTGGCCGGCGCGGATGGCAATCCCCTCCTGGTCCAGAATCGTGCCGATGTCGTGGGGGTGGATGCCGTCCATGACAAAGGACAGCACGCCCGCCTTGTGGCGCGCCGTGCCGAGGATCTTCAAGCCTCGGATCTCGGAAACCGCGGCCGTGGCGTAGTCGAGCAATTCGATCTCGTGCGCCGCGATGTTCTCGAGCCCCATGGTCTCCACGTAGTCAAGTGCCGCGCCCAAGCCGATCGTCCCAGCGATGTTGGGCGTGCCAGCCTCAAACCTGTGGGGAGGAGTGTCGTACTCGGTCCTCTCGAAAGTGACCGAACGGATCATGTCGCCGCCACCCTGGTACGGCGGCATGGCATCCAGCCAGGCGGCCTTGCCGTAGAGCACGCCGATGCCGGTCGGCCCGTACACCTTGTGTCCGGAGAAAGCGTAGAAGTCGCAGTCCATCTCGTCCACGTCCACCCGCATGTGCGGCGTGGCCTGAGCACCATCCACGAGCACCGGAACCTTTTGAGCGTGAGCCATGGCCACAAGCTCGCGGACGGGATTGACGGTGCCGAGCGCGTTGGAAACGTGCGTGAGCGCGACGAAGCGCGTGCGAGGCCCGAGCAGCCGCTGGAACTCCTCGAGGATCAGCTCGCCGCGGTCGTCTATCGGGGCCACGCGCAGGCGGGCGCCCTTTTCTTCCGTTACCATCTGCCAGGGGACGATGTTGGAGTGGTGCTCCATGGCCGTGATCAGCACCTCGTCGCCCGCGGACAGCCGCGGTCTCACAAAACTCTGCGCTACCAGGTTGATCCCCTCGGTGGCGCCCCGAACGAAGATGACTTCCCGCGGCTCCGCCGCATTCAGGAAATGCCGAGCCTTGAGGCGGGCGTGCTCATAGGCGTCCGTGGCGCGCTCGCTAAGAGAATGGACTCCGCGGTGAATGTTGGCGCAATCCCGGGTGTAGAAACTCAGGAGCGCGTCGATGACCGGCTGCGGCTTTTGGCTCGTGGCTGCGTTGTCGAGGTAGACCAGCGGCTTTCCGTGGATAACCTGCCTCAGGGCGGGGAAGTCCTCGCGGACCCGCTCGGCCAGGCTGGCGATAGCGGTTCTCACTGTAGGCCCCCTTCCCGGCTTCGCGAGAGGATGCGGTACAGCTCCTCCGCCAGCGGCGCGCGCACAGGCTCCCAACGCATCCGGTCGAGCAGCTCTCCCACGAACGCGTGGGTCAGCAGGTCGCGGGCCTGGGCTGCCGCGATGCCCCGCGACTGCATGTAGAACAGAGCCTCCTTGTCGAGCTGGCCGACAGTGGCTCCGTGCGTGCATCGAACGTCGTCGGCGAAAATCTCAAGCTGGGGCTTGGTGTTGATGACGGCGTCCCCCGAGAGCAGGAGATTTTTGTTGCTCTGGATCGCGTTGGTCTTCTGCGCGTCCTTGCGCACGATGATCTTGCCGTTGAAGACACCGGTGGCATGCCCGGCGAGAATGCCCTTGTACAGCTCGCGGCTGGTGCCGTGGGGCTTGGCGTGGTCGAGCAGGGAGTGATTGTCCACGTGCTGCCGCCCTGTAGCCGCAAAGAGACCGTTCAAGTAGCACTCGGCTCCCTGCTCGTCGAGCACGGAGTTCACGTCGTGGCGCGCCAGTGCGGCGCCCAGGGAGACGTTGTGAGAGTTCCACACGCTGCCGCGATCCTGGACCGCTTGGATGGTGGCCACGTGGAAGGCCTGCCGGCCCTCGCATTGCAGCTTGTAGTGGTCGAGAACGGCGTCTTCGCCCACCACGATCTCGGTGACGGCGTTGGTGAAGTAGGTTTCGCCCTCGGGGCCGAGATAGGTCTCAATGACCGAAGCCTGGCTGCCTCGCCCGGCAAGCACGAGGGTGCGTGGGTGCGACACCGTGGGCCTTCCATCCGGCTCGGAAAGGAATACGAGGTGGACCGGCTTCTCCAGGACCGTGTTAGCGGCGATCTCGATGAGAGCCCCGTCCTCGACGAAGGCCGTGTTGAGCGCTACGAAAGCATGGCCGCCGAAGCTGGCGTATCGCCCAAGGTGCGCCTCCAGGGCCGTGCTTCCGTCTCGGAGCCGGTTCGCCAGGCTGCCCGCGCTCAGGCCGGCGGGCAGGCGATCCTGTGACGAGAGGTCCCGCGAAAAGCGGCCGTTCACGAAAACGAGCCGGACGTCGCAGCCAAGTTCGGCCAGAGGAGAACTCGTGCGGACTGGCGCCAACTCACCCGGCTCGAAGGCCGTCCTGGCGATCGGGCTGACATTGGTGTACTTCCAGTCTTCGTCGTGGGTGGTTGGGAAGCCCAGGGTAGAGAACCTGTCGAAGGCCTCCCGGCGCAAATTCCCCCACCAAGCCGGCTCTCCGGCGTGCAGCGCCAGCGCGAACTCTTTCAACTCGATCATCGGACCAACTCGCTTACCGCCAGCTCATCCAGCTCGGTGTACCCCTTCTGTTCCAGTTCCAGTGCCAGGCTCTTGTCGCCGGATTTCACAAGTCTGCCGCCGGCCATCACGTGCACATAGTCGGGCACGATGTAGTTCAACAACCGCTGGTAGTGCGTGACCACGACAAAGGAGCGCTCCGGGCGCCGCAGCGCGTTCACGCCGTTCGCCACCGCCTTGAGCGCGTCGATGTCCAGGCCCGAGTCGGTCTCGTCGAGGATGGCCAGCTTCGGCTCCAGAACGGCCAACTGGAGGATCTCGTTGCGCTTCTTCTCTCCGCCGGAGAAGCCCACATTCACCGGACGGTTCAGCAGATCCTCCGGCATGTCGAGGGACTTCATCTTCTCCTTGACCAGATCCAGGAAGTCGAAGGCGTCGAGCTCTTCGATGCCGCGCTGCTTGCGGATGCTGTTCAAGGCGGCCCGGAGAAAGTACATGTTGCTGACCCCGGGGATTTCCACGGGGTATTGGAACGCCAGGAAGATGCCGGCTGCGGCACGCTCTTCCGGCTTCATGTCAAGCAGATCCCGATCCTCGTAAAGGACATGGCCTCCAGTGACCTGGTAGGTGTCGCGCCCGGCCAGAACCTGGGCCAGCGTGCTCTTGCCCGAACCGTTCGGCCCCATGATGGCGTGCACCTCGCCCGGCCGTACTTCGAGGTCAATGCCGTTCAGGATCTGTTTCTCGCCGATTCCGGCTTGTAGATTGGTGATGGTCAGCATTCGTTCTACCCAACGCTCCCTTCCAAAGTGATGCTCAGCAGTTTCTGCGCCTCCACCGCGAACTCCATGGGAAGCTCGTGGAACACCTGCTTGCAGAAGCCATTCACGATCATCGAGACCGCGTCCTCGGTGGTGAGCCCCCGCTGCCGGCAGTAGAAGATCTGATCCTCGCCGATCTTCGAGGTGGTGGCTTCATGCTCGACTTGCGCCGTGGAATTCTTGACTTCCAGGTAGGGAAATGTGTGCGCCCCGCACTGGTCGCCGATGAGCAACGAGTCGCACTGCGAGTAATTGCGGGCGCCCTCGGCTCCCTTGAGGATCTTCACCATGCCGCGATACGTGTTCTGTCCGTGGCCGGCGGAGATGCCCTTGGAGATGATGGTGCTCTTGGTGTTCTTGCCCATGTGGATCATCTTGGTGCCGGTGTCGGCCTGCTGGCGGTTGTTGGTGACGGCCACCGAGTAGAACTCTCCGACGGAGTTCTCGCCCATCAGCAGGCAACCGGGGTACTTCCAGGTGATCGCGGAGCCGGTCTCGAGCTGCGTCCAGGAGATCTTGGAGTTCACGCCCAGGCACTTGCCGCGCTTGGTGACGAAGTTGTAGATTCCGCCCCGGCCTTCCTTGTCCCCCGGGTACCAGTTCTGCACCGTCGAATACTTGATCTGCGCGTCGTCGAGCGCCACCAGCTCGACCACGGCGGCGTGCAACTGGTTGGTGTCGCGGATGGGCGCCGTGCAGCCTTCCAGGTAGCTGACGTAGCTGCCCTCATCGGCGATAATCAGCGTGCGCTCGAACTGGCCTGTGTCCTGTGCGTTGATGCGGAAGTAGGTGCTGAGCTCCATGGGGCAGCGCACGCCCTTGGGCACGTAGCAGAACGAGCCGTCGCTGAAGACCGCCGAGTTCAGCGTGGCGAAGAAATTGTCGGTATACGGCACCACCGAACCCAGGTACTTTCGCACCAGGTCGGGGTGCTCCCGGACCGCCTCCGAAAACGAGCAGAAGATGATGCCCAGCTCAGCCAGCTTCTCGCGGAAGGTTGTCGCCACCGACACGCTGTCGAAGACGGCATCCACCGCTACGCCCGCCAGCAGTTCCCGCTCCCGCAGGGGAATGCCGAGTTTCTCGTAGGTCTCGAGCAGCTTGGGATCGACGTCATCCAAGCTCTGGGGCCGGTCCGTCTTCATCTTGGGGCTGGAGTAGTAAACGATCTTCTGGTAGTCGATGGGCGGGTAGTGGACATTGCCCCAGGTGGGCTCCTTCATCGTGAGCCAGTGGCGGTAGGCCCTCAGGCGCCATTCCAGCATGAATTCGGGCTCTCCCTTTTTCGCCGAGATCGCGCGAATGGTCTCTTCGCCGAGGCCGACGGGGACCGCGTCGGCTTCGATGTCAGTGGTGAAGCCGTACTTATATTCTTGATTTGCGAGGGCTTCGATGTTTGCTGTGCTGCTCATTCAAGCTCCCAGTGGGGGGATTCCACCCCACCTGCTTAGATGGTACCTTAATCTGTACGATTCAGTCAAGATTGACTTCATGCGCGATAATAGATTCTTCGACTCATGAGGAAAGCCGTCATCGTCCTCCCTGTTCTGTACATCGCCCTCTACTTCTTTCACTTCGCCGGTTCGGGGCTGCGGGCGGACTTCTCGCAGGACGACCTGATGAACATGTGGCGGGGTATGGAGCGGTCCTATCCAGCCCACCTGACGGACATTTTCGCTTTCTGGCGCCCCACGCCGGTCTTTCGTCCCTTCGGTTCACTGGTGTACAAGGTGTCCCTCGACCTGTTCGGTCTGAATCTGTTCCCGTTGCGGTTGTTCTGCTACCTCGTGATATGTCTGAATCTCTTCTTGGTCTACGCCTTGACGCACAGGCTCACCAAGTCCCGAGAGACGGGCGCGCTCGCCGCGTTGCTGCTCGCCTACCACAACAACTTTAGCTCTCTGTACTTCAACAACGGGACGCTGTACGATATCTTATGCTTTTTCTTCACGTTAGCGGCAATGCTTCTGTATGTGCAGGTGCGTCAGGCAGATCGGCGGCTGAATTGGTGGCTCCTAGCGTCCTTCAGCCTCCTGCTGGTCCTGGCGCTCGATTCGAAGGAGATGGCGCTGGCAGTGCCGATTTTCATCGGTGTTTACGAGCTGATCTACCACCCGCCCTCGAGCCTGACCCCGCGCCAGGCGCTGAGTTGGCTCCGGGCCACGGCCCCTGCGCCGGTTATCGCCGCCATCATCGCCGCAGTGTACTATTTCGGTAGAATTAGCGGGCCAGAGGGCATAGCAAGTTCGGGCGCCTACAAGCCCGCCATCACTCTGGCGGAGTACCTCAAGCAGACGGGCGGCTATCTGGACGAGCTGTTTTACAGGACGAATTGGTTCACTGCACCGAGGACCGCTGCCTTCCTGCTAATCCTGCTCGCGGCGGCATGGCTTATCCGTTCCAAGGCATTGCGCTTCTCCGCGCTTTTCTTTGCGACGGGCATTTTGCCGATCGCATTCATCCCCCCGCGAAGCCTTAACGCAGCCTACATCCCCGTGGCGGGGCTCGCAATCTACTGCGCCGCCCTGCTGGTTCAGAGCCGAGACTACGTGCTCCAGCGGCTTGGCCACAGAACCACTGAAGGAGAGGCGAGGTACGGCTTGACCCGGGCCAACGTGTTCCTATTCGCCGTGGTGGCCTACTGTCTGCTTCGAGTCCAGCCCGATTTGGGGAGTCAGTACAACGCCTGGCAGAAGGAATACGGGGTCATACGGTCCGTGATGAATCAACTACCGAAGCTGCATCCGAAGATGCCGAAGGAGGGGCGCATCCTGATGGTGAAGGACCCCTTTGGCGAGTTCAACTGGGCGAGCAAGTTCATTACCTGTCTGGTGTACCGCGATCCCTATCTCCGCGTGGACCGCCTGCCTTCCATGGAGAAAAGGCCGGACGCCGCGGAAATCGCCACGTACGACTTTCGGCTGGCCTATGAGGATGGCAGGCTCCAGGACGTCTCTGCCGCGGAAGTCCCCGTCGCCCGGTAGCTGACAGGCCCGGGCAGGCTCAGAAGCGGAAGGTGTAGTTGAGCTTGACTCGGAAGCGGGTCTGCGCGCTCTGAAAGCGGTCTAACTGGTCCTGCTGCCAGCCCTGGTTGAGGACGATGAAGAACTCGTTGCCCGGCGTCAGAATCCAACGCAGGCGGCTCTGCAAGCCGATATTGCGCGAGTCCGTGTCGTACTGAACGAAATTCGTCAGAGCGATGAACGGCGTGAAGGAATAGTCCAGACGGCAGATGAGCACAACAGCGTTGAAGCTGCCCTCCTTCAGCCGGATCCAGTTTTGCTCCATTTCCATGTCGGTGCTGAGGTGGCGGTTCTTTCTCCAGGTGAATTCAAGCCCCAACTCCTTGCGAGTCCCCGAGTAGAAGGAGCCTGTGGCGAAGTCGGCGCCGAAGGAGAGCGGCTTGGTCCGCGAGGTTGATCCGCGCACTGTGTGCGAGCTGAATTGGTGCTTGCCCATCGCGACGGTTATCCCGTCGTGGATCTCCCACGGTTCAAAGAGCCGCTCGGTGTTCCGGGCCCACTCGTAGCTGATCTCCTCGCCTCCGTTGAACTCCCACGAAAACGGGCTCACCAGCAACTGGGCGGTCTCCGAAGCTCCCTGCCGCAGATTGTAGTAGTCGTCATAGCTGGCACTGAACCTCATCTGGCGGATACTCCAGAAATTGGGCCGGGGCGCGGCTTCGAGCCTGCCGGAAGATATGCGAACACCCGGGCGAGGAACGAAGCCCAGGGCCGGGTTAAAGTTCTCTTCGATCTTCATCCATTTGTACTCGCCCGAGATGAGATCATTCGGATACGAGATCACGCCCCCGAACGCGGTGTCGCGCCCGTCGACGCCGGTCGTTCGGGTCTTAGACCCGAACAGCGTCAGGCTCAAATTCTTCTCGGTCTTGAGGAAGTTTGAAGTGGCCAGCTTGAGATCCGCGCCGCCCAGCGAGTTGTGGGTGAGGCCCGTGGGATCGCCGTTGGTGAACATCGCTCCGAGATAGGACTGGCTGAGGAAGTTGGCTTTCACCCGGCCCACAGCGAGATTGGTTGCCGGCACCACGAGGTTGCCTTGCTCCTTGAAATCGCCGGTCCGGACATCCATGAAGCCCAGGTCAAACCGGCCCACCTTGCCGGTCAGCTTCTCACCCACCCGAATGGGCACCTCCTGGCCGCCGACCATCCCGATTGTCCGTGAGAAGAAGGGCAGCAAGTCGTTGCTTTGGTGGGGCCCCCCTCCCGATTGCGCGAAATCGAAAACGCCCGCGTCCTCGAGGAAGAAGGAACGCTTCTCGGGAAAGAACAACTCGAACCGGGTCAGGTTGACCTGCCGGGCGTCGACCTCCGTTTCGGCGAAATCGGTGTTGATGGTGGTACTGGAAACCAGATTCGAAGTAACCCGGTAGAAGAAGTCCACGCCGCCGTCGCCCATGGCCTTGGTCTTGCCGCCGGCCTCGATGTCCCGGTTGAACCCGGCGATTCCGTAAGGCTTCACGTCGAGGCCAACGCCTTGCGACGTGCCTTCCAGCCCCGTTATCTCGCCTGCTCTGGCCGCGTGAAACAACTGCACGTCAAAGGAAGGCGACGCCCACCGGGATGTCTCCAGCAGCCGGGCGACGCGCCGGGAAGCGTTGAAGCCCCAGCTTTGCATGTTGGGGCTGAAACCGATGGTCTTGAAGGGAATCTCAAACTCCGCCGTCCAGCCCTGGTCGTCGATGCGTGTGCGCACGTTCCAGATCCCGTCCCATTCCATCTTCGGCTCCTGGTTCTCGGTGATCCGGCCGTCCACCAGGGCACCGACGGGGTTCGTGGCGAAGTAGTATGCGTTGCGGTGGTCGTGGTAGGTATCGAGTATGATCTCGACGTTGTCGTTGTCATCGAGATCCGCGTCACGGCGCATCTCGGTGGCAACGATCTGCCGGGGGCTGCGATCGCGGCAGCGAACGGCGATGTACAGAGCATCTTTGCTGTGGGCCAGCCAGACCTGGGTGGGCTCGGTCGGAGGCTCTCCGGAATGAGGCACGCTTTGTATGAATTCGCCGATGTCGGGGCCATCGCGCCACACCGGTTCATTCAGGATTCCGTCCACCTGGATCCCGCCGGTGACGCGCTGAACAGCGGCCTCGCGGGCATCCGCGGCCCGCACAGGGGAGAGCAGTACCGTGCCCGCGATCAGGGACGCCAGCCAAACGAAGCCACGCCGAGTCGTCTTGGGTGACTCACCCGAGGGCATCTCACGAGGATATAAGACTGGGGGACCTCAGCGCCGCGGAGGTCCCTCCGGAATGGTGAGAACGCGCTTCCGCGCTCAGCCTTTGACGTGGCACTTGGCGCAGTTGCCTGCCGTCGCGAAGGCCGCGCCTCCGGGATTGTGGCAGAAACCGCACGAGGTCTTGCCGGCTTCCGCCGTCTTGTGCATATTCGCCTTAAAATTCAACGGGGCCTTGGCCGACTGCTGGAACAGCTTGGGGTGGCACATCGCGCAGTCGCCCTTGGCGCGCTCGAGGTGTTTGGCGTGCTGGTAGGTGACGTTGCCCATCTTGGTCTCAAAGACTAGTTTCTCGGGAGCCTTTTCGGCGGCCAAAGCCAGCACCCCGAACAGGATGCACACGGCCGTAAATACAGAAAAAAGCGTTCGCATCAATTCCTCCTGATCTTTCTCAACCTGGGTATTTCCCTGCAATATAACCGCTCAACTGTTGGATCGTCTCGGCCTGGGCGGAAATGATCGAGTTCACCAGGTCGCCGATGGACACTACCCCCACCAGCGTTCCCGCATCGACCACTGGCAGATGGCGAATCCTGTGGCGCGTCATGACCCGCATGCATTCCTCCACCGTTTGGTCCGGCGTGGCGGTGACAACTGGCGCGCTCATGACCTCTCTCACCAGGGTGTCCCGGGAGGCTCTGCCGTGCAATATGAGCTTCCTGGCGTAGTCTCTTTCCGAGAACATGCCCACGAGTCTCTGGTCCGAAAGGACGACCAATGCTCCGACGTCCTTCTCCGCCATCAGCGCCAGAGCGTCGTAGACGGTCGCCTCCGGATGCACCGACCAGACCGCCCTGCCCTTCGTCTTCAGAATAGAAAGCACAGTTTCCTTAAAGGCCATGGGATCCGATCCCCACCTGGAGCTATTTCTACTTTTTCACAGGTTGGCGGCCGCGTCAAGCGGGCGCAGCCCAGGACCCCGAGCGTTAGAGGCTGCGGCCACCCATCGCCACGATGTCATCCACCAGCAGCGTTTCCTTCACCACAAACGGCTCGCCGTAGCGGGCGCCGATCAGGTTTCCGTAGAACCGGGCCACCGCCGCCAGCCGCTCGCGGATCTCCCGCTCGTTCGGGAACACAACGTCTCCATCGACGGCCTCACCGTACTGGGAGCGGTAGCTCGCGAGCGCCGCCATCCGCTGCTCGAACTGCGCGCTGACATCGACCACGAAGGACGGGGAGACATTGGCGTAGACGGATGAGTACAGGATCTTGTGCGGGCGGTGCGGCGCGGAACTCTCATCCAGCTTGCGCAATCCCGCCAGGAAGCACGCCTCGTAGCCGATCTCGCTGGTCCGGTAGTGGTCCGGATGCCGGCCCTGCCAGTAAGGCAGAATCACCACACGGGGCCGCAGCTCCCTGACCTTTGCAGCCACCGAGAGCCGCACCGCCAGCGTGTTCTCCAGGCGCGCGTCGGGCAGGCGAAGGTTGCCGCGCCAGGAGAGCCGCATGTGCCTCGCGGCGATTTCGGATTCCTCGAGGCGCGTCTCCGGGCTTCCGCGCGTGCCCATGTCCCCGGCGGTCAGGTCCAGCGCCCCGGTCCGGTAGCCCATCTGGGCCATGCGGAGGAGGGTCCCGCCACAGGTCTGCTCGATATCGTCCGGATGCGCGGCGATGGCCAGCACATCGACAAGTGACTGGGCCTGCGTCTCGCTCACCAGCGCATCTCCGGGCGCCGCCGATAGCGGTCCTGCGGGCGCATGGCATAGATCAAGCCCATGCCGGCCAGGAAGCCTCCCACATGGGCGAACCAGGCAACTCCGCCTTGTGACAGATTCGAGTAGCCGATGCTGCCCAACCCGCTGAAGAATTGGATGACGAACCAGTAGACCAGGATGAAGCTGGCAGGGATCTCTATGGTTGTCAAGAAGAAGAGAACAAATATGAGGGTGAGGATGCGCGCGCGAGGAAACTTCACCATGTAGGCCCCCATCACGCCCGCGATGGCGCCGCTGGCGCCGATGGTGGGGAGGTGCGAACCCGGGTTGGAAAGCACCTGAACCAGCCCCGCCGCAACCCCGCACAGCAGGTAGAACAGCAAGAACTTGCCGTGGCCCAGGATGTCTTCGACATTGTCCCCGAAAATCCACAAGAACCACATGTTGCCGATCAGATGCAGCCAGCCGCCGTGAATGAACATCGAGGTCACAAGCGCGACCACCTGCATCCGGCCCGGGATCAACCCGTAAGACGCGATGAAGTGGTTCAGGGAAAACGGGTCCAGGGTCATCTGGAACAGAAACACCAGCGTATTGACACCGATCAGAGATATGGTGACGATCGGCCTGGAGTAGCTGGGTTGGGAGTCGCGGAGGGGAATCATGAGCCTAGCCGAAAGGCATGTTCCTCAACACAGGATAACAGACTGCCGGCGGGCGCCCGAGGGGAGCTATTCCGTGGGCGGCATCCGGTAAACGTAGATGGTGTGCGCCCTTTGGTACACGACCACCTTGTCCACCCGGTCGGGCCTCCATCCCATGATTTCGTAGTCGTGTGAGACCACGCGGGCTCCCGGCTTCAACTGTTTCTTCAGGTTGGGCTTCAGCTTCTCGTTCGAGAGTCTCAACAGGTAGAGTGTGACTACGTCGGCGGGGCGGAGATCGACCTTCAGGAGGTTGCCCTCGATCACGCTGATCTGGTCCTGAAGGCCGAGCGCTCTGACCTTCCGGTTCACCCCCTCGACCAGCTTGGCGGAGAGTTCCACCCCAACGGCGTGAGCCCCGAACTTCTGTGCGGCTTCGAAGAGGATGCGGCCGTCGCCACAGCCCAGGTCGTACAGGATCTCCCCGGGTTTCAGCTCGGCCGCGGCGAGCATCCTGTTCACGACGGGCTCGGGCGTGGGGACGAACGGCGCCAGGTTGTCCGGCGACATGCGGTGCTGCTGGCAGGGCGCCGCGCTCGCCCATAACATGACCGCCATCGCGGCCATGGCCGGGGCGGATGGGGTCTGCATTCTCATCGGTCCCCTGTCCCCCCTCCCGCCGGCCGTTCGCTCTTCGATTGAACAATCCTCGAGATCATCTCAGATATAGCGAACCACATATCCCTTGGACGTGTGATGGTGTACTCGGTTCCCCTAAAGAAGCGCACAATGTTGCCGATGGAATCCCGCCAAGGGACGATCTCTGGATGGAGGTTGTAGTTCATATAGAAGAGCGGATAGCTCACGGGGCCGACCTTCTTGAGCTCTTCTCCCGGGACATTCTCATCCAGCGTCGCCTTGGGGCCGGCGAAGACCAGCGCGTCCGGAGTGTCACTCGCGCCCGTTTCCCGCTGGACCAGATCCGCCAGGAACTGAGCCTCCCCGTGCTTCTGGCTGAGCAACTTGACGTCAACCGTACCGAGGTTCAGCGAATCCAGCGCTTGCCCCAGGGCCGCGTAATCGATTCGTGAAGCGTCAACCTGCCGGTAGATGACTCGCTGTTCCTGAAGGTTAAAGGCGACGATGGAGAACTGGCCGACTCTTGGATCGCGGGTGATGGTGCGCAGGATGGACAACAGGGCATTCCGATCGAGCGGCTGCAGAACCGCCGAATTGGCGCTCGGCGGGGCGAAGTTGACCAGCACTTTGACCTTGAGAGCCGGCTCACCCTGAGCCCTTTCCACGGGCGCATCCTCCCGGAAAGACTCGATGTCACTGGCGGCGACCTGTCCCCGCGCCAGCGCCAGGTCCACGTCCCTATCCCGGTCCGGCAACGCCGAATCCACATCCCAGTAAAAGGAGCACACGCGCTCCGCCTGGTCGCGCATCAGCCAGTCCACGTGATACTTCCCTTCGCCGAGGTCGAAACTCCCCTCCAGGTAGGTGTCGCCCTTGGCGTCCTCTTCGATGGGAGGGACGCGGAAGTGCTGGGTGAAGTAGGTGGCTTGGTCCTTCTTCCCTTCCGGAGTAACGCGAAAAACGATCGTGAGGCGGTTCTCCGAGCCAGCCAGTTCCTTGAGAGGAACGGAGACCTCATAACCCGCATGCAGCCGCAGGTCGAAGCCCAGCGTCGCCTTGCCGGGGACCACTGTACAGGGCAAATCCTTGCGCGGCTCCTGCAACTCCAGGGTGGCCCAGTCGGTCTGGATAAGACGAACCGTGTCGTCGCCGCCCATTTCGCCTATAATCTGCTGAGCCCGTGCCAGCGTCGGGCACGCCAGCGCAAGGCCGGCGAGGCAACCGGCAAGCAAATACCTCCCCTTCCTTCTCTCTGGCGGTACCGGCATGGGGCGTCGCAGCGCAGTGTGCTCAGCCACCATTTTACACCTAGGTTTCGGGATCTGGCCCGCGCAGTACTTGCGCCACTAAAATGCGCGCTGCCCAGAAGGGGCGGGGTGTGGTAGAGTGCATGGGAGTATGGCATCCCGAAGCGTCAACAAAGTCATTCTCTTGGGGCACCTCGGCCGAGACGCCGAGACTCGCTTCACGTCCGGCGGCGCCGCCCGCACGGTGTTCTCGATTGCCACCAGCCGCCGGTGGAAGGACCAGCAGACCGGTGAGTGGAAAGAGGAGACGGACTGGCATAACGTCGTCCTCTGGCGCCAGGAGAACCTCGCGAATTATCTGACCAAGGGGAAGCAGGTCTACGTCGAGGGCCGGCTGCGGACGCGCAGCTACGAGGACAAAGACGGCAAGAAGGTTTACAGCACCGAGGTGGTGGCCGACGATGTGCTGCTGCTCGGTGGACGCGGAGCCGAAGCAGGCGGGGCGGAAGAATCGCCCTCTCAAGCCGCCCCCGCGCCGCGGGCTTCTCAGCGCCCCTCCGCAAGCGCCCCCGAAGAGCCGGCGCCGGATTTCGGCGCCACCGACGACGACGTGCCGTTCTAGCGGGGTGGCGCAGGCCATCGTATTGTGTGGCCTGCGGAAGAGAGACGACGACAGACGGTCGTCTGCCCCATGGGCTGTCTCTGTCATTCCGTTACTGCTGATGGGACTCGCCGGCAGACATCCGTGTAGGTCCAGCGGAAGGGTTTGGCCGTCTTGCCGTAGGCGCGAATGCACCTGCGGAGCTTGCGAGCCAGATCCGTCACTGACGTGAACACGCCGCGCGCAATCACGTCTCCTGTCCCGACGTGCAGAGCCGCCTACAGCGATAGCGTTTCGTGGCTGTAGTATTCGAATCCATGCCGTTCGGCGCGCCCGGCGGCGGGCGGGGTTTGGGCATCGAGTTATCTTCCTCTGATCTTGTAGAGCTGGCGGGCAGCCTTGTGTATGGTGCGCCAACGCTCCTTCTCGGTGAGGCGGCCGGCTTCGCGGCGCAGTTTGTGGAAGCTTTCGAGGCGTTCGGCGTCCACCGCGTCGCGCACCGCGCAGCCAGGCTCGCCCGTGTGAGTGCAATCGCCGAAACGGCATTGCGCCGCGAGTTCCGCAATGTCGTCGAAGACCGCGGTGATGGTATCGGTGGCGACCCATAACTGGATCTCGCGCAGGCCGGGGGTGTCGATTAGGGAGGCGCCGGAGGGGAGTTCGATGAGTTCGCGGGCGGTGGTGGTGTGACGGCCGCGGGCGTCGGACTCCCGGGTAGGCGCGGTTTTGTGTGCCTGGGCGCCGAGGATTCGGTTGAGCAGGGTCGACTTGCCGGCGCCGCTCGAACCCAGGAGTACGGCGGTGGTACCGGGACTGAGGGTCGCGTCGATGGCCTCACAGCCGAGGCCGGTTTGCGCGCTGATCGCCAGGACGTGCGCACATCGCGTGGTCCGGCGCACATCATCGAGAGCGGCACCGGCATCGGGACACAGATCGGCTTTGTTGAGTACGATCACCGGATCGACGCCGCCGTCGCAAACAATCGCCAGGTAGCGCTCGAGGCGGCGGATGTTGAAATCGGCATCGAGACCGCAGACGATCCATGCGAGATCGACGTTGGCCGCGAGTACCTGCTCTTCGGCGTGGCGGCCCACGGCTCGCCGCGCGATTTTCGACCGGCGCGGCAAGACCTGCTCGATGAGCGCGAGCGCGGGGTCGACCCGTCGTATGGCGACCCAATCTCCGGTGACGGGGAGGTCCGCTGCGCTAGCGGCTGTGTAGGTGAGCGCGCCCGCTACGACGGCGTCGAGTTCGGCGCCATCCAGAATCACTCGCGCGCGTTCTCCCCAGCTAGCGCAGACGCGTGTCAGTCGCTGCCCGGGACGCAGGTGCGCCAGGGCGTTGCTTTCGAAGTCCATTCTTGATGCTCCTTGCCTGATTGCGGTGGGTGGGGAGGTACACTTAGGATAAGCTTGGCCAGATGCCGGCCGCGGTCACCCCGATCAGGCAAGGACCGTGCGTGTCAAACCATGATTCTACCGCTTAGGCGCGGGTGGGATCGGCGGCGCTACGATACGACGGCAGGAAAAGCGTTCAAGCCGCAACTTGGACTCGCCGGCAGACATCCGTGTAGGTCCAGCGGAAGGGTTTGGCTGTCTTGCCGTAGGCGCGAATGTACTTGCGGAGCTTGCGGGCCAGATCCGTCACTGACGCGAACACGCCGCGCGCAATCGTCGGCCAATGCCAACATCAGGGGGCCTCGAAAGACATCGCCGCCGGCAGTGTTCGCGATTGGGCTCAGCGGGTCAGTTCCTCGCGATTCTCTTGGCTCAGTTCGGACACTCGATGATAGCGTCGCACAACCATAAGTCGACGCACACATTAGATGGCAACGAAATGACCGGGACAGGCCCTAGGAGAGCTGGTCCAGCGCCGCCTGGAGCTCGTCGCGCGCGTGGGGGTCGCCTTTGCGGGCGGCCGCCTCGATGCCTTGCGCGTAAATCGCGCGCGCCTCGTCCTTGCGGCCGAGTTTCTCCAGCGTCTGCCCGGCGTGGAAGTACGCATAGGCGTGGTCAGGCTTGAGCGCCACAAGCTCCCGAAACTCCGCCACGGCCAGCTCGTAGCTGCCGGCTTTGACGAACTCCATGGCCAGGCCGTAGCGAGCCAGAGCGTCGCCGGGATTCTGGGCGAGGATGGATTTCAAGGTCTCAAGCCGATCCAAGGGCATGGCACAATGCACCAACCTCTCCATGATAAGATACCCGCGATGGAAGGACGCTTCGTACGTGAATCCGCATCCGAGTACTCGGAGTTTGCGCTGCCCAACGACACCAACGCCCTGGGCACCCTGCTTGGCGGGAAGGTGATGCACCTGGTGGACTTGGCCGGCGCCATGGCCGCCATGCGCCACGCCCGTTCAACGGTCGTAACGGCTTCGGTCGACCACATGACCTTTCTTCATCCCATCCGCGTCGGGCAAATGGTGATCCTGCGCTCTTCGGTCAACCGGGTTTTCCGAACGTCGATGGAGGTGGGGGTAAAGGTCTTCGTCGAGGACCTGCTTACCGGAGAGGTGTGCCACACCTCCTCGGCCTACCTGACGTTCGTGGCGATCGACGGCCGGGGCGCCTCGGTCCCTTTGCCACACGTGATACCGGAGACGGACGAGGAGAAGCGCCGATATGATGAGGCGGGCCGCCGGAGGAACGAGCGACTGGCGCTGAGGGAACGCTCCGGCAAGTAGCACGGGAACCAGCGGCGCGGGCCGCTACGGGTTCACCTTGTACATGTACTTGATGCTGGGCTTGTAGATGAGCAGATTGGCCCCGTCCTCGCGATTGACCTTGAGACAGGACTTGTCGTACCACTCGATCACGCCCTGCACCGTCTCGCCGTCTCCCAGCACGAAGATCATAGGCGTCCTGGCCTGCATCTGCTTGAGGTAATAAAAGGTCTCGGCGTGCGTCTGCTCGGGCGGCGACAGCCTGGGCTTCTGGATGCGGCGGGAGTTGGGCTGCTCTTTCGGAGGGCTCAGATTCGGACGGATGAGTCTGCGATTAAGGGTCTCCACAACATTGACTCCTGTATCAAGGCGGGCCGGAACTCCCCTACCTGCCTGTGTCTTTCGGTTCCAGGGAATGTGCTTGAGACGTTCCGACTTTAGTTTATTGATACCACAGGACCCCAGGCGCTGCAAGGGAGTTGTCTGCCGCCGCTACCCGCGCAGCCCGAGGACCCAGGCGTCCAAGGCAATGCTCTTCTGGATGTTTCGGCGCAGAAGGCCACTCAGCTCATCCGTCTTGGCCATCGCCGAACGAATCCAGTCGAACGACACACGAGCAGCCAGCATCTCCAGTTCGCCACGCAAGTCCAGATTGCGGATGTCGCCAGAGCCTTCCCGCAGCGCGACGAGGTCCGAGAGCAGACCGTAGAGCACCTTGAGGTGGTCGTCCAGCTTGTCCTCGCGCCGGGAAGTGATCGAATCGGCGTGATCCAGCCAGGCGTGGAACGGGATAGCTCCGGCGGCCGCCTGAAGCAGAGCAAACATCGCGTTCCGGCGGCGGTCGTATTCGGCCAGATTCAGTGCGATGGCGACGCCGGGGCTGCCGGCCGCCAGCGCGACGCGCCGCTCGGGCTGGTCGAGACCGCGCTCGGAGACAAATTGGCGCATCTGGTCGCTGGTGAGGGGCGCCAGGTACAAGGGCACGGCGCGGGATCGTATGGTCGGCAGAAGGTCGTGGGCGTTCTCGGCGGTCAACACCAGGTTCAGGTGGTCGGGCGGCTCTTCCAGCGTCTTCAGGAGCGAATTGGCGGCCTGCTCGTTGGCCCGATCGAGGTGGTCGATGAGGAACACCCGCCGGTCGCCGCGCCGCGGCTTGAACTGTGCTCGCTGCTTGAGCAGGCGCATTTGCTGGATCGTGATCTGCCGCAGGGGGCCATCCGGCGGGAAGGTCACGAAGTCCGGGTGCGAGGCGAACAGCAGCGGCTCTTCCGCGCGCCGCTCGGCGGGCCACTTCTCCCGTTCTTCGATCACAGCAATGTTGGCCGGCAGGCTCAGGTCGTCCTGCTCGATCTTGTCCTTGCCCCCGAGCAACCGCGCCGCCAGGCCGCGCGCCAGCGTCGCCTTTCCCACTCCCTCCGGGCCCGCCAGGAGCAGCGTTTGAGGGATCCGGTCCTGCTCGGCCATCCGCGCCAGCGCGGTGGTCGCCCTCTGGTTGCCGTGGAACCCCTCAAACATAAAGCCGCGTGAGCCGCCCCTTCACGGTTTCCCAGACAGCCCTGGCTACGGTTTCGACGTCGTGGCGCCCGTCGATGACGGCGAACCGCCGAGGTTCGCTGGCCGCAAGCTCCGCGTAGGCGTCACGCACGCGGCGATGAAAATCAACATCCTGGTCGTCCATGCGGGTTTCCGCGACTCCGCCACCTTCCTGTACCGTGCGATTGCGCGACTGCGCTCGCGCCAGGCTGGTTTCGAGGTCGATCTCAATCAGGATGGTGAGATCGGGAACGAGGCCGCGGCAGGCAACCTTGTCCAGCGCCAGGACGACATTTTTGCCCAAACCTCGCCCGACGCCCTGATACACCAAGGTCGAATCCGTGAAACGGTCGGACAGGACGACCTTGCCTTCCCGGAGCGCCGGTAGAATCCACTGGTCCACGTTTTGCGCGCGGCAGGCGAAGTACAGCAAGAGCTCGGCGGTGGGGCACAACTCCTGGTTTCCCGAATCGAGCAGGATGCGGCGCACCTGAGTCCCGATGCGCGTGCCTCCGGGCTCGTAGCTCTCAAGCACCTCGTGTCCGGCCCGCCGGAGCCGCTCGGCGAGCAGCCGCATCTGCGTGGTCTTGCCGCTTCCGTCGATGCCTTCGAAGGTGAGGAAGAGCCCGCGATGAGAATCAGTCGTAGACATGGTGGAGGACTTTCTTGAGGTCTTCCCAGGCTTCGCGCTTGGCGGACTGATTGTAGGGACGCAGCAGGTACGACGGATGGAAGGTGACCATCACCGGAATGCCCCGCCAGCGGTACCAGTTCCCGCGCAGCTTGGTGACGCCTTCCTTGCGCTCCAGAAGAGCCTTGGCCGCCGTCGCCCCGAGAACGCAGATCGCTTTCGGCCGGATGGCCAGCAACTGCCGCACCAGGAACTGGCCGCAGGTCTCCATCTCGTCCGGCAGCGGCGTGCGATTGCCGGGCGGCCGGCACTTGACAACGTTGCAGATGTAGACGTCCTTGCGGAGCAGGGGAATCCCTTCCTTCCGCGCCGTCCCCTCGATCATCTGGGTCAGCAACTGGCCGGCGCGGCCGACAAATGGCACCCCCTGCTCATCCTCGTCCGCTCCGGGTCCCTCGCCCACGAACACCAGCCTCGCCTGTTCGTTGCCGGCGCCGAAGACGATCTTCGAGCGCCCCTCGTGCAGCCGGCAACGGCGGCAATCGCCGATGTCCTCGCGAATGAGCGCCAGAGTTTCAGTGCACAGGCTGAAGGCCTGTGCCACAGTCTGCTGCAAGTCCTTGGTGTGGCACAGGCCTTCAGCCTGTGCGCCTGCAAGTCCTCGGCGATACAACGTGTCGATGCCCAGATCCTGATAGTAGGCGATGTACTGCCGCAGCAACTCCGGGTTCATCGAGCGGCGTGGAGCGCCAGCCGGAGCTTCAGCGCTTCATCCAGAACACGGTCGGCTACGTCGCGTTTAGGGGCGAGTGGCAGCGCGATCACTTCACCGGTGGCCAGGGCAAGGACCACTTCGTTGGTGTCGGACTCAAATCCCGCACCCTCGTGCCCGACGAGATTGCCTACTATCATGTCGCAGTTCTTCGATTGGAGTTTGCGGCGCGCCTCCTGGCGGAGATTCTCGGTCTCGGCGGCGAAGCCGATCAGGAGCCGGTCGCCCTTCTTCTGGCCGAGTTCCGCCAGGATGTCGGGTGTCGGGTCAAGCTCCAGCGAGATCCTGGCGGCCGTCTTCTTGATCTTCTGCCCGGGAACCTTGGCCACGTGGTAGTCGGCGACGGCGGCCGCCTTGATAATGATGGTCGCCGGCTCCAGGTGATCGAGCACCGCTTGCCGCATTTCTGACGCAGTACGCACCTGGACCACCACCACGCCCCGGGGCTCCGGCAGATGGACCGGCCCGGAGATCAGGATGGTCTTGGCGCCTCGGGCTGCCGCCGCCTCCGCCAGCGCATAGCCCATCTTGCCCGTAGACCGGTTCGAAATGTACCGCACCGGATCCAGGGGCTCTTGGGTGGGACCGGCCGTGACGAGGACCGTCTCCCCGTCCAGATCGCGCCGCTTGTTCAGGATGGAGAGTACCGCCTCGGCGACGGCCTCGGGCTCCGACATGCGCCCCGGGCCGACCATCCCGCACGCCAGAGAGCCCTCATCGGGCCCCACGACGGTGTGCCCGCGTTTCCGCAGCGCCTTCAAATTGGCCTGGGTCGCCGGATGGAGCCACATGTTGGTGTTCATGGCGGGAACCAGGACCACCGGCCCGGTGAAGGCGAGATAGAGGGTCGAAAGGAAATCGTCCGCCAGCCCATGGGCGAACTTGGCCATCAGGTCCGCGGTCGCCGGCGCCACCACGAGAAGATCGCCCTCCTCCGCGACGCTGATATGCTCAACCGCGCTGGAGAGCGCCTCTTGCTGTCCGGCGCCGGGAAACAGATCGGTGATGACTTTGCGGCCGGTCAACGCGGCGAAGGTCAGCGGCCGCACGAACTCGCGCGCCGCCTCCGTCATGATGACCCGCACTTCCAGACCGCGCTCGGCGAGCGCGCGTGCCAGTTCGGCCGCTTTGTAGGCCGAAATGCCGCCGCCGACACCGAGCAGTGCGCGCATCGGTCACTCTTCCGGTTGCTTAGTCTCCTCGGCGGGAGCTTGGGCTGTATCCTCCCACTTGACCAGCCCCCGGCGAACCTCCTCCATGGCGATCACCGTTGACTTCTTCGAGGTTGTAGGCAGAAACGGCCGGGCGCCGCCCTGTAGCTGCCGGGCCCGCTTCGCCGCCACGATGATCCACCGGTACGTGCTCTGTTCGGGATCATCCGGGATCGTATGAAGACTGTTGTTCCTCTGGAGTGTGTCACCCATATGGCCTGCAATCAATCCGCTGAATAGCCTCTCTCTTCAAACGTGGCCAAAATAGGCCGAACCTCCCCTTCCGTGCGGTTCCGCCGGGCACGCTCGGCTTTCACGATCGAAGCCAGCGTGTCCACGGCAGTTTCGACCTCACGGTTGACAACGATGTAATCGTAGGAGGTGTAGTTGCGAATCTCTTCCGCTGCCTCGCGCAACCGCCGCTCGATCACAGCTTCCTGATCTTCCGAGCGATCACGCAACCGTTGTTCCAGAATCTTGCGGGAAGGAGCAAGAATGAAGATGCTGACAGCATCCGAAATCCGACTCTTTAATTGTCTCGCACCTTGGACGTCGATGTCGAGTACCAAGTCCAGCCCTTCTGCCCGCGCCTTTTCCAGGACGCTCTGGTGGGTCCCGTAGTAGTTGCCGAAAACCAAGGCGTGCTCCAGGAACTCGTCGCGCGCCATGCGCTGCTGGAATTCTTCTCTACTAATATAATAGTAATTCTGGCCCGAGCGTTCCTGGCCACGCGGAGACCTAGTCGTGTAAGAGATAGAGAACAAAAGGCCAGGCACTGAGTTCAGGAGCCTGCTCACCAGCGTGGACTTGCCCGACCCGGAGGGCGCCGAGATGACAAAGACGATGCTCATTCCAGATTCTGTGACTGCTCCCTGATCTTCTCTATTTCCGCTTTGGCCCCCAGCGCAAGGTCGGTGATGCCGAGGCCCGGCTCGCCGGCGCCGATCGTCTTGGAGAGGATTGTGTTGGCCTCCCGGCTCATTTCCTGCAACAGAAAGTCCAGTCTCTTGCCCACCTCGCCACCCGTCGCCAGCATATCCTGCAATTGAGAGGCGTGGACCTTCAGGCGAGTGAGTTCCTCGCTGATGTCGCTCTTGTCCACCAAGAGGGCCACTTCCTGGGCCAGCCGCTGCGGATCGATGGAGGCGCCGCCAAGCAGCGCCGCCAGCCGCTCGTTCAGCCGAGCCTCAAAGGCGGGGAGAGCGCGAGCGCGGAGTTCTTCCATGCGGGCGCCCGCTTCGATAAGCGAGCCGGCGCGCGTGGTGAGCTCGGAAACCAGTTCACGGCCCTCACGCTCGCGGAAAGCGTTCAACGCTTCCATCGCCTCGTCCAAGGCCAGCACCAGGAGTTGCTCGGCCGCGGCGCCGGTCTCCTCATCCGCGGCCTCCCGGAACATGCCCGGCAACCCCAGCGCGGCATTCAGATCGGGCTCGGCCGCGAAGCCCAGTTCGCCCGCGGCCTGCCCGAAGGCCGCCACGTAGGCCTGCAGCAGGCCGCGATTCAGCGCGCAGGCGGCAGGCCGGCTTCTGGTGAAGGAGACTCGCACCTGGAAATGCCCGCGCAAAGCATGACGCTTGACCACCGCGCGGAGCGCGTTCTCAAACGGGTCCAGATCTTCAGGCATGTGGAAGTGGAGATCCAGGCCGCGGTGGTTCACGCTCTTCACTGTGATCACGACGTCCCCTTCCTCGGAGGACTTGTGGATGCGGGCGAAGCCCGTCATGCTTCGAATGCTCATAGGTCCGTCACAGGGCCGGCTTCCAAGAACTGCAACTCGTACAGTTTCTGGTAGATGCCTCCGGCGCTCAGCAGTTCTTCGTGCCTGCCCCTCTCGCAGATTTGCCCATGGTCGAGAACCACGATCTTGTCCGCGCGGCGAATGGTCGACAGGCGGTGGGCGATGACGATGACCGTGCGCCCGGTCATCAGCGTCGCCAGAGCCTTCTGCACGAGGGACTCCGATTCGGAGTCGAGGTGCGACGTGGCCTCATCGAGAATGAGGATCGGCGCGTTCTCGAGCAGCGCCCGGGCGATGGCGATGCGCTGCCTCTGCCCCCCGCTGAGCTTCAGCCCCCGCTCCCCGATCACGGTCTCATAGCCGTTCGGCATCTGGAGGATGAACTCCTCGCACAGGGCGTTCCGGGCCGCCTCCCTGATCCCCCGCGTGGTGACGTCCTGCCGTCCATACCGGATGTTGTTGGCCACCGTGTCATTGAATAGGAAGGTTTCCTGGGGGACGATGCTGATCTTCTGCCGCAGCGTCACCAGTTGCAGGTCCCTGACGTCACGCCCGTCGATTCGAACCGCACCGCCGGTCACGTCGTAGAATCGCGGCAAAAGCTGGACCAGCGTAGATTTGCCGGCCCCGCTGGGTCCCACCAGGGCCAGCACTTCCCCCGCCGTCACCTCCAGGCGGATGTCCTCGAGTCGAAAGCCATTGAAGGAACTGGTGTAGCTGAAGGCGACGTCGTCGTAAACAATCGCCTTCTCGAACCACTTCAGCGGGGCCGCTCCCGGCCGTTCCTGAATCGCCTCGGGGCGGTCGAGGTATTCAAAGACACGCTGGGTGGCGCCCAGGGCCTGCTGGAAGATGTTGTAGATCCCGGTGAGCCGCTTCACCGGTTCGTAGAGCATCAGCAACGCCACTACGAAGCTGGTGAACTCGCCTGCCGTCATCTGGCCTGTTTTGATCTGAGTCCTGGCGTAGGTGAGCAGGCCCACGATGGTCAGGGCGCCAAAAAACTCGATAAGCGGCGACGCCAGCGCCTGCTGCGCGACGTATCGCAGGCTGCTCACCTTAAGACGGCCGGCGGCGTGGCGGAACCTTCTGGATTCATACTCTTCCGCCCCGAAAGCCTGGACCACCTGGTGGCCGCTCAAAGTCTCCTGAAGGATCTGGTTCATCTCGGCCATGTCGTCCTGCGCCCGCCGCGTGGTCCGGCGGATGCGCTTGCCGATGCGGGCCGTGGGTATGAGGACAAAGGGCAGAACGGTGACGCTGGCGATGGCCAGCCTCCAGTCAGTTCCCAGCAACATGTACAGCAGAAACAAGGCGATGGAGCTTTGCCGCAGCAGATCCGCGAGAATGTGCGAGGTGGCGACCTGGATCTTGTCGATGTCGTTCATGATGGACGACATGAGCTTGCCAGTGGAGTGAGACTCGAAGAACTCCGCGCCGTGCCTCAAGACTTTGTCGAAGATGATCTGGCGCAGATCGGTGACGGTCGAAACGCCGACGTAATTGATCAGGTAGTTTCCGAGATAGTCGAAAACCCCCCGCACCAGGAAGATTCCCAGAATCCCGGTCGCGATCATGGTCCACACATTGTGAATCCAGGACGGGATGAGGTCGTTCAGGTAGATGGTCGTGCCGGTAACGGGGATCTTGAACAGCGGAACGGGGGCTTCCGATGGCACCGTGCTCAGAACGCGGTCAAAGATGGGGCCGATCAGTTTCGCCAGCAACATCTGCGTCACGCCGACGCACAGCATCAGCAGGACGGAGAGGATCAGCGGCGCCGCGTAGGGCCGGACATAGCGCAGGAGCCGCCGAAATTCGATCATGCCGCTACCTTGAGCTTCGCGATGGCCGAGAGCACTTCGTCCACGCTCACGCTCTCAATGGGGCCGCGCGCGATGATCGTCTCCGAAGCTGTCTTCCAAGGCGCCCACACCACGGGATCGGAGCCGCCGAAGATCACCACCACCGGTACCCCAAAGGCCGCCGCCATGTGCGCCGGGCCGGAATCGTTCCCAACGAACAAGGAGGCCCCGGCCATCAGAGACTTGACCTCCGAAAGAGGCGCGCCGGCCCGCGCACGGTACCGGCCGAAAGCCGACAAATCCTCGCCCTCTCCGGCGATGATCACGGGCTCCAGCCGCAACTCACCCGCCACGTGCCGGGCCACGGCCAGGAACCGCTCCGCGGGCCAGGTCTTCCCCACGCCCTTAGCCATCGGGTGGATGACGGCGTAAGGCGGACCGGCCCTGGGCCGCTCAGCAAAGAGCCTGGCACGGGGAACGTCCGTTCGGCTCGCCCCCAGATAGAAGACGGCCGAGGCCAGTTGCTCCGCCGTGTGCGTCTTTCGGGTGACCCCTAGGACCTCTTGCGCTGTCGGGATACGGACGTTGTAAGCGAAGGAGCCGGCGAAGTGGCCAAAAGCCGCCCTCACACGGGCGCCGGACAGCAGCGTCAGTAAGAGACTCCGGTTGCCTCCGTGCAGATTGAGGCACAGGTGCGGCCGCCACGCGCGAAGCTCCCGCACACTCGGCCGCAGCAGAGCGTCCACGTCCGGGTTGCCCTCGAACACAGACAAGAACCGCTCCTCGACCACCACTGCGATCTTCAGGTCCGGCCGGCTCTCGCGGAGGATCGCCAGCGCGGGTGTGGTCAGGATGCAGTCTCCCAGCGAGCGAAGGCGGATCACCGCCACGCGCG
The DNA here is from genome assembly GCA_963798455.1 of Bryobacterales bacterium. Taxonomy (GTDB): domain Bacteria; phylum Acidobacteriota; class Terriglobia; order Bryobacterales; family Bryobacteraceae; genus CAWCTD01. Next base: position 688,305 of record CAWCTD010000003.1, read on the forward strand.
CGCCGACGGGTGTCCTCTCCAGAGCGATTTCCATCGAGAGGATAGGATCACTCTTCGATTCTGGCCTCGTCGACCAGCATTACGGGAATGTCGTCTCGAATCGGATATACCCGCTTGCACTGGCTGCACTTGAGGCCGTTTTCGTCCTGCTTCAGCTCGAGCGGCGCCTTGCAGAGCGGGCAAACCAGGATGTCGAGCAGATCCTTGCTGATGGCCATAGCCAGCCTATCAGTCTAGCATGTGGGCGATACCGCCAGGCAGCATCAGCTCCCCTGCATCTCGGCGCGAGCCTTGGCGATGACCGCCAGGAACTGCTTGGCGCGCTCCTGGATGATGTCGTAGCGCCCTTCCTTGATGGTCTTGGCGTCGACCATCTCGCTGCCCACGGCTACCGCGCAGGCCCCGGCCTTCAGGAAATCGGCGGCGGTTTCCAGATTCACCCCGCCGGTGGGGATCATCTCTACCTGCGGGAGTGGCGCCTTGAGCGCCTTGATGTACTTGGGGCCGCCCACGTTGCCGCAAGGGAAGACCTTGACGATGTCGGCGCCCGCCTCCCAGGCCGTCAAGACCTCGGTCGGGGTCAGCGCGCCGGGCATGACGACCTTCGAATAGCGCTTCGCCATTTCGATGGTGGCCAGCCTCAGGTTCGGCGAAACGAAGAACTCCGCGCCGGCCAGCATGGCGGCCCGCATCGTCTCGCTGTCCAGTACGGTCCCTGCTCCGAGCACGATCTTGTCGCCGAACTGATCGGCGACCTTTTCCAGGGCTTTGATCGCCCCGGGCGTGGTCATTGTGATCTCGGCGGCCCGGATGCCACCGTTGTATATGGCCTCAATCGCTTTGATGGCGCTTTCGGCGCTCGTGACGCGCACGATGGGCACGATGCCGACGTCCATGATGTAGGAAAGAACAGTCTGTTTTTTCATGCTTCTATGATCTTACCAGCACCCTTTTCAACTGCGAAGTCTCGCCGCTGAGAATAGCCACGCCGCGGGGCTTGACGCCCAGTTCCCTGGCTACCAGCGCGCACACCTCGGCGTTGGCTTTACCCTTCTCGGGCGGCGCCTGTACCTTTACCTTGAGCGTGCCGTCGGCCATCACGCCGGCAATCTCGCTGCGGCCGGACTTCGGCACGACCTTCACCTTCAAGCGCACCTCGCCTTTCGCCGCCAGTTGCTGCTTGATCTCGGGAAGGGTCACGGCAGGCTCAGTTGAAGATGATCTGCGCGATCACCAATTGGGGCGCCATTTGGTTCCAACTTTCCGGGATGGTGTCGAACGCGAGACGGAAATCTTTGGTTTCCCCTGACTTGAGGCCTCCCCGGTCCCTGCGCACGATAGGCACCCGCTCACGCAGGACAACCTGGCCAGAGGCATCATAGAAGACGCAGTTGATGTCCACCGAAGCCAGGTTCCTGTCGCCGAAGTTGCTGACCTTGCCGAGGATCTCAACCAGCGTCTGCCGCAGGAAGGCGTCCGTGGCTTTCATCCCGACATCGCTCAGCCTGAGGTAGCGCACATAGGCTTTGGCCTCCGGCGTCAGAACCACTTTGGGGGGCGCTACATGCTTCGTCTGCCAGTCCAGATACCAGAAGCCGGCGCCGACCGCGAGCATGATTCCCAGGATGATGAATGCGGAGGCCGGGACGCGCCTCCTGCGTTGCTCGAACACCTGGCCAGGTTCCACCGTCATCTCCTCTACAATATGACATGGATGAAGAGCTACCGAAAAGAACATTGGTTTGAGATTCCCAGCCGCAGAGGCTTTGTCAACATCACGCCGCAGGTCAGCTCCTGCCTGACCGAGAGCGGCATCCAGGAAGGTCTGGTGCTGGTCAATGCGATGCACATCACGGCCTCGGTGTTCATCAACGACGACGAGTCGGGCTTGCACCGCGATTTTGACAAGTGGCTCGAGGGGCTGGCCCCGCACGAACCGACTTCGCAGTATCACCACAACGATAGCGGCGAAGACAACGCGGACGCCCACCTGAAACGCTCGGTCATGGGGCGGGAGGTGGTCGTGGCCGTCACCAAGGGCAAACTGGATTTCGGCCCTTGGGAACAGATCTTTTACGGGGAGTTCGACGGCCGGCGCCGCAAGCGGGTGCTGGTGAAGATCATCGGCGAGTAGCCCGGTTTAAGCCGTGCTGATCTTGCTTCTGCGGTTGGCCGCCGCCGTCGAGGCCACGAGCAGCGCCAGCGCGCAGGCGCCGGTGACCGCCAGACTGACCGCGAGACTGGGCGTCCCGGCCGGCGCCCTGGGATCGAGCAGACGGCGCAGCGCCGCCAGCGAGTACGTCAGGGGATTCACCGCCATGATCACGCGCATCCATCCCTGCGCCTTCTCCGGGGTGAAGAGCGAGCCGGAAACCATCCACAGGGGGAACAGCACCAGGTTCATGACCGCGTGAAAGCCCTGGGAGGACTCCATGTGCCAGGCGATGAGGAATCCCAACAGCGTGAACGTGAGCGAAATCAGGAAAACCACGCCGACCGCCTCGACCAGCCTGGCCGGGGAAAGCCACACGCCGGTCAGCGGTCCGAAGGCCATGAAGATGAGCCCCTGAATCCAGGCCAGCGTGGCGGATCCGAGCGTCTTGCCGAGCACCATGGAACTGCGCGGGGCGGGAGAGACCAGCATGGAGAGCAGGAACCCTTCCCGCCGGTCCTCGATGAGCGACATCGTGGAGAACACCGCCGAAAACATCACCGTGAGCGTCAGCGCGCCTGGGAAGAAGAACGCCAGGTCCCCGAAACCGGACCCGATGATCAGCCAGAAAACCAGGGGCGAGCCGACGAAGCCCAGCACGCGCGCCTTCTCCCGCCAGAAGCGGATGATCTCGCGCCACCACAGCGTCGCCGTCGGCAGCCAGAATTCCTTCATTCGCTAATGGACGCTCCCGTTTCGTCCAGAAACACGTCCTCCAGAGTGGGCTTGTGCAGAGCGACCGACCGGATCGCGCCTGGAAACGCCTCTATCACCTCGGTGATGAAGCGATGGCCATTGGCGATCTCGACGCGCAGCGTGCCATCCACGACTCTCGGCTCGATCCCGAAGCGCTGCGCCAACTGGGCTCGCATGCCCTCGGGGTCGCCCACTTCCAGCACGAGGACATCGCCGCCGATCCTGCTCTTGAGCTCGGCCGGTGTTCCCAAGGCCACGGCCCGCCCTTGGTGCAAAAGCAAAAGCCGGTCACAGCGCTCCGCCTCGTCCAGGATGTGCGAGGTGAGCAGGACCGTCACGCCCTGCCGGGTCCGGAGATCTTCGATGTACTGCCAGAGTTCGCGCCGGGCGCCCGGGTCAAGGCCCGTGGAGGGTTCGTCCATTAGCAGGACGTTCGGCTCGTGCAGCAGGGCCTTGGCGACTTCGACACGGCGCCGCAACCCGCCCGAAAGCGACCCTACCAGATCCGTTCGCCTGTCGGCCAGCCCCAGGCGGTCCATGACCTCACCGACACGGCCCCGGAGCATAGACCCGGATAACCCGAACAGGTGGCCTTGGGCCCGAAGGTTCTCCTCCACGGTGAGTTTCTTGTCCAGACTGTGCGACTGGAAGACAACCCCCACGCGCCGCCGCACTTTCTCGGGCTGCGCGGTCACGTCGAAACCAGCCACCACGGCGCGGCCCTCGGCGGGCGCCATCATTGTCGAAAGGATCCGGAAAAGCGTGGATTTCCCGCTGCCGTTCGGTCCCAGCAGGCCGAAGATTTCCGCCTCGCGGACCTGGAAACTGACCGACGAGAGAGCGGTTCGCTCGCCGTATTTGTGAGTGAGGCCGTCGACAGAAATCATGCCAGGCGCGGACCAGAGTGCAATTACAGGATCTCACGCCAAGACGCGGAGACGCAAAGAAGGCCAGCGCGGGGTAAAATGGTGGCCGACATGACCAAGAAAGCGAACCCCCTGGTGGCCGTGCTGATGGGCAGCAAGTCGGACTGGGAGGTCATGCGGCACACCTCGGAGACTCTCGCCAATTTCGGTGTTGCCCATGAGTGCAAGGTCCTCTCCGCCCACCGTACGCCGAAGGAGACCGCGGAGTTCGTGTCCAAGGCCGAGGGGCGCGGCATCGAGGTGATCATCGCCGCCGCTGGCGGGGCCGCGCATCTTGCCGGCGTGGCGGCGGCGTACACCGTGCTGCCGGTTCTCGGAGTGCCGATGGAAAGCCAGTCGCTCAAAGGCCTGGATTCGCTGCTCTCCACGGTGCAGATGCCCGGCGGGGTTCCGGTTGGAACGCTGGCCATCGGCAAACCCGGCGCCATCAATGCCGCTTTGCTGGCGGTGGCGATCCTGGCTACGAGCCGCCCGGAGCTGCGCGAGAAGCTGCGGCAGTTCCGCCAGGAGCAGGCCCAAACCGTCCTGAGCACCACGCTGCCCTAGTAGTATAATTAGACCTTTTAATCCTGTTCTACGGAGTTTCAAACAACCTCATGAGCGGACCGTCAGTCAGACTTTCCCGGAGGGCTTTCCTCGCAACGTCTTCCTTTGCCGCGGCCGCCGCCGCACGGCAGCAATCACCACTCGCGCCTGGGCCAGCCACATCCGTACAGCAGGCGCCGTTTCCCTACTCGAAGACCAAGGCCACCGTCTCCATTGTGAAAGGCGACAGCCGCCGAAAGAACGTGTATGACGCCTTGGTGGCGATCGATGACCAGATCGCGCCGGTGCTGAAGCGAAAGCAGTACGTGCTCCTGAAGCCCAACGGCGTCACCGCGCAGGCGCCCGCGGCGTGCACGCACGCCGACGCGATCCGGGGCGCGCTGGATTATCTTGCCCCCCGCTTCAAAGGCCCGGTGGTCATCGCCGAGTCGCCCGCGGCGGGCACGGCCTGGGAGAGCTTTGAGGCTCTGCATTATGGCGACTTGACCAAGGAATTCCGCTCGCAAAAGGTCAGCCTCGTGGACCTGAACGAGGAGCAGAAGGTCGAGCCGTTCACCATCCTTGACGAGAATCTGCACCTGATCCCCATTCGCCTGATCAGCCGCCTCATGGATCCCGACGCCTACGTGATCTCCCTGCCGGTGGCGAAGACCCACTTGATCTGCGTGGTTACCTTGGCGGTGAAGAACATGGTGCTCAGCGCGCCACTGCGGGTGGTTCCCAAGACAGCGGCCAAGGACGGCAAGGGGCCCGCCTTCGCCGTGCCGTGGAACGACAAATGGAAGATGCATGTCACCTACCGGCATGCCAACTACAACATGATGCTCGTGGCCCAGCGGATGCGCCCCTCTTGGGGCGCCACGGTCATTGACGCCTTCCGCGGGATGGAGCGGAACGGTCCGGTGAGCGGATTGGATGTGGATCATCGGGTTGCCGTCGCCTCGACGGACCTGGTCGCCGCCGACCGCGTCATGACCGAGGCCATGGGCATCCAGCCGGAAACGGTCGGTCACCTGGTCTACTGCTGGCAGGCGGGCCTGGGACAATACGATCCGGCAATGATCGAGACCCGGGGGGAGACGGTTGCAGCGGTCCGCAAAGAGTATTTGCTCCCCGCCAACGTCGAGCCCCTTGAGGAATGGATGCGGCCGATCCAGGATCTGCCCACGGTCGTTCCCGCGCTGTAGTTCGCCGGGGCTAACGGCCGGCGGTTCTCTCCAGCGGCTCGTACGCCCCCACGCGGTCAACATGGAGGATCATGTCGCCCTCCTGGCTGAACTCAAAGGAAGGAGCGAAGCGGGCGCTCCAGACGATCTCGTCATAACGATAGGACTGCCGGGCATGCACCGTCTGGCTGAAGGTGTCGTCATACGCCTTGATCAGAATCAGGACTTCGGCCTGAAGGCGCTCCAGGTCGTCGGGCGTCTTGCCGAAAAAGGGGCTATCCGAATCGATGGGGTGAACCACAGTCCAGGTCAACGGCAGGAAGAAGACCTTGTTCCGCTCGAGCTTCAGCAAATCGTAGGCGCGTTTCAGTTGGCCGGCAGGTCCCTGAACGGTCATGAGCATGACCATCGCCTCCACCTCCATCAGGGAATTGGCGCGCTGGTTCACGATTCGGAACTGAAGGCTAGAGCCGCCTTGATAGGGAGCCACGATCATCTGCGGGCTGAAGCCGAGCCTCGCCGATGGCCGGGAGACGCGCCCGAACAGAAGGCCGGCCGCGAGCGCGAACCCGAGCCATCCGAGCAGCGCCTCAAACACGGCGATCATGTTGGCCGCCGCGCCTTGTGGCGCGATGGTGCCATAGCCCAGCGTGGTGAGTGTCTGGGCGCTGAAGTAGAACGCGTCCAGAAAGCGGCCGGCCGCGCTCGCTGCCGTCTTCGCACCCGCCAGTTGGCCCGGCCCGAGGCTCCAGTACAGGGCCGCGAAAAGCAGGTTCGTCACGACGTAGCCGAACACCACCGTGGCCAGGAAGTAAAGCCAGGACATGTTGATCAGGTGGAGGTAGGGGTGAATGTCACGCAACCTCGTGCCGCGCCGGCGGAGGTTAAAACTGCCGTCCTTGTTGATGGCGCGCCGCAGCCGCACGGTGTACTGCTGCGTCAGCCCTGGATCGAAGCTTGTCGTATCCATACGACACGATCTTAGCCGGATCAGCGTGGTGCGGAGAGGGGGACTTGAACCCCGAGGGGATTGTTTCAGCGCACGCGGTTGGCCAGCGGCTTTCTCAATGCTGCGCGGCGTCCGCGAGGATTTCCGGAGTAGGCAGGATCAGGCGGATGCCGGCGGCGTCGGCCTCGTTGGGGTCGGCAAACGCATGGGTTCGGTCGAGGATGAACCGAGCTCGGTCCAGCGCCGCGAAGTCGACGGCGGCGGTATAACGCTGCGCGAAGTCCAGGGCGCGCACAAGGGGACCAGTGATTCCGTTCTGCGAGAGGGCCTTCAACGCCATGAGGTAATTGTTGCGGTACACGGTGGGAACGAAGATTCGGCTCTCACCAGCCGCAACCAGTTCCGCGTTCATCATGATTCGGGCAGCGCGGCCGTTGCCGTCGGCGAATGGATGGACCTCCGAGATGAGGAACATCATGAAGATTGCGCGATGAAGCGGAGTGGCGAGACTTCGGTAGATTTCGAAGCCTTTGGCGAGGGTGCCTTCAACCAGTTCTGGCGTCACAAAGACGGTGGAGCCGGCGCGATTCGCGTTGGTCTTGAAGCGCCCCGGCGCCTTGTCAGGCCGGCCCCCCATGATCCGCGCATGGCGGTTCTTGAGAAGCGTCGCCAATTCCTCGACGGATCGGGGCGTGCGGGACATTTCGACCTGGTCAGAGACCACCTTCCACGTGCCGAGCACGTCATGAGCATCCTCTGGACGCGCCTGGGGGATGTGCCCCTTGAAGACGATGTCGGCGGCTTCCTCTACAGCGAACTCGGTGCCTTCGATGAAGTTGGAGAAATAGGCTTCGAAGAACGGCAGGGCGGGGCCGTCGGTGGGGCGCGCCAAGCGCGTCACTGGCGCGGAGCCGGCCAACTCGGCGTGAAGGCGCTGTAACAGGTCGAGCCGCTGCGGATCGTAGGGTAGGCCCGCGGCGCGGGCGGCGGCTGCGGGCGATTCCAAACGCGTCTCGCGAGTGCCGAGAAGGGTTCCGATCAGTGAGTCGAGGCGGCGGAACTCGTTTCTGAGATGCAGATCCGCGGCAATCCCGCGGGCTTCGTCGCGAAGGCGTTGGACTGCCGCTTCACCACTGCGCCGGAGCATTTCGTCCAGGCGCTCCTCGACGTCGCGCTTGGGCAACGTTCGCGCAACGCCCCGGCGGGCGCGGCTCCACCGCATGTTCTCCAGAAATGCCCGCGCTGGGGAAGCGAGGCGCAATCCACCAATGAACGGCCTGTCGCTCGCCAAAGGTGGCGCTCCCTTGCGTGGGCGCAGGGTCACTCCTGGCAGGACGATGTCGCGTTTGTGATCGGCGACGAGAAACACCGAACCGTCCGGCGCCGGGCGGTTCTCCAGCGCGGTGCGGTCGGCGATGAGGGCGCCAGGTAGATAGGCCGCGACCAGCGGCCAGAGGTTGCGCAGCACGATCTGTTCTGGCGGGTCTTTGAGGTTGCGGGTGTAGAGGCGCGACCCGAGCTTGCGCAAAGTCCCTCGCTTGACCTCTCGTGAGACGGCCGCAGCGAGGTCCGCACTGGAGACGAAAACCTCAGGCATGGCTGAGAAGTCGGGCATTACGGAGCTGCCTCATTGATCGTAGAGCAACGTTATGGGGTTTAACAAGCCAGACAGGATAGTTTTTGGGGATTTGCGTGGAGTGCCGTGCTGGAGTGCTTGAGGTGAGCAATTGGGGTTTGGGAGACGCCCGAGTCGGCTGCCCGGCGACGGGCGGCCCTGTCAAATCCTTTAGAATCTGTGGTGCGGAGAGGGGGACTTGAACCCCCACGAGCTTTCGCCCGCTAGCACCTCAAGCTAGTGCGTCTGCCAATTCCGCCACCTCCGCAGGTGACAAGGTCTACTTCGTCGGAGCCTTCGGCTGCGGCTTCGGCGCCGCCGGTGCCGGAGCCTTCTGTTGCTGAGTCGGCCGCTTCACGTTGTCCAGAACCGTTCTGGAGGCACCACCCGAACGCGTCGCCATGATCGCCAGCGTCATCGAGGTTACCATGAACAATACGGCCGCCACGGTTGTCGCCTTGGAAAGCACCGTGGCGGAACCGCGCGGCCCGAAGGCCGTTTGCGAGCCCATGCCGCCAAAGGCCCCCGCCAAATCAGCCGCCTTCCCGCTTTGCAGCAACACCACAATCATCAGGAAGAAGCAGACCACGATATGAACAATGGTCACCAGGATAGCCATGCTTTCACTTTCCGGAGACAGCGCTCCTCTGCCGGTTCGAGATCGGTCCCTCTCAGTATAGGAAACCTCCAGCCACAGGGTCAATCCGGCTCACTTCACCGGCTTGAAGCCCACCGCGGTGAGGATGATGCCGAGGTGGCGCTGATCGCCCGGAACCGTGAAGGTCCGGTTCACGGCGATCGATACGGTGGCGATCCCCGAGGCCGCCGCCACGCGGCCTGACGTCAGAGTATACGTGCCCGGTCCCGCGAAGGTCTTCTCAACCAGGGGCGTGCCGTTGAGGCTCACCCGGACTTCTCGCGCCGGCGATTGCGGGGGTATGTAAAGCGCGACCTCAAGGGTGGAAGGCTGTTCGGGCTTCTTCAGCAGCACAACAGCCGTGCCGCTCATCCAGCGATACCGGCCTCCTTCCAATTGATAAATGCCACTCACGATCTGCTCGTCGGCCCCGGCTGCATTCATCGGCAGGTAAGCGAGGGCCGGCTTGCGCTCGGCCACGACATCGGCCCGCACACGGTCGATGACGCCACGGGACAGGTCGAACGGCCGCAGGCCCAGCGACACACTGGAATAGGCTGAGTGCGCCCCTAGCCCGCTCAGGCGCAGAGGAAGGGCACTGCGAATTTCACGTTCAGCCACTGGCACGAGCGCTCCCCCTCCCGTCGAGAACTGGATGGGGAACGCGAGGTCGCTCGAAACCACCATGTCACCCGGCCGGACCGCCTGCGCGCGCACAAGGGGCAAGCCGCCATCGGTTTCAAAGTAGTAGCGGAGCCCCCACTCGCCGTTGATCCAGACCCGGTGTGTCTCGGACTCCTTCTCCAGGGAGCGGGCGAACTGCCGGTACCCATCCCAATGCTGGTAATTGACCAGGCTCAGGCTCAGTCCCAGCGCCAGTTGCAGGCCCGCCCCGGCGGCGAGCCATCGGGGATGCCGCGCCAGAGCCCGCGTGGCGAGTATGGCCACGGGCGCGGCCATCGGCAGCAGATACCTCGCCGAGCCGGCAAAAAACAACACAAGCGCCCCGGCAAAAAAAATCAACACCCAGGCTGACAGAAACCTGGCATCCGGGTCCTGATCTTTCCAAACACGATGACCGCACCAAAGCAGGAGCAGTATCCCCACCCCGATCGACGCCCAGAAGAGCGGATTCCAGTCCACAAACGCGGCCACCACCGCGAATGCCGCCACCACGAGCCACAAGCCACGAGCCACGGGCCAGAAGGCGATCACCGCCAGCACGGGGAAGATCAACCAAGCAGCGTGGCCGGTCAACGCCGTGGCGTTCTTCACCTTCAGGGCCAGCGTCTGCAGGCCGTAGGTTTGGAAGAAACCGGCCAGCACGGAGACCGGCATTTCCCCGGTCGAAGCCCGCTCGTAGAGTTGCCAGGCGGCCAGTGTCAGGGGCCCCGTGAGCAGAACCACCCACCCGGGCCACCAGGCTTTCCGTTTGAGCCAAAGATAGACAGCCAGGATCGGCACGATCAAGACGGCCTGGTAAGCGCCGAGAGCGGCCAGCACCATCATCGCCGCCGAAGCCGCGAGCCTCTGCTTCGAGGCGTTGTCCACGGCGCCAACGAACAGAGCCGCCGACGCCATCCAGAAAGCCAGGAACGGCAAGTCCGCCTCGAGGGAGTTGCCGTTCACTACAAAGGCCGGCACGGCCAGGAAGAGGAGCGTAGAGAGCAGAGCGTGGGAGGTGAAACGCCGCGCCAGGGACAACATGCCCAGCGCCGCGATGAGCGAAAACAAAACATAGGCCGCGTGAAAGGGGATCTCATGGATGTCGCCCATCAGCGCCAGCAGGCCCGCCAGGCACCACACGTTGAGCGGCGGGTGAGGATGCCCCTGCATTGAGACCTCATCGCCCAGGAACACGTACCGCGCGTGGTTGGGATGCAGAGGATCGATTTGCGCGTGCTCCGCCCCGGCCAGGTAGTACACATCATCGCCCTGAATCGCCTGGTTCAGGAAGGGCAGCCGGATGAGCAGAACCACGGCGATGACGAGAAGCAGCCCCCCGTTCTTTGCGTCTTGGCGTCTTTGCGGGAAACCTACGGCTTCCACCGCAACACCGGTTTGCGCGCCGCCGTGACCTCGTCCACCCGGTTGGTGCGCGTGCTGTGGGGCGCTTTGAGGACCAGGTCCGGGCTCTCCTCGACTTCCTTCGCAATCGAGATCATGGCATCCACGAAGAGGTCGAGCTCGCGCTTGCTCTCGGTCTCGGTCGGCTCGATCATCATCGCCCCGTGCACGATCATGGGGAAGCTGACGGTGTAGGGATGGAAGCCGTAATCGATGAGCCGCTTGGCGATGTCCATGGTCTTGACGCCGCGCCTGGCCTGCCGCTCGTCGCTGAACACGCACTCGTGCATGGTCGGTTGGGCGTGCGGCAAATCATAGTACGGCTCGAGCCCCTTGCGGATGTAGGTGGCGTTGAGCACCGCGTCCATGGTCGCTTTCAGCAGGCCCTCCCCGCCGTGGGCCATGACGTAGGCCAGCGCACGAACCAGGACGCCGAAATTCCCGTAGAACGCTTTGACGCGGCCCAGCGACCGTGGCCGGTCGTAGTCGAAGGTCCATCGGTCGCCCTTCCGCGCCAGGCGTGGCGCCGGCAGGTAGGGCTCCAGATGGCTCCTCACGGCCACGGGCCCGCTGCCCGGCCCGCCGCCGCCGTGCGGCGTGGAAAACGTCTTGTGCAGGTTGAGATGCATGACGTCCACGCCGAAGTCGCCCGGCCGCGTGACACCCACCAATGCGTTCATGTTGGCGCCGTCCATGTAAAGCTGCGCGCCCTTGGCGTGGAGGATGGCGGCCACCCGCCCGATGTTACTTTCGAAGACGCCCAGCGTATTGGGATTGGTCACCATCAGCGCCGCAACGTCTTCATCCACCAGGCCGGCGAGCGCCTCGACATCGACCATGCCCCGCTCGTTCGATTTGATGTTCTCGACCGCGTAGCCGGCGATGGCGGCGGTCGCCGGATTGGTGCCATGGGCGGAATCCGGGATGAGGATCTTCTTGCGCGGGTCGCCCCGCGCTTCCAGCAGCGCCCGCACCAGCAGGATGCCGGTCAGCTCTCCGTGCGCGCCGGCCGCCGGTTGCAGCGTCACGGCGTCCATGCCGGTGATCTCGGCCAGCGCCTTCTCCAGCATCGCCATGATTTCCATGGCGCCCTGTGAGAGAGATTCCGGCTGATAAGGGTGCGCCCAGGCCAAACCCTCCACGCGCGCCGCCTGCTCGTTGATCCGTGGGTTGTACTTCATGGTGCAGGAGCCGAGAGGATAAAGCCCGAGGTCGATGGCGTAGTTCCAGGTGGAGAGGCGCGTGAAGTGCCTTATGGCCTCGACTTCGCTGATTTCCGGGAAGCCGCCGATTCCGGCGCGCACGTTCTCCGCGCCGAGCGCCTCGGAGGCATCCACTTCCGGCACGTCGAGTTCCGGAAGCTGATAGGCGCGCTTGCCCGGCGAGCTCAGCTCGAACAGCAGCGGCTCCTCCTGCGTGATGTGGCCGCGGACCTTGCGAATCATGACGCCAGTGCCTCCCCTACCTGGTCCATCTGGCCGCGCGCGCTCATCTCGGTCGCGCACAGAAGCACGCAGCCGGCGAGTTCGGGGTAGAACCGTCCGAGCGGCAGTCCTCCGATGATCTTCTTCTCGAGCAGGCCCTCATTCACGGCCTGCGGCGTGCGCCGTTTCACCGCGGCCACGAGCTCATTGAAGTAGGCGCCCGTGAACCGCATCGGGACTCGCGAGCCGAGGTAGTGAGCCTTGGCCAGGTTCTGTCCGGCCAGTTCGCGCAGGCCCTGCTTGCCGTAGACGGTCATGAACACGGTTGCCATCAGCGCGATAAGGGCCTGGTTGGTGCAGATGTTGGAGGTCGCCTTTTCGCGCCGGATATGCTGCTCCCTGGTGGAAAGGGTCAGACAGTAAGCGCGGTTGCCGTTCCCGTCTTTGGTCTCACCCACCAGGCGGCCCGGCATCTGCCGCATGAATTTCTCTTTGGTCGCGATCACGCCGGCGTAGGGGCCGCCGAAACTGGGCGGGATGGCGAAGGACTGCAGCTCTCCCGCGACAATATCGGCCTCCCGTGAAGGCTCCAGCAACCCGAGCGAGACCGCTTCGGTGAAAACGTGGATCAGCAAGGCTCCACGCCGGTGAGCCAGTTCAGCCGCCCGGTTGACGCTCTCGACGATGCCGAAGAAATTTGGCGACTGCACGACAACCGCCGCCGTTGTGTCGTCCAGTTTCCTCTCCAGGTCCGCCAGGTCGAGCGCCCCGGAGTCGCGATCGTAGGCGCATTCCTCGACAGGCATGCCCTGGTTCCTGGCGTACGTGCGAAGCACCTCGCGGTATTCCGGGTGCAATGTGCTGGCCGCGACCACCCGGCTGCGCCCCGTGATGCGCGCCGCCATCATGGCCGCCTCCGGGACCGCCGTGGATCCGCAGTACACGGAGGCGTTGGCAACCTCCATGCCGGTCAACTGGCAGATCATCGTCTGGAACTCGAAGATCGTGGTGAGGATGCCCTGGGAGATCTCGGCCTGGTACGGCGTGTACGAAGTGAGGAATTCGCCGCGGGAGACCACCGTGTCCACCAGCACCGGCCGGTAGTGGTTGTAAACGCCGGCTCCGAGAAACGAGGCGTACCCATTGGCGTTTTCCGCGCCCCGCGCCCGAAAGTACTCCAGGATTTCGTATTCCGACTTGCCGGGCTCGAGCGCCAGCGGCCGCTTCAAACGGACTTCCGCGGGCAAGCAGGAGAAAAGGTCTTCTAAAGAACCAACGCCGCAGCTTTGGAGCATTTCGCGGCGTTCCGAATCAGAGTTGGGAAGGTACCGCAAGCTAGCTTTCCGCTCCTACATAACTTTGATAGTCCGTGGCCGTCATCAGGTCCTTCGTCTCGCCGGGATTGGCCAGCTTGAGCTTGACCAGCCACCCCGCCCCGTGCGGGTCTTCATTCAGCTTCTCGGGAGCATTGGCCAGATCCTCATTGACGGCGACTACCTCTCCCGACACTGGGGCGAAGACCTCCGACACGGCCTTCACGGATTCGACCGAGCCGAAAGCTACTCCCTTCTCCGTCTTCGCGCCAACCTTGGGCAGATCCACGTAGACGATGTCGCCCAACTCGTGCTGTGCGTGGAAGGTGACGCCCACGGTCCCGTTGTCTCCTTCCACCAGTACCCACTCGTGCTCTTTGGTGTATCGAAAGTTGTCAGGATACATGAATCATTTCGCTCGTTTGTAGAATGGTGTCGCAACGGTCACGGCCCCGACCGCCTGGCCACGGATCAGGATTTCGATCGGGCGGCCGATCGCAGCCGATTCCTCCGGCAAATAGCACAGTCCCACGTTCTTGTTCAGGGTCGGCGATGGCCCGCCGCTGGTCACCCAGCCCGCGCGCCGGCCCTCCACCAGTACTTCGTAGCCATCTCGGGCGATACCACGTCCGCTCATTTCGAAGCCGGTCAACTTGCGGCGGACGCCTTCTGTCTGCTGTTGCTCGAGGGCGGCCCGGCCGTTGAAGTCGCCCTTGTCCAGCTTCACGATCCAGGCCAGGCCGGCTTCCATGGGCGTCGTCGAAGCGTCGATCTCGTGGCCGTAGAGGGCCATCGCGGCCTCCAGGCGCAGCGTGTTGCGCGCGCCCAGCCCGCAAGGCTTGATGGCAAACTCCTGGCCCGCATCGAAAATTCTGTCCCAGATCTCCGGCGCGGCCTCCGGAGCAACGTAGATCTCGAAGCCGTCCTCGCCGGTGTACCCGGTCCGCGCGATGCGGGCGGCCTTCCCGCAGACCTCCCCGTCGACGAAGTTGTAGTAGCGGATCGCCGCCAGATTTGCGGAGGTGAGCTTCTGGAGCGTCGCCTGTGACCGCGGGCCCTGGACCGCGATCTGCGCGTAGCGCTGGGAGGCGAACTCCGCCGTGGCATTCCATCGGTTCGATCCGCGGATGTGCTCGAAGTCCTTCTCCTGGTTGGCTGCGTTCACGCAGAGGAAGTAGTGGTCATCCGCGACTTTATGCACCAGGATGTCGTCGACGAACCCTCCGTGCGGATAGAGCAGACCCGAGTACTGAATCTGGCCGGGCTTCAGTCGCGCCGCGGCGTTGGTCGTAACGAACTCCGCCAGGGCCAGCGCCTCCGGACCGCGGATCTCGATCTCTCCCATGTGGCTGACATCGAAGACCCCGACGCCGCGGCGGACGGCGTGGTGCTCTTCCAGAATGCTCGAATACCGCACCGGCATGTCCCAGCCGCCGAAATCGACCATCTTCGCGCCAGCTCGACGATGGGCGGAGTTCAGAGGAGTGATTTTCAGCCGCGCGGGTTCGGCCATGCAAGAGCCAATCTAGCAAGGCGTGCAGGGGCTGTCAAACCGCGGCGGGCCGGAATCTGGTAGTCTCTCGAACATGGTCGAGGACTTTTCTCACGCCACCCTTGGCAGGACAGGGTTGCGCGTACACCGGCTGGGCCTGTCGGGCACGTACCGGCCTGGGAAGGCGGTGATCCACCGCGCGCTGGATGAGGGCGTGAACTACCTCTTCTGCTACGGCTTCGACGGGCAGGTGATCCGTACCGTCAAGGACATGCTGCCCGCGGACCGCGAGAAGTGCGTGGTCGCGACCGGCGCCTACAACCTGATCTGGACACGCCAGGGTTTCCGTCGCACCTTGGAGAAACGGCTCAAGCAGTTGGGCACCGACTATATCGACGTGTTCCTCTTCTTGGGCGTGATGCAGCCGAAGCAGTTTCCGGAACCCTTGCGGGAGGAACTCCAGCGCCTGAAACAGGACGGGCGCGTGCGCGCCGTGGGCATGTCCTGCCACCATCGCCAGTTCGCCGGCGACCTGGCGGACCTCGGCGCTCTGGACGTCCTGATGATCCGTTACAACGCGGCGCACCGCGGGGCCGAGCAGGACATCTTCCCGCGCCTCGCGCAGTTCCAGCCGGGAGTCGTGAGCTACACAGCCACGCGCTGGTCGTACCTGCTGCGCAGGCCCAGAGGCTGGCCCAAGGACGGCCGCATCCCGACGGCATCGATGTGTTACCGTTTCGTCCTCTCCAGTCCGCACGTGGACGTTTGCATGACCGCGCCCAGCAATTTGAAGCAGCTTGAGGAGAACCTGGCTGCTGTCCGCCAAGGGCCGCTGGCCGAGGACGAAATGCGGTTCATGCGCGAATTCGGCGACGCCGTGCACCGCGCCGACAAGTGGTTCATGTAAGGAGGTTTGCCATGCCGCACCATCCGCTTTCCGAGCACTACCTCTCGCTGCTCGGGCAGTACGACACGCCCACCATCTGCAACGCGATCGAACTGTTCGATGTCCGTCCGCGGAACACTGGCTACATGGACGCGCGCATTCGCGCCTGTTTCCCGGAGATGCCCCCTATGGTCGGCTACGCGGCGACGGCCATGTTCCGGGGCGCGCTGGAGAGGGCGGACGCGCAGGCTTACGCCACGCTGGATGAGCAGGTCCGCCGTTTCGCGGAAATCCCGGCGCCGCCCATCGTGGTCTTCCAGGACCTCGACGATCCGCCCGTCGCGGCCACCTTCGGCGAGATCATGTGCTCGACCTACCAAGGGTTCGGCGCCGCCGGGCTTGTGACCAGCGGGGCGGCGCGGGATCTCGACCAGGTGCGGCGGCTTGGTTTCCCGGCCTTCGCCAGCGGGGCCATCTGCGCCCACGGTTACCCTCGCATCCAGTCGCTTCACGTCCCCGTCCGTGTGGGAGGTCTCGCCGTCTACCCGGGTGACCTGCTGCACGCCGACCTTAACGGCGTCACCAGCGTCCCTTTGGACATTGCCGCTGACGTGGCGGACGCCGCGGCGGAATATGTGGCCGCCGAGGCCGTCGTGCTGGATTTCATCAAGACCGGCTCAACGGATGCCGACGAGTATGCCAAGGCCCGCCGGGAGATGCTGCACCGGATCGAGCAACTTGCCCAGCGGGTACAGTCCCGCGGGTAGGCATTCCCCCACTGGCTAGCCGCCCCCGGCCGCTGCCATAATTGGGTCGGAGGATTGGTGACGATGGCTACCGAGATCGCACCCGATCAGGAGCTGAACCCTTGGCTCACCGCGGAAGCCCGCTTTGACGAGGCGGCCGAGAGGCTCGGACTCGACGAGGGGCTCGCAAAGGTACTGCGCCTGCCATCCAGGGAGATCACGATTCACATTCCCGTCCAGCTTGACGACGGGCGCCTCGAGGTCTTCACCGGCTACCGCGTGCAGCATTCTATCGCCCGCGGCCCGGCCAAGGGCGGCATCCGCTTTGCACCGGACGTCACCCTGGACGAGGTCCGCGCCCTGGCCTCATGGATGACCTGGAAGTGCGCCGTGGTCAACATTCCGTTCGGCGGCGGCCAAGGGCGGCGTCATCTGCGATCCGGCGCTCCTGTCCCAAGGCGAACTGGAGCGGATCACGCGCCGCTACACCGCGGAGACTTATCGACTTCATCGGACCCGAGACGCGACGTGCCGGCCCCCGACATGAACACCAACGAGCAGACCATGGCCTGGATCATGGACACCTACTCCATGCACATGCGCCACACCGTGACCGCGGTGGTCACCGGCAAGCCGTTGGACCTGGGCGGCTCGCGCGGGCCGCCCGGAGGCCACCGGGCGCGGCTGCATGATCGTCACCCTCCAGGCGCTGAAGCGGTTCGGCCTGGAGCCCGCGAGCGCGCGCGTGGTGATCCAGGGCTTCGGCAACGTCGGCGGCATGGCCGCCAGGCTGATGTCGCGAACGCGGCTTCAAGATCGTCTGCATCATCGAAGTCGATGGCGCGGTCTACAATCCCAACGGGCTCGACATTGCCGCGCTCATGCAGCACCGCAAGGAGACCGGCTCGATTCTCGGTTTCGCCGGCGGCGAGAATATGGATCGCCGAGGAGGCCATTGTTCCTTGACTGCGACGTGCTGCTGCCCGCCGCCACGGAGAACGTGATCACCTCGCACAACGCGCACAAGATCCGCGCCAAGATTCTTTGCGAGGGCGCCAACGGGCCCACCACGCCGTTCGCCGACAGCATCCTGGCCGAAAAGGCGGTCTTCGTGATCCCCGACATCCTGGCCAACGCCGGCGGCGTAACGGTCTCCTACTTCGAGTGGGTGCAGGACCGCCAGGGCTTCTTCTGGAACGAGGACCTGGTCAACGACGCGGCTGGAAGAGATCATGGTGAACAGCTTCGACGCACGTGGTCGCCTACGCCGACAAGCACTACGTGAACAACCGGATCGCGGCTTACATGCTGGCGCTCGACCGCGTCGCCTTCGCCATCAAGCTGCGCGGCATCTACGCATGAGGCCTCGGACGCCTCCACGCCGCTGATGCGGCAGTACCACTGCGATCAAGCAGCAGGTCCCCCGCGCCCTGCTGATGTTCCGGCTGGGCGATTTCTACGAGCTGTTCTTCGAGGACGCCGTCACCGCGGCGCGCGAGCTCGAGATCACGCTCACCTCGCGCAACAAGGAGAAGGGCGCAGGCCATCCCCATGTGCGGCGTGCCGTACCACGCGGCGCGAGGGCTACATCGCGCCGCCTGATCCAGAAGGGCTACCGCGTCGCCATCTGCGACCAGATGGAAGACCCGCGATTCGCCAAGAAGCTGGTGAAGCGCGAGATCACCCGCATCGTGACGCCCGGCACCGCCACCGACGCGGCGCTGCTGCGTTCGCGCGAGAACAACTACCTGGCGGCGGTGGCGCATGAGCGGCGGCCGCGCGGGGCTGGCGCACGTGGATATCTCGACCGGCGAGTTCCGCGTGACGGAGCTGGATTCAGCCGAGAGCCCCGCCGCCCTGGAGCAGCTGGGCGCGCGCGAGGTGCTTGTTCCGCGAACGGCTCGCAGGCCGCGGCGGCGCCAGGGCCCGGCCTGCTCGCGCACGGAAGTCGAAGCCTGGATGTTCAGCTCCGATCTACGCCGACCGCACGCTGCGCGATCACTTCAACCTGCTCACGCTGGATGGCTGCGGGCTGGCGGGCCGCCATCTGGCCGTAGCGGCGGCGGGCGCCATCCTGCACTATCTGCGGGAGACGCAGCGAGCGGCGCTCGATCATCTGGACCGCCCGGCCTTCTACGACCGCGCGGACTCGATGATGCTCGACGCGGTGACGGTGCGCAACCTGGAACTGATCGAGCCGCTGTTCGCCGCCGACGCCGCCGCCAAAGACTCGACGCTGGTCAGCGTGATCGATCAGACCATGACCGGCATGGGCGGCGCGCCTGCTGCGGCGCGGCTGCTGCGGCCCGTCGCTCGACCGCGCGGAGATCGAAGCAGCGCCTGGACGCCGTCGACGAGCTGGTGCAGCGCCACCATTCCCGCGCGCGGAGATGCGCAAGGCGCTGGGCGAGATGCTGGACCTCGAGCGTCTGCTGGCCAAGGTGACGCTCGGCACCGCCGGCCCGCGCGAATTGCTGGCGCTCGGCCGGTCGCTCGACAAGATTCCGCGCTTAAGACGCGCTATCGAGGCGGCGCGCACGTCGGCGCGCCTGCGCGGATGTGTACGGCCGCCTGGACGACGTGCCCGAGGTCGCGCGATCGCATCCTGCCGCCGATCGCCGACGAGCCGCCCGCTCAACCTCGCCGACGGCGGCACCATCCGCGACGGCTTCCACGCCGAGCTCGACGAGTTGCGCGACCTCAGCCGCAACAGCCGGCAGTACATCGCGCAGATCGAAACGCGCGAGCGCGCAGCGCACCGGCATCCAGTCGCTCGAAGGTGCGCTTCAACAACGTCTTCGGCTACTACATCGAAATCTCCAAGGCCAACCAGCACCTGGCGCCGGCCGATTACGAGCGCAAGCAGACCCTGGTCAACGCCGAGCGCTTCACCACGCCGGAGCTGAAGGACTACGAGCGCAAGATCCTGGACGCCGAGGAGAAGATCCTGGCGCTCGAGCGGGAGTATCTTCGCCGAGCTGCGCTCGCTTCGCCGCCGACGCACGCCGCAGCGCATCCGCGCCACCGCCGCGCGCCGTGGCCGAGCTGGACGTGACCGCGGCGCTGGCCCAGGTGGCCGCCGAGAACCGCTATCACGCGCCCGCGGTTCTCCGATGTCGGCGAGATGCGGATCCTCGCCGGCCGCCATCCGGTGATCGAGAGGCTCACCGAGCGGGAGGCCGGCCGCTTCATTCCCAACGATCTGTTACCTGGACACGGAGTCCAGCTACTATCGCCATCATCACCGGCCCCAACATGGGCGGCAAGTCCACCTATCTGCGGCAGGCCGCGCTGATCGCCATCCTGGCGCAGATGGGCTCTTTCGTTCCGGCGGAGTCCGCGCTGCTGCCGCTCATCGACCGCGTCTTCACGCGCATCGGCGCCTCGGACAACCTGGCGCGCGGGCCGCTCCACGTTCATGGTGGAGATGACCGAGACCGCCGTGATCCTGAACACCGCGACGCCGCGCAGCCTCATCGTGCTGGACGAGATCGGCCGCGGCACCGCCACCTACGACGGCCTGGCGCTGGCCTGGGCGTGATCGAGCACATCCACGCAGCGCATCCGCGCCAAGACGCTGTTCGCCACGCACTACCACGAGCTGACCGAGCTGGCCGATCAACTGGACGGCGTGCGCAACCTGCACGTCTCGGTGAAGGAGGCGGGCGACCAGATCATCTTCCTGCGCAAGGTGGAGCCGGGCAGCGCCGACCGCAGCTACGGCATCGAGGTGGCGCGCCTGGCGGGCCTGCCGCATCGGGCGTGATCGAGCGGGCGCGCGAGATTCTCGACGCTGCACGAGAAGACCGAGCACGAGGTGACCGAGGAACTGGCGCCGCGCGACGCGCGGGCCCGGTGCAGATCCAGTTGTTCGAGCCGGTGAATTACGAGATCGCCGAGCGCATCCGCGAACCTGAACCTGGACGAGCTGCGGCCCATCGAGGCGCTGCAAGTTGCTGAGCGAATTGCAGGAGGAGCTGAAGCGGGAATGAGCGTCGCCGGCATCATGAGCGGCACGTCGCTCGACGGCATCGACGTGGCCATCGTCGATATCAAAGGCCGCGGGTTTCGGGTCTTGGCTTCCTGGACGTGCCGTACCCGGGGAAGGTGCGCCAGGCGATTCTGACGGTGTCCAGCGCCGGCCGACATCGCGCGGCTCGCATTTCCTGCTGGGCGAGCTTTACGCCAAGGCCGTTCAGAAGAGCGAGCTGCGTCCGGAGCTGATCGGCTGCCACGGGCAGACCATCTATCACGAAGGGGAACCGATTCCGTTCCTCGGCCGCAGGATCGCCAGCACGCTGCAGATCGGCGAGGCCGCGGTGATCGCGGAGCGCACCGGCGTGCCGGTCGTCTCCGATTTTCGCCCGCGCGATATCGCCGCCGGGGGGCAGGGCGCGCCGCTGGTGCCCTACGTGGACTACCTGCTCTTCCGCCACCCTCGGCGCAGCCGCGTGGCGCTCAACATCGGCGGCATCGCCAACATCACGGCCATCCCGCGCGGGCGCGCGGCCGGAGCAGGTCATCGCGTTCGACACCGGCCCCGGCAACATGGTGATCGACGCTCTCGCGGGCGAGTACACCGGCGGAAGGCTTCACTACGACAGGAACGGCCGGCTGGCTGCGCGAGGCCGCCTGAACAAGGCGTTGCTCCGGCGGCTTCTCTCCGCGCCCTATTACCGGCAGCGCCCGCCCAAGACCGCCGGGCGCGAGCAGTACGGGTCCGTGTTCGTCGAGCGGCTGCTCGGGACGAAGCTGCCGCTTCTGGATCTGATCGCTACGGCGACAGTGCTGACCGCCGCCACGGTCGCGCTCGGAATCCGGCGCTTCGTCGCCGCGCCCGTGGATGAGCTCATCGTCTCCGGGGGAGGCGCGAGGAACCCGGAGATCATGAAGCACCTGGCCGCGTTGCTGCCCGGTGTGGCCATCGCGACCTCCTCCGATTTCGGCATCGACATCGACGCCAAGGAGGCCATCGCTTTCGCGGTCCTGGGCCACGAAACCTGGCGCCGCCGCCCCGCCAATCTCCCCTCCGCCACCGGGGCGCGCCGGGCGGTGGTGCTGGGGAAGATCACCGCTCCCTGACGGTCGCGGCTCTGAACCGCTTTCCGAGCCGCGAGCGTAAGCAAGCGGTGACTTCGTCCGAGAGTAACGGCCCGATTCCAGAACAATTTCACTCGTGACGTACTTCATCACTTTCTCTTGTTATGGCGCGAGGCTGCATGGTGACGAGTCCGGCAGCGTGGATCGCCGCCATAACGTCCCGGGCGCACCTCTCGTGGACGCCGACCCGAAAAGGGCGGCCGCAGCCAGGGCGAGGATGCAGGAGGAACCTTACGCCATGGATGCTCGACGGCGGAACCTCGTTCTTGAGTCCGTGCACCAGGTTTGTGCCTGCCGGCAATGGACCCTGCTGTCGGCACATGTTCGCAGCAACCATGTCCACATCATCGTAGACGCTGCTGACAAAGCCGAGAGAGTGCTCAACACTTTCAAGACTTATGCCAGTCGCAGACTGAACGTGGCTCGCATAGATCCTCCCGGGCGACGGCGTTGGAGCCGTCACGGAAGTACCTGCTATTTGTGGCGGCGAGAGGAGATCGAACTGGCCCTGGCCTACGTCGCCGACGACCAGGGACCGCCGATGGCATTGTATGTGAATGAGAATCGGTGACCCGGACTACGTTTCTGAGCCGCGCGCGTAAGCAAGCGGCAAGAGCCCGCCTCAATACGGGAAGCCGGAGTGATTCCCTCGCCACCGCTCCGTTGAAAGTCATACCAGGACCGCCTCTGGGCTGAGTGGTTTGATCTCGATGGAATAACCGAGCGCCCGCAGTTGTTTAGTGAGTCTCTGGACACGCCGTTTTGCCGCTTGCGGGGTGGTCGGTAGGCCGCGTTCCTTGTACTGCGCACCGTCGTGGAGGATCTTCCAGATCACCACACTGATGTGCCGAGCCATCGCCCAGATCGCCTTGGCATAGCCGAGCCTGGGCATCAGGCGCTGGAATTTCTGCTGGAAGTAGCTGTTCTTGGTCCGGACCGCCGCCTGCGCCGCCTGACAGAGTACACGCCGCATATAGGTGTTCCCTTTCGCGCAGTGGCTGCTGTGGTTTTCCCCGGCGCTTTCCTCCCGGCCCGGGCATACGCCAATCCAGGAACTGAACTGGGCTGCGGACGCAAAGGCGCTGGCCTGCGGACCGGCTTCGGCCACGATCTGTTGTGCCGCGAGCACGCGGATGCCGGGGATCTTAACCAACCGGATCACGGCGTCGCTATGCTGGCGCATGGCGTCGGCCGCCAGTAAGGACAGTTCCTCCATTTGAGTGTCGATGAGCGCCAGTTGCGCCAGGTGCTGTTGCAGCAGCCGCCGGTGGATCTCGCTGACCGAGCCCGTCAGAGCATCGGCCAGTTCCGCGGACCCGCACTGCAGCCGGGCATCCCCCATCGCGGCCAGTTTCGCCGGATCGGTTTCGCCCTGGCCCAAGGCCGTCAGGATGCGCAGTCCACTCGTGCCGAGCAGGTCGGTGACGACGCTGGAGAGCTTGATCCGGGTCTCTTCCAGCAAGCTCTCCAGTTGATTCTGAATCCGGACCCGCTGGCGCGTCAGTTGCGTGCGCCGCCGCGTCACGGTCCGCATCTGCCGCTGCTCGGCATCCGGGACAAAGCTCAGCGTCAGTTCGCCAGCCGCATGACGGCGCACCAATCGCTTCGCGTCCTTGAAATCCGCCTTCTTGCCCCGGGGCGCTCGGTTGCTCCAGGCCTGCGCCAGGCGCAGCCGGAAGTGCCGCTCCAGCGCCAGCCACACCGGCTTCCAGTACTGCGCCGTAGACTCCATGACGACTTCCTGCACTCCGTGCTGTTGCAGCCACGCCAGCAAATGCAGTAGCTCCGACGTGGTAGTTCCGAACCGGCGTTGCACGAACCGGATCGGCTCCCGGGGCTCGCCGCCGTCGTCCGCGGCTGCGCCGCCCACGGTGCCGACCACCACCATGAGCACCCGTTTGTGAACGTCAATTCCCGCTATACTGTCATTCATTGTTGTCTCCGGCGTGGAAGCGGAGAACACGCAAATTGTAGTAACGCACCGTTTCGTGCTACCGCTTCCCCGACCGGGGCCGCTGCGCACATTCATTGGCTCTCGAGCGTGTTCCGGGCCAAACTCCCTCACGGCTTCAACTGATCCAGAGCGGTACCGACCTCGACCGCCCACGCCGAACAACAACATACCGCACCGCTCGACCCGACTTTCATCATCTTCGGCGGCCCGCAGGGCCATGGGGACTCCCTCACGGTCGCGGCTCCGAACCGCTTTCAGCGAGCGGCTCACACCAGGCCCGCACCCTCCAGCAGCGCGGCGTCGTTGAGGATGCGCGGGGCGGGACCCTGCGCGATGATCCGCCCTTCCGCCAGCACCACAATCCGCGAGCAGAGCCCGTCGAGGAACCTGAGGTCGTGACTGGCGATGAGGCGGGCCACCGGGAGGCTCTTGAGCAGGGCCGCGAGATGCCGCACCGAGCGGCCGTCCAATTCCGCGGTGGGCTCGTCCAGAATCAGCAACTCCGGCAAGGTCACCAGGGCCGACGCGATCGCCGCGCGCTTCCTCTCCCCCAGGCTGAGTTGTGACGCCGGCCGTTCGGCGGCGTCGGCCAGCCCGGCGACGTCGAGCGCCGCGACAGCTTTCGCCGAGGCCTCGGCCCGGGCCATGCCACGGTTGATCAGCGGCAAGGCCACGTCTTCTACCAGCTTCGGCATAAACAACTGATCTTCCGGGTTCTGGAACACCACTCCCACCCGGCGCAGGCCCTTCCGCGTCAGGGGCTCGCCAAAGAGCCGGACGGAGCCCTCCGCACGATGCAGTCCCAGCAGGCACCACAGCAACGTGCTCTTGCCCGAACCGTTGGCGCCCACGATGCCCAGGCACTCGCCGGCTGCCAGTGAGAGCGTGACGTTCTGGAGCACCTGCCTGCGGGAGTCGTAGTAGAAGCCAAGTCGTTCGACTTCCAGAACCGCGCTCATTCGCCGATCCCCCGCACCAGTTGCGCCACATAGAAGCGCTCCGCGCGCGTCAGTGACCTGGAGAAGAACGCGCTCAGTGCGAACGCCAGCGAGCGGAACCAGCCGGCGCCATATCTGTTTGGCACGCTGAGCCTGCGTGCCGTCAGGGCGCGCTGCCCTTCGCGGAACAGAATGGCGGCAAAGTGGCGGACGAACAACGCAAACAGGGCCGTCCAGAACAGCCACGTGCGCCCGCGAACCCGGAACAGCCATCGGTCCCACGGCAACAGGCGGACCACGACCGTTGTCGCCAGGAACACGAGGATGGTCTTGAGGCACAGCCCGGTGACCGGCATTCCGGAGGCCCACTGCATCATCGCGAGCATGGCCGCGAAGAGCAGGATCGGGATGAGCGTCAGGAGCCAGCCTGTCAGCAGGCGGGCTTTTCCGCGCGGACGAAATACCAACCCGGGTCCTCCTCGGCTTGAATGTGGACCGCCCCGACCTCAGCCAGCGTGCGCGCCATTGCCTCCGACGGCGGCAGGAAGTCGCCTGAAACCGGGCCGCTCAGGGAGCCGTGAAACGCGTTCAACTCCCGGCTCCCCGCCAGGTGGCCCACCGACAAGACGCCCCCCGGCTTGAGCACGCGCAGGAATTCGGCCAGCGCCCCCTTCCAATCCGGAAGATGGGGCAAGATTCCGAAGCACAATACCAGATCGAAGCTGTCAGGATTGGCCGGGAGGCTCGAAACGTCGGCGCAGAGGTAACCGACACGCTCGTCGGCCTGCTTGCGTGCGTTCTGCTTGAGCATTTCGATGGCGAAGTCCGTCTCCACGACCAGCGCGGCGCCGGGGCACTCGTCGAGAATCGAGGCGAGCAGGATGCCGGTGCCGCAACCCACGTCGAGGACCCTGCGCGTCCGGCCAACTGCGCTCTGCCGGACGTAGCGCCGGACCTTGCCGGGCGCGTCCTCCATGCTGGGGAGGTTGTCCCATTCGGCGGCAAGGCCGTTGAAATAGGTTCTCTTAACGTTGTCCGGCATCTTCGAACAGCGGACCTCTTCTCTTTGATAGCGCACCCAGGACCAGCGGGACTACTACTAGTTGCAACGCCACTCCGGGCAGACCCTGAACCAGAGCGGCGCCGGCCGACAATCCCGCTGGGAGTCCGAACAGCCTTGCGAGCATCCACGAGAGGCCGGCGGAGGTCAACCGGTCGCACACAATGGCCGCCACCAGCGCCGGCCACAGGCGGCGTCCGGAGCCACGGTACACCAGCCCGGCCACTGCGGAGAGCACCACTCCTTCCACCGCCATCACCGCCGCTACCGGCGGATACAGCGGCGGCATGCCGGTCAGCACGGCGGAAACCAGCGGCGTCGCGGCGCCCGTGAACACGGCCCAACCCAGGGGAGACAGGAACCCGTTCAGCAGCAGGGGCAGCAGCATGGGAAGGAACTTGCTCCCCAGGCCCACGGCGTGAAAGACCATGGGGAGGGTGAGCCCCAGCGCCATCATCACGGCGTTGACAACCATCCAACGCAGGCGATCGGGTTGCGGGCTTGCCATCAGAACACCAGGCTGAACCCCCCGGCTGCGTTGAGGCCCGGCATGGGATACCCGGGCAGCACCTCGTACCGGTGATCGAGCAGGTTCTCCAGCATCACAAAGAGGCTCTGGCGTCTCTTCACCGGGACGGTGCACTTGAAGGTTGCCAAGGTGTACCCGCCGAGTTGCGATGTCCGGCCGGTGTTCGCCCAGCGCCTGCCCACGGTCGTTGCTCCCAGGTGCAGATAGGCTTTGCCGGCGTCGTAGTCGATCGAGGCGTTCCACTTGTGAGCCGGGATGTACGGCGACAAGTTCGTGGAACGCAGGTAGGCGTAGCCGTTCGCGATCTGCATGCGCCTCACCGGCTTCCAACGCGTGCTCACCTCAAAGCCCCGATTCAGCGCGCTCCCTGCATTCAGCAAGGCGAGGTTCGGGAACCGCCCCGTCGTCACGATCATGTTGTGCAGGTCGGCATAGTATGCGGTGAAGGAGGACTGAAAGGATCGGGCCGGCTCCACCCGGAAGGTGGCCTGGTAGTTCCACAGAGTCTCCGGGTGGAGCAGCGGATTAGGGGCCGGGAAAAGGTACAACTCGCGGATGGTGGGACTCCGGAAGCCCTTGCCGGCCGCGAGGCTGAGCGTGTAGCCGGTCCTGATCTTGTAGCTCGCCCCGAACTCCGGAACCGCGATGTCCCCATAGACGGAGTTATGTTCGTAGCGCAGGCCGGTGTTCAGCCGCAGGCGTCCGCTGGCGTTCCACTGCAAGCGCGAGAAGCCGGCGGCCGTCTGAATATGGTGTTCGCCGTAGTCGAGGAGGGAAAGGATGTTGTTGGCCCGGCCCCCATATGAGGCGGCTTCGGCGCCCGCATCCAGAGTGAGGCGGGAACTCAAAGAGAACGACTGCTGGACTCGCCCGCCCGTCGTGTTGTCCACGGAGCGGAAGCCGTCGGTGATGACGTTGCGTCCGTAGCTCGAGTAGAACCGCGCGTAGCCCCACGTCCGTTCGTAGGCGTTGTCCAAGTTGACGCTGAATCCCCCCCGGCCCACGGCTGCGTAGCTCCCCGCCAGGGGCGCCGTGACCGGCCCGGGATCTTCCACGTAGAAGTGGCCGTAACGCCCCTGGATGGAAGTTTTCCACGCCCGCGACAAGTCAAGGCCGGCTCCCAGAGCGGCGTCCTGACTGCGGTAAGCGGCCGATTTGCGGTCGCCGCGGGTGTGATCGATGCCCGCGTGCAGCGTGTAGAACCCCTTCTCGAATTTTGTGCCGTGGCTCAGCCGATGCTGGCCGGTCAGAAAAGAGCCGAGCGAACTGGAAAGCCGGGTCTCGGTCCCTCCCAGGGGACGGCTAGGCACGATCTCGATGGCCCCGCCCATGGCGTTGCCGCCGTAGAGAACCGAGGCCGGACCCTCGGTGACGCTGACACTCTCCGCGTCGAAGAGACTGTAGAAGTCGGGCAACGGGTGCCCCATCATCCCTTGCATGTCCGGCCGTCCGTCCACCACGACGAGGACTCCCGTGTTCGGCGACTCCCCGATGCCGCGGATCGACACCCCTCCCGTGCCGTTGGTCGAGATCCCGTAGCCCATCACCCCGCGGCGGGTTACGAAGGCGCCAGGCACAAGCTGATCCACCGCGTCGAAGACCGTCCGCGCCCCGCCCCGGTCGATCTCCACAGCGGTTCCCACGGTAGCCGTTTCCACGGGCGCCGGCTCACTCACGATCACCTGCACCGAGGTCTCGACCACCGCCGGAGTCAACCGGATGGTTAGCGGGCCCGCGGGCAGGCTGAGAACCTCCTCGGTGACGGCCTGAAACCCTTCCGCCGAGACACGAATGACGGCTGGAGGGCTCAGAGCGATCTCGGCTGACCCGGTCTCATCCGACTTCACAACCTGCGCGGCGCGCGCGCCGGCCGGTTGCCGGACTTCGACCACCGCGCCGGGAACACCGAAACCATGAGAATCGATGACGCTGATGGAGACCTTGTCGGCGGCCGAGAGAGAAATGCCGAGAAGGAGCAGGAAGAGGCAGCGTGAACGAGCCATGCCGTTCATAGTAGCACGATGTATGTATCTGTGCTACCGAGAACAAGATGCTAATGTCGTAGAGATGGGCCACAGGACGGCTATCATTATCGGCGCCGGGCCGGCCGGCCTGACGGCCGCCTATGAATTGCTCGCCAGGACGGACATCAGGCCGGTCGTCCTCGAGAAGAGCGAGTACATGGGCGGCATCGCCCGGACAGTCAACTACAAAGGTAACCGCATCGACATCGGTGGCCACCGTTTTTTCTCCAAGTCCGACCGCGTCATGGACTGGTGGCTCAACATCCTTCCCATGGAAGGCCCGGAGGTCAAGCCTGACGCGGTCGACCGAGTGATGCTCGTCCGTAACCGGAAGTCCCGCATCTACTTCCTCCGGCGATTGTTCGACTACCCGATCCGCCTTACCTTGGGCACCCTCGCCAAGCTGGGACCGCTTCGGACCGTGCGCATCGGCCTCAGTTACCTCGCGAGCGTGCTCTTCCCCATCAAGCCCGAGCGCACACTGGAGCAGTTCTTCATCAACCGGTTCGGGAAGGAACTCTACAAGACGTTCTTTAGGGACTACACCGAGAAGGTGTGGGGCGTGCCTTGCAACCAGATCAGCGCCGAGTGGGGCGCGCAGAGAGTGAAGGGCCTCTCGATCGCCAAGTCAATCCTGCACTTTTGCCGCCAGGCATTCGGCGGGAAGACCGACATCACGCAGAAGGCGACGGAGACCTCTCTCATCGAGCGGTTCCTGTACCCCAAGTACGGCCCCGGCCAGATGTGGGAGGAGGTGGCCCGCCGGGTGTCGGCCCAGGGCGGTGAGGTCTTGACCGGCTGGGAAGTCCGTGGGATTCACACCTCGGGCTACCGGGTGACGGCCGTCACGGCCGTCGATCCCGCTACCGGCGAGGAAAGGCGCTTCGAGGGAGACCTCTTCTTTTCCACGATGGCGGTGAAGGACTTGGTACGGGCGCTGGGACCCGGCGTTCCCCCCGACATCAGGGAGATCGCCGAGGGGATCGAGTACCGCGACTTCATCACCGTCGGGCTGCTGGTCGACGGGCTGAAGGTCCGCGAGGCCGACGGCAGCCTGATCCGCGACAACTGGATCTACATCCAGGAGCCGGTCGTGCTCGTCGGGCGCATGCAGATCTTCAACAACTGGAGCCCCTACTTGGTCGCCGACCGCTCCAAAGTCTGGATCGGGCTGGAGTATTTCTGCTTCGAGGGCGATTCCCTCTGGCAAAAGCCCGATCGGGAGCTGGTCGAGCTGGCCAAGGCCGAACTGGAGGAGATCGGCATCCTCGACAAGGCCCTGGTGCGCGATTCGACCGTCATCCGGACACAGAAGACCTACCCCGCCTATATCGGCACGTACTCACGCTTCGGCGAGTTGCGGCAGTACCTGGACCGTTTCGACAACCTGTTTCTCGTCGGTCGTAACGGCATGCATCGCTACAACAACCAGGACCACTCCATGCTGGCTGCCATGGTGGCGGTCGACAACATTGCGCAAGGCGTCACGTCGAAGGACAATATCTGGGCGGTGAACACCGAAGAAGAATACCACGAGGAGAAGTAGCGGCTGCGGGAACAACTTTCCCGGCCTTTGCGTAGTAGATGGGTGAGAGGCAGCCATGTACTGCACGCAATGCGGATTCAAGCTGGAGGACGCCGACTCGTTCTGCGCCAAGTGTGGAAAACCCACGCGCCCCGACGCGCCACCCAGGGCGGAGCCGGCGAGGAAGCGGCTGGTGCGC
The DNA here is from genome assembly GCA_963798455.1 of Bryobacterales bacterium. Lineage (GTDB taxonomy): Bacteria > Acidobacteriota > Terriglobia > Bryobacterales > Bryobacteraceae > CAWCTD01. Next base: position 718,309 of record CAWCTD010000003.1, read on the forward strand.
CTCATGCACCAGAAGAAGATCGCCGGGGTCTGCTCCGGCTTTGCGGACTACTTCGACCTGGACGTGACCCTGATGCGCATCCTCTGGCTGGTGGCGGCGCTGTTCACCGGGGTCGGTTTCATCGCCTACATCGTCGCCTGGATCGCTATGCCGAAGGACTACCGCCAGCCTCCGGCGCAGGCGTTCTGACCGGGTACTGCGGCGTGCTGGCGGTGCTTCGCAACGGGTTGATTCCATTCCTGCTTACGCGCCTGACGGGCCACCGGCGGATGGCGCCTTGCCTAGGCTCGCCCATTGGCCACTTTACCCTTCACCAGCGCTCTGCTACGGTAGGAGAGGGGTGCTCCGAACGCCAGGCTAGCCGAAGCAGTGGGCTCCGTGCTTCCCCGATTTGCCGTGCCGTCTGCGAAGCCTCTGTCGGTGGCTCCAGAGGTACGGAAGCAGAATCCCCCGAATTCGGGTCGGTTGCAGGGAGTCATGACCACAGCCAAGGTGACGTAACTACCCTCTGTCATAACGAGCCGTGGATTGCTCCGGCATAGGAATGGCCATCCGGAGCTTCAGGTTCTGCAATGATTTGCCCGGTCACACGGGCCACAATTGAACCGTTTCTCAAGGAGAATTGAACGATGCACAAGATTGCAGTAATTCCCGGTGACGGGACTGGTCCGGAAGTGACTGCCGAAGCAGTCAAGGTTCTCAAGGTCGCGGCCGCGAAGTTCGGCTTCAAAGTCGAGCTGACTGAGTTTGACTTCGGCGGCGAGCGATACAAGCGAACGGGGGAGTTGTTGCCGGATAGCGCTGTCGAGGAACTGCGCAAGTTCGACGCCATCCTGCTCGGAGCCATCGGCCACCCCGACGTGACGCCGGGGATCCTGGAGAAAGGAATCCTGCTGAAGGCCCGTTTCGAACTGGACCAGTACATCAATCTCAGGCCGGTGAAACTGTTCCCCGGGGTTCAGACGCCCCTGAAGGACAAAGGACCGAACGACATCGATTTTGTCGTGGTTCGGGAGAACACCGGAGACTTGTACACGGGAGTCGGCGGCTTCAGCATGAGGGGAACTCCCCAAGAAGTCGCTGTTCAAACAGCGATCTATAGCCGCTTCCAGGTGGACCGCTGCCTCCGCTACGCTTTCAACTACGCGCAGAAGTACGGCAGGAAATCGCGGGGCAAGGCGGCCAAGAATACCCTGGCGCTGTGCGGCAAGACGAACGTTCTGACGTATATTTACAACCTCTGGGAACGAGCCTTCCACGAGATGGGGCAGAAGGAGTTCCCGGAGATCGCCCGCGAGTACTACCACGTCGATGCGACCTGCATGTGGTTCGTCAAGAACCCAGAGTGGTTTGACGTGGTGGTGACGGGAAACCTGTTCGGCGACATCATCACGGATTTGGGTGCGATGATTCAGGGCGGCATGGGAATTGCCGCCGGCGGCAATATCAATCCCGAAGGGGTAAGCATGTTTGAGCCCATCGGCGGAAGCGCGCCCAAGTACACCGGCCAAGGCGTCATCAATCCGCTGGCTGCGATCTGCGCGATGCAGATGATGCTGGCAACGCTTGGCGAAGACAAGGCCGCGACCGCGGTCGAGGATGCGGTCATGTTCGCTACCGCCAACAAGGTAAAATCGCTTCAGGCCGGCCGCATGGGCTATTCAACGTCCGAGGTCGGCGACCTGATAGCCGAAAGAATCGCGTAACAGCCTTGGGAATGACCGTTACCGGAAAGACCCTGTCGCACAAGTGGGCGAGAGCGAGGTCGCGCTGATCACCGGAGTCGGCTTCGTCGCCTGCGTTATCGCTTGGGTCGCTATGCCGAAGGACTACCGCCAGCCTCCGGCGCAAGCGTATTGATCGAGCCCACCCGCTGGGCCTCATAAGCGGCGATGGAAGCCTCCTGCATGAGGATGTAGCCGAGCTCGTTTACTCCCTCGAGCAGACACTGCCGGGCGAAGCTGTCCACCGGGAACTCGACCTGGCGGCCGCCGGGCATCGTCAGCTTCCGGGCGGCGAGGTCCACGGCTACGGTTGCGGCCGGGTCCCTGGCCAGCAGCGAGAACAGCTCGGCGTGCACGTCGCGCGGGACGACAATGGGCAGCAGCGCGTTCTTCAGCGCGTTCTGCCGGAAGATGTCGGCGAACGAGGTGCTGATGACCGCGCGGAAACCATACTGTGTCAGCGCCCATGGAGCGTGCTCGCGCGAGCTGCCGCACCCGAAGTTGTCCCCGGCGAGGAGGATTTGCGACTTCTTGGCCTCGGGGGTGTTGAGGATGAAATCCGGCTTGGGCTTGCCTTCGGCGTCGTAGCGCCAGTCGCAGAAAAGCTGATCGCCGAGACCATCCTTGGAGATGGTCTTGAGGAAGCGCGCCGGGATGATTTGGTCCGTGTCGATGTTGTCGATCGGAAGCGGAACCAGGCGGCTTTCGAAAGGAGTGAACTTGGTCATAGCAGTGTCCTCACGTCGGTGACGACCCCGGTCACGGCGCAGGCCGCCGCCGTGAGCGGGCTGGCCAGCAGCGTCCGGCCCCCGGGGCCTTGCCGGCCTTCGAAATTCCGGTTGCTGGTGGAGACGCTGTATTCGCCGGGCTTCAACTGGTCGCCGTTCATGGCGATGCACATGGAGCAACCCGACTCGCGCCACTCGGCTCCAGCCTCGGGAAAATACGATCCAGCCCTTCGGCCTCCGCCTGCCGCTTCAGGGCCTGGGAGCCAGGGACGATCAAAGCACGGACACGGGGGTGGACCTTGCGGCCCTTCAGCACCCGCGCTGCATCCCGCAGGTCGCGCATCCGCCCGTTGGTGCAGCTTCCGATGAAGACCACCTGGACAGGGTGGCCCAGGAGCGGCTTGCCAGGCTGTAAGTCCATGTATCGAAGGGCTTTGGCAAGCGAATCCCGCTGCACGGAATCGGTCACGCCGACGGGATCCGGCACGGCCGCTGTGACGGGCATGCCCATGCCGGGGCTGGTTCCGTAAGTGATCATCGGTTCGAGCGAGGATGCATCCAGGCTCACCGAACGGTCGTAGGAGGCGCCTTCGTCGGTAGGCAGAGTCCTCCAACGGGCTACGGCGGCGTCCCAGGCAGGCCCTTTCGGGGCGAGGCGCCGTCCCTGGAGGAACTGGAAGGTGACATCGTCCGGGGCGATGAGGCCGGCCCGCGCGCCGGCTTCGATTGACATGTTACAGACCGTCATCCGCTCGTCCATGGAAAGAGCCCGAATGGCCGGCCCGCAGTACTCGAACACGCAGCCGGTGCCGCCGCCCGTTCCGATCTTGGCGATCAGGGCAAGGATGATGTCCTTGGCGGAGACCCCGCGGCCCAGGCTGCCGTTGACGACTACCTGGTACGTCTTCGGCTTGTTCTGGAGCAGACACTGGGTGGCAAGGACGTTCTCCACCTCGCTGGTCCCAATGCCGAAGGCCAGCGCACCGAAGGCGCCGTGCGTCGCCGTGTGGCTGTCGCCGCACACGACGGTCATGCCGGGTTGTGTCGCGCCCAGTTCCGGTCCGATCACGTGGATCACTCCCTGGCACGGGCTCTTCATGCCGTGGCAAACGATTCCGAATTCGGCGCAGTTGGCTTCCAGTTGCGCCACCTGCCTGGCTGCAATCGGGTCGGCAATAGGAAGGTCCCAGTTTGTGGTTGGGACGCTGTGGTCTGTAGTCGCCAGGGTTAAGTCCGGGCGGCGCACCTTCAGGCCACGCTGCCGGAGTCCCTCGAAAGCCTGTGGGGAAGTCACCTCGTGGACCAGGTGAAGATCGATATAGAGAAGCACCGGGGCTCCCGGTGGCTGGGCGACCACGTGCGCATCCCAGATTTTCTCGATGATTGTACGGGGTTTATTCATTGTATTGCGTCACACACCGCTTGTCCTACTTCAATAGTAGTAGCCGGCTTCCCGGCGGGCTTCAGGTCCGCCGTCAGCTTGCCGCTGTTGAGGACAGCTTCCATCGCCTGATTGACGGCTGCTGCTTCCTCTTTCAGCCCGAAACTGTACTCAAGCATCGCCGCCACTGAGCCAATGCGCCGCGAGAGGATTGGCTTTGTTTTGTCCCGCGATGTCGGGCGCGGAGCCATGCACCGGCTCGTACAAGCCGGTCCAGGCGCCCGACGGACGGCGTTCGCCGATCGAAGCCGATGGCAGCATGCCTATGGAGCCCGCCAGCACCGCGCCCTCGTCGCTGAGGATGTCGCCGAACAGGTTCTCGGTCAGCACGACGTCGAACCGCCGCGGATTCAGGATCAACTGCATGGCGCAGTTGTCCACCAGCAGGTGGTCCAGTGCCACGTCGGGGAACTCCCGGCCGATCTCGATCACCACCTTCCGCCAAAGGTGAGAGACTTCGAGCACGTTGGACTTGTCCACGCTAGTGACTTTGCGCCGCCTGCCCTGGGCGAGATGAAAGGCCATGCGGGCGATGCGCTCGATCTCGCCGCGGGTGTAAGCCATGGTGTTCACGCCGCGGGTTTCCGGCCCTTCTCCCGAGATGCCGCGCGGCGTCCCGTAGTAGAGGCCCCCGGTCAGCTCGCGGACGATGATCATGTCGGTTCCCTCGACCAGGTGGTTCTTCAAGGGCAGGGCGTCCAGCAGGGAGGCGTAAGCCCTCACCGGCCGTAGATTGGCAAACACGCCCAGGGCCTTGCGGAGCCCGAGCAATCCTTTCTCAGGACGCTGGTCCGGCGGCGCATTGTCGAATTCCGGTAGGCCGACCGCACCCATCAGGGTTGCATCCGCATCCAGCGCCAACTGCAGACTCTCCTTCGGGAGCGGCGTCCCCACCTGGTGGATGGCGACCCCGCCGAGCAGACCTTCCGTGAGCTTGAGCGAGTGGTGGAACCGCTCGGCGACGCGCCGCAGCACGCGCACGGCCTCCTCGGTGACCTCTTTGCCGATCCCGTCGCCGGGCAGGACTAACACGTTAAGATTCATGGCTTTCTATAAGGGGAAAGCATGATTGTACCGTGGCCGCCCCGTCTCTTGCAGCCTACATCTCAGCAGCCTTGGCGCTATGGTCCACAACCTGGCGGATGAGGATGAGAATCTCCTCGTCCAACACGCCCTTCTTCCGATCCGCCAGGGCGATGAAAAGCTGGTACATCTCATCCAGGTGCTCGCCGGACAGGTCGTGGCCGAGATGCTGGCAGCGGTCCCTGAGGGCGTGGCGCCCGCTGTGCTTCCCCAGCACCAGTCGGCTTTCCGGCACGCCCACCATGCTCGGGTGCATGATCTCGTAAGTGCTCCGTTCCTTCAGGAATCCGTCCTGGTGGATGCCGGCCTCGTGTGCGAAGGCGTTGCGCCCGACGATGGCCTTGTTGGGCTGGGGGCCGAAGCTGATCAATTCGGTCAGCAACTGGCTGGCGGGAAACAGGTGCTCGGTCACGATGCCCACTTCAAACGGCAGGCGATCCTGGCGCAGCTTGATGGCCATCACCAGCTCTTCCAGGGCGCAGTTGCCGGCGCGCTCGCCGATCCCATTGATCGTGCACTCCACCTGGCGCGCGCCCGCCTGAACGGCGGCCAGCGAGTTGGCCAGCGCCAGGCCCAAGTCGTTGTGGCAGTGTACGCTGACGATGGCCGTGTCGCCCAGCGCGCGCGCCATGCGCCCGATCAGTTCCGCATGTTCGCCGGGCGTGGAATAGCCCACCGTGTCGGGCAGGTTCACGGTCCGGGCTCCCGCCGCCACGATGGCCCTGGAGATCTGCTCGAGGTAGTCGTGATCGGTGCGGGTTGCATCCTCGGCCGAGAACTCCACGTCGTCCACGTAACGGCGCGCCAGTTCGACGGCCGCCACCGCCTGCTCCAGCACCTGCTCCCTGGTTTTGTGCAGCTTGTGCTTGAGGTGGATATCGCTGGTTGCGATGAAGGTGTGCAGCCGTGGATTGCTGGCCTTCTCCAGAGCGCGGGCGGCGCGTTCCACGTCCAGCTTGCAGGCTCGGGCCAAAGCCGCCACCTGCACCTCGGGAAACTCGCGGCTGATGGTATCGACCGCTTCGAAATCGCCTTCAGAGGCGATGGGGAACCCGGCTTCGAGGGTATCTACTCCGAGTTCCACAAGTTTCCGCGCCATGAGGACTTTCTCAGTGACGGTCATGCTGCATCCGGGGGACTGTTCGCCATCCCGGAGTGTCGTGTCGAAGATGTGTACGCGATTGTTCACGGTTGCCACCTGCGCTCTGGATTGCGCCCCGCCGGCCTGTTCCTCCGACAGGGGCATAGAGCCATTATCTGCGGGAACCTGCGATTTAGCAAATTTATATTCTTATGCGTACCTATAATATTGACTAATTGCATAAATTGAACTAATCTACACTTGGGGGAGCATTAGACCCATGGAGTTCTATTCGCTTCAAGTCTTCCACACGGTGGCCTCGGAACGGAGCTTCTCGCGGGCTGCCGGGAAACTCATGCGCACGCAACCGGCGATCTCGCTGGCGGTGCAGCGCCTGGAACACGAACTGGGTGAAAAGCTGCTGGACCGCTCGGGCAAGGAGATCCTGCTCACCGACGCCGGCCGGATCGTGCTGGAGTTCGCGAGGCGTTTCGAAAACCTGCAAGGGGAACTGGGGGTTGCTCTGGCCGAACTGCGGGACAACGCCGCGGGAAGGCTGGTCATCGGCGCGAACGAATCCACCACGCTTTACCTGCTGAGGCACATCCAGCGCTACCGGAGGCTCTACCCGAAGGTGAAGGTGCAGGTTCGGCGCAGCCTGTCCAGCAAGGTTCCGGGGCAGTTGATCGACGGGGACCTGGAACTGGGAGTGATCAGCTTCGACCCGGATGACGACCGCCTCGTTTCGGCTGTGATCTACACCGACCATCTGGCGTTCGTGGTTTCGCCTCAGCACCGCTTCGCCGGCCGGCAGTCGGTGTCGATTCGAGAACTCGGCATGGAGACCTTCATCGCCCACAACGTGCTCTCCCCTTACCGGGAGACGGTGTTGCGCGAGTTCCAGCGGCACAAGGTGACCCTGAACATGGACGTCGAGATGCCCACCGTGGAAACCATTCGCAAGCTGGTGCAGCGCGACGAAGGCGTCGCGTTTCTGCCCAGGATGTGCGTGGAGCAGGAACTGGAGCAGGGGACGCTGTGTGAAGTGCAAGTGGAAGAACTGCATGTCGAACGCAAGATCCGGCTGGTCCATCCCGCCCGCCGCGCCCTCAGCCACGCCGCCAAGGCCTTCCTGGAGGTCATCCAAGGGAAGTAGGGGCGCGGCAGGGGCGCGGCAGGTCCTCCCCCCGTCAAAAAATGCGAAAAGTGTCGAGATCTGTCGAGTTGTGTCCGGTGGACGAGTGGACTGAGCCCTAAAGTGAGGCAGTGCTGAGATTCGACAGTTGCCGTTCGCTGGAAAATGCTAGACGAACGGGATCTCCTGTCTCAAAATGAACGTGCCCGGGGGGTAAGGTCGGACGAGTGGGCGCAGGTGCTTGAAACGACGGGTGCTCAAGGGCTCGGGGCAGAGTGAAAAAGGTTCGCTCGGCCGCCGGCATATCGAGGATCTCGCGGAATCCGCCCTCGGAGACGCCATTCGGGTGGTTCTTCATCACCTCAGGGACGCTCAGGCCGATCTCCGATAGGAGTTTACCCATGGCGTACGATTGTCTTGAATCAGCAACAGGCAAGCAACGAGAACCGGTTGGCGGAACAATCCTGAGCAGATACTCCTCGAATGAAGTGCCGGGGAGATGTAGAATCATAGCGATCTGATGGACAACTATGGCGACAAGTATTGATCTTCTCGTTCAGTTGATTCACGCGAAGTCCCAGGACGGCTGGGGTGAGCGAAATAGGCAGGCTTTCGAGGCCTTGTTCGGCGCCCCGTCGGGCCGTTACCGCAAGGATGCACAAGCAACAGTAACGCTCCGTGCTCCCGAGATCAGTAGCGACACGGGAGTCCCCTTCGCTGCGTACATACACCCCTCGAATCCCTCTTCCGGGCCTTACGGAGGGTTCTCATTCGTCGTGTTTCCGGTACCGGACGAGGTCTGCATGGTGGCGATGGTCGTGGGTACTCAGGGCCTGGCCCCCGACGAGGCGATTCTTGGCAGGCCGGGACATGCGCGCAGAATGCAGGCGATCTGTGCCTGGTTGAACAAGGCGTACGGAAAAGGCCGGCAGGTGGCCTGGGCGAAGCAGGACCCCACGCGTGTTGACCTGGAGGCGCCGGATACGGTGAAGCGGATCTGGCCGGCATACCAAAAGGTCTTTGAGCGCTACGGCAAGGTGCTGTACGCCATCTACACACCCACCGAGGACCAAGCCGCAACCCGGGCGGCCGTGACAGCACTGCTGGATGTGATGTTCGAAGAACGCGGTCAGCAACCGCTGACGCAGTTCAAAGCGGAAGCTGAAGTCCTCCAGGCTTCGTGGTTCGCTCATCTAATGCCCTCTTCGACCAGCGAGCAGGTAGCCGAACTGTTGGAGCGGCGGTGCTATGTGATCCTTCAAGGTCCACCCGGAACCGGGAAGACCAGAATGGCTCGCCAGCTTCTGCAAGGGGCGTATGGTTCGCACGGTCGGTCCATCCAGTTCCACGCCAACACAACGTACGAGAATTTCGTTGGGGGCTTGGCGCCAGTCCACGGCGATGGTTCGTTGGGATTTCGTTTCGCTCCCGCGCCCGGGTTCTTGGTGGAAGCGGCTGCTGAAGCCCTAAGAAATCCCTCGCGAAAGTACCTGCTCCATATCGATGAGATCAACCGCGCCGATCTCGGGAAGGTCCTCGGAGAGGCGATTTTCTTGCTCGAGCCGGAACCGGAATCCCCACGCGAGATCGCTCTCCCGTACGACTTCGGCGAACCCTTTCACAAGACGCTCCGTTTGCCGATGAACCTGCATATTCTTGGGACCATGAACAGCGCCGACCGAAGCATCGCCATACTGGATGTGGCGGTCCGCCGGAGATTCGCGTTCCTATCGCTCTGGCCGAGTATGCAGGTGGTTGAGGAGTACGGCTGTGAGTTGGCGCAGAAGGAATTCCGGGAGCTAGTCTCGATCTTCGTGGAGCACGCGCCAGAGGATTCTCTGTCGCTGGTCCCCGGGCACTCGTACTTTCTCGGAAAAGACGAAAACGCTGCGAAGTCGAACTTGAGAACAAACCTTGCGCCTCTGCTCACAGAGTACCTCGCGCAGGGCTATGTGACTGGTTTCGCTGACGACATAAGGAGCTACCTGCAGAGGCTCGGAAGTCTGTGAGAGCGCGTTCCTGGAATAGGAGCCGACATGGGCGCCGCGACCCGTCTGCGCGGCGGAGCCCGCTTGGTGGGCTGAAGCCGTCGCGGGATATCTGCCTGGAGTTGCAGGACCACACCTGCGTCAGACGATCCGCCGTCGAATTTTTCGGCACTAAGGGAAGCATTGATCCTAAGGCTCAGGCTGCCCGTCTTGCGGATCAGTTCCTCACGCAGAACCGCGCCATCTTGGAGACTCTGCACGTGACCATTCGGCGCGATTACGACGGCAGCGACGTTCTACTGCTGGTCGAGTCGGGCAGTGCCGTGGGTGCCGTGCCGTTGCTCTCACCATACACCTCGAAACCCGATTACGGTCTGGTGGTCCAACCGAGATTCCCCTGGCCTGGCATCGGACCGATGCTCGCCGAGATGGGCTGGCTGGTCAGTCCCACTCCCCTCCGCTTGCCTCTACTGAAGCGCTCGGAGCGCCGGGTGCCACCGTGGGTGCTATCGTTCATGGTGCTCGCCAGATTGAATGCCTTGCTCGACAGGTTAGATAGGCGCTTCGAGTTGACGGTGGAAGACCAAAAGGCACCCAAGGGGACGGTCTATTGGGCTCAATATGCCAGCCGCAATATGGCGCGTGGTCAGTTCCTCTCCGTGCCTTGTAGATTCCCCGACCTCCAAGATGACAGGTCCTTGAAGGGCGCGATCCGCTTCGCTGCCGAGCGGCAACTACGATCGCTGGAGACTCAGCGCGAGCAGGGCACATTCGTTCACCGGCTGATTGGATTTGCAGAGTGCCTCCTGCTCCGAGTTCGGAGTGTCCACACCTGTCGGCCGAGCCCGCAGGATATCGTAGGGTGGCTGCGCAGACCGTTGCGTACGGAGACGTTTTTTGAAGGTCTCCAGGCAATCGATTGGACAGTGGAAGAGCGAGGCATGGCGGGCCTGAGCGACTTGGAGGGCATTCCTTGGACAATGCCGATGGAGGTCTTCTTCGAAGCCTGGGTGGAGACGGTGCTACGCGCTGTTGCCGTTCAGACGGGTGGGCACGTGAAGGTCGGACGCAAACGTGAAACAACCTCGCCGATCGCATGGGAACCACCCTACCTAGGTTCCCAGAAGTCGCTGGTACCAGACTTCATCTTGGAGCGCGAAGGCCATACATTCATCTTCGACGCGAAGTACAAGAGGCATTGGGAAGAGCTACAGGAAGGTTCGTGGGGCGCGCTCGAGGAACAACTCAGAGAAGCGCATCGCCAGGATCTCCTTCAAGTTCTTGCCTATGCGAACCTGGCTGAGGCACGACTTGTGGTCTGCTGCCTCGTCTATCCCTGTTCGCAGGCGACGTGGGAGTCCCTGAGGAGCCGAGGCAGGTTGTTTCACAAAGCGGAACTGCCAAACCGGTCCCGAAGGATTCAAGTCTGGCTCACAGCCGTGCCCATGTCAGCCTCGGTCGAGCAGACGGCCGTGCCACTTATCGAGCAGGTACGGAGCATGGCTGAGCCCACTCCGCTGTGAACGTACAACGCGCATTTGTGAGGCCGCCGCAGCACTCCGCCCGGCGTCGCGGTACAATCACAGCCATGTCGAGGAAACTGTTGCTACCGTTGATTGGAGCTCTGCAGCGCGTCCTCATCGAGAAGGTCCGAGAATGGCACAACCGGCAGCGGCTCACCTTCGCGTTCGATCCTTCAAAGAGTACTTGGCAGACTGTACGGGAGATTTTGGAAAACGCGCGTGAAACTGGCAAGGAGGGCCCGGTCGCACAGTACCTGGTGGGTGCCAAGCTCCAGTTGCGGTACCCCGACACGCAGGTTGACAACTATTCGTGCAGCACTTCCGATGTTCAGCAAGACCGGTCTGGCGATTTTGTGCTTGGTGACACCGCGTTCCATGTCACCGTGTCTCCTATGCCCGGCCATTACGAGAAGTGCCGGGAAAATCTGAGAGATAACCGCAGAGTCTACCTCATAGTACCGGATCGCCTAGTTGCGGGTGCGCGGCAGAACGCGGAGGTCGTCGGACCTGGCAGCATCTTCGTCGACTCAGTTGAGGCGTTCGTCGGCGGCAATGTTGACCAGATGTCAGCGTTCAGCCGTAGCAGCATCCCTCAGCAGTTTCGCCTCCTGCTAGAGACCTACAATCGCCGCGTCAACAACGTCGAAACCAACAAGTCGATGCTGATCCAGATCCCGCCAGCTCTCGCCACCTGAACTTGGAATCAGGCCCCTGGTCCAGCGCAACGAAGGCGTCGCGTTTCTGCCCAGGATGTGCGTGGAGCAGGAACTGGAGCAGGGGACGCTGTGTGAAGTGGGAGTGGAGGAACTGCACGTCGAGCGCAAGATCCGGCTGGTCTATCCCGCCCGCCGCGCCCTCAGCCACGCCGCCAAGGCCTTCCTGGAGGTCATCCAAGGGAAGTAGGGGCCGGGCATGCCCGGCCCGAAGCCCGCCGCGCTACAATCACAGCCATGTCGGGGAAACTGTTGCTACCGTTGATCATGGTCCTTGCCGCAGGTTGCAGCCGCAAGCCTCCGGAGAGCCTGGCCCAGTTGCGCGACGAGTTCGTGTACGAGCTGCTTGCGTTCTCGCCCACCACGGCGACCCAGGTCGGATACCACCAGCACAAAGGCGTAAACCTGGATTCGCAACTGGACAACCTCAGCCAGGCGGAACTGGACCGTCAGCGCCAGTTCTACCGCCAGTTCCGCCAGCGGCTCACCCAAGCCGTCAAACCAGAGGAACTCTCGGCCGAGGACCGCGCCGATTATGACCTCATCAGCGATCAGATCTCGCTCCAGTTGCTCGAACTGGACGAGATCCAGAACTGGCGGCACAACCCGACCGTCTACGTGGAGCTGATAGGCAACGCCCTGTTCAGCCCCTCGGTCCTGGAATACGCGCCCAAGCCGGACAGGTACCGCCAGATCATCTCCCGGATGGAGAAGATCCCCATCTTGCTTGACCAGGCCAAGCAGAACCTGACAAGCGTGCCGGCGATCTGGCAAACCGTGGCCAGGCAGGAGAACGACGGCAATATCGGCCTTATCGACAAGGCCCTGCGCGAAGGCGCTCCGGCGGAACTCAAGGCGGACTTCGACAAAGCGGCCGCAACGGCGCTCGCGGCGCTGCGCTCGTTCAACGACTACATGAAGAACGAGCTTTCCAAGCAGCCAGGCGACTGGCGGCTGGGGAAGGACAAGTACGCCAAGAAATTCCGCTACGTCATCCAGAGCGACCAGACGCCCGACCAAGTGCTGGCCGCCGCCGAGCAAGAGCTGAAGACGGTCCGCAAACAGATGTTTGACCTCGCCCTGCCCTTGCACCACAAGATGTACCCGTCGCACCGGGACCCGGTGGATCTTAACCTGATCGTGGGCGAAACCCTGGCCAGGATCGCCGAGAAGCACGCCACGCCCGACACCTACTTCGCCGACGCCCGCCGCGACCTGAAGGAGGTCACGGACTTCGTGCGCGACAAGAACCTGGTGCCCCTTCCGAAGGGTGGCAACCTCGATGTCATCCAGACGCCGGAGTTCATGCGCGGGATTTATGCCGTGGGAGGTTTTGTGCCGGCTCCGGCGCTGGAGCCGCAACTGGGGGCTTTCTACTGGCTGACGCCGATTCCGAAGAGCTGGCCTCGCCAGCGGGTCGACTCCAAGCTGCGCGAGTACAATTTCTACAGCCTCAAGCTGCTCACGATACACGAGGCCATGCCCGGCCACTATTTGCAGTTCGAGTACGCCAACCAGGTCCAGCCACAGGGGCGCCGCGTGTTGCGCGCCGTCTTCGGGAACGGGGCTTACGTCGAGGGCTGGGCCACGTACGCCACCGAGATGATGTTGGACGAGGGGTACCTGGACAGCAGCCCCGAGCTGCGGCTTACGTTCCTCAAGCAAATGTTGCGTGCGCTGGCCAACACGATCCTGGACGTCCGGCTCCAGACCATGGGCATGACCGACCAGGAAGCCATGGACCTGATGCTGAAGCAGACCTTCCAGGAGAACGAAGAGGCGACGGCGAAGTTGCAGAGGGCCAAGCTGTCCTCGTGCCAGTTGCCGACCTACTTCATGGGCTGGCGCGACTGGCGCCGGGTACGCGACCAGTACAAGCAGGCCAAGGGCGCGGCCTTCCAGCTTTCGGAATTCCACCGCCAGGCCCTCACGCCCGGCGCCGTCTCCCTGCCCGCCCTGGCCCGCATCCTGACCGGAAAGCCGCTGGGGGAGTGAAGTCCGCGCCATCGGGGAAGATTCCGGCAGCCGTGCCGGCGCGGGGTATATACTGAGGGTGTATACTGAATCTATGGTGATGACCAGAGTCTTCCGCAGCGGGAATTCGCAGGCGGTGCGGATCCCACGCGAGTTTCAACTGGACACCAACGCTGTCGAGATCCTGCGGCGCGGCGACGAAGTCGTGCTGCGCAAACCGCGGCGGGATCTCAGCCGTGCGTTCGATCTGCTCACGTCCCTGTCCGGCGACTTCTTTCGGGGGGGCCGCAGGCAGCCGAGAGCACAGGGGAGAGCCGCGCTTTGATCCGGTATCTGCTCGACACGAACATTTGCATCTACGTCGCCAAACGCAAGCCGCAGAGTGTGCTCTCCCGCCTGCGGGAGCTGAAGCCGGGCGATGTCGGGATGTCCGTTATCACGTACCTTGAACTGGCGTACGGCGCCCTGAAGAGCCTCCAGCCCGACCGGAATCTGGCCAAGATCGATGAATTGCGAACGGTCATTCCGGTGGAACCGCTGGAGTCCGGCGCCGCCATCCACTATGGCCAGATCCGCTCCCGACTCGAACGGGAGGGACGGCCCATTGGCGCATACGACCTCCTGATTGCAGCCCATGCGTTGAGCCTGGGGGTCGTACTTGTGACCAACAATACACGCGAATTCAAGCGGATTCCGGAACTTCGCTTGGAGAATTGGGTGGCCCTGGAGGCATAGGGACGCCGGCGCCGGACGGACTCCCGGCCAGTCCCTACAGCTTCAGCAGCGCGCGCAGGCGCTTGGTCTGGACGCGGCTGACGGGGATCTCGGTCTGTTTCTTGTCGTCCATCCGGATCTGGTAGGTGGACTTGAACCAGGGAATGACTTCCTTGATCCGGTTGATGTTCACCAGATACGACCGGTGGACGCGCCAAAAAACCTCAGGGTCGAGGTTGGATTGGAGTTCCTCGATGGTGCGGTAGTTGGACTGGCCCTCTACCGACGTGGTCGCCATCGTGATCAGCCCGTTGTCGATGGTCGCGTAGATGACGTCCTGCGCATCCACGATGAAGCTGCGGTTGCCGCTTCTGACCAGCAACTTCGTCCTCTGGGGGTAGGCGCGAACGGACGCCGGCTCGGGCGTCTCCAGCTTCTGCTTCTCCTGGATAGCGCGCCGCGCCCGCTCGATGGTTTCCGAAAGCCGGTCCCTGTCCACCGGCTTCAGAAGGTAGTCCATGGCTTCCAGCCGGAAGGCCTCCACCGCATACAGGTCGTAGGCCGTGGCCAGGATAAAGTAGGGCAAGGGCAAGCCCATCTCGCGGGCCTTGCGGATGACCCCCAGGCCGTCCATACCGGGCATCTGAACGTCCAGAAACGCCAGGTCAGGCTCGAACTTCTCGATCAGGCGCAGGGCTTCCAGACCGTTATTGCCCGTGCCAATCACCTCGATGTCCGGGAACTCTTTGAGGAGAAACGACAACTCGTCGCAGGCCAACTGCTCGTCGTCGACGATAATTGCTCCCAGGGTCGCCGTCGCGCGATCTGCCACGAGAATGGTAGTATAGCATTACGCCATCGGACACTTCAGCCCGTTGACAGAGCAAGGAGAAACAGGCAATTGGCAACCAAGGACAATGTGAAGATCTCCCCGCCTGAAGGAAAGCTCGGCGTGCTGATTCCCGGCATGGGCGCCGTAACGTCGACCTTCATCGCGGGGGTCGAGGCCATCAAGGCCGGCTGGGCTAAACCCATTGGCTCCCTGACCCAGATGGCTACCATACGTCTCGGCAAACGGACCGACGGCAAGAGCCCCAAGATCAAGGACTTCGTACCGCTGGCTGGTTTGGAGGATCTGGTCATCGGAGGGTGGGACATCTTCGAAGACAACGTCTACGAGGCAGCTTTGAAGGCGGGCGTCCTCGACAAGGCGGACCTGGAAAAGGTGAAGGAACCCCTTTCCGCGATCAAACCGATGAAGGCGGTGTTCGATCCCGAGTATGTGCGGCGCATCAGCGGGCCGAACGTGAAGCAGGGCGGCTCAAAGATGGACAAGGCTCAGGCCATCATGGAAGACATACGGAACTTCCAGAAGGCAACCGGGGTCTCGCGCACGGTCATGATCTGGTGCGGCTCGACCGAAGTGCACCACAAGCCCACCGAGGTCCACCAGTCGTTGAAGAACTTCGAGCG
The DNA here is from genome assembly GCA_963798455.1 of Bryobacterales bacterium. Classification (GTDB taxonomy): domain Bacteria; phylum Acidobacteriota; class Terriglobia; order Bryobacterales; family Bryobacteraceae; genus CAWCTD01. The sequence continues at coordinate 733,886 of CAWCTD010000003.1, forward strand.
CGGGCTCCAGCAGAACGACCCCGGCATCGCCCCCAGTCAGGTGTATGCCTATGCCGCCTTGAAGCTGGGCGTCCCCCACGCCAACGGGGCGCCGAACCTCACTACCGACGTCCCGGCGTTCAGCGAGCTAGCCAGGGAAACGCAGGCTCCTATTTGCGGCAAGGACTTCAAGACCGGCCAGACATTGATGAAGACCATCGTGTCCCCCGGCCTGAAGGCCCGCATGTTGGGGCTGAAGGGCTGGTATTCCACCAACATCCTCGGCAACCGCGACGGCGAAGTCCTGGACGATCCGAGCGCCTTCAAGACCAAGGAAGAAACCAAGCTCTCGGTCCTCGAGTACATCCTCCAGCCGGACATGTACCCGGACCTCTACAAGGATTTCTACCACATGGTCCGGATCAACTACTATCCGCCGCGGGGCGACGCCAAGGAAGGCTGGGACAACATCGACATCTTCGGGTGGCTGGGCTACCCCATGCAGATCAAGATCGATTTCCTGTGCCGGGATTCGATCCTTGCCGCCCCCCTCGTTCTTGATCTGGTGCTGTTCCTGGACCTCGCCCAGCGAGCCGGGATGAAGGGCATCCAGGAGTGGCTCAGTTTCTACTTCAAGGGCCCCATGACCGCGCCGGGGCTCTACCCCGAGCACGACATCTTCATTCAGTTGATGAAGCTCAAGAACACGTTGCGGTGGATGCGCGGCGAGGGCATGATTACCCACCTCGGGCTGGAGTACTACGACTAGCTCGTCAGGCATCCCCGTCTCGCGAAGACGATGAACGCTCTGGTAATCGGAGGAACGCTCTTTATCGGGCGCCTGTTGGTGGCAAGCCTGTTGAAGGCAGGCCACCGGGTGACGGTACTGCATCGCAAGACCGGCCACGATCTCGGCAAGCGAGTGTCGGAGATCGTGGCCGATCGCAACGACCCGGCCGCGATGCGCCAGGCGCTCGATGGCGGCCGCTTCGATGTGGTCTTCGATCACGTGTATGACTGGGAGCGCGGCACTACCGCTCTCCAGGTGGAAGGCTCCGCGCGCGCCTGCGGCGACCATCTCCGGCGATACGTCTTCATGTCCAGCGTCGCGGCTTACGGGGACGGGCTGAATCACCACGAAGGCGATGCGCTGGCGCCCGACGATCACCAGGACCCTTACACCCGCAACAAGGCCATGAGCGAGCGCTCCCTGTTCCGGCTCCACCAGCGCAACGGCTTCCCCGTGGTCACACTCCGGCCCCCGTTCGTCTATGGGCCGGGGAACCCTTTCTATCGCGAGGCCTTCTTTTGGGACCGTCTGCGCGACAAGCGGCCCATTATCATGCCGGGTGACGGCCGCCGCCTGATGCAGTTCGTCTATGTAAAGGATCTGGTGTGGGCCTGCCTGCGGGCCATGGAAGAGCCCGCCGCCGTGGGACACGCCTTCAACATCGCTAACATGCGGCCGGTCACCCAGACCGAGGCGGTGGAGGCATTTGCCACGGTCGCCTCAAAAAAAGTCGAAACCGTGCGCGTCCCGAGGGAGCGTATCCTGCGGGCAGGCGGCCACCCCATGGGGCCGCGCCTGTATTTCGGGCTGTACTTCGACCTGCCGCCCATCACCCAGGTGGTCAGCAAAGCGCAAAGGGTTCTGGCCTTCCGGCCTACCGATTTTTCCTTGGGCCTCAAGGAGACCTACCGGTGGTACCTGCGGCATCGCGATCATAAGCCGGTTGACTATTCCTTTGAGGACTGCCTGCTTGGCAAGGCTGCCTCCGCTGCTGCGAGCTGAGGCCGGTCAGGCTTTCGGACCCCGATAGCCCGGCCCCGCGGCCAGGATCGCTTCGACTGCGGCTTTGACCGTGTTGCAGTGGATGGTCACCGTATCTTCGAGCCGATAGGCGTAGCCTCCGGCCAGCGTTACGGCTACGGGCACTCCGGCGCGCAGGGCTGACTCCATCACGAACCGGTCTCGCTGGCGCAGCCCGCCCATGGTCAGCGCCAGCCCACCCAACTGGTCCTGGTAGTAGGGATCCGCGCCGGCAAGGTAGACCACCAGGCTCGGCCGAAAGCCCCGTAGGGCAGGCAGGTAGTAAGTCCGAAGCTGTTCGAGGTACTCTTCGTCGCCCGTCTGGTCGGCGAGATTGATATCGATATCGGAGGGGGGCTTCTCCAACGGGTAGTTGTTGGACTGGTGGATGGAGAGGGTGAAGACCTTGCGGTCTTTGGCAAACAACACCGCCGTGCCGTTGCCCTGGTGCACGTCGCAGTCCACGATCATCGCCCGCTCGATCCTGCCGGCGCGCTGCATGCGGCGGATGGCCACCGCGACGTCGTTAATCGCACAGAACCCCTCGCCGTGGTCGCGGAAGGCGTGGTGAAAGCCGCCGCTGAGGTTGAAACCGATCCCGTCTCGCAGGGCAAGCCGGCCGGCCAGGATAGTGCCGCCGGCGGCCAGGCGAAAAGCCCTGACCATCTGGCGGGAGTAGGGTAGCTCCAGCCGGCTGACCTCTTCGTAGCTGAGCGTGCCGGTCCGCAGCCGCCGTATCCACCGCCAGTCGTGGACCAGGGCGAGATCGTCGTCCTCGGCCAGGGACGGCGCCACGATCTCCTCGCGCGAAACCACCCCGTCCGCTACCAGTTTTTCTTTAACCAGGCGGTACTTCTGGGAAGGGAATACGTGATCGCCCAAATTCAGGTCGTAGCCGTCGTGATAGACCACACGGAACGGCAGCATCGGAGACCTCGCCTATCCGGCAGGCTTGCCGGCAGCCGCCTGCACGCAGGTGACAACGGCGGTGCTGTAGATGTCGTCGGCCGAGCAGCCCCGGCTCAGGTCGTTGGCCGGTTTGGCCAATCCCAGAATGAACGGGCCGATAGCGGCCGCGTCTCCCAGCCTCTCGACCATTTTGACGGCGATATTGGCCGCGTCCAGGTCTGGGAAGACCAGCGTGTTGGCCCGACCGGCCACCGTGGAGCCGGGGGCTTTGGACGCTCCCACTGCGGGGACCAGTGCCGCGTCGGCCTGCAACTCTCCGTCCACGTTCAATTCCGGGGCGCGAGACCGCACCACGCGCAACGCCTCCAGCACCTTGTCCGCGTCCTTGTGCCGTCCACCACTGCCCTTCGTGGAGTAGCTCAGCAGGGCCACGATCGGTTCGGTTTCGAACAGGAGCCTCACCAGACCGGCGGCCGCAATCGCCATGTTCGCCAGTTCGACGGCGGACGGTTGGATCACGGTCGAGGCATCGCAGATTCCCAGCAAGCCGTTGTGCCCGTACTGGTGGGTGCGCACGGCAAGCACGAACAGGCTCGTGACGAGTCGCACCTTGGGGAGCGTGCCGATGCAATGAAGCATGGCCCGCAGCGTGTCCCGGCTGGTGTAGACCGCGCCGCACACGCTGCCGTCGGCGTCGCCGGAGGCAACCATTAACTGCCCGAAGTACTCCGGCTTGCGCGCCATCTCGGCCGCTTCCATGGCAGTGATGCCCTTGGCGCGGCGGCGCTCCTGGTACAGGCCGGCGTACTTTTGGAGGTTGGGGGACGTGTCCGGGTCGACAAAGCTCACCCCGGCCGACGCGCCCGCGGGGGGCTTTCCAATCAGGATCGGTTCCGCCATCCCGTCCCGCGCCAGTCGGGCCGCGGCTTCGAGAACGCGCGGGTCAGAACCTTCGGGGAAGACAATACGCTTTCTCCCCCCGGCCTGCTTGACCCGCTCCACCTGACGGTTCAGGAAGGCAATCGAGGATTCCGTGACAGGCATAGGAATCTCTCATTGTACAGAATCCTCGCCGCCGGATGAGCGCTACTTCCTGGAGGTGGCGCCGGCCGGCGCTGCGTAAATCACTTCCTTGTGCTGGGGGAACAGCGCGGCGATGCCGGCGGCGATTCCCGCGTAAATCCCTGTCGCAAGAAGCAGCCAACCAGACATTTCGCCGCTACAATCGCTCGACGCGCACGCAGCCAAGGTAAGGCCGCCCACGACGCCACCCGTGATGAGTCCCGCGTAAGACGCCTTGGTCCCCCGTGACATTCCGCTGACCATCGCGACTTGGGCTACATCGGACTTTGCCACCGGCACCACCTTGTCGTTCCCCTGCCGCACTGTGAGCCCCTCCGGGCTCCAGGCCTCCATCTTGCCGTTCAGCGTCTTACCCGAGAGCAGCTTGACCTGCACCTTCTTGCCTTCCTCAATCAGCTTGATCCGTTCCCACGGATCAATCTGTGCCAGGCACGTCTGCTGGTGGACGAGAGCCACCAACATGAGCGCCAACGTGTTTCTTAGAGCCTTCATCGTGTGTCTCATTTGCATTTCCTCATGGCCTGCGAGGCGAGAAGACGCAACTCGGAGGCCAGCGTGCCTCTCGGTAAATCATACGCCTGGTCATTGACTTAGGGGCACACTTTTTTAGGGCGACCCGGCAATCCCGTCCCGGGATGTGCCAGAATCCTACCGATGAGGATCCTCGCGCTCAATTGTGGCAGTTCGTCCGTCCGATGCCAGTTGTTTGATACCAGTTTCGAGGCGATCGAGGCCAACCGCGACCGGCAGCTCGGGCGGGTACTGGTGGAGCGCATCGGGACGCCGGAAGCACTGGTGCGCTCGGGGACAGCCGAGACCCAGCGCCGGATTGCCGACCACCACGAAGCCATAGAGGTTGCGGTGGACATGCTCAGCCAGAACCCGCGGGACATCGAAGCCGTCGGCCACCGGGTGGTCCACGGCGGCGAACGGTTCTCGGCGCCGGTGGAACTGGACGACGGGGTCGCCCGTGAGATTGAAGAGCTGAACGAACTGGCGCCCCTTCACAACCCCGAGAACTTGCAAGGCTACCGCGCGGCCCGCGCGGTGCTGCCGCATGCCCGCCACGTGGGCGTCTTCGACACCGCCTTCCACCACACGCTGCCGCCCAAGGCTTACGTTTACGGCCTTCCGGATGCCGTCTGGCGGCGCCACAGGGTCCGGCGCTACGGCTTCCACGGCTCGTCGCATCGATACGTTGCCTGGCGCTATGCGCAGATCCACGGGCGCACCCTACGCGACTACAAGCTCATCACCTGCCATCTGGGCAACGGGTGCTCCATCTCCGCCGTCGAGCGGGGGCAATCGGTAGATACCTCAATGGGATTCACTCCGCTGGAGGGCTTGCTCATGGGCACGCGTTCCGGCGACATCGACGCCGGGGCGGTTCTGCACATCATGGCCAAGGAACAGCTCACTCCCGCGGAAATGGATATTCTGCTCAACCGGCGCAGCGGCCTTTATGGCCTCTCCATGGCCTCGAACGACATGCGGACGCTGCTGGACCTTTGCCACCGCGGCCACACGGCGGCGCAGTTGGCCGTGGATGCCTTCTGCTACCGTGCCAAAAAGTATCTGGGCGCTTACTACGCCGTGCTCAACGGTTGTGACGCCGTGATCTTCACGGGCGGCATCGGCGAAAACGCACCGGAGATCCGGGCGGAAATCTGCGAATCGCTGGGCTCGCTGGGAATCCGCCTCGACCAGGCCAACAACGACGCGGCCATCGGCGTGGAAGCGAACATTGCCGCCGAGGGCGCCCAGGTGGAGCTCTGGGTGATACCCACCGACGAGGGCCTCGTGATCGCCCGCGACACGCTGCGCTGCCTGGCGGGGATACGGGACCAGTAGACCCGCGGGAGCGCCCCGCGGCGGGAGGCGCTGTTCTGTCGCAGAACCAGCCATCGTGTTGCAGAACGGACCGGGACGCGCGGGGGGAAGCGCCGTCGTTGGCGGCTGAACTCATTGTAAAGAAAGGCGACTGGAACAGCCCACTGTTGGAACATCACTTGCTCTTAATGTGTTTGCCAGGCAGAGCGCCCTGGTACGTAGAACCACTCAAAGGAGAATGAGACTCACATGAGAATGTTGACGTTGGCATCGATCCTGTTCCTGCTCTCGCTGGGCGTGGCCCCGGCACAGATCGTCTCGCCCGTTGTCTTCACCGCGGAATTCCAGTTCGTCGCCGGGAACACGACTTTTCCCGCGGGAAACTACGAAATTCGCCCCACGGACGATCCTGGCGTCGTTGAGATTCAGAACGAGAAAGGCACGCCAGAGGCCCTGGTCGAGGTGGAGCCGCTCGACACTGTCGCGCCGTTCAAGCAGACCGAGATCACGTTCAACAAGTACGGCAATAACATGGTCTTGAAGGAAGTCACGGTCGCCGGAGAGACAATCGGCGTCACCACGGTGACGTCGCAACTTGAGAAGCGCCACAGGAAAGCTTTCGGGAGGAAGCCCACGCGAGTGAGGCACCCCGCCAAGAAGAAATAGTTGCTTTTCGGACTGCCTCCCCCGCGGCGGTCCGATCCCCCACCCACCGAGGTCAGGCTCCCGTCGCGGCCTCCTCGGTGGGTCTCCCCTCCACGATCCGGTACACCGTCGCGCGATTGATCCCCAGCAGCTTTGCCGCGCGCACCTTGTTGCCGCCCACACTCTCCAGAACGCGCAGCACGTAACGGCGTTCCATCTCTGCCAGGGGCAACAGCTCATCTTCCGCAGCGGGTTCTTCGGACGCCCGGCTGCGCAGTTGTTCGGGAAGATCCCGGACGTCGATTACGTCCCCTTCCGTCATCATGCAGGCGTTGCCCAGCACGCTCTTCAACTCGCGCACGTTGCCCGGCCAGGAGTACCGCCCGAGCAGGATTTCGGCGCGGGGGGTCAGGCCCCGGATGGTCTTGCCGTACTCGGCCGCGAACTGCTCCATGAAATGGCGCACCAACAGCGGCAGATCCTCCTTCCGCTCACAAAGCCTGGGCAGGCTGATCTCCACCATGGAAAGGCGGTAGTACAAATCCTCTCGGAAGCGCTTCTCCTCCATCATCTCCCGCAAGTTGCGGTTCGTGGCCGCGATGACTCGCACATTCACCTGGCGGGCCACGGGGGATCCCACGCGCTGGATTTCGCCATTCTCGAGCACCCGCAGAAGCTTGCTCTGAGTCTCCAGCGGCATGTCGCCGATTTCGTCCAGGAACACCGTTCCGCCGTTGGCGTATTCGAAAAGCCCGGTCTTGTCCTGGGACGCTCCGGTGAATGCTCCTTTCACGTGGCCGAACAGCTCACTTTCAAACAGAGTCTCCACGACGGCGGAGCAGTTCACCACAGCCAGGCGGCCGCCTGCCACGGGACTCAGATGGTGCAACGCGGCCGCCACTAGCTCTTTTCCCGTTCCCGTGGCGCCGGTCACCAGGGCCGTCCGAAAGTGCGGCGCCACTCGCCGGATTCGCGTGAAAACAGCCAACATCAAGGGACTTCGCCCCACCATGGCTTCAAACCGGTGGGCCTTGAGAAGCTCGTTTTCCAGTTGCAGGGCTGCTTCGCTCTGCCGTGCCCGCTCCAGGAAACCGCTCATGCGCTCGCGCAGCACCGTCACGGAGATGGGCTTGGTGAGATAGTCGCTGGCGCCCTTGCGGATGGCTTGGACCGCCGAATCGGTGGAGTAGTCTCCGGTCAGCAGCACCACCTCCGTCTCCGGAGCGGCCTCCACAATTCGCTCCAGCAGTTCCATGCCGCTCATTTTCGGCATCATCAGGTCGAGCAGCACGATCTGGGGATGCTGCCGGAGAACAAGTTCCAGGCCCGCTTCCGGGTCGGTGGCAGTAAGGACTTCCAGAGGTTGCTGTCTCAGCGCCTCGCGGACCAACTCCAAAGCCACCGGATCATCGTCGATGGCGACCAGCTTGCTGATAAAACTGTCTATCTTGCTCATCCCCCTTCGTCTCCCCTGCCGTGGAACTTCATTTCTCTTTGAGTCCCTGGACGTACTTGCGAAGCTCAGAGGCGCTGACCGGCTTGGTGATATAGCCGTCGAACCCCGCGGCCAGGGCCTGATCGCGGTCGCCCCGCATGGCTCTCGCGGTGACCGCCACCACGTGGGTGGCTGCCCAGCGGGGGTCATGTCTCACCTGACGGAGGACCTCATACCCGTCCACCCGTGGCATCTCGAGATCCAGCAGAACCAAGTCGGGCAGCGTGGCGGCAATCTGTTCCAGCGCCTCCCGACCGTCGGCGGCCTCCAGCAACTCTTCGCACGAGCCCTTCAGGGCATGCCGCAGCAGTTCGCGGCTGGCGGCGCTATCGTCCACAACTAGAATCCTTCGCACCATCACTCAGGCAGCCCCACTGCCTCGCGCCTCTGTAGCGGCAAAGCGAAGATAAACCGGCTTCCTTTGCCCGGCTCGCTCTCCACCCGGATGGCGCCTCCGTGCAACTCCACCAGCTTGCGGGTGATAGCCAGGCCCAGCCCCGTTCCCTCCTTCACGCCGGCGGTCGTCGTGCCGACCTGGTGGAACTCCTCGAAAATAGCGGCGTGCTCTTCCGGCGGTATTCCCAAGCCGGTATCCCCCACGGTGAATGACAATCGCTCTTCTTCCCGGCCGGCGGCGATCCAGACCGTCCCGCCTTGGGGTGTGAACTTGACCGCGTTGCTGAGCAGGTTATACAGAATCTGTTTGAACCGGGTCCGGTCGGCGTACACGAGTACCTCCTGCTCCACCTGGCTCTCGACCCGGATCTTCTTCACCTCAGCCAGCGGACTGATGACCGACAGCACCTCGGAAAGCGCATCCCCCGCCCCGAATTCCTCAGGAAACAGGTCCGTTCGCCCGGCCTCGATCCTGGAGATGTCCAGGACGTCGTTGATAAGATTGACCAGATGACGGCCTCCCGCCTGGATGTGCTTCACGAAACGCTTGTAGGTCTCGTTAAGCGGGCCCTCTGATTCCTCCGAGAGCAATTCAGAAAAGCCGACGATCGCGTTCATAGGTGTTCGCAACTCGTGGCTCATGCGGGCCAGGAACTCGGTCTTCAGACGGTTGGCGCGCTCGATCTCCTGGTTGCGCACCTCCAGCTCGCTGTAAGAGGCGGACAACTCCGCGGTGCGTTCCTCAATGCGCCGTTCGAGGTCCTCGTTGAGGGTTTGGACTTCCTCTTCAGCCCGGCGCCGCTCCTCCTCCTGTTCCATGGACTCCAGCGCCACGGCGAGATCCCCGGTGACGCCCTCCAGCAGGCCCACCGCTTCCTCGTCGAAGAAACCGGGGCGTCCGGCATAAGCCGTAAACGCGCCGATCACACCCCGCTTCAGGCGGATCGGGAACGCCGCCGAAGAGAGATAACCCCTGCTGACGGCCTCCTCGCGCCAGGGGGACATGCGCGAGTCGGTGCGGATGTCGTCGCACACCGAGGGCTGCCCCTCCCGCACCGCAGTTCCAGTCGGGCCCTGCCCTTGAGGCCTGTCTTCCGCGGAGATTCGCACTCTGTCGAGATAGCCGTCTTCGGCCCCCCAGTTGGCTGCTGGCTCCACTGAGCGCGTTGCTTGGTTCCGCATCCCGACCCAAGCCATGCGGAACAGCCCGCTCTCCACGGTGATGCGGCACACTTCGCGCAAGAGCGCGTCTCGATTTCGTGTGCGCACAATCGCGTCGCTTACTTTGCTGAGCACGGCATACATGCGGTTGGTCCGCAGCAGCCTCGCTTCGGAGACCTTTCTTCGCGCGATCTGGCGGTGTAGATTGCGGTAGACGGTGAGCAGGATTGCCACGCTAAGGAGCGAACCGCCCAGGATCGCGAGAATGGAGGACGTGGCATCGGCGCGAGCGGCACTGGAACGCTGTGCGAGAAGGCGGGCTTCGGTGGCTTTCATCTGATCGATCAGGTCACGCAGCCTGCTCATGAGGCTGACGCCCCTGCCGGTCAAGAAGAGCCGGGAAGCAGCTTCATGGCCTTCCGTACGCCGGACCTGGATCGTCTCGTCGTGCCAGTCCATTTTCTCCGCGGTCAAGGCCCGGAGCGCCAGGATCGCCTGCTCCTGCGCCGGGTTGTCAACGGTCAGTTTCTCAAGGCTGTCCAGTGTCCGATCGACGTGCTTGCGCGCGTCGTAATACGGTTTGAGGACCGACTTTTCGCCCGAGAGGACATAAGCTCGCGCTCCGCTCTCACATTCGAGCAACTGGACCTGAAGCTCATCCAGCGCGTCAATGACCTGGTGGGTGTGCGTGACCTGGTTGGCGTGCTGAATGAGCCCTTCGGTGCTTCTGTAGCTGAGTACGCAGATGCCGGCGAGGATCAACAGCGCCAGCCCGAACCCCACCTTCGTGAGCAGGTCCTGGCGCGCGGTGACGGGGGGATGTTCGAGCGCTCCCGGCATGGGGCTTTTCCTTTAGGATCGTAGCACGCGCCTCCCCTCTGCCGGAATACCAGCCACCCGTCGCAGGAACCAGCAGTTCGTCTGCAGAAAGAATGGCAGTGCGGTTGTCCCGGCCTCGCCAGCGGGCAACTCGGCCTCGCCGCGCAATTCTTTGGCCTCACAGAAGATTAGGACCGCTTGCCGGAGATTCGTGCCAGTTGTCTGCCCTCCCCGCTGGTTTGGCGCTCCGGTTGCTTCCTTTTGTGCCAGAGAAAATGGCCGGGGATCGAATGGCGCGAGAAGAAAATGCCGCGGTTGCCATCTACCGGGATTCCCGGGCCGCCGGGACAGCCATCCAGAAGCTCAAGGAATCGGGTTTCGATATGGCCAAAGTCTCGGTGGCAGCCCGGGACGAAAGGAGTGGCAGCCACGTCACCGGCTACTACAGGGGTACAAACGGCATGAACTACTGGGGCCGTTTGGAGCAGTTTTGGGGCCCACTCTGGGGGTTACTGTCTGGCTGGGCGTTTTTCGCCGTTCCTGGCTTGGGGCCGGTCCTCGTGGCCGGTCCCCTGGCTGGGTGGACCGTGGCCATCCTCGAAAACGCAGCCATTTTCGGCGGCCTTACCGTGATCGGCGCCGGGCTGTACAACATCGGCGTCCCTAAAGAATCCGTTCTGGGCTGCGAAGCGGCGATGCGGGATGGGAAGTACATTGTGCTGGTACATGGCGCCGGGGAAGAGGTGGGCCGCGCCAAGAAGCTTCTCACCACGGCCGAAGAGCCGGTTCCACCACGGCATGAGGCGCCCCCGCTGGCCGCGCTTTCTCTGGCCGGACTCTCGGGCCGCGCTCCTACGGACCCGTCTCTCGGCATCCACTGAGGCGGCCATCCCACGTTCAAGTTTGTGGAATCATAGAGTCGGAGGGGGCATCCCCGGGTGACTACGCCTGAGCCGTTCCTCTTCGTCGCTTTTGGGGGGACGGGCGATCTGACACAGCGGAAGCTATTGCCTGCCCTGCGCAGCCTGATGGAGAAGGAGCAGATTGACGTCCGCTCGCCCGTGCTGGCAGTCGCGACGCAGAGGTATACCGACGAGCAGTACCGGGATTGGGCCCGCACCGCAGTGGGGACCGGCTCATCGGACGGCCGTTGGGCGGAGCGCCTCTTCTATCAAACCATCGGCGGGTCAGGCCCGGAGGACTTCCGCGCCGTCGGGGCCCGCATCGCCGCTCTGGAGCAGGAGAACAACCTGCCCGGCTGCCGGGTGTTCTACCTGGCCCTGCCTCCTGATGTTTTTCCGGAGGTTGTCAGCCGTCTGGGCGAGGCGGGACTCAATCGCAGCCGGTGCTGGACGCGAGTTGTCGTCGAGAAGCCGTTCGGCAGCGACCTGGAGTCCGCGCGGGCGCTGAACAACCATGTACACCGCTATTTCGACGAGAAGCAGGTCTACCGGATTGACCACTACCTGGGGAAGGAGACGGTGCAAAACCTCCTGGTCTTCCGCTTTGCCAATGCCATGTTCGAGTCCGTATGGAACCGCGACCGCGTGGCGAGTGTCTCCATCACGGTGGCCGAGGAACTGGGAGTAGAGCACCGCGGCCGGTACTACGAGAAGGCAGGGGCTCTCCGAGACGTCGTACAGAACCACCTCACCCAACTGCTGACCATCGCGGCCATGGAGTTGCCCGCAGCCTTCGATCCCGGGGCCATCCGGTACGAAAAGACCAAGGTGTTGAAAGCAGTTTCACCCATCCGGCTGGAGGACGTGGCCTTCGGCCAGTACGCCAGAGGGCACTTGAACGGCACGGAAGTGCCCGGCTACCGTGAGGAACTGTGGGTGGCGCCCGACTCGGAGGCAGACACCTTCGTCGCGCTGAAGCTGAACATTGCCAACTGGCGCTGGCACGGGGTGCCATTCTATCTCCATACGGGCAAGCGGCTGCCACGGCGGGTCAGCCAGATGGCCGTGACCTTCCGCCGGCCACCGCTCGAGATCTTTCGGCCGTCCTACGCGGGCGCAATCAACCCGAACGTCCTGCTGATCAACATCCAGCCGGATGAAGGTTTCGACCTCCAATTCGAGGTGAAAGAACCAGGCCAGGCTATACGGCTCAGAACGCAGAGCTTGCACTTCGGCTATGCCGAGACCTTCGCTCCACTGGCAGATGCTTACCAGACTCTTCTGCTCGACGTGGCCAGAGGAGACCAGACACTCTTTGTCAGCGACGAGTGGGTGGAAGCTTCCTGGCAACTGTACACTCCGCTTCTCGGTGAACGTCCACCGGTGCACCTGTACCCAGCCGGAACCTGGGGCCCGACCGGCCTGGAACACCTGTCATGGCCTCCAAGGGGCCTGACCGGACCCAACACGGATTCGGCAAAGTCCTAGCAGCGGCTTGCCTGGGCATTCCGTTTTTCGCTTGCTGAGTCTGGCACATCACTTGCTTGGCCATGGGCAGGACTATGTACTATTGCACTTCTGGTAACCACGCCGGCACTCAGGGGCTATCGGATGAGGAAGTAGTTGGCCGCGTCCGGGCGGGCGAAACATCCCTCTACGAGATTCTCGTACACCGCCATCACCAGCGGCTTTACTCACTGAGCCTCCGTGTTCTCGGCAACGACGCCGAGGCCGAAGACGCGACGCAGGAGGTGCACTTGAAGGCGTTCACGCGTCTGGACCAATTTGCCGCGCGCTCCAGCTTCGCGAAATGGCTGAACGCGATTGCGGTGAATGAGGCACTGGCAAGACTGCGCACCCGCAGGCGGCGGCCTTTTCTGGACATCGCCGATTTTGGCACGGACAAAGCGGCTTTGGTGCTGAGATCGCATGACGACGATCCCGAAAAGAAGGCCATTGCTTCGGAAGCGACAGCCAGAGTCAGCAAGGCTTTGGCGATGCTTCCCAAGCCGTATAGGGTTGTTTTCATCACGCGCGAACTCGACGAGATGAGCACGGCGGAGACAGCGGGCAGGCTGGGGGTGACGGACGAATGCGTCAAGACGCGTCTTTACCGCGCCAAGGGCTTGCTCAGAAGGAAGTATGTGAAGGTTCGTCGAACCAGTTACCGTTCTAGCGTTTACACATGTTAAAAGCCGGCCAGTCCGCGGCTCCCATTGACCCTCCTTCACTGCTGGTGTAAAACCGGCCACACTGCCTCAAAAAGCGACGTGATCATTCTGCGCCGCGGAATTGCTCACTTAGCGTTTTGATCGCCATACGTGAGGCTGAGTATCCTGCCTCCGGATAGGCACACGGATTGCAAGCGACAGGTAAAAGCTGCCAAAACGGTCTGCGTTTTCGGCACAGCGGTTGTACACAGAGGGGAAGAAAATGGGTGCTCATTTTGTTTCTTGTGCGCATCCTGTCCGTGTGCTGAAGTTGCTGGTGATCTCCGCCTCCTTGTCGCTGCCACCAGCGGGCTACGGCCAGACTGGATCCAACGCTCCATTCAACCTGCGGGGTGAGGTCCTGAACTCTCCTCTTGACGCGACGCTCCAGGTCGAACTAGTGAACACCAGCCACGAAGGCCTGCCCGCGTCAACGTATGTAACGGGGAACGGGAGTTTCGAGCTTGACTCAGTCCGTCCCGGAGACTACCTGCTCCGGCTGACCGACCAGTATGGCGACAAAATCTACGACCGTCCGGTCACCGTTGCCGGGCCATACGACGACCTGACGATTCGTCTGCCGCGGCAGCACGTGGAACGGCCGGTGTCGGGGACGGTGTCCGTCCGCGAACTCCAACATAAGATCGCTCCGAAGGCCCTCACGGAGTACCGCAAGGGAGTGCGGGATTCGCAGAAGCAGCACTTCGACAAGGCCATGGTTCACTTCCAGAAGGCCATCGCTATCGAGCCATCTTTTGCGGACGCGCACAACGAACTCGGTGCGTCCTTATGGGTGCTGAAGCAGACCGACCAGGCGGTCGCTGAGTTCCGCAAAGCCTCAGAACTCGATCCCGACTCGCCGCTCATGGTATTCAACCTTGGGCTCGCGATGCTGGTGCGTGGCCAATACCCGGAGGCCGAAGCAGCAGCAAGAGCGGCGTTGAGAGGGGATCCAAATCTCATCGAGGCCCACTTCGTGCTCGGCTACAGTCTCTACAAACAGAAGCGAAACGATCTGGAGTCGGTCGAGAACCTGCAATGGGCCGGGAAGAAATTCCCAAGAGCCCATCTGCTGGCAGCGGCGATCCTCACGCGGCTGACTCGAAAGAGCGAGGCGGCGGGTGAATTGCAGAAGTACCTGGGGTCCTCCGACACCGTGGCGGATCGCCATCAAGTGGAGTCATGGCTGTCCGACCTTTCTTGGGCGCTCGCCGGAGTCGTCCCGTGGCGGCCTTCAGAACGTCAGGACCCCCGCGAGAGCAGAGAACGCAATCCCTTGACGGACGATGTCCGGCTCCCGATTTGCCCGTCCCGATCCAGCAGACCGGATGCCAGTGCCGCCAGGCTTTTGCCGTAAGGACTCCCCGGGTTAACGGGGCGGCCCTCCAGCAACGCATCCTCCATGGTCTGTGGATCGTTCGGCAGGACGTGGTGCGCAGGTATCCCCAGGGCCGACTCGATCTCCTCCCGCTCGAACCCCGAACCCCGCCGCCCGCGGCTCAGCACAAGCTTGACTTCGGACGCAGAGACGCCTTTTTCACGCATGTGCGACAGCGCCCGCCTGGCTCCAAAGATGGCGCCAAGTTCGGCGGCGGCGACCAGCAGGATCTCGTCGCTGAGTTTCAGCAATTGCAGGGCGAGCGCGCCATAGAGGCCGCCGGTGTCCAGCACGCTCAGATCGTACGCCCGCCGCATGCGTCACCCGCATCGAGGGAGCCTCTCCGGCCAGCAAGAGTGTGAGATCGGAGGTCATCCCCCGGTCCGGACACGGCAGCCAGGCATCCCAGCCACCGGGTTCGCCCGTGGCTGGCGCGGGCTCCTCAGGATGGAGACGGCTCAAGTTTCACCCTTCTTTCCAGTAGATCGGCTGGCATCGAAGAAAATTTGAGAACTCGGCGGAGCACTGCCAACTACAGTTAGTGAATAATCAGGCCGATGAAATGTATGTACGGCTAGTCTCGGAGGAACTCCATGGCTGAGTTGTCTTTGAATGCGACCGTCGGAGTCTGCGATACCCAGCCTGTTACCGCTGCTGGGGTTCGAGCAGTTCTGGGAACCTGCCCTGATCTTGATTTCCTCTGGTCGGTTTCCAGCTTGGATGAGGGGATTCGCATGGTCCGCCAGCAGCCCCCGCGCCTGGTCCTCGCGGACAAAGGCTTGGGGGTCAATGGACTCATCCATTGGATTCTGAACCTCAGAGCGGCGGCCGACGACACGGCGGTCGTAATCTGGGGGTCGTCTCTGACCGAAGGGGAGGCTCTCCGCTTTGTTCAGGCGGGCGCCAAAGGAGTGGTTCGGAAGGCCACCGCGCCGGAAACGCTGCTCGCCTGTCTGCGCGCCGCCCGCGCCGGCACCGCCTGGATAGAGGACACTATCTTCAGGTCCGGCCCCAGGGTTCTGAGGAACACCCGCTCTGATCTCACGCCGCGGGAGACGCAGGTCTTCGGGCTAGTGGAGCAGGGCCTCACCAACGGCGAGATTGCCCGCGAACTGGGCATCAAACCCGGCACCGTGAAGATCCACCTGAAGCACCTGTATGAGAAGACCGGCATCCGGAGCCGCTACCACCTGGCACTCTCCGGCCTCAAGGACAAAGGCATTCTCACCATGACGGCCTGAGCCGGCGGCCGCGCGGGCGACCGAACCCAGACGGCTCACCAGGTATCCGGTCAAGAACAATCCCGAAGCCGCCAGCACACGCCCGAAGTTGAGATCTCCCTTCACGCGGCGCCACGACGGCTTTCGTGTTATTATGTCGCGGTCATGCCTTCGCCGATGCGGGACACCAGCAGTAGGGGCATTAGCACGGAACGCTTTCCCGTGCGCATCTGGCTCATCGCGTTCCTGGGCTGGACGTTTGATTTCTACGATCTGATGCTGATTTCGTTCCTGTTGATCCCCATCGGGAAAGACCTGGGGTTGAGCGCGTCCGAAGAGGCTGTGTTGCTGGGTGTAGCCTTGGGAGCTTCTGGGGTCGGGGGAATCCTCTTCGGTTACCTCTCAGACCGCTACGGGCGCAAGAGCGTGATGACCTGGACCATCGGCTTGTATTCCCTGGGCACCGCGTTGTGCGCCTTCTCCGCCGGCCCGCTGAGCCTGCTGGCGTTCCGCCTGCTGACCGGGCTGGGCGTCGGCGGCGAATGGGCCGTGGGCCACGCCCTTGTGCAAGAAGCTTCCCCCGCGCACATGCGCGGACGATCCGCCGCTTTCCTGCAGGCCGGCGAGCCGCTGGGAGTGGGTCTGGCGGCTTTGATGGGCCTGCTGGTCACACCTCTGATCGGCTGGCGCTGGGTTTTCCTGGTTTCTTCCGCGTCGGCGATGTTGGCTTTTGTGGCCCGGCGGCACCTGCCCGAATCGTCGCTATGGAGCCAGCAGAAGGAAGAGCAGCTCTCGCCAGTCGCGGCCCTGCTCTGGATCAAGCGCCATCATTTTCTATCGCCGATGCTGAAGGGCTTTCTGCTAGGTGTATTCAAGCTGGGCACGTATTGGACGTGCTACGTCTGGCTGCCCAGGTTTCTACAGGACCAGTTCCACCAACCCGTGGGGCGTTCGGCGATATGGATTCTGACCGCGCAATCGGGGCAGCTATTGGGCATGCTGCTGTTCGGCTTCGTGGCCGACCGCTATGGGCGGCGACAGGCCTACACCGCATATTCGCTGCTGACAGCCGCCGCTCTCTACCAACTCGCTTTTCGCTGGGAGTGGCTGCTTCCGCATACGGCCCTCTTCTGGGGCGTCATGTTCGGCATGGGAGTCGGCTCAGGCTGCACGGCGGGCTTCGGTGCTTTGCTGGCCGAACTGTTTCCTACTCGCGTCCGCAACTTCGCCATGGGCACAAGCTACAATTGCGCCCGCGGAGTGCAGTTCTTTGCGCCGATGATAGTCGGCGCCTTCGTGTCGCTTTACGGCGTGCGTGGCGGCCTGGGTGTGCCGCTGGTGCTGGCCCTGGCCACCGGCGCCTGGGTTTGGGTGTTGCCCGAAACGCGACGGCGCGACCTGGCGCGAATCACGTCGAAATAGGCAACCCGTTCGCCGTGGGGGTCGGCCGGACGGGCCATGCTATCCTGAGGGCGTGAATCGGACCGCGCGGGTGTGTGCGCTGGGCTCGCTGGTGTGCTTTTTGTTCGCACAGACCGCGTCGCTGCCAGACATTCTTTCCCAGGAGTTGGACCGCAACTACAAGAGTCTGCGAGACAAAGGCGACCCTGCGCCCTACTACATGGCCTACTCGGTGACGGAGCAGGAAGCTTGTAGCATTACAGCCACGCTGGGGGCTCTCCAGTCGAGCAGTTGCGGCCACAACCGTCTCCTGGATGTGACCGTCCGGGTCGGCAGCCCGAAGCTGGACAACTACCACCGCGTGCCCGGCGAGCGGCCGGTCTTCACCTCCGCCACCTCTCTTCCTATCGAGGACGGCGCGGGAGCGATCGACCAGCGGCTGTGGCTCGATACGGACCGCACCTATCGCCTCGCCGCGGAGCGCCTGATCAAGCTTCGCACAAGCACGCAGGTGCAGGTTGACCGCCAGGAGGATGCCCCCGATTTCACCCTGGAAGAACCCTCGACTTACAGCGAACCGGCCAAGAAGCTTGACTTCTCGCCCAAAGACTGGGAGGATCGCGTTCGCAAGTGGTCGGCCGGCTTCTCCGGCAGGGCCGAGGTCATCACTTCTGGCGTCTCGATCGCGGCGCGGCGCGAGACCCGCTACCTGGTGAGCACGGAGGGCACCCGGCTGGTGCATGGACGCGGCTTCGCGCGGATCACCATCTCTGCCCAGGCTAGAGCCCTGGATGGCATGAACCTCTCGGTGGGCGAGACCTTCGACGCCGAGGAAGCTTCCGGGCTGCCCAACGACAAGACCATTCTGGCGGCGGTGGAGCGCCTTTCCAACCAACTGGAAGCCCTGCGCCTTGCTCCTGGAGCCGAGCCCTTTGTGGGCCCCGCCATCCTCTCCGGCCGGGCGGCGGGCGTCTTTTTCCACGAGATTTTCGGCCACCGGGTGGAAGGCCATCGGCAAAAGGACGAGTCCGAGGGCCAGACCTTCACCAAGCGAATCGGGACCAAGGTCCTGCCCGAGTTTCTCTCCGTGATTTTTGATCCGACTCGCCGCAGCTTTGACGGCGTGGACCTGAACGGTTTCTACCGGTATGACGATGAAGGCATTCCGGCCCGGCCGGTGCGCGTCGTCGATGCCGGTGTGTTGAAAACATTCCTGCTCTCCCGATCGCCCGTTTTCAGCTCCGACAAGTCCAACGGGCACGGCCGCAGGAGTCCCGGCTACGAGGTCCTCTCGCGGCAGTCCAATCTGATTGTCGAGTCCACGCACCGCGTCCCCGAGGCGAAGCTGCGGGAAATGCTTCGGGAGGAGCTGAAGCGGCAGAACAAGCCTTACGGCCTGTACTTCGAAGAAGTGACCGGAGGGTACACCCAGACCCGGCGCGCGGGTTTGCAGGCTTTCACCGTGATCCCGATTGTCGTCTACAAGGTCTACGCCGATGGCCGCCCCGACGAACTCGTCCGCGGCGTGGACATCGTGGGCACGCCGCTGGCGAGCTTTGAGAAGATCCTGGCGACCTCGGATCGCACGGAGGTCTTCAACGGGTACTGCGGCGCCGAGTCGGGCAGCGTCCCGGTCTCGGCCGTCGCGCCGGCGCTGCTGGTCTCCGAGATCGAGACCCAAAGGAAAGAAAAATCCTCGGAGCGTCCACCGCTGCTGCCGAGACCGATCCAGGAGAAGCCATGACCCGCCGTTTGTTCCTGCTGTTGCCGCTCGGCGGTTCGGCCCTGGCTCTGGCGCAGCAGCCGGCGCCGCCCGATGATCCCGTCCTGCGCGCCTTGGTTGACGAACTGGACCGGTCACGGGACCTGCGCGTGGTGAGCCTGGAGAAGCCCTACTACATCGAGTACGGCATCCACGAGACCGGCTTCCTCTACGTGAGCGCGACCCTGGGCGCCCTCAACTCGTTCCAGAAGGGCCGTGCGCGCCTGCCGCGTATCCAGGTGCGCGTGGGCGACTACAAGTTCGACAACGGCAATTACCTTTTCAGCGACTACGCGTTTGCCGGCCGCTACGACCTGGGCTCTTGTCCCATCGACGACAACTATATGGCCCTGCGCCAGTACTTCTGGCTGGCGACGGACGTCGCCTACAAGTCGGCGCTGGAGGCCATAGCTCGCAAGCGGGCTGCGCAGAAGAATGTGACCGTCACGGACCAGTTGCCCGATTTCGCCACGGTCGAACCCGTCACGATGATAGTTCCGGTCGCCAGGCGCAACGTGGAAGAGGACACTTGGAAGTCGCGTCTGCGCAGCCTCTCGTCGCTGTTCGGGGCACACCCGCGGATTACTGGTTCGAGCGCGGAGTTTCAAGCCGTCCAGGGCGCCTACTACATGGCGAACTCCGAGGGGACCCGCCTCAGGGTGCCCGAAACCTCGTTTCACTTCCAGGTGCGGGCCACGGCCCTGGCCTCCGACGGCATGTTGCTGCGCGATGCGGTGGGCTACCATGCGCTGGACCTGAACGGCCTGCCGCCGGAAGCGGAGTGCCGGCGCGGCGTCGAGAGCGTCGCGGGCAACCTGGAAGCGCTGCTGACGGCGCCGGTGGCCGAGCCCTATACGGGCCCGGTGCTGTTTGAACCCGAAGCCGCGGCTCAACTCCTGGCGGAAGTGCTGGGCAGGAGCTTTGCCCTGAGGCGGCGTCCCGTGTCCGAACCCGGCCGTCCGCTTTCCTTCGTGGCCAGCGACCTGGAAGGGCGGCTGGGTTCCCGCATCTTGCCCGAGTGGATGGATGTCGAGGATGACCCGACCGCCACCGAATGGCGCGGCCGGCGGCTCCTGGGACACTACGTGGTCGACCTGGAGGGAGTGGTGCCCAAGCCTCTGGTTCTGGTGGAAAAGGGGCTCCTGAAGAACTATCTCACGACGCGGCAACCCGTGCGGGGCGCGGAGGGCTCCAACGGCCGCGCCAGGCTGCCCGGCGGCTTCGGCGCCAATACGGCGGCTTTCGGCAACCTCTTTGTACGCGCCTCCGAAGCCTCGACGCTGCCCGAACTGAAGAAGAAGCTGATCGACCTTTCGAGCCAGCGCGGCAAAGCCTATGGCCTGCTGGTGCGCAAGATGGATTTTCCCTCATCCGCATCGGTGTCCGAGGCGCAGCGTCTGCTAGCCGGGATGGCGCAAGATGGAGGCGCGGCCCGGGTGGTGAGCTTGCCGATGCTTGCCTACCGCGTTTACCCGGACGGCCGCGAGGAACTAGTGCGCGGGTTGCGGTTCAAGGATCTGACAGTCCGGTCGCTCCGGGACATTCTGGCGGCGGGCGGCGAACCTGTCGTTTTCGATTATCTGGAGAATGGGGCCCCGTTTGCTCTGCTGGGGGCGGGCTCCTACGTGGCGGAAAGCTCTGTCATCTCTCCCGGCATCCTGTTTGACGAACTGCAACTCGTGAAGGCGCAGGACGACGTGCCCAAGCTCCCGATCGTGCCGCCGCCGCCCCTCACTCCCGCCCGCTGAGTATGGGGCTGCTGGGTCGCAACATTTTCCGCGAGGCCGCCTCCGCCACAGTGCTGGGTACGGTGCTGTTCACTTTCGTGCTGTTCCTGCGGAGCATCGGCCAAGTGTTCGAACTGCTGGTGCGCAGTTCGGCGCAGCCCTACACTGTGGCGTACTTGTCCGCCCTGGTCCTGCCGCCCGCGCTGATTTTCACCGTGCCGATCGGCGTGCTGGTGGGTGTCCTTCTGGCCTTCAGCCGCATGTCCAGCGACGGGGAAATCACGGCCTTGCGGGCCGCCGGGCTTCCCGGCCGGCGAGTCATCTGGCCCGTGTCGGCTCTGGCGGCCCTGGCGATCCTGCTGACCGCCGCGTGCTCGCTTTGGCTGACTCCGTGGTCGATCCGGGAGACCTACCGCATCGTCAACCACCTCGCCGCCGAGCAACTGACGGCGGAGATCGAGCCCCGGGTGTTCCAGGAACAGTTCCCCAACGCCATCCTGCTCGTGGCTGACGTCGTGCCCGGGCCCGTGGTGTTCTGGAAGAAGGTGTTCCTGGCCGACCTGAGTCCCGCCGCCCAGAAGCGCGGCGGTGGACAGGAAGCGGGAGAAGGGCCCGTGGTTACGGTGGCAAGGGAGGCCATCGCCATCCCCGACGCCGCCCACAACCGGATTCAGCTCTCGCTCATCGACGCCAGCTCGCATCAGGCGGGAAAGGATCCCAGCGAATACTACAGCACCTTCTCCCCGCGCAGCGAGCAGGTCCTGGAGACCGAACCCCCCGGCGAACGACGCGCCCGTCCCTTCCGGGAGACGGACACCGGGCCGCTGTTCCGGCTGGCGAAGGACTCGGTGGACGCCAGAATTGAACTGAACCAGCGGTTGGCTCTTCCGCCTGCCTGCTTGTTGCTGGCGCTGGTGGGGATTCCGCTGGGAGTCTCTTCACGGAAGGCGGGAAAGTCCGCGGCCATCGTGATGACGGTCTTCCTGGCGTTCCTTTACTACATGGGCCTGATCAGTCTCATTGGCCTGGCCAAGCAGGGGACTCTTCCGGTCGAGCTCGCGGTCTGGACTCCCAACGCCCTGTTCGCCGCGGTGGGCGTCTTCCTCCTGGCCAGGCTGGAGAAGCCCGGAGACCGGGATCTGGTTGAAGGTCTGAAGAACAGCCTGTTGGGGCTCTTTCGATGGTCGCGGCGACTTTGGAGGCCGCTTCCGGCCAACGGCGGGTTCGCGCAGCGAACCGGCCGGCTGCCCATCCTTCCTCAGGTCCTTGATACGTACGTTCTGTCGTCCTACCTGCTCTATTTCGCGATCTTTCTCGTGAGCTTCGTTCTGATGACGGAGGTGTACACTTTCTTTGAGCTGCTGAGCGACATCATCAAGAACAAGATCCCCATGCTGCGTGTGATCACCTACCTGTACTACTTGGCGCCGATGCTGGTCTACGATTCGACTCCTATCAGCGCGATGGTAGCGGTGCTGGTCACTTTTGGCGTCATGACCAAGCACAACGAGGTGATCGCCTTCAAAGGCTGCGGGGTCAGTCTCTATCGGCTCACGGTGCCCGTGCTGTTCATGAGCTTGTCCCTCAGCGGGCTCCTGTTTGCTTTTGACTACTACTACGTGCCCGAAGCGAACCGCAAGCAGGATGCCATCCGGGCGGAGATCAAGGGGAGTCCGGTCCAGACCTACCTGCGCCCCGATCGCCCCTGGATCTTCGGCCGGCAGTCGCGGATCTACCACTACAGATACTTCGACCCGTCAGGTGTCATGGGCGGCGTGAGCGTCTACGAGCTGGATCCGGCCTCGTTCCGCCTGCGGCGCCAAATCTCCGCCGAGAGGGCGTACTGGTCCGGCTCGCTGAAGACCTGGGTCTTCGAAAACGGCTGGTGCCGGGACTTGGCGGGAGCGAAGCAACCGGGCTTCCAGCCTTTCCAGGCGATGACCTTCTCGGAACTGGACGAACCGCCCAGCTATTTCTTGAAGGAAGTGAAGCAGGACAAACAGATGAATTTTCGCGAGTTGGGCGCCTACATCGCGGAGTTGCGGCAGAGCGGCTTCAATACGGTCCAGTTGCGGATCCAGTACTACAAGAAGTTCTCCGTGCCTCTGTTTGCCTTGATCCTGGCGATGATCGCCGTGCCGTTCGCCTTCCTGACCGGAAGCCGGGGGGCGCTGGCGGGCGTCGGGGTGAGCTTCGGGATCGCAATCGCCTACTGGAGCATCAATCAGCTCTTTGAACAGGTCGGCAACATCAACCAACTGCCGGCTGCCGCTGCGGCATGGTCCCCGAATGCCGTTTTCTTCCTGGCGGCGGTCTACCTCATGACCCGCATGAGGACGTGAGAAGCGTTATTTTCAATAGGGACATGTGCGCATGATCCGGCGATCCTGGACGGTGCTGCTGGTGACGCTGCTCACGCTGGGGAGCGGCCTGCTCGACCTCTACTCCGTCACGGGCAGGGCCCTTCCTGAGCGAGTCCAGGCGCTGCGCCGCATCTTCCCACTCGAGTTCCTGCACCTTTCCAGGACGGCCACGCTGCTCATAGGCTTTGCGCTGGTGATCTCGTCCCTTAACATTTACAGGCGCAAGAGAGTGGCTTGGTGGGCCGTCATGTTGCTGGCGTCGGCTTCGGTGCTGTTCCACCTGACAAAAGGCGTGGACTACGAGGAGGCGGGCTTCTCGGCTTTGCTGGTGGCCGTTGTGGCCGCGACCCGCCGCAACTTCACCGTGCGCAGCCGCCTCAGCGGGTGGCCTGCCGCGCTCCGCCACTCGCTGCTGGCCCTGGTGCTGGCCGCCGCATACGGGGTGGCGGGCTTCTGGCTGCTGGAGCCCCGCGAGTTCGGAATCAATTTCGATTGGAAAGACTCTCTTGTCCGCACCATGCGTTTTCTCACTTTCGCGGGCGATCCGAGCTTGACGCCGCATACTCGCTACGCCGCATGGTTTCTGGACTCGTTGTACTGGTGCGGCGCCGCCGCCTGCTTGTACGCCGGCTTCGCTCTGTTCCGTCCGGTGCTATACCGGTTCGGCACGCACCCCCACGAGGTGGAACTTGCCAAGGCCATCCTGGCCAAGCACGGCCGGTGCCCGCAGGACTTCTTCAAGGCCCGCCCCGACAAGTCCTTCTTCTTCGACGCCGGTAGTTTTCTGGCTTACCGGGTGGGCGCGAGCTTCGCGGTGGTTCTGGGTGATCCGGTCGGCCCGGAACAGGAGTTGGAAACCGTCATCCAAAAATTTGCCGCTCTGTGCCGTGACAACGACTGGGGGCTGGGCTTTTACCAGGTGCTGCCGGGCTTCCTGGAGATATACCAGCGCCAGGGCTTCAAGAAACTGAAGGTCGGCGACGAGGCCATTGTGGACCTGAGCCAGTTTACGCTTGAGGGGAAGGCCGGCAGGCAGTTCCGCTCGAAGGTCAACATACTGGAGAAGGCCGGCGTCCGAACCAGTTACTACGAGCCCCCGATTCCGCCGGGGGTGCTCTCGCAGTTGAAGGAGGTTTCCGACGAGTGGCTCCAATTCCCCGGCCGGCGCGAGCGGCAGTTCACGCTGGGCTTGTTCGATGAGGACTACGTCAGCTCGACGCCAGTCCTGACGGCAGAGGACGGCACCGGTCGGGTGCTGGCTTTCCTCAACATGGTCTCGTCGTATCGCAAGGGGGAGGCGACGGTGGACCTTATGCGCCGCCGCACCGAGGCTCCCAACGGTCTCATGGACTTCCTTTTCGTCAAACTGTTTCTGCGCATGAAGGAAGAGGGCTTCGAGCGCTTCAACCTGGGCTTGGCGCCCATGGCGGGCTTTCAGGAACAGGAGGAAGCCTCGCCCGAAGAGCGGGCCATCCACGCGTTCTTCCAGCACCTGAACTTTCTTTTCAGCTTCAAGGGGCTGCTGGCCTACAAGGCCAAGTTCGCATCCTCATGGGAACCGCGATACGTCATATATAAACGCGCGCTCGAACTGCCGCGCCTGGCAATCGCGCTGAGCAGGGTATCGGAGCTCCCGGACTAGGAACGTCATCATGGCATCTCGATTCATCTTCCCTTTGCTTTCGGCGCTGCTGGTTGCGGTTGGATTGTTCGCACAAAGGCCGGTGGCCGGCAAGAACACGGTAGCGCTGCGCGGCCAGCCGCAGAGACGTTCTACTTCTATCCCGGCCAGGCCGCTTCCGGCCGCACGGCCCCAGCCGTGCTGTACTTGCCGGGGGACGGCGGTTGGCGCGGGTTCGCCGTCGAGATGGTGAAGTCCATGGCTTCCTTTGGCTACGATGTCTACGCCTGGGACACGAAACAGTACCTGGAGAGCTTCACGACCGGCCAGAGCGCCCTGAAGGAAACCGATGTGATGGCGGACTTCCGCTTCGTGGCGCAATGGATTACACAGGGAAGACGGGACAGGGTGACCTTATCCGGATGGTCGGAGGGCGCGGGACTGGCGCTACTGGCGGCAGCCTCCTCCCAAGACAAGTCAGCCTTGCGGGGATTGCTGGCCATCGGCCTGCCAGAGTCCGGCTCCCTCGGGTGGAGGCTCGCCGACAACCTCACCTACCTGACCAAGAGAGCGCCGAACGAGCCGCAGTTCAGCGCCCTGCCGCGGATGCCCAAGGTCGCTCCGCTGCCCCTGGCCATGATCTACTCCACCCACGACGAGTACGTTTCCCCGGAGAGTGCCAGAAAGCTGTTCGACAACGCCGCCCAGCCGAAGCGGCTCTTCCTGGTCGAGGCGCGGGATCACCGCTATGACGGCAACCAGGCCGAGTTCTACAAGTCGCTGCGCGAGGCCTTGTCATGGATACAGGCAGCACCCTGAGTTCCGAGGTTACGCCGAGGGCCGAGCTTTGGAAGCGCGCCGCTGGATACCTCATCGCCGCCGCCTGCCTGGTGTGGGTGTTCCATGACACGGATGTGGAGCGGATGCCCGGCTACATCGGTGCGATGAATTGGTGGTGGGTGATCCCTGCCGTGGCCTGCGACGTTCTGAGCTACGTTTGCGAAGGCGTGCGCTGGCACTACCTGCTCCGGCCCGTGGGCCGGCTCTCCGTGCTGCGGGCGACAGAGGCCGTTTACATCGGCCTGTTCACCAACGAGGTCACCCCCATGCGCCTGGGAGAACTGGTGCGCACCTACCTGGCTGGCCGCTGGATGGAGATACCGATCTCCCGGGTGGTTCCCTCCATGCTGGTCTCGCGGCTGGTCGATGCCATCTGGCTGGCGCTCGGCTTCGGCCTGCTCGCGTTTTTCGTGCCGCTGCCCCAGAATCTGCTTCTGGCGGGAGACGTTCTGGGCGCGGCGGTTTTGCTGCTCGTCGTTGGTTTCCTATTCTTAGTATTGGCCGAGCCGGCTATAGTGTCCCGGTGGGCCACGCCAGCGCGCTCAGGCCGGAGCCTGCTGGACGCCGCCAAGTCCTTGGTGGGACGAATCGGGCAGGGCTTGCTCGAAATCGGAACACTCAGGACCCTGCTGGCGCCCGCGGTCATCTCGCTGGGGATCCCCGCCTTTCAGGCGGTCTCCTTCTGGCTGGTGATGAAAGCGTACCGCCTGCCGCTCCCCTTGCTGGCCGGCGCGGCCGTCTACCTGATCGTGCATTTCGGCACGGCCGTTCCGAACGCGCCGGCCAACGTCGGTTCGTATCAGTTCTTCACCGTGCTGGGGCTGGGGCTATTCGGTACGGACAAGACCGTAGCCACGGGCTTTTCGGTTGTCGTCTTCATCATCCTGACGCTGCCCCTGTGGGCCCTGGGGCTGCTCGCTCTCTCTCGCGCCGGTCTGACGCTGAAAGGCATCCGGAGGGACCTGCGGCGACTCTCGGGCCCGGGCGGTTCGGCGGCCGCGCCGGATTCCGCCGCTTGACCGCCGGATGATGTTCTGAGACAATTTCGGACCGAGTGATGTTGTGATTTAGGAGACAGGGCCGTGAAAGAGAGAGGTGTAGTGAAGTGGTTCAACTCCGCCAAAGGCTACGGTTTCATCCAGCGCGCCAGCGGAGAGGACGTGTTTGTGCATCACAGCGCGATCGCGATGGAAGGATACAGGACGCTGGACAACGGGGTGGAGGTGGAGTTCGAGGTGAAACCAGGGCCTAAGGGCCCACAGGCCGAGAACGTCCAGATAGTCTAAAACACCGCGTCAGTTGGTGACCTGCTGGATCCGGCTCTCCTCCATGATGGGAAGGTAGCTCTTGCTCCAGGCCTCGTGAGCCGGGCGCCGTGCATAGCGCTCCGCAGCCGCCTGATCGTCGAACTCGATCGCGAAGGCAGTCATGAAATCACGCGGCGCACCCGGAGCGTGCTCAGCCAGAGGGCAGGCTCCTTTTCCCCGACTGCTGCCCGGCGGCAGGCCCCCTGCGCCCGCGCAGCCCGGACCACTCCTCGGAGACCACGATGGAGTTGGCGGGGTTGCCGGGTTCGTACTTCACCATGGCGGAGCCGATAAGCCCTACGGTGTCCTCGGGCAATCGGTCCCGGACGGCTGAGATGTCCTGGGCCGCATTGTACTCCGTGCCCCTCACTCTGTAGGAGTAGTACAACTCATCGCCGCGAAAGTCGAGGATGGTCGCATCGGCCATCCGGCCCTTGGAATCGACGGACAGGCGCCGGCGCCGTTCCCGCGCCTCCGGCGAAGGCCGCCTTCGAAGCACGACGAAAGCCACTCCGGCCATCACTCCCGCCGATAGACTGACGAGCAGTGTGAGAGGGGCTATCCCGAATGGCGGTTTCACATCCGTATCCTGTTCAGGAGCAAGAGGCTCCCGGCTGAGAACCATGGTACCAGCGCGCCCCGGGAACCTGGGGCGCTTCGGATCAGAGGGCGGATTCCCCGCGATTGTCGTCGCGGATGCGGATGGCTTCCATGACCTCGGAGACGAAGATCTTTCCGTCGCCGATATTGCCCGTGCGCGCGGAATCGAGGATGGCCCGGATGACCTCGTCTTTGCGGTCCGCGGGTATGATCATGTCCAATTTGATCTTGGGCAACAGGTCGACGTTGTACTCGCGGCCGCGGTACACCTCCTTGTGCCCTTTCTGGCGGCCGTGCCCGCGCACGTCGTAGACGGTGATCCCGTCGATGCCGATGGCCTTCAGGGCCTCCTTGACGCTGTCGAGCTTGAAGGGTTGAATAATCGCTTCGATTTTGAACATGGGCTTATGCCTCGAAATTGTACCCTTCTTCGCCGTGCAACGCGAGGTCCATCCCCGTGGATTCCTCCCGCTCTTCGATCCGAAGTGGAGTAAAGAACTCCGTGACCCTGAGCGCAATCAGCGTGCCCACCACCGCCACCACGATGCCGATGCCGGCTCCGATCAGTTGGTTCACGACCTGCATCGCGTTGCCGTCGATCAGGCCGACGGGAGCGGGCTGCCCGTTGGGGAGCTTGAAGATGGCGTTGACCGCGCGAGTGGCGAATATGCCTGTGAGCAGGCAGCCCGTAAGGCCGCCGATTCCGTGCACGCCGAACACGTCCAGGGAGTCGTCGTAGCCCAACTTGTCCTTGACCACCGCCACCATGTAGTAGCACAGGGCTCCCGCCACCAGCCCGATGAGCACCGCGCTGAACGGCTGCACGAAACCCGCGCCTTGCGTGACGGTCGCCAGTCCCGCGACGGCGCCGGAGATCCCGCCGAGCGCACTAGCCTTGCCGCTGCGAAGCTTCTCGGCGAGCATCCAGGAGGCGGCGCCGGCCGCCGAGGCGAAGTGCGTCGCGACGAACGCGCTGGTGGCGAGCGAGGATGCCGCCAGCGCGCTGCCCGCGTTGAAGCCGAACCACCCGACCCACAGCAGGCACGCGCCCGTGAAGCTGAGGACGAGGTTGTGCGGCTTCATGGGCTCTTGCGGGTAGCCCCATCGCTTTCCGATGTAGAGTGCCGTGACCAGCGCCGAGACTCCCGAGCTGATGTGGACCACGGTGCCGCCGGCGAAGTCCAGCACCGGGAACCTGCCGCCCAGGCTGGCGTTCAGGAAGCCGCCCTCGCCCCAGATCATGTGCGCCATCGGAAAGTAGACCAGAAAGGCCCACAGAGTCGAGAACAGGAGCATAGCTCCGAAGCGGACGCGCTCCGCGAAGGCGCCCGCGATCAGAGCCGGCGTGATAATGGCGAACATCATCTGGTAGACCATGAAGGTCTGGTGCGGAATGGTGGGCGCATAGGAGGCGTTGGGCTCGGCCCCCACGCCCTGCAGGAACAGATAGCGGAAGCCGCCGATGAAGCCGTTGCCCGGGCCGAAAACCAAGCTGTAGCCGCAGACGGCCCATACCAGCGTGATGCAGGCCATCATGGCGAAGCTCTGCATCATGGTGCCCAGAACGTTCTTCTTGCGGACCAGGCCGCAGTAGAACAGCGCCAGTCCCGGACCGGTCATCATCAGTACCAGTGCGGAGCTGACCAGCATCCAGGCGTTGTCGCCGGCCATCTGGGAGGATTTTACGGCGGCTTTCAGGAGGGCCAACTCGGCGTCGGCCCCCTGAGGGGCCTGGGCCAATAGAAAGGAAGGCAACAACAGCAATCCTGCAAACACCCTTCTTGACAACGTGGTCTCCTCGACTTGGAGTCTTGGCTGGCGGACGTGGCGAGCTAGCTGACATGGTAAGGGACAGGGGACTGGCTGTGCCATCGGAAGTTTGCATCGGGGCGATAGAAAAACCCTATGGCGAGGTTGGCTTGGGAGATGTGGCGCCTTCTCGACGGCCGCAGAGGACGACCCTGCAATGGTAAGATCATTGCTTTGGGAGGGGTCGATAGATGGACGTGGAGCGGGTGCTGGAGGAGGTTATGCGTGCAGAGGCAGTCGGGAAGAAGGCCATAAGCGCGCCGGAAGCGCTCAACGAGGCCTACCACTACGCTCACCCCAGTTCCTTTTCGCGCGGCATGAGGGTGGACCTTGGCAACATCGCGGTTCTGCTCATCTCCGGGACGGCCAGCGTGGGACCGGAAGGCCAGACGTTGCACGTCGGCGATTTTCGGGCGCAGACCCGGCAGACGTATGCCAACATCACCGCCCTGCTGGAGTCGGAGGGGGCCAGTTGGAAGGACGTGGTCCGAACCACTTGCTACCTCAGGGACATCGAGCGAGACTACGCCGCTTTCAACCAGGAGCGGACGGCCTTTTGCGAAGCGCAGGGCCTTGATCCTCTGCCCGCCTCCACAGGTATTCAGGCCATACTCTGCCGGTCGGACCTGCTCGTGGAAATGGAAGCGATTGCTATCTTCCGCAACCAACCGGCGCAGGAGTAGCCTGCTCCTGGCAGGAAGCGCCGGAAGGATTCTGGACGATGTGGGAAGCGAGGTCGTGCTGTCTGATCCTGCTGTCCGCCGCACTGCTGTGGGGAGCGCCAGAGTACCCCATCGTCTTCACACAGACGCCTGTCAGCGGCGAAGGGGCACGCCTTGCGCTGCTTGAGACAGACGGAAGCCTGCAGGTTCTGAGCGGGAGTTTCCACAGCGCCGCCGACCCCGAGGTCTCCTTCGACGGGAAGCGCATTCTCTTCGCCGCCCAGAAGAACCGTGGGGACAACTGGGACATCTACGAGATGGAGATCTCCGGGGGTAAGCCGCGCCAGGTCACGCACTCCATGGGGAATTGCCGCAGCCCGCTGTACCAATCGGCGATCTTCTACCTGGACGACCCTCAGCCTTCCCACCAGATCACTTTCGTGAGCGACGCCGCGGGGGAACTGGAGCCGCGGGGCGCCGCCCGCGAGACGAATCTTTATTCCGTCATGCCAGATGGCGCCAGGCTGCGCAGGCTGACCTTCAACCTCTCCAGCAACTTCGACCCGGTGATGGTCTGGGACGGCCGCATCCTGTTCGCCGCCGGCGTTCGCCTGTTCGGAATCAACCTGGACGGCACGGACTATGCGCTGGCCGCTGAGTCGCGCGGTCGAATGCAACGCATGCCCGCCACCACGCCCTCCGGGCTGGTGGTGTTCGTCGAGCCCGGCCGTTCCGCGTGGGACGCGGGGGGAACGCTTGCCAGCGTCACGCTTCGCCGCCCGCTGCACTCATACCATAGAATCACGCAGCCCGCTGACGGCGTGTTCCATTCGCCTTCCCCGCTGCCTGACGGCTCCATCCTGGTTGCCCGCCGCCCTGCCAATGGGACGGGCAGGTACGGCATCTACCGGCTGACCCCGGCCAATGGGCGTACGGAGCTGATCCACCAAGACCCGGGCTGGAACGAGATGCAGCCGCGCGCCGTGGCTCCGCGCCCCGAACCAGACGGGCACTCCTCGGTGGTCGAGGAGCAAGAGGCTACAGCGAAGCTGTACTGCCTGAACGTCTACGATTCGGATCTGGGCCCGAACTGGGTTCCGAAAGGCGGTATCAAGCGGCTGCGGGTGCTCGAAGGGCTGCCTCGCGCCGCGGCGGGGGACGCGGAACGGCGACGATTCCTGGGCGAGGTGGATATCGAACAGGACGGTTCTTTTCAGATTCAGGTCCCCGCCAACACGCCCATCCAGCTTCAGGTTCTGGACAGGGATGGCCTGGCCTTGCGCAGTTCCTCCTGGATCTGGGCCATGAACAAAGAGAACCGCGGTTGCATCGGATGCCACGAAGACCCGGAGCGGACGCCCGAGAATGTACTCGCCAAGGCGCTCATGAAGCCCGCCATCCAGCTCACCCTCCCGCCTCAGCGCCGGAGAACCGTGGACTTCCGGCGGGACGTGCAGCCCATATTGAGCGGACGCTGCGCCAACCGAGCCTGCCACGATGGCGCGACAGCGCCGCGCCTGGATACCCCCGGCATCGCGAAACTCGTCGATCCCGGCCGCGCCCGCTCCAGCCCGCTGGTCTGGAGCATCCTGGGGCGGAATACCTCGCGTCCCTGGGACGGCATCCCCGCCTCCGCCGTGCGGCGTATGCCGCCCTCGGGCTCGACCCCGCTCACCCCTGATGAAACACGTACAATTATTGAGTGGATTGACTTGGGCGCGCTGAGGGACAGCGCTCCAGGGGGCAGGCCATGAAACTGTTATTGGGCCTGACGGTCGTCTTCGCTTTGGCTCTGGCGCCCTCCGCACAGCAGACCCTGCCTGTGTTTACCGACGTGACGCGCGACGCCGGCATCACGTTCAAACACAGCTACGGCGACCACCACCTGGACAACATCGTCGAGGGCACCGGCGCGGGCGCCTGCTTCTTCGACTACGACGACGACGGTCTTCTGGACATCTATTTCGTCACGGGTACGTGGACCAAGGGCGTCAGCGACAACGAAGGCCGCGACCTGCGCGGCAAGCTCTCCAACAGGCTCTACCGGAACAACGGGAACGGCACGTTCACCGACGTGACGGAGAAGGCCGGCGTCGGCGGCAAAGGGATCTTCTCCTCGGGTTGCTCCGCCGCCGACTACGACAACGACGGCTACGTCGATCTGTACGTTCTGAACTACGGAGCCAACATCCTTTATCACAACAACGGCGACGGGACGTTCACCGACGTGTCGGAAAAGTCCGGACTCGCCGACCCACGCTGGAGTCTCTCCGCGGTTTGGTTCGACTACGACAACGACGGTTGGCTCGACGTGTACGTGGGCAACTACCTCAAGTACGACGATGGCAAGTTCCGGGATTTTTACCCGGCCCAGGGTTATCCTGGCCCGCTGAGCTACAGCGGCGAACCGGACGCCCTCTACCGCAACAACGGCGACGGCACCTTCACCGACGTCACCAAACAGGCGGGGATGTGGAAGCCGGATGGCCGTGCCATGAGCGTCACCGCGGCTGATTTCAACAATGACGGGCTTCTCGATGTCTACGTATCGAACGACGCCATGGAGAACTATTACTTCGAAGCCGAC
The DNA here is from genome assembly GCA_963798455.1 of Bryobacterales bacterium. GTDB lineage: Bacteria > Acidobacteriota > Terriglobia > Bryobacterales > Bryobacteraceae > CAWCTD01. The sequence goes on from CAWCTD010000003.1 coordinate 766,402, forward strand.
GGGAAGGGCGGCTTCGTGGAGAAGGCCGTGGAGGCCGGTCTTGCTTTCAGTGAGAACGGGCAGAACGTGGCTTCCATGGGGCCTTTCGCCGGCGACATCAACCGCGACGGTCTGTTGGACCTTTTCATCCCGGACTTGAACTATTGCAGCCTGCTAATCCAGGTGAAACCCGGCCTCTGGCAGCACAAGGCCGCGCAGTCAGGCATCTCTTCGATGATGGGGCAGTACGCGGGTTGGGGCGCCGTGATGCTCGACTACGACAACGACGGGTGGCTGGACATCTTCACCGCCCACGGAGACGCTCACCACGAGTACGTGCAGGAGGACACCCTCGCACGGAACAAGGGCAACGGCACGTTCGAGGACGTCTCCTCGCGCTCCGGCAAGTACTTCCAGGACAAGTATGTGGGTCGCGGCGCAACCTGGGGGGATTTCGATAATGATGGCGACGTCGACCTGCTGGTCGTCAATCTGAACGACTCGCCGAAGCTTCTTCGGAACGACGGCGGCAACCGCCGCAACTGGCTCGGTGTGGAAGCGCTGCTGAAGTTTCCAACGGGCACCCGCCTCGCCATCGGCGCCAGAGTCACGGTCGTCACCGGCTCGCTGCGCCAGATCGAGGACGTCAACCCGGTGCGCGGCTATCTCTCGCAGGGCGATCCCCGGCTGCACTTCGGCCTGGGAGATGCGGGTTACGCCGATTCGGTCGAGATACGCTGGCCCGACGGCGCGGTGGAGAAGTTCGAGAAGGTGAAGGCGAACCAGTTCCTCAAACTCGTGCATCCGGCCGTGGCATCGCGGGGCAGACCATGAAACGAGCATGCCGCCACGCCTGGCCGTCCGTGCTGCTTTTGGCGGCCGCTGCGGTCTTTTGTGGTGCGGCCAATAAGCCGGTCTATATCGGCTCCCGCGCTTGCGCCGCCTGTCACTCAGGGATCGGCATGGGCAACGGATACAGCCTCTGGCTCTATTCCAAGCACAGCCAGGCCTGGGCCGTCCTGGCAAAGCCCGAGTCGAAGAAGATCGCGCAAATCAGCGGGCTGCGGCAGGAACCGCAGGAGGCAGCCATCTGCCTCGGTTGCCACGCCACCGGCTTCAGCGCGGAAGGCTGGGAGAAGGACGACGCGTTCCACACCGAGGAGGGCGTACAGTGCGAGGCGTGCCACGGAGCGGGCAGTGAGTATGCCACGGAGGAAGTCATGCGCGCCCCGGAGGCGTCCCGCACGGCTGGTTTGCTCATGCCCACCGAGCAGGACTGCATGAACTGCCACATCGAAAAGGGTTCGCATGTGGCCGTCCTGAAGTCGCCGCAGATTGACATCAAGAAGGCCTGGCGCGACATCGATCACCCGATGCCCCGGGATTCGGTCTCGGCCGGCATACCCGCGCCGGCCGGGCCAGCGGGCCCGAACACGCCCGGGCCAAAGTACGTTGGATCGGCTGCCTGCGGCGCCTGTCACCGCGGCCGCGAACACGGTAATCAGTACTCGCTGTGGCGCATGAGCGCGCATGCGCGGGCTTGGGCCGCACTCGGAACCCCCAGGGCTTACGAGACCGCGAAGAAGCAGGGCGTTCAGGGTGAGCCCAACAAGAGCCCACAGTGCTTGAAGTGCCACGCCACGGGTCAAGGCGGCGCGTTCCTCGCCTCGTTCACTGTGGATGAAGGCGTGGGCTGTGAAGCGTGTCACGGTCCTGGCAGCGAGTACATGCAGGAAGCCATCATGAGGGACGGGCGGGCCGCGAACGCCGCCGGACTCAAACACCCGGGACGAGAGACGTGCCTCCCCTGTCACGAGCCAGCCGGCGGGAAGCCCTTCGACTATGAACCAGCGCTCAAAAAGATCGCTCACCCGACGCACCTGCCGGAGGAAGCCCGCGCGCCGCGTTATAAGAACCCGTTGAACATGGCGCTCAGCCCTGACGGCCGCGAACTCTATGTGGCCTGTGAGGGCTCGGACTCAGTGATTGTCGTAAGCACCGCTACGCGCGAGAAAATCGCCGAGATCCCGGTAGGCGAAAACCCCGCCGACGTCACCTTCTCTCCGGACGGGCATCTCGCCTTCGTGAGCACGCGCCTGGATGACAGCGTGTCGGTGATCAACGTGGCGGAGAGGAAAGTGACCGGCACGCTCGCCGCGGGCGACTCCCCGCACGGGGTTCTTACCGACAGGCAAGGCCGGCTTCTGTACGTGCTGAACGCTCTATCCAACGACATCTCGGTGTTCGACGTTGGTTCGCTCAAGCTGGTCAGGACCCTGAGCGCGGGCCGCGGGCCTTGGTCTCTGGCGATGTCCCCGGACGGCGCCGGGATACTGGTGACCAACATGTACTCGGACTTCGCCTTCCGCGCGCCGTTTCATTCCGAGTCGACATGGATCGACACCAGCCGGGGTGTGGTGGAGGAGCGGCTGAAGGTGGAGGGGGCCAACCAGATGCTGGGCGTGGATTGGCACCCGTCGGGCCAGTTCGCGTTCGCGACTCTGAACCGCACAAAAACGCTGGTGCCGATGACGCAGCTTCTCCAGGGGTGGACCATCACCAACGGGTTGGCGATCATCTGGCGCGACGGCAAGGTCGACGAGGTTCTCCTGGACGAGCCCGGCATGGGCTTCGCGGACGCCACCGATGTGGCCTTCACTCCCGATGGGCGCTATGCACTGGTGACCAGCGCCGGAACCGACCGGGTGGCTGTCGTGGACGTGGAAAAGCTGCTTGCCATCCTGCGCCGCTCCACCGGGTATGAGCGCGAACACGTGCTTCCGAACGATCTGGGCAAGGCTGTCGAGTTTGTGACGAAGTACATTCCGACCAGGAACAGTCCGCGCGGAGTCCTGGTGGCCCCGGACGGAAGACTGGCCTACGTCGCAAATGCCCTGGACGATTCCCTTACGGTCATCGACCTCGCGCGGATGAAGGCGGCCGGGCGCATCGAGCTCGGCGGCCCCAAGGAAATCACACAGCTTCGCTTGGGCGAGCGGCTGTTCAACAGCGCGAACATCACCTTCCGGCGGCAGTTTGCCTGCCACTCCTGTCACCCGGACGGACATATCGACGGTTTGACTTACGACATCGAGGCGGACGGCATCGGCGTGAGCCCGGTGGACAACCGGACTTTGCGGGGGATTCTCGATACGGCGCCGTTCAAGTGGGAGGGCACCAACCCCAGCCTCCAGCGGCAGTGCGGCCCGAGGCTGGCGGTCTTCTTCACCCGTCTGGCGCCTTTCACCCCGGAGCAACTCGCGGCGCTGGACTTCTACATCACGACCATCCCGCGCCCGCCCAATCGCTTCCGCGCCCTGGGGGCGCCCCTGACGCCCGCGCAGCGGCGCGGCAAGGCGATCTTCGAGCGCACGGAAACCAACGACGGCCGGGAAGTCCCTTTGCAGTCGCGCTGCGAAACATGCCACTTCCCGCCCTACTACACCGACCGGCATGTGCACGACGTGGGAACACGCCAACCAGACGACAGGGGGGGAAAGTTCGATACGCCGCACTTGAGTAATATCTACGACACGGCGCCGTACCTGCACGACGGCATAGCCCCCACGCTGGAAGAGATATGGACCGTGTACAATCCGAACGACCAGCACGGCGTGACCAACGACATGACCAAGGATCAGCTCAATGATCTGATCGAGTATTTGAAGACTCTTTGAAGTACGAGGTGGGCGGATGAGACTCCTCGCAACGTTTGTTCTGGCGGGCACGGTTCTGACGGCGGCCGGCCCCGGGAAACTGCCTTACATCTACACCAAGTGGCGACAGTTCACAGTGGCGGACGGGTTGCCCAACGATCACGTTTTCGCGGTGAAGGCCGACGGGCCGCGCGTCTGGGTCGGCACCGAAAACGGGCTGGCCATGATCGACAAGGCCACCGGCAAGATCAAGAGCTGGACGGAGAAGGATGGACTGCCCTGGCGCGTAGTCACCTCCATTGACGTGGACAAGAAAACGGGCGATGTCTGGCTCGGCATGTTCGGCGGCGGGATGGCGCGCTTCTCGGGCGGCCGCTTCGATCACTGGCACCAGTTGAACAGCGGGCTGGTGAACGACGTCGTTTACGGCATCGCGGTCGAGAATGACAACGTGTGGGCCGCCACCACCGCGGGGGCCAGCCGCTACAACACGGTGACGGGCCAGTGGACCATCTTCACCGAGAAGAACTCGCCCATGGAGGAGATCTGGAACTACAACGTCAGTTACAACGGCGCCGACAAGGTCTACCTCGCGATCTGGGGCAGCGGGGTGCTCGAGTACGACATCAAGGCGGACCGATGGAAAGACTACCTCGATCCGGATGAGGAGATGGAAATCGATCTGTACCGTGACGACGGCATCGTGCACGTGATCAGCACCGGCGCGCAACAAGCCGAAGGTGCCCTGTGGATCTCGACCTACTTCGGGGGATCACGGTACGACGGAAGGCACTGGCGGGGTTACTACAACATGGACTCCGGACTGCCGAGCGACTTCGTCAACAACGTGCGAGCGCGCAGCTCGGACGAGGCATGGTTTTGCTCCGACAAAGGCGCGGGCGTGATCACCGACTTCGCCACGAATACCTGGGTCGCGTACACCCGCAATCCCACGGACAAGGGCGGAAAGGCGGTTGTCACCCGTGACAAGGAAGTGCTTGAGACTGTCGAGATGGCCGTCGGCATACCGCACAGCTTCGTCATCAACGCGGACATTGATGGCGACGACGTTTGGCTCGCCACGGCCAAAGGCGTGGGTTGGGGTATTGGTGAAGGCTACTACCGCGGCCTGCGCGAACGTCCGAAGACAGCGGCCACACCGGCCCCCGCGCGGAAAGGAGGCACCCGGTGAAACTGCGGCTCACTCTATTGATAGCGTTGTGCGCGGCGCTCGTCGGCCAGCAGGACGTGCCGGACCCCGACACGGCGAAAGTCCTCAAAGAGATCAACTCGCTGAACGCCTACCAGGTCCCGCGGCTCCCGTTGAAGGTGGACACCAACTACGCTAACACCGCCTCGGATGTCGAACCGTTCGGCGGGGTGACGCCCTACAAACGCTTCTTTCTGACCCAGATCGAATACACCGGTCCTGGCCGCGCCATACCCGAGCCCGGCCCGGAGCTCAAGACGGTGAAGATCGGTTTCATTGGGCCGATCATGTCCACGGTCTCGGTGGCGACCGGAGGGAAGAGCCACGAGGAAGCCCTCGGCATCAAGATGCTCGAAGGCGCGAGGCTCGCGGTCGAAGAGGCAAATGCCCGCGGCGGCTATCTGAAGCGGAAGATCCCGTTCGACCTCGTCATCGCCAACGACAACGGACTGTGGGGCTCCTCCGGCAACGAAATCGTGAAAATGGCTTACAAGGACGACGTCTGGGCCATCCTGGGCACGATCGACGGCGCTAACAGCCACATCGCCATCCGCGTGGCGCTCAAGGCGGAGTTGGTCATGATGAACTCGGGGGATACCGATCCTACCTTCGTCGAGACGAACATCCCCTGGATCATGCGCTGCATCGGGGACGACCGCCAGATGGGCTACCTGCTGATCGACTACATCCTGCGCAAAATGGATTTCAAGCGCATCGGCATCATTCGCGCTTCCAACCGATATGGCCGTTTTGGCGTCCGCGAGATCCGCGACAGCGCCCGCCGGATGGAGCGTCCCATCGCTATCGAGATGGCCTACCGCGTAGGCGCCGACGACTTCTCGCTCCAACTCGAACGGCTGCGTGACGCCAAGCCCGACGCCGTGGTGCATTGGGGCGACGCCCGCGAAGCCGCCCTCATCCTCAGGCAGATGCGAACCATGGGCATGAACCAGCCCTACTTTTGCAGCGACCGCGCCGTGTCCGAAGAGTTCGCCAAGCTGGCCGGCTCCCACGCGGAAGGCGTCATCGCCGGCTACCCTTGGAATCCCGACCACCAGGACCCCAAGTACCAGGCGTTCCAGGCGGCCTTCCGAAAGCGCTTCGGCGAGGAGCCGGAAACTTACGCCGCGCACGCCTACGACGGTATGAGCCTGTTGATCTGGGCCATCCAGAATGCCGGATTGAACCGGGCCAAGATTCGCGACGTGCTCGCTTACCGTACCAAGCCCTGGCCGGGCGTTACGGGCGACATACCGTTCAGCGCCGTGCTGGACGACATCGGGGAAGTTTTTCTCGCACGTTACGAAGGGGGCCGCTGGCGCTACTACTCGCGCGAGGACCTCAAGGTCCCCAAGGGAGACATTCCCCGCCGCCAGCCCGAGTCCGTCGGCCTGGCGATGCCGAAGGCTGAATGAGATTGCTCATCGCACTACTGGCGGCCTCCGCGCTGGCACAGCAGCCCTATAAGGACGCCAGCAAGTTCCCTCCCGTGTACCAGGGACCGGGCCGCGACGAGCCTGCACCAACGGGCCTGACGGAAATCCGTATCGGGTTCTTTGGCCCGAGCGATCCCTCGCACCCCGAGGGCGGCACCATCTGGCAGGGAGCCTCGCGGGCCATCGAGGAAGCCAATCGTGCAGGCGGTTACCGGGGCCTCCTATTCCGGCTTGTCTCCCGCTGGTCTGACAATCCCTGGCGCGCGGGCGCGGCTCACGTGGTGCGCATGGCCTATGAAGATCAGGTCTGGGCGATCATAGGAGGCATCGACGGGCCCACGACCCACTTGGCTGAACAGGTTGTCGCGAAGGCCCTCCTCACGCTGGTCTCTCCCGCCAGCACCGACCGCAGCGTGAATCTGGCCGGGGTGCCATGGATGTTTTCCTGCATGCCCAGCGACGATCTGCTCGCCGGCGCTCTTGTCCAGGCTCTGGCTGCGGAGAAAGACGTGACCCTGGTCTCGGCCACGGATCATGATTCGCGGGCGTTCACCGCCGAATTGAAGAAGGCCATGGCGGGCCGCGGGCTCACCCCGGCCTTTCACGTGGAATTCGATCCGGGGAAGGACGCCGCCCAGGCCGCTACGCGGGCGACGGGAGCGCCTGCCGTGGTGCTGGTGGCGGGTCCGGCCGATTCCGCGCGCTTCTTGCGGGCTCTTCACGCCTCAGGATTTGGCGGCCGGATCTACGCCGGGCCATGGGTCGCCAGGCTCACGGCGCTCGACGCCGCGGAAGGCGTGGTCTTCCCTTTCCCCCTGGAGAGCCTTCCCGAGGGCTTCCCCGACTACGCCGCCGTATACGCCTACGACGCCACCAACCTGGTCATGGCCGCCATCCGCAAGGCCGGCCTGAACCGAGTACGCATCTATGACGCCATCCGGAAGCTCTCTCCCTACACCGGCGCCTCCGGCGTTATCCGGTTCGATGGACTCGGCCGCAGCGCGCACCCTGTGCGGCTGGCTACGGTGCGCGGCGGGCGCGTGATCACCTTGACGCAGTCAGCGGCCAGATGAACTTCACCGCTGGACGGGTGTTGTACTCGCGCAGATATTGCCGGTGGGCCTGGTCCGTTGGATAGTGCTCGCGTGCGGCGTAAGGATAGCCGCTCATGCCGTGGAAAGGCAGCGGCTCGACGCTGTCGGCAAAAGCCGTGTTGGCGTCGCCGTCTTTCGACCACCCGTCCACCAGCAGCAGGAAGTCGCGCCGCCAGCCGGCGGGCAGGGCGGGGAGGCCGCGCGCGTCGAAATCCAGCCGCAATTCGTCGCCGGAACCCATGACCACGAACTTGTCGTCCACCGACCGCACGAGTTCCTGAACCGGACCGTACCGGGTGTAAAGGCCGGGGGTCTGGTTCCACATCGCGGCGGGCTTCCATTTTGAATAGACGAACGCCTCGGGTTGCTCGTGCCTCTGGTAGATCACTGCTTCGGAGAAGCCCCGCAGGAGCAGCTCCGCCGGACCCGAATTCATGGGGGTAAGCCGCGCGTCCGGGCTCCCGGTCTCTTCGCTGAGAAAGACCTGGTCCCAATTGAGGCACATGTTGGTCACGATCCGCACCTCGCGGGAGGCGGACAGGAACTTCCCCGTAAGGTCCACGGCAATCGATCTCGGCGCCCCCGACGGAATGCCCATGTCCTCGATGACGGTGCGCCAGTGCCCGGCCTGGTCCTTCACCTGCAAGTACGGCATGATCAGCCCGCCGCTGGCTCGCTGGGCCGTGTTTATGAACATGCTGCCGTCCGCCCAATCGGTCCAGCCGTTCAGGATGAGCACGGCCTCGTTGTCCGGTGCGGCCCGCGTGCCAAAGTCGAGTTCGAGCGAATGCATCTCGGCGACGCCGGAAAGGTCGTGGCGGAAGGAGTCGGGGTACGAGCGGTCGCGCCTCAGCAGGCGCGGCAGAACGTCCCTGCCCCGGTCATCCACGGCGCGCACGGGATACACACGGCGGCCAACGCCAAAGAGGCGGAACTCGGGGAATGGAGGCGACTTGAACTTCTCGTTGGTGTAAATCTCGAGGCGCACCGGGTGATCGACCGCAATCAGGCGGACTTGATCGATGTAGGAAACCTCGCGCAGTTCCTCCGTGATTCGGAGTTCGTAACGGCCTTCTCGAAGGGCAAGAGACTCGGCGGGAATCTGGAGATACTCATCGTGGTCAACCGGGAAGTACTGCCCATCCCCGGAGCTCGCGCCCAGAGGAGCCACGCCCAGGATGTCCGCCAGGAACTGAAACTCGCGCCCGTTCCAGGCGAACACCATCGGGCAGGAGCCTGACAGTTTGGGAGCTTCCTTGTAGACCGCGGTGCGGCCGGCCGGCTGGTTCCTCTCGTTCTGTATGAGGCCGTTGGGCCAACTGATGCGGACGGCATCCACCTCGGCATAAGAGCCGAGGCCAAACAGGAGCGGCAATCCCTCATACAGTTCTTTCTGGTAGTGCGCTCCTGCCTTCACTTCCACCTCGGCCCCGGCAGCGAGCTTAGGGCTCTTGACGCCCACCAAGCCGACCCTCAGCCAATGGTTCTCGGCCGCGGTCCTGTTCCTGAGAAGCAGAATTCTACCCTCGGGCGTGACGCCGGCCAGATCCGTTCGGCCGTCGCCGTCGAAATCGGCCTCGGCCCACGCCACGGCCCTCGGCACCGCAGGGGGCGTTTGGTTACCGGCGATCAGCCGCAGGCGCCCGCTATTGTCCAGGTCTGCGAAGACGATCGATCGGGCGGCCGCTGCTTTGGGAGCTTCCGGCTCAAAACTGCCCTTGCGGTTGAGCGCTACGAGGACGTTCCCCTCGGGCGAGGTGAAGGCCAGGTCGAACCAGCCGTCGTTGTCGATGTCGGACACTGTGAGGGAACGGGCGCCTGCGGCGAGAGCAGGCAGCGGCACCGCCTGGAAGACGCCTCTCAACTGGTCGCGGTAGAGCACGCCTGGGCGATCGCTGTAGCTGACCGCGAGGTCGATGCCTTTGGTGTCCGGAATGACTCGCAGGGCGACGGCGTCCAGAGCACGTCCGGCCACGAACGGAAACTGCGCGCTGTAGTTGTGAAATCCGGCATCCCCTTCATTGCGAAGCAGGACGGACTTCTCGCCGAACAGGAACAGGTCGTTGTCGTAGTCGTGGTCGAAGTCGAGCCAAACCGCCGCCTCGAAACGTCCCGCGGGGAGCTTCGCGGCCTGCGGCACGAATTTGCCCTTGGAGTTGTGGAACAACAGCGGCGCGGATTCGGTGAGAACGCACAGGTCGGCCAGGCCGTCGTTGTCGAAATCGCCGGCTGCCACCGACACGACGCCTTTCACGCTTTCCAGCTCCGGCTGCGCGACTGGTTGCGTGCCGTTCCTGAACAGCCGGATGCCGTTTCGAGACCAAGCCAGCAGATCCGGCCGGCCGTCTCCGTCGGCGTCGAGCACCAGCAGTCCGGCTGAATCGGGGTCTACAACGGCACTCAGTCTCAGGGGCGAGAAGTTCAGCTTGGGAGCTGCCCCGGGACCCTCAGAGGCCGGCTGGGCCGCGGCCGGATCGTAGAGTTCGGCATACGGGCACCACTCCATGTCCTCGGATTCGTCCGCGGCTTGCTGGCTTTGTCTCACCCGCTGGAAGGCGGCAAGCGCCCCGGCCGCCTCCTTGTCGTTCCCCTGGAGGCGGTAGTAATTGTAGATCTGAAACCGGGGCGCAACCAGTTTGGGATCGAGCTTTGCCGCAATTTCGAACTGCTTCAGAGCCAAGTCGTCTTTCTCGGTCAGGTGGTAGAGAAGGCCAAGGTTGTAGTGCGAGACGGCCTCATCGGGAACCAGTTCCACCATGTGCGTGAACTGCCGGATAGCGTCCTCGTAGCGCGTCTCCCGTTTGAAGGCGATCCCCAGATTGAACCAGGTGTGCGGCAGTGAGGGGTCCTGCTTCTGCACCTTTTCGAGCTCGGCAATCGCTTCCTTGGTGTTGCCGGCCCGCAGCAGCGCCAGTCCGTAGTTGAGCCGGTCTCTGGCCGAGTCCGGCGCCAGGTCCAGGGCTTGCTTCAGTTCGGCGACCGATTCGCCCACCGTGGTCGGCGTCTCAAACAGAGCCTTGCCGAGATTCCGGTGCCGCCAGAGGCGCTCTTCGACCGACGGATCGGGCGCCGCGCGCCCCACTAGAAGATACGCCGCCAGCGGGAGCGCGACCAGCAGGAAGTGACGCGTCATCCTCCCATTCTCCAACAGTCCGGGCATGGCAAAAGCGCCGCACGCGGCGCCGGCCCCTGAGCACGCTTCTATCTCCGTGTGACCGTGACGGAGCGCCAGCCGGAGTTGCCTGCGGCGTCGTACGCCCGTACTACGATGGTATTGGTCCCCACCAGCAGCGGGACGTCGCCGCTGTTCCAATTCGTCGTCCCCGTGGCCACTCCGGATTTGCCGAACGAAGTGGACCAAGTCACCTGTGTGACCCCCACGTAGTCGCTGGCCGTCCCTTGCAGGCGGATCGTCGCCGACGTGGTGAGCACGCTGGTAGAAGCAGGCGAGGTGATGGTGAGTGCCGGCGCCACTGTGTCGGTCCCCGTCGTATACGTCACCGTCAAGGCCCTGGAGGCCGAGGCGCCACGAGAGTCGAAGGCCGTCACGGTGAGAACGTTCGCCCCGGGCTGGAGTGCGATCGGCCCGGCGGACCACTGGGAAGTCCCGGAAGCCGTCCCGCTGCCACCGCGCGAGTTGGCCCACTGTACTCGTGTGATCCCGCCGGCGGGAGCGGCCGCGCCCGCCAGGGTGGTGGATGAGCTGCTGGTCGTGTAAGTGACACCCGAGGTCGGGGAAACGATGCTGACCGCGGGCGGCGTCTGGCTGACGTCCTGCCGGACCACCGTCACGGTGCGGGACGCCCGGTTCCCAACGGAATCCGTCACTGCGATGGTGATCAGGTTACTACCCGTTAGCAGCGGCAGGTCCGGGATGGTCCAGGTTCTTCCCCCTTGCGCCAAGCCGGCGCCTATCCGATCACTGCTCCAGGTCACTTGAACGTTCCCCGTTCCCCCGGTCACAGTGCCGGAAAACGACAGAGCCGCGGCCGGCGTCGTCGCGGGGGACGCGGCCGGATATCCGATGCTCAAGGCGAGGGGGACTCCCGGCGCCGGATCTCCCCCAGGCGTGGCCCCGGCGGCCGCATAGAGTTGCAGGATGGCGTTGATATCCTCCTGCGTCAGCGCCGTCATGCGGCGATAGTAAGGATACATTACCGAGCCGGGAACGTCGGAATGCGCCAGCCCCAGGGCATGACCCAGCTCATGCAGCGAAACCGAGAAGAGATCCACGGAGCGGACCGTCAGGTCGGGGCCGGCCACCCACTCCTCGTCATCGTCGAAATGCATGTCGCCCGCGATGGGCTCCGGATTAGGCGGAGCCGGGTAGTACGTGTGCGCCAGCACATGGCCCGGGCCGTCGAAAGGGTAGGCGTCGCCATGATAGCCGGAAGCGAACAGCACGTTAATGGTCCGCGAATTGTCCGGAGCGCCCGCCGGCAGGAAACTCAGGCTGGCAACTCCCGCCCATTCGCTCATCGCTCGCAGGATCTCCCCGCGCGCTTGATCCGCCGGCAACTTCTGCGTCAATTGCTGGAAGAAATAGCCGAGCTCGGCGCTGCCGTGCCCCGCGCCGTCCCAGCCATTCCCGACCGTGGCCACATACTGCCCTACCGGTCCCAGTTCCGTGATGGCCCCGGGACACGCCTCTACATGTTCGCCTGCCACCAGCTCGCGAGAGGCAGGGAAGAGATACGAGACTTCGTCCCACTCTGCCAGCGCCTGAACCGCCTCCGTAGGGCCGCGCAGGAGCAGATGGCTGGGCAACAAGTCAGGGTGCTGCAACACCTCGAACCCCTGCTCTTCCGCAATCTGACGGGCGATCTGCGGATCGAACGTCCGGAAAGAACTCCGCCACAAGGTAGCCTTCCGAGCCGATGCCGGCTTCCTGCCCCAGCGCAGTGCTGATTTTCGCCCGCGGAAGCAGCCGAATCACCCTCCTCAGGCCGGCATCCGCGAGACGGAAGCCCTGGTTGACGGAGAACACATAGCCTGAGTCAGGGACATATTGGACGACACGGATGCCCCTGGCATCCAGCTCCCCGAGTTGCTCGGGACTCAGCGCTCCGACGAATTGCGCCAGCACGTGCACTCGGTCACCGGACCTGCTCAGCACAGGCGGGAGCTGCTGAAGCCCCTCCGCCCTTTCGCCGCCTTCCCGTACCAGCATGTTCTTCAGGTGCAGGCTGTCCTGCGCCGAGGCGCTGAAGACCAGCGACACCCAAAGCGACAAGCAGATTGGGAAGCCCCTCATACTGACTCTTATCGAAGCCGCTTGAGAGGGCGTCCGCTCCCCGGGCACTCAGATACTTGAGGGGATCGTTCCTATGGGTGACTCAAGCTCCCTAGCCGCCAAACTAGCGTCCGCGTTAGTGCTGAGCTCTTTTCTTTGCCTTTTGTTCGCCGGTGACGTGCGCCTGCAGCAGGGGCAGTTACGGCTGGGGGACCGCGGGTTCCTGATTCACGGGGTCGGCTACGCGCCTCTGCCCCTGGGATCGCAACCGGCAGATCCCGTGCCTTCATGCGTTTACGCGCGGGATCTTCCGCTGGTGGCTGCCATGGGTGCCAATGTCATTCGCACCTACGCCCTTTTACCGGAAGGAGATACGGCGTTTACGGCGTTGCTCGAAACTACTGGCCTCTATTGGCTGGCGGGCTTCCCACTCGACCCCTACTATGACCCCGCCCGGCCCATCACCGCGCGCCGGGACGAAATCCTGCAAGCCTTCCGCGACTACGCCGTCCGTTTCCACGACGAGCCACGCCTGATCGGCTTCGTCCTCGGCGAGGAAGTTGCCGGGAATTACGCCAGTAGATTCGCCGGGTCCGTGTCCGACTTCTACTCGCTCCTCGCCGATGCCGCGCAGTTGTTGCAGGATTTGGAACCGGATAAAACCCCTTTGCTCGCCACCAGCACTTCCGACCCTGCCGAGCTTGCGAACACCCCCCCAGGCCTCTCGTTCTGGCTGTGGAATGCAGGCCCGCGGCGCACCCTGTCGGCCGCGATCAATGACATCCTGCGATTGAGCTCAAGGCCGGTCCTGGTGGCAGACTACGGTGTGGACGCCTTCAACCAGACTACGGGCAGCGAGGACGAGCAGACTCAAGCCCAGGCGGCCGCGGACCTGACGCGGGAAATCGAATCCTCCGGCCTCCTGTTGGGCGGCGTTTACGCGGCATTCGCGGACGACTATCGGAGCCCGCGGCATTCCGGCATCTTCCGTCTGTCTGCCACGGAACGGCCCGGCATCGATCATGTGCTGCCGCGCGCGGTGTTCAGCAGCCTGGCGGGGTTGTGGCAGGGCCGCGTGCCCGCGGACTGGCGGCTGGAACAGGCGCCGGGCATGACGAAGTTCGTCCACGCTGCTTCGGGCGCGGACACGGTGGCCCCGGGGGCTTTAGTCCGGGTGACCGGCACGGCCCTTGACCAAGGATACTTCGTCGCCAACGGCATCCCCTGGCCGCTCCACCTCGGCGAGACTTGCCTGTGTGTAGGCGGCGCTCCCGTGCCGTTGGACATGATCTCGCCGGAAGCCGCCACGGCTCAGATCCCGTGGGACCTCCCCCCCGGCGATCAACCAGCCGTATTGTTTCGCGCGGGCGTGGCCACCAACATCGTGACCGCGGACGTGCGCCGTTACGCTCCCGGCATCTTCCCGGGTGGAGTTGTGCGCGCGGGGACTTACTGCCGCGTGACCGAGCAGAACGGCGTGCGCCCCGGAGAGATACTGGAGGTCTACGCCAGTGGCGTGGGACCTGGAGCGCCGTCCTGGGAGACGCCGGCTGCTCTGATTAACGGGGTGCCGGCCGAGGTCCTCTACTCGGGGACGCTTCCCAACCTGGTCGGCCTGAACCAAGTCAACCTGCGTGTCAGCCCGCTGACGCCTCCGGCCGCGAATTCCACACTTCAGTTGAGCGTGGACGACGCTTCCGGGAGCCCGTATTCGTTAAGCGTGGCCGGCCCTGAGGACCGGCTCGGCATCTCGCTCCTGGCCCCATCCTCCGAGGTGGTGGTGCAAGCCGGCGGGCCAGGGAAGCTGGTGGAAATCCAAGTGGAAGGCAGAAACGGTTACTGCGGGCCGATCCTGCTGGCTGCGGCCGAGAGCCCCAGCGGGGTCACTTTCCGCGCGCCGGTGGGCAATACCGGGGAGACGGTGCCGCTCGAATTGCGCGCGGCTGCTTCGGCGCCGCCGCTGACGGGCGCCACGATGGTCCTGTATGGATACGCCCCCGGCGCCACCAGCGGCACGGCCTCCCTGCATGTGACCGTGCTCGCCGGTCTCGGGGACATCCGCGTGCGCGTCATCTCAGGCGGCTACAAGGCGCAGCCCCTGGCGCGTTTCGACTGGAATGACCGGGTCCTCTTCTCGACCACGGGAGCCGGGATGGGCCGCGGCATCAACGTGATGGCCGTCGATGCAGCCACGGGGGTATTCTCTCCCGTTCAGAGCTTCGACACCTGGGGCGACGACTCGGCGTCCTCGCGCCTGGTGGAGTACCTTGTCGGGCTGCCGGCTGGCGCCGTCGTTCTCGCCGCCGTGGCCGACGACGGCTCGCTGCGACTGTCCTCGCAGGCACGCGATGCGATCGCCGCCATGTTCGGCAGCCGCTCCATCCAGAAGCTCGCCTACCAGCAGTCCTGGGCGATGATCGCCCGCAAGGGAGCGTCTTCCCCCATCGCGGAAGCCGCGTCCACCGTATTTCAGGTGGCGCTGGACCGGACCCTCGCGTTCCCGCAGCCGTAGCAGCCTGCCGCCGGCGGTCTTTGCCAGGCCACCGCGGAAGTGGTACTGTTTTTCGTGTGAACACCATTGAGTGCTGTCTTCCGGAACTGGCCGCCTTGGCAGTGCCCGCCAATCCCGGCACCGGCGGCATCCGCTCGGTGGATCTGAACCCCCGGTAAGCGGAGAACGAGATTATGCTGACAAGGCGGGAAGCCCTGGTGGGAGCGGCCGGAGCCCTGATGGACAGTCGAGCGAGTTACGCGAAAGCATCCCAGCCGGCTACGTCGGTGAGTTTCGACGTTCCGGCGCACGCCTGTGACTGCCACACGCACATCTTTGGCGATCCGGGCAGGTTCCCGTTCTGGCCCGGCCGCTCCTACACGCCGGAGGCGGCCCTTCCCGAGGAGATGTCGGCGCTTCATCGCGCTCTCCACATGGAGCGCGTCGTGATCGTGACGCCGAGCGTTTACGGAACCGACAATTCGGCCACGTTGTACGGGATGAAGGCTCGCGGCGCGAACGCCCGTGGCGTGGCTGTGATCGGCGAAACCACGCCAGAAGGCGATCTGGACGCGATGGGCTTGGCAGGCGTGCGCGGCATCCGCCTGAATCTCGCGACAGCCGGACAGGTGGACCCCGCCGTGGGTCGCCGGCGATTCCAGGCGGCGGCTGCCCGCATGAAGAGCCGCGGCTGGCATATTCAGATGTACACCAACCTGGCGGTGGTGGCGGGCATCAAGGATTTGGTTCTGGACTCGTCCGCGCCGGCGGTGTTCGATCACTTCGGCGGGGTCCAGGCCGCGCTCGGACTGGACCAGCCGGGCTTCGCCGATCTTCTCGATCTGGTCCGGTCGGGCAGGGCCTATGTCAAGATTTCCGGCGCTTATCGCGCGTCGAGCAGGGCGCCGGATTACGCGGACGTAGCGCCCTTTGCCAGGGCGCTCATCACGGCCAACGCCGAGCGCATCGTCTGGGGCACGGACTGGCCGCATCCCGGCACGAACACACCCGCCGGTCGCCTGGCGACTGATGTGACGCCGCTGCTTCAGATCGACGACGGGCGCCTGCTGAACCAGCTTGCGGTTTGGGCGCCCGACCCGGCTATCCGCAAGAAGATTCTGGTCGACAACCCGGCTCGCCTCTACGGGTTCTAAGCCGCTCGCAGCCACCCGCACGGCGCTCGCCACGTAAGATTGCTGAACGTGCTCCAAGAGAGGTGGACAGACGTAGACTAAAAGAATGGGAGTCCAACCTAGGAATCCCATCCGGAGGCTGCGACGTGACCGCAAGAATCGATGAGATTGCCCAGGACGTGCATCGCATCTGCGTGTACGTGCCGGAGTTTCAATTGCAGTTCAACAACTTCTTGATCCGGGACGATGAACCCTTGCTGTTCCATACGGGCCTTCGCGCCATGTTCCCCCAGGTGCGCGAAGCTGTCGGCCGCGTGCTCGATCCGGCAAAGCTGCGTTGGATCGCCTTCAGCCATTTCGAATCGGACGAGTGCGGCGCGCTCAATCACTGGCTTGAGCTGGCGCCCTCGGCGCAAGCCGCTTGCAGTCTGGTCGGGACCATCGTGGGTGTCGACGACTACGCGATCCGCCCCTCCCGCGGCTTAGCCGACGGAGATGTGCTGGCCACCGGGAGATATCGTTTCCGTTTTTGCTCCACCAAACACCTGCCCCACGGCTGGGACGCCGGGCTGCTGTTCGAAGAAACGCAGCGGACCCTGCTGTGCTCGGACCTGTTTCACCATGCCGGTGACGGGGAGCCGGTCACCAGCTCTGACCTCCTGGGGCGCTGCAAGGCCACCTTGCTCGAGTACCAAAAAGGACCGCTGGCGGACTACCTCCCCTATACGCCGATGACCGCGGGGATCCTCAAGAAGCTGGCGGACTTGAAACCGAAGACACTCGCCGTCATGCACGGCTCGAGTTTCACCGGGAACGGCGAGCAGGCCCTACTCGACTTGACCACGGTCCTCCGGGAAGTCTTCGGCGGATAGTCGATTCTTGGTCTTGTGCGACCCGAGCCAATAACCGCCCAGACGGAGCGAGCCTACCACGACAATCTCCGTCTCGGCCGTCTGGAATACGAGCAACGGCACGTGTATCTCTGCTCCCGGCCCCGCTGCCTCGGCCTGGTGCTTGGAAACGGCTGCAACATCGATTGCCTCCATTGCTACCAGGCGAAGAACGGAGACACCCTGCTCCGCTCCCCCGAGATCGCTGACCAACTGCGGCGAGAGCTCATGCCGTTCTATCCCTACGTCTCCACGCTTCGCATCCAGGGCGGTGAAGTCTTCGCCATCCGCGGATTCCGCGAGTTGATCGACGACGTGGCCACTCTCGTCCGGCGCCCCATCCTGAGCATCAGCACCAACGGCACGTTGATCGATGACGAATGGGCCGAACGGCTCGTGCGCATACCATTCTCCAATGTCACCGTGTCCATCGATGGCGCCACGCAAGCCACCTTCAACCGCCTCCGCCGGGGCGCCGACCTGGATCACGTGCTCGCCAACGTCGATCGCGTCCAACGCTGGAAAACAAAACTGCGGAGCGAGATGCCGTACCTCGATTCCTTCTTCGTCATCATGCGGTCCAATTTCCGCGAAATCCCGCGGTACCTGGAGCTGATGCAGCAGCACGGCATGATCGATGTCGCGCTCCAGACCATGGAGCTTTCTCCGGAGAACACCGCCCGAATTCCAACCCTGGAGGCCGATGAGGCGATCACGGACCGCCGCGAGGTGGAAGATCTCCACGCCATCCTGCGGGAGGTGCTGCCGCGCTTCCGGAAGAGCTTCCGTATGATCCGGGTGAGCGGGGTGCAAACGCTTTTCGAGAGCCACGGCCTCAGCGCGGCGTTTCTGGAGGAAGGCGAGAAGAGTCTGTATCCCGACAGCGACGGACTCTCCGAAGGCGCCTTTGACCTCTGCCCCAATCCGTGGACGACTCTCTTCCTCGTCGAAAATGGCGACGCGCGCCTCTGCTTCCTCTCCGGGCCAATCGGCAACCTGTATTCCGAGCCGCTCTCGGCGTTGTGGAACTCGCCCAAGGCGATTGCCAAGCGCAGCGACATGATCTCGGGACGCTATCTCGCGTCCGGATGCTCCCGCCAGTATTGCGGCTGGCGTGAAGGGAAGTCCTCGCCTCCGCCCGGCAGCGGCCCCGGGCGGCGGGAATGGCGTGAACTGGCCGGGATCGAGCCGTGCCCCCAGTCCGGGATTGAGCCTCCGGCGACTCTGGCGCTGGTGCGAGGACTGGTGGCGGAGGAACGCCGCAGACGCAGCGAGCTCGAGGTGTACGCGCGCTCCCTGGAATCCCTGCTGGAAGCCGGCCAGACGCACATCGATAATGTGGAAGCCAAGGCGGAGAAGGCGGTCAACGACTTTCGCGAACGTCGAAGCCGAGTTCGGGAAATACCGCGCGCCCTGGCTGGTCCGGGCGGCTCACAAAGCCTCGACGGCCCTCCGCGCCTTCCGCCATCGGCGATAAGCCTTTCTGCGGAGGCGAGCCACCCGTTGGGCGGGTGTATACTGTGGCGAAACCCGAAGGACAGCACCTATGCTACGACGAACGTTTCTGCAATCGGCTTCGGCGCTCGCGGCGGCCTCTGCCACGCAAGCGGCCGGCCTCCAGATCCCACTTGGATTCGATACCTATTCACTCAACATGTCCGGCTGGAAGGCTTTCCAGTTGCTGGACTATGCGGCCAGCCAGAAGCTCGACACGATCCAGATCTCCAGCCTCGGCGACTTCGAGAGCCTGGAGCCGGCGTACCTCCAAAAGGTAAAGGACTACGCCGCCCGCCTCGGCATCTTGGTACAGACCGGCATGGGTTCGATCTGCCCCAGTTCGGCCAGCTTCGATAGGAACGCGGCGGACCCAGCCGCCTATGTTCTTCGAGGGCTCCAGGCGTCGAAGGCGGTGGGCTCGACCGTCATGCGCTGCTTCCTCGGCAGTAGCCAGGACCGCCGGGGGAAGATCCCCATCGAGGGGCACATCGAGAATACCGTCAAGCTGCTCAAAGCCTTGCGCAGCCAGGCCCTGGACCTGGGAGTCAAGTTCGCCGTAGAGAACCACTCCGGCGACATGCAGGCGAGGGAACTAAAGACGCTCATCACTGAGGCGGGAACGGATTTCGTGGGCGCCTGCCTCGATACCGGCAACCCGGTCTGGACGATCGAGGACCCGCTGCTGACCATGGAAGTGCTCGGGCCCATGGCGATCACCACGCACATGCGCGATTCAGTGGTGTACGAGGACCCGCGCGGCGCGGCGGTGCAGTGGGTGGCCATGGGCGACGGCTCCATCGATTTCAAGCCCATCATGGCGCTCTACCGCCAGTTGTGCCCGCGAGCCACCTTCCAGCTCGAGGTGATCACCGGCGGCGCGCCGCGAATCATGCCTTACTTCGAGCCTGAGTTCTGGCTGGCCTATCCCAAGACGCCGGCGGCTGACTTCGCGCGCTTCGTGAACCTGGCAAAGAAAGGTCATCCCCTCATGGCGCCCATGCTGATCGCGGGCGGCCCCGGCGGGAGTCAGCCGCCCGAGTACCAGGCGGCCCTGCGGGTGCAGCAACGAGTCGATCTGGAGCGCAGCTTCGAGTACGCCCGAAAAGTGCTGGACGTCGGCATCCGCTGGCGCGGCTAGGTCAGACCTGTTCCGGTTATGGCTTCGGAAGGCGGAAGCCCACCCGGGCAGGCCTTCCGGGAGGCTGTACCTTCATGACCTTCGAGACCAGTTGAACGGACTCAGGCGTCGAGACTACACGCGTGGTGTGCTTCGCCTCGTCCACCCCGGCTAGCACCAGCACCTTCCACGACGGCACGATAAACTCCAGCACCCGGATCGTCTCCGGCCCGGACCGGAACAGGACCACCAGTTCCTCGTCCTCTTTGCAGGCCCTCTGCATCGCCTGGATCTGCCCCAGCATGATGGCGCCGGTACTGTCCGCCTGCGCCGGCGTGGAGGGCTGGGGCGCCAACTGATCCGCCAGTGCCTGCTGGGCCAACTGCTTCGCGATCTCGCCCAAAGCCATATGCTCGATGGTATCAAGTTAGGCGGGTGCCGGCCCCGCGGGCTAGAATCGTTCCATGGGATTCGTGGAGACGCACTGTGACCGGCCCTCGGCCGCTCTGTCGCCGCGCAACCGCCGGCGGGTCAACAGAATTCTCGGCTGCTTCGGCACGGCCTTGCTGGCGGTCGCGGGCATCATCAGCGCGAACCAGGCAAGCGATATCCCCAAGAGCTTCGTTGTCCCGGCCGCCGGCTACGATTACGTCAAGCGCGAGGTGATGATCCCGATGCGCGACGGCGTCAAGCTGTTCACGGTGATCCTCGTCCCGAAGGGCGCCGCAAACGCGCCCATACTGCTGACCCGCACTCCGTACAACGCCTCCAAGCGGGTCGCGCGCAACAACAGCCCGCACATGCTGGCGGCGCTGCCGGAGGGCGACGAGGTGTTCGTCCAGGCCGGCTACATCCGCGTGTTCCAGGACGTGCGCGGCAAGTACCGCTCCGAAGGCGATTACGTGATGACGCGCCCCGTGCGCGGCCCGCTGAACCCGGCCGCGACCGACCACGTGACCGACGCCTACGACACCATCGACTGGCTGGTGAAGAACACGCCGGAGTCGAACGGCCGCGTGGGCATGATCGGCTCATCGTACGAGGGCTTCACCGTGGTCATGGCGCTGCTCGGGCCGCACCCCGCCCTGAAGGTCGCCGCGCCCGAGAGCCCCATGGTGGACGGCTGGATGGGCGACGACTGGTTCCACTACGGCGCCTTCCGGCAGGTGAATCTCGACTACTTCTCCGAACAGACCACGAAGAAAGACGAGGGCGAGACCGTCGCGCGCGGCGCCTACGATGACTACGAGGACTTCCGCCGGGTGGGCTCCACGGGCGATTACGTTCGCGAGCACGGGTTGGAGCAACTGCCCTTCGTGCAGCGGATCATGCAACACCCCGCCTACGACGCCTTCTGGCAAGGACAGGCGCTCGACAAGTTGGTGGCCAGCCGCCCGTCGCCGGTCCCCACCATGTGGATTCAAGGGCTTTGGGACCAGGAGGATATGTGGGGCGCGATTCACTGCTACCTGGGGCTCAAGGCCCAAGGTCAGGCGGATCACAATTACCTGGTGATGGGTCCGTGGCGGCACAGCCAGGTGAATTACGATGGGTACAATCTTGGACCGTTGAGGTGGGACGGCGACACCGCCCTGCAGTTTCGCCGCGATGTGCTGAGACCGTTTTTCGACCAGTACCTGAAGAACGGAGCGCCCCAGGCCGCGACTCCGCCCGTCTTCATTTACAATACCGGCGAGAATCACTGGGATCGTCTGAAGAGTTGGCCGCTCGCCTGCGAGCGGGGGTGTGCCGCGCCGCTGAAGCCGCTCTATCTCCAGGCCGGCTTTGGCTTGGGATTCGGCAAGCCAGTGGATCGCGGCGCCGCTGCGGACTCTTATGTCTCCGATCCGGCCAAGCCGGTCCCATACCTGCCGCGCCCCGTGCGGTTCCCGGACTACGACCGCTGGAAGACGTGGCTCGTCACGGACCAGCGCTCGGTGGCCGACCGGACCGACGTGCTGACCTACCAGACGCCGGTGCTCGCTTCGCCCCTACGCATCAGCGGCGAGCCGGTCGCCGATCTCGTCGCCGCCACCAGCGGCACGGACTGCGACTGGGTGGTGAAGCTGATCGATGTTTTTCCCGATGAGGTTCCGAGCCAGCCGGAGATGGGCGGCTATCAGCTTGCCGTGTCGATGGACATTTTCCGGGGCCGCTATCGCGACAGCTTTGAGCGCCCTTCGCCCGTCCCGGCCGGCAAACCGCAGCAGTATCGCTTTGTGCTGCCCACCACGAATCACGTGTTTCTGGCCGGGCACAGGATCATGGTGCAGATCCAGTCGAGTTGGTTTCCGCTCTACGATCGCAACCCGCAGACCTACGTCGAGAACATCTTTTTCGCCAAGCCGGCGGATTATGTAAAGGCAACCCAGACCGTCTTCCGCTCGGCCGACGAAGCCAGTGCAGTGTGGCTCCCGGTGGTGCCGTAATCGGCGAGGCTGGCAGCCCCTCGGCTCCGAATTCCGGCGCCGTACCGCCGGCCAGGCGAGTTGGGCGTTTGTCTACGGACATCTGGCAGGTGCGCAGCGCGATCAGCGGGCACAAGCCGACTTCCGGGGAGTAATCGCGGCCAACTTCCTGTTTGCCGACGATCCGCCCGGTGTGTTCTCCCATAGCCCATTTATAGGTGACGAGCGGACTGGATGCTCAGAGTTTATGTCCGCCGGATTGCGGTGTCGGTATAGTTCCGTCGCGTGCTCTTGAAAGCAGAAGGCTTAGGAAAGCAGCGGATCAGCCAAGGGGTATTGAAGCGACCACCTTTTCAAAAGCATCTGAGATTTCGTCAGACTCGGTGAAACCACGCTTACGATACCAATCGGTCAGTTGGGCCGCATCGATATCGGAGTCGAGGGGGCTGGGCTGCGCGAATAGTCTCGACCTGCCCTCACTAGCGGCGAGCTTTTCAACCTCAGTGAGAACCCACGTCCCTATTCCGCTTCGGCGATGCTCCCTGAAAACATAAAGTTCGTACAGGAAGAAAACGGGTTCAAGGTCAATGGCCGCGAAAGCGGCAGGTTGGCGATCCAAAGATCCGACGTAACGCCTCCGATTTGGATGAGGAGGATTCCGGGAGATGCATTCCCGAAGTTCAGGCATCTCCGTTTTGAAGTCGTCCGGCAGTGCGATCAGGAATCTGGTCACCAGATCGAAGCTGGTTTCAGAGTACTTCCAAACTGAAAAGAAATCTCGGACGAGTTCGAGAACGGCTTCCGAGATCGGCTCTCTTGGATGAAAATACCGCTGATGCGTGATTATGGTTTCGAGCGCAAGCGCATGGGTATGCTTGAGCGTATTATTCATCGGCGTTACGTCGCTAGACGCTCCCCGGCCGCCAAAGTACGTTGGATGGATGTACTTCGATGGCATAACGAACGCCTCGAAATGCATATAGGCGAGACCCGTTAGGTCGGCGAGTTCTTTAGACGACTTTGGCGTCCAGCTTGTCTGCTTTCGTAAGCCACAGACGCTACAGGGCTCCTGGCGGTAGGTTTTCCTGGCCGCCTTCGCCGCCTCCACAATTCTGCTTCGTGCTTCCTCAGATGGGCGAAGAGCATACTTGGCTTCGATACCAGTCAGAATCTGCTGCCAGTCAAGCGCGTCAAAATCTCGAAACGCTTCGGCCTCGGCGGGATTTTGCGCGATGTACTTCAAGGTGACGGTACGCTCGAAGAGGGAACGCAGTAGTTTCAGTGCGCCCCAATGACCGTCATGACTGGAGAGCGTCAAGATGTCATCCAAATCGGGCATGGATGCCATCATGAGTTGGATAATCACCAGACCCGCCGTGTCACCCTCCGGCGGCGTGGTGTCCAAAACCAGCTTTGGAATCGTCTGGAACGCCTTGTGGAACAATGTGGTAAAGGTCGGCATCGCTGCCGTGAAACTGCGCCAATCGTTGGGTACAGGCATTAACTCTTCACTGTCTGCTTTCTATGTTCAGCCCACCGTTTCTTCTTCTAGGCTGCGGTGGCTTTTACGGGCTCTGCGCTCACGACGCGCTTTTTGGAGACGGGTCCGGCGAGGCGAAATCCCGCACCTATACATTGTGCCTCAGCCTCGGTCGGATCACGCGCTAGCCGTTCCTTGAACGTGGGCCATCATCGTTCTGCGGCCGAGGAGGGCCGCGGCGATGGCAAAGAAACAATCCGGAAGGTGGAAGCGGCGCATTCCCAAAGCAGTGCTGCGGTTGCCCGATTTGGATCAGGCGAAGTCGGCGGTTCTGAACAGCCTCAGCTCGGTGGACGCTCAACGAGGGTACCGACACTCGATCGACGAATTCGTTGAATGGTACTGCTCGGAACCACGGCTCTCATTCAGCAAGACTGTCGTCCTTCGTTATCGCATCCACCTGGAGTCTCGGCACTTGGCGCCCGGCACCATCAATCTCCGGCTCGGCGCCGTACGTCGGCTCGCCTATGAGGCGTCCGATTGCGGGCTGCTAAGCTCAGACCTGGCCGCTGGCATACGACGCGTTAAGGGAGTCAAGAAGATCGGCGTAAGACTGGGGAATTGGCTGACGCCGGAACAGTCGCAGCGGCTCTGGAACGCACCCGACACTCAGACTCTGAAGGGTAAACGGGATCGCGCACTCTTGGCGGTCCTGCTCGCCTGCGGCCTTCGACGGCACGAGGCGGTCAATCTGGATTTCGGCCACATCCAGCAGCGGGAAGACCACTGGGCCATTGTCGACCTGAAAGGCAAAGCCGGCCATACCAGGACAATACCGATGCCGGGCTGGGTCAAGGCAATACTCGATGAATGGCTGCAGGCCGCCAGCCTGAACGCCGGGAGGCTGTTTCGGCGGGTAAACAAGAACGGGAAGGCCTGGGGTGAATGTTTGACGGAAAAGGCAGTCTGGCACGTCGTCCGCGAGTACGCCCGTAAAGCGGCCATCGAGAGCCTCGCGCCTCACGATCTGCGAAGGACATGTGCCCGGTTGTGTCATGCTGCGGGCGGCGAACTGGAACAGATTCAGTTCCTCCTTGGGCACGTCTCAATTCAAACGACCGAGCGATACCTCGGCTGCAAGCAGCGCATTCGAGCCGCCGTTAACGACCGGATCGGCATCGAACCCGAGGGCTGAGTGGTCCGGCACCGCGTCCGAGTGGCCGACAATTCAGAACGGAACTCACCTACCCAGATCCGCGACTGGGGCTGCTCTTCGAAGTGCCCGAAGTCCTCCTCGGGATCTCCGTTCTTGTACAGCTCGAGGTGTATCTGTGCGTCATCGGGCTCGAACTCCGGCATCTCCTCGCTCAGGAACCGGTCCAGGCGCGCCCGATAGCAGTCACCATCCGAGTGCGACAGGTGCGCCAGCACCTCCGCGATAGAGAACCTCTCCGGCACCGGCTTCCACCGAGAGTCCTCCTCGGTGATCTCCGACATCAGCCCGCGCAGGATTGCCGGCGTCGCCTTGAGCGGCTGAGGCAGGGCAACTCGTCGTCTTTCATCCCCTGAAAGTCTTGCGCGGTCTGCCTCATGCCAGCGCCGTGCCCAGTTTCCCCGGGGCCGCGCCGCGGATCGAAGGAATTGTCGGGCGTTTGTGGGGAGTAATCTGACTCGTCGCGTTCCCTCCCGACGCTTTTGCGTCCCTTCGCGCGTGTTCGCGTCTGGTGTGCGAAGGCAGCGCTGAGAACGAAGGTCCTGTCAGTCAGCCCGCATTCGTTGTGAGGACAACCTACATGGTGATGCTACTTAGGCGCTCGAGACCTCGGCGATGAAACCGGCGATGAAGCGCTGGATCTCGGCCGCTGGCAGGTTGTAGCGCGAGACGCCGTCCGGCTGGCCCAGATTGCCGCTGATGACGAAGGCGCGCAACCCCGCGCGCGCCAGCCTTTTCGCCTGCGCGCCGTAAAGCCCGCCGACTACCTGTACCGGGGCAGTCTTGCCGACCCGATCGAAGATGGCGCGGGCCACCTCACCGAGATAGTCGTTCTCGATGAGCTTGGGGTCCGCGCGCCGCGCGTCCACCTGCAGGTGAACGCCGACCGCGTCCACGCCGGCCTCGAGCATCCGAACCGCGACCTCGGCGGCCTGCGCGCCCGGGCCCTGGTGCGGCAAGAGGATATCGGAAAAGGCGAGCCGGGGGAGCTCGGAGTCTTTGCGCCTGAACTCGTCGCGCACGGCGCAGACCGCTTTCGCCGTCTCCACACCCGAGAGCGCCAGGAAGTCAACGATGTTGCCGCCGTCCGCATAGACGCTGCGCGCCTCGCCTCCGCCGCCGTCCATGGTCTTCATATCGGCCAGGAGCAGCGCCTTGGGAAACTGCTTGCGGAAGGCCGGCACAACGTTCGAGACGCCTGCGCTCTTAAGCAGCGGAGTCCCCATTTCGAGGATGTTGACGCCGCCCGCCAGCGCCGCACTGGCAACCGCCAGGCCCTGCTGCAAGGTGGCCACGTCGACGGAGATCTGGAACGTGAAGCGTGTTCTGAGCTGATCGAGGAGGCGGGCGGAGGCCGGGTGGGTCTCCTTCCCCGCCTGGGCCCAGACATAGTTGGGCCGCATCATCTCGAACACGGCGCCGGCGGTCACCCCGCTCACAGCGAACCTGCGCGCGCCGTCGAGGAACGATCGCCGGTCGATGTATCCGTGCCGATATTCGGTAAAGAGATCGAGCGGTTTCTGCGGAAAGTCGGACGGCTTCTTACGCTCCATAATCGCAGCTCCTTGAGGGATGTAGCCTTATCTTAACCTAGAACGTCCCTGGTTGTCTCCCGGGAGTTACCCGTCACAATGCGCTGCACTGAGGTGCGCTGGATTGCGCGTGCAGAGTCCGACGACCGGTAAACGTGGTGCTGGCGAGCGCTGGTGCCTGGAACCTATCCACATGGACGCATAGTCGCCGACTCGCCGATATGGGGCTACTCCGGGCGGTTGACGCGCCATCCGGACACGATCCAGGGATCGATGCCGGATGCTGGCCGACTTGTAAGGACTGATCTGGCGACGCTCAATTAAGCGGCCGCAACTGTCGCGGTAGGGACGACCATTGCTGATCGCCCCCCGCACAGATCCGTACGAGCGCGTTTACGCATACGGCTCTTACCGAGGATGAGTGGCGTCGAAGCGCTTATCGGGGTAAGGGTGCAGAATGCGGGGTTCAGGAATCCACCGGTCCCACAACGGGGAGAGACGATCCCATCGTACCTGCGCGCGTTGACTGCGACGAACTAAAACGCTCCGCCACAATCGGCATACGCGACGCCTGAAGATGCGCAACTGACTCGAGTTACCGGGTACCGCATGGTATTGGTAGTATCCCAGCACAACCTTCCGGAGCCATGCGCCGACCTCGCTCGTACGATGGTGCTTCCGGTGTTGAAGCTCAGCCTTAATGACGCTGAGCTTCGCAACCATCCGCTTCTTCGCCGTAACGCGCCAGACGTTGAAGGCTCCGCTGCTCGTGAGGTGCCCACAGAAGTGGGTGAACCCCAGAAACGTGAAGGTCTCAGGTTTTCCCTCGCCACGCCGCTTTCGGTCTCGGGCGGCGAACCGTCCGAATTCGATCAGACGCGTCTTGTCCGGATGTAATTCCAGACCGAACCTAACCAGCCGTTCCCGAAACTCCCCAAGGAACCGCTGTAACGAGCCACGATGTTCACCCGCTCCATTCTCACGATATTCTCCGGTGCGTTTCTCACATTGCTTCTTGGTGGCGTGAGCGACTCTGGCGTAGCGGAGCGGTGAGGCCGGGATAGGATCTGCAGGTTGCAGATGCCGTAATGCGCGGATGTGAATTTGTAAACGCGTTTGCTCATGGGTGAGTTTCCCTTTCATGTTCACTTCGCCAAACGAGCGCTGCAGTTTTGGACCAGTCACCGGCCTGAACCCTTTAGCTGTCGCGCCGTGCCTCTATACCATGCGCGGCTCGCGACTCCTCGCAATGGATTGATTCTTCGGTTGTGGCATCGTCCGAGGCGTCGACCGCTTCCGCACGGACACATGCGCTTGTTCGCGACGCGCTTCCTCAGTCCCAAGCACTCGATGAATCCGATGCAGGCAGCAGTCGATGTCGCGCCGGTAAGCCGTCCGTATTCCTCCAGCAGCCCTGGTGTTCCGTGCGGCAACTCGCCAAAGGGCATCTCTCCGGTTTTCTCATAGATGCAGTAACCGGCGAGGTAGGGCACGACGCACGCCTCGATGAACGCCAACAGCGTTTTGCCTCTTGTGGCTTTCAGCCGCAGTCCGAGCGGCGCGCCGAGGCACAGGCTGCCGTCGGTCATCTTGTGGTGAGTCTTGGGAATTCGACCGTTCCGTTCGAAGGTCGACGGCAGCGTGGACGGGAAGTTTCCGGGAATGTGGATCTCGATGCTGAATGTATCTTCGATCACCCCGAACTTCGGGACAACTACGGAGAACTGGAGATCACCCGCGATGACGGTTCGGCCATTTCGTTGCGGCCTGAGCGCAAGATTCGGAAACCGTCGCAGGAGATCATCGATTCCCCATCGACGCAGGATCGCACTCCACGGACTACGCATTACTCCATGGTCTCGGCGAGTTTGCGATAATAATCGATGGAGCCACGACCGCCGCCTGTTTCGCCAAAGGTGTCCCGAGCAACGCTTTCGCCGTCTCATCGGGCATCTTCGCGGCGAGGCGACTCTCGGAGAGCTTCTGCAGTTGGCTCGCGCTCGTTTCGGACACGATAGCATCGAAGTCGCGGGTCGCCGCCTCGTACCATAGCCAGAAGTGCTTCTCGAGCTCCGGCTTGTCCTTCCAGCGGTCCGCGAAATCTTCCGCAGGGTTCACTGGGTTTGCGATCCGGGGGGAAGACTGCTGAACGTGCTCCGGAATCCGTTCGAGTACCCCGCGGAGCGTTTCGTACAACTCGTCTTCGCCCTCGTAGGACAATGCCGCGAGCGTCGTGATGATGATCGACACGGGTTTTAGGTCCACGGCTTCGCGGAACATGGCGTCGCGATGCCGCTTCAGAAATTGAATGGCGCGCTGCAGCGGCGTTTTTAACGCATACAGTGGGACGGCTTCGACCGAGGCGTACAGTCCCTCGCTCAGGAGGAGCTTGCGCTTGCGCAACGCCCGTTCTGCGAACTGCCGCTCAAACCACTGCGCGTAGCCGGAAGGGTTCCCCGAGGGCCAATCGGAGCAGATGAGGTCGTACCGCTCGTGCGATCGACACGTGATGGCGATGGCCTGTTGCGCGAGGTCCGACCCGACACCGACCCGGATGAGATTCAAGATGAAATCCTCATCCTCGGGAACACTGGGGACGGTGTCGATGTGAAAGCTCACCTCATCGGCGTAGTCGAACCGCCAGCACCTTGGGCATTCTTTCACTGGGGCTTTGATCTGATGCGCCTCGGCATACAGCCGAAGCTCCTCCCCGACCAAATCCTTAAGCTCCTTCTGGATAATGTCGGCCTTCGACCTCGCCTGCACTTCACAGACTATGTCCAGGTCGTATTCATCGCTTGGAAGGAGCGGCCTGATAACGGTCCCGAGGCGAAACGAACCCTGGCTGTACACCGCCGGGTTGAACACCGCGAGCATAGACTCCTGCCGGTGCAACCAAGCCCCGATTGACTCATAGCGCTGGACCGCCCGGTCGTAGTACGAGCGCGGGATGTCGAGCAGATCAACCGTCTTCTCCGCCACGAGATTCCGGTCATGCGTTGTGCCTAACATTTCGATCCACCTCCGAGACCCCAAGTTCGCAAAACAGGTCTTCTGTTCACAATAGCGAATTTATATTCGCAAAGTCAAGCGAACGATTTCGCTTTTTTGGGGTGGTCAATCTAGTATACAATATGCACATGGCGATTGAGCCGAGGAACGCGTGATGGCTACTGTTGGCGACCGCATCCGAGAGGTCCGCGAGGAAATGCGCATGACGCAGGACCGCCTCGCCGAACTCAGCGAACTCAGCAAGGGGTTCTTGAGCGACGTTGAGAACGACAAACGCAACATTGGAGCGCAAAACCTCCTGAAGATCGCAAACGTGCTTGGCGCTTCGGTCGACTATCTCCTCCGGGGCGAGGTGGCTGATGTGTCGGCTGTTGAACCCGTTGTCATCCCGCCAGAACTGTCGCAAGCGGCGCAGGGGCTTGAACTCTCGTATGCGGCCACTGTGGAACTGCTGGAGGCGCATCGGTCGGTCCTCGCGCGCAGAAGCAACCGCGGACTGCGGCGGTTCACGGTCGATGATTGGAAGCAGCTCCATGAAGCGATAAAGCGCGTGTTCGGGTGATCGCGTTATGGCTTCGCTCAACCGTAGCTACAAAATCCTCGCACTCGCCGCAGACCTCGGCATAAAGCCGTCGGCCGACCCGGTACGCGACATCCTTGCGTACTGCGAAAAGCGCGTGCGTCGATGCTTCCGAGATTTTCCAGACTGCCGCACCCTCACCGAACTCCTGGACATCGTGGCCTCGAAACTCGGCACGAGGTTTGAGGTCATCAAATCCGATGAGCAGTTGCTGGAGGTGCGCGACCGCTACGCCCGTCTCGGCGAGCGCTCTTTCGCAACCCTGCCCGACGACCTTGACGATGACGTTTTTGGGATCACCTTCCGGCGCATTGCGAAGCGGCCGTGGGAGCTGCCGTTTGTTTCCGTGATCGACTGCAGGGGAGACAAGTGCTTCCGTTCGTACTACACGAAATGGCACGAGCTCGGCCATCTACTCATCCTCACCGACCAAATGCGACTCTCGTTTCGCCGCACCCATGCAGTCCATGACCACAAGGACCCGGAGGAGAGCATGGTCGATGTCATCGCAGGCACGTTCGGCTACTTTAAGGACATCGTCCGCCCAATGGCAAGCGGGGCGCTCTCCTGGGAGAACATCGAGGCCGTGCGAACCCAGTTGTGCCCGGAGTCAAGCCAGCAGGCCGCCGTGATCGGCATCGTGAAGTCTTGGCCAGTACCCGCCCTCCTCGTGCAGGCAACCCTCGGGCTCAAGCGGGGAGAAAAGCGCCAACTGGATCAAGACACCTTTGACTTCGCTGACGCACCGGTTCCCGTGCTGCGCGCCGTACAAGTAACACCGAACGACGCCGCGCGACGAAGCGATCTCGTGATCTTCCCTAACATGCGTGTCCCCGAGCGCTCGATCATCCACCGGGTATTCGCCGAGGAACTGCACGAAGCCCAGGCCGAAGAAGATCTCGCTTGGTGGGAGAGCAGCGACGGTAATAGACTGCCATCGCTCAAGATCCATGTGCTCGTTCGCCGCCAGTGGAATGCGGTGCAAGCGCTCATCACCGCCAAGACGTAGCCATGTTCCGCATTCTGAGCCTTGACGGCGGCGGCATTCGCGGAGCGTTTGCCGCGGCCTTCCTGTACCGACTGGAACGACAGATCGGATGCCCAATCAGTGATTACTTCGACCTCATCGCCGGCACATCGACCGGCGGGATCATCGCACTCGCACTGTGCCTCGGAGAGCCGGCCGAAAAGATCTGCAACCTCTACCGGGACGCCGGCCCCGCTATATTTGCCCCGAGAAGATCGGACGACTTGTCCAGGTGGCAGCGGATGTGCGCGAAGGCGGCGAAGTGGAAGTTCCGGAGTTTGGACGAAGCGACACTGTACCGATCCAAGTACACAACCGTCGCGCTGCGGGAACTCCTCGCCGCGGTATTCGGCACCCGCACCCTAGAAGACGCGAGAGCGTCGCGCGCGCTGATACCGGCGGTAGACCTCACCACCGGCCGCACCATCGTTTTCAAAACGCCCCACCAGCCAAAACTCATCCGGGACCGATACATCACCGCAGTCGAGGTTGCCCTAGCCACCTCGGCTGCACCCACGTTCTTTCCCCAAGCATGCATTGGCGCCGGCAGCGCCTACGCGGATGGCGGCCTGTGGGCGAACAACCCCGCGATGCTCGCGTACGCCGAAGCGGTCAAGATCCACGGGATCGCAAAACGAGATAAGCTCGATCCGACGTTCGGCCTCGACGAGATTCACATGATCTCCATCGGAACCGGCGAGCCGGAGTACTACGCAAAGCCGGCACCCGGCGACGATGGACTTCTGTGGTGGGCCGACAAGCTCTTTGAGGTAGTAACCGGCGCGGCATCGCAGGGCGTCGATTTTCAAGTGCAATACGTCCTCGGGCCAGAGCGCTATCAGCGGATCGATTTCAAGATGCCCTCAACCCCTTGGCGTTTGGATGACGTCATTGCCGTGCCGGAGTTGCTCCACTACGGAGAGCAGGCCGCAATCGACAGGTACCCATTCATCAAGGATCACTTCCTCACCACCAAGAAGCCGCCATACCACCCGTTCCCGCCCGATTGAGAGTACGCTCTGTCTCCGTATTCCGTAACCGTACGACATTGGTACTGAGAAACGCGCTTGCGGCCGCCGATCCACTTGACCGAAGAGTCGCCAAACCGGAGTTCTCGCCTTCTGGCGAACCGCCATGCGTTCGGGTCCCGAGTGAGGCGTCTCTCCACAGCAGAGCGCCCGCGCGATAATAGCGGCAGAGGTCAGGTATGCAAGTGAGCTTGGATGTTCCCGAGGACGTGGCGCAGCAGTTCGCTGCCGAGCCCGGCGGCATCACACGTGCCGCGCTGGAGGCGCTGGCCATAGAGGGTGTGCGGTCCGGCAGACTGACCACACATCAGGCGCGTCAGATGTTGGGCATTCCGTCCCGCTATCAAATGGACGGGTTCCTCAAGGCGCATGGCGTGCTCCTGCCGCTCACTCTGCAAGAGGTTGTCAGGGACGGCGAAACCGCCACAGCGTTCTCGAAGTGACGGTTGTCGTCGCGGACACTTCACCCCTCAACTGCCTGGCGCTGATCGGTGAAATCGGGATCCTGCGGACCTTGTACGGCAGGGTTGTGGTGCCACCGGAAGTCCTCGCCGAACTAGCCGATGGCGGCGCACCGCCCGAGGTGGCGGGCTGGATTCAATCACGGCCCGAGTGGCTGGAAGTGTCGTGCGGAAGCGAACCGACGCGGCATTCCGAGCACGGGAACGCTCGGTGTACTCAGAGCCGCCGCCTTGCGTGGACTCCTGGATCTGGCCCCGGCGCTAACACGGCTGGCGGCGACGAACTTCCGTGTCTCGCAGGCTCTCCTTGAGGATCTCCTCTGGTGCGGTGCGCAACAGCAAGGTGCACAAGCTCGGCTATACTCAGCCCAAGATCCCAGGTCACCACCCCGCTCGCCGAGGTCCCCCTCGCTGCTTCAACTGCTTGACGCGGGCAGACGCCTTGGCACGCCCGCCCCGCACGCTACACTCGTCGCGGGGGCATGGGACTCGAGGACACCCCTCCGGCGATCGAAAAGCAAGAAATGCCAATCGAACCCAATTTCGCGCAACTGCTTTCAAATGAATTGGATAGAGACGCGCCGCCCCTACCGGTAGGCGATCAGCTCGGCGTAGAGGATCAGCCCGATCAGCAGCAGCCCGATGGCCAGCGCCGTGTACCCCAGCCGCTTCCAGAGCCTCACCGCCAGCGGCACCGGCGGCGCCATCAGCGACTGTTCCAGCTCGCCGCTCTCCAGCATCTGCTGGTACTCCCGAGGCCGGTCGCGCTTGAACTCCTCCAGCGGCACCCCGCCGGTGAAGATCACCGTGTCCATGGGGAACTTCTCGGGACGGAAATGGGTGTTGAAGAAATGAATCGTGAAGATGAATCCCACCGCCAGCAGCGCCTCGTCACTGTGGATGGTGGTCGCCACGTTGAGCATCCATCCCGGCATCAGGTGGGTGAAGAAGGCCGGGAACCACAACAGCAGCCCGGTGGAGCCGATGACGAAGACGCCCCAGAAGACCGCGAAGTAGTCGAACTTCTCCCAATACGTCCAGCGGCCGTACTCGGGGCGCGGCCCTTTCCCGATGAACCACTTCAACGACCCCACCAGCTCCCGCCAATCGTTGCCGCTGAACAGCAGCCCCTCGCGGTTGGTGAGGAATCGCAGCCACGAGAGCCCGCTGCGCCGCTTGCGCCGCGCCAGGTCCCACAGATGCAGCCCGAAATAGAGGAAGGTGACCAGCGCGCAGAAGCGGTGAATCAGGCCCGCCGCCTCGAAGCCGCCGAACACGCGGGACAGGACCTGGGCCCACCCCGCATAGGAGAACTTCAGCGTCATGCCGGTCAGCGCCAGGCCGAAGAAGCTGAAGATCACCATCAGGTGCAGGTTTCGCTGGAGCGGCTGGAACCGCCGCACGTAGACCTGGCCGTCGCCGTGCGCGGCCGCCATCAGCTCCTTGCGGTACTTCAGCGAGCGCGGCAGCCAGGCGATGGTGTGCAGGCCGGAGATCGTCAGCGTGCCCAGCAACAGCGAAGTCATCCCCCAGAAGGTCCAGAAGAGGAAGGGATACTTCTTAGGGTCGTGGTGAGTGGCGTGGGTCAGGTAGCCGGCGAACCGCCGGTGCGACCCGGGGTGGCACTGCGCGCACGTCTTCACGATATTGGCGCGGCTGAGGCGGCTCCGCGGATCGTTCACCGGCAGTATGTCGTGCGCCCCGTGGCAGTCCGAGCACTTGGCGGTCTTCAGGTATCCCAGCCGGCTCACCTTGCCGTGATAGGTTTCGAAATAACTCTCCGCGATCGCCTGATGGCAGCGCCCGCACTGGTCCATCATGCGCAGGCGGAAGCCGGCCAGGTCCGTCCGCTCGATGCTGTGGGTGGAGTGGCAATCGCTGCACACCGGGAGCGGTTTCGTCGTCGGGTAGGCCTTTGGCGAATGGATGCTGGCGTTAAACAGCTCGAAGATGCCCCGATGGCACTGGCCGCAAGTCTGGGCCACGTTGTTGCGGTTCACGCTCGACCTCGGGTCGCTGCCGGGCAGCTCGTGGTGCGCGGTGTGGCAGTCGGCGCAGTTGGCCGTCACGGTCAGCCCGCTTTCGACCAAGCCCTTGCCGTGGATGCTCTCGAGGTAGTTCTCCACGGGATTGATCTGCTTGCCGGTGTAGCGCAGCGCGGCCTTCTGCCCGGCGCGGTGGCACTTGGCGCACAGCGACGGAACGTTCCGGGCGAAGGTGGGCGAGTCGGATTCGATCCTGCCCCGGATCCCGTGCGTCCCGTGGCAATCCGAGCAGTCCGGCGCATCCGGGCTCCCCTTGGCCAGCAACTGCCCGTGGGTGCTCTCGTTGTACTGGGCCACCTGCTGCGCGTGGCAAATCGAGCAATCGACTTTGGGCGCCACGGTCTTGCAGGGCCGGTCCAGCGAGGGCCTGACCCCCGTGTGGCACTGCACGCAGGCCACGCGCACGTGCCGCGACTTCTCCAGTTCCGCCTCGCTCACGTACATCGCCCTGCCGTCCACCGCCTTCAGCGTTGGGTTGGCGTGGCACTGCATGCAGTCCCGGTTCGCCATCCCTTGGGTGTAGAAGACGCGGCGGATCTGGTGCGGCTGGTGGCAGTCCACGCAGGCGGGGATCGCGTTCGGCTGCTTCTCCCACAGCTCGCCGCGGATCACCTTCTGGTGGACATTCTCGATCCGCGCGTGGCACTGGGTGCAGGTCTTGGCGATGTTGGCCTTGGCGATTGAGGAGCGCGGGTCGGTGTGCGGCAGCACGAAGTGCGCCGTGTGGCAGCTTGTGCAAACCGCCGTCACCACCAGGCCGCGCTGGAACAGCCCCGCGCCGTGGATACTGTCGGTGTAGTTCCCCAGGATGTTGCTTTCCGGGATGTCGTGGGTGAGGGAAACCGGCGAGCCCTCGCGGTGGCACTGCCCGCACAACCGGGGCACGTTCATGGTCGAGCTGGGCGAGTTCCGGTCGCTGCGCCGCAGGATGTTATGGGTTCCGTGGCACAGCTTGCAGGACGGCGCCATGTGGTCGCCCCGCTTGGCCGCCGTGCCGTGCAGGCTCTGGTCGTACTGCGTCTGCTCATCGGAATGGCAGCTCCCGCAGTCCACCGGGGTGAGCTTCTCCTTGTGCGGGAACTCTTTGACGCCGGCGAGGTCGGCGTGGCAATTGGCGCACTCCAGGCCCGCGTGCGGCGACGCTCTCAGCGCGGCGGCATCGAAGGCCGGCGGCACTCCCGGCTCGCGCTTCCCGGTCCGCCGCCCCGCATCGTGGCACGCCACGCACTCTTCGGACCCCGGCAGTGGCTTGGGCTGCGGAAGCGCGAAGCCAGCGCACACAAGGAACGCCACAAGGAGTTGTTGCAGATTTCGACGCATGTCGATGTGAAAACCAGCGGATCTGTAACTCTCTAATGTACCACGCCGGGTTAGTAGCCTTCGCCTTCCAGCCGCACTTTGCCCGCGAAGTGCCGGTAGGTGAAGACGAAGTATCCGAGCGCCAGGATCATCCCGGGAATCCACCACGCCAGTCCCACTTTCAGGCCGTAGGCGCTGGTCGCCGTGTTGTAGATGGTCAGGCCCGGCATTGCGTCGGGGCGCGCCGGGAGCACGCAGGGGAATACGCCGAATGCGGCGCTGGTCAGCATGCCCACGAGGTACGCGCAGGATCCCAGGAAGCCCAGGAGGTTGCGGCGGTTGTCTCCGCGGCTCAGGATCGCCAGCAGGCCCGCCACGGCAAGCAACGGAAAGACGTATCCGGACGGGTGATCCCTCAAATTTGCCTGCACTTTCGGCTGTACACCCATGGTGAGAATCGTCACCAGGGTGGTCATCGCCACCACGCCGAACCAGGCAGCCGAGGCGACGTTGCCGGCGCGCCGCTGAACGTCGCCCTCCGTCTTCAGCGCCAGCCAGAGCGCGCCGTGCTGCGCCAGCGCGACGAACGCCAGGACGCCGACCGAGACGGTGTACCAATCCAATATGCCGAGCGGCCCGCTCACGCCGAAATCCGTCCACATCGGCAGGAAGAACCGTCCGGCGGAGTCCAGCGGCACTCCACGGATCACGTTGCCGAGCGCTGCTCCGAAGAAGATCGCCAGCAACGCGCTCGCGGCCATGAAACCGGCGTCCCAGAACGGCTTCCACACCGGGCTGTCGATGTGGTTGCGGAACTCAATGGAGATCCCGCGAAGAATCAGCAGCCACAAAACCATCATCAGCGGCAGGTAGAATCCGCTGAAGCTGGAGGCGTACAAGCCGGGGAAAGCGAAGTACAAGGTCCCGCCCCCCGCGAGCAGCCAGACCTCGTTGCCGTCCCAAAACGGACCGATCGAGCGCAGCACGATCCTCCGATCGCGCTCGTTCCGGGCCACGCAGAAATGGATGATGCCTGCCCCGAGGTCGAAACCGTCCAGGACCACGTAGGCGGCAATCATGATCGCAACCAGACAAAACCAAAGCGCTTCCATGCTTACCTCTCCCCTCCCGGAGCCGCTTCGGGGCCGTGCTCCACCTCGCGATAGACGAGGAACAGGAACAGGATGCTCAGCACCGTGTACACGCCCATGAATCCGATCAGCGTGAACAAAGCATTTCCCGACGACACGTTGAACGACGCGCCTTCGCTGGTCCGCATCAGCCCGTAGATTACCCAGGGCTGCCGGCCCACCTCCGCGGTGATCCACCCCGCCGTGTTGGCGATGAAGGGGAAGGGCAGCATCAGCATCAGGATCCACAGCCACGGGCGGCTCTCGAACAGCCGGCCGCGCCACAGCTTCCAGGCCGAGATCGCCATGACAGCGATGAAGATCGTTCCCAATCCCACCATGATGTGGTAGCTGTAATACAGCAGGGGAATGTTGTCCGGCCACTGATTCTCCGGAAAAGCGTCCAGCCCCTTGACCTCCGCCATCCAGCGTTGGTAGGTCAGGAAGCTGAGCATGCGGGGCACCGTCAGAGGGTTGTCCAGTCTCCTTTGCGCCACGTCCGGCTGGCCCACGATAGCGAGCGGCGCGCCTTCAGTCGTCTCGAAGAGTCCCTCCATGGCGGCCAGCGTCACGGGCTGGTAGCGGGCGATATTCTTGCCTTGCCCATCGCCGGTAGGGAATGGCAACAGGAGTGAGCAAAGGAGGCCCGCCGTCACCCCCAGCCGCAGGAACGTCTTGGCGTGCTCCTCGTAGCTGCCGTTCAACAGGTAGAACGCTCCGATCGAGGCCATCACGAAAGACGCGGT
The DNA here is from genome assembly GCA_963798455.1 of Bryobacterales bacterium. Taxonomy (GTDB): domain Bacteria; phylum Acidobacteriota; class Terriglobia; order Bryobacterales; family Bryobacteraceae; genus CAWCTD01. The sequence goes on from CAWCTD010000003.1 coordinate 804,099, forward strand.
GACCACCGAGCCGGCCATGTTGTGCAGGTACTGCCAGAGCGTCCACGGGTTCAGGATCAGCCCCCAAAAGCTGCTCAGCGCGAAAGCGCCGTTCTGTCCTACGATGTAGCCCGTCGGGTGCTGCATCCAGGCATCGGTCGCGATGATGAAAAAGCCCGAGAGCCAGGCGCCCAGGAACACCAGGAAGGCCGCCCACCAGTGTCCCTTCGGCCCCAGGCGCTTCTCTCCGAACAGGAACAGGCCCAGGAACGTGGACTCGAGAAAGAACGAGAACACGCCTTCCATGGCCAGGGTTTGCCCTATGACGCCCCCGGCCGTCTTGGAGAACTGCGACCAGTTCGTGCCGAACTGGAACTCCATGGGGATGCCGGTCACGACCCCCATGGCGAAGCTGATGGCGAAGATCTTGGCCCAGAATCGGGCGGATTGGTGGTAGCGCTCCTCACCAGTGCGCAGGCCCATCGTCTTCAAGATGACGATGAGCAGCGCCAGGCCCATGGTCAGTTGGGGAAACAGGTAGTGGTAGGTGACGGTAAACGCGAAGTGAAAACGGTGCAGTGCGAGAGCGTCCATCACTGCCGATTCTACACCGCCGTGGGCGATTCCAAGTATAATGTTGAGGCAATGAAGACGAGACCGATGCTACCTGCACTGATGCTTGCTTCGCTGGCAATGGCGCAAGCCCCCTCCGTTATCAAGGAAGAGAACGTATACTCCCTGCCTTCCTATGTCATCTCGAGCGACAAGCTGGAGCTGGCCGTCGCCACCCGGGGCGGCGCCATGCTCCGACTGCTGCTCCAGGGCGACCCGGAGAAGCTGAGCCCGTTTGGGAATCCGGAGAAGCTGACATTGAATCCCCCGTCCAGCCGGGCTCCGCAGGTGATCGGCCACTTCGTCTGCGTGGATGGCTTCGGCCCGGTCTCAGCCGAGGAAAGGAAAGCCGGCCTCTCTTCACACGGGGAGGCTCACGTCTCGCCTTGGGAGATCGCCTCCTCCGGCAAACAGGGCGCCACCACGGTGGTGGAGTTTACCGTGAAGCTGCCCTTGGTCGAGGAGATCTTCACGCGGACCATCACCCTTGTGGACGGAGAGAACGTGATCTACCTGGACAGTGAGCTGGAGAGCCTGCTGGCTTTTGATCACCCGGTGAACTGGGCGGAGCACGCCACCATCGCCTCGCCCTTCCTGGAACCGGAGAAGAACTTCGTGGACCTGTCCAGCACCCGCTCGAAAACGCGCTCCTATGCCGCTGGCGCGGGCGCCGCGCGGCGAAGGCTCGCCTCCTTCCGGGATTTCACCTGGCCCATGGCCCCGGCCAAGGAGGGCGGCCCCGCCATTGATGTTCGGGGCGTGCCGGCTTCGCCGGACTCGATGGATCACATCGCCACCTTGTTGGACCCTTCCAGGAAACTCGCCTTCGTGACCGCGGTGAACCCAGCCAGGCAATACCTTTTGGGCTACATCTTCCGCAGCGACGAGTACCCCTGGATCCAGCAGTGGATGAGTTATGGCGCCAACGGCTGGCTGCAACGGGGCCTGGAATTCGCCACGCAGCCTTTTGACGTGCCCAGGCGGGAGACGGTCACTACGGGTACCCTCTTCAACACGCCCTTGTTCCGCTGGCTGCCGGCGAAGTCGAAGATCTCGACCCGTTTCCTGATGTTCTACACCAAAGCGCCGGCGGGCATGACCAAGATCGACGACGTGCGCCTGGAAGGCGGCAAGATCATCGTCGAGGACAAGGCCGCCGGCAGGCAGGTCGTGCTGGCAGCCTCGCTGCCCCTGTAGCGGGCGCCTACGATTTGACGCCCAGCTTGCGCAGGAGAGCCATCATGGGGCACCAGTTGGTGAATGCCGACTGGAACAAGTTCACCCCCACGAAGGCCGTGAACAGGTACCAGTAGGAACTCGTCCAGTAGCCCAGCGCCAAGCTCAGCACCACAAAGAACCCGGCAAACATGCGCAGGTAACGATCCAGAGTCATCGTTGCACCCTCCTCTTGTTCACAATGTAGTACACCACGGGGACGGTTGGCCAGGACAACAGCAGCGAGGCGATTTCGCCCGCCATCAGCGCGATGGCCAGCCCCTGGAAGATCGGGTCGAACAGGATCACCGCCGAGCCCACCACCACCGCGGCCGCCGTCAGCAGCATGGGCCGGAAGCGCACCGCCCCGGCGTCGATCACGGCTTCATCGAGCGGCATCCCCTCCTTGAGGCGCAGCTCGATGAAATCCACCAGGATGATCGAGTTGCGCACCACGATGCCGGCTCCGGCGATGAAGCCGATCATCGAGGTCGCGGTGAAGAACGCGTTCAACAGCCCGTGCGCCGGCAGGATGCCCACCAGCGAGAACGGAATCGCCGCCATGATCACCAGCGGCGTGATGAAGGACTGGAACCAGCCCACCACCAGCACGTAGATCAGGATCAGCACCGCGGCGAAGGCGATGCCCAGGTCGCGGAACACTTCGTAGGTGATGTGCCACTCGCCGTCCCACTTCATGGCGTAGCGCGCATCGTCGGTCGGCTGGTGGGCGGTGTACTGCTCGATCGAGTACCCTCCCGGCATGCGTATGTCCCCGATCTTGCTTCCCGTCGCCAGCATGGCGTAGACCGGGCTCTCTATCGCGCCGGCCACATCGGCGGTCACGTAGGTCACCGGCATCAGGTTCTTGTGATAGATGCTCTTGTCCTCGATGGTCTGGTCCACGTGCGACCAGTTCGCGCAGCGCCACCACCTGGCCCATCCGGCCCTGGATCTTCAGATTCTGGATTTGCTCCAGGTCCGACCGCGTGGCGCGGTCCAGGCGCAGGAGAATCGGCACATCCTCTTTCTCGGAATCGATGTGCAGCAGCCCGGCCGACTCTCCAGCCGAAGCGATCCGCATGGTACGCGCGATGTCATCTTCGGAGATGCCGTGCCAGCGCGGCCTTCTCCTTGTCGACGACGAGCTTGTACTTCGGCTGGTCGTCTTCCACGTACCAATCGACGTCCACAATGCCGTTGGTCTTCTCGAAGATCTCCTTCACTTGCCTCGCCAGGGCGATCTGGCCCTGTTGCGTGGGGCCGTAGATCTCGGCCACCAGCGTCTCGAGGACGGGCGGTCCCGGGGGCACCTCGGCCACCTTGATCCGGGCGCCGTATCGCGCGGCGATCGGCACGAGCGATTCGCCGGACGCGCTTGGCGATCTCGTGGCTCTGCTTGTCGCGCTCGTCCTTGCCCAGCAGGTTCACCTGGATGTCGGCCACGTTGGGGCCGCTCCGCAGGTAGTAGTGGCGCACCAGGCCGTTGAAGTTGTAAGGCGCGGCCGTGCCCACGTAGGTCTCGAGGTTGGTGACCTCGGGCTGGGTGAAAACGGCATCCGCCAGCGCCCGCGTGACTCGCGCGGTCTGTTCGAGCGTGGTCCCCTCCGGCATGTCGATGATGACCTGGAACTCGCTCTTGTTGTCGAAGGGCAGCATCTTCACCTTGACGAACCGGATATAGACCAGCGAGAAGGCTCCCAGCAGGAGCACGCTGACCATGGCCAGGAAGCCCCAACGCAGCGGCGGCCGGCGGAGCAGCGGGCCCATCACGCGCCGGTACAAACGAACGAGGACACCCTCCTCCTCACCGTGGCCGTGCCCTTCCCGGATCTTCAAAAGGCGGACCGCGGCCCACGGCGTGACCAGAAACGCCACGATCAGCGAGAAGACCATGGCCGCCGTGGCGCCGATCGGAATAGGTCGCATGTACGGCCCCATCAGGCCCGCCCACGAAGGCCATGGGCAGGATGGCCGCGATGACGGCAAGCGTCGCCAGGATGGTGGGGTTGCCCACCTCGTCCACGGCCTCGATCGCCACTTGCGATCAGCGGCCGCCCGATATTGCCAGGCAGCCGGGCGTGCCGGACGATGTTTTCCACCACCACGATGGCGTCGTCCACCAGGATGCCGATGGAGAAGATCAGCGCGAACAGCGTGATCCGGTTCAGCGTGTAGCCGTACAGGTAGAAGACGGTGAGCGTCAGCGCCAGCGTCACCGGGATGGCGGTGAACACGATCAGCGATTCCCGGAAACCCAGCGTGATCCAGATCAGGATGCTGACCGAGATCACCGCGATCATCATGTGCAGCAGCAGCTCGTTGGATTTCTCGGCCGCCGTTTCGCCGTAGTTTCGGGTGATGGTCATCTCCACGCCGGATGGGACGACGCTTCCCTTCAGTCCGTTCACGCGCGCCAGCACCGCGTCGGCGACATCGATGGCGTTGGTGCCTTTGCGCTTCGAGACGGCCAGGGTCACGGCCGGATAGAACGTCCTGCCCGCGGCGTATTGCACGTACTGCGAAGGTTCTTCTCCGCCGTCGCTCACCTGGGCGACGTCGCGCACGAAGACCGGCCTGCCGCTCGCGACGCCCGCGACCACATCGCGCACATCGTCCGCACTGCGCAGGAACTCGCCGGTCTCAAGCAGAAACTCGCGGTTGGCGTTGGAGAAACTGCCCGAAGGCAGCCGCCGGTTGGAAGCGCCCAGCGCCCCGTAGACCTGCATGGGCGTCATCGAATAGGCGGCCAGCCTGGCCTCGTCCAGCGTGACGCGGATCTGGCGCCTCTGGCCGCCGATCATGGTGACCACCGAGACGTTGGGCACCTGCTTGACCGCGTCGTGCACCTGGGCCACGACGCGCCGGATCTCGAAGTCGTTGTAGCGGTGGCTCCAGAAGGTCAGCGCCAGGATGGGCACATCGTCGATCGAGCGCGGCTTCACCAGGGGCTGGGAGGCGCCCGGCGGGATCAGGTCAAAGTTCGCTTGTAGCTTCTGGTTCAGCCGGACGATGCTCTTCTCCTCGTCCTGGCCCACGTAGAAGCGCACGATGGCCATCGACATACCCGGGCTGGAAGTCGAGTAGATGTACTCCACCCCGGGCACTTCCCACAGCAGCTTCTCCATCGGCTTGGTGACACGCTCTTCCACCTCACGGGCCGAGGCGCCGGGCATCTGGACGAAGACATCGATCATCGGCACGATGATTTGCGGCTCTTCCTCGCGGGGCAACTTCCACACCGAGAACGCGCCCAGAGCCAGCGCGCCCACGATCACCAGCGGCGTGAGCTTGGATTGGATCCAGGCAGAGACGATCCTGCCCGCGATGCCATAGGACGGTTTCTGGCTCACGGCCGGACCTCCACGCGCGCGCCGTCGGCAAGGCCTAAGGGCACCGGGAAGACAACCATCTCGCCTTCGCTCAGCCCGGACAGCACCTCGCGCCGGTCCTGACGGGATTCGCCGAGCGTAACCATGCGAGTGCGCGCATAGCCCCCATCCACGACCAGGACCGACCGCAGTTGGCCTTCTTCGCGTACCGCAGCGGCTGGCACCGCCAGCACCCGGCGCTTGCCCATGGGGAAGATGGCCCGCCCAAACATGCCGGAGCGCAGCTCGGGAAGAGATGGCAGATCGATCTTGACAATGTACGATCGCGAGGCGGCGTCCACGGCCGGGACGATCTCGCTCACCCGCGCCTCCAGAGTACGGTCCAGCGCCTCCAGGGCCACCGAAACGCTCTCGCCAGTGCGAATTTCGCGCGTCTGGGACTCCTCGACCGAAGCCTCCAGTCTGTAAACGCCTCCTTGCTCGATCGTCGCCAGCGGCACGCCCGGCGCGGCCAGGTTTCCGGGCTCGACGCGCTTCTCGGTCACCACGCCATCGAAAGGCGCAGTGATCCGGGCGTAGTCCCGCATGATCGTGGCCGCTTGGATGCCCTCGGCGGCCTGGTTGACCTTGGCCACGACCTGAGCTCGCTTGGCGGTTGCCATTTCGGAGCCCGCTTGGGCGACCTTCAGGCGGGCCGACGCTTCGTCGTACTCCTGGTTGGAGATCGACTTCTTCTGAAACAGGTCGTCCATCCGCCGAAATGTTGCCTGGGCCAGTTCCAGGTTGGCCTTGGCCGTGGCAATAGCGCCGTCAACTTCTTGGAGAGCGTCTTGGGCTTCCCGGTGCGCGGCCTGGGCCTGCCGCACCTGCGTTTCCTGGTCGCGTGTATCCAACTCGACCAGCAACTGACCGGCCCGCACGCGGTCCCCGGCCTGGAAGTTCACCTGGCGCACGTAGCCCATCACCTTGCTGGAGACCACGCCAGCGGTCTTGGCTCGCACCGTGCCCGTGGTTTCGTAAGTGGTCGGCCACTCGACCGTCGCAACGCTCTGAGCCTGGACGGCCACCGGCACTCCCGCAGGGGCGGTCTGGGTCTGGCTCGGTTTCTCTCCACAGCCCACCAGCAGGCCGATGGTGAAAATCAGGGTAAGCAGGGGAATTCTCATGATGGGCTGCTCCTAGTTCAGTGAGACCGCTCCCTTACGGTCGCGGCTCGGTGAGCGGTCGTGTACCCCGCACTGAGCCGCGCGCGTAAGCAAGCGTTTTTCGACCTTTTTTGGCATCTTAGTTCAGTACACTCGAATCGGCTGACAGCGTTCCCGCGGCCAGTTCCAGCGAGGCGGCGGCGAGCCGTTGATCATGCACGGCCGCCAGCCGGCGCACCCTGGCGTCGGAGAGCGCGGTCTCGCTGCGCAGCAGTTCCGTGACGTTGGTCAATCCGTTTTCGTAACGGTTCTTCACGATGCGCAGGCTCTCCTCGGCCTCGGCCACGGCCGCCTCGGCGACCTGTATGCGCTCCCCGGTGGACTTCAGGTCGAGGTAAGCACGCCGCACGTCAAGACTGACCGCTGCGTCGACCTGCCTCTGGTCCGCGCGCGCCCGGATGATTTGCTGGCCGGCCTCGGCAATGCGCGCCTTATCGGCGAAGCCGTTGAAGAGGTTCCAGCGGAGCGAGGCCGCCGCGAGCCAGTTTGCGCCCCCGCGGTCGATGAATCGCTGCCGGTCCGCCTCGAAAGCCACCCGGAACGAGACTTGCGGCAGCAGGCTGGACCGCGCCATCTCGGATTGATTCTCAGCCAGGGATGCTCCGAGGCGCACTTGCCTGGCCTCAGGTCGGCTCTCGCGGGCGCTTTCCTCTTCTTTCGCCAGCGGCGTCTCCACCGCGGGCAACGGAACCAGGGCGGTCGTCAGATCGTGCGGCGTGTCCAGCGGCAGGCCGAGAGCCTCGTTCAACGCGGCCTGGGCGATCTGTACGTCGTAGCTGCGGCGGATCTCCTGCTCCCGCATGGCCGCCAGATGAACGCGAATGGCGAGCACGTCCGCATCGGTGGCCATGCCGGCGGTTCGCACATTCTGCGCGCGCTCCAAGTCCGCCTCGGCCGACTGCACCGCTTCCTTCGCCACCTTCAGGCCTTCCTGGCTCAGAATGACGCCGTTGTAGGCACTCACCACTCCGGCGATCACTCTCATGCGCGTGCCGCGCTGATCTTCCCCCGCAACCTGCTGACCCAATTCGGCCCCCCGGACCTGTTTCTTCGTCATCCCGGCGTCCCAGAGGGGCTGATCCAGGACCAGTTGCGACTGGAAGTTGTTCATCGCGTCCGGACGATTCAGGGGGCCGATGGCGAAATTCTGCACGCTGAACTGGTGCTGGGTCAGAAGCGAGCTGAACACGAACACGGGGTTGTCGCTCCGCTGCCAGGATTCCGAGTAATTCAGCTTCGGAAGGTAGCCGCTTCGAGCCTGCTCGACGCGGGTCTCGGCGGCCTTCACCGCCGCGCCCGCGGCTTCCACCGACGGGTGCTTGTCCAGCGCCAGGCGGGCCGCATCCTTTAGAGATAGCGGCCCCTGGGCGGCCAGGGGCAAGGCCAACAGTGCTACTATGGCGATTTTCATGGGTTTTACGGCTCCGATTGGCTCGTCTTTGGAAGAAGATGCAAACCGGCGGTCCTGGTAACAGAAGGTAAGACCCTGCCACCTGCGCCGGCGATGCCGCACCTGAAGGATTCGCTATCATAACCACAGTGGGACAGACCGGCAAGGGGTCGCTCAGCCGGCACGAAACAGTGATCAAAGGCATCGCATGGAGCGCGTACCTGGCCTTTCACCTTTCGGGGCAGAAGGACGTGCCTTTTCTTTCTATGCCTGAGATCACCGAGAGGCAGCGCAGGCGCCTCCGCCGGATGGTCCGCTACGCCTACCGGCATGTTCCGTACTACCGCGACACCATGACCCGGCTCGGGATCGGGCCTGAGGCCATACGGAGCGTGGAGGACCTGAGCCGGCTTCCCATCATCGAGAATGATGATCTCCGGCGCGACCCGGAGTATTACGTCAGCCGCTCGGTGGACCGCGCCCAGTGCCTGGGACTCCTCAGCTCCGGGAGTTCGGGCGCCCCCAAGACGGTTTGGCACGACGCTGCCGCGCTGTTCCAAAACGCGGCTCACGGAGAGCGGGAGCGCGCCATTATGACGCGAGCTCTGGGGCGGTGGAGTGGCTACCGCGAAACCGTGATCGTGTCGCCGGTGGGTGCCAGCCAGCGGGAGATCCAGGAGTTCGTCCGCGACCACGGCTGCTTCCCGACTCGGCTGCGCATTGAGCGCCAGTACGTCTTTCTCAGCGATCCCCCGGCAAAAAACCTAAACCTGATCAACGACTTCAGGCCGGACCTGCTCTATTCCTATGGCTCCTATCTGGAGATGTTCTTCCACTACATCCGTAGGACTGGGGCTGACTGGCGCCGCCCAAAGGCGGTGCTTTACAGCTCGGATCGCCTGTCGGCGGCGACGATTTCCTGGCTCACGAGCGAGTGCGGCGTTCCAGTGTTCACGGTCTATGGGTCCATCGAGGCGCTGAAAATCGGCTTTGGGTGTCAGGAAGGCGATTGTCTGCACGCGAACATCGACCTGTACCCCATCCGAATCATTGATGAAGACGGTCGCGAGGTTGAGCCCGGACTGCCGGGCACCGTGGTGCTGTCCAATCTGGTGAACCGCGGCACCGTCCTGCTGAACTTCCGCTCCGGAGATCTAGCTTCGTGGATTCCCGGCCCCTGTCCCTGCGGCCGCAGACTTCCCCGGCTGTCGTTGCCGCTGGGCCGCGTGGACGAAGTGGTGGAGTTGCCGGATGGATCGCACGTCCATCCAACCGCTATGCACGACGTTTGCCTGGGTCATCCGGGGATGGTCCAGTACCAGGTGCGGCAGGTGGCACCGGCTGGGTTTCGGATATCGCTGGTAGCGGCTCCGGACGCCGACAGGGAGGACGTGAAAAGGTACGTGCTCGGCCGCTTCCGCGAGCGGTTCGGCCCAGCCCTGAGCGCCGAGGTCCGCTTCGTGGAGGAGTTGGAGCGTACGCAGGGGGGAAAGACGCCCGCGGTTATCTCGTTGAAGCACAGCTTCGCGCCACCCGCGGCGGGGGAGTCGTGCTGAATCTGGCCAGACAGATCTTGCGGCCCTGCCGGTTGTTTGGCGCCGCTCTCTACCACAGGCGGGTCTTCGTGTGCAGGCAACTGCACCTTCTCACGCCGGGCTCCTCCACCATGGCGGTCCGCGCCTTCTGGGACCGGCGGTTGCGCACATCCGCATGGATCTCCCGCAAGTATTTCCTCGACCCGTTTCTCCCGTACGAGGAAGTCATAGGCAAGCTGGCGGAGATCCGGCCTCACGCCGTCTTTTCTTACGGCTCCTACTTCGAGCACTTCTTTCGCTTTGTGGCCGACTCGGGGATCTCGCTCCATCTTCCCCGCGTGTGGTTCTATGGGGCGGATACGCTGGCGCCGGAGTGGCGAGAGCTGGTGGAGCACCGGTTCGGCGTCAAGGTCTACTCGAATTACTCCACCACGGAGACCGGCCGCCTCGGCTTCGAGTGCGAGAAGCGGAGCGGGCATCACCTTAACATCGACCTGGTTGCCGCGCCGAGCGGCAAGTTCGAAGCAGTGAGGAACTCGCCGGCGAGGAGGACCACAAGTTGACGATGGACGAGTCCCCTCCGGACTGGGAAAAGATTGGCCGCACGCTCCGCCCGGCGGCGGTCCAGCCGCTCTGGCGAATCTTTCGCGACCGGCTGAACCGCGAATGGCTTCGTGGCCGGCTCCCTGCCCGCAAGTTTAGCGCCGCCCTCAAAACGGACAGCTACGACGAGGCCGTAGGAGAGGGCGTCTATGCGCTTATGTCGGAGGATGCGGGATGGGTGTGTGGCATGGATGCCTCGGCCTCGATCTGCCGGTTGGCGATGACACGCTATCCGCAGTTGGCGGGGGTGGCCTGCGACGCGCGCCGGATGCCGTTCGCGAGAGGCGCCTTCGACCTCGTCGTCTCCATCTCCACCTTGGACCACTTCCAGACGGCGGCTGAGATTGAAGCCGCCCTGCGGTGCCTCTATCGCGTGTTGCAGTCGGGAGGATACCTGCTGATTACAGTCGACAACCTCGGCAATCCACTGGTGAGGCTGCGCAACGCCCTGCCCTGGCCCTGGTTGAAGCGAATCGGCCTGGTCCCTTTTCCGGTCGGCGCCACCCTCCGGTCCGGGGAGTTGCACAGCCTTCTCAGGCAGGCCGGCTTTGAGGTTCGGGAAATGACGGCGTTGTTGCACGTTCCGCGCGCGCCTGCTGTAATGCTGGCGGCGCTGCTGGACCGGATCGGCGCGCCCTGGCTGAGCCGGTTCTTCCTCCACGCTTGCATGGCGTGCGAGGCGCTGGCGAAACTACCTACGGCCAACTGGACCGCGAACTACATTGCCGCGACCGCCGTCAAACCGTCTCACTCAAACGGCAGCAGCACCTCGTTCTCGTAGTACCGCCGGGACAGCACGCGGACCAAGCCCGAGGGGACAAGCCCCCGGCGATAACACTCCAGCCCGGCGCCCATGAGCCTCCCCTTGACTCCGGGCCGGTTGGTCTCCGCCGCCATGCGCGCGAAGCGCTGGAGCGTCTTCGGCTTGGCGATCTCCGTGGGAGTCAGGCCGGAGCGCTGCGACTCCAGGATCACCTGGCGCACATGCGGCTCCAACCGCTGGTGGATGAATTCCGCGATTTCGCCGTCCCGCCATCCGGAGAACTCCATCGTCTCGCCCAGCGTTCCGCCGCAATTCGCGACCCAGTAGGGCACGCACACAATGCCCCGTGCAACCAGAGCCTTTTCGCTGGCGAGGTCGAAGGGATGGTTCGACCCCGGCGAGATGATCTTGGCCTGGATGCAGTCCACCGTGGCGGCGGTGATAGTGTTGTGGCGGGCGCAGGGGCAAAGGATGTCCGCCGGGGCGCTGAAGACACCATGCAGGGGGATGCGCTCCCCTCCGGCGAAGGATTCCACGAAAGCACTGCCCTGCTGGCGACAGGCGCGAACCAAGCCCGGTACGTCCAGCCCCTGGGTCCGGTAGAGAGCGCCCCGCGAGGTCGAGATGGCCACAACGCGCGCGCCCAACCCGGCGAAAAGCTCCGCCAGGGAAGCGCCCACCTTGCCGAAACCCTCAATCGCGACACCTGCCCCGGCCAGTTCCAGCCCGGCCGCGGCGGCTGCGTGGCGCGCCGCGGAGAAGACGCTCAGTGCCGTGAAGTAGCCCGAGCGCGCGCCGCGTAGCTCTCTGTGTCTCACCCGCACTCCCATGGAGACCAGCATCCGGCGCACCAATTCGTTCGACGTCCCCATATCGGGACCAGGGATGTATGTGCGGCTTCGCAGCAACGGCGCCACCGCCTCGCCGAACTCCCTCAGGGCCTCGTAACGCTCCTCCTCCGGTGCGTCGGGATTGGCGCGGATGCCGGCCTTGGCGCCTCCCTGAGGCAGGCCGAGCAGTCCGAACTTCAGCGTCATGCCCTCCGCGAGGAGGCGCACCTCCTCTTCGGAGATGTCGCTGGCCATGCGCATTCCGCCGCGCGATGCGCCCCGGAAGAGCGAGTGGATCACCAGGAAGCCGCACAACCGGCCCTCACGGCACACCTGGTAGACGGATGGCTGAAAGTTCGAAGGGCTCAAGGACACTGGCATGATACCAAATGCGGCGGGCCGGGGACCTCCCATCGCGCTACCATGGTGGCTGCGTGGGCACACTGGTGGGTTTTCATTCCGTGCTGGAGGCTCTCAGAGCGGGCCATTCCATCGACCGGGTGCTGATTGCGCGCGGCGCGGCGGGCGCGCGCCTCCAGGAGATCATCGATCTTTGCCGCTCGCGGTCCATCGCTCTCCGATTCGAGCCGCGAGCCTCGCTGGACGGGCTGGCGGCCGGCGCCTCGCACCAGGGAGTCCTCGCCCTCGGGGCCGCGCACCGCTATGCCTCCCTGGAGGGCGTGATAGAGGGAGCGAAGATGCTCGTCGCACTCGACGGGGTGGAGGACCCGCACAATCTGGGCGCCATCATCCGCACGGCGCACGCCGCGGGGGCCGACGCGGTCCTAGTCCCCGAGCGCCGCGCCGCCGGTCTCACCGAGACGGTGGCCAAGGCCGCCGCGGGCGCGCTGGAGTACTTGCCCGTAGTCCGCGTAGGCAACATGAACCGCGCGCTGGAGACGCTCAAGGAGCGGGGCTTCTGGATCTACGGTCTCGACGAGCGTGGCGATCAGCCCTACGACCAGGTCAGCTACGCTTCACCTGGGGCCCTGGTCCTGGGCGGTGAAGGGAAGGGGCTGCATCGCCAGGTGAAGGAGCACTGCGACTCTCTGGTGCGCATCCCGATGGCGGGCGAGATCTCCTCGCTCAACGTCTCGGTGGCCGCGGGCATCGTTCTGTTCGAGTGGGGAAGGCGGAGCCGGGACGTGCAATAGTAAAATCAGTATTCTCGATGAATCACGCACTTTCGACCCACGTCATCGCCAACCACCCGTTGACCACAGTCTGGCTGGAGAGAATCCGAGAAGCGGACATCCCGGCCGTGGAGATCTTCTGCGCCCGGCAGCACGTGGACTACCGCAACCGCGCCCAAATCTCGGAGCTGGGATACTTCTTCCGCGATTCGGACCTGAGTTTCCACTCCCTGCACGCACCGATTTTCACGGATGACGTGTGGGGCCGCTCCGGGCCGCACGCGGTCATCAACATCACCGAACCGGTCAAGTCCAAGCGGATCCTCATGCTGGACGAAATCAAGCGGGCCTTGGAAATTGCCGAGAAGGCGCCGTTTCGCTACCTGATCCAGCACATAGGTCTTGCCGAGGAGGAGTTCGACGACAGGAAATTCGAAGCCGCGTTCACCTCGCTCGAGGAGTTGAATCTCTTCGCCCGGCAGCGCGGCGTCGAGATCCTGCTCGAGAACACCCCCAACGGTTTTTCCAGCGCCGAGCGGCTGGACTACTTCCTGCTCGATACGCATCTGGATCTGGGTTACTGCTTCGACGTCGGCCACGCCCACATGAACGAGGGCATACGCCCGGCCTTCGAAATCATGAAGGACCGGATCCGTTCCACCCACATTCACGACAACAACGGCGTGACGGACGACCATCTTTTCCCATTCCTCGCCGAAGGCGGCTCGATCAACTGGCCGGAGACCATGGAACTGCTCCGCTCTCGCTCCGATCAGTACCCATTGCTGCTGGAGCTGCGCGAACAGGAGGACACGCCGCACCCGCTGGAGGGCATCGGCCGGATCTTTGAGAAACTGGAGAGCCTGTAGATGAACCCGGCCTCGACCCCTCCCCGGATCACCATCGAGCAGGCCAGCCGGCACGCCGGCGAGACCGTGGTGATTCCCGGGTGGCTTTACAACCTGCGCCGGTCGGGGAAAATCGCCTTTCCCATCTTGCGCGACGGCACGGGGATCATGCAGTGCGTGGCGGTGAAGAGCCAGTTGCCCGAGGACCTCTTCGAGAAAATCAAGGACCTGACCCAGGAATCGTCCATCATCGTCACCGGCAAGGTCCGCGCCGAAGCCCGCGCGCCGGGCGGCTACGAGCTGGACGTTGAGGATCTGGAGGTGCTTCAGCGCGTCCCGGAGTCGGACCCGTACCCCATCACCCCCAAGGAGCACGGCATCGACTTTCTGCTCGATCACCGGCACTTGTGGCTGCGCAGCCGGCGGCAGCACGCCATCCTGCGCATCCGCCACGAGGTGATCCGCGCCATCCGGGACTACTTCGATTCGAACGGGTTTACCCTTCTCGACACTCCGATTTTCACGCCTGCCGCGTGCGAAGGCACCACCACACTGTTCGAGGTCAACTACTTCGACGACGAGAAGCTCTACCTGACCCAGTCCGGGCAACTATACAACGAGGCCACCGCCATGGCCTTCGGCAAGGTCTACACCTTCGGCCCCACGTTCCGGGCCGAGCGGTCGAAAACGAGGCGCCACCTCACCGAGTTCTGGATGGTGGAACCCGAGATGGCCTACGCCACGCTGGAGGACGTCAAGCGCGTGGCCGAAGAACTGATCGTTTTCATGATGGGACGGGTGCTGGAGCGCAGGCGTCCGGAGCTGGCCGTGCTGGAGCGCGACGTATCGAAGCTCGAAGCCGTCAAAGCTCCTTTCCCTCGCATGAGCTACGACCAGGCCGTCGAGATCCTCGTGAAGAAAGGTAGCGAGATTCAGTGGGGCGGCGATCTCGGTGGGACGGACGAAACGCTGATCAGCGAGGACTTTGACCGGCCGGTGATGGTGGACCGGTACCCCACCTCGATCAAAGCCTTCTATATGCAGCCTGACCCGGAGCGCCCGGACGTGGTTCTCGGGGTGGATGTTCTCGCCCCTGAAGGATACGGCGAGATCGTCGGCGGCGGCCAGCGCATACACGACCTGGATCTTCTGCTGCGGCGAATCGAGGAGCACGGTCTCGAAAAGGAGGCCTTCGACTGGTACATCGATCTGCGCAAGTATGGCTCAGTGCCGCACGGAGGCTTCGGCATGGGTGTCGAGCGGTGCGTAGCCTGGATCTGCGGCCTGGAGCACGTGCGTGAGACTATCCCCTTCCCGCGAATGCTGTACCGGACAAGACCATGAACCGCTTGCTTACGCGCGCGGCTCGGTGCAGGCACTGAACCGCGACCGTCGGGGAGCGGTGGTAAGCACTCATGAAACAGTCGAACATCGCAATCATCGGAGTGCCGCTTGATCTCGGCGCCGGGCGCCGCGGCGTGGACATGGGCCCTTCGGCGCTGCGGGTCGCCGACCTCAACAAGTGGCTGGCATCGCTTGGCTACCAGGTCGAGGATTTTGGGAACGTGCCGGTACACCAGCCTGAGAGCCTGCCCGCCGGCCCGAGCCGATCGCGTTATCTGCCACAGATCGTCGAGACCTGCCGCCGCGTGGCCGGAGCGGTGGAAAAGGCCGCATCCGAGGGCAAGGCTCCGCTGGTCCTCGGCGGCGACCACTCGGTGGCCATCGGCACGGTTTCGGGGATGTCACGGTTCCTGCGCGGACGCAAACAGTCCCTGGGGCTCATCTGGATCGATGCGCACGCCGACATGAACACTCCCCGGACCAGTCCCAGCGGCAACGTCCACGGGATGCCGCTGGCCTGTCTGATCGGCCTGGGCCCCCGCCCGTTGACCCATATTTACGGTCCCCCGCCAAAAGTTGCCGCCCGGAACGTGGCGCTGGCCGGCGTACGCGAAGTGGATCAGCTCGAAAAGCCTCACGTGAAGAACTCCGGCGTTCGCGCCTTCACCATGCGGGACATCGACGAGCGCGGCCTGCGCGCGATCGTCGAAGAAGCGATTCAGATTGCCTCCTCCGGCACGGCGGGCTTTCACGTCTCCCTGGATATGGACTCGGTGGATCCGCGCGAAGCGCCGGGCGTCGGCACGCCGGTGCGCGGGGGAATCACGTACCGGGAGGCCCACTTGCTCATGGAGTTGATTTGCGATTCCGGCCAGATGATGTCCATGGACGTCGTGGAGGTCAACCCCGTGATCGACGAGCACAACCGCACCGCCGTCCTGGCGGTGGAACTGGTGATGTCAGCGATGGGGAAGAGGATCTTGTGAAGCTGCGGGTGGCGCTGATCTATGGCGGCCGCAGCGGGGAGCACGAAGTGTCCCTCCGCTCCGCCGAGGCCATCATGGCCGCGATGGACGCCGGCAAGTATGAAATCTCACGGTTCTTCATAAGCGGGGAAGGGAAGTGGGATCCGCGCCCCATTTTGCCCGAGCCCGGCGCCAACCCCGGAATCGACGTGGTCTTCCCCGTCCTGCACGGCACTTTCGGCGAAGACGGCACCGTGCAAGGGCTGCTGGAACTGGCGGATTTGCCCTATGTCGGGGCGGGCGTGCTGGCCTCGTCACTGGCCATGGACAAGGACGCGATGAAGCGCGTTTGCCGGGAGCGGGGATTGCCCGTGGTGGAGTGCGTGACCCTGCCGCGCTCCGCCATGGACGTGGACGAAGTCTTGCATCGCCTGGATCTGCCGGTGTTCGTCAAGCCCGCCAATCTTGGCTCCTCCGTGGGTATCTCAAAGGCGAAGACGCGCGACCAGTTGCGCCTGGCGCTGGAGGCGGCCGCTCAATTCGACAGCAAGATCATCGTGGAGCGAGCCATCGCCGGACGCGAACTGGAGTGCGCTGTTCTGGGCAACGAGAACCCGGCCGCTTCACTTCCCTGCGAAGTCCTGCCCTCGCGCGAATTCTACGACTACGAAGATAAGTACCTTCTCGATTCGGCCCAGTTCCGGGTGCCGGCCGAGCTGACCGCGGAGGAGACCGCCGAGGTGCGCCGGCTGGCTGTCGGGTGCTACCGCGCGGTCGAGTGCGAGGGGATGGCGCGCGTCGATTTCTTTCTGGAGGAGTCCACGGGGCGCATCTACATCAACGAGATCAACACCATCCCCGGCTTCACCCCCATCAGCATGTTCCCCCGCATGTGGGCCGCCGGCGGCCTGCCGTTCCCGCGACTCATCGACCGGCTCATCGAGCTTGCGCTCGAGCGCCACCAGGCGCGGAGATCGACCCGCTACAACAGGTGAGGAATGCGGTTCTTTCTTCCAGCGCTCCTGTTTGCCTCCGCCTCCGCCTTCGGCCAGGATCTCGAGACCGAGATCCGCAACTTTACCGAGGTGTACGCCGCCGTCGAGCGCGAGGCCGCCGACCCGGTTGATCCCGCCAAAGCCATCTACGACGGCGCGATTCCCGCCATGCTGCGCCCGCTCGATCCGCACTCGGTCTTTTTCGATCCGGACCAGTTCGAGCAGCTTCAGAAGCTCCAGGCGTCCGTCAGCAAAGGCTTCGGCAGCGTGGTGAGCGTGCTGCCGGGCCGCGTGATCGTACTGCAGACGCTGCCGGGCACGCCGTCGGCGAAAGCCGGCCTGTCTCCGGGGGACGAGATCGTTGCCATCAACGGGATTGCGCTCGGCCGCCTGGCCTTCGAACAACTGGTCGGGCTGCTCGGGGAATCGCATCAGAAACCGGCGACCCTGGACGTCCGCCGCCCCGGAAGCGCGCGGACGCTTCGGTTTGTCCTGACGCCTGAGGACATGCAGAGCCCGAGCGTCGAACGAGCTTTCTTCCTGCGGCCCGGCGTAGGTTATGTCCGCGTTTCGAGCTTCGATGCCCAGACAGCGGCCGACCTCAAGCAAGCCATAGAGAAGCTGGGCGGCAGGCAGCTCAAGGGACTGGTTGTCGACCTGCGCAACAACCCGGGAGGCCTGCTGCCGGTCGCCCTGGAAACCGCCTCGATGTTCCTCAAGCCCGGCCAGTCCCTGGTGGCCGTGCGCGGCCGCTCCGTTAAGGCGACGCAGGAAAAGGTTCCGGACGACGCCTCGCCCTACACGTTTCCTCTAGCCGTGCTGGTCAACGAGAAGAGCGCCAGCGCCGCCGAAATCGTCGCCGGCTGCCTGCAAGATCATGACCGCGCCGTGATCGTGGGCACGCCGAGCTATGGGAAGGGGCTCGTCGAATCGGTATTCCCTCTTTCGGATGGGACCGGGCTGGCGCTGACAACCGCCTTCTACTACACACCCAGCGGCCGGTCCATCCAGAAACCGCTTTCCAGTGGCCAGCTCAGCGCGCCGGACTCCGGGTCCTCACGGACGCCCCAACAGTTCCGGACCGACTCTGGCAGAGTGGTGCGGGGCGGCGGCGGGATCCAGCCCGATTACCTTGTCCAGGAGAAGCCTCCGACCCGGCTCCAGATCTTTCTCGACGCCAGCGGCGCCTTCACTACCTTCGCGACCGAGTATCTGCGCGAGCACCCTGGCGTCTCGGAGAGCTTCGAAGTGACGCCGCCGGTGCTGGACGAGTTCCAGGCATTCCTGGCCGGACGCAAGGTCCTGCCCAGCGTGGCGGAATGGTCCGAGGTGCGCAACTGGACCGTGAACCGCCTCAAGACCGAGATCTTCAACCAGGCCCTCGGCGTGGCCCAAGGCGACGAAGTCGAAGCCCAGCGCGACGTGGTCATCCTCACGGCGCTCAAGGCGCTGAATCTGGAGTAGTCACTGCGGGGTCGGAAGCGCCACCAAGCCCCCCACCCAGATCCCGGGACTACAAGAAGAATAGGTCAATAATTGTCCAGTTGGCTGTAGAATGGAGGCCGACAAGAAGCCGTAACGGAAATCCCGGGCCGCAGGACCTTAAGGCCATGTCAGGGTTGGCGTTATCTGGGCCTACTTACGAAATCTCCAAGGGAGGACACGTACAGGTCTAAAGTCGCGGTTGCGGTTCTCGCGTTGTTCGCTGTGTCCGGAGCTTGGGGCGCTTCGGGCAGCATCGATATTCGGGCGCGAGATGTTGAGACGGGGTATGGGATAAGGGCGACGCTCACGCTGGAAGGCCCCGAGTCGCTCAAGCTGCAAACTGACGGTTTTGGGCGGGTGCGTCCCGGCTACTCGCTGGTGTACGGTTTCGTTGTTGATGCGGAGACCTGCCGGCCTGTAGCGGGGGTCCGCATGCATTCTGAAGTCACGGGCGTGGAGGGAAAGACCGACAGCAGGGGTTACTTCTCCGTCTACCTGCCCCTTTCCTCTATCCCGGCCCACTCGTGTCCAAATTGGATGTGTGACCGCTTTCCGCCCATTGAAGACGTGGGCATAATCCAACACGGATCCTGGTCGCGCGACGGCGCTTCGACCTAGGCCGAAGTAAGCACCTCCCAGCGTCCTTTCAAGCTGCTGTCCGAATTACCGGGTCACATGCCCCCTGAAATCAATGCCGCTCCCTTTGGCCCGTTTTCTGCTGTCGAACTGGGCCTACCACGCGATCGCGAGTTGCTGCGGGTCGTCGTGCACCCCGGCCAGAACTGGCGGGGCCTGAAAAGGGTCGTCCAGCCACGCCCACAGAATGCGATAGAAGAACAATGGTTGCCGCAGGAGCGCGGCCAGAGTCGACAGCGACCAGGAGGACGCCGATTTCAATTGCAGGTACTTCAGCACCAGCATGGCGATCAGAGCCGTCCACACCTGAGTCCTGACCGCATTGGCGCTGGTCCCCACAAACGTCTTGATCTTCAGCGTTTGCTTCAGCGCCTTAGCTTGTTCTTGAAGCGGAACCTCTTGTCCCCGCCTTGGCTGTGCACCAGTTCCTGGCACTTGAACAGCGTCTGCTCGAACATCGTCTGGTAAAGCTCCCACGGCCGATGCTCATTCGCGTAGGCCAGCGTGGACCTCTGCGGCGCCACCGGCACTCCCAGATGCTTCAACTGCCCTTCGCCGCACGCCAGACCGCCGCAAATCTCGCGCAACGAATGCGCGCGTCCCAACTGGCAAAACAGCATGGCCATGAACTGGCCCCAACTGGTGAAGCCCCGCGCGTGCCGCTCGGCCTTGTGCTCCTTGACCGCCTTCTCGAAGTCCCTGCGCGAAAACAGCTTCAACACCTGCGAGAAAATGCTGCATACTTTGTACCTAGGTTGAGTCTCCTGGGGTTGAATTGGTTCTTCCGGAACCCAATCCAGCCTATCAGGAGCTCAGCCTTTCAATAGCCGCCAGCCGCCGCGCTCAGTCGCGCTCAGTTAGCCCGTTAATTTGGACAGCAGTGAACAACTTTCATGAATCAGGGAGCAGTATGAAACCGTATCGAAGGCCTGAGTAGCCCGTGATCCGTCGGTAAGTGAAATCGGAGTAAAGCTCGGAGGCTGGGATGGCGGGCCGGGGGCATGATGGCGATTTTCACTCGTTGGGTGTTGCATTGCATAGCTACGGGCCGATGAGCCTGCCGCACAAGCCGAAGCCCTCGCCCGCTGAAGGCGAGTTCCTGTTCGAGTTGGACCCCGAGCCCCTGGACGAGTGCCTGGCGGCATACGCGGGCATTCCACTGTTCGTACGCGCGATCCGTTCATTCAACGTGCCGGGGAGCGTGAAGCAGTACGTGCACCTGAAGCAACGGCAGCGCGGGTTGGACGAGGCCAGCTATGCGGAGAGCTTCCTGGTTTTGAACGCGCTGGGCGGCGTTGTTCGGATCAACGCATCGCGACCATCGATCTGGATTCGACCGTGATCGAAAGCTGGGAGCGCGAGTTGGCGAACTGGCTGCGGGATGAAAAGCGCACCGATGGGCCGCCAGGGCCGATCGCGTTCGCGATCAGCGTTCGGATGACGCCCACGCTGGGAGAGCAGATTCGGCGTTTGCACGAGCACCAATGGAAGCCCTACCGCGAGGATGCCGAGGTCATCGGCGAGTGCGCGGATCCGCTGAACTACTGGCCGGAGGAGGAGCAGAGGCCGGAAGGCGCGGGGCCGCTCCCGGCGACGGGATAGGGGCCGCGCTTACGGACGGATCACGGAGTTGCCTGGGGACTGAAGATTCGATGACCGCGGACGGAATCGGTTGTTCAGGGACAACTAAAATTGGGGAAAGTAGTTGACGCCGGCCATTCATCCAGCAGACTCTTCCTGCCGGACCTTCGACCCTGAAGGTGGAACTGCCCGTAGAGTACATCGGGAATGGGGCCTGTCACCAAAAGGGCTGGTCGGTGGTGGCCGCGGCATCCCAGGGATTTCAAGGAAAGAGTTTTCGCGGCGGCTTCGAATACCGGTTCAGCAGGATCGAAGCCAGTCTGGGCCTCCGGCGCCTAAAGATCGGCATCGGTTGGCCGATGTAATAGGGGGACGGGCGCTCTTTGAGCCGGCAACTCTCACAACAGGAAATCGACGCCGTACTTCGCGAGATGCAGCAGCGTGGGAGGGCTGATACGGGCGGGCCAAAGGTGGTTCCTTTCGATTTCCGGCGCCTGGACCGGATTTCCAATTCGCAACTGCACGCCGTCCGGCTGTTGCATGACAATTTCGTGCGGAATGTGGCTTCCAGCCTCTCGGCCTACCTGCGTACGTACCTCGCGGTCAGCCTGGTCAGCGTGGAGCAGCTCTCCTACGCTGAGTTTTTGGACGGGCTGGCTTCCCCGACCTGCCTGGCCTGCCTGGGGCTGTACCCGTACGAGGGGAGCGCGGTCCTGGAGTTGAATCCAGCCCTATCCTTCCCGATTCTGGAGATCCTGCTGGGGGGCAAGAGCAAGAACACCAGTCCGCTGGACCGGGAAATCACCGAAATCGAGCGCAACCTACTGGACGGGCTGCTGCGCATCATCCTGCAGGATCTGAAGAAAGCCTGGGAGACCATCACCACGATCGACTTCAAGGTGGAGTCGATGGAGACCAAGCCGCAGTTGCTGCAAGTACTGGATCCGAAGGAGGCCTTTGTGGCCACCGGCATCGAGGTGCGGATGGGGGAGACGATCGGGATGATAAAGCTGGCCATCCCTTCGCTGATTATCAAGATGATGCGGAACAAGTTCGCGCACCAAGGCACTGGCCGCAAGGACCGCACCAGCGAGGCCGACCAGGCGCGCATGCTGGAGCTGATCCTCCCGGCGCAGTTGGAGGCGGACGTGAGGTTGCGCGGCCCGAAGCTGTCTCTGAGCGATTTGCTGGACCTGGAAGCAGGCGACGTGCTGCCGTTCGATTTTCCGATTGCGCGGCTGCTGGATTGTTTGGTGAACGGCAACCTGAAGTTCCGCGGCCAAGTGGTCAGCGCCGGGAACAAGAGGGCCTTCCTGGTGGAAGAAACCGCGGCGGGTGTGCTGTAGGTACGGCGCCGCCCTGCGTCTCATGCAAAAACGAATCCGCGCCGATAGTACACAGGAGGTGCCGCGTGCCGCCGCTTGAGCCGGAAATCTTCAGGGTCATACTGGAAAGTCTGGCGACCGGAATCTACGTGGTCGATCGCGACCGCAAGATCATTGTGTGGAACGACGGTGCGGAGAAGATCTCGGGTCACCTAAGGCAGGAGGTCCTCGGGAGGAACTGCCAGGACGACATCCTGGCCCTCTGCGACGAGAACGACGTGATTCTGTCCGGGGAGTCGTGCCCAATGGCAGAGACCCTGCGCGACGGTGTGCCGCGGGAGGTGAACGTCTTCCTACGTCACAAAGAGGGACAGCGTATCCCGATGCGCGTTCGGGCCGTGCCGGTCCGAAACGCGGACGGACTCATCATCGGCGCAGCGGGGAGTTTCGACGAACGAGCCTTGCCCGACCCCCACCTGCTCGTCCACGACTCGGCGGTTCACGGCCTGCTCGACAGCGCTACCGGCCTCCCGGACGACGCATCGATCCGGCTCCGCCTGGACGAGCATCTGCGGTACTACACGGAAGACCACATCCCATTCGGCGTTCTGAGCATTGCTGTGGATCACCTGGACGAGTACAGGAGGAACCGCGGCAAGACCGCGGCTGATGCGATGCTGCTGGTGACCGCGCGGACGCTGGTGAAGACGCTCCGCCCCACGGACTTGGTCGGCTGCCGGTCGGGCGACAGATTCCTGGCAATCGCGGTGCACTGTCCGGCCGCGGCGGTGGTGAGGGTCGCGGAACTGCTCAGAAAGATGGCCGGGCTTGTGACCGTGTCCTGGTGGGGAGATCCGGTTCCCGTCACGATCTCCGTGGGCGGGACCGCTGTCGGGCCCGGCGACGCCGCCGACTCGATCTTGGGTCGGTCCGAGGAAGCGCTGTGCGCCAGTCTGGCGGGAGGTGGTAACTGCGTCACGATCGTCTGACGTCCGACGGTGAGGGCAGGTGCTGAATTCCCATGTTTGCGATTATCGGAATCCTGGTCGTATTTGGCGCGGTGATCGGCGGCTACTTGATGGAGCACGGAAAGATAGCCGTTCTGCTGCAACCGGCCGAACTGCTGATCATCGGCGGCGTGGCCGCCGGCACGGTGCTCGTCGCCAATCCGGTCCACATCCTGATGAAAATGGTGAAGGGGCTTGGCGGCGCCTTCACGGGCTCAAAGTACACCAAGCAGCGCTACCTCGACACGCTGAAGATGATGTATGACCTGTTCAGCCGGGCGCGCCGCGAGGGACTTCCTTCTCTGGAAGCCGACATCGAGGAGCCGGAGAAGAGCCAGGTCTTATCGGCCTATCCGGCGTTCTTGAAGGACCATCACCTTGTGGCCTTCGTATGCGACACCATCCGCATGCTGATGACGGGTGGCGTAGATCCTTTCGACATCGACCAAATGATGGAACTCGACATGGATGTCCAGCATCACCACGCCAGCGAGCCGATCATCGCTCTCAGCACCGTTGCCGACTCTCTGCCCGGGCTGGGGATCGTGGCGGCGGTGCTGGGTGTGGTGATCACCATGGGGGCGCTGGGCGGGCCTCCGGAACAGATTGGCGAAAAGGTGGCGGCCGCGTTGGTAGGGACTTTCCTCGGCATTCTGCTTTGTTACGGGCTGGTAGGCCCGCTCGCCTCCAACATGTCGAAGATCGCGGACGCGGAACGCGCCTACTTCCAAATCCTCCGCGTACTGACTGTGTCGTTCATGAAGGGCGCGCCGCCCATCATGGCGGTTGAAACCGCCCGGCGCGCGATTCCGGGGCATGTCCGGCCGACGTTCAAGGAAGTCGATGCCAGTTGCCGCAGTAAGGGCGCGCCGCCGGCGGCCGCTTGACCGGATCACAGCATGCCCATGGCGAACGCACCTCGCATCATCGTCAAACGGAAAGGCGCGCACGGGGGGCATCACGGCGGCGCCTGGAAGGTCGCCTACGCCGATTTCGTCACCGCCATGATGGCGCTGTTTATCGTCTTGTGGTTGATGAACAGCAGCAAGCAGGTCCAGGAGGCCGTGGGCGGGTACTTCAGGGACCCGACCGGGACCTCCAAAAAAGTCGGCAGCGGGATGATGGGATCGGGCGAAAACTTCGCCCTTTCCAATGACGACATGGCGAAGCTGAAGGAGGAGCTGCAGAAGGAGGTCCGTAAAGTGGCATCCTTCGAGAACCTGAAAAATCAGATCGAGATGACAATCACCGCCGAGGGGTTGCGGATTGAACTGATGGAATCCGAAGCGGGGACGTTCTTCCTCAGCGGCAATGCCCAGCCGACCGACACCGGAAGGGAAATCCTCATCAAGCTCGCGCAGCAATTGGGCAAGCTGCCGAACAACGTGTCGATCGAGGGGCACACCGACGCCAAGCCGTTCCCGGGCCGCCGGGAATACGGCAACTGGGAACTCTCGTCGGACCGCGCCAACGCAGCCCGGCGGCTGATGCAGCTAAACGGTCTCCGCAGCAACCAGGTGACGCAGGTCAGAGGCTACGCCGATCAGCACCTCCGCAAGGCGGACAAGCCCGAGGACGCCTCCAACCGCCGCATCTCAGTGATTGTCCAGTACATGGTGACACCCGCCGGGAAGGGAACTGGGGCCGCCGGCGAGCCCGCCAGCAGTCCGAAGGGAAGTGCCGCAAACGGGGAACGGGCACACGGCCCGGATTGAGCCGGCTAGGCGGTCAGTTCGTTACGCGGGCTTCAGCCCGAGGGTCTGACGGATGCACGGAACCTGCCCGCCACATCCCCCTTCGGCAACCGCCTCATCTGTCCTTTCCGACTCATCCGAAGAACCTGGTAACCCTCGGAGCACTGCGCCAATTCCTGGTCTCTAGCGACAGCAGTTTGGCGCGTCTGATCTCGCTGCACGCCCCCACGTCGTGATTTCACGAGGCGATTCTGTTGGCCCCTCAATTGCCCCTGGTGCGCCTTGGAGGGTACAGTGTCTGCATCCCAAACCGTGTCCAGGGAATTGCCACAGTCGGTGCCGAGTCCTGCCGGTCGCTCCAGCCGTTCCAAACACCTCGACGGGTGGTTTCTTGCCGGGCTGTTAATTGCGGTCGGGGCGGCCGTGGCTGCGATCTCCTCGACGGGGATAAGGCTGAAGTACTTCCTTCAGCCGACGGGAGCCGTCATGGTGCTGGGAGGGACATTCGGCGTCATTCTTGTGGCTGCCCCCAGCCGCGCGCTGCTGCATTCCGCGCGGCGGCTTCTGGAGCTGTTCTCAACGCAACCAGTGAACCGCGAAGCCCTGATCGAAAAGATCATCACCTACGCCAGAGCGTCCCGCTTTGGGGGCATGGCTGCCCTCCAGGAAATGATCCAGACGGCGGACGACGACTTCCTTCGAGAGGCGCTGCTGCTTGCGACGGACGTGAAAGACCGCGCGGAGTTGCAGGCGATCCTCGAAACCGGGCTGCGCATGCGGGAGCGCCAGGGCGAGGCGGACGCCAAGACGCTGGAGGTGGCCGGAGGGTTCGCCCCCACGCTCGGCGTACTCGGCACGGTGGTCGGGCTGATCGAGGTGCTGCGGCGGTTCTCGAATCTTGAGTCGGTAAGCCTCGGCATTGGCACGGCCTTCGTGTCAACGATCTATGGGCTGGGGCTGGCCAATTTGGTGCTCCTGCCGGCCGCGCACCGGATCCGGGCCCGGGTCGCCGAGACCTTCGAGGTCAATGAGCTCATCACCGAAGGTGTTCTCTGTCTGTTCGACCAATTGCATCCGACGCTTATCCGCGAGCGCCTGAGTTCCTATCTGCGCAAGGCCGACGGGCAAGCCAGCGCGCGCCCGGCGCCAGTTCTTCCAGGGTCGCTGTGAGGCTCTAGCTGGAGAACAGTGGCATGAAGCTTAGACCGAAGTACTTCGAGGCAGAGGTCAGCAACGCTTGGATGATCAGCTACATGGACGTGCTGACCATCCTGCTGATCTTCTTCGTCGCAGTTGCCGCTCAGGGTCTGGGCAGACTCGCTCGCCATGGCGGGCCGGCGCTCCCGAGTACCTCGCAGAAGGCCGGGCTCCCCGCCGTGTCACGCAGCGAGGCTGCCCGTTCGGAGAATCCAGCTCCCGCCCTCGGCCCAACGACCGGCGCCGAACCGCGTGAGGCACTTCTTCGGGCGCTGCGCAGGTTGCAGCAGCAGGGTCTGGATCCGAGGCTGGAGCCGAGGGGCCTGGTGATCAGCCTTCCAGCGGCGGTGCTATTCTCCTCCGGACAGGACGAGATCAACCCGGCGGCCCTGCCGACCGTAGGCCAGATCGCGGATGTGCTGCGCGAGATTCCGAGCAAGGTGAGTCTGGTTGGTCACGCGGACCCCGTCCCGATTCACAACCGGCTCTTCAAGAACAACTGGGAACTCTCGCTGGCTCGGGGTCTGAAGCTTCTGGAACTTCTGAACAAGCGCTTCGGCATTCCGGAGTCGCGCCTTTCCATAGCCGGGTACAGCTCGTATAGTCCGAGAAATCCGAACGACACCGCGGACGGGCGAGCCAGCAATCGCCGTGTGGAGATAGTCCTGCTGGATGAACCCGGCCGGTAGCCGAATTCGTGATGCATGACTCCGATGCTGGCTTCTCGGGGGCGGCGCTGGACCAGCCAGGCTCGAGGCAGCGCCGCAGGCAACTGCTCGACGGGGCTCTGCCGCAAAGCTGCGTAGAGAGGCGCGTGCTGCTTTTTGGCGCGACTTCCAGGTTCAGGCTGCCAGTGGATCTCCTGTGCTTCGAACGTGGAGACGCGCTGCCCTTCAACGTCCCTTGACCTGCCCGGGCCGGCAGCTCCCGGCCAAGTGTTTGAGAAGGCTGATCCCTACCTCTGTGCCGCCCGCCCCTGTGAGCGGGTCTGCTCCGCGCAGATTCTCGAGGATACACTCGAAAAGCTCCCAACGCTCCGCTTCGAGGCTGGACAACTCCGGCCCAGGCTCGAGCGACCGGCCCGCGCGGTCGAGTTCCCGCGTCAGGCAGACGCCATCGTTTCGGTCGAGAAGTCTCAGAAGT
Source organism: Bryobacterales bacterium (assembly GCA_963798455.1). Lineage (GTDB taxonomy): Bacteria > Acidobacteriota > Terriglobia > Bryobacterales > Bryobacteraceae > CAWCTD01. The sequence goes on from CAWCTD010000003.1 coordinate 830,916, forward strand.
CGACGGGCTCGCAGCGCTGTGTCGGACCAGGGTGTGATTTGCGTCATGGTCTTTCTCTGCCAACCTCATCGGCGAGCGCTAGGGGGGTTCGAACCTTTTGTCGCCTGGTAAAAGTCCTCAGCCTGCCGCCGATATGAGCTAGTGGCGGTTTACTATGATCCGGCTCACACGCCTCAACCACGAGGCCATGGTGTTGAACGCGGACCTCATTGAGCACATCGAGGTCACACCGGACACGGTAATCTCGCTGACAACCGGGGAGAAGATCATGGTTCTGGAGACGGCCGAGGAGGTGGTCGAGAGGGTCGCGGAATTCCGCCGTTTAGTTTTCAAAGACATTCTCGCCGAAGTCGCGCCTTTCCATAGCCGGGTACATCTCCCATAAGCCGAGAGGTTTCAACCGCGCCGCGGACGAGCGAGTCAGCCATCGCCGTGTCGAGAGGGTGCTCCCCAGCCAGCCTTAACGGCGAGCGCTGTGGGGGCGAATCTTTCCTCACCCGGTCAAAGTCCTTATCCTGCCGCCGATATGAGCTAGTGGCGGTTCCAAATGATCCGGCTCACACGCCTTAACCACACGCCCGTGGTGTTGAACGCGGACCTCATTGAGTGCATCGAGGTCACGCCGGACACGGTAATCTCGCTCACAACCGGGGCGAAGTTCATGGTCCTGGAGACCGCCGAGGAGGTGGTCGAGAGAGCCACGAAATTCCGCCGTTCAGTTCTTGAAGGTGTTTTCTATCATCCCACGCGGGAGCCCGTTCCCGAGAACGAGAGAGGGTAATTCCGAATCATGGCGGGCAAAGCAGCGGCGAAGCAGAAAGGACCGGGCGCCAAACCGGACTGGGCCACGTGCTGTGGCCTCGCCCTGGCTTTCGGCGGCATCCTCGGCGGGCTGACCCTGGAAGGTGGGAGCATCAAGGATGTTGCCCAGGTGACGGCCGCGCTGATCGTGCTGGGCGGAACGCTGGGCGCGGTCTTGGTGACCTCTCCGGTCTCAGTCCTGATGGGTGCGGCCAAGAAGCTGCCTTTGGTGTTCTTCGACAAAGCCTCGAGCTCGGACGCCATGATCGAAGAGATTATCCAGTACGCGACCAAGGCGCGCAAGAGTGGGATCGTCTCACTGGAGCTGGATGCCAACACGATCCAGGATCCATTTCTCAAGAAGGCGCTGAACCTGGCCATTGACGGCATGGAGCTGACGGAACTCCGCAAAATGATGGAATTGGAGATCAGCGTCGAGCAACAGCACGCCGACGCGGAAGCCAAAGTCTACGATGACGCGGGCGGCTATGCGCCTACCATTGGCATCATTGGAGCCGTGCTGGGGCTCATCCAAGTGATGAAGAATCTGCAGAACATCGAAGAGGTCGGACGCGGCATCGGGGTGGCTTTTGTGGCCACTGTGTACGGCATCGGTACGGCGAACATATTCTTTCTGCCCGCCGGCAGCAAGATCAGGGCCCGCACGCAGCGGTTGATCCAGATGCAGGAAATGATACTGGAAGGAGTGAGCGGCATCGTCGAGGGACTCAACCCCAGGCTGATCCGGAGCAAGCTCGAAGCCTACACGCGCCACGATGCCGGCGCCAAGGCCGCCAAGCCAGCCAAGCCAGCCAAGGACAAGACAGCGGCGGTGCCCGAACCCGCTCCGGCGAAGAACTGAGCGAGACAGGATGGTGAAAAAAAAGAAGATCGAGGCCCGCGTCAACCACGAGCGGTGGCTGGTGTCCTACGCGGATTTTGTCACCCTGCTGTTCGCATTTTTCGTGGTGATGTTCGCCTCCTCGACCCTGGACAAGGGCCGCGCCCAGCAGGTTTCCGATTCCGTGAAAAAGGCAATCGAGGAGTCTACCGTCGCCGCGAAGATCAGCGCGGTGCTCGGGCGCGAGGTGAAGCCGGCGAAGAAGAGCACCAAAATGCCGCCCGTGGCGGAACTGAGTCCGTCTCTGGATCTCCTGGCACGGGAGCTCGCTGCGGAGGTCCTAGCCGGCAAAATAAAGTTGAGCCTGGAGCCGCGCGGGCTGGTCATCAGCCTCCCGCAGGCCACCTACTTTCCCTCCGGGCAGGACACGATCGACAGCGCGACATTTCCGAGCCTGGCCAAAGTTGCCCGTGTCGTCCGGGAACTGCCCAATCCGGTACGCCTGGAGGGACACACCGACTCGGAGCCCATCCACAACTCCCGCTTCCGGAACAATTGGGAACTGTCCGCCGCACGCAGCGTCGCGATGCTGGAGCTGTTGACAACCCAATTTGAAGTCCCCAGCAGCCGGCTAACGATCGCCGGTTACGCGGAGAACGTCCCGGTGAGCTCCAACGAAACCCAAGAGGGCCGCGCCCAGAACCGGCGTGTGGACCTCGTCATCCTGAACCAGAACGGCATGCTAGCCGAGCCGCAGGCCGCGCCCCGGAAACCTCGCCCGGCCGGTGCGCCGCGGGGCACGTAGCGTCGCGCGCCGATTCGGCCCTAAAACTGCTCATGACAAGCCGGCGGCTGTGGCGCGCCCAGGGAGGCTCCCTCAACATTCCCATGACGGGATTTCGAACAAGGTATTTCGGAGAAATCACGTACCAGCCGGAGTCGGTGATCGAATTCCCGCTGGGACTTCCCGGCTTCGAAAAGGAGCGCCGCTTCCTGCTCATCGAGCAGGAAATCAACAAGCCGGTTGTCTTTCTGCAAAGCTTGTCGCGGCCCGAGTTGTGCTTCATCGCCGTGCCGGTCCAGGGGATCCTGCCCGACTACGAACTCACTTTGACTGCCGAAGAGCTTCACACACTGGACCTGGCTGAGGACCGGCAGCCGGTAGCCGGCGAGGATACCATTTGTTTGGCGGTGGTCTCGCTGGCCCAGGACCGCCCGCCTACCGCCAATTTGCTCTCGCCGATCATCATCAATTGGCGGAAGTGTCTAGCCGTTCAGTCCGTTCAGGCGGATTCGTCCTACTCGCACCAGCACCCCATGTTTGCCCAGAACCTCGAGGCGCCATGCTCGTGATTCGCCGCAAAGCGGGGCAGTCGGTCCTGATTGGCGACGGCGTCGAAATCGAGATCCTCGAGGCCGGACCAGGCAAGGTGAAGCTCGGCATTACGGCCCCCAGAGAGATTCTGGTCCTGCGCAAGGAGATCAGGTTCACCCGCGAGGAGAACCTGATGGCCGCCCAGGGAGTCACCCGGGAAACGGTTCAGAGCCTCGTGGAGCGGATCAGGGCCGGGGCGATCGAGTCTGGCTTCGAAAGTATTCCTCAAAACGCCGGCGGCAGCGTCGATACGCCTTGTAACGGTTGAGAAATCAGCCGCCCGGCACGATGCCGGGACATCTCAAAACAAGGACGTAAAGAGCAATGTCGATTTCCATTCAAACTAACGTGAACTCTATCGTCGCACAGGAAAATCTCCGTGTGACCAACGAATTCCAGAGCAAGACCATCGAGAGGCTGACTTCCGGCTACCGGATCAACGCTTCGGGCGACGACGCCGCCGGGTTGTCGGTGGCCAACAAGTTCCGCAGCGACATCGCAGAACTGACACAGGGCGTCCGCAACGCTAACGACGGCCTGAGTCAGCTCCAGATCGTCGATGGCGGGTTGAACAACATGACGAAGATTCTCGACCGTCTGAAGACGCTGGCGACGCAGTCGGCATCCACCACGTTCACCGGCGATCGTACGATCCTGAACACGGAGTACCAAGACCTGCTAGTTGAAATTGACCGGCAGGCGGCCAACATCGGCCTGGGAAGCGGCGACGTCAACGCCAATCGAAACAACACCGCCATCTCGGTGTTCATCGGCGGCGGGTCGGCGCAGGCCAACAGCAAGATCGCGATCGACCTGTCGGCCGCCGCCAACGTCGTCAACGCCAGCGGCCTCCAGCTCACGAGCACAGGCGTGTCCGGAACCACCTCACCGGTGGCTGTAAATGGCGCCAGTTTGCTCACCGGCCTCTACCTCAATACGAACAGCACCCAGACCTACCGGGTCGCCACCACCACGGGCACGACCAGCATCACAGTCGTCGGCACCACCGCCGGCCTTGCCGGGACCGACATCGTCACCCAGTTGAACGCCGGCCTAAGCGGAACGGGAGTCACTTTCTCGCTGAATGCCACGACTGGCTACTTGCAGGCATCTTCGTCCAACTCCTTCACGGTTGCGGTGGACGCCATGGTCGGCGCGGGCACACAGATCCAGGCGGCGATCACCGATGCCAACTCGCTCGTCAACACGGGCAAGTACAACGGCGACGGCGGAACGTTGACTGGGGTCACCGTAGCCCCCCAAACCCTGACCTTCACGCCGGCCGGGGGCAGCGCGATCAACATCACGCTGATAGTGCAGACTATAGAGCTGACCTACAACGCGCTCAAGACCGGGCTGACCGGCAGCGGGATTGACGTGGTCCGGATCGGCAACGAAGTAATGTTCCAGAGCGCCACCGCTTTCACCGCGACGCGCGGCGCGGCGGACGGCAGCACCGGCGGTCTCGCCGGCATCGCGAGCGGTGCGAGTCTCACCGTGAACGCCAAGTCGGCAAGCAGCGACCCGACCGCGAACGCGATGACGTCTCTGAACGCCATCGGCATTGCAGCAGCGAGGCTCGGCATGGTCCAGGGCAAAGTCGGAACCGGCCAGAACAAGCTGATGTACTCGATCGCCCTGGCACAGTCGCAGATCTCCAACTTCTCGACCGCCGAGTCGCGCATCCGGGACGCGGACGTGGCGTCGGAGGCGGCCAACCTGACCAAGGTCCAAGTGCTGTCGCAGGCTTCGATGGCGGCCATGGCCCAAGCAAACTCTGCTCCGCAGCAGGTTTTGGCGCTGTTGCGCGCGTAAGCTTGGGATGGTTGAAGGCCGGTCCGGCTACGGCCGAGCCGGGCCGGCCTTAACACCGGAGGGAACTTATGAGCACCAGCGGTGCAGGCTCGATCTTCAACGGCACCAGCCGCTATGCCACCGATTTCCAGCAGATCATCGCCCGCAGCGTGGCCATCGCCTCGCTGCCGATGGCCCAGATGCAGACCCAGAAGATCGCGCTCGGCGATCAGTCGGCGGCAATGAGCGGCTTGGACGCCAGATTCACGTCTCTTCAGAGCGCCCTCAACGGCCTGGGATCGGCGACCGCATCCTACAGCTCCTCGATCTCCGACGGCGCCATTGCCAGCACCACCGTGGCGAGCGGCGCTTTTCAAGGGGTCTACAGCTTGGAAGTCGTCGACCTCGGCTCCTACGCGTCAGGCATGAGCACGGACGGTCTGACGAAGGTCGGCGATCCCGCGGCCGCCAGCATCAGCGCGTCCTCCAACTTCACCTTGACGGTGGGTGGCGTCAGCTACGAAATCGTGCCCGCGGCGAACACGCTGGTGGAACTCGCCAAGGCCATCAACGCCAGCCCAGCCGCGGTGGACGCGACGATCGTTAACATCGGGTCCTCCTTGGCACCCGATTATCGTCTTTCGGTGACGAGCACGAAACTCGGCGCGGTCCCGGTGCAAGTAAACGACGGAACCTTGGCATTGCCCGGCACGGACCTGCTCGGAACAGCGTCGGGCGGGGCCCCGGCCACCTACCGGGTGAACGGTCAGCCCGCCCTGGCGATTGAGAGCGACTCGCGCAGCGTGGCCATAGCGCCAGGGCTGACGGTGACGATGCTCAAAGCGGGCACTGCGCAGATTACCGTCGCCCACGACACACAGGCGGTGAGCAACGCATTAGCCGCCATTGCCAGCGCCTACAACGCGGCCGTGGACGAAATCGACAAGTATCACGGAGAGGACGCCGGCGCGCTACGCGGCTCCTCGATGCTGTACACCCTGTCCCAGTCGCTGCGCGACCTCATTGGATATTCCTCGGGAAGCGGCGCCCTTTCCTCGCTCTCGTCCCTGGGGCTCGGCTTCGACGGTATAGGGAAGCTGTCACTGGACACGGCGGCGTTCAACACGGCCACCGACGGGCAGTTCGAGGCGCTGTCGAGTCTCCTCGGCAGTTCCTCGACAGGCGGTTTCATGAAGTACGCGAGCGACTTGATGACCGGCCTCGAGGACTCGACCAAAGGCGTCGTCAAGACAGCTGTAAGCTCCCTCCAGGCCCAGTTGGCCCAGCAGGACGCCCGCATCGCGGAGGAACAAACACGCATCGACAGTCTCGAGAAGAACCTCGAGGCGCGCATGGCCGCCGCCGACGCGCTGATCGCCTCGATGGAGCAGCAGGTCATATTCATGAACGGACTGATCGATGCGATGTCGACTATTCAGAGGAACGGCTATTGAGCGGGCTTGAGGAGGCCGATGCCAGCCTGCGGCGGGCGGTCAATTCCGGCTCCTACGCGGAGGCGCGGGATCTCGTGGCCCACTACGTCCGCGCCATGGAGGACGCCGCCGGCCACTGCCCTTCGGGAGACCCAGAGGCAGTCGAAATCATCCGGCGGTCGGTCGGCTTGCTGCGCTGGGCAACCCGGATGGTCCGCGCCGGCCGTGCGCATGCCGCCCTCGAACTGATGCGGCTCTCGGTGGGGCGGCGGTACCGCGGCCTCGCCTCGGGATCCGCACCGACCTTCAAGCTGGAGGGCTGAACGGTCCGGCGAGAGTTTGGCGGTGACAACTTCACGTCACCCGGCGTTGGCTGCATCTCCTTCTAATCAGGTTCATTCGCTCTGGCAGGGGGCGTGCATTAAGCACGAGTGCCATGCTGGATCGTCTCGCCTCCCAATTGGAACACTACATGGACCTGGTCAGCGCCCGGCAGACGCTGGTCGCCTCCAATGTCGCCAATGCCGACACGCCCGGCTACAAGACCAAGGACCTCGACTTCCAGACGGAGTTTCTGAGCCAGATTGAAGGGGCGGCGCCGCGCGCCATCGAGGTGGCGGGGCTGAAAACCAGGAATGACGGCAACAACGTGAGCCTGGATCGCGAAGCCCGGCTACTGGCCGAAAACGCGCTGCGATTTAATGTCGCCTCCAGCTTGCTGCGCTCCGAGATCGCGGCGATGAAGTCCGCCATCCAGGAAGGTAGGCCCTGATGAGCTTGTTCTCTTTGCTTTCGGTCAGCGCTTCCGGCATGGCGGCGCAGCGAGAACGCGCCGAACTGCTGGTCGAGAACATGGCCAACGCCGAGACGACCCGGACTCCGCAAGGCGGTCCCTACCGGCGCAAGGACGTGGTATTCGAGGCGCAGCCCGTGGAGTCTCCCTTCTCCTCGGTGTTCGAGGCTCTGGCGGAACCTGGCGTCACCGGAGTGCGGGTGCGTGAGACCATCGTCGACACCCGTGAACCGGAGCTGCGCTATCTGCCCGGGCATCCGGACGCAAACGCGGATGGCTACGTGGCGTTTCCGCGCGGCAATCCCGCCGAGGACATGGTGGACCTGATGGGTGCGGCCAGGAACTACGGCGCCAACGTGGCCGCCATGACCGCGGTCAAGGACATGATCCAGCGCTCGCTCGACCTGCTGCGCTGATAGAAGGGTAAAGCATGCCGGCCATTTCTCCGATTCGCCCGATGGCGTTGCCCGAGAGCATCCAGGTTCCCGCCGGCGCATCCCGCTCCGGGGAGTTCCGCAGCCTCGTGGAGGGGGCCATCGGAACGGTCGAGCAGTCCCGGAAGGACGCCGCCCAGTCCGTCGAGAGCTTCCTCGCGGGAGAAGGCGGAGAGTTGCACACTACCGTTCTGGCTGCGCAGCGGGCCGAATTGGCGCTGGAGCTGTTTCTGCAGACCCGCAACAAGGTGATCCAAGCCTACCAAGAGATCCTGCGGATGCAGATATAGGCTCCGGGACCGCGCCGAATGCCGCAATTGAAAAAGTTATTGGCGAGCCTGTCCATCAGCCAGCGTGTCAGCATTCTGCTGGTGGCGGTGGTCGTGGGAGCGGGTCTGTTCTACTTCTCCCGCTGGAGGAGCGAGAGCGATCTCCGGCCTCTCTACACGGCCCTCGAAACCGAAGACGCCGGCGCCGTGGTCCAGCGACTGAAAGAAAGCGGAACGCGCTACCGGCTGTCGGAAGACGGCCGGACGGTGCTGGTCCCCTCGGCGCAGGTGGCCGAATTGAGGCTGTCGCTGGCCGCGACCGGGTTGCCCCGGAAGGGTCGCATCGGTTACGAGTTGTTTGACAAAACCGATTTTGGGGCTACGGAGTTCACCGAGCAGGTTAATTTCCGGCGCGCGCTGGAAGGCGAACTGGAGCGCTCAGTGATGTGCCTGTCGGCGGTGGAGCAGGCCCGGGTACACCTCACCTTCGCGAAAGATTCCGTTTTCCTGCAGACCCGGCAGCCGGCCAAGGCGAGTGTGATGGTGAAACTCAAGCTTGGTTCGCGCCTCACCCCGCAGAACGTCATGGCCGTCACCAACCTGGTTGCGAGCGCGGTGGAAGGCCTGGCGCCAGAGGCGATTTCCGTGCTTGACATGCAGGGGAACCTGCTCAACCGGCCCCGCCGGCAGGCTGATCCGGAGAGCGAGCAGGCCTCGGAAGCCACGCTGGAATACCGGCAGGCGTTGGAACGGGATCTGGTGGCCAAGATCAACATGACGCTCGAGCCGCTGCTCGGCCCGGAGAAGGTACGCGCCAGCGCCGCGCTGGACTGCGACTTCAGCAGCGGCGAGCAGAGCGAGGAGACGTTCGACCCGACCCGCTCGGTGATGGTTACCTCGCAGAAGACAGATGAGACGAGCGGCGCCGGGGGCGCGTCCGGGGTTCCCGGAACTGCCTCCAACCTCCCCCGCCCGACATCGCAGCCTGTTACCTCGCAAGGCAGGCTCTCCCGCCAGACCGAGAACATCACTTACCAATCGAGCCGTATGGTGCGGCGAACGCGGCTGCCGCAAGGAACCGTCAAGCGCATGTCCGTGGCCGTGCTGGTGGATTACGACGTGAAGTGGGCCAAGACGGGCGCCGTGATGCGCCGCACCGTCGAGGCGCCGTCGGCCGAGAAGCTGACCGCGATCCGCAGTCTGGTTACTGCCGCCGTCGGCTTGAACAGCGAGCGCGGCGATCAACTGATTCTCGAAAGCTTGCCTTTTGAATCGACGCTGAACCAGGAAGAGCCCGCCAGTCCCCCTGCCAGCCCGCGCTCGCCGCTGCCAGTCTGGGTCGAGCAGCTCGGAGGCCCACAGAAGGTGCTGTACCTGGCCGCCATGGCCGCCGGCCTTCTGCTCCTTTTGGTATCCGCGGCGATCTGGCTAACCCGGAGAAAGCGGCGCCGAGCGTTCAAGGTCGGCTTACCGGCGGAGTTGCCCGCAGGCGAGACTCCCGATGGAGCAGCACCCCTCGGGCAGCAGGGAGAGAGGCCGGTCGTGGACTCGGCGCCCGATTACCCAGAACTGCCGCCGGCCCCGATCGAGAAAGCGGACGTCCTGGCGGGGCGGCTGAGACATGCCATCAAGAAAGAGCCGGGAGCCTCCGCCCAGGTGTTCAGAACATGGTTCAGCGAGGATGAGCATGCGGAATGAACCCGAGGGTTTCTGGCGCCGCGTGAAAAGTTAGGATTGAGGCTGCCGTGAGTCTGGATTTACAACAAGCTCCGGAACACATCTCGGGCCTGCGAAAGGCGGCCATCTTTCTGATGACACTTGGCGCGGAGGCCGGCGCCGAGCTGATGCGCCAACTTTCGGAAGAAGAGATCCAGGTGGTCAGCCGGGAGGTGGCTCGCACCACTGTGGTGAGCCCGGACCAGGCTCAAAGTGTCCTCGAAGAGTTCCAGCAGATGGTGGCGGCGCGGGACTTCGCCCGCAAGGGCGGCCTTGACCAGGCCAAGCGTCTGCTGGTCACGGCTTTCGGCCCGGAATCAGCCGAAAAGATCCTGCAACGCCTGGTCCGCACTCTGCGCATGGACTCGGAGGACTTCATAGCGCTCCAGAAGGTAGAGCCGCAGCAACTGGCGAGGTTCGTCCAGAACGAGCATCCTCAGACCATCGCGCTGGTCGTTTCCCAGCTCACTCCCACGCAGGCTGTGGCGCTGCTGATGTTGCTGCCGATGGAGATCCGCACCGAGGTGACGCGGCGAATGGCGAGTCTGGACCAGATCTCGCCCGAGATCATCAACAAGATCGCCGGCGTTCTCCACCTGAAATTCAAAGAGTTGGGACAGTTCAGCCGGCAATCCTACGGCGGGGTGAGGGCGGTCGCCGAATTGCTCACCCGGATGGATGCCGGGACCACCAAGGACATCCTCGAGAACATCGGACAGCAGGATACCGAACTGGTCGAACAGATCCGTCACCTGATGTTCGTTTTTGAGGACCTGCTCATTATCGACCCGAAAGGCATCGCGGATCTGCTCGCCAGGATCGATCGCAAGCTTATAACCGTCGCCCTGAAGGGAACCAGCGAACAGCTCAGGAACAAACTGATGGGAGGCCTGTCGCAGCGCGGCCGGGAAATGTTGCTCGAAGACATGGCGGCCACCGGACCGGTCAAGATCAAAGAAGTCGAGGCCGCGCAACAAGCCATCATTGCGGTCGCCCGTCAGATGGAGGCGGAGGGGGTCCTCAGTTTGAAGGGGGCGGCCGACGAGCAATATGTCAGCTAGGGTTCTCAGGGGCGCGCAGCAAAGCAAGACCGGCCCGATGCAGTGGCGCTCGGCCGCGGAAACCCGGGAACGGGCGCCGTCCGGCGAATCCCCGCAGCCGCCGGGCGACGCGGAGGAAGCGGACGCGGCAGCCGCCGCCAGGCAGGTGGAAGCACGGGTCGAGGAGGCCGGCCAGAAAGGGTATCGGGAAGGCGAAGCCGGCGCTCGCGGCGCCGTCCAGCCCGTGTTGGAGCGGTTGGCGCACTCCATCGAGGTCATGGCCGGCCTCCGGAGCCACATCCGGAAAGAGGCTGAGTCGGATCTGGTGAAACTGTCGATTGCGATCGCCCGCCGCATCCTGCATCGCGAACTCAGCGTCGACCCGGAGGCGATCTCAGGACTCATGAAAGCGGCTCTGGAGAAACTGCAATCCCAGGAGATCCACCGCGTGCGAGTACACCCGGACCTGGAAGCCGCTGTGCGCGGGGCGCTGGAGCGCTTCGCCTCGGCCCGGAACGTCGAGGTGGTGGCCGACGGCGGACGGGAGTCTGGAGACGTCGTGTTTGAAACGACCCGCGGCAACCTGGACGCCTCCGTCGACACGCAGCTCCAAGAGATAAGCCGGGGACTCGCCGACAGGCTGCGGTGCAAATCATGACGGCCGGAGAGCGATTGAACCTGAGTTCCTATCTGGCGGATCTGGAGGGCATCGATCCGATGCGCTGGACGGGCCAGGTCGTCGAGCAAGTCGGGCTGCTGGTGGAATCGATTGGCCCGGTGGCGGCCATCGGAGACTTCTGCGAGATTCGCGTCTCCGACGGGCGGCGTATCCGCGCGCAGGTGGTCGGTTTTCGCGACGGCCGCGTCTTGTCCATGCCGCTCGATGAGACCGCCGGGCTGCAACTGGGCGATCCCCTCACCGCCCGGAGCGACGAGGCGCGGATCGATGTGGGAAACAGCCTCCTGGGCCGCGTGCTCGACGGCTTTGGCCGGCCGATGGATGGCGGACCGGACATCGACCCGGACGCTGCCTACGAGTTGTACAAGACTCCCCCCAATCCGCTCGAGCGCGAGCACATCGTGGTTCCGCTGGTGACGGGAATCCGCGCCATCGACAGCCTGCTGACCATCGGGAAGGGACAGCGGATCGGCATCTTCGGCGGCAGCGGCGTCGGAAAGACCACGCTGCTAGGCTGCATGTCGCGCCACAACTCCGCCGACGTCAGCGTGATCGCCCTGATCGGGGAGCGTAACCGTGAGGTGCGGGCGTTCCTGGATCACGAACTGGGGCCGGAGGGCCTGAAGCGTTCGGTGGTGGTGGTGTCGACCTCAGACCGGCCGGCGCCGCTGCGGGTGCGCGCATGCTTCGTGGCCCTAGCCGTCGCCGAGTATTTCCGCGACCAGGGCGCCGACGTTCTGCTGGTCATGGACTCGGTCACCAGGCTGGCCATGGCGCAGCGGGAAATCGGCCTGGCGGCGGGCGAGCCTCCCAGCCAAAAAGGCTACACACCGTCCGTGTTTAGCCTCCTGCCCAAGGTTTTCGAACGGGCGGGCAACTTCCGCCGCGGCTCGATCACCGGTTTCTTCACGGTCCTGGTGGAGGGCGACGATTTCAACGAACCGATATGCGACGCGGTGCGCGCCATACTCGACGGTCACATCATTCTCTCGCGCCAGTTGGCGGCCGCGGGTCACTATCCGGCCATCGAAGTGCTCAATTCGGTCAGCCGTCTGACATCACAGGTCGCCACCCGCGAGCAGACCCAGTGGGCGCAGAAGGTGCGGGACGCCATGTCTGTCTACCAACAGTCCGAGGACCTGATTCAGCTTGGCGCCTACGTCGCCGGCACGAACCCGTGTCTGGACACCATCCTGCAGGCCAGGACCGGGCTGCTCGCATTCCTGCGTCAGGAGCCCTCCGACAAGTCGCCTATCCAGGACACGCTGGCCAAGCTGGGGGCGCTGGCGTCCGCACTGCCCGGATAGAAGCGTTCGCCTATGAAACCGTTCCGTTTCCGCCTGGAGAGAGTGCTCGCCTGGAGGCGCACCGAACTGGAGCTTGAGCAGTACAAAATGAGACTGCTTTCCGCCGGACTGGAGGAGATCGAGAGGTCCCGCGCGCGGCTGACGGCCGAACGCGTTGTGGCCGAACGCGAAATCCTTCGGGCCCGCCGCATCGATGGAGCGGATCTTAACATGCACGCGGCTCGTTTGTCCTATCTCGACGAGCAGGAGCGCGCACTTCTCCGCCGGCGGCGTGAGCAGGAGGAGCGCATCGCCGAGGCCCACAAGCGTCTATTGGAAGCCCAGCGCCGCCTCCGCTTGCTCGGAAAACTCAAGGCCAGCCGGCACGCCCACTGGGCAGCCGAGCTGAACCGGGAACTCGAGGCCTTTGCGGCCGAGAGCCACTTGGCGCGCTGGAACCCAGACCGGCAGTGACCCCGCCCGGCGGCGGATTCGATTCGCAACTCTTTGCACGGGGACCGATAAGTCCCTTGTGGATGAGTTCCTGAGAAACGGCCAGGGTCTATGGGAAACTGCGGAGGCGGCGGCCCGTTCGGCGCAACCCGCCGCGGAGCTGGCGATCCTGATCGGTCAGGACGGATCGATCCGCGTGATGTCATCCTCGGACTGGCCGGCCGAGTCGCTGGCGGTCGAGCATGGCGCGCGCATGGTGTACCGGGTGAGTCATGGCCACGGGAGGGTCCGCGTCGAGGGGCGATCAGGCTGCCGCTCGTTCCTGATCGAGGCGGAAACGCCCGTTGCGTGCTCGCGTCGTTTGTTGGGCGGGCTTACTGCTCCCGCACTGTTGTCAGGATGTCGCTGACGTAATCCACTGTCTCCTGGATGGCCGGGATACCGTCGGCCGCGTCCACCCTGCCCGGGCCGGCGTTGTAGGCCCCCAGGGCCAGCGCCAGATCTCCTCCATAGCGCACCAGAAGTTGCTTCAGAAACTTCGCTCCCGCACCGACGTTCTCCCGCGGATCGAGGGGATCCCGAACCTCAAATTGCTGTATGGTGGATGGCATCAGTTGCATTAACCCGAGCGCCCCTTTCGGAGAAACGGCGCAGGGAAAATTGCCGGACTCCTGCTTGATCACCGCGCGCAGCAGGTCAGCCGTGAGACCTTCCTTGGCGCTTGCCGCCTCGACCAGCGAACCCATTTCGACGTTCGAGAGCGCCTCGCAAGCGGGACGGGGCGCCTGTGCGAAAGGCAGCATCGAGGCGCTAGGGGACACGGGGGCGGGCTCGGGCCATTGCATCCGCGGCTCAGCGGTGAGTGTCACCGCCGACTCCCGTTGCCTGGCGACGGAGGCTTCCATCCGCGCCACTGAGGCGCGCTGCCGATCGGCGGCGGCGGCGGTCGAGAGGGCGCTCAAGCGCTGTTGAGCAGCCGCTCGGTCCACCCCCGAGCGGCCATCGGATTGCTCGGCGGCTGCCGCGGCCATGGAGCAGACCAGCAGCACAGAGGCAACGGCAATCTTCATTGCCTGACAGATCGGCTGAAGATTCCGGGAATCGAAACTTTCAAACTTGCGCATGGAACGCCGATAAACAGGAACAGGGAGGATCGCGGAAGCCGTCCGGGCGCGGAAGCCCTCCGGCGCGCGGCCCTCCCAAGGAGAAAGTCATGGATATCACTGCGGTGCAAGGACCTGGGCCTGCTCCAGCGCCGATGCCTGTCGATGCCGAAAGAGTTGCGGAGAACCGCACGATCATCACGGCGATCAAGGCTATTAACGCCAGCGAGCTATCTGGATCGGACAGCGAAATCACTTTCGTGATCGAACGTTCCACCAGGCGTCCGGTCGTCCGGCTGGTGGACAAGAAGACGAGAGACGTGATCCGGCAGATACCTCCGGAGTACATGCTGCGTATGGCCGAGGAGATCGCGAAGCGCGAAAAACAAGGCTGAAGCCCGGCGGCCGCGCTGCAGCAAATCCGCGTTTCCGCTGATGAATGCTCTTGGAGGGAGCACGATGTCGACGAGCGCTCACGACGCTTACCTGGAGAGCAGGGTTCTAACCGCGGACCCCGTTGGGCTGGTGAGAATCCTCTACCGTACAGCCATCGACCGGATCCGCGAGGCGCGCGAGCATCTGGAGAAGGGTGACATTGCCGCCCGGTCCAAGGCAATCTTCGTGGCTTCACAGGCGATCTCGGAGCTGAATTGCTCTCTGGATTATGCGGCGGGTGGCGAGTTGAGCCACCGGCTGGCACAGCTATACGAATACATTGTGCGGCGATTGTTGGAAGCGAACTTCCAGCAGAGCGCGGAGCCGTTGAACGAAACGCTGGGTTTGCTGACGACATTATTTGAGGCCTGGCAGAGCATCCAGCCGGAGCCGTTCACCGCCGTCCCGCCCGCCGCCGACTCTCGTTGGCTCGAGGAGCCCCCGGCCGAAGCCGCCCATCCGCACCCCTCCCACTCCTGGAGCGCCTGATTCACCGCTCTCCCTGGTGAGACCGGAGACAATCAGGCTCGCCAACCCCAAGCCTCCTTGTGCCGAAAGGGCCTGCGCGAATTGTTCTTCGGCCAGTCCCATGGCGGAAGAGGCGGTCTGATCCTCTCCCGTTCCGAGCCATCCGTCCGATTCAGCCTCTCGCGCGGCTCTCAGCAGTTGCGCGAGCAGCAGCGCCTCAAACTGACGCGCGGCATCTTGGATGGCGGCCGGATCGTCTTTGGCGCGCGGCCCGGAGGCGCTTCCACCCGCTTGCGCCGCAACCGCCGGCGGAGCGTTGTTTATTCCTTCCAGGCTTGACACCTCAGAGCACCTCCAACTCGGCCTCCAGCGCACCCGCGGCCCGCAGGCTCTGGAGAATCGCGATCACGTCGCGGGCGGTGGCCCCGATCGCGGAGAGCGCGCGCACCAGGTCTTCGACCGTCGCTCCCTCTTTCAATACGAGATTCCGCGTTTTCTCGTCCTTGACCCCGACAGCCACTTGCGGCACCACCTCGGTCGTGCCAGTGGAAAGCGCCGGGGGTTGCGAGACGGCGAAGCTGGTCTGGATCTCCACGGTCAAGGTGCCCTGCATAACGGCAACTGGCCGTATCCTGACGTCCTTGCCCATGACGATGGTCCCGGTCCGCTCGTTGACCACCACGCGCTCCGTGCGGTCCGCTTCAACAGACAGGCTCTCCAGTTCGGCCATGAAGTCAACGGCTCGCGAGGCGTACGCCTCGGGAACCGCGACGCTCACCAGCGCCGAGTTCTCCGCCCGCGCCAGGGCCTTGCCGGCGTTAGGGAATTTTTTGTTCACCGCCTCGGCAATGCGGACGGCGGTGGTGAAGTCGGCTTGGCGCAATTGAAGCCGTAGTTCCTTGCCCGGTGTGGCCGAGGGAGCGGCGCGCTCCACGATGGCTCCGCCGGGCACGCGTCCCACCGTCGGATGATTCACCGTCTGGCTGTTGCCGCCGCGGCCCGCCACAAAACCCCCAGTAACCACCGCACCTTGCGCCACCGCGTAGACTTGTCCGTCGGCCCCGCGCAAGCTCATCATCAGCAGCAGTCCTCCCTGCAGGTTCGAGGCGTCTCCGATCGCCGCAGCGGTCACGTCGATGCGCGTCCCCGTCTGCGCGAATGGCGGTAGGGTGCTCATCACCATAACTGCGGCGGTGTTGTTCACCCGGATAGCCGTCGGCGGCACCGAAACCCCCATCCGCTCGAGGATGTTGGTGAGGCTCTGCGCCGAGAAGACCGTCTGCCGCCGGTCGCCGGTGCCGGCCAGACCCACCACCAGCCCATAGCCGATCAACTGGTTGTCGCGCACGCCTTCCAGCGCCACAAGCTCCTTCAACCGAGTGGCCGCCGCTCCAGCGGCCAGGGACGACGCGATCCAGACGGCCACCAGCCGGGTGAAAAATCTCATCGGGCGACACTTCCTTCCTAAAACGGAAGCAGCGACAACAACAGCCGGTACAGGAAGAACGGCCGCCGGACAGCGTCCCCTACAACCCCTTTGCCGTTGATGCGCACCTCCAGGTCGGAAATCCGGTCCGATCGGACCATGTTGCCCGGTGTCAGATCCGCCGGGCGCACCACGCCGCGCACCGTCACGGTCTGCTGTTCCGAGTTGACCTGAACCGTCTTGGAGCCTTCCACAACCAGCAATCCATTGGGCAGGACGTGAGTGACGCGGGCCGAAAGGGTGGTGCTCAGGACCGTCTCACGGCTCGTGGCGCCTGAGCCTTCCAGCTTTGAGTCGCCCGAGACACTGGCCAAGTTGGCCAGCGGCCCCGTGGTTCGCGTCAAACCCGCGAAGGCGCCGATCGAGTTGTTCGCGCTGGACGCTCTGGCGGAGTTCGTAGAACCTTTCGCGATCGCCGAGGCTTGCTCCACTACAAGAATCGTAATTATGTCATCCATCTGCCCGGCCCGCAGATCCCGTGCCGAGTCGGCCAGGCGCGCGGACGGCGACCAGGCAGATCCCGGAGCGGCGCCCCCCACAGGTTCAGCCCCGCGCCGGGTCGCCTCCTGGACATAGATGTCGAGCGCCGATGGCTGTTTTCCCGGCTTCTTCGCCCCCCAGCCGGCCTGAGCGGACACCGCCAGCCAGAGTGCCAGAATCAGGATTATTCGTGAGCCGATTCCCATGTCCCGTCTCCATTGCCCCCGCGCACCTTTACCACACCTTTGCGGTCCACCCTCGCCGGAAAACTCTTGCCGCTTTTGAGATTTCGCACGACGACCGTGTCGCCGCGCGAGCCCGCAGTTACGGCGCGCCCAACCGTCCTCACCGTAACGCTGCCGCTCGATGCTTCCACGCTGACCGGTCCGCCGCGCTCGACTTCCTTCGGTTCCTGGAGCAGTTTGAGAGCAACCGGCGAACCTGCCGCCACCGCCCTGCGCACCACGTGTCCCACGACTTCTTCGATCGAAGCCGCCATCGGCTCATTGGCCGGAAACCCTTCGGCGGTTTCCAGGCGGACTTGCCCCGCCTCAATCAACGTCCCCGCCCGCAGGTCACACTTTGCAACTATTCTAGTAGAGCTTACCCTGATTTTGACTCTGGCCCATAGCGGGAATTTCCGCTGGCCGTCATAGCGTACAAAGCCCCTCCACAAAACGGCCGCGCCGGGATCGCGCGCCGGCGGCCTCTGTAGCCCCGCCAGCGGAAATTCGATCTGGCCGCGCGGCGTTCGGAAGCGCGTGAACTCGACCACCTCGATGCGGGCCGCTGGGTTCGCCAGGGAGACCCGCAGCGAAGCCAGCAGCCGCTCCAGGGTGAGCGGCTCCAGAGACCGGACCACGCAGATCAAGGCGTCGGGAGCCAGGGACAGATCCTGGGGGGCGGCCAGCCGTTGCAATGCTGCCGCGTTAAGGATACGCTTGGCGCCCGGCGCCGGCGCATACCCAAACGAGGTCTCGGGCGGGAGCGCGGCAAAGACCGTGCCGGCCGGGGACAGGTCGCGGGCGGTGACGCGTTGGCCCTCGACGGGCACACAGCCCGTGGCCATGGACAGGAGCAGGAAGGCGGTCCCCATCATCGCGTCAGGTTATTGATCTGCTGGTACATCTCGTCGGCGGCCTTCACCACCTTTGAATTCGCCTCATAGGCCCGCTGGCTGACGATGAGATTGACGAATTCTTCCACCACGCTCACGTTGGACTGTTCGAGGTACCCCTGAAGCAGCGTGCCGATCCCCTCCTGGCCGCCCGGGGTGCCCACGGTGGGATCGCCCGACGCGTCGGTCGGCAGGTAGAGGTTGCGCCCCAGGCTGTTCAGCCCGGCGGGATTCTGGAAGTCGGCAAGCTGGATCTGGCCGGCCAGTTGCGCGGCGGTTTGGCCCGGCTGCGTGTAGCTGACCGTTCCGTCGGGAGCGATGCTGACCTCCTGCGCGTCAGGCGGGAGTGTGATCTGCGGCTCCATCGGGTCGCCGTCGCTGGTCACTATGTTCCCGTCGCGGTCCAGATGAAATGACCCTGCCCGCGTGTAGGCGAGCTCGCCACTGGCCTGCCGCACCTGAAAGAATCCCCGCCCCTGAATCACCATGTCGAGCGGATTCTGGGTGGCCGTGAAGCTCCCCTGCGAGAATACGATCTCGTTGGAAGCCGCGCGCGTCCCCAGTCCCAACTGCAACCCGGTCGGCACGACCGTCTGCTGGCTGGCCGAAGTCCCCGGCGTCACCACGTCCTGGTAGAGCAGGTCCTGAAATTGCGCCCTGCGCACCTTGTAGCCCACCGTGCTGGCGTTGGCCAGATTGTGGGCGATGTTGTCGACGTTCATTTGCTGCGCCGTCATGCCGCTGGCGGCGCTGTATAACGCTCTGATCATTTCGATTTACCTCCAGCCGGCCAGCCTCAACCGGCGTCTCAAGAGCCCACCCGGGCCACTTCCTCGACCGCTTTGCGGTTCATTTCCGCTCCCAGTACAATAGCCTTCTGGAGCATCTCGAACTGGCGCATGACGTTCACCAGGCGTACCGCTCCTTCCGCCGCGGCGCTGGCGCTGAAGTAACCCGCGCCCTGCTTGTTCAGCGTGGAGAGATCCTTGAAATCGACGATTTCAACGCGTCCGAGCACCGCGCTGTCCTGGCTGACCGTGCCATCCACTGAGATGTTCAGAGGGCTGGACGAGTTGGTCTGGAGAGGGCCTCCCCCGACCATCCTGACCGCGTGGCCGTCGATGGTGGTTAGCACCCCCGCCGGCGAGAGCCTGAAACTGCCATTGCGCGTGTAGAGCGTCCCGGCAGGACCATTGACCGAGAAGAAGCCGCGGCCCGATATGGCCAGATCCAAAGGATTGGCGGTGGTGCGCATGGTGCCCGGCGAGAAGTCCGTCCAGTGGCGTTCGATGACCGGCAGGGTGGAAGCCGAGCCGGCCGGCGCCAGAGGGTCCTGCGCTTCCGGAGACAGATACAAGCTGTAGAACTCGCGGTCGCCTTTGTAGCCCGCCGTATCCGCATTGGCCAAGTTGTTGGCCAGCATCTCGAGCGACTCCATCTTGGCCCGAAGGCCGCTGGCCGCGGCGGTGGTGAGTGCATCCATAACCCTTGCTCCGAGATGAGCGATATGCAAGCACGGGGCCGAAAGAGGCCGGGAAAGCTAAGTTCATGTAACACCACGGAACAGCCCCAATCAGAAGGAAGCAAGGCCATGGTCCACGGGGACAACGTCTTGGCGGATTCCCCTGTCCGGCAATTTCTTGGCCGGCCTCGTCCCGCTAACCCTATGATCTGCGGGAGCCTGCCCATGGCTACCGACCTGCAATAGCCTGTCCGTGATCTGTTTGGGCTCCTCTCTCCCCGAGACACTGTTCCCCGTCCTGGCCGGGGCTCTTCTGGCGGCCGACGGGACCCCTGGGAAGCAGGCTAGCGAGCCCGCGCCCGCCACGGGAGACACTTTTGCCTGTCTCCTCAACGAGGCTTTGCCCGCGGAACTACAAAAACCCGCGGGAGGCGCATCCGATCCCGAACTCCCCGCGGACGCGCTGAAGGGCGAGCCGCCCAAGGCAAAGGCGGAAGAGGACAAACCCGCTTCCAAGGATACGGCTGGCTTTGTCGCGCCCTGCTTGGTGCCCGCACCCACTGCTCCGCCGCCGGCGCCGCCTCTGGTGTTTTCGCTGTTTCCGAATGGAGTGCCGGATTCAGTGCCGAATGGAGCGCCGGAGGTCGCGCCGGAGGAGGCCCCCGTGGTGCCGGCCAGCCGGGCGACCTTGGATCCGCAACCGCCTGCGGCAACCATGCGCGCGCTACCGGCGGCTGTGCATCCGAATGGAGCTGTCCAGCTTCTGGATGCCTCTCCGGTCACGAGACCTGTTTCCCCAAAATCCGAGCAGCCGGACCAGTTGCTGGCGACCGAGTGGCAGCCGAAGACCTCGAAACGGGAGCAGTCTTCTCCCCCAGCGACCGGGCCGATGGGGGCACGAACCTTGGAGGCGCGCCCCTTACCCGAAGCGGCCGGGACCGTGCCTGTCGAACTTGCCGCTGAAACGCCGCCGCCGCAGTTGGGCCCGGTGGAGAAGCCGGGCGCGCTGACCGAGGCGCCGAACCCGCCCGAACCAGCGCCTCCAACCAGACAGACCAACCGATCGGGCGCCGAACTCGCCTTCGCCGCCCGCATCGTGGAGAGCGCGCGTCCGGAGCGCGTCGCGCCGGTCGCGGCAGCCTCGCCCCAGGATGGCTCGACCGACGAGGCTCCCGCGCGTCAGGCCGTCCCCGTCCTCCGGCAGAGCCCTCCGGCCGCGCCAGCGCAACCTGCCGTCGCAAGAGCAGCCGGCGAGCGTATAGTTCCAGCGCCGGTTTTGGGAACAGCCACGGAGGATGGGCCAACGCCCGCTTCGCCCCAGGATGGCTCGACCGACGAGGCTCCCGCGCGCCAGGCCGTCCCCGTCCTCCGGCAGAGCCCTCCGGCCGCGCCGGCACAACCTGCCGTCGCAAGAGCAGCCGGCGAGCGTATAGTTCCAGCGCCGGTTTTGGGAACAGCCACGGAGGATGGGCCAACGCCCGCTTCGCCCGACCCTCCCCTCGAACAGACTTCGAAGGACCCCCGTGTTTTAAGTGGAAAGCCGTCTCAACCGGGCGACGCACCGCACGATCAGCCAGCCCGGCTGCAGGCAGCGATGCCCGATCGCTCGAACTTGCAACCGGCTCTGCCGCAACCACCGGCAGGAGGCCCCGCCTTCCGCGGCGCACCGGCTCCTGCAAGCCCTCGCCAGCCGCTCCCTACAATGGCGCAGGCCCTGACGCCTGCCGGGAGCCCGGCTGCCCCGCCGGCCTCCAAATCGTCCGGCGAGGTGCGCTTGCGCCTGCCTGACGCCGGGCGCGAGTCGAATGTCGAGGTCCGGGTGAAAGAGCAAACCGGCGAGTTGCGCGTCGCCGTCCGTACTTCGGACACGGAACTGGCACAGTCACTCCGGGAGAAACTGCCGGAGTTGGTCGACCGGCTGGGACAGAAGGGCTTTGAGACCCAGGTATGGAGGCCGGCGGGCGCCGACGCCCACCCGCGGACCGAATGGCGCGGCCTTGTGCCGCGGGAAACGGACTTGTCTGGAGGGACGCGGGACCAGGGCAGTTCCGGACAGGGCCAAGCCGGTTCCGAGGAACACCGGCAATCCGAGGAAGATCATTCATCCGGCTGGATCGAGGAGTGGGAAAAGAGCTTCGGCCCGCCGGCAGATCAGACAGACAGGAGTGGATCGCGATGGCTACAGCCGTAAATGGACTAACAGGGACAAACAGTTCTCAGGCAACCTACGGGGCATCGGCTGCCTCTTCCGATAAGACCGGGCCGGGGAAGGACATAGTCGGCAAGGACGATTTTCTGAGGCTGCTGGTGGCCCAGATCAGAAACCAGAATCCGCTGAATCCGGCCGACGGCATCGAGTTTCTGTCCCAACTGGCGCAGTTCAGCCAGCTTGAGCAGTTGATCGGCATCCGCACCCAATTGGAGACCCTCACCGGAAGCGGAGCGAGCGAGCCGGCCCCCGCCAATGGCTCGGAGGGCTCCGCAACCAACGCGGCGGCGTAACAAAGGAACAGAACGGACAGGAGAACGATATGGCCTTCACTGCATTCTCAACGGCGCTTTCTGCGCTGAGCGCTTACACCACCGCGGTAGACGTGGTGGGCAACAATCTGGCCAACCTGAACACGCCGGGCTTCAAAAGCAGCAGCATGGTCTTCCACGATCTGGTGACCCAGTCGCTTGGCCTCGGCGAGACACAGGTGGGCAGCGGAGTGGCCCGGCCACTCACCCTCCGCCAGTTCACGCAGGGTGCGCTGCAATCGAGTTCGGGCAACCTGGACGCCGCCATTCAGGGCGACGGGTTCTTCGTGCTCCGCGACGCGGGCGGCGGCATGCTGTTCTGCCGCTCCGGGACCTTTAAGACGGATGCCGCGGGCAATCTGTTGACTCCCACCGGAGAGTTCGTCCAAGGCTGGATGGAGGTCAACGGGAGCGTGGACACGAACGCCGCGATCGGCAACCTTGTGGTTCCGGTCGGGACCATTCGGGCCCCGCGCGCGACGACGTCTTTCGCACTCAATGTGAACGTGAACGCCAGCGGGGTGGTGGGCGACCCTACGGGCGCGTTTTCAACCCCGCTCGAAGTGGTGGACTCTCTGGGCGTTTCTCACGTGCTGACGGTAACAATCACAAAAACGGCGCCGAACGCGTGGACCTACATGGTGACGATTCCGGGCGCCGAGGTAGCCGCCGGAACCGTGGGGACCCCGTATAGCCTCGGGACAGGGCCGATCACCTTCGATAGCATGGGGCGGCTCTTGGTTCCCGCCCTGGCCAATGGCGTGGTGCCACTGGCTGTCGCCGGACTCAACACTGGCGCCGCCGATATGGCGGTCGACTGGCAGCTCTATGCGGCCGATGGGACGCCCAGCTTAAGCCAATACTCCCAGGCTTCGGCAGTGGCGGCGATCTGGCAGAACGGCTCCGCTGCCACGCAGTTGGTCCGGGCGAACTTGGGTGACGGCGGCAGGATAATAGCCACGTACTCCAACGGTGAGCAGAGCGTGGTCGGCCAACTGGCCCTCGCGGCCATCCGCAATCCGAATTCTCTTATGGCGGTCGGCAACAACAACTTCCAGATCACGGCGCTCAGCTCGACACCGGTCATCGGAGTGGCGGAGACCGGCGGCAGGGGCAAGGTGATGGGGAGTTTTCTCGAAGGCTCCACGGTGGACATCGCCCAGGAGTTCACCAACCTGATCGTGCTGCAGCGGGGCTACCAGGCCAACGCCCGCGTGATTACGACGGTGGATGAGATCAGCCAGGAGACCATGAACATGAAGCGGTAAGGCGCCCGGAGGTCATGCGGTATGACGCCGAGGGAGGAGATCGCGAAGCTGGCCAACGTCCCGGTCCTGCTCGAAGTGGAGATCGGGCGGCCGCTGCTGAAGCTCGGCGATATCCTGGCGCTGGAAGAGGGGAGCGTGCTAGCGCTGCCCCGGCCGGCGGGGGAGAACATCGACATCCGCGTCGGCGGAGTACTGGTCTGCTATGGCGAGATCATCGTGATGGAAAACGTGGTGGGAGTGCGCATCACGGATTTTGCGGGCGCGTAGAAGCGGGGCCTGCCGGACTCCTGCCGCCGGTCAGAGAGATGAACTGGACAGAACAGATGCTGGCGGTGGCGCTGGTCGCCATCCTTCTCGCGGGGACCCTGGCATGGCTTCGCCGCCGGGGCCTGCTGCGCACGGCCGGGAACGGACTGCGCCGCCGGCGGCCTCGCCGGCTCGAAATGTTGGACCGTTTATCGCTGACTCCGCAGCACTCGCTGCACCTGGTGCGACTGGGCAACCGGACCATCCTGCTGGGCCGTTCTCCCTCCGGCCTGGCTTTGCTGGACACCGCCGCGGGGCCAAGCGACGCCGAGGAGGGCGCCCGATGAGGCTGCTGCGAGCGGCCGGGCTGCTGTCCCTATCCGCGATCGCGTGCCGGGCCGCCGCCGCTTCCGCTCCGCTTTTCCAGATCGCCGCGCC
Source organism: Bryobacterales bacterium (assembly GCA_963798455.1). Classification (GTDB taxonomy): domain Bacteria; phylum Acidobacteriota; class Terriglobia; order Bryobacterales; family Bryobacteraceae; genus CAWCTD01. The sequence continues at coordinate 854,853 of CAWCTD010000003.1, forward strand.
GGGAGGCAAAGCCGGGGCCACGCTCAGCATGCCGATGCAGGTTGTCGTAATGCTGACCCTGTTGACCCTGCTTCCGGCGGTAGTCGTCTCGGTAACCCCCTTCCTGAGGATCACGGTTGTTCTGCACTTTCTGCGACAGGCGCTGGGGACTCAATCCACGCCCTCCAACCAGGTGTTGCTGGGATTGGCGCTGTTCCTGACCATCCTGATCATGCAGCCGGTGGGCACGGAACTCTACGAGAAGGCCTGGGCGCCGCTCGAGAACAACCAGATCACCCTGTCGCAGGCCCTGGATGAAGGCGCTAAGCCGATGCGGACTTTCCTGCTCCGCTTCGCCCGGGAGAAGGACATCGCCTTGTTTCTGGAGATCTCCAAGACGCCCGCCCCGCGCACGCCGGCTGACCTCGATTTGAAGGTCCTGATCCCGGCCTACATCCTTTCGGAGCTGAAGACGGGTTTCCAGATCGGGGCCGTGCTGTTCCTGCCGTTTCTGGTGATCGACTTGGTGGTCGCCTCGGTGGTGCTCTCGGTGGGCATGGTCCAACTGCCCCCGGTGATGATCTCGGCGCCTTTCAAGATCCTGCTGTTCGTTCTGGTGGACGGCTGGAACCTGACGGTGGGTTCACTGATGAAGAGTTTCTATTGAGGAAGCGGACGTCTCCAGGCGGATGGCTGAAACATGACTCCCGAGTTGGCGGTTGAAGTTCTGCGGCAGACGCTGATCGAGACTTTCTGGCTGGGCGCCCCCCTGCTCGCCATCGGCTTTGTGGCGGGCATCGTCGTCAGCCTGGTCCAGATCACCACTTCCATCCAGGACACGACCTTCAACACCGTTCCGCGGCTGGTTGCGTTCCTGGTGGGACTCATGCTTCTGATGCCGTGGATGTTCAAGAAGGCGGCGGCCTTCACCATCGCCATCCTGGGCGACCTGGGACGGTATGCGCACTGAGCTGACGCTGTCGGTCGCCACGCTCTACGGCTTCCTTCTGGTGCTGGCGCGCGTGACCGCGGCGTTGATCTTCGTCCCTCTGCCGGGCGTGCGGCAAGGTCCCGAGGCCGCGCGCGTTATCCTGGCGCTGGCGCTGACCGTGGTTCTTTTCCCGCAATGGCCCAGCGTGCCGGAGCAGCTCTCGATAGGCAGACTGCTCGGCTGGCTGGTACTCGACGCCGGCCTCGGGATTCTGATCGGCCTCGGAGTGAGCTTCCTGACCGAGGCGTTTCAGATCGCGGCCCAGGCGGTGGGGTTGGAAGCGGGCTTCGCTTACGCGTACATGGTCGACCCCCAGACGCAGGCGGATTCCGGCGTGCTGCTGGTATTTGCCCAACTGGCGGCCGGGTTGCTCTTCTTCGCCTTGGGGATGGACCGGGAGGTGGTGCGGATCTTCGCGCGGAGCCTGGAAACCTTCCCGCCGGGCGCCGCCCTTCCTTCCGCGCCGGCGATGCAGGCGATCCTGCAACTGGGCGCGGGGATGTTCAGCACTGGGCTGAGATTGGCGCTTCCCGCCCTAGCCTTGCTGACCCTGGTGGATGTCGCCCTGGCCCTGCTGGGCAGGTTGAACGCGCAATTGCAGTTGCTGACACTGTCTTTCCCCTTGAAGATGCTGGCCGCGGTCGCAGCCCTGGCCTGGACCGCTCCTTTGTTCGCGCGGGTGCTCAGCACCTACGGGCGGCAGGTCTTCATGGGACTGCGGGCGGTTATCGAGCGCCCGTGAGATGCCGGAGGACGGCCTGAAGACCCATGTCGGACAAGAGCCAAAAAACCGAGCAACCCACCGCGCGGCGGATACAGAAAGCCCGCACCGAGGGGCAGTTCTCTTCGTCGCGGGAATTCGTCAGCGCGGTCCAGTTTCTGGCTTTCGTGGCGATTCTGTCGAAATGGGGCGGAACATGGCTGGCCCAGACCAACCGCACGACCCGCCTGCTGCTCGAACGGGCTTTCCGGCCGGAGGCGGGGCCTGTCGAACTGCTCAAGCTCTGCCAGGAAGCGCTGTGGAGCTGCCTGGTCCCGTTGCTCGCGCTGGGAGGGGCGTTTCTGGCCGTGAGTCTGGCGGCCCAACTGGCCATGACCCGCATGGGTTTCAGCCTGAAGAAGCTTGTGCCGGACCTGAAACGCCTGAGTCCGATGCCACGGCTTCGGGAGATGTTACGGCAAAACAGTTGGGCGCTGGTGAAGGCCGTGGCCCTGCTGCCGTTGTTCAGCATGGCGGTCTACTACATCGTCCGGGACAATCTTGCCGCCTACCTTGTCATGCCGCTGGTGAGCGTGGACAGCGGACTCCGCCGGCTGGCCGAATCCCTCCTGGGGCTGTTGTGGAAAGCCGCGGCCGCGTTCCTGGTTCTGGGGACGGTCGATCTGGTCCGGCAGCGGCACCGTTATACGCAGGACTTGCGCATGAGCCGCCAGGAACTTCGCGAAGAAGTCAAGGAGCAGGAAGGAAACCCGCAGATCAAGATGCGAATCCGGCGGCTGCAACGCGACCTGGCGCGCCGTCAGATGATGCAGGAAGTCAAAACAGCCACCGCCGTGATCGTCAACCCCACCCATTATGCGGTGGCCATCCGGTACCGGATGGACTCCATGGCGGCGCCTCTCGTGGTGGCGAAGGGGAAGAACTACGTGGCGCGGCGGATCCGGAAGATCGCCATGGAGAACCAGGTGCCGCTCGTCGAGAACCCGCTTTTGGCGCAAGCGCTCTATGCGAACGTTGCGGTCGGCCAGGAGATCCCGGTCCATTTGTACCGGGCGGTGGCCGAGATTCTGGCCTACATCTACCGGCTGATGAACGGCAGGATGCCGGGATAGGAGAGACAAGCGGATGGCGGAAACCAAACTGATGGTGGTGCCCAACGGATGGAAGCTGTCGGAGGCTTTCTCTTCGACGGAACTGGCCGATCTGGGGGTGCCGCTGGCGGTGCTGGGGATCATCGTGGCCCTGGTGGTCCCTCTGCCGAGCTACGTGCTGGACTTGCTGATCGCCATCGACATCACCATGTCGGTCATCGTGATGATGGTCGCGATGTACATCAAGCGCCCGGTGGATTTCAGCGTCTTCCCGACGACGCTCCTTCTGCTCACGCTGTTCCGGCTGGCGCTGAACATTTCCTCTTCGCGGCTGATTCTGCTCAATGGCAACTCCGGCACCGCCGCCGCGGGCCGGGTGATCGAGGCCTTCGGCAGTTTCGTGGTCGGGGGCAACTACATCATCGGCGCAGTGATCTTCCTGGTGCTGATCGCGATCCAGTACGTGGTCATCAATCACGGCGCAGTGCGCATCTCGGAAGTCACCGCGCGCTTCACGCTGGACGCTCTGCCCGGCAAGCAGATGTCGATCGACGCGGACCTGCACGCCGGCATCATGGACGAGGCCGAGGCGCGCGACCGGCGCAAGCAACTGGCCAGCGAGGCCGAGTTCTACGGCGCCATGGACGGCGCGTCGAGGTTCACCCAGCGGGACGCGGTGGCCAGCATTCTGATCACCAGCATCAACATCGTGGCCGGCTTCCTGATCGGCATCCTCCAGCATGGCATGGACTTCCGGCGCGCGCTGGAAACCTACACCGTGCTCACCATCGGCGATGGCCTGGTGACCGTGATCCCGGCGCTGATGATCTCGATCTCGGGCGGACTGATCGTCACCCGCGCCAGCACGGACTCCCGGCTGGGCGCGGACTTCCGCAAGCAGGTCTTCGGGGAGGCCGAACCGCTGCTGCTGGCCAGCGGCGTGCTCATCGCGCTGGCGGCGTTCCCGGGATTGCCCAGGATCCCTTTCCTGCTGCTCGGCGGCGGACTGGGAGCCGCGGCCTGGAAGATGCGCGAGCGGAATCGCGCGGCGGCTCGGCAGCCGGCCGCGGCCAGACCCACTCAGTCGCGCGAGAACCTGGAAACACTGCTCAAGGTCGAGCCGTTATCCCTCGAAGTCGGCCTGGGGCTGGTGCGGCTCGTCGAGGGGGGCGCCAACTCTCCGCTGTTGCGCAAAATCGCCGGCATCCGGAGGCAGATCGCGGGCGAGCTCGGATATTCTCTTCCGGCGGTCCAGGTGACCGACAATTTGTCGCTCGGTAGCCGGGAATACGTCGTTCTGCTGAAGGGCGAGCGGCTGGCGCGATACGAGTTGTTTCAGGACTGCGACTTAGCCATCCCCGCGGGCAAGTCGGAACCCGTCAAGGACGGCCAGCCCACACGCGAGCCGGCCTTCGGCATGCCAGCCTGGTGGGTCCCAAGCGAGCGCGCGAATCTGGTCCGGGCGGAGGGCTACACGGTGGTCGATTCCTTGACCGTACTCGGCACGCATCTGGCGGAGCTGATCCGCCGCCACGCGCACGAGTTGTTTTCGCGGCAGGACGCCAAGAAACTCGTGGACCGAGTCGCGGCCGACAACCCCAAGGTGGTCGAGGACCTGGTGCCCAAACTGCTCACGCTCGCCATCGTGCAGCGCGTTTTGCAGAACCTGCTGCGCGAAAGGGTCTCGGTGCGCGATGGAGTCACGATCCTGGAGGCGCTCGGCGAGGGCGCCGGCCTCACTCGGAATCCCGTGTTGCTGACCGAATACGTGCGTCAAGTCATCCGGCGGACGGTGGTGAGGCCGTATCTCAACCCGGCAGGGGATTTGCCCGCCTACTTCGTCGAGCCCTCCATCGAGCAGATCGTGCAGTCGGCAGTCGAGCATGGCGAGCAGAACAGCCACCTGGCGCTGGCGCCCCAGGCCATCCGGGACATCCTGACCCGAATCGAGAACCGGGTCGGGGCGCCGGGGACGCCCATAATCGCCGTGACCAATTCCGACGCGCGATACTTCCTGCGGCAGATTGTGGAGGCGTCGCAACCGAACGTGTTCTTCCTGTCGCACAGCGAGGTGCCACCGGGCGTCAAGGCGGTTTCGCTGGGGGTGATCCAGTAAACGAAGACTAACCACGAAGGAAACCTATGAAACTGAAATCGTTTTTTGCGGGCTCGGTGCAAGCGGCGCTCGGCATGGCGCGCGAGGAACTGGGGGCGGAGGCGCTCCTGGTCAATTCGCGCCAGTCGCCGCCGGAGGCCAGACACCTCGGTGAATACGAAGTCGTGGCGGCGTCTATGCCAGGCGATGCGACTCCGGCCGCGCCCGCCCCGGCCGCCACGGGTAGGCGGAGGAAGGCACGTGGGACTACGGCTGCGGTGGACGCCGGTCGGGATGACCGGCTGTGCCGGGAGGTGGCGGAATTGCGGCGGCAGATGCAAAGAATGCGAAAAGCCATCTGGCAATCCGGCCTGGTCCGCCCGCCACGCGCACCAGGGACGGAAGTGCTTCCGCTCCTTCTGGAAGCCGAGGTCGAGCCGCAACTGGCCCAGGAGATCGCCGCCTGCGTCCAGGCGCGTTTCTCCGGGGCCCCATTGCTCAAGGAGGTCACCACCCCGGCGCCACGCATCGTTTCGCCGTCCACGGACCCGGGCGGGGAGGAACAACTGCGGCATCTGCTGAGGGCGGAGCTGGAGCGCCGGTTTTCGGTCGAGCCGGAACTCGGTCGCGGCGGCGCACAACCGCGAATCGTGGCCCTGGTCGGTCCCCCGGGCGTGGGCAAGACGGCCACCCTGGCCAAGCTTGCCGTCATCTGCGGCTTGAAGTGCCGCCGGTCGGTCCAGTTGCTCTCGATGGATACGTGCCGCGTTGCGGCTGGCGAACCGTTACGCACCTACGCCTCTATTCTCGGAGTGGGGTTCCAGTCGCTGGCCACCGCCCTGGCGCTGGACCAGGCGCTTAAGAAGCGCCAGCACAAGGACTTGATCTTGATCGACACGCCCGGCTTCAGCCCCCGGGACAGGGACGCCGCCGCCGATCTGGCCGCTTGTTTCGCCCGGCACCCGGAAATCGACACCCACCTGACCCTACCGGCCACGACCAAATCCGCCGATCTAACTTCTGCGGTGGATCGCTTTGAGATCTTTCGGCCATCCAAGCTGTTGTTCACCAGAGTGGACGAGGCCTCCTCGTTCGGCCCGGCTTTCAGCGAGACCGTTCGGACCGCGAAGCCCATCTCGTTTCTGGCCACGGGTCAACGGGTGCCGGAGGATCTAGAGCAGGCCGACAAGGCCCGAGCGATCGACCTGGTCTTGCAGCGGGACTCCGATGGAGGAGCCCTGGCCGTCGGGAACGATTGCGGACGGTAATTCAGGCTGAGCTATGTATTCGGTCGCCACAACCGAGGAGGCGTGCGCCAGGCGAGAGGTCCTGATCCTGGAGCACCTGCCGCAGGTCCGCCTGATTGCCAGGCGGATCCACGACCGGTTGCCCGAAAGCGTCAGCCTGGAGGACGTCGTGTCGACGGGGATCATCGGGTTGATCTCGGCGATCGACAAATTCGATCCTTCGCGGAACGTCAAACTGCGCACTTACGCCGAGCACAAAATCCGGGGCGCGATTTTGGACAGCCTTCGGGGGCTGGACTGGACCTCGCGGGACCGGCGGCGCAAGGCCAAGCTGATCGAGGCGGCCATTGGGGCCACCGAGCAGAAGCTGAGACGGGTGGCGCTGGAAGAGGAAATCGCCGGGGAGCTGCAGCTCGGTCTGAAGGAGTACAGGGAATGGCTCCTCGATATCCGCGGCCTTACGCTCAGAAGTCTGGATTACCGCTCCGAGCGCGACGACGGCAGAAACCTTCTGGAAATGGTGGCCGACAGCGAGGAGACCTGGCCTTCGCGGTTGATCGAGGTTTCCGAGTTGGAGCGGCTGCTGGCGGGGGCAATCGAGAAGATGCCGTCGGTGGAACGCATGGTGTTGAGCCTTTACTATCAGGAGGAACTGACCCTCCGGGAGATCGCTCAAATAATGAAATTCCACCTTTCGCGCATCTCGCAGTTGAAGTCGCAGGCCATTGTCCGGCTACGAGCATATCTTGAGAAACGCTGGCCGGTCGAGCGCGGGAGGTAGCACCATGGAACCACACAATCAAGGCCGCGGGGAAGCAGCGGGCCACTGGCTGGGGCAAACCTGGACCGCGTCGCTCGCACGAGCGCTGGACTGCATGACCGGAGAGAGCTCCCGCATGGAATGGAGTTCGGAGCCCGGCGACGCGGAGTCACCAGCGCCCGCTGGCCCGGTCCTGTGGTGGGAACAGGGCTTCGATCTCACACCAGAACCCGCGGTTTGGGTGGGGATACCGAAAGAGACTTGGACGGAGATGGCCCGGCGTGTGCCGCGCGCCCCGGGGGTGGAGCAAATCCAGCCCGAGGAAGCCAGACGCACCTGTCTGGAAATCCTGAGCCAATCCTTTTCGGCCTTGGCCCAGGCCATGGGCGAACGCAGAGAAGTGCGCCGTGGCTGTCGGCACAGGACGGGAACTGGAGCGTCCGCCGAGCGGAACCCGGTTTGGCACGGTCCGGCTCGCCAGCGCCGATACCGCCCTCGCGCCCATCCTGGTCGCTTTCGGGGAACTGCTCGCCGACGCAATGGAGGAGCCGGGCGTGGAGTCTGCCCCGGCATCCGCGCCAGACAGCGCATCCGACCAGGATATCGGCGGCGCCGGCAACCGCGACCGGCAAGCGCGGGTCTCCAAAACGCTGGACCTGCTCCGGGGCGTCGAGTTGCCCGTAAGCATCTCCTTCGGGCGTACTCATATATCCCTGCAAGAAGTCTTGAAGCTGACTGCGGGATCGGTCGTCGAACTGGACCGCTCCATCGACGAGCCCGTGGAACTGATCGTCAACGACACGGTGGTGGCCCTCGGCGAAGTCGTCGTGGTCGAAGGCAACTACGGGATGCGGATCCAGCGGATCATGGACCGAAAAAAGCTCCTGCGGTCGAGCGCCATGACTTGAGGGGGAAAAGACATGAGCTTGGGTTGGATCGTTCACCCGGTGCTGCAATCCGGCCTCTTAACGGCGGGCCTTGTGCTTTGCTTCTATCTCTTCTTCAGCCTCAAGCGCAAGACGCGCCAGACGGAGTTGGGCTTTGAGAAGCAACGGCAAGCGCATGCGGCTTGCCTGGAGGAGCTGCGAAGAGCAATCGAAGAGGCACGGAGCCAATTCCGCCGGTTCGAGAAAGAGACGGACGTCCGGATCGAGCCGCCGCCGGCGGTCGCAGGCCTGAACACCGGCAGGCGCCGGCAGGCGCTCCGCCTGCACGACCGAGGAGAGAGCCCCCGGCAGATTGCAGCGGCACTGTCCCTGCCGCGGAGTGAAGTGGAGCTCTTGCTCAAGGTCGAGAAGCTGGCGGGGAAGGACTCCTGACCGGCAGGCGCCTACCGGGCGCAAGCCGCCCGCGCCTCCAGACTCCGCAACTTGGCCGAAAGCGTGGTCCGTTTCAGGCGAAGCATATCGGCGGCCCGCTTCTTGCTGCCCCCTGCCTTCTGGAGAGCCTGGTCCAGGATGTTGCGCTCAATGGCCCCGATTGTCCCTTCGAAGTCCAGCCCGTCGTCGGGCATCGCGATGGTGAGCGAACTGGCCATGCGGACCGGCCTGGAGGCGGCGTTGGTAGAGATCGGAAAATCGCCCGGATACAGGATCTGCCGGTCCCCGCTCAGGGCGACGGCCATCTCGACGGCATTCTCCAACTGGCGGACGTTGCCGGGCCACAGGTGGCAGCACAGACGCTCGAGCGTTTCCTTCCGGACCATTTTGGGAGGCAGCCCCTCCTGCCGGCAGATCTTCTCTAGGAAGTGCCCGACTAGAAGAGGCACGTCGCTAAGGTGTTCGCGTAGCGAAGGCATGGCGAGGGGAACCACGTTCAGCCGGTAGTAAAGATCCTCCCGGAACTTTCCCTGTCTCACTTTCTCGGGCAAATCACAGTTCGACGCGGCCACCACCCGGGTGTCCACCCGGATCGTTTCCGAGCTGCCGAGACGCTGGAACTCCCGCTCTTGAAGCACGCGCAGGAGCTTGACCTGAAGGTCGAGGGGCATGTCTCCGATCTCATCCAGGAATAGGGAGCCGCCATCGGCCTGCTCGAACCGTCCGATGCGGTTGTGGATGGCCCCGGTGAAGGCCCCCTTCACATGGCCGAACAGCTCGGCTTCGAGGAGGTGCTCGGGGAGGGCGCTGCAACTGACGGTCACCAGCGGCCGGTGAGCCCGGGGCCCCGCCATGTGCAGAGCTCGTGCCGCTATTTCCTTGCCCGTGCCAGTCTCCCCGGTAATGAGGACCGTACAGCGCCGCGCTCCGACTAGGCGGATCACCTCGACGACATTCTGGATCGGCAAGCTCTCCCCCACCAGCAGGATTCTCCATGCTTCCCCGGAAAGCATCGCCCCGAGACGCCCCAGATCCCGCTGGCGGGCCTGCTCCACACCCTCCTCCAGGCGCTGGGCAAGGTCGATCGGATCGAGGGGGCCGCCGAAGAAATGATAGGCGCCCATGCCGCCCAGGCGAAAGGCTTCGGCGGTGGTCCCTTCGGGGGCGTGGATAAGGACCGGAACCCTGGAGTCGACGCGCTGGATCTCCTCCAGCAATTCGGCCGGAGTCCAGTCCGCCAGCGGCCAACTGGCCAGGACCACATCCGCACCCTTGGCCTTTAGATGCGCTAGGGCCTCGCGGGGTCCCGCAATCACTTCGCAGGAACAGCCGGGAAGCGCTTGGGACAGCACGGGACGCCCCAGAGCCTCCGTTGCGGGCGAGATCCAGAGGAGACGCATTAAGGGCATTTTAGGGATACAAGCAATCATCGGCGGGCGCCGGTAAAGCTTTACGGGATGCGCGAAGATTGTGGCGCCGGTGACATCTTTTCCGGACAATCCTCTACAGTTACTCTGCTGTCCGCCGATATGGAAGATGTTGAGGAGGTGCTGCAGTCCAGCTCCACGGGTGACAAATGAGAATTGACAATCGACCGCTGGCGGAAAATCAAGCTGCCGAAGCCGGCCAGACCTCCAATCTGCAGGAGCTTACGCGTCCGGGCGCATCCGGGCCTCACGAGGCGCGCTCGGGGAGCGGCGCCGATCGGGTCGAGTTGTCGCTCCTGGCAGCCGGGCTGGCGCGGGCGCTGAGCGAGGGTGCCTCCGAGAGGGCCAGCCGAATAGAACAGTTGGCCCGAGACGTTGAACGGGGCGGATACCAAGTCGATTCGCGGGCTCTCAGCCGGGCCATCGTAGCGGAGTTGCGAGCCGCCGGACACAATGAAGCGCCAAACACCTGAGCCCTGGCTGGAGACCGTCCACATAACAGTCCAGCAAGCCAGTCGGCTGCTGACGAGCCCTAAGCCGGAGGCTCTGGACCGCTCGGCGGCGCTCCTGGAACAAGCGCGTTGCCGCCTCCAGACAGCGGTGGATTCCTTCCACCTGCCCGACCCGACGGCCAGGGCCGGGATACGGGCCGAACTGGAGGAGGTTCGTAAGGGACTCCACCGCCTGGACTTGCTGCTCGAACATGCGGACGGTTTCTTTGCCGGGTGGGCCCGACTCCGGCGCTTGTTGGCTGGCGGCTACACAGCCCAGGGCGAGCCGGCTCCGCCGGAGCCCGGCAGACGGATTTCGATCGAGGCCTGAACCTGATGTCCAATCTGCTGAGCTCGCTGATATCGTCCGCGCACGCGTTGGGCATCTTTGACCAGGCCCTCCTGGTCTCCCAAAACAACGTCGCGAACGCGTCCACGCCGGGCTATACCAAGCAACGCTTGACCCTGCAGGCGGCGGACTTCGACACTCCCCAGGGTCTGATCGGTGGACTCATGGCCGGCGAGGTCCAGAGTGCCCGTGACCTTTACGCCGAGCAAGGGGTGCGCCGCGAGGTGGAACAACTGGGCAACTCCGAGCAAATGGCCGAGAGTCTCTCGGCCATCGAGTCCTACTTCCCGGTGACTGGCGATCAGGGTATCCCAGGGGCGTTGAATAGCCTGTTCCAGAGCTTCTCCGCCTGGAGCTTGCAGCCGGACAGCCAGACCACCCGGCAATCCGTCATCGACAGCAGCCAGCATCTCACCGAGGTTTTCCATCAAACGGCCGCTAATCTGTCCAATGCGCGTGCCGATGCCGAGCAGCAACTCCGTCAGACCGTGGACAAGATCAACCAACTGGGAGCCACGCTTCAGAAATACAACCTAGAGCGGCAGCAAGGCGGGCAGAATGACGCCGGACTCGACACCAACATACACACCGCACTGGAACAGTTGTCGGAACTGGTGAATTTCACGCCGCTGTTCCAGCCGGACGGCTCCGTGACCGTGCTCATCGGCGGCCAGTCCCCTCTCGTGATCGGACAGAACCTGTACCAGGTCAGCGTCGGCTTCGGGATGCCCACGGACCCGCCGCCGATCTATGCCGGCGCTCCCACGCCGGCGCGGTTGTTCAGCTCGGACGGCAAGGAGATTACCGCGTTGGTTTCTCAGGGCCGCTTGGCGGGGTTGCTCGAAGTCCGCAACGATGTGCTGCCATCGCTCGGCGGTGGAGTTTATAACGCCGGGGACCTGAATGTGCTGGCAAAGTTCATTGCGGACCGGGTGAACGACATCCTTACCTCAAGCCAGATCTCCGCCGGGCCGCCGCCCGTGGCCGGAGTCCCCCTGTTCGCCTACGACGCCACCAACGACGCTGCCGTGGCGAGCAGTATCAGTCTCGTTCCGGGAATCACCACTGCCCAGTTGGCCTCTATCAGCCCCGGGCCGCCCTCCGTCGTCAACGGCGCGGCGCTTCAACTGGCCAATCTCGCCAACCCCCAGAAGGACGAGGATAAGATCGACGGATACAGCTTCGTGGAGTTCTATGGCCGGGTGGCCGGCCGGGTGGGAAAGCTGCTGTCCGATGCCCGGGACAGCCAGGATTACCTGAGCCAGATGGCGGCGCAAGCGCGAAGCCTTCGGAGCCAGCTTTCCGGCGTTTCCCTCGACGAGGAAGCCATCCTGGTCATCGAGTTCCAGCGTGCCTACCAGGCCAACGCGAGGGTGGTGACCGTCCTCAACGAACTCACCCAGACCGTCATCGACATGATGCAGTAAGACAGGTAGGAAAAAGCCAATGATCCAAAGCCTTGATCCCTCATCGCAAGAGTTCCTGGTAAGCCTGGCGCGTATCCAGTCGGCTATCAAACGCACCAGCGATCAGATCTCCTCCGGGCTGAAGGTCAACACTCCCTCCGACGCCCCGGATCAGATCAGCGACATCCTCCAGATCTATACCGATCTGGGGCAGAACGCGCAGATCCAGACGAACTTGGGCCGCATAAAGTCCGAGGTCGGCACGGCGGAAACCATCCTGGAGAGCGCCATCAAAATTGTGGACCGCGCCATGACGCTCGGCTCCCAGGGAGCTGGAACCATGCAGAGCGCCGAAGCACGGCTTATCCTGGCCGGCGATGTGCAAAGTCAACTGGAACAACTGGTGTCGGCCAGCCGCACGATCGTCGCCGGCCGCTATATCTTCAGCGGAGACCAGAACCAGGAACCGGCCTACGAGCTCAACCTGCTCAATAACAACGGAGTCAACCGGCTCTTGACGGCCCCGTCCACGCGGCTGATCCAGCACGCGAGCGGGGCTTCCTTTGCCGCCGGGAAGACCGCCATGGAGGTGTTCGATGCACGGAATCCCGACGATAGTTTTGCCCCGGACAACGTCTTTGCGGCTGTCAACGGGCTGAGGACGGCGCTTGAAAACAACGACCAAGCCGGTATCGACGCCTCGCTTTCCGCGTTGCGGGCGGCCGGAGATCACCTGAACATTGAATTGGGTTTCTATGGCACGGTACAGAACAACATCGACGAGGCCATCGACTTCTCAGCCCAGCTCGATGTCCGGCTTAGGACTGAATTAAGCAGCCGGCGGGACGCCGACATCACGGCAGCCATCCTGGAACTCGAGCGCGGAAAGACCCAACAGCAAGCCGCCTTCACAGCCCGCGCCGAACTGCCCCGGACCAGCCTGTTCGACTTCCTGCGTTAGCGGCCGGCAGGCGTGAAGGCCGGTGTCAGCCTCGCGTTTTCGGCCTGGGCTGGAATGCGACGAATGTCGTTCCGCCGATCTCTTCGAGTGGCGCAACCTGGGCAAGGCCGCGGCCAGGTGAATCGCTCCCTGTGGCATGCCTGAAACCACGCAGGTTGCCTCATCCTCAGTGATCGTGAACGCGCCGGACTGCTACATTCTCAGTAGGCCTTGCGCGCCAAGACATCGAAGTCGGCCAGCTTTCGGGCAAACAGGATGGCGCCAAGGTTCGTGATGTCCCAACGATCCTCGTCGAGCCGGGCTACCATCTGTTCCCGTTCGAGACGGTCGAGGATAGCGGCACGGCTCGAAGGCATTGCCTGCCCGCTGAGTTCAAAGTAGGCCGGGTAGTCGATCCGGCTGAGAACCTCCTCGCTGGTTAGACTCGTGGCACCGATGCTCTTCTCGAAGCTGAAGTGCGAAACGCGGGTTCAGAGGGCCCGTTCCTTCTCCGGGTAATCGCGGAGCTTCTTCTTGTAGCTGCCCACTCAGATGTATTCCGTGTCCTTCCAGCGAACGGGCGTGTGTTGGCAAGGCTGAATCTCGAAGATCACGACCGCGTTGGACTCGAACGAGAGCTCGTGGATCGTGAAGTGCATTGCGGGGTGCAGATGGCGAGCCAGCCACGGTTCGAGGTCTTCGTTGCCGATCTTCCGCGTCACCAAACGACATCGTGACAGAATGCCACGCGGGCACAATCTCGATGCAGACGATGAATCGCCGCTACACGGGGGAGTTCCGAGGGGGGCAAGATCCTCGTGGCCTTGGCCGCCGCGGCAAGTGAGCAATCCGGCCCGTCCCCTTGTCTGCGTATAGTGTGCGAACTCCGCCAAACTCGTCCACCCTGACGCGACGTGCGCGGAAGAGGAACTGCGGGCAAGTCTAATTTCAGCAATATGTTAAAGACATCATCCAAACTCGGGGTTCCTGGGCGAATATGCTGGGTTTGGACTCAAAATCCCGCGACCTTCACTGGTCATGAGGGTTCGACCCCCTCCTCCAGCACCAGAGAACAATTAGCACCTATATCAGCAGATCTTTGCCGAATTTGGCAGGATTTTGCACTCAGCAGACGGGCTCGAGGGTGGGGATGATGTGGAGTTGCTTGAGCTTGAGGCCCAGCGCGATGATCTGTCTGCCGAGCGCGGTGAGGTAGTACTTGTAGGTGCGACCGACCTTCTTGATCCGGCCATGAACCCGGAGGCGCTTGAGCAACCGGGAGGCTTGGCCGCTGGTTTTCTCTGGCAGGCGTTGGCGCAAATTCTTGTTCTGGAATCCGCTGATGTTGAACTCGCCGCAAGGCGCTCCCTGTTTTCCCGAATGGCCTCGCGCAACAGTTGCGCCCATTTGGGGTAGTCGAAGAGGCGAAGCTGCTGCGCGTAGAAATAGTCGGTCATCCCCTGGGCGTAGCGCCACCCCGGAACCGTCCCTTGGATGATGATCCGGCCGTAGCAGGAGAGGAGGCCCGCGATCTGGCTCTTGTAGCGTTCCGTCAGGAGTTCCATGCCCACTCGGGCATCATAACGAATGTCCTGTTTGGTTCCGGCTATGCCGGGTTAGGGCCGAAGCGCTTGTGTTCGCCTAGCTGGATGAGAATCGAGCTCAGAAGCGCTGATTTCGCGTCCTCGTGGCCTTCAAATGTCCAGCCGTTGAAGTAAAGACAGACTGTGGCGGGATATTCTTCAGAATCGAGGTCCGCTTGGAGCATTTTCATGATGCTCGACTTCCCGCCGCCCCAATCGCCAAATACACCAACAGTTACGGGTAGAACGTTCTCGTTTGTGACGACTGAACGGATCAGGTCAGCATGCACGTGAAAGCCGAGCAAGTCCTGAGCGGTCTCACTGTCCGAGCATATATGAACTGGTGTCGAGTCAAATGGAACCACATCAGCGCCAACACTCATGGAAGCTCGTAGCAGTGTAATCTATTTTCGGTCCTTGCATTCCTGGCCAGTCTGCCGAAAACCGGTCTTGATGTTCTGCCATATGTGTTCAAAGTGCGCCGGAGAAGGCTTTGGAGAGGATGGAGGGCACGCCGGGCTGAAGCCCGCTGGCGGGCTGAAAGCCCGACCCCACTTTGAGTGCGGAGCGGAGGGCGGGGACAATGGGCGCAGGGGCCGAGCCTGCGGGTCGGCGGGACAAGACGGGAGTCATATCCCACGCCGGCGCGGAGGGCGAGGGGCGGCCAAGCCCACAGAGGCGCGTCGTCGCATACGCCTCCTCATCCAGGTGGCGTTGAAACTATACTGGTGATTCTTGGGGTGGGCCGGTTACGGCCGGCCCCTAGCGACAGACAAGGGAGGATCGAGATGAAGGAGTCGGTGCGGAAGTTGACGGGGCGGAGGTCGTTCTTCAAGGCAGCCGCCGGGACTTTGGGAGCGGCCTTCTGGGCGGACGAAACGCTGGACGCGGCGCTGCAGAACACACGTACTGCGTCCAAGCCATCGGATCTGAAGGTTACGGATCTGCGCATGGCCGGCCAAGTGATCCGCCTGGACACCAACCAGGGCATCTATGGGATCGGGGAGAATCGCGACGGCGCAAGCAAGGCCTACGTGCTGGAGTTGAAGCGCCTGGTGGTGGGCGAGAACCCGTGCAGCGTGGACAAGGTCTTCCGCAAGATCAAGCAGTTCGGTTTCCACGCGCGGCAGGGCGGCGGGGTGAGCGGGATCGAGATGGCGTTGTGGGACCTGGCGGGCAAGGCCTACAATGTGCCGGTCAGTCAGATGCTGGGCGGCAAGTTCCGCGACCGCATTCGCATTTACTGCGACACGCCCGGGGCGGCCGAGGAGAAGACCTTCAAAGAGCGGATGCAGCGCCGCATCGCGGACGGCTTCACCTTTTTCAAGGTGGATGTCGGCGTGAACCTGATCCAGAATACGCCGGGCACGCTGGTCTATCCCGCTGGCGCCGACCTCAACGGGAACCTGGTGCATATGTTCACCGGGCTGGAACTCACCGACAAGGGCATCGCGCTGATGGCCGAGTACATGGCGCGGGTGCGCGAGGCGGCGGGCTGGCAGGTCCCGATCGCCACAGACCACTTCGGACATATCGGGGTGAACTCCTGCATACGGCTGGGCAAGGCATTCGAGAAGTACAACCTGGCCTGGATGGAGGACTTCATTCCCTGGAACTACACGGAGCTGTGGAAGAAGATCACCGACGCCATTGAAACGCCGACGCTGACGGGCGAGGACATCTACCTGAAGGAGGGCTTCATCGAGCTGGCCAGGAATCACGCCGTGGACCTGCTTCAGCCCGATCTGGCCACCGCTGGCGGAATCCTCGAGACCCACAAGATCGGCGACGCCATACAGGAGTACGGGATCCCCATGGTGATGCACAACGCCACCTCGCCGGTGGGTTTCATGGCGAACGTACACTGCGCCGCGGCGACGGAGAACTTCCTGGTGTTGGAGAATCACGCGGTGGACCGGCCCGAGTGGCAGGACATCATTGACGGGGTCGAGAAACCGATCGTCAACAAGGGCTACGTCAAGGTGCCGGAAGGGCCGGGGCTGGGCTTCACGCTGAACGAAGAGGCGATGAAGAAACAGTTGCGCGATGGCGGGTACTTCGAGCCCACGCCGCAGTGGGACAATAAGGAACGCATCAACGACCGCCTGTGGAGTTGAGGGGAGAGCGATGATGAAAAACGCTTTGAAGAACGTGTCAGGGCGGCGGTCCTTCATGAGATCGGCCACCGGCCTGTTCGGGGCGGCTTCGGGGCTGGGGTTCTGGGCCGACGAGACGCTGGATGCCGCCGTTCAGAACACGAACCGAAACTCAAACCCGTCGCAACTGAAGATTACGGACCTGCGCGTCGCGACTCTCGCCCGCGCCCCGTTCACGTGTCCGATCATACGCATCGACACCAACCAGGGCATCTCGGGGTACGGCGAGGTCCGCGACGGCGCCAGCAAGACCTACGCCCTGTTTTTGAAGAGCCGGATTCTGGGGGAGAATCCCTGCAACATCGAGAAGATCTTTCGCAAGATCAGGCAGTTCGGCGGCACGGGCCGGCAGGCGGGCGGCGTGGTTTCGATCGAAATGGCGCTGTGGGACCTGGCGGGCAGAGTCTACAACGTCCCGGTCTACCAGATGCTAGGTGGCAAGTACCGCGACAGGATCCGGCTCTACTGCGACACCTCGGAGTCGCCCGATCCGAAGGTTTTCGCCGAGCAGGTAAGACGCCGCATCCAGGAGGACGGCTTCACCTGGTTCAAGCTGGACGTCGGCATCCAGAGACTGCGCAACATCCCGGGAACCATCTCGGCGCCGCTTGGGCAGACCGAGCGCAGGGAGCACACTTTCACGGGCGTCGAACTCACCGACAAGGGCGTCGGCCTCATGGCGGACCACCTGCTCCAGGTGCGGGAGGCTATCGGATGGGAGGCTCCGCTGTCGACCGATCACTTCGGGAGCATGGGGGTGAACTCCATCATCAAGCTGGGCAAGGCTTTCGAAAAGGCCAACCTGGCCTGGATGGAGGACACCGTGCCGTGGTTTCGCACCGATCTGCTGAAGCAGATTTCGAGCGAGCTGGATGTCCCGATCTGCACCGGAGAAGACATCTATCTGAAGGGCCCCTTCGAAGTGCTCTGCAAGGAGCACGCGGTCGACATCATCCAACCCGACCTGTCCACGTCCGGCGGCATCCTGGAGACCAAACGGATCGGCGACATGGCACAGGAGTATGGCGTGCCGATGGCGATGCACATGGCAGGTTCGCCGATCGCGGCGCTGGCGAACGCCCATTGCGCGGCGGCTACCGAGGGATTCCTGGTCATGGAGAACCACTCGGTGGACATCCCCTGGTGGGACAGCGTCGTCAATGGAGTCGACAAACCCATCATCAACAAGGGATTCATCAGAGTGCCGGAAGGGCCGGGTCTGGGCTTCACCACCTTGAACGAGGAGGTCTTCAAGCAACACCTGCTCGAGCCCGGCTACTTCGAGCCCACGCCGGAATGGAACAACGAGCGCTCGTCAGACAACCTGTATAGCTGACGCGACTCAGCGTCACGTCGATGCGGAAGAGATTCTACGGTGTGTGGGTGGTCGCCGCGGCGTTCTTTACTTTTGGCCTGTCGGTGGGCCTGCCCTACTACAACATTCCCTTCTTCTACGACTACTTCGCGAAGGCGTATGGGTGGCGCGCGGTGGACATCACACGCGGCTTCTTCTACGCCACTCTACTCACCTTGTGGGTGGGGCCGGTCCTTATTCCGCGTTTCAGCCCCCGCCGGCTGATCATGGCTGGGACCGGACTGACCGCCATCGCGTTTTTCCTGTTCGGCAACATGGGTCCCAGCATCTGGCTGTATTGGGGGATCTGGGTCATCTACGCGATCGGCTACTTCCTGTCCGGGCCCATCCCGCA
Organism: Bryobacterales bacterium; assembly: GCA_963798455.1. Classification (GTDB taxonomy): domain Bacteria; phylum Acidobacteriota; class Terriglobia; order Bryobacterales; family Bryobacteraceae; genus CAWCTD01. Next base: position 873,117 of record CAWCTD010000003.1, read on the forward strand.
CCAGATCATCATCTCCAACTGGTTTCGCAAGAAGCGCGGGACGGCCATGGGGATCCTGTACGTCGGCGTGGGCCTGATGGGGTCCTTCTTCGCCAGGCTGGTGAAGCCTTTGACCGAAGGTCTCGATTTCCACAAGGCCCTCATGATCATGGGGGCGGCTGTGCTTCTGGCTTGGCCACTGGCTGTCTTCGTTCTACGTGACAGGCCGGCCGAGAAAGGTCAGTTTCCCGACGGCGCGGACCAGCCGGCCCCGGAGGTGTCGGCCAAGCCTCGCAGCTTCGGGTTCCTGCTCAGCCGGTATTCCTTCTGGCTGCTGCTCGCCGGGAGCATGTGCTCGATCGGATCGATTGGCGCGGTGAACTTTCTCATGAAGCTGGTCTTCAAGGAGAACCTCGCCCCCGGCATCACCGACCCGCATCAGGCGCAAACCCTGCTCAACGCCACCTGGGAGTTCGCCCAGGCAACGATCCTGATTTCGAGCATCGGCGGCCGTTTGCTCATCGGCGGTCTGTCGGACGCGTTCTCCAAGAAGTGGGTCATGGCGACCAGTTACCTGCTCTCCGCCTTGACCATCCCACTGCTCGTGGCCGTTCATCCGCCGGCGCACCCGTGGGTGTTCTCCGTTCTGTTCGGTTTCGCCATGGGCGCGGATTACATGCTGATCCCCCTGATGGCGGCGGAGCAGTTCGGCGTGAACACCCTGCCGCGCGCCATGGCCATCATCCTGCCCGCGAACACCATCAGCCAGACCGGCTTCCCCGTGCTGACGGCCTTCCTCCAGGAGTACTTCGGAAGCTTCACGATGCCGATGTACATTGTATTCGTGGTGGGCATTCTGAGCAGCCTTTCGATCGCGCTGCTGCCGAAGAAGGAGAAGGACCGGGCCGATGAGGCACTTTAACTACAAGACCCTGTCGGAACTGGAACAGGCCGCTGAAGAGGCCGGCGCGCCGCACGTGCAATTCGAGCACGACCCGGAAAAGATCAAGGCGGTCCTGGCTCGCAAGGTCCGCGTGGGAGGGTTCACCCTCGGGAACTCCATCGCCATCCATCCCATGGAGGGCTGCGACGGCACTCTCGACGGGCGGCCGGACGACCTGACGTGGCGCCGCTACCGGCGTTTTGCCTCGGGCGGAGCCAAGCTCATCTGGCTGGAGGCCACGGCAGTGCGGGCCGATGGCCGCGCCAATACCCGCCAGTTGTGGCTTCGCCCCGAGACCATGCCGGACTTCGCCCGGTTGCTCGATATGTTGCGTCGCGAGCACGAGCGCTGCTTCGGCGACGCCGGCGACCTACTGGAAGTCCTGCAACTGACCCACTCGGGGCGTTACAGCGTCCCGCGGCGCATTATCGCGTGCCACAACCCGGTCCTGGACCAGAGGACCAAGGTTTCCTCGGAGTACCCGGTCATCTCTGACGACGAGCTTGAACACCTGGAGGATGATTACGTGGAAGCCGCGCGGCTGGCGGCGGACGCGGGTTTCCGCGCTATCGACATTAAGGCGGTACACGGCTATCTCTTGAATGAGATCCTCTCCGCCAAGCTGCGCGAAGGCCGCTATGGCGGGCCGCTGGAGAACCGGGCACGCTTTTTCCGGAATGTCATCGGCAAGATCCGCTCCCTCCTCGGCGACCGGTTGATGCTGTGCATGCGCCTGGGGTGCTACGACGGCGTGCCTTACGTGGGCGATCCCGCCACCCACGTCGGCGTCCCCATGGAATACCCTGTCCCGTATCGATACGGCTTCGGCGTCGATCCTGACGATCCGCTGAAAGAGGACCTGACGGAGGTAAAGCAGCTCATCTCATGGCTGGTGGAATGGGGGGTCGAGTTGCTGAACATTTCCGTGGGTTCGCCCTACATGAACCCGCACGTCGGCCGGCCCTTCGAGAAACCCGACGAAGGCAACTACGAGCAGCCCGAGCATCCGCTCCTCGGCGTGGACCGTCATTTCAGGATCGCGGGCGAGCTGCAACGCTCGTTCCCGAACCTGCCGATGGTCGGAACGGGCTATAGCTGGCTCCAGCGCTACATGATCCACGCCGCGGCCCGCAACATCGAAGCCGGCAACATCCGCATTTTCGGCGCGGGCCGCAACGCGCTCCCCTATCCCGACTTCGCCCTGGACGCCCTGAAGAAAGGCGAGTTGGACGGCGCGCGGGTCTGCCGGACCGTCAGCTATTGCGCCTATCTGATGCGCCGCAAGAAACACCCGCTGGGCCAGTTCCCCGCCGGCTGCGTGCCTTACGACAAGCGCGTCTACGGCCCCATCATGAAGCAGGCGCGGGAATCGGAGAGGGGCTGAGGGAGTTAAGACTGGGACGCGCGAAGTCGCTGTTACCCCAACTGGATCGGTCCTTCGCTCGAGGAGAGCGTCGCCACCAGTCTCTCCATCCGTTGCCCGGCCTTCAATACAGCCATCCCCAGCGCGAACCTGTAGAACAGAGCGCCCAGAAGCGCGGCCAACCCCAGCACCCCAAAGAAAGCCGCCTGGCTGTGGAAGGCATACCTTGCGCCGTAGGCCAGCAATACGGGAGCCGACAGCACCGGCAGCAACAGCAACAGAAGGATGCGAATCGTGGGCGCGGAGCCCGCGCCCGTGGCCTTTTCGGGACTGACCGCCCGCGGATAGTAGACCGAGGCCAGGTTACCCGCCGCCATCGCGTAAACACACAGGACCGCCGGTGCCAGGTAAGCTTCCGCGACCCTGCCGGGGCTCACCGGGAGCCGAAGTAAGGTCCATACGATGACCACGCCCGTGATTTCCAAGAGCACAAATATCGCGGCGGCAAGGTTCTTTCCAACCATCACCCAGGGGAGGGAGGGCGGCTGCAGGAAGTACAGTTGGACTGCGGCGCGGTCGGTCCCAAAGATGTTCCAGAAGATCACATCGCCCAGCAGCAGCAACGCGTAGCCGCACAACAGCGTCAGTTGGTAAGAAGGCGGCTCGCCGCCGGACGACCTCGTTCGCAGCACCAGCGGCAGGAAGATGAGAACGCCGAAGGTGAAGCCCATAATGAAGAGCAGCCGGAAGCGTGGTGATCGAACCAGCGAGCGCATCTCTTTTTCCACGATCGCCGCCAGCGGATCCGAAAGAAACCTGGAGGGAAGGCGGTAGACCGGGTCGAGTTTCGAGCCGGACCGCCCCGGCAGCCGTTTGCCGACCGCTTCCGCCCCAGCCTCAAACCCCAGACTCCGCCTGAACTGCCGTCGCCCGTACCACCACGCGGCGACCGTCCACAACAAAGCCACTGCCCAGACGGAGGCGGAGGGATGGCCCAGCGCCAGGCTGGCGGTTGCCGACCAGGGCCACCATGGGCCCCAAAGCGCCGCCGCCGCTTCGCGCAGGCGGGCGGGCACACCCATCACCGCCAGAAGCTGGGGCAGCGCCGCCGCCGTTACCAGCAGAATCACCAGCAGCTCCCGCAGCCTCCGCCGAGCCAGCCAACGTTCGATCTGGCACCTGAGCCCGGCCGCCAGCAGCAGGTTGAACAGCACGAAGACCGCCAGGCCCGCTGGCGCGCTCTTGACCCGCACCGCCGGATTCAAGACTAGACCGCAGGCCACGCCTGAGGCCAGCAGCAACATCTCGATACACGCGCTGGTCCGCAGCAGCACCTCCACCGCGAACAAGTGAGCCGATGGAATCGGGTATGCCAGCAGTTTCTTCAGGTCAACAGAAGCGCCCTGCGATGCCAGCAACAGCGGCGTCGCCTGCCAGTACAAGGTCATGAAGAGCAGGCCTCTCGACAGGAAGCTTCCCAGAAAGATTTCGCTACCCGGCTCGGCCGCCAGTGAACCCGCAAGCAGGGACAGCGCCAGCCAGCCCCCGTACCACCCGACGAGCACCAGGCCGGACAATATCGATCCCAGCTTGCCGCTGCCACGCAGGTGGTGGGCGAACGTTCGCCGCTGCGCCCACAGGATGGCGCGGATCTGCGCGGTCATTTGCCTACAGCCACTCCAGTTTCTCGGATGTTCGCTCGGCCCCGATCACTTTGACAAAGACATCTTCGAGCGTCTGTGCCGCATCCTTCAGCTCGCCGATGCTCCGGTCCAAGACCAGCTTTCCCTCGTGGATGATGGCCACCCTATCGCAAAGCCTTTCCACTACTTCCAACACGTGGGAGGTCAGGAACACGGTGGCGCCTTGCCTCACCTGATCGAGCAGAATATCTTTCATCAGCCGGGCGCCGACCGCATCCACGCCTTCGAAGGGTTCGTCCAGAAGGAAGAGCTCGGGACGGTGGATCAGCGCCGCCGCCATGGCCACGCGCTTGCGCATTCCTTTGGAATAACCCGCAATCAGCTTCGACGTTTCCGTGTCCAGTTCGAACAGCGCCAGCAGCTCGCGGGCGCGCTCGCGCGCCACGACCCTCGCCAGCCCGTACATGCGGCCCACGAACTCCAGGAATTCCGGACCGGTCAGCCGGTCGAACAGCAGCGACTCCTCCGGCACCAGGCCGATCCGCCTCTTGATCTCCACGGCTTCGTCCGGCATGGTCCTGCCGAGCAGTTCCATGCCGCCCGAGCTCGGTTGCACCAGGCCCGTCAACATGCGGATCGTGGTTGTCTTTCCCGCGCCGTTGGGTCCCAGAAAGCCGAAGAAACAACCCCGGGGCACTTGCAGCGAGAGGCCGTTGACGGCGGCCTTGTCGCCATACAGTTTCTTCAACTCCGTCAACCGGATGGCCGGGGACGAGGCTTGCATGATCCTCTCTATCCTAGTGGAAGCACGGCTGGCGCTGCCGGGGGCGCCACCAGAGACGCACAGATTGAGCGCACGTCCGCCTGTCCCGCCACGCTCAAGCCGACTCTGCTAGCATGTATCCGAAGGTTCCTTAATTAGATGATGCCTCCACAGCGCGGATCCAAGTTCATTTGGCTGACGTCAGCGGTACTTTGCTGCCTCGTTTCATCAGCTTGCTCCTCGGACCGGCCGGCTATCCGCCTCCACGCGATGGGCGAGAGGGCCGAAGCCGGTCTGGTCGTCTACAACGTTCTCGAGTCCACTTGGAAGACTCAGCTTGGCGAGGCCCTCAGTGCGCGCATGCCCCACGACCGGTTCTTGCTGCTGCGCCTCAGCGTGACCAACGGCAGCGCCCGAGAAGTGTCCATCCCCTTGACCACTCTGATCTCAGCCGATGGGAGGGAATTCGCGGAGCTGTCCGATGGAACCGGCGTGGACGACTGGTTCGGCATGCTGCGAAGATTGAAGCCCAACGAGACGACCTTCGGGTGGGTGCTGTTCGACGCGCCTCGGGGGGACTATCAGCTTCGGGTCTCCGACGACGCCTTCGATCCGGCGGACGCGAAGCTGGCATTGATTCAGATCCCCCTTCGGCTTGCGGACAAGTCCGACTACTTGCCGGAATCGAAACCGAATCGCTGAGAGATTATGTGCATCCTCGCTCTGGTGGCCGCTTTGGCGTCGTCGGCGGCGTGGGCGCAGGCGCCCGCAAAGCCGCCGGTCATCGCTAACGCCACCATCCGACAGTATGAGGACGGTCCATCCGTCCCCGCCGGGCACCAGTTCATACCGGGCGAGACCGTGTTCCTCAGTTTCGAGGTCCAGGGCTACAGCGTTTCTTCCGAAGGCAAGGTGCTGCTGACCTACCGCATCGAGACCCTGGATTCCGATGGGGTGCCCTTGGTCGAACCGGAGACCGGCAGGATAGAGACCGAAATCAGCGATCTGGATAAGGATTGGCTTCCGAAGGTGCGCTATAGTTGCCTCATCCCCCCTCACGCGCTGCCAGGAAAGTTCCGGATCATAGCGCTGGTCAGGGACGGACGAACGGCGCTGGACGCGAAGACGGAAGCAACCTTTACCGTGCAGGGCCGCGCGGTGGATACCAGCGGGCCGTTCTCCGTCCGTAATGTTCGCTTTCTGCGCTCGGAAGACGACCGCACGCCGCTCACTGCCGCAGCGTACAGGCCGGGAGACGCGCTGTGGGCGCGCTTCGACATCACCGGCTTCAAGTCAGGGGAGAAGAACCACATCGATGTAGTGTACGGCATCTCCATCGTGAGTCCCTCCGGCAAAGTGCTGTACTCCGAGCCGGAAGCGGCCTCCGAAGAGGACGCCCCGTTCTATCCCAGGCGATACGTCCCGGGAGTCGTGAGCCTGACCGTGCAGCCAAAGACCACCCCGGGTGAATACGCCCTGATCGTCACGGCCCGCGACGAAGTCGGCAAGCAGACCTGCGAAGGCCGTGGCGTCTTCCGGGTCGAGCAATGAACGCGAGGTAGAGTCCATGCACCGTCTCTCTTGGGCCGCGGCCCTGGCTTTCCTTCTCCCGCTGGTTTCGTCCGGCCAGAAAGCCGTCGTCACCGGCGAAACGAAAGTGTGGCATGAGACCACCGTCACTTTCGAGGGTCCCGCTACCAGCGAGGACGCAACTCCGAATCCGTTTCGCGACTACCGCTTGAACGTGACCTTCCGGCACGCCGGCACGGGGACCAGTTACACGGTGCCCGGCTACTTCGCCGCCGACGGCAACGCGGCCGAAACGTCGGCCACCGCCGGGAACAAGTGGCGGGTCCACTTCACTCCGGACCGCGAGGGCGAATGGCGTTATACGACCTCGTTCCGCTCCGGCAGTGACGTGGCCCTGAGCCTTGACCAAAGTGCCGGCTCAGCGGCCGGCTTCGACGGCGCCTCCGGATCATTCCGAGTGGCGCGGTCAGACAAAAAAGCCCCTGACTTCCGCGCCAAAGGCCTCTTGCAGTATGCCGGCGCGCACTACCTGAGGCACGCAGGCAACGGCGAGTACTACCTTAAGGGCGGCGCCGACAGCCCGGAGAACTTTCTGGCGTATGGCGACTTCGACGGCACATACGACACCGACGCCGACTCCGGCAGTTATCGCGAAGTGGGCATCTTTCTCCATAAGTACGGGCCGCACGAGAAGGACTGGAAGGCCGGCGACCCTTCCTGGAAGGGAGGGAAGGGCAAGGCCATCATCGGCGCGCTGAACTACCTTGCCGGAAAGGGCATGAACAGCGTTTACTTCCTCACTTACAATCTCGACGGGGGCGACGGCCGCGACACCTGGATGTGGACGGGGCCCAAGGTGAGGGACCGCTTCGACGCCAGCAAGCTCGACCAGTGGGACATCGTCTTCGGCCACATGGACCGGCTGGGCATCATGCTCCACGTCGTGACACAGGAGACGGAGAATGACCGCGCGCTGGGAGGCGGTCCCGGCCTGAACCCGGTCCGTATGCTCTACTACCGCGAGCTGGTGGCGCGCTTCGCCCATCATCTCGCTGTCATGTGGAATCTGGGCGAGGAGAACAACACTCCCGACCCCGACCGGAAGGCGATTGCCCGCTATATCCGGGCGCTCGATCCATACCGCCACCCCATCACCGTGCATACGTATTCGAACAAGGCGCTGGACTTTTACAACGGCATCCTGGGTGATCCCAACTTTGAGGCGTCTTCGATCCAGAGCACCATCGACCGGTACAACCGCGAAGCGATCGAACTGCGCCAGCGCTCCGCCAAGGCGGGCCGGAAGTGGGCCATCTTCGGCGACGAGCAGAATCCGTCCACGCATGGCGTTCTCCCCGACGCCGATGACGCCAGTCACAACCAACCGCGCCAGCAGGCATTGTGGGGCAACCTCATGGGCGGGGGCTCCGGCGTCGAGTGGTACTTCGGCAGCAAGTTCCCGAACATGGACATCAATTGCGAGGACTGGCGGTCGCGAGATCGCATGTGGGACCAGACCCGCTACGCCCTGGAGTTCTTCCATGGACACCTTCCGTTTTGGGAGATGGAGCCGGCGAACGCACTTGCGACCACGGGCGAGGCCCGCGTTCTGGCCAAGCCCGGCCGGGTCTATGCCGTCTACCTGCCCAAGGGCGGCGGCGTAACGCTGAACCTCGCCGAGGGATACTACGACGTGCGCTGGTACAACCCGCGCGCCGGTGGTGCGCTCCAATCGGGAAGTGTCCGGACCGTCCGAGGCAACGGCGCGGCCGCGCTCGGCAATCCTCCCTCCGACCCCGACCTGGACTGGGCCGCACTGGTGACGAGGAAGTAGGCTGTCCGATTCCCGTGAGAGGGAGCGGTTTCCTCCGCCGCTACCTTTTCTATTGCCGCTTTTTCGCACTCGCAGCGCCGCTGTGTACGGCATCGATGCGCACCTGATCGATGTGGAATCTACAGCTACAGGCTGCGTACCGCCACCCTTCCTGGGCGGCACCAGACTACGGCGCGAGGCGATCGAGCTCTTCAGTCGCCACTTTCTTCAATGCAATCAACTCGCACTGAACCGTGTGCCAAATCTGAGCCTCGTCGACCGCCTCATACTCGTGCCTGTGGAGGTTCTCCGCGGCAGCGACGGCCGCCCAGTCGATCCTGGGATGTCGGGCCTTCAACTCCTCCGGCAAGCGCCGTGAGGCCTCCGAGACGATCTCCAACGCCCGTATAACCGCATAGACGGTCTTGCGGTCTCCTGCGAAGGCGGCATAGTCCATTCCACTCGCGAACAGCAGAATCGCGTCGATGTTTTCAAGGATGTCGCGCAGCCGCTGAGCCGGCTTCTTAGAAGGCATTCACGGATTCGGCCAGTATGTTGTCGCGCAGCAGTGGCTTCAAGGTCTTGCGGTTGACGATGTCACCGGAGCCCCCAAGCAACCCCGCGATGAACAGCTTGAGTCTCGCGTACTCAAAGACGCCAATCGGCCGCCGCGGGTCCAGATCGACGAGCACGTCAATGTCACTGTCGTCGCGCGCCTGCCCGCGCGCCACGGATCCGAACACGGCGGCGTGGCGGACCCCAAACCCGCGCAGTTCGGGCTCATGCGCCCGCAACGTGTTAAGGACTTCGACCAAATCGGGCTGCATCTTCCACCAAGAGTCTACCATTTGCGTGAGAGGGCTCAGCCGTATCGGCCACTACCTCATGTATTGCCTCTCTTTCGGACTCGCAGCGCCGCTGTGTACGGCATCGATGCGCACCTGATCGATGTGGAGGTGGATCTGTGGGCCACCGGCAACGCCCGCGACTTCGTCATGGTGGGCATGCCGGACACCGCCGTCCGTGAGAGCCGCGAGCGCATCAAGAGCGCCCTGCTGAACTCGGGCTTCGGCTATCCCAACAAGGCCGTCACCATCAACCTGGCCCCCGCCAACGTGCGCAAAGAGGGCGCCGGGTTCGACCTGCCCATGGCCGTGGGCATCCTCGGGGCCATGGGCCAGGCGCCCAAGTCCAACGGACATCTGCTGGTGGGGGAGCTGTCTCTGGACGGCGCCATCCGGCCGGTGCGCGGCGCGCTCTCCATCGCCGCTTGCGCCCGGGAAAACCACCTGGAAAGCGTCGTCGTCCCGCAGGAGAACGCGGCGGAGGCGGCCGTGGTCGAGGGCGTCCGCGTGTTCGGCGTGCGGCACATCTCCGAAGTTGTCGCTCTTCTGGAGCAACCCGAGCAGTTCACGGCCGCGCTCCCCACCCCGCCGGCCGCCCGGGAGGCGGTCCCGTCCGCGTTGGACTTCCGCGATGTCCGCGGCCAGACCACCGCCAAGCGCGCCCTCGAGGTCGCCGCCGCCGGCGTCCACAACGTCCTCATGATCGGACCGCCAGGCTCCGGGAAGACCATGCTGGCCAAGCGTCTGGCCGGCATTCTGCCGCCGCTCACCTTCCCGGAGGCGCTTGAAACCACTAAGGTTCACAGCGTTGCGGGGCATCTGGCGCGCGCCGCGGGGCTGCTGTCGGAACGTCCTTTCCGAGCGCCGCACCACACCATCTCCGACGCGGGGTTGATCGGCGGCGGCATGGGGATTCCCCACCCCGGCGAGGCCAGCCTGGCCAACCACGGCGTGCTCTTCCTGGACGAATTTCCCGAGTTCCCGCGCAACGTGCTGGAGCTTCTGCGCCAGCCGCTGGAAGACGGCTCGGTCACCATCGCCCGTTCCAGCATGACGTTGTCGTTTCCCGCCAGCTTCATGCTGGTCGCCGCCATGAACCCCTGTCCGTGCGGCTACTACGGCGACTCGACGCGCGAGTGCCGCTGCACCGGCGGCATCATCCAGCGTTACCTGAGCAAGATCTCCGGGCCCCTGCTCGACCGCATCGACCTGCACATTGAGGTGCCTGCCGTGGCCTACAAGGAGATGCGCGCGCAGGAGGCCGGCGAGTCCTCCGCCGACATCCGCCGCCGCGTCGAGCGCGCCCGCGCCGTCCAGCAGGCGCGCGGCTTCTACAACTCGCAGATCCCCACCCGCCTGCTGCGCAAGCTCTGCGAACTGGACGACGCCGGCGAGCGCACCCTCGAAATGGCCGTGCGCCGCATGGGCCTCTCCGCCCGCGCCCACGACCGCCTGCTCAAGGTCTCCCGCACCATCGCCGACCTGGGCGGCTCGGACGCCGTCACCGCCAAGCACGTCGCCGAAGCGGTGCAGTATCGCAGCCTGGACCGGAACTACTGGAGCTGAGCTTGAGTTTGCCGCGCAACCGTTGTTCTATAGTGTCTGGTAGGCGATTGGAGCTGCAAGGTGCTAACCCGTCTCAAGGTGCGAGGCTTTAAGAACCTCGTCGATGTCGACGTTCGTTTTGGACCGTTCACGTGTATCGCGGGCGTAAATGGTGTGGGAAAGTCCAATCTGTTTGACGCAATCGCTTTCCTGAGTGCGCTTGCGGACAAGCCGTTGTTGGAGGCGGCTCTATCAGTGCGAGACGAAACCGGCCGCAGCGGCGACATCCGCAGTTTGTTTCATCGTGTCGGAGACGAATACGCAGACAGCATGTCATTCGAGGCGGAGATGATCATCCCGCTCGAGGGTACCGATGATTTGGGGCAGCCAGCGACCGCCACCATTACCTTCCTTGACTACAAGCTGAGGCTTGCCTACAGGAAAGAGAACGGTTCGCGTTCTCTGGGCGGTTTGGAGCTAGTTCAGGAAGTCTTGTCCCGCATTCGACTAGGAGATGCGCCTGACCACCTCCGCTTCTCCCACGCTGCGGGTGAGTGGCGGAGGTCTGCCGTACGGGGTAAGCAGCTAACCAAACTCGCTGGTCACAGAACTGCTCCTTTTATCTCTACAGAAGGTGCGGGCCCCGAGAGGATCGTCAAAATCCACCAGGATGGGGGCAGCCGCGGTCGGGCGAGATCGTTGTTGGGGTCAAGTCTGCCGCGGACTGCACTTTCAACCGCGAACGCGACCGAAAGCCCTACTGTGACGTTGGCTAGGAACGAGATGCGGTCTTGGAGGTTGCTTCAGTTGGAGCCTTCCTGTCTGCGGAAGCCCGATCCCTTCACCGCCCCAGCGAAGCTGGGCTCCGACGGATCGCATTTGGTGGCAACGTTGTATCATCTGGCGACTTCACCACATGGGGGTGATGTCGGAGAGGGAGCCGATTTGGGAGTTTACACTCGGATAGCAAACCGTTTGACTGATCTGATCGATGACGTCCGCTCGGTGAGTGTCGATCACGACGAGCGCAGGGAACTTCTCACCCTGTATGTGACCGGTCGCGACGGCACAGCCCATCCAGCGCGGGCGCTCTCTGACGGGACGCTCCGGTTCCTGGCGCTGGCTGTCCTTGAGATGGATCCAGAGGCGACCGGCTTGCTCTGCTTGGAGGAGCCAGAAAACGGCATTCATCCGGCGCGCATGCCAGCAATGCTGCAACTCCTAGAGGACATAGCAACAGACGTGCATCGGCCCCTCGGACTGGATAACGCGCTCCGGCAGGTGATCATCAACACCCACTCGCCGGCAGTTGTTTCGCAGGTGGACGAGGAGGACATGCTGGTCGCCGAGGTCAAAGAGGCCATCGGCTCGAACGGACGGCGATTCAATCGCCTTGTCTTTGGTTGCTTGGACGGCACTTGGCGCGCGGCGACAGGAGACACACCTATTGCTGCGCCTGCTGCTTTCCTTCCCTACCTGAATCCAGCGAAACTCCAGTTCGGGTCGCGTACCTCGAAGTTAAAGAGGGGGGCAAAGAAACGTCGTGTCGCCGATCGTGAGGAACTTCAGGCTGCCTTGCCGTTCGGAGAGTAGGATTTGCGCGATCTCCGGTTTACCCTGATCTCCGACGGCCGCTCCGATCGCGCTCTCGCACGCCTACTGCGCTGGCTGTTGGTATCGAATGGCGTCGCCCGGCCTATCCAGGCTTCCTGGGCCGACCTTGGGAGTCTGTGGAAGCCGCCGAAACGCCTCCACGACAAGATCGCCGCTGCGCTCAAGCTGTACCCGTGCGAACTCCTCTTCGTTCACCGCGACGCCGAATCAAGGACGCTTGCGGAGCGACAGGCTGAAATCCAAAGAGCGGCGCAGCGGGTGTGCCGCACACTCGGCCAGACCCCACCGATCGTGTGCGTAATCCCCGTCCGAATGACAGAAGCATGGTTCTTGTTCGACGAGGTCGCACTTCGCCATGCCGCCGGGAACCCTAATGGCCGAGTCTCACTTACGCTCCCGCGTATGGACCAGATCGAACGCCTCCCGGACTGCAAGAGACTCCTCCACGATTTGATAGCGGGTGCGAGTGGTCTCACGGGCCGTCGGCTGCAGAAGCTTCGCCCCGAGATGGCTATACACCGGCTCGCCGACCTAATCAGCGATTACAGTCCATTAGGTGCTCTGCCAGCCTTCGCGGTCCTCGCAGAGACGGTTCGCACGGTCATTGCCGCTAATGACTGGGGCGCCGTCGCATAGTGACGCTGGGCCGTGCGGGTGGACCACCTTGGAGTTCGCGCTCCTTGCTCCACATTCGCAGCAACGGGGACAGAAGACACCAAGCCAGGTCCCCCACACCTGCCCGTGACAAGGCGGCTCGGTATCTGGCAAACATGGAGGCCGGTACGGACCACTTCCTCGATCCAGCAGGACAGGGCTGCACCGGCGGCATCATCCAGCGTTACCTGAGCAAGATCTCCGGGCCCCTGCTCGACCGCATCGACCTGCACATTGAGGTGCCTGCCGTGGCCTACAAGGAGATGCGCGCGCAGGAGGCCGGCGAGTCCTCCGCCGACATCCGCCGCCGGCGGACAACCGCATACGTCTGCCGTTTGCACCGCCGTGGCCTCCCGATACGGTCGTCGCCGTCAAGATTGCCGCCCCGGTGGGGGTGGTACCCTGAGGGAAGGTGGCCTGGAGCCCTTGGGAGGAGGGGGGACCGGCTGCCGACGGGAGCTGCAATGCGGCCGCTGACGCGATTACTCGCTGGTGTAGCGATCGCCGCTTTGTGCGCCCCGGCGGGTTCGGCCTATATTAGCTGCCCTGCCGTGACCTCCGCAGGCAGCTTCAGGTTGGGGATGCCGCCAAAAGGGTCTATCGCGTCCATCTGGTGTACAGGTTTGTCGGTACACGGAATCGTTCTGGCCGAGACCCTTCCGCTGCCCTTCGAACTCGCCGGCATCCAGGTGTCTGTCGGCGGTGCGCCGGCACCGCTGCTCGGGCTGGCGGAGGGGCCCGGCTACCAGCAGATCAACATCCAGGTGCCGCTGGAGGCACAGTTCCCAAGGCCATCGGAGAGCTGTTCCTTTGATTGCTACTCCCTGGTTCCACTGGAGGTTGAACAAGACGGGCAGCGCGGTCTAGGTTTTGGTGCGTCGTTTTCCAGCCCCGGGGAGTTCTTCCTGTGGCCGGGGACGAACTTTGGGATCTTCCAGCACGCCGAGGATTATTCACTGGTGACGCCGGACAACCCCGCTCGGCCCGGTGAAACGCTCTATGCCTATCTCACGGGGATGCCGGCAACATTGCCCACGGGCCAGCCGGCACCCCCGGTGGTGTGTGTGTCGCAGTTTAACTACGGCGACTTATGGGATCTCTACACCATTTACGACTTGGATAGGTGTAGTGGGGGGGCGTGCCTGACCGCGGCTGAAGTCCAGTGGGCGTGTCTGGTGCCAGGCCTGGTGGGTGTTTACCAAATGAGGCTGGTGCTGCAGCCATCGGTGGCGGCCGGCAACAGGCGCATTGAGCTTGGCAGAGGTGCTCACTGGATGTTTGGTTATATTGACGGGGGAGTCAGCTCCCCCGTCGTCCTGCCGGTGAGGTGACGAGGGCCCGGTATCGACTGGCCTCTTGCACCCCAAGTAGCGCGTCAGTCCGGCGGCCAGCGTCGCGTGAATGGGCAAACTAAGCCGCCGGGGCGGTTCCCGCTGGAGCAGCAACCTCTCGGCGCTACTACTGTCCGGCACTCCAGGTGCATACTCCGTTGCAGTTGTTGTCTGCACGGATGTCCCTGCGGCTTCTACGGGGACACGACGCGCGAGTGCAGATGCACGGGCGGCATTATCCAGCGCTATCTGAGCAAGATCTCCGGGCCCCTGCTCGACCGCATTGACCTGCACATCGAGGTGCCCGCCGTGGCCTACAAGGAAATGCGCGGAAGCGAGGGCGGTGAATCCTCGGCCGACATCCGCCGCCGCGTCGAGCGCGCCCGAGCCGTCCAGCACGCCCGCGGGTTCTACAATTCGCAGATCCCCGCCCGGGTACTCCGCAAGCTCTGCGAGCTGGACGACGCCGGCGAGCGCACCCTCGAAATGGCCGTGCGCCGCATGGGCCTCTCCGCCCGCGCCCACGACCGCCTGCTCAAGGTCTCCCGCACCATCGCCGACCTGGGCGGCTCGGACGCCGTCACCGCCAAGCACGTCGCCGAAGCGGTGCAGTATCGCAGCCTGGATAGGGACTACTGGAGCTGAGAAGCGTTCCGCGAAGCCTGCGCAGGTCTATCCGGCCGTGTCTGGCCCTTACTGCGGACCCGTGTCGGGCTTACTTGAGATTCTAGCTCTGGATCCCCCACTTCATTGAAGTAGGGAGGTGACACGTGAAGACGCTTCGGCGCGTGCTTATGCGCCTGCTGTGGTATCGGAGACGCGAATTCTACCGGCGCTTGCAAGAGGTCTGCCGGTCAAATACGCCGGCAAACTGATCGCGGCGGCCCTCATGTGGGCGTCGGCCCCCCCTTGCGGACTACCAGCAGTTCTGTGAAACCAAAGAAGTAGACACAAGAGTACACCACCAGGAAGCCTCTCTCGCAAAACAGGCCGCGTAGCCGGTCCCGGTCCGGATGGCGCTTCAAGCTTTCGGCGATATAGCCATACACGTCCGGATTCCGGTGAAGAAGCCACCCCCAGAATCCGCCCCAGAGTTTCAGGGTCCAATACTCGAACGCCTGCGCCAGCCCTCCTTCCGGCTTCGAGAAATCAAGAAAGGCGGCCACGCCCCCTGGCTTCAGCACCCGACGGACTTCATCGAGCGCGCTCCCCAGGTCTGGCGCATTGCGCAGGGCATATCCTCCCGTTACAATGTCTACCGATCCCGCGGCTAAGGCCAGGCAGCCCATGTCTCCGGCAACGAACCGGACGTTGGGGAAAGTGTTGCGGCGCCTGGCGAGATCCAGCATAGGGAAGGTAATGTCCAGCCCGATCACCAATCCTTTTGGGTAGCTTGCCGCCAGAAGGAGCGCAAGGTCTCCCGTGCCGCAGGCCAGGTCCGCCGAGAGCGGGCTTTCCCACGCGGGTAGCGCCGCGATCAACTCGCGCTTCCAGGAAGCGTCCCGCCAGAACGAAAGCGCCCGCGTGATGAAGCCGTACCTGGGGGCGATCTCCGAGAAGACCTTCTCGTTGAAATATCTCTTGGCCTCCGGGGATTCAAGGTGCTCACCGATTCGCAGTTTGAAGCGCTGGGCCATTCCGCTACGAAACCGCCAGCCGCAGGATGGCCGTCTCGACCGTCAGCCCCGGGCCGAAGGAGACGGCGCAAATCGGACCTGTCACGGAATCCGTCTCCAGGAGTTCCCTCAGCACGAACAGGATGGTCGCGCTGCTCATGTTACCGTACTGGCGCAGCACGTCGCGCGAGGCCTGGACCATCTGCGGAGCGAGGGACAACTCGCGCTGTACCTTGTCCACGATGGCCTTTCCTCCAGGATGCACGGCCCAGCGGGCGATGTCCGGCACGCTCAAACCGCACTCTTCCAATGCCGGTTCGAGGAGCCCCCGGATATTCGCGCCAATGATGTCGGGCACGTAGCTGGAGAGCGTCATCTCAAAGCCCTTGTCGCCGATGCGCCACGTCATGTCCCTTTCGCCGCTGGGGATCAGGGCCGTGCGGAAGCTCTCCAGGCGGCCGTAACGGCGCCCTGCCGCGGGTTCCCGCGCGCTGACAATAGCGGCGGCAGCCCCGTCGGCGAACAGCGCGTTCGCCAGGAGGGAGTCCAGCCCGTCTTCGAAGTGGAGGTGCAGGGTGCATAGCTCCACTGACACCACCAGCACCACCGCGGAGGGATCCGCCCGGCAGAACTGCGAGGCCATGCGCAGGGCGGGCAGCGCGGCGTAGCAACCCATGAAGCCGAGAGCGTACCGCTGGACTGAACTGCTCAGCCCCAGTTCACGCGCGATGTAGTAGTCGGGTCCCGGGCTGAAAAAACCCGTACACGTGACGGTGACCACGTGAGTGATCTCTGCCGGGGACACTCCCGGACACCTCTCGATCGCACGCCGGGCGACCTCCACCGCCATGTGCTTCGCTTCCCGGGAGAACCGTTCGTTACGCTCCCGAGTTCCGGGCTCAATGTATTTCCCGCCGGGACCGGCCTTGAATAAAGGGTCCAGAGCGCCGGGCTTGAAGTCGTCCAGCACACTGTGCCGCGTGTCAATTCCGGAATTCCGGTACACACGGCTGACTAACCGCCGCTGTTTCTCGTCCTCGATGAAGCTCTTCATCCACTCGCCGGCGAACTCCTGGGTATAGGCGTTGCCGGGCACCAGAGTCTCGATGTGATGTAAATACACTGGCAACAGCCAACCTCCTTCTACGCCCCGATTATACTTCCCGTGGCCCCGCGCCCATCGCGTGCCGCGGCTTGGGCCGGCACTAGCGGAGCAGGGAAGCGGAAACCAGCTCCGTTGCGGCGCGCACGTCGTTCCGGAGGCCAGTGAATGCCACCGAGAGGACCATCAGTCCCGCCAGGGTGTCCTCCGGGTGCGGGGAGAGGCGACGCGGCAAGCCCAGGGCCATCGCCGTCGTGTCTTGAAGAGCCGGCAAACGGCGTGAAATTCCGCCAGAAAAGACCACGCGTTGGGCTCTTCTGTCCGGATCGACCTGGCGGGCGCACGTGGTGTAGTTTTGGGCCATCGATTCGAACACCGCACGAAACAGATGGCCGATGAACAGGTTGCCCTCATGCAGATTCTCAAAGCAGCCGGAATTGCCGAACGGGCCGGGGGAGAATGCGATGTTGGCCCGTAGATCCGTGGACGCCACGGATGCCACCGCCGATTCGATGCGCCGCCAGACATCTTCTTTGGCCTTCCCATTCAGTTCTGTCAGCAAACCGAGGAGGGCGTTCAAAGCGCGTCCGCCCGGGATGTGGGTAATAGTGCGCAAGAAGTGTCCATCGAAATAGGGCCGGAGCTGATAGCCGCCGCAGCCGTCATGACCAGCGATCATTGCCACCTGTGAACCCGTCCCGATGTTCACGGAAAGTTCGGAGCCGCCCAACAGAGCGCCTGCGAGCGCGCATTGCTGATCACCGAGTGCTGCATAGCAGGGCGCCCCAAGCCACTTGCCGATTTCGGTACCGGCCGGCCGTACGTCAGGCCAAAGGACAGAATCGAGACCCAATTTGGCAATGACTTCTTCATGCCAGCGGAGATTATCGAGTCGAAGGGCGCCGAACGCGGCCGCTTGGGTCGGCTCCATAATTGGGCGCCCCCCACACAGCCGCCCCGCGACGAAATCGGCGATGGAAACCGGCGTAACCTCGCCCGCCGGCAACGCGGCGCGCCGTTTCAACCAAGAGAGCAGGAGCAGGGCGTGGCCCGGCCCGAGCTCATCTCCCAGTTCTGTGCGCTCTTTCGTCCCTACCTGTGCCAGGGTCTCCTCGAATTCGGCGGGAGTAACCCTCTGGTCCTGCCACGAGATGTAATTGGAGAGCGGCTCGCCTCGGCGGTTTACCAACACGAATCCGTGCATCTGGCCGCAGAGTACGAGTCCGTTGCAGTGCGGTGTCTCTTGCAGGAGGCGCGCGAGCAGGCTCCGGGCCGCCTCCACGACCTCATTGGGATCGACCTCACGATACCGTGGTGGCGTGCCCGTTACGAACTTCGGAAACGGCACGCGATACGTCCGGCGTAGTTCCAGAGTGTCCAGGGAGATGGCTGCGGCCTTGATGAACGAACTACCGATGTCGATCCCGAAGATGTCAGCCATTCCCGCGGCCTCCAGCCAGCATATCCCAGTGCGCGCACTGGTCTGACCGCCCCAGCCAGGCTGGAAATGGCCGTGCGCCGCATGTGCCGCTTGGCCCGCGCCCGCAGCCGCTCTTACGCCCTCAGGTAGGGCTTCAACAGATTCAGCGCCTCGCGGACAACCTTCTCACCTTCCGCGGTGAAGGGCCTGCCGCCACGGCCTCCGCCGCCGCCTTGCGTTCCCGCTCGGCGCGCCGGGGCTTCCGCTCCTCGGCCTGCCGCGCCCGAAGCACCCGTGAACCCCGCGGCCATCGAGGCACCACCGCGCGTGCGCGTGTTCTTGAAAACCCCGCGCGCCACCAGCACGTACTTCTGCGGCGCACCCACGGCCTGGGTGATGCTGTTGAAACAGAGCACCCGGCCGAACATATCGAAGGCCTCCGTGTGTTTGCCCGCGAACCACAAATCGAAGGCCTGCGCATAGATGTCGGCCAGATCGACGGTCGGGCAGAAGCCCTGGGCGCCCAGCAGCAGTTCGTTCATCATCATCCGCACGCCGTTGCCGGTGAACACCTTGACCCCGTCCTGGGTCCGGCCGCGGATCTCCGGGATGCGCGCCAGAGTATCGCCGGCTTCGTCCTTGATCTGCCGGAACGTGGGAATCTCCTTGTACATGCGGACGATCAGGTCGACGCTCATCGGGAACGGCTGGCTCTGCACAAAGAGCGGAAGATCGGTGGCCGTGCCGACCTGCTTGTAGTAGTCAAACAGGGCGTCATTATCAGTCACGTTGGCCGGAGGCAGGGAACAGATGGCGTCCGCGCCGATCTTGTCCGCATGCTTGACATATTCGAGCACCGTGGGCATATCAGGCCCCTGGACCCCGATGACAATAGCCGTCTTGCCGCCCTTGCCGGCCGCCACCATCGCTGCCGCGCCGTCCAGACGCTCCTTTTGCGAGAGGGTGGTCCACTCACTCGCAATCTGCGGCCAGATCACTCCGTGCACGCCTCCGCGGTTCAGGAACCTGACTTCCGCCGCCAGGCACTCCAGGTCCAGTTCGTTGGCGTCGGTGAAGGGTGATGACCCGATCGGGAAAAGCCCGCTCATCGGCGTGGCGCCCGGCCGGTCAGCCGCGGCGAGTCTGTTGAGAGCCAGCGCGGAGCCCACTGCGCCTGCACCCAATGCCTTCAGGAATCCGCGCCTGCCGTTGCCCCCGGGCGCGGTCATGCTTTGGATGAGCACAGTCCTCCTCCTTGTCCGATTACTTCTTCTACGGCGCCGGCGCGGCAGCCAGGTGCAGGAACGTGTCGACGTTGTCCTGGGTGATCAGCGTCGCTCCCGTGTCCACGAAGGACGGTATGGGTGAAGAGGGGTCCTGTGCCCAGTTCGCGGCCAGGTTCGGCAGCTTGTTGTGGTACAGGTCATCCAGCATCTTCAGGCCGACAAAGGCCATGGTGAAGGGTTTTTGGGCGATCGTCCCGGTGATAGTCCCTTTCTTCACGCGATCCAAGGTGTCCTGGTTCACGTCCATCGCCATGACGGTCTTGCCCTTTATATTGTTCCTGTCAAGCACCTCGGCCACTTCGGCGCCCGCGATTGCCTCCAGGCACACGAACGCGTCCGCGTTCACTTTTCCCGCCGTCACGATCTCCTTGGCCGCATCGAACGCGACGCTGGGATCGCCCTTCATGTCCACCGTCTGCACGATCTTGATCTGCGGGTGGCCGGCGAACGCATCCTTGTACCCGCGGAGACGATCGACCAGGTTAGCCTGCCCGGGCATGGTGAAGACTACGACGTTACCCTTGCCCTCCAGCCGCTTGGCGACCAATTGTCCTCCCATGAGCCCGGCCTTGTAGTTGTCGGTCCCGATGAAAAAGAGCCGGTGGCTCGAAGGCGCATCCGAGTCAAAGGCAATGACCGGTATGCCCTGGGCGATGGCCGCGTCGATGTCCCCCTTCATCAATTCCGGGTCGGACGCGGAGATCAGGATGCCAGTAGGCTTCTGCGGCCGAGCCAGCACTCTTTGGAATTCTTCGTGCTGCGCCTTCGGGTCGTAGGTGTCGGGCCCGACTACCTCGTACTTGACGGGCAGTTCGGCGGCTGCCTGTTTGAAGCCGTTGGCGGCAGCCTGCCAATAGGGCAGCTTGATGTTAGTGGCGATCAGGACGTAGTTCTCGGTGGGACCGTGAGGCGACGAGCTGCACCCGGCGAGGCCCACCAAGACGGCGCCGAGGCAGAGCAGCAGCAATGTTCTGTTCCGATCAGACATATTATTCCCCATGAGCGGAGTATAAAACAGAATGGCGGGAAATGCCCAGCGGGAACTCCCGCCCCCAGCCCGCGCCGGCGTGGTGACCGGCGCCTACTGCCTTGTTTGCAGCGCCGCGTCTATGCTGGCGACGTTCTTGCGGGCGTACTCCGCTTCGGCCATGTCGCCGTTGATTTTCAGCATGGCGAGGAAATGCTGGCGAGCCGCCGGAAGGCTCTCCACGCTGCCGGTGGCCTGCGCCTTGCGCGCGTACACCAGGCCGAGCGCGTAGTGTACGTAAGGATCGTCGGGATCGTAGGAGAGCGCCTTCTGGCAGTTCACAATGGCGGCATCGTAGTTGGACAGCTTGCGCTGGCAGTCGCAGATCCCGAAGTAGGCCAGGCTGCGCAGGTCCTTCCAGATGTCCTGCTGCGCCGCGCGCTTCTTCTTCCCGAACCCCGCCAGGAAGCCGAGCACGTAGTAGTTCAGCTTGCCCGCCAGCTTGCTGTCGAAATCGCTGAGCCGCAGGTATTCGCTGTATTCGGCCACTCCCTTGTCGTACGCGCCGCTCATCCGGAGACTCTCGGCCAGCCAGAAGTGCGGCTCGGGATTGTTGGGATTGAGTCGAATCGCCGCGCGCGCCGCTTCGATCGACTGCGGGTACTGATCCTTCATCCGGAAGGCCTGCGCCAGCAGGTACTGCGCCATCGCGTTGGCGGGATCTCGCTGCGCCACTACGTTCAACTGCCGGATCGCCTCGTCGCTGTCTCCGATGTCCAGCAGCATGCCCGCGTAGCTGGCGCGCGCCTCCAGGTAGTCCGGATCGATCTCGATCGCCTTCTTGAATGCCTGCTGCGCCTTCTGTTCATCGAAGAGCGCGTTGTAGGTCCGGCCGAGATACAGCGCCGCCTGGCTGTACTTCGGGTCGGCCGCAAGCGCCTTTTCGAAATTCTCGGCGGCCTTCCTGTAGTTGTCCTCGTAGCCCTTGTTGTAGAAATCGAGACCTTTCTCGAAGGAGTCCGCGGCCGCCTTGGTGCGCCTTCGCAGGATCAGGATCTTGATGCTGATCGTCTTCTCCTGGCCGGGGTAGACCATTTCCTCGCGCGGGCCGTCCGGTTCGTAGCCCATCTTGACACCCTGGACGGTATGGCTGCCCGGGGCCAGTCCCGGCAGGCGCAAGGGCTGGCTCTTGTTCACGACGCCCACGGACTTGCCGTCCAGGAACACTTCCACGCCGTCCATGTTCGATTCGATGATCAGAGCACCGAACTTGGGCGGCGGAGGGGTCCCGGTTGCGGCCCTGGTGGGCACGTAGGCCAGCAGCATGTTCGGGTCGAAGCTGCTGCGGTCGGAGGTGGGATTCTGCTTACCGTCGGTGGCCTCGCGCACGTTGCGGCGCACGTACTCGGCCAGTTCGTCGGCGGTCACGATGCCGTCGCGGTTCTCGTCGGCTTCGCCCTCCAGCCCGCGCACGACGTAGTAAGTGAAGATGCCGTGCCCGCCGCCCCAATCCGGGCTCTCAAAGGACCGCTCGCGGTCGCGGCTGGCGGTGAGCGAGAACACCGACCGCGTCATGTCGATCAGCGAGCGGTTGATGGTCTGAACATCCGCGTCCGGCGTGACCGCCCCGCTGTGGCAGGAATCGGTCAGCAGCACCTTCCACTTCGCCTTGATCCTGCCGAAGACCGAGCCGAGTGTCGCCATCGGGTAGGCCGTCTTCGAGACCTGGTCCACGACGATGTCGTACGGCGCCAGATACGGTTGGTTCTGGACGACAAAGCCGTGGCCGGCGAAGTAGACCAGCACACGGTCGTCCTCCTTCGCCACCGAGGGCAGCCACTCCTCCAGCTCGCGCCGCATGTTGGCCAGAGTCGCCTTGGGCCCGATCAGCGTGTGGACGTTCTCCGCCCGGAAGTTGCCGCCCTCCGGGCTGATCAGGATCGAGTAGATGGCCTCGGCGTCGCGCTCCGCGTATAGGCAGTTGCTGCCGATCGGTCAGGTTCTTGTACTTCGCGATGCCGATCACCAGGGCGTAGCTGCGGGGAATCTGCACCGCCGCCGGCTTGGCCGCGGCAGCCGGAGCCGCCGGCGTGACATCCTTCTCGACCTTCAGATCGCGCTCGGCGGGCGGTTGCTGTTGGGCGAAGCACAACCACGCGGCCAGAAGCACCAGGGATGGGATCGTTCGTCTCATGGCGTCACTTGTGAGCCAGCCGGAACTCGTACACCACGGGTCCCGCCAGGGGGACCGGGGAGGAGACCAGCGAACTATCCTCCTTGCGCATGATGATCAGTTCGCGGCTTCTGGCGCCCGCGGCGCTTTTCAGATTCTCGGGCAACTCCTCCGTCTCCGGTATGGCGCGCAAGCCGGCGCTGGAATCGATGCACAAACCGCGGGCGCGAAAGATGGAGTCGTCGCATCGAGGCAGCAGCGTCTTGGGCGGCTGTTTCTCCTTCGGCAGGGGAGGGAAGCCCGCATCCCCGCCGGCCAGGGGCAGGGGGCTTACCAGCCAGTACACCACATCGTGCCCCGGCGGTCCGTCGATGCGGAACCAGGCCTCGGTGGCGGGTATCCTGTACTCTTTGACGGACTCGATCCTGTTCTCGCGGCCCGTCTCCTCACGAGGGAACAGCAGGCTGTACCTGCCGCTCGTCCCGTAGTCCATCACGTAGAGATAGCCGTCGAAATTGGCGCGAAAACGGAAGCGTACCCGGTCGCCTCGTTCGAAAACGAAGCCCGGGTCTACGGCCTTCCATGCGCCGCCCTCCTGCCGCTCCAGGGTGATCTCCATCCGCTGCGCGGACTGGGGTTTTGCCCCCGGCTCCTGGGCGGCCAAGGCGCACGCAAGACATAGCACAGCGAAAATGGACTTCGTCATTTGTGGTTGAGCGTCACATCCGCGACTACCCGCGAGTCCGCCGACCGCGCCGGGTTCACCACGTAGACAGCCTTCTCCTTGGCCTGGCCGGATGCCGGCGCGGCTGATGTCTCGTCCACCTTCTCGATAATCAGGTCGCGGGCGTAGACCTTTCGCAGTTCGTCCACCATCGGGTCGCCGATGTTCACCATGTTCTGAGCAAGCAGGAGCTTGCCCTCCGGCTGTTTGGCCGGCTCGCTGGGCTTCTGTGCGCCGCTGAGAGAGTAGATCAGCCCCTCCAGATCCGGTTCCGGGCGGCGAGATAGGACGATGAACAGTCTCTCCTCACCGGGCTGCTCGTCGAAGGTGAACACGTAGCCCGACGGTATCTCGTAAGGTTTGCCTTTCTCCACCCGGTTATCGCCTTGCGCGATGTCCGCGGAGGGGAACAGCGGTTTCCAGACGCCGCTCGAGCCGCGGTGAATGATATACAGGTACCCGTTCCCATTGGCCTCCACGCGCAGTCGAATCCTGTCGCCGGAGTGGAAAACCTCGTCGGAACTGACCTCTACCGACTCGGCGCCCTCCCGCTTGAGAATGCTGTAGCGAATACCCAGCGGGTAGGTGCTCTCCTCTTTGTAGGAGGCGAGCACTAGGTCGGGGCCCTCGGGTGCGCGGGACGGGGCCGCCGAGCCCGGGGGAGCGGGAGCCGCTGGTTTTGCCTTCGCCGTCTCGGCGCCGGCCTGCTTCTTGGCCTTGGCAGCCTGCGGCGGGGCGGTCTTCTTCGCCGCGGGCGTCTCGGCCGGCGCGGAATAGAAGATCTCCCGCGCGCTCAACTGCCTCTCAGCCTGTGAGCAGGCGGGTCCGGCCGCGAGGACGGACACAACCACCACAGGGCCGAGAAACACCAGGTATTTCGGGAGGTGCATCGGAAGCCTCCTTGTGTCTCCAGAATACCAGCGGGCGGCTCCAAGCGGAAATAGAATTCTTGGCCCATAATAGATGGGTAAGAAAAAGGAGGAGCCGCCATGCCACGCTTTCCCCGGGGCGCGCTCGCGCGCCCGGTTCTCTCGCTGCTCTTAGGCTCGCTGCTCGGGCTGTCGCAAAGCAGCGTCTCCGCCTCGGAACAGCCAGCGCCGGCCAAGCTCAACATCGTGATTGTGGAGGGCGACGGCGCCATCAACAACATCCGGCAACGCACCGCTCGCGAAAGCATCGTCCAGGTGGAGGACGAGAACCACCGTCCCATCGCCGGTGCGGCCGTTCTCTTCCTGCTGCCTGACAGCGGCGCCAGCGGAACCTGGGCCAACGGCACCCGCACCCTCCAGGTCATGACTGACAGCCGGGGAAGGGCCATAGCCAAGGGCCTGCGCGTGAACAACATCCAGGGCAAGTTCCAGATCCAGGTTCAGGCTTCTTACGAAGGGACCACCGCCACGACGACCCTCACGCAGGTCAACTCGGTCATCACCGCCGCGGCTGCCGGCGGCGTTTCCGGGAAGGTGATTGCGATCCTCGTCATCGCGGGCGGAGCGGCGGCGGGCGGCGTGATCGCCGCGACGCGCAACGGAGGAGGCGCCCCGAGTCCGACGCCGACGCCTCCCACTCCGACAACCATCTCTGCCGGCACGCCCTCGGTCGGCGGGCCGCCTCAGTAGCCAACCAGGAGAAACCTCATGACCAAGACAACGTTCTTTCGGCTCACGGTGGGGATGGCTTTGCTCTCCCTGGCTCTCCTCGGCGGACTCCTTGCGCAGGACCAGACGGGCTCGCAGCCGGTCAGCGGGCCGGTGATGGGTTTCGTGGCGGACAGGTTATCCGGGGTCCGGCCTATCCTGGGGGTTCCGGGTGCGGCCACGCTTGGCTCGCCGGTCCTCTCCAACTCCGGTTTCCGGAGCATAGTGTTCTTCCCGTCTCGGGATTATGCGCTGGCGGTGCTTTCCCGCGGGAGTCAGGTTGTGCTCCTGCGGAATTTGCGATCCACGCTCGAGGCTGTCGAGCTACAGGTCCAGCCCGGCGCCGGCCGGCTGGCGATCAGCCCTTCCGGGGACGCGGCGGTTCTCTACTATCCGGAGGCACAGTCGGTGGCGGTACTGACAGGTCTGCCCCAGTCTCCCGCCGTCTCCTGGAGCGTCGAAGCGGCGAACCTTGCCGGCAGCTTGGCGGCGCTCGCGGTGAGCGATGACGGAGGCGCGGTCCTGATCGGCACCGCGGGTGAGCCAAGCTCGGTATGGGCGCTCGCGCGGGATGGCAGCAGCAGGTTCCTGTCTTATGTCGCGGCAGTCCCCAGCCTGGCGTTTCTGGCGGGGAGTCACGATGTCCTCATCGCTGACGGCGCGCTGAGCACGGTGATGCTGGTGCGCGACGCAAACGGGCAGGCGCGGATCACACAGATTGGAGGACAAGCCGAGGGCGTCTCCAGCCCCGTTGCCGTCGCCGCCACGCCGGACAACCGCCGCGTTTTCGTGGCCAATGCCGAGCCGGCGGGCATCGTGAGCTTGAGCCTGGCAGGGGAAGGGCCGCTGGCCGTCCCTTGCAGTTGCAGGATCACCGGTCTGGAGCCGCTGGCGGGTGGGGCAGCCTTCCGCTTGAGCGACCCAGGCGAGGGGCCGATTTGGCTCCTGGACGCCGCCAGTTCGCCGCCCCGCATCGTCTTTGTGCCCGGCCAGTCGCGCGTCCGGCCCACGCTTCGGCGCTCGCCCCTTCCGGTCCGCAACGGAGGTGACCGATGAAACGCCGGATGCTCTTTGTTGCAGCTCTCGTGGCGCTGCTGTGCGGCGCACTCCATGCCCAAAGTCAGCCGCCAGTGATCCAGACAACTTCCTTATTGACTGGAACCGTGGGCGTCGCCTATTCGCAGACGTTGAGAGCCGCGTTGGGCACGCCCCCGTACACCTGGAGCCTTGGCGAGGTCGGCGCCTTGCCGGCCGGATTGACGCTGAGTTCCAGCGGTGTCATCAGTGGCACCCCGAAGGCGGCAGGCACCGGTTCCGTGCCGATCTATGTCACTGACAGCCTCAAATCAACCGGCTACAAAGTGTTCGACTGGACCGTAATCCTGCCACCTCTCACGATCACAACTGTCGCCGCGCTGCCCAGTGGAACCGTGGGCGTGGTTTATTCCCAGAGTTTTGCGGCTACCGGCGGAACGGGTCCGTACACGTGGTCGGCTATCCCTGAGGTGCTGCCGCCCGGCCTCACGCTGGATGCCGCGGGCGATCTAGGCGGCGCGCCGACCCAGAGTGGCACGTTCAACTTCAACGTCACTGTCACCGACTCGGCCGAGGTGTCCGTATCGAAGGGGTTCACTGTCACGGTGAGTGCCCAGCTTTCGATCACGACAGGCTCCCTGCTGCCCAGCGGGACCGTGGGTGTAGCCTATTCGCTGGCCCTGGCAGCAACGGGAGGCACGCCGCCGTACGCCAATTGGCGCGTTGTGGCACTCGCTCTGCCCTCTGGACTGACGCTCGATGCTGCTACCGGCGCTATCAGCGGCACGCCGTTAGAGGCGAAAAAGTATGTCGTCCAGATTTCCGTCAGTGACAGCGCTGGCAAGAGCACAGCCAAGATATTCGACTTGACCATAAATCCGGCGGCGTTCACGATCACAACCGCCTCCCCGCTGCCCAATGCAACGGCGGGTACAGCATATTCGCAGAACCTCGCGGCTACCGGCGGGACACCCACATATACCTGGACCGCCGCATCCCTGCCTTCGTGGCTTTCGCTCTCGTCGGCTGGCGTCCTGAGCGGCACGCCGACGCAGAGTGGAACGTTCCCCTTCACCGTCACCGTCACCGATTCCGCCAAGGCAACCGCATCCAAGCCGTTCAGCCTTACCGTGAATCCGGCCGTGCTCTCCATCACGACCGCTTCCCCGCTGCCCAACGGAACAATGGGGGCGGCTTATTCGCAGACGCTCGCGGCTACCGGCGGCACGCCTACATATAGCTGGACCGCCGCATCCCTGCCTTCGTGGCTTTTGCTCTCGTCAGTTGGCGTCCTGAGCGGCACGCCGACGCAGAGTGGCGTTTTCACCCTCACCGTCATTGTCACCGATTCCGCCAAGCCGGCTGTCACTGCCTCGAAGCAGTTCACCCTGACGGTGGCTGTCCCTGCCGCGCCCGCGCTTTCCGTAACGGGCCTGACCGACACGGTGAGCCCGGCACAGCAGCCGACCGTTGACGTGCAGCTCAGCTCCCCCTATTCGCTGGCCATAACTGGCACCATCACCCTGACATTCGCGGCCGATGCGGTGAACCCGTCCGACGATCCGTCCATTCAGTTCTCGACTGGCGGACGGACGCTCGGCTTCACCATCCCCGCTGGTCAGACGAGCGCCTCGTGGCCTTCCTCCCACAACATCCAGACCGGGACCGTGGCAGGCACAATCACCCTGACGCCCAATTTCTCCGCGGGTGGCCAGAACATCACGCCGACGCCCGCACCCAGCCGGTCCGTGACCATCGCCCGGGCCGTGCCCAAGATCAACTCGGTGCAGGTGGTGAAAACCAGCGGCGGGTTCAATGTGCTGGTCACCGGCTACTCCACGCCGCGGCAGGTGACGCAGGCGGCGTTTAGTTTCACCGCCACGTCGGGCGGCAACCTGCAAACGACTCAACTGACCGTCCTCTCGGACAGCGCCTTCACAACCTGGTACACCGGCACGTCCTCGGCCGCATTCGGCAGTTCGTTCCTCTATACCCAGCCGTTCACGGTCACGGGGGATCTGAGCGCGATCTCCTCGGTCTCGGTAACGCTGTCAAACGCCGTGGGAAGTTCTACGGCCGTCAGTGCGACCTTTCCGCCTTAGAGCGCCGGCGGCGGTTGGCGCTCTGCAATCGCTATTATCGAATAGGAGTTGTGAACTGTGAGCCATCACATTACATCCCTCAAAGGGACCAAGACGCACGAGAACCTGAAAGCCGCCTTCGCCGGGGAATCGCAGGCGAACCGCCGCTACCTCTATTTCGCCAAGCAAGCCGACGTGGAAGGCTACCCTGACGTCGCCGGCCTGTTCCGTGACACCGCGGAAGGGGAAACCGGCCACGCGCACGGCCATCTTGATTACCTGAAGCTGGTGGGAGACCCGGCCACGGGGCTGCCCATCGGCGAAACATCCGACAATCTGAAGGCCGCCGTCGCCGGCGAGACGCACGAGTACACCGACATGTACCCGGGCATGGCCAAGGCCGCCCGCGAGGAAGGCTTCGTCGAGATCGCCGACTGGTTCGAAACCCTCGCCAAGGCCGAGAAATCGCACGCCGGCCGCTTCACCAAGGGGCTGGAAGGCATCTCCTAGACGTGTCCATCATTCGGGGAACGCCCACTCCGGGTCTCACCTACGACCCGAATGCCCCTGTGTATTGGGACAGCGCCGCGCTCCAGCAGGAACTGGTGCGCGTGTTTGAGATCTGCCACGGCTGCCGGCTGTGTTTCAACCTCTGCCCGTCTTTCCCGGAGCTTCTCAACGCGGTGGACCGGCACGAGGGAGACGTCCGGCAGCTTACGCCGGCTGAAGTGGACCGGGTGATCGACACCTGCTTCCAGTGCAAGATCTGCTACGTCAAGTGCCCCTATACGCCGGACGACGGCCACGAGTTCCAGCTCGATTTCCCCAGGCTGCTGCTGCGCGCGAACGCCATCCGCAGGAAGGCGAAGGGAATCCCCTTTTCCTCACGGGTGCTGTCGCGCCCCGAGATGCTTGGCGAGATAGCCCGCCTTACTCCCGGAATCGCCAACTGGGCCAACCGGCAGCCGCTGCTGCGGGTCCTCATGGAGCACACGCTGGGGATCCACCGCGAAAAACTGCTGCCGGACTTTTACGGCGAGACCTTCATGGACTGGTTCCGCAACCAGCCCGCCCCCGCGGGCGACGCCTCGCGCGCCGTGCTGTTCGTCACCTGCTCGATGAACTACAACAACCCGCAGCTCGGCAAGGACGTGGTCGAGGTCTTCGGCAAGAACGGGATCGCGCTCGCCTGCGTGAAACAAAACTGCTGCGGCATGCCCGCCGTGGAAGCGGGCGACATGGATCTTGCCCGGCGCATGGCCCGAAGCAACGTGGAGGCTCTGCTGCCCTACGCGAGGGCCGGCAAGAAGATCCTCGTCGCCGACCCCACCTGTTCCTACATGATGCGGAAGGAATACCCCGAGCTGGCGGGGTGGCCGGAAGCCAGGGAGATCGCGGCCGCGGTCATGGACGTCTGCGAGTTCCTGTTCCAGCTCAAGCAGGAGGGCACGTTCAACCGCGAGTTTCGAACCACCCCAAAGAAAGTAGCGTACCATCTGCCCTGCCACCTGAAGGCGCAGAACATAGGTTACCGCTCGCGCGACATGATGCGGCTCATCCCGGGCTGTACCGTCAAGCTCGTGGACCAGTGCTGCGGCCATGACGGCACCTGGGCCATGAAGACGCAGTTCTTCCCGATGTCGAAACTGGCGGGCAAGAAGGCCTTCGATGAGATGGCCTCGGCGGAGGCCGACGTACTGGCGACCGATTGCCCGCTGGCCGCCGTGCAGTTCGACCAGGCTTTGGGCAAGCGGCCCATCCATCCCATCCAGGTCCTTTCCCGCGCCTACCGCGAAGGTGGTTTTCCGAACGCGGTGGAGAGCTGATGCGACACGTCAGCGCTGCCGAGATCAAGAGCCTTGCCGACTACGAGCTGGAGCGCGAGCACTGGCGCCCCCAGGTCATGGCGCTTAAGGACCGCCGCCGCGTGCGCGTGGGCGGCCACCTGACTTTTCTCTTCGAGAACCACGACACCGTCCGCTACCAGATCCAGGAGATGATCCGCATCGAAAAGATGGTGAAGCCCGCCGAGATTGCTCACGAAGTGGAAACCTACAACGAGCTGATTCCGGCAGAGGGCGAGCTGAGCGCCAGTCTTCTGCTCGAATACGAAACGCCGGCCGAGCGTGACGTGCGGCTCAGGGAGTTGCTCGGGCTGGAGGAGCACATTTGGCTCGTGGCCGGCGATCTCGCGCCGGTCCAGGCGACCTTTGACCAGCGGCAGATCTCGACTGTCCGGGTAAGCGCGGTGCAGTACCTTAAGTTCCGGCTCACCCCTGAGCAAGCGGCGCAATTCCCCCACGGCGCCAAGATCGTGATCGACCACCCGAAATATCAAGCCGAACGCGCGCTGGCCGCGTCCGAATTGGCGGAGCTGTACCAGGACTTAGTGTAAGAGCTGGGCAGGCCCGGCTCCTACCTCAGGTTCTCGATCAAGCCGTAGATCGGCCGCAGGCTCGGGTAGAGGGCGCGATACACTTCGTGGCCCCGGCGGTAGAGTTGGGATTCGTGGGGCCGGGGCAGGACCGAGTCTGCTTCCCGGATGACAGCGCGGCAGGCCTCCGGTACGGAGCCATAGGCGTCGGTACCCACCATGGCCAAGATGGCGGCGCCGTAGGCCGAGCCCTCCTGGGAAGCCAGCGTAACCACCCGCGCGCCCAACACGTCCGCCGCCAATTGCCGCCAGAAAGTGCTCCGGGCGCCCCCGCCGGATAGGCGCACACAGTCCACCGCGATTCCCATGTGTTCAATGAGGTCCAGGCAGTCCTTCTGGCTGTAGCAGACTCCTTCCAGCAGCGCACGGATCAAATCCGCGCGGGTGTGCTTGGCGGTCACTCCGACCCAGCCGCCCCGCGCCGTGGAATCCAGGTGCGGCGTCCGCTCCCCCATAAGGTACGGGAGCCAGAACAGGCCTTGCGATCCCGGCCGAGCGGTGGCCGCCTCGGCAGTGAGAGCGTCGTAGGATTCGCCTGGCGCCAACTGGTTCCGGAACCATTGCAGGCTGAGGCCCGCGCCCTGGGTAACCCCCATCACGTGCCAGGCGCCCTTCACGGCGTGGCAGAAGGTATGCACGCGGCCCTCAGGATCGTAGTGGGCCTTTTCCATGTACGCGAAGACCACGCCGGAAGTGCCCAGCGTGCAGGAAACGGCGCCAGGCTCCACGATGCCGTTCCCCACGGCGCTTGACGCCTGATCGCCGCCGCCCCCCACCACGGGTGTCCCTTCCTTCAGTCCGGTCAGTTGCGCCGCCCGGGCGGACACCTGGCCGGTGACTTCGCTGGATTCGTAAACACGCGGCAGCAGCGCGCGGTCTAGCTGCAAGCGGTCAAGCATCTGGTGGGACCAACGGCGAAGCACTACGTCGAACAACGCCGTACCGGAGGCGTCGGACACCTCCGTGGCATACTCGCCGGTGAGTTCGAAGCGGACGTAGTCTTTCGGAAGCAGCACCTTGCGGGCTCTGGCAAAAGACTGCGGCTCGTTGTCTCTTACCCACAATAGCTTGGGGAGCGTGAATCCCGTCAGCACCGGGTTCGCGGTGAAGGCCAGGATGTTGGCCTTGCCCACGACCTGGTTGATGCGGTCCACCTGGGCCTGGCTGCGCTGGTCGCACCAGATCAAGGCCGGACGGATGACCTGGTCGGTCTCGTCCAGCAGAACCAAGCCATGCATCTGGCCTGACAGGCCGACACCTTTGACTTGCTTCCCTGTTGTCCTGGCTTGGGCGAGAACGCCCTGGATGGCCTTCTGCGCCGCCTGCCACCAGTCTTCGGGGCGCTGCTCGGCCCACAGCGGCTTCTCCATACGCATGTCCTCATGCGGCGCCGAGAAGCCTGCTTTGACAGTCCCTGTCTCATCCGCCAGCAGCGCGCGCGTGCCACCGGTCCCGATGTCGATCCCCAGCCAATACATGCGTTTCATCCCCCAACTATTTGATCACGCAGTGTGTTGTTGCTCCTGGAACGGCAAATAGGCGGCGCCGAACATCCCCGCCTCATTGCCCAGGATGGCTTTCTCTACCCTGGGCTTGGTGGTGCGGAAGGTAAAGGAGCGCTGCTCGAGTTCCTGGAACATCGCGGGCGCGAAAAGATCCCAGGCCGCCAACACTCCGCCGCTCAACAGATACAGAGGAAAATTGAAGATTTGGATTAAGTTGGCCAAGCCGATCCCTAACGCACTCCCCATGCACTGGAAGACCCGCTTGGCCCGCGGATCGCCAGCGAGCGCCAAGGTGTAGACTTGCTCGGACGTCAGGTTCTCGCCCAGATTCAAATGCCTTGCCATGGTCACGACCGCGGTTGCGGAGGCATGTTTTTCAAGGCATCCGATGTTGCCGCAGGCACACGGAATGCCGGTGGGGTTTACCGTGGTGTGACCGACCTCGGCCGCCATGCCGAGGTTCCCCCGCAGCACCCGGCCGGCGGAGATGATACCCCCGCCGATGCCGGTACCCAAGGTGAGCAACACCAGGTCGTCCACGTCGCGTCCGGCGCCCATCCACTTCTCGCCCAGCGCCGCGGCGTTGGCGTCGTTTTCCAGAATAACCCGTGTCCCCAGGCGCGCCTGGATTTCGTCCCGTGCCGAGAAGTTCTCAAACGCCGGGATGTTGGGTGACGAAAGGACCAGGCCCTTCTCCATGAGGATGAAGCCCGCCAACGCCACGCCGATCCCAGCCAGTTGGTCGCCCTGCCGGTCCCCCCGCAACCTGGTCACGGCGGCCACAATATCGCCGACGATCACCCCCGGGCCGGCCGAGGAGTTGGTTGTCCCCGAGACCTTCCCAAGGATTCTCCCGGTGCGATCGATAGCCGCGGCGCGAAAGTTCGTGCCGCCCAAGTCCAGTCCTATGGAGTACTCAGCCATGAACCCGAATCATAGCAGACAACCGCCTCAGGGCTTCGGCGGCTGTTCGGTTGTCCTGTCCGCGGGGAGTGGGTCGGGCGTCTCGAAGTTGATGGAGGCTTCCGCCGAGAACTTCCGGTACAGGCGGAATTCCGCTTCGTTCTTGAACAGGGCCCTGCCCTCCCGCAGACGCATCACTGCTCTGAGCGGCAGAATGTAGTCCCGGTCGCCGATGGTCGCGGAGTCGTAGTCCAGGATGCTGCTGGCTTGCTGGATCGGGAAAGTCGGCGGAATGCCGTCGGCCTCCAGGGTAATCCGCGCGACTGTTCCGCTGTCGGCGTCCACGTAGATCAAGCCGTGATAGCCGGGTGTGATCCTGTCCCTTTTCTCGTACTCGACCGTCCACTTGGATTGAGGCTGCGCGACCACGTAAGAGAAAACGTGCATTCTCCGGCCGCGCAGCGTGGCCCACCGCTCCCAGCGGAAGGTGGCGCCGGTCTGCTTGTCGAAGATCTCCCGCATCATGCTGCCGAACTCGCCCGAAGAGATCGCCCCGCCCACCGCCTGGTACGGCATCTCCGTGTACGTGCCGTTCACCAGCATCAACTTGTAATCTTCCTTCTGCTCGAAGTAGCTGAGACGCGCGGTAAGGACGTCCTCGCTTTGCCAGAACTCCAGGCCGCTGGGATCGAAGTAGCGGCGCGTGACCTGGGTGCAGATGAAGTCCGGCAACTGCCTGGTGTAGTTGAGGGCGTAATCGCGCGCCGCTTCGATAACCTTCCGCCATTCGGCTGGCTCGGGGGGCGGTATCTCGGGCGCGGCGGGCTGGCTGATGGCGGCGGGGGGCTCCGGCAGTTGCTGGGAGGCCGTCTGCAAGGCGCGCAACGCCTCGACGGTCCTGGGGCCGGCGCCGGCCGCCTGGAGTTCGATAATGGTCCGGTCATCGAGGCGATAGCTCAGCTTCACGCCGCGCAAGTAGTCGGCCACCTGCCGGTCAGGCTGCTTCAACTGGACGGAAGACTTGACGAAGGACATCAGTTGATCGATAGTGAGCGCCGTCTGCGCCCCGGCGTACAGGCAGGCCGCAAGCACCATGGCCGCCGCGCGTTTCTTCATACTTCCATTCTCCGCCAATTGGGATCTCCGGGTGGGGTCAACGGGCGCTGTAGGCGATGAAGGCTGAGTTCTCGAACACCGGCTGCTCGCCCCCGATCCGGTCCATCTTCATCACCACAAAGTAGTCCACGCCCCGGGAAGCGTAGTGCGCCGCTTCTCCAGGCCCGAATCGCGGCGCCATGACGGCCTGCCAGCGCTCCCACCACTGCCGCGCCACGTCCTCCAGGTAGTTCCCCTGACCGCCTCCTTTCCAGTCCACGTAGACGGCGCGGAGAGCCAGTGAGCGAAAGACGCCTGGATAGAGCTCCCGCCCGGCATCGGGGAAAAGGAACACCGCGTCCGCCGGTGTGGACGATCGCGCCCACCGGGACAGGTCGCGGATTGCGGCGGTATCCGCTTTCGGGTAGTTTTCGACCTTGCCGAAGATCGGGTATAGAAGGAACGGCACAAGGACAACAGCAGCCCAAGCCGGGGAAGTCCATCCGCGCCGCGCCGCGTCGCCCCACGCGACTATGGCGGCGCCGGCCGAGAGCAGCACCACCAGGAGCACGCGCCGCAGGATAACGGGGTCCCTCAGATCCGGCAGGAGGATGTCCTGGATGGCGTTGCCCGTGGGCACGGCAAACGCCACCACGAGCCAGCAGAACGCCTCCAGCCGCCGCCCGGACTGAGCCGCGCGGATGCCTGCCACCGATGACAGAAGGCTCGCCACCACGGTCACGAAGAGCACTGCCCGCATGGGTTGAAGCTGGGGCGCCAGCACGGCCTTGGAGACCTCCAGCAGCCAGTAAGAGGCAGGCATGCTCAGAATCCCCAGCAGGGGCAGCCCCGCCAGAAGCACAAGAGCCTCCGCGCCGGCCTGTCTTCTCAACCTCCAGAGAGCCGCCGCGGCAACGATCCACAGAATCGCGTAGTGCCAATACCAGCGCGGGAACCAAAGCGAGACCCAAAGATAAGTAGCCCGTAGCCGCAGCATCTGCTCCCACCAGGGCGCCAGCCGCCCCAGGGGAAGCAGCGGCTGGGCAGGGCCGGGTTGCAGCCGCGAGAGCACCAGCAGAATGACCAACGCGAACAATAGGGGGACGAATCCGAGGAGGCGGCGGCGTCTCACGCCGCGTTCTGCCGGCCAGCACAACAGGCAGCCAAAGCAGAGCCAGAAGGGCAGAGCGGTGGTTCCGTGATAGAGAAAGGCCAGCGACGCCGAGGCGCCTGCCGCCAGAGGCCGTTGGTGAGCCAGGAGCCCCATCGCCAGCAGTATTAGCGCGAGGGCGAATCCACGCGGGACGGGCTCGTACTCGATGCTGAGCACGGTCGGGCCCCAGATCGTCGCGCCCAGCGCAAACACGCCCGCCGCCAGCAGGCTCATGCGCACACCGAACTGGAAAGACCTCGCAATCAGGTAGATGCCCAGAATCGCCAGCGCCCGGAAGATCAGTTGCTGAAACGTCAGGACTTCCCGAAAGCCCAAACCTGTCAGCCGCCGCAGTGCTACGGCCACCTCATCGTAGATGGTAAAAGCCATGTGGGGCCGCTCGGCCATGAAGTCGCGCTGGAGGACCGCCGGATTCCAGAGCCGCTCGAGCATCGGGACATAGATCTGCGTGTCCGACTGGAGATAGGTGTGACCCGGGAACTGGAAGTAGCCCAGCAACGTCAGGACGGCAATCGCCAGGCCGACATAGGTGCGCGTGCGCATTCTGCTCGGAGTTCTCGGCGGCGTGACTCTACTTCACTGGCGTCTTCTCCAACTGCTGCTTGGCCCACAACCGATTGGGATTGAGTTCCAACGACCGCTGGATGGCGGCCCGCGCCTCGGCATTCTTACCGGTCTTTCTCAGCGCGATGCCCAGCCATAGGTGGGCTTCCGCCGATTTCGGGTCGAGCTGGATGGCTTTACGGAAGTCCTGAATCGCCAATTCCGGCCCTCCGCCGAACGCCGGAGGAAGGTAGTAATTGCCGACGCCCTGGCTGACGTAGGCATCCGCCGACTTGGGGTCCAATTCCAGCGCTTTCTTGATAGAGTCCGACGCGCACCGGCCGTATTTCAGGGCGAGCAGGACATTCGCCGGAATCACCTGGCCGCACAAGGCGCCCAGAATCCGATGATTTTCCGCCGAATTGCCCTGAAGCGCCACCGCGCGGCCGGCGGCCTGAATGCCTGCCTCGGCCGCTCGCTGTGCGCCGGGCTTGTCCGCGAGTTCCAGCGAAACCTCGGCCAGGTAAGACTCCGCCAAAGCCAGCCGGTACTGGGAGGCGGCGTCATTGGGCTTGCTTCGGGCCTCCTCGGCCAAGCCCGCAACCGCGGCCTGAAGAGCCGCCCGATCCTGGCGATCCCGAGCGTATTGAAGATCCGCGCCCGAGCCCACTGCGCCCGCCAACAGCATCCACGCAAAAGCTCGCCTCATAACACTCAATTCTAGCCGGCCCCCGCGACACGGCATCCACGGGTCCGTCAGTAAACCTGAAAGGCGAACACCTGGTCGGAGCCATCGGGGCTGAGCACGTACTCACCGTTCTCCAGCGTCTCGTCGGCTTCTATCCGGTACAGCTTGCCCTCCAGTTGCGTGACCATGAGGCGGATGGAGCGCGGCGCGTCTCTGCCTTGCTTTTTTGGAAAGACCACCTCGCGGCGATCGCGCTTCACATCGAACTTGTACAGTTCCAGCTTGTCCGGGACGATCTTCTGCGCGTCGATGAGGAAGATCGGCTCCGCCAGTGGCGTGCGGACGGGAGAACTGGTTCCGGGCACCCAGGCCAGCGTGTCCTTGCCCTTGTCCTCTTCCTTCGCCACCAGGGCTTCCGTCTCGATCAGGTTGTCCGCGTGCATCAGGTAGGGGACATCCGGCTGGGGAGGCCGGGGACCGCTGTACTTCTCGTCCGCGCCGGGGAGCGCGGAGGCTGCTGCCAGTAAGACTACACAAGCGGCAAAACGGGTCAACTTGGCCTCTCTTCTTTCATTCTAGCGTCCCATGACGGTCCCGCGCGCCTCCATCTCCTTCAGCAGTTGGTGAAGCTCGTCAGAGCGCACTGGTTTGCCAAGCGTTCTGGCCTCACCGGCCGGAAGCGCGGCGGCCAGGGCGGGGTCGTGGCCTGGTGTGAGCAGCACGAAGGCCCGCACATGGGCGCGCGAATTCTCGAAACACTCCAGCCACCCCCCGCCGGGAAGGTGGGAAGAGCAGAAGAAGACATCGAAGGGCAGGCGTGCTACGAGTTCCGCGGCTTCTCCACCGCTCGAAGCCGTCACGCTGCGATGGCCGAAGTCAGCGAGCGCGGAGACGAGTGTCTGCAGGGTCTCCGGGTCGGGTTCCAGCACGAGCGCGGTAAGCGGCTTCAAGGGTCTTTCCGCGGCGCTTGGAACAGCGGCGGAGCCCATCACCGCGGGCTGTGCCAGAGGGAATTCCACTTCAAAACGGGGTTCTCCGGCAGCGGAACTGGCCAACCTCAATTGGCCGCCGTGGGCGCGGATGAGGTCGTGGCATACCGCAAAGCTGAGCATGTCTTCCGTCGGGCTCCCCTCGCCGGCAGAGAGATCGGCCGGGTCCGGCGCGCGGCCCGGCCAACTGATGTCCACCTGAGCCGTGGCCGCCAGGCGGTATGCGCGCAAGGTAACCACTTTGTCGCGGGACTGCTCCAGGCTTCGCTCGGCCTGGCCGAGCAGGCTCGAGATGATCTGTTCCAGGATGCCGGATCGGGTCGCCACAACCAGCGGCTCAGGGGCGAGGAGGTCACGCACGCCAATGCCCCCCTCCTCCCAAGCCTTCTGCCGCAGCTTCACCAAGCCGCGCAGCGCTGCCGCCAGGTCGACCAAGTGCTCTTCCTCCTGGTGGAACGTCACAAACCTTAATACACGAGACAGGATTTTGGTGGCTCTCCGGGCTTCCTGCAAGATCTCTCTCGCGGCAGACGTGCCGGATGCCCCCGCAGGCTCCTCGAACCAGGACTGGGAGCGCTCCAATATGCGGTCCAGCGGCCTCTTGAGCTCGCCGGCCGCGGTCGAGACAAGCCGGCGGACCGTATCCAGCCTGTCACCGCCCAAGGCTTGTTCTCGCAACGAATTCTGCTCGATCAGTTTCATCCCGATCGCGATTTGGTTGGCGAGGTGCTGCGCCCCCACACGTTCCTCCTGACTAAACTGCCTCGGGCGCCGTGTATCGCCGATCACCAGCACCCCTAGCAGGTCCTCCTGAGCGAACATGGGGACGAACATCGCCGAGCGCGGCGCGTGCTGCGTCTGGGCAGCGTCGAAAAGCGGACTGCGGCGGGTGTCAGGCACGGTGATCGAGCTGCGGTTGCGGAAACAAAGCTCCACCGACTTCTTTCGAAACTCGATGGGCTCTTCGGGGAAGATGAGCGCGTTCCCCAGGCCAGAGGCCGCATCCACTTCGATGCGCTGCAAGGTCTTGGAGGCCCGGTCCAGGACGTACACGTGGATTTCGGTGGCCCTCATCAAGCCGGGAAGCGCCGATTGCAGCAGGCAAAGGCTCTCCGCGAAAGAGCGCCCGGCAATGATCTCCTCGCCCAGTCGGTACAGACGCTGCATGGTGCGGCGGGCCGCGGCGCCGCGGCGTTCGCGGGCCCACCCCAGACTAGGACTACCGCGAGCGCGATGAGCGCCGCCCCGGGCACCCACGGCGGAGTCAGCATCGCTTGGTTTGCTGTCCAATCCATGACTCGAACTCCGGGCTGAGAAAGTCCTTGACGTTCAGGTCGGCTTGCGGCAGCGACGGATGGGTCGTCGTCAGCGCGACAACCCTTGCCCCTGCCGCCCGAGCCGACTCCACGCCGGCGACGGAATCCTCGAACACGATGCAGTTGAACGGCGCTACGCCCAGCAGACCCGCCGCGCGGAGGTAAATCTCGGGGTCCGGCTTAGGCCGGCGTATCTGGTGACCGTCCACCACCACGCAAAAGTAATCCTGAAGCCCCGCCACCTTCAAGATGAACTCGACGTTGGCCGGTTCGGCGTTTGTGGCCAGTCCTGTCGGGCGGCCGGCATGGGCCTTGAGAAACTCCCGAACTCCCGGAACCAGCCGCCCAGCGAGTTGCGCTCTCATGGTCTCCCGATAGAGCGCCTCCTTGGCCGCGCCGTGGGCCAGCACCTCTTCCGCGGTGAGATGGCTGCCGAACAAATCCCGGACGATGTCGTCGTTGCGGCGGCCGTACATGCGCTCCGCAAGATCTCCATCCACACGAATGCCGTGAAGACAGAGATACTCCTGCCAGACTTGCTCGTGGACCGGGTTGGAGTCGACGATCACGCCGTCGAGATCGAAGATGAATGCAAGTCCATCGGCCACACAGAATCTATAGGATGCTCGAAGCGGATGATAGCACAGTTGTCAGTCCTTCGCCGCCGTGCGTCCAACCTGCAGAACACAGCTACCGCATTCCTCTCAACGGCGAGCTGTGAAGCGTGCTCATATCGAACGTGGACAACGCCAAGCGGGCAATGAAACATGTGGCCCAAGCGGCAAGCGACCGATTTCGAAGACAGCCGCTTCCACCGCTCGATTGCGGCCACCTTGCGCAAGCCGCTAGAGTTGGAGGAGTTCTCCCTCCGGAGCCTCCAACGGGAGCCAGGAGGGGCAAGACCAATTGAAGGCGGTTACGAACATGAGATCCCTTCTCTATGTTGCTTTGTCGGGGCTGCTCTTACTGGGCTCCGCGTTCGCGCAGATTTTCTCCAGCGTGGAGTTCGCCACAACCACGCCGTTCACTGTTGGGAACGCCACTGTGCCCCCCGGCAAGTACATCATCCGTCTCACGGATGACCCGAGCATGCTCGAGATCGCCAACCTTGCGGGCACCATCTCCGTGCTGATCGAGGTGGAGACGTTGGACGCGTCCTCTCCCGCCAAGCGCACGCTGGTCACGTTCAACAAGTACGGTGAGCGCCTGGTGCTCAAGTCGGTGGTGGTTGAGGGGCAGGAAACGGGCGCTCTCAGCTCGACCGAGATGGCCGAGCGCCGCCACATGCGGAGCTACGGAAGACCGACCAGGGTGGAGATCCCAGGCACGGTCGTCAAGGACAAGGACGAGGCCCGCTTTCAGTAAGCCGCGGCGGAACCTGTCAACGACCTTAGTGACTTCTTCTTTCTGCCTGCGGCGGTTCTTTCTGGGGAGGCGTCCATGAAGTCGTTTTTCGTCGCGCTGAGGGCTCTGTTCCTGGCGGCTTGTTTCGTGCTTCTTTGGGCCTGGGTGGCGTTAAGTCTTAGGGCCTTTGACCACCGCCTCGGCGTCACGCTGCCCCCATCGACGAGGCCCGTGGGCATTCTCCTTATGGTGGCCGGCGGAATCCTGGGGATGTCGTGCATCCTGACGTTCATCGTGAGGGGCCGCGGGACCCCTGCCCCGTTCGACCCGCCCAGGGAATTCGTGGCCGTCGGTCCCTATCGTTACGTCCGCAACCCGATGTATCTGGGCGGCTGGCTGCTGCTGCTCGGGTTGGGCTTGGACCAGCAGTCCTTCTCGATCCTGCTGTTTTCCTTCCTATGGATCGCGGCGGCCCATGTGCTGCTCGTCAGCCTGGAGGAACCTGGATTGCGCCGGCGGTTCGGAACGCCGTTCGAGGTCTATTGCCGCACCGTGCCCCGGTGGCTGCCCCGCTGGTAGCGCCGCCGTTTCCCTGTCGCGCCATTTTGATAATGTCCCCATTTGTCCTCGTTAGAGCGGTACTCCCCCCACGGCGACCCATCCCTGGAAGCAACGCTATGAAGGGATGAAGGTATGGAGGCCTTTGGGGCGGGGCTGAATGAGGCGGAAATCGCTCTGGGCCTGCCCCTACGCTCCGCCCACAACCTGATGCGCGCCGTCAGCGGCATCGAGGTGGCGTTGTGGGACCTGGCAGGGAAGGTCCATGATGCACCCACAACGACGCTGCTTGGAGGCAAGTTTCGTGATAGGGTCCGGGTGTATGACCATGCAGGGCCGAAGAACGCGCTTGACAAGGCGGCCTGCAAGGACTGGGCGCAGAGGCTAAATGCACATCCGAGCGGCTTCACCGCGCATAAGTTCGGTTTCCCCCGGACTAGCAACGACAATGCGCGCGACCCTTCCATTCGTGTCCTCACGACCAAAGCGCTGGTCGACATTCGCCGGGGATTCGAGAATTGCCGGGAGGCGTGCGGCTGGGACCACG
This sequence comes from Bryobacterales bacterium, assembly GCA_963798455.1. Lineage (GTDB taxonomy): Bacteria > Acidobacteriota > Terriglobia > Bryobacterales > Bryobacteraceae > CAWCTD01. The sequence goes on from CAWCTD010000003.1 coordinate 914,277, forward strand.
ACATGATGGTGCACTGCCATTGGGAGTACGACGTGCGGACCGCGATCCAGATGGCTGACGCCGTGGAGTCCAGCCGGCCTTTGTGGCTCGAGGACCCGCTGACGGTGGACTATTCGGCGTCCTAGCGCCGGCTCTGCGCGAGCTCGCGAGTACCCATCTGCACGGGGGAGAATCTGGCCAGGCGAGAACTGGTGGGGATAGATGGCTCGCCAGTGGCTGCCTGACAGAGCGACCACAGAAAACTAGCGAAGTCTGCGACCTCCAACCGACGAACGCGGATGCCTGGTGGCTGCTCAGAAAATGGTGATATCATCGAACGTGCCGAACCCATCTCGATGGGGCGGGGGACCCGGCATTCGGGGCGCACTTCCCGCTGGGGAAGAGGGTACTTTCGAGCCCTAGCCCGTCAGCTAACCTCGCAGGCCGATTTGAAAGGTCCGGATCGCCCGATTCGGATAAAGGGAGTTGGCAGTGCCCGAGCTGGGATCTACGAGCGGCAGGACACGCGTGGTGGTTGCCACCACGGTCATGCTGTCCTTCATCTCCTTCTGGAGAGCGGCGGCCATCGTCCTGAGCGATCTGGCCTCCTCGGCGTACTACGTGGGCGGCATCGCCGAAACGGCCATCGGCAAGTCCGCGCCCTGGTTCATCCTCGGCATCATGCTGTTCTCCTACGCGGTGCGCGCCGTGTACATCGAGAGCTGCAGCATGTTCGTGCGCGGCGGCGTTTACCGCGTGGTGCACGAGGCCATGGGCGGGACGCTGGCCAAGTTCTCGGTTTCGGCGCTGATGTTCGACTACGTGCTGACCGGGCCGATCAGCGCCGTCAGCGCCGGCCTGTATCTGGGCGGGCTGATCAACGAGATCGGCGAGTACATTGGCCACCCCGCCTGGCACGTTCACCCGCCCTACTTTGCGGCGGTCTTCGCGGCCGTTGTGCACGCTCTATTTCTGGCGCAAGAACATCATCGGCATCCACGAGTCCAGCGAGAAGGCGCTGCGCATCATGCAGATCACCACGGTGATGGTGGTGATCCTGATCGTCCTGGTGCCTCGCCACCATCTTCACGAAGGGCTTTCAGCCGGTCCCGTTCCCGTCCCGCGAGACCATCCAGTTCGGCGCGGACGCGCTGGGCTGGCTGGAGGGCACTGTCGCCTTCCGCAGTTCACGGCCATCGCCGTCATGATCGGGCTGGGCCACTCGCTGCTGGCGATGAGCGGCGAGGAAAGCCTGGCGCAGGTGAATCGCGAGATCGCCTCTCCCAAGCTGAAGAACCTGGAACGCGCCGGGCTTGGTGATTTTCGTCTACAGCATGCTGTTCACCTCGCTGGTTTCGTTCTTCGCGGTGATGATCATTCCCGATGGGCAACGCGGCAAGTTCCTGGACAACCTGATCGGCGGCCTGTCGATGTATCTGGCCGGGCCGGTGTCGCTCGCGCCTGCTGTTCCACGCCTTCGTGGTGCTGGTGGGCACGCTGATTCTGGCGGGCGCCGTGAACACCGCGATCATCGGCTCCAACGGCGTGCTGAACCGCGTGGCCGAGGATGGCGTGCTGCCCGACTGGTTCCGCCAGCCGCACCGCAGGTTCGGCACCACCACCCGGCTCATCAACCTGATCGTCGTCCTGCAATTGATCACCATCGTCATCAGCCGGGGCGACGTCTACATGCTGGGCGAGGCTTACGCCTTCGGCGTGGTGTGGAGCTTCGCCATGAAGGCGCTCTCCGTGCTGGTGCTGCGCTACAAGCAGCCGCAAGCGCGCGAGTGGAAAGTGCCGCTGAACTTCCGCCTGCGCGGCACCGAGATCCCGCTGGGCCTTGGCCTGATCACGGTCGCCCTGTTCACCCTGGCCACCGTGAACGTTCTCACCAAGAAGGTGGCCACCATTTCGGGGCTGAGCTTCACGGCGGTGTTCTTTATCACCTTCGAGGTGTCCGAGCACGTGAACCGCCGCCGCAAGGCCGCCGAGCAGGCGCCGGGCATGGAGGAGTTCCGGTTGAGCGCCAGTGAAGACGTGACCACGGAGTCGGTGAGCGTGCGGCCCGGCAACGTCCTGGTCGCCGCGCGCAATCCGCACCACCTGGACCACTTGGTGAAGACCCTGGAGAAGACCGATACGCGCCGGCTTGATATCCTCGTCGTCACCGTTCACAGGACCGTGGCGCAGGGCGAGGCTTCCAGCCTCAACGTTGATCAGGTGTTCTCCGCGGACGAGCAACTGCTGTTCAGCCGCGTGGTGTCGCTGGCCGAGCGCGCGGGCAAGCATGTGGAACTGCTGGTGGTGCCCGGCGACGACTCCTGGCTGGCCCTGGTGCAGGTGGCCCAGAAAGTCGCGAGCTCGCGCATCGTCGCGGGCCTGTCGCCGAAGTACGATTCCGCCGTGCTCGGCAAGGTGGTGGGCGAGGCATGGGAGAAACTCCCGGCCCCGCGTCCGGCACTGTCGCTGGAAGTGGTTCTGGGCCAAGAGAAGTCCGTGTTCTTCAACCTGGGACCGCACCCCCCGCGGCTTTGGCCCGAGGATGTCGATCTGCTCCACCAGTTGTGGCTCGACTTGTCCACCCGCGGGTTCGGCGCTAAGCTCCGCCACCGGGATGTGGTTGGTGTGGCTCTCCGGCGTCTCGCCCGCGATCTGGGCTCGGAGGCCGCTCCCAGCGTTGTGAGCGACGTGGCGGGGGAACTCGCCGAGACGCACCCGTCCGAGCCCGCAACGCCGAAAGGTCAGTAAAGCCGGCCCCGCCTCGTCACAGCTTATTGTTTGCCCACCACCAGAATGGAAAACGAACCCGGCACCATCTGGCCGCGGCCTCCGCGCCGTCCGGCCGGCGGCGGCGTGGGAGACGGAGCGGTCTCGGCGGCGATCAGCAGGATGCGGTCCGTCTTGCTGTCTAGCGTCAGCGTCTTGGCGCTTGGCATGGTCTGAACGACCTGCTCCTGAACGAAGCTGGTGGGGCTGTTCTCCTTGATGACACTCAGCGTGCCATTGCCCGCCGAGCTGAACGCCTCCATCGTCTTGGGGTTGAAAACGGCGCCGTCGGAGCCGCCGGCAAGCGGCAGACTGGCGATGAACTTGCCGTTGCTGGCGTTGAGAATCACCATCATTCCCGGCGCCGGGGCGCGGCAGGCCACGAAGAGAATGCGATTCTTGACGTCAAACGCGAGCCCAGCCGGCGTGCTGCCCTTGTCGCCGAGATTGTAATGCGCGGTAACCGTCATGGTTTTCGCATCAATGGCCGCGACGTTGGCCTTGTCTTCAATATCGACATAGATATGGCCTTTGCCATCGGTGACCGCCTGTTCCGGCGCTCCGCCAAGATCGATTGTGCCAACCACAGAGCCGTCTGCAGCGTTGATCACCGTGGCATTAGGCGCGCTGTGGCTCCAAACGTAGACTCGCTGGTTGAATGGGTCGAATAGGATGCCGTCCGGGTTGCCCTGCACGTCAATGGTCTTAATCGTCGCCAGGGTCTTGGTATCCCACATCACGACTGGTTTGCTGCTGGCGAAGCCGTGATGGGACTTGGGGTCGACCACGGCTCCATGCCCGCTGGCGTTGGGGATTTCGCCAGCCGGCTCGAGCGTGTCCAGGTTAAAGACCGTGACTCGTCCGCCGGCGCCGCTGCGCGGAATGTACAGCCGGCGTCCGGCAACGTCCGCGTAGACATAGTCAAAGCCGCCTTCGCCCCCGACTTTGGCGGTCTTCAGCACTTTGTAAGGTCCGGCGGTTGGCGCCTGCTGAGCCAATCCGATGCAAGCTAGCATAGCAATCACGACCGTAACCAAAAGGCAAAATCGTCGCATGGAGTACCCCCTGTGCGATTATCGTTGAACGTTGATGAATAGACGATTAACTCCGCTAGACTACTGTCACCTTGACGCGCGAACCTGAGTAGACGCCCGTTTCGTCAGCACTTCCACGTTCAGGTACGGCCGCAGCGCCTCGGGGACCAGCACCGAGCCGTCCTTCTGCTGGTAGTTCTCGACGATCGCCACCCAGGTGCGGCCCACCGCCAGGCCGCTGCCGTTCAGTGTGTGCACGAAGTCCGACTTCCCCTTGGCCGGCTTGGCCCGGATGCCGGCGCGACGCGCCTGAAATGCCTCGAAGTTCGAGCAGGAGGAAATTTCCTTGTACGAGTTCAGGCCCGGCAGCCAGACCTCGATGTCGTAGGTCTTGGCCGAGGAGAAACCCGTGTCCGCCGTGCACAGCACGACCGTCCGGTACGGCAAGCCCAGCCGCCGCAGGATGTCCTCGGCGTCCGCGGTCAGCGCCTCCAATTCGGCGTAGCTCTCGTCCGGCCGGGTGAACTTGACCAGTTCCACTTTCTGGAACTGGTGTTGCCTTATGATGCCTCGCACGTCCTTGCCGTAAGATCCCGCCTCGCTGCGGAAGCACGGCGTGTAGGCGCACAACCGGATCGGAAGGCGTTCGGCGTCCAGCGTCTCGTCGCGGAACAGGTTGGTCACCGGCACCTCCGCCGTCGGCGCCAGCCAGAAATCGTACCCCTCGCACTTGAACAGGTCCGCGGCGAACTTGGGCAACTGACCCGTGCCGAACAGGCTGGCCGAGTTAACCAGAAAAGGCGGCAGGACTTCGGTGTATCCGTGCTCGCGGGTGTGTACGTCGAGCATGAAGTTGATGAGCGCCCGCTCCAGCTTCGCGCCCATGTCCCAGTACACGGCGAACCGCGCCCCCGTGATCTTCGCGGCCCGCTCGAAATCGAGCAGGCCCAACTCCGGCCCCAGGTCCCAATGGGCCTTTGGTTCGAAATCGAACTGCTTCGGCTGTCCCCAGCGGCGCACCTCGACGTTATCCGCTTCGCTCGATCCGGCCGGAACCGATTCGTGCGGCACGTTCGGAATACCCGCCAGCATTTGGCGAAACTGCTCGTCGAGTCCCTTCACCTGTTCATCGAGAACCGCGCTGCGCTCGCCGATCTCGCGCACCTTCCGTTGCTGCTCGGACGTGTCCACGCCTTGCTTGCGCAGCTTGCTGATCTCGGCGCTCTCCGAATTGCGCTGCGCTTTGAGCTGTTCGCTCTCGGTCACGGCCGCTCTCCGGCGCCGGTCCAGTTCGCGGAACTCGTCCACATCCAGATGGAATCCCCGCGCCGCCAGACGCGAGGCAACGTGATCGAGGTTCGCGCGGAAGAAGGACAAGTCGTGCATGATCTGATGCTATCAAGGTAGGATTGCTGGTTGTGGCCCTTGCCATTGAAACCGAAGACATCGTCAAGGTGTTCCGCTCCCTGTGGAGGCGCCGTGAAGTCCGCGCCGTGGATGGCGTGTCCCTCAGCGTGGAGCGCGGAACCACCTTTGGCCTGCTGGGGCCGAACGGAGCGGGAAAGACGACCTTCGTCAAGATGCTGCTCGGGGTCATCCGTCCCACTGGGGGCATGGCGCGGCTATTTGGCTACGACGCGAGGCTCCCGTCGAGCCGCCGCCCGGCGGGTTACCTTCCCGAGAACCACCGCTTCCCCACCTACCTGACCGGCGCGGGGATGCTCGATTTCTATGCGGCTCTGTCCGGCATGGAAGGCCGCGAGCGCAAGAAACGCATCCCTGAGTTGCTCGCTCTGGTCGGGATCGAGAAGTGGGGCGACGTGCGCCTCAAGAAATATTCGAAAGGGATGCTGCAACGTCTTGGTCTGGCACAGGCGCTCATGCACTCTCCCTCGCTCCTGCTGCTCGACGAGCCGTCGGACGGAGTCGATCCCGTCGGACGGCGGGAGATCCGCGGGGTCCTGCGTTCGCTCGAGGAGAAGGGCGTCACCATCTTCATCAATTCGCACTTACTCATGGAGGTGGAACTGTTCTGCCGGGAGGTGGCCATCCTGCACCGGGGCAGAGTCGCGCTGGTGGGGAAGGTGAAGGATCTCACCGCCGGAAAGGGCTACCGGCTCTCGGCCGCCGCGGTTCCAGACTTACTCGCCGACACACTGCGCCAGCGCGCCGCGGGCTTTACGAACAAAGACGGGCTGTTCGAGTTCCAGTTCGCGAGCCGGGAGGAGATCAACGACGCGGTCGATCTGTTGCGCGCCGAACGCTGCCAGATCGAGGAGATCACACGGACCAGCAGCACCTTGGAAGATGTCTTCATGAGGACGGTCCATGCCTAAGCGAAGCGCCATGGTGACCGTCGCCCTGGTGATCGACACCTTCCGCGAAGCCTTCGCGCGTTTGATCTTCTGGGGCTTTTATGGCCTCTCCACGTTGATGATCCTCTTCTTCCTGTTCATCATGAAGATCGACATCGTGGAGGGCGCCAAGGCCACCATCTCACTGTTCGGACAGACGGCGGGAAGATCGGCGGACTTGGCCGATATCATCCGCACGTTCCAGGGCGGCATAGCCGCTTTCCTCTACACCTGGGGCATGGCTCTGGCGGTCTTCGCTTCGGCGGGCCTGATCCCCACGGTGCTCGAGGCGGGCCGCATCGAGCTTCTGCTCTCGAAACCCGTCACGCGCCATCACATTCTGCTCGGCAGGTACGTTGGCTCCGTGCTGGTGGTGGCGTTGAACATCGCCTACCTGGTCCTCGGCGTCTGGCTCATCCTCGGCTGGAAAAGCGGCGTCTGGAATGCGAGCTTCCTGTGGGCCATCCCGGCCGCTGTGTTCGTCTTCGCCGTCCTGCTCACGGTCATCACGCTCGTCGGGGTGTTGTTCGAAAGTGCCGCGCTGGCGGTGATGGTGACCTTTGGGATGATGCTGATGAGCCCCGTCCTCGCGCAAACCGAGCTGATGGAGAGGCTGTTGTCGTCCCAGTGGACCAGGAATCTGTGGAAGGGGCTCTACTATGCCTCCCCCAAGGTCTACGACCTGGGACGGATGACGCTCGATATTGTGCGGGGCAGGCAGTTCGAAGGATGGATGGCGGTCTGGAGCTCCGCGCTGTTCGCCACCGCGGTGCTCGGCGTGGCGCTTTACGTTTTCTCCAGGAGGGACTACTGATGCGGGCTGCGCTTCTGGTTTTGATCTGTCTAGCACTGGCCGCGGCGGGGTGCGGGCCGCGCACGGCCACCTCCGTGGAGGTCGACCCGGCTCTCGCCCGGCTGGTTCCTTCCGACACGACCGCGCTCTTGGATGTGAAACTCGATGCGCTGCGAGCCACTGCGCTATACAAAAAGTACATCGCCAGCCGGTTGGCCTCCTTCCACGCGAGCGATGACGCCTCCGAGGTGCTGGCCGTTTCCAATGGCAAAGACATGTTGGTTTTCACGAAAGAGAAATCCGGCATTTTCCAGTTCGACCGCCAAGGCAAGAAGAGCAGCCCCAGCGCCCGTTCCGGCGGAGTGCCTCCGGCGCTGAAAGAGAAGATGCGCTCGATCCCGCCCCGGAACCAGATCTGGGGCGTAGGGCTCGGCTCCTCCCTGCTGGCGCTTGACGCCATCCCCGAGCAAGGCAACCTGGCCAACCTGCGAAACGTGTTCAAGGCGCTCGAAAGCTGGACGGCGGCGGCGGATCTCAGCTCCGGCCTGAAGGTGGAGGCCAGTGCCGTCTATCGCACCGAACAGGACGCCAAACAGATTCACGACGCGCTACGCGGCCTGGTTGGCCTGGCGCGCCTCAGCACGCCCAGCGATGCGCCGGAACTGCTGCGGCTGTACGACGGGATACAGATCTCGCTGGAGAAGAATTCCGTGCGGGTTTCGGCGGACATCGCCGCCGATCTTCTGGACAAGTCCCTGGATCGGATGAGCCGCGGTCAGCGGTAGTTCCGGTTCCAGTCCGGAATCTCGACCACGACGTCACCCTTGACGACGGCTTGGCAGCTCAGGCGGGAATGCAATGTCAGCGCCGCCGCCAGGTCCAGCATGTCCGCTTCGCGATCTTCCATCGGCGAGAGATTGGCCTCGCCTTCCTTGACGATGACGTGACAGGTGGTGCAGCCGCAGTTGCCGCCGCAGGCGTGCTCCAGATCCACGCCGAAGTTCAGCGCCACGTCCAGCAGCGAGCCGGGCTTGCCGTCACCGGAGTAGGGGAGCTTTTCGGGATCGAATTCGACCGTGAGCTTCGCCGGCAGAAAGGTCACCTTCGGCACGGCGCCTAGCTCAGACCCTGAATGGCGGACTCGACGTTGGGGAAGAACTTGAAGACCGTGTCGAGCCGCGTGACATGGAATGCGTCACGAACCTGGCCGGTGGCGGCGGCCATCCGGAAGCTGCCGCCTGCTTGCCGCACCTTGTTGAGACCCGCGATGAACCGGCCGATCCCGGTGCTGTCGATGTGGGTGACCTTGGCCAGGTCGAAAACGAAATGCCGCCCGCCTTCCGAGAGCGCCCGCTCCACGAGCGTCTCGATTTGGGCGCTCTCGTCGCCCAGCATCACGCGCCCGGCTAGCGTCACGACCACCACGCCGCGCCTGATCTCCTTCTGCCCGATTTCCAGCGACATCAGCGAGAGCCTCCCGTCAGTTGGGTTTCTTCACTTCCACCTGAGCTATTTGCTCCAGGTACTGCACAATCGCGCTATGGTCCAAGTCGCCCTTGCCGTCGTTCATGAGCGCCACCAGCATCTGCTGCACCAAGGTGGTGATGGGCAGAGGGACCTTCAGCGACTCGGCGGCCAGCAGAGCGTTCCGCAGGTCTTTCTGGTGCAGCCGGATGCGGAAGCCGGGTTTGAAATTGCGCGACACGACCATCGGCGCCTTGAAGTTGAGCACGGCGCTGCCCGCCAGGCCGCCTTTGACCGCCTCGAACACGACCTCCGGATCGAGCCCCGCCTTGGTAGCCAGCACCAGGGCCTCTCCCATGGCCGCGATGTTGGAGGCGACCATGATCTGGTTGGCGAGCTTGGTCACGTTGCCCGCGCCCACGGGCCCGGTGAGCGTCACGTAGGACCCCATGGCCTCCAGGATCGGCAAAGCCTTCTCGAAGACCTCCTTCTTCCCGCCGACCATGATGGCCAGCGTCCCATGCACGGCCTTGGGCTCCCCGCCGCTCACCGGAGCATCCAGGAAGTCCACTCCCTGCGCCTCGCACGCGGCCCCGACCTTCTGGGAAACGATCGGGCTGATCGAACTCATGTCGATCAGAAGCGAGCCGCTCCTGGCTCCCTCCAGCACGCCGCCCGGTCCGAGGACCGCCTGCTCGACCTCCGGCCCGTCCGGCAGCATGGTGATGATGGTGTCTGTCCGAGACGCCACGTCTTTGGCCGAGGCGCCGCGTTCCGCGCCGGCTTCCACCAGTTCCTCCACCGACGCCGCCCCCAGGCTGTAGACCACCAGCTTGTGCCCCGCCTTCAGCAGGTTCTTCGACATGGGCTTGCCCATGATGCCGAGACCGATGAAACCAATGGTACAGGACACCTGTCAAATCCCCTTTTGTTTATTATGGGCTAAAGCGACCAGCAACAAATTCTCCCCGAACAACATCGCCCGGGTGAACAGAGTCCGGCGAATAGTGCGGTTGCGCGCGCGCTGAGCCACGTCCTTCTCCTTGCGAAATGCCAGCATCGTATAAAGATACATCCAGGGAACGAACACGACGTAAGGCCAGCTCACGGGCTTGCTGTGAGTAGCTGCGATCCTGGACAAAGAGAAGCCCGATGTGTGCAGAGCGTACCGCCAGTCGGCAAAGGTGGCCAATCCAATATGATGCAGCGGGTGGTGCCGGGATTCATTGAGGGGGCGCGAGTCCCGGTGGTAGAAGCCACTGCCGAAGAACCGCACGCGGGAACGCAGGGCCACGATATTCGGGCTCGTCAGAACCAGCGTGCCGCCGGGACGAAGAACGCGGTGCGCCTCCCGGAGAAAGAGAAAACGGTTTTCCAGGTGCTCGATGCCCTCGATGGAGAAGACGGCGTCGAAGCTGTTGTCGCGCCAGGGCAGCGGTTGGTTCAGATCGGCCAAAGTAAAACGCTCGCCGAGAAGCGGCCGCGCCGGACCTGCCACGTCGGCGCTATGCACATCGAATCCGGCCCGTGACAGAGCGAGCGTCAGGGCTCCCTCGCCGCACGGCGCGTCGAGCACCCTTGCTCCGCCCGGGAGCCCCAGATCCGGAATGCATCGTAGGACCGACTTCTGGATGATGGAGAGCGTCGGCGCTTGCGGGCTCACAGAGCTGACCTATGGTACTTTCCATAGACTATCATCAAAGCTGCTGCCGGCAGGGCTTCCGAATGGCCACAATTGCGCTCGATGCCAGCTACATCTTCGACACAAACCCCACCGGAATCGCCATTTACTCCCGGAGGCTGATCGAGTCGCTGGCCGAACTGGCAAGCCCGCATCGCTTCCAGATCTGCTACCGGCTGTCGCGCATCGGCAAGCGGCGCGAGTTCCTGCGCCCCCGGGATCCGAGGTTTTCGGTTCACCTGTTCCAGAGGCCGCTGACCTTCTGGCAGCCGTGGCAAGCGGAGATATTTCACAGCCTGGCACAGCGCCCGCCAGCGTTCCGTTTCAGGCACGAGGTCGTCACCATCCACGACGTTTTTCCCATCACGGGCCCCGATTACTCTACGCCCGAGTTCCAGCGCAAGTTCTCGCGGCTGCTGCATGAAGCGCTGGCGCGCGCGGAGCGCGTCCTGGTTCTGTCGGAGTATACGGCCGGCCAGGTGATGAAGCACTGCGGGGTGGAGAGAGAGCGGATCCGGGTCGTGCCCGGCGGCGTCGATGCTCCTGCCGGGAAGCTGGCGCCGGAGACGCGCCTGCGCGAGCGCGAACGCCTGGTGGGAGAGGGGAACGAGATGCTGCTGAGCGTGGGCGTGCTTGACAACCGCAAGAACGTGGTCAACTCGCTGCGGGCGCTCGAACTCCTTCCCGAGCGCTATCGCCTGGTGCTGGCCGGCGGCGACGGCTATGGAAGCGAGGCGGTGCACGAGTTCGTCCGGAAGGAGCGGCTCGGGTCCCGTGTCCAGTGGCTGGGATATGTGCCGAGGAGCACACTCACGACGCTGTTCCAGGCCGCCAGCGCGCTGCTCTATCCATCCCTCGAAGAGGGATTCGGCTTTCCCATGCTCGAAGCCATGGCGCATGGCCTGCCCGTGGTGACCTCCCGGACATCCGCGCTTCCGGAGGTCGGCGGGGACGCCGCGCTGTACGCCGACCCGCACGACCCGAGTGACATCGCTCGAAAGCTCCAGAGTGCGGTGGAGGACACCGGCCTTCGCCAAGGGTTGATCGAGAAAGGATTGACGCGCGCCAGCCAGTTCACCTGGAAACGCACGGCGGAAGCGGCACTAAAGGTCTACGGCGAACTGCTCGCCAGTCACTGAGCAGCGCGCCGGTTCCGGCCCCCTGGCCACACCTTACCGCCGACCAGCAATCCGCAGCCCGAATAGAGCCGCGGATCGCGGTTGCGGCAGGAGCAATCTCAGAAGTACACCTTCAGCGCCAACTGCAATTGGCGAGGCGAGTTGAGCTGGCTGCCCGAGCCGCTCAGAACGCCGAAGGTCTGGCTTGACAGCGAAGTGGAACCCGTTCCGAAGCGCACGCGGTTGAAGACATTGAACGCCTCGGCGCGGAATTCGATTCTGGCCTTTTCCGTGATCGGGAAGGTGCGGGTGACGGACATGTTCTCGTTCAGGTTGGAGAACTGCCGGACCTTGGGGTTGTAGCGGGTAGCGTTTCCGAAGCTGTTCAGCGCCGTTCCGCTGCCCTGAAGCGGGAAGGGCCCGCTCCCGTACGGCACGAAGAAGTGGTCCACGCTGGGATCGAAGGAGGAGCCTCTCCAGGCCGGCTGCCACCCGTCGTAGGACGTCACGTACGGCGGGACACGCCCGGTTGCCCCGCTGGCATAGATGGGGAGAGTCAACGAGGTGCTGACGGCCACCGGAGTGCCGCTGTCGTATATGTTGATGCTGGAGATGCGCCAGTTCCCGACAACCCAGGCGGCGGGGCCGCTGGTCAACCACTTGTGCCCCTTACCGAACGGCAGATCGTAAACGCCCGCGAACTTGAAATCATGGGTCACGTCGAACTGGCCGATCGACTTTTCCAGACCGCGATTAAAGAGATCGGCGGCGTATCGAACGCCCCACGCCGTGTCAGAGTCGGTTAGGATCTTGGAGAAAACGTAGGACGCCTGGAACGTCAGGCCGGCCGTCATGCGCTTGGAGAACTTCGTGATCAGCGCGTGGTATGTCGAGTGGCCGCTGTGATCGCCTCCGCCGGCATACGTGTCGATATACGTGTACTGGGGGAACGGCCGGAGGGCCTGCGCCACGGTGGCGCGCGAACCCCAAAGCGCGTTGAAGCCCGGGAAGGGGGCGGTAATCCCCGCCGCGTTTGCCGCCGCCGATCCGACCAGGCTGTTGAGGACGGAGGTGCTCTGCGCCACCGTGCCGAAAGCCGTCAGGTACTTCGGACTAATCTGGTTGTATTGCAGCAACTCCGTCTGGAGATGTGAGCCCATCACCCCGCTATAGCCTACATCCACGATAAGGGAGCTGCCGAACTGGCGCTGGATCGAAAAGTTGAAGTTGTCGAAGGCCGGCAGCTTGGTAGTTTCGGCGCCCTGGAACCATGCCACGCTGGTGCCGTTGGAAACCGACGGGTTGACGAATGGCGGCGCGATCCAGGCCGGCACGCCCTGGTCCATCGTGTAAGTGGGCAAAAGGCCGCTGGAGCTGTTGCTGAAACCCTGGGTAAGCGTAAAGCCCATGTTGTGGGTCGATCCGCTGACTGAGACTAGGGCGCCGAACGAGCGCGCGTAGGAACCGCGAATCACCGTCTTCGCGTCCTTCGAGTAAGCGAAGCCGACGTGCGGCCCGATACCCTTCTTCCAGATGTCGGCGAGCATGCGGCTGCCGACACGGCCTTGTCCGGAGCCGGCGAAAAGAACCGCGCCCGGTATGTTCCCCGCGGCGGGATTGGGGGTGGTGGGCGAGAAATCACTCCAGCGGTCTTCGAGCCCGGTTGGAGGCAGGTTGACGTCGTAGCGAAGGCCGAGGTTCAGGGCCAGCTTGGAAGTGACACGAATGTCGTCCTGGAAATAGCCGGCCACGTAATAAAATTGCTGGCCGATGAAGCGGATGGTGTCGATCTGGCCGCTGTCCGCCAGGCCTAGCAAGAAGGACGCGAAGGCGTTGCCGCCCGCGTTGGGGTTGGACCCGCCCGGAACGCCGGACTCCTGATAGCTGAAGCCCACGCATCCGGAGATGCACTGGCGGCCGAAACCGTTGTAGTGGTTGATCTGGAACATGCCGCCGAACTTGAACGTGTGGCGCCCCTTGATCCAGGTGAAGTCGTCGTTGTACGCGTAGACGGTGTTCTCGGAACCGTTGTCCGCCTGGCCGCCCCAGGTGCTGTAGTTGTTGCCGGTGCCGCCGGAAAACAGGTTGACCAGATTGTCATTGCAATCCGGCACGTTGCCCAGGCAGAACTTGTCCTTCCAGTTGCCGGTGTACTCCTGCGGCGGCTTGTGGTCCTGGCGCCAGTTGTTGCCGCCGGCGTAGAAGTGATTTAGCTTGTTCACGCCGAATGTCCAGTCCCAGCTAAACCGGACGACGTCGCTTATCTGCAACAGATCGTTGTAGGTAGTGTAAAGGCCGGGAAGAGTGGCGGGGCCGTCGGGACCCGGAGTCTGATGTTCGCGGTCGTGCCCGAAGTAGCCCGAGATGCGGTGTTTCGCGCTGAGCATGTGGTCTGCCTTGATACTCCACTTGTTGACCGGGTAGACCTGCGTCCCCTTGGTGACCAGGTAGTTGTTGCTGACATAGGCGGCCGTCCCCGGAACACCGTTGTTGTTGGGCGTGAGAGTTCCGCCGCTCTGGAACACGCCGAGAGCCTTAACCGACGCGGCGCTGAACAGGTTCTTGGGAACCAGGTTGCCCGAGAAGAGGGGCCGCGTATAGGTGCCATCCTGATTCTGCGTCTGGGCGAGCGGGTTGTATATGGGGATCTGTACCCCGGCCGATGTGACCCACTTGCTGAAATCGCCGTTGTACATCTCCGGCGTCGGAACCGTGAATTGAGCGCCGTTGGCGCCCGTGCGGTTGCGAAAACCCTCATAGGAGAAGAAAAAGAACGTCTTGTCCTTGCCGTGATAGATTTTGGGAATCCAGACCGGCCCGCCGGCCGTAAAGCCAAAATCGTTCTGCTTATAGATGGAGACCGGAATACCCGCCAGGTTGTTGAAGAAGTTGTTCGCGTCGAAATCGTTGTTGCGCAGGAACTCGTATGCCGAACCGTGGTATTGGTTGGTTCCGGACTTGGAGACGTAGGTCAGATTGCCGCCACCGGCATGGCCGAATTCCGCCTTGAACCCGTTGGATTCCGCGGTGAACTGCTCGATGGCTTCCACGGAGGGCGAGTTCGACGCCACCCAGCTCTTGGAAAGAGCGCGGCTGGTGTTGGTCGAAACGCCGTCGAGTGACGTGCCGTAGGATGCCGCTTGCCCTCCGCCCAGCATGAAGCCGTTGTCGCCGCCCAGGTTCTTGGCGTCGGGCGTCAGGGACGCGAGATCGAACGGAGTGCGGACCGTTCCGCCGACCACCAAAGGCAGATCGTTCACCAACTCGTTCTGCACGGCGGTGCTGGACTTCGCGTCTTCGGTTTGCAGTTGGATTGCGTTGGCCTGCACTTCGATCGCCTGGGTGGAAGTTCCCACCTCGAGGGTCGCATCGGCCCTTACAGTCTGCGCGGCGTCCAGGGCAAGGCCCTTGGTTTCAAACGGGCGGAAGCCTTCTTTCTCCACCCGCACGGTGTAAGTGCCCACGGGGAGCGCGGGCAAGGTGTACCCCCCCGTCTCGTTCGTAGTCGCAGTCCGCGCGACGTTCGTGGACTGGCTGGTGATGGTGACTTTCGCGCCCGGAACGACGGCGCCGGAAATGTCCCGCACGACTCCCGTAATCGCTCCCCGGTCCGACTGCCCGAAGGCGACCGTGCACAAACAAAACGTGATAAACCAGGCTGAGCCGACCTTCTTTAGAGTCCCCATTGCGCAACCTCCCCCAATAAGGTTGTTTGAGGTCGCCGGCGTGGCAGTTGGGTGCCCGCCCGTAACCAGCAGGGGAGGCTCTCATCCGCTGCCGAGACCTGCCAAGTCTTAGGTTCTTGACCGGGGTTGAGTCTACACCTCACTAGGTCAAGTGTCAATACTTTAATTTCTAGTGCTACATTAAAAGCCCTTAAGGCTGGATTGATATGTCGAGGAACTTCGCACGTGTTGACCCGCAAGCGCACCGCGGGGAGTATTCTCAGTATCTATGACGAGCTTGCTGAAAAGTAGGGGGCACGTGCTCATCCTGTTGTGCATCGCTGTCGCTCTCATTCTCGGCGGCGCCGCCGTCTCCGACCCGTTGAAAGATGCTTTCCGCGATCCGCCGCACGAGTACTCGATCCTACCCTTCTGGTCGTGGAACAGCACGCTCGAGCCGGCGAAACTCATCTGGCAGATGGACCAGATGATGGAGAAAGGTCTCTATGGCGCCTTCATGCATACGCGCGCCGGGCTGGACGCGAGCAAGACCCCGTACTTCTCCGACGGCTTCTGGGAGGCGGTGCGTGTCAGCGTCGAGCACGCGGGGAAGATCGGCTTCCGGACCTGGATGTACGACGAGGATCAGTGGCCCAGCGGCGCCGCCGGCGGCCGCACCATTGCCGCCAATCCCGCCCGCTTCACCGGCATGTCGCTGACGCACCGCACCACAGAGTGGCGCGGGCCAGCCCAACACGCCGTCCAGTTCCCGAAAGAAGCCATGGTGGTCGCCGCCCGGAAGACGGCAAATGGCGGGATCGATGAGGCGACGCTTACTGACCTCACTGAGATCAACCGTGCCGGCGGTGAGTGGCAGGCGCCGGAGGGCCAGTGGTCCGTCTCCATCATTGAAGTTACGCGCAACCGCCGCGGGCTGCCCAACTACATCAACCCGGACGCGGTAGCCGAGTTCATCCGCAACACTTACGAAGAGTATGCGAAGCGCTTTTCGCCACAGTTCGGCAAGACCATCCCCGGCTCCTTCTTCGACGAGATCTACAACCTGACGCCGGCCTGGGATCCAATGATCGAGGAGCGCTTCCGCAAGGACAAGGGCTACGATCTCCGCCAGAACCTGCCCCTGCTGTTCCTCGATGGCGGCCCGCGAACCATCAAGGTCCGCTGCGACTACTACGACGAGTACACCAAGCTTTACGCGGAAGCCTGGTTCCAGCAGTTGTCGTCCTGGTGCGAACACCACAACCTGATTTTCACCGGCCACACTCTTGAGGAAATCGGGGAGATCCCAGGGCAGGGTGACTACTTCCGCACCTGGCGGAATGCACAGAGGCCCGGCACGGACAACGAGGACTTCCGCTACACCTGGCCGCGCGTGATCGGCGCCTGGAAGCCGAAGCAATTGAGCTCGGTCACCCACCTCTACGGGCGACAGAGAGCCATGGTCGAAGCCCTTGGAGGCGCGGGATGGACCCTCACGCTCGACCAGGCGCGGTACGGCGTCAACATGCTCTCCGCCTACGGGGTCAACGCCTACGTGCTTCACTTGTTCCATTACTCGATGGACACGCGGGAGAGCATGGACGACTGGCCGAATTCCTGGTTTTACCAGAACCCCTACTGGAAGTACTTCAAGAAATTCGCCGACCATGCGCGCCGCCTCTCGTTCATGGGCAGCCAGGGTGAGCACGTGAGCGACATCGCGATCCTGTATCCCGTGGAAGAGGTCTGGAGCCGCGGCTTCGCACCGTCGCGGCAGCCGCTTCCTCCCGCCGACAGCCTCGTGGACCGTCTCGTCAGTGAGCAGCTCGATTGCGACGTGGTGGACACGGATAGCCTGATCGCGGCGAAGCCCGAGGCCGGCGGCCGTGCGCGCGTGGGGAAGGAATCCTACCGCGTCCTGCTCCTGCCCGACGTGAAGACCGTGTCGCTAGCGGCCTACCGGCAGATGGCGCAACTGGCGGCGAACGGCCTCGAGGTGATCGCGCTCGGCTCCACTCCGCGCCACTCGGCGGAAAACGGCGCGGACGACCCCGAAGTGCTGCGCATCTCGGAGAAGCTCTTCGGCAGCGGGGCAAGAGTGGCTCCCGATCAAGACGGATTGGTCTCCGAGCTTCGCAAGCAGCTCACGCCGGACATCACGGTTGAATCCGCGGACCGCGCCGCCGTCCGGTATTATCACCGGCGCGTGCAGAACCGAGAACGTCTACTTCCTGACCAATGGCGAAAGAAAGCCGGTATCGGCCCGGATTCGATTCGCCGCGACGGGCAGAGCCGAGCAGTGGAATCCGGAAAGCGGGGAGATCGCGGCGGTAGCTAATGCGACCCGCGCCGGACAGGCAACCACGCTCGATCTCACGTTCAACCCCTGGCAGGGATACTACGTTGTTTTCGATCCGTCTTCTGCCGTGGCCGCGCCCGTGACGAAGAAGGAGACCGAAACGGCCTTGAACCTCAGCGGTCCGTGGTCGTTGCAGTTGGCACAACATGAGCTCGACTACGTGTATAAGGCGGACCCGGGGGAAACCCGAGTGGAAGTTCCTGTGGCGGACTTCCGCGTGGAGCGCGGCAGCGAAACTCCCTGGCGCCGGGTCAAGATCACGGACGCGGAGAATCCGGGGAAGGGCGCGGCGCGCTACGTGTCGACGTGGGATGCGCCGTGGATCACCCGGTACATTTATCGCACCCGTCACCCGGGCCAACTGAGCGGCGCCGATCTCACGTTCACGCGCACATTCGATGCCGGCTTCGAGCCGGCCTCGGCATGGCTGGAGGCGCTCTCGGATGGGGGCTTGGAGTGTACCTGGAACGGAGAAGCACTGGGGACTGCGGGAAACATGAAGCCGCTCGCGGTCACGCAGCTCAAGGCGCGGAAAGGGCCGAACACGATCAGTTGTGCGGTCAAGCGAACTGGCTTCCTGCTGGCGCAGGGAGAGATCCAAGGAACGCGCGGCGAAGTCCTTCCATTGCGGACGTCCGGTGAGTGGCAGGTGAGCGGGCCGGACGCGGCGCCGCTGCCGGCTTACGAGTTTGCCTGGCCGCCGGCAGGCTCGTGGGGCGATCCCCCGCTGCGCGGCCAGCGCCAGACGTTTCCCGTGACGGTCTCTTAGAGGGTCGCTGTTCCCCTGGGTGCGCGGGAACTCGAGCCGCCCGAAGTCCGAGGCCAGTGGCGGCTCGTCGCCGACGGGAAGCCGCTCGACGCGCCGGGTGGACGCGCGAAGGTCTCCGGCGTTCGCAGCCTGATTGTCCAAGTCGATTTGACCAAACCCGAAGAGGGACTAGAAGGGGCGCTGGCCTTCCGCTGCGGCTCCGCACCGGCTTCGCTCGGCGATTGGCGGGACATGGGGCTGGACTGGTACTCGGGCCGGGGCGTCTACCACACTACGTTCCAACGGCCCGCCGCCCACTCGGGCAGCACTTTCCATCTCGATCTCGGCGAGTTGTGCTACACGGGAGAGGTATGGCTGAACGGCAAGCTGGTGGATTCGCTGGTATGGCCGCCGTATCGGGTGGACGTGACCAACTTCGTCAGGCCGGGGCGAAACGAGCTGACGGTAGTGACGGCCAACCTGCTGGCCAACGAGATGCGCTGGAACCTGTTCGACTCAGCGATCTCCGTGCCGCTCAGCCGCTGGTGGCACGACGGCAACATCCTGCGCGACGGCGACAAACTGCGTTCAGGCCTCATCGGCCCGGTGCGTCTGATCACCAGGAGCAATTGACGGGGAGAGGGCTGTCTCTCACTCCTCGGCAACGATGGCCAGGTCCCAGGGCCGCAGGGTCAGCGTCCGGCCCCGCTGTGTCGGTCTGTTTGTCAGCAGGTCCGAACCATTGGCGTAGGGGAACGGGAATGACTGCTCCTGCCCGGAGAAGTTCAGGTAGTAATGGAGGAGCTTGCCGCTCGCGCTTCGCCCGTGCCGGACCTTGACCACATCCGGCAGCCTCTGGTCCGGTCCGGTGAGCCCGGCCCGCGTCAGCACATCCCGGAGGATCTCGCGCTGGAAGGTGTCCGTGACGAAAGTCCCCTCGTAGGTGAGCGTTCCGCTGCCGTACTTATTCCGGGTGATCGCGGGAAACCGCCAGTAGGGGTCATCGAGCGAAGCTATGACTTCGGCCGTGTCCGGCGCCAGGAATTCCGCCCACACCGAGCCTGTGTTGCGATCACCCACGCCGTAGGGATCGGGCGTGAGCCGGACTGGCTCCGCCAGGCTGCTGAACTCCTGGTAGTGGAATCCCGCCGCGGCGCGAAGGGGACCCGGCGCCATGGTGTCCCGCACCGTCGAATACTGGTTGGTAAAACCACTCTTGAATGCCATCAGCACATGGCCGCCGCCCCGGACATATTCGGAGACTTGCCGCAACGTCTCGTCCGACGCACTGTACAAAGGCGGTGTCAGGATGACCTTGTACTTAGAGAGATTCCCGTCCCCCGCTGGCACGAAATCGGGTTCCACGTTCAGGTCGTACAAGGCATCGCACATTTGCCGAAGCACGGTCATGTAGCTCACGCGGTCACTGAAGGGCATGTAGCCGATGGCGTTGGCGGAGTCCGCACTAAACAGGATGGCGACCTTGTTGTCCTTCTTGAGATTCACGAGCTGGGGACCGATCCTCTTGAGTTCCCCCGCCACCTGTGACACTTCGGCATAGGTTCGGTTCGGTTCCAGGTCGTGGGAAAGGACGCCTCTCCAGTACGTCTCCTGCCCGTAGTGGAGGCTGGACCAGTGCCAGTACTCCACCATGTTCGCCCCCGCCGCGAGATGGGCGTAGACGGCCAGGCGTAGTTGCCCCGGATACTGCGGGTACTGCGTGCGGG
Source organism: Bryobacterales bacterium (assembly GCA_963798455.1). Classification (GTDB taxonomy): domain Bacteria; phylum Acidobacteriota; class Terriglobia; order Bryobacterales; family Bryobacteraceae; genus CAWCTD01. The sequence continues at coordinate 933,965 of CAWCTD010000003.1, forward strand.
AGTCCCATCCGATCGTCTGAGCGTTGGTTTCGGTGACCAGATAGTTGGTCTGCTTCAGTGACCGGGCCAGATCGCCGGTAAGCCAGATGGAGCGGGCGTTGAACCGCGTCTGCGTCTCGAAGTAGGGGTTCTCGGCAACGACGTCGAGGCTGTGCGCGATCGCCCACTGGTCCAGGTTGGTGTGGACCCCGCCGCTGAAGTCGTGCGTGATGAACTGGCCGGGCCGTTTGTACTCGTTGACTATCTTCGCCTGCCAGGCAAGGTAATCCGTGACAATGTCGTGCTGAAAGTTTTCCCACTCCAGCTTGTAGCCGGGATTCAAGATGCCGTCGCGAGGGGGCAAGTCTTCCCATCTGTCGACGAGTTGTCCCCAGTAGACGAGACCCCAGATCTTGTTGATGGTTTCAGGTGTCTTGTACTTCTGCTTCAGGCGCTCCACGAATGCCGCGGTCGTGTACTGGGTCGGGACTCCGTTCGGAAAGGTCTCGTTGTCGATCTGGTAGCCGATCACCGCCGGGTGGTCTCTAAAATGGCCGACGATCTGGCGGATGACCCTCTCGGCATACATTCGGAAGTGCGGATTCAAGAAGTCGTAGTTCTGCCGTGGGCCGTAGTAACCGGGCGTCAGGGACGGCGGATAGCTCGGGGCGTAGGGATCGCCGAGCGGAGGCGCAGTCCCGTTGTGGGTCACGAGAATATCCGGATGCGCCTTGAAAAGCCACGTCGGGATGGAATACGTGGGCGTGCCGAGGATGACCCTGATTCCCGCCTTGTGCAGGCGGTCCAGCACACGCTCCATCCACGCGAACTGGAAATCGCCGTCGCGCGGTTCCCAACTGCTCCAGGTCGATTCACCCACCCGAACCACCGTCAGGCCAGCCTTCTGCATCAACTCGACATCCTTGTCGAGGCGGTCGTACGGCATGTACTCGGGGTAGTACGCGGCCCCGTAAAGGATCGTATCCATCTTGTCGGGAGCGAAGGATGGCTTGTTCTGTGCCATCGCGCCCCCCGCGACTAAGATCAGCAGCAGAGCTACTTGGATCGCGTATCTCATTGCTCCTCAGGCCTTGTAGTTGGTGAATTGCTTAAGGAGAACCTCGGCTTCCCAGGCCGCGGCTTTGCCCACGACGTTGCCGCACTTGCCCTCCACTTTGGATCGGATAGGGTTGCAGAGCACGCTGCCGTAAGCTGCGACGAAGTTGTCGTGCACCTGAAGCAGGAGTTGCCCAGCCAGCGGAGCCTTGCCCCCGAAGTTGGCCCTGCTCCGGCCGCAGACGGTGCCGATCGCCAGGCCGCATCCCGTAAACCCGCCACAGCTTGCGAGGCGCGTGCGTGTCGCCCCGCCGCTCAGTGGCGTGGAGGCCAGGAACGCCATCTCGTCCTTCGGGACGAACGGCACACTGTCCTGAATCGCCGCCAGAGAGGACTGCGCGCAGTTCCCGTGCTTCTCGTAGTAGTCCCGGCCCAACTGGTAGGCCTTGTCGATGATCTCTTTGCCTTTGCCGCCGATGTCGATGTGGTCACTCTCCGTCAGCAGTCTCGGCGATTGTGCAGCCAGGACTGGGACACACGCAGCTCCGCAGAGCCCGGCGCCGGCGCACCCCGTTACGACTTGCAGAAATGCGCGTCGGCTGCGTGGGGAAACCATCCTATTCATATTTGTGCTCCTATATTGCTGTTCAGCATACATCAGATCTCGAGTGAGGGAACGTCTGCTACTCATATCTGCACTCCTTCCCCGCCTGAAACATCGCGCAGACGTTCTCGGGCGGCACGTCAGGCTGAACATTGTGGACCGCGGCGAGCACCCAGCCGCCGTTTCGTCCCATGAACTCGAAAAGGCGCTTGACTTCGGCGGCGACCTGGGCGGGTGAGCCGAACGGCAGAAGGCGATGGCTGTCGATGCCGCCCCAGAAGGCGAGGCGGTCGCCAAATTCGCGTTTCAGCAGCTCGGGCTGCATGTCTTTGGCCGTGACCTGCACCGGGTTGAGGGCGTCGATGCCGATGCCGATGAAGTCGTCGATGTAACGGTAGACGGAACCGCAGGTGTGATACAGGATCTTAGCCTTGGTGTGCGCGCGTATGGTTTCGACGATCCGCTCCTGCGAGGGGCGGATCAACTTGCGGTAGTTGGCCAGCGAGCAAACCGTACGGTCCTGCTGTCCGATATCGTCGCCAAACGCGACAACATCAATGAGATCTCCGACTTCGGCGAGCGCCCTGTGGTTCAGCTCTACGAGCACCTCGAGAACCGCCTGCATCAAGGCAAGGAAAAGATCGTGGTCCTGACCAAGATCCAGGAACCAGTCTTCGAACCCCCGCAGGTACTGCGTCGTGTGCACCAGGTTGAACCGCGCGTTGTACATCACGGCGTAGCCTGTCTCGCGCAAGCGTTCGGCTTCGGCCCTTAGGCCGCGGAAGATTCCTGGGTCGGACGGGTCGGGCCAGGGGTAACGCGCCAGGGTTGCGACATCGATGTCACCGGCGAGCGGGCAGTGCTCCAGGTCGTAGTAGTGCGACCCAGCCGGCTTGACCCGGGTCACACCCCACTCATCCCGATAGCGCCCTTCGCCCAATTCCACGACACCATTGCGATCCGGCGCTCCTTGGGCGAAAGCACGCACGTCGATATCGAGGTACTGGAGCACGCGTTCATCCATGTTGACGAGCTGCTGCATGCGTTCGATGATCGGGCCCTGTTCCCCGAAGCCGAGATGCGTCCGCAGTCGCTCGTACGCGCCTTTGACCATCCCGGTGAACCTGGCGCTCCCCAAGTCCAGCGGGAGCCGGTCAGGCTGGCGGTGTTCCAGAGCAGCCAATACACGTTGTCTCGGCGTCACAACGGCCTCCTTCTTCCAATCATTAGTTCTACAACAGAACCGTGTCCCGGCGGAGGTACTGCCCTGTGTAAGAAGCCGGCACGGCTACGATCTGCTCCGGCGTGCCCTGGGCGACGATGTGGCCGCCGAGGTCGCCACCCTCGGGGCCGAGGTCGATGATCCAGTCGGCGTGGCGGATCACGTCCAGGTTGTGCTCGATGATCAAGACGCTCCCGCCGGAGTGTATCAAGCGCTCGAAGGCGCCGACCAGGTTGGCGATGTCGTCGAAGTGCAGCCCGGTGGTGGGCTCGTCAAAGATAAAGAGCGTATTCTGGCAGGAAGCTTCGGCCAAGTGCCCGGCGAGCTTCACGCGTTGCGCCTCGCCGCCCGAGAGCGTGGTCGCCGACTGCCCCAGCCGCAGGTACCCCAGTCCTACTTCAGCCAGCACCCTGAGCCGTTTGCACAAGCGCGGAACCTCGGCGAAAAACGAAAGCGCCTCCTTGACGGTAAGCTGCAAGACTTCGTGGATGTTGAGGCCGCGATAGCGCACGTCGAGGATGCTGCTCTTGAAGCGCGTACCCCTGCAATCCTCGCAGACCAGCTCCACGTCGGCCAGAAACTGCATCTCCACGGTCACCGTTCCGTCCCCCTGGCAGGTCTCGCAGCGCCCGCCCGGCACATTGAAGGAGAAGTGGCCGGGAGCGTAGCCGTGGCGTTCCGCCTCCGGGGTCGAGGCGAACAGGTTGCGTATGATGTCAAACGCCTGGATGTAAGTCACCGGGTTGGAACGGGGCGTCCGCCCGATGGGTGACTGATCCACCAGCACGACGCTGGTGACAAGCTCGGCTCGCTCGACGCCCCGGCAGGTCTGTTTTTCCGAAATCTCCATCTGCTCATCGGCTCCGGACGTCGAACGCTGGCGGAGGAGCCTGTTGAGCGAAGCATAGACGACATCGTGTACCAGCGTGGACTTGCCCGAGCCGGAGACTCCGGTGATAACCACCATCATCTCGAGCGGGATGGCGATGTCGATGCTCTTCAGATTATGCGCGCGCGCTCCCAGGAACTTGACCACGCGCTTCGGGTTCACCTTCCGCGCCAGTCGAGGCCGCGGCGTTCGCGCCTCACCCCGCAGGTAGCGGGCGGTGAGCGACCCGGCGCCGTCAGCCAGCAGCCTGTCGAACGAACCCTCGTAGATGATGCGGCCGCCCAATTCCCCGGCCCCGGGACCGAGATCCACGATGTGGTCCGCGGCGCGCATCAGATCCGCGTCGTGCTCCACCACGACAATGGTGTTGCCCAGGTCGCGCAGCTCGCCCAGGATGCGGATCAGGCGCGCCGTGTCGCGGCTGTGCAGGCCGATGGAAGGCTCGTCAAGCACGTAGCAGGCCCCGACCAGGCGCGATCCGAGACAGGTCGCGAGTTGGATGCGTTGCGCCTCGCCGCCGGAGAGCGTCGCGGAAAGACGGTCGAGGGTGAGATAGTCCAGCCCCACGTCATTCAGAAACTTGAGACGCTGCCGCACTTCAACCAGTACTTTGCCGGCGATGGCCTCTTCTTCGGGCGTGAACTCGATGGCGGCGAAAAAGGCCTGCGCCTGGGCGATGTTCATCGACGCGACCTCGCCCAGCGTGCGCCCGCCGATCCTGACGTAGAGGGCCTCCTTGCGCAGTCGCGCGCCGTGGCACTCGGGGCACTCCGTGTAGCCCCGGTAACGGCTGAGGAAGACCCGCACGTGGACCTTGTACTTCTTGGTTTCCAGCTTGCGGAAGAAACCGCGCACGCCGGGGAAACGCCCCTCACCCTCGAGCACGAAATTCTTCTCGTCCTCCGCCAGGGAGGCGAAAGGGACGTTCAGGCGCACCCGGCTGCGGGCCGAGCGCTTCAACTCGTAGTACGCCCAGCGGTGCAGTGGCTTGGTCCAGGGCTCGACGGCGCCCTCCTCCAGCGAAAGCGACGGATCGGGGACGACGCGGTCCAGGTCGTAATCGACGGTGTTGCCGAAGCCCTGGCAGCGCGGGCAGGCGCCGGTGGGGCTATTGAAGCTGAACAGGCTGGGCTCGGGGTCGGCGAACTCGATGTCGCACTGCTTGCAGGCGAAGCGCTCGCTGAAGCGCAGGCGGCGCGGCGGCTCGACGCCGGCTTGCTCGAAGATGGCTTCGCCGGTTTCGCGGTAGCAGATCTCGACGCTGTCCACCAGCCGCTGGCGCAGGCCGGGTCCCATGACCACGCGGTCCACCAGGACGTACAGCGGCTGCGCGAAGTCGATCTGCAGCAGCGACTCGGGCGCGGAGAACTCGAACATGCGTCCTTGCTGGAAGAGCCGGTTGAAGCCCTTCCCGCGGAGTTCGAAGAGCCGGTCGCGGAGGGCCTGAGTCTCGCGGGTGTCGGACAGCCGGATGGGGAACAGGACATGCCAGCGGGAGCCTTGCGGTTCCCCGAGCACGCAGGCGGCCACGTGGTCCACGGTGTCGCGCTCGACTCGCTGGTCGCACCGCGGGCAGAAGGTGCGGCCTGCGCGCGCCCAGAGCAGCCGCAGGAAATCGTGGAGTTCCGTGGCGGTGGCCACGGTCGAGCGGGGATTGCGCGTGGTGTTCTTCTGCCGGATGGCGATGGGCGGAGCGAGGCCGCTGATCTCATCGACGTTGGGTTTCTCCATCCGCTCCAGGAACTGGCGGGCATAGGCGGAGAGCGACTCGACATAGCGCCGCTGGCCCTCGGCATAGATGGTGTCGAAGACCAGGGATGACTTGCCCGAGCCCGACACCCCGGTCACCACTGTAAGCCGGTTGTGCGGGATGTCGAGCGAAATGTCCTTGAGGTTATGGACCCGCGCCCCGCGGATCGAGATCGAGTCGTCCACCAAACCCCATTCTCGCAAAGGCGCGAAGTGGCAAAGAATGGCGACCTGCGATCTCTACCGGGCGGGCTTCAGCAGGCCCTGGTCGCCCAGCCAGTCGCGGAAGCGGTCCATCCAGGTGTTGACCGGCAGCCCCGATCTTCTCATGCCGAACCCGTGGCCACCCCGTGCGTAGATGTGCATCTCGGCGGGGATCTTCGCTTTCTTCCAGGCGGCGTAAAGCTGGACCGTGTGGTCGATTGGCGGCAGGGTCTTGTCGTCATCGGCAGCCGCCAGGAACAGCGGAGGGGCGTCCGCCGGAGCGGACACGTCCGCTGTGGTGTAAGCGTAGATCGGCGCGGCGAAGTTCGGCCGGCTGCCGGCGTCATGCTGAAGCGCCACGTAGGCAGCTACGTAGCCGCCCGCCGAGAAGCCGATGATCCCGATGCGGTCCGGGACGATCCCCCACTCCTTGGCCCGCGAGCGCACCACCCGCACCGCCTGCTGCCCGTCCGCCACAACCATGGGCAGGACCGTCCTACGGCGCTCCGCCATCACCGCGGTGTCCTTCTCGCCTTCGTCTCCCACTCGCGTCAGCCGGTACTTGAGCACGAACGCGGCCACGCCCAACGAATTCAGCCATTGCGCGACGTCGGTGCCCTCATAGTCAAGCGCCAGGTAGCGAAAGCCCCCGCCGGGACAGACGATGACCGCCGTGCCGTTGGCCGACGCGGCATCGGGGAGATACGCCAGCACCGTCGGATGCGTCACGTTCCCGATGCGGCGCACCGTGTCCTGCGGTCCGATGGTGTCTGTTTCCGGGTAATTCCAGGTCTCCGATCCGGGCGCGGCCCCCTGATAGATCGGAATCACCTGCGGGTCGGCCGCCCACGCCATGACAGCCAGCAGAATCCCAACCAAGAGTTTCATCACGGAAGGCAGTGTACCACGCGCCACCTGCCTGCGACTTTGGGTTGGCGTCTTAGGCCTTGGTCGTCTGCGTCACGGCCGCGGGGTGGTTCCAGATCTCCGGCTTGACCTCCATGCCGAAGCCGGGAGCCTCCGGCGCCGTGATGAAGCCGTCCTTGGGCGCGATGGGATCGACCAGGAACTCCTTCCACTGGCGTTCGTAGAAGACCTGACAGCTTTCCTGGATGGCGACGTTGGTCGAGGCCGTGGTCAGGTGCGTGGCCGCGTAAAACAGGAGCGGCCCGCCGGCGGTGTGCGGGGCGATGGGCAACTCGTAGGCCTCGGCCATGGTGGCGATCTTGCGCGCCTCGCCCACGCCGCCGCACCAGCACACGTCCAGCATGATGTACTTCGCCGCGCGCGCTTCGAGCAACTGGAGGAATTGCATGCGTCCCGCCATGCGCTCGCTGATGGTCAGCGGGATGGACGTCGCTTCGGCCAACTGCCGGTATTGCGTGAAGTTGCCCGGCAGCAGCATGTCCTCCAGCCACATCGGCTGGTAGGGCTCCAGCGACTTGGCAATTCGGATCGCGGCGGTCACGTTCCAGTGCGAATGGAACTCGATGAGAATGTCGATCTGATTCCCAAAGGCGTCCCGCAGCTTACGCACCGGCACGAGCGCCTGGTCGATGTCCTGCTGCGTGATGTACTGATCCCGGTTGCGGGAGGCCGCTCCGTCAAAGGGCCAGATCTTGATCGCCCGAATGCCCCGTGTGTCGATCAACTCCTGCATGATCTTCTCGGGCTCTTTGTTGAAGTCGTACTTGTAGGGGAAGCAGGTGTTGTAGAGCCTCACGCGCGGATTCGACTTGCCTCCCAGCAGTTGGTAAACCGGGACCTTCAACGACTTGCCCAGCAGGTCCCACAGCGCGAGATCTATCGCGCTCAGGGCCCGCATCTCGGCGCCGCCGGTCACCTGATAGTCGAAGGTCTTGTACAGGTCGAGCCAGATGCGGTCGATGTTGCGCGGGTCACTGCGCAGCAGGGTGGGTGCGACGGCGTGGATCGCGGCGGCCTCGACTGGGTTGCGCGGGTAGGTCTCCCCGATGCCGACGAGACCGTTGTTCGCGTGCAGCCGCACCCAGGTCCAGTGCGGCCCCCACGGGGCGTCCTGGCGGCTCTTCCAGTAGACTGTGTCTACCTGCGTGATGCGCATGGGCGGCGCCGACTGCGCGGCGGCGCGGAAGCTCCCTGCAAGAGGGGCCAGTGATGAGAACAGAAAACTGCGTCGGTGCATCTTGAGATCCTCCCTCGAGCTTTGCCGTCAGTTTCTCTTCACGGCAGGCAACAGTATACCCTGAACCGCCCGCAGCAGGGCGCTTCCAGCGCCGCGTGGTAGACTGGCGCAGTGGCGAGGCGGTGGACGGTGTTCGGCGCGGTGCTGGCGGGGCTGCTGCTGAGCCGGCTGTGCCACGTGGGAATCCTGTGGACGGACGCCGACTATCACCTCGCCGGGGCGTTGCAGATGCTTCTCGGCAGCGTCCCGTACCGCGACTTCTGGTTCGACAAGCCGCCCTTGACCTCGCTCCTCTACTTGCTCATAGGGGCGCGCGCGGGTGTGCCGCTGATGCTGGCGTGCGCCTGCTACCTTTTCGTGGCGTGCCTGCTGGCCTACTTAGTGGCGAAGAGGATGTGGGGCGAGCGCGAGGGACTGGCCGCGGCTGCGCTGCTCGGCTATTACCTGATCTTCTACCTGCCATCGGCGGTGATCCCCGTTGCAGTCGACCTGGGGATGCTCGTCCCGCACCTGGCCGCGATCGCGTGCCTGCTGGCCGGGCTTCCCGTGGCCGCCGGCGTTCTGGCCGGCGCCGCCTTCTTCTTTAACGTCAAAGCCCTGTTCGTGCTGGCGGTCTGCCTTCTCTGGCGGCCGGGGTGGTGGTGGCGAATCATGGGAGGATTCCTGGGATTCCTGCTGGCCGCGGCGGCCGCGCTGGCAGGGGCCGGGGCTCTCAAGGGCTACTGGGAGCAGGTGTGGAAGTGGGGCATGGCTTACGCTGGCAGCACTTACATTGCGCATCCTTATCAGAACGGGCTGGCACGAACCGCGGCCTGGCTCGGCTTCCACGCGGCGCTCGCGCTGGGGACCGTCTGGTTTTTCGTCCGCGAGCGGGGCGAGCGGCTTAGGGAAGCGTGGATCTGGATCCTGATTTCCGCCGCGTCGGTCTGCCTGGGGATGCGTTTCCTGCCGCGCTATTACTTCCAGTTGCTGCCGGCGTTGGTGGTCGCGGGCGCCCGAGGCCTTCTCCTTCTGGCCGAGTCGAGGCGGCGACTGGCGGTGATCCTTGCGGGGACCATGCTGGCCATACCGGCAGTCCGCTTCGGGCCACGCTATTTTCTGCTGGCGGATGACCTCATCGCCCAGCGGCCACATCGGTGGGCCGACATCGCCCTGGATCAGGACAACCAGGCGGTGGCGCGAATCGTGCGCCAGCACGCGCAAGAGGGCGACACGCTGCTGGTCTGGGGTTACCGGCCGGGGATCTTCGTGTACACCCGGCTGCGCGCGGGTTCGCGTTTCCTGGACTCGCAGCCGCTGACCGGCGTGCCGGCCGAGAGGCATTTCACGGTCTGGGAACCGGTGATCCCGGAGTGGGCGCGCGCCAACCGCGCCGAGCTAACCCGCACCGCGCCAACCTTCGTCGTCGATTCGCTGTGCTTGGTCAATCCGCGGCTGGCCATCGAGCGCTTCGCGGACCTGCGGCCGTGGCTTGCCCGCTATTCCCTGGTGGGGCGCACGCCCCTGAGCGTGGTCTATGAACGCGAACGTTCACCAAACTCGGCAGGCGTCCTGGCGCACCATGGGCTGGCCGGCGGTGCAGGCGAAAGCCTTCTGAAACTCGGGCATGTTGGAAACCACGCCGTTGACTCTGTACTCGCCCGGTGAGTGCGGGTCGGTAGTGGCACGCAGGCGAGACTGTTCCTCGGTCGTGTTCTGACACCAGACCTGCCCCCAACTCAGGAAAAAACGCTGATCGGGGGTGAACCCGTCGATCTTCTCCTGGCTCTTCCCTTCGAGCGTGTCCATCAGGGCCATGAAAGCCAGGCGCAGACCACCATTGTCCGCCGTGTTCTCGCCTAAAGTCAGCTTGCCGTTGAGCTTGACGTTATCCACCGCGGTGAAGGCGCCGTACTCATCCACGAAACACTGCGCGCGCTTCTCGAACTCCTTGGCGTCCTGCTCGGTCCACCAGTCGGCGAGGTTGCCGTGCGCGTCGTACTTGCGCCCTTGATCGTCGAAGCCGTGCGTCAGTTCGTGCGCGATGACCGCCCCTATGCCACCGTAGTTGACGGCGTCGTCCGCCTTGGCATCGAAAAAGGGCGGCTGAAGGATGCCCGCCGGAAAGTTGATGTTGTTCATCGTCGGGTTATAGTACGCATTGACCGTGGGCGGAGTCATTCCCCACTCCTTGGGGTCCACCGGCTTGCCGATCTTGGCAAGGTCATACGCCTCCGCAAATTCGTTCGACCGCAGGGAATTGCCCAGCGCGTCGCCCCGGACAATCTTGAGCGCGCTGTAGTCGCGCCACTTGTCGGGATAGCCGATCTTGTTCGTAACGGCGTGCAGTTTCTCCAACGCGCGCTTCTTGGTCTCCGGCGTCATCCATGCGAGGTCCTTGAGGTCCGTTTCCATGGCCCCCTCGATGGCGGCGACCAGACTCAGCATGCGCTTCTTAGCTTCGGGGGGGAAGTTTTTCTCGACATATTTCTGACCCAGGGCCTCCCCCAGATCCGCATCCGCCGCCGAGACGCAGCGCTTCCAGCGCGGCTGGAGCTCCTTCTGCCCGCTCAGGGTGCGGCCGAAGAAATCGAAGTTCTCGTCCACGAAGGCCTTGGGCAGCGTGGGCGCGGCCGTGTGCAGAAGCTGCCAGCTCAAATAAGCCTTCCAGCTCCCCAGGCTCTCGGACTTGAGGAGCGACTCGATGTCACGGACGAAGTCGGGGTTCTGAACGTTCAGGCTGTCGAAGGCCGGCGTGGCGCGAGCGGTAATGTACCGGTTCCAGTCGAACGAAGGGCTCAGCGCAGCCAGCTCTTTCCGGGTGAGCTTGTGGTAGGTCTTATAGGGATCGCGCCGCGTCACGCGGTCCAAGGAAGCCTTGGCCAGGGAGGTCTCGATCTCCAGGACGGCCTTTGCCTTGGCCTCGGCGTCCGCGGCGGGCGTCCCGGCCAGCTCGAACATCTTGCGAACGTGCGCCAGGTACTTGGCGCGCAGCTCCACCGACCGGGGATCCTGGTTCAGATAGTAATCGCGGTCCGGCAGGCCAAGCCCGCCCTGAGCGGTGACGGCGATGGTCTGGGTGGAGTTCTTGATGTCAGGCTGCGAACCGAATCGGAAAATGGAATCTGTTCCCAGCGCGTGCAGCCTGGCCAGGAGCGTGGGCAGGTCGCGGACGCTCTTCAGGGCCTCAATACGGTCCAGTTCGGGCTTGAGCGGGGCCAGGGACTTCTTCTCGATAGCGGCTTCGTCCATGCAGGAGGCATAGTAGTCACCGATCTTCTGGTCGATGGGGCCGCGCGAAGAGGCGGCCGCGCTGGCCTCCAGAATGTCGCGCATGATCTTCTGGTTGCGCTCCGCCAGTTCCTCGAAGCGCCCCCAGCGCGCGTAGTCAGCGGGCACAGGATTCTTCGCCTGCCAGCCTCCGCAAGCATACTGATAGAAGTTATTGCAGGGATCGGCCGTCTTGTCCAAGAAAGCCGGGGTGAAGGATTGCGCCGCGGCCGTGAGGGCGCCGAGCAGGAAGAGAGTGATTCTGGCGAGCGGTTTCATTACCATCATTCTAGTATCCGTGTTGGCCCCGCGTTCATTCCGCCGCAAGCTGCTTCGCTGGTACGCCGCCCATGCCAGGACGTTGCCATGGCGCGCGACCAAGGACCCCTATGCGATTTGGGTGTCGGAGATCATGCTCCAGCAGACCCGGGCAGCGGCTGTGGTCCCGTATTTCGAGAGGTTTCTGGCACGGTTCCCGAACGTCGAGGCGCTGGCCCGCGCCAGGGAAGAGGAGGTGTTGGCAGCCTGGAGCGGCCTGGGCTACTACGGGCGCGCTCGGAACCTACACCGGGCAGCAGAGCTGATCGCGGCACAAGGCCGCTTCCCGAGAGATTACGCAACGATCCGCCAGCTTCCCGGGGTCGGAGAATACACTGCGGCGGCGGTTGCCAGCATCGCCTTCGGCCTGCCGCACGCGGCTGTGGATGGGAACGTCGTCCGGGTGCTAAGCCGCCTTACATGCACTTCCGAGGGGCTCGTGGGCCTCGCCTTGGAGCTGCTGGACCGGACGGACCCGGGGCGGTACAACCAGTCTCTGATGGAACTGGGGGCGATGGTTTGCCTGCCGGGCGAGCCGAAATGCGCGATGTGCCCCGTGGCTGGGCTGTGTGAGGCCAAGCGCCAAGGCAGGCTAAGGGACTTCCCGGTCAAGAAGCGGCGGCAGGCCCGCGTGCGGGTGGCGAAGACGCTGCTGATAGTGGAGAGGAGACGCGAGTTGCTGCTGCGGAGACGGAATGGCTTCTGGGAGCTGCCCGAAGCGGGGGATCTGCCCAAAGCGGCCGCGGGTGAGGAATTGGGGCGGTTCCGGCACTCCATCATGAACCACAACTACGTCTTCACGGCGGTCTCCGCGCGAGCGCCGGGGACGCCGGAGGGTTTCCGCTGGGTCGGGCGCAAGGAACTGGAAGTCATGCCCCTCGCCACCGTGGCCAGAAAAGCGCTGAAACTGAGGAACACAGGGCACGCCTCACTCGTCAACAGTTAAGAGCCCGTGGTGAAAAGGCAATTTCGGAATTTCGGGGACAAGTTTCGGGGACAGGCCCCAAAATTGGCCTTACTTTCACCACGGGCTGTTAAGATGGGAGAAGAATGAAGTCCGGCGCCTCGTTCGGGGAGGCATTCAAAGTCGCCCTGTCCTCCCTCCGTTCCAGTAAGTTGCGGAGTTTCTTGACGTTGCTCGGCATCATCCTGGCCACGACCACGTTGATCGCGGTGGTGTCGGTGATCAACGGCATGGACGTGTACGTGGCCAACGCGGTCTCCAGTATGGGGGCGGAGGGGTACCGCGTGGTGCGATTGGCCATGATCGGGAATTTCGACGCCAAGAAGCTCATCGAGATGCAGCGCCGCAACCCGCAACTGAGGGTGGAGGAGTACAACTTTGTCAAGTCACGCGTGACACTGACCCGGGAGATCGGCATGGTGGCGAATCGCAGCGGCTCCGTCCGCTACGGATCCAACCTCATCGAAAGCATCCAGATCCAAGGCGTCACTTCAAATATCGGGGTGGTCACGAACGTACAGACTGCCATGGGCCGCTTCCTGACCGACACGGAAGACCGGAGGCGCGTGGATGTGGCGTTCATCGGCGACGACCTCCGAGTGCGCTTTTTTGAGGGCCTCGACCCGATCGGGAAAACCATCTCCATCGACGGCCGCCCTTTCCAGGTGGTAGGGGTGGCGAAACCACTGGGCTCCCTGTTTGGCCAGTCGCGCGACACCTTTGTGTGGATCCCGGTACAGACCTACTTCAAGATTTACGGATCGCGTCAGGGCTTTTCGATCGTTGCCCAGGCCATCGATCATGCCCACTATATCCAGTCGCAGGACGAGGTTCGAATGCTGCTGCGCGCGTTCCGGGGGCTGAAGCCCAACCAGGAGGACAACTTCTCGATCTTCGGCTCGGATTCCCTGCTGGCGCTGTGGGACCAGTTGACCCGCGTGATCGCGGCCACGGCCATCGCTGTGGTGTCCGTGTTCATGGTGGTCGGCGGGGTGGTCATCATGAACATCATGCTGGCGGTGGTGACCGAGCGGACGCACGAGATCGGGATTCGGAAATCGGTGGGAGCCAGGCAAAGCGACATCTTGAACCAGTTCCTGGTGGAGTCGCTGCTTCTCTCGGCGGCGGGCGGCGTGGTCGGCGTGCTGGTGGCCTGGGGCGTAGCCGTGGCGGTCAGGAATCTCACGCCGGTCCCCATGGCCATGCCATTCAACGCGGTGCTGATCGGCGTGGGCCTGTCGGCGGCGGTGGGGCTGTTCTTCGGGATCTACCCGGCCCGGCGGGCGGCGCAACTGGACCCGATCGTGGCTCTGAGGCACGAGAAATGAGCGGCACGGAGATCATGTCGGCGGTGCGGATGGCGCTGGCCACTATTCGGGAACACAAGATGCGCAGCCTGTTGACCGTCCTGGGAGTCATCATCGGCACGGGAACGGTGATCGCGGTAGGCTCCATCATCACCGGCGTGGACGCGGCCGTGGCGAACGCCGTGCGCGCCTTCGGGCCGAACACGGTCTTTGTCTACAAGTTCAACATCGGGTTTCAGGGCCGCAGGACCCGCGACGAGATCCTGCGCAAGCCGCTGACCTGGGAAGACGCGCAGGCGATCAGGGAGCGGTGCCCCTCGGTGGAGTATGTCTCCCCTTACCTGTTCCCGCCGAGCGCCTTGGGAGGCGGCGGGGGCTTCGATCGTGTCCGCTACAAGGGGAACGACGTATACCAGATCGAGCTGTTCGGCACCGAAGAGGGTTACGCGGCCGGCGGCACCGAAAAGATGAAATACGGCCGTTTCTTCACCGACATGGAGAGTCAGAGGCGGCGGCCGGTGGTGGTGCTCGGGGAGGACATACAGACCGCGCTGTTCGCCAGCGAGGACCCCACGGGCAAGTGGATCGAGGTCGACGGCCACCAGTTCGAAGTGGTCGGCGTGATGACCCGGCAGGCGGCCTCCATCCCGGGCCAGGAAGACCGCCGCGTGGCGCTGCCCTACTTCACCATGCACAAGATGTTTCCGAACGCCAGGGAGAACATGCTGCTCTTCGGCGCCAAACCGGGGCAGCTCAGCCGGGCCATGGACGAGGTGGACGTTGTGCTGCGGCTGCAGCGCCGGGTGCCCTATAACAAGCCGGATAACTTTTGGATGTCAACCGGCGAGCAGATGCTGGAGGACTTCCGCAATATCACCTCGATGGTGGCCCTGGTCATGGTGGTGCTGAGCTCCATCGGGTTGCTGGTGGGGGGCATCGGCGTGATGAACATTATGCTGGTTTCGGTCACCGAGCGTACGCGGGAAATCGGCATCCGCAAGGCGGTTGGCGCGAAGCGCAGCGACATCGTGGCGCAATTCCTGACCGAGGCGGTGGTGCTCACGGTGGCCGGCGGAATCATCGGGATGTTGTTTGGCTGGATGATCTCGGTGGCCTCGCGGCTGATTTTCCCGTCGCTGCCGACGGCGGTGCCGCTTTGGGCGGCTGGCATGGGCGTGGCGGTCTCGGTGGCCGTGGGCCTGTTCTTCGGCGTGTGGCCCGCCACCAAGGCCGCTCGCCTGGACCCCGTAGTCGCGCTACGCTACGAATAAAGGCGGCTTGGATTCGATGAGACACAAGTTGGTGAAAGTACTGCTGTGGCTGCTGGTTCCGTGCCTTCTCGCGGCCCAGACGCTCCAGGAGTTCGAGAAGAAGGTCACGGAATTCACTCTTCCCAATGGCCTGCACTTCATCGTGCTGGAGCGCCACGAGGCGCCCGTGGTCTCGTTTCACACTTATGTGAACGCGGGCTCGGTCGACGACCCTGGAGGCAAGACGGGACTGGCGCACATGTTCGAGCACATGGCCTTCAAGGGCACCGATACCATCGGCACCAAGGACTACCCCGCGGAGAAAAAGGCCATGGACGCCATCGAGACTGTCTATGACAAGCTCGATGCCGAGCGGGATCTGGGCATCCGATCCGACCCGAAGAAGACCGAGGCGCTCCAAGGGGAACTGAAGGCCGCCATCGACAAAGCGGCAAGTTACGTGGACGAGAACGCCTACGCTCGCATCATCGAGGAGAACGGCGGGGTCGGACTGAACGCGGGGACGGGCGAGGATTCGACCGACTACTTCTACAGCCTGCCCGCCAACCGGGTCGAGCTCTGGTTCCTGCTGGAATCCCAACGTTTTCTCGATCCGGTCTATCGCGAGTTCTATAAGGAGCGCGACGTGGTGCGCGAGGAGCGGCGCATGCGGGTGGAGTCCAGCCCCCAGGGCAAGCTCATGGAATTGCTGCTGGCCATGGCGTTCATGGCGCACCCCTACCGGAACATGCCCGGAGGCTGGGCGGAAGACATCGAGAGCCTCCGCGTCGGTGACGCCCGGCAGTTCTTCCACACTTACTACGTGCCGGTGAACATTGCCATCGCCGTCGCGGGCGATGTGCAGCCCGCCGAGGTGAAGCGCATGGCGGAGAAGTATTTCGCCGCGCTCCCCAAGGCGCCGCCTCCTCCGGAGTTGCACACGGTCGAGCCGCGCCAGGACGGCGAGAGGCGCGGCGTGGTCGTCTCTCCCGCCCAGCCTTTCGTGCTGATGGCCTACAAGCGGCCCGATCAACTCGAAAAAGACGACCCGGTGTTCGACGTGTTAAGCGGCATCCTGTCGAGCGGAAGGACCGGCTTGCTGTACAAGGAATTGGTGCGCGACAAGCGGATCGCGATGGCGGCCATGGCTCAATCGTCGTTTCCCGGCGCCAAATACCCGAACGTGTTCCTCCTGTATACCGTTCCCTCGGTAGGGCATTCGGTCGAGGAGAACGAGAAGGCGTCCTACGAAGTCCTGGAGAGACTGAAGACGGAGAAGGTGGATGCCGAAACGCTCAGCCGCGTCAAGGCCAAAATCCGTGCCAGCGTCATACGGGGACTGGACAGCAATCCTGGGATGGCGGAGCAATTGACCTTCTACTATGTCAACTACGGCGACTGGCGCAAGCTGTTTACGGGCATCGAAGACATCAACAAGGTCACGGCGGACGACGTGCAACGGGTGGCGCGCCAGTACTTCACGCCGGAGTCGCGCACCGTGGTCTACTCGGTGAGGCCGCCGTCCGCGGCCCAGGGGACAGGGAAATGAGACGCGCAAAGAGGTTGCTGCCACTCCTGCTGGTCGCCCTGCTCGCGGCGGCCGAGACCAAACCCGCACAGGCGCCGGAGCCTTCT
Organism: Bryobacterales bacterium; assembly: GCA_963798455.1. Classification (GTDB taxonomy): domain Bacteria; phylum Acidobacteriota; class Terriglobia; order Bryobacterales; family Bryobacteraceae; genus CAWCTD01. Next base: position 950,555 of record CAWCTD010000003.1, read on the forward strand.
TATGAGAACCTGAAGTACCAGCCGCTCAAAGAGATCAAGATCCCCGAGGTGGCCACATCCACGCTCCCCAATGGGATCAAACTCTATCTGCTCGAGACCCATGAATTACCGTTGGTCAGCGGCTTCGCGCTGGTGCGGACAGGCAACCTGTTCGATCCGCCGGACAAGATCGGCCTGGCGCAAATCACCGGCACGGTGATGCGGACCGGCGGCACCGAGGCGCAGACGGGCGATCAACTGGACGAATTGCTCGAAAACATAGCCGCCTCGGTCGAGAGCGGGATCGGCGAGACCAGCGGGCGGGTCTCTTTCTCGGCCCTGAAGGAGAACACGGACCAGGTGCTGGCGGTTTTCCAGCAGGTCCTGACCGCGCCCGAGTTCCGCCAGGACAAGATCGATCTGGCCAAAACGCAGATGCGCAGTGGGATCGCGCGGCGCAACGACGACGCCGGCGCCGTGGCCGGACGGGAGTTCACGGACATTGTCTACGGCAAGGACACCCCCTACGGCTGGCGGATCGAGTATGACACTCTGGACCGCATGCAGCGGGACGACCTCGTCGCCTTCTACCACCGCTATTTCTTTCCGGCGAACATCATGCTGGTAGCGGCGGGTGATTTCAACACGGCCGAAATGCGAGCGAAGCTGGAAAAGCTGTTCGGCGGTTGGAAGGCCGGGCAGCCGCCCGTGCCGCGCTTCGCCAGCGTGCGCGAAAAGCCCGCCCCCGGCGTGTACCTAGCCGTGAAGCAGGACGTGACGCAGACCTTCTTTGAGCTGGGCCACCTCGGCGGCACGCTGAACGATAAGAACTATGCCGCCCTGGAGGTGATGGCGGACATACTGGGCGGCGGATTCCGGAGCCGCCTGATGCAGCGGGTCAGAACCGAGCTTGGATACGCCTATGACATCTCGGCCGATTGGGGGGCCGACTATGACCATCCCGGTCTGTTCGTGATCTCCGGGAGCACAAAGTCGGCTTCGACAACCGAGGCGCTGCAGGTTATCCAGCAGGAGATCGAGAAGATGCGCTCGACCGAGGTCACCGACGCCGAGCTCCAGGCAGCCAAGGACGCGGTGCTGAACAGCTTCGTGTTTAATTTCGACAGGCCCAGCAAGACTCTGAACCGCATGGTGACGCTGGATTACTACGGATATCCCCGCGACTTCCTTTTTCAGTACCAGAAGGCCGTGGCCGCGGTGACCAAGGCGGACATCCTCCGCGTCGCCAAGGAGTACATCAAGCCCGGAGACTTCACCATCGTGACGGTGGGCAAGCCCGAGGACTTCGGCCGCCCGCTCTCGGTGCTAGGGTCGCCGGTGAAGGACATCGAACTGAAGTGAGCCTATGGGGAAGCTGAGCAGAATTCTGCTGATCGTGTTGTGCGCGGCGGCAGGCTGGGCCGAAAGCACACAGGAACGGGGCAAGCGCGTGGTCATGGAGGCGCTGGCGGCGCTGGGTGGTGACCGCTACCTGGCGATGGAGGACCGTGTGGAGTCAGGCCGCGCCTATTCCTTCTACCGCGACGCGGTTTCGGGTACTTCTGAGACGGCCATTTACACACAGTACCTGCCTCCGGGCGGCAGAACCACCGATGCCCTGCGGGTTCGTGAGCGGGAGTCCCTGGGGAAGATGGAAGGGGACAAGTTCAAGGAGATCAGCGCCGTATTGTTCACCGAAAGCCAGGGCTACGACATCACCTTTCGGGGGGCCCGGCCACTACCCGACGACACCCTGGATCGCTACAAAAACACGACCTTCCACAATTTCTTCTACATCCTCCGCGAGCGGCTGAACGAGCCGGGCATGATCTTCGATGGCAAGGGCCTGGACGTTTGGATGAACCAGCCCGTCGAAATCGTGGACATCGTGGATTCCCGGAACGACGTGGTCACGGTGTACTTCCACCAATCGACGAAGTTCCCCATCCGGCAGGTCTACTACCGCCGCGACCCCAAGACCAGGGACAAGATCGAGGAAGTGACCGAGTATGGCCGGTTCCGGGATGTGGGAGGTGGCGTCAACTGGCCGTTCACGATAACGCGCACCAGGGACGGCGACAAGATCTTCGAGATGTTCTCCGACTCGGTCCAGGTCGACCAGCACCTGAGCGACAGCCTCTTCATTCTGCCCACCGGCATGAAGATCCTGAAGAAACTGTAGGGGCCGGGCTTGCACGGCCCGTATCGTTCCTTTCAGCGCTTGTACGTCTTAGACTCGCCCGTCCGGGCGTTGGTGACAACCATTGTGCCATTCTGCTCGGCCACGACTTTGATCCACTTGCCTTGGTCCGCGCCTTTGAGGTTGGCGATGAACTCGTCAGCGGGATTGTCTTCCGGTGCGTTGGCCGACCAGTGCAGCAGGTAAAGGGCCTGCATCCCAGGGGCGGACTTGAGGATCTTCATGGCAGACGCCGCGCCGATCTTTCTTTCACCGTTATCCATGACGGCGACCCTGGCGTGCAGCGCATCCACCAGCGCCGGCGAGTTGGAGATGTTATTGCCGTGATGGCTGACCATGAACAGGTCCACTGTACCGATGGGATTGTTGGGGCACATCAACTGTATCTCCCTGTTCCAGGTGAGGTCGGCAAGATCCAACGTGCGAAAACGCCCGAATGTGATCAACAGCCCGATGGCGTTGCCGTTCTCCGAGTTGTCCTCGTTCGTCCGGCCCCAGGTCATTGGCTGCGTGGCCGCGCAGTACGAATTGGGGGCGCCCGCGCCCTTCAACGGGGTCTTGAGCGCCTGCCCGGCTGACGTCACCACCAGCACATCCGCTCCCTTGAACGGGATCTTGTCCCCCGGCTTAACGACCATATGCTTCGCCTTCTGCCACAACGCGTCGTAGGCCTTGACGGCAGCCGTGGTCATCCTATCGTTCACCGCCGCGGGCCCATGGTCCACGAACATAGCCACCGGCATCTTGGAGACCAGCGAGGGGGTGTTGTTCACATGGTCCAAGTCGTAGTGCGTGGTAACCAGGATGTCGATCTTCTTCACCCCGGCCGCCTGGCAGGCTTCCAGGATGCGGTTGGTGTCCCGGTCGTTGTTGCCGGGGAAACCGGTGTCGATGAGCATGGACTGGCCCGACGGAGAAAGAATAAGCACGGACTTGCCGCCCTCGGTGTCGATCGCCCACAGGTCGAGCGTCTTCGCGGCGGGCAGAGCCCAGGCGAATACCAAGCCACACAACGCAATGAGCGGGATTCTCTTCATGGCGCAATAGTACCAACTCGGCCCCCTGGATTCAATGCGCCGCGGTTGCCGGCGCCGAACCGCGGCCATGAGGGAGCGGCGATTACCCGTTTCTCCGCGAGCGCCGCCTGAGGAGCAGCCAGAGCAACGCCAAGCCGAGCGCGATGGCACAACCTGCCAGCGCCACATTGCGCTCCCGGCTGAGGCCCTTCGGCCAATTCTCCCCCAGAAGATAGCCGAGCGTAAGGAAAGTCGTCGTCCACAGCAGTGATCCGGAATAGGCAAAGGCGGCAAAGACCGGATATTCCAGCTTGGAGGCGCCGGCAACGTAGGCGGTCAGATGCCGCACGCCGGGCACGAAGTACCCGAAGGTCAGCGTGAGCCCGCCCATCCGCTTGAACCACGCATGGACGCGATCAACCTTCTCCGGCGTGAGGTGAACCCGGCGTCCGTACTTGTGCAGAAGATAATAGCCAGAAGTGACTCCCAGCACGTAACTCAGTGTGATCCCGCACATGGTGCCGAGCAGCGCGGCGGCCATCGTCGGCACGGGCCGAAGGTCACCCCGGCTCACCAGGTACCCTGCCACAGTGAGCAGCGTCTCGTCCGGAACCGGGAGTCCGACGATTCCCAAGACCAGCAGCGAGAAGATCCCCGCGTAACCGTACTGACTGATCCAGTATTGAACCTGTTCCATGCGCGCGTGACGATCAGTACTTCTCCCAGTGGAGCACATCGGCCAAAGCGCGCTTCGCTTTTTCCGGCTTCTCGGCCGGGTAGCCCATTGGAATAAGGCTCACCAGGCGGAAGCCATCGGGGGCGCCCACCAGCTTGCAGATGTCCGCCGCGTAGGGCTTCTTGTCCCCCGCCACCCAACAAGCCCCCAGGCCGTGAGCGCGGGCGGCGAGCAGGATGTTTTGGGTCGCGGCGCTGCCGTCCTCCAGGTAGTACTTCGTGTCGCGGCAGAGAACCACGACGCAAACCGGCGCGTCCGCGATGAAACGGCCATGATCGGTGGCCTCCGCGAGCCTCCGGCGCAGGGCGGCGTCGGTCACCACCACGAACTCCCAGGGTTGAATATTGATGGCGGAAGCGGCCAAGCGGGCGCAATCGATGATGTCTTCGATAACACTGCGCGGCACCGACTGGCCCAGGTAGGCGCGAACCGAGCAGCGCGTTTTCAGCACTTCCACAGCGTCCATTATGGGATCTCCACACCTCATTAGACCCGACTGAGGCCGCTCCGGTCTACAATGGTGGCGGAGAGGGGTAAGAGCATGCCGGCGCTATCCAGACGCGTGGTGAGCACGCTCGCTCCCGTGATTGTGGCCCTGCTGCTGGTTCCTGCGCTGCCGGGGACGGAGATCCCCAAAGGCACCCATGTCCTGCTGCGAATGGTGAATTCCATCACAACCAGGACGGCTCGAGCCGGAGACCAAGTCTATATGCGAACGGCGAGTCCTGTCGTCGCCGGTGATAGAATCGTTGTTCCGGTGAACAGCTACGTTCGAGCCACGATCACCTCAGCGAAGCGAGGAGGGAGGGTTTCGGGAAGGGCTGAGTTGGGCCTGCGACTCGACACGCTGACCTTGCCCGGCGGAAAGACGTACCGCTTCTCGGCGGTGGTGGATTCCGCGGACTCGCAAGGATCCTCACAGGTAGCCATGAAGGAAGAGGGCGGTGTGCGCCAAGGCCCGGAGCACGGGCACGACGCCGGCCGGATCCTGGTGAGTGCGGGCAGCGGCGCCGCGCTGGGCGGGATTGTGGACCGAGGCGTCCGGGGGGCGGCGATCGGCGGAGGCGCGGGTGCTGCCGCCGGCTTGGCCGCGGTCATGCTCACGCGCGGCCAGGACGTGCAACTGCGGGCGGGCACTACCCTTGACATCGTCCTCGATCGGCCCCTGCTCGTGGAGTGAGCCGGGCGCTGGGACTCTCATAACCAACGTTAACATTCCAGCCGCCGGCAGGGGCGCTGGTCCACCATAGATAACCAAAGTTAGCAGTGTACTGTGCCCTCGTACCATATTGAATTGATACTTGAAATCTACATAAGTCCAGTTATGCTATATACATGCCCCACGATAGAAACGAGACGGAAGCATCCGGGATGGACCGGCGCCAGGAGCAGCGGCACACCCTCGAGCGGCCCTGCTGCGTGAGCTCGGGCGGTTCTTTCCCGGACGCGGTGCCGGGCGTCACGATGAATGTCAGTCGCGCTGGAATGCTGGTGAGGTTTCCCGGCTGCCGTGTCTCCGCACTGCTCCCGAAGGTTGGCGCACGCGCGAAGATCGTGATCGACCTGCCCCGCAGTGCCGCCTATCCGCCCCGTTCTCTGGAGTGCACGGGCCGCGTAGTTCGGGCAGCGGGGTCGGACGACGCCGTGCCCGCTATGGCCTTCGAAATTCACCGCATGCTGGTGCGCAACAGTGAAGCGCGGCCTGGTCCGGCGGCGCGAAGACGCAGCCGGCTGGTTCAATAGGGAGACTTTGTGGACCCGCTGATTGACGTCTTGACCAGCCAGCTTGGCTGGGCGCCTCCCGGCAGCAACTCCGCGGATTCGCTCAGTGAAGAGCCGTGCCGCGAACTTGTGGAGAACGTCGACGACCTCGTCTTCATACACGATCTGGAGGGCAACATCAGGTCGGCGAACAAGGCCGTGGAGACCATCACCGGATACAGCCGCGAGGAGGTTCTGGGGATGCGTCTCGCCGACCTCCTCACGCCCCAGTCCCTGGACTTGAACCGCCGGATGACCGCGACCAAACTGGGCAGCGGCTCCCGAACATCGTATGAGATTTCGGTTCGTACCAGGGAGGGTCGAGAGCGGCGTTTGGAGGTCACCTCCCGATTGTTGTTCGAGTCGGGCAGGCCCGCCGGGGTGATTTGCGTAGCCCGCGAGGCCGGTGATCGGCGGCCCTCGGTATCCGATCTGCGCTTGCTGAGATCCGTGGTGGTGAACGCCAACGACGCCGTGTTTATCGCCGAGGCCAAGCCCGGAGATCACTTGGGCGGCAAGATCGTGTACGTAAATGAGGCATTCAGCCGCATGACCGGTTACCCGACCGAGGAGGCTGTCGGGCGAACGCCGCGCATCCTGCTCGGGCCCCAGACCGATCGCGACCAGTTGAACCAGGTTCGGCAGGCGCTGTCGAATCGGGAGGCCGTGCGCGTCGAGCTGATCAACTACCGAAAGGATGGCTCGGCTTACTGGGTGGACGTGAACTTCGTCCCGATCATGGAAGAAGCAGGCCAATTCACTCACTGGGTGGCCGTTCAGCGTGAAACGACTCACCGCAGACAGGCGGAGGACCTGGAGCGGGACCGTAACCGGGTGCTGGAGTTGGTTGCCCGGAACGAACCGCTGGAACTGGTGCTGGCGCAGTTGGGGCAGATGGTGGAGCGCCAGTGCCCGGACTTGCGCTGTTCGCTCCTGCTGTTCCAGGAAGGGGAACTGGTCCCGGCAGCGGGATCCAAACTCCCCGGCGGCTGGCTGCACGACCTCCAGAAGCTGGACATCGAGAGCCTGGCCGACGCGTCCGAACAGAACCGCTATCGGGATCTGTTGCCGGGGCCTCACCTTGGCGCGAACTGGACCGTGCCGATCCTGTCCGGCGCCGGGGCAGTGCTGGGAGCGTTCGCCATCTATTGCGGCGTAACGCGGAAGCCCGCCGAGGCGGAGCTCGATCTGATTGGCAAGGCAAGCCGGCTGGCCGCGATCGCAATCGAACAGAGGCAACTCACCAATCGGCTGGCGCACCAGGCACAGCACGACACTCTGACGGGTCTTCCGAACCGTGCGCTCTTGGAGGAGCGTCTGCAACAGGCGCTGGCCCAGGCGCGGAAACAGGGCTGGCACATCGCGGTGCTGTTCGTGGACCTGGACCGGTTCAAACAGATCAACGACAGCTTGGGACATCCCGTGGGCGATGCCCTTCTGCAGCAAGTGGCCCGCAGGCTGGAAGGCTGCATCCGGAAGACCGACATCCTGGCGCGGATGGGAGGCGACGAATTCACGCTACTGCTGACCGAGCTGCGGGACTACCAATACTCGCAGAAGGTGGCTCAGAAACTGCTCGACTCCCTCGCGGCCCCTTTCCAAGTGGAGGGCTACGAGCTTTTCGTTTCGGCGAGCATCGGGATCAGCACCTCTCCCCGCGACGGAGCCGACGCCGCCACATTGCAGCGCAATGCGGACAGCGCCATGTACCGGGCCAAGAACCGCGGCCGGAACAGCTTCCAGATGTTCGTGCCCGAGATCAGCGCCCTGGCGCTCGAGTCGCTGGAACTCGAGAACGCTCTGCGAAGGGCCGTGGAACACGATGAGCTCCAGCTCCGTTACCAGCCCCAGACCGATATCGAGGGCCGGCTGACGGGGCTGGAGGCGCTTATGGTCTGGAACCACCCGAAGCTGGGAGTGATTTCTCCTTCCCAGTTCATCCCGCTGGCCGAGGAGAGCGGGCTCATCATCCCCTTGGGAGATTGGGCCGTGCGGGAGGCCTGCCGGCAACGCGCGGAGTGGCAGCGCGCAGGTCAGACGCCGGTGACGGTAGCCGTGAATGTCTCCGCGACGCAGTTCACGCGCGCCGGCTTCGTGGAATCCGTGGCAACAGTGCTGAGGGAGACCGGGCTGGATCCCTCGCTGCTGGAGCTGGAGCTGACCGAGAGCGTGGTCATGAGGGACATCAAGGAGTCCGCCTGGCAGATGGAACAGCTTCGGAACCTGGGCGTCAGCCTCTCCATCGACGATTTCGGCACCGGCTACTCGTCGCTGAGCTATCTCCGCATGCTGCCCGTTCACACTGTCAAGATTGACCGATCATTCTTGCGGGAGCTGGATTCGCCCCCCAACACGATGCCGCTGGTAGGAGCCATCGTGGCGCTGGCGCACAGTCTGCAATTGCGCGTCGTCGCCGAGGGGGTCGAGAGCCAGAGCCAACTGGCAGCCCTTCGGGCACTCGGCTGCGACAGGGTGCAGGGCTATCTGATCGGCGAGCCTCTGCCGACAGAGGCCGTCACCCTGCTATTAGGCCAAGCCCGAGCCCTGGCAACCGCGGCCGGCGGGGGCCCCCAGGCATTGTTCGCTGCCGGGTAGCGCTCAGGCGGGAGTCAGCCCAACCTTACTTGTTCGAACTATCCCCGCGGCCTGCCGATATTGACGTGGACAACTTGCCGTGGCCGTAATAGCGGTAATCCTGTCCGAGCGATCTGGTCAGAAACCAGTCAGGCACACAATTCATTACCACGCCGATCAGTTTCCGCTTGGGGACCGATTGGAGCACCGCCAGGAGCCTGGCACGATTAGTATGGTCGGTACGCGCCACGATAACCACAGCGTCTACGGAAGCCTGAATAATATCGTAGTCAGCTACCAACCCCACGGGAGGCGCATCAATCACCGTGTAATCGAAGAGGCTCGCGAAGATTTTGCAGGCGAGTTGCCACCGCGGCGAATCCAGCAGGTCTACGGCATTCGGCAAGTCCTGCCCGCCGGGCAAGACGTATAGGTTTGGGTATGAGTCTAGCTGAAGCACCGCGTCCCGAACCGAGCAGCCGCCCCGAAGGATGTCCGCCAGTCCGCGGCTCCCGTCAATTCCCAACATCTCCGCGAGCGTCTATCTTCTGAAATCGGCGTCCACAAGCAATACCGCGGACTTCTCCTTCAACGACAATGCAGCCGCGATGTTGATGGAGCTCACCGTCTTTCCGTCGCCGACACCGCCGCTGGAGATTGCCAGCAGCCGCGGCCGTTCCGGATGCTGGGCGATCTTGGTGCGAATGATTCTGTACTGTTCGGCGGCCCGGTAGTCGTTCCCCACCAGGGGCACCAACACCGTGGGCGCGGCGGGCTGCGCTGGGACTCGGCGAAGCGCTCGCTCTTCGGGGGTCAGTTGGCGCGATAAGAGTTGTTCAGCGGCCCACAGCGAAAGCGACCCATCGGGTGCGTCGGAGGATGCGGTGGTCTTAGCGAGAATCGGACTGAGGTCCGGGATCAGGGGGGTGGCGTTCGCCCCGGCCTGTTCCGTAGTCCTGCGTATGGCGTCGAAGAACTTGCTCATGGTCGGTCCTCATTGAGGTGCAGCCGGATCGTCCTTTCCCGCTTGGTGAAAACGGCCCCGAAGATGGATGCGACTCCTTTGGCCAGCCCGTTCGATGCCGACCGCTCCGGCCCCATGGACTGCCGGGGCGTGATCGTGGCGGGCTCAGTTGCCGTGGGCTCGCGGATTGGCGCCCGGCCTGCTTCGCTCTCCGAAGAGAGGCTCTTCCCACAGGCCTCGCCTGCGTGTCCATCGAGGGTGATGTCGAGATCGGTGGCTACTTCCTGCACGTGCTCGGGCCCAATCCGTGCTATGCCCGCGCCGAAAGCCAGAAGCAGGGAATTGTCGCAAAGGGTGTTGATCACGCGCGGGATGCCTCGCGAATACAGCGCCACCTGCAAAACCGCCTCCTCCGTGAACGGGTCGGCGCGGGTGGCTCCCGCTCGGACCCAGCGATGCCGAATGTACTGACCCACTTCGTGATTCGACAGCGGGATTATAGAGAATCGGTGTGCGATTCGCTGTTTGAACTGGCGCAATTCCTGGCGTTTGAGCATCGCATCCAGTTCGTTCTGCCCGGCCAGCAGGATTTGCAGAAGCTTGCCGTTTGCGTCCTCGAAGTTCGTGAGCAGCCGCAATTCCTCGAGGACCTGTACGTCCAGTTTGTGCGCCTCGTCAACCACCAGCACGGGGAGCCTGCCTTGCGCGCGACGGGAGATCAGGAAGTCCTGGAGCTGCTGGATACAGGCCGGCTTGTCATTGGGAACGTCCGTCACTCCGAAGTCCATGAGCACCAACCGCAGGAAATCCGCCGGGGAGACAGTCGGCATCAGCAAGTAGCTGAATTCGACCAGAGACCGAGGCATCGAGTCCAAGATTATCCTCAGGAGTGTGGTCATGCCGGTGCCTGCGTCGCCGGAGAGCACAGCGAGGCCCCCATGCCCCGAAATCGCATAGACCAGCCCCGAAAGCGCCTCGCGGTGCGCAGGGGTCAAGAACAGGAAATGCGGGTCGGGAGTCAGGCGAAACGGACTCTTGGACAGGCCGAAGAACTGCTTGTACATACGGTCAGATCGGTATCCACCGAAAGTAAATGCCGACTCCAATGACAATCGCGGCCAGCAGGAGCGCAGCCGAGCCCAGGACGAGACGCCGCAGTCTCCTGCTCGATCCTTTCTCGTGGCCCTCAGAGGGCCTGTCTCGAATCGTCGGAACACGGCCCAAGATGACGACGTTCCTTGGGGATCTCCCATTCCCCGAGAATTACACCCCGTCTAATCTCGCTTCCCAGTCCAATGCCTACGCCAAGAAACAAGGCAACCATGGTTCCCAGCGCGTCAAGCAGACCGCGGTTGGGTTTCAGCGGCCGCTCGGGGACCCTGGCCGACTCGAGTATCGTGAATCTCTCGGGCTTCTCACGCTTTTCGATCTCCGTCGCCGTTTGGTTCGCCAAGTTCCTGTCGAGCAGGGATTGATAGTTAGCTCTTGAGAGATCGTAGTCACGGCTGAAGCCTATCAACTCCTTCTCCCGAATCGGCAGTTTCGCGATGCTTCCCTGTACCGACGCGATCTGGTCCGCGATCCGCTTCCGCTCCGTCTCGAGCGCCTATAGTTGCTGCATCGCCAGGTCGCGCTGTGCCTTCAGATTCTTCACGCGTTCCTGCTCCTGGAGCAGCGACTGCTCCAGCGTGCCCGTTCTGGCGGTCATTGCCGGCCTGGCGCCGGCTCGGGCGGCGTCTCCGTCGCTTTCCCTCCCTGTTCCCTGCTTCTGGCTCACCGAGGCACTCTTCTGTTCCCAATCGCGAACCTTCGCCAGCAGTTCTCGCGTCTTCCTGACCTCGGGGTGCTCGTCGGTGTATCGAAGCCGCAAAGCATCCAACTGCTTCTGGAGCCTTTCGGATTCCAGCTCAGCCGTTTCGCCGGACGTGTCGCTGGAGTTCGCGGCGAGCTTGTCCACGATCTCCGACAGCGCCGTTACCGACTGCTGGGCGGCGGCGAACATGGTCTCCGTCAGGGCCTTGTTCTGCTGAGTTCGGGTAACGGCATCCTGCACGCCCTGGAGTTGAAGCTGCAGGCGGCCGAGGTCGGCCAGCAAAGCGTTCTCCTGCTGCGGCAGTTAGCCGCTGTACTTCAGCTTGTACTCACTTAGCTTCGCCTCCTGGTCCTGCAGGCGCTTCCGCGCTTCCTGCACCTGGTTGTCCAGGGGCCCGGACGTGTCTGCTGCCTGCACCTCGCCTGTCCGGGAGTTCTCCTCGATGTACAGGGCGCCAAGCTGGTTGGCCGCCCTTGCCACGACGTCCGGATTACGCCCCTGGTACGCTATGCGAAAAGCCCCCGGCCGGTCACGGCTCCAACCGCGCTCGGGCGTGACCGAAATATCGCGCCGCACCATCTCGATGATCTCTCCCTCGGAGTAGCGCTGCGGCCCGTCGTGGTAAAGATCGAACTTGTGGACGATTTCGAGGAGGCGATTGTAGCTGAGGATCTGTTGGCGTTGATTGTTCAGCAGATCCTGTATTCCCGCTTCAGGATTCGCCTTGACAGACTCCTCAGCGGCTCTCTACGATTTGACCATGACGAGCGTCTCGGCCCTGTAGATGGCCGGCAGAAGCTGTACTACCGTGACGGCCGCCGCCGTCCCGATCAGCCACACCAGGCCAGCCAGCAGTTTCCGCTTCCACAGAGCCCGCAGCAGGGACAGTGGATGAAGCTCCCTGCGCCGAACTGCGCTGTCCATTTGGAGTCATTATAACCCGCCAGGTCAATACATTCGCCATTTCCTGCCCATGCGGCGCGCACGGCGGGCGGACCTGACACTTCGTGGCCATGGTGGACGGCGCCACCTCAAAGCCACGACGGGGGTGTGCTGTCTTACAGCTTGAGCTCCGACTGGGGGAACTCTAGTACTACACAAACACGCTGGACAGTTCTAGTACAAGTGACCCCGGGCTTCTCAGCCAGGAATCATAGTGCCGCTGTTACACTCCATGATGGAAGGTGTGCTGTGGCAGTGACCAGGTTGGTATGCCCGAAATGCGGTCATGATGGGACGCCCGAGACCAGCAGGCCCCCCCTTGGGTCATATGGCTTCAACTACTTGGCGGAGGGGGTTGTCTCCCGCGAAGTACGGGGCTATGACGGGACCGGCCGGCTCCGGCTTTCCGGCGACGTCAGGTGCGAGGCCTCTCAAGCCACCAACGCAAGGATCGAGTGCCGGTCCTGCTGGCGGACCTTCCCGGTCCCGGAGGGCCTGCCCTGGGCAACGGCGCCCGAGGATGCCGCTGGGCGGTCCGGGGCGTCCGCGACCCTTCACGGGCCGATGCCTGGGGGTACAGGAGGCCCTGAATTGGCAGCGGAAACGATCAGCCAGGGCTCGGCCTCAATTCTGCGCAACACTTTAGTAGATGCCCAGAGCGCGACCGCCCTCCGAATCGCCAAGCTCGAACTAAGCGTAGCCAGCCTAGCCCAAGCCGTAAGAGACACACCGTCCTTGAAGGCCGAAGTGGCGGCCTTGCGCGACGAGACGGCCTCCCTATTGCGGGCGCAGGAGCAAACCGCACAAGCCGCCGTAACGCCAGGTCGGGCGGTCGCGGGCGTTGTGGAACAGGTTGCACAACTGCGTGAGACGATTGTTCGCCTGGCGGCCGAGGCGAAGGAACGGGCCGATGCTTTGGATGCCGCCCACCGGGAGGCAGGCCAAGCCAGGACTTGGCTCGGCGAGGTAATCGCCGAGCTCGAGGTGGGGGAGCAGGCAATCCGGCAGAGGCTGGACGGGCAGGCTGACGTGATCCGCGGGCTCCACGCCGCGGCCCAAGAGCAAGTGACACGTACGGAGGAGTTGCGGGCAGCGGTCCAGCGGCTGGAGGAGATCGTCAACGCTCTGAATCCGCCCAAGCCTCTGCCAGAGGATCTCTGAGCGCGGGGAAACCAGAGTGGGAACATTCGACTTCGTTGCATCAGACGAGTTCCGAGGGTGCCTGGAAAAGGACGCGGAAGAACTCGTTGCCTGCATGCGCGCAAGCGCGTGGAAGGCCGCCCACGTCATCGCCGCAAGCTTGATCCAGGCCGCTCTGGTCGAATACCTGACCTCTTCCGGCAAGGCCAGTCCGGAGGAACTCGTTCCGATCTCTTTTCCCGAGCTGCTCAATCTCTGCCGCGCCCGGCAGGTGCTGTCGCCCAGAACAGTGGACCTGGCGAGCTTCATAAGGCCCTACACCGATTTCCTCAGTGCCAGCAGCAGTGTTCGGCTGGGGGCCGTAGCCGACGAGACCAGCGCACGCATCGCCCAGGCACTGCTTGAGATCGTGATCAACGAAGTGTCGGGCCATCAAAAGGAGACCTACCGCTACAGCGCGGAGCAGGTTGTCGCCAAGCTCCAGTCGGATCCTTCTTCAGCGGCCATCATGGGTCACCTGATGGGCAAGATCAGTCGCGTGGAGATGGAACGCCTGCTGCTCGACCTGATCCCGAAGGCCTACTTCGAGACAGCCAAGCTGGCTGAACCGCCGGCCGCGGAGACTCTGAAGCGCCTGGAGCAGTGTTACAGAATGGCGTTCGATGTCGCACCAACCGACCTCAAGAAAGTCGCGACAAGAAAGTTCGTGCAGGTTCTGGAAAACGAGAGCGAGTACGTGGTCCAGTGCTACGAGGGCTCCTTCTTCCGCGGGGAGGACCTGGCTTTTCTCGACGATGAGGAGCGCGCAATCGTTCTGGCCCATTTCCTGGCGAGTCTCGAGAAGAAGGTCACCTACTCCCTGGTCAATGCGGCAGCCGGAATGGGAGAGTTCCTCCGGACAGAGGAGGATGTGAGGGCATTCTTCGTGCCCCTCATCCTAAGCGTGCTGACTCAGAGCGGCGAGGCGCTCCCGGGGGTCCTCGTAACCCGGATCAGCAAGGAATTCGCGCGCTTGCCGGCGCCGCACAAGCGGACCATCAGCGGCTTGGTCGGCCGGCTGCGCCGTTCCACGATCACCGAGGGCCGTGCCTCGGCAGCCATCGCCCGCCTGGAGTCAGAGCTGGCCGGGTAGCGCGGTCGGGCCCCCAGCGGCCCCGCGCAGGCTGAGTGAGATTGCCGGCCCCCTCCTATCGGTCAATTCGCCGGGTCGCCTTTTCGAGTGCGGCCATGTCCAGCTCGTACCCCAATCCCGGCTTGGTGGGTGCGGGCACGTAGCCGTCTTTGTCGATGCGGATATTGTCCTTGAAGTAGGGACGGTCGGCCTGTCCCTGGGGCACCGTCATCTCAAACCAGACATTGTTCGGCATGGCCAGCTCGCAGTGGAAGTGCACGGCGTGGTCCAGAGCCTCGCCCCAGTTGTGAGGCGCGCACTCTATCCCGTGGCACTCGGCCAGGTGCGCCACCTTCATCCCGCCGCTGATGCCCCCGATGTTGTCCACGATGAAGCGCAGCACGTCCACCGCTCCGCGACGGATGTACTCGGCGTAGTCGTAGATCGAGAAGATGAACTCGCCGGCATGGACCGGGATATCGAGCGCCTGGCACAAGGCCGCAAGCCCGTCAATGTCCGTGGTGGGGAGCGGATCTTCGAAGGCGACATAGTCCTGATCCTGCAACACCCGGCCGACCTTGTAAGCTTCCTCGCGCGTGTAGACCCCGACAGGATCGTGCAGCAGCGTGAAACTATCTCCGCCCGCTTTCCGGACCGCTTTGAGGACCTCGATGTCCAGCTTGTAGTCGTGGCCGCCGCGCAGTTCCGGCGGATGGATCTTGTAGGCCGTAAACCCTTGGGCCTTGCACTTCTGGACGTCCTCGACGAAAGCCTCCACCGTCCTCAGATGCTGGCTGCTGGCATAGGCTCGCACCCTGTTTCTGTAGGCGCCGAGGATCCGGTACACGGGGAGGTTCA
The DNA here is from genome assembly GCA_963798455.1 of Bryobacterales bacterium. Taxonomy (GTDB): domain Bacteria; phylum Acidobacteriota; class Terriglobia; order Bryobacterales; family Bryobacteraceae; genus CAWCTD01. The sequence continues at coordinate 965,649 of CAWCTD010000003.1, forward strand.
CGGCTTTGCCGAGAATGTCCCACAGGCAGCAGTCGATGGCCGCGGCGTAAGAACTTTGTCCCAGGCGGCGTTGCTCCGGAATCCACTGAGACGTGATCGCCGGAAGGTCCAGAACGCTCCTGCCCCTTAGTGTGCGCTTGGCGAAGTCCAGCCACCCCAAGTTGCTCCAGTTAGGGTGCCAGTAGCGGGTGCCGAGAGTGTAGTTACCCTCAATCCCGCTGTTGGTCACGATGGAAGCGATCTGCCCGCGGTCCAGCACGTACACTTTGACCTCTTTGATGCCGAGGTCAGGCAGATCCCCCGGTTTCACAGCGGCGGCCTGTGCCGCCGCCAGAGCCGGCTGGGCCACCGCCGCCACGCCCGTCAACGACCCTGTCGCGGAAGCCGCCAGGAAGTTGCGGCGCGACACGCTGCGCTTTGACATGAATCTCTCCTCCGCTATCATGGCTTGATTACCCATGGGACACTTGGGTTGTTGTCAGTATACACCAGCCATGCCGGGCCAACGCCGGGTACGATGAAGTGATGCCTCGGGGCGCCCCTTTGTATTGCGACGTCAGCCTGCCGGTCCCATTGGACCAGCCCTTCACGTATTCCTTGCCCGAGACACTGAGGCACCGCGTTCTCGCGGGCTCACGCTTGATCGTGCCTTTCGGCTCGCGGCGGCTTACGGGTATCGCCCTGCGGTGTCATGACGAGCCGCCTCCTATGGAAGTCAGGAGCGCGCTGCGGTTGGTGGACGCCGAGCCGGTGCTGGACCAGGACATGCTGGCGCTCGGACGATGGATCGCGCAGTACTACTGCGCGCCCCTGGGAGAAGTCCTGCGAGGAATGACGCCGCTGGGAGGCGAGATCCGCCAGGGCAAAGTGTACGCGCTGACGGACGCCGGTCGCGATGCCACACGGCAGTTGCTTCTGGAAGCGTCCGTGGAAGATCCCGCGACTCAGTTGCTGCACATGCTGGAATCGCGCCCTCTGGCCGCCGCATCCATCCAGAGGAAGATACCGCTCGCGGCCAAGGCCATCCGCACGCTGGAGCGCCAGGGGCTCATCCAGGCCGAGACGCTTCACGCCGAGAGGGACCCGCTGCGTGCGGCCGCTTCCAGGCTGCGGATCGAGTTGCTCCGGCGCCCCGACGGCGTGAAGCTTCCCAAGCCGGAGCGCGAGCTCCTGGCCTACTTGGAGATCCACCCCGGCTCGCACAATCTTAAGGATGTCGAGAGGGCGGTGAAAAGCGCCAGCACGGCGGCGCGCTCACTGGCCCGCAAGGCTCTCGTGACTCTCGAAGAGGAACAGCCAGGAGTCTTGGCCTTCCCCACGGCGCCGGTTCCGCACACCTTGAATGCGCACCAGCAAAGCGCCTTCGACGCGATCCTTGGCGCGCTGCGCGCCGAAAGCTTCCAGGCCTGCCTGCTGTTCGGCGTGACCGGTTCGGGCAAGACCGAGGTCTACCTGAGGGCCATTGAAGCTGCGCTGGCGATGGGCCGCGGCGCGCTCATGCTGGTGTCGGAAATCGCACTGACGCCGGCCGTCGCCGGCCTGTTCTTCCAGCGCTTCCCAGACCGCGTGGCCATCCTGCATTCGGCCTTCAGCGGTGCGGAGCGCTCCGGCCAATGGAGGAGAATCCGATCCGGAGCGGCGCCGGTGGTGGTGGGAACGCGGTCGGGCGTGTTCGCGCCCGTGCCCAACCTTGGTTTGATCGTGGTGGACGAAGAGCACGATCAGAGCTACAAACAGGACGAGACGCCGCGATACAACGGCCGCGATGTCGCTGTCGTGCGGGCGCAGGCGGCCCGGGCCTGCGTGGTCCTCGGCTCCGCCACGCCCAGCCTGGAGAGCCACTTCAACGCCAAACGAGGCAAGTACACGCTGCTGGAGCTGCCCGAGCGCATCGAGAGCCGCCCGCTGCCGCGGGTGGAGTTGGTCGACATGCGGGTGGAATTCCTGGAGACACGCAAGCAAAGCACCTTCTCCAGGAAACTGCTGGATGCCATCCGGGCGCGTTTGGCCAACGGCGAGCAGACCATGCTGCTGTTGAACCGGCGCGGATTCGCGAATTTCCTGGCCTGCCGCGCCTGCGGCGAGCGTATGCAGTGCGTGAACTGCTCGGTCACCATGACCTTTCACCGCCGGGACCGCCGGATGCTGTGCCACTACTGCAATTACGCGGCCCCGGTGCCCCGCCTGTGCCCCAAGTGCCAGAGCGAGCACGTTTACTTTCTCGGCATCGGCGCCGAACGCGTAGAGGAGGAATTGCACCGGGAATTTCCCAAGGCGCGCATCGCGCGCATGGACCGGGACGCCGTGACCGGCAAGCGGCTCTATGAGAGCATCCTGCACGATTTCCGCGCCGGAAGCTACGACATCCTGGTGGGAACGCAGATGATCGCCAAAGGGCACGACATTCCGAACGTTACGCTGGTGGGCGTGGTGAACGCCGACATCGGCCTGGGACTTCCGGACTTCCGGGCCGCCGAGCGCACCTTCCAGCTCCTGACGCAGGTGGCCGGGCGCGCCGGGCGCGGGGATGTGCCGGGCATCGTCTTGATCCAGACCACCGCCCCTGACCACTACGCCGTTCGTTTCGCGGCCGCGCAGGACTACCGCCTGTTCTATGAGAAGGAACTGCAATACAGGAGGGCCATGCGCTACCCTCCCTTCAGCGCGCTGGCCAATATTCTCATCCGGGACGAGAATCAGGAGAGGGCACTGCGGATGAGCACGGAGCTCGGGCGGCTCCTCGCGACGCCGCCGGAAGGGCTGAAGGTTTTGGGACCCGCGGAAGCGCCCCTGGCGCGCGTGCAGAAGGAGTTCCGCTACCAGGTTCTGCTCAAGGCAGTGAGCCGCAAGACCCTGGGGGCAACGCTCCAGAGCGTACGGAGCTTCGCGCTGGAGTCCCGCTGGCCCCCCACGGCGTTGGTGATTGACGTGGATCCGCTGAGCCTGATGTAGCGACGTTATGACGCCGATCGATGCCGTCGAACAGAATCTGCTGGAGTTCTTCCGGCACTTTGCGCGGGTCCGGACGAGCGGCCGGATTGTGGATCTGGACGGCGTTTCGATCGCTTCTTCGGGAATCGTATTCCACATGTTCAATGCAGCCTTCTTCTCCACGCCCGTGACGGCGGGGGAAGGCGACCTCGCGCGGCGGATCGACCTGGCTGCCGAGCTCTTCGGCGGCCCTGATTCCCGTTGGGCATTCTGGGCCTGCGAACAGAAACTCGCCGGCGACATCGCCGCCAAGGCATCCAAGGTGTTTCGCGGCCGGGGCCTGGTGCAGACATTTCGTCACCCGGGCATGATGTGCCAGCGATTGCGCCCGCCGCGGCGCCCGTTACCGAACCTCGAGTTCCGGCAGGTTCACGACGCCCAGAGCCGTGTCGTCTTTGCCCATATCAACGCCACCGCGTTTCACATTCCTTTCGAGTGGTGCCTGGATCTGTACGACCTGGATGCGCTGTGGGACGGCTGCTTCTCGGGCCATATCGGATACGCGAACGGCGAAGCTGTCTCCACCGTGGCGACGGTGGCCGCGGCGGGGACTGTCGGCGTGTATTCGGTGGCGACCTTGCCGGGGCAGGAGTGCAAGGGCTATGGCGAAGCCATGACCCGTTACGCCGTGGCTGAGGCCCAGAAGGCGTCAGGCGTGGAGAGTTCCGTCTTGCAGGCCACGGCCGCGGGTCTTTCTCTCTATCGCCGGATGGGATACGAGGTGGTCACCAACTTCGCCGTGTACAGCCGGTAAAGATTGGGGCTGACGTCCATGGAGCGGATACCCTTCCAGGCCACTGCGGCCTCGGCCCGGTACGGGCAAGTGCGGCGGCTGCCGGTAATCGTGCTGCTCGACAACGTAAGAAGCCTTTACAACGTGGGAGCGTTCTTCCGGACGGCGGACGCGGCGGCAGCCGAGAAGTTACTGTTGTGCGGGATCACGGCGCACCCTCCCAGCAAGGGTCTCTCGAAGACGGCGCTCGGCGCCGAGGACACGGTGCCCTGGGAACAGGCTTGGGATCCTTTGCCGCTAGTCGAAAACCTGCGGCTTGGCGGCTGCGAGATCGCCGCCATCGAGACCAGCGTACACGCCGTGGACCTCTTCGATTGGGTCCCTGCCTTTCCCGTCTGCGTCGTGTTCGGCCACGAGGTTGAGGGAATCCGTCCGGAATTGAGCGCCGCGTGCGACACCTTCGTGCGCATCCCGATGCTCGGCGCGAAGCACTCCCTCAACGTGGCCACCGCGGGTGGCATCGTTTTGTACGAACTGCTGCGCAAATACACGGAGACTTGCCGGCGCTGAGCGCCATGGGGATCGCCTTCCCGATCCAGCCCGCTGCCCCCTGCAGCCGTTGTCCGATGGATTTCCGCGGCAGGGGGTATACTGTCTGGCTATGAAGAAAGTCTGTGTATGGTTTGTCCTCTCGTTCACCGCCGTATGCTTCGCACAACAGGGTTGGTATCCCCACGAGGGCGGACTGCTGAAGTACCGCGTTCAGATCCGTTTCGGCGAGGAGCCGGACACCATGCCTGACGGCTGGAAGTTCGGCCGGGTGTCCGCCGTAGCCGTGGACGCCTCCGGAAACGTCTATGCGTTCCAGCGGGGACCGAAAGCGGACCCGATCGTGGTCTTCACCCCCGACGGGAAATACCTTCGCTCCTGGGGCAAGGGCCTGTTCAGCAACCCTCACGGCATTCGCATCGACAAGCAGGGCCACGTGTGGACCACCGACACCGGCTATCACCTGGTGATGGAGTTCACCGGCGACGGCAAACTCCTCCGCACATGGGGCACGAAAGGCAAATCGGGCGCGACCCAGGATACCTTCTACCGGCCAACCGACATCGGGTTTCTGCCCAACGGCGACTTCTTCGTAACCGATGGCTACGGCAACTCGCGCGTGGTCAAGTTCTCACGGGACGGCAAGTACCTGATGGAGTGGGGCAAGCGCGGGACGGGCCCGGGTGAATTCGACCTGCCGCACGCCATCGTGATCGATTCCCACCAGAACCTCTACGTCAGCGACCGCGAGAACAACCGCATCCAGATCTTCGACGCCAACGGCAAGTTTCTGCGGCAGTGGACGCACCTGGGGGCGACGCAGGGCATGGATATCAACGCCAATGACGAGCTCTGGATCGTGACCCATCGCGACAAGGGCGAGAACATCGCCTACGATACCCTGGCGGGCCGCATCATGCGCATCGACATCGCTTCCGGCAAGATCCTCGGCTCCATGGAGAGCCCCGGCCACTGGCTGGCGCTGGGCCGCAAAGGCGACATCTTCATCGGGAGCCTCACCGGCAACGTGTTCCGCTGGTATCCCGGCTGGAGCACCGGCCTGCGCGAAAATGAGCCCGGCGTGGTGGCGCCGCGCCCGTAGTTCCAGTACCCTTGTATCCGAAATGGACAGCCTGGAAACAGCAGCTCGAACGAAGGGGTCGGGTGTACACTCGGAGGCAGCGGAGAAGCCAAACTGGAAATTCCGGCCAAGACACAACCAGGCGGCACAGGCGTTCCTGCCTGTGTGGGTTTGGCCCTTGCCGCCGTCCTGATCCACGGCTACCACCTGGGAACCGACGATGCCGCCATCTGGGTGCCCGCGATCAAGAAGGCCGCCGATCCTTCGCTCTACCCTTTCGGCGGCGAGTTCTTTCTCACGCACGCGCACTTTTCGCTGTTTCCCCTGCTGGTGGGCTCGTTCATCCGCTTGGCCCGCGTGCCATCCGACGTCGCCATCTTGCTCTGCCATATCCTGGGCGTGTTCCTGTTACTGCTCGCATCCTGGCGCCTGCTCTCCGCCTGCTTCGAGCATGACCGCGCGCGCTGGGCCGGGGTTGCCCTGCTCGCCGGGGTGCTGAGCGTGCCCGTGGCCGGGACCGCGTTGCCCATCATGGACCCGTATGTCACATCGCGGACCCTCTCGACTCCGTTCGCCCTCTTTGCGATCGCCTGGTATCTGTCGGACCGGCCGCGGCGCGCGGTGGCGTGGCTGGCCGCCTGCGCCCTGGTGCACCCCCAGATGAGCTTGTACGCCGCGGTGCTCCTGGGCTCGATGGAGTTCTCCCGACGCCGCTCGGCCGTGCCGGGGCAGGCGCCTGTTTTCGGGTTGCTCGCGCTTTCGTGGCTGCCTCTCCCGTGGGATTTGGCGCCGGCGCGCGGAGCGGCGCGGGAGGCCCTGCTTTCGCGCACCTACTTCTTCGTCTCGAATTGGACCTGGTACGAATGGCTCGGGGTCGCCGCGCCGCTCGTCCTGCTATGGTGCTGCGCGCGGGTTCCGCTCCGGGGCGCGCGGCCGCCGCTCGGCGGCCTGCTGCGACACCTTGTGAGATTCGGGCTGCTCTTCACCGCCGCCGGCCTGCTGCTGGTCTCTTCCCCTCGATTCGAGAACTATACGCGACTTCAGCCCATGCGAGCGTTTCACCTGGTATACATCGTCATGTTCCTGATTGCCGGCGCTCTCGCCGGCGAGTACGTGCTGAAGGACAGGCGCTGGCGCTGGCTCGCGCTCTTCGCGCCGCTGGCGGCGGGAATGTGGCTGGTCGCGCGGGAGGCGTTTCCCTGCAGCCCGCACCTGGAGTGGCCGGGCGCGGCTCCCCGCGGCGAATGGTATTCCGCCTTCCTCTGGGTGCGCGATCACACGCCCAAAGATGCCGTTTTTGCCATGGATCCTGGGTACCTATTGCTCCCCGGAGAAGACATGCACGGCTTCCGGGCCGTCGCGGAGCGGAGCGTTTTGGCCGACCGGGTGAAGGACAGCGGCGCGGTTTCGCTGTTTCCCCAATTGGCCGTCGATTGGGACCAACAGGTACGGGCGCAAAGCGGGTGGGACCACTTCTCACTCGCTGATTTTCAAGAACTGGCCCGGCGCTACCCCGTGACCTGGATTGTGACCCGGCGGCCCGCCGCCGGATTGGATTGTCCCTATCGTAACGCGGGATTGGCGGTTTGCCGGATAGGGGCCGGCAGCACGCCGGTCAGCGGGCCAAGTGATTAGCGGAACCTGTTACGCCACTGCTATGGCGAGCCCGCACGGGTGGGGACTCAATGCGCGCCGTTCGGCGGCAAGAAATGCAGAGCGGCAACCCGATCCCTCTGAGTGTTCGGGTTGCCGCAGGCTGCCTCGAAGGGCAGTCAATCGAGGTTCAGCGGCCTAGCGCCGCGCCAGCGTTGCGAGGACTTCAAAGTGCTCGGCCGAGGCGGTCTTGGTCAACTCGCGCTCCGCCTTGGGCATCGGCACAACAAAGCCGCTCGCCGTATAGCCATTCACCACTTCGGACAGGAAATACCGGGTCCCGTAACGGTTGAAAACCAGCTTTGTGGCCTCTGCCGGGTGCTCAGTCCTCACGACGACCTCGGGGTTCGTCATTGTGAGCGCGGCGGCATTGTGTCGCTCTCCCTGAAGGATCAAAACGTAGGGGTCACCTGCACTCCGGATCATGTACTCACCGGCCGGCAGGGTCTTGTCCGCAATCGTGAACGCGAACGGGATGTTGGCCGTCAGCGTCATGGTCTGCGCGGACAAGGGCACCGCCAGTGCCGCTACCAACATTGAAACCGAAAGCAACGTGTAAACTTTCTTGCTCATACTGCCCTCCTGAGTTTCTAGAATCTCGGTGGCCTTTGTTTTCGGCCTCCTGGTTGAATAGATTCCTTCGGGCAAGATGTTGTTACCACAGGGCCTGTAAAGGTTATGTTAAGGAACGTCGAGCACTGTAAAGCCGCTCGTCGGCATGGCGCCGCAGCCTTACAGGCTGCCGCAGGCGCGACGGATGGACAGCGTGGAACGAGCGCCGCCGTTTCCCTTGACTCCTCATGCCGACAGGCGTACATTTGGGACCAGACAGAACCTGGAGGGCTGCCCGATGCTGCAAACGCACAAGCAGCATAGCTTCGACCCTGGCGACCGGAAGGCCGTCGTGCTGGAGTTCATCGCCGCCTCGGCCATATTCGCGGTTGTGGTTGTGGTCCTGTACATTATCTTCACCTACAGGCCGGCTTAGGCCGCGCGGCGCTTGACAACGCACGACCCGAGGATTCAGCCTACAGGCAGGATGCGGAAACAGGTCACTGGGACTCTTGTCGTTGTTCTCGCGATCGCGTGGTCGCTCCAGGTGCTGGCGTCGGATTGTGCCGGCTTGCTACAGATTCGCCGGTACATCCAGCAGGGCTGGACCAGACTGGAGCGTTCGAACTCCACGCTCCTGAAGTCGGCGATCGACGCCAAAGTCGGACAGGAAGGCGAGGTTGTCCTGTACGTTCCGCGGGACGAAGGCCTGGACAAAATCAAGCTCGAATTGCGGCGTTCGCTCAAGTCCAAGGACTTCCGGAGTGTGCGGCTAGAGCGGCTTCCCGAAGACCCGGCTTCCATCCAGGAACCCGGGCTGCTGTACCTTCCCCATCCCTACGTTGTTCCAGGCGGGCGGTTTAACGAGATGTACGGCTGGGACAGCTACTTCATTCTGCTGGGCCTGCTCGATGATAACCAGTTGCGGCTGGCCAAGGATATGACAGATAACCTCACTTATGAGGTGCAACATTACGGGAAAGTGCTTAACGCAAATCGCACTTATTACCTTACCCGGTCACAGCCGCCATTTCTGACGAGAATGGTGCTTGAGATTTATGCCCGAACCGGAGACACAACCTGGTTGAGGAGTTGCCTTCCGGCGATTGAGCAGTACTACAGGTACTGGACAGAGGGGCCTCACCTGACCCCTGAAACGGGCCTCTCCCGCTACTACGGCGGCTCGGACACGCCTGCGCCGGAAGTGGTCCTGGGCGAGCGCGACAGCGCGGGCAGGACAGAGTACGATCGTGTTCGCGAATACTATCGCACTCATAAGGTCACTGAATACGACGCTTCACGCTTCTACGATGCGGCCACCGACAGCCTCACGCCGCTGTTCTACCTTGCGGATCGGGCCATGCGGGAGTCGGGCTTCGACCCATCGGGCCGCTTCGGTCCGTTCAGCGCGGGTATTCTCAGCTACGATCCCGTGGATCTGAACTGTCTGCTCTACCGGATGGAGATGGACACGGCGACGATCCACACGCTGCTCGACCACCCGCGCGAGGCCGCGATTTGGGCTGGGCGGGCGCAGCAACGCGCCGGCAGAATCAACCGCCTGATGTGGAACGAGAAGGAGGGCCTCTATTTCGACTACAACTTCGAAAGGCAGCGTCAATCCAGCTATGGTTTCGTCACGACGTTCTATCCCCTATGGGCGGGCATTGCCACGCCCGGCCGCGCTGCACGGGTCGCCGCGAACTTGCCCGTGTTCGAGCGCGCCGGCGGGCTCCAGACTAGCGACCGTGTGACCGGCGACCAGTGGGACGCGCCGTTCGGATGGGCTCCCATGCAAATCATCGCTGCCGAAGGCCTTCGTAGATACGGGTTCGCCCCCGAGGCCGACCGGGTCAGCAGGGAATTCCTTCTCATGGTGCTGCGGGATTTCGAGGCTCACGGAACGATTAAAGAAAAATATGACGTGGTGACCGGCAAATCCGACCTGGGGGCGGGGATCAAGTTCGGATATTCGTCTAACGAGGTCGGCTTCGGCTGGACCAATGCCGCTTTTCTGGTGCTCTACGATGAACTGGCGCCTCAAGCCAGGGAAAGGTTTCTTCGCCTGTGCAGCGGACAAGCCGCGTTGCGCCCCGTGCGGCCGAATGTTCTCGCCCGCGCGCACCGGGTACAACCCTCACTTTCAGCCCGGAGGGCTCCCTCTGTTCGAAGCTCCTACTGAGTAAGACGCATGGATTCGTTTTGAGCGTGTAAAATGTGAGCAACGCCCCTTGAAACGTCCGGCACAGGGACGTAGAATCAGATCAGTTCGATTTCAACTCAGGGGCAAATGCATGAAACACTTTTGGAGTAGACCCTTGCGTCTACGGGAGCCAGTGCTCCCAATTGTGCTGTTTTTGCTGTCGACTTTCCTCGCTCCGCAAGCCACACCGCAAACCGTTTCCGGCCAGATCACCGGAACGGTGACCGATCCTTCTGGTGCGGTGGTGCCGGGCGCGAAGGTCACAGCCACGGATATCGCCACGAATGTTGCGACAACCGCAACGACGAACACTTCCGGGAATTACGTGCTCAACCAGCTAACGCCCGGAACCTACAAAGTGACCATCGAAAAGGCGGGATTCCAGACATTGCTGCAGCAGAACGTGCAGGTGACCGTGGCCTTGAGCACCCGGGTGGATTCCACTCTCAAGGTCGGTGAAGTCACTCAGAACGTCACAGTCACGTCGGCGCCTCCCGGCATTCAGACCGACCGGGCCGAGGTCAACTCCACGATTACACGTGAGCAGGTGTCGGACCTCCCGGTATTTAACCGGAACTTCACGGATCTGACGCTGTTGGCGCCCGGTGCGACGCTGAACACGTATCAACATGCCGCTCAGGAGAACCCGCAACAATCCACTCTGGTGAATACCAATGGACAGATGTTCGCGGGCAGCAATTACCTGCTGGATGGCATGAACAACAACGACGTTGTGCTGGGCATCACAATGGTGAACCCTCCGCTGGATTCGGTCCACGAGGTCAGCATCGCGACCAGCAACTACAATCCCGAGTTCACCCAGGCCGGGGGCGCGGTGGTGCGCGTGGAGACGCAGTCCGGCACCAACGACCTGCACGGCTCGGCTTTCGAATTCCTGCAGAACAACGTCTTGAACTCAAGAGACCCGTTCACGCAGGGACTGCACGACCCGGGCACGCCCGCCCCGGATCACCGGGGTATCCCGGCGCTGCGCTGGAACCAGTTCGGGGCATCGCTCGGCGGCCCGGCGATTAAGGACAAGCTGTTCTGGTTTGGAGACTACCAGGGCACAAGGCGCAGGCTCGGCGCTTCCGAGGTCTTGCGCGTTCCCACGGCTGCCGAACGAACCGGAGATTTGAGCGCTCTGGGCGTACCGATCTACGATCCCACGACCGGCAACCCGAACGGGACGGGTCGGGCGTTGTTCCCGGGCGGCATGATCCCCCTGAACCGCATCTCGACGCCCGCGGCGAACCTGATGTCCGCGCTTCCGGGACCGAACCTGACGCCGGTCAATCCGGCTGATCCGAACTACGACGTGAGCAACGTTCAGAGCTACGACACGGATCAGTTCGATCTTCGGGCGGACCACTATCTCACCAGCAAGCTGCGTTACTTCGTGCGCTACAGCTACCTCAGTGCCAGCAACAACGCTCCGGGTCCGTTCGGCGTCTACGGCGGCCCTGCTTTCCCCGCGTGGGGCTTCACGGGCGCCTCCGACGCGCGAAACCAGAACTTCGTCGCGGCGGGCAACTACGACGTCAGCCCCGCGCTGCTGACTGAGTTCCGGTTTGGCTATTCCCGGTACCGCGTCAACGTGAACCCGCTGGACATCAGCCAGCAGCTCGCCAACCAGGTGGGCATCCCGGGCCTGAACATAGCGAGCCGGCCGGATACCTTCGGCTTGCCTGACTTGAACATCAACGGAACGGGCGGCTTTTCTATGGGGTACAGTTGTAACTGCCCGCTGGACCAGCGTGAGTTCGTCTACGACTACGTGAACAACTGGACCAAACAGTACGGCAACCACATGTTCAAGTTCGGAGGGACGATCGAGCACGCCGGCAACCGGCGTTTACCGAGCGACAACCACCGTGCGGGCGTTTACAACTTCGACCCCAGCGTGACGTCCCTCGCGCCGGGCATCGGCGGCCTGGGGCTGGCGAGTTTCCTGCTCGGCGCACCGGACCACTTCCAGCGCTTCGGACAGATCTCGACGACCCAGGAAGACCGGCAAAACCGGATGTTCTACTTCGCCCAGGACACCTGGCGCGTGACCCGAAAGCTCACTTTGAACTACGGGCTTCGCTGGGACACGTGGTTTCCGGACACTTCGCTCAACCCGGGGCAGGGTGGACGCTATGATGTGGTCACCAACACGGTTTACATTCCTGGCGTGGGTGGAGTCTCGATGTCAGGAAATGTCCAGACGCAGTGGCACAACTTCTCACCGCGCCTCGCGATCGCGTACGCCATTGACTCAAGGACGGTGGTTCGAACCGGCTACGGCCGCAGCTACTACCAGGGCACATTCGGCTGGAACTTCAACAACCTCGCTGCCGACATCTACCCCTCGATTGTGAATCAGGACCTGCGCGGCGCCAATTCCTTCTTCCCGGTGTTCTCACTAACCACTGCGCCACCTGCCGCGGTCTTTCCGACCATCCCCCAAAACGGTCAGCTTACGCTGCCGGATGGGATCTCCACTCCCTACAGTCCCACAAACCTGAAGTACCCCTACGTTGACCAGTGGAACTTCACCGTGGAACGGCAGTTGCCCTCCGGCCTGAATCTCTCGGTCGGGTACGTGGGGAACGTGGCCCGTCACCTGAACAGCGGATTCAACCTGAACGCGGCCATTCCCGGCCCCGGTGACTTCAACTCCCGGCGTCCGCTCTATGCGACGTTTGGCCTCACCCAGGGCATCTTCGACAAGTGCGACTGCAGCAGCAGCAACTACAACGCGCTCCAGGTCCGCGCGCAAAAGCGCTTCAGCCACAACTACTCTCTCCTCGCATCGTACACGTTCTCGAAGACCTTGGACTTCGGAGAGTTCGGCACCCCGACCGACCAATACAACGCACGGCTCGACTACGGCCCGGCGGATTTCAACCGGCCGCACGTGTTCACGCTGGCACACACGCTCACATTGCCCTTCGGCAAAGGCCACTCGATCCTGGGCAACGCGGGCGGCGTGACCCAGGCCCTGGCCGGAGGCTGGGCGTTCAACGGCATCACGTCCCTCGAGAGCGGCCTGGGCTTCTCGCCGACGCTCAGCAACAACGGCTCTCTGAATTCGGACATGTCGCTGCGCCCGGATCAGATCGCCTCGGCGACCGCAGGCATCAATCAGAACCGCAACCTGTGGTTCAATCCGGCGTCCTACGCCGTTCCGGCGCTGTACACGTTTGGAGGCGCCTCCCGCAACTCGATCCGCGGCCCCAATCTGTTTGAGGCCGACTTTTCGCTCGACAAGCAGTTCAACCTGACCGAGCGCTATCACTTACAGTTCCGCTGGGAAGCGTACAACGTGTTCAACCGGACCAACCTCGGACTGCCTAACAATGCCGTGGACACTGGTTCGGCCGGGCTGATCACGGACATCCAGAGCGGACCCACCCTGGGCATGCGCAGGATGCAGTTCGGCCTGCGGCTGGCCTGGTAGTTGAATCGGGGGCGAGGCATGCCTCGCCCCCCTTTAGGTTTCGAGGTCAGGCGCATGAACAAAAGTTTCTTTCTTCTCCTTGTAGGTATTGTTCCCCTCCTCGCGCAGCCGGACACCTTCGAGTTGAAAATCAGCAGCCCCACCCCCTACACCAGCACCTACATCGGCAACGGGCATCTGGGGGTCGCTACGTCACCTCTGGGAACCGAGCCGGTCCAGTCCTTCATGGCGGGCCTCTACGGCACCGCCGAGGGGGATGTGCCGCATATCGCTGCGCTTCCGGCCTGGAACGAGGTGAATCTGTTCAACGGGAAGGCTTGGCTCAACGAGGCCCATCCCGACGCTGGTTCGCTGCGCGGCTACCATCAGACCCTCAACATGTATGACGGCAGCGTCCGCACCGAGTATCGTTGGACCGATCAGGATCGGGTCACTTCGGTCCTCGTAGAAATGTTCGTCTCACGGCTGAATCCGAACTTGGCGGCCGTGAGATTCGAGACTACACCGCACTATTCGGGTCCAGTGCGCGTGGCGCTCTCTCTGCGTGGTTGGAAACCGCCGCAGCGGTTGGCCTTGGCGCTCCTGGCGCATATCGATCCCAAGGTCACCCAGCAAGAAGAGTGGTACCCAGGCTACATGGTCGTAGACCAGCGCAGCGCGGACGCGAGCCAAGCGGGCGGTCTCCTCCGCATGATCTCTCACCCGGAGGGAGTGGCGAGTTCGGTGGCGGAAGTCGCTGACCTGGCTTGGCCGGCGGATCTTGCAAAGGTAACCGTGAAGAAGGTGGCCTCCGGGGACCTCGCCTCGGTGGAAGTCGGCTTTGAAGCCGTGGCGGAAAAGACTTATACGTTCTACAAGTATGCCGCCTTAGTGCGTTCAGCCACGGCGGACCGCGGGATGGAGAAAGCGTCGCGGATTAGTCAGTCCGCGCGATCGAGAGGCTACGACACCCTCAGCCAGGAAAGCGCTGGCGAGTGGCACCGTTTGTGGCAGACGGACATCGTGGTCGATTCCACGCCTCAGTTCCAGACGCTGGTACACTCGATGCTTTTCTACCTTCTTTCGAGCGCACGGGCGGACTCCGATTACAGCATCCCGCCGATGGGGCTCTCCACGGCCGGCTACTATGGCCATGTCTTCTGGGACGCCGACACCTACATGTTTCCACCACTGATGGCCCTCCATCCGGAGATGGCGAAGCCCATCGTGATGTTCCGCTGCCGCACGCTGGAAGCGGCCAAAGCCAATGCGCGTAAGAATGGCTGGAAAGGGGCGATGTATCCGTGGGAGGCCGGCCCCGACGGATCAGAGACCACTCCCCGGTTTGCCTGGCAGAACGCGACCTCCGAGATCCACGTGAACGGAGACGTCGCTCTAGCTCAGTGGCAGTACTATCTGGCCACGGGCGACCGGCAATGGCTGGCCCAGTACGGCTACCCGGTAATCAAGGAGACTGCCGACTTCTGGGCCAGCCGCGTCACATATAACCGCGAACAGGACCGCTACGAGATCCGTAACGTGGTCTCCTGGATTGAATCCATCATCGGGGCCGCCAACGACCCTTATACCAACGCGGTAGCAGCCAAGAACCTTGAGCTTGCCACAACCGCCGCCAAGATCCTCGGGGAGACGCCGAATCCGGACTGGCGGAAGATCGAGCGCAAGCTGTACTTGCCCGCCGGAGCCACCCTGCTGGTCAGCTACCCTCTGGGACGCCCTGTCAGCGAGGAAGCCAAGCGAAGCGAGCTGGAGAAGGCCCTCAAACAGTTCCAGGCGGGCGATTCCGGCGTCATGATGGGGATCACTTTCAATCCGATCCTGGCCGTGGAGGCAAAAAGCCCCAACTTGCTCGACGAAGTTCTGCCTTACACGTACAAGCCTTACTTGATGCCGGCCTTTAATGTCTTGCGCGAGGTGCCCAGCAACGAGAACATCAACTTCCTAACCGGCGCGGGCGGCTTCTTGCAGCAGTTCATCTTCGGCTATACTGGCCTGCGCTTCAGCGAAGAGGGCTTAACGCGGAAATTCGAGCCCCTGCTGCCCCACCAGATCCGCAAACTGACTTTGAAGAACGTCACGGTTCGAGGCAGCAAGCGCGATATCGTCGTCGGGGGATGACGCCGTCACTTGCCGGCGTTCGCTGACCGCAGTTCTCTGACATCGACCGTGGAGCCCATGGGCACGCCGTGGGCATTTGTTTCCAAAATGGCTTTCGCTCGTTTCTCAAGATCCTTTGCCTCGGATCCCCGCTTCATCTGCCGCAGCACCGCGGCGTAGTTCGAAAGGATACCGGCCACCGCCGGGTGGTCTGGGCCCAAGGCAGCCTCCTCGGTCGCGAGTGCTCTTTTCAGGTAGGGCTCGGCATCCCGTGGTTTGCCCATGAGTGAGTAAAGAGCGCCCTGATTGTTCAGGGCTTTTGCGACGAAGGTGGGGCTGGCCGCCGTGGCGCGCTCCAGAATTGAGAGGACGTCCTTGGAGTACGAGAGCGCCTCCGGGTAGTGGCGCCTGTCTTGCTCCAGCCTGCCCAGGTTGCTCAGCACCTCCGCGACGTGCAGATCGTACTGCCCCAGTCTCTTCTTGAAGATCGCCAGAGCTTCCTTGAGCGGGCGTTCGGCCTTCGACCACTCGTGCCGAAGCCTGTACAGCGCACCCAGGTTGTTCAGGGTCATCGCTACGTCGGGATCATCAGGTCCCAGCGCCGCGGTTCGAATGGACAGGCTCTGGCGAAGGAGCGGCTCCGCCTTCTCGTACTGGCCGGTCTCCATGTACAGGTCCGCGAGGTTGTGCAGCGCGGAAGCCAGAGTCGGGTCGTCCTTCCCGTGAGTCTTCTCCAATGCCAGAACCGCGCTCCTGTAGGATTGCTCGGCCTCCCCATATCTGCCCATATCCTGGTAGACGGAGCCAAGGCCGTTCAGGGTCATCGCCACCCTGGGGTCGTCGCTTCCTGAGAGGTTCGCTTGCCGCAACACGCCTTCGAGGACCGCTTCCGCTTCGGTGAGGTTGCCCTGCATCCAGAGTTGTTTGCCCCGCTGCATGGCCTGCTCCCACGATGCATCAGCGGAGGATTCGGCGCCGCGGGCGGGAGGACACAAGCCCAGAGCGCCGGCAAGGAAGAGAAGTGCGTGAAAAGCGCGTCCCGACATACATATCTCCTGCAATGTGCCGTCCCGAGGATCTGGTTCGACAGCCGCCGAGTGGGGGCGAGCTCCGGTCTCGGCTGGATCAAGAGATAATTGGATGCAGTATGGACGGTTTTCGTGTGTGTGTCAAGCGATAGTCTTGTCTAATGCAGGATGAGCCTGAAGGAAGGGTGTGTTTCTAACGCAAGATGAGCCTGAAGGCGGGGAGGTTGGGCATGCTGGAGATTGATTGTCAGCATGCAGGATCGGGACACAATGAGCCTGGAGCAGATCCGGGCGTTTTTGGAGGCCAGCGAGCCGGTTCGGTTCGAGGGCAAGAACCGGCGGGAGGTTTATGACTGGGTGACGCGGACATTGAAGCAGCAGCGCTATGGGCAATGCGGTCGGGAGGCGAAGGGACTGTTGCGACGTTACGTGGCGAAGATGTCCGGGCTGAGCCGGGCGCAGGTGACGCGGCTGATCGGCAAGTACGGCGACAGCGGCGAGGTCAAGGAGGCGCTCTACCGGCGCCACCGCTTTGCTTGCCGCTACAGGCTAGCCGACATCGAGTTGCTGGCCGAAGTCGACCAGGCCCATGAGACGCTCAGCGGCCCGGCGACGCAGAAGCTCCTGCAGCGGGCGCGGTACGATTTCAAGGACCCCCGCTATGAGCGGCTGGCGGCCATTTCGATGGCCCACATCTACAACCTGCGCAAGAGCCGGACGTACCGGCAGAAGCGGGTGGTCTACCAGAAAACGCGGCCGGTGCAGGTGGCCATTGGCGAACGGCGCCGGCCAGAGCCGGACGGACGACCGGGCTACCTGCGGGTGGACACGGTGCACCAGGGGGATCTGGGAGGCGTGAAAGGGGCGTATCACATCAATGCCGTGGACGAGGTCACGCAGTGGCAGGTGGTGGGGGCGGCCGAGCAGATCAGCGAAGCCTACTTGCAGCCGGTGCTGGAAGCCATGCTGCGGCAGTTTCCGTTTCACATCCGCGGCTTCCATTCCGACAACGGCAGCGAGTTCATCAACCACACGGTGGCCAAGCTGCTCAACAAGTTGCTGATCCAACAGACCAAGTCGCGGCCGCGGCATTCCAACGACAACGGCTTGGCGGAGGCGAAGAACGGCGCGGTGGTGCGCAAGCACATGGGCTACGGATATATCGACTCCAGCCATGCGCAGGCGATCGAGGAGTTCTACGAGGGATACTTCAATCCCTACCTGAGCTTCCACCGGCCCTGCGGCGTGCCCGAAGTGGAGACCGGAGCCAAGGGCAAGCAACGCAGGGTGTACCGCTGGTACGCCACGCCCTGGGAGATCTTGCGCCAGTTGCCCGGGGTGGTGCGCGCCCTCCGGCCGGGGGTGACCATCGAAAGGCTCAATGAGATCGAGCGAGCCGAAACCGACACGGCGGCAGCCCGCCGGATGCAGACCGCCAAACAGAAGCTATTCGCCAGCTTCCAACGAAGGAAGAGCGCATGAGAAAAGGCTGTGGAAATGCCGGGCCGTGGACAAAGAGGAAAACCAACACCAGGTTTCCCTCTTTGCCCACCGCCCTTGGAAATCGCTGCCGCGATTCCCACATTCCCACAGCCCCGACTCCGAGACACTTACACACTCACAGAAAGGAGCCCAGACTGCTCAGCCCCCATCATCCTTCAGGCTCATCCTTCGATTGGAATATGCTGCGATCTATTCAGACTGGTTAATCCGAAACTGGAAGATTGCGCACAAGTGCCGTCGAGAGGGGTCAGAGCGGCTTTTCTGCCGTCGCGCTCACGGTGACGGGAACAGTGACCGGACCAGGGCCAGGGCTTCCTCGCGTGTGCGGATGCGCGACTCCAGTTGTGCGTCCTCGATCGCGTCCAGCATTTTGCGGAAAGCGGGTCCGGGCGCGTAGCCCGCGCGGATCAGATCTTCACCCGTGATCAGCCGGGCGGGCTTCAAACGCTCCGGGGGCAGTTCCCGCTGCTTGGACCGGACGAACTCGTAGTTCTCCAGCCAGCCATGGCTGGCGAGGCAGTCGAGGCGGTGCAGTTCGAGCAGTTCGTCGAAATAAGGTTGCCGCAGAAACCGGCGCAGGGTGCTCTCCCGCATCTGCCGCACGTCCTTGAACCGCAGATGATCGGCAACCAGGGCCTCGACCGTTCGAATCTCCTGGTTGGAGAACCGCAGCCGGTTCAAGATTCCGGCCGCCATCTTCGCGCCCCGCTCAGCGTGTCCATCGAAGCGGATCCGCTCCTGGACGCGGAAGGTCGGCGGCTTGCCGATGTCGTGCAAGAGCACGCCCAGCGCCAGCGTGAGCGTGGGGCCGCTCATCAAGCCCAGCATCATCAAGGTGTGGGTCCAGACGTCCCCTTCGGGATGGAACTCCTTGGGCTGCTCCACGCCCTTCATCGCGGAGACCTCCGGCAGCAGCTCCACCAGCAGGCCTGAGTCATCCAGCAATTCGAGGCCTCGCCGGGCATTCCCCTCGGTCAGCATGCGCGCCAATTCGCCGCGCACCCGCTCCGCCGAGACGCGCTGGATCGCCGCCGCCATGCGCCGCACGGCCGCCATGGTTCCCGGCTCGATCTCAAACCCCAGCGTGGAGGCGAAGCGGACCGCTCGCAGCATCCGCAGATGGTCCTCGGCGAAGCGCGCCTCGGGCTCGCCGATGGCGCGGATCAGGCGAGCATCGAGGTCCGCGCGCCCCCCCACGAAGTCCACGACCACGCCGGTGTCCGGGTCCCGAAGAAGCGCGTTGACCGTGAAGTCGCGGCGGAGCACGTCCTGCCGTGGATCCGTCTCAAACCGCACATGGCGCGGATGGCGTCCGTCCTCGTAGGAGTGCTCGCTGCGAAACGTCGCCACCTCGACTTCGGCGCCTTCCCGGCGCACCAGCATCACTCCGAAGTGCGCGCCCACTTGCCGGGCATCCGGAAACAACGCCAAGATGCGCTCGGGAGGCGCGTCGGTGGCGACGTCGAAATCCTTCGGGTCACGGCCCAGCAAGAGGTCGCGCACGCAGCCGCCCACGTAGTAGGCCTTGGCCCCGTCGGCGCGCAGGCGGGCCGCGACGAGTTGGGCCAGCGCGGCCCCGCTGGTGTCCCCGGCTGCCATGATCGTAGAATAAGCCATTGGAGCCCTTTCAACTAACCATCTATGTCCCTTGAAGCCGGTCAGCCGGCGCAGACCACGAAGATCGTGGTCGCCACCACGGTTGCCCTTTCCTTCATCTCCTTCTGGCGCGGCGCCGCCATCGTCCTGAGCGATCTGGCTTCGACGATGTTCTACGTCGGCGGCATCGCCGAACAAGCCATCGGGCGCTCCGCGCCGTGGTTCGTCCTGGGGGTGATGTTCTTCAGCTACGCCGTGCGCTCCATTTACATGGAGAGCAGCAGCATGTTCGTGCGCGGCGGCGTGTATGTCGTGGTGCGCGACAGCATGGGCCCCGTTGTGGCGAAGTTGTCGGTCTCGGCTCTGATTGTGGACTACGTCCTCACCGGCCCGATCAGTTCCGTAAGCGCGGGTCAATACATGGGCCGCCTGCTGAACGAACTCAGTGAGCTGCTCAGGCAGGATTTCCGCGTGAACCCCAACTACTTCGCGGCATTCTTCGGCGTGGCTGTGACCTTGTACTTCTGGTGGGCGAACGTGAAAGGCCTTCACGAATCCAGCACCAAGGCACTGCGCATCATGCAGATCACCACGGTGATGGTCGTGATCCTGCTGCTTTGGTGCCCCGTCACTCTGTTGCTCAAAGATCATGTTCAGTTGCCCCCGGCTCCGACCCCTTCCAACCTCCGTTTCACCGCGGAGTCGCTCGGTTGGTTCCAGGGCACCTTCTGGCCCGGCATTCCTTTCGTTGCGATCACAATTGCGTTCGGCCACACGCTGCTGGCTATGAGCGGATTCGAGACCCTGGCCCAGATCTACCGGGAGATCGCCTCGCCGAAGCTGAAGAACCTGAAGATCACGGCCAACATCGTCTGCACGTACGCGGTGATCTGCACCGGCGTCATCACCGTGTTCGCGGTCATGATCATCCCCGTCGAGATGCACCAGCGCTACTACGACAACCTGATCGGAGGGCTGGCGATGAGCCTCGCGGGGCCCTATCTGCTGAAGCTGGGGTTCCACGTGTTCGTCGTCATGGTGGGAGCGCTGATCCTTTCGGGCGCCGTAAACACGTCCATCATCGGAGCCAACGGCGTGCTCAACCGTGTCGCCGAGGATGGCGTGCTGCTGGACTGGTTCCGCAAGCCGCATCGCCGCTTTGGGACGACCTCGCGAATTATCGGCATGATCACGATCCTTCAGTTGGCGACGATTGTGGCCAGCCGGGGCGATGTGTACCTGCTGGGCGAGGCCTATGCCTTCGGCGTCGTCTGGAGTTTCGCCTTGAAGGGCCTCGGGGTGCTGGCGCTCAGATACCAGCGCCACGATCAGGAATACAAGACACCGTTGAACGTCCGCATCGCCGGCAAGGAGATCCCGGTCGGGCTGGCAGCCGCGACGTTGATCCTCTTTTTGGTGGCGATCGCGAATCTGTTCTCCAAGCGCATTGCCACCATCTACGGAGTCTCCTTCACCATCGTGCTGTTCCTGGTCTTCACTCTCTCCGACCACATCAATGCCATCAAGCACAAAGCGAAGGCGAAGGGCCTCGAGGAATTCAACCTCGAGATGCAGCCGCAGGTCACCACGGAGACCCTCCATGCCCGGCCGGGATGCATCCTGGTCGCCGTGCGGGACTACAACCGGATGCTGCACCTTCAGAAGGTGCTGGAAAAGACCAACCTGCGCCGGTACGACATCGTGGTGATGACCGTACGTCCCATCACCGCGGGCGCCGGTGAGTATGGCCTGGCAGACAACCAGATCTTCAGCGACTACGAGCAGGCACTGTTCAGCCGCGTGGTGACCGTGGCCGAGAAGGAGGGCAAGACGGTCGAATTGCTTGTGGTCCCGGCGGTCGATCCCTTCGATGCCATGGTGCAGACCGCCGCCCGCTTGCAGGCCGCGAGGCTTGTCTCCGGGATCTCGGCGAAGATGGCGCCGGAGGAACTGGCTCGCCGCATCGGATTGGCCTGGGAGCGGCTGCCGGAGCCCCGGCACGCTTTCTCCCTGGAGATCATCAGCCCGGACCAGGCGTCCGTGTACGTCAACCTCGGCCCCCACCCTCCCCGGCTCTGGCCGGACGATCTTGACCGCCTGCACGAGCTATGGTTGCGGCTGACCGCGGAAGAAGGATTCGGCTCCCGGTTGCACCACAGGGATGTGGTCGGCATGGCTCTGCACCGGCTCGAGAGGGACCTCAGCGGGCCGGAAAGGGACCGGGTCCTCAACGACATCCGCAACGAGTTGAGGAAGAGCTGATTTCAGCTCTTGTCACGCTTCGCCTTCTTGACGCCTTCCTGTGGTTCCTGAACCGCCTTCGGATCGATGGACGAGAGAACTTCATTGAAGAGCTTCTCTTTCTTCAAGTCCTTCTTGGATGGCGGCACCTCTCCATGCCGGAAGTCATGGTCGCTGTAGCAACTGCGACAGCGCACCTTGGCGGGCTCCCCGTTCACGAGAGAAACGATGGAGTGATTTGTGAGGCGGCGGCACTTCACGCAAAAATCGTCTATCTCATCGCCCAGACGTAACACACGCACATGGGTCTCCGTTTCTCTGCAACTTCCGGAAGTATAGCGAATTCGGCGCCCTTGTGGTTTTGGCAGAACCCGCAGGGCCAGAGCCGCGCCCATACAGTATTATCAAAGTGTGCGAGGTAAGTGGTATCTGGCGGGGGGAACGGTCCTTCTGCTGGCGGTCGCCGCCGGCGCGCTTTTCCTGCTGAGGCGCCAGAACGCCGCCCCGCCGGCCAAGACTGCCGCTCCCTCCGCGGGCACGCAGTCCGGCGGCGCGACTGTGAGCGTTCCCGGCAGGGTGGAAGCGGTGGAGGTGGTGGCCGTACCTGTTCCGTTTGATGGGACGATCGAGTCGCTGCCGGCGAACGTGGGGCAGAACGTCTCCGAGGGGGAACTCCTCGCTGAAGTCCGCAGCTCGGATCTGCAGTCGCAGAGGGAGCAATCCACAAACGAGTTGAACCGGTTGAGCAACCGCGTGGCCACGCTGGAAAGCACCCTTATTGCGACGCGCCTGGAGGCCGCGCGAGCCCAGCAGGCCGTTGCCGTCGCGCGCGGCGCCATGGACGGCGCCCAGAAAACTCTCCTGCGCCAGCAGTTACTTTACAGCAAAGGCGCCGGTGCCAGGCAGGCGGTCGAAAAGGCCCAGGCGGCTTTCGAAGCGGCGGCGGACACGTACCAAGGGTTGCAGAAGGTGGCCGAGATGGCGGAGAAGAGGGTTGCGGATCTCACCAAGGACCTCGATGCGCAGCAGCAAGAGGCTAGCGATAGGTCCAAGGAGCTCGAGGACAGCACCGCGACGGTGGCCTCCGGAGACGTGAAGTCTCCCGTGGACGGCTACGTGGTTGCGCGACAAGGACATGTGGGCGATGAGGTCACGGCCGCCGTCCAGGACCTTTTCCAGATCGCCGTGGACTTGACCCATCTCAAGGTGGTGCTGGAACCGCCGCCGCCCGTGGTGGAGAAGATTCACGCCGGCCAGAACGCAACCATCCAGGTCGCGGAACTAGCGGAAGGCGTCGAGAGCAAGGTCACTGACGTCCGGGACGGGCAGGTGATCATCGAATTCACCAGTCCGAATCCCGTCATCAAGCCTGGAATGACCGTCCAGGTTGTTATCAAACTGAGGTAGTACCGGAGGAGCCCTTCAATGCAATTTTTGGAAAGCAGCTTGTTGGAATTAATCACGCAGACTTCGTCTAACCTGCCGCCGGACGTGCGCGCGGCGATGGGTCAGTCCCTTCGATCGGAGGCGCCAGCCACGCAGTCTTCGCAGGCGCTGCATGTCATTGCCGGCAACATCGACATGGCGCATGAAGATGAAGCGCCCATCTGCCAGGATACCGGGATGCCCACTTTTATCATCCACACGCCCGTGGGCTTCAACCAGCTTTCGCTGAAGCGGGCGATCCACCAGGCGATCGCGGAAGCCACGCGCCGCGGCAAACTCCGCCCCAACTCGGTGGACTCGCTCACCGGCAAGAACAGCGGCAACAACCTCGGTCCGGAGACTCCCGTGCTCCATTTCGAGCAGTGGGACCGGGACGAGCTTGAGGTCAAGCTGCTCCTCAAGGGCGGCGGCTGCGAAAACATGAACAGCCAGTACTCCGTGCCGTGCGAGCTGGCGCACTTGGGCCGGGCTGACCGGAACCTGGAAGGCGTCCGCAAGTGCATTCTGCACGCGGTCTGGCAGGCGCAGGGCTATGGCTGCGCGCCGGGCGCGCTCGGGGTGTGCATCGGCGGCGACCGGGCGCACGGCTACCATCTGGCGAAGATGCAGCTATTCCGGCCGCTGGACGACGCCAACCCGGATCCGGTCCTGGCCAAGCTGGAAGCGGAGATCATGGACGAGGCCAACAAGATCGGCGTCGGCGCCATGGGTTTCGGAGGGAAAGTGTCGCTCATCGGCTGCAAAATCACGGCAGCCAACCGCCTGCCGGCGTGTTTTTTCGTTTCGGTCGCCTATGACTGCTGGGCCTTCCGCCGCCTGGGAGTCCGGCTGGATCCGCGGAGCGGAGCCATCACCGGTTGGTTGTACCGCGACCCGGACCGCCCGGTGGAGCGCATGGCCGCCTCCGCGGGCTTCCCTCTGACGGGGCGCGAGATCATCCTGAACACCCCTTTGACCGAGGAGGCGGTGCGGGCGCTGAAGGTGGGCGACGTCGTGCTGCTCAACGGAGAGATGTACATGGGCCGTGACCAGGTTCATGCCTATCTCATGAAGAACCCGCCCCCGGTGGATCTGCACGGAGCGGTGCTGTACCACTGCGGTCCGGTGATGCTCAAGCAGGGTGACGGCTGGGTGACCAAGGCCGCCGGCCCGACCACCAGCATTCGGGAGGAGCCGTACGAACATCATGTGATCCGCGCTTGCGGCGTGCGCGCCGTGATCGGCAAGGGCGGCATGGGCGAGAAGACGCTCGCCGCCATGAAGGACGCGGGCGCGGTGTATCTGCATGCCATCGGGGGGGCGGCGCAGGTCTATGCCCGCGCGACGGAGAAAGTTCTCGGGGTCCATTTGCTGGAGTTCGGCATCCCGGAGGCGATGTGGCACTTGAAGGTGAAGAACTTCCTGGCCATCGTCACCATGGATGCCCATGGCGCGAGCCTGCACGTGGATGTGCACAAACAGACCGGGGCGGCCCTGGAGGCGCTCCAGCGCGGTTGAGGGAAACCCGCCGGGCACGCCGCTGCCGCCGTCCGAGAAGACCTGCATACAATTCCGCCCGCCGGCGACCGCTCAATACACGCTCACAGCCACGAGCGCCGAAGGGCTGACCGCGCGGGAGCGATTCAGCGTAAAGGTGTACTGAGGCGCGGTAACGGTGAGCTTTTGCCTCCTCCCGCAGTGTTCCTTATACTTGAAGTGACGCCCTCAATTTGTGAATACGCCCTCAGCCATGTATGAAATGAGCGCGATTTGGTTGCGCGTGGCGGTCGTTCTCTATTCCATCGGCCTGCTGCACGCCATCCTGACCGTGCTGCGAAGACGTTCGCGGGTCTTCCGGCCGGCGCTGTGGTCGTTCGCCGTGGGCGTGGTGCTGCACATGGTCTCCCTGGTGGAGGCCACCGTGCGGATGAAGAGCATCCCGCTGCACAACTCTTATGAGTCGGCTTCATTGTGCGGCTTTCTCGTCGCTTTGCTGTTCCTGTTCGTCTACTGGCGTTATCAGATCCAAACGCTGAGCGTCTTCCTCTTCCCGCTGGTTTTCATCCTCACCCTGGTGGGCAGCTTGGGATCTCCCCTGGGGACCTGGCCCAACCCGCAGCTCCGCGACGCGTGGCTGATGGTACACGTCGCGCTGGTGTTGGTCGGTTACGCCGCGTTGCTGGTAATGGCGACGTCGTCGATCATCTACCTGCTCCAGGAGCGGCACCTGAAGACCAAGGACCCCGGCGTGCTGACCGACCGGCTGCCGCCGCTGGGCACCCTGGACGAGTTGATCACGGGCTCGACGGCCATCGCCTTCGTGCTGATCACGCTGGCGGTCATCGCCGGGAGCATCTGGGCCTCCGTCGAGCTTGGGACGCGCTGGATTGGAGAGCCGAAGATCGTGATCTCGCTGGTCACCTGGGGCATGTACCTGGTTATGACCTACCTGCGCGTGACGGCGGGGTGGCGTGGCCGCAGGGCGGCGTACATGGCGATCATCGTGGTCGGCTGTTCGGCCCTGACCTGGGCGGCGCACGCGGGGCTGCGCAGTCTGATTGTTCGATGAAATTCTCGATCACAGGCCTGAATCACAAGACCGCGCCAGTGGAGGTGCGGGAGCGGCTGGCCTTCGACGAGCGTTCGCTGGCGGAGGCGTTCCGGGACTTGAAGTCCCACGAAGCGGTCTATGAAGCGCTCATTCTCTCCACCTGCAATCGGGTGGAGGTCGCCGTCACCACCGACGACGAGGCGGACTCCAAGGCCCAGGTGATCGCGTTTCTGGCCAGGAGCCGGCAGGTGGAGCCGCGCTCGCTGAGCCCGCATCTCTACCACCATGAAGGCCGCGAAGCTGTCCGCCACCTGTTCCGCGTGGCCGCCAGCCTGGATTCGATGGTAGTCGGCGAGCCCCAGATCCTGGGGCAGATGAAGACGGCCTATGCGCTGGCCAAAGCACACGGCGGGGTGGGCGGCTTCCTCGACAGCGTGCTGACCCGCGCGTTCAGTGTCGCCAAGCGCGTGCGGGCCGAAACTGAAATCGGGCAGAGCGCCGTGTCGGTCAGCTATGTGGCGGTGGAACTGGCTCGCGAGATCTTCGGCTCACTGGCAGGCAAGAAAGTCCTGATCGTCGGGGCGGGGAAGATGTCGGAACTGGCTGCCCGGTACCTGCATCGTTCCGGCGCCGACCAGATCTTCGTGACCAACCGCACGCACGACCGCGCCGTCGAGATGGCGGAGCTATTTCGCGGCTCGGTGGTCGACTACAACCGTTTCGTGGCGAAGCTGCCCGAGATCGACATCGTGATCACCTCCAGCGGCGCCCCGCACTACATCCTGCACAAGGAGGAGATGAAGCGGGTCATCGAGGTCCGCCGGAACCGTCCGATGTTTCTGATCGACATCGCCGTGCCGCGCAACATCGAGCCCTCGGTCAACGGCCTGGACAACGTCTTCCTCTACGATATGGACGATCTTCAGAAGGTCGTGGACCAGAACCGGCAGGGCAGGCTCCAGCACGCGGACCAGGCCGAACAGATCATCTCCGAGGAAGTGGACCGCATGCTGGCGCGGCTTAAGGCGCGCGAGGCCGCGCCCACCATCGTCCGCTTGCAGGAGCAGCTCGAGCAGTTGCGGCAATCGGAGCTGGAGCGGCTTCGCTCCCGCTTTGGAGAGTTGACGCCGCAGCAGGAGGAAGCACTGGAAGCGCTGACGCGCGGGATCATGGCCAAGATCGCCCACGCGCCCATCGCCGAACTGAGGAAGCGAGCCGGGGAGCCGGAAGGGATCGAGACCGCGGAGTTGATCCGCCGCGTGTTTAGGCTGGAGGAGTAATGCTCACTGTCGGATCGCGCGGCTCGCAACTGGCTCTGTGGCAGGCGCGCTGGATCAAGAACCGGCTGGAGGAACTGGGCCAGAGCTGCCGCATTGAGATCATCAGGACCACGGGTGACAAGATCACGGACGTGCCGCTGGCCAAGGTGGGCGCCAAGGGCCTGTTCACCAAAGAGATCGAGGAGGCGCTGCAGGCTGGCGCCATCGATTTGGCGGTCCACAGCATGAAGGACCTGCCGACACTTCTGCCGGAAGGCCTCACAGTGGCGGCGATTCCCGAGCGCGAGGACCCGCGCGACGCCCTGCTGGGCAACAAGTTGCAGAACCTCCCGAGGGGATGCAAGGTGGGTACCAGCTCACTGCGCCGGGCCGCCCAGTTGCGGGCGCTGCGCCCTGATCTGGAGGTCGAGCCGGTCCGCGGCAACCTGGACACACGGGTACGGAAACTGGACGAAGGGCGCTATGCAGCCGTCGTGCTGGCTTGCGCGGGATTGAAGCGGATGGGATGGGACGACCGGATCGCCGAGATCCTTTCCACGGACTACATGTGCCCGGCGGTGGGGCAGGGAGCCCTGGCGATTGAGACGCGGGCGGATGGCGGTCCGGCCGAGGAGATTTGCCGGAGGCTGGACCATTCCGATACGCGGATTGCGGTGACCGCCGAACGCGCGTTGCTGGCGGCGCTGGGCGGCGGCTGCCAGGTGCCCATCGGCGCGTACGCGACTGTGGATGGCGGCGAACTGCATCTGACCGCGGTCGTGTGTACGCCGGACGGTGAGCGGCTCATCCGTCGAAACGTGTCCGGGCCGGCAGGCTCAGCCGAGGAGTTGGGCCGTGAACTGGGCCAGACGTTGCTCGATGCCGGAGCGGACGAGATCCTGGAGGATGTCTATGGCGGCCCCTGAGTTGCCTCTGGCCGGCGTTTCGGTCGTGATCACGCGGGCGCGCGACCAGGCGGGCGAGTTGGCCGCGAAGCTCGAGGCTTTGGGCGCGGAGGTGGTCGAGTTCCCCACCATTGAGATCAAGCCGGCCGATGACTACCGGGCGCTGGACGCCGCGCTGGCTAATCTCAAGTCTTATGACTGGCTGATTTTCACCAGCGCCAACGGCGTGAAGTTCTTCATGGAGCGGCTGGATTTGCGCGGGCGCGACCTACTGGCTTTCCAAGGAAGCGTGTGCGCGATTGGACCGGCCACCCGCAAGGCCGTGGAGAACCGTGGGTTGCATGTGACCCTGGTACCCGAGGAGTACGTCGCCGAGAGCATGGTCGCCGCTTTCGAGGGATACGAACTGGCCGGCAAACGGGTGCTGCTGCCGCGCGCGGCCGTGGCCAGGGACCTCGTCCCCACCGAGCTTTCCAAGCGCGGAGCGCAGGTCGATGTGGTGGAAGCCTATCGCACCGGCGTGCCGATAGACTTGGGCGCCCGGGTTCGCGAGGTCTTCTTTGGTGAGCGCAAGCCCGACTGGATCACGTTCACGAGCTCCTCGACTGTGACCAACTTCGTCCACGCCGCCGGCGCGCAGACGCTGGAGGACGTGAAAGTGGCTTCCATCGGTCCGGTCACCTCGAACACCGCGCGCAAGTACGGGCTCGAAGTGGCCGTTGAAGCCTTCCCCTACACCATTGAAGGGCTGGTGGGAGCCATCCTGCGAGCGTAGCGCCCCCTGCTATACTTTTCTCTCTGATCCCCATGCCTGAACCGACAGACACACCGACCGTGCCCGCCGCGGACGTCGTTGCCACGCTGAGCGACGGCACCAAGGTCAAGCGACGCCTGCTCCGCATGCGCGCCTGCAACGAGAAGGACGCCAAGGGCAAGTTGTGCGCCGGACACCTGAAGCGCTGGTACTTTTTCGGCGAGGAAGTCAAGCAGAAGTTCGGCGCCGACGCCGAGATCTACCGCTGCGAGCACTGCCAGACTCTCTATCTGCCCAACCCCGACGAGAAGTCGCGCTCCGGCACGCTGGCTTACTAGTCCGCTTTTTTGCGGAACAGACGATCGAGGCTCACGGTTCCCGGGCCGGCCACGGCCAGGTAGAGGAAGATGAAGCAGTAGAGAACCGCCAGTTCGCCGCCGCTGACGATCGGCCAGAAGCTTTTGGGCGTGTGTGCCCTAAAGTAAGCCACGGCCATCTCGCCGCAGAGAACGAAGGCCACGGGTCTGGTGAGGAGCCCAAGTAGTATCAGGAACCCTCCGGCCGACTCAAGAAAGCCAGCCGTCCAGAACAGCGACGGGAAAGTTGCCGCCATGCCCCCGCCGCCCATGCCCCCAAACAGCCCGAACAGTTTCTGCAAACCATGCAGCGAGAAGGTGAATCCCGCCATGATGCGCAATAGCGAAAGCGCCCTTGGTTCCAAGGTTTTGAGCATCTGTGCCCTCTGCCCTGAGACCATACCACAAACGCGACAGCAGAATCCCCATGCATCCCCGCGCTCCGGCACGCGGGCCTACTGAGGCCGGAAAAGAAAAACCGCATCGGAAGGCTGCCTTCATCTGCCTTCCGATGCGGTCCGCCCTAGAGGGCTGGGATCCGGCGTCGGTGCATCTGGAAAAACCAACACCCGCTTAGCAGATCCATTCCCGGCGAGGCCCGCGTCCTTCTTTTCCTCACCACGAATGCCAGATGGCGGCCGAAACCTCAGGTCCCTGGTGTGTAACTAAGAAGCCGCACGACATTCAAAAAAAGTCCCTCTGTTGCAACCGTCAGTCGGTGGATGAGTGGAATAAACCCAAAACATCGTCTCCCGCGAGCACGCCGTTCTGCTAAACCGCTCATCCCCTCCCTGCCAGTTGCAGCAGAGGGCAGGTTCAAAGAACTACTCCATCAATTCATCTTGAATGCAGCAACCCACCGTCCATCGGATGAGAGGGTTAAGTTGTGGATTCTAAAGCACCTGGGATTCGACGGAGGACCTCCGGCCGGGGCGCCTGCTGCACGCGGTGTGTCACTATGACACAATCGATTCGGATGCTTTCTCGCGGGGCCACCTTCCTGGCAGTTTGGGCATGGGCCTTCAGCGGCTTGGCTTGGCCGCAGACGGCGGAGGAGGATTTTCGCGTCTTCACCGAGCATCCCCGGTTGTTCCTCCAGGCCCGCAGGCTGCGCCTTTTGCAGAGAGAAGGGGAGCGCCAGTCGCCCCGCTGGGAGCAATTCCGGATGCTGCTGACCGGCAAGGCCCAAATGCCCGAGCCAGGCTTCGCCCTGGCACTCTACGCCCGGGCTTCCGGGGAAGCGAGCTACTGCCGGGAGGCGGTAGATTGGGCTCTTGGGCCGGCTTCCGACCTGCGGCAGCTCGCTCTGGTCTTTGACTGGTGTCAGGCGGTGCTCTCCGATGCCCAGTCTGAGACGCTGGCCTCCAAACTGGAGCGCGGCGCGGCGGCGGCCGCGGGCAAGCCCGGGGTGGCGGGCATGCGCGACCGCGTGCTGGCCGCCGTCGCTCTGGCCGGGTACCGGCAGGCGGTCTCCGAGCGGGAGCTTCGGTTTGTCATTGAGAAATGGTGGCGAGGCGAGATCGTTCCGGCCATCAGGAGCCACCGCGATGCGCTCCCTCGGGACGACACGCTGGCCCTGTTCGAGATCCTGCATGCCGTGCGAGACAACCTCAACATCGACCTGCGCGACCCGATTCAGGACTTCTTTCGAGGTCTGCCTGCTTTTCTGCTGTCGAGCTACTACCCCAGTTCTTACCCGGCGGCTGAGAACGAATACTACATCCCCGCGGTGAAAGGTGGCGGCGAACCGGATTTGCGGCGCGCGGCTCTGTCCCGGGCGGGGGAGTTGAGCCTGGTGGCATATGATTCCAACACCCAGGACAGCGAGTTTCTTCAGGGCTGGCTGATGCGCGACTCGGTGCTAATGCGCAGCCCGTTGGGAATCCCCTACGAGTTCCTCTGGGCCAACCCTTACCTGCCGGGGCTGAGCTACTACCACTCGCCGCTTTTCTTCCACGATGAGCGGCTGGGGAGGCTTTTCGTCCGCTCGAGTTGGGACGACGACGCCACATGGCTTGGCTTTTTCGACGGGGAACTGCAGGTCTTTACCAAGGACGGGCTCAAGATCGTGAAGCAGCAACCCGCGTCCAAACCCATCCGTCTGGGCGACGTGGCTGTGTTTGAGGCTTCCGGCGCCACTACGCTTCGGCTGGAGGAATCCGAGGTCCAGAGGGTCTTCCTGCTCGGCCTGCGGCCCGGTGCGAGCTACGAGGTGAAGGTTGCGGACAGCAAGCCCACCCGGGAGACGGCGGATCCAGGGGGGATTGTCCAAGTCTCGCTAGAGCCTGAGGCGAGCATTGTGATACGGCTGAGGGAGTTGCCGCGCTCGGCGGAGCGGCCTTTCTAGTAATACCAATCCCTGATCCGGACCTCGATGCCGCTGCCTTCGAGGAGTTTCACCAGCGCTGCCGTGTCCGATCCCCGGTCGTGGTACGGGTAGAGGATCTTCGGCGAGAACGAGCGGGCGGCGGCGGCGACTTCCTCGGGCGTCATGGTGAAGGGGAGATTCATGGGCAAGAAGGCGACCGCGATGTTCTTGAGGCTGGCCATTTCCGGAATCGCCGAAGTGTCGCCGGCGATGTAACAACGCTGGCCGGCGAAGGTCAGCACGTAGCCGTTACCCTCAGCATATTCCAATCGAAGGATGAGCCTGAAGGATGATGGGGGCTGAGCAGTCTGGGCTCCTTTCTGTGAGTGTGTAAGTGTCTCGGAGTCGGGGCTGTGGGAATGTGGGAATCGCGGCAGCGATTTCCAAGGGCGGTGGGCAAAGAGGGAAACCTGGTGTTGGTTTTCCTCTTTGTCCACGGCCCGGCATTTCCACAGCCTTTTCTCATGCGCTCTTCCTTCGTTGGAAGCTGGCGAATAGCTTCTGTTTGGCGGTCTGCATCCGGCGGGCTGCCGCCGTGTCGGTTTCGGCTCGCTCGATCTCATTGAGCCTTTCGATGGTCACCCCCGGCCGGAGGGCGCGCACCACCCCGGGCAACTGGCGCAAGATCTCCCAGGGCGTGGCGTACCAGCGGTACACCCTGCGTTGCTTGCCCTTGGCTCCGGTCTCCACTTCGGGCACGCCGCAGGGCCGGTGGAAGCTCAGGTAGGGATTGAAGTATCCCTCGTAGAACTCCTCGATCGCCTGCGCATGGCTGGAGTCGATATATCCGTAGCCCATGTGCTTGCGCACCACCGCGCCGTTCTTCGCCTCCGCCAAGCCGTTGTCGTTGGAATGCCGCGGCCGCGACTTGGTCTGTTGGATCAGCAACTTGTTGAGCAGCTTGGCCACCGTGTGGTTGATGAACTCGCTGCCGTTGTCGGAATGGAAGCCGCGGATGTGAAACGGAAACTGCCGCAGCATGGCTTCCAGCACCGGCTGCAAGTAGGCTTCGCTGATCTGCTCGGCCGCCCCCACCACCTGCCACTGCGTGACCTCGTCCACGGCATTGATGTGATACGCCCCTTTCACGCCTCCCAGATCCCCCTGGTGCACCGTGTCCACCCGCAGGTAGCCCGGTCGTCCGTCCGGCTCTGGCCGGCGCCGTTCGCCAATGGCCACCTGCACCGGCCGCGTTTTCTGGTAGACCACCCGCTTCTGCCGGTACGTCCGGCTCTTGCGCAGGTTGTAGATGTGGGCCATCGAAATGGCCGCCAGCCGCTCATAGCGGGGGTCCTTGAAATCGTACCGCGCCCGCTGCAGGAGCTTCTGCGTCGCCGGGCCGCTGAGCGTCTCATGGGCCTGGTCGACTTCGGCCAGCAACTCGATGTCGGCTAGCCTGTAGCGGCAAGCAAAGCGGTGGCGCCGGTAGAGCGCCTCCTTGACCTCGCCGCTGTCGCCGTACTTGCCGATCAGCCGCGTCACCTGCGCCCGGCTCAGCCCGGACATCTTCGCCACGTAACGTCGCAACAGTCCCTTCGCCTCCCGACCGCATTGCCCATAGCGCTGCTGCTTCAATGTCCGCGTCACCCAGTCATAAACCTCCCGCCGGTTCTTGCCCTCGAACCGAACCGGCTCGCTGGCCTCCAAAAACGCCCGGATCTGCTCCAGGCTCATTGTGTCCCGATCCTGCATGCTGACAATCAATCTCCAGCATGCCCAACCTCCCCGCCTTCAGGCTCATCTTGCGTTAGAAACACACCCTTCCTTCAGGCTCATCCTGCATTAGACAAGACTCCCTCCCCCTTCGGATGGAAGATCTGTCCACCGGCAGCTCTCGGTAAGTTATAGGCCGGGACCGCCTCGATGCCGGTCGGGCCAACTTGCCTGCTCTCGCCGTTCCGCATCACGGTGAGCCCGGCGACGCTCTTCGCGGCAGCCTCCGGGCCGATCACCACGGTGCTGTCCTTCCTCAGTTTCGTCAGGGCGGCGGGGTCGAGGTGATCCCCGTGCGTGTGGGTGATCAGGATCAGGTCGGCCTGCGGGAGACCCTCGTAGCGGTTGGCCCCCACTGGATCCACGTGAATCACCTGCCCACCCTGTTCGATCATGAAGCTGGCATGGTTGATGATGGTGAGCCTCACGGGACCGGAGTCGGTCATGCCTTCGTCAACGGGACGCTTGATCTGCGCGAAGGCGGCACTCAGGAGAAGCAGGGAGAGCAGCGCGTGCTTCATGATTTACCCTTAGAGTTGATTGATCAGGCTGGCGACGTAGCCGGCGCCAAAGCCGTTGTCGATGTTCACCACCGTCACGTTGCTGGCGCAACTGTTGAGCATGGCCAAAAGGGCCGCCAGGCCATGGAAGCTGGCCCCGTAGCCGATGCTGGTCGGCACGGCGATCACGGGGCAGGAAACCAGGCCTCCGACCACGCTGGGAAGAGCCCCTTCCATCCCTGCCGCCACCACTACCACGCGCGCCTCGACCAGGCGTTCGCGGTTGCTCATCAGGCGGTGAATGCCGGCAACGCCGATGTCGTAAATCGCCTCGACCTCGTTGCCCATCACCTCGGCCGTGATTCGGGCCTCTTCGGCGACGGGGATGTCGCTGGTGCCGGCGCAGACCACCGCGATCTTGCCCTTCCCCCGAATCGTATGGTCGCCCCAGACGCGGATCGCGCCGCTCAGGGGGAAGTACTCGGCCTTCCGGATCTTCCTCTTAACGAACGTCGCCATCGGCGGGTCCGCCCGCGTGATCAGCACGTTCTTAGCGCCCTTCAGCAAATGGCTGGCGATGCTGACGACCTGCTCGGGCGTCTTGCCTTTGGCGAGGATCACTTCGGGCATGCCGTGGCGCAGGGCCCGGTGGTGATCCACTTTGGCGAAACCGAGGTCTTCGAACGGCATGTGGCGCATCCGCTCCACCGCCCGTTCCACGTCGAGCGTTCCGCCGCGCACTTGTTCCAGGAGTTCACGTAATTGGTCGGGGGTCATGTATTGTTCTGAGGATATCAGAAGCGGAGGCGGCTGCCGGGCCTTCGTCGCCCGCGGGCTAGAATGGTGGAAGGTCCACCCGCAATCCCGATGGTGAGGAAGTTTCTCAGGAAGATCCGGCTGACGCTGGAGATGATCCGGTTCGAGCACTCGGTCTTCGCGCTGCCATTCGCATTGACGGGGGCGCTGCTCGCCATCCGGGCGGACGGGTTTGCGACGGCCGGTCTGGCGTGGAAGACCGGCTGGATCGTGGTGGCGATGGTCGGGGCCCGTTCGGCGGCCATGGCCTTCAACCGTCTGCTGGACGCGGACCTGGACGCGCGAAATCCCCGGACGCGGACGCGCCACCTGCCAACGGGCCTGTTATCGAAGAGCTTTACCTGGGGCTTCACGGTGGTTTCCTCGTTGGTGTTCCTGTTGGCGGCGCGGGCCTTGAACAACCTCTGTTTCCACCTCGCCCCCGTGGCCCTGGCGATGGTCTTCTTCTATTCGTTTACCAAGCGCTTCACGACCATGTCCCACCTGGTTCTGGGTTTGTCGCTGGGCATCGCGCCGGCGGCGGCCTGGATCGCGATCCGCGGCTCGTTGGACCCGCGTATCCTGTGGCTGACCCTGGCGGTCACGCTGTGGACGGCGGGCTTCGACGTGATCTATGCCTGCCCGGATTGCGAATTCGACACGCAGGAGGGATTGTTCAGCCTGCCTCGAAGGTTGGGAATTGCAGGGGCGTTGTGGGTCTCGCGCTTGTTCCATGCGGGGATGGTGCTGTCTTTAGCGGCCCTGGTGCGCGACTTCAGGCTCGGAGTGCTCAGCATCGCGGGGGTAGCGGTGGTCGCGCTTCTGCTGATCTATGAACAGAGCCTGGTGAATCCGCGCGACCTCTCGCGGGTCAACGCGGCCTTTTTCACCATGAACGGCTACGTCAGCGTGCTATTCTTCTTGTTCTGGGCCGCTGACATCTTTCTCCTTCGTTCCGGAGCTTAGCTATGCAACTAGTCTGCGAGGATGGACGCCTGGGGAACGTCCTGGACAAGATCACGCAAGGCGAACGTCTCAACTTCGAGGACGCGGTCGCCCTGTACCGGACGAACGACCTGCTGGCGCTGGGATACATGGCCAACCTGGTCCGGGAGAAACTGCACGCGAACGTCACGTACTTCAACGTCAACCGGCACATCAATCCGACCGACGTGTGCGTGGCGAGCTGTCGGCTCTGCGCCTTCGGCAAACGGGCGAAAGACCCCAAGGCGTACACCATGTCCCTGGAGCAAGCCTGGGAGACGGCGGGCCGGGGCTGGAGCGAAGCCGTCACCGAGTTCCACGTGGTGGGAGGACTGCACCCGGAGCTCACGCTGGATTGGTACTGCGAGCTGTTCCGCGGGCTGAAGCTGCGCTTCCCGCAAGTACACCTGAAGGCGCTCACCATGGTGGAGGTCGCCTACCTGGCGCGGCGGACCGGGATCACGACGCGGGAGACGCTGGAGCGGTTGAAAGCGGCGGGCGTGGACTCGATGCCCGGAGGCGGAGCCGAGATCTTCGCCGAGCGCGTCCGGCGCGTCATCTGCGACCACAAGATCGACGGCGGCGAATGGCTTCGCGTGGCGCGCGAGGCCCACGGCCTGGGTCTGCACTCCAACTGCACCATGCTGTATGGTCACATCGAGACCGAGGAGGACCGAGCGGACCACCTGCTCCGTCTGCGCGCGCTCCAGGACGAGACGGGCGGGTTCATGGCTTTTGTACCTCTGGCTTTTCACCCCGAAAATACGCCGCTTCGCCACCTCG
This sequence comes from Bryobacterales bacterium, assembly GCA_963798455.1. GTDB lineage: Bacteria > Acidobacteriota > Terriglobia > Bryobacterales > Bryobacteraceae > CAWCTD01. The sequence goes on from CAWCTD010000003.1 coordinate 1,001,714, forward strand.
CGCCGACGACCGGCTTCACGGACCTGAAGACCATCGCCGTGTCCCGGCTGGTGCTCGACAACATCCCTCACATCAAGGCCTATTGGGTGATGCTGACGCCGCGCATCGCCCAGGTTGCGCAGCGCTTCGGCTCCGACGACATCGACGGGACGGTGGTGGAGGAAAAGATCTACCACGACGCCGGCGCCACCACCAGCCAGTCGCTGCGGCGCGGGGAGCTGCTGCGCCTGATCCGCGAAGCCGGCCGCGAGCCCGTGGAGCGCGACACCCTGTACCGGCCCGTGGCGCGCAACAACACCACGCTGACGGTGCTGGCGTAGGAGCGAGACAACTTCAGGGCCTGGCGCACCTGGGGTGTAGAATGAAGGCGATGAGCGTGGAGGAACTGGAATCCGAAGCCCTCAGGCTGGGGCCTCAGGCACGAGCGCGATTAGCCGAGAGGCTCCTCGCCAGCTTGGACGATCTCTCCGAACTGGAGAACACGGAGTTGTGGGTGGCCGAGGCTCAGCGGCGCGATGCTCAACTGGATGCCGATCCGGGCTCAGAGCGCCCGGCCAGGGATGTATTTGATGATGCCCGGTCCAGGCTGAAGTGAGCCCCGCTGTCAGCTTCCATCGACTGGCGGAGAAGGAGTTGAACGCCGCCGCATCCTACTATCATCTGGAGAGCCCGGGGTTAGGGGCTGCATTTCTCCAGGAGATACAGCGCCTCATCCAGTCCATCGTCGCTCACCCGGAAGCGGGTGGTGTTTTGGCGGGTTACGTTCGCCGCCGGGTTGCCCGCCGATTTCCGTATGCCGTGCTCTACTCTATCACCCCTACCCGAATTCGCATCCCTGCTGTGATGCACCTGAAACGGCGGCCGTTGTATTGGGCGGGACGTGACTGAGCCCGTGGAGCGCGATACCCTGTACCGGCCCGTGGCGCGCAACAACGCCACGCTGACGGTGCTGGCGAGCGGGTACGCCGGCGGCGCACACCTACGCTTTGGCCACGGTTTCCACGATGGCGTCGCCGCTGGAGAACAACTCCGGCTTGATCCCGGCGCCGATGCCGGGCAACTCGGGCGCCGCGACGGACCCGTTCACCGGCACCGGGGCGTTGGTCACGAAGTACGGAAACTGGTGTGTGTATTTCCAGTAATTACTCTCCATGATCAGGAAGTTGGGAACAGCCGTGCAAACATGCGTGGCGCAGACGTACAGCAATGGGCCGCCGCAGGTGTGGGGCGAGGTGGGGAGGAGATAGGTGTCGGCCATGTCCGCGATCTTCTTCGCCTCAGACACACCGCCGCACCAGGTCAGGTCGTACATGACTACGTCGCAGGCTTTGAGTTCGAAGAACTCCCTGTACTCGTAGCGCGTGGCCAGGGTCTCGCTCATGCAGATGGGGACGCTGGTCTCGGCGGCCAGCCGCGCGTAGGACTGAGCATTGGCGTTGAGCATGGCGTCCTCCAGGTAGAGGATGTTGTAAGGTTCGAGCGCCTTGGCGATGCGCTGGGCGCTGGCTAGGTCGAAGCGTCCCCAGCAGTCGACGCAGATGTCCATGCGCTCCCCGAACTTGTCTCGGATATCCTTGATCCAGCGCATCCCCGTTTCCAGGGCTTGGCTGGAGAGGTAGCTGTCACGCGCGCTGAAGGGATAGATCTTCATAGCCGTGACGCCGCGATCCAGAAGGAAGCTCGCGATCTTGAGCGTGTCCGGCCCCATCTTCATGTTGTTGATCGCCCAGTAGTCGGTGGTCGTGTTATAGACGCGAACCCGCGGCCGGGTCCTGCCGCCCAGCAGCCGGTAGAGAGGAAGCCCGGCGGCCTGGCCGAGGATGTCGAGTTGCGCCATGTTGATGGCGCTCAGCGCCCGCATGTCCGCGCCTCCCGCATTGCGCATGGACATGGCGTGGTAGTAGCTGCGCCAGATGCCGTCAATGTCACGCGGGTCGCGGCCCAGCAGTTGCGAGGAGTAGTCCTTGAGGGCGCCAATTTCGGCCTGGGAGTAGGGATATGTCTCGCCGGTACCCACGGCGCCGGCGTCGGTGTAGAGGCGGACCCAGAAGAACTCCGCGTCTTCGGAGCCGCCCGGTTGGCCGCCAATGCGCAGGCCCTTGTGGAAAGTGACGGCCTCGATGCGCGTGATCTTCATGGGCCCGGCCGCGGCCTGGGCCGCCCGGATCGGCGTGGATGCGGCCGCGGCTCCCAGTGCCGAATGCCTGAGGAAGGTGCGGCGGGATGTAGGCGAGTGTGTCATCGTGTCCTCACGTTACCGCAAACCCCGCTGCTCACGGTCGCCGACGTTGAAATCCACTCCGTCGGCGCGCAACCTGGCCTGGAGTTCGGGCACTTTCAGCTCGCGGGGAAGGATGCCCTTCTGGGACGACATGGCGGCCGCCAGACCGGCGGCGTGACCGGTGGCCATGCAGTTGCCCATGCTCTTGCCCGCGGCGGCGCCGGTATGCGTGGCCGAGATGCAGCGTCCGCCCACTAGCAGGCCGTCGACCTTCTCCGGGAGAATCGAGCGGTACGGCACGTCGTGGACCCGCATCTGGGTGAGCGCTGTTCCCTTCTCGCCGCCCGGGTCCAGGAACCCGCTGCGCCAGGCGATGGCGTCCTCAAACACGCGGCCTTTTACGGCGTCCTCTTCGGTGAGAATGTAGGCGCCCTTGACGCGGCGGGTTTCGCGGACGCTCACCTGCGGTCCGGAGGCGATCCACTCGATTTGCCGCAGGCTTGGATCATCTGCCTCCCGTATGGCCTGGATCATCTGGAGAGCCTGCCGGCGGCTGGTGCATTCGGCCTTGGTGCGCTCGACCGGGTCGGTGGCGTCGATGCGGCCCATGTCCGCGGTTCCGGCGTGGTTGATCCACCAACTGGCGCTGTTGGCAATCTGCTCGATTTCGAGGAAGCCGGAAGTGATCAGCGGGTACTTCTTCCGCCCACCGCGGATGGCTTTCTCGACGTCGGAGGGCTGCGTCTTGTCCTTGGCGATGTTGGTCAGAGCCAGCGACAGGGTCATGGGCATGAGGGTCTTCGGCTCCATCATGGTCTCGGCCCCGGCATAGTAGGCGACGTCGGCATCGCCGGTACAGTCCACCACGGCCTTGGCGCGCACGGCCATCAACCCGCGCTTGGTAGCCTGCACCACGCCGGCGACCCGGTTGCTCTCCACGATCGAATCGACCGCGCGCACGTGCACCAGGTAGCGGGCGCCGGTGGTGTCCAGGGCGTCCAGGATGGCCACCTTCAGGTATTCGACGTTGCACCAGATCTCGTGAACGCCCAACCTTACCGCCTGATCACCGTAGGCCATGATTTTCTGGATCAACGCTTCGTGGACCACCGAGCGCGGCTTGCCCCCGGGGCGCACCTGGTTGATCTGCATCCCCATGGCCCAGGACGCCACGCCGCCGAAGAAGGAATGGTTCTCGACCAGCAGCGTAGCGGCGCCCGCACGCGCCGCGCCCAGCGCCGCCCCGATGCCGGCGGGGCCTCCGCCGACCACGAGCACGTCCACGGTGTCGAGGACTGGGTATCTGGACGCCGTCCGCGCTGGCTGTGTTTGTCCCGAAGCGTTTGCGCCCCCTGCCGATAGAGCCGCCCCGGCCACGCCGGCGGGCAGGAATCTTCGCCTGGTCAAATCGCCCTTCTGCTTCATTCGGATTCCCTCTCGTTACTTTTTGAGATAGCCGACGGTCTGCGCGAGCGTGACCCGCTGGTCGGGCCGGAGTTTCAGGGCTTTTGCCAGCTCGGCGCGAGGCGCCGACCCGCGCACAACCACGCCTAGTCCCTCGGACGCACAGAACAGGTACACGTTTTGGGCGATGAAGCCGGTGTCCGCGTTAGAAGTGGCGTTCTTGCTGCTCTCATCGCTCCCGCCCATCTTGGAAAAGTCGGCCACGTAGACCAGGTTCAGCGGCGCTTGGACGATGAATTCCTGCGTGCCCGCGGACTTGCGGATATCGCCGGTCACCACCAGGTTGAGGGCGTTCGCCTTGGCATCATAAACATAGGCTCCGTCGGCGGTGATCACGTACACGTCTATCTCCTGGCGGTTCGACGCCGAGGGCGCGGTACGGCGGCCGTCCGCGCGGTTGACACCCCATGCGGCCCACAAGAGATTGGAAAGCACCTGGGGCGACAGCTTCTCCGGGCCGTATTCGCGCGTGGATTGCCGTTCCTTGAGAGCCTGCATCAGCGGCTTGCCTCCGCTGGTCTGGGGCGCGGGCAAGGCAATCGGCTTGAGTTCCTGCGCGGTAACCAGCGCCGCCGGAATAAGTAGAAAGGCAAGAAAGGACCTTTTCATCACGGTTCTCCTTCCGGCAGTATACCCGGAGTTTGAGGAGGGTGCACTGGCCGCGGCCGGCGCGCGAGCGGGGTGGAGCGTTCACGAGGTCCCCGTCAAGAGGTAAGCTGAAGGTCCTGGAGAATCTGGAGTCCTATAAACATGCGAGAGTATTCCATTGCGGTGATCCCCGGCGACGGGATCGGGCCGGAGGTGATTGGCGCCGGCCTTCAGGTACTGCAAGTGCTGGAGAAGCAGGTGCGGGACTTCCATCTGAACGTGGAAGAGTTCCCCTGGGGCTCGGACTACTACGAGCAGCGCGGCGCCATGATGCCGGAGGACGGACTGAACCGGCTGAGGCCGTTCGATGCGATCTATTTTGGCGCCGTAGGGTCCCCTGGCCTCCCCGATGACGTCACGCTGTGGGGTCTGCGCCTGCCCATCTGCCAGGGCTTCGACCAGTACGCCAATATCCGCCCGACGCGCATTCTGCGAGGGCTGGCGTCGCCGCTTCGCGCTTGCGGAGCGGGCGACCTGAACTGGGTAATTGTGCGCGAGAACACCGAGGGCGAATACGCCGGGCACGGCGGACGCTCCCATCGCGGCCATCCCGAGGAGGTCGGCACGGAGACCGCGATTTTCACCCGCCACGGCGTGACGCGCATCATGCGGTTTGCTTTCCGGCTGGCGCAGTCGAGGCCGCGCAAGCTGCTCACCGTGGTCACCAAGTCCAACGCCCAGCGGCACGGCATGGTCCTGTGGGACGAGATTGCGGCGGAAGTGGCCAAAGAATTCCCGGACGTCACTTGGGACAAAATGCTGACCGATGCGATGACCACGCGGATGGTGGGGAAGCCCTCCAGCCTGGATACGATCGTGGCCACGAACCTGCACGCCGACATCTTGTCCGATTTGGCGGCCGCGCTGGCCGGCAGCCTGGGGATTGCGCCGACCGGCAACCTGGACCCCGAGCGGCGCTTCCCGTCGATGTTCGAGCCCATCCACGGCTCGGCGTTCGACATCACCGGGAAGGGCACCGCCAACCCTATCGGCGCGATCTGGACCGGCGCGCTGATGCTGGAGCACCTGGGAGAGAAGGATGCCGCGGACCGGTTGATGGAAGCGGTAGAGCACGTGACCGCTTCTGGCCCGCTGACCCCGGATCTGGGCGGCACGGCGAAGACGCGCGAGGTTGCGGCAGCGATCTGTGACGCCATGCACGGCGGGAGGATGTGAAGTTAGCTTCTACTCACCCATGACCGACACGCGGGACAGTCAGCACGCCCTCCTTGACGCCCTCGGCGACCGGATTCTCGTCCTCGACGGGGCCATGGGCACTATGCTGCAACAGGCCCGTCTCAAGCCGGCCGATTTCGGCGGGCCGGACCTGGAAGGCTGCAACGAGAACCTCAACCGGATCCGTCCGGATGTGGTGCTGGGCATCCACCGCGCCTACCTGGAGGCAGGCGCGGATATTATAGAAACCAATACCTTCGGCTGCACCCGTATTGTACTGACAGAATATGGGCTTGCAGGAGATGTGCATGAGTTGAACTTGGCCGCTGCCCGGCTCGCCCGGCAGGCTGCGGATGAGTTCTCCCCCTCGGGCCGTCCCCGCTTTGTAGCAGGTTCCATGGGGCCCACTACAAAGGCGATTTCGGTCACCGGAGGCATCACCTTCCCGGCATTGAGCGAGGCCTACCGGGAACAGGCTGCGGCATTGGTGGAAGGCGGCGTGGACCTTCTGCTGGTAGAGACCTGCCAGGACACGAGGAACGTGAAGGCCGCCTTGCTGGGCATCCAGGCGGTGGAGCGGGAACTGGGCGTCAAGGCGCCGGTGATCGTCTCGGGCACCATCGAGCCCATGGGCACGATGCTGGCCGGCCAGGCCGCCGACGCCTTGTGGGTCTCCATCGCACACGCGGATTTGCTGGCCATCGGCTTGAACTGCGCCACGGGCCCCGAGTTCATGACCGACCACATCCGCACCCTGCACGAACTGGCCTGGACGCGGATTTCGTGTTACCCGAATGCCGGTCTGCCCAACGAGGAAGGGAAGTATGCCGAGACGCCCGAGAGCCTGGCGGCGCAGCTCGATCGCTTCGTGCGAAATGGGTGGCTGAACCTGGTGGGCGGCTGCTGTGGAACGACGCCGGCGCACATCCGGGCCGTTTCCCAGATGGTGGAAGGCAGAGCGCCGCGGCAAGTCCCGGGGCGCAGCCACCGGTGCTTTATCTCCGGCATCGAGATGGTGGAGGCGGAGGCGAGCAACCGCCCGCTCATCGTGGGCGAGCGGACCAACGTCATCGGTTCGCGCCTCTTCAAGCAGATGATCGCCGAGGAGAAATGGGAGGAGGCGAGCGAGATCGCGCGGCGCCAGGTGCGCAACGGAGCGCACATCGTGGACGTTTGCCTCCAGTCCAGCGAGCGCGAGGAGATCAAAGACCTCCCGCCCTTCTATGACCGACTGATCCGCAAGATTAAGGCCCCCATTATGATCGATTCGACCGATCCGGCCGCGGTCGAGCTGGCCCTCACCTACTGTCAGGGCAAGAGCATCATCAACTCCGTCAACCTGGAGGACGGAGAGGAGAAGTTCCGGCGCATGTGCCCCGTCGCGCGCGGTTACGGCGCGGCGCTGGTGGTGGGCGCCATCGACGAGGACCCGGTACAGGCCCAGGCCTTTACGCGCGAACGCAAGCTGGCCGTGGCCGAGCGCTCCTGCGGGTTGCTCACCCAAAAGTACGGCATCCCGCCCGAAGACATCCTTCTCGACGCGCTGGTCTTCCCTTGCGCGACAGGCGACGAGAATTACATCGGCGGCGCGGTGGAGACCATTGAGGCGGTCCGGCTTATCAAGGATAGAATCCCCCACGCCAAGACTCTGCTTGGCATTTCGAACGTCTCCTTCGGCCTTCCCGCGGCGGCACGCGAGGTGGTCAACTCCGTCTTCCTCTATCATGCGACCAAGGCGGGGCTGGATTTCGCCATCGTGAACGCGGAGAAGATCGAGCGGTTCGCGTCGATCCCCGAGGAGGAGCGGCGGCTGGCCGAGCACGTCCTTTTCAATACGCCCCCGGCCGGCGGCCCCGAGGATCTGCGCCTGGCTCCCGAGGACTGGCGCGAGCAGTCGCGCGACCAGAAGATCGCCATCAACCAGTTCCACATCGCCGCCATCGCGGACCACTTCCGCAAGACAACCGTCCAGAGCAAGCCCCAGGAGGCGCGCCTCCCGATCGACCAGCGGCTGGCAAAGTACATCGTCGAAGGCACACGCGAGGGGCTGATCGACGACCTGGAGCGCAAGCGGAACGAAGGGGCGGGCGCCCTCGAGATCATCAACGGCCCGTTGATGGCGGGGATGACGGAGGTCGGGCGGCTGTTCAACAATAACGAGCTGATCGTGGCCGAGGTGCTCCAGTCGGCGGAGGCCATGAAGGCAGCCGTCGCTTATCTGGAGCAGTTCATGGAGAAGGCTGAGTCCGCCACGCGCGGCAAGGTCATCCTGGCGACAGTCAAGGGCGACGTCCACGACATTGGCAAGAACCTGGTGGACATCATTCTCTCCAACAACGGCTACAAGGTCATCAACCTGGGGATCAAGGTTCCGCCCGACCAGATCATCAGCGCCTTCCACCAGCACGCACCGGACGCCATCGGGCTCTCGGGCCTGCTGGTCAAGAGCGCGCAGCAGATGGTGGTCACGGCGGGCGACCTGAGGGAGGCGGGCATCCGCGCGCCGCTTTTGGTCGGAGGGGCCGCGCTCTCCGACAAGTTCACCCGGCTCAAGATCGCCCCTGCCTACGATGAGGCCGTCTGCTATGCCAAGGACGCCATGACCGGTCTGCGGCTCATGAATGAACTCATGGACCCGGCCCGCCGGGAGGCGGTGCTGCAATCTCACCAGCCCGAAGCTGTCACTCAGGAGACGCCCGCCTTGGCCTCACCGGCGCCTGCAGGCGTTCGGCGCTCCTCGAAGGTCAGGACCGACGTGCCGATCCAGCCCGCGCCGTACTTGGAGCGTAAAGTCCGTGACGTGCCGCAACTCACCGAAATCTGGACCTACGTCAACCCGCAGATGCTTTACGGAAAGCACCTCGGCTTCCGAGGCAGCTTCGAGAAACGACTGTCGGAGCACGACCAGAAAGCCGTGGAGCTATTCCACCAGGTGGAAGAGGTGAAGCGCTGGGCTTCGGAGTTCATGAAGGTCCGGGCCGTATGGCAATTCTTGGAGGCCGAGCGGGCAGGGAACTCGGTTCACCTGTTTGAGCCAGGCGCGGCCTCCCCTGTCCATACCTTCCAGTTCGGCCGCCAGGCGCGCCCGGACGGCCTCTCGCTGAGCGACTATGTGCTTGACCCGGTGGACGACCGGCGCGACCACATTGCTGTCTTAGTGGTGACGGCGGGTGAGGGGATTCGAGAACGAGCTGAAGCGGCGAAAGTGGCGGGCGAATTCTTCCGCAGTCATGCCATTCAAGCGCTGGCCCTGGAGACGGCCGAAGGCGCCGCCGAGTGGCTGCACCGGCGCATACGCGAGGACTGGGGCTTCCCTGACCCGCCCTCGATGACCATGCACGACCGCTTCACCGCCCGCTACCGGGGCAAGCGGTACAGTTTCGGCTATGGCGCCTGTCCTAATCTGGAAGATCAGCTTGGCATATGGAAGTTGCTGCATCCAGAGGAAATCGGAGTCGCGCTCACAGACGGCTTCATGATGGACCCCGAAGCCAGCGTCAGCGCCCTGGTCTTCCATCACCCCGACTGCGTGTACTTCACTGTGACTGACGTTTCCGGCGACTCTTGAGCCGCGGCAGGGCTCAGCGCCTGCTGGCGAACATAGCTTCCTGCCGCCTCTTCATTTCTTCGGGCGTCGGGTCCTCTTTGTGCGTGGCAATGGCCCAGGTGAAGCCGAATGGGTCTCGCACGTGGCCGTAACGGTCTCCCCAGAATTGGTCGGCCAGGGGCATGGTGGCCTGGCAGCCTGCCGCGACGGCCTGGGCAAAAGTCTTGTCCGCATCCAGGACGTAGAGGTGCAGCACCAGGGGCCAGTGGCCCTCGCTCGTGGGCGGCTGCCCGGATGCCGGCATGGGATCGTGGAACATGAGCGGCGAGTCGCCAATCCTCATCTGCACGTGCATGAGTTTCCCGTCCGGCCCTGGCGTGCGGCTGACCTCCTCGGCTCCGAAGGCTCGTTTCAGGAAATCGATGTACTTTGCCGCGTCACGCACCGTTAGGTGCGGCGTAACCGTGTGAAACCCCTCTGGAATCGGTTTGATTGTCATGAGTCCATGATAGAACGGCCAGTGCTTTCCACCCCCGAGCGGCAGATTCGAATCCGGAGATCTGGAATGGACGAGGAGATTCGGGCGGCGTTCCCTGTGATAAGCTATACACATGAAGCGCACAAATCTTGTGCTTGATGCGGATCTTCTCTCAGAGGCGACTCGCGTGCTTGGAAGCAAGACCTACTCCGCCGCCGTCAACACGGCGCTTCGCGAGGCCCTCAGGGTCAAGCGACTGCTCGGTGTCCGCCAGTTCTTCGGCAAGGGCCTCTGGGAGGGCGACCTGTCGAGGATGAGGGAGGACAAGCCCCTTCGCGCGCGGAGACCGAAACGGAAGGGTGAGAGGTGATCCTGGTCGATACCTCGGTCTGGGTTGAGTTGCTCAACGGCAGGTTGGGAGAGAAGCTCCGGCCGGATGACATCCTGCAATTCGCCACTTGCGCGCCCGTGCTCCAGGAGGTGTTGCAGGGACTGCGAGAGGCGAGCGCGAGGGAGGAGCTCAGGGAGGCATTTCTGGCCTTGCCGGTGTTGAGCGACCCGGTTCCACTGCGCCTCTATCTCGAGGCTGCGGAGATCTTCAGGCAAGGGCGCAGGAAGGGCGTCAGCATCCGCTCCTCGGTCGACTGCCTGATTGCGGCCATCGCCATTGAGAATGGCGTGCCGGTTTGGCACAGAGACCGCGACTTCACTGCCATCGCCCGGTACACGCGGCTGGAGACCGCGGGGCTCTGCCACTGACCCCACGCGCACCTTCGTGAACGCCAGCGTCCCTGCTCCGGCAGGCGTGGCAACCGCCGGCGGCCGCAACCGGCCCGTGGCATCCTGCACCAGTTCACGCCTATGATCGGGTTGAGCATGGTACTGTGATGGCTGTGCTTTTGGAACAACGGGTCAGCGCGTTCCGGCGGTTTGCCTGGATGGTGCTCGGATACACGCTGCTTGTGATCCTGTGGGGCGCCTATGTGCGGGTCAGCGGATCGGGAGCCGGGTGCGGCGGCCACTGGCCGCTGTGCAACGGCCAGATTGTTCCGCGCTCGCCGGCGGCGGAGACCATTATCGAGTACACCCACCGGCTCATGAGCGGGTTGTCGCTGCTGGTGACCGGCGGCCTGTTTGCCTGGGCGTTCCGCGTGTTTCCGAGGGGCCACCGCGCCCGGCGCTTTGCCGTGCTGTCGGCCCTGTTCCTGGTGCTGGAGGCTTTGCTGGGAGCGGGTCTGGTGCTCTTCAACTATGTGGCGCACAACGCCTCGGCAGGGCGTGCCGCGTACATGTCGGCGCACCTGGCGAACACCATGGTGCTGCTGGCCATGATTGCCATGACCGCCTGGTCCGCCCAGGTCACGGTTCCGGTCATTGCCTTGCGGAACAGGCCGAAGCTGACGCTGAGCGTGCTTCCCGTTGCGATCCTGTTGGGGATCAGCGGCGCTCTGGCGGCCCTGGGCGACACGCTGTTCCCCGCCTCGAGCGTGGAGGCCGGCATCCGGCAGGAGCTAGCCCCCTCCGCGCACGCCCTATTGCGGCTGCGGCCGCTACACCCCGCGATCGCCCTGGCCGCGGGAGTATTTCTCGTATTGGCCGCGGCTGCGGCGCTGAAGTCGAAGCCGGCGCCGGGCGCGAGATTGGCGGCGCTGGCGGTAGTGGCGCTGGTGTTTGTACAAACCGCCGCCGGCATCGTGAACATCGCCCTGCTGGCTCCGGTCTGGATGCAGATCATCCACCTTCTGCTGGCCGACCTGCTGTGGATTGCGCTGGTGATCCTGGCCGCCGAAACCTATTCCTTGGGGAACAGCACTTTGCTGAGATCTTCGCCGGGTGGGCGGGGACGCTGACTGGCGTAGTAGCCGTAGGCGGCGGACAGGGCCGCGAGGCCGAGCATCAGCAGCGTGACCACATCGAGGCCGCCCCAGGCCGTGCCCAGTGCCGTCACCGCGACCCGGAGACCCCATCGCATCACCCGCGCGTTGGTGGCTCTGCCATCCATCCTCGCGCCCAGGGATCGGCCCATGTAGTAGGCGAAGAACAGACACAACGCTCCCATCAGCAGGCGGAGCAGCATGTAGGACGCGGGCATCTGGGCACCCTATCGCGGCAGGTGGAAGGTCACCATTTGCGCGCGCTCCTGATCGAGATCTTCTTGCCGGTTTCCCGCTCCACGACGACGATCTGGCTGTTTTCCATCCGGAGGTCGGCTACGCCCTTGAACCCCAGCGGAATCTCCGCCAGGAAGAACGCGTACGTCTCGGTCCTGCGCTCTCGCGCCGATATCCAGCCGAAGACCGGCACTCCAAAGATGCTCCCGCGCTCGACGGCACTACGCAGTCCGTTGGCGAAGGGCGAGTCGCCGATACAGATGGCGCGGGCGATGACCTTGCCGTCCCACGGGATCTGCTTCACCCTCTGGTTCTCCTGCCAGTCGAGCACCCAGGGGTTCTGCGCGCTCTGGAAGATGTACCCAAGGAGCACGGGGTAGTCCGTGTTGTAGATCGTAAAGTAAACCTTGGGCTTGGATGTGTCCATCAGCCAGGTGTTTCCGCGCCCCGAAAACACGCGCAAATCCGTGACCTGGCCTTGGGCGGTCTTCAACTCCGGCCACGTGCCTTCGGTGAAACCCTGCCCGCTGCGCAGGGCGACCTTGGCCACCGGGGCGTCTACAAAGGTCTTGTTCAGCTCGAGGAACGGCGGGCCGAAGGTGACGTGCTGCACCCACTGGATCGGGCGGTCGTACATCGCCAGGTTTTCGACCGACTCCTCGACGTAGCCCACGGTCTCGTCCGCCGGCAGCGTGATCGCCCGCTCCACCCGAAACTGGGTCTTTGGCAGATCCGCCGAATACACCAGCGTCACACCGTCCTTGCGGGTGTCCACCTTCTGCCGCTTCCATTCGACGGCCAGAGCCTCGCCGTGCTGGCCGTAGTCCAGGCTGAACTCGGCCTGAGAACTGGGGCCGAATTGCGGGAAGCACAGGAAGTGCCCCATGTAGCCGCTCATCAGGCGACGCTGGATGTCGGTGCCATAGATGGCGCCGTGCTTGTCGAGGTCGTACGCGTACGGGTCGATGGTCTGATAGTGAGGCACCCTCATCGGATTGACGCTCATCTTCGGGTCCGCGGACTTGAAGCGGATCTCCCCGATGAAACCGCCGCCCGGCAGGGTGCTCACGCGCATCCTGTCGTTCTCCAGAACGAACGCGCGGCGCCCGTGCAGCGTGTCTTCGTGAAAAGACGCTGTTTGGCCGAACAGCGCGGCGCACAATGCGAACGGCAAGATCTCCTTCACGATCCTCATGGCAAAGCCATTGTAGCCCATGGAATAGAATGGTACACGGTCACGGCCATGAGACTCGTTGCCTGCTTCCTTCTGACATTCACTCTTCCGGGTTTCGCTCAACAACGGCCCGAATGGGACGACGTATCGGTCTACAAGGTCAACGTCGACAGACCCCACGCGACCATGATGACCTACCCGTCGGCGGCTCTCGCCAGGGAAGGGAACCGGACGCGTTCGCCGTGGTTTCAGTCGCTCGATGGCGCCTGGAAGTTTCACTGCTCGGACAAGCCCGCGGACCGGCCGGTCGACTTTTACCGGCAGGACTTCGACGACGCCAGGTGGCGCACCATCCCGGTGCCCTCCAACTATCAGCTTCATGGCTGCGACATCCCGATTTACACCAACATCATCTATCCGTTCCCCATGGACCCCGATGGGCCCCCGGTTGTCCCCAAGGACCGCAATTCGGTCGGTTCCTACCGGACGGCCTTCACCCTGCCCGAGGCCTGGGCCGGGAGGCAGACCTTCCTGCACTTCAACGGGGTGGATTCGGCGTTCTACGTGTGGGTGAACGGCGAGAAAGTGGGCTACAACGAGGACAGCCGCACCGACGCCGAGTTCAACATCACCAAGTACGTGAAGCCCGGCAACAACCAGGTCGCGGTGGAGGTCTATCGCTTCAGCGACGGGGCATACCTGGAGGACCAGGACATGTTCCGGTTGAGCGGCATTTACAGGGACGTCTACCTGTGGAGCACGGCCAGCCAGCACATCCGTGACTTCGAGGTCATGACCGACCTGGACGCCGCTTACCGCGACGCGACTCTCAGGGTCAAGACCAGCTTGATCCACTATGGGGGCAACCTCGCGCCTGGTTCGGTGACGATGGAGTTGCTCGACGCGGTGGGCAAGCCGGTCTTCGCGCCCCAGGCGCAGAAGATCCAGGCGGGCGGCGCGGAGGGCGAGGTCTTGTTCTCGGTCAACGTGAACAATCCGCGGAAATGGTCCGCCGAAACGCCTTACCTGTACAACATGCTGCTTATCCTCAATGACGCCGCCGGGGGGCCGATCGAAGCGATCCCCGCCAGCATCGGCTTCCGCAAGATCGAGATCAGGAACTCCCGGCTGTGGGTGAACGGGCAGGTGATTCTGCTGAAGGGGGTGAACCGCCACGAGCACAGCCCGGATACGGGGCACTACTTGAGCCGCGACCTCATGATCAAGGACATCGAGATCATGAAGCAATTCAACGTCAACGCCGTGCGCACCTCGCACTACCCCAATGACCCGCTGTGGTACGAGCTGTGCGACCGCTACGGGCTCTACCTTATCGACGAGGGCAACATCGAGTGTCACGGCTACGGCAACGACGCTAAGAACCGCCTGAGCAACGACCCCGCGTGGGGCCCGCTCTACCTGGACCGCGTGCAGCGAATGGTCGAGAGGGACAAGAACCACCCCTCGGCGATCATCTGGTCTTTGGGGAACGAGAGCGGCGACGGGCCCAACGTGGCAGCGGTCTTCAAGTGGGTCAAGCAGCGCGACCCCTCACGCCCGTTCCACTACGAAGGCAGCATCCGCTCCGGCGGCAACAATTCCGAATTCAACTCGTGGATGTACCCGACGCCCGACGAGGCTCTCAGGCACGCCAAGAGCCGCCCTGACTTGCCCCTGCTGCTGGTCGAGTACACGCACGCCATGGGAAACAGCAACGGCGCTCTCAAAGAGTATTGGGACATCTTTTACTCGGGCATCAACGCCGCCGGCGCCTTCGTGTGGGACTGGGTGGACCAGGGCATCCGGCAGCCGGTGCCGGCCGAATACCAGACACCCGGTGGTAAGAAGTCCTTTCTCGCTTACGGCGGCTGGTGGGAGGACAGAGTTGGTTTCTTCAACGACAATACCTTCTGCCAGAACGGACTGGTGGGCGCGGACCGCAACCCGCACGGCGGCCTGTGGGCCATCAAGTACGTCTACCGCTACCTGCACGCTTCGGCTGTTGACCTGAAGGCCGGCCGCATCAAGGTGAAGAACTGGTTCGACTTCGTGAATCCCAGGGACCTCGCCGAGGGCCGCTGGGAAGTGAAGGCCGACGGACGGACGATTGCCTCGGGGACGCTCCCCGCCCTGGACATCGAACCGAAGCAGGAGAAGGAGTTCATCATCGCCCTGCCCGCCGTCAATCCCGAGCCGGGCGTCGAGTACTGGCTCAATCTCAGCTTTGTGCTGAAGAACGACACATCTTGGGCGAAAAAAGGACATGAGATTTCCTGGGAGCAGTTCAAACTCCCCTGGGAGGCCGCCAGACCGCGGATCGACACCGCCCAGATGCCTCCTCTGGTTATCTCCGACGTGGGGAACCGGCCGCGGCTCTCCGGCCCAGACTTCGCCATCACCTTCGACAGGCAGTTGGGGTTATTGACCGAGTATGCCTACAAGGGGACCGTGTTGCTCGAGAGGGGTCCCGTGCCGGACTTCTGGCGAGCTATGACCGAGAACGACATCGGCGGATGGCGGGTGGTCCAGCCGTTGCTTGCGAAGGATCCGTCTCAGGACCTGCTCATCTGGCGCGCGGCGGGTCCGGGCTGGAGCGTGAGGAACGTCGATGTCCAAAGGATAGACGACCGCTCCGCCAGGGTGACAGTGCGGGCAGACCTGGTCTCTGTGGGAGCCGCGTACACCCTCACCTACACCGTCTACGGCAGCGGCGACGTGATCGTCGAAGCCTCCTACCAGCCGGGCAGGAACAAGCTCGCCATGATGCCGCGCGTCGGCACGGAGCTCGTGGTCGCTGCGGGATTTGAGAACATCGCCTGGTACGGGCGAGGGCCCGCGCCGACGTATATCGACCGGAAGTTCGAGAAGGTCGGAGTCTACAAGTCCACCGTGGATGCGCAGTGGAACGAGTTCGCCAGGCCGCAGGAGAACAGCAACAAGGTGGACGTCCGCTGGGTGGCCCTTACCAACCAGAAGGGCATAGGGCTACTGGCGGTAGGCGCGCCCGTGCTCAGCGTCAGCGCCCACCACTATCCCAAAGACGAAATCGAAGGCGCCGACTACAGCTTCAAGCTGGCAAGACGTCCCCAGGTGTCTCTGAACCTCGATTACAAACAGATGGGCGTGGGCGGGGTCAACAGTTGGAGCGAGAATGCCTTCCCGCTACCTCCGTATCGCATCGCCAGCGATCAGCCGTACTCGTACAAGTACAGGCTTACACCTATATCGGGCGACTTCTCGGAGCTCTCCAGACAATCGTTCTGACCCGGGCTCCTACGCCGCGCCGACTGTCTTGCTTTCCAGTTCGGCCTCGGGGAGCGGCTTCCGCTCTTCCAGCAGGAGGCGCCGTAAGGAGCGAAGGTCGTTGAGGATCCGGCGGCTCTTCGTTACGTGGCTGGAGAGCTTGTTGAGGTTCAAGGCCACGAGTTGGAGCGCCTGCGCCCGGCGTCCCCCGCCGGGGCCTGTGGACATCCGGATTTCGGCGCCAACATCGCGCCGGGTCTCCTCGATCGCCTCCACCAACAGGTCGATGTAGTCCTGCGCGCTTTCGATCGTATCAAATGGGGTCAATGGCAAATCGCTCACGGGAGATTCCTGAACTGACTCTTACAATTATACTTCGCTTCTCGCCAGGGGGAATACCCTGTTGAGGGTAGCTGCCCATTAACGCCTGTAAACCACCCCCCGGCCATGCCTGGCATCGTAGCACCGACAGGTTTCTGCTAGAACTGGAATGCGGCGCCCAGCGGACCTGATGAAGCTGCTGAACCGCTAGCGGGCCATCCCGTCCATAGCTTTCTTGCGGGCCGTGAGATCATGGGAGGCGCACCGGAGCGCACACCATGACCAAAGCGGAACTGCTGGCAGCCGAGATCCGAGCCTATTGCGAGGCCAACGCTGACCCGAAGCAGGCGGACAAGTACGCGCGCTATTTCAAGGAAGGTTACGATTCCTGGGGCCTGCTCGACAAGGACAGCCCCATCTGGCATCAGCAGCAGGCTGAGTGGCTGGAGAAGTACCGAGGCATGGGAACGCGGGGCTTTCTGAAGCTCGGCGAGCTCCTCTTTCGAAGCTCGAAGTACGAGGAGGGAGCGCTGGCCGTCCGCTTCCTGAAGAACTTCCGCGACAAGTTGGACAAGAAGGCCGTGTCTGGTCTGGCCAAATGGTTCGAAGCCGGCATCGGCAACTGGGCGCACACGGACGTGCTGTGCGGCGAGATCATCGGGCCGCTGCTGGCGAACGGGACCATTCCCCTGGAATCCTTGGCGCCGTGGCGTGCCTCAAAGCTGAAGTACCAGCGGCGCGCAGTCCCTGTGTCAATGCTGGGACTGCTCAAGGTGCGGAAGGAGGTCAAGCCGCTCGTGGAATTCCTCCGGCCAATGATGATGGACCCCGAGCGCGTCGTTCATCAGGGTCTGGGGTGGTTCCTGCGCGAGGCGTGGAAGAGACAACCCAAGCCTGTGGAGGCGTTCCTGCTGGGGTGGAAGGACGAGGCGCCGCGGTTGATCTTCCAGTATGCGACCGAGAGAATGACGGCCTCGGCCCGTGCCCGCTTCCGGCGGGCGAAGTCGCAGTGAGCAGAGATGCCGAGCTTGCTGAGCGGCAAGAAACACGAAGCGGCAACCCGAACCCTCTGAGTGTTCGAGTTGCCGCGGGCTGCCTCGAAGGGCAGTCAAGCCTGGATACTGAGGCTTAGCGCTTGGCCAGCGTGGCTACGATCTCGTGTCGTTCAGCCGATGCGCTCATGGCCAGCTCACGCTCCGCCTTGGGGGTCGGCACCACAAAGCCCATCGCCACATAGCCATCCACTACTTCGGACAGGAAATACTGGTTCCCGTAGCGGTTGAAAACGAGCTTTGTGGCCGCTGCCGGGCGCTCAGTCCCCACGACGGACTCGTGGTTCACCATGCTCAGCCCGCTGGCATTGTGATCCTCTCCCTGGAAGATCAGAACGTCTGGGTTTCCGCCGTTCCGGATCATGTAGTCACCGGCCGGCAGGGTCTTGTTCGCAATCGTGAACGCGAACGGAATGTTGGCCGTCATCGTAACGGTCTGCGCAGACAACGGCACCGCCAGTGCCGCAACCAACATCGAAACCGAAAGCAATGTGTAAAGCTTCTTGTTCATACTGCCCTCCTGAGTTTCTCAAATCTCGGTGGCCTTTTCTAGGCCTCCTACTTATATGATTCGTGCTGCTAAGCTATTGTTGCCATTGAGTTTGTAAAGATTGTGTTAACGGCGCTGATTGCCACCCAGAACTGCCTGCGCTAGCAAGAAATGCAGAGCGGCAACCCGAACCCTCTGAGTGTTCGAGTTGCCGCAGGCTGCCTCGGAGGGCAGTCAATCGAGGTTCAGCGGCCTAGCGCCGCGCCAGCGTAGCCACGACTTCCTGGCGCTCGGCCGAAGCGGTCTTGGCCAGTTCCCGCTCCGCCTTGTGCATCGGCACCACAAAGCCCCTCGCCACATAGCCATCCACCACTTCTGACAGGAAGTACTGGTCCCCGTAGCGGTTGAAAACCAGCTTGGTGGCCACTGCCGGGGACTCAGTTCGCACGACGGCCTCGTGGTTCACCGAGGTGAGCCCGCTGACATTGTGTTCCTCTCCCTGAAAGATCAGAAGATAGGGGTTCCCGGCGTTTCGAATCATGTACTCCCCGGCCGGCAGGGTCTTGTTCGCAATCGTAAACGCAAACGGGATGTTGGCCGTCAGCGTGAGAGTCTGGGCGGACAACGGTACCGCCAGTGCCGCAACCAACATCGAAACCGAAAGCAACGTGTAAATCTTCTTGTTCATACTGCCCTCCTGAGTTTCAAGAATCCCGGTGGTCTTTGTTGCGGCCTCCTATTAGACAGATTCCTCTGGGCAAGAGGTTGTTACCAAAGGACCTGTTAAGACTGTGTTAAGGATGAGGACTGCCGCGCAGAAATGCCGGCGCCCGCAAGAAACACAGAGCGGCAACCCGACCCCTCTGAGTGGTCGAGTTGCCGCGGGCTGCCTCGAAGGGCAGTCAATCGAGGTTCAGCGGCCTAGCGCCGCGCCAGCGTTGCGAGGACTTCAAAGTGCTCGGCCGAGGCGGTCTTGGTCAACTCGCGCTCCGCCTTGGGCATCGGCACAACAAAGCCGCTCGCCGCATAGCCATTCACCACTTCGGACAGGAAATACTGGGTCCCGTAACGGTTGAAAACCAGCTTTGTGGCCGCTGCCGGGTGCTCCGTCCTCACCACCGCCTCGTGGTTCACCATAGTGAGCGCGCCGGCATTGTGATTCTCTCCCTCAAAGAGTAAAACGTAAGGGTTACCTGCGTTCCGGATCATGTACTCCCCAGCCGGCAGGGTCTTGTTCGCAATCGTGAACGCGAACGGGATGTTGGCCGTCAGCGTCATGGTCTGCGCGGACAACGGCACTGCCAGTGCCGCCACCAACATTGAAACCGAAAGCAACGTGTAAACTTTCTTGCTCATACTGCCCTCCTGAGTTTCTCAAATCTCGGTGGCCTTTGTTCGGCCGCCTGATTAGATAGATCCATCCGGGCAAGATATTGTTACCAAAGGACTTGTTAAGATTGTGTTAAGGATGCGGATTGCCGCCCAGAAATGCCGGCGCCAACGCTCAGGCGACGAACTTGTACCCCAAGCCGTGGACGGTGAGTATGAACCGCGGTTCCTTGGGATCAGGCTCGAGCTTCTGACGCAGCCATGCCACGTGGACGTCCACCGTTCGCGTGGTCGGCATGACGCCGTAGCCCCAGACCTCCGTGAGCAGCTTCTCGCGCGATAGCATTTCCCCGCGGTGCTCAATGAAATAGCGAAGCAACTGGAATTCCTTGGCGGAGAGCGTCAATGGCTGTCCATCCCGAGCCACCTCCGTCTTCGAGAAATCGACGCTGACCGAGCCGAACTGGTACACCGAGCCGCCCGTGTAAGCCGGCTGGGAGGCGCGCCGCAGCAGAGCCTCGACGCGGGCCAGTAACTCCGGCATTTCGAAGGGCTTCGTAAGATAATCGTCGGCCCCCAGTTTGAGCCCGACCACTTTGTCGCTGGTCTGCGTGCGCGCGGTAAGCATGAGGACTGGGGTGAGGATGGCGCGCTGGCGCAGGTCGCGACAGAGGTCCAGGCCGCTCTTGTCTGGCAGCATGATGTCAAGAATGATGAGGTCGAACGGCTCGCCCGACGCGCGCGCGTAGCCGGTGACGCCGTCGGCGGCGGTCTCCACCACGTACCCCTCCCGCCGTAGACGGTCCCCCAGCGTCATCCGCAATCCCGGCTCGTCTTCCACAATCAGGATTCGTGCATTCATAGTGTCATGGCCAGGCGATGGGCAGATGCAAGGTGAACGCGCTTCCGCGGCCGGGCGCGCTGGTGACCGTGATCCTGCCGCCGATCGCCTCGATCACCTCCTTGGCCAGGCTCAGGCCCAGCCCCGTGCCGTGCGTCTGCTTCGAGCGCGCGTACGCACCCCGGTAGAAAGGTTGGAAGATTTGTTCCAGCTCCGCCGCCTCGATTCCTGGTCCGCGGTCTTCCACCCTGATTTGAATCTCCGGCCCGGCGGCCTCCGTGGCCACCATCGCACGGACGCGCATCCACCGCCCGGCGCCTCCGTACTTGACCGCATTGCCGATCAGGTTCTGCAGGCACTGCTTGAGAGCCCTCTCGTCAGCCAACGCGCGGGGCAATTCCGCATCTACCCTCTTCTCCACTGTGAAGCCGGCGCCTTCGATGGTGGACGCCGCCTCGGCCAGTGTGGCTTCGACGACCCCGCCCACGTCGACAGGACCAAGCTCGTAGCGTCTGCCGGGTCCGGTGGCAAAGAGCAGAATCTGCTCCACCATGCCTCCCAGCCGGCGGCCCTCGTTTCGGATGAGTTCGCCGTATTGCTTGACCGAGGCGCCCGAATCCACCACGCCATCCGCGAGGTTCTCGGCCGCGGAACAAATGACCGCCAGCGGCGTGCGCAGTTCGTGCGAAACTCCCGCCACGAAATCCATCTGAAGCCTCGCCAGGCGCTGCGACCGCTGCGCGAACACAATGACGAGCGCCATGCTGATCGCCAGCAGCAGCAGCACGCCCAGGCTCAGCGCCAAATCGCGCCGCTTCAGCGAGGCCACAATGGAGGCCAGCGAGCCCGAGCGTGGCTCCACCAGGAGCCGCCAGGCCGGTCCTGTCTCGTCCGGGAGGATCACCGAAGCTCCGCGGGGGCCTCGCGGCTGAATCCCAATCCGGCTTTGATCCGACTGTGGCGCGGTTTCCAACGAGAGCCTCAACAGGTCCGGCAAGGGGGGACCGATGAGCCTGACGGAAACCTCCGCTTTGCCGGGCGAAAGTGGCGGCAACGAGGGCTGGGACCGGTACAGGAATCCTCCTGGGCTCTCGCGATCGGTGATCTCCACGCGATAGGCCAGCCCGCCGCGTTCCGCGAAGTGCTGTGCCACCAACTCCGGCAGGAAGTTGTGGCGCAAGTACTCGCGGTTCAGGCCGACGATGACGTAGCCGACGATTCGCGCAATGGGGCTTCCCTGGCCGCCAATCGAAGGGGAAAACTGGACCAGGGGACGAAGCAGCGCCGGGATACGTTCGTCGATGGTCCAGGCAAACAGCCCCGCGTTCCGACGGTTGTCCCGCTGTTCCTGGCGCACGCTTGCCTCGAATCGGGACTCCAGCGGCTGCATGACTGGCGGCCAGGCCACAGGCTCCAGCCGCATGCTGCTCTGGTTCAGGTGTACGAGGCGGGGCTTGCCGTTGTGATCGGCCTCCCAGATGTACAAGTTGTCCACGAGCTGAGGGTGCCGCGCGGTGTGCATCCAGTCGTCATAATGCTCGACATAGAAGTCCCACTCGTTCGGGCCCCGCAACCTTGGGTCGGAGCGGAACTCCAGGCACACACGCACCAGCTCCGTGTAGTAATCCTGCAGGAATTGGCCTACAGCCGTTTCCAGGCCGACCTGGATGCGTTCACGATCAGCCTCGCTCACCTCGTTGATCCAACGGTATTGCAGGGCGGCCAGCACGGCCAGGGTGCCCGCGCTTGCCAGCACCAGCACGACCCACGCGACGGAGCGCCCCCGAAAGACCTTGAACACGGCGGTCTACCAATAAACCGGTTTGCCGATCTCGAGGGCCCACACCTGGGGCTCCGGAAAATCGCCGAGCAGTTCCGCCAATCGCTGGGGCGTGCCCGTGAGCGGCGGGAAAGTGCCGAAGTGCATCGGGATCACCTTTTTCGGCTTGAGCATGCGGCAGGCGGCCGCGGCCTCCCGAGGGCCCATCGTGAACAGGTCGCCTATGGGGAGGATCGCCAGCTCCGGGCGGTAGAGCTGCTCGATCAGTTGCATGTCGGCGAACACGTTGGTGTCGCCGGCGAAGTAGAGGCGCCGCGATCCGGGGAACTCCAGAACGTAGCCCGCGGCTTCGCCCCCATAGATAATCTTGCCGTCGTCCTGGATGCCGCAGCTATGGACCGCGTGGGTCATGGTCACCACGACCGTGCCCACTTGCTGGGACCCGCCCTTATTCATGGGCATGGTGTTGGTCACGCCCTTGGATTCGAGCCACGCGCAGGTCTCGTAGATGGCTACCACCTTGGGGGAGTGCTGCTTGGCCAGCGGCACCGCGTCGTGGATATGGTCGAAGTGCCCGTGGGTGATCAGAATCGCGTCCAGCCGATCGATGGTGTGATCCTTGGGATAAACGGGATTGCCGTCGATCCACGGGTCCATCAGGATGACCTCGCCGGAGTCGAGCCGGAATTGAAAGGTGCCATGTCCGAGCCATGTGATTTGGAGCATAGGGACAATCCTAACCTAATAATAGACCCGCCTCGGCTCGCACCGGCGGCCTGGGGGGATGAGGCTGAACCCTTCTAGTCGAGTGGAAGGCCGGAGACGAAAACCTTCTCCGGCCTTTTCACTTCGATCCGCACTCTTTCCCCCAAGGTCAGGTTGCCCTCCACGGTGAGCGTGTAGGGAGAGCGCAAAACTTCGAAGATGCGGGGGGCCGTCTTTGCATCCAGCGTGCGTTGCCTTTCGCGCAACTCGAAACAGGCCCCGCCGGTCTGCCGCGCCAGCCGTTCGAACATGGGCCTCTCCTGACTGAGGACAAAGACCGGGTAGATGGAAACGCCGTTGCGCCGCGCCAGTTTCACGACCTCCCGCTCGCCCATGCGGCTGGGGCCCTCCACGCCGGCCGTCAGCAGAATGACGACGCGGCGGTACGTGCTCGCCTGAAAGCCGCCGTCGATGGCCGCGTACAGTGCGTCAAGCACCCGCGGCGTGTTGCCGAATTTCACGGAGCCGACGGCGCGCCGCAGCAGGTCCTGGCTGGAGGTGAAGTCCTGGATCAGGTCCGCCGCCGAGTGGAAGGAGACCACGGCCATCTGCTCTCTGGGCTGGAGCTGCCCGATCATGCTCTCGGCCACGGGCTGCACCACCGCTCCCAACAGGCTGGTGTCGAGCAGCAGCATCACATCCATCAACCCTGGGGTGGATTCGGCGGACTCGACGCGGCGCCGCTGAGTGTCATCGAAAACGCTGAAGTCCTGCGCCCGGAGGCCGGCCACGGGGACGCCCGATTTCTGCTCCACCACGGTGACCAGCAGCCGTGTGGCCGCCTGGGCGCAGACCAGCCAGAAGCAGGCCGCAAAGATCAGCTTCCCCATAGCCTTCTCGTCCGCACTAAGTGTCCGTCTTCTCCACCAGCCTGTCAACTCGCATGGAGTAGATGGCGGGTTTGCCATGACGGTCGCTCTGGAAGAAGATCTGCTGGCTGTCTTGAGTGAACACCGGAGAGACGGCGGCCGGGTTGGAGGCACGGTGCTCGCACAGCGTCATTTCGCGGCGCGTGGCGCGGAGCAGGAGCAGGACATGCGGAGACGCTCGGTTGGCGCTGGCGCCCACGAATACCGAAGCATCGGCGTCGGGCGCGAAGGCCGCAAACTGGCTGGTGGGGGAAACAAGCTGGTCCGCGCATGAATCCGGCATGTGTTCGCGTATGGAGTTCAACGCCCGCTTGTCTTCCGGAAGACTCAGGTACAGGATCGAGCTTCCGTCGCCGGACCAGTAGCACGGGCCGACGCCGCCCGGAGCCAGTCTGAGCTGGCGGTACGGGGGGCCATCGTAGCTGATCAGCCAGGGTGCGCTCTCTCCCTTTCGGCAGATGAGGCCGGCCGTGCGTGGCCGGAGGAGAGGGTCGCCGAGCGGGAGGTCCGATTCCAGCAGGGTCCGGACATTGCCCCGGGTGAGCTCCAGCAGCCGAAGCCGAAACTGCGGCCCGTGCCTCTCGACGAAGGCCGCCCGCTGGCCGTCGCCCGACACGGAGAGTCCCCGGCCAAACTCCCAGCCGTCCGGAACCCCATAGATCCGGCGTGGTTTCAAGTTGGAAAGACTTGTCTGCCAGAGTGAGGATCCGTCGAGATAGCAGAAACTGCGCTCGTCCGGCATCAGGCGGATGGATGAGCCATCCAGCGACGCGGCGTCGGTCAGCCGGTCCGATTCGCCGGTCCTGAGGTTCATCCGGAAGGCCTGCGGCTTGCCGGTGCGATCCGAAAAATAGAGCAGGAAGCTCCGGTTGCGCGGCAGAGCTCGTGCGGGCTGAGCAGGAAGGAAACTGGTCGAGGAGGGGTTGGTGAGCCGCAGCACGGGGAATTCCGTGGCGGGGTCCGCGTAAGTGACCACTTCGGACGGGAAACGCTCCCCCAGGGCCGCGCTGCCAGGCCATCCCGTACCCGCCAAACCGCACAGCAGAGCGCGCCTTGTCCACCTGGGGCCGTGGCGGCCGCTGGCTGCCATAAGGGAATCGTAGCATGCGCCACCAACGTACCTAGTGCCGGGGGCCAGCCGCGGCGCCATCGGCTCATCCGCCTTGCGTGACGATGCCGCCGAAGTAAAAAGGGGCTCAGCCGGACCCGATTTGGTGTATATTCTGAGCTATCCGGGAATTGGAGCCTATGCAAAGCAGAAGGTCGTTCGTGAGCAGTTCAGCGGCGGCGCTGACGGCCGCCAGCGCCCAGCGGGTGCTCGGAGCGAATGAAAAGATCCGCCTCGGTGTCATCGGCACAGGATCGCGCGGCACGTACGTGATGCAGCTCTTCCAGAAGAATGCGGACCTCGAAGTGGTCGCGCTGTGCGACGTGTTCCGGCCCAACCTGGAGGCTGCGGCGGCCAAGGGGAACCTCAATCCGGCTGCGGTCGGGATGTACGGCGACTACCGGCGCGTCCTCGAGAGGAAAGACGTGGATGCCGTGCTCATCGCCACGCCAGACCACTGGCACTGCCCGATCCTCATGGAAGCCTGCCAGGCCGGCAAGGACGCCTACGTCGAGAAGCCTTTGTCCAACGAGATCGAGCCCTGCCAGAGGGCGGTCGAGACGGTGAAGAAGTATAACCGGGTGGTGCAGGTTGGAATTCAGCAGCGTGGGTACGAGCACTACCAGCGGGCGGCCAAGATGGTTCAGGAGGGCGCGCTGGGCAAGGTCTACCTGGTCATGCTCATGTATTCCGGTCTCTACGGCGGCAGGGGAGACAGTCCCACCGACCCTCCGCCGGGCCTGGATTGGGAGATGTTCCAGGGGCCGGCGCCCCGCCGCCCTTACAAGTCGAGCCGGCAGCGAAGCTGGCGCTCCTATTACGACTACGGCGGCGGGCTGGTGACCGACTGGGGCGTGCACCTGATGGACGTCGCGCACTGGTTCATGCAGGCCACTGCGCCTCGCACAGCCGCGGCCGCGGCGCAGTACGTTCGCTACGACCCCTCCCTCACCGACGAAATGCCGGACACGGTCTCCGTCTCCTGGACCTATGACAACTTCGTGATGTCTCTCCAAAGCTGGACGGTGCCGTGGCTGCCGCCCGAGATCCCCAAGATCAGCACCTACGGCGACATCTTCTGCGGAACAAGGGGCGCGCTGTTCGTCAACCGGGAGTCTTTCGGCGTCTTTCCAGCCAGCACGCGGCCCGGCTCGGGCGCCACGCCGCTGGAGGCGATCAACTTTCGAAGACCTGACAACAGCGACGAGGGCACCATCCACCTCGTGCGCAACCTGCTAGATTGTGTAAAGTCCCGAGAGAAGCCGCTGCTGGACATCGAAACGGGCTACACCTCCACGCTGCCCACGCTGCTCGGCAGGCTGGCGGTTCGGGACGCGAGGATGTACGCGTGGGACGGGAACAAAGCGGTCCGAGTGTAAGCGCCTTATGCTGAGAAGGGAGCGGTTATGCAAGGAACACAATTAACGCGACGTGAACTGATCGCCGGCGCAGGCTGCCTGGCGGTGGGAAAGGCGCTGGCGGCCGACCCGCCGGCCTCGCCGGTGGCGATCGCGCGCTGCCGCACATATGACCAGGAGATGTACCGGACCATGAACCGGCTGATGGACCAGATCGGCGGCATCGGGAGGCTGGTCAAGGGAAAGACCGTGGCGGTGAAGCTCAACCTCACGGGGAATCCCGTGCGCTATCCGGAACGGCCGGATATGCCCTATCGGAATAATCCGGCGACCGTGCTGGCCGTAGCGCAATTGCTCTCGAAGGCCGGCGCCCAGCGGATCCGCATTATCGAGGCGTTCTTCCCGGCGTCCCAGGACCCGGCCCTGTGGGCGCGCTATGGCCTGGACCTGAACGCCATCAACAACGTCGGCTGCAAGGTGGAGTGGGAAAACACCCAGAACATGGGACAGGCCAAGGAATACAAGAGGCTGAAGGTCCCATCGGGAGGATACATCTTCCCTGCCTTCGACCTGAACCACTCCTTCACCGACTGCGACGTCTACGTCTCCATGTCCAAGCTCAAGAATCACTGGTTCGCCAGCGTGACCATGTCGCTGAAGAACAACTTCGGCAACACGCCGTGCTCGCTGTACGGCGGCGATTGCGGCGAGAGTGGGAACGAGGATCCCAAACAGGAGCGCGGCCCGGTGTGCCACAACGGCAAGATCACGCCGCCCAAAGGCGTGCCGCAGGAACTGAATATGTCCACGCCGCGCGAACCCGGGTACCGCATCCCTCGCATCGTGACGGACCTGGTGGGCGCGCGGCCCGTCGATCTGGCCATCGTGGACGGGATCGAATCGATTCGCGGCGGAGAAGGCGTCTGGAACGCCGGCACCCAGCTCATCAAGCCCGGCTTGCTCCTTGTCGGCAGAAACCCGGTGTGCACGGATGCGGTCTCGACGGCGGTCATGGGCTACAACCCGCTGGCCGACCGCGGCGAGAAGCCGTTCCTGCGCGGCGACAACACCATCAAGCTGGCCCAGGCCGTCGGCATCGGCACGGCGGACCTCTCGCGGATCGAGCTGCCGGGTCTCAAGATCAAGGAAGCGCTTTGCGATTACGGCCCTGGGCCCACGGGGCAGCCGGTCTGACGACGAGGTATGGGCACAAGGAATTGAGAAAGGATCAAGGGATGAGCCTGCACCACGCGTGTCTTGGCTTGATCATCGTGTCTATGGCCGTGGCTGCCGGCTGCGCGTCTCAAAGCGGCAGTGCCGGCCCGAGCTGGCAGCAGAAGCTCCAGGAAACGATCCCCGTGTTCGGCCACCGCAACTGGATTGTCATCGCCGACTCGGCCTATCCCGCTCAATCACGCAGCGGGATTGAGACCGTCGTCTCCGGCGCCGATCAGATCGAGGTCGTCGAAAAGACACTGGCGGCCGTCGCCGCATCCAGACACGTCAGGCCGATCATCTACACCGATCAGGAGCTGAAGTTCGTCCGGGAGGAAGATGCACCGGGCATCTCGGCTTACCGCCAGCAGCTTGGCAAGCTGCTTGAAAAGCGCGAGGTGAATGTCCTGGAACACGAGAAGATCATCTCGCTGCTCGACCAGGCGGGCCAGACCTTCCGTGTCTTGATCATCAAGACCAACATGACGCTGCCGTACACCTCGGTCTTCCTTCAGCTCGATTGCGGGTACTGGAGCGCCGACGCCGAGCAGCGCCTTCGAAAGGCCATGGCGGCCCCGCATCAGTAGACCGCTTGCTGACGCGCGCGGCTCTGAGAGCGGTTTCCGAGCCGCGGCCGTCAGGGAGCGGTTGCTTTCAGGACTGGGCGCGCGCGAGGCAGCAGTTCTTGTACTTCCTGCCGCTGCCGCACGGACATGGGTCGTTGCGGCCCGCCTTAGGGGCGGCCCTCACAGGCGTGACCTGTGGCGCGGAGGCCAGCCTCGCGAGATACGGCCGGCTGTGGTTGAAGAAGCCCTTGAATCCCGCGCACAGGTAGTTCAGACCGGGCTCTCCGTCGGGCGTCCGTAGAAAGCGATCTTTCGGACACCCGCCGTTGCACATGTCGCGCACGTCGCAGGCCCGGCAGTAGCGCGGCAACGCGTCCCTCTTGGCTTGCCCGAAGGCGGTTTGTTCGGGGCTGTCGAGCAATTCTACCAGCGGCGTCTCCCGAATGTTGCCCAAGCGGTGTTCCGGATCGACGAAGTGATCGCACGAGTAGAAATCGCCGTTGTGTTCGATCACCGGGATGTCGCCGCAGGTCTCGCGAAAGATGCACAGCGAGTGCTCCAGCCCGCGTACCGGGCGGGAGGCCTCTTCGAAGATCTGAACCGCGATCCGCCCGGCGTCCCGCCGCAGCCATTCGTCGAAGATGGTTGTGAGGAACGTGCCGTAAGCCTCGGCGGGCACGCTGTGAAGGCTCACGCCTCCCTCGGCCTCGGGCATCGGCTCCACCACGGGGAGAAAACCCAGATACTTCCCGCCGATCTCCCTGAAAAAACGGTAGACCTGCAAGGGGCGCCGGACGTTCTGATCGTGTACCACGCAGAGAATGTCGCACGGGATCTTGTACCGGCGCAGCAGTTCGTACCCGCGCATGGTCTGTTTGTGAGTGGGCTCCTGACCCCGGGTCACGCGGTAGCAGTCGTGCAACTCCGCCGGGCCGTCGAGGCTCAATCCGACGCCAAAGCCCTCCGCCGCGAGAAAACGGCACCACTCCTCATCCAGCAGAACGCCGTTGGTCTGGATGCCGTTGAAGATGCGCCGGCCAAAAGGCCTGTGCTGGCGCTGAAGTGCCACAACCTTCCGGAAGTAGTCCAGGCCAAGGACCGTCGGCTCACCGCCATGCCATGAGAAGGTGACCGTATCACTCGGGCAGGCCATGATGTGCTGCCGGATGTAATACTCCAGCACGTCGTCGGTCATGCGAAACGAGACGGCGTCCGGATAGAGGTCGTGCTTCTTCAGGTAGTAACAGTAGTGGCACTCCAGGTTGCACACGGCGCCGATCGGCTTGGCGAAGATCTGGAACTCTCGCGAAGCGACGGGCACTTACCCAATATAGCCGGAGGGCCTACGCGCCCGCGCCCCACAACCTCCGCAGCGTGTGCGCGGCCAGCTTGGGCCGCCGGTCGCGGGTGAAGACCCCCTTCAGATTCAAAGCGCCCACGCGATGGGTGCCTTGCCCCGTCTTGAAATCGCAGAGATTCCAGACGTGTTCTCCGATAATGTATGGCTTGGTGCGGAACAGATCGTGATACCGGCCGATCATCTCCGCCTGGTACTCTTCGGAGAACATTTCGGGCGGCTGCGCATGATGCCCGGACACGGCATCGGCCCCGAACTCCGACATGATCATGGGCTTGGGGAACGCCGAGTGCAGCTTGTCCAGCTCGGCCGAGAGCTTGGTCACGCCGTCGGACAGGCGGCCGGCCTCACTGTACCAGCCGTAGTAACGGTTGACGCAGACGACATCCAGGAATTCGAACGACTCCTCCCAAACGCCGGCCAGGTTCACCACCGTCACAGGGCGAGTGTCGTCCAGCGATTTCGCCAGATCGTAAAGCGTGCGGAAGAAGGGCTTCGCCGCCGGTCGGGTCGAGTGCGGCTCGTTCGCCAGGCTCCACATGATCACGCTGGGATGGTTCTTGTCGCGGGCGATCATCTCGCGCGTAAATTGGCGGCAAAGATTCAGCCGGCGCTCCAATCCGGCTTCCGCGAAGAACAAACCCACCGCGGGAGTCTCATCGATCACCAGAAACCCGAGCCGATCCGCCATGTCCATCATCTGCTCGGAGTAAGGATAGTGGGACGTGCGGAACGAATTCGCCCCAATCCAGCGCATCAAAGCGTAGTCCTTGATGACCACGGGGGGCACCAGGCCGCGTCCCGCGACCGGAAAGTCCTCGTGCCGGCCGAATCCCCTCAGGAAGACCGGCTTCCCGTTCACCAGCAGCGCGTCGCCGCGGACCTCCACGGAGCGGATGCCCACGTTCAGCGAGTAACGGTCCATGACCTGGCCGGAGCGCAGCAATTCGGCCGTCAGCCGGTACAGATTCGGCTGCCCCGGCTCCCAGAGGGCAGCATCCGGGATGCGCAGTTCGGCTTCCGCGGACTGGGCGTTGACGGGGACCTCGACTTGAATATCGGGGCCATGGCCCTGGAGCCTCAGGCGCGCGGTCGCGGACGCTCGCGTGGTCGTCTCTAACTGGACACGTACACGGCCCTGGCGGCCATCAATGGCGGTGCGGACTGTCAGATCGGCGATGGCCTCCACTGGGGTCGTGTAAAGCAGAACCGGACGATGGATTCCCGCGAAGGGGAAGAAATCGTAGGTAGTGGCCGGATACTGCTCGTTGGAGAACGTGTCCAGCGGGTCGCTCGGCACGCGCCCGGGCGGGACGCGGTCCGGCGCGAGTTGGCCGTCCACCCGCACAACCAGCAGGTTCTCGGCACGCAGCTTGCCCGAGACCTCGAACTGGAAAGGCAGGTGGCCGCCTTCGTGGCGGCCAAGCGATTCCCCGTTAAGCCAGACCTCGGCCAGATAGTTCACGGATCCGAATCGGAGCCAGACCCGGCGCTCGGCGCCAAAGGCGGCCGGCGGTTCGAATCGCGTTTGATACCACGCCGTGCCGCAGTAGTCCCGGAGGTCTTCGAACTGGTCGTTCCAGCTAGCGGGCACCGCGATCGGCCGCGCGCCGCTGAGCCCGTTCGACCAGCCCGACTTGCGGCCTTCCTCCTGTGGATCGGGCAGAAAGTCCCAGAAACCATCCAACCCGATGACTTGGCGGGAGGCGTTGGTTTGGGGATAGAGGGCGAGCCCCACCACTCCGGCCGTGTTCGTCTCCGGGGCCGTGCTCTGTGATGTGGCCGCTTGCTGCGCCAGCGTAGCCAAGCCGGCCGCCTGCATCAGTTGCCTTCGATTCAACTCCAACTGGTTCATACGATTGCTCCGTCAGATACAGTATGCGGACGAGACCGGTCCCGTGTCCATAGTGGGCAACGGGTCAGTTTCGGTTCGGCTACAATCTACTCATCATGAGCTCGCTAAGATTAAGCCGGCTTGTGACAGCCGTGCTCTGGCTCGCGGCGCAGGTTATCGTCGCGTCCGGCCCTGTCCCGAATACCAGAAAACAGGCACCGCCGAAGCTCATGCTCTGGTCGTGGTTCGCCGATGACGACTTTAGCGCTCTGAAGGACGGTGACATTGGCATCGCGTATCTGGCGCTCAGTCTTTGGTTCGAGGGCCAAAGTCAGGTGACTCCTGTGCCACGTTATGTCCCTGTCCGGATTCCTTCGGGTGCATATCGGATGGTGGTCGTCCGGTTCGATTACGACACCGGGAACGGGGCCAGCCTGCCCGCCTTCACTCCAGCGCAGCGCCAATTGGCTGTGAGAATGGTCGCGGAAATCGCTGCGCTCGAGCACCCGCAAGGCGTGCAGATCGATTTCGATGCTCCGCGCTCCGCCTGGCCTTTCTACCGCCAGCTACTTGCCGATGTGCGCGATCGCCTTGGGCCGGACGTTTTCCTGTCCGTCACCGCCCTGGTCTCATGGTGTGACAGCCCGCAGAGTTGGCTTGCCGGGCTGCCGGTAGATGAAGTCGTGCCCATGGCCTTCTACATGGGACAAGCAAGTCCGGCAGTCATCACCCGGCTCCAGAGAGGCGGTCAATTCGTTTTCCCCGGCTGCCGGGCAAGCATCGGTGTCAATTTGGGGTACGGAGAGCCGGTCAGGCCACGGAAAGACCAGCGCGGCTACTTGTTCGCTCAACCACAGAGTTGGTCGCCCGCGGCAGTGCGCGCCGCGCGAGAGGCTTTCCTGCCATGAAGCGATTCCTGGTTCTCTCCGTTTCGTTCGGTCTGCTCGCACCGGCCGCCTGGTGGCTCGCGAAGGCGTGTGCGCCGGATTTCTTTACGGCCGTCTTCAGCTTCAAGCGCCATCCGGATTTGCCGCGCGGCGAATTCATCGACGGCCGTCTGGGCGTCTTGCAGCCCACGTTCGCCCGCTCCTATCTTGTGATCGCCTACCGCTATTTGAACGGCATCGGCATGAACTCGAGGGAACGCGAACAGGCGCGTGATTACTACAAAGATCGTGAAACAGGCTCGTGGGATCACATTGGCACGGACTGGCCGGCGCAGTGGCGCCAGGCGCGGTCACGGATCAAGTCCCCGGCGCCGCCCCCCACGCTCCTCATCACAAACGGGCAGTTGGCTTACATCCCCGAAACGCACAGCTTCGCGCTTAACTGCGCCGAAGATGCTTTCCGTGTCGCCACTAACACTCTGAATGCACGCCGCAGCCGGTTCGGTGCTGACAGCCAAGCATTCCGTTCTTGGATCGGCGCGCAGGACCAGGTGTTCGAGAACTGCCAGTGGGGCCCGCTCGCGATTCCGCCCGAAGCTTCTCCCGAACTGCCACCACTCATTCGCTCTGACCGCGACTACCAGATCGCAGCGGCCCATTTCTATGCCGGAGACTACCAGGCGGCTCTGGATCGGTTCCGCCTCATCAGCCGTGACGCTGCATCGCCCTGGAGCGCGCTCTCCCGGTACCTCGTGGTGCGAACGCTTCTCCGCATGACAGACGATCAGACGACGGCTGTCAGCGCCGGCGCTCAGCTCCGCAGCGAAGCGGATAGCATACTTGCGGATTCAAGGCTGGCGCCTATCCACGGCATGACCTGGAACCTGGTCGAGCGGGCCGGCATTCGCGAGAGAGATCAACACTACTTCCACGAACTCGCGCGTCTTCTCTCGACCAAGGGCCAGGACGATGGCCTGCGCGAGGAATTGTGGAACTACACCGATATTTACGACGGAATCATCGGCGGAGCTGATCCAAATGCGATCTTTCCTCCGTCGAAGCCGGTGACTGCCGATGTGTCACGCTTTCGCGATGCCGATCTCAGCGATTGGGTTTTCAGCTTCCAATCGCGCGATTCTTCGGTATTTCCTCACGCCCTTTCCCGATGGAAGCAGACCCGCTCGCCCGCGTGGCTGCTTGCTGCTCTATCGCACACGACTGGGACCGTCGCAAAGAGCACAGGCCTCGTTGACGCAGCCGCGGCGATTCGCGAGGACCCTTCAGCTTATCTGACAGCTCGTTTTCACCTCTTTCGTATGTACCTGGAGCTCGGCGACAAGACCGCCGCGCGGGACGGCTTGAACTTGCTGCTCTCCAGTGCGGCCCTTAAGAATCTTCCGTCCAGCGTCAATCTCTTCCGTGGCCTGCGCATGCTGGCTGCTCCAACCCTCGACGACTTTCTGCATTTCGCCGCGCGCAAGCCGGTCATGCTCACGGTGCAAACCAACTTGGGCGAGGGTCCTGTCCTCTATGGGGACCTGGAAGGGTCGAAGTTGCACAAAACAGGTGAACTACTCGATCGCGACGCAACGCGCGTGCTGAACCGCGAGACACCCTTCCGTCTCCTTAAGGAAGCGGCGCTTCGAGGTTTGTTGCCTCTCGATCTGCGGAGCGAGGCTTTGATGACGGCGCTCACGCGAGGGCTGATGCTCGGCGAAGACCTCTCGGAGATCGCAACAAAGCTGGCCGAAGTCCAGCCAGACCTCGCTTTTCTCACAAGCGGATACCTGCACGAGACAACGGAGGATGGCCGGCGTTTTGCCGCCGCTTTCCTTCTGCTACACCGACCCGAGGCCCGGCCGTACTTCGCCTCGGGAATCGCCCGGCAGTCGGCGCCCGGCAAGCTCGACAACTACCGCGATAACTGGTGGTGCCCGATGGATATCGAGATGGAACTCGATTCGCGCGCCAATGACGGGTATTGGTACAGCCCTACACTCAACCTCCTTCAACGGTCAGCTAGTCCGAAGTTCCATTTCGCGTCAGAGACTATCTCACTGATCTGACGCGGGAAGGCGCAGAATTGACCTTCCTGTTTCTGGCTACAGTCCCAGGAGTTGGAAGGCGCGGGACTGCAAGGGCGTGGGCTGGGTGAGTTGCTGGAAGGTCGCGGCGCTGGGTTCGGCAGGGATGCGGCAGGTGTTGCGGCAGCGCGTGGCGAGTTCCCGCAGCAGGGTGTCGAAGCTGTGGACCGGGAAGCCGTCGGCGGTGAGGCGATCCATCTTCTTGGCCTGCGCGGAGGCGGAGCACTCGGCGGGCGCCACCGGGTCGCGGCGGGGTCGGTTCTGGCTGAGTTCCTCGTCCTGAAACAGCAAAGGGGCGAGGTCTCTGCGCATGTGCCATTCCACATAGAAGGCCAGCATGCACAGCAGAATGTGTGCCCGCACATGATCCTCGGCGTGGTGATGGATGGGGCGAATCCGCAGATCCATTCCCTTCAGGCTGCGGAAGGCGCGTTCCACCTGCGCCAGGCTCTTGTAGCGGCGCACCGTATCTTCGGCCGAGCAGAGGCGCTTGGGCTCACTGGTGCGCACCACGTAGACGCCGTCCAGTTCGCTTTCGCGCCGCATCGATTCTTCTCGCCGAGTCCAGCCGAAGAGGCCGTCGGCGATGGTGAGAGCGAAGTGTTTGCCGACCTTGTAGCGGTTCAAGACCTTGCCCGCCTTCAGCGCGATCTCGACCTCGCCGAGCGGAGTGCGCGTGCGGCGCTTGACCTGGGCGGCGATCTTGCCCAAGTCCTTCTCAGTCGCCTCGATCAACTCGCCTCGCTTGCGCCGGCGCTCGTCGGCCAGCAGTGGGTTGAAGCAGGCCACCAGGCGCTCGCCGGGATAGTCGGGCGAACGGATCTCGGCCAGATTCATTTCGTCGAACAGGGACGGTTGCAGGCTTCCGCTCTCGACCAGTTCGCGAATGGCCGGCCCGCGCAGCGCCGAGATCCAGCCCAGTCCGGGATGCTGTTTGAGTTTACCGATCTGCACTTCGGTGAGCATGCCGCGGTCCCCCACCAGGACCACGCGCGAGAGGCCGAACCGCTGGCGGAGTTTCTCCACCTGACCGGGAACCGTCGTGGGGTCTCCGGTATCGCCGGGATAGACGTCGACTGCCACCGGGCGGCCTTCGCTGTCGGTAAGCAGGCCGTAGACGATGATCGGCAATCCGCGCTTGCCATCGCGATTGTGGCCGAGGCGGGCCAGCGGGCAAGTGTGGCCTTCGTAGTAACTGCTGCTGACGTCATAGAGCACCAAGGAGCCGTCTTGGAGGTGGCGCTGGGCGAGCTTCTTTTCGATGCGGGCCTGACGGGCGAGGAACCAGTCCAGGGCTTGGTACAAGTCGTCCTCGGTGGCCTCGGCCACCTTCAGTTCTTCGGCCAGAGTGGTGGTCTGCCAGAGCCGCGTGGTGGCGAGCTTGGAGCACGGATACAGGAGGCGTTCCGCGATCATGGCCATGACCAGGTCGCGCTGGCGCGAGGGCTTGGAGGCCAGCAGCGTGTCGAGGCCGAGGCGGCGCATGGAGCCGAGGATGGCCTGGACGTGGCCGTGGGGGAGATTGCGCTCGACCAGGAAAGCTTGCGAGGCGGGCAGGAACTTCTCGCCGCCAAGGGAGCGGCGAATGAGATCGATGAGGTCGGGCGGCAGGTGGGAGATGTTGCCGAGGGTTTCGTGCTTGACCTGGAAGCCGACGCGGAAGGTGCGGCGGAGGAGGTGGGACTGGTAGAGCCTGCCCTTGTACGTACGGGATGTGGTGGCCACATGCACCTTACCTGTTCTGGATGGCATAGCTAATGATAAAGGATTCTGCAGCGGAATACAAGAGAAAAATGTGTTCCTTAGTGGCTACAACTAGAAAGTCAAAACAAAGCCAAATGACGGAGCCGACAGGGATTGTCCTATTTCAGGCCCTGGAACTTCGGGCTAGTGCAGTGGGCCCGGAGTTTCTCGACGGCGATGCATCGGCGGAGGCCAAGCGCGAATTTGCGAAGCTTGGGGCTCTCAGCTCCGCGACCGACTTCCTTGGTAGTATCGTCCTCCAATACGCGGAGTCGCACCGCCAAGACCCCCGCATTCCTGAGGCGCTCCACGACCTCGTCAGGAGCGGCCATTATGGGTGCGCGGACGTGGACACCTGGAAGACGACGCGCGCTGCGTTCCGGATGCTCCACCTCAGGTATCCACAGAGCGATTGGGCAAAGCGCACCCCAACCTGGTTCAGGAATAACTTCGATATCAGGCGTGAGGTCGAATCCCGCCAGCGTTCCGGCTACTAGCCCAACTTCCGCAGTTCCAGCCCGCCGGTAATTTTTTTGGGCCGGCTCGGCGCACGGATTTCGGATAAACCAAGACGGCTCTCGTTTGTTTTCACCGTGCGGCGGCACGCGCATGGGGACCAAGTACGCCAGAAGCGCTTGTAGTGAAGACCTACCCTCTTGCAAATGAGGCGGCGATCCGTAGGATTGCAGTATGTACCTGCGGCGCTGCTACCGGCGGAAGGACGGCAAGCGCCACACCTATTGGGCGCTGGTGGAATCCTACCGCACAGCGCGCGGTCGCGGACGCTCGCGTGGTCGTCTCCAGGTGGACGCGCACGCAGCCCTGGCGACCGTCAATGCCGGTGCGGACCGTCAGATCGGCGATGGCCTCCACCGGGGTCGTGTAAAGCAGAACCGGACGATGGATTCCCGCGAAAGGGAAGAAATCGTAGGTAGTGGCCGGATACTGCTCGTTGGAGAACGTGTCCAGCGGGTCGCTCGGCACGCGCCCAGGCGGGACGCGGTCCGGCGCCAGTTGGCCGTCCACCCGGACAACCAGCAGGTTCTCCGCGCGCAGCTTGCCCGAGACCTCGAACTGGAAAGGCAGGTGGCCGCCTTCGTGACGGCCAAGCGATTCCCCGTCAAGCCAGACCCGGCGCTCGGCCCCAAAACCGGCCGGCGGCTCGAATCGCGTTTGATACCACGCCGTGCCGCAGTAGTCGCGCAAGTCTTCGAACTGGTCGTTCCAACTCGCGGGCACCGCGATCGGCCGCGCGCCGCTAAGCCCGTTCGACCAGCCCGGCCGCCTGCATCAGTTGCCTTCGATTCAACTCCAACTGGTTCATACGATTGCTCCGTCAGATACAGTATGCGGACGAGACCGGCCCCGTGTCCATACGCGATTGACTACTAAGTATGAAAGAACGCCCGCGTCGATGAAGAGCCTTGCCGGACGCATCGCCAGGCTTACCAGTAGCTATCAGGAATGGGGACACCCCATCGATACCAATCTGGCGCTCGGACCCTAGAGTTAGCTCATTCGACCGCGATGACGCGCAACGGAAAAGCATCCAGTCCGCGGACGGGAACCGGCAACGCATAGACCTTCACGCGCGGGCGGCTTACGCGGTTGAGGTTGGCCAGGTTTTCGATCAGCGGGATCCCGGCACGAAACAGAACCAGATGGTTGACGTTGGCCGCCGTCTTGTCGTCGGCGAGTTCCACGCCGGCGGAGTCCACCCCCATCAATTTCATCCCTTGCTCGACCAGCCATTTGAGCGGGGCGGTGGAAAAGTAAGGAGTCGGTCCCATTCTGCAGAAGACGATGTCTCCCTTCCGCACCCCTCCGGCCACTTTTGCAGCGTCCTGCACCTGCTGCAGGGTGACCCCGCCCTCCGCCTTCGCGTTTACGAGATTCAGGATCACCGCATCGCCGCCAAGCCGGTCCAGCGGGATCTGGGAAAGGTCCGCCCCTTTTTTCAGGCAGTGGAACGGCGCCTCTATGTGCGTCCCGACATGTCCCATCAGATCCACGTCAGACATCACGTACCATTCCCCCTCCGGCCGCACTTTGCCCGGGATCTCTTCGAGCGCGTTATGAATGCGGACCACAAATTTCCGCTGCGCATCCGGGGCGGTGGGCTGAATGACGTGGGTCAGGTCGATCATTCGCTCTTGCGCCCAGGCGATGCCGGCAGGCGTCTGAAATCCTGAAAGCAGCGCTGCAACCACCAGGGCCACAAATCTGTTCTGCATATGCACTCCTTCTCTGCACTCTCTGCGGACGTGAGAAAAAATCGGTGACAGTCAACAATAGGTGAATTGACGTCTCCGCAAGCGACTGCTAATTAGTTCTTCAGCCGGAATTTCCGATTTGGCCTCCTGACCACCATCGATTCTACACCCAGGGGCCATCGATGGTTTCCGCCTTGGCGATCAACCGGAACGTCGGATCTTGCGAGAGCCGCTCGGCATCGTTGACATCCTTTTAGCCCGCAAGGAAAGCTGAAATAACCCGTGTCTCGCTTTCCGTCTGTCAGAAGGAGATGTGCGTCACCCGGGTTTGCCCGGCGGGGACCTGCACCATAATGTGGATATTCTGCTGGTCCCGGTCGTAGTACCAGGTTCCGGGGCCGAGCGACTTCGGCTCCTTCACTTCGGCCAGAACCGTTTCGCCTGTCTTGACCTCACGGGCTGCCGGCAAGTGATGGGCGATCCATTCGTAGGTGCGCGCCTTCTTTGACTCGATCTCCAGCCGCATAAGATCCAACGCCGGCGCCGCGTGCATCTGGCTGTACTCGGAGAGGCCGGGCTCGTACAGGAAGAACTCGGCGGCCAGTTTCGGTGTGTAGTGCAGGACCATCGGCCCGCCGGCGTGCTCGCTCTCCAAGGGGACGATCGAGCCGCTTTTCACGAAGAGAGGGATTTCATCTGCCGGGGCCTCGATCTCGATTCTCTGCCGCCCTGGGTAGACCTTGTTCGTCCACAGATCCGTCCAGTTGCCCATCGGCAGATAGACGGTCCGCCGGCTGCCCTCGGCAAAGATGGGCGCGGCCAGAATCTCATCGCCCAGCAGAAACTCATCCGCTAATTTCCCTCCTTCCGTGTCACTCGGGTATTGCAGCGCCAGGGGATGGATCATTGGGTACCCACGGTTGCCCGTCTCGTCAACGTATGCCAGCAGGAACGGGACAAGCCGGCGTCTCAGTTGCAGGAGGTTCTCCTGGATCTTGCGCCGGTCCTCTGCCAGGGGACCAGCATCCGTGTCGCAGATGAGGGGGGACACGGATGCCAACTCCACGGCGCGGCGAAAAAGCGTGCCCGAGGCGTCTCGATAGGGCGCCAGGTCGAAGACCGGATTCATAACGGCGGAGAGCGAAGCATGCACCAGAGAACGCACTGAGTCCGCCAGCGTGGCCCACGATCCCGCCGCGGGCGCGGGCACGAGCGTCGCGAACTTCGGAATGCTCGCCCGGCTCAAGACGCCGAAGTCCTGCACGCCGCGGGGGAGCACCACCAGCCTGTGCTCCTCCAGGATGGACTTGAATGTCGGCCCGTAGTAGAAGTAATACTCGAAGAACTGGCTGGGACCCACGCTGACGCGATACCGATCCGACTTCGTGGAGGCCAGATCGAAGATGTAGTCTCCCGGACTCTCGTGGTACAGCCCGTAGCCGCGGCTGGAGACGAGAAAAGGCTTGGTGCTGTCGACGATCTGCCCCCGCGCGTCGGCGCGCGCGTCCGTCCTCACTCCCAGGCCGTAAAACGCTTCGTCGGACGCTGCGGTGCGCTCCACCGAGATGGCCGGTCCGCTCCGCTCCACCGGCGCGGTCTCCGCCATCAGTTCTTTTTCCTTCGTGTCCAGCACGCGAAGCCGGCCGTCTTTCTTGTCGATCTCCACGACCACGTACTCGGTGCTCAGGCGAATATGCGACGGCGTCTCCGTCCTGGCCACCTTCACGTCATCATCGACGGGCGCGGTTCGCGGCGCGCACTTCTGGTCCCCCCAGGAGCGGCAAAAGCGGAACGAGGAAGTGCTGATCCAGCTCAGGATTGCCTGCCCGTCCTGCAAGTCGAGCGTCGTGACTACGGGGCCCTGCGCCGGGGACGCGAGCGGGACGGCAGCGAGGACCAGACACGCAAGCCTGCTAGACAAGAACCAGTTCCTCCTGGATCTCACCCGTCACTTTCGCCTCTCTGTCGCCGACAAACACGTCCACTTCCAGGCGGACGCCAAACTTCTCGAGGTAGATGCCGGGCTCGACGGAGAAGCAGGTCCAAGGGATGATGCTTCTTTCGTCATGGGTCTCGAGGTTGTCCATGTTCGCTCCGGCCCCATGGACCTCCTCGCCGATGGAGTGGCCGGTCCGGTGCACGAAATAATCGCCGAAGCCCTGCGACTTGATGTAGCCCCTGGCCTCGTCGTCCACTTCAAAACCGTGCAGAGGTTCGCCCTTCTCGGCGGCGGACTGGACGCGCCGGATCGCGCGGTCGCGGGCCTCGCGGACCACCTGAAAGACGCGCTCGACTTCCGCCGGCGCCTGTGAGCCGCAGAACCCCGTCCAGGTGATGTCGTAATACACGCTGCGCGGCTGGTTCAGCTTGGCCCACATGTCGATCAACAGAAGGTCGCCGCGCTGGATTCTCCGGCTCGCCTGCTGGCTCGGCTCATAGTGCGGGTCGGCGGCATTCTCATTCACGCCCACGATGGGCCCGTGGTCCGTGATCAGGCCGCTCTCGGCGAATCTCGAAAGGATGAACTGCTGCAGCTCCCATTCGGTAAGCTCCACGCCCGCTCGTGTCCTCTCGCCTGCAAGCTCGAATGCGGCACGCCGGATGGCATCGACCCGCCGGCCCGCTTCCACGTGGCTGGCGAGTTTGGCTTCGTCCCACCGGGCTTCGAAATACTGGATCAGGTTCGCGGAACTGGCAACCTCCGCTCCCAGGCTCCGGACGAGCTCGACCGTGCCCGCGTCCACCATGGATACGTATGGGATCGAGCACTTGGGCGAGTATTGCATGGCGAGCCGGCGGCGGCCTCCGATCAGGCGTGTCAGGCCGTCGATCAACCCGCTCCAACTGGAGTAGGCGGTCTCCTCGCCGGGCAAGCTGTCGAGCACCGATGCTTCAATCCGGTGTACCAGCTTTCGTGGTTCGCCCTCGTCTGGTATCAGGTAATACCAGCGCCTTGTGGGATCCAGCGCCCGGTCCAGGCCCAACACCCGGTACGCCAGCGGGTCCCTGCGGTGGTGGTCGAAGAACAGCCAGCCGTCCAGGTGCTGTTCGCGCAACGCCTGCTGAATCTCTGGTAGAACCATTGTCCCCTCTCTTCTATTTAAGACCGCCCATGAGCGCCTTCGTGGGCCGCACGAAAAACGTCAGTATCACACCTGCGCCGATTCCGAACGCCGCGATCAGCAAGAAGAGGCTGGTGAGCGGAAGCGACTCATACAACGACGCGATG
The DNA here is from genome assembly GCA_963798455.1 of Bryobacterales bacterium. Taxonomy (GTDB): domain Bacteria; phylum Acidobacteriota; class Terriglobia; order Bryobacterales; family Bryobacteraceae; genus CAWCTD01. The sequence goes on from CAWCTD010000003.1 coordinate 1,042,817, forward strand.
CGCCCGCCCAGATAGTTGCCGACTGAGAGCGACAAGAACCACACGCCCATCAACAGCCCTCCGATCCGCGCCGGGGCCAGCTTGGTCATGGCGCTTAACCCCACGGGGCTCAGGCACAGCTCCCCGACCGTGTGCAGGAAGTACACGGCCACCAGCCACATTGGGCTCACTTGAACTCCAGCGGACGCCCTCGCGGCACTGGCGGCAAGCACGGCGAAGCCCAGTCCCCCCGCCACGAGCCCCAGGACGAATTTCGCCGGGCTGGATGGTTCCCGCTCCCCAAGCCTCACCCAGATCCACGCGAACACGGGCGCCAGGGCGATGATGAAAAGCGCGTTCAGAGATAGCAGCCAGCTTGCGGGAAACACAAAACCCAAAACGTCCTTGTCGGTGCTCCTTTGGGCAAATAGGTTGAGTGTAGAGCCGGCCTGCTCGAACATGCACCAGAACAACGACGACGCAACGAACAGAACTCCTACCGCCGCGAGTCTCTTTCGCTCCACCGGCGTCCATGCCGCGGTCGAGAACAGCCAAAAGAAGAACAACACGACTATCAATAGCAAGATGACGCCCAGAGCGTCCGAAAGACCCTGCGCCGTTACGTTCATGGCGCCGCTTAGGTTCAGCAGCACCAGAGCTGCGATCAGGATCGCGACGGAGCCCAGAGCGAGGCGCAGGCGTCTGGTCTGTCTGGCCGCCTCGCTCGCATCGGCAAAGGGCGCGGCGTGGAGACCCGCTTGCCCCAGATGTTTGCCACCCGCGACATACTGCGCCAGACCCAGGATCATGCCGATGCCCGCCAGGCCAAACCCAAGGTGCCAGTTGATTTCCTGTCCAAGATACCCGCAGGCCAGCGGGGCCAGGAACGCGCCCAGATTGATGCCCATGTAGAAGAGAGAGAAGCCCGCGTCCCGGCGGTTGTCGCCCGGCGCGTAGAGTTGCCCCACCATGACGCTTACGTTCGGCTTCAGCAGACCGGTGCCGGTGGCCGACACGGCCAGCCCCAGGTAGAAGGAAGTGACCGCGGGGAGTGCCAGGCAAAGGTTGCCTGCCGCGATGAGCGCCCCCCCATACAGCACTGCCCGGCGCTGCCCCAGGAAGCGGTCCGCAATCCAGCCTCCGGGAAGGCTCAGCATGTAGACCATGGCGGTGTAGAGGCCGTAAATGGCGGCTGCCTTCGCGACATCGAACCCGAGCCCGCCCGAAACCGCCGGGGCCGTCATGAAGAGAACCAGCAGGGCGCGCATCCCGTAGTAGCTGAAGCGCTCCCACAACTCCGTCATGAACAGCGTGGCAAGCCCTCGGGGGTGCCCGAAAAAGCCGCTCCCGGCTTTGACCGCGCGCACCTCTACCTCCTGTGCCATTCGATCTCTGTGCCGAGATTCACCAAACCCGCCACCCCTCCCGAATCGACCACCCTGAAGCTCATCACGTCATCCAGCCAATCCTGGCTTGACCCATCCCAGTGCTGCGTCGCAACCGTCAGTGTATACTCCTGCTGGGTCAAGCGGCAATCGAATCGGAAAGTGACCCGTAACTCCTGTCCTGGCTCGAAGCTCCCGAGGTCCTTCTGCTGTAGCCGCGTGTTCGTGCCGTACACATCGATTCCCAGGCGGTCACGGATCAGGATGCCAACCACGGGATTGTTCGCTGGTTTCAGCAGGCGCGCGCGAACCTTCACGGCTGCCGGTTCGCCGCTTCGGATCGTCGTCGCGGGATTCCCGTCCCGGTTCAGGAGTTGAACTTCCAGGATCTGGCTGGTTCCGTCTCCGTGCCGGAAGCTGGTCCTCAATGCGTCGGTCTGTGGGCGGGGACCTTCTTTCTCTCTTTCCAGCACGTGACCCACGTATCGGTTGACCACATCGCCCGGGGCGCCCTCGGCCGCGATTCGTCCCTGCAACATGAAGATGGCCCGGTCGGAAAGCCTCTTAACCAAGCCGAGATCGTGCGATACGAACAGGACCGTGACCTGCTTTCTCTTCAGTTCCTCGAACTTTTGGATGCATTTGTGGGAAAAAGCGGCGTCGCCGACCGCCAGCGCTTCATCCACGATCAGGATCTCGGGCTCCACATGGATGGCAGTCGCGAACGCCAGCCTCACGTACATGCCGCTGGAGTATTCCTTGACTGGTCTGTCGATGAATTCCCCGATGTCCGCGAATGCCTCAATGGACCCAAACACGCGTTCGAGTGCTCTCCGTGACAACCCGAGGATCTCTCCGTTGATAAATACGTTTTCTCGGCCCGTTGACTCCGGGTTGAAGCCCGCGCCCAGTTCCAGCAACGCCGCGATGCGCCCTTGAGTTACCACGCGGCCGCTCGTGGGCTGAACAATGCCGCAGAGGACTTGCAGCAACGTGCTCTTGCCGGAGCCGTTTGGTCCTACGATCCCTAGAAACTCGCCCCGGCGGACGGTGAGGTTTACGTCGCGCAGCGCCCAGAAATCAGAGCAGTGTCGTGAGGAAAAAAAAGGTAGGATTTCCAGAATGCGGTCGGAAGGCCTGCGGTACAGGTGGTAAACCTTCGAGACCCTTTGGACGGCGACCACGGTCGAAGCGTCAACTATACCGCGAAGCGCCCTTCGCACTCAACGCTGTGCATCCGCCTCAGACCCCTGGCGCGGCCTGATGCCGAATCTGTCCGCAAGAGTCGGGCAGCGGCGTGACCGCCGAAGCTAACCAAGGCAGAACGCGCCAATCACGCCTGCAATAGAATATAGAGTGCGCAGGATGAACAGTCTCGCCCTGATGTGGATCTTGGTATACCCTCATCAAAGGGGACTACCCCCTACATCTTACTTAATCTCGTTCTTCCTTCTGGGGATTGCGGTCCATGGCCTAGTCCTAGTACATCTATACCATGATGTCTAAGAAACAGTACTCTCCCCCGAGGAAGGGCCCGAACGTCGAAGCCGAGCTGGAGTCTCTGTATCGCCGAAGGCTGTTGGTGGATAGGCTAATCCGCAGCATGGAGGCCTATGTCCGGGCCTGCCCGGAGGAGGCATTCCTTCCCCGAAAAGTCGCCTGAGCTCCTTCCAAAGGATGCGCTGCCCGCTGTGGTAAATTAGGAAGGCCAGACCGCTTCTGGTTTCCTCCGGCTCCATGTCATTTGAGAGTTATCCCAGGGCAGGTGAAAAGTTCCTCCGTCTTGTCGATATCATGGCTCGCCTGCGCGCGCCGGGCGGTTGTCCCTGGGACCGCGAGCAGACCTTTGAGAGCATCAAGCCCTACCTTCTGGAGGAAACCTATGAGGTCATGGACGCCATTGACGCGAGAGACTGGCGCGGCCTGGCCGAGGAACTGGGCGACCTGATGCTCCAGGCGGTGTTCTTCGCGCAGATGGCCGCCGAGGAGAATAAGTTCTCGATTGAGGACTCGCTCGACGCTATCGCCGAAAAGCTGGTTCGCCGCCACCCTCACGTCTTCGCCGATGGCGACGCCAAGACGCCCGGCCAGGTCAAGCAGCGCTGGGACCAGATCAAGCGCGACGAGAACCGCGGCAAGGGCAAAGCACACGCGGGACTCCTGGACGGCGTGCCCCGCGCCCAGCCGGCCCTGACGGAGGCTCAGCAACTCACCTCTCGAGCGGCGTCGGTGGGCTTCGATTGGGACAACCCCGACCAGGTTCTGGCGAAGCTCGATGAGGAGTTGAAGGAACTCGGCGAAGCCAGGCGGCAGGACCTCGGCGAGGAAATCGCGCAGGAGGTCGGAGACCTGCTGTTTGTGCTGGTGAACCTGGCGCGGCTGCTCAAAGTGGACTCCGAACAGGCCCTGCGTGGCACCAACGCCAAGTTCCGGGGGCGCTTCGGGTACCTCGAGCGCAAGCTCGCCGCCCAGGGAACTGGTTTGGCGGATGCCACACTGGCGGAGATGGACAAGCTTTGGGAGGAGGCCAAGAAGAACCCATGAACCCTCCCCGCGGCCAGACCCTGGCCAGCGGCGGCCCTTCCTTCGGACAGCTCCTCCGCGCCAACCGGAACTACCGCTACACCTGGATCGGCCAAGTGGTGAGCGAAATCGGCGACCACTTCAACAACATCGCCGTGTTCAGCCTCGCACTGGAGACGACCCACTCCGGGATGGTCGTGACCGGCATCATGCTGGCCCGCGCCATTCCAGCCGTGATGGCCGGGCCGTTGGCGGGGGTGCTGCTCGACCGCATGGACCGCAAACGCATCATGATCGTGAGCGACCTGGTGCGGGCGGTGGTGGCGGCGCTCTTCATCCTCACGGTCCGATACCACGCCACCTGGCTGCTCTATCTGCTCAGCGGGCTGTTGATGTTCGCTTCGCCCTTTTTCACCAGCGGCCGGGCCTCTGTCCTTCCGGCGATCGCCAGCCGCGACGAGCTGCATACCGCCAACGCTCTGACGCAAACCACGCAGTGGACCACCCTGACGGTGGGCGCGCTGCTCGCCGGCGTCGCGGTGAGTCAGTTTGGCTGGCAGTGGGCGTTCCTGGTCAACTCCATGTCGTTTCTGTTCTCGGCGTGGTCGATCTCCCATCTGCGGGTGGCGACGGGCTTCCGGGCGAAACGAAGCTCTCTGACCGAGGCACAGGTTGTGCGCCCGTGGCACGAGTACATCGAGGGAGTGCGCTACATAGGGCAGACTCCCCTCATCATTGGGTTGGCGCTCGTCAACATTGGCTGGGCTTCCGGAGGCGGCGCGGCGCAGATCCTGTTCAGCCTTTTCGGCGAAGTCGTATTCAAGCGCGGCGCGGCGGGAATTGGAACCATCTGGGGCTTCGCCGGAGTGGGCCTGGTCCTGGGCGGGATTCTGGCTCACTGGCTGGGCCACAGACTGAGCTTCACAGGTTACAAATGGACGATCACAATCTGCTACGTGGTTCACGGAAGCGCCTACGTCATCTTCAGCCTGATGGAGCGCTTCTGGGCCGCGCTGATCTTCATTGCGCTGTCGCGCGCCGCGGTTGCCGTGAGTTCGGTGCTCAACTTCGCTCAACTGCTGCGGCATGTCCCAGACCAGTACCGGGGGCGCGTGTTCGCCACCATCGAATCCATGACTTGGTCCACAATGATGTTATCGATGATGGCGGCGGGAATCGCGTCGCAGTCGGTGGGACCGCGCGTGATCGGCGTCTGGTCGGGCGTCTTCAGCTCATCGACGGCGCTGTTCTGGAGTTGGCTCAACCTGGCGGGCAGGCTGCCTGAGCCTTCCGCCCAAGGCGTGGAGCCCGAGGAGGTGGAAGTCCATGGAGAACCCACAGTCTAGTCTCGCGGGCAAAGTGGTCCTGGTCACCGGCGCCGCACGGCGCATCGGCCGCGGAATCGCTCTTCGGCTGGCGCGCGAGGGTGCGCGCGTTGCCATCCACTACAACACCTCCGAGGCCGACGCGCGCGAGACGGCCGGGCAGTGCGGCGGCGCGCCTTTGTTTCGCGCCAACCTGGAGCACGTCTCCGAGATTGAGAAGATGTTCGCCAGCCTCGAAGACCAAATGGGGAGTATCTACGGCCTGGTGAACAACGCGGCGCGCTTTTCGCGCCGGGATCCGCTGGAGATGACCGAAGAGGAATGGGACTTCATGCTCAACGTGAATCTGAAGGCCGTCTTCTTCTGCGCCAAGGAGGCGGCGCTTCGCATGCGGAAAACCGGCGAGGGCCGCATCGTCAACATTAGCTCGCTCGGAGGCATCCGGCCTTGGGCGCACAGGGTCCATTACTGCGCTTCCAAGGCCGGCGTGATTATGCTGACCCGGGCGCTGGCCAAAGCTCTGGCGCCGGGGATCACCGTGAATTCGGTTGCTCCCGGAGTGATTCCGTTCCTGGACATCGACGCCGAGGGGATGAGGATGATCGAGGACACGCCGGCTCAGCGCGGCGGCACCGCGGAGGAGATTGCCGACGCGGTGGTCTACTTCCTGAAGGCCTCCAACTTTATCACGGGCCAGATCCTGTCCGTGGACGGCGGCCTGAGTCTGAGGTAATCTGGACCGTGAGCCAATTGTCGGACCTTGAGAGCAGGACCTGCTATACCGTAGATGGCCTTGTGCCGCGGGCCGTCGCCCTTCCCTCGACCGACTCCGAGGTCGTCTCCGTCCTGCACGACGCCTCACGGGCCGGAGAGGTGGTTGTCCCCTGGGGCGCCGGCGCCAGGCAAGACCTGGGTAGCCCGCTGGAGCAGGCGGACCTGGTCCTGTCTTTAGAGCGGCTGAACCAGGTGCTCGACTACGTGCCGGCCGACATGACCATCACCGTCCAGGCCGGCATGCGTTTTGCCGACATCCAGGCGCTGACGGCAAGGCACGGCCAAACCGTGCCGCTCGATCCTCCCCGTGCCGATCGAGCGACCATCGGCGGCATCGTGGCCACGGCCGGTTCCGGCCCGCGCCGCATGGCATATGGGGGCGTGCGGGACCTGGTGCTTGGAACCCGAATCGCCCTGCCCGACGGCCGCATCATCAAGACCGGGGGCAAAGTCGTCAAGAACGTGGCCGGCTACGACATCTCGAAGCTGGTCGTCGGGTCACTGGGGACGCTGGGAGTCATCACGGAAGTCTCCCTCAGGCTCCGGCCTCTGCCGGCGGACACAAGGACCCTCCTGTACGGTTTCAGCGAGCTGGAGCAGGCTTTGAGCACCGCCGAGAGTATCCTGAACTCGGAACTCCTGCCCGCCGCCGTGACCGTGCTTACGCCCGAGCCGGCGCGTCTCCTGGAAGCGCCCGGCCCGTTCAGCTTGGCTCTGGCACTGGAGGAAAGTCCCGAGAACAACGCCTACCAGGTGGACAGGCTGTCGCAAATGATCCGAGGCCACACCGGCGCCGCCACGATTACCGGGGACGCCGAGTCGTCATTCTGGGACGGTCTGATCAACTTCGACAAGCGGTTCGGGGCGGTTTTCCGCGTCCGGGTCAGCGGCGTAATCAGCAACTTGGCGGAGCACATCCGTATGGACGCCATCGCTCACGTCCCGAGCGGGACAGTTCTGCTTCACGGCTTCGGGGGGATGGACAACCTCGACTCCTTCGGGGACGACGCGGTACTGGAATCCGGGCCGGTCGCTCTGCGGCGCCGGGTGAACGTGTGGGGCGCGCCCCGCCCGGAGTGGAAGCTCACCCAGCGGATCAAGCAGGTTTTCGATCCCGGCCGCATCCTCAACCGGGGCCGGTACGTGGGGGGCATCTGATGGCCCTCCGGCTCACCGAGTTGTCCCTCAAGAATCTGAATAGCTGCGTACACTGCGGTTTCTGCCTGGCGGCCTGTCCCACCTACGACCAACTGGGCATCGAGGACGACTCGCCTCGCGGGCGCCTCCACCTCATCCGCGGTCTGAGCGCCGGCAGCCTGGAAGCTACACCGAAGGTGCTGTATCACCTGGACCTGTGCCTCGACTGCCGCGCCTGTGAACCGGCTTGTCCGGCTGGCGTCAAGTACGGCGGGATCATCGAGGATACCAGGGCGCAGTTAGAGACGGCTCGAAAGCGGTCTTTCTGGGAGTCGCGGGTGAGGAGCTTCTTTATGCGCGGCGTCTTCCCCAGCCCGGCCCGGCTGCGCCTGCTGGCGCGGGCTCTGCGCCTGTCGCAGCGATGGAAGCTCGACCGGGCCGCCGTCAAGCTGGGGTTGGTGCGCGGCCGGATGGCCCTCATGGCCGAGACCGCCCGCGTGCCGGACCATTTTGGCAGCGACGACGTGCCCGAAGTCGTCCCGGCCAAGGGCGCGCGGCGGCATAAGGTAGCCTTCCTCCAGGGTTGCGTCAGCGACGTGATGTTCGGTCCCACCAACGCCGCCACCATCAGGGTGCTGGCGGCCAACGGCTGCGAGGTGCGGGTTCCCGCCGGCCAGTGCTGCTGCGGCGGGCTGGCGTTTCACTTCGGCGATCTGGAGCAGGCCCGGCGGCAGGCGCGCCAGAACATCGATGCGTTCCTGGCGACCGACGCGGAGTACTTCCTCACCAACGCCGCGGGCTGCGGCTCCACTCTCAAGGAATACGATCGCCTGCTGGCGGCCGATCCCGCCTATGCGGAGAAGGCCAGGCGGTTCGTGGCCAAGGTGCGGGACATCTCCGAGTTCCTGGCGGCCATCGACCTGGTTCCTCCGACGCACCCCGTGCCGCTCAAGGTGGCGTACCAGGACGCTTGCCATTTGGCTCACGGGCAGGGTATCCGGCTCCAGCCGCGTAAGCTGCTGTCCCGGATTCCGGGGCTGGAACTGGTGATTCTGCGCGATTCCGACACCTGCTGCGGGTCGGCCGGCATCTACAACATCGTGCAGCCTGAAATGTCGGATGCGCTGCTACGCCGGAAGATGGAGAACATCGCCGCCACCGGGGCGCAGGCGGTCGCTACCGGCAACGCCGGCTGCATGATGCAGCTCAAGCTGGGAGTGCGGCAGTACGGGCCCCAGGTCGAGATCCTGCACGTGGTGGATCTGCTGGACCGCGCCTACGGGGAGGACGGACGTCATGGATGACACAACGCTGGCGAGGGAGTTGCGAGCCATTGTCGGGGACCGGTTCGTACTGACGGACCCGTCGGAGCTGCGGGCCTACGACTGCGATGGCAACACCATTTTCAAGGGCATGCCGCGGGCCGTGGTGCTGCCCGCCAACACCGCCGAAGTCGCCCGGGTGGTCCGGCTGCTGGCCTCGAACCACATCCCGTTCATCCCGCGGGGAGCGGGTACGGGGCTGTCCAGCGGTGTGGTGCCCACCAAGGGTGAAGTGATGGTTGGCCTTTCCAGGCTCAACCGATTGCTGGAAATTGACTTACGCAACCGTTGCGCCGTCGTGGAAGCAGGTTTCCCGAACCTCAAGATCACCCAAATGGTCCAGGATCAGGGCTTCTACTTCGCCCCGGATCCCTCCAGCCAGCCGGTCTGCACCATCGGCGGCAACGTGGCCGAAAACGCCGGCGGCGCCCACTGTCTCAAGTACGGGGTCACGACCAACCATGTGCTTGGCTTGACGCTGGTGGCTCCCGACGGCGAGGTCCTCCGCCTGGGGGGCAAAGCTCTTGATACGCCGGGCTACGACCTGGTGGGGCTCATGGTGGGCTCGGAGGGCACGATGGGGATCGTCACCGAGGTGACGGTGCGGCTGTCGCGCCGGCCACAGGGCTTCAAGACGGTGATGGCCCTGTTCGACTCGATGAGCCAGGCTTCCGATGCCGTGTCCGGCGTGATTGCGGCGGGCATGTTGCCCGGCGCGCTGGAGATCATGGACCGCAACGCCATCGTCGCCGTGGAGCGCGGGCCGCTCCGGGTGGGCTATCCGGAGGGGCAGGAGGCGGTCTTGCTGATCGACGTGGACGGTCTCAGCGCCGGTCTGGACGCGCAGGTGGAGGCCATTCTGAAGATCTGCCGGGAAGCGGGCTGCACGGAGGTGCGCCCCGCCCAGAGCCCGGAAGAGCGGCTCCGCTGGTGGGCCAACCGGAAGGGCGCGTTCGGCGCGGCCGGCAACCTCGCGCCCAACTACGTGGTCCAGGATGGGGTGATCCCGCGGTCCAAACTCACCGAGGTGCTGGCCGAAGTGGCCGAGGTCGGCCGCAAGTACGGCTTGATGATCGCCAACGTCTTTCACGCCGGCGACGGCAACCTGCACCCTCTGATCTGTTACGACGAGAGCGTTCCGGGGAACACCGATAAAGCCTTGAAGGCCGGATCGGAGATCCTGGCGGCCTGCGTGCGGGCCGGCGGGACCATCTCCGGCGAGCACGGCATCGGCATCGAGAAAATGCCGGACATGCGCGTGGTCTTCAGCCCCGACGAGCTGGCGGCCCAAAAAGCCGTCCACGACGCCCTCGATCCCCTCGACCTCTCCAACCCCGGCAAGATCTTCCCGGCGTGACGCGCCGCACATGTCCCGGAACGCTTGGGGCCGCAGCACCTGAAGCCATACTTCGCCGATCCGCGCGTTATGGCCGGGCGTGATGCATGTGATCGATGGCCTGCTCCAGGCCTACTTGACGAGCAACTCAGTTGCGGCAGTGGCCACCCCGATCAGCGCGCTTCCGATGGCGGTCATCCACAGGACAGTCCGCTTGGTGAGGATCGCCAGCGAAGCGAACACGATTGCGATCTCGAGAAAGACCTCCCCGAGGTGCAGGCGGAGCGCCTTGCGGCCGGCGAGGTCGCTTTCAGACTGGAATTCCTTGGCTTTGTCCTGAACCTCGTCGGACTCCTTTTGATAACGCTCCATGTTGCGGGCGTACTGCCGAGCCGCCTCGCTCTTCCCGAGTCCTAACAGGACGTCGCGGGCGACCTCCGACTGGTACCGCCGGATCGCCTTCGCCTGGTAGAAGGCCCACTGGTCGGACGCCCGCTGCTGGTTGAGCAGTTCCTCCGTCGATTCGATGTGCCCCAGAACGGAAACAACCGCCAGACCGGCGGCGATCACGGCCATTGTGACGGCAACGCGCCTGTCGAAACCGTCGCTCGCGTGATGCGAGTGCTCCTGTAATTCGTCGAGTGCCTCCATTTCTTTACTCTAGCGTCTATTGTTGTAACGCGAGCGTGAACTGGCCGGCCCGTGTTTACTGATGATCCGGCGCCGTTCAGTGTCGTTCTGATCGGTTGACGTTAGATCTGTATCGGAAGTTGGAAACCTCTCCGGAGTAGTCTTCAGCCCCGACGACCTGGCGGCCCAAAGAGCCGTCCACGACGCCCTCGATCCCCTCGACCTCTCCAACCCCGGCAAGATCTTCCCGGCGTGACGCGCCGCACGTTTCGCAACCGGGGAAATTAAGATAAACGGTTCTGATAATGACGGTTGGATGTGCAATCGATGCTAGCCGGAATGGCAAATAGGAAACCCGGGTTGACTGCCCCAAACTGGTGAGATAGACTGCTCCTCAACTCTATGACTACTGCCACAACGCACTCATTGTCCGTACTGCTGTTGTTGCTCGCGGCCCTCGTCGCCTGGGCCGCGAAGGATTCCTGCTTCGAATGCCACATGGTCCAGAAAGGCCCGAGCCCCATCTTCAAAGACGATGTCCACTACAAGAACGGGCTCAGTTGCGTCGCTTGCCACGGCGGCGACCCGAATGCGGAACGCGCGAATGACGCCATGAGCGATGCGCGGGGCATGAAGCCCCGCGTTATGCGCGAGGACGCACCCGATTTCTGCGGGACCTGCCACAGCGACGCCGCCTTCATGCGCAAATACAAGCCGGGGCAGCGCGTCGATCAGCTTGCCCTCTATCGCCAGAGAGTCCACGGCGTCCAACTCGCAAAAGGCAACAAGAAGGCGGCGGAGTGCGTGGACTGCCACGGTGTCCACAACACACGGGCGGTGAGCGACCCGCAATCGGTCGCGTCCCCCTCGCGCCTTGCCGGCACGTGCGGCGCTTGTCATGGCGAGATCGCGGCCATGTTCGCGCAAAGCCCGCACGCCAAGGTCTTTACCACAAGCAGTATGGCTGCCTGCTCGGTGTGCCATTCCAGCCATGGCACCGAGCGAACCAGCGTCGCGATGCTGACGGGCGCTGAGCCTGTCTGCGCACGCTGCCACACGGCGGAGTCGGCCGGAGGGAGAGCGGCAGCCGCCATGGCCAAGACCATTTCCGGCCTCGCGCCCGAGGCTCAGCGGACGAGCGCCATGCAGGCCGCGCACGCTCTGAAGCTGGCGCCCTGACCGCGGTGGGGGCCGCGCTTTCTGTGTCAAACTGGTTTCTGTTGCAGAGGAGGGAAGATGGCTCGAACCAATCGACGTGAGTTTTTCCGGCACTCTTTGGCCGTGGGCGCTGCCGCGGCCCTGCCGGTGAACGCGTGGCCGGCGCAAGTTCGTCGCGCCAGTGACGTGATCGAACTTGGACCGGTAAAGGTGAAGGTATCGCGGCTGGCCATCGGCACGGGCACCATCGGCAGAGGAAGAAGTTCCAACCAGATGCGCAAACTCGGCGCCGAGGGCCTTTCGGACCTGTTCTGGTACGCCCACGACAACGGAGTCTTCTTCTGGGACTCCGCGGACGGGTACGGCAGTCACGACGCCATCAAGGTCGGCTTGAAGAAGGTCCCGCGGGATAAAGTCACCATCATGACCAAGACCGACGCCCGCACCGTAAGCGAGATCAAGAGTGACCTGGAGCGCTTCCGCCAGGAGATGGGGACGGACTACATCGATATCGTCCTGCTGCACGGGCGGAGGGACCCGAAGTGGGATGAGGTAGATAAGGGACTGATGGATGTTCTGTCCGAGGCCAAGGAGAAGAAGCTCGTGCGCTCCGTGGGGATTAGTTGCCATTCGGTGCCGGCCATGCAGGTGGCGGCGAAGAGCAAATGGCTGGAAGTCTTCCTCTGCCCGGTCAACTTCAGCGGCGCGCGCATGGATGGACCGATTGAGACCGTGCTTTCGCTCATGGCCGAGATGAAGGCCAGCGGCAAGGGAGTCCTTGGCATGAAGATCCTGGGCGAGGGCCAGTTGCGCGACCGGGTGGACGACGCCCTGCGGTTCACGTTGACCAAGGACGTAGTCAACGCCTTCACCATCGGCGCTGAGAGCCAGGCCGAACTCAAGGACCTCATGGAGCGCATTCCGAAAGCCTCCGTGCCGGCGTAAGCCGGGAAGCCCAGCGTGCTCCTGCTGCGCGCGAGCGCGCTCTCGCGAGTTCTGCCACTTAGGAAGTCCTGGAGTTGTCGGTAGGCCCCACCGTTTGTAGTGTCGAGGCATGGCCACTCAGGTAGCCACAGGGTTGCTCACATTCCCCACGCTCTACGCCAAAGCCCTGCGCCCCGAGACGATTTCGCTCCAGCACAATCTACCCGCCCCTGGTCGGGCGCCGGCGGAACCGGGTGTGCGCCTCGACCGTACAATCGGGTATGGACGGCGTGCGGGTGTTGCTGGAAGACGCGATCGCACAGTGGCAGGCGTGTGATGCGTCTTTTCCACAGACCACACGCCGGTTCAGCGAGCACGAGCAGGCTCCCCGCGAGGAGCAACTGGCGCGGTTCCTGGGCAGCCTGGAAGCCGAGGTTGCGCGGTTACCTCGTACCAGGAGAGACCGCGACGGCGTGCGCGAGCGCCTCACCGGCGCCTTCGTCCGCTTCGCCAAGGCCGGGCTCGGGATGGAGGACCGGCACCTCGATCTGCTGCTCGGTGGCGGATTCTCGGGAGTCGGGACCGCACTGGCCCGCCGGGCACGGCGGTTCGACCCCGCAATGAGCGCGGCCGACATCCTCCAGGCCTGCCGCAACGCCTGGACCGCCTGCGGGTTGCAGGTTCTCCTCGGCCGTCCGATGGAGGTGACGCCTTCGATCTTCGCTTACAGCATGTTGTACCCTTACAGCGACAACTACCTGGATGACCCGAAGGTCCCTCGCGAGGAGAAGGTAAGCTTCAGCAATCGCTTCGGCCGGCGCTTGGAAGGAGACTCCCTCAGCCCGGCGAACGCCCATGAAGAGGACATCTGGCGACTGGTAGGCCTGATCGAGGGCCAGTATCCCCGGCGCTCATATCCGCAAGTCTACTCGAGCCTGCTCGCGATTCACCGTGCACAGTTCGACAGCCTGCGCCTGTCTCGCTCGGGCGCCGCTGCCGGCGAGGTGGACGTCTTGAGGCTCGGCTTCGCCAAGGGCGGAACGTCGGTGCTCGCCGACGGCTACCTGGCCGCCGGTTCGCTGACGGCCGAGGAGGCGTCCTTCATTTTCCGATGGGGCGTGATGCTGCAACTCGGAGACGATCTGCAAGACGTTCGGGACGACCACGCGGGCGGTATTCTTACTCTCTTCTCCCAAGTTGCGGGAAACCAGCCCCTCGACACGGTCACGAGCCGCACTTTCCATTTCGGAGAGCGCGTTATGAGCCGGCTGGAGGGCGTGGGCGTGGCGGAGTCCGGGACGCTGAAGGAGCTGATCCGGCGCAGCTCGCGGTCCTTCCTGCTCCGTTGCGCGGGCGAGGCAGGCGAGTTCTACACGCCGGAATACCTGGCCCGGCTCGAAGCGTGCTCACCGTACCGGTTCTCGTTTCTGAACCGCTGCCGCGAGCAGTTCGCTCGCCGCCAGGCGGCCTTCACTCGCCTCTTCGAAGCCTTCCTCGCCGCCGGCGACGACGAGCCCGCCTTCCCTCTCCTCCCCAGCGGTCTGATACCGGGATTGTGATCCAGCCGGCCGGACTTCGCCCGCGGATCGAGACTCACCACACACGCACCCGGTCCTTCGGGGCGAGGTACAGCTTCTGCCGGGGCTGCACCGAGAAAGCATCGTACCAGGCGTCCAGGTTGCGGACCGCATCGGCGCGGTACTGCGTCGGGAGCGTGGCCGTCGGTGGCGATCTCTCTGCCGCAATGCCGCATCGCGTATCTTGGACCGCCAGCTCTGGCCGAAGCTGATGAAGAACCGCTGATCGCCGCTGAAGCCGATCCTTCACCACGTCCGGTTTTCCGTCCAGCGAGAGCCGATAGGCGTCATAAGCGGCCAGCAGACCGGCCACATCGGCGATGTTTTCGCTGAGCGTCTGATGACCGTTCACCGCCAGATCGGGAAACGGCCGGTAGGCATCGAACTGTGCGGCAAGCGCCTCGCCGGCGGCCTTGAAGTGGTCGAAATCTTCTTTCGTCCACCAGTTGGCGAGCCGGCCCTCGGCATCGAACTGGCTGCCCTGGTCATCGAAGCTGTGGCTGATCTCATGGCCGATGATCGCGCCCATGGAGCCGTAGTTGTGCGCCGCGTCGGCATTGCGGATCGAAATACGGCGGCTGGAGGATGGCGGCTGGAAAATTCAGCGCGTTCTGAAGCGGAAGATTGACGGCGTTGACTGTCTGTGGAGTCATCCACCACTCGTCGCGGTCGACCGGCTGGTGGAGCTTGGCGAGCTGGCGGCGGTATTCGAAAAGACTCGGCGCGCTGCGCGTTGCCGAGGGCGTCCCCTTTGACGATTTCGAGGCCCGAGTAATCCTGCCACCGGTCGGGATAGCCGACGCCAACCTTCAGCGTGTCCAACTTCTGTTTCGCTTTGGCTTTGGTCTCGGGCGACATCCAGGTGAGCGCGTCGATCCTTTTGCCGAACGCTTTCACCAGATCGCTAACCATCGCCTGCACCTTGGCTTTGGTTTCCGGCGGGAAGTAGCGTTTCACGTACAGCCTGCCGACAGCCTCTCCGAGCGCCGCATTGGTGTAATCCACGCCCCGCTGCCAGCGCGGGCGCAACTCGGGAATTCCGCTGAGGGCCTTGCCGTAGAAGCTGAAGCGCTCGTCGACGAACGCCTTTGGAAGGAAGTTGCTGGCCCGTTCGACGGCATGAAACACCAGCCAGTCCTTCCATGCGTCGAGAGGCTCCGCCGCGGCCAGGGCGGACAGTCCGGGGACCGCTTTGGGGTGCCAGATGATGAAGACGGGCGCGTCCTTCAGTCCGGCCGCGTCGAGCAGCGCCGGCCAGTCGAGCCCGGGGGCCTTGGCGGCCAGTTCCTCGCGCTTCCACGTGACCGCGCCGTGCACGTCCTCGGACTCGACGCGCGTGGCGTGCACCGCCGCCATTTTCGTCTCGAGCGCGAACACGCGGGCGGCGCGTGCAGCCGGGTCCTGGAAGCCCGCCAGCTTGAACATCGCCGCGATATGCGCCTGGTACTGCTTCCGCAACTCAACCATGTGCGGCGTTGCGGAGAGATAGTAGTCGCGGTCCGGCATTCCGAGACCGCCCTGGAGCAGATACGGAAAGCTGTGTGACGGGTCCGTCAGGCCCTGGGTGACCCAGACTCCGAAGAGGTTCGTCGGTCTCGAAGTTCGTGTTGTTCAGCGGGTCGACATCCGCGCGGAGCTGCCCGCCCAGCACGCGGGCGAGAGCGTGGCGATCCGCGATGGCCGCGATGGTGTCGAGTTGCGGCTTCAGGGGAGCGATTCCCTTCGACTCGATGGCTGCTTCGTCCATGAAGCTCGAGTAGAAGTCGGCGATCTTCCGGGTATCCCCGCTGGCGGCAGACCCGGCCTGGACCGCTTCCTGAATGAGCGCCAGCAGGCGTTTCCGCGTCTCGTCGGCCAGGATGGCGAAGATGCCGTAGCTCGCCTTGTCGGCGGGGATGGGCGTAGCCTTGATCCATCCGCCGTTGGCATACGCATTGAAATCATCGCCCGGAGCGACGGACGCTGTCCATGCCTGCCAGATCGATACCTGCCGCAAGTGATGGCGGGGTCTTCCTGCATGCTGGCGCCCCTGCGACAGCAGCGGCGAGGAGGATAGCGGCAAGCGGCCGCATCGACGCTTGTCTCTTTGTGTATGTCACTCCTAGAGATTAGCGCACACCTTCAACGCGATGAACCGATGTGGTCACATCCGCGAGGCGGTACCGTGCGGGTCGAGGGCGGCCGTCCCCGCGCTGTCTCTATGACGCGCCACTACACGATATTCGATACCAGCATTGAATATGGCCCTGCCGCTCACCGCCAGGACCGCTGCGTGTCGGGCTCAGTCGTGGGATAAGACTCCCGTCTTGTCCAGCCGACCCGCGGGGTCGGCCGTTCCCCGCGCCCTTCTTGGTATTGTTACGGCTGAAGGTGGATCGTGGTGACTTTCCTGTCTCTCGCCCAGCCCAGAAAATACCCAACACCAGTGGGTATAAGGGCAGCCACCGCGACTCCCGGAGGAGCGGGGGTTCCTTCAATGTAAGTCAGGCCGAGGCCGTACACGAGACCTAAGGTGAGAGCGCTGATTGCCCCACCAATCACCGTGCCGATGATCCGGCCGCGGGTGCCGGTCCGGTTCACCTTCATCAGCGTGATTTCGCCCGCGGGAACGAGCGAGTCGCCTTTTTGGTATTTGCCCCCGCCTTCACCAACCTTGGTGATCTCCATCCGCAAACCCTCGGGCGTCACTGCCAGGGCCTTCCCGCGGAGGGTGGCGCCACCAGTCAACCGAACCTCCACCTTTCGGCTGGCGACTAGCGACTGGGGAATTTCTTTCCAGCGCAAGGTCAGTTCTTCCGCGCCCAGGAGGGTTGGGAATCCGACAAGACACACCACGGCAATCACTGCCTTCATGGGAATTCTCCTCTTGTTGGCTCCGCCAGCTTGGTGGTTCGGAGCTGCGATGCAGTGATAGCATCGCTCCCTGACGGTCGCGGCTCGGTGAGCGGGAGTGTCCCTCGCACTGAACCACGCGCGTAAGCAAGTGGTTTCCTCAGTCTTCAAGGTCACCGTCACTCCAATTCGCGAACATCAGCAAGTCTACCCAATCGGAAGCCGGCTGAGCTTGGCAGGCTCCTGGGAGACGCTGGATCTCTATCGGAAGTGCGCCGACGGGCGCCGGTCGGGGCGGGGCACAGCTCCTATCCCTTGTCCCCGAGCCCCTCGGCAACCTGCGGCTTACGGGCGCTGGAGAGAAGCAGGGGAGCAATCGCGGCGGCCTGCAAGGAGACGGCGAGGATCACCAGCCGGAGCGGGGAACTCTCGTACAGCACCCCCATCAGCGTACTGCCGGCAAACCAGCAAAGGCCAAAGGCGGCGTTGAAGATGCCGTAGGCGGAGCCGCGCCGGTGAGCGGGCGCCATGCCGGCCACCGCGGCGCGCAGCACCGATTCCTGCACGCCCATCCCCACGCCCCAGAGGACCATCCCCGCCAGCGCCGCGCGGAAGCCTCCCAGGAACACCAGCGGCGCGGCCAAGGACGCAACCACCGGTGTGGCGATCAGGACACGCTTGCCCCACCGGTCGAACAGACGGCCGAAGGTCAGAGCGGCCAGAGCATCGACGCCCATGGCGATGGCGTAGAGCAGCGGAATCCAGGTGTCGGAGGCGATGCCGGCCCGCTTGAGATGGAAAGCGATGAGCGGGAAATCAGCGTAGCCCGCGGCGATCAGCCCTGATGCCGCGACGTACAGCCAGAACGCGCGAGGCAACTTCCCGTCCGGCGCCGTGGCCGGCTTCGGCGCGAGAGCGTGCGGCTCGGCATAGCGGGATCGAGCCACCGTAAGGGCGGCCAGCGCGGCCAGCGCAGGCGCCAGCAGGACGGCAAAACCGAGGCGGTAGCTCCTCCTCGAAGCGATCACGCCGGCGACGATGAGAGGGCCGGTCAGCGCGCCAATCTGGTCCATCGCCTCGTGCACGCCGAAGCCCCAGCCCGTGCCGACGGTCTCGGCCGCGCCCGCCAGCAGCACATCCCGCGCGGGAGCGCGAATCCCTTTGCCGAGTCTCTCGGCTACCATGAGCGCCGCCGCCGTCTCCCAGCGCCCGGTCAGCGCCAGGGCCGGCACTGCCAGGAGGTTGACGGCGTAGCCCAGCAAGGCGATGGTCCAGTGCTTCCCGGTTCGCTCGGTGAGGTAGCCGGACCCCAGGCGCAGCGAGTAGCCGATCAGCTCGCCGGCGCCGGCGACCGCACCGACTATGGCCGCGCTCGCGCCCAGAAGGCCCAGGTACGGGCCGGTGATGCTGCGCGCGCCTTCGTAGGTCACGTCGGCAAAAAGGCTGACGACCCCCAGAAGGAGAATGAACCGCATGGCTTGCTTGCGCGGATCAGAGGCAGTAGCCATCTACCACGAGTTTATAAGAGACGGCGGGAGCGGGGCCGCTCCAGGCGCTGCTTCAATCGGGCGGCGCGGTGGCGGAGCGGTTCGGAATCCTCGAACTGGAGCGCGCTGCGGGTGAACTCCAGGGCCATGGCGTAATTGCGTTCGCGGTGCTCGTAGTACTTGGCGAGTTCCTGCAGCGCCGCGACACGACGGAGGTTGCGCGTGGAGGCCAGCTCGGTGAAGGCCGCCAGCGCCGCCGCCTCGCGTCCCAGGCGCTTCTCGATCATGGCGATCTCCCACAACGTGTGGAAGAGCAGATCGTCGGACAAGCCGCGCTCGACAGCGCGCCGCAGAAGACTGAGGGCCTCCTCGTGGCGCTCGGCCTTCAGCAGCCAGCGGGCCAGACCGACCCAATCCGCGCCGTGATGAAGCGGCGCCTCCTCGGGGGAACGGAAGGCCAGCGGGACGATACCGGTCAGGCAAGCGAGGGTGAGGATATCGATGGCATTGTGATGAAAGATGGGAACCAGGCGGACGGCCTGCCGGCTGCGCAGGTACTCGAAGTACACGTAAGGGATCATTTCGCCGGGCAGATCGCCTTCGCGCTCCACCCCAAGCACCTGGTTCTCGAGCTCCACCAAGCGGCAGCTTTCCAGCCTCAGTTTCCACAGGCGCCGCGCGCCGAACAGGAGGTCCAGGTGCGCGAGACGCTCGAAGGGTGGCTTGCGGCGCATCATGCGGAACCGTGTCTCGAGCAAGGGCTGGTCGTAGGTCTTGCCGTTGTAAGTGATGAGCACGTCGAATTGGGCGAGGTGCTCATCCAGCGCGTGCATGAGGCTGGCCTCCTCGCCGAAGTCCCGCATGAAGAACTGGCGGACGCGGAAGCCGTCCGCGGTGATGCGGCCCACGCCCACCAGGAAGGCGTAAGTGCCCGAACCGGTGGCAAGCCCGGTGGTTTCGGTGTCCAGAAACGCCCACTTTGTGGGGCTGCAGCGCGGCACCGTGCCCTCGGAGAGGGAATCGAGCAGATCGTCGGGGAGCTCGGCCAGGACCGAAATATCCATGCTGCCGTGGCGGCGGTGGCGGGCGTACAGCTTCTCGGTCTCGAAATGCTCGCCGTGCGGAGTCTGGACCACCTCTCCGCTCATGAACTCGTCGATGAAGTGGTGCAGGGGAGCGAAGTCCTCGGGGTGCGGCGCCGGGGTGGGCTGGGACTCAGGGCGGGGAGATGCGTACTTCCGGTCAATCCGCCGGATCTTGCGCCGCAGGATGGCAAGCTGCTCCTGGAGGTCGCCCATGCCCGCCTATTCGCCTTTTCTTTGCCTAATATAAACCAATTCAGGCACTGCCGGCGTCCTCGATCGCCCGGGACAGTTCTTCCCATTCCGCGAGCAGAGACGCCAGCTCGCCGCGGCGAGCCTGGAGCAACTCCGACTGGCGCATCGTATCTTCAGCGCTCTTGAAGACGGCCATCTCGCGTTCGATGTGCGCAAGCTCGGCTTCGATCCGCGCCACGTCCACTTCCAGGGCCTTCAGCCGCTCCCGCATCTGGCGCAGGCGGATCGGGTTCACCCGCCGCGAACGGGCCTCCGGATCGGGCGCGGGCGCCTGCTCCGCCGGGCGCTCCGGCGCCGGGGCGTCTGCTTCCTCGCCGGGCTGGGCAGCCTTGCGCCAGAGATAATCCTCGTAGTTGCCGGGATAGACGCGCACCTGGCCCTCTCCTATCTCGAAGACGCGCGTGGCCAGCTTGTCGATGAAGTAGCGGTCGTGCGAGACAAAGACCAACGTGCCGGAGTACTCCTGGAGCGAGTCGAGCAGGACGTCCTTAGCGCGCAGGTCCAGATGGTTGGTGGGTTCGTCGAGCAGCAGGAAGTTGGAGGGGCGGAGCAGCAGGCGCGCCAGGGCGTACCGGTTGCGCTCGCCGCCGGAAAGCACGCCGACGGGCTTGAAGACGTCGTCCTCGGAAAACAGAAAGCAGCCCAGAAGGCCGCGCAGCTCGGTCTGCGTCGAGCGCGGGGCGAGTTCCATGAGATCGTCCAGCATCCGGACGCCTGGATCCATCTCCTTGTACTGGTCCTGGGCGAAATAGTCAGGTTCGACGTTGTGTCCCAGCTTGTACTCGCCGGAAGTGAGCGGCTCGCCCGCCGCCAGCATCCGGATCAACGTGGACTTGCCGGCGCCGTTCACGCCCACTAGTGCGACGCGGTCGCCGCGCTCGATCAGGAAACTGACACTATCGAAAACGTGCTTTGAGCCGTAGCGCTTGGAGACATCGCGGAACTCGGCCACCACGCGTCCGCTGGGTTTGGGTTGCGGGAACGAGAAGTGAATCGTCTTCTCCTCGTCGGGAGGCAGTTCGATCTTCTCCATCCGCTCGAGCTCCTTGATGCGGCTTTGCACCTGTCTGGCCTTGGTGGCCTGGTAGCGAAAGCGGTTGATGAATGCTTCCAGTTGCTTGACCCGGTCCTGCTGGTTCCTGTAGGCGGCCCCGAGTTGCGCCTGGCGGTCGGCTTTCAGTTCGACATAGCGCGAGTAGTTCCCGGAAAAGAAGTGGATCCTCCTGTTCCAGATCTCGACGACCTTGTGTACGGTGACATCCAGAAAGTAGCGGTCGTGCGAGACCAGGACGAAGGCGTAAGGGTACGACGACAGGTACTGCTCCAGCCAGTTGCTGGCCTCCAGATCGAGGTGATTGGTGGGCTCGTCGAGCAGCAGCAGGTTGGGCTTCTCGTAGCAGCAGCTTGGCCAGGGCCATTCGCATCTGCCAGCCGCCGGAGAACTCCTCGATGCGCCGCGGCCAATCCTGCTTGGGGAAGCCCAGGCCGCTCAGGACGGCGCCCACCTGCGCCTCTAGCGCGTAGCCGTCCAGCGTGCGGAACTCGTGCTCCAGCCGGTGGAAGCGCTCGGCCACTTCGGCGTACTCCGGGCCGGCCGGGTCCAGGCGCGACATCTGGCGCGTGAGCGTCTCCAGTTCGGCCTCGGCCGCGAGGAGGTGCTCGAAGACGGCCAGGCATTCGGCGAACACGGTCCTGCCGGAAAGCTCCAACCCGTATTGCGGCAGGTAGCCGGCGCTGGTTCCCTTGGTGGACGACAGAGTCCCGTAGTCCAGCGTGTCGTCACCGCAGAGGATCTTCAGTAGGGTGCTCTTGCCGGTGCCATTGGCTCCCACCAGCCCGATGCGGTCACCGGGGTTGATCTGCCAGGTGGCGTCCTCGAAAAGCAATTTCTCGCCGAAGCGCTTGCCGGCCGCGGTCAGTTGGATCACTGGACGGGGCCGCAGAAGAAGTCCAGAGCGCTGGCGATGTAGCTCTTCAATTCCGGTCGCCGGACGATGGCGTCCAGGAAACCGTGCGTGAGCAGGAATTCGCTGCGCTGGAAGCCTTCGGGAAGTTTCTGGCGGATGGTCTGCTCGATCACGCGCGGGTCCGGCGAAGCCGATCAGCGCGCGCGGCTCGGCGATGTTGAGGTCGCCCAGCATGGCGAAGCTGGCGGTCACGCCGCCGGTGGTGGGGTCGGTCAGCACGCTGATGTACGGGAGCCGGACTTCGTCCAGGCGCATCAAGGCCGCCGAGATCTTGGCCATCTGCATCAGGCTGATCGCGCCCTCCTGCATGCGGGCGCCGCCCGAGGCGGAGACGATAATGAGCGGCACGCGCATTTCGATGGAACGCTCGATCGCGCGCGTGATCTTCTCCCCAACCACCGCGCCCATGCTGCCGCCGATGAACTTCAACTCCAGCGAGCAGATCTGAACCCGGCGGCCGTTGAGAGAGCCGGCCGGCGGAGATCACCGCATCTTCCAGCGACGTGGCCTTCTTCATCGCCGACAAGCGCTCCTTGTAGGAACGCTGATCGACGAACTCGAGCGGGTCGGTGGAAGCGAGGCTGCGATCGAATTCCTCCCACTCGCCGCCGTCGAGCAGCATCCGCAGCCGGGCGGCGGCGTCGATCTTGAAGTGGAAATCGCACTTGGGACAAACCTGGATATTCTCCTCCAGGGCCTTGCGCCAGATGATCTGGCGGCAACTGTCGCACTTCAACCACAGCCCTTCCGTCCGCACGCGATGCTCTTCGCCCGCGGGGCCCGGCTGGCGGGCCGATTTCTCTCTGGTGAACCAAGCCATGTTCTCGCTCAGTACTCGATGCCGCGCTGGGCCATGATCCCAGTGTTATAAGGGTGCTTGATTTCCTTCATCTCGCTGACCAGATCGGCGGCCTCGATCAGACCGGCGGGCGCATTCCGCCCGGTGCAGATGATGTGCATTTTCTCGGGCCGCTGGGCCAACTCGGCCAGCACCGCTTCCAGGGCGATCATGCCGTAGTCGAGAGCGTTGTTGATCTCGTCAAGGATCAGCATATCGTACTTGCCGGAGTGGATGGCTTCCACCCCGGTCTTCCAGGCCTCCTCGGCCAGGCGGATGTCTTCGGGGTCGAGCTTGTCGGTGCCGACCTTGACGAAGCCGCGGCCCATGGGCCGGATCTCGAAGGCGCCCCCAAGCTTGGCAACCGCGTCCAGCTCGCCATAGCGCCAGGCTCCCTTTATGAATTGGATCATCAGCACCTGGAAGCCTTGGCCGACTGCTCGCAACGCGGCGCCCATGGCGGCCGAGGTCTTTCCCTTGCCGTCACCGGTGAAGACCATCAACAGACCGCGCCGGTATCCCATCGATTCACGTTAGCGCGCGGCGAGACGGCGCCGCAAGGTCAAACGTGAACGAAGAATAATGCGACCCATGTAAATGGGGGGCATCGAAAGAGCTAGAACCAGAGACCCGAAAGCTGGGAACGAACGGGACGGGCTCAATGGAATCAACACATTTTCTGAGGAGGGAAGTATGACAAGTAAGTTTTCTGTGGTCTTTGCGGCGCTTGCGGTGATCGTGACCATCGCGGCTCCGTTGTCTGCGCAGTCCCTTCGCCTGACGGCGAACGTCCCGTTTGAGTTCACCGTCAGCAACAAGACACTGCCCGCTGGTGACTACAGCGTACTGTCGGCCAGCGAGCCGTACATTCTTCGGATTCAGAACGACGCGACGAACACCGGCGCACTGGCCATGACCGGGTCAGCCGGCGACTATAGCGGCCCAGGCGGCCAGGCGAAGCTGGTCTTCAACCGTTACGGCAACCACTATTTTCTCGCTCAGGTTTGGGGTGGCTATTCCGGGATCGGACATCAATTGCCGAGGACCCGGAGCGAGCGTGAGCTGGCAAAGACGGCGTCGATGAACAGGCTGGAAATCGTGGCCATGCTGATGCCGCGGTAACAGCACCGGCTCCTTCCATCACTGGTTCACCGGTCTGTCCACGGCAACCTGAATCGCAAGGTTCGGGTTGCCGTTTCTGCTTGGATGCCATTTCCACTAGAATTCGAGGAGTGAGGCGGTTTGGCAGTCTTCTGGTATCCCTGCTGATTGCGGGCGCGGTCTTCGCGGCGACCCGTACCCTCCCGGTGGGCGACGCGCAGCGCGGACGAGCCCTGTTCAGCTCGCGCCGCTGTCTTGTGTGCCACAGCGTCAACGGCGAGGGCGGCCGGACGGCCCCCGACCTGGCACAAGCCGTCGGACCAGGCTTCAGCCCCTATCAATTGGCGGCTCTGCTATGGAACCACGCTCCCAAGATGTGGGTTGCCTTTCGGGCAAAAGGCATTCCGCTTCCCGGGTTGAGCGAACAGGACGGCGCGGACTTGTTCGCCTACTTTTACTCGTCGCGCTTCTTCGTGGAACCCGGCGATGCGCGGCGAGGCAGCGCCGTGTTCCGCGCCAAGCAGTGCGCCTCGTGTCACGGCATCGAGCGGCCGCTGCGGGAGGGCATCCGGCCGGTCTCGGCATGGCAATCGCTGGATAATCCGATTGCACTGGCCCAGCAGATGTGGAACCACTCCGCCGAGATGAGGCGGGCGATCGACGAGAAGGAAGTCCCCTATCCCAGGCTCTCCTCGCAGGAATTGACCGACCTCCTGGTCTATCTGCGCGGCCAGGCGGGTGAAGCGACCCGGAGCAGGGAATTCGCGCCGGGCTCGCCCGAGAGCGGCAGCAAGCTTTTCGCTTCGAAGGGGTGCGCCGCGTGCCACACGGGAAACCATGCATTGGAGGCCCGCCCGACACGTCACACGCTGACCGATCTCACGGCAGCCATGTGGAACCACCCGTTCCAGGTGCAGGACAAGCCGGCAACGCTCAGCTATGAAGACATGCGGGACCTGGTCGGCTACGTCATGGCCATGCAGTTCTTCGAGGAACGGGGCGACGTTGAGGCGGGGAGGAAGGTCTTTCAGCGCAAGCACTGCGGGAGATGTCACGACGACCCCAAGAGCGGCGCGCCGGCGCGATCGGAGATGGTGGGAAGAATGAACTCGTTCGGAATCATGGCCGCTCTGTTCAAGCACGGGCCATCCATGCTGGAAAAGATGCGGCAAGACAAGGTCTCATGGCCGCGCTTCGACTCGCTGGAAATGGCGGATCTCAGCGCCTATCTGTACGGACTCGAGTTCAAGCGAAGAAAGATCCGGTGAAGCTGCCGGGCAGCCGGCACGATGGCGCTACCTGGGATAGGGGTGGCCCCGCAGCGCGGTGAAGGCCCGATAGAGCTGCTCGGCGAGCACGACTCGAGCCAGCTCGTGCGGGAACGTCAGGGGTGACAAGGACAGAAGCAGGTCCGCGCGGGGCCGCCAGTCCTGGGGAAGGCCGTCCGCCCCGCCGATGACGAAGACAAGATCGCGGGCCTCGCGCTCGGCTTTGGAGATCAACTCCGTGAACCGGCTGGAGTCCAGGACCTTGCCGGCGGGGTCGAGCAGGACTTTGGTGGCCGCGGGGTGTTTGGTCCAGAGGCTGGCGCGCTGGGGCTTGATCTCGCTCATCTCGCAGCGGGCGTAGCGCCGCAGCCGTTTGACGTACTCCTGGGCCATGGCGCTGGCGTTGGCGTCACGCGGCTTGCCGATGTAGTAGAGGTAGAGCTTCACGAATCCTTATTATCCGTGCTACAACCAAACGTATGGGCAGCGACCTTTTTGCGTTGGATGGAAAAGTGGCGGTCGTGGTCGGCGGCGGCGGAGTGCTGGCGGGCGCCATGTCGGAAGGACTGGCGGAGGCGGGAGCGTCGGTGGCCGTTTTCGACTACCACAGGGAAAATGGGGAAGCGCGCGCGGCCTCGATCCGCTCCAAGGGGGCGAGAGCCATCGCCATCCCAGGCGATGCCAGCAAGAGGGAGGATCTGGAGAGGGGGCTCCAGGCGGTGCTCGCGGAGTTCGGCACCGTGGACATTCTGATCAACGCCGCCGGTATCAACTCTGGAACGCCATTTTTCGAAATCACCGAGGCGGAATGGCAGCGGATCATCGACATCAACCTGAAGAGCGTCTTCCTGGCGTGCCAGGTCTTCGGCAAGGTGATGGTGGAGTCGGGCCGCGGCGGATCGATCATCAACATCTCATCGGTTTCCTCGGGACCGCCGCTTTCGAAAGTCTTCACCTACAGCATCACCAAGGCCGGCGTAAACCAGATCACCCAGTTCCTGGCGCGCGAGTGGGCTCCGTTCAAAGTGCGCGTGAACGCCATCCGGCCCGGCTTCTTCCCGGCGGAGCAGAACCGGGCGCTGCTGACCGCGGAGCGCACCGCGCAAATCATAAACCACACACCAGTGAAACGCTTTGGGGAGCCCGTGGAACTGGTGGGCGCGGCCCTGTATCTGGCCTCTGCGACCGCTTCCTCGTTCGTCACCGGCTCGATCCTGACGGTGGACGGCGGCTTCCTGGCGACGACGATCTAGGACAGTTTCCGCCTGGTTTCCGAGGCTGTCTTGCGTTGTGAACCTACCGGCTTCTTCACTCTCTGCCTCAGCAGCCGGGAGACAGCTCGCAGCAAGTGGGTCACCTCGTTGGCGCTCTTGGCGAGGACAAGGTCGGCGCCTGTCGTCGACTCGGTGAGGCCGAGCGCGTCCACGTAGCCGGAGAGCATGATCACGGGAACGGAAAGTTCGAGTCCTCGGATTCGCTTGATCAGTTCGACCCCGTTCATCTTCCCCATCTTGTACTCGGTGACAACCAGATCGAATCCGCTCTTGGAAAGGTGCTCCCAGGCGTCCTCGCCGCTGGTGGCGGTAGTGATGCGGTGCCCCACCTCTTCGAGGACCGCCTTTCGCGCGGCCAGGCCGCTCCTGTTTTGATTGACGAGAAGAATGCGCGCGGAACCGCCGCCTTCGGGAGAACCAGAGATGTTCATCGAGCTTTGTGAAAGTAACAGAAGTGGAAAGGGTCTGTCAATCCTTTTGCAACGATGTGCAAAATTGGAAGATCGAGACCTTGACTTCTTGCGCGGTTTGTCTGAAGCCCGTTCGCGGCTACTCGACCGGCCGCGGCGCCGTGTAGCCGGCCTTGGCCACGATGGAGTACTTGATGGACTTCTTCTTCTCGTCCACGATGCGCAGCGGCTGGTTCGTGGCTGGATCCACCAGTTCGACCTTGATCTTCCGGAACTTGCCGTCCCGTGCTTGGTTGGACGGCTGGTAGGTCATGTTGTACTGGTTGCGCAGGGCGTCGGCAATCATCCTGAAGATCCCCGGGAATTCGGTCTCGAAGCGCGGGAAAAACGCCTGCCCGCCGGTTTCCGAGGCAAATGTCCGCATCTCGTTGTCGGCCTGAAGGAAGTCCAGCGAAGCGAGCGGGCCCATGGCGTTGTAGGCCTCCATCCTGATCCGGATCGCCTGCATCAAGCCGATGGCGTAGATCGGCACACCCGCGCCCTGGAGGGCCTTCCGCGTCTCACCGAAAGTCTTCTTGCTGAAGGTGTCGATTCCGGAGGAGAGCAGCACGATCGCCTTGCGGCCTTCGATGCCGGACATCCGGTCGGCGGTGTCCGTGATGGCGTCGAACAGGTTGGCCTCCGAATAGGCGGCAAAGTTGAGGCGCCGCATGGCTTCATAGGCTTGGCGCCTGTCGGTGGAGAAATCGGAAAGCATCTCCGGCCGCATGTCATACGCCACAACCGCCAGGTAGTCGTCCGGCTTCAGTCCCTCCACGAACGTGTAGGCGGCTGTGAGCGTCTGGTACCAGGTCTCACTCCAGTAGCTCTGAAACAGGTTGCTGAACTCGATCACCAGACAGACCGTCATGGGCGCCTGGGCCAGCTCAAAGGTCGCGATCTGCTGCGGCACGTTGTCCTCGAGGACCCGGAAATTGCCTCGCGGGATATTGGGTATGAACTGTCCCCTGTTGTCGAGCACGGCGACATCCAGGTTGACGCTGGTGACGTTGGCCCGAAACACCGGCGAGCCCTTCGGCAAATCGGGTTTCTTGCCGAACTCCGATGGAATCTTGGGAGCCTCTGCCGCCTTCTCGGCTTCCTTCGACTTCGGCTTGGCAACCGTCTCGGCTCCCTCGCGGTTGGGCCCCTGCTGAGCCGAAACCACGCATAGCCAGGCAGCCGCGCACAGCGAGAGCAGTACCGCAATCCGTCTCATGGTCCACCCGTTCCTAGTAATGAATATAGCAGGGGAGGGAAGCCTCGGCCACAGCCTGGCGCCGGCGCTGGGAGGACAGGGGCTAGTTCACCCACCGGTCAGGCCGGTCGGAGTCTTGCCGGCGCAGGTAGACCTCGAATCTCTTCTTGGCCCGCTGTTGCTTCCAGTGGTGGTATTGCCGCCAGAGAGGCTGGGTGACGTTCAAGCGCCCCCTGGGTCTCTTCAAGTAAAGAAAACCGAAGATCATGCCGCCGAGGTGGGCCACGTAGCTGACGCCGCTTCCGCTCGGCCCGAAGGACCCGAGCAAAGAGATCCCGCCCAGGATCATCACGAAGTACTTGGCCTTGATGGGGAACAGGAAGCCGAACAGCAGAATGCGGTCCGAATACAGGATGCCGTAAGCCAGCAGGAGCCCGAACAGGGCGCCCGACGAGCCGATCGTGATCGTGTCCATGCTGCCGAAGAACATATTCGCGACGACCACGCAAACGCCCGCCCCTACGCCGCACAGGAAGTAGTACTTCAGAAAGTACTTCGTTCCCCAGTCCCGTTCCAGGTCCGAGCCGATCAGCCACAGGGTCAGCATGTTCCACAGAATGTGGCTGAAGCCGTGGGGGTCGTGCAGGAACATGTAGGTGACTAACTGCCACACTGCCGGCAGCGTCAACACGGCGCGGGGCCACAGACTGAAGTCGTTAAAGAAGTACCCGTAGCCCGCGGCCGTAGCCAGGTAGTCTACGATGAAGATGCCGCAGTTGCTGATCAGCAGCCACTTCACGCCGGGAGGCAGACCGCCCGAGTAGGAGTAGAAGGTAGAACGCGGATTGGGAAGTGTCCCAGGCATCAACCAGTCCAGCCTATGTTGCCAGGATAGCAGAGAGGGCCACGCCGCGAGCTGCCGGCCGCCGGGGTCCGCTCAGGTCTATCGCGTGGCCGCGCCCCCGTGATTGTACCGTCCCAACATCATGTCCAGGACCTGCAGCAGCAAAGCCAACCCCATCCAGACCTGCCAGTGCGAAAACAGACCATCGGAGATGGCGAAACGGCCTGTCCACTTCAAGTCGCAGGCCAAGCGCCACAGCGCCAGAGACAGCGGCACTGCCGAGGCAGGGCTCAGCCACCGGCGCAGTCTGGAGACAAGTATCCCTGCCTCAGGTTCGCGTTGCTGCCGGGCCCCACCCAGTTTGACCCGGATTCTCACCCTCATGCTCCCAATTTTACCGAAATCGCGATAAATTGTGTAATGGAGTCATTCGCCGCAATCTACAAATCGGAGTTGAATATGCGCAAAATACGGGCTGCTGTGATTGGAGCGGGCTTCATGGGGCGGGTGCACACGGAGGCTGTCCGCCGGCTGGGCAACGTGGAAGTGGTGGCCGCGGCCGCTGTCTCCGATGAGGAGGCCCGCGCTTTCGGCCAGGCGATGGGCATCGAACGCACAACGGCCGACTATCGCGAGGTGCTGGAAGATCCTGGAATCGATGCGGTGCACGTCTGCACTCCTAACGCGCTCCATCATCCCATCGCCAAGGCGGCCATGGAGGCCGGCAAGCATGTTCTCTGCGAGAAGCCGCTCGCCATGTCTGCCGCCCAAGCCCGGGACTTGCTGGAAACGGCTGGCAGGACCGGGCTTGCCCATTGCGTGAACCACAACCTGCGCTACTATCCCGTGGTGCAGCACGTTCGCCGCATGATCGAGAAGGGGGAGTTGGGCGAGATCCTGATTGCGCAGGGCACGTATTCACAGGACTGGCTGCTGTACGACACCGATTTCAACTGGCGCATCGAAGCCAGGGACAATGGCCCGCTGCGGGTGATGGGTGACATCGGCTCGCACTGGATGGACATGGTCCAGCACCTCACGGGACTCAAGATCACGGCCCTCTGCGCCGACCTCGCCATCTTCCACAAGACGCGCAAGAAGCCGAGGTTCGCCATCGAGACCTTCGCCGGCAAAAGCTTGCGTCCCGAGGATTACGACGAGATCCCGATCGACACGGAAGATTTCGGAGCGGTGCTCTTCCGGCTGGGCGGCCGCGCGCGCGGAGCGTTCACGGTCAGCCAGATGTCGGCCGGCTGCAAGAACCGCTTCCAGTTCGAAATCTTCGGCGCCAAGTCGGGCGTCATCTGGAACCAGGAGAAGCCGGACGAGCTTTGGATCGGGCAACGCAACACGCCCAACCAGGTCATCATCAAGGACCCGGCACTGATGGACCCCAAGGCCGCGGCCTACGCCGACCTTCCCGGCGGGCACAGCGAGGGGTACGACGATGCCCACAAGCAGGTCTTCCGCCGCTTCTATCGCAGGGTGGCCGATCCGTCCGCTCCGGTCGAGTACCCGACCTTTGAGGACGGGCTTTGGGGCATGCAGCTTCTCGATAAGGTCATCGAGAGCGTCGCCAAGCGCGGCTGGGTGGAGACGGGCGGCTAGAGGTTTTGAAGTGGGGAACTTGATGTAAACGGGTTGGTCGGGGCGGGGCGATTTGAACGCCCGACCCCCTGCGCCCAAGGCAGTTTTCGGCCTTCTCCGAAAATGCCCTATTTTCAAGTACTTACGTTTCAATGAGATACGGGCATTTGGGCGAAACTTGCTGAACCTTGTTGGGCTTGGAGGCGCCGGGCAGCTACAAAATCATCTACAGTCCCGTTCTGCCGCCTGATGCGCTTCATTCGTTCCCCGAGGGCTTTAGCCACCGCTCCGCCCGGGCCCTTTCTCTTCGCTGCGTTCGCCGCGCCGAATCAAGGACTCCCACTGCTGACGGCTGGCGCCTTTGAGTCGCGGTCTCAATCCACTCTCCAGGGCTTTGTGGAACCGAGCACTCGCGCCTGCGGCGGGCGTGTCGAGCCTCATTGAACCATGTTCGACCCAAAGTGCCTCCAACAGCCACAAACTCATCTATAGTCCAACGGCCAGCCCACGCTGCTCTTCACAACGCTCATCACGCGGACGCCGCCGTCTGCTGTGTCACGCGAACAAGATCCACTTCAATGTCGGCCAAATCATATAGTGCATAAACCAGTCTATCGACCTCTGATTCTAGATCGCGCGTGTCACGACTATTATCCGTCCGTTTCGTCTGCATGATAAGGCTAGTGAGCTCGACAAACTGCCTCTGCTCTGCATGGCTGATGCGCTTAACAGGAATCTCCGAAAGCGGAATCTGAAACATCTCAAGCATTTTGCCTTTGCGCTTCCCGCGATGAAACAGCCACTGAAAATACAGCCTGCTATTCAGTAGAGCCAGAAGGTAACCCAGCGGATATGTTGGATACTTCTGAGTAATCACGTAACAGTCAGACCGGCAAAACCACTCCACCGAATTATACGCAAAGGCGTTCTCCTGCGATCGATATGGCACAACGATCTTTTCACCTGCAAATATGTCTTCTCTGCGGGGCCACTGAAGCTGAAAGAACTTAATCGTTCCGTTCTCCACCTCTCTCCTCTCGGAAAGAATCGCCTTAAACTTCTTTAAGTGTTCAAGAACGTTAGGGCAATCCTTGAGACTATCAATGTCTCGCCCGATGTAGAGCAGTCGCTTTGAAGTTCGTGTGCTGCACGAGTATCTGCCGATGTCAGAGTTTTTGTAGAATGCCTTGAGTAACCGTCTCTCACTGACCGAAAAGCCGTTCACAACTCGCTTGTCTCTGGGGTTGTCGAGATCAAACACAAATATCCCATCTCCCTGAACCGCATCCGTGCTCTTCGGCAATCGCTCTTCGTTGCGTGACGAGACGTAGTCACAGCCACTGACGACACCTTGATTGACATTAGCTATCGTGCCCAGCAATTCACCCTGGGCCGCCATCTTATCTAAAACCGAGTTGATGGTAGTTTGATGCCCGCTCTTGGAAGCGTGCGCGCGACTTAGTCGGATATAATTCTCGGAACCATCATAGAGATCATTGGGGCACACCTCAAAATACCGCGATTCCGGGTCATCCCAACGCAATATGCGGGTGAGGATATCTGATGTCGCTTGTCCTTTGCGAGCAGTGACGCACGTCACTGTTGAGTCATGACCCGAGCCTTTTCTAAGAAGTGTGATCATATTATGCTGGCCCTGGGCGGATTCAAAAATTCTGAGCTCATTGAAATCTACTAACCTGCGAACAAGCGTATAGTTCTTGAAATGAGCGCGCAGTTTCCGGGCACCAGAGGCTGTTGGGTAGTAATTCGTAGTGATGAACGCGATCTCACCGCGCGGTCGTGCAATCTGAAGAGCAAGATGAAAGAAAAAGTAAAAATAGTCCATCTTGCCCAAGTAGAACTCACCGAGTGGCCCAGATTTGGTGAGTCGAAATAGGTCCTTATGCCCGCTCTCGCCAATATAGGGCGGATTAGCGATCACTACATCAAAGCCACCCTTGTTCCTGAACACCTCTGAAAAGAACAGGTGATAATCGAAATCCACGCGATACCCCAGTGACTTTTCAGATTGGTCAAAACAGGACTCGATGCGACGGTCGATCTCCTTCTTCATCTTTGCTTTTCGGCTATGATCGGGTTCGCCGAAGTACTCTTCTTTAAGCTCTTCAATTGCCGCAAGTCCATGGGACTGAAAGCGAAAACCCAGGAGAGAATTGCCGGAGACAATCTTAAAATCAAGGTTCGGGAGTGGTCTAATCTCTCTCGGGTCTTTTTCGTCAACGACTAACGATAGCCATAAACGAAGCTTCGCAATTTCCACTGCTCCGTGGTCGATGTCCACTCCGTACACGCAGCGTTGGATCGCATGTCGCTTAAAATGGTAGGCAGTGCGTTCTTGTTGTGCCGCAGTATCAAAGTAAGGATTCAGGGCCAGGCGGGCCCGAACAATCTCCATCATCATGCCTACGGGAAAAGCGCCGGAGCCAATGGCCGGATCGCAGACCGTTATGTCCTGCAACGCGTCATCGATTTCCGTTGCATGTGTTTCGATTGATTTCGGCAGGCGGGGGCGGGCCTTTGTATCATAGCTTGTGGTACCTGATTTGAAAGCTGCTTCGTAGTCGGCCGCCTCCTCTCCCGTCTGGATGAGAGCTTCTAGGTCATCCCTCGAGATAGTTTCCCGGATTGTCGGAACTGTCAAAACAGCTTGTGTTGGTTTCGTGCCCGAGAATAAGCCCTCCTGAATAGCGGCCGGACGCACAATCTGCCTCTCCTCCTCTGGGTTGAGGGCCGTATAAAGGTATTCCACCAGACTTTCCTGACACATGTAGTGCACAATCTCGCGGGGGGTGTAGAAAGCTCCCAACCCTTTGCGCCGGTTTTCCTCGATGAGATTTTCGAAGACTTTGCCAAGCATCTCTGGGTCGATGGCAACTTCCTGTTCCAAAGGCTCGGCTTCGTTTACCGTAAAGTTGTACCGGTCAAACACGTCCAAAACACCCGTACCTACATCGCCGTCTTTGGTGTGCTCGCCATTTGTGAACAGTTCATTCGGGAGAACAATGTCCGTCTTCTCCCAGTCGTAGTCACCCAACGGCTCAAAAAGCCCACCGTTGAGGAAGGGGATGCGACATTTGAAAAGGGCGCACCAGGCGTCACGGGCCCTGTCGGTTGCCAGTGTGTCATAAAAAAGCGGCTCCAGAACGTCATTGAAGAAATTCGTATACGGGCAGTATTTTCTATCAACCAGTCGCCGCAAGAAATCCCTCGGGCCGTAGCCCCACTCCTTGCCCTCCTCGACACCCAACCAGCCCTTTTTCTGGATGAAATACAAAAATACGATTTGGCCTAATAACTTCTTGGCAAAATCGACTGGCGCGACCGCTTTCCGCTCAAACTCGCTGCGGAGCTTATCATCCCTCTCAACCAGTCCCATGAGGGCAGTATTGATATCACCAAACAGCTTGTGGTACTGGTTGAAGAACTCCTTAGTCACAGTCTCGACGCTGAATGCGTCCGCGATCTGCTCCAGTGGCGGATCGTTTGTAGTGTTCTGCAACAGCCCCAGAAAGCGGCTTTGGGCTGTGTGGCAGCTTTCTCCCTCACCGACGAGGTACGAGTACCGGCGAGCCGGAGTCAGGGCTTCAGAAACGACCACTTTGCCCTGCTCGTCCCGCCCGGCGGCATATTCCATTTTCACGAAAGAAAAACGCCAAGTGTGTTCCGACGGGGACACGAACGCAACAAGTGCCGCGTCTTTCCCGTCACGCTTCTTCAGATGATGAGCCACGACGTTCCGCAGTGCAGTCCGTGCATAATGGAGCTGCGTGTGCCTTGTGAGGTGGACAATGAGCAGGTCGAGCTTCTCGCGTCCTGGCGCGGTATACGTCCCGAATCGCTCTAAAAGGCTGACGTAGGGGCGGAACGCCGCCGCGATGCACTGTCCACTTTGTTGGTCGCTTTTTGGCTCGTATCGGTTTAACAGCTCCCGGACGAACCGCTGGTAGGCGGCTTTGTCAAAGGCATGGGTGAATGTCTCACGAACGAGGGCTTTGGCTTGTAGGGTGTCCATATGGTCACACGATGTATGAAGAGAGGATCACTTCCCGCGGACTACGGGCGTGACGTGAGAGTTCCGATTGGGTGGCGATGAAAAACGCTCTGGGAATCTCTCGATGGAGGATGCCGAGAACTCTGAGAGGCTCGAGTTCGGTCTTCATGGCCGTGGCTACTTTCTTCGTGGTCGGTTTCGGAAGGGCACCGTCCTCCAGAAGTTGCACGACCTGAAGGATGAACGCTTCATCTTCGTCGGTAAAAGCCTTGCAGTGCTTTATGTCTGGTACGCGGAGCCGCCGTAGGATGTAGCTCTCATTGCTGTGGGTCGAGAATGCGGCAGCAGCATCGTCCCCCTCCGCTGTCGTCGCAGCCACAAAAGCCGCCTTGTTATGTTCGAGAAGCGAATAGAACTGTTGCGTGATTTGCCGCCGAGCCTCTGACGTATTGGCCGGCTTCAGGTATTTTATGGCCGCCATAAAGTCGAGTTCCTTCGGCGAGCCCTTGATGCCGTCACATAAGAAAAACTTGTCGAGCTTGCCTTGCCGGAAGAACGTGAGGAGCCCGGGCGGATGCTCGACTATGGCAGGCGCCGCCAACGCGGAGACTTCTCTTGTGGAACGCGCTTTCTTGGGCAAGCGTTTGATGCGCACAAAGAGATCTTGTTGCTCGTCCCGCACCTTTCGAATCTCGGTCAGGTACTCTAATTCGCTCTCCTCTCCGGTGTCCTCCCCAGTGATCGTAATTTTCGAGTTCAACTGCGTGAAGAGGTCGTGCGACTTGATTTCCTCCCCCTCCGTCAACAGGCGGGCATCGGCCCCCAGCATCTCTATAAACGCCTGGATCTTTGCCTCGGCAGCTTCCTTCAGCTTTAGCAGATCATTGCCCTGTTTCGAGGGAAAGAAGTTGAACGTGTGGATCGTATCAAAAGTTGTATCTACCCGATTCACGCGCCCGACGCGCTGCATGAGACGCGTAGAATTCCACGGAATATCGTAGTTGACGACGGTATTGGAGCGATGCAGGTTAACGCCCTCCGAAAGCACGTCGGTCGTTACAAGGATTCGGTAGTCGTCGCGAGCTTGAAAAGCTCTAGCATCAAAGTTCTCTATTACCCGCTGCCGCGTAGCGGTGTCCGATTGGCCAGAAAAACACACCACCCTCGGTTCCACCTCGGATGCTATCCTGCCGGTGAGGTATTCCGCGGTCTCTCGCGATTCGGTAAAAATAATGAGCTTGCCAGACGTCAGGCGGGGATGGGCCTTCAGGAGGTCGCGGAACGCTGTCCATTTCGGATCGTGCTTCATCTCTCCCCAGAGCCTTCTAACCTCAGTAAGCACGCCCAGGTCTTGCTTAAGGTGAGCCAAGAACTCCGGCTTAAAACTCGAAGCCTGCAGACGTTCCGCTTTATCCTGATCTATCAGCCGCTGCACGCCCTCTTCATCGCCCGCTTCCAGCAGATCAAAGATTTTGCCTATGTGCTTTTTACTGCTATAAACGTACCCTTTCTCAAATTCCTCAATGAAGCGCTGGTACGAATGGATGAATCGGTCAATGGTCAGGATGAATGCGTGAATGCTGCTCTCTAGCCGCTTAACGAGCAAGATGCGCATGAACCGCGCGAGGTTTACCTGGCTTTGCTGTTCCAAGATATCTACTTCGCCCCTGTAGTACTCAGGGCTAAGTGGCTTATAGCGAGCGTATCGGAAGTCCCGGATAATTCGGCTCACGGTTGACGTGAACGCCTCATCTTCCGCTTTATTGAACATATAGAAAAGCGGCTCCGGATCGGTGACATCCGGAAAGCGCAAGCCTTGAGCCAACAGATCCGTGCCGTAATACTTAACGATCTCGGTACGAGTGCGCCGAATCATGAGGTACTTGAGAACCCGCTCACGGATCACTGCGGCATTCGCCCGGACTACCGAGAAGTACTGGGTACGGTCGGTCTGCCGATCTAACCCCTGGAGCTTCTTTGTGAAACCGTTAAAAAAGCTGTCGAGGTTTCGAACATTCGGAATTGTGCTGTTCTTGCCATTCTGAAACAGCTTGATCTGGCTGAGAATATCCGACGGGTAGTTGTTAAGCGGGGTAGCGCTCACCAGGATAACTCGCTTCCCCCGGCAGATCTGTGCGAGACGTTCATACGTCTGGTTCGTCTCCGTGCGGAAGCGATGTGATTCATCAATGAAGACATTAAGGTACTTGCTTATATCACGATTGAGCAGGTCTTCGATCTTGCCGATTGATTCAAAGTCGGTTTGCCTCACACCAAAGTCACCGAAGACATTCGGCCAGGAACCAGGATTGTTCTTATCAAGGAGGCTTGGTGGCGCGATGACCAGCGAGCGTCCTTGAAGTTCGCGGGCGAGAAGCGCGGACACGTACGTCTTGCCGAGACCCACTACATCGGAAAGGAACACGCCACCGTATTCTTCGAGGATGCGTTTTGCGCTTAGTACTGCTTCTTCCTGGTACTTCAGCTTTTTGAAACCACCAGGGAAGTAAACATCTTCGAGTTCAGCCGGACGGTTTAACTCATCTTTGAAATACTCATACAGAAGCTTAAGGTACAGCTCGTACGGCGTGAACTGCGCGTAGTGAGATTTATGTTCGATTGTGTCTACATAAGTGTGGTTGAGATCTACTGCATCTGCCCACAACTCGTTGAACTTCTGATATGAATACTCGTAATCTGCCCGGTTCTTGAGCTCAACGTTAAACTCCAGATTGTCCTGAAGCCCAGCCTGTGTAAAATTGCTAGAGCCGGTAATGACCCGTCCCTTGTCGATGTGTCCATCCACGAAGGTTACGATGTAGAGCTTTGCGTGCAAGTTCCCGGAGGGAAAGGCCTTGATCTCCAGTTTCCCAGAGTGAATCCATTCGATGAACGTCTGAATGCCCTGTTCAACTTCGAGGGTGTCGGGGGACTTCTCAAGCTCTTGAAGAATTTCGCTTGGCACGGCCTCCTTCGCCTCAGCGTGAGAGAGGAAATCGAGCTTTGCTTGCGCGCGCGCCTGTTCGATGAGGTCAAATGTGACACGATCCGTCTTGAGCCCCACGAGGACTCGGATCTTCTCAGCTTTTTCCAGAGAGGGATATATTTTGAAGAAGCCACTGACGTAGAAGTAGCCGACCAGGGAGTCGAACAGGCGACAGTGGACAAGAAGCGCCGCCAGGCGTTCTCTCAGAGAGTACCCAGCCTCATTGGTGAGAAATGTGAGGTCCGAAGAGGGCTGTGAAGATTTGGGGGACATGTTGATTGCTAATTTTTACTGCCTTGAATTGTAAGGGGTTTTGAGGCATCGCGCAACTTTTTGGGCAGCATCCATCAAGCTGGCATCGCGAATCTAGTTGTGTCGTTTCCGAATGCTTTCCAGCCCTCGCGCGATTGCCGGGCGAAGAGTTCTACCCTGCTGCCAGGGCAAGTGGCCTCGACGATAGCGTAGAACTCCTCCGGCTTGCGTGAGTGCTCCCGCCGCGCGGCCTCCAGTACCGTGCCGTGATTGCCATGCAGGAAGACCGGCTTCCCGCGCGTCGCAAGCAGGCAATGTTCCGTCTGGCCCCGAAGCCATTCGCCGGTGCCCATCCCGCCTTTCACCCATGTAAGCAGCGTCTTGTACTCAAAGCCCCATGCTTCAACCACATCGAACGCAACGCGGAGGTGCGCGTTGGTGGTCCAGAGCCACAGAATCGCGTCATCGTCGGCGAGCTCGCGCACGGGCATTGCCTTGATGTCCTCGATGGGCATTGTGGGATATGGCAGCTGAGTTGCCAGTCTCGTACTGCCAGGGGGGATCGGCAACCACCACCTGAAAGGGGCCGGTCGGCAATCCCGGCGGGGCGGCCTCAAGCTCTTTGGCCTGCCTTAAGACCGTGAGCCTGCGGTAGGCTCCGGCCACCTTGCCGCGACGGTCCATCTGTTCAACCAAGTGCCCGTATTCGTCAGGGTCCTCCTCGGCAGCCTCGACGACCGCCTCGGCCCGTTCGACCGTGGTTCGGCCCACGCCCAGGTAGCGGGCGATCTTGTCGCGAGCGTCCCCCTGTCCTTCCGCCACAGTGGCGGGATGACAGAGGTCCGCCCGGATGCCCTGGCGCGCCCTCGCCTCGCGGCGCTCCAACGGTTCGATGGCTCGCTTGAGTGCGACGATCTCGCTCGGCAGCAGGTCCTTCCGCACGAGATTTTCGTGCGCCTCGCCACGGGCAGCTTGGTACAGATCAACGACCGTAACGGGGACTTCGTCCCAGCCCAGCAGCCGGCAGGCTTCCAGACGCCGCCGCCCGGCAATCAATCGGCCTTCCGGCGTAACCACAACGGGGTGAAGCAGGCCCACCTCTTCGATGCTTTCGGTGAGTGTCCGCAGATCACCCAGGTCCTTCCGGTAGCGGAGGCCGATCTCGATCTCGTCAATGGGTCGAACTGCTGACATGGGCGAAAACGGGAGCGAACATACGGCATCCTAAGCGGGCTGGCACAACAGACGCGCCGTCCAGGGCACCGTCCGACAGACTGATCCTCCGGTAGTTCCATCGACGCGGTCGCTGCATGAGCAGTGTGTCAACGGCGTACACAGCCAGAGCTCCCAACGCCTGCAGGATGTCGGCAATCGCAGGCGTGCCGGGGCAAGGATAGCGGTCATCATCGGTCATGTCCGGGAACAAGCAGGCTATGCAGGGCCCTTCCCCGTCCTGAACGAACACATAGCCGTGATCACCATCCCGGCTGACAGCGGTGAAGATGACCGGGATCCCTTTCGTGCGGAAATGGCGGCTGGCGACAACTCGAGCCGGGTTGTTGTCCACGCCGCAAATAGCCACGTTGGATGAGAGGTCGATGCTGCGGTCGATGGCTTCCTCAACACGAAATGCATAGCCGCGAATGTCGGTCGCGGCGATGCATTCTTTCTGAAGGTTCTCGGCAAGTGCTAACGCCTTGTTCCTTCCGAGATCTCTCTTATAGAACCGTTGCCGGTTCAGGTTGCTGGCCTCGACAACGTCATCGTCGAGCAGCGTGATGCCACCGATGCCTTTGCGAACAAGGGTGGGCGCGATCTGCGAGATGATCCCACCGGCGCCAATGCAGGCGATGCTGCTCTTTGAGTAGACCTCCTGGTCAAAGCCGGGGATCTTCTTCTGACGGTCCTCGGCCCCAGGGATAGCCGTGCCCTTAAGCCGGATCGAGATTTGTGAGACGGTAGATGCCCGATTCATGTTTCTCCACCCCGTTCGCCGTAGACTTCGACCTCGAGATTCTGGTCCAGCCGCACGAAGCGAACAAAGCCGTCGCGGCTGAAGATGGCCATGACCGCCACGTGTCCGGCAGCTCTCCAAACGCTTCTGAAAGCTCACATCCGTGCCCGACGGGACAGTCGCGTTCGCGCCACGACCAGGGTGGCTGTGGAAGTGCGCCAGCAGCCGGTGGCCGAACTGTTCCAGCTTGATCAGTAAGCCGTGCGTGGAGCGAGTATCCGCCACCACGCCGAGATTGCTGCGTCTCAGATGGGCGAACTCGGCCCATTGATCGAGCACCAGCACGCCGTCAATCTCGCTGCCAGTGACAAAGAAGAATTGCTCGTCCCGGTCGGCAGTCAGCTTCCTGAAGCTCTCGTGGAGGAACAGCGAGCTGACGGCGTAGCGCCGCAAGCCGCCATCCGCCCTGCCAGCGTTTTCGGCCGCAATCAGCTCCAGGCTTTCCAGGAACTCGTTGGCCCTTTCGATTTCGGCGCACAGGCGCGACGTTCCTTTCCTCTTACGCGCGGCTGTGTTGAAGCGCGCTATAAGCTTCTCGCGCCGCTCCAAAAGAGCCGCTTTTTTCTCTTCAAGATGAGTTGTTTTCATTGTTCGTAAGCCTCCGTGATCAAACGCTCGATGGTCATGATTCCCGAGCTAACGTCCTTGGGCTGTTTGCCCATGTGGACCAGGTACCAGTCGTTGCCCCGGTGCTGGAAACAGGTCCAGTGGCTGTGGCTGCGGATTTCCTCCGACGGGCTGTACAGGAAGAAGTCGATGTGGCCGGAGCGTTGCTGCTCAATCCAGCCCTGGAAAGCCGCATACCGGGTCCGGTAGGCGCCGGTGTAGATGCCGTCCTGCCGGGTCCAGCCGCGCTCCTGCCAGTAAGGTATTTGGCGGCGCTGGACCGCAATAGCGGGGGCTTGCCCCCGCACCACCCGCGCGAGCAGCTCGCGGATGGCAGCGGGGGCAGGCCGGGTGCCGAGGTTCTCTCACGCGCACGGCAGCAGTTCTCCGACATCGGCTTTGGTGGAAGCGAAGATCTTCTCGCCGTCGTTGACCTTGTCGTACACGGACTCGGCGGCGGCGAAGAAAGGCTCGTTCGGACCCTTGGACAGCAGGTAGTCCGGAAGGTCCAATTGGTGGAGGATGTCGCCGGCTGTGGTGCCGGGCTGGATCTCCACGTCGCGGATTTGGCCGCTTCCGGCCACAACGACTGATAGTTTTTTCATACGCTTTCGAATTCTCCTTGTCGATTTCAATCTGGGAGGCTGGTCCTCTCCCCCTACAACCATTCCAAGCGTGGCCCTGTAAGCAGCCCCGCCTTAGAAAAGAGACCAAGAAGAATTCTTGGTCTCTGTGCGGAAGCGCCGTCATGAATCGGGCGCGGGTACAACATCGGTGAGTCTGCCTTCGGTGAAGGTCAGGTCGCGTTCTACGGATTCCTGGAACAAGCCACGGATGGCCTCCAATTCGGACAATCGAAAGTGGCCGAATTCATCCTCGCGGCCATTGACGAACCCGAAGAACAGGTAGTCCGTGCCGTCCGGTTCGCCTTCGATCACGTACCAGTTCCAACGCGTACCGGGCAGGAAGAAGCGGGCGTAAACCATCGGGTCCCCTTCCGCTTCTTGCGAGAGCAGGGGCGGCAGACGGCTGCGCAGTTCGTCAGTCCAGCAGCGGCATGGTTATACAGCCTCGAACAGCTTCCTGGCTTGCTCGAATTTCTCAAGCTGCCGCCGCTTGGCCTTCAGCTCTTCTTCCGCCTCAGCGATCTCGGCCTTGAGCTTGTCGGCTTGTTCCAAGACCACCTCAACGGGCGTCTTCTTCTTCCACGGACGTTCGGCCTTCGGGCTTCACCGGGGCCGGTTTCGGATCGGTCGGTTTCGGTGCTGGCATTGTCATCCT
This sequence comes from Bryobacterales bacterium, assembly GCA_963798455.1. Lineage (GTDB taxonomy): Bacteria > Acidobacteriota > Terriglobia > Bryobacterales > Bryobacteraceae > CAWCTD01. The sequence continues at coordinate 1,084,220 of CAWCTD010000003.1, forward strand.
CCTTTTTCAGTTGTTTCTGTTGGCGGTTGACCCAAGCTTCGAGCTTCCGGATGGCTTCTCGCTTTGCCGGAAGTTCGATGTGGGTATAGGTCGCGTGCACTTTCGAGCCCGCGGAATGGCCCATGAGCGCCATGCGAATTTCTTGCAGGACGCCGGCCTCCATCAGGCGCGTGTTGAAGGTGTGGCGGAGATCATGGAAGCGCACGTGGCGAATTCCCGCGTTCTTGAGCGCGGTCTTCCACGAGCGCTTGATGATGCGGACGGGCTCGCCCCGAAAAGCGATGATGACGCCATCTGCCTGGCGGTTCTCGAGCAGGAGCTCCAACAACCGCTGGGTCAAAGGAATCTCTCGGGCTTCTCCTTCGGGGGTCTTCGAGCGCGTGACGAACAGCAGCTTGCGGGAGAAGTCGATGTCCTCCCACCGCTGGCTGGTGATTTCCCCGCGCCGCATGCCGGTATCAAGCGCGGCGATGATCATGGTGCGCAAGTGATCCCTGGCCGCACCGAGAAGCAGTTTCTCCTCGGCAACGCTGAGCACCTGGCGCCGGGTGCGCCGCTCGCGGGCCATCTTGAGACGAGCAAGCGGGTTGGCCGTAAGCAGTTGCTCGTCGACGCTCCAGTAGAAAATGTGCCGCAGCACGCTCAGGTCCCGGTTGACCGTGGCGTCCTTGATTGACTTGCAGGCCTGCCGTTGTCGCCGGAACTCCTCGGTGAGGGACTTCGTCACTCTCAGCACGGGCACCTCGGAAAAGAAGGGCAGCAGGAACTTGAGGTGGTACAGGTGATGGGGGCGGACAGAGCCGCTGGCGATGAAACGGGCGGCGAGTTCGCCGAACTTCATATCCGGATCGGCCTGAACGATTTGGAATCGTCGGTTGTTGACTTCCTCCTTGAGCTTGGCTTCGATGGTCTCGGCCCGTCGGCGGTTCGAGGTTCCAGTGGAACTTTGGTGGCGGATGCCGTCCTCGTAAAAGTACGACCACCAGAGGTTGCCACGCTTAAACAGGCTCACGGTGTCGCTATCCTCCTTGTTGTTGGCGTTCGATCCAGCGAATGACCTGGTCGCGATAGAAAACCAGGCGGCCGCTGGCCTTGAACCGGAAGTGCGGCAGCCCTCTGGGAAGGAGGGTCTGTCTTACGGTCCAGGGCGAGCAGCCGATGAGCTTCGCCACCTGACGGATGGACAGCGGCTCGCCCAGCGACGGGCGAGAAGGCGGCAGAAATGGCCTTTCCTGCCCCGCAAGCGGGCCAGGAGGGGGCGGGCAATGCCGCGGGCAGTGCTGCCCTAGGGAAACGGCCCGCAAGCCTCGGAAAACGGCGGCTTTCGGCGCGCGGCTGATCCCCGACTCCTTATGAACGGCCATCCCTATTCCTCCTTGGCCGCCGCCGAATCAGCCTGCGAACTCCACTGCGGACAACTCCAGGGATTTGCATGTAAATCCACCAGAACAATGCCAACAGCAGCACGGCGATCATCAACTGGAACTGCACCTGCTGGTTGTCGGCAACCTGGTCGAGTAGGCCAACGAGCAGCAGCAAGGACAGAAGCAACAGGAACACTCCGGGAGTCCGGGCCAGCAAGAAGAACAGAACGGAGAGCCAGAAGGATGGACGAGGCTGGGGGGTGCTCAAGTCGCGCGAGCCACACTCCGAGCAGACCTCAGCCGTCCTGGGATTAGCATGGCGGGCAGGACAGAGCTTCAAATTGTAGCTGCGACCGCAAGAGTTGCAGAACAACGGCTGGCCCGGCGTTAGACGACGGCAGTTAGTGCAATAGCGCATGAAAACCTCATAAGAGTGCCTGCCGCTGGTCACCCGAAGGCCGAAGCCAAACCGGAGCCCAGAAGCCGTGGCGATGAATTGAATCGAAACTCGCCAAGTAGAAGATTTTGTCCGTCTGGCGAGCAATGACACGTCGGATGTTTCCCAGTCGCCTATCAGACTTGGCGATGACAAGAACTCGGAACTGGGGCCGCGAGAACAACCTGGAGAATTCACCCGAGAGCGCCAAGTAGAGGTAAGAACCCGTCTTCTGCTCCCAGGCCCGTGAGGTCTCAGTTCCACGGTCAATCTCCAGGAACGTGGCGCGCGAGCCAACTGGCGTCCCAAGCTCGAAGTAGCCGTCAGGCACCAACGGAACCGACTCTGAGAGCGGCTCGTAGAAGTTTCGCCAGCACAGATATCGAATGTCGGGAATTGGAATGGGTCGGTACTTTATCGTGAGATACACCCCGTTGATGGCAGCCTGATGCTCCACGAACAGGTCTCCAACCAACAACTGCCCCTGTTTGCGCTGTAGCCCGCGATGCTCGATATTGAGCAGAGCGGCTCCCTTGGGAGACAGAGTGTATATGGCTTTCCTTCCCGCTCCCACCGAGCCGACAAAGAAACGGTTGAGCAAGCCGGCGCGGGTTAGGGCAAGCAGCCGGGCGTTGGCTCGCGTGGTGGAGCCGAATCGCGCCACCACCTTGGCCTGCTCCCGGTCCGCTATGCGCATCACGCCGAGCTCGCCTAGCAGGTACCGGTCGCGCCGTTGCAGCACGAGTCCCCGTCTGCTATTCCCAGCCATGCAGCACCTCGCTACTTCCACGCATGGCCTGTTGGTGGCGCGTACGGATCTCAGCCTCAATCTCGGCTCGACGCCTGGCCCATTTAGCCCGGCTGCGGTTATACAGGTCTGTGTAATCTCCCGTGGGTTCGCTCATCCTTGGCACAACCCCGTGCTGCCAACGGCGGTGGCCGCATTTCGCCACGAAGTGCCGCTGTGGAAGGTTCTTCAATACTTCGCTCAGGGCCCTGCCCCCGTCGAGTGCGGCTGCGATCTTGTCCGCATCGCCGCTCGAAAGACGGAAGAAGACGTGACTCCCGACCGCAAGGAGTGCTGCCCGGACCGTGGCGGGGAACTGATCCAAAAATTGATTCGCGGTAATGACCGAAATACCGAACTTCCTGGCCTCTGCAAGGAGCGTCTCAAGCGCACTGTCCGACGAAACGAAATTCTGCACTTCGTCGATATAAAAGGTCACGAGGGCGCGGCTGCGGCGGGCGAACAGTGCGTTCTTCAGCTTGGTTAGGAATAGGCTGCCGAAAGTAGTGGCGTGCTCGCCCAAGCGGCCCTTGTCCGAGAGCACGAGAACCCACCGGCCTTCATCCATAGCCTTCACAAGGGAGAATGTTGACCGGCGCTGCCCGAAAATGTCACGGAAGCTGGGATCAGCGGTAAAGGCCGAAATCTTGTTCAAGACAGGGTCGCGGTACATAGCTTGCTGGTTCTCACTCGCCCTGTCGTAGCGAGTCTCGAAATATGCCCGGATCTCCAAGTTCGTGCACCGCTTCAGGCAAATCGCCCGGAATGCGGAGTTCGTCAGTAGTGGATTAAGTTCGAGCAGCGTGAGGTCGTTATCTCCCAGGAGGTACAGCGAATTTCGCAGGAGTTCCTCGGTGCGTGCTCCGAACGCTTCCAGGTGCCACCGCTGCTTAAGAACTTGGGCAAACTCGGCGATTTGCACGAAGCTCTGGCTCTCGGCTCCCCTTTCGAGGATATTCAAGCCAACCGCGCACTCCCGATCGGCCGGGTCAACGATGATCAGATTCTCACTCAAGTCCCTGCGCAGCCTTCGCTCCTCAGTGGCAAATAAGCGAAGCAGTGCATCAACGCCGTCGCGATGATTCTCAAACCAGACCAGCCCACGCCGGGCTTCCACATCCTGGTGCGCGTACCGACGCATCGCCGTCGACTTGCCACTGCCAGTGATTCCGAAAGTCACGACGTGCTCAGCTCGATTGCCCTGTGGGACCGTCACGTGCGTCCCGGTCACCTGTCCGTCAATGACAAGGAAGCCAAGGTCCAGGCCAACATGGCGCTCCGACGCACCACCACGGTGAGTCAGTCGGTTCCATCCGTTCGCGAAAAGTTCTTCAATTAGGCGACTCATGTCAATCGGCTACGTTTACGACTCTGAAATCACGCTCTTCGAGATTCTCTTGGCCTCCCTGTGTGTATATCGCGCCAGCTCCCGAAAACGTCTACTAAGTTGACTACACCCCGATTGTCCGCACTATCACAGGGTTAGTCTAGAGACGCTTGAGCGTTTCAGGTATTTATGGAATTATTCGCGGAGCACTACAGTCTAGGAATTCTGAGCAGCCATAAGGCGCTCTTCGAGGGTGGGCCAGTGGATATAGATCGTGCCGTACACTTTGATTGCCGGTATCTTGTCCTCATCAATTAAGCGACGGACGGCACTCGGGTGCTTCCCAAGGCGAGCCGCTGTCTGTTTGACAGCTAAATATTCACGGCTCCGCTCATCTGGTGACAATCGCAGGAAATGTGTCAGTAGATCAGCGCGTGTCTTCATTGTGAGGACTCCACATCCGAACATAACCGTTCGAAAGGCAAACTAAAATGCTTGACAACCTTCACAGCAAGTACTAACATGACTGGTACCTGTGGCCTGTTAAACGTGCCCAACCATCCCGCGACCAACGTACCTCAGCTAATGTATAGTTTCCCAGAGGGAACCGAACGATAACGTCTCCGTTGTCTAGCACGGTGGCTGGACAGAAGACCATAGGTGTCACCGGAACTGGTAGGGTCGATTCGCGGCGAAGTGCTTCCTGATAACTTGGTTCGTCAGCCAGGGCGCGCCTGAGGGCAGCCACGAGGCGTGCGTAGACCAGACGGAATTTCAAGGCCGCCCCGGCGTGAAGATTGTGGCTAGCGTGCTCCGGTTTTGGATCGTGTTGGGCGCGCTCGGTGATGTTGGGCTTAGCCTCGGCGATCATATTCCTCGCTCGTACCATGCGTACTTGGCCGTCAGGGGCAAACGCACGGACAACAAGGTCGAACACGTCTGGCAGCGGGATTGGTGGACTGGATCTCTCGTGTGGGCCGTCTGCAAGATCCGCCAGGGCGGATTCGCGCTTATTCAGTTGCCAGACATAGGCCTGATTGCCACTCTCGTCAAGGGACACGTTGTCGACACGGCGGGAGCCGAACTTCTGGAGCCTCCAGTAGAGAGCGTCAGACTTGCCCTCTGAGGCCATGCGATCGAAGAAAGCGACTTGTTCTGCAAGCCGGCGACACTCCTTCGTGCAATACTCTTTGGGCCTTCCACGACCACAATACGGGGGAAGTGGGTTCAGGCAACCGGTACGGCGACATGATGTTCGTGACATAGCTCTCCTCAACAGCACCTGCGGTCGCGTACGCAAACGAGAGGAAAACAGGAGTGGGAGTTCAGACCCATCCTGGCTCATCCCTGTCAGGGACGGGGACCCGCCAGGGGGGATCTAGATCCGGAATTCCTGTGCTTCCGAGTCGAATGCCGCAACTTGCGATTGCGACGGGGTCTCCCCCACCCCAATCATGCCACGGGGTAGGTGGAATAGCACAACGTCCTAATCAAAAGTGGAGGGACAATGTGCCGTGCAGTTCAGGCCCGAATTGGATCACCGTCGGAGATGGTGACCTCGGGCCTTTTCTTGTCGGCTCCAATCCGCGCGGAAGTTCGTGATCAACAGCTCCCCATACCGCTTACCTACCTTGCGCTGGGCTGTATAGGCGACTTCCGTTCGCTTGATTCGCCAATGTCGGAAGAGCCTGCGCACTTCGTAATGATCGTCCAGCGACAGAATGAATCGCCCTTTGAGTTGGTGCAGCCGCCGCTCCAGGTCAGTGAAATCTTGGCGTGTAAAATTGTGCTTATACAGTTTCCGCTGCCAATATGGTGGATCTAAGACGAACAACGATTGCGGCCGATCGTACTTATTCAGGACTTGCTCATAAGGCAAGCATTCGAGCTGCACGCCCTGCAGCCGTTGATGGGCCGCCTCAATGATTTCAGGAATGCGCTCGGGGCGGTAATTCGGACGCTGAATGACGCCATAGTGGTAGTGCTGCCGGACGACCAATCCCCCGAACGAGTTTTTCAAGAGATAGATCCACCGGCCTGCTCTCTGGATGTCGGTCAGCGTCTCGGGTTTCGTGGCCGAGAGCAGCTCGTGTAGCCTGCGGCTGGCCGGACAGAATCGCAGGTAGCGGATTAGCTCCTGGTGGTGCCACTGGCAGACCCGGAAGAAATTTACGATCTCGAAGTCCAGATCGTTGAGTACCTCGACTTCTGAAGGCTCTTTGTGAAAGAACACCTGGGCGCCCCCGGCAAAGGGCTCCACATACGTGGTGTGTTTCGGAAACAAGGCGATGATCTGACGGGCTAGGCGGTTCTTGCCCCCGATATAGGAGAGGGGTCCAATCATCGGGGCGTGTCGTTAAGAGTGAACAGCCGCTCGATCACCTCGTACAGCCCCAGCGCGACTGCGTCCTGGACCCAGTGGTTTCCACGGGAGGCCAGAATCGGCCAGATTGTGCTTACAACCTCCCGCAGTTCCTTTCTGGACCTGACCGGAGGAATGCCGAAGGCGCCAAACAGCACTTGCTTGTCAACCGCCCAAAACGGGATGCCTTGGGCCCGCAGGACCTGCTCCACAGCCCGGCCAAGCTGCGCGCGTCGCAATTCGCTGTTCTGCGGGTTTTGCTCCAGTGCCGCGGCGTTGAAGTGAAAGCATGCTATTAGCCAATTGACGAAAGCGACTGCACTTGGTTCAGCCTTCCCCGCAAGGGAGGACAGCTGCCGCACCTGAGTGTAGTCCAGGCGGCTTCCAACAAACACCGCCGTCGCGACGGCCCGTCGCTCCACCTTGAACGCCGCCAGACCATATTCACCCATGCCTCCTCCTTTGCGCGAGTCGCTCCAATTCGCCCAAAAACCGCGATGCCGGGCTGCCATCGTTGGATGGCGAACAGACTGCCCGCCGGTAGGCTTGAAGGATAATTTCCTGGGGGTGCTGGTCGACCAGCAGCACATAACGCCGAACTCCCCCAGCATCGTCCAACTTCCTGGCAAGCTGCAGCGCAAAGACCTCGCGCACGGACTTCGGGCGAAAGACGTTAGCTTGCCGGGCCAGTTGATCGAGGATCTGTGACATGTCGGACTGGGCCGTGAATCTTAAAAGAGTGCCGGTTGCATGGGCAGCCGAAGGCGTTCTTCTTGGGCACGGATCTCCTCGCGCAGTTGCCGGTACAACTCTAGAAATAGGAAGGCCACCGGAGCGCGATAAGTGATCTCTAGTCGCAGAGCTGTCAGCAGCGGGGGAAGTGCACGACCGCGTTCGTAGCGGGACAGCATTGCGATGTTCCGATGGCCCAGCAGCAGAGCGACCTGCTTCTGAGAGAAGCCCATCCTTCGGCGATATAGGACGAGGCTATTTTGCTTTGGATATTTGTCTTGGTTCATGAAGCTTCATGGTGCCCTCACTCTATCAGTTGGGCAGAATCCGTAAAGGCGGGAAAACTTACGTGTCACTACCACTTATCATCCCGATTTGTTATCAACCTGTGGAAGAGCCGCTCCCGCCGTCGCGCCAGGATGCGCAGGGTCAACTCGGCAAGCCGGCGCTGATGGTGCCGCTCGGCCCACTCAGCTCGGGCTCTGCGGACACCCATTGACAGCGTGTTCAAAAGACACGCCCGGATGAGATCCAAGGCCAATTGGGTGAAGAAGTCGGGTAGCGTCATAGGTCTGCTGATGATGGCGCTGGGGCGTAAAACCGAAAAGACGGGAAAAGTTGCACCGGAGTCTATGTCAACTCGCGGGCAAGTTTTCCCGTCTTTTCGGGCTGCCGCATGTGCCTTATGCTGCGGCTACTGGGAAGGTTGCTGAGGCCATCGAACCATTTCTCACGTATGTCCAAGCGGAGTCTGCAGCGGCACGCTCCGCGTGTCCGTAGGGGGCACTTCCGCTGCACGATACACCAAATACACGCGATGAGCCTGCTTGGCTGCTACTCGGTCCAAGCCAAGGTAATAGCGGCAGGTGGTCTCCAGCCGCTCATGCCCCAGGATCTCCTTGATGTGGCCGATGGGGCAGCCGTTGAATAGGAGCTGCGTTGCGGCGGTGTGCCGCAAGAGGTGCGGTGTCACCGGCTTCGTGAGTCCCGCCAGCTTGCGGTATCGGGCAAAGGGCCGCCACACGTCATCGCGGCTCAATCGCGACCGGCCGTTTTGACTGACAAACAAGGCCGGATGGCCGTCCGTCCGCATCCCCAGGTATCTGCGCAGCCACTCCAAAGATCGGTCGGTGAAAAACACAACCCGCTCCTTGCCGCCCTTGCCGATCACTTTGGCTTCTCGATTCGCAAAGTCGATCTGGCTGCGGTCGATGGAGAGCGCCTCGCCGATTCGCATGCCGGTTCCCAATAGCGCCTCAACCAGTGCCCGAAACCTCAGGCCAAAAATAGACGGACTGCCATCCTGGTTGGCGACGCAAATAGCGGTCACAAACCGCTCCACCTCCTGGACACTCAGATACAGCACATCGCGACGGGGACGCCGGGGTAGTGAAATGCTCGCCGGGTCAAGCACGGGCAGGCCGAGCTCGTCCCGGCAGTACTGCAACAAGCGCTTGAACGCCGCCAGAATGCTCACCTGCCGGCCAACACTGTGACCTCGCCCCAGCATGCCGGCCTTCAGCGCCAGCACGTCCTCTTTTGAGTAAGAGCAAACCGATCGCTCGCCGATCAGGATTTGCACCTGCCTAAGACAGTCTCGATACTTGAGGATAGACTGGCGGGCAAACCGCAGTTCAACCTCAGCGTAGAGCAAGAACTGGGGTGCCAACTGCCCAAGCGTCGGGAACTGCTGATTTGAGCTGGAGTGTTCGGGCATACAAAAAGACCTTCTTCGATCAGAGCGTTTCTTCTCAGAGAAGGCCTGTTTGCATATTGGGCCATTGAACAGCGACAGGAAGGCGTCAATTCGGCTGACATACCCTTGAGCTGACTTTACATCAGGCTCAGGGTAGCCGACCCTTGACAACACGCTCACTGTGTGGCGTATTGTGGGAAAATCTCCCTAGAAAGGAGGTGACCCATCGCCAGAGATTCAATGGAGTACCCAGAAACTAGCCGAGAAGGAAATGTTCTGATGGATTACTTGTTACCGATCCGAAGTGTAGCAGAACCGTGAAAGCTGTCAAGCTGCCGCTTCCGGTGGCACGGTGTAATCGAGGCAGTTCTTCACGACTTGTTTTAGTGCCCGCTTGTCTACTCCCAAATAGTACTTGGCTGTGGTCTGGATGTCAGCGTGCCCGGCCAGTTCCTTGATGAAGCGAATGTCGGCCCCGTGGGTGAGCAGATTGGTGCAGTAGGTGTGCCGCAGAAGGTGGGGCGTGAGCGGCTTGTCGATTTGGGACTTGCGCCGCAGGGCGACGAAGACCTTTGACATATCGTCGCGCCGGAGCCGCCGGGGGATGCCGGTGGTGACGAACAGGGCGGGGTCGTCGTCGCGACGACGGTAGAGGTAGCGTTTGACCGCAGCCAGGCATTGCTCGGTGAAGAAAACAGTTCTTCGCTTCCCGCCCTTGCCTACGATCTCGATTTCCGGCTGATTGAGCTCAAAGGGCGTCCGGTCCAGGGCGAGGGCCTCGGAAATGCGCAGGCCGGTGGTTAGCAGGATCTCGATGAGCGTGCGCAGACGCAGCCCGGTAAACGTATACGGGTTGATCGCGGCAAACAGGCGCTGGACTTCCTCATTGGTCAAGTACTGCACGTGGGGAACCGGGCGCTGGGGGAGCTGGATTTCGGCCGGGTCCAAGGCCGGAACCTTGAGCACGCTGCGGCAGAACTTGAGAAAGAGTTTCAGCGCCATCAGCACGCTGTACTGGCGATTGATCCCGATTCCCTTTTCCACCATGGCCGACCGGAAGCGGATAAGGTCCAGCCGGTTGATCTGTTCCACCTGCAGATCCCCCATCTGCGGCAAAATCCAAGACCGCAGGCAGTCATTGAGCTTGCCCATGGTTTCCTGCGCGTAATTGCGCTCCGCCCGGCCGTAGGCCAGAAAGAGCTTGGAAGCTTCCGCCACAGTCATATTATGCATAGGCAGTATATGGAAGGATGGCGGTCGCGACAAGGAGGGAAAAGTTGCCTGGAATTACATGCGGTGTGGATTACTTCACAGATCAGGCGGCGCACGGTCCCTAAGCGCTCAAAAAACGGCCCCTGAAAGGGGTCGTGTTCAATATCGTAAATAAAGATCGGAGGCGGCCTATTGGGTGGCTTCGGTTGACGGTTGGACACAGAACCTTCGTTGAGGCACATCCACTCGCATAAAAAAAGTGGTGAGAGACGTAAAGGTCTGCACCACTCTTGGATTTGTCTAACCGATCGGCTTCTTCAGCCAGGAAAGTCCCGTCCTTAGGGTGAAGATGCTGCCGGAAAGCAGGGAAGGGTTTCCCGGCTGAACGAACCAGACCTTGCCCACCTCGTACTGCACGAACAGGGCTGTCCTCCGATTCAGCGTACGGTCGTATTCAAGGCCGCCAACGAGAGTCCTGCTGCGGTTTGGAGATGAGTCGGGCGCGGTCATGTATCCGTAGAAGGACACCTTGACCTTGCGCGCAAGCGTGCCGGTGCGCACCCGGAAGCCAACGCCGGCAGTGACGCCGGCCTTGGTGTACTGACTGTTGCGCTGCTGGACTGCCGCCACGACGCCCATCACCGACAGGTGGTGGGAGACGAGAAGATCAAGCATGTTTTTCGTTCTCCACGCGTAGCCGTCCGGCAGGAACCACTTCTTATCGCGACTGACTTCGCCTAGGGCCCGAAGTTCGAGCCTGGGGCCGATTGGCTGCCAGAACCGGACAAATGCGCCCATGGCCGGAGCTTTTTCGTAGCCCAGGTTAGCCGAAAGTCCCAACGGGGTGCCGACGGTTAACAGTTGGGCCTGCAACCCACTCCAGAAAACAAGCAGGCACACGACGGGCCTTAGCAATTTCATGGATTTAGACCTCCTGAAAGTTTTGTTGCTGACTGTGGAGGGCCCTGGAAGTATAGGGAAGCAAAGGACTTCTGTAATCTCAAATGAAGGGGAACACCGAAACCGCACGGCGCACGGGGGTGTCACGGATTGGGGGGAACGAAAAGCGCGCGCCGTGGGCGAGGGGTATGCCACGGATCACGGGAGCGCGGGTGAGCGGAGGAGCGTCTGGTTATTGGGCGGGGATGAGTTCGGTCGCGGGAATTGTGCTGGTGTCTGGGAGGGTCGGTGTAGCAGCGCCGTCCGCGGCGGTGGGTACCTCGACCGCTGCGGTCGAGGTAGTACTCTCCGTAGCCGGTAAGTTCTCTGTCGAGGTTGAGGTCGGGGTCTCCCCTGGCAGGGTTGTAGTTGGGGTCTCGGGTGCCGGTGTTGGCAGTGCGTCCGCCGTTGCCGGGGTTGTGACGGGGTCACTGGTTGCCGGGGTTGTAGTGGGGGTGTCCGTTGCCGGGGTTGTGCTTGCGCTGTCCCCAGCCGGAGTGGGAGTGACCACGACCGCCGGAAGCGGCACGGTCGTGCCGTCGGAGACAAAGAGTCTCGCCTCGGGGCTGGCGAAGGAGTGCCAATCAAACATCACGTCAGTGGTGGTCGCCATCCCCATCGCGAGCGTAAATCCCGTGGCGTCCTTGTCCGCGATGAACGCGGGCACGGCGAACTTCTCCGTCGAAAAGGTGATGACCGGCGTGTGGGCGTAAGGCTTGGTGAACGTGACGCGGACGGAGGTGGCGCCGGACAGGATTTTGGCCTCGCCTACCGAGTCGCCGGAGAAGTTGTCGGGGGCGTAGACCGTCAGCGGCTTGTCCGTGCTGAGACTTGCGCCGGTTTGGTTTTGCAGCGCCTGGATTTCCTTCTGCTGCTGTTGGATAGCAGAGATCAGGTAGGGCACGAAGCTGGAATAGCCGAGGGACTTCAGCCCGGTCGCGGGGTCCGTGGATACCAGGTCGGGCAGGATTTGCTCGACCGCCTGGGCGATCAAGCCGGCGTGCAGGGTGCTCGTGGCGCTCTCGGTTTTCCAGTTGAAGTACACGGGCTGGAGTGCCAGCACCTTCTGGAGCATGTCGCCCATATCCGTGATGTTGGTCTTGAGGCGTTCGTCAGACGTGCAGTGCACGTCGCTACCAGTGGGGTTGATGTCACAAGTGCCGACGGAGTTCTGGAAGCGGGCGACGATGCCGGAAACCGAAGAGTTTCCGACGGTGAGGGTGTAATCGGGGCTGGTGTTGGCGATGGAAACCTTGGTCGTGGTGCCAGAGGCAAACAACGCCGTACCGCCCGTGCCGGTGACTTGCAACGTTGCACCTGGCGCCGTCGAGCCTATCCCGACGTTATCAGTTGCACGCCCGAGTACTACACAGTTATCACATTCCGCCGTAGCACCAGACCCAACTGCTGTAGAAAAGTTGTGTTGTATTGTACTTGCCGGACCGGCACCATACCCTAGATAGGTATTATCATGGCCGCTTACATTTCCGATTCCACTAACAAAATCAGATGCTCCATTCCATCCGGCATCCTGCCCAATTGCGGTATTATGATATCCAGTTGTGTTGAGTTCCAAAGCGCTCACACCAACAGCGACGTTGTTATATCCAGTGGTGTTAGATTCCATCGTAGGGGAGCCAACAGCGACGTTGTTATATCCAGTGGTGTTTTGGAAGAGAGCATTCATCCCAACCGCCGAATTCTCGAACCCAGTAGTATTACTCAACAGGGCATCAAAACCAACAGCAGTGTTGTTATTCCCAGCAAGACTCGATAGGTCTCCTGTTGTCACGCTGAAGAGTGCTTGATTGCCGATTGCAGTGTTGTAGTTGGCAGTTGTAGCATTGAACAACGCCCTGAAACCGACTGCGACAGAAGACCCACCCCCTGTGGTGATATGGTTCATCGACTCCTGCCCGACGGCTACGTTATACCCACTGGCTGCGGCGGCCAAGAGAGCCCCTTGCCCAATTGCAATATTAAAGCTTCCGGTCGTGATTCCAGTTCCGGCAGTTTCTCCAATGGCCACGTTTGACGAACCGGTAGTATTACTGGTCAGCGCGTATCGCCCTATTGCCGTGTTGAAAGATCCTGTAGTGTTGTTGAACATCGCTGTATTTCCGAAGGCGGTATTGCGAATGCCAGACGTGTTTGAATATAAGACTCCGCCTGGGCCAAAGGAAGTATTGCCAGTCCCCGTGTTGTTGCCACGTTCAGGGCCAGCGCCAACCAACATATTAGTGCCTGAGCCTCCGGTCGATAAGGTGAACCCTGAAATGCTTTGACCTAAAGTTCCGCTAGAAGTAACTACCGGTATGGTACCTACGGTGGTGAGAGCGTTTCCCCCAAAAACTGCCGTATTGGCGCCGTTGGTGAAGCTTGTTGCTGTGACCGTCCCATTCACCTGCAAAGCCGTAGCAGGATTCGTCGTCTCGATGCCCACGTTGCCGTTGGACAAAACGGTGAGCACATCAGCGGTCGAAGAACCGACGCGGAAGAGCTGTTCGGTGCCGCCGGAGATGCGGTCAACGCGGAAATTGGCGGCAACGGTGGAAGAACCGTAAGCATAGAAGCCGGCGGCAGTGTTGGTGGGGGCAAGCGTATTGGCCCAGACCTGCTGCCAAGCCCCCTGGTAGCCGGCGGGAGCCATGCCGGTGACGGTCAAGGCGCCGCCGACGTTGGTTAAGCCGGTGCCGTAGAAGTTGGAGACGGCGGCGCCGTTGGAGAGCTGCAGGCTGGTGAGGTCTAAGGTCGTGGTGGCGTTGAGGAGGGTGTTGAACGCGTTGGTGACGCCGGTGCCCTGCAGGGTGGTGTTGACGGTCAGGTTGTCGATGTTGGTCGTGGTGGCGTTCAGCGATGAGATCCTTGCTCCACTGTTGAGAAAAGCTTCGCCTACGCCGGTAAGCGTGCCTTGCAGGGCGGTATTGCCGGCGATCATCACCGGTCCCCCAACCTGGAGGGCAAAATCCGGACTCGTTGACGTTGCGATGGCCAGTGTCCTGCCGATGTTGAAGCTGTCTGTCGTGGTCGCTGCATTGAACAAGGAGCCGCCGGTGTAGACCACTCCCCCGGCGAAGGAAGTCGCGCCGGATACGGTCAAGTCGCCGCCGATGTTGAGTGTTCCGGTGGACGTGGCGTTGGAGAAACTCAAGTTGTCGAGGCCGGTCGCCCCGGCGACCGAAAGACTACCTGTGACCGATACCCCGGAGGCGGTCAGCGATGAGGCGGTCACGGTGTCGCCGGAGAGGTATTTGAAGGAGCCTGCCAGTCCTCCGAGCTTGTCATCGGGTGCGACGACGGAGACTCCGAGAGAGGTGCCGGCAGGGCCTTGGGGACCGGCGAGGCCGGTATCGCCTTTCCCGCCTTGGGGACCCTGGAGCTTGCCGGATAAAAGATAGGCAGCAAGGATCTGGTCTACCTGGGCGGCGAGTTGAGTGCTTGCAGAGGTGGTGTTTGGGACTGGTTGGGTGAACGCTGGTTCACTAGGATTCGAGCTGCTCAGCGCGCCATTGGCTTGAGTCACCGTATCCCCTGCCGACGTTGGCATTCCATCAGAAACGGGCGCATTTGAGCCAGGACTTGTGGATTCTGCCGCGCGATGAACTGGGAAGTTCGCCAGATCCGGGAGTTTGGGAGTGGGTACGAGGGTAGTGATCACCATCGGCGCGAGCGCCGCGGCCACGGCCAAAAGAGCTATCAATGCCAAAACGCCCAGGCCAATGAAGCCGAGGTTAGTGGTGGCGGTGAGACGCACATGGGGCGCGATCATGATGGAATTGGTAATTTGTTTTGGTTCGGGAGGTTGAACAGACAACGCAGAAGGTTTGAAGCCGGGCTGAATGCAGGTCGGCGTGTTCAACCCAGAAAGGGAGAGAGAAGTCTACCCTAAGTATAACAGAAATATAGCGCTTAGTCCAAGGTCAGACCAGCAACGCCGACTCTGCAATTAGTTATCTAGCTTCATCAACAACTGTCGCCGCGCGGCATGACCTTGGCCCGAACCCGGGCAGCCACTTCTCGTCACTGCTCACGAATACACCTGGTCAACCAGGTAGCCGACCCTCCCATAGCAGGGGTTGCCGTACTTATCTTTATGTTCATTAAGGCGCATGCTGTATTTCGAGTGCCGGAACCGCTTGCCACAGTAGGAGCACTCAATGATGTACGTGATGCCAGTTCGGGAGCTGGCCTTCCGCACCCGAACGTGCTGATGGATCGGGCGGCCGCCGAAGTCGGGGCGGGCGAAATATCCCTTACCCGCTGGTTCGCCAGCCTTCGCCAATTCCACTGTGTACCGCGGCTCAAAAGTCTGGTCAAGGACTTTGATCTCCTGAATCTTGGTGTTAACGAACGCCTTAATGCCAGGACCGGAACTGTGGCCGCCCGTCAGGTCCCACACATAAAAGTACTCCTCTGCATGACCATCTTTTCGGCGCTTGTACACCAATGAATACGGCTCCACGGTCCGCGTGATTCCGTCGTACAGCACGGTCATCAGCCGCAGACCGCTGCCAGCCTCGAGGATGGCGTTCCGCATCGGCGCGGGAAAGAACAGCCTCTCTACGTAAGGGCTGACGCGCTCTTCAAAAAGCTCCTTGATGGTAGAGGTAAACCGCTCCAAGGCGGAGTCGAAGGGAATCAGGCTCTGTCTTGGGCAAACGATGTATTTGTCCCAAGCCACCCGCAACATCTGAAACGGCAGTCCGAGCAGAAGTCCCCTGACCACACCCGGGCTCCGCTCGAAGATCGTCTTCCTGAGGAAGCTGGAGACGATCTCGGCCCGGTTGACCGCCAGCTCGTTGTTGATGAAGATGGCGTATACGAAATCATAAAGGTCGAATGAGTGCCGCCGCTGGAGCAAGCATTTGAGCTTCGCCGCCAGCATCTCCTCCAGCTTCATGCAGCGTATTTGCGCGTTGCATTGGTTGGCGTCTGAATACGGATGTATGAGGTTGCGGCTTTGGGTCGGCAGGTAGATGCGATCGAACTCTTTTATATCGAGTTTGACGCTAATCGTGATGGTGTCCGGATTGCCGTAGAAGTCCTTGAAATAGAGCCGCACCTGGTAGGACTTGGCGTCCCGATCCACGTCCGGCCTCTCCTGGACCCGGTTCCTGTCCTTCTCGAAACAGACGCCGGCCATCTGCTGGACAAAGTCGCAGACCGAATCCAGCTCGTGGTGCAGGAGGTCACCGGTAACTGCTGATTCGGTTGAAAAGTCGAGGTCATTGGAAAACCGGGTAGTGGCGAAATAGGCTTTGCGGAAAGCATTGCCACCCTTGAGAATCAGTAGCTCCCCGAGCCGGCTGATCGTGTATATACCGCAGAGCAGCCAGCCGAAGACGTAGTCGCGCTCGACGTTCGCGTAGTGAATGTCGAATTCTCCAGCTTTGGTTTCGATCTCTTCCTTGCTGATCATTTGTGTGATGGTGTGTGCCCCAACTTTGTGTCCGCCGCCGAAGCCGGTTCCCTGTGGAGTCGACAGACTTCCCGCGTACAGGGCGTTGCAGCGCATGAAGCCACAATCCCGCAGATACTGGCGCGGAGCCGACCCCTATTGTCGCTGGCGCTGCCGGTGGCGAACAAACCAGGGCTGCTTGTAGATTGGGAGACCAAACATCTCCTCTTCGAGCTTCTGGAACTGAACCTTGGCAAAGTCCCCTGGATCGGCGAACCCCATCCGCTCCAGTCGCTTTCGCAAGAAGGTGTAGCTGACCGGCGCAGCGCAAGCGCGCTTGAGCCGAACCACATCCTCCTTCGTGCATTTGTCGAGTTCGATGCCCACCGTCGAGATGCAGTCCAGAAATTCCTGCTCCGGATAGATGAATTCGGCGGCAAAAACTTCTGCACCGATCTCGATCTTCTGGTTGGCGTTGTAGTCGCCGCACTGGATCCGGCCGTCCCGGATCGACTCCTGATCCGCATAGTGGTGTTTCAACTCGTGGACCAAGGAGAACAGCCTGGGTTCCCTCGGCAGATTCTTGTTGATTAGGACCGAGCAGTCCCCGTCGTCGCAGAAATAGGCCGCTCGGATCTTCCGTCCTTTGATGTCCCACCGGTCCATCCTGATCCCTTCAGCCTTGTAGATTCGTTGGATGAAAGGCAGGTCGAGTGATGCGGTCTCCACTCGATGCTCGGCGCGCTTGGTGAGCGCGAGTTCCCGCAGGCCCCGGTAGTAGTCAGTACGTCCGTTCATATCCCTCAGTGCTTCCGCTTCCCAGCCTGCTCCAGCACCCGTCGGGCTTTCCGGAACTGGGCATACTCGGCCAGCGCGTCGATGTCCTCGTCTGCCAAGTCGCCGGTCGCGCTCAACAGGGCCTGCAGTCGAGCGTTTCCGGCCTCAGCAAAAAAGACGGACATGCTGACACCGAAGAACTTCGCTAAGCTGTGCAGGTCCTTGACTGACGGTTTGTAGGTGGCGGTCTCCCACCGGGAGACCGTGTTGGCGGTGGTACGCATGGCCCTCGCCAGTGCCTCCTGACTCAAGCCCTTCCCGCCGTAGTTTTGGCGCAGTTCGCGGATCTTCGCTCCGATTGATTCGTAGAGGCTCTCCATGGTTGTCCCGTTATAGGATAATGGTATCCTTTTAGTGTTGACAATCTGCCGGTCGCTTGCTAAAATGGAATTGTCCTCTTGAAGGATAGGAAATTCCTATTCGCGTGTCAATAGGGCAATTAGCATTAAGGAAGCTCAATATGGACAAGGACAAGACCAAGGTCACAATTCACGTCAACCAAAAGCCGTATCACGTGGACCAGGACACTCTGGCGCCTCAGGACTTTCGGAATCTGGTGGATGCGCCTAACGACTACGAGGTGTGGCGGATCGTGAAGAATCCCGATCCAGAGGGCCAGTTGCCTGTAGACGACGAACAGGTCACCGGTCCCGTGGAAGTGAAGAACGGAGAGCGCTTTCGTGTGGTGCCGCCCGGTACATTCGGGTCACTGTAATGATCCCGCCATTCATCACCGAGGAAGTCGAGGAACTGCGAAAGGCCGGACACGCTCTTGAGGTAGTCGAGGCCGAGGGCTGGTTTAACCTCGTGTTCTCCAGCTACCCCTTACCACCCGGCTTCAACAAGCCGAGAACCCAACTGCTGGTCAAACTCCCTCTGTCTTATCGCAACGGCAAGCCGGACATGTTCTGGGTGGAGGAAGACGTACTCCTCAAAGATGGCCGGGTACCGCGCAGTGCGGACTCGATAGAGCAAGCCCTGGGAAAACGCTGGCGCAGGTTCTCCTGGCACCCACAGAACTGGAATCCGGCCGCAGACAACATCGCAACTTACTTGGAATTCATCAATCGCCGACTGGCCCAGGCGACCTAGATCATGCAACGCTACCGGCTGAAAATCTCGCAGGAAGACTTCGACCAGCTTCGACGGCTGGTGTTTGCCGACCTCCCGAAAGAAGCCGGGGCATTTCTGCTGGCTGGCTCCGCCCGATGCGGGAGAACCCAAGACATTCTCGTGCGGCGGGTGGTCGCCATCCCGAGGGAAGAGTTGGCCCTACAGCAGGAATACCGTTTGGAGGTTTCCTCCAAGGCCATCAATGGCCTCATTGCGCTTTGCGAGTCGAACGGACTCGGCGCTGTGCTCTGTCACAGCCATCCAGAGGCGATTCCGTACTCACTCTCGGACAACCACGGTGAACAACGGATATTCAACGCACTCCGCCCTTTCATCCCACCGGAAGCACCAACCGCAAGCCTTCTCCTGCATCCACAAGGGCAGGATGCCCGTGTGTGGCTGCCGGATTCTGGGGAGCCTGCACACATCGATGAGGTCGTGGTACTCGGACGCTCCATGAGGTCTCTGGACTTGAGAGGCACTTCAACCCGGAGCTCAGTGGTCCGTGATTTGATGCACAGCCGACAGGTCTTGGCCTTCGGTGAGAAGGGGCAGGAGGCCATCGCCAGTACAAAAGCAGCGGTGGTCGGCGTGGGCGGCACGGGTTCGTGCTGCGCCGAGCAACTTGTGCGTCTGGGTGTACGAGATTTGGTGCTTGTTGATTATGACCGCTTTGAGCCGTCAAACATCAGCAGGATGTATGGATCGGTGGCAAAGGACCTTAGACAGCGCCGTTGGTGGCTTGCTCCGACGCCTCGATGGAAGATCAACGTGGTGGCACGCCACCTGCGACGCATCAATCCTCACCTTAAACTTGGGCTTGTCCAGGCGCACGTTGCCGAGGATCGGGCCGCACGAAAGCTCGCAGATCGGGACGTGGTTTTCTTATGTACTGACGACCATTGGGGACGCTCGGTCGTGAACCAACTCTGCTACCAGTACCTCATCCCGGTTATCAACCTCGGTGTTCGAATTGACAGCAAGGAAGGTGCCATCACGGCAGCTAATGGAGGTGTTGACGTGTTACGGCCGGGATTGCCGTGCCTATGGTGCAAGCAATTCCTGTCTTCTGACCGGATAGCTGCGGAGAGTATGCCACCTGAGGAACGCGCAAAGCGTTCGCGTGAGGGTTACGTAGAGGGGCTCGATACGCCTGCACCGTCCGTCATCAGTCTGAATACCACTCTGGCCGGCCTTGCAGTGACCGCGTTCTTGGAGCTTGTGACCGACTTCATGGGAGAGCAGGGCGCTATATCCAGGCTCGGCTACGACGTGATGCGCGGCACCGTCATCCGAGGCACCACCCGAACTGCTCCGCGCTGCACGTGCAGCGCGGCCAAAGGCTTTGGTGACTTGAAGCCCCTGATGACCGTTGAGGACCTAGGCGGCCTGTACGGCTAGGCTCTGACATCAGCCCCTCTACAGGGAGGAAAGCGTCGTCTACAAAACTACTCGCCCCCTTTCTGCCGTGGCGCGAGGCCGCAGATGGATCATGGTGCTACGGTGGAGGAAGAAATAGACTGCTTAAATGAGACGATTCGAATATCTGCGCAAACCGACGGAGGACATCGAGTTGTTCTGGCAGGCGGGCGACCATCTGACCGTTCAAGCCACGAATGCCATGTACCTTTTCAGAAAAAAAGGAACCCGCGAAATTCTCTATATCGGCAAAGCGTGCCGTCAATCGGTAAAGCAACGATGGCTATGCCGTTCGAAGAACCGATTGGACAAGCTCGCTCGGAAGGAAGGCGTCGTGATGAGACCATTCGTGGCCGGGTTCCACACCGCGAGAACGTTCTGACGCCTCAACTCATCAACGATGTGGAGCGTTTGCTGATTTTCCTGCTGAATCCACGGTGGAATGGCCCTGGGAAGGTAACCTGTAGACTCCATCATCGCGAGCTTACGGTGAAATGCTCGGGCGAATGGCCACATCCGAGAACCATATTCACCTACTACGATAAGTTCCCGTTTTCACTGGCCTACGGTTCCGCGTAGACGCCCGTTCTGAACCTAATCCGGCGCGGCCAAAACCCAAATCGTCAGAAGAGCCCTGATTTCTCAGGCGGTTCTGTTATTGAAAGGGACTTGGACCTTGAAACGCCTTGGAGAGGCGAGTCTGGTCGAGTTCAAGAACTGCACCTCTTGTTGATCTTTGTGGAAAGCAACAGCTACAAAATCGACTACAGCGGATTCCTTGCGGGTTCTGGCAATGCTGACAACTGCTTGAAAAGGTTGGTCGGGGCGGGCAGATTCGAACTGCCGACCCCCTGCGCCCAAGGCAGGTGCGCTACCAGGCTGCGCTACGCCCCGACAATCTTACTTCCTCGATTTTGAACCACTTCTTCCGCGTGTGCAAATGCCACCAGTCCCGATTGTGGCAAGACCGTGACAGAAACACAACGCTCGGTATCCCACGCCGCCATGCCTCGCGGTATCAATACATTTTGGCCTGGAGGGAATATTTGCAGAGAACAGGAATGCCATGAATGGATCGCCTGGCCTTGCTTCCATTGGACGACAGTTCTAGAGACTGCGCGATAATTGAGTTTGTTCCCGGGCTCGCCGCGCGCGGAAGAGACCGGGTCTGCCCCCTGGTGGGTCGTCGGATGTGAACCAGATGATAAAGGTGGAGATGAGTACTACGAGAGGTGTGGGGCTAGCGGGCGCTGTCGGCCTCTTGTCCGTTGTTCTGCTGGCGGGCTGCTCCGCGGGAGGACAGAAGGGCGGTCCGGCCGCTGCTGCCGCGACGCCCGTCGAGGTGGTGGAGATCCAACCCGCGGACGTCCCAATTTTCTCGGACTTCGCGGCGCAGACCTACGCGCGGAACATGGTCGAGGTCCGGGGCCGGGTGGACGGATATATCGAGCACTGGCTGTTCCGGCCGGGTTCGGAGGTCGCGGGCCGGAGACGTCCTCTATGTTCTGGATCTGCGGCCCTACGAGGCCAGCGTGCAGCAGGCCAGAGCGAACCTCAAGCAGAGCGAGGCGGATCTCGATTTCGCCCGGCAGCCAGGTCTCGCTGTTGCAGGCGCAGGCCAACCTGGCCTCCGCGCAAGCCAATCTGGTGAAGGCCCAACAGGACTACGAGCGGCTCAAGCCGCTGGTCGATGCCGACGCCGCTTCGAAGCAGGACCTGGACGCCGCCGTCGCCGCGCTCAGCGCCGGCGAAGCCAACGTGCGAGCCTGCAAGGCTAACGTCGATCAAGCCACTCTTTCCACGAAGACGCAGATCGACTCCACGCAAGCGCAAGGTGGAGTCGCTGAAAGCCGCGCTGCGAGACCGCCGATCTGAACCTGCAATACGGCACGATTCGCGCGCCGATCGGCGGCCGTATCGGCGACACGCTGGTTCCGGTCGGCGGGCTGGTAACCCCGAACTCCGCCCAACCGCTGACCACCATCGTCCCGCTCGACCCCATCTGGGTCCGGTTCAAGGTCACGGAGTCCGAGTACCTGTCCTGGGCGAAGCGGGGGCAGAGGACGCTGGGAGGCGACCTTCCTCTGCGGCTCATCCTGGCCGACAATTCCGAGTTCCCCTCTAAGGGACAGATCGAGAACACGCTGAACCAGGTGGATCCGAAGACCGGCACGCTCGAGTTGCAGGCGCGCTTCCCCAATCCGCAGCACACGCTCCTGCCCGGCCAGTTCGGCCGGGTTCGCGTGCAGACGGACGAGCGCAAGAACGCGCTGCTGGTGCCGCAGCGGGCCGTGCAGCAGTTGCAGAACATGCAGACGGTCTACACGGTCGGCGCCGGACAACAAGGTGCAGGTGCGGGCCGTGACAACGGCGAGCGCGTCGGGCGAACTGTGGATGATCGAACAGGGTCTCAAGCCCGGCGACCGCGTCATCGTGGAAGGCCAGCTGAAGGTGCGGCCGGGCGCCCTGGTACAGCCGCTGCCCTACCGCGCACCGGCGGAGGCAGCCAAGCCCGCGAGCGGTAACTGAGCCATGGCGCGATTCTTCATCGATCATCCCGTCTTCGCGATGGTGATCGCCATCGTGATCGTGATCCTGGGCGCCGTCGCCATTCCCAACCTGCCCGTCGCCACCTATCCCGAGGTGGTGCCGCCGGTGGTGCAGATCACCGCCAGCTATCTGGGCGGCAACGCCGCAGGATCTCGAGAAGACGGTGGCCCAGCCGATCGAGGAGCAGCTTGATCGGCCTGGACGGCATGCTCTACTTCCTCTCCAGCAGCGCCAACGACGGCACGCTCAGCATCCAGGTCACATTCAAGCTGGGCACCAATCCCGACATCGCCACGGTGCAGACGCAGAACCGCGTGAACATCGCGATGCCGCGCCTGCCTCCCGAAGTGCAGCGCGCAGGGCGTGACGGTGAAGAAGGTCTCCAGCGCGTTTCTGATGGCCGTCAGCCTGATCTCGCACGGACAACCGCTACGATTCGCTGTTCCTCACCAACTACGCGCAGATCAACCTGGTGAACCAGATCGCCAGCCTGGACGGCGTGGGCGACTCCCGGCTCGGGTCCGGCCAGATTTACTCGATGCGCGTGTGGGTGAACCCCGACAAGATGGCCAAGCTCGGCGTCACCGCCACCGACGTCAGCAACGCCATCCAGGCGCAGAACCGGCAGAATCCGGCCGGCACCATCGGCCAGCCGCCGGCGCTCGCCGGGAACGATCTTCCAGTATTCGGTGAGCGCACCGGGGCGGCTGGTGGACCCGAGCCAGTTCGACGACATCATCCTGCGCGCCCGCCCGGACACGTCGCTGCTGCGCATCCGCGACATCGGCCGCGTCCAACTCGGCGCCCAGACCTACAGCGGATTCAGCCGCGTGAACGGGCGGCCCGTCGGGCAACATGATCGTGTATCTGTCGCCCGGCGCAAACGCCGTGGCGACGGCGGATCGCGTTCGCGCCTTCATGGAGCAGGCGAAGAAGAACTTCCCCGCGGGCATGGATTACATGATCCCCTACGATTCGACGGTGTTCGTGCGCGCGGCCATCAAGGACGTGCTGTTCACGCTGTTCGAGGCCATCGGGCTGGTGATCCTGGTGGTCTTCGTCTTCCTGCAGAACTGGCGCGCCACGCTGATTCCGCTGCTCACGGTTCCGGTGGCCATCGTGGGCACGTTCGCGCTGTTCCCGCTGCTGGGCTTCTCCATCAACATGACCAGCATGTTCGGCCTGGTGCTGGCGATCGGCATCGTGGTGGACGACGCCATCGTGGTGGTGGAGGCGGTGCAGCGCCATATCGACGAAGGGCTGGCGCCGCGCGACGCCACCATCCAGGCCATGGAGGAGGTGTCCGCGCCGGTGGTGGCCATCGCCTTCATTCTGGCGGCGGTGTTCATCCCGGTGGCGTTTCTGGGCGGCATCAGCGGCCAGATCTACAAGCAGTTCGCGCTCACCATCGCGGCGTCGGTGCTGATCTCGGCCTTCAACGCGCTCTCGCTGAGCCCCGCGCTGAGCGCCATGATTCTGCGGCCGAAGATGCAGAGCCGCGGGCTTGCTGGCCCGTTTCTTCGCGTCCTTCGACCGCGGCTTCGAGTGGACCAGAAGCCGCTACCTGGCGGGGGTCGGCGGGCTGATCCGCAAGCCGGCGCTCGCGCTGGCGGGTCTGGCTCTGCTTCTGGCTGGCGGCGGGCTTGCTCTTCCGGCACCTGCCCAGCGGCTTCCTTCCGGACGAGGACCAGGGAACGATCTTCGTGACCGTCCGGCTGCCCGACGGCGCTTCCGCCGAGCGCGCCGACGCGGCCACGCGCAAGGTGGAGAATATCGTGCGGGATCTCCCGGGCGTGGACCAGTTCTTTACGCTGGGCGGCCTGGACATCACCACCCGCACCAGCGGCTCCAACGTCGCGACGGTCATCATCACGGCTGAAGCCCTGGGACGATCGCAGCACGCCGGACCTGCAACTTCCCGCGCATTCTGCGGCGGCTGCGGGGGTCGTTTGCAGGAGTGCCGGAGGCGGTCATGGTCGCCTTCGGCCTGCCGCCGATCCTGGGCCTCAGCACCACGGGCGGATTCCAGTTCATGCTGGAGGACCGCGCCGGGCGGGAGCGTGCAGGATCTGGCGCAAGCCGCCGACTTGCTGGTGCAGGCCACCCGCTCGAGGCCGGGAACTGGCGAACGTGGTC
Source organism: Bryobacterales bacterium (assembly GCA_963798455.1). Taxonomy (GTDB): domain Bacteria; phylum Acidobacteriota; class Terriglobia; order Bryobacterales; family Bryobacteraceae; genus CAWCTD01. The sequence continues at coordinate 1,108,528 of CAWCTD010000003.1, forward strand.
AACACCTTCCGCCCCAACGTGCCCGCTTACAAGGTGGACAGTGGATGTCGACAAGGTGCAGACTCTGGGCATTCCCGTCACCGACGCCTACAACGCCTGCAGACGTTCCTGGGCGGCCTCTACGTGAACGACTTCAACGTGTTCGGACAGACCTGGCAGGTGCTGGTGCAGGCCGAGCCGGAGTTTCGCGACGCAGCCCGCCGACATCAACCGCTTCTACGTCCGCAGCGGCGACGGCAGATATGGTGCCGCTCGGCACTCTTTCGTCCGTAAGCGCCACCGCGGGACCCGATGTGATTTACCGCTACAACCGGTTCCGCGCGATCCAGTTGCTGGGCGGACCCGCCAGCGGCTATAGCAGCGGCCAGGCAGCCGGCGCCATGGAGAATCTGGCCGGCTCGGTGCTGCCGGCCGGATACAGCTATGAGTGGACCGGCACGACCTACCAGGAGAAGGCCGCGCAGGGGAACGAAGGCGATCATTTTCGGCTTCGCGGCCGTGCTCGTGTTTCTGTGCCTGGCAGCGTTGTACGAGAGCTGGTCGATCCCGTTCGCGGTGCTGCTCTCGCGTGCCGCTGGGATTGTTCGGAGCGCTGTTCGCCGTCTGGGTGCGGTCGTATCCCTACGACATCTACACGCAGATCGGAATCGTGACCCTGATCGGTCTTGCCGCGAAGAACGCGATCCTGATCGTGGAGTACGCCCGGATGAGCCACGAGGGCGGCAGGTCCATTCGCGAGCGGCGATGGAAGCCGCCCGTCTCCGGCTGCGGCCCATTCTGATGACCTCGTTCGCGTTCATCCTCGGCGTGACGCCGCTGGTGATCGCCACCGGCGCGGGCGCGGCGTCGCGGCGATCGCTGGGTACGGCGGTGTTCGGCGGTATGAATGCCGCCACGCTGCTGGCGGTCTTCATCGTGCCCGTGCTTTACATGGTCATCCAGCGCATCGTCGAGAGAAGACGCAGCGTGGCGCCCGGCGCGGAGCCTGCTCCGGAGCAAGTCGCATGAAAGCCCGGCTATCCTATCTTCTGCTGCCGCTACTCGCGACGGGCTGTGCCGTCGGGCCGAACTACAAGCGGCCGGCGGTTCCGGCGCCGGGTCAATTTCGAGGCGCGCCCGCCGAGCGGCACTGCCGCATCGCTCGCCGACACGAAGTGGTCCGATCTGTTCCAGGACGACACGCTCAAGCAACTGGTCACCACCGCTCTCGAACACAACTTCGATCTTGGCATCGCTTCGGAGCGGGTGCTGGAGGCGCGCGCCCAGTTCCGGATCAGCAGGCCGCTCAGTTCCCTCTGTTGGGCGTCCAGGGGCAGTTCACGGCCTCGCGGCCATCGTCGGTCGGAGCCAATACGGGGGTGCCGCCGGGCACCTCGCTCGATGTCAGCTACACGCAGGCGGGGGCGGCGCTCTCCTGGGAACTGGACTTCTGGGGCCGGGTGCGCCGTCTGAAGGAATCGGCTCGGGCGCAGTATCTGGCGACCGAAGAAGGCCGGCGCGGTGTCGTCGTGTCGCTGATCGGCGACGTCGCCGGCGGGTACTTCACTCTGCGCGAGTCGGATCTGGAACTCGATATCGCGGGCCGCACGCGCGATATCGCCACGCACAATCTCAAACTCGTCCAGCTGCGTCACGACCGGGGCGCCGCCACGGGGCTGGACGTGCACCAGGCCGAGCAGTTCCTGTATACCGCCACGGCACAGATCGCCAGCACCCAGCGGGACATCGAGCAGAGCCGAGAATGCACTGAGCCTGCTGCTGGGCAGGATTCCGGGCGACATCGCACGCGGGAAGACGCTCGATCAGTTTACCTTCCCGGCGGAGGTTCCGCCGGGCCTGCCATCCTCGCTGCTGGAGCGGCGGCCCGATATACGCCAGGCCGAGCAGACCCTGATCGCCGCCAACGCGCAGATCGGCGTGGCGAAGGCGCTCTACTTCCCGCAGATTTCGCTGACCGGGTTCGTGGGCGGTCAGAGCCGGGCTCTCTCGGATCTCTTCACCGCTCCGGCCCGCGACTGGTTTGGCGGCCCGAGCGCGGCATTGCTGCTGCCGATTTTCAACGCCGGCCAGATCCGGGCCGGCGTGCGCCTGACCGAAGCGCAGAAGCGCGAGATGGTGCTCACCTACCAGAAGACCATCTACAGCGCGTTTCGAGAGGTGTCCGACGCGCTGGTCGGTCACGACCAAACGCGCCAGCAGCGGACCGAGCAGGAGTCGCTGGTCAACGCGCTGACCGAGACCACTCGCCTCTCGACCCTCCGCTACCAGGGCGGCCTGGACAGCTACTTGCAGGTGCTCGACGCCGAGCGCAACCTGTTCCAGGGACAACTGGCGCTGGCCAAACTCAAATTGCAGGAGATGCTCTCGTTCGTGCAGCTCTACAGGGCGCTGGGGGGCGGCTGGCAGTAAGCCCCGCGGCCGCCTCGGGTCACCGCCCCGGAAGCAACCAGGGCCGCTGGAGACAAGTAGCCTGGTATCAATCACTTATACCAGCAGTGGCCCTTCTCCCGCAGGCTGGTCCCCGCTCCATCGGCTGCTACCATGAGAGCGGTATGAAGAAGCAAGACATCGCCGTGCGTCTGGCGCGCAAGGCCGGCGTCTCTCGAGCCGCGGCCGCCGACCGGCTCGATCGCCTGATCCACGACATCCTGACTGAGCTCAAGAGAGGCAACCCGGTCTCCCTGCCCGGTCTCGGCACGTTCACCCCGGGCAAGAGGCTCAACTTCGAGTTTGACCCGCGCAAGCCAAAGGACGGGCCCAGCGGTGGCAAGAACCACTGAGCAGATCGTCCAAATCCTGCGTCAATGCCTGGAGGAAGCCAACTCGGTCGAGATTGACGGCCTCGGAGTGTTCCGCCGGGGCGCCGGCGGGTACGAGTTTTTCCCTTCGACCGGGCCAAGAATCTTCATCGCTTACGTCCAGGAGGATGCCGAATCGGCCGAGAGGCTGTACGCCGCCTTCCAGGGCCGCGGCCTCGACCCCTGGTTGGACCGAAAAAAGCTGCTCCCCGGGCAGAACTGGCCGCGGGCGATCCAGCAAGCCATTGATGTCAGCGATTTCTTTGTGGCTTGCCTTTCGCGCAAGGCGGTACAGAAGAAGGGACAGTTTCAGGCGGAGCTGCGTTTCGCGCTGGATTGCGCCGCCCGAATGCCTCTCGACCAGATCTACCTCATCCCCGTGCGCCTGGAGGAGTGTCCCGTTCCTTCCCCAATCAGCCGCGAAATCCAGTACGTGGACCTGTTTCCCGATTGGGACGCGGGGATCGAGCGCGTGGTCTCGGCAACCAGGGGACAAAACCACGCCGATTCTGCGTTACGTCTTGCGGGACAGAAACTTGCGAACCTCCGCCGCCCGCTTGCTGTCCGGCTCTAGCTTCAGGAACTTCTCGTAGGCCGCACGCGCGCCCGCTTTGTCCTTCAGCTTCTGGCAAGCCTCGCCCAGCCGGAAATAAGCCTCGGCGTAGTTCTCATTCCACTTGGAGGCCTCCCGAAAGCGGCCGGCGGCCGCCCGGTAGTTGCCTTTCTTGAAGTAGTAGTTCCCGATCTGGACTTCCTTCTGGGCCTGGATGGGATTAAAGGAATACTCCTTCGGGATGAGGGTTTCGTCCTCTTCGGGGGGTTCCTGCGGCTTCTGTTGCTCCTGGGCAAAGCAGGCGGCCGCGAGCGCGAGCCAAAGCGTCAGGAGCAACCATCTGCGCGGTGGCACAATACAAGTATATCGTTCGATGGATCTGCGCGAGAAAGCCTCCGAACTGCCCGCCGCGCCTGGCGTCTACCTCTATAAAGACCAGCACGGCACGGTTCTTTACGTCGGAAAGGCGAAGAACCTGCACTCGCGGGTGCGCAGCTACTTCTCCGACGAGCATCTGGCGGACGCCAAGACCGGCAGCCTGATCGCGGAGGCGTGCGTCCTCGACTACATCCTGGTCGACAACGAGCGGGAAGCCTTTGCGCTCGAGAACAACCTGATCAAGCAGTACCAGCCGCGCTTCAACGTTCTGCTGCGCGACGACAAGTCCTTCCCGTGCATCAAGCTGACCAACGAGAAGTACCCCCGGGTGTACGTGACCCGGCGGATCCGCAAGGATGGCGCCACCTACTTCGGCCCCTATCTGCCCGCCAGCCTCGCCTACCGGCTGGTACACTTCATTCACCGGTGCTTCCTGGTGCCGTCCTGCAACGTCGATCTGACGCGCTACCACCCGCAGCCCTGCCTCCAGTACCACATTCACCGCTGCCTCGGCCCTTGCGTGAAAGGCCTGACCGCCGACGAAGCTTACGCGCAGGCGGTCCGCAACGTGAAACTACTTCTGGAGGGCAGGCTGCGGGACCTGGCGGGCGGCCTTCGGAGCCGGATGGAGGAGGCGTCCGAAGCGATGCGCTTCGAGGAAGCCGCCAGCCTTCGCGACATGCTCTCTACCATCGAGCAGTTGGACGAAAAGCAGAAGATGGCGGAGGTCGAGGGCGACGACGCCGACATCTTCGGCTACCACGCCGAGCCGCCGCTGGTGGCGGTGAACGTGTTTCATGTCCGCGGAGGGCACATGGTGGACCGCCGTGAGTTCTTCTGGGAGGACCAGGAGGAATTCGAGCCGGGCGAATTCTTCTCCTCGCTTCTGACCCAGTTCTATCTCGACCAGCCTCACATCCCGCCCCGCATCGACGTTCCGGTCGAATTTGAGGGAAGCGAGGCGCTGGAACAACTGCTCACCGAGAAACGCGGGCGCAAGGTCGAGATTCACACGCCTCAGCGCGGCACCAAGAAGGCCATGCTGGCGCTGGCCGGGACCAACGCCAAACACAGCTTTGAGCAGCGCTTTCGCGTGAGGAAGCCCTCGGCCAAAGCCATCCGGGAGGCGCTCCAGGCCGCGCTGGGATTGGATGAGGCCCCCGCGCGTGTCGAGTGCTTCGACATCTCCCACATCCAAGGCGCCGACACTGTCGCCAGCATGGTGGTCTGGGAAGACGGGCGGATGAAGAAGTCCGGCTACCGCAAGTTCATCATCCGCAGCGTGGAGGGAGTGGACGATTTCGCCTCCATGCGCGAGGTGGTCACGCGGCGCTACTCGCGCCTCCAGAAGGAAGGCACGCCGCTGCCCGGCCTGGTGCTTGTCGATGGCGGCGTAGGACAGTTGCACGCCGCCGCGGAGGCGCTGGAATCGCTGGGCATCCTCAACCAGCCGCTGGCGGCCATCGCCAAACGGGAGGAGTGGATCTATGTGCTGGGGCAAGAGGAGGAGCCGGTCAAACTCGACCGCTTTTCGCCGGTGCTGCACCTGGTCCAGACCATCCGCGACGAAGCCCACCGCTTCGCCATCACCTTCCACCGCGCCCGCCGCGGGAAAAGCTTCATCGCGAAGAAACCCCGCCGCGCGCGGCGGTCGTGAAAACGCGGGGATAGGAGTCGACGTGCCATGATGGGTCGATGCTCGACGTCCTCCTATGTTGCGCTTCGGTGGATCGCGAGGTGACGGCGACCATTGCCCGGCGCCTTGAAGCCTGCGCCGAAGCCCGGGTCTGGTTTGAAGAGTGCGGCGCGGAGCAGACGCTGGTTGAGGCTTGGGAAACCGGGCTCCGTTCGGCTGCTACCCTGCTGGCGCTCTCGCCCGCCTCGGTTCCGGCACGACTGGAACGCACGTATTGGGAACCGGTGCTGGACCACATAGCGGGACACGGGGGTCCACCTTTGGGCGCAGTCGTCGTCCGCGAATGCGCGTATCCACGGCTGCTCGAACGCAGCCATTTCTTCCGCTGGGCGGACAGCCCGCGCGAGACGCTGCGCGCGATCGAGCGGTGGATCGTGGGCCTGCACGCGGCCGAACGGCCGTCGGTCGCGCCAGCTCCCCTGGCCTGGTTCGAGGGGAGGGAGCCCGAACTGGAGGGCTTGTGGGAGACCCTGGTCGACGTTCCGGGCGGCTTGGCCTGGATCCAGGGACCCGCGGGCGCCGGCAAGACGAGCTTGGCCCAGAGCTTTGCCCGCCAGGCCGAGGGGCACTTCCGGGACGTGTTGTGGGTCGCCTGCGGGGACCGGTCGGCTGCCGGAGTCGAGGGCGACATTGCCGCCCAACTGGACGGCGCGCCGCTGGCGGAGCATCGCCTGCTGCTGATACTGGATGACTTCACCGGACCCCTGGCGTCGCTGCCGCCACCGGGCGGCCGGGCCTCTGTGCTGGTGACATCTCGAAACGGGCGCGCCGAGCCGCCCTCCCATGCCCGGGTGATCGCACTCGCGCCGCCTTTACCTGCACCGCTCGAAGCGCCTCATGACCAGACCGAACGGCGGCTGTGGCAGGCCATGTCGGTCTGCCGGCCGCAGGGATTCACGCTGGACCTGGCGGCCCGCATCGCCGAGACCGGGCAGGCCGAAGCCGGGATCGCGTGCGCGGCACTGATAAGGCGGCGGCTGGTGGATCCGCTGGACCACCGCGACAACCGTTTCCGATTGAGCGAAGCCTCGCGCGCGGCCGCGCGGCTGGGCGCTAACGTCGAGCCATTGCGCCACCGGCACGCCGAACTTCTGCATGCGGCGTTCAAGCAATGGGCGGACGCTCCGGCCCGGTCATTCGCGTACCTGCCCGAGCTGGCGCCGGCGCTCGACTGGGCCTGCGCCGCGGATTGGAGCCTGGCTGTCCGATTGGCTTGGCATGCATACGCCTTTCTCCGTTCCCAGGGCCGGCTTGCGGAGGGCGCGGAGGCGCTGGTCCGGTTGCGTGACGAGGCGGAGCGGCGCGGTGACCAGGATGCGGCCGACATCTGCATGGAGGAGTTGTCCTGGGTGCTGGATTTAAGCGGCGCCCCCCGGCGCCGGCCTGAAGAGGCCGTACAGATCGCCCTTGAATTCTCGTGCTAGGGTCTCAACTGCGACGGGGCTTGAGGAGCCCCACCGCTTCGTCATCACCTTCCACCGCGCCCGCCGCGGCAAGAGTTTCATCGCGAAGAAGGCGCGCCCCGCGGATCGTCATATGTACTAAAATGTAGCTACACAGCGGTAGTGGCAGGCGACGCGCCTCGAATGGGATCCGGCCCATCTCGGCCCGAAAGGCGATGCGCAGGAGAGGAGGACCTATGAGGACGGTATCGACCAAACAAGCTGAGGAGATTCGCGCTCTAGGACGCATGCCGGACGGCCAGATCGACTTGAGCGACATTCCGCTGGTGGCCGACTCGAGCAAGGCGTTGGTCGGCAAGTTCTACCGGCCGATCAAGAAGTCGCTCACCATCCGCATCGACGCCGACGTGCTGGCATGGCTCAAAGCTCAGGGGAAGGGATATCAGACGCGAATCAACGGCCTTCTGCGGGAAGCGATGGATGACCCCCGCCGCGGGAAGAGCTTCATTGCGAAGAAGCGGCGGTGACTGCGTCTCTTCCCGGTAGTGGGACAGTTTGAAAATACGGGGGGCTTGACCCGTCGATTCGGGCTGCAATACCAGAGCCAGATGGGATAAGAAGACGGCCTTAAGATGGCAGGGCAGGTGCGGGGTTGCTGCGCATCCGAACTCAGTCGGCGGGCAGAGCGCTGCCGGCCACGCTATGGATGGTCGCCCGCAGGCTGTTCAAACGCAGGCCCAGCCCTAGCTTGCAGATTGCGCTGAAACCAAAGTAAGAGCCCAGCCAATGCAAAGTCTGAGCGGGTGACCCTGGCTCCAGTTTGATCCAGCGAAACACGAAAGCAAGAAACGCCAAGCCAAAACCAACCGAGGCCAGTCCGGCCGCGCCAAGAAGCCATTCGTCCGCAAGATGACGCCGCAACGTTCGTGCGGTTGCCAATTCATAAATGCCGATGCTTATTGCCATCACGACGATCAGGAGCGCGACAGTACGAAAGGCGAGAGGACCTGTCCAGAAAGTAAAGATCAGTCCGAGTACGCTACAAGCAAAGCCATTCAGCACCAGAAGCCAGGATTTGCCCTTTCTGGAACTCCAAATGCCGGCTGCGATCGTGCAAGCTCCTGCCACCAGTGCGAGCATACCCATATGCACAACCGTGCCTCTGTTGTCCACAAATGTGCGCAGAGTCGGGGATCCATCCGGGCGCTGCGTAAGTAAGTACATGAAGGAGATTATCGCGTCAAGAACGCCACACAATGCCAGTAACCACCAGTTCTTAACCATCGTTTGGATCATGCGCACCCCCCTTATCGTGATCCAGCCCTACTCGGGGCGTGAGAGCTTTTTCTTAATTATGGCACAGCGACGCGTGTTCTCCTGGTGGCAGTGACGGCGATACTTCGGCAAGTTGCCCGGTGTTGGCAAGGCAGTTGTCAACGCCTCTCTTCTTCAAACTGACCTACTACCCTCTTCCCGCAACAGCCGGGATTTGCTAGATTGACCACATGACTCGGCTACTTTCGTGGCATGGTGGTCTGGCGGCTTCCTGCTTGCTTGCTGCCGCCAGTGTTTTTGGCTTGCACGCCGCGCAGCCGGCGGACGTTGAGCAGCGAACGGATGCCCTGCTGGCGCGCATGACGCTGGAGGAGAAACTGGGCCAGATGTCGCAGGCCAGCGCCCCGGCGGCGCTGACCGACCAGTTGAGAGAGGAGATCCGCAAAGGACGCTGGGGCTCGTTTCTGAACGCTGATCCGCAATTCATCGCGGAAGCGCAGCGGATCGCGGCCAAGGAAAGCCGTCTGAGTGTTCCGTTGATCTTTGGGCGCGATGTGATCCACGGCTTCCGGACCGTGTTCCCGATTCCGTTGGGGCAGTCGGCCAGTTGGGACCCGGAGCTGGTCCGGCAGGCGGCGCGCACTGCGGCGCGCGAAGCATCGAGCACGGGCATCCGTTGGACCTTCGCCCCCATGATCGACATTGCACGGGACCCGCGCTGGGGCCGCATCGCCGAATCGCTCGGTGAGGACCCTTATCTGGGCGAGGTGCTGGCGTCAGCCATGGTCCGCGGCTTTCAGGGCGACTCGCTCGACGCGCCTGGGTCGATCGCCGCGTGCGCCAAGCATTATGTGGGTTACGGAGCGGCGGAGGGAGGCCGGGACTACAACACGGCTTGGATTCCGGAGATCCTCCTGCGCAACGTCTACCTGCGGCCGTTCCACGCCGCGCGCGACGCCGGGGTCGCGACGTTCATGAGCGCCTTCAACGACCTCAACGGTATCCCGGCCAGCGGCAACGCGTTTACGCTGCGGCAGGTGCTGCGGAACGAATGGAAATTCGACGGGTTCGTGGTGAGCGATTGGACCGCGATTACGGAGCTGATCCCGCACGGTTACGCGGCCGATCCCAAGGATGCTGCGTTGAAGGGGATCAGGGCCGGCGTGGACATGGAGATGGTGAGCACCAGCTTCTACGATCACGTCAGGGAACTGATCGATGCCGGCCAGCTCGATTCGAAGCTGGTTGACGAGGCGGTGCGGAACATTCTCAGAATCAAGTTCCGTCTCGGATTGTTCGAAGGGCCGGCAGGGGGGCAGGGCAGCACGGCCGGCTTGCTTGTCCCCGAGGCTCTCCAGGTAGCCAGGAAGCTCGCCGCCGAAAGCTGCGTGCTCTTGAAGAACGAGAACCGGACGCTCCCACTCTCGAAATCGATCGGCAAGGTCGCGATCATCGGACCACTGGCGGACAGCCCCGCCGACCAGATGGGCACGTGGGCGCCGGACGGCCAGCGCCAGGACGTGCGTACCCCTCTGGCCGCGTTTCGCCAGGCGCTCGGTGAAGCGCGAGTGGCGTGGGCGCCAGGCCTAAAGACCAGCCGCGACACCAGCCACGACGGCTTTGCCGCCGCACTACAGGCGGCGCACAGCGCGGACGCCGTCCTGCTGTTCCTGGGAGAGGAGGCGAACCTGTCCGGCGAGGCGCGCTCGCGGGCTTTCCTCGACTTGCCGGGCGCTCAAGAAGAGCTAGTGAAGGAAGTCGCCAAGGCCGGCAAGCCGCTGATCGCGGTCGTCCTGGCCGGCCGGCCGTTGACGTTTCAGGACGTGTCCGGAACGGTCAACGCGGTGCTGTGTGCATGGCATCCGGGGACGATGGGCGGTCCCGCCATCGCCGACGTGGTGTTCGGAGATGTCGTCCCCTCAGGGAAATTGACGGCCACCTTTCCGCGAACGGTCGGCCAAGTGCCGATTTACTACGCGCACATGAACACGGGCCGGCCGCCTTCCGCCAGCGATCTGGGAATCCCGCTGGGGACGCCGTTGAACCCCAGAGGTAACACTTCCAGATACATCGATGTCGATTACACTCCCGAATACCCGTTCGGCTTCGGGCTTTCCTACACGAAGTTCGATTATTCCAACCTCCGGCTGTCAGCGCCCAGGCTGCCTTTGGGCGGCACGTTGACCGTCTCAGCCGAGGTTGCCAACACGGGGGCGTACGAAGCGGATGAGATCGTTCAACTTTACACGCGGGATCTGGTCGCCAGTGTCACCAGGCCGGTACGCGAGCTGAAGGGATTCCGCCGCGTACACTTGAAGCCGGGAGAGAAGCAGACCGTGGAGTTCACGCTCCGCGCACAGGATCTTGCGTTCTACGGCGAGAACATGCAACTGGCCACGGAGCCTGGCGTGTTCCACGTATGGATCGCTCCGGATTCGTCCTCGGGGCTGAGCGGCGAGTTTGAAGTGATCCGATAGAAGGGCAGGGAACCGGGCGCTCCCTGCCTACCACCAAATCCGGACTACGTCCGGGTCGGTGAGTGTGATCTTGAGTTGCGGCCTGCTTTGGTCGACAGGCTCGGAGCTTTGTGCTTGCCATTCCCCTCCAGCCCACGCGCCTCTCTCGACTTGCATGTGCTCCATGGCCGGCCATTTCAGAAGCCCAGTCTTCAGCGTGGCGGAACAGCGGTATCCCACGAGGATGACCTCGTTGTCGCTTGGCCGGATAACGATCGCCTGGCCGTTGTCGCTCCCCGACACCGAGACTTGCACGCCGCGCATCACCTTGGTTTGTGAGAAACGGGCGCCCGGAAGATCCGCCAGAAACACCTTCAGTTGGTCCGTGCCTCCGAAGTAGCTGATCGGGGGCAGCGCTTTTCGCAAGCACGAGTACGCCTCGGTCAGCGCGGCCGCTCCGTTTCCGATAGTCCCGTCGCGTGCCACGTAAGGCTGATTCCGTTCAGGATAGGACACAATCAGAGACCACGGCGCAAAGAGGGGCGAGCCGTATTCTCCCACCGCCAGAAAGACATGGCGCGGTGATAGGGGAGAGTTGCCGCTGTTGGTTTCGGTCAGGGAGGGCAGGTTCCGCCCGATCCTATATGCGTCGAGCGCCATGCGGAAGTCGTCCGCGGAATAGTCGGCTGGATTGGATACGTATAGGTTGAGGCCGGCGAAGACGATGGCGGGACAATTGTCCAGGTAGGTGGCTACATCTTCGCCCGGTGCGCCGCCGGTCATCCAGTCCGCGAGCTTTCCCCCCACGAAGTTCACGAAGAAGGGAAGCGGATACGCTTTGACGCCCGCCTCCGTGATAGGCCGCAGCCAGTTAACCGCGTAGTCCCAAGCTGTGTACCTGAGGTCGTCGGTGAAATGCTTCTCTCGGAAGCGCTTCTCAGCCGCGGGAGAATGATCGCGCCACATCTTCGGGTTTCGGCGGTCGGAACCGAACACGGCGATCTCGTTCTCGACTTGAATCATGATCACCGTATGGGTGGCTGAGTCGACCTTTCGGATATGCTCCAGGAACGCGCGGAGAGCGGCGGTCTCCCGCTCGATAATGGCCGGATAGTCGAAGGAAAGCGCATCGGGATGCGGCTTGCCGTCGGCATCCACGGCGCGCGGGAATCTCTGTTCGTCCTTGATGATATACATCGGGGCGAAAACTTCCCCGGTGAAGTTCCGGTACGCGGTACCCTGCCCGCTGGCGTAGTGGCCGAACCAATTGAGGATCAGCTTGAGGTGGTTTTCCTCGGCCATGTGTTTGGCATGGTCCACGTACGCGAAGTCATATCTCCCCTCTTCGGGCTCCACCATCGACCATTTGACCGGGACCTTCAGGGCGTTCAACTGCATCTTCGCAGCGGCGGGGTATGTGTAATCGTAAACTCCCATCGTTTCCGCGTACTTGCCATGAATGAGTTCGTTCCACTCGGTCTCGGCCGAAAGAGCCGTGAACGGCAGCCCATCCACGAACAGGACCTTTCTGCCGTCCATTACTTCAAAGTGCGGGGCCGAGTTGCGGCTGACCGGAGGCTTCCAGAGTCCCTTAGCACGGTCCGTCTGAGCCTCGGCGCGGGTGAAGACGAGAACAGCCAGCGCTGCCAGTGCAGGGATCGTGACCTTCTGCATAATCCGCTCCCTTCGGGTTGTTCACAGCGGCGCGAGACGCCGGAGCGCAGCAAAGCCTCAGCGTCGTCCCGGCGCGTTGCCGGTCCGGTAATCATCGATAATGTACTTGTCGTACTGGGGAGTGGGCTCGAAATAGCCAGGCACGGCGAGGTGCTGTTTGACCACTTCGTCGTTGAGCTCAATGCCCAGGCCCGGCGTTTCGGGCACCTGGATGTATCCCTTCTGGATGATCGGCTTCGGTACGCCCGTCACCATGTCATCCCACCACGTTGAATCCGGCGCCATGGTCTCCATGGCGAGGAAATCCTTGATGGTTGCGATCATGTGGACAGTCGCCATGCAACCCACCGGAGAGGCAACGTAGTGACAAGCGGTGGGGATCCCACTCATCGAAGCGTAGTCGGCGATCCGCTTGGTCTCGCGGATGCCTCCCGAAGTCAGCAGATCGGGATGGACGATGTCGAGCGCCCGGTTGTCAATGAACTCCTTGAAGCCTTCCTCCAGTCCGAAGAGGCTCTCGCCCAGCGCCAGCGGCATGAGCGTGGCTTCCTTGATCTCCTTATAGGCGCGCCAATTGGCGGGCGCGTCTCCGGATCGCAGGGTGCCGACCTGGAGGATATCTTCCATCCAGGCGAGACGATATGGTTCGAACGCTCGGGCGTATAGGATGGAGTCTTTGACATCCAGTGCGCCGAAGTGGTCGGCCGCCAAAGGCGCCTCGTAGCCGATGATGTCGCGCACTTGGGCGATGTGATCGCACATGATCTTCAGCCCCTTGTCCGTGGCGACGCCGTTGGTCTGAACAGCTCCCGGTATACCTCTCAATATCCGGGCTGCGGACAGGTCGTCCATCTTGTAAAACGTGAAGCCCGCCTCTTTCCGGCGGCGCACACCTTCGGCAAACTTCTGGGGGTCGGTCGACCCCGGAAAATGGCAGTAGATGCGCACGCGGCTGCGGTACTTGGAGCCGAGCAATCGCCAGCAGGGAACGCCATAAACCTTGCCGGCGATATCGTGCAGAGCCGTGTCCACCGCGCTGTACCCGCCGCCCCCGCGCCGCTGATTCGAGAACATCCGAATACTGTCCAGGAGTGGCTCGATATCCAGCGGGTTCTTGCCGACCAAATGGGGCTTCAGGACCAGCGCGATGCCTTCCACACCGGCGTCTCGGACCTCTCCGAGGCCGTAGACTCCCTGGTTGGTGTCGATGCGGATAATCGGAAAGTCGAGGACGCCGGCGATCCGGCAGGCTCGCATATCGGTTATTCTGAGGCCGCTGGGCGCGGAGTTTCTGTTCACGCCGCGCTGTGGCGTCTGGCCGGTGGCCTCCTGCTCGACGAACTTCAGAGCCGACGCCGAAGCCGCCATGCCGCCGAGAAGCCCGCGGCGGCTGATTCGCTGTCTACCATTGGCAATCATAGTTGGTCTCCCGTAAGGTCAAGCCTAGCACTCAAAGGAGGCCGCAGCCAGCGGGAAGTTCTTTCGGGCCAAACGCTTGGCAAACTATTGCAGAAGGTCTGGCTGGGCACCGTGGATGCGGTTTTCGGCGGCCAAGTACTCATTCTGCGGCAACAACTCCTGATTGACGAGGCCCGCCGCTGGCGAATTCCGCATGTGAACGCCGCGTAGGCACTGTGCGGCGAAAGTGTCTGGATTTTCGTATCCCGCTCGGTGAGCGGCATCTCAGGCGGACCTTCGGTTGTGGTTTGACCATTACAGTCGCGGAAGGCCGCACATAAGCCTTGGCCCTGGTATGCCCTGCATGTACATCTTTCGCGCGTACCAGTCTCCGTGCTCGGCCGCCGACTGCGGACCCCAATGCGCCCAAATGCCGAACTTGGCGTCCCGGCACCACTCGGGTACGGTGTACGTCTTCAACGATTCGCGGGTGCCCTGGAAAGGGCCCTTTTCGATTTAGAGGCCCGCCTGAAGTTGGATGGCAACCGCGTTCCCCCTATCCTGACCTGGACAAAGAAGGTTGGTTTACTCGAACCATCGGATCCCGGTAGACACATCCACCGAGTGACCCCCATCGAAGATCGTGAGGCGCACGGGGCCCGCGGTACGACGGAACACAACTTTCTGTCTGCGCCCCGGATCCTCTTCTGTTTCCCCCGCCAGATGATCTGGCACGCGGGCCTCCCTGGTCATGAACTCAATGTCTTCCTCCGACAACGCTTTCCCCGGGAATCCATTGGCCCTGGCCAGCACGTTGAAGGCAAGCAGAGACTGGCTCAGAGGTACTGCCGCTCCTGCGTGCCCATCCCTAATGCCCGTGTCAATGGCGATCCGGATTCCCCTTGCGTTTGACAGAAAGAAAAGTGACGAACGTTGCCTGTACTGCATGTCTGTTGCCGGGGTCCCCGGTGGGCCGCCGCAACACTTCTCCATCATCTGGTAGTACTGGCTACCAGTCGCTTTAGAGAACTGATACCAGGCAGCCAGGTCTGCTATCGGCACCCAAACCGACACCGCCGCCCACAGCGCCGGTGCCCGTTCAGCCATTACAAGCGCCATGTGCCCGCCCCCCGAACTCCCCAATAGGTAAATACGCTTCTCATCCACGCGCGCCTGCTGTTTCACATAGCTGACGCTGTCCAATACGTCTTGCGCTGCCAGATCAGACGCACACGCCTCGGGGTGGTCGTTGACTCCACGGAAATCCGGCGACAGAAACGCCCATCCTCTTCGCCGGCACTCTCCCACGGCTTCAGCCACCCCGCCCGTGGACTTGTAGTCTGTCGACCAACTGTGGAGGAACACAAGGAGCGGGACACGCGAACCCTTGTCAGTGCCGGCTGCGCCCCGCGGGACATAGAGCAGAGCGGGCTGTTGGGTCCCGTCTTTTGAGCTCGTGATCCGGACCTCCCCCACCGGCTCCGCCGGCGACGGCTGGGCCTTCAGTCCCAGTCCAACTTGAAAGACCGCCGAGAGAAGCAAAAGCGGACATGCTCCTCCTCTTATCTGAATCACCGTCGCCGCTGCACGCTTACCGCCAGTTTCCTGTGTCATTGGTCTGTGTCTTCCTTATTCGGAGTCCAAGCTCAACCTTAGCCGTAGCTATCCTTATCCCAAGGTCATCTTGAGCGCTGCGGCGTGGTCGCAGGGCTTTTCGGGCGGCATTCGCACCCTCAGGCCGGCTGCCTCCTGCTTCCACGTTAGCTTGCCCTTGAATCCCAACAGTTCCACGTTCTGGATCTTGCCCGCCTCGGGCTTGCTGGCCGTGCCCAGCGAGCCGATCAATGCCTCCTGTTCCGGCCAGCCCATCAGAAACGCGTACAACGTCGTACCTTTCGACGTGAACCGCACATCCTGCGCCGTGAACGGCTTGTTGCCGCTGTCGCGGGCGCCAGCGGATCGAGTCGCGCCCGGCGATGTGTCCGGAATGGGCGGCAGTAACTTGAAAACGCTCGTATCTCTAATGGTGCCTTCCAGGCTGGGGCCCTCGCCGGATATCTTCCAGGGGCGAGTGCCGTGGATTCCTTCGCTGTTGATCGCCATCCACGCCGTGATCTCCGAGAGAATCGCCATCTCTTTCGAATCCAGCGTCCCATCGGATTTCAGCGGGAAGTTCAACAATAACGTGCCGTTCCGGCTGACGATGTCGACCAGCATGTCGACGCACTGTTTCGGCGTCTTGTACGTGACATCTCTGTCGTAGTGCCAACCGCCGATACACGTGTCCGTCTCGAAGGGGTTAGGCCAGATACCCTCCGCGATCCCGCGTTCGAAGTCGAGCACGCACGTGCCCACCTGGCAGTCCTCCACCCCTTTGCAGGTGTAAACCGCCTCCACCTTGCCGCCGTGCCGCTTCGCGCTCTGGTTGTACAGGTGCGCCACCAATTTCAGCCCGTACTGTTCGAACCGGATCACCCCGTCGTGGTACATGAGATCCGGTTGAAGTTGGTCTACCAGGTCCTGGAGCCGCAACAAATACTGCCGCTTCCACGACTCCGGCACTTTGCTGATGTCCCCCGGTTGGGCCGCCGGCTCGTGCTTCTCGTGGTAGAGGTCGGCGTACTGTGGGTCGTTCCCGTCGTAGGGCACACCTGTGTACGGGCCCGTCTTGTCGCTCCCAAAGCAGGTCGCCATCCATTCGTAGCTGGCGTGCAGGTGCTGGCTTACCCCGAAGCGAAGGCCTTGCTTCAAGGTCGCGTCCTTGAACATCTGCGCAATGTTCTTCTTTGGCCCCGTGGCCACCGCGTTCCACCGCGGCTGATGCTTCGAGTTCCACAGGTCGAAGTTGTCGTGGTGCACGCCCATGCTGACGAAGAACTTCGCCCCAGCCTTCCTGTAGAGGCTCAACAAGTAGTTCGGGTCGAAGTTCTCGGCCTTCCAGGTCGGAATCACGTCCTTGTAGCCGAACTTCGAGGGGTGGCCGTAGGTCTTGACGTGGTAGTTGTACTGCCGGTGACCCTGAATGTACATATTGCGGGCGTACCAGTCGCCCATCTCGGGAGCCGACTGCGGGCCCCAGTGGGCCCAGATGCCGAACTTGGCGTCGCGGTACCAGTCGGGGATGCGGTACTCCATCAGCGACGCACGCGCGGCCTTGAAGGGCCCCGGCGCGATTGGGATGTCTAGCTGCTGGGCCTGTTGCGCGGCCAGCGCCCGCCCCAACCTCGCGGCGGGGACAGCCCCCGCCAGAAGCCCCAGTGCATTTCGTCTGGTAAAGCCCATCGTTGTTGTCCTCCTTCGGATCAACCTGGAACTGTCAGAGTTGCTTCCATTGCAGCATAGGTAGGGATGGTCGGGAGCTGGAGTTCCACCTCTTGGGCCGCCGGAGTCGCTGGGGAAGGGATTGGAGATGAAGGAGCGGCTCCAACGAAGGCGGTTGGGTTTACAATGGAAGGCGGCAAGAAGCCAAAACTGTGGCTGACAACAACCCAGGTGTCCCATGGGTAATCAAGCCATGATAGCGGAGGAGAGATTCATGTCAAAGCGCAGCGTGTCGCGCCGCAACTTCCTGGCGGCTTCCGCGACAGGGTCGTTGACGGGCGTGGCGGCGGTGGCCCAGCCGGCTCTGGCGGCGGCACAGGCCGCCGCTGTGAAACCGGGGGATCTGCCTGACCTCGGCATCAAAGAGGTCAAAGTGTACGTGCTGGACCGCGGGCAGATCGCTTCCATCGTGACCAACAGCGGGATTGAGGGTAACTACACTCTCGGCACCCGCTACTGGCACCCTAACTGGAGCAACTTGGGGTGGCTGGACTTCGCCAAGCGCACACTAAGGGGCAGGAGCGTTCTGGACCTTCCGGCGATCACGTCTCAGTGGATTCCGGAGCAACGCCGCCTGGGACAAAGTTCTTACGCCGCGGCCATCGACTGCTGCCTGTGGGACATTCTCGGCAAAGCCGTGAACCTCCCCGTGTACCGGATCCTCGGCGCCTACAGAAACAGGGTGCGAGCCTATGCCAGCAGCCAGCATCTGAGGACGGTGGATGCTTTCGTCGAGGACGTCCAGAAGTGCAAGGCCCAAGGGTTTACGGCTTACAAGATTCATCCGCCGGAACTGCGCGGCGGCCACGACTACAAGCTGGACATCGAGGTCCTCAAAGCGGTCCGGAAAGCGGGCGGAGATAGTTTCACGCTGCTGCACGATCCTGTCGGGGTCTACACGCGCGAGGAAGCTTACAAGGTCGGCCGGGTGTTGCAGGATCAGGACTATGTCGCCTTCGAAGATCCGCTCCCCACCACGGACATTGACGGGCTTGCGGCCTTGTGCCAGGCGCTCGATATCCCGGTCCATGCCGGCGAGTTCATCTTCTCGATCTATGACTACGCCGAGTACATCCGTCGCGGAGCGGTGGACGTGCTGCGCTTCATCGTGGACAACATCGGGGGCATCAGCGGCGGGATGAAGGTGGCGCACCTGGCCGAGTGCCACGGGATGGAGTGCGCGCCTCACAACTGGGGCGAGGCTCTGGACCACGCCGTGCACTTCCACTGCGAGCTGGCCATGCCGAACAATGTCTGGTTTGAGATGACGGTGCCCCAGGGACAGGCCGACCGTCCCTACTTCAAGGACAATATCCGCATCGACAAAGACGGCTACGTGCCCGCTCCCACCAAGCCGGGATTGGGGTACGAGCTGGACATGGCCGCACTCGAAAAGGCAACCCGGCGAATTGACCGATAGGAGGGGGCCGGCAATCTCACTCAGCCTGCGCGGGGCCGCTGGGGGCCCGACCGCGCTACCCGGCCAGCTCTGACTCCAGGCGGGCGATGGCTGCCGAGGCACGGCCCTCGGTGATCGTGGAACGGCGCAGCCGGCCGACCAAGCCGCTGATGGTCCGCTTGTGCGGCGCCGGCGAACCCGCCGCATTCCGCCGCTATCGCACAAGTGGGCGAAGCTGCGTTCGACCAACTCCCCCCGCCGTCTCATCAGCGCCTTGGCAGTCGTGGTGTTCAGCCGCCGCCGATTCGCATACACCGCCGCCTGGGCCGCGCTCTGTCCGGTCCACTGTTGCCGCTTCCGTTCCAGCTCGGTAATCACCGTGCGCACGCCCACCCCGGCTAGGTCCTCCAGCGCCTGCTTGCTGTGATACCCCTTGTTCCACCACTACCCGTTCCACGCCGACTTCGCTGACCGCCGCCACAGGCGCCCACCGCGTCCGCGTGTGCCGCCTGCCCCGCCAGTCCGGTCACGGTGCAGCCGGCCTCTGCCAGGGTCGTCGCCATACTCGCCGTGTCCCCACGGTCGGCGGGTTGCACCGTCAGCGCCAACCACCGCGCCTGTCTCCCGGTCCACTGCGTGCTCGGCCTTGTAGGCCGGGTGCGTCCGGCCGTCCTTCATCTTCGTGATCCGCGCTTCCCGGTCGTGCGGATTCACCCAGTCCCGGTTGGACAGCGACTTCTTGCGCTTGCGATCAAAGCGCTGGCGTTGCGCCGGCGTCGGCTCCTCGATACCCTCGGTCTTCATCAACTGCGTGACCTGCTCGTCGTAGCTGACGCCGTTGTCCCGCCGCACGATCGACTTCAATGCCGCGTTGGCTTCCAGCATCGTGGCGTCCACACCCAGGTTCTTCCCGCTCAGCAACCCCTCGCGCGCCACCTGCTTCAACGCCCATCGGAACACCGCCTTGTGCGTCCCCAGGTTCATCAGCCGCCGCGTCTTGGACAACGTCGAGTGGTCCGGTGTCTGCTCCTCCAGGCTCAAACCCAAGAACTCCCGCAGGCTCAGCGAGTCCGATACCCGGTAGGCAATCCCCCGCTCGGAGTCGATCCCTTCGAAGTAGCCGACCGGAAAGCAACGGAAATACACGCCCGGTGCGATCGAAGGGCGGCCCATCGTCGCGGCGTAGTACTTGCGGCAGATCCGCTCCGCCTAGGTGTCGAACTTCGCCCGGTCGAGAATCTCGTTCAGCCGGCTGTAGAAGGGGTGCTGCCCGCGAGCCTGCAACTGGCTGGTCTCCACCCAGAAGGAAGTCTGCTTTCCCTTTCGCTTGCCGAGCGCCGTGCTCAATTGTCGGACCAAAACATTCTCACATCAAGATGTTTCGGAGACTGTATCCACGGGCTGCTAGCCCCCGAAGATGTTGCGTATTTCCGGCAGATCCGGCAGCAGTGTTTCACCCCGCTGGCCATGGGCGAGCTGTTCACCAGCCCGCAAGGTGGCGGCTATGGGCGAGATCATGGGCGTCAAGACGGCGTGCCATGGGCCGGGCGATGTTTCCCCGGTCGGACACATGGCGAACTTTCACCTCGATTTGGCCTGCTATAACTTTGGCATTCAGGAGCACACGCCGGTCTAACGCTTACATTATAACGCCCCACTATGCCGGCGTCTCCGATGGAGAGTACGGCCGCGATGAGAAGCTGTTCATCGAGAACCTGCGGCGGTTTGGCGCGCGCGAATCCCTGCTGAACGTCGTAGACAAAGATAAAGGATACTGAGTTATCCCCCCGGGGACTAAGGTCTCGGGAGGGTGATCATCACTCATCAACCGAAGCTATTTATACCAGGGGCAGGTGTCCGACGAGGCGGCCAAGGTTCCCTTGGCCTCGGGTTGACCTTGTCCTGTTCACGCAGCACCTGTTCCGTCTGTCTGCCGGAGAAGATGATGCAGGATCACAGCGTGGAGAACGTCACCACATGCGCCCAGCTTTGGTGCTTATCGTCCTCCCGGTCTCCCGTTCCTGGATGTCGATTCGTCCGTCTTCGATGCGCAAGCTGGCTACACCCTTGAACCCCAACGGGATCTGGGCCAGGAAAAAGGCGTATTTCTGCGTCCGGCGCTCCCGCGCTTCAATCCAGCCAAAAACCGGTACACCCGCCATCTTACCCTGCTCAACGGCGTTTCTTAGCCCGCTGATCGTCGAGTCGCCGATACAGATAGCGCGGGCAATCACTTTGCCATTCCATGGCTTTTCCTGTACACGCTGGTTCTCCTGCCAGTCATAGACCCATCGGTTGGACGGGCTTTCGAAGATGTACCCGATCAGAACCCGATATTCGGTGTTGTACATCGTGAAGTAGACTTTCGGCTTGGATCCGTCCAACAGCCAGGTGCTGCCGCGCCCGGAAAACACCCGCAGGTCCGCCATGGCGCCGTCCGGATTCTTCGTCTCCGGCCAAGAGGCCCCCAGCGTAGCGTCTCGTCCTCTTCCCGCCACGACTCCGGACACCGGAGCGTCCGCATATGTCTTGTTCAATTCCACGAACGGAGGGCCGAAAGTGACATGCTGCACCCACTGCATCGGGCGGCCGTAGGATACCTTGTTCTCGACCGACTCCTCGACATATGCCACGGTTTCGTCCGAGGGGAGTGTGATGGCCCGCTCCACGCGGTACTGCGTCAGCGGCAGGTCAGCGGTGTACCGCAGCGTGACCCCGTCCTTGCGGCTATCGACTTTCTGCAGCTTCCACTCGACAGCGAGCGCCTCTCCGTGCTGGCCGTAGTCCTGCCGAAATTCGGCCTCTGAACTCGCAGCGAATTGCGGGAAACAGAGAAAATGCCCCATGTAGCCGCTCATCAGCCTCCGCTGAATGCCAGTACCGTAAACGTCTCCGTCCTTGGCGATGTCGTACGTATACGGGTCGATGGTCTGATAGTGCGGCACGCGCATCGGATTGATACTCAGCTTCGGGTCGTCGGATCTGAACCGGATCTCCCCGATGAATCCTCCTCCGGGGAGCGTGCTCACGCGCATCCGGTCGTTCTCCAGTATGAACGCGCGGCGTCCGTGCAGCTTGCCTTCTTGAAAAGAAGCGGTCTGGCCGAAAAGCGCAACAGTCAGCCCGGCCAGAAGCAGTCCTCTCAGGATTCTGACAAGCCTCTGTTGGGCCGTGACGCCGACCTCGCCCGCGAGGAATAATCGTCGATTCAAGTCTGTAGCTAGCATATTCATCTCACCCAAATTTCAGCGAGGCTCGGGCACATCGCGGGCCAAGCGAAGACCGTTATATTCCAGCCGCCGGTCGGGTCGCTCTGTGTGGCGGAAAGCCGGGTCGAGAAGGTCACCTGGGTCCGCAAACCCGCCGCCTCGGAGGATTCGCAGCCCAGACGCGGCCGGAGATTCCCGCCCATCGGCCGCATCAAACGGGTACGGGCGGTCGAGGCTCGAGCACCACTCCCACACGTTCCCCAGCATGTCGTACAAGCCGAGTTTGTCCGGCCGGCCTTTGCCCACCGGCTGAGGCGAACTCAGCACCGATGCGGCTGATTCGTTCACTGCGCCGCCAATGCGAGCGGCAAATTCCCACTCGGCCTCGGTGGGCAACCGGAAGCCACCTCCCGGAACTTTCTCATTCAGCTTCCGGATGAAGGCCTGCGCGTCCACCCACGAAACCTGCTCCACCGGCATATCTTTGGCGTCCGGGAACTTTTCCCCCTGGAAGGCGCTGGGGTTCGTCCCCATCAGCGACGTCCACTGGGCCTGGGTGATCTCGTACGCCCCAAGGTAGAAAGCGCCGACGCGGACCGTGTGCACCGGTCTCGAACTGGCATACTTCTCCGACCCCATTTCGAACTCGCCGCCTGACACGAGCACCATCGGAATTCCCAACCCGGCCACCCGCACCTTCCGCGGAAGCCCACTCTCGGCATCGATCTCGCTTCCCACAGTCTCAAAGCCGGGCAATCCCGGTGTAAGGCGGCGCTCGCACAGCTTCAGCTTCTCACTTGCCTTGACGTCTTCCGGCCGTTGCTGGAGCGCGTTCCGGAATGCACCTTGGGCACTATCCCATTTTCCGGCTTGGACCAGCCTGTCACCTTCCTCCATGAACTTGGAGTACCGTTCCCAGCGCGTCTGCCTCTGCTCGAACTGTTCGTCGTTCACCGTGGGCTGGCTATTAGGGTTGACCAGTGCGTGGGCGTGGTGACAAGTCTGACATGCCGCTTTCTGGCCACTCTTCGGGCACCCGGCTGTATGGCAGGTCTGGCAAAGGCCGGCGATGGCGTCGCCGCGCGGAATACGCTCCGGTTTGACGTTGTCCCGCTCATCGCGGACGTGCCCCGTGCTCTCCCCATGACAGGAGGTGCAGCCGATGCCCGCCTTGTGATGACCAGACATGCCCCACTCGACCGCCGAAATAACGTGGCAGCGACCGCAAACTCCCGCTTCCTTGATCTCCGCCCCCTCCTGGCCTTGGCCGCACACGGCCAGCGGAAGTAGGATCGCAACTAGCAGTCCAATTACACGCCCCATTGTTCCTCCAGCCACCTGTATTCGCTCCGAATCCAGTTCGATCCATACAGGCTTGCGAGGCGCCTGGCGGCATCGAGCGCCGCCCGCTCCTCGGGACGCGTCTCCTCATACCTCTGGAGAGCCTGATAATTGTCCTCCAGTAGACGTTCCTCGAACATGCCCGTGATCGCCGCAGACAGGAAAGGCCGCGAATACACAAACCGCAGGGCCGCCATGCATAGGGTCTCGTCCGGCATTCGGTCCAGGGACTTGGTCAGTTCGGCCACTGCGGCCGGCAGGATCGGCCGAACACGACTCTCGAACAACTGGAGCCGCTCAAATTCCGGCTTTGCACCTTGACGAGCATGGGGGTCGAGGTTCATGATCGACCCCGAAGCCAGCGGCTTCATGGCGATCAGTCCGATGCCCCTCTGAGTAGCGAGCGGCAGAAACCTGCTGTACTCGCCTCGCGCTTGGATGAAGTTGTAGGGGAAGAAGACGTAGTCTAGGCCTTCCAACTCCTGCATGGCCGTGATCAGCAGATCCTGACTGTGAGAGGCAACGCCGAGAGCGCGGATCTTCCCAGCCTCCTTTGCTTTCCTGTACTTGTCCCAGTTGCGAAAGGCCTGGCTGTCAAATTGCTGGAGTTGGTAACGATACAGGTCTAAGTGTCCGAACAGTCTGATCGCGCGCTCCGGGTCCAGGTAAGGATTCTCGTTGGCCGCCGAGATGAGCACCTTGTCCCGGCGGTCTTTCACAAGGCGCGCCGCGGGTTCCCACTGGCCCTCTTCCTCGTAGACGTTCGAGCAGGTTCACGCCCATATCGAAGGCCCGGGAAATAATCCGGTCACGCCGCACCTGTCCCTGCGCGCTTAGAACGTTCTTTCTGGGGGGGGCGGCGGGGATCCGGTCGGCGGGGTCGGTATGAGAACCGACGGAAAGCAGAGAGACGTACATGTCGGTCTGCCCGAGGCGGCGATAGACCATGCCGCCGCGCCGGTACTCTTGTGCCGGAGTGGCGCCGAGGCCCGAGGCGATCAACCCAGCGCCAGCGGCTAGAAGAGTGCGACGCGTCATGTCGTTGTTCGTGACAGAGCCCTTGGCCATGAGAAAAAACCTCCTTCCCGATTTCAAACATCCACTGCGGGTCTACACTCGTGTGCCCCGCCTCATCCTGGCGTTCCTTACTCATGACTGCCCGAAACGCCGACGCGTTCCGCACAGAACTGCGTCCCGCTCAAGCCTTCAAAAACGGCTTCATCAGATCCAGCATCTCGCGGAGCACTTTCTGGGAGGTGTCATCGAGCACAGCGGTTGACTGCCCTCTTCCCGAAGCGAGCGCCTTGGGATCCGCCGCGGCCTGCCCGGACCGCTCGGAGCGCCGCGACTGATAGGTCTTAAACACGCCGCGAGCGTACAGGATGTATTTCATCGCTTCCGGATACGTGCTGATTTCCTGGATCAGGATGGCCGCGATACCGAACTCCTGTATGGCTTCCCTCTGCTTGCCGGAATGCCAGAGGTCCCAGGCGGAAGCGTACACATCCGCAAACGACGCCGCGGGCATGCTGCCTGAGAAGCCTCGGATCATTTCGTCGATCAACGTGCGTCCATGCCCGCCGCTAAACACCTTCAGCTCGCCATGGGTTCCACTCTGCAACCCCGCGAATCGCATCAGCGGCTGTCCGGCCTCGTCCTTGACATAACGCATGGTCGGAATCGCCTTGTACATCGAAACGATGGAGTCGACGCTCATGTTGCCGACGGCCTGAACGAACAGCGGCAGGCCGGTGGCTGCGCCGATCTGCCGGTAGTAGTCCTGGACTGTGGTCGGGTCGGTTTGGCTCGCTGGCGGAAGCGAGATGATGGCGTCCGCGCCTACCTTTTCCGCATGTTTCGCATATCGAATGGCGGTAGCTGTGTCCGCGGCCTGGACGCCGAGCACGATCGCCGGCCTCAACTTCTTCCCGGTCGAAGCGATGACTTCGGCGCCTTCCAGGCGTTCCGATTCGGTCAGCGTTTGCCATTCGCTGGCGAGCTGGGGCCAGACGAAGCCGTGGACCGCGCCACGGTCGATGAAACGCACTTCCTCCACCAGTGACCCGACATCGAGCCGATCCGAGGGGGTGAACGGTGTCTGCGCAATCGGGAATATGCCGCGCAGAGGTTTCGATCCAGGAGCGGATCGGCCAACTTGCGACAGCACAAGTCCGCCTGCGCCCATGAACAACAAATCCCGCCTGCTTAGAGGACTTCCGTCTGCCTTCTGCATGGGGTGTTTCTCCTCCAGTCTCCGCCGACAAGCGGCGCGTGTCAAGCCTCGACAAAAATGTCTCTTCGTTACCTCTATAAGAGTGTCCCCTTGGGGAGTAGTCGCACTCTAAGTGAGTCCTGGCGCGTATCTCTTGAGCACTTCGCTAGTGAACTCGACCGCGAAACCTGGCCCTTCGAAAGGATAATAGAATCCGTTTTCGAACTTCGGTGTAAGCAGTTCCATCAGTTCATTCCCCGACGCTCCTGTCCCGAAGCTCTCCGCAATAGACGGAGCTTGGGAACAGAGGATCAGACTCATGCCGTACACGCTCCCGCCGCGATGCGGCAGGACTGGGAGACCGTTCGCGGCGCCGAGCTGAGCGACTCGGCGGCAGTCGGTCAGGCCACCCGACCACGTAACATCGGGCTGAAGAATATGCACCGCCTTATTTCGGATCAACTCCTGGAAGCCGAAGCGCGTGGCCTCGTGCTCGCCGCTGGCGATACGCGCCCCGCGCACCTCACGGCACAACTGGGAGTAGCCGTCGATGTCGTCCGGCAGCAGTGGCTCCTCGATGAAGTGGACCCGGGCTTCCGCCACCCTCTCCGCCAGCTCGAGGGTGTAGGGCACGTCCCAGGCGCAAAGGGCGTCTACCATCAGCAAGGGATCTGGGCCGAGCGCCTTCCGGGCGGCCAGGATCTTGTCAGCATCACGCCGCAGCCCTTCCTTTCCAGCTCTGGCATCGTTGAAGTTCGATATCTTGACACCGCCGAAGCCGAGCTTCAGCCCCTGCTCAATGTCGTTGCCGGTGTAGTACGCGGGGACCTTCTCCTTAGTCGGCCCGCCCAGCAGTCTATAGACGGGCAGTCCCGCCTGTTTGCCGGCAATGTCCCACAGCGCCAAGTCGATGCCGCTGATGGCCATGATCGCGACCCCTCTGCGGCCATAGAACGAGGTAGACGCGAACATCTGATCCCACAGCAGCTCGATGTTCATGGGATTTGTTCCCATGAGCAGGTCTGAAAGGTGGTTCTCGATGATATAGACCGCTGCCCCGCCGCCACCTCCCATTCCGTAGCCGGTGATACCCTGATCGGTTCGGATCTGGACGAGGATCGCGCCCCCGAGTTGCGAGAATGGGCCGAATTGCCGCCAGCGTCTGGGGTCAAAGTCGGGCAGGACCCGCCGGCTGGCGGACTGGTCGCGC
Organism: Bryobacterales bacterium; assembly: GCA_963798455.1. Taxonomy (GTDB): domain Bacteria; phylum Acidobacteriota; class Terriglobia; order Bryobacterales; family Bryobacteraceae; genus CAWCTD01. The sequence goes on from CAWCTD010000003.1 coordinate 1,134,851, forward strand.
GGGCCCTCCCCGCCTCGCACACGCAGAGGAACTGCTCGCACGGAGGTGATTTTCAGCGCAGGCTTCGACGCTGCAACAGCCAAGCCACCCGTGGCCTGCCAAAGGAACCCTCTTCGGGAAACGTCTTGCATATCACTCAGGATTTCCGTTTTCGACTCCTGGCTGCAGTATAATTTTACAGCCGCCTGCCTCTGTTTCAACAATTTCCATGTTGGCCTTGCGGCCGGCACGAGCATACCACAATCGGTTGATCTTGGAGCCGCTCAGAGAAAACGTTCAGAGAAAACGCCCATTTTACGGGCACTTCAAGGGTCCGATTCCGAGAACGGTTTATCCGACTCCGGCAACCATTTTATTCTATTCGACTTCTAGCCGGACAGCAGTGCCAGCGAGTTCATCAATCACACGGTGGCAAGGCCACAAGAAAACTGCGCCAACGGAGGCGATTGGTAGTATACTGGCTGGAGCACCAAGGGACAACAGGGGAATCGTGATTTGGCCAAAGAAAAGAAGAGAGGAGAGTCTCCATGAAGCAGGCAGTTCAGTACATTCGGTTGTTCGCGCTGTTTGGTATTTTTGCCATATGCGCTTTCAGCCAGACTGCGCAAGTTACAGGAACAGTGGTTGATCCGACCGGGGCTGTCGTGGTCGGAGCGAAAGTCGTAGCCACGAACATCGACACCGGCGTCGCCCGCGACACCGTAACCAACGGGGCGGGCAACTACCTCATCACGGCCTTACTTCCGGGCGCGTACCGGGTTAGCTCCGAGGCGACCGGATTCAAACAGATCAAGCGCGAGCCGATCACCCTGGCAGTCGACCAGGTCGCGCGTATCGACTTCAAGATGGAGGTCGGCGAATCCAGTCAAAGCGTTACGGTGGAGTCTTCTGCCATCCTGCTCGACGCGGCTACCAGCACGGTCGGCAACGTGGTAGAGAACCAGCGGATCGCGGAACTGCCACTCAATGGCCGCGACCCCATCGACTTGCTGGCGCTATCCACCGGCATCCGGATTCAGGGCGGCTTCGGCGGCCAGGGCAGCTCGTGGGGGAACTTCTCCTCCAATGGCGGTCTGGCCAATGCCAATGTGGTGATGACGGAGGGGTTGGCGCTCGACCTAGCCCAGATGAACTCGCCGTCCTTCGTGCCCACCGCGGATTCCACGCAGGAGTTCCGCGCGCAGACCAGCAAGTTCTCGGCGGAATACGGGCGCACGGCCGGCGCGGTTATCAATTTCAGCATTAAGTCGGGCACCAACGACTTGCACGGCTCGGCCTACGAGTACCTGCGCAACAAGAACCTGAACGCGAACAACTTTTTCAGCAACCGCGCCGGCCGCGCATTGACGCCGTATAAGCGGAACCAGTTCGGCGCCACGATCGGCGGTCCGATCAAGAAAGACAAGGCATTCTACTTCTTCAACTGGGAGGATTACACCAACCGCCAATTCACTTCCAGCATCACCACTGTTCCGACGCCCTTGCAGCGGGCCGGCAACTTCTCGCAGACCCTGAATGCGGCGGGGAGCGTGGTCGCCGTCGCGGACGCGCTCACCTCGCGGCAAGTGAACGGCGTCTGGACCCGGGATGTTTTCTCCGGCAATATCATCCCGCTTAACCGGATCAATCCGGTTGCCGCAGCCGTCACGCAGGTGTTTCCGGCGGCCAATGCGGCCGGCAACCCGGGGACAGGGCTCAACAACTACGGCACCGTCGGCGGAAGCGGGTCCAACCAGCACGAGATTGTGACCAAACTGGACTACAACCTGAATGCCCGTTGGAAGCTCTTCGGCACGTACGCGCGGACTTGGTCGACGAATACCAGCATCGATCCTCTCGGATACAAGGTCAACCTCACGCGGCACTCCACCTCGGCCCGCACACACGCCACCGTGTCGGCTACGGCCGTGTTCAGCCCCACCCTGATCGGCGATTTCCACACCGGCTTCGCGCGCTTGGACTCTCCCAGCATCCCGTACGCGTTGGGCTACGATATCACGCAACTTGGGTTCCCCGCCGCACTGGCCAATGACACCCAGATCAAGTCGTTCCCGGCGTTCAACATTGCCGGTTTGGTCGCGGTGGGCAGCACCTCGTCGGCCGGCTTCACTATGGTTGACCTGAACAGTTGGGGCCAGCGCGGCACGATGACCTGGGTCAAGGGCTCCCACACCGTCAAGTTCGGCGGGGATTATCGCGTCGAGCAGCTCAATCAATTCCAGCAGAACTCGCTCGAGCCGGCGTTTCAGTTCGACCAGCAGATGACCGCCATCAATCCGTTGAGCCTGAACGCCAACAGCGGGTTGCCCCTTGCCTCCTTCCTGATGGGCTACATGGCGAGCGCCTCGGCTGGCAAGAGCGAGCGCATGGCGAACGAGCGCAAGTACCTCGGCGTGTTCTTCCAGGATGACTGGAAGGCCACCCGTAAGCTCACGCTGAATCTGGGAATGGAATACAGCCTGGAGTTCCCCATCACCGAGCGCTACAACCGCAAGATGTGGTTCGACCCGACGGTGGCGTTGCCCATCAGCCAGCAGGTGGGACTGAACCTCACGGGCGGGTTCAAGTTCGCCGACAACAACACCCGGTCGCCGTACGACGTGGCCAAGAAGCAGTTCGGACCGCGCGTCGGTTTCGCCTACCAGTTGTTCACGCACACGGTAATTCGCAGCGGTTACGGGTTGTTCTGGATTCCCGCCGCGACCACCGAGGTCACCGGCAACGTCCGCGCGCCCGCATGGTCCATCAGCACCCAGGCGATCGCTTCCCTGGACAACGGGATCACGCCCTACAACACGCTCAGCAACCCGTTCCCCCAGGGGATTCTCAATCCTCCCGGAAGCGCGGCGGGCCTCAACACGCTCATTGGCCAGAACGCCGCCGCCAACCAGCGCAGCTTCCGCGCGGGCTACATGCAGCAGTTTAACTTCGACATCCAGCATGAGTTCGGCAGGGAAATGGTGCTCGAAGTTCTCTATGGCGGCAGCGTCGGTACGGGACTTCCGGCCAACTGGGCCAGCCAGATGAACCAGCTTCCGGATACGTACCTGAGCCAGGGCGCGTCGTTGCAGGCACTGGTTCCGAATCCCTTTATGGGCGTGGTCACCAGCGGCACGCTTTCCCTGCCCACCGTCCAACGGGGTCAACTGCTGCGCCCCTGGCCGCAGTTCCAGACCTTGTACGTGGAGGGCAATCCGCTAGGCCACTCCAACTACCACTCCTTCCAGTTGCAGTTCAACAAGCGGTTCGGCAGCTCGGTCATCGGCTTGGCCTACACCATCAGCAAAGCGATGGGCGACACCGAGAGCCGCACCGATTGGTCGGAGGGGGGCGCGCAGGGCACCAGCATGGGGTTCATGGATCCCAACAACCGCCGTCTGGATCGTTCCCTGGCGGTCGCCGACGTTCCCCAGCGACTGGTCTTCAACTTCGTGGTGGAAGTCCCGTTGGGCAAAGGCCGGCGGATGCTCGACAACCTGGGGCCCCTGGACCGGGTGGTTTCCGGCTGGCAGCTTACGGGTCTCTACACCGCTCAGAGCGGCACCCCGGTGGCAGTCGGCACGCCGACCAACCTGACCGGCACGTACAATGCCGTTACCGACGTGTACGGCTCTTACAGCTCCAATTCGCGCCCCAACAACAACGGGCAGAGCGCCAAGCTCAGCGGTGATCCGAGGAGCCGGCTGAACCAGTGGTTCAACACCAGCGTGTTCAGCCAGCCGGCGCCGTTCACTTACGGCAACACTGCCCGCACCCTACCAGATGCCCGCTGGGACGGCACCAACAACCTGGACTTTGGCTTGTTCAAAAACAATAAGTTCGGGAACGAGGGCCGCTTCAACCTTCAGTTCCGCGCAGAGTTCTTCAACCTGGCCAACCACGTCCGCTTCGGCATCGCCGGCATGCAATTCGGCAACTCGACCTTCGGTGTAGTCAGCAGCCAGGGGAACAGCCCGCGGCAGATTCAGTTGGCGTTGAGGCTTAGCTTTTAGGCTTCGGATGGCAAGCGCGCGGCCGGTCAGTCCCGGCCGCGCGGCGAGAAATAGCTCTCGCGACGTGGCTGTGCCACAGGAGCAAGAGGTGCCGCTAATCTCACGCGGCCGGGGTTGTCTCAGGCCCCGTGTGAACCCAATCGGTCAGACCCTGTAATGCTCGATAGCTTCCTCGTTAAGGTCCAGTCCGAGCCCAGGGCCTTGCGGGACCTGAACCTCTCCGTTGCGGAAGGTGTAAAGCTCCTTCGAGTTGAGGATCTTGAGCGCGGGAGCCCACTGTTCCTGAGGAAGGAGCGGTGGCGTGGCCAGCGCGAATTCCTCCAGTGGTGCTCCCCACGCGGCGTGTGCCTGAATACGGCCGGCCACGTTCAGCCCAAACGCCCCGTGCCCGATGCAGGGTTTGTGAAAGGCCTCGCAAAGGGCGGCGATCTTGCGCATGGTCAGGAGGCCGCCACAAGTGTTGAGGTCGGGTTGAATTACGTCATACGTATCGTGGACCAGACCTTCCCGGAAAGGATCGAGGCCTCGCCAACCTTCTCCGCCGGTGATCGGAATGTCCACCTCCCGGGCCAATCGGGCAGGGGTTTCAAAATCGTCCCGCGCAAATGGCTCTTCCAGCCAATAGACGCCAACCTCCTGGAGCGCTTTCGCGGCGGCCAATCCTGTGGCATAGTCCCAAACCTTGCCGGAATTCGCTGCCGTGCGATCCACCATGACTTTGAAACCCGGGGCCGGGCCGCAGGCGGCAATGATACCAGCGCAGGATTCGACGTCATCCATGAAGTTCGGGCGGAAAATACGCATCTTGAAGCCGGTAAAGCCCGCGTCCTTCAGGCGGCGAGCGTACACGGCCTGATCCTTTATGGGCACTTGCGATTGATCCGCACCACCGAGCCACACAGTCGTGATATAGACCGGAATACTGGTTTTCGAACCGCCGAGCAGCCGGTACACCGGCTGGCCCGCGACCCTGCCGATCGTGTCCCACAGAGCCTCTTCCAGCCCACCCTGGCTGATTAGGCCCCTCTTGAGATGCTGCTCCATCGCGAACAGATCGGCCCCCATCAAAGCCTGGTTCACTTGCTGGAAGTTGGCGCCGCCACGGCCGCCAGCTCCACCGCGTCCGCCGCCGCCAAAAGCATAGCCGCGCACGCCGGAGTCCGTCACGACGCGATTTACACCGATACGGTTCATGACCCCGGCCTGGACCTCGGTGTCCGTAGCCGGAATTACGATGGTGAAGGTCTCAATGTTCTTGATGCGAATCGGTTTCGCATCAGCGGCGATGGCTCTTACGGGCGCAAGCAGACAGTTCCATACCGCACCCGCACCGGCCGCCATGCCAGCCGAAGCCAGCAGTTCTCTGCGATTCATGTGGAAACCTCCTTCTTAGCTCGCCTGCGAAGCATCGTCCGGCTGCGCCCATGAACAAGAAGTCCCGTCTGCGTAAGGTAGTGGCTTCTGCCACCCGCATGAGGTGCTTCTTCTCTCTGGTCCGCTGACAGGCTTGCCCAACCCGGAGCCGGTGAAATGGATTTCCTTCGTGGACAGAAGCGGCATGCCCCTACCCTCTCAAATACGGTTTCAGATAGGTGTCCAGGGCGTCGCGGATGTCCTTTACGCCCCAGGGCCGGCCGCCGCCACGCGCACCTCCTCCGCCGCGTCCGCCCATGCCGCCACGCCCGCCAGCCGGCAGGTCGGAGCCGGCAGCCGCCGGCGCACTGCTGCGGCCCCTGGCCCCCGGTTTGAAGACACCGCGCGCGATCAGCACGTCGTGCCCGGTCACAGGGCCCATCGTGCCCAGTGCCTGTATCCTGCCGAACATATCGAACGCCTCCACCTTCTTGCCTGCGTGCCACAGATCGAACGCGGCTGCGTAAATGTCGGCCAAGGTGGGGTAGGGGCAGTGGCCCGAAAAACCCAGCTCCATCTCGGTGATCATGGTGCGCACGCCGTTGCCGGAGAAGACCTTGAGCTGGTCGTTGGTCCGCTGGCGCAACTGCGTGATGCGTTGGAGCGGGTCACCGGCCTCGTCCTTGGCCTGCCGCATGCTGGGAATGGTATTGAACAGCTCCACGATCAGGTCCACACTCATGGACCCCTGGCTCTGCACGAACAGTGGGAGCCCGGTCATGCGGCCGACCTGCTGGTAGTAGTCCAAAAGGACCTTCTCATCAGTGACACCAGGCGGGGGCAGCGAGACGATGGCGTCGGCGCCCAGCTTCTCGGCGTGCTTCGCATAGCGGGTCACGGTGTCCATGTTGGAGGCCTGCACCCCGATCACGAGCGCGGTCTTTCCGCCTTTGCCGGCGGCGAGTATGGCTTCGGCGCCGTCCAGCCGCTCCTTCTCGCTGAGCGTGGACCAGCCGCTTGCGATCTGGGGCCAGATGAAGCCGTGCACCCCCCCGCGGTTGCAGAACTTGACCTCGGCCGCCAGGTCCTCCAGGTCCAGTTTGTCGTCCGGGGTGAAAGGCGTCAAGCCGATTGGGAACAGACCTCGCATCTGCTTTGCGCCGGGGTTGTCCGCCGCCGGCATGCTGCTGGAAAGCGCGAGGCCCAGGGCGCCCGCGCCGAATGATCGCAGAAATTCCCGCCTGCGAGGGTTTTCAACTCGGCTCTTCGTCATCACAAACACCTTTCTTCTGGCTGTCCAGGATTCTTGCCATCCCGTCCACCAGCCAGTATACTGCCAACCGCCTCCGTTGGGGCCGTTCTTTCATGCTCTCCGGCCTGAGTCCGCCCCCGGAGCCGGCGACCAGCCTTCAACTTGACGTGCTACCCGGCTGGGAAGCCTGACAGTCTTGGTGAAAATCCTGTCAGATTTGACACTCTAGAACCACGGCGGTATACTAACTCGTGCCTCGTGAGCAGAACCCGGGCGATACAACATCCCAGCTAAGCTTTAGGAGCACTTAGTATTTTAACTAACTCACACAGGAGAATTTGGTGCCAAAAGGAGAATTATCGCGTCGCAGTTTTTTTGGGGCTTCCGCAGCGGCGGCTCTGGCCGATCCCGGCCAGGCAGCGGCCCAGGCAGTTGGAGTCAAGAAGACCGATTTACCCGACCTCACCATCAAGGAAGTCAAGGTCTACGTCGCAAATATCGGCGATGTCCGCCGCCTCAACGGTTCAGAGAGCGGGGAGATTGTCTCCATCGTGACCAACAGCGGGACGGAAGGTAACATGACCCTCGGCAATCGAGGAAACCCGCCGGGCTTCCTGGATTATGCTAAGCGGCGGGTGCTCGGCAAGAGCGCCCTCGACGTGACTTCGATCACCCGCGTTCCCAACACGCGGCGTTTCAGTGCCTATGGAGCGCTTGAATCTGGCCGCGGTTTTGCGGGACGTCCCCCGCGGGCGCTGCCCAAGCCGGTGGTGCGCGCGGCGCGGCGGGCGCGGCTCCGGCCGGCGCCATTCCCGCCGGCGGGCGTGGCGGCAGGGGCGGCGGTGGCTTCGGCGGCCAAGGCGGTGCTGGACAGATATACCAGCACGACTCCATCATCGACGTCTGTCTGTGGGACATCCTCGGCAAGGCGGTGAATCGGCCCATCTACCAGCTCCTGGGCGGCACCAAAACCCGCGTGATGGCCTACGCCAGTTCCCAGCACTTGCCCACGGTAGAGGACTTCGCCCCTGACGTTCTGAAGGCCAAGGCAGCAGGTATCAGGGCTTACAAGATCCACCCAGGCGGAGGGCAGTCGGCGAACGCCAGTCCACGGCCCAGCTACGTGGGTCACATGGAGGAGATAAGGCAGGTCCGCAAGGCAGCCGGCGACGATTACCCCCTCATGTTCGACCCAGTCCAAGGCTACAACGTCTACTCGGCACTGAAAGTCGGACGGCTACTGGAGGATCAGGGCTACATTGCATTCGAAGACCCAATCCCCACCACCGATATTGAAGGCCTCATCGAACTGGCCCGGGCGCTGGATGTGCCCCTCAACATCGGCGAGTTCATCATGAACATCAACGGCTTCGCCGATTACATCCACCGGGGTGCGCTCGATATCGTGCGGCTGATTGCGGACAATATCGGCGGGATCACCGGTGGGATGCGAGTGTGCCAACTGGCCGACGCTTTCGGCATGGAATGCCAGCCCCACAACTGGGGCAACGTAATGGACCTGGCGGTGCACTTCCAGCTCGAACTGGCATCCAACAACAACTACTGGTTCGAGATGCCTTGGCCGATGGAATACGTCGACCGCGTCTACCACAAGGACAAGTTCCGGGTCGACAAGGACGGCTACGTCAACGCGCCGACCGAGCCGGGACTGGGTTATCCGATCGACCGTGACGCTCTCGACAAAATCATGGTCCGGATCGACCGATAGGCTCAGAATCGCGGGAGTGCCGGTCTGGCCGCGATCAATCGGGAGTGCCTCGCCAAGGCGGGAGCCCTCGATTCCCCGCAGCGCGCCGTGTCGGACATGGACTCGACCGAGAGCCCGGTCTACGGACAGTAGGAGCACAGCGCCTGCTCTACATCGGGTAGTCCGTGTCCTGCCCAACCGCCGCTAGGCGACCACCACATCCCAACCGAAACCTGGCGTGTCCGGCGGCCGGGTGTAAATCCCTTCGGGGCCACGCGTAATCTGGTGCTCTTCTTCCCATTGCTTATAGACTTCCGGCGGTCCGCCGGCCGGCGGCCAGAAGAACTCGGCCCAGGGGGAGTTAATGGTCGCCATGATGAAATGCGTAGCGAATGGCGATGTCCCGCCCAGGTGCGGAATCACCGGGATGTCGTAGGCGCTGGCCAGGGCCGCTATGCGCAACAAGTCCGTTAACCCGCCAGACCACTGAATATCCGGCTGCCATATGTGGACGCTGTCGTGCTCCGCTAGGCGGCGGAACTCGTATCGCGTGTACAGATGCTCACCGGTCGTAATCTGGCACGTCTTGATCTGAGCCTTGAGCCGCGCGTGGCCTTGGTAATCGTCCGCCATTAGAGGCTCTTCGATCCAGGTCACGCGATAGGGCGCCACAGCTTGGGCGAGTTCGATGGTGTAGCGTTCCGTGAGCGACATCCAGCAGTCCAACATGATGTCGCCGTCCGGACCGAGCTGTTCTCGGGCCTGCTGGACCAATTCCGCGTTCTTCTTTAGGCCGTCAGGGCCATCCAGCGGTCCGTACTGGAGCGCCAGCTTTATTCTCTTGAACCCGATTTGCGTCTTCCACTTGATGTCGTTGAGTGTCGAATAGCTGGGGATGCGCGTTTTGGTGGCACCGCCGATGAGTTTGTAAACGGGCATTCCCGTGGCCTTGCCGACAATGTCCCAGAGCGCAAGATCCAGGCCGCTGATGGCGTGAATCACGGCTCCCCCCCTGCCGTACGCCAGGGAATCCAGGTACATCTGGTCCCAAAGCCTGGCCACGTCAAAGGGGTCCGCCCCTACCAAGGAGCGCGCCAGGCTTTCGACGTGGGACGTCCCGCCGCTCCCGCCGCGTCCGAGACCCGTGATTCCCTTGTCTGTCCGGACTTCGACGGTGAAGCCGCTGGACGGGGCCGGAAATAGTGGCACGTTGGGGTCGAACGTGTCGCCGCCCCCCTGCCTCCCCGGCCTGTATTTGTTTGTCGGGAGCGATTTCGCAGCGCTGGGAGCGGACGCCGGCTCGTAGAGGATCTTATAAGGTGGCAGGGGTCTTCTCGCCTTCACTTGGACCAGCCTCACACTCGTGACTTTGAGGCCGCTCTTTTGCTCCTGAAACGCAAGAAGCGGCATGGCGTCTGCGCTCTCCCGCGCGCCGAGCGTCGAGGCGGAAGCAAGTGGAGCCGTTCGCAAAAACGATCGTCGGTTCATGTTCAGTTATCCCCTCCCTAGGCAACCACCACGTCCCAACCGAACCCCGGCCTGTCCAATGGCCGGGTGTAAATCCCTTCCGGGCCACGCGTGATCTGGTGCTCTTCTTCCCATTGCTTATAGACTTCCGGCGGTCCGCCGGCCGGCGGCCAGAAGAACTCGGCCCAGGGCGAGTTGGGGGTCGCCATGATGAAATGCGTGGCAAAAGGAGATGATCCGCCCAGGTGGGGAATCACCGGGATGTCGTAGGCGGCGGCAATCGCCGCAATCCGGCGCAATTCCGTCAGTCCGCCCGCCCACTGGATATCGGGCTGCCATACGTGTGCGCTACTGTGTTCGGCCAGCCGTCGGAACTGGTACCGGGTGTAGAGGTGCTCCCCGGTGGTAATGCGGCACGTGTTGATCCGCGCTTTAAGCCGCGCGTGACCTTCATAATCGTCCGCCATCAGAGGCTCTTCGATCCAGTTCACGCGGTAGGGCGCCACCGCTTCAGCCAGCTCGAGGGTGTAGGGTTCGGTGAGCGCCATCCAGCAGTCCAACATGATCTCGCCGTTCGGACCGAGCTGTTCCCGGATGTACTTCACCAATTCGGTGTTCCTTCTCAATCCCTCCTGAAACTCCCGTACCGGCTTTGTGTGCCCTGGTGTCCCAAACGGAAGCGCCAGCTTGATCTTCGTGAACCCGATTTCTTTCTTCCACCGGATGTCGTTGAGCGTAGCGTAGGAAGGAATACGGGTCTTGGTTTCACCACCGATGAGTTTGTACACAGGCATGCCGGTGGCCTTGCCGATAATGTCCCAGAGCGCAAGGTCTATGCCGCTGATGGCGTGAATCACGGCTCCCGTCATGCCGTAGGCCAGCGAGCCCTGATACATGCGGTCCCACAGTCTGGTCACGTCGAACGGGTCCTCACCGATGACATATCTCGACAGGCCCTGCACATGCGGCGGGCCTCCGTTCCCTCCGCGGCCGAAACCTGTCACCCCTTTGTCGGTCGTAATCTCGACCGTGAAGGCTCCGCCCACTCCTGGGAAGATCGGCACGTTTGGATTGTGCATGCGACCTTGTGAGTCACCCTGGCTGCCCAGGATCTTGGCGACTTCCGGCTCGGTCGGTTCTGCCTTGTACTGAGGCAGTTGCCGTCTGCCCCGGACCTCCACGAGTCTTACGCCCGTGATCTTGAGGCCGCTCTTTTCCGCTTGAAACGCCAGGGGCGGGGCGGCCTCCGCGTCTTCCCGCGAGCCGAGCGTCGCGGCGGCAGCCAGTGGAGCCACCCGCAGTAAGCTTCTACGATTCATCGTTTCTTTCCAATCCTAGGTGTCGATTCGCACCATCATCTTGTCCATGACGCCGCGGTCAAGCTCGAGTCCAAGACCTGGCTTGGTCAGCGCGGGAACGAATCCGTCCTTGTCAATCCGGAACTTGTCAATGATGTAGGGACGGTCCGAGGAACCCGTCGGCTGCATCATCTCGAAGTAGATGTTGTTTGGCATGGCCAGTTCCATGTGGAAGTGCACTGCATGCTCGTACGCATCGCCCCAGTTGTGCGGCACGCACTCCATGCCGAAGACTTCCGCCGTCTTAGCCAGCTTCATACCGGCGGTGATGCCGCCGATGCGGCCCGCGATAAACCGGAGTACATCCATGCCTCGGTACCGTATGAACTGGTCGTACTGATACATGGAGGTAAACAACTCTCCCATGTGGACCGGGGTGTCAATGTTGCGGCACAACTCCACGCAGCCTTCGAGATCCACCGAGGGCAGCGGGTCTTCCATACCGTTGTAATTCAATTGGTCCAGCACGCGACCCATCTTCAACGCCATCTCGCGGGTATAGGCGCCCACCCGGTCGTGGATCAGCAGCATGTCGTCGCCGGCTGTTTGGCGGACCGCCTTGGCTACTTCGATATCCAGTTTCAGGTCGACGCCCCCCTGAGCCCGGACCACTGATGTCGGAGCACCAAATTGTGCTCCTCCGCTAGATGTCGGGACCCATGGCGGGTGGATCTTATACGCTTTGTAGCCTTCGGACTTGGCCCGCTTCACATCTTCGACGAAGGCCTCCACGGTGCTGAGGTGCTGTGAGCTTGCATATGCCAGCACCTTATCCCTGTAAGCTCCCAGGATTCTGTAAACCGGGAGGTTCACAGCCTTGCCAATGATGTCCCACAGCAGGTAGTCGATGGCGGCTGAATTCGGATTCGCGGCTTCCCTGCGTCTCACCGGGTCCCATATGGAGGTGAGCGCGGCAACGTCCAGTGCATTCCGTCCAACCAACAGACCTCTGGCGTATTCCAGGAATCCGGCGCGCGCCGGAAAATTGCCTTCAATCCCGCTGTTGGTCACGACGGAGGCAAGACCTCCCCCGCCGCCCGCAGGCAGGTTTCCACGCCCCCCCGCCCGGGCCCCGGCGCCGGGCGGCACGCCGCCGCGTGCTCCTCCGCCTGTCATTACGTAGACTTTGACTTCCTTGATCGTCAGATCGGGCAGATCCCGCGGTTTGACCCCGACTGCCTGGGCAGCCGCCGCGACCGGGTTGGCGAGGGCTGAGACAACCGCCGCCGCGCCGGTTGCGGAGCCGCCTAGCAAACTGCGACGTGAAACGTTCAGCTTTGACATGATTCCTTTCCTTATCTTGTTCGCTGTGTCTTCCTGACTTCACTGCGAAAAACATCGGGGGCGTCAGTTGAGAACGCCCCCCGGCAACAACATAATAATGCGCCTTCGGGAGCGCTCAGAAAGTGAACTTAGCGGTAAACGTCAGCCAACGGCAGGCCGTCGCGCTGTTGCTCGTGATAACCCCAAAGTTAGTATTTGTCGGATCCAGACTCGGGGCGCCGAAGTGAGACCGGTTTAGAACGTTGATCGCGTTCATCCCGAGTTGGAATCTCAGCTTCTCCGTCAACGATATGCTCCGCTGAATGCTGGAATTCAGGAGCCGGGTCTTGTCCCGGCGCAGGCCGTCAATCAGCGTCGGGAAAAGCCGCGCTTGAAAACCGGTGGGCACCTTAGCCGGATCCTTCTCGAACCCGGCGTTGGTATTGAACCACTGGTTCAGGGTGTTGCCGCCTTTCTTGATGTCGTCAATGTTCCCGTAGAAGAATATATTCCCCCAGCTCAGCAGCGGTCCGGGCTGTTGTTCGAAGGTGCCGGCAAGCTGCCAGCCGCCGAGGATCGCGTTCATGACGCCTGTCTTCAGCCACGTCCCTCCCTTGCCGAACGGCAACTGATACACTCCGCTGCCGGTGATCCGGTACGGCATTGCATTCGTGCTGGGCAGCCATTGCGTCGGCGCCAGGTCGTATTCGTTGAGAACGGTGGACCACTCCTTGGCGTTGTTGAAGCTCAACCCCATGTTCATGCTGAAGCCTTTCGCCAGGCGGCGTTGGAACTGTATATCCAGAGAATGGACCTTCACCTTCCGCAAAGGGAGATTGTTGGCCGTCAGACTACTCATCTCGGGGAAGGCCCTCAGAAGCTGGTTCTTAGCGATGGTCGGGCTGGTGAAGAACGAGACTGCGGAAAGCCGGCTGTAGAGCAACGGGTTGGATGTCTTCAGAGACGCGAAGTTGTTGATGTAGAACGGATTCGTGACGTTGGAGTTCATATCGCTGGCCAGGGCGCTGTTGCGAACCTTCGTCGTGTTCCAGTATTGGGCCGGCAGCGGGTCCACCTTGACATTCATGCCGGCATTGCCGCTATAGATACCGGTGTAATCCACTTCGATGGCCATATTCGGAGTCAGTTGCCTCTGAAGGCTTGCTCTCCAGCGCTGTAATCGAGCGTGTTCTTGCTGGAGATTCCCGTAGCTGAATGAGGTGCCGGCCGCCATCATCGCCCCCAGAGCGTTGCCGTAAGGGACTTCGAAGCGCGTGCCATCGGCTCGGACCGGGAACGGGTCCGTAAGCACGGAGATGCCCGCGGCCGGGTTGCCGCTGTTCCAGGTCTGGCCGAAGTTGTTGCTGGAAACGTCGGTCGTGCTATTGCTGTAACCGAGCTGGTTGGGAACCTGAAAGGTGGCGTTCAACGTGTCGTAATACATCCCGTACCCGCCCCGCACGACCGTCTTCTGATTGACCTCCCACGCGAATGCGAAGCGAGGCATCGCCATGACCTGGTTTTTCCAGGCCCGCCGGCCCAACCCTTGGGAGTTCGCGTACAGCGATCCTCCCAGCACCGCAAAGCTGCTGGCCGGAAGTTCCTTCAGAGGATTGGCCGCATAGGCGGCCGTTGCCGCGTCGGAGATCGGCAGCTTAACGTTCGGATCCCAACCCACCAGCATGCGGTTGTAGCGCTCGGTCATCCCTAATTCGTACTCGAGCCGCACACCGAAATTCAAGGTCAGTGAACGCGTTACCCGCCAGGCCTCCTGGGCATAGCCTGCATAATAGGGATTCTGGCTGGCGTAGGTGTCATTGGCGGTTACGGTACTGGTGGTCGGGACTCCCAGCATGAAGGCGGCCCAGCTTAAGCCGAGGTTGCCGGCGGGCGCCACCGAGGTGTCGTCGTTCTTGCGGGTGTAAGTGTTGTCGAAGGCGAACGAGCCCGCCGAGGTGCCGGGATTGATCTCGGTGCGGGAAAGATACCGGATATCCGTGCCGAACTTCAGCGTGTGCCGGCCGAGGACTTCGGTCACATCCACGGACCCCTGAGTGTTCCGCGTGTGCCACCCGCGCGCACCCCCCTTGCCGAGCGGGTCATACCCGGCCCACGAAACCGTGGGAAGGGTGCACTTGGTCAGGATGCACTTCTGATCCATGTAAGCCGGTAGGCCTACGTCGGTTGGCTTGAAGGACGAGGCCTTGATATAGTCGGCTCCCTCGAAAAAGTTGTTCGCGGTCACCTGAGCGCTGATCACGGTTTGCGCGCTTCTGGCATAAGTCCAGTTCGCCGTCCCGGAGAGTTGTCTCCGAACCGTGTCATCCGACATCAAGCCGGGGGTGTTATAGTATGTCCAGTCATTCAGCGCTTCCGTGAAATGGCTGCGGCTCCACCGGAAGAAAAAGCGGTGCTTGTCGGAGAGGTTATAGTCCAAGCGATTGCCCCAGATCTGGTTGTGGACCAGGTCGGGTGCGCCCGCAGTCCGATAGTTATTGAAGGGCTCCTGGTTCGCACTTAGCGGGTCGGCGTTGGAGAGCGGGAGAAGCTTGAGATAGGCGTTGTACATCGGGTTGATGACTCTGGTGCTCGGAATCTTGTTCCCGGTGAACGGCTGCCGGATATAGTGTCCGGGGCGCGCCGGATCGGGGGCGACGGTCAGGGGATCGTAAATCTGGTACTGTGGGTTCACGTTGAGAAGCGAGGAGAAATCGCCGGCCCGGGCTGCCGCGGTCGGAACCGTGTTCACCCCGGTTGCATTTACCCCGATGCGGAAATCGTAGTTCCAGGAGTAGTTCAGAAAGAAGAAGAACTTGTCCTTGCCGTTGATCACTTTCGGAATGTACACTGGCCCGCCAAGGGTCAGCGCGACGCTCTTGCCGGTTCCGGCTGGCAGGATCGGTTTTGAGGCCAGTTGGTCGGCCATGGCGGTGTTTCCAGCGGCCTTCGCGTTGGCGATATTGCGCCAATAAGTCTGCCTCTGAAAGAAGTTGGCGGAGTTCCAGCGCAGGTTCCAGTATTGCCCGCTGGCGGACCCGTGCGGGTCGTTCACGCCGCTGCGGGTCATCATGGTAATCCCGAGGCCGGTGCCATGTCCGAAAGCGGCGTCAAAGTTGGCGGTATCCACCCGCATCTCCTGAATCATTTCGCTATTGGGAGAGACCGCCAGCCGCCGGTCGCTGCCGTTATTGCTGCCTCCGTCGATCGTCCACTCGTTCCCCCCGACGGCGCCCAGGGCGGTCGTATCCAGTGAAGTCCTGTTGACATAACCTTGGGCGACGTACTGCACGTCGGCTGAGGCATTCACCGCGGGAACAAATCTGGCCATCAAGACCGTCATGTTGGAGAAAACCGGCAGTGATTCCACGCTTTGCCGACCGAGGTTTTGCCCGGCCGTGACGGTATTGGTGTCAAGCAACGGCGCCTCGGTGGTAACCGTAACCGACTCGCTGACCGCGCCGACTTCCAGCGTCAGGCCCAGCGACATGTGCTGGCTGACTGAAAGCACGAGGCCGCTTCGGACCAATTTCTTGAATCCGGGGACCTCCACCGTTACCTCGTAGTTGCCTGGCAACAGGAGCGGCGCCAGATAGTAGCCGCTGCTGTTGGTTTTCAGTTGGGTCGTCACTTTGGTGTCCAGGTTGGTCACCGTGATCACCGCCCCTGGAGTAATGGCGCCCTGCGGGTCGACGACCGTTCCGGAAATGTCTCCTCTGGTGTCCTGGGCGGCGGCAAAAGCTGCGCCCAGAAGGGACAAAACAAACAGCTTGTAAAGTCGCATATGGCCCCTCGCCACTCTTCGCCTGAGACCCCTGACTTAAGCGGAGGTGGCTCTTCTCGAAACCCGTTGCAAACAGCTACTCGACGCTCCTAAAAAGACCCGACGCGCGGGAAGGAGTTGCCCTGCCTCGCTTCAACCTGGGTTGAGCTGTTTTGTCGCCCTGATCCTGTGAGCGAGACTTGGTTGATTTTAATGCCATGGTCGTGAGGTGTCAATAGCGAACGCGGCAAAGAGCCTAATTAAAATTCCTGCATCTCGGGGCCGACGAGCAACACGTGTTACTAGCCGGACGCCGGCCGATGATGGTGTAAGGTCATCTAGATCGTCTTTGCCAGGAAGCCGCCGCCCACCGTCAGGATCGAGCCGGTGACGAACGAGGAAGCGGTCGCAGAGGCCAGATACGGGGCGGCGCCGGCGGGACGCCCCACGTCGAGAGCCTGGCGCGCTTCTTGGTCGGGGCAGCCCCATTCGACATGGCTAAGCTCTGGGACCTCATGTATTTGAGTTCCTTGGCGGACGGCAGGGCCGGGGCCGTGATCTACGCCATCAGCGGGCTCGACATGGCTTCGTGGGACATCATCGGCAACGCCACCGGCCGGCCCGTCTGCAAGTTGGTTGGCGGTGAAACCCTGGACAGTCCGGGCGGAGGAGGGAGGGGATGGAGAGCTGTATGAGAAATCGCTTGAAATGAGGCGCTTTCGGCTTTTGCGTACCCGTAGGAGCCGGAGTTGGCCCCTTCCTGGGTCGCCGCAGTCGCTCCGAGTCAAAGAGACTCATCCAACGGAAGCGGTTGGCTATACAATACAAGCGATGATCCCAAAACGGAGATTGCGGATTGGAGACTAACTCTATGGATCGCAGAAATTTCTTGATGAGTTCAGTGGCCACGTTGGCCGCGCTGCCTGCTGCGCTTCCTTTTCAGGATGAAAAGAGCAAGCTCAAGATCACGGGCGTTCGACTGGTGCGGACCCGGCGCGCCAAGCCGCAAGAGCCGTACACTCCGCCCCCCGGCGCCCACTTGGACCTGGGTGCGGGGGGCGCCACCCCGATGTCCTTCTATCCGGACTTCAAGCCGAAGGGTGGCCGGTCCGGGATGAGCAGTTTCACGGTGGAGATTTCCACCGATAAGGGCGTGAAAGGCTACGGCAGCGGTGGGCCCGGCGGCGGACCGATCGTGGAGAATCATCTTGCCGGGTTGCTCCTGGATCAAGATCCGTTTAACGTCGAGCGTCTGTGGGACATCATGTGGCGTTCCACAATCTCCTACGACTGGAAGGGCGTGGCGATGCACGCGATGAGCGGCGTGGATCTGGCGCTTTGGGATCTGATTGGAAATGCGACGGGACTGCCAGTATACAAGCTTCTCGGAGGGGCTGTCCGCGACCAAGTCCCCTGTTATGCCACTGGGAACGATGTCGAGGTTTACGCCAAAATGGGCTTCAAGAGGATAAAGAATGCGTTCCCATTGCCCCCCGCGGCCGGCCGCGCCGGCATGAGAAAGAACGTGGAACTGATCAAGCGAACCCGGGATGCCCTCGGTCCGGATGGCGATATCATGCTGGATTGCTGGATGGGACTTACCGAGAATTACACCCTCGAGCTGGTCCAGATGATGGCGCCGTATCGACTGTACTGGGTGGAAGAGCCCCTTCCACCGTACGACTACACGGGGTATGCCCGGTTGAAAGACAAACTTAAACCGGTTCTCGTTGCCACGGGTGAGCACGAATACGGGCGTCAAGGCTTCCGGCAGCTCCTGGAACACAACTCAGCGGACATCTGGCAACCAGATGTACACTGGGGCGGCGGAGGGATGACCGAGGTTCGCCGGATCGCGGCGCTGGGATCCGTTTATGACATTCCTGTGATTCCGCATGGCGGAGGGGCGCGGGACGTGATCCATTACGCGATGGCTACGGTCAACTGCCCTTTGGCCGAGATGTATATGCCGGCTCCCACCCAGCAGTACGAAGAGGAGAACCAGCTCACGCGGGGGCCCGAAGGGGTCTACACGAGGGCCTCGGAGAAGCCAGGATTTGGCTGGGATTTCATCGTGTCGTAGTTGAACATGTGATTGATGGCTGCCGGGAAGCCAAAACGGAAATCGCGCTTCACTTCGGCGAGGGTGTGGTACGCAGACGCGCCGTCTGGCCAATAGCTCGTTGAATTCACAAACCATCGCCGCGTGCGATCCTGAGCGTTTATGCCCATCTCGACCCGCTCCTCTCTGGGCCTCGTTCGCTGCTTCCGGACCATTCACAAAGTGGTGGTTGACCTCTGTCGGTTCCTACTCCTTTTATGCATTCATGATCATGGAATTGGGTAGGCGGAACATTCTTGATCACAACGTCACCGCCCATCCGACGGCTGAGTGGACACTCCAGCAATTCCGAGAGGCACTGCGGGGCGGCCATCACGAGGCCCGGGTGGAGCAATTGCGGACTACAGCCCGGTGTATGCTGAACACCAGCCAGGGTGCGAAAATGAATTCTGGGTAGAATGCACTCACAAGAATATTTGAATCGGAAGTGCCTAAGAGGAGTGATTGCGTGAAATCTCCATCTAGAAGAACGTTCGTTACTGCTTTGGCGGCCAGTACGGCTGCTCTGACCGAACCGGTCCGGCTTGTCGCCGCGGCGGCCAAGCCAGTCCGGATCAAGAACATCGACATCTTCCCGATCGAAATCCCCATACCGCGAGAAGAGCTGTTGATGGGCAAGTACGCGCGCTATACGTTCTACGAGGTGGAGACGGACGTGGGCGTCCGCGGTTATGCCTTCGACCGCGGCGCGGAGTTCACGATCTTGGATAAGGTCATTCGGCCGGCCCTGGTGGGCAAAGACCTTTTTGCGATCGAGCAGCACCTGAAGGCGGGTCTCGGCCAATGGGGAGGTCTGGAGGAGGCCATCTGGGACGCCATCGGCAAGATCGCCGGTCAGCCCGTATATCGCCTCCTGGGCGGCGCCCAGTCGCGCCTGAAAGTCTACCTGACCTGTGTGTGGAGGGGGAAGGAGGATCAGTCGGAGATTCCCTACAAAGATCAGGTGGAATTTGCGCTGAAGATCAAGAAGGCCGGGATCACGGGAATGAAGATACGGATCTGGCGGCCGAACTCCATCGATGACGTCGACGCCTGTGGCGAGATACGCGCGGCGGTAGGGCCTGATTTCTCGATTATGGTCGACCGTAACGTGGGGCCTGGCGGACATCTGTGGGACTACTCGACCGCTGTCAGGATTGCCCGCGCGTTGGAAAAGCACAACGTGACGTGGCTCGAAGAGCCACTTTCGCGCGCGATGACTTCTCTTCCCTGGCCAAGCTCGCTCGCGAAGTGGATATCCTGATCGCCGGAGGAGAGAGGTACCAGGGCTTGAGCCCCTATCGCGAGTGCCTCGTCCAGGAGACCTATGACATCCTTCAGCCGGACGTCGTGATTTGTGGCGGCATCTTCACGGTCAAGAAAGATCGCGGCTATGGCGGAGGCGTTTCACAAGCCGGTCATCATGCACGGATCGATGGCCTTGCGGCTAGCCGGGTGGCTTCAGACCAGCGCCGCGATCGGAGCAGAGTGGCAGGAACTAGCCATCATCACTCCGCCGCTAACGCCGGAAGAGCAGTGGAGTCCCGCGCTGAAGGTCCTGAACAGCAAAACGTTGTTTACCATTCGGGACGGGTACATTGATGTGCCGCAAGAGCCGGGTCTCGGTCTGGACGTCAATCGGGAGGCGGTGGGTCAATGCCGAATACCAAACTCACCCCGCCGAAGCTTCTATCCTCAATATTAGCGTAGCCCTGCTGGCCCGGCTCAGCTCACGCGCCATTGCGGCAGGCGCGTCCTTGGCCAGCGAGTGGGAGTTGAATCCATCAGTCCGATCGAGACCTGCGGGAACCATGGATGCCCTTTGCGTCGTCTCATTGTGTCTCATGATGTCCCTCTTCCCGCCGAGGTTAGATGGACACCGCGTTCTCTTCAATGTACCCATCCACCTCCGGCTTGGCGGGTGGGCGCTGATCGATGTAGTGGAACCGCTCCGCGTACCGCAGGTTGTATTCCTTCCCGTATTCTTGGTAGTCGCCGAGTAGGAACCGACGGACGTACTCCCGGTCGGCGGTCCGGTCATCGTTCCCGAGCAGCGGAAGGCGCCTTCCCTGCTTTGCCAGCCGGGCGCAAAGCTCAGAGCCTCGGTTGCCACCCCCCTGGCTCCGGCACTCCACGATGGCGTCGATTTTCTTTTCAATGTGAGAGCTGATGTCAACCACGCGGTTGAACGGCTGTCCAGACCGGGCATGGAAGTAGTAACGCTCCCGAACGGTATGCGGCTGTATGCCTGCTTCCATGTGCTCGGGAAAATCGTTAGGCACGCCCCCCATCCAGCAGGCCTCCTCCACCGCGCGACCTGTCACCCAGTGGTCGGGATTCTCCTCCCCGTGGCCCCACGGATTGAAGGTGATCACCGTGTCCACTTTGAGCATGCGGAAGATGAGAATCAGCCGGCCACGGATCTCTATGGAGGAGATACCGTCCATGCGGTGGTTCCGGTAGTAGAGATCGAACACGTCCTTAAAGCCGAGGGCCGCGGCCATCTTGAGGTGCTCCTGCTCGTTACTCAGGATGTTCTCGGCCGTGGTGTGACCGCCGCACTTCTCGTCGTTGCTTGTGCGGATGATATAGCCTTTGTAGCCCTCACTGGCGAGCTTGGCGCACAGGCCGCCCGCGTAGTAGGGGATGTCGTCCAGGTGAGCATGAATAGCGGCGAAAACCTTGCCCCGGTGCGGATAGCCCGATTGGTCTTTCTCGACGACGATGTCTGTGTCCATGATTATTCTCCTTTCCGGCGGGCGCTGCTACAGCGGGACTGCGTGTTGGTTGACGTACTCTCGGATGTTCCTGCTGTAAACCGGCTCGGGGCCGATGTACCGGAACGCCTCAACGTACTGAAGTCCGAACTGCTCGCCCAGGAGCCGAAAGTCCTCCATGAGGAAATGCTTCACGTAGGCGACGTTCGCGGTCTCGTCGTCCTCGCCCAACAAGGGCAGTTTCTTGCCTTCCTTGGC
Organism: Bryobacterales bacterium; assembly: GCA_963798455.1. Classification (GTDB taxonomy): domain Bacteria; phylum Acidobacteriota; class Terriglobia; order Bryobacterales; family Bryobacteraceae; genus CAWCTD01. The sequence continues at coordinate 1,156,080 of CAWCTD010000003.1, forward strand.
CAATTCTCGCCGGAGGGCGGAGCCGGCCGTTCCAGCGGGTCCCTTCCCCTTGTTGGCGACGTTGGCGCGCACCTTTGCGTCGATGTAGGAGCTGACATCCACGATGCGATTCGTTAAGTTGTGGCCCTGTGGCGAGCGGGCGTGGTAATACTTCTCGCGCACCGACGTGGTCTTCAGGCCGGCCTTCAGGTGCTCGGGATAATCCCTGCTGCCGCCCGCCATCCAGCAGGCGGCTTCCACGGCCCTCCCAACCACGAGGTGGTCAGGATTCTCATCGTAGTGGTCGTAGGGGTCCATGGTCAGGATCGTGTTCACCCGGAGCAGCCGGAACAGGAAAATGAGCCGCGCCCGGATCTCGATCTCCGCATCGTCGTCCATGCGATGGTTACGGTAGTAGAAGCTGTACGCCTTCTTGCACCCGAGCGCCTTGGCCACTTCGTGGTTGTCGATTTCGTTCTGCACCACCCCGTAACCGAGCGTCCTCCCGGCAGCTTCATCATTGGAGATGCGGATGAGGTAGCCAGTGTAGCCTTCGTCAATGAGCTTAACGACCGTCCCCCCGCAGTACAGGGGAACATCGTCGCTATGCGGCTGGATGGCTGCGAGCACCTTCCCCTGATGGGGCTTTCCGGGCCGGTTGTGCTCCAGGACCAAATCGTCCGCAAAAGTGTAGTAGTCCGACGTGGCAAATGGGCTGTATGCGGACCTGCGGACAGCGTAGGCCGCGGGGGTGAACTTCGATGGCAGATCCGATGGCTGAGCTTGGGCCGCGCGTGCCGCGCGCACGGGTTTCAGCGCCTCAGAGCCAGAGAGAACCATGCCCGCCGCTATGGATTTGCCGAGAAACCTCCGTCGCTTCATGTTGACTCCTCCTATGGTCGGATAGGGTGAGACTTGAACTCGACGATCCCGATATCGGGTCCAAGATAGCTCTAAGCGAGCAACCGTGTTGTACGCGCCCCAGAGTGTATGGCTGGCGGGAATCTTCGGCGCGTCACCTTTCTCGAATAGTTCCGTAACCCGCAACCAGCGTGCCGGGCGGATATCTTGCTCGCGCTCTTTGTCCTTTTGAGGATAGACGGCTTCGAGATACGTTCTCAGCCGTTCGGCGTTGAGCTGCACGGCAGCAAGAGCACGGAATCGAGCGCGAAACCCGATGTCCGCGGTGTGCTCGAGAATCTCAAACACGAACCATGCTCTCGGTCACAGCTTGGGCAGCAGCGAGAGGACCGCGGCGGAAGGACTGGCGATCACGTGGGCCGCGATGAGCTTGCCCAAGCCCTCGACCTTGGCCCTCCCGGCATCGACCGCGGCGCGAACCGCCGCCACGTCTCCCTTGATCACTACAGTGATGAAGCCGCCGCCCAGCTTCTCGCGAGCCAGGACCTCCACGGCCGCCGTCTTCACGGCTGTATCAATCGCCTCAAATACCGCAATAAACCCCTGCGTCTCTATCAGGCCGACCGCGAATGCGGCTTGTTCAGACATTGTGCTCTCCTTCTTGTCCGCGGACGGGCGCGGGATCTGCACCGTGGGCTGCTCAATCAAAGGGCTGAAGTCGGGCTTGGCCTCGTAGGCCAGCTTGGAGTCGAAGCCGGGGGCCGGGATGGTATCCATCACCAGCGTGACCTGCATCTCGCCAGCGATGCGACGTGCCGCTTCCATCGCCGCGCGAATATCGCCCAACGGGCCGGCGAACTTCATGCACACTCCCGGCTGGTCGTTCAGTTCCAACTGAATCACCCGGACGCCGGCCGTCTTCTCCATGGCGTCCACGATCACCAGGGCCGGCGACCAGCCGCCCAACTCAATGAGTGCTAGCGCTTCGTCCAGAGGACACCTCTCTGCTCGAGCTCGTGCAGCACCTCATAGACGATCTGTCCGATCTGGTCCTTGGCGGGTTGTCCGGTGCGCGGCGCGCAGCCGGAGGCGGGAGGTTCCACCAGGCCGAAGTCCGATAACAGGCACTGAAGCTGCGACTGCAGAGAGGACCGGTTCACCTGTTGTGACGGGGTCATGGGCTGGCGCCCGCGTCCCATCTTGAAGCCGCGCATCTCCGCCGCCGCCCGGAAGCCGTCCGGAAAGTCGAGCGGGTTCAGCATGGTGTCGAACAGGTCGAGAATGCGGAGCTGCCACTTCATCGCCTCCTCGAACTGCCCTGCGCGCGCCAGATCGTACATCTTCCGCATCACCTCGGGCATCGCGTTGCCGCTGGCGTTGGTGCCGCCGTCGGCGCCGAGGGCGAGCATGGGGACCAGCACGGCCTCCCAGCCGCAGAGGAACGAGAAGTCCGGCCTCTGGGGACGCACCGCCTGGATCATCCGCATCATGAACGACACGTCGCCGCTGGAATCCTTGATGCCCACGATTCTGGGAAACTCGGCCAGCCGGCGTATGGTCGGGAGGTCGATCGGGCTGGCAAAGGCCGGGATGTTGTACATGGTGACGTCGATCGGGGAGTTCTTCGCGATCTCCGCGAAGTAGGCGTATACCGACTCGGGGCCCAAGCGGTAGTAGAACGGCGACACGATCGCCACCGCTTGGGCGCCATACTGCAGGTAGGTCTCGCAGGCCGCCACGGTCTCCTTGACGTTGGCCTCGGCCGCGCCGGCCAGCACGGGCACGCGCCCCTTCGCCACCTCGCACGCGATCTTCACGATGCGCCGGCGCTCCTCGGCGTTGAGGCGCACGAATTCGCCCGTGGAACCATTCGGGTAAAGGCCGTGCACTCCCTTTTCTATGAGCCAATTCAAGAACCGGCGCAGTTCCGGTTCGTTGATCTCGCCGCGATCATCCAGCGGGACCAGAGTGGGAGTGAATATACCTGCGAGTCTGGAAGCCATTATTAAGATTCTAGACGAAAATCAGGCCCCAGAAAAAACGTCGCGGGGAATCACCCTCCAAGGATAGTCACCGTGACTACGCGCTCGCGCGGGCGGTCGTCGAAATCGCAGAGCACGATCTGTTGCCAGGTGCCAAGTCCCAGGACTCCTTCCGAGAGGGGGAACGACTTGGCCGTCCCTACCAGGGCGCTGCGCAGATGGGCGTAGCCGTTGTTGTCGCCCCAGCGGGCGTTGTGCGCGTAATCCGAATTCGCGGGCGCGATCTTCTCCAGCGCTCGCTGCAGGTCGGACACGCACCCCGGCTCGTACTCCAGGGTCGTGATGCCCAACGTGGAACCGCGCGCCGAGACGTTCACGATGCCGTGCTTCAGCCGGCTCTCCGTGACGATGCGCTCAACCTGCGGAGTGATGTCCATCACGTCGCAGTTGCCCCTGGTGGAACAGCGGAAGCTTTGTTGAGAGGCCGCCATGTGTCCTTCCCGTGCCCGCCCTGGACGTTAACTTTGGTGATAGAACGTCAGCGTACCGTTTTCAGTCTTGCACGCCGGAACCTGCTCCCCTACACTGCTCTAGTACCAGGATTCACATAACCAATGTAAAGTGAGTTTTTGGCCGAGGAGCGGGCCCGTCCCCGCGTCCCCGGCCGGGCACAAGTCCCACCCAATGCTGGCGCCTCCCGACTGCGCGCCAGTCATCCTGCCTGCAGGGCAGGTCACAAGCCTGCCCTGCGCCTCTCTCAACCGCGGCCTGCTGCGGCCTTGACTTCTGCCAGTTTAGGCTGCATCACATCCACCAGTTCCTTGACCGCGGATGCGCTCTTTTGGAGGGCGGCGTTCTCTTCGCCGGTGAGCTTGATCTCGAAAACCTTCTCTACCCCCGCTGCACCCAGCTTGACGGGCACCCCGACGAAGAGCTTGTTGATCCCGTATTCGCCATCGAGATAAGCGGAGCAGGGCAGCACACGCTTCTTGTCCTTCAGGATCGCTTCCGCCATCTGGACCGCGCCAGCCGCGGGTGCGTAAAAAGCACTCCCGGTTTTGAGGTACTTGACAATCTCCCCGCCACCACCGGCGGTCCTCTTGACCAGGCGCTCGATGGTTTCGGCGTCCATCAGGTCGGCCAGCGGGATGCCGCCCACGCTGCTGTAGCGCACCAGAGGCACCATGGTGTCGCCGTGTCCCCCCAGCACCACAGCCGTGATGTCCTCCACGGAAACCTTCAGTTCCTGCGAAATGAAGGCCCGGAACCGCGCTGTGTCCAGGATCCCAGCCATGCCGACTACCCGCTGTTTCGGGAAGCCGCTCACCTCCAGCGCGACGTGGCACATCGCGTCCAGGGGATTGGTGACCACGATGAAAACGGCGTTCGGGGAATACTTGGCGGCCTGTTCCACCGTGGGCTTGACGATGTCGTAGTTGGCCCACAGCAGGTCATCACGGCTCATGCCAGGCTTGCGGGGGAAACCCGCGGTGAATATGACGATATCGCTCGCCGCGGTGGCCTCGTAACCATTGACGCCAGCCGTCGTGACATCCGCTCCCACGACCGGGGTGGACTGAAGCATGTCCAGCGCCTTGCCCGTGGGGACGCCCTCCAGGACATCCACAATCACTACATCAGCCAACTCAAGCTGCGCCAGGCGGACCGCGCAACTGGCGCCCACGTTCCCGGCGCCGATAACCGTAACCTTCTTCCTCATTGAGTCCTCCTATTAAGATGTGATCGTTCAGGCCGCCGCTGCCGCGCCCATATTCTCGACAATAGCGGTGCCGTACTCGCTGCTTTTCAGCTTCACCGCCCCTTCCATCAGGCGGTGCAAATCGTAAGTAACGCGCTTCTGGCGGATAGCCCCCATGATGCCCTTTTCAATCAAATCGGCGGCTTCCTTCCACCCCATGAACTGGAACATCATGACCCCGGAGAGGATCAGGCTCGAAGGGTTGACCATGTCCAGCCCGGCGTACTTGGGCGCCGTGCCGTGCGTGGCCTCGAACACGGCCTGCTCATCGCCGATGTTGCCGCCCGGCGCCATGCCCAGCCCGCCGACCTGCGCAGCGCAGGCATCGGAAAGGAAGTCGCCGTTGAGATTCGGCGTGGCGAGGACGTCGTACTCGTCGGGCCGCAGCAGAACCTGCTGGAATATCGAATCGGCGATGCGGTCCTTCACCAGAAGCTTGCCCTGGGGCGGATTGGCGCCGGCTTCCGCTTCGGTCACGCACACGTCCGAGAACTCCTCCTTGACCAGCTCATAGCCCCAGTCGCGGAAGGCGCCCTCGGTGAACTTCATGATGTTGCCCTTGTGCACCAGCGTCACGCTGCGGCGCTTGTTCTCGATGGCCCAGCGGATGGCACGGCGGATGAGGCGCTTGGAGCCGAGCACGCTCATGGGCTTAATGCCGATACCGGAATCAGGGCGAATCTTCGTCCCCATCTCGCCGTTCAAGAAGTCGATGACTTTCTTGACCTCCGGTGTCCCCTGCTTCCACTCAATCCCGGCATAGACGTCCTCGGTGTTCTCGCGGAAGATGACTACGTTGAGACGCTCGGGGTGCTTCATCGGCGATGGCACGCCGGGGTAGTAGCGTACAGGGCGCATGCAGACGTAGAGCGTCATCAACTGCCGCAGGGAGACGTTGAGGCTTCGTATGCCTCCCCCCACAGGGGTGGTCAGCGGGCCCTTGATGGCGATGCGGAACTTGCCGATCGCCTCCAGGGTGTCCTGAGGCAGCCAGCTCTTGGATTCCTGAAAGGCCTTCTCGCCGGCCAGGACCTCGAACCAGGCGATCTTCCTCCGGCCCCCGTAGGCGCGGGCCACGGCCGCGTCGAAAACCATGCGGGAGGCCCGCCAGATGTCGGGCCCGGTGCCGTCTCCCTCAATGAAGGGAATGATCGGATTGTCGGGGATCAGAAACTTCCCGTCTCGAACCTCAATGGCTTGTCCGTCTTGGGGGACAAGTCTGTTGTTGTAGGACTCCATATTTTCTCCCAGCCATGAAATGGCAGAATAACGGACTCACTATATCAGTTCGCCTCGCTCCCGAGCAACAACACAAGAAGGGGCGCGGATGGCTGTGAACCATCCGCGCCTAAGCCATGGTCTGGTTCATGGGGAACGCGGCAGATCGGCGATGCGCCGCCATCGAGAGGAAGAACCAAGGCCCTCGCGCGTATCGTGTTGAAAACGCGTGGGATCGCAGTTCGCTCTTGACAGGCGGGGGCAATGGCTGATAGAGTTACAGGTCCGTTCCATTGTGATGCCCACAGCGGTCAGCTTGGCCCCGAAGAGCGGAGCGCGTCGTTCATGAAGACACCGCGCTGGCAGCAGAGGGGCGAGGATCTCTGATGAAGCAGCCCTATTTCGTGGTGGTACTGGCGCACTCACTGCACGGGCGTTTGCGCCGCGTCCACATCCCCCAGAAAGCGCTGTACGCGGTTCTCATCTTCGCCGTTTTCGGTTGCGTCTCCGTGTTTGGCTTCGTTTCCAGCTATGTTCGCATGGCCTGGAAAGTGGCCAACTACAACTCCCTGCGGCAGGAGACTGACTCCCTGCGGGCCCGATACGACAGCCTCCAAAGGGTTTTCAACCAGACCAACGAGCAGTTGGCGACATTGCAGTTGTACGCTATCGAAGTCTCGAATGCCTACGGCATCAAACGGAAGCTGGAAGGCCCTTCCGACATTTCGGGGGAAGGACGCCTGGTGCCGACCTTCTCGGAGAGTTTGGAAGAGTATAACTTTTTGAAGAGCGCTAACATCTCCACGTTCCATCACACCTATCCCAGGCTGTGGCAGGTCAATGTCCGTCCCAGCCTTTGGCCGGTCGAGGGGCGCGTGATCGGAGCCTTTGGGCGACGCAACGACCCATTCTCCGGCGAACAAGCGTTCCACACTGGCGTGGATATCTCGGGAGTGGTGGGCACGCCCGTCCGCGCCACGGCTGACGGGGTCATCTCGGAGGCCCAGTTCGTCAGCGGCTACGGGAGGCTGATTGTCGTCGATCATGGCGGCGGGGTGCAGACCTACTACGCCCATCTCTCCCGTTTCGACGTGATCCCGGGACAGGAGGTCCGCCGGGGGCAGATTATCGGCGGCGTTGGCGCGTCCGGCCGCGTAACCGCGCCCCACCTCCACTATGAAGTGCGCCTGGGCGGAAGCCCGGTCAACCCGTACACTTTCCTGGCCCGCTCGTCCATGGCTCGATCGTCTAAGCCCGATCTGCCTTTCTGATTTGAAGCGCCTCGACACGGCTTCCCCCTCCCTCCCTCCCCTCCGTTCACACAGGCTCAGCTTGTTGGGTGCGGCGGTGCTGTTTTCCACCGGTGGCGCAGCGATCAAGTCGGCGTCATTGAGCGGATGGCAGGTGGCCAGCTTCCGCTCCGCCGTGGCCGCGGCGGCCGTGCTCGTGCTCGTGCCAGCGGCCCGGCGCAACTGGAGCTGGCGGGTTCCCCTGGTGGGGGTGGCGTACGCCGCAACGCTTATTCTGTTCGTGCTGGCGAACAAGCTCACCACGGCGGCCAACACTATCTTTCTTCAATCGACCGCGCCGTTCTACCTTCTGCTGCTGGGCCCCTGGCTGCTCAAGGAGCCGATCCGGCGCTCCGACCTGGCGTTGCTGGCCATCGTGAGTATCGGGGCGTCGTTATTCTTTGCGGGCCGGCAACTCCCCGTTCACACCGCGCCGGACCCGCTTTCCGGCAACGTCCTCGCCCTGTTCTCGGGCGTCACCTGGGCTTTGACCCTGGTTGGCCTCCGGTGGCTGAACAGCCGCCAGGGCGGGGGCGAGCAAGGCATGGCAAGCGTGGCGGCGGGGAATGCTCTGGCGTTCCTCTTCTGTCTCCCCAAAGCCCTCCCGGCGGTGTTCTCCACGCCGGACGTGCTCGTGATTCTGTACCTGGGGGTGTTCCAGATCGGGCTGGCCTACGTGTTCCTAGCCCGTGGATTGCGTGTGGTTCCCGCTTTGGAGAGTTCGCTGCTGCTGCTGCTGGAACCTGCCTTGAATCCGGTCTGGGCCGCGCTTGTCCACAATGAGAGGCCCTCCAGGCTGGCCGTTGCGGGGGGAGCGTTGATTTTGAGCGCCAGCCTCGGCCGAGCCTTGCTGCGCCGGAGCCGGTGACAAGCCGTTCGGCAGCCGATCTACCGGCGTGCCGCCAGGATGCGTTCCAGGATGTCCGGTATTTCAAACACGGCCCTGTTGTTTAGGGCGGCCGCACTAGCCCGATAGCGGGCCAGCGCGGCGGGCTCCGTCAGGCGCGCGACCACAGTTTCGATATCACGGAAATCCCTGACCACGAGGCCGACCTGCTTCTCCCTCACCCACGCGGCGTTGTAGCGCTCCTGGGGCAAGGTCCAGGCATTGGACTGCACGATCACGGGCAGCTTCATCGCCAGAGCCTCACTGATGCTGCCAGGGCCCGGCTTGCCGATGAAAAAATCGGCGAGATCCATGTAGCGGCGCACCTCGGAGGTGAAGCCCTCGACAAACATGGGAACCCGCCTCTGGTATTCGCGCAATTGGCGGACCAGCTTCTTGTTCTGCCCGCAGATCAAGATCAACTGCACGTCCAGCGCGGACCGGTCCAGCCTGCGGGCGATGTCCAACATGACGTCCGACCCCTGGCCTCCGAACATAACCAGTCCGGTGACCCTGTCCGGATCAAGGCCCAGGCGCATCCTTTCGGCGGCCCTGTCCGCGTTCATCGGCTGGTAGAAGCTCGGGTTCAGGATCATGCCCGAGACTTGAAAGATGCGTTCATCGTCGTACCCCTGCTTCTTGGCCTGCTCCACGGCTCGATCCGAGCCGCAGATCAGAAACTGCTCCTGGCGTTCGATCCAGAAGTGAGGCGGGTAGTCGGCGAAGTCGGTGAGGACGGTGACGAAGGGAGCTTCGGGGCGCACATTTCTCAAGCTTTCGCGAAGGGCCCGGTTGAAGTTCGGAACCAGCGAGACCACCAGGTCCGGCAGGCTGCCGCGCCAATGGTCCTCCAGCAGCCGCACCTGCTGGGTGTGGCTGGCGCGGATCGCGGCGTGCATCAGCCCGCACAAGTGGGAGGAGCCCAGGGTCCAGCCCTTTCTCAGCAGCAGGTTGTAGACGTCCTGAAGCCGCAGGCCAAGCAGTTTGCGGAAGACGTCAATCGGGTCGAGCAGTTCCTGAAGGTTGACCCGGCGCACTTCCCACGGCCTGTTCTGACCGGCAATGACCGACTCCAACGCCGTGGTGGCGGCTCGATGCCCGCCGCCGGCCTCGAAATAGACCAGTTCGATCCGAGTCACCCAGACTATTCTTTCACAAGCGACACAGCCCGGAGAGGCGTGCTATCAATGGAACGATGAACTTCATGACAGGGAACTCGGGTTGGATCGAAGTGATCTGTGGCCCGATGTTCTCGGGGAAAAGCGAGGAGCTGATACGCCGACTGCGCCGCGCCATGATCGCCCGGAAGCGCGTGCAGGTGTTCAAACCCGCTCTCGACGACCGCTACTCCCCGGACGAGATCGTCTCCCATGGCGACCTGCGGATGAAGTCGGAAGTCGTGCGGAGCGCCCAGGACATCCTGGGGTGCCTGGACTGGCGCACCGAGGTGATCGGAGTGGACGAGGCGAACTTCCTTGGGCAAGACCTGATCGGTCTGGTCACTCAGTTCGCCGACAGCGGAAAGCAAGTGATTGTCTCGGGCCTGGACACGGACTACATGGGCCGGCCGTTCCCGCCCATCCCCGACTTGCTCTGCCTGGCCGAGTCCATCAGCAAGATGCTGGCCGTCTGCATGCGGTGCGGGGCTCCCGCCAAGCACACGCAGCGGCTGATCGCCTCTGACGAACTGATCGTGGTGGGCGCCGCGGGAATGTACGAGGCGCGCTGCCGGCGCTGCTTCGAGCCGGGGGGATCCAAACAAGAGGTGCTCGAGTTCGCGCGGCAGCCGGCGCAGCGCTGGCCGCCGGACCCGGCCGAAACCTGAGCCGGTTCCCAGGCCGGTGGCGGCCATCCCCCGCATTTTCGTAAACTGAAAGGTACCGGTTGGTATGTGGCGATTCATCTCAATCCGCGATCATCGCCTCATGCGCCGCGTGCAGAGGTGGCGCGCTCCACGGTGGGTGCGCCTCTGGATGGTGTGGGCCACGCGCGGCGGCGATGGCTGGTTGTGGTGCCTTCTGGGCTTTGCTGTCCTGTTGTTCGGAGGTCCGGAGGCGCTGGCAGCTTTGGCGGCCGCCGGGCTGGCGACCATGGCGGGCGTAGCGCTGTTTGTCTGGCTGAAGCGCAAGGCCGGGCGCACCCGTCCTTGCACCATCGAGCCGCACTGCTGGTCGAGGGTGTTGCCACCGGATCACTTCTCCTTCCCTTCGGGTCATTCCATCACGGCTTTCGCCGTGGCTCTGTCGCTCGGGCTGTTCTTTCCTCTCTGGATGGCCGCGCTGCTGTTCTGCGCGGTCAGCGTGGCGGTCTCGCGAGTGGTCCTCGGCATGCACTTTCTGAGCGACGTCGTGGCCGGGTCGGCCATTGGCTCCATGCTCGGCTACGCTGCTTTCCGTTTGTTCAGCTAACAGGCACTGGAACATGGACGCCTGGGCGCTTTTGCTCGCGGGAGTGGTTCTGGGTTGCGTCGTCGGCGGGCTGGCCTCAGCCCTGATGGCTCGCTCCAGGCTTTCCCGGGCGGAGACCGGAAAGGCCGTGGCCGAAGCCCGGCTGGCCTCGGCCGAGTCGGCTGCCGCCAGGATCGGAGAGACCTTCCAGGCATTGGCGGATGCTTCGTTGCGGTCCAGCCAGGGGGCCTTCTTGGAGGTTGCCAAGGGGACGCTGGAGACCGTGCGGGCGCAGATCTCCGGGGATCTGGCGCAGCGCCAGACCGCCGTCGAAGGGGTGATCCAGCCCTTGGCCACCTCGCTGGAGAAGCTGGAGAGCCAACTGCGCGAATTGGAGAAGGCCCGTCACGAGACCGTCGGCGCCCTGCGCGACCAGTTGCAGGGCCTGGCCCAGGAGACCAGGTTGCTCTCTAGCGCCCTGCGCGCCCCGCAGATCCGCGGCCGCTGGGGTGAGATCACGCTCCGGCGGGTCGCGGAGCTGGCCGGAATGGTCAAGCACTGCGATTTCGTGGAGCAAGAGACCCTGGAGGGCCAGGACGGGCGCCTCCGCCCGGACATGGTGGTGACCCTGCCGGGAGACCGCACGTTGGCCATCGACGCCAAGGTGCCGCTTAGCGCTTACATGGAAGCGGTTTCGGCCGTGGATGACTCGCGGCGGCGCGAGGCCCTCATTCGCCACGGCCAGCAGGTTCTGGCCCACGTGAACCAATTGAGCAGCAAGCAGTACTGGAGCCAGCTCCAGCCCGCCCCCGAGATGGTGGTCTTGTTCCTCCCCGGCGACCAATTCTTCAGCGCCGCCTTGGAGTACAACCCCACCCTGATCGAGGATGCCCTGGACCGCAAGGTGCTGCTGGCCACGCCGACCACCCTGATTTCCGTGCTGAAAGGCATCAGCTACGGATGGCGCCAGCAACAACTGGCCGAGAACGCGGAACTGATCCGCAAGGTGGCGGCCGAGTTCTATGACCGGCTTCAGGTCATGCACGAACACTACGAGGACGCGGGAAAGCACCTGGAGAAGGCCGTCGAGGCCTACAATCGGTCGGTGGCGTCCTGGGAGCAGCGGCTTCTCCCTTCGCTGCGGAAGGTCCGCGAGCTGGGGGCGGTGGGTGGCGAAGAGCCTTCCGCTCCGGAGCGAATCGATCTCGTCCCGCGCAATCCGAAGAGGATCGAAACAACCTAGACACTGCCCGATGCTCCGTAACATCCTGTTGTTTCTCTCCGAGCAACCTCATCTGCGCCGCTGGATGGAAACCTCTCCCGTGGCGGAGCGGCTCACCAGGCGTTTTGTGGCGGGCAAGATTCTGGAGCGGGAGCTGGAGGTCTGCCGCCGTCTGAACCGCGATGGCATCCTGGTGACGGTCGATCATCTGGGCGAGAAGGTGACGTCGCCGGATGAGGCGGGGGCATCGCTCGAGGCTTATTTGGCGGTGCTGCGACGTATTGCCGCCGAGAAACTCGAGGCGAGCGTGTCGATCAAGCTGACCCAGTTCGGGCTCGACCTCTCGGAGGAGGTCTGCCGGCGGAACGTGGGTACATTGGTGGCCGCGGCCCGTGCGGTGGATGGGTTCGTGGAGATGGACATGGAGTCGCGCGAATATGTGGACCGCACATTGGGGATCGCCACGGAAATGCACGAGCGTTTCGGGAGGGTGCGAAGCGTGATTCAGGCGTATCTATACCGGAGCGGGGAAGACACCGCGGCTCTCTGCCGGAAAGGAGTCCCGGTGCGGCTCTGCAAGGGCGCTTACCGCGAACCGGCCACGGCGGCTTTCCCGCGCAAGTCCCAGGTGAACGAAAACTACAAGCGTCTGTCCGAAGTGCTGCTCGATCGCGGCGTGTACCCGGCGCTGGCGACCCACGATCCGAACATGATCGAACATGCGCGTCAGTTCGCGGAGCGCAAGGGAATCCCGAAGAGCGATTTCGAATTTCAGATGCTTTACGGTATTCGGCGTGACCTTCAGGCGCGGCTGGTTCGGGAAGGATACCGCCTGCGCCTGTACGTTCCCTACGGCGACGCCTGGTACCCTTACTTCATGAGGAGGCTGGCGGAGCGTCCCGCCAACCTGCTCTTCCTTGCAAGGAACCTCATGCGGAGGTGAGAGGCGGCATGAAGCCCGGAAGATGGCGAATGGCCGCCGGCGCGGCGGCGCTGCTGGTGCTGATTCTGTTCGCGGTGCGGCTCCTGCCCCCCTACTGGCGGAATCTGGAGTTTCAGGGGCTGCTGGAGGAGACGGCGCAGCAGGCGGCCGGGTCGGGTGAACGGGACGAGTCCGTGCGGGTGAAAGTGGTCAATGCCGCAGCCAGGTTGGGCCTGCGCGTGGGCTTCGACCAGGTGCGACTCAAGCGCGCCCCGGGCCGGCTGGAGATCGAGGTGCTGTACGTCGTTCCCGTCGAGCTGCCGCTCTACAGCGTGGATCTCCACTTCCGCCCGCGCGCGCGGGTGCCGTGAGAGCCTGAGTACTCCATTTCAGAAGTGCGCTCACGTATTTGATCGCTCTCCAGGGCGCGCCACCTCCGCGGGTAGGGCGTAACACCGCTAGTTGGACCACGCCACGCTGCTCCAAGCGTCCCCAAACGCCGTATCCGGGGAGCTTCAGGCCGGCGGCACTTCTATGGGATGCCAACACGACCAAGTCGCTCCACAACTGCCGTGACCGGCGTATATCGGGACTAATCCGGGCGCGAGGTGCGCCAGGCGGCCGAGGTCGGATCGAAGAGGAAGAGCACTGCGCTGCTCGCCGCACCCTGAATGTTGGTAGAATGAGCGGAAACCTAGACCTACTTGTTGGCGGGTAGCCGCGGGCGGCTGCAGATTGTGCCGACACAACATGGCTCAAGACGCTGAAAACTCACCTGCTGGGGACCCATATGATGCCTTTGCCCTCTCGCGCGCGCTCGACTGGTGCGCGAAGTGGTGGTGGGGTGCGTCCCTGATATTCAAACTCTTGGGGTTCTCGGCTGGGTTGTCCATCATGCTGCCGTTGTCGGCGGAACGGGTCCCCTTCATCGTGGCCGCGCTCACGTTGATCTCGGAATTGGGTTGGTACCGCTCGGAAGCAATCAAGTCGCGCGCGCAGCGACTGCGGCGGAAGCTCGATCTTCAGGATTCGCTTGGCTGGCAAATGTCCGGTGCCGAATTCTCGGATCTGCTGATGCGATGCCCACGATCCGTGAAGAATCGGGCAAGAGCCGATCGATCAAATGAGCCATACTTTGCGAGCAAAGAGCCCCCAGGCCCACGCCGCGCACTCCAGAACGTCTCGGAGTCAGCCTGGTGGAGCAAACATCTTGCAGAGCGGATGGGCCACATCTGCCTGACCGTGGTCATTCTGGGCGTAATCACGGCAGTTGTCATACTTGACATAGCACTGCAGACCGTCGGGCAGGCAGATACCCGAGCCAGTGTCGCCCGGGTCGTTACGGCCCTGCTCATGTTTCTGCTCTCCATCGGCATTATCGGGCTCACTCTGGGATATTACAGCCTTGCGCGAAACGCCGGTCACAGTGAGCAGGTCGCGACCGGACTCGTCGACTCCGGGCACGCCGACATTGTCGATGCCGTCAAGATAATGAACGAGTATCACGTCTCCAGAGCGATAGGCCCGATTATCCCGACATGGATATGGAAACTGCGAAGGAGCGAGCTGAATGCCACATGGGCGCGCTATCGTGCAAAACCCCGAACAGACTCGCGGCACCGACATAAAGCGATTAAGAGATCCCAGTTTCGCTAACCCCTAAGCGCTCTTGTCCACCTGGTAAACTCCTTCGCCTGCCTCCATTCGTTTCTTGGCCCTGCTATAAGCCCAGCCGGGAATCTGCGGGTAGCTCTGGTTCAGCTTGTTCTTCTCGTCGCAAAGGTCGCGGAGCTTTTCTGTCAGGATCTGTTCGGTATTTCCCTCTTTCCAGCACTCGATCGTCCAGAACATCCGCGACCGCGTGCAGAGCGCATCGTAGTTGTTGCCGGCGGTGAGATGAGTCGCAGCCTTCTCATTCGGGTTGAGGAATGTGGCGACCGCCGAGAGCATTGCGATGACGAGCGCCAGAATACCCACGGCAACCCGGTAGCTGTCGGAAAACGTGAACGCAGCCGCTACGGCGGAGACGACAGATATAGCAATCCCGATCCACAGATGAGAGTTGGCCCAGGATTGCGCTGCCGCGAAGTGCCCTTTCGAGCTGTACATCGTATTCTCTTCGAGGCGCTTCGCCTCTTTGATGATCTCGTCCTTCGCCGATGGTACGACCCTCTCGGCAGTGGTCTGTGGCTGATCAGGCTGGGTGTTAGCCATAGGTTGGAAAGTAATCGCCGAAGACCTTTCCCCACATCTCTATGGAATCGCGGACCAAACCGCGCCTTTCGAAATCCTCGGCCTTGATCGCGCGGTCGTAAGCAAGCTGGAACTTAGAAGCGGCCTCCGCGATTTTCTCCTGCGTGTTGATGTATGAACCCACGTCGCCGCCATAGCCCGCCGGATCCGGGTTCTGCTGCCTTACAAGATCCCTCGCCTTATCGAAATAGAACCGGGCGCCCGAGGGGAAATCCGATATCGTGACGCCGTTCAGAATTGAGAGCGCCAGCGTCTCCAGGTGGAATGACCCGAAATGCCGTCCTATAGTCCGGTTCCAACCCTTGATCATCTTCACCAGAGGGATGAAATAGCCGTTATGGGCGGTGTTGGCCTGTGTCGTGATATCGACGTGGGTTCTTGGGTTGGTTGAGATCCAGGTCTGCGTGATCGAGTTGGGAATCAGGTAACCGCCACCATCACGATTAAAGCCGGGAACGACATCAACGACAAAATCCGTGAAGCGGACGGTCACCGCCTGCCCATTGCGGCTGATATCCGGTGTCTGGGTGTACGTCTTGCGAAGCGTCTTTTTGACAAGGTCCAGCAGACCGGCCTGGCCGCCGTTCTGGTTGTTGTAGTGGTAGAAGTACGAGTTATCCAGGACGAAGAAGATATCGATATCCGCCTCGTTCAGCGGAGCGATCATCGTAGACCGCGAGTACGAGCCGGTGAGAAAAGAATCCTTCACGGTGAGACCGGACTCGACAACACGGCGAACGCTCGTACGCGTCCGGCAAACCCATCTTCCGTGTTTTGAGGTAAGCGGTCATACTTCCTTGTGTTGATGCATGTGCGCCCGGAGTGCGCGCGCGGGCACGAGGAGGAGCAGAAGTGAGCCAGAAGCACGATGTGGAGAAGGCGCGGTACTGGCAGGCGGTCATTCGGGATGCTGCCCGGAGCGGCATGTCGACGCGGGCCTTCTGCCGGCAGCGGAAGCTGAAGGAGTGCCAGTTCTACTGGTGGCAGCGCCGATTGAAGGAGAAGCGTCCGCCCGCTTCAACGCCGCGGGGCTCAGCGAACGGGCCGGCCAGCTTCGCCCTGGTCAGCGGCGAGCCGGGCTCGGCGGATGCCGGCATAGAGTTGGTGCTGGCCGGCGGGCGGCGGCTGCGCCTGGCCAAAGGCGTCGATGAGCCGACCCTGCGATCGGTGCTGGCGGCGCTGGAACAGCCGGGATGCTGAGCTTCCCGGCGGCCATCAAGGTGTACTTGTGCACCGTGGCCTGTGACATGCGCCGGAGCTTCGACGGTCTGTCCATGATGGCCGAGCATATCATCCGCTGCAATCCCTTCTCGGGGCACCTGCTGGTGTTTTGCAACCGGCGTAGCGACCGTCTGAAGATCCTGTACTGGGATCGGGATGGGTGGGTGATCTGGTACAAGCGGCTGGAGGCGGGCACCTTCCAGTTCCCCTTCGCCCAAACGGGCCGGCGGGAGATCGCGGCCTGGGAGCTGGGCGTGCTGCTGGAGGGCATCGACCTCGGCAAGGGGCGACGGCGGAAACGCTACGCGCTGCCCGCCGCGGCATTCGAGGCGCATGCGGAGCTGGAGGCGTCAAAACAATAGCATGCTCCTCTGTTTTTTGTTGACTTATGAGAGTAAGTGTAGTAAGTTAGTGTTTCAGATACTTACTCAGCGCGATGGCGACAGACCCTCCAGACCTGCCCAGTGACCCAGCCGCCCTGCAACAGATGCTGCTGCGGACCCTGGCGCAACTGGACGCCACCCAGGCGGCACTGGCGGCCAAGGAGTACGAACTCGAGCGCGTGCGGCACTGGCTCCAGCAGATGCTGCGTCACCGCTATGGACAGAAGCGCGAGCGGGTGGATGAGAACCAGTTGTTCCTGTTCGCCGCCGAGATCGCCAGCCGGGGGGAAGAGCCGCCGCCTGAGCCGAAGTCGGTCGCGAGCGAACCGCGGCCATCTCCGCCGGGGCACGGACGGCAGCGGTTGCCGCAGTCGCTGGAGCGGCGCCGTGTAGTCTATGACCTGGCTGACGACCAGCGGCGGTGCCCGGAGTGCCAGGCGGAACTGCGGCACATCGGCGAGGAGATCAGCGAGCAACTGGAGTACGTGCCGGCCTCGTTGCACGTCGTCCAGCAAGCCTGCCAGAAGTACGCTTGCCCCAAGGGCTGCACCGTGGTCACGGCCGCAAAGCCGCCGGCGCCGGTGGAGAAGGGGCTGGCCGGGCCGGGACTGCTGGCACACGTGGCGGTGAGCAAGTTCGGGGACCATCTTCCTTTGCACCGCCAGGAGGCGATCTTCACCCGGCAGGGCGTGGATTTGTCTCGCCAGACCATGTGCGACTGGATGCGGCAGTGCGCGGAGTTAGTCGGTCCGCTAGCCGATCTGATGAAGGAGCGGGTACTGAGTTCCAAAGTCGTGCAGACCGACGACACGCCGGTGCCGGTGTTGGACCCGGAGTTGCCGTGCACGCGTACCGGGCGGATCTGGACCTACGTCGGGGACGCGCTGCATCCCTACACGGTGTACGACTACACCCCGAATCGCTGCCGCGAAGGGCCGGATGAGTTCCTGAAGGACTTCCACGGATACCTGCAGGCAGACGCCTACTCGGGCTACGACCAGATCTACAAGGAAACCGAGCGCGGCATCACGGAGGTGGCTTGCATGGCGCACGCGCGCCGCAAGTACTTCGATGCGCAGTCGTCCGACATCATGCGTTCGACGGTGATGCTGGCCTACTTCCATCTGCTGTACGACGTCGAGCGCGAGGCGCGGGAAAAGCAGTTGGACGCCGCCGGGCGCCTGGCGCTACGCCGGGAACGGAGCCAGCCGATGCTGGACGACATCCAGGCGTATTTAGAGCGCGAGCGGCCGCGGGTGTTGCCGAAGAGTCCGATCGGCCAAGCCATGGCCTACACGTTGTCCAACTGGGAGGCGCTGGTGCGCTACGCGAAGGACGGCGATCTGGAAATCGACAACAACGGCGCCGAGCGCAGCCTGCGCGGAGTGGCTGTGGGACGGCGCAACTGGACCTTCTTCGGCAGCGACAACGGCGGACGTACGGCGGCGGTGCTGACGAGTCTCATTGCCACCACGAAGCGTCACCACATCGACCCGTTCGCGTATCTACGCGACGTGTTCACTCGCATCGGGGCTCACCCGCAAAACCGACTCGAGGAATTACTGCCCGACAACTGGCTCGCGGCACGGGTGGCCAGCAAGGCCTGAACCCCACCCCAGCCTTCAACCGTACACGCGTCTGGGCCTACATGTGTTCGCCGGACGCGTACACAATCTGTACCAACGCCTCGACTGCGCAGATCGACTCCTTAACGGAGTTTCGATAGTCAGGCGTCTGGCGGTCTGAAAGCAGTATCAGGGACTGCTGAAGGTGACTTCTCACAGGTGCGAACTTGTCGGTGAGGTTCAGACCCTCCTCAATGGAGGCAAGCTCCTCAGCCGAGGTGATTGGTGTGAGCACGCCACCAACGAAGCGGTAGCCGGAGAGTTCGCGTTCCAAAACTAGGTTGAGGCCTCCCAGGAAGTCGTCGCGTTCAACATCGCGGAATGGGTAGTGCTGAGCGGTGAACTCGATGAAGTCATAGACTTCATCCCAAGTCCAGGTGAAGAACTGCTCTCGGAGTACTTTCAGGGCTTGAACGTTGTTGTGTGGCTTCTCATCAAGCCGCCATTTCAGGAAGCCCACCCACGTCCTCTGGAAGAATACGCCAGCTCTTGTGGCCGGAACACTATACCCAGGAGCATGATCCTTGAGTTTGTCCCAGCAATGCAGAGTCAAGAGATTCCACAAGGTGTTGCGTAGCGCTTCGTCCATCGACCTGATCTGGATCTCGGTCTTGATCGGTGTGACCCCTATTCTCTCGGAGAATCGTCTGTCTCTAGCCATGCTGCCAAGTCTCCCCAGTCGGTCAAGCAAACAATTATTGTTGAGGTCCACCGACAGAGCCATCCCCAAGGGGTACACTTGTCCTGGTCATCCTCATGGCGCTGAAGAACCTGCCCTGATTGCGGGCTTGTCAACCCTCGGGTAGCGCAGAGGTGTGACTGCGGGCATCACTTCTAACAGATTGCCGATAGCGGCCTGTGGCCTACACCCTCCCCAGCACCGACCGCTTGCTGTGACCACCTGAAGGTCCTCCCCACCCCGCCTGACCGACGCTCAAGACAACCTGAGAATCTCTAGGCCGGCATCGAGCCGGGGCTACAGATCGACCCTTGCAATGGGCGCACTTCCGAGGGGCACAGAAACCGCCTCCAGCACAGCCCCACGCTGGGATTAACACAGGTCAACAGAGGAATGCATACCTTTGCCGGGATAGTCACCCGCAGCCCCGCCAAGTACAATCGCCACGTTGGGAGAAGCTGCCCAGCTCTCCCTGAATGAAACCCTCCCTCAACCCGGAGGGCACCGGAAACGGCGTCCTCCGGGCCTTCCCACGGAAGAAGATCGCCAAAAGGATATTAAGGGTGTATACTGTCGTGTTCACTCTGATCGGAGGTTTCCATGGGTACCTGGAGCTTGACAGTGGTTCTCGCCGGTATCGCAGTGATCGCGTTGCTGGCACTCTACGTTCCTACGATTTATATCCGAAAGACTAACAAGATCCTCAAGCTGCTGGAGCAGATTGAGGCCAATACTCGCAAATAGTTGCTGGCTCTAGCCGGGGTTTCCGTCTATAACGGCGTCGGTTTTGTCACCTCGTCCGCCACACCGGGAGCTTGCGCCGCAGAGGTGCTCATGGTGGCCCCGTGGTCAAGTCGCCGGGCCTCAGCGCAAGGATAGCTGGTCAGTGCCCCTCAGGTGGCGTGAGCAGAGCTTGCCTATTGAGTTGGCTTGCCAGCCGCCGTACTCTTGGCTGGCACTTGCTCCGTCTCTTTGACACCTTCCTGATCGTACTTCATCGTCACGCCAGTGCTTGTTTCGACAGACCGCAGCACAGGTCTGTAGTTGCTCTTGTCTAGTTTGAACTCGACAGCACCTACCATGCTCTGGCCGTCATTGAAACTGATGGTCATGTAATGCTTTCGACCCTTGCTAAACAACAGCAACGGACTCACTATAATTGCGGCCCCGATGCGTCTGCCCGAGACCCGCGAATAGAACAGATCCTTTACGGCTGTCGTGGGTATAGAGAAGTACGGCTGCTGGCCGTTCTTCTTCTTTGAGAACACAATCTGCTTGGCGTCAACCGTCAAGTGCCCCGTGTTGCCCTCTGATGCGCTGGCGAAAGTTGACCGGATCTCAACTCTGTCGAAGGAAACCTGCGCAAGACAGGGAATGGTGATTGCAGACAACAGGCAAATCAGCTTGAACTTCATGGCACGGTCCTCTCGATGGTACGTGCAGAGTATACGCGCTTCCTGAGGGATGGGCAAGACTGATTTTGGATAATGTTTCGTCTGGGATATCGCAGTGCGACAATCAGAGGACTATGCCGGGTACGCGTCCGGCGAACACATGTAGGCCCAGACGCGTGTACGGTTGAAGGCTGGGGTGGGGTTCAGGCCTTGCTGGCCACCCGTGCCGCGAGCCAGTTGTCGGGCAGTAATTCCTCGAGTCGGTTTTGCGGGTGAGCCCCGATGCGAGTGAACACGTCGCGTAGATACGCGAACGGGTCGATGTGGTGACGCTTCGTGGTGGCAATGAGACTCGTCAGCACCGCCGCCGTACGTCCGCCGTTGTCGCTGCCGAAGAAGGTCCAGTTGCGCCGTCCCACAGCCACTCCGCGCAGGCTGCGCTCGGCGCCGTTGTCGTCGATTTCCAGATCGCCGTCCTTCGCGTAGCGCACCAGCGCCTCCCAGTTGGACAACGTGTAGGCCATGGCTTGGCCGATCGGACTCTTCGGCAACACCCGCGGCCGCTCGCGCTCTAAATACGCCTGGATGTCGTCCAGCATCGGCTGGCTCCGTTCCCGGCGTAGCGCCAGGCGCCCGGCGGCGTCCAACTGCTTTTCCCGCGCCTCGCGCTCGACGTTGTACAGCAGATGGAAGTAGGCCAGCATCACCGTCGAACGCATGATGTCGGACGACTGCGCATCGAAGTACTTGCGGCGCGCGTGCGCCATGCAAGCCACCTCCGTGATGCCGCGCTCGGTTTCCTTGTAGATCTGGTCGTAGCCCGAGTAGGCGTCTGCCTGCAGGTATCCGTGGAAGTCCTTCAGGAACTCATCCGGCCCTTCGCGGCAGCGATTCGGGGTGTAGTCGTACACCGTGTAGGGATGCAGCGCGTCCCCGACGTAGGTCCAGATCCGCCCGGTACGCGTGCACGGCAACTCCGGGTCCAACACCGGCACCGGCGTGTCGTCGGTCTGCACGACTTTGGAACTCAGTACCCGCTCCTTCATCAGATCGGCTAGCGGACCGACTAACTCCGCGCACTGCCGCATCCAGTCGCACATGGTCTGGCGAGACAAATCCACGCCCTGCCGGGTGAAGATCGCCTCCTGGCGGTGCAAAGGAAGATGGTCCCCGAACTTGCTCACCGCCACGTGTGCCAGCAGTCCCGGCCCGGCCAGCCCCTTCTCCACCGGCGCCGGCGGCTTTGCGGCCGTGACCACGGTGCAGCCCTTGGGGCAAGCGTACTTCTGGCAGGCTTGCTGGACGACGTGCAACGAGGCCGGCACGTACTCCAGTTGCTCGCTGATCTCCTCGCCGATGTGCCGCAGTTCCGCCTGGCACTCCGGGCACCGCCGCTGGTCGTCAGCCAGGTCATAGACTACACGGCGCCGCTCCAGCGACTGCGGCAACCGCTGCCGTCCGTGCCCCGGCGGAGATGGCCGCGGTTCGCTCGCGACCGACTTCGGCTCAGGCGGCGGCTCTTCCCCCCGGCTGGCGATCTCGGCGGCGAACAGGAACAACTGGTTCTCATCCACCCGCTCGCGCTTCTGTCCATAGCGGTGACGCAGCATCTGCTGGAGCCAGTGCCGCACGCGCTCGAGTTCGTACTCCTTGGCCGCCAGTGCCGCCTGGGTGGCGTCCAGTTGCGCCAGGGTCCGCAGCAGCATCTGTTGCAGGGCGGCTGGGTCACTGGGCAGGTCTGGAGGGTCTGTCGCCATCGCGCTGAGTAAGTATCTGAAACACTAACTTACTACACTTACTCTCATAAGTCAACAAAAAACAGAGGAGCATGCTATTGTTTTGACGCCTCCAGCTCCGCATGCGCCTCGAATGCCGCGGCGGGCAGCGCGTAGCGTTTCCGCCGTCGCCCCTTGCCGAGGTCGATGCCCTCCAGCAGCACGCCCAGCTCCCAGGCCGCGATCTCCCGCCGGCCCGTTTGGGCGAAGGGGAACTGGAAGGTGCCCGCCTCCAGCCGCTTGTACCAGATCACCCACCCATCCCGATCCCAGTACAGGATCTTCAGACGGTCGCTACGCCGGTTGCAAAACACCAGCAGGTGCCCCGAGAAGGGATTGCAGCGGATGATATGCTCGGCCATCATGGACAGACCGTCGAAGCTCCGGCGCATGTCACAGGCCACGGTGCACAAGTACACCTTGATGGCCGCCGGGAAGCTCAGCATCCCGGCTGTTCCAGCGCCGCCAGCACCGATCGCAGGGTCGGCTCATCGACGCCTTTGGCCAGGCGCAGCCGCCGCCCGCCGGCCAGCACCAACTCTATGCCGGCATCCGCCGAGCCCGGCTCGCCGCTGACCAGGGCGAAGCTGGCCGGCCCGTTCGCTGAGCCCCGCGGCGTTGAAGCGGGCGGACGCTTCTCCTTCAATCGGCGCTGCCACCAGTAGAACTGGCACTCCTTCAGCTTCCGCTGCCGGCAGAAGGCCCGCGTCGACATGCCGCTCCGGGCAGCATCCCGAATGACCGCCTGCCAGTACCGCGCCTTCTCCACATCGTGCTTCTGGCTCACTTCTGCTCCTCCTCGTGCCCGCGCGCGCACTCCGGGCGCACATGCATCAACACAAGGAAGTATGACCGCTTACCTCAAAACACGGAAGATGGGTTTGCCGGACGCGTACGAACGCTCTGCTGGCGCTCGGCTACGGTTGTCTGCTGGAGACCGGTTATCTCAAGGTTGGTTTTGAGGGTGCTGAATGCGTCTGCTATGGTCCTAGCCATGCGTTCGTCGTAGTTGCCAATTTCCTTTATCTTCTGTGATTTACAACCGCTCTGTCAAGCGAGATTACGATACAATGGTCTGAAGTCTAGGACTCTTTCCTACCGCGGGAAGTACCCGTTAAAAACGATATTCCACTGGCGCTGGGCTTCCGTATGGTCCCCAAGCGACTCGGCGTAAAGGGCCGCTTTTGCGTGGTCGCGCGAGTAGATGACCGATCGCACCGTGAGTTCCCGTTGGAATTCCGACTTGACTGCGGCCACGTTGCCGGAAACCTTCATCGGGTCGCGGTACGCCCGACATTCGCGCTGCGCAAGCAGCTGGAATGCTTCCGTAACACACTGCGAGTAGGACTTGGCGCCCTCGCAGATGGCGTGATCGGCGAGAAGCAATTCGAGGTGAAATGAGGAAAGCGGAACCCGTGGCGTCCGGCACTCCCGCCATAATTTCAGGACTTGGACCGTCCGCGGGAGCTTTCCGCGACTCTTCTCGCCCGCGTCGCGGATGAATTTCCCATGAATCTCCGGCCCAGTCTCCATCCATCCCCCGTCTCCGTTGGGGATCTGATACACCGGCCAGTTGCGTGGTCCCGTACCCCAGAAGAAGGCCGGGACCACATCAACGGGGTACTCACCCGCCGAAAAACGGACCACGACGGCCTGCTGATCCCGCGAGACCGGCGTCTGCGGAAAACGGCCGGCAAGTTCGCCACGCAGCCGGTCGAGCACCGCATACGAGCTCATGTATGTACCGCCCCAGCGCGCGTCGTCGCGTGACACCACCGCGAAACAATCCAGGTCACTGTAGGACCGCACGGCGCTGCCGCACGAGTGGCTGCCGACAACGATGAATTTCCGGAGCTTAAAGGCGCTGTCCAGACGGGTCTTGATTGTCGCCGCGTGTCCCCTCGCCTTCAGGAGCTCGCTGGGAAGCGGCTTAATGCCCAACAGAAGTTTCTGGAATAGAAGCGCAACATGCATCGATCGGAACTCATTATAGCGACCGTACGGCGACTTGCGCCAGGGAAGGCACCAAGTGACCCGGCGTGGCAGAAAGAGCGTACCGCACCGCGTAAAAGGGTCCAAGCGGTGAATCCCTGGTACCGTCTCGGTGCCTACAAGAGTTCGTCGGTCCTTGGACCTCGACAGTCGAGAGCGCCGGAGGCTGCCCGCGGCCGGGACAGCGGCTCCGGAAGAGGCTGTTTTAGCTCCGCTCAAATTCAATCGAACATGCAGTCCACTAGCAGGTTACTTTCGCAAAGGCGGTAGTCTCCTGAAAACGCGGCGCTTCGGGAGTTGCCGGCGACATAACTCCCGTGAAGTCCCCACCTAGGAAGTGAACCAGGACCAAGCCCCGCCTGTTCAATGGATGTCGGCTGCCTGGACGAGCCGCAGCACCTGGTTCTCGAGATGATCGAGGCCCGCGGAATACGTGAGCGCACTTCTGAAACGGCGTGCTAAGACAGCGGACGCTACCTTGCAGAATGGGGTGGAGGTCGTGCCGGGCGGGCCCTTGGCCTTTGCTACCGGCAGATGATGTCCCGCTGGTCCGCTGCGGTAGACTGAGCCTGTGGTCTATGAATGGAGTGCGGCGAAGGCAAAGGCCATTATTCAAGACCACGGCGTAGCCTTTGGCGAGGCGGCCGTTTTCCTCGACCCGCTGGCGCTGACCTTCCCCGATCCATAAGAGAGCGCAGGCAATATGAAGAAGGTATCCGCAACGAGACTGGGTGACGACTTGCGTCCGGAGTACGATCTCTCGAAGCTCAAGGGAGGCGTTCGCGGCAAGTACTACAGGCAGGCGGTAGCCGGGACCAACCTGATGTTGATCGAGCCGGAACTCGCAGAGGTGTTTGGCGGTGCGGAGTCAGTGAACCGCGCGCTCCGGCTCCTGGTCGACACAGCGCAGGCGGCTGCAGGGGCGCCCCGCCGGCGGCATGGCGCGCCCGCCAAGCGCGTGCGGCCGACGCCGCAATGAGCGCGTCGAGGCTGAAGCGCCGGTCGTTAGGCCCCTGGGCGTGGAACCTGGAGATCCTGGTAGATCTTCCGGACCGGATCGTCGTTGATTTCGTCAGCGTGGACCTTCACTTCCGCCCGCGCGCGCGGGTGCCGTGAAGGCACGTTGCCTGACTCGGGCCTTTTGCACTACACTGTAGTGCATGAAGACCGAGGTCTACAGTTGGCGGGTTTCGCCGGAGACCAAGGCGGATCTGGAGACGGAGGCGCGCCGCCAAAACACCTCGGTCGCGTCGCTCCTTGACCAGCTCACCCGTGCGTGGCTTCGGGATCGCCGGGGGTCCTCGAATGCGGACGACGCCGAGCAGGCCAGACTGCACGCCGCTGCGGAGAAGCTGATCGGAACGCTCGCGGGGAAGAATCCCAGGCGCGCGGAGTCGGTCCGCACGCTCGTGCGGGGACGCTTGGCGGGGAGGCATGAGCGCGAAAGGTCTCATTGACACCGGCGCCATCCTGGCGCTCCTCGATTGCAATGACCGCTGGCACATAGCCTGCGTGGAGGCCTTCCGCCATTTGCGCCTGCCCTTGGTTACGTCTGAAGCGGTGCTGACCGAACTGTTCCACCTCGCGGGCGACTCGCGGGCCGAAGTGGAAGCCGCGTGGAAGTTCATTCGGTCTGGGGCGATTGTCCTGGCGACCATCGGCGACGCCGAGCTGACCGAGACTCACGCTCTGATGTCGCGCTATTGGGATCGGCCTATGGACTTCGCGGACGCCACGCTGGTCTATCTGGCGCGACGCGAAAATCTGACGACCATCCTGACGATCGACCACTCCGATTTTGAAACCTATCGGATCGAAGGCAACCGAAAGTTCCGAATCGTTCCCGGCGCAGCGCGCGTTCTGCGAAAATAAGGACTGAGGTCTCCTTTTGTGCCGGTAAAGCTGCACGTTCCCCGCAAGGCGGCAGTGGTCCGCCTGCTCATGCACCCAGCGGGGAAGGTCGCCCTGACACTGGCGACGCTGCTGCTGATGGGCGGCCTGCTGACCTTCACGTACTACTACACGAAGTACTCCAGACTGATCGAGGCGAAGCTCCGCACGGGACCCTTCCAGAGCACGGCGATGATCTTCGCCGCGCCGGAGACGGTATCGGTCGGCGATCAGATGACCGTGGATGAGGTCGTCGCGCAACTCCGCCGCAGCGGCTACACCGACTCCCGCACCAACCCGCTCGGCTGGTACAACGTCCGCAAGGACGCCGTGGAGATCTTCCCGGGGACCGACTCCTACTTCGACCAGGAGGGCGGAGTCATATACTTCTCGGGCGCCACGGTGTCACGCATCATCTCGACTCGGGACAACACGGACCGCACCGAGTACATGCTGGAACCGGAGCTGTTGACCAACCTCTTCGACAAAAACCGGGAGAAGCGCCGCCTGGTCAAGTTCGCCGACCTGCCCAAGGTCCTCATCCAGGCGGTTGTCTCGGCCGAGGACAAGCGGTTCTTCCAGCACTCGGGATTCGACCCGCTGCGGGTCATCAAGGCGGCTTACGTGGACCTCAAGGAGCGCCGCATCGAGGAGGGCGCTTCGACGCTGAGCATGCAACTTGCGGGCATGTTCTGGCTTAACCGCCAGGAGAGGACCTGGAGACGCAAAGCCGCCGAGGTGCTCATCACCTTCCAGATCGAGCAGAAGCTGACCAAGGAGGAGATCTTCGAGTACTACGCCAACCAGATCGACCTGGGACGGCGGGGCAGCTTCGCTATCCGCGGTTTCGGAGAAGCCGCACAGGCCTACCTCGGCAAGGACGTGCGGGACCTGACCCTGTCCGAAGCGGCCATGCTGGCGGGGCTGGTCCAGCGGCCCAGCTACACGAACCCGATCCGCTGGCCGGAACGCGCGCGGACGCGCCGCAACATAGTCCTGGCGCTGATGCGGGAAAACGGCTACATCACCGAGCAGCAGTACCTGGATGCGGCGGCCCCGCCGCTCACCGTGGCCCGGGGCGGAGCCGAGTCGGCCGACGCTCCGTACTTCGTGGACCTGGTCAACGACGAGCTTCAGGATGAGTTTCAGACGCACGACTTCCAGGACCGCTCCTACCGCGTCTACACTACACTGGACATGGATTTGCAGCGCGACGCCGCCGAAGCGGTGCGCATCGGCATGAAAGAGGTGGACGACCAGGTCCGCCAGCAGGGCCGGTTCCGCCGCACCAAGCCTCCCGAGGCGCAGGTGGCGCTGGTAGCTCTGGATACCCAGACGGCCGAGATCAAGGCGCTGGTGGGTGGCCGCAACTACGGCGTGAGCCAGTTGAATCGCATCCTGGCCAAGCGGCAGCCCGGTTCGTCGTTCAAGCCCTTCGTGTACGCAGCCGCGCTCGAAACGGCCCTGGGAGAAAATTCCAAGCCGATTACGTCCCTGACAACACTCCCGGACGAGCCCACGACCTTCTGGTTCGACGACAAGCCGTATTCGCCCTCTAACTTCAAGGACGAGTATCACGGCACGGTCACTCTGCGCCAGGCCATCGCGCATTCGATGAACGTGCCCACCGTGAGGCTGGCTGAGATGATCGGCTACGACAAGGTGGTGGATCTGGCCAAGCGCGCCGGCATGAATCTGAACATCCAGCCCACGCCGGCGGTGGCGCTGGGAGCTTACGAAGTCACCCCGATCGAAATCGCCGGCGCCTATACCGTGTTCGCGGATCAAGGCGTGTACGTCAAGCCCAACTGGATCAAATTGATTCGCGACGAGAAAGGCAGCGTGGTTCACACCTATCGGCCGGTCACGCGCCAGGTGCTCGACCCGCGGGTTGCCTATCTGATGGTGGACCTGCTCCAGGAGGTCATCCGCAGCGGCACGGCCGTGGGCGTGCGCGCGCGCGGTTTCACCCTGCCGGCGGCGGGCAAGACCGGAACCTCGCACGACGGGTGGTTCGCGGGGTTCACCTCGCGGCTGCTGTGCATCGTGTGGGTCGGATTCGACGACAACCAGGAATTGGATATCGAGGGCGCGCGGTCCGCCTTGCCGATATGGACGGAGTTCATGAAGAGGGCCCACCGGCACCGGCAGTACCGAAACGTGAGCGACTTTGAGCCGCCCGATGGAATCGTGATGGTGAGGGTGGATCCAGCCTCAGGCGCACTGGCCACCACTGGATGCCCGGGAGCCCAACTGGAGGCATTCGTCGCCGGGACCCAGCCCATCGAGGTTTGCAGGCTCCATGGCGGCAGCCTGGCCAGCGCCACGCAGGTGACGGGTTGGGACACGGGCTCGGAGCAACCCGCCACGGTCGCGGTGAACGCCAGAAGGCCAGAAAGCGAGGGCAGGCCCGTGCGGAACCTGCGTCCCGCGGCCCCGGCGGGTGGCCCGAAAGCCGCGGCCGAGAGCGTGCCGCCGCCACGCAAGAAGAGTCTGCTCAGACGCATCCTGGATGTGTTCAAATAGCAGCAGGAGGGCGGCCATGACAATGTACGCTAGTCTCCGCCTCATCACAGCCACGGCTGTGTTGGTTTTCTCCTCCGCCGCGCAATCCACTTCGCAGGACGGGCTGCGTTCGGCGCCCGCGGCGGGCCCGGCGCCGGCCGCGGAGAGTGCGCCCGCGGCCAAGCCACTCACCATCGAGCAGCGCGGCGACCTGTTCATGGCGCGCAAGATGTTTCGCGAAGCCGTCGACATCTACCGGCAGGGGCTTTCGCAGCCCAACGGCTATATGCTTTACAACAAGATCGGCATCGCGTACCACCACCTGATGGACTTCAAGACCGCGAAGAAGAATTACGAGGCGGCCCTCAAACGAAACCCGAAGTACTCCGAAGCGCAGAACAACCTGGGTGCGCTCTACTACGCACAGAAGAATTACCGGCGCGCGATCCAGGAGTACCAGAAGGCCCTGAAGCTAAGCCCCGACTCGGCCACGATCTACAGCAACCTCGGAACGGCCTACTACGCCAGAAAGAAGTACGACGACGCGCTCAAGGCTTACAAGCAGGCCTTGGCGTTGGATCCGCAGGTGTTCGAGCAGCGGGGTACCACCGGATCCATCTTGCAGGAGCGCAGCACTGAAGAGCAGGCCAAGTTCCACTACTACCTGGCCAAGACCTACGCCCAGGCGGGCAATACCGAATACGCATTGCGCTACATCCGCCGCTCTCTCGAAGAAGGCTTCAAGGATCGGAAGAAATACCTGGAGGAGCCCGAGTTCGGTATCTTGAAGGATCTCCCCGAGTTCCAGCAGTTGATGTCGATGGAGATTCGTGTCCTGTAGATCTTCCCGGGGTCCTGGTCTTAGACCGCTTGCGCTGGCCGTTTTCGCCGCACTCCTCAGCCTGCCTCCTTTGGCGTGCAACCGGAATACGCGGCGGCCGGTGGAACGCCTGGCCATTCCTCCTTTTGAGAATCTGAGCGACGACCGGTCCCTGGCTTGGGCCGGCCGGGCGCTTAGCGAGGTGGCCTCCGCCGAAATCACGGGCTCGGCACACATACAACCTCTGCCCGTGGCGAGTGCTAGGGAATCCGCACTGGGTGGTGCGACTTCGGCGCTGAGGGGCTACTTCACCCTGGCAGGCGGACGGCTGCGTCTGAGCGTCTCCCGAGAGGATCTTAGCAGCGGACGGGTGACGGGGACCTTCACTGGTGAGGACGCGTTTCCGGGCGGCCTGTTTCGACTTGCCGGTGCGCTGGCCAGATGGATCGACCCGAACGCCCGCGCGTTCGACACACAAAGCGTGAGTGCCCTCGAGTCTTACGCGGAGGGCCTGGAAGCCGCGGAGCCAGGCGAGCAGGCGGCTTGCTTCGAACGCTCGGTAGCCGCGGACCCCAACTTCGGAGCCCCTTATGTGGCATGGGCCCGGTCACTCGTGGCGCGCGGGGATCGGGCGGGCGCGCAGGGGGTGATCGAGAGGGTGCGAGCCAGGGGCAACCAGATGGCCGAAGCGCGCCGGGCCGAATTGGATCTTCTGGCGTCCGCTCTGGCCGGCGACCCCGCCGGGCGGCGGCGGGCACTGCTTGTTTTGGGCCGGGTGATGCCAGCGGACGCGGGTGTCTTCCGGCAGTTGGCGAGCGAGGATATGGCCGCCCGGCGCTATGACGCGGCGGCGGACTCCTGGCGCCGCGCGACCGCGCTCGACCCGCTCGACGGCCCATCCTGGAACCAGCTTGGTTACACCGAAGCGCTGCGCAAGAACCTGGAGGGCGCCCGTAAGGCGCTCTTGGAGTACCAGCGGCTGGCGCCGAAAGAGGCGAATCCTTCCGACTCATTGGGGGATGTCCACTACTACTTGGGCGCGTTCCACGACGCCGAGAAGTACTACCTGGATGCCTACGAAAAGGCCCCAGCTTTTATGGGCGGCACAGACCTGTATAAGGCCGCCTGCGCGCGGCTGATGACCGGCGATGTACGCGGCGCCGATGAGATGTTCCGGCGTTATGCCAGCGCGCGCAGGGCGGGGCAGGACCCCGTGGCCGGCTATCGCGAGGCCGAGTGGCTGTATCTCACTGGCCGGAGGACCAGCGCCGCGGAGCAGATGAAGCGCTTCGCCGCCTCCACTCGCATACCCGAACTGCTTTCGCTGGCAGCGTCCCAGCTTGCGGTGTGGGACCTGGAAGCGGGGGCGAGACAAGAAGCAGCGGCGTGGGCCGCGAAAGCCGCTGCCGCGGCAGGCTCACCCTCATCCCGCCAACTGGCGGAGCTTTGCCTGGCGCTGTCCGGATCGGCCGCGCCGCAACGCGCTCCGGCGGGCGCTTTGGGGGAGAGGGCGGCCATGCTCGGCTCTCTGCTGGCCAAACGGTTCGCGGACGCGATTCCGGGCCTGAAGACCCTCGTGGAGAAGAGCGATCCGCTCGGCGCGGAGCGCTTTGACGTCCTGCTGGCGTGGGCGCTCGTCGAAACGGGCCACACCCGGGAGGCAGCGCCGCTGCTGGAGACGTACGGAGTCCCTCAGGCGGGTGTGCAGGACCCCTTTGCCGGGCTGAGCTTCCCGCGCGTGTTTCAGCTCAAAGGCGAGGTATTGGAGAAGCAGGGCCACCCGCGCGAGGCTGCGGAGATGCGGCAGATCTTTCGGAGACTCAGCGGCAGTTAAGCCTGCGGGCGTCCCTTCAGGCGGTCGTAGGCGTGCTGGTCGCAGACCGTGCCCAGGGATAAGTTGTACAGCGTCTCCAGACCTAACGCTTCGTCGAGGTCTTCCTGGAAATCGTGCAGCGCTTTCAACTCGGGCGCTAGCGCGGGCAGGCGCTTCCCCGACGGCGTCTCCAGGAACTTCTGGTAGCCCCCATCGATGAGTGAAGCGATCTCAGCACCGATGAGCACGCCCAGCAAAGCCACACGCGGTTCCCCTTGCGGCGAGCGATCGAGGACGGCAGCGCAGCCGTTCTTCCGGGCCTGCACCCGCTCCCGGTCGAGAGGCTGGAGCACGAAGCCGCTGTTGCGCAGGCTCTCGAGCCGGTCCTCGAACGAAATCACTTTGGGAGCCTGACGACGAAAGAACATGCCCCGATTATAAGAGATTCCGTCCGCGCGGGTTCAGGAGTACAGTCTGAGATGGAGTTCGTCGCCCTCCGTCACTTTCAGGTTGGCGAAGCGGAAGATCGAGCGCGGCCCGGCCCGGTCCACCGTGTGCGGCAACGCCTGCCCGCTCAACAAAGCGGAGGTCTTCGGTCCGGCGCCTTCGATTTCACAAGACCGGCAAGGCAACTCACCAGCCAGCACGCGGAGCGAGACGGACACGCTGGCCTGTGTTCGAGAGCGCGAGAAGGCGCCCCAGCCCGTGCCGCTCGACCAGAAGCACCGGAACGGCGACACGGCGAGACGCGGCACGGCCACGACCGCGGCGGACCGGCCGTCGTAACGGAAGCCGCTGAGCGCTAGCAAGCCGGACCACGCGGCCATGGCGCGCGCATAGTGGTGGCCGCATTCAGCCTCGTCCCAAGGGTTGCGCTTCTCCCCGTCGTACCGGGCGCGGGCGTTGCGGATCGACTCCAGGCCCTCGCGGATCAGGCCGGCGTAGAGCATGTGGGAGGAAGTGGCGTACTCCAGGCCGGTCCAGGCCTCGGCGTAGTACGGGAACGGAATCTCGGGGCGTTGAGGCTTGGTGTAGTCGCAGACGATGAGCGCGCTCTCGTCGTTGAGGGCGTATGTGCGTTCAACGCACTCATGCGCGATCAAGCTGGGGCGGGTGTTGTACCGATGGATGGATTCGAGCGCGGTGCGGACTTTCTTCGGGTCGAGAAGCGGCCCGAGCCCCGCCACGTCGGCCAGATAGTGGCCCACGAGTTGGTCCACCAGACATCCTTCGCCGACCTGGTACTCGGGTTTCTCGGTGTCGTCCGCGCCCATGGTGCTGCGCAACGAGGGTGCGATGCGGTCCTGGGGATACCCGCGGACCTTCTGGATGTAGTACTCGCCGTTAAACAGATTGGCGTCGATCCATTTGCTGCCCTGCTCGAACAGACGACGGTACTCGGCGGCCGCCGCTTGGTCGCCGGCGGCGCGGGCCATCTCCTCCCCGGCGCGCAAAGCGGCCAGGTAATAGATGCCGCACTGCGGGTTCGGCCCGTAGAACTCAACGTCATAGGTGTTGTGCTGAACGCCTTCCATCACTCCGTCGCGGTCCGCATCCCATCCGCCCGTCACCCAGGCGAACTCCAGTGCTTTTTTCACGCGTGGCCAGATCTGGCGCAGCCAGTCGTTGTCTCCGGAGAGAACCCAGTCCAGGTAAGCGTGCACGATCTGGCCCATCTGCCCGTCGGCGGCGGCGAAGCCGGAACGCTGCTTGCCGTCCGGCAGCAACTGGCGAAAGTGCATGGCGCCGGCGTCGTCCAGGGAATACCCGAAGGACGCCTTGCGCAGGGAGCGCGCGAAGGAGGGGAACAGGTGCGGGGTGACCGTTTCGTAGTTCCACACGTGGGCGCAGTTGCCGAAGCAGCAACCGCGCGTGTTGTTCACCCCCTCGAAGCCATGGAACTCGCCGTCGGCGGTGCGGAAGCACGTGGTCGTTACCAGGGTGGAGAGGTTGGCGGAGGCGGCGTCCTTGACGGCGCCGGGCAGGGTACTCTCCCGAAGGGCGGCCGCGAACTGGCGCGTCCTCGCTTCCAGGCGTGTTAGATGGGCGGCGGCGTATTCAGCCGCCTCCCAAGCCCCCGCGAAGCGCGTGGTGTAGTGGTTGCCGATGATAACGGCCTCGTCCCCCTTGGGAGCGGACCAGCCGCACCATTCCGGGGTGCGGTTCGGAAAGTGCCAGGCCAGCAGGAAAGTGAAGGAGGCCGAGCCGCCCGGGGCAATGCTGCGCTGGATCGAGAGCGAGGCCACCTCGTTGCGAGCCCCGGTTTCGGGTTCAAGCACGCCGTCCTTGGAGAAGTCGTCCCAGAAGAGCATGGGTGCGTTCCACCAGCGGCTCCGCGGCCAGCCGCGCCAGAAGCTCACCCTGCCGCCCTGCGCTTCCAGCAGACAGAAGGCGAGAGTGCCCCGCATGGGGTCGTCGTTGGCAAGTCCCGGGTTGCTCATGAGCATGCCGGTCAACGCCGGGGTAGTGCGTGACTCGTTTTGCCGCGGATCGGCCCCGCGGCCGCGTGCTCCGGCGGTGATCGGATTCTGGAGCGAGTAAGCGATCGAGACTCTGGCTTCGCTGCGCCTCGGATTGGCGACTCGGTAGCGGAGCACCGCCACCGGAAGGCCGGAATCGTCCGGCTGGTGGGGGATGAAGGGCGAGAAGGCCTCCAGGGATACGTTGACCGGCAGAGTTCGATCGGTGAAGTCGATGCGCGCCAGCGGATACTCCGCGATGAACTTCGCGGCCGCCAGCCGGGGCAGACCAGGGACGTTGTCGGCGCCGAGGCCGGACTCGCCTTCGTAAGGCGGCAGGATGCGGGACTCGAGCACTCGCGCCATCGGCTTCGCCTGGCCGGCCTGAACCCAAATCGCCGGGAAGGCGTAGGAGGGCCTGTAGCCTTTATTGGGACGATTGAAAATCTCCCAGTCCCGAAGCTGGCCGCGCCCGCCGAGGCTGACGGCGCCGGCGGCCACCCCCCCGAGCGGGAAGGCGATCATGGCGAGTTGGCGGCCCTCGAACACGCGGGGGTAGGCGATGTCGGCCGGCTGCGCTTGCGGAGCGGCGGCCTGAGACGGAGCGACGCCCGCGGCGGGCGAGATCGGCGCCTGCGCGGCGGCGCCGGCGGCGAGCGCGGCGCGCTGGAGGAAAGCCCTGCGGGGAGTGCCGGATTCTTTGCTCATGGCGTGCAACCCATTTATAGCACGAGCCCGCGAGGCCGCCGGAAGCCTGCTAAGATGGTATCTCTGCTTTAAGGAGGATAAAGTGGCGTACGTCATAGTAGATACCTGCACGAAGGACAACGAATGTGTCGCGGCGTGCCCGGTGGATTGCATTCATCCTAAGGAAGACGAGGGCGGCTACGCGGAAACCACCCAGCTCTATATTCATCCCACCGAATGCATCGATTGCGGCGCCTGCGTGCCGGTGTGTCCGACCAACTCGATCTACATCAAGGATGAGCTCCCGGCCGAGCTGGCCCATTTTGCCGACAAGAACTCGGCTCATTACGGGCTCTGATCGCGTGCGGCGATAATCAGTTCATGGAACTGAGACTGCCCCTCGCCGCCATCACCGACGAGTTTACTCCAGACCTCGAAGCCGCCACCAAGGCCATGACGGACATAGGCATGACGGGCGCGGAATTGCGCGTGCTTTGGGGCAGGAACGTGGTGGATCTCAGCGATGCGGAACTCGACCGTGCGAAAGCGATTCTGGAGGCTCACGGTCTCAAGGTCGTCTCCATCGCTTCACCGCTGCTGAAGTGCGTGCTCCCCGATTCGCCACCCCTCGACAGCCGCTTCGAGCGCGATGTGTTTGCTTCGTCGCACACCTACGAAGATCAGCCGAGGCTCTTGCGGCGATCCTGCCAGATTGCCCGCAAGCTGGGCGCGCCGGTCATTCGCGTTTTCTCCTTCTGGCGCACGGAGGATCCCGGCCGGTGTTTTGACCGCATCGCCGAGACTCTTCGGAGCTTTGCAGGCGAGGCGGCCAGGGAAGACCTCACTCTGGGGCTCGAGAATGAACATGCCTGCAACGCAGGCACCGGAGACGAGGCGGCGGCGGTCCTAAGGGCGGCCGATCATCCCAACCTGAAGGTGGTCTGGGATCCCGCCAACGCTTGCGTGGCGGGCGAGGAGGCATTCCCCGAGGGCTACCGCTCACTGGCGGTGAGCGACATTGTTCACGTGCATGCCAAGGACTGCCGCCTGGAGCACGGAAAGCCGCAATGGGTGCCCCTCGGCACCGGCGCGCTCGACTGGAAGGGCCAGCTTGCGGCGCTGGTGGCCGGCGGCTATCGGGGCCACGTGAGCCTGGAGACCCACTGGCCCGGTCCCGGCGGGGACAAGTTTCAGGCCAGCGTTATCTGCGGTTGGAACTTGAAAAGCCTGCTGACCTGGTAAATGGGAGGCGCGGAGCCATGCTCCGCGGTTACGATTCCGCTTCTAGCCAGTTGTGCCGCTCGATGATGATGGGTGGCTCGTAAGTCTTCCCCTTAGCCAATCGCCGTTCCTCGCGGCGCGCGCTCCAGAGCAGCACGGGACCGGCCAGCGCAACCGCCGAGCGTGAAAACAGCCCAAACTCCTTTTCGATCTCCCGGCGCAGTGTCTTGATCTTCAGGCGCAGGGCGTCGTTAGTCCGTTTCAAGCTGTGCTCCATGGCCCACAGGCAGGCCGTTGATATGCCTCTCAACTGTCTCGCCTCCCAGCGGTAACGCTCCCGGACACGCGGCTCAGGATGATTCTTGTAACGCATCCACCCCTCGAGGGTGGTCCGCCAGATGCGGTAGAGGCTGGGGCCGTTTCGTTGGAAGTCAAGGAGGAACGCCCAGTCCAGCAGTCGCTTGGACTCGTCGCGGGAGATGGCGGCATGCTCGAAGTTGAACTTGAACTGGCCGTGGATGTCGGCCAGGTCCACGTCGTCCAACATGCGGCCCTGCTCGGACATCTCCTGGTAGAGCGGCGTGCCGGGAACGGGAGTGTAGAGCATGAACTGATGAAAATCCGTTTCGTGGGCCACGGCGTATTCGATCTCCGGGCGGATGTTCTCGGGGGTGTGGTGCTCCAGGCCCACGATGGTCGATCCCAGGAGCTTGATGCCGTGACTGCGGAGCTCGCGGGCGAGCGCCACGGTGTCGGTCCCTTTCAGCTTGGCGTAGCTCGAATGCGGCGACTCGAGTCCCATCCACACCCACGAAATTCCCAGCTCGACAAGCTGC
Source organism: Bryobacterales bacterium (assembly GCA_963798455.1). Taxonomy (GTDB): domain Bacteria; phylum Acidobacteriota; class Terriglobia; order Bryobacterales; family Bryobacteraceae; genus CAWCTD01. Next base: position 1,192,138 of record CAWCTD010000003.1, read on the forward strand.
TCCATGGAATAGCGCTGGATGGCGTTGGCCGAGGAGAACACATAGAACGTCCAGCTCTTGGAGCCGCGCTTCATGCACTCGAGCAACTCCAGCGCCCGGTCCCGGTTCAGCAGGAAGTTCTCATCCATGATGAAGAACGACCGCGCCTTCAGCGCGGACTCCATCTCGCACATCACATCGTACAGTTCGCGTCCGCTCTCATAGAAATTGAGGTACTTGCCTTTGCCGCCGAAGAAAGCCGAGGTAGTACAGAAGTTGCAGCCCATGGGGCAGCCAACCGACGGGATGATGGTCGCCGCCGCGGAACCGCCGCTGTCGGGGATGTGGAGCCCCATGACTTTGAGACCGAACCCCGAGACGATCCTCGGGTGGCGGACTGGAGCGTCCGGATCTTCTCCGAGATGGCGCCGCATCCACGAAATCCCGTCGCCTCGCACAATGTGGTCCGCGTTGATCATTCGCTGCAGCCCCGGAATGGCGGCCACGTGACCGCCCACCACGATCTCGGAGCCCGGCGACAGCTCTCGGACCATGCGGCACATCTCCCGGACTTTTCCCACGTTCACGATAATGGAGGAGATCCCCACGATGTCATAGTGGCGCTCGGTCAGCTCCCGTGCGAAGACCTCGCGGGTGGGAAAGTCGAGCACGGTGGTGGGCGCGGAGATGTTCTCCTGGATCATCATGATGCCCCACGACCTGTGGAACATGCGCAGGGAGAAAGCGCCCTGTGCGCGTGTCACCTGGTTGTGGTACAACTCCATGGGATTGATCGCGCGGCTGCCGAACTGGTCATCCTGGGCATAGGGACCAAACACGGAAGCCAACAGCACGCGGGCTCGTGCCCCTTTGGGGTGCGTATTCATGAAAATGCTACCAAATTACCTATTTTATCAAAGTACGAGGAGACAATTGTGCCCATCATTGTCATATTTGTGTAACAAATCGGCGGAACCCCTTCGTCAAAAAGTGTTAAGGGTGGCGTGTGCTATTCTGAGAGCAATCGGTTGGGGTGGCTGATGCGGCTTCGACTTGCGATCTCAGTGCTGGCGTTGTTCCTGCTGGGGTTGTCCGTGACCTTCGCCTTGCAGCGCTTCGGCGCCCGCGGATTCTACCGGGGCAGGGAAGACAACTCGGCGCCCATTCCTCCCGACGCCAACGAGCAAACCGAGTTTGTCCGTGCGCGCCTGATGTACTCTTCTGCCGGACGAGGCAGGTTCGGAGGCTTCGGTGGCCGCGGCGGTTTCGGTCGCGCTTGGACCACGGACTACCCCAAGAGCGACCGCCAGTTCCTGCAAGGCCTGCGGCGCCTGACGCGGATACACGTACGCTCCATGGAACAGGTGGTCGACCTGAGCGGCGACGACATCTTCAATTACCCGTTCGTCTACGCGGTCGAAGTCGGCCAGTGGTACCTTTCCGATGCCGAAGCGCAGAAACTGCGCGAGTACCTGCTGCGCGGCGGCTTCCTCATGGTGGACGATTTTCATGGCACGTTCGAGTGGGAAGTCTTTATGGCCAGCATGTCGCGCGTGTTCCCGGATCGCCCCGTGGTGGAGATCGAAAACAAAGACGCCATTTTCCACGTGCTCTATGACATGGACGAGCGGGTCCAGATTCCTGGAATCGCGCCGCTGGAAAGAGGAGTGACGTACGAACAGGATGGCCTCGTGCCCCGCTGGCGGGCCATCTACGACGACAAGGGGCGGATCATGGTGGCCATTTGCCACAATATGGATTTGGGCGATGCCTGGGAGTGGGCCGACGCTCCCTGGTATCCGGAGCGGTACACTTCCATGGCCTACCGGATCGGAATCGACTACATCATTTACTCGATGACGCACTAGGCGCGCGGGAGTCTGATCACAGCGCGATGTTCGAATTTTTTTTCAAGTATCCGACGACCGTATTTGCCAAGGGGGACTTCGTCCTTCTGGCGAGGTGGCCGGTCTGGGCACTGGTGGCGCTGATCGCCGCCGCCTCCATCCTTCTCGGCTTCTTCGTGTGGCGGCGCAGAGGCAGAATGGCGCCGGGGCTGTTCGGGTTGCGGCCGGCTCTCATCTGGCTGCTCCAGAGCTGCCTGGCGGCGTTGCTGCTCCTGATGCTGTGGCACCCGGCCATCAGCATCGCCACTCTAAAGCCGCAGCAGAACATCGTTGCCGTGGTCGTGGACGATTCGCGCAGCATGTCCATCTCCGAGGACGGCAAGACGCGGATCGACAGGGCCAAGGCGGTCCTCGATGGCGGCCTGCGGGCCTCGCTGGAGAAGAAGTTCCAGGTCAGGCTGTACCGCTTTGGCCAGCTTCTGGAGCGCATTCAGGGAACCGGTCAGCTCACCGGAGCGGCCCAGGTGACCCGCATCAGCGACGCGCTGAAGCAAGTCGCGTCGGAGGCCGCCGGCTTGCCCATCGGCGCCATGGTCCTGGTGAGCGACGGCGCCGACAACAGCGGCGGCATCGACCGCGAAACCATCGCCGAAATCCGCCGCCACCGGATTCCAGTGCACACAGTGGGAATCGGCCGCGAGGCGCCCGCCCGCGACATCGAAATCACGGACGCGGTGTTGCCCGCGCGGACGCTCGCCGACTCTGGCATCAGCGCCCAGGTCACTTTGCGCCAGCACGGCTATCCGAACCGCAAGGTGCGGTTGACCATATCCGATGGCGGCAAGCCGCTGGCCTCCCAGGAAGTGACGCTCAAGAGCGACGGCGTGCCGCAGACGGAATCGGTCCTGTTCAACGCCGGGATTGCCGGAGCAAAGACGCTGGCGATCAGCGTGGAGCGCCTGGAGGGCGAAGAGAACCAAAACAACAACACCGTGATGCGGCTGGTGAACGTGGAGGCCCTGAAGCCTCGCGTCCTCTATTTCGAGGGCGAGCCGGGCTGGGAACTCAAGTTCGTGCGGCGCGCGGCGGAGGAGGACCGCAGCCTCCAGTTCGTCCTTTTGGCCCGCACCACGCAGAACAAGACCTACCGCCTGGGGATCTCCGATCCCAAGGAGTTGGAACAGGGCTTTCCCGCCAAGGCCGAGGAACTGTTCGCTTACGAGGGCTTGGTCCTGGTCAACGTCGAGGCCTCCTATTTCACGCCGGCGCAGCAGGATCTCATCCGGCAGTTCGTCGACCGCCGGGGCGGCGGGCTTCTGTTTCTGGGCGGCCGCGCATCGCTCGCCGACGGCGGCTACGGCTCCTCCGGGCTGGCCGCCCTGGTTCCGGTGACGCTCTCCGCGCGCAAGGACACCTTCCACAGGGACCCAGCCAAAGCCGAATTGACTGCCGCGGGACGCGACAGCCTCATCTGCAGGCTCGTCGAACAGCCCGACAAGAACGCCGAGCGATGGAACAAGTTGCCGGCGCTGGCGGACTATCAGGAAGTGGGTGAGCCAAAGCCGGGTGCGCTGGTCCTGGCCGAGAGTGCGACGCCTGGCGGCAGGAGGTACCCGCTCCTGGTGACTGAGAACTACGGCCTGGGAAGAACCGCGCTGTTCGCGACCGGCGGGAGCTGGCGCTGGCGGATGCTCCAGGACCACACGGACACCACGCACCAGACCTTCTGGCAGCAATTGTTGCGCTGGCTGGTTTCCGACGCCGCGCGCGTCTGTTCGGTGTCCACCCCGCGGCAGATGTTGTTCGACGAGGGTCGTGTGCCACTTCGCGTCCAGGCCCGCGATAAGGAGTTCAATCCCATTTCTGACGCACGCGTGGAGGCCCACGTCATGGGGCCTGAAGGCATTACGGGGCGCTTCGAGCTCAGCCCCTCGCCCGCCGAGTTGGGTGTCTACGAGGGCGAGTACACCGCCGAGAAGCCCGGCTCGTATCTGGTCGAGGTGACCGCCACCCGCGGAACCGAACAGATCGGGCGTGACGTGATCACCTTCCGCCGCGAGAACGGCGTGGCGGAGAACTTCCGCACGGAGCAGAACCGAGAGCTGTTGGAAAAGCTCGCGGAGGAAACAGGCGGCCGGTACTACACGCCCGGCAACGTCGCCAAGTTGAGCGATGAGGTTTCCTACTCGGAGGCGGGCATCACCACCCGAGAGATTCGTGATCTTTGGGACATGCCCATCGTTTTCTTGCTGTTGATCCTGCTGCGCGGCGTCGAATGGCTGCTCCGGCGCCGATGGGGTGCGGTATGAGGCTCATGGTGCTTGCGGTCGCTGCCGCGCTATGTTTGCCGGCGGCCACGCACTACATCACCGTGGCCGGGCTCGGAGGCGAACCCGATTACGAGCAGCGGTTCGCCAACTGGGCGCAGACCATCGACCAGGTTCTCCGCCAGAGCCGCACGGACGCCAAGATCGACACCCTCGTCGGAAGCGAGGCGACCCGGGACCACCTGCGCGCGGTCCTGGAGCAGGCGGCGCAGGATTGCGGCCCCAACGATGCGTTCGTGCTGATGCTGATCGGCCACGGCACGTTCGACGGGTACGAGTACAAGTTCAACCTGCCCGGCCCGGACATCTCGGCGTCGGAACTGGCGAGCCTGCTGAACCAGGTGCGGGCGGGCCGCCAACTGGTTGTGGTCATGACCAGTGCCAGCGGCGGGGCGATCGAAGCGTTGCGCAAAGAGAACCGGATCCTCATCGTGGCCACCAAGAGCGGCACCGAGAAGAACGCCACGGTCTTCGCGCGATACTGGGCCGAGGCTCTGCGCGACCCTTCGGCGGACACGGACAAGAACGAAGCCATCACGGCGCTGGAGGCCTTTCGCTACGCCAGCCAGAAGACGGCCGCCTTCTATGAGTCCCAAAAACGACTCGCCACGGAACACCCCGTTTTGGAGGATACGGGCAAGGGCGAAGGCGCGCGAGATCCCTCGCCGGAACAGGGGGAGGGAAGACTGGCCGCCGCATTCACCTTGTTGCGCTTCGGCGCTGCCCAAGCCGCGGCCCAGGATCCCGCCAAGCGCAAACTGCTGGCAAGGAAAGAGGAACTGGAGCAGCAGATCGACCTGCTGAAGTATCAGAAAGCCGCCATGCCGGAGGACGCCTACAAGAAGCAGCTCACAGCCCTGCTCCTCGAGCTGGCCCGGACGCAGGAGGAACTCGACAAGTGACCCTGCGTCTCTGCGGTCTTCTTATGTTCGGTCTGTCGGCTCTCGCTCAGACGCCGGATCACTGCCGCCAGTTGTACCGCCACGGCCGCCTTCAGGAGACCACGGCCTGCTATCAGTCACTTCTCTCCTCACAGGACCCCTACGTCCGGGCAGAAGCGTACTGGGGCCTGGAACAGTACAAAGACGCCAACGACAATTTCCGCAAAGCGGTGGAGCTCCAGCCCAAGAATCCCGACTACCGGGTGAGGTGGGGCCGCTTGTTCCTGGACCGTGAGCAGAACCAGGACGCTGTGGACCTGTTCAACGAAGCGCTGGAGATCAAGAGCGATCATACGCGGGCCTTGTTGGCACTGGCGCAAGCGGCCTCAGAAGGATTTGAGAACGCGGCGGAGGCGCTCGCGCAGAAGGCCGTCGCGGCGGACCCGAAGCTGGTGGAGGCCAGGGTGCTGCTGGCCTCGATGGCGCTCGAGGACAACAACCCTCGGAAAGCCGTCGAGGAAGCCGACAAGGCGCTCGCCATCGAACCGGAGTCGTTGGAGGCTCTTTCGCTCAAGGCGGCCATCGACTTGCTTGACGATAAGCAGGAGACGCCCTACCTGGCCCGCATCTTCAAAGTGGACCCCGCCTACGGCGAGGTGTACGCGACCGCCGGGCGGTTCTTCGTGCTGAACCGCCGTTACGAAGAGGGCATCGCACTGTACCGCAAGGCCCTGGAACTCAACCCGAGACTGCACAAGGCGCGCGCCGAGCTGGGGCTCAACCTGATGCGGTTGGGCCACGACGAAGAGGCGCGCAAGCAACTGGAGGCCTGCTACAAAGCCGGCGAAACCTATCCCGCCGTGGGCAACCCCCTCCGCCTGCTGGACAGCTACAAGAACTTCGAATACATAAAGAGCGGCAACGTCATCCTCAAACTGCACGAGAAGGAGGCCGATCTGCTGGAGCCGTACTTCGAGGCGGAAGCCAAGCGCGATATTGCCACCTACGAAAAGAAGTACCAGATGCGCCTGCCCTGGCCGGTGCAAGTAGAGGTCTATCCGGATCACGAGGATTTTGCGGTCCGCATTCTGGGAATGCCGGGCATGGGCGCGCTGGGCGTGACCTTCGTCAACGTGGTCGCCATGGACAGCCCCACCAGCAGGAAGCCGGGCGAATTCCACTGGGCGAGCACGCTGCGGCACGAACTGAGCCACGTATTTACGCTGGCGGCTACGCACCAACGCATGCCCCGGTGGTTTACCGAGGGCATGGCGGTTTACGAGGAGACGGCCGCGTCCCCTGAGTGGGGCGACCGCATGTCCCCACAGGTGATCCTGGCCATCCGCGACAAGAAGCTGTTGCCTGTCGCGCAGCTCGACAGGGGCTTCGTGCATCCAAGCTATCCGGAGCAGGTTATCGTGTCCTACTTCGAGGCGGGGCGCATCTGCGACTTCATCCAGCAGAAGTGGGGATTTCAGAAGCTGCTGGACATGATGCATGCCTATGCGGAATTGAAGACCACGCCGGAGGTCATCCAGCAGCAGCTTGGCGTCGCGCCCGAGGAGTTCGACAAGCAGTTTCAAGGCTGGCTCACCGCTCAGACCAAGACCACGGTGGAGGGCTTTGACAACTGGAAGAAGGGCATGCAGCGCATCGCCGAGTTGGTCAAGGCCGAGAAGAACGACGATGTGATTCGCGAGGCGCCTGCCGTCCGCGACCTCTACCCGGATTTCGTGGAGCCCGGCAACCTTTACGAAGTGCTGGCCGACGCGTACCTGGCCAAAGGCGACAAGTCAGGGGCGGCGGCGGAGCTGACGCGCTGCGCGCACGCCGGCGGACGGAGCCCGGATGCGCTGAAGCAGCTTGCCACCTTGCTGGAAGGGCTTGGGCGGCCTAAGGAAGCGATCGAGGCGCTCAACCGGATCAACTATGTCTATCCTCGCGACGAGGAATTGCACCGCCGCCTGGGCGATCTGTACCTGGCGGCCAACGACGCTCAGGATGCGATCCGGGAATACGGCGCGCTGGTGGCCATGAAGCCGCTGGACCAGGCCGCCTCGCATTTCAGTCTGGCCAGGGCCTACCGCATGGCCGACAGGCGCGAGGAGGCCAAACAACAGGTTGTGATGTCGCTCGAGGCGGCGCCGGGTTACAGGCCGGCGCAGAAGCTATTGCTCGAATTGAGCCAATGAGTGTTGAGTGATTGGGTGAGGGAAATGTCGTCAACGACCATATCGCAGCTTGACGCAACTGAGTTGAAGAGCAAGATTGAGCGCTTCCAGGAGGCGCAGGGGCAGATTGCCCAGCAGGTCCACCGGGTGATCGTCGGGCTGGAAGACGTCATCGAACAGGTCATGATAGCCCTGTTCGTCGGCGGGCACTGTCTGATCACGGGAATGCCGGGATCCGCGAAGACGCTGATGGTGCGCACCATCGCCCAGACCCTGGGCCTGGTGTTCAAGCGCATCCAGTTCACGCCCGACCTGATGCCGTCCGACATCACCGGAACGGACATCATCGAAGAGGATATGACCACGGGGCGCCGCGCCTGGACCTTTGTTCCCGGCCCCATCTTCACCAATATCCTGCTGGCGGACGAGATCAACCGCACGCCTCCCAAGACCCAATCGGCGCTGCTCGAAGCCATGCAGGAGTTCTCCTGCACCGTGCGCGGTAACCAGTACACGATCAAGGCGCCATTCTTCGTGCTCGCAACGCAGAACCCGATCGAACTGGAAGGCACCTACCCGCTGCCCGAGGCCCAGTTGGACCGGTTCCTGTTCAACACCATGCTGGACTACCTGTCGGCCGAAGAAGAGATGCAGGTCCTCGATCTCACCACCACCACCAAGTCGGCCCAGGTCGAAGCGGTTACCAACGCCGAGGAGATCCTGGAATTCCAGCGCCTGGTGCGCATGGTCCCCATCGCCGACTCGGTGGCCCGCTACGCGGTGGATCTGATGCGAGCCACTCGTCCGAGTGACCCGAGCGCGCCTGACTTCATCAAGAAATACGTCAATTTCGGCACCAGCGTGCGCGCCGCGCAGTTCCTGGTTCTGGTGGCGAAGGCGCGCGCCCTCATGCGGCGCCGCTACCACGTCACCTACGAAGACATCCGCGCGCTGGCGATACCGGTCATGCGGCACCGCATCCTTCTGAATTTCTTCGCGGAGTCCGACCGCTTGAAGTCGGACGACATCCTGCGGCAGCTTCTGGATTGGAAGCAGCCGCCCAGAGGAGACTGAGCTTGTCGCAGCGTTATCTGGATCCCGAGATCCTGGCCGGAATTTCCGGGCTGGATCTGGTGGCGAAGACGGTGGTGGAAGGCTTCATCGCCGGACTGCACCGCTCGCCCGACTTTGGATTCAGCCAGGAGTTCGCCGAGTACCGCGCTTACAGCGAAGGCGACGATCTGCGGCACGTCGACTGGAACGTGTTCGCCCGCACCGAGCGCTGCTACCTCAAGCGCTACCGGGGTGAGACGAACACGCGCCTGACGCTGCTCATCGACGCCAGCGCTTCGATGGGCTACGGTTCCCACCGCGTCAACAAGCTCGAGTACGCGCGCTACCTGGCCGCCTCTCTGTTTTACATGGCCCACCACCAACGCGATGCGGCCGGCCTGATCGTGTTCGACGACGAGGTGAGGAATCATCTGGTGCCCTCCTCGCGCCACGGCCAGTTGTTCCGGCTATTGCACGCCCTGGAGCGAATCGAGCTGGGGACCCGGACGAATTTCCAGAAGCCCTTTCTGCACTTCCAGCAGTTCCTCTTCCGGCCCGGCATCGTGGGGGTGATTTCGGATTTCTATGAGGATCCCGAAGTCATCATCCGGACCATCGAGCCGCTGCGGTTTAGAGGCAACGAACTGATCCTGTTTCAGGTCCTCGACCCCAAGGAAATCGAGCCCGGCTTCCGCCGGCCCGTGCTGCTGGTGGACATGGAGAACGAGCAGTCCATGGACGTGACCCCGGAATACGCGCAGACAGAGTACCGGGAGAAGATCGACAGCCACATCGAGAACCTCCGGACGAAAGCCAAACGGGCCGGCATGGATTGCTTTCTCCTGAACACCGGCCGGCCGCTGGACGAGGCCCTGAGAGAATACCTGGTGATTCGCGAGGGGAGGTTGTAAGGATGGGCCTGAGTGCGCCATGGTTTCTGGCGGGAATGGCGGCTGTCGCTCTGCCGGTGTACTTTCACTTGCTGAAAAAGCACAAGAGTACGCCGCTGCCTTTCAGCTCCTTGATGTTCTTCGAAAAGCGGATGCAAAGCTCGATCCAGCACCGCCGGCTCCAGTACCTGCTGCTCTTCTCATTGCGAACGGCGCTGTTGGTCCTGTTGGCTCTGGCCTTCGCCGGACCTTTCATCACCGGTGGACCGGCTCTGTCCGCGGGCGGGCGGAAGTTGGTCGTGCTCGCCATCGACAATTCTTTCAGCATGAGGCAGGCGGACCACCTGGATCGCGCCAAGCGGGAAGCTCTCCAGGTTGTGTCCGGCTTGGGGCCGGGCGATCAGGGGCAAGTCCTGGCCTTCGCGCGAGCGGTGAGCGTGATGAGTGAACCCACCAGCGACCAAGCCGCGCTGCGCGGCGCCATCGCGGGCATCAAGCCCAGCGACTCGCGCAGCGCCTATGGAGATCTTGTGCGGGCTCTTCGTTCCATTGCACAGTCATCGCAAATGCCGCTCGAAGTGCATCTGTTCAGCGACCTGCAAAAGAGTTCCATGCCGGCCGGTTTTGCGGAACTTGCCCTGCCGCCGGGAACTGCCCTCAAGCTGCACGCCATGGCGGACAAGGCCATTCCGAATTGGGCGGTGGAGTCGGTGACCGCGCCGGCGTGGCTGGATGACAAAGGCAAGGCCAAGGTGCAGGCCACCGTCGCGGGCTTTGACACGGAGGCGGGCTCCGTTCGGGCATCGGTGCTGGTGAACGGCAGGACCGTGGAGACCAAGGCGGTGAACGTGCCGGCCAGCGGCAGGGCCACGGTGGAGTTCACGGCGCTGGACCCGCCCCACGGGCTCAACCGCTGCGAGGTTCGTCTCGAGTCCCGGGACTCCTTTCCGGCCGACGACCGCTTCTTGTTTGCCGTGGAGCGGTCCGATCCCAGCCGCGTCCTGTTCGTGCACGAACTGCGCGACACGCGATCGCCCACGTACTTCCGCGCGGCGCTGGAAGCAGCGTCGCAGGCGGCCTTCGTCCTGGAGACTCCCACCTCCTTCGAGCTGTCTGGTGTCAACCCCGCGCGCTATGGATTCGTGGTCCTCTCCAATCTGTCTTCCATTCCGGCGCCCTTCGAGGAATCGCTGAAGGCCTATGTGCGCGAGGGCGGCGCCGTGCTGATCGCCCTGGGGCCCTCGGCGGCCGCGCGGGGCCGCATCCCCGTGATCGATGGCTCGGTTGCCGAGACCCGTTACGCCTCGCGCCAGGGCGAGCGTTTCCAGACCGTGGATTGGCTGGACACGGCGCATCCCTCCATCCAGCGCGCGAACCGTTGGGAGGGTGTGAAGTTCTACCAAGTGTTCCGGGTGCAGGCCGCCAACATGCGCGTGCTGGCCCGCGTAACGGACCAGACCCCGGTGCTGCTGGAAAGGCAGGAAGGCAACGGCCACGTCCTGCTGTTCACCTCCACTTTCGACAACATATCGAACGATTTCCCCCTGCATTCCTCGTTCGTGCCCTTCGTGGAGCAGACCGCCCGCTACCTGAGCGGGTTGGACGAGGGCGTGAGCAGTCTTCCCGTGGATTCTTACTATCAGCTTCGCCGGACCAGCGGAGAGGGCAGCGCGGCCGATGTTCTCGACCCGGAGGGCAGACGCGTTCTGGATTTGTCGGGGACCGCCAAGGCGCTGGGCTTCCCGCTGGCCCAGGAAGGTTTCTACGAGATTCGGCGAGGCAACGGGCGCCAGGAACTCATCGCCGTAAACGCGGACAGGCGCGAGTCCGATTTCGAAGTGATCCCCAAGGAGACCCTGTCCTTGTGGCAGAATACAGGCGAGGGCGCTCCGGCTGCGCGTGGAAGCGAACGCGTGGAATCGAAGCCGCGGCCGATATGGTGGTATGTCTTGTTGATCGCGTTTTTGCTGGCGCTGGCCGAGTCCCTGGTGTCGGCCAGATACCTTTCCGCTAAGTCTGAGCCGCGACCGGAGGGAGCGGTTCGTTAGGAGCGTAGGGCAGGCTTCAGCCTGTCAGGCGCGCAAGCGCAGCTTGCGCCACCAAAGGAGGCAGCATGAGCCCACTGGAGTTGCTGAATGTTTATCTTGGGCGGCTCGAGTCGCGCTTCCGCCTGGCCACATGGGCGCGGGGTGCCGCCGCGGTGGCGGCAGCCGCTTTGGCGGCCACGTTGGCCGTGGTTCTTGCGACCAACTGGTACGCTTTCTCTGAGCGGAGCCTGACGGGAGGGCGGATCGCGCTGGTGCTGTCGATCGCCTTCGCGGCGGGTTTCGGCCTGGTTCTACCGCTGCTCAAACTGAGTCGTCGCAGGGCCGCGCGCGCCACCGAGGAGAAGGTCCCGGAGTTTAATCAGCGCCTCCTGACCATCGCGGAAAGAGAGACAGAGGGAGAGCCGCAGCCGTTTCTGGAATTGCTCGCGGCGGACACACTGGACCTGGCTCGTGAGGTCGAACCGCATCGTGTGGTGGCCAGACCGCTCCTGGTTGGCTTCTTTTCCGCCGCGGCGGTTTCGGCCGGGCTGCTGTTGTGGCTGATTTTGGGAGCTTCCGGCTTCCTGGGCTACGGGTCGCGGCTGCTGTGGGCCGGCACGCCGCGCGGCGAGACGCAAGCCTTCTATGACCTCGTGCTGGCCCCGGGCAACAAGACCGTGCGCCGGGGCGCCAGCGAGACGGTGACCGCGCGTCTGGTGGGCTTCGAGACGGCCGCCGTGCGCCTCTACGCCCGGTACCGCGATTCCGCCAAGTGGGAAGAGGCGCCGATGATGCCCCAGCAGGGCAGCTCCCAGTACGAGTTCCTGTTCGCCGGACTCCCCGCAACCGTGGACTATTATGCCGTGGCTGGCAAGCTGCGATCCAGGACTTACACGCTCACCGTAGTGGATGTTCCCGGTGTGAAGCGCCTTCGGGTCACCTACCACTATCCTGCCTGGACGGGCATGGGCCCGGAGGTCGAGGATCCCGGCGGAGACTTGCGCGCCGTGGAAGGCACCCAGGCCGAGATCGCGTTGGAGACGGACCGTCCTCTGGCCAATGGCCAGCTCGTCATGGACGACGGCAGCCAGGTGACGCTGGGCAGGGGGCAGGGAAACTGGGTCACCGCGCAAGTCAAGATCGAAAAGGACGGCGCTTACCACATCGCCGCCGTGGAACAGGGTGATCTGGTCCGCCTCACCGACGATTACTTCATCGAAGCCCGCAAGGACCAGGCGCCGTTGGTCCGCATCGCGCGGCCGGGGCGGGATGCCAGGGTCAGCCCCATCGAAGAAGTCACCGTGGCGGTGGAAGGATCGGACGACTTCGGCCTGACGGATCTTACCCTGCACTACTCGGTCAACGGCGGCCCGGAAAAGACCATGTCCATGCTGAAGCAGAACGGCGCCAAGGAGGCCAATGGCTCGACCGTCGTCTCCCTTGAGGATTACAAGCTCGTGCCCGGCGACTTGGTTTCGCTGTACGCCACCGCCCGCGACGCCCGAACTACCTCAAAGACGGACATGTTCTTCGTCGAGACACAGCCGTTCGAGCGCGAGTACACACAGTCGCAGCAGATGGGCGGCGGCATGGGCGGGCAGGGCAACGGCGATCAACAAGCCCAGATTTCACAGCGCCAGAAGGAGATCATCAGCGCGACCTGGAACCAGCTACGCGACAACTCGCGTGACAAGAAGGCCGCGGCCGAGAACTCCCAGTTCCTCTCAGAAATGCAGACCAAGCTGCGGGACCAGGCTCAGTCGCTTGCGACGCGGATGGGCCGCCGCGAGCTGGCCGGGCAGAACCAGGAATTCCAGAGCTTCTCCGACCAGATGGCGGAGGCCGCCAAGGACATGAGCGCAGCCTCTGAAAAGCTGAAGTCCCTGAAATGGCAGGACGCTCTCGCTCCGGAGCAACTGGCCCTGCAACATCTGCTCCGCGCGGAATCGACCTACCGCCAGATCCAGGTGGCCTTCGGCAACCGCAACGGCGGCCGGGGCGGAGGGGGCGGTGGCGGCGGCATGGAACGCGATCTCGAAAGCCTCTTCGACCTTGAGCTGGACACCGAGAGAAATCAGTACGAAACGGGCCAGCAGGCATCCCCCGGTTCCAACCAGCGTTCGCGCGAGATCGACGAGGCGCTCCAGCGTCTCGAGCAATTGGCCCGCCGGCAACAGGAGCTCGCGGACCGCTCGCGCCAGCCCCAGCAGTCCTTCCAGCAGCGCTGGCAGCAGGAGATGCTGCGCCGCGAGGCGGAGGAGCTCCAACAGCGCATGCAGCAACTGGCCCGTAACGGCCAGCAGGGCTCGGGCGGCGGGCAAAGCCGCTCGGCTGCCGATGCGCGGCTGGACCAGGCCCTGCAGCGGCTTCAGGAGGCGACCGACGACATGCGCCGCGCCAGTTCGTCTCAATCCGGCAACTCACAGCAGCAGGGACAGGCCGGACAGGCCGACTCGCGCCGCGCCGCGGACCGGCTCCAGGAGGCGCAGAACCTGATGCGCGGGATGCGAAGCGACCAGGCGAGCCAGCAACTCGACGATCTTGCGCGCCGCTCGGAGAAACTGGCCGGCCAGCAGCAGGATTTCGAGAGCCAGCTCCGGAAGCTCTTCGGGAACCAGCAACCCGACATCAGCCGCCTGCGGAACCCCGGAGCCACGCGCGCTCAGATGGAGCAGGCGCAGCAACTGGCGGGGCAACGTGACCAGGCGCTCGATGAATTGAACCGCCTGGAGCAGCAGATGCAGCAAGCTGCCCGGGACCTCGCCGGGAGCCAGCGCGCCGCCTCGTCAAGCTTGCGCAACGCGCTCGGCGACTTGCAGCAGAACGAAGTCGGTACGCGGATGCGGTACAACAACGAGCTGCTCCGGCGGGGGTATGGGCCTTATGTGCTGCCGCGAGAGGCTCCCGTGACGCAGGGCTTGAATCAGTTGCGCGATCAACTTCGTCAGGCGCAGGGGTCGCTGGATCGAAACTCACCGGAGCGTGGCAACCAGGAACAGGCCCTGGCGCGGCTCGAACAGATGCGAAGCCGTTTGCAAGGCTTGACTCAGCAGAATGGGCGCCAGCCAGGCGGCCAGCGAGGCCAGCAAGGCCAGCAAGGCCAGGGAGGACAGCAGGGCCAGCAAGGCCAACAGGGGGGGCAGCAGGGTCAGCAAGGTCAGCAAGGCGACGCGCAGCAGGGTGGCGGGCAAGGCCAGCGCGGCGGCGGCCGGGGCGGAGACGGGTCGCTGGACCGCTACGGGAACTACGGCGGAGGGCCGAGAAACGGCTCTCGCTACCAGGGTGAAAACCAGGGCTTTGACCGCTCCGCGATGAACCAGGGAGACTGGCAGGCTCTGCCCCCGGCCTCGGGGATCCGTCCGCCGAACGAGGCGGAAATCGCCCGAATTTACCAGCAGAGTTTGCGGGATTTAGCCGATCTTCGACAGGCTCTAGCGGGGGACCCCGGCACCGTGCGCGACATTCAGGACCTACTCGCGGAGATGCAGCGCATCGACCCTAGCCGCTTCCCGGGCAACCCGCTACTTTTGGAGAGATTGCGCAACGAGGTGCTTCCCGCCCTGGAGCAGATCGAATTGCAGGTTAGGCGTCAGGTCGAAGACCAGCAGGGCGGCCAGGTGCGCAACGGAGGGACAGAACCGACTCCCCCCGGTTACGCCAATGCCGTTGCGGACTACTTCCGGCGACTGAGCACAGAGAAGTAGATACAATACGAACCATGAGACTCTATGGTTTACTGCTGTGCTTTGCCGCAACTGCCCTCGCCAGCGCCGCCGTGCAAGTGCAGCAGCGGGGAGGGAACTGGGTTATCGAGAGCCCCGGCCTGCGGGTCACTGTTGACGCCGCTGCCGGAGAAGTTGTTGTTCTGGACAAGGCCGCGAAGCATGAGTGGCGGCAGACCTCCTCCGCGAAGGCTCCTTTCCGCTCTGTCCATGCGCTGGAAGGCCCGGAGGCAGGTGTCTCCTTCGAAACCGAGTTCCCCTCGGACGGCGGCGGATCGCGCGCGGTAAACGTCAAACTCACGCTGGCTGACGGAACAAACGATTTGGTGGCGGAAGTGGACATGTCCGACCGCGCCACGAAGATTGACACTATGGGCTTCCTCGATCCGTTCGTGCTCGATTCGCCGGCGGGAGCGCTTGTGGTGGCGGACTACTCGAACGGGCACTTGTACCCTTTGGACCTGAAGCCGTTCCCCAAGATGCGCTTTCCCCTGGACAACATCGACATGCCATGGCTCGGGGTCTGCGACCTGGAGCGCGGCTTCGGCTACGCGATGATTGCTTCCACCCCGGATGACGGCGTGTTCGAGATGCGGGCCGTCACCCGCGGCGGGCGCGGGATCGTGGCGCCCCGCATGGTGTGGAACGCCAGCAAGCAGGAATTCCGCTATCCCCGCCGGCTGATCTATCACTTCTCTCCTCGCGGTGGGTATGTGGCTCTGGCCAAGCGGTACCGGGCCTACGCCAAGGAACTTGGGATCCTCGTTCCGTTCTCGGAGAAACTGAAGAAGAACCCGAACATCGCGCGCCTGTTCGGCGCTCCCGATATCTGGGGCGACCCGAGCTTGCAGTTTGCACGCGAGGCCAAACAAGCCGGCGTGACGAAGATGATCCAGCACACCAGCCCTTCGGAGGGCGTGCGGCGGGGAGTCACGCCCGAAGAAATGAAAGAGATCAACGCCCTTGGGTATCTCAGCTCCACTTATGACGTCTACGCCGACATCCTCCCCGTGAAGCCCGGCCAAGAGATTAGTTCTCACTACGACCATGTGCCCGACAACGTCGTGCTTCGGGCCGACGGCCAGCGCATGACGGCTTGGCTGACCGCGGACAAGAAGCAGTACATGAAGCGCTGCCCGGCGACGTGGATCGATGCCGCCAAGCTGGTCATCCCCAAGGATCTCGCTATTTTTCCCTATCTGGGGCGTTTCATCGATGTGATAACCGCCGAGAGTCTTTACGAATGCTACGACGAACGGCACCCGCTCACCCGCACCCAGAAACGCGAAGCCAACGCCGAAATGCTGAACTATGTGCGGTCGCTCGGCTTGGTCACGGGTTCCGAGCACGGGCGCTGGTGGGCCGTGCCTTACGTGGACTACATCGAAGGTATGATGAGCGGCGGGTCGTACTCCTGGCCCGCCGGTTACCTCACCAGGCCTAAGTCGAAGGGGCAGGAGTTCACTAGCCCCGCCGGCAACAAGTATCCCAAGTGGGAAGAGTACGCGAAGTGGGGCATCGGCCACCAATACCGGGTCCCGCTGTGGGAGTTGGTCTTCCACGACTGCATCGTCTCCACCTGGTACTGGGGCGACTCGAACGATTTCCTGCTTGCGGCGGCGCCCGAAGTCACACCGAAGAAAGATGCCTTCAACATCCTGTACGGCACCATCCCCATGATGTGGGCCGGCAGGTCGGGGTCCTGGCCGGCCTCTCGCGGCGTTTTCCTGACCACGTACCGCAACACCTGCAAACTGCACGAAGCCATCGCAGGCACGGAAATGCTGAGCCATGAATTCGTGACCAGAGACCGGGCGGTCCAGCGCACGCGGTTCTCCGACGGCACGGAGGTGGTCGTGAATTTTGGCGAGAAGCCGTACGCCGCCAAAGTGGGCGGTAAGAGCTACCTTTTGCCGCAGAATGGCTTCGCCGTGAAGGGGCCGAAGATCGAAGAGTCGCTTTCGCTCTCGGGAGGCCGTCCGGTTACAGTGATTCGAGCCGGGTCGTACCAGTACAACTCGACACTTGGCTCGCTGAAACAATGACCTCCGGCCGTGGGTCACTTTCAGGAACCGCAAGGCCTCCATCCCAGAAGCGCTAGACTAGTGGCATATGGCGCCTATCCCCGCCTTTGACCGCATCACTGTAGAGCCGGGCAAGTGCGGCGGTAAGCCGTGCATTCGCGGGATGCGAATCACCGTGCGCCGAGTCTTGGAGATCTTGGCCACCCACGGCGACCGGGAAGAGATACTCCGCGAATACCCGTTCCTCGAAGAGGAAGACCTGCAGCAGGCGCTCCGCTACGCCGCTGCCTCAGTCGATGAGGAGTTGGTCGACCTGAACAGAGTCGCATGAAGCGGGTTTTGCTTGACCAAGGCCTCGCGCCGAGGGCAGCCGCTCTTCTTCGGACAAGAGGCTGGGAGGCAGTGCACGTCAGCGAAGCAGGCCTGGAGCGGGCAGACGATCCCGGAATCCTGGAGTTTGCGCGCCAGCGTGGGATGACGTGTGTCACTCTCGATCACGATTTTCACGCGCACCTGGCGCTCTCGCTCGCGGGGAGCCCTTCGGTGATATTCGTCCGCATTGAAGGATTGAGTGCTGAGCGACAGGCCGAACTGATAGAGGCCGTGTGGGAAGCTTGCGCGGAGGCCATCGCCGCCGGAGCAGCAGTCTCCACTGACGGCGTTACCGTGCGTCTCCACAGACTTCCCCTCGCGTAAGCCACACCTGGCACGCGCGGTGACGTCCCCGGTTCGCTCACCGGCCAGTCTATTGCGCGGCCTGAACGGGAATCGTGACGGGCTGCGAGACACGGTACCCGACGGCTACCGTGAGCGGAACGGCGGCGGCGGGCTGCACTGCGGCGGACACCGTGAATCTGAGGATGTAGGTGTCCAGGCTGTCAGCCACCGAGATGGACTGCGGGGTGTGCGACACGCCGCCAAAGGTGATCTTTACACGCGAAGGATCGGTCACAACGCTGGGATCCGCGAGGCCGGCGACCGTCACCCATAAATCACTTCCCAGGAGGGCCGGCGATGCGGACCCGGCCGGAAGCCCTGGGGACGTTTCGACCGTCTCGGTCACGGGCGGCGCTGGGTCGATAGCAACCACAATAGGCAGGCTCGCTTGCCCAGCGACCGTCAGGCCCAGGATGGCCGGCCCGACGTCCAGGGACGCTGGCACCGCGAAAAGGATGCGCCCCTGCTGGACCGCCAGGACCTCCGCGCTCAGCCCGTCCAAAGTGAGTGTCACCGAGGCAGGGGTGAGACCGGAGGCCAACTGCGCGACATCCATGGCGGCTTGACCGCCGGCGTAAATGCTCGGCTGCCCGGTGGCGGGGTTCACAACCTCAGGATTCGGGACCGGTGCGCCGGGACGCGCGGGCTGAATCTGGAGCGCGGAGGCTTCGGTGGCGACCTGGAAGCCCGTGACCACACTCAGCGGAACAGCCGTGGTCCGCGCGCTCGCGGAAGTGTGTACGTTGGCGAGCAACCGGCCGGCGCTGGCCACCCAGACTCTCCGCACCGCCACATCGCTGGACCCGAAGCCGGCCAGCGTTTGACCGTCCGCAAAGCTGGTGTTCACTCCCGTGATTTCGATCATGGCCTCGGAGCCCGCGGGGAGTGCCGCCGGCGAAACCGATACCGACGGCGCTCCGGAGGTGTCGTAGGTGTAGCGCGGCGGCGCGGCGGCATCCAGGAAAAGCGAATCCTGCCCGTTCGAGTCCACGGCCGTCACTACAGCGCTGTGGCCGCTGGCGCCAGGCGGCGGGATTACGGTCAGCGCGCCGCTAGATTGGTTCAAATCTACAACCGCGGCCGGCAAGCCATCGAATAGAATCTGGGTGGACCTTGCCAGGTTCGAGCCTGACAGGACAGCCGTCCGGTTGCCCGCGGCGTCCACGCCAGGAGCGACCGAGGCGATCGAAGGCGGCTGGCTCCACACCAGGTGCAGGCCGGCAGGCAGCACGAAGATGTCATTGTTCAGGGAAAAAATCAAGTGCCGCGGTCCTTCCCCGCCGAACGGGTTGTAGCTGAAATCCAGTTCGAGGAAGGAGGTCGCCGGAGCGTAGGCCTTGACTCCTCCATCTGCCAACACGGTCGCTGATCCGCCCACTACGCTCGCCCGCAGTCCGGCGGAAGGCGCGTTGCCGGCGATCAAACCCTGGCCGTAGGCTACCAGGAAGCGGCGCGGCCCGTTGACGTTCAGGAAGGCTGGCTTGACCGCATAGTTGCCGGGGAAGGTGTAGGTTGTCACACCGTACACGTCCAGCGGCCCGCGGGCACTGACGGCGAAGTCGTAGCCCGTGACCACCTGTCCGGCCCGGACGCTGATGACCGTCGCCTGCTGAATGTCCTGAGTGCCCGGGTGGAAGGCCGTCACGAACAGTGCGCCGGGCGGCACCGGGTTGCCTGCCGGGTCCACCGGGAGCACGATGTCGGCCGGCCCCAGGTCGGACTGTCCTCCCGGCGGGAGCGGGTGTACGTAAAGATAGTACTGCCCAGGCGCTAGCCCCGTGATCCTGTAGGAGCCGTCCGGGTCGGTCAAAGCGCTGATCGCAGCGCCCGCCGGGTCCAGCGCGACTACCGACGCCAGATGCACCCCGCGGCCTTCGAGTGTCACCCTACCGGAGATGCTCCCGGTTTTCAACGCAAAATCCGAGGAGGGATACAGCAGGGAAATCCCCGCCACGTCATCGGGGGCCAGCGGCGTGGCGCGCGTGGTCGAGCGCGTGACTTCGGTGGACATGACGCCGGACGTGAACGTGTGCTGCAGTCCGAGCGCGTGCCCAAGTTCGTGTACCACGGTCAGAAAGAAAGCGTCGCTATGGCTGGGGCGCTGGGAGAGATCCTTGCCTAGAACCAGGATGGAGCGAGTGATAGGAACAAAAGCACCGCTATCGCTTGAGATCAGCGAGGAACGGGAAGTGGGCCCTCCCAGCGCAATCAGCCCCGGCGGTAGTTCCACTTCGCCGAAAAAGACATCGACTCCGGGGGTGTCCTGCTCCGTGTCCGGGGCGGACAAGCCACCAAACTCGAAACGCAATTCCGAGGTCTCCACTTCACTCCAGGTCCTTGCCGCAAGCCTGATCTGGCTGAGAATAGAGGCGAAGCTGTCTCCTGGAGCCAGGCTCTCCGGGCCCTGGGGGGAGACGAAATAGTGCAGAGTCCGATTGGGCAGCGCGTTCAGATCGAACTTCTCTGGCGCAGCCTGATACGGGCTCGAGCTGTTCGTGTAGTGAATGAACTGGTAGTGACCGTATGCGATGCCGGCGCCGAGACAAAGACCCAGCGCGGAGAATACCAGTAGCCTGGTTGGAAGGCCTCCGGTCACTGGCTGCTTCCTTTCCGCGGGGACAGGGCCGATACGCGCGAGCGCAGATCACGGAGCCGCAGGCGCACCGGTTGGTCGGCGATCACCCGGCCGGTCTTGGAATCGAGCATCGCCTCCGCCGAAGCCGGTCTGGAAGCGGTCAACTCACCGCCAGCGTCCTGGCCCATGGTGAATACGCCCTGGGAAAGACCGATCACGTGGGTCAAGCCGCTGGCCCCGGTCCAGAGAAACAGGAGGTACTCGCCGCCCCCAGCCAGGGCCGGCGTGCCGGGAAACGTCTGCCGGAGTCCGCCGGCGGCGCCGCCGGGCATCACCACGTCAACCTGCGCCGCCTCGGGCCCCTTGAACCGTTCCGATACTTGAACGATGTAATGCGTGTAGATCAAAGGACCATGGAGCTTGGCGCTGGAGCTGAGCACCCGGCCGCGCACAATCGCCGTGGAGCGGGCGATCATGTCGTCCGTGGACATGTACTCCAAAGTGGCGGCTTGTGCGGACACGAGGCCGAGCACCACACAGGCCGCGCGCACCATTCTGAACGTCACGCTGGCTTATTCGCAATCGAGGTGCCATGTCATCGCATTGAAAATAAACGACATAGCCTAAGATAGCCGAGGCTGCCTGTGTTGCCGGGACACGCAGGCGTGACACTGTGCCGCCATATGTCCACGGGCCTTGCCCTATCGGTGCGGGGCGCGAATGATCAGGATGGGGGCGTCGAGCTCGTGGCGGACCCCCTCGATGGTGGTGCCGAAGACCAGGTCTTGCAGCCCCTTGTGCCCGTGGGCCCCCATCACCACCAGGTCGGGGTCCAATTCCTTGGCGAACCGGACGATCTCCAGCCGGGGCCGGCTGGAGTACCTCACCACCGCCTCCACGTCGATGGATTGGGCACGCAGCGCCTCGGCGATCGCCTCCAGGTACCGCATGCCGGCCTCGACCTCCGCCGTGGATGCCAGCGAGCCGAACATCTGGCTGGTCACATCTTCCTCCACGTGTAACAGGTACAGCTTCGCGGAATGGGCGCGCGCAATGGAGGCGGCATGCGCTACCGCCGGGCCGTCGATCTGGGTGTGGTCGAGCGGCACCAGGATTCTGTGGTACGTCGGGGAGGCCGCTTCCGCCCCGACATGCTCGGGCACTTCCAGCGGCTTCCGCCCCAGGCGCCGGATCCATCTGGCCAGAAACGGCTCGACCGTCACGTACAGCAGCATGGCGGCAAGCAGCACCGCCAGCGGCATCACGAGAGCTGCCACCAACCAGCGGTATTCGCCCGCCGGTGCCAGCCACCCGCGGACCATGTCAACGACCAGGCTGACATTCAGGACCACGATCACCCCGGCCGCGGCCCACGCCAGCACGCTCACCCACCGCGCATTGGCAAAAGTTCCCATCTTCTGCCGGTCGCTGGTGAAGTGGATCAGCGGGATGACCGCGAAGGGCAGTTGCATGCTCAGGATGACCTGGCTCAGGATCAACAGCTTGTAGGTCCCTTGCGCCGCCCATGAAGTAGATCGTGATGGCGGCAGGAATGATTGCCGCCGCGCGCGTGATCAGCCGCCGCAGCCAGGGCCTCATGCGGAGGCTTAGGAAGCCCTCCATGACGATCTGTCCGGCCATGGTTCCGGTCATCGTCGAGGACTGGCCGGAGCAAAGCAGCGCCACCGCGAACAGTACGCCGGCCATGGTGGTCCCCAGCAGCGGCGCCAGCAGCAGGTGAGCCTGCTGGATCTCGGTGACCACGATCCCCCGCTTGAAGAACGTCGCGGCGGCCAGGATCAGGATGGCCGCGTTGACCAGCAGCGCGCCGTTCAGCGCTATGACCGAATCGACCAGGTTGAAGCGGCAGGCCACCCGCTTGGCCTCTTCGCTGGACCCGATGCGGCGAGTCTGCACCAGCGCCGAGTGCAGGTACAGGTTGTGCGGCATCACCGTCGCGCCCAGGATCCCGATGGCGACGTAAAGGTTCTGATCGTTTAAGCGCGGCACCAGGCCGCCCAGCATCGCGGGCAGGTCCGGCTTGGCCAGCAGGATCTCGACCAGGAAGCACCCGGCCATGACGGTGATGAGCGAAAGCACGAAAGCCTCGATCGCCCGGATGCCGATACGGCTCATCCACAGCACCAGGAGCGTGTCCGTCGCCGTTACCAGCACGCCCACCAGCAGCGGGATGTGGAACAGCAGATTCAGGCCGATGGCCGCGCCCAGCACCTCCGCCAGGTCGCAGGCGGCGATGGCGATTTCGCACAGAAACCAAAGGATGTAGGTCAGGCGCCGGGGGTAGGCCTCCCGGCAGGCCTGCGCCAGATCGCGGCCCCGCACGATGCCCAGCCGTGCGCTCAGGGTCTGGAGCAGGATGGCCATGACGTTGGACATGACCAGCACCCAGAGCAACTGGTAGCCGAAGCGCGCGCCGCCCTCCAGGTCCGTCGCCCAGTTGCCCGGGTCCATGTAGCCGACGCTTACCAGGTAGGCCGGGCCGGCAAAGGCGAACATGCGCCGCCACAGGGAGGGCTGTGCCGTTGTGACGCTGGCATGTACTTCGGGCAGGGAAGGCGGCTCGGCTCTGCGCATCTGGCTTAGGTGGTCCCTTTCCTGCGAGCTCGGACGGAGAGCGCCACGGCTCCGCCGACTCCGCTCAGGGTCATAAGCAGGCCGACGAGGACCGACAGAGGCAGGTAGCGCATCTCGATCCGGTGCTTACCTTTCTCGACCACTACGCCGCGCAGGGCGGCGTAGGCTTCGTAGATCTTCGCGCGCTTGCCGTCCACCGTGGCCACCCAGCCGGGGAAGTAACTGTCCCCCAGGATCACCATGCCGCGGCAGCCCATGTCGGCTTCGATGATGACGCGCCCACTGTTGCGCTTGGTGAGCCACACGTCATCAATCGCCGGGCAGGTTTCCAAGGCGGGAGGCGGCTCGCGCAGAAAGGTCTTCCGGCGCAGGTCGAAGGAGTCGTCACCGATAATCGCTTGCACCTCGCCTTCCTGACGGATCTGTTGGGCCTCGTGGACCGCCCACACCCGTGGAAACGCGTCCACATTCCAATAGACATTCAGGCCGCGGGCGGTCCGAAAGACCGCCTGTTCATTTGGCGCGGGCGGCTCGCGTTTCACGGTATAGTTCACGCCGAAGAGCTGCTTGGCGCGAGGAGCCTCCCAAGGCAGCTCCAACAGGTTGACGGGAAGGCTCGCGAGGTAGCCTCCGAACTGATCGATGCCGTACCAGTCGCCAAAGTTGTAGGGGATGTCCTGGTCCGGGACCTCAACGCGCACCGGCCACGGGATGCTGAGCAAAAAGCCAGCCAAATCAGAGTCTTCTGGCATTCTGTTCAAGTATGTGATTCGGTCTTTCGCCTCCCGGTTCGGCCAATAAATGCCCGACAGGTTGCCGAACTCGATGAGCATCAGCCCTAGTGCCAGAACCGCCGCCGTTCCCTGGGCGATGTGGCCTTTTCTCCAGCCCTGCAAAAGCCAGGCCAGCAGCAGGGCCACCAGCGCGATCACCACGAAGCGGTCGTCTCCGGGAGGCTTCTGGCCCACCACGAGCGCGCCCAGGATAGTGAAAACCAGTGCTCCGAAGACTGCCAGCGACATTGCCGCCCGGCGCGGCCATGGCGAGTGTTCATCAGACAATAAGTAGTCTATTCCATAAGCTGTTAAAACTGCAATACCGAAGTGATAGATGAATACAGCCATGGAGGGACTCCGTGCCTTTTCAACCAGCGGGACAAGCGCATAGAGGATCCCATGGAACACGTTGTTGCGGCCCAGCGAGAACAGCAGCCCGCCCGCGGCTACGGCCGCAAAGACTTTGACAGGGAATTCCTTCCAGGCCATGGCCACGGCCAGCAAAGCCAGGGTCAGCGCGGCTACTCCGATGAACGGGTCAGCGTGGCGATTGACCCCAGGAACCACGATGGCGAGCAGGGAAGTCGGAATGAGCGAGTATTGGTCGTGAACCGAGTAGGGGACTGGTTCGTTCCAGCCTTTCGGCTCGGCCGCGCCGACCCAGCGCTTGGCCAGCTTCCCGTACTCGTACGAGGGGAGAGTCTGGAGACCGCTCACCAGGACCGTGAAGACCAGGAAAACGGCAGCCAGCTTGGCCACGCCCCAGTCCGGCCGGCCTCCGCGGAAGACGTGATACAGCCAGATACCGCCCGTGGCCAGCAGGAGGAAGATGGGAATCTGGTGGTGTCCACCCAACCACGCCATCCCGAAGAAGGCCCCGGAGGCCGCTGCGCTCGCGACAGGGCGCTGTCCCCGAAGGCTGCGCAACATAAAGAGAAGCACCAGTGGCGCCCACACGGCGCTGTTAAGCATCTGCGGCCAATCCGTCACGCCCACCCAGCCGCCTAGCGCAAAAACGCATCCCCCCACGATGGAGGCAACCTGGGAGCGCTTCAGGTCGCGGCACAGCAGGTAGCCAAACAGCGCCGCCATGAAGTGTATCAGCACGAAATACCAGTGGAGGTATGACTCTCGTATCCAGCCCTGCCGCAGGGGAGCCAGAAACAGAAGCCAGTTCAAGGGGTATGCCACGCCGGGCTGCGCCTGTCCGATCAAGGACTGGCCCCCCCAGAGGTAAGGATCCCAGAGCGGCACCCTCCCGCGGTGCCACTCACCAGCCTGCATCTGGAACCAGGGCAGGACTTGGTGGGCAAGATCGGGACCTTCGAGCCAGGTGTACTGGTTCGTGAGGACGATCTTCCAGAAGAAGCCGACACAGATCAACAGGAGTATGGCGGGGGCGAGGAGCGCCCTAAGCCGCCTCCGTGGTCGATTCCGATCAGTGTGGTGCTTCTCGGCCACTTCCCTAGGTAGTCATCATAGCGGAAATCGCTGAAGAATCAAAGAGTTCCAAATTGGCCTCCAATCTGCCGAGATATTGTCGGAGTCGCGGAGGTTGCCATGAACGCGAGGATGTGGAAGCTCTTCATTGCAGGATGGATGCTTGCGGGACTGGCGGGGGCCCAGGACGAGGATCCGGGGCGCGGCGTGGCCCGCCTCAGTCTGATCAATGGTGATGTCTCTGTCCGCCGGGGAGACTCCGGCGACATGGTGGCCGCTGCTCTCAACGCGCCCCTGGTGGTTGAGGACGCGCTGATCACCGGCGCCGGTTCGCGCGCCGAACTCCAGTTCGACTGGGCCAACATGATTCGCCTCTCCGGTGACACCGAAGTGAGGCTGGCCCAGCTCGACACCAACCGGTATCTTTTGGAAGTCGCCCGTGGGCTGGTTACATTCCGGGTGGAGCACAATTCAGATGCGGACGTGGAGATAAGCACCCCCAGCGTGTCGGTGCGGCCGTCGCAGGTGGGGTCCTATCGGATCCTGGTGCGCGACGATGGCGAATCCGAGATCACGGTCCGCTCGGGTGCGGCGGACATTTTCACCCCCCAGGGCTCCGAGCAGTTGGGGCCTGGAAGAACCATGCTGGCACGTGGCGCTGCCTCCGGTCCTGAGTTCCAGACGGTGGCTGAGATTGCGCACGACGACTGGGACCGTTGGAACGAGGACCGCGATCGCTACTATGGCCAGACCGACGCCTACCGTTACGTGGACCACAGCGTCTATGGGGCTGAGGACCTGGGCAACTACGGATCTTGGGTAGATGTGCCGCCCTACGGAGATGTCTGGTCTCCGCGGGTGGATGCCGGTTGGGCTCCCTACTATAACGGGAGCTGGGGTTGGGAGGATTATTACGGCTGGACGTGGATGAGTTACGACCCCTGGGGTTGGGCGCCCTTCCACTACGGCCGGTGGTTCTGGGGATCTGGTTACGGATGGTGCTGGTATCCCGGCGGGCTGCGCAGCCGCCAGTACTGGAGCCCCGGGCTGGTGGCCTTTGTCGGCTGGGGCGGCGGCGGGGTCGGTCTCGGGTTTGGCCGCGTCGGCTGGATCCCCTTGGCGCCGCATGAGGCTTACTATCCTTGGTACGGGCGCGGCCTCTATCGCGGGTATCGCAACGGCGGTTACATTGGTGACAGCGTCCACATTGTCAACAACACCAACATCTACAACGCGTACCGCAATGCGCGAGCAGCCAATGGCATCACGGGCATGGAGGCCTCGCAGTTCGGGCGTTTCGGAGGCGGTCACTTCCGGGTCGGTGAGAATCAGTTGCGCGACGTCAGCTTGGTAAGGGGCCAGCTTCCCATGGTCCCCGACAGGAGCAGCTTGCGGTTTTCCAACCGGCAGGCCGTCATGGCGCCCGCGGTTCGGGCGCCGGCCAACCAACGTTTTGTCACGCGCAGGCCAGCGTCGCAAGTGGAGCGGGTTCCCTTTGAGCAGCAGCAAAGGAGCATGGAGCGAGCCGCTCGCAGAACCTTTGGAGAGCCCGCGGCAGTGCGATCCGGGACAGCGGCGGGCGGGGCCAGAGCGGGCGGATTCCAAGCTCCGGCCGCGCGTGCCGAAGTCCAGCCGAGGGGGCAGGGCAACGCCGTGACGCTGCCATCGCCCGCCGAGAACGGCAACGCCGGATGGCGCCGTTTCGGCGGACCGAGTGGGGCCGGCTCAGTGCGGTCGTCCGATCAGCCTGCCGCGCGGCCGGGGGCGAACCCGGGCATGAGGAGCGCCCCAGCGCCATCCGCGGCCGCGCCGCGTAGCGCGGACCGCGCGCCGCAAATGCGGACGGAGCCGCCGCAGGCCGCTCCGAGGAGCGAGCCTCTTCGGATCAGCCCGCCCATCGTGCGCGAGCGGCAGGCCGCCCCCAGGATGGAAGCCCCGAGGATGCAGTCGGCGCCCAGCGGGGGGTCGATGCGGGCGCCGAGCGGTGGAGGCGGCGGCCGTTCTGCGCCGTCGCATGGGGGAGGCGGTGGGCGCGGCGGTGGTGGAGGGCACGGCAGGCGGTAGGATCGCGCGGGTTTTGGTTTAGGCTTCTTCCCTTGAGGCCCGTTCCCACGCTGGTGGGGGCGGGCCTCCTTTTTTGCGCCGGGCAAGGTGTTGTGTCGATAGGGGCGTGCAGAATAGTGGCAATAATATACTTGACACATCAGGCATTCTCCTGTATGATTGAAGCATGGCAAACGAAATCAGCACCCTGCAGTATGCAATCCTTTACTTCTCTTCCCCCGACAACTGCTTGAAGTATTTGGCAGATAGGCGCTGGCCGAAAGGCGTCGTTTGCCCTACCTGCGGCTCCAAAGAGGTATCGTTCCTGCCTTCTCGCCGCGTTTGGCAGTGCAAGAGCCGGCACCCCAAGAGCCAGTTCAGCGTAAAGGTCGGGACCATCTTCGAGGACTCTCCCATCAGCCTGGACAAGTGGCTGATCGCCATGTGGATGGTGGCGAACTGCCGGAACGGGGTCAGTTCTTATGAAGTCGCTCGGGACTTGGGTGTCACCCAAAAGACCGCATGGTTCATGCTTCACCGAATCCGGCTTGCCATGCAGGACAGCCCCGCTGGAAAGCTGTCCGGTGAGGTTGAAGTCGATGAAACCTACGTCGGTGGGAAGGCTGCAAACATGCACAAGAGCCGCAAGGCCCGTCTGTTGCAGGGCAAGGGTGGCGGCATTTCTGGGAAGACTGGTGTGCAGGGTATCTTGGCGCGCGGAAGCGAAGTGAGGGCGACCGTGATCGAAGACGCCGAGCAGATCACCCTCCATGACAATGTGCGGCGACATGTAGCTCCCGGCTCTTACCTGTTCACCGATGAAGCCAAGGCGTACTGCGGCCTCTGTGCAGACTACTTTCATCAGCCCGTCAACCACGCCAAGACCTACGTGGATGGCAAGGCGCACACCAACACCCTGGAGAACTTCTGGAGCCTGCTGAAGAGGGGCATCAAGGGAACCTACGTCAGCGTCGAGCCGTTCCACCTGTTTCGCTACGTGGAAGAGCAGGCGTTCCGCTACAACCATCGTGAGCAGCCCGACTCCGACCGGCTGGGAATTCTGGCGGGGATGGTTCTGAGGAAGCGGTTGACCTATGCCGAAGTCACCGGCAAGGTGGGTGGTACGACGCCTAACTAAACCCGGTCGCTTGAAGCGGGGCCCTAAGCGGTCTTCGTAGCCTTGCGCTTGGGGCCGCGCCGGGGCCTCAGCTTCGCCCCTCTCTGATACTCGGCTTCGCGCCGCATCAACTCGGAACGCGAGACGGCTAACACCTTTTCCGTCATGCGGGTGAATTCTGCAAACTCCTTGCTGGGCATAAACTGTCCCCATAATAGCCGTAATCAGAACCGCCTCGCCCTGAGCCGGTCCAATCGGTTCTGAATGCGCCGCAGTTCTGGGCACAGCGGATCTCCTGTGATGATCGGGGAAGCGTCTAGTGCGCCCTCACACACGGCAATCATCTCTTTACCGAGGAACGGTTTGAGTCTTCCGAAATCCGGTTCGGAATGGATCAATTCCGGCAAGGTGGGCCGCCCCGACGTACTATTCAGCCGCCGCTGGAGCCGCCTCACCATCGCGTCCCACTTGTCTAGCTGCTCAATGGTGAACCTGGGAATTAGCTTCCCCCATAGCGACATCACGAGCAGCCAGACCGCCAAAAAGAACGGCATCAGCCAAGGCCAGGCCAGGCCAAAGGATGCTACCAAAGACAGCGCCCCAGAGATTGCCCCGCTCACTGACCCCCTCCATACTGAAGTGAACCCCTGGCGTGAGACAGCGAGTTAAGGGGGTAGTCGCCGTTCGATGGAAAAGTATTGCACGGCGGGGTTGATGTTTTCCACTCTGGAAGTACCTGAGCGGAGGATAGGGCACTGCGGGGACGCAACCCGAGCGCCGACTCAGCAGCCGGAATGGCAGGGGGCGGCCTTGGCCGCCTCCGAAAGCAGCCATTTTGGCCGGAAGGCGATAAATCCCAGGGGCCTGGGGGCGGAGCCCCCCGGTGAAGATCCGGTCGCCGAGCAACCTCATGGTCGGGCCCCCGCGTTCTGCTCGAACTCGGCCGGTGGCACATAGCCCAGAGCCGAGTGGAGTCTTTGCTGGTTGTAGACACGCTCGATGAACTCACCGATCGAGGCGTAGGCGTCGGCCAAGTCCCGGTACTCGGTTCGGTAAACCTCCTCGTACTTCAGCGTCTTCATGAAGGACTCGCAGGCGGCATTGTCGTACGGATTCCCCTTGCGGCTCATGCTGATCCTGATCTTGTGCTCTTTCAGCAGATCGGTGTAGTCATATGAGGCATACTGAACGCCACGATCGGAATGATGCACCAGCCCTGGCCCCGGATGGCGCTGGCGCAGCGCCATCCGCAGTGCGGAAAGGGCCAACTGGGCCTCCAAGGTGCGGCCCAGGGCCCATCCGATCACTCGCCGCGAAAACGCATCCAGCAACACCGCCAAGTACACAAACTCCCTGCGCAGCCGGATATAGGTGATGTCGGCGACCCAGAGTTGGTTGATCGCATCAGGGAGGATGCCTTGCGCCAGGTTCGGGTAGACCGGCAGAGCATGCCGTGAATCGGTCGTGACCACAAAGGACTTGTGGCGCAGGCACAGCAGGTTATCCTCACGCATCAGACGCAGCACGTGCTTGTGGTTCGCCTCAAAGCCGCGGCGCTCGAGCTCCGCCGTGATCCTGCGGTAGCCATAGGCCGGGGACTGGAGGGCGATGTCTTGCATCGCGTCACGCAACTCCATCTCCACCGGGCAGTCCTGCGGTGGCACTCGCCAGCGGTAGTAGCTGGCCCGGCTCAGTCCGGTCATCTGGCACAGGGCATTCACGGCTTGGCCTTGGGTGCCAGCTTCCCGGATCTCTTCAAACAAGCAACCTCGCCAGTGACGACGGTGGGTGGGTGATGATCCCTGAAATGCCGCAAGGCCTTTTTTAAAAAATCGTTCTCCATCGCCAGTTGGCCAATCTTGCGCTCCAACTCGGCGATCCGCTGCAACTCCGTCAAGACGGGAGACATTCCACGCCGGCCTACTCCCGGAAAGGCCGATTCACCGCGCGCTCGCCACTCGCCCCGCCACCGTTCCAGCAGGTGCGGGCTCAGTTCCAACTGGCGGGCGACCTCACCGACCGTCCGCCCAGTGTCGATCTCTCGCATCGCAGCAACCTTCAGGTCGCGGCTGTAAACTCGTCGGGCCAAATCCATACCTCTCTCCATTCAATGTATTCGGCCCCTTAACTTCGTGTCTCACTTTTGGGGTGCACTCCAATACGTTCGGAAACCCCATCCACCCCCAGGCCGTGAAAACCACCTGCGCGTTAGCAATTGCATTCCATAGCCACTTGAATAGTTTCCGCACTCCGCCATACTACTACGGGGGCCTGTCATCATGAATCCCCCTTGATGAGTCGCTGAACGGCGCTGGATCTTTCTATCTGGATCTCCCCAGGTAATTTCTCAAAACGCTCCATCGCCCATCTGTCCTTGCGGTCCTCAAAGCCCAATGTCCGCTTTGCGTCTAGGTAGTATTCGTAGGCGATCCACCCTGCTGCTTGGAGCCCCCTGAACCCGTCACGACTGAACCCCTTGCTGGTCACTACGTGCCTGTTCCACTCAAAGTCTGGCTCCTGGTAACCCTGTTGTTTGAATACCGCCCGAAGAAGCCGCTCAGGATCGCCCTTTTCAAACACGCAACGCACGTTGTGGGTAATGCCTTCCCGTAGGGCGTAGGCGTGGAATTGGTCCGCTGCCCTCATCGCGGCCAAGGTGAAGGCGTCCATCTCGGGGCCTATCTTCGCCAACTGGTCGGCCTTGTCTCTCTTGAACTGCTTAAGGTCATCGAGGGCTACAACGCATCCGAACTTTCGGAGGCCGTACCCTTCGATGATCCCCATGAGGTCGGAACTGAGGGATATACGCCTTGGCTCATCTCCTTTCCATCCGTCTTTGAATGGTTCTTCGGAATGAGCGAAGCTGCCAGCGTGGAAGTAGGGCAACCCATCGGCGTCCAGCCGCTTTTGCCACTGCTGCTCAAACTCGTCCCAGACGTCAGCAAATCCTGCGAACCCCGCAACCACTAGTACCTTGAATTCGGGAGTATCCTTGGGCGCTCCATCGAAACAGGCGGTCAGCATCTGAATGAAGACTTCCTTCCACCGATTCCCGCCAGCAATGTGGGCGAAGTGTTCAAGAGAAGTGCCCGGGCGGGAGGCAACCATTACGCAAACCCCCCACTACGGGCAGGGTAACACCCCGCATCCGCTGAGTCAACTATATTATTGCCAGAATAGTTGTCATAATACCTGTTATCGGAAGTTGCAGACCGATTTCGCTCAGCCGCTTCGTAGTGCTCGGGGGTATACTTGAATCTGATCGCATGGACAACCACCAGCCAGCCACCAAGGCCGACCTCGACGCTCTCAAAGGCGAGATCCTAGGGGCTATGCGCGCCATGCTTCACGAGACGGAGACGAAGCTGCTCCGCGCGTTTTTCCAGTATCAGGAGCACGCGGAGATCAAATTCCGCAAGCTCACCGCCGACGTTTCCAACGTCAACGCCGCAGCGGACCTTCGCATCAACAACCTAGAACAACGGGTCGTGGACATCGAAAAGCGTCTCCTCATGGGCGGCGACCCGCAGTGATCTGAAGGCGCTCAAGTACGAGCCTGGAAACGACGGTTGGGCCAGCTACCCGCAGCACCTCGAACCCTGCTGCCCGGCCGCTGGCGGCGCCCACCTCGGAGTCCTCGACGACCAGCGCGCGCGTCGCTCCCAACAGCCGCGCCGCCAACAGGTATGGGTCCGGCGCCGGCTTGTTCCGCGCCACGTCCTCGCGGCACACGACCGCGCCGAAACGGCTGCGAATCCCCGCACGCTCCAGCAACGGTTCGATCTCGCTCCTGGCGCTGGCGGTCACCACAGCCAAGCCATAATCGGACAAGGAATGGATCAGATCGATCACATTCCGGCTGAACGGCGGCGCCTCCAGCATCCGCGCCCGAAACAATTGCTGCTTGCGCGGATACTGCGCCCAGGCCGTCTCGACGTCCACCGGCGGGTCAGTGCGTTGGCAAAGGAACTCCACCGCCTGACGATCCGGAATTCCGATGCAATACTTCACATAAGTGTCCCAATCTACTTGAATGCCCAGTTGCTTAAGAGCTTCAGCCCAGCATTGAAAGTGGACTGGCTCGCTGTCCACGAGCACTCCGTCGAAGTCAAACAGGATGGCGTCGTATTGTCGGGCGATCATTTGGCCGGCGGGGCAGCCGCCGAGTTCCCTTCCCCGCACGCCGCCGTGAGCGTGCTCGCACGGTTGCTATAATCGTGAGCATGTTGACGCCCACTGAAAAGATCTGGCACAACGGCCGCTTCATTGCTTGGGACGAGGCGAAGATCCATGTGCTCTCCCATGTCATAAGCTACGGCACCTCGGTTTTCGAGGGCATCCGCTGCTACCAGACGGCCTCCGGGCCGGCCGTGTTCCGCCTGCGCGATCACGTGCGCCGCATGGTGGACTCCGCCAAAGTCTACCGCATGGAGATCCCTTACAGCATCGCCCAGCTCGCCGAGGCAATGGTGGAATTGGTGCGCGTCAACAAGATGAAGTCCTGCTACATCCGGCCCATCGCTCTGCGCGGCTACGGCGAAATGGGCGTCTATTCGCTCCGCAATCCCATCGAGGTGTTCGTCGCCTGCTGGGAATGGGGCAAGTACCTGGGCGAGGAAGCGCTCGCCAGCGGCGTGGACGTTTGTGTCTCCAGTTGGACCAGGATCGCGCCGAACACGCTTCCCGCCATGGCCAAGGCCGGTGCGAACTACATGAACTCCCAGCTCATTAAGATGGAGGCGATCATGAACGGCTACTCGGAGGGCATCGCGCTGGATGCCAGCGGATATGTGAGCGAGGGCTCGGGCGAGAACATCTACGCCGTGCGCGACGGGAAGATCTACACTCCGCCGCTGGGAGCTTCCGTGCTCCCCGGCATCACTCGCGACACGGTGATCCGGCTGGCGCAGGATCTGGGCATCCCGCTGGTGGAGACTCTGGTGCCGCGCGAGATGCTGTACATCGCCGACGAGGTTTTCTTTTCGGGCACGGCGGCGGAGATCACGCCGATTCGCTCCGTCGACAAGATCGTGATCGGCAAGGGGCGGCGCGGGCCGATCGCCGAGAAGCTGCAGAAAGAGTTTTTCGCGATCATCGAAGGGAGCAAACCGGATCGCTACGGCTGGCTGACGCCGGTGAACGTGTCCGAATCGGTGGGAGCCCGCTGAGGAATTAGTCGGAGCGCGACCCTGGACGGCCACCTCCCCCGAGATCATCCGCCCCGGGGCGCGCTCACAATCTATGGATCTTTTTTAGCAGGCCTTTCCGGCAAATGCCATCCCAAATTTGTGATTTCCGCCCCTTTTCAACAGTTTTCTTTTCCTCTCTTTTGTGCGGCTTGAGCCTTGCGGCCCTGTGACTATACTGTGAATAAAGCAGCGCCTCTATGAAATGTTCCGGGGTCAATCTCGGCAACGGCGAGCAAGTCGAGATTTCTTTCGGAACCACGATCGAGGCGGTGGAGCCCGCAGTCGGAGGAATCCAGGATCCGCCCTGGCTGGCGCCGGCGTGGATCGACCTGCAAGTGAACGGATTCGCGGGAGTCGACTTCAACTCCGCGGACACGCCGCCCGAAGAGATCGGCCGTGCGATTCGCGCCCTCGGCGCCCATGGCGTTGCCCGCTTCCTGCCCACGGTAATCACGGGGCCGGTCGAAAGCATGGCCGGCGCTTTGCGCAACCTGGCGATGGCCCGCGAGAGCATTCCCGAAGGAAAGTCCATCGAAGGCTTTCATCTGGAAGGGCCGTACATATCACCCGAAGATGGGCCACGGGGCGCCCATCCTCGAGGATGGGTCCGCCCTCCGGACCTGGAAGAGTTCGAGCGATGGCAGGATGCCGCTGGTGGCTTGATTCGCCTGGTGACCCTCTCTCCCGAGTGGCCGGAGGCGGCCCGCTTCATCGAGACACTGGTGAGCCGTGGCATCGTAGCCAGCATCGGGCACACGCGCGCCACGGGCGAGCAGATCCGGGCGGCGGTGGAGGCGGGCGCGGCCATGTCCACGCACCTCGGCAACGCCGCCAGCCGCGTTGTGCCGCTGCGATCGAACTCCATCTGGGACCAGCTCGCCGAAGACCGCCTGGCCGCCGCTTTCATCGTGGACGGCGTACACCTGAACACGGCGTTTCTGAAGGTGGCGCTGCGCGCGAAAGGAGTGGATCGATCCGTGCTCGTCACCGACAGCGCCGCGCCGGCGGGGTGCGCACCCGGGCGCTATCGTCTCGGCGAGTTGGAGGTCGTGCTGACCGGGGACCAGCGCATCCTGCTTGCGGACCACAGCGGGCTGGCGGCTTCCGCTCTGAGCATGGACCGGGCCATCGGCAACCTGGTGAAACTCGCCGGCCTATCCCTGCGCGAGGCCGTGGCCATGGCCACCGTCAACCCGGCGCGCGTCGGCCGCATCGCCGGCCGGCAAGGCGGCCTGGTTCCGGGCGACCGCGCGGACATCGTACAATTTCGATTCGACGAGCTTCGCAAGAAAATCACGATCGAGAAGACATTCGTAGGAGGGAGACCATGCGACACGCGGTTTTGCTGACCGTCATCCTGCTCCTGCTCGCGCCCGCTTTCGGGCAGCAGGTCAACATCGACATCCCCTACCAGAAATTCGTGCTGCCGAACGGGCTCACTTTGCTGGTGCACGAGGACCACAAGGTCCCCATTGTGGCCGTCAACATCTGGTACCACGTCGGCTCCAAGAACGAGAGGCCCGGTAAGACCGGGTTCGCTCACCTGTTCGAGCACCTGATGTTCAATGGAAGCGAGCACTTCAACTCGGACTACTTCAAGGTGCTCGAAAAGATCGGCGCCACCGACCTGAACGGCACCACCAGCAACGACCGCACCAACTACTTCCAGGACGTGCCCACCTCCGCTTTCGACACGGCCCTGTGGATGGAGTCGGACCGCATGGGATACATGCTGGGCGCCATCGATCAGGCCAAGCTCGATGAGCAGCGCGGCGTGGTGCAGAACGAAAAACGCCAGTACGAGAACCAGCCTTACGGGCTGGTCGATAACCTGGTCACCGAGAGCACCTACCCGGCCGGGCATCCGTACTCCTGGACCGTCCTCGGCTCGATGGTGGACCTCAACGCCGCGTCTCTGGAGGATGTGCGCGAGTGGTTTCGCACCTACTACGGGCCTTCCAACGCCGTGCTGGTCATCGCGGGGGACATCGACGCGAAGACGGCGCGGGAGAAGGTGGAGCAGTACTTTGGCTCCTTCCCTCCGGGCCCTCCCATCGCCAAGCACGAGGCCTGGATCGCCAAGCGCACCGGCGCACAGCGCCAGATCCTTCAGGATCGCGTCCCGCAAGCCCGGATCTACAAGGTCTGGAACGTGCCCCAAAGTTTTGATCGCGACTCGACGTACCTTGACCTTGCCTCCAGCGTTCTGGGCGAGGGCAAGACCAGCCGGCTCTACAAGCGGCTGGTGTACGACGATCAGCTTGCCACCGACGTGAGCGCTTACGTGGACCTGCGGGAGATCGCGGGACAGTTCACCATCGAAGCCACGGCACGGCCGGGAGTGGACCTCGCCAAGGTCGAGGCAGCCGTGGACGATGAGCTTCGCAAGTTCCTGGACGCCGGACCCACGCAGGCGGAGCTGGATCTGGAAAAGACGCGCTACGTGGCCGGATTCCTGCGCGGCATCGAGCGCATCGGCGGCTTCGGCGGCAAGTCCGACGTGCTGGCTCGCGGGCAGGTCTTCGCAGGAAATCCGGAAGCCTATAAGAGCGAATTGCAGCGGGTGCGCGAGAGCACCGTTGCCGATGTGAAGTCGGCGAGCGTCCGCTGGCTCTCCGACGGGGTGTACGCCCTGGAGGTCCACCCGTTCCCGAACTACAAGGCGACAGCGGCGGACGTGGAACGTAGCAAGGTTCCCGAGCCCGGCCCGGCGCCCGAGCCGCGGCTGCCGAAGCTTCAGCGCGCCACTCTCTCAAACGGCCTGAAGGTGATCCTGGCCGAACGGCACGGACTGCCCCTCGTCAATCTCACCCTCCTGGTGGACGCAGGCTACGCCGCCGACCAACTCGCCCGGCCAGGAACGGCGCGCCTGGAGATGTCCATGATCGATGAGGGAACCACCACCCGCGGCTCGCTTCAGATCAGCGAGGAGTTGGAGCGCTTGGGCGCGCAGCTCTCGGCCTCCTCCAACCTGGATCTGTGCATGCTGCGGCTCTCCGCCCTCAAGGCCAATCTGGACGGGTCGCTGGCGGTCTATGGTGACGTCATCCTGAACCCGTCTTTCCCGGAAGCGGATTTCGCCCGGGAGCAGAAACTCCAGATCGCGGCGATCCAGCGCGAGAAGGTCACTCCCAACTCCATTCCGCGCCGAGTGCTGCCTGCGATTCTTTACGGCAGCGGGCACGCCTACGGAAACCCGTCGAGCGGCAACGGAACCGAGCCCTCGGTTTCCGCAATCCGCCGCGAGGATCTGGTGAAGTTCCACCAGTCCTGGTTCCGGCCCAACAGCTCAACCCTGGTCGTGGTCGGGGATACGACACTGGCCGAGATCACTCCGAAACTCGAGAAGCTACTCCAGGGTTGGAAAGCGGGCGAGACTCCCAACAAGAGCATCGCCACGGTGACGCCCCCGGCGAAGCCCGTCATCTACCTGGTGGATCGGCCGGGATCGATCCAATCGACGGTTTTTGCCGGGATGCTGGCACCGCCAAAATCAAACCCGGATGAGATCCCCATCGAGGCCCTGGACACGATCCTGGGCGGAGCTTTCATCTCACGCATCAACATGAACCTGCGCGAGGACAAGCACTGGACCTATGGCGCAAG
This sequence comes from Bryobacterales bacterium, assembly GCA_963798455.1. Lineage (GTDB taxonomy): Bacteria > Acidobacteriota > Terriglobia > Bryobacterales > Bryobacteraceae > CAWCTD01. The sequence goes on from CAWCTD010000003.1 coordinate 1,229,117, forward strand.
CACGGGGCTCCCCGGCGCGCGCGGCCAGCGGTTGTACGCAGCGGCCGCCCCGGTGCAGGCCGACAAGACCGCGGACGCACTGAGCGAAATCAACAAGGAACTGCGCCAGGTGCTCCGCGAACGCCCTGTGACGCCAGAGGAGCTCACCATGGCCAAGGACACCCTGACGCTCAGCTTGCCTGGCTCTTTCGAGTCCATGAGCGCCGTCGCGGGGGCCATCACCCAGATCGTGCAATTTGGGCTGCCGGACGACTACTACCAGACCTATTCCGCCAAAGTGCGAGCGCTGACGGCCAAAGACATGGCGACGGCGGCGGAACAGTTGGACCATCCGGATAGCATCGCGTGGGTCGTGGTCGGCGACCGCGCCAAGATCGAGGACGGCGTCCGCAAGCTGAATCTGGGCGAAGTTCGCATCATCGACGCCGACGGGAACCCGGTGAAGTAAAGAAAAGACCACCAATGTCAACCAAATCATCCGGCATTTCGAGGAGAACCCTTCTCACTACCGTCACCTCGGCGACCTCGGCGTCGCCGGGCTTGCCGGGGCGGGAAACGTGGTCAGGCCCCCGGCGATGACCGCGACCGGTCTGGGAGGGATGCCCCGGGCTCCCCACCAGTTCACCGGCGGCCAAATCACCGAGAAGGGCCTGCGGGCGGTCGAAGATTACTGCGCCGCGGTTCGCGAGCAAGTCGGGTGGAGTATCCCCATCGCCACGGACCGCCGCGGCCACGGAGCAGTTCATGGCTCTCGAATTCCACAACGGCGACCACACCGAAGAATTCCTGTCCGTGGTGAGTGGCGTGCCGAAACCGATCATCAACGACGGCTTCGTTGCGGTGCCGGATGGGCCGGGCCTGGGCTTCGATTACAACCTGGGAGTTCTCGAGAAATGGGTCAAGCAGCCGGGTTTCTTCGAGCCGACCAAAGAGTGAGACAACGAACGGTCTTTCGACGGCCAGTTCCTCTAGCAGGCGCCACCGTGAAAGAGGGCCGCTCCGCGCTTATTTGAAAAGCCGGGGCGCGAAATCGTTCAGGCATCGGCGCCAGGTCAGCCACTCGTGCGCGGTGCCCGGCGATTCGAAGTACACGTTGTGGATGCCGGCCTTCGTGAGCGCCTCGCTGAACGTTTTCGCGCTGTTCCCTTCCACGGAACCAATGCCCAAAAAGAGGACCTTGACCTTCTTGTTGAATGCGGCCGCGTCGGCGAACACGCCGTTGCTGGACGTCTTGGGATCAAATCCGCCCCTGCCGCCGCTGCTGCCGCTGAATCCGCCGATATAGGCGAACTTGTCCAGGTTGCTCAGGGTCGTCTGAAACGTCTGCATTCCTCCCATCGACAGCCCGGCCATGCCACGGTTCTCCCGGCCGGGGAGCACCCGGTAGGTGCGCTCGACCATGGGGATCAGATCTGTGAGCATCATTTCGGTGAATGTTCCGCCGAAATTCGCGGGAATGCCGCCTCCCCGCCTGGCGGCTTCCGCCGGTGCGCCGCCTCCACGCGCGGCACCCGGCGCCGCTGGGGTAGGTCCACGTCGAGCCGCGAACATCGACGCGTCCTCGCCCGGCTTGACGGCGTTGAGGTTGTCCATGACGATGAGCATGGGCTTCGCCTTCTTGGCCGCGATCAGGTTGTCCATGATGAAGTCCACATGACCCTGAATGTGCCAACCCCGCTCGTTTTCTCCCCAGCCGTGCAGAAGGTACAGGACCGGATAGCGCGTCTTCGTGCTGCTGTCATAGCCGGGAGGCGCGTAGACGTAGCAGCGCCGCCACTTGCCCGTGACCTTGGAGAAGTACCAACGCGAGCGCACCTCCCCGTGCGGCACGTTCTGCGGTTCATAATACTCCCCGCCGCTTTTCTCGGGAATCTCGATCCCGCTGTTCTCCCAGCCGGATCCGAAAAACGTCTCGCTCGACGGATCGGCTACTTGAACGCCGTCCACAACCAGGGTGTAGTAGTGGAAGCCCACCACTTGCGGCGGGATAATGACGCTCCACATCCCGTCCGCGCCGCGGGTCATGTCGTGGGTCCCACCCAGTCGCACCTGAACCTTTTGGGCATCGGGCGCCAGCACGCGGAACGCCACCCGATTATCGGGATAGACGCAGGGGTACTGCGCGTTAGGGATGTTGAGTGTCGAAGGCTTGCAGTCGTCCGCAGCCTGTCCCCAACACAAGCCGCATGTCAGTATTGACATTGCCAACGTGGTTCTCATGGGAATCGCTCGTGTTGTCTCTCTATTCGGGCCTTGCTGCAAGCGCTATCGTAGAATACTTCATGCGGCCCTGTCCAGCAGGCCCCTAAGGTCCGGGTGCGATCCAGCCGATAAAAGGAGGTAGGTGTCGAGCGGTATGCTTGCCAACCTCATGGGGATCATCAACCAGATTGAGTTCCAGACAAGTCTTCTGGCTCTCAACGCGGCGGTGGAGGCCGCCAGAGCCGGCCAAAGCGGGCTTGGCTCCGCCGTTGTCTCGGAGGAGGTAAGCACGCTTGCCCAAAGAAGCGCCCAGGCGGCCAGGGAAACGGCGGCGCTCATCAAGGACTTCCCTGCCCCATTACAGGACGGCTTGAACACGCCCGACGGCAAGAGCAGCGCGAGTTCTGACGGTTAATTGTACTCGAGCAGGCGGCGTTCCCCTTCGAGACCGCGGATGCGCGTCAGGTCCTGCGTCACCTCCAACGTGCCCAGGTAGCGCTTCTCCGCGTCGCGCACGGCGAAATATCGGATGTGCACGAAACGGCCTTCCAGGTGGATCCAGAACTCGGCGACGTCCTGCCGGCCCTCGCGGAAATCCGTCAGTATCCGGTCCACCACTTCCACGCTTCGGGGAGGATGGCAATGCTGCACTTTGCGGCCGATGATGGCGGTGCTGCGGGCGAAGACCCTGTCCGGTCCCTCTGAAAAAAAAGCCACACGATCCTCGGCATCCACAAAGGTGACGTCCACGGGAAGCGTGGAGAAGATACCGACTAACTGTTCCACCGCCAGGCGGCCCGTGGGCAGTTGGATGCCTTCGCCCACGGGGAGGTTGAGCCCCTTCTTGACGACCGCTTCCGAAGGCCGGTATCCGTCTCGCGGCTCGACCAGGCACCAGCCGTAGCGCGGGGACGACAACCACACCTCGGCCCAGTCTTCTTCGGTGAAAGTGTCCAGGCACATCGGCAGGAGGATGTGGTCCTCCTTGTACATCATCTCTTCCACGGCGCCGATCGCCCTCTCGGCCAGACTCCTGACCGCGGCGTCCCACTCTCCGGCAGCCGCCTCACCGAGTTTCTTCAACAGCCCTCTCACTTCGTCGTCCTTGGCCCACATTACTTTGGAAGGTCCAGTGATGCCGTGCCGCTCCAGGTACGGGAAGAAGGTGTGCTCCTTGCGCTGGTAGTGCTTCTCGACATCCATGAGGTCGTTGTACGCCTGACGCCATGCCATCAGGGAGGACTCGGCCACAGCCTCCCGCATTCTCGCAATGACTCCACGCAGGGCTTCGTTCTCCTGGCGGAAGGTGTCCGCTGGATGCCCGGGCGCGACCGGCTTGGCCGGAAGCTGCACCAGGGCCTCCCGGGTGACCTGGGAGTGCAGGTCGCACATGCACTGGACCTCTTCGACCGGCATTCCCTCGGCCATGAGCTCCTGCTCTATGGCCACGATCTCCGAGTAATCTGTTTCCCCCACCAGCGCCTTGAGCCGGTCTTTCACCTGGTCAGGCGGCTGCCCAGCGTGCAGGTGCTTGATGATGTCCTTCAGTGTGCGGACACGATGTGCCTTGTTGTCAATGAGTTCGCTCATCCAAACGCTCCTTGCGTCGGCTGAGCCCAGAATAGCAAGCCCCAGGCGCGGGGTCGATGACCAAAGTCACAGCCATGTGAACACCAAGCGGCTACTTCACCTTCGCGCTCGCCGTGTTCGACGGAGCGGACTCGCCAGACCCGTTGTACGCGGTAACGTAGTACTGGTTATTGCCAACAGGAGCAGTTGAATCGCCGTAGCTGGTGGCGTTGGCAGAGGCAATCTTCACCCAGTTGCCCCATTTCTTTCCAGTCTGCGACCGCCGGTATACGTTGAACCCGGTCTCGTTGTTGGAGTTGTCGACCCAGCTCAGGTTGACAATTCGGCTGGAGACCCTGGCCGTCAGGCTGGAGGGCGCCGCCGGCGGGCCGTTGGGGTTAACGATGTTGACGATCACGCTGTCGCTGGCGCTCAAGCCCACGCTGTCGGTGGCCGTGGCAGTAACCGTGCGGTTACCCAGTTCAGTGCAACTGAAAGTTCTGGTGATGTTGCCACCCGTGCCGCTCGATGTTCCTGCGCCGGACCATTGGATGGTGCTGGTCAGAGTACCATCCTGCGGATCCGATGCCGTCGCGGCAAAACTCACTGCGGTTTGACAGTTGAATTGCTGACCGTCCGTGCTGGGTGCCGTGATTGTGACCGTCGGAGGCTGGTTCGGCGCGCTCCCGCCGGCATTCACCGTCTGCAGCGCGTCTATGCGACCGTAGCCGTACGTATTGTTGGGGCTCAGGCCGGCGGAAATGCCTCCGCAAGTCTGCGTGGTTCCCAGGCCGACCGCATTCCCCGCGATCAGCGACTCGGTGGCGGAGATGTTGCCCTTGTAGCCCGGCCGGATGGCCCACAGCAGCGCCACGACGCCAGCCGTATGAGGGCTGGCCATCGAGGTTCCGTTGTAGTAGGCGTAACTGTCGGTGGGGACGCTCGAGTAGATGCTGACCCCCGGGGCGCTCACGTTGGGCTTGATTCCCCCGAACGCAGAGGGGCCCCTAGACGAGAAACTGGCAATCGCATCGACGGAATCCGTGGCGCCACTGGCGAAGGATTCGGGATAGTCGCCCGGCGAGTTCGCAGTGCCACAGTTGGGGCCGCTGTTCCCGTTGGAGAACGCTGGAAAGATCCCGGCCGCCACCCAATTCCGCACGTAGGACTGATACCACGTGCTACCGCTGCCGCCCCCCCAGGAGTTGTTGACAATGTTCGGTCTGTTCGCAGCGCTCCCACCCGGCGCCATGACCCACTGCGCGCAGGAGATTAAGGACGAACTGCTGCAACTGCCGCTCTCGCAACCCTTGCAGGCGATCCACTTCGCTCCCGGCGCCACCCCGATCCCACCCGTACCCACCATGGTCCCCATGGTGTGCGTCCCGTGGCCCACGTTGTCACAAGGGGCGCCGCCACACTTGTTAGCTGGGTCATACCAATTGCCGGCGTGGCTAAAGCCGCCGCCAACCAGGGTGCCTCGGTACTGGCTCACCAAGGCCGGATGATTGTACTGGACGCCGGTGTCGATGTTCGCCACAACGATGCCAGCGCCCGTATCCGAGAAGGCGCTCCAAACACCGTCTGCTCGGATCAGCGAGATGTTCCATCCAACGGATTGCACTGCGTTCTGCGTGGCTTGCGGATCCGGGATGGTGAAGATCACATTGGGCATGATCGCCGCCACCTCGGGTCTTTGGGCCAAGGCGTGCGCCAGATCGAGCGTGCCGTCCGGGATGTAGACCGCATTTACGACCCAGAACGGGGAGAAGTCGATTCCCCGCCCCTGCAAGTATCCCCGGACACCATTCTGGCTGCGGTTGGCCGTGGCCTGCAGGCTCTGGACCACGAAGCGGCCCCGAGCGGCCCAGTCGCGTATCCCGTAAGCTGCGGCCAACGGAGTGCGCTCTCCGAAAACGACAAAAAAAGCCGCCGTCCCATCCTGGCTGTCAAGCAGCGCGCGCATCAAGCCGGGATCGATCTTGGCATCCGCACCCTGCGGCGCAGCCGCCGCCACAGAGGTCATCAGCAACGCTAATGCCGTCAGCCAGTACAGACCGCAACGTCGTACACTTGTCATGCTGTCCTCCTGGGAGTCTTCGAAAAGGATAAGACTAAAGAGGCCATAAGCTCAATAGGACTGAGGTACTTAAGTTCCAGTGGTGCTTTAGTACGCCCCGGTTTGAAGTACTGCTGGCGCCCTCATTCATGGGGGGGGCAAGGCGATGAAGACGCTTCGGAAGAGCACAGAGTTGCACGCTTGGAGGGTTACCGGAGTCCCTCGGGATGGAAAGGATGAGAACAACGCTCCAACGGAGGTGGTTGGATGTACAATCGATGCTGGCCAGGAAGGCAAGAAGGAAATCCTGGTCAAGGAGATTTCCGTTGAAACCACTCGATGCTTTTGCCGCGGCGCTGATCTTGATATTCTGTCTGCGGGCTGCCCCGCCCGCCGATTACAAAGGAAAGCCTTTCAAGGACGCGGAACACAAGTCCGGCCTTCAGGTGATTCCGGGCCGTTTGCAGTGCGCCCTTTATGACCTCGGCGGGGAAGGTGTTGCCTATCACGACACCGATGTCATCAATCATGGCAGCGGCGAGCTGAACCACCAGCCCAACCATTGCGAGCCCGGTGTCCCGGCCTCAATCTGCTACTTCCGGGAAAACGAAGGCGCCGATATCTCCTACACCAAGAACTTGGCGGACTTCAACCACCCCAACTTCTTTGTCCCCCTGAAGATGCAACTCTACCTCGGCTGGGAAGCCGACGGCGAGTGGACCAACTACACGGTAGATGTGAAGAAGGCGGGCACATACCAGATCGTGGCTCTGTACTCCAAGGCAGCCAACACAGTGAAGTTCTCGGTGAATCACAAGCCCGCCGGCGAGTGCAAGCTGCCCCTTGACACCGGCGATTTTCACATCTGGAACAAAGCGGCCTGCGGACAGATCAGCTTCCCCGAGAAGGGCATTCAACTACTGACGCTGTACTACAACACCGGAAACAATCTGGCGTACTTCGACTTCGAGGAGTAGGGTGGTTCCGGTGCGCGCCCGTAACTCAGCCGCCCTCAGGGGCCGCCGTTAGCCCTGAATCAGCCGGACCAGAAGACCGGCCAGAGCGCCGCCCACCAACGGTCCTAAGATGGGAATCGGGGCGTAGGACCAGTCGGAGGAGCCTTTGCCGGCAATCGGCAGGATGGCGTGGGCCAGGCGTGGGCCGAGGTCTCGTGCCGGGTTGATGGCGTAACCGGTCGTCCCGCCCAGCGAGAGGCCGATCCCCCACACGAGGCCCGCAACCAGGTATGGTCCCAAGCCTGGGGCCGGGCCCGTACTAGAAACCGCTTTCGAAGAAATCGCCCACACCACCAGCACCAGGACGAACGTGGCGATGAGTTCACTGCCGAAATTGGCCACTTTGTGGCGAATCGCCGGAATGGTACAGAAGCATCCCAGCTTGGCGGCCGGGTCCTCCGTTTCGCGCCAATGGTGGAAGAAGTGAAGCCACACCAGCGCGGCTCCCACCAGGGCTCCCAGCAATTGGGCCGCCCAATATGGGGCCAGCTTCGAATAGTCACCGGATTGAATAGCCGCGCCCAGCGTCACCACCGGGTTGATGTGCGCATCCGGGCTGCCGCAGGCTATCGCGGTAAGCACACCCGCCATGACCGCGAAAGCCCATCCGCTGGCGATCACCATCCAGCCCGCGCCTTCCGCCTTCGAGCGCTTGAGAACGACATTGGCCACAACGCCGTCGCCCAATAGAATCAGAACCAGCGTGCCCATGAACTCACCGAACACAGGGGTTGTCATCATAATCGGAATGCCTCAGTCGATCCAGTGGAACGAACGGGTTACTGCTTTCTCCCACATGCGGCACAACTCGTCGCGGCGGGCGCCCTCCATTTGCGGCCGCCAAACCTTGTTCACGGCCCAATGGGACCGCAAGTCATCCAGACTCTTGTAGAAACCGGTTGCCAGGCCGGCGGCATAGGCGGCTCCCAGCGCCGTGGTCTCCTTGACCTGTGGCCGCACCACGGGGCGGCCGAGAATGTCGGCCTGGAACTGCATCAGCAGGCCGTTCTCGACCATGCCTCCGTCCACGCGCAGGACGTCGAGAGCCACGCCTGAATCCTTTTCCATCGCCTCCACCACGTCACGGGTCTGAAGCGCGGTCGCCTCCAGAACGGCCCGCGCCAGATGCCCCTTGTTGGCGTAGCGCGTGAGTCCGGTGATGACCCCGCGCGCGGCGTCCTGCCAGTAGGGGGCGTACAGGCCGGAGAAAGCCGGGACGAAGTAGACGCCTCCGTTGTCCTCCACCGTCAGGGCCAAGGCTTCGACGTCGGCGCTGGTTCGAATCAAACCCAGGTTGTCCCGCAACCACTGAACCAGCGCGCCGGTGATGGCGATGCTGCCTTCCAGGGCGTAGGCCGCGGGCGCGGAGCCGAACTTGTAAGCCAGGGTGGTCAACAGTCCGTGCCGGGATGGAACGGCGCGGTTGCCCGTGTTCAGCAGCAGGAAGCTGCCGGTCCCGTAGGTGTTCTTCGCCTGGCCTGGTTCGAAGCAGGTCTGCCCGACAAGGGCGGCTTGCTGGTCGCCGAGAATTCCCGCTATTGGCACGCCGGCGAGGGCCGATTCCGAAACGCGTCCGTAGACTTCACTGCTCGAACAAATGCGGGGCAGCATAACGGCTGGGATGTCAAACAGATCGAGGAGTTCGGGGTCCCAGCTCAGCGTAGCGAGGTTCATCAACTGTGTGCGGCTGGCGTTGGTGACGTCCGTGACATGCAGCCCGCCGGTGAGCTTCCAGACGAGGAAGGTGTCGATGTTGCCGAACAGCAGGCCGCCTGCCGCGGCCCGTTCCCGCGCGCCAGGAACGTTCTCCAGCAGCCATCGGATCTTCAGGGCGCTGAAGTAGGTCGTGAGCGGAAGCCCGGTCCTGGCGCGAAAGAACTCCTGGTTGCGGCGTTCGAGGAAGCTCGAGACGTCCTCACTGACGCGCGTGTCCTGCCAGACGATGGCGTTGGCGATCGGCTGGCCGGTCTTCCGGTCCCAGACAACGGTGGTTTCGCGTTGGTTGGTGATCCCGACCGCGGCGAGATCCCGCGGCTCCCGAGCCACCTCCGCGATGACTTCCTCGGTGCGGCGCCAGATCTCTTCGGCATCGTGCTCCACCCAGCCCGGCTTCGGATAGATCTGCTGGTGCTCTCTCTGCGCGCTCGCGACCGCGCGGCCCTCCCGGTCGAACACGATGAAGCGCGTGCTGGTCGTCCCTTGGTCGATGGCGGCGATGTAGGCGGGCATAGTGCTCCACTGTACTACACAGCGGCTTGAGGAGCCGGGCAAGGGTCGGGATGCCGGTCTGCCGATTTGGCCCCTTGGGTGCAGTACAAATGTGTGGCGAGGCTTTGGCGTGCTGGACGGAGCCGGTTTGTCGCGAATCTGGGCATACGCCCGCGCCGCCGTGTCGCAGGCATGCACATCTGGCGGCTACGTCAAGAGCACGAGTTCAGCCTGGGCCTGAGGGGAGCTGGGAATGATGAACCTGAGCGCAAGAGAGAGAAGCAGCCTTCTGGAGAGAATGCAGTTCCTGGCGCTGCCGCTGCTGGCGGCAGCCGCTTTGGTGCTGCTGGTTACCTCGATCCTGCGGGCCGGCCCGCAGGCCACGCCGGCGCCTGCGGGCGCGTCTTCTAAAGACTCACCGAACAAACTTGTTTTCCTTTTGACCACCGGCCTGGAGGATGTCCGCTCGCTGGACATGGTGCTCCAGTACGCCACGGCAGCAAAGAAATCCGGGTACCTCTCCGATGTGGTGGTGCTCGCCGACGGCCGGGGCGTGGAACTTCTGGATGGTCACCTCAGCGCCAGGCCGGAACAGACCGCGACGCTCGCCAAACAAGCCAAGGCGGCCGGCGTGCATCTGGTCGTTGCCGAAACCAGTCTGAAGGATTATGGCCTCACCGCCGCCGACCTCGATCCCAAGCCGGACGAGATCGTCCCCAACGGCGCCGTCAAGATCGCCAATCTCATCGGCCAGCACTACGAGGTGATCCACTTCTGAGGCGCGCCGGGCGCGCGCCGTGTCAACATGGAGTAGTGACCATTCCTCCCATGGCGGGCGCCGAGCGCGTGCCCGCGCTCAATACCGCGGAGCGGACCGCGAACATCCGCAACATCGCCATCATCGCCCATGTCGATCACGGCAAGACCACCCTGGTGGACGCCATGCTCCGGCAGAGCGGCATCTTCCGTGACAATGAGGCGGTCATGGAGCGCGTCATGGACTCGGGCGACCTGGAGCGCGAGCGCGGCATCACCATCCTGGCCAAGACCACCGGCGTGCGGTACCGCGGCGTGAAGATCAACATTGTCGATACTCCCGGGCACAGCGACTTCGGTGGAGAGGTCGAGCGCGCGCTGAAGCTGGTGGATGGCGTGATGCTCCTGGTCGACGCCAGCGAGGGCCCCTTGCCTCAGACGCGCTACGTGCTGATGAAGGCGCTCGAGGCCAAGCTCCCTCCCATCGTCGTTATCAACAAGATCGACCGGCCGGACGCGCGCATTCCGGCGGTGTTGAACGAGATCTACGACCTGTTCATCGATCTCGATGCGGCCGAAGACCAGCTCGACTTCCCGATCATCTACACCAACGCCAAGGCGGGGGCCGCCAAGACCTCGCTGGACGATCCCTCCGAGGATCTGCGGCCGCTGTTCGAAGCCATCCTGGAGCATTGTCCTGTCCCCGCCGGGGACCCGGAGGCGGTTCTGCAACTGCTGGTGGCCAACCTCGACTACAGCGACTACCTGGGACGCCTGGCCATCGGGCGCGTCTTTACGGGCACGCTGCGGCTGGGGGACGACGTGGGCATCGCCAAGCTGGACGGCTCCCTCCAGCAGACCCGCATCACCAAGCTCTACTCCTTCGAAGGCCTGGCGCGCGTGGAGGAAACCGTGGGCCGCCCGGGGGACATCCTGGCCATCGCCGGGGTCGAGGGAATCACCATCGGCGAAACGGTGACGCACGCCCAGACGCCGGCGCCCCTTCCCAACATCCCCATCGATGAGCCGACCATCGCCATGACCTTCACCGTGAACACTTCCCCGTTCGGCGGGCGCGAGGGCGCATACGTCACCTCGCGGCACATTCGGGAGCGGCTGGAGAAGGAGCTGCTGACCAACGTCTCGCTGCGCGTCGAAGAGGCGGGCGGACCGGACGCCTTCAAAGTGATGGGCCGGGGCGAATTACAACTTGCCATCCTCATCGAGACGATGCGGCGCGAAGGGTACGAGCTGATGGTGGGCAATCCCGAGATCCTCACCCGGCGCGCGGGCGGGGTGCTTCAGGAGCCCATGGAAACGCTGGTGATCGACTGCCCTGAACTGTACATCGGCGTGGTGATCGAGAAACTGGGCAAGCGCAAGGGCAAGATGGAGAAGATGGTGAACCACGGTTCGGGACGCGTGCGGATCGAGTTTCACGTGCCCTCGCGCGGGCTGATCGGGCTGCGCTCGGAGATGCTGACCGACACCCGCGGCACGGCCATCATGAACTCGCTGTTTGAAGGCTACCTGGAGTGGCAGGGCGACATGCCCACGCGGCCCACGGGGTCGCTGGTGGCGGACCGGCCCGGACGCGCCACCGCGTACGCCATCTTCAACCTTCAGGAGCGTGGCGAGATCTTCATCAGTCCCACGACCGAGGTGTACGAGGGCATGGTCATCGGCGAGAACGCGCGCGACGCTGACTTGAACGTCAACATCGTCAAGGAAAAGAAGCTCACCAACATGCGCGCATCGACCTCGGACGAAGCCATCCGGCTGGTCCCCCCGCGCATCCTCAACCTGGAACAGGCCATCGAGTTCATCCGCGACGACGAGTACGTCGAAATCACTCCCCAATCCATCCGGCTCCGCAAGAAGATCCTGAAGGCGAATCAGAGGTAACTGAGGTTGGTGAGCCGGGCGGAACTCGAACCCCGAGGTCGTCGCCAAGCCCGGACGCCGCACCTTCTCTCCGCCGAGCATTGGTATGGATTTGATCTCATGCCGCCGGAATTCCAGCCGATAAAGGTAATGGACTGTAGAAGTATCGCACCATGGCCGCTATTTCGTACTGGTTTCTGTCGCCGAGCATTCTTCTCGCCCTGCTTGGGAAGCTGAAGGGATGGGACCGCACCAAGCCCACACCCATTTTCGACTGGAAGACAGCCACGCTCGACGTGGTGATCCCAGCCAAGAATGAGGAAGCGAGCATCGCCCTTTGCCTCGCATCGCTCTTTGAGCAGGATTTTCGAATTCGCAGAGTCACCGTTATCGATGACGCCTCTACCGACCAGACAGCGCAGGTCGTCCGGCGATATGCGGAACTCAGTGGGAGAGAGGTCAATCTGGTCGTCCGCACTCAGTCCCAAGGCAAGACGACGGGCGTTCGGGAAGAATGCGAAAACAGTAATGCGGATGCGTTGCTGGTCCTGGATGCCGATACGGTGTTGACTCACGGGAATTACGCTTCCCGTCTTATCGAAAACCTGTTCAAGAACGCGGGCGTGGCCTCGTGCCTGCGGGGAGGTGTCACCGCTAACCCGTAGCCGCCGGAGATCGATCACAAAGGCCAATCCCGTGCTCGCGCGCGTCCAATCCGAGCTGGAGCTGGATCCTGGCAGCCCTTCCAGCCGCCTGCACGCGCTGCTCGAGTCGCTCACGGTGCTTTACCGCGCCTCCTTTTACGTCTTTCTCCAGCGAATCCTCTATGACGGCCACATGAAGTTGTTCGGATCGCGCTTGAATCCGATTGGTTGCGCCGTGGCTTATCGCACACAGCGCCTCCGGGAATGTTTCGGATACGCGCGGCCGCAGATGGGCGATAATCTCACCAACTCCGAAGACATCTTTATCGGGCACTTCTTCGCCTGGAAAGGGTGGCGCAACATCCAGGTGGCCGATGTGCGATGCGAGTCCATTGAACCAAGCATCGAGCGGCTGCCGCGCCAACTCTACCTGTGGTCTAGCTCTTTCCTTCAAGCCTTGTACTACTTCAGCGAACTGCCTTTTTCTCCATTCAAGGAAATATATAACTGGGTTGCCGGGCTGTTCTCAAAGCGCCGCGACACGGCCCCGTCCGGAGCGCAACGGCGGCGCATCCAGGAGCAGTATCGGGCCCCGTGGGGCGAGGATTACACGCGGCGATTCGGGCGCCGCGTGGGTTGGGTCGACCTTCTGTCTCTCATTGAGAAGGTGAGCTATCCGATCCTGCTCCTGTACTTTGCGTTTTTCAACCATAGGGTGTTTTGGATCAGTGTCGGGCTGGAAGCAGTCCTGGCAACCGCGGGGGTCTTCGTTGTCGCCGACTCGGGGAGCCGGTGGAAATCCGCCGGGATGATGCTGGCCGCGACACCCATACGTCTGTTGAGCTCTGGGCGTAGATCTAATCACAACGCTCAGGCACCTGTTCGACCTCGGAACGGGCAACCGAAATTGGAACAAGTGAACCAGATGTTGCTGATTCTGATTCTCGCAATCGTATCGATCGCTTCCGCGCAAACGCCCAAGCCTCCCCCGGATTTTGCGGAGCGCCTGGCGGCGCTCGAAGGGGCGCGCCACGCTCACCCGAACGACCTTCAGATTCTGGATTCTTTGGCCGGTTCCTACGCCATGGCGGCGGAGTACTGGAAAGCCATTGCGGTTCTACAACAAATGCGGACTCTCAACCCGGAGGATCGCTGCCCTCGAACTCCGCCTGGCGCGCAACTACGCTTGGGCCGGCGACACCAGACGCGCGATTGCAGAATACAATTCCTATCTACTGGCGGCGCCACACGATCGGCAGGCGACGATCGAATTGATTCGGCTGCGCCGCTATCGGGGAGATTATTCGCAAGCCGAGGATCTCTGTAACCGGCTGCTGTCCACCCATCCTGAGGATGCCGAAGTCTTGGCGCTAAAGGCGGAGGTGCTGCATTGGGCGGGTGACCGCCGCTTTCTGGCTCGCCGGACCGCCGACCAGGCGGAGGCCCTTGCACCCGCCTACCCGGACGCGAAAGTCTCGCAGGTCTACGCCTCGCTCGATCTCGGGGACAATCGTAGGGCCGCAAACGAATTTGCTGCTCTGACTGGTCAGATCGATCGCCGGGGCGGGGTCACTGCCGGAGTCGACCTACCGCGATGCTTACAATCTGTTGGAAGCCACTTTTGCCAGACCCCTCGGGTTTTCGATTCAGCCCGGATTATCCGTCTATAACGATTCGGACGGCGTACACGACACCGTCTGGGGGTGGAGTCTTGAGCGGAGCATCGCGGCTGACCACAAGCTCGTCATGGATGTGGCCCAGTATGCGTCCTCCGCGCCGGGAGGAAGTATTTTCACCGACGGGCGCGATCACGCAAGCCTGAACAATTTTCGGGCCGGCGCACAGGTTCGGCTCGCGCCGGCGGTCCATTTGACCCTCCTGGGGGGCGGTTCCTACCGAAGAACTGACGGCGCGCTGCGCCCGGTTTTCAACGTCCAGATCACGGCGTCACCGATCGATCGTTGGACCTTCGATCTCTCCGCGGGGCGCGAATTCCTGGCGGTCACCCCCCGCGCCATCGATCACGGTATTGCCAGTACAAGCGTGGCCGGCGCGATCCGGTTTGCCGTCGACTCCCGAACGTTTCTGTCGGTTCGCACGGATCGCCGCTATTGGAGCGATGTCAACCAAAGCATCGCGAGCGAAGCCACGCTACGGAGAATCCTGCGTTACAACAAGCGTCTTTCCATTGATACGGGGCTGCTGAGTCATTGGGAGCAGTTCGACCACGACACACAACTCGAAGCTGGCTTCTTCACCCCCGATCGCTACCGCCGACACGATGGTTATCTGGGCCTGCATGGCGAACTGGGGAGCGTTCGATATGAGGTGCGGGGCTTTGGCGGCGCCCAGCAGGTGGCCCGAACTGCTGACTACCGGCCCGATTGGGACTTCACTTCTACCGTCTCGGTCGGACTCGGCCGGTCGCTTCAATTGTCGGCCAGTTACCAGCGCCGTAACTACAGTCTTGTCTCGAAAGACGGCTGGTACCAGGGTCTCCAGTTTACGCTAGGGATAAAACAGTGAGGGTTCTGATTACGGGCGGTGCGGGATTTATCGGGTCCCACTTGACCGAGCGAATGCTCCGTGATGGCGGCCAGGTCACCGTCCTCGATGACTTAAGCACCGGGTGGATTGAGAACCTGCACCGGGCGTTCGATTATCCGGGCTTCGAGTTCGTGGAGGGCAGCGTGCTCGACGCCGGCGTGGTGCGGCCGCTCGTCGCTCAAAGTGACCTGGTGGTGCACCTGGCGGCAGCCGTTGGCGTGCGCTACGTCCTGGATCATCCGCTCGCCACCATCCGGACCAATGTGGAAGGTACTCACATTGTGCTCGACGCATGCGGGCACTTTGGGAAGAAGACCTTGGTGGCGAGCACTTCGGAAGTCTACGGAAAGAACCCCAGCGATGCTTTGTGCGAAACCGCGGACTCGGTTCTGGGGGCCTCTTCGCTCAGCCGATGGTCGTATGCGACTTCGAAGAAACTTGACGAGTTCCTGGCGCTGGCCTATGCCACGACGCACGGCCTGCCGGTCATCGTGACCCGGTTCTTCAACATCGTTGGACCAAGGCAAGCCGACCGCTACGGGATGGTGCTGCCGAATTTCATCCAGGCTGCCCTCAAGGACGAGCCAATCCGGGTATTCGGAGACGGACGCCAGACGCGCAATTTTACCTACGTGGGCGACTGCATGGACGCTCTGGTTGGGCTGTTGCGGTCGCCAGAGGCTGAGGGTGAGATCGTGAACATCGGCAGCCCGCACGAAATTTCAATGCTAAATCTGGCCGAGCGCGTCAAGTCCATCGTCGGCTCGTCGAGCCGGATCGAAAATGTGCC
The DNA here is from genome assembly GCA_963798455.1 of Bryobacterales bacterium. GTDB lineage: Bacteria > Acidobacteriota > Terriglobia > Bryobacterales > Bryobacteraceae > CAWCTD01. Next base: position 1,244,792 of record CAWCTD010000003.1, read on the forward strand.
GTACGATCAGGCTTACCCCGAGGGTGGCTTCGAAGATATGCGGCGCCGGGTGCCGTGCATCTGCAAAATCTCGCGCCTCACCGGGTGGTCGCCGACCACCTCCATCGACGACATGATCGTTCGGACTATTGCTCGTGCGCGCCATCAACCGCCGCTTCCGCCGGCGCTGTTCACACACGAATCCGTTGCCTCCACGTGGGCCGAGTAGTCGCATCCGCGTCACTTCAGAACATACCCGAACGCTCCGGCCTCGAACCGCAGAAGGAGGTTCCCGCCTTCCCGCTGGACTGGGGACGCGCGCAACGCGCTGCCATCCTCGTGGATGGCCGTAGCCTGCTTCGGCTCCGCTCCGGTCCAAGGCACGCGTGCGGTAAAAGCCCTGCTGTCCGGGGCGGCCAGCACGCGCCAGCCATCCGTCTCCTGGCTCATGCGGTAGGCGGCGCCGTCGCGCCCGTTGTAGTAGTAAGCTGCCGGCGAGCGCGACCATTCCACCGTCGCGCCGCCCTGACGTTCGATGGCCGCTTCGATCACACCCTCCGGCAGCGCCGCACGCGCATAGAAGCCGTATGGGGGCAGCGTGCGCTCGCCCACTTTCCACTCGCTCACCCCACGGTTGACCCACACCTCCGCGCCGTTGTCCCAGCTCACATGCTGGCGGTGCAGGTCCCCGCCGGCGAACTCCACTGCCTCGATCCGGCGGAGAGCCAGTGCTCGCATGATGTCGTGCAGCAGCCAGTACTTCCTCACCACGTCGCGCGAGAACGGCGCCTGAACCATGGCTGGGTGTCCGGTCAGCATCTCCGTGGCCATGTAGTCGTCGCTGTACATGCCGTGGGTGGCCAAGTCGAGGCCCGCCGCATAGCGGTCCTGGTAGCCGGCGCCGTGCAACACGAAGCGGTCGTGGTAGGCCGCGTCGATCCAGGGAATGCGCTCCGCCTCGGCGCAGCGGATGTTCCACACGAAGCCGCCGCCCCGTGCATCCACGCGCAATTGATTGGCCTGGGCGCCGTCCAGGCAGCCGATCAGCCGGTCGTGCCCGGCTTCGGAGATTTGTGGGGCATTATCACCCAGGTAGTCGCGAATCCAGGCGAAGCTCTCGCCCCACACTTGGCGTGTCACGGAGCGGTCCACGAACTGCCCGTCCCAGGTCCAGAAATCGTAAGGCGCGATGGAGGACCACACGTCGATGAAATACGCCGTAGGCGCAAACCCGGGCCGGATCAGCTTGAGGTTGCGCTCCACCAGAGACCGGACGCGGTCGGCGCGAGCACGGTACGACTGCGCGTCGCGGCTGTAGTTGAACCAGGCGCGCTGCGGCTGGCCGTTGTTCAGGAAGGCCACGTTTTCGTAGCTGAAGCCCTCGGCGTCAGGGTAAAGATCGATATAGTTGTCGTGCGGGGCGAACAGCACGCCGGCATCGCGGCACGCCTGCGCCAGTTTCTGAAAATCCTCCAGCGTGCCGAACTCCGGGTTGGGCGGGTAAATATCGGGCAGCCTGAAATCGTACCCCCAGCGTTGCCAGCTATGCCAGACGACCAAGGCGTCGGTGAGCCCGTAGCGGAAAGCCCTCTGGAGGGCTTGAGCGCTGGTGGCGTAACGCCCGCCCCATAGGTCGAAGACGAACCGCCCGGCCAGCTTGGGAACGCCGGCTGCGGCGCGAACTCCGTTGGCCCGCCAGATCTTCACCCCCTCCCACACGTTCGGCGCCGGCAGAAAGGTCAAGGTCTGCGCGTGCGGGGTGACGAGCGTGTAGGTGTGGTCTTGCGGGTCGACTTCCAGCCGGTCCGGTGTGCTGTCCACCCCCTCGATCAGCGAGACGCCGTTGGCGAAATCGAAACCCACAAACGAGGTGGCCAGATTGTGACCATCGAAGTTCAGCCGGAAAGCCTGCGGGTCCTGGATGACGTTGCCCGGACCGCAGTAGATCCTGGTGACGCGTTCGGTCCACGGCCCGGCCGCGACGCCTTGCAGGTAGATCCGCAGCCAGGGACGCGCAGGGGGCTCGTTCTCCAGCCAAAACCGGATCTCCAGGCCGCGGGCATCCACCCACATCTCGGTCAGCACATCGAAGGTTCCGGCCCAACTGCGGAAATGGTGGCGCACCCGATACCGCCCATTGGCGGGCTCCTCCCGGGCTTCCAGCAGTTCGCTGGCCGAGCGCCAGTCGCCCAGGTCGTCGCCCAACATTTGCATCCGGAAGCCGCGGAACAGCAGCCGGCGCTCTCCGCTCACCAGCCCCACGGCGGAATCGAGTGCGCCTCGGGATCCCGGCCACACGCGCGCTTCATAGCCCTGCACGGCGCCGAGCAGGCGCGAGGGCGCGCCAGCGGGCGGAGGGAAAGGGGCGTGCGACGGCGCTTTGCCGGCAACCAGCGTGGGCTCGGCCCAGTAAGCCTGACCGGACTGGCCAGTGCTCTCCAGTTGCAGCCGCACGTTCTCGCCGGCATAGCGGGACAGATCGACCTCCACCTCCTCCGGTATGAGCGAAGTCACGCGTTTTTCCAACAGCACGGCGCCGTCCTCGCCAGCCGGAGCATCGAAGACCAGCGCTCGCACCCGAAACAGCGCGCCATCGCTCGCCGCGGCGCCGAAGCGCAGTACCAACGGTTGCGATTTCGGCAGTGCCAGCGGGTATTCGACCGTGCTTGCTTCAACTCGCTCGCGCAGCGAAGGCGGGCGCGGGCCCATCGTCATGGCGATCGCCTCACGGCGCTCGATGCGCGCCGAATACTGAACGTTAGACCGGAGTTCGGATGTTTCAAGCCCGGTGGCGCCCGACTGCGGCGCCTCGGCGCGGATGGTTGAGTGCTCGCGCCGCACCGGTGTCCTCCAAAGCCCCAGGGCCCCGTTCGCCAGCACGGCCACGGGCTTCCATTCCTCTGGCAGGGGCGCTCGCGGCGTGTTCGGCTGCGTGGTGGTGACGATCAGGATGGGATGCGCCACCAGACGCCGGCCCTGGTATTCGAACTCGGCCAAGGCATGAATCGGATAGTTCGCGTTGAACGTCCCTGGAGCGAAGCTGAGCCGGAAGCTGACGCTGGCCCGGCCGCGCGGCCGCAGCGTGAAGGGGACGGGGTTGTCGGGGTCGGCACGCCAGCGATCGATCACACGCAGCCGAAGTGTGCCCTGCAAGGGCGCATCGGCGGAGTTGCTCAATTGGACGGTCAGCGTGAACGGTGCGTCCGGCTGATTGAACTGCACCAGGCCGCCGGCCCCGTAGGAACCCAGCGCAGGCTGCTGAATCCGCGCCGTCAGAGGTCCCGCCGTGTCCACGGGCGGCTCGTAGGCCAGGAGTCCAGCGCGGACCAGCAAAAAGAGAACGCAGTAGAAAGAGCGCATCCGAACCTCCAGAGAACGACGCAAACGCGGTCGAACAAGCGGCCGCCTGTGCGGCGATTGGTTAGCGGAGCATTACTCCGGTTCGTTTTCCGCTGAAGAGTACTATAGCAGCGCATGCATATGTTGTGTGAAAAACTGTACGTGACACTTCTGCGAGCCAGCGTCCTGTTTCTGGGGAAAAACGTACACTCCATCCCTAGTTATTGGGCCGCATGGGGGAGAACGGAGAATTGGCTCCCCAGTCTGGACACGTTTCGAACTTTTGCGAACTGTCCGCCGCCGGCGATTCGAGTGTTCTTCCAGCAGATTCAAGAACTCGCCTGGATCTAAGAGATCTGCTCCCTTCCTGCAACTCGGAGCCGCAGCCAATGGTGCGGCGACCGTGATCGGGCCTCCGCCATCGCTCCCTTGCTTGCTCAACCGAGCGCCGGCCAAGCGTCCTGACGCCCGATTCTCGGCGTTGACCCCTGGGTGTAGTGACACCGACGCAGGTAAGGCGATAGCTTACCTCCACGTGCGCGCCCTCTGGCGACGGCCGGAGCTGTCCTGAGGGTGTCTTGTACTTACGCAGGTCTAGTAGGTGCGGTGCGTCAACTTGCCACGATGCGCTCAATGGCTACGACTGCATCCACAACGCCGTTCTCCGCGCGCACCATCTCGCCCAGCACTCGCGCGCGGTTTCGCACCCGGGCGGCGGCGGCGAACTCGAGAGCGCTGGCGAATGCCTCAGCCGTGGGCCGTCGGCCATCCACGGCGGCCGGCGCGACGCCGGCCAGGCGCAAGCGTTCGCCCCAGAAAAACTGGTCGCCGGCGAACGTGGTCACGATGGAAGGTACGCCCGCGCGTGCGGCAGAGTGCGACGTACCGGAGCCGCCGTGATGGATAACCGCGGCGGTGCGCGGGAACAGCCAGTCGTGCGGCGTGTCGCCGATGGCGAGAAAGTTGTCCGGAAGTCCCTTCGGATCGATGCCGCTCCAGCCGGGATGGAACAGTGCGCGTCGGCCGTTCATCGCCTCAATTAGCGCATCCAGCAGCCGTGCGTTGTCGAAGCCGGTCATGCTGCCGAAGCCGATGTAAATCGGGGCTTCTCCGGCGGCGAGGAAGTTCGCCAGCGCCGGAGGCGGCATCCAGGCAGGGCTCCGCGCCAGCCACTGTCCGCACAGGTGAACGTTGGCCGGCCAGTCGGCAGGCGTGGGCAACAGGTTGGGCGAGATACCATAAACCATCGGTTGCTCCGTCCATACGGCCTTGCGCGGCGAAAGTTTGAAGAGCGCACGCGCCGCGTTGGTCTTGTCGCGGAATGCTTTCCACAGCATGGCGTTCACGAAGCGGTGGCTAGCGCGATTGAGCAGGCGCGGCACCCACCTGGGCGGTAGAAACGGCGAAGGGAACGCAGCAGTCGGCGTAATCGGGATCATGCCAGCGCCGATGCCCTTGGCGCCCAGGTATTCGGCCGCGGAAAAGCCGACAAACCCGGCCAGCCCCGCCGCCAGGATCGCATCGCAGCCTTCCCCTGCCTCGATGATGGCGCGCAGCCAGGATTCGGCATTCTCGTTGGCGATCTTCGCCAGCGCGCGTGCGGTGTTGTTGAAGCCGCCGCCCTTGGCGACTACGCCAGCGATGGCATGGTCCCGACTGAGAGTGCCGCGAATATCGCCAGCTAGCGCGGTAGCCGGCACGCCGAGCGCCTGGGCGCTGCCGAGCGTGGCGGCATCGGCGAGCAGTCGCGCCTCGTGTCCGGCATCCATCAAGCCACGGCACAGCGCGGCAAACGGGCGCGCATCGCCCTCGGTGCCATACGTCGCGACGACGAACTTCATGAGTCCCTCTTCTTGGGTTTGGGTGATGTCTTGGGAGATGCCTTGGCGAGAACCGCCGCACCATGCAAGAACAATTCGACTGCCGCGGCGAATTCCTTGCGCAGCTTCAGACTCGGATCGGCGAGCCAGCGCAGCATGGCGCCGAGGTAGAGATGGTGGAACGCGATGGCGAGCCTTGCCGGATCGAGGTCGTCGCGTATCTCCCTCGAACGTTTGCCCGCGCCGGATCAGCCAATCGAAGGTGTCGGCGATGTCGCTCAGCTGCTCGCTGTCGCGCGACGGCGAGGGCTCATTGCCGATGCCGAGGAAACGGAAGCGCAGGTAAGGCGCGAGATAGTCCGGGTGCGTCTCGCACCAGTTGGCCGAATGATCGAGCACGTGCAGTGCGCCTTCGGCGAATCCGGGTCTGGTCTCCAACTGGTCGTGCAGTATCGCCAGATTCGTCGCCAGTTCCAGGTGTAGCCAATGCGCCAGCACCGCCTCCTTCACCGGGAAATGGTTGTACAGAGTGCCCTTGGCCACGTCCGCCGTGGCGGCTATCTGCTCCATGGTGACCGCCTCGTAACCGTGGGCTTCAAACAGCGCAGCGGCGGTGCGGGCAATGTGCTCTAGGGTCTGCAGGCGTTTGCGGTCGCGACGGTCTGGGGGTTTGGATGCGCGCATGCGAACGATAAATATGGACGACGTCCAATATTGTCCATCGTCCATAATTTTTCTGCGAGTGCGGCGTGGGGAGTGGCGCAAGCGCGCCGAGTAGGCGCTGTAAGATTGGAACTTTCTTAGAATCTTTGTAGGCGGTCAGAGACCTAGGCGCGCTGTGGATTGCAGAGGAGCCAACCCAGAGTTGCCGGCTACACGGAAGTTGGGCCAAACCTGCTACCTGACCACTGACTGTTTGGCAGACAACTGATCAGGCGCTGCACGTCTCGTGTTTTCAGTGACATAGCAGGAGGCAGTTCGAAAGTGTAACTGGGGTGCCCCGTAACTCGTACATTCAAAAAGGCGATTTCGATGGCTCCCCGGCATGGATTCGAACCACGATTATCCTAAGCCTTGTGGAATGTGTAACTTGCAGATTCTAAAAAGGCCGAGATTGCCGAAAGGGACACGAAATACCCCCATCGGTACAGCATCGGTACAGTCCGGCAGTGAATCGGCCGGTCACGACTTCGAAGATGAAGAGCGTCACATGTCGGCCGTTGTGGTACGCTGCGGGGCGCAACGCTGTTGTGGGTAAGCGACCGTTTGGGCTTGCAGGCAGCGGCGATGTCGCAAAGTGCACTGTCGCGATCGGATTCTTGTCGGACCAGCAATTCCAACTCGATTCACGGCCCAGGGCACAATTCAATCCCTAAGGGAATGCAGCCCAATGTCTTCTGGTCTGGTCGCTTTTGCAGTTCCGCCGCCGCTCATCCTCGCTGATTCGCATCATCTCGCCCTCCATTTGCCACCGCGTGGCACAGATCTCGCGGACTGCGACGACCTCGACATCAAGAATGTGGCGCCTGATCGGATATCCCGAGCACTTCCGGATTGCCGACAATCCGCTCAGGAGCGTTGCTTACCCAGTGCGTCTCATATGGACTGGGTGTGCTCCTCGGTGGCGTCACGTCTGGTAGCTCCAGTCTGGGCGAGTGGGAAGGGAGCGTTGGGCGTCGCTGGCTCACGCACCGGAGCTCCGAAACATCAACAGAACAAGCACTTGCGCGGCTTGCTGGCCGATTCCGTCCGAGCCGTATTTGAGTCTATACTATCTCAAGGTCCGGTTATTTCGTCGCGAGGACAACGGTGGCGAGCTGACGCGCTGCTCCTCACGCACGAAACCGGCACTAGCTCACCACCCGGCAAGCATATGAGTTGGCGTTACTGAGTACACTCCATATATCTGGCCGATGCTTGGGATGGCGGCATTCGCGGTGCTGCTCGCCATCTATTCCTGGCGGCACCGCTCGGTGCCGGGTGCACACCCCTTTTCCCTGCTGGCGGCGTTCACGGCGCCGGTTGCAATTGGTGCGGCTCTGGAACTCGCGGCCGCAGACATCCCAGGGAAGATTGCCTGGGTGGAGTTCCAGGCCATATGGAAGCTGCCCGCAGTTACCGCCGGCTTCTGGTTTGCGCTCGAATACGCCAATCTAGATCGCTGGCTGAACCGCCGTGCGCTGGCGCTGCTAGCCATACCCCCGTTGTCGATGCTGTTATTGGTCGTCACCAACGATACTCATCATTGGATTTGGACCGGGTTCGTGTGGGAGGGGGACGTTCGCCCGGTGACTGGAACCGTAAACTGGTTCTTTATCGGCTAAGGCCTGGTGTTGGCCGCCGCCCGGCAGGGCTTCACGGAATTGCTGGAGGCTCCACTCGGCTGTCGGATGCGCGGTGACGTTGTGATGAAGAATCTTTCGCGTTCCCAATTCCATGATCACCAATACATAGAGGATGCAAAATCGGGCGGTCACTACGACGAGGAAATCACTGACCACGATCGCTTGGGCGTGGTTGCGAACGAAGGTCAACCACCGCTGCTGCAGGTCCAGCTTCCGGCTGGGGCCTCCCGCCGTCAGGTACTTCTGTACCGTTCGCGGCGAAACCCGGATCCCCAGTTTCAGCTTCAACTCGTTGGCGATGCGTTCCTCTCCCCAGGTGGGATTCTCAGCGGCCATCTTCCGGATCAACTCTTGGAGATCCATGGGCAACCGCGGCCGTCCCACCGCTCTCGACCTCCAGCGCCAGAACAGACGGAACCCCTTGCGATGCCATCGGATGAGCGTGTCCGGCTTCACATTCACCAGTGCATCGCGCCACGGGAACATTCGGCTCAGGGTCGCCATCATCCACCGGGTGGCATCGTCGGCCCGTCGTGGCCTGAGCTTCCGCTCCTGGAAGAGCGCCAGTTGTTTGCGGAGGAAGAGGTTCTCCGCCGCCAGGGCGACACAGGGTCGACTGAAGAGGAACACAAACCGACCGAGGTCGACCAGCACTTGGCGAAAGGTACGGAAGAAGTGAGCAAGGCTCAGGGAGCAGCGGGCCGCGGCGCGCATAGATGCCCAGGATCGCATGTCGCGATGGCTTGCAGAATCAGCACCTTAGTGCTCGGACAGAGTATTTGCGGACCACACCTCCTAGGGCCGCAGGGGTCGCTCGGGATGGAAAAGATGAACGAAACGGCTCCAGCGGCGGCGGTTTGGATGTATGATTAATGGCGGCGAGGAGACGGAAATCCTGGCTGAACTTACAATCATGACGTCATTGGGTTGGGTTCTTGTTCCCGTCCGCGTTGTTGATGGCGGCTTACGGGATGTGCGAAGAACGGAACCGGCGTCTGATGAGGGCTCAAGACCAACTCAGAGACCTCCAGCAAGAGATTCGATGGCAAAGGACATGATCGCGAAAGCGCAGGCGAAAATGCCGAAGGCAGGCATCTCTGGCGGGCTGCCCACCTCTCGGACTAGCTGCAAGAGCTAGAGGCAACGTCCTCATGAGGAGAAAACGGCGTCCAACCTACTTTCAGTGCAAGAGAGTTATCGACAGACTTTACCGGCTCCAAGACCTAATCCGCCACCATCAGCCGTCGAGCCACGAAATCGTCTTTGCGCGTCCCATCGATCGGCTTCTGCCGAAGGGAGTGAAGAAGGAACACGAGTATCAATCCATTGAACACGAGATCGCTGGATTGCTCCAACTCGCACACTCATATTTGCTGGCTGTCGGCGTCGAAACTGAAATCGTGAAGGAAGAGCCAGAGATCGACATCGGTGACGGACTGAAGAGGAAGAAGATCGAGAGGAAGTTGGACTTGATCGGCAACTACTTCGCGTTGGAACGTATGGGCGATCCGCGAGTCTTTGACACCGTCCTGCGGACTCTTGGGGCGGGTATCGGTGTTTACGAGGTGATGAAGCGAACGGCGTTTTGGAATCTCTTCAATCCACTGGCTTGGATCGCTGGGCTGTTCAGAATCCCGGTGACGATTATGGAACGAGCGGCCATGCCGGACAAGGCCGACGCATCTTGGGCCGTTAAGATCTTTGGATGGGCCGCCGGCGGGCTGGTGCTTCTCATCCTCGCGTTTTGCGCTATCAGGTTAGGGTATTCGCTCGATTGGCAAGACCTTATCGGCAAAATCACGGGGGGGAGAATCACGGCCGTTCCGTCTGCCCCGACTAGAACATCCTCGGCGAGTCGGGCCGACAAACCGCCAGCCGACAAGAGGTAGTCGATGTACAGACCCCGGAGGCGCCACGTCAAGAAGTGGTCGCTGTGGGTTGAGTACACAAGCAAGCGCTAGAAAGGAACGTGAGCGATGGCGGGGCAAATCATCGAGCGCGGTAAGGGTGTATGGCTGGTCCGCGTCTACCTCGGCACGGACCCGGCCACCGGCAAGCGCCAGTATCACATCAAGACCATTCACGGGAGCAAGAAAGACGCGGAGGCGCACCTGACGCGGGCCCTGCGTGACCGCGGCACTGGGAGGCTGACGGTCGGCGCAGAAAAGTTGACCATCGGCGCCCTGCTGGATGATTTGCTGCTCGACTACAAGGCGAAGGGCAAACGGCATGATTCGGCGTCCATTGTCGTGGAGAAGCACCTGCGACCGGCGTTTGGGGCCTTGCCCATTTCCCGTATGACTACAGCGAGGGCCCTCGAGTATGTGGCAACACGTCAGAGGCGGGGAGTTGCGAACAGAACTATTAACCGGGAACTGGCGCTGCTGCGCCGGGCCTTAGATATCGGGGCGAAGTCCGATCCGCCCAAAAGAGTGGCCCCGATTCCGCCCATTCCCGTGCTGGAAGAGAACAAGGTGCGCAAGGGCCTCTTTAAGGACTCCGAATATCGGGCGCTGCTAAAGGCTCTGCCGGACCATCTGAATCGGGATCATGCCGCCCTCTGCACGACCATGGATGCCGTCTCGAGAACTTCGGAGGCGCTCCAGACCGTAAGGGCCGATGTCAGCCAGCTCCGTCAACTTGCCGATCTCATCCAAAAGGAACAAGCTGACCTTTTGTCGAGGCTTACGCTTGGCGAAGGGCGGCTGGCTGAGGTAGTTACGAGCCACTCGCTGGTGCGCGCCGACGTGGGCAAGCTGTCGGGGAGACAAGAGGAACTCCGTCAAGAACTCGGTCGCCAAGCCGCCGGCGCGCCATCGTTCCTAGAAGGGTTGGCCAGAGCCGAAAAGGGCGCGAAAGAGATGCTCGAGCGACACGAAGCGTTGGAGCAGCGCCTGGCGGCGCTGGCCTCAGAGGCTGCGGCATCCAAGGACCACCTGCGGGCCCGGGAAGAAGCTTGGCAGGCACTGGAGCAGCGGATCGACACCCAAGCCAGCGCGATGCGAGATCTTCGTTCGGACCTGCTGCACGCCGGCGTGGGCAAGCTGTCGGAGGGACAAGAAGAACTCCGTCAAGAACTCAGTCGCCAAGCCGGCGGCATGCAATCGTTCCAAGAAGGGTTGGCCGGAGCCGAGAAGGGCGCGAAAGAACTGCTCGAGCGACACGAAGCGATGGAGCGCCGCCTGGTGGCGCTGGCCTCAGAGGCTGTGGCATCCAAAGACTACCTGCGGGCCCGGGAAGAAGCCTGGCAGGCACTGGAGAAGCGGATCGACGCTCAGGCCATCGAGGGGCGAGATCTTCAGTCGGACCTGCTGCCCGACTTGGGCAAGCTGTCAGAGGGACAAGAAGAACTCCGTCAAGAACTCAGTCGCCAAGCCGGCGGCATGCAATCGTTCCAAGAAGGGTTGGCCGGAGCCGAGAAGGGCGCGAAAGAACTGCTCGAGCGACACGAAGCGATGGAGCGCCGCCTGGTGGCGCTGGCCTCAGAGGCTGTGGCATCCAAAGACTACCTGCGGGCCCGGGAAGAAGCCTGGCAGGCACTGGAGAAGCGGATCGACGCTCAGGCCATCGAGGGGCGAGATCTTCAGTCGGACCTGCTGCCCGACTTGGGCAAGCTGTCAGAGGGACAAGAAGAACTCCGTCAAGAACTCAGTCGCCAAGCCGGCGGCATGCAATCGTTCCAAGAAGGGTTGGCCGGAGCCGAGAAGGGCGCGAAAGAACTGCTCGAGCGACACGAAGCGATGGAGCGCCGCCTGGTGGCGCTGGCCTCAGAGTCTGCGGCATCCAAAGACTACCTGCGGGCCCGGGAAGAAGCCTGGCAGGCACTGGAGAAGCGGATCGACGCTCAGGCCATCGAGGGGCGAGATCTTCAGTCGGACCTGCTGCCCGACTTGGGCAAGCTGTCAGAGGGACAAGAAGAGCTCCGTCAAGAACTCAGTCGCCAAGCCGCCGGCGCGCTATCGTTCCAAGTAGGGTTGGCCGGAGCCGAAAAGGGCGCGAACGAGCTGCTCGAGCGACACGAAGCGTTGGAGCGTCGCCTGGTGACGCTGGCCTCCGAGGCTGCGGCATCCAAGGACCACCTGCGGGCCCGGGAAGAAGCCTGGCAGGCACTGGAGAAGCGGATCGACGCTCAAGCCAGCGCGATGCGAGCTCTTCATTCGGACCTGCAGCACTTCGGAGACTGGCTCGAGAGACTGCGGACGGCACTTGGCAGACTGGAGGAGAGGTTTAGCATCCCCGTCGACCGCACGGGCAACCCTGCGCAGAAGTTGGTCGCGCGTCTGGCGGAACGGATGACGCGATGGTGGGGGCGGCTCCCGGAGCGGAGACGCGCCTCCCGATCCCACATCCCCACATTGTGCGTGTACCACTGGACCGGAGGGGTTTCCACGCCCCACGAGGTTGTAGACATCAGCGAGATCGGCGCATATCTCGAGACACGGGTTGGCTGGTCTCTCGGAACCATCGTGGAGCTGACGCTCCAGAGAATGCCCGGAACAGAAGGAAATCCCGCGGACCCGCACACCTCGCTGCACCTCATGTCGAAGGTCGTGCGTTCCGATCCTGGCGGCATCGCTGTGCGCTTCATCTATACGCAGCCTCACGAACGCCTGCACGTTCGGGAGTTCCTGGCTGATTGCCTTGTAGGGTCGAAGACTGGCGCCGTGACTCCGTAGGTCCGGCCTATCCGTCGCTCCCCCTTCCCGTTGGGCGCAACGTCCAACAACATCAACTGGAGACGGGCCCGGCCAACAAATGGAATCGTGCGGGCTCAAACCCTTCTCCGAGCAGCGGAGCGTTGTAGCGCTCTACTGTCGGCGTGTGAGTATTCCACTCCAGCCGGGCATCGCAAGCGCCCAGGTCAGCGCTGCGATGCGCTGCACCATCCTACCGGCGGCTGCCGAGCCAGATAGCTGACGAAAGATTTGCTGCCCGGAGTGCGCGATTCAGCCGACGGCCAGTCGGACCCGGCGCCAGCGTGATCGATTAGACTCAGGCTTCAAGGAGCTTGTCGAAAGGCGTCAAGGCCGAGACGCCCAGTTCATGGGCCACGAACTGGGCGTAGGCGTCCGGGTCATCTCGGTCAGTGGCTGGCGCGCACACGGCAAACACCTCACGCAGGGTGGGCACTTTCTTGCCGGTGTACTTGCCTTCCACGTATTGGCTGACAAGCTTCCGGAGCACTCGCCAGCCTTCGGCGAGGGCCTTCTGGCCCAACTCCGCGAGGGAGGCGCCGGGGAAGGCGGCCGAGGCCCAGGGCACGAAGTCCACGTAGCCGCCGGCCTGTGGGCAGTCCTGCCTTTTGGCATCATGCCACTCGCGGACATTGCCGGGGTTGGCGTTCCTCTGAGCTCGGGTGGGGAACTGCAGCGCCCGCGCCTTGGCTTGCGCCTCCGTGACGGAGAAGCCCTCGCGTGCGGCGATGGTGCGGGCCACGCGGTCGATGAGTTCGCCGTGTGTCGTGGCGCAGTTCAGTACATGACCTTCCTGCCGCGCAATCCCGATCAGGCGCAGGCGACAGGCACGAGCTGAACGACCCCAGCGAGGATCTCAGGCACGACGAAGACATGATCGCGATCGCACAAGTCGGCGCCCTTCACCACGGTTCGTAAAGCGCGCAGCCTGAACCCAGCGGCCAAGCCTGTTCGCCCAAGCGGACCTGTGTGCCGGCGCGTCATCCTTCACAGGGAAATCGAGCCGACCCGGATCGCCGGTAACGAGAAAGGATACGGCTGCTCCACTGTCCCGCAGCCCAATCGCCGCGCACGTGCCCACCGCCATCGGCCATCACCGCGCGTACCAACACCCAGATGACACCTGCGAGAGGCACAGTAGATAGGTCGAACGTACTGGGAAGAGTCGCAGTTTTAGTACTGCCAAAAAGTTGCTTTGGTACTGTTCAATTATCTCGTTCCGTCCCAGAACATTGACAGTGTAGCCCCTGAGTACTTCGGAGGAACAAGGGTTACGGGAGGTGGCTCATGGCGAGCCTTTGCATCAAGGACAACAACGGAAGCGGTGCAGTCCGAAGTCTCTACCGAGCGCGCCTGTTTGAAGTCCTGGGCACGGACGAGGGGACACCTGGCGTTCCTGTCTCGACGGAAGACCCCATCGCCCCAGGGTCAACGTTGAATTCGTTGGAGGCTTCGGCTATTTTGACTCCGCCCTGTACTGAATCAGCCAGCAAGGCCGTCGGGGGGGCTGCAAGTCTTTCCTCCGGCCGCACAGACTGCCCACGCGACGTATCCCCATCTTCAAGTGGAATTGGACTCGATCAAGCCGCCAAGCAGATTGCCCACTCTCTAATGGACATGCTAGCACAGGCAATCAAGGGCATGAATCAAGAGACGGCGTGCGACCACCGTACTCTGGCTGCCACCGCTGATGGCTTGGCGAGGATCTCAGAGGAGGTCCACCGACTTAGTGGAGAGCTATCCACATTCGGCGCGCAGATAACCTCGCTGGCCGGGCAACAATCGACGCTGGAGTCCAGTCTCGCCACCATGAACAACCGCCTCTGCCAGGAGGAGGAAAACTCCCGGGAGGTGCATGACGGGTTGGTAAGGTTGTCCAACGCGCATGAGGACAACACCCAAAAGGTCGCGTCCTTCACTACCGCTATACCTGGGCTGGAGGACCGGATTCTCGAGGTGGGAGAGCGCCTGGAGGTGTCAGCTTTGCGCCATAGGGAGCAGTCTGAAGTGAGTGTGAGGTTGAATTCGCAGTGCGCGAGGCTCGAGCAGGCTCTTCAACAGCAGGAACAACGGCTGGATTCTCAAGAAGAGACCCTCCAGCAGTTGCACGCTGAGATCCGCCAACCAACCGTGGTGCTCGAGAGGCTGCTGTGTTCTTTCCGAAGCTTGGACCTGAGGACGGAACCCCGACTTCCTCTTGATGCACCCGTGAAGGTGATGTTCCTGGGAGATGGAGAAACAGAGATTGCCGGTCGTATCACAAATGCTTCGGAGAGGGGCTTGGGGATGATGCTGGAAGCGCCCGTTCTCCCCGGCACTGAACTTCGGATCGACGCGGAAGGCAGCCTGCGCAAGGGGAAAGTTGCCCATTGTGGTGCCGGCGGGAAAGCCTACTCCGTTGGCGTGCGTCTAGCTCACCCTCTTCAGGAAGAAGGCAACCGTACGATTCCCGCCTCGAACGAGGGTCGTCAAGCGAAAGCGCTCGGGGAGGAACTGTGAACGACCTCCTCGAATTGGCAAGGCGCCCCTTCCTGGAACTCGGACCGAGCCAACAAATGGCCATGGTGTTGCTCATTCTCGGCAGTTGCTTCTTAGCCTTCCACTCCGTCTCGTTCGCAGCACGACGACTGCGCGAGCGTCGGCGTGAGCAAAGAAGCTTGCTGGCGAACCTGATCGAGGTTTCCTGCGAGGGAAGCGCAACCCACGGAAGGAGCTTCCCTGGAAATTGCGTGGACATCTCGACACTGGGTCTTCAGATGAGACTTCCAGAGCCTATCGGTGTCGGTGCACGCGTGAGCTTCCGGCTGCTCGGCTTGGGTCTATCAGGCATGGCTACCGTGCGGCATTGCAGTCGTTCGGACTCCGGACATGTGATTCGTGTAGCTCTTGAAAGGGCGCCGACGGGCTTGGAGCCCGAGGGTTCGCGTCCCCAGTACTCGAGAGGCAGCGCAGAAGATCGGCGGTGCCCATGACCGGCTCTGCAGCTTGCCCGAAGAATTGTGGCGGCGGATTCCGGTTGGGTCAGGGCAACTATACACTGCGAAGGAAGTGATGGCACCAGCGCTTCCTGAAGGTCGCGCCTCGGAAGCTGTTTCCGAGTCGCAAGGGTCAGCAAGCGGGCGGCATGATGCCCAAGAACCTATGACACCGCGCATCGATGGCTTGCTGGCGGCAGAAGAGGAAGATGCTCTGCAAGGCGTGGACTGCGCGCAGAGGATCTCCAGCATGGAGGCCCAGTCTCCGAATATCGCATCATCCCGGAATCGCTATCGACATCATCCCGGAAACCCTATCGCCATGCCCCGGAATAGGCATCCGGCTTGCCAATCAGCGGCGTAATCCAGCCAAAGCCCCGCTCAGGGCTATAAGTTTTGGCTCGTCCGGGGAACCTGTGGGTAACTGGGGGACTCAGGGCTGAGGCTGCGGGAAGAAGCGGTGGAGTTTGCGGCAGGTGGAGTCGAACGAACGTTGCTCCTCCTCCGAACCGTTATAAATGAGCGGTCCGCCGTCTTCGTGAACCACATCCCGGAGAAGTCTGTCCACGGCCCGCTTTCTGAAAGAAGGGTCGTAGTGCAGGTCCCGGATGATTTCCCCGCCCAGCACCCAGAGGTTGTCCACGTGCCGGCGAATGGTCTTGGGTGAAAGAGTCGACGATGCCAGGTGCTCGATGAAGGGCCACAAACAGGCCAAAATCTGTTCACGCGGCGGCAGATCTTCTTCCAGCCCCATCCACGAACGCGGCCAACGGTCCAGATCGCGGCAATGGTCGGAAACGTCGGCGGCCACCAGCGGCTTGCTTACGCGGCTTACTCTGGAAGTCTTCGCCTTGGAAATCATCCGCGCCATGGAACTGATCACGATTCTAAACCACTGCCACCACCATCGGGGATTCGTCTACCGGACCGCCCGCTTCGTCCACGACAAGAAGAGCATTGAGGTGGACGTGCACCCGCGACGTGGTGCGGCGGCAGTGTACTCGGGGTGTCACAAGCCGGCGCCGGGTTACGATCATCTGTCGGGGGGGCGTTTCGAGTTCTTCCCCTTCTGGGGCTTTCTGGTCTTCTTGCTCTACCGCAGGCGGCGCGTGGACTGTCGCAGTTACGGTGTGGTGGCGGAGGAACTTCCCTGGAGTGACGGCAAACATCAGTCCACCAAGGCCCACATGATCTTCCTGGCCTGCTGGGCGCGCAAACTCTCCTGGCTGGAGACCGCCGAAACGTTCCACACCTCCTGGGATAGGGTGTGCGATGCCGTGGAGTATGTGGTTCGTTTTGGCCTGAAGCATCGCACACTGGAGTCGATCCGCGCCATCGGTGTGGATGAAATCCGGTACGCCAATAGCCACTAATACCTGACGCTGGTCTACCAGATTGACCAGCGGCTCACCCGCCTACTTTGCGTCGGCAGGGCGCGCACCATCGAGTCCTTCCAGGGCTTCTTTACCGTCATCGGAGAGGAACGCGCTGCGTAGATCCACTTTGTCTGCTCCGATATGTGGAAGCCCTACCTGGACGTGATCCGCGTGAAATGTTCACAGGCGCTACATATCCTGGACCGCTTCCACATCGTCGCCAAGATGAACAACGCCTTGGATGAGGTGCGCGCCGGCGAATCGCCCAGGATGGCCCAGGTCGGTCACGCGCTGCTGCTGAAGAAGTCGCGCTGGTGCGTCCTCAAGCGCAAAGAGAATCTCACCGCCAAGCAGCACCACCGTCTTCGCGATCTGCTCCGTTACAACCTGCAAACCGTCAGCGCCTTCCTGCTCAAAGAAGACTTCCAGCAGTTTTGAAAATACAGGTCACTCACTTGGGCCGGCATGTTCCTGGATTTCTGGTGCTATCAGACCATGCGCAGCCGCATCGAGCCGATGAAGAAAATCGCCCGCACCTTGCGCACTCACCGCGAGCTGCTGCTCAACTATTTCAAGGCCAGGAAAAAGCTTTCCAGCGGCGTGGTCGAGGGCCTAATACTACTGTGTTATAAACGAAGAAGACAACAAAACGGGCAACAGGGGAGCTGCCGGAGAAGCGCTCTCGCAATTCTGATTCGGAGTGTAGCGATCGAGTTGGCATTATGCCGCTCGGCGCGCACGCGCTGAGCCGCGGGGTTGGAAGTCGGGCGGAATCCCCGGCGTGCGTACTTCCAGCCGGCCAGCGCGGGCGGAGGGGGAAAAACGGCTCCGCTCGGCCACTAGGAACCCATACGCCGCGATACACAAGATGGCGTGGTGATGGAAGCCGCGCCAGCCGCGTCCCTCGAAGTGCCCCAAGCCGAGTTCCTGTTTCAACTCTTCGTAGTCGCGCTCGATGATCCAGCGGTGCTTCGCCAGCCGCGCTAGGACGGTAAGTTTCGTGTCAGCTGGCAAGGTGGACAACCAGTACTTGGTTGGTTCGGCTTCGTTGCTGGGCCACTCGATCAACAGCCACTCTTCCGCAAACGGCTCGCTCCGCTCGAAGTCCCGGTGGGCAGGCCGGACGCGTACCGCCGCGAACCGGGAGGAAAGACCTCGCTTCACACCCTGACGCCAGGTCAGCTTCTTCCAGGCCGACGCCGGCAGCGCGAGCGCCAGTTCTTGGACCGAGACCGGTGGATGCTTCTGGCTCCGCGGCAGCAGTTTCGGCGGACGCCCGGTCCCCTTCCAGACGGGCTTTGGCAACGGCCCTTCGCCCGGTTTCCAAACGGTCACCGTGGACTGGATGCCGACCACGTAGAGCAGTTCCAGTTCGGTGATCCCCTCGCGGAACTTCGTGTCGGTGCCATAGGCTGCATCGGCCAGGACTGGCGCCCTGGGGATGTCAACGGCGACTGCGGCGCGAATCTGCTTCAGGGCGATCGCCGGCTTGATATCGAAAGCGATCTCGTCCGGCACCCCGGCCTCTCTCCGGCGCGCCCGATCATTCGCCCAGACTTCTGGCAAATACAGTCGCCACGCGACCGGCAGGCTCACCGTGTTAGTGGCAACCGACAGACTCACCGCCACCCGGCAGTTCTCTTGCTTGCCCACCTGCCCGCAGTACTGCCGTGTCACCCCGACCGAGTGCGTCCCTTTCTTCGGGAACCCGGTGTCATCGATGATCCAGGCTTGGATCGGTCCCTTCTGCCTCATCGCCGTCAACGCGTAGGCGCGGACCTCCGCCAGAACCGCTTCGTCGCACCACGGGGCGTCGGCCACCAGGTGGTGCAGAGACTGGTGCATGCGGCGGACGTTGTCAGGCGCCAAACGGGCGGCCATCGGCTCCACACTCTTGCGCTCGCCCGGTAGCAACAGGCCCGTGCAGTAGTTCTTCAGCGGGAGCACTCGGTCCGCGTGCCCTGCGGCTTGCGCCAGGCCCTCAAGGTAGGCCGCAAGGCGTTTCTGTTGTGGGCCTGGCGCGCCATGGCTGGTTCCCACAGAACAATTCTACCATAGAATGTTCCGTTTATAACACAGTAGTACTAACAGCCCGTGGATAATGTCGGCGGAAACGTCTTGAGTTGAGAATGTTTTGCCCGTACACTGGGCCATGGCGATGGGCAAGCGGAAGGAGAAGCAACGCTCGTTCTGGGTCGAAACCACACACCTGGAAGCGCCGGGGAGGCATCCGTTCTATAGCCGGCTGAACGAGATCCTGGATGAGCCGCGATTTGACTATTACGTGGAGCGGATCTGCCGGAAGTACTATGCGGCGGTGATGGGGCGGCCATCCATGGCGCCGGGGGTCTACTTCCGTTGCTTCCTGATCGGCTACTTCGAGGGGATCGACTCGGAGCGGGGGATCGCCTATCGGGTGGCGGATTCCCTGAGCCTGCGTGAGTTTCTGGGGCTGAGCCTGGAGGAGCGGACACCGGAGCATTCCACGCTGTCCAAAACGCGGCGGCTGATGAACCTGGGGACGCACAAGGCGGTGTTCCGTGGGTGTTGAAGCGGTTGGCTGAGCAGGGTTTGTTGAGTGGGAAGAACTTGGGCGTGGATGCCACGACGCTGGAAGCCAACGCCGCGTTGCGGTCGATCGTGCGACGGGATAACGGTGACAACTACGAACAACACGTCACACAGTTGATGCAGGCCGAGGGGATCGAGGAACCCACGCCGGAGCAGCGGCAGCGGTTCGACCGTAAACGGAAGAAGTCGCTGTCGAATCGGGATTGGGTGAACCCGTACGACCGGGAAGCGCGGATCACGAAGATGAAGGACGGCCGGACGCACTTGGCTTACAAGGCCGAGCACGCGGTGGATCTGGATACCGGGGCGGTGGTGGCGCTGACCGTGCAGCCTGGGGATTGCGGTGACACGGCGACGATGCGGTCGACCTTGGCGGAGGCGGGGTGGGCAGTGACCAACTTGGCCGGATGCCAGGCGCAGCCAGAGGCGGTGGGGCCCAGCGCGGCGGTGAGCGAGGTCGGGGTGGAACGAGTGGTTGGCGATAAGGGCTATCACAGCAAAGGTGAGTTGCGGGCCTTGGCCGAGGTGGGCGTGGCGAGCGTAATCGCAGAACCGGAACGGAAGCGGCAAAAGTGGACAGGCCAAGCCTCCGAGCAGGCGGCGGTCTATGCCAATCGGCGGCGGTTGCAGACCAAGACAGCCAAGGCACTGATGAGACGGCGCGGGGAGTTGATCGAACGCAGCTTTGCCCACTTGTACGACACCGGGGGAATGCGACGGGTCCATCTGCGGAAGAAGAGCAACATCGCCAAACGCGCCCTGATTCACGCTGCGGCGTTCAACCTGAGCCTGATTCTGCGCCAGTTGATCGGAGCCGGAACCGCCCGGCAGGCGGCGGACCTTCGCGTGGCGCTCTACTTTTGGCTTATCGTGCTCAACCGGACTCCAGAGACACCTCCGGCAGCCGCTGGTCCGACTCGACGCTCGTCCTGCCGGCGTCGTAACGGTCAGGGAGTCCCGTCAGAAATCAGGACATTATCCACGGGCTGCTAAACAACGAAGCCAAAGTGACCATAAGAAAATCGTATGTTTTCCGAACCTTCCGCATCCTGTAACTCGCGCTCTATCAATCGCTTAAACAACTGCCAGAGCCCGAGCTTACCCACTACTTCTTCTGACGAGTCCTTCGAGAAAACGCCCATTTCACGGGCACCTCAAGTGTCCGATTCCGAGAACGATTTGCTCAGTTTCGGCAACCAGTTGATTCTATTAGACTTCTAACCGGACAGTAGTGATGCGGCCCGTTGAGGGTACCCCCCGAGGGTACCAGCGGGTGGAGGAGTATCTGGCCCGCAACTACTAATAGTTCTAGGAAAGTTGGCTGAAGTCTTCTGTTGACAATCCGCCCAATGAGGCCAAATAATTGGCGTGTCACCACCCAGGGGCGAGCCTAAACCGCATGGGTGGCTGATGGACTCGAAGGGGCGGTAGCCTACATAGGCGTAACTTCTGAGTAGGCCAAGGGGAAGTGTGTCCCCTGAAGTCGCGAATTGAACCTCTCCTCCGCAGTGATCCGAGGGAAGGACTGCGAGCGAGCGGGCGGCGCTTCTCGCGGAAGGTGGACCATGGCGTCAGCGGCTTGGGTAGGGAGCGATGCAGAATACGGGTTGCGTGAGTGCCTTCATGCAGTTCAGAGGTCTTTACCGTGGTTCGCTATCCGCGTAAAATCGAGATACGAGAAAGCCGTGTCGGCGGCGCTCAAAGGTAAGGGGTACGAGGAGTTCGCCCCCCTTTACCGCCGCCGGGATGCCGGTCCCAGCCGGCTCGAAGGGGCAGAACTCCCGCTCTTCCCGGGCTATGTATTTTGCAGATTTGACCCCGAGTACCGTCTACCCATCCTCGTTACGCCGGGCGTCGTCCACGTTGTTAGCTTCGGGAGAATACCGTGTGAAGTGTGCGAGACGGAGATAGAAGCAGTAAGGGCGGTTCACCGTTCCTTGCTCGGCGTCGAACCCTGGCCCTTCCTGCAAGTGGGTCAACGCGTCTCCTTGCAGCGCGGCCCTCTCAGGGGAATCGAGGGGATCATCACGGGGCAGAAGGGCGGCTGCCGCCTGATTGTCTCGATAACACTTTTGCAGCGTTCGCTCGCTGTTGAGATCGAAAGTAACTGGATCTCCCCTATCTAGGTCGGAGACAGAGCCAAAGGGACTAAGACATGACTGCACGCAGGGCAAGGCAGATCACCTTCCGCCTCACCGAGCAAGAGTACAGGGACCTCCAGGAGTTTTGCACTGTCAAGGGTGCAGGCAGCATGGCCAATGTCATGAGGATCGCTGTGGCGAACCTCTTGGGCAATCACAACAACAACGGCGCGATGGGAGTTCTCCAGTCCCGCGTGATCCGCCTGGACAGTCTGCATGAGTCACTCAGACAGGCGGTCAACCGACTTTCACAACTGGTCGCCACAGATTCCGACCAGTCCAAGAACTGAGGAGGGCCGATGCCAAGATTCTGTGTACACCCGTCCGTGCTCCCCGTATTGATTCTCTTGTGCGCGTTGCCGACTCTCGCCCAGGAGGCGACCGGAAGTGCTGAGTCCAAGGCGCTGTCCAACTATGTCCTCGGGCCGGGCGACCAGATATCTGTTCGCGTTCTGGATCTGGAGGAGGTCGGCAGCCAGCCCCTCCGCATCGACATGCGAGGAAATATCAATTTGCCCGTCGTCGGCCGCGTCCACGCTGCCGGGCTTACTGTTGAGCGGTTGGAGGCTGAGCTGGCCGGACAGTTCAAGAATGTGCTGAACAGCCCGACGGTGATCGTCTCGATCAGCGAATTCCGCTCACAACCGATTTCGATACTGGGCGCTGTTGCTAAGCCCGGGGTCTATCAACTAGAGGGGCAGAAGACGCTGTTCGAAGTTCTCTCCCTGGCGGAGGGCCTCCGAGTTGACGCCGGCAGTACTATCAAGATCACCCGTCACAAGGTATGGGGCTCCATCCCTCTTCCAGACGCGAAAGACGACTCCACTGGCCAGTTCAGCGTCGCCGAAGTGAGTGTAAAGTCGGTCGTGGAGGCAAGAAATCCCCAAGAGAACGTAATCATCAAGCCAGATGATGTCATCTCTGTTCCGAAGGCCGAAATGGTCTATGTGATCGGATCTGTGCGCCGGCCCGGCGGATTCGTGCTCAGCGAGAAAGAGAGCGTTTCCGTTTTGCAGGCTCTGTCGCTCGCAGAAGGCATGGATAGGGCTGCCGCTCCGCAGAACGCCCGGATCCTGCGGGATACCAGCGGCAGAGCAGATCGGCAGGAGATCGCTGTGGACGTGAGGAAGATCCTGGCCGGTCAGGAGCGTGACGTGCCTTTACGGGGCAACGACATACTCTTCATCCCCAACAGTGCAGCGAAGAGCGCCGCTCTTCGTGCCTTAGAAGCCGCGGTGCAAGTCGGCACCGGAGTGGCCATATACAGACAGTAAGCCCATGGACCATCAACTTCAACTCCCTCTCGGCCGCGAAGGCGATTCGCGAGAAGCAGTCGTCAGGCCCATCTCAACCTCCTGGACCGACGTGACAGACTCCAGTATCGGCCGCAGCCACCCCGACGAGTCCCAACCGGGCCTTCTAATCGAATACTGGCACATCATCCGCCGGCGCCGAGGAGTGCTCGTAGTGACTGCTCTTCTGGGGGCTGCGGCGGCCTTCCTGATTAGCGCCTCCCAGAGGCACGTGTACCAGGCGCGTGGCTCGATCGAGATCCAGGACCTCAACGAAGACTTCCTCAACATCAAGCAAGTCAATCCCGTAACCGACTCTAATTCTTTCAATCCGCTCAGTGACATCGATACGCAGATCAAGATTCTGCAAAGTGACACCCTCTTGGAGAGGGTCCTGGCGAAACTGAGTCTGAAGGAATCTGGGGACCCGCGCATTGAGACTACTCGCGCCCCCAGCCGGAGCGCCGCTTCAGGCTTGGTTCCCGCGCCCACGAGCAGCGACGATGTTCTCGAGGCCGCCCGGCGAAGTCTGCACGTGAGCCAATCCGGCCAGACCAGAATCGTCGAAGTCCTCTACGACTCCCCGTCTCCAAAGTTGGCGGCCGATTTTGTCAACACCCTCGTCAATGAGTACATCGACCAGAACGTCGAGGCCCGCTGGAAGATGAGTCTGCGCACCGGCGATTGGCTCACTCGCCAACTCAGCGACATGCGATCCAAGCTGCAGAGGTCCGAGGACTCTCTGCAGCGCTATGCGCGCAAATCGGGCCTGGTTATCACTTCGGAGAATAACAGCGTCTCGGAGGGCAGGCTTCGGCAACTCCAGGAGTCGCTCTTAAGGGCCCAGGCCGAAAGGATGGCCAGGCAGTCTCGCTATGAAATGGCCAACAACAGCGCCCCGGAGACATTGCCGGATGTGCTGAATGACATTTCCCTGCGCGACTACCAGTCGAAGCTGGCAGAACTCCGGCGTCAGCGCGCCGAGCTGGCGATTACGTATTCGGCCGAATACAGCAAGGTAAGGAAGGTGGAAGCTCAGATTGCCAGCCTGGAATCCGATCTGCAAAGAGAGCGGGCCGCCATCATCAAACGCATAAAGAACGAGTACGACGAGGCCGTGGAAAAAGAGAAGCTCTTGGCCGCCGACTATGGAGACCAAACCGAGCGAATTAGCCAGGAAGCCGAGAAGTCGATTCAGTACAACATCCTGAAGAGGGAAGTCGACACCAACCGGCAGCTCTATGACTCCATGCTCCAGCGTGTAAAGGAGGCGAACATCGCTTCCGCGATGCGAGCCAGCAACGTCCGCGTTGTCGATCTTGCCAGAGTGCCCAGCCGCCCGTACAAGCCAAGAACGCCGCTGAACACCGGTGTGGGTCTGCTGACCGGAGTGTTCCTCGGCATAGCGATTATCCTTACAACGGAGCGGGCTGACAGGAGCATCCGGCAGCCAGGCGATCTGAGCCTCTTTCTCCGTCTTCCCGAACTCGGTGTGATCCCATCGATTGCCACGAAGCCGCACGGACTCTCTCGTCTGATTCACACCCGACGGCCGGCGGCTTTGCCCGCTCCCGGGCAAGATCCGGCTGATAACCGCCTTCTGGCCGCGGCAAGTTCGCGCCTCGACGAGCACCTGGAAGTCGCAACCTGGCAAGAACCGCGTTCTCTCATTGCCGAGTCGTTCAGAGCAGTGCTCACCTCAATCCTTCTGTCCTCACGGAATGGCAGCAGACCGCGTACCATCGTGATTACCAGCCCAAGCCCATCGGAAGGCAAGTCCATGGTTGCGTCCAACCTGGCAATTGTCTTGGCTGCAATCGGCCACCGGGTGCTACTTATCGACGGAGACATGTGGAAGCCCGGCCTGCACAAGGTGTTCGCCGTGCCGAACGAGGGTGGCTTGACCGATTTGTTGAGCAACGCCGCCGAACCCCAGGAGCTCCTCGACAAATTAACTCATCAGACCGAGGTGCCCGGACTCTTCATCCTGCCGAGCGGCCTCCACGTGGCCGCAACCGCCAACCTTCTGCACTCCGGCCGCGTATCAGAGGTGTTGGGCCTCGCCCGCACGATGTATGACAGCGTGGTGATCGACAGCCCGCCCATTCTGGAGTTTTCGGACGCGCGCGTGCTCGGGCGCCATTCGGACGGCCTGATCATTGTGGCGCGGGTCGGTGCGACGACGCGGGAGGCTGTGCTCGCGGTGCGGAACAGGCTGTTGGAGGACGGCGTCCCCGTGCTTGGCACGATCCTGAATGACTGGGATCCGCGGTCCAGCCCCGACGGATATTATGGCAGCTATAAGGACTATGAAAGAGCTTATGAGAAGTACACTTCGCACGAGGACTCATCTGCGAGGCAACGCCGGTTCTGGGAGCCCGCCGCGCTGATCGAGCGCGTTCATATGCTCGCTTCGCTCAGACCGCACAACGGCAAGGCTGCGAAGCCGATGCAGCGCGCCACCACCGGCATCACGACAACCGCAAGCGATATCAGGGGAATCGTTGAGGAACTCACACGGATCGAGGTGGGTATCAACGAGACTCTTAGTGAACTCGGCAAGCTAGGAACCCAGGAAGCGATGCCGGAGCAAACCGTGGGCCGCGAGAGCGTCGCTTGAACGCAGGCTGTCTATGTCCCCTGGCCAACTGAGTTGCCAGCAGCAAAATGCACCTGATTTCTCACGGCTGTCCTGCCCCCATTGGCTTGTTCTGGCGCGCCGCCTCGTTTGGTATCTGAGGAGTTCGGGCATCAGGGTGACCACTCGCGAGGCTTGGCGCTTCGTCGGCCGGCACGCGCCT
Source organism: Bryobacterales bacterium (assembly GCA_963798455.1). Classification (GTDB taxonomy): domain Bacteria; phylum Acidobacteriota; class Terriglobia; order Bryobacterales; family Bryobacteraceae; genus CAWCTD01. Next base: position 1,270,125 of record CAWCTD010000003.1, read on the forward strand.
GCGGCTTGTAACGTAGGGAAGTCTCTTGTGCGGCCAAGAACATATGTTGAGGCGCTTGGCCTGCAACCGGGCGAATGGATCGAGGTGAAGTCCGAGAACGAGATCCTAGGTACGCTGGACGCGGCCGGCAAATGCCGCGGCCTCGCATTCCTCCCTGAGATGCGAGCCTATTGCGGCCGGCAGTTTTACGTGTACAAGAGGCTGGAACTCATCTTCCTGGAAGAATCCAGGCAGATACGGCGCATGAAGAATACAGTTCTCTTGAAGGGCGTCTTCTGCGATGGAGTCGGCGGGATCGGCTGCGACAGATCCTGCCACTTCTACTGGCGGGAAGCCTGGTTGCGAAGAGCCGCAGTTTCTGGTTCCACAGTTTTGCGGGGTGAGGCAGAAGGCATTTAAACCCACATTCGATCTGCCTGGGCTCAGCAACTGTGTGCTACGAAGCCTTCGCGGCCGGCCTTCCCGTCATCACCACGCCGAGCGCGGGAAGCGTGGTGCGGGACGGTATCGACAGCTTTAGCGTTCCGATCCGCGACCCTGAAGCCGTCGTCGAGGAACTCGAACTGCTCGCGCACGACCGCGAGATGCTTGTCTAAATGTCCACCAACGCCGCCGCGCGCTCGCGCGAGTTCACGGTCGAAAAGTACGGCGAGCGGCTGGTGGGGGCGGTCGTATCCGTAGCTCGTTCCGGCGGCCGGGTTGCTGTAGAGACAGTCCGATGAAGATTCTGCATATCATCCAATGCACCAACCTGGGTGGCACGGAACAGGCCGCACTGCTCATGACGCGGGAGTTGATGCAACGCGGGCACACGTGCCGGCTGGTCTCGCTCAACCCAATTGGCGGATTAGGGCCGCTTCTAGAGAAGGAAGGCGTGCCCGCCGTGGGTCTGAACTACAGTGGCTGGGGCGGATGGCGAAGCTTGTTGCAGATGTACCGCACCTTTCGGGCGGAGCCTGCGGACGCGTTGCTCATGTCAGGACAGAACCTGAGCGGTATGCTGGCCCTCGGTGGTCTGTGCCGCGGCAGTCGGATCCTTTTTATCCATCATTACCACACCGGGGTTAAGCCTGTTTGGAAATGGCGCCTGATCTATATGGTGGCCCGAAGGCGGTTCAGCACCGTTGCTTTCGTTTCCGACTTCATTCGCAGGGAGGCTGAGGGGATTTATCCACCACTGAGGTCCATCAGCCGCACCGTCAGAAATCCATTTGTCCTGCCCGAGCTTCCGACCGGGGAACAAAGGGCCGCGGCGCGATCCTCGCTGGCCCTCCCACTGGGTGTCGCAGTGGTGGGAAACGCGGGGAGGCTGATCGAAGGAAAGTGTTTCGATGTCTTTCTCCGGGTGGCGAAGTTGGTGGCGACGCAGGTGCCCGGCGCTGTTTTTCTGATCGCCGGGGACGGACCCCTTCGCGGCCGGTTGGAGGGGCTCGTCCGGGAGTTGGGTCTGGTGGAGCAGGTGCGCTGGTTGGGGTGGCAGCAGGACTTGAATACTTTTTACCGATCACTGGACGTGCTTTTGTTCGCCTCTGATTGGGACGCAGTAGGCCGAACGCCGCTAGAAGGCATCGCCAATGGGGTGCCTGTCGTCGCTGCTGTCTCGCACGGGGGCCTAGCAGAGACTATTACTGGGCCGGAGCATGGTTTCCTGAATCGCGAACACGACGTGGCGTGGCTGGCGGACAAGGTAGTTCTCCTGTTGCGGGACCCCGAGCTAGGCCGTCGGATGGCTTTGGCGGCTAGGGTACGGCTGACGGAACAGAGTTCGCCAGAGATGTGCGGAGACAGCCTGGAGGAGTTGCTTGGGATCCATGAAAGTCGTGCGTGACAGGGTTGGTAACGGGCCCGCGAGGCGAGTCGCGGTTATTGGGGGGGAAAGGGCGACCTCCAGCTTTCAAGGCCTCCAGTACGTCATGGCGCCGACGTGCTGGGGACGACCGTTCGCTACGCCACCACCAAGTACCTCGCGATCTTTGTATCCAGTACCGTGGCTTCATCCCAAACCCTCGGCAGGCTTCCTCGGAACTCCATCGCTTTCGGTGCGCACGCACTTGCCGGTGCTGCCGGCGCGGCATCTGCAGCCGGCTCTCAACCACCATGTACCTGCCAGATTGCTGACAAGGTCTACCAAACGCCCGGCGCGGGAAGCGCGGGGTTCGATGCCATTGACGGCCCCGTCATTCCGACTCGCAATGCCGAAGCCGTCGTCCAAAGTGCGAACTCCTCACGCGGGCAGCCGCTCGCGTCGATACATGGTCCTTCAGATAATTGCGCTGCCATTCGTAGCTATGGGCAGTTAGTGATGAGTGGCACAATAAGAGGTGCCTATTGACCGGTACCGACCAACACGGGGATAGTCACCAACGCACGTCAAGCCCCCAAATAGTGGTGTTCCCATTAGATCATCCGGACAACCGCTGACGCATACGCCCACAACAGTAGTACGCGTGCTGACAGCTGCATTCTGCGCTCAACAGTGGAATACGACTACTTTAGATTGCGTTGCTTAACTAAGGACACATGACATACGGCGGCAGGGAGATGTACTCTGGTGCCCCAAAGGCTGCTCTGGCGAATCGGAGGTGCACCTTTCTATCCGTGATCGGTGACGTAAATCAACCGGTCACCTGGAGCGGAACGCCCTATTATCTCCTTCTCGCAGGGCGCAAGCGCGGCTTGATTGACGAGGGGTTGAATCTTTCTGCATCCGATCCCGGGTGGGCCGCACGGCGCAGCATCTGGAATTTGAACCAGATGCTTCGAGGCAGACACTATGGTGGTTATCAATATCAACCCCACTTCCTGGAGCGCCTTTATGCGCCTATCCGCAGGAAACTTGCTGGAAATGCCGTTATCAACTGCTTCCAGATGTATGCTCCTTCGATTGTGAAGGATGACAGTATCGAGAAGTGGTTCTACATTGATATGACGCTCCAGCAACTCTTTTCCTTTTACGAAGCGGTAATCGACAGACGCACCGCGATGGAAGCAATTGAGCGAGAATGCGAGAGCTATCATTCCGCCATGCGTGTTATGACGCTGAGTAAATGGGCGGCCAGGAGCGTCATTCGGGACTATGGCATTCCGCCAGAGCGGGTGCATGCGGTAACTCCTGGCGCTAATCTTGATCCAAGTGCATATGCCGCATGGGAGGCAGAGACCGTGGGCGCGCGGTCATCCGACGGTAGAGCGCTGCGGTTTTGTTGTGTTGGAAGAGGCTGGGAGCGCAAGGGCTTCGACAGGCTCTTTGAAGCATTTCACTTTGCTCGTTCACGTGGTGCGGGGTTGACGCTGAGGATCATTGGCTTGTCGCGAGGAAGCGCTCCGTTGCCCTACCGAGGCATGGAGGGCGTGGAGTGGATGGGCTTCGTTGACAAGGGAAAGGACGCTGCTTGCTTCCTTCGTGCTGTGGCCGAGTGTGATGTCGGATGCCTTTTCTCCAGGGCGGACGCCAGCCCGATAGCACTGCGGGAGTACTGTGCGCTTGGGCTTGTCACATTCCACACCGGTGTCGGCGGAATGGGAGAGATGGTTGTGCCCGAAGCTTCTGTCTCGATTCCGGCCTCGGCAGACTCAACGGAGATTGGCGCCCGGATGGTTGCGTTATGCAGTGACCGGGCTGCATTCCACAAGATGCGGCTTGCGGCCTGGCAGGCTCGGCATACTGCTCTGTGGGATGCGGCAGTCTCGCAAATGCTGGATCTCTCGCGACGTGAGACTGACCGGAAGGTATCATCCTCGCAGGTTGCCCTGAGGAGGGCGAGGTGCTGAAGCGTCTCCTGGGAAGTCTGGGCGCCATTTCAGTCGGGCAGCTTGTCAACGTTGGCGCTAACCTGTTGTTGGTTCCTCTCTTCTTGTCGCGCTGGAACAAGGCTGCTTATGGCGAGTGGTTGACTCTCTCGGCGTTGGTGGCGTACCTGTGTGCCATGGACCTCGGCCTGAACGCCGCAGTTGGAAACGAAATGACAGCCGCCTACAGCCGGGGCGACGTCAAACGCTTCGCTCGTCTTCACGGCTCGGCGATGGCATACTACGTGATTCTGGCATTGAGCGTTTCACTTGTGCTCGCTATCATTTGTCTTACGCTGCCAATTGGGCAGTGGTTTGCGTTACGGTCGATTTCTCACCGTACTGCAGCAGTGGTAGTGTTGCTGCTAGGGACCAGGCTGATATGGGAACTGCCTGTAGCTCAAGTAGTGTGGACGTATCGGACTACCGGTAACCTAGCCGCCTCTCAATGGATATATAATGGCCAGGCTCTTGGGCGAGCTGCGGCGACAGCCATTGTGCTTTGGCTCGGCGGTGGTGTGCTTGCCGTGACAGTCTGGAGTTCGTGCCCACTCGTCCTGTCTGGCGCGGCCGTGTGGTGCATGCTACGTCGATCACATCCTGAGTTGCTACCGCGCCTGAGGGAAGCGAATAGCAGTGGTCTTAAGGAACTCGTGAACCCAAGTATTCTGTTCGGCGCCATGAACTTGGCTACTGCGCTCTGTTTTCAGGCGCCGGTTCTCCTGGTTTCGGCGGTGATGGGTGGTGGAGCAGTCGCTGCCCTCGTGACTACGAGAACCTTAACCTCAGTGATCCGGCAAATGACCGGGATGCTTGCGTCAGCCGCGTGGCCGGAACTGACACGGCTCCACGCAGCTGGCGCTTCTTACATCCTTCAGGCCGCTCACCGTCTACTCACCACAGTCATGACGGTAGTGTCCGCCGCATTCGCTGGCACTCTATGGTTCGAAGGATCCGAGGTCATTGCGGTGTGGACTCGAGGCAAGATTGAGCCAGATCCGTGGCTGCTACGCCTCTTTCTTCTTTCACTGGTCTTGCAGGCTCCGTGGCTGGCCAGTTCTATATTCACGATTGCATGCAACCGACACAGGAGACTGGCGGTCGCGTGCTGCGCGTCGGCAGTCGTCAGTGTGATAACAGCCGCCATTCTTCTCAAGCACATGGGGCTCGCCGCAGTGCCTGCAGGCGTTCTAATTGGCGAGGGTTTGGCCTGTTATCACTTTGTTGTACAAGACACATGTTGTGTCCTGCATTGTAGTTACTCAGCGTTTGCCCGCAGAATGTTTTTGGCTACTGCTGCGATTTTCGGAGCTGCGTACTGTGCCGGTTGGTGCGCTCACTCCTTCGCAATTGGCCCAGCACCACTCCGCTGGGTCGAAAGTGGGATGTTAACGACCGCAGTCTGCGGCCTGGTTGCCTGGGGAACTAGTGTGGCCCACGCAGACAGACAGTTGCTGAAGAGCAGCCTTCGTACTCAACAGTTGAGCTGGGCAGGCCACAGGCTTCCTTTCGAATTAGGCAGCGGATCGGGACTAGCCTCAGAATGAGTTGCAGATTTTTCCCCTTCGCGTACGCAGTGCAAGGTCACGTCGGGCCTATTTTAGTGCCGGAGTACCGGAGGGAGGCCGCCCTGGGGGAGCCGCTTCGCACATTGGAGGAGATTCGGGGATGAAGCAGGCAAGGAAAGGAAAGGTGCGTGAGGAATCGGCCGAAAGACGACCAGTGCCGAGTCTCGGGTCTACCGAGCGGGGCAGAACGGCCTCTTCTGGGCACCCAGAGGAGGCGCGTGGAGAGAAAGAGAGGACTGGCGGGCTACGTGGAGGCGGTCAGGTGTATACTGATGGCGAGCCTGGTAGCCAAAATGGCAATTCCGGTCAAGATCGAGGTGTTGCGCACTTTTTCAAAACCTTCGCTCGCAGTGTTGTACGAGGCGCCTTTTGCGTTTGCGGCCGCAATATAGCACCCCTGGTGGAGGGCAAGCGGTGCCTGGTCATTGCGCCGCACCCCGACGACGAAGTAGTGGGCTGCGGAGCCTTGATCATGCGCATGCGGGAGGCGAGGCAGCCGGTCCGCATCGTCTTTGTTACCAGCGGGCGGCATTCCAATCGGTCCGGCGTGATGACCCCGGACGACTTGGCCGCCTGCCGGGAGGCTGAAGCGGTCAAAGCCTGCGCACAACTCGGCGTCGATGCGCAGAATGTTGTGTTCTTGCGCCACCCCGATGGCTGTGTGACAGGTCAGATGGACAAAATTGCCGCGGACCTTCAGTCGCAGATCGCGGGTTTCAGGCCCGGCAGCCTGTTCTCGCCGTTCGGGATGGACTCTCACGCCGACCATCGCAGCATTGCCATCGTCGTCGACCGGTTGGCTCGGGCGGGGACCGTTTCGTGCCCCATCTACGAATACCCGGTCTGGTTCTGGAGCTTCGGCGTCTGGCGCGGGGCCCTCTTTTCCTTTCTTAGGAAGGGCGATACCCGGTCCTTTGACGTGCGGAGCCTACTCAGGCCGCGGACCGCAGCCGCCGCGCCCTACCGCGACCGCAAGCTGGTCGCCCTTGCCCAGCACCGCTCACAGGTCACGAACCTGACCGGCGAGCCGGGATGGCAAATCCTGGCCCCAAGCTTCCTCCGTCATTTCTTCGGCGCGTTTGAACTGTTTTTCGAAAAAACCATACCGGATCGAACTTGAAAACCATGTGTTGAAGGTCCGAAGCCTAATGAACAACGCAGTCTCCTGAGGGAGCCGCGTAGTGCCCCCCCTTAATGGGATCAGAGGCTTCACGGCGACCTCGGGCGACGGACCCGTCGCAGCCGACAATCGGGAAAAGGAGTCATATCATGGCTGGTCCGACATTTGATCCAGTTAAGTACTACTCGGATTATCCGAGCCGGGTCATACTCCGACCTGGGTATTCGGACCGCGCCAGTTTCAAGAGCTCGCTGTCATGGCAGTTGTTCGGATTGAATAGCGATTATGGTAGCGGTGCCGGCCCTGTTCCGCGCTGGTCTAAATGGCGGGTGTGAGGCTTAGCTTGACAGCCCAACTTTGCGTGCTCGCGCGCATGCGAACGCCCACGATGCTGGTTCTGGCAGCCCTTATCTTCTCTGTTTCCATCGCCTTTCCCGACGTGCTTCTGGAAATCCGGCAATCGGCAATGGCACCGAATAGTGAAACAGATCACCCTCTCCCGCTGGCCGGCTCATGGGACGCGGGGAACTGCGGGTACCGCCTGGAGTGGCAACTGCAGCAGATTAAGATGGGGCATCATCTCTTGCCATGGGTATGGTTTGCCGATCCCGGGACGGAGGTCCCTTATGGCACAGTAACCTACCGAAAGGCCTTGCTTGAGCTTGCCTCTCTCCACCTTCCGTTCGTCATGGTTGGGAAACAGTGGGAAGAAGTCCTTTACACTGATCCGGGCTTCTTTGCCCTTCCACCTTTGCAAAATGCCAACGTAATATCGGCGAAGGACGGTAGCATTCAGAAGAAGATCTCGCCCTTCGGTGCCGTAAACACCTGGCGGCTGGCAGGACGAATGTGGACTACTGACCCGCTCATTCAAAAGTTTCAGCAATGGTATCGAGATCCACCCCGTGTCATATTCCTCTCGAACAATGAGGCTGTCTGCCTGCGCATTTGGGAGGCCGATCAGGACAGAAGGTACGTTGAGCTGTACGGCCTAGAGAGGAATGACAACTTCAAGCGCCGCGTCTTCTACGACGAGGGCTGGCGGCCACGCTACAACGCATTGAAACAAGGCTTGCTCGACGGTCTTGATAGCCGCATTTGGAGAGCCAATGCTCGGTTCATCGCCTTCAATGCAGTTGGTCCGTGGTGGTTTGGTATGTACAAGGACTGGCAGAAGTACTCCTCGTACATCCCAAATCGGATCGAGGCCGCCCCCACCTTCTGGGACGGAGGCTCAGAGGAAGTCTACCAATCGCCTGGCGACGACATGGCCGATTTCAAAGTATATAGCCCACAGATCCATGCGATGAACCTTCCCTTCATAGTCGCTGAAGCCCTACGCTTGAATCCATACTTCTGGTTCGAGTTCTCTACTTGGGATGGCGATGACAAAAAGCGAAAGTGGTATGCCAGTATTGGGCAGAAGTACAGCCCGGAGAGGTACGGCGGGATGGTGCAGTTTAACATGTGGATCACGCGCCCGCGGGTCGTGCGGGAATACCACGACAGCTGCTCCGTAGTGCCCTGGATGGATCCGATTATTGCTGCGGTTGATCGGGTTTATCAGCATCCAGTGCTTGAGCGTTTTTGGAGATCTGGGAAGCTGGTCGCCAATCCCACCAGGCCCCACCCATACCAGTCGGACGTCCCTGTAGAATACAGAAGCAAGGAACGAATGTTCCTGCTCAGTACTAACCTTGATCCCCCGCTGCCATGGCGGGGCGAGACGGTATTGCCAGTTTTTGCCCTCGCCCGGGTGATCGGGGCAGCTTCTGAACGTGAATGGCTTCTCTATGTCTTTACACCGATAGGTGACCGGAGGCGGATCCAAATCACAATCCCAGGGTATCGTGACGTGACGGCGGACGGTACGGTTGGGGGCGCCTTCTATGTCATTTCTGAGAAGAATGGAACAGTGCTGAGTGCCGTGTCGAACGTGTTCGATGTCGTCGGTGAATCGCGTATTCCTCACTCCGGCTGCTAGGTCAGATAGAAGGATGATCTCAACCAACATGGCCGGATACCTATGGACGCCGGGTGTCGTCCGCCATCTTGGGAAGGGTATCCACTGGATTATGCCTCATGTAGCTGTCGCAGTGCTGTTCATTGGCATGCTTTCGGGGGTGACGATTCCCGCCATGTACTTGCCTGGCGACAGGCAGGTTGGGTACGCGCTGATGGTCTGCAGTCTGGCGGTGTCGTTGGCGGCGGCCACTTGGGTGAGGCAGTACGGAGCGTGGCGGCCGTCCGCCACGATGTTTGGATTTCTGCTGTGTGTCATTACTGTGTCAGGTGTGCCGGGAATCTTTGTCCACCCCTCGGAGGCGGCATCGTCGGGCCTGCTGTTCGCCGTTCTGCTTGCAGTGCGCAATTATCTATGTTTCACGGCTCTCCCGCGCGCCTCAGTCGTCTATCGCTCCCGGATGGCCAATGCCGTTGTTGGATGGGTGCTCCTCAGTTCTGTTCTCGTAATGTTGGGCAGCCTGCATGCCGCTTCAGTCTCCGGCATCTCCTTGCATTCCTCCACGCGGTTGACGGGGGAGGGGCACTATTGGCTTAATGCAAACACAGCCGGCGTGTACACTGCGTTGGGCATTCTGTGCGCTGTTATGGCCAGGTTTCTCCCATGGGTTTTACGGATGTTTGTGATTCTTCTTGGCTCTTATGTGCTTCTACTGACGCAGTCCCGGACGGCGCTGCTGGCATTGATCGTCGCACTCGCGGTGTATGTTGCTATCCGGCGCCGTTATGGGAAGGTACAGTTGCTGGCGCTCGGGCTCTTGGGCTGCCTCGGCGGCATGTACGTGAGCAATCCGTTGGTCGATTCCATACGTCGCGGCGGGCAGGTAGGAGCGATGATCCGCCGCACCGAGACCGCGCGCGGCGATCGATGGTCCGGACGCGTAGCCATGGTCCGCGTGGCGACATCGCGCCTGCGCGAGTCGCCCGTGGTGGGTTTCGGATTCATGTCGGAGGGGTCCCGCATCGACAATGGGTACTTAAGTTATGCGGTGGAAACCGGAATCCTGGGTCTCTCGGTATACGCGGCCCTGCTTGCACTTGTCCTGAGCCGCGCTGTCAAGCTGCTTCGGACGAGTATGCCTCGCAATCTCCAGACTCTGGGCTGCTACACAGTCTGCCTCACGGCATTCCTATTGGCGCACGCAGTGGGAGAAAAGACTCATCCCTTTCAGATCGCCTTCACCGGATCCAACGCATGGGCCCTTCTTGCGGGACTGGTCTTCCTCCATACATCACACTCACGGCAGTGGGTTCGGCCATCGTAAACAGGTTCAATCATCGAGGTGCTTTTGTGAAGTTATTGATCCACTGGCCACGCTTAGGCCCCTATCATGTTGCGCGGCTGCATGCAGCATTCTGTGCACTTAGTGCGGCTGGTGTAGTTGTCGGATCCCTTGAAACCGCAAGTGCGGACGACACAAACCCTTGGCAGCAGGTGCACTCGGCTACGTCTTTTGTGAGAGAGGTCGCGCTGCCGGGCCAGAACTACGACCGGGTGTCGGATGTATCCGTATGGCCGGCAGTGGCATCGGTGCTGAATAAGGTACGGCCAGACGCAGTGGTGATTGCGGGTTGGAGCTCTGTGGACGCGTGGAGTGCCCTGAGGTGGTGCAGACGTCAGCAGAGGGCGGCAATACTGATGACCGACACCAAGAGAGACAGCAGTCCGAGAGTCGGCTGGAAGGAGGCAGTGAAGCGAAGAATTGTACAGCAGTTTGACGCCGCCTTGTGTGGTGGGATACCTCATCGCTCGTATCTGGAAGAGCTGGGGATGCTGCCGGATAGGATCTTTGACGGGTGTGACGTGGTCGATAATGAGTATTTCGAGCAGGGCGCCGATAAGGTGAGGCAGGCCCCAGACCGATACCGCCCGGTGGTTGGGCTCGGATCCGGGCAACCCTTCTTCCTTGCATCGGCACGCTTTATTAAGCGCAAGAATATCAACGGATTACTAAGGGCATATGCGTCGTACCGTCTTGGGCTGAAGTGCAGAGGAGAGGCTGAGCATCCTTGGGGATTGGTAATCCTTGGAGGTGGAGCCGAGCGGGATGCTCTTGAGAGTGTGGTTCGGTCGGAAGGCATTCAGGGTGTGTGCTTTGCCGGTTTTCGTCAAATCGATCAACTTCCAGTCTACTACGGCTTAGCCGGCGCCTTTATCCATCCAGCCTTGCAGGATGAATGGGGTCTTGTTGTGAATGAGGCAATGGCCGCGGGCTTGCCTGTGATCGTTTCCAACCGCTGCGGATGCGCACCGGACCTAGTCCTCGAGAACAAGAACGGATTCACTTTCGACCCGCAGGATGTGGGGAAGTTGGCACATCTTATGACGCTCTTCAGTTCTGGTCGCGTCGATGCCCGCGCGATGGGCGTGGCCTCGCGAGAGCATATCAAAGGATGGGGACTGGAACGCTTCGTGCACGGGCTTTGGGGATCCCTTCAGGCAGCACTTCGGAGCCGGCTCGACGCCGGTATTAACAGTGTGCGTTATGCGAAAGTGGGTTTATAGTCATGCATGTCCTTGAAGTCACACTAGGGTTTTACCCGGCGCAATCTTGGGGGGGGCCGGTCAAGGTCGTTCACCAGAACGGAAGGGAACTGGTGAGGCGGGGGCACCGCGTTACCGTCTATTGCTCGAACTTACTGGACAAACGACGACCTATACAGGCTGGTACATTCGAGCGACGCATGGATGGAATGCGAGTGGTTTATTTTGACACTTGGCATCTGCCTTGGTGGCCCGGTACGCTCGGTCCGTTCTGGTTACCCGACTTGCCGACATATCTAAAGCGAGAGATCGAAGCTTTCGATATCATTCACCTTAACGGCTATCGCAGCCCGATGATGCTAACCGTAGCGCAGGCCGCACGTCGCGCGGGGGTGCCAATAGTCACCCAGCCGCATGGCACTCTGCCGGTGATGGTGAGCTCATTGTGGACAAAGCGTGCCTATGATCGACTGTTCGGCTGGCGAGAACTGAAGGGAGTTGGAGCATTAGTTGCGTTGCAGGACGACGAGCGCCGCCAGGCTCTGGCGCGGGGCGTTCCGGAGGGTCGCATCGTGATCATACCGGACGGTATCGATCCCCATGAGCGCGACACACTACCCGAACCAGGTAGCTTCCGGCGGCGTTTCGGATTGGGGGCAGAGCGGGCGGTTATCCTCTTTTTGGGGCGCATCAACAGGATTAAAGGTGCTGACATGTTGATCGAGGCCTTCGCCCGCATGCAGAATGTTGACGCCAAATTGGCTATTGTTGGCGCCGACGACGGGCAGTTGACTGAGGTGCAAGCGTTGATTCGGCAGTTCGGCTTGGAGGAAAAGGTAATCCTGCCAGGGTTGTTGTCGGGCCCAGACGTGCTCGCTGCCCTTCAGGATGCGGACCTCTTCGTATTCCCCTCCCGGGCCGACGCGTTCGGCTTTTCCGTTGTCGAAGCCTGTCTTGTTGGGACGCCCATGGTCGTCACGGACCGATGCCAGATCGCAAACGTCGTCAGGGACCGAGTGGCCGATGTAGTACCTTTCTGCGCGGACGCGTTCGCCACTGCCATGCAGCGGCTCTTGACGGATCAGGAGCGTCGTCAGCGTTACAGGGCGAACTGCCCTGCGCTTCTTGAAGAGGCCTTCTCCATTAGTGCGGTCGTGGACCGTCTGGAGGCAGTCTACAAACGGCTGGCTGCTGATCGAGTCCACTGCCCAGGGGAGAATTCGGTCCACGTCGCCGCATTGAGCCGGGAGGCGTGAGGAACGAAATAGAAGCGAGGTCCCAGCGGATGGGTCAATTGGGTAAGCATATATTGCTTGTGCTAGCGGAGGCGTGGGATAGCCCTTGGAAAGTCGGTAACGAGATCCACCGCTTGCTTCTCTTTCCAATCGCACGACTGCACTTTCGGGTTCACGGCGTCCGATGGAAGACTGGCTGGAGGATTCATGGTCTTCCGCTCTTGCAGCGGCACCGGAGCGGCAAAATTGTGATCGGCGAAGCGCTAGACCTACGGTCTGCCATGGGGTCCAACCCGCTGGCTCCCAACCATCCGGTCGTGCTGAGTACTCGCCGCGCCGGCAGCCGCATCGTCATTGGGAACCACTTCGCGATGACGGGAGGTACGATCTGTGCGGATGTGTCCGTCGAGATCGGGAACCGTGTGAACGTCGGGGCGAATTGCCTCATAGTGGACACGGACTTCCACCCGTTGGACCCTTCTCGAAGGTTAAGGGCACCAAACCAAGGAGAATGCGCGCCGGTGGTTATCGAGGATGACGTCTTCATCGGTATGAATTGCCTGGTGCTGAAGGGTGTCAGGCTCGGCAGAGGCTGCGTGATCGGCGCAGGCAGCGTGGTGACGTCAGACGTGCCGCCCGGCATGATCGCAGCGGGTAATCCGGCTCGTCCGATAAGGAGGGTGCAGCAACCCCAATGCGTATACTCATCGTAACCCCCTATTTCCCTCCGGACCTGGGTCCGAGTGCGCCTCTATTCTGCATGCTCAGCCGCCAATTCCGCCAGCGCGGGCATGATGTGACGGTGCTCGCCGCAGTGCCCCACTACCCTACCGGTACTGTGTCGCCGGAATTTCGGGGTCATTGGATACAGCACTCGCTGGAGGATGACGTCAACGTTGTGCGCGTGCGAGTGCCTTCGGGCAACCGTTCGCGCCTCGGTTGTCGCGTGTCGCAGTTCGTCGCCTACCAGTTGGGAGCGGTCTGGGCGGGACTCCATGAGCCATACGATGTCCTCCTGGTGTGCAACCCGGCGCTCTGGACCTGGTTACCGGTCGCGGTATTGTCGGTGCTTCGGCGGAAGCCGGCGGTGTTTTCCGTGCACGATGTGTACCCCGATGTCGGCGTCTCGCTGGGTGTTTTCCGGAACAAGTCCATTATCTGGGCTGTAGCAAGAATGGAACGATTCTGTCTCCATCACTCCGAGTATGTAAGATATCTTTCTGAGTCCTTCCGTCCCCGCCTCAGGGCACTCGGCGTTCCTACTTCGAAGATGACTCTGATCTACGACTGGGCGGATACCGACTTGATCCGACCACTGCCGCGTCATAACACCTTCTCGCAGGAACAGGGTCTGAATGGCTTGTTTACCGTGATGTACGCGGGCAACTTAGGCCTTTCACAGGGTTTGGAGACCGTCCTCACGGCAGCCCGGCTCTTGGCGGATCGACCTGAGATCTCGTTCCTGTTTGTTGGAGACGGTTCTGGAAAAGAACATCTGGTGAAGAAAGGGCGGGAATTGGCCCTGACGAATGTTCGCTTCGTGCCCTTCCAGCCACGTCAGCGCTTGCCCGAAGTCCTTGCCAGCGCTGACGTTTCCCTGGTTGTACTGCGTCGGGGGATTGGCTCAGGCTCACTGCCCTCGAAGACGTTCTCGATTCTCGCGTCGGGGCGGCCGGTTCTTGCCTGTGTGGAGCAGCACACAGACACTTGGACCCTGCTGAAGAGGTCGGGTGCCGGACTGTGCCTCCCTCCTGAAGATCCGGAGGCCCTGGCCGAGGCGATCCTTCAACTCAGGGATGACCCACTCAGGCGCCAACAGTTGGGCGTCAACGGACGAGCGTGGGTTCAAGCGCATCATTCCCCCAAGATAGCCGCGGAACAGTTCGAACGATTGCTAATGGCCGCAATGGAGCGGACTTCGGTGTCCGGAGAACCCGAGCCGAGTGCGGTGTAGGCATCCGCCAATGGTCGCAAAGCGCGTGTTCGACATTGTGGCAAGCGCCGCGGCGCTGCTCCTGCTGGCGCCGGTCTTTGCCGTGGTAGGACTGGCCGTTTGCCTGGAGAGTGGCCGCCCCATTCTCTACTCGCAACGTCGCGTGGGGAGGCATCTCAAACAGTTCACAATCTGGAAGTTCCGGTCGATGCATAACGGAGCAGGGGGCGCGCCGCTGACGGTCGCACGCGATCCGCGAGTCACTAAAGTTGGAAGGGTCATCCGAGCGATGAAGCTGGACGAACTGCCGCAGTTGTGGAATGTACTGAGAGGAGACATGAGCCTCGTGGGCCCCAGACCTGAGGTCCCACAGTACGTTGAATTCTACCGAGGCCGCTATGCAGCAATCCTGGAATTACGTCCAGGCATCACCGACTTGGCCTCTTTGAGGTTCTGCCGGGAGGAAGATGTGTTGGCGAGCTGCCCTGACCCCTCATCAGAATACGTTACATCGGTACTTCCGGCAAAACTTCACCTTGCAGAACAATACCGGGAGAAGCGCTCCTTCTGGCTGGACCTGATCATTCTGGCTCAAACGGCGGCCGCACTCGTGACCCGGCGATGAGGAAAGGGTTCACGAGCAGAACGCCTGCGTATGAGACAGGAAGCGCCATTGTGGCTGGTGCCTATGTTGTGAACCGACTGGACACCTGAGTATGCGGATGGAGGACGCATGGACGAGAGGAGGCATTATGGGCACAGGTAGTACCAGCGCCGCCGCGGCCCCGAGCAAGGTATCTACAAGTAGCGGGGCACTTCCCGGCGCTGGCTTGGCGAAGTTTCTGCAACTCAGGGGACGGCGCATTGTGGAGGCAAACGGAGTGCTCTGGCACAGCGTCAGGAACGGCCTCTACATGAGCCTTCCATACCAACTGGAAGTTAGTCTGGAGCCGCGGCAGGTGAACGAGATGCTCAAATCCATGGGTGCTCTGGGGGTCCGTTTCCCCTCGCGTACCAGGCCTGGACTCCCCAGCGGTCTTTACGTTTACCGGCACAGGAACTTCGATGTCCACGCCTTGCAGCGGCAGTTCCGCGCGAAGGTTCGCCGAGGACTCGACACGTGTGAAGTGCGCCGCGTTGCTGAGCAAGAGTTGCTGAGTCAAGGGCTTCAGTTGAACCTGCAAACGATGAGGCGCCAAGGGAGATACGACGCGGAGTTTGGCGACCCTGAGCACTGGAGACGGTTCGTCGATGCGGTCCGACAGTGCCCGGAAGTGGTCCCCATGGGATCGTTTATGGGTGACCAACTCTTGGCTTACGCTATCACCTGCCGAGAGGACGGCTGGCTCCATGTGCTGCACCAAATGTCCAGGAGTGACGCTCTCGAGCAATGCCCAAACCACGCACTGACGTTCGTGCTTACGCGCCAAATAACGACCGATCTGGCTCTCCAGGCGGTTTGCCTGGGTTACAAGTCAATCGTAGACAACGTCGGCCTTCACGAGTACAAGAGGCGGTTTGGCTACGAGATGATCGAGCAGCACTCCGTCATCCAACTCCGTCCAGGCGCCTCGGCTCTGCTCTCGAACAGCCTGGCTATCAGTGCGATCCAGGTGCTGAGACGGCTCCGTCCCTCGGACCAGCGACTTGAATTGGCAGCCAGCGTCATGAGTGGCGCCAGGTTGTCCAAGGGCGTCCAGGCCGGGGTTGGGCCCGATCGGCCCACCGTGCAGGGGGATGCGGAGCGAGAAGGCAATTCAGATCGGCCGGGCGGGAGGCTTCTTGCATGGCTGCGACAGACGTAATCCAACTGGCAAGGAAAACATTCCTGCCATACGCGCTCCCCTCGATTGGTGAGGAGGAGATTCTCGAAGTCGTCGACAGCCTTCGATCGGGTTGGATCACGACCGGACCCAAAGTCCAGCGCTTTGAGGCGGACTTCGCTGCTTACACAGGGGCGCGGTTCGCGGTTGCCGTCAGTTCATGCACGGCTGGGCTTCATCTAAGTCTTGCTGCCCTCGGCATCGGCTCAGGGGATGAGGTGATCGTCCCTACGCTTACGTTTTGTGCCACGGCCAACGTGGTAGTGCACCTCGGCGCGCAGCCGGTTCTTGTGGACGTGGACGAAAACTGTCACATCTCGCTCGAGAACGTCCGCCGATCCGTCACCACGAAGACCCGCGCCATCATTCCTGTGCACTATGGTGGGCAAGCCTGCGACCTCCGCGAGATCCTCGAGTTCGCCCAGAAGAAGGGGGTTCGGGTCATCGAGGATGCGGCGCACGCCGCAGGAGCCGAGTACGGGGGCCAGAAGGTGGGCTCGCACGGCGACGCGGCTGCCTTCAGCTTCTATGCCACGAAGAACATGACCACCGGGGAAGGCGGCATGATCACCACAAATGACGAGGCGCTTGCGGCGCGTCTTAGGCTGCTGAGCCTTCACGGAATGAGCCGTGACGCCTGGAAGAGGTACAGCGAGGCCGGCTCGTGGTATTACGAAGTGCTCGCCGCCGGCTACAAGTGCAATATGACCGACATCCAGGCAGCTCTGGGAATCTGGCAACTCAGGAGACTGGACGGGTTCATCCGGAGAAGACAAGAGATTGCGGCCGAGTACGACAGAGCATTCTCTGGTCTTCCTGGAATTGTGCTGCCAAAATGTCTGCCTGGCCGCAGTAACACGTACCATCTTTACTCCATGTGCCTACAGCCTGAGCGGCTGACAATCACTCGGCCGCAGTTCATCGATGAGTTGAGGCGTTCTCAGATCGGCGCCAGTGTGCATTTTATTCCCGTCCACAGGCACCCTTTCTACAGGGACACATTCGGCTACCGTCCGGAGCAGTTCCCCGTGGCAGAAAGGCTCCACAAAGGTTTGGTGTCACTTCCTCTCTATCCCAGCATGGAAGACGAGGATGTCGAATGCGTGATCGACGCGGTGCGCCGCATCGTCCACTCTCATTGTTGATAGCGCCGAAGTTTTCTCAAACCACAGAGGAGTTGCGCCCATGATGCGACCGTTACGCCGCTGCGTGGCGCCAGGTTGTTAAGAAGGCTGTCTCTCGAGAAGTCGGTTGTTCTCCGCCAGCTCAAGAGTGCGGCCAGGGACACGTGTGAGGCAGGAAGAACCAAGTTGAGGGCAAAGTCACGGCAGTGTTGCGGCAAGGATAGCTCTGCTCTGGTCCTGAAGCCGGGCAGAGATATGGCGCTCTGACTATCAAGGTGAAACACATGAGACTGGTGTTGCGCATTCAATGTCTTGGTGACCGTGTGCTCGGCAGCAAATCCATCCGCCGGCCACTCGTCTGGGCGTTGCAGGCACTAGTCTTCGGTGTATGCGGATTCCTCGCTTTCGTACTCCGATTCGATTTGATGCTGCCACCAGAGAGCCGGCCATTCCTTCTCGGCGCGCTGCCGGTCTGGATTCTGACCAAAACCGGGGTATTCCGTGCCTTCAGGCTAGACCACGGCTGGTGGCGGTATGTATCTGTCCTGGACATCCACCGCCTCTTGATTGCGAACATCGCCGGCTCGGTTCTCAGTGATCTCATCTTAATCTTCCTCTTTCTGGACGGATTCCCACGATCCGTTTATCTTCTGGATTTCATTCTGTCCTTCCTAGGCACAGCAGCGCTTCGGGTGACGTCCCGAATCCTCCGGGATCTTTCCCGTCAGGGCCCGTCAACACTTGTAAAACGCGTGCTCGTGTACGGTGCCGGTGAGGCGGGTGCTCTGTTGGTGAAGGAGATCCGTTCATCGCGAAATTCCCCTTACTATGCTTGTGGCTTCGTGGATGATAACCAGGCGAAGTGGGGGCTTGAGATCGCCGGTGTTCCAGTTCTCGGGCCGGGCAGCAGCCTGCCTGCACTCGTTCGAGAGCACAAGCCCGGTCTTGTTCTGATCGCCATTCCATCGGCATCTGGCCAGCAGATGGCGAAGATCATGGCACACTGCTGCGCGACAAAGGTTGCCTTCAAGACTGTGCCGTCAGTGCTTGAGATTGTGGAAAGCCGGACACTGAAGAGCCAGATTCGCGAAGTGGCGGTGGAGGACTTGCTGGGGCGCACGCCGGTCCGACTTGAAGATCTCGAGATCCGTAAGAAGATTCAAGACCGGGTGGTGGCCGTCACCGGTGCGGGCGGCTCCATCGGCTCCGAACTGTGCCGGCAAATCGGGCGGTTCGGGCCGAGGGCCATCGTGGGGTACGAGATCGCAGAGACGGCCCTGTTTGAGTTGGAGCTTGAGATGAAGGCACGTTTCCCCGGAGTCTCCTTCTGCCCCGAGATCGGAAGTGTCCAAGATCTGCTCAGACTTCGCGAAGTGCTGGAGTGCCACCAGCCCTCGATTCTGTATCACGCGGCCGCCTATAAGCACGTGCCGATGATGGAAGCACACATGTTCGAGGCCCTGGAGAACAACGTCTTCGGCACGTACGCGACCGCCGTAGCGGCCGGCGAGCTGGGGGTCGAGGACTTCGTGATGATCTCGACGGACAAAGCGGTGCGTCCGACAAGCGTCATGGGTGTCACCAAAAGGCTGGCGGAACTTGCGGTGAATTCACTGCAAGACGGCAAGACCCGTTTCGTGTCGGTACGCTTCGGTAACGTGCTCGGCAGCAATGGCAGCGTTATCCCACTGTTCAAGCGGCAGATTGCGGCGGGTGGCCCAGTGACAGTCACGCATCCGGAGATGCAACGCTACTTCATGACGATTCCAGAAGCCGTTCAACTGGTGTTGCAGGCTTCCACCATGGGAGGAGGAGGGGAGATCTTCGTACTGGATATGGGCGAACCGGTGAAGATATTGGACCTGGCCAGGAACCTGATCCTGCTCTCGGGTCTGCACCCGGACAAAGACATCCGAATCGAGTTCACAGGAGTGCGCCCCGGGGAGAAGCTTTATGAAGAGTTGCACCTTTTCGAGGAATCGACTGCGCCGACCTGCCACGAGAAGATCAAGACGTTCACGGGGCCATCGCTTGGCTACGGAGAGATGAGAGGGCACATTGAGGCCCTGCGGCGGATCTCTGCTGCGCGCGATGTCACGCAACTCGTTCTGCGATTCAAGGAGATTGTGCCGGACTACAACCCAAGTGCCCACGTGCTGCGGTGTGCTCTGAAAGGAAGGAGCAGGGGAGACGACAGAAGAACGCAGACAATGGCGGTGGGATACGGATAGGCAAGGGGAACCAGGCAAATCGAGGTTCAACTGAGACGGGAACCCACACTGAAGTTTTACAGCACGATTCGCGGCAGACTTTGGATAGTCTCGCGCTGGAGAGGACGGAGGGACGCAATGGTGATCCCGCTGGTGCGACGGCTGTTTCGAGGCGAGAGTGAAGCGAGCTCCGAACAGGTGGGCATCCTGCTGGCCGACTTCGGCGTGCGCCCCGTCAGCACGATCAACGCAAAGCTGGGGGTTGAGGAGACTCCTGTGGCAACGGTGGTTGTTGAGCCCTCGGAGGCGGCCCGAGTCCAAGACGTTGTGGCGGCTGTCAAAGAGTTCTGGGAGCCACTCGTTGAGTGATGAAGAGTCGGATATCTTCGAGACCCGGAAGCCCGCCACACAAGGCGGAATTTGATGCCCCGCTGATGGCGGCATTCGCGCAGGCGCCGGGTAGCAACGGCAAAGCCTTCGCGGTCGGTTTATGATTCAACAAGTGAGAGACATTCGCTGGCTATTGCCTGCTGCCTGGACTCTGATGGTGGCCGCCGTGGCAGTGGGGTCGTTGCTGCCCGGCACTGTCGTGCCATCTGCGGTTGGGGGTCCGGTCGAACACTGGATTGCCTATTCCGGGCTGACGTTCTTACCCTTTGTCTTCGCAAGACGATTGAGGACAGCGTGGGCCATCGCGTGGGCGCTTCTCTCGATGGGGACCGCGCTGGAAATTGCCCAGATATTCGTCCGGGGCCGTGCGTTTGAGTGGGTGGATCTCGGGCTGAATGCCTGCGGGGTGATGACAGGAGTGCTAGCGGGGCGACGGCTTCGTGGGATTGCCTCTGAGCCTCCTCCTCACCGGTTTCCCCAGTCGCCCTGCTCCGGCGGGCTGAGTGCTCCGGAGGGGTCTGGCAGCCCCTGAATTAAAATCAGTTAAAGTCCTTGACGGGCTGGGCAGACCAGGTGCATACTTTGCGATGCCGGGGAAGGAACGCACAATGGCGTCCTGGGCAGTTCGGTGCCCGCGCCCGCATGTCGCAGATCGCATTGTTCAGGACGCCGAATGAATTGGGGATGACTTGCCGCCCCCCGGCGGGTGAGCACTCATGGCAGACGCGGAGAAGGCAATGCGCAGGGCGGGCGAATTCGAGGGGGAGGATCGTCGAAAGGGGCTGCGGTTCTCCATCCAACGGAAAGTTCGCTACAGTACTCCGAACGGGAAGAAGGGTGCCGGCACCTCCCTGGACATCAGCCGCAAGGGTGTCTTGTTTACTACCCAACAAGTCTTGGATGTGGGAGAGTTTGTCGAACTGAGCCTGGAGTGGCCTGTTCGGCTCGATCAGAAGACGCCTCTGAAGCTGGTTCTGAGAGGTAGGGTAATCCGCAGCTCGGGTGACCGAGCAGCGGTCTTCGTTAAACAGCACGAGTTGCGGACCCTTGACCTCGGCGGGTACTTCGCGCGGGCGAGCGTCTAGGGTTCACGATCCAACAGCGTCGATCCTCTGCTGACATCAGGGGGTGTGGTGTGCCAGATCAACAATCACGTTCCAGCGGAAAGCTCCTCCTGGCCGAGCTGAACAACCTCCAGGAAGGTATCAGGAGGCTAGAGGAGAAGAAGTTAGCGCTAGAAGACATCATCCTATCGGTCATCTTCAGGCCACCCGGCGAGCCCGCTGCGGAGCCAGCCGGGACAGGGGTGCCCGAGTTGCCGGATACCTTACCTTTACGGCACTCCTCTGTCGATTGTCCACACTATTTCGGCTGGACACTGCGCGGTGACAAGCGGCCACTAGACGAGAGTGAGAAGGAATACCTGCGCTTTGTGGACTCAGATGGACACCTGATCGCCGCCGACATCGAAACAACGTTTCACTATCCGATGGCCGACCTCATTGCGGTGCTCCACCCGGACCTCGAGCAGGATGAGGCGGTCCGTCTAATCATGAAGCTCGGTTCGGTGATACAAGAGACCGGGATCCATCAGGGGGCCGCGAAACTGCACACCGGCCAGGAGCTTCCAGCATCGCTGTTTTTGAAGGCGCCCGTACCGACACCAGCCCGGCCCGAACTGAAGGTAGTGCCGCCCAGATTCAACGGGGGGGCCCAGGGGCCGGGTGGGCCGGCTCCAGGCACGTTGGTCGAAACTCTGACTCAGTGCTTGGCAGCCGCCGAAGGCCATCTCGTCGCCCTCGCCGAAGCGGCCCAGGAATCTTTGCGCCAAGAGCTGCAGACCTTGGGTGCGGAAGTCGAACACCTGGCTACCGAAATCTCCACGCAGCACTCCCTCGGCCGTGAAGTGAAGGAGAGCTGCGACCAGCTCGCCGAATCCATGAGCGCGCTGCGTGGGATGGAGTCGAGCAACGCCGGGCGACTCGATGTTCTCCAATCTGAAGCAGAGAGATTCGCAGGGCGCGAGGAATCGTTCTCCTTGCAGGTGAGACAGCAGCAGGACGAGCTTAAAGCGCTGCACGGGTCGATGGAGGAGGTCCTCGAGAGGCTCAATCGCCAGGCGGATGTGATCCGGAACCTTCACGAGGTGCAGAAGCATCTGACTTCGTTCTTGCTCACACTTTGAGACACTCCGGATCGGCTGGCCTCCTCAGGTGGACGTCCTCCGATCCAGAAGACGACCAGCAACCAAACCCAGGCAAACGAAAGGTATGACAATGACCAGCATGACTAACGCTTTGACACTACCTACGGACGGCAAGTCGCACATCGCGACACTACCACCGACAACGGGTGTTCAGCGGCACGGCAGTGAAGGTACAACCAGCCTAGCTCAAGGGCTCGCGCAGAACATCATTGAAGTGTGGACTCGCCTCCTCGATCCCGTGGAGCAAGTGGTAGCTCGGGATCATGCCGCGCTATGCACAACCATGGATGCCGTCTCGACAACCTCGGAGTCGCTAAGGGATGCGAGCGCCGATCTCAGCCAGCTCCGGCAACTTGCCGATTTGATGAGAAAGGAACAAGGCGACCTTCTGTCGAGGCTTACGCTTGATGAAGGGCGTCTGGCTGAGGTGGTGACGAGCGACTCGCTGGTGCACGCTGAAGTGGGCAAGCTCGCGGAGGTACAAGCGGAACTCCGTCAAGAAGTCAGTAGCCAAGCTGCAGGCGCGCTATTGTTCCAACAAGGGTTATCTGAAGCCGAAAAGGGCGCGAAAGAGCTGCTGGAGCGACACGAAGCGTTGGAATGCCGTCTGACGGCGGTGGCCTCCGAGGTGGCGGAGTCCAACGGCCAGCTGCGAGCCCGGGAAGAAGCCTTGCAAGCACTGGTGGCTTCCAGTAGTGCATTGAGCCTAACCTGCTCAGGGTTACAGGAGCGGCAGGAGGCACTGGAGAGGCGGATCGACGCTCAAGCCAGTGCGATGCGAGCGCTTCATTCGAACCTGCTGCAGTTCGGGGACTGGCTCGAGAGACTGCGGACGGCACTTGGCAAAGTGGAAGAGATCTTCCGCACGAGCGCCTCAGACTCCTTGCCGCCGGAAATGTAGTCAAGAACCGGCCTCTGCGCTGGCCCTGAGGCACAGCTTTACATCGCGGGCTCTGAGTGAGGATTCCGGCGAAGGCGAACGGTGATTCCGAAGGCAACGCGAACTGCATTCCGGGCCGAAGGCGAACAGTCCTCGGAGCGCAGCGACGCTGACACCTCAATTGTGGAACAAGTGTTCGGCTTCGTCAAGAAAAACCTGTCCGGAGCGCAGCGGAGGCAGGCTGGCACAAGCGAGGAAAGGGGTGTGGGGAAAGGGGCGCAGCCCCTTTCCCCGCCTCATCACGGTAGAGGCCCAGCCTGTGAGTCAGCGGGGAACGGAGCGGGTTCGGAGGGCGTTTGCCGATTGCCTGGTTGTCCGCCAATTTTCGGGCGTTAACACGGGGACCTCGACCACTCTCGCTCAACGGACAGAAGCTCACTTCGCTCCGCGAACGTTAGGGCGGGCTGATAACGCCCATTGAGTCAGCCACTTCCAGGCGAAGAACGCCCGATCGGTGAAGCAAAGCCGACTTGAACGGGCGCTATCGCCGCCAAATCGAGCGTATCCCATTGGCCAGCATATGCCTAACCTGTTTTCCAAGCGTCGCCGGAGCCGCTTGGAATGGAAAATGAGACGAAAAAGAGCATATTCCAATCGAAGGATGAGCCTGAAGGATGATGGGGGCTGAGCAGTCTGGGCTCCTTTCTGTGAGTGTGTAAGTGTCTCGGAGTCGGGGCTGTGGGAATGTGGGAATCGCGGCAGCGATTTCCAAGGGCGGTGGGCAAAGAGGGAAACCTGGTGTTGGTTTTCCTCTTTGTCCACGGCCCGGCATTTCCACAGCCTTTTCTCATGCGCTCTTCCTTCGTTGGAAGCTGGCGAATAGCTTCTGTTTGGCGGTCTGCATCCGGCGGGCTGCCGCCGTGTCGGTTTCGGCTCGCTCGATCTCATTGAGCCTTTCGATGGTCACCCCCGGCCGGAGGGCGCGCACCACCCCGGGCAACTGGCGCAAGATCTCCCAGGGCGTGGCGTACCAGCGGTACACCCTGCGTTGCTTGCCCTTGGCTCCGGTCTCCACTTCGGGCACGCCGCAGGGCCGGTGGAAGCTCAGGTAGGGATTGAAGTATCCCTCGTAGAACTCCTCGATCGCCTGCGCATGGCTGGAGTCGATATATCCGTAGCCCATGTGCTTGCGCACCACCGCGCCGTTCTTCGCCTCCGCCAAGCCGTTGTCGTTGGAATGCCGCGGCCGCGACTTGGTCTGTTGGATCAGCAACTTGTTGAGCAGCTTGGCCACCGTGTGGTTGATGAACTCGCTGCCGTTGTCGGAATGGAAGCCGCGGATGTGAAACGGAAACTGCCGCAGCATGGCTTCCAGCACCGGCTGCAAGTAGGCTTCGCTGATCTGCTCGGCCGCCCCCACCACCTGCCACTGCGTGACCTCGTCCACGGCATTGATGTGATACGCCCCTTTCACGCCTCCCAGATCCCCCTGGTGCACCGTGTCCACCCGCAGGTAGCCCGGTCGTCCGTCCGGCTCTGGCCGGCGCCGTTCGCCAATGGCCACCTGCACCGGCCGCGTTTTCTGGTAGACCACCCGCTTCTGCCGGTACGTCCGGCTCTTGCGCAGGTTGTAGATGTGGGCCATCGAAATGGCCGCCAGCCGCTCATAGCGGGGGTCCTTGAAATCGTACCGCGCCCGCTGCAGGAGCTTCTGCGTCGCCGGGCCGCTGAGCGTCTCATGGGCCTGGTCGACTTCGGCCAGCAACTCGATGTCGGCTAGCCTGTAGCGGCAAGCAAAGCGGTGGCGCCGGTAGAGCGCCTCCTTGACCTCGCCGCTGTCGCCGTACTTGCCGATCAGCCGCGTCACCTGCGCCCGGCTCAGCCCGGACATCTTCGCCACGTAACGTCGCAACAGTCCCTTCGCCTCCCGACCGCATTGCCCATAGCGCTGCTGCTTCAATGTCCGCGTCACCCAGTCATAAACCTCCCGCCGGTTCTTGCCCTCGAACCGAACCGGCTCGCTGGCCTCCAAAAACGCCCGGATCTGCTCCAGGCTCATTGTGTCCCGATCCTGCATGCTGACAATCAATCTCCAGCATGCCCAACCTCCCCGCCTTCAGGCTCATCTTGCGTTAGAAACACACCCTTCCTTCAGGCTCATCCTGCATTAGACAAGACTAAAAGGTCCAAAGATCGGCGATTGGGTGTACAATCTATGCTGGCCAGGAGGCGAAAACGGAAATCCTGGATAAGAAGGAGCCGCGATGAAAATATTCGCTCTGCGCGGACTCATGGCGTGGTACTTCGTCTCGCCGTTTCTGTTTTCTACCCAACTCAATCCGCAGTGGACTACACACTCCGACCCCGGCTACTCGGTTCAGTTGCCGCCGGGATGGACTGCGTCGCCGGACCGCCAGAAGGGCTGGGTGCACCTGATGGGAACGCAAGGCGAGGAAGTCGTCATTTGGCCCGTCTTCATCCCCGAGGTGCCGGCCATACCGGATCTGCGCTCCGCCCAATCAATCCATCTGAAACTGGCCGCGGCGTGCCCCTACCACGCCGATTGGGAAGTCCCCCAGGAAGTGGGCTCCCATGCATTGCGCGTGCGCGGGAAGAGCCAAAACATGACGGCCGTCTCCGTGTTCACGTGGTTGGCAAGCCCGCGGGGTACGGCCGCATGGTTCTACCTTGCCGGTGCGCGTGCGACGGATTTCCGCCAAAAACAGGCCGATCTGGCGAAGATTCTCGAGAGTTTCCGCCTGGTGGGCGCGGGGGGGCGAGCCTCGGCTGGAGGTTTGCAGTTCGTTTCGTTCGCGGACCCCAGGGAGGGTGCCTTCACCGTGGACGTGCCAGCCGGCTGGAAGACCGCGGGCGGGCTGTTTCGCGCCAGCCCTTTTGTATCTCATCCGGTGGTTGAGACGGATTCCCCGGACGGGCAGACACGGGTGGGTCTGGGCGATGCCCAGCTGCCGGCTTCCTTCTCGAACAACGTCCAACCCTACATGACGGGCGCGCAGTATTGCCTCTTCTACGTCCGGAGTCGGATGCCGACGTTCTGCTCTGATCTGCAGATCACCGACATGAAGGAAAACCCTCCTGTCGAGAAACCCGCCCCTATGCCGATGACCGCGGCGGCGCGATTCACCATCGGATCGTTATCATTTAGTTGCCGCGAACAGGGACGCCCCAGGACGGGTTACTGCATTGCGAAGACGACAATTAGCATCCCCCCGCCCCAGCTTCAAATGCCGCCGATCGGATGGCAGGCTGAGGAGCTGTATGCATACATCGCACCACCGGAAGGGGCCGGAGAGGCTGAGGCGGTCTTGAATCGTATGCGGGACTCGTTCCGGGTCAACACGCAATGGGGGATGCGGGACATTCAGGGGGCGGGTCAGCGGTCGCGCATCATCAGCGGCGCGGCCCAGGAGATTGCCGGAATGGCGGAGAGCAGCCGGCGCTACCGCGATGCCGTCGATGACCGGATTGCGCAGCTGCGGTCAAACGCGACCCTGGGTGTTACCGATGTGGTGGACCCGGCGACCGGCCGGCGCACGACCGTGGACAGCGGATCCGGCTACTACTGGATCGACAATCGCGGCATGATTCTGGGAACGAACGTCGACACCACTCCCGGTGTCGATTTTCGCCGGCTGCTGGAGCTGCCGCTCCGGTAACACGCTTCCCTTCCCTTAGCAGCCCGTGGATAAAGTCTGAACGACTCAAGAGGAGGGCATAGCCCGAACCTCGCGAGGTGAATCTCACGCAGTAACCGGTATAGGAGGTGATAAAGAAAATTGACTCTCAATTCAGTTTCCGTGATCGGGTTCCAGATAACTCCCCACAACGCCCGCAGTCTTCACCTATCGGGGCTGGTTGGGCACATCTGCCCACTGCTACTCAGTCCGGCGGCTTGGTAGACCGCTTCTTGCGCATCGACTCTCCGCGCATGTCGATGCGATGGGCGTTGTGGACCAGCCGGTCGAGAATGCCGTCGGCGGCGGTGGGATCGCCGATCTGTTCGTGCCAACGTGCCACCGGCAGTTGCGAAGTGAGGATGGTCGAGCGGGTCTGGTAGCGATCCTCGCAGATCTCCCAGAAGTCGCGGCGCTCGGCTTCGCTCATCGGAGCCATGGCCCAGTCGTCGATCACCAGCACGTCGATGCGGCTGAGCCGCGCCAGCAAGCTGCGCAGACTGCCATCGGCGCGCGCGATGGCCAGATCGCGGAACAGCGCCGCGGCGCGCGTGTACAGCGCCGAGTATCCATCGCGGCAGGCCTTCTGCGCCAGTGCGCAGGCGACGAAGCTCTTGCCGACGCCGGTGGGTCCGAGCACGAAGATGTTTTCGTGATTCGTCACCCAGGCCGACTTCTGCGCCAGGGCGCGGATCACGCTCTTGTCCAGTCCGCGAGGAGTACGGTAGTCGATCTCCTCGACGCAGGCGCCCTTCAGCTTGGCGGCATGCAAGCGCCGCGCCAGTGCTTGATTCTCGCGCCAGGTCCACTGTTGATCGACCAGCAGCCCGAGCCTTTCCAGGAAGCTCAGCTCGCGCGACGCCGGATCTTGCTCCTGCGCCTTCAGCGCATCCACCATGCCCAGCAGCCGCATGGCCGTCAGTTTTTCCATCATCGGTTCCTGTAGCATGTGGCTCTCCTATTCGAAGTATTCCGATCCACGGATGTTGTCGTGCGGTGGCGTGGAGGACGGTGGCGGCAACGACGGCGCCAGGGGCACCTGGTCGAGCGAGTTCTTCAGGATCGATTCGACGCTCTTGTAGCGGCAGGCGCCGGTGAGCAACGCGCGTTCCGCCGCCGCTTCCACGCGCTGTGCCGAGTACTTCCCGGCCAGCCGGATGATGCCCAGGCAGCCGCGATAGCCCATCTCGGGATGCGGCTTGTCGTTCATGATCCGCTCGAACAGCCGCGCCGTGTGCGGACCAATGGTTTCGGCCCAATGCACCATGCGCGAAGGCGTCCATTCCAGATGCGCGCGATGGCTCTTGGGGCGATGCTCGTCGTTGGTGACGGATTGTCCGCGGCCGCGACTGCGCAGGTGCGAAGCCACGCGCGTACCTTTGTGCAGGATCTCGACCGTGGTTGGCGTCGAGCGGATCTCGACCAGCTCGTGCACCAGGTTGTAGGGCACGCTGTAGAGGTTGGCGTCGAAGGTGACGTGGTAGTCGATGTTGACGCGGGCGCGCGACCACTCGCTCAGATCGAACGGTTCGGTGGGCAGTGGCTTCAAAGCCGGTTTGTCGAGGGCCTCGAACACCGTGGCCCGGCTTCCGTCGCGCTTGCGAAAGGGCCGGTGATTCAGCTTGGCGAGCAACTCGCGAATGGCCTGGTTCAGTTCTTCCAGCGAGAAGAACTTGTGATGGCGCAGCGCCGCCACGATCCAGCGCTGGGCGACTTGCACGGCGTTTTCGACTTTGGCTTTGTCTCTCGGCTTGTACGGCCGCGCGGGCACGATGCCGAAGCCGCAGTGCAGCGCGAAGTTGTAGTAGGTCGGATTCAGATCCGGATCGTAACGGTGCGCCTTGGTCACACCGGTCTTGGTGTTGTCCGGAACCGACCAGCGCCGGAATGCCGCCAAAGTGCTCGAAGGCGTGTACGTGCGCGCGCAACCACGATTCCATCTGCTGGTCGCGCGTGGCCTCGGCCCAGGTGTAGGAACTGGCGCCCAGCGCGGCCACGAACAACGGCGCCTGCCAGGCCGGCGCCGGTGTGCCGGTCATACACCGGAATCGTCGCGCCGGCCCAATCGACGAACATCTTCTCGCCGGCCTTGTGCTCCTGACGCAGCACCACGTCGAGCTTCGAGCGCCAGCGCTGGTACAGCTCGCAGAAGCGCGAGTAGCGATAGCCCTCCGGGTTCGCCTGCCGGTATTCCTCCCACAGCAGTTGCAGGGTCACGTACTTGCTGCTGCGCAACTGCTCGTGGATCGCGGCGAAGTCGAGTGGCGTGCGCGCCGGGTTATGCTCCGCGATACTCGGTTCCCGGCGCGGGAACACCGCCGCTTCCACCCGTGCTTCATCCCAATCCTCAGGCAGCGGCCAGCGTGACGCCCGCCGCCTCGGCGCGCTTCAGGTACTTGTGAACGGTGCTCACCCCGATCGAGCAACTTCGCCCGATCTGCTGGTAGCCCAGTTTGAGTTCGAATCGGAGGCGTAGGACCTCCCGTAGTTTCCGCATGGACAGTCTCCTGGCCGGCACTCTGATCGTACGCGTCCGGCAAACCCATCTTCCGTGTTTTGAGGTAAGCGGTCATACTTCCTTGTGTTGATGCATGTGCGCCCGGAGTGCGCGCGCGGGCACGAGGAGGAGCAGAAGTGAGCCAGAAGCACGATGTGGAGAAGGCGCGGTACTGGCAGGCGGTCATTCGGGATGCTGCCCGGAGCGGCATGTCGACGCGGGCCTTCTGCCGGCAGCGGAAGCTGAAGGAGTGCCAGTTCTACTGGTGGCAGTGCCGATTGAAGGAGAAGCGTCCGCCCGCTTCAACGCCGCGGGGCTCAGCGAACGGGCCGGCCAGCTTCGCCCTGGTCAGCGGCGAGCCGGGCTCGGCGGATGCCGGCATAGAGTTGGTGCTGGCCGGCGGGCGGCGGCTGCGCCTGGCCAAAGGCGTCGATGAGCCGACCCTGCGATCGGTGCTGGCGGCGCTGGAACAGCCGGGATGCTGAGCTTCCCGGCGGCCATCAAGGTGTACTTGTGCACCGTGGCCTGTGACATGCGCCGGAGCTTCGACGGTCTGTCCATGATGGCCGAGCATATCATCCGCTGCAATCCCTTCTCGGGGCACCTGCTGGTGTTTTGCAACCGGCGTAGCGACCGTCTGAAGATCCTGTACTGGGATCGGGATGGGTGGGTGATCTGGTACAAGCGGCTGGAGGCGGGCACCTTCCAGTTCCCCTTCGCCCAAACGGGCCGGCGGGAGATCGCGGCCTGGGAGCTGGGCGTGCTGCTGGAGGGCATCGACCTCGGCAAGGGGCGACGGCGGAAACGCTACGCGCTGCCCGCCGCGGCATTCGAGGCGCATGCGGAGCTGGAGGCGTCAAAACAATAGCATGCTCCTCTGTTTTTTGTTGACTTATGAGAGTAAGTGTAGTAAGTTAGTGTTTCAGATACTTACTCAGCGCGATGGCGACAGACCCTCCAGACCTGCCCAGTGACCCAGCCGCCCTGCAACAGATGCTGCTGCGGACCCTGGCGCAACTGGACGCCACCCAGGCGGCACTGGCGGCCAAGGAGTACGAACTCGAGCGCGTGCGGCACTGGCTCCAGCAGATGCTGCGTCACCGCTACGGACAGAAGCGCGAGCGGGTGGATGAGAACCAGTTGTTCCTGTTCGCCGCCGAGATCGCCAGCCGGGGGGAAGAGCCGCCGCCTGAGCCGAAGTCGGTCGCGAGCGAACCGCGGCCATCTCCGCCGGGGCACGGACGGCAGCGGTTGCCGCAGTCGCTGGAGCGGCGCCGTGTGGTCTACGACCTGGCTGACGACCAGCGGCGGTGCCCGGAGTGCCAGGCGGAACTGCGGCACATCGGCGAGGAGATCAGCGAGCAACTGGAGTACGTGCCGGCCTCGTTGCACGTCGTCCAGCAAGCCTGCCAGAAGTACGCTTGCCCCAAGGGCTGCACCGTGGTCACGGCCGCAAAGCCGCCGGCGCCGGTGGAGAAGGGGCTGGCCGGGCCGGGACTGCTGGCACACGTGGCGGTGAGCAAGTTCGGGGATCATCTTCCGTTGCACCGCCAGGAGGCGATCTTCACCCGGCAGGGCGTGGATTTGTCTCGCCAGACCATGTGCGACTGGATGCGGCAGTGCGCGGAGTTAGTCGGTCCGCTAGCCGATCTGATGAAGGAGCGGGTACTGAGTTCCAAAGTCGTGCAGACCGACGACACGCCGGTGCCGGTGTTGGACCCGGAGTTGCCGCGCACGCGTACCGGGCGGATCTGGACCTACGTCGGGGACGCGCTGCATCCCTACACGGTGTACGACTACACCCCGAATCGCTGCCGCGAAGGGCCGGATGAGTTCCTGAAGGACTTCCACGGATACCTGCAGGCAGACGCCTACTCGGGCTACGACCAGATCTACAAGGAAACCGAGCGCGGCATCACGGAGGTGGCCTGCATGGCGCACGCGCGCCGCA
This sequence comes from Bryobacterales bacterium, assembly GCA_963798455.1. Classification (GTDB taxonomy): domain Bacteria; phylum Acidobacteriota; class Terriglobia; order Bryobacterales; family Bryobacteraceae; genus CAWCTD01. The sequence continues at coordinate 1,301,053 of CAWCTD010000003.1, forward strand.
AGTACTTCGAGGCGCAGTCGTCCGACATCATGCGTTCGACGGTGATGCTGGCCTACTTCCATCTGCTGTACGACGTCGAGCGCGAGGCGCGGGAAAAGCAGTTGGACGCCGCCGGGCGCCTGGCGCTACGCCGGGAGCGGAGCCAGCCGATGCTGGACGACATCCAGGCGTATCTGGAGCGCGAGCGGCCGCGGGTGTTGCCGAAGAGCCCGATCGGCCAAGCCATGGCCTACACGTTGTCCAACTGGGAGGCGCTGGTGCGCTACGCGAAGGACGGCGATCTGGAAATCGACAACAACGGCGCCGAGCGCAGCCTGCGCGGAGTGGCTGTGGGACGGCGCAACTGGACCTTCTTCGGCAGCGACAACGGCGGACGTACGGCGGCGGTGCTGACGCAGTCTCATCGCCACCTCGAAGCGTCACCACATCGACCCGTTCGCGTATCTACGCGACGTGTTCACTCGCATCGGCGCTCACCCGCAAAACCGACTCGAGGAATTACTGCCCGACAACTGGCTCGCGGCACGGGTGGCCAGCAAGGCCTGAACCCCACCCCAGCCTTCAACCGTACACGCGTCTGGGCCTACATGTGTTCGCCGGACGCGTACCATGTGTTCGCCGGACGCGTACCCCTGATCCTCCCTTGGAGGGTTCATTGTGCCGGTATGATGTCCAGCGCCGCCATGCCTGTGGAAAACATTCCGGGCATCGTGAAAGCCATTCCGGGGCTCGGGCCAAAACCGTTCGCCTTCCCGCCGGAATCACTGTTCGCCTTCAGCCCGGAATCCCGTTCGTCTTCACCCCGGAATCACCGTTCACGTTCACCCCGGAATCCTTTTCGCCTTCGCCCGGAATCCTCACTGAGCAAGCATTCGTGGGGACTCTCATGTTAGGGGGCTTCTCAGAGCGCCACGAACTACAGGCGACGAGCTCGTCGGCATGCCGCTCCAGGCAGTCGAGCGATTCGTTGAAAGGGATGAAGTCGAACGCAGCCACTCAGCCCATTGGGCCCCTACAGTTCCTCGGGCAACGGTTTCACCGGACCCAGGCCGCCGGCGATCTGCTCTAACCGCTGAACCGCAGCCTTGATCTCTTCTCGGCGCGTTATCTGCTCCTGTGTGGCGGCGTGCAGCGCGCGCAGCACTCCGGCCTGGGCGTCCATCCTATCGCGGGACGCGTCCTGCGCTCCCTGGAGTTCGGCCACTAGCGTGGCGAGTTGGCCGGACGCTTCTCTCTCGGCCTCAAGCGCGCTCGCCAGGGCATCGACGCGGCCGGCGGCTGCCGCCTCCCGCTGCTCCATCTGCTGCCGCAGTTCTCCAATCTGGTCACCCAAGGCGCCCGCTTTCCGCCCTTGCTCAATCGCCTCGGCGCGCAAGCCAGCCAAGTCGGCACTCAGGGAGTGGATCTTCTCCACAGTCCTGCTCATGGCGGCACGAGTGTCCTCAAGCTTGGCAAAATGGCCGGCGCTGACCCCTTCTAGTTCCTGCCGCACGGCGTGCAGGATCGCCACCAAGCTCCTGGCGATCGCCTCGGCGGCGCCCTCCGTCCCGCCGGCGCTTGGCTGCAATGGTTCAGGTGCAGTGGCGAGAAGCTTTGGCTCTGGCGTCGCCTCATCGGGCACCACGGCCGAAGTGAGGCCGTTGGGGAGGGGAAAAGCTTGCCCGCAGGAGCGGCAAACGATGCGGACACCGGTCCCCTGCGGACCCTCGCGCTTGAAGCTGCCGGACAGCATCAGTCTGCCGGCGTCGTCGCAGCCACGGACCTCTCGGAAGACAATCTCCTCCGCCAAATAGTTGAACCCATAGGACCCTAGCGGCGGCAGGCTGGTCTCTGGAGTTCCGTCGTGGCCACAATGCGGACAGATCAATTTGGTGCTCGGCACAGTTGCCTCCGTATCTTTCGTAGGCAGTGTAGCAGACGGAATCGAGACCGTAAAGGGTACTTTACGAGGGCTACGATCCGGTTTGTACTAGCCTCCGTGGTCGAGCTGGCCTAGTACGAATGGTCCCCACAGACCCATGGTCGGCAGGCGGAGTCTCGTGTTGTCACATTGTCGCGGGTGGCCGAAGGCTGATAGTGAAGACGTACGCGTCCGGCGAACACATGGTACGCGTCCGGCGAACACATGTAGGCCCAGACGCGTGTACGGTTGAAGGCTGGGGTGGGGTTCAGGCCTTGCTGGCCACCCGTGCCGCGAGCCAGTTGTCGGGCAGTAATTCCTCGAGTCGGTTTTGCGGGTGAGCCCCGATGCGAGTGAACACGTCGCGTAGATACGCGAACGGGTCGATGTGGTGACGCTTCGTGGTGGCAATGAGACTCGTCAGCACCGCCGCCGTACGTCCGCCGTTGTCGCTGCCGAAGAAGGTCCAGTTGCGCCGTCCCACAGCCACTCCGCGCAGGCTGCGCTCGGCGCCGTTGTTGTCGATTTCCAGATCGCCGTCCTTCGCGTAGCGCACCAGCGCCTCCCAGTTGGACAACGTGTAGGCCATGGCTTGGCCGATCGGACTCTTCGGCAACACCCGCGGCCGCTCGCGCTCTAAATACGCCTGGATGTCGTCCAGCATCGGCTGGCTCCGTTCCCGGCGTAGCGCCAGGCGCCCGGCGGCGTCCAACTGCTTTTCCCGCGCCTCGCGCTCGACGTTGTACAGCAGATGGAAGTAGGCCAGCATCACCGTCGAACGCATGATGTCGGACGACTGCGCATCGAAGTACTTGCGGCGCGCGTGCGCCATGCAAGCCACCTCCGTGATGCCGCGCTCGGTTTCCTTGTAGATCTGGTCGTAGCCCGAGTAGGCGTCTGCCTGCAGGTATCCGTGGAAGTCCTTCAGGAACTCATCCGGCCCTTCGCGGCAGCGATTCGGGGTGTAGTCGTACACCGTGTAGGGATGCAGCGCGTCCCCGACGTAGGTCCAGATCCGCCCGGTACGCGTGCACGGCAACTCCGGGTCCAACACCGGCACCGGCGTGTCGTCGGTCTGCACGACTTTGGAACTCAGTACCCGCTCCTTCATCAGATCGGCTAGCGGACCGACTAACTCCGCGCACTGCCGCATCCAGTCGCACATGGTCTGGCGAGACAAATCCACGCCCTGCCGGGTGAAGATCGCCTCCTGGCGGTGCAAAGGAAGATGGTCCCCGAACTTGCTCACCGCCACGTGTGCCAGCAGTCCCGGCCCGGCCAGCCCCTTCTCCACCGGCGCCGGCGGCTTTGCGGCCGTGACCACGGTGCAGCCCTTGGGGCAAGCGTACTTCTGGCAGGCTTGCTGGACGACGTGCAACGAGGCCGGCACGTACTCCAGTTGCTCGCTGATCTCCTCGCCGATGTGCCGCAGTTCCGCCTGGCACTCCGGGCACCGCCGCTGGTCGTCAGCCAGGTCATAGACTACACGGCGCCGCTCCAGCGACTGCGGCAACCGCTGCCGTCCGTGCCCCGGCGGAGATGGCCGCGGTTCGCTCGCGACCGACTTCGGCTCAGGCGGCGGCTCTTCCCCCCGGCTGGCGATCTCGGCGGCGAACAGGAACAACTGGTTCTCATCCACCCGCTCGCGCTTCTGTCCATAGCGGTGACGCAGCATCTGCTGGAGCCAGTGCCGCACGCGCTCGAGTTCGTACTCCTTGGCCGCCAGTGCCGCCTGGGTGGCGTCCAGTTGCGCCAGGGTCCGCAGCAGCATCTGTTGCAGGGCGGCTGGGTCACTGGGCAGGTCTGGAGGGTCTGTCGCCATCGCGCTGAGTAAGTATCTGAAACACTAACTTACTACACTTACTCTCATAAGTCAACAAAAAACAGAGGAGCATGCTATTGTTTTGACGCCTCCAGCTCCGCATGCGCCTCGAATGCCGCGGCGGGCAGCGCGTAGCGTTTCCGCCGTCGCCCCTTGCCGAGGTCGATGCCCTCCAGCAGCACGCCCAGCTCCCAGGCCGCGATCTCCCGCCGGCCCGTTTGGGCGAAGGGGAACTGGAAGGTGCCCGCCTCCAGCCGCTTGTACCAGATCACCCACCCATCCCGATCCCAGTACAGGATCTTCAGACGGTCGCTACGCCGGTTGCAAAACACCAGCAGGTGCCCCGAGAAGGGATTGCAGCGGATGATATGCTCGGCCATCATGGACAGACCGTCGAAGCTCCGGCGCATGTCACAGGCCACGGTGCACAAGTACACCTTGATGGCCGCCGGGAAGCTCAGCATCCCGGCTGTTCCAGCGCCGCCAGCACCGATCGCAGGGTCGGCTCATCGACGCCTTTGGCCAGGCGCAGCCGCCGCCCGCCGGCCAGCACCAACTCTATGCCGGCATCCGCCGAGCCCGGCTCGCCGCTGACCAGGGCGAAGCTGGCCGGCCCGTTCGCTGAGCCCCGCGGCGTTGAAGCGGGCGGACGCTTCTCCTTCAATCGGCGCTGCCACCAGTAGAACTGGCACTCCTTCAGCTTCCGCTGCCGGCAGAAGGCCCGCGTCGACATGCCGCTCCGGGCAGCATCCCGAATGACCGCCTGCCAGTACCGCGCCTTCTCCACATCGTGCTTCTGGCTCACTTCTGCTCCTCCTCGTGCCCGCGCGCGCACTCCGGGCGCACATGCATCAACACAAGGAAGTATGACCGCTTACCTCAAAACACGGAAGATGGGTTTGCCGGACGCGTACGTGAAGACCGCACCGATACCGCGTCAGTCACGGCACGAACTGAGCCAGTCTTCGACATCTTCCCGTCGATAGCGCACGGCAGCGCCGATCTTCAAATACTTCGGACCCGTCCGAAACAGCCGCCAACGGCGCACGCTGGCAACGCTCAGTTGGAGGAACTTGGCGACCTGATGTTCGTTCAGGAGTTCGGGCGCATCGGGCAGAGACGGCCCGTTGATCGGTGCCGGGGTGATCGGACGGGATTCGTTGGCGGCGGGTTTGGGAATTGGCTTTTCGGCTGCTTGGCGATGCTGGTTCTCCAGTTCGACAATCCGCATGTTGAGCCGTTCGATTTCTTTGAAGGCAATCAAGTGGACTTCACGCAGGAGTTCAATGATCTTGGTTTGGGTTGCGTCCATGAACGGATTATGGCCGTCGCTGGTTTCCAGGTATTGCGGACAAGATCCGGCTACCGCTATTTCCCGGAGAAATGGGCTACCGTTGAAATCGTGCGGCACGCCACCGAAGGCCGGGATCGGCTGGAATCCACGGATCAATACGTGTCTGCAATGAAGGCGGCGGCGGTGGAAATCAGGCGGGGTGGAAAAGGCGAGTAGGGCGGGCGTGGGCGTTGCCGGAGTGTTGTGCCATTGGCCGATTTTGGCGGTTTGTAGGCCCGTGGCTGCGTCGGAACGGGGTCTGGTGGTGTACAAGTTGGCGTCGGTTGGCGGGCACAATCACGGTGTTTTCCACAGGAATTTGTACCAATTCCCGTACAAGTGATTTTAATGCATCTGTAAGTTATTGATTTTAAAATACTTGGCTCCCCGGCATGGATTCGAACCACGATTCACGGCTCCAAAGGCCGCTGTCCTACCATTAGACGACCGGGGAATGGGATCGAGGTCGAGCGATTCTCATTCAGTGTAACAAAGGTCACCACTCCGCATAGGGCGTGCCTTCCAGGCTGGTCTGGTCCGAGCCGCTGCGCACGTCGAAGATCCCCGGCTCGGTCTGGTTCACGCTCGACATCACGTCCTCCATGATCACCCGCCAGGTCTGATTCGAGCCGGTGATGGGGTCCATCGGGATCTGGCGCAGGTAGCCCTCCCGCACCAGGTCGTCCAGCGTCTGCGGCGCCTTTTGCTTGTCGTAGGTGTACTCGTCGATCACCGTGCGCAGCGTGAACAGGTTGTTCTTCAGCACGCTCTCCTTGGCTCGCACGATCGCCTTCTGGTACATGGGCACGGCCAGCGACATGATGATCGTGATGATCGTCATGACGATCATCAACTCGATCAGCGTGAAGCCGCGCCGGACGCCGTCACCATTCCGAATACGGAGTGCCATCCGACGCTTTCTCTGTGCTCTTGGTGTAGACATCGAAAATGTTCTGCCCGCCCCAGCTCATCGACTTGGGATCGTCGCGGGTGCTGCGCATGCCCCAGTCAAGCGAATCCGTGATCGGGTCCTTCGGGATCCGCCGCAGAAACCGGATCTTCTTGTCCACCGTGCCGGCCAGCTTGACTCCATCCACCAACTCGTCCAGTGTGGTCGGGTAGCCGTCGGAATCGACCGAGCCGGGGGAAGCTGCTTGGCATCCGACATGTCCTTGTACTTGTCGATCGCCGTGCGCATCTCGCGCAACGCGTAACGCAAGTCCCGCTCGCGGTCCCGGCGAACCTTGTAGCGGGCCAGGGGCACCGCCATGGTCGTCAGCAGCGCCATGATGGTGAAGGCCACAATCAACTCCACCAAGGTCATTCCGCGCCGGTTGCCGAAGCTCATGGCCGCACTCCTATTTCACCGTGACCGTCGCTTGCGGCGAAGCCGTCAGCACCGGCTGCCCGCGGGAATCCTGAAACGCAAGCTGCGGTGCCGAGATCACCGTGATGCCTTTGCCTATCACCTGGAAGGTGAAAGTCACCAGCGAGCCTGAACCGCTGATTCCCACGCTGCCCGGCATGCGGCTCAGGTTCACGCTCACATCGCCCGTGTCGTTCAGTATGTTGCGAGTGAACAGGACCTGCCGGCCATCCGCCGCCAGCAGGTTGCCGCGCGTCACTTCGGTCAGGCGCAGCACGTTGGGGTCGAACTTGAGCTTCACCGGGGCGGAAAACAGGTCGCTGGCGTTTTCCACCTGCAGATTCACGGTGAACGTCCCACCACTTTGCGTCTCAACCTTCTCCGGGCTGAGCACGGCGCGCGCGGCGGCGGGCGGGGCCTGAGGCGCCGGCTTCTCGGGCGCCGGAGCCGCGGGCAGCGGGATGCCGGCGGGCGCGACTGGCGGCGCTTCCGTTTTGGGCGCCGCCGGCTCAGCCGGGGCCGGCGCCTGCGGAGCAAAATTCAGGTGGACCGTATTCAGGTTCCCCGAGGCGATCCCCTTGTAGCTGAGCTCGTCCAGCTCCGGGGTCCTCACGATGTGGGGCACCAGGGCAATCAGGACTTCGCTGTCGCTCTTCTGGATGCTCTCGGTCGTGAAGAGCCGCTTTAGAATCGGGATGCTGGACAGCCCCGGGACTCCCGACACGGACTTGGTCTCCTGTTGATTCACCAGGCCGCCCAGCAGGCTGACTTCGCCCTCCTTGAGCCGGATGTCGTGAATGACCTTGCGCTGTCCGACCACCGGCTGCGAGATACCCCCAATGTCGATTCGCTCCTTGACGTTCGAGATGTCCAGCTCGATGTGGAGCGACACTTCATCGGTCCCGTGTACCTTGGGCGTGATGTCCACGTTAACGCCCACGTCGAGATATTGAAAGGAGCTATACAGCGAATTGGCGCCGGTCCCCACCTGGCCGAACACCGGCTGAAAACCGCCCGTGGAATAGGGAACGCGGTCCCCGATCCTCAGACTGGCCTTCATGTTGTCTATGGCGCGCACCTGCGGAGACTGGAGAATGCGGGCGTTGCTGCTGGTCATCAGGGCCTCCAGCGTCGCGCCCGGCAGCGTAACCGAGAAATCTCCGCTGGAGAGCTTTCCCAAGCGGCTCATGGCGACGCTAGGCGTTGTTGAGGTGGTGGTGCCTGACGTGGACGAGGAAGTGCCCTGATTGAGCCCGGCGGCAACGCTGAATCCGTTCGTGCTGCCGGAGGTCAGCGATCCGCCCAGGTCGCGGGTGTTGCTCAGGTTGACCTCCATCACGATCACGTCCACCACGACCTCAGCCTTGGGCCTGTCCAGATTGCGGATCAGCATCTCCGTCAGGGCCACCTGGTCCGCGGTGCCTCTGACGACCAGCGCATTCTGGGAGAGCACGGGACTCATCCGGATACTGGGGATCATCTGCCGGATGCCGTTCACGATGTCGGTCAGATCCTGTTGGGAGGAGACGTTGCTGATGTAGAAGATCCTGGCGACCTGCTCCTCGTAGTCGTTGCGCTTCTGCGGGGTATCCTGCGTCACGAAAATGGCGTTGGCTGTGATGGGCTTCCAGAACGCCCTGGTCGTCATCGCGACGTAGTTCAGAGCGTCCTCGATCGTCGCGTTGGTGAGCTCCAAGCTGCGCGCGGTCTGATTGCCTTGCGCCGTGAAATCCGGGTCGAAGATCACGTTGATCCCGGCCAGCTTGCACACGGTCTCGAACAGCACCCTGGGCGGCTGGTTGTTGATGCGCAGGTTCTGCGGCAACGCGGAGAGAGGCTTGAGTTTCGGGACGGACATCACGGAAGCGAGCTCCTCATCCACCTCGTGCCGGGCTTCGGCGCCCGGAGTCACCCCGAGATCCTCGGGCTTGACGCCCTCGGCCAACTTTTTCTTCGCAAGGGCGATCATGTCCGTGGTGCGCCGGATTTCCTGTGCGGCCACGGGGGAGGACGGGTCGATGGCGGCGGCCCTCTCGAACTCGGTTAAAGCCTCATCAAGCTTGCCCTGGTCACGCAGCTTCTGCGCTGCATCCACGTGGGCTTGTCCGGCCTGAAAGCGGACACGCCGGTAAGCCATCTGCACCGCTAGGTCGGTCGGATCCGTGGACAGGGCCTGTTCGTAGAGGGCAAAGGCCTTGTCGAGGTCCCTGGCCTCCTCCGCGGCGTGCCCCTGGGCGTAAAGCTCTTCTGCCTTGCGATTCCTCGCCTCCGACACCGAAACAGAACCAGCCAGCAGCGCCGCGGCGCCAAGAATGGTTGCTAACCGCTTCGATACACGCATCTTATTGAATTCCCGGGGCCTGTGTTAAGATAAAGCTGTCACCCATGCCTAGGTCGCTCACATAAGTGGTTGACGCAGTTCGGCTTGCCCGCGTGCAGGAGAAAACTCACGAGTTGTGGAACCCAAGCTCAAGATCCTGAACGATAACCGGCACGCCGCCTACGAGTACCACCTCCTGGAGCGGTTCGAGGCCGGCATCGTCCTCACTGGCACCGAGGTCAAGTCCGCCCGCGAGGGCCAAATTCAGCTCAAAGACAGCTATGCCGAGGTTCTGGGCGACGAGGCTTGGCTGGTCAACGCCCACATCAGCCCCTACTCCCACGGCAATCGCCTGAATCACGACCCTCTGCGCAGGCGCAAGCTGTTGCTCCACCGCCAGGAGATCGACAAGCTGCTGGGCAAGACCCGCGAGAAGGGCCTGACGCTCGTGGCCACCAAGATCTATCTCAAGAACGGCCGGATCAAGTGCGAACTGGCCCTGGGGAGGGGCAAGAAGCTGCACGACAAGCGTGAAGCCGAGCGCACCCGGACTCAGGAGGCGGAAGCCCGAGCCGCCATGCGGCGTCACAACACATAAGGCTCTAAGAACATGGAAACCAGACTCGTATCCTTGCCTTTGAATCAGGTAGAAGCGGACGCCCTGGTGGTGCTGGGGTTCGAGAAGGAGGACGGACAACCCGCGCCTCCGGCTGGCGCTCCGGCTGAATGGCTCCAGCAACTCTACAACTCGGGGGAATTCAAGGGTAAGCCGCTGGAAACCGCGCTCCTGTACCTCCCTTCTGGTTTGAAGGCCGGAAAGCTGCTTCTGGTGGGCGGCGGCAAGGCGGCGAAGTTCGGGGCAGCGGAGCTGCGGAGGGCGGTGGGCTGCGCGCTGCGGCTGCTGAAAACCAGGGGCTCACGCAGCATCGCCCTGGCCTTGGAATCAGGCTTCTGTCTCGATGAGCACGTCTCGGCGGCGGTGGAAGGGGCCATCCTCGGTGACTATGAGCCCGATCGCTACAAGACCGAGAACCAGGATGAAAAGAAGACCGTGGACCGCTTCTCCGTGGTGGTTCCGGAGGCCGCCGCGCCGGCGGAGGAGGCCCTGCGCCGGGGACGGATCATAGCAGAGTCGCAGAACTTCACACGCGATCTGGTGAGCGAACCCGCCAACCGTCTGACCCCGGCCGTGCTGGCCGAGCGCGCGCGCCAAATGTCCGCCGAACAGGGCCTGGAGTGCGAGGTCCTGGACCGGGAGCGGATGCGGCAACTCGGCATGGGTGCGCTGCTCGGGGTGGCGGCGGGTTCCGAAGAGCCGCCGACCCTCATCGTAGTACGCTATCGCCCCGAGAGCCCTGCCCCGAACCCCGCACATCTGGGGCTGGTGGGTAAAGGCGTTACTTTCGATACTGGCGGTATCTCTATCAAACCAAGCGAGAACATGGACAAGATGAAATACGACATGGCGGGCGGTGCGGCCGTCCTGGGAGCCATGCGCGCCTTGGCACAACTGAAGCCACCGGTTGCGGTCACGGCCCTGGTTCCGGCCGTCGAGAACATGCCCGGAGGGCGGGCGCAGCGGCCAGGCGATATCGTCACTACTCTCTCGGGGAAGACCGTCGAAGTGCTGAACACCGATGCCGAAGGCCGCCTGATCCTGGCCGACGCCATCACCTACGCCAAGCGTCTGGGCTGCACGCACCTGGTGGATGCCGCGACGCTCACCGGAGCCATCGTCATTGCGCTGGGCTACGTCAACGTGGGGGTCTTTTCGAACCACGACGCGTTGCTGGAGAAAGTCATGTCCGCGGCCCAATCCGCCGGGGAGAAGATGTGGCACATGCCCCTTGATGAGGATTACAAGGAGGCGCTGAAGAGCGCCTTCGCCGATATCCCCAACATCGGCAACCGATGGGGCGGCGCCATCACGGCGGCCATGTTCCTGAAAGAATTCGTGGACGAGACCCCTTGGGTCCACCTCGACATCGCCGGCACCGCCTGGCTGGAGGAGTCCAAGCCCTTCCTGGCGAAAGGACCCTCGGGCGTCCCCGTCCGCACCCTTGTCCGCCTGGCCATGGACTGGACCACGTAAGAGTTCCACCCGCTCACCGAACCGCGCGCGCCAGCGAGCGGCAGTCAGTATTCGCCTACGGAAGTTTCTTAGTTAGTATTCCGATCACGGGTAGCACCCTCTCATCTCCCTGAGAAAGAGAGCCACTTCGGCCCAAAATTGAACCTTCCGGAGAATGGAACCGTCAGCTACACCTACAACGCCGACGGTGCCTTGGCCACCAAGACCGGCGCCAAGAGACCGAGTCGGTGCGCCCTGAGTTTCACGGAGGATGGCTTGTGGCCCGTGGCCTGTAGCCTGTAGGATACGGACAGCGATGCCAGAACCCGTTGCCACAAGCCACGTGCCACGAGCCACGAGCGAGGAAGCCACGCGGGACTACAACGGGACGATTCGATATGTCTACGACCCGTTTGGCCGGCGGGTGTGGGAACCGTGGAACGGCAACGGCGGGAAGGTCTCCTTCTACGGCGCCGACGGGGCGCTGCTGGGCTCGTATTATTATTACGGCGACCAGTATTGGCCCCCGCCTTGGGTGTTCCGCAAGGACGCCGGGGAAATCAACATCCACTTCGCCGGGAGGCTCATCCGCGGAGAGAGCAGCTTCGGCGATCCGTCCACCCCTTGGGGCGGTGGATGGGTGTACCCGGACCGGTTGGGCTCGACGGTGAAGCACTTCCCTTACGGGGAGGAATACACCACGGCAGCGCAGAACCGGGTGAAGTTCGCGACCTACTACCGCGACTCGGTCACCGCCCTGGACTACGCCCAAAACCGCTACTACTCAAGCACCATCGCCCGCTTCACCTCCCCGGACCCCTACGTCGCCTCCGGCGGCCCCGCCGACCCGCAGAGTTGGAACCGGTACGCCTACGTTCAGAACGACCCGGTGAACTTCAATGATCGCCAGGGCCTGAAGAAGTGCCTCGTGGAGGTGCCTTACGCGGAGCCCATTGAAGTTGACTGCCCGGGCGGTGACGGCGGAGGCTACGGTGATGATCCCGCCTGGCCACAGCGCCAGCCAGTTGCACAGGCTCCGAAGAAGCCGACCAACTCCCAGAAGGGGATACGGGGCATACGTGCCGCTAGTCAGGCTCTCATGAAAGAGGATTGTGCGGAATTCATGGGGAGAGCTAGCGATCTGGCCATCGACACGCTGGAAACAGCCACCATCGTGGACATGGACCTCGGTTTCCATGCAACGTTCCAGAGCGACAGCGGCGGCTCCTATAGCCTCTATGTCGCCTACACTCCCGGCGATGGGTCGATTGAACTAAACAACAATCCAGCCCTCAACGATCTCTCGCAAGTCCCTGTCGGGACGCTTAGCAACGGCCAGCAGGTGACCGTCAACCTGTTATCCGACTTGGAAGGCTACTACGGTTTGAAGGGTGGGAGTGTCACCCCCCAACTGTTCTGGGCGATCTTCGAGCTTCACGAGCTGGGACACATGCTGCAGGGCTTGCCCAGCGACAAGGACGACGAGACTCAATCGAAGATTAACACGGGTAAGGTCATCGATCACTGCTTCAAGAGCCTAAAGAAATGAGACTACTAGCGCTCCTAATACTGATTGCGGCCCATCTGGCGGGATCGGCCCAGCCCCCAGAGTTCTGTGCAGTGCGGCTATCGGCCGTCCTGCCCGGTGGCTCCCCGGTCTTGTCCGCGATCGCGGATCTGATTGACGAGAGCGGGGAGACAGTCCAATCCAGGACAATTAAGAACGGACGCGGCGAGTTCTGTGACTTCGGATTTGGCGTGTATTCGATTCGGGTCCACGACCAGATGATCGACTTGCCCGTTACCGTACATGGCATCAGACTGATCTATGGCGAGACACAAGAGGTTCAGGTCACCATCAATCCCTCCATCCATGCAGGAGCTTATTGGGGGGGAGGGAATGCCTGTAGAGCATACGTTCGCGTCGCAACAGTACGCCGCGAACCAATACCGGCAGCGACGGTGACATCGGACCATCACACCCAGACCGCCGACTCTTACGGACGGTTGTTGTTGCTGGTGCCGCTAGGGAAGTTCACCACGTTTCGGTTTGAGAAAGCCGGCTTCCAGCCTGTGTCCCTGACCCTAAGCTGCAGCGACTCGGACGAACGGCTTGAACGGACGGTCTATTTGGGCGAGGACCGATGAGAAAGGAGCCCGGATCGGGGCCTGCTGGCCGTTTCAAGGGCGATATCGTCACCTTGCGACATCGCGCCAAAAGGTGGGCTGCGACGTGCCGGCTTCGTAGGACCCCGACCCCGACGATACGGAACAGCCCTTCCCGATTCTCAGCTACACCTACGACGCCATGGGGCGCCCGTTCAAGCTGCTGTCCAGCGCCAGCGACGACCCCACGCCCACCGAGTTGGTGAGCAGCGTGAGCTACAATGCGGCCGGCCAGACCACGAGCATGAGCGGGTCCCCGGGGAACCAGACCTGGAGCTACAACGCGCTGGGCCAGTTGACGCGCCAGACAGCGTCTCAAATCGAGTTCGAGTACCGCTACTCGGCCACGCAGAACAACGGGCGGATCACGCAGCGCAAGGACTGGGTCTCGGGGGAAGAGATCACCTACCAGTACGATTCTCTGAAGCGGCTGATCTCGGCGGTGACCACCGGTCCGGAGTGGGGCCTGAGTTTCACGTATGATGGATTCGGAAACCTGTTGAATCAGAGCGTGACCAAGGGACAGGCGCCATCGTTATCCGTGAACGTGAACCCGGCCACCAACCGGATCACGACCGGAGGCTACGGTTACGACTCGAACGGCAACCTGACCTCGATGCTGACCCTGGCGATGAGTTATGACGTCGAGAACCGGCTGGTGCAGGCGAATCACAGCATGAACGGGACGGAGCTGTACGGCTACGACCCCTCCGGCCGGCGGGTGTGGAAACAGGAGCCGAGCCGGACGCTGGTGTACTTTTACGGGATAGAGGGCAACCTGCTGGCGACCTACGGCGGCAGCACGGCCTCCGACTACAACGTGTACTTTGCGGGCAAGCTGGTGTACGTGCACCTGAACGGCGGAGGCTACACCTGGGGAGCCGCGCTCCAGGACCGGCTGGGCTCGGTGGCGGTGCGCAGGACGCAGCGCTACGGGTACTTCCCCTACGGCGAGGAGTCCACGACCACGGGGCAAGACGAGTTCAAGTTCGCCACCTACTACCGCGACCAGGTCACCGCCCTGGACTACGCCCAAAACCGCTACTACTCAAGTACCATTAGCAGGTTCACGACGCCAGATCCCTCCGGTCCCCACGACCAAACCGCAAACCCGCAGGGCTCGAATCAGTACGCATATGTGCAAAACGACCCGGTGAACGCGAACGACCCCAGCGGGGCGAACCCCATCGCGATCTGGTCGTTTCCGGCACCATGGGATTCCTGGTGGAATGACTGGACCGATGGCGGCGCAGGCGGCGGCGGGTGGTTCTGTGACGATGGTTGGGGTTCCAGCCTGCTGCCCAACCCGTTCTGCTACGACGCGTGGCCCATAATCCTGCCTCTGGGACCGCCGCCAGCGCCCAGGACCGTGACGTGTGGAGAAGAGTTCGGCGCTCCCGCCGGGGATGAGTACTATATGCTCGCTGTGCTGTTCGACGAGGACTCGTGGTGGAATTCGGGGTATCCGAAAGATCAGGTCGCACTCGAGGAGCGATGGATGCTGAATGTCATGGTGGTTCAGGCTAAGCAGGAGGGGCTGGGTGGTACTCAAGCTGGAGTTGTGGGCACCATCATGATGGGCAGGTATCTTGGCTTCAACAAGTACGGCACGACCTCGCTCGATGCCGCCCTCAACGGTCCGTACGAGTCCTCGGCCTGCGGCCACTACCTGGTGGCGGACTTCGTCTACAGCCAGTTCTGGGGGGATGGCGGTGTACCATTTGCGCCGCAGTACGACCGCTGGGTCGCCCGGGGTGCCAGGACTCGGCCCGCCCCGTCGGGACGTCACGATAGCGGGCACGACATTCTGGATAGCGCGGCCCTCTCCGCCGAGGAACAAGGGGCCGGTTCCCCCCCGCGTTATACCAGGGAATCCACTACCGTGAACGAAGCTGCCGTCAGATTGAGGAGGCACATGCGTCGCGTTGAGATTGTCTTGATCCTCGGCGCCTGCCTCGCCCTCAGCGCGTCAGCAGCGTCGGTGAGGTACCTGGGCAGAGTGCCTGAATCGGACGAACTCATTTTCACGCTCCAGTTCGTCTCGGATCGAATAGGGTTTTTCGTCAGTGGCAAAGCGGTGTGGAGGACCAACGATGGCGGCATGACTTGGAGCGACCTTCGGGTAACGCCCCCTGAACTCGGGGGCATCTCAATGCCGACCGCCCAGTTCCTCCCGTCCGGCAAAGGCTGGTTCGAATGGGACGGAGGCGGGATGTTGGTGACGGACGACTATGGCGATTCGTGGCGCTCCCTGAAGCCGGTCCCAGTGAGTATGGGTTTCGCGTCGGGTCTGTTCCTCCTAAGCAACGGTCGGACGGGCTGGGCCGGTGGGGGTGAGGAGGTACGCGTGTCCCCCGACCCCAAAGCGATCTACGTGTGGCGCGACAAGCCGATTCCGCATTACGCTCTCACGGTCAAAGATGACGGCATGTACTTGCTCCATCCCGTGGTGTTCGTCACGCACAACGGCGGACAGAGTTGGACGAAGCAGAGCGTACCTCGGAACATTGGCTTTTCCGTCTCGCCGATCCGCTTCTTGGATTCGAACACCGGAATCGCGGTGGCAGACTCAAGCATCATCGTCACCCACAACGGCGGTCAGACTTGGGAGCGCAGCCTGACGTGGAAGGATTTGGAATATTGGAGCCTCGACATCTTCCTACTCGACCACAACACGGCGTGGGTCAGTTTCACGAACGGCACCCTGCTCCGCACCAACGACGGTGGGCGTCGTTGGTCGAGTATGCTCTCCCCAGGTGGGATGGTTGTGCCCGGGCTGGCTAATCCGGTACCGTTTCCGGTTGACATGTGGTTTTGGTCGGCGAGCAACGGACTGGCTGTGGACGACAGCAGGCAGCACCTGTTCTCGACCAGTGATGGAGGACGCCATTGGGCGATTCTGTTCCCTGAGTTGAAAGTCCGGTGGTTCAGCGCTCTGTCACCGACCCAGATCTGGCTTATTACAGATGACCGCCGGGTCTTTCGGGTCTCTCTGTGAGGCCCGACAGACGTTCACCCCCTGGGTCCACCTCGACATCGCCGGCACCGCCTGGCTGGAGGAGTCCAAGCCCTTCCTGGCGAAAGGACCCTCGGGCGTCCCCGTCCGCACCCTTGTCCGCCTGGCCATGGACTGGCGGTAAGGGCATGGCGTTGTCATGCCCGGGCTGTCAGGAGTCCCCGACAGAAGTTTCCTTGTGGCGATCGGGAGTTTCATCCAAGACCCAAGCGTAAGTTCGCCCCTGGCAGGATGCATCGAGCCTGGGGAGGCCCATGCGATAATGCGTCCATGCGTCATCCCGATCGGTACTTCGACCCAGATCCAGCGGTGCGTGATGTCGCGCGGAGGCTGCACTGGCAAGTAATCGGCCTGCCCCTGATTTGCCCCCACGGCCACGTGGACCCCGGGATACTCGCCGACAACCTGCCGTTCCCGAATCCAGCCGCGCTGTTCGTGACACCGGACCACTACTTGTTCCGCATGTTGTACTCGCAAGGCATCCCGATGGAAAGCCTGGGCGTGCCGCGCCTCGATGGCAAGCCGGTGGAAACCGATCCGCGCCTGGTCTGGCAATGTCTCGCCGAGAAGTTCTACCTTTTCCGAGGCACTCCTTCGGGCTGCTGGCTGGCGGATGAGCTGGCCGGCGTCTTCGGAATCGAAGAACCGCTGAACGGCAGGACGGCGACGAGCATCTACGACCGGATCAGCGAGAAGCTGGCGACCCCGGAATTCCGCCCGCGCGCCCTGTTCGAGAGGTTCCGCATCGAAGTCCTGTGCACGACGGACGCGGCAACCGACTCTCTCGATCATCACCGGAAGATCCGTGAATCCGGCTGGGAGGGCCGCGTGCTGCCCACGTTCCGCCCCGATGCCGCCGTCGCCATCCTGGCCCCCGCGTGGCGCACAGAGATCGAGAAACTCGGAATGCTCCTGGGCAGGGAGATCAGCAGCTTCAAAGAGTTTGTCGCCGCTCTTGAAAATCGCCGGGCCTTTTTCAAATCCATGGGAGCGGTCTCGACGGACCACGCCGTGGTCCAGCCGTATACCGAAGAGCTGGCGCCATCGGAAGCCGAGGCGATTTTCTCGCGCGCGCTGGCAGGCCGAGCCACCGAGCAGGATGCCCCGCGCTTCACGGCGCACATGCTGATGGAGTTCGCGCGCATGAGCACGGACGACGGCCTGGTGATGCAGCTCCACCCCGGCTCCTGGCGCAACCACAACCGGACCATCTTCGAAGCCTTCGGGCCGGACAAGGGTTGCGACATCCCGGTCGCGACCGAGTATACGCGCAACCTGCACCCGCTGCTGAATAAGTACGGCAACAACGCGAGCTTCCGCATGGTGCTGTTCACGCTGGATGAATCCACGTACTCGCGCGAGTTGGCGCCGCTAGCGGGCCACTACCCCGCCCTGCGCCTGGGGCCGCCCTGGTGGTTCCACGACAGCATACAAGGCATGCTCCGGTTTCGGCAGCGGGCCACCGAGACCGCCGGGATTTACAACACGGCGGGATTCAACGACGATACGCGCGCGTTCCTTTCCATCCCGGCGCGGCATGACCTTTGCCGGCGCGTGGACGCCAGCTTCCTGGCCGGTCTGGTGACGCGTCACATCGTCGAGATGGAGGAGGCCGAGCAGATGATCGCCGACCTCGCCTGCAACCTGGCCCGCGAGACCTACCGGCTGGCGTAGTGGCCGGGCATGCCCGGCCACTACCGCGAGGGTTTGCGCTCCGCCACCACAGTCACCTCCATGTCCCTGGCCAGCCGAACAATCCGGTGAATCAGATGCTTTCCCAGAAACCAGCGGAATCCCGTGTAACGGGGTCTTTCCACAAAGATCTGCGTGATCTTATGCACGCGAGCGAACTCCACCAACGCGGCGGCGGTGTCCGCGCCCTCGAGGATCCGCGTTTCGATGTGCAGGTTGCGGGCAAAGTTCAGCGTGCGCTCGACGGTTTGGCTCCGCCCTGACCCGGAAGCTACGTGCACGGCAAAGCACTCGGCTCCGAGGTAGTCCGCCACGCGCCGGGCCCGCCGGATGAGGATGGCCGCCGAGGGGTCGTCAGGGATGCTGACCAAGATACGCTCCTCGCGGCCGGGCCGGTCCGGCTCAGACTGAACCGCGTCCGGCAGGCGTGCGTCCATATCCACGTAGCGCACGTCTACCTGATGCGCCGCCTCCCGCAAAGCCAACTCGCGCAGTGTGACGAGAGTCGATTCCTTGAAGAAGTTCCGCATCGCGGCTTCCGCCTTGTCCCGCGGATACACGACTCCCCGCCGCAGGCGGTTCAGCAGCGCGCGGGGCGTGAGATCGACCATCACGACTTCGTCGGCTTCTCGGATGACCCAGTCGGGCACCGTCTCGCGCATCTGTATTCCGGTGATCTGGAAGACTTGATCGTTCAGGCTCTCCAGGTGCTGGACGTTCACGGTGGTGAAGACATCGATTCCCGCTTCCAGCAGCGCAATGACGTCTTCCCACCGCTTGCCGCGTTCGGAACCGGGCACGTTGGTGTGGGCGAGCTCGTCCACCAGGCAGATCCGCGGCCCGCGGCGCAGGATGGCCTCCGTGTCCATCTCCTCGAACTGGCGGCCACGGTACTCCAGCTTTCGCCGCGGGACGATCGGAAGGCCCTCTGTTCTTTCGATGGTCTCCTCGCGGCCGTGCGGTTCGAAGTAACCGATGGCGACGTCGGACCCCTGCCGTCGCAGGTCCTGGGCTTCCGACAGCATCTGGAACGTCTTGCCGACCCCGGCCGCATAGCCCAGGTACACTCTCAGCCGCCCGCGCTTGCTCGATCGTGCCTCGGGGGTCATGGCGGCTCAGTGCGGGAATATGCGCACGTCGATACCCTCGGCGCCGCGAATGAGCTGGTCCAGGGGCCCGCCCGTCAGCCGCCGCCACCAGCTATCGCGCAGCGTGTGGCCGACGAAGATCTGCGTGACCCGGTGCGACAGCGCGAAACGCAGAATGGTCTCGATGGGATCATCCCCTTCCAGAACGTGGACCGCCGCTCCCAGCGCGCGAGCGGCGTCCAGAGAACGTTCCATCCTGTCTCTCTCCGGCGTACCCAGACCGTGCTGCTCCACATAAGCGACGAGCAGGTCGCCTCGAAAGCGGTCGGCGTTCTGCTTGCCGCTGGCGAGCATGCGCGCCGCGTTCGCCCGCGGCGTCAAACAGACAAGGACGCGCTCGTGCGCGCCCCAGGTCTGATCAGCGCCCTGGGCTTCCAGATAATCCTCAAGCTGGCGATCCACCACCTCGGCCGTTAGCAGCAATGTCAGCTCGCGCAGTTCCGCGAGCTGGCGAGCCTGTCCCGGACCGGCCGGACCCTGCCCCGTGCGCGCCAGCAACATCTCGGACGGCACATCCACCACCACGATTTCATCGGCCAGACTGAGGAACCGCTTGGGGACCGTCTCGGTGACGTGCTTGCCCGTGATCTTCTCGACCCTCTCCCCCTCCTCTTCGATGTGCTGGAGGTTCAGGGACGTAATCACGGTAATGTCGTTGGTTACGAGCTCCTCCACGTCCTGCCAGCGCGTAGCATGGCGGCTGCCGGGAGGATTGTCGTAAGCTAGACCGTCCACGATGCAGACACCGGGCTTCCGGCGGAGGATCGCCTCAACGTCCAGGACATCGCGTCCCTCGATGCGCCTGCATGGGATCACTGCCAGGCTCCGCAACAGCTCGCCGACTTCGGGTGGGTGCTTGGGCTGAATCGCCCCGACGATGACGTCCTGACCGCGCTCGTGCCTTCGCCGCGCCTCGTCCAACATCCGGAATGATTTGCCGACACCGGAGGCGTAGCCGAGGAAGATCTTGAGGCGCTCCCTGACGGCCTTGCGTTCCTGCGCCATGACCTGACGCAGCAGGAGCTCCGGATCGGGCCTGCGGTCTCCGGGTTGAGGGGGCATACCAGTCTCTTAGATGAGTCTACCCTCAGCGCTGGGATGCGCCAAATCCGCGTCCCGTCACTTGCGGCCGGCCGGGAACTGGCGATCGAGCGCCATGTTCAGCTTCAGCACGTTGACACGCGGCTCTCCCAGGAACCCGAGTTGGCGCTCCTCGACGTGCTCCTCTACCAGGGCTCGAATACGCCCGGCAGTCGCCCCGCGCGCGGCGGCAACCCGCGGAACTTGAACCAGAGCGGACGCCGGGCTGATGTGCGGGTCGAGCCCGCTCGCCGAAGCGGTCACCAAATCGGCCGGCAGCGGGCCATCCACGCCAGGGTTCTCCGCGCGAAAGCTCGCGATGTCAGCGCGAACCCGATCGAAGAGTTTTCTGCTGGTCGGCCCCAGGTTGGAGCCGCCCGAATTCGCCGCGTCGTACCCATCCCCCGCCGCGGAAGGGCGTCCATGAAAATACTCCGGCCTAGTGAACTTCTGGCCAATCAGCTCGGAGCCGATGACCCTGCCGTCTCGCACCACCAGGCTGCCGGCGGCCTGCTTTGGAAACACCGCCTTTGCGATGCCTGTGATGAGGACGGGATACAAGAAGCCAGTGAGGAACGTAAGGACCAAGGTCATTTTCAAAGCGGGCATAAATTGACAAAACATGTTCGCCTCCTCAGGCCAGGTGCAAGATCCCAAGCAACCGGTCGATGAGCCAGATGCCAGGAAACGGCGCGATCACCCCGCCGACGCCGTAGACCAGCAGGTTGCGCCGTAGCAGCGCCGCCGCGCCCATGGGCCGGTACCGGATGCCTCGCAGGGCCACCGGCACGAGCGCAATGATGATCAGCGCGTTGAAGATGACGGCTGCTAGAACGGCGCTCGCGGGATTGCGCAGTCCCATGACGTTCAGCTTCGCGATCACCGGGTAGGTCACGGTGAACATCGCCGGAAGAATCGCGAAGTACTTGGCAACATCGTTGGCGATCGAGAACGTGGTCAACGCGCCCCGGGTCATCAGCAGTTGCTTTCCGATCGCCACAACTTCGATGAGCTTGGTCGGATTGCTGTCGAGATCGACCATGTTGCCAGCCTCCTTGGCGGCCATGGTCCCGGTGTTCATGGCCACGCCGACGTCGGCCTGGGCGAGCGCCGGCGCGTCATTGGTGCCGTCGCCGGTCATCGCCACAAGTCTCCCGCCGGCCTGTTCGCGCTTGATGAGGTCCATCTTGTCCTTGGGTGTGGCTTGCGCGAGGAAGTCATCCACTCCGGCTTCCGCCGCAATCGCCGCCGCGGTGAGCGGGTTGTCCCCGGTAATCATGATGGTCCGGATGCCCATCGCCCGCAGTTGAGTGAACCGCTCCCGCATCCCGCCTTTGACCACGTCCTTGAGGTGAATGACCCCTAACACCCGGCCGCCGTCGGCGACCACCAGCGGGGTGCCGCCCGACCGGGAGATGCGATCGGTGACCTCGTTCAGCCGGCTCGGGATCTTCCCCCCGTTATCCTTGACGAACCGCACGATCGCTTCCGTTGCGCCCTTGCGCACGGAACGGTGATCCAGATCGACGCCGCTCATCCTGGTCTGAGCCGAGAACTCGATAAAGTGCGCGCGCGCGGCGACCTCGCGCCCCCGGAGGCGGTACTTCTCCTTGGCGAGCACGACGATCGAGCGGCCTTCGGGGGTCTCGTCGGCGAGGCTCGAAAGCTGCGCCGCGTCGGCCAGTTCTGCCTCGGCAACCCCCTCCATCGCGATGAATTCCACGGCCTGCCGGTTGCCCAGGGTGATCGTGCCGGTCTTGTCGAGGAGCAGCGTGTTCACGTCCCCGGCGGCTTCCACGGCCTTTCCGCTCATGGCGAGCACGTTGTGCTGCATGACGCGGTCCATGCCTGCGATGCCGATGGCCGAGAGCAGGCCGCCGATCGTGGTCGGGATCAGGCACACCAGCAGAGAGATGAGCACGGTGACGCTGGGCACGCCGCCTGCCCCGCCCGCCGACACGCTGTACTCGGAGAAGGGGAACAGGGTGACCACTGCCAGCAGGAACACCAACGTCAGACCGGCAATCACGATGTTCAACGCGATTTCGTTCGGTGTCTTCTGCCGCTGGGCCCCTTCGACGAGGGCAATCATCCGGTCGAGGAACGTCTCGCCCGGGTTCGAGGTGATCCGGATTCTGATCCAGTCGGAGAGCACCTTCGTGCCGCCCGTGACGGCGCTCCGGTCGCCGCCGGACTCGCGAATCACGGGCGCGCTCTCGCCTGTGACCGCCGACTCATCCACGCTGGCGATCCCCTCCACCACTTCGCCATCACCAGGAATGATGTCGCCCGCTTCGCAGAACACCAGGTCGCCGAGACGGAGTTCGGCCGCCGGCACGACCTCGGTCTCGCCGCCCGCCCTCAACCGTCTGGCGACGGTCTCTGTTTTTGTCCTGCGGAGTGCGTCTGCCTGGGCCTTCCCGCGGCCCTCAGCCACGGCCTCGGCGAAGTTCGCGAACAGCACGGTGAACCAGAGCCAGAGAGTGATCTGGAAGGTGTAGCCGAGACCGGGAGTCCCGGCGATCCAATCGTGAAGGCATAGTGAGGTGGTGAGGGCTGCGCCGACTTCGACAACGAACATGACGGGATTCTTCACCATCACGGCCGGATTCAGCTTCCGCACCGAATCCAGTACGGCGCGCTTCACGATGGGAGGGTCGAACAGCGGCCGGGCACGGCGCCGCTTGACAGGCAGCAGCGAAACTTCCGGTCTTTCCGCGGTGACGACGGGCATGGCTCAGCTCCAGGCGCTAAGAAGCAATAGCGAAAACAACTTGTGCTCCTGCATGAAGAAATGCTCGACCACCGGCCCCAGCACCAGGGCCGGAAAGAACGTGAGTGCGCCGACGATCAGGACCACGCCGGTCAGCAGGACGACGAACAGCGAGCCGTGGGTCGGCAGAGTTCCGGCCGAAGCGGGCACCAGCTTCTTGCTGGCGAGGCTCCCGGCGACGGCCAGTAGCGGAATGATCATCAGGAAACGGCCGAAAAACATCGCCAGACCGATGGTCGTGTTATACCAGGGCGTGTTCGCGTTGATCCCCGCGAATGCACTGCCATTGTTGCCGGTTCCGCTCGAGTAGGCGTACAGGATCTCCGACAGGCCGTGCGGGCCGCCGTTGTTCAGGTTCGCCGTCGCCGGACCCGGCGGGTTCAGATAGCTGTTCTTGGCGAAGTTGGCCACGGAGCTTGCGCCGGCAGACAGCAGGATGCTGGCCGCCAGTATCAGCACGGCGAGCATGACCATTTTGACTTCCTTCTGCTCGATCTTCTTGCACAGGTATTCGGGAGTGCGGCCCACCATCAGGCCCGCAATGAACACGGCCAGGATGGCGAACATCAGCATGCCGTAGAGCCCCGCGCCGACTCCCCCGAACACCACCTCGCCCAGTTGTATGTTGACCAGCGGGACCAGCCCGCCTAGCGGCGTGAAGCTGTCGTGCATCGAGTTCACCGCGCCGCAGCTTGCGTCCGTGGTAATGACGGCAAACAGCGCCGATGCGGGGATACCGAACCGCACTTCCTTGCCTTCCATGTTCCCGCCGGGCTGTGTGGACGTTGAACGCCGATCGACGCCCAACGATGCCAGGATGGGGTTGCCAGACTGCTCGGCCCGGTAGGCCACTGCGGTTCCAGCAAGAAAGAGGACGCTCATCACCGTAAAAAGCGCCCAGCCTTGCCGCGTGTCGCGGACCATCCTGCCGAAGGTGTAAGTTAGGCCCGACGGGATTAGAAAGATCAGCAACATCTGCAGGAAGTTCGTGAGCGGCGTCGGGTTCTCGAATGGGTGAGCGGAGTTGGCGTTGAAGAATCCGCCGCCGTTGGTGCCGAGCTCTTTGATGGCCTCCTGCGAGGCGACGGGGCCTTGCGCGATAGTTTGAACAGCGTTTTCGAGAGTCGTCGCCGTCGTGTACGGGCTGAAGTTCTGGATGACGCCCTGTGAAACCAGCAGAATCGCGGCCACCACGGAAAGCGGCAGGAGCACGTAGATGGTGGCGCGCGTTGAGTCCACCCAGAAGTTGCCGATCTTCTCCGTGGAATGCCGCGCAAAGCCGCGGACCAGCGCGATCGCCACCGCGATCCCCGCCGCCGCGGAGAAGAAATTGTGCGTGGCGAGTGCGACCATCTGGGTGAAGTAACTGACGGTTGTCTCTGGCACATAGGACTGCCAGTTCGTGTTCGTGGTGAAGCTCACCGCTATGTTGAAAGCCAGGTCGGGAGTGAGCGGCGTCGAGCCCGGAGGGGCGTGTGGCGTCCCGAAGGCCCTGGGGTTGAGCGGCAGCAGGCCCTGGATCCGCAACATCAGGTACGTCACGAGCAAGCTCACCAGGCTGAAGGCCAGCAAGGAGGCGGCATACTCGGTCCAGCGTTGCTCCCGATCTTCGCGGATTCCGCAGAGCCGATAGACGAGCCGTTCCAGCGGACGTAGCAAGGGATGCAGGAAGGTTCGTTCGCCTTGGAAGACACGCGCCATGAACGCGCCCATGGACCTGGTCAAAGCGAGCAGGATGAGGAAGTAAGCGGCGATCAACAGAAGCCCGTTCGGTGACAGAAGGAACCTCCTCTTAGAAGCGCTCCGGCCGGAGCAGGGCGTAGACGAGGTAGACGGCGAGCGCCAAAGCCAAGATCCCAGAGATCGCGTACTCCATCAAAGCCCCCTACAGCCAGTCGCAACCGCGCACATACGCCCAGCTCAAGACAAACACAGCCAAAGTCAGCGCGGCGAAGAAGACGTTGAACATAAATTTACTTTCAAGCTGGCACAAGCGCTACACTGTGACCGGCCCGCGCCAGGCTGCGGGCGAGTTGTTCCTCGGCTGTTCTCCACCACCAGCGCTTCGTCGCGACCAAGACCAAGGAACCGGGCGCCAGCGCATGGGAGAACCCCGTTTCCCGGTCTCTGGCGCGGACCACGAGTATCCGGGTGCACAAGCTGGAAGTCTTCGCTAGCGCCTGCAGTTCGCGCTCGAGGTGCTCCGGATCGACTGTCGGCCGGTTCAAGGGACAGGGAAACGGAACCACCTGGACTGCCAGCAGCGTGAGATCCGCTCGCAGGCCACGAGCGAGCGTCGCGGCGCCCTGCAGCGCGCTTCGTGTCAATTCGCGAGTCGTGTACGGAACCACAAGCCGCAGGCCCTGAGGGCTGGCCCCGGTCACCGTTACCGGGCCATGCGGCGTCGGGTAGCTCAGGCTCCCCATGTGCATCCTCCAGTCCGAGAATACACACGAAGGCATTAAGAAGTCGTTAACAGGGCCTTAAGATTCCGTTGTCGATCCGGAAGCCGCGAAGCGGTATCCTACCCAGGGTTCGGTGAGAAGATAGCGCGGCTTGGCTGGGTTCGGCTCGATCTTCTTCCTCAGGTGGGTGATGAAGACGCGCAGGTACTCGGTTTCGTCGCCATAGTCCGGCCCCCACACCGCCTGGAGCAGTTCGCGGTGCGGCACGGGCCGGCCGCTTTGGGAGACCAGATATCGAAGCAGTTCGAACTCCTTGGGCGTAAGACGAACCGGCTTGTCTCTTACGCGCACATTCCTCGTCTCGAAATCGACTTCGAAGTCCTCAGAGGTGACGCGGCGCGGACCCGCGCCAGGAGCGAGGGGCGCCCTCCGCAAAGCGGCCCGGATGCGTGCCAGTAGTTCGCTCATCCCGAAGGGCTTGGTGACGTAGTCATCCGCGCCGGCATCCAGAGCCTGCACCTTCTCCTCTTCGGTGTTGCGTACCGTGAGGATGATGATCGGAACCTCGGAGCCGGTGCGAAGCAGGCGGCAGGTTTCAAGGCCGCCCATGCCGGGCATGTTCAGGTCCAGGAGCACCAGATCCGGCCTGTGCTCCCGAAACTGCTCGAGCGCCTCTTCGCCGGACCGGGCCTCCACGGTTTCGTAGCCTTGAGCCGTAAGGGTCATGCGCATCACACGCCGGATCTGCGGCTCGTCGTCCACCACAAGGACGCGTCCAGCGCTCATGGCTGCCGCCCCGGAACGATGCAAGGCAAGGTGAAAGAGAACTCCGAACCTTCCCCGGCTTTGCTGCTGACGCGGAGCACTCCGCCGTGCGCCTCCACGATGTCGCGCGCGATCGCCAGGCCGATTCCGGTGCCGGGCACGCCTCCCGGCCTCAGCGGCAGGCGGTAGAACCTCTCGAAGATGCGGGCCTGCTCATGTTCCGGAATGCCGGGACCGCGGTCGGCGACGGTGATCACCACCGAATCGTCCCCGGGCCGCGCCCGGATCACAATAGGTGATCTCGGGTCCGCGTACTTCAGCGAATTGCTCAACAGTTGGCGAATGACGAGCCCAACCATCTCGCTGTCCGCCAGGACCTCGGGCAGGCCATCGGGCACATCCACGGCCAACTCACGGTCCTCGATGGCGCGATCGGCGCGCTTGAGCGCGGCGGAAACGATAGCGGCCACCTGCCGGGGCTGCCGCTCAAGCCTGACATTGCCGGCTTCAATCCGCGCCATCTGGATGGCTTCCGTGACTAGCAAGTCCAGGTGGTCGGTCTCCTCCTCGATGATGGTGAGCAACTCCTTATGCTGCACCTCGCTGCCACAGAGCAGGCTGGAAACCGCCGCCTTGATGGAGGTGAGGGGCGTCTTGAACTCGTGGGCCAGCGCGTCCAGAAGGGTTGATTTCAGCTCCTGGTTCTGCCGGGCGGCTTCCGCACGGCTGGCGAGGTCCTGTGTGCGGGCGCGCTCCAGGGTGATGGCGGCCAGGTTCGCGATTGCGTGCAATGCCGTGTCGGATACCGAACCTTGCGGGACAGCGAGACTGCCCATGGGAGAGCCACCGAGTGTGACCGGCAGGACCATGACGTTGGTCGATGGTTCATGAAAAGCGGTATTCTCCAGGGCGGCGTCTCTGAGTCTTGACTCGGCAATCGCGATGTCCTGACTGCCGCCACGGCACACGCGGTTGCTAGAGCGGTCAAACAGGGCGAGCGCGGATAGTTCGAAGACCTGCGCGGTCTGGCGGGCCAATTGGCTGGGCACATCGGCTCTGAGGTCCAGCAGAAGGAGGCTGCGGCTGAGAGCGTACAGCCTTTCCATCTCGTGCTGGCGCCGGGCCGCTTCCGTCGCCCGGTTTCTGGCGCTTGCCGAAAGCTGGCTGGCGACGATCGACGTGATGAGAAAGGTGAGCAAGGCCACCCAGTTCTGCGGGTCCGCGATCGTGAAGGTGCCTACCGGAGGCAGGAAGAAGTAGTTGAGGCACAGGACGCCAAAGACGGATGCCACGGTCGACTCGACGAGCCCCCATCCGGCCGCGATGGCCAGGATGGCAAGCAGGAGCGTGAGAGCCACAGTGGTGGGGTTCACTGTAAGCAGCCGGGAATCGAGAAAGGTGACAGCGGCTATGATCGCCAGCGCCGCAAAAACGCGGGCCGTTGTCGAACTCAACCGTTTGAGCTGGGGTCCCACATGATACCTCGCTGTCATCATAACAATGCAGGCGCGAGAGACGAAGGGCTATCTCCTTACGTTCGTTTCTCATATGGGTCCAATAAGAAGTTTCGATTGGACGCGAGGCGGCGAAGCCGCTAGGCTGAAATCTCATGCCTACCGACCCCCCGGGCTCCGCGCCAGCGCACTTGGCGTCGCTGCACCGCGTGAGCAGCATCGTCAGCAGCGGCCGCAAGCTGGACGAGATGCTCAGCGAGCTGGTCAGCCTGGCTGTGGAGGTCACGGCGTGTGAGGCGTGCCTGGTCTACCTTCTGGATCCGGAGAATGACGAGGTCGTCCTGCGCGCCTCGCAACTGCCGCACTCGGCGGAAGTCGGCGCCTTGCGCCTGCATGTTGGGGAGGGCGTTACCGGATGGGTGGTTGAGCACAAGGCGGTCGTGTCGCTCCCCGCGCTCGCCTACTTGGATGCCCGCTTCAGGAAGTTTTCCACCCTCGTGGAAGACACCTACGAAGCATTCCTTTCCGTCCCCCTGGTTGCCGGCGGCGAGGTGATCGGCGTTATCAACGTTCATCACCGGGCTCCTCATCAGCACAGCGCGGAGGAGATCGCCCTGCTCACTTTCATAGGCGAGCAATTGGGCGGCGCCATCGCACGTGCCCGGCTGGGAGAGGAGAACCAGCGTCTCCAGGAAGCAACGCTGGAAATGAAGCGGCAACTGGAGACACGCAAACTGGTCGAGCGGGCCAAAGGGATTTTAGAACAAAAGCTACACTTGACGGAGGAAGAAGCTTACCTCCAGCTCCGCAACGAGAGCCGCCGCCAGCGCCGGCCCATGCGCGACCTGGCGGAGGAGATTATCAGCCGGGAAAGTACGCCCCGCTCGAACGGGGCGTAAGCTCACGCTTTGGCGGCCAGTTGGTTCAGTACAAACGGCAGGATGCCGCCGAAACGGTAGTAGTCGGCCTCCCTGGGCGTATCCACTCGGACGACCACGTCGAAACTGGTCTCGGTCCCATCCGCCGCCACCGCAAGCACGGTGGCTCGCCGGCTTCCTTCTACACCCTGGCGGACGCCGGCGACAGAATACGTTTCCATGCCGGTCAGCCCGAGCGATTCGCGGTTCTGTCCGGGCAGGAACTCCAGGGGCAGCACGCCCATGCCCACGAGGTTGGACCGGTGAATCCGCTCGAAGCTCTCCGCGATTACGGCCCTCACGCCGAGCAATGCCACGCCCTTCGCCGCCCAGTCACGCGAAGATCCCGAGCCGTATTCTTTGCCGGCGATGATTACCAGGCGAACGCCCTCCTGCGTGTACCGCATCGCCGCATCGTAGATCGACATGTCCCCGCCCGACGGGACATGCACCGTCCAGCCGCCTTCGGTTCCGGGGGCAAGCTGGTTGCGCAGGCGGATGTTGGCCAAGGTGCCGCGCATCATGACCTCGTGATTGCCCCGGCGCGCGCCATAGGAGTTGAAGTCCTTGGGCTGAACGCCCAGGCTGACCAGGTACTTGCCGGCAGGGCTGTCGGCGGCGATCGAGCCCGCCGGAGAGATGTGGTCCGTGGTCACCGAATCGCCCAACAGCGCCAGGGCTCTCATGCCCTTCAGGTCGGCGATGGGCGCCGCGGGATCGACCATCTCCTCAAAGTAAGGCGGCTTCTCGATGTAGGTGGAGGCGTCGTCCCAGGCATACTGCGCGCCTGCGGGAAAGGCGATCGCGTTCCACTGCGGATCGCCGGCAAAGACCTCGGAGTACTGTTTCCGGAACATCTCTTCTCGCACGTACCGGCTTGAGGCTGCGCGTACCTTCTCATTAGAGGGCCAGATATCTCGCAGGTAGACGGGCTGGCCGTCCTTGCCGGTTCCCAGCGGCTCGTTCTGAAGGTCCACGTCCACGCCGCCCGCCAGGGCGTACGCCACCACCAGCGGCGGCGAGGCCAGGTAGTTGGCCTTGACTAGAGAATTGACGCGACCTTCGAAGTTGCGGTTCCCGCTGAGCACGGCGGCGACCAATAGCTTCTCCTTCAGCACCACCTGCGCTACGGGCTCAGGCAGAGGGCCGCTGTTGCCGATGCAGGTCATGCACCCGAAGCCGGCCAGGTGAAATCCCAGCTTCTCCAAATATGGCAGCAGCCCTGACTCGCTCAGGTAGTCCATGACCACCTTGGACCCCGGTGACAGGCTGGTCTTCACCCACGGCGGGACGGTCAGTCCGCGCTCCACTGCGTTCCTGGCGACCAGGCCCGCAGCGATCAGCACATCCGGGTTAGAGGTGTTCGTGCAGCTTGTGATGGCTGCGATGGCCACCGCGCCGTCCCGCATCGTTCCGGATCTCCCATTGACCGTGACGGGCGCGGAGCGCTGCGCGGTCCCCAGAGCCGTGAGGAACTCCTTCTTGACGTTGGGAAGCTCAATGCGGTCCTGCGGCCGCTTAGGACCTGCCAGAGACGGAACGACCGTGGACAGATCCAGTTCAAGCGTGTCCGAATACAGCGGCTCAGGCATCCCCGCCGTGCGGAACAGGCCCTGCTCCTTGGCGTAGGCCTCGACCAGCGCGATCAGCTCCGCCGGGCGGTGCGTCAGCTTCAGGTAGCGCAGCGTCTCCTCGTCGATGGGGAAGAAGCCCATGGTGGCGCCATATTCGGGGCTCATGTTGGCGACCGTGGCGCGGTCGGCCAAACTCAGCTCGTTGAGCCCGTCGCCGTAGTATTCGACGAACTTGCCAACTACACCCTTCTTCCGCAGCATCTGGGTGGCGGTCAGCACCAGGTCCGTGGCGGTGACACCTTCGCGTAGTTGTCCATGCAGGCGAAACCCGACCACCGGCGGCAGCAGCATGGAAATGGGCTGGCCCAACATGCAGGCTTCCGCCTCGATCCCACCCACGCCCCAGCCGAGAACGCCCAGGCCGTTGATCATGGTGGTGTGCGAGTCTGTTCCGACGACCGTATCGGGGCAGGCGGCTGCCGAGCCGTTTTGGTTCGCCCGGAACACGACGGGCGCAAGGTATTCCAGGTTCACCTGGTGCACAATGCCCGTGTCCGGCGGCACCACGCGGAAATTCTGAAACGCGGCCTGCCCCCAGCGCAGGAAGGCATAGCGCTCGCGGTTGCGCTCGAATTCGATCATGGCGTTGAACTGGAAGGCGTCGGGCGTTCCGTACTGATCGACCTGCACGGAGTGGTCGATCACGAGGTCGGAGGGAAGCAGAGGATTGGCGCGGGTGGGGTCGGCGCCCATGGCTTGCAGGGCGTCGCGCATGGCGGCCAGGTCAACGACGACCGGGACGCCGGTGAAATCCTGAAGGAGAACGCGGGCCGGCATGAAGCTGATCTCGCGCGGTTCAGGCCGGCCGTTCCACTTGGCCACGTACTCAACGTCGGCGGCCTTGACGGTCTGGCCGTCCTCGTGCCGCAAAAGGTTTTCGAGCAGGATCTTAATGGAAAATGGCAGCCGGGACACATCGCCCACGGCATCCAGCCGGTAGATTCGATAAGAGCATTCACCAACGCGAAGCGACCCGGCCGCCCCGAAGGAGTTCTTGTCGGACATGTATGGCACCCTCACTTAAATATCCTACCCGCAAGAGCATGTCCACGGCACTCCCCTACATGTAGGAGGGGACGGCGATGCCGAGGATGGCGAGCGTTTGCTCAAGCTGGCGGCGGAAGTAATCGGTGAGCCAGAGCAGGAAGACGCGCCGCTCGTGATCCGGTTCCTGCAAGACCGGATACTCATGATAGAAGCTATTGAAGGCTTGCGCGAGTTGGAAGGCGTACCTGGCCACATGGCTTGGTTCGCCGGAGGCGATGGCGCGAGCCAGGGCGCTGCCGGCCTTGGAGATCGCCAGCACCACTTGCCAGAAATCCTCCGAGGCAAGCTGGCGGCCCATGGCCCCCGCATCCAGCTCGTGCGCGAAGTCCGGGAGGCTCTCGCCTCTTTCCTCGAGCTTGCGCAGGATGTTGCGGGCCCGGACCGCGGCATATTGTACGTAAGGTCCGGTCTCTCCCTCGAAGCTAAGGGCTTCCTGCATGTCGAAAGCGATCACAGCGTTGCGCGTATACTTCAGCATGAAGTAGCGCAGCGCCCCGGCCGCGATCTGCTCCGCCACCTGCCGCCGCTCGTCCTCGGGAGACTCCGGATGCCGCGAGTCCACTTCCTCGCGAGCCTTGTCGATCAGCTTGTCGATCAGGTCGTCGGCCTTCACTCCCAAGCCCTTGCGGCCTGACACCTCGACGTGAGACCGCTTCTTGTCGTCCTCGGAAAGCTCGATGCCCAGCTCGGCGCAAGTTCGTGGCGAGAGGGCGACCATCTCGTACGAGAAGTGGATCGAACGGTCCGCCTGCTCCGCGTAACCCACCCCTCGCAGCCCCGCCGCTACGACGTCCTGGAGGTAGCTCTGCCGCGAGTCGATCACGTTGTAGACCCACGCGCCGTGGCCAAAGGACGGGGCGTCCTGGCCGGAGGGCTGGTCCGTCGTGACCCACAACTGGTGGCCGCTGGGGTAGCGCATCCAAGGCCGGTAGTAGAAATCCTTGCCCAGCAGGCCGAACTTCCAGAGCTGATAGGCGATGTCCTTACCGACGTAGGTCACGGTGCCATTGGAGCGCACGATCACCTTGTCGGCGTCCTCGCCTTCCGATGCGGAAAACGTCCCGCCCGGCATCACCCAGCAGCCGGCGTTCTTGCCCTCGGACTCCAGGTAGATCGCCTTGCGCTCCTTCAGCAGTTCGAAGGCGGCGGCCCAGAACTTCAGGTGAAGGATCTCGCTCTCCCGCGGCAGGACATCGTATTCGACGCCCAGCCGGAGCGTGGTCTTCAAGTGACAACCCACGATGGCATCCGCCACCAGGTGCGCCAGTTCAGCGAACTCCCCTTCCCCGCCCTCGATGGCGTGGAGCGCTTCCTGCCGCCACTTCAGGGCCTCCGGGCGGCCCTGGTAGTAAGAGGAGACGCGCGCGTAGAGGTCCCAACAGAGGTAGTCAAAACGGACGCCGGGGGCTTCGATCAGGCGGGACACGTCCCGCGCAGTCTGCTTCTCCAGGTAGTGGAACCCGGCCACCACGTCGGCGACCTGAACGCCGGTGTTGTCGATATAGTTTTGCGTCTCAACCTGGCGGCCCGAGGCGCGCAGCATCCGCACGAATGTGTCGCCCAGGATGGCGTTGCGCAGGTGACCGATGTGCGCCGCCTTGTTGGGGTTGATGTTGGTGTGCTCGACGATGACCTTCTCCGCGGAGGCGGCAACATCGGGCGTGACGCGCTCCCCCAGCAGCCCGGCGCCGTACTGGCCGCGGTCGAGGCGCATGTTGATGTAGCCGCCCCCGGCGATTTCGAGCGAGGCCACCCCCTCCAAAGGAGGCATTTCCGCGACAATCTCGGCCGCGATCTGGCGCGGCGCTTTCCGCAGTTGCTTGGCGAGCTGGAACGCGGAGATCAGGCCCAGTTCTCCGAAGCGCGGCTCTTTGGGAGGTTCCAGGACCGTCTCTGCCTCGATGCCGTAGCGCGCCTTCAGATGCGCGGAGACACTGCCCGCGATGCGTTTTTCGAGATTATGGAACACAAGAAGAAGAGTATAGCAGCCGGCGCGCGCTGCCCCGGCTGCACCGCCAGGTCGAACCCGTTCCCCCAGTTGTGCGGCGTGAGAGGTTCTGTTTCGACAGTGAGATTCTCTATATGGTCAGAGCACACCTCACACCGTGGCACAGGCCTTCAGCCTGTGCAATGGCAGTTGATGGCCCTGGAGCCGTGGCACAGGCCTTCAGCCTGTGCGCTGGCACTTGAATAGCACCACTGTTCCGGTGACTGCACCAGTCCAGCCTGGATAGGGTTCTGCTCGATGTACCGGCGGATCCGGTCAAACCCCCATGGGAGGGCGGTTCTCTTCCCGCCTCAATGCGTCATCGCATACACGATGTAGTTGACGCCCAACCGGATTGCCAGGTCGGCGTATCGTTCCGGGTACCTCGGATCGTCGGCCCACTCCCAGGCGTCGCCGATGTCGGAATTGTATGAGACCGCCACCATCAGGCGGCCTTTGTCGTCGTAGATACCCCTCCAGTGCGCTCCTTTTCCATCGTCGGGCCCGGTGGCATGGATGGGCCGCTTGTAGCCCTCTCGCAAGTGGGCCCAGCCGGGCACCTGGTAGCGATCGTTCAAGTCGTAAACCGTGTGGAACGCGGCGTCCTCATCCGGGATCTCCACGATGGGCCGGTCTGGAAACGTCATGCGCATGGTGCGGGCGAACACCTCCCACTCGTACTGGCCGTGGAGATCGTCGGCCATGAAGAAACCGCCGCGCAGCAGATATTCGCGCAGGACTAGGGCTTCCGGTTCTGTCAGCCCCCATTCCCCCACCTGCACCGCGTAGATCCACGGCCAGTCGTAGACGCTGCCCGTGTCCAGATCCACCACCTGCTCCACGGACCGCGCGTGGATGCGCGTCAGCCGCCGCACCGCCAGCGAGAAGTGCCGGTCCGCGCGTGGGTAGTCCTGCGTCCACAGGGAAAGGCCGAGCCGGTAGTCTCCCTGGAAGCGCGGGTAATAGCCGTCGTCGACACCACCGCCCGGGAACATCAGGCGGGCGAAAGCCCACTCTGTCTTCTCCTGATAGTCCGCGGGAAGCGGAATGTCGCCGAGTCTGTATTCGACACCGGGGAATTCATGAAAGGGCCGCTGGAAGGCGTAGAGCGAGACGATCAAGGCAAGGCCGTACACGGCGCCCCTGGAGTGCACCCCAAAAGTGAGACACGAAGTTAAGGGGCCGAATACATTGAATGGAGAGAGGTATGGATTTGGCCCGACGAGTTTACAGCCGCGACCTGAAGGTTGCTGCGATGCGAGAGATCGACACTGGGCGGACGGTCGGTGAGGTCGCCCGCCAGTTGGAACTGAGCCCGCACCTGCTGGAACGGTGGCGGGGCGAGTGGCGAGCGCGCGGTGAATCGGCCTTTCCGGGAGTAGGCCGGCGTGGAATGTCTCCCGTCTTGACGGAGTTGCAGCGGATCGCCGAGTTGGAGCGCAAGATTGGCCAACTGGCGATGGAGAACGATTTTTTAAAAAAGGCCTTGCGGCATTTCAGGGATCATCACCCACCCACCGTCGTCACTGGCGAGGTTGCTTGTTTGAAGAGATCCGGGAAGCTGGCACCCAAGGCCAAGCCGTGAATGCCCTGTGCCAGATGACCGGACTGAGCCGGGCCAGCTACTACCGCTGGCGAGTGCCACCGCAGGACTGCCCGGTGGAGATGGAGTTGCGTGACGCGATGCAAGACATCGCCCTCCAGTCCCCGGCCTATGGCTACCGCAGGATCACGGCGGAGCTCGAGCGCCGCGGCTTTGAGGCGAACCACAAGCACGTGCTGCGTCTGATGCGTGAGGATAACCTGCTGTGCCTGCGCCACAAGTCCTTTGTGGTCACGACCGATTCACGGCATGCTCTGCCGGTCTACCCGAACCTGGCGCAAGGCATCCTCCCTGATGCGATCAACCAACTCTGGGTCGCCGACATCACCTATATCCGGCTGCGCAGGGAGTTTGTGTACTTGGCGGTGTTGCTGGATGCGTTTTCGCGGCGAGTGATCGGATGGGCCCTGGGCCGCACCTTGGAGGCCCAGTTGGCCCTTTCCGCACTGCGGATGGCGCTGCGCCAGCGCCATCCGGGGCCAGGGCTGGTGCATCATTCCGATCGTGGCGTTCAGTATGCCTCATATGACTACACCGATCTGCTGAAAGAGCACAAGATCAGGATCAGCATGAGCCGCAAGGGGAATCCGTACGACAATGCCGCCTGCGAGTCCTTCATGAAGACGCTGAAGTACGAGGAGGTTTACCGAACCGAGTACCGGGACTTGGCCGACGCCTACGCCTCGATCGGTGAGTTCATCGAGCGTGTCTACAACCAGCAAAGACTCCACTCGGCTCTGGGCTATGTGCCACCGGCCGAGTTCGAGCAGAACGCGGGGGCCCGACCATGAGGTTGCTCGGCGACCGGATCTTCACCGGGGGGCTCCGCCCCCAGGCCCCTGGGATTTATCGCCTTCCGGCCAAAATGGCTGCTTTCGGAGGCGGCCAAGGCCGCCCCCTGCCATTCCGGCTGCTGAGTCGGCGCTCGGGTTGCGTCCCCGCAGTGCCCTATCCTCCGCTCAGGTACTTCCAGAGTGGAAAACATCAACCCCGCCGTGCAATACTTTTCCATCGAACGGCGACTACCCCCTTAACTCGCTGTCTCACGCCAGGGGTTCACTTCACCCTGACTGGCTTGTTCCACTGCATCCCTCTGCCCTTTCTTCAACGATAGCACCCTGCTCAGTCCAGATTCGCGGCCGGTTTCCGAACGAGTCGATGGGGGCACTGCAGTGGGAAGCCTGAGTCGGCAACGGCGGCCCTTTTGACTGATTCCATCGACACCTCTCCGTTCCCTACGTCCTCGTTGATTTCCCTCTACCGCAGCCTTCTCCTACCCGCTGGCGCTGGCAGCGCCGCTTCGTCCCAACGTGCAACCGAAGGGCCACAACCTCGCCAGCAGCCGCTACAGAGCCCCGCGAAATACAGTGACAGATCTGCTCCCTGACGGTCGCGGCTCGGTAAGCGGCGGTGCGCCTCGCACTGAGCCGCGCGCGTGAGCAAGCGGTTTCCCTGGTTTCAAGGCCACTGTCACCCTATTGTGCGAACCTCAGTAATGCACGGCGATTAGCACTGTAGGGGCAAGCCTTCCGCTGTGCTCCAACCGGAGTCTGGCCAGAGTTCCCAGAACGCCGTTCGTGGGCCTCTAGCGTCACAAGTCCGGGATGGCAACCGTCAAAGTGGTAGTCATTACCGATCGCAAGGGCGTTTGTCGGGACTAATGTGCTCCAATCGACGCTCGGCCGGCCTCTTCAATGATTTCGAGCACCTGTTTGATCGTCTTCGGATGCAGTGTCGCGTTGCTGTGGGTCGATTAGGCGACGAGCTTTTGGCTGTCGGCTCAGTGGGTCTCGATGCGCGTGACGCGTATCCCGAGCTCCCTCGCTCGTTCTTCTTGTGCTTGCGTGAGGGTTGGTGTTGCGAGGAAGAGCCGGTCTTGTGCTCGGCTGATGGCGACGTACGTGACGCGTTGTTGTTCGTCACTCGTGGCTGGTGGGTTGAGGATGTGGTTGAGGTGTTCTTGGGTTTCGACGTTGCTGCGGCCTCTGAGACACACGAGGACGTTCCGTCGTTCTGTTCCCTTGGCTTGGTGAATGGTCCGAGCGTCTCGTACCTCTTCGCTGTTCGTGAGTTTGACCGTGCGCAGGAGCGTGTCGCACGTGTACTGTTCGCTCGCTGTGAGGATCGCACCCCGGATGATCTGCTTCAGAGTGAGGCCTTGGAAGCTGCTTGTGAGGGTGGTGCCGCAGTGGTCGTAGGCCGCCCGTAGCGTCATCGTGTCGAGTGCCGGCCCAAGCCCATTGAGTGCTTCCAGGAGTGTGATGGCGATGGCGCGTCGCTGCTGTGCGGACCTTGGCGTCGGGCTTTGGAGTGGGGGTTTGAGTCTGCCGTTGGCGTGCCTGATGCCGCGCAGGATGGTCCTGGCTGCGGTGTCATAGCGGCGCTGGCGAGCGAACACGACACCCGCGAGGAGCTGGTGCATGAAGATCTTGCGGTCGCCGTCCGCATTCTCAACGGCATCCCACGGTTTCGTTATCGTTGCTGCATTGGGTTCTTGTGCTTCTTGGACGAGTGTGCCGGTACGCGCGACGATGAGCAATGATTCGTTGTCGGGGCCGAGCGTCTTCGCGTGTTGTGCGGCCACCGCGATCGCGCCGACAAGCAGTTGCACCGGCTCGCCTTCTTCTGCTCGCACGCCGTGTTGGGTGAGGCCGTCGCTTCTGACGTGGTTGAGCAACGAGATGATGCGGTCGGTGCTGCGTCGGTTGTTCGCGATGGTATACTCGTCGAGGTCTGGGAGTGTGAAGGTGCGGAAGTGTTCTGGTTGCGCGCCTGCGAAGCCGAAGATGGATTGTTCGGCGTCCCCGATCACGACGACGGTCGTTCCGTAGCTTACGAGCGTTCGTACGATGTGTGTTTGTGCGGAGACGGTGTCTTGGAACTCGTCGATGAAGACAAAGGGATAGCGCGCGCTCAGGCACGACACGATGAGCGGGTACTCGAAAAGGATGCGCGTCGCGAAGTATAGGACGTCATCGTGGTCAAGAATGCCGTCCGCCCAATAGAACGCCTTGTATTCGAGCAGGCGCTCTGCCGTGAGCAGCGCCTTGGTGGGGTTCCAGAGTTGTCGTTCTAGCCAATCAGGCAAGTCGACGCCAAGGTGCCATGCTCGTGGTTCGTCAGCCTGCATCCATCGGATATTCTCAAGTGCTTTCTTGAGGAGATCAAACTGTCTCGGGTCAAACACTCGTCGGCGCTGGTTGATGTCCCGCAGCCAGGCCTCCACTTTTCTGTGGTTGACGTGGTGCTCGTCGTGACCATCGACGAGGAGAGCGTTCACGATGGGTTGTCCGGCGTCGTTGTTGAGAAGGTGGAGGTATGGCTTGATGACGTTGCGGTAGAGGAAGCTGTGGATGGTTCCGGTGTCGGCTCGGTCGGCGTCGTTCCCGAGTTTTTGCTTGAGTTCGTCTGCGGCGACGTTCGTGTACGAGATCACGCCGATGCGAGCGTGCGAGTGGAGTTTCTTGGATCGTCGGATGACGTTCTTGGTGTGTTCGGCGAGCCAGTACGTCTTCCCTGCTCCGGGGCCGGCCGTGACGCGCGCGTGCCGGTCCGTGTCGAGGAGGAGCGTGTCGGAGGTGATCGTGGTCATGCGGCTGGCGTCGGCGCCTGGTTGGCTTGTGGCGTGGGGGCTGGTTGTCGACTCGCCCAGCGGATGGCTGTGGCGATGGCAGGTGGGACGGTGAATGCTTGGCTTGCTGGTGTTCCCGTTGCGTCCTTGAGCGCTTTGGCCAGGGCTAGGGCGTGTTCGCCTTTTGCATCTTCGAGGCTTCGTAGGTAGCACGTGGCGACGACATGGGCGGCGCGCTCGGATCCTGCCAGGTGCGCGGTGGCATCGCGTGCCGTGATGAGCGTGTCAGCGAGTTCGTCGGGCGAGGCCGTCGCATCGTTGAAGAGTTCGCGGACGCGGGCTGCGTGGGTGCACGAGTCCGTGACGAGGAGCGCTCGCGTGTGGTTGTGGCGTGCGAGGTCGTACTCGAGCGTTTTCGTCCCGTGAGCGACCGTGATGTTGTTGCTGGCCGCGCACAGCGTGGTGAGTGCGGTGAGGACGTCGGAGCGCGGCTTGTCCTCAAAGTCTGCCCCGGTGTTGAGCTCGTAGGGGTAGCACTTCATGAACTTCGCGTTGGGAACGCGGCGTTTTCTCGTGGGGTCAGCGTCGATGAGGCACGCGACCGGACGACGGAGCGCGAAGCATAACTCTTCTGGTGGGAGTCCTGCGCCGAAGAGCGGGACGAAGTGCTTGAACGTGACGCCGCCGACGGGAATGAGGGCGACGTGGTGCTCTTCGAGGGAGCAACCAATGTGCTCAGCGAGGACGGGAACGAGGAGTTGTTCGGCGATGCCCTCGACGAGGATCACGCCTTTGGAGAAGAGGAGGTTTGATTTTGTCGCGTCCAGGTAGCGTTCGACGTACGCTTTGGATGCCTTTCCTTGTGCGTTGTTCAGGAAGCACTTGCCGGGGTACGCGACGCGGGTTGTTGCCTCGTTGTCCGGGATAGTGAAGACGATGAGTTGGTCGAGTGGTGAGGCGCTCGTGATGTGGGTCGAGTGTGTCGTGATGAAGGCTTGTCGATTTCTCTTCGTGTCCTGGATGCGCTTTTCGAGGTGTTTGAGGAGTCTGTACTGGAGGGCGGGGTGCAGGTGCGCTTCTGGCTCCTCGATGCACAGGATGGGGAAGAGCGTCGCGTTCGTTCCCTTCTTGGCGGGGTCGGCTTGGTGGTCGAGGCTTGCAAGGACGAGCGAGATGTAGATGAGGTTGTTGTAGCCAAGGCCGTTATGTTCGGCGGGCAGGCTCATCCCGTTGTGCTCGACGTACAGTCGGAGTGCCGCAAGGACATCTTCTTCGCTGAGCGTGTCCGCGAGGTGCGGTTTGCCTCCTTCGAGTGCTCCCGTGTCGTTGACGAGTTGGAGGAGTGGGTCGAGGCTGATCCGTCCTCGCATGTGCGAGCCGAGGAGTGTCGTGAGCGTTCGGAATTCTTCGTTGCTCGCGGCTTGTTCTGCTGGTGTCTTGCCGTGGTCGCGGACTTGTCGCAGCAGTCGCTTGAGGAGTGGGTCCGTGCCGGAGAACAGCTCACGCCCGGCATCGCGGAGCGCATCGAGGGAGTGCAGGCTGATCTTGTCGAGGGAGTCCCGTTCTGCAGCGAGGCGGTTGTCGAGGGAGCCACCGTAAGTCTTCCCAACGTATTTGTCAAGGAATGACTCGATGACCCGGCGGTACCCGGTCTGATCCGCGACGGTCGCGAGTGCTTGTCGGCAGCGCTCCTCATCGTCGGATTCGAGCATGTACGTGTACGTTACTTGCGCTTCCCAGGGGGCATCGAGTTTGGTCAGCCAGGTCGCAACGAGCGCTTTGTCTTCAACCGTGTCTGTGGTCGACGAACGGAACGTGACGGTGATCGTGATGGCTGGCACCACGCGCATGTCTGTGCAGGGATGATGAAAGTCGAAGAACGCCGGTCGTCGACGGCGTCCCTGATCCAGCACCAGCTCAAGGGCCTTGATAAGCGTGGTCTTACCGGCATTATTCTCGCCGAGCAACACGTTCACACCCGGCGAGAAGTGGACGGTTTCGTCGCCAAAGCAACGATAGTTGTGGATGCGTATGTCCGACAAGTACATGACGCCCACAACGTACCACATCCACGTTCATAAGCGTGCCGGACAAGTCCTGGCCGACGATGATTCGCTTCTGGTTGGCGACGTTGATGAAGGAGACATCCAGACCGCTCGACCATGGAATAGATCCTCATTTGCGGCCAGCGTTTCTTGAATGCCAGTTGGCGGCGGGAACGCTCCGCCGGTCGGGAGCACTTGGATGGGCGCAGACTCGCAAACTACTGGAGTCGCCGAACATTGGCCGATGTTGCCGGTCCGAGCCAACCGACGTTCTAAGGAAGTCGCCCGGATTTGTCCTGACAAGTCGGCTTGGCTCCGGTGATCCTGCGCGTCGGCAAGTTGACGGAAAACGCCCGAGCCGTAGATGTGCGCCGGTTGGCGCGCCAGAAGTCTGCCAGATCACTACTCGGAAACGCCCTTCCCACCTCCGAATTCCAGCCCAGATGGGCGGAGACTCGGCCGCCCGGATAACTCCCCGGCCCACCGCGACCTCCACAGCCGCCGCCCAGGGACATCTCTGCCTCTCCCCGCCCGCCCCTCCCCCAATCACCCAATCACATTCCCGGTCCCCCAGTCGCCTTGTCCCCCTGGAGTGCACCCCAAAAGTGAGACACGAAGTTAAGGGGCCGAATACATTGAATGGAGAGAGGTATGGATTTGGCCCGACGAGTTTACAGCCGCGACCTGAAGGTTGCTGCGATGCGAGAGATCGACACTGGGCGGACGGTCGGTGAGGTCGCCCGCCAGTTGGAACTGAGCCCGCACCTGCTGGAACGGTGGCGGGGCGAGTGGCGAGCGCGCGGTGAATCGGCCTTTCCGGGAGTAGGCCGGCGTGGAATGTCTCCCGTCTTGACGGAGTTGCAGCGGATCGCCGAGTTGGAGCGCAAGATTGGCCAACTGGCGATGGAGAACGATTTTTTAAAAAAGGCCTTGCGGCATTTCAGGGATCATCACCCACCCACCGTCGTCACTGGCGAGGTTGCTTGTTTGAAGAGATCCGGGAAGCTGGCACCCAAGGCCAAGCCGTGAATGCCCTGTGCCAGATGACCGGACTGAGCCGGGCCAGCTACTACCGCTGGCGAGTGCCACCGCAGGACTGCCCGGTGGAGATGGAGTTGCGTGACGCGATGCAAGACATCGCCCTCCAGTCCCCGGCCTATGGCTACCGCAGGATCACGGCGGAGCTCGAGCGCCGCGGCTTTGAGGCGAACCACAAGCACGTGCTGCGTCTGATGCGTGAGGATAACCTGCTGTGCCTGCGCCACAAGTCCTTTGTGGTCACGACCGATTCACGGCATGCTCTGCCGGTCTACCCGAACCTGGCGCAAGGCATCCTCCCTGATGCGATCAACCAACTCTGGGTCGCCGACATCACCTATATCCGGCTGCGCAGGGAGTTTGTGTACTTGGCGGTGTTGCTGGATGCGTTTTCGCGGCGAGTGATCGGATGGGCCCTGGGCCGCACCTTGGAGGCCCAGTTGGCCCTTTCCGCACTGCGGATGGCGCTGCGCCAGCGCCATCCGGGGCCAGGGCTGGTGCATCATTCCGATCGTGGCGTTCAGTATGCCTCATATGACTACACCGATCTGCTGAAAGAGCACAAGATCAGGATCAGCATGAGCCGCAAGGGGAATCCGTACGACAATGCCGCCTGCGAGTCCTTCATGAAGACGCTGAAGTACGAGGAGGTTTACCGAACCGAGTACCGGGACTTGGCCGACGCCTACGCCTCGATCGGTGAGTTCATCGAGCGTGTCTACAACCAGCAAAGACTCCACTCGGCTCTGGGCTATGTGCCACCGGCCGAGTTCGAGCAGAACGCGGGGGCCCGACCATGAGGTTGCTCGGCGACCGGATCTTCACCGGGGGGCTCCGCCCCCAGGCCCCTGGGATTTATCGCCTTCCGGCCAAAATGGCTGCTTTCGGAGGCGGCCAAGGCCGCCCCCTGCCATTCCGGCTGCTGAGTCGGCGCTCGGGTTGCGTCCCCGCAGTGCCCTATCCTCCGCTCAGGTACTTCCAGAGTGGAAAACATCAACCCCGCCGTGCAATACTTTTCCATCGAACGGCGACTACCCCCTTAACTCGCTGTCTCACGCCAGGGGTTCACTTCACCCGGTCCGCATCTCCTTCTCAGTCAGCCACTTCCCTCAATCCACGCTCCACGATCCACGTTCCACCCCCTACAATCAAAGGCGCCTGCCATCGCGCCACTTCCCTCCC
Organism: Bryobacterales bacterium; assembly: GCA_963798455.1. Taxonomy (GTDB): domain Bacteria; phylum Acidobacteriota; class Terriglobia; order Bryobacterales; family Bryobacteraceae; genus CAWCTD01. Next base: position 1,343,388 of record CAWCTD010000003.1, read on the forward strand.
AAGGAGTCATCCGCCTTTATGGCCTCTCAAGAACAGATCGATGCCAACCGCGCCAATGCCCAGCACAGCACCGGTCCCAAAACCCCCGAGGGCAAAGCCGCCTCCCGCCTCAATGCCCTCAAGCACGGCCTCACCGCCCGCCACGCCGTCATTACCGGCGAGGACACCGAAGACTTCGAACAGACGCTCCAGGCTTTCCTGGATCACCTCCAGCCCGTCGGCCCTGTCGAAACCCTCCTGGTCCAGCAGATCGTCATGGCCTCCTGGCGCCTCGCCCGCCTTCGCAACCTGGAAACCGGCCTCTTCAAGCTCCGCCTGCTCGAGGAAGAGCCAAACATAGACAGGGAATACGAGCGCCTCATCCCTCAGGCGCGCCTCGCTTTCGCTTTCTACCACGACTGCAACGGCCGGGACTCCTTCACCACCCTGGCCCGCTACGAAACCCGCGTCGAGCGCGCTCTCTACCGCGCCCTCCACGAGCTCCGGCGCCTTCAGTCCGCCCGGGCCCAGCCTTCGTCCCCTGGCCCCCAGCCGTTAGCCCCCAGTCCCGAGCTCAACCCCTCATCAAAAAGCGACCAAACGAACCCAAATTCCAATGCTCCAGATCACACAATCACGCGGTCGCCAAATCTCCAAATCACCAATTCACCAAATCTCGTCGCTATGGGCCGCGCGGGCCCAATTCTTCCTGGAGGTAGACTGAGAATAGGCGAATGATCAGCGCCATTGCCGTGCTTTTCCTCGCGCTCGCCCAAGCCACGGATTTTACCGGCCAAGGGCTCAAGGCGCTGGATGCCAAGGACTACGCCAGCGCGGTGCAGTACTTGTCCAAGGCGGTCGAAGCCGATCCGAAGGATTACGCGGCTCAGTTCAACCTGGCGCTTGCCAACAGCTTGCTCGGCAAGGAGACCGTCGCGATTGCCGGGTACAAGACCGTCCTGGAGTTGAAACCCGGTCTGTACCAGGCCCAGGTGAATCTCGGTGTTCTCCTGCTGGACCAGAAGCAGGCGAGCGAAGCGGCCCCGCTCCTGGAGGCGGCGGTTGCGCAGAAGCCCCAGGAATTCCGGCCCAACTTCTATCTTGCCGAGGCCCTCCTGGCGACGGGGGAGTTTGCCAGGGCCGAGCAGTACTACGTGGCCGCCGGCAAGCTGGATCCGAAATCCGCCGCCGTGGAAGCGGGGCTGGGCCGCGCGCGGGCGCGTCAGAAGCGGTTGGAGGAGGCCGCGGTGGACTTCCGGAAGGCGGCCGAACTCGATCCAAGTTACAAGACCGAGTTGCTCGAATTGGCCACCCTGTACGAGGACAGCGGTCAACTGGAGAAAGCCCTGGAACTTTACGCCCAGTTCCCCGACAACGTCGCCGCGCGTGAACGCATGGCCATACTTTACATCAAGACCGGCAAGCAGGCGGAGGCGGCACCGTTACTGGAGCAGATACTGGCCAAGGAACCAGAAAACGTCGGCCTGCGGCTGACCTACGGCCGGGTCTTGCGGGACCTTAAGAAGTACCCGGCCGCCGCCGCAGAGTTCCTCCGTGTTGTCCAAGCCAAGCCGGATTTGGTGGAGGCCTGGGGGGAACTGGCCGGCATGTTGGTCCTTCTGGAGAACTATCCGGGGGCTCTGGCAGCACTGGACCGCTTGAAGGCGCTCGGCGCGGAGACGCCAGGCCACCTCTACCTGCGCGCCATCATTCTCGACAAGACCAGGCAACTCCGTCCGGCCCTGGAGAACTACCAGGCATTCCTGGCCCAAAGCCAGGGAAAGAATCCGAACGAGGAATTCCTCGCCCGGCAAAGAGTCCGCATCATAGAGAAGGAGCTGAACGAGCGGTGATTCGGACCAGGCTCATCGTCGCTGTCGCGCTCGTGGCCTTCGCTGGAACTGTCGAACTCCGGGCGGACTTGTCGAAGGCCAGGGCGGAGCGGAACCTCGAGAGGCGCGCTCGCCTGGCCCTCGACAACGCCGGCAGCCAGTTGCGGGTCGCCTCGGATGCGTACAAGTCGGGCGATTGGCGAAAGACTACGGCGGCGCTGGATGAATTGCGCGAATCGGTGGACCTGGCCTACGCTTCGCTCAAGGAGACCGGGAAGAACCCGCGCAATTCCGGCCAGTTCAAGAACCTGGAGATCAAAAGCAGGGGCCTGCTGAAGACTCTGGGGGATTTCCTGCAGAGAATGGCCTTCGAGGAGCGTGAACAGTTGCAGCCCCTGGTCGATCACATCCAGGGGGTACACGACGAGGTCCTGGAAAGCATTATGTCACCCCCGAAAAGGAAGGGAAATCGATGAGAGCACTGCTCGTTCTCGTCTGCCTTCTGGCCGCTCTGCCCTCTGCAGCCCAACGCGACTTCCTCACGGCGGCGGAGATCGATCAGATCCGCGAGGTCCAGGAGCCGAACGCCCGCCTGCAACTCTACGTCGGATTCGCCAAACAGCGCGTGACCCTTCTACAGCAGTTGGTGGCGAAAGAGAAAGTGGGCCGCAGCGGCATGATCCACGACGTGCTGGATGAATACTCCCAGATCATTGATGCGATGGACACGGTGACCGACGACGCCCTCCGGCGCCGCCTTCCCCTGGACACGGGGACCAAAACTGTCGCCGATGGGGAAAAGGAGATGCTGGCCTCGCTCACCAAGGTTTCGGAAAGCAAGCCCAAGGACCTGGAACTCTACCGGTTCGCGCTCGAACAGGCGATCTCCGCCACCCAAGACAGCCTGGAACTGGCCCAAGAAGACGTGAAGCGCCGCGCCGCCGATGTGGACGCCCAGGACGCGAAGGAGAAGAAAGAGCGGGAAGCCCTGATGCGTCCCGAGGAGGTCGAGGCCAAGCGCACGGCCCAGAAGAAAGAGGAGGAGCAGAAGAAGAAGGTCCCCACCTTAAGGCGTCCGGGCGAGAAGGAGAACCCCTAGAGAATGCCGCTCTCCTACCAGGAGCCGGGCCTTCGTCTCTCTCGCGGGGCCCAAGCACCCCGCGCCACCGTGAAGGACCTTCAGCGCGACTTGCGGCGCCTTGGGTACCTCGCCACGGGCATTGACGGGAACTTCGGCAAGGCCACGGAGGCGGCGATCAAAGCGCTCCAATTCGACTTGCTATGCAGCCGCGGCACAGGATCCGATGGCGCCGCCCCGGTGCGTCTGCGCGACTACAACAAGGCCCGGGTCACAGCCGTGGACGGAATTCTGGAGGACAAACTGGCTGGGGTCTTCGCGGACATGCTGGCCGACAGCCGGTTCCCCCAGGTGCCGGACAGTCCCGACCCGGCCACGGAGAACGCAAGAATCGCCAGCGATCTGGCGGCAATGAAATCCACGGACGTCCCGGGTCCCTTCTTGGTCGCGATCCTGGGCCAGGAGAGCGGACTGAAGCACTTTTCGGAGCCCTCCCCGTCCAACGACGACAACTTCGTGGTGGTAGGGTTGGACAGGAACGCTGCCGACACGGCCACCATTACGTCGCGCGGCTACGGCGTCGGGCAGTATACCCTCTTCCATCACCCGCCCACGGAAGCCGAGGTGAAGGATTTCATCCTCGACGCCCGGGCCAATGTGAGTAAAGTAGTCGGCGAGCTGCGCGACAAGTTCATACGCTTCGTCAACGGAAACACACCGGGCACCCGGGCCGATGACCGGCAAGCCGAATTCGGGCGAGGCGCGCTGCGCCGCTGCAAGTATTCACCCGAAGACCCCCGCTACATGACCGACTGCCGCGGATGCCTTGCCGGCGCGGGTACGATGGACATCCAAGCCGGGCTGACCAGGTTCTATGCCGGTGCCAGTCGCGTGTACGAGCCGACCAGGTATCACCCGGAGACCGGGTACATGGGTGTCCCCATTCGCGCCAACATCGGCTGCGACTGGCCGTACGCCGTGCGGCGATACAACGGCGGTGGCCTGGATTCCTACCACTATCAGACCCAAGTGCTGCTCCGCGTCCTCAACCGCTGAACCCGGCGGAGATCTTACTGGACAAAGCGCATCTCGCCGAAGCGCTGAGGCACGTGCGGGCCGGGCGTCGGCAGCATCGAGTCGGACCAAATGCTCATCCGGCGGTTGGGCTCCACGCCGTCCCACCGGTTCAGGTTGAAGGTCCACACCGTGCCCGGTTGCGGGCGCCTGGACATCTCCTGGAAGTTGACCCACGGGATGGACACTTCCAGGCTCCAGCCGCGATCCTTGTCCCCTCTTTCATTGAGCGTGCCATTAATGTTGGCCGCCACTTTGACGCCGTCGAGGTTGAACCGCTTGAAGAAGGCGCGGGAGCCGCCGCCCAGATCCGCGCTCAGGTAGTCGTAGAGCACCGCGCGCGCATTCATCTCCAGGCCGATGTAGACGCCGGTCTGCGATGGCCGGGCATTGATGAAGATCTCCACCGCGTCGTCGCGGTAGGTGGGATCGTCGCGCTCGGTGAAGTTCGCGGTGACGTCCGCGTCTTCGCAGTCGTACGACACATACAGGTTCTCGTCGTCCCAAAGCAGCCGGGCCACGGTCTTCTGTTTGGCGCCGGTTTGCGATTCCCACGGGAAGGTCAGCTCGGCGGTGTTGGCCGCGGCCCACGCCTTGTCGTCCAGTTTGCCGTCGATGACGATGGGCGAAGCCGCTCTCTTTACTTCGTAGCTTGGAATGGGAGGCGCGGGGCGGGTCTGGCCCCATAAGGCACAGCTCAGCAGGATAGCGGAAAGTGGTTTCATGCATCCACGAGTGTAGTGGAAATGCGGCTATCATGGGAGACGGGAGACCTAGGAGAGAACATGCGTCATGTTCCCGGTTGGGACGAGTATTATCTGAGCATTTGCAGGGAAGTGGCCGCGCGGAGCAAGGATCCCAACACACAGGTCGGCTGCGTCATCGCAGGACCCGCCCACGAGATCCGTTCCACGGGCTACAACTCGCTGCCCAGGGGCATCCGGGACGACGTGCCCGAGCGGCTGGAGAGGCCCGGGAAGTATCTCTGGATGGAGCACGCCGAGCGAAACGCAATCTACAACGCGGCGCGCTGCGGCACACCTCTGGAGGGCTGCACAATCTATGTCGTGCTGATGCCCTGCATGGACTGCGCCCGCGCCATCGTCCAGGCGGGGATCCAGCAGGTGGTCGTTTCAGGCGAGCGCATGAGCCAGTACTCGAGCGAATACTACGACGAGCACTTCCGCCTGGTGGAAGTACTCTTCCAGGAGGCCGGCGTTGGCGTGAGGCAGGTGTAGGGGCCGGGTGTGCCCGGTCCTTACTGATAGCCGAGGCAGTTATCGCACCACACCCCGTCGTCGTCGAAGTGAGGCCACGGCTCGCCCGCGTGGTAGTTCATCAGCCGGATGTTGTTGAACTCCGGCGTGGGCTCGAAGTACCCCGGTTCGCGCAAGTGCTTCTTCACGACTTCCTCGTTGAGTTCCACTCCAATGCCGGGCGTGTCGGGAACCTTTACGTAGCCCTGGTTGACGATGGGCTTCTCGGGACCATTCACTAGGTCCTGCCACCACGGCATGTCCACGGCGTGGTTCTCCATGGCCAGGAAATCGTCGAAGGTGGCGCACATGTGCACGGTCGCCATGGAATTGATGGGGCCGCCCGCCATGTGGACGGCGGTCCGGATCTTGTTCTTAAAGGCGTAATCGGCAATGCGCTTGGTTTCGATGGCGCCCCCCGAAGTGCCCGGGTCCGGATGGATGATGTCGACAGCTTGCCCGTCGATCATGTCCTGGAAACCGCCCTGGAGCCCGAAGGTGTTCTCTCCGGTCAGGACAGGAGTCGCAGTATTGTCCCTGATCTGCTTCAGCCCGCGCCAGTCCTGCCAGTTGATCAGATCTTCCGCCCAGGCGAGGTTGTACGGCTCGAACGACTTGGCCAGAGTGATCGCGTTCTCGACGGTCAGCCCTCCGAAGTGATCGCATGCCAGGGGCAGGTCCTTGCCGATCACGCCGCGTGCCATCGCCAGATATTCGCTCAAATAACCGAGCCCCTTCTCTGTCAGGAACCGGCCGGCAAACGCGCCTTCCCTGTTGCGGACCAAGCTCATCTGCAGGTCCATCTTGAAAAATTGGAAGCCTTGCTGTTTGCGTCGCGTCAGCCGTTTCTCATAGGACTTGATATCCGAGGTGCTGGTCGTATCGCAATAGACGCAGACACGATCCCGCTTCTTCTCCCCGAGCAGCTTCCACACGGGCACGCCCAGCACCTTGCCCCGGATGTCGTTGAGCGCCACGTCAATGGCGCTGTAGCCGCCCCCGGCCCGGCCATGGCCGGCAAAGGGTCGTATGCCCCTCAGGATCTGTTCCGCTTGCATCGGGTCCCGGCCCAACAGGGTGCCCTTGAAAACGAGAGCGTTGTCCTTCCCGCCCGCGTCGCGGACTTCGCCCAATCCGTAGACTCCCTGGTTGGTGTCGATCCGGATGAAAGGATAGTCGTAGTTGGCCGCAATCGTCAGAGCGCGCATGTCGGTGATCTTCAGATTGCTTGGAGCCGAATTCGTGTTCACGCGCCGGGGCGCTCCTTCCGGCCGACCCTGAGCGTCCAACCTCGGCTGGGTGAGCTTAAAAAGACCGGCGAGCGCGCCGGCGCCCATCGCCCGCTTCATGATCTTGCGGCGCGAAATGATCGTTAGATTATTTCTGATACTCATCAAAATGGATTCCTTTCTGGTGTCGCGACTCAGCCCATGATTATACAGTGTTAATCTGTGGGCCGCTGGGGAGGCGCTTGGTCTGCTATGGGGGCCGTAATCCACCCGTAACGGGCCGGGTGAATGGATTTGCCGGGATAGGAACGCGCAAACGCTGTCTCAGACAGTGGGGTGAGGCGGCGTCTTGTTGTTTAGGCTGCTGACGGTTCCCTGACTCGCTCGCCGGCGCTCCGAGATGCACTTTCGAGCGCGCCTCCGGCTTTGGGCATTTCAAGAAGGGCTCCGATCATCCGTCCCTGAAAGAGGCTGCTCAGGCCGGCGCCGGCAGCAAACCCCACGCCTCCGATCACTCGATTTGGGCCGTGCCCGCAGATACCGCGGCTTCAAGGCGAGCGTCGTGAGCCCCGTCAGCTCGTCGAGCGCCATCACCGCCAAACGCAGCCATGCCACATTGGCACCAAAACGAGCGGACGGCATCACCCCCGCCGCCGACTCATTTTTCGACACTTCATGCAGGGCTTCGACGGAGCCCGCCTCCGGGATCAAGGCTGTGTCACGCTCAGCAAGTCCACATGCGCCCTCACATTGCCGCCGCGGAAGTCGTCGGCCAGCACCGGCTCGATCGAAGGATGCACGTAGGCAGAGAATACCAAAGCCCCAGAGTTTGACTCTGGTTCCCTGGTTACCACTCCTGACTTTCCCTCGCATGTCAGAATACGAGGTCCCATCACAAGCTATCTCTGGGCGATCACACCTCGTGGAGAACCCGAAAGCCAGTGAGAACGTCCCAGGCGCTCAATCATTTCCACGTGGTCGCCGTAAAAGACTACGCGGTGGAGCCCCTCGAATGTCTCTACATTGAAGTCCCACGCTCTTGCCGGCCTTTGATCTGTGGCAATGTTCACCAGTGACCAGTTGCGCAGCAACTTCTGCGCGTCGCTCACGCGCGTCCGCAGCTTGTTGCGGCACCCGCGGTCGACATCAATGTTGCCCGTCACCTCGCCGGTAGAAACGAGGAATACCTGCGGACTTGAGAACTTGGCGAGCGTCATCGGGCCCTGACCAGCGAACAGCACCTGAATACACGTTGCGTTTATATCCCCGCTGTAAGGATAGCCGCGCAGGATGTATGGAAAACCAGGTCCGCCGACCCCCTGCATTGCCGTGGGTGATGTGCAGTGCAGGTGATGGACTTCGTTTGCGCCGATGTCGAAGACAGGATCCGTGATGAAGCCGGGCTTGCCCGAAAACGAGGTCACCAGCATCATGGTCATAGCGCTACCGATGTCGGCCTCGCACACGCCATATAGCCCCTGGTCGTTCAGCTTTGAAAACGATATGCAAGGGTACCCACCCCCACCCATATCTTTGTGGCCGCTTATGCAGTTGATGGCGATCGCGTTAGCCTTCTCCTGGCGCATCAGTTCGACGTTGGCGAGATGCACGCGCGCGGCCAATACGGTTTGTTCCCGGGGAGGTTCGCGAACTAGAGAGGCACCCTTGATAACCTCGTCCGCAAGCCTGCCCGCCTCGTTTCCGTCCACCTTGTCGATCAAGCCCCTTAAAGTCTCCCAAGAAGGGTATGCGAATGTGGTGCCGAACTGCTTTGAGAAACCCTCGCCGTATTTGTACTCTGGCCTGTCATATGACAGCACCAGCACTTTGCTCTTCCGCAAGTGGTGAATGGTGAAGAAGGCGTCCGCGTACGGGTCCAGACTCTCATAGTTGCTTGAGACGACGATGTCGACCTTCCGACCGCGTTGCGTGGCCTGCGAGGGGAACTGCCACTCGTGGCCGCCGTAAGGCCTTTCGTAAACGAGCGTCGGCTTGTCAAGTGCGAATATCGGTTCGAGATCGGTCCCCGTTCCCGAGGTGACGGGGACGACGAGAATCCCGTCCACATCGCCGACGGACTGAGCCCACGCCGGCACCGCGCCGCGTTGGCGGAGCACCTCGCCTCCCACGAAGTGGATGCGGCGAGGGTAACGCTTCTCAAGCTGTGCGAGGTTGGCATCGATCTCCTTGATCTCCTGATCAAGGTTGACGCTGCGCCCCGGCCACCCCGTTGTTGACGCCATAGGCCCGCCACCCGCCCCATAACGGGCTAGGTAAACCTTCTTGACGACGGCCGGGCCGTCCCAATCGCCGGTCGGCAAACCGAGGTTTCTCCCCACCGGTCCCTGGGCGAGCGCCGCAGGTATTGCGCCAGCCGCAGAAGCCATGAATCCGCGACGTGACGATTGAAATGAATTCTTGAGCATGTTAACTCCTCCTAGGATTGTGTCAAACACTGTGACTGCGTGTCAGAATTCGAACCGGCCTCCAACGACCACCAGGCCGTTAAGGCCTCCCACGGCGTTGTAGCTCGACCCGGTCTGAAGGGCGAACTTGCCAAAGCTCTCCGGGCTGCTGAGGTTCACCGCCGTGTCCGGCGTCTGCGACATCAGGCGCACGGGGATGTTGTTCCCGTCCACCCGCAAGCTGAATCGGTACCGCTCCACTGCCCAGCTCTTCGAAATGGACCATTCGGGAAAGATGTTCCACAGCCCCTGCTGAGTGCCCGCTCCCAGCGAGCCGTGAGTAAACTGAGCCGGATAGGCGAAGGCGCGGATGTCGTACAGCGGGTTTTGCGCGCTCTGCGGAAAGCGGTGCTCTCCCATGCTCCAGTTCGCCACCTTGACCTGGTCGTTCGGCACAAGCTGGTTGGGACGGGACGGACCACCCGACAAGTACTTGTAGGGACTGCCCGAGAAGCTGAATGTGACCGCGGGCCCCGACTGGATCGTCTCGACTCCCGCCACGTTCCAGCCGCCAATGACCTGGCTCAGCCAGCCGCCGTTGCTCAGCAATCTCCGGCCCTTCCCGATCGGCAGATCGTACATCCCCTGAAGGACGAACCTGTGCCGCGTGTCGAAACTGGTCGGGGCCTTGGTCAGGCGCCAGTTGTAATACTGCCAGCCGTCGCCGACCGTGCCGGCGAGGTTCTTGCTCCACGTGTAGTGCGCGTTCAAGGTGAGCCCGTTGGGCGAGTAGCGCTTCTCAGCGCGTGCCGTGAACCCGTGGTATGTGTTGTGGCCGGCGTTGGTCACATAGGAAATCGTGCCGAACTGGGTGTAGGGCTTGTAGTTCTGTGTCGCTGCGTAAACCGCGTTGAGCAGTGTGAGGTCCGTGGAGGTGTAATACGAGGTGGCCAATTGGTTGATGTTGCCGCTGGTGTTCAGATGCACGCCCGACGAGCCCTGGTACACAAACTCGGTGAGCCACGTCGGGCCCATCTGCATCTCGACGCCACCGGACCAGTTCATGACGTACGGGAGCCGCAGGTTCGAATCGATGAAGGTGGCGCCGCGGCCGCTGTAGTTGGTGCCCAGGAACTGCGACGTGCCGTCGGGGTTGACGATGAAGCTGCGATTGGGAGGACCTTGCGACAGGTAGAACGCCGGGCGCGGGTCGCCGGGCACTTGCTGCACCACCGCAGTGGCCGTGTAGTCCTGGAAGCCGGCGCTGGGCAACAGGTCCCGAGTGTACACGCCGAAAGAGCCACGGAACACCATGTTGCTACGGAAGTTCCAGGCCGCGCCGACGCGCGGCTGGAAGTTGTTCCTGTCGGTTTTGTAGAGCGGCCCTGTGGGATGCGTGATCGCTCCCATTTTGCCGGTCAGCGGATCTACCACCGTTGGGTCGAACTGCGATTGGTGGTTCCACTTGTCCTGGAACGGCGTCTCCAGGCTGTAGCGCAAGCCCAGGTTCAGCGTCAGGTTGCGCCTCGCCTTCCAGTCGGTCTGAATGTAGCCCGAATGGCTCCACCAGCGAGGCAACCGGTTCCAGATCTGCTGTGTGTAAGTGGCCGAGGTGACGGCGCCCAGCACGAACGAGGCGAAGATGTTCCCGGTGTTGGGCGTGAACGGCAGCGCCGTGCCGCCCGTCTGAAAGCTGTAGCTGCCAGAGGGCAGCACCTGGTCCACGTCGTTCTCCCGCGTCCGGATGACCTCATAGCCGAACTTGATGGTGTGCTTGGATAACAGCTTGGTCACGTTGTTCTGGAAACTCACGTCTTCGTTGATCGTCCGGGTGTACCCGCCGGGACCGATGCCGTATAAGGCGCTGGTATTCGACTGGAAACTGGGGAAGTTCTCCGCCCCCACGTTGGGGATCCCCAGCTTCGCCGCCCAGCCTTGGCCCACCGTGGGTGGGTCAGTGGGGCTCTCCCACCGGCCAAAGCCCAGCCGCAGCTCGTTCATGAGCGTGGGGCTGAAGGTGTGATAATCGGCAAACGCCCAGTTCTGTTGGTCGATGGGGGCCGGCCGCGCGGGGGCTAACGTGCCCAGTAAGCGGTTGCCAAGGTACGCCGCGAAGCGGTTGTTTGGTACAAAGTGTGCGTTCCACGAATTCCGGATGAAGAACTTGTTCTTCGGGCTGATCTCCTGGTCGATCTTGGTGTCGAATTTGTTGCGGTAGGAACGATACAGCGTCGTGCCGAGGAAGTTGTTGCTGGGGCCCGTGCGACTGTACGTGGTCGCCGACGGATTGTTGGGCGCCAACCAGGGGCTCGTGGCCAGGAAGTTGTTCACCACCGGGTCGAACCGGCTCTTTGGAATCTGCATGCCCGAGAACGGAGTCGCCGTCCAGGTCCCGCCGGACTGGGTCATCGACTTGGGATCGTAAATAGGGTACCCTCCACCCGCGGCCTGCGGGAAGCTGAAGTCCCCGTTCAGCATGTTCAGATCCGGCGTGGTCCCCGTCTGGGGTTCGTCGGCCCTCTCGTCGTGCCGGCCGTAGGCGAACAGGAAGAAGGTCTTGTTCCGCCCAGAATAGATCTTCGGAATTACCACCGGGCCCGACACCGTCGCTTGCCCCGTGTGAAGGGAGATGGGGCTGTTGCGGGTGCCTTGCTCGAGGTAACCGCGGTGAATCATCGCGGCGTTATTCCATCGATCCTCCAGCGCACCGTGCAGTTCGTTGGTTCCACTCTTGAAAGTCATGGAGAAGATGCCGCCGGACGCGTGGCCCATTTCGGCAGGCGCGCCGGTGGTGTAAACCTTGACTTCAGCCAGCGCGTCCATGGACGGGTTCACGGTGTAGTAGGTGTCGCCGACATCGGCAGCGACTGACCTCTTGCCACTGACGCCGTCCAGGGTAAAGCTCAGAGCGCTTGCGTCTTGGCCCACCACACTGGTGTTGGCCCCTCGCGTTTGTAGCCCTGCCACGTACTGAACGAGTCGTTGCGCCCTCATTTGAAAGGTAGGGAGCTGTTCGATCGCCTTTGAGTCCACAGCTTGGCTGACTTGCGAGGTCTCCGTCGCAAGCAGCGGCGCAGAGCCTGTGACTTGCACCGACTCGCTCGTGTCGCCGACCTGCAATCTCACGTCGACGCGCGGCACCTCCGCGGCCCGCAGTTCAATACCCCTTTGAACATAAAACTTGAAGCCGGCGGCCTCCACTCTCAATTCGTACATGCCGACGGCTAGAAAGGGAATGTAGTAGCTTCCTTCGGCGTTCGTCACCCCGTTGGAGACGAAGCCGGTTTCAGTATTCGTCAATGTGACCTTGGCCCCAGGAACCAGCGCGCCGGCGGGGTCCGTGACGGTACCCACCAACGTAGCCGTTCGAGCTACCTGGCCCATGGCGAGAGCTGTGAAAATAAGAAGGCAAACTGCCAACAGCGAGAGCCGTTTCATCGAACACCCTCCTCGCTCGGATCCGTGATGGTCCCCACCAGCGTGCCCATAGCGACTGTCTATGCACACAGAACGTCGGCAGCCATAGTAGCCGACGCGAAAACTCTCACTCGGAGTGAGAGCCGTATAAGCGACATTCGAGACCCGCTTATCCGGAAAGAGTACGAACGCGACCAAGTATGGACACGGGCAAGGGATTTGTCACCTATCGAAAGTTGGGTGGGGGCACGGTGCGGGTAGTCAGAAGTCCATAACATCCTGAAATCAATAGCTTGGGAGCGCTCATCGTCTGCCTCTCGGGATGGCGTTCCGCCACGTTACAATGCGGGGTTCGTGCTCGAATTCACCGCTGCCCTCCCGGCCACTGTCCGAGTCTTCGTCCTCAGTCGGCACGGCACTGCAATTGAGATTCTCGCCCTGCGGCAGCAGATCTCCGTGCTCAAGCGGAAGGAGCCGTGTCCGCGGTTGAATCAGTTTGACCGGCTGTTCTGGACGACCCTGCGCTGGGTCAGGTCCCGGTGGGCTGAGGTTCTGGTCGTTGTGAAGCCGAAGACAGTCGTCGGCTGCCATCGGGCAGGATTTCGGCTCTCTTGGAGGTGGCGAGCGCGAGCGCGTGGCGGTAGGCCGAAAACCACCGCTGAATGCTGGGTCGGTAACCGCCGGCGTGACTTCCTAGATCAGGTAGTCTTTCAACGTCTGGTCGGGATTACATCCGCTACTCACACGCTGTTACACAACAGGCCTTCAAAGAGGTCAGGGTGGCTGCCAGCGCCAAGCCGCTGACAGGGGAAATCGGCTTCGGACTCGAACATAGGTTTACGAACCTGATCGACAACTGCGCGGTGGACCCCATTCATCAGTATCCAGGAACCAGCGGGCCCTCGCCGCACAACGTGGACGGCGTCTGCGTCAATGAGCGAACTCGCGGACTACTGCAGCGACTAGCGCCGCACCTGACCATCTTCCGCACCACGGGGTGCGCCATGCCCGCCCGACGGTCCGGTCAGGAAGTCGGAAGCTCCACGATGCCACGGCTCAAGGCGGCTACAGCCGCCTGCGTGCGGCTGTGCACGTCCAGACGTTCACAAATGATGTTGATGTGCCACTTCACCGTTCCCTCGGCAATGTGTAGGGTCTTGGCGATCTGCTTGTTGGCCAGTCCTTTAACGACCAGTTGTAGGATTTCGAGCTCGCGGGAACTGAGTTGGAAAGCCGGAGGGCGGCTGGCCAGAGTCTCCAAGACCGGAGGAGGCAGGTATCGGAGCCCCTTATGGACGCTCCTTATGGCATCGAGCAACGTGTCGTGGGACATGCCCTTAAGCAGATAGCCCTGAGCGCCAGCCGACATGGCCTTGTGGATGTCTTCGTCCCCTTGATATGTGGTGAGGACGATGAACTTGCTCTCGGGATAACTCTCTCGGATCCTGCAGATCGCGTCCACGCCCCCCAGTCCGGGCATGCGGAGGTCCATCAGTGTGACGTTCCGGCAGGAGGGTGGGGAACATCTGGACCGCCGCGGCTCCGTCCGCCGCCTGCCCGGCGACGGACATGCCCGGCTGGGCGCGGATGATGGCGGAGAGCCCATGGCGGACGACGGGATGGTCGTCGACCACCAACACACGAATCCTATCGGGTTTGGTCATGGTCTGCTCCCACAGGTGCATCTCTCCGCACATGACCCGAGAAAGGCACACGCACCACAACGTCAGTGCCTAGCCCCGGGCCGGAGCAGAGTTGGAAGGACCCTCCCAATTGCGCTACTCGTTCCCGCATCCCCTCGATGCCATAGTGACCGTCGTCTGTGAGATCTACCCCTGAGGGGTCAAACCCACAGCCATCGTCGGCCACCTCCAGCCGCACCTCTCTCGGATTGAAGGCCAGCCGCAGAAGGATCTGTTGCGGGGCGCCGTGAATGACGGCGTTACGCATCGCTTCGCGTGCCACCAGCAGGAGGTTCATGTCCATCCTCGCACTCAGTGGAGCCGGGTCACCGCTGATCTCTGTCTGGAGATCGACTCCCTTGCCGACGCTGAGCGATCCTGCAAGGCGGGGCAATGTGCTGGCCAAGTCACCTACGAAGGAACCGTAGCGTAGGTCCCAAACGGCCTGCCTCGCCTCGTCCAGCGTAAGCCTGATCTGTGTCCGTGCCTGGCCCAAGAGTTCGTTCCACTCGGAAGTACCCGAACACTCCAGACTGGAGGCGGCTTCCAGCAGCGTGGAGACGCCCACACACCCTTGGATCACGGTATCGTGCATTTCCCGCGCCAGCCGGGCTCTTTCTCCTAGCAGGGCCTCGTATCGGGCTGCTGTCTGCCGGGCATAAAAGAGAAAACCGGCCCGGACGAAGGCTGCGGCAAGCACGGCGCACAGGGCATAGAACCAGCCGGTTTCGCGGAAGCGCGGGTCCCAGACGAACGACAGAGACGCCTCCGAAGTGGCCAACGGCGCGCCTGATCGTATGGCTGCAACCCGAAAGCGGTAAGAGCCCGGGGGCAGATTCGTGTACTGGGCCACCCGCCGTACCGTGTTGGATGTCCAGTCCGCGTCAAAGCCTTCCAGCTTGTACTTGAACGCAATTCGCTCCGGCGACAACAGGTCGCAGGCGGTGTAGCGGATCTCGAGTCTTCCGCGGCCCGGCGGGATGCGAACCTGGCCTGTCATGGGGATGGGACGTTCGTCCACTGAGATGGACTCGATAAGAACCGGGACCGGAGAAGGTGTGCGCCTTTGCTCCGGGTTTACCCGTACCACACCCTTCACGCTTGGAAACCACAACTCCCCGTCGCGCGTTTTCAATCCAGCGGGCTGTACGCCGCCGCTCATCTCGCTCGATTCCAGACCCTCGGTGATGCCGAAGGCAATCACGGAGAGGTAGCCCCGCCCCTGTTCCGCCAATGCGTCCAGTTCGCGGTGGTCCACGGAGGAGATGCCCGCCGGTCCGGTCATCCAGATCCTGCCGTTCCGGTCCTCCAGCAACTGGAAGATCGAATCGCTGAGAAGCCCATCCCGGGTCGTTAATCTTGTGACTTTGCCCCGTTTCACGTGAAAAAGCCCGCCGCCTCTCGTGCCTAGCAGCAGGCCGCCGTCGGAATCCTCGAGAATCGCCCGGACTCTCTCGGCCCCGACTTGAGCGAGCAAAGGGTCCTGCACGAACTTGCCGTCGCGCAGACGATTGGCGCCGTTTTCAGTACCGACCAACAGATCTCCCGCCCGATCCTCCGTAATCACCTGGACGCTACCGTAAACAAGCCCGTCCTCAAGGTAGTACGTTTTCAACTTGTGCCCGTCCCAGTGACTCAGCCCACTGCCGGTGGCGATCCAGATATCCCCTCGCCGGTCCTCAAAGAACTGGCGGATCAGGTTGCTCCGCAGACCGTCCAAGACTCCGTAAGATGTTGCCCTTCCAGACGAAAGCCGGATGATTCCTCTGTTGCTACTCCCGAACCACAGGCTCCCCCTGCTGTCGCGGAAGACCGTCTGGGCCCTGAAGTTCTCGACAGGCAACGCGTAGCGTACCGCACGCCCGTCCTTGAGGCGGTAAAGTTGACCCGTGCTTGAGGCGGCCCAAACCACGCTATCGCGGTCCTCGCAAATGCTGAGGATGTACTCGTCTGAGAGGCCGTCCTCCTTGCCGAGCACGCGGACCGTCTTCTTGCTCAGCCTGACAAGCCCATCGAGCGTTCCCACCCACAGGCTACGCTGGCTATCCTCGAAAAGTGCCGTTACTGTGCTGTCGGGAAGCAAATTAAGGGCCGGCACCCTGATAGGCGACCCGCTATGAGAGCAGATGAGGCCTTTAGCAACAGCGCCCGCCCATAGGTCACCTTCACTATCCTCCAGCAAGGCGGTTAGTCTGGTCCCTCTTGTCCACGCCTGGGGATACAGGCGGCCATCCTTCAACAACAACAGACCGAACGCACCCCACAGGTATCGCTTACCAGCACGGGTCTCCAGGAAACGAGTCCTTACGGGGAGCCTCCCCAGACCTTCGAAGGGGGCCTCGTTGACCTTCCCGGCCTGCACCTGCATCATTCCCCGTGTGCCCCCAATCCACAAACGGCCGTCGCTGTCCTCGTGGATGTCGGCGACCGACATGAAGGGCACACCGAGGTGGTCGTCCAACCGCTGGAACCTCCCGTCCTCGAGACGGGAGAGTCCTCGATCCGTGCCCACCCAGAGGATCCCTTGCCGGTCCTCTTCAATGGCCCGCACCCACCCGTTGGTAAGGCCCTCATTGGTCCCCAGAGTGTGGAACGAGCCGTTCCGGTAGTGCAATAAGCCGCCCCCGCTGGTGCCAACCCACAAAGAGCCGTCCCTTGCCGGGTGCAGGCATAGGATGCTGTCGTCGCGTAGTTCGGGTGTGTTCAACCGGGTGAACACGGCGAAGCGAACGCCGTCAAACCGCGCTAGTCCGCTGGAGGTGCCAATCCAGAGATACCCGTCCGGGGTCTGCGAGATGGCCACGATCCTGCTCTCAGGCAAGCCGTCCTGGGCCTTCCAGACTCGCACGCTGTACTCGCCTCGGACCGGGCGCGAGCGCAAAGCGGCAGACGTTGGCGCAAGGGCGAGCAATGCGCTCAGTCCGCCGCCGACGAGGCGGATCAGACTCATGGCAAACCAGTACCTCGCGGAGCGCGGGACTACCGACCGCATTGTCCATAGTCTATACAAGTTCCGCTCGCTTGTCAGCCCCGGCCCCTGTCCTTTGTGAAGCCGCTGGGCGGTCCTACGCCCCGCTGTTGGGTTCCCGAATCCACAGCGAAGGCTGAAACCGACCGGCCGCTCCTGGCGCGTGGAGGGGAAATCGCTGGGGCGCACGGCCGCGCGCCCCGGGAAGGTCTACTCGTAGCTTACGCAGTTACACCATTTACCGTCGTCGTCGTAGTGCGGCCAAGGACCGCCCGAGTGGAAGCCCATGAGATGGATGTTGTCAAACTCCGGCGTCGGCGCGAAGTAGCCGGGATACCTCAGATGTTCCTTCACCACGGCCTCGTTGAGCTCCACGCCGATGCCAGGCGTGTCCGGGACCTTGATGTAGCCCTTGTCGATGATGGGTTTCGACGGGCCGGTCACCAGGTCCTGCCACCAAGGCATGTCGAGCGCGTGGTTCTCCATCCCGACGAAGTTGTCGATCGTGGAGATCATGTGGCAGGCAGCCATCTGTCCCACGGGCGATCCGGCATAATGGACGGCGACCTGAATGCCCTGCTTGGCAGCGGCGTCGGCGATGCGCTTCGTCTCGGAGATCCCGCCCGACGTGCCCGGATCCGGCTGGATGATGTCGACAGCCTGGTTGTCGATGAGCTGGTCGAACCCGCCCCGGAGCCCGAAAATATTCTCGCCGGTGAGGACCGGGGTCTCAGTGTTCTCCTTGATCCGCTTCAGCCCCCGCCAGTCTTGCCAACTGACCAGATCTTCAGCCCAAGCCAGCTTGTAGGGCTCGAACGCCTTGGCGTAGCGGATGGCGTCGTCCACCGTGAGCCTGCCGAAGTGGTCTGCCGCCAGCGGAGCGTCTCCAATGATGTCGCGAATCGCGGCAATGAACTCACACAGATATCCAAGACCCTTCTCGGTGGCCGCTCCGCCGGGACCGATGGCGCCTTCCCTTTTGCTCACGAGGCTGGTTTGGAGGTCCATCTTGAAGAACGTGATCCCGATGTCCTTCCGCTTCTGCATGCGTGTCGCGTAGATCTTCGGGTCCGTCGAGCTGGTCGTGTCGGCATAAATGCGAATCCGGTCCCGCTTTTTCGTCTCGGCTTCAAGGCGCCAGGCGGGAACGCCTTGCACCTTCCCGGCGATGTCGTGCAACGCGATGTCGATGGCGCTGTATCCCCCGGCCTGCCGCCCTTGCGCGGTGAACTGCTGTATCGAGCCCAGAATCTGCCGATACTGGACGGGATTCCGGCCCAGCAGCAGGCCCTTGTAAATGAGAGCGTTGTCTTTGCCCCCGGCGTCCCGCACCTCGCCCAGTCCGTAGACGCCCTGATTGGTGTCGATCCGAATGATCGGGTAGTCGTAGTTGGCCGCAATGGTCAGCGCCCGCATGTCGGTGATCTTCAAGTCGCTCGGCGCGGAGTTTGTATTCAGGGTCGCAGGCGCCCCCTGACGCCTTCCCTGAGCATCCATCTGAGGCTCCGTCAGCTTGAAGATGCCGGCAAAGGCGCCGGCGCCGAGAGCGCGTTTGAGCGCACTCCGGCGGCTGAAGACAGTGAGCTTGTTCACAGCATTCATGTTAAGGCTCCTTATAGGACTTCTTCTATTGCAAATATGGGCAAGGGATCTGTCACCTATCGGAAGTTGGCATTCCCATTATTGGGTGTATGACTCGGTTTCGTTCACCCACTGCCCTTCCGTATTGAAGTGCGGGAACGGCCCACGGGTCCGAGGCTGCCAGTTATCCCACTCCTTGGTCGGCTCGAAGTAGCCGGGAACCCGCAAGTGTTCCTTGATCACCGGTTCGTTGAGCTCCAGCCCGAGCCCCGGCGTATCCGGCACGGTGATATAGCCCTTATCAATGAACGGCTTGGGAAGGCCGACCACTAGATCCTGCCACCACGACATGAAGTCCACGGCGTGGCACTCCATCGCCAGGAAATTGGTCATGGTGCAGGCGGTGTGCGCCGCGCCCAAAGTGCCGACAGGTGAGCCGGCCATGTGTATGGCGACATCAATCCCATACTGCGCGGCATAGTCCGCAATCCTCTTGGTCTCGCGGCACTGCCCGCTGGTGCCCGGGTCCGGCTGAACAATATCCACGGCCTGGTTGTCGATCAGCGGCTTGAACCCCTCCTCCAGTCCGAAAGCATCCTCACCGGTGAGGATCTTTGTGGTGGTGGCATCGTGGATCGCCTTGTAGCCGCGCCAATCCGTGAAGCCCATCGTGTTAAAGAGGTCCTCGATCCAGGCGATGTTGAATTTCTCGTAGTAGCGCGCGATGCGAATGGCATCCTTGACCGGAAGCTTGCGGTACGGGCCGCCCGGCCTCGGCCGCATGCCGCCCGAGGTCTCCACACCTAGGGGCATGTCCCAACCGATAGCATCCTTTACGGCCGTGACCAACTCGCCCGCGAAGGCCAGTCCCTTCTCGGTCAGGATGCCGTGGTCATCGAAGGCGCCGGGCGTATCGCCGATGGTGCCGTAGCGGATGTCCATCTTGAACCAGGTGAAGCCCAGGTCCTTGCGCTTCTTCATGCGCTCGCCGTATTTCTTTGGGTCGGGGATGCCCGTGGTGTCGCAGTACATGCGCACACGGCCCATCTTCTTGTCGCCCAAGAGCCGGTAGACGGGCACTCCATAAACCTTGCCGACTAGGTCGTGCAAGGCCAGGTCGACCGCCGAATAGCCGCCTCCCTGCCTGCCATGCCCGGCATAGGGCCGAATCGACTGGAGAATGCCTGTGATGTCCAAAGGGTTGCGTCCCACCACCATGGGCTTCAGCATCAGTGCCGTTCCCTTGCTGCCTCCATCGCGAACTTCGCCCAATCCATAGACGCCTTGATTGGTGTCGAGGCGGATGATGTTGAAGTCGAAGTTGGACGCCACCGTGACCGCCCGCATATCGGTGACCCTCAGGGCGCTCGGCGAAGAGAACTTGTTGATCGCACCGTATTGGACGCTGCTCCCCCCGCGCATCTGGCCGGAAGCGGCTCCCTCGGTCATCTTGAAGATTGCACCCAGACCGCCGGCTGCGGCGGCTTTGATCAGCATGTTACGGCGGGTCATTCTTGCCCGCTGTTTATCAGTCATGACTACTCTCCCTTCAACGCGCACTGGACCGAGAAACTGCGCGGTAAACAGGCACCGTGCGACTCGCATTCCGTTCCGCCGGCTCCGCACCGCTCCTGCCGGCCATTGATCGAGGAAGGTCATGGCATCCTTCCTCAACGATGCAATCGCCACTTACCGGCCTTGAGTTCCCTGTGCCGGCCTGCCAGCGCACCCTCCCCCACGGCCCGCAGCAGGAAGGTCTACTCATAGCTGACGCAATTACACCATTTGTCGTCCTCGTCCTAGTGCGGCCAAGGACCGCCGGAGTGGAAGCCCAACCGCAGAAAGCTGTCGGAATCCCGAGGCCGTTCTTGGTTGCCCTGTCACGACTGCGCTATTCGTCCGGGGCGTTCTTGAACGTGCCATCCTCGAGAATATGCGGATAGGGGCCTCGTTCCCAGATTCCGAAAGACGACACCGGAAAATCGAATTGTGGGGTCGGCTCAAAGTAGCCGGGATAGCGCAAGTGCTCTTTCACCACGTCATCATTCAACACGACGCCCAGACCCGGGCTCTCCGGAACCTGTATGTAGCCCTTGTTGACAATGGGCTTCGCTACTCCGGTAACCAAGTCACCCCACCAGGGGATGTCGACGGCATGGTTTTCCATGGCCACAAAATTCCTCAACGTCGCTGCACAATGCACGCTTGCCATACAACCCACCGGAGATCCTGCGAAGTGGAATACCACCGGTTTGCCGAAGCTATCGGCAAGATCCGCAATGCGGTGAGTTTCCATGATCCCTCCAGAGGTCTCCATGTCGGGCTGAAGAATATCGACGGCGCTGTGCTCAATAAGGTCCCGAAATCCGTCGACGCCAAATATATCTTCTCCCGTGAGGGTTGGCAGGACGATTGCGTCAGTAATCTCCCTGAGACCTCGCCAGTCACGCCAGCTAATGAGGTCCTCCAGCCAGGCAAGTTCGTAAGGCGCAAAGGCATTGCCCAGCCGAATAGCATCCGGGACGGTAAGGCGGCCATAGTGGTCGGTCGCCAAGGGGATGTCGTAGCCAACCGCGTCCCGGACAGCCGCCAGATATTCGCACATATATCCCAAACCCTTGGCCGTCGGAACCCCGTCTCTCAAGGCGCCGGGCTTTCCGGCGATCAGACCCGTTCCGATGTCCATCTTCAGAAACGTGAACCCCTGGTTCTTCCGGTCCAGCATCCGCCGCGCGTATAGCTTCGGGTCCTTGGAGGGCCAGGTATCCGCATAGACGCGTATCCTGTCTCTTCTCTTGTCCCCGGCAAGACGGTACGCAGGCACGCCGTGGACTTTGCCGGATATATCGTGTAAGGCCATGTCGATCGCGCTGAAGCCGCCTCCAAGGCGGCCGTGGCCGGCATAAGGCCTGATTCTCTCCAGGTTTGTTTCGATATCCAAGGGGTTGCGGCCGACCAGCAGTGGCTTGAGCGCCAGAGCCTGCCCTTTTACCCCACCATCGCGCACCTCTCCGAGCCCATAGACATCCTGATTCGTGTCCATGCGGATGATCGGATAGTCAAAGTTGGAGGCGACAGTGCACGCTCGAAGATCAGTGATCTTTAGACCGCTCGGCGAGGAGCGGGTGTTTAGCCCTCGGCCCGCAGGCGCCTGGGCTTCGGAAGTGCTCTCGGTGAGCTTGAGCATAGGGGCGAGTGCCGCAGCGCTCACCGCCTGCCGGCATACGTCCCGGCGGGTTATCGACAGTCGTCGACTGATACTCATAGTGAAGTAACCTCTCCTTGTCTAGAGCCTATGCGCCTGCTCAATTGTCTCTTTAGACTTAGCATGATTTCAGCTCTTCTCTATCCCGAGGGTTTATGACATCCACCCACGCGTTATGTAACCCCACTCCATGAGACCGGGGATGGCTGTGAGCCATCCCCGGCCGTCGAAAACTACCACTAAATCAGAATTCGAAGCGGCCGCCGATGATGAGTTGGCCGTTCGACTGATTCATAGTGCTATAGCTCAGACCGCTCTGGAGGCCGAACTTGCCGAAGGTCTGCGGGCTAGTGATATTCACCGTCGTGTCAGGCGTCACCCCCATAAAGCGAACGGGGATGTTGTTCCCGTCCAGGCGTAGGGTGAACTTGTAGCGCTCGGTCCCCCAGCTCTTGGAGATGGACCACTGGCTAGCGGAGGTCCACCGCCCCGTCTGGGTACCCGCTCCGAGGGAACCCTGCGTGAACGCAGCCGGGTAGGCGAACGCGCTGAGGTTGTAGAAGGAGTTCTGGGCGTTCTGCGGGAAGCGATGTTCTCCCATGCTCCAGCTGGCCACCCTGACCTGATCATCAGGCACGAGCTGGTTGGGCCGCGATGGACCGCCGGAAAGGTACTTGTAGGGGCTGCCCGAGATACTGAATGTGGCCGGCGATCCTGACTGGGGACTCTCGACCACGAGCAGGTTCCAGCCGCCGAATAGCGCATTCAGCCAGCCGCCCCTGTTCAGCAGCGGCTTGCCCTTGCCAATCGGCAGCTCGTACATCGCCTGAAGGATGATCCGGTGCCGGGTGTCGAAACTGGTCAGAGCTTTGGTCAGACCCCAGTTGTAATACTGCCAGCCGTCGCCGACGGTGCCCGACAGGTTCTTGCTCCAGGTGTAGTGTGCATTCAGCGTCAGCCCGTCCGACGCGTAGCGTTTCTCAACTCGTGCCGTGAAAGCATGGTAGGTGTTGTGGCCGCCGTTTGTCTGGTAGGAGATTGTGCCGAACTGCGTGTAGGGCTTGTAGTTCTGAGTCGCCGCGTAGACCGCGTTGAGCAGCGTGAGGTCCGTGGACGTGTAGTATGCGTTCGCCAACTGGTTGATGTTGCCGCTGGTGTTCAGGTGCACGCCCGCCGAGCCCTGGTACAGCAACTCGATCAGCCACGTGCGACTCATCTGGGTCTGGATGCCTCCCGACCAGTTCATGATGTACGGCAGACTCAGGTTGGAATCGATGAAAGTGGCACTGCGGCCACTGTAGTTCGTCCCCAGGAATTGCGAGGTGCCGTCGGGGTTTATGATGAAGTTGCGATTGGGAGGACCCTGCGACAGGTAGAATGCCGGCCGCGGGTCTCCCGCCACCTGCTGCACCACCGCCGTGGCCGTGTAGTCCTGGAAGCCGGCGCTGGGCATCAAGTCCTGCGTGAGGACGTCCCAGGACCCCCGGAATACCATTCTGCTATTGAAGTTCCAGGCCACGCCGACGCGCGGCTGAAAGTTGTTCTTGTCGGTCCTGTAAAGCGACCCCGTGGGATGCGTGATCGCCCCCATCTTCCCGGTCAAGGGATCGACCACCGTTGGGTCGAACTGCGACTGGTGGTTCCACTTGTCCTTGAACGGCGTCTCCAGGCTGTAGCGCACTCCCAGGTTCAGCGTCAGGTTGCGCCTCGCCTTCCAGTCGGTCTGAACGTACCCTGCATGGCTCCACCAGCGAGGCAGCCGGTTCCAGACCTGCTGCGTGTAGGTGGCCGAGGTCACCGAGCCCAGCAGGAACGACGCGAAAGTGTTTCCCGTGTTGGGCGTGAATGGCAGCGCCGTGCCACCTGTTCCGAAGCTGTAGCTACCCGAGGGCAGCACCTGGTCCACGTCGTTCTCCCGCGTCCGGATCAGTTCATAGCCAAACTTGATGGTGTGCCTGGCCAACAGCTTGGTCACGTTGTTCTGGAAGGTCACGTCCTCGTTAGTCGTCCGTGCGAACCCGCCGGGACCGACGCCGTACAAGCCGAAACCCGGGAAGTTCTCAGGCCCTACGTTGGGGATGCCCAGCTTCTGCGCCCACCCCTGGCCCACCGTGGGCGGGGTGGTGGTGTCATTGCGCCGGCCAAAGCCCAGCCGCAGTTCGTTCATCAGCGTGGGACTGAAGGTATGATAGTCGGCAAAGGCCCAATTCTGCTGGTCGATTGGCTCCGGCCGTCCGGGAGGCGCCGACGAGAGCAAGAGGTTGTTGAGGTAAGAGGGGGCGTTGGCGAGTGGCGAGCGGTGCCGGTTCCAGGAATTTCGGAGGAAGAACTTGTTCTTGGGACTGATCTCGTGGTCTAACTTCGTGTCGAAGCGGCTGCGATAGGAATTGTAGGCGGTGTTGCCGACGTAGTTGTTGCTGGGTCCCGTGCGGCTGTACGTGGTCCCCGACGGATTGTTCGGCTGCTTCCAGGGGTCGGTGGCCAGGAAATTGACTGCTACCGGGTCAAACCGGCTCGTGGGGATCTGCATGCCCGAGAACGGAGTCGCCGTCCAGGTCCCATTCGATAGGACCATCGACTTGGGATCGTAGATCGGGTACCCGCCGCCCGCGGCCTGTGGGAAGCTGAAGTCCCCATTCAGCATGTTGAGATCCGGCGTGGCCCCAGGCAGGGGGTCCTGCTGCCTCGCGTCGGCCCGGCCATAAGCAAACATGAAGAAGGTCTTGTTCCGCCCGTTGTAAATCTTGGGCAGAACCACCGGGCCTGAGATGGACGCCAGTATCTGGTGATACTGCAACTGGGTGAGGGCGCTTTGCTGCAGGTAGCCGAGGTGGGTCATGGTGCTGTTGGTATAGCGGTCTTCAAACGCGCCGTGGAGTTGGTTAGTTCCGCTCTTGAAGGTCATCGCGAGGATGCCGCCGGAGGCGTGGCCTATCTCGGCGGGCGCGCCGGTGGTGTAGACCTTGGTTTCAGCCAGCGCGTCCAGGGCAGGCTGGACACTGCCGTTGACGTTGCCGATAGCGCTGCGGATGGACGCCTTGCCACTAACACCGTCCAGGGTGAATCCGATCGCGCTGGGGGACTGACCCAGGATGCTGGCGTCGGACGCACGCATCTGTAGTCCAGGCGCATAGTACAAGACGCGCTGAATCTTCTCCTGGTGGATGGGGATCTCCACCAGAGACTTAGCCTCCGTGGTCTGGGTTACTTGCGCGGTCTCGGTCTCGAGGCAGCGGGGCTGAGCCGGTCACCTGAACGGACTCGCTTGTAGCTCCGACCTCCAGCTTCACATCGATGCGCGGCACCTCCGCCGCTCGCAGGTCGATGCCCCTCTGAACGAAGGTCTTAAAGCCGGGGGCCTCCACTTTCAATTCGTATGCCCCGACGGCCAAGAACGGGATGTAGTAGCTTCCTTCCGCGTTCGTGACGCCGTTGGAGACAAAGCCGGTCTCCGTATTGGTCACTGTGACCTTGGCCCCAGGAACGAGCGCGCCGGTGGGGTCCGTGACGGTGCCCACCAAAGTGGCTGTTCGGGCGGCCTGGCCCATGGCGAGAGTTGTGAAAATGAGAAGGCAAACTGCCAATTGCCAAAGTCGCTGCATTAAATACCCCCTTCCAAAGCCTGCTTGTCGCAGGGAGCCACGCCCGGAGCGTAACGAATGCGAGATGCACAAGTTAACTTCCCTAAGCGCTTCAATAACCGCCGCAGATTGGCAATAGCACTTCCGGCACGGACCCCCTGCGATCAGAGACAGTATATGTGAAGGACTGAGATGAACCGATGCCGCGTATCGAAACTGGTCGGCGCCTTGGTCAGGCTCCAGTTGTAATACTGCCAGCCGTCACCGACGGTGCCAGAGAGGTTTTTGCTCCAGGTGTAGTGCGCGTTGACCGTCAGTCCGTCCGGCGCGTAACGCTTCTCGACGCGGGCGCGTGAACCCGTGGTAGGTGCTGTGGCCGGCGTTGGTCATGTAGGAAATGGTGCCGAACTGAGTGTAGGGTTTGTAGTTCTGAGTCGCTTCGTATACGGCGTTGAGCAACGTGAAGTCGGTCGAATTGTAGTATCGACTTGGCAACTGGTTGATGTTGCTGCTGGTGTTCAGGTGCACGCCCGAGAGCCTTGGTACATCAACTCGGTCAGCCACGTGGAACCCATCTGCGTCTGGACGCCGCCGGACCAGTTCATGACGTACGGCATACGCAGGTTGGAATCGATGAAGGTGGCGCCGCGGCTGCTGTAGTTTGTTCCCGAGGAACTGCGAGGTGCCGTCGGAGTTGATGATGAAGTTGCGATTCGGAGGACCCTGCGACAGGTAGAACGCCGGGCGCGGGTCGCCAGGCTTCTGCTGCACCACCGCCGTGGCCGTGTAGTCCTGGAAGCCAGCGCTGGGCATCAAGTCCTGGTGAGCACGCCGAAAGAGCCCCGGAACACCATTCTGCTGTTGAAGTTCCAGGCCAAGCCGACTCGCGGTTGGAAGTTGTTCTTGTCGGTCTTGTAGAGCGCCCCCGTAGGATGCGTGATCGCGCCCATCTTGCCGGTCAGCGGATCGACCACTGTCGGATCGAACTGTGACTGGTGGTTCCACTTGTCCGGAACGGCGTCTCCAGGCTGTAGCGCAGGCCGAGGTTCAGCGTCAGATTCCGCCTCGCCTTCCAGTCGGTCTGAATGTAGGCCGCATGCTCCACCAGCGAGGCAGCCGGTTCCACCTGCTGCGTTCACAAATTACAGCTCGTCAATCAGAACCTAGTGAGCTTTTATTAACATCTGATTCGTCTGCTTGGATTCACACACGGCCTGTCCGCTTTGACAATGCCTGTCTGAGAACCTCGCTGGGTGAATGTACTCGGCTCAGCCTGGATGATGGTCCCATCCTTACGTGTGCTGACGATAGCGGATGGCCGGACGCCGGCCAATCCAGCGTCTCCCGGGGATCGAGGTCACCGGCGTCCCAGACGTAAGCGGTGTCCCGCCCGTCGCAACAGAGTCGCGTGGGCGACTGGCGACCGAAGCGCTTCTGCACGGCCACCAGTAGTTCAGGGCGGTTGTCCCTCTGGTGGGCCACCACGGGCAGGTAGCCCAGCCGGCGCCACGCAGAAACGGGGCGGTGACGAAGTTGGCGTCCCCATCAGGTAGCCTGCGAAACGCACACCCGGGCTCTTCAGCGCTCTGGCCAGCAACCGTTGACCAGGACGGCGTACTCGCTGTCGCCCGGCCTCTGGGGTTCCGCATTGAAGAGCAGCGAGAGGCCACCGCTCGCCCACCCGTTACCGATGTTCTGAAGCGGCGACGGGGGAACGGCAGCGCCGCACCGCAGTACGCCTCGGGCGGTCTACTCGTAGCTGACGCAATTACACCATTTGTCGTCTTCGTCGTAGTGCGGCCAAGGACCGCCGGAGTGGAAGCCCATGAGATGGATGTTGTCAAACTCCGGCGTCGGCGCGAAGTAGCCGGGATACCTCAGATGTTCCTTCACCACGGCCTCGTTGAGCTCCACGCCGATGCCAGGCGTGTCCGGGACCTTGATATAGCCCTTGTCGATGATGGGTTTCGACGGGCCGGTCACCAAGTCCTGCCACCAAGGCATGTCGAGCGCGTGGTTCTCCATCGCGACGAAATCTGGGATCGTGGCGATCATGTGGCAGGCCGCCATCTGTCCCACCGGCGATCCGGCATAATGGACGGCGACGTGAATGCCCTGCTTGGCAGCGGCCTCGGCGATGCGCTTGGTCTCGGAGATCCCGCCCGATGTGCCCGGGTCAGTGTGGATCAGGTCCACGGCCTGGTTTTCGATGAGTTCGTCGAACCCGCCCTGAAGCCCGAAGATATCCTCGCCTGTCAGCACGGGGGTTTCGGTGTTCTCCTTGATCCGTTTGAGCCCGCGCCAGTCCCTCCATGAAACGAGGTCCTCCGCCCACGAGAGTTTGTACGGCTCGAAGGCCTTGGCGTAACGGATGGCCTCGTCCACCGTGAGCCTGCCGAAGTGGTCCGCGGCCAGCGGCGCGTCTCCGACCACGTCACGAATGGCCGCGATGAACTCGCACAGATAGCCAAGGCCCTTCTCGGTGGCCGCTCCGCTTGGGCCGATGGCGCCCGGTTTGCCGCGGACCAGGCTGGTCTGAAGGTCCATCTTGAAAAACGTGATCCCCATGTCCTTGCGTTTCTGCATGCGAGTCGCGTAGATCTTCGGGTCGGTCGTGCTGGTCGTGTCGGCATAGATGCGAATCCGGTCCCGCGTCTTGCTCTCGGCTTCGAGGCGCCAGGCGGGAACGCCCTGCACCTTCCCGGCGATGTCGTGCAAGGCGATGTCGATGGCGCTGTAGCCCCCCGCCTGCCGCCCCTGAGCGGTGAACTGCCGTATCGAGCGCAGAATCTGCTGGTACTGAACGGGATTCCTGCCCAGCAGAAGGCCCTTGTAAATGAGGGCGTTGTCTTTTCCTCCAGCGTCCCGCACCTCGCCCAGCCCATAGACGCCCTGGTTAGTGTCGATCCGAATAATTGGATAGTCGTAGTTAGCCGCAATGGTCAGCGCCCGCATGTCGGTGATCTTCAAGTCGCTCGGCGCGGAGTTTGTGTTCAGGGTTGCGGGGGCGCCCTGGGGCCTTCCCTGAGCATCCATCCGGGGCTCGGTCAACTTGAAGATACCGGCAAAGGCGCCGGCGCCGAGAACACGTTTGAATGCACCCCGCCGGCTGAAAACAGTGAGTCTGCTCGCAGTACTCATGTGGGGACTCCTTTTTCCCAGTTGATGGTTCTAATGATGCTGATTATACCGCCCCTGGAGAGCCGTCAGTAGCCCAGCTCCTGGAGTTTCTCCAAGGTCAGCGAGGACGTGCGTCCGGCGCCGAGCAGCTTTTCCACATACTTGGCCAGGATGTCGCACTCCAGGTTGAGGCGGTCGCCGGGGCGGCGCGTGCGCAGGTTCGTATTCTGGTAGGTGTGGGGGATGACCGTAAGGGACATGATGCCCGCTTCGAGCGAGGCGATCGTGAGACTGATCCCGTCGATGGCCACGGAGCCCTTCGAGACCAGGTAGCGTTCCAGTTCGCGCGGCACGCGAACCTCCAGCCACCAATTCCCTTCCCCAATCGATCTCAGCGAGACCAGTTCGCCCACTCCATCCACGTGCCCCTGCACGATGTGGCCGCCCAGGCGGCCCGAGGGCGTGAGCGGCCGCTCCAGGTTCACCAGCGACCTGGGAAGCAGGCCGCCGAGGTTCGTCAGGCGCAGGGTCTCGGGTGCGACATCCGCCGTGAAGAACCCCGCTTCCGGCTCGACTGACGTAAGGCACGCACCGTTCACCGAGACGCTGGCCCCCGCGGCGCTGTCCTCAAGCACCATTTTGCAGCGCACGCGAAGACGCGCGCCGGCGGCTCGCCGCTCGAAGGCCTCTACCTCTCCCACTTCTTCGATGATTCCAGTGAACATGACTCAGGCGCCTTTCACCAGCCAGGCCTCGACGGCGAACTCGTCCTCGGAGATCTTGTGAAGGGCTACATCGCGGAACAGGATGGCGTCCGCGCGGCGGCGCCGTCCGATACCCGCCACCACCGGCAGCGAATGAAGCCCTCCCAGTATCTTGGGAGCGTAGTAGAAGAAGATCTTGTCGGCCACTTCGGACTCCAGCGCCGCCCAGTTCACCTTGCCCCCGGCTTCAATCATCAGGGAAAGATACTTCTCCCGCCCGAGATACTCCACCAGGCGTCGTAAGTCGGTGCGTCCTCCCGGCCCGTCCAAGGTCAGGATCCTCACGCCGAGGTTCTCCAGCGCGCGGTAACGTTCCGGCGAAGCGGCCGACGTAGTCACCACCAGAACGTCCGACTGGCAGGTCGTGACCAGGCGCGCCGCGGGCGGCAGGCGCAACTGCGAGTCGAGGACGATCCGCAGCAGCGGGCGGCTGCGCTCAAGTCCGGTCCGGTCGGTCATGAGGCAGTCGTCCGCCAGCACTGTGCCGATGCCGGTCAGGATTGCGTCGCTGCGGTGGCGAACCTGTTGAACGTGCGCTCGAGCCGTCTCGCTCGTGATCCAGCCCTGGTTGTCGTCCGGAGCCGCGATCTTTCCGTCGAGGGTGACAGCGGCCTTGAGAGTGACCAGGGGCAGGCTCCGCCGCATGAAATGCAGAAACGCTTCGTTGATACCGGCGGCCTCCTGGCTGTATGCCGAGGCGATCTCCACGGCCACCCCCGCTTCCCGGAGACGCCGCAGACCGACGCCGGAGACCAGCGGGTTGGGATCGGCCATGGCGGCCACCACGCGGCTCACCCCGGCGGCGATCAGCGCCTCGGTGCAAGGGCCTGTCCGGCCGTGATGCGAGCAGGGTTCCAGCGAGACGTACAGCGTGGCGCCCCGCGCATCTTCTCCGGCCTCCTCCAGCGCCAGGATTTCGGCGTGTTTCACGCCCGCCCAGGTGTGGGACCCTCGCCCCACGACGTTACCTTCGCGAACCAGCACCGCGCCGACGGCGGGGTTCGGGCTGGTCCGGCCTTGCCCCTGGCGAGCCAGGTCGAGCGCGTCCTTCATGTAGTCGTAGTTCATTCTTGGAGAATAGACGCCAGGAACTTCTGCGCGTCGAAAGGAAGCAGATCGTCAACCTGTTCGCCGATCCCCACGAATCGAATGGGGAGGCCCAAGTCCCGCGCGATGGCCACCACAATGCCGCCCTTGGCCGTTCCGTCCAACTTGGTAAGGACGATGCCGGTGACGCCGGAGGTTTCCGCAAAGCGGCGCGCCTGCTCCAGGCCATTCTGACCGGTGGTGGCATCCATGACCAGAAGCACCTCGTGCGGTGCCCCCGGAACCAGCCGGCCCGCGGTCCGCCGCATCTTTTCCAGCTCCGCCATCAAATTGGACTTCGTATGCAAGCGGCCCGCCGTGTCCACGATGACGCAGTCCACTTTCCGGGCGCGGGCGGCGTGCACGGCGTCAAAGACCACGGCGCTCGGGTCTGCGCCCGGCTTCTGGCGGATCACGTCGGTCCCCGTGCGGCGTCCCCAGATCTCCAACTGCTCGATCGCGGCCGCCCGAAACGTGTCAGCGGCGCAAAGCAGCACGCTCGCCCCTTCGGCCTTGTAGCGATGAGCCAGCTTGCCGATGGTGGTGGTCTTTCCCGAGCCGTTCACCCCGACCACCAGCACTACGGCCGGAGGCTCCGGCACCGCCGCGAGCGGCTTCTCTGTGCTCTTCAGCACCTCCAGCAGGTGGTCTTGTATGAGCTGCCTCAGCTCACGGGAGTCCCCGATCGTCCGGCGGTCGGCCTTCTCGCGAGCCAGATCGAGAATCTCCGCGGTGGTCCGCACTCCGAGGTCCGCGCCGATCAGGGTCGCTTCCAGCTCCTCCAGGAGATCGGCATCGATTTGCTTTCCTCCCGCCAGGACGTCGTCCAGGCGTGAGAGCAGGCCTGTCCGTGTCTTCTCGACACCCTTCTTGAGGCGCTCGAAGAATCCCGGCTCCGGCTGTGGCGAGCCAAACAGGGTCTGGATCATAGGAAGCTGGAAGGAGGCTGAGAAATGGCTCGGCAGGACCGCTCCCTCACGGTCGCGGCTCTGTAAGTTGCCGCAAACACGTGGGCACGATTCTGAGCCGCGCGCGTCAGCAAGCGGTTTTCGGCCTCTCTCGCCATCCTGCCTAGATGTCATTGTACCCCGCAGTCGTTGACGGGGTCGGGCAATCAGGAGTCCCGGCGGGCCCTCACCGCTTCTTCAAGGTAATGCTCATTCCCTCGCCTTGCATGTAGAACACTGTATCGAGCGCGGGATTGGAGGTGACCGCTCTCCGGTAATCGGGCGCCATGTCCACGTTGTGGGCCAGGATCAAGCCGCCGGGGCGCACCCGAGGAAGGAGTTTGTTGAGGTAGTCCAGGTACCCTCCCTTATCTGCGTCAATGAAAAGCAGGTCGATCGGCTCCTTGAGACGCGATACCGTCTGGTGGGCGTCGCCCTCGACGATGGTCACGATCGAATCAACACCGGCTTTCTTGAAATGTGTTCTCGCCATGGCCGCGCGCCCGGAGTCGTACTCGAAAGTAGTCAGCCTGCCCCCGGTCTTCTGAAGCGCAAGACAGAACCACAGCCCGGAAAGGCCCGTGGAGGTGCCCAGTTCCACAACGTTCTTGGCGCCGATTGCTTCCGTAAGCAGGCGTAGCATCCTGCCGTCGCTCACCGGAACGTTGAGGTACGTCTCGCCATTCCGCCGCGCCTCATCGAGCACCGACAGCACTCTCTTCTCTGCTTCGGAATTGGCTTGGGGAAGGCTGTCCACCCCGGGACCACCGCGGAAGCCGCGGCGTTGCGCGAGTGCCGCCAGCCCCACAATGAACACGAGGCCGGTCACAACCAGTATTCGTCTCACGTTACCCTGCCTGTTTGCCTTCGGTGGCGCGGAGCCATGCTCCGGGCACTTACACGTCGCAAGTGCGGATCGCCTGTTCCATGCCTTGCACCGGGTCGCGGACGGGGCTGTACTCGTGGGACAGATAGCCGGTGTAGCCCGTGTCCACGATGGCCTGCGCAATGGCGCGGTAATTCAACTCCTGGGTTTCGTCCAGCTCGTGCCGTCCGGGGTTCCCCGCCGTGTGGAAGTGGCCGATCCAGCGGATGTTGTCGCGGATGGTGCGGATGATGTCGCCCTCCATGATCTGCATGTGGTAGATGTCGTACAGCAGCTTCATGCGCGGCGAATCCACCCGCTTGCAGATCTCCACGCCTGTGGTGGTGTGGTCACACAGGTAGTCGGGGTGGTTCACCTTGCTGTTGAGCAGCTCCAGGCAAAGCGTGATTCCTTTGTCTTCGGCCTCGGCCTTGACCTTGTTGATGAACGTTACGCAGTTCGCAATGCCCTGCTCGTCGGGCATCCCGCGGCGGTTGCCGGCCAGCAGGATCACGTTGGGCCCGCCTTGCGACACGGCCTGGTCAATACCCTCGCGGACTTGCTTCTCGCACTCCGCGTGATACTCGGTGCGGTTGATTCCGTTGGGGATCGACCGGGTCCCATAGATCATGGTGGGGAGCAGGCCATACTTCTTCATGGTCGGGTACTCTTTCGGCCCGACCAAGTCGAGTCCTTTCAGGCCGAGCTTGGAGCCGACGCGGCAGACCTCCTCCAGGTCGCTCCTCAGCTTGCCGAAACAGCCCAGGGTAGCGCCCTGCTTCAGCCGGCCCTTCAAGGCCGAGTTCTGGACCGCTCCGGCAGCCACTCCGGCGGCAGGCAAACTGGATATCAGAGTTCTTCTTGTCATCGTTTCCTCACGTCAATGATCCGAATTCCTTCCATGATGCCTCGCGCTTCTCGTAGATCGCCGTGCGGCCGAGAATGGCGAAGAGTGTGCTGATGGCCGAGCGCTCAGTGACGTTCTCCACGTCGCCGCTCAGGACGCGCCCAATGAAGTTCTCCAGTGTGTCGATGGTGATGTCGCGCTTGGAGGGAATGGTGTCGCGTTCCTGGCGGCTGCGGATATGAACCATCTGCTGCCGGGAGGTGAGGATGACGCCCGTGGTTCCCGTGAACTCCTCACCCACCTTGGAGAAGCCCACCGGCGTCAACTGGTTCGCCTCGAAGTTCACGATCATCCCTCCGGGGAACTCGAACGCCAGGCTGAGGTGGTCCATGATCTCCATCGTGGTCCTCACCTTGCGGCCGCCCATCCCGACTGCGCGGATCGGGGGTGCCCCCAGGAACCAGTGCAGCACGTCGAAATTGTGGCAATCCTGCTCCACGATGAAGTCGCCCGAGTAGTCCCGGTAGCAGAACCAGTTCCGCAGTTTCTCGATCTTAGGGTCGTCATAGGGCACGCGGCGGAACGGGTCATTGGCAATCCAGAAGGCCCGGGCATTGGCCAGTGTACCAATCCGGCCCTCCTGGATGCGCTTGTAAGCCTCCAGATAGACCGGGCCGTAGCGCTGCTGGAACCCGACTCCGATGCACTTCTTGGGATCCGCGCGGCGCCCGGCGCGGATCACCCGTTTGCAACCCTCCAGGTCGACGCCCATGGGCTTTTCGCAGAAGACATGTTTGCGGGCCTGAATGGCCGCCTCGAGCATTCTGGGATGCTCGAAGGGCGGCGTGGCGATGATGACGGCATCGATGTCGCGCGCGGCCAGCAACTGCTCGAAGTCCTTGTAGACCGCCGGCTTGCCTATCTTCAGCTTTTGGGCGCCAGCCTCGATCCTGTCGTCGAACAAGTCGCACAGCGCCGTCACCTGTGCGCGCGGGTCGTCTTGAATGATGCTTGCGTCATACGTTCCGCGCCCGCCTACGCCAATCAGGCCAAAGGAAACCTTCGAGTTCGCTTGAGTACCTCGGACGGCCTGAGGCCGCACCACGGTAAAACCGGCCGTGGCCGCTGAGAGCGTGCCGCTGCCGATGAACCGCCTCCGGGAAAGCTCTGAATGATCATCCATACGCGCGCCTACTCCTTCCTGCGACCCGAGATTCTATCACACCAAAGCATCCCGCGAGAGGTGCCTGCGGTACAATGACAGCGCGGCATGGAGCACGTTGGCCGGTACGAGATCGAGAGCGAGTTGGGCCGCGGAGCGATGGGGGTCGTATTCCGCGCCCGCGATCCGGCGATCGGCCGCACGGTGGCCATCAAGACCATTCGTCTGAGCGAGTTGGCCGAACCGCTGGAGCAGGTTCGCTTGAGGAACCGGCTGCTGCATGAGGCGCGCTCGGCGGGCGTATTATCTCACCCGGGCATCGTGACCATCTACGACGTGTCCGAGCAGGACGATACGGCCTATGTCGCCATGGAGTTTGTCAACGGCCCGACGCTGGAACAGGTGCTCTCCGGGCAACAGCCTCCCGATGCGACCACCATCTTCCGCGTGCTGCGGGAGACCGCCGCCGCCCTCGATTACGCCCACAAGAAGGGTATAATCCACCGCGATATCAAGCCCGCCAACATCATGATTCATGAGGACGGGACAGTCAAGATCTGCGATTTCGGGGTGGCGAAGATACCGGCCCCGCAACTGGCGACCCAGGCCGGCCTGGTGGTGGGCACCCCATCCTACATGTCGCCCGAGCAGGCGCTCGGCAGGCCCGTGGATGGCCGCTCGGACCAGTTCTCGCTCGCCGTGATCGCGTTTGAATTGCTCACGGGGGGAAAACCCTTCGTTTCCGAGCAGTTAGCGGCCCTGGTCTACAAGATCGCGCACGAGGATCCGCCAGTTCCCTCGAAGCTCAACCCTACCGTGAACTGGCAGGTGGACCTGGTCCTCCAACGGGCGCTCCAAAAGGGACCTGCTGCCCGTTTCCCGAGCTGCACGGAGTTCGTCACGGCCCTTGAGGCTGCCTGCAAGTCTTGCAAGGGATGGAAGCCTCTGGCGAGGGGGAGCGATCAAAGCCTCCCGACGCTGGCAGTCCCGGCGGCCGAGGAAGAACCCCAGGCCACGCCTGCGCCGGAGCCCAGGCCGGCGCAGCCCGGCGGGAGCCGGCAGCGGGGCCGCAGATGGGCCGTTCCTGCGATGCTGCTGGTTTTAGCCGCGGCGGTGGTGCTGGTCGGGGCCGCGGTGTGGCTGGCCCACCGGTTCTCTGTCAGCCCGCCGAGCGCCCCGCCGAAGGCCGAGCAGGCCGCCCCGGCCACTCCAGCGCCGCGCCCAAGTCCGGTGGGACGTGTCGTCATCCCCACGCCGGAGGCGCAGACGCCGCCTCAGCCCGCGAATACTCCGGCGCAAAAGCCGGAGACTGCTGCGGAACCCGCGCAAACAACCCCTCCTCCGGTGCGCACCGGAACACAGCCGGCGACAACGCCGCCCCGAACCGAGCCGAGGCTCCCAGCGGAGACCATCGTCCTGGTGAGAACATCCCCCGAAGGCGCCGTTGTGACTTTCGATGATAGTCCGGACCTTCGTTGCAAGACCCCGTGCTCCATGCCGCTGTCCTCAGGAAGGCACACCGCCTCGGCGACGATCGAGGGCTACCGGCCCGCCCTGAGAATCTTCCGGTTGCCTGACGAGGACAACATCTTCCTGTACATGGCGAGACTGACCGGCCAGGTTCAGGTCCTGAGCGTTCCTCCGGGCGCCTCCATCCTGGTCGATGGGCAGCGGCGCCGGGAAACGACTCCGGCCACGTTCGAGCTGCCGGTTGGGAACCACGTTGTCGCGGTGGCGCACGAGGGATACCAGCAGGACCAGCAGGAGATTGAGGTGAAGGACAGCGCGTTCCTCCGGCTGAGTTTCACACTGGGCAAGTAAGCTAACTGCCAAGCGCTGCTGGCTGATCACCGGCGCCTGAAGGCGGCGCCCGCCTCAGTAGGCCAGCAGCCTTTGCGCCTCGCGGACCAGATCGCCCACCTGCGGAAGGATCACTTCCTCGAGTTCCGGGTTGTAGGCGATCCAGGTATCCTTCGCGGCGACCCTTCCGATGGGTGCGTCCAGGCGATTGAACAGCTCGTCCGCGATACGCGCGGCGATCTCGGCGCCGTAGCCCCAGCTCAAGCAGTCTTCGTGCGCAACCAGCACGCGGCTGGTCTTGGACACGGAAGCCCGGATCGCGTCCCAGTCGTAGGGCGAGAGTGTGCGCAGATCGAGAATCTCGACGCTGGCCCGCGGGTCGTTCTTCTCGAGTTCGGCCGCCGCGAGCAGCGCCTTCTGGACCAGGGCGCCGTAAGTGATGACGGTGAGATTCCGGCCGCCCTTCGCCAGACGCGCCCTGCCCAACGGAATCATGTAGTCCGGCCCGGGGTGCGGAGAACGGTTGTAGGGCTCCCGGTACAGGTGTTTGTGCTCGAGGAAGAGAACCGGATCGTCGCACCGGATGGAGGTCCGGAGCAGTCCGCAGGCATCCAGCGCGTTGGACGGCATGACCACCCGCAAGCCCGGGATGTGCGTAAACTCGACCTCGCCGCACTGGCTGTGGTAGATGGCCCCGCCGCTCAGATAGCCGCCCACCGCAACCCGAATCACGGCCGGGCAGGAGAAGCTGTTGTTGGACCGCCACCGGATGGTGGGCAGCTCGTCCCGGAGCTGCATCATGGCCGGCCAGATGTAGTCAAGGAACTGGATCTCCGCGACCGGTTTCAGGCCCCGGGTGGCCATGCCTATGGCGCGGCCCACGATAGCCGCCTCGGCCAGGGGCGTGTCAAAACAACGCCGGCTGCCGAATTCCCTCTGCAGACCCGCCGTGGCTTTGAAAACGCCCCCCTTCCCTTTAACTTCGCCGAGGCTTTCCTCGCGCCCGCAGTCGGCCACATCCTCGCCGAACACGATAACCCTGGAGTCACGGCGCATCTCCTCCGCCATGGTCAGGTTAATCTCGTCCACCATGGTGCG
This sequence comes from Bryobacterales bacterium, assembly GCA_963798455.1. Lineage (GTDB taxonomy): Bacteria > Acidobacteriota > Terriglobia > Bryobacterales > Bryobacteraceae > CAWCTD01. Next base: position 1,380,364 of record CAWCTD010000003.1, read on the forward strand.
TGTCGAGCCTTCGAACCGGGGCTCGCTGGCAAACCGATTCGAGGCCGGATCGGACTCCTCCGAATAGAGGTGCAGACAGACGGAACTCGGCTCAGGGGAATCGGCCTGCAGTGCCACTTCCGTGGCCTCTTGAATCTCCAGCTCCACTTCGTGACCGATTTGTTGCAGCGTCGTCGGGTTCGCAATGCCCTCCGACACGAGCCATTGCGGAAATGTCAGGATCGGATCGCGGGCTGCCTCAACCGCGCGCTCGGCCTCTGTCCTGTAGAGCCGTTCGTCGTCAGAGAGAGAATGTGAATACGGCCGGATAACCTGGGCGTGGACCAGCGCGGGACCCTTGCGGGCGCGGCACCATGCCGCCGCTTCCTCCATTGCCTTCACGGAGGCGACGAAGTCGGTGCCGTCGACCTCCAGCCGCAGCAGGCCGGGAAACCCTTCCAGCAGCCGCGAGATATTTCCGCCCGCGGTCTGCTTCTCAATGGGCACGGAGATGGCGTACTGGTTATCTTCCACCAGGAAGAGGAGAGGAAGACGATCCAGGCAGGCTGCGTTCATCGCTTCCCAGAACTCCCCTTCACTTGTCGCGCCATCGCCGGAGGTGACCAAGGTCACCTCGTCGCTCGCCGGGTCCAGGTAGCGCGCGGCGTGGGCGCAACCCACTGCCTGGAGAAACTGCGTTCCCGTCGGAGAGGAACAGGAGACGATGTGCAGGTCGCGGGAACCCCAGTGCGACGGCATCTGGCGTCCGCCGGAGGCAGGGTCCTCCGCCGCGCCCACTGCCGAGAGGAGCATCTGGCCGGGTGTAACTCCAAGCATCAGGCAGAGCGCGCGGTCCCGGTAATACAGGTAAAACCAGTCCTGCCCCGGGCGCAGCACGGCCCCGGCGGCTGCCCCGATGGCTTCATGCCCCGCCCCGCTGATCTGGAAGAATATCCGGTTCTGCCTCTTGAGGAGGATCTCCCGGTCATCCAGTCGCCGGGACGTCAGCATGACCCGGACGGCGTGGAGGAGACTCTCAGTATCCAGGCCGCCAAGCCGGCTGGAGACCTCTGGTTCGACTTCTACACCCCTCTGCTGGCCAGTCACGGAAAATCCTTCCAGTTCAAGTGTAATCCGGAAGCGGTTGGGCGCAAAGACCAGGCTTCAGCCCGTCTGGCATCGTGGGCACGCGCCTTGGCCCCTGTCCGGAAGTGCCACCTGAGTACCTCCGTTCTAAGGTGCGGCAGTACAGGTCCTCGATTTGCTTCAGTACAAAGGCCGGCTGTTCTACCTTCCTCTCTCCGTCTTTTCCCGGTATATTCGCTTAGTAGATAACACACGGGAAGAGTGGGGAGACGGATGATCCAAAGAGCTTTCGGGCTGATTTTGCTTGTGCTTGCGGCTTCCGGCGTGGTTTGCCGCGCGCAGGTGAGCTTGGGTGAAATTCGACAGCTTGCGCCACAGCCTGACCAACAGGCTTGGTGGCGCGGGCTGGGGGCGTCGTTGGCAGTCCAAGCCGCGGCTACGGGATTCGACGCCTGGACGAGCTGGCAGCGCCCCGAGCGCAACGCTCTGCTGGCGAATGGCGGACGGTTTACCGCGCAGAGCGCCGCCAAGAAAGCGGGCCTACTGGCTGGGGTTGCGGTCATAGAGGTCCTGGTGGTGAAGAAGTGGGGGAACAAGCATCCCTGGCTGGCCCGCGCCTGCCGGATTGGCAATGTCACTTCGGCCGGCATGCTGTTCACCGCCGGCGTACGGAACCTCGGCACCCGGTAGTCTTCTGTGGCGGCCACGGCGCAAAAAATCAGACCAGAAGCTCAGCATATTCCAATCGAAGGATGAGCCTGAAGGATGATGGGGGCTGAGCAGTCTGGGCTCCTTTCTGTGAGTGTGTAAGTGTCTCGGAGTCGGGGCTGTGGGAATGTGGGAATCGCGGCAGCGATTTCCAAGGGCGGTGGGCAAAGAGGGAAACCTGGTGTTGGTTTTCCTCTTTGTCCACGGCCCGGCATTTCCACAGCCTTTTCTCATGCGCTCTTCCTTCGTTGGAAGCTGGCGAATAGCTTCTGTTTGGCGGTCTGCATCCGGCGGGCTGCCGCCGTGTCGGTTTCGGCTCGCTCGATCTCATTGAGCCTTTCGATGGTCACCCCCGGCCGGAGGGCGCGCACCACCCCGGGCAACTGGCGCAAGATCTCCCAGGGCGTGGCGTACCAGCGGTACACCCTGCGTTGCTTGCCCTTGGCTCCGGTCTCCACTTCGGGCACGCCGCAGGGCCGGTGGAAGCTCAGGTAGGGATTGAAGTATCCCTCGTAGAACTCCTCGATCGCCTGCGCATGGCTGGAGTCGATATATCCGTAGCCCATGTGCTTGCGCACCACCGCGCCGTTCTTCGCCTCCGCCAAGCCGTTGTCGTTGGAATGCCGCGGCCGCGACTTGGTCTGTTGGATCAGCAACTTGTCGAGCAGCTTGGCCACCGTGTGGTTGATGAACTCGCTGCCGTTGTCGGAATGGAAGCCGCGGATGTGAAACGGAAACTGCCGCAGCATGGCTTCCAGCACCGGCTGCAAGTAGGCTTCGCTGATCTGCTCGGCCGCCCCCACCACCTGCCACTGCGTGACCTCGTCCACGGCATTGATGTGATACGCCCCTTTCACGCCTCCCAGATCCCCCTGGTGCACCGTGTCCACCCGCAGGTAGCCCGGTCGTCCGTCCGGCTCTGGCCGGCGCCGTTCGCCAATGGCCACCTGCACCGGCCGCGTTTTCTGGTAGACCACCCGCTTCTGCCGGTACGTCCGGCTCTTGCGCAGGTTGTAGATGTGGGCCATCGAAATGGCCGCCAGCCGCTCATAGCGGGGGTCCTTGAAATCGTACCGCGCCCGCTGCAGGAGCTTCTGCGTCGCCGGGCCGCTGAGCGTCTCATGGGCCTGGTCGACTTCGGCCAGCAACTCGATGTCGGCTAGCCTGTAGCGGCAAGCAAAGCGGTGGCGCCGGTAGAGCGCCTCCTTGACCTCGCCGCTGTCGCCGTACTTGCCGATCAGCCGCGTCACCTGCGCCCGGCTCAGCCCGGACATCTTCGCCACGTAACGTCGCAACAGTCCCTTCGCCTCCCGACCGCATTGCCCATAGCGCTGCTGCTTCAATGTCCGCGTCACCCAGTCATAAACCTCCCGCCGGTTCTTGCCCTCGAACCGAACCGGCTCGCTGGCCTCCAAAAACGCCCGGATCTGCTCCAGGCTTATTGTGTCCCGATCCTGCATGCTGACAATCAATCTCCAGCATGCCCAACCTCCCCGCCTTCAGGCTCATCTTGCGTTAGAAACACACCCTTCCTTCAGGCTCATCCTGCATTAGACAAGACTAGCTCTTGTACTCGCGCCCTGTTCGGGGTATGCTCTGAACGTACTACACGGGAGGCGGGTATGTTCCGGCCACTTTCGGGCTTCAAGGCGCAATACCGGGATTTGACTCTCATGGTGGTTTCTGAGTTCGATGAATGGAGGGTAATCGCCCACTCTCCGGACATCGTGCTCCAGGGATCGCGTCAGTACAATGCAGCCAAGGCGAAAGACCACGCTTCGGCGCTGGTCAAAGCCTATCTCACCGACGTGAAACACGAGCCGCCCCCCGAAGGGCAGGAACTGGATTGGCAGCCCACAAATCCTGAGGACTGGCTGGTCTGGAAGGGGTAAGGACGCGCCTGCCGGCCCGAATCTCCCTATGGACGAACGAAAGTTTTTCAACGAGTCGAACGCAACCAAGACGGCCAGTTTGCAGTGTCCCTATTGCAGGTCCACCGAATCCTACGAACTCCGCTGGTTGGTGCGCAAGAAGAAAAGCGCGGCCCCTCCGGGCGCGGACGAGCGGGACCGGGCGCGCTTCCAGAAGGCCCAGGGCTACATGGTACTGCTCGACGACAAGGTAGCCTGCAAGAACCTGCGTTGCCGCAGGAGGTTTGACATCTCCGGAATGAAGACCATGGCTTTCCTGGTAGACGATCCAGGGGCTCCGCGATAGTACTACTGTGTTATAAACGAAGAACGCCACAGAAAGGACAGCAAGGAAGCTGCCTGATCAAGAGGGCTGCGATGGCTCTGCGGAGAGTGGCGATCGAGCCAGGATCATGCCGTCCGCAGGCTGGCGGGGCGGCCTCGCGGCTCGAAGTTCTCCGTTGGTTTGAGCGCGGGTATTGCCAACTGGCCGGCGCGCGCCGAGGGGGAAAAACGGCTCCTCTCCGCGATCAGGAACCCGTAGGCGGCGACGCACAGGGTGGCGTGATGGTGGAAACCGCGCCAGCCACGTCCTTCGAAGTGGCCGAGTCCGAGTTCCTGCTTCAGTTCTTGGTAGTCGCGCTCGATGATCCAACGATGCTTGGCCATCCGGACCAGATCCTTGAGCTTGGTCTGTGGCGGCAGCGTGGAAATCCAGTACTTGATCGGCTCGGCTTCCCCGCGCGGCCACTCCATCAGCAACCACTCTTCCGGGTACGGTTCCGCCTTCCAGTAGTCCCGGTGCGCAGGCCGGACTCGCAGCGCCGCGAATCGCGATTTCAGAGGCTTCTGTTTGCCTTCGCGCCAAGTGATGCTTTTCCACGCTGAAGAAGAAAGTCCAAGCGCTAACTCTTTGACGGAAACAGGCTGGTGGTGGCTGTCACGGCGAAGGAGTTTGGGCGGACGTCCCTGGCCGCTCCACGGCTTGGCCGGCAAAGGATGGGTTCCCGGCGCCCAAACCGTCATCGAGGATTGAACCCCCACCACATACTGGAGTTGGATTTGGGTCAGACCCGCCCGGAATTGCCCATCGATCCCGTAGCCGGCATCGGCCAGAACGACCCCGCGTGGCACATTGGCGTCGACGGCCTCGCGGATCTGCTCAAAGGCGATCTGCGGTTTCGTTCGGAAGCCGATCGGTTCCGGCACTCCGGTCTGGCGTCGTCGTTTTGTATCTTTCGTCCAGGCTTCCGGCAGGTAAAGCTGGCAGGCAATCGGAAGACTGGCGCTCCAGGTAGCCACCGAAAGGCTCACCGCCACCCGGCAGTTGTCCTGCTTTCCCAACTGCCCGCAATACTGACGTGCCACGCCCACCGAATGCGTACCCTTCTTGGGGAACCCCGTATCGTCCACGATCCACGCCACCACCGGGCACTGCTTCTCCATGGCAGGAAGCACCTGATCGCGAACGCGCCCCAGCAGAGCTTCATCGCTCCAGGGGGCATCGGCCACCAGATGATGCAAGGACTGATGCATCCGGCGCACGTTGTCCGGGGCCAGTCGCGCCGCCATCGGCTCCACGCTCTTGCGTTCGCCCGGAAGCAGCAGGCCCGTGCAGTAGTTCTTCAGCGGGACCACTCGGTCCGCGTGCCCTGCGGCTTGCGCCAGGCCCTCAAGGTAGGCCGCAAGGCGTTTCTGTTGTGGGCCTGGCGCCGAGAGGCGCGATTCCACGAAACAATTGTACTACAAAATGTTCTGTTTATAACACAGTAGTAATAGGAGCTTGCTGAAAAACCCGCCTAACTGCCGGCCAAAACAAGACGGGAGTCTTATCCCACACGCCGTCCGGTAAGATAGTCGAGTGACCCGGTATTTCCTTGGAGTGGACGGCGGCCAATCCAGCACCACAGCCCTCATCGGTGACCAGTCCGGCCGTGTTCTGGGCTCCGGCACAGCCGGCCCGTGTAATCATGTCGGGTCAGCGGGCGGGCGAGAGAAGTTGGTCAATGTGCTGGACGGCTGCCTTTCCGCGGCGTGCCGAAAGGCGGGCCTTGAACGGGCCCGCCTGCGCTTCGCGGCCGCATGCCTCGGCTTCAGCGGCGGCCCCCGGGACAAACAGGCCCTGGTCGAAGAGATCGTACCGGCGGAGAGGCTCATCGTCACCACCGACGCCTGGATTGCGCTCGCCGGGGCCACCGGCGGCAAGCCCGGGATCATCACCATGGCGGGCACCGGTTCCATCGCTTTCGGGCGCAACGCCGCGGGGAAGACGGCGAGGGCAGGAGGGTGGGGCTACGTCTTCGGGGACGAAGGCGGGGCTTTCGACATCGTGCGCCAAGCCTTGCGGGCTCTGTTGCGCTGGGAGGAAGGCTGGGGCCCGTCTTCCGCGCTGCGGCGCAAGTTCTCGCTTGCTACGGGAGTCTCCACCGCCAACGAGTTGCTGCACCTTTTCTACACGGAGGATTTCCCGCGCGACCGTGTGGCTTCGTACGCCACGCTCGTGGACGAGGCCGTTCTCGAAGGCGATGAAGTGGCCCGGCAGATTGTGACGAACGCGGCTCATCATCTGGCGACAATCACGGCGGCGGTGCGCGAGCAGTTGTTCAACGCGGGAGAACCATCGCCGGTGGCCTACGCCGGCGGCGCCTTCCGCAATACTCTGCTTCGGGATCTGTTCCGGGCGCAGGTAGAAATGGACGTGGATTGCCGTTGCGGGCCTCCCCTGCACAAACCGGCCATGGGCGCTCTGATTGAGGCCTACCACGCCGCCGGCCTGGATCCGCGTATCTGAAGGCGGCATGTTACGATCACTGTTTTAGGGTCTTTATGGCAAAACTATCGATTCGCGATCTGGATCTGAAGAACAAGCGGCTTTTCATACGGGTGGATTTCAACGTGCCCCTGGCCCCAGGCGGGCAGGAGATCACCAGTGACAAGAGAATCAAGGCTTCCCTGCCGACGATCAAGTACGCGCTGGAACAAGGTGCGGGCCTCGTCTTGGCCAGCCACCTGGGCAGGCCGAAAGGGAAGGTCAATCCGGAAATGAGCCTCAAGCCCGTGGCCAAGCGGCTCGAACAACTGCTTGGCCGGCCGGTCAAAATGGCTCCGGATTGCATCGGGCCTGAGGTCGAGGCCATGAAGCCTACTCCGGGAGAAGTCCTGCTTCTGGAGAACCTCCGCTTTCACCCGGAAGAGGAAAAGAACGAGCCCGGTTTCGCCAAGCAGCTCGCCTCGTTGTGCGACCTGTACGTCAACGATGCTTTCGGCTCGGCCCACCGCGCGCACGCCTCCACGGTGGGGATGATCCAATTTGTGCCCAAGGCGGCCGCGGGCCTGCTCATGGACAAGGAACTCGAGTGGCTGACCAAAGCTACCAAGAACCCGGAGAGGCCGTGCATCGCCATCCTGGGGGGCGCCAAGGTCTCCGACAAGATCGAGGTGATTCAGAACCTATCCAAGTTCGTGGACAAACTCCTGATCGGCGGCGCCATGGCGTACACTTTTTTGAAGGCGCAGGGCAAGCCCGTCGGCAAGTCGCTGGTGGAGGAAGACAAGGTCGGCTTGGCCAAAGAGTTGCTGGCTACGCTCGGGCCCAAGCTAATGCTGCCCGTGGATCACGTCGTCGCCCCGGAACTCAAAGAGGGCGCTGACGACCAGGTTGTGGAGACCATCCCGGATGGCATGATAGGCCTCGATATCGGGCCGCAGACCGTCTCCGCCTTCTCCGCCGAAATCGCCCAGGCCAAGACCATCATTTGGAACGGACCGATGGGCGTGTTCGAGAAGCCGCCTTTCGACGAGGGGACCGTGGCGGTGGGCAAGGCCGTGGCCGCGTCCGGTGCGGTGTCGGTCGTGGGCGGGGGCGACTCCGAGAAGGCGGTGAAGTCGGCGGGCGTGGCCGACAAGATCACGCACATCTCTACCGGCGGCGGCGCTTCCCTGGAGTTCCTTTCCGGCATCGAGTTGCCAGGCGTGGCGGCCCTGAGCGACAAATGAAGTATGCTTCAGCCTGAGGTGGCGACCCTCGGGGGCGGGTGCTTCTGGTGCCTTGAGGCCGTCTACTCCAGCCTCCAAGGGGTGGTGTCGGTAGAGTCGGGTTTCACGGGCGGCTGCGTCCTGTCCCCGACCTACCAGCAGGTGTGTACGGACACCACCGGCCATGCGGAAGTCGTCCAGATCCGGTTCGACTCTGCCGTCACCTCTTACCGCCAGCTTCTGGAGGTCTTCTTCTCGATCCACGATCCCACCGCCTTGAACCGGCAGGGCGAAGACGTGGGGACACAATACCGTTCGGTGGTCTTCACGCATTCGCCCGAACAGGAGCGGATCGCCCGGGAGATGATACGCGAGTTGACCGAGCGCCGGGTCTTCCGCTGGCCTATCGTCACGGAAGTCGTACCGGCGTCTGAGTTCTATCGAGCCGAGGAGTATCACCAGCAGTACTTCCGCCGCAACCCGGACCAGCCATATTGCGCCATGGTGGTCGCGCCTAAAATGCAGAAGTTCTGCGGGAAGTTCTCCGACAGGCTCAAACGTGAGTAGCCGTGCAACTGCCGCCCGAAGCCCGCGGTGTCATCGAGGAATTCGCGAGCAGGGTTCCGCCCGCCGTCCTCAAGCGCGCTGTGGGCGCGATGACGGAGCATTATCGCGGCCGGCTGGGCTCGGCAAGCCTCGTTCTCTCTGCCGAGGAGAAGATTGCCGCGTACCTGGTGACCCGCCTGCCGGCGACCTATGCCGCGGCGCATGCGGTGCTGAGCGAAGTGGGCCGGCGGCTGGGGGAGCTTCGCCTGGTGAGCGCTTTGGACCTCGGCGCCGGCGCTGGAGCCGCTACACTGGCGTTACGCGCTGTTTTCTCCGCCTTGGAGCATTGCACTCTCATCGAAGCGGACCGCGCGTTCGCCGGCATCGCGGCTAAGCTCATCCCGAATGCGGAATTGCGCGTGGAAGACCTGCGCAGGCTCGATCCACTGCCCGCGCATGACCTGTTAGTGGCGAGCTACTCGCTGGGTGAGCTTCGAGCCGAGGACAGGCGCGCGGTCCTGGAACGGGCGTGGCAAGCCGCGGGAGCGGTCCTGGTCGTCGTTGAGCCGGGCAGTCCAGCCGGCTTCGCCGTGATAAGGGACGCCAGAGATTGTCTTATTCGCCGCGGCGCGCACATCATCGCCCCGTGTCCAGGCGAGGGACCCTGCCCCATGACAGCGCCCGACTGGTGCCATTTCGGCCAGCGGGTGGAGCGCACCTCGCTGCACCGCCGCATGAAGGGCGGCGCGCTCGGGTACGAGGACGAGAAGTTCTCTTACGTCGCGCTCGCGAAGGAAGCGGTCCACCGCGCGCAGCAGCGGATCATACGGCGCCCGGAGCACCATCCGGGGCTCATCCAACTGGTCCTGTGCCGTGGCGATGATGTCCGCACCGAGCGTGTCACCCGCCGCCATCCGGACGAATTCCGCGACGCACGGAGGGCGGAGTGGGGTGGCGAGTGGCATTCGACCTGACGGGAGATCGGCGATAATCGGGAGGATGCCGGACTCGGGTACTTCACCGTTCGCCGTGCTTCCCCTGGGATTGGAAGGCGCTATACGCGATGCCGCCTGAGCCCATCCGGATACTGGTGACCGGCGGCACGTTCGACAAGGAATACAACGAGATCGCCGGAACGCTTTTCTTCCATGACACTCACGTCCCGGAGATGCTGCGCCTGGGCCGGTGCCTGCTCAAGCTGGAAGTGCGGACCCTGATGATGATCGACAGTCTGGACATGACCGATGACGACCGGCGCATCGTCGTCGAGCACTGCCGCGCGGCTCCCGAGTCCCGCATCGTCATCACGCATGGAACCGACACCATGGTCGAGACCGCCGCCTATCTGGGCCGCGAGATTCGGGACAAGACCATCGTGCTCACCGGCGCCATGGTGCCTTACAAGTTCGGCAGCTCGGACGGGTTGTTCAATCTGGGCAGCGCGCTGGCCTTCGTGCAGACGCTTCCTACGGGCGTCTACATCGCCATGAACGGGCGTGTGTTCCCCTGGGACAAGGTCCGGAAAAACAAGACTCAGGGCGTGTTCGAAGCGGCCTAGCGCTGAATGCGGGCCGAGCCGCCTCTGGCGAAAGCCCGCACCTGGTCCACGGTGACCATGGTGGTGTCGCCCGGGGTCGTGGTGAGAAGCGCGCCGTGGGCCCAGCCGAGCTTCACCGCTTCTTCCGGCTCTTCTCCGGTGAGCATTCCATAGAAGAGTCCGGAGGCAAATCCATCCCCGCCGCCGACGCGGTCGCAGATAGGCAGCTCCGCGGTGGGCGCGGCATAAGTCTTGCCGTCGATCCACGCCACCGCGCTCCAACTGTGGTGATTCGTCGAGTGGACGTCGCGGAGGGTCGTGGCGACCACCTTGATCCGCGGAAACTCCTTCAGCACCCGGTCGATCATTCCGAAGAAGACACCGGGGTCGAGCTTGGACTTGGCAGCGAACTCCGGGCCCGGAATCCCCAGGCCCTTTTGCAGATCTTCCTCGTTCCCAACCAGGACATCGACGTTCTGGGTGATGCGCCGCAGGATTTCCACGGCACGATCCTCGCCCCCGAACACCTTCCAGAGTTTGGCCCGGAAGTTGAGGTCGAACGACGTCACCGCGCCGGCAGCCTTGGCCGCCTTCATGCCTTCGAGGATGACCTCCGACGTCGTTGGGGAGAGCGACGCGAAGATCCCGCCGCTGTGGAACCACCGAACCCCCCCGGCGAAGATGCTCTTCCAGTCGAAGTCGCCCGGCTTGAGCAGCGCTCCGGCCTCGTTCGACCGGTTGTAGAAGACCACCGGCGCACGAACTCCGTGCCCCCGGTCACTGAAGACGGTGGCCATGTTCGGGCCGGTCACGCCGTTGTGTTCGAAGTACTTGTAGAAGGGCTTCACGCCCATGGCCTTGACTCGCTCCGCGATCAGCTCTCCGATTGGGTACTTGACCATGGCGGTGACGATGCCGGTGTTCAGGCCGAAGCAGTCCGCCAGATTGGCGGCGCAGTTGAACTCGCCGCCGCTGACGTGGATCTGGCACTCATGCGCCTTGCGGAACGGGACGATGCCCGGATCCAGCCGGTGGACAAGGGCTCCCAAGGACACGAAATCCAACGCTCCATCCGGAAGTATGTTCAAACCGTATTGCATGCGACTCTCTCTGTGAGGCCAGTTGCCAGAATAACGAAGCCTCAATATATCAGATTGGACTGTCGACCCGATTGCGCTTGAGAGGCAGGATCTGAACAACGATGGGAAACACGACGTTGAAATCGAGACAAGCGAAAAAAGGGGCCGGCCTGATCTTCCCCAGCGCCAGCGTGGAATCAGAAGCATCCCACCGGCGGCAGATCAGGCCGGCCCCTTTTTCCGCAGTACGAGGACTACGACTCGCGGGGTGAAGATGCTAATTTCGGGCCTGCATGACCTTGGGAGCTGACAGGTATCCGGTGATCTGGTCCTTCCCAACTTCGTTGACCACGATCTCGTACGGCTGGCGCGCGCCCGCCATGTAGAACTGCACCGGCTCGTTGGTGTTCTTGTCCTTCTTCTCAACCTTCTTGTCGTCGGCGATGACCTGGAGCGTGTACTTGTTCTTCTTCGGATCGGTCTTGCTGAGCTGGATCTGCACACTGCCCACCTTCTGGAACTGCTTGGACTTCGCCAGCTTGAACTCGTAGTAGTTGCGGTCGCCGAGCGCCTTTAGAGCCGCCAGTTCCTTGCCGTTGGTCGCGATGAGTCCGCTCTGCACTCCCAGATCGCCGCGCACGCTCTTCAACTCCGAGATGGTCTTATCGAGTTCCGACTTGGTGGCGGCCACTTCCGTCTTCACGTTGCCGACGTCGGTGGAAACATCGGAGATCTTCGAGTTGGCCGTCGTTGCGGCGTCCTTGACCTCGCTCAATTGGCTGTTCACTTGCGCCTGCTGTTTGGCTTGTTCTTCCTGAAGCTGTCGCGCAAGCTGATCGGCGTGCTTCAAGGCGTCCTTCCTGGCTAGGCCGGCGGCCGCGGCGGCCTGCTGGCGGGCCTGCTGCAGTTCCTCCCGCAGGTCGTTCATGTGCTGCTGGCTCGATGACGTGCTCAAAGTGGATGTGTCGCGGACTTTGGCGACTTCGTTCGTCAGCGATCGCCTCATGGTCGCCATGTCTTGCTTCAGTCCGTCGAGCCAGACGAAGGTGATCACGTTGGCCGCGGCCAAAGCCAGTACCACACCGAACAGAATCGGAATCATCAGACTGCCCTTGCGGGTTTCGACAGCGCGGGGTGCTTCCTCACTCATGGGTTGTTCTCCTTACTGCTGATCTGAGCAATTCCACCGCCACACTATATTTCGCTTGCAAGCACTTGATAAGGCGCAGCTTGGCCGACGCCCACCGGAGCCCTGCCCGTGTAAGAAGTTCCAGTAAAGCTACTTTCTCCCTCACCAGGCCCGGGTCCGCTGGGTGTATGCTGTCTGGGAGGCCCAACCGGAAGGGAGACACGTAAATGGCAACCAAACGAAACGACGAGATGACCCGCCGAGGGTTGTTGCGAAAGGTGACCGGGGCGTCGGCCCTGGCAGCCGCTATGCAGTTGGCCAACGAGCCAGCCAAGGTTCAGGCCCAGACGCAGGCCGGCGTCAACAAGAACTCCGCGCCGAGCCAGCTCAAGATTACGGACATGCGGGCCTGTACGATAGCCGCCAACTATGACTATCCCATCATCCGTATCGACACCAACCAGGGCGTCCACGGATACGGCGAGGTGTTCGCCGCGGGCTACAAAGGCAGCGCGCTTACACTCAAGGCCCACATTCTCGGCCGGAATCCGCTCGACATTCCTGGCATCCTGCGCCGCCTCCGGAACTCCGCCGGGCAGAACTTCTGGCACAGCGGTTATGGGGCCATTGACCTGGCTCTGCACGACATCGCGGGCAAGGTCTACGGGGTGCCGGCCTGGCGCCTGCTCGGCCCGAAGCTCAGGGACCAGATGGTGCTTTACTGCGACACCACCGGCGACAAGGACCCCAAGATCTTCCAGAAGCGCATGCTCAAGCGCAAGGAAATCGGCTTCCGGTTCTTCAAGATGGATCTGTACACCAGCCTGGTTGCCGACAAACCGGGCGCCGTGGATCGCGGAGTCGCCACCGAAAAAGGTCTCGGCTACCTGTGCGAGTTGATCGCGGCCGTGCGCGACGCGATCGGCTACGATGCTCCCTTGGCCGCGGACCACTTCGGCAACCTGGACGTCAACGCCGCCATCCGTTACGGTCGCGCTTTCGAGCCTTACAAGCTCGCCTGGGCCGAGGACTTCATCCCCCAGTGCTGGCTCAACTGGCGCGGCTTCAAACAGATCTCGGAGGCCACCACCACACCGGTCCTCACCGGCGAGCAGGCGTTTGGGCTAGAGGAGGGCTTTCGGGATTTGCTGGACAACAACGCGGTGGACCTTATCCACCCGGACTACGTGGCTTCCGGCGGCATGATCGAGATCAAGCGGATTCATGATTACGCCGCGGTACACGGCATTCCGACCGTGCTGCACATGCCGGGCAGCCCCATCGGCCAGATGGCCATGGCGCATCTGTCCGCTACGCTCAGCAACTTCGTTTGCTGCGAGCACCACGCCGCGGACATGCCTTGGTGGCAGGACCTGGTCACAGGCCCCGAGAAGCCCATCCTCAACAAGGGCTATGTACGGGTGCCCGATACGCCCGGATTGGGTGTGGAGCTGAATGAAGAGGTGGTGAAGAAGCACCTCCGCGAACCCGGCTACTTTGAGCCGACGCCCATGTACGATAGCGTCCTCGCCTCCGGCTACATGGACCATCGCGGCGGCTGGCCGCACTACGACGACAACGGCGAGTGGTGCGACAACTGTATCTCTTACTGAGGGAAACGATCCAGAATGAGAATCCTCACCGCCTATATCTGTGCCATTGCTTACTCCGCTGCCTTGGCCGCGCAGCCGCTTCCGCCGCTGAGGCCGCCCGCTGTGCCCCTGATCGCGCACGACCCCTACTTCAGCATCTGGTCGATGAGCGATCAGCTCACCGACACCCCGACCCGGCACTGGACCGGCACCGACCAGCCCCTGACCGGTCTCGCGCGCATCGACGGCGCGCCCTACCGGTTTCTCGGTGCGGGCACGAGACAGTCGGCCACAATGAAGCAGACCTCGCGCGAGCTTACACCCACTCGCACCATCTACAAGTTCGAGCAGGCAGGCGTCGAGCTGACGCTCACTTTCCTGACTCCGGCCCTGCCCGACGATCTGGACATCCTGTCACGCCCCGTCACCTATGTCGAGTTCAGCACGCGATCCACGGACGGGCGAACGCACCAGGCCGCTCTCTATTTCGATGCCTCGACGGTACTGGCGGTGAACGTTCCCGAGCAGCGGCTCACGTTCTCGCGGGCCAAGATGCCCAAGCTGGATGTGCTGCGCGCGGGCTCGGTGGAACAACCCATCCTGGCCAAGTCCGGCGACAACCTGCGCATCGACTGGGGCTATCTCTACCTGGCCGTTCCCCAGGCCGAAGGAGCTTCCACCCTCATCACCAATCAGCGGACCCGCGACCAGTTCGGGGCTTCCGGCCAATGGCCGGAGTTCGACGAACTGGACCCGCCGTCGCAAAGCTCGCGGAATCAGACCGTCCTCGCCGTGAGGTTCGACCTGGGCTCGGTCGGGGCTTCGCCGGCAGTCCGGCAGGTCATGCTGGCCTACGACGATCTGTTCGCGATCCAATACTTCCAGCGCAATCTCCGCGCCTGGTGGAGGCGCAACGGCGCCACGATGAATGATCTGCTCCCGGCGGCCGCCAGCGAATACCCGGCACTGGCCGATCGCTGCCGCCGCTTTGACCAGGAGTTAACGGCCGACCTGGTCCGCGCCGGCGGAGGGGAGTACGCCCAGATCGCGATTCTGGCCTACCGGCAGGCCTTCGCCGCGCACAAACTGGTAGCCGATATCGACAACACCCCGCTGTTCTTCCCCAAGGAGAACTTCTCCAACGGCTGCATCGGGACCGTGGACGTGATCTACCCCTCCGCGCCGCAATTCCTGTTGCTTAACCCGGCTCTGGTCAAGGGAATGCTGACGTACATCTTCCAGTACGCCAGCCTGCCGCGCTGGCCCTGGTCCTTCGCGCCGCACGACATCGGCCAGTATCCGTTGGCCAATGGCCAGGTGTACGGCGGAGGGGAGAGGACCGAGCAGAACCAGATGCCGGTGGAGGAGAGCGGCAACATCATCATTCTCACCGCGGCCGTCGCGCAAGCGGAGGGGAACGCGGAGTACGCCAGGAAGTACTGGCCGGTGCTCACCAAGTGGGCCGAGTATCTCCGCGACAAAGGCATGGACCCCGAGAACCAGCTCTGCACGGACGACTTTGCCGGCCATCTGGCTCACAATGCGAACCTCTCCATCAAGGCCATCGTGGCTCTCAGCGCTTACGGGCGTCTCGCCTCCATGTTGGGCATGCAGGCGGAAGCCGCCAAGTATCAGGCGCTGGCGCAAGACTACGCCAAGAAGTGGATGGACATGGCCGCCGACGGTGACCATTACCGCCTGGCATTCGACAAGCCGGGAACCTGGAGTCAGAAGTACAACCTGGTTTGGGACCGGATTCTGGGGCTCAACCTCTTCCCGCCGGAAGTCGCCCGGAAGGAGATCGCCTACTATCTGACCAAGCAGAACAAGTACGGCCTGCCCCTCGACAACCGCGAGACTTACACCA
The DNA here is from genome assembly GCA_963798455.1 of Bryobacterales bacterium. Taxonomy (GTDB): domain Bacteria; phylum Acidobacteriota; class Terriglobia; order Bryobacterales; family Bryobacteraceae; genus CAWCTD01. The sequence continues at coordinate 1,395,772 of CAWCTD010000003.1, forward strand.
AGCTGGACTGGGTCCTCTGGACCTCCACGCTGGCCGAACGCCCGGAGGACTTCGCGGCTCTCGTCGACCCTGTTTTCAACTTCCTCAACGAGTCCCCCAGCCGCGTGCCCATGACCGACTGGTATTGGACCATCGAAGGCAAGCAGCGCGGCTTTCAGGCGCGGTCCGTCGTGGGTGGCGTGTTCGTCAAGATGCTCGCCGACCCCGCGATCTGGAAGAAATGGGCCGCCCGGCCGGCGCCGATCAAGTAACGGCGCGCCTCAGGCGTGCTGCTCCATCTCGCGCAACAGCCACGCCCGGGCCAGCTTCCAGTCGCGCATCACGGTCTGGGGTGAGACCTTCAGAAACTCGGCCGTCTCCTCCACGCTGAGCCCTCCGTAGAAGCGCAGCTCGATGACCTCCGCCTTGCGCGGGTCCACCTTCGCGAGAGCTTCGAGCGCGTCCTCCAGGGCGAGAATCTCGCCTCCACGCTGCGCCGAGAGGTCGGGGACTTCGTCCAGCTCCACGCGCGGCGAGGAGCCTCCCCGCTTGGCGGCAGCGCGCTCCCGGGCGGCGTCCACCAGGATGCGGCGCATGATGCGCGCCGACACGGCGAAGAAGTGGGTGCGCTGCTCCCAGCGCACATTCCCCGCATCCACCAGGCGCAGGTAGGCCTCGTTGACCAGGGCGGTGGTCTGGAGCGTCCGGCCCTCACGCTCGCGCAGCATGTAGCGATGCGCGATGTGATGCAGTTCCCGGTACACCAGGGGGGTCAGCCGCTCCAGGGCCTCCTGGTCCCCATCCGACCAAGCTTTGAGCAGCCGGGTGATCTCCGCCGAGGGTGCGGGTGCCATAAGCCCTTGAGCTGTTGAGGATTATACACCCCCGCCTTTCACGAAAAGAAATCTCCCCGGCGTTGTAGTTCTTCTCCTCCCTTTCCGCCTACCCGGTCGAAGGCAGCCCGAGGCTGCGGGAGGGTGAGATGAGAAAGGCAGTGATCGTTGGCATGATGGCGCTGGCAGGCTTTGGGGCCGGTGACGGGCAGAGCGCGGAGACAGAAGGCTACCAGGTCACGGTCTACGTGCAGGATCAGCAGGTTGCAGACCCGCTTCTGCTCGGTCGTGCGGAGGCCCTGGCGACCAGCATGTTCGCCCGAATCGGTGTGCGTCTTCGATGGAAAGTCGGAGGCCCGCGAGATCCAAACGGCCGCCAGACGCTGCCGGAGACGGAGATCGTGATCCGCTTTGCCTCCAAGACACCCGGAGGGTTCCATCCAGGAGCCCCGGCATACGCCCTCCCCTATGCGCCGCAATCCGGCGTGCGCGTCACCATACTTTGGGACCGCGTGCTGGCGCCGGTGGTGGGGAACCGCGACGAGAGTGTTGCTTTTTTGGGTCATGTTCTGGCACACGAAATCGGCCACGTACTGCAAGGGGTCGTGCAGCATTCCGAGGAGGGGCTCATGAAAGCCCAGTGGACCCCACAAGACCGGATGCAAATGAGAATGGGGCCGCTGTCGTTCACCGACTATGATGTCCAGTTGATCCGGCTTGCCATGGCCAGCCGCCAAGGTGCAGTCCAGATAGCTGCTCGGTAGCGGTGCTATAATTCCGCCAGCAATCCGGAAGCGCGGAGAGGCCCCATGAGCCCCGAACGGTGGCAGCGGGTTGAGGAAGTCTATCACTCTGCCTTGGAGCGGGCTCCGGGACAGCGGGCCGCCTTTCTGGCCGAGATCTGCGGCAGCGACGATGAACTGCGCCGCGAGGTCGAGTCCCTGCTTCGCCACGGCGACTCCCAAGAGGCCCTCGTCGACCGGCCTGCCTGGGAAGCAGCCGGGGAGTTGCTGGGCACCCACACCATGGATCAGGCCAGCGAGTTGGCCGGCCGTCGCATCTCCCACTACGAAATCCTCCAGAAGCTCGGGGAGGGCGGCATGGGCGCGGTGTACAAGGCCCGCGACACTCGTCTGGGCCGGCTGGTCGCTATCAAGACTTTGCCGCGGGACAAGATCGAAGATCCGGACCGCAAGCGGCGCTTTGTGCAGGAAGCCAAGGCGGCCTCGGCGCTGAATCACCCCAACATCGTCAATGTCTATGACATCGACCAGGCCGGCGGGGTTGAATTCATCGCCATGGAATACGTGCCGGGCAAGACTCTGGGGGACGTGATCGGGCGCAAGGGCCTGCCGCTCGGCCGGGCGCTGGATTACGCCGTGCAGATGGCCGGCGCGCTGGCGGCGGCACACGCGGCGGGCATCGTTCATAGAGACCTGAAGCCAGCCAACGTCATGGTGACGGAGACCGGGGTCGTCAAACTGCTGGATTTCGGAGTGGCCAAGCTAACCCAGCCGCAGGAGCCTCGCGCCACGGTGGGCAGCGTGCCCGTGAAGACCGAAGAAGGGGCGATTGTCGGGACCGCGGCCTACATGTCGCCGGAGCAGGCCGAGGCTAAGCCGGTGGACGCGCGGTCGGACATTTTCAGCTTCGGGACGGTGCTGTACGAAATGGTCACCGGGCGGCGGGCGTTCCGCGGGGACACCAACGTTTCAGCGCTGGCCGCGATCATCAAGGAGGACCCGGCGCCGCTCGGCGCCCAGATCCCGCGCGATCTGGAGAAGGTCATCAAACGCTGCTTGCGGAAGGACCCGGCGCACCGCTTCCAGCACATGGACGACCTGAGGGTGGCGCTGGAGGAATTGAAGGAAGAATCCGAGTCTGGGGCTTTGGAGGCTGTGGCAGCGCCAAGACCGACGCGACGCTGGGCTTGGGCAGTGGCGGTGGTTGCTGCGGTGCTGCTCGGCGCCGGCGCGTGGTACTTCTTGCGGCTGAAGCCAGCAGAGACGGCGATGGTGCGCTTTGCGGTTGGTGCGCCGGACAAGACAGTTCTCGGTCGGGTGGGCAGCGCAGTTGATCCTACCACCGTTCCCTTTGCCGTTTCGCCCGACGGCCGGCGAGTAGTTTTGAGTGCCACCTCGGCCGATGGCAAGAGTCAACTATGGGTGCGTTCCCTAGATACATTGGCGGTGCAGCCGCTGGCGGGAACGGAAGGGGCGGTTGGTGCCTTTTGGTCGCCCGATAGCCGTTCCATCGGCTTCGCAGCCGATGGCAAGCTCAAGAGAATCGATGTGAGCGGCGGCCCAGCGCTCACGCTGGCAGATGCACCGGCCTTCAGCGGCGGAACGTGGAGCCGAGACGGTGTCATCCTATTCGAGGCCAGCAGAATAGGCGTAGGTTTGCAGCGTATCCCGGCGGCTGGGGGCCCGTCGAGCGCAGCCTCAAAGCCGGACGAGGCGAACAAGGAGGCAGGCCATGCCTCGCCTTGGTTTCTGCCGGACGGCCGCCACTTCCTTTTCGCTGCAGTGCCGAATTGGACCAGCAGTCGTGTCACTGTTCGCGCCGGTTCTCTGGACTCGATGGAGAGCAAGGTCCTGCTGGAGGCCAATTCGGGTGCGGTCTACGCCGGGGGATACCTGCTCTTTCTGCGGGGATCGACGCTGACGGCTCAGCCTTTCACGCGGGGCGCTTGACGACCACAGGCGACGCCGTTCCCATCGCCGAGAACATCAGGAGGTTTTCTGTCTCAGCGAATGGCGTGCTGGCCTACACGGTGGGCGGCGGGAATGACCGGAACCTGGCGTGGTTCGACCGCAGCGGGAAGCGGCTTTCGACCGTCGGGGAGCCAAGGGCGCTCTGGCGCATCCATTTATCGCCGGACCGAAAGAAGGCGGCGGTGGCTATCACCTCTGGAGGCAACCAAGATATCTGGCTCTACGATGTGCTGAGCGGCCTCCGCACCCGCTTTACGTTCGATGCCGCGATAGAGCAGGAGGCGGTCTGGTCACCGGATGGCCGTACGATCGTGTTCAGCTCGAATCGCAAAGGGCACGAAGACCTGTACCGTAAGGCCTCTGATGGAACCGGCGTCGAAGAATTGCTTTATGCCGACGATCACCTGGACAAACGTCCCAAAAGCTGGTCTCCCGATGGCAGGTTCTTGCTTTACAGCGCCGTCGGTCCCAAAACCCAAGACGATATCTGGATATTGCCGCTGACACCGGAGCGAGCGGGAGCGCCGTTGAAGCCGTATCCCTTTTTGCAGACGCCCTTCCACGAAACTCGCGAGCAGTTTTCGCCAGATGGACGATGGGTCGCGTACCAATCGAACGAATCGGGGCGTGACGAGATATATGTGGCACTGTTCCCCAGCGCGGGCGGGAAACGGCAGGTATCGTCAAGCGGCGGGGCTCTGCCGCGGTGGCGACAGGATGGGAAGGAGATCTTCTACATCAACGCTGAACGGAAATTGGTGGCTGTGGAGGTGAGCGCGAAGGGGGCGACGTTGGAGTTCGGGGAGGCGCATTCGCTCTTTGGCCCTCTTAAAGGTCTCCAGAGCGTTCAGGGATTCCTCTACGACGTTTCCTCCGACGGCCAGCGCTTCCTGGTGGTGGAGCCGTCAGAACAAGACACCAGCGACGCGCTGACGCTAGTCCTGAACTGGACCGCGGGGCTAGAGAAGAAATGAGCCACGAACGATGGCATCGGATTGAGGAGGTCTACCACTCCGCCCTGGAGCGAACTCCAGACCAGCGGCCCGCCTTCCTGACCGAGATCTGCGGCAGCGACGATGAACTGCGCCGCGAGGTCGAGTCCCTGCTCCGCCACGGCGACTCCCAAGAGGCCCTCGTCGACCGGCCCGCCTGGGAGGCGGCGGGGGAACTCCTTGGAACCAGCGCGAAGGATTGGTCCGGCCAGACCGTGTCGCACTACCAGATCCTCGAGAAACTCGGCGAGGGCGGCATGGGCGTGGTGTACAAGGCCCGCGACAGCCGGCTGGGCCGCACCGTGGCGCTGAAGTTCCTGGCCGCCGACCGGGTAGCGGAGCCCTCGCTTCGGCAGCGTTTTCATCACGAGGCCCAGGCGGCGGCCGCGCTGGACCATCCCAACATCTGCACGGTGTACGAGATTGATGAGCGCGACGGCGAAACCTTCCTGGCCATGGCCTTCGTCGACGGCCCCACCTTGCGGGAAAAGATCGAGCAACGACCGTTGGGCCTGGAGGAAGCGATCGGAATCGCGATCCAGATCGGCGAGGGACTGGAAGCGGCGCACGAGCGGGGAATCGTCCACCGGGATGTCAAAAGCGCCAACATTCTGCTGACGCCAAGCGGGCAAGCCCGGATAACCGACTTCGGGCTGGCGACACTGGCTGACCGGACTCGGCTGACGCAGGAAGGGGCAATCGTTGGCACGCCGCAGTATATGTCGCCTGAGCAGGCTCGGGGCGAGGTGGTAGATCGGCGCAGCGACCTCTGGTCGCTAGGCGTGGTGCTGTATGAGATGGTGTGCGGGCAGTTGCCCTTCGGCGGCGAGACGGCGCCAGCGGCAGTCTTCGCAGTCCTGCACAAGGAGCCGGAGCCGCTGACGGCGCTACGCAGCAGGGTGCCGATGGAGTTGGACCGCATCGTGGCCAAAGCCTTGGCCAAGAACCCGGCGGAGCGCTACCAGCACGCGGCCGATATCCTGGTGGACCTGCGTTCGGTGAGGAGGCTGCTGGAGTCGCGATCGGGGACAAGTGCGGCGGACCGGGCGGCGGCGGATACTTCGGCTGGCCGCAAGGCCGGTTTGCCCGCCATTGCCGTCCTGGCCTTCAACGACATGAGCCCGGAGCGTGACCAGGAGTACTTCTGCGACGGCATCGCCGAAGAGATCCTGAACGGGCTCGCGAGAATAGAGGGACTCCACGTAGCCTCGCGCACTTCCGCGTTTCGCTACAAGGGACAGGCGATCGACATCGGGGAAATCGGCCGGCAGCTCAAGGTCGACACCCTGCTCGAAGGCAGTGTCCGCAAGTCCGGAGACCGGCTCAGAATCACCGCCCAGCTCATCAATGTGGCGGACGGCTTTCATCTCTGGTCGGAACGGTACGACAGGACCGTCGAGGATGTCTTCGCCATCCAGGACGAGATCTCCCAGGCCGTCGTCGCCAAGCTGCGCGTGCAGCTTGTTGGGGAGCAGCCTCTCATCCAGCGCCGGGCAGCCAACGTGGAGGCATACAACCTGAATCTGAAGGGCCGCCACTGGGGGAACAAGTTCACCGGTCAGGGCTGGCGAAAGGCTATCGAGTGTTTCGAGCGAGCCATCATCGAAGATCCGAATTATGCCTCGCCTCACGCGGGCCTGGCGGTGGCGTACACCTACCTCGCGATTCACGGTTGGGCACGCCCGCGGGAAGTGATGCCAAGTGCCAAGACTTTTGCGCTGAAAGCTCTGGAGCTTGACCAGACGCTTGCCGAGGCCCACTTTGCCCTTGCGTACGTCCGGGAGTTCTACGAGTGGGACTGGCAGGGAGCCGAGAGTGAGTACCAGCGGGCAATTGAGCTGAGCCCGAAGGACGCTCTGAGCCGCATTTGGCATGCGGACCTGCTCGTGTACACCGGACGGGCGGACGCAGCCTTCGCGGAGGCGCACCGAGCCTGGGAACTGGAACCAGTTTCGGAAGAGGTGAATCGTATGATGGTCTACATCTCTTTCGTCACGGGACGATACGACGAAGCGGTTGCGCACGGCCAGAAAGCGGTGGAGTTGTACCCCCATGGTGCTGGCGCTCATAACCTCCTGGGATTTGCCTATGCACATAAAGGCCAGTATCAGGAAGCCATTCGGTCTCTACAGGAGGCGAGTACACTGGCAGGCGGCGACCCGCTATTCACCTGGGGCCTGGGATACGTCTATGCCCTCCAGGGCAGGAGAAGCGAGGCCGTGGCCATCGTTGAGCGCCTGGAGCCGCCGAGAAGCAAGAGCTACTTCTCCCCCACTCTCATCGCGGGGCTCTACGGCGCGCTCGGAGAGCTGGACCGGGCCTTCCAGTTCCTGGAAACCGCCTACGAGGAGCGCGATGGCTTCCTTGTCACTATCGGGGCCGATCCCACCTACGGTTCCCTTCGCGCCGATCCGCGCTGCCAGGCAATGCTGAAGAAGATCAATCTGGCCTGATGACCGGCCGCAGGATCCAGCACTACCAGTTACCAGCCAGGTACCGCCGGGTACTTGAAACCGCTAAGCTGCGGTCAAGCTGCGGTCTAGATAGCTGCTCGGTAGCGGTGCTATAATTCCGCCAGCAATCGGGAAGCGCGGAGAGGCCCCATGAGCCCCGAACGATGGCAGCGGATTGAGGGACTCTATCACTCCGCCCGGGAGCGGGCTGCGGACCGGCGCGCAGCTTTCCTGGATGCGGCTTGGGGACAGGACGACGAACTGCGCCGCGAGGTCGAGTCCCTGCTCCGCCACGGCGACTCCCAGGAGGCCCTCGTCGACCGGCCCGCCTGGGAGGCGGCCGGGGAGTTGCTGGACACTCACACCACGGATCAGACCAGCGAGTTGGCTGGCCGTCGCATCTCCCACTATGAAATCCTACAGAAGCTCGGCGAGGGCGGGATGGGTTCGGTGTACAAGGCCCGCGATACACGCCTGGCTCGGCTGGTCGCCATCAAGACACTGCCGCGGGAGAAGGTGGAAGACCCCGACCGCAAGCGGCGCTTTGTGCAGGAAGCCAAGGCGGCCTCGGCGCTGAATCACCCCAACATCGTCAGTGTCTACGACATCGACCGGGCCGGCGGCGTTGAATTCATCGCCATGGAGTACGTGCCGGGCAAGACGCTCGGGGAGATGATCGGGCGAAAGGGCCTGCCGCTCGGCCGGGCGTTGGAGTACGCCGTGCAAATGGCTGGAGCGCTGGCGGCGGCGCACGCGGCGGGCATCGTTCACCGCGATCTGAAGCCGGCCAACGTCATGGTGACGGAGACGGGGGTGGTCAAACTGCTCGACTTCGGCGTGGCCAAGCTGACGCAGCCGCATGAGACTGGCGCATCGGTTGGCAGCGTGCCCGTCGAGACCGACAAAGGCGTGATTGTCGGCACTACCGCGTACATGTCGCCGGAGCAGGCCGAAGGCAAGCCGGTGGACGCGCGGTCGGACATCTTCAGCTTTGGTTCGGTCCTCTACGAGATGGTCACCGGGCGGCGGGCGTTCCAGGGTGACACGAGCATGTCCACGCTGGCGGCGATCATCGAGAAAGACCCGAAGCCGGTTCGGGAGATCGCCGAGGATGTCCCCGAGTTACTGGAGCGTCTCATCCAGCAATGCCTGAGAAAGCAGCCAGCCCGGCGCTTCCAGCACATGGATGACGTCAAGGTGCAACTGGAGACGCTCAAGGAGGATTCGGAGTCGGGCAAGCTAGTGGCTCCGGCTCGCCGCAGGCAAAAGCGCCTATCACACTGGCTGGCAATCGCAGCGGGCATGGTTTTGCTGGTTGCCGCTGTGGGCGTGACCTGGTGGCTGACCCGGTCCAGGAAGCCGGTCCCAGTGCCGGTTCTGGCCAGGCTGACCTCGGATTCGGGGCTGGCCACCGATCCGGCGCTGTCACCCGACGGCAAGCTCCTGGCCTACGCCTCCGACCGCAGCGGCGAAGGCAACCTCGACATCTGGGTCCGGCAGATGCCACACGGCGAACCGGTCCGTTTGACACGAGAAGAGGCCGATGAAACCGAGCCGGCTTTCTCGCCCGACGGCACGCAGATCGCTTTCCGCTCCGAGCGGGGGGGGAGGTGGAATCTACGTTATGCCGGCTCTGGGCGGCGGCGAGCCAAGGTTGGTGGCCAGAGAAGGCCGGCGGCCCCGCTTCTCCCCCGACGGAAACTGGATCGCCTGCTGGACCGGACCGAAGTACGACTCGACCTTTCCTCGATCCTTCAAGATGTTTGTCGTACCCGTGACCAGCGGTGCGCCCAGGCCGTTGCAAGCGGAGTTCGACCTGGCTCGCTTCCCGACCTGGTCTCCGGATGGCAAACATCTCTTGTTCTATGGCAGCCCGCGAGCTCCCGGCTCCGGCGCGGAGAAATATGATTGGTGGGTGACGCCGCTCGACGGCGGCGCGGCCATACGAACGGAAGCGTTCGCAGCCCTCAGCAGCCGGGGTCTGTCTGGCTTCAACGTTCCAGGCGTTTGGGAAGCCGAGGGAAGCCAGGTGGTTTTCTCGGCCTCCTTGGGAGACAGCACGAACCTTTGGCGAGTCCCGATTCAACCGGCGTCTTTCAAGGTCACGGGCGCGCCCGAGCGCCTGACCTATGGGATAGGCCCGGAGGCCCAACCGTCGCTGGCCGCGGCTGCGCCGGGCACAGGCTTGGTGTTTGCGAACTCGATCTCGAACACTGACCTCTGGAGCCTGCCTATCGATGCCAACCAGGGAAAGGCAACGGGGCAAATCGAGCGGTTGACCCAGGATGCTGCAGCAGATGTCCAGCCGACCCTCTCCCCTGATGGTCGCAAGCTCGCGTTTGTATCGACAAGATCGGGTCATCAGGATATATGGATAAAGGATCTGGAGAGCGGGCGGGAAACCGCTCTGACTGTCACGCCGGAGATCGAGTACCTGCCCGTCTTTTCTCCTGACGGTTCCAAGGTGGCCTATGCAGTCGGGGACGATCGGAAGAAATGGGACGTATACGCGATGCCCTCCGGAGGCGGCGTGGCAGAAAAACTGTGCGACGATTGCGGCACGATCTACGACTGGTCGCGGGATGGGAAATGGGTCATCTTGCGCTCCCGGGCCCAGCCCCGACGGCTGAGGCTGTTGAGCCTGACTTCCGGTCAGAGCAGGGACTACCTGCAGCACCCCGGCTACAGCTTCTATGGTCCGCGGCTGTCGCCCGACAATCGCTGGCTGGCCACTTGCGCTCGCAGCGGCCCCCTTCAGTGGCGTCTGATCATCGTGCCGTTTCGGGCCGATGGGCCGGCGCCTGGTCAGCGGGATTGGGTCGCCATCACCGGTGAAGACGCTGTGTATATGTCGACCAGGTGGTCACCGGACGGGAGTGTCCTTTACTTTACTTCCATGCGGGACGGCTCGACCTGCATTTGGGCGCAGCGTCTGGACCCCGCTACGAAACGTCCCGCAGGAGACCCGTGGCCCGTCCATCACGCTCACTCCGCGCGTTTTTCGCTGGAACTACCCGGGGGCGGAGCAACAAGCATCACCCTCCACGGGGGCGCCCCCGGGTCCCGGATGGTGTTTCCCATGACTGAGAAGACCGGCAACATCTGGATGGCGGAATGGAAGAAGCGGTGATGAAATGATCGGCAGAACTCCAGGTCATTGCGGGATTGAATTCGATCCAGGCTCCTAAGGCCGGATAGCTGACGAAAGCGCCAGCTTCATCCCGTGATTCGGGGGTGGAGACTGGATTGGCGACAGAAAGCCGACCCTTCTCGCCACTGACCCGTCCCGGCGGTGCTGGCATCGGGTTCCGGATCGCGGAGAGAACGGGAAACATCTGGACGACGGAACTCTCCGCAGAGTCCCGCTGAGGGTGGGCCCTCTCTCAAGGCGGCCTGGGAGGCCGGGCCCAGAGGGCACCCCGGCCGTGGGCCTGCCCCACTTCGGAGCCTGCCCTACCGGAACAGAAGCGGCGCGAATTCGCTCAGGTAGAGCCGCCAGACCTTGAATACGTGCGCGCCTTCGCTCGGGCGGAACGTGTGCTTGATCTGGTGAGCAGTGAAGAGTTCCGACAGCTTTTGTGACCGCTCGAAGAGGCTGTCCTGCTTGCCGCAGGCGATGAAGAGCACTTTCAGTTTCGCGTTGGTGTCCTTGGGATTGGCCAAAACCTGCGGGAACTCCTTCTCGAAGGATGTCATGATCGCGCCGCTGAACACTCCGATCGCGCTGAATAGATCCAGGTGTTTGAAGCCGATCGAGATGGTCTGCCCGCCGCCCATCGAAAGGCCCGCAATCGCACGGTTGGCACGGCCTGGCATCACGCGATACTTCGACTCGACGAGCGGCATCACGTCCTTCAACAGGTACTGTTCGTACAGGTCGGTATTGTTGACCTGCCCACCGCGTGCCCCGAACGGCACCGCGTGCCCGAACGGCATCACGATGATCATCGGCACCGCCTTCTTCTCTGCCAGCAGATTGTCCAGGATGTAGTTCGCGTGCCCCGCCAGCGTCCATCCTCCCGCCGTGTCGTTCGATCCGTGGAACAGATACAGCACCGGGTACTTACGCTTGGCCTCCTTCTCGTAGCCCGGCGGCGTGTACACCCAGATCCAGCGCGTCTCCCCATTGATCACCGACGACTTTTGCCAGTTGATCTGCACGGTCCCGTGCGGCACGTCGCGCGCATCCCATATCGCCGGCGGATCCGCGGGCACTTCCACCATGCTCGCCGACGTCCGTGCCCGCAGCTTGATGTTCGGGTTCACCGGGTCCGCCATGGTGACTCCATCCACCGTGAACGTATAGATGTACACCGTCGGGTCCAGCGGCCCGATGGTCACGCTCCACACGCCCTCGGCGTCCTTCGTCATCGTTTCCCGCGTGCCCGCGGGCATGTAGTCCATCGACAGCGTCACCTCACTCGCCTTGGGCGCGCGGATTCGGAACGTCACCCGGCGGTCGGGGTGCACTTCGGGGGAAACCAGGGTCTCGGCCGGCGGCGCCTGCGGCCAAGCCAGCGGAGTCAGAAACAAGGCCAGTGCAAGACTCTTTATATTCATCGTCCGTTCTCCTTGCTTGGGACCCCATCATCATACACCGCCCGCCCCCGGGCCATTCTCTCACGCCACTCTTGGTTTCTTGGTCAGCAGCGCCGGCTCGGCCGGATCGAACACCCGGTAAGCAAGCAACTTCACGCCATCGTTGACCACGAACCAAGCCAGGGCATATCCCCAGACCACCAGTGCCCAGCCCCAGCCAATCGGCGGCATGAATAATCCGTAAACGGCGATGAGCGTGGCCACCAGTTGCGTGCCGAGCACCGCGAACAGCAAGATCCGCGCGGGGCGCGTGGACCAGAACGGGCCGCGCGTGCGCGTGACGAAGATGGTCAGATGCCCCGCCACGGACAGCTTCAGGTACATCAGGGACTGGATCACCTCGCGGTTGAGGTGAAACACACGCTCACCGAGGTAGAACAGCCCGAACGACGCAATCACCCCTGCCACGCCCAGTACCGTCGCGATGCCCAGAACCAGTCGCATATTCCAAGACTCCGGCTGGCTGGAGTAGTGTACGTTATCATAGGCGATCGACAGAATCGCTCCATCGTTGAGCAATGCCAGCAGCACGATCATGACGGCCGTCACCGGATAGAAGTTGAAAACCAGAATCGACAATGTCATGAAGAGCAGTACGCGAATCGTCTCGGCAATCCGGTAGGTAGCGTAACTATTCATGCGCTGAAAGATCTTGCGGCTCTCCTTGATCGCGTCGATGATCACCGACAGGCCCGGCGTCAGCAGAACAATGTCCGCCGCCGCGCGTGCCGCGTCCGTCGCGCCCGATACGGCTATGCCCGCGTCCGCCTTCTTCAACGCCGGCGCGTCATTCACACCGTCGCCGGTCATTCCGACGATGTGATTGTGCTGCTGCAAGACATCCACGATGTGGAACTTGTGTTCGGGGAACACTTGGGCGAAGCCGTCCGCGTTCTCGATGGACTCCGCCAACTGCGCGGTCTCATGATGGCGGGTATCGCCGAAACCGCTGGCATCGAGAATGTTCTTGCCCAGCCCCAGTTGCCCGGCGGTTTCCCGGCCGATGGCCACCTGATCACCCGTGACCATCTTCACGTTCACGCCCATCTGCCGCGCGGTGGCGATGGTCGCTTTGGAGTCCTCGCGGGGCGGATCGAAGAGCGGGAGAACGCCCAGAAACTGCCATTGCCCCTGCGCGTCCGAACGCGCCACACCCAAGGAACGGAATCCGCGCGCTGCGAATTCGTTGATGGCTTTCTCGACCGCGGGCTTCACCTCCTCGGCATTGGCCGCCAACTCCAGGATCACCTGCGGCGCGCCCTTCGTCGTCTTGAACGTGTGCCCGTCCGCGGTCTTAACGGTGGCCTCGGTGCGCTTATGCACCGGGTCGAAGGGCTGGTAGTGGGCCACCTGGTAGATCCCCAAAGCTTGATCGTTCTTCAGACCGCTTAGCACAGCCAGGTCGATGGTGTCCTGGTCCTCCGCGCGCGACGCCAGCGCGGCGCTGAGAATGACTTGGCCGGGTGCGATGCCGTCCACGCAGAACGGCTCGCCCAGGGTTAATTTGTTCTGGGTCAGGGTGCCGGTCTTGTCCGAGCACAGCACGTCCATGCCCGCCAGTTCCTCGATGGCCGCCAGCCGACTGACAATCGCCTGTTTCGTCGCCAGCACGCGCGCCCCCACGGCCATCGTTACCGACAGCACCGTAGGCATCGCCACGGGGATCGCGGCCACTGTCAGCACCAATGCGAACTGCAGCGTAGTGGTCATCCGATCCCCGCGGAACAGCGCGACAGTGAGAATCAGGATCACGAGCACCACCGCCAGCACGATCAGGTAGTCGCCGATCTTCAATACGGCGCGTTGGAAATGGCTGACGGTGTGCGCCTCTTGGACCAGTTGTGCGGTCTTCCCGAAGTAGGTGTTCTGACCCGTACCATAGACTAGGGCATCCGTCCCGCCTTGACGGACAATCGAGCCCGAGTAGACCGTTTCGCCGGTCTTGCGGGTGACAGGCAACGACTCGCCGGTCAACGCGGACTGATCCACTTCCATGGGGTCGCCCTCCAACAGGCGGGCGTCCGCCGGCACGATGTCGCCGAGACGAATGCGAATGAAATCTCCGGGCACCAGTTCCCGCGCCGGGACCACTGTCCATTTGCCGTCGCGCCGGACGCGCGCGCGAATGGCCAGGTTGGCCTTCAGCGCGGCGATGGCGTTACCTGCCTGGTATTCCTCCCAGAAACCGACCGCTGCGTTCGCCAAAAGCAACACCAGGATAATGAAAAAATCCGGCCAGTGCCGCACCACTGCGGACAGAACCACGGCCGCTTCGATCATCCACGGAATAGGACCCCAGAAGTAGGTCAGAAATTTCAGGAAAGGATTGACCTTCTTTTCCTCGATCTCGTTAAATCCATACTGTGCCTGCCGGCGCTCCGCCTCAGCTTGACTGAGGCCATCCGGCGACGAGCCCAGTCTTGCCTGCATTTCAGGCAACGGCAGGGACTTCAGATCTTCCTTCGTATTCATATGGATTTGCTCCACATCCAGTTGCGGATTTCCGGCATATCCTGGCCGTACTTGCGGATGTACTGCTTGTGCTCAATCAGCTTGTCCTTGAGCTGCTGCTTCAGGTAGATGCCCTTGTCGCCGGTCTGCGGCAAGCGGTTGATGGCGTCCATCACGAGGTGGAAACGGTCCAGATCGTTCAGCACCGCCATGTCGAAGGGCGTGGTGATGGTGCCCTCTTCCTTGTAGCCGCGGACGTGGATGTTGTCGTGGTTGGTACGGCGGTAGGTCAGCCGGTGGATCAACCAGGGGTAGGCATGGAAGGCGAAGATAACCGGCTTGTCCTTAGTGAAGAGCTCGTCGAAATCCATGTCGCTCAGCCCGTGCGGGTGCTCGGTTTGCGGCTGCAGCTTCATGAGGTCGACGACGTTGACCACCCGGATTTTCAGGTCGGGCAGATGCTCGCGCAGAATGGAGACGGCGGCGAGCGTCTCCAGCGTGGGCACGTCGCCACAGCAGGCCATGACCACGTCGGGTGCCACGCTCTGGTCGTTGCCGGCCCACTGCCAGATGCCGATGCCCTCGGTGCAGTGCTTGACGGCGGCATCCATTGTCAGCCACTGCGGCGCCGGGTGTTTGCCCGCGATCACGACGTTGACGTAATGGCGGCTGCGCAGGCAGTGGTCCATCACCGACAGCAGGCAGTTGGCATCCGGCGGAAGGTAAACACGCACGACCTCGGCCTTCTTGTTCACGACGTGGTCGATGAAACCGGGATCCTGGTGCGTGAAGCCGTTGTGATCCTGGCGCCAGACGTGGGAGGCCAGCAGGTAATTTAACGATGCTATCTTCCGCCGCCACGGCAGGTGCGCGGTGACTTTCAGCCACTTGGCGTGCTGGTTGAACATCGAATCGACGATGTGGATGAATGCCTCGTAGCAGTTGAAGAGCCCATGCCGCCCGGTGAGCAGGTAGCCCTCGAGCCAGCCCTCGCATTGGTGTTCGCTGAGCATTTCCATCACGCGCCCCGCGGCCGCGAGGAATTCATCGTTCGGCACGGTGGCGGCGTCCCATTGGCGTTTGGTCGCTTCAAAGAGGGCTTGCAGGCCGTTGGAGAGCGTCTCGTCAGGGCCGAAAACGCGGAAATTCCGCTGCTCACTGTTCAGTTTCGCCACATCTCGCAGGAAGGGCCCAAGCACGTGCGTGTCGCCGATGCCGCGCACCCCCGGCGAGGGCACGTCGACCGCGTAGTCGCGGAAATCAGGCATCCTCAGGTCGCGGAGCACGATGCCGCCGTTGGCGTGGGGATTCGCGCCCATGCGCCGTTCGCCCTTGGGCGCAAGTTCGGCCAGTTCCGGCTTCAGGCGGCCCTGCTCATCGAAGAGTTCCTCCGGCCGGTAGCTCCTCAGCCAGTCTTCGAGCAGCTTGAGGTGTTCGGGATGGGTGGCCGGGTCGGAGAGCGGCACCTGGTGCGATCGGAAGGTGCCTTCCACCTGAAGGCCATCGACCATCTTCGGCCCCGTCCAGCCCTTGGGTGAATTCAGGACGATCATCGGCCAGCGCGGACGCGCCAAGTTGCCGTGGACGCGGGCGTCCTGCTGGATTGTCTTGATCTGCTCCACCGCCGTATCGAGCGTCGCGGCCATGGCCTCATGCATGAGTTCGGGCTCGTGACCCTCGACGAAGTAGGGCGTCCACCCGTAACCGCGGAGCAACTGTTCCAATTCCTCGCGGGTGATGCGGGCGAGGAGGGTCGGGTTGGAGATCTTGTAGCCGTTGAGATGCAGGATCGGCAGCACCGCGCCGTCGGTGGCCGGATTGAGAAACTTGTTGGAGTGCCACGCCGTGGCCAGCGGCCCGGTTTCCGCCTCGCCATCGCCGACGACGCACGCGACAACGAGATTGGGATTGTCGAACACCGCCCCGAACGAATGGCTGAGCGAGTAGCCCAGCTCGCCGCCCTCGTGGATCGAGCCCGGGCACTCCGGCGATGCGTGGCTGGGAATTCCCCCGGGAAACGAGAACTGAACAAAGAGCTTCCGGAGCCCGGCCTCATCCTGGCTGATATTGGGATAGATCTCGCTATACGTGCCCTCCAGGTAAGTGTTGCCCACGACGGCCGGGCCGCCGTGCCCGGGGCCGGAGACGTAAATCATGTCGAGGTCGTACTTTTTGATGACCCGGTTCAAGTGCACGTAAATGAAGTTCTGCCCGGGGGTAGTGCCCCAGTGTCCCAGCAGCATGTGCTTCACATCCGCGAGCGTCAGCGGCCGCTTCAGTAGCGGATTGTCGTAGAGATAAATCTGGCCGACGGACAGGTAGTTCGCGGCGCGCCAGTAGGCATCCATCTTGCGCAAGAGTTCGGGAGACAGGTGTTTATCCATTGGTTTGGCCTTCATCACCGAGCAGCCGGCACACAGCCCGGGCAATCATCAGTTCTTCATCGGTGCGGATCACGCGGACGGTGGCCGGGCTTGCCTCGATGGAAATCACCGGGGCGTTAGCGGCGTTCCTGGTCTCGTCCAATTCGATACCGAGAAAGCGCAAACCGCTGCATGCACGGGTCCGCACTTCCGCGGAGTTCTCGCCGATGCCGCCGGCGAACACCAGCGTGTCCAGTCCGCCGAGCACGGCGGCGAACGCCCCGATCCATTTGCGGGTTTGGTAACAAAACAGTTCTACCGCCTCGGCGGCACGGACGTTGCTCGCCTGGCGCTCGATCAAATCCCTCAAGTCGGAACTGGTTTCCGAAACGCCGAGCAGGCCGCATTCGTGATTGATGATGTGGTTGAACTGTGTGGGGGTCAGATTGCCCTTCCACATCATGTACCATGCAGCACCGGGATCCAGGTCACCCGGCCGTGTGCCCATCGGCACCCCGGCTGTCGGCGTAAACCCCATGCTCGTGTCGAGGCTCTTGCCTTCGCGCACCGCAGCCAGGCTCGCCCCGTTCCCAAGGTGAGCCAGAATGACGCGTCCTCGCGCTGCCTTGGCGCCGGCCAAGCGGGCGAGTTCTTCCATGAGGAAGGCGTAAGACAGCCCGTGGAAACCGTATCGCTGTATTCCCATGACGTTCGAACCGGCGCGGAATCGGCAGTAGCTTGGCCACGCGCGGCATGGTGCGGTGAAACGCCGTGTCAAAACAGGCCACCTGAGCCAGCTTCGGATGGCGCCGGCGGAAGGCTTCGATCAGATCAATCTCCCGAGGCAGATGATCGGGATCGTAGGGCCTGATGCGATGCAACTCGTCGAGCAACTCCGGTGTGACGCGCTCAGGATCGGCGTGATGCATGCCGTAGACCACTCGGTGTCCCACCGCCGTCACCGAGGCGAAACCAAGCCGGTCTTCCATCCAATCGATTAAGGAATCCGCCGCCGACCGGTGATCGGAGGCTTCCATGCTGAAGCTGTCCGTCTGGTTCAGGGCGGCATCATGGAAGGTCAGATTCGTGCCCGGCAAGCCGATGCGCTCCACCGCTCCATGAAGCAATCGTTCCAACGGTTCGCCTCTCCGATAAAGTGCGAACTTGATGCTCGAGGAGCCTCCATTGATCGTCAGGACCAATGGTCTAGCTGTCTGGGCGGATGATTCTTCCATCACTGCGCTAGGCGCCTAGTTCCTGCATCGTGCGCAGGTAGGAGATGACGTCTTCGCGGCTGAGCATACCGACGACTTGGCCGTCGGTCATCACCGGGAGTTGGTTGACACCGTCCCGGTCCATCAACTGAAGAGCGCTTCCGAGTTCGGAGACCGGGGCCACTCGTTTCAGATCCGCAAGCGGAAGCATCACCTGCGCGGCCGTGGTCCTCACCCAATCTTGCCGGGGCACCTCTTTGACGCGGTGCAGGGTCATCAGACCTACTGTGTTGCCACCGCGATTGACCAGAAAGCAGCGGAATCCGCCGCCCAGGATGTGGTCGTCCACCAGTTGTTGCAGCGTCAGGTCCGCTGGGACCGAGACGCAGTGACTGCTCATGGCTTGCGAGACCGTGTGGCCGACCAGCATCCCCTGGAACATCACTTGATGCACTTGCGCGGCAGCGGCGCTGTCGAGAAACCAGCCGATGAAGGCGATCCAGAGCCCGCCTCCGAAATTGCCCCCGAAGATCTGCCAGACGCCGAGAAATATGAACAGGAACCCAAAGGTTCGGCCAACGTTGGCGGCGATCAGCGTCGCGCGACGCATGTTCTTGGTCACAGCCCAGACAATGGCGCGGAACACCCGGCCGCCATCCAGCGGGAAACCGGGAACGAGGTTGAAAACTGCCAGCGCGAAGTTGATGTAGGCGAGGTACTTGACCAACCCCCACAGCGGCTGGATGCCTTCAAACACCGGCTTCAAAACCGTGAAAAACACCGCCAGGAGGAAACTTGTGATGGGTCCGGCAATGGCGATGAGAAACTCGGCCTTCGGGCTCGGTGGTTCAGAGGCGATTTGGGCTACACCGCCGAAGATGAATAGCGTGATGCTCCGCACCGGGATGTTGAATCGCAAGGCGACTACGGAGTGCCCGAGTTCGTGCACCAGCACACTGGCGAACAGCAGTACGGCGGTAACTGCCCCCACGATCCAGTACACGAACGGCGACCAGCCGTGGAACTCGGCGGGAAAGTAACCGGTCGCCAGCATCCAGGTCAGCAGAACGAAGATCAAGAACCAGGAGTAGTCCAGACCGATGGGAATCCCCATGAGTCTACCGAGCGGCACGTTTTGTCGAGTCATGAGCGTTTGGCTTTCTTGTTGTGGTTAGGGAACTCCAGTGTGAGGTTCATCCTCACCCCTCTTGTTTCTATTTTCACCCCTTTCGGTCCAGAATGGTATCCCTGGAGGGGTGCAGTGCGTCCAGAGGATAATAGTGGTTAGAGACGAGGCGGAGGTGCCTATTGCGCGCGCTGGTCAAGAGCAAGGCTGAACCGGGTTTGTGGCTGGAGGAGGTTCCACGGCCGAAGCCGGGGATCAACGACGTCCTCATCAAGGTCCTGCTCACAGGGATCTGCGGCACGGATCTGCACATCTACGAATGGGACGATTGGGCCAAGGCCACCATCCCTGTTCCCATGGTCATCGGGCACGAGTTCGTAGGCGAGGTGGTGGAGGCCGGCTCCAACGTCGCCGACTTCCATCCCGGTGAAATCGTCGGCGGCGAGGGCCACGTCGTTTGCGGCCGCTGCCGGAACTGCCTCGCGGGCCGCCGCCATTTGTGCGCACACTCGCTGGGGCTGGGCGTGCAGCGCCCCGGCGCATACGCCGAGTACGTCGTGCTTCCCATGAGCAACATCTGGCGTCACCGGCCCACTGTTCCGCTCGAGATCGCGGCCATCTTCGACCCGTTCGGCAACGCCGTGCACACGGCCCTCACCTTCAAAGTGTTGGGCGAGGACGTGCTGATCACTGGCGCCGGTCCCATCGGCAGCATGGCCGCCGCGGTGGTGCGCCACGCCGGCGCGCGCCACGTAGTCATCACCGACGTGAACCCGTACCGGCTGGATCTCGCCCGCAAGCTGGGTGTGACGCTTGCGGTGGATACGCGCCAGGAGCCGCTGGCGGAGGGGCATCTGACGCAGCGACTGTTTGGAAGCATGGTGCGGCGAATCGCCCCGCTGCCCTTGCCGACCGGATAAGGGACGGCAGAAGGCAAGCAAACAGGTGGAAGGTGGGACGAAGAGGGAGAGGCGCATGAAAGATCTCTTGAAATGAAGCACTTCCGGTTATCTCTCTGCCCGAAGGAAGGCGACTGGCTTCGTCCTTGCCCACTAGGGTCTCCTGGGATCGAGAAAATGAAAGGATTCGGGATTAGACTCTGGCTCCAACGGAGGCAGTTGGGTGTATACTAGAACGCGCCAGGAAGCGAAAACGGAAATCCTGAGCCAAAATGGTAATCCTGGCAAGGAGGTTTTCGATGGGTTCTACGATGAGGAGTCGACGGTCATTTCTGCGTGCGGCCGGAGCCGCCGGGACAGTCGCGTCCGCGGCCACAGGGATGGTTCTCGCCCGCGTCCTGGAAGCTTCCCAGTCGGTCGCAAACATCTCGCCCGAAGAGGTCGCGAAAGACGAGTTCTACTGGCGGGAGATCCAGCTGGCCTTCAAGCTGGACCGCACGCTGATCAACCTGAATAACGGCTTTACCTGCCCGACGCCCCGGGTCGCGCTCGAATCGGACTTGGCGCTACATGGACATGATCAACATGGTGCCCGTCTATTATCAAGGCCATGGTGGCCAGGAACATCCAGACGATCCGCCTACGCATGGCCGCCGAGTTCGGATGCGAGCCGGAGGAGATGGCCCTGACGCGCGGCGCCAGCGAGTCGCTCCAGATCGTGCAGAACGGGATCGACCTCAAGGCCGGGGACGAAGTGCTCACCACCGAGCAGGACTACCCCCGCATGCTGACGACGTGGGACCAGCGCATGCGGCGCGAAGGCATCAAGGTGACGCGCCTTCAATTCCCCGTCCCGACGACGGCGGACGATCTCTACCGGCGGTTCGAGAAGGCCATCACGCCGAAGACGAAAGTCTTCCATTTCTGCCACATCACCAACCTGACGGCCCAGCTGTTTCCGGTCGCAGCGGCTCTCCCGCCTGGCCCGCTCGAAGGGGATCGTCACCATCGTCGACGGCGCCCACGCCCTCGGGCAATTCCCGTTCAAGCTGCGGGACCTCGAGTGCGACGCCTACGGCGTCAGCCTGCACAAGTGGCTGCTGGCGCCGATCGGCAACGGCTGCCTCTACGTTCGCAAGGAGATGATCCCGAGATTCTGGCCCCTGCAGGCAGCCCCCGAGCAGCAGGACAACGACATCCGAAAGTTCGAGGCCATCGGGACGCATCCGTGGGCCATCCGGGCGGCGCTCGGCGAGGCTCTGGCCTTCCATCAGGCCATCGGCGCCGAGCGCAAGGCGGCCCGGTTGCGCTATCTGACCCTGCGCTGGGCCAACGCCCTCAAGGTCCATCCGCGCATCAAGATACTGACGGATCTCAGCGAGCCCGCCCAGGCGTGGGGCGTCGCGGCGGTCGACATCGACGGGATCGACGTCCGGGACCTCGCGAAATTTCTGATGGACAAGTACCGGATCATCGTCGTCCCGCTCGTCGGCGGAGCCCCGCCGAACCAGGTCTTCGATTATCAGGCCCTCCGGGTGTCGCCGAACATTTACACGACGCTCGAAGAAATCGACACGTTCGTCACGGCCATGGAAGACGCACTGAAGAACGGCGTTCCTCCCCGCCGGCGTCTGCCGGCCGCGCGCGCTGAGGAGGAGTGGTTCAGCTAGCTGGAGTCAGGGTGATCCCGGGCACGGTCGAGTCGGGAGCGGCACGGCCAAGGAGGGTGTGCGTGCCGCCCGTTCTTGACCCGGGAAAAGGAGGGTTCAGATGAAGCGTTTGGCAGTTTGGGCGGTGGCGGCAACGGCCTTGGCCCTCGTCGCGGGGGCTACGGAGGCCCTTGCCCAGGACACGTTCAAGATCCCGTTCACGTTCGAGGCCGGCGGCATAGAGCTCCCCACCGGTGAATACCGGGTCGCCCAAAAGGACGACGGTCAAGTCACGCTGCGGCAGGAAGCGACAGGCAAGGAATTTCGGGTCCCCTTCACGAAGAGGCTGGCGCAGCCGAGTCCGCCTCTGGCAGAGCCCCAGCTAGTATTCGACCTTGTTGGGGACTTCGAGCCGTCCTATACGGAATATGTGACGGACTACGTGCTCGCCGAAGTGTGGCTGCAGGGTGCGGATGGATTCCTCGTGCATACCACGAAGGGCGCGCACAAGACCCAGACCATCAAGGGGCAGAAAGCAAAATAGCGGGTGGAACAGCTTCGCAGGCGAGACATCCTCTCCCCGTAGATGGTTTCTGCGAGGTTCGGTGAAGGGCCGATGGACGCAGCAGGCGGAGAGATGTTCGTTGTCGAACGAGTCGCGGAGGCTTTTCCGGGATTGAGGGTGACGGGTATGGCCGTCTGCGCCACGTTCGGCGGTCCCCGCATGGGGCCGATCTTTGGAGGCATGTTGTTGTCAGGAAAACGGGTCGGCGCGCTGATTCTGGAGGCGAGATGAAGAAGATAGGCATCCTTGGCGGCATGAGCCCAGAGTCCACCGCGCTCTACTATGAGCACATTACAAGGACTTACACGGCGCGGTTTGGCGACTACGGGTATCCGGAGATCCTGATCTATAGCGTGAACTTTCAACAAGTTTGTGGACTGGCAGCACAAAGGGCAATGGAATGAGGCTGCACGGGAAATGGCTGAGGCGCTGGAGCGGCTGCATCTGGCGGGCGCCGACTTTGGGCTTATCGCAACCAACACGATGCACATTGTATTCGAGGAAGTGCAACGAGCTGTACACATGCCCCTACTCAGCATCGTGCAAGCCACGGCGGAAGCCATTCTCGCGGCAGGGCTTCGGTCCGTAGGCTTGCTGGGGACCGTATTCACGATGAGTGAGCGATTCTTCCGCGATGGGCTGGAGCGGTCGGGAGTCGCGGTGCTCGTTCCAGGACCCGGTGATCAGCAACAGGTGAACGAAGTGATTTATCAGGAATTGTGCCGGGGCGAGATTCGGCCCAGCTCCCGGCGGCTGTTTCTGGAGATCATCGAACGTCTGCGCGGCCGGGGCGCAGAGGGGATTGTCCTCGGATGCACGGAGATACCGCTGCTGCTGCAACCGCAACACTGCGACGTGCCGCTCTTCAACACGGCACTGCTGCACGCCGGGAAGGCACTGGATTTCGCTCTGCATCCGGCACAGTGAAAAGCAAAGAGCGCTGCTCAGTCAGCATTGAACGTATGCAAGACCAAGCGCACAACTTCAGGATTCCCGAGTCATATCCCACCCCAGAATTGAGGCACTTGCGAATAGGTGGTGGACTTCCCGATGTTGGAGTGGGACCAGTAGGAAGACGTCCAGGACAAGACGAGTGCCTGTGACCTGCCCCCCGTAAACTACACCAGGGATAATTGAGAAGCTCCAGAAAGGGAGAGGAGCTTCGAGATGAAGAAGAGCCGCTACACCGAAGAGAAGATCATCGGTGTGCTGAAGCAGATGGAGGCCGGCCGCAAGGTAGCGGATCTGGCTCGGGACCTGGGTGTGAGCGAGGCGACGATCTACACCTGGAAGAGTAAGTACGGCGGGTTGGATGTGAGTGAAGCCCGGCGTTTGCGGGAACTGGAGCGGGAGAACGGCGAGTTGAAGAAGTTGGTGGCGGATCTCAGTCTGGACCGCGAAGCGCTGAAGGCGGTGATCCGAAAAAACGGCTGGAGCTTGTAGGAGGAAGGCGGGACGTGGCGTTCGTCATCGAGGAGTTTGCGATGAGCGAACGCCAGGCCTGCAAGCTCTTGGAGGTGGACCGCAGCAGCTACCGCTACGAACCGCTAGCCCGCGATGACGGCCGGCTGCGGGAGGAGATGGTCGCCCTGGCCAAGCAGAAACCACGCTACGGCTACCGGCGGCTGGGTGTGTTGATGGAGAGGCGCGGCTGGAAGATGAACCACAAGAAGCTGTACCGGCTGTACCGGGAGGAGCATCTGGCGGTGCTGAGGCTGAGGCGTAAGCGACTGCTGCGGCCTGCGGCGCCGGTGGCCCAACTGACGCGCGCCAATCAGGAGTGGGCCATGGACTTCGTGATGGACGGTTTGGCGACGGGCCGCGCTGTGCGGGCGTTTACCGCAGTGGATGAGTACACGCGCGAGTGCCTGGCCATCGAAGTCGATAGCTGTCTGTCGAGCCGGCGGGTGACGCGGGTGCTGGAGTGGGTGATCCAGCAACGCGGCAAGCCCGAAGCGTTACGCTGCGACAACGGCCCGGAGTTCACCAGCCGGCATTTCCTGGCCTGGTGCGAAGAGCAGCAAATCCGACTGATTCACATCCAGCCGGGACGGCCGATGCAGAACGGACGGGTGGAGAGCTTCAATGGGCGCCTGAGGGACGAGTGCCTGAATGCCAACTGGTTTCCGACGATGAACGAAGCCAAGCGAAAGATCGAGGCGTGGCGGGAGGAGTACAACCGGGAGCGGCCGCACAGCAGTCTGGGCTACCGGACGCCCGAGGAGTTCGCCCGAGGCGCGCCGCTTTGGGATGCCCCCTCGGGGGCATCCCAAAGCCCAGCCTCAGCAGTGGTAGTCTGACATGAGCTTCTCTAGTTATCACTGGTAGAGACAACGGGGGCAGGTCACCTGGGTCATAATTCCCCTGTACATTAGATTTTCCCGCTGCAACCTGACGGCATATAGCGCGGTGTTCCCCGATTATTACAAACCCTGCTTCGCCAAGGAACTGGAATGGATCCTCCTGGTCCGTTTCACGCTTGGTTCAACCGGGAAGTGCCGCGATGCTTACGCTCGCTGGGGCTCTTCGATGAAGAAGACCTGTTCATCGGCGACGGCTCCAATCTGTTCGTCCCCGACAATGAACACTATGAGGGCCTGCTGCGGTTCGACGAGCACAACCATCCCGTCGATGCCGAGCAGGCCGATCCCCGACGCCACCAGCAGCACCGCTGCTACAAGCTGGTGGGCCTGATCCACGCCAACCGGCAACTGTACTTCTTTCTTGTGGTGGCAGCGAGGGTCGTTTCCGGGTGGCGGCACGAGTGCCCCATCCTTTATGAACTGGTGGGTGAGGTGGTCCGTGCGGTGGGCTGCGATGTGATCAAGGTCCTCCTTCTGGATCGCGGTTTCATCGACGGGGCACAGATGGGACGGCTCCAGCAGGACTACCGTATCGAGACGATCCTGCCGGTGCGGGCCAACATGGACCTGCACGCCGACGCACTGGGGCTAAACCGGCTGCGCGACTTCTGCTGGGGACACTATGTCCCTACCGCCCCACCGGAGCCAGCACCGACCGCCCCGCCCAAGCCCCCCGGGTCGAAAAGCGGGAAGCGAAGCGCCGACAGACACTGGCCCGGCGCAAGGCCGAGGTGCAAGCCGGCATGTCGGCAACCGCGCCAGCGGATCGGTCCCAAACCCTGCTGGGCAGGGGGCGCGGTTTGCTGAAGTGGACCCAGTGCCCGGTGCCGCTGACGGCGGTGGTAAATCGCGAGTGGGATGAACGCGGTGAGGTGCGAGACTGGGTGCTGGTGAGCACCTCAGCGCGCCGGACGGCCGCCGAGATCCGTTCTCTCTACGATCTGCGCCCGGCCATCGAAGAGCGGCACCGACAATACAAATGCTTCTAGGACCTCACCCGCATGCATTCCTGCGCCTTCTCCCTGGTGGTCAACCAAGTCCTGTGTGTGCTGCTGGCTTACAGCCTGATCCAGGCGCATTTGGTCTTGCGTCGTCGCCAGGAGCTGAATCGGAGCGTTTGGGAGCGCAGCTGGGAACTGCTGTCGCCGACGCTGGAAGTGGTGGCGGTGTACTATCGCCAGCGGTTTTGTCTGCTTACGCTGGCCGAATACGGCCGCATCCTGCTGGACGTCGCCGAGCCGGTGCGCGGCAAACTGCGGGACAAACTCCGGCGTATCGAGCGCGAGCAATACTCGCTGCTGGAAAACGCGCGGCCACCACAGCCGCAGCCCCGGTCTCACTTGAATCCGTCCTGCCCCGAATTCGCCGCCGCTCACCCTGGCGGTGCAGGAAGCCTATTCTCGCTGATGCTTCCCGTTAGGTCCATCGCTCACCCCACCGAGCGCCCGGGACCCTCCTCTGATCCTGAACGAGCACCCCGGCGAAAACGCTCGGACACTTCTCCGTTCTTATGGGGCCGGCGGCGCCTCAGTC
The DNA here is from genome assembly GCA_963798455.1 of Bryobacterales bacterium. Taxonomy (GTDB): domain Bacteria; phylum Acidobacteriota; class Terriglobia; order Bryobacterales; family Bryobacteraceae; genus CAWCTD01. Next base: position 1,421,505 of record CAWCTD010000003.1, read on the forward strand.
CCCATCCGCCCTCCAGAGCCTCTCCCACTGCCTGAATCGCAGACACCTGGTAATCCCTCAGTCTCGGGGACGGGGTTGAAGATTTTGCTGGACATTTGGCGACAGGTTCGGTACTCTACTCTGGGAGTCCGAACCAGAGCCGATGAGCGAACCAGCCCTGCCGCCACTGAGCTTTGCCGGCCGCGAGTTCTCCTCCGCCGATCTGGAACTGATCCGTCAGATCACCTCTGATTTTGCCGGCTTGGGCATTACCGAGATTGCGCGCACGGCGTGTGAACTGCTGGAGTGGAAGCGGCCCAGCGGCGGGCTGAAGAACCCGGAATGCCGGCGGCTGATCGAGCACTTGGCCGGGCAGGGCCTGCTGCGGCTGCCCCAGCGGCGGGGTCGCGGCGCGCCGGGGCCGCGGCGGGTGGCGCGCACGGCGCGCGGCGAATCGCCAGCGGAGATTTGCGGCTCGGCCGGTGAGTTTGCGCCCTTGCGGCTGGAGGTGGTGCGCGGGGGGCCGGCGGACCAAAGCGGGAATCATGCACTGTTCAAAGAACTGCTCGACCGGCATCACTATCTGGGCTATCGGGTGCCGTTCGGCGCCAGCCTGCGGTATCTGGTGCGCAGCGAGCGCGCGCCGGAGAACGTGCTGGCCTGCCTGCTGTGGTCCTCGCCGGCCTGGAGGATGGCGGCGCGCGATGGATGGATCGGCTGGAACGACGGCGAGCGGGCGCGCAACCTCCCATACATCGTCAACAACAACCGCTTTCTGATTTTGCCCTGGGTGCGGGTGAAAGGGCTGGCCAGCAAGATCCTGGCCGCCTGCGCACGGCAGTTGCTGGCGGACTGGGAGAAGCTGTATGGTTACCGGCCGCTGTTGCTGGAGACACTGGTGGATGCCGGGCGATTCCGCGGCACCTGCTACCGGGCGGCGAACTGGATCAAGCTGGGCCAGACCACCGGGCGCGGGCGCATGGACCGCGAGCATGCCTTGCACGGGGCAGCGGTGAAGGATCTCTACGTGTACCCGCTGTGCCGGAACGTGGTCGAGCGGTTGCGGAGCAGCGCGGCGCCGATCTGGAAGGAATCAGAGGAAGAGGCGGACCGGCGGTGAACGTAAACCTCAACCTCTGCGAAAGCTGTCTGGAGAAACAGCGCACCATCGACCGGCTGAAGCAGGAGGTCCAAAGCCTGCGCGAGAAAGTGCACCGGCTGGAGCGCAAGGCTGAAATCGGACCGTTCGGTTCCTCGACCCCCTCGGCGAAGATTCCGGTGAAGGCCAACACGGCCGAGGAGCAGCACAGCAAGCCCGGCGGCGCCAGGCCGGGACACACCGGCCACGGGCGCCAGGCGGTCGAGGACAGCGACGCCGCGCGCATCGAAACGGTGTCGGCGGGGCCGGTCTGTCCGTACTGCGGCGGAGTGTTGGAGCACAAGGAGTACCGCGACCGCTCGGTCATCGACAGCCAGCCGCTGCGCGCCGAACCGATTCTCTATCAGTTGGAGCGGGCGCGCTGCCCGCGTTGCGGCAAGACGGTGCAGGCGCGCGCGCCGGAGGTGTTGCCCAAGAGTCTGTACGGCAATCAACTCATCACTCAGGTGGTGTTCCTGCATTACCGCCAGGGGATTCCAATGGGGCGGCTGTGCGATCAACTGGGTATCGGCTTGGGCGCGGTGTTCGAGATTCTGCATCGCATGGCGGCCCTGTTCCGGGGCGTGATGGGGAAGCTGATCGAGGAGTACCGGCAAGCCCCGGTGCGGCACGCCGATGAGACGGGCTGGCGCACGGACGGCCGCTCGGGCTACGCGTGGCTGTTCGCCAGCGCGACGGTGAGCCTGTTTCTGTTTCGCCCGACGCGTTCGGCGCAAGTGCCCAAGGAGGTGCTGGGGACGCAAGCCTTGGGCGGCGTGTTGGTGGTGGACCGTTACAACGCCTACAACCAATCGCCCTGTGCGCTCCAATACTGTTACGCGCATCTGATGCGGGACGTGGAGGACTTGGCCAAGGAGTTTCCCGGCGAGGCCGAGGTGACGGGGTTCACCTCCACGTTGATCCCGCTGCTGGCCGAGGCCATGCACTTGCGCGGGCGGCCGCTCGCCGACGCCGACTATTACGAGCAAGCGCGCCCGCTTCAGCAACAGATCCTGGATCTGGTTGAGCAACCCGCCCAACACTTGGGGGTCCGCCAGGTTCAGGGCATCTTCCGCGACAACGCCCGTCGTCTGTACCACTGGGTGGAAAACCGGGCGGTGCCGGCCGACAACAACCGGGCCGAGCGTGAACTGCGCCCGACGGTGATCGCCCGCAAGGTGAGCTTCGGGTCGCAGTCCGATGCCGGAGCGAAAACGCGCGAGGTCCTGATGAGCGTGGTTCACAGGCTGGCCAAGCGGGTCGCCGACCCGGAAGCCCACTTCAAGTCGGTGCTCGACCAACTCGCGGCCGATCCCACTCAAGACCCCGTCGCCCTGCTGCTCAACCCCGGCTGAGCCGCATCCCGCCTCCAAGCCGGCGCCATACCAGTGCGCGTAACCTCAGCCCCGTCCCTGAGACTGAGGGATTACGACACCTGAAAATTTTCTCTTGACTTTACCTCGCATGGGATGTAGAATCCTCTCACGTTGGACTACGATACATTGCGCAACACTGAAAGACACACATTCTAGCTCAGCGCCACTTGGGGTGTATCCTCCCGACCATTTAGGGAGGAGGGTTGAGAAATCGACCCTGGCCGACGGAAGAAGAAGACGGCTCCGAGTCGAAAAGTGTAACGGCACCTGAGGTCCTGTGGATGGTTGCACTTGCCAGCCAGTGCGGTTTCCGCGACAGAGCTTGGCAGTGCGTATCCGCGCCCGCCAAGCCTGGGAATGTCGATGGTAGTGGCTTCTCTGAATCTATGGGAAGGAATGGCGGCTTGTCGGAGCGGTCGGAACCTGCTCCGGGAGCCGAATCGGCCCCCCCGCTCTTCAGAGTCCAGGGAAATCGGGCATGTCAAGCCCGGGCAGAGGGCATTCCCGCCATCACGGTAGAGGCGTTGAATTGTGGAGGATTCACAACTCATTGATAGAAAAGTGCCTATGTCCAATCACACTTTTCTTTTAGCACAGGAACCGAGAAGACGTTCCTGCCCGTAAGTCACTCAACCAGAAAGGAGAGTCAGATGGTCCGTCTCATAGGAGTCGGTATTCTGCTCGCTTGTCTTGTCTTTGCTCAGACCAACACCGGTACGATCACAGGTTCCGTGCTCGACCCGCAAAGGGCGCTCGTTCCTGGCGCAACGGTTACGGCAACGAACCTGGCCACGAATGTTCCGCGAGTGGCGCGATCCAGCAGTGCGGGAGCATACAGTCTTCCGGCATTGTCCCCCGGCTCCTATCGAATCACGGTGGAAGCAGCCGGGTTCGCCAAGTTGGTCCAGGAGCCGGTGGTGGTGGCGACTTCCACGACCGTGACCCTGGACCTGACCCTGACGGTAGGACAGACGACTACAGAGGTGACAGTCACGGGCGAGGCCCAGCTCCTTCAGCAGTCGAACGCGGTAATTCAATACACGGTCACCGAACTAACGATTGCGGCGCTTCCGTTTGGAAATCAGAATGCCATGGACTCGCTGGTCACGTTACCTGGCGTGGTAGGACCTTCGGGCTGGGCCCTGGGGTTCACGGGTACCGAACAATCGGAATGGAATACGAATGTCGTCACCCCGGGGGCAGGGGTTTCCATTTCCGGCGGCCGCCAAGGGAGCACCCAGTACAAAGCAGACGGCATCGACAACACCAGCCTCTACTTCGGGCGCATCGGGATCACCTTCAGTGCGGACGCGGTGGCGGAGGTGTCGGTGCAGGCGAACTCCTTCAGCTCCGAGTTCGGCCGCACTGGGGGCGGAATCGTAAACATGACCACGAAATCCGGAACCAACCAATTCCATGGCACGTTGTTCAGCTTCATTCAGAATGACAAGATGAACGCCGCACGATATGTGCGGTCTAAGGGGAAGGACCCGTTACGTATGTGGCGGGGCGGGGCGGACGTGGGCGGCCCTGTTTACCTGCCAAAGCTTTATGACGGCCGCAACCGCACGTTCTTCTTCGCAGGATATGAACCTTTGCGTCAGTCCACGGGTTTCATGTGGCCCCAACGTGTTCCCACCGCACTGGAGAGGAAGGGCGATTTTTCGCAGAGCCTGTACGATAGTGGCCCAAATAATTACCCAGTCACGATTTTCCGGCAGTTTGAATTCAACTCGTCGGGGACTGCTTTGACGAACAAGCGCATTGTGCCCGCGGCTGGCACACCCTTCCCTCAATGGCCGGGCAACATAATTCCGTCCCAATTCCTTTCCCCAATCGCCCTGAAATTGATGCAGTTCTTCCCACTGCCTAACATGCCGCTGAGTGCAGCCGCCTTTAATTGGCAAGGGAACCAGAGCGTCAAGAACACCGACAACCGCTGGTTGGCCAAGATCGACCAAGTGGTGAGCAACGCCAACCGGTTGTCGGTTCGTTTCGCGACCGCTCCCACCACGGGGTTTCGCTGGTTATATGGTAGGAACGATCCGGCGGACACTGTCCCAACAGACCGAAACCGGAGTAGTAATATCGTCGTGGCCGACACCCACATCTGGGGTGGCGACAAAGTGAACGAATTCCATTCGGGCTTCAGCCGAACATTTACAAATCGGAGCGGCAGCGATCTATCGATCTCCAAGAACTGGTTCCAGGAGTACGGTATACCTAGTAATCTGAATTACGGGTTCCCTAGGATGGGAGGCCTCGGCACCGGTACCGACATATGGGAAATCGATAACAACGTTCAGTTGAACGACTTTTTCAACTGGATGAAAGGTATACACAGCCTCAAATTTGGGTTCGAATTTCAGGCGCCGCAGCAAAATTCCACAGATAAGGGCGCACTAAAGGGTAATTGGGGGTTCAGCACTTCAATGACTAACATCGGTACCGGCGTGAACACGGCGACGTATCCCGGCATCGGCCGCCCGAGTGCGAACACAGGATTCGCCTTTGCCAGTTTCCTGCTCGGGTTCCCGGATTCAGTTTCGATCGCAGCCAACGCTATCCCTTACCAGTACCGCTGGAAGTATTATGCGGGGTTTTTGAACGACGAAATGAAGCTTGCTCCGCGTCTCACTTTGAATGTGGGGTTGCGCTACCAAGTTGAGGTCCCAAGATCGGAAAAGCATCATAACCAGGGCACGTATGTCGGGGTCCCGGCGACAACCTCCGATGGCATCCCTGTTGTCGGAGCCGTGCAGTTGAGCGGGTTGGGCGGTGCTCCCAACACGCTGTTCCCCACTCGTTACAACAACTTCGAGCCGCGCGCCGGAATCGCTTACCGCTTGCCGACATTCTTGCCCTGGCTGCGCGTGCTTCGCGCCGGGTACAGCCTTTCGCACGTTCCGACCTCGTCCCTGTTCAACGTTACTGCTGCAATGCCTAACCTCAACCCGCGCTCGTCGAGTCTTGCCTCCCAAGGGGGACAGGACGGCGGCTGGGTGAATATCGACTGGAACACTATAGTCCTGCCCAAGCCCCTTCCGGCGTGGCCTAAGAATGGCCTTTTCGCGGACCTTTCGAAGATCAGTTCAGTGGCTGTTTTGTCTAAGCACGTCACTATCCCCTACACGCAGCAGTGGAACGTCGGGTTGGGCTTCCAGTTCACTCCTACATTGGGCGGGGAGGCGAGCTATGTAGGTTCGCGGGGCACCCAGCTATTCGGACAGATGGGGCGCAGCAACCTACAGGATCTCAGCCAATACCAGGCGGCGTTTTTGCAGGGCGTGGATATGACGCGGCAGGTACCGAACCCGTACGGGGCTAAAGATATCAACGGGGCGGTGGCCAATATTTCTTACGGGGACCAGATGCGGGCCAATCCCCTGGTAACCGCTATCTCGAATCCTTTGGTACAGGGATATAACTCCAGTTACCATGCACTCCAATTGAAACTCGACAAGCGCTATTCTGACGGCCTGCAATTCACTGTAGGCTATACGTTCAGCAAACTCTTGGATGACTCTTCGTGCGAAGGGGTGTTTTGCAGCCAGAACGTCAGTTGGTTCGGGAGAGGATTCCCGCAGTCGTACAACAGCCGGGCAGGGGAGTGGTCGTATGCGGTCAATGACATTCCTCATGCGCTGACTTATTCCTTTGCCTACCACTTGCCCTTTGGGCGAGGTCAGCTTTTGGCGGGTCGCGTGAACCGTGTGATCGACCAAGTGATTGGACACTGGGAGCTTGGCGGGGTCGGTACTGTCCGTAGCGGCCAGCCATGGCAGGATTATCAGGGGAACAGCGCGAACGCCGGCTGGCCAACGGACTACGGCCTCATCCGTCCTAACATAGTTCCGGGAGTGCCGTTTCAAAATCCGATCTGGGCTGGCAATAATGGCACTGGAGCCGTAGTGCCCTATCTGAACTTCGCCGCGTTTTCGCCGGCTGCACGTTTCTCTTTCGGCAATGCGCCGCGCACGATGGGTTACGCCCGATACCCCACAGCGAAAACTATCGACTTGTCCATCCTGAAGGAGTTCCCGATTCACGAGCAGATGCGGCTGGAGTTCCGGTGCGAAGCCTATAGCGCCTTCAACCACGTAAACTTTAACGGGAGCAATGACTACTTCTATCTGTACAACTCGCTCGATTACAAGAACTATGCTGTACCTCCGGCTACGAATGTGCAGCCCCTGTATAGTGCTACTTACAACAATACAAATAACAACAGGGTGATTCAGTTGGGGCTGAAGCTGTATTTTTAAGGAAAGCGAGATGATGCCGGGCGGACCTCCGGAGCGCGGCCGGCATCGTGAGGGGTACACAGGGCAGAAGAGTTTGGGCCTCCGCGGGAATCCGACGAAGTGGTCAATCGGCGTGGCTTTCAGAATGTTGTGGGTCTGCGGTTTTGGGGCTTCGACCCGTCGGTGGCGGATAGCCCGACTGCTTAGGCCGGCGGGAGTCCTTTCCAGATCGGGAGCCACAGTTCCGACGCATCGAGCCCGCTTGCCGACCTTTGGAACTGCCTCATTCCATGGAGGTTGACAGGCTCTTCTTCCCTGTGGGGATTTTCTTCGAGGGTCCGATCTCTTGATCGTTGGCACGGCGACCTGACCGGCCACCAGAGAATATGCGTTCCACGGGCGTGGCTGGCCGCAGAGCGCCTGACCGGGCAAACGGCCGCCGTGCGACTCTGGCCGCCCCCAAAGGGGTAAAATTGTCCTCAGATCCCTATCAGCATTGGTTCTCGGAGGATCTGGGCACCTACGGCAGTGCGCGAGACGAGGAGGCATCTTTCAGAAACACCCAATAAAACGGGGGGCCATCAGATTCTTGCGCAGAGCCAAGAGTTTCACGTCTGGGATCCGAAGTCGGGTCCCGCATGACCTGACTTGCAGTAGGCATCCCGGAGACTGGATAGATTTGCCATGATACATCGCAGAGGTTTCTTGGCGACGGTGGTTTCGGGCGTAGCGGCGGCCGGCCGAAGAGGTGGGGCGGGGTAGGGACTACTGGCGCGAAATCCAGCAAGCCTTCACGGTCGACCGCACCCTCATCAATCTGAACAACGGCGGAGTTAGCCCTTCGCCGAAGGTGGTACAGGAAGCCATGCGCCGGGCGCTGGAGTTCAGCAACCGCGCGCCGGTCTACGCGCTGTGGAGTGCGCTCGAGCCCGAAGTCGAGGGCGTGCCTCTACGGCTGGCGAACACGTTTGGGTGCTATCCGGAAAGAGCTGGCCATCACGCGCAATGCCTCAGAGGCCCTCGAATTCGCGCAAATGGGCATCGATCTGAAGCTGCGCGATGAAGTGCTGACCACCGATCAGGATTACCCGCGCATGATCACCACCTGGAGGCAGCGCGAGCGGCGCGATGGCATCGGAATGAAGCAGTTCTCCTCCCCTAACCCTCCGCCGTCCCTGGACGACCTCTACCAGCGGTTGGAGCAGGCCATCACGCCCAAGACGCGCGTGATTCTGCTGTGCCACGTGACCTACATGACCGGCAAGATCTTCCCGGTCAAGAAGATCTGCCAGATGGCCCGCCAACGGGGCATTCTGACGATTCTGGACGGTGCGCACGCCTTCGCGCACCTCCCATTCAAGTACTCGGATCTGGATTGCGACTACTACGGCACAAGCCTGCACAAGTGGATGCCGGCGCCGCACGCCACGGGCTTCCTGTTCGTGCGCACAGACAAGATTGCCAGCACGTGGCCCCTCATGGCCGCGCGCGAGAGGCAGGACAACAATATCCGCAAGTTGCGTATTCCGACGATGCCAATCGGTGATTCCGACGGGATGCCGATCACGATCGGAGCGAAGCGAGGCTAGTGAAACGTGGTGGTGGCTAGTCTACAGCACCACCTCGACTGCAGCGCTCTCACAGCATCAACGAGGGGGTAGGGGACGGAAAGGTGTCGGTGGAATCAGGCGAAAGAGCCGCAATTGCTTGGCCACTGGGCCCTCGGGAGGAGCAGGACGACCCTCTCGGGACTGCAGGGAAGGCATTCAGGAGGAAAAGGCTGAGCTTCAACGGCGCCAAGACAGGCCGATCGTGGTATGCCGATGTCGGCCGCAAGGCCAAAAAGGAAATTGTGGTTGAACTGGTGGGGTGGGACTCCCGTCCTAGCCCATCCCGTCATTCACGAGGAGGAATTCATGAATCGCCATTTGTCACGAAGGAACCTAATACAAGCCGCTGGTGCGACGGCCTTCGCACCGTCTTTTGAAGCCGCCGCATCGTCCCAGTGGCCGGTTGTCGAAGGGCCTAACACTCCCAAGATCTGCCTGGGAGGAGGGCGAGATGAATCCGGCATGCGACGTGTGAAGCAGCTTGGCGAAGACTATGTGATCGGGGGAGGGGGCCAGCTTCCATGGAAAGAAGCCGACATCCGAGCCCAGATAGAGCGGTGCAAAGCCGCCGGTTTGACCCTGTACAACATCATGATCAGCGGGTTCAACAACACCATCTACGGACGGCCGGGCCGCGACGAGGAGATCGACAAAGTCATCCAGTCGATCCGTGCCGCAGGAAAGGCGGGGCTGCCGGTGATCGAGTACAACTTCTATGCGCATCGCGCCATGGAGGGCTACTTCGAGGAAACGGGAAGAGCCGGCTTAGGGCACACAGGCTTCGACTACGAGAAGATGAAGGGCCTGCCGCCGCTGCCGGAGGAAGGCGCCCACAACCTCGACGAGATGTGGAACAACATTACCTACTTCCTGAAGGCTGTAGTGCCGGTGGCCCAGGGGTCAGGCGTCAGGCTGGCACTGCATCCCAACGACCCTCCGGCGCCCGTCAGCCGCGGCTCCCAGCAGATCATGGGGTCAGTGGCGGGCTGGAAGAAACTCATCTCGATCGCGGACAGCCCTTCGAAAGGGATTACGTTCGACTGCGGAGTGACAAGGGAGATGGGCGAGGACCCGGTGGAAGTCTGCCGCTACTTTGCCAGCAGGGACCGCATCAACCACATGCACTTCCGCAACGTGCGGGTGATCAAGCCCTACGAGAGATACACCGAGGTGTCCCTCGACGAGGGCCAGGTGGACCTGTTCGCCGTGATGAAGGAGGTCGTGCGGCAGAAATACACGCGAACGATCTACCCCGAGCACCCGCGGGCGTTCGACTATGACCGCGAGTATGCCAAACTGAGCACCGGTGGACGTATCGGCGGTTACCCAGGGGGTGGCGGCTACACGGGCACAACGTTCTGCGTCGCTTACGCCAGGGCCATGCTGCAGGCAGCCCTGGAATCATAAGTGAAAGAGGCCGAAGAAATGTCTGGCCGCCGTGAATTCCTAGCCGGGACGGTGGCTGACACCGTTTTGTTCACCCCCGCCCGCTCCGCCTCCAACACGATCAGCTCGTGCACTCATGAGTGGTTCGGGGACAAACTGGAGCACCCCCGTTGCCTCCGGGCTAGAGCGTGAAGTTCTCCACATCCAGGGCTTGCAGAACCCTGTCCTGACGCCGGCTGAGATCAAGAAGGCGATCCAGAATTGTTACGACGCGACGCCGGGAAAGGTTACACACCCCCGAAAAACGACCGTTGTCGGGTAAGGCAATGGCGCGGACCGGGCTTCGAATGATGCCGACGTTTCCATTGCCTCCCCTAAGATTCCGTGCGGCGGGTTTTCCCCGGTTAACCGAGAAAGCGGAAGCTTTGCTTGCGCGCTTGCCTGATGCTGGTCTTCACCTCATTCAGGGTGAGTCCCAGCCGCGTGACCACCCCACGCGTCCAATCCAGTGCCTCCACCGCTTTGCCGCGGCTCAGAATCACGAAGTCGTCCGCATAGTTGACCACACGGGCCCGGAATTGCTCTCCCCGTTTGGTGTTCCGCCAGCCCTTTGACAAACGGTTCATGTACAGGTTGGCGAGCATGTAGCTGACCACCCCACCTTGGGGAGTCCCTCAGTGGTGGTTCTTCCCGCCCGTCAACCGACGCCTCCCGTTTTCATCGAGGCCCGTGGGTATAGAATGAAGGGTGGCCAGGATGGGAAAACCGAAATCCTGGAATACTCTCTGTAAGCAAGCGGAGGTGACGATTGCGCGCGCTGGCCAAGAGCAAGCCTGAACCGGGTTTGTGGCTGGAGGATGTTCCACAGCCAAAGCCCGGAATCAATGATGTCCTGATCAAGGTGCTGTTAACAGGGATCTGCGGCACGGATCTGCACATCTACGAGTGGGACGACTGGGCCAAGGCCACGATCCCGGTTCCCATGGTCATCGGGCACGAGTTCGTAGGCGAGGTGGTGGAGGTCGGCTCCAACGTCGCCGACTTCCATCCCGGTGAAATCGTCGGCGGCGAAGGCCACGTCGTTTGCGGCCTCTGCCGGAACTGCCTGGCGGGCCGCCGCCATTTGTGCGCACACTCGCTGGGGCTGGGCGTGCAGCGTCCCGGCGCTTACGCCGAGTACGTCGTGCTTCCCATGAGCAACATCTGGCGTCACCGGCCCACTGTTCCGCTCGAGATCGCTGCCATCTTCGACCCGTTCGGCAACGCCGTACACACGGCCCTCACCTTCAAAGTGTTGGGCGAGGACGTGCTCATTACCGGCGCCGGTCCCATCGGCAGCATGGCCGCCGCGGTGGTGCGCCACGCCGGCGCGCGGCACGTAGTCATCACCGACGTGAACCCGTACCGGCTGGATCTCGCCCGCAAGTTGGGTGTGACGCTTGCGGTGGATACGCGCCAGGAGCCGCTGGCGGAGGTGCAAAAGCGGCTCGGCATGCAGGAAGGCTTTGACGTGGGACTGGAGATGTCGGGCAACGCCTCGGCCTTCCGCGAGATGCTCGGCAACATGTGCCATGGCGGCCGCATCGCCATGCTCGGCATTCCCAAGGGCCAGATTGCCATCGACTGGAACCGCGTGATCTTCAACATGATCACGATCAAGGGCATCTACGGCAGGGAAATGTACGAGAGCTGGTACATGATGACCGTGATGCTCGAGTCGGGGCTGGACATCTCGCCGGTGATCACGCACCGCCTGGCCTGGCACGAATACGAAAAGGGCTTCGAAGCCATGCGCTCCGGCCAGTCCGGAAAAGTCATCCTGGACTGGCGGGTGTAGGGCAGCGTCAAGGAATTGGCTGGACATGACTGACTCCAGGATGTGTGGCGCAGACGATCGTCTTCTGTCGTCTGCGTTTGGCCGCAGTTGGCAGGCCACAAATGACGATGGCCTGCCCCACCGTCCAGCCAATTCCTGGACACTGGAGTAGGAGGCCGGCTAAAATGTACGGCAAGATTCAGCAGTCGCTCGCCACCAAGCTCGATGAGATCGCGCGCGCCGGCCTCTACAAGGAAGAGCGCGTGCTCCAGACGCCGCAGCAGGCCCGGGTGAGGGTGCCCCAGGGAGAGGTCCTGAACCTCTGCGCCAACAACTATCTCGGTTTGGCCAATCACCCGGAAGTAATCAGGGCGGCGCAGGAGGCTTTGGCCCGGTGGGGATTCGGCATGGCCTCGGTGCGGTTCATCTGTGGCACGCAGACCATCCACAAGGAACTGGAGCGCCGCTTGAGTGAATTCCTTGGAACCGATGACGCGGTTCTCTACAACTCCTGCTTCGACGCCAACGGCGGCCTGTTTGAAACCCTGCTTGACGAGCACGACGCGGTCATTTCGGACGAACTCAACCACGCCAGCATCATCGACGGGATTCGGTTGTCGAAGGCCCAGCGGTTCCGTTACCGCAACTCGGACATGGGCGACCTCGATGCCAGGCTCAAGGAAGCCGCGGGCGCGCGTCACACTCTCATCGCCACCGACGGCGTCTTCTCCATGCACGGCTACATCGCCAGGCTCCGCGAGATCTGCGACCTGGCCGACAGGTACGGCGCCATGGTCATGGTGGACGATTCTCACGCTGTGGGTTTCGCCGGCAAAACGGGACGCGGCACGCCCGAGCACTGCGGCGTCATGGGGCGCGTGGACATCCTGACCGGCACGCTCGGCAAGGCGCTCGGCGGGGCCTGCGGCGGGTACACGGCGACCAGGCGCGAGATCGCCGCCCTGCTGCGCCAGCGGTCCCGCCCGTACTTGTTCTCCAATTCCCTGCCCCCGTCCATTGCCGCCGCTTGCCTGAAAGTGCTGGACCTCCTGACCGGGTCCGACGACCTGCGCCGCCGCTTGTGGGAGAACACGGCGTTCTTCCGCGAGCGCATGACTTCGCTCGGCTTCCAGATCCTCGCCGGCGAGCACCCCATCGTACCGGTGATGGTGGGCGACGCTTCCGCCGCCGTTCGTCTGGCGGACCTGCTCCTTACCAAGGGGATCTACGTGATCGCCTTTTCCTACCCGGTGGTGCCGCAGGACAAGGCCCGCATCCGCGTCCAGGTCTCCGCCTCGCACTCGCGCGAAGACCTGGAATTCGCCGCCCGGAAGTTCGCCGAGGCAAAGGCGGAGCTGGGCAGAAGTCGAAGCGGATAACAGGGTCCCGTTCCTACTGCTTGTCGAAGATCAGCTTTTGTTCCGACTCCATGGAGTTACTGGAGCTTTCCACCAGGATGGTCATCTGCTTTCCGTCTTCGGAGAGGAAGTAGGTCCGCCTGGTCTTCGACATGCCGGCCTCCTCCAGCACTATCAGACATCCGCCCTGCCAGTAAGCGCGGAGTCCCGTGAGCGACTGGCGGATGTTCGGGTCGGGTGGCAAAAGTGGCTGCGGCTTCCCGTCCGCGACAAGGGAGCGCGTCGATTCCGTGGACTCCGCGTTTCGGAGATAGCCGGACTCCACCGCCCGCTCCAGGATCCTCGTCTCCTTGACGTTCAATCCCTTCTGCTCGATCGTCTGCGTCTGTCCGAGCTGGCTCATCGAGTGCATCATTCCGAAGTAGCTTTGCTTGAGATTCAGCTTCCAGGTCCCGCTGAGGTCGGTGCCCCTCTGCGCGTAGCCCCCCGCCGCGAGGGCTGTAACCGCCAACCAAATGATGAATAGCCTGCGCATGACTCGCTCCTTCGCCTCCCGCGGATCTTAACGATCGAACTCCAAGAGCGCGATTCCTTCCGGCGGCAGTTCCAGCGTGAGCTCCGCCGGGCTGCCCTGACGGATCGGAAGCACCTCGGCCGGCTGCAATTCGCCCGCCGCGCGAAGCTGCTGGATCTGCTCCCTGGTGGGATACTGCGGGCTGCCCATGGCTCGCCACGCCGGAACGGCCCACCCGCGCTTGTCGTCCACATATGTGACCCGAGCCGACTCCCGCCCGTTGAGGCCCTGGAATTTGAATTGGAAGGTGCGCCGCGGCCCGTCCAACATGAGGCACGCCCCTTCGTTCGAAAGGTAGTTCACGCGCTCCGGGTTGATGGCCGGATCCCTCGGGATCAGGTTCCACACCAACACGGCGAGGGAGCCGTCCGCGCGGCGCGTCGCCATAACCGGCGCGTCGTTCGAGGCAAGCTGCTGGTCGCCCAGCCGGTGCATCAACGCGAAGGTGTGCAGCGACGGACGGGGAATGTCCCACTGATCGAGCATCCCGAACGTCCCGCCGAAGATTCTTCCCGGTATGCCGTTTTCCTCGAAGACCGCGCTGAAGGTCCAGTACGACATGCCCTCCAGCACCCCGCTCAGCCGCTTCGTCGTGTCCGCAATAAAGGCCGGGTTCTGCGCGGCCCACTCGGTAATCCAGAGCGGCAGATTGGGCTTGTGCGAGGCCTCCACCTGCTGCCTGACGGCACGAATACCGACCGGCATGACGTCCTCGAACTTATGGGCCCGCTGCTTGCCGAACAGCGGCGCCTGGGCATCGGTGGGATACACGTGGGTGCTGACAAAGTCCACCGGCACGTCTTTCGCCGCGCAATACTTCAGGAAGTCCGGCACCCATTTCAGCGCCGCGGTGGACGGTCCGCCGACCTGCAAACGGCTGTCGACGGATTTGATCGCAATCGCCGAGTGGCGATACATCTCGAAGTACTCTTCCTGAGTGCCGGCCCAGAAATTGATATTGGGCTCGTTCCACACTTCGAACTTCCACTGGCCGACCTCCGCCATTCCGTATCGCTTCACCACGTGATCGGCGAAGAGGCGGATCAGTTCGCCCCAGTCTTCCATGCGCACCGGCGGCGTCACGTTGCCGCGGTAGAAGAAGATCTTACTGTTGCCGCTGGCCATCGGCGATGGCATGAAGCTCAGTTCGACGAAGGGCCGGACGCCCAACTCCAGCATCCGGTCGTAGATCTGGTCGACATACAAGAAGTTGTACCGGTAGCCCGAGGCGTCCTTGGTGCACACACCCATTTCATCGTTGAAGAGCCCGTGGCAGCGCACGGCCTCCATCCCGGTGTCGCGCCGGACCCGGATCAGATCGCGCACCCATGGCTCGCGAAACGCCACCATCGTGCGATCCGACCCGACGCACCTCTCCCAATAATGGGGAAACGCACCCGTCACCCGCCCGGCATCGATTTCTATGGGAGTGACTGCGTCCGCTCCGAGCAGATTGTCCGCCATCGCGCCCGTTGCGCCCATGCCGGCGGCCGTCAGAAAATACCGACGATCCATCACTCACCTCTCCCGCGAATCGAATCCGAGTCGATCCTCGTTGATTCTAGCGCCAGCGCGCTCCGTGCAGGGCGGGCCGAAACGCCGCCCGCAAGCTCGCCGAGGCAAAGGCGGCATTGGGGCTGAATCTACAGCTATGACGTTAGCCTTGTTCGGTCGCGGCCCAAGCCAGACGCCACGGGAAGGTCCGGGTTCGGCCTGTCGTAGCGGCCCTCAATGTAGGGGAACTTTTGCGCGATGTTGGGCTTGAGCTCGACTCCGAAGCCAGGTCTGTGGAACAGGTCCATGTATCCCTTCTTGACCACCAGCGGGTCCTTAAAGAGTTCCTCCTTGAAGGGGTTGTAGGTTTGGTTCAGTTCCAGCATGAGGTGGTTCGGAATGGCAGCCACCAGCGCGGCGTTCGCCATGGTGGTGAGCCCGCCGTGCCAGTTGTGCGGGCAGCAGTACTTGTCCCTGAGCGCGGCCATCTTGGCGATGTGCCACGCCTCGGTGAGGCCGGTGACGTTGCAGTCCGGCTGGACGATGTCGTAGGCGTCGCGGTCGATCCACTCTTTGAACTCGAAGCGCGTTCCCCTGCTCTCGCCCCCGGACACCATCACCGTGGGGAGCGCCTGATTGATCTTGATGTAAGCTTCGATGGCCCCTTCCCCGCTGGTGCTCACCGGCTCTTCGAACCACACGAACTTGAGTTCTTCGAGCACCGGGCAAAGCTCGAGGCACTGCTCCAGGTTCCAGCGCATGTTGCTCTCCTGCATCAGGCCGAAATCCGGTCCGACCGCCTGGCGCATCTTGTGGAGATAAGGGATGTACTGCTTCATCGTGACGCCGCTGTTGCGCCACTCCGTGCCGATGCGAAACTTGAACGCGGTGTAGCCCGCTTCCTTGTGGCGGACGGCTTCGTCGATGAGGTCTTCAGGGCGCTTGTACCAGGCGTACTCGACACCGCCCGAGGCGTACATCCGGATGTGGGGCTGCGGCTCCGCGTCGGTGGCCAGCAGACGGTATACCGGTGTGCTCTTGGCCTTGCCGATGATGTCCCACAGCGCGGCGTCTACGCCCGCCCAGGCCCGCGGCCCGCCCGCTCCGGCCGCCGCCAGGTGCTCCACATCGAAGGGATTCCTGCCGAGCAGCACCGGCCGGATCTGTTCCTCGATGGTCTTCTTAAGCTGAGGCGGGCCGGCGTACGGGCTGGACTCGCCGATCCCCACGATGCCCTTGTCGGTGAATACCTCGACCAGCACGGCATCGGTCTTCCACGTCACGGCGCGCCCGACGACCCACTGCCTGTCTTTGGGCAGTTCGCAGGACATGAGGGTCACCTTGACATCGGTGATCTTCAGGTTCTCGCGGGCGATGCCCTCGAGCGGATGGACCCGTTTGTGGAAGCCGGAGTTCGGGGCGGCCGCCTTGGCAGCGGCGGGTGCGGCGGCAGCGGCGCCGATGAACGATCTGCGGGAAAGTAGTGCCATGTTCCCTCCCAGTGTCCCGAGAGACAAGTCTGTCACAAACACGGCCCGCCAGCAACGAGGACGCTGGCGAATGGAAGGGCAGACCCGGCTCGGATCTGCGATACTGTGGTCCTGCAAAGCCAAATCTGAAAGGACACCGATATGCACCACCATAGGAATGCATGGATCGCCGCATCCGCAGGTGCGATGGCCCTGACGCTCATGGCCGGCTCAGCGCAGGCGCAGACGACCGTGGTAATGCTTTGGCCCAACGGCGCGCCGGGCAGCGAAAACTGGACGCAGCAGGAGGCGGAGTACGCTATGGGCGACTCGGGCCTGAAGGGCGTGCGCAACGTGGTGAAGCCCAGCATCACCCCGTATCTGCCCCCGGCTGAGAGCGCGACCGGCACTTCCGTGGTGGTCGCCCCAGGCGGCGCGTTTCGGATGCTCTCCTGGGACTCCGAGGGCACGATGGTCGCCGACTGGCTCCAACAACACGGCGTCGCAGCGTTCGTCCTCAAGTACCGGCTGACCGACACCGGGACTGACGAGCAGTTCGCGCAGACGCAGGCCCGTGGCGCCAATGCGGCTCGCGGAGTGGGTCGCGGCGGGGCCGCTGCCGGCGCGGGACGCGGCGCGCTTGGCGGTCAAAGCGCGATTCGCACCATGGCGGCCGCCGACGGCTTACAGGCGATCAAAGTCGTCCGTGAGCACGCCGCCGAGTGGCGTCTCGATCCGCACAAAGTCGGGTTGATGGGCTTCTCGGCAGGCGGCTATGTAGCGGTGGAGGCGGCGCTCGAGCACAGCACCGAGACGCGACCCGACTTTGTCGCTTCCATTTACGGCTGCTGCATCATCGCCAGCGAAGTGAAGGTGCCCGACGACGCGCCGCCGATCTTCTTCCTGCATGCCTACAACGATCCCGTTTCCGCGTCCAGCCCCTCCCTCTTCCTGGCCTGGAAGGCGGCCAACAAGCCCGCGGAGCTGCATACCTTCGCCGCCGGCGGGCATGGCTTCGGTATGCCCAAACACAACCAGCCCACCGACGGCTGGATCGAGCTTTTCGGCGGCTGGCTGCGCTATCAGAAGCTCATGAAATAGCGCCCGGCCGGGCTGCGCAGCCCGTTCACCAGACGAGCTGGCGCTTGATGCGGATGGTGTCGCCGGTGTCTTCCAGCTCGAAGAGCTTGCCCCTGGCGCGGTTGAACGGCTGGTGCAGGATCAGCATCAGCCGGCCGTCGAAGCTGTGGAAGATCATCCCGTGCCCGCTGTCCTCGCCCACCAGGACTTCGCCCTGTTTCCATGGCCCGCGGAGCGTCCCGGACACGGAGTGCGCCAGCGTCTCGACGTACAGCCCGTCCCGGTAGCTGGACCAGATCATGAGCAATTTGCCGTTCTTGGTTCGGTAGAACTCCGGCCCGTCCGTCACGTAGGTGCGCATCCTGTTGGATGCCTTCTCCTGGTCCAGGAGCCAGGGCGCGTCGGAAGCCTTGAACAGGTAGATGGGCGGACCGGCGGCCTCGGTGAGGTCCGGCTTCAGCGGGACGGCTTCCATGGTGCCGTCGAGCATCTGAATCCACTCGTGCGCGTAAACCATGTACGGAACACCGTTCTCGACGAACAGGGTGCCGTCCAGGGTCATGTAGTCCTCGGGCGGCTGCATCTTGGGGCCCAGCACCTGGAAGGGGCCGTCGGGAGAATCGGCCACGCAGATCTGGGTCGCCCGCAGATGATGCGCCGCGTTGACCTTTTGGTAGATGGGGCGGAGTTCCGGCGGCGGCTGGGGGATGAGCTTGTCGTTGTTGTGCAGCGTGACAAACAGGTAGTATTTCCCTTTGTACTCGTGGACTTCGGGCGCCCACGCGCCGTGCATGGGATTGGCCCAGATGCCCTGAGGAATGGTGAAGACGAGATACGGGCCGTCCCAGGTCTCCAGATCCTTGCTCCTGTAGGTGAGCACGCCCGCGCCTTTGCCGCCCGTGATGGGGCCTCCGGCGCTGTTGTAGAGGTAGTAGGTCTTGGTCTGCTTGTGGGCAAGGACAAATGGGTCGTGCAGGTTGAAGTCGCCGAGCTTCATCCCTGTCTTGACCTGTGGCTGGCCCAGTAGCGGAACTGCCAGAAGTGGAATGAGCCATTTCAGTTTCATCGTCGATCGATCCCCCTGTTCACTTCGCTGCCACGGGCCTGATCCGCACCGTGTCGCCGATGTCTTCCAATGCCACCAGCCTGGCCCTGGCGCCGGCGCCCTGGCTCGGTTGGCGCACCACCATCATGAGCCGTCCATCAAAGGTCTTGAAGATCGTCCCCTGGGCGCTGTCATCCGCCAGCAGCGTGGCGCTCTGCCTCCAAGGCCCGCGGACCTCGCCGGTCAATGAGCGCGCCAGGGCAATCGCGGCTTTTCCGTTCCTGAGGCTCGACCAGATCATAAGCAGGGTGCCGTTGCGCGTGCGGTAGAGGGAAGGGCCGCCGGCGACATAGTAGCGCGGGTCCCTGGAAGTCGTCGTCTGCTGCTGGAGCCAGGGCGCATCCGAGGCCTTGCACAGGTACAAAGCGTCCTCGGCCGGCGCGGTCAGGTTCGCCTTGAGGTGGATGGCTTCGATGCTGGCGTCGATCACCTGGGTCCAGTCGTGGACGTAGACCATGTAGGCAAGGTCGCCGTCCACAAACAGCGTTCCGTCGAGCGCTACAAAGTCCTCCGGGGTGTAGGGCCTGTTGGCGCTTGTGGGCACGGCGCTGAACGGGCCCAGGGGCGACTCGCTATTGAAGACTTGTACGCCCTGCATGGAGTTCACTCGCCAGCTTTCCGGAGGCTTCTTAATGACCTTGTCACTGTTGGCCAACGTGGCAAACAGGTAGTACTTGCCTCGATAGGCATGAACCTCGGGGTCCCGGACCCCCTGGGCGGGATTGGCCCAGCTCCCCTCCGGAACCTGGAACACCGGGAAGGGACCCTCCCAGCCCGCCAGGTCCTTGCTCTTGTAGAGAACCACAGCGCCGTTTGCGATGCTCGTGTACAGGTAGTACGTACGGCTGTCCGCGTCGGCCAGGATGCTGGGATCGCGGACAGGTATGCCGGCCAGTTTCAGACCGGTGGTGGTAGTCTGCTGCGCCAGCAAAGGCGCCGCCAGAAGGATCAATAGGTATCCAAGCCACATGCCCTCCGATTATCCTCTTCTCGAAGGGCCGGTCAAAGCCGTCGGTACAGATCGAGAGTGGCCTCGACCATGCGGTCGGCCGTGAAGCGTTGTTCAATCGTCCGGCGGGCGGATGCGCCGAGACGAGTGCCGAGCAGCGGATCGCCCAGCAGGCGGACGGCAGCGGCCGCGAGTTGGCCGGGCTCCGGCGCGGCCACGAGCAGACCGTTTTGCCCGTCTTCGATGATCTCAGGCACGGCGCCGCGTGCCACGGCCACCGCGGGCAAGGAGTGCCCCATGGCGGCCAGCAGCGAGCTGCCCAGGGGTTCCGCAAGGGATGGAAACAGGAAGACATCGAGCGCCGGGTAGACTTGAACCACATCCGCCACATGGCCCGCAAAGCATACTGACTCTTGCACACCCAGTCCGGCGGCCAGCCGTTCCAGGCTCGCGCGGCAAGGCCCGTCGCCGGCCAGGAGAAGGCGGCAGTTCGGGTGCTCCTTCAAGACAATAGGCAAGGCCCTGATCAGCACCTCCTGGCCCTTCTCCGGAAGCAGGTAGCCGACACAACCGACCAGAGGCGACTGCGCATTCTGGTTCCAGTGCCGCCTTGCCGCTGTCCTCTCGTCGGGCGAAGGCAGGGACGGCACCGCGACCCCGTCGTAGACGACTTCGACCTGAGCAGGCGGCAGCCCGGAGGCCAGCACGCTCTCCCGAACGAACCGTGAGACGGCTACGATTGTCCGGGCGCTCCGGTAGCGGGCCAAGCCCCAAGGGCTTCGAGAGAGTGGGTAGGCCAAGCGCCGCGACACCACCAGGGTGGCGCGGCGGTGTGCGCCGGCCAGCCACGCGGCAGTCAGCGCGTGGGCATCGTGGCAGTGAACCACGCGGAGCCTTCCCTGCCCCAGCAGTTTCCACAACAGCGCCGCCGCGCGCAGCCGGGGGGCTCGGGGACTGACGGCGTGGACTCGAATCCCGGCTGCCAAGGCTTTCTGGGCCAGCGGCGAGCCCTCGATGGCAATCAGTTCCGCCCCGTGGCCCCGGCCCTGCAAGCCTTGCATGAGCAGCAAAGCCTGGCCCTGCCCCCCGCGCCAGTCACGCCCCAGGTCCAAGTGCAACGTAGTCAGGGACTTACCCCGGAAGGTCCAGCCAGGCTCCCCGGCTCGCCGCCCGCCGGGCTCACTTTTCTGGTTCATAACGGGTAACCAAACAGGCTCGTCGTTCGATGTATCATATTAAGGGAATTGTCCCCCATGAGGCATAGTCTACCCATCGTCATTCTAGCTGTATCGGTCTTCCTAATCGGCTGTGGAAGCGAAAGCCGTGCGAAATCAGGGTCACCAAAGCAACCGTCGGCCCTTGTGACGACCACCACTGTGACCGAGAAGTCGGTCCCACTCGAGATCAGGGTAGTTGGCGGCGTCGAGGCCTACTCCACAATCCGGGTGAAGGCTCAAGTCAGCGGGCAGTTGACCAAGGCCTATTTTGAGGAAGGACAGGACGTCAAAGCCGGCGACCCGTTGTTCATGATCGATCCGCGCCCCTTCGACGAAGCCATTCGGCAAGCCGAGGCGAACCTGGCAAAGGATACTGCGCTGCTGCGCCAGGCGGAAGCCAACCTCAAGCGTGATATCGCCCAGGAGAAGTTCGCCAAAGATCAGGCCACCCGCTATCAGCGGCTATTCTCCGAAGGCGTGATGTCGAAGCAGCAAACCGAGCAATACGACTCGGACGCCGACGTACGCACTGAGGCCGTGAGTGCTGACAAGGCCGCCATCGACAGCTCTCAGGCGGCGGTCCGGGCTGACGCCGCCGCGCTAGAGAACGCCCGGCTCCAGCGAGGTTATTGCGAGATTCGGTCGCCGCTGGCAGGACGCACCGGCAACCTGTTGGTGAAGGAAGGAAACCTGGTTCGGTCGACTGACGCCGAACTGGTCACGATCAACCAGATTCACCCTGTCTACGTGACCTTCGCGGTTCCGGAGAACCGGCTGCCGGAGGTCAAGAAGTACATGGCAGCGGGACAGCTCACGGTCTCGGCTAGCGCGCCGGGGGACGAAGGTTCGCCGGAGAGCGGAAAACTGACCTTCGTTGACAATTTCGTCGACAATACGACTGGAACCATCAAACTGAAGGCCACTTTCCCCAACTCGAATTCCCGGCTGTGGCCGGGCCAGTTCGTGAACGTGATTCTCAGGCTGACCACGGTACCCAACGCGCTCGTCGTGCCGGTGCGCGTGGTGCAGATGAGCCAGGACGGGGAGTACGCATACGTCGTGAAGCCGGATATGACGGCGGAAATGCGCCCGATCGTCACGGGGATCAGAGTGGGTGAGGAAGTGGTCGTTCAAAAGGGCCTCTCGCTCGGCGAGACGGTGGTTGCCGAGGGGCAACTCCGCCTGGCTCCGGGCATGAGAGTGCGCACCCGAGGGGGGCGGGGACAATGAACTTTTCCGAGCTGTTCATCCGACGCCCGGTCGCTACCAGCCTGCTGATGTTGGCAATCGCGTTGTTCGGGCTAGTCGCCTACCGCGCCCTGCCCGTCAGCGACCTGCCCAACGTGGACTTTCCCACGATCATGGTGTCGGCCAGCCTGCCAGGCGCAAGCCCGGAGACCATGGCTTCCTCCGTTGCCACACCGCTGGAGAAGCAGTTCTCGACCATCGCGGGCATCGACTCGATGAGCTCCACGAGCTCTCTGGGCAGCACCTCGATCACGCTCCAATTCTCGCTGGATCGGAATCTGGACTCGGCGGCGCAGGATGTGCAGGCCGCCATTACGCGTACCACACGCTCGCTGCCGCCCGCGATGCCGTATCCTCCCTCGTTCCGGAAGGTCAATCCGGCCGACATGCCCCTCCTCTTCTTGGCTCTGACTTCGGAAACGATGCCGCTTTCCGACCTCAACGAGTATGCGGACACCATGATGGCGCAGCGCATCTCGATGGTGAGCGGGGTCGCGCAGGTAGAAGTCAGGGGATCAGCGTCCTATGCCGTCCGCATCCAGGTGAATCCCACGGCACTGGCGGCCAAAGGCATCGGTATCGACGAGGTTGCCAACGCGGTGCGGAGCTGGAACGTGAACATGGCGACAGGTGAGTTGTATGGCCCCACCAGGAGCTACACGATCCAGGCCAGCGGCCAGCTCACCCGGGCCGAGATGTACCGCCCCATGGTGGTCACCTACCGCAACGGCTCTCCCGTCCGTCTCGAGGATGTGGCCAATGTTTTTGACAGCATCCAGGATGACAAGTCCGCGGCGTGGTATTTCAACAGGCAACAAGGCACCCGCCGGGGCATCATTCTGTCCATCCAAAAGCAGCCGGGGACGAACACCATCCAGGTAGTGGACGACATCCGGAAGCTGTTGCCGAGTTTCCAGGCCCAGCTTCCGCCCTCGGTCAACATGGAGGTCATGTATGACCGTTCCCAGACCATCCGGCAGTCCTTCCAGGACGTCAAGTTCACGATGCTGCTGTCTCTGGGTTTGGTCATCATGGTCATCTTCCTCTTCCTCCGCAATATCTCGGCCACGTTGATCCCGAGCCTTGCCCTGCCTTTCTCGGTCATCGGCACGTTCAGCGTCATGTACCTGCTGGGTTACTCGCTGAACAACCTCTCCATGATGGCTTTGATCCTGTCGGTGGGCTTCGTGGTGGACGACGCCATCGTCATGCTGGAGAACATCGTGCGGCACACCGAGCACGGGGAGCTTGCCATGCCGGCCTCCCTTAGGGGGTCCCGGGAGATCGGCTTCACGATCCTGTCCATGACCCTTTCGCTGACGGCGGTTTTCATCCCCGTTCTCTTCCTGGGCGGGATTGTGGGACGGCTTTTCCGGGAGTTTGCCGTCACGATCGCCGCCGCGATCCTGATCTCGGGCGTGGTATCCATTACCCTCACGCCCATGATGTGCAGCCGCTTCCTGCGCCCGCCCGCCGAACGGGGCCGCAGCAAGCTCCATGACCGGACCGAGAACATCTTCAAGGGAATGCTGTGGTTCTATGAAAAGACGCTGCGGTGGTCGCTCCGCTACCGGCCGGTCACACTGACTCTTTCGTTCGTGCTGATTGCGGGCACGGTCTACCTGTTCATCAAGATCCCCAAGGGGTTCATCCCCAGCGAGGACTCTAATCAGCTCAGTGTCACCGTCGAGGCTGAGCAAGGCACCTCCCCGCGCGAGATGTTCCGCTACGTGCAGGCCGTGTCTCGCGTTGCCGAGAGCGACCCGAACGTCGACCGCATGAACTCCAGTGCTGGCGGAGGCATGGGAGGTGGCGCCAACACGGGCCGGCTCCAACTGCGCTTGAAACCTCGCGAAGAGCGGGAACTGAGCGCGGATCAGATCATGGCTGAACTGAGACCCAAGTTCGCCTCCGTGCCCGGCGTGCAGGCGTACATACAGAACCCGCCGCCGATCCGGATCGGCGGGATGATGACCAGGGCTCTGTACCAATACACGCTGCAAGGCCCCGACACCCAGGAACTGTATGCAGCGGCACAGAACCTCGAGAAGGAACTCAGAAGGTTGCCAAGTCTGGCGGACGTGCAAACGGACCTGCTGCTGAAAAAGCCCATGCTCAACGTCAACATCGATCGGAACAAGGCCGCGGCTCTAAAGCTGACGGTGAACCAGATCGAGAGCGCGCTTTCCGCCGCTTACAGCACGCAATTCATCTCCAACATCTACACGCCCTCCAATCAGTACGAGGTCATCATGGAGGCCCAACCCGAGTTCCAGGACAGCCCAACCGATCTGTCGATGCTGTACCTCCGCTCGGGCAGCGGCACCCTGGTGCCCTTGAGCACAGTCGCCCAGATGTCCCAGAGCGTGGGCCCGCAGTCGATCAACCACCTGGGACAACTCCCCGCGGTCACGCTTTCGTTCAACCTGGCGCCAGGCACTTCTCTGGGCGAGGCGTTGGACCAGATCCGAGAGGTGTCCGCCAGGACGCTGCCCGCTTCGATCACCGCCTCGGCCCAAGGCACCGCGCAGGCCTTCCAGTCTTCGTTCCAGAACCTTTACGTGCTGCTTATCGTGGCCATCATGGTGGTCTACATCGTGCTGGGGATTCTGTACGAAAGCTACATCCATCCCCTCACCATTTTCTCCGGACTGCCCTCGGCGGGCTTCGGCGCTCTGCTGACACTGTACGTGTTCCACGTCGAGCTGAACATCTACTCGTTCGTGGGCCTCATCATGCTGATCGGCATCGTGAAGAAGAACGCGATCATGCAGATCGACTTCGCCCTTACCGCGGAACGGGAAGAAGGCAAGACCCCCATGGAGGCGATCTTCCAGGGCTGCCTCATCCGGTTCCGGCCGATCATGATGACCACCATGGCCGCGATGCTTGGCGCGCTACCGATCGCGGTTGGTTACGGAGCGGGCGGAGAGGCCCGGCAGCCGCTGGGACTGGTCGT
Source organism: Bryobacterales bacterium (assembly GCA_963798455.1). Taxonomy (GTDB): domain Bacteria; phylum Acidobacteriota; class Terriglobia; order Bryobacterales; family Bryobacteraceae; genus CAWCTD01. The sequence continues at coordinate 1,446,507 of CAWCTD010000003.1, forward strand.
AGTCGGCGGGCTGATGTTCTCGCAACTGGTGACCTTGTACCTGACGCCGGTCTATTATACGTATCTCGCCGGCGCGCAGAACTGGTTCCGCGGGCGGAAGACGCGGGGCCTGGTCCCGCTACCCAGCGCGGCGGACTAGCCCGCTTTTCGCTGACAAGGGTCTCGTTTTCTGAATGAGGATCAACGGCGCTCCCGGCTTGGTGCCACAAAAGGCGCCGGCGGTTGCGGAAGTCAGTCCAGATACACGATGTCTTCTTCAGGGTGCTCCAAGGCGAGGAGCAGCAGCATGTAGTCCTTCACGTGGCGGGTCAGCAGGAAGTTCTGCTTGACGTGCAGGTAGCCGTTTTCGCCCAACCTTCGGCACAACGGCGGGTCGTCCAGGAGTTGAGTCAGGCGCGTGGCCGCGCCTTCCGGGGAGTGCACCAGAAAGCCGGTTACCCCGTTGATGACCTGAAGCTTGATTCCGCCAACCGCGCCCCCGATGACCGGCTTGCGTTTCCAGAGCGCCTCGCTGACGGTCAGGCCGAAGCCCTCCTTGATGGATTTCTGAAGCACGATGGTGGAACCCCGCACCAGCGCGTTGATGTCCAGATCGCTGAACGGCGGCAGGAGCAGCACGTGGATGTCCGGGTCGCCTTCGGCGTGTTGTTGAACCTCGCGCAGGACCTCCTCGCCCTCGGGATCATCGCTGGCGCCGCCGCCGGCCAGAACGAGCTGGCAGTCTTGCCTCCTCTTGACCATTTTGTAGGCCTTGACGACACCGACCGGGTCTTTCAGCCGGTCAAAGCGGGAGATCTGGGAAATGATGGGCCGCTCGGGATCCAGGGAGTACTTCTCCAGCACCTGGCGGACACAGTCGGCGCTCAGCTCCTTATTCTTGTCGCTCAGAGGATCGATGGAAGGGGCCAGCATGTACTGAGGAATCGGCAGTTGCTGCGCAAAATCGGGCATCGAGAAGATCGCCGCGTCGTACTGCTCGACGTAAGGTCTCAGGAACCCCCAGACACGCGGGTCAGGCGCCGAAACATCAATATGACAGCGCCAGACCCAGCGCCTGCCGACTTCCCTTCTCTTCTCGATCAGACCGGCCGGCTGGGGGTCGTGCACCAGCACCACGTCGCCGGAGATGCGAATATCGCGCAGGTTCATCTCGGTGTTGGCCCGGAACACGTCGAGCATCCCGTCCGTGATCTCTTCCTTCTTGCCGTGCAGCGCGTTGTGAAACGCTTTGGTCACGTTGAAGAACGCCTGATCGCCTTTGATGACGTCCCAGGTGGCGTCGATGCCCAGTTCGCGCAACAACGGCACCAGCCGGGTCAGGATCTCGGCCACGCCGCCGCCCACGGGGGTGGAGTTGATGTTCTGCAAGCGGCGGCCCCGCACCCGGTCCGCGAGGACATACAGTTCCTGGATCACATCGCGCCCGACAACTCCCTCGTACGCCGACAATTCAATCGCCACGGGCTACCACCTCCCTCGTCCCAAGGCGATGATGCGCCTCTTGAACTCGTCCAGCGTTGTGCTGTAGGGGTCCAGCGCGTCGATCCCTCGTGCCAGACCTTCCTCCCCACGCCAGTAGAGCCACTGGGAAAAGTCGTTGGTGGGGCCGCTCAGCCGGAGTCTGGCCTCAAAGACATGAAAGAAGAGCGAGACGTTTGACACCTCCGGGAGCAGATCGAAGAACTGCTTCGGGTCGTTGGCTACCAGACCGGTGCGCATGATGAAGCTCTTCGACTTGCAGAAGTAGAACTCGTCGTTCGGCGGACACTCCCGAAGCCGCCTGCCGTCCTCCGCCAGCTCAGTCTCGATGGTGGACACAATCGCCTCCCGAAGTCCACGAATCGAGGTGAAGGAAAGCAGGTCGATCGCGCCGAGCTTCTCTCCGATGGCCCCTTCCTGAAGAGCTTCCGCGGCCCACAATGAGAAGTCGTTCGAGAAAACGGGCGTCTCGAAGTGGTGCGAAAGGTACACGTGATGCGTGTGATAGAAGATGGACGAGCCGGGAACCTCCTTGAGGTGCGTGAGCAGTTCCTCGAGGTTCCTGGCACGCAGGCCCGTGAGCGTAACCATGCGGCGTTCCGTATAGAAGACAAAAGGCTCAGCGTGGTTCACTAGTTCAGCCATTTCCTCGAAGCCCCCCCACCCCGGCTCAGTGCGACTCTCTGAGTATAGCCATAAGCGGACTCCACTCGGCGCCCAAAGCCCTCAGCCGTCTCTATGAGAGAAGCGGGGTAGGCGAATCAGCAGAACGGCTGCCGCCAGTGCGGCGAGCACCGCCGCGACACCGTTCCAGCGCAAGAAGGGCGAGGGTTGCTCGATAAGCGTGGCCGCGGGTCCCGCCACCAGCATCCCGAACGGGGCCAATCCATAAGTCTTGAGGTCTGCCCCGCAGATCTTCACCACGGCGATGACCAGACCGATGGCAATTATCACCACCGCTGAGTGGTAGGCAAACTGCGGCAGAGTCAGGGCCTGTCCAGCCGCGTAAGCCAGAGCGGCCAGGACAGCCAACGCCCACCTGTAAAGCGGGCCGAGGAAACGCGCGGCCGCTGACACCACCACGGCCAGCGCCAGAAGAATCAGACAACCGTACACGAGGGCTGGTGCGAGCACGGAAATCGCCGGTGAGAGCGTATCGGGGCCTCGAATCTCCCACAACGGCAGCGAAAGCCGCGGCCCGGGAATCATCCCGCGCAGCAAGGTCTCTACATGCGAGCAGCCCCACAGCAACAGAACCACCGCCGCGGCGCGCAGCAGGGACGGAGACGGCAGAGGACGGTCGCCGGCGGCCCACTGCAAGAACACGTCGGCGGCCAGCGCCGCCAGAAACAGCGCGAAGCCCATCACCACCGCGGCGATCACACGTCCCATCACGAGGATGGACACGTAACGTACCAGCGGCGTCGCCGTGTCGTAGCCCGCCAGAGCCAGCAGCCACTGGTTGATCCCTGACAGCGCGCTGAGACAGGCCCCCGCCACGGCCAGCGTCAGGTAGCCCCACCAGTGGGCGCGGTGCTGGGTCGCCGCGGAACGCTCACTCAGGCGCTTGATGAAGAGCACCAGGAGCAGAAGACCCGCGGCGCCCAAGCCAGCCGGGACCACCAGGCTGGCCAGCCGCGGTTTCTGGAACTCACGCAGCCACTCTTCGGGCAACTTCAGAAAACGGCGATAACCCGAGACCTCGTCTCCCAGGACATCGAGCTCGATGCGGGCTTGGGCCTCGCCGGCATGGAACGACGAGTCCTCCCACACGAAGCTGTAGTCCGTCCTCTGGTCTTTCTTGTCGACAGAAGAATCCACCAGCCGGTAGCGGTCGACAGGGATGCCTTGCTTCGCCGAGAGGTACAACTCGGCAATACGGCGCGCTTGCTCGGGTGACAGGCGCGCGCCCGGCGCCTTCTCGTCCAACAGGTGATCCACCCTGCTCACTTTGCCCTGCTGATCCACGTAGACGCGCCATTCTTCCTTGTGCAGCGGCTGGAAGTAGCGGGTCATCCAGACCCCGGTGTCCGTGCGGTCCCGCACGGTCTGATTGGCGGCGCGGCTGCCCGCGATACGACGGAGATACTCGAACTCGGCGGTCTGGAGCCTCGGCTGAAAGCCGGTCACACGCTTCCAGATTCCCGGATTAGGAACGCGTGACTGCAACTCACGCGACGCGACAGCTTCGGCGTCTGTCCTGGAGAGCCGCACACGGATGAAATCGCCGAACTCCACTGCTTTCGGCAGCAGCAGGCCAGTCAGCGCCAGCGCGGCGGCAGCCAGGTACAACCACTTGACCGGCCACTCCGGCGCGGGCGGACGAACGGCGGGCGCCGCTTTCGCCGCCTCGGCCGGCGCCGGTGTCGTGGGGGGTTCCTGCCAGGAGTTGAGCAGCTCCGGAGAAGCCACAAAACCTCCGTGCTTCTTGTAGAAGAGGAACGAAACCACCAGCGGAAAAACAACCGCGCCGCCCACCAGCAGGCCGCTCAGCCGGAAGTACCAGCTCTCAGCCTGGAACAGGAACATGCCGATCATGATGGCGTCCACGGTGTAGTGCCACACCAGGGTCGCCACGATGCCGAAGCGGAGCATGAGAAAGCCGGCGGCGACGCCGATGACGCCCACCTCCAGCCCCCGGATGTAGCCCGGCTGCTGAGGATAGGTCGCGTGCAGGAAACCCCACAGGAAGGCGGGGACGATCACAGCCACCCAGGTAGAGCGCAGATACCGCTTGAGAAGCGGGATGGCCAGCAGGCGAAACCAGAACTCCTCGGAAGTGGATGCCAGCAGCGCAATGGTCAGTGGATAGATCCACGGCAGGCGCGTCGAAAGGAAGTCGGAGTAATTGACGTCCTGCGGACTCCACACCCCGAAGCGCCGCCCGATGAGGTAGAAAGCGACCACAAAAGCGATGTGAAAGGCGGCGAATCCGTAGCCAACCACGGCCGCCAGGAAAAAATCCTTGGTCTGAATGGCCCGCAGGCTGGGCAAGTGGAGCAACGAGAGGCGCTGGGGCTGCGAGGCCCGGTAGAGCGGCTCCCCAGGCGCGGCAGCTAGGATCACATAGAAGAACACGCCAACCCCCGCTCCCAGGCCCAGCAGCAGCGCTCGCAGCAATGACTGCGAATACGGAGAGCTGGTCGGCATGGAGTCGATGGTGAACGGAATGGAGTTCCATTCGTTCACCACCATCAGGACGCCAACGGCAGCGGCGATGATCAGCAGCGGCTTCCACCGGATCTCCCGGCGGCGCAGGGATTGAATCAACACCACCACGGCGGCGAGTATCAAGAACACACAGAGCACCGCCGCCGCCTGGTAGTACAGCTCGTTGCTCGACCTCAATGTGGCGAAATCGCGAGTCCACTTCTCGGGCACGTAGAGGTACTCGGAATACCGCCCGATCCTGTCGCCCTGAACCACAACGGTGCGCCGGTAGGTGGCGTCCTTGGCCCGGAAACCCTCCTGTTCCCAGGTGAAGACGTAGTCGTAACGGGCGGGCCGTTCCTGCAACTGCTCCTCGACCAGCCGCTCGCTGACCCGCGTGCGTTTTGCCAGGAACTCCTCCGCCAATCGCCGCGCCGACTCTTTGGACAGCTTCGCGCCCGGCGCCGCCTCGGGCACAACGTGGGAGAAGCCGACCACTACGCCCGCCGGGTTCAAACGGACCAGCATTTCTTCCTGGTCCGGCGGGCGGAACCATCTTGCCCGCCAGCGCCACACCGACACGCCATCCTGCATCAGGCGATTCGCCTCCCTGAGCCCCATCTCCCGTTCCAGGTAGATGCGCGCGTTGTCGTCGGGGTCAAACAGGGTCAGGTTGCGGAATCCGTCAGGAGATAGGCCCTGCTCGCGGAGGAACTTCTCGGCCAGAGCCGTGATTTCCGTTTTGGAGAGGCGCAAGTCGATGGAGGCCTCCGGGAAGGCGCCCTGGTAATTGAAGATTGTGTAGATGACGCTGGCGGCGGCCACCACGGCGACCGCCAGCATCAACCGTTTGTCGGCAGGCTGAAAAGGTTCGGTGGTCATCGAAGTGAGCGGAAGTATAACACGCCGTCACCGGGCGACGGTGAGGCCCTCTCCCAGGAGCCGCGCTCGCACCGCGCGGGCGATCTGGACGGCGTGCGGCGTATCCCCGTGGATGCAGATGGTCTGGGCCGAGCCGCCGCGTGCGATCCGCAAGGCTTGCTCGGCGGCCTGGGCCGGGTCGGTGATTAACGCCCCAGGCAGGCGGCGCGAGCGGAGCGTGCCGTCGGGCTCGTAGGCACGGTCGGCAAAGGCCTCGGCAAGCACGGGGAAGCCAGCCTCGCGCCACACATCCAGCATCAACGACCCCGCCAGTCCCATCAGCGGCGCCGCCTCGTTCCAGCGGCGCACGCCTGCCGCGATGGCCGTGGCGACGGAGCGGTCACGGGCCGCGGCGTTGTAGAGCGCGCCGTGCGGTTTGACGTGCCGCAAGGTGCATCCCAGGGCTTTCGCCACACTCGCCAGCGCCGTGATCTGCTCGTATACCGAGCGTTCGATCTCCTCCAGTGTCATGGGGAGCTGGATGCGGCCGAAGTTCTCCTTGTCGGGATAGCCGGGATGAGCGCCGACGCCAACATCGTGCCTCATCGCCAGGCGGATGGTTCGTTCCATCGTGGCGCGGTCCCCGGCATGCGCGCCGCAGGCCACGTTGACCGAGCTGATGAGCGGCATCAGCAACTCCTCCGGCGCGTCCGCCAGTTCGCCCAGGTCGCAGTTGAGATCGATGGTCATGCCAGTTTCTCCCCTTTGGTTTATGGACTCATACCAGCGCACGGATCAGCTCCTCCTGAGCCTGCAAGATGGCCAGCGCCTGTTCGAGGGAAACCATCTCGAATCTGACTTCATCCCGTGGCCGAAGCTGGCCGATGGCATGGATGTCCGCCGTGATGACATTGGCGATCTTAGGGTAGCCGCCGGTGGTCGGATGCTCCACGAACAGGACGATCGGCTCCCCCCCCGGCGGGACCTGGACCGCGCCCAGCGATGCGCCCTCGGTCATGAGCTGGTCCGTTCGTTGAAGGCCCGGTGTTGGTCCTGACAGCCGCAGTGCCATGCGGTCGGATTCCTCCTTGACCGTGTAGACTCCACCGAGGCCGTCCGAGAACCAGTCCGCCTGCGCTCCAGGGGTTACGCGGATCACGTCCTGTTTCGGAAGCAGGATTCTCATGCGGGCCGGAGCACGCACGGCTCTGTTCCCGACGGCCAGAACGTCGCTCTTCGTGAGCGGACGGCCGTCGAAGCCGCCTAGCCCGGCGAGAAGCAGGGTGGAGGCGCTCCCCAGAACCAGCGGCACATCGATGCCTCCGCGCACGCATAGGTAGCAGCGGGCGCCTGATCGTGTGGGGCCGCATCGTACTTCCCCGCCCGCCGGGATTTCGACCGGAGTGTAGAGCGGGATGCTGGCTCCGAAATCGGAGCCTGTCAACACCACGGTGGCTGCCGACTCGAACTCGAAGGTTCCGCCTACGAGGGTCATCTCGAGGGCGGCGGCGTTTTCGTCGTTGCCCGCCAGGAGATTGCCGATGCGCAGCGAGAGGGCGTCGGCCGCGCCGCCGGGTGCAATCCCCAGATGCGCATAGTGGTAGCGTCCGAGATCCTGGACCGTGGTCAGGAGGCCGGGCTGGCTAACGTGGAGCCGGTTGCGCCCGGTCATACTCCTCTCTGGTAACTGGCACGAACCGCAGTCGATCGCCCATCCACAGCAAAGTGGGCGGGTCCCGGTCCGGCCGGAAGAGGCGCAGCGGCGTCCGGCCGATAACGCGCCAGCCTGCCGCCGATGCTACCGGATAAATGCCGGTCTGGCTGCCGCCAATGGCGACGCTACCCGCGGGGACCACCTTGCGCGGCACATCTAGGCGCGGCGTGGCGATGGCTTCCGGCATGCCGCCCAAGTACGGGAAACCCGGACAAAACCCCAGGAAGAACACGCGGTACTCCGCCGAGGAGTGAATGCGGACAATGTCCTCGCCGGTGAGCTTGTTCCACTGTGCCACGTATTCAAGGTCCGGGCCGAATTCGCCTCCATAGCACACCGGGATCTCGATCAGGCGTCCCTGCAGAGGCGCAGCCTCAAGGTCTTCCGTACACGTCCGAATCAACTCCTGGATGGCGGCGTGAGTGGCGTGTCGCGGGTCGAAGCTCACCAGTACAGACGCATACGCCGGGTGGATGTTTAGAACTCCGGTGGAAGCGCCGGCAGCGTGATCGAGCAGCAAGCGGGTGATGGCGGCAACCTTCCGGCGGTACTCGATCGCAATGGTCTCGCCAAAGGAAACCTGAACGGAATGGTCGCTAACATTCAGAATGCGCACGGCCGCGACCTACCAGTGTAGTGCGTCAGCGAGACGGTGGCGTGTTAGAGTGGCAACGAGACATCAGCATCTCAAACAACCTGATCGGAACGGGGGTCCGTTTGTGAAACGTCGGGACTTTTCGCGCAATCTGTTGGCCCTGGGCGGCGCCGCCCGGGCTGGACGCGCCGAATTCTACCAGGGACAGGAGCAGCAGGAATACTACGAGGAACCCGCCAAGAAGCTGCCTGCCCGGAGATTCGACGTGGTCGTCGCCGGCGCCGGCACCGCCGGCGTCTTGGCAGCTCTGGCCGCAGCACGGCAGGGCGCCAAGACCGTGCTGATCGAAAGCAAGGGATACACCGGCGGGACGGTGGTGGAGGGCGGCACCTGTCTCCACAGCTTCTTCAACTTGTGGAAGGCTTTTCCCGGGGTGGAAAAGCGCCAGGTGGTGAGAGGCATTCCCCAAGAGATCGTGGACCGGCTGATGAAGGCCGGCGGCACGTCGGGACACGCCGAGATGTCGGTGGGCTACGACTATGATTCGGTCTGCACCGCGATCGACACCGAGGTCTACAAGCTGGTGACGATGGAGCTGTTGGAAGAGGCGGGGGTCTCGATCTGCGTCAACACGCTCCTGGCGGGCGCGATTCGGGACGGCTCCCGGATTAAGGGCGTCATCACCGAGAACCACTCCGGCCGCGAGGCGATCTGGGCGAACGCATTTGTGGACACGACCGGATACGGCGATCTTTGCTTTCGGGCCGGCGCCCGGTACACCGAACCCAACGACTACCCCGTAGTCAACAGTGTCGGGCTCGCCAACGTCAGCGTCGAGAAGTATCATGAGTTCCTCAAAGCGCACGAGGCGCTCTCGTCTCGCGCGGAGGGCGTGCGCGACGGAATGCCGGGGCAGATCATACGGTTGGACGGCAGGGCGGTCCGCCTTCCCAAGGAATTCGCCGAGGCTGTCAGGGAGAACGAGATTGCCTTGACCGTCACCACGGTCCGCGACAACTACTTCATGTTCCTCAAGGTGGGTGTGAGGCTACCGGTCAGTCCCACCAACCGGGACGCGGTGTCGAAAGGCGAACTGGAAATCAGAAGGCGGCAGGCGAAAGCTGTGGAGCTCTTTCGGAAGTTCATCCCCGGCTGCGAGAAGGCCTTTATTGCCCGGACAAGCCCCGCGCTGAACATCCGCAGGGCTCGGGTGGTGGCCTGCGACTACGACATCGCAAGCTCCGACGTGCTCCAAGGCAGGCATTTCGACGACGACATCATGGCCTACGGATTCCACGACAGCGCCCCCCGCCTGCAAATCCGCAACGGGGGCACCTACGGCATTCCGTACCGGGCCTTGCGTGTGGCGGGAATCGACAACCTGCTGGCGGCGGGCATGATGATCACCTCCAACCACGACGCCCACATGTCCACCCGAAACACCGTGGCCGCGATGGGGCAGGGCCAGGCGGCCGGCGCCGCCGCCGCTCTTTGCGCCGCGAAGAACCTCGGCACCCGCGAACTCGCCTACGCCGACCTGCGGCAGGCCCTGGTGAGCGGCGGAGTTCACCTGGAGAACTGAGTTTGCCGGCCGGGGGCGGTTGGCCGGGGCGGGCAGGTTTGAACGGGTGGTCCTCTGCGCCCAAGGCAGACCACATCCGGGCCCAAGAAACAACCTGTTTTCAAACGCTTACGTTTAAAACGGTTGCGGGCATCTTGTTGAAACTTGTGGAGTCCAGTTGAACCAGGGTGCGCTGAGCAGCTACAAAAATCATCTACACTCCCCCCAGGGTTCCGTGGCCATCGCCCAACTGCTCTGCATCGCGGTGAAAACCGGCAACGACCTGCTGGATCCGTTTGCAATCCTCGATGAGCCGGTCATAGGACATCACCTCGATTCGCTCTCTACGGAAAGCTTCGAGTCTCTCGCGCTGTTTTTGACGATGTGCGTCGCTCCGCCGTCCGATAATCACGACTCCTTCGCATTCTCCATGTATTTCTGGCCAGTCACCTGTCCTCAAGTACATCGCGTGATCTCGCAGATGGGTCCTGTAGTCATTGATCTGCTGAAGCGCATGGTGACAGATGGCCGACACTCCTGTCAGTGTGACCGGGCTCTTCTGCGGGCTTTCAAGTTCAACGAGGATCCAGTGTGGCCTGTGGACGACCACTCACACACAATGAAATCTGGCACCCATCCGGAGCCGTCCGATTTCGGAAGAGAGGGCCTAGGTATCACCCATGCCTGATGCGGTCTAACAAGCCCTGTGAGCAACGCGACGGGGTTCTCCTCGACGAACAGTTGCATGGGCTTTTCGTCCTTTGCGCTTTCGAGCACCGTTTCGAACAGCGATACAAGTTGCGGCTGAGGGATATTCCAGTCGACGGCTCTCCTGCCGCCGATTGTGTCGGGGCACGAAGTGTAAACCCTCGGCTGCTTGTCGTCCAATGCACGCGCTCATATCACTCTTAGTGTTGGGATAAAAGGGGAGCCAGCGCGGTGGAGCGCGGTGGCGGTGGGCGATCGGACCTGGCGTGAGCGCCCTGTCAGGCCCCGCTCTCTGATCAAGGGCTGGCTCTCGTTGGTCCGGTCTCATTTGCCCTATCTCACCGAACCCTTGGTCCTATCAGTCCGGGCGGGCAGATTCGAACTGCCGGCCCGTGCGCCCAAGGCGCTCATTGCACCTGCATAATCGTCCACAGCCCACGCTCGCCATGCTGCTCATGCTACTCGCCCCTCTGTGCCGGTCCAGCTGCGATTTCGCACCCTGTCGTCGAATCGCCCAAGGCTTTCCAAGACGCTGCTGCGGTGCGGGCTCAGCGCGACGGCGACGGCAGACTGGACTTCAGATCCGGCCCCGGCGTGATAGCTTAGTACAATCGACGCGAAGGCAAGCTGAGTTTCACCCTGAGCGCCTCGGGCTTTCGTGCCCCAGATCGTCAGGGTGTCGGGCGAGTCCGCAGGACAGGAACAATGTCTGGCCTCGCGGTGCTGTTTGCGGCGGAGGAGATATTATGCCCGGCTTTCTTGCTCGCTGGCGAAAGTATGCGAAGCTTCAATCCCTTTCGAGGCACCTCGGCATCCGTCACCTCAAAGACGTTCTCCCGGCAGGCTCGATTGAGGGCTGGCTAGAACAGGGCGACGAACGCGAAAAAGCAGAGAACGAACTCTACGACTTGGTACTTGCGGAGAACCAATGCGCGAGTGTGCTCTCCAATCATAGGGCTGACCGAGAGACGTTGCAGGCTCTCTATGGTGAGTTGCTCGAGGCTGGAGCCGGTCAATGGGCCGGTAGTCGGTGGATTCCTTGCTACGCCCTGGCTGAGCCGTGGACCTTGGATTTTCTACTTCGCAAACATGCTTCCATTGGTATCGGCGCGGAAGCGGCTTTCCGGGTCGTCACTTACTATCAGGACAATCTGCGTGTCGAGTGGCTGGCTCTCGAACCACCGTTGGAGGCACGGGAACAGTATCGGCTCCGGACACAATGAGGATCGGCAATAGAGCCTGGCCAGAGCACTCGAATCCAGAACGTAGCCCGCCACTACTGGTTCTCACGCTCCTCCTGGAAGTCGTCGGAAACCCTGCCGGGGGCACCTGCCCGACCTCCCCCAGGCTCGAAGCCAATCACCTGCGTTCTGGGCAGGTGACCTGCCGTGATCTACTGAAAAGACTCGTTTGGGAGAGCGCGCCGCCTGCCAAGCGCTGACGCCGATGGAAAGCACCGACTACAGAATCATCTATACCCATTTATTGCCGGTGTGGCGAAATTCCCGCATCCGATTGATTCCGTTGGTCGGGGCGGGCAGATTCGAACTGCCGACCCCCTGCGCCGAAGACAGATTTCGACACGCTGTGAAGAAGCCCTATTCTCAAGTTCTTGGGTCTCAATCGGATACAGGTATCCAGTTGAAACCTGATGAACCCTGTTGAGCCCCGAAGCACCGGGGAGCTATAGGATTACCTCCGGCGGTACAATACCCATAGGCAACTGAGGCCTTGGAGCCACGATCGATGGCCGGCGATGTAAGGCACGACAAACAGCAGATCCACGAGTTGGTGGACCGTCTTGCGCCCAGCCAGGCGCACGCTGTGCGCGGTCTGCTCCAGGCGATGTTGGATCCCGTCTCGCGCGCGATCGCCAACGCGCCGGTGGATGACGAGCCGCTCACCCCGGAAGAGGCGCGTGCTCTCGACGAAGCCCGCGAGTGGCTCAGACACAACACACCGATCCCGCATGAGCAGGTGCTGGCCGAACTCGGCATCACGCTGGAGGAAATCGAGAACTACAAGGAACCCGCGTGAAGCGGATCGCCTGGACTGAACAGGCCCAGGCCGATGTTCGCGGTCTTGACAAGCTCGCGGCCATGGGGATTCTGTCAGCATTGCATCGTTTCGCGGCATCGGGCACGGGAGATATCAAGGCGCTTCAGGGCGACCGGGAAGAACTGCGGCTACGGGTCGGGGATTACCGACTGTTCTTCGTCTCGACCAGCGACGACGTCATTGAGGTTCGCCGTGTCCGCCATCGTCGCGAAGCCTATCGTTGAGGCCTCCCAGAGTGGCTGCACAGTAACCTCCGAGAGTGTGATCAAGTACCCGCATCCCCTTGATTCCACTGGTTGGGGCTGACAGATTCGAACTGCCGGCCCCCGCGCCCAAGGCGGATTCGAGCCCGCCTGGCTGAAGCTTGTTGACCTTGTATTGAACCCGGAGGCTCTCACAAGCTGTGGAATCGACTACAGCGTGGCGGACTTCTCCATGTGCCTTGCCCCTCAGATTTTGATCAGCCCCAAGCTGATTTGTATCGCGTTGTCCACGCGGTCCATGGTCTTGGGGCCGGCGTGGCCCAGGCGCCTTCCTAAGCGCTGGCGGTCAACGGAGCGGATCTGATTCAGGACCGCGGCCGAGCGCAGGGAAAGACCGGATTCTGTGGGTTCCATGACAACCTCGGTAGGATAGGGCGGCTCGCTGAACTTGGAAGTAATCGCCGCGACAATGGTGATGGGGCTGTACTGGTTCCCGATGTCGTTTTGAATAATCAAAGCCGGCCGGGTCTTCTTGATTTCGGCTCCGAGGGTAGGGTCAAAGTGGACCAGGTAGAGGTCGCCCCGGCGGGGATGGTCTACCTCGCGGCTCTTTTGCCGGGCGTTGTGCGTTGCCATGCTTCCTCGTCAAGGGGAAACCACTCCTGGGCAATTTCCAGATCCCGCTGGGCATTGGCCAGAGCGCCTTCTTTCAGCCTCTTGGCCAGGTTGCTCTTGGCGCTGCATTGCACGTAGTGCAAGACGGCCGCGGAAATCAAGCGGCTGCGGTTGCCCTTGGGCGCCACCCGGTCCAGCACCTCAATGGTCTCGACCGGTAGCACGACGTTTATGCGCTTGGTCATAGGGGTTTCCTCACAGATGGATGCTTCTACTGACACTGTACACACCATTTGTGTGTACGTCAAACCGTTTGACGGCCCCTCTGTTCCTGTCCTGGTTCCCCCTTGGAAGCCTGATAAGCGACCACGAGATGCGGGGTCTCCAAACGCACGTGACCCTGGAGGCGCGAGGTCAGACAGCTTTCGAGCACGCCGCTCACCAGCAGCGTCCGCTCAACCGGGTACGGCGCCGCGCCGGTTTCGATCATCTGCTCGATCTTGTTCACCAGACAAGCCGAATACGTCACGTTAGGCTCCGGCGACAGGAAGAACTGTGTGGACTGGATCTGTGGACTCCCCTTCAGCTTGGCGGCGAAATTGAAGTCGCTGACCGCTCCGCTGAGCATAAGCAGCGTCGCCTTCAGCCCGTCCCGATACTCGATGAAATACGCTGCCGGATTTCGCACAAGCTTCATCACTTCGCCCGACGACACCAGGTCCTGTGTGCGGCCGTCCGTGACCGTCAGCCCCTGCGGCGTGTCGCTGCGCGAAAGCGCTGAAGTGAGCAACTCTCTCGACCAGCGCCCCTCGTCGCCCGCCTTCCAGACGGCGTCGCCGTCGACCAACTGCACGCTCTTTACGCCGCGCTCGCCGCCGCGCCGGCGTTCCAGCATGCACTGCATTGCCTCCAGGGCATGGAAGTCCATGGCGTCCGAGCCGCCAATGCCGACCATCAGCGCATCCTCGACCACGCATCCCAACGGCAACTCGACTTCCGGCAAACGCCAGGTAACCGGCAGCGACGACCCCGCCAGCAACGGAAAGCGCAGACGGCGAGCCGTGTCTCGCATCGTCCTGGCTTTGTCGAAGCTGTAGGAAAGATGCTTGTCGTTGTAGACCGGGACGGCGCGGCCCTCCGCCTGGAATACCTTGACGACCTCCTGGAAGAACTCGTAGCGCGGGTACAGGATCTGGCCCTTATCGTTCCGCGGATAGTCCCCGTGCTCGGCGATAATCAGTACCGCGTCCGCGGCCAGCTTCGATCCCCCGCAGCAAAGCGCCTCGGCAATCGATGGGTACACGCGGAAGCCGAATTCACTTGCCCGGCTCGCGCTCAAATCATTCGGCGGCTTCTGGTCCACGTAAAGAGAGACGACCCGGGTGTTGGGCTTGTGCCATTCTCCGGCGAAGGGATACCCGACCAGGAAACGATCACCGATGTGCTGCGCGTGCGACAGATACCTGTACACGGTTGCGATGACGGCGATGCGTTTGGCCGGCGCCTGCCCCCGTGCCGCGCCAGCCACGACTGCGGCTCCGAGGAACCCGCGACGCGTGATTCGCTGGTCCATGGTCATCTTCTCCAGAACGTCGACTCCGCGGGCGCTTGATACGCGATCGCCAGGTGCGGAGTCTCGATGCGGACTTGCCCCGCATACAGGCTGTCCACGCCGGCGGCCGTCAGTCCGGTGGTGAGCAAGGTTCGCTCCACGGGATACGGGGGCTTCCCCGTGAGGAACATGGTCTCGATGTGGTGTACCTGCGGGCTGAAAAAGTTCGCCAGCGTCGTGCGCCCATCCGGCATCGGCAAGTACATCTGGGTCGAGAAGGGCTTCGCCACACCCTCCAGAGAAGCGGCAAAATTGAAGTCGCGCACCAATCCGTCCATGAGCAGCATCGTACAGAGCAACCCGTCCTGATGCTCGTAGCGGTACGCGACCGGGTTCTTGACCAGCCGCTGCATGTCGTCCAGCGTGGGGAAGATGTCATTGAAGCCGGCCCGGGCGGGCGTGAGCGTGTGGCTGCGCGTCAGCGCCGCGTTCATTAGCTCCAGCGGCCACACCCCCTGCCGGCAGGCGTCCCAAAACCCTTCGCGGCGGTACGCCCTCAGCCACTTGACGCCGGTTTCGCCCCCCTTGCGGCGCTCCACCATGCACTGGATGGTTTCCAGACCGTGGAAGTCGTAGCTGTCGACGCCGCCATAACAAACGCACATCGCTTCCCGCACGCGCGCGCCGGCTGGGAGGTCGACCGGCGGAATGCGCCACGTCACGGGCAGGCTCGATCCCGCCATGAACGGGAACCCGAGTTGTTTCGAGGCGTCGTACATTTCGCGCGCCCATTCCCACTTCCACGAGAGGTGCTTATCGCTGAACACCGGCACGGACCGGCCGCTGGCCTTGAACACATCCACCACTTGCGTGAAGAACTGATACCGCGGGTACTGCACCTGGCCCTTCTCGGTGCGCGGATAACTTCCGTGCTCTCCGACGATCACCACCCCGTCCACCGCCAGTTTCCCGGTACCGCACGTCAGCGCTTCGGCGATCGTGGGGTAGATCTTCATTTGAGAAAAACGCGCGGCACGGTCCTTGCTGAGGTCGTCACGTCCGACTTGATCGACATACAGCGCGACCAGATCCATGGGCGGGTGATGGTGCTCGCCATTCCAGCCGTATCCCTCCAGGAACCGGTCGACGATATGCTGCGCGTGCGAGTACTTCCGGTAGACGGTCGTGACCGCTGCGATCTTGGGACGCTTCACCGCCATACAACGCTCGATTCCGGTTATTATAGTCCCTTCGTGAGGTGTCCGATGCGGAAGGCGTGGTGGAGAGTGATACTTGCCGCTGGTTTGACGGGGTGCTCCGTGAGCGTACCGGTCGCCGATCGGGCGCGTACGCTTCATCAGAACTCTCTGGTGTTCGACGCTCATATCCATGCGATCGAGCGCGAGTTCTATCACGGCGGCGACATCAGCCAGCGGAAACCGGATGGACAGTTCGACCTTTCTCGCGCCCGGGAAGGCGGCCTGGGCGCGATGTTCTTCTCCTTCTACGTCACCGAAGACTACTATCCGGGCCGCTTCGAGACCAAGCAGGCGCTGCGGCTGATCGACACCTGCCTTCAACAGATCAAGGCCAACAGCGGCGCTATCGAGCTTGCCCTGAACGCCAGCGACGTGGAACGGATACACAGGGCCGGCAAGATCGCGGCGGTGCTCGACATTGAAGGAACCTTTGATCTGGACGGCGATCTGGGAGTAATGCGCGACTTCTACCGGCTGGGACTCCGCTCGATGCAGCTCTCCGCCCACAATTGGGACACCAATTTCGCGGACTCCTGCTGCTCGCCGCCCAAGTGGCACGGCCTGAACGATCAGGGACGCGCGTGGATTCGCGAAGCGAACCGCCTTGGCATGGTGGTCAATGTCTCGCATGCTTCCGATGAGGCCATCTCCCAGGCGATCGATGTCAGCATGGATCCCGTGATCGCGACCCACCATGGACTGCGTGAGCTCAATGACATCCCGCGCAATATGCCGGACTGGCTGCTCAAGAAGCTCGCGGCCAAGGGCGGCTTGTTCGGGATCCAGATCGGCAACGAGTTCCACAACCGCAAGCTCTACGACTACCGCTCCAAGAACGAAGGCAAACCCTTCTTTGACACCGAGGAGATCGCCAAGCGGAAGGAGCCGCTTACCATCCTCGATATCGATCGGATCGCGGGCCGCCAGTTCCCCATGCTCGCCTACAATGCGCCGGAAGATCTCAAGTTCACGGTGGATGATTGGGTCGGCGTGGTCGACCGGGCCATCCAACTCGTGGGCGAAGATCACGTCATTCTGGGGACGGATTTCGACGGCGGTCCGACGCTGTCCAGAGGCATGCGCGACGTGAGGGACCTGCCCCTGATCACGGCGGCGATGCTGCGCCGCGGCTATTCCGAGGAGCGCATCCGGAAGTTTCTGGGCGGCAATCTCCTCCGCGTCTTCCGCCAGATCACCGAAAAGGGGCGGTGACAACGGTGTCCTGTCTCTAATATCTGAATCATGAATGGCGCGACCATCGTCGTGGCGGGAGCTACCGGTAATCTCGGCGGCCGTATCGTGAGAGCTTTGCTCGAACGGGGAGCCAGCGTAAGAGCGCTTGTCCGCCAGGGCACCGCGCGAGACAGGCTTGATCGTCTGCAGGGGCTCGGCATAGCGGTTGTCAGTGCCGACTTGAGCGGCGCTTCCCAAGTGACACCGGCGTGCTCCGGCGCCTCCTGCGTGGTTTCCGCGCTGCAGGGATTGCGGGACGTGATTATGGACGCGCAAACGGTTCTGATCGAGGCCGCGATCAAGGCCAACGTGCCGCGTTTTATCCCGTCCGACTACTCGATCGATTTCACCAAGTTTCCACCCGGAGAGAATCGCAATCTCGATCTGCGCCGCGACTTCCACAAGCGCCTCGATAAGAGTTCGATTTCAGCCACCACGATCTTCACCGGCGCGTTTGCCGACATGCTGACCGGTCAGATGCCGCTCATTCTCTTCAAACGGAAGCGAGTCCTCTATTGGGGCGACGCGGACCAGCGCATGGACTTCACGACGATCGACGACACGGCCGCATTCACGGCGAGCGCGGCTCTTGATCCCTCTACCCCCCGCTTTCTACGAATTGCTGGCGATCAACTCAGCGCCCGGGAACTGACGGCGGTCGTAAGTGAGGTGACTGGAACGGAGTTCCGCCTTTTCCGCGCCGGAGGCCTGGGAATGCTCGGGACGCTTATCAAGGTAGCGCGCACGCTCGCTCCCGGAGAGAGGGAACTCTACCCGGCATGGCAGGGAATGCAGTACATGCGCAACATGTTCGATGGCCGGGCGAAGCTGGAGCCGCTCGACAACGATCGCTATCCCGGTATTCGCTGGACGACGGCGCGGGATGTGCTCTCAGCGCGTCCAGTTAGCTAGCGACGCTCACTTCGCTCCCGGCACGATGGCGGTCATGAAAGGCTGCGATTGGAACGTGATGGTTGCGGGTTTGAGGCCGCGAGCCTCGGCGGTTACGGTGATGCTCCCCGGCTTGAGCGTCGAGCGCACCAGGGCCGTGGCGATGCCGGCCTGAGCTTTCATCGGGTTGGCCCAAATCGAAGCATCTCCTATCACCGCGCCAACGCCAGCCACGCTGAACTTGACGTGGTCGTCCCCCAGCGGCTCCAGCGTGCCGTGCGCGTCGCGGACATAGGCGCGCACCAGCACGAAATCCGAGCCATCCGCCACCAGGCCGCGCCCGGACTCTTCCACGGCCAGCGTTAACTGGGACGGCACGCCGGCTGTGCGGACCACCTGCGTCGCCACGACCTTCCCGCCGATCAGACCCTCGGCCTTGAGCTCTCCCGGGATCCATTTGCGCGTCGGCTTCTGACCGTTTTCAAAAGACGCGGATTGCTCATAGTGGCCCATCGAATAATTCAAGCCGGCGAAGGTGACCGGCGGGTGCGGCAGCCTCGATGTCTTGTCCGGCTCCTTCACGCCGATTTCCTTGCCGTCCTGGCTCAGGCGCACTTGCTCGCAGTTGCTGAGGACGGTCACATCCGCGGGCGCGCCCGGCATCCAATAGGTCGCGATGAAGACCATCGGGCCGTCGTCGAGCTCGGGAACATGCACGTCCGGCGGCCGCTGGCTGGCGAACAGATAGTAGTCGAACTTCGGCACGCGGAACAGATCCAGGAATCCGCCATAGAAGGGATTGTGATGATAGCCGCGCTGGGCGTCGATGCCCGCCCACAGGCCGAAGCCGCTGATGCCCGCCATGCTGTACTGCCGCTCCATCCCCCGCAGGTGGCCCTGGGTCTGCCGCAGCATGGCCGGCTCACCCCAGTCCCGCCGGACGCGGTAGGGTCCGTTCTGGTCGTCCCAGTTGTCCACGGCGTCGCCCCACTCACGGGTCCAGATGGGCTTGCCGGTGGTCTGCCCCCGACCGTAAAGCACGTCGTACTGCGCGGCGTATGGACGCCCGCCGTCGGAGGCGGCATAGCACTGGTCGCCGGGGTACTCCGCGTGGACGATCTGATAGACGGTCTTAGCGAACTCCTCGGTGTAGCCGGTCTCGTTCAAGATTGGCTCCCAGAGAATAACCGAGGGGTGATTGCGCTCCCACCGGACCATGTCCCGCGCGCCTTGATACGCGCGCTCGACGAAGACGCCGGGCCGAAACCACTGCCAGCCGGGATTCGACACGATGACCATCATTCCCAGCTCGTCGGCGGCGTCCATCAGCCCGGGGCTGAACGGATAGTGACACCGCAGCGACAAGGCGCCGGCTTCGCGCAGCAGCTTGATGTCGCGGTATTGGCCCGAATCCGGCAGGGCGTTGCCGACGTAGACAAAGTCCTGATGGCGGTTCACGCCGGTGGCGATGAGCCGCTCTCCGTTGATCCAGAAGCCGTCCTTGTCAAAGCGAATCGTTCGGATGCCCACCCGCGTCACGCGCTTGTCCGCCGGGCGGTCGCCGTCGTAGACCTCGGTCACCAGCGTGTAGAGATTGGGGTGGTAGGGGTGCCAGAGCTGAGGTTTGGACACGTCGAAGGAACCGGAGAAAACGCCGTCGGCTCCGGGCTGGATGGATGCGGTGCGGGAGAACTGCGCGACCTGGCGCCCTTGGGAATCGACAAGAGAGTTCTTTACAGTGCAGTTGCTGGCAGTGCCATCTTCGTTCTTCACTTCCACCTTGACGTCAACGGTCGCGGCTTCGGCGGTCACCCGCGGATAGGTCACGAAAACTCCGCCGCCTGCGACCTTGTTGGCACAAACGGCGTCCGTCACGTGCAGTTTGTCGGTGACGTACATCCACACATTCCGGTACAGCCCGCCCAAGTAGGTGAAGTCCAACTGGTTCTGCGGCTTGCCGGGCGGCACGTCGGGATTGTCCGAATTGTCCAGGCGCAGCGCGAGCAGGTTGTCGGCCTTGCCGTATTGCACCATGTCGGTGAGGTCCACGGTGAACGGAAGGTAGCCGCCATAGTGCGTGAGCACGCGCTTGCCGTTGAACCAGACGTCGGCCACCTGCATGGCGCCCTCGAACTCGACGAAGATCTTCTTCCCCTTCCAGCTTTCTTCCGCCGTGAAGTGGCGGCGATACCAGCAAACGCCCTGGAAGTTGGTCATGCCGCTGGCATTCTCCGGCTCCAGCCGGACCGCGTGGGGCGTGTTGACGCGCTCCCAGCGCGCGTCGGCGAAGGCCGGGGTGCTGAAGGCCTCCTGCGGGACGGGCTTGTCGACGCGGTAGAACCTCCAGCCCTGGTTGAGGCTCAGGGTGGCGCCGGGCAACTGCGGGCCCGTGGCCGCAGCCGAGGCCAGGGCGACCAGAGCAAGGGAAAGACATAGCGATTTGAGTGCTGTCATGTCGTTGTGTTTCGTCCGTTCCATAGGATACCCCGCGACAACTGCGCCTTGCGGAGGCGAAGACTGCTCCCGCAGAAAAGATGCGACTCGCTGGATCAACGGAAGGCGGCTGGGTGTAGACTGAACAGGGGCCGGGAGTCCAAACTGGAATCTCCGGTCTAGAGTCCAGAGGAGTCGTCGGAAAATGAGACGTTCTTACGCATGGCCCGTGGCAGTTCTGGCCACCCTCAGCCTGTTGGCTGGGGGCGCCTTGGCCCAGCCCGCAACGGATTTTCTCGCCAATTCGGCGGCCGGGCTGAAGACCCTCCAGACTTGGTATGTGCCGGATACGGGCTTATGGGAAACGACGAATTGGTGGAACGCGGCGAACGGGGTAACGGTGCTCGTGCGCTACTCGAAATTGAGCGCCTCTTCGGAATTTCTGCCCGTGATCGCGAACACCTTCGAGCGCAATTCCAACGGCAAGTTTCCAGATTTTCTAAACGAGTACTGGGACGATGAAGGCTGGTGGGCGATGGCCTGGGCCGGCGCTTATGAGTTGACGCACGAGGCGCGTTATCTTGACATGGCGGACCGGATCTTCGTCGATATGACGAAGGGTTGGGATGACACTTGCGGCGGCGGCATCTGGTGGAGAAAGGACAAGCGCTACAAGAATGCCATTGCCAACGAGTTGTTCCTTTCCGTGGCCGCCACCCTGGCGAATCTTACAAAGAACCCGCATCAACGGGCCGGTTACCTGGACTGGGCGCAACGGGAATGGCAGTGGTTTGCGGCATCCGGCATGATCAATCCAGAGAATCTAGTGAACGACGGGCTGGATTCCGCGTGCCGGAATAACCATCGAACGACTTGGACCTATAATCAGGGGGTGATCTTAGGGGGTTTGAGCGCGCTGGCCAAACAAACCGGCGATGCGAAACTCCTGGAGCGCGCGCAGTCCATCGCATCGGCGACGATCTCTCAGCTCGCCGACAAGGATGGCATCCTCCACGATTCTTGTGAACCCCGCTGCGGGAACGATGGCGTACAGTTCAAGGGCATTTTCGTGCGGAATCTGGCAACGCTGAACGCGGCTGCTCCAGATCCCCGGTTCCGGCGCTTCCTGCAAACGAACGCGGAAAAGATCTGGCAGGTTGGGGACCCGGATCACCGGTTTGGAGTGGTGTGGTCCGGACCTTCCGAAGTGAAAAACGCCGCAACCCAGATTTCCGCCCTGGACGCCCTGGTGGCCGCGGCCGAAGCGACCGGCGCCGCCGCCAAGCCCTAGTGTGTTGTCCCGGCTAATTCTTTGCAGCGGCGCATCTTCCCCGAACGCCCTTTGGGTGGCTTTGATCATCATCAGCGCCCCTGGGTGTGGCAAACCGGGCTAAAATCACAACTGGAGGCGGTTCGCTCAGGAATATCCCCATGCGCAAGACGTCAGTGGAGCGCGCTGTCGTTGCGGTGCTCCTGGCTGCCTCGCTCCTTTCGTGCGGCCGCCCCCCCAGAACTATCGAGCATAAGGCTTCCGCGCGGCAATACTCCGAGCCGGTTCCCCGCAGCCGCTCCGTCGATGACGTCGGCCGGTTCCTGGCGGGGCTGCCAGGCAGCGCAGGCGGCCCGTTCGTCGCTCTGGAGAACGAGGGTGCCTGGGAAGAGCACCGCCGGGAGTCCGATGCGGTCTGGAGGAAGGTCGACCAGACCTGGATGCCCGCCATCGGCCAATTCCAGAAGACGGAGCTGAGTGGGGAGTCCCTTGAAGACTCGATCATTTTTTATCCGTTCAGCGGGCCGGACACGCTGATGCTCACCACCTTTTTCCCCCGTAATGCGGTCTACGTGATGGTGGGACTGGAGCCGGCGGGCACCTTGCCGCGGCCCAGGCGGATGACCGACGAAGAACTGGCCTCCTACCTGGCGGACGTGCGCGACACGGTTTCCTCGGAACTGGTGCGAAGTTTTTTCATCACCCGGGAGATGGACAAGGAGTTCCGGGGCCAGGTGACCGACGGGCTGTTCGCGCCCATCCTCCTTCTGCTGACGAGGACGCATCACACGGTGCTCGGCTACCGCTATGTGCGGCTGGATGAGCGAGGGCGCATCATAGAGCGCGCCGCGGACTACAGGGCGCCCGGGAGGATCGGCAACAAGGGTGTGGAGATCGATTTCCGGACGGACGCCGACCAGTCCGTGCACAAGCTCTTCTACTTTTCGGTGAACCTCTCGGATGAGCGGCTCAGAGAGAACAAGCCGTTTCTGACGTTCCTTGCGGGCCTGAAGGGGATGACCACTTTCCTCAAAGCCACATCCTACATGCCGCACCAGCCGGGTTTCGTGACCATTCGGCGGGAAATCCTGGCGTACAGTGACGTGATCCTCCAGGATGACTCGGGCATCCCGTACCGCTTCTTCGATCCGGCGCGGTGGCAGGTGCAACTTTACGGCGGCTATACGAAACCCTACGGCAGTTTCCGCTACTTGGAGCAGCCGGACTTGAGAGCGGCTTACCAGACTCTCAAACCGAAGCCCCTCGGTTTCCGCATCGGCTACGGCTTCTCTCGCGTGCCCTCCAACCTCCAGCTCGCCAGACGGAAGCCCTGAATCCTCAGCGCCCCGGCGATCATCCGTATGGGTGTAGAGTTCTGTGTGAAGGGGGGCACTCGTGACCGAAACACGAACTATTGCGGTGGTGGGAGCGACGGGAGCGCAGGGAGGCGGCCTGGTTCGCGCGATCCTGAACGAGCCGTCAGGAGGCTTCGCCGCACGCGCCATCACCCGGGATGTCAACTCGGAAAAGGCAAGAGAGCTGGCGAAACTGGGAGCCGAGGTGGTGGCGGCCGACTTGGACGATGTGGAGAGCTTGAAGCGGGCTTTTCACGGCGCGCATGGAGCCTACTGCGTCACTTTCTTTTGGGCTCACTTCAGTCCCGAGAAAGAGATTGCCGGCGCCACGGCCATGGCCCAGGCAGCCAAGCACGCGGGCCTCAAGCACGTCATCTGGTCCACGCTGGAAGACACGCGCAAGTGGGTGCCTCTCAGCGACGGCCGCATGCCCACACTCATGGAGAAGTACAAGGTGCCTCACTTTGACGCCAAGGGCGAGGCCGACCAGATATTCCGCGATCTGAAGCTGCCGGTGACGTTCCTGCTTACGTCGTTCTACTGGGACAACTTCATCCACTTCGGCATGGGCCCCAGGAAAGGCCCCGACGGAAACTTGGCCTTGACGCTACCCATGGGAGACAAGAAGCTCCCAGGAATGGCCGCGGAAGACATCGGCAAGTGCGCTTTCGGGCTCTTCAAGCGGGGCGGCGAGTTCGTCGGCAAGACCGTGGGCATCACCGGTGAGCACTTGACCGGGACGCAGATGGCCGCCGCACTCACCAAGGCGTTAGGCCAGCAGGTGCTCTACAACGCCGTGACGCCCGAGGTCTACCGCGGCCTCGGCTTCCCAGGCGCCCAAGACCTGGGCAACATGTTCCAGTTCAAGCGGGATTTCGAGTCCTACTTCTGCGGCGCGCGCAGCGTGGAGTTTTCGCGCTCGCTCAACCCGGCACTGCAGACCTTCGAACAGTGGCTAGCGAAGAACAAGAGCCGCATTCCGCTCGACTCTTAAGCGGGAGGGTGGACCCTTCGTTGGGCTTCCCGGAAGGCGTCAAGGTCTTCGCGCAGGTGTTCGGCATCGCAAGTGCCTGTCAGGATGAAGCCCGTGAAGGGGCGGCGCAGAATGAAACGGTACGATTCGACCAGGGCTTCCCTGCCGCTCCGCTCGGCGCCGGCGCCGTACAACTGCTTTCCCATCTGAAAGGGCCGGTTCACCAGCACCTTCTTGCCGTAGCGCTGCGCCAGATCAAACGCTTCCTCCAGGTGCTGGCTGGCTTGGTTGAAAGGAAACTGCAAATGGGTGTACAGGTCCGATTCCGCGGCGACTCGCGCAGCCTCTACATCGGACACGCTGGCGCCCACCGCGCGGACCCCCCGGGAGCGGGCGTACTGGAGCGCGGAGCGCACTTCGGGAGATCTGAGTACCGCGGCAGTCGGCCGGTGAACCTGGAGCAGGTCCACTCGCGGAAGCCGTCCCAGGGTCCGGTCGATGCTGCGGCAAAGGGCATCGTAGCAGTGGTCGATGTAGGGCTCGCCGCGTTCCCGATCCCAGTGTTCCCCGCACTTGTCGGCAATCGTGAGCCGAGCCAGCAGGTCCGGGGCCAGGGAGGACAGGAACCGGCCCACCTGCGATTCGCTTTCGCCGTAGCTCGGCGCGGTGTCAAAGACGCGGACACCGGCGCCGACGGCGCTCCTCAGGAAGTTCTCCGCTTCCCCGGCGGAGGGGACAGCCCGGCTCACGTGGCCCCACGGGCGGCCGAGCGAGATCAAGCCCAGGCCGAACTCCACCGCGTCATTCATAGCGCCCGCCAGGCCTGCCGGCGCCGCCTCTCGAGTCCGGTTGTGATCATCTGCAGACACTATTCTCGCAAAGCCACTCTCTTTCTTTGTACACCGCCGTCTGGCGGCTTCGGATGTTACTTCTTCGTCTGCCTGTCCCACATGGGGCGGCCCTTGCCGCATATAAGCCACTACAAGAGCCAGGGCTTCTAAGAAGCCCAGGCGAATCAGGATCTTCCGTTTGGCCCGGCGCTTGCTTTCTGAAATGACGGAGTGCCAGTCAGGCACCGGCTTAACGATGCACACGATGAACAGCATGGAACTGATCGCGAACAACTGGGTGTTCATCCTGATCCTGGTGCTGTTCGTGGGAATGCATCTGATCCGATTCAGCTCCGGGGAGCAGGAGGGCCGCCAGGCTGGGCTCACCAGCGAGCAGCCGCGTTCAGCCCCTTCCGCGAAACCCCGGGAACCCAGCCGCAGTCGCCCCAAGCTGCGGCTGGGCGCCGCCGCAGACTGGCTTCACCTGGGAATCATTTCGAAAGGAGACGAAGGATGAAGAAGAAACTCGCGTACGTCGTCGCGCTGCTCGCGGCGGCGGGCTTGCTGCTGGCCACCGCGGCAGCACAGCAACAGAGCACCAATCAGGCTTCCTCGGCCCAGAGTTCAACCTGGAAGAGCCAGGGTTCCATGGGAAGGATGCAGGGCCAGATGGGCACGCCAAACGGCGGGATGGGCATGATGCACAGGTCCATGATGCGCGGAATCCAGAACCCGCTGTCCCGCTCCATCGCGACGGCTTACGTGCTGCCTGACATGCAACGCCAACTGGGCCTTTCCCCCTCACAGGCCTCTCAACTGCACCAACTCAAGCAGAAGTTTCTTGACAGCGAGCAGAAGGACGCAGAACAGATCGAGTCCAAGCGCGCAGCACTGGACACGCTCCTCGGCTCCGGAAAACCCAACCAGGAGCAGGTCACGAAGGCCGTGACGGAGATTGCCAACCTCGAGGCACACCAACAGATCGCCGGTTACGAGTCGGCCTTGAAGATGAGGGCGCTGCTCACTGATCAGCAGCGAAGCAGTCTCGACTCGATGCAGCCCGGCCAACTATGGAGCACCATGATATCGAGCCTGACGGTCAAGGATATGGCCGAGATGATGCGGTACATGCATGGTGCGGCCGGTTTCGGCATGATGGCCGGCGGCGGCATGATGGCCGGCGGCGGCATGATGCAACACGGTCGGATGATGGGTGGGCGCACCACGTCCAAACCCACGCCCTAAGGGCACCCATCCCGAAGTCGACGGGGTTCGGAGCTGCGGCTATTCGGGGGGACCGGTCGGATGCTGCTCCTCCCGAATCCCGTATTTCTCCATGCGGTAGATGAGTGTTTTCCGACTGAGGTCCAGGTAACGCGCAGCCTGCGTCTGGTTCCAGTTGAACTTCCCTAGGGCGCGCAGAATGAGACCGCGTTCAACCGCGGCCAGGCTGAGCCCGTCCGGAGGCAACTCCACGCCCAAGGTGCTATGTCCGGGTTGTTTAGTTTTCAAGGAGTCCGGCAGGTCCGCCAGCGTGATCTCATCATCGCGCGCCAGCACGGCCAATCGCTCTACAACATTCTGGAGTTCACGAATGTTGCCCGGCCAGCGGTACCCGCTGAAATAGGGCAGCAGTGAGTGTGGCAGAGTCAGCCCCGGCCAGTCGTGCTTCTCCTTGGCTTGAACCAAGAAGTGCTGCACCAGCTCCGGGATGTCCTCGACGCGCTCCCGCAGCGGCGGCAGATCCAGCGGTATGACCGCCAGCCGATAGTAGAGGTCCTCTCGGAAGGCGCTGTCCCTTATCATTGCCTCCAGGTCCCGGTGCGTCGCTGCTATGATGCGCAGGTCGACCTTGTCGGTTTCCTGTGCGCCCACTTTCTCGATCTCGCCCTGCTGGATCAGCCGGAGCACTTTCACCTGGAGTTCCGGTGGCATTTCCCCGATCTCGTCGAGAAACAGGGTGCCCTCGTCGGCCAGCTCCGCCTTTCCCTTCTTGTGCGCAACCGCGCCAGTGAAGGCGCCTCTCACGTGGCCGAACAATTCCGACTCGAGCAGGTCCTTCGGAATGGCGCCGCAATTGATGGTGACGAACGGCCGGTCCCTCCGCGGGCTATTGAAGTGGATGGCCTTGGCAAGCAATTCCTTCCCCGTGCCCGTCTCACCCCGGATCAGCACGGTGGAGTCGGCGCTCGCCGCGCGAGCCGCCATCTCAAGCACGCGCAGCAGCGTTTCGGAGCGGCCCCGTATGCTCTCGAAGCCGTATCTCTCGTTCAGGCTCGCTCGCAGCGTGCGGACCTGTGCCAGGAGATCGAGGCGCTCCAGTGCCCGGGAAAGGGTAAGCTGGATCTCCTCGATATTCACCGGCTTGGTGACGTAATCGTAGGCGCCGGCCTTCATCGCTTCCACGGCCATCTCCACCGTGCCGTATGCGGTGATGACCACTACCACGACCTCCGGGTATTCCGTTCGGACCCGCTTCAGTAACTCCAGCCCGGACACGCCGGGCATCTTGACGTCGGTCAGTACAAGATCAACCGGCGAGGCCGCCAGTCGCTCGAACGCCTCGTTGCCGCTTGCGGCCGTCGCGACCTCGTAGCCGCTCTGCTGAAGCTGAACCTGGGTCACGCGACGCAGGCTCTCGTCGTCGTCCACAACCAGGATGCGTTTCTTTCTCACCCCGGCAGCCCTCGCTGGAGGGGAAGCTGCACCGAGAACGTCATGCCCTTCCCCCGGTTTCTTTCCGCGACGATCGCGCCCCCGTGCTGCTCCGCAATCTGATTCGCGACAGACAGGCCGAGACCGGTGCCGGCCTCTTTGGTCGTGAAGAACGGATCGAACATCCTGTCCATGTGTTCGGGAGGAACGCCCTCTCCCTCGTCCTTGACGGACAGCACAATGGTCCCATCCTTCCGTGAAACAGCGAATTCGAGATTGCCTCCGTCCGGCATGGCCTGAATGGCATTGATGGCAAGATCGAGCAGTACCTGCTTGATCTGTTCCGGGTCGGACTCGATGGAAGGGACGGAAGCCGGGATTGACCTGCGGATCGCAATGCCTCCCTGCTCGGCCGTGTGCGAAATCAAGGCAATCACTCCATCGATGAGCGTTGCCGCGCTCACGGTCTGGAACTCGAGGGGGCGTGGCCGGGCAAAATCCAGCAGGTTGGTGAGCAGACGGTTGAGGCGTGCGCACTCCTTCTTGATAATGCCCAGAAACTCGTGCCTGAGCCGTTCGGTCGTCTCGGCTCTTCCGAGTATGTTGGCCGCGCCTTCGATGCTGCCCAGGGGATTTCGGATTTCGTGAGCAAGGCTGGCAGCCAGGTGGCCGATGGCGGACAGCCGGTCAGCGCGTTTCAGCTTCTCGAAGCTGTCCTGCAGTTCCCGGTAGACCGTTCTAAGTTCCTGTGTGGTTCGCTGCAGTTCTTCACTCCGCCGTCGTTCGCGGTCGGCAAGAACTCCGCTGACCAGCCCCACCAGAAAGTAAACGATGATTTCCGCGGAAGGGTTGATGGCGTAGCGGGGTGAACCGCGCCAGGCCAGGATGATGTGCGGGATGTAGGAAACGGCGGCCAAGGTGGCCGAGGCCAAGCCGCCGCGCCAGCCGAAAAAGAGCGCGGCGTACACGATCGGCAACAGGTAAAGGCGCTCGAAGATGTTCTGCCAGACCGACAGCGACGTGGGCGTCGCGTAGTGCAGGACGCTGGTGGTGAGAATCCCTAGCACGACGACAACAACACGTATCCGGGTGACCCGGTCCTCCAAGCCTCGATTCCCCTCTGTATCTTTATTGTATCCGCGCTGGGCCGCCTGGTGGACACCAGCGGCAGCCAGCGCCGCTTGCTCTGCGCGGCATCTAACGCTCAATGGCCCCTTACTTCTTGACCACCGCTTCGCCGGTGACGACGTCTATGGTGAATTCCTTCGGCTGGGGCAGCCACAGCTTGCCGTCGCCAATCTCCACCGGCATCCAGAGGTAGCGCGAATCCCACTGCGTCTGCGGCTTCCACATGTCGCCCATGAAAATCACCGATGTGGTCTTGGTGCCCACCACGCTCAATGTCGAAGCAAGCATGAAACCGCGGAGCGCCTGGACGGTCAGTCGTGGCGAAGCGTGACGGCGGGGTCGAGGTTGGCAGCGCGGCGGGACGGCAAAAACGCCGCCAGCAGCCCCAGCGAAGTGAGCACCGCCGCGGCCACGATGTAGGCCGCGGGATCCAGGGGCAAAACGTGGAACAGCAGACTGCGCAGCGCGTGGGCCGCCGCGACGGCCCCCGCCAGACCGAACAGCAGGCCCACCGCCGTCCAGCGGCACGCATCGTGCAGGATCATGCGGATGATGCCCCCCTTCGTCGCTCCCAGTGCGAGCCGGACACCGAACTCGCGTTCGCGCTGCGCCACCAGAAACGACACCAGGCCGTAGAGCCCGAACGCCGCCAGCAGCAAGCCGACGCCGGCAAAGAGCACGAGCAGCCAGGCCTGGAACCGTGGGCGCGCCGCCAGTTGGCTCACATGCTGGTCCAAGGTGCGGATCACGGGCGGCAGGGCTGGGTCCAACGCTGCGATCTCAGACCGCAGAAAAGCTTCGAGAGTCCGTGCGGGGACGCGCCCCCGCACAATCGCGACAGACGCCGCCGGCGCATCCTCGTAGGCCGTCGATCCGTGCCGCCGCGCAAGATAGTACTCAGGGTCGTTCTGGTCGCCCAGGCCGCTGTTGCGGACATCCGCAGCCACGCCCACGATGGTGTACCAAGTCGCCGGTCTGCGCGCACTACCCTGGGTGCGGCACATTCGCAGTCCGATGGGGTCCTGGCCGCCGAGCAGGCGCCGCGCGTAAGAGGCGCTGATGATGATCGAGCGCGCCGTCGGCTGGCGGTCCTCCTCCGTGAACGCCCTGCCCCGGAGAACGGGTACACCCAGCGTCGCGAAGTACGCCGGTGTCACCGCACGCCAGACCACAATGCCGGGAGTTCGATCGTCCAAGGGCGGCTTCCCCTCCACCCCCGGAGCGAACAAGGGTTGAGAGCGGGGCACGCCCCCCGGGGGCAGCGAGTCGGAGAGTGTCACGGAGTCGATACCGGGGAGCCGCTGTAGCCGAGCTTCGAGTTGCTCGTAGAAGGCGGCACGCTCCGCCGCGGACCGGTAGCGCGGTCCGAGCACCATTTGTGCGGTGACCACACGGTCCGTGCGCATGCCCAACGAGACGGACAGCCTGTTCCAGAGGCTCTGGAGAAGGACCCCTGCACAGGTCAGGAGCACCAGCGACACGGCCAGTTGCGATGCCACCAGGATCCGCCGGGCGGCCAGACCCCCCGCGCCGGTTACGCGAGATCCCACCATGACCTCCGTCGTGGGAGCGGACAAGGCGGGAGGCAACCCAAACATCACACCGCAAACGAGCGATGCGCCCAGGCCGACTAGCAGAACCCG
Source organism: Bryobacterales bacterium (assembly GCA_963798455.1). GTDB lineage: Bacteria > Acidobacteriota > Terriglobia > Bryobacterales > Bryobacteraceae > CAWCTD01. The sequence continues at coordinate 1,476,673 of CAWCTD010000003.1, forward strand.
CAGATCCAACGAAGCCGTGGACAGATGCGGAATACCGGCCGGCGCAATCAGGACAAACAGCCGCACCAGCGCGAAGGCGAGGAGACACCCGGCGACTCCGCCGGTGAGGCTCAACAACAGCGTCTCGCTGAGCGTCTGGCGCACGATTCGGGAGCGTCCAGCGCCGAGCGCCACCCGGATGGATAGCTCCCGCCGGCGCACGACAGATCGGGCCAGCAGGAGGTTCGCGACATTGGCGCAGGCGATGAGCAGCACCGCGAGGACGGCGGCGAACAGCGTCCAGGATGCGGCTCGGAAATCGCCGGTCTGCACATCCCGCAGCCTGCGCACATGGAACTGCACGTGGCTGCGGACGTCCGGCGGGATCTCGGTGAACAGTTGCAGCGCCCTCGCCACGAGCTGGTCGCGCGCCTGCGCGGGGCTGAGGCCTTCCGGCAGCCGGCCGTAAATTCTCAGTGGGCCTGTCGCTGGACCAGGATTGGGCGGCAGGGCTTGCGGCATCAACAGGTCGGCGCGGTCGAGCGTGGGGAGCTCGAAATCCTCGGGCAGCACACCCACGATGAGCACCGGCTGCCCGTCCAACTCGATCCGTCGGCCCACGGCATCTGCTCCGCCGCCGAAGCGGCTCCTCCATAGGTCGTAGGAGATCAGCGCCACGCGGGGAGCGTTCGGCTGGTCTTCCTCCTCGGTGAAGTTCCGGCCAAGCGCCGGTGCCACACCCAGCACCGGCAGGAAGCTGGATTCGGCGCGCGCGCAGCTCAGGCGCGCAGGCCGGGATCCCGTCAGGTCGCAGTCCGCGACCCCAGCCCAAGAAGTCACGGCCGTGAGAGGCTTGGGGTCCCGACGAAGCTCCATGTAACTTCCGGCCGAGAGGAAGTCATACTCGAGCCACTGAAGGCGCAGGCCCAGCGAGACGAGCTGGCGGGTCGCCGCATAGGGCGGATCGCGGAACAGCACGCGGTCCACCACGCTGAAGACCGCGGTCGAGGCGCCGATCCCGACAGCCGTCAGTGCGATCACGGCGACGGCGAAGCCGGGGCTGCGCCGGCAACTCCGAAGAGCGTACTGGAGGTCCTGCCACAAGTCTTCCAGCCAGTCCACGCCCCGGGAGGAGCGGCATTCCTGTTTGACGGACTCGACAATGCCAAACTCGCGCAGGGCCGCGTAGCGCGCCTCCTGCGGCGACATCCCGGCCGCGATGTGCTCCTCCATCTGACGATCGATGTGAAACTGAAGCTCCTCGTCCAATTCCCTAGCAGTCTCTTCTTTCCTGGTAACGACCCGCAACCGTTGGAACCAATTCATGCCAGGCCCTCCTCCGCGGACGTTCGAATAAACCGGGAAATAGCTTTCGACAGCCGCTCCCAGTTGGCCTCTTCGCTTTCCAGGTGCTTGCGTCCTTTGGCGGTGAGGGAATAGTACTTAGCGCGGCGGTTGTTCTCGCTTTCGCCCCATTCGGCGGAGATCAGGCCGTGCGTTTCCAGCTTGTGCAGCGCGGGGTACAGAGAACCCTGCTGCACCTGCAGCACGCTCCTGGAGCGCGCCCTGAGCTTGTTGGCGATGGACCAGCCGTGCATCGGACCTGTGCTTAGCGCCTCGAGGATCAGGAGATCCAGCGTCCCCTGAAGCAGATCGGTCGGCTTGCTCATGACTCTCCTTGGTTACCTACAGGAGAGCATACCCGGTTTCCTGTAGGTAATCAAGGGGAAAAACGAGAGGCTTTTGGCCTCTACTTCTTGACCACCGCTTCGCCGGTGACGACGTCTATGGTGAATTCTTTCGGCTGGGGCAGCCACAGCTTGCCGTCGCCAATCTCCACCGGCATCCAGAGGTAGCGCGAATCCCACTGCGTCTGCGGCTTCCACATGTCGCCCATGAAAATCACCGATGTGGTCTTGGTGCCCACCACCTTCAACAACATCGTGGATTGCGAGCCGTAGGTGTCCGTCTCGGGCGGCGCGATGTCTTTGAACTCGGACCAGGGGCCTTCCAGGCTGGCGGCCGTGGCGTACTTGTTCGGGTTCGGCTTCCACCCCGTCAAGGCTGATCCCACCGCATAGTACAGCCCCTTGTAGTGGACGACTGCCCCTCCCTCGAGCGGCGCCTTGATCAAACACATGTCCTTCTCGACCGTGAGATAGTCGTCCGACAACTTGGCAATATGGAAGCCCTTGGCGGGCCGGTCTTCGAAAATCAGGTAGGCCGAGCCATCGTCGTCAATGAACTGGCCGATGTCGCGGCTTTCCTGTCCGAGCGGACGGAAACTGTTCACAAACTGGTAATCGCCGTCCACGGTGTCGCAGGTGGCCACGCCCACCCGGGCGAGCGCGTAATTGACGTCGAAGTGTACGTACATGACGTACTTCCTGGTCTTCGCGTTGTAGAAGACCTTGGGCCGCTCGACCACGAAACGCCTGCCGAGGTTCTCCGGGTCGGACATCTTGAGAACCTGGTTACGGAAAGTCCAATTCGCCAGGTCCTTGGAGGAGTAACAACTGACGAATTTCCTGGCGGGGTCCAATCCCTGCGTGCGATCCTCGCCGAACCAATAGTAAGTATCACCGATCTTGATGATGCCGCCGCCATGGGCCTGGATGTGCTGGCCGCGGTTGTCGGGCCAGACCTCGCCGGGCTTGATGGTCCGCGGAGCCGCGCGGACGCTGGCGGCAGCCAGAAAGACCATCACCCCCGCGAGACTCACTGCTGCATGTCTTGTGGTTGTCATAATCGGTTCCGGACCTCCTGAGGATCCCACCCAGTATATGCCCATTCGCTTACACGTCAAGGCCAACGGAGCGCATCAACTCCAGGGCGTTGCTGTGCTCCACTACGCCCGGGCGAAGGCGGTAGTCGAACAACATGCGCCCCTCCTTGATCTGATCCTGGAAGTGCGCGTTTGCACCAAGAGCAGCCAGCCCGTCGGCGATTCCCGCCAGGGCCAGATCGTGCGTCGTCAGCAGCCCGATGGCCCCGCGTGCCACCAGCGCGCGCACCACGCCCTGCGCGCCGATGCTGCGATCGTGCGAGTTGGTGCCGTGCAGAAGCTCGTCCAGCAGGAACAGAAGCGGGCGGTTCCCTCCCGTCAACTCCACAAGTTGTCTGAGCCGGGTGATCTCGGCATAGAAGCGCGACGTCCCGCTTTGCAGCGAGTCCAGCGTGCGAATCGAAGCGCCGACCGACAGCCGCGACAGACGCAGCCTCCGGGCGCGCACCGGAGCCCCAGCCATGGCCAGCACCGCATTCGCCCCCACGGTTCGAAGCAGGGTGCTCTTGCCGGACATGTTCGATCCGCTGATGACCAGCACCCGCAGTTGGCCGTCCAGACGCAGATCGTTGCGCACCGAGCGGGCCTCCGGGATCAGCGGATGCCCGAGTTGTTCGCCATCGAAGCACGGCGATTCGCCGGTGAACTCCGGGAACGGGTCGGCGGGATGCTCGTAGCGGTACCCGGCCAGCGACAGGAGCGCTTCCATCTCCCCCACAACCGCGAGCCACTCCTTCAGGTGCGGTCCGGACTTCTTTCGCCAGACTTCGACGGCAAACGCCACGTGTACGGTCCACAGCGCAATGGGATCGATGACCCTCAGCAGCAGGTTCTCGCGCGAATCCAGCAACTCCAGCAGCCGGTACAGCCGCGCAATGCGGCGCGAGGGCGGGTGACCTTCGGTAATCAGTCCCGATTGAAGCTCCGCCAGCCGCCGGGATCGAAAGCGCCGCCGCTCCAGGAGAACCAGCACCTGGGAAAGCAGCCGCAGATCGTGGCCGGGCCGCGCCACCGCCGCGATCATGTGCTCCAGGTCCCGGCGAAGCCGGAATGTGAACACGCGCGCCGCGAGAAAGACCGCCACGAACGGCGAGGCCACTCCGGAACCGATCCAAAGGGCGAGAGTGCCAATCCCCAGCGCTGTGAGAATGCCCGCACCCGCCCAGCGTCCGCGTGAAACCAGCCGCGGGGGCTCGTCCCCCCATGCAGCCAAAGCTTCCGGGTTGACCCCGACCCGGATGTCCTCGCCAAGCGCCGCGAGCTGTTCCCGGAGGTCGATTTCCGGAGACAGTTCCTCGACGGCCTCGTGGCGAATTCTCAACTCGTCCGGCTCGGACGGCGACAGCAGCCACCGGGCCAGCGTCTCTTCTCCGGCGCGGGTCCTGGCGGTGGAAAGGTACTCGAACAGCGACCCCTGCCCGAATAGATCCAGGTCTTTCGCGTAGGGGTGCTGCGGATCCAGGAACCGATCCCCCGTTTCGCCCCTCCCGGCCCAACGCTCCCGGACGCGGTCCAGAAGGTACTCGTAGAAGCTCATCACTCGTGAGGCCAGCGTCCGTTTTCGCAGCGTGCGCTCGTGTACCACCGCCAGCGCCACGATAGCCACGATAGGAACCAGCAGCCAGAGGATGGAAAACAGCTTCCAAACCAGAGCCAGCATCGCCGTCACTATGGCCAGCGAAGCCATGCCGATCTGGATGTTTCCGATCCTGATGTGCAGCCGTTCGAGGCGATCCGACTCCTCCGCGTGCGCGCGGAGCCGCCCTTCGTATTGCCTGGGTGCGTCAGCGTCCACCGGCTTGCTCCTTTGGCTATACCCCGCGCCGGTTGCCGTAAAGCTCGATGTGCAGGCGCGGGCTGAAGCGATAGCCCTCTTGTTTGCAGATCTCCACCAGCCAGACCGCCCGTTCGCGCAGCACGTCGGCGTCGGTTCCCTCCGGCATCAGCACCACGCGCTGAGGGTTGGCGCGGAGTTGCGCCACTAACTCTTTGATCTCTCCCAGGTCGTCTTCCTGTTCGACCACGAACTTGAGCTGGTATTCGTAAGCCGCCATGAGACGCTTCAGAACGCCGGGCTGGATGCGCAGACGGTCGTGTGGCACGGCCCAACGGCCGCCGTCGCGCTCCAGCGGCGTGGAGTTGGCCAGCTTGGGGCTGATGCTCATCAAGTGGCAGTCCACCGGAGCGAACACCGTGCCGGCCGTCTCCATGGTGACGTGCTGTCCCATCTGCCGCAGGGCTTCGGTCAGCGGGACGATTTCGGGCGCGATCATGGGCTCGCCGCCCGTGACGACGGTATAGTGCGCCCGGTAGCGGGCCACCCGCGCCAGGATCTCTTCCAGAGCCATGTCAGCGCCTTCCGGCTCCCAGGAGGTATACGGCGTGTCGCACCAGACGCAGCGGAGGTTGCAGCCGCTGGTGCGCAGGAAAACGCTGGGGGTGCCGGCCAGCATCCCCTCGCCCTGAATCGAGTAGAAGATCTCAGCGATCTTCAATTCCCGCCTCCTCGAACCCCTTGCGGCGCAACAGGCAGGAGTCGCACGACCCGCAGGCACGTCCCTGCGGGCCGGGATCGTAGCAACTGTGCGTCATGCCGAAATCCACACTCAGAGAAGCGCCCAATCGGATAATCTCGGCCTTGCTGAGGCGGACGAGAGGCATGTGGATCTTGACCCTGGTCCGGCCTTCCACGCCCGCCCTGGTGGCCAGGTTCGCCATGCGCTCGAAGGCCTGGATGTACTCCGGCCGGCAGTCGGGATAACCCGAGTAATCGATGGCGTTGACGCCGATGAAGATATCCGACGCCTCCAGGACTTCGGCCCACGCCAGCGCGAAGGAAAGGAAGATGGTGTTGCGCGCCGGGACGTAGGTCACCGGAATTCCCTGCCCCATCTCGTCCCGGCCGCGGCCTTTGGGCACATCGATGTCGGCCGTCAGCGCCGAGCCGCCAAAAGCGCGGAGGTCCACCCGCACGACCCGGTGCTCAGCCGCGCCCAGCGCAGCCGCCACCCGGGCCGCCGCCTCCAGTTCCACCTTGTGGCGCTGCCCGTAGTCGAACGAAAGCGCGTAGCACTGGTAGCCCTCTCTCAGGGCATAGGCCAGGCACGTGGTGGAATCCAGCCCTCCACTTAGCAGGCAGACGGCTTTCGGGCGCGGGCTCATTGGGGCGAGTGGACGCCACCATTATCTTTCAGCGGCTCGCGGCGAGGCAAAGTCAGCCAGCAAGGCGTTGAAGCGGTCTGCGTCGTCCACGAAAAGGGCGTGGCCGGCGTCCTCGAACATCTCGATGCGGGCCGAGGGCAGCCTCTGTCGCAGCATCTCGGCCTGGGTCTTCTCAGCCGGACTCGAAACATAAAGCACCGGCTTGTCGAGCTTGGCGATGGCCGGGCGCAGGTCGCTGCCGCTGACGTAGGCGTTGAGAAGCAACAGAACCGCGCTGTTGGTGGGAACGCGCATAGACGCCGCGGTGATCTTCCTCAGATACTCGTCGCTCTGCGGCTTCTTGTACATGCCGCGCACGAACTCGGCCGTCGACTCGGCGCGTTTGGTCTGGAGTTCTCTCATCCAGGTCCAGTAACTCGCCACGATCTCGGGACTGACCTCTCGCCCGATCACGCCGTCCACCAGGACTATGCCGCGCAAGGTCGAAGTGCCGAACTGGTCCACGTAGGACATCACCTCCGTAACGCCGAGCGACCAGCCGACCAGCACAGCGGGCGCCAGCTTCAACCTGTCGATGACCTCCTTGATGTCCTGTGCCCGGCGCTCGAGGTAGTGGCCGTCGGTGGGCCGGTCGGATTTGCCCTGAGAACGCGGGTCGAGCGCGACCACGCGAAACCTCTTCGAGAGCGCACGGATCTGCGGCTCCCAGATCTCGGCGGGCATGGTCCATCCAGGTTGGAGGACGATGGAGGGGCCGGCGCCGGCCTCAAGGTAGTGCAGGCGGACACCGTCGCTGGTTCGCACGTAGCCGCTCTTCCAGGGCGCGGCGAAGAGCGGGATAGCCATCCATAAGGAAACCAACAGCCTCAAGGTGCCTGCCATGCTCGCATTCTAGCCCAGGGCGGTCCTTGCAAGAGCTTCTGCGCACCACGGCCTGCCCGTCACCGCGGCATCTGATTCATGTCGCGCAGCCTGGCCAGAGCATCCTCGGCGGTCTTCGGTGAGAAGTGGGAGCCCATGTAGCTTACAATCGTAAGTGAGAGGTCGCCGAAACTATGCGACTCTTCACGGCTCTGGGTCTGGGACTGGTTCTTACGCTTCCCGCAGTCGCCCAAGACTACGAAATCGGCCTGGGAACCGGTTTCGGTTTCTACCGCGATGTCACCATCACCAACGCGGGCGGCACGGCGCAGGCCGGCTTCGGTCCGCGCTTCGCCTTGAGCGCAGCCGCCGGCCACAACTGGGGGCAACATTTCTCCACGGAGGCCCACTACACGTATCAGGATGGCGACCTAGAGTTGAAATCCACGGGACGCGAAGCCAATCTCGATGGCGACGCGCACTCGCTTCTTGGCGAACTGCTGTTTTATGGTGCGGGCAGGAAGAGCCGTATCCGCCCTTTTGCAGGCGCCGGTTTCGGTGTGAAGATCTATCGCGGCACGGGGGCCGCGGGTCCCCAGCCCCTGCAGGGCTTCGCGAAGCTCCAGGCAGCCACGCAAGCCCGCGCGCTGGTCACCTTCGGCGGCGGCGTAAAGTACGCGCTTTCGGATCGCTGGCTGCTGCGGCTGGATCTTCGCGATTACGCGACGCCCTTTCCCACCGGCGTCATCGCCCCCACAACCGGCTCGAGGCTCAGCGGATGGCTGCATGACTTCGTGCCGGTCTTGGGCATTAGCCGAACCTTCTGATATGCTCCGCTTCCTGATCGTCGCCCTTGCGCTGGCCGGCCTCGCTGCCGCCGAGGTCCATGTGACTGGTCGCGTCGTGGATGAAAACGATGCGCCCATCGCGGGGGCCCGCCTCACCGTGCACTGCGGCCAGGCGCCCGCCCAGGAAGCCTACTCCGGACCATCGGGCGCCTTCCAGTTCTCGCTCGCCCAGCCCGGCGATTGCGGGCTCGACGTCGACCGCGCCGGCTACTTCCAACTGCACGACTACCCTCTCGCCGTCGCAAGCAGCGCCGCGGAAGTGATCGTGACGCTCCACTCGCAGCGCGAGGTGTTTCAAAGCATCACCGTCGGCGCGTCGCCCGCGCCCGTCGACCCCGCCGAGCCCCAGCGCGAAGAGCGCCTAAGCGGAACCGAAGTCAACAACATCCCCTATCCCGCCAGCCACAGCGTGCGCAACGCCATGAAGCTGATGCCGGGCGCCATCCAGGACCCCACCGGCGGCATCCACTTTCAAGGCGGCGCTGAATACCAGACGCGCTACACCCTGGACGGATTTGACATCACCGATCCCATCGACGGCCGCTACTCCACGCGCCTCGCGGTCGAAGGCGTGCGCTCGCTCGATCTTGCCTCCGCGCGCGAATCGGCGGACCTCGGCAACGGTTCCGCGGGTACGTTGCAAATCCACACCGAGAACGGCGGCGACCAATTCCACTCCACTGCCACCAACTTCATTCCCGGCCTGGACACGCACAGCGGCGTGCGTATCGGCGACTGGACGCCGCGCGCCGGCGTTTCCGGGCCCATCCTCAAAGGCCACGCCTGGTTCTCCGACAGCTTCGACGGCGAATACAACAGCGGCTACCTTTCCGGGTTGCCAAAGGGCCAGAACACCAACGCCACATGGTCCGCCGGCAATCTGCTACACGCCCAGGTGAACCTCACGCCCACCAACATCCTGTTCGCCGACCTGCTCACCGATTTCGACCACCAGGCGCACTACGGCCTGGGTGTGCTCGATCCGCTTTCGACCACGCGTGCGCTCAGCGACCACCAATTGCTGGCCGCCGTCAAGGTGTCGCACTCGTGGACAGACGGCGCTGTGCTGGAGACCGGGTTCGCGTGGCAGACCGTCGTTCGCAACAGTGTTCCGGAAGGAACCGCGCTCTACATCGTCGCGCCGCAAGGCCGCGGCGGCAACTACTTCGTGCGAGCGCACGAAACCGGCCGGCGCTCGCAACTCTTCGTTAACTACTTTCCCCGCGTGCTGCACCTTGCGGGGCGGCACCAGTTGCAGGCCGGCGCCGACGCTCAGCGTCTCGACTACGCCGCCGCGTTCCAGCGTTCAGGCTACGAGTTGATCGGTCTCTCGGGTCTTCCCGTTTTTCAAACCACTTTCCGCGGCAGCGGAGTCTTCGACCGTCCCGGCGCGTCCCTCGCCACTTACCTGAGCGACCACTGGCAACCCTGCGGCCGCGTCACCATTGAAGCCGGCCTGCGGCAGGACTGGGACGAATTGGTCCGGCAGACGGCCATCTCTCCGCGGCTCTCGCTTTCCTTCGCGCCGTTCGCCGACGCCCGCACCAAGATCACCGCGGGATACGCCATCCTCCACGATGCCACCAACCTGTCCCTGTTTAGCCGGCCGCTCGACCAGCAGGCAGTCACCGTGTTCTACTCTTCCGCCAATACACCCGGGGCCCCGCTCACAACTGCCTTCGTTGCCGGGCGCAACCTCAAGCTTCCGCGTTACGACAAATGGAGCGCTGGCCTGCAACACGATTTCGGCCACCGCGTTTCCGCCGGCGTCGAATGGCTGCGGAAGCGCGGCCGAGATGGTTTTGTTTACACGCCTGAAGGCGCCGCCGGGCCGGTCAACATCCAACCCGTCTTGTTGGGCTACGGGTTCGGCGGAACCTATGCGCTCTCCAACCAGCGACGCGACCTCTACGACGAGGTGGCGCTGGTCGCGCGGCAGACGTTCGGCGATCAGTACGGCTGGATGGCCAGCTACGTGCGTTCGCGCGCCGCTTCCAACGTCGTGCTGGACGTGAGCGTCGATCAACCTCTGCAAGTGCTGAACAACTTCGGCCGCATGCCGTGGGATGCGCCCAACCGCATCCTGGGATGGGGTTACTTCCCGCTGCCCTTCCGGAAGTGGGCCGTCGCGGTTCTGGCGGACTACCGCACCGGCTTCCCCTTCCCCGTGACCAGCGATTCCGGCGTGGTGGCGGGCGCCGTGGATGGGCACCGGTACCCGTCCAACTTCGATCTCAATCTCGCCATCGAGCGCCGGTTCACCTTCGCCGGTTATCGTCTCGCGATACGCGCCGGCGCCAACAATCTCACCGGCCATCGCAACCCCACCGCGGTCAACGCCGTGGTGGGCGCCCCCCAATACTTGCAGTTCTTCGGCGACGAAGGGCGCCACTTCGTGCTGCGCATCCGTGTCTTCGGCCGCGCCCCGCGCTGACTGGTCTTGGAGCTGTTTCCGGCAAGTCATCATCTCCCGCATCGGCTATACAAGGGACCCCAGGAATTTTCCACCGGCGATCTCCGTCACGTCGACTGGGCCTAACTTGGCGCTTACGGAGTTAGGCCGGGCGAGGCCACACCCTTCACCCGCGCTCCAGCACCGAGTTGGCCCTGCCGGTGTTCGACTGCGTATGAGCAACCCGCACGCCTAGCCGGCCGAATCGTTGGGCCCGACGGACTCAACCGGCAGTTCGTTGACCACTGCCGTCACCTGGTCCGGCCCGAACGGCTTCAAGAGCACGGCTGCAGCGCCTTTCTCCGACTCCTTGCGCCGCCGCCTCGCCCGTCGTGAGGTGGTGAGACTTGCTGTTAGGCACCTGCGCGCATCCGGGCTTTATGGTTTTGATATTACGTATGAACTATAATCCATCGAAAGCCGTCTTTATCGTTGACATTTCACAATGCAGGTCTCAAAATCGGAAAAGACTTCAAAGGGAGTACCCTGCACATCAGAAAGGACAGAAATGCGAAGAACCACAGCAAAGTTGTTTATCGGCATGGCGATCACGGCCATCGGGATGTTTGGGGCTGATAGTTCGCTCGGAACCTGGAAGTACAATGCTGCCAAGTCCAAGACCACAAGTGCAAACCCGTTCAAGAGCATGACAGATGTGCGGGAGGCGACACCTGACGGTGGAGCAAAGATGACCAGGACGGCACAGAGGATGGATGGTACCGCTGTCAATGGCGGCTACACCTGCAAGTACGATGGCAAGGAGTGTCCGGCCACGGGACTACAGTACGACAGCATTTCCCTCAAACGGATCGATGCGAATACGGTGAGCTATGAAACTAGAAAGACGGGGGGGAAATACCATTTGACCGGTACGTCGGTTATTTCCAAGGATGGCAAGACGATGACGCAGATGTCCACAGGCACAGACGCCGAAGGCAAGCCTGTGACCCAGACACTGGTATACGACAAGCAGTAGCGAATTGTAGCGGGGCTTTCCCGAGGCCGGGATGCCCCGCAGCGTTCCCTGTCCACTGAAGAGCCCATGAGAGATATGTCGTTCGCGTTCCCGCTCGTCTGCCTCTTTGCCGCGCCCGTTCTCGCACAAGACCTGACCAGCCTCGTTAACAGCCAGCTTCCCTGCCTGATCGACACCTACAAGGGATTCCACGCTCATCCGGAATTGTCACACCGCGAAGAGCGCACATCCGCGTTGCTGGCTGCCGAGTTGCGCAAGGCCGGCTACACGGTCACCGAGCACGTCGGGAAGTATCCGGACGGCGCCCAGGCCTTCGGGATCGTCGCCATTCTCGAGAACGGCCCGGGCCCGCGGTTGCTGATCCGCGCAGACATGGATGCGTTGCCCATCGTCGAGGAAACCGGCCTCAGCTACGCCAGTCAGGTGAAAACGAAGGACGCCAGCGGCCAGGATGTGGGTGTCATGCACGCCTGCGGACATGACGTGCACGTCACCACCATGATCGGTACCGCCCGTGCCCTGGCCGCTCTGAAGAGCCAGTGGCACGGGACCGTGATGCTGATCGGCCAACCGTCCGAGGAAACGATCGATGGCGCCAAGGCAATGATTGCCGACCATCTCTATGAACGCTTCGGCACTCCCGATTTCGCCGTAGCTCTGCATGACGCCGTCACGCTACCCGCCGGCGCCGTTTCGCTCACGAGTGGCCCCGCGCAGGCGAGTTCCACGTCAGTCGACGTCATCATGCGGGGCGTGGGCGGCCACGGGGCCTCCCCGCAACTCGGCAAAGATCCGATAGTGATGGCGGCGGCGTTCATCATGCAACTACAGACGATCGTCAGCCGCCAGGAGGATCCGCGCGATCCCGCCGTGGTTACGGTTGGGGATATTCATGGCGGCACCAAGCGCAACATCATCCCCGATGAAGTGAAGATGGAGCTTACCACTCGCGCATTCAGTGCCGAGGCACGCCAGATCATCCTCGACGGTATTCGGCGAACGGCGCAGGGCGTGGCCCTCTCCGCCGGCGTTCCTGACGATCGTGCGCCTATCGTCAACGTGCTCGAAGACGAATCCACTCCCGTCAACTACAACGATCCGGCGCTCGCCGCGCGCGTGAGGGCTGCGCTCGCCAAGGCGCTTGGTCCGCAACATGTCTTCGATGAAGGACGGATGACAGGCAGTGAGGACTTTGGCATCCTGGGACTCGACGGCCACAAGATTCCCACGGTCATGTTCCGGCTGGGTGCTATGGATCCGGCAAAGTTCGCCGCCGCTAAGGCTGCCGGCAAATTGCTTCCCGGGACGCATACCAGTCGTTTTGAGCCGCTTCCGGAACCGACCCTACGCACCGGCATCACCGCTATGGCCTCGGTCGCGATCGCTCTGCTGCAGAATTAGGTGCGCGGACCTCGCCGTATGGAAGAGCAGCCGGCCAACCGTTTCCAAATGGGCAATGCAGTTCGCTGTGGCCTGACGACGTTCCTTAGCCTGTCGATTCTGATGCTGCTCCCCGGCCCCGGAACCCGGCTTCTGGCACAAAATGAACCTCGCTACGAGGTCATCGTTTCGAAAAACGTCATGATCGCGATGCGGGATGGCGTCAAGCTGGCAACCGACATCTACCGCCCGGCGCGAAACGGCGCACCCGTTGACGGCAAATTCCCCACCATCATGGAGCGTACGCCCTACAACAAGGATGGCGGAGTTCCCAGTTCCTCCGGGTACATAGCACCATTGGCGTCGGAGTATTTCGTGCCACGGGGATATGTCGTCGTGCTGCAGGACGTTCGCGGACGCTATAAGTCCGGCGGCCACTGGCGGGCGATCCAGGACGACCCGAACGACGGCTTCGATACTGCAAAGTGGATCGGTGCACAACCGTGGTCAGAGGGGAGCATCGGCACCATCGGTACTTCCTATGCCGGGGCCACTCAGCACGCCCTCGCCATCGCCGGCGCTCCTTTCGTCAAAGCGATGATCCCGGTCGACGCCATGTCGGATTTCGGCCAGTACGGCGTGCGCCATAACGGCGCCTTCGAGCTGCGTTTTTTCAACTGGGTGTTCACGCTGGGGAACGCGACTGGAACCGCCAGCGCGCCCGCAGCCGCCGCGCGCGCCGCCGTGGATCCAGCCGCGGTGAGAGAACTTCTCGACATGGGCAACCATGTCGCCGAATATGTCCGCGGGCTGCCGCTTCGGCCCGGAACCACACCGCTCAAGTTCGCGCCTGACTATGAAGCATGGTTGATCGAGGCCATGAAGCATGGTGATTATGACGACTTTTGGAAGAATTCCGGAGCCAGCGTTGTGGATCACCTTGCCGAGTATAAGGATGTTCCGGTCTATCACGTCACAGGCTGGTACGACTCGTGGGGTACTCCCGTCGCCAACATGAATTACGTCGAGTTGAAGAAAGTGAAGAAGAGCCTTCAGCGGCTCATCATCGGACCCTGGACGCACGGCGGCCAGACCCGGAGCTTCGCCGGAGACGCGCAGTTTACTCCGGATGCGGCGCTCGATTTCGACGCGTGGCGGGCCCGATGGTTCGACCATTGGCTGAAAGGCGCGGATAACGGAGTCACCCGGGAAGGCCCCGTCAGAATCTATGTAATGGGGGGCGGCGACGGGCACAAGACGCCGGAAGGGCGCCTGTTTGTAGGGGGGCACTGGCGGGACGAACAGGAGTGGCCGCTCGCGCGCACGGCGTCAACGCCGTACTATCTCCATCCGGACGGTTCTCTCTCAACGGAAAAGCCATCGGACCAGCCGCCCACCACTTACTCATTCGATCCACGCAATCCAGTGCCTACGCTCGGGGGTAATGTGTCGTCGCAGGGGACACTGATGGTCCAGGGTGCGACGGATCAACGATGCCGTCCCACCTTCTGGTTGTGCCCGGATTCAAGGCCTCTTTCGGCTCGGAATGACGTTCTCGTGTTCCAGACGCCGGCACTGGCGAAAGAGGTCGAGGTAACCGGCCGGCTCATCGTGAACTTATGGGCTGCCTCAAATTCGCCGGACACAGATTTCACCGCCAAGCTCATTGATGTTTACCCGCCGAGCGCGGACTTCCCGGCTGGAGTCGATCTCAACATCGGCGATAGCATTGTCCGGGCGCGATATCGCAAAGGTCCGGGCAAGGCCGAGCTGCTCACACCGGGCCAGCCCTACGAGTTCACAATCGAGATGTATCCGACCTCGCTCGTCTTCATGCGCGGCCATCGAATCCGCCTCGATATCTCGAGCAGCAATTTCCCGCGTTTCGATGTGAACCCGAACACGGGCGAACCGCTTAATGATAACCGGCGCTGGCGCGTTGCGGAGAACTCTATTTACGCCGACCCCCAGCACGCGTCGCACCTTGTCCTGCCGATTATTCCAGCTAATGGCAAGTAAGTTGCCGCAAATACGCGCGCGCACCACGCGACGCCCGTTAGCCGCGCTCCAGCACCGAGTTGGCCCAGAGGTAGAAGCCGTTGTGGGGGCTCCAGTATGCGGCCGTACGCCCATCACCCATTCCAGTTATGTGTAGACGAAATTGCGGTCCTCCTGCTCGGAGGCCACGGAAGCATCCCCGCACAGGTCGATCAGTCGTGCGCAGTTGGGCTCCATGAGCGCAGACTTCACGTTCGATCATCCATGTGGTTACCTGACGACCGCTTGGGACCAAGCGGTTTGCGCGGCCGAGGCTATTCAATATGAAGGGCTTCCGGCGCGACTGCCGCGCGGGTCCAAACGGAGAAGGGGGCGAACCGATCAAAGTAATCCCCCCATGGCCAAAGGTTCTCCCCCCTCCGTCTTCATGTTTGCGCGGGGGTTGAGGGAGGCCGCGAGGGAAGAGGACGGCAAAGGCCGGGAGGAGCAATAGGATCAAGCTGCCAAGAAAGTATGCAGAGTTGTGAACGTGAACCGGGCGGCCGGCGTTTACTTCGCTGGCTTTCCTCCCCGGGGGACAGGCAGCCACTGGGCGGGCGCCAGGGGATCGTCCGTTGAGCGGACTGGCCGATGAAGCGCGGGCGAGTTGACGTGGAGGGGACTCTCTTGGCACGACTCCTTCCGTGTGATTGACAACACGGCTGGAACGGGATCGGACGCTTCCTCGAACGCCGTCTTCCATTCGAAAACACTTTCGCCTGCGGTGAGCCGCAGGACCATGAGTTATTGGTTCCGCAGCGCCAGCATCGGATCCATCCGCGTGGCCCGCCGCGCGGGCAGGTAGCACGCGAGCATTCCCGCAGCGGCAATCACCGCCACCACGCCTGTGAGTGTCAGCGGGTCGTGAGGCGACACGCCCCACAACTGGCTGGCCAGGATGCGGGTCGCCGCATAGGAAGCCAGCAACCCCGCTGCGGCGCCGAACAGAACCAATCGCGCGCCCATCAGCAGCACCATCCCGAGGATCTGCGTGCGCTCGGCGCCCAGCGCCATGCGAATGCCGATCTCGTGCGTCTGCTGCGAAACCGTGTACGCCACCACGCTGTACACCCCGACCGCCACCAGCATCAGTCCGACCCCGCCGAACACGGCAAGCAGCGTCAGCGCGAAGCGCGGCTCCGCGTAAAAGTCGGTCTTCAGCTCATCGACAAGGCTGTCCGCGAAGGTCATCGGCACGTTGCGGTCCACCGCCCAGATCTCGTGCTGCATGGTGTGCAGCATCGCCAGGGGCTCGCCGGCGGCCCGCACCAGAAGAATAATCCGGTTTAATGCGCCCGACATCACCGTGTAGGGGATCACGATCTCTGGAAAGACCGGGTTCTTTATACCCTGGTTCCTGGCGTCGGCGATCACGCCGACAATTTCGAACACCGGGTTTGGGATGCGCACCGCGGGGGCGGTCTCCAGGAAATCGATCTTGATGCGCTGCCCCAGGGGATCTTCTTTGCCGAAGTACTTACTCGCCAGCGCCTGATTGATGACCGCCAGGCGGCGCGCATCAACTACCTCGCCTTCGGTGAACGTGCGGCCGCGCAGCAGTTTCAACCTCAGTGTGGGAAAGTACCCTTCGCCGCACAGCCGGAACATCGCCCGCCACGTCTCACCGTGCGTCTTGCCTGGGATCTGGATGTCGCTGCCGATACCGCCGTAGGGCGGATAATGCCTGCACTCCGTCGCCGAGATCACGCCCGGAACCGCTTGCACCCGTTGCAGCACTTGGCGGAAGAACTGCGCCTTTGCCGCCGCGGTCTCGTATTGTCCGCGCGGCCGCCACAAGCCCGCTACCAGGATGCGGTCGGGGTTGAACCCGAGATCCACCTGCTGCAACCGCACGAAGCTGCGCATTAGCAGCCCGGCCCCCGCCAGCAGCACCAGCGAGAGCGCCGTTTGCACCACCACCAGCGCATTGCGTAGCCTGCCCCGGCGGAAGCCCCCGCTCACGCTCCTGCCGGTGTCTTTCAGTGCCTCCACGGTGTCCCGCTTCGCCGCGTGCAGGGCTGGCACAAGCCCGAACAACACGGCCGTGAACGCGGCCGCTCCCAGGCTGAACAGCAGCACCGGAACGTTGAGCCGGATGTATACTTCCCTCGGGATGGCGCCATCGGGAATCAGCGCCACCACCGCCTTGAGGCCAACGAAAGCCAGCACGCATCCCACCACCGCTCCCGCCACGGCCAGCAGAAAACTCTCCACCAGCAGTTGCCGGATGAGCCGCGTCCGTCTCGCGCCCAGCGCCGCGCGGATGGCCATCTCCTTCTCGCGCGCCGTCGCTCGCGCCAGCAGCATGTTGGCTACGTTGCCGCACGCGATGAGCAACAACAGCGCGACCGCCGCCGCCAGCGTATAGAGCGTGGTGCGGAACGAGCCCACCAGGCTGTCGAGCCACGTCTCGATCTGTACCGTGAACTTCTCGGGGTAATTCTTGGGATACTGCCGCGCTAGCCGGTGTGCGATCACGTCGATATCGGCCTGCACCTGCTGTAACGTCACGCCGCGCTTCATCCGGGCCTGGAACCAGAAATACTTATCCTTGAGCTCCGGATTGCCCCGGTCCACCATCACCGGCCGCCACAAGTCCGCGGCCAACTTGGTGAACCGCTTCGGCATGATCCCTACCAGCGTAGTGGGCACATTGTTGAGCACGTAGGTTCGCCCCACAATATTGGGATCGCGATTGAACTGCTTCACCCACGCCTTATAGCTCAGGACGAAGACCGGCGGCGCGCCGGGCTTGGCGTCCTCGGGTGTGGTCGTACGGCCGAACAACGCCGGCACACCGAGAAACTGGAAAAGGTTGGCCGTCACGATCCCGCCGGACAACTGCTCCATGCCCTCCCCCGTGTCGTACAGGACATCTTCCCACTCTCCCCCGATGACGTTCCTCGAAGACGTGGTTCTGTTCCACGTACTCCAGGAACTCCGGCGGTGGAAAGGACGAATTGCCTCCCGGCCGGCTGCGTTTCAGATCGTGCATTTCGATCGTGACCACGCGGTCGGCGTCCGTGTAGGGAAACGGGTCGAGCAGGATGTTGTAGATAACGCTGAAAATCGCCGTTGCCGAGCCGATGCCGAGCGCGAGCGTCAGCACCGTCAGAGCCGTAAAGCCCGGCTGGTTCCGGAGCCCGTGCATTCCATAGCGAGCGTCTTGCCAGATGGAATGCATACGCCTAGAGTAGACTACATTTGCTCCGGTCCGTGTGCTTCTGTTCCCAGGCCGTTCGGTGAAATCGGGTGGAACCCCTGGTGTGCATTGTGTCCAGGGACAGTCGTTCAAGTACAGCGTCAATGTGCCATGAGTCCCGTTCTGGGAAGTTGACCAGCCCGACTCCGGTCGAGCGACGGCCCACCCGGAAACTGTGCTGATGGTCGGTAAACGGGCTTTCCCTAAAGTACTTAGGCTTGGTCGGCAGTGCTCCGGCGCCGGGTTTTCGGGGCGTCAGGAACGGGTGCCCGCCGGAGCATTGCCGAGAAGACGACTTGAGCGAAGCCGGGACGTATTCTATGGGGATTGAATGAGCGGTGTGCCGGACGGATTTTTGGCTCGGCGGGGCTGCATCGGCTCAAAGGAAGGATTCTGCTGCCATTCCGAAGGCATGGTGAGCAAGGGCGAGCCGTGATTTATTGCCGTTTGGCTGTAAGTAGACACACTCCGGCTGTGGTCGTGGCAGGGTGGTAGTAGATCGGGCGCGAGTCGATGAATCACGATGTGTCCTCGCCGGGCACGGCGGTGACTGAGATCGGTTCTCCGGCTGGGATCCGACCAACGATGTGCAATGTTCCGGATTTGCAGAACGGGCACATTCGCTCTACAGCACGCCTTTGTCTATCGGTGAGGAGAGTTGGGGGCTGAGCCGCGGATGCGGGCAGAAGCGAGCGGCAGTGCAGGAGCGTTTCGCGCCGGTTTCGGTTGGCCATGGAACCGAAGTGGCGAATCTTCACGAAGCCGGACGGCAGCACGTGCATCAGATATCGGCGAATGAACTGGATCGCATCGAGCGTCATGAGCTTCTGCGTGTTGCCGTCAGCCGAATCCCTCCAGCGGAAGGTCACTTGCCCCTCTCGCATCTCGATCAATCGGCCGTTGGAAATTGCGACGCGATGCGTGTAGCGGGCGAGGTACTGGATGACGTACTGGGGACCGCCAAACGGTCGTTTTGCATAAACGACCCATTTGATGCCGCCCAGGCGGCGTAAGAGACGATCGAATTCGGCAGGGCTTCTCAAGTGCGCGAGGGAACCAGACAAATGCAGTTTCCCTGTTCGAAACGCGGCGCCAAGGTAGGCGAGGAACTTGCCGCGGAACATTTGGCCGAGGACTTCGACCGGCAGAAAGAACCGGCGGCGGCACGGAATCCAGCGTGAGCGGTCGAGTGAGAGACCGCCGGCGGGAACCACACAGTGCAGGTGGGGGTGGTGCAGCATCTTCTGATTCCAGGTGTGGAGTACAGCGAGAAAACCGATGTGCGCACCGAGACGGCGCGGATCGGCGGCAATGGTGAGCAGCGTTTCGGAAACCGCGCGGAACAGGATGCCGTAAAGCACGCGTGGATTCTGGAGCGCCAGAAGAGAAAGCTGCTGCGGCAAGGTGAAGACGACATGGCAGTAGGGAACGGGCAGCAATTCGGCCGCTCGTGCTGCCAGCCACCTGTCACGGGCCGTGGACTGGCACTTTGGACAATGGCGATTGCGGCACGAGTCGTAGGCGATGATCTGACGGGAGCAGCCATCGCACTCCTCGATGTGAGCGCCGAGGGCGGCGGTTCGGCATGCGCAGATGTCTCGGAATGCCCGGCGCTGCTGGGCATTGAGCATATGCCCCCATTGCCTGAGGAATTCCTGTTCGTGCTGACGAAAGACATCGGCGACTTCGAGCCGATGTTCGCTCACCGTTGTCGGGCGTCGTCCTTGGAACGGTCAATTGGTTTGAGTTGGAAAGCATCGAATGGACTCGGCGTGGCCTGAATCCGCGTCGTCGACACACGCAGATACCGGGCCGTGGTCTGAATATCGGCGTGCCCGAGCAACACCTGGATGGTGCGGAGATCGGCGCCAGCCTCCAGCATGTGTGTTGCACAACTGTGTCGATAGACGTGCGGGTTGGTCGGCTTGTGGATGCCGGCGCGCTGCCCGGCGGCGTTACATGCCATGCGAATGGTCTTTCGCTCCATCGGCTGGTCGGGACGCATCTTGGATGGGAACAGCCAGTTTGTCGGCTTGCGCCATCGCCAGTAAACTCGCAACCGTTCCAGCAGAACCGGCGACAGTCCGATATCGCGCGGAATCCGGCCCTTGCCCTCGCGGACGTGAATCACCATCCGCTGGCTATCGATATCATGAACTTTTAGTTGGCGGAGTTCATTGCAGCGCAGGCCGGTCGCATAGAATGTCGCGATCATGGTCCAGTGCTTCAGGTTGGTGGTGTGATCGAGGATGCGGGTGATCTCTTCCGCACTCAACACGCTTGGCAGCTTCGGTCGCCTTCTGGTCCTGGCGACGCGCTCATCGAACCACGGCTGGTTGAGCGTCTTGACGTACAGAAACTTCAATGCGGCCCGATGAACTTGGACCGTGTTTGGGGCTGCTTTCCTGTCCTTGACCAGATGCAGAAGGTAATCCCGGATCTGCTCGGCTCCCAACTGATCCGGCGGCTTGCCGGAAAACTTCGCGAAGCTCCGGACAGCGTCGAGGTATCGATCGATTGTGAAATCGGCGTAGTTACGGAGCTGCAACTCCTCCAGCATCCGCTTGCGTAGTGGCGTCATCCCAACGAACTCCTTTCGTTCGTTGGTCTATCTCTCCACAACGCAAAACGCTACGGGGCTGCCCTGCCGCTTGCGGCTTCGTTCAAGTACCGTGCCGGTCCACCCAGCCCGCCCTCAGTTTCCGGAAAGGCCACTTTCGAGGAGGTGACACTAGGTGCGGCGTTCACGCCCATCGCTCATACACAACCTCGCGGGGGCCGGGGAATTCTCATCCGACAAATTGCGTCGGCGGTGACAGCGGCGGCTCCTTCCTGGGCCGGCTGGAATCGCTGGGAATTGAGGAACGAGACAAACGGCTCCCATGCGGGCGGCACGGGTGTACAATCGTTCCGGGTCAGGTTGTCAAAGAGGGAGATTCTGGCTGTTAGTGTAACCTGGCTATGCGCAATCTGACCGCGAGGAAGTGGCGATGACTTGTCGGTGCGGAAGTCTGTGCTGGCTGCTGCTGTGGGCGCTCATGACCGGCTGTGGCAGGGGGGAGAAGACGCCGGAGTTCACCTGGACCGGACAGTGGGAGAAGACGGATTTGTGGGGATCCTATCACTCCTTCATCAAGATGGCGGACGGGCGGATTGCCTCCTTTGTGAACATGGGACTCTCGAAGTTGGAATGCCACTGTCCGGGCCTGATGTTTCCCGGTGGAGTTGTGGTCTCCTTCACTCGCGAGCCAGGGAATCTCCTCACCTGGACCTCGCCTGCGCCGGTGATGACGTGGGAAGCGATAGACGACCTGCCCGACCCTGCCGATTCGAAAAGGCCGGCGCCGAACCGGCTGATGACGCGGACTACGGTGGTGAGGCTACCGGGCGGTGATTTCCTGGGGCTGGGTGCCACCAGCCGGGACCATCCACCAACGGATGGGCTGTTTTACGTAGCGTCATTTGCTGGTTCGGTGGAGCGTGTGAACGTGGTGAAAGATGCAGTGCTGGCCGGTCGCGAGGCTCCGAGGTCACCGATGTGGAGGTACCAAGGCAGAGTGAAAGGTCCGGTGGGGGAATATCAGGAAAAAGTGCAGATCCCTGATTCCATGTATACTAGCGTTGGCAATTTGATTTTCCTGCCCGATGGACCAGCTAGTCCCGATCATGCGCGCCCCACGAGCAATCGGTTCCTGCTTTTTGCCGATGATCTGGGTTCGCCTGAGTTGACGAAAAATGGCTGGCTGTGGATTGTGCTTTGTTATTCGGCGGATGGGCGGGAGTGGTTTTTCGCGAGGGACGCCACCGGCGCTGTCCGCAACCTGACACCGCCAGATGGCGACAAGGAAGGTCGCGGGTTCCCCTTCGTCTTCCGGCGCGCTTCCGATGAGTGGTGGATGTGGCGGTCGGGCTGGTGGCACACCGGAGAAGGAACCGATACTCCGTTAGGGGTGCACGAGATCCACCTGTACTACTCCTCCGACGGCCTCAACTGGCGGAAGGTGCGCAAAGACGCCGCACTAGGCGACTTTTCCGGAACCGACGGCAAGCCGCTCGCGATGAAGAACATGACGATTTACTACGACGCGGCGGCGAAACAGATTCACGGCATGCTCTCGGTGTGGGACGACGCGGCGCAGGGCTGGCGCAAGTACCACAATGTCGCCAGGGTGACCGGGAACTAGGCCAAGCCCCTCTTGACAGACGCGCGGACATGACGAGTTAGCCGGGAGCTAGCAGCCCGCCTTGGCATGAACGCTGGCAGGGCGATGTGCAAGTGCACGATAAACGGGCTTACCGGAGAATGCGGCAGCGTGGTCCCCAAGTCCAAGTCCGCATATAGGAAATGACGCCCTGAAACCCGGCTGAAGGCAATTCCCGCCCCTCAGCGCCCGTCGCATGAGCAACGCGTGTCTCCCTCCCGTCGGCTCGGCTTGAGTCGGCGCTTACGGAGTTGGGCCCGGGGGACGACACCCCGCGCAACGCCCGTCAGCCGCGCTCCAGGACGGAGTTGGCCCAAAGGTAGAAGCCGTTGTGGGGGCTCCAGTATTCGGCTGTACGCCAGTCCATGCCGTACTCCAGGTCCAGAATCGGCTCGTCGTTCGCGTTGCCGGCGATGCCGTTCATGATCCCTCCGATGATCAGGCCGACGTAGCGGCTGTGAGGATACGGATTGCGCATCCCTTCCCCGGTCATGAGGCAGGAGCCGAAGGGGTTTGCGCCCATCACCCATTCCAGTTGCCGGTAGGCGAGATGGCGGTACTCCGGGTTGCCGAAGGCGTGGGCCGCCTCGCCGAGCAGGAGGGCGTTCGACTCCAGGTGCAACGTCGTGCCGAGCCACCAGGACCGCTGCCTGACCGGGAGGAAGTAGCGGTAGGTCATCTCGCCCGCCAAGGGGCGGTATAGCTCCTTCGTGGGCGAGCCGAAGAAGACCCCGAACGGCACGATGCGATACGCCGACCGCGAGGTCATCGGCAGGATGTACTCCTCCAGGTGCATCTTGACCGCGTCTCGCCAGCGGGAGGCATCCGGGAGCTTGGGAAACTGTGCGGCCAGCGCCAGCAGCGCCAGCGGCGGCAGCGCCGAGTAGACCGCATCACTGTAAGGTGCGCGCGGATCGGTCCGCGAGAGGAAGTAGCCTCGCACCTGCTTTTGCCCGCCCTCGAAGGCGGTGCTCTGGCGCGTTAGTAACTGCGCGCCCAGGGACGCGGCGGCGGTGGCGTATTCCTCCGCGCCGGTAGCACGGTGCATCTCGGTGGCCGCCAGCGTCCACCAACTCAGGTCGCGGGTGTTCCCTTCGTGCTTGGATGCACGCCAGCAGCGTACAGCGGCGTCCAGGCAGGCCTGCCCGTAGCCCGGGTCGGTGGCACGATACGCCTGCGACACCATGGCCTGAAGGGCGATCCACATGGATTGAACCTGGCCGCTCTTGGAGGTGTTCAGGTAGCGGTCGTCGTCCGTGCCGCGCACGTTGTCGGTCCAGTGATTGTCGCTGTTGTCACCGTTGCGGCCGCCGGCCACGTCGGCCCAGACCAGGCCGTCGGTGTCCTGCATCTTGAGGAAGTAGCGGTTGCCCCACTTGACCTCCTCGAGTATCGGGCCAAGCCCCGACCCCGCCAAATCCCACCCTTCCCCGAGGTTGCGGGCCAGATGCAGCAAGCCGAAGGCGTTCATCATGGTGGCGTCCATCCACTTGCGCAGGTCGCCGGCGTCATGCCAGCCGCCCGTCAGATCGACGTACTGCCCTTTGTCGCGGCGGCGGGCGTCATCCAGGTGACAGGCAGGGTGCACGCTGGGGACGGCGACCCCGCAGCGCTGCGCCTTGTGATACGAGACGGCCTTGGGCAGCGTTCGGCGCCATGCGTCCGGCCGGATGAAGAAAGGCACGGAGCGCTCGCTCGCGGCGGTGGCCTGGCACATCATCTCCGTCTGCACGTCGCTGAAATCCCCGACCATGCAATCGCCGAAGTCGGAAGCGGTCTTGCGGAGTGGTTTGGTGACGCGAAATGGTTTGAGCGACGAGCCGACATCGCGCACGGTGAACTCGGCGGGAGCCGCAGCTCCGGTGAGGCGAAAGACGAGAATCTTCTCGGCCCCCGGCAGGAAGCCGAGGTGGTTAAGCGCGATGGCGGGTGTAGGGGGCGCTGTGAGTTGCTCGACGCGTTCTCCTTGCGGCGGCGTCTGTTGTGCGGCGGCGACGGCGGGCGCCACGGCGCCCAGGCTTGCGAGAAAGTTTCGGCGGCGCATGGGTACACTGTACAGCAGAATGCGGCTCCCAGGAGGCTGCTGAAAAAGTGCTTGGGGCTAAGGATTAGGAGCACAGGCTAAAGGCCTGTGCCACGGTGGCACAGGCATTCAGCCTGTGCTTAGTCGCAGCGGAGGGCGGTCAGAGGATCGGATCTCGCGCCGCGGTGGGCGGGACCCAGCATGGCGAGGACCGCCACCGCGGCGAGCAGCAGCGCGGTCCCGCAGTACAGCAGAGGGTTGGCGGTATCGAGACGGATGGGCGAGCCCTGTAAGCTCTGCCGCAGTCCCGCTGCCGCGGCCACTGACAGCCAAAGGCCGACCAGGAGGCCCCTCACCACCGGCTTCCCGCCGGAGACAAAGATTTCCCGGGTGATGTCCAGCCTGCTGGCGCCTAACGCCATGCGGATGCCCAGTTCCCTGGTCCTCTGGTTCACGCTGAAGGAAACGGCGCCGTAGATCCCGGTGGTGGCCAGCAGGGCCGCGGCCAAGCCGAGGATGAGAATCAGCGCGACCACGTTCCACACGTCCTCGGTAAGCTGGTCGATCCAGCTCTGCGCGAGGCGCGCGGTTGCCGGCAATGCCGGGTCGATTTCGTGCATGACGGCCCGCACGGCTGCCGCTCCGGTCTCGGCGCCGGCGTCGAAGCGAACCGAGAGCACATTCCGCATCCTATCTGGACGCCAAGGCCGGTAAACGGCTGGATTCTCCGAGCCGCCGAAGCGCATGGGGGCAACATCCCGCACCACGCCGATCACCGTGGCCGCGGCCCCGGAATAAGAGAGAGCCTGGCCGATGGGGTCCTGCCCGCGCCAGAAGGCCCGGCCCAAACTCTCGGAGACGACGACCGAGGTTGTCTCTCCCAGCCGGAAATCGCGGCCCCGGACCAGCGGGACGCCGAGCGTGTCGAAGAATCCCGGGGAAGCCGTGAAGACGTCCACGGGTTGGCTGGCGTCCGGACGAGAAGGCGGGCGCAACTCGACCGTGACGTGGCTGAACAGGGGAAGCCCCTCGGAGAAGGCGACGGATCGCGCGCCCGGCAGGGCCCTCGCTCGCTCAGTGAGATCCAACAAGCGCACGGCCACGTCCTGGAATTTAGCGTTGTCGGAGAAATACAGCGGGGCCACCACGACTTTCTGGGCCAGGAAGCCTGGGTCGGCCCGCAGGGTCCGGTCTTGCGCCCAGGCAAAAAGCGCCGCCCCCACCAGGAGCAGCATGCTCATAGCGACCTGAGCGCTGACGAGCCAACCCAGGAGGCGCCGCCCGCCCGTCTTACCGAGAACACCCGCCGTGGCGGGCGAGCCACCTTTGAGTGACTCGCTCAAGCCCGCCTTCACCGACTCCAGAGCGGGAACCAGCCCGGAAACGATGCCCGTGAGCATCACGATTCCGGCGACATAAGCGAAAGTGCGCCAATCCACGGGCATCGGAAAATCGGGCGGCCGTCCGGCCAGGAGGCGGAAGAGCGGCTCGGGCAGGCGCCATGCAAGGTACAGGCTGGCGGCGCCCGCCACGACAGCCAACAGCAGGCTTTCCGTGACCAGCATTCGGATCAGCCTGATCCGCGGCGAACCCAGCGACAGGCGAACGGCGATTTCGCGCCGGCGTGCCGTTCCTCGCGCGAGAAGCAGGGTGGCGACATTGGCGCAAGAGATGAACAGCACCAGGTTGAGAGCGCCCAGGAAGAACGCCATGAGCATCAGTTGCTGGCCGGTCACCGTCAGTTGGAGTTCCTCCAGCCAGGAGCCTTCGGTGGTCACAATGGCGGTGTTGCGCCCTCGGTGCGACAGGTCCTGCTGCCGCGCGAGGACGTCCAGTTCGGCCTCGGCATTGGAGCGCGAGAAGCCCGGTCTCAGCCGGCCCGCCAGCGACAGCCAGAAGTCCTCCTGAGACGCGAACAGGTCGGGTGCGCTCGGCTCGAAGCACGCCTGAGCGGTATAGGGGAGAAAGATGCTGGGCGGCCGGGTAAAGACGGCATTCCGAGTCCACGCCGCAGTCCGTTCCGGGACAATCCCGACGATGGTGACAGGGCGGCTGTTCACGCCGACGACCCGGCCGATGATTCGCGGATCGGAGGCGAACCGCGAACGCCAGAGGCCCTGGCTGATCAGCGCCACGGGGGCCTGGCTCCCCGTGTAGCAATCCTCCAGTGTGAGGAGACGGCCCAGGATGGCGCGGTCCAGTCCATCCACCTGAAAGAAGTTGCAGGATACGGCCATGGCCACGGAGCCGGCCGAGTTGTCTTCCCCTATGAATGCGGGGAAATGGGCGTATGCGGCAAGCTGTCGCACGGAACGGCTGCGGTCCCGGAAGGCGGCATACTCGGCGTAAGAAGCCGGCCGCGTGGTCCCCCGTGCCCGCGTAACGGGGATGACTCGGAAGAAGCTCGCCGGATCCTTGTAGACCAGCGGACGGAACGCGAGCCCGTTCGCCACCGTGAACACGCCCGCGTTGATGCCGATCCCGACCGTGAGAGTCAGGACCACAATCGAGGAGAACAACGGGTTGCGGCAAACAAGGCGGAGGCCGTAGCGCAGATCCTCAAGGAAGGTATCGAGCAGCAGCCAGGGATGCCGGCGATCTTCCTGGATCTCCTCGGCCCAGGCTTCCGGCAAGAGCCCGTGGGATGCCACCAGCGCGGCCGAAAACAGGCTCGAAGCGGGCTGTGGCGCGGCCGGGACCGGCTGAGTCCGCGGCTCGCTGGTGGGCTCGAGGCCGAGTTCCATGACCGCAGCCTCGGCCGCCTCCTCGTAGCAGAGGGCACACTGGCTCCAGAGGCCCCGGCGGCGGGTGCGCAGCTTCCACCAGACGAGGGCCAGCGGGGTGACGAGCGCCACGAACGCGGTGATGTCTCCCGAGCACGTGAGGATCAACTTAGCCGCGGGGGCCAGGAACGGGATGGCCAAGCAGTAGCGGGTGACCGTGAGCCACGCCGGCCTCTTGCCGGGGAGATAGGAGCAGGTGAACGGCAGCTTTCGCCATTGCCGGAACATGGCTTCGAACCACACCAGCGCCGCGAGGAAGCCGAGAACGGTCGCGGCCGCTGCCCGCAGCCAGCCGAAAACGGCGATAGCGGCGGGCAGGCCCGCGAGGAAGACCGGCGCCAGGCCGCACCAGACTACGAAGCGCTCGACGGCGCCAAGCCACGCCCCGCGGCCGTCGCGGTCCATGCTCCGGAAGAGCCAGTTGGCTTCGAGCGAGACCGGCAGAGAGAAGACGTAGCGCAGGCCGACCGTCATCAGCATCGAGACGGCCAGCGGCGCGAGCACAACCAGGAGGCCGTGCATCCCTTCATCGCGGAGGGACGGCCGGGATGTGTCCAACATTCCGCTGACGATCCAGCCCAGGGCGATGCCTGCGTAAGCCTGGAGAACGAGGCGATGGCCCCGGCTTCGGGCCAGCGTCTTCCACACGAAGGCGAAAGCAGCCTGCTCGCGAGGTTCCCGGATCCAGCGCTCCAGCAGCCACGAACCGGCACGCGTCCATCGCGGAGAACGCCCCGGCGGGGCTTCGAGGAGGATGCGCCGGTAGCGGTGATAGCTCGCCAGATACGCCAGAACGCCAAGGACGGTGGGCAGCACGATGGCCAGCGCGGCGTTGCGCGGCGAGCCTCGCCCGGTCACGACGGCCTCCCAAAGCCTCAGGAACCAGATCGGCGGCCACCATGCCGCACCGGCCGGCTGGTAGCGGAGCAGCGGAAGCCCGCCGAGCGTAACGATGAACAGGGCCGCCTGCACAAGGTGGGAGACACGCGCGAAGCTCCGGCCAGAGAGCACGTTGAGCAGAACGCCCTGTAACGCGAGCAGACCGAAAAAGACGAACACGCAGGCCCCGGCTGTGGCGGAGAAGTTCGCGGCGGTGTTGGCGAATGCCGAAGGATTCTCTTGTAGCGGTCCCGAGGTAACAGCGGCGAACGAAATGGCGACCGGCAGATTCATGGCCAGCACATATGCCGCGAACAAAAGCACCAGCGCACAGAATTTCGCCCGGAAGATCTGGCGCGCGCTGACCGGCAAACCGGCGAGCGCCAGCAAATCCCTCTCACTCGGGAAGAGCGATTGCCACAGCAGGATCGTGAGCAGCGCCGTGAGGGCCATGGCGACGCCGATGAATGACAACAGGTCGCCCCGGATCCAGGTCCGGTAGACCTCGCTCGGAGAAACACCTGGCTGCGCATACACCTCCACGGTGTATCGCCACATGTACGTCTTCAGGACGAGAATGCCGGCCGAGAGCAACATGGCGAACAAGCCGATCGCCACTTTCAGCCACTCGCCTGGCGCGGCGGCCATCTCGCTGTCGAAGAAGCGCGCCAGGAAATGTCGCAGCAGCTCAAGGCCGGCGCCGTGGGTCTCGTCCCGCCAGGATCGGAAGCGTCCGATCATGCGGCCACCACATCGAGGATGCGCCGGGCGATCGCGTCCGTATCTTCGGTCTGGGTGAGCTGGGCGAAGACCCCCTCGAGCGTGGCTTCGCCGATCCGCTCCCGCAGGCGAGCCACCGAATCGTGCGCCACTACCCTGCCCTGCCGGAGGATCAGCACCGTATGGCAGACCTTCTCGACCACCTCCAGGACGTGCGAGCTGTAAAGGATCATCTTGTTGCTTCCGGCGAGCGATCTCAGCAGGCCGCGCAGAACCATGGCGGCGTTGACATCCAGCCCGGAGAACGGCTCGTCCAGCAGCAGCAGTTCGGGATCGTGAAGCAGGGCAGCCAGCAGCAGGATCTTCTGGCGCATCCCCTTGGAGTAGCCGGCAAGCGCCGAGTGCCGGTCCTCCCAGAGGCCGATCAGATGAAGCAACTCATCCATCTTCGGTTCCAGGACCCGGCGGGGCAGGCCTCGCAGACGCCCGACTAACTGTAGGTATTCGCGGCCGCTGAGGTGCGGATAGAGGTGGGCGTCCTCGGGCACGTAGCCGATCCTGCGCTGGAAGTCGCTGAGGTTCTCATGCACATCCTGGCCGTGGAAGGTAATCCGGCCGGATGTGGGCTCAAGGAGGCCGATCAGCATCTTTACAGTGGTGCTCTTGCCCGCGCCGTTTGGGCCGAGGTAGCCCAGGATTTCACCGGGCCGGATGGTGAAACTTACGTGATCGACGGCGGGGATGCCGCGATAGCACTTGGTCAAACCGCGCACTTCTAGCATACCTTTGTAGACACCGCGCGCCTTTGTAAGGTTCCGGGTTTGGCTTGCTTCTCGCTATCCCCACTTGCGTACAGACAGGAGCACGCGTTGTGGAAGAATGTAATTCTTGACTGGCGGATGGGAGAGGGAGGGAGATCCTCATGCTACGAAAGCTCGGACGCTGGCCCTTACTGGTATTCGTGTGCCTCGCGATCCTCAGCGGGGCACTGGCTCAGACGCCGCCGGACCTGACCAGGCAGCCGAGCCTGTACGTGGTGCCTTACGCCCACCTGGATACGCAGTGGCGCTGGGAGTACCCGACGACCATCGGAGAGTATATCCCGAGAACGATGCACGACAACTTCGCGCTGTTTGAAAAGTACCCGCACTACGTCTTCAACTTCAGCGGCGCCAACCGCTATCGCATGATGAAGGAGCACTATCCGGCCGACTACGAGACGGTGAAGAAATATGTCGCCGCCGGCCGCTGGTTCCCTTCCGGCTCGTCCATGGAGGAAAACGACGTCAACTCGCCCTCCGCCGAGTCGATTATCCGGCAAATCCTCTACGGCAAAGAGTTTTTTCGCCGCGAGTTCGGCAAGACCAGCGCCGAATTCATGCTGCCCGACTGCTTCGGTTTCCCCGCCTCGCTGCCGAGCATCCTGGCCCATACCGGCCTCAAAGGCTTCTCCACGCAGAAGCTGACGTGGCATTCCGGAGCCCGCGTCGGCGGCCCTGGTTCACCGGAAGATACGCCCGTGGGCATCCCCTTCAACGTCGGTTTTTGGGAAGGCCTGGATGGCAAAGGCGTGATCGCCGCACTGAACGCAACAGACTATAACGGGAACGTCACGGACGACATCACCAAGAGTCCGGCTCCACCCGATGCAAGCGCGCGAACGGCGCCCATCGACTGGCCGAAACGGGTCCAGAAGGACGGTGAGTCCAGCGGGCTATTCGTCGATTACCGCTACTATGGCACGGGAGACCGTGGCGGAGCCCCGCGGGAAGCCTCGGTGAAGCTGATGGAGGCGATTGTGACGAAGAGCACGGCGGTGATGCCGCCGTCCACCGAGGAAGTGAAGGTGGGCGATGGCCCGCTGCACGTCATCCAGGCTACCGCCGAGCAGATGTTCCTGGATATCAAGCCCGGCGAGGCCGCTCATCTGCCGCGCTACCAGGGCGATCTCGAGCTGATCGAGCACTCGGCCGGTTCGCTTACATCCGAAGCGTATATGAAGCGCTGGAACCGCAAGAACGAGTTGCTGGCCGATGCCGCCGAGCGAGCGTCCGTTGCCGCCGCATGGCTGGGCGGCCGGACCTATCCGCTGGAGCGGCTGAACAACGCCTGGACATTGGTGATGGGCGCGCAGTTTCACGATATTCTGCCCGGCACGTCCACTCCCAAGGCGTATGAATACTCCTGGAACGACGAAGTGCTGGCGATGAACCAATTCGCCGGCGTGCTGGCCAGCGCAACGGACGCCGTGGCGTCGGCCCTGGATACACGGGCCAAGGGCACGGCCATCGTGGTCTACAATCCTTTGAACATCGGCCGCGAAGACGTAGTAGAGGCCACGATCCCCTTCCCCAATGGCGCGCCAAAGGCCGTTCGCGTTTTCGCTCCGGACGGCAAGGAAGCGCCCGCGCAGTTGTCGGGCGGGAAGGTGCTGTTCCTGGCCAAAGCGCCATCGGTTGGCTACGCTGTTTACGATGTGCGGCCCGCCGATGCTCCCGGGGACTCGCCGGCGCTCAAGGTGACCGAGTCGTCGCTCGAAAACACCCGGTATCTGGTCAAGCTGGATCCCAACGGCGACGTAGCCAGTATCTTCGACAAGAGCCTCAACAAGGAGCTTCTCTCCGCCCCGGTGCGCCTGGCATTCACCACCGACAAACCTAGTGTCTACCCCGCCTGGAACATGGACTGGGAGGATCAGAAGAAGCCGCCGCGTGCTTACGTTCAGGCGCCGGCGAGGATCCGGATTGTCGAACACGGTCCGGCGCGTGTCGCGCTCGAGGTGACGCGCGAAGCCGAGGGCTCGCGGTTCATCGAGACCATCCGTTTGTCGGCGGGTGATGCCGGAAACCGAGTGGAATTCGGCAATGTCATCGACTGGAAGACCCGCGAGGCGAACCTCAAGGCCGCCTTTCCCCTGACAGCGTCGAACCCCATGGCGACCTACAACTTGGACGTCGGCACGATTCAGCGCGGTAACGACGAAGAAAACAAGTACGAAGTGCTCTCCCACCAGTGGTTCGATCTCACCGATAAGACCGGAGCCTACGGCGTGACAGTGCTCTCCGACTGCAAGAACGGCTCCGACAAGCCCGACGACCACACCCTGCGCCTGACGCTTCTCCGGACGCCGGGCATCGCCGCCGGGAACACCAGGATCTACGCCGACCAAGCCACACAGGATTGGGGACAGCACGAGTTCGTGTACGGCCTGGCCGCGCACGCGGGCGACTGGCACCAGACGCAGACGGACTGGCAGGCACAACGCCTCAACACGCCCCTCATTGCCTTCGAAGCTTCCAAGCACCAGGGCAGTCTCGGCAAGAATTTCTCGGTGATGAAGGCCAGCAGCAGCCGGACGCGGGTGCTGGCTCTCAAGAAGGCAGAGCAAAGCAATGAAGTGATCGTCAGGCTGGTCGAGCTCGATGGCAAGCCGGCCGAGAACGTTCGCATCGCGTTCGCCGCTCCGATTGTCGCCGCTCGAGAGGTCAACGGCGCGGAGGAGCCGGTGGGGCCGGCCACAATTACCAAGGGGGAACTGGTGACGAGCTTCACCCCGTTCCAGCCCCGCAGCTTCGCGGTGAAGCTTGCCGCTGGGCGCGCGAAGGTGGCGCCCCCGCGGTGGCAGCCGGTGGAGTTGTCCTATGATCGATCTGTCGCAACCGTGGACCAAACGAAATCCGTGGGCGGCTTCGATGCCGCCGGCCGTGCCCTCGCAGCCGAGATGCTCGCCGGCGAGATTGCCTATGACGGCATCGAGTTCAAACTCGCTCCCGCGCAGCCTGGGGGATTCGACGCCGTGGTCCCGCGGGGCCAGACGATTCCGCTGCCGGCCGGCAAGTTCACGCGGCTGTGCGTCCTGGCAGCCGCCGATGGCGATCAGAAGGCCACGTTCCGCATCGGGGACAAGCCCGTCGATCTGACGATCCAGGACTGGGGCGGCTTTATCGGGCAGTGGGACACCCGGCTGTGGAACACCCGCCAGGAGCCGGTTTCACCGTCGCCAGGCGCTCCCACCGAAGCGCCCAGGATGAGGACCGTGATGGAGTATGCCGGTCTGACTCCGGGCTTCATCAAGCGCGAGCCCGTGGCGTGGTTCGCCTCGCACCGGCACACGGCCGAAGGCGCCAATGAGCCTTACGCCTATTCTTACTTGTATGCTTACGCTATCGATATGCCAGCCAACGTCCGCACCGTGACGCTGCCGGCGAACGACAAGGTCCGCGTTCTGGCGGTGACCGTGGCGGCCGGGAGCGGCGAGGCCCGTCCGGCCCAACCCCTGTATGACACACTGGAGCGATAGATCGCGTCATGCGGAACGCATATCGGATCATCTGTCCGCGGCAGGTCATTGAGTCCTTCAAGCTGGTCGCCCTCGACCGTCACCCGCGAGAAGCCTATGCCGTATTTTTCGGCCGCTTTGACGGAATGCTGGCGGAGATCAGAGAACGTCTGGTACCCCGAAGATCAACGGCAGTTCGCCACTGCGAGCGCCGTTGAGACGATCAGGGGCCGCGCCGCCTGGTGGCAGAAAGCCGTGGACATCGCGGAGTCTGACGGTCTGGAGATCATCGGCGACATACACAGCCACCCCGAGACTGATCCGGAGCGCCTCAAGGACCCGTCGCCATCCTACCAGGACTGGCAAAACTACCGCGGGCCGAGGTGGATTCGGGGGATCTGCGTGGTCTGCAAGAGGCCGCGCAGCGTGAAGTTCCGCGTGACCTTCTGGCCGCCGCTGCTGAGGGCTGTGGTGCGATACAAATGAATCGCCTTCGCCGCCGCAGGTCGGGGGCGAGTCAACTTCACCGCTCGCGCCGGTATGGCGCGTACCAGTTGCGCTCGGCCCACTTGGCCTGATAGCGGGAGGTGGGCAGGTTGTCCTGGGTCCGGATGGTCCACCGCAGCAGTTCCACGAGGAGTCGCCCTTGCTCGGCGGCAACGGAAGTATCTCCGAACAGATTTCGCAGCTCGTGCGGATCAGAAGCCAGGTTGTAGAGTTCGCCGTTGCCCATCACGTCGAAGGCCAGCTTCCAATCGCCCATCCGCACCATCTTCATGTATCCGCTCTGCGTGTAGGAGTTCAGCTCGTCGAAAGACGGCACGGCGCCCGGCGGTCCGGAAATCGACGCGTGGCCGAAATCCAGCTTGTCGGTGCTGTCGTAGTTCAACCCGCCGAAGCCGACTTCCGCGTAGATGCTCTGGAATTCTTCCCTGGGATAATCCTGGCCCTGGAGCAATGGCCATAAGCTGCGACCCTGTGCGCCGCGCGGGAGCCCGGCGCCGAGCGCCTCGCACAGGGTTGGCATGACGTCCGCCATCGAGACGAGCGCCGGGTGGTTCCGCTGCGGCCGGACCCCCCAACCGGCCCAAACCATGGGGATTCTGACCAGGGCCTCTGGCAGGCCCACGCCCTTGCGCATCAAGCCGTAGTCGGTCAGATAGTCGCCGTGATCCGAGACGTAGACGATTAGAGTGCTCTCAGTCAAGCGCTGCTCTTCCAGACTTTCCAGCAGGCGCGCCACCTGGTCGTCGATCAGGCGCAGCATGCCGAGGTAGTTCGACTTCGTGCGCCGCCAGTACTTGTCGTAGCCCGGGTAAGTATGCTCTTCGAGCTCGCGGAGCCACTGCCACTTGACGCCCTTGCTTTTCAGCACCTCAGGACCGGCGGCCCGCTCCGGGACCTTGTCGGGAGGGAACATGTCGAAGTACGGCTTGGGCGCCTGGTAAGGGTTGTGCGGTTCAGGGAAGCTGACCCAGAGGAAGAACGGGCGACCGGCGGAGCCGCGTACGAACTCGATAGCGTCGGAGACGATCCGGTAAGGCAACTGGGTCTGGAGGGGAAAAGGCGTTGGCTCCTGGCTCACCGCGTGATTCAGGCGGGCCAGCCACTGGTCATAAGCAGCCACTTCTGGAGGCGCGCCGGCGGCCTTCCATCCCCCGCCGTGGCTGTACTCCCGCCAGAAGTCGAGGTCTGGGAGAGCGAGATGGCTATGATTCTTGCCCGCCAGACCCGTCCGGTAGCCGAGCGATTTCACGACACCCACGATGTCCCTCTCGAAATAGGCGTCCTTCGCGGCGCTGTTTTCGCGGACGCGATGGGCGTGCGGCCAGCGCCCGGACAGCATGCTTACCCGGCTGGGGACGCACAGGGGCGCGGTGCAATAGGCTTGGTCGAACGCCACGCCGCCCGAGGCCAGCCGGTCGAGCGCGGGCATGGTGTCGAGTGGGTAGCCTGTGCGCTTTGTCAGGCCCGCCCTATGCTGGTCCGCCATGATGAGGAGGATGTTCGGACTCGCCTGCTTCGGCCTCTGCAGGGCTGGTGCTCCCTGAATTGCCGGTGCGGCTGCCCCGGCGGCAAGAGAGGTGAGGGTCTGCAAGAACTCCCTGCGTTTCGATCGCGGCATTTTGGATTCCTCCATGGCTGGCTTCAACCGCCCTCCATCCACGCAAGCGAGGCGGCGGAGTGTAGAATACCAAAGGAATCCCCCTATGCGAAAGACATTGGTAGTTCTCATGTTGCTGGCCGGCGCGGTGATCGTCGCCCAGCAGACTTCGCTGTTCTCAATACTCAAGAGCACGGCGCGGATCGGCAAGCAGGCAGGCGGTTACTATCTGTTGCCAACCAACCAACTCCTGCAGCCTTGGGGCGAGGTGGCTCCCATCTCGGGACGGCCCGTGGACGCCGCTCTCAGCTCGGACCGGCGCCTGCTGGCGATCCTGAACACGCGCAGCGTGTTGCTGGTGGACCCCTCCACGGGCGTCAGGCTCGCCGAAGTCAAGTCCGGCACGACATCGTATGCAGGCGTGGCGTTCCGGCCGGGCGATCGCGAACTATGGGCCAGTGAGGCCACCCGCAACGGGCCGGATGACATCCTCGTCACCGAGCTTTCCCCCGTAGGCCAACCCATCAAATCCGCCCAACTGGCGTTGCCGGGCCATCCCGTACCGGCGGGTATCGCCTTCGCTCCCGATGGCGAGACCGCCTACGTCGCCTTGAGCCGGAACAACACCCTGGGCGTTATCGACGTCCGGTCACGGGCGCTGAAACGCGAGGTGGAGGTCGGGATCGCGCCGTTCGCGGTGGTGGTTTCCGGCAAGCTCGCGAGGATCTTCGTCTCCAACCGCGGCGGGCGCAGGC
The DNA here is from genome assembly GCA_963798455.1 of Bryobacterales bacterium. GTDB lineage: Bacteria > Acidobacteriota > Terriglobia > Bryobacterales > Bryobacteraceae > CAWCTD01. The sequence continues at coordinate 1,512,100 of CAWCTD010000003.1, forward strand.
CGGCTCCTGGCGACGTAACAGCTCCGTCCAGCGGCTCACTGGTGGCGACCGACTCCAAAACAGGCGCGTCCATTTCAGGAACGATCAGCGTCGTGGACATGCGCACCCTGGCGGTGCAGGAGATTGCGGTGGGCCTTGCACCCTCGGGCATGGCTTTGAGCCCGGATGAATCGACGCTGCTGGTGGCGAACGGTCACTCCGACACGGTTACTTTTCTGGACACAAAGACGCTCGCCCGAAGCGACGTGAAGATTCCGGCCTTCCCCGAGGGCACTCTGGGGAGCCAACCGATTGCGGCCGCATTCTCGCCGGATGGCGCGAGGGCATACGTTGCCTGCGGCGGAAACAACGCCATCGCCATCCTGACCGGCGGCCGTGGCAAGTGGAAACTGGCGGGCGCTGTACCCACGGCGTGGTTCCCCTCGGCGATTGCCGTCGAAAGTAAAGGCGGCTTGAGGGTCGTCTGCATCAAAGGCGTCGGCAACACAGCCAACGGCCGCGGCGCTTTTAGCTCCTTGAGCTACGAAGGCTCGCTGGTGAGCGTCCCCGTGCTCGAGCCCGGCCAGATGGCCGCCGGGGAGCGCGAAGTGCGCGCGGCGAACGAGCCCAAGTTCGAGCCCGCCGGTGGCATCTCGAATCCGTGGTCGCTGGGCATCCGGCACGTCTTCTTCATCATCAAAGAGAACCGCACCTATGACCAGGTCTTCGGAGACATTTCCAAGGGCAACGGCGACCCCAAGCTGGTCATGTACGGCCGCGACATCTCGCCCAATCACCACGCCCTGGCCGAGCGCTACGTTCTGCTGGACAACTTTCACACCGGCGGCGCCATCAGCTTCGACGGCCACCAGTGGCTCATGCAGGCTTTTGTAAGCGACTACGTGGAGCGGGCGTTTGCCGCCTCGCCCCGCGGCTATGCCTGGAACATGAGCGATTCGCTCGTGGTTTCCCCCGCCGGCTTCTTCTGGCAGAGCGCGACCAGGCCCTTGAGCGTTCGCATCTACGGCGAGTTTTCGTTGCCTGCGCGATGGGACCCGTTGAAACAGAGCGCGGTGGACATCAACGAGGGCCAGCTTCTGAGCTGGAGCGAATACTGGAGGCTCTACAAGCAAGGCAAGTGGCAGGAAGTGTCGGGCTCCCGCTCGGGGGTGCCGGCGCTCCAGAACCTGATCGACCCGCGTTATCCATGCAGCAGCGTCGGCATTCCGGACCAGCTCCGGGCCGAGGAGTTCCTGCGGGATTTCTCCGAGCGCGACAAGAGCGGCAACGTCGCCGAACTCAATATTCTCCATCTGAATAGCGACCACACCAATGGGACGCGCCCCGGCTCTCCAACACCCCGCGCCATGGTTGCCGACAACGACTTGGCGCTGGGGCGCATCGTGGAAGCGATTTCCAAGAGCCGCGTCTGGAGCCAGAGCCTGATTCTCGTGGTGGAGGATGATGCGCAGAACGGCCTCGATCACGTGGACGGCCACCGCACGGTGGCGCTCGCCATCGGCCCGCACATCCGTCGGGCGGAGGTGGACTCGAACCATTACAACCACACCAGCATGGTCCGGACCATTCAGGAGATCCTCCGGATTCCGCCCCGCACCCGGTTCTTGACCAGCGCGCGGGCCATGACCAGCATCTTCACCCGCGAGGCGGACACTGCTCCCTACCAGTGCCTCCCGGAGAAAGTCGCGCTGGACGAAATGAACCCGCCGCTCACGGCGCTCACCGGCAGGCAGCTTTGGGCGGCCCGCCAGTCGCTCGCCATGGATTGGTCCGAGCCAGACGACATCCCGGCGGACGTGCTGAACCAGATCCTGTGGTGGGACAGCAAAGGCTATGACACGCCCTACCCGAAGCTGAAGGGCCGTGTGGCGCAGGCTCGATAGAATAAAGCAAGCATGCCGCGGGGTCTGTGGGTCGTTCTCATTCTGCTCGTCGCGTTTGGGATTCTGTACGGCTGGCACTACTTCCTCTACGTCTCTACCGTCCATTTTTTCGGCATCGCCGGCAGAACGGCCAAGAGGGCGGTAGCGGCGCTTTTTGTCCTGCTTCCAGTTAGCTTCCTTGTCTCTGAGTTCATCTCGCGGCGGACCGAGAACAGCTTTGCCAGAGCGTTTTCCATGGTCTCCAGCCTGTGGCTCGGCGTGGGACTGGCGCTCATGCTGTTCTTCGCCGTGGCCTGGGCTGGCTGGGGGGTCTTTAGGCTTCACAATCCCCGGCCAAACCCGGCGATGTTCGGCTTGACGGCGTTGCTGGTCACCTGTCTCTATTCCGGCTACGGCGTATGGAACGCCCGTCACCCAAGGATCGAGAACATCACGGTGAAAATCAAGAACCTCCCGCCGGAATGGCGCGGGAGAAAGCTGGTCCAGATCACCGATCTACACCTGGGGCAGATCCTCGGGCCGGCGTTCCTCCGGAGCGTCGTCCAGCAGGTGAATGCCCAGGACCCGGCCGTGGTTCTTATCACGGGCGATCTGTTCGACGGCGATGATCGAGGTCTCGATAGATTCACAGCACCGCTCAACGCGATCCACGCCCCCCTGGGCGCCTACTTCGTGACGGGCAACCACGAAACGTACCTGGGCGTCGCGCGGGCTTTGGATGCTCTCAAGAAGACCAAGGTGAGGGCCTTGAATGACGAAATGGTGGTGATCGATGGCTTGCAGATCATCGGCATCAGCTATCCGGCGCGAGGCTTCTCCCGGGACATCGCGGCGGCGATCCGGGGGATACAGGGGTTCGATCGCGAGAAACCTTCCCTCCTCCTGTACCACAGTCCGACTCAGGTCCCGGAGGTGAAGGCCGCCGGAATCAATTTCCAGGTGTCCGGGCACGTCCATCACGGCCAACTATTCCCGATCCAACTCATCACGAGGTTGATCTACGGGAAGTACGATCACGGGCTGAACGTGGAGAGCGATTTCGCGATCTACACCTCCAGCGGCACGGGCACGTGGGGTCCCATGATGCGCACCGGGAATCACCCCGAGATCACCGTGATCCACCTGGAACCGCGGTAGAGCTGGGACGCCAGCGCCGCTCGGCTCGGAAGGGTAGAGAAAATGACCTCAACGGGTGCGGTTCGGCGTAGAATTGATAGCGGCATGGTCATAGATAAGCTGGCAAGTCACGAGCTGTTCGGGCTGCTGAGCCCGAGGGAGGTGGAAACGCTCAGCAACGCATCCGGGGTCGTGAAACTTAGCGAGGGCGAAAAACTCTACTCGGAGGGGCTCCCAGCGAGTCACCTCTTTGTACTTCTGAAGGGTAGGGTGGAACTGAGGAGACCCACGAAGGGAGGACCAAGCCTCCTGGTCGAGGACCTCCTCAAAGGAAGCATCTTCGGCGTCTCCTCCCTCACGGGAACAGAGCGGTACCTCCTGAACGCTCAGTGCGTGGAGGACTCGGAGGTGCTCAAGATCGAGGGCAGGGTCCTGCGCCTTGTCCTGGACCAGAACCCCTTGGTGGGTTACGCCGTCCAACGGAGGGTTTCGCAGGTTTTCTTCAAGCGCTACGTCGATGCCATGGAGAGACTCCAGAGGGTTGTCCAGGCGCTCCCCATGGGGAGCACGTAGCGCGGAAGCTCTGAAGAGGATGTCGGTTTCCTTGTTGAAATCCGCTTCGGTTGGACGGCCCTCCGACCTTTCCTGGCAACAACCCATCCTGCTCCCCATTGCTCATTGAAGCCTCCTATACGGCGGCCTCTTGATCGCGGGCGGAGGATTCTTCTTCAGAAGATCCATTACGACCTCCACCGCCTTTTCAAGCTGCGGATCGTGGCCCGCGCGCACCGCAGCCGGATCCTGCTCCACCTCGATGTCGGGAGCCACGCCTTCGTTCTCCGCCGCCCACTTCCCGTCCGGTCCGTAGACGCCGTTGGAGGGAGGGGTTACCGCCCCGCCGTCCATCAGGGTCAGGCGGCCGATCACGCCCACCAGCCCGCCGGCTGTGCGCGTTCCGATCAGGGGCCCCAGACCGGCCTCCTTGAAGTAGTACGCAAACGCATCTCCCCCCGAGATAGCGCCTTCGTTGGTGATCATCACCTTGGGGCCGCGGATGACGGAGTACGGCGACGTGAAGTCCAACCCGTAGCGCTTAGCTACCAGGGCGAGCACCTGCTGGCCCAGGCGATGGATGAAGTAGTCCGGCAGCGCGCCGCCGCCGTTGCCGCGTTCATCCACGATGACGGCTTCTTTGTCCGCTTGGGCAAAGTAGTAGCGGTTGAAAGCCGCGAGCCCCCCCGCGCCCGTGTCACCAAGATAGATGTAGGCGGCCCGCCCGTCTGTGAGCCTGTCCACCTTCCGTCGGTTCCCATCAGCCCAAGCGAAGGAACGCAAATCCCATTCGTCATCTATCGGGACGACAGTCACCTCACGGGGTCGGGCGCCGGTGGCGTCGGCGGCAATCCGCAACACAACTTTCTTGTCGGCTTTTCCCGCAAAGAAACGGTAGATGTCGTCGGAAGCACCCAGTTCTTGGCCATCCACGGCCAGCAGGTAATCGCCTTGCCTGACGTCCAACCCCGGCTGGACCAGGGGCGCCCGCGCTTGCGGGTTCCACGTGTCACCGGCATAAATGCGCGCGAACCGGTAACGGCCATCCGCTGTTTCATAATCAGCTCCCAACAGGCCGGCAGTCGCGGCTTCCGTCTTTGATCCCGCTCCTGTGCGAGCACCGAGGTGGCTCACCCGCAATTCGCTCAACATCTCCTCGAAAAGGAAGTCGAGGTCTCCCGGCGTGCCGACGCCCGCGAGATACGGCTCGAGCTCCCTTTCCCGTGCCTTCAAGTCCAACCCATGAAAACCAGGATCATAGAAGAAGTCGCGCACGGACCGCCACACCTCGTGGTACGTCTGCGTCCACTCCGCCACCGGATCGACGGCGACCTCGAGGGATTCGAGCCTCAGCTTCCCCTTGCCGGGCTTCGGCCGCCCGGCGGCCGGGGAGACCGCCCAGTTGCTCCCCTGCTTGAACAGCATCTTCCCGCCGTCGGGCGACAACTCGAAATCCTGGATGCCTTCGAGGACCTTGTCTGTCTTCTTGGCGGCCAGCTCGAACCGGTACAGGTTCTGCCGGTTGGATGAAGGGATTGTGCCCGGCAGAAGGAACTGAGGCTGGGCGACGGTTTCGAGCAGATACAGGACTCCCGGCTTGCCGGCTACCAACTTCGTGTAGTTCTGCGGTGGAGGCGGCAGAGCCACGATCCGGTCCTCCAGTCCGTCGAGGTCGACTACGAGCGGCCCAGCGGCTGCGCCCTCGAGCCTGACCGGGAACTCCTGACCCTTTCTCAGAAAGGCAACATAGATGCTGCGAGCCGGCGCGCGATTGAATGTCGAGAGGTCTTCGCCCAGCGCCGGACCGATGTCTGTGCTTGCCGCGAAATACAGGTACTTGCCGCTTCGGTCAAACTGGGGGGAACGGATATCGGCGAACCCGTCCGTCACCTGCCGGCTCCGGCCCGTCTCGAGCGAGTAGATTTCGAGCACCCGCATGTGGTTCCCGAGCATTTTCGTGTAGCTCAGCCACTGGCTGTCGGGAGACCAGGCCGGAGGCGGCGCCTCGATTTGCGTCCAGTACCTCTCCTGATAGGCGTCGGCATCGATGCGGATCGAAGTCCCACTCTCGACCTCCACATACCAGAGAGCCAGCCGGTGATCCCGGTACGCGATCTTCTTTGAGTCCGGCGACCAGACCGGAGAGAAGTAGAAGCCCGGCGGCTGGCCCAGATCGATCTTCTTTACGGCGCCGGATCCATCCGAATTGCGGATGTGCAGCATGTATTCTCCGGATTCGTCCGAGTGATACGCAATGCGCTTCCCGTCGGGCGACCACGCCGGAAACCGCTCTCGCGCGCCCCGCGTCTCCGTCAGATTTCGAGCCCTGCCTTGCCTGACCGGCACAGTCAATATCTCGCCTCGCGCCTCGACGGCCAGGCGGTCGCCCGTTGGTGAGAGTGTCACGGCTGCAAGATTCTCCAGTACCTTGACGGAACGAGGCTTCCTCTCCGGCATGTCGACGGAGATGCGGATCTCCAGCCGCCTGGACGTTCCGGTTGCCAGGTCGTACAAGTGAAGCGAGCCGAACCGCACGTAGACGATAGCGTCTGGGCCCGCGGACGCCGTCAGGACGCCCGAACCGTCGCCGTGGATCACCTCCGAGACCTGCTTCGCCGTCACATCGTAGGCGAAGAGGCCGACCGGTCCGTTCCGGTCCGAGAGAAAGTAGATCCGATTGTCCACCCACATGGGATTGAAGTCGTTCGAGTTGTCCCTGGGGATTTTCTCGATGCGGCAGTCGGGGAGATCGGCGATCCAGATCCTCGACGTAGCGCCGCCGCGATACTGTTTCCATCCCCAGTGCCTCGAATCGAAGGGAGTGTAAGCAATTCTCTTTCCATCCGGTGAGAACGTGCCGTAGTCCGCGTATGGCAGCGGCAGTTCCGCCGCGGGTCCACCCTCGAAGGGTACGCTGAACAACTGATCGAAATTATCGTTCCTGGCGGAGGTGAACACCACCGACTTCCCGTCCCGCGTCCAACCGACCGCCTGGTCCCAGTAGGGATGATAGGTCAGGCGGCGCGGCGAGCCGCCTGCCGCTGAAACTACGTACACATCGGCGCCGCTTCCGGTCTCACTGGTGAACGCCACCTGTGTTCCATCGGGCGAGAACACGGCGTTCGTCTCTTCTCCGGGCATGCTCGTGAGGCGTTTGGCTTCCCCGCCCTCGCGGCTGACGATCCACAGGTCGCCGGCGTAGGAAAAGACGACGTGAGTGCGGCTCCCCGTGGGCTGCCGGAAGAGTGTGGGCTCTTGGTCCTCGCCACGGGCGGTGGCAACCAGCAGGAAAAAAAGCAAGACCCATAGCCTGTTCATGGCTTCACGCTTTCCTCCAGGCAAGTGTAACTCTCTTCCCAAGCACACGATTCGTCGCACCCATGCCAACTCTAAGCGGCACCTGCTGCAGACCTTGCCCGACCTCCGTACGTGTCCAGTAGGCTGAGAAATCTCGGTAAGGCTCGAAAGCCAACGATCCGTCGGAACCGCCGCTCGGCCACTATCAGACCCGAGGTCGGAAGGCTGCCCGCAGGGCCTTGCTGCCGTCAACCATCGCCAGCATCGGCTGATCGAAGTCCAGACCCCGCTTGCTCAGATCTGCCAGTAGAGCCTCACACACCTTCTGGCTCTCGCTGACGCCCTGGTGTAGCCCCAGGACCATTTTGCGTCCTGTCCGGTACATCCCCAGATCGGTCAGCATGCGTTCACCCTTGAATTCCGCACCGTCCAGCATCAAGACGCACAGATGGACTTGGCGCAGATCCGAGCTGAGGAGTTCCTGCGCTCGCCTGGCACTGGCTGGGATGAACCTGTCACTCACCGCGGATTTCTCGACGCCCAAGGTGGTGCCACCCTCACGCTCCGCTGGAGTGTAACCCGGCATGCTCAGCCCGCACATGACTCGTTCCCAGACTTGACGCTGCATCTCCTCTTCCCGCCGGAAACGCTCGCAGCTGCCCAGCTTCCCATCGCCCGACTGATCTCGCAGGCGCGGTCGGAAGCCCGGCACCTTCTGCCCATGCAGGGCCAAGGATCCACTGGCATGGCCTCATCGCCGCCATCCGCCATCGGGTCTAGGGACATGCTGCTCCCCAGCCAGCCAAGTGACCTCGTTCTCCATGGTGGTGAGTAACAAGTGCACATCCGCTTCATGCAGGAGCTGTGAAACACCCTGCCTCAACGTCTGTGCAGTTTCGGCCAGGGGAAGCACCATTTGGATGGCGCCTGGATCCTCGGTGAGGCGGAAGCGGAACTTCTCGATGGCCACCGCTCGTGAATCGCGTACGTCTTCTTGACCATACAGCTCTCGTTTTGAATTGCCCAGACCCCAGAGGGTCCGGGTTGGAGAGCCGTCATTCTCAAACCTCAGATTTCAACGATTTTCCGGACATCCTCGCTCAGAAGGTGAACGCCAGTTGCCCCAGGTAGCGGACGGTCCCGTCGGCCCCGCGGCCCAGCGGCACGAAGAACTGCTCGGACGGGTTGCTGGCTCGCCGCTGGTGCTGGAGGAACACCAGATTCTGCCATTGCAGGAAGCGTGTCAGTCCCACGTCGAGGCGGAAGGCATGGACCGCGATGTTCACTCCGGAACCCGTTCCGAGGTCGTCATCGGTGAACTGGGAAATCATGGAGTTGGCGTCCTTCAGCGCGAACTGGTAGAGTACGCGGACGTCCCCTGGCTGGCGCACCGAGCCGAGGTTCGCCGAGACCATAAAGGCATCGCGCAGGCTCGCGGCGCCGTGGTTTCGGGACGCCTGTAGATCGAGCCACGCCGGCAACTCCTTACCGCCGACGCGCAAGCCCTTGCGCTCCAGCCGGTAGCCCCAGTGGGAGATGTGGAAGTTGGGCGCGCTGAACATGGCCCCGCCGGGTGTCGTGGTGGCGTTGCCGGTTCCTCCGGGGGGTCCCGACAGAGCCAGTCCCAATGAACCGCTGACCAGCACCGGAAAACCAGCGCCCGTCGAGGCGAGCTGGATCTGGCTCGGGTTCCGGTACCACTCGAGGCCTCCCGTGACTTGCTGGCTCCAGTTGGCTCCGAGGTTTCCGCGAATCACCGCGCCGGGGTGGAACAGGTTCGAGTCGCGCACTTTCCCGCCGGGCTGGTAGCCCGCCGCCACATACGGTGACGAAGCGGGCAGGATGTAGATGCCCGGATTGCTCAGGATATACTCCCCTGCCCGAACCTCGAAGGACGTCAGACCCAGCAAATTCGCGCCCAACGGCAGCCGGACGGTCTGTTGAAAGCCGTTGAAGCGCACGTCGTCGTCCCAGAGAAAACGCATATTGTCGGCGAAGATCTCCTCGGTGCGCCCGGCGCGTAGTGTAATCCTTGAATTGGGGCGGTAGTCCACGTAGGCTTCGGCGATGGAGAAAGGATGCTTGGCGTTGATGCCCGCCATGTCCTGGTCGTTGGTGATGGGGTTGTTGAGCGCCCCCGTGGAGAGCTGCACGTGGAAGCGAAACTGCGGATCGAGATCCTTGTCCAGGTTGAGCCGCAGCCGGTACCGGCTCCGGACGTTCTGGAGCGGCGGCGCACCCGCGTTCCCGGAGCGGAGTTGCGCGTCCAGCCTCAGCCGGAAGTCGCCGCTGAACTGGAAGCCGTTCGTGGACTTCGCGTCTGCCGCCACAGCGGGCTGCAACGGCGCCAGCGGAGCTGGCTTGGCCTGCGCCAGACGGTCGAGGAGCGCGCCCTGCTCCTCCAGTTTCTTCTGCAACTGCGCGATCAGCGCACGTTGATCGGCCAACTCGCGGCGCAGCGTTTCAAGGTCATTGTCGGAAGGCCTGGCCACCGACACCCCGGCCGCCAGCAACAAACACACACACAGCATTCGTTTCCATTTGTACATGACAGTTCGACTCAATCCGCCGGCAAGAAGACCGTAAACCGGGAGCCCTTGCCTAGCTGGCTTTCGACGGCGATCTTGCCGCCCATGCGCTCGACCGCGTGTTTGACGATCGAGAGCCCCAAGCCCGTGCCGCCGACCTCGCGGGAACGGGCCTTGTCCACGCGGTAGAAACGCTCGAAGATGCGCGGGAGGTCTTCGGACGGTATCCCGATCCCGTTATCAACGACCGAAATCCGCAGCATCCCTTGTTCAGTCCGCCTGGTCTCAATTCGGACTTCGCCTCCCGGACGGTTGAACTTGACCGCGTTGTCGAGCAGGTTCACCAGAACCTGCTCCAGCCTGATGCGGTGCGCGATCACTTGATCCTCTCTGTCCTCCCCGCGCTGGATTTTCACGTTCCGGAGGCCCGCCTCGGACTCCACGCTGCGCACCGCGGCGTCGATTACCTGGCGCACGGAGACGGCCTCCGTGGAAGGCAAGGCCTCCTCGGACTCCAGCTCGGACAGCGCCAGCAGATCGGAGGCAATCTGGTTCAGGCGCATGGCCTGCGACTTGATGACCTCCAGGAACTTCCGGTTGTTCTCGCGGTCCTCCAGCGCCCCGTCCAGCAAGGTTTCCGCGTAGCCCTGGATGGCGGCCAGCGGCGTGCGCAACTCGTGCGAGACATTGGCCACAAAGTCCCGTCGAACCCGCTCCAAACGCTCCAGGTCGGTGATATCGTGCAGGATGGCGATCGCCCCCCGCCCCGAGCGCAGATCGAGCGGTGCGGCCTGGACCTCGTACGACCGGCCCTCCGCCGCCGCCAGTTGCAGGCGTCTGCGCTGGGCCTCGCCTGTAACCAGAACGCGGGTGAGCAGATCCAGAAACGCCGGGTCGCGCACCAGTTCCAGCACCGGCAGGCGCTCCGGCACGGGATGCGGCGCACCGACCGCCCGAGCGAAGGCCTGGTTGCAGAAGGTGACGCACACCTCGTGGTCCACGGCGAGCACGCCTTCCACCATGCCGGCCAGGATGGCATCCCGGCGGGCCGCTTCCAGCCTGAGCCGCTCCAGCATGTCGCGCAGTTGCGCCGCCATGCTGTTCAAGGAGCGGGCCAATGCCCCCAGTTCGTCGTCCGGACCTGGTGGCAGGGTCTCCGTAAACCGCGCGTTCACCAGGCTTTCGGCAAACGTCTTGACCTGGCCAATCCTGCGGCTGAGCGCCCGAGACATGAAATAGGCGGTCCCCAGCGCCAGCAGCGCGGCCAGAAGCGACACCTGTAAAACCCGGCGGCGCACTTCGGCAACGGCATCGCTCACCTGCTCCAGGGGCACCGCAAGGCGCAGCACGTACCCGGGTTTCCCTCCCAAGCCGACCGGCGCCGCCAGGTACAGCAAGTCCCGGTCGAGCGTCGCGCTGCGCCGCACCGCGGCTCCTTGGCTGCCCTTGAGGGCGGCGGCGACCTCGGGCCGTTGCGCGTGGTTCTCCATTGTGGAGGGGTCGTGCTCGGAATCGGCCAGCACCGTCCCCGAAGGATTGATGATCGTGATACGGCACCACGCCCGCTGGGCCGCCGCCCGGGCCCACTCGGCAAGAGCCGCCGGGTTCGCGGTTTCGACTTCTCCGGCCAGAATGCGCGCCTGGGACGCGAGGCGGGTTTCCGTGTTGCTCGTCTCGCGATCCGCCGTGTAGCGGGAGAGCAGGAAGTCCAGCACCAGGACCGCTGCCAGGATCACTAGAAGAAACGTCAGCAGGAGCTTGCGGAATATTCGGCTCCCGGCGGTCATGCTAGTCACGGGCCTCCGCGTGGTGCCGGACATCGATCCCTTGGATGAGGAACAAGAACGTCCTCGGCGATGTTGGTGGCGTGATCGGCGATGCGTTCCAGGCTCCGGGCCACAAGGATAAGGTCCAGCGAGCGGGCGATTGTGGCCGGGTCCCTTTCCATGAACTCGACCAGTTCCTGGCAGATGGCGTCACGCAGGTCGTCCACCGCATCGTCCGACAGCAGGACGGTGCGGGCCAGTTCGGCGTCGTGCTTCACGAACGCATCCAAGGAATTGCGCACCATGGATTCCGCCAGGTGCGCCATGCGGGGCATGTCGATCAAGGGCTTCACCGGTGGCTGCGCGATCAGGGACAGCGCCCGTTCCACGATGTTGACCGCCAGGTCTCCCATGCGCTCCAGGTCGTTGTTGATCTTGATGGCCGCGGTCAGAAAGCGGAGGTCCCGCGCCATGGGCTGGTGCAGGGCCAGCAGCCGCGTTGCCAGCTCATCGATACGGATCTCCAGTTGGTTGATCCGCGCCTCGTTGACCAGCACCTGCTGAGCGCGTTCCTGGTCCCGCTGGGTGAGCGACTGGACGCTCTCATGAACGGCGAGCTCTACCAGTCCCGCCATCTCCAGCAGTCGCTCCCGCAGATCCTCGAGTTCTTCCTCAAAGTGGCGCAATCTTGCCTCGTCCCGGCTGAAATTAGTCTATCCGAACCGTCCGGTGATGTAATCCTCGGTTTCCTTTCGGCTCGGCTTGGTAAAGAGCACACGGGTCTGATCGAACTCGATCAGCCGGCCCAGCAGGAAGAACCCCGTGTACTCGGCCACGCGGGCCGCCTGCTGCATATTGTGCGTCACGATAACGATGGTGCAGTTCTCCTTGAGGGAGAACAGCAGGTCTTCGATCTTGGCCGTGGCGATGGGATCCAGAGCCGAGCAGGGCTCGTCCAGCAGCAGCACCTCCGGGTCCACAGCCAGCGCGCGTGCGATGCAGAGTCTCTGCTGCTGGCCTCCCGAGAGCGCGTAGGCCGACTCGTGCAGCTTGTCCTTGACCTCCTCCCACAACGCCGCCCGCTGGAGGCTCCTCTCGACGGCTTCCCGCAATTCCGCCCTGCTCATCCGCTGGTTGATTCTCAACCCGTAGGCCACGTTGTCGAAGATCGACTTGGGAAAAGGATTGGACTTCTGGAAGACCATTCCCACCCGCCGCCGCAGGCGAACCACGTCCATAGAAAGAATGTTCTCGCCGTCCAGCAGCACTTTGCCCTCGGCCCGGGCGTGCCGCACCGTCTCATACATGCGGTTGAGCGTGCGCAAGAATGTCGACTTCCCGCAGCCGGAGGGCCCGATCAGGGCCGTAACGCGCTTCTCCGGGATATTCAAGCCGACATCGAACAGCGCCTGCTGGCCGCCGTAGTAGAAGTTCAGGTTTGACACCCAGAGCTTCGGCGCCAGGACACGGGATTCGGTGCGTTCCAGCACTGCCGGCGTCACCTTGTGCCCTTTCCGGAAAGGATCGTGCGGGCGATAACGTTTGCACCGAGCATCAGGACCAGCAGGACCAATCCGGCCGCCCACGCCTGCCGGTGCCAGTCCTCGTAGGGCGATATCGCGTAGGTGAAAATCATGACCGGGAGGGACGCCGTAGGCTGGTCCCATCCGCTGGTCCAGAACCGGTTGCTGAAGCTGGTGAACAGCAGCGGGGCCGTCTCGCCCGCCACGCGCGCGACTCCCAACATGGTGCCGGTCACTATCCCCCGAGCCGCCGCCGGGATTACCACGGTCGCAACCGTGTGCAGCCGGCTTGCTCCGAGCGCCAGGGCGCCCTCCCGAAGCGACACGGGCACTGCCCGCAGAAACTGCTCCGTGCTGCGCACGGTGATGGGGATAATCATCAAACTCAAGGCAAACCCTCCCGCCAGGGTCGAAAAGCGCTTCATGGGAACGACCACGACAGCGTAGGCGAAGATGCCGATGACGATCGACGGGACGCCGTTGAGCAGGTCAGCCACGTAACGGACCAGGAACGGGTACCTCTTTCCGCCAAACTCCGAAAGATACACGCCCGTCACGAATCCCACGGGTACGCCGATCAGGGCGGCAACGAGAAGCAGTTTTGCGCTCCCCACAATGGCGTTTGCCATTCCGCCGCCGGCTTCCCCCACCGGCTTCGGCAACTGGGTGAAGAAATCCCAGTTGATCGCGCGCGCTCCATTCCAGATCAAGAAACCCAGGATAAAGAACAACACAGAGACCGTGACCAGCGTGCACAGGCCGGCCATGGCGAACATCACGGTGTTGACAGCCTTGCGCCAGAGGTAGTAGTAGCTCATGTTTGGGCGGCCCCTTTGCGCATGGTCGTGACGAGCAGGAGGCGCGCCACGGCATTGATCAGCATGGTCAGCGCGAACAGCACCAGGCCCAGCTCAATCAGCGCGCTTACGTGCATGTCGCTGGTGGCCTCGGTGAACTCGTTGGCGATCACCGCGGCGATCGAGTAACCCGGGCTGAAAAGCGAGGCGCTGATCAGGGGAGCATTGCCTATGACCATGGTGACGGCCATGGTCTCGCCCAGCGCCCGCGCCAGGGCCAGGAAGATGGAACCCACGATCCCCAGGCGCGCGAAGGGCACCACCACCTGCCAGGCCGCCTCCCAGCGCGTCGCGCCGACAGCCAGCGCCGCCTCCCGCTGCTCGGGAGGCACCGCCAGCAAAGACTCGCGCGAGATGGACACGATGAACGGCAGAATCATGATGGCCAGGATTACGCCGGCCGCCAGGAAGCCCACGCCGTACATCTGACCTTGAAAGAGCGGCAGCCAGCCGAGCCGCTGCTGGAGAAACGGCTGCACGTGGTCACGCAACGGCGGCACCAGCACGAAGACAGCCAGCAGGCCGTAGATCACGCTGGGCACGGCCGCAAGCAGTTCCACGACGAATGACAGTGCGTCCGAAATACGAGGCGCCGCCAGCTCCGAAAGGAAGATGGCCGCGCCCACCCCCAGGGGCACCGCCAGCAGAAGAGCCAAAACGGAGGTCACCACCGTTCCATAGATGAAAGGGAGCGCGCCGAAGTCCTCGGCCACCGGATCCCAAGTGCGCGAGATGAGGAAATTCCAGCCCAGCTTCTGCCGCGACAGGGCGGAACCCTCATACAATTGCGCCACCAGCAGCACGGTGATGAGCAGCACACTGGAGGCGAAGATCAGCGTGACCAGGTGAGCCATCTCGTCACCGCTCCGCAACCGGCGCACGGCTTTGTCCAGCAATCCCGGCATAGCTACTGAATCCGCGCGATCGCCTTCCGTTCCTTTTCCACGACGGACTTGGGCAACGGCGCGTAGCCGAGCGGTTCGGCCATCTTCTGCCCCTCGCCCAGCATCCAGTTCAAGAAGGCCGTGAGGATACCGCGCTTCTGCGCATCCTGGATCCTGGCCGGAACCAGGAGCCAGGTGAAGCTGGAGATCGGGTAGGCATCCTTGCCGGGGGCGTTGGTGATGGAAACCCGGAAGTCGTCCGGCATGGTGGCGGAGGCCGCGGCGGCGGTCACGCTCTTGAGATCCGCTTTCAGGAAGGCGCCGGCCGAGTTGCGGACCTTCCCGTAAGCCATCCGGTTCTGAATGGCGTAGACCAGTTCCACGTAGCCGATCGAGTTCGGCGTTTGCCGCACGAGCCCGGCCACGCCCTCGTTCCCCTTGGCGCCCAAGCCGTCGGGCCACCTCACTGCCGTCCCCGAGCCGACCTTGCTTTTCCAGGCGGCGCTGGCCTTGGAAAGATAGTCGGTCCAGACGAAAGTCGTTCCGCTGCCATCGGAGCGGTGAATCACCACAATGTTCGCTGGCGGAAGAGGAGCCCCGGGATTGGCGCGAGCAAGCTCCGGGTCGTTCCAGCGAGTGATCGTTCCCAGAAAGATGCCGGCCAGAGCTTCCGGCGTGAAGTTCAGGTCCTTGTTGACAACATTGTAGGTGGGCACGACAGCGCCCAGAACAGTCGGAAAATGCAGCACTTTGCGACCCGCGCTGGCAAGCTGCTGGTCGGTCATGGGGCTGTCGGACGCACCGAAATCGACCGTGCCCGCCTGCAACTGGCGGATGCCGCCGCCGGAGCCGATCGACTGGTAGTTGATCTGGGCCTTCGGATTGATCTTGTGGTACTCGTCAAACCACTTCGCGTAGATGGGGTAAGGAAACGTCGCTCCCGCGCCGTTGATCAGAAGCTGGGCCGAGGCAGGGATCGAGGCGTAAAACAGAACAATTGCCGCGCAGCGTGTCTTCACACTCCCATTGTCCCGAGGCGCTGTTACAGATCGGTTACAGAATGATGAAAGACCGGTGAAAAGCTGTAGCCGAAACCGCGCGCCGAGCGGATGAAGCTGGGATTAGCGGGGTCCGCCTCGATCTTCTGGCGCAAGCGGAGGACGTAGACATCCACGGTGCGGGTAGTCACGGCGCGTCCGTGACCCCATACCGCGTCCAGCAACTGGTCCCGGGTGAAGACCGTGCCCGGGCGGCTCATCAGGAATTCCAGAAGCTTGAACTCAGTGGCTGTGAGCGGCACTTGCTGAGTCCCCAGCCGCGCCTGGTAAGTTGCGCCGTTCAGCTCCAACGGGCCGGCCTTCAGGACCCTTGGCCCGGTCGTCCTGTCGCGCAGGTGTACCTTGATTCTCGCGACTAATTCCCGGACGAAAAACGGCTTGACGATATAGTCGTCCGCGCCCAGTTCCAGCCCCACGATGCGGTCCGTCTCGGAGGCTTTGGCCGTAAGGAAGAGGATCGGGATGTTAGCCATCTCAGGCTGCGCGCGCAAGGCCCGGCAAATCTCCAGGCCATCGGTGTCGGGCAGCATGATGTCGAGGATGATCAGATCCGGCTTCTCGCGCCGGCACAGGTCCAGCGCTCCCTTGCCCGTTTGCGCCCCCACCAGCGCGTAACCCTCCCGTTCGAGGTTGTACTTCAGAAGCGCGAACAGGTCCGCGTCGTCCTCGATCAGAATGATCTTCTTCATTCGAGAAAACCCACCCTGAAGATAGCGCAGTTCCTGTTACAGATCCATAACGGGACGATGAGTTCGGCGTGAAGGAAAGCCATACAAACCGTTGGCGCGGATGTACTCCATCACGGCCGGCGGCAGCTCAGGGACCTCCTCCCCGGCCGCCAGCCTGGCTCTGATATCGGAGGAGGATACCGGCATGGCCAGGGTGTTCAGCCGGGAGACCGTCGCGCCCGGCGGAGCCTGGTAGTGATGGCCCGGGCGCGTGACCACGATGAACCCCACCTCGCGCACGACATCGTGCCAGCGGTGCCAGGTCTGGATGTCAGCGAAGGCGTCCGCCCCAATGAGGAAGTACACCACGGCCTCGGGCCCCGCGCTTGCCTTCACCCTCTGGATGGTCTGAATGGAGTAGCTGACCTCATCGTATTCCTCCAGGCGGGAGGGGACGAATTCGGGCGTACGCTCGCAAGCCAGCTCGACCATTCTCATCCGGTGGACATAGCTGGCGTGCACGGCTCCCGCCTTGTGAGGGGGATTCGCGGCCACGACAAACAGCACGTACGACAGACCGAACTGCACGGCCGCTTCTTTGGCCACGGTCAGATGAGCATTGTGGATCGGGTCGAAGGTGCCCCCAAAGATAGCAACCCGCGGGCGGTGCAACGTTTCCGGCTCCGGTGTTCTGCGCCCGCGCTTCCTCTGCCAAAGAGTCATACGCCTTCTCTAGAACATGATGCCCAGCAGGAAGTCGGCTTGGTTCAATTGCGAGACGAGGCCGCCGACTGCCGAGCGAAAACTCGAGGAGCCCCACCGGGTGTACCGCATTTCGGCGGAGATGCGAATCAGGGGCACCCTCAGTTCCACTCCCCCGCCGAGGGTCGCCCCGGCCGTGGAACGGCCCGCCACTTCCGGCGGCTGATCCGAGGTTGGGACGGCCGTCGCAGCGCCGCCGGCAATGGTCCGTTGCTGGAAGCGCGCCAGGCGGCGATAGGAAAGCCCCGCCAACAGGATGGGCCGGAACAGCGCTCCCGGAGCACGGTACTTCGCCAGCATCGGGATTTCCCAAGCCTGCCCCGTCGTCCGGCTCGTAGTCGCGACGGCGCCCGGAGCGGTCGAGGTGTATTGTATATGCCGGTAGAACAAGTCCGCTTCCGCGGAAAGGCCGGCGAACAGATGAAGTTCAAAAGCCGGTCCAAAGACATAAGGCGCCTTATCGGAGAAGTACCGGGAGCGGTCGGTGACCTTGAGCGCATCCGTGAGCGGCACTCCGCCTTTCACGCCGAGCGAGAGTCCCTGCGGCAGCGCGGCGGATGCCGCCATGAGCAGGACCGGGCACAGCCTGGAGAGCGAGACCATCAGTTTCATTCTAAGCTGCGGGGCCCGGGCTTGCCGACTGCTCCCGCGCGGCGCGGTTGGCCAGCTCGTCGGCGCGGTTGTTGTCCTGGTGCGAGGCGTGGCCCTTGGTCCAGACCCATCGCATGGTGTGCCGTTTGGCCGCGGCCTCGAGCTGCTCCCAAAGGTCCCGGTTCTTCACCGGTTGCTTCGCCGCCGTCTTCCAGCCGTTGCGCTTCCACGTGTGGATCCACACAGTGACTCCGTTCTTCAGGTACTGGGAATCGGTGATCGCCTCCACCTGGCATGACTCCTTGAGTGCGCTGAGCCCGCGGACCGCGGCCATGAGCTCCATCCGGTTGTTCGTGGTGTGCGGCTCGGAACCGAACAACTCCTGCTTGCGGATCTTGTATTGCAGGATCGCGGCCCAGCCGCCGGGCCCAGGGTTCCCCAGGCACGCTCCATCGGTGATCAACTGGACGTGCTTCATGCCAGGTCACACACGGCAGCCCGAAAACTCGCCTTCGAAGAAACGGTCCAGGCTCTCCATGATCTGGGCCGCTGCCTGCGCCCGGTGGACCTGGAGGCGAAGCCGCGAGCCGTTCGGGACGCCGTGGCTGAAGTAGGTGGCGAACTGCTTCATCTTGCCCACCATGTCCGGTTCGCCGCGATCGATCAGCATGGAGTAATAAGAACGCATGACGTGGTAGCGGTCCAGCGGAGCGGGCGCGTCGTAGCGCCCCGAGGCCAGGTACTGCTCGAGTTGGCGGAAGATCCATGGGTCCGATGCCGCCGCCCTGCCCACCATCACCCCGTCGCAGCCTGTTTCGGCCGCCATCCGCACCGCGTCCTCCGGCACGGCAATGTCGCCGTTGCCGATCACCGGGATCTTGACCGCCGCCTTCACTTCCGCTATCCGGCTCCAATCGGCCTTCCCGCCATAGCCCTGCTCACGGGTGCGCGGATGCAGGGCGACGGCGTCCAGTCCGCAATCCTCAGCCATGCGCGCCAGCCGGACAGCTACTATCTCCTGGTCGTTCCACCCCGAGCGGAACTTCATGGTCAACGGAACCGAGATGGCGGACCGCACGCCGCGCAAGATGCGCTCCACCAGCGGCAGGTCGCGCAGCAGCCCGGACCCGCCGTTGCACCTGACTACCTTCTTCACGGGACAGCCAAGGTTGATGTCCACGATGTCGAAGCCCAGATCCTGGCACACCCTGGCCGCCTCGGCCATGACCACCGGGTCCGAGCCGAAAAGCTGCGCGGAGATGGGATGCTCGTCCGGGTCGAAAGCCAGGTATTCCAGGGTACGGCCCGGCTTCCGGGACCGGCTTGAGCCGACGATTCCATGGGAACTGGTGAACTCGGTCATGATCAGACCGCACCCGCCCAGGCCCCGGATGAACCGCCGGAAGACCGTATCGGTGACGCCGGCCATGGGCGCCAGCACGGTCGCGGGTGCAATCCGGACTCCACCGATCTTCAGCGACGTTGGAAAACGCATGCGCCTGCCTTCATTCTAGCCTGCAACGGAACCCAAACCGCACCCGTCGCCTAACATGCTCCGGTTGGTTTCAGACGGAACGGCTGCCGCATTTCCATCGTATTTGCCTAAGAAGTGACCATGTCGAATCTATCTGGAGACCTCGCCTACGCCGTCCGCCAGTTCCGGCACTCCCCCGTGTTCACACTCACGGCTGTGCTGACACTGGCCCTCGGTATTGGCGGAACCACCGCCATCTTTTCCTTGATGCACGACATCATGCTCCGCTCTCTGCCCGTTTCCGATCCCGGCAGCCTTTACCGCATCGGCTCGGGTAACGACTGCTGCGTCTTGGGAGGGCCGCAGGAGAACTGGGGCATGTACTCATATCCTCTGTTCGAGCGGCTGCGGTCCTCCGCGCCAGAGTTCGAAGACGTGACGGCGTTCCAGGCTTCGACCACGCGCTTCAGCGTGCTCCGGCCAAACATCGACCGGGCCGCCAAGCCACTTCGCGGTGAGTTCGTCACCGGCAACTACTTCTCCGTCTTCGGCATTCGTCCGTTCGCGGGACGCGTCTTCTCGATGTCCGACGACACGGCGTCGGCCGCGCCGGCCGTGGTGCTGAGCTACCGGGCATGGCAAACGGACTGGGGTGGCGATCCGTCCGCCATCGGTTCAGTGGCCATCATTCAGGATCAACCTTTCATGATCGTCGGCGTCGCTCCTCCAGGCTTCTTCGGTGATACGCTCCGCAGCGATCCGCCCGATTTTTGGCTTCCGCTCCAGCAGGAACCCCTTCTCAACGGCCAGGACACTCTACTGCGGCAGTCCATCTCTGCCTGGCTCCGCGCGATCGGGAGGCTGAAGCCCGGTGCCAGCATCGCAGGCATGTCGGCGCGCCTGACCACCGTACTTCGCCAATGGCTTGAACGTGACGCGGGCTATCCGGCCGCCTGGCTGGGCGACATCCACCGTGTGATGCCGAAACAGCGGATCGAGGTGATTGCCGCCGGTAACGGCGTCGCGGAAATGCGCGAAAGCTACGGCCGCAGTCTCCAGATTCTGCTGTCAGTGTGCGGCCTGGTGCTGCTCATTGCGTGCGCGAACGTCGCGAATCTTTTGATTGCACGGGGCATGTCGCGGCGGACCCAGACCTCCATCCGCCTGGCGATGGGCGCCACGCGAGAGCGCCTGATTGCGCAATCGTTCGCGGAAAGCCTTCTCCTGGCCCTCGCCGGAGGCGTGGCCGGCCTGTTCGTGGCTTATGCCGCGGAGAAGACCATCGTCGCGCTGGCGTTCCGAAACGCCAGTTACCTTCCGTTCAGGACAACTCCGTCCATTCCCGTGCTGGCGTTTGCGTTCGGCTTATCGCTCCTGACCGGCCTCGTGTTCGGCGCGGCGCCGGCCTGGCTAGCCACCCGCCGCGACCCGGTGGAAGCGCTTCGAGGCGCGAACCGCAGCACGCGTGACCATTCCTCGCTCCCGCGAAAAGCGCTGCTGGTCGTGCAGGCAACTTTGTCTGTGGTTCTGGTCGCGGGAGCGGCGATGTTGACACGCAGCCTCGGCAATCTGGAGCGGCAGGACTTCGGTTTTCGCATCGACGGCCTGGTCAGCGTCATCCTAAACCCTCCGCCGTCATCGTATTCGCAGGACCGCCTCGACGCGCTCTATCGCAACCTCCAGGACCGTCTGCAACGCCTGCCTGACATCGAGCGCGCCAGTCTCGCCCTCTATGCTCCGCTGACGAATAACTGGAGCGACCCGATTTTCGTGGATGGGCATCCACCGGCCGGCCTCAATGCTTCCTGGGACCGGGTCAGCGCCGGCTACTTTGAGACCGTTGGACAGCCGGTGCTTCGCGGAAGGGGCATCACCGGGGCCGACTCGCGCAACACCGAGAACATCGCTGTTGTGAACGAGGCGTTCGTCCGCCGGTTCCTGCCCCGAGAGGATCCCCTCGGCAAGCACTTCGGCGTCGACCTGCCGGCGTACGCCCGGGCATACCGCATTGTGGGCGTAGTACGCGATGCCAAGTACACTGCTCCGACCCGGCCCGCCCACCCGATGTTCTTCGTACCCCTCGCCCAAGGCGCGAAATACAAAGAGGACATCCTGCAAAAGGTGGATTCCCTTTCCCACTTCATCGGCTCCGTTCTTCTTCGCTCGCGCCTCAAGGCGGGCGCGCTGGAGCCGCTTCTCCGAGAGGCGTTGGCGGACGCGGACCCCAATCTGACCCTGGTCAGCGTGCGCACGATGAATGAACAGATCGCTCTGGCGTTCGACCAGCAGCGCGCGGTGGCCACGCTGGCTGGGCTGTTCGGCGCCGTGGCACTCATCCTGGCAGCGGTCGGGCTGTACGGCGTGACCGCTTACACCGTGGTTCAACGGACCGGCGAAATCGGGATTCGGATGGCGCTCGGGGCGGACCGAGGCGGTGTGCTGCGCCTGGTGCTTCAGGGCGCTTTCCGCATGGTTGGCCTAGGCCTCGTGCTTGGGATTCCGCTCGCGATCGGCGCCGGACGCGTCATTTCGGCGGAGCTTTACGGTATCACGGGATCGGATCCGTTCGCGCTGTCCGCTGCGATCGCCACGCTCACTGCGTCCGCGTTCATCGCGGCAATCATCCCGGCGCTGCGTGCCGCCGCCATCGACCCGATGAGCGCCTTACGTACGGAGTAGGATCGTCACCCAGGGCGCGGCGCGAAGAAACCCGGTCATAAGTAATGCAGTCCCGTCGGGGAGTGGACCGTGCTTGTGACACGATGAACAATCCCGCAACGAAACCCAAACCGCACCCGTCGCATAATAGGTGGAAGGAGGCCGCATATGAAGGTCGTCCAGGTCGGAATACTCATCGCGCTCGTCGTTGTCGGGGCGCTGCTGTTCATGGTCTACAAGGGACAGCACCAGCAGCAGACGGCCGCCGTTCTCCCCACCCAGGAAGCTCAGCCCGCCGTAACCACGCCGGTCGAGCCACAGACGCCTGAACGGGCCTCGCTCCCCGAACGGGAGGCAACCAGACCGTCGCCCACCCCGCGCGCCCGTGCGGCATCCACGCCGGCCTCGGAGGCCATTCCGGCAACGCCGGAGCCCCCGGCGGCCGAGCCGGAGCCTCCACCAGCACCTGCCAGCACGATCGCGTCGACTTCTCCTGCCCCCGCGGTGGCGCCGGAGACACACGCCGAGCCGGCGCCCCCGCCCCCGCCGCCTCAGCCGCTCACCGTCACGATCGTGCCTGGAACATTGCTATCGGCGCGGCTCGCGGAAACCCTTTCCACCGAGAAGGTGCAGACCGGCGAGACGTTCACCGGAACCCTCGACCGGCCGCTCGTCGTGGATGGGCTGGTCATTGCCGATCGTGGCGCTCGCGTCGAAGGCAGTGTAGTGGAGGCGGTGCGGGCGGGCCGGGTGCGCGGCGTCGCCTCTCTCTCCATCCGGCTTGTTCGTCTGCTCACCAGCGACGGTCAGCGGGTCGACATTCAGACCAACGTCTTTCACAAGGAAGGTGAGACGAGCAGGAAGGAGGACGCTGCCAAGGTCGGCGGCGGCGCCGCGCTCGGGGCTATCATCGGGGCCATCGCCGGAGGCGGGAAAGGGGCGGCAATTGGAGCCGGTGTCGGAGGCGCGGCCGGTGCGGGTACGGTCGCCGCGACCCGCGGGAAGCCTGCCGTACTTCCAGTCGAAACCCGCATCGACTTCCGGCTGAGCCAGCCCGTGACCCTGACCGAGAAGTAGTAAGCGTGGCTGACCTTCTATATCTCTCCTACTGGCTGCGCGGCTTCAGCGAGGATAACATGCTGCGCCAACTGGAGCGGGCGCTGCTCCTGTTTCCCTTCTCCGCCGCTTCCAGGGGAGTAACTACGCTGCGCATCTACGCCATCGAGTACGCGGAGCCCCCGCTGCTGGAGACGTTCTACGACCCGCCCCCGGAGATCGGCAACGTCATCCGTACGGCCGCGGAGTTCCAGGGCGTGGACTGCGCCTATCTGGCCGGCGGCTACTGGGACCTTTGGCAGCACGACGGCGGCTGGCGGCTCACCCCGGCGCCGGTCATTTTGGGGAGCTACGGCCCCCAGTTCGAGAACGAAGTCGGCGATCAGCTCCGGATCGAGCTCGGCCTGGACTCCCATTTTCTGCCCAAGTCCGGGCAGCCCGGGAGCGCCTCCATGGCGGAGTCGAATATTCGAAGCGTCCTGCGGCTGGCCCACGACCTGGACCAGGCCCTGCCCGTGCGAAAACGACGCCTCTGGACCGAGTCCGGCGAGGATTTCGCCGCGCGTCTGCGGAGTCTGCTGGCCTAAGCCTCCAGCAGTGCCTTCACTACCTCGGCCAAATGGGCCGGCACGAACGGCTTCTGGAGGAACCGGGCTCTGCTTGCCAAGCCAGGCGGCAATGGAGCCGCCTCGATCGAACTGCCGCTCGTCAGCACAATCCGGACCTCCGGGCTCAGCGTCGCGATGTTCCTGATCAGTTCCTGGCCACTCAAGTCCGGCATGTTCTCGTCGGTCAGAACCAGCGCGTAGCTCGACGGCCTCTCCTGGAAGCGCCTCAGCGCTTCCAGGCCGGACACACAAGTCTCAACCTCGTACCCCAACCGGGTCAGATAATTCGCCAGCAGGTCCAGCAGCGGCCGCTGGTCGTCCACGATGAGAATCTTGCCTTTGCTCACGGACGTCAAGGGGTGCCCTCTACCACAATGACAATGGCAGCTCTCCCGGGCTGAACGCGATCCCCAAAGAGGCGGAGTGCGCCATCCGGCGTATGATCGCCTCTCCGGCATCGTAGCGGCGCGCGTCGTAGCGGCCTACGATGTGCAGCCAGGAATTCATCTGGAAGGTGAATCCCGCGCCCGCATTATAGCTCTGGTACTTTCCTATAGTCTGCGCGAGGCTCGAGTAACTCGTGTAACCGCCCGAGGTGCCGAAATTCCACCGGCGGAACGCGGTGTGGCTGTAACTTAAGCCGCCGCTCTGGCTTCGCGATGTAAGGTAGACGCCGTTCCCGGGAGAGATCCCACTCTGGTAGCTGAAGGACAATGTCGAGCGCCGGAAAGCGCGGGAAAGCTTGGCTTCCCCGGACGGTATGTAATTCAGCCTGTACAGGGCTTCGACACCCGTGCTGCGGCCGATGATAGCCGCGATGATTGGGTCCACGGTCACGCGTTGCAACCCCAACGTCTCCACCCGGGCGCCTCCTGCACGGAAACCCAGGTCCCATGATCGGCCTAGCCGGAACGACAGATCCATGGCCACGGTGTGAATGTCAGAGGCGCCGAAAGCGTTCGTGTACTCGTAGTGCGTGAAGTCGTAGTCCGCGCCGATGGAGGCACTCCGGCCAATCCGGTACTGAACGTCGCCACGCCCGGCCCACCCCGTAACGCCAATCAGCGCGTTCGAACGCCTCCGGACCACCAGCCCCGACCCCCCTATGTTGAAAGAAAGGCGCGGGCTCTGCGTAAAGGTGAGGTCGCCCATGGTCGACGCGTAGTACGTCCGCCCGTTGAACAAATCGTTCGCTGGGACGTCCGCGAAGGATGGATCGAAGTAAGTGTATCCGCCGTAAGGCCCGTAGTTGCGGGAAGAGGTGCCCGCCGCCTCTCTGAACGAGTACGCTAGCCGTCGCGTCGGCTGGCGGGTCAGCCCCAGCGTCAGGTTGTGATCCGACCCGTCGTAGTATGTGTGCTGGCTATAGTGCCGGAGACTACCGCGGTAGTCGATGCCGAGCAGGGTGTGACGCCAACTGCGGTATCCGAGGGCGCCGAATTCCAGGTTCTCCCCGTAAGCGTCCACGCTCGGGATCCGGCCGGACGCGTCCACCGCCACCGGAGTCAGTCCCGTGTCGTAGACTCCCGAGAATGAGACAAAGGGCCGCAGCCTCAGCAGATCGCCCCCGCCCTGAAGCGCCGAGCCCAAGCCGCGGCTCAAAATGGTGGGACCCTGGTACTCAACGTGTTGTGCGACTCCGGTCCCTAAGGCAACGATGGCCCCCAGCAAGATCAGCCGTCTCAATAGCCCTCCGCGGGTCATGTGTGGTTTTTCCGCACTTCAAAGTCTGACGCGTGACGCGGGACCTGTCAAGTCGGGCGAACTTTTCGGTGAAAGGATCGCGCTTTGGCGGGCATATGTGGATTGGATGCACGCTTTAGTTCAACATAGAGACTGAGAGGCGCCATGAAACTGGCTACCATCCTTCCCCTTGCGCTGCTGGCAACGGCGGCCGCGGCAGAACTGCCTGTCCGGCAGGTTGTCCTCTACAAACACGGCGTGGGCTATTTTGAGCGCGCCGGCCAGTTGCGGCCGGGCGAGAGCGCGCGGCTCGACTTCAAGCCTTCGGAAATGGACGACGTCCTGAAGTCCTTGACCATTCAGGACCCCGGCGGCGGCAAGATCTCCGGCGTGCGTTACGACTCGAGCCAGCCGCTCGCCCAAAGGCTCGACGACTTCCCTTTCCGCCTCGGTGACCGCCAGCCGCTCAGCGCTTTCCTGGATTCCCTGAAAGGCGCCCCCCTGGACGTGCGCGTGGGCCCGGAAACCATCAGCGGCGCCATCGTCGGCGCGCGCCAGGTCGAGGCCGCGGGCCAGCAGCCCGAAAGGGAGCTGCTCACCTTGCTCTTGGAGTCGGGCGATCTTCGCATGATCGACCTTTCCGCGGCCACCAGCTTGCGTTTCCGCGATACCCAACTCCAGGAACGCCTCAAGGAGTACCTGACGGTGGTGAGCGGCGCCCGCTCCCGCGAGGATCGCAGCCTATACATCGATTCGGCCGAATCCAGGCAGCGCCAGATCGTGGCCAGTTATGTCATCCCCATGCCGGTCTGGAAATCCACCTACCGCCTCATCTTCGGCGAGGCCGGCGCCACCACGATCGAGGGCTGGGCCATCGTCGACAACGTCACGGGCGAGGACTGGACCAACGTCAAGCTCTCGGTGGTCTCGGGACGTCCTATCTCTTTCATCAGCCGCCTTTACGAACCGCGCTATCTGCCCCGCCCCGAAGCCCAGCTTCCCGAGGAGCGTGCACAGGCGCCGGTGGTTTATCAGGGCGCCATTGGCGGCGTGGCGGGCGGGTTCGGGGGCGGCGTCGCGAGGGCCGCCGCCCGCGCCGACGGCGCACAACGCAGTGCCATGCTGGCGGAGGCATCTCCACCGCCGGCCCCGATGGAGGTCGCCAGCTCCGTGGCGCCTGCCACGGAAGCTCGCGAACTGGGCGAACTGTTCGAGTACAACTTTGCCACGCCCGTGACGGTCAAGAAGAGCGAGTCCGCCATGCTGCCCTTCCTCCAGCAGAAGATCGCCGCCCGAAAGCTCTTGATATACTCCGACCCCCGTTCGCAGAATCCCATGAACGCGGTGGAGCTGACCAACGACACGGGCAAGACCCTCGACGGCGGGCCCATCACCGTCTACGAGACCTCGGCTTACGCCGGAGAAGCCCTCATGGAGACACTGAAGGCCTCCGACAAGCGCCTCATCAGCTACGCCGTAGATCTCGGCACGCGGATCACTACGCAGTTCGATTCCACCAGCAACATGGTGCGCGAGATCCACTTCCGCCGGGGCATCCTGACCGCGCGCCAAGCCATGCAGGAGACCCGCACCTACACCATCCGCAACGTGGATCAGAAGGCGAAGCTCCTGATTCTGGAGCACCCCGCGAGGCCGAGCTACCAGTTGGTCAACCTCAAACCGGCCGAAACCACGGCCAGCGCCTACCGGTTCGAGATCAAGCTGGCCGCGGGCGCGATCGAGAAGTTCCCCGTCACCGAGGAGCGCGTGTTCGACAGCACCTACGCCGTGGCTAACCTGACCCCCGACGTTCTTACCAGTTACGTGCAGAACAAGGCGCTCAGCGAGGCCGCCCGCGCGCAGCTTGAGAAGATCGCCCAGCAGAAGCGTCTCATGGCCGACGCTGACGCGGCCATGGTTCGCACCCAACAGGAAATCAACGATCTCACCAGCGATCAGAGCCGCCTGCGTCAGAACATCGACAGCCTCAACCGCGTCGCCGGCCAGCAGGAGCAGGTGCAGCAGTACGCGCGTCAACTGGCCGCGCAGGAGACCCAGCTTGCCGGTCTCCGCGACCGACTGGCTGAGCTGCGAAAGAAGCGCGCCGCGTTAGAATCGGATCTCAACTCCCTGATCGAGAAGATGGAATTTTGAGGGTCGCTCTCCTCGGATTCGGCAACGTAGGACGCGCGCTGGCCCGGCTGCTGGAAAGCCGGCGCGCGTCGTTTCCTTTTCAGATCACTGGCATCCACACCGCCCGGCACGGGACGGTGCTCAACCCCGAAGGTTTGCCCCTCGATCCCGCATTCGGACCGGCCGCGGGCTCCGTGGAGGAGTTTCTTGACCGCGCCGGGGCCGAGGTCATGGTGGAGCTGACGCCGCTCGATCCGGTCTCGGGCGAGCCCGCCATTTCCCACATCCGCGCCGCCTTCGCGCGCCGTCTGCACGTGGTGACGGCGAACAAAGGTCCCATCGCGCACGCCTACGCCGGCCTGCGCGACGAGGCCCAGCGCGCCGGCGTTCTGTTCCGCTTCGAGTCCACCTGCATGGACGGCGCTCCGGTCTTCAACATGATCCGCTGCACGCTGCCCGGAGTGCGAGTGCTGGGCTTCACCGGCGTGTTGAACTCGACCACCAAGGTCGTGATCGACGCCATGCGCCGGGGCCAGAGCATGCAGGAAGGGATCGAGGCCGCGCGCCGCCTGGGCATCACCGAAGCCGACGCCGCCTACGACATCGACGGCTGGGATTCGGCCGCCAAGACCGCCGCCCTGGCCAACGTCCTGATGGACGCCCGCACCACGCCGCAGCAGGTGGACACCCGCGGCATCGGGCGGCTGACGCCGGAAAAGCTGATGGAACTGGCCGCCAAGCGCAAGACGGTGTGCCTGGTGAGCCGCGCCCGCCGGGCGGCCGATGGCGGCGTGCGCCTGCGCGTCCGCGCCGAGGTGCTGGACGAAAACGACATCCTGGCTTCGGTCCACGGGACATCGAACTTGATCCTTTTCCACACCGACCTGATGGGGACGATCGGGACGGTTTCGATCTCCCCCGGCGTGGACCAGACCGCGTACGGCGTCTTCAGCGATCTGGTGGACGTCTGGAGGTCTACGCACGAGTTCCTCGGCTGCAATAAGATCCCTCGGTCGCCTATGATGTGACTGATGGGTATCGACGATACGCTTGCGCGGCAGATTGTTCGTCGTGTGTTGACTGTCGCGACCCCGGATCGAATCATCTTGTTTGGGTCGGGGGCAACAGGTGGAATGACGCGTGACAGCGACATCGACCTGCTCGTCGTGGAGCCGGCCCCCGCGAGCCGCCACGAGGAGAGCGTCAGGATCCGCAGCGCTATAGGCGAATCGGCTACCCGGTGGACGTGATTGTGATACCCACAGACCGCTTCGAAGCTACGAAGAACATCTTTGGCGGAATCGCGTACCCTGCCCACCGGTACGGCAAGGTCCTCTATGCGGCCCACTGACGAGCGACGCGGGCGCACTGAGTGACCTTCGGGCATTGCTGCGTTTCCGGCAGGGCGCCTCAACTCACTGTTTGAGCTGATCCTCAAGATGCTTGAGTTCGCCGTCGCGGCGGTGATGGCTGGAGAATATCTCGAAACTCTGATGTATACTACCTGTTGCCTGAAGGAGGGCCGAGCATGAAACGTCGGGACTTCGTCAAGTCCGCAGCCGGACTTACCATTCTCAAGAGCGGCACGCTTCGGGGGCAGAACGCCCCCAGCAACAAGTTGAACATCGCCCTCATCGGCGTATGGGGGAGAGGGACGGCGCACTACACCGTGCTCTCGACCGAGAACGTGGCCGCCCTGTGCGACGTGAACGAGAACCGCCTGGCCGAGGGGCTCAAGATCTTCCCCGGCGCCCAGACCTACTGGGACTGGCGCAAGTGCCTCGACCAAAAGGGCCTGGATGCCGTGGTGGTTTGCGCCGCGGATCACCACCACGGCTTCATTAACAACTGGGCGTTGAATCGCGGCCTGCACGTCTACTGCGAGAAGCCGCTGGGTATGACCGTGGAAGAGGTGCGCCTGGTGCGCGCCAACTATCTCAAGAACCGGAACAAGGTGGCCACCCAGCATGGCACCCAGCGCCACGCCCTCCCGAACTTCGAGCGCGTGCGCGAGCTGATTCTGGACGGGGCTATTGGCGAGCTCAAGACGGTATCCGCCTGGGACGCGCGCCGCAACGGCCGGCCGGGCTACCCGCCTGGAGAAGGCCAGCCGCCATCCTTCTTCCATTACGACCAGTGGGTCGGTCCGTCCCCCATGCATCCGTACAGCCCGCAGTACTTCGCGGCAGGCGGCGCCGGCAACAATTGCCTGGCCTGGAACCCGTTCCGGGACTTTGGCGTCGGCCAGATGGGCGACATGGGAGCCCACACCATGGATCTGGCGTGGAACTGCATCGATGCGGGGGCGCCCACCGCCATCGAGGTCGATCAGAAGGCCAGCGCCAAGTACGACCCAAACATCTGCCCGGTCGAGCTGAAGGTGTCTTTTGAACACCCCAAGAATAGCTGGCGTGGGCCGGTCACCGTGGTCTGGTACCAGGGTGGCCTCAAGCCGGATTCGCCCAAGAGCTACATTGATCTAAGCCGGGTCGGCAACGGTGCGATCTTCGAGGGCACAAAGGGATTCATCTTCGCCGATTTCAATTCCCGCGTGCTCATTCCGGATGACTACACCGGGGACTTGACCTATTACAAGCGGCGCACCAAGGACGAACTCGTCCGGCTAGTGGGAGGCACGGGGCAGCCGCCTCCGGCGCCGCCAGTTCGGCGTCCTCCCGCCGCGCAGAATGCCCGCCGCGGCGGAGCGAGGGGCAATGCGGCCGCGCCGCAGCCGGCCAACGTCATGACCGACGGCGATTTCGCTCCGGTGCAGCTCCTTGCCGGCGGTGTCCCGCCCGCACTGGGGACCCCGAACTCGACAACCGGCCCGGTCAAGGGCGTTCCTGGCGGGCAGTCGATCTTCCAGCAGGAGTGGCTCGACGCCTGCAAGGGCCAGAACAACCGGAAGACCCACTGCGACTTCGACTACTCCGGCACGATGATGGAGCAGATGCTGCTGGGCCTGGTGGCCCACCGCGCCGGCAAGAGGCTCGAATATGATCCGGCCACCGGCCGCGTGACCAATGCCCCCGAAGCCAATGAGTGGCTCAAGCGCACATACCGCCCCGGCTGGACCTTGAACGGGTAGCGAAGAAGACCGGGCACTTGCGGGCTGCGTGATACACTGGCGGTAGATATGCCAGGCAAGTTCGTGACGGGGCTTCGCCGCTTCGTCATGTGGGACTACTCGCGCGGCACTTGGCAGTACGACCTGATGGTGGCGCTCATCCTGGGCTTCATTTTCCTGACGCCGCAGAGTTGGTTTCGCAACCAGCCCAGGCCCTCCAACATCGTCATGATCGAAGGCCACCAGGGAAGCGACGTTCTGGATCGCTCCCGAGCTGCTGGCGGGCGTGCCTGAGTCGCAACGCCGGGCCAAGGCATCGGACCTGGTGCAGAACAAGTTCGGCAAGGGCTTCACCGTGGTCACGGTTCAGCCCATTCTCGACCCTGAATCGGAAGTCACCGGCTACATGGCTCAGGTCCAACCTTGAAGTGAGAGGCTCCAAGCGGATGCATTGGCTGACAGCCCCGTTGCTCTTTGTCGCTATGCTCGCGACGCCCGCTCTCGCCGCAGCCGCATCGCTCGGCGAGGTCCTGGCGGCCATGGACAAGACTGCCGCTTCCTTCTCCGACATGTCGGCCAAGCTGACCCGCGTGGATTACACGGCCGTGATCAATGACACCAGCAAGGAAAGCGGCGTCGTGCGCATGAAACGCGCGGGCTCGCGGGACGTTCGCATGAGGATCGATTTCGCCGAGCCCGATCCGCGGACCATCGTCTTCGAGAAGACCACGGCTCAGATCTACTATCCCAAGATCCAGACGGTTCAGATCTACAATCTCGGCAAACAGCGCTCGCTGGTGGACCAGTTCCTGCTGCTCGGCTTTGGCAGTTCGGGCAAGGAACTGTTGCAGAGCTACAGCCTGAAAGTCACGGGCGAGGAGCAGATCGCCGGCCAGCCGGCCACGCGCCTTGAGCTTGTTCCCAAGGCCGGCTCCGTGCGGGAATACATCCAGAAAGCGCAACTGTGGATTTCCGCCGGCGGCTATCCTCTGCAGCAGAGGTTCGACCGGCCGTCGGGCGATTACACTCTCATCACGTATAGTGATGTCCAGATCAACACCAATGCGCCCGACAGCGCGTTCCAGTTGAGCCTCCCCAAGGGAGTCAGAACCGAATACCCTCAGAAGTAGGCTATAATAAAAAACACAATATTTCTGGGCGCATTTGCTGATGCCATCTGTTAAGACGTCCTCAACGAGATTGCCCTTCCTGGACTGGACGCGCGGCTTGGCCGCCGTCATCATGCTGAACGGGCATGTCTTTGATTCCTTCACGAAGCCGGACTATCGGGGCGGCTCCACTTTCGTGCTGACTCAGTTCTTGGGCGGCATGCCTCCCGCGATATTCCTCTTCCTGGTCGGCGTCACCCTGGCCTTCCTGATGGAAAGCCGGGAACGGCAGGCATGGCCGGCCGGCCGGCGCGTGGTGGCGGCGCTGCGGCGGGCGGGTTACCTGCTCGGACTGGCGGCTCTGTTCCGCATTCAGCTTTACCTGGTCGGCGCGCCTCAAACGCGCTGGCAGGACCTTTTCAAGGTGGACATCCTCAACGCCATGGGTCTGGCCGTCGCCGCCTTGTCGGTGCTGGCGGTGTTGGGCACGGCCGAACGGGTGCGTGCCTGCCTGGTGATGGGCCTGCTGATAGCCTTCGGCGCGCCCGTGGTCTCGATGCTGAACTTGTCCGGCATGCCAGGGCCTGTCCGGGCCTACCTCGTCCCGGACTCGCTGGCCTTCGGCTTTTTCCCTTGGGCGGCCTTTGTCGCGTTCGGGATGAGCGCGGGGAGCGTCCTGCGCCTCGCCCGCCGGGACCAACTGGACCGCGTCATGCAATGGGCCGCGCTCCTGGGCTTGGCGCTGATCGTCGGCGCCAGGTACTGCTCCAACCTGCCCTACTCTCTCTACCCGAAGTCCGACTTCTGGATCGACAGCCCCTGGTTGATCCTGATCAAGCTCGGCGTCGTCCTGCTTATCCTGTCGGTCGCCTATCTCTGGACTCAATACGGCGGCGCCGCCGGCTGGAGCTGGGTGCGCCAGTTTGGAACGACTTCGCTGCTCGTCTATTGGGTCCACACCGAACTGGTCTACGGCAGGTGGCTTTACTTCTGGAAGGGAAGCCTCGCACCCGGTCAAGCGGCTCTGGCGGCGCTGGGCGTTATCCTGCTCATGCTGGCCCTCTCCACGCTCAAGACAAACTGGAGGAGCCTGCGCCTGACCCGGCTGAACTTCGCACATCCGTTCGTCGTCCCGCGCCGGGTCCCCGGCGATTGAAGCGGCTGGACGCCCCTCTCCACAGCGCGCTTTCTGTGGTAATGTCTGAAGTAACATGCGCATCTTGCTGATTGAAGACGAAAAACGCATCGCCGATTTTGTCGCCCGCGGCCTGGAAGGCAGCGGGTATTCCGTCGACATCGCCGAGAACGGCCAGCAGGCGCTCACCAGGGTCGCGGAGGTCGTCTACGACCTGCTGATTCTGGATCTCATGTTGCCGGACATGGACGGGCTGGTCGTCCTCGAGAAGGTCCGCAACCGCAAGGGTAGCCAGCCGGTTCTCATTCTCAGCGCACGGGGTTCGTTGGACGACCGCGTAAAGGGCCTCGACATCGGCGCCGACGACTACCTGGTCAAGCCCTTCGCCTTCGTGGAACTGCTGGCCCGCGTTCGCGCCCTGCTCCGGCGGGGACAAGCTTTGCCCGAGCGGTTGCAGGTCGACGATCTTACATTGGACTGCATCCGGCGCAAGGTCAGCCGGGGCGGTGTCAATATCGAACTGGCGCCCAAGGAATTCGGCATCCTCGAATACTTGATGCGCAACCACGGACGCCCCCTGAGCCGCACCATGATCGTCGAACACGTTTGGGAGATGGATTACACCGGGCTCACCAACATCGTGGACGTTTACATCCGCCACCTTCGGGGCAAGATCGACGACGAATGGCCTCAGAAGCTGATCCGCACCGTGCGGGGCATCGGGTACATGATCGGTTCTCCGCAGGATGCAGGCGCCCCTGCCCCCGCGGGTAGATAGTCCGCCATGCCCGCGCCGGGCCCAGGGACCAGGTTTAGTCGCCGGCTGGGCTTCCGCCTGACGGCCGGGTATTTGGCCTTTTTCACCTTCCTGCTCATTTTCGTGGGTCTGTCGTTCCGCAGCACCTTGATCACCATCCAGGAGTCCCAGGTCAAGGACTTTCTTGAAGAGGACCGGGCTGCTCTCGACGGATTCCTGCGACAGACCGGTGCGGGGCTGGCCTGGGACTACGATGCGAACAACCCACAGGATTCCTTCCTGGTGGAGCGGCTGCGACGGGTGTTTATGCTGGCCGACCAGGATGGGAACGTGCTGGACGTGTCACCGGCCTACCGGGTCATCGGCTTGGAACCGCCGTCAGAAATCCAGCGGGTTCTGCGGTCGAGCGAGCCGGTGTGGAGGACGCGACGGGACCCCTGGGGCACCGACTACCTGATTCGCCTAGGCGCATTCATCGCGCCGGATGGAAAGCGCTATTTCGTCGCCCAGGGGCGAAACATGGCTCTGACCGAGGCGACGGCGGCGCAATTCACGTGGCACTACTTCTCCGCGTTGCCCGTGATCGTCCTGGTCGGCGGCTTGCTGGGCTGGTTCATGACGAAGCGAGGACTCCAGCCTTTGAATCAGGTGGCGCTGACCTCGGATTCCATCACCAGTTCCAACCTCAGCCTTCGCATCCCGTTGCGCAACGCGGGAGACGAGCTGGACCGTCTGATCGACACGTTCAACCGGATGATCGAGCGCCTGGAGAACTCGTTCCAGCAGATGCGTCAATTCACGGCCGACGTGTCGCACGAGCTTCGGACGCCGATCACGGCAGTCCGGGGCCAGTTGGAGGTCGCCCTGATGACCGCCCAGGGCGAAGAGCCGTTGCGCGACGCCATTCTGACCGCTTTGGAGGAGACCGAGCGCCTCACGGATTTCGTCAAGGCCATGTTGCAGCTTTCTCAGGCCGAGTCGGGACAGCTTGTCCTCCGCAAGGAACCGCAGGACCTCTGCGCGCTGGCCCTCGACATCCTGGATCAGTACCGCCTCGCCGCCGAGGAGGCCGGACTGCGCCTCGTCACGAAGCTTCCTCCGCAGTGCGTCGCCGAGGTGGATCGCATCCAATTCGAACGCCTCCTCTCGAACCTGCTTTCCAACGCCATCAAGTACACGCCCTCGGGCGGCGAGGTCCGCTTGGAGCTGTGGTCAAACGATTATCGGGTGGAGATGACCGTCGAAGACAGCGGCCGCGGTATTCCCAGCGAGTATCTGTCGCACGTCTTTGACCGCTTCTATCGCGTTCCCAGCACCGACTCCAGCGTTACGCGGGGCATGGGGCTGGGACTGAGCTTCGTGGCCTGGATCGTGAAGGCGCACAGCGGCCGGATTGACGTCACCAGCGCCCCGGGCAAGGGCAGCCGTTTCGTGGTGACTTTGCCGCTGTCCTCCGCGCCGGCCGGGGCAATTTCCAACCACATGCGAAGGGCCTCAAATGGACATTGAGAT
Organism: Bryobacterales bacterium; assembly: GCA_963798455.1. Classification (GTDB taxonomy): domain Bacteria; phylum Acidobacteriota; class Terriglobia; order Bryobacterales; family Bryobacteraceae; genus CAWCTD01. The sequence continues at coordinate 1,546,777 of CAWCTD010000003.1, forward strand.
CAACCGCCGCGAGAAGGAAGGCATCACCATCCTGGATCTGAAGGGATCCTTGACTGCCGGTCAGACCGTCACCACCCTCCGTGACGCTCTGCGCGCTCACTTGGCCCAGGGCGGCCAGAACGTGATCCTGAACCTCGAACACGTGGACTACATCGACAGCACCGGCCTGGGGGCCATGGTGATGTGTTTCACCGCGCTGCGGAAGTCCTCCGGCCGGCTGGTGCTGCTGAATCTGAACCAGCGCCACCTGGAGCTGCTGGTGCTTACCAAGCTCTCCACCGTGTTCGAGATTTTCGACGACGAGCAACAGGCCGTGAACAGCTTCTTTCCCAACCGTCAGATCACCCGCTTCGACATCCTCCGCTTCATCGAGCAACAGCGCCGTGGCGCCGAAGATTAGGGCGATCCGTTAAGATAGTCTCTTCATGCAACTGGTCGTCATCGGCGGGCAGGGCGCGGGCCTGAGCGCCGCCTCGCGAGCGCGGCGCATCGACGCGGGCCTGGATATTGTCGTCCTCGAAAAGGGCGGCACGATCTCGTATGTCACCTGCTCCCTGCCCTACTACGTCGAGGGCAGAGTGCCCTCCGAGAGCGACCTGATCTTGCACGACGCCGAGTACTTCCAGCGCGAGCGCGGCATCCAGGTGCGGACGCGAACGCTCGTCCAGGAGATTCGCCATGCCCGGCGCGAGTTGCTGCTTTCGGGCGGCGAGCGCCTGTCTTACGACAAGCTCGTGATCGCCAGCGGGGCGCGGCCGGATCGCACCGTGCTCGGATCCAAACCGCCGCTCAATGCCTTCACCCTTCACACCCTGGAGGACGCGCGTCGTCTGCGCGAGTTCATCGAGACGAGCCGCCCGCGGCGCGCGGTGGTGATTGGCGCCGGCTACATCGGCCTGGAAGCCGCCGACGTGCTGCGCGCCCGGGGACTCGAGGTCACCGTGTTCGAGGCTTCCGGGTACGTGCTCGGCCGTCCCGATGCCGGCCTGACCACCGGCGTGCGCGATGAGCTCACACGCGCCGGTATCGAGCTGCGCCTGGGCACGCCGGTCACCAGCGTCGAACCCGGCCGGGTGAACGGCGTGGCTTGCGATCTCATCCTATCGGCCGCGGGCCTGGCGCCCAATGTCGAGCTGGCCGAGGAAGCGGGAGTTCGACTGGGCGCCACGGGAGCCATCGCGGTGAACGAGCGCATGGAAACCAGCATCGCCGGCATCTTCGCCGCCGGCGATTGCGCCCAAGCCATGCACCTGGTGACCGGGCGCCCCGCTTACATCCCTCTGGGCACAACCGCCAACCGGATGGGCCGCGTGGCCGGCGCGTGCGCCGCGGGGGCGCGCGAGCGCTTCGCCGGCATCGTCGGGACTTCCATCGTCAAAGTCTCGAAGCTGGGCGTCGCCATGACCGGACTCTCCCTCGCGGAGGCCAGCCAGGAAGGCTTCGATCCGGTTTCGTCCCGGATCACGGCTCTCGACCACCCGAAGTACTTCAAGGGCCGTCCCACTACCGTCGAGTTGACCGCCGACCGGCGCTCCCGGCGCCTGCTCGGCGGAACGGTCATGGGCGAGGCCGGGGTTCCCGGACGAATCAACCTCATCGCGGCGGCCCTGACGTGCCGTATGCGCGTCGAGGATTTCGAGCAACTGGACTTGGCCTACACGCCCCCGTTTACACCCGGGGTGGACCCGGTGCTCGTGGCGGCCCACCAACTGCTGAAGTTGCTAGACTGAGGACAGATGGCTTGGGGGAAACGCAAAGAAATGCTGGCCACGGGTTCACAGGCGCCGTCCTTCCGTCTCAAGGACTTGCAGGGCATTGAGCGCTCGCTGGAGGATCTACTCGCATCCGGACCGGTTCTACTGGCCTTCTTCAAGGAGAGCTGCCCGGTGTGCCAGTTCACCTTCCCGTTTCTGGAACGGCTTCACCAGGGCGCGGGTGGCGCGCTCCAGTTGGTCGCCGTTTCGCAGGATGACGCCCGGTCTACCGAGAAGTTCAATCGCGATTGCGGGGTCGGTTTCACGACCCTGCTCGACGAAGCTCGGGCGGGCTACCAGGCGAGTAACGCATTCGGTATCTCGTACGTGCCTGCTTGTTTCCTCATCGAGAAAGACGGGAAGGTTTCCTGGACGCAGGAGGGCTTCTCCAAGGGCGAGTTTGAGGCGGTGGGCCGCCGCGCGGCTGTGGCATTATTCAAGCCCGGCGAATACGTGCCCGAGTGGAAGGCGGGTTGAGGGTCGAAAAACTAGGCTCCCGGGGGGAGCCAGGTCGGACTGAGGGAAATCGATGCCATCAGAAGTCAGCGAGGCGCTGAAGTCGGCAGCGGCGATCGTCAAGGGGATGAGCACCACCCTGAAGGAGATGCTGTCGCCGACCATCACCGAGAACTACCCCGACGAGCCGCCCAAGGTGCAGGAGCGCTACCGGGGCGTCCACGTTCTCCGGCGCGACGAGAACGGCCTGGAGAAGTGCGTGGCCTGTTTTCTGTGCGCGGCGGCCTGCCCCTCCCACTGCATTTACATCGAGGCGGCGGAGAACACTGACGCGGTGCGGATCAGCGGCGGCGATCGCTACGCCACGGTGTACAACATCGACTACAACCGCTGCATCTTCTGCGGCTATTGCGTGGAGGCTTGTCCCACGGATGCCATCACCCACGGCCACGGATTCGAAGTGGCCAGCTTCAACACCTCGACCCTGATCTACCGGAAAGAGCGGCTGCTGGAGCCGCTCCCCGAGGCCACGAAGACCGCCGCCGACTAAGTTTTTCCCGCCAGCACGCCGTACGCCCGCCGGGCAACGATCACCTCGGAACGATGATCTTCATCAGCTCCGAACGATAACTCCCATCGCCCGGAATCCGCACCCGAGACCCAGTCCTTGCGCTGCGTGATCCGCCCGTCGTTCTGGGTGGCCGAGTAGATGTACTGGTAGTCCATCCGGGTCACACCACTGGCCACGGCCGTCTGGCGCGCCAACTGACTCAGCGGATTGTACTGCCGGGTCTCGGTGTACCGGCCATTGTTGTCAAACTGGTTCATCTGGGTGATCTGGCCGGCGGCGTTGTACTGCACCTCCCGGACATAGTCCGTGGGGATCGCTTGGTTGTCGGTGAGCTTGGTGGGGCGTCCCATGGAGTCGTAGGTGTAGGTCAATTCCAAGCCGGAAGGGTACTGGGTGGAAACGGGCGCGCCCTCGTCGTTGTAGGTGTAGCTGGCCTGGAGGTTGAAGCCGCCGCCGTTCTGCGTCTGGGTGGTCACTAGGCCGGCCTGGGTGTAGTCGTAGGACTGGCTCCAGGCGCCGCCGGTGCAGGACCCGCCGCCCCAACTGGTGGACGTCAGCCGTCCCCAGCCATTGACGCCCCCGTCGTAGACGAAGTTCGTGCGCTGGCAGAGGTCTTCCTGGCCCCCCGAGACCGGGTAGCGCCGGATCTGGGTCACGCGCCGGTAGCTGTCGTAGGTGTACTGCACCTGCTGGTTCTTGGCGTCCGTCTTGGTGGCCACGGTGCCGTCCGCGTTGTAGGTGTAGCTCACCGTGCCGTTTTCGGGGTTGGCTGCGCTGGTCAAACGGCCGGTGGCCAGGTCGTAGTTGAAGGTGCGGGTCTGGGTGGTCGAGCCCCGGGGCATGGAAACCTGGATCAACTGGCTGCGCAGGTTGTACGTGTAGTTGGCCTGGACCTGGCCCAGGGACGGGTCCTGCTCGGTCACCTGGACCAGGTTGCCCATCGCGTCCAGGGTGTACTTCTTCCATTTTCCGGCAGGGTCGGTCACGGTCACGGTGTCGCCCTGGCAAACGTAGGTGTTCGTCCCGGAGCTGGCCGGCCGGGCGACGCAGAAGCCCGCGGGTCCACTTAGTCCCCTCGGCACTATCGGCGGAACACAGGTTATAAAGCCAGGACAGCGGACTCAGACGCCGACCAAAGGTTTCGGGTTGCGTCACGGGTTTCAAGGGTTTGTCAGCTTCAGCTTGATGGGGTTAGTCCCGACGATTTCCTGCGGCTTGTAGAGCTGGAGGTCGGTGCCCATCATGCGCTCATAGATAACGACAGGGTCGGGTTCCAAACTACTCAGCTTGAAAAGGCCCAACTCGAAGCGGCCCGTCTTGGAGTCCAAAATCGCCGCGCCGGTCTGCGGGTCATCGACGTTGAAGTCTTCCACCAGGAGCCACCATTCGGCATCTTCCGCCTTCATGGAGAGGTCCAAGGCCGCCGACGGGATCTCCTTGCGCGCCTCCCTGACCATGGCATCGAGAAAGGCTTTCTTCAAGGGTCCGGGTGGTGTGGGACGCCAGGCTTCAATCCGCGGAGGCATCCGCACAAGGCACCACTGGTCGGGATGGATCTCGTAAGTCTTCAAGTACCAATCGAAACTGCTCTGCATTTCGCCGGGATTCCATCCATACGCCGCGCCAGCGGGAGGGATGAGACGTGGGTCAATTCGCAAGATTTCCCGGTAAAAATCATCGCCCGGTGGACGCGGAGGGTTGACTCTCGTCCTCATCAATGGAAGATCGATGTAGAGTGCGGTTTCCGCACGCACTGCCAGGACTCTTGTTCCCATGCTTGCCTTCTGTACAAATGTCAAGGGGTATTCGAGCTTCCCGCCCTCATAGCAAAGATAGTGCTCGATCAGGCGCCTCTCCACCGGGGTCAGTCTGCAATCGGGGTATTGCTGCAACCAACAAAGCATGACAATGAACAGGTACATCACGGTCCCTCACGGCGCAAAGACAGGCCTCTGCGGGTGCACCATTACAGGGGGCGCGCCGCGCTGAGCCCCACCCGGGCTAGGCGCAGGGGGGGCAACCCTGCTAATCCCCCAGAAGTACATGTACTTTGTCACTCTCTGACTACCCTGCCATCCGGTCCAGGGAAGTATGGGGCCCCGCACACCCACATAGCCGTACGGGTGAGTGCCCAACTGATAGCCCTTACTGTTGAAATAGACCGCGTTTCCGACCGGGTTGTAGACATTTGGCAGAGCGCCGAACCCCCCATGTTTGAAACCCACTGTCTGTGCCATGATGGCGGCCCCCAGCTTGATCCCCTCGATCAGCCCGTCGCAGTCGCCCGACGTGGCGGAACCAGCCAGCGCGTTCGTGAGTGCGGTGTACGCCGTGCCCTGCATGTCGCCGTTGGTCTCCCAGATGTCACTGGCTATCATGACTACCGTACCCAGGCTGGACGAGCTCGCGCCAAAATCGGGGATGGTCCCGCGCAAGTTGTAGCGATTGATGAACGTATAGCCCACTCCCATCATGGCAACGTTCATCCCTCCATCCGAGGCACTGTCCGGCCGTATTTCGCCCCACATCGCAAGAGCCATCCTTCCCCAATCGCCGCGGGCGAAATCCGTGAGTGCGTTCTCACCCCCATACCCTGATCGGCTCAAAATCTCCCCATACACCCGGCTTGTGCAGTCGTACGGGCCATAGGTGACCGGGATGGTGATGTCGAGCCCTTCCGGATCGTTGAGGTTTACCGGATCATTCTGAACGTAAGCGTACAGGTTGAAACTCTGCGGGTTAGTCGGGGCGAATGGTTCACTCGGGTCGGGGCTGGTGAACCTGGCGATAGTGCTTGAGTAGTAGCGGTTTTGGGCGTAGTCCAGGGCGGTGACCTGGTCGCGGTAGTAGGTCGCGAACTTGGTGCGGTCCGCGGTGGTGGTGGTCGCTTCCTCGCCGCAGGGGAAGTACTCGTTGGTGGCGCCGTTGTTGCGCAACACCACCGAGCCCATCCGGTCCAGCGACACCGGCCCCGCCGCCAGCCCCTGCGAGGCTTCCGCCCAGATCAGCTTACCGCCGAAGTACACGTTGTAGTCGTAGTCGATGCCGTCGCCGTAGGTCGCCAGCAGGTTGCCCTCCTCCCCGTGGAAGTACACCAAGGTCCGGCTCGGCTCCTGCTTCCACACCCGCCGGCCGGAGGGGTCGTATCCGTAAAGCTCCGTCCCGTTGTAGGTGTGCACGGCGTCCTCGCTCGTGGCTCGTGGCACGTGGCTTGTGGAAACCGATTCTGGCATCGCTGTCCGTATCCTACAGGCTACAGGCCACGGGCCACAAGCCATCCTCCGTGAAACTCAGGGCGCACCAACTCGGTTTCTTGGCGTCGGTCTTGGTGGCCAACGTGCCGTCGGCATTGTAGGTGTAGCTGACGGTTCCATTCTCCGGAAGGTTCAATTTGCGCTGAAGTGACTTTTTTTCTAAGGGAAATGAGGGGGTGCTACCCGTGACCGGAATACTAAGTAAGAAATTTCTGTAGGCGAATACTGACTGCCGCTCCCCGAGGCCCACAAGACCGCCGCCTAGCGGGCCGCTGAAAACCGCTTGCTTACGCGCGCGGCTCGGAATCGAGCACACACGTTTGCAGCGGCTCACCGAGCCGCGACCGTGAGGGAGCGGTCCTGCCGAGCCGTTTTTTCAGCGTCCCGCCAGCACGCCGTACGCTCGCCGGGCAACGATCACCTCTTCGTTGGTCGCCAGCGCGAGGACAGCCACCGGGGCGCTGTCCGGCGAAACCAGCCGGTCTCCCTTCCCCAGCTCGTTGCGCCGCGGGTCCAGCCGGATGCCGAGAAACTCTAGGCCCGCGCAGCAAGCCGAGCGCAGCCGCGCGGAGTTCTCTCCGATGCCTCCCGTGAAGGCGACGGCATCCACGCCGCCCATGGCCGCCGCGTAGGCGCCGATGGTTTTCCGGACCTCGTAGGCGAGCACCTGGAGCGCCAGCGCCGCGTCCGCGCTGCCCGCCGCGGCCGCCTGCTCCAGGTCCCTGACGTCGCCGCCGGCGACGCCCGCGAGGCCCGCCAGCCCGCCCCCCCTGGCCAGTTGCTCGCGCACCTGGCTCACCGCCCATCCCCGCTTCTCCATCATGTACAGCACCGCGAAGGCGTCCAGATCGCCCGGCCTCGTGGCGTTCTCCAACCCCGACTGCGGCGAGAAGCCCATGGTGGTGTCCACGGATCTTCCCCGGTCGATGGCGCACATCGAAGAACTGCCTCCCAGGTGGCAGCTTACGAGGCAAAACGAATCCTTTGGTTTCCCTAGAAGCTCGGCCACGCGCTCACCGATATATCTGTGCGAAGCCCCATGGAAGCCGTACCGCCTTATGCCGTACTTCTCTCGCCATTCCGGGGGCACCCCGTAGCGGGCGGCGTGCTCGGGCATGGTGGCGTGGAACTCCGTTTCGAAGGCGGCGATCAGCGGGATGCCGGGCATCGCCTCGCGAAAGGCCCGGATGGCCGCCAGGTAGATCGCGTTGTGGGCCGGCGCGGCCGGCAGGAATTCCTCCATCGCATCCAGGACGGCGTCGTCGATGACGAAGGTGCCGCGGTAGCGCGGGCCCGCGAGCACGGCCTTGAACGCCACGGCGTCGATCCGGGTGTCGCCGACCTGGATCTCGGTGACTGCCTCGCGGTAGTCCTTCACGCGCTCCAGGCGTCCCTTGGCGAGGATGCGCTCGGAGGGCATCTCGAGAATCTGATACTTCAATGAGGTGGAGCCAAGATTGGGTATGAGGAGATTCATCACAGTGTCCATCGGCCAGCTATCATACAACACTGCTCCGGTCGCCTCCGCTTGACCCGGGCAGGGCAAGCATTGTACCCTCACGTTTCAATCGGGAATACGATCCATGACTCTACCGGCCACCTACGCGTCCGCCTTGCTGATCACAATCCTCGGCCTGCTCTGCCTGGGGAGCTGGATCAACTGCCTCAAGCTCACCAAGAAATGGCGCTTTGAGCTGTTCTACTACGACTTCGCCATCGGCGCCGCCGTGGCTGCCGTTTTGGTGGCCTTCACGCTGGGCACGCTGGGCTCCGATGGGTTCACCTTTCTGGATGACCTGATGCGCGCCGGCAAACGCAACATGGCCTTCGGGATTGCCGCGGGAGGGATCTTCAACCTCGGGTACATGCTGTTGGTCGGCGCCGTGACCCTCATGGGTATGGCGGTAGCCTTTCCCCTTGGCCTCGGAATGGCGATTCTGGTCTCCTCTCTGCTCAGCTACATCGCCAAACCCCAGGGCAACCCGACCATGGTATTCACTGGCTTGGGGTTGGTGACGCTGGCCCTCGTTCTCGACGCCATCACCCACCGTTCCCTGTCTCTGTTCAGGGAAATACAGAGGATGAAAGCAGGCGAGCACCGCACCCTGCGGCCATCGGTGTCGTGGAAAGGGACCGTGTTGAGCCTCATCGCGGGCCTCTTGATCGGCGTCATCACTCCCCTGCTCTCCATGGCTAGGACCGGAGACACGGGACTTGGCCCGTACGCTCTGGCAGTCATGTTCTCCGCGGGGCTCCTTTTCTCCACGCTCGTTTACAACCTCTACTTCATGAACTTGCCTCTGAGCGGGAGGCCGCTGGAGATGCTGGAGTATTTCCGCGGCCGGTTCCGCCAGCACCTGTTCGGGCTCCTCGGCGGCGTGATTTGGGCAGCGGGCCTGATCGCGAGTTTTGTCACCGCCAGTGCTCCTGACGAGGTGCGCGTAGCACCCGGCGCCAGCTTCGCGGTGTTGCAGGCAGCCCCACTGGTCACCGCCTTGTGGGGACTTCTGGCATGGAAGGAACTCAAAGGGGCCGATGTACGCGTCAAGTCATGGCTGGTGCTGACGCTATTCCTGTTCCTGGCGGGACTGGTGATGCTGGCGCTGGCTCCGTTCCCCGCGGCGCTTTGAACGGACTCAACCCAATTCCGCCAACAGGCTGGTCAGATGTTCCCGGGAGGGGACGCTTCCCTGCGCCATGAGCGCGTTCCCGCCGCCGCGTCCTCCGAGCCTGGCAAGCGCGGCCTTCAGCATTTCTCCGGCGTGCGCTCCGGCGTCCGCCGAGAGAGCCAGCAGCACGGCCGGCGGATCCTCGATGGCCCCCACGAAGACCGCCTTCGGCTGGGCGGTGAAGCCTTGCGCTAATGCGCGCAACTCCTCGTCGATCGATCCGGCGGGCCGGCGTTGGATCGCCCGGCGTACGCCATCCGGCCCCGGTGGGGTGGCCTGGTACAACTCCTGCCCCTGGTACCGCGCCAGCGCTCCGGCCAATCGGCGGCGGGTCTTTTCCGCCGCTTCCAGTGCATCCCTCTGCGCCGCCGCCAGCGCGGGCGTTTCGTCCAGCGGCGACGAAAACAGCCGCGCGATGCGGGACAGCGCCTCATAATCGTCCCTGGCGCGCCGCACGGCGCGCAGGCCGCACAGGAACTCTATCCGCACGTTGCCGCGTATCTTGTCGAGCTTGCGGATGAGCACCAGCCCGATTTCCCCGGTAGCCCGGACGTGAGTGCCGCCACAAGGGCTTCGGTCCAAGCCCTCAATGCACACAATGCGAAGCATCCCTTCGCGATCGGACGGCCGCCGCAGGTGCTGCGCCTCCGCGGCCGCTTCAAACACGATCGAGACCGGGCGGTTCTCCCAAACCTGCTGGTTCACCCGCATTTCAACGGCGAGCACCTCTTCGGGCCCGAGGCTGGCAACGGCCACTTCAATGCTGGAGCTGTCGGAACCTAAATGGAACCCCACGGTCTCGATCCCGTACAAGTCGATGAGCGCGGCCGAGAGCAGGTGCTGGCCGGTGTGCTGTTGCATGTGGTCGAATCGCCGTGCCCAGTCAAGCTGGCAGGCGACCTCAACGTCCTCCACGACCCCGGAGGTGATGTGAGCGATACGCTTATCCTCGTCGATCACGTCCAGGACCGGCACGCCGCCGATCTCGCCGGTGTCGTGGGGCTGCCCTCCCGAGGTGGGGTAGAAGGCCGTGCGGTCCAGGTAGATTCTGAGGCCGTCCCCGGATCGTTCGACAATATGCGCGGAGAACTCGCTCAGATAGGCATCGTGGTAGTACAGCCGCGTCGTCGTCATGCCGTCCTGCGCCGGGGCCGGACATGTCCGGCGCCTACACCCATTCCAGCGCGCCCTTCTTGTACGCCCAGACGTAGCCCACGACCAGGATCAGCAGGAAGACGGCGACCTCGGCCACCCCGAACCAACCCAGCCTGTGGTACCTGACTGCCCACGGGTACAGAAAGATCGTCTCCACATCGAAGATCACGAACAAGATGGCGATGATGTAGAAGCGGACCGTGTACCGGCCGCGCGAGTCGGAGGCGGCTTTGATGCCGCACTCATAGGCCTCCATCTTGACCACCGTCGGCGCCGACGGGCGCAGCAGCTTGGCCACCATCAGCAGCACAATCGGAAACAGGATCGCGCACACCAAGTAGATGAAAATCGACACATACCCTTGTGGCATGAACTTTTCACTATATCACGGACCGCCGCGGACGGTCCGGAGCGCATAAGCGATAATAGGACTAACATGTTACGGGCCATCAGGGAACAGATCGACACCATCTTCCGGGAAGATCCCGCGGCAAAAAGCGTGATCGAGATCTTCTTCTGCTACCCCGGATTCCATGCGATTCTTCTGCACCGCATGGCGCACGAACTCTACCAGATGCGGCTGACGTTTCTGGCTCGCGTAGTCAGCCAGTTCAGCCGCGCACTCACGGGCATCGAGATCCACCCCGGCGCGAAAATCGGCCGCAGGTTCTTCATCGACCACGGCATGGGCGTGGTGATTGGAGAGACCGCCGAAATCGGCGACGACGTGCTGCTCTATCAGGGCGTGACCTTGGGCGGAACCGGCAAGGAAAAAGGCAAGCGGCATCCCACCCTCGGCAATCACATCGTGATCGGAACGGGGGCCAAAGTTCTGGGGAACATCCGCATTGGCGACCATGTGAAGATCGGCGCGGGGTCGGTCGTGGTCCATCCGGTGCCGGACCATTCGACCGTGGTGGGCATTCCCGGGCGGATTGTTCGCGTCCGCGGGGAGACCCCCGACAACACCCTGGAGCACGGCCACCTGCCCGACCCCGAGGGCCAGGCGATCGAGGATCTGGCCGAGCGCATCGAGCAGCTCGAGGGGCAGGTTCAGGCGCTTCTCGGCGCGCAAGCGGAAGCCCGGCAGGGGCGTTAGCGAATGAGGTCATGACCCAACGTCAGGCGGCCCTGCTCTTCCTGGTTCCCGGATTTTCCAGGCCGCAGCAGGCCCAGAAAACCGAGCTTGTCCAGTGCCACATGATCTGGGGGCGCGCGCCCCATAACGCCTACACGGACCTTATCCGTTTCCACGAGCGCTGGTTCTGCGTCTTTCGCGAAGGCAGCCTTGCATCTTCGCCCGACGGCGCGTTGCGCGTGCTTACCTCAGTGGACGGCGATGTATGGGAACCTCTGGCGGAGGTGACCTCGCCGGACTCCGACCTGCGCGACCCCAAGCTCAGTTCCACCCCTAACGGGCGCCTCCTGCTGAATGCCGTGGCCGTCCGCCAGCAGGCGTCCGGCGTCCGCTGGCGGTCGTTGACATGGCTTTCCACGGACGGGAGAGACTGGAGCGCGCCGCACGTCATCGGCGATCCCGACATCGTTCTCGGCCGCATCTCCTGGAACTTTGGGCGGGCCTTTGGGATGGGCTACAGCGCTCTCGGACCCGCACCCTTGCGTTTGTACACCAGCACGGATGGTTTGAAGTTCGCTGTTCACTCCGAAGCCATTCCTGTCCCGGGAGAGCCGACGGAGGCATCGCTCTTCTTTTTCTCCGACGGGAGGGCTCTGTGCCTGCTGCGGCGCGAAGGAGCGGAGCCGACCGCCGAACTCGGCAAGTCGCGTTCCCCGTACCGGGCCTGGACCTGGTCCGATTTGAAGAAGAGCATCGCCGGCCCCAACCTGACGCGCTTACCCGACGAGCGCTTCCTCGCCGCCGGCAGAATCGTCGATGAGACTGTTCGAACCTCTCTCTGCTGGTTGGACCCGGACGAGGAGATCCTGACCGAGTTCTTTGCCCTCCCGTCAGGCGGCGACACCGGCTACCCTGGCCTCGTTTTCCACGACGGATTCCTTTGGGTGAGCTATTACTCGTCGCACGAGGGCAAGGCCATGATTTACCTGGCCAAGGTGAAGCTCCCGCCCGCGTTCGTCAAGAAAGCCCCCAGCCGGCTCACCTTCGGGAACTGAGGCTGGACCGGCCGCTTCGGAAGGCGTACCGAAAACCGTTCTGGGCGATCTCGCCGAGTTCCGCCTCGGAGAAGCCGAAGTGACGCGCGGCCAGTTCGTACTCCCGCGAGAGAGTGGTGTGGAACATCGCGGGATCGTCCGTGTTAAGCACGACGGGCACGCCCGCATCGTACAGCCGCCGCACCGGGTGCTCCTGGAGGGAGGCCACCGCGCCGGTGGCGACGTTGCTCGAGATGGAAATCTCCAGCGGAACATTCCGGTCTCGCAGGTGGCGCACCAGCACCGGATCTTCGATAGACCGAATCCCGTGGCCGATGCGCTCCGCCCCCAGTTCGAGCGCCGCCCAGACCGATTCGGGGCCGCCTGTCTCGCCGGCGTGAGCGGTCAGCCGCAGCCCCTTTTCGCGCGCGAAGCGATACACATCGCCGAAAAGCTCCGCGGGGCCGCGAGCCTCGTCGCCTCCGATCCCGAAACCCACTACACCGTCGTCGAGCCTTTCGGCCGCCAGCTCGGCCACCCTCATGACCTCATCCACGCCGAACTGGCGCACACCGTCGAACAGCCACCAGACTTCCACCGGGGAGGCCGCGCTCTCGCGCCGAACCGCTTCGTAGATCGGTCCCAATTCCTGCTTCATCCAGAGGATCACCCCCGCCGAAAGGATGATCTCGGCATAGCGCACGTTCTCGGCCGCCAGCCTCTCCAGCAGGCGCCGCGTGATGAGCGCGTAGTCTTCCGGCGTCCGAAGCCGCTCGATCACCCATTTGTAGCTGCGCAAGAAACTCAGGAAGTCCTCGTACTGATAGCGCGCGCGGATTTCGTCCGGAGACAGGCTGGGGTCCAGTTCCCGAAGGGTCTCCGGCTCGATGGACCCCTCCAGGTGCAAGTGCAGCTCGGCCTTGGGCCACTGCTGATAGAACACACCCATCCCTGCCATAATAGCTGCCGTGACCAAAGCGGAGGTCGATACCAAAACGACACAATTCCGCCACCGCACTCTGACGTTCCCGCGATAAGCTGGGACGAGCAGGCTCCCTATGTTGTGGAGGAAGTGGATGCGGTCGCCGCGAGGCCTGGGTCCTGGAGAACTTCCTGCCCGCCGCTAAAGCGGCGAAGTAGATGTGCAAGCGGCATGGCTTGACGGAATCTTGACATTGCGCTGACAGACAGCTCAAGTGGTAGTGTTGCAGTAGACTTCACGGGCATGATTGGGCTGCAACACGCATGGCGGCCGATTCTCGCGGGACGCTTACTACTCCTGTTCCTGCTTGTGACGCTGGTCCCGGCCGGGGCGCTGATCGTGCTGGGGCTGAGGCTGGCGTCGCAGGACCGGGTGTTGCTCGGGCAGCGGATCGCCGAACTGCGGCAGGCGGACCTGGACCGTGCGGTACGCGCTCTGGTGGCGGAAGTTCAATCCTGGCAGGGGGCCCTGGCCGCACGTGATTTTCGCAGCGCGGACAGCCTGCCTTCCGACTCCGCCCTGATTCTTGTCTCGACCCGCGAAGCTCGTGCTCTTCCTCCCGGACGGATGTTGTGGAGTCCTTTGCCTCCACCCTTGGCGCAAGCGCCGGATGCGGCCTTTCGTGAAGCCGAGCAATTGGAGTTCACCGGCGGCCGGGAAGGGGAAGCTCTGCTCGCCTACGAATCCCTCGCCCAATCGCCGGACGCGGCGGTGCGTGCGGGCGCGCTGGTCCGGCTGGCGCGTGTCCACCGCCGTACTGGCCGGTGGAAGGAGGCGCTGGCCGTCTACGAGCGCCTGGCCGCCTATACGGGAGCATCGATCAACGGCATGCCGGCGGACCTTCTCGCACGCCGCGCGCGGTGCGATCTCTTGCGGACAAACCAACAGCTCACCGCTTTCAATAAAGAGGCTGCCGACCTCCAACGCGATTGGCTGGCAGGGCGCTGGCTGCTGGACTGGCCATCGTTCCTGCTCGTGACCGGCCAGCTTGCCGCCTGGGTCGGCGATTCAAAAAGCCCGCCGCCGGCCAGCGAGACGATCTCCGAAGCGGCGGAGTGGCTCTCCAAGCGCCTCGGCAATCCGGACCATCCGCCGGCCGGGAGCCGTTTCCTCGTCCTGAACGAGATGCCAATCACCCTCATCTGGCAAACCACCAACGAGGGGCTGGCGGCGCTGGCCGCGGGACCCGCGCTGGTACAACAGAACTGGCGCCTCAAAGCCGCGGCAGGGCTTCCTCCCTACCGGCAGCTTGTCATCGCGGGGGGCTCCGCACGAGTCACTCTCCAGCGCTCCCCTGCCGAGACGGGGCTACCCTGGGCAGCCGGCTTGGTCGAGACCGCCGCCCCTCCCGCGCCAGGCGAGTGGGGTGCGCGCCGGCGTGTGCTGTGGTGGGCTCTTTCTGCGGTCGTCATGCTGGTGGCCGCCTGTTGTTTCTTGCTGTGGCGGATCTTCCGCCGTGAGATGGAGGTGGCACGTCTCCAGGCTGGGTTTGTCTCCGCGGTCTCGCACGAGTTCAGGACTCCTCTGACGACCATCCTGCACTTGGGGGGCTTGCTCATGGAGAACGACGATCTCGGGCGCGACCGCAGGCTCTCCTTCTACCGCATGCAGACCCAGGCTGCCGAACGGCTGCAGCGTTCGGTGGAGTCGCTGCTGGACTTCTCCCGCATGGAGGGCGGCGCGAAAACCTATCGGACGGAAGCGCAGGATGCGGGCGCCCTCGCCCGAGAAGCCGTGGACGCCTTCTCCACCGAGAGTGCGGCCGCGGGGTTTCGGATTGGCTACGAACCGCCGCCGGGCCCCATGCCCGTGCGGGGCGACCGCGAGGCGCTCCTCCACGTCTTGCGGAATCTCCTCGATAACGCCGTGAAGTACTCGGGCGAAACCCGGAAAGTCGAGGTGACCGTGTCATCCTGCGACCGCCAGGTTGAGTTGTCCGTGACGGACCACGGCATTGGGATTCCCCCGGCAGAGAGGGCGCGGGTTTTCGCTAAATTCACCCGAGGCGAGGAGGCTATCCGCCAGGGCATTCGCGGCACGGGCATAGGACTGGCCATGGCCCGCCACATCGTCGAGGCGCACGGAGGTAAGATCGAACTCGAAAGTGAACCTGGGAACGGCAGCCGCTTTACGGTACGGCTGCCAAGGGCAGGATAGAGCGTGGCGCGCATACTCATCATCGAAGACGAAGCTGCCATTGGACTCGGTCTCGAAGAGGACTTCCGGCGCCAGGGGCACCAAGCCGAAATAGCGCCGGACGGGGAGGCCGGGCTGCGCCGCGGGCGCAATGAGGCCTGGGACTTGATCCTGCTGGACGTGATGCTGCCCAAACTCGACGGATTCGAGGTCTGCCGCGAGCTGCGCCGCGCCGGCGTTAGGACGCCTATCCTCATGCTTACGGCGCGCGTCCAGGAAGCGGAGAAGGTGCTTGGTCTGGACCTGGGCGCTGACGATTACCTGACCAAGCCTTTCGGTATTCACGAACTCCGGGCGCGTGTCCGGGCGTTGCTGCGCCGCGCCGGCGGGGAGCCCCGAGGCGTGTACCGCGTCGGCGATTGCGAGCTGGATTTCGACCGCGCGGAAGCCCGCCGCTCCGGAAGCGCAACCGAGCTGACGGCGCAGGAGCTGCGTCTGTTGTCCGTCTTCCTGGCGAACCAGGGCCGCATCCTCAGCCGCTCACGCCTCATCGAACTGGCCTGGGGAATCGGGACGCACGTATCGGACCGGGTCATCGACACGCACGTATTGAACCTTCGGAAGAAGATCGAGCCAGATCCAGCCGAGCCACGCCATCTGGTCGGCGTGCGCGGCCTGGGATATAGGTTCGATCCATGAACTCTTGACACTCTTTTGACATTCGCCTTCCTGAGAATTGACAGCCGGCGGCCACAGTAGAGAGCGAGGAGGCTGATGATATGACATTCAGCAGATGGATGACTGGCGTGGCGTTGGCGGCGTTTCTCTCCGTGCCCGCCGCCGCGGCGCAGCCGCAGGACAAGGCCGAAGTGGCGCTTCGCGCCGCCATGGAGAAGGAAACGGTCGAAGGCGACCTGAAAGGCGCCATCGAGCAGTACAAAAAGCTGGCGCAGAACAACAACACGTCTGTGGCCGCACGGGCGCTGGTGCGGTTGGGGCAGTGTTATGAGAAGCAAGGCAACGCCGATGCGCGCAGAACCTACGAGCAGGTGCTGAGCAAGTTCGGCGACCAGAAGGACGCCGTGGAGCAGGCGCGCGCCAGGTTGGCGGCGATGAGCGGCGGCGGCGCCGGCAAGGAAATGCGCACTACGCTTCTCTGGGATGGCGCTCCCAGGGATATGTGGGGCGCTTCCGCCGATGGGAGGTGGGTTTCATTCCGGGATCCTGACACACGCGACGTAGCCCTCCGCGACCTGGTGACCGGAGAGCAACGCCGTGTGACAAAGAAGGGCGTAGCCGGGAAGTCCGAGGTTGACGGGAACGGGACCGCCGTCTCGCGCGACGGCAGCCGGATCGCGTTCCTGTGGTGGGAAGATGGCAGCCAAGGCCGGCGCGTCTCTCTGCGCACCATTCGCGGCGATGGAACGGGCGAGCGAGTGCTCCTCGAGCTCGAACAGAATCAATGGATTCAGCCGTTTTGCTGGTCGGCGGATGGGCAGTGGATCGCGGTGCGTAAGGGATACAGTGACATTGGATGGAGGATTCTGCTGATCTCGGCGGAAGACGGCCGGGAGCGAGTCCTGGTGACTAGAGAAACCCTCCGGGGCAATATACCGGGCCGTCTCAAGTTCTCGCCGGACGGCCGGTGGCTGGCGTATAACGCTCCGACGGCCAAGGGGGAAGCCGCCGTGCACGTGGTTCCCGTGTCTGAATCCGCGGCCGCTCCGGTGCAGATTGCCGTTGAGGCTGAGCTGGTTGGCTGGATACCGGACGGCAGCGGCATTTTGTTCAGCCGGGAGCGAGGTGTCCAGCGGGAGTTGTATCTCCTGCCGGTCTCGAATGGAAAGGCCGCTGGCGAGCCCCGGAAGATAGAGGCAGTCCCGGACTTGCAGGGATACCCTCTGGCCGTCACTTCCAGTAGTTCGCTGATCTACCACACGGGGAGCCAGACCTCGGATGGCTTGGTGTCGGAGTTCGACCTGAGCTCGAACGCGATCGGCAAGACCCTGGTCGCTCAGCCTTCCAAAGGCGATGGGTGGCACGGGATGGGTGGCGGTGTGCGTTTCTCTCCTGACGGCAGGCGTGTGCTGATTACCCTTGCCCAAGGCCATCTGCTCATCCGGTCTCTGGAAGACGGATCGGAATCCAGGATTGCGCCACAGATGAGGAGGGAGCAGTGGTCCCTCGTCGAGTGGGCTTCCGACGGCGCGTCACTGCTCATCTCCGGCAATGGGTTGGATGGCAAGATGGGGATCTACCGCGTTGACATCCACTCCGGCGCAGCTTCGCTGGTAGCAGCGGCAGAGGAGCCCTTGTCAACGTGCTTTGCGAAGTTCGTGCCCTCCCCCGATGGCAAGAACGCCTATTGTTATGTGGCGTCCGGCATCTCCGTCATCGATTTGGCATCCGGCAACATTCGGCGGTCCGTCTTGGCCAGGACCGCTTACTCTGTCGCGGACATGAGATTCTCGCACGACGGGAAGAAGTTGGCTCTGTTCGGCTTCGACGCCGTGGACATAGTGGACGTTGCGACCGGCAAGTTCCAGCAGGTCGTCCGTACACCGGGTAACTACCTCGGCGGGGATTGGAGCCCGGATGACCGGTTCCTCTTGACTACTTGGTGCGCGGGCGGATATGAATCGGACCTCCCTACGGAACTCGTGAAGCTTCCCGTGGAAGGAGGTCCGCCGGTGAGAACGCCGCTTGGCGCCCACTACATCGGCCTGCGGCTGAGTCCCGACGGCAAGAGACTGGCCATGACGCGGCGGAATGAGCAGCACTACCAGGTCTGGGCACTGGAGAACTTCCTGCCCGCCGCGAAATCGACAAAGTAGACTCGCATTGTGGCGGGCGCCGTCCGGGCGCCCGCCGCGACATTACCTTCCCTTGACACTCTCCTGACATTCCGGTCACGAAACGCGCGTAGAATAAGATCCTCTTGGCCTGGGCAATTCAGAAGCGTCTTCCCAAGCGGCAGGCCGTTCTGTTTCTGCTGGTCCTGGCGGCGCCCTGTCTCGTCCTGACGGGCCTCGGCCTCCGCACGAATCGGCAGGAGCGCCAGCTCGCCCAGAAGCGCGCCGAGGACGAGCAGCAGCATCGGCTGGCGCTGTTCCGCTCGGATCTGCTCTCCGCGCTGGAGTCCGTCAAGCGCCAGGCCGCAGCGGGGCGCGTACACGAGGCTGTCGTCCTGGCGGGCGCCGTGCGCGATGGGAACCTCGCACTTCCCTACGAGGATGGTGCCTACGCCAGGCAGTTCCGGAAATCCCTAGAGGAAACGGCCTTCGGCTCCCGGATCCGGCGCGGCGAGCAGGAAGAACTCGTCGGGCGGCGCTTCGATCAGGCGGCGGAGCAATACCGGGCCGCCATCGCGGAGTCACGGCGCCCCTGGGAAAAGGCATACGCGGGTCTGCTTGTGGCCCGCAGCGAGCAGAAAGCCGGCAGGCAGGCGGAAGCCCGCACACAATACCAAGCCGTCCTCCAGTCGCCGCCGGAACTCCGGGACGAGTACGGCATCCCGCTCGCCCTCTATGCAGCGGCGGCTCTGGTGGAACCGCGCGCCGATCAAGGCGAAATCGTACAGCTTCTGCGCAGGCTGGTCCGTGATCCCAGCCGGTTGGGTCCTCCCGCGCTCTGCAGGATGCGGGACCTGGCCGGCAAGGCCGGGGCCGCTGACCTCCTGCCGGAGCTGGATCGCCTGATGCAGGAGAGGGAACAGGCCGAGGCGCTCCAGGCCGGCTTCCCCCGGCTGCTTGGCAGGCTCCAGGCGGAGAGTCCTGTCTGGATTCCGTACGGGGAACCCGCCTGGCTGGTCAGCCTGGCGTCTGGCGCGGGTGGGGGTCCGGTGCTGGTGGCGGTGAGCGTCGATCGCCTGCGCGCGCTCGTGGGCCGCTCGGCGGAAGACGTCCGGATCGTCCAGGGCAAGGAAGGCGAGTCGCTCGGCGACAATTTTCCCGGTCTGCGCGCCGTCGTCCCGGTTGGCAAGACGCAGAACCGCGGGCTGGGGCGCGTCTTCCTGGCGCTCACGCTGGCATTTGTCATGGGTCTGACCCTGCTGGCGGGCTTTCTCCTCTGGCGGGACGTGCGGCGGGACGCGCGGCTCGCCGAGCTGCGCTCGCAGTTCGTCTCCAGCGTCTCCCACGAACTGCGGACCCCGCTCACGTCCATCCGCATGTTCACCGAGAGCATGCGCATGGACGACGAGATAGACTCGACGACCCGCGCCGAGTACCTCGATACCATCCTGCACGAGAGCGAGCGGCTGAGCCGCCTGGTGGAAAACGTGCTGCACTTCGCCCGCATCGAGCAGGGCCGCGCGGTCTACAATCTCCGGCCCGCCTCGCTCGCGGGCGTCGTCGAGAGCGCCGTGAGCGGCTTCCGCCGCGCGGCGGAGCAGGCCGGCTTCCGTCTGCAAGTGAACGTGGACCCCGGCCTGCCGCCGGTGCTCGCGGATCCCGACTCGCTCCAGCAGGCGATCCTCAACCTGTTAGCCAACGCCATGAAGTATTCCGGCTCTTCCCGCGACGTCGTCCTGCGGCTCGAACGCGAGGATGGCTCCGCCGTCATCCGCGTGACCGATCAGGGCGTCGGCATCGCGTCCCAGGAGCAGGCGCGCATCTTCGAGCGCTTTTATCGCGCCGCGACCCCCGAAAACCGCCAGATTCCGGGCACCGGCCTCGGCCTGACGCTGGTCGATCACATCGTGAGGGCCCACGGCGGCAGCGTATCCGTGGAAAGCCGCCTGAACGCCGGAAGCACCTTTACGATTCGCATCCCGTTCGCGCCGGAGCCGACATGAGCCGCATCCTGGTGATCGAAGACGACCCCGCCATTCTGCGCGGCTTGGCCGACAGCCTACGGCGCGAGTCCTACGAGGTGCTGACCGCCGCCGACGGCGAGAGCGGCTGCCGGATGGCCATGGAGAAGCACCCCGATCTGCTGATCCTCGACCTCATGCTCCCGAAGCTCAGCGGCTACGAGGTGTGCCGCCAGATGCGCGCCAAGGGTCTGGCCACTCCCATTCTCATGCTGACGGCCCGGGGTGAAGAGGGCGACCGCGTGCTCGGCCTCGACCTGGGCGCCGACGACTACGTTACCAAGCCGTTTTCGCTGCGCGAGCTGCTGGCCCGCGTGCGCGCCCTGCTGCGGCGCGCGCAGCCGCCGCGGGCGCTCATCGATGAATTGCGCGTCAGCGACATCACTGTGGATTTCAGAAAATACGAGGCCACGGCGGCGGGCGTGCCTCTGGAACTGACTCGCCGGGAGTTCCAGCTCCTGCGCGCCCTGGCTTCCCGGCCGGGAGAAGTGGTCAGCCGGTCCGAGCTGCTCGACCAGGTGTGGGGACTGGACGAGTACCCGACCACGCGGACGGTGGACACGCACATCGCCGCTTTGCGCGCCAAGATCGAGCGCGATCCGGCCAAGCCGGAGCACCTTTTGACCATGCGTGGAGTAGGATACAAATGGGTCGTCTAGCAGCTAACACTCCCCTGACAGACTTTTCGGCAAGAGATTACATTGGGGGCACGTTCGGATGACAAGCGTCTTCCCTTCCCCGCTTAGTGTTGGGACAGGAGGATTTCGATGAAACCGATTTTGATCCTGATTCTGTCGGTCTCGCTCGTGGCCATGATCGCGCCGGCCGCGGAGAACCCCAACGACCTGTTCCAGCAGGCGCTCGTCAAGGAACGCGCGGAGGGCAATCTACCGGAGGCCATCAAGCTCTACCAGCGCATCGTGGACAAATACGCGAGCAACCACAAGGTGGCCGCGCAGGCGCTGCTCCAACTGGCGGAGTGCCAGACCAAACTGGGCGACGCCCAGGCGCGCAAGTCCCTGGAGCGGCTCGTGCGGGACTTTTCGGATCAGACAGAAACGGTGGCCACCGCCCGCCTGAGGATGGCGGCGATGGGCGGCGCGAAGACCGGCGTGTCGTACAGGCAGGTGTGGGCAGGACCGAAGGTTGACACATTAGGCGCCGTTTCTCCCGACGGGCGGTATCTCTCTTACGTCGATTGGGATACGGGCGACCTGGCGTTGCATGATTTTGTTGCCAACACCGACCGCCGTCTCACCAACAAGGGGACATGGGCTCAATCCGATGACTTTGCGGAGGAGTCCACCATCTCCGGGGATGGCAAGCAGGTTGCTTACTCCTGGTACAGCGAGAAGGAGGACCGCTATGAGTTGCGCATTGCCGGCCTGCAGACGTCCGGTTTCGCGCAGCCCCGTCGTTTGTTCGACAGCGGAGACATCACTTGGATCGCACCGTATGACTGGTCGCCAGACGGCAAGTGGCTTGCAGTGGAGCTGATGCGGAAAGACGGCACCGAGCAGATCGGCCTGGTCTCGACCCAAGATAGTTCGCTGCGTGTGCTGAAGTCCGGGGTTGTGGCGAACCCCACGCGACTCTTTTTCTCTCCGGATGGCAGGTACTTGGGCTTCGACCTCCAGGCCGGCGGCAACAATGACCGAGACCTGTTTTTTTTGGCCGTTGACGGGAGCGGCGAGACCAAGGCAGTCGCGGGTCCCTCCCAAAATGTCATGATGGGCTGGTCGCCTGACGGGAAGCGTCTCCTGTTCACGAGCGATCGCGCGGGATCCATCGGCCTTTGGGCTGTCTCCATGGCGGATGGGAAACCGCAAGGAACGCCGGAGCTGATCAGACCGGATATTCCCCCTTTCTCTCTTGGAGTGACCACTTCGGGCTCGCTGTACTTAGGGGCACGACTCAGCGACCAGGATATCCACGTCGCTTCGCTGGACTTCAACACGGGAAAGCTGCTTTCTCCGCCGGCGCGGCCGGTCCAGACCTATATCGGATCCAATTCTCAACCGGACTGGTCGCCCGATGGAGAGTATTTGGCTTACGTCTCGACACATAACCCGGTGGGCGGCGATCGCGTTTTGGCGATCCGTTCTCTCGAAACGGGCCAGGTCCGTGAGCTGCGGCCCAGTCTGAGAGCGTTCAACTGGCTCCGCTGGTCGCCCGATGGCCGTTCGTTCATAGCTCAGGGCAGAGACTTCCAGGGCCGCCAGGGAGTCTACCGGATCGATGCGGAGACCGGCGAAGCTGTGCCGATCGCCGTCAGGTCGCCAGGAGGCGGGTTCCAGTTGCCGCAATGGTCGCCAGACGGCAAGAGAATCTACTATCTCAGCTCCATTGTGGATACCGCGGAACAGGCCTTGATCGAGCGAGACCTTGGCGCCGGCACCGAACGGGAACTGATTCGGCGAAAATTCCTGGGGACCCCCGCCGTCTTGCCCGACGGACGCCATATTGCCATACGGGGCTCCGACCTGCCCTCGAAAGGGTGGTCTGTGCTGCTCATTCCCGCCGCCGGGGGTGAGCCTCGGGAGTTGCTTCGCGTGAACGCGCCAGAGTCCGTTACCATGGCTCTGACGTGCACGCCGGACGGCCGCGGCATAATCGTCAGGAAGATGTTGTCTCACAGCAACGAACTGTGGCTGGTCCCCGTCGGGGACGGTCAGCCTCGGAGGCTAGATATAGACAGCAACCCGTCTTCTCCCATCCGCGTGCACCCCGACGGGCGCCGGATCGCCTACATGGCCGGGGAAGTCAAAAGGGAGGTGTGGGTCCTGGAGAACTTCCTGCCCGTGCGCGCGGCGCGGTAGACGAGCCTTCTCAGTCGGGCGGAAGGGCGCCTTGATCGTGTATACTTACTGCGAGCCGATACGGCGAGTCGGATCGCATCTTTGAACATGACCACCGACCAGATTCTGACGGAGCATCGTTTTACCAACGGCTTCTCCGCTCCTGAGATCGCCAGGCTGGCCGCCCTCGCGCATGAGGAGACGTTCGTGCCGGATCAGATCATCCTGCTCGCCGGAGAGCAGTCGAGGAACTTCTACCTTGTGCTTTCCGGGAGTGTCTGTGTGCAGGTGCGGGCTCCTCACTACACAGTCGCCGTGCAGGCGTTGGGGCCGGGGGACGCGTTCGGCTGGTCCTCGCTTCTGGAACACCACGATACCTTGTTCCAGATCCTCGCACGGGAACAAACCACGGCCATTCGCATGGATGGCGCGCAGCTTTCCGCCTTGTGCGAGGAGAATACGGGGTTCGGCCTGGCTCTGTTCAGGAGGATACTGGCGCTTGTCGCGGGCAGGGTGAAGGCCACGGAATCCAGGTTGGGCGAGTTCTGTGGAATCGCCAGTTCCGCTGCCGGCGCCACCCGAGCGCAGCGTCTCGGTTGACGTCATTTGGATCGCACCCTGCGACTGGTCCCCCGAAATCACCGCCGCTTTTCCCCCTCCGTCCGTTCTCGCCGGCCGTCAGCGGGACACACCCATCCCTGCCATAATAGCTGCGATGACGAAAACGGAGATCGACGCCATCGTGGGGGGGTACCACGGCGATCCCTTCCGTATCCTTGGCCCCCACGCGGTGAGGCCCCGTAGCAAGCTTTCGGGATGGGAGGTTCGGGCATTCCTGCCACAGGCGGCGGAGGCGGCCGTGCTGCTCGATGACGGCGCCACCCCCATGCAGCGCCGTCATCCCGAAGGTTTTTTCGCGGTCTTGCTCCCAGGCAGCCCGCGCGACTACAAGCTCCGTATCAAGCGTCATGACGGAGCCACCGTCGAGTTTGAGGATCCCTATCGCTTCCCGCCGCTCCTTTCCGAGTTCGAGCTGCATCTGCACAGCGAGGGGACCCACTACGAGGGCTACAACACCTTCGGCGCGCAGCTGGTCCGCGTGGAAGGCATCGAGGGCGTGCGCTTCGCGGTCTGGGCTCCCGGCGCCGAGGTAGTCTCGGTCATCGGCGAATTCAACGACTGGGACACCCGGCGGCATCCCATGCGGCTGCGAGAGGGGGGCGTCTGGGAGATCTTCCTGCCGGGCGTCGGCGAGGGGGCCACATACAAGTACTTCGTGCGGTCCCAGCACGCCGGCCACCGCCAGATGAAGGCGGACCCTTACGCTTTTCAATGCGAGGTGCCCCCGGCTTCGGGTTCCATCGTCGCCAGATGGGACAAGCACGAATGGGGCGACGCGGCCTGGATGGAGCAGCGCGCCGCGCGGAACCTGCTCACTGAGCCGGTTTCCATTTACGAAGTACACCTGGAATCCTGGCTGCGGGGCCCCCAGGGGCAGATCCTGACGTACGGCGAGATCGCGCAGAAGCTGGTCGAGTACGTATCGCGCCTGGGTTACACGCACATCGAGCTGCTCCCCATCATGGAGCACCCTTACTCGGGCTCGTGGGGTTACCAGCCGGTTGGCTACTTCGCCCCAAACGGCCGCTTCGGCCCGCCGGAGGATTTCATGCACCTGGTGGACTGCTGCCACCAGGCCGGCATCGGCGTGGTGATCGACTGGGTGCCCGCCCATTTCCCCAAGGACGCGCACGGCCTGGCCTTCTTCGACGGCACGGCCCTGTACGAGCACGCCGACCCTCGCAAGGGCGAGCACAAAGAGTGGGGCACGTTGATCTTCAATTACGGCCGCAACGAGGTGATGCAGTTTCCTGATCTCCAGCGCGCTGTTCTGGCTGCACAAGTACCATATCGATGGCCTGCGCGTGGATGCCGTCGCCTCGATGCTGTACCTGGACTATTCGCGCAAGCCCGGCGAGTGGATTCCGAATCAGTACGGCGGCAACGAGAACCTGGAAGCCATCGACTTCCTGCGCCGCTTCAACGAACTGGCGCACCAGGTTCCCGGCGCGGTGACCATGGCCGAGGAGTCCACGGCCTTCACCGGCGTGTCGCGCCCGGTCTACCTGGGCGGCCTCGGTTTCACCATGAAGTGGAACATGGGCTGGATGCACGACATGCTGGAGTACTTCTCCAAGGAGCCCCTGTACCGCAAGTTCCACCACAAGAACATCACCTTCAGCCTGCTGTACGCTTTCACGGAGAACTTCGTCCTGCCCATTTCGCACGACGAGGTCGTCCACGGCAAGGGTTCGCTGCTCGTCCAAGATGCCCGGCGACGAGTGGCAGCGTTTCGCCAACGTCCGCGCTTTTCTGGCTTACATGTACGCGCACCCTGGCAAGAAGCTGCTCTTCATGGGCTCCGAGATCGGCCAATACGAAGAATGGGACTACAACGCCTCGGTCCACTGGGAACTGCTGGAGTTCGAGTTTCACCGGAAGTTGCAGGCCTTTGCCGGCGCTTTGAACCGTTTCTACCGGGAGCAACCCGCTCTCTATCAGGTGGACTTCAACTACAACGGCTTTGAGTGGGTGGACTTCCACGACGTGGACAACTCGGTGATCGCATTTCTGCGCAAGGCCGAGGACCCCGACGACTTTCTTCTCTTCTGCTGCAACTTCACTCCCGTGCCGCGGCTGAGCTACCGTTTCGGCGTGCCCGCCGAGGGCTACTATGAGGAAATTTTGAACACCGACTCGGACATGTTCGGCGGCAGCAACATGGGCAACGCCGGCGGGGCCGCTTCCGAGCCGGTCGCCACTCATGGACGCCCGCATAGCATCTCGATCACCCTGCCGCCCCTGGCGGTGGTGGCGTTCCGGAAGAAATTCGTCCCCAGAGGCTAAGACCATGCCCCAACGCTTTGACGCCGTCATCATTGGCGGCGGCCATAACGGACTGGTGGCCGCTGCGTACCTGGCCCGCGCGGGCCGAAAGGTCCTGGTGCTGGAGCGCCGCCATTTGGTGGGCGGAAGCTGCGTCACCGAAGAGGTCTGGCCCGGCTTCCGCGTCTCCACGGCCGCCTATCTCGCCAGCCTGCTGAATGCCAAGGTCATCCGCGAACTGGAGCTGGAGCGTTTCGGCTACCAGGTGGACGCCAAGGACCCCGCCTTCTTCTCCCCGTTCCCCGATGGCCGCCACATGTTCATGTGGCAGGACCAGAAGCGAACTCTGGAGGAGATCGCCAAGTTCTCGCGCCGCGATGCCGAACTCTACCCGGCCTACGAGGAGCACCTGGAGCGACTGGCGCGCGTGGTCGAGTCCTTGCTGCTGGTCACGCCGCCGCAATTCCCTCCCCGGGGCGTGGGGGATGCGCTCGAGTACTTCAAACTGGCCGCGAAGATCCGGCGCCTGGCCGGCAACGAACTGGCCGGGTTGGTGAAGATCTTCACCCAGAGCGCCGCGGAGTTCCTCGACGAGTGGTTCGAGTCCGAGCAGTTGAAAGTCACCTTGGCCACCGACGGCGTCATCGGCGCCAACGGCGGTCCCCGCTCGCCGGGCACGGCCTACATCCTCATGCATCACTCGATGGGCGGCGTCGGCGGAAAGCGCGGCCTCTGGGGATTTGTGCGCGGCGGCATGGGCGCGGTCTCGGAATCGATCGCCGCTTCGGCCAGGCGCTGGGGCGTATCGATTCGCACTGGCGCATCCGTCGGAAGGATTTTGGCGCGCGACGGCGAGGCCACTGGCGTGGTCCTCGAAAACGGAGACGAGATCGAGGCTCCTACCGTCGTTTCCGGGGTAGACCCGCGACGCACTTTCCTGGGCTTGCTGGAAGAGAAAGAGCTGCCGCCGGACTTCGTCTCCGCCATCCGGCGCTTCCGCTCGGAGGGCACGTCGCTCAAGATCAACCTGGCGCTGGACGGTCTGCCGGACTTCCGGGCTCTGCCCGGAACTCCCGGCCCGCAGCATCGGGCCACGATGCACATCTGCCCATCGGTCGAGTATGTGGAGCGCGCCTGGGACGACGCCAAGTACGGGCGCCCCTCCGCGCGGCCCATGCTGGAGCTGACCGTGCCCACCAGCTACGATCCCTCGCTCGCCCCCCCGGGCAAGCACATCATGGGGATCTTCCTGCAGTACGCTCCTTACACGCTGCGGGAATCCGATTGGGACCACACGCGGGATTGGTTCGCGGACAGGGTGATCGACCTGATCGAGGAATATGCGCCCAACATCAAGTCGATCGTCCTGGACCGGCAGGTCATCACCCCGCTCGACCTGGAGCGCACCTACGGGTTGACCGGCGGGAACATCTTCCACGGCGAGATGAGCCTGGACCAGATGTTCGCGATGCGCCCGGTGGCGGGCTGGGCGCGCTATCGCACGCCGATCCGCGGGCTGTACCTGTGCGGCTCCGGGACGCATCCCGGCGGCGGCGTCACCGGCGCCCCCGGCCACAACGCCGCCCGGGAGATCCTCAAGGGGTAGAGGTAGCGTGCTCGCTCTGTGGGCAGTTCCAACACATTGATTGCAGGCGAGTTGGACGAAATTGGCTTTGATTGGCATTTTTTACTTCGTGGCCGCCGACGGGGCCTGCGCGTGGGCTTGCTCCCCACGCACGAGTGTAGCGCCGGGGTTGGCGGTGGGGACCGTCGCGACGTGGCAACAGGTTGGCAAGGCAAGGGATTCAGGGTCAGGCGGAGCGTCAACGTCCCTGTGGCACCGGCCCGCCCCCAGGCCGGAGTCAAGGAATGTTGACCCCTAGCCAGGGAATGGATGGTATGGGTTCAGGCTGGTCGATCTGAATTGGCGGCCCGAAGGCTGCTAGCACCACCTCTCGGCACGCTCTGGCGCCCGATGGTCATCTCCCAGAACCGGACCTCCGGCCCGCGTCGGCAGGGCACATCAACGGGTCGCGCGTTTTGCGTCAAGTTGACCCCCTCTGACCAACTTTCGAGTCGCACGTGATTCGCCCGGAATCGGCGGCTGCACATTATCGGAAGGGGACTGCGCGCTCACGTGGCTTCCGTGGACGGGATTCCCCGAAGCGCAATACGCGCGGAGTTGCGGCTATGATTGGCGCGGTGCCCGAGATCGCGCTACTGCGCTGCCTCTGACCCTAGCGCTTCGCCGCGCTTCCAACGACGGAGACCGCTTGGTCAGGTCTTCTGCCGGGGGTGACTGCGGCATGCGGCCGTGTCTTGCCACAAAGCGCCTAAACTCCTTTGGCGTCATGTGCCGGGCGTCCAGAAATCGACGGTTGAAGTTCGAGAGGTTTGAGAACCCCGCCTCGGCCGCGATCACGCTGATCGGCCGGTCTGTTTCCACCAGGAGCATGCAGGCACGCCCGACCCGCAGCCTGCCTAGGTAGTCTCTCAGGTTCTCTCCCAGATGACGTACGAACAGCCGGTGCAAAGATCGCGGCGATACGTTGCCCACAGCGCATAGGCCCTCGACTCGAATCGGCTCCGCAAACCGCTTATGCAGAAGGTCCAGGACGCGGGTCAGTTGCGCAGGCTCGTCAGAGCCGCCGGGCCGCGTTGTCACGTGCGTTGCTAGCGCGGTCGCCCCCGCGTCGGCCAGCTCGGTCAGCAGTTCGAGCGCGGTTTGCAGGCGTTCGCGCGGCGAATCGGAAAGCAGCCGCGGCAGTCGCGACTCCATCCGGGCTCCCGCAGACCCGGTGAAATGGAGCCCGGGCGCCGCCCTTCTCAGTAGTTTGCGAACGGCGGAGAACTCGGGGCACACATCGGCGAGCCTGAGGGCCCAAACCTCGGTAAACCAGATCACCACTGCGGTGTGCGGCCGGGCTTCGTCAATGGACGAGCTCGATACCCAGGTGTGCGGCATGTCCGAAGGCACCAGAATCAAGTCCTGAGAATCGTACGCACCAATGTGATCCCCTATGAACCGCCAGCCACGACTGTTCAGGGTCAGGGTCAATTCGTACTCCGGATGGTGGTGCCACTCGAAAGGAATCGCGGATATCTGCCGGTGATACACGCGAATCGAGCAGCCGCTGGCGAAGGTAACGTGTTCGAATTGTGGCTTCAATTTGCGCCCCCGATTTCGGACGAATAGCGTGCTAGAGTTGTCCGAATTGTATCAGTTTTTGGCCTTTCCCGTTCAGTCACGCCTTGCGAACCGCCTTACAATCGCTCTCAGGGCAACGAGAAGAGCCTGGTCCCTTTCAGAGCCCGCGGGACCGCAGTCAGATAGGACCTTCCGCTATCGGGAGGCGTGTAAGTACCGGTGTGCGACCGAGGTGATCAAAATGAAACCGTATGCAGTCGGCATCGACGTCGGCGGCACTAAGATCGCCGCAGGTGTGCTCGACCGCTCCATGAACGTACTCTCGGTTCATGTGACGAAGGAGCACGCCGGCCAGCTCCCGGCACAGGTCGTCGACACGATTGAACGGGCGTACTGGGAGACTCTGAACCAGGCCCGAATTCCCCCCAGCGACATTGCCGGAATCGGCCTCAGCTTCGCCGGACATACCGACGGGCGCCGCGGAGTGGTTCTCACCAGCTCGAACATGCCGGAATGGGACCAGGTCCCGTTGCGCGACATCGTCGCCAAGCGGCTGGACCAACATGTCCTTCTCGACAACGACGCCAATCTCGCTGCTGTGGCCGAGCATCGCTATGGTGCCGGGCGCGGCGCCGCCGATCTCGTTTACATCACCTTCAGCACAGGTGTCGGGATGGGAATCCTGGTGAATGGCAAGCTCTACCAGGGGCACACCGGCACCGCCGGCGAGATCGGGCACACCGTGGTAGAGGCCGACGGGCGCCGCTGCAGTTGCGGCAAGCGCGGCTGCATCATGGCGTACGCCTGCGGCATCGCGCTCCGCAACCGCGCCTGGGAGCGGATTCAGGCGGGCGAAGAGACGGCCTTGCGCGATGTGGCCTGGGATGACCCTCAGCTCATCAACGGCGAGTTGATCTGCGAAGTCGCCACTCGCGGTGATCCGGTCGCGCAGGACCTCATCATCTCCACCGGCCGGTATCTCGGGATCGCACTCTCCACTGTCGTCCAGGTGCTCAATCCGGAACTCATCGTGATTGGCGGCGGGTTGACAAACATCGGATCGATGCTTCTCGATCCCTGTCTAGAATCGCTGCGCCAGAACGTTCACCCGGTGTTGTGGGGTGCGGGACGTATCGTCCTGGGCCGTTTTCAGCAGAACGTCAGCATCATCGGAGGCGCGGCCGCAGTTCTCAGCGAAATGGAATCGGGCGAGCCCGAGACGGTCTCCGACTTCGCGCCGGTATCGCTCGACCGCGCTGCGCCCGCCCGCTCCGCAACTCCACTCTCCAACGCGGCGCGAAGCGAGCTCGAAGGCGTGGAAGGAACCGTCTTCGACGTTCAGCGCTACTCGCTCGACGATGGCCCCGGCCTACGCACGGCCGTGTTTCTCAAAGGTTGCCCGCTGCGCTGCGCCTGGTGCGCCAACCCGGAATCGCAGCGAGTCATCCCCGAACTGTTGATGTTCGCCACCAGTTGCGTCGTTTGCGGAGCCTGCGTCGACATCTGCCACGTCGAAGTCCGAAGATACGATGGCGACCGCATCGACTGCGACCGCAAATCGTGTACGCGCTGCGGCGAGTGCGCCCGAGTCTGCCCGACTCACGCGACCGTGTGGACCGGCGTTCGGCGTGCCGCGGGCGACATCTTGCGCGAGGCGCTGTTTGACGCCGCGTTCTATGACGATGGCGGCGGACTGACGCTCACGGGTGGTGAGCCGCTATTGCAGCCAGCCTTCGCCGAAGCACTCCTGCGGCTGGCAAAGGCCGAGGGTCTCAACACCGCCATCGAAACCACTGGCAACGCTCCGTGGGAGACCCTCGAGGCAGTGAATCCTTACGTCGATCTTTGGCTTTTCGATCTGAAGCATATGGACAGTCCGGCTCACCGGAAATGGACCGGCCTCGGAAACGAACTGATCCTGTCCAACCTCCGGCGTCTGGCCGCGTCGTGTGCGCCAATCTGTGTGCGCATACCCCTGATCCCGGACGTGAACTCGAGCGAAGACAACCTGCGCCGGACCGCCGAATTCGTCGCACAACTCGGCGGCGCGGTCCGCTCGCTCGACCTGCTGCCGTACCACACACTGGCCCGGGCGAAGTATGAAGCGCTCGGCCAACAAGTTGAGTTCTACGATACCGGGCTGATACCGGATAGCCAGGTGGAATCCGCGGCGGAGTTGCTGCGATCCTACAAACTTACGGTACGAATCGTCGGCGCTCGTTCCGGTAAGGAGGGTTCATGATTGCCACCATGCGCGAGAGCGGTCGCACGGCACGCGTGAGCCGCCTGCGCGACCGCCTGTTGGACTCCACGCCCTCCGTGTGCGCCGAGCGCGGTCTGCTCGTGACCGAAGCGCATCAGAGATACGCCGCGGATTCTCCCGTGTTGCGGCGCGCCAAGGCCCTGGCCCATGTGTTGGACCACATGAGCATCCGCATCGACGAGGGAGAACTGATCGTTGGCAACCAGGCCAGCGCCCCGCGCGCGGCCCCGCTCTTCCCCGAATACGAGGCCGATTTTCTGGTCAATGAAATCCACGAGTTCGCGCACCGCCGGGCCGACGTCTACACCGTGTCCGCGGACGTGAAGCGCGCCATCCTCGACGAAATCGGCCCCTACTGGCACGGGAAAACTCTACACGATTACGCCCAAGCGATGCGGCCCGCCGAGGTGACCCAGGCCGAGAAGATCGGTGCGATTTCGGGACGCGGCAACATCTCCTCCGGCGACGGCCACATCATCATGAACATTCCAAAGGTGCTGCGACAGGGCCTCGCCGGCGTCCTCGACGAGGTTCGGGCAGCAAGAGCCGCGGTGTCCCCGTACGATGCCGTCGATTTGAAGAAGCGGATCTTTTACCAGGCGGCGGAAATCAGCCTCGAGGCCGTCATCGGGTTCGCCCGTCGTTATGCGGCCGAAGCCGAACGGCAGGCCAGTGTCGCCGAAGATGCGGTCCGCAAGACGGAACTGCAACGGATCGCCGAAGTTTGCGATCGCGTGCCGGCCCGACCCGCGCGGACCTTCCAGGAGGCCGTACAATCCGCCTGGTTCGTGCACCTGATGAGCCAGATTGAAAGCAATGGCCATTCGTTTTCGCTCGGCCGGTTCGACCAATACACGTATCCGTTCTACCGGGCCGACCTGGAATCGGGACGCATCGCCCCGGAGCAGGCGCAGGAACTGCTCGCATTGCTGTGGCTCAAGCTGTTTTCGATCATCAAAATTCGGCCGTGGAGTCACACACGGTACGGCATTGGCTACCCCACGTATCAAAACGTGACGATTGCAGGCCAGACCTCGAAGGGGGAGGACGCGACGAACGACGTCTCCTACATGGTTCTCGAGACCATCCGCGACACTCGCCTGACGCAACCCAATGTCTCGGCCCGGATTCACGCAAGAACACCCGATCGTTTCTTGTTGGAGTGCGCCAAAACCATCCGTCTCGGGATGGGCATGCCCGCGATCAAGAACGACGAAATCATCATACCGGCGTTACTGGAGAAGGGTGTTCGATCTGAAGACGCCCGCGATTACGCGATCGTGGGGTGCATTGAAGCCGCTGTGCCCGGCAAGTGGGGCTACCGTAACACCGGCATGTCGTTTCTGAACCTGCTGAAGGTTCTGGAGTTGACGCTGAATAACGGGACCGATCCCGCCACCGGCGTCCAACTGCTGCCCGGGCGCGGCAACCTCCCCGCATTCGATTCGCTCGAATCGCTGTATGACGCCTACCGAGAGCAGTTACGCTTCTATACGCGACTCAGCATCGACGCGGATACCGTCGCGGACCTCTGCCTCGAAGCCATGGCTCCGGACGCATTTTGCTCGGCACTGGTGGACGACTGCATTGTGCGAGGCAAGACGATCAAGGAAGGCGGCGCAGTGTACGACGTCATCAGCGGTCTCCAATCCGGCGCTTCTAACGTTGCCGACTCGTTCATGGCCCTGAAGACGCAAGTCTTCGGGCAGAAGACGCTAACGGCGGCCCAGGTGCACGAATCGCTTGCCGCCGATTTCCGGAACCCCGGAGGCGAAATTGTCCGCCAGCGCCTGCTGCACGCTCCCAAGTACGGGAATGACATCGCCGAAGTCGACGCTTTTGCCGTCCGCGTTCTAGACGACTACCTTGACGAAGCGCTCCGGTATCACCATACGCGCTACGGCCGGGGTCCGGTCGGCGGCGGCTACGCGGGATCCACGTCGAACATCTCGGCGAACGTGCCGTTGGGCGCCTGTGTCGGCGCGACTCCGGACGGTCGCTTCTCGGGCGAGCCGATTGCGGAGGGGGTATCACCCGTTCACGGCTGCGATACCGGCGGCCCCACCAAGGTACTCTGTTCGGTTGCTCGGTTACCGACGATCAAGAGCCTCGCGCAGCTTTTGAATCTGAGGCTATTGCCAGGAACGTTGGAATCCGAAGAAGGACTCAGCCGGTTGGTGACACTGCTCAAGGGCTTCCGGAATCTGAAACTCTGGCACGTTCAGTTCAACACCGTCAGCACTGAGACTTTGTTGGATGCCCAGCGGTATCCCGAAAAGTATCGTGACCTCGTAGTGCGTGTGGCAGGGTACAGTGCGCTCTTCGTGACTCTTGACCGGGCGACCCAAGATGATATTATCCGCCGCACTACTCACGATCTGGGTTGAGGCCGGGAACGCAAGCGGAGGAAGACCGAGATTGCGGGGCATACCTGTCCGCATAAAGCCCGGATAGGATTCCGGTCGAGGCGTATTCCGCAGCGGTGTGCTCGGAATTGGCGGTTCAGCTCTTGGCACGAGTCGGGTGTGGCAGGTCATCTCGAGAGGTGTCCGTATACACGGAGAAGTGCAACGCAGTCTCGTCCGGGTGGTCGGCTACACGGAAGTAATCCAATTTGACGGGTTGTCGACATCCCGGACTTGTGCCACTCAGGGTCCAGACACGACGTTGTGGTAATTGACTACTCCGCTGGCCCGCGTAACGCGCTACCCAGGCTCATGCGGCCCTGTCTTCGGTCCCAGGCCGGTGTTCCTTAAGAGAATTCGCCCTTCGTATTAGATTGGGCTCGCCAATTGCCACAGCCCGCCCCGGTTGGGCCGCAGCTTTGGTTTTCAGTCACCCCGCTCGCTGCCCCTGTGGCGCTTTGGACCCAACCACTTCTCACGGGCCGTGAGCCTCAGCTAGGGTTTCGTCCCGTACCATGGAGATGCCACCAGCCGACGTGGCCACACCCGGCTTGGCGGGCGAAAAGCAAATGTGCCAAACAAAGTAAATTTCGCGCAACTGCCGTGGAATCATGCGGTTGCAATCGACTTCCAGCCGCGGCCTACTTGTCGAGCCAGCGGTTGAGGATTGGGCCGTAGGCGTCGACGCGGCGATCGCGGAGAAAGGGCCACTGGCGGCGGATTTCCTCGACTTGGCGCGGGTCGCACTCCACAATCAGCGTCTCCTCCTGGTCCACGGGCGCCTTGGCTATCATCTTGCCCAAAGGGTCGGCCACGAAGGAATGTCCCCAGAACTCCAGCCCTGCCTCCGGCGGCCCTTCGTACCCCACCCGGTTCACCGCCGCCACGTAGATTCCGTTGGCGATGGCGTGCGCCCGCTGCACCGTGCGCCATGCATCCAACTGCGTCGCGCCGTGCTCGTCCTTCTCCGCGGGGTGCCAGCCGATGGCCGTCGGGTAGAACACGATCGACGCCCCGCTGAGCGCGGCCAGGCGCGCGCCCTCCGGGTACCACTGGTCCCAGCAAATCTGCACGGCGATCCGCGCAAAGCGCGTGTCGAAGTGCGGCACGCCCAGGTCGCCCGGAGCGAAGTAGAACTTCTCGTAGTACAGGGGGTCGTCCGGGATGTGCATCTTGCGATACAGACCCAGGAGTTCGCCGCCGGCGTCGATCACCGCCGCCGTGTTGTGGTACACGCCCGGCCCTCGGCGCTCGAACACCGAGCCTACGATCGCTACCTCCAACTCGCGCGCCAGGCGCGACAGCGTCTCCGTCGTGGGACCCGGGACCGGCTCGGCCAGCGCGAACAGCTCCGCGTTCTCCTCGCGGCAAAAGTACTCGGTGCGGAACAGTTCCTGCAAACACACGATCTGGGCGCCGCGGCCCGCCGCCTCGCGGATGCGCCACTCGGCCTTGGCAAGGTTCTGGTTCGGGTCGCGCGCGCACGCCATCTGCACCAGCCCAACCCGGAATCTGGAATCACTCGACGGCATAGTCACGATTCTTCCACAGCTTCAGCCACCTGCGGTACCTTATACTGCTCACATATGAAGATTGCGGTCGTCGGCCTGGGCTTCATGGGATCGACCCACCTCAAGGCGCTGGCCAGCATCCCGCGGGCGGAGCTGGTGGCCGTCGCGAGCGACGACGCGCGCCAGCTCACGGGCGATCTCACCGGCGTTCAGGGCAACATCGGCGGGCCGGGCGAGCGGAAGGACTTCTCGAACATCGCCACCTACCGCGACTGGCGCGAGGCCGTCCACGACCCGCGGGCCGAGGCCGTCGACATCTGCCTGCCTACGAACCTGCACGCTCCGGCGGCCATTGCCGCCCTCAACGCCGGCAAGCACGTGCTGGTCGAAAAGCCCATGGCGCTCGATGCCGCTGCGGCGGATGCCATGCTCGACGCCGCCCGATGCGGCGGCCGCGTCCTGATGGTCGCCCAGGTGGTACGCTTCTTCCCCGTGTACCGCGCGATGGTGGACCGCGTGAAATCGGGCCGCCTCGGCGCCGTGCGCGCGGCCACATTCCGGAGGAGGTGCGCGGCGCCCGCCTGGAGCCCGTGGCTGCTGGACCCGGCGATCAGCGGCGGCGCCGTCTTCGATCTGCTGGTTCACGACGTGGACATGTGCCTCCATCTGTTCGGACCGCCCGACGCCGTTTCCGCCGTGGGCTATGACGGATCTCGCGCGCGGCGTCGACTGGATCACGGCGCAACTCCTTTACTCCGGCCCGGCGGTGACCGTCTCGGGCGGCTGGCATCCTTCGAGCGCCTACCCATTCTCCATGGAGTACAGCATTGTGGCCGACAGGGGCGCGGTCGAGTACAGCTCTGCGGGCGCGCCGCCGGCGCTATACGCCCCGGATGGCTCGAAGACCGAGCTGCCGCTCAGCGAGAAGGATGGCTACCAGGCCGAGATCGAGTACTTCGTGGACCGCTGCATCGAAGGACGCCAGCCTGATCTCTGCCCGCCGGTCGAATCGGCGAGGGCGGTCAGGGTGGCGGGCCTGATGCTGGAGTCTCGCGAGAAGCGAGGAGAGAGAATCCCATGGAAATCGGAGTGATGTTCTGGGCGGGCGCGGACCCGCTCGCCGCCATCCGCCAGGTGAAAGCCGTGGGAGTCCGCCGCGGGCAGCTCGGCATCCCGCCGGACATGCCGCTGGCGGGCGCCGCGCCGCTGCTGAGGACGGCGCTCGCCTCCGAGGGATTCACCGTGGTCACCATCTTTGCCGCCTATCGTGGCGAGAGCTACGCCGACATCCCCGCGGTCCAGCGCACGGTGGGCTTCATCCCTCCCGCCACCCGCCAGGAGCGTGAACAGCGCACTCTCGAGATCAGCGACTTCGCGGCGGCTCTGGGTGTGGCCAGCATCGCCTGTCACATCGGCTTTGTGCCGGAGGACGCCGGCGATCCGGACTACGCCGCGGTCCGGGAGATGGTGCGCCGCGTGGCGGACTACGCCGCGCGGAACGGGCAGACCTTCGCGCTCGAAACCGGCCAGGAGCCCGCGCCGGTCTTGCTCCGCTTCCTACAGGACGTGAACCGGCCGAACCTCCGGATCAACTTCGACCCCGCCAACATGATCCTCTACGGCTCTGGCGATCCCATCGAGGCTCTCGACGTTCTCGCGCCTTACGTGGTCTCGGTCCACTGCAAGGACGGCGACTGGCCCCCGAAGGACTCACCCGGCGCGCTGGGGACGGAGCTCGCGCTGGGCGAGGGTTCGGTCGGCATCGGGCGGTTCATCGCAAAGCTGAAGGAGATCGGCTACCAGGGAACGCTGAACATCGAACGCGAGAGTGACGATCAGAATCAGAAGTGGCGCGACGTTGCCGCCGCGGTCGTCCTGCTCCGCGGCTTGACCGCTTAGGTACGGCTGTCCACGCGCACGCCGTTCTCCTGGTCCTTGTACTGGAGCTGATAGAGCTTCCAGTAGATGCCCCTTTGCGCCAGCAGCTCCTGGTGCGTGCCCGACTCGCGCAGGCGCCCTTTGTGCATGACCAGGATACGGTCGGCGCGCTGGATGGTGGAGAGGCGGTGGGCGATGAGGATCGACGTCCGGCCTTCCACCATGCGGGCCACGGCATCGCGGATGCGGAATTCGGTCTCGGTGTCCACGCTGGAGGTCGCCTCATCCAGGATCAGGAAGCGCGGGTTGTGCGCCAGCGCGCGGGCGAAACTGATGAGCTGCTTCTGGCCCGTGGACAGCCCGCTGCCGCGCTCGCGCACCTGCTGGGTGAAACCGTCCGGCAGCGAGCGGATGAAATCCAGCAGGTTAACCTGCTCGGCGGCGGCCTCCAGGTCCTCGTTGGTGATGCCGTCGGTCCCCAGGCGGATGTTGTCCTCGATGGTCCCCGTGAACAGGTACGGGTCCTGCAAAACGAATCCGCAGTGACGGCGCAGATCCCGCGGGTCCAGCTCCCGGATGTCCGTCCCGTCCACCAGGATGCTGCCGCGCTGCACGTCATAGAAGCGGAGCAGCAGGCTCATGAGCGTGGTCTTCCCCGCCCCGGTGTGCCCCACGACGGCCACGGTCTCGCCGGGTTCGACCACGAAACTCACGTCACGCAGTACCCAGTCCTCTCCTTCGTAAGCGAACCAGACGCGGTCGAACTCGATGCGCGCGGTTCCCGGCGGCAGGGGGCGCGGGACCTGCGGGGCGGTAATCGTGGCGGGCGTGTCGAGCAGCTTGAAGACGCGCTCGGAAGCCGCCATCGCCCCCTGGAGGATGTTGTACTTCTCGCTCAGGTCCTGAATCGGCCGGAAGAAGCGCATCCCGTACTGGAAGAAGGCCACCATGATTCCCAGCGTGAGATGGCCCGCGCGCACCTGGAAGCCCGAGTAGCTGAGCAACAGCGCCAGGGCGAGCATCCCCAGAAACTCCACCACGGGATAGAACCAGCCGTAGGCGAAGATGGCGTCCTTGTAAGCTTCGAGATGATCGCGGTTGATCTTCTCGAACTCTTCGCGGCTCTTCTTCTCCCGGTTGAAGAGCTGCACCACCAGGATGCCGCTAACGTGTTCCTGGAGGTAGGCGTTGATTCTGGCCACCGCCACGCGGATGCGCCGGTAGCTGGCTGTCACGCTGCGCCGGAAGATGAACGTAGCCGCGACCACGGCCGGAGTCACCGCCAGCAGTATGAGCGTGAGGCCCGGGCTCAGACGGAACATCGCGACGACCACCAGACTGAGCATCAGCAGGTCGCCCAGGATCGTGACCAGGCCGGAGGCGAACAGATCGTTCAGCGCATCGACGTCGGTCGTGACCCGGGTGACAAGTCTCCCCACCGGGTTGTGGTCGAAGAAGGCAATGTCCAGCTTCTGGAGGTGGGCCATCAGTTCCCGGCGCAGGTCGAACATCGCGTACTGGCCAGTCCACTGCATGGCGTATGACTGGATGAAACCGGAGACCAGCGCCGCCACGAGCACGCACAGGAACAAGCCGGCGAGCTGCGCCAGCCCGCGATAAGGATCGGCCGACAGGTACCGATCGAGGGGACCCGCGCTCGAGCCTGGGACCGGAGAGAGGTACTTGTCCACCGCGACCTTGGTGAGCAGCGGGCCCAGCACCTCGAATACGGAGTTGATCAGAAGGAAGACAAGGGCAACCACCACGATCGCGCGGTACGGGCGCATGTAGGTCAGCAGCCGCCGCATCAGGCGCGAGTCGTAGGCTTTGCCGAGGACCTCCTCTTCCACTAGGACCAGTGTACAGCATGGGCGCGCGCCCTCCACCCCCGCTGGTACAGTAGAGGTTCATGGACGGGGTGCTGGTTGTAGACAAGCCGGAAGGCTGGTCGTCGCACGACGCGGTCAACAAGCTGCGGTTGTTGACCGGCATTCGGCGGATCGGCCACCTGGGGACTCTGGACCCCATGGCCACGGGGGTGCTGCCTTTGGTCGTGGGCCGCGCCACGCGGCTCGCGCAGTTCTTCGTCCGCGCCGAGAAGATCTACGACGCGGTGATCCGGTTTGGCCACGCCACCGACACGTATGACCGTGACGGGACGCCGATCCCGCCGCTGACGGAGCCGGAAATCGATCGGGCGCAATTGGAAGCGGCGCTGGAGGGCTTCACCGGCCTTCTCATGCAGACGCCGCCTCCCGTCTCGGCGAAGAAGATCCGCGGCACGCCGGCCTACAAGCTCGCCCGGAAGAACATCCCCGTCGAGCTGAAGCCCGTGGAGATCACCGTCTACTCGCTCGACCTCGTGGAGGCGGCTGGTTGTGAGGCCCGAGTGGTGGTGCGCTGCTCGGCCGGGACGTACATGCGGGGCATCGCGCACGATCTGGGAAAAGTGCTGGGCTGCGGGGCGTTCCTGAAGAGCCTGTGCCGGAAGGCTTCCGGCGACTTCACGCTGGAGCAGGCGCGGACGATCGGTGGGCTGGAAGAACTGGCGCGCCAGAACCGCCTACAGGAAGCCCTGATCCCGGCGTCGCAACTGCTGCCGCAATTCCCGAGCGAGACCGTCGATCTGCTTACCGCCGGGCAGATTCGTCAAGGCCGCGATTTCCGCGTTTCCCCGTTCCGCGTGCGCCCGGCCACGCGCTACGTCAAGGCCGTTACGCAACAGGGAGACTTGGTGGCCATCGGCGAGATGAAGCTGCCGAACGTGTATCATCCATTCTTGGTGCTATAGGGGCAGCCCATGACCAACAGCCTTTCCACACGCCGTGGGCAATGGGTTCTGCTCGCCCTTCTGGTCGTCTCCATTTGCATCAACTACGTGGACCGCGGCAACCTCTCGGTGGCGGCGGCGACCCCTTCGTTCCGCAGCGACCTCGGGATGAGCGACGAGAACCTGGGTGTCCTGTTTTCCATGTTCTTCGTCACGTATGCGGCGTGCCAGATCCTGGCCGGCTGGGCGATCGACAGGTTCAACGTCTTCGCCGTCTTCACCCTGGGGTTCGTGCTGTGGTCCGTGGCCACCATCCTCACCGGCTTCGTGGGCAGCTTCGCGGGCCTGCTGGTGTTCCGCCTGCTGCTCGGCGTGGGCGAGGCGGCCGCCTATCCCTCGTACTCCAAGATCATTGCCGCGCGCTTTGTGGAACAGCAGCGCGGCTTCGCCAACTCGCTGATCGACGGCGGTTCGCGCATCGGGCCGGCCATAGGCGTGCTGGCCGGCGGCCTGATCGCGGCGCGGTACGGCTGGCGCATGGTGTTCATTGTCATTGGAATCGCGGGGGCCTTGTGGCTGGTTCCCTGGCTCTTGGTCCTTTCACGCGGCACGGGCGGAACGCAGACGGCGGTCCGAGCCGCGCAGGCGGGTCCCAGCTTCGGCGCGATCCTGCGGCAGCGACAGGCATGGGGCACCTTCCTCGGGTTGTTCTGTCTCAACTATTCCTGGTACTTCCTCATGAGCTGGCTTCCTTCCTATCTCACGAAGGAACGCCATTACTCGACTCAAATGATGGCCTGGTACGGTTCGCTGCCGTTCTGGGGACTCGCGGCAACCATCGTGGCGTCCGGTTGGATCTCGGACCGCTTCATCCGGCGCGGCGCGAGCCCGACCAGGGTGCGGCTGACGTGTTTGGCTGGCGGCCTGATGCTGAACGCGCTGATGATCCCCGCCTACCTGATTCAGGACCAGGCGCTCTCGATGGCGCTGCTGGTGGTCGCCTGCCTGGCGCTGGGCGTGGCCACTTCGAACCTGTGGGCGGTCACCCAGACGCTCGCGGGACGCGAGGCGGTGGGCAAATGGGTCGGGCTCCAGAACGGCATAGGGAACATCGCGGGGATGCTGAGCCCATATTTGACGGGCTTGATCGCGACCAGACTCGGGTCGTTCTTCCTGGCGTTTGTAACGGCCAGCGCCGTGGCTGTTGTGGGCGGGCTGTCCTACTGGCTGGTGGTGCGGCGGGTGGAACCGATTCAGTGGAAGAGTGCGACGTGAACCGTTTGTCACCCGAAGGTGATTTCGTACCGGCCTCCCGCTTTCATCTTCACTCCAGTGGATCCGTCCTGCTGGGGCTGAAGTGGAAGCGCCGTCCTGCCTGAGCGCACAGCCGCGATCTGCTGACCGCGGGGCGCGAGCAGGCGCCATTCTCCGCCGGCTTTCGCGGAGACAATCGCCGATATCGCCTTGCCGTTTCGCCAAACCAGGTCCACTCCGAGGCCCCCGCGGGCACACAAGCCTTTGACCTCGCCCTGCGGCCAGACGGAGGGGAGCGCCGGCAAGAAATGCAGGATGTATCGATCCTCGGCGTACATGGCATGACTCTGGAGCAGCATCTCCGTAATCCCCGACACCGCCCCGAAGTTGCCGTCGATCTGAAATGGCGGATGGGCGTCAAACAGGTTCGCGTACGTGCCCCCGCCTCTGGAGTAATCCGTCCTGGTGGTGTCCACCAGCGTCAACTGCTCGCGGACAAGCTTGACGGCGTGGTCGCCATCGTGAAGGCGCGCCCAGAAATTAATCTTCCAGGCTTTGCTCCAGCCGGTGCCTTCGTCTCCTCTCAGCTCGAGTGACTTGCGTGCGGCTGCCGCCAGTTCCGGCGTTTGCAGCGGCGAGATCTGCCGGCCTGGATGCAGCGCGAACAGGTGCGAGACGTGCCGGTGCCCCGGTTCCGGCGCGTTCAAGTCCCAGTCCTTGCCCCACTCCATCAACTGACCGGCCCGGCCGATCTCCGGCGGCCGGATCCTCGCTTTGGCGGACTCCAGTTGCTTGCGGAACGGCTCATCGAGCCCCAGTTCCTTGGACGCCATGATGGTGTTGTTGAACAGTTCCCAGATGATCTGGCGTTCCATGGCGGCGCCCTCGCAGACCCAGGATCGCTCGCCACTGTCCGTGCGGAAGGTGTTCTCCGGCGAGGTGGAAGGCGACGTTACCAACTTCCCTTTGTCATCCTCGACCAGCATGTGAAGTGAACACTCGCTCGCCTCCTTCATCACCGGATACACGCTGGCCAGGTACTGGCGATCCCGCGTGAATACGTAGTGTTCCCAGAGGTGCTGGCAGGTCCAGGCGCCACCGGAGAAGAACGGCCCCCACGGGCCCGTCGAACCGGGCGGCGTGTAGCCCCATGGGGTAGTGGTGAATCCCATGAACCAGCCCGGCGCGTCGAAATAGGCCTTTGCGGATTTCCGCCCCGGTTCCACCAGCCCCTTGATCAAACGGATCATGGGGAGGTGGCACTCGCTGAGGTTGGTGGTCTCGGCGGGCCAGTAGTTCATCTCAAAATTGATGTTCGACTTATAGTCACAGCTCCACGGAAGGCGCAGTCCATCGCCCCAGATGCCCTGGGAATTGGAAGGCAGGGGGTTGTCCGGCCTGCTGGACGAGATCAGAAGGTAGCGGCCGAATTGGTAGAAGAGCGCCACCAGGGCGGGATCGTCCTCGCCTTTCGTGAAACGCAGCAGCCGCTCGCCGGTCGGCAGACTGGCATTGGCCGTCTGCCCGAGGGAGAGCGACACCCGGCGGAAGAGGCGCTGGTAGTCCCGAATGTGATCGGCCTTCATGACCGCCAGCGAGCGCTTCCCGGCGGCGGCCAGCGTCTTGGTGACTGTGGGATGGGGGTCAGCGCCTCTGTAGCTCTGGCTGTAATCCAGGACGTAGTCTGTGCCCGCCGCGAGCAGGATCACGGCCTCGTCGGCATCCTTGACCGTGAGGCTGTCGCCGACCCCGCTCACCGAGCCGCCCTTGATCAGGATGCGCACCTGGACTTCGTATCGCAGGTCATCCGGCTTTCCCGAGGTCGTGCCCGTCATCATGAGAGTGCCGGGCGCGGCAACTGTGGTGGTGGCGCCCGCCTGCCTGGAGAGCCCCGCGGTGAAACGGATCGCGCCCTTGCGCGTGCAGCCGATGCGCACGACGATCACCTGATCCACCGCCGACGCGAAGATCTCGCGCGTGTAGACGTCCGGCCCGGCCTGGTAACGAACGGCGGCGACGGCGTTGTCGATGTCGAGCGAGCGGCGGTAACCGGTGACAGGAGCCGGCGGTGGGGCGAACTCCAGGTTCAGGTCACCCAGGGTCTGGTACGACCCGTAGTTGGGACCGCTGTATCCGCCAGGCTTGCAGGTCATGTTGGCGTTGACCATGGTCATCGCTTCTTTGTACTTCTCCTCCCGAAGGAGCCTGCGGATCTCGGGCAGGGACTTATAGGCTTCGGGCCGGTCCGCGTCCGTATTGAGTTTGCCCGACCAGACCGTGATCTCGTTGAGCTGGAGTCTTTCTTTCTCGATCTCGCCGAAGATCATCGCTCCCAGCCGCCCGTTGCCGACCGGCAACGCCTGCTCCCATCGCTCAGCCGGCTTCTCGTACCAGAGTGTGGTCGCCGATGTTTCCGTTTCCGCCGCGCCACTCCTAGGCAGCGATGACAAGGCTGCCGTGGCGGGCACGAATTGAAGGAATCTGCGCCGTGTGGTGTTTTTCATAGGGCCGGAGTTTAGTGTCTAGGAAGCCGCGGCGCGAAATCGGTCAGAATCCGCCGCGTCCGCTGGCGACGGAGACTCTTAGCAGCACGACGCCATGACCCGGCACCGTGGCCGTGTAGCTATCGCCCGAAACCTGCACCGGCTCGTGCTTCCACAGGTCCTGCGCCTGCAATCTGCGGAAACCATAAAGTCCGGTGTCGAATTTCAGGGCGTCCCAACGGAAGCCGATCTCAGCCGGCTTATCGCCGCGGTTGAAAAGGCCGACCGCAAAGGCGTTGCCGCTGAGCGGCCGCACCAGCACCTCGGATGGGTCGTTCTGCGACAACCGCTGCACCGGTTTCGGTACCCGATCCTGATCGATCGCGATCACGTCGGGATTCATCAGGATTGACTTGGTCTCTTCGGTCATGGTCCGCAGGTCGTTGCCCGCCATCAGCGGCGCGGACAACATGCACCACAGGCTCATGTGCGTGCGGTATTCGTCGGCCGTCATGCCGCCGTTGCCCACTTCGAGCATATCCGGGTCGTTCCAGTGACCCGGCTGGTTGTAACCGGCGATGTCGAGCTGGGCGAACCCAATGCGCTCCATGGATTCCCAGCGGTCGCCGATGTCGAACGTGGTGCGCCAGAGGTTGCCGCCCGCTTTCGCCCCCCACTTCCACACGTCGTGGCTGCCGTACTGGCAAAGGCTGTAGACGATGGGACGCCCGGTCTTCAGCAGGGCATCGCCCATCTTCTGATAGGCGCCCTGGTTGTCCTCCCTGGTCGGGGAATACACGCCGCCGGCGCTGCACCAGTCGTACTTCAGGTAGTCGTAGCCCCACTCGGCGAAGGTCGTGGCATCCTCCTCCTCGTGCCCGAAGCTGCCCTGGTATCCGCCCCCCATTCTTCCGCTGCAGGATTGCGGCCCAGGCGAAGAATAGATGCCGATCTTCAGGCCCTTGGAGTGGACATAGCCGGCGAGCGCTTTCATGTTCGGGAACTTACCGTTCCCCACGATTTTGCCGTTAGCATCGCGCCCGCTGGTCCAGCCTTCGTCCACGACGATGTACGTGTATCCGGCCTTGGCCATGCCGCTCGATACCATGGCATCGGCCATCTGGCGGACCGTGGCGTCGTCGAACACGTCCTGGAACTTATTCCAACTGTTCCAGCCCATGGGAGGCGTGCGCGCCAGGCCGTTATCCGGCACATCCCGCAAATCGGGGGGCG
Organism: Bryobacterales bacterium; assembly: GCA_963798455.1. Taxonomy (GTDB): domain Bacteria; phylum Acidobacteriota; class Terriglobia; order Bryobacterales; family Bryobacteraceae; genus CAWCTD01. Next base: position 1,591,308 of record CAWCTD010000003.1, read on the forward strand.
GGATTCGGGCGGGAAAAGCCTCTTCCCGCGCAACCCGTTCGAAAGTTCCTTTCAAAGGTTCGCGGCCGGTGGTCTGCATGGTGACCGCGATCCGGTTTGCGTTTTCGACCACGCCGTCATAGACGGTCTGCCGCGGCTGGCCAGAGGGTGCGCCCCGGCCTGCGCCGCCTCGGCCCGCGCCCGTGGCTTGGCTCGCGCCCCGGGCGGGAGCTGGGGCGGGCATGTTGAACGTCGCGACCAGATGCAACTTGCCGTTGTTTAGCGTTCCAGTCAGCGTGCCTCCGCGGCCCGGGCCGCCACCCCGGCCACCGGTTGGGACGCTGGTGACGTTCTCACCGGTCTGCTGCAACTGGAAGAAGTTCACGCCTCCGTCCTTCACACGGAAAGCCCAATACCCGGTCAGATCGATCTGCGCCGATAGGACCAGCGTACCGAGCAACACAAGAAGAACCGAAGCAAACACGAGCGTCCAAAGGCGCGATTGAAAAGGTGCAGTCTTCATAAAATCTCTTTGTCCTCAAGCGTGAAGCACTTCCTCATTATGGTAGCTCGAAACCCAACTGGACTTGGCGTGGGAACACGGAAGTGCTTAGCCAACGGCAGGTTTCGCTGACTTCAACGATTGTTTAACCCGCCGGCCAGCGGCATCGGCGGTTGCGTTACCCTGGGAAAGTGTCGCGGCCGGCCGCCCTCGCTCCGCGCCCCGCGCTGAATGCCGAGGTGGTTTGCGCCGCGACCTACTACGACGGGAGGATCATTTGTCCGGAGCGCCTCTGCCTCGAACTGGCGCAACCCATTACGCCCACTGCAACGTATGCACGGAATCGGCCGGCAAATTTACATCCAGAGCGCTCGATCCCAGAAGCAACTGAACGCGCTTTTCCGGACCGCGATTGGCGATCACCACCACATAGCTCCCGTCCGGATTGCGGAATCCGACATGAGAGATGGGGTTCGCGGAGGTTTGCGCCGCGCTATCGGCCACTCCATCGGTGCGGAAGACCTTGGCTCCGCGCCGCACGTGTTTCGAGTAATGCGCAAGCGCCCAAAACCGCGCGCTGCGCGTTACCTTGTGCGTGGCATTCTCCACCGTGACTACGCCAGCCCCCAACCTAAGCACCCGTCTCTGCTCCGCTGCCGGAGCTGGCATTCCCCCCGGCCCTTCCCGGCGACCGATATACGGAGTGCCGTACTCGTCGAGCGCGATATTCCACATGGTGATCGACTGGCACCAGTTTCTGACAACGTTGTTGGCCCATTCCGACCACTCAGACCAGGCCGTCAATGGGTCGCTGGTTTGCCCCGGAGCCCGCCGCGGTCCACCCTCGGTAAAGTAGGCGTGCTTTTGAGGAAACTCGTTGTGTACCAGCGTCATCCCCGAGGGCTCGCCCGCATACCCGTGCCAGGCGATCCCGTCGATGTACTCAGAGGCCTGCGCGTCGCTCAGTTCGGCGATGGCGCGGCCCCACAGGTTGAAATTGTGGTCCAGAACCCAGATCTTGGCCGGGCAGTTCGACTTGCGGAACAGGGGACCCAGGTACCTGCCCACGAACAAGATCTCGTCTTCCTGCGCCCACAGACAGGAGGCATACCGGCCATCCACCGTGGTATCGGTCTCGTTCTGCACCGTGATGGCATCGACCTGTACGCCTTCGGCCTTGTATGCCTCAACGAACTTCAGCATATACCGCGAATATGGTTCCAGGGTGCTCTTCTTGATCGTCCCACCCAGCATGGAACGGTTGAACTTCATCCATCCCGGGGGACTCCACGGCGATGAGAAAAGAAACAGATCCGGATTCTGCTTGCGCGCTTCCTTGATCATGGGAAGAACGTAAGCTTTGTCGTGATCGATCGAGAACTTCTTCAGCTCCGGATCGTCCTGTTCGCTATCGTCGTAGCTGAAGAGCTCCCTCGAATAGTCGCTCGACCCGATGCACGACCGGCAGACGTTCATTGCCATCTCATCGGGAGCGAAAAGCTCGCGCATCAAAGCCGCCCGCTCACCGGCGGGAATCTGGCTCAGCACCCAACAAGAGGCATCCGTCAGCGCGGCGCCAAACCCCAGCATCTCCTGCCGGGTCGTCCCCGGATCGAGGACGATCGCATCGGGGGCGACCTCAGTCACGGGCTTCCACGCGAGCGGGTCGCCCGGCAGATGCCGCCGCTCCCGGAAAGTGCTCCAAATCCGCACCGGCCCTGAACCCCCTGCGGCATTGGCCCAGGCCTGAACCCGGCTCGATACTGCCAAGGCAGCCGCTGTTCCCGAAGCTGCCTTTAAGAATCCTCTGCGTGAATTGTTCGCCATTCTCTCTCCTTGGACACACCACTGTTTCCTGAGAATCCGCGGTACCACAGGCTCAGAGAAAGCCAACTGCTTTCCACTAGGATTTCCATCGCTTCCTGGTCCACCATCGATTGTACATCCAGCCGTTCAGTTTCGGACCGTTTCCTCCACTTTGCTGTGCCGAGCGACTCCGGCGACCTGCGAAGCGCCGTCCCCGCCTCCTTTCTTCGCCAGGTTTTCGTCTACCAGCGGCCAGGCTCTACCCCGTCGACACCGGTTAGCGGAGGGCCGGTTCCGGCTTGGCCGGGTTAGGTTGAGCTCGTTGCGTTACCCTGAGAAAGTGTCGCGGCCCGCACTGACGCCTTTCCGAGATCACCCCGAAGTTTCAGTTCTGATCGTGGGCGGAGGGGTGAACGGCATCGGCCTGCTGCGTGAGTTGGCTCTTCAGGGAGTCGATGCCCTCCTGGTCGAGAAGTCCGATTTCTGCGCCGGAACCAGCGCCGCCGGAACGCGCATCATCCACGGCGGGCTTCGCTACCTGGAAAATGCCGAATTCCGGTTAGTGCGGGAGTCGTTGCGGGAACGGAATCTTCTGTTGAGGACGGCGCCGCACTACGTCAAGCCGCTCGCCACCACGATTCCGATCTTGGACTGGACTTCAGGGATCCTTCCCGCGGTTCGGAATTTCCTGGGCATCGCCACACAGCCCGGCAGCCGGGGCGCCCTCCTGGTGAAGGCAGGCCTAACGCTGTACGACCTTCTCGCCGGCCGGGCATCTCCGTTGCCAGCGCACAGGTTTCACTCCCGGACGGCAGCTCTCGCCCTGCGCCCCGCGCTGAATCCCGAGGTGGTTTGCGCCGCGACCTACTACGACGCGAGGACCCTTTATCCTGAGCGTCTCTGCCTCGAACTGGTTCTGGATGCCGAGGCCATCTCGCCTCAGGCGCGGGCGCTGAACTATGTCCGCGTCCAGACGGCCGAGGGGGCCACGGTCATGCTGCGCGATGAGGTGTCGGGAGAAACCTGCGAGGTCCGGCCACGCGTCGTCGCCAACGCCTCCGGCCCCTGGATCGATCATACGAACCGCGACCTGGGACGGGAGTCGAGCTTCATTGGCGGGACCAAGGGCTCGCACGTGGTGCTCGACCACCCGGAGCTGTTCGAGGCCACGAAGGGCGAGATGATCTACTTCGTCAACCGTGACGGGCGCATTTGCCTCTTCTACCCGTTCGGCGATAAGGTCCTCGCCGGCGCAACGGACATTCCCACCGGCGACCCCGAGGACGTTTGTGGCGAAGACGAGGTCGCCTACATTCTCGATTCCATCCGGCAGGCGTTTCCCGCGATCCGCGTGGACCGTTCCGAGGTCGTCTTCCGGTTCTGCGGCGTGCGTCCCCTGCCCCGCGGGCATGCACTCACGCCGGGCCAGATCAGCCGCGATCACAGCTACCCGGTCCTGCCGCAAGCCAATGGAATCGAATTCCCGATCTACTCGCTGGTCGGAGGCAAGTGGACCACATTCCGGGCCTTGGCCGAGCAGGTGACAGACGAGATTCTGCGCGTGCTGGGACGCCGGCGCATCCGCGATTCCGCGCACCTGGCCATCGGAGGCGGGAGGGGATACCCCGAGCCGGGTGACGCGACGGAGAACTGGCTCGCGCGGCTACAGCAGCGCGCCGGTTTCGGGAGAGAGCGGGTGGCCCGACTCCTGGACCGTTATGGAACCCGCGCCGAGGAGATCGCGGAGTGTCTGGCGGCGGGTCCTGACGGGCCGCTCGCGCACAACGCCAGCTACTCGCGCCGCGAGATCGAGTTCCTCGCGTTACGCGAGAGAGTCGTCCACCTGGACGACATTGTCTTGAGGCGGACGCTGATGGGCTTGCTGGGGCAAGCGACGGTCGGGCTGCTTGAAGAATTGGCTGGCATCGTGGCACCGGTGCTTGGGTGGCTGCCGGAGGACTCCGCGCGGGAAGTCGAGCGCACCGTCCGGATCCTGACGACGGTGCATGGCGTCAGCCCTGCACAGCTCGGCCGATAGCGGCGGCCTACCGAGTCGCATAAAGGGGCGCAATCGACACGATCCCGAGACCAGTGAGGAACAGCACGAACATCAGCGCCAGGAGCCACTGCACCCGCCGCCCACCGCCGGCGAACTCCCTCCACACCAATACGCCCCAGGCCGCGCCCACCATGGTCGATCCCTGGCCGATGGCGTAACTGATGGCGGGCCCCACCTGCAAATCCCGCGGCGCACTGGCCGCCACAAAATTGGAGAGCGAGCCGGCCATCCACATGATGCCGCCGACGATGCCCCAGAGGTGCGCCGTCCCGCTGCCTTGCAGGTAGTTCCGGAAGCTCAGCCGCGGGCCGTCGATCGGGGACCGCATGAAGTAGAGGTTGAAGAGGAAGGTCGAAAGAAATATGCCGAGCGCGAAGATGAAGCCAATCCCATAAGGTCCGAGCCCTTCCTCGCCCTGCTTGCCGATCTCCACCAGCGGGTAGAACATTCCCATCAGGAGCCCGCCGACGACGCTCAGCACGATTCCCTTCCAGGCGGACCGTCTCGCGTCGGCGCCCGCCGTGCCACCCGCGGCCTTGGCCGCCGCGTGCGCCCGGTAGGCGATGGCGTCCACCACGATGGCCGAGACGACCAGAGCCACGCCGGTGAACAGCAGCGTCGGATTGCCCTGCGGGTTCACGAAGTAGTTCCAGATGACGCCGACTACCAGCGCCAACCCCACCCCAATGGGGAAGGCCACGCCCATGCCCGCCACCGAGATGGCCCCCACTACCAGGATGTTCGAGAGATTGAAGACAACGCCGCCGGCCAGGCCGAAAAGGATGTTCCTGGCGCCGGCATGCGCCAGGTCATCGGCGAACAGCAGGCCGTCGTTGCCCATCGTTCCGAAAGTGAGTCCAGCCACGGTGGCGGCCAGGAGTATGCCGAACGAGTAGTCGTAGTAGAGGAGTTCGAAGCGCCAGTTCTTGGTCAGCTTGAGAACGTTGGCCCACGAACCCCAGCAGATCATGGTGAGAATCGTAAGCGCCAGGGCAGTCGCGTAGGTGTGTGGCAGGATCATGAGAAGTCCTTTCGCTCGTCAAGTTCACGAACACAAACCCTTCAGCTTCCAGAATTGTACAACGTTCCGCGGGCCGGCCCATCGGATAATAAGGCAAGGCCGGAAGGCGGGAACAGGGCAGCCGCCGGCAGCGTCTAATATGCTGCAGCACGGCGCATGGAGGCGAGCCGATTGACGGAAGTACCCGCAATCTGCCTCTGGCTGATTCGGGCGGCGAGCTGGATTGTGCCGAGGGGCGAGCGCAGCCTCTGGCGGCAACAGCGCGACGCTGAGGCGCGGCAATACTGGGCGTTCCTTCGCGAGAGGGGTGAAGATGCTCGTTCAGGCCGGTCGAAGCTGTACGTTTTTTTCCGGACGGCCTTGCGCGATGCGGTCCAGCAGCGGTTCCCCGTGGGGGATCCCCGCCTACAGTTGAAGAGGATGGCCCGCGGCCCGGCGTTCTTCCTCGCGGCGGCGGTCCTGGCCCTGCTGGTCATCGCGCTGGCGACGGGATTCTTCTCGGCGACCAGGACGGTATACTCCCCGCTCCCTTACGCGGACCCGGACCGCTTGGTGTCGTGCTACCAGGTCCACTTCCTTTCGCTTTCATGGGGCGTCCAGTCCCGGTATATCCGGCCCTGGCAGGAGCAAAGCAAGACTCTGGCTGACCTTGCCGCCTTCCAGCTCTGGAGTTACCGGGCCAACCTGCCCGGCTCCTCCGAGGAGAACGTGAACGGAGCACGCGTCACCCCGGGATTCTTTCGAGTACTTGGGGTGGCGCCGGTCTTGGGCCGCTCTTTCCAGCCCCAAGACTCCCCAGCGGATTCGCCCGTGATCCTCAGTTACCGAATGTGGCAAGAGCACTTTGGCTCCGATCCTCGCGTGACCGGCAGGCGAATCACTTTGGACGGAAAGAGCCTGCGGGTGGCCGGCGTGCTGCCTCAGGCTTTCTGGTACAGATCGCACAAGCTGCAACTCTGGACCCTCTTACCGGACCTGACTCGGCCCGACCCCGCCACACAACTGGTGGGAGCAGTGGGACGTCTCCGCTCCGGCGAGACGCCGGCTGTAGCGCGCTCCGAACTGGAAAGCATCGCATGGCGGAGCAGCCGGTTCCGCGGCGGAGCCTTCCGGGTGGTCCCGCTGGGGCAATCCCTGCGTCCGGCTCTGCAATTCATCCTGTTCAGCTTCGTCGCCGGCGCGGGACTGGCGGGAGTGCTCGCGTTGATCCAGTTTTTGCGGTCGTACCTGGGGCGTGGCGACGCCCCCGGCCAGCTCTGCCGCTATTGGGCGTTCTTTTCCGTCAAGGCAATCGTCATGCTGGGGGGGATGACCGCCCTGTGGGTGGAGTTCGCGGCGCGGAACGCCCTGGCTATCCACTCGCCTTCCAAGTTCGTGCTCAGCCTGCTGATCGATTGGGCCTCGATTCTGGGTGCGCTGCTTATCCTGCGCTGGGCGGTGCTGGATCAGTCACGGCGGTGTCCTGTCTGCCTGCGGCGCCTGGGTATGCCGGTGACTTCCGGGTCCTGGAGCAGCGCCCTCATCGAACCGGCCAGCACCGAGTTGCTCTGCGACCAGGGCCACGGTGCGCTCCAGGTGTCGGACTCCTACACCACGCTTGGTGAAATCCGCCGCTGGATCGCCCTCGACGACTCCTGGCGCGAGTTGCTGGCCTCGAAGGACACTCCCGTGTAGCGTAGTAGTACTCCACGTTGCCTGCTCGCATCGAGGTGGGTTGGTACTAGTCACCGCTGCCACGCCCGCTGGCCGAAAGATAGGTCCGCTTGAGCCCCTTCTTGCGGTAGTGTGTCTCTAGGACCATGAAGTCTCCCGACCACAGGCGCGGAACGCGGTATGAAGTGCAGTTGCCCTGCCAGGCCCACTCTCCGGCAGGGCTCTTCGGGACTCTCTCGGGCGTGAGCTTGAACATGAGCCGGTCCGGCTTGCTTCTCGCTTTAGAATCGGGCGGATCACCCGATCCGTTGCCGGCGGTCGGCCAGACTGCACGCATCCTCCTCGATCTGCCTCGCTCGGCCGACGGCCAGCGTTGCCTCGAATGCGTGGGCTGGGTTGTCCGCATTGGGCAGGAAGCGGAAACGCTCCGCGTCGCCTTTGAGTTCCGGCGTTTCCAGTTCACGGAGCGTCGCTCGGCTTCCCTCGGAGCGGACAAGGCTGTTTTTTTCGCCTGAAGCGCCTCCGCTCCACATCTTCCCTGCTATACTTTCCATTGTCGGTGCTGGTCTCAGGCTGCTCTGAGGGCGGCACTGCCGATCGATATTTCACAACCATCACCAGCGAGCCAGAAGTGAACGGGAAGACGGTTTAAAGCCGTCACTGCCCCGCAACTGTGAGCGACAGGCAATATGGCCGCGCGGTCACCGCGAAAACGGGAAGGCCGTGCAACCCGCCAGGGAAAGGCCAAGTCGCGAGTCAGGAGACCGGTTTCTGGCTGGATGAGTGACGCGTTCCGAGGGGGAACGTCTCATGCACAAACATTTCGTCCTCTGTTTCCAGTTGATTGCCGGCGTCTGTACCCTGACTGCGCAACCGGGCGGAGTCCAGGGCACTGTGCTCGATCCCGACGGGCGGCCGATCCTGGGCGCCCGCGTCGAATGCGCCGGCCAAGCTGTTCTCACGGGTCCCGACGGCCACTTCGCGGTGGCAGGCATCGGGCGCTGCCAGTCACTTGTCTCGGCCCCCGGCTTCGAACCACGCCGGGTCGAGCTCGATTCAGCCGCGGACGCGCGGATCGATCTGGCCGTGGCCGGCGTCATGGAGCAGATCGTGGTGACCGCCACGCGCCACGAGACGACCGTCGAGGAAGCCGGTGTGGCGGCCAGTGTTCTCAACGCGGACGATCTCTCCCGGCGCCTGTTTCCGCCCATCGCTGACGTCCTTCGGGAACTGCCGGGACTCCAGGTGACCATGACCGGCCGTCACGGTGGGCAGACGTCGGTCTTCACCCGGGGCGCTGAGTCAACGGGAACCCTCGTCCTTCTAGACGGGGTACCGCTGAACGATCCGGGGGGCGAGTTCAATTTCGCCCACCTCACCAGTGGCGACATCGACCGTGTGGAGGTTATCCGCGGTCCCGAGAGCGCGCTGTTTGGGGCAGAGGCCGCAAGCGGGGTGGTCCAGATGTTCACCCGGCGCGGCGACCCCGAGAAGACGACTCCGGTGGGCTCGGTCTCTTACGAGCGCGGCAGTTTCCTTACAGATGCCTGGCAGGCTAAATTGGCCGGAGGCTCGGGTTCCTTGGTGGACTACTCTCTATACACCGGGCAACTTCGTACGGCCGGCGAGTTTCCCAACGACGATTACCGGAACACGACCGGGAGCGCCAACATCGGTTTGCGCCTCGCCCCGGCCACTCAACTCCGAGGGGTCCTGCGGGAGATGGACTCCGTGGTGGGAGTGCCCGGGCAGGTGGCCTATGGACTGGTTGACTTCGACGCCAGGGAGACCAACCGGGACAGTTCGCTGTCGCTCAGGCTGGACGATGCGCGCGGCGGCGACTACTTGCAGCAGTTTACGTTCGCTTACCACCGAGTCCGCGACCTGTACACCGACGCAATGGGCGAGGGCCCATACGCACTGGCGGCCCTGGTTCGAGACGTGCCACTGCCGCAGCCGCGAACCTACCTGGTCAGCCTGCTGGACCCGGCTCACCTCCCGGCCGTGATCCCTCAAGGAACGCGCCTGGTGACCCAGAGCGTGACGCTCTATCCTCTGACCGAGCCGTTCCTAAGCGCCACGTCCAGGAAGCGCCTGGGATACCAGGGGACCCTGACTCGCGCCGGCGCCACCGTCGTCTTCGGCTACGACTACGAGCGGCAGGAGGGTGACATCTCCGCCGCCAACGTCGCACGCGACAATCATGGCCTGTTCGTGCACGCAGAGCGGACGCTGGCGGGACGGGTCTTCCTGTCCGGCGGCCTGCGCGCGGAACACAGCAGCGCCTACGGCAAGAAGCTGGCCCCGCGCGGGGCGCTGGGATTCCTCCTCGCAGGCCGGCACGGCCCGCTCTCTTCGACGTTCCTGCGGGTGAGCGCGGGACGCGGGATCACGGAGCCGAGCCTGCTCCAGAACTACGCCCACGACCCCTGGTTCGTCGGAAATCCCAGCCTTCGACCCGAGAAGACCGCCAGCTACGAGGCTGGCCTGGCGCAGGAATGGTTCGGACGGCGCGCCCGGACGGAAGTGACCCTGTTCCGGAACTCATTCGACGACCTGATCGCTTTCACCAGTTTGCCGAGTGCCCCGTGGGGGACCTGGCAAAACATCCAGTCCAGTCGCGCCCGAGGTCTTGAGTTCTCCGGGCGCGCCCGGCTTGCCGGTAGCTTGACCCTGACCGCGGCGTACACGCATCTGTGGACGCGGATCATCCGATCGAATACACCGACAAGCCCCTTCTATGGGGTCGGGCAGGAGCTCGCCCGGCGCCCGGGCAATTCGGGCTCCCTGTCGCTCGCCTTCGTCCCGCGCCGCTGGTGGTTCACGGCGGGCGCGATTTTGGTTGGGGAGCGCCAGGATGCCGATCTGCTGGGCGTCAGCCGGAATCCGGGATATCAGAATGTATACGCCGCCGGGTCGTACCGCTTGTCCCGGCACGTCTCCCCATTTTTGCGGGCCGACAACCTGCTGAACAGCCGCTACCAGGAGGCCCTCGGCTACAGTAGTCTGTCCCGAGGGATCGCAGGAGGCATGCGCGTGGAATGGTAGCCCGCTTCATCCCGCTTCTGTTGCTGGTTTCTGCCTGTGCGGCCCAGCCCAGGCGCATCGTTTCCACGGCGCCGAGCATCACGGAGATGCTGTATGCGCTGGGGCTGGGTGACCGCGTCGTGGGTGTCACCAGTTTCTGCCACTATCCTCCCGAGGCCGCCCTCAAGCCGAAGATCGGCAACTACTTGCACCCCGACGTGGAAGCGGTTCTGGCCCTGCGCCCCGACCTGGTGATCGCCGAAAAGAGCATGATTCGCCAGGCGCTCTCTCTGCCCAAGTTGAACCTGAACGTGCTGGAGGTGGAGGATGCCACGATTCCGGGCATCTACGAGTCCATTCGGGCCATCGGCCAAGCGGCGGGAGCGAAGGCGCGGGCCGAGGATCTGTGCATCCGGATACGGGGGAGCCTGGAGAGCATCCGTGAGCGCAGCTCTCGGTTTCCTCGCAGCCGGGTCATGTTTGTGGTCGGACGGACGCCCGGGAGGGTAGAGGACTTGATCGCGGCCGGCGGCTCCACCTACCTCGACGATCTCATCCAGATCGCCGGGGGAGAGAACGTCTTCCACGACGCGCCTGCCGCTTACTCCAAAGTGAGCCTGGAAGAAGTCCTGGCGCGGGACCCCGATGTCATCATCGACATGGGCGAGATGGCCCAGACTGTGGGGATCACCGGCCAGCAGAGGCGCGCGGTGGTCGCCCTGTGGAAGCGCTACCCCAGCCTTAAGGCGGTAAGACAGAACCGGGTCTTCGCCGTGGCCTCCGACATCTTCGTCGTCCCGGGGCCGCGGGTTACGCAAGCCGCCCGCGAGATCGCCGCCATGCTGCACCCGGAGGTGGCGCCGTGACCGGGTTGTTTTCGCTGTCCGACGTCGGCATGCGCTATAACGGCACGGAAGTGCTCCGCGGCGCGACCCTGGAGCTGAGTGAGGGCTGCATGATCGCCGTGGTGGGGCCGAACGGCGCGGGCAAGTCCACCCTGCTCGGGATTATGGCTGGCTTGAGGCCGCACTACACGGGCTGTTGCCTGTACTCGGGCCGGGAGGTCCGGGGCTGGCCCCGCCGCGGCTTTGCCAGGGAAGTCTCGTTCGTCCCCCAGTCGGTGAGGATCGAGTTCCCCTTCAGCGCCGAGCAGGTAGTGATCATGGGCCGCACGCCGTATTGCGACGGTCTGTTCGAATCGCCGGAGGACCTTGAAGCCGTCGAGCGCGCCATGGCCATCACCGACACCCTGCCCTTCCGTCACCGCGACTTCCGCTCGCTCAGCGGAGGGGAGAGGCAGCGCACTATCCTGGCCTCGGTCCTGGCGCAGTCTCCGAAAGTCCTGCTGCTCGATGAGCCGACGACCTTCCTCGACATCCAGCATCAGGTATCCATCTATGGCCTGCTGCGCGACCTGGCCCGCCAGGGGCTGCTGGTCGTGGCGGTCACTCACGACCTGAACCTGGCCGCGGCCTACTCCGACCGCATCCTGGCGTTGCAGGCGGGCGAAGTCGTCGCCGATGCCGCGCCTGCCGAAGTTCTGAATTCCGAAACCATCCGAGCCGTATTCGGCGTAGATGCCGAAATCCGGCAGACCCCGGCGGGGAGGCCGTGGATTGCCTATGGCCGTTAGGGCCGCCACCTCACGCCGCTTCTGGCTGGCGCTGGCGGGAACAGCCGCGCTGGCCGCGGTGGCATTGTGCGTCCTGCCTCTGGTGGGGCCGGCCCACATCGACTATGCCCGGGCTTTTGCCGGGCAATCCCCCGACGCCGAGATCCTCTTCTATGTCCGGCTGCCTCGGGTCTTGCTGGCTCTCCTTGCCGGCGGGGCCTTAGCCATGGCGGGCGCCCTGTTTCAGGCTTTGCTGCGCGACGCGCTGGCCACGCCTTTCACACTGGGGGTATCGACCGGCGCTTCTCTCGGCGCGGTCATCGCTATCTCCGCCGGCTGGCGCCAGATCGCCGGTCTCCCCGCGGTTTGGGTCGCGGCCCTTGCCGGCGCGGCAGTCGTGCTGGCCGTGGTCCTGGGGATCGCCACGGAGGGCCAGCGCATGTCCTCCTTCACGCTGCTGTTGGCCGGGGTGTCGATCAACAGCATCTGCCTGGCGTGCATCCTGTTCCTACAATATGTCGCCAACTTCAGCCAGTCCTTCGCCATCGTCCGCTGGCTGCTGGGAGGCATTGACGCCGTGGCGTACTCGACGATTGCGTGGCTTGCGGTTGTGGTGCTTCCCGTCGCCGTTTACCTGACCTGGAAGTCGCGCGAATGGAACCTGCTGGCCGTGGGCGAGGAGTGGGCGGCGGCCCGGGGCGTCTCCGCGCATCGCCTGATGCTGGTCGGCTACCTGGCCGGGTCGTTCGTGGCGGGCACCGTGACGTCGCTGACGGGTCCCATCGGTTTTGTCGGCCTGATGGTTCCCCATGCGCTGCGCTTGCGGTTCGGCGCCGACCACAGGCTCCTGATCCCGTGCTCTTTCTTTCTCGGAGCCGCGTTCCTGGCCGTCTCCGACACGGTGGCCCGCACCATACTCGCCCCCACGGAAGTGCCGGTCGGGGTGATCACGGCCATGATGGGCGGCCCCTTCTTCATCTGGCTGCTGCGCTCGAAGAGAAAGAGCCTGTGGCTGTGAGTCCAGGCGAACCGTTTACAATAAGAACTTGATCAACAAGCTCGTCGTGGCAAACCTGAAGCACCGCCCGGTGCGGACCCTGCTGAGCGTCCTGGCCATTGGCGTCGAAGTGACCATGATGCTCACACTCGTGGGACTCAGCGAGGGCATGCTCGATGACTCCGCCCGGCGGGCGCGCGGCGTGGGCGCGGACGTCATCGTGCGGGCGCCCGGGACTTCCCTGATCCAATTGAGCACCGCCTCGATGCCTGAAAAACTGATGGGCTTCTTCGCCCAGCAACCCCACGTGAAGCTGGTCGCTGGAACGGTCGTGTACCCCATCGGTGGAGTCAACACGGTGACCGGCATCGATCTGGATGAGTTCAACAGGATGAGCGGCGGCTTCAAGTACCTGGCGGGAGGCCCGTTTCGCAGCCCCGACGACGTCATCGTGGACCAGTTCTACGCCAATCAGAACAAGTTGAAGGTCGGTTCGACGGTGAGGCTGCTCAACCGCGACTGGCATGTTCGCGGAATCGTGGAACCTGGCAAGCTGGCGAGAATCGTGCTGCCTCGCTCCACGCTCCAGCAACTGAGCAGCTCCACCGCGAAGCTCAGCCAGATTTTCCTGAAACTGGACAACCCCGCTAACACGAACCAGGTCATTGCCGCCCTGAAAGAAAAGCTGCCGGACTACCCGATCTACTCGATGGAGGAGCTGACCTCTCTCTACTCGGTGAGCAACGTTCCCGGACTGAGCGCCTTCATCGGAGTCATCATCGGCCTGTCCATTGTCGTGGGCTTCCTGGTCGTGTTCCTCTCCATGTACACGGCGGTGCTGGAGCGCACGCGCGAGGTGGGGATTTTGAAAGCGCTCGGCGCCTCGCCCGTTTACGTGCTCGACATCATTTTCCGGGAGACGGTTCTTCTGGCCGTAGCCGGGTCGCTGCTAGGGATCGTGCTGACCTATGGGAGCCGTTGGGCGATCATGACGCTGGTACCGGCTTCGCTCACGCAGAAGATCGTGCCTGGATGGTGGCCCATCGCGGGCGCGATCTCCGTGGCGGGTGCGCTCATTGGCTCTCTGTACCCCGCCTGGAAGGCCGCTCGCCAGGATGCGATCGAGGCGCTGTCTTATGAGTAACGCCGAGATCGTCATCCAGGCGCGTGACCTTCGGAAGGTCTATCGCGTGGGGGACGTCGAGGTGCATGCGTTGCGCGGCGTGGACCTGGAGGTGACGCGCGGCGAGTTCGTGTCGATCATCGGTCCCTCCGGATCCGGCAAATCGACGCTGTTCCACATCCTCGGCGGGTTGACGCCCCCGACCTCGGGCACGGTCGTCATCCAAGGCAAGGATCTGCGGGCCATGTCCGAGGCGGGCCGCACGCAATTGCGAAAGAAAGAGGTGGGCTTCGTCTTCCAGAAATACAACCTCTTGCCCACGCTGACCGCCGCCGACAACATTGCCATCGCGCGCCACATCGCCGGAGCGAACCACGGGGATGACCCGCAGTTCCGGAAGGTTCTGGATCTACTGGGCATCAGCGAGCGCCTCGGTCACAAGCCCAAGGCCCTGTCGGGGGGGGAACAGCAGCGGGTGGCCATCGCGCGAGCCATTGTGAACCATCCTTCCATCCTGCTGGCGGACGAGCCCACCGGCAACCTCGACACGGAAAACTCCAGCGTGGTGCTCGGATTGCTCCGCGACCTCAACCAGCGGCTCGGGCAGACCGTTCTCATGATCACACACAACCCCGAGGCCGCCGCCTACGGGCACCGCATCGTGCAGATGCGCGACGGCAGGGTTGTCGGATGACGGTCCGGCCTTCTCCCATTCGTGCCTGGACAGGAATCGGCATCGCGTTCCTGCTCACGTTGAGCTCGTCGCTGGGTTTCTTCGATCTGTACATGGCGTACTACAAAGCGAATCCCGACCCATGGGCGGTCGCCAAGCAGGAGGTGCGGTTCGACGCTCTTCGGGATGAGCTGCCCGTGACCTCCACTCTCGGCTATTACTCCGATGTGTCTTCCGGCAGAGGCGGCAATCCAGCCGCTTTCTACGTGGCCCTTTACGACATGGTTCCCCACATCCTGGTGCGCGATTCAGCCAGTTTCAAGCCCGATCTCGTTCTGGGCAACTTCGGCAGGCGGCCGGATCTCGGCCAGCTCGAGCGGGAGAACGGCCTGAAGCTCGTCAAGGACTACGGGCGTGGCGTGATGCTGTTCCGCCGCGAGAAGAAGTAGCAGATGGCATTCATTCCTTTTGTGGCGTCGGTCCTGTCTGGCTGGCTGTTGGTTCATCTGGTGGGCCCCGTTCGCGGAATGCGGCCTCGCTGGGCGGCTGCGCTGGTGGAGGTGGCTCTGGGCGCCGGCGCCGGCGCTGGTCTGGCATCGTTCTTGTATTTCTTCCTTCTGCTGGCAGGCGCTGCCTCGTCCGGCACAATCCTCATGCTCGACGCCGTGATTCTCGCTTCGCTCGGAGCCTTGGCATGGCGCGCTCGCGCCCGAATCTCGCGGACCACGACGCCTCTGTCCCAGAACCGTCCCAGTTTCCGCTGGAACTGGGTGATCCTGCTTCTGCTCGGCGCCTGCCTGCTCCCGATTCTGATGACTGAGATCGAGATCAATCTGGATAACCCGCACGGCGGTTGGGATGCGTGGGCGATTTGGAACCTTCGCGCCAGGTACCTGGCGGGACCCGCTGAGACGTGGCGGAACGCGGTTTCGCCGCTACTCACGGGCACACATCCGGACTACCCTTTGCTGTTATCCGGCTTCATCGCGGAGACCTGGAAAGCCGCCGGCGGGGAGCCCACGACAGCGATCCCAATCGCCACGACGTTCCTCTTCGGCGGGCTGGTGGTCGCCCTCGCCATAGCCTCGCTGGCCTTGTTGCGAGGCACTAGCCTGGCCTTGCTGGCGGGGATTGTGCTTCTGGCCAACCGGCCGTTTTTGGACCAGTTCGCCTCGCAATACTCCGACATTCCTCTTGCGCTGTACTACTTGGGGACGTTGCTGGCCGTGTTCCTGAGCGAAGCGCCCGCGGGCTTCCGCGGGCCCGTTCTAGCGCTGGCTGGTTTGTTTGCGTCCCTTGCCGCCTGGACCAAGGACGAGGGTGTCGTCTTCGCGGCGGTGTTTCTGATCTCGTTCACCGCGTTTGAATGGTGGACCGGCCGCTGGCGGCGGTTGCTGCAACGGCTGCCCTGGTTGCTGGGCGGAGCCTTGCCGGGATTGCTGGTGGTGGTGGGTTTCAAGCTCTTCCTTGTTCCCCGGGTGAATCCCATGGTGGCGCAAAGTCCGGCACATGCAACCGCCCGCATGCTGATGGGGGGACGCTGGTGGAATCTCATACGGGGATTGATCGATACGACCTACGATATGGGAGCCGGGATGTCGCATCCGTTGCTGATCCTGGCGGTTCTGGCTTTGGCGCTTGGTGTCAGCCTCCCGGTTCGGCTCCGTGGATCACTGACCTTCGGTGCTGTGATCCTTGCCGCCGTCCTGGCCGGCTACTGCGCCGCGCTGATTGTGAATCCCACGTTGCTCCAAACCCCGTACGCCACACCGCTCCCGCGCATGTACTCGCAACTCTGGCCGTCTTTTGTGTTGCTTGCGTTCCTGCCGCTTCGCGCGCTGGAAGAGATGGCTCCAGCCCCGCCCGAAGCGGGCGGCAAGAGCAAGGCCAAGAGCAGGAAGCGAGCGCGTTGACGCAGCCAGGTCAGCATCCGGCGCCAACAGGATCGTGCCGCTTCGGAATTCAGGACAAGGGATGCTAAAATGAAGGGGATTCTGGGAGGTCGTCTAACGGTAAGACGGCAGCCTCTGGAGCTGCTTATCGGGGTTCGAATCCCTGCCTCCCAGCCAGACCTCATGGGCTCTGGCTCTACGCCATTAATGGGGGCAGACCCCGCCTCTGACCATCAAGAACAGGCTGGGCCCCTGTTGGTTCCCTACGCCCATCTCCCCCTCCGTCGTTGCGGTTTTCGGGTCGCCTCGAGAGCTGAAACCCGCTCCTCCAAGTCTGAAATACGCGTCAATACCGCTTCAATGTTTGGTAGAACGAGCCGACCAGTTGGGTCACTCTCAAAGAGGAGTGCCATCGCGTCCTTAAACGAATGCTCCTTGGCGGTAAAGATCACCCGGCTGAGTTGCCATCGGTTTCGGTCCAACGAGGTTCGCCTATGGCTGAGCCTGATCGCCTACAGCTTGGGAAACCTGTGGCGACGGCCGGTGCTGCCGAAGAGGATTGAGAACTGGTCCCTGACGAGCTTGCAGCAGCGGTTGGTGAAGACAGGTGGGCGGCTGGTGAAACACGCCCGGTATTACTGGCTGGTTCTGGCGGAGAGCCACCTGACGCGGTGGCTGTTCGGGAGCATGGCGTGCCGGATCGCAGCGCTGCCGGTGCCCACCGGATAGGCCGCGGCGGGGAAGGCAACCGGGCGAAGGAGGGAGGGGACGGATAGGTGTCTAAGAAACCGCTTGAAACGAGGTGCTTCCAGGTTTTTGCGTACCCGAAAGAGCCAGAGACTGTCCCTTCCTGGGCCGCTGGAGTCGGTCGGGATGGAGGCAGTGAGAGAAACGGCTCCAATTGAGGCGGTTGGTTGTACAATCGATGGTGGCCAGTAAGCGAAAAGGTAATCCTGGCTAGAATCTTAATAATGGCTTCCAGACTCGCAGGTATATTCACTCCCACTCTGGTCCCGCTGGATGATCGCGGCGAGATCAACGAACCGGAACTGCGCCGGTTCTTGAATTGGCTCATAGAAAAGGGAGTGCACGGCCTTTACCCGAATGGTTCCACGGGCGAATTCGTGCGCCTCAACGCCGAGGAGCGCCGGCGCATCGTGAAGATCGCGTGCGAGGTGGCGAAGGGGCGCGTGCCCGTGCTGGCCGGCGCGGCCGAGGCCAACGTCAAGGAGACCGTGGCGGCCTGCGAGACCTACCTGCAGTATGGCGCCCAAGCGGTGGCGATCGTGTCGCCGTTCTACTACCGCTTGGGCCCCGAGTCGGTATACGCCTACTTCGCGGAGATCGCGAAGAACTCCCCGATCGACGTCACCATGTACAACATCCCGGCCTTCGCCAGCCCAATCGACCTCCCGACCATACGCCGGCTGGCCGAGTTTCCCAGAATCGTGGGCATCAAGGATTCCAGCGGCGACGTGTCGTTCATGATGCGGATGATCCAGGCGGTGCGTCCCCAGAGGCCGGACTTCTCGTTCCTCTGCGGCTGGGAGGCCGTGCTGGTCCCCATGCTCGCCCTCGGCGCCGACGGCGGCACCAACGCCAGCGGCAACGCGATGCCCGAGGTGATGCGGAAGATGTACGATCTGGCGCGCGCAGGGCAGTTCGAGGAGGCGATGAAGTGGCAGCTCCGCATTCTCGACCTGTTCGACACCATGCTGAACCCGCTCGACTTTCCGGACGGCTTCCGGGCGGCGGCGGAGATGCGCGGCTTCAAGATGGGACGAGGCCGCCAGCCCATGACCCCGTCACAACAGGTGAACCGGTCCTCCCTGCAGTCGCAGCTTCAGTGCCTGTTATCGGACTTCGGCCTGGTGGAACCTCCCGCCTCCGGCTGCGCGCCGCGCACCGGCCAACCCGCCAAGGACCAGATCGGACAGATCGTCTATGAGGTGCTGCACGAGCTCGAGCAGAGAGGTGTCCTCTGGACGAAGCGCTAGCACTCATTGAGTTGGGCGGCTGGTCGCCGGCCCTGGTGATCGTGGACGCCATGGAGAAGACGGCCGGCGTCCGGGTGATTCAGGTGGAGCTGAACGACCAGCCGGGAGTGTGCATGAAGTTCGCCGGCCCGTTGGGTGATATTCGCGCGGCGATGGAAGCGGCACGTCTCATCGCTGGCGAGATGCAGGTCACGCTGGTGATGGATACCATCCCGGCCCCCGGCTTCGACTCCAAGCTGGCCTACGAGGCCAAGCCCGACTTCAGCCCTTTGATTGAGCAGCCCACGGTGCAGATCCCGCGCCCGTCCGCGGACAAGAAGGAGAGCACAATGTCTGAACAAGCCGCATTCGCGGTCGGCCTGATAGAGACGCAGGGGTTTATTGCGGTATTTGAGGCGATTGATACCGCCGTGAAGACGGCGGCGGTGGAGGTCCTGGCCCGCGAGAAGCTGGGCGGCGGCTATATCACGGTAGTGATCAAGGGAGACGTGGCGGCGGTTCGCGCCGCGGTCGATGCCGGGAGGGCCAAGGTCGAGGGCTTGGGCAAGCTCATCGCGGCCCACGTGATCGCCAGTCCTTCCGCCGCGGTCCTCTCGCTGCTGCCCAAGCTTTGATTGAGAACGTGGTTCGTGTTTGAGATTCTCGAGCACACGGCGGACATCGGGTTTCGCGCCCGAGGCCTTACCAAGACGGAGTTGTTCGCCAACGCCGCCCTGGCGCTGGAATCGGTGGCCGTGGAGTTGGACCAGGTCCAGCCTCTAGTTCCCTACCCCCTCGCTGTCACCGGCGAAGACGACGAGTCTCTACTCGTGAATTGGCTAAGCGAGGTGCTCTATTACCTGGACGGAAGGCGGGTGGTGATGAGTTCCTTCAGGATCGACGAGCTCTCCGCCGGAATTGTGCGCGGCCAGGGCCGGGGCGAGCCGCTCGCTCCCCATCGCCACAAACCCAAGCTGATCATCAAGGGCGTGACCTATCATCAGCTCAGGATCACCAAGGATGCCGAGGGCTGGTGCGCCGAGGTGTACCTGGACGTGTGAGCATGACCGGCAAGGTCCATCTGGAAAAGGTTGATTCTGTTCGCTTCCGCATCGCGCGGGACGAACGGCGGGGGATGCGCACCGGCGTTCTGATCTTTGCGAGCGAAGGCATTCTCGAACAGATTGGCGGGGACCTTTCCCTCGAGCAGGCGATGAACGTGGCCACTCTGCCCGGCATCGTGGGACCGAGCCTTGCCATGCCGGACATCCACCAGGGGTATGGTTTCCCCATCGGGGGCGTGGCCGCGACCGACTACGAGCACGGCGTGGTGTCGCCGGGCGGCGTAGGCTTCGACATCAATTGCGGCGTCCGGCTGGTGAGAACCTCGCTCGTAGCCGACGAGGTCCGTCCCCGGATACACGACGTCGTGAACCAGGTCTTCCGCGACATCCCCTGTGGAACCGGAGGCGCCGGCCATGTCAAAATCAGCCCCAAACAGTTGAACGAGGTCCTGGTAAAAGGCGCGCAGTGGGCGATCGAGAACGGCTATGGAGAGGAGAGCGACGCCGAGTTCTGCGAGGAGCGCGGCCGGCTGGAGGGTGCGGATCCGGACCACGTTTCAGCCCGTGCTAAGGAGCGGGGACTTCCGCAGCTTGGCACGCTCGGCAGCGGGAATCATTTCCTGGAGATTCAATACGTCGAGAGCATCCACGACGCCGCGGCGGCGCGCGTGATGAACATCGCCGAAGGCCAGGTTGTGGTCTTGATCCACTGCGGCTCCCGCGGCCTGGGCCACCAGGTGTGTACCGACTACCTGGCGCAGATGGGCGCTGCCATGAAGCGCTACGACATCTCTCTCCCTGACCGGCAACTGGCTTGTGTGCCCATCGCCTCGGCGGAGGGACAGGCGTACTTGTCCGCCATGCGCGCCGCCGCCAATTTCGCCTGGGCCAACCGGCAAACGATCCTCCACTTTCTCAGAGGCTCCCTGCGGCAACTCTTGGGCAAGAGCGCTCAGGTCAGCCTGGTCTACGACGTTTGCCACAACATCGCCAAGCGGGAACGTCACGTGGTCGAAGCCCAGAAGCGCGATGTGCTGGTACACCGCAAGGGCGCGACCCGGGCCTTCCCGCCCGGTCACCGCGAGGTCCCCGCCGCGTACCGACGCATCGGCCAGCCGGTCCTGATCCCTGGCAGCATGGGCACGGCTTCCTGGATCCTGGTGGGGGCGGAAGGAGCCATGAAGGAGAGCTTCGGCAGCGTGTGCCATGGAGCGGGACGACTCATGAGCCGCACGGCGGCCCGCAAGGGCCGCGAGGTGCGGGAGGTCCTCTCCAGGCTGGAGCAGGCAGGGGTTTTCGCCCGCAGCGAGACCCGTGACGGAATCCTCGAAGAGGTCCCGGAGGCATACAAGGATGTGGACGAAGTGATCGACGTGGTCCACCAGGCCGGCCTGGCCCGCAAGGTGGCGCGCCTTCGCCCCATGGGCGTGATCAAGGGGTAGCGGCGCGCTCCCGCCGGGCGCGCTCCTCGGCGGCCAGGGCGCCCAACAGCACAAACACCCAGGCCGCCAGTCCCAGTCTCTGCATGGGGTAGTCGACCAACGCGTGCAGAAACACCGAAATGAGGCCGATCCCCCAAATGGAACGGACGGCAGGCGCCACCGACCAGGCAGCCGCCGACGCCAGCAACAGCAGGAACGGGACGCCGCCCTCGGCCAGCCATTCCGCCCAGTCATTGTGGGCATGATTGACCGTGAGACCTATATCGAAGGTCGCGTACGCGGGATACGCCTTCTCGAAAGTGCCCAGTCCGAAGCCCAGCCATGGCCGCTCCCTGGCCATCGCCAGGGAGGACCACAGCATCTCCCTGCGGTGTACATACGGATCGCTCTGCTGGAAGCGTTCCAGCAGAACCTGCCACCCGACCACGGCCGCGAAGATGGCCGCGAGCGCCCCAATTTTGACGACTGCCACGCCAATCCGCGGGAAGGAGACCATGCCGCGCCGTCGCGCCAGCAGCAGTGTGGCTGGAATCTCCAGGGTGGCCAGGATGGATCCCGCCCGCGAAGCGCAGGCGATCACCGAGGCGTACATGACACCGGCCATCAGGGCATGGACCAGAGCGTTGCGGCGTTCCCGAATGGCCTCCAGCACGGCCAACGGCAGCAACAGTTCGATGAAGGCAGCGTAGTTGTTGCGGTAGACAAACGGGCCCATGGCGTCGGGGTACCCGGAGGAAAACAGCCAGAAGACGTTGCCGTGGGAGGTGAAATATTGCGTCGTCGCCAGGACGCTCATCGCGAAGCCAAACCACAACAGAGCACGCAGGAAGGGTTGGCGGGTCTCGGCGAGCGCGAGAGTCTGGACGGCCACGGCCACCAGCACCAGGCCGCTGGTCCAGAACAGGACGGCCCTCCATGTATCGAAGCGGTAGACGGTGGTGCGCAGCAGCAACTGCAGCAGGCCCCATGCGGCGGCCCCCCCGAATGGCAGCAGGAGAAAGCTCTTCCGGAAGTTGAATCGTCCCAGAGCCCACTCGACCGCCCAGGCCATTCCCAGCAGGAAGCTTCCCGCCTGGAACAAGCTGACGGCCCAGCGTTCCCGGACCCAGACGGTTAGGGCGCCAAACGCCAGCAGGGATGCCAGCGCCACGGCTGAGATGTGAACAAATCGTCCGTGCGCGCCGACGCCGAAGCTCATTCCGTCTCGAGCCGGACGGTCGGATCCACCAGCAGCCAGGCAATCGCGCCCAGCGCGCATAGAGCCGCGGGCACCAAGAAGGATGCCGTCCAGCCGTACGAACCCGCGATCACGGGCGTCAGGATCGCTGTAATCGCCCCCGCGACCTGCGCGCCCATGTTCATCAGGCCCGAGACCGAGCCGGCCGAGGTTCCCGCAATGTCGGCGGTGACCGACCAGTACGAACTTTGCGCCAGGTAGAGCGACCCGATTCCCAAGGCAAGCGAGACGCTCGCGAGTTCGCCGCTTCCCGCCTGGGTTCCAAGGGCAATGAAGAGAGCGGCGCCGGCCAGGCCTACCACCCCGACTCCGCACCTCCCCACACGCTTGCCGTAACGTTTGGTGAGGATGTCCGAAATCCATCCACCCAGCGGAGAGCAAAAAGTCATCCCCAGGAATGGGAGCATGCTGTAGAAGGCGCTCGCTTTCAAATCCAGTCCCCGGACGTCCTTCAGGTACTTGAAGAACCAGGTGAAGAAAATCCAGGCCGTATAGCCGAACGCAAAGTAACTGGCCGTGACAAAGAGGATGGGCCGGTTGCGGAAAATCGTCCCCCAGGAGACTGTCTTGCCTTTCCCCACTCCTCGCGTCGAGGCCGGAATACCGGCCTCAATGTGTCCGAGTTCCTTTTCGGTGATCCAAGGATGCCGCCGCGGCGTGTCGCGCGCCAGCCAGTACCACAGGATGGCCACCACGATACCAATGGGTACTCGGATGAAGAAGGACCAACGCCATCCCCAGTTGAGTATGATCCAGGTGATCAGCGGCGGCGCCAGGGCGGAGCCGGCGCCCACGCCCCCGAATACGATGCCGTTGGCGATTCCCCTCTCGTTGCTGGGAATCCAACTGGCTACCAGCCGGTTCGAAGCCGGAAACATCACCGCCTCCCCTGCTCCCAGCACGAAGCGCACCGCGATCAACGCAAAGATGGCGGCGCCGAAACCCGCCGGTATGGCCCCTGTCAGCGCCGTGAACAGGCTCCACCACAGGATGCCGAGGGTGAGAATCCACCGCGGGCCGAAACGGTCCGCGAGCCTGCCGCCGGGGGCTTGAAACAGCGCGTAACCCCATACCAGCGCGCTGAAGACATAGCCGAGCTGTATGTCCGTCAGCCCGAATTCCTTCTGAACCGTCGGACCCGCTATGGCAAGATTCACGCGGTCCAGGTAGGACATCGCGCTGATCAGGAAGACATAAACAATAAGGGCCCATCTCAACCGGCCGGCAAAGGGCTTCATTTTCGCGCAAACCTCCGTGAATAGGATTGACAGCCGCGACGCCAGATGTCCGGGTGCCACGCGTCGCGCAAGCGGTCAGTATGTCACGAATGGATTGTCCGCCGCAATGCGCGGCGGGTGAAAGCAGGGCGGAAGTGGAGGCAGGCTAGTAGGCGCCCTGCCGGAACAGCACGGCGCGCACCGTCCGGGCCAGGATGTGGAGGTCAAGCCACAGCGACCAGTTGCGGATGTAGTAGGTGTCCAGCGTTTGCTGCACCCTGAGGTCGCCGTTGCTGCGCGCCGAAACCTGCCACAGGCCGGTCAGCCCGGGCAGCACTCTGGCACGCAGGTTGCGGAATCCGGGTTCGAACTGGTCGAGATGGTAGCGCGGAAAAGGACGGGGGCCGACCAGGCTCATCTCCCCCTTGATCACGTTCCATAGCTGTGGCACTTCGTCCAGGCTGGTCCGCCGCAGCAGGCTCCCGATGAAGGGCACAAGGCGCGGATCATTCTTCAATTTGAAGTAGTGCAGCCATTCTTCTCGCGCTTCAGGGTTCGTCTCCAGATGCCGGCGCAGGAGTTCTTCGGCGTGCGGAAACATGGTCCGTAGTTTCCAAACGCGGATCGAGCAGCCGTTCCCGCCCCCGCGTTCTTGCACGAAGAGGGCGGGGCCTGGGCTCACGCATTTGATCCAAATCGCCGCCAATGCCAACAACGGTGCGGCGGCCAGGCCCGCGGCGGACGCGATCAGAAGATCCAGAGCGCGCTTCAGCCAGCCGTTCAGCGGGATCAAGAGATTCTGTCGCACCTCCAGCCCCAGTTCTCCTCCCAGATCCCTGGTGGAGACCCACAGGCTGGCCATCCCGAACAGGTCGGGTATGACGATCACGTGACTGAATACTGTCCCCATGCGTTCGAGCACCGACAGCAACTCTTCGCGCTTCAAGCCGGGCATGGCCACCAGCGCGTGCCGGACCTTCCAGCGCCGCCCCAGTTCCGGCGCCAGCGAGAGAGGGCCGGCCACCCAGACTCCGCGGCACTCCTTTCCGGCCTCCTCGTCGTCATCGAGAAAGGCGACCGGCTTCAGGCCCAATTCCGGCTGGGCGCTCAAGCCGGAGACCACCCGCTGTCCGGCTTCCCCCGCCCCGAGAACCAGCACGGGAACGCCCCACCACCGCCGCGACGCACAACAACCTTTCAGCGTCGCTCGCAACAGGGGGACGAGCACCACCGACAACGCCCAGCCAGCCACCAGCACGCCTCTGGAGAAGTCCATTTCCCGAGTCAGAACGATGGAAGCCGACCCCACCAGATAGACAATAGTCGTGCCGAGCACCGAGCGCCGAAGCTCCTCAACCGGACTCAGGCCGACTCCCGGATAGAGTCCCAGCATGGCGTAGGCCGCCGCGAACAGCGCCAGGGCCGGCCAAAGACGCAGGTACGACTCCGCGAGGACCGAACTGTTCAGGTGGCTCCAGGCCTCGGCGGCCAGCCACCCCGAGACCGCGACCGCCACGAGATCGCTGGCCACCACTGCCACGCCCGTGGCGACGGGGTTGGAGATCTGGCCCGGCAGGACGGCGGGCACTTCCCGCTGGCCAAGATACGCTTCTAACGTCGTCCCCATGCGACTCCCCTCAAGCCGTGAATCTGCGCTCGAGCAACTGCGCCGCAAACAGGGCCGCGAACCTGGGGTTGTGCTTCAAATAGCGCCACCAGAGCCGCCGCGGCTCCGTGCCCAGCCGGAACAACCATTCCAGGCCGCGGTCCTGCATCCAGCGCGGCGCCTGGGGTTTCACCCCCGCCAGGAAGTCGAAGGCCGCCCCCACGCCGAGCATCACCGCCGGGACCAGCCCGCGATGCGCGGCCATCCAGCGCTCCTGCTTAGGAGTGCTCAGCCCAACCAGAAGGATTTTCACTCCGGAAGCCCGAATCTCGCGGACTACTTGCTCATCTTCGGCTTGGGAGAGCGGCCGGAACGGAGGCCCAAAGGCGTAGGGCATTTCCAGCCGGGGGAACCTGCGCCTCACCGCGGCCACGAGTCTCGCCAGCACGCCGTCGGTGGCCCCGTAGAATCCCACTGGCACTCCTGCCCCCTCGGCGGCGCCGAGCACGATGGGCGTCAACTCGGGCCCGTACACGCGTGCGGCATCGCCTGCGCCAAGCATCCTGAGCGCCCAGACTAGCGGCATCCCGTCCGGTGTCACCAGGTCGGCCCCGTTCATGATTCGCCGGAACTCGTCCGAGTCGTGCGCTTCCATGACGTTGTTCACACTGGCGGCGCACACGTAGCGCGACTCGCCGCTCCGCGCCCAGGCCAGCACGCGCTCGACCGCGTCCCGGTAGCTGGTCCGGTCCACCCGCATGCCCAAAATACGCCGCGAAACTGGCTCTGCGCCGCGCATCGAAGTCAGTAGAACGGCTCCCGGAAGCAATAGAGCAGGCGGTGGAGTGGCGCCGCCAACCGCGATTCGTACCCCAGCCAGGCCAGCAACCTTGAGTGAAACGTGCACCAGCCGGCCAAGTCCGTCCATTCCCGCTCCAGACGAAACCGCGCTCGCTGAAACTGCCGGTAGTCGGTGTTAAGTTCGATTTCGTCCCAGACCACGCCCCCCTGGCGGCGAGCCATGAACGCCAGGTGCGGCACGCGCCGCCAGTCAAAGCCCAGCAGCCTCGCCATCGCCAGGTCGGCTGCCACCACGCTGTCGCTAGCAAGCAGCCAGCTCAACTCGGTGGCCTGACCACGCATCGGCCCATTTCCGTTCAAACCGTAGCGGCCGTCCATGATGACGATCGTTTTCGGCAGGGCCTGGTGCACGGCGTAGATCACGTGCTTGAAGAACGGATGCAGCTTCAGACGCAGACTCGGCTCCTGGATGACGCCCCACTGATTCTTGATCGCGCCGCTAAGCACGGTGTTGGCGTGCACCTTGGGGACCGGCATGGTGATGAAGAGGTCCGTCTCTTCGGTGATCGCCAGCGGCAGAGGAACGCTAAGGCGCCGCAGTCCGACCCGAACTTGGATGTCTCGTGAAGCCTCCTTCGACAGGTTGACCAGGCGGGCGCTGTAACGGTTGGCCAACTCGCAAAGGCCGGTCGCTCGGAACACATCGTCCATCGAAAAACGGTTGTAGCCGCCCGAGTCCGACTCGCAGACAGTGACTCGGCAACCCGCCTCCTTCAGGCACTTCAACAGGGCCTCGATGGCCTCGATCCCGGTCATGACCCCCGGCCTGTACACCGGGAAGGTCAGGTTGGGCTTGATCGTGACCCGGTCGCCCGGCCGCAGGGTGGCCGCGCTGCCGAGGAACTCGAGGCCGCTGCGAACCGCGGCCTGGTAGCCGTCAGCAAGGTCTGTCAAAAAGACTTTGGGCATTGGTCAGCATCCCTAGACTTAGATCGGACCAATTCCGCGTAAAGTTGAGGGACTTTCACGTAAACAGGCTCCAACTCGAAGATCCTTAAGAACCGCGCCCTGCCCTCTACTCACCCCGAAGTGGAACGAGAGTGTTGCGCGCCCGCTTCAGGACGGTGTAAAGCCACGGGCTCGCGGAGTGTATCGCACAACCTAAACGTCGGAGCTGATCTGAATGCACTTCATCGAGCAAGCGTTCAAGCTCTAGGCTTGGTTCGCACACTCGCTTCCGAGCTGAGCCGAAGATCTCCGAAAGGCCCGCGCTGTTGTGCTTCCAGTTAAGGTTCTCCTCGGCATAAACCCTCGCGGACCTCTTCATCTCGGTCACGCGCGTGGCGTCGTCAACGAAGTACTGCATTTCCCGGCTTAACATACCCTCATCAATCTCGCACTGTTCCCAATAGTACCCGTCTCGCCGCGGATAGAGCAGTTGCACGGGCACCAGCCGCCCGTTAGAGCTGTTGACAAACTCGTTCATGGGTGGCTGGTCACACGTAATGACGGGAAGACCACACGCCAGCGCCTCGGGGACTGTTAGCCCAATGCCGTCAAGCCTGGATGGGTAGACGTAGACGTCACCAAGGTGATAGAGGCCGGGCGCTGGGACCGTCTGCGTAATGACCCGCAAGCGCTCTTCCCTCGCAAGGCGAGACATTATACCGCGGAGGTGAGGCATGGCGCGGTCGAGGTTCATTTGTGTATGTAAGACGAGGCGGGCTGGCCCCACGACCTTATTGAAAGCCCTCAGGACAAGATCGGTACCCTTGCGTTGCGGGCTCAATCCTGCACTGTGAAAGAAGGTTATGAAATCGGCGTCAGCCAGATGTGCGCTACTCGGCCGGAAGATCTCGGTCTCGGTCCCCCAAGGCACGTAGTAGCAGTTAGGGTGCCACTGAAAGACGCTATGGTGTCTTTTCGTGTTGCAGATTAGTACGTCATAGAGGGCGAACAGGGGCACCGTGCGCGGTGTGTAATAGTCCACGTACGCACAAGTGAGAACTCCCAGGTCATTGCACCACTCGACCGGCGGCCACCAGTGCTGTTCGTTAAACAGAACGATCTCTATGCAATTAGTCTCGAGCCACGCAACAAAGTGAGAGCGGTCAACCCAAGTCACTACAGGGGTACTGTTCTGGGGTGCTCTGGTCACATGTGGTAAGTTCCAGAACGGTTCCTGTGTGGAGTCATAGTCGCCTCCACGGGCATAAATGAACACGTTATGTACGGAGTCCAGCGCACTCAAATACTGGCGCGCTACGTATCCACCGCCGCGGTCCAACCAGGTTGTAACGATTCCAATTCTACGCGGGGTCGACATAAAGGGCTGTTACGGGCGTGTCAAGACTGAGCTGTACACGGACAACAGTTCCGTGAAGCGGGCACTGAACTCGAAGGACGCGTCGAAACGCCGCCGGCCCTCCTGGCCCATGCGCCGGCAAAGCGCGGGGTCGGCCAGCAGTCGCTCCAGCGCGCGGGCCAGCGCGCCTGCATCGTTGGCTTGGACGAGAAGACCATTCTTGCCGTCTTCGATGATCTCGGGGATCCCCCCGATCGCGGACCCAACCAGGGGCTTGCCCATGGCCATAGCCTCGACTAGCACGTTACCGAACCCCTCCGGTTTTCTCGCCGGCAACACACAGACGTCCAGTGCCGCATGCATGGCGGCGATATCCTCCACATCGCCGGTGAAGGTGATCCTGTCGCTCAACCGGAACTCTTCCACCAGGC
Source organism: Bryobacterales bacterium (assembly GCA_963798455.1). Lineage (GTDB taxonomy): Bacteria > Acidobacteriota > Terriglobia > Bryobacterales > Bryobacteraceae > CAWCTD01. The sequence continues at coordinate 1,619,731 of CAWCTD010000003.1, forward strand.
GGTCCAGCCGGCGGCGGTGCTCCTGGTTGCCCGGAAACGGGCTCCCAACCACCACAAAGCCCACCTCCGGGAATCTGGGGGTCAGCGCGGCCGCGGCCTGGACAAAAACGTCCTGACCTTTCTGGTCCAGGTTGATCCGCCCCACAACACCCACCAGGAGACGGTCTGTTAAGGCGTGCTTCCGCCTGAAATCCGCGACTCGCTCCGCGGTGGGGGGAGCGAGTTCGTCGGCGGGAATGCCGCAGTGGATCACAACGACTCTTCGGTTCCTGATCCTGCTGTGGAACTGGCCGGCCACCGCTTCAGAAATGCAGACGATGACGGAAGCGAAGGCGTACATGAACCATTGGTAGACCGGCCATAAACGGCTGACATCGGCGCAGAACTCGCGCACGTGCCAGACGTGCGGCGTGCCGCACAGCTTGGCGGCGAGACCCGGCGAGACAAGCACGGCAGTATTGGTATGCACGATGTCGGGCCGGCTGGCGCGAATGTGGGCGGTGAGCCGGATCGTGGAGGTGACAACCTGCCACAGCCAGTGGAGGCACGCTCGGGGCGTCCTCAGATTGCGCCTGGCTACGATCGGAAGATCCGTGTGGATCAACGTCCTGACGCCAGCCTCGTCGAGGCGCGGCCGCAGCGGCCCATCGCAGGGAAGAATCACTTCGACGTCGTGGCCGTCTTTCGCCAGCTGGCTGGTGAGCCGGAGCAGAGAGCGGCTGGCGCCGTACATGTCGGAAGGATTTGCAACGTATAGGATTCTCATGCCATCGAAGACCGCAGGAGAACGGAAATGCCACGCTCTCTCGCTGCATGCTGTGAGCGGCCAGTCGTGTTCGTGCCCTCTGTCCAACGGCTGTCCGGCGTGGCTTTACCCATTCTTCAGAACTGCAAAGAGGTGGTAGGTGCCTGTGGTCCTCTCCTGTGTATCGCTCCGCTGGGTGAGGGTCCCCCAGAGGGCTCTGGCTATGGGGCCCGCCACGGACAACGAGACGGCAGTGCCCGCTTCCCGCAGGCGTGTTCTGAACCAGGACGGCGCCTTGGATTCCCGGCCGATTCCCGCCAAGAGCGGAAACCCCGTCGTCTCGATATGCTCCACACTCAGACCCAGCTTCCCCGCAAGCAGCAGGATGGTTCGCGTGGACAAATATTGGAGATGCTCCAGATCTACGCGAAAGCCGACCCACTCTCTGGCAGAGGCGAGGTTTGCACCGGCCGCTCCGCCGTTTGGCGTCCAGATGGCAAGCACTCCCCCCGGGCGCAGGGCCGTGACTGCCGTTCCCAGAAATTCGGCCGGGTCGGCGAGGTGCTCCACCAGATCGTTGAGCACAATCGCATCCACCGGCCCAGTCTCGGCCAGGCACTGGGAAAGGTCCTCATAGACGGGTAAGCCGAGGTGTTGCCTGGCGAACTCACGGGCTTCCCGCGAGATCTCAACCCCGAGCGGCTGGGCCCCCGCGGCCCGCATCGAGAGCAGAAAGCCGCCAAGACCGCACCCCACATCCACAACCCGTTTCCCGCGCAGAGTACCGAGGATGGCGGCCAAGCGGTTTATGCGAAGGTCTGCGCGCGCGTTTCCGCGAGCAGCCCACAGCATGAACTTCGCGGTTCGGGCGTCACGCCGGGCCGGTCGAAAGGCGTCCCAATAGTCCTGATAGAAACGCTCCAACCTCTCCGGCCTGGGCAACGAGGCCACATACCACACTGCACAAGTGGCGCAGTAGGCGACCGGCAGGTCATCGGGGCGGCGCAAGACCTGTACGTTCTGCGCGCCACAAACAGGACATGGCCGGGGTCCCAGATCCTCGTGCACCCAGCGGGGAACGCGGCAATCAAGCAGCGGCAACTTAGGCAGCGTTGCCGGCGCGGGAGTGGCCCTCAATGTCGTCAATAATTCCATTGGGGCGTTTGGCCTAGCTCGGCCGGTCCATGTTTACGCAGGCAGGCACCGTACGTGCTGGCTAGCACGCGCCCCGGTGGCAACTGGCGACCGCGAAGCCTGTTGTAGGCGGCATGCAGTGAGTGCCTTAGTGGTTCAATCAGTCTATCCCGGGTGGAGCTACTGGGGTACAGAGGATAGATGCTGTTGTCCGAAGTCAATACCCGGAGGGGATGCACCACCTTCTCGGGGTAGACCGGTGAGAAGGAGGCTCGGAGCGCGTCGGAAAGGCGCCCATATGCGGCTGGGCCGAGCTCGCCGTTACCGCGCAGATCCACGTCAAACGTGAGCACAAATAGGCCAGTCGGACGAAGGATTCGCGTAACTTCGGAGATTACGTCCTCGAATTCGGGTACGTGCTCCAGAACGCTGACGCAGTAAACGCAGTCGACGGATTCCTCCTCCAAAGCAATGGAACGGGCGTCGGAGAGCAAAGAAGTCACGGCGCCGCCGCCAGCGGATACCCCGCCGATGGCGCGGTCCACGGAAGATGTCGCCCTAGAATCAGCATCGACGGCAACCACCCTCCAACCCAGCCTGGCGACGGCGAATGGAAAGAAAGTAGCGCCCGACCCGAGGTCCACGACCTGCGGTAAAGGGTGTCCGGACAGACTACCGCTGTGGAGTTGCAGGTGATGGTAGACGAAAGGGTACTCCCACACTCTGATGCAGTTATGGAGCGGGTCTCTAGGCCACGGATAATCTGCACAATGCGGTTGGGAGGCAAGGAACTCGCCCTGGATTGATTCAAGGCGCGTGAACAGGGAGCGCCACAGAGGCGTCGACAGGTCATCCAGGGAAGCTAGTCCGGAACGGTCAAAGGGATTGTGTGTCAAGCGCTATGACTCCGGTCGGGGCGGATGTTGAAAACCTCTGGGAAGGCCGGAGAAGAGTCGCGGCTAACCAGAAGGTCCACAAAGCGTGTACGAGATAGGCGGCGAGGTAAGCACAAGCGAGGGCCTGGGCTCCCCAGCCAAGAGCGAGCAGGCCATAGGTGGTGCAGAGGAAGCAGGCAGCCCAACCCGCATTCATGAAGAGGCCTGCCCACATCCTTCCGAAAGCGGCGATCAGATTGCCGACGGGAGTCTGAATCGCAAGCAGGGCTGCGGAAAGCAGCAGAACTTGGAGAACGGCGCCTCGGGGTGAGAACGCCCGACCATAGAAAGACATGATCCAGCCACTGCAAGGCAGCAGAACAAGAAGAACTGGAACAGTGCACAGGCCATTTGTCAGCACAGAGCCGAGGAGTACCTTGCGGGCAGGGTGCCTTTCGCTGGCATTCTGAAGCGAGGAGAGTATGGGGACGACGACTTGGCCGATAAGGCCTGGGAGGAAAAGCAGTGTGGTCCGCCATTGGTTGGCGGCGTTAAAGACACCCATCTCCGCGTAACCGTTGGGCTCGTTCACCAGCATAGCGGCGGCAACCCAAGCCGCGGGAGCCACCATGGCGCTGCTCAAGAAAGCCGGCAAGGAGAAGTCCCATAGAACGCGGCGCTCGCTCGCGATGGCGCGATAGCGTATCGGAACGCCAGCGCGGCGGCACTCGCTGCGCAGAACCCACTGGTTGACCAGGCAGGCAATGGCGGCGGCGAGGACCAGACCGCATACGGCGCCGGGGAGACGCCACAGCAGCACTCCACCGACCGTGACGGGAAAGGAAAACAGGCCGCGTATGAGGTTGGCGTGAGCGATTGCCTTGAAGGCTTCGAATCCGCAGAGTGCGCCTGTCTGGGCGCCGTTCAGGGCGTTGCACAGGAGCAGCAGCGCGCCGATGCGAACCTCAAGAACCAGGTGCGGGGCGGCCAGCGTGCGGGCGGCGAGGGAGGGGGCGAAAATGAAGAGCGCAAGGGAGATCAGGCCACCAGTGGCAAGCGCGACGACGGAGGAGAGGGCGATGATGCGGCCAGCGCGGTCGGGATCTTTGATACGGAACTCAGCGACGTATTTTGTGGCTGTCATGCTGAGGCCGAAGCCGGCGAACACGCCAAACATGCCAATGGTGCTATTGATGATCGCGAGTTCACCGAAGCCCGCCATGCCAAGGATACGCGCGGTGATGACGGAAGCTACGAGGATGGATCCCTGAGAGACGACCGCACCGACCAGGGACCAGAAGGCACCCCAAGCCAGGCGGCCACGAAGGGAATCCGCGGGAAGGAGTTTCAGAACTCGGCTTCTTGTCTCCCCAAAGTACGTCATGATCATGCGGCGGTCAGCAGGGCATGTGTCAGGTGCTCAGCGAGAAGAGCAGCCATCATCCCGTTGGCACGGCCGTCTTCGTACGGGTTTCGCCCGGTCGTTTACCTCAACGCAGGCTTGGCTGCTTATCTCATTGTTCGGCCTGTCATACAGCCGCCCTGTTCCGGACCGTCGGCAACGGGAAGGCGCTGTGCGCGCTCGGTCCATAGCGGGCAAAGGCAGCCTCGCGCCGCGAGACCACCAGTCTGGGGTGCGTGGCACACCCTGTGAGCAGACCCATGATCAGGAAGAACTCGTACGTCATGAAGTTGTCTCCGTTCAGGTAGCCTGTGATCACGCTGCCCACGGAAAAGGCAATGATCCAGAGGAAGCTGCGCTTCAGCCTGGGGTCCAAGGTCCCGCGAAACACGGCGAATCCTTCCCGCAACCATTGCAGGTAGAACCACACAAACAGCAAGGCTCCCGCCACGCCCGTGTTGCGAATCAGATCGACCAGGAAGTTGTGCGAGATGGTTTTCCAGCCCAGTCGCACCGACTCGGCGTCCCTGACGGCGTACAGCATGGCTCCATATCCCTGCCCAATTACGGGCGTTGTACGGATCGCATCCTGGAGCGCGCTCCAGGCCGAGATTCTGGCTTCGATGGTTCCCACGGTGAGATAGCGCGCGGTGAGGGCGTTCTGGAACACAGGCAGCCGTTGCGCCAGAAACAACTCCCGGTAGAGAAAGTCGCCGGCCACCACGACCACGGCGAACGATCCCATGGACAGGCAGAACACCAGCCAAGGGCGCCGGAAGGCGCGGTAGCGAAACAGCACAAAGGCGCCGGCCGTGACCACGAGCCCAGCCCACACGGTTCGGGTCTGAGTGCAAAACACGCCGGCGAGCACGAGCGCGACCAGGGTCAACCAGAACCACCGCGACGTTTTCGCCTGTTCTCTGGCCAGGGTCGCCCCCACCAGACCTGCCAGCAGGGAGAACCCCCAGGTGACCGGGTCCGCGTAATAGGAGTACCCGCGGAAATCTGAGGACGCGCCTGCCAGGTAGGCAAACACTTTGCCTCCCTGAATCGAATAGGAGAACGTTTCGCTGGCCCAGGCGCGGTCTACAAACGTCGGCCCGCTTCCCAACTGAATCAGCCCGTAGACCACCGAGAGGCCCGCCAGCACCCCCATGGTTCGCCCGATCCTGGCGAAATGGCGCGGTGTCACCAGCATACCGACGAAGAACATCGTGAAGGGCAGCACTTCCTGGTGAACCCCGGACAGCACGACCCACCACGGCAAGGACCACGCCGACAGGGCAGTGGCCAAGGTCGCCACCGCCACGAACGTCGCCAGCAGCCTGCCGCTCCACGGGAGACGCACGCGGCAAAACCTCCGGAAAGCCACGACGGCCAGTATCAACAACAGGCACGCGGGAAGCAGTTGAATCCCGAGGTAGACCGCCTGCGGCTGCGGACCGAAGACGAAGATCACTCGTTTTAGCAGTTGCACCAGGCCCTGGCACACCAGGAAGGCGATGATCAGGCCTTCCAACTGGAAGCGTGAGTAGGCCAACAGCGCCGGGAACAGGATGGCCACCAGGACGACGGATTGGAGCCAAGGCACCACCACGGCCATGCACAGCAGGGGGACCACACAGACAGCCCCTATCCAAAGTGCGATGGTCCGGCTCTTCGGGAAATCCAGGCTCATTTCACCCGCCGGAGGAGAAGACGACCCTTGAAAGAAGGAAAGTCACTACTTGGGACTCGCCGACAACTCACTCGCCGCCAGTCCCGGGTAGCCTACATAACTCCAGCCGACGCCGGATTGGTACCAGTACAGGACGCCCGAACTGGTCTTCCCGGCGATGAAATACCGCCCGCCGGTGGCGGCGATGGAGGGTCTGGTGAGCGCCCCGGTGAGAGACTGCCAGGAGCCCTGCCAGCCGTTTCCGGTTCCTTCCCGAAACGCCTGTACGTAAACGGTATCCCAAACGTTGGTAACCGCGGTGTAGATCATTCCTCCCGTCGCAGCCAAGTCTGGATCGGTCTTTGCAGTGCCACCGCCGTAGATCCACGTCCCCCATACGTCGCCTTGGAGGCGAACCATCCAGATGTTGTTACCGGTCAACGACCGGATGGCCACGTAGGCCGCCCCGTCGGAGCCGATGGTGAGGCCTGGCTTGCCCGTCGCCAGCGGCGCCGCCGGGTCTGGAAACCACCCCAGGAACCCGCTCCCCGGCACGTATCTTCCGCTGGCGACCACACCGGCGCCATTACGGCCCACCATGTAGATGACGCCGTCCGCGGCGCGGGCGATCGTGGGTTCGGTGGCGAAGTTGCCGCCCAGCGCGGTCCAGGCTCCGAAACCAACCCCGGGAACATAGTGGTTGATCCAGTAGTAATAAGACGCATCGCGCGCCACAACATAGGCCCCGCCGCTCGGCTCGGCAGCCACGGCGGGATCGCCGGACATCGAGCAGGCCGCCAAGGTCCAACTACCATCCCACGCCTGGGCCTCCAAGCTGAAATGGTTCAGGTAAACGCAGCCGGCCGGGGTCCGGCCCGCCACGAACGTGTCCCCAACCGAGTTCCGGGAAATCGCCGGAGCGCTGGAGATGGTACCGAGTGCATTGGACAGGGCGGTGGAGCCATAGGTGGTCATGATGGTGTTTCCGTAGGGTGACGACCGGAAGACCGCCGTGGGCATCGTATCGCCCAGCTTCGTCACGAAGGCGCTGTAGCCTCCGGCGTTGACCGACTGGATCGGGTTCTTGAGAGGGAAGTTGGTGGAGAGAGTCTGTCCCGCGATCCACGTGTTCCCGGCGCTGTCCCGGGCCACCGCGTAGACCGCTTCGCTGTTGCTTCCACCCCAGTAGGTGGCCCCTTCCAGCGCGTTGCCGGCGGGCGCGAGCCACGCCAGAAACCCGTCGTAGCCGCCTGACTTTAGGGGTTGCACCGCGCCCGAGACCGGGAAGTTGGACGAGGAGGTGTAGCCGGCCACGGCAGCGGCGCCGGAGGAAGTTACCGCGATGCCGTAGGCGTAGTCGACGCCGGCTCCGCCCAAGTACGTGCTGTAGAGAAGCGCGCTGCCGGTCGGATTCAGCTTGGACACAAAAGCGTCCATGGTCCCGCCGCCAGGCACGGACTGGAAGGCGTTGACCGTCGGGAAGTTCCGCGAACTCGTCATCCCGGCCACATAGGCGTTGCCGCTCGCGTCAACCTGAATGGCCGTGCCCATCTCGTTGGCGGCCACCGTGCCACCGTTGCCGCCGAGATAGGTGCTATAGGCCAGCGCCCTGCCGTCGGAGGAGAACTTGGTCACGAACGCGTCCTGCCCGCCGGCGTTGCCGCTCGCGAGCGGCTGGAAAACGGGGAAGTTCGCGGATGTAGTCCCGCCCGTAACGTAGGCGTTGCCCGCGGCGTCCACCGCGATGGCATTCGCGAGGTCACCGCCGCCCCCTCCCAGGTAGGTGCTCCAGACCAGGCTTGTCGCCCCCGGATTCAGCTTCGAGACGAAAGCGTCCTGACCGCCTCCGCTCGCGCCTTGGAAGCCGTAAATGACCGGAAAGTTCGTCGAGTAAGTGTCCCCGGCCACGTAAGCGTTCCCGGACGCGTCGATGGCGATGGCGTTGCCGCTATCGTTCCCGCTTCCGCCCAGAAAGGTCGAGTACAGCAAAGCGTTGCCGGTGGAGTTGAGCTTGGCCACGAAAGCGTCGCGGCCCCCGCCGAGCGCCCGCTGTCTGGCGCCGCTCGTGGTCGGAAAATTCGAGGAGTATGTCCAGCCGGTGACGTAGGCGTTCCCCGAGTTGTCAACCGCCAGGCCGAAGGCGCGGTCGTCCCAACTTCCGCCCAGATAGGTGCAGTAGACCAGGGCGCTTCCGGCAGAGTTGAGTTTGGCGACGAAAGCGTCCACCCCCCCCCTGCTGACCGGCTGCAACGGGCTGCCGCCGACGGGGAAATCGGAGGAATCCGTGTAGCCGGCGACGTAGGCGTTGCCGGCCGTGTCAACCGCCAGCGCGCGGATCGTGTCCAGCCCGCCGCCTCCGAGAAATGTGCTGTAGGAGATGACAGGGTCAATCACCAGCCCGCGATCGCGGTCATACGGGCCCGTCCAGAAGCCCACCGATCCGTCCTTCAGGATGCGAAATCCCCCTTCGACGGGCGTGCGACGCCCCTCCTCCTCCTGGTAAAGAATCGGCGGCTCTTCCCGTATCTGGCCGTCGCGGACCTCTGCCACCAGACTCCCGTCCTTTCCGAGGCGCGGCTCCTTCACTCCCTGGTACTTCCAGCGGATCAGGCCGGGATCGGCTCCCGGCTCCAACCGAAACTCCGACTCGAGCTTTGCTCCTGCCACGCCGTAAACCAGGTCAATCCCGGCATAGAGCGCACGGTAGGCGATGGCTCCGTAGGTCGGCAGGTCTGTGCTCCAATCGCCTGCCCGGTCGCCCACAAGTAAGTTCACACGGCCGGGCAGCCTCTCCAGGGGCTCGATGCGGGGCTCCGGCCGGTCGCCCATGAAGCGCAACGTCAGCCGCTGGCTGCCGACTTTGAACACGCTCTCGGAAGGGCCGAAATAGACGGTCACCTGTCCGGATCGCAGCAGGTACCCCGTCTGGAGGGCGGCGGGGCTCCGGGTGGGCAGAAAGAACGCAGGCAACGCGCGTTGCCGGGCCTGCGGGAGACTGCCGTCGCCGGGGCGCGTGGCTGCGGCGGCAAGGGAGGCCACCAGGAAGGCCGAGCTGGCTAGCTGGGCCCAGACTTTGAAACGTGTCGTCGGCTTCATGAAGGGTCTCCTGTGCGCTTTCTTCGGACGGACTATCGGCGGGCTTTCGGCTTAGAAGGTGCCTGGGCGGCCAAGAAGGGACCAAGGGCGCGGGGCTACAGCGCGAAGACCTACGCCCCGCTGTGAGGTTTGTAGTACTTACCGTAGTGACTGTAGTAGTAGTAGCTGTCACTCATTTCTTTGTGCACTTCGTTGAGGACTACTCCCACCACCGTCGCGCGCAGGCGGTGCAGCGTGGCGATCACGCTCGCCACGGCCTTGCGGTTGGTTTCGCCGGCCCGGGTGACGACCACCACGCCATCCACCACCGTGGCCATTTGCAGGGGCTCGGCGAAGCCCAGCAGAGGAGGGGCATCCAAGATGACCAGGTCATATTGAAACCCGGCTTCTTCCAGCAGTTGCTGCAGGCCCCGTCCTATCAGATCCGCCGCGCGGCGGGAAGGCGGACCCGCGGGCAGAATGTCCAGGCCCGGGAGGTTCGGGAGCTGGATCACGGCCTCCTGCCAGGGCAGTTCCGCGACCAGGACATTAGACAGACCCAGAGCACTCGGCACATCAAATCGCCGGTGGACGCTGGGCCGGCGCAGGTCGCCGTCGATCAGCAGGGTCTTGTGCCCCTGCTCGGCGTGAGACACCGCCAGGTGGGCGGCAATGGTGGACTTGCCCTCGCCGGGCGAGGCGCTGGTCACCAGCAGCGATCGCAGCCTGCGGTCGAAGTCCGCCAGAAGGATCGAGTTGCGCAGTGTCCGGATGGCCTCGTCGTATCCGGTCAGCGCGTGGTCGCCGTTGCCGTTGACCGGCACCAGCGCATGTCCGTTGCCCGCCAGTGTCGGGACCGGCCCCAGCCGCCCTTTCCAGGTCTTCACCACGGGCAGGGTGCCCACCACCTCCGCCCCCAGGATGCGCGTCACCTGCTCCGGATCGCGCACGGTGTTGTCGAGCACGTCGCTCAGCACCGCCATGCCGACCGCCAGCAGGCTGGAGAACAGAAAGGCCAGCAGCAGGTTCAGCTTCAGGTTGGGAAACACGGGCTTGACCGCGGGCCGGGCCGGGTCGGCAATCCGGATGGAGCTGTTCTGGAAACTGGCGTTGATGCCGGCTTCTTTGATCTTGCGCACCAGTTCCTCGTACAGCGTCTTGTCGGCTTCCGCCTCGCGCTTGAGCGACTGGTATTCGAAGGAGCGCGCGTTCAGGCGGTCGAATTCGGCCTTGGTCTCCTGCACCGCTTTCTACAACATGCCCTCACGCCGGACCGCCTCGCCGTACTCGATTTCCACCCGCTGCTTGATGTTCTGAGTGGTCGTCTCCAGCAGCCGCTGGACTTCCGCCAACTGCGCCGCCGCTTTCTTGTACTCCGGATGGTTGGAGCCGAAGTGCGTCTTGACCTCCGCGAACTTCTCCTGAGCCTCGTTGAGCCGGTCGGTCAGTTTGCGCAGCGACTCGCCCTGCGTGGAGACCATGGCCGCCTCGAGGGAACCGGACTTCATGGACTGAAAGGCCGCCTCCTTGCGCACCCGGTCGGCCTGCGCGTTGGTGTACTCGGTGTTCAACTGCAGCAGGCGCGCCGAGAGGATACTGGTCTTCTCCTCCGGGTTGATGACGTTCAGCTCGCGTTCGAACTGCACCAGGGCGGCGCTGGAGCGCTCCATCTTGGCCTTCAATTCCTCCAACTGCTTTTCCATGAAGGCCGACAGGCTGGCCGAGGCCTGGTAGCGGATGTTGTAGGTGTGCTCCAGGTAGGAACTGGCGATGGCGTTGGCCACGTTGGCCGCCAGTTGCGGATCGCCGGACCGGTAGCTGATCAGCAGCAGGTAGGTATTGGGAGGACGGGACACCTTCAGATTCTTCAAGACCACGGGTGCATCCTGCGCCAGTCCGTTCTGGCTGTCGGAAGCGTCCAGTTCGCCCTTGAGGTCGCGCAGCTTGAACTTGTCCACCACCGGGCGCAGCACCGAGTCCGACTGGATCAGCTTGATCTGCGTCGCCAGGAACTGGTCCGCGTCGTTGGTGGTCGAACGCGACCGCTTCCTGCCCGATCACGCCGGTGGGAGTCTGGCGGTCCACGTCCACGGTGGCCGTGGACTCGTAGACCGGCGTCAGGCGGCTGGATACGACCAGCGCCGCCAGCACACAGGAGACTACGAACGAAAGGATCTTCCAGCGGTGCCGCTTGAGGATCCACAAGTAGTGCGAGAGGGGGATCGTCGCCTCCTCGGGCTCTGCCTCCGGGATCTGGGGCAGAGCGTAGGGAGCAGCTAATCCATACTGCTCCACGACGGCGGGGAGATTGCGGTCTAATCTTTGTTCAGCCATTCGCGACTCGTCCTGCCGGCTAGCGCCGCCAAACCAGAAGGCCGGAAGCCGTGGAGCTTCCGAAACCGGCGATTTTCTCCAGCGCGTTCACGGTGATGCGGCGCCCGGAATTGTCCGGGATGTAGAGGATGTCTTCCGGCTGGAGGGGGACATCGGGAGCCTTGCGGGCCAGAATCTTATTCAACTGGATCTCGATTTCGTGCTTGGAGCCGGTGGTCTCGTCCCGGCGGTAGATATAGGCCTGCTTGGAAGCGAACGGCGCCAGGCCCTCGGCCACGGCCAGCATCTGGAGCACGGTGGTCTCCGAGGTGTTTTGCACGGCGAAGGCGCCCGGCCGGTGCACCGTGCCCACCACGTAAACCTTCCCCGCCTCCGGCACGCGAATTTCCTCCCCGCCCGTCAGCTTCAGGTTCATATCGGGGTCGGCCGCGTCGATGAGCGCCTTGACCGGAATCCGCTGTACCAACGCCGTCGGGGCGCCATCCTCACCGGTTTGCATGTGGCTTACCAGGATCTCCGGGCCGGCGTCCGGGCCCAGGCCCCCGGCGCGCGTCAGAGCGTCCAGCAGCGTGAGGGGCCCGGCGGCCTGGAAGGTAATGGGATTCTTCACCGCGCCGGCCACACTGATGGGACGGCTGTGATACTCGGCGATGGTCACCGTTACCACCGGGTCCACCAGGAGTTCCTCGCTCCGCAGGGCCTCGGCGATGGCCGACTCGAGTATCCAGCGGGAACAGACCGTCGGCCTGGATGCGCTGCTTCAGCATGGGCAGCCGGATGAATCCATCCGGCCCCACGCGGATGGTGCGGGTCAGCTCCGGGGAGTCGTAGACGGAGACCGCGATCAGGTCGTTCGGTCCGACCTTCTGGGAGGGCAGATTGGCGCCCTCATCCACGCGCGTCGTCTGCGCCCACACCGCGGGCAGAATCAGCACTAGGCAAACTGCTGCGATCAGGACTCTCATCTCTCATGCCTCCCAGGCGGGGGCCTCACGGCTCCGCGCCCGTATTCTTGCGAGGGCTGTCCCCGCCATCCCAATTGGTTGGCTCCAGCAACCGGAGCAGTTGCAGTACCCGGCATTCCAGCTCCGACATCTTGTGCCCCAGCGCCGCCAGGCGCCACTGCATCGAGACGGCATGCCTTTCGTCGACGCCCGCCTGGCGCATCACCGCCAGCCGCGCAAAATCAGACACGCTCCTGGCGCCGTTTTGCGAGCAGGCGGCGACCAGCGCGGCGTACTCCTCCTGGTTCACCCGAAAGTTGACCAGACGCGTGCGGGGACTAAAGACGGGCATGCGTGTTTCCGGTTGACCTCTCCCGGCCGGCACGCGGCCCCTGGCCGGCGACGCCACGGCTGACGACGGCAACCACGTCGCGCTCCACCTCCGCCGCCACCGAGCGCTGCAAAAGTTCGACATGGACCACCACGCGCCAGGCATCCTTGACCTGGGTGAGGGTGCCCTCCACGCCGGCCAGCGGGCCGGCTTCGATGCGCACTCGCTCGCCGATCTTCAGGAAAGGCCACGGACTCAAGCGCAGTCCGGACAACACCATGCTTCGCACCGAGTCGATCTGCGCCTCGGGCACCGCGGCAGCCTGGTTGCCGAAACCCACTACCGAAGCCACCCCCGGCGTGGCCAGCACCCGTGCCCTTTCCGGCGCCGCATAGCGGCAGAACACGTAGCCGGCGAACAGGGGCAACTCCAACTCTTTGATCCGGTCCGACCAGCGCCGCCGCGCCCGATACAGAGGCAGAAAGACCTCCATTCCCTTGGTTTCCAGCGACTGAGCGGCCGTCTTCTCGTGATTGGGCTTGACCGTGAGCGCGTACCACTCGGGCTGGCTGGCTGCCGTAGTCATTGTCGTGCACCAACGGGACCTGGCACGCACACTTCATGCACGGCGGGCCATGCGCCCCGGTCCAGCGACCTTACTTTCAGGGGGAGGCGACCTCGCGCCACGTCGCCGCACGCAAACCGGCGCCGGAAGGCTGACGTCTTACAAAACGTATACGAAATGCCGCGCGGCTTGTCAAGCCAGACATCCTCAAGCCGGTGCGCGACATACGAGCGGCCTGCAGGGCCGCCCGCCGCCCGGCGTCCAGCCAGGCCGCCCTTAGCGGCTGATGGTGCCCTTGTTCGCATTCTGCTGCGTCTTCCAATAGACCACGGCGCCCGCACCGGCGCCCCCGATGATCACGCCCGCGATGACCGCCTTCGAAGCCGGCGACATCCCGGGTCTTCGGGCCTGGGGTGCTGACGCGGGGGCCGGAGTAGCGGCTGGCGGGGCCGCGGGTTTGGCGGCGCTGGGAGCCTCGGCGGGAACCGCGGGCGGGGCGGTCGGTTTGGCGGCAGCCGGGGCGGGCGCGGGCGAGACAGCGCACTCGCCCGAAACCCTTCTCATTCGGTTTATCTGGATGACCTCCAAGGCGCCCTCCACGGGCTTGGCCCCGGGGACCACGGTGGCAGTCACCTGAACCATGCGGCCCAGGTTAGACTCCAACCGATCTCCCCGCACTTCTTCGGTCACCCCGGAGATGGGGTCCCGAAGCACGAACCGCCCTTCTCTTCTTTCCAAGCAACCCGTCATCTCGAAAGCCGCCTGGGCGCCGGTCACGGCCTGTGGCTCGAACTCCAGGGCCCTGCCGGGCGCCAGCAGCGCCACCACCGTCCCGTCCGAGGTCGTCACGCGGAACGACCCGGCCAGCGCCAGCGCCTGGATTCCGCGGGCGCCGGTCACGGCCACACGGCCCGCCGACCCTGGTTCCTCGGGACGGATGCGAAGACCTCGAGCTTCAATCCAGAAACCGTTGGCGGCTTCCAGCTCGCCCAGCCCCGCATGTAGTTCGAGCCGGTCGCTGAAGATCCTGCCCCGCGAATTCGCGCCCAAGCGCAGATGCGCGCCGGAGGATAGTTTCAGCTCCGAAGAGGCACGCTCGGTTTCCAGTGTATTTCCCTCAAACAAGGTTGCGTTCCCAACTATCAGGCTGCTGTCGACACGAAAACTCCCGTTGGCCACGGCAATGCCGATGGCGGCAGCCTGGGCGGACAACACGGCAAGGGAAAAGGCGACGCACAGCGCAGTGGCGAAACGATGCATGAAGACTTCCTCCGAACCAGAGAATGCGCGTGCGGGATTTTAGGCATTTGTACCATGCATTCTGCCGGCCTGTCAAGGAAAGCATCGTCCGCTGTTGCTTCAACATGCCAACTGCCGCGGGGCGGGCATAGCTCGCGCTCTGTGAGTCCCATGATCCACTTCCACTGCGACCAAACACTTAGCGCCCCTGCTGCGCTTGCGGCTGCTTGGTCCGACCGCTTGATGAGCAACGCTTTACAGTCGCGCTACGATCTACATCGCTGCTCCCATCCCTTCCATCGGAGGATTCACTCGGGGCCTTTATAGACGAATCCTCTACCTCCCCGGGTGTCACCTGGGGAACTTTTTGAAAGACCTGCTGGGCAAGTCAGGAGACGTACCCGACGTGGACGCAAGTTGCTGATTCCAGGTGTGGGATAAGACTCCTGTCTTGTCCTGGCCCGCTTTCGGGCAGGCTGTTCGACAAGTTCCTGGTGGAATATCGGCCCGCCTGGACGGAACCTTGGCTGGGCTGCTTCGTATATCATGCAGAGGGAGTAAAGACACGGATGAGCAGGAGGCATACGCACCATGGCTGGTAACGGCAACCATCGCGGCAACCGCAGGATGCGCCGCCGCTTGATCTGGCTGGCGGTCGTGCTGGTCTTATTTGGCTGCGGGTTCGTGGCGTTGAGGGCGGCGTTGCGTCCCGACAACAAGATCGACCCGGCCAAACTTGCCGAGGTGACCCGGGGCAGTATTGCCCGCTCCGTTGTCGCCACCGGCAAGATCCAGCCGCGTTCCAAGGTGGACGTCAAGTCCAAAGCCAGTGGTATCGTCGAGCGCCTTCTGGTCGACTACGGCGACTGGGTCAAGCAGGGCCAGGTGCTGGCCGAACTGGACAAGTTGGAACTGCGCGCGCGGGTCCGCGAGATGAGTGCCACCCTGCTGGCCGCTCAGGCCGCGGAACAATCCGCCGAGGCCGCGCACCAAAAGAACCAGGTGGAAGCCGAAGGCCCCGACCTGCCCTTCCTCAAGTCCGGCATGCAGAGGGCACAGCAACTTTACGAGCAGGGCCTGATTGCCAAGGCGGTCCAGGAAGACGCCCAGAAGGCCTATCAACTCGGGCTTAACAAGCAGATGTCCGCCCTGCGCAGCGTGGGCGTGAGCCGCGCCGAGGTGGCGCGAGCTAAAGCCCAAGTGGCGCAGACCCAGGCGGCGCTGGAGCAAGCCGAGGAGAACCTGCGCAATTCCACCATCGTCAGTCCCATGGATGGCTTGGTGCTTTCGCGAAACGTGGAAGTGGGTGACGCGGTTAGCTCCATCCTGGTGCTCGGCTCCCAGGCCACGCTGGTGATGACCCTGGGCGACGTCGGCGACGTGTACGTGCTGGGCAAGGTCGATCAGGCCGACATCGGCAAGATCTACCTGGGGCAACGCGCGCGCATCGTGGTGGAGTCCTTCCGCGACAAGAAGTTCGAGGGCCAGGTCACCAAGATCGCCCCCCTGGGCGTGGAAAAGGACAATGTGACCACTTTCGAGGTCCGCGTCTCCATCCGCAACCCTGGCGGCGAGCTCAAGTCCAATATGAGCGCCAACGCCGAGATCATTCTCGAGGAAAAGCCGAACGTGCTGCTGGTCCCCGAAGGGGCGATCTTGTATGACAAGAATCGCAGCGCCTCGGTCGAGGTCCCGGACCTGGCCACCGAGAAGGGCCGCCGCAAGGTCCCCGTCAAGCTGGGGATCTCCGACGGCGTCAAGACAGAACTCGTCGCCGGCCTCAAACCGGGCGAAAAAGTGATTCTGCAGTAGGCGGACGGCGCTTACATCAGCCGCTCCAGGAGCAGGATCAGCCGCTCCCGGTCCAGTGGGGCGCTGCGCTGTGCGCGGGGATCGAACCAGGTCCAGTTCAACCGGCTTCCCTGAGGGCAGCAGAACAAGAGCTGCTCCGGCACCACCGACATCTCCAGCAACTGCTGATTAAAGGCGCGCACCGACCCTTCCAGGATGTAAGGGGCTCCAAGTTTCTCCGTGGAAGTCAGCGTGTCGGTGGCGTGGAACTCCAGGTGTACGATCCTTCCTGAGACGTTAATTTGAAATACGTTGTCGCCGTTCTCGCGGAATGTGGCCGCGGAGTATTCGGCCGGGGAGAGTTCCACCAGTGGTTTCTTCAGAAGCCCGTTAATCGAGCTCACGAATTCCGAGCAGACCATGTGCAACTCCACGGCAGCCCGGGTGCGGAGCTGGGCAAACTCCTGCGCTTGGCGCACGCGCTCCCGGTCCTGCTCCACCACAACCTCGATCTTTCGGGCGAGCGCGTTCAAACGGTCGTTTCCGCCCGGCTTACGTCCGAATCTCATGACCCGCCGGTGTACTCCCCAGGGGAAGGACAACCGTCAGTGAGGATAACACAGCCGCGCCGGGTGCTCCGCGCTACTCGTACCTCAGCGCCTCGATCGGATCCAGCCGCGCGGCACGGATCGCCGGGATCATCCCCGCGATCAAGCCCACCAACAGCAGCACTCCGGTCGACACCAGAATCGAAGCGACCGACACGTGCATCTCCACGTTGCCCTTGCCCGCGGCATCCTTCATCAAAGCGCCGAGCAACGGCATGGAGCCCAGAGCGTAGGTGGCCGCCGCACCCGCCAGCGTGCCAAGTATCCCCCCCGCCGCCACGATCAGCAGCCCCTCGGTCAGAAACTGCGCCAGGATCAAGCGCCTGGGGCTGCCCAGGGCCTTGAGCACGCCGATTTCGCGCGTTCGTTCCATCACCGTCGCCAGCATTATGTTGGCCAGGCCCACGCCGCCGATGCCCAAAGTCAGCGCGCCCACGAAGCCGAGTAGCATCTTCACGGCCAGAGACATCCCGTCGATGATCGACATGAACTGGCTGAAGGCAAGGACAAAAACCGCCTGGTCATCGTTGGGGGAAAACTTGTGGATGTTCCCCAGCGTGGCGCGGACCTGGCGAATCGCATGGTCCCGATCCAGGCCGGACGTCGGCGTCCATACGATGAAGCTGGGGTAGCGGAGGTCGGCGAACAGCGCCATGGTGTCGTATGGCAGGAAAAGGCACTCGTTGTCCCTGCGGTTGTAGTTGGCGAGCTGGCTCTTGCTGTCGAGCACCCCCACCACGGTGAAGCGCTGGCCGCCCACGGAAACATCCTCTCCCACGGGCGGGATGCCGCTGAATAATTCTTTGGCTACCGTGGAGCCGATGACGGCGACCCGGTTCCGCTGGCGTACATCGTCCTGGTGGATCCAGCGGCCGTCCACGATGGTCATGTTGCGGATGTACTCATACTCGGGCCACACCCCGCGCACGCCATACTGCTTCTCCCGGGTGGCCCGAGTCACGGTCATATTGTTCCGCATGATTTCCGGGGAGATCGCCCTGACCAGCGGCACGGCCTTCCGGATCGCTTCCACGTCGTCCAGTTCCAGGCGCACGCGCCGGCCCGACCGCAGCCCCCCAGCCTGCTGGCTGGTTTGCCCCTCCGCCATGATGATGAGATCTTGTCCGACGGCCTGGAAGGCGGTGCGCAGGGCGTAGTCGAAGCCGTTGCCGTAGGACATCAGCATTACGAAGGAGGCCACGCCCCAGGCCAGGCTGGTCACCGTCACCACTGTCCGTCGCCGGTAGAACCTCAGCGACGCCACGGCTTCCGATAGGACCCGGCGCCACATCATCTCCTCACCGCTCCTCCCTCAGGGCCTCTACCGGCGTCAGTTGACAGGCGCGCCAGGCCGGCGGAAGGGCGCTGGCGATGGCCACCGTACCCAGGGCCGCCATCGCCAGTCCGGCCGTGCGATAGCTGATGGGCAGTCCGGAGAACATCTCCGGCATGGGGAGCGAATTGACCGCGGATGCCAGCAGGCTCACCACCGCCAGCCCGGCCAGACCACTAGCCACAGCCAGCAGCAAGCCCTCCAGGAGAAACTCCATCAGTATCCGCCGCTTGGTCGCTCCCAAGGCTTTCCTCAGGCCGATCTCGTGGGTGCGCTCCGCCACGGCGGTCATCATGGTGTTCATCACGCCCACGCCGCCCAGGCTCAGCGTTACCAGCGCGATCACGGCCAGGAAGATCTCGGTGGCGTCGAAGACTTTGTCGAACAACTCCGCGCCTTCGACCATGTCCCACATCGGCGTGGCAGCCTCGTCGGCCGGATCAAAGCCGTGCAGCCGTCCCAGGACGTTTCGGACCTGGTGCTGCGCCGTTTCCCACTCCAGGACCGACAGCGGCCGGTAGATGATGGCGCTCACCCGGCCTTCCCGCCAGTCGGGATTGGTGGGAGGACAGTCCCGCAGCAGGCTCGACTCCGGGATCAGGATCTTGTTGTTGTCCCACCCGTCGTAAGAGCTGTTCTGGTTCTTTTCGCCCATCAACCCGATGACGGTGTAGGGATACCGGTTGATGCTGATCCGCCGCCCCAGGATGTCGCCCCGCTTTTCGAACAGGCGCTTGCGGACCGTGTCGCCTAGTACGCACACCCGTTGGCCTCCTTCCTGGTCCGCGCTGCTGATCGTGCGTCCCTGCGCTGCGGGCAAATTGCGCAGTTGGAGGTACTCTGGGGTGACACCCAAGGTCAGGAAGGAACCTGAATTGAACTCACTCGCGGCCGGGGCTTGGTTCTTCACCTCCCCGGCGACCACTTGGATCGAAGCGCACTGCTCGCGGATGGCGTCCACGTCGCGCTGGTCGAGGTAGACGCGCCGGCCGGCCCGCTGGCCCCCGGCCTGCCTCTCGGTCCGTCCGTTCCAGACGAAGACGATGTTATCGCCAAGCTGCGACTGGTTCTTCCGCTGGCCCTGGCGGAACCCGTCGCACAGCGCGCTCATCAGCACCAGCGACGCGATGCCCCAGGCGATGCCGAACATGGTCAGGAAGCTGCGGAGCTTGTGGCGCCAGACAGTGGCGAGGGTCTGCCCGAAAAGCCCGAAGAGATAGCCGGCCCACCGCATCTCTAGGAAATACGCACGAGCGACGGTTTGGTTCCATCTGGAGCCGGTGCTCTCTGCCCCCCGAATCCGCCCTGAACCGACGTTTAGGAGGCGGAGAAAGGCATTAACTCACTGGCAGCAAAGCGGATATTTTTCCCTTGAACTCCAGGCTGATAGGGCTTACAATATCTCGGATAGGAGGTCTTAGAATGGAGTGTAGTCTTCGTGTGCAATCTCTGCATCACGCCAGTCGGGTTTCGACATCGGCCGGCTATTTGAGAAGCACAATCAAAATCGTGCTCGCGGCGCTGTTCCTGACCACGTTTGTTTCAGCGGTCTTGTGGGGGCAGGAGTACCGCGGGAGAATTCAGGGTACCGTGAAGGACCCTAGCCAGGCTGTTGTCGTCGGCGCAGCGGTCACGTTGCGCAACGTGAACACTGGCGTTGAAGTTGAAAGAAAAACCGGCGAAACGGGTCATTATCTGTTCGATCTCGTGGAGCCCGGCTCTTACACCGTTACGGTCCAGGCACCGGGCTTCGCCAAGTTCTTGCAGGAGAATATACCCCTCGCGGCTCGCGGAGACCTTACCGTCGACGCGGTCTTGACCACCGGCAGTGTTTCGGAAACCGTCACCGTGACTGCGCAGGCAAGCCAGGTGCAGTTCAACACGAGCAAGCTGGACACGACGGTCGAGAACCAGATCGCGCAGGGAGTCCCGCAGCTCTACCGCAGCCCGTTCGTGCTGGCCACCTTGGATCCCTCCGTGCTGAAAAATGATGCCAACACGGAATACAACCCTTTCAACAGTTGGGGACCGAACCAACTGCAAGTGGGCGGCGGCGCCAACTACTCGAACGATTTGCAGGTGGATGGCAGCCGCGTGGGCATCAGCGTCAAGACCGGCTATGTTCCCACGCCCGACATGGTCCAGGAAGTCAACATTTCCGAGAACACGGTGGACGCTGAGTTCGGGCGCGGTTCCGGTTCCGCGATCTCCATCGTCACCAAAGGGGGGACCAACGACCTCCATGGAAGTGCTTACTACTACGGGCGCTATCCGTGGGCGGCCGCCGTCTCGAACCGCGTTTTCCGTACCGTCAACCAGGACCGTCAGCAGATGTACGGGGGCACGGTCGGCAACCGCATTCTGAAGAACAAGTTGTTTAACTTTGTGTCCTTTGAGGGATGGAGGTGGGCGCAGGCCAATGTGTATAATGCGACGCTTCCGACCGATCTCGAACGCACGGGGAATTTCTCTCAGTCGATTAACGGCGCGGGCGCGATGAACGTCATCTACGACCCGTGGTCCACGCAGACTTCCGCGGATGGCAAGACCATCACACGCACACCATTCGGCGGCAACATCATTCCCAGTGGGCGGCAGGATCCCATCGCGGTGAAGTACATGGGTGCGCTTTGGAAACCCAACAGAGCAGGCACGGGCTACGACCACCTCAATAACTATTCCGTTTCGCTGCCGACCAACTACCCGTACAAAAATTTCGCCGACCGTGTGGATTTTCACGCGAGTGACAAGCTTACGATGACCGTCCGTGCGCAGATCTTCCGCACCCCGGTCGGGGTCACCAATCCTACGGGGTCGCCGGTCTTCATCTCGGATCGGGGCAGCGAGCGCGATGGCAATACCTATTCGGGCAACGCCACCTACACTCTTGGCGCCAGGACCGTCATCAGCGTGGGCGCCGATTACCACGACTTCATTGACGCGTCGCGGTTCGGTGCTCAACCCGCCGACTGGACCTTTGCTTCGCTTTACCCAAACTCGACCTTTTACAAGGCCCTATACGCGGATCCTTCCATCCCTGTGCTAGCGGCGCGCATGTCCATCAGCGGCGACGGCGGCCGGTGGGTCAATATGGGCCCGGGCGGCGGGATGTGGGACCAGCGTCCCAGCGGCAACGGCTTTGACGCCAAGATCGCTCAGCAGCGCGGCCCTCACTACCTGAAGGCGGGCTTTGAGACTCTTGGTACTCATGCCCCGAGTCTGCTCCAGCAGTCCAATCCCGGATTCGGATTCAACGGGGATATCACCAACTCCACGTACGTCAACCCGAATATGGCGGTGGCGGGGAACCCCTATGCTTCGTTCCTGCTCGGAGCCGTGGTGCCTGTTGGCGCAAGCCCGAGCGGCTGGGACAGCAACGAAACCTCCATGCCCAGCCTGATCATCCCGAACGTATCCAGCCGGTCCTTCGGGGGCTTCGTCAACGACGACTGGAAACTCACCAAGGACCTTACCCTGAACCTCGGTTTGCGCTACGAGTACGAGGTGCCGTACTCGGAAGCGCAGAACCGGATTACCGCCCCGCTGGACCTCACCACGCCCATTCCGGAGCTCCAGGGAATCCAAATGCCGGCCGCGGTCAAGCAGTTTTACACCGGCACCTGGACTCTGAACGGCGCGTTCCAGTTCACCAGCGACAGCCACCCGGGAGCGTGGAACTCGGATAAGGGGACTCTGTCTCCTCGCGTGGGCATGGCCTACCGGCTGACTGACAAGATGTCCCTGCGGGCCGGATACGGCCGGTACATAAACCCCTGGAACATGAGTTCGGCCGCCGTGGATCAGTTCAGCGCCCCGGCTCTGGGCTTCCAGAACTACACCGACGCCCAACCGGCTGTTCTGGGCGTGCCCCAAATGCAGTTATCGAATCCCTTCACCTCCGCGTTCCCGGTGGTCCCCTCGTACGGCAAAGCGTACGGGACATATACCGGGATAGGAGACAACATTACCTTCGTCAACCCCAACCGTTTCCACCAATCCAGCCACCGGGTCAACATTTCGCTTCAAAGGCAATTGCCCGACAATATCGTCCTGGATGTCACCTACTATCTGAACCGGTCAAGCCATGTGGCCGTCGCCAACTACAACATCAACCAGATCGATCCCAGGATCGCCCTCCAATATGGGGCCGCGACCAACGTGCAGGTTGCCAATCCCTTCTACCACCTCACTATCCCCAACAAATCCCCCGGTGCGCTGTGGAACCAGGCGACGGTTTCGCTCACGACGCTGGCTCGTATGTATCCACAGTATGGTAACTTGACCGAGATTGACGCCATTGCCGGAGGCAACTCGTCTTACAACTCCTTGCAGATCAAGGGGACGAAGTCCTTCAGCCAGGGCTACACGCTGCTGGTTGCCTATAACTATAACGTTCAGGCCAACATGACGTTTTACGACAACGTCGACAACTATCTGAAGAACTTTACTTCGGAGGATTCCGGCTCCCCTCGTCACCGGCTCGTGGCCTCCGGTACCTGGATGCTCCCTATCGGCAAAGGCCGCAAGCTCCTGGGCGGCGCCCCGCGCTTGCTGGACGCCCTGGTGGGTGGCTGGAACCTGGCGGGAGTGATGACCTGGCACGCCGGCACCCTGCTGAATTTCGGCTCCATGCTGGTTAACGGAGACCCGCATGTCTCCAATCCGGGACCCAGCGCCTGGTTTAACACCTCGGTATTCGCGCAGTTGCCCGCCTACACCAGGCGGACGAATCCCTGGTATTACTCCGACATTCGGGGGCCGAAGTACTTCCACATAGACGGCACGCTCAACAAGGACTTCTCGATCATAGAGCGGGTTAAGCTCCAGTTGAAATTGGACGCCTTCAACGCTCTGAACAACATGAACTGGAACAACCCGAACATGTCGGTTACAAGCAGCCAGTTCGGGCATTCCACGGATATCTATTCGCTGGATTTCGGACGGCGCTTGCAGCTCGGGGCGAGACTCACTTTCTAGTCCGAAGCACTCTGGTCTGACAAGCCTCCATGCCCGCTCTTTGGCTGGCATGGAGGCTTTTTTTGTCGCCCCTCAGCGGGCTGGAGACGAGGGCTGGCGGGTGTCGCGGAAGGGAGTACGCGCCTGGTAAAGCGCGAGCCTTGCCTGGAGAGCTTCCGCCAGGCGCGGATTGTTCTGTTGCCGGGCGAAGGCCAGCACGCGGTTGGTGATATCGACTGCTTCGGGGAAACGGCCCGCTTCGGCGTACGCGGCGGCCAGCGTATCCAGAATCGCAGGGTCTCGTGCGCCGGACACTCGGACCGCCTGTTCCGCAAGCCGGACGGCCTGCGCGCCGTCCCGCAAAGATGCCTCGGGGCTGGTGGCGAGCACCCAGGCCATCTCGTTCAGGGCAGCCACATGGCTCGGATCGATGCGGAGCACCATGCGCCACTGATCGAGCGCCTCCGCTGCCCTTCCCTTCAAGTAGTAAAGCGCGTCGCCCAGGTTGAAATGGGCTTCGGCGTATTCCGGGTTGATGGCCAGCGCCCTCTCAAAATGCGCAATCCCCTCATCCACCCGTCCTTGTTGGACCAAGGCGACGGCGAGGCCGTTGTGGGCCTCGGCGGAGTCGGGGCCCAGCGACAAGGCCTTTTCAAAATGAGCGATGGCTCCGTCGAACCTCCCCTGTCTGGCGAGGGCAATGCCGAAGTTGTTCTGGATTGAGACGGAGTCAGGCGCGAGATCGACGGCTTTCTGGTAGTGCGTAATCGCCTCGTCCAGCTTGCCTTCCCGGACCAAGGCGCGTCCCAGGTTGTTGTGGGCCTCGGCGGAGGCGGGATTGACTTCCAACGCCTTCTCGAACTCCGCGATCGCCTCGTCGAGTTTCCCCATGCCCGCCAGCGCGACCCCCAGGTTGCTGTGGGCGTCGGGGTACGCGGGGTTGACCTTCAGGGCCTCTTCGAAATGGGGAACGGCTTCGTCGAAACGCCCGACACTGGCGAGGAGCAGCCCCACGTTGCTGTGCGCTCGGTCATCTTCGGGGCTCAGTTCCAAAGCCTTCTGCCACGCGGCGATGGCAGCCTCATACTGGCCCTTCTTCACCAGGTCGAACGCATCGTCGGCCAGCCTGTAAAAATCAGTAGCGGGAGTGTCGATCTTCAGCAAGCCGCCGGGCGGGATGTTCACGAATTCGGGGATATTGACCGCGCGGTTGGCGGCGGTCGCATTCTCGATCAGGATGGCGGGGCTGTCACGGCCATCCTTGTCCAGATGGGTCAGCAACATCTGCGTATAGGGAGAACGGCTCTTCGAAGAGAAAACCAGCCAGCGGCCGTTGGGCGAAAAGCTGTGCCATGAGTTCATGAGCGGTGTATTCGACTGCATCCGCCGCGCCTTGCCGCCCTCCGCCGGGACGATGTAGAGCTGGCTGTCGGGACGCATCAGCAGCCCGTTCCGGCACTGAACGAACACGATCCAGCGGCCATCGGGCGAAACCTTCGGAAAGGAATTGCTCATGCCGTTCCGCGAGGCGCCGGCAATCGGCTCCGGCTCGCCGCCTTTGCCCCCGTTGAACGGGATGCGGTAGAGATCGTACTTGATTGGGGTTTCGTTCGGATCGTTGGCCGACTCAGCCGCTTTCGCGCCTTCGGGATACGGGACCCTGGCTTGGGCCCTCGCAAACACAAGATACCTGCCATCCGGACTCCAAACCGCGTTGGTTTGCACATAGCGCGGGTCATCGGCCCCCGGCAGCGGTTGGAGCCGGCCCGTGGCCCGGCTGTACCAGGCCAATACTCCGCGCGTCGGATAGAACACCTGGAGGAAGCGGTAGTCCTTGAAATTGGCGACGTAGTAATTGCCTTCGAGGTCTTTCTGAAGCTGGGGCTTGTCCGGCTGGGCGCCGGGACGGGAGATGCCTGGGACGGGCGGCAGGCCCACATCCGATCCGTTGATCATGGTCACCACGAACTGGCCATCCGGCGACACCTGGGACATGAACCCCACCCTGATCTTCCCTCCCAGCTTGCCCCGGAAAGAACTCCACTGGATCACGTCTTCGTTGCGGATGGACATTTGCCTGGAAACGGGCACGAGGGCATACAGGCCCTTGTCGTTTTGAGGCCCGTCCATATCCATTCCCAGCGTCTTGCCGTCGCGGGAGAAAGAATGGCAGTTGGCGCAGGTGTGGAGACCTTCCATCATCAGGTGGCTCGTGGGCTCGCCGACATAGCGGAGACGCCACGCGATCAGCGGGACAGCCTCCGGAGCCAGAGGTTTGATGACACCCTTCTCCAGCTCGGAGGGCATCAGCGGCACATCCCGGTAGAATATGGGCGCGCCTACCGGATCACGGGAGGTTTCGATGGCGACCCGGCCGCGGGAAACCACCTTGCCCGGATTCTGGTCCGAGAAACCGGTGATGGTAACGGTCGCCGCGCGCCCCACCGAGTGTTGCTTGATGGTTTCCCAGGTTCCGGCCTCCGGAGTCCAGGTCCTGGCCGCCGCCTGTTGTGCGGTCAGCTTGGGAAGCTGGTTCGTCTGGGAGACACAACGGGGGTCGATCTCGCCGATGGTGGCCCGCTCCCCTTTCGAGCTTGCCTGAACCCCAGGCGAGCCGTCGGCGAAAGCCACATCGATGCGCCACACCGTGTTCGTTTCCACGGGATCGCGCCACAGGAAAACCGGGGGCGTGATTTCCGGCGGGAATATCGACTTGTCAGCCGGATAATCGACCGCAATGGCAGCCGGTTGCCAACCATGTTGCGCGGCGAGGATTCCCCATGCGGCGACCACAGCGCCGACAACGAGTTTGCGGACCACGAGTCGATTCAATCGCATCTCGATCCATTCAAGGCCCGGTACAGGCCGGAAACAGCAAAGTTTCGAGTCCCCCGGCGCAGGAGCACTGCGGATCGGGAGAGGCGGGGGACTTCAACCGGGCGAGAGCGCAACGGGCGGTAATTTCCCGCGACCCCAGCGCCACGGCGGTCCGGAGCTTCTGCGCCGCTTCGCGCGGTTGAGCGCGCTCCAACAGCAAACCGTGCGCCAGGTAGGGACGGTCCCATTCCGGCCACTGGGATTCGATATCTTTCAAGGCTTTCTCAGCGTCCGCATTCCGGCCCATGAGTCCCAGCACGATGGCGCGTGTGAGCAACAAATCCTGATCCGTGCCCGCCGCCCGGGTCAGCAGATCCAGCGCCGCATCCCTGCGGTTGTGGCGCAATAGCAACAGGGCGGCCTGCTGTGCAATCCGCGGCTGGGAGACCGAGAAGCGCAATCCCTGATCGAGGACCTTCTCCGATTCGTCAGTCTCCCCGGCCGCATCCAGAATCTTCGCCTTCAAAAGCAGATAGTCTCCAGTTCGTTCCGCCTCCGGCACTCGATCCAGCACCTTCAACGCCGCCGCCGGCCCTTCGATAGAAAAGACTGCAACCGCCAGGCCCAAGTTAGCGGCCGGTCTTGCGGCCGCGGCTCGTTCCAGGAACTCTCGCGCCAGTGGATACTGCTCAAACCCAAGCAAGAAGTCGCCCGCCTCCTGCCAGACGCGGTTCTCCGCATTCCTGGTGAGCAGCAGACGGAATTCGACGGTAGCTTCGTCAACCCTGCCGTCCGCCAGCAGGAGACTGGCAAAGTGCAGTTGCAGCTCCGGGTCGTCAGGATGGGTGCGTGCGTCTTGCCGCAGGCGCTCGATCTCCCGCTTGGTCCGCTCGGGAGCGGAGAGGGTCGCGGATTCGATCATTCCGGCCTGCGTCCAGGGTCCACGAACTTTCTTCTGCCGGATTCGCTGGAACTTGCTCAGGTACTGCTGGCCTTCGTCTTCCTGCCCCAGGTCCATCAGCGTGCGGCCCAGATGCATCAGGATGTCGGGATCATCCGGCGCGAGCGCCAGGGCCTTGCGAAGCACCTTCTCGGCGTCAGCGGGACGCTCCAGAGAGCTGTAGGCGAGCCCAAGCTGGTCGAGCGCGCGGAAATTGCGCGGATCGAGTTCCACGGCCCTCAGAAGATCAGGAACGGCTTCCGAGGGGCGTCCGATCCGGTTGAGCAGCCACCCGCGGTCCAGGTAAGCCGCCACGAGCTTCGGGTCCAGGCGGCTCGCCCGCGCCAGCTGGTCGAGGGCCACCTGAGGCTGGTCGCGCCACGTGAACTGCGCCAGATCGTAGTAGCCCAGCGGATCATCCGGGTGATCGCGAACGTACCCCGCCAGCCCTTTCAAGCCTTCCTCCTTCCGGGCGTCGGTGTACGCCGAGACCAGGGCGCGATCGCGCCGCGCGGCGGCATCGCCGGGCCGGAGCCGCAGGTATTCGTCGTAAGCCAGCGCGGCATCGCCGTAGTATTCGCCACCCTGGGCGGCGTGCGCGAGCTCCAGCAGAATCTCGGGACGTTGAGGGGCCAGTTTACTGGCTTGAGCGAGGAGATAAACGGCCCTCGCGTAGTCCCGGAGGGCAAGGCTTACCTCCCCCAGTCCCACCAGCGACTCCACGCTATCCGGGTGAAGCTTGAGCGCCACTTCCAGGGCTCGCTGAGCGCGATCGTAATGCTCGGCGCGGGCCGCGGCCCGGCCCAGGTTGAGGAGGATGTCGAAATCGTCGGGGTGCTGAACCAGGAGGGCGGTGAACGCGGCCTCCGCCCGGGCGTACGCTCCGATCCTGCCGCATGTCAGGCCGTACAGGAAGAGCAGGCGCTGGTCGCCGGCGATCTGCTTCTGAACACCGTCCAGCAGCGTCAACGCCTCGGCTGGCTTTCCCGCCCAGTGCAGCGCCTCGGCGCGCAACAGGCGAACCGCCGGCTGGGGATCGTCGACCCGCGACAGGTATTCGAGCGCGCGCCCGCCCTGATGCTGGTCGGTGGCTATCCGAGCCAGTTGCAGATTGGCGTTGGCATGTCGCGGGTCCAGCTTGAGGACACGCTCAAAAGAGGATCGCGCCTTCTCCGGATCTCCGCACAGCAGATAGTGGTTGCCGAGGTTGTTCCAGACGGCCAGCGAGGGCGGTCCCTGCGCCAGGGCTTGCTGGTAGAACCGCTCCGCCTCGGCGCACTTGTGCTCCGCATCCAGGCGGGCGGCTTGCCGCAGAGCGCTCTGTTGAGCGTACGCTGGGAAGAACGAGACCAGAAGCAGAACCGCGGCCCCGATTTTGGAGCATCCGCCGCCGGCATTATACACTGGAGATCTCCGGCCGATTGGTCCCGCTGATATGAGCTTCCGGCCCCCAGGACTCAGTCCGATTCCCGTGTTTGTCGGCGCCGCGGCGAGCGTGGCGATGCTCCTGTTCCTGGCGGAGGCAACCCGGGGCGCGGTCGCCCGTCCGCATTTCACTGACATTGCCCCGCGGTCCAAGATCACCTACATTACAAACAACAATTATACCGGCCGAAAGTACTTCCAGCAGCCCATGTGCGGCGGCGTGGGCATCCTGGACTACGACAACGACGGCAAAATGGACATCTTCTTCAGCAACGGCGCCCAACTGCCGGAGCTGAAAAAGACCAACCCTTCCTATTACAACTGCCTGCTGCGCAACAAGGGGGACGGGACGTTCGAGGATGTGACCGCCAAGGCGGGCGTCGCCGGCGAACACCTGGATTTCAGCTACGGCGTCGCGGTTGGCGACTACGATAATGACGGCTACCCGGACATTTTCATCGCCAACACGGGCAAGAATACGCTGTACCACAACAACGGGAACGGCACGTTCACAGACGTGACCGACCAGTCCGGACTGGGAACCAAACCACCGAACACGCTCAGCGTCCAGGCGGCGTGGTTCGACTACGACAACGACGGCCTTCTGGATTTGATCCTGTCCAACTACACGCTGTGGACCCCGGAGAAGGACCAGCGCTGCACGATGGGCGAGGTCGAGACTTACTGCCATCCGCAGACGTATCCCGCGGTGCCTCACCGGCTCTACCATAACCTCGGCCACGGCAAGTTCGAAGACGTGACAGAGCGGTCCGGCCTCGGCAAGGCGCTGGGCAAGGGCATGGGAATCGCCATCGCCGACTTCAACAACGACGGGCGAATCGACGTGTTTGTGGCCAACGACACCGAGCCGAATTTCCTTTTTCTCAACCAGGGCGACGGCACGTTTAAGGAAGAGGCTCTGGCGTATGGCGTGGCTTACAACGACGACGCGGCGACCGTCTCGGCCATGGGCGCGGATGCGAAGGATTATGACAATGACGGCTTCGTCGACATCTTTTATAACAACCTCATGCGGCAGACCTGGGCTCTTTTTCGGAACCTGCGCGGCAAGTCTTTCCGCTACGTTTCGCCGGCAACGAAAATCGTCCAGTTGAGCCAGCATCTTTCCGGCTGGAGCAACGGCTTTATCGACTACAATAACGACGGGTGGAAGGACATTTATTCCGCCAACGGCGATGTCGATTACCTCACCCCCGCGTCCAAGCAGCACGACACCATGTTCGAGAACGTGGACGGCAAACAGTTCATCGATGTCTCTTCCGAAATGGGAGACGACTTCTTGCGGATGGGCTACCAGCGAGGTTCGGCGTTCGCCGATCTCAATGATGATGGCTTCATGGACCTGGTCGTCACATCGCTGAACCAGGCGCCTCGCATTCTGCTCAATTCCGCCGGCAACGGCAACCACTGGTTGCTGATGAAACTGGTTGGAGTGAAGAGCAACCGCGATGCGATTGGCGCGAAGGTGAAGGTCACGACTCCCTCGGGTCGCCTTCTGTATAATCACGTGACGGGTTCGGTCGGTTTTATGTCCACCAGTGACCTGAGGGTGCATTTCGGGCTGGGCGGGGAGACCTCGGCCTCGGCCATCGAGATCCAGTGGCCCAGCGGCGCTGTTCAGACTCTCAAGGATGTCGCCGCGGACCAGATCCTCCGGGTGGAAGAGCCCCACTGAACTTCGAGAATAGTGCGGGGTATTATCGTGGCGAGAAGATCGTTTCCTTTGTCTGAGGTGTACCGCCTGCTCGAACCGGGACCGGTCGTGCTGCTCACGACCGCGGGCAAGGGCCGGGCCAACATAATGACCCAGTCGTGGCATCTGATGATGGATTTCGAGCCGCCCATCGTAGGCTGCGTGGTGAGCAACCGCAACTTCACCTTTGACATTTTGAGGGCGACCAAGGAATGTGTGATCAACATCCCCACCGTGGATCTGGCGGCAAAGGTCGTGGGCTGCGGGAATAGCTCGGGCCGGGACCTTGACAAGTTCGAGACCTTTCAGCTCACCCCAGCCGCCGCCTCCAGGGTCAAAGCGCCGCTCATCGCCGAGTGCTACGCCAACCTCGAATGCAAAGTGGTCGATACAAGGATGGTGGCCAAATACTGTCTTTTCGTCCTTGAAGTCCTCAAAGCCTGGATCGACCCTTCCAGGCGGCGCCCGCGGACGATTCACCACCTGGGGAAGGGGACGTTCATGGTCGCCGGCAAGACCATCAAGTTGCGTTCCAGGATGAAATAGAGGCTCTTGAAGAAGCGCCGTTTCGGCCGCCATTCTTTCCGCGGCGCGGCCACCAGTGCCAGGAAGGCCGCCGCCTACGTCACCCAGGAACGCGAGACCTTGTAGGCAGCAACCCTCGCAGGCAGCCAATCCTTCAGGTGTGGCGCGAGGTAGAACGTGGGCTGAAGCAGATCAGCGTCCGGCGAGATGATCCCATTAGCCACCGCGATGGCCGCGAGCTCGGTCTCCGGATAGATTCGAATCCCTGTCGTGATTTTCAGCGAATCCAGCTCCAGCGAATCCGCGAAGGACAGGCTCTCATTAACCGTCTCCGCCGTCTCCTGCGGGCCTCCCATTAGCAGGAAGCCTCTCCGCACGATACGAGCTTCGCGGAACATTCCTGCAATCGCCCTGACCTCCTCCGGCCTGAACCTCTTGTGGAACCCGCTCAGTACGCAGTCCGAGCCGCTTTCAAAGCCGAGGCTGACCTCGCGGCACCCCGCGTTCGCCATCAGCTCCACCAGTTCGCCATCGACCCATTTCGGGTAGACGATGCACCAGACCTTGATGTCGAGCCTTCGCGCGATGATCGCCCGGCAGACGCCTTTGGCGTAGGAAGGCGGAATATTGAACGTGTTGTCGACAAAACCGAAGTCACGGTAGCCGCGCGAAGCAAGCTCCTCCAGCCACGCCGCAATCTGCTCCGGAGAGCGCTTGCGGATGGACCTTCCTTCAAGCATTCTCGTAGTACAGAAGCTGCACCCCATCGGGCAGCCTCGCTTGCCCTGCACCGGCACCCAGAAATCGCGGCTGCCTGAGATCGTCGGGATCCAAAGCTCCGGTTCCGGGAGTGGAAGGTCATCGAGCGTGGTCGCGAAGGTTCTACCCGAGGGCGGCCGGCCCGGTAGGTAGACGCCAGGCAGCCCGTAAGGGTCGCTGCCTTGCGCCAGTCGCTCCAGCGCGGCGGGGAACACGGCCTCTCCTTCGCCCCGAATCCCCATGTCCGCTTCCAGGTATCGCAACACGCTCTCGGGGAAGATGCTGTAGCCGGCTCCGCCAAGGACGATCGGAGCATGTGAGAAGCCTCGACAGGTGGCTACGATGTCCCGCGCAGCGGGCAGCAGGAACCTCGGACTGGCCATGTTCTGGTCGTCGATATTGCGCACCGAGATGCCGATGACGCCGGGGCGGAATTCCTCTATGCACTTCCGGATCGTCTCGCCCGCATCGCCTTCGAACATCAAGTTCAGCAAGACGGCTTCGTGGCCCGCCTTCCGGCAGGCGGCCGCGACGCAGGCCAGCCCCAGCGGCAGCGGCAGGACGTTGATCCGCTCCGTGTTCACGGAGATGAGAAGGACCCTCATGGTGCAGTTCCCGGAGGCTGCCCAAGCCGGGTTGACGGCTCTATTCTATCCTGCCGGGTTCTGCGCGGACGTTTCGTCCGCTACTCGTTCCGCAGCGCGACCACGGGATCCACGCGCATGGCCCGCAGCGCCGGCAGGTAGCTGGCCAGCGCGGCCACCAGTACCAGGAAGGCCGCCGCGGACGCGAATGTGAGCGGATCGGAAGCCCTGACATTCACCAGCATTCCGCCGACAATGCGCGCCGCCGCCAGGGCCAGGACGCTTCCAGCAATCAGCCCCGCGACGGTCAATCGAAGGCCCTCCTTCAGCACCTGGCGGAGCACGGCGCCTGGCTGCGCGCCCAGCGCCATCCGGATTCCCATCTCCTGCGTGCGCTGGCTCACGGCGTAGCTCATGACGCTGTACAAGCCGATGGCGGCCAGCAGCAGTGAGATCCCGCCGACCACTCCCAACAGGCTGGCCGCTGCGTGCTGCGCGAATAGGGAATCGCTGGTGGCGTCGGACAACAGCCTTGTGCTGAAAACCGCATCCTGGTTGAGCGCCAAGGCCTCCCGGCGCAGGACGGGGGTCATCCGCAGCGGATCGCCGGCGGTCTTGATGAAGACCGAGAAGTTGAGACCGGGCGCGAACCATTGGCGGAACGGCGTGTAGAAGAACGGAGTTGGGCCCTCGATCGGAGTGTGGTACTTGCTGTCTTTGACCAGCCCAACCACCGTTGCCTGGCGGCTCTCGCAACGGACCTTGCGGCCGATAGGGTTTCTACCGTGGAAGAACCGGTTGGCGAAGGTCTCATTGACGATAATCACGGTGGGCGCCTCGGCCGAATCGCGTTCGGTGAAGTCGCGGCCATCGAGCATCCGGATGCCCAGCAGTTTGAAGTAGCCGGGCGGAACGGTGGCGCGATGGATCATCATCTGCTCATTGGGCGCGGGAGTGTATCCCTCAACGTCGATTTGGCCCCAGGGCGTGGAGCCGGCCCCGGAGGCCGTCGACATTGGGACCACATCCGAGTAGGTCACGCCAACCACGCCCGGCTCCGACTCCAAGCGCTCGCGGAGCAGCCGGCAGAAATCCCGCTGCTCCCGCGCCGAGTAGCCTGCGTTCGACAGATAGAACTGAGACACGGATATATTGCTCCGGTCAAACCCCGGCTCGATGCCGCTCGCGTTCTTGAAGCTCCGGTAGAAGAGCCCGGCGCCGATCAGCGCCACCATAACCAGGGCCATTTCGGCGACCACCAGCAGACCGCGCAGACGGTGCGAGCCGGAACCCGCGCCTCCGCTGCGGCCGCCCTCTTTGAGGCTCTCATTCAGGTCGGAGCGGGCAGTGAGCAGGGCCGGCACCGTGCCGGATAGCAGCGTCGCGACCACGGCAACCAGCAACGTGAAGCCGAGGGTCGGCAGGCTCAATCCGCCGCCGACATCCAGCGGGACGTCGATGGCGGGAAGCAGGAACAAAAGCGACTGTCCCATCCACACAACCAGCGTGACCCCGACCACCGCGCCGCCGGCGGCGAGCAGCAGCGTCTCGATCAAGAGCTGCGTCGCGAGGCGGGAACGCCGGGCCCCCAGCGCCAGCCGCATACCGAACTCCCTCTGGCGGGACACCCCGCGGGCCAGTAGCAGGTTGGCGACGTTCGCGCAGACGATCAGCAGGAGGAGCAGAGAGAGCGCCATCAAAATCCGTAGCGGCTGGAGCAGCATGCCCTGGGCGCCCAGGTGCCCCTGCCACGGCGGCGTTACCGTGAGGTCGACGCCCCGGTTGGTGGCAGGGTAGAGCGCGGCAAGCCTCTTGCCCAGCGCGGCGACTTCCGCGCGCGCCTGCTCGATGGTGACGCCGTGCTTCAGCCGCACAATCGTGGAAGTCTCGTCGCGCGTTCCGCGGTAGTGCAGGGTGCCGTTGCCGGTGCCCATCGCCGTGGCCATCGTGACCGGCATCCACACGTCATAGAGCACGCCGGCGAGGGTGCCGTGGAACTCCCGGGGCGCCACGCCGATGATGGTCAACTCGTGCCGGTTCAAACGGATAGTTTTGCCCAGCACCTTTGAGTCGCCGGCGAACCGCGCCTGCCA
Source organism: Bryobacterales bacterium (assembly GCA_963798455.1). Lineage (GTDB taxonomy): Bacteria > Acidobacteriota > Terriglobia > Bryobacterales > Bryobacteraceae > CAWCTD01. The sequence continues at coordinate 1,653,577 of CAWCTD010000003.1, forward strand.
CATGGCGTAGCTGATGACGGCAACCGGGGCGCCGCCGTCCTGGTCGCGTCCCTCTTCGGGCAGGAACGTGCGGCCGAGCACGGGCTTGACCTTCAGGAGATCGAAGTAGTTTGCCGAGACGAGTTCCGCCCAGGCACGCGCCGTTTTTCCGTCGGCCCCGACGCTCAGGGGCGTGAAACGTCCGAGGGCGACTCCGGAGACCAGCTTCAGATTGTCCCGGTAATCCAGGTAGTCGAGATAGGACGTGTTGACCAGATACTCCCCGGTGGGGGTCACGGTCTCAATGAGGGCGAGTTCCCGCGGATCGCCGGCGCCGGGGAAGGGGTGCAGCAGCACGGAATCGATCCAACTGAACACCGTCGTGTTCACCGCAATGCCCAGGCCGAGGGTGAGGACCACGACGGCCGTGAACCAGGGGCTGCGGCGCAGGATTCGCAATCCGAACCGCACGTCCTTCAGAAAGCTGGGCATAGCAACATTATGACTCGCAACTCGAATTCCAATCGCAAGTCCTTGCAGGCGCGCGTGATTTCGATCCGCTGGCTGTCCGCTTGTGGGAAGAGTTGTCCGGAACCGAGATTGTTCGCTCGCGGCGTCTCCTTCCGCACGCACAGTGGGTTACAGTGGAGGAAATGCAGAAAACCATCGTCGTTGCCGCCCTGGCCGCGGCCCTGTCATGGACCGCCGCCGCTCAGGATGCAAGGGCCTTTTTGGGCCGCTGGGACATGACTGTCACGCCTGCCAATGGTTCCCCTTACCCGCAGTGGATGGAGCTTGTCGAAAACGACGGCAAGATCGAAGGCCGCGTGCAGCCGCGTGGCGGCGCATGGCACCCGATTCTGGGCGCCAAGGTCGAATCCGATAAGATCATTGTCGCGGTCTCCGCCGCGGGCCAGAGGCCTGCCGTTAAATGGGTACTCAGCTCTGCCGGGGCTGACAAGCTTACCGGCATCGAGAAGCGCGGAGACAACGACGGACCCGTGCTCGCCGGCGTCCGCGCGCCCAAGCTGGATCGCCCCATGCCCAAGGCGTGGACCGCCCCGGAACCTCTGTTCAACGGCAAAGACCTGACTGGTTGGGAACCCATTGGCAACGTCAAGAACAACAAGTGGATTGCTCGCAATGGCGAACTTGTCAATGATAATCCTGAGGTGGAAGGACAACGCGGCCCCGGCGCGGCCAACCTCAAGTCCACCGCGACCTTCCAGGACTTCAAGCTCCACATCGAGGTCAACTGTCCCGAAAACGGCAACAGCGGCATCTATCTGCGCGGACGCTACGAGGTCCAGGTCGGCACCGAAGGCGGTTCGCAGCCGGACCACGAAATGGGCGCCATCTACAGCCACTATGCGCCGCCTGCCGGCGCTGAACCCGGCCTCGGCAAGTGGACGTCGTTTGATATCACTCTTGTCGGCCGGCACGTCACGGTCCTGCGCGATGGCAAGGTTTACCACAACAACGTGGAAATCCCCGGACCCACCGGCGGCGCGCTCGATAGCAATGAGGCCGAACCTGGTCCGTTCTTCTTACAGGGGGATCACCACGGCGTGATCCGGTACCGGAATATCACAGTCTCAGTACCGAAGGAATGATGCAGCCTGCGCTTCGACCCAGCCTCGAAATGTTCAGCGCCACATCGCGATCGGCCGCAGGAGAGCATGCCATATCTGGATGCCCGGAGGAATCCTTATGATCACGTTTCGAAGCACGCTGCTGTTTCTGGCAGCGGTCGCTACGGTTTGGGCACAGCTCCCCACGCCCGATCAGCAACCGGATACCCAGACCATGGTCGCGCCGTTGCGGACCCTGCTTCGTGAGTCCCCGGCTGCCGAGTCTGTGAAGGCACAAGTCTCCGAATTACTTGGGCAAGCCGCCACGCTCCAGAACGCCGGGCAGGTCGGCGAAATGCGGCGCGTGCTCGCCCGCGCCATCACGCTTTTGAAGGACCAGTCTTGGGGACCGGCACAGGAGTTCGCCTGGTCGCTCGCCCTCCGGCCCGACCGCCTGGTCACCGAGCCCGCCGCGCCGCTGATTGTCCGGCTTTCGCAGTTCTACTCCTGCCCTTACAAGCCGGCCGGCACCCTCGAACTGCGCGCCTCGCTGGGCAGCGCCGACTCCGGGAACGAGCTGGTGCGGAAGCTCGGTGTGTACCCGATCTCGACACGCGACTGGATCGACCAGCCTTTCGGCTTTGGCGCAAATCTGGAGGGGGTCGCCGAGGGTGCCTATCAGCTCACGGCGGAGTTGCTGGACGGTGGCGCGGTGGTGGCCACGGTGGCATCGCCGCTCTATCTGGTGCGGGGGATTCTGTCGGACCGCGCGCGCATCGAGGAGCGCCTGGCTCGCATTCCAGGGCACGAGAGCACGAAGGCGAGCATCCGTAATCCGTACGTGCTGGCGGAAACGGTTAACATCGGCCGCCGCCGTCTGAATCAGGCCGACTTCGGAATTCCATTCACTCCGCAGCCGGTGGTGTACGACTTTCAGGCGGGCGTGAAACAGTCAGCGGAATTACTGAAAGCGCTGATAGCCGGCCATGATCCGTTGTGGCGGGCCAAGGGCGACCATGAACGCCACTACTGGTTCGAACAGGCGCAGGAGATGATGCCCTATCGTATTTACGTGCCGGAGAAGTGGGACGGCCGTTCCAAATTGCCGATGGTCTTCATCTTGCACGGCGCCACCCGCGACGACAACTTTTACTTCGACCGCGACGGCCATATCTTGACGAGGCTGGCCGAGCAGCACGGCTATCTGGTGGTTTGTCCTCTCGGTTACCGGCCGACGGGTGGCTGGGGCGCCAGCACCATGTCGAGCCGAGGAGGAATGGACGCAACCCGGTTACGCCAGACACAGTGGAGCGAGCAGGACGCTCTCAACGTCTACGACTTGGTTACGAAGGAGTACCCAATCGACACTTCGCGCGTTTACCTGTTCGGCCACTCCATGGGAGGCGGCGGCGCTTGGTACTTCGGCCAGAAATTCCGCGAGCGGTGGGCGGCGGTAGCCGCCAGCGCGGCCGCGATCACACCGGAAGTTATCCCGTATGAGAGGTTCAAAGACATGCCGCTGATGGTGGTGGTGGGAGACAAGGACCCGTTGGCAGCGGGTGTCCGCGCCACTATCAAGTATGCAAGGGAGCATGGACTCAACCCCGAATATGTGGAAGTCCCGGGAGCGACGCACGAAACCATAGTCGCGCTGATTGAGCCGAGGGTCTTCGACTTCTTCGACCGGCACGTGAGAAAGTAGTGCGGCGCGTGGCTCCGCGCCGCTACTCGAAACGCAGAGCCACGACAGGGTCGACGCGGGTGGCGCGGCGCGCGGGGATGAGTGCGGCCACGAGCGCCACGAGGGCGAGCAGCAGGGCGACCGCCGCGAAGGTCCACGGGTCGGTCGGCTTCACCTGGAACAGAAGGCTGGTGAGCAGCCGGGTCAGCGCGAATGCGCCCGCAAGCCCGGCCAGCAGGCCGGCGCCGGTCCACAGAATGCCTCTGACGAGGACCAGCCGGAGTACGTCGCCGCGGCCGGCGCCGAGCGCCATGCGGATGCCCATATCCTGCGTGCTTTGAGCCACGGAATAGGACATGACACCGTAAATGCCCAGGGCTGACAACACGAGGGCCAGCCCGGCGAAGACGGCCATAAGCCCGGTCTGCGCCCGCGGGTGCGACATCGAGTCGAGCGCAATCTGGTCCATGGTCTTGACGGCGGTGACAGGCGTGTCACGGTCGATCCCGGCAACCACGCTGCGCACGATTTGAGTCAAGCTCGCCGGGTCGCCGGTGGTCAGCAGGACCAGTGCGCCGTTGACTTGCGGACTCTGCGTGAAGGGAAGGTATAGCAGGGGTACGGTTGGAGCCTCCGGGCCGCCGAACTTAACGTCCCCAACGACGCCGACAATCTCCCAAGGAGTCCGGAGAATCAGACGAACGCCGAGGGGCTCCTGTTTCGCCAGATACATGTCCACGAAGGTCTGGTTCACGACGGCCACCGGCGGCGCATTCTCGTCATCGCGCTCGGTGAAGAAACGTCCTTTACGCAGGCCGATTCCAACGGTCCGGAAGTAATCCTGGCTGACCCTCTCCAAGCCGGCGGCGAGCAAATGGCCGGGGGGAGGCGGCGGCTGTCCGGCAATCTGGAATGCCGTGGCGTCCGGCGTCTCCCACGGCGCCCGGCCCATGGAGATGCTTGCGGCTCGGACGCCTGGAATGGAGGCGGCTCGATCCAGTACCTGGCGGTAAAACTCGCGGATGGGCGCAGGGCCGGGGTATCGACTGGCGGCCATGGCCAGGCGCATCGTCAGCAGGTGATCCCTACGGAAACCGAGATCGACGGCCTGCAATGCGGCCAGGCTGCGAATCATCAGGCCGGAGCTGGTCAGAAGCACCAGGGACAGGGCGACCTCTGCCACCACGAGCACGCCGCGGGCGCGGGTGTGAGTGGGGGAGCCCTTCGACCCGCGGCCACCGTCCTTCAATGCGTCCTGAACGTCGAAGCGGGAGGCGCGCCATGCCGGGAAGATGCCGAAGAACACGCCAGTGAGGATCGAGAGCGCCAAAGTGAAGACCAACACCCGCGAATCCACGGCGATCTCCGGACGACCCTGAAGCAGGGTGGGAGACACCAAAGAGGGCACGGCCCTTACCGCCGCAAAGGCCAGCAGCAAGCCAAGCAAACCGCCCGCCATCGCCAGCAGCACGCTTTCGGTAAGCAACTGCCTGGCCAGCCGCGCACGGCCCGCCCCGAGCGCCGCCCGCACAGCCAACTCGCGCCGCCGTGCGGAGGCCCTGGCCAGGAGCAGATTGGCTACGTTGGCGCAGGCGATCAGCAGAACGAAGCCGACCGCCGCGAGCAGCACCAGAAGCCGCTGCCGCTCCGTTTGTGCGACGTATGCGTCCTTGAGCGGTGCGACGCGCGCGGTCCACGCCTGCTTCGACTTCAGGTCCGGCGGATGAACGCTCGCCGCGATGCTGTCTGCTTGCGCCTGGGCCTGGAAGAGGGACATGCCGGGCTTAAGCCGGGCCACCGCGGAAATGAAGTACGTGCTCCTGTTACCGCCGGCCCGCGAGAGCCCCACAGGCAACCACATTTCGGGGCCGTAGAAGAACCGGAAGTTCGCAGGCATGACGCCGATCACGGTGCAGTCTTTGCCGTCCACCATCACGGACCTGCCGGCCACGCGCGGGTCCCCGCCGAACCGGCGCTGCCAGAGGGCGTAGCCGATCACCGCAACTCTCGGCGCGCCGGGAAGATCTTCGGCGGCAGCGAAAGTCCGCCCCAGCGCGGGCCGCGCACCGAGGGTTTCGAAGAAGTCCCAGGAGACAAGCATGCCGTCAACCCGCTCCGGCAGATCCTTGGCTCCCGAGAGGTTGAATCCGCGGTTGGCCCAGCCGGCGAGGTGCTCAAATGTCCGGTTCTCGTCGCGCCAGTCCATCAGACTGCCCGCCGAGAAACCGCCCATGCCCTTACTGTTGGGCATGAGTTCCCCGACCGTCACCAGCCGGCTGGGGTCGGAATAGGGAAGAGGCCGGATAAGAATGGAGTCCACGACACTGAACATGGCCGTGTTGGCTCCGATGCCAAGCGCGAGAGTCAACACGACGATCGCCGTGAAGCCCGGGCACTTTCGCATCACCCGGAGCGCGTATTGCGCGTCCCTGGCGGCGTTCTCCAGAAAAGGCAGGCCGCGCTGATCCCGATAGCTCTCCTTGGCCGCCTCCACACCGCCGAACTGCAGCAGGGCTTGCCGCCTTGCCTCCTGGGGGGACAGGCCGAGCTTGAGGTTGTCTTCGGTTTGCATCTCAATGTGCGCCTTGATCTCGCCAGCCAGATCGGCCTCACGACGGCCGCCTGCGAGCGTGCCGGACAGCCGGTTCCACAGGCGATAGAGCGGTCTCATCGCGTCTCCTCCGGCACCGCGAAGAACCGGTCGATGATTCCGGCGGTCTGGCGCCACTGGCGCGTCTCGGCCTCCAACTGCCTCCGGCCCGCCCTGGTGAGGCGATAGTACTTCGCCTTGCGGTTGTTGTCCGACACGCCCCACTCCGAGGCGATGGAACCCTCCTGCTCCAGTCTGAGGAGCACCGGGTAAAGGGTGCCGTGGTTGATGGACAGCAGGTCTCGGCTGGTCTGTTCAATGCGGCGGGCGATCCCATAGCCGTGCTGAGGCCCCAGGCTTTCGAGGGTCTTCAGAACCATCAAGGCCAGGGTGCCTTGCAAGATTTCGGTTCTTTCCTTCATGCTTCTCCTGTTGGTTTCCCACACCAGTATGACAGCACTCCTGTGGGAAAGCAATAGGGAAAGGAACGGGTCAGGCGCTGGGCAAGAAGTAGTCCGCGGCCTTGTCCAGTTCCCAGGCAAGATGGTTGATGTAGAACAGCAGGGCCGTCTCGGGCAGTTTGCCGTGGAACTGGTCGTAGACGCGCTGCTGCCAGCCAGAGGTGAGATGGGCGGAGGCGTCCAGGTCCTTGGCGAAGAAGCCGTTCTCGTTGGGAATCCCCAGGAAGTCCAGGACCGCGAGGATCAGGTCGAGGTGCGAGAGCAAAATGACCTGCGCCAGATCCTTGGCGAACTCTTCATCCTTCTCCGCCAGGCGCGCCCAGAAGCGGGGGATGGCGTGACGCAGGGATTCGGTATTCAATTTGTGGAGACGCGCCCGGGCCTTGAAGGACTCGTACATCTGATACGTCCTGAGCTTGCCCATGGAAACGCCGCGCACGAACGAGGCGAAGTTCTCTTCGCCCAGTTTCAGGAAAACCTCTGAAAGCAGCATCAGGGCCAGCGTAACACACTGCCTGCGCTACAATGAGAGTTTTTGAGTTCACGGATATGAGCAATCTGGTTGTGCTGGGCGCGCAGTGGGGCGACGAGGGCAAGGGAAAGATCGTCGATTTGTTCTCGGAGCGCTTTGACGTTGTCGCACGCTATCAGGGTGGCCACAACGCCGGCCACACGGTGCGAATTGGAGACAAGAAGTTCATTCTTAAGCTGATCCCGTCGGGGATTCTGCGGCCGGGGGTCAAGGCCGTCATCGGCAACGGCCTGGTACTGGACCCGGCGGCACTGCTCGCCGAGATCGACGCCCTGGAATCCAGTGGCGTGGACGTCCGGGGCCAGCTCGCCATCAGCAACCGCGCGCACGTCATCTTTCCGTTTCACCGCATGGTGGAGAAGATCTCGGAGAGCCGCAAGGACAGAGTGGCCATCGGCACCACCTCGCGCGGGATCGGGCCGTGCTACGAGGACAAGATCGCCCGGCGGGGCATTCGCCTGGCCGATCTGATCGAGAACAACGGCTTCTCCCCGTTGTACGACGCAATGGCGGAGGACAAGCAGACCCTGTCGTGCGCGTTCCACGTTCAGGAGCCCTTCGATTTCGCGGCGATCAAAGAGGAATACCGGCGGTTCGCCGATCGCCTCCGGCCCATGGTCCGCGACACGGCGGCGCTCCTCAATCGCGCCATCGCCGCGGGCCAGCGCGTGCTCTTCGAGGGCGCCCAGGGCACCATGCTGGACGTCGATCACGGCTCTTACCCGTTCGTCACCTCCTCCAGCGCCACGGCTGGCGGGGTCTCCACGGGGACGGGCGTGCCGCCCACCAGCATCGACGGCGTGATCGGCGTCTCGAAGGCCTACATCACGCGCGTGGGCGCGGGGCCATTCCCGAGCGAAGCGCTGGACGCCTTCGGCGACGAGCTTCGCAAGGCCGGCAACGAATACGGCTCCGTCACGGGGCGTCCCCGGCGCTGCGGCTGGTTCGACGTGCCGCTGCTCAAGTACACTTCCATGCTCAACGGCTTCGCCAGTCTGGCGGTGACCAAGCTGGACGTGCTGGACCAGATGGAAGAGATCCCGGTCTCGATGTCCTACCGGATCGGCGGCCAGGAGATCTCCGAGATCCCGGCGACTTCGGAGGGGATGAGCGCACTCGAGCCCGTGTACCAGAAGCGGCCTGGCTGGTGCACATCCACGGAGGGCGTCACGCGCTACGAGGAGCTCCCGCAGCGGGCGCGCGACTATCTGGAGTTCCTGGAGGCGAGCGTGGGGGTCGAAATCGGCTGCATCTCGACCGGACCGGAGCGCCACCAGACTATTCTTAAGCCCGGCTCGAAGCTGGCCAAGCTGCTGGGCTGACGGCCTACCGTGGCGCCCGCGCCAGCTCCACGGCGGTTCTCCACCCGCCGGCGCGCTGGATGCCGGGGACAAAAAAACCGCTCAGGAAATCTTCATCGGAACCGGTGAACCCGGCACTCCCCGCCGAGAGCCCGACTTCCACGGGCGCCACCGCGGCGGCGAACGTGCACCACACGGCCGCCTTGCCCAAGCCGGCCAGTTCGAGGGCGCCGGGGTGCCGTTGCCGCAGGAAGGCCAGCGCGGTTAGGATGTCTTGCACGCGATTGGCGTCGTCGGTCAGGTTGAACGTCAGGAAGTGCTGCGCCGAGCGGTCGCGGGGGACCACGGCCGAGCCGGTCTGGAAGGCGTCGATGAGGAGCACGGGCCTGCCCGCGGCGCGCAGTTTCCTGACATCCGGGGCCTGGACGGCGGCCTCGGCTCCTTCGCCGTGGACCACCAGAACCGCCTCCCCTTTGCCATCGAAGTACAGCCCCGGCACACGGTCGCCTTTCCCGAGGCGGCTCAGTACGGCCTTTTCCCCCTGGAGATCGGAAAGCACCCGGGCCGGCCATTCCACGCCCAGCACAAGCCGAAGGCGCTCCCGTCGCGCGGCGGGGTCCGTGATACTCTCGGCCTGGCGCCGAGAAGCGCCCTTCCACGACTCGAACAAACCTTCATAGGTGAGCGCGCCGGCCGGCAACGTGCGGTTTTCGAGAGCCAGCATGTCCGCCAGCGGCTCAACCTGGACCGAGCCTTCCTTGACTGCCTGGTCGGCTGGCCAGCCCTGAAGAAGCCTTCCGAAAAAACTGTACACGGCTTCGCGGCTTGCTTGGTTGTAGTTGTGTCCGGCGTCGAAGTGGGCGCCCTCGAGATTGCCGGGCTTTCCGTATAGCTCATAAATTCGGCGGATGGCCGGCAATTCTTCGCGCGGGACGTCCTTGGTCCAGTCGCCGGTGGCCGAGACCACGACCATCGGACGGGGAGCCGCCAGGCTCGCAAATTCCACGTTGAAACTGCCCACGCGGAGACCGGGCGCGTTCTCGCAGACGCAGCCGCCCTGCATGCTGGCGGAGATCATGCACACCGGCGCGGACGCGGCGATGCGGTCGTCCACGGCAGCCAGCAGGAAGGCCTGCGTGGCGCCGCCCGACGCTCCTGTAACCAAGATCCGTTTCGGGTCTACTTCTTTCAGTGACTCCAGGAAGTCCGCTGCGCGGATCGAGTTCCAAAGTTGCAGGCCCAGGGGACTGAACGACCAAAGCTGCTCGCGCTCGCCTCCGAAGGTGTGCGGCGTCTGGAGGGTGTCGTTGTAACCCACCATGTCGTACGCCAGCACGACATAGCCTTGCCGCGCCAGGCTGATGGCGAGTGCGGGGCCGGAAGCCTGCGGTTGGTGTTCCAGGCGCCCGTAGACGAAATGGCCGTGGGGATTGAGCACCGCGGGGACTCGGCCCGAACGCTTCAGCGGGCGGTACAGATTGCCGCCCAGGTAGTAGCCGGGCCAAGTCTCCAGGAGCACCTTCTCGATCGCATAGTCCTGCCGCTCGATGCGGCCGAACACCTCGGACTTCAGGGGGCTCCTCTCAGGCAACGGGAGAAGGCCGGCCGCGGAAAGGATCTGCTTGCGCAGGGACAGGCGGCGGGCCTCCCACTCGGCCAAACTTGCATAGGCCGGCATCGAAAAATGCGTATTGGTGCCCGGGATGTCGGTATTGCGCAAATCCTGCGTGGGAATCTGGGCAAGTACCGCGCAGCAGAAAGTCAGGCAGAAGCACAGCGACCGCATGGAAATAGCATTATACTGTTGTGTTACTCGCGCCGCGCGAACATGAACCCTCAGGAAGTCAGTCCGGAAGAGATGCTTGCTCAGTTCAACCGTCTGATACGCGAGATGCTGAGGGGGCAGATCAACCGCAACACCTTCCGGCCGTGGGAGGTGGAGTTGCTTCTGGATGTTGAGAACTGCGGTCTGCGAGATTCCTCCCGGGATAGCACCTTGCGCCGCTACCAAAAAGCCGTGCAACGCCAACTGGAGCGGGGCGCGGACAAGCCGATGAAGCTTTCCGAGTTCCTGGGCCGCAAGCCCTAACCTGCGCTATCCTGTACGAGTAGCTTCAAATCAGGAGTGGGAGTTCTGCATGGGTAGCGGTGATGGGTCTCACAGCCGGGAGGGCGCGGCCAAGCCAGCCCCCAGGAAGGTATTCTGCGTCAAGTTCCAGCGGGAGCTGGAGGGTTTGGATGAGCCGCCCTTCGATAATCATCCGCTCGGCCAGCGCATCTACGAGAATGTGTCCAAACAGGCCTGGAGGCTGTGGGTCGACCAGATGAAGATGATCATGAACGAATACCGCCTGAACCTGGGGAACCGCGAGGCCCAGGAATTCCTCTTGAAACAGATGGAGGAGTACTTCTTCGGGGAGGGCGCGGCGTTCCCTCCGGACTACGTCCCGCCCGGGTCGGGACACTGATGCTCGCCAGGCGCCGCCCGGGCTCTAAGAGCTTGTTGAAAAACCTGCCGGGCAAGTCAGGAGACATACCCCACTTGGGCGCAAGTCGCTGATTCCAGGTGTGGGATAAGACTCCCGTCTTGTCCTGGTCCGCATTCGGACAGGTTCTTCAACAAGCTTCAAGTACTACTGTGTTATAAACGAAGAACGCCACAGAAAGGACAGCAAGGAAGTTGCCTGATCAAGAGGGCTGCGATGGCTCTGCGGAGAGTGGCGATCGAGCCAGGATCATGCCGTCCGCAGGCTGGCGGGGCGGCCTCGCGGCTCGAAGTTCTCCGTTGGTTTGAGCGCGGGTATTGCCAACTGGCCGGCGCGCGCCGAGGGGGAAAAACGGCTCCTCTCCGCGATCAGGAACCCGTAGGCGGCGACGCACAGGGTGGCGTGATGGTGGAAACCGCGCCAGCCACGTCCTTCGAAGTGGCCGAGTCCGAGTTCCTGCTTCAGTTCTTGGTAGTCGCGCTCGATGATCCAACGATGCTTGGCCATCCGGACCAGATCCTTGAGCTTGGTCTGTGGCGGCAGCGTGGAAATCCAGTACTTGATCGGCTCGGCTTCCCCGCGCGGCCACTCCATCAGCAACCACTCTTCCGGGTACGGTTCCGCCTTCCAGTAGTCCCGGTGCGCAGGCCGGACTCGCAGCGCCGCGAATCGCGATTTCAGAGGCTTCTGTTTGCCTTCGCGCCAAGTGATGCTTTTCCACGCTGAAGAAGAAAGTCCAAGCGCTAACTCTTTGACGGAAACAGGCTGGTGGTGGCTGTCACGGCGAAGGAGTTTGGGCGGACGTCCCTGGCCGCTCCACGGCTTGGCCGGCAAAGGATGGGTTCCCGGCGCCCAAACCGTCATCGAGGATTGAACCCCCACCACATACTGGAGTTGGATTTGGGTCAGACCCGCCCGGAATTGCCCATCGATCCCGTAGCCGGCATCGGCCAGAACGACCCCGCGTGGCACATTGGCGTCGACGGCCTCGCGGATCTGCTCAAAGGCGATCTGCGGTTTCGTTCGGAAGCCGATCGGTTCCGGCACTCCGGTCTGGCGTCGTCGTTTTGTATCTTTCGTCCAGGCTTCCGGCAGGTAAAGCTGGCAGGCAATCGGAAGACTGGCGCTCCAGGTAGCCACCGAAAGGCTCACCGCCACCCGGCAGTTGTCCTGCTTTCCCAACTGCCCGCAATACTGACGTGCCACGCCCACCGAATGCGTACCCTTCTTGGGGAACCCCGTATCGTCCACGATCCACGCCACCACCGGGCACTGCTTCTCCATGGCAGGAAGCACCTGATCGCGAACGCGCCCCAGCAGAGCTTCATCGCTCCAGGGGGCATCGGCCACCAGATGATGCAAGGACTGATGCATCCGGCGCACGTTGTCCGGGGCCAGTCGCGCCGCCATCGGCTCCACGCTCTTGCGTTCGCCCGGAAGCAGCAGGCCCGTGGTGCGACGAAGCGGTTCTGGCGGAGGTCCGCGCCTACGCGTTGACGGCGATGAGGCAGAAGGGACCGATCCAAGCCTGGATCATCGATGACACCGGGTTCCCGAAGAAAGGGACGCACTCGGTCGGGGTGACACGGCAGTACTGCGGGCAGGTGGGCAAGCAAGAGAACTGCCGGGTGGCGGTGAGTCTGTCGGTTGCCACTAACACGGTGAGCCTGCCGGTCGCGTGGCGACTGTATTTGCCAGAAGTCTGGGCGAATGATCGGGCGCGCCGGAGAGAAGCCGGGGTGCCGGACGAGATCGCTTTCGATATCAAGCCGGCGATCGCCCTGAAGCAGATTCGCGCCGCAGTCGCCGTTGACATCCCCAGGGCGCCAGTCCTGGCCGATGCAGCCTATGGCACCGACACGAAGTTCCGCGAGGGGATCACCGAACTGGAACTGCTCTACGTGGTCGGCATCCAGTCCACGGTGACCGTTTGGAAACCGGGCGAAGGGCCGTTGCCCAAGCCCGTCTGGAAGGGGACCGGGCGTCCGCCGAAACTGCTGCCGCGGAGCCAGAAGCATCCACCGGTCTCGGTCCAAGAACTGGCGCTCGCGCTGCCGGCGTCGGCCTGGAAGAAGCTGACCTGGCGTCAGGGTGTGAAGCGAGGTCTTTCCTCCCGGTTCGCGGCGGTACGCGTCCGGCCTGCCCACCGGGACTTCGAGCGGAGCGAGCCGTTTGCGGAAGAGTGGCTGTTGATCGAGTGGCCCAGCAACGAAGCCGAACCAACCAAGTACTGGTTGTCCACCTTGCCAGCTGACACGAAACTTACCGTCCTAGCGCGGCTGGCGAAGCACCGCTGGATCATCGAGCGCGACTACGAAGAGTTGAAACAGGAACTCGGCTTGGGGCACTTCGAGGGACGCGGCTGGCGCGGCTTCCATCACCACGCCATTTTGTGTATCGCGGCGTATGGGTTCCTAGTGGCCGAGCGGAGCCGTTTTTCCCCCTCCGCCCGCGCTGGCCGGCTGGAAGTACGCACGCCGGGGATTCCGCCCGACTTCCAACCCCGCGGCTCAGCGCGTGCGCGCCGAGCGGCATAATGCCAACTCGATCGCTACACTCCGAATCAGAATTGCGAGAGCGCTTCTCCGGCAGCTCCCCTGTTGCCCGTTTTGTTGTCTTCTTCGTTTATAACACAGTAGTACTAGGCTCGGGCGAAGTAGAGGTTGACGGCGCGCTCCAAGTCCGTCCTGGTCATGCGCACTTCCCGTCCTTCGTAAAGGCTGATCGACAAGAGAATCTGGCAGATGTCGCTCGGGTAGCAGGCCCGCAGCACCGTGCGCCCGTCCCGCAGGCACAGCAAGCGCAAATGGGCCGCCATGTCCTGATCGTAGGGAATCCCCCTGGCAAGCGCGTAGCGCCGGAGGACCTCGTCAAACACTCCGGCGGAGACCTCCTCCACCAGGATCTTGTTCTGGATGCGCCGCAGGAACGCTTCATCGGCCAGGCTCGCCGGGTCCAGGTTGGTGGCGAACACCACCATGAGTTCGAAGGGGATCTGGAACTTCACTCCGTAACGCAGCATGAGGTAATCGACATGCCGGTCCAGGGGCACGATCCATCGGTTGAGCAGGTCGCGCGGCGGGATGAGTTGGCGCCCGAAGTCGTCGATCACCAGGATCCCGTTGTTCGCCTTCATCTGTAAGGGCGCGGAGTAGGTGCCGGAAGCCTCGTCCATGCGGAGGTCCAGCATGGCGGGCACCAACTCCCCGCCGGCGACAATGCAGGGCCGCCGGCACCGCACCCATCTCGGGTCATGGTCCGTCTCCTGATCCTCCGCCTCCAGTCTCTGGTGAACCACCGGATCGTAAAGCAGGATGATCTGGCCGTCGACCTCCACGGCGTAAGGGATCAGGACGTCGTCCTCGTACAGCCGTACCAAACGCTCCGCCAGTGAGGTCTTGCCGTTGCCGGTGGAGCCGTACAGGAAAAGGGCCGCCTGCGAGATGAGAGCCGGCCCCAATTGATCCAGCAGGGCATCCGTCACCACCAGATCGGAAAGGGCGCGCCGGAGTTTCTCGCGATTCACGCTGAGTTTGGCGGTCTGGGCCCTGATGCCGGCGTGATAATGCGCCAGCGGCACTGGGCAGGCGCCGGCGTACTGCGTCATCTGGAACCGTTCCGTGGCCAACTGGCGGCCAGGACCGGACAGCATGAAGCTATAGTCGTTGCCCACCATGCCCAGCACTTCGACCAGTTGGCGGTGCCGCATCTGACGGAAGATAGCTTCCACCACCGCGGGAGAGAGCTTGAGCGTCTTGCTCAGCGAGGAGAGTGTGCTGGTTCTCTCAATGAAGACGCGCCGGAGCACGAGATCCTGGACAAGAATGTCGGAGATTCCCAACTTTTCCAAAGTATCTGGGGCATGCGGTGAGAACACCGGCCGCTCCGCGGAATGACTGGCCACGCTCATACTGACAATCTACATCAGATGGAGGGTGCCTGAGTGAACAGGTGAGGATCGCCTGCACGGAGGGCGGCCTGGGAACGTCAATCCATCTCATGAGGGCGATCTCTGTATGGGTGCTCCTGCTGGTGGTGTCGGTCGCCCTGGCAGGCTCCGACCAGGAAGCTCGCCGCCTGTTTCAGGAAGGACGAAAGGCTGAGCGCTCGGGCGATGTGGTTCGAGCGTACGTCTTGTATTCTCAGGCGGTTGCGCTAGAACCCTACAACCTGGAATACTGGCGGCGCAGGCAGTTGCTGCGAGTCCCGGCTACGCTCCGGATCCAGCCCACGCCGCGAGCGGCGGCCCCGCGGGCGGCCGAACAGAACCCAGCGCCGGCCGCGGAGAAGGGCCCCCAAACTCCGGAGAGCCAGCAGGCCCCAGAGATGCGCCAGCCGCTGCCTCCGGTGGAACTGAGGGCGCGGCCAGGGCGAAGGGACCTGGAGTTGCGCGGTGATCCGAGGTCGCTGTTCACCGAGGTCGCGCAAGCTTATGGGCTGGAGGCTGTCTTCGATTCCGACTACCCGTCAGGCGGCGCGCTGAGTTTTCGCTTGGAGAAGGCGGATTACCGGGAGGCGTTGTACGCGCTGGAGGCCGCCACCGGATCGTTCGTGATACCCCTGACGGAACGCCAGATCCTGGTCGCCAGAGACACGCCGCAGAAGCGGGCGGATCTGGAGCCGGTGGTGTCGGTGGAGGTTCCCGTCCCCCTGGCGGTAACCGCTCAGCAAGCGCAAGAGATGGTCCGCGGAGTGCAGCAGGCGCTGGGTCTTTCCAGGGTCGCTTACGATTCCCAGCACGCGGTGATCCTGATCCGGGATCGCCTCTCCAGAGTGCGCCCCGCGCAGGAGATGATCAGGCGGCTGACAGTCAACCGGGCGCTGGTCTCCATCGAAGTGAACTTCCTGGAGCAAGCCAGCAGCAAGTCGTCCAGCTTCGGGACTTCCCTTCAGAGTCTGTTCCCTTTGATTGATTTCGGCGGGCCTTTTAACTCGCTGCCCTCCGTACCCTCCGGCTTCGCGCAGTTCGCTGTCTTCGGCGGCGGCAGGACGCTGCTAGGGATCGGGATTACCGGGGCACAAGCCTTCGCTCAAATGAGCCGGTCCGTGGGGCACACGCTCTTCCGGGGTGAGATCCGTTCACTCGACGGGCAGCAGGCCAGCCTTCACGTGGGTGACAAGTATCCCATCATCACCGCCAGGTACATGTCTTCCAGTGCCGCTGACCAGGCCGCCGTGCCGGCCTCCGTGAACCTCGAGGACTTGGGGCTCGTCCTCCAGCTCACGCCTCACGTGAACGGCGCCGGCGAGGTAACGCTCGACCTGAGCACGGAATTCAAGGCGCTCACGGGACAGACGGTTGACGAGATTCCGGTGATTTCCAATCGGAAGCTGGAGTCGGAGGTGCGGGTGCGCACGGGGGAGTGGGCGGTGATTGCCGGCCTGATGAATTCCTCCCAGGCCAGGACGATCAGCGGGCTGGCGGGCTTTTCCCGCATACCCGTTGTCGGCCCGCTCTTTCGTAAGGAGACCAGAGACCGGTCTGACGATGAAGTGCTGGTGATTCTGAAGCCTGTTATCCTGAGCCTGCCGCCGCGGGAGGCCGCCGGGCCAGCACTGGGGACCGGGTCGGAACCACGGCCGCGAATCCCCCTCTGAGAAGGTTTCCGCGCAAGCCAACCTCCGTGCGCCCACCCCAGCCTGGCAGACCAGCCCGGCTACTGAGTGCCCGGGCGCTGCGAGGCCGCGGTTCTGGCGCGAGGCTCTGCGGTGGCGTAGTAGCCCGTGCGGGTCCGGGCGACGGGTCTGTTGGGCCCATCCACCGTGACGCGGATCTGGCGGTAGCTTCCATCCATGGCCGTGTTGGACGGTGTATAGCCGAGGATGTACTGGTTCCGGATCTCGTGTGCCACGTCGAGGGCGAGCTGGTTCACATCGGTGAGCTCCTTGGGGAAGTACGCCAGGCCGCCCGAGGCCTCGCTGATCGTCTTGAGCGCCCTCTCCGCCCTCCTGGCCGCGCCGCGGTCCTCCTCGTTCAGCAAACCGATGGTGTAAATCAGCACTTCCGACTGCTGCGCCTTGCGCACAAGCTCTTCCAGCGTGACGGAGCTGGCATTATCGTCGCCGTCGGTGACGGCCAGGATTACTTTCTTGTCCAGCTTGCCCTCTTCCTTCATGTAGTCGATGGACATGCTGATGGCATCGCGCATGGCCGTGCCGCCGCGCGAGTCAATCCGCGACACACCCTCCTCCAGTTTCTCCATGCTGTGGGTGAAGGGGGCATCCAGGTAGGCCTCGTCGTTGAAATTGACGATGAACACCTGGTCCTCGGGGTTGGACGCCTTGACCAGGTTCAGGGCGGCGGCTTCCACCTGCTCCCGCCTGGGCTTCATGCTGCCGCTGTTGTCGATCACCAGCCCGAGGGAAACCGGGACGTCCTCCCGCCGGAAGATCTTGAGCTGCTGTTCGACGCCGTTCTCGTAAACCTTGAACGCCTTCTGGGGAAGGGTCGTCACCAGCTTGCCATTCCGGTCCACCACGCTGGCGTGCAACACCACCAGCCGCGTTTCGGCGCGAAACACGGTATCCTGCCCGCCAGCCACTGCGATGAACAAGGAGAAAAAGACAGCTAGGGCGATGAGGCTTCTATTGTGACGGAGCATAGTACCCGAGGCGCCAGAAAGCCCGCAGCGGCGGCAGGCCGCGCGGCTGCACGACTCTCACTTTCACGCGGCGGTATTTTCCGTCCCTTTCCTGATTGCGGGGAGAGTAACCCAAGACATACTGGTTACGCAGCTCGATCCCGATCTTGGCGGCGATGTCGGGAAGATCGTTCAGGTTCTCCACCGGATAAGCGCGGCCTCCCGTCTGTTCGGCAATGTCGCTGAGCAGGCTCGGGCCGGCGAGTTCCTCCGCCGTCCTGCCGCGCGAACCGAACGGCTCATAAATGCCGATTCCGAAAACCTGAACGTCGGCTTCCCGCACCAGGTTCTTGATTTCGCCCTCCGTGTAGCGGCTGCTGTTGTCACCGCCGTCGGAGATCACCAGCAACGCTTTCCGGGGATTCTTGGACTTCTTCATTTCATGCAGCGCCAGATAGATGGCGTCCAGCAGCGCGGTGCGACCCTTGGACTGGCTGAAGGTGATCCGGTTCTGGATTTCCTCGACGTCCGTGGTGAACGGCACCGCCACCTCCGGCGAGGAGTTGAACTGCACCAGGAAAAACTCGTCCTGCGGGTTGGCCGTCTTGCAGAACTGAGAGACTGCCTGCCTGGATTTCTGGAGCTTCGCGCCCATGCTCCCGCTGGTGTCGAAGACCACACCCACGGACAACGGCGCGTCCTCGCTTGCGAAATGCGTGATGGCCTGGTCGACGTTGTCCTCCTGAAGACGGAAGTGTTCCTTCTCCAGGCCCGTCACGAAGCGATTCATCGGGTCGGTAACGGTCACGGGGATCAGAACCAAAGTGCTGTCCACTCGAAGGTCGACTCGCGGGGTGTCCACCAGGGACCTTCCCGATGCGTCCGGCCTGGGGATGATCTGGACCCTAGGCTCGGGCCCCTGCGCGCGGGCCGTGCTCTCATCCCCTCCCTGCGCAAGGCACGCCGCCCACAAGCAAAGGCTGGTTCCCAGGAGTACCGTTTTGGCTGGCAAGTGCGCGGTCATAGCAGCTCTCCAGCGCATGCTCTGTCTGGTTTGAGTATAGCACGGGGCGGTGGTTTTTCATGGTATGATCGATCGTGCCGCAGGAGATTTTGGGCGTTATCCCCGCCCGGTACGCTTCCTCCCGTTTCCCCGGCAAAGCACTCGCCCTCATCGCCGGAAGAACCATGCTCCAGCACGTCTGGGAAAGGGCCGGGCAAGCCCGTAGTCTCACCCGGCTGGTGGTTGCCACCGACGACGAGAGGATACTCCTGGCGGCGCGGGGTTTTGGCGCGGCGGTACGGATGACACGCGCCGACCACCCCTCGGGGACGGATCGGACGGCCGAAGTGGCGGCTCAAGATGGCGCCGCGGTGATCGTGAACATCCAGGGCGATGAACCGCTGATCGATCCGGTCGCGATTGACGCTGCCGTGAGCGGATTGCTGGAGTCGAAAGCTGCGCCCATGGCCACGCTGAGTAAGCGTATCGAAGACCCCGGTGAACTCTCCGATCCCAACGTTGTCAAGGTGGTCACCGATCTGGACGGCGACGCGATCTACTTCTCCCGGGCGGCCGTTCCTTTCGTCCGTTCGGGGCGGGCGGTGCATTACAAGCACATCGGGCTCTACGTCTACCGCAGGGACTTCCTGCTCGGCTACTCCAGCCTTCCGGTGGGGCCGCTCGAGGAGGCCGAGAAGCTGGAGCAGTTGAGGGCTCTGGAGAACGGTTACAAGATCCGTGTCGTGGAAACCGGGTACGAGTCGTTGGGCGTGGACACGCCCGAGGATCTGAGGCGCGTCTCCGCGTTGGTCGAGGCGAAGTTGGCGGCAAGATGAACAGGACAGATGGCTAAGTACATTTTCGTAACCGGCGGCGTGGTTTCCTCGCTTGGAAAGGGCATCGGGGCGTCATCCATCGGATGTCTGCTGGAAAGCCGGGGCCTGCGAGTAACCCTTCAGAAGTTCGACCCCTATCTGAACGTGGACCCTGGCACCATGAGCCCGTTTCAGCACGGCGAGGTCTTCGTGACCGACGACGGGGCGGAGACGGACCTGGATCTCGGTCACTACGAGCGCTTCACTCACTCCGCCCTCACGCAGGCCAACAACGTGACCTCCGGGCGCGTCTACGAGCGGATTATCACCAAGGAGCGGCGGGGCGACTACCTGGGCAAGACGGTCCAGGTGATTCCGCACGTCACCAATGAGATCAAAGCCGCCATCCTGAAGGTCGCGTCCGATGTGGACGTGGTCATCGCCGAGATCGGCGGGACGGTGGGCGACATCGAGTCGCTGCCGTTCCTGGAAGCCATCCGGCAGATGCGCCACGAGCACGGCCGCGAGAACACGATCTACGTGCACGTGACCCTGGTGCCGTGGATCGCCGCGGCGCACGAGCTGAAGACCAAGCCCACCCAGCACAGCGTGAAGGAACTGCGCGAGATCGGCATCCAGCCGGATGTGCTGCTGTGCCGCTCCGAGAGCGTCCTGCCGCGCGAGGTGCGCGAGAAGATCGCGCTGTTTTGCGACGTGGATGTGGACGCCGTGATCACGGCCCGGGACGTGGACTCCGTCTACGAGGTCCCGCTGAACTTCGCCGAGCAGGGAGTGGACGAGATCATCCTGCGGCTGATGAAGCTGGAGGCGCCGCCCCGCGATCTGAAGCGCTGGACCACGATGGTGCGGCAGATGAAGAACCCCACGCGCGCGGTGGACATCGCGCTGGTGGGCAAGTACGTGCTGTACGAAGATGCCTACAAGAGCCTGAAGGAGGCGCTGCTGCACGGCGGCATGGCGCACCAGGCCAAGGTGAATATCCACTGGATCGACTCCGAGCGGCTGCTGGCGCCAGACCGGGAGGAGGTTCTGGCTCCCTTCGACGGTATCCTTGTCCCAGGCGGCTTCGGGCACCGGGGGGTGGAGGGCATGATCCAGGCCATCCGCTACGCCCGCGAGCGCCGGGTTCCCTACTTCGGTATCTGCCTCGGGATGCAGACCCTGGTCATCGAATTCGCCCGCAATGTCTGCGGGCTGGAGCGCGCCGACTCGACCGAGTTCGACCCGGCCACTCCCCACCGCGTGATCTACAAGCTGCGCGAGTTGACCGGAGTGGACGAGATGGGCGGCACCATGCGGCTGGGCGCCTACCCGTGCTTGCTGGCCGAAGACAGTTTCGCGCACCGGGCCTACGGCTCGCGGGAGATCAGCGAGCGCCACCGCCACCGCTACGAATTCAACCGCGAATACGAGCGGATCTTGACCGAGCACGGCTTGAGCGTGACCGGCCGGACGCCGGACAGCGTGTACGTGGAGATCTGCGAGATTCGGCTCCACCCCTGGTTCCTGGGCTGCCAGTTCCACCCGGAATTCAAGTCCAAGCCGCTTGAGCCGCATCCGTTGTTTAAGGCCTTCATCGGCGCCGCGCTGGAGCACCAGTCAAGGCGAGCCGAGGCGTGCGGGGAACGGGCGGAGCAGATGTCCCATGCGGATTGAACTGGCGGCGCCCGCGAGTGGCCGGATCGTTTTCGGAAGCGGCGCTCCGTTGGTCTTGATCGCCGGTCCCTGCGTGATCGAGAGCGAGGAACACGTGCGCTTTCTGGCCGGTGAGATCAGCCGGCGCGCCGGTCCGTTCGTGTTCAAGACCTCCTTCGACAAAGCCAATCGGAGCAGCGTATCGAGCTACCGCGGTCCCGGCCTGGCGGAGGGTCTGCGCATCCTGGCCCGGCTGAAAAAGGACGGATACGCGATTCTGACCGATATTCACGAGCCGGCCCAGGCCGGCCCCGCGGCCGAGGTGGCTGATATCCTGCAGATCCCCGCGTTCTTGTGCCGCCAGACGGACCTGCTGCTGGAGGCGGGCCGCACGGGCCGGATCGTCAACATCAAGAAGGGGCAGTTCGTGGCCCCTCAAGATTTTCGCCTGGCCGCCGAGAAGGTCGCCTCCACGGGCAATACGCGCATCCTGCTCACCGAGCGGGGGGCCTCGTTCGGCTACAACAACCTGGTGGTGGATATGCGGAGCCTGGCGATCATGCGCGGGTTCGGGTGGCCGGTGGTCTTCGACGCGACCCACAGCGTGCAGTTGCCCGGCGGCGCCGGCCAAGTGTCCGGGGGACAGCCGCAGTTCATCGCAACCCTGGCCAGAGCGTCTGTGGCGGCAGGCATCGACGCGGTGTTCATCGAGGTCCACGAGGCGCCCGAGAAGTCCCTCTCGGACGGGACGAATGCCCTGCGGCTGGATTTGCTCGAACGTCCTCTGGCCGAAGCTGCAGGCGCTCGACACCGTGGTCAAGGCGCCGGGTTTCCTCAACACCTGAGCCGGCCGGAGCGTCATAATCTGAAGGGGAGAGTGTACGCTATGGATATGCCTCAGCGGACCAGACGCCGCGGATTCACACTGATCGAGCTGTTGATTGTCATCGCTATCATCGTGGTGCTCATCAGCGCGGCTGCTCCCAAGTTCAGCCAATACCTGATGAATGCGCGGGAGACCGCCGCGTTGGGCGCTATCAGGACGATTCACACCGCCGAGACGCAGTACTCCTCCCAGTTCGGGCGTTACGCTGCCACGCTGACGGAACTGGGCCCCCCGGCCAGTGGCCAGGAAGGTCCCGCCGCCGCCAACCTGATATCCAACGATCTCGCTTCGGGGATCAAGGGAGGCTACAAGTTCGTGGTCGAGGCGACGCCGACCGGTTACCGAGTCCTCGCCACGCCGACGGCTTACAACAATACGGGCCGGCGGAGCTTCTACTCCGATCAGACCATGGGCCTGCGGGAGAACTGGGGGCCGGATCCCGCCACGGCCAATAGCCCGGAGATCAAGTAGCGGCTGCCCGCCCACCGTCAGAAGGTGACGGTGAAGTCGAGGAAGAGATTGACCCAACGGTCCAATGTTTCCACCGGCGGCAAGGCGCCCACGGCGGCTCCGTTGGTGTGGCCCCTGTAGAACTTGGATGTGACCCCCACCCGGAAGCGCTGGTAGTGGTCCAGCGCATAGCTGCCCGCCACCAGAGCATAATTGCCCCAGCCGCTGCGGGAAGTGCAGTTAGGGCAGGCGAAGTGGTAGTAGGAGCTGGGCTGCTGCAGACGCTCGGAGTAGCGCATGTAGGCGCCTCCCCCGCCGCCCGAGAGCAGCACTCGCCCATTCTTGACGGGGAGCACCAGACGGCCGCCGAACGGGATCAGCCACTGGAAGTCGCGAATCCGGACGTAGCCGAGGTCGGTAGAGAGAAACTGGCGCACCCCGGCGGCCCCGAAAACGGTGTCCAGCCCCACGTCGGCCTGGACATACTTCAGGACGCGATAGCCGTAGTCCACCGTTATTCCGGGCTTGTCGGTGAACAAGCCGCTCAGCGCGCCGCCCGGGAGGCCCGCTCCCACACCAAACGTGGCGTAGTGCTTCGGCCAGCTTGTCTGCGCCGCCAGCGGCGACAGAGCCGCCAGCAATAACCAAACCAAACCTGCTCTCATACGCCACCTAAGACGCGCCTTGGCTGAAACACGTTTCGACCCCTGTTGTCATTCTCCCGCAGGATGGAGAGAAATTCCAGGCGGGGTGTTGTATAAGTGGGAGCTGGAGGACGTGAGGAAGTGAACTTCTCTATCGGGCGCCGGGCATTTGTCCGCCAGGCGGTGACGGCCGTGGGCGGCTGCCTTCTGGCGGATGGCCGGCAAGAGGCGCTCGCGGGGGCCAAAGCCAGGCACTGCATCTTCATCCTCATGGCGGGCGGGCCGAGCCAGGCCGATACATTCGACCTCGAGGAAGGCCCGTGGACTCCCGCCGCGTTTGAGCCGGCAACTTTCGGAAAGGTCCGCTTTCCCCGCGGTTTGATGCCGCGCATTGCCGGGCAGTTGGACTCGGTGTCGTTCCTGCGAGGGGTCCGCGCCCCAACCACGTCGCACAGCATGGCGCAGGCCGGGCTGCCAGCCTTCCGCTCGCTGGGGGTGAGCGGCGAGGAATCTGTCTACGGCCCGCGCTGCTCTCTCCTTAGTGCCGTCCGACCTGGCGTTGCCATCGCCGACAGGGCCCGCTACGGCAGCAGCCCGTTCGGCGACGCTTGCCTGGCGGCACGCACGCTGCTGCGCTCAGGGAACGCGGCTCAACTCATCGGAATCACGATGGGCGGCTGGGACAGCCACTCGGACATCTACCAAGGCGCCCTGAATCCGCGCGATCCCAACTCGGTGGCCCGCCGGTTCGACGCGGGCTTGGGTGCTCTGGTGGCCGACCTGAAGGCCGGCGGCCTGCTCTCGGAAACGCTGGTCCTGGCCATGGGCGAATTCGGCAGAAGCCCCGGGCCCCTCAATTTCCAGGGAGGCCGTGACCATCACCCGGAACATGCAGTGCTGGTCGCGGGCGCGGGCATACGCGGGGGAGCAGTGATCGGCTTTGCCGGCGCCGGATGCCGCCAGATAAGCCACGGGGATATCGAGGCGACCATTCAATGGACGCTCGGCGCCGCGAGGGACCCAATCCGCGAACTGTGGTGCTAGCGGGTGTTGTGGGCCGGCTTTACGCGGGCTCCAAGCAGTGCGGCAAGCGCCGCCAGAATGAAGGCCATGCCGTAGGTGAACTCGCCCGTCGCCGGCGTGAAGCTGTAGTCGCTGAAGAAGAAGTAGCGCACCACAAGCCCCAGCACGAGCACGCTCCAAAGCAGATAAAGCGTCTGCATCTTGCCGCGAACGGCCAGCAGCAGGACAATCACCCCGGCTCCGGCGAGCGCGAGCAACCCGTACACCAGCGCCTTGCCCGCCCATGGGAGCAGGTAGAAGTTGACGGTTTCGGGTCCGCTGGCCAGCGTGATTCCCGCCACGGCCGACACCACGAACACAAACAAGGCGTGAAAGACATATGAGAAAAGCCGAAGAAACCTTCCAAGGGCAGTCACCGCGAGTCTCCGGGAGTTAAGTCACCTTCGATTTCAAGGAGACATTGTAGCAGCCTTGGCGGCAGGGGAGGATACCGATTCAGCCCAGGAGGCCCCCATGCCCGAGGCAGGCCACCTCCCAACCCGACATCCGATACCTTGCCAGCAGCGGCGGCAGCAGCAGGTCAACCACGTTCGGCTTCGCCGACCTGTAGCAGCCCGGAGCGCAGACGATCGGAACGTCGTCCTTGTAGGCCAATAGCAGGAGGTTGCCTGGCTCGACAGGCGCCAGGAAGCGTTCTATGTGGCAGCCCATGAGTTGCAGCGCGCGGCCAACCGCATCTTCCGGCCCGGCAGGCGCGGTTGTGGAGGCAACCACGATCACGGCCGGTTTGCCCCGGGCCAGGTGCGCCAGCGATCGTGCGACGGCCGTCTCTTCTTCGACGGTGGCCAGGGAATAGTGGGCCGAGACACCGAAGCTTTCGAGGCGCTGGCGCATGATGCTGTCGAACAACTGGCGGGCCCGTTCGCCGCTGGCGGGGTCCGAATACAGGACCGCCACCGAGGGATCCCGAATCGGCCGCGCCTGGAGGATTGGGCCGCGCTCTTTGAGCATGGCGACCAAGGCTTCCAGTTCGGTTCGCGCGACAGCGAAGGGGGTGCTCTTTACGGTGGCCACACGCTGCTCGCTCCCGGCATAGCCGAAGTTCGGCAGCGTGGCGATCACCGTGCTCGCCGTGCAGTTGATCTGTCGCAGCAACTCATCATCGATAAGGACGCAGCACTCCCCGGTGGCGACTAGGTTGGCGCGCCCGCCTGCCGCCAGCCGGATCTCCAGCGAACCGCAACCCACCTCGCCGGCGACCAGCATCACGGCCTCGTCCTCGCCGACCTCGCCGTCCTCCAGCTCCGTGACCCAGACGCGATTCATTCCCTCGGTCGCGAGGAGCCGCACGTCGTCCTCGCTCATCAAATGGCCCTTGGCCAGCAGCTTCTTGCCTCCAGGCCGAAAAACAGTGCAGCAAAGAATCCGGCCCGTGGATTCGAGTATGTCGACAGGTTCGGCTCGCATGTTTGTATCAGAGTAAGTGCCTTGCCCGGCGAGCAATTCTCAGGGAAACGGAACGCGGCCCGTACAGAGTCTAAAGGGAGGGCTTTAACTTCCTCACAGCGGGTACGATAAATGCCCCGTTGGCGGCAGGCTCTCCCCCTGTATCTTCCCCGCAAAAAGGGGCAGCGGGCTCTTGGGGAGCCAGCGACTTCTGCATGGCGATCTCGTCGCAGCACTGGAGCTTCGGGCAGCGCAAGCAGTCTTTCCACACCTTGGCCGGCAACCGCTGTCGGTCGACTTCGAGGAATCCGAGCTTCGCGAAAAACTCGGGGATGTAAGTGAAGGCGAAGACCGAAACCAGCCCATGAAGAATCGCTTCGGCCTCGAGTGCTTCCGTTAACCGCTTGCCGATGCCGAGGCTCTTGTGCTGAGGGTCAACCGCCAGGGAGCGGATCTCGCCGGTCCTCAGTCCGTAGAAGTGGAGCGCGCCGCAGCCCGCCATCTCTCCCCCCAGCAACGCGACGGTGAAGTCGCGGATGTTCTCGGCAAGCTCGAACTCGGTGCGCGGGAGCATGATGCCCTGGGAGGCGTACTCATTGATCAGTTGCAGCAGGGGCTTGACGTCCGAGAGCAGCGCCTTGCGAACCACAATGGTCTTCGGTTCATCGGCCGCCAGGGCAGCCTCGTCCAGAATGACGTATTCACTCATGCTTGGCTTCCTTTATCAGGCGCGTGCCCAGCGCTTCTCCGGCAACGAGACGCCCAAGAATGTTTTTCACGCTGCCGGGCGCGATGACCACCTGCGGCACTCCGTCACGCAGCGCCTGGCCCGCGGAGTTGAGCTTGGCCTGCATGCCGCCGGTCGCCACGCCGCTCCGGATCAGCGCCTCGCTGGCCTCCAGGCTCAGCCGGGGAAGGAGCTGCTGGTGTTCTCCAAGGACGCCATCCACGTCGGTCAGGAACACGAGTCTGTCGGCCCGAAAACCGGAAGCGCAGGCCACCGCCATCTGGTCCGCGTTCACGTTGTAGATGCGGCCCTGCCGGTCGCCCGCGACGCAGGCGACCACGGGCAGGAAGCCGCCTTGGGTCAGGCAGTCGAGCAGCGCCGCGTTGCACCGGACGGGCCGGCCGACCTGCCCGAGGTCGGGCCGCAGCAGCTCCGCCTCGACCAGGCAGGCGTCGATGCCGGAAAGGCCCACGGCCTGGGAGCCGGCCTCGATCAGCGCGGCCACCAACTGCTTATTGACGCTGCCCGCGAACACCTTGAGGACGGCGTCGATGGTTTCCGGCGTGGTCACCCTGAGCCCGTCAATGAAGCGGCTCTCCACCCCTCTCTCGGCCAGGAACCCGGTCATCTGCTTTCCGCCCCCGTGGACCACAACTACCTGGTGCCCCTGCTGGGCCACGCCCGCCACTTCGCGGGCAAGCTGCCGGCGGGTCTGATCGGCGTCGAGCAGGGTTCCGCCTATTTTGACCAGGAGTCTCACAGTAGGCCCTCCGTCTCTGGATAGCCGAGCATGAGGTTCATGTTCTGGACCGCCTGTCCGGCTGCGCCCTTCACCAGGTTGTCGATGACGCTGACCACCACCGCGCGCCCCGTGGCCGCGTCCACCTTTACGCCGATGTCGCAGTAGTTGGTGCGAACCACTGCTCGCAAGTCCGGCACCTGGCCCGGGTCGTACAGCCGGATGAAGGGCTCGCCTTGGTAGCGTTGCTCGTAGATGCTCACAAGCGATGCGGCATCGTGGCCGGGTTTCAGCCGGAAGTAGATGGTCTCGAGGATTCCGCGCTCCACGGGAAGCAGATGAGCTGTGAAAGTGAACTCGGCCTCCTCCAGACCGGACGTCAACAGCACTTCCGGGACGTGGCGGTGATCCAGGAGGGAGTAAGCGGAGAAATTCCCCGTCACTTCGCAGAAGCTGGTCTTCAGGCTGGGCTTGCGGCCGGCGCCGGTCAGGCCGCTCTTGGCGTCGCACACAATGCCGGCGGAGCGGTCCATGACCCCAGCCTCGACCAACGGGCGGAGGGCGAGGTTCACTGCCGTCGGGTAGCAGCCCGGATTGGCGAGCAAGGTGGCCGTCCGGACGGCTTCGCGGTTGAACTCCGGCAGGCCATAGACGGCGCCGGCCAAGAGAGCCGGTTGGGTGTGGGCCGCGCCGTACCAACGGGCGTACCTTTCGGGAGTTCTCAGGCGAAACGCCGCGCTGAGATCGACGACCCTGGCGCCGGCCTCGAGGAGCGGAGGCGCCAGTTGCATGGAAACGTCGTGGTGTGTGGCGAGGAAGACCACAGCCAGCCCCTCTCGCCGGATGGCCTCTGCCATGCCCTGGATGCGTTGGTGTGCCTTGTGCCCTCGGGGGCACGGTGGGTCCGCAACGTCCGGGCGGTCCTCCACCAGCATGCGCTCCACAGCGGGATGGCGGTCCAGGATCGCCACCAGTTCCGCACCGCCGTACCCGAGATAGCCGACCACCCCGACCCGCACGCTCATGTGTTTATTTATTCACCCCCATGAATAAATATAACACACCTTGGGGGTAGTGGGTCAGTTTGGAATTCTGGGTTCTTGACCTCGGCTGCTCTCCTGCCATACTGAAGCCATCATGCCTGACCGCTCAAAGACGCGCCCAAAAGACCCCAATGCCTTGGCGTTCCAAGTTATGCTAGAGTCCACGGCGCAGGCCCCCAAGACCGCCCCACCCCAGGTGAAGCCCAAGAACCCCGCTGCTGTGGCCCTGGGGCGCTTAGGCGGACTAAAGGGAGGCGCCCTCGGGGGACACCCAAAAGCGGCCATTGAGGGACACCTCAAAACCGGCCATAGGAGCTGACTCAGGACATTGACCACGACGGGAGGTTTACCCTCCGTCGAGATGAGCAATGTCTTGAGCGAAGAAAAGAAGCAACAGATTATCGCCTTGGGGCGGCTGGGTTGGACGCTGCGGCATATCCAACGGGCTACCGGTGTGCGCCGCGAGACCGCGGCAGGCTACCTGCGGGCCTCCGGAATCGAACCCCGGTCACCGGGCAGATGGGGACAGCAACCGCCGGCAAAACCGGCCATAGAGGTGACCCCCGACCCTGGCTCAGTTTCAAAACCGGCCATAGAGGTGACCCCCGACTCTGGCGCACCTTCAGCCCCCGTCCCGTCCGCCGAACCAGAGCCGGCGCCGGGGCGCAGTCCCTCCGCCAGTGCCTGCGAGCCCTACCGGGAGGTGATCGAGATCGGACTCGGCCAGGGCCGCAACGCCAAGGCCATCTGGCAGGATCTGGTGGACGATCACGGCTTCCGCGGGGCCTACCAGAGCGTCAAGCGTTTTGTTGGCAAGCTCCGTGGTACCCGGCCGCCGGAAGCCCGTGTGGTGATCGAGACACCTCCCGGCGAAGAGACGCAGGTGGACTACGGCAGCGGCCCGATGGTCCGCGACCCGGCCAGTGGCCGCTATCAGCGCACGCGGCTGTTCGTGCTGACGCTCGGCTACAGCCGCAAGTCGGTACGCCTGCTCACCTTTCGCTCCAGTACGCGCATCTGGGTTGAACTGCATGAGCGGGCGTTTCGCCGGCTCGGCGGGGTCACCCACGTGGTGGTGCTCGACAACCTGGGCGAAGGCGTGCTTGCCCCGGACATCTACGATCCCGCGTTGAATCCGCTCTACCGCGACATGCTCGCTCACTACGGCGTCGTCGCTCTGCCGTGCCGCGTCGGAGATCCGGATCGAAAGGGGAAAGTGGAAGCCGGCGTCGGCCACGCGAAGAAGACGCCCTTGAAGGGGCTTCGTTTCGAAAGCCTGGAAGAGGCCCAGGCTTACCTTGATCGCTGGGAAGAGCGCTGGGCCGATACCCGCATTCACGGCACCACCAAGCGGCAAGTGGCGACGATGTTTACCGAGGAACGGCCGGCGCTGCTGCCGTTGCCCCTGGAGCCTTTCCGCTACTACCAGTTCGGCGAGCGCACCGTGCATCTGGACGGCTGTGTCGAAGTCGAGGCCGCCTACTACGGCGCGCCGCCGGGCTGGATCGGCCGCCGTGTCCAGGTCCAGTGGGACGAGCGGCACATCCGTCTCCTCGATCCAAGGACCGGCCAACTGCTGCGCGAGCACCTGCGCCAGCAGCGCGGCGGCCATCGAATCAAGGATGAAGACCGCCCCAGTCGGACGCCACTCGGCACACTGCAACTGCTGGCCAGAACCGAAAAAGCCGGACGCCACATCGGGATGCTCTGTCAGGGCATACATCGACACCAGGGCGAACCTGCGGTGCGCCGTATCTTGGGGGTGCTCTCACTCGCCAAGAAGTACGGAGCCGCGGCTACCGACGATGCCTGCGCCGCGGCTCTGGAAGTGGAAGTGTTCGAGTACCGCTTTGTTCGCCGCTATCTCGAGCGGCGTCCCCACAACCCGCTCAGCTTGCGGCAAGTCGATCCGTTGATCCGCCAGCTCACTCTGTACCGCGACTTCATCGCCGACAAAACCAAGGAGGAAAACGAACCATGAATCTCATTGAGCTGCAGCGTTCGCTGCGGCAGCTTCGCCTCGGTGGCATCGCCGCCGTGCTGGAAACCCGGCTGCACCAGGCGCAAGCCGAACCCATGGCGCCCATCGACTTGATCTCGTGTCTGGTCTCGGACGAGCTCACGCGCCGCTCGGACCGCCTGCTCGAACGCCGGCGCAAACAGGCCGGCTTCCGTGATCCCGACAAGACTCTCGACAACTTCGACTTCGCTTTCAACCCGAAGATTAACCGCAGCCTGGTCTTCGACCTGGCCACCGGCGCGTTCATCGGCCGGCGCGAGGATGCGCTCTTCCTCGGCCCGGGCGGCGCGGGCAAGAGCCATCTGGCGCAGGCCATCGGGCAGGCCGCCATCCAGCAAGGCTACCGCGTGCTCTACCGGGAGACTCACATCTTGCTGGAGGAACTCGCCGAAGCCGTCATCGACGGCACGCGCAAACGGTATGTGGAATCAGTTGCCACGGTTCCCTTGCTGATCATCGACGACTTCGGCATGCGTAAGCTGCCGCAGACTGCGGCAGAAGATCTGCTGGAAATCATCATGCGCCGCTACGAACGGGCCAGCACGCTGCTGACCTCCAACCGCCCGGTCGAGGACTGGGGCAAACTCCTCGGCGATGCCGCCGCCGTCGGCGCCATGCTGGACCGGCTGCTCCACCACGGGCACCTGCTGAAGTGCGGCCCGCGCAGTTGGCGCACCAAGACCGCCGCCACGGCCGGATGAGGTAATCCCATGAGAACAGTGATTCAAAGAAGGGACCCAGGCGGAGATGTTGCGAAGCGCGGTGGAAATGCCGGGGCCATGGAAAACCTGGAAAACCAGACTGCGGTTTCCCACGTTTCCCACCGCCCCTTGGAAATCGCCCAAGGCGCGATTCCCACATTTCCACCGCGCCGGCGACGATTCCCTCTTCTCGCAAACCCAAAGACCAAAACGTCGCGGCTGGCGCCCTTCGGGTGCTCACTGCCACGCAACGAAAGGAGGATTCACCTGCCGCCGAGCGCCGACCCAGATCCGCGGTTGTTCAGGCTCATGCCTGAACTGGAAAATGCTGACTAGAAAAAAAGCTTGCCGGAACCGTCTCCGGTAGGGTATAAATCGTGTGTTCTGGGTCGGCTTCCTATGGCCGGTTTTGAGGTGTCCCTCAATGGCCGGTTTTGAGGTGACCCCCGAGGGCGCCGCGCGCGCTGCTGCCTTGACGCCAAAGAAACGCTCCCAGATCGCGGCGAAGGCGGCGGCGAAGCGTTGGGGGAAGAAGTAGACAAGCGAGGAGCGATCCCGGCATGCGCCGCAGGAGTCAGACGGTGGCGCATTGAGTTTCTCCATCATCATCGACCCACACCTCAAATTTCGCCGTGGCGGGGGATGAGTTCCTGGCCGAGGCCATTACATTGAAGGTGTAGCGACCAGAGGGCATCTGTTTTCTTTCTGGACCTACGGTGTGGGCCACCACGATACACTTCTGGGAATGGGGGTCATTGATGGGGCCCGTTAACAGATCAATCTCCCTACTCGCCCCCGGGTTAAGCGAAAAAGTTGTTACGTCATAACTTTCATTCTTAATGTGCAGGGTGGCCTTGAAGTTGACCACCTCTGGTTTCATGCTCAAAAGTTCAACCCTGACATTCTCCAGCGCCGTTGAAACACTAGAGTTCGACACTTCAAACTGGCAGTCCACCCCAGTAAGACCATCTGAGGCCCTCCTCCATCTCCGCTTCTTGATATCGTGAATCACCAATAGCGGGGAAGCGGGCGGTGGTGATTCGCGCCCGCGATCCCGACTTTGTCTGGCGTGGGCGGCGAATTGTGACTGTATGACAACTCCCAGACAATAGAACGCCACAAAATAGAGGAACAGTAAACCCGGATTACCAATAGTCCAAGCGGAGGCGTGCTTCAATGCCTCCATCATCGGCCCAGCTCCCCGGTCCAGGCGACCATTCGCCCAAGTGAACACGCGATCCTTGATGAGTTCCACGAGGACCCACGGCACGAACGTCCACAGCCAACGTTTAGCCCTCCTGCCAATTCCCTTGAACAACGCGTTTCGCATCTCCATACCGTACTACAGCTCAGTTCAAAAGATTGGCACTCTCCGAGCTTTGCCCACCGTTCACGGCTCCAGGATAAGGCGGGTCAGTGACAGATTCCCCACCAGTTCAACCCATGTTTTCGACAAAACGAAGATGTTCCGCAGCAAGCCCTCAAGGACTGGCGAGTCGCTGACGGGCGGGGAATCGTCCAATTGTCGGGGTATAGGAATGAAGCCTCTGTCACCGATCCACAGGGGAACGTATGGGCCTTCGATGACGGCGTAGTGATACTCTGCCGATGGGAAATAAACCACGGCCAGTACGAGATCAAGAAACGCCAGCGCTATTTTGTAGCTTCGGTTTCGATCTTCCTCTCTTAACGGGATGCTGTTGGACGGACTGATCCACGTTCCGAATTGCACCCAGTCCAACGGCTTGGATGGAGCATAACCGCAGCCAACGACAAGAACCCCTGACGGAAATCGCCCATGCACGATTTCTCTCAGGTGGTCTTCTGGAACCGGACGAGAGAGCGGACGGCCGGGAGTGCCGTAAGAAGACGCCCGGTTCAGCATAGCCGCTGTCTTCAACGCCCACCTAGCAACCAACACTCGCTGTTTGCCGTTTAACGTCTCCAGGCGGCGTGGATCTTCGATCAGAGGAATAAGCACGGGCTTCACATCGCCTTCAAGGTCACTCATCCAGCCGTTGTTGCACGTTCCGCAGACTGTTCCAGCGACGAAGGCGGAAACGGCGTGTTTCCTAATATCCACGATTCGGCCAGACGCAACCTCTGTCAGCGTGGGAGTGACCGCCATTTCACGGACGCCAAGGTAGTCCATCAGCCAACCGGGAATGATGTGTTCATTGCTCTTGCCAACAGCCTTCGTCTTCTTGGAGCGCAGCGTGCATCCGCAGAAGAGACAAGATTTCTGGCGAGATGGCTTGCTCATCAGTTGGTTGTCAAAAACCTTCCTTGCGGCAAATTTCCTTTATGGCAAACTTGAGCAAGAAAACCGAAGAGGAAGAGAGGATGGTCCGGTTAGTGTCATGGACCGGACCCACTGGGACAAAAGTCCCTCCATCGGGTTTGGTATTATCGGATCGCCATTTGGATAGAGTTCCGTTTGCCGAATAGGCGTAGTGCCCACCATTCTTGTCCGGGACGAAGACCTTGTGCTCTTCCCAAGCGATCAGGTACAGGGGAGAATCGCCAACAGTGCTGTTGATGTACTCTTCGGAGCCAGACTCCAAGGCGATCTGCTCACCTGATTCGTTGGCGTGCACTACGCACACGCCAGCGTACTCTTTCTGGTTGCCATTCTTCTTATACCAACTGTTCTGCTGTTTGTTTAAGCCAACTATTCGCAAGTTGACGGTGATTTCATCCTGCTCAACCATCACAAAGAAGGCTTTGCACGGGGCCTTACCCTTGGACCCGGCACTTGCCGCACCCGCAATGCTGAACAGCAGGAAGGCGAAGGCGGCAAGCCTGTTCAGCGTGAAGGACATATTCGTACCGGATTATACGCTTCTCGAATGCTTGGCATCAACGGGATGGTGCGGCGTTTCGTGGTCCCGAAACTCGCATGGTGTTACGATTCCACCGGAGGCGGGCAGTGAAGCTCTACTCGTACATCGTCACGCACGATACCGGGTTTGCACTAAACCCCTTCTTCAGCTACTGCACACTGGCGTGCTGCAAGCCGGAAATCAGGGATTGAGCCCATCAAGGCGAAGGGGTATGTGGCAACCCTCAAAGAGAGTATCCCCGTGTTGGCAAGAGATGGGAAGTCGGAGATTCTTATTCCTCGGGTTCTGCCAATCGGGGATAACCGTCCAGTCGTCCAAAACGACATACAGGCCGTTCTCGGCGATGAATGGCACTCCTTGATCGTGCGATTTGAGGATGCCGCAGGAAGGCCGCGCAGAAGACGGTTTCAGATCAGCGGTGATTCGCTCTCTGGGATCGTCCAAGTCAGACCAAAGCCGCGCTTGACCCCATCAACGCCCAAGTAGCCTCTGGGCTACCGTGGCTGTCAGGGGTCTACAGATGGCCCCACCATACGCGAAAGACAGCGCAAACGCGATCAGACCAGCTCTCCAACCCGAGGTCAGCCACACGAGACCAAGGAATGGAATCCAGGGAATGCTAGGTAGTGGGTCAGTTTGGATCGCTCTTGGGCGACCTGCGCCGGAGCAGAGCGCCGTCAGCAGCGGGAGAGGGATGCATCGGAGTTGGCGGTCCACCTCGCGGGAAGTGGTTCCTGAACGCCTCAATCGCTTTCGCGATCTCACGATGCCTGAAGAAGAGGATCGCTACTCCAGCGGCGACAACGACAGCCCTGACAGCGTCGTTGACGTTTACCATGGCCCCAGCCTACCACCTTTCTCTCGACCCAGCGGGCCAATCTTGTGTAGCGGGTCAGGTTCCCCATCATCCCTGCTGAACCGCGTTATTCTGAATTGTGGGTTGCAAATACTGAATAGGGGTGCCGCTATGATCCAACTTCCTCCACTACCGTTCGCCAAGGACGCGCTGAGCCCGCACATCTCCGCCGAGACCCTCGAATACCACTACGGCAAGCACCATCAAGCCTACGTGAACAACCTGAACCAGCTCATTCCCGGCACCAAGTACGAGAACCTGCCGCTCGAGGACATCGTGCGCTCCTCCGAGGGCAAGATCTTCAACAACGCCGCCCAGGTCTGGAACCACACCTTCTACTGGAACTGCCTCAGCCCGAATGCCGCGGGCAAACCCGCCGGCGCGTTGCTCGAGCGCCTCGAGCAACACTTCGGGTCCTTCGAGCAGTTCCAGAAACAGTTCAGCGAGACCGCCGCCGGCCTGTTCGGCTCCGGCTGGGCCTGGCTCGTCGAGACGCCGAACCGAACTCTCGAACTGCGGGCGACCAGCAACGCCGGCACCCCGCTGACGACCCAGGACAAGCCCCTGCTGACCTGCGATGTCTGGGAGCACGCCTACTACATCGACTACCGCAACGCGCGGCCCAAGTACGTCGAGGCCTTCTGGAAGCTGGCGAACTGGGACTTCGCCGCCAAGAACCTGAAAGCTTGAAGCTGCCGGACCCCTGCCGGCAAATTGTCCTAAGTCTCGATCTTGGGCATCAGCCGCCAAGAACCATCCGGCCCAAAGGAAATCGCGCCGTCGAAGCGGCGTCACTTGAATCCGTTCACTTACTTGCGCGATGTGTTCGCGCACCCCAGCGCCCACTTACAGAACCAGCTTGAGGAACTACTCCCGGATCGGTGACCCGATCCCGTGGCATGTCCGCGAGGACTCTTACTCGGGTTGGCCGGACGGGTGCGGCACCTCTACTCCGCGGCCACGCGTAGCGGCGACTCGAGCCTAAAGCTCAGCACACTCTCGGCCGGGACGCGGATTGCCCTGCCTCTTGTCAGGATCTGCGTGAGCGCTCCTGCTCCAGCCCCAGCCCCGGCGCCAATGGCGGCGCCCTTGCCGCCTCCGGCGATGGCGCCGATGATCGCGCCGATGGCAGCGCCACCGCCGGTGTAAGTAGCCGTTCGCTTGTTCGCGCCGACGCCCTGTTTGCCGCGCTGCGCGATGTCAGCCGCGTTGAGTTGGTAGCGCCGTCCTCCAACTGTGACTGACGCCAGGTTCAGCACGAGGTCCGAGGCGCCCCGGATCTTCCCGCCCTGGGATGCGGACACGATGACGAGCTGGGCTTGCGATCCCCTTGGAATCACGACCGTGCCTGCGGAATTGAGCACATCGTTGGACACCTCTGCCGCGAAGCCCTGCCCCTCGGCTGCTGTAGCGGAGTCGATCGTCTCATTGGTCCTCACTGGGAGTTCGGTCCCGGCGGACAACTCAAAGGTCCTGGCCAACCGTGCGGGTTGGCTGGGTGGTGCACTGCTTTCGGGGGCGGGTTCGCGTTGACTCGGTTGCGCCCTGCTCTCTTGCACGGGCGGCGACGCCGGCTGGGTCTCGCTCGAGGCTTCCGGCTGTGGCGCCACTTCACCGTACTGAACCGACTTTACCTGGCTCATCGGGATGGTGCGGGTGACGTTGTCGCCGCCGGCCAGGGTGATATCGGACGCCGAACTGGCCACGACGGTGCCGCTGACCTGCGAGCCGTCCTGCAACACGACTGTGGCCTGTCGTTTCTCAGCAGGCTGTTTGCTGCATGACAACAATGCCAAGAAAACAAGAATAGCCGTCGGCAAAATGCCTGCATTTCTTATCATGATCACATTCCCTTTCTGACTAGATTGCCCATCCACGACACCAGCATGTGCCCAGGTTATAACGCAATCCAGGTGCCAGGCGGCGGCCAGCGTTCAGATCGCTGCAACTGCCTGCAAGGCCGCCTGTACGCCACCTTGGGGCCGCGGACAGGTCATGTTGGGACCATGAAGAAACTGCACCCGGCTGGAAAGAATTGCGCACATGGCCTCAATGCAAGCCTGCCTTGTGGATCAATTGTACAGCAACGACGGGCAAATTGAGCTTCGAGAATCAAATAACTGCCTACAGGTCATTGACGGCCGTACATCGGGGGCTCCCGGACCGTGCTTCACTTCAGATCCCTCAAACTTCACGTGCCTCGCTCGCACGCGCGCGGTTGTTAACGCTTTTGGACTTCCGCTCAGCACGAGGACAAATCGCCGGCCCTATACAGGAGGGGGTGTGTGGAACCACGCTCCCGGCGTTGGTGTCCGGTCGCGAGTGGAACGCACTCAGATGTCCTCCGGCAAAGGCTTGATTTCAGCCGGAGCGGCTGCAATCATTTCGAGCTTCTGAACCGCTGTTCGCAACTCTTCCTTCCGGGTGGCATGCTCCTGCGCTGCGTGATGCAGGGCACGGAGGGCTTCCGCCTGGACGTCGAGCCTCTTCAGGAGCAGTTGTTGTCCCTCCTGGAGTTGAGCCAGTAGCCCCCGTAGCTGTGCGACAAGCTCGGCCACCGCCTGCAGTTGGAGAGCTTGACTCTCCGCCTTTTCGCTCTGGGATTCTTGCTGCATCCGAACGGATTGCTGCAGCCGCTCCCACAACTGCGGTTGGCTCTCTTCCTGGGCCCGAAGCGCCGTTTCCATGGACGCGAGCTTAGTGGAGAACAATTGCTGGCTTTCCGACTGAGAACCGGCCTCGGCACGGAGGGCGGCGAAATCGGCCCGGAGTGTCGAAACCTCCTCGGCGAGTTGTGCCAGGCCGGTGACGCGGCCCTCCAGTTCGGCGATCTTCGCGGACTTCGACCGGCCTAGTCCATCGATCGCCTCGCACAACAGGGCCGCCAGGTTCTGCCCGATGGTCTGGGCAGCACTGTGAAGGTCCCCAAAACCTTCTTCTGCCGTTTCCGGGGTAACCTCTGGGACTTCGGGCATCTGCACTACCTCCTGCACTTCGGAATTAGGATAGCGAATTCTTATTGGCTCTGTTTTGCGTAGTCGACCATGCCCTGGAAGTCGACGAACGCCACCGGCTCGTTTCCGACCACCCAAGCGTCGTGTCCTGGCGGAAGGTTGAGGAGCGCTAGAAGGGGGATTCGGGTTCAGATATATGTGGTAGTGTCGGAGACGGGCGGGGCGCCAAAGCGGGGATTCCCGTCGCCTGCGTCCCAATCCTAGGAGAGGTGGTGGAAATCCCATGGGATCTGGTTTCAAGAACGAATCAGGCGGCTTTACAAGGCGGGGGATGATGCGGAACGTTGCCGCCGCGGCATTGGCAGGGAATGGAGTCCTGCCGGCTGTTCAGGCTGCCGCCACCGCGGGCCCCGTGAAGATCACCCAAGTGAAGACCTTCGTAGTGGGCAACCCGTGGAAGAACTGGGTCTTCGTGAAGCTGGACACTGACGCCGGCTTGGTCGGATGGGGAGAGGCAACGGGCGGACTTGAAACCAAACCCCTCGAGGCTCAAGTGCATGAACTCGGGCGCTTCGTCATCGGCGAGGATCCTCTTCACCCGGAGCGGCTGTGGCAGAAGATGTACAAAGGCCTTTTCCTGGGCACTAGCGTTGCCATGAACGGCATCGTCATCGCGTGCTACGACATTCTGGCCAAGAGTCTGAACGCTCCGCTCTGGAAACTGCTGGGGGGCAAGCAGAACCCTTCGCTTCGGGTTTACGCCAACGGCTGGTACAAGGGGCCGAGAGAACCGGGCGCTTTCGCCGAGGAAGCCGTCCGTGTCAAGTCCATGGGTTACACGGCCGTCAAGTTCGATCCATTCGGAAGCACCTACAGGTTCTTCGACGCCGATGAGGAGAAGAAATCGCTGGCGATCGTGGCTGCGGTCCGGAAGGCCGTGGGCGACGACATGGACCTCCTCGTTGAAGCGCACGACCGGTTCAGCGTCTCCACCGCCATTCGCGTCGGGCAGAAGCTGGAGGAGTACCACCCCATGTGGCTCGAGACTCCGGTGATGTCTACCGACATTGCGGCCACGCTCGAGGTTGCGCGGTCAATCAAGGTTCCGGTTGCTACCGGGGAACGGTTCACCCGCCTTAGCCAGTTCTTGGATCTGCTGGCCGGCCGTGCGGTGGATATCGTGCAGCCGGAAACGCTGGGCATCGGTGGCATCGGCGGGGCCCGCAAAGTCGCCGCCCTAGCCGAGGCTGCGGAAGCCTTCGTCGCTCTTCACCAGGCGCAGAGTCCCTTCAACACTGCGGTCAATGCGCACATTCACTGTAGTATTCCCAATTTCCTGATTCAGGAGTGTTTCGATGACTTCCTGGAGCCGTGGGCGCGCGACATCATGCGCGGCGTGCCTCGGGTGAAGGCCGGCTATCTGGAGCCGCCGGACGCTCCGGGAATCGGAGTTGAGTTCGATGAGAAGGAAATGGCCAAGCACCCGTACGGGGCGGACAACTTCCTGAGGCTGTTTGAAAACGGCTGGGAGAAGCGTACCGGCGGCGTGCGGAAGTGACGGCCGCATGGCTGCCCCAGCTTCCGCCGCATGGTGGAGCAGAACGCGGGCTGGCACGACTCGAGGGCAACGCCGGATCGGGGTGACACACGCCCGGCGTAGTGAATATTCAGGCCGAACGGGCCCTCAGATTAACCGCCGTTCCGGCGCCCGAACACGCCTGTTTCCAAGTGGCTGCCACCCGACGTTCCCACCCGCCGCCCCGCCGTGCGCTACCATTTGGACGGTGGCCGTGCGCGCCACGCGGCCCCTTGGCCATCGCACGGAACACATTTTTGCCAAACAAAGCCATTTCCGGCTAACAGCCTAATGTTTCAATGGTTTACACAAGAAAGCCCGAACCTGAGCCTGCCCCGCTGGGCCTAATCCCCCACACCCTGGTCGGCGAGTTCCGCGTGCGACGCCGCGGCAATTACGTCATCCCGCACGGCGACAGGATCGCCCCATTGATCCAGATCCCCGACGGCTTCGAACGGCCTGTCTTGGCGTCCGCCGACCGCATCGGCGCCACGCAACCAGCCGTTCCCCTCGAGGACCTCGACGGGGTGATCGTCGACGTGGAGATCCTGGAACCGCCGGAGGGCCGCCGGCTGGGCGTCGGCCGCGTCATCGAGATCCTTGGACGGGCCGAAGACTTCGGCATCGACGTCGAGATCGTCATTCGCAAGCACCGCCTGCCGCACCGCTTCCCTGCCCCAGCGCTCGACCAGGCCGCCCGCCTCCCTGCCACCATCCCCGCCGCCGAGATCGCCCGCCGCGAGGACTTCCGGGCCTTGGATATCGTCACCATCGACGGCGAAACCGCGCGCGACTTCGACGACGCCGTCTGGGTCGACCTCCTGCCCAACGGCAACTACGCGCTTCAGGTTCACATCGCCGACGTGAGCCACTACGTCCGCCCCGGCTCAGCCATCGAGCACGAAGCCGCCCTGCGCGGCACCAGCGTCTACTTCCCGGACCGCGCCGTGCCCATGCTGCCGCTCGAACTCTCCACCGGCATCTGCTCCCTGAAACCCAAGGTGGACCGCCTGGTGCTCTCCGTCCTGCTCGAATTCGACCACCGCGGCGACGTGGTAGCGCAGCGCTTCACCCGCGGCGTCATCCGCAGCGCCGAGCGCCTCACCTATACCGCCGTGCATATGGTCCTCGAAGGCGACCCCGGCCTGCGCCAGCGCTACGGCTACCTGGCGGACCGCCTGGAGCGGATGCGCGAGCTGGCTCTGCTGCTCAACCGGAAGCGCGTGAAGCGCGGCTCCATCGACTTCGATTTGCCGGAGCCCCTCATCGAGTTCGACGAGTGGGGCGAGATGACCGGCGTTACCCGCGCGCCCCGCAACATCGCGCACCGCATCATCGAGGAGTTCATGCTGGCCGCCAACGAAGCGGTGGCCTCGCACCTGGAGGCCGCCGGCATCGCCTCCCTCTTCCGCATCCACGAGCCGCCCGACCCGCAGCGCGTGCTGGAGTTCGAGGACATCGCCACCAGCTTCGGCTACTCGCTGGGCCTGGGTTCCCTGCCCGTGAAGCGCTTCCCCATCGTGGAGCGCAAGCGCGACGGCCGCAAGGTCCGCAAGGACCTGGTTTTGGCCGACGAGCGCCTGCGCATCTCTCCGCGCCACTACCAGAACCTGGTCGCCAAGATCGAGGGCAAGCCCGAGGAGCGCGTTCTCAGCTACCTGATGCTGCGCTCGCTCAAACAGGCGCGTTACTCGGCCGATAACCTGGGCCACTTCGCGCTCGCCGCCAAGACCTACACGCACTTCACCTCGCCCATCCGCCGTTACCCGGACCTGGTGGTGCACCGCATCCTCTCTGCACGCTGGATGGCAAGACCCCGGCCGGGACCGATCTCGCCGCCATCGCCGCGTACTCCTCCTTCACCGAACGCCGCGCCGTGGAAGCCGAGCGCGAGCTGGTCGAGTGGAAGAAGGTGAAGTTCATGCTGGAGAAGGTCGGCGACGAGTTTGACGCCCTGATTATCAGCACTCACAAGTTCGGCTTCTTCGTCGAGCTGGCCGGCCTCTTCGTCGAGGGACTGGTGCCCATCGCCACGCTCGCCGGCGATCGCTACAACTACCACGAGAATTCGCGCAAGATCATCGGCGAGCGCAGCCGCCGCGCTTTCTCGATCGGCGGCGCCCTCCGCGTGCGCCTGGACCGCGCGGACGCCGTCGAGCGCAAGCTCCAGTTCTCCGTCGCCGAGCCGCATCCCAAACGCCGCCGGTGAGCCCCAGCTTGCGGCCTTCTCGGACCATCTGCGAGACTCGAAGTTTGATGCGGATTTCCTCCCTGATCCTGGCGGTGCTGCTCTTTGCGACGGCGTGCGCCGGAGGCGAATCATTCCAGTACGCAGTCGAATGGCGCCTGATCCAGGCGGGCGACGCCGTGCTGTCGTGGCAGGCTTCCGGCACGGGCTACCAGGCTCGGCTGCAACTTCGGTCCGCCGGGCTGGTCTCCATGCTCTACACGGTGAACGACCTCTACGTCGCCGATGTGAATGAGGACCTGTGCGCGATCCGCGCCACGCTGTCCGCGCAGGAGGGCTCGCGATCCAGGGAAACCAGAGTCACCTTCGATGGGGAACGCCGCAAAGCCAGCTACGTCGAGCGGGATCTGAAGAAGAACGCCGACCTTGACCGCCGCGAGATTGACATCCCGCCCTGCGTGCATGAGATCGTGGGCGCGCTTTACCGGCTGCGGAGCATGCGTGTGCCGGTAGGCAAGAGCGTCGAGATCCCCGTCAGCAACGGGAAGAAGAGCGTGATGGGCCGGGTCGAGGCCCAGCAACAGGAGGACGTCGAGACGCCCGCCGGCCGTTTCAAGACCATCCGTTACGAGGCTTACCTCTTCAACGACGTGCTCTATCACCGCGGCGCGCGCCTGCACGTCTGGCTCACCGACGATGAGCGGCGAATGCCGGTGCAGATCCGCGTGCGGCTCCAGTTCCCCGTGGGCACGATCACGCTGCAGTTGGTCAAAGTGGAGGCGACATGAGAGTACTTGCTCGAACCGTTCTTGTCCTGGCCGCCGCGCTGGCGTGGGCGGCCGTGGCGATTGCCCAGCCAGCCGCCTTGCCCTCTGGTCAGGAGGTGCTCCAGCTCTGCGATCGCGTAGTGCAGTTGATGGACTCCACCAAGGTCGTCGTACCCGAGCTGGCGCGTGCCGGCGAGCCCGTGGCCGAGAACGCCCGGCAGGCCCTGGTGAACATCCGCGCCGCCGGCGTGCAGAACTCGCCGCTCATCTATACGCTCCTGGTCAACCTGCGGGCCTACCTGGCGCTCTCGGACTCCGTGCCCAAGCCCGCATCGTTGAGCGAGGAGGGCCGCAAGCAGTTCTACGAGCTTCGTGACGCGCAGGACCGCCTGGAGGCTTACTTCCGCGCGTTGCTCACCCGCAAGGAAGAACAACTGCGCGACCCGGACCGCGACGCCCTGGGCCGCTACGCCGAGGCCAACAAGAAGCTGGGGTCACCTCAGGCCGGCAAGCCGCGCGTCGTCTTTCTGGGCGACTCGATCACCGATGGCTGGCGCCTGAACGAGTACTTTTCCGACGAGCGGGACTTCGTCAACCGCGGCATCAGCGGCCAGATCACCGGGCAGATGCTGGGCCGCATGATAGCCGACGTGATCGACCTCAAACCCTCCGCGGTCCTGGTG
Organism: Bryobacterales bacterium; assembly: GCA_963798455.1. Classification (GTDB taxonomy): domain Bacteria; phylum Acidobacteriota; class Terriglobia; order Bryobacterales; family Bryobacteraceae; genus CAWCTD01. Next base: position 1,695,779 of record CAWCTD010000003.1, read on the forward strand.
CTGGCGGGCACCAACGACATCGGCCGCGGGGTTCCGCTGGAGGCCATCGAGGACAACCTGACCATGATCGCGGAGCTGGCCGAAGCCAGCAAGATCACGCCGCTCGTTGCCTCGCTGCTGCCGGTCAGCGACTACCACAAGGAGGAGAATCCGGGTTACTTGCAGACCGTCCGAAGGCCTCCGCAAACCATTCGCGCGTTGAACACGTGGCTCCAGGAGTTCTGCCGGCAGCACAAGTACGCTTACGTGGACTACTACTCCAAGCTGGTGGATGCGGCCGGCTTCTTCCAGGCGGATCTCAGCGACGACGGGCTGCACCCCAACAGCAAAGGTTATCGGATCATGGCCCCCATCGCCCTCGAAGCCATCGACAAGGTGTTGCAGCCGCCGGCGCAGAAGAAACGCGGCCGGTGACGTCCTACCGTCCCAGATCGATTCCCAGCTTCCTCATCTCTTCGGCGTAGTAGCGCCGGAGCAGCAGATCCCACTCCTCGGTCCCTTCGGCGATCTCCCGTTTCTGAGAGCGGATCTTCTGCCGCGCGGCCTTGTCGACTCTGTCTTCGATGTGAAGCAGCTCGGTGATCTCGCGCACCATCTCCAGCCGCACGTCGTTGGGGTCGCGCTTGAGCCGCGCGTCGTGCGACTTGCGGAGCGCGCTGACCAGCTTGTGGGAGATGTCGTTGATCTTGTCGCGGGAGAGCTTCATGTGGTCGCCCGTATCGCGGCCGGAAGCCCGGATGACCTTGCGCTGGCTGATGAGGGTGTTCTTGATGCGGCGGAACATCTCCTGGTAGCTCACGCCCTCGCGCCGCATGTAGTCGCCGTACTGGCTCAGGATCTCGCGAACCTCCTCGTTGAGGCGGTCTTCCACCTGGAGCTCATCCGTGATCGTGCTGGCGACCAGCTCGGCCACAGCCTGAGGCTGTGTCGTTTCAATGACTTGGGGGCTTAGTTTAGAGACCAGTTGGCGCGCGAGATACGCGATTAGTTCCCTGGGGAGAAGCATCCGTGAGCCTTTGTCCTCCTGCGCATTCCAACTTCAGTTTACTTATGCGTCCGAAGTCCTGTCAAACCAGCCGTGGAATGAGTAGCATAAGGGGGTATGGAGCGAAGAGAATTCCTCATGCTGCCGGTCACTCTGGCCGGAACGTCTCTGGTGGCCGCCCAGGAGACGGCGCCATGGCACCAGCGCATCCGGCGCGTCGGGCAGGTGAACTTCAACGAGCGCGACCCCGTGGAGCTGGACGTCAAGGCCTGGGCGGACTACTGGGCGAGCCTGCGGGTCAATGCAGTCCTGGTGAGCGTCACCGGAATCGTGGCCTTTTATCCCACCAAGATTCCGAGTTTCAGGCGCGCCGCCTTCCTCGGCGACCACGATTTGTTCGGCGACTGCTGTCAAGCGGCCAAACAACGCGGCATCCGGGTGATCGCACGGACCAGTCCCGACCTCCAGTGGGAGGAGTTCCTTTCGGTTCACCCGGAATGGTACGTGCGCGATGAGCAAGGGCGACCGGTTCCGAACGTGGACTCTCCGGGCCTGTTCCGTACCTGCATGTTCTCCACCTACTTCACCGAGCAGATGCCGGCCATCATGCGGGAGGTGAACTCGCGTTACGACATCGACGGGATCTTCACCAACGGCTGGCCGAATGCGGGCCGGGCTCCGGTCTGCTTCTGCGACCAGTGCCGCCGCCTGCCCCCAGCGGGTACCGAGGAACGCCAGGAGCGATATTTTGATCGAATCCTGGAATTGTGGAGGCTGTTCGACTCCATCGCCAAGGAGAAGAAGCCCGACAATATTTTCTTCGCCAATCTGGGCGGCGGGATCAACGCCGGCATCAACCTGAAGCGGCTGGCGGAAGTCTGCTATTGGTTTAACTGCGACAATCAGGGGCGCGGCGCCGCCGGTGGAGCGCCCATCTGGGGCTGCGCGCAGCAGGGCCGGGCGGCCTCGTCCTTCATGAAGGGCCGGACCACCACGAACGTGACGGCCTCCTGGTCCACGACCACCCCGCGCTATCGCAATGTGGCCAAGTCGCCCGCCGAGATCAGCACCTGGCTGGCGCAAACGGTGGCCAGCGGAATGGTGCCCTGGTACCACTGGCTGGGCGGGCAGACAGGGTTGGGAGAGGACCGCCGCTGGCAGGAACCCGGCCGCCAGTTCTTCCAGTGGCTGGCGAAGCACGAGAGCCACTTCGTCAACAAGCGTTCCATCGCCGATCTGGGCGTGGTGCTTCCGCAGCGGACGCACAGCCTCTACAGGCCGCCCACCGGCGGACAAAGCCGCTTCGTGACCACCGAATCGATGCAGGGTCTCTACTACACGCTTCTCGAGGGCCGCTACTTCTTCGACGTCGTACACGAGGACGACCTCGGGCCCGAGACGCTGGCGAAGTACCGCGCGCTCCTGCTGCCCAACGCCGCGTTGCTGAGCGACGAGCAGTGCCGGCAGTTGCGCGCCTACGTGGAGCAGGGCGGTTCCCTACTCGCCACCTTCGAGACCAGCCTCTACGACGAGCGAGGGAAGCCTCGCGCCGATTTCGGGCTGCGGGATGTGTTCGGCATCCAGCGCGCGGGCGACCGGCAGCCGCCCATGGGCAACGCGAGCATGGCGCGGATCGAGCGGCAGCACGAGATCCTTCGCGGTTTCACCAATACGAACTGGATCGCGGGCGCCGAGTTTTGGCTACCGGTGAAGGCCGCGGGCAGTCCTGTCCTCACCGTCGTTCCGGCCTATACCGCGTACCCGCCCGAGCGGGTCTATTCCTCCACGCCGCACACGCAGAACCCGGCCGCGGTGATCTCCGAGAAGGGCCGGAGCCGGCTGGTCTACTTCGCCGGCGACGTTCGAGCGGACCTCGTGGCAGACCGGCCACACGGATCTCAGCATGCTCCTGGACAACTCCATCCGATGGCTGCTGCGGGGCCAGTCGCCGGTCTCGGTCACGGGCGATGGCGTGGTGGAACTGTTCGCCTGGGAGACCGAGCCCGGCTATGCGGTTCACATCCTCAACTACAACAACCCGAACCTGCACCGCGGCTGGCTCCGCAAGCACTACCCCATCGCCGCGCAAAGGGTCCGGATCGAGATCCCGGCCGAGAAACGCATCAGCCGGGTGGAATTGCTGCGTGCGGAGACCACGGCGCCTTTCCAGCGCCAGGGCACTTCGGTGGAGTTCGAGATCCCGCGCGTCGAGGATTACGAAGTGGCGGCGCTGATCACGGCCTGAGTCACAGTTGGGGATCAGCCCGCGGACGCTTCAGTACCGGCTGAAGGAGTACGGGCTGACGGCATCCGGGGAGTGATTCAGGCGCCGTGCGTGCCCATGACGATCAGGTCGGCGTGGCTCTCCCTGGCGGTCTTTTGGATGGCATCCACGGGGAGCCCCTCGACCACGCGCACGTCGAGGCGGCCCGAGAGCATCCCCGCGTAGCGGAGCGCACGTGCCGAAAGATCGCTGAAATCGACCGGGCACAGGATGTGGCTCAATTGCATGTTGGGATCTTCCTCCACGGTTCTAGGTGCAAAGCCGCGCCGGAGGTGACGCGGGCGAACTCCTGTTCACGCCTCTTTTGTCATCGCTTCCTTGAGCCGGGCAAACTCACGCTCCAGGTCGTCCATGCGGGCTCGAACAGCGCCCAGGTCGCCGGCCTTGCCGGCTTTCTCCATCTCGAAGGCCAGCGCGCGCAGGGCCTCGCCGCTGACGTTGGCCGACGCGCCCTTGAGGGTGTGGGCCTGGCGCTCGGCGCCCGGTGCGTCCCAGGCGTCGAGATAGCCCCGTAGCGCCTCGATCTGCCGCGGGATGTCGTCCAGAACAGCTCGCCGTGACTACCCGCGCCAGCTCCTCATCGTTCATGAGGCGCTCCAGCATGGCCGCCCGGTCGAACGACGGAGCACCGGGCGTCCCCTTCGTTCCATCGGCAGCCAGCGCGCCAGAACCTCGGCCAGGGCCTGCGGCGACACCGGCTTGGACACATAGTCGTTCATGCCCGCCTCCAGGCAGCGCTCCCGGTCGCCCTGCATGGCGTGGGCGGTCATGGCGATGATGGGAATCCCGTGATTGAGGACGGCCGATTGCGGATTGCGGATCTGCCGGGTGGCCTCCAGGCCGTCCATCTCGGGCATCTGCACGTCCATGAGCACCAGGTCGTAGGGGATGGTCTCGAGGGCTTTGAGCGCCTCGGCGCCGTTGGCCACCGCGTCGGCGCGCAGGCCCAGCTTCTTCAGGATGCCCAGGGCCACCTGCTGGTTGGTGATGTTGTCCTCGGCCAGCAGGATGCGCGCCTTGCGGCCGGCGAACAGGTTCAGCGTCTCGCGGGCCGCGTGGCGCGTGACGATGGGCCGCGGGCCGGCTCCGGCCGGCTCGTCCGCCAGCGCCAGTGGACAGGACGGCCTTACAGTTCCTGGTGCCGTATCGGCTTGGTCGCATAGGCCGCGAAGCCGATCTCCTCGAAGCGCCGGGCGTCGCCCCGCGTCCCCAGGGAGGTCAGCATCACCATCCGGGTGCCGGCCAGGCGCTCGTCCGCCTTGATGGCCCGGCCCAGGGCCTCGCCGTCCATGCCCGGCATCTGCATGTCGATCACGGCGATCCGGAAGGGGTCGTTCTCGTCCAGCGCCCGGTAGAGGGCCTGGAGCGCCCCGGGGCCGTCCTCGCGCCTCCGACGGGCGCATGCCCCAGGAGGCCAGGCGCGTGGTCAGGATCTCGCGGCTGGTGGCGTTGTCGTCCACGATCAGCACGCGCACGCCGCGCAGGTCGGCGGGCGGAGGGCTTTCCGCCTGCGCCCCCTCGGGCTGCTTGCCCAGGCGCGACGGTGAACCAGAACTCCGAGCCCTTGCCCTCTTCGCTCTCCACGCCGATCTCGCCGCCCATCAGCTCGGCCAGTTGCTTCGAGATGGCCAGGCCCAGGCCGGTGCCGCCGTACTGGCGCGTGGTCGAGGCGTCCACCTGGCTGAACTTGTCGAAGAGCAGGCCGATCTTGTCTTCCGGGATGCCGATGCCCGTGTCGCGCACCGAGAAGCGCAGCAGGACATCGTTTTCGCTTTCCTCCACCAGCGCGACGCGGACCGCCACCTCGCCGGCAGTGGGTGAACTTGACGGCGTTGCCCGCCAGATTGGTGAGAATCTGGCGCAGGCGGCCCGGGTCGCCGCGCAGCAGCGTGGGGACCGCCGGGATCGGCGGCGCAGAGCAGCTCCAGCCCCTTCTCCTGCGCCCGCACGGCCAGCGTGGCGGCGAAGTCGTCCAGCAGGTTCTGAGAGATCGAAGTCCAGCGTCTCCAGCTCGAGCTTGCCCGCCTCGATCTTGGAGAAGTCGAGGATGTCGTTGATGAGGCCCAGCAGCGATTCGCCGCTGGCGCGCACGGTCTCGGCGTAGCGCCGCTGCTCGTCGTTCAGCTCGGTGTCCAGCAGCAGCCCGGTCATGCCGATGACGCCGTTCATGGGCGTGCGGATCTCATGGCTCATGTTGGCCAGAAACTCGCTCTTGGCGATGCTGGCCATCTCCGCCTGCGCAGCCATCGCGTTCGCCCGGGCGGTGGCCTCTTCGAAGCAGCGGTTGGTCTCGCGCAGGGCCGCCTCGGCCTGCTTCTGGGCCGTAATGTCGCGCAGAAAAATCGCACATCGTCCGCCTTCGGTGGGCCGGTACTGGACGCTGACTTCGACGTCAAAAGTGCTCCCATCCTTGCGGCGTTGCCGGGACTCGAAACGACCTTCACCCTGCGCCATGATCTTTTGCATGCGGGCGGCTGTGTCGCTGACCGTTTCGTTGGCATCCAGGTCGGGAATGCGCATGGCCAGCAATTCCTCCGTGCTGTAGCCGCTCATCCGGCAGTAGGTCTCATTGACTTCGAGCAGACGCCCCTGCGTGTCCACCAGCCAGAATCCGTCCATGGCCGTCTGGAGGATGGCGCGGTGCCGTTCCCCGCTTTCCCGCAGCGCCTCCTCGGCGAAGGCTTGCGCGACCACCCGAGCCACCGTGCTCCCCAGTCCGTCCAGCGCGGCATCTTCATCGGCCAGGATCGGATGCTTAGCGAACAGGGCCAGAACGCCCAGGGTTTCTCCCCCCGGCGTTCGGAGCTGGTATCCCGCAAACGACACGAGCCCCAGCTCGCGGGCCCAGGCATGATTGTGAACCCGCGGATCATTCTGAACGTCGTTGGTTACGAACTTGGCTTCTTCGCCCGCTGCGACGCGTCCGATCTTGTAACATCCGAATGGGACCCGCCGGTGGCTTGGGCCGTCGATATGGGTGTAGCGGCCGGAACTCGTCAGCAAGTGCAAACACCGGTCACGGCGCCGGCAGAGATGTGGTCCATCCCGCACCTCGGCATGCAGACAGCCCTGTCCACACAGATCTCCGGGCTGGATCAACCAGATGCGACAGAAATCGACGTCGAACAGGCGGACGACGGCGTCGGCAACCTGCCGGAGTTTGTCCTCCAGCGGAGCCGCGGCCAGGAGCGACTGCTGAAGCTGGCTGACGCCGCGCTGCCGCATGAGCATCTTCTCGATGCGCTCCTCCGCCTGCTTCTGGGCCGTGATGTCGCGTACCGTGGACTGGAGAAATGCCTGGCCAGCCATCTCGATCCTGGTAAGCAGCACCGTCGCGGGGAACTCCGCGCCGTCCAGCCGCCGGTGCGTCCACTCGAAGAAGTGAGAACCCTCGCGCAGGGCCGTCTCGATCAATTCCCGGGCCTTGCCGGCCGAGGGGCGGCCGTCGGGCTGCCGTTCGGGGGATACATCCCACGGCCCCAGCGCGGTGAACTCCGCCGCATCCTTGGCCCCGAACATCTCCAATGTCGCCGGATTGCCCGCGGTGAACTTCCACGAAGGCGGGGCGATGGTCATCATGGCGTCCCACGAGCCATCGAACAGCAGGCGGTGCCGCTGTTCGCTCTCGCGCAGGGCATCCTCCGCCCGCCTGCGCTCGGTGATGTCATGGATGATTGCGTGCACAACGACGCGCCCGCCGAATTGAATACGGCTCGCCGACACTTCCACATCCAGCACCGAACCATCCGCCAGACGGTGTTGGAACTCGAACTGCTTGCCCTGTTTGTGCGCGACGGAGGCCATCGCCTGCCGAATCTCGGAATCGGGCAGGGTGTTGATGTTGGCCATACACATGGCCAGCAGCCGCTCCCGCGGATACCCGTAAAAACGAAGCGCGACTGTATTGGCGTCAATAATCCGTCCATCCGCGGGATCAATCAGCAGCATCACCGCGGAGCTGTCGGCGAATTGGTGGCGGTATGACTGCTCGCTCTCCCGCAATTCCGTCGTGCGTACTTGCACCTCCTGCTCCAGCCAGGCCTGGCGGTTGCGCAGGAACCCAACCAGCAGGGCCAGCAGCGCGGTCAGCAAGAGGCCGGTTCGCGCCGCCGCCGGGCCCGCTCCCACTGGATTCAGGGCCGTGAACTCCGGGCCCGGAGCAATTATCACCGCATAGGCGCGGCCGAACACAAACAAGGGAATCACAACGGAGACTCCCGCCGTCTCCCGGCCCAGCAACGCCGCGTCTGTCGTGTGCACCCGGGCGTGGCCTTCCGGATACGAGGCCAGCCACTCGGCGCTGCCGCCCGGCGCCATTTGATAAACATCCATAGCGGCACTCACCTCCACGCGCCCGGCCACCGAAAGCGCTCCTCGAAGCATCGAGTCCGGACCGATCACCGCGAAGACGAATCCGCGCAGGCGCTTGCGGCCAGCGGCTTCTGGCGCGAAGACGGACTGGAAGACCAGCAGGCCCTTGCGCTCCCTGGTTTCCTCGATCAGGGTGATGGGTGTGCTGGCCGTGGGCAAGCCCGTTCGCGCCGCTTCCTCGATCGCCGCCCGCCACACCCGGGCATCCCCCTCCGGCTCCTCCTTGGCCGGCGCCACCGGAATCCACTCATAGGTTGCCACTCCGTCGCGCTTCGCCAGCGGGGCGACGAAGCTCCGGAACGCCCCGGCCTCGACGCTTGGGCTGCCCTCGAAAAAGCGGCCGATGCTGTCGAGATCTCGTTCTACCTCCCGCATCTGGTTCCCGAATGACTCGGCCTTCGCGTCGGCCACTTCCGTGAACATCCGCCAGCGCCAGTCCGTTTCGGTCTCCTGAGCCAGAAAGGCGAATCCGGTCGTGATCACCAGTCCGCTCAGGGCAACCAGGACGGTTTCCGCATGACGGAGCCGCCGTTGACGCTGGAGCGGCAAGCGCCCCCGCCACTGGATCGCGCCCCATCCGCCCAGCAGCAGAGCGGCTAGCAGGAGCGTGAACACAAGCACGGCCAGCCGTTGCCGGGCGACCTGTGACTGCCACTTGGCGGCCATCCCATCCAGCCCCACCACCATGAGCGTCCCGCTAGTCCGTGGGTCGATCACGGGGGCCAGGGCCGTAACATATGTTCCGAATTCGTCTGAAACCGGCCCGATCGTGATCGCCTGCTGGTCCTTGAAGACCCGCCGCAACTCCGGCGGCGGTTGTTTGTAGACCGTCCCCGGGAGCGAAGCCAGGGGGCCCTTTTCCGCGTAGTGGTCCGGCCCGAACACTATGGAGCCCTGACGCAGGCCCAGGCCGTAGATGCGGCGCTGCCGGAAGGTGTGACCGTAGGCGGCCATCTGCCCGCGGAGGCGCTCAAAGGCCGACGTTCCCCGGTCCGCCGCCGTGAAGGAGAGCGCTTTCACCCGTTCCAAACTGACGGTCTGGGCGATGGCCGTGGCCTGGCGCAGCAGTTGCTCGCGCATGGCGGCATCCAGGCTGCGGGCGCGCCAACCGGCGGTGAACCAGCCTCCGGCCAGCAACGCCGCCAACGCCGCGGCGATGATCCACCACTGGAACGCCCCGGCGCGCCGGGGCCCCGCAGCCAGCCTGAGACCCGTCATGGCCGTCATCCCGGGCTGCTTGATGCGCACTGACGATGCCTCGCTACATGCTTAATCGGCAGCATCCGGGAGAAGCTTAGCCCAGTCAAAGATTTCCAGCCTCTCTCGAAAACGCGTCACGCCGCGCATAACTCCTGCTTGAGACGCGTCTCGCGGCCGCTGACGTGCAGATGGCCCGACAGTTCGCCAGGCCACGCCGAATTCTCCTCCACGCCGGTATCCGGCAGATACAGCTTCACACGGCGCACTTTTACGAGCGCTGCCTCATCCGGATTAGGGGCGTACTTCTTCGCCCGTTCCGGCTACCGCTCGAAGGGGATCTCGATGTAGAAGAGTTCCCGGCGCGTGGAGGCTTCCCGGATGCCGGTAATGTAGAGCACGCTCCCGGCGCGGTGCGGAACCTGGAAGTAGAAGAAGCCGCTGGCGGACTCGCCCGGCGGCAGCATCTTCGCCGCGAAGGCGCGCCCCTCGATCTCCCAGGCCGTCAGAGGGTTCTTCTTGCCGCCAGTCCGGGGGATGGGCGCCGGGAGAGGCCCCGGATAGATGTTGGGGCGCTTTACGCCCTGTGAGCGGGCGACGTCGCGCGCCGGCGTGGCATCCAGCCGCTGGCGCGACGGCAGGATGTATTCCACGCGCATGGTCTCGAGCGACAACGCCTGGCCGCTGTTGTTCTGCATCATCACCAGGATGGGTAGAATGCCGTACTGGTTGGGATTGAGCTTGCCGAAGGCCGGGCGCGTCTTCTCTTCCGTGTCAAATGGCTCGGCGGCCACCGTCAGCTTTTCCACCGTCTGGCGGTTGGGGTAGGAATCGATCGGCCCTGTTTCGAACTTCTTCTCCTTCTCCTTGTCGGCTCCGAATACCGTGACTATACTCAGGAGGAGAACGAACGACTTGGATGCGAAGCTCATCTGCTTGTTCTACCGGGCCATCGAGTGGGCCGCGTCCCCTTTTATCGTACTGTACTTCGTCCTTCGGGCCCTGAGAGACCGCCGTTACCTCAGACGATTTCCGGAGAGACTCGGTTTCCTGCCTTCCTCCCTCCAGCCGCCCGCGGCGGGCGCCATCTGGCTCCACGCAGTGTCGGTCGGGGAGGTCCTCTCCACGCTCGAATTACTGAGGCGGCTGCGCGCGCGGCTGCCGTCCGCGCCGCTGTTTGTCTCGACCACGACGCTGGCCGGCCGTGCGCTGGCGGATGAGAAGCTGGCCGGCCTGGCGGATGGGGTCTTGTACTCCCCGATCGACTTCTGCTTCGCCGTGCGGCGGGTCCTGCGGGCGCTCCACCCCGCGGTCGTGGTCGTGGCCGAGACGGAGATCTGGCCGAACCTGTATCGCGAGGCCAAGCGCGCCGGATGCGGCCTGGTGGTGGTCAACGGCCGTATCTCGGACAACGCACAGCCGCGCTATCGCCGCTTTGCCTGGTTCTTCCGGCGGGTCCTGGGCTGGCCTGACCGGATACTGGCTCAAAGCGCAGTCAGCCTCCAAAGATACCTCGCACTGGGCGCGCCGGCGGAGCGCGTATGCAACGCAGGGAACCTGAAATACGACTTCCAGCCAAAGCAGGCAGGGATACCCGAGCCGATCCGCACTTTCCTCGAACGGACCGCACCGGGCCATATCTGGATTGCGGCCAGCACCATGCCCCCCGCCGCTGCCGGCGACGTCGACGAGGACGACGTGGTGATCGACGCTTTCCAGTCGCTGGCCAGAGATCACCCTGGGCTGCTACTCATCCTGGCGCCGCGCAAGCCGGAGCGCTTTGATGCGGTTGCGGAGAAACTCCAGGCCAGCCGGATCCCCTTCCTGCGGCGGTCGCGGCTGGACACCGGTTCGTCGCCGCTCCCGTTGCCGGGCATCCTCCTGCTCGATTCCATTGGGGACCTCGGATCTCTGTTCGCGCTGGAAAGCGTGGTCTTCATGGGCGGCTCGCTCGCGGCCCGCGGAGGACACAACATCCTGGAGCCGGCTTTCTTCGGCCGTCCGGTCGTGGTTGGGCCTCACATGGAGAACTTCTCGGAGATCGCGGAGGAGTTCGCATCGAGAGGCGGGTGCATGACCATCGCAGGGGCAGGCGAGCTTGGCCCGGCGCTCGGCCGCCTGCTCCTCGACTCCGATTTGAGTGCCGGGTTGGGGGAGAGAGCGCGACAACTGGCCCAAGCCAGACGAGGGGCGACCGGCCGGGCGGCCGGCGTGATCGCCGATGTCTACGAGAGCGCCGTTCCCGCCTTTCGGCCTCCCTTCCCTGAGCACCAGTTGTTGTGGCTGCTTTCCCGGCTCTGGCAGTCCGGCTCCGCGTGGAACCGCGCAAGGGGCCTGCGAGCCAGCCAGTTCCTCTCGACGCCAGTAATCAGCATTGGCAGCCTGAGCATGGGAGGAAGCGGCAAGACGCCCTTCGTGCTTTGGCTGGCGGAAAGGCTACGGGAGTCTGGCAGCAGCCCGGCCATCCTGACTCGGGGTTACCGCCGCAGGGCGCCCGAACAGCAGACTGTTCTGGCGGCGAGAGAACCAACCCCGGTGGCTCGCACCGGCGACGAAGCACAGATCTTCCTGCGGTCGGGCGTGGCTCCCGTGGGCATCGGAGCGGACCGCGCGGCCACGGGGCGCTCCGTGGAACAGCGCTTCCACCCTGATGTTCTGATCCTCGACGACGGCTATCAGCACTGGCGGCTCGGCCGCGCCCTGGATATCGTTTTAGTGGATGCGCTCGACCCCTTCGGCGGCGGGGACGTGTTCCCCTTGGGGCGCCTCCGGGAACCGCCAGGGGCGCTCGCCCGCGCGGACGTGTTCGTGATCACGCGCGCCGAGCCGGAGCGCACGTACAAGGGAATCGAGGCCGTGCTCCGGGCGCACAATTTTCGGGCTCCGATTTTTTTGGCGCGGGTGACGCCCGAGTGCTGGGTGGACGCCGAATCGGGTGAGCAATTCGGCACGGCGAGCCTTCCCTTCTCGCGGGTGGGGGCGTTCTGCGGGCTGGCAAACCCCGCCTCGTTCTGGCGAACGCTCGCCGGACTCGGATACTCGCCGGTCGCCCGATGGGATCTTGGTGATCACCATCGCTACCGGCCGGTTGAGCTGAAGCGCCTCCGGGCGGTGGCTCGGCGTGCGGGAGCACAAGCGCTCGTGACCACGGAGAAAGACCTGATGAATCTCTGTGACAACTTCGCGGAGTTGATCGCGCCGCTTCGCCTGTGCTGGCTCAAGATCGGCGTCGAGGTGGACGGACACGAGCGGCTACTTCAAATCACCGAGGGAGTGTTGAGGAGAGCCGGACTCGAGCGCCAGTAGCCCGCGCTTCAGAAACTCTGGCTGCCGCCCGCAACCACTTGGTATAATAGGGCTTCCGATGGGCTTGCGCGAACTCGCTCACGAAGGCTCCGCCGAAAAGACGATCCTGCTGTTGACCCCGCGAGGCTTCTGCGCCGGCGTGGTGCGGGCCATCGACGTGGTCAGGATCGCGCTCAGCCTGTATGGGGCGCCCATTTACGTGCGCAAGGAGATCGTCCATAACCGGTACGTAGTCGAGGAGTTGCACGCAGCCGGCGCGATGTTCGTGGACGAACTGGACGAGGTGCCGGAGGGGGCAAGGGTCATTTTCAGCGCCCACGGAGTCTCCCCCGCGGTCAGGCAGATGGCGGCTGAGAGGCGGTTGCAGGTCATCGATGCAACCTGCCCTTTGGTGACCAAGGTGCATCTGGAGGCCGTCCGGTTCGCCCTGCAGGGCCACACCATCGTTCTGATCGGGCACAGGGACCACGACGAAGTGGTGGGGACCTTGGGCGAGGCTCCCGAAAACACCGTCCTGGTGGAGACGGTCGAGGATGTGGAAGAGATCGAGGTGCCGGATCCGGACAGGGTCTGCTACATCACCCAGACCACGCTCAGTTTGGACGAAACAAAGGACATCGTGGCAAGGCTGCGCCAGCGGTTTCCGGCCATTCAGGGCCCGCGCGCCCAGGACATCTGCTACGCCACTCAGAACCGCCAGTTGGCGGTGAAGGCCTCGGCGCCGGATTGCGAGCTGCTCCTGGTCGTGGGTTCCAGGAACAGCTCCAACTCCAAGCGTCTGGTGGAGGTCTGCGAAAAGAACGGGGTTCCGGCCCACTTGATCGATGACCAGAGTGAAGTGGAGCCGGGCTGGCTCCAAGGCGTGAGCCGCGTGGCGGTGACAGCGGGGGCATCCGCGCCTGAGAACCTGGTCCAGGACCTGGTCGCGTCCCTCAAGCGCCTCGGTTACCAGCGTGTTGTGGAGCTTCTGGTGAAAGAGGAAGACGTCCGATTCTCGCTGCCCCCAGAACTGGTGCAGATTTCCGATACGCCCGCGGTTCCCCGTCCAATATGACCCCGAACGTGCAAGTTGGAGAAAGGTTGACGGCGGCCGCCGCGGACGTGACGCGACGCGCGGCGGACTACCTGATAAGGCTGCAGCACCCGGATGGATACTGGTGGGGCGAGCTGACAGCCGACACGACGCTCGAGTCCGACTTCATCCTCCTCCAACTTTGGCTATACCCACCCGAAGGCGGGGTGTGGAGCCCCCCCACAAGGGACCTGGTGAGCAAGGCCGTGCAGTCCATTCTGGCCCGCCAATTGCCGGACGGCGGCTTCAACATTTACGAAAAGGGGCCGTCGGAGATCAGCGCGACCGTGAAAGCCTACTTCGCGCTGAAGGTGGCCGGGCTTCCGCCGGACGGCCCGGAGTTGACCCGGGCGCGCGATCGCATTCTGGCCTTGGGCGGCATGCAGGCCGCCAACAGCTACGTCAAGATCAATCTCAGCCTGTTCGACCTCTACCCTCGCGAGAACTGTCCCTCCATCCCGCCCGAGATGATGCTGCTTCCGGGCAACTTCATCTACCAGATGTCGTCGCTGGACTCGCGCCATCGTCGTTCCGCTGTCCATCGTGCACGCTCACCGCCCCAGGCGGCCGGTGCCGGCCGGGTTCGACCTGAAGGAACTGCTTCCTGCCCGGCGTGAGGATGGCGTATCTGGGCGGGAAACACTCGCTGAGCTGGCGCAGCTTGTTCCTGGCGTTCGACATCGTCCTGAAGTTCTGGGAGAGGCACGGGTCGAAGTCGCCTGCGGCCAGGGCCATCAAGCGGGCCGAGGAATGGATGTTGGAGCGAACGCGCTACTCCGACGGCCTGGGGGCGATCTATCCGCCCATGATGTACTCATCATGGCGCTCGACGTTCTGGGCTACTCCAGGCGATCACCCGGACTTCATCGAGGCGCACGACCAGTTCATGCGCCTGCTGGTGGACGACGGGCAGCGTTTCTTCTTCCAGCCATGCTTCTCTCCGGTCTGGGACACGGCCATCGTCGCCTTCGCGCTGGCGCGAAAGCGGCGCGGCGCCGGCCGAAGTCCTGCCGGCACACGGCCGATTGGCTGCTGACCAAGGAAGTCCGCCGCAAGGGCGACTGGTCGCGTGAAGCGTCCGAACATCGAACCCTCCGGCTGGTACTTCGAGTTCGCCAACGAGTTCTACCCCGATATCGACGACACCGCCATGGTGCTGCTGGCGCTCAAGGGAGCACGCGCCTCCCGGCCCGGCGAGCAGGAAGCCTCGACGCGGCGCGCCGTCGACTGGCTGCTGAGCATGCAGTCCAGCGACGGCGGCTGGGCGGCCTTCGACGTGGACAACAACTGGCATCCGCTGAGCGAGGTGCCGTTCGCCGATCACAACGCCATGCTCGATCCCACCTGCCCGGATATCACCGGGCGCGTGCTGGAAGCGCTTTGCGCCCAGGGCGTGGACCCGAAGAGCCCGGCGATCCGGCGCGGCGTGGAGTACCTGGTCCGCACGCAGGAGCCGGACGGAAGCTGGTACGGGCGCTGGGGCGTGGACTACATCTACGGAACGTTCCTCGCGCTGCGCGGCCTGAGCGCCGCGGGCGAAAGCGACCGCGAGGCCCACATTCTGCGCGCCGGCGAATGGCTGCGCTCGATCCAGAACGCCGACGGCGGCTGGGGCGAAAGCTGCGCCAGCTACGACAACGAGACTTTCATGCCGCGCCGAAAGCACGCCCTCGCAGACCGCCTGGGCGATCCTGGGCCTCATGGCCGGCGGCGACAACGCCAGCCGGAGTGTCACCAGGGCGATCGAGTACCTGCTGGAAACGCAGCGCAGCGACGGAACCTGGGACGAAGAACTGACCACGGGGACGGGATTTCCGAGGGTCTTCTACCTCGAATTACCATCTCTACCGGCACTCCTTCCCGCTGCTGGCCCTGGCGACTTTCCTCAAACAGCGTGGCCTCAATAACTCGGAGGGGACATGAGATTTCCACTTTCCCTGACGGCCGGCATGGCCCGGTACATCTTCCGGAACAAGCTGCGTCCACGGCCGGAGTGGCAGAAGGACCTGTCGTCGACAACAGATGCGTCGAATCCGTTCCGGATCATTCACCACGGACCGGCGGCAAGCTCGCCGGCGAGCCCCACCCCATGATCGGCAAGCGGTTCCCGCTGGTGCTGATGCTGGAGCCGCTGCACGCCTGCAACCTCACCTGCACCGGCTGCGGCCGGATCCGCGAGTACGAATCGACGATCACGCGAGCGGCTCACGCTGGAGCAGTGCCTGGCGGCGGTGGATGAGTGCGGCGCGCCGATGGTGTCGATCTGCGGCGGCGAGCCGTTGATGTACCCGGAGATCGGCGCAGCTGGTGGCGGGACTGCTGGAGCGCAACAAGCACATCTACCTCTGCACCAACGGCATGTTCATCCGGAAGCACCTGCAAGGAATTCACCCCGGACGACCGGCTGTTCCTTCAACGTGCACCTGGACGGCATGGAGAAGACCCACGACATCGTGCGTGGAGACGCGAGGGCGTCTTCCGCGAGGCCATCGAAGGGCATCAAGGCGGCCAAGGCAGGCCGGCTTCAAGGTCTGCACCAACACGACCGTCTACAAAGAGACCGACATGCAGGAGATCGAGGCGCTGTTCGAATACCTGGAGCAGTTCGACGTCGACGGGCACATGCTGTCGCCGGCTTACGGCTACTCGGCGGTGGACGATCGCGAGATCTTCATGACCCGCGACGACGTCCACGAGAAGTTCAAGGACATCGACCGGCTGGCGCAAGCGGTTCCGGCTGAACAGCACGCCGGTCTATCTGGATTTCCTGCAAGGGCGAGCGCGATCTGCCCTGCACGGCGTGGGGCAATCCGACCTACAACATCAAGGGCTGGAAGGGCCCCTGCTACCTGATCACCGACGGTCACTACCAGACGCTTCGAGGAGCTGATGACCAAGACGCCGTGGGAAAGCTACGGCCACGGCAACGATCCGCGCTGCGAGCACTGCATGGTGCACTGCGGTTACGAGCCGTCGGCGGCGCTGGGGATCAACGCCAAGCCGGGCGACAGCTTCCGGTTGCTGCACTGGGTTCTTCGATAACAAGGCGAGTGAAACCGACTCTGGTCACGGGAGCGACGGGTTTTGTGGGCGGGCACGTAGCGCGCCTGCTGGTGGAACGCGGGCGCCAGGTGCGGGCACTGGTCCGACCCTCCAGCAGGCTGCGCGAGTGGGAGGGTGACACCGCGGTCGGGGATCTGCGGGACCCGGATTCGCTCGCCAGCGCGGTGGAAGGGTGCGGCGTGGTGTTCCATGTCGCGGCGGACTACCGGCTTTGGGCGCCGGACCCCGAGGAAATGTATCGATCCAATGTGGAAGGGACCCGGAACCTGCTGGAGGCTGCCCGGCAAGCTGGCGTGGAACAGGTTGTATATACGAGCACGGTGGGCTGTATCGGCCTTCCCGAAGGGGAACTGGGCGACGAGGACAGCCCCGTCAGCCTGGCTGACATGGCGGGGCCGTACAAGCGATCCAAGTTCCTTGCCGAACAGGCCGCATTGGACTACGCGAGGTCCGGGTTTCCGGTGGTGATTGTGAACCCCACCGCACCCGTGGGAGACCACGATTTCAAGCCCACTCCGACCGGCAAGATCATTCTGGACTTCCTGCGCGGGGCGATGCCGGCGTTCGTGGATACAGGCTTGAACGTCGTGGACGTGAGGGACGCCGCTGCCGGCCACCTGCTGGCGTTGGAACGTGGCAGGCCCGGCGAACGTTACATCCTTGGGTGCCGCAACCTGACGTTGGAGCAGATCCTGAACGAGTTGGCCCTCGTGAGCGGGTTGAAGGCGCCGAAAACCAGGATTCCTTACGCGCTGGCCTATGCCGCCGGCGTGGCCTCGACCGCCTGGGCCGGGGTCACCGGGCGTGAACCGCGCGTGCCCGTGGACGCGGTGCGGCTGGCGAGCAAGAAGATGTTTGTGCGGCACGACAAGGCCGCCAAGGAGTTGGGGTACTCCCCCGGCCCGGTGGAAGACGCGCTTCGGAGAGCCGTGGAGTGGTTTCGGGCGAACGGCTACTGTTGATGTGGAGACATTACTGCTAGTGGCTGCGGAAGCCAGAGAGTTCGTGGGAATCCGCCGACGCTGCCGGCGAGAGGCCCGCCTCGGCTGGCCGATCCGGTTCGCGCGGGCGGCGGAGCTGGGCGGGCGGAGGTGGGTGTTTGTCGCCAATGGCGAGGGTCCGGCGCTGGCCGGCGAGGCATGCGAAGTGGCTTGGAACAAACAGAAGGCCGACGCCTTGATCAGCACCGGTTTCTGCGGCGCCTTGGATCCGGCACTTTCGGAAGGGGAGGTTTTTGTCGCCTCCCGGGTGGAGAGCCCGGACGGGGCGTTTGCCGTGCAAGCCCGCGTCCCGGATTGCGGGAGACCGTGCTCCATCGGCAGGCTGATCTCGATTGACCGCGTCATCCAGACCGCGGAGGAGAAAGAGAAGCTGCGAGGTCTTGGCGCATCCGCCGTGGAGATGGAAGCAGCGGCGGTCGGCTTGCGCGCCCGGCAGTGGGGGGTTCCGTTTTACTGCGTGCGTGGCGTAACGGACTTGGCCCACGAGAGCTTCCACCTGGATTTCAATGCCGCCAGAGGGCAAGACGGGCATCTAAGCACGGCCCGCATCCTGTGGGCGGCAGCCCGAAGGCCATACCCTCTGGCATCCGAACTGTATAGGTTGTATCATCGTAACTATCTGGCCACTCGGACATTAGGAGATTTTCTTGCTGACTGTCGATTCTAGTCTGGCCGCATCCGCCAGCATGCGGGCAGCCGTGTACAAAGGCACCGGCACGATGTCGGTGGAATGGGTGCCGACGCCCCGGATCGGTCCCGGCGAGATCCTGGTCAGGGTGGAGAGTTGCGGCATTTGTCACACCGACCTGAAGAAGGTCGAGCACGATCTGCTGCCGCCGCCCCGCATCTTCGGGCATGAGATGGCAGGTGTCGTCGCCGCCGCGGGAGAGGGCGCGGAGCGGTTTGCGCCGGGCGATGCCGTGGTTGTTTTTCATCACATCCCCTGCTCGCATTGCTTTTACTGCAGTCGCAAGCTTTACGCCCAGTGCCCGACGTACAAGAAAGTGGGCGTCACGGCGGGCTTTGAGCCGGCTGGCGGAGGCTTCTCGGAGTACGTAAGGGTGATGGATTGGATCGTCCAAAGGGGGGTGGAGAGGATCCCCCACGGAGTCCCCTTTGACCGTGCCTGTTTCGTGGAGCCCGTCAATACCTGCTTGAAGGCGGTCGAACAGATTGAGTTGGAGCCGGACGAGTTGGTCGTGATCCTGGGACAGGGCCCCATCGGGTTGATGTTCACCATGCTGGCCAACCGCACGGGGGCGAGAATCGTCACCACGGACATGATCAGCCGGCGGAGGGACCTCTCGCTTGTAATGGGGGCGATAGCGGCATGGGACCCCCGGGACACGGATGTGGTCAAGCAGGTTGCCTCGATGAGTGAAGGCAGGGGAGCAGACGCCGTGATTGTGGCGGCCTCCGCCCCCGGGATTACGGATCAGGCCATGGCGTGCTCTCGTCCAGGATCACGAATCCTCCTGTTTTCACAGACTTCCCACCGGGAGAGGATCGAGATGTCGGGCGCGGACATCTGCGTCGGTGAACGCAGAATTGTGGGGTCCTACAGCGCTTCCATCGACCTCCAGGAGGAATCGGCGAGGCTGGTATTCAGCGGGGAATTGCCGGTGGAGCGGCTCATCAGTCACCGCTTGCCGCTGGAGGAGATCGGGCTGGGGATCGACATGGCGTTGCATCCGGACGAGCACTCATTGAAAATTATTGTTCAACCACAAAGGCGGGCCTCGTGAGAACAGAGATGATGGCCGCCGTGCTATACGGCAAGGAGCACTTGCGCGTAGAGCCGGTGGCGGTTCCCAAGATCGACAAGGGCGACATTTTGGTTCGCGTCAAGGCGGCTCTCACCTGCGGCACGGACGTGAAGGTGTTCCTGCGCGGGTATCACGCAAGGATGATTGTCCCGCCAGCGGTATTCGGGCACGAGTTGGCGGGTGATGTCGTCGCAGTGGGTGAAGGCGTGACCGAATTTCGGCCCGGGCAGCGCGTGGTCGCGGCGAACTCCGCCCCCTGCCACGCCTGCTACTACTGCCTGCGAGGAGCGGAGAACTTGTGCGAGAACCTGCTCTTCAACAACGGGGCTTACGCGGAGTACATTCGAATCCCGTCGCGCATCGTCAGGAAGAACACCTACGCGATCCCGGACCACGTGGGCTATCAGGATGCCGCGCTGACGGAGCCGCTGGCGTGCGTGCTCCGCGGCGTGGAAGAGACGGGCATCCGGCCGGAGGACACGGTAGCGGTCATCGGCCTGGGCCCTATCGGGCTGATGTTCGTGCGTCTGGCCAAGATCTATGGCGCGCGGGTGATCGCACTCGGCCGCCGGCAGCCGCAGCTCGAGCGTGCGGAACGGATGGGGGCCGAGAAAGTAGTGGAGGTGACCGAGGCCGTGGACCCGGTCAAAGTGGTCAGGCAGCTCACCGGAAACCGGGGCGTGGACGTCGCCATCGAGGCGGTCGGCACGCCCGCCACCTGGGAGACGGCGATTCAGATGGTGCGAAGAGGCGGCACCGTCAACTTTTTTGGCGGTTGTCCGAGCGATGGCCGGATTACCCTCGACACTTCCCTCATGCACTACTCCGAGATCACCTGCAAGGCGAGTTTCCATCACACGCCGAGCCACATACGCCGGGCGCTGGAACTCATCAGCGAAGGCAACGTCACGGCGCGCGACTTCGTGAAGAGCGCGGAACCCCTCGCGAACCTGCTCGAAGTGATGCGATACCTGACCAGTCACAACGGGCACCTGAAGACGGCCATCATCCCGTAGCGGGGCGGAAGGCGAAAGTGGGCAGGTGAGTCGAGCGACGGTTTTCCTACCACCCCGTGAATTCGTCCGGTCGCCCGAGGCGCTTTCCCGCGCCTGGTCCCCCGCCGAAGCCGATGCCTACACGCGCTGGCTGGCGACACGTCACTACGAGAATTTCCATGTGGTGAGCTTCCTGCTTCCCCGGCGGCTGCACCAGGATTTCTTCAATGTGTACGCGTTCTGCCGCTGGGCCGATGACCTGGGCGACGAAATCGGCGACCGGGTTGAAAGCGAGCGGCTGCTGGAATGGTGGGAAAGGCAACTCCAGGACATGTACCGCGGGGAGGCCAGCCACCCGGTGTTTGTGGCGCTCCAGAGCACGGCAGCCCGGCACGGCCTGCCGATTGAGCCGTTCCGGGACTTGATCCGCGCCTTCGTGCAGGACCAGAGAGTGAATCGCTACAACACTTACGACGAGTTGTTCGCCTACTGCCGGTGGTCCGCCAATCCCGTGGGAAGGTTGGTCCTGTATCTGTGCGGCTACTCCGACGACCGGCGCCAGAGGCTGTCGGACGCGACATGCACGGCGCTGCAACTTGCCAATTTCTGGCAAGACGTGTCCGTGGACCTGGACAAAGGCCGTCTGTACCTCCCCCTCGAAGTTCTCGAACGGCACGGCTGTCCCGTGGAGGAGGTGCTCGGCCGGCACGCCACGCCTTCTTTTCGCCTGGCCCTGAAAGAGGCGGTTGAGGTGGCGCAAAAGCTCTTCCTGGAAGGCCTGCCCCTGGCCCGGGCCGTGGATCGAAGGCTGGCGGTGGACTTGGAATTGTTCAGCCGGGGTGGGATGCGCATTCTGGACAAGATCCAGCGCCAGGACTACGACGTCTTCTCCAGGCGGCCGGCGATCTCCAGGAGTGAGCGCGTCTGGCTGCTGGTCGCAAGCATGGCGCGGGCGGCTTTCTCGAAGGCGGCATGAAGACAGATCTTGAGGGATCTTTTGCGTACTGCCGGCGGGTCACCCGGCGGCGGGCCCGGAACTTCTACTACTCGTTCGTCCTGTTGCGGCGCGCGGAGCACGACGCCATGTGCGCGGTTTACGCCTTCATGCGCTACTGCGACGACCTGAGCGACGACTGTCTCCCCGATCCCGAACAGGCGCGGCGACTCATGACCAGATGGCGGGCCGACCTGGAGGCCGCTCTCGGCGGCCTCCCCGGCGATCATCCTGTCTGGCCGGCCTTCTGTTCCGTGGTGGAGCGGTACCAGATCCCGCACGATTACTTTCGGGACATGATCGATGGCGTGGCCTCCGACCTCGCCCCGCGCGAGTTCAAGACCTTCGAGGAGTTATATCGGTACTGTTACCGTGTCGCCTCCGTGGCGGGCCTGTCGGTCATCCACATCCTGGGCTTCGAGTCCGCGCAGGCGCCGCTGCTGGCCGAGAAATGCGGCGTGGCCTTCCAACTGACCAACATTCTTCGCGACGTGCGGGAGGACGCCGGCCGCGGGCGCGTGTACTTCCCCGTGGAGGATCTTGAGCGGTTCAGCGCGAGCCGGGACGACATCCTGGCGGGCCGGGCGGGCGAAGGCTTCCGTCAACTCATGCGGCTGGAAGCGGAGCGGGCCAAGACGTACTACCTGGAGGCGGCGCCTTTGGTGGGCCTGGTGCGCAAGAGGAACCGGGCGGCCCTGTGGGCGCTGATCGAGATCTACCGGCGGCTGCTGGAGAAGATCGAGCACTCCGGCTTCGACGTCTTGCGGCGCCGCATCCACCTGAGCGCGACGGAAAAGTGCTGGGTGGTCGCCAGCGCAGCCGTGCGGCGATTTGCATCCTGTTAGACTGAAGGTAACGGCATGTTATCGATCGTCATTCCGGTCCACAACGAAGAGCCGTCGATCCTGCCTCTGTACGACCGTCTCACCAGAGTGCTCGAGTCCGTCAGAAAGCCGTACGAGATCATCTTCGTGGATGACGCTTCGACGGATCGCAGCTTCGACCTGCTCTCCAACCTCGTCGAGACCGACGCGAGGCTCAAGGTGATCCGGCTGCGGCGGAACTTCGGCCAGACGGCCGCTCTGGCGGCGGGGTTCCACGAGGCGCACGGAGAGGTGGTGGTCTCCATGGACGGCGATCTCCAGCACGACCCGGAGGATCTGCCCGCGCTGATCTCCAAGATCGATGAGGGATATGACATTGCCAGCGGCTGGCGAAAGCACCGCGTGGACAACGCGCTCACCCGCAAGCTGCCCTCCCGCATCGCCAATTGGATGATGGCCAAGGCGTCCGGCGTGGACCTGCACGATTTCGGCACCACCTTCAAGGCGTACCGTGCCGAGATCCTGAAGGACGTCAATCTCTACGGTGATCTACACCGCTTCATCCCCGCGCTGGCGAGCTTTTATGGCGCGCGAATAGCAGAGGTGCCGATTCACAACACGGTCCGCCTCAACGGCGGATCGCATTACGGGCTCGGCAGGACGCTCAACGTGCTTTTCGACATTGTCACCGTCAAGTTCCTGTTGAGCTACTTCACGCGGCCGATGCATTTCTTCGGGAAGCTCGGGCTGGCCAGCACGGCGACCGGGGGGGGGATGCTGGCATACATTCTGCTGCGCAAAATGACCGGGCACGAGATCCTGATCGAGCACGGACCGCTGATGCTTGCCGGCGCCCTGCTGCTGCTGGCAGGCCTGATGATGTTCAGCACGGGATTGCTGGGCGAGGTCCTGATGCGAACGTATTTCGAGAGCCAAGGCCGCCGCATCTATGCCGTCAGAGAGATCTTGTGCCGGCGCGAGCCGCCCGTGAAAGACGCGGGTCAGAGGGCGTAGCCGGCCACCCCGGACCCCGCGGCTAGAGCGGTTGAGACCGATTCCAATGTTGCTCGAAAAGGCCCTTCATGGCCTCCCCCAAACCGGGGTGGTCGAACAGCAGGGCCGTCCAGGTCGGCTTGGTGATGACCGGGTCGAGAAGCGCGATGAGACCTCTGCAGCCGTCGAATAGAGCCAGTTTCAAGGGGAGGGGCGCCGCCCGGCGCACCTGAACTCCCGCATCCGTGAGTTTCTCGAGGCGGCGCAGGCGGGGTTCATCGAGAGCCGTCGCATCCGCGATCACGCGGCAGGCGACCCCGCGCTGGCTGGCCGCCCTGACGAGTTGGTCATCGAGTGGATCCGCCGCATAGGGTGGACGAAGGAACTCCTGGTACTGGGTCGTTGCGTCCACCAGCATGCGGCGATACTGGGCGGCGGACTGCGCGGGCTCGCCGATGATTGTCAGAAAATCCAGCGTTCCTCGCTCCCCTCTTCCTTCCGAGTAGGCCGCCGTCAGATCCTCCATCAGAGCAGAAGCCAGACATCCCTGCTCCGTGAGCCCCTGTTCGGCCCGCCGCCGCAGGCGCGCAATGTAACAGGGGAGCGCCAGCGCCGGCTCGACGGCGGAGAACAGCTTGGTCTTCTCCTGGATTACCTGCGCGAAGCCCTTCTCCACCAGGCTGTCCAGGACCTCATATACCTTCTGCCGCGGCACGCGCGCTCGCGCGGCCAGTTCGAGAGCCTTGAAACGAGGATGCCCAACCAGAACCAGGTAGGAACGCGCCTCGTAGGCGTTCAGTCCGATCTGCTGCAACCTCCTCCAAAACGTTTGGAAGTCCATCGCGGCGACGTTGTGACTCATAGCACTACCCAAGAGGAACCCCCATCAGACGGCAGTCGGCCTCAACCATCTCCCGCACCAGGTCTTCGAAGCTGATGTCGTAAGACCACCCCAGCGTCTGCCTGGCCTTGGTGCAATCCCCCAGCAGCAGGTTCACCTCGGCAGGCCGGTACAGGGTGGTGTCAGTCACCACATAGTCCCGGTAGTCGAGCCCGGCGATGGAGAAAGCCAGTTCAGCGAACTCCCGCACGGAATGCGCCTCACCCGTCGCGATCACGTAATCGTCGGGTTCCGGCTCCTGGAGCATCCTCCACATGGCTTTGACATACTCCCGCGCGTGCCCCCAGTCGCGCCTTGCTTCCAGGTTGCCCAGGCGCAACTCCTTGGCTCTTCCCGCCTTGATTCGGGCTACGCCGGAGGTGATCTTGCGGGTCGCGAACTCGTAGCCCCGGCGCGGAGACTCGTGGTTGAACAGGATGCCGTTCGAGCAGTGCATCCGGAATGCCTCCCGGTAGTTCCGCGTCAAGTCAAAACCCGCCACCTTGCTGATCCCGTACGAGGACCGGGGGTGGAAACGCGTCTTCTCGCTCTGAGGGACCTCCTCGGCATGGCCGAACATCTCGCTGGAACCGGCGAAATAAAAGCGGCAGTCGCGGGCCATGTGCTTGAGCCCGGCCAGCAGGAAGTGCGTGCCGTTGATGTTGGCATTCAACGTGGAGAACTCGTCGTCGAACGAGTAGCTCACAAAGCTTTGAGCCGCGAGGTGATAGCACTCGTCGGGCCGGACTGCGTCCACAACCTGGTGGATGCTGGCGTAGCTTTCCATCGAGGCGGCGTGCAAATGCAGCCGGCCCAGCGCGTTGATGAGACGTGAGAGCCGGTGCTCGGGGTCTTCCAGCGCCACCCGGCGGACCACGCCGTGAACTTCATAACCCTTCTCCAGCAGCAACTCCGCGAGGTAGGAGCCGTCCTGTCCCGTAATGCCCGTGATTAGCGCACGCCTGCCCGGCATAAGAGTCGATGGTATCACGCTGGATCAAAGATCCACTGTGTCGTGGCCGGCCCCGAAGGTTGTATACTGCTCCCAGGCCGGGGGAGCACCGGCTCAGTCCGCAAGAGAGGTGGACATGCATCGACGGACCTTCTTGGCAACAGCAGCGGCCCTTACCGCGTTCGGCGCGGCCTCGCTGCTGGCTCAGCAACAAGCCCCCGCCTCGGGGAGCGAACCGCTCAGGATCGTCACCGGGCCGTATCTTCAGAGCGCCTCGGAGACCGCCACGACGATCATGTGGATCACCAATCGGAACGCCACAGGCGTGGTGGAATTCGGCCCTCGGAACGGGGAGTCTAAGACGGTCGGCAACAGTCACGATGGGCTCATCGACGGCAACGAGCGCGTCCACAGAGTCGCGCTTACGGACCTCAGCCCCGGCTCCGCCTACCGCTATCGCGTGGTGTCGCGCGACATTCTCAGTTTCGGGTCCAACAAAGTGGATTTCGGCGAGACGGTATCGAGCGGGTTCCAGGAGTTCCGCACCTTCGACCGGCGGAAGCAGGAGTTCGCGTTCCTGGTCTTCAACGACATTCACGACACGCCGGCAACCTTCCCCGACCTGCTGAAAGTGAACGGCGACCGTGGCTATGACTTCGTGGTTCTGAACGGCGACACTGTGAGCGACCTCGACAAGGAGGGCCGGATCACCGCCATACTGGACCAGGCCGTCTCGGGCTTCGCCTCGCGAATCCCGATGATCTGGGCGAGGGGAAACCACGAGACGCGCGGCGGCTTCGCGCGACAGTTCCCGGCGTACCTCGCTTCACCCAACGGGCGGTACTTCTATTCGTTCGATGACGGCCCGGTCCATTTCATCGTGTTGGACACGGGGGAAGACAAGCTCGACAGCCACCCCGAATACAGCGGCTTGGCCGACTTCTCCCGATACCGGAGGGAAGAGGCGGAATGGCTCAGGGCCGAGGTCAAGACCGACGCCTTCCGCCGCGCCCGGTTCCGCGTGGTATTCGCTCACATGCCTTTCCCCACCGCCCCCGCGGCGCAACGCGCCGGCGGCGCTCCAAGTCCATTCACGGGGATGGAGGATGACTTCCAGAATTTCGGCGCGATCCTGGAACAGGCCGGGATCGACATGATGATCTCGGGGCACGTCCACACCCCCGCCATCATCGATCCGGAGCCCGGCCGGCACGACTACCCCATCGTCCGCGGCGGCGGACCGAAGGCGCAAGGCAGGACCCTCATCCGCGTGGACGTGAAAGCTCGTGCGCTGGAGGCGACCATCCTGCGGCCGGATGGCGCCACTTTCGCCACCTGCAAGGTGGACGAGCAACGCTGACCTTCGGCTCTACTTGTTTCCTACGAGCAGCGCACAGGGTGTATGTCGGTTTGAGAAAAATCCTCGCCGACGAACAGCAGCGGCTCGCCCTTCGACCGCGCCAAGGCGTAGGAGGCGCAGTCGCCGAAGTTGAGCTTGGCCGGGTGGCGCCCGCGGCCGTACAGAAGCCAGGCCCGCTGCGCGATAGCCAACTGCGCGGAGTCGAAGGGGACCTGGTCGAATTGAAACTCGGAGAAGAACAGAGTGGGTTCTACGACAGCAGCCGGGCCGCGGCGGGTGCCGAGGACGCAAGTCGCCTCCAGGACGGACACCGTGGAAATGAGGCGGATAGAGTCCTCCGAAACGGCGAGCCGCAATACCGCCGCCGTGTCCTCGTTCTGTAGCAGGGCCAGAAGGGCAGAAGTGTCAATCACCAACCAGATAGCCCTCCGGGCCATAGCCCAGGATCTCGTCCTCGGAGCGCCTGTCTAACAAAGGCAGCGCGGACACCCTGCGGGCGAACTCTTCCATGCGCTGCACTTCGTTCGTGACACCCTTCCGTGGATCCTGACGGTCGAGCTCGGCACGAACTGCGTTCAGCACTGCGGCCGTGATTGTCGTCCCCTGCAATCTCGCCAGCCGAGCCGCGGCTCGATGCACCTCGGGATTCTCGATGTTTAGGGAGACTGGTTGCTTCCTCCGAGGCATGTTCTTTACCTCTTTACCATGTTCTACCACTACAGACAGGGAGGTCGGTGAACCCTTGGCCCGGTACTTTGGCCGGCGACGGCTGGATCAACGAACGAGGCGCACGAAGTCTCCGTACGCACGGAGGCGATCGTCGGCGGTCAGCAGGATCAGGTTCTCGGCTCGCGCCTGAGCGACTAGCATACGGTCAAATGGGTCGCGATGGCGCCACGGCAGCACAGCGACCTGGCGGGCCTGCGCCGCC
The DNA here is from genome assembly GCA_963798455.1 of Bryobacterales bacterium. Lineage (GTDB taxonomy): Bacteria > Acidobacteriota > Terriglobia > Bryobacterales > Bryobacteraceae > CAWCTD01. Next base: position 1,722,753 of record CAWCTD010000003.1, read on the forward strand.
GTCAGTGGCAAGCTCTCAAAGGACTCGGCGGCTAGCCGCTCCTCGAAGTCGTCCGGCAGGCGCAGTTTGCCCAGGCTCTTCTTCAGCCAGATCTCCCACAAGCTGACCGCGCTGATGAACACCGTGTTCTCCGGGTCTCCGATGAGCGTCCGAGCCTCGCCGGACAGCGCCGAGACATCCCCCAGCCACCACAGCAGCAGGTGCGTGTCGAGCAGAATCCTCAACCGCGCGGCTCCCGCATCCCAAACGCCTCGGCCATGTCGTCAGGGAGTTCATCGAAGTCCGGCGCGATCCAGATCTCGCCGGCCATGGAGCCAGGGGCCCGCGGGCGGACCGGGCCACGATAGGCCACGAGCCGGGCGACAGGCCTGCCCGCCTTCGCCAGGATGACCTCGTTGCCCTTCTGCACCTCCTCGATGAGAGCAGAGAGTTCGGTCTTGGCTTGGGAAATGTTTCGTACCTTCACGCAGTCATTATAGCACAGACCAGATCTGGTCTGGTCTCCTATTCACAGCCTGTGCGGAGCGCTGCTGGCCTTCCGGTTGGCGATGGCCGCGTCCGCGCGCTGCTTGAGCTTCTGCATGAACTGGCTCAAGTAGCGCTGCGAATGCCCCAGCTCCGCCGCCAGCCGGATGTAGGGCGTCATGACCGTGGCGCGCAGCACGAAGATGCCCTCTTCCTGGTAGTCGTGACCGTCCAGTCCCGCCCGCTCCAGCAGTTCCGCCACGGAACCCCGAGTGTACGCCGGAAATCTGAAGTGGGTCCGTGAGAGAAAGAACGGCTGCACGTAGGCGTACTCCGGCTCGTCTTCCTTCTCCTCGATGGTGAACTGCCGGTAGACACCGTGATTCAGATCGTTGGTTTCCCTCAGCGAGCGCACGCCCCCCTGCTTGGCGATGAAGCACACGATGTTGGTATCGGGAGGCTGCGCGGTGATGGGCACGAACAGGTATGACGCGTCATAGCCATTGGCCCGGCAGCACTCGTCCCAGTGAACCAGATACTCGTACAGCTCCCGCGCCGCCAGCACCGACGCCCTGACGATTTCCCCGTAGCCGCTTCGATTGAGCGGTATGGCCCGGTGGGACAGCCAGCAAGCCGCCACCGCCGCTCCAGGCTTGGAGCCTTCCAGGATGTACTCGCCGACGCTCACCGGGGGCTCCGTGCCGTGCCCCAGTGTCGAAAGCGGAGTGGCCTCGGAGATGTAAGGCGACTCCTGGCTCACGAATTGCCGGACCAGGTCGCTCTTGAACGCCACGATGCCGCAGGGGTAGGGAACGTAGCCCATTTTGTGCGGGTCCGCCGTGATGGACTCGGCCTCGGGAAACGTCAGAAACGCGCTGCACACCGGCTTGCTGCCCCACCGCACCCTGGCGTTGCGCTCGTACTTGCCGTAGCGCAGGTCCAGCGTCGCCGAGGCAAATCGGTTCACTGCCGCGATGCGCGACTCGATCCTGGCCTCAGAGCTTTCCTCTCCACCGTCCCGCGGCATAAAGATCGATCGCATGTAGCCGCCCCAGGCCGCGTCGATGTGCAACCAGAAGCTCAAGCCGGTCTCGGCTTCCAGCCTCCGGCGCATCGCGACGATGTCGTGGACCGGGTCCATCGCGCCCTCCTCGGTCGTTCCCGCGACGGCGATCACCGCCAGAGGGAAAGAGCCCTGCTTCGCCGCCCGCCGGATCTTGCGCTCGAGGTCACCCACGTCCATGCGGAACATCTTGTCCACGTCCACTACGACCACGCTCTCGGTTCCGTCTCCAATACCCAGAACGTTGGCGGCTTTCTGAACGCTGTAGTGCCTGGTGCCGGCGACGAACAGCACCGGCCGCGCGATCGCGTAACATGCGGACGATCCTTTTCGCGCGATATGCACGCCGGTCTCCTCTAGGTACTCGACCGCCAGCCGGATCGCCTCCCTCTGGCCGGCGCCTTCCTGCTTCCCCACCGCTCGAATGAAGCGCGGGAGCAGCTCGATAGCCTCCTCGGGGCGAATGTTCAGGCACTGCCCTTCACTCAACCGGGCCAGCGGCACGGACTTGCCCGGCGGCAGCTTCACCGCGATCCGGATGCCGTGCTTCAGCGCCGCCTCGCGCGCCGCCAGCGGGAAGTAGCGTACGGTGCGCGCCACCCACAGTGCCTCCAGGTTGGCGACGGTGCCTCCGCTGGTCACGTGCGCCCAGCCGAACTGCTTGGGCGCAGGTCTTGCGGCCGGGGCCTTGTAGCCGAGCATTCGCAGCACGTCCCTGCCCACTTCCAGCTCCCAGTCCACGGTGACCGGCGCCGCCTCGGGCGTCACGTTGTTCGGGTTGTAAAGCATCCCCGCGAAGTAGCCCAGCACCGACGGAATGGTCTGGTCCGAGAGCATGTGCGCGATGTAGCGCGGGCTGTAGAAGGGGAAGTGCCGTCGCAGCCCGGCCAGCATCTCGGCGATGTCCTGCGACAGCTTATCGGTCCAGTCGGTGAACCCGCGCCGGATGGTCTCGGTGATGATGATCTCGTCCGACGGATAGTAGTTGCGGCGCCAGTGGAAGTAATCCTGGAGGATGAAGTGGAGCATCTTCTCCTCCAGTTCCGCGTTCTCGGCCTTGGGCCCCAGGAACCACGCGGCCAGCTTCCGGGCTTCCTCTCGAGTTTGGTCTGCCACGGTGTGCACCTCCCGCTTCCGGGGACCGCGCGGAAACTATTTGCCCATGCGCTTGTTTGCGTTTTCTTCCTGCCGGTCGCCCTCGTAGGTCGTCCAGGCCAGGGGCGAGACGCCGAAATACTCTGCCCGGTCTTTCTCGGTGAGGCCCTTCCTCTTCAGCACAGCAGGCACGCCTTCAAAGAAGCAGCCGTCACAGATCTCCATGTTGACGCGCGTCGCGCTTCCGTCCGCCAGCACGGCATTCTTGCCGATGTGCGTGTTGTAGTCGCACGCTGTACCCAGACCGACCGCTCCGCCATCGGCGATCTGGGTGCCGTGCATGACGGCGCCATGATTGATCCAGCAGTGGTCGCCGATGATCGCCTGGTCGGCAACCTCGGCCAGCGACCCGCCGACCGGTTTCGCCGGACGGCCGCCCTCGATGTTGACGTTGTCGTAGATATGCGTGTAGTTGCCGATCCTTACCCTTCCGCGGATGGTGACGTTGCAGCGTATCAAGCTGTGGTGGCCTACCGTTACGTCCCCCGTCAGGATGGAACCGGCATCGAGATAGGAGTACGGACCGATGTGGATCGTCCCCTCCAGGATGACGGTGGGATGAACGAAGGCAGTCGGGTCGATCGTGATGCCCGGCTTGCCGGCCGCCGGATGCGGGGCATACGCCGTGGCAGGGCTCTGTGCCAGGGCGGTGGAGTGACTCCACAGGCGCAACCCAACAAACCCAAGCGACACACCCACGAGCAAGACGAGCACAAGAACCGCGCTCTTCTTCACAGTCTCCTCCTTCGCCTCCCGGTCCGAGCCAGTATACACCCAGCGGCCCTTTCTCTGGACTCGGCCGTTTCTTTGGTCGTTTCTTTGGCTGTTTCTTTGGCTCGCGGCTCTGAGGTGAAGGCACTTCCGACAGTGCCCGCGTTGTTTCCGTCCGCCGGAAGCACCAGCTTCAACGCCAAGGGCGGGACAGCGCCCGTCAGATCTCCAGGATCACCGGCATGATGAGGGGGCGCCGGGAGGTGTGCTTGGTGAGGTAGCGGCGCAGTTCGGTGCGGATTTTCTCTTTCATGAGGCCCCAGTCGGTGCGCTGCTCAAGGCTCGAGGACTCGATCGTGCGGGCGACCAACTGGCGCGCCTCCTGCAAGATCTCCGAGCCGTCGTCCCCCGTGACGAATCCCCGGCTGACGATCTCCGGCAACCCCTCGGTCTTCCCCGTGTGCTTGTTGATGGCGATGATCGGAAGGACAATCCCGTCCTCGGAGAGGTGCCGCCGGTCGCGGATCACGAGATCTTCGACGACCTCGTCCAATGTGCCGCTGTCGATGCACACGCGGCCCACGGTGACCTGCTCGCCTTGGCGCGCGCCGCGGCTGTCGATTTCAAGCGTTTGGCCGGTCTCGAGCACAAAGGTCTCCTCCAGCCCTGCGTAGCGCAGGTGCCCGGCCAGCGCCGCGTGCTTGGCAAGCTGGCGGTACTCGCCATGGATGGGCATGAAGTACTTCGGGCGCACCAGGTTCAAAACCAGCTTCAGCTCTTCCGCGCTGGCGTGGCCCGAGACGTGGACCGGCGGGTTCATCGAACCGTAGATCACGTCGGCGCCGCGCCGCGAAAGGTGATTGATCATGCGGTAAATGGCCTTCTCGTTGCCCGGGATGATGCGTGAACTGAGCACCACGGTGTCGCCCGCGGTGACGGACAGGTGCTTGTGGTCGTCCACCGCCACCCGGGACAGGGCCGACATGGGCTCCCCCTGCGTGCCGGAGATCACCACCAGCACCTTGCCGCGCCGCGCGGTATCCAGGTCCTGCGGCCGCAGAAGAATACGGTCGGGGATGTGGAGCAGACCGAACGAATGGGCGATCTCGGTGACGGTCGCCATGCTGCGTCCCAGGAAACAGACCTTGCGGTCGAACTCCTGGGCCAGATCGACGAGCTGCTGGAGACGGTGCACGGAGGAGCTGAAGCAGGCGACGACGACGCGATTCTCGGCCCGGTTGAGGATGTCTTCCAGGCGGGGCCGCACCGCGCGCTCGCTCTCGGTGTATCCGGCGCGGTCCACGTTCGTGGAATCCGACATGAGCAGAAGCACGCCCCTCTTGCCGTACTCCGCCAGAGTGTGCAGGTCGAAGAGCTGGTTGTCGGTCGGGGTGGGATCGACCTTGAAATCTCCGCTGTGGATGACGACTCCCAGCGGCGTGGTGATGGCCAGTGCCAGGGCGCTCACGATCGAGTGCGTGACATGGATGAACTCGACCTCGAAGGGGCCGATGGTAAGCCGCTCGCCGGGCCGCACGACGTTGAGGCGGGCCTTGTCCTTGAGGTCGTGCTCATCCAGCCGGCGCTCAACCAGAGCCAGGGTGAATTCGGTGCCGTAGACCGGGACGTCGAGCTCGGAAATCAGGAAGGGGGTGGCCCCGATGTGGTCCTCGTGCCCGTGGGTGAGCAGCAAGGCCCGTACGTGACCACGGTTCTCCTCCAGGTAGGTAAAGTCCGGGATGACCACGTCGATGCCTAGAAGCTCTTCTTCCGGGAACATCATCCCGCAATCGATCACGATGATGTCGTCCCCATAGCGGAGGGCCAAGCAATTCATGCCAAACTCGCCCAGCCCGCCCAGGGGAATCACTTGCAACTTCCGGTCCGTCATAAGAAGACCAGCGTACCACACGCCGGGTCTTGTTTATCAATTACTTACGAAAAAGGCCCCACGGCAAGAAACGAAAATGCCCACCCGCTCGGGGTGAGCATTTTCCTCTGCCCTGTTCTACCAGGGCGATGTTCAATGGGAGAATCAGGTCCGACGGAAACACAACCATCAGAACCCGTGTGCTTGGATCTTATTTCGTAGAGCGCCTCAAGTCAAGGAAAAAAGCCCGGCTAAAGTAGGGCCGTCCAACCCCCTCACGGCAAACGGTTTAGAGTTCGGCTTGCCGCGGAGGTCCAGAGCCGGCACTGGGAAAAGGCGTGGTTTTCGGCTTATGATTTCGGATCTAATGCCAACAAATATAACGACTTATCTATCTTCAAGGTGCAGCAGAATCATGGCTTGATCATCCACCCACCCCTTGAAATAGCGCCGGGCCAAAATGCGGGCGCCTCCAAAAGCCACACCGGCGGCTGCGCAGAACAAAATCAGAACTCCAGTGAGCACCAGGATATTCAGAATGAGGTTGCCGACGTTGTCGCGCGCGGTAGGCACCCGTTCGTTCCAGGTGATGGTGGCCTGGTACTGCACACGAGCCAGCAACCGCTCCGCCTCGTCGGGGTCGGAAGGCGACAAGATGACCGCCACGAGCGGACCGCTGCGCTTGACCAAGGCCCCTTGCAGCTTGGAGAATTCGGCGGCGCGTTCGCGCGCCAGGTCCGGCGTGGGGTAGGAGAACACGGCCATGCGGATGTTCCCGCCTTTGGCCTTGAACTCCGCCAACTGCGCCTCCGTTCCCAAGTGAAACGCCGCCACCGAGGGCGGAATGCCGGCTTCGAAACGGGCGAGCGACGCCGGCCCGAGCACGTAGCGCTCGGAATTGGACGCCCTGCCGGCGGCGGGCATGTAGCCAGGCAGGGTCGGCAGTGCGCTCTGGTCAATCTGGGGCAGGGTTTCAAGCAGAGGGGCCAGCTCGGCGCCGTCGGGCTTCCAGCCTTCCAGGCGCAACAGGTAGTTGTGGAAGGCCAGGACTACGGCATCCGGCGTCTCGACCGCCAGTTCGCCAAGCTTGGACGGAGTCGAGCCCGCCGGCTTCTGCCACTGGAAGGCGGCCATGGCGCCGGTCGGATCCCTGAATCGAAAGGCCGAGGCCGTGAATCGCAGGGAATCGGACTTGTACTCAGCCTGTTCTGTCTGAACCAGCCCGTACTCCTCCCAAACGGCGCTGTCGGTCAAAGCCACGGGCTTGATCGGACCTCGGGTGAACGGCCCGAGTTGCTCGGGCCAGATCGCTGCTTGGCCGGCCCCGCCAAGGACCACTCCGATGACAGAGAGAAGAACTATGCTCCGCAGCATTTCTTGTACTTCTTTCCGCTTCCGCAAGGGCATGGATCGTTGCGGCCGACTTTTAGACCTTTGACCACGGGCTGCTGGGCGGTGGAGGTGGAGCCGCCGACGAACTGCAATTCGGCCATCTCGCGCTCCTTCTTGCGCTGGATGTTCCGGGTGAAATCCAGCATGGTGCCCTGCGCGGCCGCACGCTGGGCGCCGTTGGTGTCTTCCCGCGCCTGAAGCGCCTCCTCCTCTTCGTACTCCTCCTCGGGCTCGAAGGGCAGAGGGGGCCTTTCGCCGGACACCGGCTGGAGGAAGAAGAGGTACCGGATGGTCTCATCCTCGATCCGGTCCATCATGTCCTGGAAGAGCACGTAGGACTCTTTCTTGTACTCGACCAGAGGATCCTTCTGACCGTAGCCGCGCAGACCGATGCCCTCTTTGAGGTGGTCCATCGAGAGCAGGTGGTCCTTCCACTGGTCGTCGATCACGTGCAGCATGATCATGCGCTCGGTCTCACGCATCACCGCCGCACCGACGAGCTCTCCCTTCTCCTCGTACTTCTTCATCAACTGCTCGAAAACGGTCTCCTCAATGTCCTCCGGCTTCTCGCCTTGGAGGTTCTGCGTTTCGATTTTGGCTCCGAACTGGCTAAGCAGGTCCGTGCGGAGGCCCACAAAGTCCCACTCGGTGGGGTGGACCTTCTGGCCGCAACGCAGGCCCACAAAGGAGGCCACGATCCCGCGGACCATATCCTGAATCCGTTCCTTCTGGTCCTTCCCTTCGAGCAGATCGCGCCGCATGCCGTAGACGGCCTGGCGCTGCTTATTCATGACGTCGTCGTACTCGAGCAGGTGCTTGCGGGCGGCGAAGTTCTGCGCTTCCACCTCTTGCTGGGCCTTGGCGATGCGCTTGGTGATCAGCTTGGACTCGATGGGTACGTCCTCTTCCATGCCCAGCCGCAGCATCAGGTTTTGGATGCGGTCGCCGCCGAAGATCCGGAGCAGATCGTCCTGGAGCGACAGATAGAAGCGCGAGCTGCCCGGGTCGCCCTGGCGGCCGGCGCGCCCGCGGAGCTGGTTGTCGATGCGGCGAGCGTCATGGCGTTCCGTGCCCACAATGTGAAGGCCGCCGAGCGCGACCACATCGTCGTGTTCTTTGTCGGTCTGGGACTTGTAGTGGGCGAAGATCTCGTCCCACTTGGGTCGCGCCACACGGTAAAAATAGCCCAGGTGGTAAAAGTATGAGAACTGCTGGTCGCTGACGAAGACTTCCTGCTCTTTGGGTAGCTGTTCGGACAGCTTTTCCTTTAGGCAGGCCTCCTTGGTCATGAACTCCGGGTTGCCGCCCAGCAGGATGTCCGTGCCGCGGCCGGCCATATTGGTGGAGACGGTGACGACCCCCTTGCGGCCGGCTTGCGCCACGATGGTAGCCTCGCGTTCGTGCTGCTTGGCGTTGAGGATCTCGTGCTTGACCCCCATGCGCTTCAGGATGCCGGACAGCTTCTCGGATTTCTCGACCGAAACGGTGCCCACCAGAACCGGCTGGCCCTTTTCCTGAGAGGACTTGATCTCCTTGGCGGCGTTGCGAAACTTCTCTTCCTCGGTGCGGTAGACGACATCCCGGTTTTCGATCCGGATCAGGGTCCGATTGGTGGGGACGACCGTCACGTCCAGGTTGTAGATCTTCTGGAACTCCGCCGCCTCGGTGTCCGCCGTGCCGGTCATGCCGGCCAGCTTCTTGTACATCCGGAAGTAGTTCTGGAAGGTGATGGTGGCGAGCGTCTGGTTCTCACGCTCGATCTTGACGTTCTCCTTGGCTTCGATGGCCTGGTGCAGCCCGTCGCTCCACCGGCGGCCCGGCATGAGGCGGCCAGTGAACTCGTCGACAATGATCACCTGGCCCTCCTGGATCACGTAATCTTTGTCGCGGTGGAACATGACGTGGGCTTTGAGGGCCTGCTCGACGTGGTGCTTCCACTCGATCGTCTCCATGTCCCACAGGCTGGGAAGGCCCAGCAGCCTGGCGGTCTTGTCGAAGCCCTCGTCGGTCAGCGCCGCGTTGCGCTGCTTCTCGTCAACGGTGTAATCGCCCGTGTAGTATTTCTCGCCGGGCTCCTTGCCCTCGATCACCTCTCCCCGGATCAGCTTGGGAATGATGCGGTTGACTTTGTAGTACTTGTCGGTTGACTCTTCGCTGGGCCCGGAGATGATCAGCGGCGTGCGCGCCTCGTCGATCAGAATGGAGTCCACCTCGTCGACGATGGCGAAGTGGTGCCCGCGCTGCACGCAGTCTTCCAGGCCGAACTTCATGTTGTCCCGGAGATAGTCGAAACCAAACTCGTTGTTGGTTCCGTAAGTGATGTCGCAGGCGTAGTTCTCGCGCCGCTCGGCATCGTCAAGATCGTGTACTATGACGCCCACGGACAGGCCAAGAGTCCGGTAGATTCTGCCCATCCACTCGGAGTCGCGCTTGGCCAGGTAGTCGTTGACCGTCACCACGTGCGCGCCCTTGCCTTCGAGCGCGTTCAGATAGACCGGCAGAGTGGCCACCAGCGTCTTTCCTTCACCGGTCTTCATTTCCGCGATCTTGCCCCGGTGCAGGACGATGCCGCCAATCAACTGCACGTCGAAGTGGCGCATGTTCAGGACGCGCCGCCCGGCTTCGCGCACCACCGCGAAGGCTTCGGGCAGCAGGTCATCCAGGGTGGCGCCTTGCTCCACCTTCTCCCTGAACTCGACCGTCTTATGGGCCAGTTCCTGGTCGTTCAGCTTCTGCACCAGCGGCTCGAGGGCATTGATGGACTCGACGATCGGGCGCATCGCCTTGATCTCGCGCTCGTGCTTCGTGCCGAAAATCTTGGCGAAGATGGTGTCAACAAACATGAGGGTACGATCTCATTGTACTGCACGCCCGCCGCCGGCACTCCGAAATGGAAGCCATAGCAGCGTGAAAATGGCCAGCGCGAGGCCTTCGCCCGCGACGAGGTACACCGGCCACGGCCCCATGTAGTTGAGCACCGAACCGGCGGCCGGCTTGCGGCACAGGTACATATAGTTGGTGTGAAAAACGGCATTGAACGCGCCCACCACCGCCATGTAGAAATTCAGGATGGCGAAGCTGCGCCAGAGGCAACCTGGGCGTGGCCGCAGGAGCTTGGACCATACAACGAAAAGGACCGATGTGATCACGCCACCGTGCGCCAGAAAGAAATACCATGTGGGATACGACCACGACGGGGCCCACAGATCGGGTGTGAGGACCGCCATGCTGCTGCCGCCCACAGCGGCGAAGTAGGCCAGCTCGTAGCTCCAGGGTTTCAGGGTCAGTAGCGCTACTACGGTCATCCACAGCGCCAGGTCGCAGAGTTGAAGGGGCAAGCCTTCGGGAAACCGTACTCCTTCCAGCCAGAAGCTGTACCCATACCAAGCCAGTTCATTTACCAGCAGGAAAGCGCCCAACGCCAGCCGGATTCGCCGGGCTTGGGGGGCACTCCTTCTGCCGGCCCACGCCAGGCCGCCGGCAGCGGCGGGGATCGCCGCGAGGATCGCCAGGTGCGGCGGTCCAAACAGGACGAAGTCCGTCCTCATGCAAACAACTTAGCGCAGCGCGGGAGACGGTGCTGGCGCGCCAGTGGTGAAAGTGAGTTGAGGGGTCGCGTGGTGCCAATTTCGGGGAAAGGCAACGAAGTTCCAGCCTGCAAGTCGTTGAGTCTGCGCGAGCGGTTCAGTCGAAATTTCGTCGCCTGTCCCCGAAATTGTCCGTCCCGTCACTTTCACCACGGGCTGCTGGGGGGCTTACGCCAGGACCGCGGAGACGGCCTCCAGGAGCTCCTCCGCCTGCACGGGCTTAGGGACGAAACCCCGCATCCCGTTGTCGAGGCACTGCCGGCGGTACTGCTCCGTGACGTTGGCCGTGATGGCAACGATGGGAGTGGAGTCGTAGCCGCCGATGTTGCGTATTCGGGCGCTGGCCTCGAACCCGTCCATTCCCGGCATCTGGAGATCCATGAGGATCAGATCATACGCCTCTCGTGAGGCCGCGGTGACCGCGTCCTGCCCGGTCGCCGCGCAAGCTACCTTGTAGCCGGCGCGACTCAGGATGTGCGTCACGATCTTTTGGGCGGTGTCATTGTCCTCCACCAGCAGGACCCAGCGGCCGTCGCGGGAGTGCGGTTCGGAAGAACCGGCCGCCGCCGAGCCGGGCGTGACCGTCCCACCAGCCGGCAGTTCGAGCGGAATGGCGACCGAGAACAGGCTGCCTTGGCCAGGCTCGCTTTCGACAGCGAGGCTGCCCCCCATCAGCGCAGTCAGCTTCTGCACCAGCGACAGTCCCAGCCCCAGGCCGTTATAACTTCTTGACAACCCACTGTCCAACTGCCGGAAAGACTCGAACACGGCCGGCAGCTTGTCGGCTGGGATGCCAATGCCCGTGTCCCGCACCTCCAATTGCAGGACAAACTTGCCATCGGCGATGTCGCCCGAGGCGCCGACCTCGACCTTGCCCCGTTCGGTGAACTTCACGGCATTGTCCAGGATGTGTGAGAGCACTTGCTGGAGCCGGCGAGCGTCCCCTATGGCGACTTCCGGGAGGCTCACCGCGAACCGGGAGCGCAGGCTCAGTCCCTTGGCGCGCGCGGCCAGGCTATGCGCCGAGACTGCGCCGCGGAGCGACTCCGGCAGGTGGAACTCCTGCCGCGCCAGGACCACCCGTCCGAAGGAAAGATCTGAGAATTCCAGGGTCTTGGTAAAGAGCGCCAGCAAGTCATCGGCGCAAACCCGGACGGTGGCAACGTATTCTTTCTGCTCCTCATCTAAGGTGGTTTCCAGAAGAAGATCCGTCATTCCTAGAATGCCGGTCAGGGGTGTGCGCACCTCGTAGTTCAAGCTGGTAAGAAACTGGGTCTTCAGCCCTGCAATATCGTCGTTCGACTCCACCGACGTCGTCGTTGTCTCAGCGGCCATCGAGAGCACTCTCTACGTATTTATCGACCGTCGCTCTCTAGAGGATTAGAGTCCGGAGCTTGCGTGGTTCTTAGTCATCCGTGCCGAAGATGTTGGTGAATGTGCCCAGCGGGCTGCGCTCGTCGCCTCCCGTGCGGCCCGGCGCCGACTCCCGTATCTTACAATGAGAATTACGCAGGGGCCATGCTGAACCGTTCCGTCGCACTCGTCGCGAGTCTGGTAAGCCTGAGCTGGCCGGTCCTCGCTCGCCAGGATCCGGTCACTTGCGGGACGCACGCCGGGAAGGCCACGGAACAGCGTTTTCTCCATCGCCGGGCCGTCCGGCTGCGGTCAAGGCTGAGCCCGCAAGCCCAGACAGCCGCGTCCCCCCGCGCCATCGACGCCGGCGACATCGCCGTGCTGGAGGACTCCGGTGATCTTGTAGCGAGCGGCATCGCCTTCAATCTGGCCCAGACGACCGTGGCTTTCCTTCCAGTCTCGCCGGATGCCACCCGGTACCGCTTCCAGACCGGAGCGGCTTCCTACGACCAGGCCGCCGCGGCGGGGGGAGCCGTCCTCACCGGATTGGGCGACGACGACGCGAGGCGGGTCTCTCTCCCCTTTCTGTTCCCCTTCTATGGGCATTCCTACCAGCAGTTGTTCGTGAACTCCGACGGGAACCTGACGTTCGGCGCAGGGGACGCCGCCACCAGCGACAGATCGCTCGGGCGCATGGTGACCGGGGCGCCCCGCATCGCGCCGCTCTTCCGGGACCTCGACCCCTCGCACGCCGGGGCCGCGGTCACCGTGCTTTCCGAGCAGGGCCGCTTGGTGGTGAGCTGGGTTGCGGTGCCGGAGTACTCCGCCTCCGGCTCGGGACGCCTGGATACCTTCCAGGTGCGTCTGTTCCCCAGCGGTCGGATCGAGTTCGCTTTTGGCGGCGTAAGCTCCTCCGACGCCGTGGTGGGCATCTCACCCGGCGGGCGTCTGGGCGCCACCTCGGCCGTGTCGTTCGTCGATGGAGGCTCCGAGGAGTACACCGGGACGATAGCCGAACGCTTTGCCACTTTGCGCGAAGTTGACATCTACTCAGCCGCACTCAAGTTCTACGAGACGCACGAGGACGCCTACGACTACCTGGTTTTCTTCAACAACATGGGCGTGGCGGCAGCACAAGGCGCCCTGGCCTACGAGGTGACCGCCCGCAACGTTTACAGAACAGGATACGGTGACGAGCAGAAGGACACCGGCCAGGAGTTCGGTTCTCCCCGCCGGCTGCAGTCAGTGATGAACATGGGGCCGCTGAGCCAGTATCCCGCCGATCCAGACGCCAAGGTGCCTGGGCGCGGCACGGTCACGGGCGACACCACCATGACCCTCCTGGGACACGAGGCAGGCCACCTTTTCCTCGCGTTTGCCAGTGTCCGCGACCCGTTGGATCCCGACGCGAAGATCATGCTGAAATCCGACGGCGCGCATTGGAGCTTCAACTTCAATTCGGAGGCCTCTTTGCTCGAAGGAAACCGGCTCCGGGACAACGGCGACGGCACATTCACGACCGCCGGCACAGTGGAGGGCTATTCGCTTCTCGATCAGTACCTGATGGGTCTGGTGCCGCAGGATCAGGTGCCGCCCACTTTCGTGGTTCTGAACTCCTCTGTGTCCTCGGATGCCCCGTCCTGGGCCGGAACTATATCCCTGAGGGGCAGCCGCCGCAACGTCGGCGTGGGAGAGATCCTCCAGGTGGAGGGGCGGCGCGCCCCCAATCCCACCGTTTCGCAGCGGCACTTCCGTTTCGCCTTCGTCCTCATCGTTGCCGCCGGCACAACTCCCTCCGACGTGGAACTGGCCAAACTGGAGAGCTACCGGAGCCGTTTCGCCGACTACTACGGCCGCTACACGGGAAACAGAGCATTCGCCGAGGCTACGCTGCGCCGGAGCCTCCAGGTTTCGCTCTCGCCCGCGGCAGGCATTTTGGTGGGCAAGGTCGCGGCCGGGACGGTTTCGATCCAGCGGCCGGCGCCTTCGCCGATCACGATATCGCTGGAACACCCGTTCGGAGCGGTCTTTGCCACCACCCAAGATTCGGTCGTCATCGCCGCCGGAGCCACCACTGCGTCCTTCCAGATTGCCGGCCTAGCGGCCGGCGTGGATGAGATCGTTGCCCATGCTTCCGACCCGCAGTACGAGACCGCTTACGCGCGCATCCAGGTTCTGCCGTCGCCCTCCAACCTGCGGCTGACCGTGGCCTCCAGTGGAGATCCGGCTGCCGGACCGGTCACATTCCGGGTCACGGATCTGAACGGCTTGCCTTACGCGGGCCTGAGCGTTTCGGCGTCCGTCTCGGCCGGCGGCTCCGTCTCCCCCTCGACGGCCATCAGTGACGAAGACGGCCTGGTGAGCTTTGTCTGGACCCCGGGAAACAGCGAGATGCAGCAGCTGACGGTGAGCGTGCCGGGCGTCACGGCGTTCACTTTCGAAGGCGTGGTGAACGCCGCGTCTTACGCACCAGGAATATCTCCAGGCGGTTTTGCCGCGCTCTTCGGCTCTCACTTAGCCGGTGGCGACACCGAGGCCGGTCTTCCCCCATACCCGAAGGAACTGGCCGGGGTCGAAGTTGGCCTGGGCGGCAAGCCGGCTGGACTCCACTACGCCAGCGACGGGCAGATCAACGTGCTGGTGCCTTCGGATGTGCCTCAGGGTACGGTGAGCCTGGTTCTCTCGGCTCCCGCGGGCGCCACCACGATCACGCGGACGGCTGTCGCGGCGGCATCTCCGGGGATCTTCTTTTTTCCCGGAACCGATTACGGCGCCATCCTCCGTGACCAGAACGTGCTGGAGATTTACTGCACGGGGTTAGGAGCGGGTCTGCCGGTCACAGTCAACCTTGGGGGGCGACCACTGACCCCCGTATCGAGCGGTCCGATCACCGCCTACCCGGGCGTCTACCGGGTCGATGTCACGATTCCGGCCGGGCTCTCCGGCGAGCAAACGATCTCGCTCGAAGTCAACGGCCACCTCAGCAACAAGGTCAGCGCACTGCTGTAGGGCGGCGACGATCCATGACCCCGTAGTGGCCGCTTGATTTGACCTACCGCCCCTTAAACTTGGTCCGAACCGCGTAGAGCGAGCTGCGGGCCGGGATAAAAAGGGTCTGGTTGTCTTTTCCGCCGAAAACCAATTGCAGCGGCCGCTCCGGGACTTCGATGGTGTCGATCCGTTGGCCGGAGGGGTTGTAGACATAGATCTGACCGGCGGCAACATAAACGTTGCCCTGCGCATCGGCTGTGACCCCTTCGCCGCCGTTTTCCACGAACGTCTTGATGTCCGACAGGCTTCCGTCGGGACCGGCCGTCCCCATCCAGGTCCTCACCTCTGACTCGCTGGTGATGTAAGCAGGCTTTCCGGCGACGGTGGGAGCAAGCCCAAAGCCACGGAGCAACGCGCTACTCTTGATGCCCCAGCTCATTGCCCCGCTGACGAAGTCCTGGCCGGCTGGAATGAAGGTGGTCCCGTCCGGCGAGACGTACTGATGCGACGGCTTCTCGAGCGCCTCTGCGTTGACGCGCCAGTCGCTTGCCGGCAGCACGGCGGTCGCTCCCGGCCGCGGAGCGGAAGGCTCCGGCTTCAGGAGCGTGATCTCCAGGCCCGGCGTGTCCGGCTTGAAGGCGTAGACGGTTCCGTTGCCGCTGTAGGAGACCACCATCAGGTCGCCCGCTTTGTCGAAGGCCAGATTGACCGGGTCGAGCGGATTGTCCCTGACCGTCGAGAGTTGTGCGTCTCGACCGACCAGCGGTAGATGCGCTGCCAGTGGGCATCCACGAAGTAGAAATCGCCCGAGGGAGCGACGGCCCCGCCGGAGATGTTGTAGAACCCGCCGGCGAGCTTCTCGACCCTCGCGCTCGAGGCGAGCACCGGGGAAACCGTTTTCGGACGGGGCCGGGGCGGTTCGCCGGTAACCGTCAGCCAGGCGAACTCGCGCTGGCGGACTTCGACGTTGTGCGTCTGGTCATACACCGCGGCGTCGAACGAGACTTTGCTGTTGCTGTAGCAGTGAATGTTGCGGAAGCGGATGTTCTTCGAGTTGGAAACCTTGATGGCATAGGGAAACGGCTGGAAGGAGCTGATGACGCGGTAGATGTGGAAGTTCGACGACGGTGATGTCGCTGGAGCCATCGATTTCCAGCGGCAGCGCGAAACCGCCTTCGCCGCGTTCCTCCTCGGTCTGGAGCGCGTAGATCCGCCAGTTGGAGACGTTGTGCAACTGCACTTCGTAGCGGACGTGGTGCTCGCTCGACATCTGGTAGATCCGCCCCTCGGTGGACGTGTCGGAGACCAGCATGCCCGCCTGGGCGAAGGTGCTGGGCGTCCAGATGTCGAAGAATGTGCCGCCGCCGCCGTCGGTCACCCACAGGCTCGGATACTGCCCGTCCCAGCGGCGATTGAGGTCGGGATCGGCGGTGTGGGTGTTGTTGTAAGGGTTCTCGCGGCCGCCGTCAAGCCGGTTGGTGCCGTGCCCGCCCAGGAAGCGGACGTCGTTCATCATCGAGTCCTTGCCGGCCATCCACTTCGCGGCCACCGCGCGCGGGTTGATGCCGTTCGTGTAGAGGCCGATGCCGATGACGATGTTGCTGCCGCCCTTGGGCGCCTCGATCAATCGGCTTGGGAGCGCCGACACCCTGGAACGCCGGCGTACGGTCCAGCAGATCGATCTGCGTGGCGCTCGGGTGCAGGCCGATCAGCACGGTGTCGGGCTTGAGCGTGATGGTGTCGCTCACGACGTACATGCCCGACGGCAGGTAGATCGCGCGGTGCCCGGCGATGGCCTTCTGAAAGACCGCGGTGTCGTCGGTCGCGCCGTCGCCCTTGGCGCCCAGCGAGCGGATGTTCACCCAGGTGTCTCGGGCCGGCAGATCGGGCAGGTCGGACTTCACGGGTGCGGGCAGGGCGCTCAGCGGCGTGGTTTCAAAGAGATCCTTGGTCCGCGGGGTGGCGCCGATGTCGTCGTAGTGCAGCCCGTGCGAGAAGACCTTCACTTCGTAGATGCCGGCCGGGGCCGCGACCTGCTTTCCGCTCTCGCGGTAGAAAGCGAAGACGGGCACGCGCCGGCAGACTACGTTCTCCATGTTGATCTCGGTGCGCGCGCTCGATTCGAGGCTGATGATCACGGCCGGACCCGAGATGTCTTCCATGCGGGCGTCCTTTACCCAGAGTTCGTCGGGAAAACCGGGATCGATGGCGATTGCCGTGGGGACGTTCCTGAACTGCGGGCGGATGAGCGTGAGGCCGGCGGCGCGCTCGTGGATGGCGGCTTCGCGCTGGCCCTCGAAGGTGGCATCGACCACGGTGAACTGCCAGCCGGGAGAGGGCGTGCGGGTCCAGATGCCGTAGCGGCCGCCGAAGAAGTGCACGTCCTCGGCCACGTTGCCGCCCTCGTGAATGCCCGCGATGCCCGAGCCGATATGGAAGTCCATGTGGGCCAGGAAGCAGTGCTGCGCGTAGCGGGCGCGAACGCCGACCGCGCCCGGATTGCCGTCCCGGATCTCGAGATCGATATTGCTCAAGGCCGAATAGAACGTGCCCGCGCCCGCATCGGGAGGCTGGCCACTTGCGCCGCCGCGACCCGCGCGGGGGCGCCCGCCCGCGAAGAACACCATCAGGTTCTCTTTGTCTTTGTCCTGATAACCCGGGGTGTTCTCGCCCAACACAAACGCCGGCCGCGTGGCCCCGTATCCGATCACCCGGATTCCCGGCCAGACGTAGATCGTCCTAGTCAGCCTGTAGCGCCCCTCCGGAACGAAGACGATACCCTGGCTCGTGGTTTCCTGAACCTTGTCGATTGCCTGTTGAATGGCGGCGGTGTCGTCGGCGACGCCATCGCCACGAACGGGAAAGTTGTCCCGCGTCAGGTAGACGGCTTTGGGATCGTCCAGCCGGACCGTGTAATACGATGCTCCCCACAGCGGAGCGCCCGCCAGCACGGCGGCGAACAGGATGGCCACTCGTTTCAGCATTGGGTTTACCCCTTGCAACCGGAAGAATTCTACAAGGCCATGAGTTGCATGTCAAACCTGGGTTCCTACGTAAAATCCGGGCTACAATGGAACCCAGCATGAAACCGATACTGTTGAGCGTCTGCTTATGCCTCGTGGATCTCTCCGCCGCTCCGCAGGCGGCCGTGCCCAACCGCAGCCCGCTTCAACCGAACGCCTTCAACCGGCTGCCGCTCACCTCGGTCATGCCCAAAGGATGGCTGCTGGAACAGCTACGCATCCAGAGCCGGGGGCTCACCGGTCATCTGGATGAATTCTGGCCCGATCTTGGGAGCAACAGCGGATGGCTGGGCGGAACCGGTGAAAGCTGGGAGCGCGGGCCCTATTACTTGGACGGTCTGGTTCCTTTGGCCTATCTGACCAAAGACCCGGCCCTGATGGCCAAAACGAAGAGGTGGGTGGACTGGACGCTGGAACATCAACAGCCCAGCGGCTGGATCGGCCCCGCGAAAAACGAGGACTGGTGGCCCAACTACGTCATGCTGAAGGTCCTGACACAGTACCAGGAGGCGACCGGCGATCCACGCGTGATCCCGCTCATGCAGAAGTACTTCGCCTATCAGGCCAAGCTGCTGGATGAACGGCCGCTCAAGCAATGGGCGATCTTCCGCTGGCACGACGAAGTGCTGAGCATTCTCTGGCTTTACAACCGCAACGGGGACAAGAGCCTGCTCGATCTCGCGCGCAGGCTGCACGGCCAGGGGCACGACTGGGAGGCCCAGTTCGCCAACTTCCTGTTCCGCGACAAAGTCGGCCGAGGTCAAACCACCCTTGCCACGCACGGCGTGAACAATGCCATGGCGATGAAGGCCGCCCCGGTGTGGTGGCTCATCACGGGAGACAAGCAGAACCGGGATGGCCTCTATCGCATGTTGGAGAGCCTCGACCAGTTCCACGGCCAACCGGAGGGGATCTTCGGGGCGGACGAGCACTACGCCGGACGCGACCCCTCGCAGGGCACGGAACTGTGCGCGGTCGTGGAGGCCATGTTCTCGCTGGAGAACGACCTTTCGATTCTCGGCGACCCCGCGCTCGGGGATCGTCTCGAGCGAATTGCTTACAACGCTCTCCCCGGCACGCTCACGGCCGACCTGTGGGCCCACCAGTACGACCAGCAGGCGAACCAGGTCTTGTGTACGCTCTCCAACCGCAGGTGGACCTCAAACGGACCAGCCTCGAACATCTTCGGGCTCGAACCGAACTTCGGCTGCTGCACCGCCAACATGCATCAGGGCTGGCCCAAGCTGGCGGCGAGTCTGTGGATGGCCACGCCGGACGGCGGTCTGGCGGCGGTGGCCTATGGTCCCAGTGAGGTGAACACGATGATCGCCGGCGCCACGCCGGTCGTGATCGACGAGCAAACCGAGTATCCGTTCCGCGAGACTATCACGCTGTCGGTAAAGCCCGAGCGCAGCGTTAAGTTCCCCTTGGAGCTGCGCGTTCCGGGGTGGGCGGACGGCGCAACGGTGTCCGTGAATGGCAGGGCGCTCAGCAGCGTGCAGGCGGGCCAGTTCTATCGCGTGGACCGGGAATGGAGGAGCGGCGACAAGGTCGAGATGCGGTTCCCCATGCCGGTGCGGACTTCCACCTGGTACAACAACTCGATCGCCGTGGAGCGCGGGCCCTTGGTGTTTTCGCTGAAGATCGGGGAGAGCTGGCACAAGATCAAGCAGACGGGCCCCGCCGCCGACTGGGAGGTTTATCCCACCACTCCATGGAACTACGCGTTCGTCATTGACCCGGGCAATCCATCGAAGGGCTTCGAAGCAAGGGAGAAGCCGTTGGCCAGCCAACCTTTCAGCGCCGAGGGCGCGCCGGTTGAGATCACGGCGCAGGCGGTCCGGCTGCCGTCCTGGCAGATAGTCGATGATTCGGCGGGAGTGCTGCCGGTGAGCCCGGCGCCGGGTCCGGCAAGGAATAGGGAACCGGAGCAGCCCATCACTCTGATTCCCTACGGCTCCGCGAAGCTGCGCATCACCGCCTTCCCCCACATGGTGCGCGAGGCGACGCCTGCCGCCGTGGCAACACGCTAGGGAGTTCTCGATGCGGATGGGCAACCCTCGCGCACATTGCGCCGCGGACGAAGCCGCATACCTCACGGTATCCGCAACGGAGGCGCGCGCGTCTGCTTCGTGGTACCTGGACCCCGCGGTCGCCAGGCAAAAGAGGCAAGTCCACCGCGAGCTGATCCATCGCTGGGCGCGCGGTCTTGAGGTGCGGGCCTTCCTCAAGACCGACCTGTTTGAGGAGGCCAACGGCGCGGATCAGATCTTGTTCGACCTGTACTCGCCTTCCGCTCAGGCCGTCGGGATGGACCTGTCGGCAGCCACCGTGCGGCGGGCTGCCGGCAACTGTCCGAATCCGTCGGCCCGCTTCCTGGTGTGCGACATCCGCCGTCCTGCCCTGCGGCCAGGCTGTCTGGATCTCATCGTCTCCACATCCACTCTCGACCACCTGGAAAACGCCGCCGAGTTTCGCGCCAGCCTGGCCGAATTGGCTGGCCTGCTGCGCGAAGGAGGCCTTCTCATCGTGACCCTGGACAACCCCGGCAACCCTTTGTACCGGCCGCTGCGGTGGGCCAGCCGGCGCGGCTGGGTCCCTTTCCCGCTCGGGTACACAGCGTCCATGAGTGAACTGAATCGGCTGCTCACCGGCCTCGGCCTGGAGGTCGTCGGTAACGATTGGCTTCTCCACAACCCCCGCATGATCTCCACGCTGTTCTGGCTTGGTCTGCGCAAGCTGTTTGGAAAGAAGGCGGATCGTGCCATTCCAGCAATCCTTACCCTCCTTGACAAACTCGGGCAGTTGCCCACGCGGCGCTGGACGGCTTGTTTCGTCGCGGCCTGCGCTCGGCGTCCAGCATCGTCGCAGCCCACACCTTGAGGGGAGCGGCAACAGTCGCCAGTGCGGGCATAGCTTAACCCTTTTATGGGGATTTTGTGGCTCCCAATGTCGGGGGACGTGGTATAGTCTAATTTGCAAAGTGTGCCCGAGCCTCGGTCACAGCCGATCAAGGTCCCCTTGGTCCTAATACTTACCTTCTCGCTCCTGGCGATCACGGTGGGCGTGGGGGCGTACATATACTACCTGCGCCAGGAGAAGAGTATCGTAGCAGGGCACCAAGAGGATCTCCTGGCTATCGCGGATCTCAAAGTCGCCCAGTTGGCTCACTGGCGCAAGGAGCGACTGGGGGACGCCGTGTTTATCTCCGGCAGCCCGGACCTTGCGCGGGATTTGGAGAGGTATCTGGACGCGCCTTCAGACAAGGTCCGCGAGGCGCAAGTCCTGCGCTGGTTCGAGCTGCTCAAGGCCCAGAACGGTTACAGTAACGTGATCTTCTCCGACTTGACGGGTGCGGTCAAGCTTTCGGAGGTCCGCCTGCCCAGCGCGAGCCGGCACATCTCCCCGGAGACCCTTGAGGCCATCCGCAAGGGCTCGCCCGCCCTCACCGATCTTCATCGCGAGGCGGACCGCAGCCTTGACCTTGCCTTGGTGGCTCCGGTCCTGGGCGCGCGAGCCCCGCCCATGGGGGCCGTTCTGCTCTCGATTGATCCCACGACTTACCTTTTTCCCCTGATTGAAGCCTGGCCCACGCCAAGTCCCACCGCGGAGACCCTTCTGGTGGAGAGGAGAGGGGACAGGGTCGTGTTTCTCAACCATCTCAGACACCGCCCGAACGAGCCCATCCTGTTCCGCCTGCCGCTAAACTCCCCGGACCTTCTCGCCGCCCAGGTGTTGGGGGGCCACGAAGGCGTGATATCGGGCGTGGACTACAGGGGCGTCCCGGTCCTCGGCGCGGCACGCCGGGTGCCTGGCACCCCGTGGTATTTGATCGCGAAGGTCGACCGGTCGGAGGTGCAGGCGCCGATTCGCGCGCAAGCCTGGTGGACGATCCTGATCTCAACGTTGCTCATCATTTCCGCCGCCGCTACCGTCATCCTGCTCTGGCGCCAGCAGCAGCTCCGCTTCTACCGGAGCCAGTACGAAGCTGAACAGCGTCACACGGCGTTGGCCGGCAGGTACGACTACCTCAGCCGCTACGCCAACGACATCATTCTTCTGTTTGACGACAGCGGCAACATCCTGGAGGCGAACGAGCGCGCCGTCGCCACTTACGGCCATTCCCGCGAAGAGCTGCTGAAGCTGAATATCCGCGACCTTCGCGAACCGTCCACGATGGTGCAGCTCGCCGGACAATGGGACACGGTGCGCCGGGACGGCAGCCTGATGTTTGAGACCACGCACCAGCGCCGGGACGGATCCGTTTTTCCGGTTGAGGTAAGCAGCCGCTCCACGGAGTCGGGGGGCAGGCGCCTGGTTCAGAGCCTCATCCGCGACGTGACGATACGCCAGAAAGCCGAGGCTGAACTGCGGCGCGCGAACCGGGCTCTCCGCATGCTCACAAACTGCAACGAGGCTCTGATCCGTGCGACGGAAGAACAGCAACTTCTGGAAGAGCTCTGCCGCATCGTGGTTGAGGTAGGCGGGTACCGGCTGGCTTGGGTCGGCATGGCCGGGAGCGGCGATCACAAACCGGTCCACCCGGTGGCCAAGGCAGGTTCTGACGAAGCATACCTGGCCACTGCCGGTATCACGTGGGCTGACGAACCCCGGGGTCGGGGTCCGACCGGAACTGCAATCCGGACGGGCCGGCCCGTGGTCGTCAAGAGCACGGACGAAGCTGGACCCGTGACTTTTCGCGAGGCCGCCGAAGCATTTGGCTACGCTGCCAGCGTGGCCCTGCCCCTCCACGTCGAAGGCAATGTGATTGGGGCTCTTACCGTTTACTCGATGGAATTGGACTCTTTCCATCCGGACGAGGTGCGGATTCTGAACGAACTGGCCGAGGATCTCTCCTTCGGCATCCAGGTTCTCCGGCTTCGCGCCGCTCAGACAGCCGCGGAAGACGCTCTGCGTCAATCGCAAAGGCTGGAGACCATCGGCCGGCTGGCCGGGGGGCTCGCTCACGATTTCAACAACTACCTGACGGTGATCAATGGCTACTGCGATGTTCTGCTCGATAGCCTTCCCCCCGATGATGCGATCCGGGAACAGATCCTGGACATCCGTAAGTCCGGCGGCCGGGCTGCCCAGCTTACCGAGCGTTTGCTGGCCTTCAGCCGAAGACAGATTCTGGACCTCAAACCCTGCTCTCTGAACGACATCACCAGAGATCTGGAGAATACGCTCCGGCAGGTGACGGGCCCGGACATTGACGTGGTGCTGCTCTTGGCTCCCGATCTCTGGCTGACCATGGCGGACCCGGTCCAGATTGAGCGAGTGCTGATGAACCTGGTGGTCAATGCCCGCGATGCCGTGAAGCCCGGCGGCCAGATCGTCATTCGGACTTCGAACGCAGCGCTGGATCAGGGCGCGCTTCCCCTGGGGACGTCCATGCAACCTGGGGAATACGTCGTTCTCACGGTGACGGACACGGGGACCGGCATGGACGAGAAAACTCGAAGCCACCTGTTCGAGCCCTTCTTTACAACCAAGGCGCCAGGCCACGGAACGGGCCTCGGCCTTGCCACCGTCTACGGCATCGTCACCCAGAGCGGCGGCTGGATCAACGTCGCTAGCGAGCCGGGCCAAGGCAGCACGTTCGCCGCACACTTTCCACGGCGTGTTCCGTCAGCCTGACCGGGGAACCGGCCGCCCAGCGGGTCAAGCAGCCGGGCGCCTTCCGATCATGAGGGCGGAGGGCATCGGAAGGCCGATCTTGCGGATTTCGCTGAAGCCCGCTTCCTCAAGCCAGGCGGTGTACTCCAATTCGCTGTAGCTCGCGCCGCCTTCGGTGCCCGTCAGCATGTTCAGTGAAAACAGCGCGCCCTCGCGCGGCGCGGTCTTGTCCGGTTCCAGGATGAAGTCCTGCATCGCAATTCTGCCGGCGGGCTCGAGCGCGTCGAAGATGCGGCGGAAGAGATCACGGTTCTGTGCGGGGCTCAGCATGTGGCAGATCATGCAGACCACGATGAGATCGTAGCCCTGCCCGAAGGCGTCGGTCGTGAGATCACCGGGGCGAGTCGTGACCCGATCCGACAGACCGGCGTCCTGGATGTGCCGCCGCGTGATAGTCAGCACGTCGGGCCGGTCCAGCACCTCGGCACGGAGCTTCGGCGCAGCTTGCGCGAAGGCGATCGAGATGGCGCCGGATCCGCCGCCCACGTCGAGCATCCTCTTCACACCCTCGACGCCGACCGCCTGGAGCACATGCGGAGCCCGCTCGGTCGCGCCCTGGTGCATTGCGGCGATGAACGCTTCGGTCCACTCCTTTCCCCGGGCTTCGGTAGGCCGGGGAAAGGAGACCTTCCCGGTCCGCACGGCTTCGGTAAGGGTAGACCATCGGTCCCACAAGTGGACCGTGTGCATCAGCCCGGCTCGCCGGCTCCGCGGCGAGTGGTCCGACAGGCACTCTGCCGTCACGGGGGTGTTGCGAAAGATGCCGTCGTGCTTGGTGAGAACGCCAAGGGCCACCAGCGCATTGAGCAGCATCTCGGTCGCGCGTGGATCGGCGCCGAGTCTGCCGGCCACCTCCGGCGCCGCCGCGCCGTCGCCGAGGGCCGTGAACACATCCAGCTCGACGGCCGTGAGCACCGCGCGGCTTTGCTGGAAGCCGCGGGCGGCCTCCAGCAGTCCTTCAAAGGTCATGAGAACCTCCGTCAGCCGACGGCGGGCAAGGCCGCCATGGCTCTGGCGATCTCCTCGTCGGGGTGTTCGAAGTCGCTCAGCTTCCCGCTCAGATAGTTGTCGTAGGCGGCCAGGTCGAAATGGCCATGCCCGGTCAGGCAGAACACGATCACCCGCGGGCGTCCTTCCTCCCGGGCGGCGATGGCCTCGTCGATAGCCGCGCGAATGGCGTGCGCCGACTCGGGCGCGGGGAGAATGCCCTCCGCCCGCGTGAACTGCAAGGCCGCTTCGAAGACCGGCGTCTGGGTGTAGGCCCGGGCTTCCAGGTACCCGTGATTCAGCAAATGGCTGAGCAGAGGAGAGGCGCCGTGGTAGCGCAATCCGCCCGCGTGAATCCCCGGCGGCACGAAGTCATGGCCCAGCGTGTACATCTTGAGCAACGGCGTCATCTTGGCAGTGTCGCCGAAGTCATAGGCGAACAAACCCTTGGTGAGCGAGGGGCAGGCCAGCGGCTCGACCGCCATCAGCCGCACCTTGGAACCCGCGAATTTGTCCCGCATATAGGGCAGAACCATGCCCCCGAAGCTACTGCCGCCGCCGAAGCAGCCGATCATCATGTCAGGCTCCTCACCGGCCATCCGCATCTGGAGCTTGATTTCCTGTCCCATGACAGTCTGGTGGAGCAGAACGTGGTTCAAGACGCTTCCCAGCGAGTAGTTCGTGTCGCTGTGCGTCGCCGCGTCTTCCACTGCCTCGCTGATCGCAATACCCAGACTTCCCGGTGAATCCGGATGCTGGGCCAGCACGGCGCGCCCCGCGTTGGTATGCGGGCTGGGACTGGGATACACCTCGGCCCCCCAGGTGTTCATCATCATGCGCCGGTAAGGCTTCTGGTCGTAGCTGACCCTCACCATGTATACGGTGCAGTCCATGCCGAACATGCTGCACGCCAGAGACAGGGCACTGCCCCATTGCCCCGCCCCGGTCTCGGTGGAGAGACGCCGGATGCCTTCTTTCTTGTTGTAGTAGGCCTGCGGCACGGCGGTATTGGGCTTGTGACTCCCGGCGGGGCTGACTCCTTCGTGCTTGTAGTAGATGTGAGCGGGAGTGTCGAGCGCCTTTTCCAAGCGTCGCGCGCGGTAGAGCGGCGTGGGCCGCCACAGCCTGTAGATGTCCAGTACTTCGCCCGGAATGTCAATCTCGGGCTTGGGCGACATCTCCTGTTCGATGAGACCCATGGGGAAGATCGGCGTGAGAGCCTCCGGGCCGATGGGCTTCCCGGTCCCCGGATCCAAGGGTGGAGCGAGCGGCTCCTTGAGTGACGGGAGAACGTTCACCCACGATGTAGGCAACTGGTCTTCGGTGAGGAGGTACTTTAATGACTTGTCCACGAAAACGCTCCTAGCCAGAAAATTGAAAACACCTATTCTAACAACATGCGGCGAGGCCTCGCGGCAAAGGGTGGCCCGGCGCCGGAACCACTCTACAACGAGCCGCGCCGGTGTCTGCCGATGAAGGGCGCGGCCACGGCCCACAGCATCAGGAATACAAAGCAGAATCCAACAACCACATTGGTGACCGGCGTGTTCCACTTCGCTGGAATGGGTGTGAGACCGATCCCTACCGCGACCACTCCACTCACCACGTGCCAATACCAGGGTTTCGTGCCAGACAAGTATAGAAGGATCAATGCAAGACCAGCAGCAACAGCGTACGCCAAAACTGCCCATGTAGTCGAGGACATGCCGGGTTCCTTTCGCCCCTCCCATTCTATCGCTGGAATCCAGATTGCAACACCCTGTTTTGAGATATATGGAAGTGTTTATCCAGCAACAGGATGCAGGGCGGGTTCGTGTACTTTTCACACTGCCGTGAAAGAAATGCGGGCAGTTTCCAGGCGGGCCTGGATCGGCCTATAATCAAGATGGCGTACACATTCCAGTACTTGCGTTGCTACACCAAAGGAGAAGATTGATATGAAGCGCTCACATGGGGCAGTAATTGCGCTTGCCGTTGCGGCCCTCGCGTTCGTCAGCGTTGGCTGCGCTACCAAGAAATACGTTCGTGAAACCGTGGCACCAGTCCAGACCAAGGTCGATGACTTGGACAAGAGGACGACCCAGCAGGGCGGTTCGATCGCAGAACTGGAAAAGGGCGTCTCCCTGGCTGACGAGCACGCCAAGACTGCGGACGACAGGGCCGGCGCGGCTGCCCGCGAAGCGGCCAGAGCCAACGAGCAGGCGGCCGTCGGAATCAAGGACGCCGCTGCCGCGAGCGCCCTCGGCGAGAAGGGGATCGCCAGGGCTGGTGAGGTGGAACGCAATGTCACCACCCTCGGCAACAAGGTCGAGAACCTCGATAGTTACAAGCAGGCCAGCTCCGAGACGGTGCTCTTCGACCTGGGCCAAGCTGTTCTGAAAGACGAGGCTAAGCAGACGCTCGATGCAGTCGCGTCCAAGGTCGCCTCAATGAAGCACTACACCATCGAGGTGCAGGGATACACCGACACAACGGGGGCACCCGAACTCAATATCCGGTTGAGCCAGCGGCGTGCGGAGGCGGTCGTGCGTTATCTGACCCTCCAGGGGAAGGTTCCGTTGTACCGGATCCAGACGGTTGGTTACGGCGAAGAGAACCCTGCCGCCGACAACAAGACGCGGGACGGCCGCAAAGACAACCGTCGCGTGGAGATCAAGGTCCTTACTCCCGACCTTGGCGCGTAAGGGCACGCCGGCGGCGGCCCTCTACCGCAGACGGTTGGCTAACTCTTGAGCTAGCACCTCGGCTCGCTCGGCCAGGTTGTTCGCTCTGAGGAGGTCGGTTCCCCTGGCCTCCTCAGCCTGCTTGAGGAAGGTTCGTATCTGGCCGGCCATGTCTCCCTGCTCCTTGTTCAGCCGTTTCCTCGAGATCGAGGCCAGGATGTTCTGTGCCCGGGCGATTCTCTCGCCAGTGGAGCGTTCCAATTCTTGCTGCTGCACCGGCGTCAACATGGGACGCAGTTGCGGAGCGGGTGCCGCGGGGGGAGGAGTCTCGACCGGCGCTGGCGCCGGCGCCCGTGGGGGGCCGACCGGTGAGGGGCGTTTCTTCTCCGGCGGGGGAGGCGGCAGCGGTTGCGGTCCCTGCTGGGGTAGACTCGCCGGACTCTGGGCCTGGGTGTTCGGCGGAAGTTGGGGCGGCGGCTCCAGTGGCGGAGGGGGCGGTGGAGTCGTTTGGGTCTGCGGCGGAAGCTTCGCGGGCAGTGGGACGGGCTTCGGCTTGTGGAAAAGCCGGCAAGAAGCCAGTGAAGACGACACCAGCAGCACAGCCACTGTTACTCGCGTCCTGGCGTTCATCCTTCCATCCCCCGTTCCGCGGCGGCCTTAGGTTCCCGAGCAGGCAGGCGCAGCCAGAAGGTCGTCCCTTTTCCCGGCTCGCTGGCGAAGTCGATCGTACCATTGTGTAGCTGAACCACCCGGAAAGTCATCGCCAGTCCGATGCCCGAGCCTTTGTCTTTGGTAGTGAAGTAGAGGTTGAAGATCTTGTCTCTAGCCCCCGGCGGTATCCCCGCGCCCTGGTCAGCGACCGAG
Source organism: Bryobacterales bacterium (assembly GCA_963798455.1). Classification (GTDB taxonomy): domain Bacteria; phylum Acidobacteriota; class Terriglobia; order Bryobacterales; family Bryobacteraceae; genus CAWCTD01. Next base: position 1,750,556 of record CAWCTD010000003.1, read on the forward strand.
AAGACGCAATCGGATCCGGAGCGCCGAACGCTGATCTCTAACCGGCCGCCGCTCTTCATGGCCTCCACGGCGTTCATCACCACGTTCAAGACGGCTTGCTTGAGCAGGTCGCGGTCCGCCTCAAGCTCCACCGGCGCGGGGTCCGAGTCTACCACAACCTGTGTGTTACGCTTGGCGGCCTCCGGGGCCACCAGCGTCGCGACCTCCTGCGCCAGTTCCACAGCTTCGACATCGGTCAGATGAAGGTCTACCGGCTTGGTGAAATCCAGGAATGTCTTGACCACGCGGTCCAGCCGGGTGATCTCGTTGGAGATTATCTCGATCTCCCGTTCCGCCTCCCGGCCTTGATCTCCAAGCGTGGCCTTCAGCACTTCCAGATGCAGCGCGATCGAATTCAAAGGATTCTTGATCTCATGCGCCACGCCTCCGGTGAGCCGGCTGATGGACGCCAGCCGGGTGGAGAGGTCCAGTTGCGTGCCGATTTCTCTCCTGCTCTCCGCGTCCCGCAGGCTCACCAGGGTTCCCGGGCGGTCGCGGCTGGGAAAGCTATCGAGCAGCTCCACGTTGACCAGCAACCGCACCGACGTCTGGCCGTCGCGGTCGATCCTGACGAGCGAATCCTTCAATGGCCGGCGGAAGCCGACGGCCCCGCCAAGCGCCGCTCCCAGCGCGGTGGAGGGCGGGAACAAATCGTCCAGCGTCCGCCCCATGAGTTCCCACCGCCCGCGGCCCAGCAGCCCCTCCACCGCCCTGCCTGCCATGATCAGGCGGTTGTCACGATCGAACAGCAGGACCGCCTCCTCCAGGCGCTCCAGCAGTTGCTCGATGTTGCCCCTGAGCTCGACGGCGTCCTCCCGAGCGCCGCGGAACTGCTGTCCGAGCACCTGCAGCTTGCTCTCCAGCGCTGCGACTTCCTTGGGTTCTTCCCGGCCAGCCGGCGCTGCCAGGGGTGATTCTCCCCGCGCGATGCGATCGATGGCGTCTTGGACCCGCGCCAGCGGCCGGAATGCGATGTTGGACGCCAGGACCGCGAGAAGGATGGCCGCCAGAAAAGACACCGACAGAGCGAGGCCCAACTGTTGGACCAGCGGTTCCATGGTGTTGCGCAACAACAACGCGGAATAGATGACTCGAATCTGGAAGATCGGCGTGGCTTGCTCGGCCACCCCGAGCGGCATCACCACGGCGTAGTCGTCCCTCCCGCGGAAGACATCAATCAACTGCCTCCAGGGGCTTTCGCCGGCCCAGTCCACGAGGCTGGGCAGCGGCTTCGCTTTCTTGCCGGCGCTGGCCGGATCGGAGGATGCCAGGATCTTGCCTGTCTCTCCGACAACCTGAATCTCAAGGACGGTCCGCGAGCTGGCCAGGGTGTCCTCGAGAAGCTGGGATAACCCCTTGTCGCTTTCAACGATCTCGGTCCATTGCGCTTTGGTCTCCTCCAGAGTGGCGGGCGCGGGCGTTTCGGCGGTCCGCTGCGCGAGTTGCTGCACCAGCATCACTTGGACCTGCTGGGCGGTCGAGCTGGCCCGCTCGGCCAGATCGCCGAATTTCGCCGTGGCCAGGCTGCGAAGGTTGACCGCCGACAGCACCAGGACCACGCTCACCACCAGGGCCACGATCGAGATTCGCAGGCGCGTCTTGAGAGACATCCTTCGCCGCATCCTAAGATTCCGCGTCGGCCGAACCGTATTCTTTCAGCTTGTTGTGCAACGTCTTGAGGCTGATCCCCAGAATCTCCGCGGCGCGTGTCTTGTTGTTCCGGGTGTGCTCCAGGGTTCTGAGGATGAGCGCCTTCTCGGCCTCGTCCACCGTGGTTCCGACACGCAGCGTGACCGCGGTCGGGTCAGCGGCCGCGGTCGGGACAGCCGCCGGCCCGGGTGCGCCGAACTGGTGCGGCAGGTGCGCGGCGCGGATGGTCCCCTCGCCCGCGAGGATCACCGCGCGTTCCAGGACGTTGCGCAGCTCCCGCACGTTGCCCGGCCAGTTGTAGCCGCCCAGCGTTTCCAGAACTCCCGGCTGGATATCCGTGATCCTGCAACCGTGCTTTCGATTGAGCTCGCGTATCAGCGCCTCGCACAACGCCGGTATGTCTTCCTTGCGCTCGCGCAGCGGCGGCATGTGAACGCGGAACACGTTCAGCCGGTAGTAGAGATCCTCGCGCAGACGCCCCTGCTGGAGCGCCTCCTCCAGCCGCTTGTTGGTGGAAGCGATTACCCGCACGTCCACCACGATCTCCGACTTGCCGCCCAGCCGGCGCACGTGCGAGTCTTCCAGCACCCGCAGCAGCTTGGCTTGCGTCCCCACCGGCATGTCGCCGATCTCGTCCAGGAGCAGCGTGCCATCTTGCGCCAGCTCGAAGCAGCCTGCCCGCCGCTCGATCGCGCCGGTGAACGCGCCCTTCTCGTGCCCGAACAGCTCGCTCTCCATCAGGGTTTCAGGCATGGCGGCGCAGTTGACTGCCACAAACGGCCCGTTCCTGCGCGGGCTCAGCCGGTGAATGGCGCGCGCGACCAGTTCCTTCCCCGTGCCGCTGTCGCCCGTGATCAGCACCACGGCCTTGCTGGGCGCCACCTGGCCTATCAAGGAGAAAACCTGCTGCATGGGGGCCGAGCGCCCGGTCAGCTCGCCGAGCGTGCCCTGGTAGCTCAACTGGCGCTGCAACCGCTCGGTTTCCTCGGCCAGCTTGCTGTGGTTCACGGCCCGCTCCAGCAGCGTGCGCAAAGCGCGCGCCTGGATGGGTTTCTCCATGAACCAGAAGGCGCCGAGTTCGTGTATGGTGGAGACGGCAGTTTCGAGATTTCCGAAGGCCGTGACTACGATGGTGACGGGCGCCGCGCCCTGGGAGTTCAGGCGCCGCAGCAGCTCGGCGCCGTCCATGCGCGGCATCATGAGGTCCGTGACCATCACCTGCGCGGGAAATGCGGTGAGTTTCTCGAGTGCGTCCTCTCCGTCGGCGGCGGTCTGCGTTTCGTAGCCCCAGGCGGAGACCATGGTCGCCAGCCCCTGCCGCTGATTCTCCTCATCGTCGACAATCAGCACCCGCACCGGCCCGCCAGCCTTGTCAGCCTTCATGGCCGCTATTGTAGCGCGCACCCGCGGGGGACCAATCATGGTGCAACCGCGATCCGTCCATGAGAACTCACCGCCGCAACGCCGAGGCACAGAGGTCATCCAGTGAACTCGGCGTTTCCGCGGCTTGGCGGTGAACTGGCGAATCCGGTGGCCGGCGCGAAATACGGCCGAGGTGGGTTTCGAGTGCAGCGGCTTTTCGTTCCTGTCAGCGCAACTCTAGGACACTACCAAGTATTTCGGCCCGGTAGTGTGGTAGGCTGAGCTCATAAGAGGGGATTTCGTGAAGACCATTAGGGCTCTGTTTTGTTGCGCCGCGATTTCAGGGTTGATGTCCGCGCATGGCCAGACCGCGGCCCTGAAGACCAACCTCAAGGTCGGGGACGCCGCGCCTGATTTCTCGCTGCCCGCGAGCACGGGGCAGACGATCAGCTTGTCCCAGTTCCGTGGTAAGAAGGTCGTGGTCCTGGCGTTCTTCCCGGCCGCGTTCAGCGGAGGTTGAACCAGGGAGATCACGGCGTACCAGGCTGGTATCGCCAACTTCGAAGGAATGGACACGCAGGTCTTGGGGATCAGCACCGACAGCCGCTTCACTCTTCAACACTGGGCCACCGAACAGAAGACAACCTTCCCTCTGCTCAGCGACCAGATGCGCAAAGTGTCTGCCAGCTATGGCGTGTTGGATCCCGTGACTGGCATGGCGAACCGGACCACGTTCGTCGTCGGTCCGGATGGGCGCATCGAGCACATCGAGGAGGGCTCCAGCGCCATCGATCCCACCGGGGCCGCAACGGCCTGCCAGCGGGTCAGGAAGAAATAGAAACAGGGCCGGAGAGCTGTCCCGCCGGCATCCACCGGCGAGCGCAGGCAGTGGTGAGGCGGTCAGCAGCCAGTGGTGACAGTGACGGGACGGGCTCCTAGTCCCGCGCTTTGACACCGTAACTGCTTTCTGGCAAGATGAAAACGGTACTAGAAGCGCCAGAGCAAGGTCGGTTCGCCGGATGCAGTCGCCCGCCAAACGGTCTGGTCCCTGCCGTTTCTGTGATGACCCCGCGCTGTAGAGGGGAAGAGGAGCACGCAACACCATGAAACTGTACGTAGGGAACCTCCCCTATCAGGTAACCGAATCGGATATCCAGGACTGGTTCTCGCAGGCGGGTGTGACGGTCGACAGCGTCAACCTGGTGCGGGACCGTTTCAGCGGCGAACCGCGCGGCTTCGGGTTTGTCGAGATCCAGAACAACGAAGCCGGGGAGTCGGCCATCCGCGCCTGCAACGGCAAGCAGTTCATGGGGCGGGCGGTGGTGGTCAATGAGGCGCGTCCCCAATCCCCACAAGGCGGCGGAGGCGGCGCGGGCGGCGGAGGGCGGCCACGCGGCGGGTCCGGAGGCGGTCGAGGCGGCGGTCCCCGGCGTCCTCCGCGCTGGTAGCAGGAGCCAGCCGGCTCACATTCATAACTGCCCTATCTTTCACCACTTTCTGGTAAAATAGGGGGTTCAGCGACAGCCTTGTTCCGGAGCGAATAAAAGGCGAACGAACGGGTCTGTCCGGAGGATCGATTTTGGCCGACTCGGAACGTCCAGAAACCCCACAGCAGCCGCCATCCGGCTCCCCGCCCACGCAATTGCCGCTGGGCGGGGACACCACCAAGAACCTGATCCCGATCAACATCGAAGACGAGATGCGCCGGTCGTATCTCGACTACGCCATGAGCGTGATCATAGGCCGCGCGCTGCCCGACATCCGGGACGGCCTCAAGCCCGTTCATCGCCGCATCCTTTTCGGGATGCACGAGATGGGGCTGCATCACCATCGCCCCACTCGCAAGAGCGCCAAGATCGTCGGCGAGGTGATGGGCAAGTACCACCCGCACGGCGACGTCGCGCTGTACGACGCGCTGGTCCGCATGGGCCAGTCCTTCTCCATGCGGTACCCGCTCATCGACGGCCAGGGCAACTTCGGTTCGGTGGACGGCGACCCGCCAGCGGCGATGCGATACACCGAGGCGCGCCTGGCCCGGATCGCGGCCACGCTGTTGGAGGACATCGACAAGGAGACGGTCGATTTCCGGCCCAACTACGACGAGAGCGAGCAGGAGCCGGAGGTGCTGCCCACGCGGGCTCCGAACCTGCTGATCAACGGAAGCTCGGGCATTGCCGTGGGGATGGCGACCAACATCCCTCCGCACAATCTCAGCGAGGTGATCGACGCCACCATCGCCCTGATCCAGAACCCCAACACCCCGCTGGAGAAGATTCTGGCGATGGTGCCGGGCCCCGACTTTCCCACGGGCGGATTCATCCTGGGACGGCAGGGCATTCTCGACGCGTACACCCGCGGGCGGGGTCAACTGAAGCTCCGCGCCAAGGCCGCCATCGAGCACATCGGCAAGGACCGGGAGGCGATCATCGTCACCGAGATCCCTTACCAGGTCAACAAGTCGCGGCTGATCGAGCACGCAGCGGCGCTGGTCAACGAGAAGAAGATCGAAGGCGTCTCCGAGATCCGCGACGAAAGCGACCGCGACGGCATGCGCATCGTGTTCGAGCTGAAGCGCGGCGAGCAGTCCGAGGTCATCCTCAACAACCTGTACAAGCACACGCAGATGCAGGTGGGCTTCGGCGTGATCATGCTGTCCATCGTCAACGGGCAGCCGCGCGAACTGGGCCTGGTCGACGTGCTCAAGCGTTTCATCGATCACCGCGTGGACGTGGTGCGCCGCCGCACCGAGTACCTGCTGCGCAAGGCCCGCGAGCGCGAGCACATCCTGCTCGGCTTCAGGAAAGCCCTGGATAACCTGGACGCCGTGATCGGGCTGATCCGGGCCTCCAAGACGCCCCGGGACGCGCGCGACGGCCTGGTGGCGAGCTTCGAGTTCAGCGAAAGACAGGCGCAGGCGATCATCGAGCTTCAGCTCCAGCGGCTGACCAACATGGAGCAGGTGAAGATCCTCGAGGAACTGGCCGAGATCCAGCGCAAGATCGCCGAGTACGCCGAGATCCTCGGTTCCGACAAAGTCCTGCGCAACCTGATCGTCAGGGAACTCCGCGATGTGCAGAAGGAGTTTGGCGACGAGCGCCGGACGATGATCGTCGAGGACACCGGCGAGATCCAGCTCGAAGACTTGGTCCAGATGGAGGACGTGGCGGTGACGGTGACGCGCGGCGGCTACCTGAAGCGCACCGCCGTGGACACCTACCGCCGCCAGGCGCGGGGCGGGAAGGGCCGCATAGGAATGGGCACGCGTGCGGAGGATGTCGTGGATCACCTCATCATCGCGTCCACGCACAGCTACCTGCTGATCTTCACCAACCGCGGCCGCGTCTATTGGCTCAAGGTGTACGAGCTCCCGGACGCCGCCACCTCGGGCAAGGGCAAGAACATCTCCGGCCTGATCCACCTCCAGCCGGACGAGAGCGTCAAGCAGTTCCTGTCCGTGCGGGAATTCCAGCCGGGCAAATTCATCGTGATGGTGACGCGCAACGGTGTCATCAAGAAGTGCGAGCTGACCGAATTCGACAACCCCATGTCGCGCGGCATCATCGCCGTCTCGCTGGATGAAGACGATGAGCTGATTGCCGCCTGCCTGTCCACGGGGAAGGACTACATGTTCCTGGCCTCGCACCAGGGCAAGGCCATTCGCTTCTACGAGGAGGAGGTTCGCGCCATGGGCCGGCCCGCGCGCGGCGTGCGCGGCATGGATCTGGCCAAAGGCGACTACCTGGTGGCGGCCGAGGTGGTCCAGGAAGAAGGGCTGATGCTCTCCATTTCCGAGAACGGCTTCGGCAAGCGCACTCCTCTGAAGGACTACCGCCTGACGCGGCGCGGCGGCAAGGGCGTCATCAACATGAAGACCAGCACTCGCAACGGCATGGTGGTAAGCGTGCTGGCCGTCGAGGCGGACTCCGACCTTATGATCATCACCCGGGACGGCAAGATCATCCGCCTGGAATCCGCCGAGATCCGCAAGGCGGGACGATCCACGCAGGGAGTGCGGTTGGTGCGCATGGAGCCGGGCGACCGCGTCGGGGCCGCGTCGGTCATTCCGAGCGAGGGAGCCAACGGCGGCGAGAACGGCGGCGCGGCGCAGACCGATCTGGAGCTCCAGTAACGGTATAATTTCAGATATGAGCGCTCTCGTGGGTCTGGGAAATCTCGTCACCACGCTCGAGCCGACGGCCCTGCACGAAAAAGAGCGGAAGCTGTTCGGGATTCTTCAGAGCCTGGGACGGGTGATCGTCGCCTATTCGGGCGGCACCGATTCCGCCTATTTGGCCTGGGCCGCGGCACAGGCGCTGGGCGAGAACGCCGTGGCCATCACCGCCGACTCGGCCTCCATGCCCGAATCGCACAAGCGCGATGCCGAGGAGTTCGCGCGGCGCTTCGGCTTGCGTCACGAGTACATCAGGACGTACGAGTTCGACAACCCCACCTACGCCGCCAATAACCCCGACCGTTGCTTCCACTGCAAGGACGAACTCTTCCTGCGCCTGGAGGCGGTCGGCCGCGAACGCGGCATCGCGCACATCGTCTACGGGGTGAACGTGGATGACCTGGGCGACTACCGGCCGGGCCAGAACGCGGCCGCAAACCATGAGGTGGGCGCGCCCTTGGCCGAGGCGGGTTTGCGAAAGGCCGAGATCCGCGAGTTGTCGCGCCTGGCGGGGCTGCCCACGTGGGATCGCCCCGCGGCTGCCTGCCTCAGTTCGCGCATCCCTTACGGGACTCCGGTCACCCTCGAGACCGTGAAGACCGTCGAGCGTGGCGAAGAAGCGGTCAAGGCGCTTGGTTTCCGCCAGTTCCGCGTGCGCTTCCACGGCGACCTGGTCCGGCTCGAGATCGCGCCCGACGAAATGCCCAAGGCGCTCACGCCGGAGATGGCGCGCGAATTCACGGCAATTTTCAAGGATCTGGGGTTCCTCTACGTCACTCTCGACCTCCAGGGCTACCGCCAGGGAGCGATGAACGAGGCGCTGAAGAAGCAGTAGGCGCGCACGCGAGTGGGCCACATCACCTTGCGGCGATCGGAGTGGGTGCTGAGCGTCTACTTCGTCTACGTGGCTGTGCTGGCCCGCATTCTGCCGGTTAAGGAACCCGTCCCCGCCGTCACGCTCTGGCTGAATTTCACCATCCTGGCCGTCTACGGTCTGGTCGCCTACGCCGATTCACTGCGGAGGCGGCGGTTTCTGGGGGCGGTGCGAGATTGGTATCCGACGGTGCTGATCGTGTTGGCCTACCGGGAGATGGGCTGGCTCGCGCCGGCCAGCCACAATTACAGCCTGGAGCACACCTGGGTCGTGTGGGACAAGTTCTTCCTCCATAACCTCGGGGTGAAGGCGCTGATCGAGTCCGCTGGGCCCGTGCTGCCCTCGGTGCTCGAGATCTCCTATGTCCTGGTCTACTCGACTCCCTTTATCGCACTGGGAGTGCTCTACGCCTATCGCCAGTGGGATCGCGCGGACCGCTTTCTGTTCCCGTTCGCGCTGGCGGTCTTGTCGGCGTACGCGATGTTTCCCTTCTTTCCTTCCGAGCCGCCGCGAACCGTGTTTCCCGGCCAGGACTTCCCGGCCTACATGACGGTCTTCCGGCGGTTTAACTGGGCGATGCTGGGGAGCTACGGCATCCACACCAGCGTGTTTCCGAGCGCCCATGTTTCGGGAGCTTTCTCCGCCGCCTTCACGCTCAGGTGCGTGCTGCCGGAGAAGAAGTGGGCCTGGCGGTTCCTGCTGGTGCTGGCCATCCTGATCGCGACCGCCACCGTGTACGGCAGATACCACTACCTGGCCGACGCGGCCGCTGGCCTGGCGATCGCCCTGGCGGTGTTTGGCCTCACGCTGGTCCTCGAACGCCGGCAGCAGTGCGTCAAGTCTTAGGGGTGGCGGGCTTGGCGTCCGTGGCGGCAGCGCTCGCGGACTCTTGTCCGGAGATCCTTACCCCTCCGCGGACACCATTTGGATCACGGCCTGAATGTAGCCGAGTTCGAATGCAAATGCCTGTCCTGCGCCGGTGTCACCCGGAATGCGTGGGGCGTGGTCGGGCATAATCATGCCGTCGTAGCCGACGTCCTTGTAAACGCGCAAGGCGCGCAGCATGTCCACGTCCCCGTCATCCGGGAAGGTCTCCTGAAAGTTAAGGAAGCCTCCCTTGATGTTCCGGAAGTGGACGTTGAAGATCTTGCCGCGGCTGCCGAAGTAGCGGATGACGTCGTAGATCTCCTTGCCGGGTTCCTTGAGCATCTCGGAGACGGTTCCCTGACAGAAGTTCAGTCCGTGATACCTGCTTGGTGTTATCTCGATGAAGCGCTTCAGTCCGTCCACGCTGCCGAGCACGCGGTCCACCCCGCGGAAGCCTTGGGGGCGCGGCATTCCGGGGTCGTGCGGATGACAGGCAAGTCTCACCTTGTATTCTTCCGCGACCGGCGCCACGCGCTTGAGGAAATACGTGATGCGCTCCCACATCATCGCTTCGGTGGCCCGGCCCGCTTCGGTGAGCGGCGGTTCCTGCTTGGCTCTGTCGTAAACAAATGTGCTGTACATGGCGCTGCCGCGCCCTTTGGTCGCCTCGGTCCGCACCACGCCCAGGATGGTCATGTTGTACTTCAGGGCCGCGATCCCCGCCTTGCCGGCGTTGCGGATCATCTGGCAGATGTCGTCGATCTCGCGGTCCCGCTCCGGGCTCTTGCCCAGCATGATATTGGGCATCTCCGCACGGGTGATGTAGGAGGAGCTCATGGGCAGTGGCAGCATGTCGAGCGCGACACCAAAAGAAGCCGCCCGCTCCTTCAGCTTCGTTAACGCCTCGGCCGACCAGTTCTCGTCCAGCCGCCGTGAAGGCAGAGAACCGCAGATATGATTCACCCCAAATGACGACAGAACGCGCAGGTCTTCGTCCGACATGCGGTCCTGCATTCCTGCCTTCATCAATGCTTTCTTGGCCGGCTTTTTTTGTGCGGCCTCCACCGCTGGCGCAACGGCGAGTGTGCCGGCAGCCAGAAATTCCCTTCGATCCATAGACACCCCCACGGGGCCACTTTTGGGCTCCCGGTTCCTGACAAGGATACAACAAGTTCCCTCCCCCGGGGCAATGTCTCACGTGCGGCCGTTCACAGGTTCGCGTTGGGTTCCTGGCTGCGCCAGAGATACCAGCTCGCCACGGTGCGGTAAGGACGCCAACTCTCGCCCACCCGCTCAACCTCCGCCGGCGTCGGGAGAGCCTCAAAACCATACGCTTTCTTGACGGCCGCGCGGATGCCGAGGTCCCCGCTGGGCAGGACGTCCTTCCGCCGCAGCGCGAAGATCAGGAACATGTGGGCGGTCCAAACCCCGACTCCCTTGAGGCCGGTCAGCACCCGGATGACGTCCTCATCGGGCATCTGGCGGAGAGCCCCGAAGTCTGCCACCCCGGATCGCGTGTGCCCGGCGATGTCGCGGATGTAACAGATCTTCTGCCGCGAAAGACCCAGCGTCCGCATCTTCCGGGGCGTGAGCTTCAGCGCGGCCTCCGGAGTCAGCCGCCCGTCGCCCGCCGCCGCGAGCAGCCGCCCGAAGATGGTAGCCGCCACCTTGCCGCTCAATTGCTGGTAGACAATCGACTTGACCAGGGTTTCAAAATCCGGCTCCAGGTAACGGATCTTGTACGGGCCCACCTTTTCGATCAAGCCGCCCATGACCGGGTCGGCGCCCTTCAGGGCGAGAATGGCTCTGCGCATACGAAACGGCCACCTTTGGTCAAGCGTCCAACTCTATGTAATTGTAGGCATATGCGTACCCTCTTCACCATCCTTGCCGCGGGGTTGGCGCTGGCGCAGCCGCCCCAGGAGGTGCCCACCATCAAGGTGGAAGTCAACGTGGTCAACATCATGTGCTCGGTGCGCGACAACAGGAACGCGCTGGTAGCCAGCCTGGGCAAAGACGACTTTCTGGTCACCGAGGAAGGCAAGTCGCAGGAGATCCGCTATTTCGAGAGGGAAACCGAGCTGCCGTTGACGCTGGGGCTGCTGGTGGACGTCAGCGGCAGCCAGAGGAACCTCATCCAGACCGAGAAGCGCGCGGCCGAGGCGTTCTTCGGCAGCGTCCTGCACAACAAGGACATGGCCTTCCTGATCAGCTTCGGCTCGGAAGCCGAACTGCTTCAGGATTACACCGGCTCCGTGGTTCTGCTGCGGGACGGTCTGGACCAGTTGAAGTTGAGCACGCCGCCTCCCACGCAAATGCCGGGCCCGGTGCCCACGGTGTATCAGCCGAGGGGCACAATCCTGTTCGACGCAGTGTACCTGGCCGCCCATGACCAGCTACGTTCGCAAGTGGGCAGGAAGGCCATCGTCATCATCACCGATGGCGTGGATCAGGGCAGCCGGCTCAGACTGGCCGATGCGATCGAGGCGGCGCAGAAAGCGGACGCGATCATTTACAGCATCTACTACGTGGACCCCGGCGCGTACGGCAGAGGAGGCTGGCTCATGTACACGCCCGGCAGTGGTGACTTGAGAAGGATGTCCGAGGAGACGGGTGGGCGCATGTTCGAAGTCGGCAGGAAGAACACGCTCGAGGATATCTTCCGCCAAATCCAGGAGGAGATGCGGAGCCAGTACGCGATCGGTTACGTCTCCTCCAACCCAGCCAAAGACGGCGCCTACCGGCGGGTCGAGGTGCGCACCAAGCAAAAAGGGCTGAAGGTCCAGGCGCGGAAGGGCTACTACGCCCCATCCGCCTCATAGACCGGCCCTCTTGCGGCGGCACTCGGCCCGCCCCAGGATCTCGGCTCAAGCCACGACGTTGTCGGGGTTGATAGGCGTAACCCAGCCCAGATTCGGCGGCAGCTCTTCCATCGGCCCCTGCCACTGCAACTCGCGCTCAACGTCCGAATGCAGCCGATACTTCTTCTGCACGGACGCAATGGGCGGCCCCTTGACGGTGATCTTGGCAAGGTCCCACTGCCCCACGCCGGAGTCGCCGAGATAGTTCTCGTAGCCGAGATAGCTGGGGTCAATGCCCATGGCTTCCACGCCGACCCGGTCCGCCGCGACGTAGTCGGTCGAGGCGATGGCAATCCTCGACTCCACCGGGGTCCCGGCGCCCGGCCCGTTGCCTTCCATGCCTTCGTAGCCGTCGATCACGGTCGCGCCCCAATAGGGTTTCATATTCTGCGCAACCAGGTACATCAGGTAGTTGCTCTGGCGGATGCCGGCGTGCATTTTGCGCTTGTCGTTCCATCGTGTGGAGTCGCCCGGAGCGTAATGCAGCGGAGCTCCCAGCACCATGTTTTTGACCGACAGGGTCGCAACCGCTATGTTGTGGGTCTTCATGATGGCGGCGCAGATGACGTAGGCGTCGGGGTCAAAGAGCTGGGCCGCCAGGCGGATCGGCACCACGTGGAGATTGTAGTCGATGACCGGCAGGACTTTGATCTTGGCCTCGCGGTTGAGGTCCATCAGGCTGACCTTCTGGCTCTTATGCTCTTCGAGCACCTTGGGGTATTCCAGCGTGTCGTAGTACCGCTGTGTGTCCCCGGCCGAGGATTCCGCAATAATAACCGGGCCCTTGAAACGGGGCTCGAGATAATCCAGGATTCCGTTCAACTCATCCGGTTGTGTCGCGCTCAGCGCGCCTTTGGACATGGCGGCGACGATGTTCGGCTTGATGAGGACGTACTTCTTCGTTTTCAGCGTGGGCATGATATCGCCATCGATCGCCACCAACGCTTCATACACGTTCTTCCTGCGGCTGTCGCCATGGACCAACGCGACCGTCGGATTGAGATTGTTCTCGGGGAATGGCTCGTAGTTAGCCAGCGGTTGGTCACCCTGACGAGCGTTCGGCGCCTTCTGCTGGAAGCTGAACAGCCGGGGTTGTGCCAGGGCGGCCGCCCCAGCCAGTTGAAAAACTCTCCTGCGTGAGAAAACAGTCAACATGACAGGTTCTCCTTCTTTAACCAAGATTTTCGTTCTGGCATCTTGGCTACTCCTGATTGTACATCCAAGCCGCAGCTTGTTTCCGCAGCTTCCATCGTCTAAAATCAATACTTTAAAGGGTGCGAAGGGTTGGCGTTCGTGCCGGCGGTAAATTCGCACCATTCATTCATAAGGTGGGACATGCCTGATATCGAGCAGACGCCACCGCCGGCAGGCCCGCAACCTAAGACGGGACCCGCCCGGCGCAGGCGCAATCCTAAACTTCCCCGGCAGCAACTACCCCTGCTGGAGCCCAAGGCCCGAGCGTGCACTCCACAGGAAGTCGCTCTGGGCTTCACGGTGGACCTCGTCAAGATCGAGGCGCTTCGCTGTCTGGACTGTAAAGACCCGACCTGCGTGAAAGCCTGTCCGCTGGGGATCGACATCAAGAGCTTCATCAGCAAGATGGTGGATGGCGACTACGGCGGGGCGTTCGACAAAATCAACGAGCAGAATCCCTTTCCCGGCATCTGCGGCCGCGTGTGCCAGCACGAGCTGTTCTGCGAGAAAGCCTGTCTGTTGGGAAAGAAGCTCGAGCCGGTGGCCATCGGTTCCCTTGAGCGCTTTGCCGCGGATTATCACCGCCAGTCCGGCGAGCTGCGCATTCCCGCCGTCGCCCCCCCGAACGGGCTGAAGGTCGCGCTGGTGGGCAGCGGCCCCGCCTCCTTGATCGCGGCCTACGATCTGATTCGCAAAGGCTATCGGGTCACGGTTTTCGAGATCCTGCATGAGCTGGGCGGCGTGCTCGCTTACGGCATCCCCAATTTCCGGCTTCCGCGCGACATCCTCCGCGAGGAGATCGAAAGGTTGAAGATGCTCGGCGTCGAGTTTCGCACCGACTACAGCGTGGGGCGCACGATTACGCTCGCCGAACTCTTCGAGCAAGGCTATTCGGCGGTATTCCTCGGCACCGGAGCCGGCCTGCCCCACCTGATGGGAATTCCCGGCGAAAACCTGGTGGGCGTGTACACGGCCAACGAGTTTCTCACGCGCATCAACCTGATGAAGGCCTACCAGTTCCCCGAGACCGACACCCCCGTGCGCATTGGCTCGCGCACCGTGGTCGTCGGGGGCGGGAACTCGGCCATGGATGCCGCGCGCTGGGCCAAGCGGCTGGGCAGCGAGAGCATCATCATGTTCCGCCGCGGCCGCGCTGAATTGCGGGCGCGCCTGGAGGAGGTTGAGCACGCCGAGGAGGAGGGCATACATTTCGAGTTCCTGGCCGTGCCGGTAAGGTTGATGGGCGATGAAAAAGGCGTCCTGCGCGAGATGGAGTGCATCCGCATGGAGCTGGGCCCTCCGGACGAATCCGGCCGCCCGTCCCCCATCCCGATCCCGGGTTCCGAGTATCGCGTCCCGGTGGACATCGTGGTCATGGCGATCGGGCAAAGCCCCAATCCGACCGTACAGCGGGCCACGCCACAGCTCGCCACAAACCGCGGGAAGATCGTCATCAATGATTCCGGCGAGACCAGCATGCCGCAGGTCTTTGCGGGCGGCGACGTCGTGCGTGGCGGAGCCACCGTCATCCTGGCGATGCGGGATGGCCGAGTCGCAGCCGAAGCGATCGATCGCGCCCTCGCATCGAAGAAGAGTTCCGATACGACGATTCCAGACACCGACCGGGCTCCGGCCGACTCGGCGCGGCGGGTCGTAGCCAAGCGCTGGCTAACGCCGGAGATCGCTTGGCTCGAAGTGCAGGCCCCGGAGATTGCCGCCCATTGGAAACCGGGCCAATTCATCATCATTCGTCCCACAGAAACCAGCGAACGCATCCCCCTGACCATTCTGGACGGCTCCGTGGAACGGGGAACCATCACCCTGTGCGTGCAGGCGCTCGGCAAGACTTCCCGGCAAACCGTTTCGCTCGAACCCGGGGACCGGGTTGCCGACTTGCTGGGACCGCTGGGCCTGCCGGCCACGATCGAGAAGCTCGGGCACGCATTGTGCGTAGCAGGCGGAGTGGGCACGGCGGAATTGCTTCCCGTAGCGCGCGCCTTCCGGGAGGCAGGCAATCGCGTCACCGCGCTCTGCGGCGCTCGCTCGACCGCCCACATGATTCTGAAAGAGGAACTGGGTGCCGTCGTGGACGAACTGCTCTGGTCCACCGATGACGGCTCGGGCAGCTTTCACGGCAACGTGGTCGAGCTGATGCGGGCGTGGAAGAAAGACCATCCGGATGCGCCGGACGTGGTCCACGTCATCGGGCCGATTCCCATGATGCGGGCCGCTGCCGCGCTGACGCGGGAGTGGGGCGTCCGGACCTACGCCAGCCTGAACCCGATCATGGTCGATGGCAGCGGGATGTGCGGCGGGTGCCGGGTGGCCGTGGGAGGCAAGGTCAAGTTCGCTTGCGTGGACGGTCCGGAGTTCGACGCCCATCAGGTGGACTTCGACGAGCTCGCCCGCCGCAACGCGGCCTATCTCCCGCAGGAGAAGCTCGCTCTCGAGCAGCACGTCTGCCGGATCGGGCTCTGAGCCCGGCTACCAGGTGTGCGTCTCAGCCACGTTGCAGTTCCAGCACACAGGCTTGTGTGTCTCCAGCACGTAGGGGATCTTCTCCGGCGGGAGGGTCTCCCATTCGACGATTCTCAGGTCCGGGCTCATCAGGCACGGCTTGTGCCGCGTCCATGTGATCTCGCCCGGCGGCTGGCCGCAGCAAACGCACGTCTTTCCCGTATACCATTTCGTCAGGATGGTTCGGACCAGGCAGTCGTCCGGAGCCGCCTCGATCTCGTTCAGGCACGCCTGGCCGCAATCGCGACGCTGAGGCCAGTGCGAGCAGTCACGAAGCTGGAGAGCTGGCGCCCCGAACAGAGCCTTCAGAGCGGCGCGGAATGCGGCCAATTCGACCCCGGCCGGCCGCCCGGTCTCGGGACAGGTGACCACTCGCTTACCCGTGGGTCGCACCGAGTTGCCTCCTCATTCTTGCCGCTCCAGATCTCCACCTCCCCACAAGAGGGTCCTATCCTGGATCCTCGCGTCTGCGCTACCGAGCGGCAGTGATCTTGACCAGCATCACTCCGTGGCGGCCCACCTTGGCCTTGAATTCGTTATCGAAGCGGCCGATATCCTTCTGTTGCCACAAATCGCGCACAACTTGCGGGCCCCGGATCGACAGGTCACTCCAGCGCGCCGCCATGTCCGCGTCCTGCTCTCCGCGGTTGAAGAGGCCCACCGCCTTGGATCCGTCTTCGAGATCCTTCGCCCAAACTGCCAGATCGCCCGTGTGGGACACGGGCGCGCCCTGCTTGCCCAAGGTGTCCTGGTCGATACCAATCACCTCATCGTTGGTCAGTACGTTGAGGGTGAAATCGTCCAGCTTGGTCATGTCCCCGCCGAAGACCAGCGGCGCCGCCATCAAGCTCCAAAGGCTCATCCACGTGTACTGCTCGTTAGGCGTGAGCGTGGTCGGCGTGGTCGGCTGGCCGCTCCTGCCAGCCAGGTACCCGATATTGATATTGTCCGGGTCGTTCCACCCGCCCGGTCCGGCCCACTTTTCCATTCCCGCCTGGCCGAAACCGAACTTCGTTACGTTGGCCCATCCGCCGCCGACATCGCCGGAAGTGCGCCAGAAATTGCCGCCCACGTCGCGTCCCCACTCCCAGACGTTGCCCAACCCGTACTGGCAGAGATTGAAGACGAAATCGCGGTCCAGCTTGCGCAAGATCCCGCCCATGAGCAGGTAGGGCTTCTTGTTCTCCTCGGGGCTCTTGAGGTCCTTCATCTGACTCCGGTACGAGCACAAATCGTACTTGAGGAAATCGAAGCCCCACGCGGCGAACAGGCGCGCGTCCTGTTCCTCATGCTGATAGCTGGCCTCGAAGCCGGCGCACGTTTGGGGTCCTGGCCCGATGTAGATCCCGATTTTCAGGCCCCTGCTATGTACGTAGCCGGACAGCGCCTTCATGTCGGGAAAGTTTTTGTTGGGCCGTAGATTCCCCTGCTCGTCGCGCACCGGCCCGCCCACCACCGGATCCGTCGAGTTCGGCCTGATGTTCCAGCCGTCGTCGATATTGACGTAGGCGTAGCCGTGCTGGCTCAAGCCGCTGGAAACCATCGCGTCCGCCTGAGCGCGGATCATCGCGTCGCTGATTGCGGTGCGCGCATTGTACCAGGTGCTCCAGCCCATGGGAGGGGTCAACGCGAGTCGATCGCCCACCACAATCCGAAATTTGCGCTGGGTGGAGCCCAAGGCATTCTTCGCCCGGAGCGTTACGGTATATTCTCCCTTCTGCTTCACCGCGCCGGTGATCTGCCCGGTGCGCGCATCGAGCTTCAGTCCTTTCGGCAGCCCCTGAGCGGAAAACGTCAGGGGCGGGGCGCCCGTCGCCGGGATGGTGTAGAGAAACGGATGGCCGGGCCGCACCCCGTACACCCTTGCGCCGTTGATCCTCGGCTTAGGGGCAGGCCGGGGAGTCAGAATCCCCGGCTCATCGGCGCATACGGCAGGCGCCGCCAACAATAACAACGTGAGAATCGTTCGGACAGCCATTCCTCGCATTGGAGATTTCCTTCATTGCACTGGAGAACGTCCTTGAACCCACGAATTCCTTCTTGGCCTTGCGGCCGGCATCAGCATAACACAATCGGTGTGTCTTGGAGCCGTTGAAGCTCACCTTGACCGAACCGCAGCCTTCGCCTACCCCGCTTGCACTAACAGCGCCGCAAGGGCGATCCTCGCGATAGAATAGGTGCATTGCATCCAACCGGCTCTTGTGAGTGGGGAAAGGAGACCCATGAATCGTCATTTCGTTGCCGCCCTTGTGGCCCCGCTGGCTTTCGCTTGTGCGCTCCAGGCGCAGGCGCCGCCTACGCCCGTTTCGGAGGCCAAGCAGGCCTACGCCGCCATCAAGAACAACCTCTCGCGCATGGCTGAGAAGGTGCCGGACGATCTGTACAGCTTCCGGCCCGTGCCCGAGGTCCGGACTTTCGGTGAACTGGTCGCGCACATCGCGGACAACCAGGTCCGCGCGTGCAGCGGCATTGCGGGCCAGCAGCGCCAGGGAAACGCCGCCTCCTTGAAGACCAAGGCCGAACTGGTCTCGGCTCTTAAGGCCTCCTTCGCCGACTGTGACGCCGCCTGGAACACCATCACCGACGCCAACGCTTCCCAGGTCGTCAAGACAGCCCGCGGGGAGCGCTCCCGGCTCGGAGCGATGACCGTGTTCGTGCTGGCGCACGACAACGAAGAGTACGGCTACATGGCGGTCTACCTGCGCCTGAAGGGGATCGTGCCGCCTTCCAGCGAACCCAGACAGTAAGTCCGCGGGCTTGGCCTTGCGACTCGCCTTCCTGACCGCCACGCCCCTGAACCCCGTCGAGGGCAGTGGCACTTTCGCGGGCGTCTCCACCCTGGCCCAGGCCTTGCAGCCGTTGGGCGCACAAGCCGAGATCATTGCGCCGCAGTCCCGTTTTCCCGTTTACACGGCCCGGCGCCTGTGGTTCAACGAGCAACTCCGCGGGCGCCGCTGGGACGGCTTTGACGCCGTGGTCGGCTTCGACATGGACGGCTATCGGATCGCCGGCCGCGCGGGCCGCCCGCACATCGCTTCCATCAAAGGCACTATCGCCGACGAGATGCGTTTCGAGCGCGGCCTGACCCGTCTCAGCATGTCGATCCAGGCCGCCTGCGAGGCCCGGCACGTCCGCCGCTCGGACCTGGTGATGACCACCAGCCGTTATGCCGCCCAACGTCTGCGGCAGCTCTACGGAATCTCTCGCGCTCCGATCGTCGTGCCTGAGCTAATCGACCTGGAGCGTTGGCGGGAACTGTTCGAGCGCAACCCGGCGGTACCCGATCCTGCCTGTTTCACCGTCCTTTCGGTCTGCCGCTTCTACCCCCGCAAGCGGCTCCACCTGTTGCTGGAGGCCGCGGCGGGCCTGCGAGCCGAGATCCCCGGACTGCAAGTCCGCATCGTGGGCAACGGACCCCAGCGGAGGAGGCTTGAAGCCATCTGGCGCGGGAAGCGTCTCCAAACAACGGTGCGTTGGCTCGGCGACCTGACCCAGGAGGAACTGGCCCGCGAGTACAACCAGTGCGATGTGTTCTGCCTCGCCAGCGTCCAGGAAGGCTTCGGAATCGTTTTCCTGGAAGCGATGGCAGCCGGCAAGCCGATTGTCGCAGCGCGCGCCGCCGCCGTCCCCGAGGTGGTGGAACAAGGGCTGCTGGTCGAACCGGAGAGCGCGCAGGCGCTGGCCGACGCGATTCTGCGCCTTTACCGTGAGCCTGCATTACGTTCCCTGCTCGGCGCCGCTGGAAAGGAGAGGGTGACGCGGTACAATGCGCAGGATGTCGCTCGATTGTTCCTGTCCGCAGTGGGCGGGCTGCTGTAAGGTCAGAAGCGGTACACCTTGACGTGCAGAATGCCGCCGCTGCGCATCGTCGCCAGTGCCTTCCGCCAGATGTCGTCACCTGCCGCCAGTTGAAGCCCGGGAACCCACTTGCCATCCACAAACTTGCCCTGTTCATAGACGGCGAAACCCGTGTTCGGAGGACCCGGGGTTCGAGGCACAAAGTTGATGGTCAAACCGCTACCGCCCAGATAGAACTCGTCAGGCGCGACCGCTACGAAGATTCCTGATGGGTCTACCGGGGCAGCCTGACCTGGGGCGGGCAAACCCGGCGGCGTGCCTGCGCTCGCGGTCACCTCAAGAGTGTAGTCGCCCAAGTCCACTAGTTGTTCGCGCGTCAGCTCATCAAACCACACGCCGTCTACCCAGCCCTTGCCTTTGGTGCGCGCTTCCATGATCAGAGGCGTCAGTTGCGAGATGATGTCATAGCTCTGCGAAAGCGGGCCGCGGGGCTTGTCCCTTTCGATCCCGAACGGCTCCCATCCAAGCGCGTTGAGGCGTCCGATGGCGTAGTACACCGTGGCGGCGCCCATGGCGCCTCCCCCAGTCTCGGGTACAAACAGCGGGTTCCGGGGATAGGTGAACAGATTCCACCAGTACTTGTGGTTGCGCGTCGCGCCATTGTCCGGCGAGAGCATGTCAATGTTCGGTGCACCGGCCTTCCAGATGTCGTGTACCTTCGGCACCGCACCGCCGCTCGGATATTGGCCGGGCCGGTAGTCGGGACGAATCAGCCACACGTTTACCCACATCGGCACCGGGATTTCAGCTTTGCCGGCCGCCGCGATCCGGTCGTTGTAACGGGCATAGTGCCAGGCCATGAAGATTTCATCGGTGTACTCGCCTTTGCCGAAGACTTCCTCCCAGTTCCCGCTCGTCTTGTGGCCATTGGCGTACCACGCCGAGCGCAACTCCGGCTTCAGGACCTCCTTGTTCTTCTGGAGGTAATCCATCAACTCCTTCGGCACCGGCTTGGCAAAGGCTTCGTTGGCCAGAGGGGACCGGTCCCGAGAGTCCCCTCGAAAGCCGACTTCGTTGTTCACCTGCATCATGATGACCGTGTGCTGGCCACCTTCGACTTCGCGGATGTGACGCATGAGCGCCCTGAACGCTTTGGCGTCGGCATCCCGGGTCGCCGCACCGAAGACGGAGAAGGTCTCGTGGGGCCTGTCACCCCTGACCATGGCCCGCGGGAACCGCTTGGTGTCCCTCTTCACCCAGGCGGGAGCGTAGCTGGACGTACTGTTCTTCCAGCTTCCGAACCACACGAAAGCGATGCGGAGGTTGTGGAGTCTGGCTTCTCGGATCATCCCGTCCACGAGAGTGAAGTCGAACTTGCCCTCCTCCGGCTCGAGCTGCGACCAGTACAGGGCCGGAGTGATCGTATTGAGGTGCCCTTGCTGCGCCTCCTCCCATAGCGGCTGCAAGTTCTCGAGGGTTGTGGCCGTGGTGTTGCCCCACTCGCCTGCCAGTGGAAGGAACGGCTTACCATCGACCATCAATTGGATGCTCTCGCCCCGCTTTTCCAGATGGGGGACCAGCAAGGCAGATTGTGTCTGGGAGGTCGCAGGCATCAGAGTGAGCGAGCAGATAGCTGCGCTATGTAGAAGCATTCGGAGTCTCATCTATATCTCCAGGTCACAAGCCTGCTTCTGCGCGCTCTAGCGGGGGTCTGGTTTCCTCGGCTGTTTCGCGTACTCCGGCCGGTCCGGCACGTTCTCGACAGTCCCATCCTCCACGATGTGAGGGTATGGACCTCGCTGATAGATGTTCATCTCAACGATGGGGCGGTCGTATTCCGGAGTGGGCTCGAAATAGCCCGGATACCGCAGGTGCTCTTTGACCACCTCGTCATTGAGCGTCACGCCGAGTCCCGGACTCTCCGGCACCTGGATGTAGCCCTTGTTCACGATCGGCTTCGGCACCCCGTTGACGAGGTCTCCCCACCAGGGAATGTCCACGGCGTGGTTCTCCATGACCAGGAAGTTGCGCAACGTCGCGGCGCAATGTACGCTGGCCAGGGCGCCCACGGGCGAACCAGCGTGGTGAAACACCACCGGAACGCCATACTCCGCGGCGAAGTCGGCGATCCGCTTGGTCTCCAGGATCCCGCCGGAGGTCTCCATGTCCGGTTGGATGATGTCCACTGCCTTGTTCTCGAGGATGTCCCGGAAGCCTTCCACGCAGTACAAGTTCTCACCGGTCAGAATCGGCAGCACGGCGGCATCGCTGATCTGCTTCAAACCACGCCAGTCGCGATCGCTGATCGGGTCCTCCAACCAAGCCAGTTCGAATTTCTGGAAGGCCTTGTCCACCCGGATTGCGTCGCTGACTGTCAACGGGCCGAAGTGGTCCGCGGCGATCGGGATGTCCCAGCCCACGGCGTCGCGGATCGCTTGTAGAATCTCGCTCAGGTACCCTAGGCCCCTGTCGGTCAGCGTGCCATCCCGGAGTGCGCCCGGCTTATCCTGGACGATCTCGGCGCCGCAGTCGGCCTTGAGCCACGTGAACCCTTCGTTCTTCCGTTCCACCATGCGCCGCGCGTAGACCTTGGGGTCTTTAGAGATAAACGTGTCTGCGTAAATTCGTATGCGGTCCCGGCGCCTGTCTCCGACCAGACGATACGCGGGGACGCCGAACACTTTGCCGGCAATGTCGTGGAGGGCCATATCGATGGCGCTTAAGCCCCCGCCCAAACGTCCGTAACCGCCATAAGGCTTGAGGCGCGACAGCAAGCTGTCGATATTCAAGGGGTTCGCGCCCACCAGGAACGGTTTGAGCATGAGTGCCTGGCCCCTCACGCCGCCATCGCGCACTTCTCCCAGACCGTACACGCCCTGGTTGGTGTCGATGCGGATGATCGGGTAGTCGAAGTTGGAGGCTACCGTGCAAGCACGCATGTCGGTGACCCTCAGCCCGCTCGGCGCCGAGTTTCTGTTCACGCCACCGCCGGGGCGGCCCTGGGCGGCTGAAGGTTCCTCAGTAAACTTGAAGATCGATGCCATCATTGCCGTGCCGCCAATCTGCCGGAGCATTTTGCGGCGGTTCATAGTGCGTCGTGCGTTTGCTCTCATAAGATGTCTTCCTGCTCAGTTTCTTCCTCTTGGGTACCGCGACCGGACCGCGAGAATCATGTCGGGGGGCTCGTCCGCCAGGGAGCGGCTGTAGTAACCCACGGTGCAATTCAGACGGAAGAACCAGGCTTCTCCGGTCTTGGTCGAGTGGATCCCTTCGTCTCCAGTGCCGCCGTCTCCCGCGATCATGTCGCCGTGGCCTCTCAGGACGTAGTAGATCTCCTCCTCCGCCTCATGGCTGTGGCCGTTGTTGGTCCCCTGCGGGTCGAAGTCCATGATGAACAGGCTCACCATCTCCTGGGCCGCCGGGAGTCTGTCCCGCTTGCTCTGCGTAGTCCCCATCAGAAGCCGGAAATGCGAGGTCTCCCCATGCCCTCCGACCAGTTGCTGCTTCACGTCGTCGGCATTTGCCAGCATCAGCTTTGGGGTGGGCGGGACTTTTGCAGGATCTGGGATCCTGAATCCCATCACCAACACTCGAACGGGGCCACTGGAGGAGTTCGCCACCCCGTGCCTGGCTCCGATGGGCAGATACATGAAGTCATTCTTCTTGATGGGCGCCTTCTGGTCTTCGTACAGCAGTGTTCCGTTCCCGTCGAGGACAAAATAGATCTGCTCTTCAGCGGGATAGCTCACGATGGCGCTCGTTCCGCCCGGTTCGACCGTGAGTTCCCCGTAGCGCGCGATCCCCCTGGGAAACTTTGCATCCGAGGCCCCAGTTCGCCACTTTTCCACGTCTCCGATTCCGAAAAAGGGCTTGTAGGAAGCCGACTTTGCGTTCGCCGTCAGATCGTCGGGTTGAGCCTTGACGTCCGGCGTGTAGCGGCACATCCATGTTGGTTCGTCCGCCGCGAACAGGCAAGATGCGGCGAAAAATAGCAGCGCTGCAGAGCAGCGAGAGATGTCAACGTGCATAGTTGTTCCTCCAGTCAAAGTGTGCCCGGCGCGACACGAATCGAGCGACGCTGCGGCCGTGTTGTGATTGGCTGGTAGTCAATCAATCCATAGTCTCCGGGCTGCGATCATTTTAGTATTCGCTCGGACTACTTCAGGGTGTACAAGAGATAACGCATTTCCCATCTCTCCGTCTGGCCGGGCTCGATCCGCAACCGGATGAAGGGCTCCGGGCAGACATTCGGTCTCCTGAAGAAGACCCGCAGCGCTGCCAGCGCTATGTCGCCGGTGATCTTCACCCCGGCGCCAGTGGCTTGGTTTTCGATGACGATATCGTAATCTTTGGCCGTCGCGCCGTAGCCTTCGAGGGTGGCCATGGCGGTCTGCTCCCCCTGGAGTTCCTTGAGGAGATGGAGCTCGCGGCCGCGCAAAGCGAGTACACCCTCTACGTCGAACTTCGCGCGAGGATCGAACGGAAATTTCACCACAAAACCGGGGCCGCTGGGCTGGCGGTCGATCACGAAGAAGTTGTGGTTGAACGCCGTCGTTTCGATGATCTTCGATCCCGTGTTCCTGAGAGTATGTGAGATAACCATCTCCGGTTTGCCGGGCTCCAACCGAATCTGTTTCGTGTAGAGGTAGGCATACCCCGTCTCATCCGGGACCTCCTGGGTGAACTCGATCCGGTCTTTCCCCTTTTTGACCGTCCATTTGCCGGGATCCATCACCTTGAATGTGGTGGCCATCTCCGGTCGGAAGCCGGGATCCTCCGGTTTCTGCAGCAAGCCGACCCCAATCCGGACAAACAACCCACCGGGTTTGGCCTCCTGGTAACCAAGACTCGTGCTGAACGTGTCCACGGGCCCCGAGATCGAGTTGTGGACCAGCGGGTCGTGCTTCGGCTGCCAGGGACTGAAATAGTTGTGGCCTTTGTACGTAAGGCTGGAGATCACACCAGACCAGTCAAACCGAGTGGCCCGGTAGTAGCCGTTCCTGGCATCTGGCAGGTAGAACCTGGCCCTCACCGGACCGTTGGTGATTTCCGCCTCCGGGTACTCTTGTCCTTGCAGAACGACAGGCCTAGTGAAGGTCGCCGTCTGCAGGAGAGTGAGACAGAGGAGGAGGCGTTTCATGGTGCTATCCAGTCACGTTCCCCGTCTTATCGAAATGATACGTCCTGCGAGCGCCGTTCCGAAACATCTCCCTTCCATCATAGGCATAATCGCTCCGGGCTTATCCCCACCAGGTTTCGCCCGGAGCCATCACGGATTTCAGGTAGTCCATGTTGAGATCCAGCCCCAGGCCGGGAAGCGTGGAGATTTTCATGCGGCCGTTCTTGATCACCGGGGCATTGCTGGCTGCTACCTTGGTCTGATCCGCGTTGCGCACGCATTCCAGCCAGGGGCAGTTGAAATGCGCCGCCGAGAACTGCTGGGAGGCCATGGTCAACAGATGGCCGCTGACGTTGTGCAGGCAGATCGGGATGCGGTAGTTGGCGGCCACGTCGGCCAGGATCTTGACGCCCGTGATCCCGCCCGAATTGATCAGATCCGGCTGGAGCATGCTGACGGCCTGGTTCTCAATGAAGGGCAAGGCCGCGTCGAGCAGCTCGAGATTTTCCCCCGTCGAAATGGGCAGGCGGGTCGAGCGCCGCAGCGCCATCCAGGACTCGCTGAAGTTCGGCGCCAGGGGATCCTCAAAGTAGAGCGGCTTGATGGGCTCCACGGCCTCGGCCACCTTGATGGCGGTAGGAGCGTCCAGTTCACAGTGGCAGTGGACGATGATCTCCCAGTCCGGGCCGAAAGCTTCCCGGGCGTTGGCATAGGCCTGCTGGATCGTTCTTACTTCCCGGGGGCCGATGCTGGGTACGTACTCCTGCATGTTCCCGCCGAAAGCGGTGTGGATGTCGATTTTGAATGCCCGAAAGCCTCGCGGGTCCTGGCTCCAGCTATCGACGATGCGCTTCCAATTCTCCTTCTTGAGAAACTCGGCGGAGCCGCTGCAGTGCGAGTACAGCGGTATCTCCTCGCGGAAGTTGCCGCCCAGCAGCTTGGAGACGGGCTTGTTCAGGATCTTCCCCGCCAGATCCCACAAGGCGATGTCGATGCCGCTCAGAACGCGCGTCTGCCGCCCGCGCTGGGGATAGGCGTAGAACATGTTGTGGAAGTGTACCCGGATGGCCAGCGGGTCTTTCCCAATCAGGCCGAGGTGCGGAAGCCTGCCATGGTGAAGCCCGGAGATGACGTCCCGGGCGAACGGTCCGCTCCCGCCGCAGGGCCCATAGCCGGAGACGCCGGCGTCGGTTTCGATCTTGATCATCGTGCCAGGGTCCCTGACCTGCATGACCTTGATGTCCGTGATTTTGATCTGGTCCTGGACCGGAGCCGCCAAAGCCTCATAGCGAGATAGAGAAGCGCCGATGGGCAGCGCCAGGGCCGTCTGGAAGAAATTGCGTCGCGTCATGATCATAAGGTACCTCCGTGGGACGTTCTGGATGCGACAAAAAAACGGGGGTGGCTGAATGCCACCCCCGGTCTTTGAGGATCACAACTGAATCAGAACTCGAAGCGGCCGCTGATGATCAACTGCCCGTTGGCCTGATCCATGGTGCTGTAGCTCGCACCGCTCGAGAGGCCGAACTTGCCGAACGTCGCAGGGCTGCTGAGGTTCACAGCCGTGTCCGGCGTGATGCTTGTATTGCGCACGGGGATGTTGTTGGCGTCCAGGCGTATGGTGAACTTGTACCGCTCGAACGCCCAGCGCTTCGAGATCGACCACTGGTTGGACATGCTAAACCGTCCCCGGAAGACGCCCGCGCCGAGCGAACCAGGCGTGAACTGAGCCGGGTAGGCGAACGCATTGATGTTGTAGTACGGGTTCTGCGCGCTCTGCGGGAAGCGGTGGTCTCCCATACTCCAGTTGGGGACGTAGACCTGATCGCTTGGCAGGATCACGTTGGGCCGAGCCGGGCCGCCTGACAGATATTTGTAGGGACTGCCCGAGTAACTGAACGTAACCGGCGGCCCCGACTGAGGACTCGCGGTAACGAGCAGGTTCCAGCCGCCGATGACCTGGCCCAGCCAGCCACCGTTGGTCAGGAACTTCCGGCCCTTGCCGACTGGCAGATCGTACATCCCCTGAAGGACGAACCGGTGCCGCGTGTCGAAACTGGTCGGCGCCTTGGTCAGACCCCAGTTGTAATACTGCCAGCCGTCACCGGCGGTGCCCGATAGGTTCTTGCTCCAGGTATAGAGCAGGTTGAGCGTCAGCCCGTCCGACGCGTAGCGCTTCTCGAGTCGCGCCGTCATCCCGTGGTACGAGTTGTGGCCTGCGTTGGTGATGTAGGAGATCGTGCCGAACTGCGGGTAGGGCTTGTAGTTCTGAGTGGCCGCATACACCGCGTTGAGCAGCGTCAGATCGGTCGAATTGTAATATGAGCTGGCCAACTGGTTGATGTTGCCGCTGGTATCCAGGTGCACCCCCGACGATCCCTGGTACAGAACCTCGGTCAGCCAGGTGGGACCCATTTGAGTCTGGACGCCGGCCGACCAGTTCATGACGTAGGGCAGGCGTATGTTCGGGTCGACATAGGTGGCGCTGCGGCTGCTGTAGTTGGTGCCCAGGTACGGCGACGTGCCGTCGGCGTTGAGGATGAAATTGCGATTGGGAGGCCCCTGCGAAAGGTAGAACGCCGGCCGCGGGTCGCCCGTCACCTGCTGCACCACCGCCGTGGCCGTGTACTCCTGGGAACCGGGAGAGGGCATCAGGTCCTGCGTGAGCATGCCGAAAGAGCCGCGGAACACCATTCTGCTGTTGAAGTTCCAAGCCACGCCGACGCGCGGTTGGAAGTTATTCTTGTCGGTCTTGTAGAGCGCCCCCGTGGGATGCGTGATCGCCCCCATCTTGCCGGTCAGCGGATCCACCACCGTCGGGTCGAACTGCGACTGGTGGTTCCACTTGTCCTTGAACGGCGTCTCCAGGGTATAGCGCAGCCCGAGGTTTAGCGTCAGGTTGCGCCTCACCTTCCAGTCGGTCTGGGCGTACATGCCATGGCTCCACCAGCGAGGCAGCCGGTTCCAGATCTGCTGCGTGAAGGTAGACTGCGTCACCGCGCCCAGCAGGAACGAGGCGAAAATGTTGCCGGTATTGGGCGTGAACGGTAGCGCCGTGCCAGCGGTCTGGAAACTGTAGTTGCCCGAGGGCAGTACCTGGTCCACGATGTTATTCCGAGCCCGGATCACCTCATAACCGAACTTGATGGTGTGCTTGCTGAGCAACTTGGTCATGTTGTCCTGCAAGGTCAACTCTTCGTTGGTCGTCCGTGAGAATGCTCCGGGACCGATGCCGTAGAAGTTGCTGGTACCCGACAGGAACATGGGGAAGTTCTCCGGCCCCACGTTGGGGATGCCCAGCTTCGCCGCCCAGCCCTGGTTGGCCGTGGGCGGGTCGATGGTGCTGTTGCGCCGCTCAAAGCCCAACCGAAACTCGTTCATCAGCGTGGGGTTGAAGGTGTGATAGTCGGCAAAGGCCCAGTTCTGCTGGTCGATGGGATTCGGCCGTGCCGGGGGAGCCGAGTAGTCCAGTAAGGGGTTGGCCAAGTAGGCCTGGAAACGGGCGAATGGCTGGCGGTGCCGGTTCCAAGAACTTCGCACAAAGAACTTGTTGTTGGCACTGATCTCCTGGTCGATCTTGAAGTCGTAGCGGCTGCGATAGGAGCGGTAAAGCGTCAGACCCAGGTAGTCGTTGGCCGGGCCGGTGCGGCTGTACGTGGCCAACTGGTTCGGCGCATTCCAAGGGTTGGTGGCCAGAAAATTCGCCACCACCGGGTCGAACCGGTTCTTGGGAACCTGCATACCCGAGAACGGCGTCGCCGTCCAGGTCGTGCCGTTCAGGGTCATCGACTTGGGATCGTAGATCGGATACCCGCCGCCCGTGGCCTGCGGGAAGCTGAAGTCCCCATTCAGCATGTTCAGGTCCGGCGTGGTCCCAGTCTGTTGCTCGTTGCTCTTCTCCTGGTGCCGGCCGAAAGCAAAGAGGAAAAATGTCTTATTCTTCCCGTTGTAGATCTTAGGTATCACCACCGGGCCGTTGATCGTCGCCAGCATCTGGTGAAACGTCATCGGGAACAGGGAACCTTGCTGGAGGTAGGTGCGGTGCGTCATGACATTGTTCGTCCAGCGATCTTCGACCGAACCGTGCAGTTCGTTGGTCCCGCTCTTGAAGGTCATGGCGAGGATGCCGCCGGAGGCGTGCCCCATTTCGGCGGGCGTGCCGGTGCTGTACACCTTGGCTTCGGCCAGAGCGTCCAGGGCGGGCTGCACGCTGGTGTTGGTGTCGCCGATCGCGCTGGCGACCGACGTCTTGCCACTGATGCCGTCCAGGGTGAAGCCGATCGCGCTGGAGGGCTGGCCCACGATACTGGCATCGGACCCGCGCATCTGTACTCCTTCCACGTAGTACATGAGGCGCTGGACCTTCATCTGGTGGACCGGAATCTCCATGATCGTCTTCGCTTCCATCGACTGGCTGACTTGCGAAGACTCTGTCTGCAGCAACGGCGCCGCGCCGGTCACTTGCACCGACTCGCTGGTGGCCCCGACCTCCAGCTTCACGTTAATGCGCGGCGTCTCCGCGGCCCGCAGTTGAATCCCTTTCTGGACGTACGCCTTGAAGCCGGCGGCCTCCACGGCCAGTTGATAGTTGCCCACGGCCAGAAACGGAATGTAGTAGTTCCCTTCGGCGTTGGTCACGCCGTTGGAGACAACCCCCGTATCCAAGTTCGTCAATGTGACCTTGGCCCCCGGAACCAGCGCGCCGCTGGGGTCCGTGACGGTACCCACCAGCGTGGCCGTTCGAGAGACCTGGCCCATGCCCAAAGCCGTGAATAGAAGCAAGCAAATCGTTACTTGCCATAGCAATTTCATAGTCTGTTCCCCCTTTAGCGATCGCGATTTCGCGTAACCACTACTTACCGTCCCGTCGATGTTGCTGCCAAAACCCCTGGGACTAGAGTGGATGAGGCGAACTCCAAATGCTCTCCCACGAACACCCCAAACACTCTCACGCTACGCGACCCCTTGTAGACCGTCTGATTATATATAAACCGCAATTTATAGTCAATCGTTAATACATTAAAAAAGCTTCATCTTTATTACATTTAAGCTTGCTTCCTCCAGATTGTCCTATGGCTCCGCCTCCCTCGTGCGTGCTACCACCGAGTCCCTGCCGGTGCGCATCGGCGAACAAACACACTTCGACTGGCGCACTTCAGAAAGACTGCCGGGTTATGCGCCCCACTGGAATGCCACCGAGAACATGTGGGGAGACTTCAAAGGGAAGGAACTGGCAACCCGCTCTGGCGAGGATCTCTCGGTGATCTCGCCACAGCGGTTCAGTGCGACGCTGCCGACTACTTCTCAGGGGCCGGCGGCGCGTCTCCGCCTCTTCCTCTTCGGCCCATGCCACCAGCGCCGGGCAGGCTCGATCGCACGGCCAGGATCAGGTCGTGCGGCTGGCCCTCTTTCGCACCGCTGTAGTAGCCCACCCGCGTGCCCGGACCGTAGAAGAACACGTCGCCCTGCTTGACGGGGTGCCGTGCATCCTGCCCATCCGCGCTCTTGCCGGCAACCTGCTCGCCGCTGCCCCGCATCAGGAGGTAGATTTCCTCTTCCCTCGCGTGATTATGGGGGATGTTGGTCCCGCCAGGCGAGAATTCCATAATGAAGAGGCTGCTCATCTCGCTGGCGGCCGACAGCCGGTCGCGCGTGCTCTCGGTCGTGCCCATTAGCAGCTTGAACTGCGTGGTCGGGCCGTGCCCGCCCAGCACCTGAAGCGGCACATCAGTCGAGGTCGAGAGCATCAGCTTCGGGGTGGGGGCGACCTGCTTGCCGGCGGGGATCTTGTAGCCCATCACGATCAGGCGAACGGGGGCGCTCGTGCTGTTCGCGATTCCGTGTTTGACGTTGATGGGCAGGTACATGAAGTCGTCCTGTTTCACCGGGACCTTTTGGTTGTCGTAGAGCAGCGTGCCGCTGCCCTCGAGGACGTAGTAGATCTGCTCCTCGGCCGGGTAGCTGACGACGGCGCTGGAGCCGCCCGGGCTGACCGTCAGCTCGCCGTACCGTGCGACACCCTGGAGCTTGTCCGCGTCCTTGTCCCCGACGCCGAAGACCGGCTTGTAGGAGGCCGCCTTGGCGTTCACCGTCAGGTCGTCGCGCTGCGGTTGTATGTCGGACAACGCGCGCCGCAGGAAGAACGGATCCGCGGCAAAAAGACAGGAAGCGGTCAGCAGGGCCGCGAACACAAGTCGCGTAGAAGTCTTTGAAACGTAGTTGCGCATAGTCTCTCCCTCAAGAAAGTAATGGGCCGGGGGTGGCTCTCAGCCATCCCCGGTCTCATGTGCTTGCCTACTCCTCCCGGGTGGTGACCCACTGACCTTCGCCGTTGAAGTGCGGATAGCCGGTGGTGCCGCCTTGCGGCCTCGCCGTGGCGTGGTCCCAATCGGTGGTCGGTTCGAACCAGCCGGGATAGCGCAGGTGCTCCTTCACTACCGGCTCGTTCAACTCGATGCCCAGCCCGGGCGTGTCTGGCACGGTGATGTAGCCCTTGTCGATGATCGGCTTGGAAATGCCGGTGACCAGTTCCTGCCACCAGGACATGAAATCCACGGCGTGGCATTCCATGGCCACGAAGTCCTCGATGGTCGCGACGGTGTGGACGGCACCCATGGTGCCCAACGGCGATCCGGCCATGTGGATGGCGGTCGGAATACCGCACTGCGCGGCGTAGTCGGCAATCCGCTTGGTCTCGCGGCACTGCCCGGAGGTTCCCGGATCCGGGTGGATGATGCTGATAGCCCGGTTATCCAGGAAATTCTTGAACCCCTCCTCCAGCCCGAAGAGGCTCTCGCCCATCGCCAGCGGCGTGGAGGTCATTGACATGATTTCCTTGTAGGCCCGCCAGTTCAAGGGCGCGTCACCGCGGTTCAGCGTGTCCACCTGGAGAATGTCCTCGGCCCAGGCGAGCCGGTACGGCTCGAAGGCGCGAGCGTAGTTGATCGAGTCGGAGACGTTGAGCTGCCCAAAGTGGTCGGCGGCGAGAGGAGCGTCCCAGCCGATAATCTCCCGTATTGCCGCGATGTACTCGCAAAGCATCTGCAGTCCCTTCGCGGTGGCGACACCGCGAAAGTCCACCGCGCCGGGCCGGTCCCCGATCAGTTGCATCGTCTGCATATCCATCTTGAAGAAGGTGTAGCCCGCTTCCTTGCGCTTCAGCATGTGCTGCGCGTACACCTTGGGGTCCTTCGACGAGGTAGTGTCGCAGTACATCCGGACGCGGTCGCGGTACTTGTCGCCCAGCAGCCGCCAGACGGGCACCCCGAAGACCTTGCCGACGATGTCGTGCAGGGCCAGGTCCACGGAGGAGTAACCGCCGCCTTGACGGCCGTGCCAGGCGTAGGGCCGTATGGTGCGAAGGATGGCGCTGATATTGAGCGGATTTCTTCCCACCACGAACTGCTTCAGCATCAGTGCGCTATTCTTGTCGCCTGCGTCCCGGACCTCACCCAACCCATACACGCCCTGGTTAGTGTCGAGGCGGATGATGTTGTAGTCGAAATTGGACGCCACCGTGACGACCCGCATGTCGGTAATGCGCAGGTCGCTGGGCGCCGAGAGCTTGTTGATCGGGCCATAGCGGACGTTCGGGCCGCCACGTCCCATACCCATGCCCATCCCCCCGCCGCCGCGACCCCCGCCGCCGCGACCCGCGCCGCCGGGAGCCTGGCCGCCGCCCCTGCGTGCCTGGGCCTCAGCCGACCCCTCTGTCATCTTGAAAATTGCGCTCAATCCGGCCGCGGCGATAGCCTTCCGAACCGCGCTGCGCCGGCTCAGTAGTGTCTTCTTGAATTGCATGAGCTTTCCTTTCCCTCCCGCGGACTTGAGACTTCCTTCCGCGTGTGGTGTGATTATACTCAAAAAAAACGGGGGTGGCTGAGCCACCCCCGGCTTAGAGAAACCGTAACTCTGCTAAAACTCGAACCGGCCGCTGATGATCAACTGCCCGTTGGCCTGATCCATGGTGCTGTAGCTCGCACCGCTCGAGAGGCCGAACTTGCCGAACGTCGCAGGGCTGCTGAGGTTCACAGCCGTGTCCGGCGTGACGCTGGTAAAGCGCACCGGGATGTTGTTGGCGTCCAGGCGTATGGTGAACTTGTACCGCTCCCACGCCCAGCGCTTCGAGATCGACCACTGGTTGGACATGCTCCACCGTCCCCTGAAGCTGCCCGCGCCGAGCGACCCGGGGGTGTAGGCCGCCGGGTAGGCGAACGCATTGATGTTGTAATACGGGTTCTGCGCGCTCTGCGGGAAGCGGTGGTCTCCGATACTCCAGTTGGGGGTGTAGACCTGATCGCTTGGCTGGATCACGATGGGCTCAGCCGGACCACCCGACAGGTACTTGTAGGGACTGCCCGCATACGTGAACGTGGTCGGCGGCCCTGACTGAGGACTCGCGGTGACAAGCAGGTTCCAGCCGCCGATGACCTGGCCCAGCCAGCCACCGTTGGTCAGGAACTTCCGGCCCTTGCCGACCGGCAGATCGTACATCCCCTGTAGGACGAACCGGTGCCGCGTGTCGAAGCTGGTCGGCGCCTTGGTCAGACCCCAGTTGTAATACTGCCAGCCGTCACCCTGCGTGCCGGCCAGATTCTTGCTCCAGGTATAGAGCAGGTTGAGCGTCAGCCCGTCCGACGCGTAACGCTTCTCGAGTCGCGCCGTCATCCCGTGGTACGAGTTGTGGCCTGCGTTGGTGATGTAGGAGATCGTGCCGAACTGCGGGTAGGGCTTGTAGTTCTGAGTGGCTGCGTACACCGCGTTGAGCAGCGTCAGGTCGGTCGAAGTGTAGTATGAGTTGGACAACTGGTTGATGTTGCCGCTGGTATTCAGGTGCACGCCCGAAGAGCCCTGGTAGATCACCTCTGTCAGCCAGGTGGGGCCCATTTGAGTCTGGACGCCGGCCGACCAGTTCATGACGTAGGGCAGGCGTATGTTGGGGTCGACATAGGTGGCGCTGCGGCTGCTGTAGTTGGTGCCCAGGTACGGCGATGTGCCGTCGGCGTTGATGATGAAATTGCGATTGGGAGGCCCCTGCGAAAGGTAGAACGCCGGCCGCGGGTCGCCCGTCACCTGCTGCACCACCGCCGTGGCCGTGTACTCCTGGGAACCGGCGTAGGGCATCAGGTCCTGCGTGAGCATGCCGAAAGAGCCGCGGAACACCATTCTGCTGTTGAAGTTCCAGGCCAAACCGACGCGCGGTTGGAAGTTATTCTTGTCGGTCTTGTAGAGCGCCCCCGTGGGATGCGTGATCGCCCCCATCTTGCCGGTCAGCGGATCCACCACCGTCGGGTCGAACTGCGACTGGTGATTCCACTTGTCCTTGAAGGGCGTCTCCAGGCTGTAGCGCAGCCCGAGGTTCACCGTCAGGTTGCGCCTCACCTTCCAGTCGGTCTGGGCGTACATGCCATGGCTCCACCAGCGGGGCAGCCGGTTCCAGATCTGCTGCGTGAAGGTAGACTGCGTCACCGCGCCCAGCAGGAACGAGGCGAAAATGTTGCCGGTATTGGGCGTGAACGGTAGCGCCGTGCCGGCGGTCTGGAAACTGTAGTTGCCCGAGGGCAGTACCTGGTCCACGTCGTTTTCCCGAGCCCGGATCACCTCGTAGCCGAACTTGATGGTGTGCTTGCTGAGCAACTTGGTCACGTTGTTCTGCAAGGTCAACTCTTCGTTGGTCGTCCGCGAGAACCCTCCGGGACCGATGCCGTAGAAGTTGCTGGTACCCGACAGGAACATGGGGAAGTTCTCCGGCCCCACGTTGGGGATGCCCAGTTTCTCCGCCCAACCGGCGTTCGCCGTGGGCGGGTCGATGGTGCTATTGCGCCGCTCAAAGCCCAACCGAAACTCGTTCATCAGCGTGGGGTTGAACGTGTGATAGTCGGCAAAGGCCCAGTTCTGCTGGTCGATGGGGTTCGGCCGTCCAGGGGCAGCCGAGTAGTCCAGCAAGGGGTTGGCAAGGTAGGCCTGGAAGCGGGAGAACGGCTGGCGGTGCCGGTTCCAGGAACTCCGGACGAAGAACTTGTTCTTCGAGCTGATCTCCTGGTCGATCTTGAAGTCGTAGCGGCTGCGATAGGAGCGGTAGAGCGTCAGACCCAGGTAGTCGTTGGCCGGGCCGGTGCGGCTGTACGTGGCCAACTGGTTCGGCGCATTCCAGGGGTTGGTGGCCAGAAAATTCGCCACCACCGGGTCGAACCGGTTCTTGGGAACCTGCATGCCCGCGAACGGAGTCGCCGTCCAGGTCCCGTTGGAAAGGGTCATCGACCTGGGATCGTAGATCGGGTACCCGCCGCCCGTGGCCTGCGGGAAGCTGAAGTCCCCATTCAGCATGTTCAGGTCCGGCGTGGTCCCAGTCTGTTGCTCGTTGCTCTTCTCCTGGTGCCGCCCGAAAGCGAACAGGAAGAACGTCTTATTCTTCCCGTTGTAGATCTTCGGTATCACCACCGGGCCGTTGATCGTCGCCAGCATCTGGTGAAACGTCATCGGGAACAGGGAGCCTTGCTGGAGGTAGGTGCGGTGCGTCATGACATTGTTCGTCCAGCGATCTTCGACCGAACCGTGCAGCTCGTTGGTCCCGCTCTTGAAGGTCATGGCGAGGATGCCACCGGAGGCGTGCCCCATTTCGGCCGGCGTGCCGGTGCTGTACACCTTGGCTTCGGCCAGCGCGTCCAGGGCGGGCTGCACGCTGGTGTTGGTGTCGCCGATCGCTTGGGCGACCGACGTCTTGCCACTGATGCCGTCCAGGGTGAAGCCGATCGCGCTGGAGGGCTGGCCCACGATACTGGCGTCGGACCCGCGCATCTGTACTCCTTCCACGTAGTACATGAGGCGCTGGACTTTCATCTGGTGGACCGGAATCTCCATGATCGTCTTCGCTTCCATCGACTGGGCGACTTGTGAAGACTCTGTCTGCAGCAACGGCGCCGCGCCGGTCACTTCCACCGACTCGCTGGTGGCGCCGACTTCCAGCTTCACGTTAATGCGCGGCGTCTCCGCGGCCCGCAGTTGAATCCCTTTCTGGACGTACGACTTGAAGCCGGCGGCCTCCACAGCCATTTGATAGTTGCCCACGGCCAGAAACGGAATGTAGTAGTTCCCTTCGGCGTTGGTCACGCCGTTGGAAACAACCCCCGTATCCAAGTTCGTCAATGTGACCTTGGCCCCCGGAACCAGCGCGCCGCTAGGGTCCGTGACGGTACCCACCAGCGTGGCCGTTCGAGAGACCTGGCCCATGCCCAAAGCCGTGAATAGAAGCAAGCAAATCGTTACTTGCCATAGCAATTTCATAGTCTGTTCCCCCTTTAGCGATCGCGATTTCGCGTAACCACTACTTACCGTCCCGTCGATGTTGCTGCCAAAACCCCTGGGACTAGAGTGGATGAGGCGAACTCTGAGTGCTCTCCCACGAACACCCCAAACACTCTCACGCTACGCGACCCCTAGTAGTCGAATTGATTGTATAGAAATCTGCACGTTAAGTCAACGGTTGATTGATTTACGCTTATTAACATTAATTGTATTTAAGGTTACTCCAGCTCGGTTGTCGAACGGTTCCGCCACTGCCGTGACGGCCACAACCGGGTTCGTGGCCACGTGGTCAAAACGAGCGAATCCAGCGCGCCCACCTTGAGCAAGGCCAGCCATGCACGATGGCACGTGGTGCTTCCAGATGAC
The DNA here is from genome assembly GCA_963798455.1 of Bryobacterales bacterium. GTDB lineage: Bacteria > Acidobacteriota > Terriglobia > Bryobacterales > Bryobacteraceae > CAWCTD01. The sequence goes on from CAWCTD010000003.1 coordinate 1,786,678, forward strand.
AAACTCCTGACAGGAAGTCCTGGCACCTGGTGGAGAACTGCTCCCGCGTCTGGACCGCACCGCTGGGTGAGAGATCGCCGGCAAGAAGTCACATCAACGGACGTGTCCAACGTCGGGCTCACACTGCGTATTTTCGCGCCGTCTTTTCATTTAGTGAGATTCCAAAGCCGGGCCGACTTGACAGGTTCATGCGGCCGTTTTCCAACACCTCAGGAGGATCGATCAGGTCCGAGCGCCAAGGGACCTCTCCAAAAGAGTGCTCCAGGATGAGGAAGTTGGGCAGAGTCGCGCAGACCTGCGCGGCGGCGGCGTTGCCAACCGGACTCGCTGGACCGTGAGGGGAAACTCGCAGGCCAGCGGCTTCGCTGAGCACCGCGATTTTCTTCATCTCCAGCAAGCCGCCGCAGTACTTTATGTCGGGCATGGTTATGTCGACCGCGCCCGCCGTAATGTAACGAAAGAACCCCTTGACCCCGAATACCGACTCGCCTCCCGCCGTGGGCCTCTTCGAAATCCGGTTGAACGTGGCTAGGTCCTCGAGTTTGCGGGTAACTTCCTCCAGCCAGAAGAGATTCAGCGGCTCAAGACTCTCAGCCAGCCTGAAGGCGCGCTCAAGGTTGACGGTGCTGTGAACGTCCACCAGGAGGTCCCGAGTTGGCCCGATCGCGTCACGGACAGCGGTGAGGCAATCGATGCCGCGCCGGACGTGCTGTTCGATCGCCGTGTCGTCACCACGCGGCATCCCGTCGAAGGGAGCCATCTTAATGGCGTCGAATCCGGCCTCAACGGCAGCCCGAGCCATACCTGCAAAGCCTTCCGGATCACGGCGCTCGGTCGAGCGGTTGATATTCGCATAGTTACGAATTGCCGTGCCCAGCCTGCCGCCGAACAGTTGATAGGCCGGGATGCCAAGGGTCTTGCCCTGAATGTCCCACAGGCACTGCTCCAGCGCGCCAAAAGCCACAGCCGCGGAACGACCGCCGACCTCCACTTCAGGGAAAAGCTCACGCCGGAGCCACTCCACTTCAAAGACGCTTCGCCCCTTTAGCCGCTGGAAGTATCGTTGTATCAATGAGATAGTGCGTTCGTCGGAACCGCTGTGGGAGGCATCCCCTAGACCTGACAGGCCGCCGGTGGTTTCAAGGCGAACCAGCACCCAGTTGCCCAGCCGGTTCACTTTGATCCGGAAAACCTCGACGTCCGCCACCGCTATTGCCGGAGCTTGTCCCCAGCCACTCACCGCTAGAGGGGACAGTCCCGCACCTTTGAGAAACTCGTTTCGTGTCAGCATTATGTCGCGCTCCGATCCGCTCCCACTGGCTCTGTCCCCCAGGGCCTGGCTCGACCACACTCGCAGATCAGTCGAGCCGGACTCAACTTGGGGTTCGACAGGGTCTCCCGCTATCAGAACTCGAAACGGCCGCTAATAAGCAACTGGCCGTTCAGCCCCCCCATCGTGGAATAGCTCGAGCTTGTCTGAAGCGGGAACTTGCCGAAGCTCTCCGGGCTGCTGAGGTTCACCGCCGTGTTCGGCGTCTGCGACATCAGGCGCACGGGGATGTTGTTCCCGTCGCAGCGTACAATGAACCTATACCGCTCAATCGCCCAAGCCTTCGACAAAGACCACTGCGGCCAAATCAACCACAGCCCCCGCTGCGTCCCCGCTCCCAACGTACCGTGAGTGAACTGAGCAGGGTAGGCGAAGGCACTGATATCGTACAAGGGGTTCTGCGCACTCTGCGGGAAGCGGTGGTCGCCTATGCTCCAGTTATCGACCCTGACTTGATCGTTCGAGACTAACTGGTTGGGCCGCGACGGACCACCGGAGAGGTACTTGTACGGGCTGCCCGAGAAGCTGAACGTGACCGCAGGCCCGGACTGCATGGTCTCGATCACCTCCGTGTTCCAGCCGCCCAGCACGGCGTTGAGCCAGCCGCCCCTGTTCAGGAACTTTCTGCCCTTCCCGACTGGCAGATTGTACATGCCCTGTAAGATGAACCGGTGCCGCGTGTCGAAACTGGTCGGCGCCTTGGTCAGGCTCCAGTCGTAATATTGCCAGCCGTCGCCGACAGTGCCGGAGAGGTTTCTTGCTCCAGGTATAGTGCAGGTTGAGCGTCAGCCCGTCCGGCCCGAAGCGCTTCTCAGCGCGTGCCGTCAACCCGTGGTAGGTGTTGTGGCCGGCGCTGGTCACATAGGAAATCGTGCCGAACTGGGTGTAGGGCTTGTAGTTCTGGGTCGCTGCGTACACCGCATTGAGCAGTGTGAGGTCCGTGGACGTGTAGTACGAGTTGGCCAACTGGTTGATGTTGCCGTTGCTGCCCAGGTGCACGCCCGACGAGCCCTGGTACACAAACTCGGTCAGCCACGTCGGACCCATCTGGGTCTGCACGCCGCCCGACCAGTTCATGATGTACGGCAGGCGCACGTTGGGGTCGATATAGGTGGCGCCGCGGCTGCTGTAGTTCGTCCCCAGGAATTGCGAGGTGCCGTCGGAGTTGAGGACGAAGTTGCGATTGGGAGGACCCTGCGACAGGTAGAACGCCGGGCGGGGATCGCCAGGCACCTGCTGCACCACCGCCGTGGCCGTGTAGTCCTCGAAGCCGGCGCTGGGCATCAAATCCTGCGTCAGCACGCCGAAGGAGCCGCGGAACACCATGTCGGTACGGAAGTTCCAGGCCACGCCTACGCGCGGTTGAAAGTTATTCTTGTCGGCTTTATAGAGCGCCCCCGTGGGATGCGTGATCGCCCCCATCTTGCCGGTCAGGGGATCGATCACACTCGGGTCGAACTGCGACTGGTGGTCCCACTTGTCACGGAACGGCGTCTCCAGGCTGTAACGCAAGCCCAGGTTCACCGTCAAATTCCGCCTCGCCTTCCAATCGGTTTGAATGTAGCCCGCATGGCTCCACCAGCGAGGCAGCCGGTTCCAGATCTGCTGCGTGTAAGTGGCCGAGCTGACCGAGCCTAACACGAACGAGGCGAAAATGTTCCCGGTGTTAGGCGTGTACGGCAGCGCCGTGCCGCCCGTCTGGAAGCTGTAGCTGCCCGAGGGCAGCACCTGGTCCACGTCGTTCTCCCGCGTCCGGATGACCTCGTAGCCGAACTTGACCGTGTGACGGCTGAAAAGTTTGGTCACGTTGTTCTGGAAAGTGATGTCTTCGTTGATGGTCCGCTGGAACGCGCCGGGACCAATGCCGTACAAGGTGCTGCTACCGGACTGGAACATGGGGAAGTTCTGCGGCCCCACGTTGGGGATGCCCAGCTTCTGCGCCCAGCCCGCACCCACCGTGGGTGGGTCAATGGTGCTCACGCGCCGGCCAAAGCCCAGCCTCACCTCGTTCATCATCGTGGGGCTGAAGGTGTGATAGTCGGCAATGGCCCAGTTCTGTTGGTCGACCGGATTCGGCCGGCCAAGGCCATTGTTCGTACTGTCGAGCAAGCGATTGTTTACGTATGCGTTGAGCCGGCCCGTCTGGCGGTGCCTGTTCCATGAATTCCGAACGAAGAACTTGTTGTTTGTGCTGATCTGGTGGTCGATCTTAGTGTCAAAACGCGTACGATAGGAACGGTAAATGTTTGTGCCGAGCCAGTTGCTGCTTGGGCCTGTGCGGCTGTAGGTGGTCCCCGACGGATTGTCCGGCTCCGCCCAGGGCTTCGTGGCCAGGAAGTTGACAATCACCGGGTCAAACCGGCTCTTGGGAACCTGCTTACCCGCGAACGGAGTTGCCGTCCAGGTCCCGCCGGACTGGATCATCGATGCGGGATCGTAAATCGGGTACCCGCCGCTGGCGGCCTGCGGGAAGCTGAAATCCCCATTCAGCATGTTCAGATCCGGCACCGTTCCGGTCTGCGGTTCGTTGATCTTCACGTGGTGCCGGCCGACGGCGAACAGAAAGAAGGTCTTGTTCCTTCCGTCGTAAAGCTTGGGCAGAACCACCGGGCCTGAGATCGTCGCCTGCGCTTGGTGGTACAGGAGTTGTTCCGAGCGTTTGCCTTGCTCAAGGTACCCGCGGTGCGTCAGGGTTTGATTGGTCCAGCGATCCTCGAGCGAGCCGTGCAGTTCGTTGGTTCCGCTCTTGAAGGTCAAGGCCATGATGCCGCCGGAGGCGTGGCCCAACTCGGCCGGCGCGCCGGTGGTGTAAACCTTGGCTTCGGCCAGCGCGTCCAGCGTGGGCTGCATGTTGGTGTTCGTGTCACCGATCGCATCCCGAACCGACGTCTTACCACTAATGCCGTCTAGCGTGTAACCCAGTGCAGCGGAACTCTGGCCCACTACGCTGGCATCGGCTCCTCGGATCTGCAAGCCTGCCATATAGTACAACATGCGCTGGGGTTTGTTCTGCATCACCGGGATCTGCTCGATCATCGAGGCGGCTACTGTCTGCGATACCTGTGAGGTTTCCGTTTCCAACATCGGCGCGGCACCCGTTACCTGCACGGATTCGTTGGTCGAGCCGACCTCCAGCTTCACGTCGATGCGCGGGACTTCCGCGGCGCTCAACTCGATGCCCCTTTGAACGTATGTTTTAAAGCCGGCGGCCTCCACGGTCAATTGGTAGCTGCCCACGGCGAGGAATGGAATATAATAGCTTCCTTCGGCATTCGTCACACCGTTGGATACAAAGCCGGTTTCCGTATTTGTCAATGTGACCTTGGCCCCGGGGACGAGCGCGGCCGCAGGGTCCGTTACGGTCCCCACCACCGTAGCCGTTCGAGCTGTCTGGCCCAAGGCGAGAGTTGTGAAAACGACAAGGCAAACCAATGCTTGCCAAAATAACCTCAAAGTAAAAATCCTCCTTTTTGCTATAAACGCTAAACGGAAAAATCATATCACAGAACGCAGCGCCACAGCGTTCAGCGACACGCCCTTGCGGTTGTCGAACGGTTCCGCCATTGCCATGACGGCCACAACCGGCCGCGTCGTGAGGTCGCCAAAGCGCCGGTACGCATCCGCGAACAGGGACACTTCCAGGAAGCCGGTGTGGTCGGCCAGCGTCAGGAACTTCATCGCGCCGCGATCCGTGGGATGGATTCGCTCGGCCACGATCAGGCCGCACACCTCCACCTGCCGGTCCATGTAGCGGTGCACTTCGGCGGCCGGCACGTACCGCGACCAGCCCATGTTCGGGGCGAAGTAGTCCAACGGGTGGCAACTCACCGGAAAGCCGAGCAGTTCGTGCTCCCAGCGCGGCTGGCTCGTGGCCTGTAGCTCGTGGCCCGTGGGGAGTGGCGTCTCTGGTTCCACGAGCAACGAGCTACGAGCCACGGGCCCTTTCACCTCCAGCCGGCACAATCGCCAGAACAAGCGTCCTCTCGGCTCGCCCAGCGAATCGAGGGCGCCCACCTTCAGCAGCGCCAGCCATTCGGCGTGCGAGGGACGCGCCTGCCGATAGAACTCGCCCGCATCCCCAAACGGCCGTGAGGCGTACAAGCGCTTCAGCGTTTCCTGCGTCATCCCCTTGACCTGGTCCAGCGGCAGCCGGATGGTGTCGCCGTGGACCAGAAACCGGGGCTCGGAAAGGTTCACGTCCGGCGCCAGGAACCGTGCCCCCGACCGCAACGCCTCCAGCACATAGAAGATCGGCGCATAGAAGCCGCGGCGGTTGGAGAGCACCGCCGCCAGAAACTCGATCGGGTACTGCGCCTTCAGGTAAGCCCCCTGGAACGCTTCCACCGCATAGGCCGCCGAGTGCGCCTTGTTGAACATGTAGCCGGCGAAGTCTTCCAGCAGCGCCCACACCGCCTCGGTCTCTTCCGGCGCGCGTCCCGAGCGCGACGCACAGGCGCGGAACTCCTCGCCCAACTCGGCGATCTTGTGCCGGTCTCTGTTCTTCACCAGCGCGCGCCGCAGCATGTCGGCGCGTCCCCAGGGCATTCCGGCAAATCCGTTGGCGACCAGCAGGATGTGCTCCTCATAGGCCATCAACCCGTAGGTGTCGGCCAGCAGCGGCTCGAGCGAAGGATGCACGTAGGTCACGGGTTCCAGTCCCTGGTGGCGGCGCGCGAAGGCCCGCTTCTTGCCCTCGTTGGCCGCCCCGGGCCGGATGATCGATTCCACGGCGGTAAGACAATCCAGATCGCGGCAGTTGGTCATCTGCAGCAGATTGGTCATGGCCGGCGATTCGATGTGGAACACGCCGCGCGCGTTGCCCGTGGCGATGGTCTCCCAGGTGGCCGCATCCTGGTAGTCGATGGCGTGCGGATGCATCTCGCGTCCCCTGTTCTCGCGGATGTTGGCGCGCGCGTCCCGCAGCACGCTCAGGCCCGCCTGACCCAGCAGGTCCATCTTGAGGAGCCCCAGTTCCTCCACGTCATCCATCGCATACTGCGTCGTCAGGTAGCCTTTGGCGCTCTGGAACAGAGGCATGCGGTCCCTGACCGGCGCCCCGCTGATTACCAGCCCGCAGGGGTGCATCATGGCGTGCCGCGGGATGCCCTCAAAACGGGAGGCCATCTTGAGGATGGTGCGATAGGGTTCCTCGCGCCAGGGCAGGTGGCGGCATTCCGGGGTGGCCTGAACCACGGCTTCGGCATCGCCCATGAAATAAGGCAAGTGCCCGGTGAAGCGCCGCACCTCGCGCTCCGGAATGCCGTAGACCTTGGCGATATCGGCCACGGCCGCGCGCCCCTGAAAGGTGTTGAACGCTCCGATCATGGCCACGTGCTCGGCGCCGTAGCGGTCGAAAACGTACTGGATCACGTCGTCGCGGCGGTCCCAGGGCAGGTCGAGATCGATGTCGGCCAGCTTGGCGAACTGCATGCGCTCGCGATTCAGGAAGCGCTCGAACGACAGGCCGAAGCGGAAGGGGCAGACGTTGCTGATCCCGAGCGCGTAACACACCAGGCTGCCGGCCGCGCTGCCTCGCGCCAGCGTTTCGATGCCCTGCTGGTTGGCCCAGCGCACGATGTCGGCGAAGATCAGGAAATACTCGGCGTAGCCGACCTCTTCGATGATGTTGAGTTCCCGCTCCAGGCGTGCGTACACCTCGGGTTTCGGGCGGGGAGCGTAGCGCCGCTCGACGCCCGCGAGTGCCATGCTCCGCAGCACGCCCGCCGGCGTCTCGCCCGCCGGGACGGCGAACGGCGGGAACAGGATGTCGCCCAGCTCGAAATCGAACCGGCAGCGCTCGGCGATCCGGCGTGTGTTCTCGATCGCTTGCGGCAGGTCGCGGAAGCACCGTGCCATCTCTTCCGGTGAGTGCAGGTGATAATTCCCTGCCCCGTGCTTTTCCGGGTGCGCCTGGCTGAGCATGGTGAGCGTGCGCATGGAAGCCAGGATGTCGTAGAACAGACGGTCATCCGGCGCGCGGTAGTGCGCGTGGACGGTGGCAACCAGAGGAATGCGCAGCCGCCGCCCCAGTGCGGCCAGCCCACGGTCGCCGGGCGAGATCTCCAGCGCGAAATTCCTCCCGAAGATCTCGCGATACTCCAGGCTCGCCGTCCCACACAGGCAAATGAGGCCGGCGCGGTGCAGGTGCAAGTCCTCGAGCGTCACGCCGTCCGGGTGTTCGATGCGCGTGGAGAGCAGCCGGCACAGGTTGCGGTAGCCCCCGGCGTTTTCGACCAGCAGCACCAGCGAGCCGCCGCCCGCCAGCGTCACCTCGCTGCCGATGACGGGGTGAACGCCCGCCGCCCGGGCCTTCTTATAAAACTCGACCGCCCCGGCCAGGCTGTCGCGGTCCACCAGCCCCACGGCGGGCATCCTGTACTGGACCGCCGCCTCGACGATATCCTCCACCGCCATGGCGCTATCCAGCACCGAGTACCAGCTATGGTTATGAAGGGCGACGTAGGCCACTACTGTACATATTTACACTATGCAGTGCGATAGCGCAACGACGTCGCCTTCACCCGCGCGACTCGACGTAGGCCCTCAGCACCGCGTTCATGCGCGTCTGGTAGCCTCGGCCCTGGCGGGCCTCGAGCCGCGAGCGCTCCGCTCGACGTCCGGATCAATGAAAAGGGTGAGGCAAACGAACCGCCCCGACAGAGGTGGTTGGATGTAGAATCGACGGAGGCCCTGAGGCTATAGCGAAAATCGTGGGCCAAACGGAAATTCCGGCTGAAAGGAAAGAGCGCTGTATGAGCTACCCATGGAAGAGATGTCTTGGCCGTCGAGAGGCGCTGCGATGGGCTGCGGCGGCTGCGTTAGGCCCAATATTCAACCTGACTGAACGGTCCGCGGCGAGTCAGGCTAGCGGAGGTCAGAGGGTCACATATGGCTCGATCAACAAGTACTCCGCTCCCAGCAACTTAAGGATCACGGACTTGAGGACGGTCACAGTAGCGTCAAATTTCGATTACCCGATCATCCGCATGGACACCAACCAGGGAGTGTACGGCCTGGGTGAGGTTCGCGACGGGGGCCTGAAGGGATCGGCTTTGGTTCTTAAGCCTCTGTTGGTGGGGCGAAATCCGCTGGACATCACGGGCATCCTTCAGTCCTGCCGGCCGTATGCGGGTCATGGGCGCCTGGGTGGCGGCTACAGCGCCATCGACATTTGCCTGCACGACATTTCTGGCAAGGTGTTCGGCGTGCCGGTGTGGCGTCTGCTGGGCGATAAGAAGCGCGATCGAGTGCGGGTGTATTGCGATACCACCGGCACGTCCGATCCCAAAGTATATGGGCAACGGATGTTGAAGCGGAAACAGGCGGGATTCACCTTTTTCAAGATGGATGTCACGACCACCTGGGTCGCGGACAAGCCCGGCGCCCTCGATCAGAACCGAATCATGACCGACAAGGGCCTGGCCTATGCCGGTGAGCTGATCTCAGCGGTCAAGGATGCCATTGGCTGGGACGCGCCGCTGGCAATGGACGGCACCGGCCCAGGCAATGTCAAGGATGGAATCCGCTATGCCAGGTCATTTGAGAGATTCAACATGGCCTGGCTGGAGGACATGTTCAGTTGGCGGAACTGGCAGGCATTCAAGGAAGTCAGGGCGGCCACGACTACCAGGTTGAACACAGGCGAAGATGCCTTTGGGTTGGAGGAGGGCTTCCAGCCTCTGATCGACAACAAAGCGGTGGACGTTATTCACCCGGACCCGGGGACCTCCGGCGCTTGTCGAGAGACGAAACGGATCGCGGACTATGCCCAGAAGCAGGGCATCATGGTTGCCCTTCACATGGCCGGATCTCCGCTCGGATCTATCGCGAGTGCACATGTCGCGGCGACACTGGAGAACTTCCTTGCGCAGGAATGCCATGCCCTGGACTTTTTTGAGTGGTGGCAGCAACTGCTGACCAAGCCCATCATCGACAAAGGTTACATTACAGTCCCGGACACCCCGGGATTGGGAGTGGAGCTCAATGAAGCGGTAGTCAAGGAACACCTGCGTTACCCCGGCTACTTCGAGCCCACGCCGATGTACGATGAGCCGATCCTGGCCAGGCCGCCCGGTGTCCCGCGAGGCCCATGGCCGCACTACAACGTCGACGGCAAGTGGGTGAACGAAGCAACATCCGATTATTAACAGTCGCGGTCGGCGACTATTCCATCTGAGCTTCATGCCGCTGGCTTTGCCAGGCGGAGTCAGCTCAAAATAGCCCGGACACCGCGCAAGTGGGCCGGCTGCGCAAAGGCCAGCCCGACCTGGCCGCCCTGTGCACGCTGGTGCGGAAGATGCAACGCTCCCGCAAAAGTGTGCTCCGCTCCAGCAGGGACATCTGGATGTACAATTGATAGCAGCCACGTAGCTTACAGGGAACCCTGGGAAAGTCCACATCAAGGAGAAGGTTATGTCTGAAACGAAAACCGGTGTCAACCGGCGCAGTGTGCTCGGGACGGCGGCTGGCGCAGCCGGTCTTGGAGCAATGTTCAAGATGACCGAACAGCCCGCCAGTGCCCAGCCGCAACAGGCAGGGGGCGTCAACCGGAACTCCGCGCCCAGCCAATTGCGGATCACGGACATGCGGGCGATACGCATCGCCACCAACTACGACTATCCGATCATTCGCATCGATACCAACCAAGGCGTCTACGGGCTCGGCGAAGTCCGTGATGCCGGCAACGAAGGAATGGCGCTGATTCTGAAGCCCCACATCATGGGACGAAACCCGCTGGAAATCGAGCCGATCCTCGACAGCGTCCGCAACTTCACCAACCAGCGGCGGTTCGGGGGAGGCTACAGCGCCCTCGACATCGCGCTGCACGATATCGCCGGCAAGGTGTACGGCGTCCCGGTCTGGCGGCTGATCGGCTCGCAGTATCGCAACCGCGTTCGCTGTTACTGCGACACCACGGAAAGCGACGATCCCAAGATCTACGCGGAGCGGATGATAAACCGCAAGAAGATGGGGTTCACCTTTTTCAAAATGGACATCGTGCCGGCGATGATCCGCCGCAGGCCCGGCGGGCTCAATACCCGCGGCGTAGCCACCGCCAAAGGGCTCGAGATGTACGGCGAGCATATCCAGGCGGTACGCGACGCGATCGGCTGGGACCAGCCCCTGGCCGCGGACCACTTTGGCCCCCTGAATATGAAAGACGCCATCCGCCACGCCCGCTTCTTCGAGAAGTATGAACTTGCCTGGGCGGAGGATCTCCTCCAGGTGGGCGCCCTGGGTACCGGAGACGCTCCCAAGAACTGGCGCGCCTACAAGGAGATTAAGGAATCGACGGTCACGCCGGTCAACACCGGCGAGAGTCTTTTCGGCCTCGAGGAGGGGTTCCGCCCCTTCATCGAGAACAACGCCCTCGATATAATCCATATCGATCCGCTGTCGTCGGGCGCCATCCGCGAAAGCAAGCGGATTTCCGACTACGCTTCCATGTACGGAATTCCCACTGCCATCCACTTTGCCGGCTCGCCGGTAGGCTGCATGGCGTCCGTACACATGATTTCCACCCTCAAGGATTTCGTGGCCATGGAAAACCACGCCGTCGATATCCCCTGGTGGGGCGACCTGGTGAACGGACCTCCCAAGCCCATTATCCAGAACGGCTACATCCAGGTTCCTGACACCCCCGGCATCGGCGTGGAACTGAACGAAGAAGCCTGCAAGGAGCACCTCCGGGTGCCCGGGTACTTCGAGCCCACGCCGCAGTACGACAAGTACATCGTTGACGAATACCGGACGGGCGGCCCCTATCCGCACCTTGATGAAAACGGCAAGCTCGTGAATACTCGTTAGGCTGGCGCGGAGCGGCGCAGGGCATAGCCGCGGAGCACGGCGGAGGGGCCAAAGGCCCGCCGGAGCCTGTCGATCGTCATCTGTAGGGGCATGCCGTGAGCCTGCCCGCAGTCTGAAAACAACGCCATCTGCGGCGACGGCCGGTATACCCGCCCCGCGCGAAGCGTGACCGTGCGCAGCCGCACACGGCGGCTCCAGGCCGAGCGCAGTAACTCGGCGAGGTGCGGGAAGAAGTCCGTCTCCAGAGCGGTGGGCTCCGGCAGGTTCAAGGAGCGCTCCGTTTCCTCCCGGTCCGTGTAACGCAACGCCAGCGTGAGGCGGCGCACCTCGATGCCCTCGGCGCGCACGCGGGCCATCAGGCGCTCAAGCATGGCCTTCAGCGTCTCCAGCACCAACGGCTCTTCCCAGACGTCCTCGGCGAACTCGACCGCCTCCTTCCGGTTTTGATCCTCGGCGGGCTTGGGCCGCACCGGCTCTTCATCCACGCCCTGCGCGCGGCGCTGCAACGAAAGAGCGCCGCGGCCGAGAACCAGTTGAAGATCATCCACGGGCGCGCGCGCCAGATCGCCCACCGTCACCAAGCCCGCCACTTCCAGCGTGGAGCGCAGCTCGCCGCCCACGCCGGGAAGCCAGTTCACCCCCAGCGGCGCCAGAAACCCGGCTTCCCTTCCCGGCGGCACCGCAAGCTGCGAACCCGGCTTGTGCAGCCGGGCCGCAATGCGCGCCACTGTTTTGTTGGTAGCGATACCGGCCGAAAGCGACACCCGCAACCAGTCCCGGGCCGTGTGCCGCAGCCGGGCCACGGTGGACTCGGGATCCCCATGCAAAAACCGGTGCGTCCCGGTCAGGTCCAGGTAGGCTGCCCCCACCGCCACCGGCTCCACCAGCGGCGTGGTTTCCTCACAGAGACCAATGAGTTGCGAGAAAAATCTCTCGTAAAGCTCGAAGTGACCCGGCAGCACCACCAGCGAGCCACATTGCCGGCGCGCCCTGCGCATGGGCAGGCCGGGACGTATGCCAAAGCGCCGCGCTTCGGGGCTGGCCGAAATCACCACGCCGCGCCGCGCTCCGCCCACCGCCACCGGCCGCCCGCGCAGGCGCCGGTCGGAAGCCTGCTCGATAGAGGCAAAGAAGCTGTCGCCGTCCCAATGGACCACTGATCGCATTGATAGTGTAAATTGTTACACTATCCAGGCGGAAAGGCAAGGGGCAGGCGCCGCCTGGCTGAGTTGGACCCGCTGACCTCCGGGCCGATCAAAACGCCAGCTTGCCGGCCTGAAAGCTCCTGTCCAGGAATGCGGCGGCCAGGCAAATCTCCAGGTCCATCACCAGGTCCATCCCCTCGCGCTCCCGGGAGGACCAACGGATACAAGCCACCGCCGGGCGCTTGTCGGCACGCAAGAGGCCCTCGCTCGCCCGCTCCCCGGAGGATTCGCAGGTTTCCCGCACCATCGCCTGGGCGGCCTGCTGAACCGCTCGGTCCGCGTCCGGTCTGAGACCGCTCAGAATGACCTCTGTCGAGAGCATCTCGTCCTCGACCGAGAAGGTGGCAAGGGCACAGGAAAAATCCTCCGACTTCCAATGCAGATCGATGTGGCCGAAGCCCTTCAATGGGATGCGCGCCTGGAAGCTGTTTCCGTGGCGATCGAGCAGCCGGCCCGCGGCCTCTACAGCGGAGCGGGGCACCCGAGATCTGTCCTGCTCCTGGGAATCCGCCTGGTGTCCCATGGCTGATATTGTGTAGTGGTGCAGAATCATGGCCTCGCCGCCGGGGTGAAGTGGTTGCTCAAACCCATTGTAATGCCGGGATAGGAGATAGGGGGATTTGAAACCGCCCCCCCCCCGGCACCGCCCTCTGGGTATGCGGGAGCCTCCAACCCACGAGGCGCAACGGGGCCATAGGATTCTGCTGGAGTGGCCGATTTGGGCTCTCCCATGGGGTGCGTGCGGGGCTGAGAGATCGCGCGGTCGGCCTGCTCGGGGTGCCCCCACGTGGCACAGCTCACCGCTTGCTCTTCTGCCCGCGCCTCCGGGATCCCGCTCCCGTCGTGGCAGGCTCGTGCGGCCAAGTCAGCGAGCGATCAGGCCCGCAGGGCCGCACGGATCGCCTGCACGTCGTCATCGGCGACCCGCATCATGAAGCCAGGGTTGAACTTCCAGTAGCGTTCGACGATCCTGATATCGCTAGCGAACTGAGCCAAGTCCGCTGGATCTAAGGCGCGCAATACGTCATAGTTCGAAACAAGGCCCTCCCACCACTGGCCGCCGACCTTAAAGTGCATCGGCCGGTTGCGGAACTCGTGCGGGATCTGAAGCGACACCCGGAATTTCGCCTGTGGCATGGCGGCGGGGGGCTGGCTTAGAAGGCGGATCAGCTCTTGAAGCCTGTTTCGCGCTGCAACGAGGAATTCCCTCTGGTTGAAGCACAAGGCGCAAACCCGCCGTACGCGCGGCGAGTCCGGAAAAACGGTGGGCGTGTACCCCATCATCGAGTCCACGTTCGCGAAGCCCTGGTCAGCATAGTCGCCACGGCTTACGTCGTACGCAAGCCGGTCATTCCCTTCGAACAACGCGGGCAAGTCGGACCCGCGGTGGAAGTAGACGTGTCCCAACCCAACGCAATGACCCATTTCGTGGAACAGGTTGCGGTCGTTAAACCTCAGGTCTTGGGCGTTCCCTTGCTTTCCCACCGGGCTATTTGCCCCGGGGCTCACAAACCGGGCGTAATCTGCTTCATCAGTACGCTGGACGAACACATTTCGTCCGACGCGGGTATTGAACTCTACGATCTTGCCCAAGAGCCAAATCCTGTTGACGCTGGCGTCAATCACGTACGGTACGTGATCTTGCCACCGCCTCGCTGGATTGGCAACGCTTGCGGGCATCGTAGGCTATCCTTCCGTCAAATCACTTGCTCTGCAAAGGAGGTACCAGAAGCACCTCCGGTGCGTTCTTAGCCAGGATTTCCGATTTGGCCTCCTAGCCACCATCGATTGTACATCCAGCCGCCTCCGTTGGAGCCGCTTACTTCATTCGTTCCAGCCGGAGCGACCCCGACCGCCCCGGAAGGGGCCAGCTCTGCCTCGTCAGGACACAGAAAGCCCGGAAATGCCCCATTCCAAGCGATTTCTCATACACCTCTCCGCCCCCCTCCCTCCTGCGACCTGTTTGCTTCTCCGCCGCGGCGCCCTATCGGATCGGCAAGGGCAGAGCGGCAATCCGCCGAACCACGGTTCCAAACAGGCGCCGCGTCAGATGGCCCTCCGCCAGGAGCAGCCAATAATAGCGAGCATGTTTGATTAAGCGCCCGCCCGTCTTCACAAGCCGTTGCTACAAGCTCGTCAGCGACCAGTTGTCGATCCTGTTCGGCAGCACCAACCGGCGCCACAAGTCCCCCAGATTGTACGCGATCACGCTCAGCCACAGCCGCACCCGATTGGCCCGGAACCGATGGCAGCTCAGCCACGTCATCTACTCAACCGCGACCTCTTCCAGTCTGCCAACTGTAGGGTGAGTCGATGCGGGAGACCGAGCTCAAACATATCTTTGGAGGTGTGCATTTCCCGAAGACCCTAAAGGAGCTATCCGGGGGGACCTGTGGGTCTTGGGGCATGGGGTCCCGGTTGTGCTCCATTTCGGAGTATCGGGAGCTATAATTGCTGTTTCCATGGTTCAGTTTGGGCGGTACGAACTCGAGCAACTCATCGGACGCGGCGGAATGGGGGAGGTGTATCGCGCCCACGATACGCTCCTCGGCCGGACGGTGGCGATCAAGGTATTCCGGGCCTCCGAAGGCGCCGCGCCGGCGGAGGCGGCCAGTCACCGTGAGCGACTGCTTCGGGAAGCTCAAGCGGCGGCGCAGTTGAGTCATCCGAATATCGTCTCGGTCTTCGACTTTGCCGAAGAGGCGGACGTCGGCTACATCGTGATGGAACTGGTCGAGGGCGAGACGCTCGAAACCTTGCTGGCGCGCAAGCGAACGCCTCTGCCGCCCGACGAGGTCCTCTACATCGTCGCCGCGGCGGGGCGAGCGCTCGACTACGCTCATTCGCACAGCGTCATCCATCGCGACATCAAGCCGGCGAATATCATGATCCTCCCCGGCGGAGAGGTCAAGATCGCCGATTTCGGCATTGCCAAGTTCACCGGCGCCAGCACGCTCACCGTGACCGGCATGGTGATGGGGACTCCCTACTACATGGCTCCGGAACAGGTCATGACGCAGACGTTGAGCGGACAGATCGATCAATTCGCCCTGGCTGCCGTCGCTTACACCATGCTCACCGGCCACAAGCCCTTCGAAGCGGACACGCTGCCCTCGCTGTTCACCCAGATCCTTCACTCGGAGCCCCCGCCGGCCAGCACGCTCAATCCCCTTCTCACCCGAAGAACAAACGCGGTCCTCAAGAAGGGCATGGCGAAGAACCCCGCCGAGAGGTTCAAAGACTGCTCCGCTTTTGCCGGCGCGCTTGAGGCTTCCTTCGCCCCCGCGAAGCCTGCCGCTTTGCCAGGACGCCGCATCTGGCTTGGCGCTGCTGCTCTGCTGGTGGCGTCTCTCGGTGCTGTCGGTTTTCTCGCGATCCAGAACCTCCGCGAGCGAGAACCCAAGGAAGCGGTCCG
Organism: Bryobacterales bacterium; assembly: GCA_963798455.1. Lineage (GTDB taxonomy): Bacteria > Acidobacteriota > Terriglobia > Bryobacterales > Bryobacteraceae > CAWCTD01. The sequence goes on from CAWCTD010000003.1 coordinate 1,802,435, forward strand.
CCCGCCCGCCCCGGTCGCAAAGGGAGAACCTACACCAGTCGCAAAGGGAGAACCTACACCGGCACCGACCCCTGTACCCCGGAAGAGCGCGGCTCCAAGTTCATCCGGCGGCATCAACCCGGTTGACGGCCTGCGTTACGTGCGGATACCGGCCGGCAGCTTCGACATCGGCTGCGTCGATCAGGACCGTCTCTGCAGCGACGACGAGAAACCCCGTCACGCAGTCAATATTCCGAACGCATTCCGGATGACGCGCACTGAAGTCACCGTGGCCGCCTATCGCGAATTTGCAGCGGCGAAGAAACGCCCGATGCCTCCTCCCCCTCCATCGAATCCAGCCTGGAGCGATGGAGCGCAGCCGGTAGTGAGCGTTGCCTGGCAGGATGCCCAGGACTATTGCGGATGGACCGGCGGACGGTTGCCAACGGAAGCGGAATGGGAATACGGTTCCCGGGCCGGCGACACGAAGGCTTTTCCAGACAATATCGAGGCGCGGGCCTGGTATGGGGCAAACAGCGGGAAAGTTCTTCACCCGGTCGGCAGAAGGGTCCCGAATGCGTGGGGCCTTTACGACATGCAGGGCAACGCCTGGGAGTGGTGCGCCGACTGGTTTGGCCCGAACTATTACCGGGAGTCTCCGCCGGGTGCGCCCACAGGCCCCGCCCGCGGATCCGGCCGCGTGATCCGTGGAGGCGCCTGGAACTCCGACGCGAGATACCTGCGATACTCCGAAAGAAACGCAGGCAATCCCGGCACCGCAAATTCCGTTGTCGGATTCCGCTGCGTGCTGGAATCGCTTCGCTGATACGGAAAGCTGCTATCGTGTCTTAGCCGGGATTTCCAATCGCCTGCATTCTCCCCAGTTGTAATGCCTGGGGCGCCGAACGACGGTACACTGGAGTTCAGCGATGCCTTTTGCCTCCATTCCCGAGGCCCTGGAGGAGATCCGGGCCGGCCGGCTGCTGATCGTGGTCGACGACGAAGACCGTGAGAACGAGGGGGATCTGACCGTGGCCGCCGAGAAGGTCACCCCGGACATGATCAACTTTATGGCCGTGCATGGCCGCGGATTAATCTGCCTGGCCCTGCCCCCGGAGCGCTGCGATGCGCTCCAGTTGCCTCTCATGACCCCTCGGAACACGTCCAAGTTCGGCACCGCGTTTTGCGAGTCGATCGATGCCCGGGAGGGCGTGACCACCGGTATCTCCGCCGCCGACAGGGCGCGCACGGTACAAGTGACGATGGACCCGGCGGCCAAGCCCGCGGACCTGGCTCGTCCGGGCCACCTTTTTCCTTTGAGGGCACGCGGGGGCGGCGTGCTGGTCCGCGCCGGGCAAACCGAAGCGGCCGTGGACCTGGCCCGGCTGGCGGGCCTCTCGCCCGGGGGCGTCATCTGCGAGGTCATGAGCGAAGACGGCACTATGGCGCGCGTGCCGCAACTGCAGGAGTTTTGCGGCCGCCACGGCCTGAAGATGATCTCCGTCGCCGAGCTCATCCGCTATCGTCTTCGTCACGAACGTTTTGTCAGGCGAGCCAGCCAGAGCAGCCTGGAAACTGAATACGGCAAGTTCGGGTCCGTGGTCTATGGCACGCCGATCGACTCGGCGCTGCACCTGGCGCTGGTCCGGGGCGAGCCGGCCGGCCGGGAGGGAGTGCTCGTCCGGATGCAGACGCGGTGCATCTACGGCGACGTTTTTGGTTCGACCGCGTGCGACTGCGGGAGGCTGCTGCGATCTTCCTTGAAGCGCATTGACGCGGAGGATCTCGGGGTGCTGGTGTACCTGCACAGCACGGGACCCGCCGGCGTGGATACGCCGGGATCGCACTCGCCGGACTTCATGCATTACGTGACCGCCGAGGGCCGGCGCTTGCTGCAGTACGAGAGCGGCATCGGCGCGCAGATCCTGTCCGACCTTGGCCTTCATACCATCCGGCTGCTGACGAATCACCCGCGCAAAGTGGTGGGCCTGGAGGGTTTCGGGATAAAGATCGTGGAGCAAATCCCGATTCCTTTATGATGTAAGGAACAGGAGCCTGCCGCGAAACGTAGACACCATAGGAGGCGGACCACATGCCGTCTTGGAAGAGAAGCGTCGTCGCGTTGCTTGTCGCCGCCAGTGTCGCTGGCGCTGCCGACCCCGTGCTGCTGAATCTGGTCTCGCCTGACGCCAAGATCGCGGCCGGAGCGGACTTATCGCAATTCCTGGCGTCACCCTTCGGCAGATTCCTCTTCAGTCAGGCGCAATCGTCGGAGCCGCAGATCCAGCAGTTCATCCAAGCCACTGGTTTTGACCCACTGCACGACTTGCAGGAAGTCCTGGTCGCCTCATCGGGGACTCCGAAGGCGTCCCGGGGACTGATCTTGGCCAAAGGCATCTTTGATCCCAGCAGGTTGGCGGCGTTTGCCCAGAAGTCCGGCGCAACCGTCCAGACCTACCACGGCGTCCAGGTGATGACCGGGAAACAAAAGAGCGACGGCTGGTTCGCTTTCATGGACACCGCGACCGCCGTGCTGGGTGATCCCCAAAGCGTCCAGGCGGTGATCGACCGGCGCGGCTCCGGAGCCGGGCCGGACCCCAAGCTCCGCGCGAAGATCGACAAGGCGAGCAGCATGTACGACTTCTGGATGGTCTCCATCGTCCCACCCTCCGAGCTGGCCGGCGACGTTTCCCAGCAACAGCTCAACAGTGTGATGCAGGGAGATGTCCTGAAAGGTGTGCTCGAGACCAGCGGCGGCATCAAGTTCGGTCCCGACATCCTGATCTCCGGGGAGGTCCTGACGCGCTCAGACAAAGACGCTACGGCGCTGGCGGACGTGGTCCGGTTCTTTGCCGGCCTGGCGCAGATGAGTGTTCAGAAGGATCCCAAGGCCGCGGCTTCGCTGGCTTTCCTGCAGAAGCTTCAGCTCACCACGCAGGGCAATCTGACGCTGTTGTCACTCATGGTTCCCGAAGCCGACCTGGAGAATTTCATCCAGCAGGCCCAGGCGGCGGCGAAGCAGCAAGCAGCGGCTGCGGCCAAGAGTGGCGCCGCCCCGTCCCGGCGCGCGCCGAGTGCGCGTCCTTCCCAGGCTCCCCCTCCACCGGCTGGTGGCTTGGTGATCCGGTCCTCGCCGAAGGACATGGGCACGGTAGTCATCAAGTAGCGGCCGGGCGGAGCCAGGAGAGGGAACCTCATCGGCAAGCCGTTGCTCAGGTCTGTGGCGAAGAGGGGGGGATTCGAACCCCGGTAGAGGTTTATGCCCCTACGACGGTTTAGCAAACCGCTCGCCGTTCTGGCCGGCGGAGGTAACAGACTCGGCTTGACTGCAATACGGTATGTATGTACGATATGTATGTACTGGAACGGCGATGCGGTTCGAGTGGGACGAGGACAACGTCAAGCACATCGCGCGGCACGGAATCACGCCGGAAGAAGTCGAGCAGGTCGTCCGAGGCAACCCACTCTTGGTGGAAGCGCAGTACCGAAGCGGAGAACAGCGTACGCTTTGCGCGGGCCGGACGGCCGAGGGCAAGCACGTCGCGGTTGTCTACACCATGCGCGGCGAACGGGTACGCGTGGTGACCGCCTTCGTCGCGAACCGCAGATTGAGGGAACGCATATGAAGAGGGCTACAGAGCAGAGCCGCCGGGTGGCCATAGAAGCGCCGGAGTTCCGGTCCGAAGCCGAGGAAGCCAAGTGGTGGGACGCGCACCAAGACCTAGTGGCCGACCTGCTCATCAAGCACGGCAGGCGCGCGGTTGTCCCTACCAAGAGCGTCACCATGAGGCTCCCAGTGGCCGACATAGACCGGGCACGCCAGCTTGCGACGCGAAGGGGCACGGGGTACCAGACCCTCCTCAAGACACTCCTGCACGACGCATTGAAACGCGAGGCTAGGAAAGCGTCCTGACGGGTGATGGCTGGCGGAGAGGGGGGGATTCGAACCCCCGGTAGAGGTTTATGCCCCTACGACGGTTTAGCAAACCGCTGCTTTCGACCACTCAGCCACCTCTCCGCGGCATCGGTGGGTCGATATCGATCCTAGCACACGCTCCCACCGGCGGCCAAGTCGCACCGGCTTGGTGTAGAATACTGGCTAAGCAGCCATTGCGGGCGGGTTTCGGTTTCTTCGCTTTTTCAAGGTGTCCTCCATGAATCTGGTGGTCAACGGCGAATCTCATCGCCACAACGGACAGGGGACCATCCCCGAGCTCCTCCAGGAGTGCCAGGCCGACGCGGCGCGCGCCGCCGTCATGGTCAACAGCGAGGTGGTGCCTCGCGCCCGGTGGGACTCCGTGCGCCTCTGTGAGTCGGACCACGTGGAAATCCTCGTGTTCGCGGGGGGCGGATAATGGCGGAGGATGGCCTCAAGCTTGGAGATCGGGTCTTCTCCTCGCGCCTGATTCTGGGAACCGGCAAGTTCGCCGACACGGATACCATGCTGCGCGCCGTGCGCGGGTCGGAGGCCGAACTGGTCACCGTGGCTCTGCGGCGGTTTCACCGGAATCAGCCCGCGGACGACGTTCATGGGCCGCTCGCCGCCCTGCCCAACATCACCTTGGTCCCGAACACATCGGGCGCGATGAATGCACAGGAAGCCGTGCGAGCGGCTTTGCTCGGGCGCGAGCTCAGCGGCAGTCCTTTCGTCAAACTGGAGATCCACCCGAACCCGCACCACCTGCTGCCGGACCCGATCGAAACCTACGAGGCGGCGAAGATCCTGGTCAAAGAGGGTTTCTTTGTACTGCCCTATATGCCCGCCGATCCAGTTCTGGCCAAGCGCCTGGAGGACGCAGGTTGCGTCGCGGTCATGCCGCTGGGAGCGACGATCGGCAGCGGGCAGGGCCTGGCTACCCTGTCCATGCTGAAGCTGATCCTGCGCGACGCCTCGGTTCCGGTCATCGTGGATGCGGGACTGCGGTCGCCGTCGGAGGCCGCCCAGGTCATGGAACTCGGCGGAGACGCCGTGCTGGTCAACAGCGCCATCGCCGCGGCGGAGAACCCTGAACTGATGGCCAGGGCCTTCGCGGCCGCGGTGAGGGCCGGCAGGGACGCATGGAGAGCGGGACTGATGCCCAAGAGCGAGTTGGCCTCTGCCACCAGCCCGCTGACTGCGTTCCTCGCGGGGGGAAGCCATTGAGCACCGCCGTCCCGGATTGGCTTGCTCCGCTTCCCTCCACGGATCTTGTCCGTCGAGCCGACCCGGCGCTGGTCGAGCACGCACTGCGGACGGATGAGCCGGACATTCGAGATCTTGCCGCCTTGCTGTCCCCCGCCGCCGCCGGCCGCCTGGAGGCCCTGGCCCAGCGCGCGCGGGCGCTGACACGGCGGCATTTCGGGCGCGCCATCTCGCTCTACGCGCCTCTCTATCTGTCCAATTACTGCCCGGCGGGCTGCGAATACTGCGGATTCGCTTCCGACCGCGGGATCGCACGCCACAAGCTGACGGGGAAGGAACTGGAGGCGGAGCTTTCCGCCATGAAGGATCTTGGACTGGAGGAGATCCTGCTGCTGACCGGTGAACGGGCAGCCGTGGCGGATACCGCGTACGTGCGCGACTGCGTTGCCCTGGCGGCGTCACGCTTTCACTATGTTTCCGTGGAAGTCTTTCCCATGTCCGAGGAGGAGTACCGTGGACTCGTCTCCGCTGGTTGCACCGGAGTTACGGTCTACCAGGAGACCTACGATGCGGTACGTTACGAGCAATTGCACCGCTGGGGACTCAAGCGGGACTACCTTTGGCGCCTCAACGCCCCGGCGCGCGCCCTGGCCGCCGGCGTGCGGGTTCTCGGGCTGGGGGTGTTGCTGGGGTTGAGCGATCCCCTGCTTGACGTTCTCTGCTTGTACCGCCATGTGTGCTATCTGCGGCGCACCTTCTGGAAGGCCGGCGTCAGCATCTCCTTCCCTCGCCTCCGGCCGGAGCCGGGAGGGTACGACGCCGAGTTCCCCGTTGACGAGAACCTCCTGGCGCAGATCATCTTCGCCTTTCGCATCTGCCTGCCGGACGTCCCGTTGGTGCTTTCTACACGCGAGAACCGTGGTTTCCGGAACGGGATGGCCGGTCTGGGTATTTCAAAGATGAGCGTTGCCAGCCGAACGACCGTCGGCGGCTATGATTCCGCCACGCCTCCTTCCGGCGGCCAGTTTGAGATTGATGACGATCGCGACGTAGCGTCCTTCTGCGCCGCCTTGCAGGCCAAGGGCTTGCAGCCCGTCTTCAAGAACTGGGACGTGGTGTATCGCGAGGAGACGGCGCCCCTGGCCATCCCGGCATGAGCCTCTCGCCCGAGCAGCGTCAGCGCTACCTCCGACACCTCTCCCTGCCGGAGATCGGCGAGGCCGGGCAGGAGAAGCTGCTGGCGTCCCGCGTGGTGGTGGTCGGCGCCGGCGGGCTGGGTTCCCCTGCCGCGCTCTATCTGGCCGCGGCCGGAGTCGGCGTGCTCGGAATCATCGACGACGATCGCGTCGAACCAAGCAACTTGCAGCGCCAGATCCTGCACGGCACCGCCGATGTCGGACGGGCCAAGATCGCATCCGCGTCGGAGAGGCTGAAGGCCCTTAACGAGGATGTCGTGGTGCGGACCTTCCCCGAGCGGCTGGCGCCCGGCAACGCCACGGCGTTGCTCCGCGCGTGGGACTTCGTGATCGACGCCACGGACAACTTCGCGGGCAAGTTCCTGATCGCGGACGCCTGCCATGCCGTCCAGCGCCCGTACTCGCACGCCGGCATCACCCGCTATTTCGGACAAACCATGACCGTGCTGCCCGGCCGGACAGCCTGTTACCGTTGCGTGTTCGGGGAAGCGCCTCCCCCCGACCCCCGGGATTCAAATCCCGCCGGCCCGCTGGGCGCGGTTCCCGGGGTCATCGGGGCGATCCAGGCGACTGAGGCGGTGAAGTACCTGCTTGGAGTCGGCGATCTCCTGACCAACCGGTTGCTCACGTATGACGCGTTGGCAATGAGGTTTCGGGATGTGGCCGTGCTACGCAACGCGGCTTGCCCTTTGTGCGGCCCTCGAGGGTAACGAGACATGCGGGAAGCGTTCGGACTCTACTTAGTTCTGACCGAGCCGGTCGCCGGGTACGAGGCCTGCGCCGAGGCCGCGGTGACGACCGGAGTTCGTTATCTCCAGTTACGCATGAAGAAGCGCTCTCGCCAGGAGGTGCTGGAACGTCGCCCGGCGGCTCCGGCGGGTTACCGCCGGCACTGAGACCCGCTTCATCGTCAACGACGACGTGGAGATCGCGGCCGAAGCGGACGCCGACGGCGTTCACCTGGGACAGGACGACATAAGCATCACCGCAGCCCGCGGGCTCTGGCGCGCGCCGGGCAAAGTCTTCGGAATGTCGACCCACAACGAGGATCAGGAGCGGCGCGCCCGGGAGTTTGCCCCGGATTACATCGGCGTCGGCCCCGTCTTCCCTACCCCGACCAAGGAGAAGCCCGATCCGACCCTCGGGCTGGAGCGGATGGGCCGCATCGTGCGCGAAAGCCCTCTCACCACGGTAGCAATCGGCGGAATCGACCGCGAAAACCTGCCCGAGGTCCTCCGTCAGGGAGCGGTCAACTACTGCGTGCTGCGGGCGGTGAATCTCGATCCCGATCCGAAACCGGCAATCCTCCGTCTCCAGCAGATCTGGCGCGAACACTGCCTCGGGCGCTAAGCCCTGCTACAGCCCCACCTCCATCGGCAGCGCCAGCGGCGGCTCCAGCAGGAAGTCCAGGCCTGACATCTTCTCCACCGCCTCCCGCACCGCTTCCTCGGAGGATGGCTCCACTGTGATCACGAACGGCACATCCTGCTTGTTGTCGCAGGGAAGCTGCAGCACGGCGTCCAGGCTGATCCGCTTCTCCGCCAGGATCCCGGCCAGCACCGCGATAATCCCCGGCCGGTCCACCACGCGGAACCGAAGGTAGTACGCGCGCCTCTGGCGTGTCACCGGGATGGGGCTGTACTCACCCAGCCGCTCGTGCGCGAAAGGCGAAACGCGCTCCGGGTTGCCGAACCGGATCTCGCGCGCCACCCGCATCAGGTCGCTCACCACCGCCACGCCCGTGGGACGCGGTCCCGCCCCGCGGCCGTAATAGAAGGTGTCCTCGCCATAGCGCCCCTTGACCCAAACGGCGTTGTACGAGCCCTGCACGCTCGCCAGGATGGTGGTTTGCGGGATCAGGGCCGGCCGGACCGAAAGAATCAAGCCGTCTTTCGTCTGGCGCGCGGCGCAAAGCAGGCGGATGGTGTGTCCCAGGCGATGGGCGTACTGGAAGTCCATCGGCGAAATGCGCCGGATGCCCTCCGTGTAGATGTCCGGCGGCGTGATCCGCTCGCCGAAGGCCAGCGCCGAGAGGATCGCGAGCTTGGAGCGCGCGTCGAAACCGTCGATGTCCGCGCTGGGGTTGGCTTCGGCATAGCCCAGCCGCTGGGCCTCGGCCAGCACGCTCTCTAGCGAATCGCCGCGCTTCTCCATCTCGGTAAGGATGAAATTGCTGGTTCCGTTGAGGATGCCGTACAAGGCTTCCAGGCGATCTCCCGAAATGCCCTCGCGCAGGACCGCGTGAATCGGGATGCCGCCCGCCACGCTGGCCTCCATGGCGACGTTCACACCCGCGCGGATGGCGCGATCCCAGAGGTCCGGTCCGGCCAGCGCCATCAGCTCCTTGTTGGCGGTGATCACCGACTTCTTGTGGTCGATCGCGGTCTCCAGGATCTCCTTCGCCACCGTCGTCCCGCCCACCAGCTCGACCACGATGTCCACCTCCGGGTGCGTGGCCACGCTTCGCCAATCCAGGGTCCTTTCGACCGCGCCGAGCGCCTCGGGCAGCACCCGGGTATCGGCATCCAGGCTGGACACAATCTTCACGCGCAACCGGAAGCCGAGCTTCAGTGCGATCTGCTCCGCATTCTCGGCCAAAATCGTCACCGTGCCCGAACCCACGTTGCCGAGCCCCACAATTCCGACGTTCACGTCATCCATAAGTGGTTATCATAGCAACAGGCAATGAACGGTCTCTCAAAATTCGCGTGCGTTCTGCTGCTGGCTGGGTGCGCCGCGGTCCTTTCGTCTCAAGCTCCCAAGCTGGACCAGCCGGACGAGTCGGTTCAGGAAGTGAGGCTTCCCGGCGGCAAGTTGCAGAAAGAGGAAATCCTCAAGGCCGAGCACAAGCGCAGTCTGGAAGACGCCGCCCGCTTGTCCGAGCTGGCCCAGAGCCTCGAGGCGGAGCTGGAGAACAACGGCTGGAGCGTGGTCTCGGTCGGCAGCATCAAGAAAACCGAAGAAATCGCCAAGCTGGCCAAACGCATCGGCGACAGGCTCAAGAGAAGGTGACGGAGCCTCGTCTCCGCGTGGGCGCCGGGGGGCGATTGTGCTAATCTGAAGCGACTGAAACTGCGGATTTTCATGGCACAAACGCGCGAGAAGACCCAACTCATGAGCGCCTCGGAGATCGATCGGACACTCGTCCGACTGGCGCACGAAATCCTGGAAAGAGCCTCCGATCTGGACAAGCTGGCATTCGTCGGCATCCGCCGGCGAGGCGCGCCGCTGGCTCAGCGGCTGGCGGCCAAGATCCTGGAGTTGGAGAAGCGGCAGGTCCCGGTCGGCATGCTTGACATCAGCCTCTACCGGGACGATCTGTCCACCATCGCCGACAGGCCGGTCGTCAACACCACGGAGATCGCGTTCCCGGTCACCGGGAAGGAAGTCATCCTCATGGATGACGTGCTCTATACCGGGCGCACGGTGCGTGCCGCGCTGGACGCCCTTTTCGATCACGGCCGGCCGGCCCGTGTGCAGCTTCTGGTGCTGATCGACCGGGGACACCGCGAACTGCCCATCGAGGCCCGCTACATCGGGCGCGTGGTACAGACCACCGACAACGAAATCATTGAGGTGAAGTTTCAAGAGACCGACCAGATGGAAAAAGTGCTGCTGGTCGAACGCGTGGAGGAGTAGGCCATGCCTCGGGGACTCCTGGGAATCGAAGAGCTGCCGCGCGAAGAGATCGAGTCGATTCTGACCCGCGCCAAGGACTTCCAGCCCATGCAGGACCAGGCCTTCAAGCGGCTGGACAGCCTGAAGGGCCGGATGATCGTCAACCTGTTCTACGAGGCCTCCACCAGGACGCGAACCAGCTTCGAGATCGCGGCCAAGCGCCTGGGGGCCGATGCCATCTCGATCACCGCCTCGGGCTCGAGCGTGACCAAGGGCGAGTCGCTGGTGGACACGCTCAACACGCTGGCCGCCATGCGGCCCAACGCTATCGTCATGCGGCACTCGGCCTCCGGCGCTCCGCACTTCCTGGCGCGGCACCTGCCGACCCCCATCATCAACGCCGGAGACGGCACTCACGAGCACCCCACGCAGGCGCTGCTGGACGCGCGCACCATCCTCGACCACCGGCCGTCGCTCGAGGGCCTGCGCGTGGCCATCATCGGCGACATCGCCCACAGCCGCGTGGCGCGCTCCAACATCTACCTGCTCTCCAAATTCGGGGTGGATATCGTGTTGTGCGGGCCGGCGCCGCTGCTGCCGCCCGAGCTGGCGCGGATCGCGCCGGGCGTGCGGCTGACCCACGATATTCGGGAAGCCATACGAGACGCGGACGTGATCATGATGCTCCGCGTGCAACTGGAACGGCAACACGAGGCCGCTTTCCCCGCGGGCGAGTACTTCCAGTTCTACGGGCTGGGGCTGGAGCATCTCGAGCTGGCCAAGCCGCACGCGATCGTCATGCATCCCGGGCCGATTAACCGCGGCCGCGAGATTTCCTCCGAGGTCGCCGACTCCCAGGTATCGGTGATCCTGAACCAGGTGGAGAACGGAGTTGCCGTCCGCATGGCGGTGCTGGAACGGATTCTGGGGTGACCATGTCGGAACTTCTGATCAGGAACGGACGGGTGATCGACCCCGCCTCGGGGCGGGATGAGACCGCCGATGTTTTGATCCAGGGGGAAGAATCGCCGCCGTGGCGACGGGTCTGACGGCTCCTGGGATCGTGGTGTTCGACGCCCGCGGCCTGGTGGTGGCGCCGGGCTTCATCGACATGCACGTACACTTGCGGGAACCCGGCTTCGAACACGCCGAGACCATCGAGAGCGGCTCGCGGGCCGCCGCCGCGGGCGGGTTCACCTCCGTGTGCCCCATGCCCAACACCTCGCCGGTGAACGATAACCCCACAGTGACCAGCTACATTGTGGAGCGAGCCAGCCGGCACGCCGCTGTGAACGTGTTCCCCGTCGGCTCCATCACCAAGGGCAGCGCCGGCGAGGCCCTGGCGGAAATGGGCTCGATGAAGAAGGCGGGCGCGGTGGCGGTCTCCGATGACGGCCATCCGGTGATGAATGCGCGCGTGATGCGCCGCGCCCTGGAGACGGCCGGGGCCTTCGGCTTGCCCGTCATCCAGCATTGCGAGGACCTGAACCTCAGCGCCGGCGGCGACATGCACGAAGGGTTCGAATCGACGCGGCTGGGGCTGCGAGGCATCCCGGGATGCGCCGAGGACGTCATCGTCGCCAGGGATCTCCTGCTGGTGGAGCACACCGGGGCGCAATACCACGTGGCCCACATTTCCACCCGCCGTTCCATCGAGATGGTGGCGCGGGCCAAGGCCAAGGGTTTGCCGGTGAGCTGCGAGGCGACGCCGCACCACATGTCCTTGGCCGACGCCGACATGCTCCCCTACGACAGCAACTACAAGATGAAGCCGCCGCTGCGCTCGCGCGACGACGTGGCCGCCGTGGTGGAGGCGCTGGCTTCCGGTATCGTGGATGCCATCGCCACGGACCACGCCCCGCACCCCGGCAGCGAGAAGATGCAGGAGTTCGAGCGCTGCCCGTTCGGCATCATCGGGCTCGAGACGGCGCTGGGGACGGCGCTGGAGACGCTGGTTCACACCGGAAAGATCTCGCTCGTGCGGCTGGTCGAGCTGTTCACTGTCGGGCCGGCCCGCATTCTGAAGCTGGACCGCGGGCGCCTGTCTCCCGGCGTGTCCGGCGATGTAACCATCTTCGATCCGGAGCTGGTCTGGACCTACGACCTGAACCGTTCTTTCTCCAAGAGCCGAAACACGCCCCTGGGCGGAAAGACCTTCCACGGCGGCCCGGTGGCGACCATCGTCGACGGCGCCATCGTCTGGCGGAGAGAATAGCCGCCGACCGCCGCTTGGTACGGGCTGACATGCCCAGCGAGCCGGCAGTATGATCGAAGATATGGCGCAACTCCACATGACGGAAGCCGAGGTGGCGCGGGACTTCGCCGCCGTCCTGGAGAAGGTCCGGCAGGGCGTCGAGGTGGTGGTGGAGAGGGATTCTCGCACCGTCGCCGTCATCAAACCGGTGAAAGGTCCGGGTCGCCCCATCGACGAATGCATCGCCCTGGCCACAGCCCACGGCTCCGGAGCGACCCTGGACGAGGACTTCGCGAGGGATCTTCAGGAGATCATCGCCAGCCGCCGGCCGCTTGATACGTCGCTATGGGACTGATCCTGGACTCCAGCGCGGTCATCGCGGGGGAGCGGAAGGGCTAGTCCGCTGCCGACCTCTTGACCAGCATTCGAGACATCCTCGGGCCGGAACCGATCGCGCTCTCCACCGTGAGTGTGATCGAGTTGGAACGTGGCGTCTGGCGGGCCAGGGACGCCCTGCAAGCCGATCGCCGGCAGAAGTTCTTCAACGATCTGTTCGCCGCGGTCCCAATCTACCCGCTCACGTTTGACATCGCCCGCAGGGCCGCGCGGATCGACGGCGAATCCAGACGAAAGGGCGCCGTGATCCCGTTCCAGGACCTTGTCATCGGGGCAACCGCGCTGGAGTTCGACTACGCTGTTGCGACAGCCAACGTGCGCCACTTCCAGATGATTCCGAATCTGGTGGTGAAGCCCATCTGAGGGTTCAGCCCGTTCCGCGGCGGCCCCGTGGCGACCATCGTCGACGGCGCCATGGTCTGGCGGAGGGAGTAATCCCTGCGCGACGCGATGATGGCATTCTGGGCGGTGGCCGGCGTCCGTGGCGCAACGCAAATCCTGAAAGACGGCCAGTCAAGCCTGTTGGATAGAACGTCGGGCCTGCTGCACGTGCTAAAAGAGTAGTCATGCAACCTCAACTGCCCCGACCCGCCGCTCCCCGACGCGGCACGATCCTGCTGCTCGTCGCAATCTTCCTCGTCCTTCTGGGCGCCCGCTCCATCGCCAACTTCGTGATCGAGTATCAGTGGTGGAAAGAGTTGGGGCAGGTGCCCACCTGGATCGACCTGCTGATATACAGCATCGCGCCGGCCACTGCCGCCACCTTGATCGCGTTTCTGGCCCTATGGATCGCGCACGCCCGGGCGCTGAGGTTCGCCGGCACCCGCCTGGGAGACCACCGCATCTACGCAGCCGTCTCCACGCTGGTGTTGCTGGGGGTGTCGTGGGTTCTCGCCTCCGGAACCATCGACACCTGGACCGTGGTTCGCTACTTCGGCGGACGCCACCTTCCGGCCCAAGCCACGGAGTGGCACGATTCGGTCTTCGGGCTCCCGCTGGGCTTCTACCTCTTCAACCTGCCCTTCTACACAGAGTTGCGGCGCTACCTGTTGGGTGTCGCCGTCCTGTCGGCCGTCATCTATTGGGCGGCCGCGCGAGGCTGGCAACTGGTCGGGCACCTTCCCGAGATGCAGGAAGCCGGACAGTTCGATCCTCGCCTCTTCCGGCTGGAGGGTGCGCTGGAGTCGCGCTTCCTGCGGGGCGTGGCCGCGGTGGTGCTGCTGGCGCTCGCGCTCCAGTTCTACCTCGGGCGCTACGACCTGCTCTTCCAGGACCACGGTTTCATGGTAGGCGTGGACTACGTAGCGGAGCACATCGCTCTGCCGCTCCAGTGGCTGCTGGTCTTCGCCTGCATTCTGGGGGCTGTTTTCGCATCCCTGGGCCGCTGGAAGATCGTGCTCGGCCTGGCCCTGGCCTTCGTCCTGAGGGCGGCGATCCCGCCCCTGGTCTCGGCCGTCTACGTGAAGCCCAACGAGATTTCGATCCAGCGCCCGTACATACAGACCCACATCCATGCCACCCGCAGCGCCTACGGCCTCGAGAAGCGCACGCGAGAGACCGAGTTCTCGGCACAGCTGTCCGCGAAGATCGACGTCGCCAAGAATAAGCCGCTGTTCGACAACGTGCGCCTCTGGGACTGGCGGGCGTTTCACGACACGGTCACGCAGATTCAGGCATTGCGGCCCTACTACGTTTTCGCGGACACCGACGTGGACCGCTACATCATCGACGGGCAGTTACGGCAGGTGCTGCTCACGCCTCGTGAACTGGACATACGGCAGTTGGTGGCCGCCCAAGGCTGGATCAACACGCACTTCATTTACACGCACGGCTATGGAATGGTCATGGCCGAAGCGAACCAGATCACGCCCGACGGACTGCCGGTCCTTTTCGTAAAGAACGCTCCCCCGGAGGTCGAAACCAAGAGCCTCAAGCTGACCCGGCCGGAGATCTACTACGGCGAAGTGGTCCATGAGCCGGTTTTCGTTCACACGGCGCAGAAAGAGTTCAATTACCCGTCCGGAGGGGACAACGTCTTCTCGACCTATGAAGGCCAAGGCGGTCTTCCCATCGGTCCCTTATCGCTCCGGCTGGCGGCGGCCCTGCGCGAGAGCGACTACAACATCCTGTTGACAGGCTACTTCAGACCTGACAGCCGGATGATGATCCGGCGCAACGTGCGCCAACGCCTGACTACGCTCGCCAATTTCATCAGTTGGGATACGGATCCTTACCTGGTCCTGACCGACGAGGGACGGCTGGTCTGGACCACGGACGGCTACACAACTTCCGATGCGCATCCTTACTCGGCCAGCCTCCAGGTGGAAGGACTCGGGGAGATCAACTACATCCGGAACGCGGTCAAAGCCACGGTGGATGCCTATGACGGTACGGTCAAGATTTACATTTTCGATCCCTCCGACCCGATCATCCAGGCCTATCAGAACATCTTCCCGAATCTGCTCGTGCCCGCTTCCCAGATGCCCGCCGACCTCAGGAGGCACACCCGATATCCCGAGATCCTCTTCCGCACCCAGGCCGAGATCTATCGCACCTACCACATGCTGGATCCGCAGGCCTTCTACAACAAGGAGGACCTGTGGGACATCGCGCGCAACGTTCAGGGCCAGGACACCAGGCCACAGGCGGTGACGCCCACCTACGTCGTCGCCACGCTGCCCGGAGAGACGCAGGCCGAGTTCCTGCTCATCATTCCGTTCACGCCTCGCGGCAAGGACAACATGATCGGCGTAATGTTGGCGCGCTGCGATGGGGAGCATCTCGGGGAAATGGTCGTCCTGCAACTCTCCAAGCAGTCGCTGATCTACGGCCCGATGCAGATCGAGGCTCGGATCAATCAGGACCAAAATATTTCCAAGGACCTGAGCCTATGGAACCAGCAGGGCTCTCAGGTTCTGAGGGGGCAGATGCTCGTACTGCCCGTGCAGGACACCTTCGTCTTCGTCGAGCCGATTTACATCCAGGCGGGCGAAGCGCGCATGCCGCAGCTCAAGAAGGTCGTGCTCGCGGTGGGCAACACTCTCATTTACAGGGACACCTATGAGCAGGCGCTGGCGGATCTGGCCGGCGTCGAGGCACCTCCGTCGCCGACAACGGGCGCTCCTGCCGAAGGGGCCGCCCCAGCCGCGCCCACGCGCGTCTCCCCCGACGTGCAGCAGCGCCTGGACAGCATCCGGCAGCACTTGCAGCGCTACCGCGACCTGACCGGACAAGGCCGCTGGGCGGAGGCCGGCAAGGAGCTGGAAGCCATTCAATCTGAGGTACAAAACAGGTAGACGGAACCCGGCGCCTGGATTCTGAATCCGTAAGAGTATGGGACCGCAACCCCCGCAAGGATTGGTGTCCATCGGCGGCCCGCCGATGGCGGCGCGCCAGACCGTGAAGGACCCCGTCTGTCACATGGACGTCGATCCGGCAACCGCCGCCGGCAAGCACGAGTACCAGGGCGTGACCTATTACTTCTGCAACCCGCGCTGCCTCGACAAGTTCCGGGCGGATCCCGAGAAGTACCTGTCACCGCAGCCGGCGTCGGCTCCCACCGCCAAAGACGTGTACTACACCTGCCCCATGGACCCCGAAGTCCGCCAGCTCGGGCCCGGCGCGTGCCCGAAGTGCGGCATGGCACTGGAGCCGGAGGTGGCAACCGCCCAGGAGGAGAAGAACCCGGAACTGGAGTACATGCAACGCCGCTTCTGGGTCAGCGTGCCGCTCACCGCGGTGGTGATGGTGCTCGCCATGGCCGGGCTGCACCTGGCGTGGCTCGAACTCATCTTGGCGACACCGGTTGTTCTCTGGGGAGGATTTCCTTTCTTTCAAAGAGGCTGGAAATCAATTCTAAACCGTCACTTAAATATGTTCACGCTGGTCTCCATGGGTACGGCGGCGGCCTATCTCTACAGCCTGGTTGCGGTGTTGTTCCTTGGGGACCATGCGGTGTACTTTGAGGCGGCAGCCGCGATCACGACCCTGGTGCTGTTGGGACAGGTGCTGGAACTCAGGGCGCGGGCCAGGACCGGCGGCGCCATTCGAGCGCTGTTGAGCCTCGCGCCCCAGACGGCCAGCCTGGTGAGCGGAAACGGGGCCGAAACGACCGTGCCCCTGGACCGCGTCCACCCTGGGGACCAATTGCGGGTTCGCCCTGGGGAGAAGGTGCCGGTGGATGGAGTTGTGCTGACCGGCACGAGCTCGGTGGACGAGTCCATGCTGACGGGAGAACCGATCCCGGTTGAAAAGACCGCCGGAAGCAAGGTCACCGGAGGCACCCTGAACGGCTCCGGCAGCTTCGTGATGCGCGCCGAGCGGGTCGGCAGCGATACCCTGCTTGCTCAAATCGTCCGCATGGTGGGCGAAGCGCAAAGGTCGCGTGCCCCGATTCAGAGGCTCGCCGACGTGGTGTCCGGCTACTTCGTGCCGCTGGTTGTGCTGGTAGCCGCGATCACATTCGTCGTCTGGGCGCTGCTCGGTCCCGCGCCGCGCGTGGCTCACGCCATCGTCAACGCGGTCGCGGTGCTGATCGTCGCCTGCCCCTGCGCCCTGGGGCTGGCTACTCCCATGGCCGTCATGGTGGGCACTGGCCGAGGGGCCATAGCGGGCGTGCTGGTCAAGAATGCCGAGGCGCTCGAAGTCTTGGAGAAAGTGGACACGCTGGTGGTGGACAAGACCGGGACACTGACCGAGGGGAGGCCCCGTCTCATCTCGATCACCCCCCTCGCAGGGTACGAAGAGGCTGGCCTCCTCCGGCAGTCGGCAACCCTGGAGAAAGCCAGCGAGCATCCACTGGCGGCGGCCATCGTCGAAGCCGCCGCGAGCCGTGGCCTGTCTTTGTCCGAGCCGTCGGACTTCCAATCACTCCCCGGCAGAGGGCTCAAGGGCACTGTGGACGGGCATGCTGTGGCTATCGGAAACAAGTCCCTTTTCATAGAGTTAGGAATTGATTTTGAACCATCGTCTGACATGGGCGTGGCAGTCGATGGGAAGCCCGCCGGCTGGATCGCCGTGGCCGATCCGATCAAGGAGTCGGCGCGGCAGGCGGTGAAGGCGCTGCACCACGAGGGGCTCAGGATCATCATGGTGACGGGCGACCGTTGGGCGAATGCGGAAGCGGTGGCGCGGGAGCTCGGCATTGATGATGTCCGGGCGGAGGTGTTGCCCCAGCAAAAGAGCGAAGTCGTGAAATTGTTGCAGTCCCAGGGGCGCATAGTGGCGATGGCGGGTGACGGGGTGAACGACGCGCCGGCGCTGGCGCAGGCTCAGGTTGGGATCGCCATGGGGACGGGCACGCACGTCGCCATCGAGAGCGCCGGGGTCACGCTGCTGAAGGGGGACCTGAGAGGCGTGGTCAGGGCCAGGCGGCTGAGCCGGGCGACGATGCGCAACATCCGGCAAAACCTGTTCTTTGCGTTTTTCTACAACCTGCTGGGTGTGCCCATTGCAGCCGGGGTGCTCTATCCGTTCTTTGGCCTGCTGTTGAGCCCCATGATCGCCAGCGCGGCGATGACCTTCAGCTCGGTCTCGGTCATCACCAACGCCCTGCGCCTGCGGCGGGTGGAGCTGTAGAAGCGCTTAGAAACGGTAGCCAACCCAGGCGCCTAAGCGGGGTCCACGCGGATGGGCATGGATCGCACGCGCTTACCGGTGGCGTTGAAGACCGCGTTGGCGATGGCCGGGGCGACGGCGATGATGGGGGTCTCCCCCGCCCCCGCCGATTCCAGGTCCTTGCGGTCCATCAGCATCACGTCCGTTTTGGGAACGTCCCGGAACCGCGGCACACGGTAGGAGGAGAATGTGGCGTCGGTCAGCTTCCCGTCCTTGAAGAGAATCTCCTCGCGCAGCGCCGGGCCCAGGCCCATCATGATGCAGCCTTCCACCTGGCAACGCAGATTGGCCGGATTCAGGATCGCCCCGCACTCAAACGCCTGGACAATCTCGACGAGCTTCGGCGTGCCGGTGGCTCGATCCACTTCCACCTCGCAACAGGCCGCCACCACCGAGTTCTTTTCGGTGCCGCAGGCCAGACCGATCCCGGCTCCTGGCCGGCGCTTCTTCCGCCGTTCCGCCCAGCGGAACCGCTCAGTGGCCGCTGTCAGAACGTTCTTGATCCTCTCGTTGTCGAGGTGCGCGAGCCTGAACTCCAGAGGGTCTTTGCCCGCCGCTTCGGCCAGTTCGTCGGTGAACGCCTCCCGCGCGAAGTTGTTCGCCGTCGCCGCCAGACACCGGTACGAGCTCTGCCTGAGAGGCGGATCGGATGGGATGAACCTGACCCGCGTGTTGGGGATGCGGTAGGGAGTGTCCAGAGCCGCCCCTCCGGAGTTGTAGTTGGTGAAGTCCCAAGCGACAATCGAGTTGCCGGCGTCCAGCCCGGCCTCTACTTCGATCAGCGCAGCCGGACGGAAGTACGCCCACCAGAACTCCTCGGCGCGCGTCCACTGCATTGCGACCGGGCGGCCGGCCTCCTTTGCCAGGCGAGCCGCCTCCAGCGCCGCTTCACCCGTGTGCTTGCCTCCAAAGCCGCCGCCGAAGTGAGGCACGACCAGGCGAACCTGCTCCGGCGTCAGCCGGAAGGCCTCGGCAAGCTGCTGGCGGACGCTAAAGGGATTGCTGGTCCCGGTCCACACCCTCAGATGACCGTCCTGCCACTCCGCCACGGCGGCGCGCGGCTCCATGGGGGCGTGCTGGACATAGGCGACCTGATATGTCGCTTTCAGCCTGCGCCGCGCTTCCGCGAGTCCCTTCTCGATCGAGCCCCTGGCCTGGGGGCGTCCTGGCTCGTGCGCGTGCTGCTTCAGGTACTCAAAGAGACCGTCGCTGGATGGCTGCTCGACGGTCTTCCATTGGGCCGTCGCCGAGATCGCCTCCAGTGCTTTTCGCGCGGCGAACGTGGTGGGCGCGGCGCAGCCGACGAAACCGCCGTCGCGCACTGCGACCACCCCGGGCATCTTCTGTGCCGCCGAGAGGTCCACGCTCGCCAGCGTCGCTCCATAGGACGGGGCCCGCAGCACGCGGCCATAGAGCATGCCCGGCCGCACAATATCGCGAGGATAGCGATGCGCGCCGGTCACGATGTCGCGGGCGTCCAGCCTGACGCGAGGCGTCCCCAAAAGCCGCCAGTCCTTTGCCGGGGTGACGATGGTCCCCGCCGGTATCGACTCTTTGTAAGCGGCCGCCAGTTCGGGCGAGTGGGCAAGATCGGCGTATGTGTACGTTTTGCCCGCGGACGTGACAGCGCCGTTGCGGACCTCCAGCCGGGCTGGGCCGACGCCCCACTGCTTGGCGGCGGAAGCCAGCAGCAGATTGCGTGCCGCCGCCGCGGCTGTCCGCACCAGCGGAACGGTGCGGGGCGTCGTGCTGCTGCCGGCGGTGGTCCCGTCGTTGGGAACCTGGTCCGTATCTCCGAGGACCATGCGCACGCGCTCGAGTGGCACTCGCAGCTCTTCCGCCGCCGCCATGGCCAGCTCCGTGAGGGCGCCCTGGCCTTCCTCGACCTTGCCTGACAGGATGGTGATGACTCCGCCTTCGGCAATGTGCAGCCTGGCTTCGAGGGTGGCAGGGCCGCCCGGGCCGCCCCTTTGGGCTTCGGAGGGTGGCGCCGTGGCCACAATCAGGAGCCCTGTGCCGGCCGTGCGGAGGAACTCCCTGCGGTCCATCGCGAACGACGTATGCGTTGACATGGCCGTCCTCCTAACCCTTCCCGCCCGAGGCCGCCGCAGCGCGGTGTACCGCGGCCAGTATCCGGTGGTATCCGGAACAGCGGCACAGGTGGCCGTTCAGTTCCTCGACGATTTGCGCATCCGTGGGCTTGGCATGTCGCTTCAGCAGCGCCACTGTCTGAAGCACCATGCCCGCGGTGCAGTAGCCGCACTGCATGGCGCCCTCATCGAGGAACGCCTGCTGCACGGGGTGGAGCGTCCCGCCCTGGGCGAGGCCCTCGATGGTAGTGATCGTGCGGCCCTGGGCCGCGCTCACCGGGGTCACGCAGGAAAAGATGGCATCGTTGTCTACGAGCACGGTGCAGGCGCCGCATTCGCCCTCCCCGCAGCCGAATTTCGCGCCGGTCAGGCCCAGGTCTTCGCGCAGCACTTCCACCAGGGGCCGGTCGGGCTCCGTGTCCACGCTGCGCGGCTTTCCATTGACGTTGAATCGGATGGTCGCCATTCTCCCGCACCTCCTCGGGATGTTCCCGAAACTTGAGCTGACACATGAATTATAGACCTGCCGCCCGTGTTCTCAGAAGAATCCTTCGCGGAGGTTGATGTTGTATTCGAGGTAGGCTTTGAGGCAGCACAGCATGTTCATCCAGCCCTGGCAGTTCATGTAGGAGTTGTCGAGCCCCTTCTGGGTCTCCCGCCAGCCGGACTCGGTAATCCTGACCTGGGTGGAGCGCGGGGCCAGTTCCTCGAAAGCCATCTCCACCGTGGTGTTGTAACTCGGCGGCTCGTCTGCTGCCGCCCATTCAAAAACGATGCGCTCGCCGGGCACAACCTTCTTCACGAAGAGCGGGACGTCCACAGGATAGTCCGTGAACTTCCAGACAACCTGAGTTCCTTCCCGCAATGGTCCGCTCGAACCGCCCGTCGTGAAGTACTTGCTCAGCTTCTCCGGGTCCACGACCGCAGCGAACACGTCACCCCGCGGTCTGCTGATTTTGGCCTGTAACTGAAACTTGAGCTCCATAGCATCCCCCTTGCTGAGATTATATATGTAGAGGGGAATGAGACCATCCGGAAGCGGGAAGCCGCTGCTCGTCTATGACGATGGCTGCGCGTTCTGCGCCGCCTGTGCGCGGTACCTGGAGTCGCTGACCAGGGGTTCTGTCGCGTATGAGCCATTCCAGGATGAGCATCGGCAAGCGGTCGAGCTGGTCCTGCCGGGTGGAGAAGTCCATCGCGGCGCCCGGGCGGTGTTTGAGACGCTAGCGTGCGGCGGTTCAGAGGGCTGGCTGTGGGCCTACAAGCACATACACGGCTTTGCCGCAGTCAGCGAGTGGGTGTACAAGATCATCGCGCGTCTTTCTCACGCGGGATGACGATCTTGAACGGCCCGGTCTCGTTAACGACCTGATAGTCGGAGGGGATCAAGAACAGCGTCGGATCAGGCTCGGCCGCGTTGAAATCCTCCAAGGTCCTTATGTTCTCCGTGCCAGGACGTATGCTCCTTGACATCAGTGTGACGCCGAGTTCGGGGGACCTCCAGCTCTCGGTCACGGCGGAAAACGGGCGGTCGTTCCCCATGCGCGACCCGGCCGGGTAGGTGAGCGTGCTTCGGCCCCCCACAACCGTCACTCCAAACATGACCTGCGTGCCGAGAGACTCGGACCTGGCTATCGTTCCATCGGGCAGCGTGCGCGGCTCCGAAGAGGTTCTGCTTGGGGGTGCAGCTGACGCTACGCGAACCACCCGGAACTGAACGGGGACACGATGGGCCACGCGGTTCACGGAATCGAGCAAGTACCGGTAACCGCCTACTGCGTCCTGAATCTCAACCAATGTGAACGAGACCCTCGGCTTGAGACCGATGGCCCCCGGGAAAGCCTCCTGCTCGGTCCGCACTCTACCCAGCGAGTCGCGATAGATCACCATCTCAGATGGCATCTCTCTGGCGAGACGAGTGCCGTCAGCGAGCGTCTGCACGCTCTTCATAGTCTGCCGGCCTGAGTACGGTGCACCTGTAACTACTGGCAGCGGAAAGCCGGACTCCAGGTTCATCGTGATCGTGGCCGTTGAAGCCGTGGCATCCGTCCTGAAGGTCATGCCGGACGCGAGCACCTGTGAAAACACCGGGGAAGCGGCAACGAAACAGGCTACCGCAGAGAACGTGACGAACCGGGTACGCATCTGGCCCTCACCTTCGTCCCAATTGTAACTCTGATCGCTCCCGGCAACCGCTCCCTCACGGTCGCGGCTCGGAAACACGCTGTCAGATTTACGATTGGTTACAGAACCGCGCGCGACAGCAAGCGGTCTTTGCCGCCCCCCAGTTACACCGTCTTCTCGCGCCACTGGCGGAGGGACTCGCCGAGCGAGTTGCGGACGGTGAGGTACTCGGCGTTTTCGTACTGGTTCACACCCTCCTGGGGGTCTTTGCGCAAGTCATAAAGCTCGTTGGGCCCGGCGCCGTTGCCGCGAATCACCACTTTGAAGCGGAGATCCCGGACCATCTCGGTGTCCAAGTACGACCCGAAGACCAGGTTGCGCCACTGCCGCTTGCGCGGTAACGGCCGGTTCATGGCAGGGGCCGCATAGCTGCGGCCGCAGAGGTTGAGCTTGCCGGGCACTCCGACTCTGGTGAGTTCCGAGAGCGACGGGAACAGGTCATACGAACTGACCAGTTCCGTGCGGCCGCCCTCCACGGGAACCTTGCCCGGCCAATTCCAGATCATGGGCGTCTCGATGGCATCGGTGTACATATTAATGGGATTGGAGCCGCGCCCGGCGTCCCAAAGCCCGTGGCGTCCGGCGAGCAAGCCGCTGGCCGCCGTAAAGATCACCAGGGTATTGTCGCGGACGCCTCTCTTGTCCAGAACCGAGGTCAGCGCGGGGACCTGGTCGTCAAGCGCGCTGATGGCCGCCGCGCATTTCCGAAGGCTGCCGACGGTGTCCTTCAGGTACTCCTTGCCCTCGGCCGCGTTAGGCGCGGCAGGCAGCCAGCCCGCCGTCTCGAAGGCCGTCTTGGCGTACATGTCGTAATACTTTTGCGGGTGGCCCCCGTAGGGCGCGTGGGGGCTCAAGTGACTGACCACGAGGAAGAACGGCTGGTCCAGCTTCTGCTCTTCGAGGAACTGGACAGCCCTGCGAGTGACCAACTCGGGCAGGCAGTCCTTTTCCTGCATGGCGTACCAGGAGCGGAACCCGTGCTGGGGGCTGGCGTCGTCACCGATTCCCCACCTGCCGGCATAGCCGCAGTTGTAACCCGCGGGAGCCAGAAGGTCGGAGAGCATGATCTCGTTGCGGAACGAGGCGGGCGCGGCCCCCTCCAAGGAATCCTGGATGCCATGCTGGCGGGGAACCCGCCCCGTGAGCAGGGTCGCCCGGCTGGGAGCGCTGGCAGGGGTGCAAACGGAGTGGTGAAGAAAGCGCGTGCCCATCTTCGCCAGCAGGTCGATGTTGGGTGTGCGAATCTCCTGGTTGCCATAACAGCCAAGCATCCAAGCGCCGAGCCCGTCGGCAAGGATCAGGACGATGTTGGGTCTCGAGACGGGGGCCGTACGCTGCGCCAGAAGCGGGGCGACGCTTCCAGCCAAGAAGGATCGGCGTGTTGTTAGAAAGGGCACAACACCATAGGTTATCCGATTTCGACACTCTACAGCACGTCGGCGAAACCGCGCTTGAGCTGGCGGAAGAAGAAGCCGCCGATCATGAAGGTCGCCACGGAGAAGGCCGCCAGGATCGCCAACTCCTTCAGGTCCGGAAGGTTGTGAGAGAGCAGCCTGTCCCGGTAGGCGCGGACGACGTAGGCCATGGGGTTGACTGCGATCAAGAAGCGCGCCCAGGACGGATACTGCGCCTCGGTGATGAAAATCGGCGTGACCCAAAACCACAGGGTAAGGACCACCGCCAGAATCTGGGCTGTGTCACGCAGATAAACCTGGAGGGCGGAGACGATCCACCCGATCCCCACGGCGAACAGTCCCACAAAAAACATGTACAGAGGCAGGAACACCAGCATGGCGCTGACGTGGTTGAGCCACACGGCTACCGCCCCCACCACCAGCGCCAGGCCGATCAGGTGGTGGACCAGCGAAGACAGAAAAATCGACAGCGGCACCACCTCGGACGGGAAGACCGTCTTGGTGATCAGATTGGCGTTTTCGAGGAGCGAAGTGGAGGACCGCTGGACGGTGTCTTGAAAAAGCATCCAGGGCAGGAAGCCGCTGAACAGATAGAGCGAGTAGTTCTGGGTGACCTCGCCGGGCCCCAGTTTCATCTTCAGGCAGACGTCGAACACGAACGTCCAGCTCAGCAACAGGACCAGCGGGTGGATTACCCCCCACAGCCAGCCTGCCACGGATCCTACGAATCGTTTCTCGAAGTCGCGCCGGACCATCTGGAACAGCAGGGTGCGGCGCTCGACGAGATTCCTAAGGAAGAGACTGCCGGGAAAGCGCATGGTGCTTCGGATCGCGCGTGGCGACCCGATCATGCTAACACAGGTGACGCCGATGGGAGAGAATAGCGGTAATGAAGGCCGCTGCCAGGACGGACCCCGGGCGCGTGCGCCCGGCAAACGAGGATAGTGTTTTTGCCGACCCCGAGGCGGGAGTCCTCATCGTCGCCGACGGGATGGGGGGCCACGCCGCCGGAGAAGTGGCCAGCGACCTCGCCGTCCGGACCATCTCCGGGATTCTCACGGGACCGCAGGCCGCGGGCCCGGCCGGAGTGGAAGCGCCCCACGTTCTGAGGCAGGCAATCGAGCGCGCCAATGCCGCGATCCGCACACGGGCGGCGGAGGACTGGTCGTCGCGCGGCATGGGCACCACCGTGGCGGTGGTCTTCGCCCAAGACAGCCGGCTGTGGCTCGCGCACGTGGGTGACAGCCGCATCTACCTGGTTCGTGCCGGAGAGATCCGCCGCCTCACCGAGGACCATTCCCTGGTGGCCCAAATGGTCAAAGCGGGCCAGATCACGGCCGGCGAAGCCCGTACGCACCATCTCCGCAACGTCATCACCCGCAGCCTGGGTTTCGAAGCCAGCGTGGAGCCGGAGATCCAGGCCCTGGAGTGGGTGGCGGGCGATTACTTGCTCCTTTGCAGTGACGGCCTGACCGGCATGCTGGAGGACCAGGAAATCGCGCGCGCCGTCGCGGCGGGCCATGCGGACCTGCCGGCTGTTTGCCGCGACCTGATAGCTCTGGCGAACGAACGGGGCGGAACCGACAACATCAGCGTCGTCGTGGCGCGGAATGCGTAGGGGGGCTCATGAAAGAAATGTTGCTGCTTGTGCTGGCGGCCGCAGCCGCACTGCCCGCCGACAATACGCTCACCCCGGAGGAGAACAAAGCCGGTTGGGTGCTCCTGTTCGACGGCGCCACCTTTCGCGGCTGGCGCGACCCGGCCAAAGAGAACCCGCCGGGTGATTCCTGGGTGATCGAGGACGGCTGTCTCAAGACGCGGTTGAAGCCCCGCATCTCCGAGGATCTGGTGAGCGCCGCGACTTACAGCGATTTCGAGCTGACCTTCGATTGGCGCATCTCGCCGCGCGGCAACTCGGGCGTGAAGTATCGCATCCAGCGCCTCGTCTTCGTGGACAACAGCAAGGCGCAGGAAGGCCCGGGCGGTTTCGAAGGCAGGATCAGCCGGGAAGTCGCGAATCCGGTTTCCGATCGCGCCAAGCTCGGGCCCGGCGCGGCCGCACAGGGTACGTCATCGGCTTCGAGATGCAGTTGCTGGACGATGAGCGGCACCCCGACGGCAGAAACGGTCCGAAATACAGGACAGGGGCGCTCTACAGCATGATTGCGCCCACGGCCAGTCCGGCCAAGCCGCCGGGGGAGTGGAACAGCGGGCGGATCGTGGTGAAAGGCAGCCACATCGAGCACTGGGTTGACGGCATCAAGGTGCTCGATGGCTCGCTCGCCGACCCGGGCGTGCGCGAGGGCGCCACCAAGCGCTGGGGGCAGTACCCGGAAGTCGTGAAAATGTTCACGGCGCCCAAACCGTCCGGCCCCATCAGTCTTCAGCACCACGGCGACGAGGTCTGGTTCCGCAACATCAAGATCCGCCGCCTGTAGCCGGGTAGATCTCCGAGTAGGCCTCGCGCATTTCATTGGCGATGCGCAGCACCGCGTGCAAGGACACGAAATCGCCCTTGCCGATTCCCGGACAGTAACGCTTCACCTGGCGCCACTCGTTGCGAGATCCCACAACCTCGGGCCAGAAGGGGAACGCGCGGCACTGCGTCGGCTTGGCCGGATGGATCGAACAGCCGCCGTCCTTGAGAAAGTGGCACTGGGCATTTCGAGGCTTGCGCAAACGCAGGAGATGCCGGGTACGGTAGACAAAGCGGCGCTCGAAGCCGCGTGTACTGAGGCCCAGTAGGGCCGCCGCCCGCCGAAGGTCCCGCTCGGTCAGGTAGACGTATCCACTCACCGAACAGCAGTTTGTGCAGCCGGGCTGGCAGGTGAAGCGGAACCCGTTCACAGCACCCAGCATATCGTGTCTAATGGGAGTAAAATTGAAGTATGAAGGTCCGGCCAGCCACTGCACGCCCCGGTCTTTTTGGCTGCGACTGAACCCCGCCTTTCCTTTTTCGTTTCGATAACCTCAGCACAAAGAAGAGAGGATAAGAAAATGAAAGGAATTGCTGTGGCGGTACGTCCGGACTTGCCCAATATCGTCACTTCCCTGCCCGGACCACGCGCCTCGGAGATTATCGCGCGTGACCGCGAGTTTGTTTCTCCGTCGTACACGCGCTCGTACCCGATGGTGGCGGAGCGCGGAGAGGGCGCCATCGTCGAGGACGTGGACGGCAACCGGTTCCTCGATTTCAATGCCGGCATCGCCGTCGTGGCAACGGGTCATTGCCATCCCCGGGTGGTCGCGGCCATCCGCGAGCAGGCCCAGCGGCTCATCCACATGTCGGGAACCGATTTCTACTACGGGAACATGGTGGAGCTGGCCGCGAAGCTCTCGGCCATCGCCCCGGGCGGCGTGGCGCGGCGAGTGCATTTCGGCAACTCGGGGGCGGAGGCCATTGAGGCGGCGATCAAGGTGGCGCGCTACCACACCGGGCGCGACAAGTTCATCGCCTTCCTTGGCGCGTTCCACGGCCGCACCATGGGAGCGCTGTCGCTCACGGCGAGCAAGGCCGTCCAGCGCCGCCGCTTCGGCCCGCTGGTACCAGGGGTCCACCACATCCCTTATGCCTACTGCTACCGGTGCGCGTATGGGAAGAAACCCGAGACCTGCGCGGTGGAGTGCGTGAAGGTCCTCGAGGAGCAGGTCTTCAAGACCATCGTGCCGGCGCAGGAAGTTGCGGCCATCGTGCTGGAGCCCATGCAGGGCGAGGGTGGCTACATCGTGCCCCCGCGGAAGTTCTTTGACGAGCTGCGGCGCGTGGCGGAGAAGCACGGAATCCTGCTCGTGGTCGATGAGGTCCAGACGGGGATGGGCCGGACCGGCAGGATGTGGGCCTCCGAGCATTTCGACCTCGTGCCGGACATGATGGCCGTGGCCAAAGGCATCGCCAGCGGGTTGCCGCTGGCGGCGACCGTCGCCCGGGCCGAGATCATGAACTGGGAACGGGGCGCCCACGCCTCCACCTTCGGCGGGAACCCGGTGTCCGTCGCTGCCGCCTTGACCACGATCGAGCTGCTTGAAGAGGGGCTGGTCGCGAACGCGGCCGCCATGGGCAAGTACATGATGGAACGCCTCGCGGGCTGGCCCCAGCGGTTCGCCTGCGTGGGCGATGTGCGCGGCCTGGGCCTCATGATCGGCGTCGAGTTCGTCAGGGACAAAGCAGCTCGCGAGAAGGCGCCGGAACTGCGTGACAAAGTGGTGCAACTGGCCTTCGAGCGCGGCTTGCTGGTGCTCGGCGCGGGCGAGAACACCATCCGGTTGAGCCCGCCGCTGACCATCACCCGCGACCAGGCGGACTTCGCAATGGATACACTAGAGGACTGTATTCGGCTTGCAGTCCCATGAGGATTCTCGACGTCGGCTGCGGGATCAACAAGTATCCCGGGGCCATCGGCATCGACCGGAACCCCGCGCAGCCGCGCCGACGTGATTTGCGACCTGGACCGCTTTCCCTACCCGTTCGCCGGCGGCTCTTTCGACCAAGTGCGCGCCATCCACTTCATCGAGCACGTTCCGACGTGATCCGCACCATGGAGGAGTTCCACCGGCTGGTGAAGCCCGGCGGCTGGATTCTCATCGTTACCCCCCACTACACCGACTTCAGCTCCTTCTGCGACCCCACCCACCGCTGGCACCTGAACAGCTTCTCGTTTCGCTACTTCGGCGAGGACCACGGCGGCTTCGGCTACTACTCGGCGGTGAAGCTGCGTGAGATTTCCGTGCGCGTGAAGCTACTAGCCTTGTGGAGGGTTCTCGGCTTCGAGTTCCTGGTGAACCGCTTCCCCCGCTTCCGCCGCTTCTGGGAGTACTACCTGTGCTTCGTGGTGCGCGGCAAGGTGATGGAGTTCGAGTTCGAAAGAATCGAGTGATTGGGTGATCTGGTGATTTTGAGAATGCTCCTGCGCCTCTCCGATGGGCTTCGGCATCGGGCGAGGAAGCGCTCCTGGCCTCCGCACCTTGCTTCGGGGCGGCGCGGAGAGGACCTGGCGCACCGGTTCCTTCAGCGGCGCGGACTCAGGGTGGTGGCGCGAAACTACCGCGCGCGGTCGGGCGCCGGTGAAATCGACCTGGTGGCGTG
This sequence comes from Bryobacterales bacterium, assembly GCA_963798455.1. Taxonomy (GTDB): domain Bacteria; phylum Acidobacteriota; class Terriglobia; order Bryobacterales; family Bryobacteraceae; genus CAWCTD01. Next base: position 1,831,328 of record CAWCTD010000003.1, read on the forward strand.
GGATGGAGACCGGCTGGTCTTCGTGGAAGTGAAGGCACGGCGTACGGAGGAGTTCGGCGCGCCGGACAGGGCGGTCGACCGTGAGAAGCAACTCGCTCTCGTGCGTACCGCGCGAGAGTACGCACGCCGCGCCCGAATCGAGTGGGACCACGTCCGCTTCGACGTCGTCAACGTGGTCTTCTCCGATCCCCCCGCCCTGGCGCACATCAAGGACGCCTTCCCGCCAGAGCAGGCGTTATAATACAGAACCGGCATCTTTATGCCTCAGGAGGGTACCTAGGTTGCCAGAGCTGCGTAAAGACCCCATCACCGGCCGCTGGGTGATCGTGGCCGTGGACCGGGCCATGCGGCCCACTGACTTCATTCGTGACCATGTCGTTCCCGTCGGAGGCCACTTCTGCCCGCTGTGCCCAGGGCATGAGGAGAAAACGCCGCCCGAAGTCCTGGCCTACCGCCCCCCCGGCGGCGTGCGTGACCAAAGCGGCTGGACTTTGCGCGTGGTGCCTAACAAGTTCCCGGCGTTGCGCGTGGAAGGCGACCTCGACCGGCAGGGCGACGGTCTCTACGACAAGATGAACGGCATCGGAGCGCACGAAGTCGTCATTGAGACGCCCAACCACATGCTCACTTTGGCGGACTTGACGGAAAAGCAGGTGGAAGACGTCTTCTGGGCCTTCCGCGATCGCATCGTGGATCTGCGCAAAGACATCCGGCTGCGCTATATCATCATCTTCAAGAATCACGGTGAGGGCGCGGGGGCCACCATGGAGCACACGCACTCGCAGATCATCGCCCTGCCGGTGGTCCCCAAGCGCGTGCGCGAGGAACTGGATGGCGCCAAGCGTTACTACGACTATCGCGAGCGGTGCATTTATTGCGACATCGTGCGCCAGGAAGTCGAAGACGGCGCGCGTGTGGTTCTGGAGACAGAGCACTATGTGGCGGTCTCACCGTATGCGTCCCGCTTCCCCTTCGAGAGCTGGATTATCCCGAAGAAGCACAGCTCGCACTTCGAGAGCGTCGAAATCCCGGAGGTGAAGAACCTGGGTTGGGTCCAGCGGGCGTTGGTCCGAAAGATCGACAAGGTGCTGGAGAAGCCCGCCTACAACATCATGATCCACAGTGCGCCCACCCAGGAGGGCGCCATGGCGCACTACCACTGGCACATCGAGTTCATCCCCAAGCTGACCAAGGTGGCGGGCTTCGAGTGGGGCACGGGCTTCTACATCAACCCAACCCCGCCGGAGGAAGCCGCAAGGTTTCTCAGGGACGTCGGCCTGGTCTGAGGCCGGGCTGCCAAAGGGAACCAATCCTGATCCGGAGGTGTCAAACAAGACTTGAGCCGCGCTTGGCACGGCCACAGAGGCGCCGATGCGAAAGGATCTTACCTACGCTCTTCGCAGCCTGATCAGGAATCCCGGCGTGTCCGCCATCGCCGTGCTTACCCTTGCCCTGGGCATCGGAGCGAACACGGCCATGTTCAGCGTAATCTACGCCGTCCTTCTCCGTCCGCTCCCCCTGCGGGAACCCGACCGCCTGGTGACCATCTGGGCCAGCATCCCGCACCTCAACATCCGGGCGGCTTTCGTTGAGTACAACACCTTCGCCGAGTGGTGGCGCGCCCGCAGCCGCTCGTTCGACTCGATGGCGGCCTTCACACCCACCTCGGCCACCCTGAGCCTCGGCGACCAGCCTCAGCGTGTCAAGGTGCTGCGCGTAAGCGCCGCCTACTTCTCGGTAATCGGCGTGAAGCCGGTGCTGGGACGCGACTTTCTGCCCGAGGAGGACCAGCCGGGGGCCGCGCGCGTCGCTGTCCTCAGCGACGGCCTTTGGAAACGGAGCTTCGGCTCCGACCGAGGGGTCCTGGGCCGCTCGATTACGCTGGACAAGAACAACTACGCCGTGGTGGGCGTCCTGCCGGCCGATTTCGACCTGGCCTCCGAGGACGTGCTCACCCCGATCGCCCAGAGCACGGCGCGCGGCCCCGGAGAGCCGTCCGTCGGCACGTACGCCCGCCTCAAGCGCGGCGTTTCGGTCCGGGCGGCTCAGGCCGAGATCGACAGCCTCTGCCGCGGCTGGCTCGATCAGTATCCCTATCCCAAGGATTGGGGTGCTCGCGTGTGGACCTTGCGTGACTTCCTGGTCCGCGACGTGCGGACCAGCATCGTGGTGCTGGAGGTTTCTGTCGCCCTGGTCCTGCTCATCGCCTGCGCCAATGTCGCCAATCTCCTCCTCGCCAGGGCAGGCGCCCGGCAGCGCGAGATCGCCGTCCGTAGCGCACTGGGCGCGGGCCGCGGCCGCATCGTCCGGCAACTGCTCACGGAAAGCGCACTGCTGGGCACGGCCGCCGCAGCCCTGGGATTGCCACTTGCCTGGGTCGCGGTCCGGGCACTGGTGGCGGCCGACGTGTCCTTGCCCTTCTTGAAGAGGGTGTCGGTCAACGCGCCCGTGCTCTTGTTCACCGTAGCCGCCGCCGTGCTAACCACGATCCTGTTCGGCCTGGCACCGGCCGTCGCCGCGGCACAGGCCGGCCTCGCCGAGAACCTGAAGGAGGGCGGCCGCGGCGCTGGAGAGGGCGTCCATCGCAGCCGGTTCCGCGGCGCGCTGGTCATCGCCGAGGTCGCCCTTGCCCTGCTTCTGGTCATCGGCGCCTCGCTCACAATTCGCAGTTTGGCGCGGCTTCAGGCCGTGGACCCAGGCTTCCGTCCCGAGGGCGTGCTCACCACCAGCCTGGCCCTGCCGGACTCGAGCTACCACGATGCGGCTCGCCGCGTCGTCTTTTTCAGGACACTCCTTGAGCGCATTGCAGCCATACCCGGAGTGAAAGGGGCAGGCATGGTGTCCCACCTTCCCTTCGGCGGGACAAAGAGCGGCACGGACGTCGTAGTCGAGGGGGCGCCGCCGCCTGCGCGCGGCGACCGGCTGATTGCCTTCCTGCGGACCAGCGATCCCGAGTACTTTCGCACTCTGCGGGTTCCCCTGCGCCGCGGCCGGTTCTTCACACCCCGCGATCCCTCCGGCCCGCCGGCCGCCATCATCAACGAAACCATGGCGCGGCGCTGCTGGCCCGGCCAGGACCCGGTCGGCAAGCGCTTCAGCACTGGCGGGCCTGGCACATGGCTGACCGTGGTGGGCGTGATCGCCGACATGCGGAGCACATCGCTGGCCGATGAACCCGACCTGGAGTACTATCTCCCACACGCCATGTACCCCATGCCCTCCATGACCCTGGTGGTTCGGACCACGATGGATCCCTTGCGCCTGACCCCCGCCATCGGCGCCGCCGTCCACGAACTGGACAAGGATCTGGCCGTATCGGATGTGGCGACGCTCGAGCAAAGCGTCTCCCGCTCGATCAGCGCGCGCCGGTTCTCGGCCACGCTCCTCGGCAGCTTCGCGGGGCTCGCCTTGATCCTGGCGGCCGTTGGTATTTACGGGGTCATCTCCTACTCGGTAACACGCCGCACGCGGGAGATCGGCATTCGCATCGCCCTGGGCGCCGCACGGGGCCGCATCGCCGCCATGATCGTCGGCCGGGCCTTGCTGCTCGGAGCCAGCGGCATCGGGATCGGCGTCGCCGCCAGCCTGGCGCTGACGCGCCTGCTGAGCAGCATTCTCTATGGAGTGAGCCCCACCGATCCGGCGGTCTTCGCGGCGGCCTCATTCTTCCTGCTGGCCATCTCGGCCCTCGCGGCCTACCTCCCAGCCCGCCGCGCGGCCCGCGTCAACCCGATCATCGCCCTGCGCCACGAGTAGATGCCCGGGCAGCCCGGCACGAGACACTCCGCCACTCACCGAGCCGCGACCGTGAGGGAGCGGTTCTGTCAATGTGTCGAACGCCAGTAGTGCAACAGGCGGCCGCTCGCGGAGAAACGGGCGCCGTGAGCGGACTCTCATCCGTGGCTTGCCGCTGGCTCTCTCGGACTCCTTGACGGCCAGCAGTCAAGGCCGAATCAACCGTCTTCGCCCCCGTGTCGAGCGAAACTTCCCCGAAGCGAACTTCCGGCCTGCCAAGCGGTCCAAATCTCCGCGATGCGCATGTTGCGGCTGTGTATCCCTTCCGAGTGGGCCGTCACCCGACCGGAACGATCAAAGCTGTGGCGGGATCACCCTCACACCCGGCGATGCCTCGCGGGTAACGTCCGATTCACGCCATGTAGGCCGCAGCTGTCACGTAGCGTCGGGACTCTGCTCGAATCTCCGGCACCGCTTCAGAATACAAACGGGACGAAGCGCCGCGTACGTTCCGTGTAAGCAGCGTACGCGGCACCGAAACGCAGGAGGTTCTCTCTTTCCTCGGCAACTGACGCGGCAATGAGAAACCCGCTCGAACTCACCGCCAGCACGATGCTACTGGTCGTGAATGGGTTCTTTAGCTGCGCGCACCACACAAGCGCCAACAAGGACGCGTACATGGGGTGGCGGATGAAGCCATAGAGGCCGACCGTGACCAGCGTGGTTGTGTTCTCAAAACAGAGGTTGGCGCCTCGGGAGCTGGTGGGCGACGGCCTGCCAACCACGCGAAGCAGCCGGAATCCTTCAATCGCCAGTCCGATTGAGGTGCCGCCCAGGGCCCATGAGACCAGTTGGCGGGCCGAGAGGGGGTGGTGAAACCACACTGGAACGTTCAGCAGGACCAGAGCGATCAGGAGTTCGAACGCGAAGAAGCGATAGAAGCCGTGAGAGCGCGGATCCCTCAGCGACCGCCACGACAACCGAATGATCGCGGCCGATGCGACCAAGAAAACGGCGACCCGCACCATTACACTGGGGAGCATATGTTCGGATGAGGTATTCCACGGATAGTCTACTCCCGCGATGCGCCGAAGGGTGACCTATGCTCCCCAGGTCCACGATGGTCAGCCAACCGGAAGTTGGCCCGAAACAGCTTCCTTATCGAAACTACCTCGGATCTGGATTCCCGGCTTGTCACCCCGTTGCGGTCCGGTTAGCGGAGCCAACCGAGGGAGTGCTGAACCAGCTCCGCATCAGACTCAGCATCCATTGAGTTCCGGCAATCTTCAGGCAAGGTAGCGCGGCCGGGGAGCATGTGTGCGCCTTTTCGTGATACCATCCGACAATCATGTCCGACGTGGTTTACCGGTCCCATGTGCGCATTGAGCGCGTGAAGGGCCCTGTGCGCAGAGCGTATCTTCCGGCGGAACAAGAGCCGGTAGTATTCGGAGTGCATGGCGCCGTGGCGGAGCACTACAAGGTTCCGCCGGCGGTCCTGGAGCCTCACGCCACTACCTTGGATTATATTGTCGCCGCCGCCGCGGGTTGACTGACCGGAACCTTCGGAGGCGCGCTGGAGGCGCGTCAGGTAGACGCCTCGAATGAGCGATTGGTGTCTGAAACGGTCGGCGAAGTTGAGTTAGATGACAACGTGCTCGTGATCCGCCGCATCCACGTCGTCCTGAAGCTGAAAGCCGAGGAGTCGCACAGAGAAACCGCAAGCCGCGTCCACGGTTTCTTTGCCGACCGATGTCCAGTCTACCGCACGCTGAAACCGGCGATCGCGATCACCACGGAGCTGGTATTCGAGGCATTGACGGCGTAATTTCATCTTTCGACGCTCAAACGCCTTCAACCAGGTCGCCTCGCCCTGCGCCCGCTAGAACTGGAACCGGGCTACGAGCTGGCCCTGCCGGGGTGGGCTGAGCGTCGATCCGACTTTAGACCATTCTGAGCGGTTGGTGGGCCACTCTTCCACAACCGGTGCTCGGGTCCAGTTGGGGACCGACCCAGCCCGTTATGGAAGAGTGGGCCGTGACACAAGGAGAATCCCGCCATAACTCAATTTCACGAGGCATCGCTACTGAAGGACGCCGGAAGACAGCCAATCACAGGAGGACGAGGTGCCTAGCCAAGGCCCAGGCTTGTTATGCAAGAGCCTGATGACTATCCTGGCCAAAGTGGTAAACTATCGACCAGTCAGAGGCGGTGGTGGTGCAAACACCCCATACCACGGCCAAGAGGACTGCCAAGTTGCCCTCCGCTCGATGACTTGTGGACCGCGAGATTCTTCGCTTCTCCCTCTCGATGGGGCTGCTCGCCGCTCTCTCCGCGGCTTTCGTGTACATTGGGTCACGCTTTCCGTCCGCCCGTCTTAGGGAAACCAATTCGCGCGCCCTCTCTGAAATCAGTTGCAGGGGTACTACACGCGACACGAGCGCATACACAACCGATTGGCAGTCAAGCGGCGCCGATTACGTCGTCGACATGCAAACTCCTCGGTACTTTTTCGATGTGCCGACTCCCTCGGCAGAAAATCCAGGGCGTTTCGCACCGCTTGACTACTGCGATACAGCGTTCATCGCAAGATTTCGCCGGCCGGCTTCGTACAACGCCCCAGACGGGGAAGTCTGGCGTCTGTACTCGCGGAGAGCGAATGTAGGCGGTAAGAACGTCGAAATCATCATCGGCTACGCTGAAAAGGCCCCCCGGAAGATGATCGATACCCCGCGTTCGGCGATTGGGGTTGTGGACGCCATTCTAGAGCGCGAAGCAGACAAGATCGCTGCGAGCCCGCCGGGCCTAAAAGGGGTGTTTCCAGGAGCAAGACAACTGTCCGCCGACGGATTTGCAATAGTAGATGCGAGCACCAAACAGGTTATGCAATGGGGTCTGTGGCTCCCCGCCTTTCTACCGAAAGATAAGCCTTTGCCGACCCCGGGTTATCAGTTTTATGTCAACGATGGTGATCTGTACCGCGTCCGAACGGATACGAACGGACGGCTCTTGGCCACCTCTTTGATCTCAGTTGGTGGTCTTTGGTGGCTCGTGGGTTTTTGCGCGATCGCATTCCTAATAACGAGTGTTATCGCCCGCGCCCTCAGCCGACGATTCTTGCGGAACTACTTCGCCACGACGGGAATACGAGTGCCAACTCTCGAGGAAGCGCAGCGCACCGGTGAGGGCCAGAGCGTCGAGTTCAAACGGGGGTTTTCTGAGTACGAGTGTAAGACCGGCAGCGTCGAAGATGAACTGCTAAAGTCAATCGCGGCATTCGCCAACACGAACGATGGAGTGATCTTCATCGGGATCGATGATGCCGGGCACGTAAGAGGGTTGACGCTCGACTTCACACAGAAAGACCGCTTCGAGCGGAAGATTCGGCAGCTCGTGCGGAGCCGCCAGCCTGGCGCTGACGCGCCTGCTGAGCAGCATTCTCTATGGAGTGAGCCCCACCGGTCCGGCGGTCTTCGCGGCGGCCTCATTCTTCCTGCTGGCCATCTCGGCCCTCGCGGCCTACCTCCCAGCCCGCCGCGCGGCCCGCGTGGACCCGATCACCGCCCTGCGCCACGAGTAGATGCACGGGCGGCGCGGGCCGGAGTGGTGGGGAAGGAGCAGAACGTCGAGGCCATGGACGATAATTGACTATGCCTAATTCGACGAGATTTGAGTCTTCCAGACGCCACTGGCTGAGGTGCGCGGCGGGCGCGTCCGCGCTCGCGCCTCTGCTCAAACTGACGGAAAACACCGCCGCCGCCCAAGCGAAGCCCGCGCCATCCGTGAACCGGAACTCGGCCCCCACCGATTTGAAGATAACCGACATACGAGCCTGCACGGTGGCGACGTACTACGATTACCCGATCATCCGCATCGATACCAACCAAGGGGTCTATGGTCTGGGCGAGGTCTTCGCCGCGGGCGTCAAGGGCAGCGCCCTGATGCTGAAGCCGTACATTGTCGGAAGGAACCCGCTGGAGATCGACCGCATTCTGCGCGGCATTCGAGGCTCGGTCGGCCAGAACTTCTGGAACAGCGGCTACGGCGCCATCGACCTGGCGCTTCACGACATCGCGGGCAAAGTCTACGGCGTGCCGGCCTGGCGCTTGCTGGGCAACAAGGTGCGGGACAAAATCCTGATGTACGCCGATACCACGGGCCACAAAGACCCCAAGCAGTATGCTCAGCGTGTCCAGCGCCGGAGGAAGATGGGATTCCGGTTTATCAAGCTGGATCTGTATACCCGCCTCGTCGCGGACCGGCCGGGAGCCGTCAACCCGAACGGCATTGCGACGGAAAAGGGCCTCGGTTACTTGTGCGAGTACATAGCCGAGATACGCGACATCGTCGGCCAGGAGTTCCCCCTGTCCGCCGATCACTTCGCTTCGGAGGAGATCATGACGGCAAAGGACGCCATCCGTTACGCCCGGGCGTTCGAGCCCTACAATCTTTCGTGGGCGGAAGACTTCCTCGGGAGGAACTCAGTCAGGTGGCGCGAGTTCAAGGAAGTCCGAGAGAACACCACGACCCCGATCCTGACCGGCGAGATGGCCTTCGGCGTGGAGGGCTTTCGGGAACTGATCGAGAACCAGGCCGTGGACATCATCCATCCCGACTATGTGGCGTCCGGCGGAATGCTGGAGATCAAGCGGATCGCGGACTACGCAGCCGCGCATGGGATTCCCACCGCCATCCACCAGCCCGGCTCCCCCATCGGCGCGATGGCCATGGCTCATTTGGCCGCGACCCTGACCCACTTCGTGGCCTGCGAGATGCACGCCTCCGATATGCCCTGGTGGCAGGACCTGGTGAACGGCCCCGAGAAGCCGATCATCAATGACGGCTACATCACGGTGCCGACCGCTCCCGGTCTCGGCGTGGAACTGAACGATGACGTGGTCAAGCAGCACCTGCGCGAACCCGGCTACTTCGAGCCCACGCCGGAGTACGACAAGATCATCACCTCGGGCTTCCGTACCAACGGACCCTGGCCGCACTTCCAGGCCGACGGCGAATGGTGCAATTGTTCGGACGAGTAGCCCGGCTCGGGGAGAAGATAGGAGATACCTGTGCGATCTACTGCCCGCCCTCCCGCGGCGTGAGGGCGTCGCGGCGCTTCTCGAGGACTTTCCGCACATACTGAATTGTCTCGGCGTAGGGCGGGACGCCATGGTAGCGATCCACAGCCGCGGGGCCGGCATTGTAGGCCGCCAGCGCCTTGCGCAACTGGTAGGGATCGTCGAGGTATTTCAGCAGCAATTCGCGGAGATACCGGGCGCCGGCGTCGACGTTCTGCACGGGATCGCTGGGATCCGCCCGGAATTCTTTGGCCGTCTGGGGCATCAATTGCATGATTCCCAGGGCGCCTTTCGGAGAAACAGCGTCCTGACGATACCCGGATTCGACCTGGGCGACGCTGTGCAGAAGCGCCGGGGGGAGGCCGTTGCGGAGGGCGGCCTGTGTGACCAGTTCCCTGGGATCGAGAGGCGCCGGCTCGGGCAGTGCGGCAGGAGAGGGCTCGGGAGGCGGCGGGACGTAGTCGTCCGCCTCCACGGATGCCACTGCCTCGACGGCAAACTCCGTCATCGAAGCGCCCGTGTAGAGACGGATCATGCCGTCAGAGATCTCGTAGCGGTCGGCGCGCAGCCGGAAACCCGTGGTGAGGACAATCTCCTCCCCCGCCAGGCAGGGCAGACCCGCTAACAGACACACTAACGCGGCTCTCTTCACGGTCCTTCGTATCTATTGACGCATCCACCGGCCGGTGCGTGCAACTTGAGTGATGTAGAATCTGTCGAGGAGCGGGTCGAAAGACCTGCTCGAAGGAGGGCCATGACAGGAGACGATTCCTATCCCAGGCGTGACGCGTTGAAGGCGGTTATCACCGGCCTCGCGGCGGTGCGGCTGTCGCAAGGGAAGACGGCAGGCCAGCAGCGTGCCCCGGTTTCAGGGAGCGGCGCAAGCATCGAGAGCAAGCGCGGCCAACTCTTCGACAGCGGCTGGCGCTTTTATCGCGGGGACGCTCCGGGCGCCGAACGCCCGGAGTTCAACGACGGCGGTTGGCGTGCGCTCGACCTGCCGCACGACTGGAGCGTGGAAGATCTTCCGCCTCGTCCTAGCCAGGAGAACGGCGAGAGCACCCTCTGGGGTGAGAGCGTGCTGCCCACGCGGGTTGGCCCGTTCGACAGCGAATTGAGCCAGGGAGGACGAAGTACCGGCTGGTTTGTGGGAGGAACCGGCTGGTACCGCAAACGCTTCAGGGCGGCCTCGGCGCCTGCCGGCAGCCAGGTCGAAATCGTGTTCGACGGCGTCTACATGAACAGCGACGTGTGGCTGAACGGGCAGCACCTGGGCAATCATCCCTACGGCTACACCGCTTTTGCGTACGACCTGACGCCGCACCTCCAGCGCGGCGGCGAAAACGTGCTGGCCGTGCGCGTGCGGAACGAAGGGCGGAACAGCCGCTGGTACTCCGGATCCGGCATCTATCGTCATGTATGGCTGAACGCAACGGGCGACGTGCGCGTGCCGCTGTGGGGCGTCTTCGTCACGACGCCTGAGGTTTCTAGCGACGCGGCAACCGTGAAGGTGTCCGTCAACATCGAGAACCGCGCGAAGGCCGCCGAGGAGGTGACCGTCCGAATCCGGCTGCTCGATTCGAAGAACGCCATCGCCGCCAGCCGCGAGGCCCCCCAGGCTGTACCGGCCGGTGGCCATGCCCAGGTGGAGCAGGAACTCACGGTGAAAGCGCCGCAGTTGTGGTCCACGGCCACGCCGCGTATGTACCGCGCCGAAGTGGATCTCATGGCCGGCGGCAAGGTGGTGGACCGGACGGCTACCCCGTTCGGCATTCGCAAGGTCGAGGTGGATGCGGAGCGCGGCCTTCGCATCAACGGCGAGGCGGTCAAGCTCAAGGGCGGCTGCCTGCACCACGACAACGGGCTCGTGGGAGCAGCGGCGATCGATCGCGCCGAGGAGCGCCGCGTCGAGTTGATGAAGGCGAACGGGTTCAACGCGATCCGGACGAGCCACAACCCGCCGTCTCCGGCGTTCCTGGATGCCTGCGACCGGTTGGGCATGCTGGTGATGGATGAAGCCTTCGACCAATGGGAGCGCCAGAAGAACCCCCAGGACTATCACCTCTACTTCGACGACTGGTGGCAACGCGACATCGACGCCATGGTGCTGCGCGACCGCAACCACCCGAGCGTGATCTTCTGGAGCATCGGCAACGAGATTCCGGAACGCTTTGAACCGCGGGGCGTGGAACTTGCCAAGCAGGTTGTCGACTACGTCAAGCGCCTTGATCCCACACGGCCGGTCACGGCCGCGATCAACGGAGCGCGCGGTGAAGCGAGCGACCCAGCATTCCAGCACCTCGACGTCGCGGGCTACAACTACCTGTGGCGCAGCTACGAATCGGATCACGGGCGGCAACCGAAGCGGGTAATGGTCACCACGGAGTCGTTCCCCCTGGAGGCGTTCGACAACTGGCGGCTGATTCAGCAGCACCCGTATGTGATCGGCGACTTCGTATGGACGGGGATGGACTACCTCGGAGAGGCGGCCATCGGGAACGCACAACTGAACACGCCTGCGCGAGGGGGGCCCGCGGCCGCACCCGCTCCGGGTGGTGGCGTCAACTCTCTGGGCTTCCCGTGGTTCAACGCTTACTGCGGTGACATCGACCTGATCGGCGAAAGGAAGCCCCAGTTGTATTACAAGCACGTGGTCTGGGAGACGAGCAAGTTGGAGATGGCGGTGCAGCGCCCGCTGCCGGCGGGGCGCTCGGAGGTGATCAGCCGCTGGGGCTGGTCGGACGAGCTGCGCAGTTGGACCTGGCCCGGTTATGAAGGAAAAACGCTCGCGGTGCGCGTGTACTCGTCGGGCGACCAAGTGCGGCTGCTGCTGAACGGCAAGGAGATCGGGGTGAAGCCGGTCTCGGCGGAGACGCAACTCAAGGCTGAGTTCGAAGTGCCGTACGCGCCGGGCGAACTCAGAGCGGTGGCTCTCTCCGGCGGCAAACAGATCGCCGAGCTTGCGTTCAAGACCGCCGGCCCGCCCGCCACGCTTCGTTTGAAAGCGGACCGGCAGTCGATCCGGCGGGATCGGAACGATCTCGCCTACGTGACGCTGGAGGTGCTGGACAAAGCCGGAGAACTCGTGCCCGATGCAGCCGTCCCCGTGACCTTCAGCATCAGCGGCGCTGCCGAACTGGCCGCCGTGGGGACAGCCAATCCGAAAGACATCGGGAGCTTCCGCCAGCCGCACCCGCGGACATTCCACGGCAAGTGCCTGGCCATCGTGAGACCGACAGGAGCAGCGGGCAGCGTCACGCTACGGGCGCAGGCCGAGGCGCTCTCTTCAGCCAGTCTCGCGCTCCAGGTCGGTTAGCGGCGCGACGGCGGGCACGGAAAACCCTCAACTTGCCGTTTACCTCCGGGTTTGGGGCCGGCGCGGCAGCGGGTGTCAAGCTCAGGGGTTCACTTGGGCGGCGTCGCCCTTGCTGGCTGGGCCTTGGATTGCATACTCTCTGGTGTAGGTGCGTTCGTGAGCCGTCTTTTGCTTCTCATGCTTCTCCTGGCCGGCGGCCTGGGGAGGGCACAGAACCTGGATCCGTTAAAGCCCAACCTGTTGCGCTTTCACCCCAATCTCACCGAGTTCAGCATCGTGAGCAGTTGCCGGGTTCACTCGACCCATTCCGTGGTCGTGGTTCGGGGAGCCGTGAGTCCGGATCGCATCCAGGGCGGAGCCGCTGATCCAGCATTTTTCCGCCAGGAGGCGTTCGGCGTCTTCGTGGTCGATGCCGGGTGGAGCCCCTTAGTCGAGCTTGAGGTCTTCGCGTCGCGGCGCTGGCTGGACTACGACGTTCGCGTGGACGAGTGCCCGCCCGGCTCCGCGGTGGTGACCAGTCAGGGTGCGACCTACGGAGATCAACCCCAACGAGTGCTGTACTTCTATGATCTGCAACGAAGGGCGCTGATAAGCCGCATCCCGTACGATCCGGTCACCGTTGAGTGGATCGAACCAGAGGCTGGCGCGCTGTACTTCATCGGCCCGAACATCGTGGCGAGGTTCGACCCTTCACGGCCGAACGAGAGTGAAGTCACGCCCATCAAAGACATCCAGGAAGTGCGCCGCGACGGCGGCACGCTGGTCTTGCTGAGTGAGACGCAGCGCTACGAAATGTCGGGCGGCAGGTTACTGGCTCAGCCGAACCCGGAACGGGCCATGTTCGCCTACAACCCCAGTTCTGTTCCTATGCCCGGATTGCCCGAGGTTAGGGTCTGGGTCCCCCTGCGTCGAGTGGAGCGCCATACCGTATCCCTCCAGGTCCCGGGCCGGGCACCCCGGCAGTTCCTCGTCTGGAACAGCGAGATCTGGGCCAACAGCCATGGCGGTCAGGCGAATTCCGGGGTGTATGAAATTCTTACCGGAAGCCCGCATTATTTTCCGCTGGGCCAGCCGGATTGGGAGACGTTCCGCAAGCTGAGGCCGGCCCGTGTGCGGGATGGATACACGCGCGACTCGACATTCAGGGAAGAGGTCGGGCCCTTTCAGGTGGTCGCGGACCGCATCTGGTTCGGGGCCAGCTTCTATGACGGCGAAGGCACTACCGGGATCGGCGGGCTGGGCTGGCTTGACACGGTGAACCGAACGTTTCACATGCAGTACCTGCCCCAGATCGCCGACTGGTCGGCCTCTGCCATCCTCGCGGACCAACACGAAGTCTGGCTTGGCCTGGTGCGGCATCCCGAGGGAGCGGACCTGCCTGGCGGTTTGGCCCAGGTGCGGCTGAGCGACTGGACGGTGACGGTCCACAAGCTGCCCCAGATTGTTCGAGCCATTCGAAGGGTGGACGGCATGCTTTACTTGGGAACCTCGGACGGAGTCTACCGCCTCGGGCCGCAAGGCATGGATCGGATCGCGATTCGCCGCACCGCGGACGGAGGCTACCACCTAGCCCTCGACCACTAGCCTCGCCGGCCCTTACTTCGCGCTCGCCGCCGGCTTGGCGCGCCCGGCGCTCAGGTTGTCGAAGTTCAGCATGGCGTTGAACAGGAGGAAGAAGCTGCCTTGGGTCTCCTGGCGCCACATGGGGTTGTTGGCGAACAGAACGACGTGGCCCTTGCCCCTGGGCACGTCCACCACCACCGGCCGGTTGGCCAGCTCGCGCCCGCCGGCCAGCATCCCCGACACAAGCAGCTCTTTCTCGTCCGCGAAACGCACCACAATCCGAGGCTTCAGCTCCTCGGGGAACAGGAACAGCCGCTGCGACTCGCGCTCCTCCTCGGTGAGCGGCCGCTCTTCTCCCGGCTTCAGTTCCGGCTTGGCGGGCGGCGGCGTGTAGGGGCGCGCCTGCGGGATGTCGGGGTCGGTCGCCGAGCCACGCCCACTGGTGCGCGGCGCAGGCTGCTCGTCCTCAGCCCCACCTCCCGTGCGCCCCGTCGTGCTCACCCGGAAGATCGGAGCCTGGTTGAAATAGACCGAGAGGCGATCTCCGTAACCATAGGCGATAGGGCTTCCCTTGTCGGCGACCACGGCGTTCACCACGCTGCCCCGCACCCGTAGCTCGCGGGCCGGCACGATGGAGACCCCATCGATCAAACCGAAATCAATGGGCACGGACGCATTGCCGGCGATGGTGACGAACAAGCCGCCCTGGTCGATGAAGCGGCGCAGTTGCGCCAGGCCTTCCAGCCCCATTCCGCCGCGTATGTCGTCGGTCTGGTCGGGCGAGGTCGCCCATGTTGGGCGTCAGAGCCGACTTCTTCCAGGGCACCGGGTCCCCGTACATAGGGATGCCGTTGACGATTCGCTGCGCGCTTCCCGACGCCGGTCCGAGCAGGATCACGTCCCATCTCGCGCGCAGGTCGGGCGTCTGGCGCAGTACCTGGCCGGAGATGTAATCGTAAGGGAGTTGCAGGTTGTCGAGCGCGATGCGGAACCAGCCTTCGTTCTGGGTGTTCTCCCAGGTGTGCACCAGCGCGATGCGCGGCACGGCGAGTTTGTGGACGGGCGCCTTGGGGACGTCGCCGCTGGCGTAGACGGTCAGTCCCAAATCCTTAGCGGCCTCTTCGATCCGGGCCCGCACGTTGGTGGGATTCCCTTCCGCCCTGATCACGAACGTCCCCGCGCCGAACTCCCTGTCCAGGGCTTTGAACGGCTCCTCGGCGGCGAGCATCTCGACATCTTTCAATCGGAAGCGGAATTGGGCCAGCGAGTTTTCCGTGTTGTGCGGGATCAGGTAGGCGGCCGTGGCGGTGCCCACTACCCTGCCCTCCACTTTCGCCGGTGACGTCATCAGCGTCATAGGAGCCTTGAGGATGGCGGCATCCGTGACCCGGACGGTCTTCACATTCCTGCAGCGGGCCGAGCGTCCAGCCGGTGTCGTCATACGGCCGAGGGTCCCGCGTGCTGTAGTACTGCGTGTCGAGCAGCATGTCGGCCTGGCGGCTGTAGGGCTGGTCCATACGGATGACATAGCTGCCCCTGGGTACTTGTCCTTCTTCTCCTCTTTGCCCTCCTTGCGGGTAAGCTCGATGTCGTTGTCCGCCCGATGCACCTCGACCCCGTGAAGTTGCAGCAGGTTGACCAACCCGGCGCACTCGATAGGCCGGGGATCGTCCGCCGGAATCACCCAGGCCGCCGGTCCCTCGTTCGACGCCTTGGCGACGGACCTCTTGCTCTTGAGATAAAAGTTCTCCAGAAACAGGCGCTTGTTCTCGGCGAAGTAGTGGAGCGCCAGCAGCAGGGCGCTCTGCTGCAGATTGATGTTGTTGCGGATCGACCATTTCACCTTGGGCAAAGGAGGATTGGGGCGGAACCACGTGCGCGTGGTCGCTGTTTCCGGCACCTCGCGCTCCAGGGTGTCCGCGCCCCACGCCGCCGTAGGTCTCATAGAAGCGGCCGATGGCGTTGCGTCCCTGCGCCACGTACATCATGTAGTTGGCCGCCCATCCGTCGTAGAAACCGTGGGTCCAGATGCCCGGCACGCCGCGCTTGGTCATCTCTTCGACTTCCTGGTTCGCCAGCATCTGCCATTCACTGATTACGATCGGATCGAGCCAGGCGTTGTACGGCCCCATGCCGGTCGAGGTGTAGAGGAACGGCTGCGACTCGTGGAGGTCGTGCAGCACCTGCGGGTGCCACTCCAGGAAGGTCTTCACCATCATGCGGCTCAGTGCGAGGGCGAGCCCCATACCGTCGCGATTGTTGTCGTGGGCCACGTACTTTCCCCAGTAGACGAGGCTCGGCGCGGCTTTGCCGGGATTGGCTTTCTTGTAGTTGTAAAGGTCCACGTAGCGGTCGTGCCCGTCCACTTCCTGAACCGGCGTGATCATCACGATCGAATTCTTTCTTATGGCCTGGACGAACGGAGTCTCCTCGACCGCCAGCCGGTAAGCCAGTTCCATCAGCATCTCAGGCGACCCGCACTCCGAAGAGTGGATGCTGCCCGTGATCCAGTAGAGCGGCAGGCCCTCTTCCAGAAGCTTCTGGGCCTCCCCGGCGGGCGTCTTGCGAGGATCGGCCAGGCGGCCCGTGATCTCGCGGTAGCGGTCCAGCCGCTTCATGTTCGCCTCGTCCGAGATCACCACCAGGATCGTTTCCCTGCCCTCCTCGGAGCGGCCCATGGAGAGGACTCTCACGCGGGGCGACGCTATTTCCAGTTCCCGCATGTAGCGGTAGATGTCCGCCGAGTAGGTCAGCTTGTTGGGAGTGCCGATCACGTACCCCAGGACCTTCTCGGGGGTGGGAACTCTGTCCGAAGCCGGCAGGTGATCGACGAGCTCGGTCAGGAAGAAGGGCTCGGTCGTGTACTCCTTGATCTTGGCGGAGTAAGGCTGGTCGATCGACTGCGCCCACAGCGCGGGCAGACACGCGAACAATACGAAAAACATTCTGGCTGGTCTGGTCATGGGATTCTCTTCGCTATGATAGTTCAAGGAGCTTGCTGAAAAACCTGCCGGCGAGACCGGCCGAGACAAGACAGGAGTCTTATCCCACGCTTGGAATCAGCGAGTTGGGTCCACGTGGGGTATGTCTCCTGACTTGCCCAGCAGGTTTTTCAGCAAGCTCCAAGCGCTGCCATGACCACGCTGACACATCTGGAATGCAGCCTCTGCGGCCGGACCTTCGAAACAGGCAAGATCCACAACCTGTGCGAGTGCGGCGGGCCCTTACTGGCCCGCTACGATCTGGAGAGCACGCGGCTGAGTTGGAGCCGCGAGTGGCTCGGCCATGCGCCGGCCACGATGTGGCGCTATGCCCCGCTGCTGCCGGTCGCGAACCCCAACTCCATCGTCTCCCTGGGCGAGGGCATGACCCCGCTCATCCGGGCCCGCCGGCTGGGCGAGACGCTCGGCGCACAGGATCTCTGGATCAAGGACGACGGCGTCAATCCCACGGGCTCATTCAAGGCCCGCGGCCTTTCGTGCGCCATCTCGATGGCGGTGGAGCTGAACATTCCGCAGGTCGCGATCCCGTCCGCGGGCAACGCCGGCGGCGCGCTTGCCGCCTATGCCGCGGCGGCGGGCATGGAAGCCCACGTGTTCATGCCGCGGGACGTCCCCCAGGCCAACTTCCTGGAGTGCCAGGCCTGCGGCGCGGACGTCACCTTGGTCGATGGGCTGATCCAGGATTGCGGGCGGATCGCCGCGGAGCGCGCCGCGCGCGAAGGCTGGTTCGACATGGGCACTTTGAAGGAGCCCTACCGGGTCGAGGGTAAGAAAACCATGGGGTTCGAACTGGCCGAGCAGTTCCGCTGGGAACTGCCGGACGCGATCCTCTACCCGACGGGGGGAGGCGTGGGGCTGATCGGGATGTGGAAGGCCTTCGAGGAGCTGGAAGCGCTTGGCTGGATCTCGGGCAAGCGTCCCAAGATGATCGCGGTACAGGCCGAGGGCTGCCGGCCGGTGGTGGAAGCCTTCCATCAGGGCCAGGATGAATGCCGGTTGTTTGAGAACGCTTCCACTCTAGCCAGCGGCCTTCGCGTGCCCAAGCCGCTGGGCGGTCCCCTCATCCTGAAGATCCTGAGAGCGAGCGGCGGAACCGCAGTGGCCGTGAACGACCAGGAGATGCTCGATGCGGGACTGGCGCTGGCGAGCATGGAGGGCATCTTTGCGGCGCCCGAGGGCGCGGCTTCGATCGCGGCGCTCGGCAAGCTGTTCGCGGAGGGCAGGCTAGGCCCCGGTGAGCGGATCGTGATCTATAACACCGGCGCGGGACACAAGTACCCTGAAGCTTATACCACCCGGTTTCCGCGCGTGGCCTCCACCGAGCAGGACAAGCTGGGCGGACTGATCACGCCACGGTAGCGGACGCCATGGCCCTCAGGCCCTCCTTACGCTGCGCGGCGTGCTGAGCCAGGGAAACTACCCGTGACACCTCCTTCACCTCAAAGGGGGTAATCAGCAGGTCGTACCCGCCCAAGTCGAGCACCTCCGCCCAAAGGTGGTGCTTGGCCATGCGGGACGAGACGATCAGTTGCGGGCACTGGGGCAGGCCCTCAAGACCTTCCAGGACCGCCCTCCAGCCACCGCCGGGCAGGTCCCATTCACAGATGACCACCGGAACCTGGTGCCAGCCGGCCAGCGCAACCGCTTCCCGGCAGGAGTCTGCCTCGTACAGGCTGAAGCCGGAGAAGCCGCAGATCATCCGTAGAGAAAGGCGGTCATCCTCATGCTGACTGGCTATGACCACGGAAACTGCCGTTCGGGGTTCCATCACGAGTCGAGATGGAGCACTCGCCATGGCTGCCTCCTTTCCAAGGGAGTGTACCTGGCCGCGCGGAATTCTCAGATATGTGTTCGCCGCCGCGGCGCGCGCCTCACGCCAACAGCCGAGCGATCTGGTCCGGGTCGTTCGGCACCAGCACGGGCTGGTTTCCGAAGGTGGACTTGAGTTTGTCGCCGCCCGGCGCCGTCAATTGACCCGTGTGGTAGCGGTAGATGTAGTCCGGGTCCTTCAGAAGGTTCCCCGTCAGCACCGCCACCACGTCGGCATCAGGCGCGATGGCGCCCGCCGCCCTCAGTTTGCGGAGTCCCGCCAGCGTGGCCGCCGAGGCTGGCTCGCAGCCGATACCGCAGAGGCCGATCTGCGCCTTGGCATCGGCGATTTCCTGCTCGGTGACCTCCTCCACCACCCCGCCTGAGGAAAGCACCTCGTGCAGGGCCTTGGGCCAGGACACAGGGTCGCCGATGCGAATGGCGGTGGCCAGCGTTTCGGGGCGCTCGACCCTGTTGAGTTTCGAGTGGTCCGAGGCTTGCCAGAGGTGGTAGAACGGCGCCGACCCGGCGGCCTGGATCACCGCCAGCCGCGGGCTCCGCGGGATCAGTCCCAGCTCGATCATCTCCCGAAGCGCTTTCCCGAAAGCGGAAGTATTCCCCAGGTTGCCGCCGGGGAGCACGATCCAGTCGGGAGGGTTCCAGTCCCGCTGGTCCATCATCTCGACGATGATGGTCTTCTGCCCTTCGATGCGGAAGGGGTTGATGGAGTTCAGCAGGTAAATGCCTAGCCGCTCCGCGAGGGCGCGCACCAGGGCCAGAATCTGGTCGAAGTTGGCTTCCACCTGAAAGGTTCGCGCACCGTATTCCAGCGCCTGCGCCAGCTTTCCGTAGGAGATGTTGCCGTGCGGGATGAAGACGATCGGCTGCAAACCGGCGGCGCTGGCGTAAGCGGCCATCGAGGCCGATGTGTTGCCTGTCGAAACGCAGGCAACCCGGCGCATTCCCAGGCGGAGCGCCTGCGCGGTCCCGCAGGTCATTCCGTTGTCTTTGAAAGAGCCGGTGGGGTTGAAGCCCTGGTGCTTGAAGACCAACCGGTCCAGGCCCGCGTAGGAGGCCGCGCGGGGCGCGTCAAGCAAAGGGGTGTTGCCCTCCCTGAGAGAGACCACCGTGTCGTAGTTGTCGAGAAAGGAGATCATCTCACGGTAGCGCCAGACACCGCTCTGATCCAGCCTGGCGTTGCCCGTGCGGCGTTCGCGCCACAGCCGTTTCAAAGCTTTCGGATCGGCTGTGCGGCCGGGGTAGGCGCACTCTAGTAATGCCCCGCAACGCGGGCAGTTGTAAATCACCTCTGTAATCGGGAACCGCGCGCGGCAGCGTTCTTCGAAGCAAACTAGTTCAGCAGCCATGAACCCTCGATTATAGCGGGCGGCTCCCGTGTCGCGGAGCCGCCGGGCGTCAAAGGTGTATCATCTCCACCAGGGAGACTGAAAATGAGACTGCGTGGGTGGTTGCCGCTTGCCCTGCTGGCCGCTTCTCCGGCGTGCGCTCAGCCGGCGCGGACCGTCGTCCGCCTCCAGGATTCAGGGGCTGCGCTGGTCAACCCCGGTATGGGGTGGATGTTCCACCACTATGACAACGACATCCAGCGCTACACCGTGGATCTGGCCCCGTCGGACACGGTGGATGAGTTCCCCGGTCTGAGTTCCGTCTATATCCGGCTGGCATGGTCGTACCTGGAGCCCGAGGAAGGCAAGTTCAATTGGGCGATCGTGGACACACCCATGCAGAAGTGGGTCTCCAAAGGGAAGCAGGTGGCTTTCCGCTTCAGTTGCTCGGAGGGCCGGGCTTCGGAGGCCTACGCCACGCCGCGCTGGGTGGAGGCAGCCGGCGCGAAAGGGTATCATTTCAGGACCGCTGGAAAGATCGATTCGGCTGGCCCGGTCTGGGAGCCTGACTTCGATGACCCGGTCTTCCTCGAAAAGCTGGATCATTTCCTGGCGGCCGCCGCCGCGCGCTACGACGGCAATCCCGACGTGGCCTTCATCGATGTCGGATCGTTCGGCGTTTGGGGCGAGGGCCACACCTACTCCAGCACGCAACTCCCTTACTCGGCCTCCACGATCGAGCGCCACATCGATCTGTACAAAAAGCACTTCAAGCACACGCTGCTCGTGGCCAATGACGATTTCGCGGGCCAGGGACGCGGGCTGGAAACTCTTGGCTATGCCAGAGACCAGGGCTTGACCTTGCGTGACGACAGTATCCTTGTGCAGGCAGGCGAGCGGGCGTACTTCCATTCCTACCTGGCCTATGACTTCTGGCCACGGCTCCCCGTGATCCTGGAGTCGGAGCACTATGGCGGCTCGGTCAAGCGCGGCGCCTGGGGTGACGGAAGCCTCTTCCTCCAGGCGATTGAGGACTACCACGCCAGCTACGCCACCGTGCACTGGTACCCGAGGGAGTTTCTGGAGAAGAACCGCGACCTGATCAACCGGATCAACCTGCGGCTGGGTTACCGGCTTCAGGTGGAAGAGGTTTCCTGGCCCTCGGAGGTCCCCGCGGGCGGCTCCATGACGGTGGGTTATCTGTGGCGGAATGCGGGAGTTGCCCCGTGCCTCCCCGGCGGTCATCCCACCATCACTTTCAAGGACGAAAAGGGCGGTATCGCGGGCGTGTTCGTGGACCAGGATTTCAACGTGCGTTCGCTTCCGGTAGGGCCTCCGGGCAAGGCAAAGACAGTCGGCCGTGTAATGCCCCAGGCTCTGGCGCAGGAGAACCAGCCCATGATCACGTTCACCCTCCCGCCGGCTCACATCCTCAAGCCCGGCGTGTACCGGGTCTACGTCTCGGTCGGCAACCTGACGGGGACGCCGGTGATCGCCCTACCGCTGGCGGATGAAGACGGCCATCGCCGTTACCGCGTCGGAGACATCAAGATTACGGAAAGGTAAATGTCCGCGGCGACTGGTTGTGGTTGAGGTTGAAGACCGTGGCGGCGCACGCGGCGTGAAGCCTCACGCTCTGCCCGTAACCTCGCGTCGGGACCGGGAAGCCAAAACAGGAATTTCCGGTGTTATAATCATGCCCCAGGAGGGAGGCAGATGAGTCACCGGTTGCTGTTGGTTTTGACCGCGGCGGCTGCGTTCGCGGCGGCTGATCTCCCCTACGCGGGGAAGTGGAAGATGAACCTGGCAAAGAGCGATTTCGGCGAGACCACAATCAGCTTCGCACAGACTGGCGCCGGCCAGATGCAGTACACGGCCGACGGCATGTCGTACACGTTCAGGATGGATGGCAAGGACTATCCTTCGCTGTTCGGGCGCACCGCCGCGTGGAAGCAGATCGATCCGAACACGTGGGAGACGATCGGCAAGCTCCACGGCAAAGTGTTGAGCACTATCACCCGAAAGCTGTCGGCGAATGGCGCAACGCTGACCGAGGAGGCCAAGGGGCCTAAGCCGGCCGGCGGATCGTTCGACGATACCGCGGTCTACCAGCGGGCCTCCGGCGGGCCGGGTCTGCCGGGAAAGTGGAAGACAAAGAACGTCAAGAGCAGTTCGCCTGACATCATGGAACTCGCGGCCTCAGGCCCGGATGGTCTCACGCTAAGAATCGTCGATTATCAGGCGGTCAGCGATGCGAAATTCGATGGCAAGGACTATCCGGTCACGGGCCCGACCATTCCCCCTGGCATGACACTTGCCATCCAGAAGACTGGCCCGCGCTCCTTTGAGATGACCGAGAAGCAAAACGGCAAGCCGCTGTACAAGAGCACATTCGCGGTCTCGGCCGACGGCAAGACCCTCACCGAAACAGGCACCGCAGTCGGCGTCAGCGAAAAGTACACAGCAGTCTACGACCGTCAGTAGGTGACGTTCCCTCGGGGATTCAGGCGGGTGGGCTCTTAGGCGGAGTCATACATCGCGCGCTCCAGCAGGTCCTCGACACCGAGGTGGCGCCGGCACACTCATGGAGTCCCTGGGTCCCAGCCATAAGACGCGGGCGACCGTCTCCCGGCCCAGCCGCCTCGCGGCAGCCCGCAGAAACACTTCCCTGTCATCGGCGTCCGGGTGCAAGCGCCGGACGCCGGCCTCGGACAGCCGCAGAAGGAAGTTGGTGAGTGCGAACACCTCCCTGACTTTTTCCTCCAGCGACAAGCGGCGCTAGGCGGCTAGCAGTATTGCACTCACCGAAGGAGCTGTGTCACTAAGTTCGGCCGGGCGCACCGTATCCCCTTCACGATACCTCAAGCCGCCGTCCAACTATACTGGACTGAGCGATGATTGCCGTCCACCTTGAGAAAGGCCGTGTCGAGGTCCGGCGCAGGCCCTGGCCCCGCCGGCGCCCGGGCGAAGCCCTGATCCGCTTGATCGTGGCCGGAATCTGCAACACCGATCTCGAACTCCAGCGCGGCTACTACAACTTCCGCGGCACGCCCGGTCATGAATTCGTCGGCGAGGTATTGGAGGCGGACGACCAGGTGCTGCTGGGCCGCCGTGTCGTGGGCGAGATCAACCTGGCTTGCGGCCGTTGCGACTGGTGCCAGCGGGGGTTGGGACGCCATTGCCCGCACCGGACCGTGTTGGGAATTGCCGGGCACCCCGGTGTTTTCAGCGAGTATTTCACGCTCCCCGAAGCCAACCTGCACCTGGTCCCCGATTCCATCCCGAACGATCACGCCGTTTTCACCGAGCCGATTGCCGCGGCCTGCGAGATCCTGGAGCAGCTCCGGATCCCCAAGCGGACGCCGGTTGCGGTTCTGGGTGATGGGAAACTCGGGCTCCTGGTGGCACAGGTGCTCCAGACCAACAAACTGGATGTTCACCTTTACGGAAAGCACAGGGAGAAGCTGGCGATCGCGGCCGCCGCCGGGATTCGATCCGAGGTTGTATCGGCGAAGCTGCCCGCGGCCGCCTACGGCTGGGTGGTCGAGGCGACCGGCGCGTCCGGCGGGCTGAAACAGGCCATCGGCATGACTCGCCCACGTGGAACCGTGATTCTGAAGTCGACCGTCCACCGCAACGTCTCTTTGGACACGGCGCCAGTCGTGGTGAATGAGATCACGCTGGTCGGGTCGCGATGCGGCCGGTTCAAGCCGGCGCTTGACCTGCTCCGCAAGGGCAAAATCCGAGTGGAAGAGATGATCTCCGCCCGGCTGCCTTTGGCGGAGGCGCCCCGCGCCTTTCGAGCGGCCAGCCGCAAAGGCGGTTTGAAGGTGCTGCTTTACCCCGCCTGAGACCCCGCGGCCGGCTGTGTCATCATGAATCTGACATGAACCGGCGAGATTTCCTTACCTCAAGCGCGGCAGCGAGCCTGCTGGCGCGGGCCGCGGACACCGACTCGGCCGTCCCCGAGTACGAGAGACCCGTCTTCAACCTGCACAAGTTCTTCGGCAACCCCGTCAAGATCACTTCCATCGAGCTGCTGCGCATGGGCAGCAGTTACTTCGTGCGCACTCGCTCCGCGGACGGCGCCACGGGCGTCATAGAGACGAAGGACATCGCGGACTACATCCCCATCCTGCTGCGACGAGTGATTCCGGTCTACCTGGGCAAGGACGCCCGTAATCTGGAAACGCTGGTGGACGACGTGTATGTCGCTAACTACAAGCTGGCGGGGCAGGCATTCTGGTGCCCCGTGGCATATGTCGAGCAGAGCCTCTGGGACCTGCTCGGCAGGCTGGCGGGCAAGCCGGCGGGGGAGCTGATGGGCGGCGTCCTCCGCAAGGAGATCCCCGTCTACCTGTCGGGCTCGGTCCGTGAAACCACCGCGGAGCAGGAGGTGGACATCTACGCCAAGGCCATCGAATACACCGGCGCCAAGGCGGTGAAGTTCAAGATCGGCGGGCGCATGAGCCGTAACAAAGACGCCTATCCCGGCCGCACCGAGACCATGATGGAGCTGGCCCGCAAGCGGCTTGGCGACAAGATCACCATCTACGCCGACGCGAATGGCTCCTACAGCGCGGCCAAGGGGATTGAGGTCGGGCGGATGCTGGAGAAGCTGAACGTCGCCATGTACGAGGAGCCCTGCCCCTGGGAGGAGCTGAGCGAGACCAAGAAAGTGGCCGACACGCTCAAAGTCCCGATAGCGGCCGGCGAGCAGGACGCCAGCCTCTGGCGCTTCCAGTGGATGATCGACAACAAGGTAATGGACGTCGCGCAGCCCGACGTGAACTACAGCGGCGGCTTCGTCCGCACGGCGCGCGTGTCGCGCATGGCGCGCAACGCCAAGATGCTGATGGCGCCCCACAATACCCAGACCGGCGCGGCGTCGGTGAACATTCTGCTGTTCGCTTCCACCACGCCCAACATCAACGCTTACATGGAGTACCCCTGGCGCGCACCCGAGAAACCGGTCTCCTGGTACTCGCCGCGGTTCGAGGTGCGCAGCGGGGTCCTGAAGGTGCCCACCGGCCCCGGCCTGGGCCTCGAAATTGACCCGGAGTATCTCAAGAAAGCAACGCCCATAACACTCTAGGAGGAAGCATGCGCCGTTGGACCCGACGCGACCTTTTGAAGAGCAGCGCCGCCGCGTACGCCATGGCCGCGGGCCAATCACCTTCCGGCGCGGCGCAAACCGCCGCAACAACGGCGCCCCTGCCGGGGAACCTCGAACGGGAACGTCTGCTGCTCGATTTCGGCTGGCGGTTCCATTTCGGGCACGCCTGGGACGAAGCGAAGGATTTCGGGTTCGGCGCGGATGCCCAGACCTTCGCCAAACCCGGCAGCTTCCCCCCGGTGTGCCAGGCCAACTTCAACGACAGTGCCTGGGAGAAGGTGGATCTGCCGCACGACTGGGCCGTGAGCCTGCCTTTCGTCAACGCGCGCCCGCTGGTGGCACACGGCTGCAAGCCGCTAGGCCGCAACTATCCGGAAACCAGCATCGGGTGGTACCGCCGGGTCTTCGACCTACCGGCTTCGGATCTCGGCCGGCGCTTCGTCGTCGACTTCGACGGCGTCTTCCGGAATGCGATGGTCGTCTTCAACGGCTACTACCTGGGCGAGAACATGAGCGGCTACGCGCCGTTCCACTATGACGTCACGGATTTCGTGAACTACGGCGGGCCCAACGTGCTCGTGGTACGCGCGGACGCTACGCTCAACGAGGGCTGGTTCTATGAAGGCGCGGGGATCTATCGCCACGTCTGGCTGACCAAGACCAGCCCGGTGCATGTGGCGCACTGGGGCACCTTCGTGCGGTCACAGGTGGCCTCCAGCGGTGCGACGGTCCGCATCACCACGGAGATCGACAACGACACCGGCTCCGACCTGCCCTGCCAGGTCTTCTCGACAATTGTGGACGCCAGTGGCAAGACTGTCGCCACAACGGCCTCGCCCCCAACAGCCGTGTTGGCCTGGAGCCGCCGCGCGGTGGAGGAGCAGGTCAGGGTAGCGAATCCCGCCTTGTGGTCTGTGGACGAGCCGAACATGTATCTCCTGCAGAGCGCAGTCGAAAGCGCCGGCAGGGTGGTGGACCGCTACCAGACCCCCTTCGGCATCCGCAGCTTCCGTTTCGATGCCGACCAGGGCTTCTTCCTGAACGGCAAGCCGCTCAAGATCAAAGGCGCGTGCAATCACCAGGACCACGGCGGGCTGGGCTCGGCGCTGCCCGACCGGCTCCATGCCTACCGCGTTCAGAAGCTGAAGGAACTGGGGGCCAACGGCTGGCGTTCCTCCCACAATCACCCCACGCCGGAGTTGCTCGACGCCTGCGACCGGCTGGGCATGTTGATGCTGGACGAAACGCGCATGTTCTCTTCGAGCCCCGAGGGTTTCAGTCAACTCGAGCGCCTCATCCGCCGCGACCGCAATCATCCCAGCGTGTTCATGTGGTGCGTGGGCAACGAAGAGCGGGAGCAGACCACCGAGCGCGGCGCCCGCATCGCCGCCACGCTTCGGGAGCTCGCCAAGAAGCTCGATCCCACGCGGCCGGTGACGGTGGCTCAGAATCGAGACTTCGGCAAGGGCGTTTCCGCTTCCGTCGACGTGCAAGGCTGCAACTACCGCGAGGAGCAAATCGACGGCTTCCACAAGAACTTCCCGAGGCAGCCCATGATCGGCACCGAGACCGGGAGCATCGTCTCCACCCGCGGCATTTACGTAACCGACCGCGAGAAGGGCTACGTCGGTGCGTTCGATTCCAAGATCTACCGCTGGCCCGGCGCGGCGCAGGATTGGTGGAAGATCTACGCCGAGCGTCCTTTCCTGGCCGGCGCGTTCACCTGGACCGGCTTCGATTACCGAGGCGAGCCGACCCCCTATGGCTGGCCCTGCATCAACTCGCACTTCGGCATCTTCGACATGTGCGGTTTCCCCAAGGACAACTACTACTATTACAAGGCCTGGTGGCAGAACCAGCCGGTGTTGTACGTGCTGCCGCACTGGAACTGGCCCGGCAAAGAGGGACAAGAGCTGGAGGTCTGGGTTCACAGCAACCTGGAACGCGTCGAGCTGTTCCTGAACGGCCAGAGCCAGGGGTCGCAGAATGTTACTCCGAACACGCGCCTGGTATGGAAAGTGAAGTACGCTCCCGGAACCCTTGAGGCTCGGGGCTTCAAGGACGGCGCCCAGGCATTGACCTTCAAACGCGAAACCACCGGCCCGGCGGCCAGGGTGGTGCTACGCCCCGATCGAGAGAAGATCGACGCCGACGGCGAAGACGTTTCGATGGTGGCCGTTGAGATCCAGGACCAAGAGGGCCGCGTGGCGCCAACCGCAAATAACGAGGTGACATTCAAGATCGCCGGCGCGGGCCGGCTGATCGGCGTGTGCAACGGGAACCCGAGCAGCCACGAGCCGGACAAGGCCGACAAGCGGACGGCCTTCAGCGGCCTGTGTTTGGCGATCGTGCAGGCCTCCCGCGAAGCCGGCGAGATTCGCGTGGAGGCCTCCTCGTCCGGTCTCCAGGGCGCGGTGGCCACCATCACCTGCCAGCCGGCCAAGCCCCGGCCGGCGGTGGCATAACCTGGGGCCAAGCGCTGGCGCGAAAATCCAGACCGCAAATTGCTGTATACTACATCGCACCAGGAGGCCGAAACGGCACTCCGGGTGATCTTTGTCCCACGTAGCCTGGAGGCAACATGCCGCAGTTGATCGGCTCGCCGACCCGTGTCGAGGCGGCGGGTAACAAGCCCAAGTTCCTCAACGAGTACTTTGGCATTGTCAACACAAATGAGACCAAGATCTCCGTCGCACACATGTGCTCTCCTGCCGGCTGGCAGGAACCGGGCCAGTGCCCGGAGTTCCACGAGTACACTGTCGTCCTCAAGGGGATGCTCCGCGTGGAGTACCAGGGCGGGACCATGGACGTCCAAGCGGGGCAAGGGGTGCACACCCACCCCGGAGAATGGGTCCGCTACTCAACACCGTCCGAACCCGGGGCTGAATACATTGCCGTCTGCCTCCCGGCCTTTGCGCGCTCGACCGTTCACCGCGACGAGTAGGCGGCGGAACCCGTAGCCGGCCTGGACACCTGCCTCGCGGCGACGAGCCATGCTTCCGGGCTGCGTGTATAATCACGGATTCGGGGCTTTGTTTCTCTTTGGAAGGAGACTACTGTGAGCTTTCATTCATCGCGCAGGCGTTTCCTGCAAGCAGGGCTGGTCCTGCCCGCGGCAGGACTGGCGGCCTCGTCCTCGGCGGCGGCCGCAGCCATCCCTTATAGAACCCTTGGCAAGACAGGGTTGAAGGCCGCGCCGGTCGGCTTCGGCGTCGGATTCACGCCAGATCCCAGCGTCATCGCGCGTTCCCTCGATATGGGAGTCAACTACTTCGACACCGCTCGCGACTACGCGCAGGGCAACAGTGAACGGCTGCTCGGAATGGCTCTGAAGGGCCAGCGGGACAAGGTGATCCTAGTGAGCAAGTCCATGGCCAGGAGCAGCGCGGAGGTCTTGTCGCACATTGATGAAAGCCTCAAGACGCTGGGTACGGATCACGTCGACGTCTACCTGATGCACGCCAAGGACACACCCGAAGCGATCCCGGCCGAAGTGGTCGACACTCTGGAGTCCATCAAGAAGCAGGGGAAGACACGTTTCATTGGTGTCAGCACGCACGACCCCAACGCGGTCGTGGACCACATCCTCAGGCTCGGGAAGATCGATGTTGTGCTCATCACCTACAGCTTCGCCATGGGCGCCACCAGGGACGAGGCAATCAAGAAGCTGCACGGCGCCGGCATTGGCGTGGCGGCCATGAAAGTCATGGGGGCGACCAGCAGCCAGGGAAGAGGCGGCCGAGGGATTCCCACG
The DNA here is from genome assembly GCA_963798455.1 of Bryobacterales bacterium. GTDB lineage: Bacteria > Acidobacteriota > Terriglobia > Bryobacterales > Bryobacteraceae > CAWCTD01. The sequence goes on from CAWCTD010000003.1 coordinate 1,860,044, forward strand.
GTGAAACCCATGCCCACCAAGGAAGGTTCCCTCGCCGCATTGAAGTGGGCGCTGAGGAGCCCCGGCATCGCCGTCGCGATTCCGTTCATGAGAGATGAGGAGCAGTTGGCCATGAACGTCCGCGCCATGACCGAGCCGCTCACGCAAGAGGAGGAGAAACTGCTGGTGGCCCGCAGCGAGGAGATTCGTCCCCTCTATTGCCGCATGTGCTACCAGTGCAAGGGAAAGTGCCCTCAGGGGCTTCCGGTCACTGACGTGCTGCGGTTCCTGGCGTACAACGACTTCTACGGCGACTTCCACCAGGCCCGCGAGAATTTCATGAAGCTGCCCCGAGAGATCCGGAAGGTGAGCTGCAGCGATTGCTCCTCCTGCGCCATTGACTGCCCGAACGGCGTCCGGGTCCAGGAGCGCCTCATCCGCGCGCAAGAACTCCTCGCGTAGTGCAGTGGCAAAGCCTGCTTCACAACCCCACTGAGTGTGCCGCGCGTAGGATAAGACTCCCGCCTTGTCCAGCCGACCTTCCAGGCCGGCCCGCGTCGCGTCCCCACTCCTGGCAACGCTTGGCTCCCTCACCCTCCCCAACCACTTCCAAGCCACGGGCTACAGGCCACACGCCCTCCCCTACCTATCCAACCACCAATCCAGAATCGGCCCGTACGCATCCACGCGGCGATCACGGAGGAAGTGCCGCTGGCGGCGCACTTCCTCGACCCGGTGCGGGTCGCACTCGACAATCAGTGTCTCCTCCTGGTCCACTGAGCGCCCATGGGGTGAATACTCGAATGTGAGAGAACAAGCCGGCGATTTTGCCAGCTAGCCGGCTTGCCCGCTGACCACGACGGACTCGACTGGTAGCCTGTTGACCACCGCCCTCACCTGGTCCAGCCCGAACGGCTTCACGAGCACGGCTACACCGCCCTTCTCCGACTCCTTGCGCCGCCGCCTTCCTGCACCTGGTACTGCCAAGATAATCTTCAACCCTGGAACCCGCGAGTCGGCTGTAAGACACTCCACAAGCTCCCTCCCACCGTCCGGGAGTAGGCCCCGGTCAACCACCGCGAACGCCGGCCGGAAGTCGTGCATCACCGCTGACGCCTCGTAGCCGTTGTGGACGACGCGCAGCGACAGGTCTTCGCTCTCCTCCCCTGCAAGATCTCGGATGAGATCTTCGTCCTGGGATACGACGAGCACATGGATCTTCAGGCCTTTCACCCGCCGGTAGTACGCACAGTCCTCGCAGGAGTTTTGGCAGAACAGCTTGGCGTGCCCGACTTCCTTTCCCAGGCCCAGCAACTCAAAGCACAAAGCCGCTCGAACGCGGTAGACGACACACTCCTTGCAGGCGTCCCGCAAGACACCCTGATCGCTGAAGAACTCCCAACAGCGCACCGGCTGGGCAGTGGTCTCGTTCGCTGGCTGCGCCTCTCCTCCGACGCGGTGTGCCCGCAGGAAGGACTCCAGGTCACGCCGGTCAATGCGGTGGTGCCCCCCGGCTGTTCTCTCAGCCCGCAGCCTGCCCTTCTTGACCCACTTCAAGACAGTGTCGGGCTGTACGGAGCAGAGTCGCGCCGCCTCGCTTGTGGTGAGGCACCGAGATTCGCTGCTAAGCATTTCAGGACGTTCCGGACTTTATGGTTTCCATGTCGTGTGGAAATTATAATCCGTTGAGCAGGCTTTTGTCTATTGACATTCAATTCCTAATACCAGAAACTTAGGCTTTCTGGGCATACGGTCCACCTTGCGCTCGCGGCGTTCAGGACCCGAAAAGGAGATTTCCGAATGCTCTCGAAAGACAATGGTAGCGCGCGAGTGCGCCGCGCCAGAACGTTCCGATCCATGCCCATATTCCGGCTGAGTCTGCTTGCTCTCAGCGCCGGGCTGTGGATCTTCGCACAGGGGCCCCCCGCCCCGAAGCAACCGCTGAAAGCCAAGCCAGCAGCGCCGCGGGCGGCCGCGCCCAAACCGGCAGCCGGCCGCGGCTCGGAGCCAGAGGTCCTCACTAACGATTCCATCATGAAGATGGTGTCCGGCGGCGTGGATGAAGCGACCGTGATCGCGAAGATCAACTCCTCGGCCGCGGCATTCACTTTGGACGCGGACGGCTTGGTTCGCCTCAAGGGCGCGAATGTTCCGCCGGCGGTGGTGCGGGCCATGCTGAATTGGAAGGCGCCCGCGGCCGCTGCTCCCACCGCTGCCGCTGTCCCGGCTGCTCTCGCTGCCCCCGCCGTCCCTGCTGCCGCTCCTCCAGAGACTCCGTTGACCACCGTGACCGTACGTCAGGGGGCGAGCACATTCCCCCTAAGCGACAAGCCGCAGTCAGTGTTGTTTGTCAAAAGCGAGGCGGGGACAGCCAAGGAAGCGGTCGTGAATGTCGTTCTGGGCGATGTCGGGATTCAATTGATCACCATGGGTCTCTCGCCGATGGTCGGGTCTAATCCGTACCTGGGCAATGCCATCAATCAAGCGGCGAAACTCGGCAAGGGCCTGCTGCTGAATCAGAACGGGGCGACCAAGGGATTCGAGATCGAGACCCTCACCGGATCGACGGCGGACGTGACGCTGAAGGAAGGCAAGGTCGAACTCCTCATTCCGCTGAACCGTTATATTCCGAGTGCGGAGATGGACCCGGGCGCCATCGAGCCGGTCGTGTTGAGAGTGCAGCCGAGGGACAACGAGCAAAGACGGGTGCTCTCCGGCAGGAAGGTGATCCTCAAACAGATCAAGAAGGGGCGCTTTGATCTGAAGCCAACCACAGAGCGGGTGGAAAGCGATGTGGAACAGTCCCTTGTCCCGATCACCGTTGAGCGGATGCCGAATGGGGTCATTAAACTTACGACCGACGAGGACCTTAAACGCGGCGAGTATGCGCTGGTGTTCCGGAAGAAGGATGAGTCGGGTGTTCGTACGGCGAACGTGCCACTGAAACCGGCCCCTAGGCAGGCGAGCGCCCCCGCGGAGGCTTTCCCTGGAATGACTCCGGAGATGATGGGCCAGATGACGCCGGAACAGATGGCTGCCATGCAGCAGATGCAGCAGGGCCAGGCTCCGCCAGCTCAGCCGCGAGGCGGGATGTTTGGCGGCCTCGGCTTGGGCCGCCGTGCTCCGGCCGCCCCGCCAACTCCGGCGCCCGGCGCCGATGCGGCAGGGGCTGGGTTTTTGGCGTGGGATTTCCGCGTGCTCCCATAGCCGCGGTCTACCTGTCCAACCAACGCTCCAGAATCGGGCCGTAGGTATCGACCCGGCGCGGGTCGCACTCCACAATCAGCGTTTCCTCCTGGTCCGCTGAGCGCCTATGGGGTGAACACTGGAATGTGAGAGCACAAGCCACGCTAGTGTAGTGGGGCACGCAGAGTGACGGTTATTCGCCACCACGTAGCGTAGGCTTCAGCCTGCCGTGCCGGCACTCGTGCCGGCACTTTGGCATCGAGACGAGTCTCGACGCGGCGCGCATGAGTGTGCGCGCTACAAGAAGCCCCTTGGGGCGTATCCTCCATACGTGATGCTATTTGCGCCGCGCTACACTAGTCCCACTACCTCAAGGTGTAGGCCCCCGATCGCAAACCATGCCGGCCAAGCGTCCCTCCGAGCCACGGTCAGTATTCGCAAGCGAGAAGTCAGTTTCATGCTTGTCAGCCGGAGCCTGCTATGGCGGCGGCGAGTCGCCTGACACTGTGCCGGTCCCGTCCCCGCTCCTATCCTCTCGGTTCGAGACCACCCCGCGCCGAACCGCCTTGCCCCCTCAACTTGTCAGAAGAGGACCTGGGACCCGCGCAGGGCGACAATCAACGCGTCGGGCGTTTTCCTGCCCCGATCCGAAAACATGTGCTCCGGGCGGTTGCGTCCATGAAGGCTGGGCGCTGATCGCAAGTAATTCGTTCCCCATCGATCAGCCAGGGAGCGTCTCCATCTGGGCCACCAAATCGCGCTTGCGAACGCGCGTCAGACCGGCCTCCAGATGCGCGTGTCGGGAGCGAACCCACGGCGCATAATGTTCCATCCGGGAGTTGCAGAACTACAGCAGCGCGCCCCGAGTCATAGCCAACGCTTTGCTCGCCAGCCGGAGGACGCGCGCCCCGGGCGCGCTAAGGCTTCGCCAAGTCCATAGCAACTGGGTTGGCGGCTTTGCCGTCCACGCGCAGTGTCACCGATGTCCGGCCTTTGCCGCGAAGCGCGCGCGGCAGCTCGATGTTGACTTGGTCGAGCCCCGGATATTCCGGTTGAGCGCCGGCATACTGCGCCGGAAACTGCTGTCCGTCCACGTCGAGACTGACGCTCCCAACGTCGCTGCGGCCGCGAATGCCGGTTCCGTAAAGAACCAGTACCACCCGGTCGCCGTCGCCGCCGAAATCCACTGGCGCAGGGGCGCACCCGACGGAGGCGTCACCGGGGCCCCCGGCCACAACGCCGCCCGGGAGATCCTCAAGGGGTAGAGGTAGCGTGCTCGCTCTGTGGGCAGTTCCAACACATTGATTGCAGGCGAGTTGGACGAAATTGGCTTTGATTGGCATTTTTTACTTCGTGGCCGCCGACGGGGCCTGCGCGTGGGCTTGCTCCCCACGCACGAGTGTAGCGCCGGGGATGGCGGTGGGGACCGTCGCGACGTGGCAACAGGTTGGCAAGGCGAGGGATTCAGGGTCAGGCGGAGCGTCAACGTCCCTGTGGCACCGGACATTTGGCATGTCGTCCTCCGGGCGCCTGTTCGTGGCCGCGCACACAGAGCGGAACGACGCGATTCGAACCATCCCCGCCCGCCAGGCAACGCGGGCAGAGAGGAAGCTGTATGAAGAAAGCTAAGAAGCTTGCCGCGGACGAGCTTCGGCCCGAATACAAACGCTCGGATTTTGGGGCGTTGGCCCGCGGGAAGTACAGCGAGCGGCTACAAGCGAGTTCGAACGTGGTCGTCCTTGACCCAGAGGTTTCCGACCTGTTTCCGAACGCGGCGGCCGTCAACACTGCGTTGCGGTCCCTGGCTGAGATTGCGAAGCGGGCCGGTTCCTTCCGGCGCCGATCGCGGTGACGTGGAACCGTTGGCGCTGCGTCACTAGACCGTGCGGCCCGTTTGATCTCGAGGGGTTAACTTCCGCGACGGGGCATCTCCCCCGCAGTCCGGGTCCACTCTCCAGAAGCACCCATTCCAAAACCGCTCTCGGCCTCCTACCGCTATCGAGGTGAGTCGACTGGCTGTCATTTTCCACTGAGATCAGCAAGTCGTCGGCGGGAACTCTCCAGGCGTGGAGCATCCGTTCCCAATTCGCGTTCAAGCACAGGGATGGCACGTTCGTAACAGGTCTTGGCCTCGCCAAGCTGTCCGGCCTTTGCAAGGATTTCTGCTTCAGACAGAAGCGCCAGTGCCAATCTTCCGTTTGGCCCCACAGTAAATACCTCTTCAATTTCGAGACTACGATCCGCCAGGCGAACGGCACCGGCGTAGTCTCTTTGTGCGGCACTGAGCAAAGCAGCATGCATGTAGCTATCAGCGAGCTTGGGGTGCTCGGCGCCGTATAGAGCCGCCCGCGACGCCCGCGATCGAGAAAAGAGAACTTCCGCGGCTTGGAACTTGGATTCGGCCAAGCGTACGCATCCAGTGGCGTCAAGCGTGTCGACAGCTGGCAAACTCCCTGCGCCCCACTCCCGTTCCGCCTCCGACAGAGCCAATGATACGACTTGCGATGCGGCCTGAACCGAGCCTAAACCGAGGTTAGCAACGGCGATGTCGTTTTGGGCCCGTATCCACTCAAGTCCGTCTAACGATGAAACGTTCTTTGCCCTATCCCGAGCTTTCTCCAGGATTGTGAGTGCCTGCAAAAAAGAACCTCTGGCCAAAAACACTTCACCAAGAGTCACTAAGTGCGCCGCTGACGACACCTTCAGCCTTCGGATGTCTCGTCCGTCCCATTGGCGACCACCCATGGCGATTTTTTGGGCCTCCGCGAATCGTCCAATGCACAAAAAAAGTCTGGCCAGGCGTTTGTCTGCCAAGTCAGCGGTGTCCGGGGTCCCTATCCTCTTGGCTTCGTTGATAAGCGAAGCCGCTACACCAAACCTGGCGCGCTCAATGTTGAAGTCGGCTTCCCAAAGCAGTAGCTGTGGCATCTGTGGAAGGGTGTCCTTCATTCGGGCGAACTCTTGCTCCGCCTCGGCGAACCTCCCTTGCGCCCAGGGACGCATTGCTTCGCGACGGCCCCAGCCCTGAGCAAGCGCGGGCAGACAGAAGACAACTAGCAAGCCAACCTTCACGCGACTATTCTACTCGGGGCGCAGCCTCTCATCAAGTCTGCAGTGCGGATGAAAGACGTGTTGGGCAATCTTGCCGCAAAGTTGCGCTAGCGAAAACTGGCCCCAAGCGCTTTGATCTCGCTTTGGGCTTCAATCAAGGCTGCCTTGGAGTCAATAATGTAGTCGTAAATCTCGCCGATACGACCCGCGATTTCGTCGGCCTTGATCTGACCGGCCTTAATCCCGTCGCGCAAGGCCTTGGTCATCTCCGCAGCGGCTTTGATCCCGCCAAGGCCAGCGACAATGTTCATGGTAGTGAATTCTACACGTCAGTCTGTGGGCTCGGGAACATCGGGGTCACTCCTTCGCGGCATTGTCAATTCGGACCGTTGCACGGTGTCCCCAAACGGCGATCTGGGGGACAGCCATTGCCGACCGGCGCCGAGGGCCGGGGAATCGCACGGATGCTCCAGCGTCCTGGCGCGGAAGCGGAGCTCGTGGTGGCGACGCGATTCGGACCGCGCACAGTAGGGAGCTTCGAGGAATTGCTCGCGGCGTTGGATATTGTCGGGGAGCCCTGCGAGTTTCCGCTGGCGGACTGGGCGGGCGTGATGGCGACGGGAATTGCCTGACTGCGTCGCCGGAGCCGACAGGGGCAACTGAGTGCGCCAACCCGGATTGATTGTCTTCGTGCGCGCGGGGGTGGACCGCAGACGGCAGGCTAAAGCCTGCCCCACCAATTCCGTTTCTCCAACACCACAATGTAGGAACTCCGGTGGCGGGCGAAACCGCCTGCCTCACCGGGGAGCCCGGAATTTCTTCACGGCTTCTGAGAAGATGGAGAACATGAAACACGAACCGGTTGACGACAGGCTGGGCGGGAGGCCGCGCCGTGACATTCTCCGGCTGGCGCTGGCCGGCGCCAGCGCTCCGGCACTGGCTCTGACGGCCCCTCCGCTCAAGGACGAGTACGACCCGGGCAACATCAAGATCGCTACACGCCTGTCGATTCGTTCCGCGACCGACGAGGACCTGCTGTTCCTGAAAGAACTCGGCCTGCGCTGGGTCCACGCCGAGTTCGGCGAGAAGGCCCCCTACGAGGCGATCCAAGGCGCGCAGGAGCGGCTGGGCCGCTTCGGCATCCAGATCTACGTCGGGGTGATGGACGCCTATCGCTCCCTGCGAATTCAGCTTGGCCAGCCGGGCAGGGATCAGGACATCGAAAGGTTCCAGACCTTCCTTCAAGACCTCGGCCGCTCGGGAGTTCCCGTCGCCAAGATCGACTTCCACCCAGCCAACACGTACACAACCACCATGGTCCAGACGCCGCGCGGCTACACATCCCGCGAGTTCAACGTGGACGATTTCCGCAAGACAGGCGAGAAACAGGCGTTCGAGCGGCAGTACTCCGCCGATGAGATTTGGGCCAACTACACCTACTTCCTCAAGGCGATTCTTCCCGTGGCCGAGAAGGCCAATGTCCGGCTGGCGCTCCATCCCGACGACCCGCCGCTGGCGATGATGAACGGCGTGGCGAAGGTGTTTATCAACTACGACGGCTACCGGCGCGCCGAAGAGATCGCAGGCGGCAGCAAGAACTGGGGGCTCATGTTTTGTGTCGGGACCTGGGGCGAGGGCGGCGGCCAGATGGGCAAGGATATCTTCGGGATGATCCAGGATTTCGGCGGGCGCGGCAAGATCCAGGCCGTACACTTCCGCAATGTCAGCTCGCCGCTCCCGAGCTTCCACGAGACGTTCATGGACGACGGCTATCTGGACATGTATGCGGTGATGAAGGCGCTTCGCCAGGCGCGGTTCAGCGGCTCGATCGTGCCGGATCACATCCCCGCGCTGGCCGGCGACCGCGGCATCAACCGGGGCGGCACAGCCTACTGCCTTACCTACATGCGCGCCCTGCTCCGCCGGGCGAACGACGAGGCAGGCTAGAAAGCCCGCACGGCCCGCCTTCGCTTTTCATGGTAGTGAGGTCCTATTCCCATGACTGCCGTGTCCGAATCCGCGATGTCCACGAACCGCCGGTGGTCCATTGTCGGCTTGCTGTGCGTGGGGCTGATGGTCGCCTATTTCGATCGCGTGAACCTGGCCATCGCGCTGGCGGCACCCGAATTCAAAGACTTCTTCCGGCTGACGGACCCGCAGCGCGGCGCGCTGAATTCCGCGTTCTTCTGGAGCTACGCGCTGCTACAGATCCCGGCCGGTTGGTTCACCGACCGCTTCGGCGTCAAATACCCGTACGCGGTCAGTTTTTTCATATGGAGCCTGCTTTCCGCGGCGGCGGCCTTGACGGGCACCTTCTGGCAGCTCTTCGCGCTGCGCGTGGCGCTGGGCGTGGCGGAGTCGGTGGTCATTCCGTCGGGCATGCGGTGGATCCGGTTCCACTGTCCCGAGAACCGGCGCGGCCTGGCGGTGGGGCTGTACATGGCAGCCGCAAAGGTAGGACCGGGCTTGGGACCGTACCTCGCGGCCACGCTGCTGGTGGCTTACGGCTGGCGTCCGATGTTCGTCATCCTCGGCCTGGGGAGCCTGGCCTGGCTGGTCCCCTGGCTGACGCTGGTCAGGGATGATGACAGGGAACTGGAGCGGGCCGCGGCGGTTGAGACCGGCTCGCGGCCCGTCGCGTTCTCGCGCATCCTGGCGACCCCCATCATCTGGGGCATCGTGGTGGGCACTTTCTGCTATCAGTACTTTGTGTATTTCTGCATGACCTGGATGCCGGCCTATTTTGCGGAGCGCCGCGGCCTCTCGCTCGAGAACAGCGGCGCGTACACCATGTTCAGCTTCCTCGGAATGGCCACGGTGGCGACGCTCGCCGGCTGGGCCGCGGACCGCTTGATCGACCGCGGCATGGATCCCATCAGGGTCAGAAAGGGATTCATCATCGCGGGATTTCTGACGGCATCCACGGAGATCTTCGGGGTCCTCTCGCAGTCCAATTCGGCTGCCCTCTTTTGGGCCGTCTTCTCTCTCAGCGGCCTGGGCCTGACCACCGCTAACTACTGGGCCTTGACCCAAACCATGCTTCCAGGGGCCGCGGTGGGCAGGGTCGTCGGGGTGCAAAACTGCGCAGCGAGCGTTTCGGGGATTGCCGCCTCGCTGCTCACGGGATGGCTCAAGCAGGCGACCGGCAGCTATCAAGCGCCTATGCAAACCATCTGGGTATTCTTGCTCCTCGGCGTGGCCTCGTACGTCTTCGTCGTGCGCAACAAATACGCACTTGAGACGTAGTTCACATGGACCTTCAGTTGCATCCTGTAGGAGCAGGCGGCTCGGACCCGCAAAACACGTAAGAGAACAAAAGAGGGCGGGTGAGTACTTTTTTCTACGTGGGTGAAAAAAGTACGCGGGCCACGGGAGGGCACATGATTCGAATATCTGTGTACACGGACGAACCGACGGCAGCCATTGGCTTGGCTTCCGTTCTGGCGGCTGAGGGAGATTTCCTTCTGGCCGGTATCTTGGATAGCCTGGCGGGGATTGCGCACGGCGCCGAGATGGAAAGACCCGATTTGCTCCTGGTGGACATGGCGGGCGGGGCACCTGTTTCCCAAATCGAGGACCTCCGGCACCGCGCTCCCGGGTGCAAAGTTGTCTGCTGGACTCGGAGTCTTTCGTTCGAGATGGCCATCCATCTGGTGGAAATGGGGGTTCAGGGGATTCTGCCGAAAACGGTCACGGGGCATTTGCTCTGCGGCTTCTTGCGAAAGATCGCGGGCGGGGAGCAATGCATCGACAACAGACTGTTCTCCGCCGCGCCGGCACACTCGGTCAAACTGACTGGCCGCGAACAACAGATCCTCGCCCTAGTGTCGCTGGGAATGAAGAACAGAGAGATGGCCACGGCGCTGTCGATCAGCGAAGGAACGCTGAAGGTGTACGTATCGCGCCTGCTTCAGAAGACCGGCCTGAGAGATCGTCACCAGCTCGCACTCTACCGGCTGAGGAATCTGGACGGCCGGCAGATCACACCCGGATGGAACGGACGGGCTACCGAACAGCTCTATGCGCATTGACGGCGGGACAACCGCGTGGCGCAGGGCTTGGCAGGATGCTGAAAAAGGCCGAGAACCGCTCGCTTACGCGCGCGGCTCAGAACGGAGCCGCGACCGTGAGGGAGCGGCCCTGGTGCAGCCTTCTTCAATATCCCGCTAAAGCAGGGTGGCGATGTCCCGGCACGGTTTGCCTTGCGACTCGGCAACCGCGGTATGCGTGATGTGCCCTCTGAACGTGTTTACGCCCTGACGGAGAGCCGGGCTGTCGATGCAGGCCCTTTCCAGACCCTCGTTAGCCAGCTTCAGCAGATACGGAATGGTCGCGTTGGTCAGGGCGAAGGTGGAAGTATGGGGGACCGACGCCGGCATATTGGGGACGCAGTAGTGGATGACCCCGTCCACGGCATAGACCGGAGAGGAGTGCGAGGTGGGCCGTGAGGTTTCCAGACAGCCGCCCTGGTCGATGCAGACGTCCACGATCACAGACCCCGGCTTCATGGCGGAAATCATATCGCGATTGACGAGCTTGGGGGCCGCCGCGCCGGGGATCAGCACGGCGCCGATCACCAGGTCGGCCTGACGAAGCGTCTCGCGAATCGTCCAAGCATTGGAGGCCAGGGTAACCACCTGGCTGTTGAAGATGTCGTCGATTTCCCGCAGCCGGTCGAGGTTCCTGTCAATGATAATTACGTGGGCGCCCATCCCGTAAGCCACCTTGGCGGCGTTGTGGCCGACCACGCCTCCCCCGAGAATCAGCACGTTGCCCGGCGCCACCCCCGGCACGCCTCCGAGCAGCACGCCGCGGCCTCCCTGAGGAGCCTCCAGGTACTGCGCGCCGGTCTGGACGGCCAGGCGTCCGGCGACCTCGCTCATCGGCGTCAACAACGGCAGCGACCCGTCCTGTTCCCGGATCGTCTCGTAACCCACCGCGCTCACGCCCGCGTCGAGCAAGCGGCCCGTCAGGTCCGGCAACGGCGCCAGGTGCAGGTACGTGAACAGAGTGAGTCCCGCCCGCAGGAAGGGGTATTCGGACGGCTGCGGTTCCTTGACCTTGGCCACCAGATCCGCCGAGCCCCACACCTCGGCCGCGGATGGAACCAGCGACGCGCCGGCTTCGGCGTAGTCGCGGTCCGGAATCGAACTTCCGAGGCCCGCGCCGGCCTCCACCAGGACCTTGTGCCCGGCATCACGCAGCGCCGCGACGCCGCTGGGCACAAGGCCCACGCGGGTTTCGTGATCTTTGACTTCTTTGGGCACTCCGATGATCATGGTCCCCCCTTTGGCTGGGACGGGGGCAGCCCGCCGTTCTGCGGGGCGGCCTCCCGCTTCGGCCCGAGGCCTAGCCGGATCAGAGACAAAGCATCGATCTTGCCAGTCGCCTCCAGCTTCTGATCTTCCTGAAAATGCTTGAGCGCCGCAACTGAATCCGGTCCCCAGACGCCACTGGCCGAACCCTGAAAGTAGCCCTTGTTGATGAGCCCCTGCTGGATCTCGGTGTAACGCTCCGGAGTAGGTTGCTGCTGGGTGCGCGTCCGGGCCACGACACGTTTCCTGGCCGCGGACTTCGAGGCGGTTTTTCTGGCAGCCGTTGACTTGGAGGCCGTCCGCTTTGGGGGAGCGGCGGCGGACTTCCTGGCGGTGGAAGCGGATTGCTTCTTGGCGGCCGAGGACTGTTTGGATGTCGAGGAAGGCTGCTTGGGCGCCGTCTTTGACGTCTGTGCGGCGGCGCCCACAGCAAAAAGCAGCAGGGCGATGGAGGCTGTCTGGCGCAAGCCCACGGTCCCTAGAACTTGCTCGGCAACGTGCCCGCGAGGTACAGTGCTGTCCAATTCCCCGAGCGGCCTCTCTGGGCCGTAGTCCCGGTGGCCCGCATGACGCGGAACGCCACGACGTCGCCCGGCTTCAGCCCGGACTGGATGCGGCGGATGTCTTCGACCGACGTGACGGGCTGGCGGTTGATCTCGGTCACCACATCGTCGGCCTGGATTCCGATGTCGTCGGCGAAAGAGGCAGGGTCAACGTCAGTGATCAGCACCCCGCTCTTGCCGGTAAGGCCGGAATCGGACCGCTCAGAGGCCGTAAGATTGCGCACCGAGAGCCCGAACCTCATGCCGGCTGACTCGGTCTTGCCGTTGTCCTCGTTTCGCCGTCCTCCGATACGCGGGTTGTCGGCCCATACTTCCGCACGGTCGCCTATGGTCACCTTAAGGTCCATCCGTTTCCCTTCGCGGATGATGCCGAGCGTAGCTTGCGAATCAACCGGCGTATCCGCCACGGCGTTGATGAACTCGTCGTTGGTCTTGATCGGCTTCCCGTTCAAGGAGACGATAACGTCAGCCTCTTTCATGCCGGCCTTGTCGGCAGGGCCGCCCGGGGACACGGAGCTAATGAAGGCTCCATTGGCGGCGCCGTAGACCTTCAGCAGTTCGGGGTCGGTCCTCTGCTGAAGTTGCGCGCCGATCGAGCCGCGCGTGACGCGGCCGGTCTTGATGATCTGGTTGTAAACCTTGACGGCGGTGTTGATGGGGAGCGCGAAACCCACGCCCTGGTAGCCATTCGTGTTGGTGGCGATGGCGGTGTTGAGGCCGATGACCTCGCCGTTGATGTTGAGCAGCGGCCCGCCGCTGTTGCCTGGGTTGATGGCGGCATCGGTCTGCAGGAAACGCTGGAACTGCTCAGCGCCCGGGAGGTCTCTCTCCTTGGCGCTGATGATGCCGGCCGTCACCGTCGCTTCCAACCCGAACGGCGAACCGATCGCCACCGCCCAGTCGCCAACCTGGACCGCGTCCGAGTTTCCTATCTTGGCCGCATCCAGCTTCCTCGGCGCGTCGATCTTGATGACGGCGAGGTCGGTCTCTCTATCCGTGCCGATCAACTTGGCTGTGTACTCCGTGTCATCGCCGTGAAGCTTGACCTTGATGCGGTCGGCCTGGTCCACCACGTGGTTGTTGGTCAGGATGTACCCCTTGGGATCCACAACCACGCCTGACCCGGTGCCGGCCGTGCGCTGGGGCCCCGGCGCCTCGCCAAAGGGACCCTGGAAAAAGCGCCGGAAGAGATCGAAACCCTGATCGTCGCCCTGGTCCGGCGGGACGACCTGCTGCTTGCGATTGCGGGCCGAAGGTTGCTGCTTCGGGATGTAATCCGTGGTGATGTTGACCACCGATGGCTCCAGCCGTTTGGCAAGCTGCGAGAAAGCGGTCGACAACTGGACCGGGTTGGGAATCGTCAGCGGAGTGGCGTCGGTGGCCGCCTGGCCCTGTTGGGCGCGGACGCCGCTCCTCAGCAGAGTCCCGATCAGAATGCCGATCGACAGCGTGAACAGCAGCAGCGAGAAAGACAGGAACTTCTGCCTGCGCATTGTTTCCAGCATATTCATACAATTTCCTCTACGCCTTTTCCGTGATCTTAATTATAGGACACCAACCAGGGAGGCTCTCTTCTTAAATGGATGCCTCCTCGCCCAGGATGGTTTCAGTTCCGCCAGCAGCACCCCGCTCAGGATCAGGAATCCTCCGGCCATTCCGCGCCGGGAGAGCCGCTCTCCCGTGAGAACAAACGAGGTGACCCAGGCGAAGACCGGCTCAAGAGCGAGAATCAGCGCCGTCCGGGTCGGGCTGGTGTGCCGCTGCGCCCAGGCCTGAACCGTGAAGGCCAGGGCGGTAGCAAACAGGCCGGTGACCACAAGAGCCACGAGCAGGCCCCCGCTCCATCGGACGCGCGGGGTCTCGGCCCACCAGAAGGTGCTTAAGGCGACCACGGCGGCAGTCGCAATCTGGGTGAGGCTGAGCACCTCCAGACTGGACTTGATCGAGAAATGGGCGAGAACCACAACGTGCACGGCAAATGCGAAGGCGCACACCAGCGTCAGAAGGTCGCCCGTGCTCAATCTCAGGCTGTCACGTTGGAGCGTCATCAAACCCAGACCGGCTGTTGCCAGCACGACGCCCGCCGCTTCCGCGGCGTGGGGCACACTCTTATGGACGAGCGAGACGAGCAAAGGCACCATCACCACAGAGAGAGCCGTAATGAAGGCGGACTTGGACGGCGTGGTGTGGCGGAGCCCCGCGGTCTGGAAGAAATAGCCGCAGAAAAGGCACAGACCCGCCAGCAAGCCTCCGGTCAAGGACGACTTGAGGGCGGTAAAGCCCGTGTACCGGCCCGCGAAGGCCAGCGCCAGGATGATCGAGGCCAGGCTGAAGCGAAGCGCGAGAAAAAGCAGCGTCGAGGCATCCTGGAGGGCCTCCTTCACCAGCACGAATGTCGCTCCCCAGATGGCGACGACGATTACCAACGCGAGGTCCGCACGCCAGGTACGGGCGGGAGAGGCGGCCATCATTCTTCGCCCTGGGCGAGAGCGGCGTGACGCATCAAGAGGGAAAGGGTAAGGATGATCCTCTTGAGGCCAAGGTCCCGCCCGCCGGGGTGGTACCACTCGAGGGGCGTGTGCGCACCTCCACCCTGCCCTCCCGCGCCAATGGAGACAGCCTGCAAGCCCTTGGACAGAGGGATATTAGCATCCGTGGAGGCGCAGTCCGCCGCGGACCGGATGCCAAGATGGGAATCGACTGCCTTGATGAAGCTCAGGATCGCAGCCTTCTCCGGAAGGTGTCCCCCAGGACGGGAGCCTATCATGCGGGCTGCCGCCGTAACCTTGTCTCCGGTGGCGACGGCATTCTCCAGCTCCGCTCCCCTTTCCACACAGGCGGCCAGCGAGGAGGCGAGCGCTTCGACTCCCTCGCTCGTTTCCGAGCGCAGGTCAACCTTGGCTCTCGCGCACCACGGGATGGCGTTGATACTGGAACCGCCTTCGATAATCCCGACGTTGAATGAACTGCGGCGGGCCGAGGCGCCCCGGCCATCGCCCTGCTCCTCGAGAAACAGCGCGACGGCCCTAGCCAGCGCGTGCACTGGGTTGCCGGTGCCGAAGTCGCTCCAACTGTGGCCGCCCGTGCCCTTGAAGTTCACCTCAAAACGGCGGCTCTCCAGGCCAGAGCAGGTGATGTGATCGGTGGCGGGCCCGTCCAGGACCAGGAAGGCCCGCGCCAGGGCCCCCTCGGGCGAATCGTCGCAGAAGTGCCGCATGCCGCTCAGGTTGCCTTCGCCTTCCTCGCACACGTTGGCGAGCAGCAGGAGACCGCAATGGAGGTCCTCCATTGCGGGAGCCGCGTCGAGCGCGGCGGCCACTGCCACCAGCGCCGCCAGCCCGGCGCCATTGTCGGAAACGCCCGGTCCCCGCAGTCTGCCGTCAGGTTCCACGACGATCTCATCACGCGAACGCGGCGCGAGCACTGTGTCCAAGTGCGCGGACAGCACCACGCAGGGTTGCTGAGGGGCCTTTCTGGGGCGGGCAACCACGTTACCCGCCCCGTCCAGGCGTACGTCGCAGCCTAATCCCCGCAACTCGCCGGCGACCCACTCAGCCCGCGCCTGCTCGAAGAACGTAGGGGCAGGGATACGGCTGAGCTGGATGTGCTTGTCATGGATCCACTGCTTCTGGTCAGTGAACCAGCGCAGGCACTCGCGGAGACCCGGCATTGCGGCCAGTTCGCCGAGGGACTTCAGACCCGCCTCCTGGAGCGCTCCGGCCATTGGTTCCTACAGGCCGCCGTAGAGCTTCTTAGCCTCTTCGGTGACCGTCCAGAGATAGATCCGCCGCCAGCCGAGTTCGATCTTCTTCTCGGGCTGCCAGTCGCCCATGTCGAAGCTGTGCGAGACAATCCGCGTGCCGACTTTCAGGTCTTTGAGAAGCTTCGGCCGGAGCTTCAGATTCACGTCCGGAAGCAAGTACAGCGTCACCACGGTGGCATCTTTGATGTCGGCTTCGAACAAGTTGCCCTGCACGAACTTGACTCGATCCGTCACGCCCGCCTTTTGGGCATTGGCCTCGGCCTCCTTGATGCGCACCGGGTTGAGGTCCACGCCGCGGCCGTGCGCGCCGAACTTCCCGGCCGCCATAACCACGATGCGCCCGTCGCCGCAGCCCAGGTCGACGACGAAGTCGCCGCTCTTGACGTTGGCCAGCTTCAACATGGCCTCGACGACCTCGGGCGGTGTCGGGACGTACGGGACGTCGCCTCCCGCTTCGTATTGTGCCGCGATCGCCACGCCCCCCGCGCCCAGCGCGAGGGCAAGAACCACAACCACCGCGGAAAACCGGTTATGCAATCGTCGCCCATTGTTCTTCATATGTTTCTCCGGCGGGATACAGCCCCCTATTGTACCGTCTACTTGAAGAGCCGGGCGATGTGCGCTGTCCAAAACTGGGTTGCGTTCTGACAGGTCAAAACGACCGCCATCACGACCATGAGAAGCATCACGGCATTCGTGCCCCAGCCGTTGGCGAAGCGCCCCATACGTTTCTTGTCGGCGGTCAGCCGCCAGAGGACCGGCACCACCAGCAAGAGCAAAACGACTTCGACCGAGGCCGCCAGCAACGTGACTCCAACCGGAGTCCAGTCCGTGAAGAACGCATACAGCGGCGTAACACAAAAGAAGACCAGCCACCCCCGGTACGCAGGCCGGTGTGCCTGCGAGGCGGCTGCCTTGGCCGGCAAGGCTCGGGCGGCGGAAGGGCGGATCAGTCCGTAGTAGATGTCCGAAGCCATTAAGCTATAGCCGGTATTGCTTGCCAGGTACGTGTTGAACGCGATCGCCCAGATGCCGAAGCTCAAGATAATCTTTCCCGCCGGCCCCAAGGCACCGGAGAACAGAGGCAAGAGGTCCACCACCTCTTTCAACTGGACGCCCAAGGGCTTCAGCGTGGCCGCGGCCGCGATCTGCATCAGCGCGCCCATCGCGAAGATCCCCATTACGCCCAAGAGCAGATCCACACGCAGGCGCGGCAGCGCCGAGATGTCCCTCCAACCTTTCTCGCGCACAAAGGAGGCGTACTTGAGGTTGCTCAACGAACCCGCGCTGGACCCTGCCAGAGCCATTACAAGGAAGGCGTAACTGTAAACGCCCTGATGCGGCGGCACGGAAGGAACGAACATTCCCTGGGCGATGGCGCCCGGGTCCGGCCGCGAGAGCAATGCGACCGCGAGCATGGATGCGCCGAGTGCCACGGCGGCGGGCTTGCTGAAGAGCTCCACTACGCGATACCGCCCCCAGTACATCAGGGCAAACCCGATCGCGCAAAAGAAAAGCGCCCAGAAGGCGCGGCCAAACCGTACAGGCAACGGCGCCAAAACCTGGGAAACGCTGCCCAGGAACAGGACCAGGTAGATATTGGCGAGGTGACGCTTGAGTATCAGGGACAAAAGGATCAGCCAGTTTACCCAACGCCCCACCCGCGCATACCCCGTGAGGAGACTCTCCTCGGTTGCCAGGGCATAGCGACCGGAGGCTTCCAAGATGAAGAAACGCGCGGCGACCACGACGAGCAGAACCCACAGCGTGGCGTACCCATAGCTGGCTCCGGCCACGGAGTTGGTCACCAGGTCCCTCGGCCCGGTCACGGCCAGGAGGAACACGACTCCGGGGCCAAAGCCCAAGCCTTTTCGGACACCGGTCCGCTCCTTCGAGCCGCGCGTGAGTTCGACGGATCTTGATACCAACTCAACCTCCAGGTCCAGATCAGGACATCTCCTATTCTCGGAGAATTCGAAGGGCTGGGACCTTGCCAGCATCTGTAGCATAGGGCTCCCCGCGAATCACCCTGATCGTGTCCCCCTGCCGCCAATGCTCCGCCATGGAGCGGTTACTTCTGGAGCCAGAGGCCAAAAACTGGAGGATTGTCCCTTTGACCGCACGGTCATCCACTTCCCCAACGCGAGGGCTGATGACGACCGTGACCTCGCTGAGTGCTCCCTGCTCCTGCTCAACGATCTGATAATCAGTGGCAACACCACCGTGTTTCGCCGGGAGAATCTCCTCCACCAGGGTCAGCAACCTGCTGCCCATGAAGTGCATCCCGCCAGTGGTCAGCTTTTCGTAGCTGCGTATGGTGTGCAGATGAAGGTCGAGGCCGGCTTGATCCATCAGGCAGCCGCACCGTCGGTGGTTCAGAACACCATAGTCCCCCGTGTCGAGATTGAGCATGATCTTTGGGGCCGAAGTCAACAGAGTCGTCAGGTAAAGGGAATTCACTCGGGATTCCCCGTCAGAAAGCGGCCTGGACCGCTGCACCACGGCGATCTTGCCGCTGAAGAGGTGCACCTCATCAGGCACTTCCGGCGCGGCGCACCCGCCCCCGAGGGATCCCGCTTCGGCCATCGACCAGGCCGTGACCGCGCGCGCGCCGAGTTCCTCAAGAACCCGCAGTTTGGCCTCGGTGTAAGGCTCACCTCCGACGCGGAAAACCGTCCCGGCGATGTCCAGCCCGGCCTCCTTGGCCGAGCGGCAGACCCTGACGGATGCGCTGGCGGGAAGGCCCAGGACAGGTGACAGCCCTTGCCGGACTTTCCCTGCCAGCCAGGTAGCGACGCGCCGGGCTTCCCCCAGAGGCACGTGTTCAGGCGCCGGAATCGGATAACCGTGAAGGCGGGCGAGTCTGATGGCACAGGCGCCGAGAACGGTCGACTTGAGCATGTTCGGCTTCCAGGAGACCGCGGTCGGGGAAAACCAGCGTTCGACAGGATTGCCCCATTTCGCCAGGGCCAATGCGTTCTTCAACCCGGAGGCAAAGGGCGGGACCCCACGCCAGAGGGCGTACGGGGAGAAGGCGATACCATTGGCTTCGTGGTAGAGGAACTTACACGCGGTTTCGTGGACCAGTTGATGGAAATCGAACGGCATCCGCCTTCGGGGTCCTGTGCTGCCCCCGGTAGTAGTCTCGAACTCCCCCACCAGTAAGGGATTGTCGAAATCTCTCTCCTCCACCTTCTGCGTGAAACCCGGCCGTTCGATGGGGCGCTGGCCCTTGACCTCCTCGAGACCAACCCACACGCCGGCAGTATGCAACGCTCCGAGGGCGCCCTCGATCCCGTCCTGAGACACCAGGCGTTCGAGGTCGCCAAATTCTACGCCAGCCCACTTAAGCAGGGCAAGATAAGGGCTTCCGGGGTACTCGTACACCGCCTTCCGGATCAGAAGCAGGAAGCTGCGCTCCCGATCGCTGAGACTCTCCTGGATGAGCCGCCGGCAATCCGAGGGGGAGAGCGGCGTCCGGAGGAATCGCCTCAGGCCGGCGACGAAACGACGGAACATGATCAAGTCATCCAGCATCAGAAGCGCAATCTAATTCCGAACTGAATCTCGCGGCTCGGAGCGGCGCTCGAGATGCGCCCCGCATCCTCCTGCACGGAAGAGCTTGTGAAGATCGCCATCCGCTCCGGATCGGGAAGGTCGAAATTCGCGTGATTCAACAAATTGAAGAACTCGGCCCGCAACTCGAGACGGCCCGCATCCCCCAGAGCCGCGAGTCCGACGCTCTTTGCCAGCGAGAGATCGATGCTCGCCATGCTAGGGCCGACCATGGTGTCGCGCCCAAGGTTGCCGAGGAAACCGTCCTGCGGACGGAGGAAGGCTTTCGTGTCCACCCAACCCCGGGGGTCGCCTGTGACTGGATTACCGCTGGCGCCTGGCGCCAAGTCGGGACGTTGCCCTGAGGTGTAGTCCGGCGTGTTCGTCTGCGTACGCGCGGCGTCGTAGCCGAGGCGGGCGGAAAAAGGGAGCCCGGACGCGTAAGTGGCGATACAGCCAAGTCCCCAGCCGCCCAGGAAGCGCTGCCGCCAAACGCGCCCAAGCGAAGGCGACTGAAACGTTCCGCCGAGCACGAAGTTGTGGCGCACATCGAATGAGGAGAGGCCGCGGTTGTATCGCGGGTTACCGTTCAGCGGCAGCGTCGCCGCATTGGACGATTCCAGCGACGAAAAGTAACCGGAGCTGTCGTCAATGCTCTTGGAGAAGCTATAGGACAACTGTCCTTCCAGGGATCGGCTGAGCCTGCGGCGCAACTGCACGTTCAGCCCGTGATAGAACGATTGCGCATCGAACTGGCGGTTCCGGATCTGGCTGAAGACGGGGTTGATTCGCGCGGCGCCGGCGGGGAAGAAAAGCCTGCCGTCGGGGAGAATCACCGGCTCTGCCAGGTCGGCGTCATTCGTGATCGAGGAGAGGTTCAAGCCGTGGGACCCTGCATAGGCGACCCGCACGCTGTTGTTTTCCGTCAGCCGATGTTCGATGTTCATGTTCCAGTGCTGCACATAGGGCTGGCCGAACTGCTGCGGAACCCGCTCCACTCGAAGCTCGGCATTGGGATTCTGCAGGAAGACCTCATAGCCGCCCTGAGGGAAATCGCCGGGCTTCAGATTCCGTGTGCTGCCCCGCAAAAAGAACGGGGGATTGCGGAGTCCGAAGATCATGAGGAACTGCGACAGGACCAGATCGGGGAAGACGCCATATCCGCTGCGGAGCACGGTGGAACCGTTTCCCCGAAGATCCCAGGCCAAGCCGATTCGCGGAGCAAAATCGAAGCCGGAGGGCTTATCGAAGAGAGGCCCGCCGACGCGCATCTGAGTATCGGTCAGCGCATCCAGGTTCGCGGACTTGCCGTTCACTTCCACAGGCACGCTGGCGGACTCGTAGCGCAGCCCCAGGTCCATAGTGAGCCCGGTCCTCACCCTCCACGAATCCTGTATATAGGCGGCCGCAATCCACTGGCGGTACCCCCGAACAGAGTCCGTTCCCGGCACCATTGCCCTGAACCGGTCGGGAGCGTTGGTCAAGAACTGCGCGATTCCCGGGAAGCGGTACTCCCCGTTGACCCGGTTGGGGTTGTCGGTGTTCAGGTGCGTCCGCTCCAAACGCGCGCCGATGCTCACGGAGTGAGCCGGGGTGACGAACGTCGCGTCGTCCAGACCCTGGAAGGAGTTGAAGACATATGTTCCGTACTCCAGAGAACCGCTGCCACCCGGGAAAAGAGTCAGACCCGTTACATCGATAATCCCGACGGTCTTGGCACCAGGCACGAACGCGAGGCTGGGGTCATCCGTCCCCGGCGCATCGATCGAGGTTTCGCCGAAGGTCGTCAGGGTTCGCATCAGCCCAACTCGGGCGGTGTTGAGCAGCCGGGGTGAAAAGACATGCGAGCTTTCCGCCACCAGAGATTGAGACCGCGTGGCGTCGTGCGTCCTGCCCACGGCGAAGTCCGTGTCGCCGGTGCGATCACCGCCATCGAAAGAGTAACGGAAGAACAGCTTGTCCAAATCACTGAGGGTATGGTCCACTCGACCGACGGCGAAGTTCTCGTGACCGACTTGGGGATTCTGGAAGATCAGCAGGCCGGTATCACCCAGGACTTCGCCGTTGGGCACGGGATACATTCGCACGATCTTGGCCATTACGGGATCCACGGCCACTGTCCCTGTGCTGAGCAACCCCTGGCGCGCCTTCTCACTCAGCGTAGTATTGATGGTTGTCACCCCACGCGCTTCCCGCAGCCCTTCGTAATTGGCGAAATAGAACGTCTTGTTCTTGAGCAACGGCCCGCCCAGCGACCCGCCAAACTGGTGGCGCCGGAACTCCGGCGGCTCCTCTGGGTCAAAAAAGTTGCGGGCGTCAAGATTGTCGTTGCGGTGAAAGTAATACAGACTCCCATGCGCCACGTTCCCGCCGGAACGCGTGACCGCGTTGACGATACCCCCGGCAGCCCGGCCGTACTGCGCGCTGAAGGCACTAGTCAGCACGGTGAACTCCTGGATCGCATCCACGCCCAGGTTGACTCCGTTGATGCTCGCCGGCGCGGAGCCGTTGTAAGTGCTGAGATCGATGCCGTCCAAGCGGAAGCCGTTTTGGAAAGGCCGAGATCCCCCGACGCTGATCTGAATTCCATACCCGTTATTGACGTTCCGCGTTCGCGCCCGGGCAACCGGGGCATTCGCCTGAAGGGTAGCCAGTTGAATGTAGTCGCGCCCGTTGAGCGGGAGTGCCTCGATAGTCCTGCTGTCGACGATATTGGAGATGACCGAACTGCTGGCCTCCAGGAGGGGTGTGGCGTCGCTGACCACCACGGAATCCTGAACGTCTCCGATCTGGAGAGAGTGAAACACGACCGCCTCCCGATCCAGCTCGACGATCACGCCCTGCCGGGTACTCCGTTTGAATCCGGGTTTCCCGGCGGTTACCTCGTATTCGCCGGGTTCAAGCGACGGGATACGGTACCTACCCAAGGCATCGGTGACGGTCTCCCGGATCAGTCCCGTGGAGGCGCTGCGAAGATGCACGTCCGCTCCCTGCACAACAGCGCCAGCGGGGTCGCGGACAATGCCGGACACCGTACCAGCACGGTCCTGGGCCCAGGCGAATCCGGCCATCAGAGTCAATCCGAACATCAACCCCGCCAGCAGGACGTGTCGCTTACGGGCTCTCCCGGGGTTACACACAGTTCAAACGATTATATCCGATAGCCCTTGTTGCCCCGCTTGACGCCCGACCCTGAATGTGTAATTATTCAGTAGGGTGAATAATAATTCAATCGGCGGCATTTGGAAGCTGGAAGCCAGGAACGTAACCAACGACCTGGATCTGGCCACGGAAGAGGTCTCCTACCTGCTCGACCTGGCGCTCGAGGTGAAGCGGAATCCAGGCGGGTTCGCCACCGCCCTCAAAGCCCGCCATGTGGCGTTGCTGTTCGAGAAGCCGTCCCTTCGGACACGGCTCACCTTCGAGGTCGCGATCGCGCAGTTGGGAGGCGGCTCCATTTTGAGCGTAGGCCCGGTCGGCGACCGGGAGCCGGTAAAGGACGTGGCCCGCAATCTGGATCGATGGACGAACGGCATCGTCGCCCGAACGTTCTCGCAGAACACGATCGATGAATTGGCGCACTGGTCGAGCGTGCCGGTCATCAACGCGTTGAGTGACCTCTACCATCCCTGCCAGGCCCTGGCCGACGTCCTGACGTTGACAGAACGTTTTAAGGAACTCGCCGGGCTGAAGCTGGCTTTTGTCGGGGACGGGAACAATGTGGCGCACTCGCTGCTCGTGACCGCCGCGCGGCTCGGCGTGAATGTCGCGGTCGCCACTCCGAAGGGCTACGGGCCGAAGCGGGAGATTGCGGAGAAGGCGGCGGATCTGGCCTCCGAGTCGGGCGGCACGGTGACGGTTTCCCATGACCCCGAGGCGGCGGTGGCGGGCGCGGACGCGGTCTACACCGACGTGTGGGCCAGCATGGGTCAGGAAGGCCAGAAGGCGGAGCGGTTGGATGCTTTCCAGGCCTACCAAGTGACCGCCAGGCTCATGTCTTTGGCCAAACCGGAGGCAATCTTCATGCACTGCCTTCCGGCGAAACGCGGAGAGGAGGTGACCGACGAGGTCATCGAGTCGCCCCAATCCGTGGTGTTCGACCAGGCGGAGAACCGTCTTCACTCACAGAAAGCACTGTTGTTGATGTTGTTGTAGGGGCCGGCCATGCCCGGCCCGTGCGGGATCATATTCATATGAGAAAAGCCAAGAAAGTTGCGCTCGCCTACTCAGGCGGGCTGGATACGTCCGTCATCATTCCGTGGCTCAAGGAGAACTACCAGTGCGAGGTCGTGGCCGTGTGCGGCGACATCGGCCAGGGTGACGACGAGCTGGCGGGCCTGGAACAGAAGGCTCTCAAGACAGGCGCGTCGGAAGTGTACATCGAGGACATGCGCGAGGAGTTCGTCACCGAGTACCTGTGGCGGCTGGTCCGCGCCGGCGCCGTCTATGAGCACAAGTACCTGCTGGGGACCTCGGTCGCGCGCCCTCTGCTCGCCAAGCGGCAGGTGGAGGTCGCGCTGAAGACCGGGTGCGATGCCGTGGCGCACGGCTGCACCGGCAAGGGCAACGACCAAGTGCGCTTCGAGCTGACCTACAAGGCCCTGGCCCCGCAGCTCCAGGTCATTGCGCCGTGGCGCGAGTGGGACATCAAGAGCCGCGAGGACGCGCTGGCCTACGCCGCCAGTCATAACGTCCCGGTGTCCGCCACCTCGACCAAGATTTACAGCCGGGATCGCAACATCTGGCACATCTCACACGAAGGCGGCGCGCTGGAAGACCCGGCCAACGCGGCGCCAGACGAGATCTGGATGCTGACCAAGAGCCCGAAGCAGGCTCCCGACAAGCCGGCCGAGGTCACCATCGGCTTCGACGCGGGCCGGCCGGTTTCGGTCAACGGCCAGCACTACGTCTCAGGAGCCAGCTTGCTGGAGACGCTGAACGGCATCGGGGGCGAGCACGGCGTCGGCAGGACCGACCTCGTGGAAAACCGGTTTGTCGGCATGAAATCGCGCGGCTGCTACGAAACGCCCGGCGGGAGCATCATCCTGGCGGCCCACCGGGAGCTGGAGGCCCTGACTCTCGACAAGAACATCCTCCACTACAAGCAGAAGCTCTCGGTGGATTACGCGGAGCTGGTCTATAACGGCTTCTGGTTCACGCCTCTGCGGGAGGCTCTCGACGCCTTCTTCGAAACCACCGGCCGCACCACCACCGGCGAGGTCACCTTGCGCCTCTACAAGGGCAACATCGAGCCGGTTTGCCGGAAGTCGCCCTATTCGCTTTACTCGCTGGATATCGCCAGCTTCACCATGGGCGCCAGCTACGACCAGAAGGACGCCCTGGGCTTCATCAACCTGATCGGCCTGCCGATTCAAATCCGAGCAACGGTCACGAAGAAGACGTCATGAAACTCTGGGGTGGCCGTTTCGAGCACGGTCCGTCCGAGGTCTTCGAGCGCTTCTCGAACTCGCTGGCCTTCGACCGGAGGCTGTTCGGCGCCGATATCCGAGGCTCGCAGGCCTTCGCGCGGGCACTGGAACGCGTCGGCATTCTGACCGCAGAGGAGCGGGCGGCCATCGTGGAGGCGTTCGACCTGATCCGCGAAGAGTCGCGCCAGCCCGCCTTCTTCGAAGGTGCGACGGACGAGGATGTGCATACGCTGGTCATCCGCAAGCTGAAGGAGCGGGCTGGGGCTGTCGCCGACAAAATCCACACCGGCCGCAGCCGTAACGAGCAGGTTTCGCTCGACACGCGACTGTGGCTGCGTGAGAGGATCGATCAAACCCGGTCCCTGTTGGTGGAGTTGATGGGAGGGCTGGTGGCGCTGGCCCGCCGTTATCCGGAAGCGGTCTTGCCGGGGTTCACGCACATGCGGCGCGCGCAGGCCGTGCTATGGCCGCACTACTTGCTGGCCTTCTTCGAAATGTTCGCCCGCGATTGGGAGCGGCTGGGAAATGCGCGCCGCGCGGCCAACCTGCTGCCGCTGGGGTCGGGCGCGCTGGCCGGCAGCGGGTTCCCCTTCGACCGCGAGGAGATCGCGCGCGATCTCGGATTCGAGGGCATCACGCGGAACAGCATGGACGCGTCGGCGGACCGCGATTTCGTGCTGGATTTCCTGCACGCCGCCGCTCTCACCATGCTCCACCTGAGCCGGCTGGCGGAAGATTGGATTCTGTATTCGAGCGAAGAATTCGGCTGGCTGGAGCTGGGCGACGAGGTGACCAGCGGGTCGAGCCTGATGCCGCAGAAGAAGAACCCGGACTCACTGGAGCTGATCCGGGGCAAGTGCGGCCGCGTATTCGGAGCCTACGGCTCCCTCTTTGTGACGATGAAGGGACTCCCCCTTACGTACGACCGCGACATGCAGGAGGACAAAGAACCGCTGTTCGAGGCGGCGGATCAGCTTGCCGGATCGCTGGAAATGGCGCGGGTCGTCGTCGAATCGGCGACGCTGCGTCCTGAGAAGACCGCCGCCGCCGCGGAGGAGAGCTGGGTGGTCGCGACGGACCTGGCCGAGGCGCTGTCGCGGGCCGGGACTCCGTTCCACCATGCACACCAACTTGTCGGGCGGCTGGTGCTGGAGAGCGTCCGTCAGGGCAAGCGGCCCTCGGACTGGACGCCCGAGGCGCTGTCGGCATTTGCCCCCGAGTTCACGCCGGAGATGGTCCGGCTGCTTCGGCCGCACGAAGGGATGAAGACGAGAGAGGTTCCGGGGGGCACCGGGCCGGCGGCTGTGTCGAAGGCACTCGAAGAGGCTGAGCACCGCCTCGCGGTCATGCGCTCATGAACAAGAGCTACCGCCAAGGACAGATCCTCAACCTCATCCGGGGGCGACCGGTGCACACGCAGGAAGAACTGGCGCGCACACTGAAGGAACTCGGCGTGGCGGCCACGCAGGTCACGCTCTCACGCGACATCCGCGAGCTGGGGCTGGTGAAGACCGCGGAAGGCTACAAGCAGATCGTCCGCGAGGCCAGCGGCCCTGGCTTTACGGCTGTAGCCGCTGATTTCCTGCTGGATGCGCGCGTGGCCCGGAACCTGGTTGTGCTCAAGACCTCACCGGCTAACGCCGGCACGCTCGCCGCCGCCCTCGACCGCGAGTCATGGCCGGAGGTGGTCGGCACCATCGCGGGAGACGACACGGTGCTGGTGATCAGTCCCGACGAGGCGGGCGCGGCGTCGCTCAAGGAAAAGCTGCTCCGGTTGCTGCAGGAGGGGTGAGGGCGCAGCCGTTCTCCGACGGGGAGTGGGCAAAGCGCGGCCGGGCTACGGCTTCGGGATCCTTGGGAGGGACCAAACTGGCCCTCTCGCGGGCGCTTGGGGCCGCCGGGACTCATAAAGCACGAATTCCCTCTGGAATGTTGACATGCGGGGGGGGCGCCCTTATACTTCATGGAAGTAGATTAAAGTGCCACGGAGGTTTTAGGTATGCGCGTGCTCGTAGTCGGTGTTCTCGCACTCGTTCTCATCACGTTGTTCCCGACGCCGACCAAGGCCGGCCCCGTTTTCATCACCAACCCGGGCTTTGAAGCCGGCGACTTCACAGGCTGGACCCTAAGCGGCAACACGGGATTCATGACAGTGAGCACGTCCTGTACGCATAGCGGCACGTACGGTGCTTGTTTTGGGCCGGTAGGCAGTTTGGGCTATATCTCACAGGCGCTCACCACAACGCCCGGGCAGACGTATACCCTGAGCTTCTGGCACCAGGAAACCTCTGGAACGCCCAATGAGTTCGCGGTGTTCTGGAACGGCACGGCGATCTTCGATCAAGCCAACATCCCCACGTTCGCCTATCGTCTGGAGACTTATTCCAGCTTGCTGGCTACGGGCGACTCAACCGTGCTGATGTTCGGTTTCCGCAACGATCCGGGCTCGCAACAGCTAGACGACATCGCCGTGGAAACCAGTGGGAGTGAGGTCCCCGAACCCGCGAGCATAGCTCTTTGCGGAGCAGGGCTGCTCCTGCTGACGGTGGCGCGTCGCCGCCGCTCGCGGCAACGCTGACCTAATCACCCTCGGCTTCGCCGGCTCCGACCGGATTGCCGCGGTTCCAAGCGCTCGTTACGTCAACGGGCCTCGCCGTCTTTTCTCACGCGGGGTCTAGCAAAAAGCCGCCTTTCGTGGCATAACTGAGTTTCCACACAACAGTTAGGGCCAAGGAGAAAGCGGCTTTCGCTATGACACAGTGCAACCAAGAATCATTCGAGTTCCAAGCCCATTTTTCGCGCGAGGTGGTGGCCCGCTTTGACGGCGGCACGATGACCTCCGATGCCGGTGCGGTGCTACTGCGGGAAACGGATCGGCGGCTGAACCTGCTGCCTCGCCTGGCGGCTTGCTTTGAGGACCGGCGCCAGCCGTGGCTGATCTCGCACACCGTCCCGGAGCTGGTTGCGCAACGCGTGTACGCGCTGGCGCTCGACTACGACGACCTCAGCGATCGTGATCGATTCCCGCCAAAACCTCTACGTCAGCGACCGCGAGAACAACCGCATCCAGATCTTCGACGCCAATGGCAAGTTCCTGCGCCAGTGGACGCACCTGGGGGCGACGCAGGGCATGGATATCAACGCCAATGACGAGCTCTGGATCGTGACCCATCGCAACAAGGGCAAGAACATCGCCTACGATACCCTGGCGGGCCGCATCATGCGCATCGACATCGCTTCCGGCAAGATCCTCGGCTCCATGGAGAGCCCCGGCCACTGGCTGGCGCTGGGCCGCAAAGGCGACATCTTCATCGGGAGCCTCACCGGCAACGTGTTCCGCTGGTACCCCGGCTGGAGCACCGGCCTGCGCGAAAATGAGCCCGGCGTGGTGGCGCCACGGTAGCAGTACCGGTACCTGAAAATCCAAATTAGGGCAATAATTAACTTGACACATCAGACAATCTGCCTTATAATGGGTCTATGGTTAACGAACCAAAGACCTTGCAAGATGCGATCCTGCACTTCGCGGACGCCGAAAACTGTCTGAACTACCTCGTGGCGCGGCGCTGGCCGAAGGGCGTCATTTGCCCGCGTTGCGGCTCCAGGAATGTCGGCTTTGTGGCTTCCCGTCGCATCTGGCAATGCAAGATCCGGCATGACCATGCCCAGTTCAGCATCAAGACCGGGACGATCTTTGAAGATTCCCCGATTGGGCTGGACAAGTGGCTGCTCGCGATGTGGATGCTCGCAAACTGCAAGAACGGAGTCAGCAGCTATGAGATTTCGAGGGCGACTGGAATCAGCCAGAAGTCCACATGGTTCATGCTTCAGCGCCTCCGACTCGCCTTGCAGGGCGAAGACGGCGGGAAA
Organism: Bryobacterales bacterium; assembly: GCA_963798455.1. Taxonomy (GTDB): domain Bacteria; phylum Acidobacteriota; class Terriglobia; order Bryobacterales; family Bryobacteraceae; genus CAWCTD01. The sequence goes on from CAWCTD010000003.1 coordinate 1,888,755, forward strand.
CTCGGCGGCGAAGTCGAAGCGGATGAAACCTTCATCGGCGGCAAGGCCCGCAACATGCACTCCGATGTCAAACTCCGGCGCATCAGGGGGACCGGAGGCAAGGACAAGACCGCCGTGATGGGGATCGTCGAGCGCGGCGGAAAGGTCCGCACCAGCGTTGTTCCGAATCGCAGGAAGAACGCCCTTCAAGCCGAGGTCAGGAAGCACGTTGAGCCCGGCTCCGTCCTCTATACCGACGCCCTGCCATCCTACAACGATTTGGCGAACGAGTACCAGCATCTCGTGATTGACCATGCCAAGTGCTACGTGGAGGGCAAGGTTCACACCAACACCCTGGAGAATTTCTGGAGCCTCTTGAAGCGCGGGATCAGCGGAACCTACATCAGCGTGGAGCCCTTCCACCTGTTCCGTTATCTTGATGAGCAGGCCTTCCGATACAACAACCGCAAGGACATGACCGACAGTGAGCGCTTTGATTTGGCCGTCCGACAGATCGTGGGAAAGCGTTTGACGTGGGCCGAAGTCACCGGCAAGGTGGCAGAAATACCGGCGGTCAACTAGCGCTGGCCGGTTGCTTCGGGGGCCGAAGCGGAAGGCTTGATTGCCTTTCTGCTTCGGACCGGGTCGATTTGGGTTCTCTGCAGACTTCTTGCGATGATCCTCGACGCGTTGCTTGATGACGCTGTGTGGTACTGCCATCACGCGGTCCACCAGCAGCGTGAAGCGTTCGTATTCGGCTGAGTGCTTCATTGGGCACCATCATATCACTTGTCGGCCTTATTGACCTGCAATTCCTTGTATCCGCTGTTGCAATACGGATGTGTAATCTGGGCATTCTCGACCACGGACAGGCCACCATCCTTTATTCGCTCAATGTGATCGATGGAGATCGCCTGGGGTGGCACCAATCCGTTACAAATAGGGCACCGATGCGCCTTTGTCAGCAGTTCCTTCATGACAAGCCCCGACTTCACTTGTGTCGAGAACTTCGTAGGGGCAACGCCATCATAAGCTGACTCGGCGGGTTGCAGGTAACCGTATGAGGCATCCTTCTGGAGTTCCGAGATAACATCCTCAGCCTGATGCCCATGACCCAATATTCCTAGCACATCCTCGTAAAAATCCCGCAGATGTTTTGTCCCTGAATCCTTTGTCCCAAATTTTCTAATTACTTGATTTAGCAGAGATCGGTTGCCCATCAAAAAGGACTCGAATCGAGAACGTCGCTGAATGAACTCAGGCAACTTCTTCTTGCGTTCCCACTCTACAATTAGCGAAGCCATGGTGAGAAACTGGGTTGGTTGTTGCTTGCCTGTCCAACTATAGAAGTAAACAGCCGGATGCAGTCCAAGCGACGAAGAATGATTACTTAACAGTAATTGCATCACTCTGCGGCAACGGGTTAGGTATTCCACTGTCCTAATACCTTGTCTGTCATCCTCGGGGGATGGCGCGCCTACAGCCATGATGATGAAGTCGAAGATCATGCGAAGGGCGGGAGCGGAGTAGACGGTCCCGCCAGCGGGGAGGTCTAAGCTCTTTATTGGATACTGAAGGACGGGTTCAAATATCAACTTATGAAGTTCCGTGGCCAAAGCCTCGATCTGCTGCTTCTGTTTCTCATCGAAGGAGTACCAGTACTTGTGCCCTGTCCCGCGTCGAATGATGGCACGTGCAGCGATGGTTGCTGGCTTCTGCCGTGTCTTAAGAAGCTCTAATTCTTGGGGCGTTATTATCGCGGCTTGTTGATTGATGCGAACGAACGAATCCTCTGCATTGTCTGCGTTCCCTCTGACCCATTGAAGCTCAAGCGACAAACTTCCGAATCTTCTCGCCCGAGCAACAACGTCAGGGCCATATTGTGAGGGATTTGTAATCGCGTCCTTGTGGCTCTGATATGACCCGAACTCCTTCTCAACCAATTCGCGAGTCCGTTTAGCAACAAGTTTTTGTTCTTCTGGAATGACGTGCCCAAAGAAGGTTTGAGATCGTGGGCCGTCCCCGTAGTCGTCATGGACCCAGGCAATCAGAGCACTTAGACGATGTGAGCCGTCTATCACAAAGAGAAGCTCTTGGTTCGGCCATAGGATGACCGCCGGGATCAACTCTCCCTCGATGAAGGTGCGGATCAATCCAACGACGCGGCGTGGGTCCCATTCGGCGGTCTCTCGTTGAAAGTCTGGCTTACGGAGTGCGCCGTAAAAGAATCCGGTTGGCTCCAATTCGTTTATTTTTACAGATGGGTTCCGGGGTACCTGCTCGCCCTTGCCGATAACCGCAAAGTCTTCTCGCGGAATCAGAGCATCAAGATTGGTATGTGTAGCCACAGGATCTCCACGCGGTCGTAGTTTGGAGGCGCCCTTCATGCACGCCTCCGACCGTAGGCCAATGGTACCTCTGGCGTACCTGATGCGTCAAGGTAGTTGCTGCCCAAATTAGACCTTGATTCCGGAGAGTTTTTCACGTATCCTAATTCTTTGTGATAGGAGACCGAATCATGCCCAAACCATTTTTTATCAACAAGTTCCTCAAGTTGACCGTACTCTTTCTCGCCGTAGTCGCCCTCGCACAAGCAGACCAGATCGGTTTTGCCGGCCTCTATGACCCGTCCCTCTGGACTTTGAGCAACCCTGTGGGCGGTTCGGTCGATACCAGTGGGGCCCCGGGTTCCGTCTTGATTACCGGAGGCGACAGTGGGCCTGGCGGCGGCACGACAAGCTGGACCATCGCCGCGCCGGCGTCAGGCTTGGTGTCCTTCGATTGGTCATACCTGACCTACGATGGGATGGGTCCCGGCTGGGATCCCGCCGGCTGGATACTGAACGGCGGCACCACCCAATTGACGGACAGTGGCGGCGCCAACTCCCAATCCGGTTCAACCAGCTTCGGCGTGGTCGCAGGCGACACATTCGGGTTCTATGTGTATACGATTGACGGCATCATGGGACCCGGCACGATCACGCCTTCGAATTTCAGCGCGCCAGACGGCGCGGGTGTGCCGGAGCCAGCGACCTTGCTCCTGGTCGGCGTCCCGCTGGTTCTTGCGGGATTGCGCCGCCGCTCGCGGCAACGCTGACCTAATCACCCTCGGCTTCGCCGGCTCAGACCGGATTGCCGCGGCTCCAAGCGCTCGTTACGTCAACCGGTCTAGCAGCGCCTTGAAGCGAGGGTGTTCTCGCAGCGGGTCCAGGTTGCTGTCGTGCTCGTACCAGCCCTTCTCGGCCACGCCCAACTCGGCGCCTTTCTCCAGGCAGGCAAGCGCCTCGTCCGCGCACCCCAGCAGTGAGAAGATACAGCCGACGTTGTAAAGCGTCATGGGATCGTCCGGCCGCGCCGCCAGCGCCCGTTCCGCCCATTCCCGCGCGCGCTCTTTCTGACCCATGGCCGCCATCCCGTTGGCCGCCATGTAAAGGGCCCGGGCATCGTCCGGGTTCAGCCGCAGGTGCTGCTCGGCCAGTTCGATGCCCCGCTCGCGAGCGGTCTTGGCGTCGGCCGGGCGTCCGAGGTCGTCGTAGCTCTGAGCAACCAGCAGAGGGGATTGGTAATCCTCGGGGCGAACCCGCATGGCCTCTTCATAGAGACCGACGGCCTTCTCCTGCTTGCTGTGAACGAAGCAATGCCGCGCATAAAAGTAGCGGGCCTCAAACAGGTTGGGATCGAGCCGGATGGCGGTCTCAAAGGCCTTCTCCGCCTCCTCATCCCGCTCGTTGAGAGAGAGTGCCAGCGCCCGGGAAGCGTGCGCCTGGGCGGACTCGGGGTCGAGTTCGACCGCCCGTATGCCAGCCCAGTCGGCCTGCGAACGCGCCTCCTCCTTGCGCCCTGCGTATAGATAGAGGTACGACCAGCAGTCCGCCAGCCCGGCGTAAGCGAGCGCGTACCTCCCGTCCCGCTCGATGGCCTGCATGAACATCTGGATTGCATACTCGACATCGCGAGGCCCGTAGCGGTAATAGAAATTGCGTCCCCTCAGATAGAAGTCATAAGCCTCGATGTCCTTGGTGATGGTCTTTCCCAGCGCCGCTTTCTCTGTGGGGCTTAATGTGACTTCCAGCGCTCGCACGACCTGGCGCGCGATCTCTTCCTGAATGGCGAAGATGTCGGTCATCTCGCGATCGTAGGTCTCCGACCAAAGGTGGTAGCCGTCTTCGGCGCTGATGAGCTGCACGGTGATCCGGCACCGGTCCCCAGCTTTGCGAACGCTGCCCTCCAGCAGCGTGCCTACCCGGAGTTTCCGCCCGATCTCAGGGGCGCCGGCCGCTTTGTCCTTGAACTGAAAGGAGGAAGTTCTGGAGGCCACGCGCAGGCCCCGGACCCGGGTCAGCGCGTTGAGGATCTCCTCGGCCACGCCCTCGCAGAAATACTGCTGATCTTTCTCCCGGCTCAGGTCGGCGAAAGGCAGCACGGCAATGGAGGCCGACGTCTCGGCCTCTGCCGGAGCCTCGCTTGCCAGCGTGGCGCCACGGCTGGCCCACCAGGCATCCAACTCCGCGCGGAAGGCGTACACGGACCCGAGCTTGTCGTGCTGCAAGCGGTGAATCGGCAACCCCTCTTCCGTCTCCCAGCGCTGGACCGTCCGCGTGCCGCGCTTGAGGTACGCGGCAATCTCCTTCCATGAGTCCAGCCGGTCGGCGGTCGTGGGCCCCGGCTTTGGGAACGCAACTACCTTTTTCTGAGACTGACCTTCACTCATGCGTCTGGTTGAAACCGCCCGCGGTGGGCCCACAACCCCAGCGCGGGGTTCGAAATGTAGAACACTTCCTCGCCCTGGACCTCATTCCAGCCTTCCTTCAACTTCGCGGGGTCGTACCGTTTGGCCATCTCTTCAAGGCTGGCGTAACGGAAGTTGACTCCTTCGATCTCTTCCTTCGTGAGGCGCCCCGGACAGTAAGTGATCGAGAACCGGCCCTCGGAAGAGCCGTGTATCAGGTGCGCGGCGGCACTCAGATTGCCCGCGAGGTCCGGGTTCCCGGCCACCGCCTTGAGCACCGCCGGCGTGCCGGGGTAGCCGTACTTGCGAATGAGTTTGTGGATCTCCGGATCCTCTCCGAACTGTTTGACTCCCGGCGCCAGCACGATTAATTCGCCGCCGTCGGCCAGAGCCATGCGGGTCCGGTAGATCGACTTGTTGCCGACCCAGGTGCTCCTGAACTCCGCCGGGTCCAGGTAGACCACGGCCTTGCGGATCTCCCGGTCGAGCATGACGAAGTTGACCTTCAAGCTTAGGGCGGAGGCGCGCTCGAAGCACTCCACGTCGTCGCCGACGAAGAGTCCCCGGGTCACGAGGCCGCCGCTCGCGTCCTTGCCCACGACGGTCAGCACGTACACGATCGGAAGCTGTCGCGCGAAGTGGTCCGAGGCGTAGTTCAGAATCCTGCGGACCGGCGTGTCCGCCCGGCCCATCATGCGTTCCATGCCGTAGACCGCGCCGAGATAGTGGCTCTTGCTGATGCCCTCCGCCCCGCCTGTGCCCACGAAGACATTCTTGTTGTAGTTGGCCATGCCGATGACTTCGTGAGGCACCACCTGCCCGATCGAGAGGATCAGGTCGAAGCTGCCGTCCACCAGAAACTTGTCCACCTGCGCCGGCCACGAAAAGTCCAGCTTGCCCTCGGACTGCTCGCGTATGAAAGCGGCGGGGACTTCCCCCAGCGTGGCCACGCCCCCGCGCCAGTCGTGAACCCTGAAGAGGCCCGCCGGCATGTCCCCGAACATCGTCCGGATCTCACCCGGCGTCATGGGCGTGTGGGTGCCGATCGCCGGCAGCACGTCGGTGAGCCGCTCCCCGTAGTATTGCCAAGCCAGCCTGGTCAGTTCCCCGGCGCGGGAGTGGTAGCGCGTGATGTCCGGCGGCAGGCAGAGCACCTTTTGCCGCGCGCCCAGCGTGTCCAGGGCCGTGAATAGCGCCTGCCTCAGGTCCGCCGAAGTGAATGCCGTCGTCTGGGAACCTGCCGAGAGAAAGACGCTCATTCCTCTAGCTTGTCACCGCGCCGCGGTAGTCACAACCACCTGGGCGTCCTTCAGCCCATCGGACGTGGCCACAATCTGGATCTTTCCCGCCTGCCCCGCCTGCGAGCGGAGGATCACGAGGGCCAGCCCGTTGAACGCCTTGCGGTAATCGGCCTGGAAGGGCTCGGTGGTCGCGGCGTTGCCGTTGTCCACGGCGGCAATCTTGCCCGGGCCCGACAGCTTGAATCTCACCAGGTTGTCGGCCAGCGGGCAGAAGTTACCGTCCTTGTCTTCGATGCGAACCGTGACGAACGAGAGATCTTCGCCGTCGGCGCGAATGTTGGCGCGGTCCGGAATCAGGATGATTCTGGCGGGCGCGCTCGCGGTGCGGACTTCGTCAACGGCGACCTGCTTTCCACCCTTGTATCCCACCAGCCGCAGCGAGCCTGGCTGGTACGGCACCTCCCACCGCAAGCGGTACTTGGTGACGAACTTCAGGTCCGGGCTCACGTTCTGGCCCACCGGGATCACCACCGGCTCGCCGAAGCGCTTCTTCCGGCCGAGCGACTTGCCGTTCAGGAACAGCTCCACCTCGTCGCAATTGGTGTACGCCATCACCGGGATCGGCTTGCCCTCCATCCCGGGCCAGTTCCAGTGCGGCAGCACGTGCACCATCGGCTCACTGGTCCAGACGCTCTTGTAGAGGTAGTAGCGATCTTTGGGAAAGCCCGCCAGGTCCACGATCCCGAAGTACGAACTGCGGCTCGGCCAGTTGGCGCTGTTTCCGCCCCTGCCGCCCGAGTACGGCGTCGGTTCGCCCAGATAGTCGAACCCGGTCCACACGAACTCGCCGAGCACGTTGGGGAACCTGTCCTGAGCCGCGAACTCGACGTCCGGCGAGGTTGCCCAAGGCGGGGCGATAACGTCGTAGCTGGTGACTTGCAGCGACGGGTGCCTCTGGTACTTCTCGATCGGCAGGTGGTACACGCCGCGGCAGCTGACGGTCGAGCTCGTCTCCGAGCCGTACAGGATCCAATCCGGGTGCTCCTTCATCACCGGCTCGTACAGATGCGGCTTGTAGTTGAAACCCTTCAGGTCGACGGCCTCCGCAAAGCCGTTCTTGATGGCCTGATCCGGGTGGTCCATCCCGGATGTGGCCGGGCGGGTGGGATCCTCTTCGTGGCAGATGCCGGCCAGCCGCTTCGCCAGCGCACCGCCGTCCGGTCTGCTCTGCTCCGGGATCTCGTTGCCGATGCTCCACATGATGACGCTGGGATGATTGCGGTCACGGCGGACGAAGTCGCGCAGGTCGGTCTCGCCCCACTGGTCCCAGAACTTGCTCGAGCCGTTTCGGACCTTGGGGACCTTCCACATGTCGAAGGCCTCGTCCATGACCACCAGCCCCAGCCGGTCGCAGGACTCGAGCAGTTCCGGCGAGGGCGGGTTGTGGCTGGTGCGGATGGCGTTGACGCCCAGGCCCTTCATGATCTGCATCTGCCGCTCGGTCGCGCGTCGATTCACGGCGGTTCCAAGCGCTCCCAGGTCGTGGTGCATGCAGACGCCGTGCAGCTTGACTGCCCGGCCGTTCAGCAGGAAGCCCTTCGTGCTGCTGAACTCGATCGTGCGGATGCCGAACGGCGTCACATACCGGTCCACTGTCCGGCCGCCCAGCATGACCTCGCTCACCAAGCTGTAAAGGTAGGGACGATCGATATCCCAGCGCTGGGGGCGGGCCACATCCAGCGTGCTGGACACGGTTTGAGCGCCGCCCGCGGGGATGGTGGCCGCGTTGGAGGTGCGGCTCACCGTCTTGCCGGCGGCATCCACCACCGACGTCCGCAAGGTGACCTTGGCGGCGGCGCTGGCGCGGTTGCGGACCTCCGTCTTCACCGCCACTGAGGCCTGGGCGTCGGTAACCTGGGGCGTGGTGACGTATGTGCCCCAGTGCGCCACATGCTGCGGGCCGGTCGCCGTGAGCCAGACGTTGCGGTAGATCCCGGCGCCGGGGTACCAGCGCGAGGACTGGTCCTCCGGAGCCAGACGCACCGCCAGCACGTTGGTCTCGCCCGCGGACTTCAGGTAGGGAGTGATGTCGAAGGCGAAGCTGATGTAGCCATAGGGCCTTTCGCCCAGCAGCTTCCCGTTCAGCCAGACCTGCGAGTTGGACATCGCCCCGTCGAACTCGATGCTGTAGAAGCGGTCCTTGGCGTTGTCCGCGATGGTGAAGGTCTTGCGGTACCAGGCGACGCCAAAGAAAGGCAGTGCGCCGTTTCCGGTGCTGTACTTTTGGTCGAAGGGGCCTTCGATGGCCCAATCGTGCGGCAACTGGAGCTGGCGCCAGGCGGAGTCATTGAAGCCAGGCTGCTCGGCTCCCTGGAACTCCCCCTTGCTGAACCGCCAGCCGTCATTGAATGAGACGCGGCGTTCTCCATTGAACACGACCTTGGTTTGCGCCCGTGCACATACCGCCGCCCCGCAAACCAGCACGATTACACACACGCTCAACCATTTCCGCATGAATGGCCCTCCGTGATTCGTGACTCTCGATGCTATCATACCTGCCTTGTGGCGCAGCCCAAAAAAAGATGTCCCATCCCCTCTCCGCTGCGTATGTACTGGATGAGGCCCTAAAGGTGGACGCACTCAGGTTGGCTGCGGCCGGGACGAGCCAGGTGGAGCCATTGACCGTGCCGGACGCGCGCCGGGATTTCGCGGAGCTGGTTCGAGAGCATCAGTCCATGGTCTATAGCCTGGCTCTGCGCTTCCTGCGCGACCAGCCGGCCGCCGAGGAACTGGCCCAGGAGGTCTTCCTCCAGCTTCACCAGAGCGTCTCCGGCCTCCAGACCGACGCCCACGTGGTGCACTGGCTCCGGCGAGTCACCTGCCATCGCTCGATCGACCGCCTCAGGAAGTCGAAGTCGCGTCCGGAAGTCAGCCTCGAAACCGCCCCGGAACCCGCCGTGGCTTGCTCCCCCGGGGATCCGATGCTCCTGGAGCGGATTCGAAGACTGGTGGCCTCGCTGCCACAGGACCTGAGGATGGCCGTCGTTCTGCGCTATCAGGAAGACCTGGAGCCCGCGGAGATTGCGGAAGCGCTGGGCCTGCCCGTGCGCAAAGTGAAGGGTCAGCTTCACAAAGGGCTCGGGCTTTTGCGCGACAAGGCAAGGCGCTACCTGGGAGAGGTGGAACAATGAGCCGGCTCGAAGAGACTTTGAAACAAGCGCTGCGCCGTGAGGAACCACCTTACGGCTTCACCCAGCGCGTCCTAACGCGCGCGGCTTCGCCGGCGCCGAGACCGGGGCCATGGGCCTGGCTGCGGTGGGCCCTGGCGGCAGCGGTCCCCCTGGTGTTACTGCTGACCGTACAGTACAACGCCGAGCGGCGCAGGCGAGCCGAGGGAGAACTAGCGAAGACCCAGATGCTGACCGCGCTGCGCATTACGGCGGATAAGCTGGAGTACGCCCGCGAGAAAGTCTTGAGAGTAACCAGCCGCGGCGCTGCGCTGAAACCCGCGAATTCCATTTGAGGAGGAGAATCGTGAAAACTACTTTTGCCCTGATCGCCTTGAGTTTGCTTCCGCTGAGTGCGCAGGAGTTCAAGTTCCCGGAGAGCCTCGACAAGCTGGCCGCGAAGGCGAAAGAGAAGGTCAGTGTCAGCCTGGACGGCAACATGCTTCAGTTCGCCGGCAACTTCCTTTCCGGCAAGAACTCCGACGAGGCCAAGATCAAACAACTGACCGGGAATCTGAAGGGCCTCTACGTCCGCAGCTTCGAGTTTTCCAAAGAAGGGGAGTACACCGACGAGGATCTGGCCCCCGTTCGCTCGCAGCTTACCAGCGCCCGCGGCTGGTCCAAGATCGTGGACGTTGCCGAAACTGGAGAACACACCGAGGTCTACGCCAGGAAGGAGGGGGAAAAGATGGTGGGCATGGCCGTCATCGCGGGCGAGAAGACGGAGCTGACGGTGGTCTACATCGACGGTCCCATCGACCTCAAGCAACTGACCGAGCTCGTCAACGTGAGCTTCAACTGGGACCTGGGCGCGGCCGGGAAGAAGTAAGACGCTATTCGTGGGTCAGTTCTTCCACGGGCCTCCGGGGCGTCAATCGCCAGGAGACCGTCCTGCGGAAAGTCCACAAACTCAGGGATGTTCACCGCGCGGTCTTGGGCGGTGGCGCTTTCGATCAGGACCGCGCTGGTTCGCCGGATGCAAGCAGACTCTTCAGGTACCCGTAGGGCTGCCTGAGCCATTGCGCGTCGGCGGCGATGTCAGTCGCCGGGTCTCCCGATGCGGGCACCCAGTTCTCCAGGAAGATAGCCGGATGCGGAGTGATCGTGAGGGCCCGGCGCACAAAGCCGTTGACGTCGAGATCGCCGGCGCCCAGTGGAGCACCGGCGACGGAGAAGCCCACGTTCGACCCGCTGACCTTGTAGTCCTTGAGGTGAAACATCAGCCCGCGGCTGCCGAGCAGATCGAGCACCTGCTCGGGGGACTCGAAATTCCGGAGTGAGTTGGCGCTGTCGATGCAGAAGCCGACCCGGGAGGCAGGATAAGCGGCGGCGGCTTCGGCCAGGGTGCGGCACGGAATGTGGAAATGGTTCTCGATCGCCAGCTTGACGCCGCACGCTTCCAGCCGCGGCATCGCGGCATCGAGGAAGGCCACGATCTCATCGCGGCGCGCGCGCCCGCGGCCCTCTTCCTCCAGCACGATTCGCAGCAGGTTTGACGGTATCGAGACCGCCCGCTCCAGGTATCGCTCCAGGGTGGCGATGTCCAGGGTCATGCAGCCAAGCTGGATTTCCAGGCCGAGGTCGCGCGCCCGGCGCAATAGTTGGCCCCAGTCCGCTGCCGAGAGCTCCAGCGGCCGCGCGTTCTCGCAGATCTGGAGGGAGTCGAGTCCCAACTCGCGAGCCTGGTCGAGGATAGAGGCCAGCGGCGGCGCGCGGCGCGGGTCGAGCAGGAGATAACGGAACCCATAGCTCGTGGTGCCGATCATGGCGCCCTACGCCTTCTCCGGCCGGATGCGCCACCAGCACAGCACCGCGGCCACATTGATGACCGCGGCCAGGTAGAAATATGTTGCGGCGCTGCCGGTCAGCCGCACCAACACCGGAAATGTCACGGAGCTGATGAACGACCCCGCGTTGCCGATCATGTTCATGGCGGCCGAAACCGCGCCGGTGTGCGGCCCGGCGATGTCCTGGCAGACCGTCCAGCTCGGAGCCAGGGTCAGGTCCACCCCGAGGGTGGCCAGTGAGAAGCAGATCACCGCCCCAACGACCGTCGGCATCGAGGCCGCGGCGACCAGGCTCAGGGTGGCCAAGCCGAATCCGGCCACCGCCGGGAGCAGGCGTGAGAGCCGCCAGTGTCCCCGCCGGTAAATCGCATCCACCGCCAGACCGCTCGTCCAGTTGGCCAGCGCCCCGAAGTAGAGCGGCACGCTGGCGTATGCTCCGGCCTGGGCGGCGGCCAGTTGGTAGTGATCCCGGAGGTAGGGCAGCAGCCAGCTAAAAGCCAGGAAGAACGTGAAATTCGAGGCGAAGTACTGATACATGAGCAGCAGCACGTTAGGCGAGGCCAGCAGCCGCCAGTCGAGTTTCTGGGCGCCTGCCGGCTGCGCCAGCGCATCCGAGCGAATGTAGGCGAGCTCGGAGGCCGAGACACCCGGCTTCTGGTCCGGCCGGTCGCGGAACCACCCATACCAGGCGAGCGCAAGGACGACGCCCAGGCTCGCCAGCATCAGAAACGAGGCCCGCCAGCCGAACCGCACGATGACGAAAGAGACCACCGCCAGCCCGAAGGCCGCGCCCAGCCGGGAGCCGATGAACAGCATCCCCTGCGAGGCGCCCCGCGCCCGCCTCGGCATCCAACTGTAGATCGCTCGGGTGGCGGTAGGGTAGATTCCCGCCTCCGCCATACCGAAAAGAAACCTGACGGTGATCAGGACCACGGCGCCGTAGACCAACCCTGTCATGCCGGTGAACAGCGACCAGAGCACCACGATGAGCGCCAGGATTTTACGCGCGCCGTACCGGTCGGCGCACCAGCCCGAGGGCACCTGGAAAATGGCGTAGCCGAGCGCGAAGACCCCAAAGACCAGGCCGAAGGTGACGTTGGAGATGCCCAGCTCCCGCGAGATATCGGTCTTCGCGGCGGAGATCGCCACCCGATCGACGATCGTGAGAAACGAAAACAGGAACAGGAATCCGATCACTTGCCAGCGCACATGGGTGTCGGAAGACATAGCCTCAGCACTCACGCGGCGCCGCCGAACAGGCCAGCCTCGAGCGTCTTCATGATCGGCAGGAATTCATGGCGCTCCAGGTGGCCGCGCACGGAATCGCGGTCGATCTGGTCGAGCCAGGTCCAGATCCGGTTGGTGAACCGGACATTGAAGGCGAAGGTCTCGATGGGGTCCTGACGGACGGGTGAAGTGTCGGAAGTGATCCAGCCGTCGTAACCGAACTCCTTGAGATAGAACAAGAACTCGACGTAGCCCCACAGGTTGCAGGCGCCGACCATCAGGTCCCAGTCCCACTTGCCGTTGTTGTCGTTGATGTGGACGTAATAGGGGCGCCCGCTCATGGCCATGTGCGCCAGCGCTTCGGCGGGCGTCTCGCCGCCATAGATGGAATGGCCGACGTCGATGGTCACGCCCAGGCTCGCGCTCCCCACGGCTTGACACAACAAGAGCGCTTTGGCCGCCGAATCCAGCAGGCAATGAACCCGCGTCTCCGAGGGCTTGTACTCCATGTAGAGCGGTATCTCGGGCCGATGTGCGGCGGCCTCGCGCACGGTCTCGACCATGCGCTCCCAGGCGCGGACGTAATGCGTGTGAAACGAGTAGTCGTAGCCATCGCTGAGCGGGCAGCAGGTAACTTTGTCGGCCCCGATCGCCGCGGCGTAGTCCTTGGCGCCACTAATGAGGTCCAGAGCCTTCCGGCGGACCTTGGGATCTGGCGACGAGATCGAGCCCTCGACGAACACCGGGTCGGCTTTGACATTCACGTTGACGGCCGAGACCTGGAGGTTCAACCGCTCCAGGTGCTGCTTCATCACCTCCGGCGGATCGACCTCATAGGGGTAGACGACCTCGGCCCCCGCCACGCCGGGGATGAGGGCCATGGCCTCGAGTTTCTGCACGATCGTCAGAGGCTCCTGGTACTCGCAGAAGCGGTCGCGCAGTCTGCCTAGGAATGCTGTGATGATTGCTTGTTTCATATCTCACTCATGTGGAAAATCGCGGCTACCGCTTCGGGAATTTCGGATCCGCCTTGATCTCCCGTATCTGTAGAATGTGCCGCTGGTCGTGGGTGGATATCAACAGGAACCACTGGTAGGCGTCGCTTCTCTCCCTTTCCACAAAATGGCTGCGGAGGTCCTCACTGGTGGTTCTGGCGTATTGGAGCATCTCCCGATGCACTTTGCGAAAGATATCCAGCCCGGTCTTGAGGTCATGCAACTGCCCCTTTACATCTTCCGAGGGGATCGCCTTCCCGCGCTGGGTCCGGTCGATGCCATACCAGAGAACGTCCGCGTCCCTGGCGGGGTCCGATTTGCCCTTCGGGGGCGCGTTCATCGCCTCCCGAAACTGCCGCCAGTAGATGGGGTCGGTGATAGACAGGTGCTCCACTACTTGCAGAATGCTCCAAGCCTCAGGCGAGGGCCGGAACTGGAGCTGCGCGGTAGACAGGCCGGACACCTCATCGACCAGCCAGCTCTCGGTCATTTCGAAATGCGCGATCAGACGCTGGCGCTCCAGCCGTGTCAGTGAGGCGCCGTGGGCGCAGGAGACAACGGCCATGAGGCCCGCCCCCCTCAGGATCGCTTTCATCATCGCGAAGTCCCCCGCGAAAGGGTAGCACGATTCGGAGGCCGGATGAGCCGGCCGGGTTTGACGGGCACGAGGGGCGGAGACTAGAGTAGAAAATTGAACTCCAACGGGCGAGTAGCGCTTGGGATTCTGACCGCGGGTGCGTTGGGAGCGGCCGTGGCGGTTTTGTCAGCGCGCCATGTGCCGCTGAGTCGCACCCCGGCTCACGCGAGTGCTCCTGCAGCAACTCGGCCGGGGTTGATCACCGAAACCCTTCCAATTCGACCTGGGGACACGCTGGCCGACTTGCTCGGACGCGCCGGCCTGGATCAAGCCTCCAAGACAGAGGCGATCGACGCGGTTGCCGGCACGTTCGACGTCAAGAAGTTCCGCGCCGGGTCACAACTGACCCTGAGCCGTTCCGGGATGGGAACGCTTGAAAGGATTGGGTACCTGATCGATCCCGACCACGAGCTTCAGTTGTCGCACCCGGATGGCAGCTTCTCAGCCGCCATCGTCAATGTCCCGGGCGCCATTCGCGTAGTGCCAGTGCATGGCACGCTCGAGGGTTCCCTGTTCGAGAGCATGGAGCGAACCGGCGAGCGGGCCGAACTCGCGCTTCAGGTCGCCGAGATCTTTGGGTGGAGCCTGGACTTCTACACAGACCCCCGCGAGGGGGACGAGTTCTGCGTGCTCATCGAGAAGAAGGAGTACTCAAACGGCCAGCCGCCGGCCTACCAGCGCATCCTGGCGGCGACGTACAACAACGCCGGCACGGTCTACGATGCCTACCTGTTCCCCGACAAGGACGGAGAGCCTTTGTACTACTCCCGGGATGGTCACTCGCTCCAGTCGGCGTTTCTCCGGTCGCCCTTCAAGTTCGAGGCGCGAATCAGCTCCCATTTCTCGCTGCGGCGGTTCCATCCCATATTGAAGTTCGTGCGGCCACATCTGGGGACGGACTACGCGGCGCCGGTAGGGACGCCGGTACAGAGCATAGGGGCCGGCGTGGTGGCCTCCGCGGGCCGATCGGGAGATTCAGGAAACATGGTCCGGATCAGGCACGCCAACGGCTACGAGACCCTGTATTCGCACCTCTCCCGAATCCTGGTGGAACGCGGCCAGCACGTGGAGCAGGGCCAGCGGATTGGATTGGTCGGGGCCACGGGGCTGGCCACTGGGCCACATCTGGACTTTCGCATGACCCAGACCGGGAGGTACGTGAATTTTGAGCGCCTCAGACTGCCCCCCGCCGCTGAGATCAGCCCGCGGCAGCGCACTCTATTCGCGGCGGCACGCGATCGCTTCGCTGCCCTGATGGAATCAGGCCCTGCCCCGAATGCGAACGTGCTGGCAAGCACGGCGCGTTCAGGGAACTCCCGCTCGGCCCCTTGAGCTGGCTGTCCCGCCTCGGCGGTCTCGGACTAGAACTCGAAGCTCAGTTGGAACCGGAAGGTCCGGCCGTCGTTCAGCGTGTTGGTGATCATGCCGAACTCGGGATTGGTGAGATTCGCTCCCGGCGCGGCGAATTGCGTCGTGTTGAACAAGTTGATCGATTCGGCGCGGAGCTGAAGCGTCTTCTCGCGAAGCAAGGTGAAGCGCCTGGCAATCGCCGCGTTCAGGTTGTAAATGCCGCCCTTGCGGAATACGTTTCGCCCCAGGTTGCCCGCCGAATCGGGGGACTGGAAGAACGAGAAGGCCGCCTTCGGCAGCAGGGCCCGCGAGGTGTCCGGAGATCCTATGGCGCGCCCCAGAATGGACGGATCGAGGATGTTCACCCGGTCTCCTGAGGCGCCGTCCACGTTGCCATAGCCCGGCGAGTCCGAGCCTGACTGCACCAGGAACGGTGTGCCGCTCTTGAGCAGCACGACCCCGGAGAGATTCCATCCGCCGAGAACTCTCCGGACCAGCGGCGGCTGCGCCGCCCAGGACGGAGTCTCGTAAGCCAGCCGGGCAACCAGTGAGTGGGGCTGGTCGAAGTCGCTAAGACCCTTAAGGTCGTGGTGGGAATCGAATTCCGTTTGCCCGCGGTTCTGGCTGCGGTTGGAGGCGTTGTCGCTGTAGTTGGCCCCCAGGTCGAGGGCTTTGCTGAACCAGTAGGAGGCGTCCACGCTGAAGCCTCTCCAGCGGGGAAGGATCAGCGTCACGCGGGCCGCGTCGTACCAGGCGAAGGAGCCATTGAGCATCAGCTTCACTTCGGAAAGCGCCGGATCCGGGCGGCGTTCGTCGATGGTGGCGGTAGTGAGTGGCACACCCGGAATCGCACGGGCGCGATTGATGTACCACATCTGGATGATCTTGGGCGTGCGGGTGCCGACATAACCGAATTGGATGCGCCATGCGCTTTTGAAAGCGGGCTCCCAGCTAGCGTTGTACTGGTGCGAGTACGGCGCGACCAGGTTCGGATCCAGGATATACAGCGCCACCCGCTGCGTGCCCCGCGGGCCGCGCAGGTAGGTTCCCACGGGGTCCAGGAGGTCGGGATTATTGATGACCAGCTTGGTGTTCCCGGGAGGGTTGAATCGCAACTGCTGATAGGTGGCCTGCACGATGTTGTCGTAGGCCAGCGCGTAGGACGCCCGGAAAACTCCGAGGCTGCGAGGCAGCCGTTTCGCCAAGCCGAACATGGGCGCGAGGTTGTTGCAGTCGCAGTGATAGGGGAAAGTAGTCAGGTGATCCGCCTCGGTCGGGACCGAGACGGGTTGGTAGCGCAGCCCGAAATTCAAGGTGAAGCTGGGCCTGGCCTGCCACTTGTCGCCGGCATAATACGATTGGTCCCAGTTGCGGAAGCGGCGGTGGGTGTCGCCGACCGAGATGAAGATCTTGGTGGGCAGGCCGAGGCGCAGGTTGGTGATGCCATCCCTGCCTTGATCGTTCTGGAAACTGATGGACCCCATACGGGAGTCGTCCTGGTAGCCGTTCAGGTAGCGGCGGAGGAGATCGTAACCCGCGGTCCACTCGTGATGCCCGCGGACCTGGCGGATCTGAGCCGCCTGGCGAAACATGTTCTCCGCGCGGTCGATGGGGATGTCTGGGCTGGGGCCCACACTGGAGAGCCCGCTGGTTCCGAATTGCGGCCCGATGTTGTCCTTTGCGGGAACAAGCTGCGAGGCCAGGCGGTCGAACCCGAGCGAGACGTTGAAGCTGGTCGAGGAACTGGGCTGCCGGATCCAGGTGATACGCGATTGATGCGATCGCGTCGTGGTATCCGGGTTCTGTCCCTTGACAAACTGAAAGGCCAGCACGCGCTGGTGCACGAGCTGGTAGCGCAGAACCAGCCGGTCCCGCGGGGTTAACGCCTGGTCGATGCGGGCGCCGGCGGTGTCGCTATTGATCTCCTGCGGCGCATTGGTGTTGAGCATCCGCTGGTTGATGTCGGTGCGGTTGGGAAGCTCGGCGGGATAGGCGGCGAGGATGCGCCCGACATAGGCAGCCAGAACGGGGTCTGTCGCCAGCGGGGTGCGCTCTGAAGCGAGCGGCACCTGCACGTTCCCGTTCACCATGCCACGTACCCTCTGCTGATTCCCCGAGAGCGAAAGAACCGAGTTCTTCCACAGCGGCGCGAGGAAGTCCGCTCCGTAGTTATTCTCGCGGGCAGGCTTCACATCGCCGACCTGGAAGAACGACCGGGCGCTGAAGACGCTGTTCAAGTGCGACTCGAACAGGCGCCCGTGCACCCCCTGGCGCGTGACGGGAGCCACGTGCATGGTGGCCGTTGGCGCGTTTCCGTACTCGGCTCCGTAATAGCCGCAGTCAGGCCGGAATTCGGTGATGATGGTGGCCGTGGTTCCGAGCCGGGTGTTGAGCTCGCGCAGCAGGTTGTTGTCCACGAGGTTGAACTGAACGTTTTCGTTCCGCCGGCTCTCGCCGGACTGAACGTCGGTCTGCCCCAGCAGGTTGAGCTTGGTTCGCTGCTCGACCGCCGGAGCGGGCGTGCCTGTCTCGCGTGGAGGGTCCTGATCCGCCGGCGCCGCCCAAGACACACCGGCCGTCATCAGGCATACGAGCGCGACTAGGAACGTTCTCACCGGGGATACCCTTGGAGCAGAAACCGATTGTATCTCACTGCGGCGAGGCGCACGGAAAGGCTACAATCGTTCTGCCGATGATAGGAGGGCTTCCATGCGTCGCAACGTTGCTGTACGGAGAGCGCGGCTGGCGGCGTTACAGGCATCCGCCGGGGGCGCCAAGCCTAGCGAGCAGAGACTCGAGGTTTCCGAACTGACATCGTTTCCCGTGCGTGAGCCGGTTTCACGCCGCGCGTATTCGATCGTCCGGCTGCGCACGCGAGGCGGCCTGACGGGTTACGGCGAGTGTCCGGGCGCAACTCCCGCCGAGATCGTCCGTGCTGCGGAAATCACCCGCAGCGCAGCCGCCACGTCCTACGAGGTGCTCGCTCGCCGCCTGGCTGACCTGGGCGGCCTCGGGGCCGCTATCAACATGGCCCTGCTCGACGCTGTCGGCAAAGCAGCCGAGGCACCGGTGTACCAGATTCTTGGCGGGCCAACGCGTTTCAAGGCGCGTGCTCTGGCGCCGCTCACGGGCAACACGGACACGGCACTGATCGCCTCCATGAAACGGGCTTCCGCCGCAGGCTACCGGGCCTTCCTGGTTCCCGCCCCTCCGCCGCTATCCCGCAATCAAGGTCAGGCCTGGGTCATGGCCACGCGCAGCAGGCTCGATGCGTTGCGCCAGGGGGGTGGTGAGAACGTCGATTTCGTGCTGGACGGAGGCGGCAGCCTCACGCCGGGCGACGCCGCCAGCGCAGCCTCGGCCCTGGAGAAGTTTCACCTCTTGTGGTTTGACGAGCCGTGCCCGCTGGTCAACCTGGGCGCGGTGAAGAAGATCTCGGCCGAGAACGTAACACCCATCGGCTTCGGCAGGCATGTCCAAACCGGAGCTGAGTTTCAGGACCTGCTGCGGGAAGACGCCATCGATGTCATCCGCCCGGGCATCTCGCTCAACGGGATCACGGCCATCCGCCGCATGGCGGCCGTCGCCGAGACCTATTACATCGCCGCCGCTCCGTACCACACGGGAGGGCCGGTGGCGACCGCGGCAGCGCTGCACCTGGCGGCGTCGCTGCCTAACTTTTTCATCCAGCAGATCCCCCTGCCGGAGGCGGAGGAAGACCGCCGGATGCGTGCGGAGATCGCGGGCGCGGCCCTGGAAACAGTGAAGGACGGTTTCGCGGCGCTGCCCACGGGTCCCGGGCTGGGGATCGCGGTCAACGAAGAAGCCTTGAAGAAGTACAGGGAGGCTGCGCTATGAGGCGGCGGGAATTTTTTGGAGGGATGGCAGGCGCGCTGGCTTTCGGCCGCGGGGCCTACGCCGGCTGCGCGTGCTCGGTCGAAGAGGGGGAGATGCAGGCCGGAGCGGCAGCGCCGGTGAGCCCGTTCCAAGGCGTCGGCTCGAAGGTGCGCATTACCGGGATGAAAGCGATCGGCGTCTCGCTTACCCCGCAGTCGGACAGGCCGTACGTCTTCGTCAAGCTGGAGACCAACCAGGGGCTGGTCGGCTGGGGTGAGGGGACGCTCGAGGGCAAAGCCGCGGCGACCATCGCCTGTGTGAACGACTTCCGAGAGCACATCCTCGGCGCTGACCCCATGCAGGTGGAGCATCTGTGGCAGTCGATGTACGTCCACAGCTTCTACCGCGCGGGGCCGGTCATGGGATCGGCGATTTCCGGCATCGACCAGGCCCTGTGGGACCTGCGCGGCAAGATCCTCGGCATGCCGGTCTACAAACTGCTGGGCGGGCCGTTCGACCAGCGCGGCGTTCGCGGCTACTACCACGCTAGCGCGAACTCGCGCGAACAGCTCCTCAAGCTGCGCGAGTCCGCGGTCCAGCAGGGCGTAACCTGCTTCAAGACCGGCATCAACGGCACATGGGAATGGCTGGAAAGGCATTCCAAGATCGACCGTGCGGTGAAGCAGTTGGCCATGATGCGCGACGCGCTCGGACCGGATATCGACATCGCCTGCGACTTTCACGCCAAACCCAGCGCCACGGTGGCTTCCATCCTGGTGAAAGAGGTCGAGCCGCTGAATCTACTGTTCGTCGAGGAGCCGTGCCCTCCGGAGAACATGAAAGCCATGGCGCGGATCTCAAGCCGTTCGACGACCCCCATTGCCACGGGAGAGCGCCTGGTGGCCTCCTATGGCTGCCGCGAGCTGATCGAAATGGGCATTGTGGACATCCTGCAGACGGACATCAACCATGTAGGCGGCATCACCGCGCTGTGGAAGGTGGGAGCGATGGCGGACGCTTCGGGCATCTCGATGGCGCCGCACGCGTGCGAGGGTCCCATCGGCGGAATCGCCAGCCTCCACGTGGATGCCGCCATGCCGAATTTCCTGGTTCAGGAAATATGCGGCGGGGTGACCCAGTCGAGCACGGACAAAGTGTGGGAGGAGTGGCTCGGCTTCCCGGCGATGCGCATGGTCAGCGGGCGGTTCCCGCTGCCGGACAAGCCTGGGCTGGGCTTCGACCTGACGGAGGACGCCCTGAGGAAATATCCCTTCGGCGGCACCCGCGCCATGGCGCGCGTCTTCCACGACGACGGCTCCGTGGCGGAGTGGTAGGCTGGGGGAGGCGAGACGACGCTCAATGACGCAACGGCCTAAGAGAGCGAAGACGCCTCCCCCGGCAAAGAAGCCCGAGCGAAGTGAGGACGGGGTGGACCTCACGCTGATCCGGTGGATGCTCTCGCTGACGCCCGCCCAGCGGCTCCAGGTGCTCCAGAGCGCCGCAGAGTCCCTCATGAGGATGCGTGCCGAGCAAACCGAAGGCTGACTTCCAAGCTATCCTTCAAGTCCTGGCCAAACACGGTGTGGATTTCATCGTGGTCGGAGGGGTTTGCGGAGCGCTCCACGGGGCTCCGATCATGACCTTCGACCTCGACATTGTCCATTCGCGGAAGCGTGACAACATCGAACGCCTCCTGAGAGCGCTGGAAGCACTCGATGCGCATTACCGGACCAGCCCGGAGAAGAACATCATGCCCGCGGAGACGCACCTGGCATCGGAAGGGCACCAGCTCCTGATGACGCGGTTCGGTCCCCTCGATGTTCTGGGTCTGATCGGCTCAGGACACCAATATGAGGACCTGCTGGCTCACAGCGTGCAGATGCGCGTCGGTGAGAACCTCACCGTTCGGCTGCTGGACCTTGCCACGCTCATCGAGACGAAGCAGGAAACAGCAGGCGAGAAGGACCGCGCCGCTCTGGCGGTCCTGCGGCGGGTCTTGGAAGAAAAGTCGCTCTCGTAGTGTCTCGTTCAGCCCCCCGGCAGGCGGGCCATGATGCCGGCGCCGGCGGATACTCCCTAGTTCCCGAATGAGCCGGCAGTCGTAACCTGCAACTGCCCCTTGGCCCGGATGTCTTCCGACGAGCTGCCGACCATCACCTCAAACTGGCCGGGCTCCACCACGAACGATTTGGATTTCACATCATAGAACGAAAGCTTCTCGGCCGGCAGCGCGAAAGAGACGGTCTTCCTCTCGCCGGGCTTCAGGCTGATCCGCTCGAATCCCCGCAGCTCTTTGCTGGGCCGTTTCACGCTGACCGCCACGTCGTGCACGTAAAGCTGTACCACTTCGTCGCCGGCGCGCTTGCCGGTGTTCTGGACCGCCACCCGGACGGTGACCTGGCCGCTGCCCGGTATCCGGTTGGGCGAGACACTAAGGTTTGAGTACCGGAAAGTCGTGTAACTCAGCCCGTGGCCGAACGGATAGAGCGGCTTTCCGTTCATGTACATGTAAGTGAAGCCTTTGGTGATGTCGTACTCGGTCATCGGCGGTATTTGATCCAGCGATTGGTAAACCGTGTAGGGCAGCTTACCGCCGGGGTTGTAGTCGCCGAAGAGAACGTCCGCGATGGCGCTACCGCCCTCTTCGCCGGCATAGAATGCCTCGACGATCGCCGGAAGGTTCTCGCTCTCCCAGTGGACCGTCACCGGTCCCCCGTTCAGCAGGACGGCAACGGTCTTGGGATTGGCCTCATAGACCCGCTTGATGAGCTCTTGCTGAATCGGCGGCAGGTCGATGTAAGTTCGGTCGATGCCCTCCCGTTCGATCTGTTGGTTAAGGCCGAGGTACACGATGGCGACGTCCGCCTTCTTGGCGGCAGCGGCCGCTTCGGCGAAGCTGGCTTCTTTGTTCTTGGCATCGAGGATGTCACTGCCCTGCGCGTAGAGCACCTCGGTCCCCGGCTCCACTTTGTTCTTAATGCCCTCCAGGGGCTTGACGAACTTCGACGCCAGCCCGGTGTAGCCGATTCCCATCAGCGCTATGTCCGCATGGGGGCCGATCACGGCTATGGTCTTGATCTTGCTCTTGTCCAGCGGGAGAAAGCCGTTCTTATTGGTCAACAACACGATCGACTCCCGTGCCGTGCGCAGGGTGAGTTCGCGGTGCGGGGCCGAGTCGATGATAGCCGGAGAGATCTTGCTGTACGGAACCATTTCCGGCGGATCGAACTCGCCCAGCCGGAACCTGACCTTCAGCACCCGGCGCAACGACTGGTCGATGTCCTTCCCGGTCAGAAACCCTTCGGCCACGGCCTTTGGCAGCGCGGCGGGATAGTCCGCGTTATCCAGATCGCTGCCCGCCAGGATAGTCTTTGCGGCGGCTTCCTCAACCGTGGCGAACACCTTATGAGCCGTGACCAGGTACCTCACCGCGCCGCTGTCGGGGACCACGAAACCGTCGAATTTCCACATCCCCCGAAGGATGTCCGTGAGCAGAAACTTGTTCTCGGCATTGGGCGTGCCGTTGAGGGCGTTGTACGAGGACATGATAGACTGCGCGTGGCCCTCCACGATGCCGGCCCTAAAATGGGGCAGCCAGTACTCCATCAGGATGCGCTCCGGCAAGTCGGCGGAAAGGCTGGTGCGGCCCCTCTCCTGGTTGTTGACGGCGTAGTGCTTGAGCGTGGCCGCCAGTTTCAGGTACTTGGGATCGTCTCCCTGCGTCCCCTTGACATAGGCGACGGTGATGCGCGAGGTCAGGTAAGGATCTTCGCCGAACGCCTCAAGGATCCTGCCCCAGCGCGGGTCGCGGCTGATGTTGATCACGGGGGAACGGTAGACCAGCCCGTTGTGCCGCAGCCTCTGCCCATCGGCGGTAACCGTCACGAGCTGTCCCTGGCTCCCCGGTTCGATCTTGCCCTGAACCGTGGGCCAGAGGTTGTACACAGCCCTGCCCTCGTCAGCGATCACGGAGGCCACGTCATGGATCAACGCCGGGTCCCAGGTGGCGGCCATGCTGATGTTCACCGGAAACATGGTGGTGGGCCTGGTCCAGACAATGCCGTGCAGGCTCTGGTTCCAGCCATTCATCACGGGAATCTTCAGCCGGTCGATGGCCGGTGCCGTGGTGCACAGCAGCGATGCCTTCTCCTCCAGCGTCAAACGCGGAATCAGGTCATCCAGGCGCTTGTCGATGGGCTGGGATGGATCGAGGTAAATGGCTTGTTGGCCGCTGACCGCGAGTGGAAGCCAGACGGCCAGCATCAAAATGCTGGTTGAGAGTCTCATGGCGATTTGACAAATACCAGGCACTCATTGAGGGCCGCATTTCCATTTGCCCTACATGCTGATGAAAATTCTAGGCTACAACGTGGAATTGGTCAACATGATTGCCGATGATGTTCGGAAGATCGGGCACCTGAGCATCAACCACGTTTACCCATTAACCGAAAGACGCCGAGGCTTCGTCGCATCCATGCACGCCGCCAAGCCCGACGTGTTCAGCTTCACCGTGGTCGGCGACCAGGGCACGCTGTCAGCGAGCATGCCAGGAACTTCCAGCTATTCCACCTGGTTTTTCGGCCAGCTTGTCGACATCCAAAAGACGTTCGAGAAGCGCGCACAATATCAGCCCCTGGAGGTCAACCGAAGGAAGTTCCAGTGTGTTCAGGCCGCCTACTACTCCAGGTTCGAGCGGAACAGTTCTCCTGTGAAGATCGGCTCCGTTCCTGCGGATTGGCCCATTCCAGCCTGGACACCCAACTGGCACGATGCCTCGGAATTTCGCAAATAGCGCCGGTCAGTTCAGCCCTTCCGGCAGCCGGAAACCTTTGACCTTCGTCTGAATGGACCAGACCTGCTTCTCGCCGACAATGTACATCACGTCGCCGTTCTTTCCGCCAAAGGTGACACTCACCGGGAATTGCGGGAAATGCACGGTTCCCACGTACACGCCCGTCTTATCCCAGATCTGCACGCCCATGAGCGTCGCTTCGTAGATACGGCCGTCCGTGTCCACCGCGGATCCGTCAGCGCGCGAGTCAAACCGGTTGGCCGGGTCCGGAGCGCTCAGCACCGAACCCAGCAGGTTGCATTTGGCGAACTTGCGCTTGTTAGTCAGCGAACCGTCTGGCTGCACGTCGTACGCGTAGAGGAAGTTCTCGCCGGGCTGGAGCCAGGTGTTGTTCACATAGAAGGTCTTGCCATCCGGAGAAATCTCCACGCCGTTAGGCATGGCGTACTCCCCGGGGGGAATCACTACCTTGGCAGAGCCGTCGGGGGCGATGTAGTAGACCTGTTTCCCCGGCTGGCTCTTCGTGGTCTCCGCCGTGAACTGGGGATCGCTGACGTAGATGCCTCCCTTGGCGTCCATCACCAGGTCGTTGGGGCCGTCGATCGGCTTGCCATTGATCCTGTTAAGCAGGGTGCGAAGAATCTTGCCGCTGTTGGGATCCATTTCCACAACGCGGTGCCCGAACATGTCGCAGACGATGAGGGTTCCATCCTTTGTAGCGATGGTACCGTTAGTCTGGGCGCCCTTGAATACAACCCGCCACTTGCCGTCGGGGTCCATCGCTATCAGGCGGCTACGCGCCGGGCTCCCGGTCCAGTCGCCCTTGTCCGGATCCTTGAACCACATGTCCGAGAAATACAGCTTGCCCTTTAGCCAGGTCGCCCCCTCGGTGAAAGTGAAACCCTCGGCCACCTTGGTGGGTTTGGCATCGGCCGGGATCACCTGCTCGTAGAGGGCTTGCTGCTTCAGTGCCCACTCAGCGTAATCCGGGCGCACCGGCCAGAAAATGTCCAGCGCGTCGGTGCCCACATCGCTCAGGACCCCGCCGTGCACCATGCCGCCCGGCAAATAAACCATGCTGTTGTCTTTCTCCGACATCTCCTGCTGCGTGTCCATCACCAGCTCCGTCATGGAACCGCGTAGCGCGGTCATGAACTGGTCCTCGGGATGAATGTGCATTGGGAAGGTAGACTTGGGGTCCATGCGGATGAAACTCAGCATCACGTTCTTTCCCCAGAAAAGTCTCGAGTTGGCGGCCGCGCGCTTGTAGGAGAGAGAGGGATCCGGCGTGGTCAACGGCGTGAGCTGAACGTCCGCCAACTCATAAACCTGGCCCGCCTGCACATTCGGTTTCACGCCCTGGTCCGGGAAAGAAATCTTGGCATCGGGCGGCAGAGTCACACCCGCCAGTTTCAGGAGGTCGGCGCGCACCGGCGAGTAGACCTCAAGCACCTTGGCGCCATCCGGTCCCGCCTTCAGGGATCGCGTCATGCCGGGCGTCATATAAAGGACCGAGTCCTTGGGCAACTCCAGATTCTTGCCGTCCAGGGCGCAGGTGGCCGAACCGTCGGTAACCGCTGTGAAGAGTTCCTCGCCGAGTTTCTGCTCCGGATAGGCCGCGCCCTTTTCCATATCCAGGATCTCGAGCATTTCGCCCTTGCCCCAGGCCAGCCGGGCCTTCACCCCTGGCGCGATGTCGATCGCCGTCAACGAACTGCGTCCGAACACCTTACCTTCGTCGACCTTAATCGGAACATCCGTCTGCGGTATGCGTCGCTCCCGCCCCTTCACACCCTTCTGACTGATGATCTGCGAATTCTTTGCCCTCCATGGTTCATTGCCGCCGTGGTTTGTGCATGCAGCAAGAGTCACCAGCCCGGCAGCCAGCATGGCTAGCCCTGAATTACGTATGAAGTCCCGGCGATGCCTGCTCATTCGATCTCCTCCTTCCGTCGTGTGACACACTCCGCCATCGTCATCTCTGTGCGCATCATTCTCACCGCAATTCCGTCAGCGTCAGATCCTGCCTCAGCATGTAGTTCGGAAGATCGATCGTTCCCACCTCCCAGCGGCGGACTTCCAATGTCTCCCCTTTCTCATCCGGATAGCCGTAGCCGTTCGTATCGAACACGAAGACCTGCCCGTCTTGTTGGCCGAGATACAACTGGCTGTGCCCGCTGCTGCTGGTGTCAATCGTGATAAAGGGCTCGTGCGCCGCGAACCTGGCAACCTTCTCCTTCCGGTCCAGCGCCGTGGCAAGTGTCTCGATCTTGTCGCCGTAGAGCGACATCAACACGCCATTGGACGGCAGGTCGAAACCAAAGGTTCCGAAGATATCCCGCATGACCGTGGTGTCATTCCGGCCGAACCAGGCGCCCGTCCAGTCATAGATGTTGTCCAGCATCTTGAACGCCTGCACCACCACGTTCTTGCGCGTGCACGGCAGGTAGCCCGCATGCACGTCCGCATCTGGCGCCAGCCAAGCCTGCTCGACAGCAAGTTCCCCGTTGGTCCGCCGCACTGGCACGCTGATGCGTCGATCGTTGTCGCCCCGGGGGAGCCGGTCACCCATCCGGAGCCAGCCTGACACGTACTTGCAGTCCGAACTCGAATAGAACGGGACCTGGTCGCCGGTCGCGATCAGAAAAGGCGTGGCGTCGGTGAACTTACTGATCGCGGCCTTGGATCCGAGAGCCACGTTTTCCGATTCAACCCACCCGAATCCCCGGGCCGAAAGCACGAACAGAAAGCCACCGCTCTTTGACCGGTGAAGCACCTGCACCGCGCTCCCGATGGGAAGGATGTCCAGGTTCCACATGTCCCAGCGGCTCTTTCCCACCCCCGTCAGGCCCATGTACTCGGGACGAATGGCCGGAATGACCCGCAAACGCGCCGTCTCGACGAGAACACCCGTCGCCCGTTCTTTTGCGGGATCGATCGCATTCCGCGCCAGTTCCGCTTCGGTGGCATCCAGCTCGCTGGGGGAGTAAGCAATTCCCAGCCGGTCGCCAAACGGACGCCGGCGCAGATACTGGATCTCCTTGTCGACCTCCTGACCCACCATTGCAGATAGTTCCGCCGGGGTGCTCGCACTGAGATCGGGCATCGTGGCGACGAGACCGGGCCACGAGCTCATCTCGCGGCGAATGTGTTGGGCGGTGGCGCTGTCAAGCGCATCGAGGTGGCTCATCTTGTCGCGAAATCGCGCGTTCATGCGCTCGATTTCCGCCGGAGTCAGCAGGCGCTCGTCCGGCTGCTTCATCCGGTTGACCCAGTAGGCGGTGTTGCGCATCTCCGGCAAGACACCCGGAAGCACATCCGGAGACCGCAAGTAGAGACTGTCCCGATTCGCCTGCCCCCAACTCGCGCTCGGGCCGAGGAGCGCCAGCGTTACCAGCGCCAGCGTCATAAGGCCGGCTCTGTGAATCATGTCCAATGGTCGAAAGTTCATGCGTGGCATCGGTTAGGCCTGCAAGAGATTCAGAAACAGCTTCTTCGCCACCACCGACGATGTCTCGTCGGTTGCGAGGTTCGGCAGGAACATAAGCGTCGAAAGAATGACATCGCCGGTTCCTACCCGTACACTAGACAGGGCGGACAAGATCTCCTTCAGACCCTGATTGCCTAACGCCACGACCCACTCCGTGTCCCAATGATGCAGTCTGATTCCTTCCACCTGGGCAACTCGGCCCCTCGGTGAAGTCTTGTAGAAGCACTGATACTCCCAGCTCATCCCCTCTCCTTGAGGGAGGCCCTCGAGGTAACGGCTCTTTCCCACAAACAGGCGCCCCGAGCCGTTCCACCGGACAATACCGCCGCCCTCGTAGATTGCCGGCCGGTCTTGCAGCACGCGGTTCACTGTCTCGGCAAAGTTGTGGGCATTTTGCAGCACAATGAGTTTCGCGCCGCCCTCGACGCGGTGCATCAAGTCGTTCAGGACGTTTGCCCCCAACGCCTCGAACTTGTGGTTGCCAACGATAATCACATCGAGGTGCCCCAAGTCAGGACGGAATGTGTCCGCCGCGATGTTTCGCGTCTTACGCAGGAATTCCCGCACGATGGTGTCGTCCTCGATGACGGCGACGTTTCCCTTGAAACCGGGACCGGCATTAATGTTGACCACAAAGGCGTCGTCGAATCCGGAAGCCTTCTCCGTCGCTCCCTGCTTCAAACTGGCTCTGAGCATGTAGTGGCCGGGAGATAGTGCGGCGGGCAACTCCACCCCCTCGACCAGCAGTTCACCGAACTCCTCTCCCCCGGACACCTTCACGTTGTACGACCTTTCGAAAACACTTTTCCCGGCTGGATCCGTGTATTTGAGGACCAGGACGTGTTCACCCCGGAGATCCGCCTCGTTGATAATGAAGCAGTCAGCGACCGCGGCGGCTCCCTGTGGCAACACCTTCTTTCGCAACTTGACGGCGACGTACAACGGCTGGGTGTAATGGCTGAGGATCGAGGGGTCGGCGGTCGGGTTGCGGTACATGTCGACCACGTCGGTTCGGGTCGATGCGGACCCCCATCCGTTCATGTTGTAAGCGTCCCCCACGTTGCTCAGTCGCACGTTTTCGATGTTCCGGGCGTGAAAATAATGCAGGTTGCGGCCGAGACTCATCGTCAGGCGGTCGACATCGGGATACGAAGTCCTGAATCCCGACTGGTCCAGGAACTTATCGTAATACTGAAACCAGTCCAGGTGTTCCATTTCGCGAAAGCCCGCATCGCCGGTCTTGTCCAGTCTCTCCTTGATCTTCTGCAACCGCACCATGGTGCCGAAGGCGCCCTCTTCACCCCAGAAGATCACGTCGCTCTTGTTCAGAGGATACTTAGCATCCTCCGGCTGCGGCTCTCTTGGTGCTCCCATCGAGCCACGCACGTAATCCTTCGGATTGTTGTAGTTCTCGTCGACGTAGCCGGAATAGCCGAACCAATGATGCTGGTCATACCAGTCGGTGTAGTGCAAGGTGTCATCGAACGGCAACATGTGGAGCATGTAGGGATCATGCTCCAGCCGCTCATAGTATTGGATGCTCCGATTGTGATCGCTGTTGTAGGTCACGATGCGCGCCGGATCCAGCTTATGGACCATCTGAATGTTCGCGATGTCGTCTTGGTCCGGCGGATTCGTGGCTTCGTTCTTGAGGTTGTACATGATCATGGACGGCAGCGAGCGGTCGCGCACAACCATGCGCCGCAGTTTTTCCCGGCGCCACTGCCGCGCCTTGTCGTCCGGCGCCGTAATGTTTTCCCGCCTGTTCGGCATGATGCGATAGCCGCCCGGCTCTTCGTAAGTCAGCAGCCCGGCATTGTCGGCGTACTCCATGACCGGGGGCTGGCCGATGGCCCGATGGAGCAACATCATGTTGAGTCCGAGTTTTTCCAGCGTCTCGCGGTCCCGCTGCGCCATTTCGGGCGTGGCGAAGATGCCGTTGGTCGGCCAGAACCCCCGGGTCATGGCGGCCTTGATCACCACCCGCCGGCCGTTCAGATAGAAACGGCGGTCACCGTCTTTTTCTCCAACGTAGAACAAGCGGAAGCCGAACCGCTGACGAGCGGAATCCGCCATCCCATTTCCGGCGGTGAACGTCGCCACCGCCTCATATAAAGCGGTCTGCTCGGCTCCCTTTCCCTGGTAGCCCTGCAATTCCCACAACTTCGCCGCCGGCACCTCAGCCGAAAACGTGATGGTCGTGGTCCCGGGCGGGAGGGCGGCAGCCTTCGTTTGCGTCCACACGGTCGCGCCCGGATTTCGCTTTTCACGGAAGGCCAGCGACAGGTCCCCTCGTTGCGCGTCGGGCGACGCATTTTCCAGCGTGACAAACACCTGAACGTGCTTCGGCTCCCGCTGATTCTGCACATAGATGTCCGTCACCCGGACCGCGTCGACCGCCACGAGAGTCACCGGCCCGGTGATCCCGCCGAAGCCATGGACCGCCGGGACGAGATTATTGCCCCAGCGCATGAGTGTGTTGTCGTCCCAGGAAAAATCGCCCACCGGATCAGTGATGCGCACATCCAGCCGGTTCGGCCCGTTGAAGACCACGGCCGGGGTCGCATCGACCTCGAACGGGGTGTTGCCAATCACATCATAACCGACCAATCGGCTATTGACGAAGACCTCGGCGCGCAGATTCACGGATGCGAACTTCAGGATGATCCGTTTGCCCGCTAGCGCCGGGTCCAGGGTGAACGTCCGGCTCCACCACGATACGCCGACATAATCGCCGCCGGTATCGGGAATCGCGCCTCCGATTTCCCCCCAATAGTACTCCTCGACGGTACCGGGAACCTGGACCTTCCGGTCGGAGGCCTTGCCGTTGTGCAGGGATGCCCAACCGACGGTGGGGGCGTTGACCGGCAGACTGGAAAGACTGACAGGCGGGAGATGCGCCTCGTCGTCCGCCCACACAGCGGCATGATCGAGCCACAGGCTCCAACCCCCGGCCGAAAGGTCGATTTCAGTTCGACCTGGCTTCCCAGACGCCCTCGAGGCAATCTGATTGAGATAGGCGAGTTTCGTCGGCGCCGCCACGGCGCGGCCCGTACTGAGCAGGCCGCCCACCAGCGGCAGGCTCGACAGATGTTTCAGAAAAGTCCTACGGTCAGACATCACTAGCTCCTCAGGATTACCTTGTCCAGGATTTCCAATATGCCTTCCTGGGTATGATTGATTGTACACCCGGCGGCCCCCTGGGAGCCGTGTTCTTCATCATTCTCACTCATGCTGAGCGACTCTGGCGCGGCTGAGGAGGTGGTCAGTCTTGACCAACCGCTGCTGCAAACTGGTCAGCGACCACTTCTCAATCCTCCTCGGCAGCACCAGCCGCCGCCAGAGGTTGCCCAAGTTGTAAGCGATCACACTCAGCCACAAGCGCACCTCATTCGACCGGAAGCGGTGGCAGGACAAGCGCGTCATCTTGACGGCCTGCTTACCTTCCTTGATCCACTGCTCGGCCGTGCCCCGCGTGATTTAGAACCGCACTACCGCTCGGCTGTCCGTCGCCAGGTTGGTCACGCTGAAGCCCACGCGCGGAAACAGTTCCCCGCAGTGGAACTCCACCTTCGCCACGACCCGCCGCGCCTTCTTCCAACTCGCTGCTTGGTAGAGAAAGCTCTTGTACCAGGCCACCGGCTTGTGGCTCGGTCTGCCCACCGGCCGGGTCAATAGATCCGCGATATCCCGCTCCAGGCTGTCGTTGGCCGGGATGCGGACGGCGTACTTCACGCCCCGCCCTTCCAGCGCCTCGTAGATCTCCGCTTGGCGAATGCGGCGTCAGCCCGGAACACGACCTCCTTGCCGGCCTTCTGGTGCCGTTCGATCTCCGGCAGCAGCATGTCTTCCCAACCGTCGGCGCTCTGTACGTGCCGGGCCATAGCTTGGCCGCCAGACAGTCACCCTCGCGGTTGAACAGTAGCAGGGGGTGATAGCAGGTGGACTCAAAGTAGCCGTTGTAGGCGCTGTTCTCCTGCTCGCCGTAAACGGGGATCTCGGTCGAGTCCATGTCCAACACCACACGCTGCGGAGAATCGACGGCTTCCGCCTTGGCGATCAACTCGCGGTTGATGGCGGCCAGACCGGCGAGATTCTGATCTTGGGTCAGTAGTTCCGTCTCGAAGGATTGCAGCCGGGAAGTCAGCGCCGCTCCACGCTCCCAGATCTTCTCAGAGCCGATCAGCCAAAACGTCGGATCTTGCGAAAGTCGCTCGGCGTCGTTCACGTCCTCGTAGCCCGCCAAGCGGCTGTAGCCGGATTGGCCCAACAGGTCCGCCAGCGGAAGCTGCGTGTTCTTCCCGCGCCGGGAGTCGGTCAGGTGTCGAGCGATGAGATCACCGAAGCCCAGACGCTCATCCAGTTCGCGGACTACAACCAGGCCACCATCGGAAGTGACCCGTGATCCCTGGAAATCAATCTTCAAAGAGGTGTTGTACGAGAGCTGAAATGGCCGGTTTTGTTTTTCACCCATTAGCTCTCGTCCTCTGGAGCGTCTTCATTGCATTCAAACCCTTATGAATAAAGGCGTCCAAAGGCTTCAGGATGTTATGAGCAAGTGGTCAAAACGAAAATGCGGTCTCACGCTACTTCCTCAGAAATTGTACTTGAACCCCAATTGTATCCGCCTCGGACTGTGGGAGGCGCCGGCAAGCGGAAGCCGTAGCTGCCAGAATCCTGCCCTCTTGGGCCAAAACAGTGTACACTGGCTTACTCGCGGGATACTTGAAGCGGAATCCCGAAACAGGAGAAACCACCATGGCGCGTTTGACCCGGCGTGAATGTATCCAGGGGACGTTGGCGGGGCTGGCCAGCACCAGCCTGACTCTGCCCGCTCCTGCAATCCCTCTGGCTCCCAGCGAGAAAGGCTTCAAGCTGGCGGAGTTGTTCAGCGACCCCGCCAGCGTGGACGTCAAGATCGCGAAGCAGGTCGGCGTGAACCACGTCATCGCGGGCGTGAGCTTGAGCCGCGTGCGCAAGGAGCAGTACGTGGAGGAAGCGCAGAAAATCAAAGACGCGTGGAGCGCGGCGGGGATGAAGGTTGCGGGCGTCGAAGGTCATCCCGTAGCCTTCGAGAAGCTGAAACTTGGAGTGGAGGGCGCCGACGAGGAGATCGAGAACACGAAGTGGGCCATCGAGGCGCTCAGCAAGGCCGGCGTCAACATGATCTGCTACAACTTCATGGCCGGACTGGGCTGGACCCGCACCAAGACGGATCTCGCCGAGCGAGGCGGCGCGCTCACCAGCGAATTCGACGCCGAAGCCGCCAAGGCCATGGGGCTGACCCGCGCTGGTGAGGTCAGCGAAGAGAAGATGTGGGCCAACGTGACCAAGTTCATCAAGCAGGTCATGCCGGTCGCGGACAAGTTCAAGGTCCAGATGGCGCTGCACCCGGATGATCCGCCGCTCTCCCCGTTGCGCGGGGTCGCCCGCATCGTCACCAGCGCCGGCAACTACCGCCGGATCATGGACATCGTGCCCAGCCCGATGAACGGCGTCACCTTCTGCCAGGCCAACTTCAAGCTGATGGGCGAGGACATCTACGCGCTGGCCAAGGAGTGGACCGCCAAGAACAAGATCTTCTTCGTTCATTTCCGCGACGTGGACGGCAAGAGGGAAAAGTTCCACGAGACCTTCCACGACAACGGACCGACGGACATGGCCCGCATGTTGCAGGTCTACAGCAAGGCTGGATTCAACGGCCCCATCCGGCCGGATCATGCGCCGACCATCGAAAGCGACCGGAGCGCCAACAACAGGTCTTCCGGCTACACCATGGGCGGCAAGGTGTTCGCCTTCGGTTACATGAAGGGCATCATGGAAGCCTTGAAGCTGCCCTACGCCTGAGAGGCAGCGGCGAACGCCAGGCGCTTCTGTTCCAGTTGCGAAAGGAGAGACTGGAACGGCTCCCCAAACTTCCGGACGCCCTCTTCTTCCAGTTGAGCGCCGGCCTCGCCGAGGTCGACGCCCGCCTCGGGCAGGCTCCGAATGACCTCCCGGGCCTCCGCCAGGCCTTCCGCCAGGCGGGCGGCCGGGTTGCCGTGATCCCTGTAGGCTTCGAGCGTGGCCAGGGGCATGGTGTTGACCGTGCCGGGGCCGATCAGAGGCTCCACGTACATCAGATCGCTGCGGCCGGGGTCCTTGGTGCTTGTGCTGGCCCACAAGAGGCGCTGCGGCTTCCCGCCGCGCTCGGCAAGGCGGCGGAAGCGTTCACCGCCAAAGAGATCCTTCCACTCCTGATAGGCCAGTTTGGCGCAGGCGAGAGCGACCTTCCCCTCGGCGCGCGTCCCGGCCGCGGCGCCCGGCCCCCCGCGGCTCACCGCCGCCCTCAGCAAAGGATCGACCAATACGTCGATGCGGCTGACGAAAAAACTGGCGACGGAGTGAATCCGTTCAATGGGCTGTCCGGCTGCCACCCTGTCCTCGAGGCCGGCAATGTAGGTGTCAGCCACCTGGCGGTAACGGTCCAGGGAGAACAGCAGGGTCACGTTGATGTTGACCCCTTCGGAGATCATCCGCCGGACGGCCGGCAGGCCGGGCCGCGTCGCGGGAATCTTGACCAGTACATTCGGCCGGTCCAGGGATCTCCAGAGCGAGCGAGCCTCCCGGATGGTGCCCTCCGTCTCATAAGCCAGCGCGGGCGAGACTTCCAGGCTCACATAGCCGTCGGCGCCCTGCGTGCGATCGTAGACCGGTCTCAACAAGCCGGCGGCGCGGCGCACATCCTCGATGGCAAGGCCCTCATAGATCGACTGGGCGTCCTTTCCGTTCCTGGCGGCGAGGCCGATGTCCGCGTCGTACTCCCTGCTTCCACCGATGGCGTCGGAGAAGATCTTCGGGTTGGAAGTCACGCCGCTCACGCCATCCTCAACGATCAGGCGCTGGAGCTGTCCTGAGGTCAGAATTGACCGGCTGATGAAGTCCAGCCAGACGCTTTGACCGAAGTCTTGGAGCCTGCGGAGACGGCTTGGTTCCATAGGATTTGGTTCACGCAAAAGATGCGAACCTTCAAGTCTAGCCCAACCACTATCAGGATAGGCGGTCCTACCCGGCCGCCGCAAACCGGCGGAGTTGACTGTGCGGTTCTTATCAAACCGGGCGCACAAGCCGATGATTTCAATGTCCGGCCGGGGTACGGCCGTTCGGTGCAAGGGCGGAGTGCCCACCGCCCCTGAGCGCGCCGTCGGCCGCCCCGGGCGGGAGCAAGGCGCCCGATGTATGAGTGCTGGAGTGCTCTCGGAACCAGACGTAAAGTTCTGGGTCCCATCGTAGATTAGCTTATGTTAATCTTGCTGAAGTGACACTGCTTCGTACTGCCCGTCTTGCTGTGATCGTCGGGTTGGCCGCCCCGCTCGGGGCCCGGGCGGATTCCGCCGGTTTACTCAGGGCGGACGCCTCCTCGCTCAGTCTCGAAAACCAGCGAGCCGACGAAGATAACCTCTCGCGGATGAGTGATTTGGCTATGGTTCGTCGGTTCGTCCGCGCCGGCTTGCTGGTATCAGTCCCGAACCAGACGCGTCACTATTACCTCAAGAGCATCCCGGCTGCCTATCGCTACCTCAGACCCTGGAGCAAGCTATTCCTGACTCGATTGAGCGCGCAATTCCATGCCCGCTTCCGAACGCGGTTGCGCGTGACCAGCCTGGTGCGGACGGTGAGCTTTCAACGGTCGTTGGCGAGGCGGAACCGGAATGCGGCGGCGGCCGATGGCCCGCGCAGGTCGTCGCACCTCACCGGGGCCACTATGGATATCTCCAAGAAGGGCATGACGGGGGCACAACTCGGCTGGATGCGCCAAGTGCTTTCGCCCCTGAAAGCCAAGGGGCTGATCCACGCCATTGAGGAGTTCCAGCAGGGCGCTTTTCACGTGATGGTGCATAAGAAATACTTGGAATATGCGGCCTCGCAAGCTCCTTGACGGGCCGTCCGGCTATCCTGGTAGGTATGTCCGCACCCGACGGCGTCAATCCTCTGCTTGAAATCCAGTTCCGGATTCCGTTCGACCGCGTCCGCGCCGAGCACGTCGAGGCCGCGATTCAGGAACTCCTGCGGGATGCGCAGGCAAAGCGCGAGGCGCTGGCCAGTGCGCGCCCGACCCGGACCTTCGAAGACACCCTGGCGCCCCTGGACGAACTGACCGACCGGTTGGACTACGCCATGGGGGTGGTCAAGCACCTGGAAGGGGTCGCCACATACCCGGAGCTGCGCGCCGCGTACAACGCGGTCCAGCCCGCCACGAGCGAATTCTATTCCAGCATTCCGCTGAACGAAGGGCTCTGGAAGGCGATCCGGCAGTACGCGGGGACGCCCGAGGCCGAAGCGCTGGAAGGAGTGCGCCGGCGGTTCTTGACCAAGACCATCGACAGCTTCCGCCGCCACGGGGCGGAATTGGACACGGCCGGCAAAGCCCGCCTGTCCGCGATCGACGTTGAGCTGGGTAAACTCACCACACGCTACGCGGAGAACGTGCTCGACGCGACGAACGCCTTCGAGCTGGTCGTCACGAACGAAGAGAGGCTGGAGGGGCTGCCTCCCTCGGCCATCGCCGCGGCCCGCCAGAGCGCCGCGCAAAAGGGCATCGAAGGCTGGCGCTTCACGCTCCAGGCGCCAAGCTACACGGCCGTAATGACCTACCTGGACGATGCCGGGATTCGCGAGGAGATCTGGCGCGCGTACGCCGCGCGGGCGGCATCCGGGAAGTTCGACAACCGCGAGACCATTCGCCGCGTGCTTGGACTGCGACGGGAGAAGGCGGCGCTCGTCGGTTTCGGCGACTTCGCCGATTTCGTGCTGGCGGACCGCATGGCGCACACCGGCGATCGTGCCCGCCGGTTCCTGGCGGAGTTGAAGAGCAAAACGCAAGAGCACTTCGCGCGCGAAAACGAGGAGCTCCGGACGTTCCGGCGCGAGCTGGGAGCCGCGGGGGAGATGAAGCCCTGGGACGTGGGTTATTACGCCGAGAAGCAGCGCAAGGCTCTTTATGACTTCGACGAAGAAGCGCTGAGGCCGTACTTTCCGGTGGAGAAGGTCGTGGATGGGATGTTCGGGATTGCGCAGCGGCTCTTCGGCATCCGCGTCACTGAACAAACCGGCGCGCCGGTTTGGGATCCCCAGACGAAGTACTACGCCATCCACGACGAAGGCGGCAAGCTGCTTGGGTGCTTCTACGCCGACTGGCACCCCCGCGAGAACAAGCGCGGAGGCGCATGGATGGACGCGCTGATCACCGGAGTGGATCGGCCCGGCGGGTTCGAGCCTCATGCCGGCGCCATTTGCGGCAACCTGACGCCGCCCGTGGGGGGCAAGCCGGCGCTCGTGACCCATCGGGAAGTGGAGACGATCTTTCACGAATTCGGGCACTTGCTGCACCACTGCCTGAGCCGCGTGGAGATCAGGAGCCTGGCGGGCACGAATGTCGCCTGGGACTTCGTGGAACTGCCGTCGCAGATCATGGAGAACTGGTGCTGGGAGCGCGAGGCGCTGGACCTGTTCGCGCGGCATTACGAGACCGGAGAGGCCGTGCCGCAGGATCTGTACCGGAAGATGACGCGCGCGCGGACGTTCCGCGGCGCCAACGCACAGATGCGCCAGCTCGGCCTCGGCTACGTGGATTTCGCGCTGCACTCGGGCTCCTCGGTGGAGGCCGGGCCGGATGTGGTGGCGTACAGCCGCCGCATCCTGCAGGAGTTCTCACCCGTGGAGCTGCCCGAGGAGCACGCGATGATCGCCAGCTTCACGCACTTGTTCGCGGACCCGGTCGGCTACGCAGCGGGCTACTACTCCTACAAATGGGCCGAAGTGCTGGACGCGGACGCCTTCACCGCGTTCAAGGCGAACGGCATCTTCGATCGGGGGACGGGCCGCCGCTTCCGCGACATCATCCTGTCGCGCGGAGACGGCGAGGACCCCGCCGAACTCTACCGTGCCTTCATGGGCCGCGACCCGGACCCCGGCGCGCTGCTGGATCGCCTCGGCCTGTCCGCCAGATAGGCGGCATTCTCCTGGGCCGGGCGCGGGAGCGTGCCGGTCAGAAGCCCAGACCCAGCTCTGGTATCCTGAGAACCTAACTCTTATGGCAGACATATCTCCGTTCCGATCCTTCCGTTACAGCGCCAAAGCAGGACCACTGGACGGTCTGGTCACGCAGCCTTACGACAAGATCAGCCCGGCTATGCAGAAGCGCTACCTGTCGCTGAGCCCTCATAACCTCGTGCGCATCATTCTCGGAGAGCGATTTCCGTCGGACTCGGCTGACGACAACGTCTACACTCGCGCTCGCGGCTACATGAGCCAATGGATTGCCGAAGGAATCCTGGAGCGTGACCCGGAGCCGGCGTTCTTCGCCTATTTCCAGGAATTCCGGGAGCCGGACACCGGCGAACGGCTGCTGCGCAAGGGCTTCATCGGACTGGGCGCCGCGGAAGACTACGCCAACGGCGTCGTGCACCGCCACGAGCAGACCCTCAGCGGTCCCAAGAAGGACCGCCTCGAATTGCTGCGGCACACCCGCGCGCACTTCGGCCAGATCTTCATGCTCTATCCCGATCCCGAGGGCGAGGTCGACAGAGTCCTGGACGAGGCCGCCGGCGAAGAGCCGGTGGCCGCCGTCACCGACGAGTACGGGACCTGCCACCGGCTGTGGCGGATCTCCGAAGCCGTCCTCATCGCTTCCATCCAACATGCGATGTTCTCGAAGAGACTGATCATCGCCGACGGGCACCATCGCTACGAGACGGCGCTGGCGTTTCGCGACGAGAATCCCGGCATCAAGGATGCCCAGCGGGTCATGATGACCTTCGTGAATATGTTTTCGCCGGGCCTGCGGATATTGGCCACGCATCGGCTGGTGGACGAGGCGGACGTCGAGAGCCTGCTGCGCCAGGCGCGGGCCTCCTTTCGGCTGGAGGAAGTTGCGTCGCTCGACGCCCTGAGGCGGGCGTGGGGGGAACCGCAGCCGGACAGTATCCGGATCGGCGTGGCGACGGCATCCGCCCTGTACCTACTAAGAGCGGGCCGTGAGCCGGGCCGGCTCGACGTCCCGTTTCTCCACGAGCGCATCCTGCGGGACATGCTGGGAATCGGCGAGGACGCGGTCAGAGACGAGAAGCGCATCCGCTACGTTAGGGGCGCGGATGTGGCCCTGGAAGAGGTCCGCGCCGGCAGAGCCAAGCTTGCTTTCCTGTTGGAAGCCACCGCCATAGGGGACGTCGGCCGCGTGGCCTTTTCGGGCGGCGTGATGCCGCAGAAGTCGACCGACTTCTATCCGAAACTTCTATCGGGGCTGGCGATCTACAAGGTGGAGACCTAGCTCGTGGTCCGTGGATTGTATGTTACATAAGACGTTTGGATGGACCGGCGTTGAACTCCCCGTTATAGGGCAGGGGACGTGGATGATCGAGGGGAGCCGCGAGGACGAGCGCCAGGCAGTGGCCGCGCTGAAGGCGGGCCTGGACCTCGGGATGACGCATATCGACACGGCGGAGATGTACGGCAACGGCCACGCCGAAGAACTGGTCGCGGAGGCTATCGCCGGCCGGCGGCAGGAGGTCTTCCTGGTCAGTAAGGTTTTGCCGTCCAACGCCTCCTACGAAGGAACCCTCAGGGCTTGTGAGCGCAGCTTGAAGCGGCTCGGGACCGACTGCCTGGATCTGTACCTGCTTCATTGGCGCGGGCGTCACCCGCTGGCTGAGACGATGCGGGCGATGGAGGCCCTGGCGGCAGCGGGAAAGATCCGCTTCTTCGGCGTGAGCAACTTCGATCTGGACGACCTGAAGCAGGCCCAGGGA
This sequence comes from Bryobacterales bacterium, assembly GCA_963798455.1. Lineage (GTDB taxonomy): Bacteria > Acidobacteriota > Terriglobia > Bryobacterales > Bryobacteraceae > CAWCTD01. The sequence goes on from CAWCTD010000003.1 coordinate 1,927,832, forward strand.
GCGGTCGCCTCCGGCCGGTTGGCCGCCAACCAAGTGCTCTATCACTTGGGGGACCGCGGCATCGAGAGGAAGCTGATGCCATACTGCGCCGAGCAGGAAGTTGCGGTGGTTGGCTACAGCCCGTTTGGTCACGGTGATTTCCCCGCGGCAAACAGCGCGGGAGGCAAGGTGCTGGACCAAATCGCGCGCCGTCACGGCCGTAGTTCGCGCCAAGTGGTGCTCAACTTCCTGACCAGGCGCCGTGGCGTTTTCGCCATACCGAAGGCGTCCAACCCCGAACACGTGCGGGAGAACAGCGGAGGCTCAGGCTGGGCGCTCTCGGCCGAGGATACGGAAGCAATCGACCGGGTGTTGCCAGCGCCAGCCCGCGACGTTCCGTTGGGCATTTTGTGACCGCGGCGGTCCGGATGGACCACGCGGGGTTCCGCAGATCAGGCGAGTATCCGTGGTAGAGTAATTACCAAGGTCGCTGGAGCAGAACGATGCGGGCTTTTTGGGCTCTTCTGGGTGTTATCGCCGCCTTCCCCGCGGTTCAGGCTCAGGATGTCGTGCGTGAGGCGCGCCAACTCGAGTCCGCGGGAGAGGCTGCCAAGGCAGAGCAGTTTCTACGCCGGGCGGCTCTAAGTCCGGAAGCCGGCGCCGCGGTGCTGGAAGCGTACGCCGGGTTCCTGGAAAGCCACGGTGATGCAGGGGCGCGGACCGCCTACGAGAGGCTGCTGGCGGTCACTCAGCGCACCAGCGACGGCGTCAGGCGCCGAGCCGCGGCGCGGCAACTCGTGATCCTTTCGCTGGTGGCCGGAGATGACGCCGCGGCGTCGCGATACCTGCAGCAGTACCGCGAGTCGGGAGGGACCGACTGGGCGCAGGCCGCTCTGGACCGCCCGCGGGCGCCCCTGGCGCCGGCTCAAACGGTGGACATTCCCGGGCCTCTTGGCTCCTTCAAGCGCATGGCCGCCATCTCGGCGGATGTCACCGAGGAGGGCATTCTAACGGCGCTGGCGCGGAATGTCGTGCTCAACGGCTACCAGGCCGGCACCGGAAAAGAGGGTCTCCTCCCGACCGAGTATTTGAAGCTCCTGACCCGCTATGTCTCCCAGGCACGCGAACTGGAGAAGCTGACGGGACCGGACAACAACATCCGCGTGGAGAGCTGCGATTCGACCCAGGCGGGCGACCTTCTGCGGACCCTCGGGTATCGCATGCGCGGCGGGTGCGGCAGCGAGGTGGTCCTGGAGACGGTGAACGCCTCTCGCGCCTTCCTGACCATCGATTCGGGTTTTCCGCTGGCCGAACTGGAACAGGCGCTCCGCACCAATCGCCCGTTTGTATATGACTACCGGCCGTCGCGGGTGCCCGTCACGGCAGGGGCGGAGTACTGGATGCCCGCCAAGGGGCGCCAGACGGACCAGTTCATTGACGTCTTCCTTGCGGATCCATCGCTGTGCCGGCTGTACCTGGGCTTGTCGAAGCCCGATCCCGGAACCGCGGAAGAACTGCGGAAAAACATCCCGATGGATCGTTTGAAGGCATTTGCCCACGTTCTGGATTTCTTCGGGAGCATGTTCGAGATCCGGGAAGGCAGGGCGGTGGTCCCCGGCGGCGCCCGCAGCGCGCGGATGTGGGAAGAAATGGTGGGCACGTCGCCCAACCAGGGCGCCCGCTTCTTCGAGCGCCTAGTCTCCAGGGATGACGGTTGGATGGCGAGCTACTTCGACGCTCTCTCCCGGCTGAACGGGCCGGTGCAAGACTACCTCACTGAGCCGGATCGGATGAAGAGGTTCTACCAGGCAATCCGGGGACGCGTCACCAGCCCCGGCCCGGCGCGACCGGTGTTCCAGTCGAACACGGACATGCTGCTTTTGACCACGCGCCTGCGCCTTGAGCCGGACGGCCAACCACATGTTCCGGGAGGCCTAGATGTCTGGAAGAAACTGTTCACGGAACAGCCGTCGCGGAAGTATGACGCGAAGTTGAGCCGGCAGGCCCCGTCTTGGAGAGAGCCGGACGACGTTCTGGAAGCGCTGTTTGCGCTATGCCGCAGAAGCGTCGAGAACGAGCCCCTCAAGGTTTTCATGGCGCTGAGCGATCTCAATCGGAACCGGGCGCAGCCGCTGGCGGCCGCCACCGTGGACCGGTTGGCGCGCAGCTACGGCAAGTATGGGGGGCAGTACCAGATTTTCAGCGAGGTCCCAACGCTCAGCGACAAGGTCATCCTGCAGTTCCTTGACGCCGCGGACGCAATCGACCGGATCGGGAACCAGGAGTTACGGACCGACACGCTTGGCACGTTTCAAGCTTTGGTGGGGTTATGGCAGATCTTCTGCCGCCAGGGCTCGATTCAGCAGGCGGACGCGGATGCCGCTCTCTCGAACATCCTTTCGGATTTCACCCAGGTCCGCACGTCCCCGGAGCTGTTCAACGCCGGCCGTTCCGGCGTGACTGTGCTGTTGAAGGCGACCCTCACCGCTGAAGGCGCTGATGTACAGCAGCGGCTCATCGATCTGCTGGCAGGCGCGGCGCCGCCGGCATCCGCCGAACTGCACGACCAGGCGGCGGCCGAGATGGTCGCCTACATCGAGGCGCAGCGGCTGGTGCCCCTGACTCTGCTCTTTGAGGTCGCCGACCAGGCCGAGGGTCTGGCGCGCGGGGAGAAGCTGAATACCGCCGTGATTGGGCGGCTTGCCACGAGGCTGGCCGAGATCGAGTCGCCGCGCTCCCCGTTGAGCAGCGCCGAGAAGAACTCGCTCCAGTCCGGGTACTGGCCGGAACGCCACATCGAGACACAGAGACGGCTGAACATCCGTTCCATCATCGCCAAAGCCGGGCAGGATCCCGCGAAGCTCCGGGACGTGCGCGGATACCTCACGCCCATGCTGCGCGATACTCTGGTGGGTCTCAACTACGTCTACTTTGCGCCGCCCGGCGCGGAATTGCTGCGCAGCGGCACGTCTTTCGTCCGCAGCCATGATTTTCTGGGAGAGGCCAGTTCCCGGGGAAGCTGGAGCACGACAACTCCTATCGGGGGCGGCTGGCCGACCAGCGCGGGCGGGCGGCTGGCCGGCTCGTTGTCGGGGCTGCCTTACGCTCTGGCGCAGGCGGAGCAGAACTTCCTGATTCCGGACCGCGAGCAGGCGCTGATCTGGGGCGACCTGGTGCCCCAGTTGATCTTGTCCGCCAAGGTTCCGCGCTGGTGGAACGTGAGTCCCGCCCAAATGCACTGGGTGGGATTGCAGCTTCGCTACGCGGCCTCGCTGGTGGCGGAATCCGCCCTGGACGCGGGCGTTCGCGCTCAACTACTGGAGATCCTCTCGCGGCAAGCAGCGCCCGCTCGGGTGTACCGGTTCTCGCGGTTGCTCGATCGCGCCAACGTCGCGGCCGCGCTCGATGAGATCACGCCTTCCGAGCAGTTCCTGCTGGCCAAGGAGATGCTGGCCCAGAGGCCGGACCCGGACGATGTTCTCGCAACCCGTATCCGGCAAATGTCCGCGGAGGCGCCCGGCCAGTTGGATTACGCCGCCATATCGCGCGCCTTCGGCACCCCGAAGCCGACGCTGACGGGATCCTACCGGCCCGAGTTGCTGTACCTCAGGACGTTTCCGACTTTGATGGGGTACTCCAGCCGCATTCTGGCCGAGAGTTGGGAATCCAACACCCTTTACTGGGCGGCGTTGGCCGACGAGGTCTATCTGCCGCCGGCGCAGTTGAACATTTCCGTGCCAGAGTGGACCCGGCAGGCCGTCGAGCGCATCTTCGCCAGCCACCTGGAGGACTGGCCGGCGGTGTTGGCCTCCCTGCGCTACGTAGGCGAAGAAGTGCGCCGCAAAGCACGGCAATCCGCCGAAGGGCAACAAAAAGCCGCGCTCCAATAGGAAGAGAACGAGAGTGATCATGCGCACGCAATGGAGGCTGATCGCGGCAATCGCCATCGTATCGGCCGCGGTGTTGATCGCGCAAGAGGCCCAGCGGCCGCTGTTTCGGGTCAAGGTGGACATGGTCGTGCTGACCTTCACCGTCACCGACAACCGGGGCCGCTATATCAACGGCTTGAAGCCCAGCGACTTCCGAATCCTGGAAGACGGGATCGTGGAGAAGATCGCCACTTTTTCGGAGGGCAACAAACCCGCCGTGCAGGTGCTTCCCGACGGCGGCGCGCGCCCGATTGTGCCCGCGGAGGAGGCCGCCGGTGCGCCCCCCGGGCCGGTGGCCGGCGCGGCGGATGCCTTGGTCGGCACCAACGTCTTTGTCCTCTTCGATACCAGCAATTACATGTATCGCGGTTTCGTCTATGCCTCCGACGCCATAGCGGATTTTATCCGTGGTCTGGACCGCGCGGATTCGGTGGCCGTCTACACCTTCAGCCGGAACCTCTCGCGCGCCGCCGGCCTCACCCCGAACCGCACCGAGGCCATCATGGGGCTTCGCAAGGCGGTGGCCGGCGACGATTCCGCCTTGTACAACGCCATGCTGTTGGCCTTGCGCGACGCCGCCAAGATTCCGGGCCGCAAGGTTCTGATTGTGTTCTCCAACGGTCCGGACAATGCCAGCATGATCGCGCCGGACGACGTGCGGACCGTGGCGGAGGACGAAGGAATCCCCATCTACGTGATCTCCACCAACGAAGTCAACAAGGACGCGATCTCCAGCGCGGTGTTCCAGCGCATCACGAACCGGACCGGGGGCAAGGCTTACTTCGCCAGAACCTGGCAGCGCCAGGTGGAAGCCTTCGAGTCCATCCGGGAGGACCTGGGCAATTCCTATACCGTGACCTACTACCCGACCTCCAATCCGAACGAAGGATTCCGCCGGATCAGCGTGGAGATCGTTTCCGATGTAGCGAAGAAGTACCGGGTGCGAGCCAGGCCGGGCTATCGCCCGCGCGCGGGTTCCTAGGGTAGCGGCACATCCGCACGCGCCGTCCCGGCCACTCGCTGTGGTAGACTGGCGGCTTCCGGTAGAATTCCGTCCGCATGTCGGTTCAAATCTTCTTACAGGGTAAGATCGTCGGTATCGAGGAGTTCCTTCTGTCACCCGCGGCGGGCTGCGCGGATGACGCGGAGCCCGGCGGCTACCAGCTCTTAACCAGCCGTTCGCGATGGGTGACGCTGCTGACCGAAGTGTTGCCCCGTGCCCTGTTGGGCGAACTCGGGCTGGCCAAGGTGCTCCTGGGTTCCAGCGGCGGCGGGCAGTTCCTGGTGGTGCTGCCATCGGAAGTCAAACCAGAGGCCGACCGATTCCTGGAAGCGGCCGCGCGGCAGATCCAGCAACTGAGCGGCGGACATCTGCACCTGGTTTGGGCCGTTACGGAGAATCTCGGCGACTGGAGCGTGGTGCGGAAGCGTCTCAGCGAGGAAATGCAGCGCAGGCGAGGCACGCCGGCCGCCGGCTTTGAGCCGTCGCTGTTCTCGCCCTTTGAGAACTCCGCCACAGGGGACTCCGCGGACTACTTTTCGCGGGACCTCGCCTCGGGGCTGCAGATCGCCCAAAGCGTTGGCTGGTCGGCTGAAACGCCAGGGAAGGCGCTGGTGGGCGAAGGCAAGCACACATGGCCGCTGACGCAGGGACCGTCGCCCGAAACGATCGCCATTGCCCGGCACGCGGCCACGACCGACGACGGCGCCGATGTGGCCGGCCTGCCGACCTTGGCCGCCAGGGCACAAGGCTGCCAGACCTGGGGAGTGCTTCGCGGCGACGTGGATAACCTCGGCATCCGGCTGCGGCGGGTGCAGACGATTGAAGAACACATCCAGATCTCAGTCATGTACAAGCAGTTCTTTGCCGGAGAACTGGAGCTGCTCTGCTCGCTGCCGGACTACTGGCGGAAGGTCACCATTCTGTACTCGGGCGGCGATGATTTCGCGGTCTACGGCTCCTGGGACGCGCTGATTCCCCTGGCGCGGGAGATTCAACGGCTCTTCCACCGCTTCAGCGAGGAGAATCTGAAGGACTTTCCCGGGCCCGAAGGCAAGACCATCACCATGGCCATGGCCATCGCCCGCGATTCCGCTTCCACGCTCGCTTCCGTTTACGAACAAGCCGGCCAGATGCTGGAACTGGCCAAGGCGACCGACAAGGACTGTGCTTTCGTCCTAGGGCACACGCTCGAGTGGAGGCAACTGGCGGCGGCCTCCGACTTACGGGAGACAATACTACGCATGGCGGGGGAGATCGATTCGCCTCGCCGTTTTTTGGTTGACCTCACCGCTTTCTACCGCAAGGCCGCGGCCGCCAGCCGCCTGGGGACAGCGGGGAGGCACTTCGAGAAGCCCTGGCAGGTGCAGCGGCACCTCAGCCGGGCGCTTGGCGAAACACGCGACAGGGAACTTGAGAGACTCAGAACGCATTTGACCAACGAAATCCTGGTCAAGGGCGCCGCCCACACCAAGCTACGCCCTGGTGGGCAGGTGGCGCTCGAGTGGGCCAGGCTGCTAGCCGAGGTGTAAACCGATGCCGGACGTTCAACCAGACGCGAGAACACGCGAGGGCAGGCCGAAAGGCCCCCGCGAGGGGGGACCAAGAGATGCGGGAGGCCGCGGCGATGACCGCCGCCAGGACCGCGACCGCGGGCGTTTCGAAGGCCCGCCGGAAATCGATCTGGACAAGCTCATCGCGGACAGCCTTTACCTGGACAACCAGGCGCACGGCGTGGTGAGCCGCATGCGCGACATGGATTCAGGCACGAAGAGCCAGTTGCGCAGGCTTTACAACGCGGTCCGCCGCGCCTGCCGCGCGCCCGAGAACGAACGCCAGCATCAGTTCGTCATGTTGCGGGCGCGGCTGGCCTATACCATCGCCCGTCACTCCCTGCGCAGTCTCGACATGATCGAGAAACTGCTGCTCCAGGTGACGCGGAAGAACGACCCGAGGGGTTACGAGAGGTTCCGAGACCTCTTTGAAGCGATCGTGGCCTACAACGAATAGCGAGGAAGCATGAGCGCGCACACAGCCGACACTGAATTGAAGCTCATAGGTAAATTGATACTCGAGGGCGAACTGCTCTGCCGGACCGGCCTGCACATTGGCGCGGGCAAGGGCTCGTTGGAGATTGGCGGCGCCGACAACCCGGTGATCAAGGACTCCTTCGGGCGCCCCTACGTGCCCGGGAGTTCACTGCGCGGACGGCTGCGGAGCTTGCTGGAACAGGCCCGCGGAGCGGCCGTGCCCTCGGAGCTGGTCTACCTGTCCAAACGGAAGGGGCAGGAAGTGCGAATCCACCAGAGCAACCGCCCCAACGACGAAATCTGCCTCTTGTTCGGGCGAACCGCCGGACGGATGGAGAGGGTAAGCGGCGATATTCTGGAGGGCACGCTGGCAAGTCCGGCCAGACTCGCCGTCTGCGATGCCCCGCTGGATCCGGAGAGCATCACCGCCCCGATGCGGGAGAATCTGGACGACGAGCTTACCGAGGTGAAGAGCGAAAACGCCATCGATCGAATCACCTCGCAAGCCAACCCGAGAACCCTGGAGCGGGTGCCGGCAGGGGCGCGCTTCCACGTTCGGTTCGTCATGGACGTCCTTTGCGACGAGGACAAGGCCCTGGCTGCCCTGCTGGCGGAGGGGCTGCGATTGCTTGAGGACGACAGTCTTGGCGGCGGCGGTTCCCGCGGCAGCGGCCGGGTGGGCTTCGCCAAGATGAGGCTGGTCTGGCGTGGCCGCCGCTTCTATGCCTCGGGTGCTCCGGAGAGTGAATTGCTCGCGGGCGCGGACTTGGCCGCGTTGCAGTCGCTGGTGAGCGATTCGGAGTTTCCGTCAAAGCTCGCCGAATAGTCATGCCGCCCGCGTTCGTGGTTCGCTTTTTTCCGACGGGGCCCTGGCGGATCGGACCGGATTCCGGCGAGCGTGACCGGGTGGAGACCATGCTCCACAGCGATGCGCTCTACTCCGCCGTGTCCCAAAGCTTGGCTCAACTCGGGCTCCTCGAAGAGTGGCTGCGAGCCACCTTCCAGAACCCGGCGGGGCCGGTTGTGCGGTTCAGTTCCTGCTACCCCTTTCAGGACGACCTTCGGTTTGTGGTGCCGCCCAGCAGCCTCTGGCCGCCCCCGCCGTCGTTGAAGGTCCGCTGGAAGGGAGCCCGCTTCGTGCCGTTGAAGGTCGTCGAGGATCTGGTGGCCGAGCGGCCTTTGGACGAAGAGCAGTGGCGGGTGGACGGGCTGAGCCAGTGTCTCGTGCCGGCCGAGTGGAGCCGCGGGCCCTTCCAGCCCGCGATTCGTTCCAACGCCGCCATCGACAGGCTGTCGGGCAACGCCGTGGCACACAGGACCGCCTGCCTGGAGTTCAGCCCCGGCGCTGGGATGTGGGCTCTGGCTGCTTTTGCCGGCGAAGAGGCGAAGGCCCGCTGGGTGGAGCCCGTGCGGGCCGCGCTGCGCCTCCTGGCCGACACTGGCTTGGGCGGGGAGCGGGCCAGGGGTTGGGGCCGTTTCCAGCAGCCGGAGTTCCTGGAGGGAACGCTGCCGGATCTCGTTCTCGGTCCGGGGCCCGCGGATCCACCTGTGCCGGATGAGGCGCCGCAGCCCGCCACCGAGGCGGCCTATTGGCTGCTGTCGCTTTTCAGCCCCGCCGAGAAAGACACGGTCGACTGGGGCCGAGGCTGCTATTCGCTTCTGGCCCGCGGCGGACGCGTCCAGAGCCCCTCCGCTCACGGCAGGTTGAAGAAGGTCTCTCGAATGGTGGCCGAGGGTTCGGTGATCTTCAGCGGGATACCGCCGGGCGGCGAGGCGCTTGACGTCGCCCCGGACGGCGCCTCCCATCCCGTGTACCGCGCGGGTTTCGCTCTCGCCGTCCCAATTTCTTCCAAGGAGGCGCCGCAGTGAGGTACCGTGTCACGTGCCTGACGCCATTGCTGGTGGGCGACGGCAGGAAACTGGCTCCCATCGATTACATGGTCTGGAAGGACCAGGTCAATGTTCTTGACCAATCCCGCATCTTCCGGCTGCTTTCCAGGGGCCCAAGGCTGGATGGTTATCTCGCCCAGTTGAAGCGCGCGGACCGCCTGGACTTCGCCTCCTGGGGCGGCTTCGCCCAGAACTTCGCCGACCGCCGGATTCCCTTCGAGCACTCCTCTTGCTCGGGCCACTGGGAACGATCGGCGGTGGAGAATCTGCAGATCCCCACGTTCGCCGCCGGGCCCCAGGGACGCTATCTGCCCGGCAGCGCCCTGCGCGGCGCGCTGCGGACCGGAATGGTCTATGCGGATCTGAAAGACCGCAGCCTTGAAAAGGTCGCCGCCCTGTTTCAGGGAGAGCGCCCCCCGAGGCGTCCCGCCGAGTCCCTGGAAGAGCGGGCGCTGGGCGTCGGCGGCGGGAACCGTATGCGGGTGGTACAGGCCTCCGACTCCGAGCCGATTTCGCCATCGTGTCTGAAAGTCTACCTGCTGCGCGTGGCTTCGCTGCGCGCGCGGGGTCGCGGGGAAAGCTTCGAACTGGGCTGGAAACAGAGTCCGAAAGGCACAGCCGACGGCTCCAAGCCGGCCGAGGGCAGTCCTTTGTTCGCTGAAATGGCCGCCCCCGGAACGGTGTTCGAGGGCACCTGGGGGGAGACCGAATTTCTCAAGCAGCCGGAAGTGCTGCGGGCGCTGAACTGGCGGGAACCCTTGACGCGGGAGTCGTTGTGTGCGGCCGCCAATCAGTACGCCGCGGCCCAGATCGAAGCCCATGCCCGTTTCGCCGAGAGCACAGCCCTGTCTCTGGTCAGAAAAGATCTGGAGAGGCTCTCCAACCGGCTTGCCGAGGCCCGGCAGAGCGGCGGGGCCTGTCTCGTCTGCCTGGGCTGGGGCGGGGGCGTGCTGGCCCACGTGGCTTGGCTGAAGACCGATGATCCGGCCTATCGTGAGATTATCACGCAGGGTAAGTTCTTCCGAAGCGTATACCCTGGCTTTCCGTTCCCGAAGACCAGGCGCATCGTTTTCCTCGAAGATCGGCCAGCTACTCTGCCGGGTTGGGTGCTTTTCGAGGTGGTCGCGTAGCTGTCGGTCTTTTCGTCAGTAAGCCGATGTACAAGGCCTTTTTTGGACTCACGGAAAACCCGTTCAACCTCAGCCCGGACCCGGCGTTCTTGTATCCAAGCTCGCAGCACGAGGAGGCTCTGGCCAATCTGACATACGGCGTTCAGAGCCGCAAGGGATTCATCGTGCTTACTGGAGAGGTGGGCACCGGCAAGACGACCTTGTTGGAGTGTCTCAGGGACTACATGGAACAGGAAGGCATTCATTTCGCCTTCATTTTCAACTCGCGGCTCACCGTCGATCAGTTCTTCGAGATGATCGCATACGATCTGGATCTCCAGTGCCAGAGGGACTCGAAATCACAAGTCCTGCTCTCACTCCAGCAGATGCTGCTGCAGCGGGCAGCCAAGAACGCGGCCACCGCGCTGGTGGTGGACGAGGCGCACGACCTCGGGTGGGACGTGCTGGAGGAAATCCGCATGCTCGGCAACCTGGAGAACCGGTCCGGCAAGCTGCTCCAGATTGTCCTGGCGGGCCAGCCGGAGCTGGACCGGAAGCTGGACGCCCCGAACCTGCGCCAGTTGAAGCAGCGCATCGTCCTGCGATGCACTCTGAAAGGTCTCGATGAAGCCCAAACGATCGAGTACGTCCGCACCCGGCTTGCCAAGGCCGGCATGGCAGAACAGACAGTGTTCCCGCCGGAGCTTCTGGCGGAGATTCACCGGCGCTCAGAAGGCATTCCTCGCCTGATCAACACCCTCTGTGACAACATCCTGCTGACCGCGTTTGCCATGGAGCAGAGAGTCGCTACGATGGTGATGCTCGACGAGGTCACTGCCGATATGCGGCTGGACTGGCCCGACCGGACGCGATAGCCTTCCTCCTTATTCCCCCCTAAGGTAAACCACTGGGGGTACTCTACGGAATCATCTTAGTGCCCCCCTCGTATTGTCCTTAGATAGAATCGGATGGATACAGTACATTAGTTTACCCCAACAGCACTGCTGCGGGCGAATAAGTTTACCACCATCACTGGAGGAAGAAAGAAATGTTGCGACTTGTTGAAAGTAAAGTAGTCTATCTGGCGGCAATTGCTTCCTTTGCAATCGCTATCAGTGTAAGTATGTTTACTGGCGGCACATTGCCGGCCTTCGGAGCCGGTCTTCTGCCGGAGCCCGCTGTAACCAATGTGGCCCAAAGCCCGTTCCCGCCGCCGAGTCCCGACGATCCGTGGATCGCGCTGGCCCAGAGCCCGTTCCCGCCGCCGAGTCCCGACGATCCGTGGATCGCGCTGGCCCAGAGCCCGTTCCCGCCGCCGAGTCCCGATGATCCGTGGATCGCGCTGGCCCAGAGCCCGTTCCCGCCGCGAGTCCCGGATCCGTGGATCGCGCTGGCCCAGAGTCCCTTCCCGCCGCCGAGTCCCGACGATCCGTGGATCGCGCTGGCGCAGAGCCCGTTCCCGCCGCCGAGTCCCGACGATCCGTGGATCGCGCTGGCGCAGAGCCCGTTCCCGCCGCCGAGTCCCGATGATCCGTGGATCGCGCTGGCCCAGAGCCCGTTCCCGCCGCCGAGTCCCGACGATCCGTGGATCGCGCTGGCCCAGAGTCCCTTCCCGCCGCCGAGTCCCGACGATCCGTGGATCGCGCTGGCCCAGAGTCCCTTCCCGCCGCCGAGTCCCGACGATCCGTGGATCGCGCTGGCCCAGAGCCCGTTCCCGCCGCCGAGTCCCGACGATCCGTGGATCGCGCTGGCCCAGAGTCCCTTCCCGCCGCCGAGTCCCGATGACCCGTGGCTGGCGCTGGCGCAGAGCCCGTTCCCGCCGCCGAGTCCCGACGATCCGTGGATCGCGCTGGCCCAGAGTCCCTTCCCGCCGCCGAGTCCCGACGATCCGTGGATCGCGCTGGCGCAGAGCCCCTTCCCGCCGCCGAGTCCCGACGATCCGTGGATCGCGCTGGCGCAGAGCCCGTTCCCGCCGCCGAGTCCCGATGATCCGTGGCTGGCGCTGGTCTAGCGTTCGCTCGGCATCGTAGGCCGGCGACGTTCACAATACTGGCGGCGCAAATCTGACTGGCCGGGCATTGTGCCACGTTGAAAGACGCATCGAACTTCGGCAGAATTAGAAAGCTGTTCCTGCGGGAGGGAAATGCGGCCAGTTTGGATCCTGCTGTCGAGCATCGGGATGGTCTTGCAGTTGCTGCTGATTGCCGCGATGCTGAAGGGGGCATTCAGGAGATTCCAGTTCGTGTTCGCGTATGCTGTGGTCCTTTTTCTGACGACGGTGATCGAGGCGTCGGCTTTCTACAACGCCAACCTGTTTAGCCGTGCCGCGCGGTACTACTGGATGATTGATGCTGGCCGCCAGGCGCTCATCTTCCTGCTTGTCATGTCGCTGATTTACGGCGCACTGGGTCCCAATCCCAAGCGGCCATCGATCAGGCATCTTCTGTCTGTGGCAGCTTCTCTGTTCGTCCTGGTTTCGCTCTACTTTACCTGGGACCCGAGAATCGGCCACTGGATGACCGATCTCAGCCGGAACCTCGGGTTTCTTGCGGTCTTGCTCAATCTGATCCTGTGGGCAGTTCTTATCCAGTTCAAGAGGGAAGACCGCACCCTGCTCACGGTGAGCGGCGGGATGGGTATCCAAATGGCCGGCAAGGCGATCGGGCATTCCTTGCGGCAGTTGTCCAAGAGCACCGAAGTGGCGGGTGACCTGATCATCGTTCTCTCCCACCTGCTGTGCCTCTACATCTGGTGGCAGGTGTTCCGCCGCTCCGGCCAGACAACGAGTCCCAACCCAGAGTAGCCGCGAGACGTGGAGGGCATACTCCACGGGCCACACGCTACGGGCTCTTCTTTATCGAGATTCCCAGTTCTCGCAACTGCCGTTCCGGCACGGCGGCCGGCGCGTCGCACATCAGGTCGGTCCCGCGCGCTGTCTTGGGGAACGGAATCACGTCCCGGATCGAGATCTCCCCGGCCAGGATCATCACCAGCCGGTCCAGCCCGAGGGCGATCCCGCCGTGCGGCGGGGCGCCGTACTCCAGGGCATCCAGGAGAAAGCCGAACCTGTGGCGGGCCTCCTCATCGCTGAACCCCAGGGCGGCGAACACCTTCGCCTGCACGTCGCGCCGGTGGATACGGATCGACCCGGAGCCGAGTTCCACACCGTTCAGCACGAGGTCGTAGGACTTAGCCCGGCAAGTGGCAGGGTCCGCCGCGAGCTTGTCCAGATCCTCGTCATGGACTGAGGTGAACGGATGGTGCGCCGCGCCCCAGCGGCTCTCCTCGTCGTTCCACTCGAACATCGGGAAATCGACCACCCAAAGCAACCGGAAGTCGCGGGGGTCCAAGAGCTTGTGGCGGTCGTTGTACTTCTGCGCGGCGAACAGCCTGAGCTGGCCGCAAGCCTGGAGGACCGTCTCCTCCGGCCGGTGCCCCTTGGGCTCCGACGGCCAGCCAGCGAGCAGCAACAGGTCCTGGTCCCCGGCGCCGGTCCGCTCTCGCACCGACGCCATGGGCGCCGGGAAGTCCCGTTCCAGCCTCTTCACGTCGTCGTATACCCGAAGGCCGCGCTCCGTGCCGAAGGCCTTCAGATCGTCGCGCTCCTTGCGGCTCAGAACGCCGGTCTGGGGAATGTGGATCGCCACCAGGGGCAACCCCTCGCCGGTCAGGCCGCTGCCCCGGAAGAGATCCTCCACCGGGTGGAAGGGAGGAATGCGCATGTCCGGCTTGTCGGTGCCGTACGCCCGCATGGCCTGCTGGTAAGTGAGGCGCGGGAACGGGGCCTTTACTTCAAAACCCGCCACGGCTGCGAGCCTCACTATGAGCGGCTCGATCACCTCAAAAATCCGCTCCTGCTGCGGGAAGGACATCTCCAGGTCGATTTGCGTGAATTCCGGCTGGCGGTCGGCGCGCAGGTCCTCGTCGCGGAAGCAGCGCACAATCTGGAAGTACTTCTCGAAGCCGCTGATCATCAGGAGCTGTTTGAATATCTGCGGCGACTGCGGGAGTGCGTAAAAGCAGCCACGCTGCACGCGGCTGGGGACCAGATAGTCGCGCGCGCCCTCCGGCGTGGAGCGCGTCATGAAGGGCGTTTCGATCTCCAGGAAGCCCATCGAGGTGAGCAACTCCCGCGCCGCGAAGGAGATCTTCGACCGCAGGATGATGTTGCGCTGCATGTGCGGGCGGCGCAGATCGACGTAGCGGTACTTGAGACGCGCCTCCTCGGTCACGTCCACCTCTTCTTCCATGGGGAAGGGAGGCGTGCGGGACTCGTTCAGGATCCACAGCTTGTCGGCCACCAGCTCGATTTCGCCGGTTTCGAGATTGGGGTTGACGGTCTCCGGAGATCGCCGCTCGACGCGCCCTTCGACGGCGGCCACGTACTCCGAGCGGAGCGACTCGGCTTTCTGGTGGAGCTCGGCGCTGGCGTCAGCGTGAAACACCACTTGAGTGATTCCGTCGCGGTCCCGGAGCTGGATGAAAATGATCCCGCCGAGGTCGTGACGCTTGTGGACCCAGCCCATCAAGAGGCCTCGCGAGCCCTCGTGGGAGACTCGCAGTTGGCCGCACGTGTGCGTGCGCCGAAGTTCGCCGAGGAAATCCAAAGGTACGCTACCCTGCATGTTCCAGTCTCAAACCTAGTTTCTCAAACAGTTCAGTGCGGGTCACGGTCTGCTGCTCGCCCGAGGCCATCTCTTTAAGCTGGATGTTCCCGGCGGCCAGCTCATCATCGCCGAGAATGAGCACCTGACGCGCGCCAAGCTTGTTGGCCAGCTCGAGGGAGCGCTTGAGCTTCCCTTCCAGCCCCAACTCGACGGACTTCCCGCGGCGCCGCAGTTCTGAGGTTAGGATGGCGGCCTGCCGGGCGGCCGCTTCGCCGAGCGGGGCGATGAAGATGTCGAGGCCGGGCGCCGGCGGGCCGGAACCTGCCTCCTCGACGGTCATAAGTAAACGGTCTTCCCCGATGGAGAAGCCGATGCCCGGAAGACGGACCTTGGAGCCCAGAGACTCCGCCAGCCCGTCATAGCGGCCGCCGCCGAGCACCGAATTCTGGGCGCCCAGAGCGCCGTGAGTGATCTCGAACGTGGTTCGGGTGTAATAGTCGAGCCCGCGCACCAGCCGCGGCCAGAGCTCGAAACCGATCCCCCGATCGTGCAGACTGCCGCGAACAGCCTGAAAATGCGACTGGCAGGCTTCGCAGAGGTGATCCAGGATGGAGGGAAGCTTGTCGATGATCGGCTGGTCCGCCTCCACCTTGCAGTCGAGCACGCGCAAGGGGTTGGTCTCGACGCGCCTGCGGCAATCGGCGCACAGCGCGGGAGCCACTTTTCGCAGCTCGACCCGAAGGCCCGCCACAAACCTGGGGCGACATTCGGAGCATCCCACCGAGTTCACCAACAGCCGGAACTTGTCGAGCCCGGCGCCGCGGAGGATTTCGACGGCCAGTTCGATCACTTCGGCATCCATGCCCGGCGACTCCGACCCGATCGCTTCGGCACCGATCTGATAGAACTGCCGGAAGCGCCCTTTCTGTGGCCGTTCGCGGCGGAACATCGGCCCCAGGTAGAACAGCTTCAACTGGCCCGGCTGCTGATCCAGGCGATGCTCGATCGCGGCGCGGATCACCGAGGCGGTGCATTCGGGCCGCAGCGTCAGAGACGAGCCATCCCGGTCCTCGAAGGTGTACATCTCTTTGGTCACGATGTCCGTCTCTTCGCCAACGCCCCTGGCGAACAGCAGCGTCTCTTCGAAGACCGGCGTGCGGATCTCGTGGTAGTTGAACGTGCGGAAGACTTCTCTCGCCTTCTGCTCGACGGCGTTCCACAGATCGCTCGCGGGAGGCAGAATGTCCCGCGTGCCTTTGACCGCGCGAATCACTGCTGTTCTTCCTTAAAGGACTGGCCGTAACCAACGTAGTTGGCGCAATTGGCCTGGAAGCGCGCCCGCTCCTCGCCGGTAACCTGACGCCGCACTTTGCCGGGCACGCCCAAAACCAGGCTGCCGGGGGGAATCTCGGCCCCTTCGGGCACCAGGCTGCCCGCTCCTACGACAGCGCCTTGGTGGATGCGCGCGCCGTTGAGGACAATGGCGCCGATTCCGATCAGGCAGTCGTCCTCGATCGTGCAGCCGTGCAGTACGACGCTGTGGCCGATGGTGACGCGGTTGCCGATCGTGGTGGGTTCGCCCACGTCGACGTGCACCACGCAATTGTCCTGAAGGCTGGTCTCGTCGCCGATGCGAATCGGGTTAACGTCGCCGCGGAGGACGGCACCGGGCCAGATGCTGGAGCGCTCGCCGATTTCCACGTCTCCGATCACCTGGGCGCTGGGGTCGATGTAGGCAGATGCGGCTATCCTGGGCAGGACGCCGCGATAGGCGCGAATCATGTATGTTTCTGAGTTCACTATGTTAGCACAGGGCCGCCCGCGATCCACGCCACCACCGGGCCCGGCTGCTTGTTCCTCGGCGCCTCATGTCTTCGAG
This sequence comes from Bryobacterales bacterium, assembly GCA_963798455.1. Lineage (GTDB taxonomy): Bacteria > Acidobacteriota > Terriglobia > Bryobacterales > Bryobacteraceae > CAWCTD01. Next base: position 1,944,255 of record CAWCTD010000003.1, read on the forward strand.
CGATGCCGCGAGAGAATCCAGGCACGGGGGCTTCGAGAGGGGGTATCCAAGGGCCACCCGGGGATTGAACTGGCGGGGGCTGTCTAAGGCAGGAGCCTTGCGAGCAGCGGTTGAATGAATGCCGGCCGCAACATCAGCAGCCAGAACAGAAGACCAACGAACACCATCGCCGGAATTCCCAGATCCACTTCCGCATAGGCGCTCCTCCCGTGTCAATTCTAACCGCGAACCGCCGTCCCGGCAATGCGTACAAAAGTCCTGTTACTACGCTATCCGTGGATATCAACACCTCCTCTGTTTGTCGACAGTCGCAGCGGGGGGCGGCGGCTATCGGTAATCCTAACGGCGGGAGGCTTGGCCGTGCTCGCCGCGCTGGGGCAATGAATTCCGCAGCCGCCTGTTCAGTTCAGAGCCTGTAGGTTCTGGAGACGGCACTTAGTAGCTGCTTCGGATGCCGCAGGCTACTTCATCGCCACTCCGGTGGTGGCGCTCACGAAGGCCAGGTAGCCAGACCTGCGGCTACCCCACATGATGTACCAAACGGGACCGGGGAAGCGAGTAGTACTGGCTAGCGCAATGCTGACCTTCTGGCCGGGGTGTCTCTTCAGCCAAGCGCCTGCTGTCTTGGAGGCGACCTTGAAGGCTTCGTCAGAATTGATGGAGAACTCGGTGATCTGGAACGGGCGGCCCTGCGGCGTCGAGCCGCTCCAGGTCTGCGCCCCGCGCGCGCTGACACCCTTATGGATGTCGCTGCCATGATCGGCGACCGCATATACAAAAGTGCGCGCTTCGCTGCGGCTCGGCGAGACGAAAACGGCGGTCCACATCCCGGCTTTGCCGTCTTCATTCTTGATACCCGGAATTTCGCCGGACGCCAGCGTCAGTGGCAGAAGGTCGGTGGCCCAGGCGCGCGCCGGTTTGTACATTTCGAAGAATGCCGTGCGCCCGTCCACGGCCTCCGGCGGGCCCGGCGGCTCCGCTTTGGCTGGCGCGTTCGCTTCTTTTGATTCCGCAGGTTTAGGGGCTTCCGAACAAGATGTCAGGAGCAAAACCGCAGCCAGCGCTGCAACCGCTCTTAAGAGTTGTTTGTCCATACTTCTATCCGCCTTTCATTCTATGGCAGCGTGCTGCGGAGTGGAACCCCTGAAGCCGATCGATTCTACACCCAGCGGCCTCCGTAGGGGCTGGTTTTCTCTTTTCCATGCTGAACGGCTCCGGCTGCCTAGGAGCGCTCGGTTCGAACGACCCAACGCGGGCGCGGCCTGTCGAGCGGGTGCTGGCGGAGCGGGCAGCATAGCGACTTCTGCGGGTGGACGGCATACTATGGGTGGAATAGCGTCACGAAATGGCTCAAGTTGGAGTCGCTCTGCTATCGCTTCTGGTGTTCCTGGGTTGCACCTCGCCTTTCCTGACCCGCGACCGACGGAAGCAGGAACTATGGGCCATGAGGGCGTGGGTGCTCATCCCGGTCGCACTGGCAATTCTTCTGGTCGCGGTTCTTCTGTTCCGCTTAACATCTGCCATCGACCCATGATCGTCATGAACTCACCGGGTTAGACCGACCAGGCGACGACGACTCGGCGCGGGTGCGGCCATCGGGGGAGTGTTGGCCGGGTGGCTACGGGTCAAGGGACGCCGCCACAAGCCTGTAGGATTCGGTCAAGCTCCTCTTTGCTGGGATTGATGGTTTTGTCGTTCGGGCCGAGGTGCATCGAAAAATTGGCCCCCTTGTCAGCGTTTCGCCTCAACCCCAACCTTTGCTTCTTGACGAACACACAGAGTTGGCGGTGTTTTTCACTCCCCGGCAAGGCACGAGTTTCGAGGAGATCGAAAGCCTTGTTCGTGAACTGAACGCGAAGCTGGCCAAGGTCTATTTCAACCTGTCTCCGCGAACTTGAATTGCGTTTCCACCCGAGAACCTTCGCAGCACAAAGCGACCGAGCCTGAGAGAGGGATACCGCCGCAGGATCACCGGCGCCTCCGCGATCGCATCACAGGGCTGCCATGAGCGGTTTTACCCCACAAAGCGAGGATTCGGGGGCGATGACAGTGGCTGAGGCCCTGAGACGCCTAGCCGAGAGGCTGCGAGAGGCGAGGCGCTTCCGACCCGGCGGCTTGAACCCCGGCTAATTAGCTATTTTGGCCTCGCCACAAACATGCTGTGGACATAAACCTTCCTGCCTTGGTACTCGCCGCTGGTCATGCGGACCTCGGTTCGGTGTTCCATCCCCTGCGATCCAAGGTGGAAGCTTAAGACGCGAACGCCATCTCCGATTCTCGTATCAAGAAGCTGGCCGGACTCGGCAAGTTGGGCTATCCCTTCCGAGTCCTTAGCTGCTAGGAGTTTGTTGAACTCCGCGAATGCTTCAATACTTGTCGCCGTGGGGAGGTAGTTGGTCCCCCTGATAATTTGGAAGTCCGCTGATAGTTGACAGACGTCACCGGGCTTGATGCAGACACTTGGCACATCTTTGGATGGAGGCGCGGTTGCGTTTGTGCTTGTCGCGGTTCTCGAACCGGGATCGGCGGAGCATCCTAGTAGCAGCAGAATGGCTAGCAGCGTGCTCGCCGTCAGGGAGGCGAACACGGACGCCAAAAGCGGACTCCGAGTCATGGGCGCTCCTCTGTCACTGGATCATAGCATGTGGTTAGCATGTCAAGATCATGCGCCCCGTGCCCCAGCCCCGAGGCCCCAGACCTAGCCACCGGCACCCCGACGCGGACGGCCCAGCGTGGGCGCGGCCAGCCGAGGGGGTGCTGGCGGCGCTATTTCTTCCGCTCGTAGACCTTCTTCCCAGAAGCGCTGTAGTGGTACCTTCCACCCCTTGGGCCTTCATATATGGGCTGTCCAGAGGCCGTAGTCTGCCCTGTGGGTGTGCCGCTGGCCGCCGGGGCCTGCGCTGCGGTCTTGCTCTGGGTGGCCGTCTGCCCTGCGCTGGCAGACGAGGGGCCAGAGGATTGCCCTGCGGTCGCCGACTGGCTACCTGGGAACGTCGGGGCACCCGTCGATTCAGGGGACCCCTTTGAGGCAACCGAGGAGCCGACGACTATCTGGTTGAATGCTGACTCCGGCAGTTGCCCCGACGACACAACGGACTTCAGCGCTTGAAGACCTTCGATCTCCTTCTGGAGTGCAGCAATCCTCTTGTCAATCTCCTCGATCTTTTTGTCCTTGAGTGACTGCGCTGGAAGCAGGGTGGTGAACCCGAGAACAACGACGAGAAGCAATCTCATGCCCGTTCTCCTTCCCTACGGTGTGAATTATACTCAAGTGTCGGAAATTCTGCCACAGCCATCGGGCAGTCAAGGAGGCTCGCCTATGGGACGGAAGTTCGGCTTCTCGTACTCGTGGAAGCGCGCCGTGGGGATCTCGGCGGCGAAAGGCCGTATCTCTCGCCAGAGCGGGATTCCTCTCACGCGGTCGGGGAGACAACGGAAATTCGGTCGAGCTGCCGGGTGCTGCATCATGCTGGCGCTGCCCGGACTCGGGCTGTTGCTTGTCGTCCAGAGGCTGATCGGTTGGATGAAGTAGAATCGCACCCAGAAGTGGCACGGAAGGGTGCCATGGCGAGGTGGGCGAAGAAGGACAAGGCGGGAGGGCGATCAGATGAGATGCGCTTTATCGTTGTTGGCGGTATTGCTTGTCGCATTAGCGGCAGCAAGAGCACAGCCGGATGCTAAGTCCATGCGGAGGAGCCTAACGGGACTCAAGGCAGTGCAGGTCATGGTCGAGGATCTGCACCCGGACGCGGAGCGCGACGGTTTACATAGGACCACGATCCAAACCGATGTGGAACTGAAACTCCGGCAGGCAGGCATTAAGGTACTGACAGAAGCCGAGTCGTTAGCCTCGCCGGGTATGCCCTACCTCTACATCAACGTAGGCACGTTGCCCCCCGAGACGCAACGCGGGCTCTACGCCTACTCCATCGCCGTGAGACTGCAACAGAACGCGCGCCTTGAGCGTGACCCAAGAATATTAGTTGCGAGTGCAGCCACATGGTCCGCTCCGGTCCAATTCGGTACTGTGGGAACTACCAACCTCCAGCAACTCAGGGGCACCGTGAAGGACTTGGTAGACCAGTTCATCAATGCTTGGCTGTCGGTGAACCCGAAGCAGTAGAGAGCTGGAAGGTGAGCGGTAGGCACACTGTGGGGACAGCGAGCGTGAGGGGATGGCTCAGGCAGAGGAATACGGACAATCAGAGGTGAACATACATGGAGGCCTTCGGGACTGTTTGGGACCTGCTGAAGAAGGACGAGTGGACGGCACATGACCTGGATTCCCTGCGTCGGAATATCATGGGATTCTCGGAAATACACGGCGGTGGTGCAGTGCTCGCGCAGGGGAGGTTGACTGTGGAACTCATCGACCGACTCCTCCGTCTGGACGAGTCCATCAAGTCCCTCAACGAATCCAGCTCCAACCTCGTGGGAACTACCAACCGTCTCACGGAGTGGATACTTGTCCTGACTGTTGTTGGGATTGCTCTTGCAGGAGTGGGGGCAGCGGAAGTACTCAGGCGGTGGTTCATGCCGTCCTAGTGGCACTTGAGGTTGGAAGTTGGAGGCTTGAGCTGCCGGCCAACTGATCCCGCCCGGCAAGACCGTCCTGCTGGTCCGCATCTACCTCGGCACGGACCCGGACCCCCGCCCCTAGCCCCTAGTGTTCATCCTTCCACCATCCCCTCACCCGCCTCCGCGGTTCGCCTTCCCCCAACTGAACCGGGAACCCGGCAACCGGCCCCCATCTCGCCGTACCCTCCGGCGAACAGTATCCCCCGCAGTATCCCCCGGCCCATATTTTTGCCTCTCTGAAATGTGATGTAACTCCTTTAGAATGAACTGGTGAGCCGGGCGGGACTCGAACCCGCGAGGCTCACTGACAATCCGCAACTTATTGATTCCACAATAGCGCAGAAACGCCAGAATCGCCTCTTCCGCCGAAGTGAGGTACACGGCGGGTACACGCGCCATAAATTCAGACCTGAAATTCCTGGTTCTCCGTTCTCGGGCATCGGCATCTGCGGGGGCGGGAGGTGCTGAACCATGAATGAGGCCAAACCCGCACGAGATTTCGCAGCCTCAGACGGGAAGCCGAAACGCGCCGCCATCTACGTGCGAGTCTCCACCGCCAGCAAGACAAGACGCGGTGACGCAGTCGCCTTCGACCAGGAGCCCGCCGTCCAGGAGCAGCCGCTCCGAGATCTGATCCAACACCGCGGCTGGCAGCTTCACAGGGTCTACTCCGACCGCGCCAGCGGAGCCAAGGAACGCCGGCCCGGCCTGGATGAACTGATGGCTGACGCCCGGCGGGGCCTGTTCCATGTCCTGGTGGTCTGGCGCTTCGACCGCTTCGCCCGGAGCGTGAAGCAACTCGTTCTCGCCCTTGAGGAATTCCGCAGCCTGGGAATCGACTTCGTGTCGCACCAGGAAGCGCTGGACACTTCGGCGCCGATGGGCAAAGCGATGTTCACCATCATCGCGGCCATGGCCGAGCTTGAGCGCAGCGTGATCCGAGAGCGCGTGGTGGCTGGACTCGAATACGCCCGCCACCACGGTACGAAGTCTGGGAAGCGGGTGGGACGGCCCAAGGTCTTGTTCCGCCGGGATCAAGTCTCAGCCCTGAGGCGAGAGGGCCTCTCGTGGAAGGAAATCGGCTCCAGGCTGGGTACCAGCAGCGGCTCGGTACGTCGAGCCTTCCAGACCCCCAGCGACGAGCCACAGCCTTGCCAAAACCCTTTGGCGGAGGTCCTATGAGCGACGAGCAAGCCAAAGGACTTGCTCCAGTGCCAGGAGCCATGTCGAAAGGTGGTGGTTTTGGCAAGCCCAAGCAAGAATGGCGGGAGCCTCGTTTTGCCGAACTCGACGCTCAGATCGCTGTAGAGGAGCAAGCGGAGGCGCGAACCAAGGCGCAGAGGTCCACCAGGCGTAAGGAGCCCAGGCCGAAGCGCAGTGTCCCCCCGTTGCCCCGTGAGTACCGGGAAGCGGTCATTCGCACGGCCATGGAACACCGCAGGGAGTTCAAAGCCGTGTTTGCGGCTGATCTCACTATCCGTGACCGGGGAGCACGGCTGTACCGCTCCTTACTTTTCCCAAGGCGTCGGGGACACCGCCCCACTCGCCGTGTGCTGAAGGCGGTGTCGCTCGTCAAGAAGCTGGGGCGGAAACCGAAGTCTTCAGACTGGCAGAGGATTGATCTGGAATGCCTGCCTACCTTGGCCGGAATGCCGGAACTAGAGCGGCGCGAGCAGCGACGAAAGCTCCACCACGCGGTCAGGACCTACCTCAGACGGCACAGAATCAATCGCGGATAGGTGACCGTCACCTTGCCGTACCGAATTTGTGACTGGGGGATATGGCCGCCCAAGCACTTATCATAGGGGGCGAGATGAAGCAGCTCACCCGCCAACAAATCCAAGGCCGCAAGGAAAAGGCCGTCCGGTTCGTCCGCGACGTGCTGGGGGATCCTGAGCGGGCCGAGGAGATCGCGGAGGAGTCACTTGAGGACTACGCGGCACGCCGCAAGATCCAGATTCTCAATCCAAGCAGGAGGGCCACTATGGCCAGGAAGACCATCGAAGACTACCGCGCCGAAGTCGCGGACCTGAAGGACGAGATCGGCGAGCTCGAGGAGGAGAACGAAAGCCTCCAGGACCAGCTTGACCAGATCGCCGACATCGCCGCTCCCGAGGAAGAGGAAGGCGACGAAGACGAAGAGGACGACGACTCGGGGGAATAGCAGCTCCAGCCTCCGGCCAGCGGTGGCGCAAGGAAACAGTCACCGATCGGGCCTTGCGCTACCGGGCCAACGCGCCGGCGTGCAGACCGACAGGCCCACGGGTCTGTGCTTTCTGTGGCGCTACCCGCAGCGTCGAAGTGGGCCACATAAACGGCGACGAACGCGACAGCGGACGGGCCAACCTCGTTTGGAATTGCCGCGCCTGCAACACCAAATTGGGAAGAATCTTCAAGCGGCTGGGCTTGGGGAGGCGAACCAAACAATTCAACCCTCAGGGCCGGGGCGCCGAGAGCTACGGCCAGTGGGCGCTTGCCGTGATGAGCGTGAAAGGCGAGTCCGATGCAATGACCATCCCGGCGGCCGTGGAGATGGTTCGCGCTACGCCGCCCGAGGACCGGAGTAGGTACGCCCGCGAAATCTGGAGACGAAGGCGGGAGCACTGGGGGCCGAGCGGCCGGTATGCCGAAGTGCCGTTCTAGAAGGACAGCGAAACCTCGGCCGGTTGCCAAAGCTCCAAGGCAATGACCTGCCGCTGGCCATTCACGCCCCCCTCGGGACTCACGTGCCAGCAGTCGCCACTGAGTTGTTGGGCTTGACCTCGGCCGTGTGAACAAAAAGCATAAGGCGCCGGTCCTTCGCTACCTCCAACTGGTCAACGAATTCTGCAGCGTATTCCCCACCTTTACGTTTCAATACCCACTCAATCGTCGCGCCCGCAGAAGCCAGCCTCACGACGCGAAAGCGGGTTAGGTAGTAGGCTAGGAAGAACAGGCTACTGAGAATCACGCTGCAGCAGGCGTAGCTCATATACGTCCCCACCTCCGCCACGGGCACTGTCCGCATCGCTGTCGTGCCGAGAAGGCCAGCGAGGGCCAGAAGAATCCAGCCCACGAGAGCCAGCCAGCGATGGGTATGGCGCGTGATTTCCACGGAACAAACCTCCTCCAGCATGATGCTGGTCAGATCAGACTCCTCTGAACCGTAGCGCACTCTGTGGGTTGTCAACACGAGGTCGCCGCTGTCGCTCCGAAACAGCACCTTCTCTCCATCGATTAGGGCCATGGCCTTTCTCCTTCTGTTCCGATCTCACTTGCGGTGCCGCAAGCGCGTAGGCTAGACATTTTCTCGGGTCATTGTACTACCAAGCTCAGAAGCGAGCTGAGAAGATCGTGGCGGATGTGCCCGCATCATTCACGGAGTACCCGCAGGTTCCGGAGCCGGAGAGGAGGTTCACGCTTGGGTTGTCCTCCTGCCGGTCCCCGGCTGCTCCGATTCTTCAGAGTCTAAAACTGCCCCCGAGCCCGACGCCCAACGTAGCGAAAACCATGTCAAAAACCGTGCGCGAAAACGTTCAACCGTATCGAAAACCGTGCGGAAAATCATTCAACGGTTGAAAAAACATACCGAAATCAGTATCTTTGAGCCATGAATGGACTGTTTTTCTCAACAGGGAGGGCGGCCCGGGCGCTGGGAGTTACTCAGGCGCAGATCCGAGCCCTCTGTCAATCGAAGGCAATCGGAGCCGAGGTCACTGACGGCGGCCAGTGGCGGGTTCCAAAGGCCGAGGTAGAGCGCCTGAAGCGGGACGGTCTTCCGCCGGTTGCCTTGCCGCTGCCCGCTGACAGTTCCCAGCCCCTGCAAGCGAAGGCCCGCTACGGGCATCCGGCACTGCTAGCCGAGCCATCCGGGGAAGTCGTGGCCGGCGCCGAAGCAGTGGCCATCACGGAGAGCTTGCTCAAAAAGCGGAAGCTGGAGCGAGAGCTTGAGGAAACCGAGGACTGGTTCCGGGAGCGAGAACGGGAAGAGGCCGAGCAGCAGGCCGCCGAGGAGGATCAAGACCGGCTTCGCCTTGCCAGAGAACAGGACCAGCGGGAGCGCACAGAATGGCTCCGCACATCTGAACAATATGCCCTCGACAACGCCCCCCGCGACTTGCCGGCCGAATTGCGGCTGCAACTGCACCAGGCTGTCCGTGCCCGGCTGGCGGGACTCGATCCAATCCCATCGCGCGAGGTGACCCGCCGGCTGGTTCAGAGCGAAATCGACAGAGTTGCACAGCCCTGGAAGCGGCGCAAGGAAATAGCGAGGGCCGTTGAGGAGGGCCGCGACAGTCTACCCTCTCAACTCCGAGGCTGGTCGTGGGCACCGAGTGAATCGGACATCCAGGCGCGCGAGGCCGCCGCCAAAGCAATAGCCGACTTGCGACCGGATGCGTCCTACCCCGAGATGCGGGCCGCGGCGATCAACGCCGTCAAGTCGGTGATTGCGGCTCACCAGCACCAGGAGGGCTGCAAAGCCTTCCTCGGTGACTTGTGGCACCACCTGTCCGGCGCCACGACTGCTGAACGGGAACTCGCTGAAGAGGCCACGCGTGTTGCCCTTGCTGAATTGCCGGTAGGCACCTCGAAGCGGGTGATGGAGGAGGTCCGGGATAAGGTGCTGAAGCCACTGCGGGAGGTCATTGCCAAGCGGCAGGCGCAACAGCAGGCCGAGCAGCGGCAGAGGCAGGACGAGGCAATCAGGCAGGCAGTGCTCACTCGGGCCTCATGGGAGCTGCCGTGGGACCTTCCGGTCGAGGAAAGACAGGCAGCGTCGGCTGCCGTCTCCACGGCAATCGGGAAACTGGCCGAGGGTACTCAACAGCAGGAATTGGAGCAGGCCGCCGAGCAGGCCCTCGCGCCCTATCTAGCCACCCACACCCAACGGAGCCGAAAAGCGGAACTGATCGACAACGCGGTGCGACAGATCTTTGCCGAGGTGCTCGAACTGGAGCGCGGTTGGGACTTCGAGGGCAAGACGGCCTGGACCCTGGAACGTGAGATCAAGGAACAGATCCGCAAGGAGCTTGAGAAGCAGTTGACGGGCTACGAGACGCCGGAGCAGGTTGCGAGGCGCCTGCGCCGTCTGGTGCGGGAAACGGTGGGCATCGAGCGGCGCACGGTGTACGTCAAAAAGGCGTCCTGAACTCGGGGCATGAATTCAGAGCTTAAATCGTCGCGCGCGAGTGAGGCTCGCCGTTAACACCGCGACGTTCTGGCACTTGCAGGAAGCGCAATGAATCGGAGGTGCGGCATCGTGGACGGCGGGCATGACGTGATTGCAGTCGAAACACAACCAACCGACATGTCGGGTGACGGGCTCCCACAGGACGGGATAGCCCAGGCTGTCACGATAGCGATGAATCCATTTGTTGACCAACCCATCCCGCCATTCCCGCACACGTTCTTTCAAAGGTGCCGTCCCCGGCGCCTTGCGTAAGTCCTTCCGCTGCCTGTCCTCGTATGCCTTGGCGCGCTCCTCGACCGTGTCGTGATTCCATTCCGAGCCCTCCCTCCTGCGCGGCACCGCTGACCTCGCTAGTGCGTTGGCAATCTGTTGGGGTGCGTCCTCCACATTCGCTCCCTTGAGCGCGCGCAGAGCAGCGTAGATCCGTTCCGAGAGGTCATCTGGAAGCCTCGGGTTGCCTTTGCCTTGCGGAGCGAGTCTCCGGGACATGAAGTTCGGAGGCTGGAACGGCTGCGATGCGTTGGGTGGTAGCGGTGGTAGGCCGAAGTCTTTGATGATTTGCAACGCGGGACTCAGGTCCAGATTGCCAGCTAGGTAGGTTGCCGAGTGGCGACGCAGGAACCGCAACGCTTGGTCCCTCGTACAGGGCTGCACCCGTCCCCACAGGAACAAGTCTCCCCACAGCGCCTTGGCTATGCGCTCCACAGCCGGACGAGCCCGGAGATCCCTCTCGCGTTTCGGGCTCCGGTGGTACTTGCGCAACTCCTCCTCCCCCTGCCTCAGCACGGCGCTGGGCACGCCTCGTTGTGCCAACAGACTGAGGTAGCGGACTACGCCGAAAGTCTGCTTGGGCAGAAGTGCCTTGGGGCGCCGAGCGACATCCTGAAACAGAAAGTCGAGGAACCCCTCAACCTCGGAGGCTCCCAGACTTTGGGGCGGGAGCTTCTCCAACTGAGAGCAGTGAATCCACCCTTCCGACACTTGGGGCATCAGTGGCCTCCAAAACCGTCTTAATATCCCTATCCAGCAATTCCGAGTATGGAACAAAATGATGTTGGAAGGAAAAAGAAGATGTTACTCGGGCTTAAGATGGCGCTTCTTCGACAGGGGAAGAAGCAAACGCGCATGGCAGTGGACTTGGGCATGGACCCGGCGAGGCTGTCACGCATCGTGCACGAGCTGGCCGCACCCAATCCTACTGAGCGAAATGCGATCGCTGCGTACCTCGGCCTGGACGAAGAGAACCTGTTCGCTCAGGAGTGGCAGCCCCAGACTCACCATGCCGCCAATGTGCGGCGTGAGGGACTTGGCGAGGTAGGCCACTAAACAGAAAGCCCGGCGCTTCCGCCGCCAGCGCAGGCCGGGCTCTCAGGTCGTTTGGTATGTCAAAGCAATATTACCACGGGCCTCTGCCGAAGCTGGGCGAGCCGTTCAACCCCTTTGGCCAGTTTGACCGATTCTTCGTGCCAAAGCCGCTTGCCCGTTCTTCGAGTCTGTCTGCGGGAGCCAAGCTCGCTTACGGCCGACTGGTGTTGTTCAACGGGGAGGGCGGCCATTGTTACCCGTCCCTGGCTACACTGGGCCGCGAAATCGGCATCAGCAGGGATCAAGCGAAACGCTACGTCCGAGAACTGCGAAATGCCCACCTTATCCGACTGGTGTCCCGAACGACGGCGGTCGGCGACCCGGATACGAGCGAGGTTGTCTTCCTGTGGCATTCGCTCTTCGAGGAGGAGGGGGTAGGGGCAGAGATGCCTCTGGGTAGCGGCACAAATGCCCCCACCGTAGCGGCAGAAGTGCTCGGAGGGGTAGGGGCACATCTGCCCCCCAAGAGAATTCAATTGAAAAGAGTGAAGGAAATGAACAACTCCTTCGATCACTGGTTCAACGAATTCTGGGAGATGTACCCACGAAAAGTGGCGAAGTCAACTGCCCACAAGGAAGCCAAAGCGAAGGCAACGACTCCGGAGAAGCAGTCCCAAATCCTGGAGGGCCTGAAGGTGCAATTACCGGACTTCCTCAGCAGGGAGCCTCGGTTCGTACCTCACCCCTCCACCTGGCTCCGACAGCAGCGATGGCTGGACGAGCCGGAGCCGGCCCGGTCACCAGAGAGGAACGGTACTTCTCGAGACCGCCACGAAGCGCACCGCCAGCACGTCTCCGAAGCATTCGACGCACTCATAGCCAGGAGGTTGACCAATGACAAACTCCTTCGGTAGGGCTGACCTACTTGCGGCGAACGCGCGCCTGAAGATGCTTGCGTTCTATCCCAGCGACCCGGAAGCCCAGGCCGCCGTCATGGAATTGTTAGCGAAGATATGCCCCGATCGCGAGGCGCTTGAGTGGTTGGTAGACACCATGATCAACAAAGTGGGCACCTGGAAGGGACCGACAGAGCTTCGTGGAGTGCTGTGCTGGCGCTACCCCCCGGCCGATGGCGTCGAGGCTGATTCGTCGATTCGAGGATTCACGCCGGCGGACGGCGAGAGCCTGAGCATCGAGCGGCACAACGAACTGAGGCAGTTGGAAAAGGCAGCGCCCTTGCGCGAGATGCTGAAGGAGTACCGCGTGCCAGCCATCAGCCGCTCCGAGAGCAAAGAGTGAGGAATCTCTGAACACGGTGTGGAACGCAGCCAACTTCGAGGAGAGGGCAGCATCGATGAGGCAGAGGAACTCCCTCAACGCCGCCGTATCATCCGTACCGGCGCCCTCCTCTGTGACTGTCCCGCCTTACGCCGAGCGCCACTTCAGCGTTGCCCAGATCGCTGCGACGTGGAGCCTCAGCCAGGATGCCACCCGTAAAATCTTCCAGGACGAGCCCGGAGTCCTCGTGCTTGGTGACGAGGGATCGCGGCAGAGACGGAGATACAGAACATTGCGGATTCCCGAATCCGTGTTGCAGCGGGTTCACCGCCGGCTCTCAAGAGTGTAGAATACCAGCCATGTTGACGACCTACCGGCGACACCTGAGAAGCTGCTCCCATCGAGGCCAAGGAAGGAAATATCGTAGGTGCGCCTGCCCCATATGGGCGGATGGTTTTTTGAATGGCGTGGAGATCCGGGAATCTCTCGGGCTGAAAAACTGGGAAAAGGCACAGGAGAAGATCCGGGATTGGGAAGCACAGGGCATCGTTGTGGCCGAGAAGGACGAGCCCTTGAGCGTGTCCGATGCTCATCACAGTTTCTTGGCAGATGCGGAGGCCCGCGGACTACGGCCACCCACGCTCAAGAAGTACCGGGTCCTTTTCGCGCAGATGCAGACCTTCGCCAATCAGGAGGGCCTCCTGTTCATCAAGCAGTGGCGCCTTGATATGCTGCGCCGCTTCCGGCAGTCATGGAAGGACGGCGGTATTTCGGCTCTGAAGAAGCTCGAACGTTTGCGCGCTCTCTTTCGCTTCGCCCACGAGAGCGGATGGGTTGACTCGAATCTGGCCAGGGGACTCAAGAATCCCAAGGTGACCACCCCGCCGACGATGCCCTTCTCCCAGACTGAGATCATTTCGATTCTCGCGGCCTGCGGCAAGTACAAGGACAACTACGGGAAACTCGACCAAGTCAACGCGCACCGGCTGAAGGCCCTGGTCCTGTTGCTTCGCTACAGCGGCATGAGAATCGGCGACGCTGTTACCTGCGCCAAGGACCGCCTCAGCGGGGACCGACTCTTCCTCTATACCCAGAAAACGAACGTCCCGGTCAATGTGAAGCTCCCCGCGTTCGTGGTCGAGACTCTGAACTCAGTCCCCAGCGTGAGCCAGCAGTATTTCTTCTGGACAGGCGAAGGCAGCAAGGACACGGCCACGGGCAACTGGCGACGTGCCTTTCGGAAGCTCTTCAGGCTGGCTTCCATAAAGGGTGGTCATCCTCATCGATTCCGTGACACGTTCGCTACAGAACTCCTCCTCGCTGGTGTCCCTCTTGAGCGAGTCTCCGTGCTTCTGGCGCACAGCAGCATCCGGGTCACCGAGAAGCACTACTCGCCCTGGATTCGCGCCCGGCAGGAGCAGCTTGAGGCCGACCTTGAGCGAACATGGAGCGAAGATCCGATTGTCCTCGCCCAGACGAAGGGTACACCAGAGGTACACGGAGGAAAGGCAGTCGTCAATTGATTGAAAACAAACGGCTTGGATTGGTGAGCCGGGCGGGACTCGAACCCGCGACCCTCTGCTTAAAAGGCAGATGCTCTACCGCCTGAGCTACCGGCCCTGCAATGGCGGGACTGCGAACACTTCGAGGATAACACAGTGCCTGCACGCGCCCAGCAGGTATACTGCTGCTATGAAAGCCGTTATCGCCGTCACCGCGTGGCTGAGCCTGGGCGCCTCCGTCGCCGCCCAGCAGGGCTGGTGGATGAAAGAACCCATACGCTGGGTCCAGACCAACCTGCGCGAGACCGACGCGGCACTCGACCCGCAACGCTTCATCACCCAGATCGCGGACTTCGATGCCAACGTCCTGCTCATGAACATGGGCGGCATCTACGCCTTCTACCCCACCAAAGTCCAGTACCACATCCCCAGTCCCCAGCTTCCTCCCGGCCGGGATACGTTCGGCGAAGTCCTCAAGGCCGCTCACGCGCGGGGCATCCGGGTGATCGGCCGCTTCGATCTCAGCAAGACGCACAAAGAGGTCTTCGATGCGAACCCGGACTGGTTCTTCAAGAAAGCCAACGGCACGCCGGCGGTCTACAACGGCCTCTACCAGGTCTGCATCAACGGGGACTACTACCGCGTCAAGGCCATCGAGATCTTGAAAGAAGCCCTAGCGCGCTACGACGTGGACGGCCTGTTCTTCAACATGTTCGGCAACCAATCCACCGACTACAGCGGCAAACCACTGGGCATCTGCCAGTGCGACAACTGCAAGCGGCTCTTTCGCGCCCGGTTCGGCCGCGACCTGCCCACCTCGTCGGATGCCGACTACCGGGTCTTCATGCAGGAGTCGAGCCGCAGGGTGGCCGAGTCCATCGCCAGGCTGGTGAAGAGCCTCCGGCCGAACGCCGCGCTGGTGGGCACCGTGGCGGAAATTAGCGATGCGGTCTATTCCGAGTCGAACACGGCCGTGGGACGCCCCCTTCCGCTCTGGCCTTACACCTCCAGCGACAACGTGAACCGGGCCCGCAACTCCTTCCCGGAGAAGATGGCCATCAATAGCTGCATGTCGTTCATCGACTTCCCCTGGCGCTTCGCCACCGTCCCGCCCAACGAAGTCCGCATACGGCTTTGGCAAGAACGTCGCGCACGGCGGTGCGGCGGCGCTCAACATGCACGCCACCATGGAGCAGGAAGACCGCACGGCCCTGGAGGCGGCACGGCCGATCTTCGCCTTCCTGCGCCAGCACCAGGAGAGCTACGTCGGGCAGTCAAGCGCCGCCCGCGTGCTGCTGCTGAGCCAAGCGGCCCCGGCCAACGCCTACCGGGGCTTCTTCCGCCTCCTCTCCGAAGAGCACATTCCCTTCGCGGTGGTCGACAACCTGGACTGGCTCGGCAAGCGCGAGGCCGACCTGGTGATCGCTCCGGGCAGGGTCCCGAAACAGCTCGAACAGTATGTCCGCGAAGGAGGACGGCTTCTGGCCGCCACCGCCGCGGCCCCGCCGTTCGAAATGGAGAAGGTGGTCAAGCGCTGGACCGGCGTGCAGGGCTACTTCCGCATTCGCGACCATGCGCTCTTCCCTTCCCTCAAGAGCACGAACCTCGCCTTCCTGTACGGCGACTTCCTCGAGGTGGAAGCGAAGTCTCCCGTAACCTTCATCCCGCCGTCCATGTTCGGTCCGCCGGAATTGGTACACGTGGATTGGAAAGACACCGACGCTCCCGGCCTGGTCCTGCGCGACTACGGCAAAGGCAGGATCGCGTGGCTGCCTTGGGACATCGGCGCTCTCTACTATCTGCACAGCTCTGAAGCTCACGCCGGCCTGGTGCGGGATCTGATCGATCACCTGCTGCCGCACGGCCGGCAGGTGAAGACCAACGCCCATCCGTTGGTGGAGATCACGTGGATGCGCCGGCAGGACCGTTACCAGATGCATTTCATCAACCTCTCGGGCCACTCCGAGACCGCTTATTTCGATCCCATACCCATGAATTCGATCCGGGTCGAGGTGATGGGCGGGTTCCGCACGGCGCGCTCACTCACCACGGGCAAGGACCTCCCCGTCTCCAACTCGGGCGGCTACGCCCAGTTCACGCTGCCGGTCCTGCGACAATATGAGCTTGTAGAGCTTCGCTAGAGGACCATGACCGACCGAGAACGGCTCGATATCGAAGACATCCACCAGCGCGCGGACGCGTTCCGAAAGCAGCTCGACGCCGTCAAACGCCGGCTGGGGAGCAAGGATCTGCACTGGTATCCCTACGACACGCTCCTGGTGTTCCCGGTGCTGGAGAAGATGCTCTCCAGCGACCATCGTTATCTCCTGGAGCTGGCCCGCGCGCGGCCGGTGCTCGACATCGGATGCGGCGATGGGGACATGTCTTTCCTGTTCGAATCGCTCGGTTGCCGGGTACAGGCAATCGACCACTCTGGGACGAATTACAACCAGATGCGCGGCGTGGCCGCGCTCAAACAGGCGCTGGATTCGTCGGTGAGGACCTTCGACGTCAATCTCGACCAGCCGTTTGCGCTACCGCAGAGCGGTTACGGACTGACCTTCTGCCTGGGGCTGCTGTACCACTTGAAGAACCCGTACTATCTGCTCGAGACGCTCGCTAAAGCAACGCATTACTGCCTGCTGAGCACGCGCGTGGCCAGGCTGACGCCGGACCACCAGACCGATCTGCATGACTTGCCCGTGGCCTACCTGCTGGACGAGTGCGAGGCCAACAACGACCCGACCAACTTCTGGATCTTTTCGGAGACCGGGTTCAGACGGATTCTGAAGCGAACTGGCTGGGAAATTTGCGACTACCTGACTACGGGCTGTCAGGACGACTCGGACCCCTCCAGCGCCCAGCACGACCAGCGCGCCTTTTGCCTGCTGAGAAGTCCCGTGTACGACCGGAAGTGGAGCGTCGCGCTGGTCGACGGCTGGCACCCCATGGAGGCGGGACATTTCCGCTGGACCGCCAAGCGATTCTCGGTGCGGCTGGAAACGGCAGCGCCGTGTTCCTGCGCCTTCCTGTCACTGGCCTTCTATCTGCCGGATGAACTGGGTCCTGTCACTCTCAGCGCCAAGCTGAATGGCTGCGAGCTTCCGCCCCAGACCTTCCGCCGCGCTGGCCAGAACCGGTACCGCCAGCCTCTGCCGCCGGGAGTGCTCGCGAGCGGAACCGCCGAAGTCGAGTTCACTTTGGACAAAGCGGTCCCGCCCCGGCCCGAGGATCAGCGGGAGCTGGGGCTGGTGGTCTCCTTCGCGCGGGAGGGTTGCGCCGTCAGTGACTCGAACCTGCCGCTGGAACTGGAGTGAGCTCCCCCCTATAGCCTTCCTAGGTAGGCGAGATTAATCGCCATTGCTTGGTAGAAGGATCGCTGGAGAGCAGTACTCCCTGAGCCCTTGATCGCGGATTGCACCGTTGCGCCGGCTGGCGCTGTTCCGGCAAGCTGCTCAGCGAGGGCGGTAAGCCGCGCCCGTTCGCTTGCGAATTCCGGCAGCGAGGCGGCCTGGACGAGTTCCTGCCGTACGGCGTAGATCAGTTGAGACGCCTGGCCGTAGGCAGGGATCTCAATCTTAGGGCCGATGATCACTGGCTGAACCGAGTTGTTTTCAAAGCTCCAGGCCGCTTCGAATTTTTGCACTAGCCACATCGACATATGCATGCTATTGGGCACAATCGCATCATCGCCGGGGTACGCTTGGACATAAGCTCTGCTCAAGCCTGGAAGCAGCGGTACACGGAACCAAAACGGGCCGGCGCTCTGCCCGGGCTTCAGATCCTCGAGGTAGTTGGACCACCAGTTGTAGCGGGGCGGGGTGCCCCACCCAGCCATTGACGCTGCGCCTTGCCGGAAGGAGACCGGCGTCACGATGTCAGTCAGGACCTCCGGCTTCTGCATCGCAACCGCGAAAAGGTTAATAGACTGCTTCGCGTTCGGACCGTTCGTTAGCATATAGCTGTATTTCACCTTGTCGCCGTCGAGTTCCACCGACGACGCGATCTGCGGGTCGAGGTTGGTCAGAAGCGGAACACGGTACTGAACGGCCGCCCCCGACGCATCTTTCGTCCCGATGACGATTTGTTTCTGAACGGTGTCGAGAAAGAAGTCGTCGCCGGGTTCCGGCGTCGCCGGAGGAGCGGGTCTTGCCCCTAACGCCTTGAATGTTATTCGAGGCTGCTCCGTCGCGCCTTGTGCCGGCGTCTTGTCCTGCGCAGAGAGTGAAAGCACTACGGCACAGAGCGCCACACTCAAGAGGGTCTTAGCCATGACGTTTCTCCTCTCCATTAGTAGCTGAACCGCAGATGGTACTGATCAACCTCTACCCACGGGTTGGCCCCATACATGGCTGCAATGTCGAAGAACAACTGTCGTTGCGTAGGCGTACCCAGGAACTGGAAGGGCATGTCGGCGTTCAAACCAAACATATGTGCGTCGTGTGGGTGGTTCCAGTTCGGTCCCTTCGGAGGGCCAAGGTCGAAGATCCCTCCCCATGGGAGGCTCATGTCGTTCACCCCAGGTCGCAAGCCAGTCTGGCTATAAAAGTCCGCACAAATCTGTTGGATTTTGCTCACCGCGTTGGGGGTACCCCAGTGGTTTTGCTGATGTCGAGGCAGCCATCCCTCTAGACTATAGTATGGACTCTCCGGCAGCCAGGTGAAGTAAGGAGTGTAGACCCTGACCTGAATGTCGGGTGGAATGAGGCACCTCCTGGTTTTCGATGCTTTGCGGTGGCAGAGATGGCCACTTCTTCCGCCCGACGGAGTCGCACGAGAAGGAAAGGATGAGGAAAACCCGCTCCAACGGAGGCGACCGGACGTAGAATGGATGTTGCCCAGAATGGGAGAAACGGAAATCCTGGATGGAACCGTGATTGGCGCCTGGTTTCATCGCTTCATCCCCGCTTGCCTGTACGGCGGCCGGACGGTGTTTCCCGCGTTATCGAGCATCGACCGCAAACTTCAGCGGTGCCGCAGCGCAGAGGTCGCAGCTGCAGTGCTGGAGAAAGCCAAACCGGGTCTCTATGCTATCCTCCGCGCGCGTCTCGACATCCCGGTGGCCCAGGCGCTGGCGCTCAAGATCCTCAACATCTTCATGACGAGGTATCACCTCTTTGCTCGGAGCGCGACTGTGCTCTCCCGGCCGATCGGCCTTGTCGTCGATCCCTCGAACATGTGCCTACTCGCCTGTCCGGGTTGCGTCCATTCTGCTCGTTCCAAGGCGCTGAATCTTTTCGATTGGCCTCAGGGCACGTTGTCGGAAGACCGGTTCTCGGCACTGCTGCGGCTTTACGGTCCCTATGCCATAGGGATCTACTTCTGCAATTACGGCGAGCCGCTGCTCAACCTCGCTACGCCGAAGCTCATACGCTTAGCGAAGAAGTACCTGCTGTGGACGGCGTTGTCGACAAGTCTTTCGGTCAAGCGGTTCGACCCGGAGGTCTGGCTCGAATCGGGGCTCGATTTCATGATCCTCGCCATCGACGGGGCTACACAGGCCGTCTACGAACGGTTCCGTCGCAATGGCGACCTGCAACTCGTTTTTGGCAACATCCGCAAACTGGTCGATGCTCGGCGCCACCGGATCAGGCGCGCGCCGGTGTTGTGCTGGAACTTCCTGGCGTTTGAACACAACGCCCACGAGATTCCCCTGGCGCTGCGGACCGCGCGCCGACTCGGGGTCGACCAGTTCCGGGTTGTGGAACCCTTCGATGTGAGATGGGACGACCCGGAGATGCGCGCAGCCGGGGTGAAGACGGGCATCCAGCGATTGCATTGGCTGTCCGCCTTAAAGCCGAGCACAAACTGGAATCCGTTTCCGGATAGCATAGACGCCGCGACGATCGCGCGTGCGCTCGACACTCCGTGGAACGGCTCTGCCGCGGGCGAGGCACCGGCGGGCCCGGGCCCGACTTGCCACTGGCTGTACAAGAACATGGTGATGGACGCGACGGGCAGGATCATGCCTTGCTGCGGTGCCCCCCGGGCGGACGTCGAATTGGTTTTCGGGACGTTTGACGGCAGCGGCGGCGACCAGTTCAACTCCGAAAAGTATCGCCAGGCAAGATCGTTCTTCTCGTCCGCGGCTTCCGCTTCCGTCGGCGCGCCGTACTGCACGAATTGCGTCTGGGACCACACTGCCGGAAACATCGGCAGCCGGGAGATCCGGCAGTATTTTCAGGCGGCGGATGCGGCGCTGTTCGGTCACCGGACCCTGAATGTTCTGTCCGGCTGGTGAAGCCGGGCGCGGCGTTTATCGCGGGGGTATTCGTTGTAAGCCTGTGTCGCATTGTGTGACTGTCCTTCCGTGTGGAGTGCAGCGCTCATGTGAAATTTGTCAAGGTTCGATTTGCATAGTGCGATGAATCCTTGTGACCTTGAGGACTGCGGAAGGTTATCAGGTTATCCCGGACGGGAATAGCAGCCAGGAAGCATCTGCAGGTCTGGGCGCTTGCCCATGCACTGTCGGGTATCAGGGCTCGCCGGGACTGGAGGGATCGGATTGTCAATCATCGAGTGCTCTTGTGCTTCTGTGGCCCGTGACCCCACGGGCGACACTCAACGGCCATGAGCTTCCGCCCCAGACGTTCCGCCGCGCTGGCCAGAACCGGTACCGCCAGCCTCTGCCGCCGGGAGTGCTCGCGAGCGGAACCGCCGAAGTCGAGTTCACTTTGGACAAAGCAGTCCCCGCCAGGCCCGAGGATCGGCGGGAGCTGGGGCTGGTGGTCTCCTTCGCGCGGGAGGGTTGCGCCGTCAGTGACTCGAACCTGCCCCTCGAATTAGAATAAGGAGCATGACACAGCCCATCATTCTTATCGCTAGTGGAGACCTGCGTTCATCCGCCAACCAGGTTTGCTGGGAAGCCCAGCAGAAGGTCGAGGAGGCTGTCACCGCCGCGGTCCGGCGCGAAGGCCGCGATATCCGCCGCGGGCACCCCTACGTACCCGACAAGGGCCACGGGTTCATCGACAGCCAGAAGTACGGCATGGAGGTGTTCCGCCAGATCCCGCCGGACGCGCCGCTGATGGTCGTGGAGGCGGTCTGGCAGTACAGCCATCACGTGCTGCACGGTCTGTGGACGCACCGCGGGCCCGATCCTCACGGTGGCCAACTGGAGCGGCGAGTGGCCCGGCCTGGTGGGCATGTTGAATCTGAACGGCTGCCTCACCAAGGCCGGCATCCCTTACAGCACGCTGTGGAGCGACGATTTCACCGACGACGTTCTTCCTCGGCGGGCTTGCGGCACTGGCTGCGCGGGCGAGCAGGTGGTCCACGACACCAGCCACGTCCGCCGCCTGCAGGGCGTCCGGCTGCCCGCCGACGCCGCGGAGATCGGGCGCCGAACTTGCCGCCGGACCTGCGCCGCGACAAGGCCATCATGGGCATCTTCGACGAGGGCTGCATGGGGATGTACAACGCCATCATCCCCGACGAGCTGCTGCACGCCACGGGCGTGTTCAAGGAGCGGCTCAGCCAGTCCGCGCTGTACGCCGAGATGCTGCAGGTCACCGACGACGGAGGCGCAGGCCGTCCGCACCTGGCTGGATCGCCAAGGGCATGCGCTTCGTCACCGGGCCGGACCCGGAAACGGACCTGACCGAGGCACAGGTCCTGGGCCAGTGCAAGATGTACATCGCCGCGCTGCGCATCGCGGACGAGTTCGGCTGCGACGTCGATCGGCATCCAGTACCAGCAGGGGCTCAAGGACCTGGCTGCCGGCGTCGGATCTGGTCGAGGGTCTGCTCAACAACGTGGACCGCCCGCCGGTCGCGGACGCCGGCGACCGGAACGGATGCTGTACGAGGGCCAGGCGCTGCCGCACTTCAACGAGGTGGACGAGTGCGCCGGCCTGGACGCGCTGGTCACCAACCGGATCTGGCGCAGGCTGGGCTTCGATCCCGAGACCACGCTGCACGATGTCCGCTACGGCGAGAAGTTACCGGCTCAACGGGCAAGAGGAGTTCGTCTGGGTGTTCGAGATTTCCGGCGCGGTGCCGCCCGCAGCACTTGATCGGCGGCTACGCGGGCGCGGTCGAGCGACCGGCAGCCTCCCATGTACTTCCGCCTGGGCGGCGGAACGCTGAAGGGCATCAGCAAGCCGGGCGAGATCGTCTGGAGCCGCGTGTTCGTGGAAGGACGGCGCGCTGAAGGCGGACATCGGGCGCGCCAAGGCCGTCGCGCTGCCGGCGGAGGAGACGCGAGCGCCGCTGGGCTGCATCACCACGCCGCAGTGGCCGATGATGCACGCTGTCACCTACGGCGTCACGCGCGACCAGTTCATGGCCAGGCACAAGGCCAACCACATCCAGGTCGCCTACGCGCCCGATGCCGAGGGCGCCAACCTGGCGCTGGCGGCCAAGGCCGCGATGTTCCAGCGAGATGGGCCTCGAAGTCTGCCTCTGCGGCACGGAAAACGGCTTGTAGCCGGTACGCTATACTGCCAGTTTCAAGATAGGGAGATACTCACTTGCGCGTTGGCATCATCGGCACGGGTGCGATTTCACACAAGCACGCTCAGGCGTACCGGAATATCGGCTACCAGGTGACGGTCTGCACGGACCTGAACGAGGAGACCGGCCGGAAGTTCGCCGCGCAGCACGGCGCGGAGTTCGTGCCCAGCTACCAGGACGTGTGCCGCCATCCCGAGGTGGACTACGTCGATCTGTGCACCTTCCCGGATTTCCGTCTCCTACCCTTGGAAGCCTGCGCGGAATCGAAGAAGCACATTCAAGTGCAGAAGCCGATGGCCACCGACCTGGAAACGGCCCGCAAGATGATCGCGACCGCCCGGGGCGCGGGCATCCAGCTCGGCGTCGTCAGCCAGCATCGCTTCGACGATGCCAGCCTGTTCCTCATTAAGGCGCTATCCGAAGGGCGGCTCGGCAGGATTCTCCAGGCGGACGCCTACGTGAAGTGGTACCGCCCGCCCGAGTATTACTCGCGGCCCATCAAGGGAAGCTGGGCGGTCGAAGGCGGCGGGGCGCTCATCAACCAAGCCATCCACCAGGTGGACCTGTTGCTGTGGTTCGCCGGGCCGGTGCGGCAGGTGTTTGGGCTGTGGCAATTGGGGGCCCGGCACAGGATCGAGTCGGAAGACGTGATCTCGGCGGCCCTGCGATATGCCAGCGGCGCGACCGGGGTCATTCAGGCCTCCACGGCCGTGTGGCCCGGCTACACGGAACGCATCGAGATTCACGGGACCAAGGGCACGGCGGTCATTTCCGGCGACAAGCTGACGACCTGGGACGTGCAAGACGACACAGGCGAGCCGCCGCCATTGGTGAAGAGCGTTCTTTCCGGGGCCTCGGACCCCATGGCCATTCCTCTGGAACCGTTCGAGCGGCAGTTCCGCGATTTCGGCGAGGCGATTCGGACCGGGCGCAAGCCCCTGGTCTCGGGCGAAGAGGGTTACCGGGCGCTGGAGCTGGTGCTGTCGATCTATCAGTCCTGCCGCGAAGGCCGCGCCGTGGAGTTGGGGGAGTAGGATGATGCCCTGGATCACTCTCCGCGTTCCGGCCTCGAGCGCCAACCTCGGCCCCGGTTTCGACGCCCTGGGACTGGCGCTGGGCATCTACCTCGAGTGCCGGTTTCGGAGCAGCGACCGGCTCTCCATCCAGGCCGCGGGACGCGATTCGGACCAGATCTCAACCGGCGACGACAACCTCATCTGGCAGACGGCGCTGGCCGTGGCGCGCGACACGCGCAGCCAGCTTCCGCCGGTGGAACTGGTCATCGACAACGACATCCCCATCGGGAAAGGCCTCGGTTCCAGCGCCGCGGCGCTGACCGCCGGGGTGGTGATCGCCGACCATCTGCTGGGCCTCGGCTGGAAGCCGTTACGCATCCTGGACGAAGCGGCGCGGATCGAGGGACACCCAGACAACGTCGCCGCCTGCGTGCTGGGCTCGATCGTCGCCAGCGCCATCGATTCCGGCGGCGTGACGCGGGCGGTACGCCTGGAGCTTCCTAAACGACTTCGGCATGGCCGTGGTCGTGCCGGACTTCATCCTGCCGACGGTCGCGGCGCGCGCCGTGCTGCCCAACCAGTACTCGCGCGAGGATGCCATCTTCAACGTGCAACGCTCCGCCCTGCTCGTCGCGGCGCTGGCCACCGGCTCCGTTCACGCCTTCCCCACCGCGCTGGAGGACCGTCTTCATCAGCCCTACCGGCTGAAGCTCGTGCCCGGGCTGGACGAGATCCTGCAATTGCGCGCTCCGGGCCTGCTGGGCTGCGTGCTGAGCGGGGCGGGACCGTCCGTCCTGGTGTTCTACGAGCGCGGGTACCAATCCGTCTGCGATTTGGTGCGCCAGATCTTCCGCCTCAACGGGCACGGCTCCGAAGTGCTCTGGACCGAAATCGCCGACCACGGCTACCAGTGCGGAGCATCCGATTGATCAGGCATTCCGCGGTCCCATCACTTCACGGACCTTGCCGGCGAGCCGCGCGCGGCGGTCCGCGCCTGACCTCGCTGAGCCGCGACTGAAAGGAGCGGTCGGTCGGATAACTGCGCAGTCCCGCACGCAAGCGGTTTCCAGGCCATTTTCAGCGCCCAGCCCGGCATCCGCTGCCCGCCCTCTGGTGCCAATTCCCGTCGAAGGCGTGTCACCGGATCAGTCGACTTCGCCCACCTCCGGCCCTCGCGGCCCCCGCCGGCCACAGTTCGGCGACCGTCCCAGCCAACTCTGTGGTCGGCGCGCTTCCCGGCCATGTGGGTTACTTCCGAGTGCGCCATGATAGCGGAGGGACCTGTCGGTAGTACGCTTAAGTCTGCGTCGAGGCCCCGCAGTTGAGGCGCGGCCCTCATCACGTTTGACGCTTCCGTCTCTCAGCGCTACTGTTTCAGAGAGGAGCCTTGTCGAGTGACGTGGAGCACTTGGGAATTCTGGCTTGTAATCGGCCTCCTTCTGTGGTTGCTGTGGAGAAGCCCTACGAGGTGGCGATTTGATCGCATACTCACGACGATCCTCACCAAACTGAACGATATCGAGGCGCGTCAGGAGCAGCTCATAGACAGACAGGAGGACCTGTTCGAATTGGTCCGCTGCGGGATTTCTGAAACTCACGGAGCGCGGCGGTCACAGGCAATCGTCGAATTGGTACGCTACTTGGGTGAGCAGCGTGCCTTGAGGCGAAGGCCGCGTGAATAACCGCCCAACGGGTCAATCCACCCGTGGAGAGTGTGCCGTCGCAGCGTCTCCATACCACCTCCGGATTTGCGACCCGCCAGGGAACGGATCCTCCGCATTCCGGGAGTCGGTCTCGATCAGATGACTAAACCGACCAATTTCCTGTTGCGCCGTGACCTGGGAGTAAACAGGACCCTCGGCCCCTATGCTAGGATTTGTGTGGACAGTTTTATAGCTACATTTGAGATTTATGGAAATCCGCGAGATGAAGAATTGGGAGGGATTTGAGGCCAGCATTAGAGAACTCGAAGCCGAGCGTGCCGATCTGAAAGCCCAGCGGTCTCCGTTCGAGGTGTCACAGTTTCTATTTCGCGGCCAGGGGTCAAGCGCGTGGGAGCTCAAGACCACGTTGGAAGTACGCGTCCGGCAAACCCATCTTCCGTGTTTTGAGGTAAGCGGTCATACTTCCTTGTGTTGATGCATGTGCGCCCGGAGTGCGCGCGCGGGCACGAGGAGGAGCAGAAGTGAGCCAGAAGCACGATGTGGAGAAGGCGCGGTACTGGCAGGCGGTCATTCGGGATGCTGCCCGGAGCGGCATGTCGACGCGGGCCTTCTGCCGGCAGCGGAAGCTGAAGGAGTGCCAGTTCTACTGGTGGCAGCGCCGATTGAAGGAGAAGCGTCCGCCCGCTTCAACGCCGCGGGGCTCAGCGAACGGGCCGGCCAGCTTCGCCCTGGTCAGCGGCGAGCCGGGCTCGGCGGATGCCGGCATAGAGTTGGTGCTGGCCGGCGGGCGGCGGCTGCGCCTGGCCAAAGGCGTCGATGAGCCGACCCTGCGATCGGTGCTGGCGGCGCTGGAACAGCCGGGATGCTGAGCTTCCCGGCGGCCATCAAGGTGTACTTGTGCACCGTGGCCTGTGACATGCGCCGGAGCTTCGACGGTCTGTCCATGATGGCCGAGCATATCATCCGCTGCAATCCCTTCTCGGGGCACCTGCTGGTGTTTTGCAACCGGCGTAGCGACCGTCTGAAGATCCTGTACTGGGATCGGGATGGGTGGGTGATCTGGTACAAGCGGCTGGAGGCGGGCACCTTCCAGTTCCCCTTCGCCCAAACGGGCCGGCGGGAGATCGCGGCCTGGGAGCTGGGCGTGCTGCTGGAGGGCATCGACCTCGGCAAGGGGCGACGGCGGAAACGCTACGCGCTGCCCGCCGCGGCATTCGAGGCGCATGCGGAGCTGGAGGCGTCAAAACAATAGCATGCTCCTCTGTTTTTTGTTGACTTATGAGAGTAAGTGTAGTAAGTTAGTGTTTCAGATACTTACTCAGCGCGATGGCGACAGACCCTCCAGACCTGCCCAGTGACCCAGCCGCCCTGCAACAGATGCTGCTGCGGACCCTGGCGCAACTGGACGCCACCCAGGCGGCACTGGCGGCCAAGGAGTACGAACTCGAGCGCGTGCGGCACTGGCTCCAGCAGATGCTGCGTCACCGCTATGGACAGAAGCGCGAGCGGGTGGATGAGAACCAGTTGTTCCTGTTCGCCGCCGAGATCGCCAGCCGGGGGGAAGAGCCGCCGCCTGAGCCGAAGTCGGTCGCGAGCGAACCGCGGCCATCTCCGCCGGGGCACGGACGGCAGCGGTTGCCGCAGTCGCTGGAGCGGCGCCGTGTAGTCTATGACCTGGCTGACGACCAGCGGCGGTGCCCGGAGTGCCAGGCGGAACTGCGGCACATCGGCGAGGAGATCAGCGAGCAACTGGAGTACGTGCCGGCCTCGTTGCACGTCGTCCAGCAAGCCTGCCAGAAGTACGCTTGCCCCAAGGGCTGCACCGTGGTCACGGCCGCAAAGCCGCCGGCGCCGGTGGAGAAGGGGCTGGCCGGGCCGGGACTGCTGGCACACGTGGCGGTGAGCAAGTTCGGGGACCATCTTCCTTTGCACCGCCAGGAGGCGATCTTCACCCGGCAGGGCGTGGATTTGTCTCGCCAGACCATGTGCGACTGGATGCGGCAGTGCGCGGAGTTAGTCGGTCCGCTAGCCGATCTGATGAAGGAGCGGGTACTGAGTTCCAAAGTCGTGCAGACCGACGACACGCCGGTGCCGGTGTTGGACCCGGAGTTGCCGTGCACGCGTACCGGGCGGATCTGGACCTACGTCGGGGACGCGCTGCATCCCTACACGGTGTACGACTACACCCCGAATCGCTGCCGCGAAGGGCCGGATGAGTTCCTGAAGGACTTCCACGGATACCTGCAGGCAGACGCCTACTCGGGCTACGACCAGATCTACAAGGAAACCGAGCGCGGCATCACGGAGGTGGCTTGCATGGCGCACGCGCGCCGCAAGTACTTCGATGCGCAGTCGTCCGACATCATGCGTTCGACGGTGATGCTGGCCTACTTCCATCTGCTGTACGACGTTGAGCGCGAGGCGCGGGAAAAGCAGTTGGACGCCGCCGGGCGCCTGGCGCTACGCCGGGAACGGAGCCAGCCGATGCTGGACGACATCCAGGCGTATTTAGAGCGCGAGCGGCCGCGGGTGTTGCCGAAGAGTCCGATCGGCCAAGCCATGGCCTACACGTTGTCCAACTGGGAGGCGCTGGTGCGCTACGCGAAGGACGGCGATCTGGAAATCGACAACAACGGCGCCGAGCGCAGCCTGCGCGGAGTGGCTGTGGGACGGCGCAACTGGACCTTCTTCGGCAGCGACAACGGCGGACGTACGGCGGCGGTGCTGACGAGTCTCATTGCCACCACGAAGCGTCACCACATCGACCCGTTCGCGTATCTACGCGACGTGTTCACTCGCATCGGGGCTCACCCGCAAAACCGACTCGAGGAATTACTGCCCGACAACTGGCTCGCGGCACGGGTGGCCAGCAAGGCCTGAACCCCACCCCAGCCTTCAACCGTACACGCGTCTGGGCCTACATGTGTTCGCCGGACGCGTACCGTTGGAACGCTATTTGCCAAACGCGATTCGGCCCAAGGTGTGCAGCTATTACCGCAAAGTCTTAGCGGCAAAACCCCAAATCGAGGCGGTCACGGGACTTCGTTGGACGATCCCCAATCTCGATGAGTTTTCGAATGCACTTGAGGAACGGGAGTCTCTGACTCTGCCGGAACTTCCAGGGTATGAATTCTTGGCTTATCTTCGCCACCTCGGCTTTCCATCGCCCTTACTCGACTGGACCCGGTCTCCCTATATTGCTGCGTTCTTCGCCTTCAATGGCGCGTCGACCCGCCACGAGGGCGCGACAGCCATCTACGTCTATCTGGAGTGGGCTGGCCGGGCGGAGCGTTATATGGAACCTCACATTGCAACAACCGGCCCTCGCGTGCGGACTCACGTGCGCCACGTTTTGCAGCAGAGCGACTACTCGATGTGCTCGGTCCGCGAAAAAGGGGAATGGCACTTTGCGAGTCACGAAGATGTACCCAAAGGGCGGCGAGAATCGATGTTGAAGTTTACGATTCCTGCTGCTGAACGCATGAAGGTGCTAGGTATGCTCGATTGCTTCAACCTGAATGCCTTTTCTCTTTTTGGTACAGACGAGAGTCTCGCGGAGTCAGTGGCTAATCGGGAGCTCATCTTCAATGGTACGGATCTCTAATGAGATGATGGAGCCCAGCTCAGCCGGCATCACCGCGAGCGCCGCGCTAACTCGCGAGGGGCTCGCATCTGCGATCGCGGGACTGTTTACGTCCTTATCCTTCGGCAATCCAGACACTGGCAGAAAGGGGTTGAAGCCGTTTCGGACTGATTAGTAGCAGGAATTCGGCCAGCGTCCGGTAGTCCAGGAGGCGGGAGTCCCTGTGGCATTTCCCAGAGCGGGACTTTGCCCGCGCGCGCTATAATCATTGCCGAGAATGGCCGATCCTGCAACTCTGAAGACCGCCGCTGCAATAGCTGGATACGCTGCGAAAATTGGCAGGTGGGTTGATGGTTTTTTCAAGCCCCAGAAGCTTCATTTTGTCCGTCAGCGTTATCGCCGATCACCGGGAGGCTGGGGCAATCAACCAGCAATGGGACTGATGATCGACTTTTGGGTGACAAGCAGCTACGATTTCCCGGTCAAAATCTGCAGAGGTGAGGTCAGATACTGGAAACAGCTCCGGCGTCGAACGTTTTCTAGCATTCAAATCACAGATTACATACCCCCTAGAATTCCCGTGGCGTTCCGCGCTCTCTTTCCATTGACGCCGGTGCCGGCACCTGACGACAAGCCATTCAAAGCGAAGCTATTCTTCGTCGACAACTTCGTACGCGTCCGGCGAACACATGTAGGCCCAGACGCGTGTACGGTTGAAGGCTGGGGTGGGGTTCAGGCCTTGCTGGCCACCCGTGCCGCGAGCCAGTTGTCGGGCAGTAATTCCTCGAGTCGGTTTTGCGGGTGAGCCCCGATGCGAGTGAACACGTCGCGTAGATACGCGAACGGGTCGATGTGGTGACGCTTCGTGGTGGCAATGAGACTCGTCAGCACCGCCGCCGTACGTCCGCCGTTGTCGCTGCCGAAGAAGGTCCAGTTGCGCCGTCCCACAGCCACTCCGCGCAGGCTGCGCTCGGCGCCGTTGTTGTCGATTTCCAGATCGCCGTCCTTCGCGTAGCGCACCAGCGCCTCCCAGTTGGACAACGTGTAGGCCATGGCTTGGCCGATCGGACTCTTCGGCAACACCCGCGGCCGCTCGCGCTCTAAATACGCCTGGATGTCGTCCAGCATCGGCTGGCTCCGTTCCCGGCGTAGCGCCAGGCGCCCGGCGGCGTCCAACTGCTTTTCCCGCGCCTCGCGCTCAACGTCGTACAGCAGATGGAAGTAGGCCAGCATCACCGTCGAACGCATGATGTCGGACGACTGCGCATCGAAGTACTTGCGGCGCGCGTGCGCCATGCAAGCCACCTCCGTGATGCCGCGCTCGGTTTCCTTGTAGATCTGGTCGTAGCCCGAGTAGGCGTCTGCCTGCAGGTATCCGTGGAAGTCCTTCAGGAACTCATCCGGCCCTTCGCGGCAGCGATTCGGGGTGTAGTCGTACACCGTGTAGGGATGCAGCGCGTCCCCGACGTAGGTCCAGATCCGCCCGGTACGCGTGCACGGCAACTCCGGGTCCAACACCGGCACCGGCGTGTCGTCGGTCTGCACGACTTTGGAACTCAGTACCCGCTCCTTCATCAGATCGGCTAGCGGACCGACTAACTCCGCGCACTGCCGCATCCAGTCGCACATGGTCTGGCGAGACAAATCCACGCCCTGCCGGGTGAAGATCGCCTCCTGGCGGTGCAAAGGAAGATGGTCCCCGAACTTGCTCACCGCCACGTGTGCCAGCAGTCCCGGCCCGGCCAGCCCCTTCTCCACCGGCGCCGGCGGCTTTGCGGCCGTGACCACGGTGCAGCCCTTGGGGCAAGCGTACTTCTGGCAGGCTTGCTGGACGACGTGCAACGAGGCCGGCACGTACTCCAGTTGCTCGCTGATCTCCTCGCCGATGTGCCGCAGTTCCGCCTGGCACTCCGGGCACCGCCGCTGGTCGTCAGCCAGGTCATAGACTACACGGCGCCGCTCCAGCGACTGCGGCAACCGCTGCCGTCCGTGCCCCGGCGGAGATGGCCGCGGTTCGCTCGCGACCGACTTCGGCTCAGGCGGCGGCTCTTCCCCCCGGCTGGCGATCTCGGCGGCGAACAGGAACAACTGGTTCTCATCCACCCGCTCGCGCTTCTGTCCATAGCGGTGACGCAGCATCTGCTGGAGCCAGTGCCGCACGCGCTCGAGTTCGTACTCCTTGGCCGCCAGTGCCGCCTGGGTGGCGTCCAGTTGCGCCAGGGTCCGCAGCAGCATCTGTTGCAGGGCGGCTGGGTCACTGGGCAGGTCTGGAGGGTCTGTCGCCATCGCGCTGAGTAAGTATCTGAAACACTAACTTACTACACTTACTCTCATAAGTCAACAAAAAACAGAGGAGCATGCTATTGTTTTGACGCCTCCAGCTCCGCATGCGCCTCGAATGCCGCGGCGGGCAGCGCGTAGCGTTTCCGCCGTCGCCCCTTGCCGAGGTCGATGCCCTCCAGCAGCACGCCCAGCTCCCAGGCCGCGATCTCCCGCCGGCCCGTTTGGGCGAAGGGGAACTGGAAGGTGCCCGCCTCCAGCCGCTTGTACCAGATCACCCACCCATCCCGATCCCAGTACAGGATCTTCAGACGGTCGCTACGCCGGTTGCAAAACACCAGCAGGTGCCCCGAGAAGGGATTGCAGCGGATGATATGCTCGGCCATCATGGACAGACCGTCGAAGCTCCGGCGCATGTCACAGGCCACGGTGCACAAGTACACCTTGATGGCCGCCGGGAAGCTCAGCATCCCGGCTGTTCCAGCGCCGCCAGCACCGATCGCAGGGTCGGCTCATCGACGCCTTTGGCCAGGCGCAGCCGCCGCCCGCCGGCCAGCACCAACTCTATGCCGGCATCCGCCGAGCCCGGCTCGCCGCTGACCAGGGCGAAGCTGGCCGGCCCGTTCGCTGAGCCCCGCGGCGTTGAAGCGGGCGGACGCTTCTCCTTCAATCGGCACTGCCACCAGTAGAACTGGCACTCCTTCAGCTTCCGCTGCCGGCAGAAGGCCCGCGTCGACATGCCGCTCCGGGCAGCATCCCGAATGACCGCCTGCCAGTACCGCGCCTTCTCCACATCGTGCTTCTGGCTCACTTCTGCTCCTCCTCGTGCCCGCGCGCGCACTCCGGGCGCACATGCATCAACACAAGGAAGTATGACCGCTTACCTCAAAACACGGAAGATGGGTTTGCCGGACGCGTACACAAGCAGCTACGATTTCCCGGTCAAAATCTGCAGAGGTGAGGTCAGATACTGGAAACAGCTCCGGCGTCGAACGTTTTCTAGCATTCAAATCACAGATTACATACCCCCTAGAATTCCCGTGGCGTTCCGCGCTCTCTTTCCATTGACGCCGGTGCCGGCACCTGACGACAAGCCATTCAAAGCGAAGCTATTCTTCGTCGACAACTTCAACAAACGCCATAAGGCCGGAATGTTCACATTCGAGACGCACGACCCGAGCCGGCCATACCCACCTGACTGAGTGGGCCATGGGGCTGTCATCAATCCCGTGCTTCTCGTCTACTCATCCCGCAGCCAAATGCGCCACCTGCCAAGTCCCCCTCCAGCAAGTGGACCTGACCCCAAACGGCACTGCGTCGAGCGTGGGCGATTTTGCGGCTGGCGCACCGCCCGTCCACGCTTCCCCGATCCGGGCCTCCGAGGAGTTCAGACCTAGGCTGGGCGATGTTGGCAGGATGAGGCTTGGCGGTGCTCAGGCTTGCGTGCGCCCAGTCCGCATATAATTCTAAAAGGATCTCCATCGAGGTCAACGGCCAGTGTCTGAGACGCTCCCTGAGTACTTAAAATTGCTGCAGTCGCGGTATCCGGGCTTCACGGAGGACGGCATGATCTTCGCGAACATCGGAATGAAGATTAACACGTATGCCAGCACTGAGGCGCACACCGAGGCCGTTATAAGTCAGTGTCGCGTGGCTTGCGAAATCTTCAACTCCATTCACTGTCTAGTTGCCTATGACTACGGCCTCTGTGCTACGAGTCTGTGTCGCAATCTATTCGAGTTGGTCGTGGGAACGATTTATCTGATCGAACATCCGACAAAAGTCCAGGATTTCCTCGACTATGGGAAAACGGTTGACCTGCCCCCCGTAAACTACACCAGGGATAATTGAGAAGCTCCAGAAAGGGAGAGGAGCTTCGAGATGAAGAAGAGCCGCTACACCGAAGAGAAGATCATCGGTGTGCTGAAGCAGATGGAGGCCGGCCGCAAGGTAGCGGATCTGGCTCGGGACCTGGGTGTGAGCGAGGCGACGATCTACACCTGGAAGAGTAAGTACGGCGGGTTGGATGTGAGTGAAGCCCGGCGTTTGCGGGAACTGGAGCGGGAGAACGGCGAGTTGAAGAAGTTGGTGGCGGATCTCAGTCTGGACCGCGAAGCGCTGAAGGCGGTGATCCGAAAAAACGGCTGGAGCTTGTAGGAGGAAGGCGGGACGTGGCGTTCGTCATCGAGGAGTTTGCGATGAGCGAACGCCAGGCCTGCAAGCTCTTGGAGGTGGACCGCAGCAGCTACCGCTACGAACCGCTAGCCCGCGATGACGGCCGGCTGCGGGAGGAGATGGTCGCCCTGGCCAAGCAGAAACCACGCTACGGCTACCGGCGGCTGGGTGTGTTGATGGAGAGGCGCGGCTGGAAGATGAACCACAAGAAGCTGTACCGGCTGTACCGGGAGGAGCATCTGGCGGTGCTGAGGCTGAGGCGTAAGCGACTGCTGCGGCCTGCGGCGCCGGTGGCCCAACTGACGCGCGCCAATCAGGAGTGGGCCATGGACTTCGTGATGGACGGTTTGGCGACGGGCCGCGCTGTGCGGGCGTTTACCGCAGTGGATGAGTACACGCGCGAGTGCCTGGCCATCGAAGTCGATAGCTGTCTGTCGAGCCGGCGGGTGACGCGGGTGCTGGAGTGGGTGATCCAGCAACGCGGCAAGCCCGAAGCGTTACGCTGCGACAACGGCCCGGAGTTCACCAGCCGGCATTTCCTGGCCTGGTGCGAAGAGCAGCAAATCCGACTGATTCACATCCAGCCGGGACGGCCGATGCAGAACGGACGGGTGGAGAGCTTCAATGGGCGCCTGAGGGACGAGTGCCTGAATGCCAACTGGTTTCCGACGATGAACGAAGCCAAGCGAAAGATCGAGGCGTGGCGGGAGGAGTACAACCGGGAGCGGCCGCACAGCAGTCTGGGCTACCGGACGCCCGAGGAGTTCGCCCGAGGCGCGCCGCTTTGGGATGCCCCCTCGGGGGCATCCCAAAGCCCAGCCTCAGCAGTGGTAGTCTGACATGAGCTTCTCTAGTTATCACTGGTAGAGACAACGGGGGCAGGTCACGGTTGCGTGCGAACTTGCAGAG
Organism: Bryobacterales bacterium; assembly: GCA_963798455.1. Taxonomy (GTDB): domain Bacteria; phylum Acidobacteriota; class Terriglobia; order Bryobacterales; family Bryobacteraceae; genus CAWCTD01. The sequence continues at coordinate 1,978,168 of CAWCTD010000003.1, forward strand.
GCGATGAAAGCCAACACTGCATTTGTTGCCGCCCTCAAAGAGAAATCGAAGTACGACTCTTTGAAGAAGCGCTTCGGCGGCCGTAAGTGGCATGGCACGAGCGTCAAAGGATTGGCGCAGGCCGCTGGGATGGATGCACTTTACGAGTCCTTCTACAAGGAGACGTCAGCCATCTCTCACGGTGACTCGTTCATCACCTTGAGCTACCGGAGCGGCGCATGGCGGCTGTCCAAGGATGTCCGCAGCTGGGGGGACTGTGAAATGGCCCTCCCATTCTCATTTCTCCTGATCGCGAATCTCTACCACCGAACCGTCTATGGACTCAAGCTCCCGTTTGTTCGGGATGTTCAAGCAATGATGGGCCGCCTCATGGCACGGGGGCTTATCACCTTGTAGGTGGGTCAGAACTCGTGATCGACCCGAGCAGATCGACACCGGGCTTGCGGAATTTCCTGCGATCAGGCCGCCGGTCCACAAGAGGAAACCGCGCAAACGGCGACGGGCCCCGAAACGTTCTGGGAAGAGTGCCCGTGCAACTCCCGGGGGGTCGCTCTCCCGGCCAACTGCCTGGGCGGGCGTAACTTCCCCAAACGCCGCCCGGGGACAGGGATCCCAAACACTCCCCCTCACCGACGAATCGCCTGACAGGTCCCTACTGCCGCCCCAGCCTCCGTCGCCCTGTCCCTCCGTCTCCTCGTCCCCCAGTCCCCAGGCCCCATGAAAGGCGACCTATCAAACCCAATTTCCACTGCCTCAAATCCCCCAGCCCTAGTCCCCAGCCCCGATCCCCTGCCCCCCATCCTCAGCAGCCTGCGAGACTTGGCATGATCATCAGGAACCCGACATGATCGAGCGAGGTGCAACACCTGGTCAAGACCTTCGTCGATCTCGCCGCCGCGGCGCTGACCGCCGGGGTGGTGATCGCCGACCATCTGCTGGGCCTCGGCTGGAAGCCTTTACGCATCCTGGACGAAGCGGCGCGGATCGAGGGACACCCAGACAACGTCGCCGCCTGCGTGCTGGGCTCGATCGTCGCCAGCGCCATCGACTCCGGCGGCGTGACGCGGGCGGTACGCCTGGAGCTTCCTAAAGACTTCGGCACGGCCGTGGTCGTGCCGGACTTCATCCTGCCGACGGTCGCGGCGCGCGCCGTGCTGCCCAACCAGTACTCGCGCGAGGATGCCATCTTCAACGTGCAACGCTCCGCCCTGCTCGTCGCGGCGCTGGCCACCGGCTCCGTTCACGCCTTCCCCACCGCGCTGGAGGACCGTCTTCATCAACCCTACCGGCTGAAGCTCGTGCCCAGGCTGGACGAGATCCTGCAATTGCGCGCTCCGGGCCTGCTGGGCTGCGTGCTCAGCGGGGCGGGACCGTCCGTCCTGGTGTTCTACGAGCGCGGGTACCAATCCGTCTGCGATTTGGTGCGCCAGATCTTCCGCCTCAACGGGCACGGCTCCGAAGTGCTCTGGACCGAAATCGCCGACCACGGCTACCAGTGCCGCGCATCCGATTGATCAGGCATTCCGCGGTCCCATCACTTCACGGACTTTGTGGGCGAGCTGCTTCGGGCTGAACGGCTTTTGGATGAAGTTCACCCCCTCGTCCTTTGCCCCCTGGTGCGTGACTGCGTGGTCGTCGTACCCCGACATGAACAGCACCCTCACTTGCGGCTGGGTCTCTTTCAGCCTGTCGGCCAGCTCGCGTCCGCTCAGGTTCGGCATCACCACATCGGTCAGAACCAGATCGACTGGCTCCGGCCCGCCCTCGCAGATGAACAGCGCCTCGCTGACGTTCTCGGCCATCAGAACTCGGTAACCGTGAGCGCGCAAGGCCGCGGCGGCGTACTCCCTCACGTCCCGCCGGTCCTCGACCACCAGCACGGTTTCGGCGCCGGCCATCGGGGAGGGCTCCGCCGGCGCGGCGGCGCCTGCCACCGCCTCGTCCGTCAGCGGCAGATAGATTCTGAAGGTGGAGCCGCGCCCCGGCTCGCTCGATACCTCGATGCGGCCGCCCCTCTGCGTCACAATGTCGTGAACCACGGATAGCCCGAGCCCGGTGCCTGTCCGCTTGGTCGTGAAAAAAGGCTCGAAGATGCGCTGCCGGGTGGCTGCGTCCATGCCCGAGCCGGAGTCGCTGACCACCAGCAGCAGACAACGTCCCGGCCGGGCGCCGGGATGAGAACCTAGGGGGTCTGGGCCCCATTCGGACTCGGTTGTCTCAATGGTGACCTTTCCGCCGCCGGGCATGGCGTCGCGGGCGTTGACCACCAGGTTCAGAATTATCTGCTCGACCTGGTGCGGATCGGCGTGGATCAACGCTCGCCCGGCGTTGGCGACCACCCGGACCTCCACCTCCTCTCCCACCAGCCGCTGGAGGATCGGATGGATGTCTCCAATGATCCGATCCACGCTCAGCGATTGGGGCCGCATCCCCTGCTGACGGCCGACGGCGAGGAGCTGCCGGGTCAGCGCCGCGGCCACCTCGCCCGCCCTCTGAATCTCACTGATGCCGGTCCACAGCGGATCGGCCGGGGCCAGCATGCTTAGCAGTATCTCGCTGTGACCGTTGATCACGGTCAGCAGATTGTTGAAGTCGTGGGCCACGGCGCCGGCCAGACGCGCCACGGATTCCATCTTCTGCGCGTGCAGCCGCTCCCGCTCCTCCTCCGCTTGTTTCCGCTCGGTGAGGTCGCTCAGCGTGGCGCGGCATACGAGCGCCCCTGTCTCCCCATCCCGTGCCACGGTGGCCTCCAATCGGGTCCAGAACGAGGCGCCGTCCTGACGCAACATCCGCAGCTCGCACACCTGCGGCTCGCCCGTGGCAAAGAGCTTCTTGCGGTAGAGGTAGTAAATATCCTCATCCTCGCGGAAAACAGATCGCGCCAGCGGCTGCTTGATCAAACTGCCTCTTGGCACTCCCAACAGAGCAGCGGCGCGGGAATTCGCTTCCAGGATCAAGCCGTGTTCATTGAGAGTGAAGTAGCCCACTGGGGCCAGGTCGTACAGGTCGAAGTACCGCGCCCGCGACGCCTCCAGCGCCTGCTGGGCCTGGCGCAATTCCTCGTTCTGCATCTCCAGTTCGATCTGGTGTACACGCAGATCGTGGACCAGACGCCTGGCCTGCTCGGGCGAAAGCGCCCCCAGGTTCTGAGCGTCCGTGACGCGGGCTTGTGCCTCCGCTCGCGCTCGCAGGGACTGCCCTGCGCGTGCCGGACGGCCGGCGGTATCGTTTAGCCGCTCCTCCTCGGTCCTCATTCCGCACCTCCGCGCTGGTCCTGAGGAATCTCCTGGGTGATCTCTCGCTCCGTTGTGACGAAGGAGGTGATTTCTCCCTCATCGTTTACCAGCTTGGTGACAGTCAGCCGCACAGCCAAGGCGCGACCGTCTTTCGTTTTGCGTTGAGCCGCAAAAGACTCTACTATCTCTCCCGACTTCAACCGGCGCAGGAGCGATTCATACTCCTCCCGATTGTTTTCCGGGATGGTCTCCGCCACGCTCATACGGAGGGCTTCCGCCTCGCTCCAGCCGTACATCAGCTCAGCGCCACGATTCCACGCCAGGATGCGGCCGTCGAGATCGAAAACCGTGACGGCGTCGTTGGAATCGCGGACCACGACGGCCATCAGTCGCCGCAGCGCCTCCTCCATCCGCTTGCGCTCGGTGACGTCCACGAAGGTGATCACCGCGCCCTCGATCACGTTTTCCAGCGTGCGATAGGGCCGAACGCGCAGCAGGTACCACGGCCCCCCCTTGGCCCGCACTTCAGCCTCCCGGGACGCCAGAGTGTCCAGCACCGTTCGCACGTCCTCCGACAAGCGGTCGTAGCCCACCAGGTTCGAGACAATGTGTCCCACCGGCCGGCCGATGTCGCCTGGGATCAGGTTAGTCAACTGGGCGGCAACAGGAGTAAAACGGGTGATACGCAATTGATGGTCCACAAAGAGGGTGGCGACGCCCGTGCCGGCCAGCAAATTGTTCATGTCGTTATTGGCGCGCGACAGGTCGGTGACCTTGGCTTGCAGCTCGGCGTTGACAGTGGCCAGTTCCTCGTTGACCGATTGGAGCTCCTCCTTCGAGGTCTCCAGCTCCTCGTTGGTGGATTGCAACTCCTCGTTGATGGACTGCATCTCTTCGTTGGCGGATCTGAGCTCTTCGTTGGAGGTCTCCATTTCCTCGATGGTGGTCAGGAGATATTCATCCTTGGCCCGAAGTTCCTGCTCCAGCTCGGCGATCCGCCCTTCGGCATCCGCGGCGGGCGCGCCCCCGTCCTCGGCGGCCGCCTTCCCAGGCAGGTCCGCCCCTGTCGGAAGCGCCTCCTCCAGGATGATCAGGAACATGTCCGGCACGATGGCCTCGTCGGGGCCTGGCGCCACCGGCAGCACGGTCAGGTTGGCGGTGGTGGTTTCGCCGTTGGTCCTGACTCGCAGCCCTGAGTAGCGTACCGGCTCATTATGGGCCGCCAGCCTGTGCAGGGCGACCGTCAACTCCCGCCGCAGCCCCTCCCGGGCCATGGCCAGGACGTTCACCCCGGCGTCCCCGGGCGCGGGTTCCAGGTACTTGCCGGTGCGGCCGTAAATATGGAGGATCTCGCCGCGTCCATTGACCAGCAAGCCGGCCTGAGCGTAGTGCTGCAGCAGAGCCTGTTCGGTCAGCTCGCGCAGATTGACCTTGCCTGCGCGCTGGACTGCGTCCCGGGGCGACCGATGGTGGGCCGCGGCTTCCGCCAAAGGCGGAACAAGATCCCTCAGCGCCGGGCGGGCGGCGCCGGGAACCTCCCTCTTGCGCAGATAGAGCTTCGCCTTGGTGTCCATCGCGTCAAACAGCGGCGCATACTCACCCACTGTCTCGGAAGTCCCCAGAAAGAGCACTCCTTCCGGCCTCAGGGCGTAGTGGAACAAGGGGATCAGTCTCTTCTGCAGTGCCCCGTTCAGATAGATCAGCAAGTTGCGGCAACTGATCAGGTCCAATTTGGAGAAGGGAGGGTCTTTGATCACGTCCAGCTCTGAAAAGACCAACAAATCGCGGACGACCTTCTGCACCCGATAGGCGCCGCCGCCCGGCTCCTGAGAGAAAAAGCGCCGCAGCCGCTCGGGCGAAATGTCGGCGGAGATGCTGGCGGGGAAGACGGCCTTGCGGGCCTGTTCAATGGCCTGCCGGTCGATGTCGGTGGCAAAGACTTGCACCTGAAACGTCCGTTTCAGGGTCTCCAGGTGCTCCTGGATGAGTATGGCGATGGAATAAGCCTCTTCGCCGGTGGAACAGCCGCACACCCACACCCGCACCACCCCACCCGGGGGCTTCCCCGCGAACAGGCGCGGGATAACCTGGGTCCGAACGGCTTCGAAAGAATCCGGGTCGCGGAAAAAACTGGTGACGCCGATCAAGAGGTCGCGATAGAGGGCCTCAACCTCTGCCGGATTTTGCCGCGCATGGCGGAGATAGTCGTCAGGACCCTCGATCTGGTGAAGGGCCATTCGCCGCTCTACCCGGCGGACGATGGTGTTCTCCTTGTACTGGGAAAAATCGTGGCCGGTCTGGGCGCGCAGCAGCACGCAGATTTTCTTCAGCGTGTCCTTGGCTTGGGCGACCGGGGTAGAGACCGACCGGAGCCTGTTTCCAAAGGCGTGGGCCGCATAGGCGACCAACTGGGGCGGCATCGCGGCCGGCGGCAGCACATAGTCCACCAAACCGGTGGCAATGGCGCTGCGCGGCATGCCGTCGTACTCGGTGGAATCGGGGGCCTGAGCCATGGCCATGCCTCCCTCTCCCTTGACCGCTCTCACCCCCAGCGTGCCGTCGCTGCCGACGCCGGAGAGCACGATGCAGATGGCCCGTTCGTGCTGGTCCTGGGCCAAGGACCGGAAGAAAAAGTCGATGGGGTGTCGCAGGCCGCGCGGCGCGGCCGGCTCCAGCAACCGCAGCGCGCCGTTCAGTAGGGCCATGTCGCAGTTGGGCGGGATGATGTAAGTGCGGTTGGGCCTGACCTCCATCCCATCCTCGACCTCGTGAACATGCATGCGGGTGTAACGCTTGATCAGGTCGGTCAGGATGCTCTTGTGGTCCGGGGCCAGGTGCTGCACCAGGACAAAAGCCATGCCGCTCTCGGTGTCGGAGGGCATAGTGGACAAGAAGGCTTCGAAGGCCGCCAGCCCCCCGGCCGACGCGCCTATCCCCACGATGGGAAAGACCTTCTCAGCCGGCGCATCGGGCGGCAATGGAATCTCTTGTTCCCCGACCAGCCTGTTGTTCTCGTTCACCTCGTTCCTCCGTAGGTTATTGTACCCTCAGTACCCCAGTACCTACTGGGCCTCACAGCGTGGTCCAGTATAGCACTACTAGACCTTTCCCGTGACCCGTACCAGAGCACGAATCCGGCCAGGGAGCCGGATCAACTGGCAAACGGCATAGGAAGTGATGGCCGGCTACGCACACGTAGGCACGCGCTTCGCGACACTTGTGGGTGTTTGGGGAACTCCGCGCTAAATGACCGGTTGCGCTGGAGATCGGAGCTTGGTCGTTCGACCGCGTCGAGACGGCGACGCAAGGACCATGAGCGTGTGCGCGACCACGGGGCGTCCTTCCGGGCGCGGGATCACGCACATGTCATGATTTGAGTCCGTCGAGCCTCTTCTTTGCCGCTTATCGAGGACCACCTGCCGGTGGAGGCATCATTCCCCTGCCAGGACGGGCAGGAGGGACGTAGTCCACGAGCTCGTCGACCGGCTTCTTCCCGGCCCACGCGATGCCACGGAGCAACGTCCGCTCAATCTGGTAATTGGCGAAATTGGCGTAGGTGTGGCCCTGCATCCACACGAAAGCGCGAGCGGGCTGACCACCGGGGAGTGTGTGTTCGTACGTCCAGATCTGCGGCACGACTTCGCCCTTGTGTTCGCCGGCGCTGCGAGTTGGCGCGATCACTGTGGTTGCCAGCACGTGGATGGGAGGATTCTTCGCCCACGTCATCAGGAAGAAGGCTTCGTCCCAAAGCGTGATGTCGGACATGTCCTTCATGATGGGGTCCGATTTGTCCACGACTGTGTAATGCACTGGCGCCTCCAAGGTGAAATTCACCTCACCATGCTTCTTTGCGCCACCCACCAACGTCGAAAAGTAGGCCGGATCCGGCCCGCACATAGAGTCATGAAAACTAACCAGGCCGCCGCCACGTTTGACGAACGCCTCGAGCGTGGCCTTTTCGCTGTCGCTCAGGAAGCCTGCGTCGCCCTTGTAAATCACGACGACGTCAGTATGTTCGAGGTCGGCACTGCTGGGGGGATGTATAGCGCCATCAACGACGGCCCCATGCTCCGTCAGAACCAGGCTCCAGTCGGCAAGATACTGCGCGTAGTCATGCTGGCCCGCTCCATGAGACTTGAGACCCGCCCAGATAAATACGTGCATACCATTGGGGTTCTGGCCCTGTTGTGGAGGAGCGCCTGTGCCGCCTCGAGCTTGCGCCCAGGCATTTGTCTGCACCGCCCCTGCTAGGAACAACAGAACTAAAGCGCCGAGTACAAGATGCAGGATTCTCGTTGAAAGTCTGTGATCCGTCCTACCCGTCGTAGTGGAAAGCCCAGGCTCGGTTCCCGTCCTGGCGCCATTTCGTTTGCTAGTCACAAGTCACCACCTCGTCTTTGTTTCAATGCTTGCTACAGCCCTTGAATCGTATCCGTATCCTCGGATCCGGGTGGACACTTCGGCGTGCTGATCTGGCGCGGCGCGCACATTAGAGGTTGAATAAGGGTCCGCGGACTTGAGATGTACTCACAGTATCGAAGTCCGAGTGGGTTGTCAATTGTCATTTGTCAGGCCGTCCGCCGCTTTCGGTTCGGTGACCGGAACCAAGGGTCATGGTTCTCCGACGATAGCCTGGATGGTCTCCGGCGCATTTCCTTCCAGGCGGTTGTTGACGAAGAGGAAGGCAGGCTCCAGGTGCTCCCGCGCGCGGGCGATCAAGGAGCGCATGGCCTGACGCGCTCCGGGATTGGGCTCCTGCGCCTTCTCGTAGGGCGAGTACGCCTTGACCGCCTGCTCGTAGGAGCGGCCGTACCGCAGCAGCGCCCGGCAAACCGAGAACCCGGCCGTGAAGGACCCGGGCGTTGCCATCTGCCGCTGGACCTCAGGCATCCGGCTCCAGGCGTTGAAAACATGCGCGACCCCGTGTGAGCGCAGGCAGGCGAAATACTCGGGTCCCAGGTACTCGGGGTTGCGAAGTTCCACCGAGTACCGCCAGCCCCGAGGAAGGGCCGCGAGGAACTTGTCGAGATCCGCCAGGAACTCGCCGGCGCCGCTGTAGCTGCGTTTGGAGAAGGTTCCGAATTCAAAGATCAGCAGCGCGACCTGCCGCCGGTGAGGTTCCAGCGGGCCCAGGAACGCATCCTGAAACAGACCGGCATCGAGGAACGATTCATTCTCGGCGCCGCCGCGCGCGCCGTAGCGGGGGTGAGCCGGGAACACCTTCGCGGTGACGTCCTCCGGCGCCTTGAAGGCATACAGCAGGCTCTCAGGCGCCGAGTGGAACAGCCGCTGCCAGTACTCCGGCGACGGGAACTGGTAGAAAGAGAAATCGCCGCACACGATGGGAAACGTCTCCGCGTACTCACCCAGGCAAGCGGACTCGAAGTAGCGCCGCGAGAAACGTCCCCGCGTCAGGTAGCGCTCGCGCGTGTAGATCTGGCCCAGCCAGCCTTCGTACTTCCAGGAACTGGCGCCGATCCAAACGCCTTCCGCGGCCAACCGCCCGAGCGTGCGCGCCAGGCTGGCCCGGTCAAAAGAACCCGGCGAGTCAAACAGTGTGGGCGTTGACATGACGCTCTGTATGTGTAAGCATTTATAGTAGCATGGTTACGCCGCGTCAGAAAAGCATCTTCGACTTCATTTTGGATTTTCGCCGCAAGCACGGTTGTTCACCCTCCATCCCGGAACTTCAGAAGGCCTTCGGCATCCGCAGCCCAAATGGAGTGGCCGGACACCTGCATGCCCTGGAAGCCAAGGGCCTGATTCGCCGGGCCAGGCGCGGCTCACGGCAGATCGACATCGCCGGGCCGCTGGAGGCCGTGAAATCACTCAGTTTCGACCTTCCCTTGTTTGGCCGCGTGCCCGCGGGTCCACCCGAGTCGATCGCCGCGGCGGCTCCCGAAGGCTGTGTGACGCTGGACGAGAGCAGCCTCGGTTTCCGGCCCAAGGAAGGCTGCTTCGTGCTGAAGGTGCGCGGCGACTCGATGAAGGACGCTGGGATACTGGACGGGGACTTGGTCGTGGTCGAGCCCACGCCCAGCCCTCGCACCGGCCAAGTGGTGGTGGCGCTCATCGACGGCGAGAGTACGCTGAAGCGGCTGGTCCGGCTGAAAGGCAAGTGGTACCTGAAGGCGGAGAACCCTGCCTACGCCGAACTCTTCCCCCGTTCCGACCTGGTCATCCAGGGCGCGGTGCGGACCGTGATCCGGCGGCTCGGTTGATTTGGCTCCGGTTCCCGCGGGAATCTGCCAACATGGAGAAAGAAAGCTGAACCTATGAGCGAACTGGGAGAACTTCTGGAGAGATTTCGCCGGGGACCCGAATTGGTGGCCACGGCCATGACCGGAGCCGCCGGCGCTGAGCTGGACTACGTCCCCGCTCCGGGCAAGTGGAGCATCCGGCAAATCCTGTGCCATGTGGCGGACTCGGAAATCGTGGCAGCAGAGCGGTTCCGGCGGATCATCGCCGAAGACAACCCTCTGCTGGTCGCCTATGATCAGAACGCCTGGTCTCGGAACCTTGACTACCAGCGCCGCAAGATCTCCCAGGCTCTGGAGACCTTCCGGCACATCCGTGGCGAAAACCACGAACTCCTCAGGAGCCTGCCAGAGGCGGCCTTCGAGCGCCAGGGCACGCATCAGGAGCGGGGACCAGTCTCCCTGCTCGATCAATTGCGCACCTATGCGCAGCACGCCGAATCGCACGCCGGGCAGATTCGCGGGGTGCGTGCGGCATACAAGGAATCCAAGAGCAAGACATGAAACATGGACTCTCTCACCCTGGAGTGCGAACGAAGCCAGAAGGACTTCCTCATCGCTGAGCTTTACGAGACGGGCACGTTAGGGCTGATCGAGAACGATCTTCCCGACGGCCGTTGCCGTCTGGAAGCATTCTTCGAGGAGGACGCCAGCGGGCCGGAACTGCTCTCCCGATTTTCTCTTTACGGGGCTGAGTGCCGGCGGGCCCAGCGCAGGGACTGGGTGGAGATGGCGCGAGCCGCGTGGCAGCCGCTTTGCGCCGGCGAGCGTTTCTTTCTGGTCCCTGCCTGGCGCACCGATCCTGCCCCGCCCGGCAGGCTCCGTCTGGAGATGCCTCCAGGAACGGCGTCAGGCACCGGTCTTCATCCCTCCACACAGCTCGCGCTCCAGGCTCTGGAACGCTCGGTTCATCCCGGCGACCGAGTCTTCGACCTGGGAACGGGTTCGGGCATACTATCCGCGGCCGCCGGTCTGGTTGGGGCCGGGGCGGTCATCGCCTGTGATATTGATGAGGAGGCGGTCCTTGCCGCGCGGCGCTATCTGCTTGCCAACCAGCTTCAAGCGCCCATGTTTGCAGGCTCTGCCCGCGGCCTCGGCGGGCAGTCGGTTGACGTTGTAGCGGCCAATATCCACGCGCAAGCGATCTCGCAGCTTATCGCCGAAATCGCCCGAATCCTGAAACCCGGCGGCCGGGCGATTCTCAGCGGCTTCACCGGCGACCAGGTCCGCCTGCTCGACGGGCCACTGGCCGCGGCCGCTCTGCGCGTGCGGGAGACGCTGGCCTGCGCCGAGTGGGTCTGCCTGATCACTCTCGCGGAGAGCTGAGATGCCTCGGAAGAAAAAAGGCTACGACCGCGGCAAGTCGGTGCGGAGGCTGGCGCGTGAGCGGGTCGGCGTCGTGCCTGCCTCGCGTTCCCTGGAACCCAAGATCAAGCGCAAGAAGCCGAAGCACAAGAAGTCGCCGGCCGATGAGGATGGCGGCTGACTATAAGTGCGGGCTAGCAGCCGTGGTGAAAGTGACGGGACGGGCAATTTCGGGAATTTCGGGGACAGGCGACGAAATCCCGACCGAACCGCTCGCGCAGATTCAATGACTTGCAGGCTGAAATTTCGTTGCCTGTCCCCGAAATTATACGGCCACTCAACTCACTTTCACCACGGGCTGCTACTACTACTGTGTTATAAACGGAACATTCTATGGTAGAATTGTTCTGTGGGAACCAGCCATGGCGCGCCAGGCCCACAACAGAAACGCCTTGCGGCCTACCTTGAGGGCCTGGCGCAAGCCGCAGGGCACGCGGACCGAGTGCTCCCGCTGAAGAACTACTGCACGGGCCTGTTGCTACCGGGCGAGCGCAAGAGTGTGGAGCCGATGGCCGCCCGTTTGGCGCCTGACAACGTCCGCCGCATGCACCAGTCTCTGCACCACCTGGTGGCCGACGCCCCGTGGTGCGACGAAGCGGTTCTGGCGGAGGTCCGCGCCTACGCGTTGACGGCGATGAGGCAGAAGGGACCGATCCAAGCCTGGATCATCGATGACACCGGGTTCCCGAAGAAAGGGACGCACTCGGTCGGGGTGACACGGCAGTACTGCGGGCAGGTGGGCAAGCAAGAGAACTGCCGGGTGGCGGTGAGTCTGTCGGTTGCCACTAACACGGTGAGCCTGCCGGTCGCGTGGCGACTGTATTTGCCAGAAGTCTGGGCGAATGATCGGGCGCGCCGGAGAGAGGCCGGGGTGCCGGACGAGATCGCTTTCGATATCAAGCCGGCGATCGCCCTGAAGCAGATTCGCGCCGCAGTCGCCGTTGACATCCCCAGGGCGCCAGTCCTGGCCGATGCAGCCTATGGCACCGACACGAAGTTCCGCGAGGGGATCACCGAACTGGAACTGCTCTACGTGGTCGGCATCCAGTCCACGGTGACCGTTTGGAAACCGGGCGAAGGGCCGTTGCCAAAGCCCGTCTGGAAGGGGACCGGGCGTCCGCCGAAACTGCTGCCGCGGAGCCAGAAGCATCCACCGGTCTCGGTCCAAGAACTGGCGCTCGCGCTGCCGGCGTCGGCCTGGAAGAAGCTGACCTGGCGTCAGGGTGTGAAGCGAGGTCTTTCCTCCCGGTTCGCGGCGGTACGCGTCCGGCCTGCCCACCGGGACTTCGAGCGGAGCGAGCCGTTTGCGGAAGAGTGGCTGTTGATCGAGTGGCCCAGCAACGAAGCCGAACCAACCAAGTACTGGTTGTCCACCTTGCCAGCTGACACGAAACTTACCGTCCTAGCGCGGCTGGCGAAGCACCGCTGGATCATCGAGCGCGACTACGAAGAGTTGAAACAGGAACTCGGCTTGGGGCACTTCGAGGGACGCGGCTGGCGCGGCTTCCATCACCACGCCATCTTGTGTATCGCGGCGTATGGGTTCCTAGTGGCCGAGCGGAGCCGTTTTTCCCCCTCCGCCCGCGCTGGCCGGCTGGAAGTACGCACGCCGGGGATTCCGCCCGACTTCCAACCCCGCGGCTCAGCGCGTGCGCGCCGAGCGGCATAATGCCAACTCGATCGCTACACTCCGAATCAGAATTGCGAGAGCGCTTCTCCGGCAGCTCCCCTGTTGCCCGTTTTGTTGTCTTCTTCGTTTATAACACAGTAGTACTAGAGTGCGCTCGCGCCCAGCGTGTGGAATTCCCAGCCCTCGATGCGCATGGCGGCCGTCACGCTGTCGCACCAGATAATGTGTCCACGTGTAACCAGCTTCAAGGGCTTGGATTCATCCAGCAATACAGGCCAGTTGATCTCCAGCACCACCGGTTTTCCCAACGGAAGGGGCTGCTCGGTGGTGAACAGAACGCCATTGCTGCTCATGTTCACCGTCATGCCCGTGCCCGACAGCGGGGGACGGGCTCCTCTCATCCTGTAGCGGAGGCCCCGCTCGATGGAGTAGCGTTGTGAGGACCGCCGTTCAGAATACGTGCCCATGTCTATCATGTAAACACCAAAACCCGTCCGTGCATAGATCTTACGAGCACAAACGTCCTATTACCCGGGCCTAGTACCCGCAGGGCCGCCGACGAGATGCGCGACCGGGTCATCCGGCTGGAGCAGAACTACCGTTCGACCAAGTACATCCTGGAGGCGGCCAGCACCCTGGTCTCGCGCAACAAGGAGCGCAAGGGGAAGTGGCTGTGGACGGCCCAGAAGGGCGGCGAGCTGATTGGGCTGGCCGAAACCGCCGACGGCGAACAGGAGTCCCTGCTCATCACCAACTATTCCGCGTCGCCTCCCACTCCTCGTTTTCGCCAAAGATTTCGATCAAATGGCAGTCGAGCGTGTCGAGAACGTCGTAAGTGCGCTGGAGGTTGAACAGCAGCGAATCGAAGTCGATGTTCAGGGCATCGTGTGAGGAGGGCCGGGCTGGAAGTTGCGCTGCCGGATACCGGAAACGCCAGCCATGTTGGTCCACTGCATGGAACTCTTCAACAAACCCGCTCACAAAAGCTAGGTCTAAGCCCTTCGGAACGACATTAGGCTTGTTCTTGAGTTCTCCGGCGAGAGTATTCCATAGCTTCTGGAGATCGTGGCTTTTTCCAACGGGCGCAACATCGGTTGCGGCGGCATTGTGACCACTATCTTTGAGCCATCGAGAGTGAAACAACGTGTACTTGATCGCGAGTTCCAGGTAGTGCTACCCATTCTGTTCTATTGCGGGCGTGATTGGCGCGTTCCCTCTTGGTTAGCTTCGGCCGTCACGCCACGGCCACCAGCGCTACACCAGCGGCGCCGGCCGCCCGGCGGAGGTCGTCATCAAGCGTGGCAAGCGGCAGTCCCTCACGGATTGCCAGTTCCAGGTAGGCGGCGTCGTAAGCGCTGAGCTGGTACGTCCGCGCCAGCGGCAGAATCTGCTGAGCGAGCCAAGCGGCGGGACGATGCTCGATGGCGATCGGGAGCAGCCGCAGCCGCTCCAGGAATGCGGCCTGCGCCGCCGCGTTCATTCGGCCGCGGCGTTCCGCGGTGCTCAAGACACTGGCGACCTCAAAGGGCCATAGCACGGGCGCGACAGCGTGAACCGTTTCCAGGGATTTGAGGACAGCTACAGTGAACGGCGTGGACTCGCCTGCAAAGGCCCAGTTCAGGGTCATCGAAGCATCGAGGACGAACGGACCCGTCAATACTTGTGGCCCTCATGGATCAGGTCCCGGATGCGCTCGCCGGGGCCGAGGGTGAGATGGTATTCTTCCCGAAAAGCGAGCATGCTTGCGACGGCCTGCCGCCGCCGTTCCCGCTCTTCTTCGGAAAGCGTGGTCGCCGCGCCGGTAGCAGCTTCCAGAGCCCGTTCGATGACTTCCTCAGGCGAACGACCCACACCGTGAGCGAGTGCCGCCTCAAGCAGCGCCTGCCCGTGAGGTGAGAGGTTAACCGTCATCGAAACCAGTATACCCTGGGCTGGGCCGCTGCCCGACTCTTGCGGACAGATTCGGCATCAGGCCGCGCCAGGGACCGAGGCTGCTGCACAGGGTGATCCCGCATCCGCGTGTTAAAATCGAAGGTCGCTTCGTCTCAATGGACTTCCTAGAGGGTCTCAATCCCCAGCAGCGTGAAGCCGTTTGTCTGCTCGATGGGCCGGTCTTGATACTGGCGGGAGCCGGCAGCGGCAAGACCAGGGTGATCACCCACCGCATCGCCCGCCTGGTCGGCGTGGAGCACGTGCCTGGCGAGGCCGTGCTGGCGGTGACGTTCACCAACAAGGCCGCCGACGAGATGCGCGACCGGGTTCTCGCTTTGCTGGGGGCCGCGGGCGCACCTTCGAGGCCCTGGGTCTCCACCTTCCACTCCTTCTCGGTGAGGCTGCTGCGCCGCGACGGCGCTTCGCTGGCGGACCTCCGTCCCGGCTTCACTCCGAACTTCACGATCTACGACGAAGACGACCAGTTGGCCGTGGTCAAGTCGGCCTACAAGCGCCTGGGCCTGAACGAGGAGTTCATGCAGTACCGGGCGGCCGTTTCGAGGATCAGCTTCGCCAAGAACCACAAGCAGACGCCCGCCGACGTCTACAAGTCTTCGACGGACGCCAAGGTCTCGCGGCTCGCGTCGGTGTACGAGGAGTACGAAGACAGCCTCCGGCAGGCGAATGCGCTGGACTTCGACGATTTGCTGCTTGAATCCGTCCGGCTTTTGCAGCACGACGAGGGGTTGCGTCTGGCCTGGAACCGGCGTTTCAGCCACCTGATGATCGACGAGTACCAGGACACGAACCGCAGCCAGTACGAGCTGATGCGGTTGCTCACGGTCCTGCGCCAGAACGTGTGCGTGGTGGGTGATGAAGATCAGTCCATCTACGGCTGGCGCGGGGCGGACCTCCGGAACATCCTGGACTTCGAGCACGACTACCCCAACGCCCGGGTCATCCGTCTGGAGCAGAACTACCGTTCGACCAAGTACATCCTGGAGGCGGCCAGCACCCTGGTTGCGCGCAACAAGGAGCGCAAGGGAAAGTGGCTGTGGACGGCCCAGAAGGGCGGCGAGCTGATTGGACTGGCCGAAACCGCCGACGGCGAACAGGAGTCCCTGCTCATCGCCGAGGTGATCGGGCGCACCCTGAGGGAAGATCCCGCCACCCGCGCCGCCGTGCTGTACCGGACCAACGCCCAGTCCCGCCAGATCGAGGAGGCGCTGCGCCGCTACGCGATCCCGTACCACGTGGTGAGCGGCTTCAGCTTCTACCAGAGGGCGGAGGTGCGGGACGCCCTGGCCTATCTGAAGATCGTGATCTCACCGGAGGACTCGGTGAGCCTGCTGCGTATCATCAACACCCCGGCGCGCGGCATCGGCCGGTCGACGCTGGATCAAGTGGAGCGCTACGCCAGTGAACATCGCGTGAGCGCCTGGGCCGCCATCCGCGGGATGCTGGAAGGAGGTCTCTTCTCGACGCGAGCGCAAGCGGCGCTGGCAGCGTTCCGGAAGCTGGTTGAGGAACTCAGGGAGGGGGCCGCGAACCAGCCCGTCCACTCCGTGCTGCGGATGGCGCTGGAGCGAACCGGCCTCCGGAAGATGTTCGAGACCGACGAATCGCCCGAACCCCAAAGCCGGCTTGAGAACCTGGACGAACTGGTCAACGCCGCGGCCGAGGCCGCCGAGCGGGGTGAAGGCATCCCGGAGTTCCTGGATCACGCCGCACTGGTGTCCGACAGCGACCAGTTGGACGACCGCGCCCAGGTGTCCCTGCTGACGCTGCACAACGCCAAGGGCCTGGAGTTCCCGGTCGTCCTCATCGCGGGCATGGAGGAGGGCCTGTGTCCGCACAGCCGCTCCTTCGACTCCGAGCGCATGTTGGAGGAAGAACGCCGGCTCTGCTACGTGGGCATGACCCGCGCCGAGAGGCGCCTCGTCCTGACCTGGGCCCGCTCCCGGCGCAGGTTCGGCGGCGGCTCGCTGCAACCCTCACGGCCGTCCCGGTTCCTTCAGGAGATTCCCTCCAAGCTGACGCAGAACCTCGGCTTGGCGATGAGCATCCCGCAGATCGACTTGTTCGCGGAGCGCCAACTGGTGCGAGAGAGCGCCCAGCGGAACACGTATACTGGAAAGACCTACAATTCTCTGGACCACATCCGGCAGTTCTTCGCCTCGCGCGAGCAGGCGCTCCCTGCCTCGGCCGCTGGAGACGCGGGACCGGCGGCTGAAATCCCGAAGCCTCCGCCCGCCAGGCCGCGGGGAGGCAAGGGAGCCCGCGTGGGCTCGGTAATCGAGCATCCGCGCTGGGGGAGGGGGACGGTGGTTCGCAGGGAGGGTGAGGGCGACGAGGCCAAGTTGACCGTGAGTTTTCCCGGTCATGGTCTGAAGAAACTGATACAGAAATACGCAGGGTTGAAAACGGAAGAATGAATACCAAGAACATCACCGACAAAGTCGAACGCAAGAAGTTGAAGAGGGCCTCTCGCAAGAAGGCCGCCCCCAAGGCCAAGCGCCCCGCCGGCACGGCCCGCGGCTCGCTCAAGAAGAAAGTCGCGAAGATGGTCAAGGGCCAGCGGAAACGGTAGACCACGGGCCACGAGCCCCGAGCCACGGGCCAAATGTCCCGGCTTTTTCGCACCAAGAGCATCGAGGCGTTGATCGCGGCCGCCGAGGACCCGGAAAGGCGGCTGCGCAAGACACTCGGTCCATGGAGCCTGACCGCGCTGGGGATCGGCGCGGTCATCGGCGGGGGCATTTTTATCCTCACCGGCACGGCGGCGGCAGGGGAGACGCTGGCCTACAAGTCGATCCTGCACGCGCCGGTCCTGGATGTGCTGAGACACGGCTCGGGTGCCGTCTCCGCCCTGGGCAGGCCGGGGGCTGGACCGGCCATCTCGCTGTCGTTCATCCTGACGGCCTTCGCGTGCAGCTTCGCCGCGCTCTGCTACGCCGAACTGGCCTCGATGATCCCCGTCGCAGGAAGCGCGTACACGTACTCCTACGCCACGCTGGGTGAAATTTTCGCCTGGATCATCGGCTGGGACCTGATCCTGGAGTACGCCGTCTCGAACATGGCCGTGGCGGTGGGCTTCTCGGCCTATTTCAACGACATCCTGGAAAGCACGCTGGGCGTGCACCTGCCGGCGGTGCTGGCCGGACCCATGATCGCCGGGGGCCGGTTCACGGGAAGCTGGTTCAACCTGACGGCACCGGTGGTGCTGCTGGTGCTGACTTTGATCCTGGTGCGCGGCGTCCGTGAGAGCGCCAAGGCGAACAACGTCATGGTACTGATCAAGCTGGCGGCGATACTTATCTTTGTCATCGGCGCCGCCCGGGCCGTCCATACCGAGAACTGGCGCCCCTTCATGCCCAACGGGTTTTCGGGCGTGCTGACCGGCGCGGCCATCGTATTCTTCACCTACATCGGGTTCGACTCCGTTTCCACCGCCGCCGAGGAATGCCGCCACCCGCAGCGCGACCTGCCCTTCGGGATCATCGCCACGCTGGTGGTCTGCACCGTCCTTTACACCGCGGTGGCGCTGGTGCTGACGGGGATCGCAGACTACCGGACGCTGGGCAATGCCGCGCCCGTGGCCGGCGCGCTGAAGGCTCTGGGTTATCAGAACATCCGGCGCTGGGTGAGCCTGGGCGCGATCGTCGGCATGGTGTCCTCCCTGCTCGTTTACCAGTACGGACAGGCTCGAGTCTGGTTCGCGATGTCCCGCGACGGACTGCTGCCCCGGGCCTTCTCCAAGGTACACCGTGTCCACAAGACACCGCACGTCAGCACGTGGGTGGCCGGGCTGGCCGTGGGCATACCGGCCGGCATTTGGGACATCGGCACCTTCGCGGACCTGTCCAACATCGGCACCCTGTTTGCCTTCGTGCTGGTCTCGGCGGGCGTGATCATCCTGCGCCGGCGCCAGCCGGAGCGGCCGCGGCCCTTCCGGGTGCCGCTGGTGCCGTGGCTGCCCGCGCTCTCCATAGTGTGCTGCCTGGTGTTGATGCTCAGCCTGCCGCTGGAGACCTGGCTGCGCTTCGTCGTGTGGCTGCTGATCGGCCTGGTAATCTACTTCCTTTTCGGCAGGAAGCACAGCGCGCTGGCCGGCGAGCGCTGATCAGGCATTCTCCCACTCCAGCGCCGAAAAGGCGTGTGCCGTCTCAAAGCCGACCCGTTCGTAGAGGCGCACGGCGTCGGTATTAGCACGGGTGACGGTCAGGCTGACCTTGCGGCAGCGCGCTTCGGCCAGAGCCAGCAGCGACCGCCGCAGCAGTTCATAGCCCAGGCCCTTGCCTTTGAGGGCCGGCACCACGCAGATCTGCGTGACGTGCCCGACGCCCGGCGAAAGCATACTCGCGAGGGATATCCCGCAAGCACGCCCTGTCCAAACGTCAATGGCGGTGAAGGAAGCAGGCTGATAGAAAGAGCCGCAACCAGGGTACTGCATGAGGTTGGTGACAAACCGGCGCGCACCCGCGACGGACTTGTATTGGTCGTTCACCTCGCCGTCGATGTGCCCCCGGTAAGCGGAGGCGATCACCTGGGCGGCCTCATCCAGGCGGCGCGCGCTCCAAGGTTCAATGAGGGCCTTTTGGGCCGCCGGCCCGGGCTTCAACCCGGGGATATGGCGCGCGTCGATCAGCATGAAGTTTCTTGGATGGATCCTGAGCCGGTCCGCGTAAGGTAGAGGATATCTTCCGGGCGAACGCAGCATCATCAACTGCGCCTCGACGCGTCTCACCGGCATCTCTTCGAAAAGTTCTTTCAGGCCTGCTCCGAGAAGTTGGACTTCGTTCTCAGGTGTGCAATGGGATTGGGCGAGGTAGAGGTCACCAATGAGTCCCTTTCCTTGATCCGAAACCAAATAAGTGTACCCGGCCACCTCGCCAGCCACAACCAGCGCATAACCCGCAAGCGATTGCATGGCGACGAAGCGCTGCACGAGGTCGGCGGACGGCCTGAAGTCCCAGCCCAGCCGCGCGCGCCACTCCCCGATCTCCTCTTCGAGCAAGGGGGCCAGGTCTCGGGCGCGGATCTTTCGCAGGTCTACGATCTCCTGCGCGCGTGCGTCCGTGGCGGCGGCCATCCCTACGCGCATTATAAGCCACGGACTCGCTTGCGGTGTCGGGGCGCCTTGCCTTACTATGAGTAAGGAATGCCGATAGCGACTCTGACGAGCAAGGGACAAGTCACGATTCCGGCCGCGGTTCGACAACGGCTGGGGCTCAAGACGGGCGACCGGGTTGATTTCGCCCTGGCACCGGACGGGAGAGTAGTACTGACACCGCAGCGGACGCCCTTCGAGGACCTCCGCGGCATCCTGGGAGGCAGACGCCGGCGTCCGGTCCCGGTGCGCGAAATGGACGATGGCATCCGCCGGGCAGTCACGATGAGGTGGAAGCGTGCTGCAAGCCGGCCAGGCAAATGATCGGCCTCGACACAAACGTCCTGGTGCGCTACCTGGTGGCGGATGACGAGGCACAGGCCGATGCCGTGCGCGATCTGCTGGCAACCGCCCGGGCGGCTGGCGAAACCGTCTTCGTCTCCCTCATGGTTCTGTGCGAGACATACTGGGTTCTGCGATCCGTCTTCGACCGGCCGCGGGCCGAGATCGTGGAAGCCCTGGATTCGCTTTTGGGTGCGGATGTGTTCCAGGTGGAGGAGCCGGACGTGGTCCGGTTGGCGCTGGAGTCGTGCCGCCGGGGAAAAGGCGACTTCGCGGACTATCTCATCGGCCACTTCCACACCGCACATGGATGCCGGCACACCGCGACTTTCGACCGCGCGCTGCGGGGCGCCTTGGGGTTCTCGGTTCTGTAAGAAGCTCCGCTCTGACGGGCACGCCAGCGGCGCGACCCTTACCGGTTGTTGTTGCGGAGGAAGCGGTTGACGAAGGTGGTGTCGAAGCGGCCGGCCTGGAAGTCGGGGTCGGCCAGGATCTTCTGGTGGAGCGGAATGGAGGTGTGAATGCCCTCCACCACGAATGTGTCCAGCGCCCGCTGCATGCGCGCGATGGCCTCGGCGCGGTTACGGCCGGAGGTAATGAGCTTGGCAATCAGCGAATCATAATAGGGCGGGATCACACAATCGGAGTAAGCCGCGGTGTCGACCCGCACGCCCGGGCCGCCGGGAAGGTTGAAAGCCGTGATCCGGCCGGGCGAGGGAGCGCAGGTTTCGGGGTCCTCGGCATTGATCCGGCACTCGATGGCGTGGCCACGGGGTGCCAGAGGAGACTTGGGGACGACGCTCGATAACGGCTCACCCGCAGCCACCATGATCTGACCTTTGACCAGATCGATACCCATGACGGTCTCGGTGACGGGGTGCTCGACCTGTATGCGGGCGTTCACTTCAATGAAGTGAAGGTTCCCGTTTTCGTCCATCAGGAATTCCACGGTGCCGGCATTGGTGTAGCCGACGTCGTGCATGGCCTGCCGCAGCCGGGCGCTCATGTCCTGCCTCAGCGCCTGGCTGACACAAGGCGAGGGGGACTCCTCCATGAGCTTCTGGTGCCTGCGCTGGATGGAACATTCCCGTTCACCAAACACGTCGACTACGCCGTGGTTGTCGGCGAGGATCTGGAACTCGATGTGCCGGGGAGCGGGGATGTACTTCTCGAGGTAGACGTCGGGGCAGGAGAAGGCGGCCATGGCCTCCTGCTGGGCCTGCACGAACTGGGAAGGCAGCTCCGAGGCGTCTCGGACGATGCGCATGCCGCGGCCGCCTCCCCCGGCTGACGCCTTGAGGATGACGGGGTAGCCGATTTCCTGGGCGATGCGCAGCCCCTCGTCCGCGGAGGCGAGGACACCTTGGGAGCCGGGGAGAGTCGGCACCCCGGCCGCTGCCATGGCGGCCCGGGCCTTGTCCTTTACGCCCATCAGACGGATCACATCCGGCGACGGGCCGATGAAGCGGATATTGGAGATCTCGCAGACCTCGGCAAAGTCGGCATTTTCGCTGAGAAAGCCGTAGCCGGGGTGGATGGCGTCCACGTTGGTGATCTCAGCCGCGCTGATGACCGCGGGGATGTCCAGGTAGCTGCGGGCGCTCTTGGCGGGACCGATGCAGACGGCCTCGTCGGCGAAGCGCACGTGCAGACTCTGGCGGTCAGCCTCCGAGTAGACGGCCACGGTCTTGATGCCGAGTTCCTTGCAGGCACAGATCACGCGCAATGCTATCTCGCCGCGATTGGCAATGAGAATCTTCCGAAACATAGGGCTCGACGGGCTCTTTCGCGAATCAGGCTGAGCGAATCGTGAACAGCGCCTCCCCGTACTCGACAGGCTGAGCGTTTGCGATCAGCTTGCTGACGATGACGCCGGCGATCTCGGCTTCGATCTCGTTCATGAGCTTCATTGACTCGATGATGCAGAGCACCTGGCCGACCTGGACCGTGTCTCCGACCTGGACGAAGGGGGGCGCGTCGGGAGAGGGGGCTTCGTAGAAAGTTCCGACAATGGGGGACTTGATGGCCACCAGGGAGGTGTCCACCTCAGGGGCAGAGGGGCCGGAAGAGTGCTCGGCCGCGGGAAGGGGCGCAGGTGCGTGCGGACCCGTAACCGCCGGGACTACAACGTGTTGCACGCTGCCGGCAGGAGCCCGCACGATGCGGACGCGATTCTCTCCCCGCTGCAGCTCCAATTCAGCCACACCGGTTTCGGCGACCACTTTTATCAGTTCGCGAATCTCTTCGATTGTCATCTGAAAACAGACTGCCGAGTTCGGCTCAGAGCGATAAGAGCTCTTTGGATGTCGGAGTGAGGATCTCGCACCCGTTTCGAGTCACCACCACGGTATCTTCGATCCGGATTCCTCCAAACTCCTGCAAGTATACGCCAGGCTCGATGGTGACCGCCATACCCACCCTCAAGCGGGTCTTGTCCCCCCTGCCGAGCCGAGGCGATTCGTGAATCTCCAGGCCCAGTCCGTGGCCGCAGGCATGCACAAAGGCCCGATCCAGCCCATGAGCCCGCAGCACCCGCCTGGCGGCGCGGTCCACAGCTTCCGCCGTAATGCCGTCCCGAACCGCGGCGACGGCGGCCCCGTGGGCCGCCAGGACCGCCCTGTAAAGCCGCTTCACACGGGCTCCCGGACGCCCCAGGAAGGCCATGCGGGTCATGTCGCTGCAATAGCCCTCCCGCAGAGCCCCCATATCTATCAATAGTAACTCATTGCGCGACAATATCTTGGGTGCCGGGCTCGCGTGCGGCATGGCGCTGCGGCGACCGGAGGCGACGATGGTCTCAAATGCCGGCTTCTCCGCGCCCAGTTTGCGCATCCGGTAGTCGAGCTCGGCGGCGAGATCGATCTCGCTCATCCCGGGACGAACACGAGAGATGGTCTTCTCAAAGGCCTCAGAGTTCAATCGCACCGAACTCCGGATGCAAGCGAGCTCCTCGGGGGACTTAACCATCCGAAGACCCTCAACCAAGCCGCTGCTCGGGACCAGGCGCACTCCGGAAGGGCGCTCATCGTCCAGTAGGAGGAAGGATGCCTGGGAGAGGTGTCCCTTCTCGAAACCGAGGCGATGAATTCCCTTCCCCGGAAGCCATTTGGTCACTGCCAGGAAGAGCGATCTTCGAGCCACCAAGACTGTGCAGGCAGTCTCCTCAGAGGCTTGCAGGCGGTATCGGGGATCCGTAAAGAGCAAGACGGAGCCCGGACGGAGCAACGCAAGCCCGTTGCTGCCTGTGAAGCCCGTCAGATAACGGACGTTCGCCGGAGAGGACACAAGCAAGGCATCGAGCTTGAGCCCGGCCAGACCGGAAGCCGCGAGCGAGCGGCGTTGGGCGTATTCCGAGCGGGTCACGGGATCAGCAGGAGTTTACCCGCGGTGGCCCGGCTCTCCAGATCGAGGTGAGCCTGGGGGGCCTCGGCGAGGGTGTAGGTCCGGTGAATCCGGAGTTTCAACTTCCCGGAAGCGACCCAATTCAAAACGTCTTCGCCCCGCCAAAGGAGTTCCTCGCGACTGGCTGTGTAGTTCGACAGAGTGGGCCGGGTCAGGAACAGGGAACCTTTCTGGCTCAGGATGAGGGGTTCGATGGCGGGCACGGCGCCGCCGGCGTTGCCAAAGGACACCATCATGCCCCGCGGCCGGAGCGAGTTCAGGCTCTTGAGGAAAGTGAAGGCGCCGACGGAATCGTAGACCACGTCGACGCCGCGGCCGCCGGTGATGCGCTTCACCTCGGCTTCAAAGTCTTGCTCGGTGTAGAGGATCACTTCGTCCGCGCCCGCGCCCCGGGCAAAACTGGCTTTGTCCCGGGTAGAGGCGGTGCCGATGACCCGCGCGCCGCGGATCTTGGCCATTTGAACGATCAGCAGGCCCGTCCCCCCGGCAGCCGCATGGACCAGGGCCGTGTGGGAGGGACTCAGGGGAAACGTGGAATGCGTCAGATAGTGGGCCGTCATGCCCTGGAGCATGACCGCGGCCGCTTGCTGAAAATCGGTTCCGGCGGGCATCCGGACCAACAGCCGGGAGGGTACGACGGCATACTCGGCATAAGAACCGCGAGACATGGCGTAGGCCACTTTGTCGCCAGCGGCAACCTCGGTGACCTCGGGGCCAATGGCCTCGACCACGCCGGCCGCCTCCATGCCGATGGAGATGGGGATATCGGACTTGTAAAGGCCCGTTCGGTGATAGATGTCAATGTAGTTGACGCCGATGGCGGCGAGTTTGACCAGCGCCTGCCCGGTGGAGGGCGTGGGCGCCAGCACATCCACGAGTTTCAGCCGCTCCGGGCCGCCGGGCTCAAGGACCTGAATCGCTTTCATATGTGAACCTTCCTCCTGAGATGGATTGCCACCGCATAGAGCAGCAGATACGCGAGCGTGAGCGGAAAGACGAGGATCTGGCCGATGGTGCGGACCGCATCCCCTCCCGACAAGCCGGCGCGGAAGAGCACGAAATGCCGGATGGTGCGCCAGTTGCCGCGGTCGAACCAGAAGAAGTCGCCGTTCTCGTTGACGATGAGCAGCTTGACGGGCAGGCGAAAAGCCAGAACCCATTTCCACTTGGTCATGACCGGCTGGCCGGAGCAGATGATGACCAGCACGGAGACGCCGCTCGCCAAGAGTTCCCGGTAGAGGCGCTTACGTCCCAGCCTGCCGCGGTAGCTGTGGATGTGGTAAACGGCAGATCCTTCGCGCAGGCCAGCGGGAAGGCCGGCGTAGCAAGTGACCAGATCGATTGAGACCTGCTCCCCAAAGGCGTTACGAAGGTAAGGAAAAACGCCTTCCAGAAGATGGCGGGAGCCGCTCTCCACGAGGACGACGCGCGTGACCGGCGGGAAACGGAGCCTGAGGAAGCGCATATTTCACGCAAAGGCGCAAAGACGCAAAGGGACCGCAGGATTATACGCCCCAGCAGTAGTCTTCGACTGCCTTCTGAATGGTCTCATCCTTCTCCATCAGACGCATCAGTTCGAGGCGAATGGCGTCGACCATGGCCTGCCAGCTCGCCTCGATGACATTGTCCGAGACCCCGACCGTGGCCCAGCTTCGGTGGTGGTCCGTCCACTCGATGAGCACGCGGACCTTGGCGGCCGTACCCTTTCGAGGTTCAAGCACCCGGACCTTGTAGTCGGTCAGCCGCACGCCGGCGATGGACGGGTACATAGAAGAGAGGCACTGACGCAGGCACAGGTCGAGGGCATTGACCGGACCGTGGCCGGTGGCCGTGGCGGAGTGAACACCGTCCTGCACCTTGATGGTCACAGTCGCGGTGCTCCGGGACCCTTTCGTGCCGGTCATCTTTGTGGAAACGTCGAAGCTGACCAGATCGAAAAAGTGCAAACCGGGGTGGAGAGCCTCGCGGACCAGAAGCTCGAAGGTACCCTCGGCGGCCTCGAGCTCATAGCCGAGGTACTCAAGGTGCTTGATGCGTTCGAGCAACTCGCGGCGGGCGTCATCGCCGAGGCGGTCCGCGATGCCGTGCTCCTTGAGCTTGTAGAGGATGTTGGCCCGGCCGGAGAGGTCGCTCAACAGGACTCGCTGGCGGTTGCCCACCGACTCAGGGGCGATGTGCTCGTAGGTGGCGGGGTCCTTAAGCACGGCGCTGACATGCACGCCGCCCTTGTGCGCAAAGGCGCTGTGACCGACATAGGGCTGCTCGTTGCGCATTTGCAGGTTGGCGAGCTCGGCGACGAAACGGGCCGCGGCGGTCAGGTTGGCCAAGTTCTCCGGGCCAATGGCGGTGTGACCGAGCTTCAGTTCCAGGTTGGCGATGATGGAGCAGAGGTTGGCGTTTCCGCAACGCTCGCCGTAGCCGTTGACGCAGCCCTGGACGTGGGTGGCGCCCTGTTCGACGGCGGCAATGGTGTTGGCGACGGCCACGTCGGAATCATTGTGGCAGTGGATGCCGAGCACTCCGTCAAACCGCCCGCGGACATCCGCGACGATCTCCGCGAGCTGCCCGGTGAGCGTTCCACCGTTGGTGTCGCAAAGGCAGAGCACGTCGGCGCCCGCTTTCTTCGCGGCGTCCAGGGCCCTCAAGGCGAAGGCCTGGTTGGAACGGTAGCCGTCGAAAAAGTGCTCGGCGTCGAAGATCACTTCCTTGCCGTGGGCCTTGAGGTAGGCGACGGTCTCGGAAATCAACGCGAGGTTCTCTTCCTCGGTGATGCCGAGAGCGCGCTGGGTGTGAAGATCCCAGGTCTTGCCGAAGATGGAAATGGCGGGCGTGCCAGATTCCAGTAAGGCGTGGACGTTGGGATCACGCTCGATCGGGTTCTTGGCGAAGCGAGTGGAACCGAAGGCGGTCAGCCGGCCGTGTTTCAGCTTCAGATCCCTGGCACGGGCGAAGAACTCCTTGTCCCTGGGGTTGGAGCCCGGCCAACCGCCTTCGATGTAGTCTATGCCCAGCTCGTCGAGCTTGAGGGCGATAGCCAGCTTGTCATCCACGGTAAACGAGACGGCTTCGCCTTGCGTGCCGTCCCGCAGGGTCGTGTCCAGGGTGAAGATCTTCATGCTTGTTCCGGCAGGTTACTCTTGCGGTACGCCCGCCTCCTTCTTCTTCTTCAAGAAAGTCATCATTTCCCGCAGTTCGCGTCCGACCTCTTCGACGGGCTGATGGCGCGCGGCTTCCCGCATGGCGAGGAAGTTCTTACGCCCGCTCTTGTTTTCCTCGATCCATTCTTTGGCGAACTGGCCGGACTGGATTTCGCCGAGGATTTTCTTCATCTCCTGCCGGGTCTGCTGGTTGATGATGCGAGGCCCGCGGGTGTAGTCGCCGTACTCGGCGGTGTCGGAAACCGAAAAACGCATGTAGCCGAGGCCGCCCTCCTGGATGAGGTCCACGATGAGCTTGAGCTCGTGCAGGCACTCAAAGTAGGCGATCTCGGGCGCGTAGCCCGCTTCGACCAGAGTCTCGAAGCCGGCGCGAATCAACTCGCTGACCCCGCCGCACAGGACCGCCTGCTCCCCGAAGAGGTCGCTTTCGGTTTCCTCTTTGAAGGTGGTCTCGATGACGCCGGCCTTGAGGCAACCCAGGGCCAAGGCATAGGCCAGCGCGGTTTCCAGAGCCTTTCCGGAGGCGTTCTGATGCACGGCCACCAGGGCGGGCACTCCCACGCCTTCGGTGAACAGCTCCCGGACGCGGTGGCCGGGCGCCTTGGGCGCGATCATCGAAACATCGACCTCCTTGGGAGGCGCGATCTGACCGAAGTGAATGTTGAAGCCGTGGGCGAACATCAGGGTCTTGCCAGGCCCCATCTGCGGCGCAATGGCGTCCTTGTACAGGCCGGCCTGATGGTGGTCGGCCACAAGAATCATGATGACGCTGGCGGCCTTGGCAGCCTCGGCGGCGCTCACGACACGCAAGCCGGCGGCTTTGGCCTTGGCCCAGTTGGGTGTGTCAGGCAGCTCCGATACGACCACATCCACGCCGGAGTCGCGCAGGTTGAGCGCGTGCGCGTGCCCCTGGCTGCCGTAGCCGATGATGGCGACAGTGCGGTTCTTCAGGTTGTTCAGGTTTCCATCGTTTTCATAGTAGCGTTTAGCCATTGATGACTCCATTTCTCTGTTTCAGTTTGTCAGCTTCCGACGGCGTGGGGACCGGAGGGGACAGGCGAGGCTTCTTGCCCTCCAGCGACATGGCGACCCTTCCCGAGCGGGTCACCTCAAATTCGCCGTAACTTCGCATGATACCTACGAACTCGTCGAGCTTCTCGGGATCGCCGGTGGCTTCCAGGGCGATACCGTCGACGGAGGAATCGATGACACGCGCACCGAAGATCTCCGCCTCTTTCAGGATAGCCGCACGCTGGTCGATCGGGGCTTTCACCCGAACCAGAATCATCTCGCGGACGACGGCGCGGCTGTCGGTGAGGTCGGTGACCTGGAGAGCGTTGATGAGCTTGTTCATCTGCTTGACGACCAGGCTGCGAAGGCTCGGGTCCACGTCCACGACGATGGTCATGTGGGAGAGGTCCGGATCGAGCGTCCTGGCCACGGTGAGGCTTTCAATGTTGTAGCCGCGGGCGGTGAGCACACCAGTGACGCGCATCAAAGCACCGGGCTTGTTCTCGACGAGCAATGAAATGACCTGTAGCATGGGCGAATCGAACCTCCTTACTATTTCGGCACCGGGACCGGTTGCGGCGGCTCGAGGACCATCTCGTTGATGGCGCTGCCGGCCGCGACCATGGGATAGACGTTCTCCTGCGGAGAGACCCTGACGTTCAGCAAGTACGGACCGGGTTCGTCGACGGCATCCCTGAGCGCCGGGGCCAGTTCATGGGGCTTCTCGATGGTGCGCCCGGTGAAGCCGTAGGCTCCCGCGAGCTTTTCGACATCGGGAAAGCCGTCGAGCTCAACGGCGCAGGTGCGATTGTTATAGAAGAGCTCCTGCCACTGGCGGACCATTCCGAGGTAGCCGTTGTTCACCACAACCACCTTCACCGGCAGGCCATAGTTGACCAGGGTGGCAAGCTCAGGGATGGACATCTGAAAGCCGCCGTCGCCCACGACCGCGAAGACCAACTTGTCGGGGCGCGCGAATTGAGCTCCGATGGCGGCCGGGAGGCCGAAGCCCATGGAACCGAGCCCGCCCGAGTTGATCCACAGACGAGGCTCGTTGAAACGGATGAACTGCGCGGCCCACATCTGGTGTTGCCCCACGTCGGATGTGACCACAGCCTTCCCGCCGGACAGCCTGTCGATCTCCGCCATGACCTGCTGGGGCTTGATCTCATCGGTGGAAGCGGCGGGCGCCAGCGGATGCTCCTTCTGCCACTGCCGGATCTGCCGCCACCAGGACTTCCGGGCCTCGGCGTTGCGCCCGGCCTCGGCAGACTGGGTCTCGAGCAGCACTTTGTTGAGCTTCTCCAGGACACGGCGGGCGTCGCCAACGATGGGCAACTCCGGAATCCTGTTCTTGCCGATTTCGGAGGGGTCGATATCGACGTGGATCACCTTGGCATGAGGGGCAAAGGCTGAGAGCCGGCCGGTGACACGGTCATCGAAGCGGACTCCGAGGGCGATGATGAGGTCGGTGTGCGTGAGACCCAGGTTAGCGGCATAGCTGCCGTGCATGCCCGGCATGCTGATGTAATTGGGATGGTCCGCCGGCAGGGCGCCTAGCCCCATGATGGTACACACGGCCGGAAGGTCGACTGTCTCCACCAGCGCGCGGAGCTCGGCGGAGGCGCCGGAGGAGACGATTCCGCCGCCGGCATAGATGATCGGCCTTTGCGCCTCCCAGATCATCTGAGCAGCGCGGCGGATCTGGCCCGTGTGCCCTTCGGTGTACACCTTGTACCCAGGCAGGTGAATCGCGGAGACCGGGGTATAGCGGGCCTGGTCCTGGAACACGTCCTTGGGAACGTCGATGAGTACGGGGCCGGGACGGCCCGTGCCGGCGATGTAAAAAGCCTCGTGGACAACCTGAGGCAGGTCGGCCAGATTCTTTACCAGGTAGTTGTGCTTAGTGCAGGAACGCGTGATGCCGAAAGTGTCAGCCTCCTGGAAGGCATCGCTGCCGATGAGCTTCGTGGCGACCTGTCCGGTGATGGCGACGATGGGGGTGGAATCCATCAGGGCATTCACGAGGCCCGTCACCAGGTTCGTGGCGCCCGGGCCGGAGGTGGCGCAGCAGACGCCCACCTTGCCCGTGGCGACGGCATAACCCTGGGCAGCGAAACAGGCATTCTCCTCGTGGCGTACAAGCACGTGCCGCATGGGGTGTTCGTACATGGCGTCATAGAAAGGGAGCGTGACGCCGCCCGGGAATCCGAAGATGCACTCGGCTCCTTCACGAACCAAGCACTCCAGCAACATTTTTGCTCCACTCATCAAGTTCGGCATGACCGTCGTTCTCCTAGCCCATAAACTGAGGGACCGGTGCGAGTCCGGCTCACCCAAAAGCAAAAAAGGCCACCGGCTGAGGCTGTTTCCCCCGCCAGCGGCCCCCGAAGACTATAAGGGTCGTCTCAGGCGGGGTCGCCTACGGTGACCCCAATAATAATCGCGATTACCAGGACGAGAAGGGTTGCGGAGAAGGAATTCGGGCGCGATAACGGCCTACCGACTGTAGCTCCGGATGCCGTCGCCGCGATCTCCACAAAAGAAGGGTACCGCACAAGGAAAAGAAATGCAAGCCTGCCTCATCATAAGAAGAATTTATGGGCGGATTTACGTTCACGACTGAGACGCGATCACGTGTGGTTCGGGGGAAAGAAGTGCTTTCTTTTCAATGATTCAACGTGACGGGTACAGCGTCGAGGCGGGTTTGTGATGCTAGCTTGATGGCAGGGAGCCTGAGTGTACGGGTACCCAGAGACCGGGGCCGTCGAAGGAGAGTGATTCTACCGGAACCATGGAGGAACTGGGATGGACATCCTAAAAGAGACCGGCGAGAAAACAAAGCCGGCGGAAAAGGCTCCGAACAGCCGCCACAAGGCACCGTCGCACGAATCAAAGAAGACGGACCTGGTTGACCAGATGATCGGAGACTTCGAGAAGAGTCTTAAGAAGGGCGCGGTGAAAGTAACGGTGGGCGACTTCATCCGGTTGGTACAGCTTCGCAAGGACATGCACGAAGAGGACCTAAAGGAGGTCCGAGTAACGTGGGTAGAACCGCCAGAGCTGGAATCCTCGAACAAGACATAGAGTATGCCCCACTGCCTTCTCAACAGCGGTTTCACAAATCCACGGCAAGATTCAAGGGCTTTTCCGGCCCGGTCGGGTCGGGCAAAAGCCAAGCGCTCTGCCAGGAGGCGATCCGGCTGAGCTACCTGAATCCTGGAAGAGCGGGATTGCTGGGAGCACCTACTTATCCCATGCTGCGGGACGCGACGCAGAGCACACTGTTCGAGATTCTGGGGCAGAGCCGCATCCCGCACGACTACCACAAGGCGGAGAACGTGCTGGTGCTTGGCGACACACGGTCCCGAATCATCTTCCGGCCCGTGGACGAGTACGAACGGCTCCGCGGCATGAACCTGGCCTGGTTCGGGCTGGATGAGCTGACTTATACGGCGGAGGAGGCGTGGCTGCGGCTGGAGGGGCGGTTGCGGGACCCGAGAGCGACGCGGCTGTGCGGATTCGCAGTGTGGACGCCGAAGGGGTTCGACTGGGTGTACCGGCGGTTCCTGGAGCGGCCCGTCAAGGGCTACCAAACGACCATGGCCGAGCCCTATGAGAACCGATACCTGCTCGACAAAGTGCCGGACTACTACGAAAGGCTGAAGAACAGCTACGACGGGAGGTTCTTCGAGCAGGAGGCTCTGGGGAAGTACCTGAACGTCAGCGACGGCCAAGTGTACCACTCGTTCGACCGCGCCAGGAACACCGCGGAAGCGCGGGTCGATCCCACGCTCCCACTGCGGTGGGCGCTGGATTTCAACGTGGACCCGATGTGCTCGGTGATCGGGCAGGTGCGGGACGGCCTGGTACACGTTCTCGACGAGATCACGATGAGCCGGGCGACGACCCCAGAGGTGTGCGGCGAATTCCTGAACCGTTACCCGCGGCACGCAGCCGGGGTGGTCATCTACGGAGACGCCTCCGGAAGCCGGAGGCAGACGACCGGGCACAGCGACTTCGCGATGGTGAGGGAGGCGCTGTTCAAGAGCGGCCACAGGCAAGTGAGCTACAAGGTCCCCCGCAGCAATCCTGAGGTTCGGCAGCGGGTGAACCTGGTCAACGCGATGTTGAAATCCGCCGGCGGCGAGACCCGGTTGCTGGTGGATCCAAAGTGCCGGGAGCTGATCCTGGACCTGGAGCAGGTGGCCTACAAACCCGGCAGTTCGGTGGTCGACAAGGACAAGGACCCCAGAAGGACGCACCATTCCGACGCGCTGGGGTACTTGATCTGGCAGGAGTGTATGCCTCAGGGGCGTGCCGGGGAGCGCGGCGAACGCATACTGTAAGGCGCCGAGAAGGGGAGGACCGAAGACAGTGTTCGACATTGATCGAGAACATCCCGAATACACGGCAAGGAAAGCCATGTGGAGCCGGTACAGGGACCTGTACGCCGGCGGCGAGCAGTTCAAAGAGAACGCGGCCGAGTACCTGGTCAAGAGGCACCGGGAACCGCTGGATGTCTACTACGAGCGGTTACAGCGAGTGTTCTACGAGAACTATATCGGCTCCATCGTGGACTGGTACGGG
Source organism: Bryobacterales bacterium (assembly GCA_963798455.1). GTDB lineage: Bacteria > Acidobacteriota > Terriglobia > Bryobacterales > Bryobacteraceae > CAWCTD01. The sequence continues at coordinate 2,010,201 of CAWCTD010000003.1, forward strand.
GCGACGCTGTTCCGACGGGAGCCGATTCTCAGCTTCCAGGGACCTAACGAAGCGGCCAGGGCGTTCTACAGCGGCCTGGTCGAGGACTGCGACCTGAGGGGGTCCTGCCTTTCGGACTTCTTCCGTAGAGTGCTGGTGGAGGCGCTGGTGTGCGGGACGGCGTACATTCTGGTGGACTTCCCGCGCTTCAAGACGCCAGCGACAAACCGCGCCGAAGAAGAGGCCGGCGGACAGGCCAGAGCGTACCTGGTGGAGTGCAGTCCACAGGATGTCATCAACTGGAGCCACGACGATACAGGCAATCTCGATTGGATCGTGATCCGCACCTCGAGCCACCGCCAGAGCGAGCCGGGCCAGGGCGCCTGGGTGAAGGAAACTAAGTGGCTCTACTACGACAAAGAAGAATTCAAGACCTACCGCCAGGTGGAGGGCCAGCCGAAGACAGCGGGGCCACAACTGACGGACCAAGGGAGACACGGGCTGGCGAAGCTGGGCAAAGTGCCGGTCTTCCAGTTTCACGTCAGTGATGGAATGTGGCTGACGAACAAGGCCGCCACATTGCAGCTAGAGCACTTCAATAAGTCCAACGCGCTGGCCTGGGCGCTGACCATGGGCCTGTTTGCCTCGCCGGTGATCTACTCGGACCGTGAGTGGAACCAGATTGTGGGCGAATCGTATTACATCCAGCTCGGGCCGGAAGACCGCTTCGGGTGGACGGAGCCCGAAGGTCACGTCTATCAAATCGCGACCGAGAATCTGAACCGCCTGAAGGACGAGATCTACCGGGTGTGCTACCTGCTCACACAGGCCGGCGGCACGCTCTCGGGCAGCTCACCACAATCCGGCCTGAGCAAGCAAAGGGACTTCACGATCACCCAGGAAATTCTCCGGGCGTACGGGGACGCGGTCAAGGACACCATGAAGCGGGTGCTGCGCGCCATTGAAGCGGCGCGAGAAGACGGGCTCACCATCGAGGTGTCCGGGCTGGACGAATTCGACATCGGCGACTTCAGCGGCGAGTTGGAGGACGCCATCAAGCTGCTGGGCCTGGGGGTGGGATCGAAGACGCTGAAGAAACAAGTCCTGAGGAAGCTCGCGCTGAAGTACCTGTGCGACGTGAGGCAAGAGACCAAAGACCAGATCGTCAACGAGCTAGACATCTGGTGTGATCAGACCTAAAGCAAAGGAGGAGAGGAAGGATGGAGCAAGGACCCAAGGACAACGGCGCGGCAACGACGGACGGCGCGATCGACATTCGCGGAGTCATTCGCGAAACGCTCGAGGAGTACACGCGGCGCGAGGCATCGAGGGCCGAGCCGGCGTACAAGAACGAGCTGGCCGAGGAGCGGAAGCGGCGGGAACAACTGGAGCGCAGAGTCAACGAGCTGGTCCAGGAGAACACGCGAAGCAGGCAGGTGGCTGAAGAAGCCAGCCGCAGCGCCACGATCCGAGCGGAATTGCAGCGGCTGGGCGTGGCCAAGGTGGACCTGGCCTTCAAAGCCGTCAAGGACGACGTGAGACGGAGCGAGGACGGCAGGCTGATGGGCTCGAGCGAGAGCGGGCCAGTGAACCTGCGGGACTATCTCATTCAGTTCGTCAACGAGAACCCGGAGTTCCTGCCGGCCCGGAACCTGGGTGGATCGGGTGTCATGACGAGCCAGCGGAGTCCGGCTCCAGGCGCCACGACCATCGACTTGGACCGGATCAAGCCGGGGATGAGTCCTGAGGAACTGGAGAAGGTTCGTCAGGAGATAGCACGGATTGCTTCTCAGTCGCTGGGCGGTCAGTAGCGCGGTGCGCCGAGGGGGCGGTTCGTTGTCCGCTCCCTCACGGCCGCGGCCCGGTATCTCGGAGAAGCGGGAAGAACGCCTTCAGAGGCGGAATCAGAAAGGACAGGAGAAACTGAATGCCAGCAGTAACATCAGCAAATGTGGCGAACGCAATTGTCAAATTGGTGGCGGTCGACGCCTTGCCCGCCCTGATGGGTAACCTCGTCATGGGTAACCTAGTCAATCGCGACTTTGAGCCTACGCTGGGTCAAGCGGGGGACACGGTCAACGTGCCGATTCCTCCGACTCTGGTCGCCAACAACCTAGCAGAGGGCGGGACGGTCATCACGCAGAACGCAAGTCTGGGCAACGCGCAGATCGTTCTCAACACACACGCCGAAGCGACGTTCCAGATCCCGGATATCACCAAGATTCTGGTGGTGCCGGACCTGCTAAAGCTGTACATGCAGCCGGCGCTGGTCGCCCTGGCGGAGAAGATCGAGACCGACCTTCTGGGCTCGTACGCGAGCTTCACGGCGAACGCGGCGGTGGGCTCGGCCGGCACCGCCCTCACGGAGGCCGCCATCGACACGGCCGAGAGCGAGTTGTTCGACGCCAAGGTGCCGGCGAGCGAACCGAAGTACCTGGTGGTGGACTCGGCTGCCTATTCCCAGTTGCGGCAGATCACGCGGTTCAGCGAGTTCCAGACGGCGGGCGATGCCGGACTGAGAGCGCTGATCGAGGGCTCGGTCGGAAAAATCAAGGACTTCTTCGTGTTCCGGTCGCAGTTCGTGAAGAAGACCGGCAGCGGCCCGGTTACCACGCACAACCTGGCGTTTGCCCGCAGCGCGCTGGGCTTGGTGGTCCGCCGGCTGCCGCAGCCTCTGCCGGGGACCGGCGCGATCGCCGTGTACGCCGAGATGGGCAACTTCGGGATGCGCGTGATCATGAGTTACCAGCCAAACACTCTCGCGCAGCAGTTCACGGTGGACGTCCTGTACGGCGTGGGTGTGCTCCGCAACTCGTTCGGCGTGCAAGTCAACAGCTAACGACAGACGAAGACTCAGGGCCCCGGCTTCGGGCCGGGGTCCTGGGCGTCCTGGAGGACATAGATGGAGCTGAAAGTGTATTACCAGAAACTTCGACAGATCGAGGGGAGCATCGCAGAGCCACACGTGGTGGTGGTGAGCCTGGAAACTCCGGAAGGAGGCCGGGCGGGGATGCTGACCGAGGTGCCTCGGCCCCTCGCCGCGAAGTTGATTGTGGAGGGCGGCGCGCGGCTGGCGACCGAGGAGGAGACCAACGGATTCCGAGAGCGGATTTGGGGGGCCAGACGCCTGGCCGAAGAGTCGGCCGCCGCCAGCCGGATTCAGGTGACCGTTGTCTCGGGGTCGCAGGAAGACGGCAAGAGACAGAAGGTGAAGGGCAAGACTCCTCAGGAATGAGGCAGAGCCGAGGGCAACATGGCACTATTCACCGACGGGACGATCTCGACTCTGGAGGACCTCAGGAGCTACGAGAGCTCGATCTACGATCTGGCTTCCACCGAACGCATCGACCTCTCACAGAAGCTGGTCCTGGCGCAACAGGAGTTGGAAGTCGATCTGACCAGCCGCTTCTTTCGAGAGGACCTCGAAGAGCTGAAAAAGGCAGTTGTCACGCTGCCGCTCCAACTGTGGCACATCTTCCACACGCTGGAGTTGGTGTACCGGGACGCCCACAGTAGCCAACTCAATGACCGCTACCTGGGGAAGTGGCAGGAGTATGAACGCGTGTCCAAGTGGGCGTTCGAGAGCCTGCTGGCGACAGGGGTCGGCCTAGTCGATGCGCCCATTCCGAAAGCCGGCTCGCCGCTGGTGAGCACGGCGGCGGGGGCCGGCGAGGCGTCGACCTACTGGGCGAGGGCGGCGTGGGCGGGAGGGAACGGGGAGGAAGGTTGCCCGAGCGATTTTAGCGTCTTGTCGGCGCCTCAGGGCACGGTCCCGGTGGTGGAAACCGGTGAGGCTCCGGCCACGGTGACAGGCTGGAACGTCTATCTGGGCACAGCTCCTGACGCGGTGTACCAGCAGAATGCGTCACCCATTTCCATCGGATCGAGCTGGACGATGCCGTCATCCGGGTTGGTCGCGGGCAAGCCCGCGGGCAAGGGCCAGTCGCCGTCGTCCTACAAGCGGATCGAGCGAGTACTGCAAAGGAGATAGAGGCCGTGGCTCAAGTCGCGAACGCAACCACAAGCCGGCTGGCCGGGATGCTGGGGTCTCACACAGGTCTGTCGGCCAGCCTGGCGGCCATTGCAGAAAGAGAGAACGTGAGATTCGGCGAGATTACGCCGCACCATGTACTACCGCAGAGCGTGGCTCCCGAACTGGCAGAGCGCACAGCCGGGGTGCAGTACCCCGTCTTCTATGTCGGCTGCGAAAAGCTCACCAACGAACTGCGCGAGAAGTTCCGGACTTTCTCCGGCAAAGCCAGGCTTGCCGTTGACGTCCGGGTTAGCCACGACCGCCTGGAGGATCTGAGCCGGACGCTGGAACTGCACGTGGAGGCCGTTACGGACGTGCTGGACTCGCACCGAGGGGACTGGGGAGGCGGCATTTTCTTCGCGGGCGGGTACGAAGTGACCTTCGGAGCCACCAAGCACGGAGGGAAGAATTTCATTCAGACGGCAAAGGTGACTTTTGACGTCGACGTGAGCCTCGGCTGAGAGAGGGAGGAGCGGATTGCATGTCCTGCTACATTTCGTCGAACAACAACCGATTCTACGCGGCAGTGGAGACGGCCTTCGGGGCGGTGCCTCTGGTCGCTGCCGCCAACCGATTTCCGGGCGTGAAGCTGACGGTCCGACAGCAAGCCGACAAGCCGGCAAGAAAGGACAAGACAGGCACGCGCACCTTCTTGGGACTTCCGGCGAATTTGCGCAAGCAGACGACGTTCGAGCTGCGGAGCTACATGACCGGGTGGATGAACCAGACGCAGGAGCCAAGTCACGGACCGCTCTTTCAGGCGGCCTTGGGCGGCGAGGCCATGATGTTCTCCGGCGGGCTGGCGGGACCGGGTTGTGGGGATCGGACCCTTGTCTTTGCCGCTCCCCATGGGCTCACGGCGGGACAGGCCGTCACGTTTGGCGGAGAGATCCGATTCGCGGCAGCGATCGCGGACGATCGGACGGTCATGCTGAGCGCGGCGTTCAGCCTCACGCCCAGCGAAGGATCTCCGATCGGGCCGACGGTGAGCTACACGCCCGCCGCCTGGCTGAAAAGCGCCAGCATCTTCGACTACTGGTCACCGGAAGGGGCCGTCCAGCGCGTGGTGTGCGGCGCGGGCATCAACAAGATGCAGTTGAGCGTGAACGGCGACTATCACGAGTTTCGATTCAGCGGTGCGGCGATGGACGTCCTCGATAGCTCCAGCTTTCTCGATGGGCAAGGGCAATTGAGCACCTTCCCTCCGGAACCGGCCGAGGCGGCGTTCGACTACACGATCATCCCGGGGCACTTGGGGCAAGCGTGGCTGGGCACGAATCCGGACCGCTTCTTCACGATCACGGGAGCCGACATCACGCTGGACAACGGGCTGGACCTCAGAGGGAAGGAGTTCGGGTCCGTGCTCCCAAGATGCATGGCGGCGGGCACCCGGTCGGTGCTCATGGATTTGGACTTATACGGCAGGGAGGACGACGCCTCAAAGTCTCTGTACCAGGCGGCGCGCCAACGGTCGCCGATCGAAGTCATGTTCCAGTTGGGGCAGGATGCCGGGCAGTTGTTCGGGATGTATCTGAAGAGCGTCGTGCCGGAAGTGCCGGAATTCGACGACAGCGAAACACGGCTCCAGTGGCGGTTCCAGGGATGCAGGGCGCAGGGCACGCTGGACGATGAACTAGTGGTGGCTTTTGGCTAGGGCCATGAACTACGACAGTTGCACTACACTCGCCTCGGCCGGCCGGCCGGGGGTCTCGTTCACCATCCGCAGGATGTCGCTGGACCGGCGCGCCGAGCTGACGAGACGCCTCCGGGAGCTATTCCAGAAAATCGAATTCCTGCAAGCCGGCACGGATCCCAGAGAGAGCGTCGAAGCGGCGCTGCTAGCCACCGAAGTAGAACGCATGTACTTGCTGTGGGGGCTCGTCGAGATAACGGGGTTGGAGGTCGACGGGCAGCCGGCGACACCCGAGACGCTGGCCGCGGCAGGTCCCGAGGATCTCTGCCGGGAGATAGTGACGGCCATCAAGGCCGAGTCCGGCCTGACCGAGGCCGAACGAAAAAACTGACCCTCGCCTTCCACTTTCAGTTCTCCGACCAGGCCGGGTGGAGGTGCGAGACATGCAGAGAGGCCGGCCTGGAAAAGAAGAGACGTTGCGGCTTTGTTCCGGAGTCTGAACGCGGGCCGGAGCGCGCGGTGTGGAGCCGGGGACGCGTAGTCGCGACGAGCTGTCCGAAGTCCTCGATCTCGGGCCAAAGCCTGGCGTGGGTCGAGGACTACTTCGCGTGGAAGCTCGTCGGATGCGGAGATTACCGGACGCTGAGCGCACGCGAGATCGATGCTTTTTGCACGCTGGAGCAGGTGCTGAGAACGGAAAGGAACGACTCCCATGAGTGACCTACAGACAGTCATTTCCGACGCGGTGAAGTCGGCGAGTGGAGGAGACCAGGCGATGAGTGTCGCCGGGGTTGTTCAAGCGGCCGTCCCTTCATTGACACCTGGCTTCAGCGACAGCGTGTCGACGATCGCAAGGCAACTGGAACAGTTGCAGACGCTGACGGTTCAGCAGGTGGCAGCCGTGGCAGACAACACGCAGGCGGTCGCGCAGAACACCACGACACAGAAGGGCGGCGGGGCGGCGGCCGTCGCGGGGAACATCGCGAGCACAGCGCTCAAGACGCTGGGTGGGGGGCTATCGCTCCTCCCCTTGGTTTCCTCCATCGCGGGCCTCTTCAAGGGGAGCACGACGGAAGACCTCCCGGCGCTTCCGACCTTTACCCCGCCACCAGCGGTGAACTTCCTGGGGGCCGCGCCACAGCAAGGCGGCCAGCCAATTCTGGCAGCCGACTATGGGCAGGACGGAATGCCACGAACGATGCCGGCTACGGCGCCTTTCTACGCGCCTTCCATCACGGTGCAGGTCCAGGCGATGGACAGCCGGTCTTTCCTGGATCACAGCGATGACATCGCTCAAGCGGTGCGCGAGGCGATTCTGAATGCGCACGCGCTTGGCGATGTGGTGAACGAGCTGTAACATGAGCGCCTTTCCTCTCCTCAAGACAGGGGCCGTGCTTCAGTACCCCGCCACGCGGGTAGTCCAGAACTCCACCTGCGTGCTGCGGTTTCTGGACGGGACCGAACAGAGATTCCGCGAGTACCAGAGCGCGATCCGGAAGTGGATAGTCCGGCTGGACCTGTTGGACGAAAGCGAGATGGCGGCCGTGGAGGAGTTCTTTGTCGCCCAACAGGGACAATCGGGGGACTTCTCCTTCACCGATCCCTGGGATGGGACGACGCATCCCAACTGCAGCCTGGAAAGCGGCGTGCTCCCGCTGGAGTTCCGAGACCTGATGAGAGGACGCACCTCGCTGGTGGTCAGGGAGAACAGGAACTAAGATGCTCTACTTCCCACAACTCGCGTCAGGGGCAACGGTTCAGTATCCCTTCGTGAAGCAGCGTATTCAGCGGACGATCAGCAACAGCTTGCCGGGGGGCAACGTTCTCAAGCTTCTCGACCCGGGGGGGGCGAGAGTGGAATGGGAACTCACCTTCGAATCGCTCAATGATGAGGAGCGCATCCGGCTGGAAGAGTTCTTCAGCGCGGCGGAGGGCAGACTGAACGACTTTACGTTGCTGGACCCCGCGCAAAACCTGCTGGTCTGGAGTGAAGATCTGCAGGCGGCAGCCTGGACGAAGGGGCCGATGCTTTCGGTCAACGCCGGTGTCGCGGATCCAAGCCAAGGGACGCGGGCAACACGAGTGAGCAATGCCGGTGCGGCGGACCAGCGAATCCAACAGACGATCGACGCACCAGGCTGGTTCCAGTATTGCTTCAGTCTCTACGTAAGAAGTGACGCGGCGGGCTCGATTGATCTCTTCCGATCCACCGGAGGCACAGAGGAGACCAGAAGGTATGCGCTCAGCACAAGCTGGATGCGGCTGGCGTTGTTGGGCGCGAGCCAGACGGTGGAGGAGAGCGTGACCTTCGGCGTTAGCCTCCCACCAGGAATGGCCGTGGACATATACGGGCCGCAGGTCGAAGCGCAGCCCGCCCCCTCGGCGTACCGGAGGACGACTTCCCGCAGCGGGGTCTACCGGGGCGCGCGACTTGACGATGATTCGCTGTCGGTGACATCAGACGGCCCCGAGCAGCATTCCTGCACATTGCACATCGTGGCGCCCGTCGCCAGCTAGGAGAATCATGGCTTCCATCTCCGACTTGAAGGAACTGAGCGCGACTCAGACCCCGCTGTTTCTGTTCACGTTCCAACTGACTTCGGGTCTTCTAGAGAGGTGGAGCACACACAGCGTGGACGTGGACAGCGAGGCGTACTCGGCGCGCGTGGCGGCCCACAACCTGTTCGAGATGCGCTCCGATTCCGAGGATGGGATCGACAGCCTTTCGCGGCTCTCCGTCACACTGGCAAATACCGACTCCTATTGCTCGCAGATCGAGCGGAGCACCGGCTGGAAAGGCGCCAAGGTCACGGTCCGGTTTCTGTTCTTCGACCTGAAGAACGGGAGCCCCGCCTCGGAGAGCACGGTGATCTTCCGGGGGGTGGCGAACTCTCCGGACGAAATCACGGAGAACACGCTGCGGCTGACGTTGACCAACCGGATGAACTTCCAGAGGCTGTTGCTGCCCGAGGTGCGCATCCAGCGCCGTTGTCCCTGGAAGTTCCCTGTCACCTCGGAACAACGAGCGGAGGCGACGACGGGAGGGCCTCGCGGGCAGTACTCACCGTTCTTTCGCTGCGGATATTCGCCGGATACGGCGGGGGGAACGGGAACCCTCGATGGAGCCGCGCCGTTCAGTTCCTGCGATTACACACGCCCGCAGTGCGAACAGCGGGGCATGTTCAGCCAGGACACATCCGCAAACCCCACTCGGCGCTTCGGTGGCATCGAGTTTGTCCCCCCCACCATACAGGTGCGGACGTACGGTGACAAGACCTACCACCTCTCCCCAGCCGTCGAGAATGAGGGGCGCTACAACGACTTCGTTCCGATCGTCTACGGTACCGGATGGTACGCGCCCCCCATCGTGTTCGCAAGAAACGACGGCAACCTGACCCGGTTGGAAGTCCTGCTTGGGATGGGCGAAATTCAGGGGGTGCTGCGGGTCGTTGTCAACGATACAGAGATCCCACCCGGGCGAGCGGGGACAAACATGACCGCCACCGGCTGGTACAACGTGGTAAGCAAAGGCACCCGGACCGGCGAGTTCAACCCTGACTTCACAGACGCAAGCGGGGCTCCGCTCGGTGATCCGTACGGCAGCCTGGCCTATCTCTCGGTGGTCGTGCCGAATCGGGTCAACGACGGGCAGAGCCTGCCCAAGGTGCAAGTGCTGATCGAGGGCTCGAAGGTCGCGCGCTATGCCTCCAACGGCGCCTACCTGGGCGACGAGTTCGACAGCAACCCGGCCTGGATCCTCCTGGACATTCTGAGGCGGAGCGGATGGGCGACCGAAGAGATCGACCTGGGCAGCTTCGCGGAGGCGGCCGCGTATTGCGCCGAGCATATCGAGGCAAAGGACCTGTACGGCAACCCCATCCTGATCCCGCGCTTCCAGTGCAACCTGGTGTTGCGGCGGAGGCGAAGCGTGGCCGAGGTAGTCCGCGGGATCAGGAGCGCCTCTCGTCTGTTCCTAACGCTCAGCGAGGACGGGCATGTGCGGCTCCGGGGCGAGAACACGATTGGCCAGCAGCAGCCGCTCAAGCCGGCAGGCAGCAACAGCGAAGCGCCTCTGAACGACGGCTGGCCCTGCTACGAGTTCGGCGACGGCACGTCCGGCTTCTCGGGCATCCTGAGGAAGGGGAACGGGGAGCCCACCATCCGGTTCTGGACGCGGAGCGCAGCCGATACGCCGAACCGCTTCAGCGTGGAGTTCCAGGATGAATTCAACGAGTATCAGCAAGACAGCCTGTCCCTGGTCGACGTCGATGACGTGCTGCGCACGGGGCAGGAAATCAGCGTCACGCTGAACGCACTGGGCATCTCGAACTTCCACCAAGCGGCCAGAATCATACAGCTTCAACTGGACAAATCGATTCGCGGCAACATGTACGTGCAATTCGATACGAGCGTCCGCGGAGTCGGTCTCAAGCCGGGAGACATCATTACCCTGACCTACCTCAAGGAAGGTCTCCTGCGCCAGCCGTTTCGGATCAAGAGCATTGCTCCCGGCATGAACCACCGAACCATGACCATCACGGCGCAGGTTCACAGCGACGACTGGTACACGGACACAGCCGACGGGAGCGGCTCCGGACGCCGCAGGCAGGCTGGCTCCGAGGTGGGACTGCCGCGGCCATTGCTGGGGAGCCTCCTGGACGAGGAGGGCGAATCTCAGTTCGAGATTACGGAGAGGACCGAGCAAGCCGCCGACGGCCAAATGAGCGTGGCTCTCCAGGCCGGGTTCGTGACACCCCGGCAGCCGTCGGCTACCAACATCGACATCCCGCTTGTGAACCTGTCGGCAACCGTGTCGGACACGGGAGGAACGCTCGCCGGCGACCAGACTCTTTACTACGCCGTGAGCGCGCTGGCGACCGATGAGTCGGAAAGCCCGCTGTCGTTCCTGGTGCGGGCCACCATACCCGAGGGGTCAAGCACCAACAGCGTGCAACTGACCGGCCTCAGCTTCGCGCCCGAAACAAGCGGCTTACACGTGTACCGCGGGAAGGACCCGGTGCATCTGTTCCGCATCGCCTCCGCCCAACCCGTCGCAAGCGCGTTCCTCGACACGGGATTGCCCAGCCAGTTGGTAGCACCGCCGGACGAAAACTACGACCACGCAAACTTCTATTGGCGGATCGAGCTGCAGCCCGAGCAGAACGCGACCATCCATTCCTCCAGCACGGTCGGAAACGAGACCTTGCAGATGCCGGCCAACGCCTATCGCGGGGCGGTGGTACGCATCACCAAGGGCAAAGGACGAGCGCAGGAACGCGGGGTCCTATCCAACAGCACGACGACACTGGAGCTGGCGTCGGCATGGGAGACGGAGCCGGACGCGACGAGCAGCTTCGTGGTCGCGGATTCCGGGTGGCGATTCGGGGTCATGGGACGCACGAGTCCAGTGGAGTTCGACGTTCCCAACCGGATTGGGGCCACGGTCCATATCTCGGGGCGCTCGGCGAACGTGAACGACAAAGAGTGCGCCTACGAGTTGTCGCCCCTGACGCGTTGGAGGATCGGCGGCGCCAGCAGCACGCCCCTTGACATGGCTCCGCCACCCAAGCCGGTGTTCGGAATCCACCCGACCGGTCGAGGGTCGGTCGAACTGATGGGCATCGGTTTCGAGAACCTGACCAATACCAGGACCATCTCGGCGGGCACCCTGTCCATGCACTACTGGCCGGAACTGGCCGGCCCGTCGCAGGTACTTCTGAGCCAGGCGGCCGGCGCCCAGGATGCTACCATCCACCTGTCCGCGGCCGGCGGCGCGCAGCCAGGAAGCCTGATTCAAATCGACGCGGAGATCCTGGAGGTCACCGAAGTCCTGAATGGCGGGACCGAGTACGCCGTCAACCGGGGATTGCATGGCAGCCTGGCGGAGGCTCACGAGGACTGCGCGGCTGTCTATCACCTGAGCAAGAAGGTCTACATTCTGCCGTTCACGAGAGATTTCTTCGGCAGCCCGGCCAGCGGCAATTACAGCTTTCCCATCTACCAGCCGGACGTCAGAATCGCGAGCGCGGAACTGGTGATGACTAACATGCGCGGCAACGGCGAACCGTCCCAGGTGTGCCTCACCATCACCACGGACTACGGCGTAAGGACCCTGTCGGGCGGCCAGCTCTCGATTCAGGTTGAGGGCTATCTGGCGATTCAATCCGACGTGGCTCCGCCGCTGGTCATCGAAGAATCACATTCCGTCCGGGACATCTTCGCGGTGATACACGAGGCGCCGACGGGCGGCCCGCTTGAACTGCAATTGCGCCAGAACGCCGACACGCACTGCCGGCTGACGATTCCGGAGGGAGCCACCATCTCCAACGTGGTCGACGGTTTCGGTCTGCCGCCACTGGTGGCTGGCGCGCAGCTCAATCTGGACATCCTCACGGTGCCCCCGGCGGGCGCGGGCACCCCGGGACGCGACCTGACGGTCACCATCCGACTCTGAGAAACACTCTGCAAACGAGGGGCGCTTCGCGGTAGAGTGCGTTCTTGACTTCCTAATTGCCGCCCCGACAGTTTGGCTCATCGGCGGCGGTATCGTGAAGCATGCCCACAGCCAAGACCGAAAAGTACGCCTACGTAGTCTATGTGTCGCCCTCGATTCTGCGCCTGCCGGCGATGCTGCATTTACTGGCAGGGATGAAAGCACTTAGGCTGGATGTCCCGGATGGCGAAGACGAGCGGAAACGACTGATCCAAGCCAAGCCCTTGAGAACGTAGGATGGGTACAGACCTGGCCCAAGCAGGTCGATCCGACCCCGACCTTCGGTCCGATACTTGTCTTTGAGAACCCTAAGACGAAGATGACGCTTCAGGTACCGTGGCACAGCGTCCTCGGCATACTCACCGTGTCCGATGAGTCGGCCCGGACCATTATGGGGTTCACTCCCCGGCTTGGCTGACCTTCGGCCCCGGACCAAACAGCGGATGGACTCCAGACACACAACGGCCCGTGGCCAACGTCACCGACCACTGGCCTGAACCTGCTTCAGAACTCGAGAACTACCCCACCGGCATCGTAACGCGAGGCCCTCCGCAGGTATGGATGGCTTCAGAGCAGTGGGTCATTTTGGAAGTCGCTGCTCAAGTTCGTAGATGCGACGCTCGTAGTTTTCGAGTTTGGTGGCAAAGTCTACTCTCTGAAGATAGCCCTGTAGTCCCGAGACTTTGTCCCCCTGAACGCCAACGGCTTTTTCAATGTCCGTCACTCGATCTGGCAGCGGTTTAGGGGCTGATAGTGGCGTGCGCCCCGACGCGGTGTAGAGCCGAATCTTCAAGCTCGGCCACGTCGCAACAAGGGTCAACCAGGCAACAGCCAGAATCAGGGCTATAACGTGGCCGCGTGGACTTAGCGCAGCCTCCCATGCCGCCCGCGAGAGCCGCCGAATAAGGTCAACCCTCCCAGCCAGATCAAGGGCTTGCCAAATAAGCACAAGCCATCCTGGGATGGTGGGCGTAGTGAACAAACGTGTAGTGTGTGCTCGCTCCATCCCCCCAGACTACCTCCCGTTGATCCTGCGTGACTGGCATCTCGCAGTTCTATTTCCAACCCGGCGAAGAAGCCGGCCAAGATCGCCCCACCACCGATTTCCGCGCACGCAGCGCAGGGCGGTGTCATAAAGCCGCGTTGAGGGCTTGAAAGTTGCCCCCGGCCGCGGCACCGCCCGTCCTGCTCGAACAGATCAACGGTCTGCTCCGTAGTGCGCTAGATGCTGGTTGATGGCTCGCCGCCGCTCACAAGGGTTGGGCCTCCTCTGGAAAGCACAACGCCTGGAGTCTGGTACACGATGGCTCCGGCTATTACCACAGCCGGATTCTTCACGCCGAACGTATGCGTTCGACCGCCATGCCCCTCGGCAGCCTTGCTCCCCTCGTACTTCCAGTGGTCTTCCTTGAGAAACGGTATATCCACACGCCAGACCAGCACGCACCTGCCGAGCTTCATACGTTTGGTCGGGTCAATCGCATAGCGCCAGACTATGTACCATCCCGAGTGGTTGTAATGCGACTGGATGGCCCACGGCCTGGTACTACCCTTGGATTCCAGAGATTCGATCGGTGGGGGGGTCAAACGACCGCGGAGCGACAAATCTGGGAATCGCTGTTGAGCTATGTCGGGATGCTTGTGCCGCTTGTAGGGACTGAGTGAACCGAGGGCGCGGACGCCCAAAATCCCGATCACACCACTGAAGATGTTGGCTTGCTCGAAATATAGTTCAATTAACTCTTCGGCCTTCTCCTCGACAAAGCCAATTGCGTTGCCTATGTGCGCGATAGTCAGGCCGGGCGGCAACGGCACTGCACGATCAAAGCCGTCTGCTGAGAGGGCCACGGTCAGGCTTGCCTTTTCCGTTCAAGTGTACAACACCGCTGGTCCTAATCACACGGGTTGTGCCGTTCACAGGAATGGAAGACAGCACGGGAATGGCCTTCTCTGCCATTGCGAAGAACACTGGGTCTACTTCAACCCCTATGCTCGTGTAGCCGACAGCGACAGCCGCGGCTATCGTGGACCCCGCACCCATAAAGGGGTCGAGCACGATCCCGCTCCCGAGCGGGAGAGATGCTCTGACGATCTGACGCATGAACGCCTGTGGCTTCAGAGAAGGGTGCGGAGCGATCTTGCGCTCTTCGGAACGAGTGGGAGAGGACGGGATTACATCCAAGAAGGGAGCATCAACCGAAGGCCTTCGGAGCCCTCCGGTCTTCCACTTACGGAGGCTGTCTTGTACCCTCCCCTCGCATGGCTTTCGGAAAAGCCCCCAGGGTTCCCAAGCTGATCGCGGCATAACCGTCACGTCCGAGAACTCTTCATGTGCGTTCTTCGGCCTGTCCCCGCCTCGCAGTGTTTGGACGAGCCTTATGATCTCGCCGCGCTTCTCAAAACCAGCCGCCATCATGGGCATGTAGACGAGGTGCGAAAGCAACGGGCTGCTTGCGATGAACAAGTGGCCACCAGGCACCAAAATCCTCAGCGCCCTGACGGCAAAGGATCTGAAGAATGTACTCAACTGCTGAAGGTCCGATTCGGTCAGAACCGTGAAGCGGGGAATTGGATTCCGTTGGCACCCATCAAAGGACGGCGGTATCCGCCAGATGCCACCCCTTCGGTTTCGCAGTTTCCATTTCTCCTCCGTCGTATACTCCCTAAGCCCGTATGGCGGATCAGTGACGATAGCCTGAATGGAACACTCTGGTTGCGCCTCCATCCACACAAGACAATCGGTCAGGTGGAGAGAATAATGGACCTTACTTGCTTCTCGACTTGCAGAGACGTGTTCCGCTCGAATCGCCACCGTCTCGGCTCGCGGAGACCTAAGCAGAACGTGTGGACTCGTCATGGTTGGTCTCCCTTCTGGAAAGATAAAGCTCAATTGCATCAATGAGAAGATCGGCCATGGGCCTATTCTCCTGCACGGCCCTGATCTTGAGATGCCGATACAACTCCACGGGCAGCCTAAAGGTCGATTTGGTCGTTGGGATTAGGGGCAACTGTTCTGCCATCTTGCCACCTTTACAGCAGTATGGCAGGCGTCTCGGCAATAGTCAAGGACGATTTGATCTACCGCAACTCTCTTCCCGGAGCGCTCCGCCCTGCATCGGGAAGCAACCGCATCCGCCACCGGGACCGAAACCGGGACCCCGCCCCCTACCTGATTTCCGGCGCTCATGGAGTTGCCTCTTCTTCCCGCTTCTGTCCGCCACTGGTGGCCGGTGCGCAGCTCAATCTGGACATCCTCTCGGTGCCCCCGGCGGGCGCGGGCACCCCGGGACGCGACCTGACGGTAACGATCCGTCTCTGACAGACAGGCGCGCAAGCGAGGGCTCGATGGACCGGGCCGCTCAATGCTATTGTGGAACTAGAAGCGCAGAGACGGGACCGAGAGGAGCTACGCCACCTGGATAGGTCATGTCTAGCCTGAAGATGCTCTCCGTGGGCCTTCTGGCCCTTACGCTGTTCGCTCAACAAGAGGATGTCCCCGGTCAGGTCTTCCGGGCTACGGTCAACATGGTCGTGGCGCCGGTCACTGTGACCGACAGCGACGGCAGCTACGTCAGTGATTTGAAACCCAGCGACTTCCGCCTTTTGGACAACGACAAGCCGCAGGACATCAAGGTCGATGTCGCCTACATCCCCATTTCGCTCGTGGTGGCGGTTCAGGCCAACTGGGACATGGAGGCCATCCTGCCTAAACTGCGGAGAATCGGCCCTTTGTTTCAGGGCCTCGTGACGGGCGATCAGGGTGAAGTCGCGGTTCTCTGCTTCGACCACCGGATTCAGGTCCTTCAGGATTTTACGAATGATTCGGACTTGATCTCGCAGGCCATGCTGAAGTTGAAGCAGGGCAGTTCAACCAGCGCCATGATCGACGCCGTAACCACGGGGATTCGGATGCTTGCCCGGCGGCCCAGCAATCGCCGCCGGATCATCCTTCTCATCAGCGAAACACGAGACCGGGGAAGCGAGGGAAGACTGCGCGACGCCCTCACGCTGGCTCAGATCGATAACGTCCTCATCTACACGGTCAACGTCAACCGGCTGGTCACGACTTTCACGACGAAGATGATGGCACCCAGGCCGGACCCGTTTCCAGCCGGATCGAGGCCGCTTCCGCCGAATGTTCCCCCCACGCCGGAAGCGACCCGGCAAATCGGCGTCACGGGCCCCTCCAATTCGGCCAACTTCATCCCGTTGTTCGTCGAGATCTTCAAGCAGGTGAAGGCGATCTTCGTGGACAACCCATCGGAGGTCTTCACCGGCTACACCGGCGGACGGGAGTATTCCTTCCTCAGTCAAAGGGACTTGGAGCGCGCCATCGGCGACATGGGGCGGGAACTGCACAGCCAGTACCTCGTCAGTTACAACCCCAACAACAAGATGGAGGCCGGCTGGCACGATATCAAAGTACAGGTTCTGGATTCCACCGGCAGGGAGCGGCGCGGGGTGAAGGTGCGCTGCCGCCCCGGCTACTGGATGGCGGCCGTGCCGGAGTAGCCCTCACCGCGGAAAGCGACCGCCCCGAAGCTCACCACACTGCGCTCATCGATGTTCCACTGGCCGTAACGAAGCACCTTTCCCCTCGCGTCCGGCCGGCTCCTGAGGAAGGTGTACAGGACCGAAGCGCCGCACCAGCGCAGGTCGTCTCCCGCTCCGCGGACTTGTTCCCAGAAACCATCGGCGTCGCCGGCCGTAACTCGCTCCAGCCGGGTTCGGTCACGCTCGGCGACCTCTGCCATCACCCCGCACCGTGCCTCGACGGAGAAGCCATCCCCGTAACGTGGGCCGACGTGAGCCAGGTCGATGCCCAGGATCCAGAACAGGCGCTGTTGCTCTCTGGCGGCGATCTCACCGAGGGCGCCCAGGAAAGCCTTGACGCCTGGATCGTCCTCGGGGGCTCCGCCCTCGAACAGGCTGCGCCCGAAGGGCCCGCAAAGCACCGGCAGGATTCGAATGTCCGCTCCGCAGAGATGTTGCAGCAGGAGCACCTGAAACTCGATGGAGTGCTCGACGGCGTGGCAATAGTCCTCCATGGCGACCGCGGCGGCGGCCTTCTGGTTCAACTCGTCAACCAGGGCGACATCCGTGGTGGCCTGGCCAAGTGGAGTGACATACGGCTTGCGAGTGAGGCCGAACTTCTCGGACTGGCCGTGGTGCGACGTGCCCAGGATGACGAACGTTCGCTCCGCGTCCTCGGGCCGCAGGAGGCTGTAGGCTGCCTGGTAGCATTCGTGCCCGCCTTCGAAACTAACGTGCGGCGCCGCGATTCCGATCAGGTTTTCGACCGCCGCCTCCGGTGGACGATGGTTCACGTACTCCTCCAACCGGGCCCGAAGCGCGTCCGTCTCGCCGGGGTAGGCCAGCCCCGCGTACGCGGCCTCCCGAACAGGGGACTCCGCAAAAGTCCGGTGCTTCTCCTCCCTTAATTGGGTGTAGACCTCGTCCTCAAGAAACCCGGCCTGGCTGAGGGCTTCGACCAAGTGATGTACCGCCTCGCTTACGCGCAGATCGCCGGTGGCCTGAACCAGCATCTGCCGGAGGTCGAGCTCCGTTGCTTCTCCATCGAAGAATCGCAGGCACTCCACCAGAACGGGTGGAATGATGAGAGTGGTGCCGGAGTAGTGCAGTGAATCACGGATAAGCAGGCCTGGCCTGTCGGGGACAGGCGAGGGCATGAAATCCAGGTTCGCCCTCAGCCTTGGCAAATGTTCCGCCATCCGGCTACCATCTTAGCGGGCCGGGGCCGCGGCTGCCGAGGTGAACGGGGCGGTCATTCCCATCTTCGGCCAACCGTGAGTACCATAGCAGGCATGGGACTCCTTTCCGCGATACTGGCGGCAGCGGCGCTGCTCGCGCCATCGCTCTGCGCGCAGACGGGTTTCGCGGGCGGCCCGAAGCTGGATGCAGCGATCGAGGAGGCCATCCGGCAGGGCAGCATGCCGGGCGCGGTGCTGCTGGTGTCTCACCAGGGCCGCGTTGTGTACCGCAAGGCGTACGGCCAACGCTCCCTCGTCCCCCAGAGGGAGAGCATGACCGTCGATACCATCTTCGACCTTGCCTCTCTCACAAAGGTCATCGCCACGACGCCGGCGATCATGAAACTGGTGGAAGATGGCAAGCTTCGGCTCAACGACCGCGTCACTCAGTACCTGCCGGAGTTCCAAGGCGGCGCCAGTGAGATCACCGTGCGGAACCTGCTCACCCATTTCTCGGGCCTGCGCGGCGACCTTGACCTGGAACCGCCCTGGAAGGGATACGACACGGGAATTCAGAAGGCCCTGATCGACAAGCCCATTGCCGCTCCGGGCGAGCGCTTCATCTACAGTGACATCAATTTCATTCTGCTCGGGGAGATGGTACGGCGCCTCAGCGGGAAACCTCTCGATGCCTACGTCTCCCAAGTGGTTCTCAGGCCCTTGGGGATGAAGGAGACCATGTTCCGCCCGCCTGCCAGCCTCCGCCCCCGCATCGCACCCACGGAACTGCTGGCGGGCTCGCCCGAGCCCCTGCGTGGCGTGGTAGACGATCCGACCGCCCGTTTCATGGGAGGCGTCGCGGGACACGCGGGGCTGTTCGGCACCGCCGACGACCTAGCGCGCTTCGCGGACATGATGCTGGGCCTCGGTCGGCGCGGCAACGTTCGCCTTTTCAGCCCGCTAACCGTCCGCCGGTTCACCGCGCCGCAGTCGCCTCCGGACCAGCCGGTGCTGCGAGGGCTGGGGTGGGATCTCGACTCACCCTATTCGGGCTCACGAGGGGAACTCTTCCCGGTCGGATCTTACGGTCACACAGGCTACACCGGGACCTCTATCTGGATCGATCCCGCCACCGAGACCTACCTTATTCTGCTCGCCAATAGCGTTCACCCCAAGCCCAAGGGGACACTGACGTCCCTTCGAGGGCGTCTGGCGACTGTTGTCGCGGCGGCCATCCTGGTTGATTCGCCCGCCGCGAGCCTCGCGGGTTACAACGAGACGCTGACCGGGGCCGGAGTGCATCGCGTCACCGCCAGGAATGCCCAGGTGCTCACTGGCCTGGACGTCCTGGCCGAGCAGAATTTCGCCCCGCTCGCGGGTAAACGCGTGGGACTGATCACCAACCAGACCGGTGTCGATCGCCTGGGCCGGCGAAACATCGACCTGATGCTTAAGGCGGGAGTGAACGTGCAGGCTCTTTTCTCGCCCGAGCACGGCATCGAGGGGCAAGAGGACCAGGAGAACGTCCCGCATTCGGCCGATCCCGCCACGGGCATAAAGCTGTGGAGCCTGTATTTGGGCGACAACCGGCGGCCCAGTCAGGAAATGCTGCGGGATTTAGACGCCTTAATTTTCGATATTCAGGATGTCGGCGCGCGCTTCTATACATACATTTCCACCATGGGCTATGCCATGGAAGAGGCCGCCCGGCGCCACATCCAGTTCTATGTTCTGGACCGTCCCAACCCCCTCACCGGCGTGCACGTGGAGGGGCCCATGCTCGACTCGGACCTCCGGTCCTTCCTGGGCTACTTCCCGCTGCCACTTCGACACGGGATGACAGTCGGGGAGCTGGCTAGAATGTTCAATGAGACCAATCACTTGGGGCTGGATCTTCATGTAATACCCATGAAGAACTGGCAGCGTGGCGATTGGTTCGATTCCACTGGGCTGATCTGGATCAACCCCTCGCCGAACATCAGAAGCCTTCAGGCGGCGCTGCTCTACCCCGGGGTTGCCATGATCGAGGCCTCTCCAGAGTATTCCGTGGGCCGTGGCACGGATTCGCCCTTCGAGCAGATCGGGGCAGCCTGGGTCAACGGGCAGGAACTCGCGGGTTATCTGAATCGGCGATTCGTCCCCGGCATCCGCTTTTACCCGACTCGATTTCGTCCGACTTCTTCGGCCTGCGCCGGCATTCAGGTGGAAGGCGTGCGTTTCCTCGTCACCGACCGGGAAGCCTTCAGCGGCCAGAGGCTGGGCTTGGAGATCGCGGCGGCGTTACTGCGGCTCTATCCCGGTAAGATCTCTGTGAACACAAACCGGCGGCTTATCGGCAACACCGCCGTGATGGAGGCCCTGACCGCGGGGCGCGACCCCGGACAGATTGAGCAATCCGCCCAGGACCAGCTCCCGGATTTCCTGCGCCTCAGGGAAAAATACCTGCTCTATCGCTAGGGGCGAGGCGCCGTCATCACCCTTACGCGGCAGCGGACTTCGCCGGGCCCTCCGCCCTTCTTGCCTGGCTTCGGATTCGCTTCTTTGCGTCCGCCATCCACTTTGGCGGCCGGCCGCGGCGCCTCCCACGGTTCGTGGCCAGCCGTTCCAGGCTCAGAATCGCTTCTTCAATCTGCTCACGCTCCAGGCGCAATTCCGCCAGAATCTTGGATACGTCCATGCGTCTGCTCCCATACAACTTCGGTGAATTCCTATTATATGGTGCGACTTTTCCAGTGCAAATAGAATGGTACGCCCGAGAATATGAGTACTAGTCCCATCAACGACTCGCGGGGGGACGTAAACAGGGTGGAGAAAACCACACAAAATGCCCCTATAACGAAGAGCACGGGCACGACCGGATAACCCAAGGTCCGGTAAGGCCGCGGCATTTCCGGCCTTTTCCGGCGAAGGACGATCACGGCGGCGGCGGTCATTCCGTACAGAATCCAACTGGCGAAGATGACATATGTGAACAATTGCTCGAAACGGCCGCTGAAAACCAATAAAGAGGCCCATGTACTCAAAAGAAGAATCGAAACGCCGGGAGTGCCGTGAACCGGGTGAACCCGGCCCGCGGGCCGGAAGAAGCGCCCATCCCTGGCCATGGCGTAGGGAACTCGCGCACCGGAAAGGATCGAACCGTTCAGGGCCGCGAAGATGGAGATCATGGCAGCCACGCTGACCGCCTTCGCGCCCGCGTCGCCCCACAAGCGGCGCATCATCTCAGCCGCCACCCTGTCGCTCGCGGCGACAACACTCGCCGGCAGGACAAAGAAATAGGCCAGGTTGACGGCAAGATAGATCCCGATCGCCGCCAGTGTTCCCGCAATCAGAGCCAGCGGCAGATTCCTTTGAGGCCGGGCGACCTCGGAGGCGGCCATGCTCAGGTTGTTCCACCCGTCGTAGGCCCACAGCGCCGCGACCGTAGCCGCGAAGAAGCCAACCCATCCCCCGGCCGCCGGGACCGAGGAACGGAGATTGGCCGCGGTTCCCTGCCCTGAACCAAGCCCCACGACCACGATCGCCCACAGCAGGAGCACCTTTACCGCGGTGGCGAACACCTGAACGCGGCCTCCGAACCTGACGCCGGAGTAGTTCACCAGCGCCAGCGCCATGATCACGGCCGCGGCGAGCAACTGCCCGGATCGAATCTCGAGCGGCCCTCCTCCCGGGCCGATCGGCAGCCGAACCGCGTACAGCACATGATCGAGTTCCGGGCGAAAATCGGCCAGGTAGTAGAAAAAGGCGGTGGCCATGCTCGCGATCGACCCGCTCTTGGCCACCCACATCTGCGTCCAGCCGTACAGGAAGCCCCACACCGGGCCGTACGCCTCACTGAGGTAGACGTATTCGCCGCCGGCATCCGGCATCGCGGCGCCGAGTTCCGCGTAACTCAAAGCGCCGAACAGCGATAGCAGTCCGCCCACAATCCAGACCACGAACACCATGCCCACGGAGCCCACCTGCGAGACCATCGCTTTGGGCACCAGGAAGATGCCGCTGCCAATGATGGTCCCGACCACGATGGAAGCCGCGCTCCACGGTCCCAGCACCCTGCGCAGCCCGTTCGGGCCCGGCCGGTCAGGCATTCTTTTTCTCGCTCTCAACCAACGACCACAGGCATCCCGAAAGGAAGGTCACCGAGGCGCCAATCAACACATACCAAGTCCAGGCGATGGGGGTGTACAGCTTCACCGCCGCCATGGTGGCCAGACCGGCAACCATCCCCGCCATCGCCGCCTTCTCCCGGACGCGCCGCGTAAGCACTCCCAGCAGGAACACGCCCAGCAGCGAGCCGTAAATGACCGAGGCGATCGACAGGCCCGCCTCCAGCACGGAACCCCACTGCCGCGCCAGGTAACCGATGCCAAGCAGAACCACGCCCCAGGCGACGGTGGCGGCGCGAGCCACCTTTAGGTAGTGTGATTCGGGACGACCCGGGCCGCGCCGCGCGGTGAGGGGCTTGTAGAAGTCCATAACGCTGGTCGAGGCCAGCGAGTTCAGCGCGGCGCTCAGGTTGGACATCGCCGCCGCCAGGACCGCCGCCACAACTAGGCCGGCGACACCAGTAGGCAGGTATCGCCATACGAAGTCCGGGTAAATGCGATCCGCGGGTTGCGGCGCCGGCAGCTTCGTCTGGGCGTAAAACACATACAGGGTCAGGCCGATCAGCAGGAACAGGCTGAACTGCACGAAGATCACCACCCAGCTTCCCATGAGAGCGGCGCGGCTCTCTTTCTGGCTGCGCGCCGCGAGCAGCCGCTGCACCAGAAGCTGTTCGGTGCCGTGACTGGCGGTCGTCAGGAAGCACCCGCCGATCACACCCGCCCAAAACGAGTAGGTCCGCGAGAAAAACTCCCAGGTGAAGGCGAAGCGGAAGTCAAAGACCTGGAACTTGCCGGCCGCGCCGGCAATGGCCCATACGCTTCCCCAGCCCCCCGGAATGTGGTGCAAGATGACAAGGAAGCTCACCACGGCGCCGGCCACGTACAGGAACATCTGGACCACGTCCGTCCAGATGACGGCCGTCATGCCTCCTTCGAAGGTGTAGAACAACGTGAGGCAAACGATCACCACGATGGAGGTGAGTTCACCCGTCCCCAGCACGATGGAGATGACGATTGAGATCGCAAAGACGCGCACGCCCTCCGCCAGGGCGCGCAGGACGAGAAACGTTCCGGCGGTCAGTTTTCGCGCGTGGGACCCGAACCTCTTCCCGATCAGCTCATAGGCCGTGTACAACTCGCCGCGGAAGTAGTGCGGGAGGAACAGTTCCGCAATCACCAGCCGCCCCAGCAGGTAGCCAAGGACCACTTGCAGAAAGCCCAGGTTGCCCGCGAACGCGAGCGCCGGGGTCCCGATGATGGTCAGGGTGCTGGTTTCGGCCGACACGATGGAAAGCGCGATCGCCCACCAAGGCGCGGTGCGGCCCCCAAGGAAGTAGTCCTTCAAGGTCCGCTGCCGGCGCCGAAACCGCGCGCCGAACCAGGTGATGCCCGCCAGGTACACGAGGATGACGGCCAAATCCGGATACCGCATGGAAAACGGGGATTCTAGCACAGGAGCCCGGCGAACACCCTGTTCCCCGGCATCCGCCCCGTCCGCCGCCTACCCTCTTTTAAGGAGGCGGGAACAAATATTCCGGGTGAGCCGTTCCAACCGGTTGCAGGAAGTGCCATGATTGGTTATACTCCGCTCTTGCGGGTCGGGCAGCATTACTTCCGTGGGCCGGTTCCGGCCAGGGTCGGGGGTGGCGCCTGACGGAGTTAAGATTAGATCGCATTTCAGGAGGCCACTGTGCCGGTTCGAATCGTAAGAACGTCTCTCTTGCTTGTCGTCGCCGCGCTTTTTGCGCTAGTCGTGGTTTGGGGGCAAGCCCCCAAGCAGAACTGGAAGGATCGCGCGGAGTACGACCTCTACGACCAGATCTTGAAGGCGACTGACAACGCCAAGAAAATCGACCTTCTCAACACTTGGAGCCAGAAGTACCCCACCAGCGACTTCAAAATGGAGCGTCTCCAGCTCCTCCTCGGAGCCTATAACGCTACCGGTAACGTGGAGAAGGTGTTGCAGACAGGCAACGAGATTCTCGGCGTGGATCCCAAGAACCTTAACGCCTTGTACTTCATGACCCTCAACACCATCAAGATCACCAAGCCGACACCCGAGCTGCTTGCCTCGGGGGAGAAGGCGGCCAACGGCTTGGTGGCCAACATCGACGAACTCTTCGCCGAGGCTAAGAAGCCGGCCGCCACCTCGGACGCGGACTGGAAAAAGGTTAGAACGGACGCCCTGACGCTCGGGCAACTGACGCAGGGTTGGGTCGCCATGCAGCGCAAGCAGAACGAAGCCGCGGAGAAAGGGTTCACCGCCAGTCTCCAGACCAATCCGGCCAACGCCCAAGTGTCGTACTGGCTGGCGACGGTCCTGCTGGCGGAGAAGAATCCTGACAAGAATTCCGCGGCTATTTTCCACTTCGTTCGGGCCGCTTACTACTCCGGGCAGGGTGCGTTGCCCGAGCAGACGCGCAAGGAAGTCGCGACCTACGTGACGAAGCTCTACACCAGCTATCACGGCTCAGCGGATGGTTTTGATGAACTCCGGAAGACCGCCGAAGCGCAAGCCTTCCCTCCCCCTGATCTCAAGATTCTCAGCAAGGGTGAAATCGACCTCCAGAAGGAGGAGGAGTTTAGGAAAGCCAACCCGATGCTGGCGCTGTGGCAGTCCGTGAAGGGGCAACTGACCGGGGATAACGGGAGCTCTTACTTTGATAGCAGCGTCAAGGGCGCCTTGCTTCCGGGCGGCGCCGGCGGGGTCACGAAGTTCAAGGGAAAACTCATCGCGGCCAAGCCAGTCAAGAATCCGAAGGAACTGGTGATTGGCATCGTTGACGCTAACGTCGGCGACGCTACTCTGGTTTTTGAGGAACCGCTGGTGGGTTCCGCTCCCGTGGGCACTGACCTGGAATTCGAGGGCGTTCCCTCGGCGTTTACCGCCAGCCCCTTCATGCTGACCTTCGACGTGGAAGCCGCCAATCTCGTGGGTTGGCCCGCTCCCGCGCCGCCGGCGAAAAAAGGCGTTGGCGTCAAGAAGGCGGCGCCTGCGAAGAAGTAGCGGGCCTGGTTAGCGGCGGTCGCGCCTGGCGGGCTACATCTTGTAGCGGCCCAGGTCCTCGTCGCCGAGGCCCTCGAGCCACCGTCGAAGCTCATCGTTATTGATCCGGTCGGAGACGGAACTGGCGGCCTTCGAGGAACTCAGAACGGAGTCCTCGACGTAGATGGGGCAGTCCACGCGCAACGCGATGGCAAGGGCGTCGCTGGGCCTGGCGTCGATGCTGATGAGCTGCCCTTCCCGCTCCAGCCAGATGACGGCGTAGAAGGTGTCGTCCCTCAACTCGCTCACCACAACCTTGCGCACGCCGGCTTCGAGTCCCATCAGCAATGTGCGGATCAGGTCGTGCGTCATGGGCCGCGGGGTTGCCACCTTCTCGATCTCGAGCGCGATGGCGTTGGCCTCGTAGGTGCCCACCCAAATGGGCAGAATGGCGTTGCCGCCGACGTCCCGGAGGATGACGATCGGCATGTTGCTGACCGGGTCCATCATCAAGCCGCGGATTTTCATCTCGACTTCCATCGCGCCCCCCCCGTTCCATTACAGCAGATCCGCCGCCTCACCCGCCAATGAGTTGGGACCCGCGCGTGTCACGCGCACGGGCAGGTATTCGCCTTCTCGCGTCGCGCGTCCGGACGGGCGAACGAAGTTCAGCACCCGGTTCTGGGAGGTTCGTCCGATCCACTGCCCCGTAGCTCCGTTGTATCTCTCCACCATCGTTTCTTGAACCGTACCCACCAACTCCGCGTTGCGCCTGATCTGAATGGCCCGCTGCCTCTCCTGGAGCAACGTCAGCCGGCGCCCCGCTTCCTCTGGGGGCACTTGCCCGTCCAAGGCCAGGGCGGCTGTGTTCGGCCGGGGAGAGTACTTGAAGCTGAACATGGAGTCGTACAGGACTTCGCCGGCCAGGGAGAGCGTCTCTTCGAAATCGGCCTCGTCCTCTCCGGGGAAACCAACGATCATGTCCGTGGTAATGGCGATCTTCCGCCGTGCTCCCTTGAGCCACTCTATGCGCAGCAGGTACTCATCACGCGTGTAGAGCCTCCGCATGTGCTCGAGCACTCTGGTAGAACCGGATTGCACGGGGAGATGCACGTGGTCGCACAGCACCGGATTGGCATCGATCACTTCCACGATTGCCTTGTCGAAGTCACGGGGGTGGGAGGTGGCGAAGCGCACCCTTCTCAACCCGGGAATCTCCGCTACCCGCGCGAGCAACGCCGCAAAGTCGCAGCCCTTTGAAGAGGGGTCCCGGTAGCTGTTCACGTTCTGGCCCAGCAACTGGATCTCCGTGTATCCCGAATCGGCGAGCTTGCGGGCCTCCTCCAGAATGCTTCGGCTGGTCCGGCTTCTCTGTTTGCCCCGGGTCGCGGGAACCACGCAGTAGGCGCAGGACTTGTCACATCCCTCGATGATCGTGATGTAGGCCCGGTGCGGGCTGTCGCGCCGGGTGTAGGGCGTTTCGAAGGTCTCGCCGGTGGCCAGGCTCAGCCCGCTGACCCTGCGATCGCCGCTTTCCAAGGCAGCCATGAGCTCGGACAATCTGCCGTAGCTCGCCGACCCGCACACCAGGCTGACGTGCGGCGCTTTCTCGAAAATGCGCATCCCTTCCTGCTGGGCCACGCAACCTAAGACAGCGATGATCTTTCCGTTGCCTCCCCGCTTGAACTGCTGCAAGCGGCTGTACACCTTCTGCTCGGCCTTGTCGCGAACACTGCAGGTGTTATAGAGGACCAGGTCGGCTTGCTCCGGAGTGTCCACCGGGGAGTAACCCATCGAGATGAGCGTGCCGACAACCTTCTCGGAATCGTGTACGTTCATCTGGCAGCCGAACGTCTCGATGTAGAACTTCTTCATGGACCGAGCGGCTTCTAGCCGTGCCCGAGACGCATGATCCAGCCGATCAGGAACAGGGACGCAACGAACCAAGCGAAGCACTTCAGACCATACTGGAGGCGCTCGCGGTCTGTCTGTTTGGATACGATACCCATCACGATGGAAGCGAACAACGCGAACAGCAGCGCGGCTTCAAAATGGGACAATGTCACTTTCGGCATCAGCTCTTCTTCCCCGTGGCGATTTCGTACACGTCCACCATGGCCAGGATGTTCAGCAGGCCCGCGGTCACGAGAAACTTCGTGCCGTAGTCATGCATGAACCCCGCCACGTCCGTCTGCGTGTATCCCAGCCACACGCTCAAAAGGTAGAAGACCCCGGAAGCAAGGTCTCCCAGGAAGCCACCGCAGTAGATAACAGTGGTCAGCAGGTCCCCTGTCTTGGGCTCAAACATCACTCCCCGCATCATGATGCCGAACATGAACATGAAAGCCACGGCGAACAGCAGCAGCGCGCCCCTGGTCGTGCGTTTCAAGAGAAAGTGACCGCCCCCCGGAACCAGCCAGCCGAGCGCCACTGCCGGAAGCCATACCTTGAGAGCAGCCGTCGGCTCCTTCTTTTCCGCCTTGTCCTTCGTACCCATTAGATTTGAGTTTAACATCCCTGGGGACCACAAGACTCCTCGTGGGTTATACTGCGGGTCTTGGCGGGCGTGAACAGGATGGATGCCGAGTGCCCTCTGTGCTCCTCGGCCTCGGGTGTGGTGATCAGCAGGGAGGCGCGCGACGGCTCTCCGCTGACCACGATTCTGTGCGAGGGATGCGGCTTGGCGCGCGTACACCCGCTGCCCAGCGCCGAGGAACTAGCGTCCTTCTACAGGGACCACTACCGGCTGCTGTATAAGGCTACCTACCAGCCCAAGACTTACCAGGTGCTGCGCGCGGCGCGCGTGGCGCTCGAACGCATTCACCAACTGCACGATCTCCTGGCTAGGGACCTCAACCTGGTTGACGTCGTTTGCGGCGGCGGGGAGTTCCTTTATCTTCTGCGAGCGGCGGGCTGCCATGTCACCGGCATTGAACCCAACGTCGGCTACGCCTCTTACGCCCGCGACGAACTGGCGCTGGACGTGCGCGTCGGGCTGATCGAGGACCAGCAGTTTCCGGCCCGGTCCCTTGATGGCATCACGCTTTTTCACGTCCTGGACCATCTGCCAGCGCCGGTCGAGTCTCTTTCGCACGTCGCCCAATGGCTGCGGCCAGAGGGGTTTCTGGCCATCGAGGTCCCGGACTTTGAATCCACCTGCGAACATCCGGCGCGCCGCTACCAGAAGGCTCGCCTGTTTCATTTCACCCTGCCGACGTTGACGCGCTGCGGCGAGCTGGCGGGCTTGACCGCGGTCCAATCCGCCACAAGCCAGGATGAGGGCAACCTGCGCGTTGTGTTCAGGCCGGATCCGGACCGGGCCCAAAGGGCACCCCGGCCCCCGGGGCCGATTCCCGGGTGGTTCGAGCGCCAGTGGCGAATTGAAAGGAGCCGGTCCGCCTGGCGTTACTGGGCCTCGCCGGCGACCGCCGAGAGGACTACCCGGCACCTTGGCCGCATGGCCGGGGAACGCCTGGCTGCCAAGCGTCACGCCTCGCGCCGTGCGATACTGGACGCGGTCGCCGAGTCGGCGCCGAGATTGAAAGACCGGCCGGACCCGGCAGCCAGAGCCTGATCCATGCCGCTGATCTGGCGCCAAGCCGGACACCCTGTCCACCGCAGCCTCGAACTGCGCCGGACCACGCTGGGAGGCTTGTTTTTCCTGGTGACCCTGATCCTGATCGCGGTCGCGGCGGCGGTCACCGGCAACAACCTTCTGTTTCTCATCCTGGCAGCCATGGTCTCCACGCTGATGATCTCGAATCTCATCAGCCGCCTTTCGCTGGCTGGCCTGGAACTGGACTTCCGCATGCCGGAGCACGTCTCGGCGCGCCGGAAGTTCCCCGCCCGCATCCTGGTCCGCAATGCGAAGCGGTGGATGCCGTCCTTCTCCGTCCGGCTGGCCGGCATCGGCGACAGCATTTTCTCCGCCCTTTACTTCCCCGTGCTGCCCGGGGGAGAGACTCTGGACCAGATTGTGGACGTCGAGTTCTCGCGGCGCGGGATTCATCGCGAAGACGGATTTCAGTTCTCGACGGCATTCCCTTTCGGCTTTCTGGAGCGCCGCGCCCAGGTTGCCCTGCGGCGCGAGATCCTGGTGTATCCCTGCATGAACCCGCAACCCGGGTTCGATGAGATCCTGGCAGCCCTGAGCGGCGAGGTGGCGGCGCACTACCGCGGCCGCGGTCACGATTTCTACCGTATCCGGCCCTACGAGTGCTTTGAGAGCGCACGCCACGTGGACTGGAAAGCAACCGCCCATACCGGCGCTCTTCAGATCCGCGAATTCGCCCGCGAGGAGGAACCCCTGGTGGAAATCCTTCTCGACATCGAGTTCCCCGACGAGCATCGGGACCGGTTCGAGTACGCCATCGAGTGCTGCGCCTACCTGGCCTGGCACCTGACGCAGCGCGAAGCGCGGGTGCGATTCGCCAGCCAGGAGATGGCGACGACTGTTCCCGCCACCGGAGACGTTTACCATATCCTCAAGTACCTGGCCCTGGTTTCCCCCAGAAGCGCGGGCCCGCCGCCTGGTCCGGCCGAGGAGGGCAGTTTCCACATCGTCTTTTCCGCCAATCCGGGTAGGTACGCGCAGACCGGCTGGAGCCGGGCGCACTTCGTGGGGCCGGAGAGCGCCCCTGGGAGTTCCCAGTGACCGTCCCCTTCGCGGTCCAGGTCGAGTGCTACTCGGGATACAAGGCCGACGAACGGCCCCTGAGATTCACGATCGGCGCGCGTTGCTACGAGGTGTCTCAAGTATTGGACCAGTGGTATGGCCCCGACGCCACGTACTTTCGCGCGCGGGCGGATGACGGAAACCTGTACGTGCTGCGGCACACCGACACGGGCCAGCAAGACCTCTGGACGCTGGAGTCCTTCCGCCGGGGCTGAGCGGCGGGAACAGGCGGGCGAGAGGCGCGCGCGGTGGCGCGGCGCCACGGAGCACGGCTCGGCGCCACTGCTTCTCACACCTCGTGCGCCAGGCTGCTGAGGCGGCGGCGCGAGGTCGGTCCCGGATTCTCGGCCGCGTAGCCGATGGGCAGCATGGCAATCGGCTGAACCCCCTCGGGCGAGCCGATCGCACGCCACACGGCCTCGTCGCTGAAGGCGCCCACCCAGACCGTGGCTAGGCCCAGGTTCGCAATCGCGAGCATGGCGTAGGTACATGCGATCGTCGCGTCCTGGAGCGAGTAGAGACGCCGCCCGCGCTCCCGGTATCTGGGCTCGGAACGCGCCGGGTGCGTGCAGAAGACCAGCACCACCGGGGCGTCCCGCACAAAGTCCTGGGCCAGCGCCGCCGATGCCAAAGCGGCGCGCTCGTCACCTCCCCGGACCACGTAGATCTCGTAGGCCTGGAGGTTGCCCGCCGAGGGCGCGGTGTTGGCGGCCCGCAGAATCTCTTGCAGCTTGTCTTCCTCCACTGCCTGCCTGGCGAAGACGCGGACCGAGCGCCGGTGTTTCACCAGCTCAAGGAACTCCATGTTCTACCCTCCCAACCACCTGCGCGATGAACTGCTCCATCCGGCGATAATGCGAGCCGTTCCAGTAGACCCGCCCGCAATCCCGGCACTGCCGGAACCGGTCGGCGTGCCGCCGGCTCAAAGGCGGGACCCGTTCCCATACGGCCTCGCGGGGAACCTCTTCCAGAATCCCGTTGCACGGCATGCAGCGCGTGAACGGCGCGACCGAACCGGCAAGGTCGAACCGTTCGAGCACCTCGATCAACTGGAGCCGGAAACTCGACTCTCGCACGAAGTGGCCGTGGGTCACGGCCTTTCGCTTCAGCAAGTCACGATCCCGCGTGAGCAGTATCCTGTGTTCGCCCGAGGATATGCCGGCCAGCTCCGGGTCGCGATAATCATTCCGGTACAAGGTGTCGAAGCCGAGCATGCGCAGGTAGGCCGCCAGCCGTCCCAGGTGGGAATCCGCCACAAAGCGGGTCTGGCGCAAAGGCAGGGGCCTGACGCGTGACACGCCCCTGACGTTCGAACGACTCAAAAACCGGAAAGACGCTTACCTGGTCGCCATCTTGCACCATCTCGCCAAAACCGGCGCTACGCCCATTGATGAGCACTAGGTCGACCTCCGTGTGGGGCACACCCAGAGCTTCGATCAAATGCTTGACCGACTGGTTGCCCTCGAAGGGGCAGCCAAAGGTCTTCGCGCGCCTGTCCGGCGGCAGAAAGTCGTTCAATTCGGCATAGAAGCGAAAGCCGGCTTGCTTCACTTCAGCACATTGACCCGAATGGCCGAGGGGTATTCCCGGGACCGGTAAACCCGCTCGGTCGCGCTCTGAAAGTCCGATTCGGCGGCATGGTAGATATCCACGAAGGTCTGCGGGTTGCGGTCCACCAACGGGAACCAGGAACTCTGAACCTGCACCATCACCCGGTGGTCCCTCAGGAAGGAGTGGGACACGTCAGGCAGCACGAACTCCACCTTGGTCACCTTCCCGGGCTGGAATGGTTCGGGGTTCTCGAAGCTGTTGCGGAACTTGCCGCGCATGATCTCGCAGCGCACGAGCTGCTGATACCCGCCCATGCGTACTCCGGCGGGATTGGGGCTCGGGTCGGGGTAGCTGTCGGGGTAGACATCAATGAGTTTGACCACCCAATCGGAGTCCGTGCCTGTGGTCGAGACGAACAGGCTTGCCGTAACGGGGCCCGCCACCGTCAAGTCGTGCTTCAGCACCGTGGTTTGGTAGGCGAGCACATCGGGCCGGCGGGAGGCGAAGCGCTGGTCCGCGATCATGTATTCCACGGGAGGCAGCCCGATGTTGATCCCGGCGATGAACGGCACGGGCTTGGCCGGATCGCTGGGATAATCGTCGAAGATCTCTCCATGCTGATCGGGAGGGTCGGTAGCGAGCCGGCCGTTGTCGTGGGCGTAGAGGGTCTCCACCTTGGTGTCCCGCGGCGGCCAGGCATCCCGGCGCTCCCATCGATTCTTCCCTGTCTCGAAGACGTATGCCTCCGGCAGCCGCGGGTCTTCCCCACCCTTCAGAAAGTGGTCAAAGAAGGGAAACTCGATCTCGTCTCTGTAGAACAGCGCGGTTTTCGCGCCGAACTGGATATCGCCCAGCCGGTCGCCGTCGAGTCGGGCCCACCCCCCGTGAATCCAGGGCCCCATGACCAGGATGTTGTACGCCCCGGGACTCTGTTTCTCGATGGCCTCATAAACGTGAAGCGCCCCGTACAGGTCCTCCGCGTCGAACCATCCTCCGACCGTCATCACCGCCGGCCTGATGTTCTTCAGGTGCGGGAGCGGGGTCCGAGCTTTCCAGTAGCCGTCATAGACAGGGTGCCGGAGGATGTCTTCCCAGAAACGAACCTCGCCGTGGAAGTACCTGGCGTCCACGCCGGAGAGCGGGCCGAGGTTCAGAAAGAACTGGTACCCGTCCGGGGTTCCATATTCGAACCTTGGCTCGCCGGAGCGGCCGAAGACCGAAAGGAAATTGAAAGCCGGCTGCAGGAAAAGTGCCCCGTTATGGTGGAAGTCATCCCCGATGAACCACTCCGCGACCGGCGCCTGCGGGGAGACGGCCTTGACCGCCGGATGCGCGTCGACCGCCGCCATGGCGGCGTAGAATCCCGGGTAGGAGATCCCCCAGACGCCCACGCGGCCGTTGTTGTTGGGGATGTTCTTGACCAGCCAGTCCACGGTGTCCCAGGCGTCGCTGGACTCGTCGATGTCCTTCGGCCCCCGCTTCTGCGCGAGGTATGGCCGGACGTCCACAAAATCGCCCTCGGAGCTGTTCCGGCCGCGAACGTCCTGATAGGCGACGATGTAGCCCCCCAGGCCGAACTTCTCCGACGGGCCCACTTCGGAAGTGTAGTCTTCGGGCCCGTACGGCGCCACCCCGTAGGGTGTCCGCGTCAGCAGGATGGGGTAGGGCCGCGAGGCGTCCTTGGGCTCGTAGACCGAAGTGAACAGCTTGACGCCGTCGCGCATGGGAATCCGGTACTCGTGCTTGGTGTAGTGGGCCTCGACGTACTCCCGCCCTTGGGCGAGGAGAGCGGGACAGGCGTAAAGTGAAATCGCGAGCAGGAAGCGGCGGAAAATGGTCGCCGTGGCGCCTGTCTTAGATAGTCTCATGCTCGAAATACTCCTCCGGGGTCAGGACCCGGATTCCGTGGGGAAGCAAGGAAATAAAGTGACGCCGGTTGGCCGTCAGCACCGTGCGCGAGCCAGAAAGGCGCGCGATCTCGGCGATGTGGGCGTCGTAGACGCGGCCCCCAACCGTACGTTCGTCAGCCAGCGTTGCCAGGAAGCCAGCGAGGGCCTTCTCCGGTAGTTGGAAGACGCGGATGCACGATAGGATCTCGCTCCGCAGCAACTGGACCGCCTCCTCGGGCGTCAGCCTGTATTCCGCCGGAAGGCGCGTAAGCACCGAGTACATCTCGAGGCAGCAGTGCCAGGCGGTTTGCGGCTCTGGGATGAGGCCTTCCGCTACGGCGTCAAGGACACGCTGCGCGCCGGTGGAAGCGGGTCCAATGTCGAAAACTCCCGCCACCAGCACACTCGTGTCGAGGAACACCGGGCCTACAGCGGCCACCGCTTTCGCTCCTCCTCCACCATGGCAGGAATGTCCAACGCGGGCGCGGACTTTAGGTTGACGGATGGAATAACGACCAGCCGTTTACCTCTGCGCACCAGCCTCGGCCCCGGAGCGGCACGGGTGAGGCGCACGGATGACTCATCGACCTCAAGCACCATTTCCGTGCCAGCACTAAGCCCAATCTTTGAACGAACTTGTGCCGGTATGACGACCCTTCCAGCACGGTCAATGGTTACCTTCATGCCAGTATGATACCACGTCTGTGGCAGACCTAGCGTCGCAATGTCGCTGGAACACGAAGTCGGGTGTATACTTGGTCGAGCCAGGAGCTGGCAGACCGGCTTCTCGGCGGGTCAACTGGACTAGGAGAACGCACATGTCGGGGACGCGGAGGTCATTTCTTGGGTCACTGGCGGGCGCAGGCGCCATGGCCGGGCAGCAAAGGGGTGCCGCCACCTTGTCGAGCAACCGGATGTCGCCGCTGGCCGGCGTCACGCGGGAGAAGATCAAGATCACCGGCATCAAACTCACCAACCTGGCCTACAGGCTCACGCCGGAGGAGCAATGGCCGGATGCGGATAACAACGTCATCATCTGGAAAACCGAGTCGGTAATCGTCGAAGTCTCCACCGACGCGGGCATCACTGGCATCGGCGGGTGCAGCCGTTACAACGGACCCCAGGAAATGAAGCAGTACGCCGAAAACGTGATCAAGCCCATCCTGGTGGGCAAGAATCCCTTTGACGTCGAATCTCTCTCGGGGGGCGTCTCCGGGTCCGGGGCCAGGGGCGCCTGGTCGGGAGTGGACACCGCCCTGTGGGACATCATCGGAAAAGCGAAAGGCGTGCCCCTGTACAAACTGCTGGCCATAGATACGGAGCCGCAGCCACACGTCCGCGTTTACGCCAGCGGCGGCGAGTACACCTGGCTCAAGAATTCCCGCTTCCCTGGGCCGGACCACCTGATCACGGAGGCGCTCGGTTACAAGAAGGCCGGCTACACCGCGTTCAAGTTCCGGCCGGGCGGCGGCTTCGGCAAGCTCGGAATCACGATCAAGGAGTACATTCCCTATATCCGCAAGTTGAGGGAGGCGGTGGGGCCGGATTTCAACCTGATTCAGGAATCGAACACGCGCTGGTCCCTCGAACAGTGCCTTGAGATCGCCCCCGTTCTGGAAGAGCTCAAGTTTCTCTGGTGGGAGGAGCCGACCAGAAGAACCATCGACAATTACCTCAAGGTGAAGCAGGCCCTCCACACGGTCAAAGTCTCCGGTGGAGAAGGCAGGGCCAACCGGGGCGAGCTCGCCGAGTGGGTGGACCGCGGCGCCTACGACATCATCCAGCCCGGTTGCGACGACGCCGGCGTGACGGAGGCCTGGCACATGGCGCGCATGGCTCACACCCGGGGAAAGCTGCTTTGCCCGCACAACTGGCAGGACGGCTTGGTCGCTATTGCGAACGCCCATCTGATGGCGGCCGTGCCGAACCGCTTCCTGCTCGAAACCAACATGACTCCCAACCCGCTCAAGGAAGGGCTCTTCAAAGAAAAGCTGGCGGTGAAGAACGGCTACCTCGACGTTCCCAACAAGCCCGGACTCGGCGTGGAGCTCAAGGAGGGCCTCGCGGAACAATACCCACCCCTCCCCGGCCCGTGGAACATCCCCGATCCCGACATGCCCAAGTGACCGGGCCTGGTCCGGCTCAGCGCAGCTTGCAGCTCACCGACATGCCATCGTTCTTCTCCATCGACGCCCGGATGATGACCGTGTCGTACTTCGGACTCTTCTGGATGTAGTCGAGGAAGTTCGTCATCGCGTCCGCACGGACGATGACGTTGTCGGCAACCACGATCGCAGCGGGCTTGAGCTTTCCCTCGACGGCTTTGAGGTACTTCAGGTAATCGGCCTTGACGGCGTCGATGAAGACGAAGTCGAACCGGCCTTTCAGCGCCGGCAGAACCTCGAGCGCCGCGCCTTCGATGACGGAGACCGTCCTCTCCAGGCCCACCCTCAGGATGTTCCGCCGGGCTTCGAGCACGCTCGCGGCGTCGGTCTCGATGGAGTAGAGGCGCCCGCCGGTCCTCTCGAAGCCCATGCCCATGTGGATGGAGCCGAAACCTCTTTCGACCCCGATCTCGATTCCGCGCCTGGCTCCGCTGGCCTCGATCAGGATGCGGAGCATCGCGGCGTCGCCCGGCGTGGTGCTCAGATGGGTGCGGCGAAAGCGCCGCAGAAAAGACTCGCGAAACCTGTCGCTCGGACGAATCCCCCGGGCCGGTTTCACAGCCTTCCGAACTTGGCAATCGCCTGGGACAGCGACTTGGTCTGCTCGATGAACGGGAAGGTGGAGTGTTCGGAAAAGTCCAGAGCCTGGGCCTTCTTCAGAACCTCGGCTGCCTTATCCTTCGGGATCACCGCCACACCGTCCTCGTCCGCCGAGATCAGATCGCCTGGGTTGACTTGGACACCGGCGCAGGTCACCTGGATGTTTGCCGTGGCGCGGTAGTGGCCTACGGTCGTTCCGGGGGACACGCCGCGGCTGTAGACGGGGAATTGCAGCCGCTGCAACTGCGGGAGGTCGCGTATCGAGGCATCGACAATGGCGCCGGCCACCCCGCGAAACTTCAATGTTGTCCCCATCAGGCCGCCGAGTGCGCCGTAATCCAATCCGTCTTCGGCCACCAGTACATAGACAGAGCCCGCGGGCGCAGTGTCTATGGCTTCAATCATCGCCTTGGACGCACTGCTGTCCTTGTTCTCTTCCTTCTTCAAGTAGACGGTCACGGCCGGACCCACGAACTTGGTCTTGAACAGCGCTCGCATGTCGTGTGACATGTAGTTCTTTGTTCCGTAGAGCTGTTCGATCGCATCCGCCACCGAGGCCACTTCCACGGTGCGGAAGGACTCCACCACCGGATCGCCCGCGGCCCTTGCGTACTTCCAACCCGCGAACCCTGCCAGCACTACGACTAGTGCGATTACGAGGATCAGTCTTCCCTTCATGCTTGTTCCTTTCTAGAGTCGAAGTCCGATTATACCCGCTCTCTGCTAGTATGAAGGCTTCCCCATATGGTTGATGCGGCTCCAGGCATCCTGGCTCGAATTGTCCAACACAAACGTGGAGAACTGGCGCAGCTTGCCGCCACCCGCGGCCAGTGGGAGAGCAGTGCTTTCGATGGCATTTCCCTGCGGCGGGATTTCGCCTTGGCGCTCCGCTCGAAGACACCCGCCATCATTGCCGAGATCGAGAAGGCCTCCCCGAGCAAGGGCTTGCTGGCCGGCGACTTTAGTCCGCAGGCGATCGCGCGGGATTATGAGCGCGGCGGCGCGGCGGCGCTCTCCGTTCTCACGGACCAGGAGTTCTTCCAGGGAAGTCTCTCCGACCTTTGCGCCGCCCGCCAGGCGACCGGACTCCCGGTGCTCCGCAAGGACTTCGTCCTGGAGGAGATCCAGATCGCCGAAGCGGCGGCCCACAACGCGGATGCGGTACTGCTGATCGTGGCCATTCTTTCTCTCAACCGGCTGCGGCAGTTGCGCGAATACGCCGCCGGTTTTCACATGGCGGCGCTGGTCGAGGTGCACGACGACCGTGAACTAGAAATCGCGCTGGCCTCGGGAGCCCAGATGGTCGGCGTAAACAACCGCGACTTGCGCACGTTCGAGGTTTCGCTCGACACGTCCTTGAGGCTGGCCGAGCGAATCCCGCCGGGCGTCGTGAAGGTGAGCGAGAGCGGGATCGGGTCCTCCGACGACATTCGCCGTCTGCGCGGGGCCGGCTTCGATGCCTTCCTGGTCGGTGAGCACCTGGTCCGGGCGGCGGATCGCGCGCAGGCTCTGCGAGCGCTCGTGGCATGATGGAGGTACTCGCGGAATTCGCATGCAACCGCTCCCTCACGGTCGCGGCTCTATATCGGTCCCCGAGCCGCGCGCGTCAGCAAGCGGTCTTTCAACGAGTTCCGCAGGTGCCTCATGATGGTTAAGATCTGCGGCATCACCAACCGAGAGGACGCTCTCGCCGCGTCAGAGGGCGGAGCGGCCGCGCTTGGTTTCAACTTCTATCCGGCCAGCCCGCGCTACATCCCGCCCGAGGAGGCCGCGCGCATTTCCGAGGTCCTGCCGGCTGGCGTCTGGAAGGTGGGCGTTTTCGTCAACGCCTCTCCGGATGACATCGCCCGGATCCAAAGGGTTGCGGCTCTCGACGTGGCGCAACTGCACGGCGATGAGCCGCCCTCGCCGCTGCCGTCAGGCATTCGTGTCTGGAAGGCTTTCAGGGTCGACGATTCCTTTGGGCCATCGAGGATGGAGCCCTACCATGTGGAGGCTTTCCTCCTGGACGCGCCTTCGGAAGTGTATGGCGGCACGGGCCGCACATTCGACTGGTTGAAGGCGCGGCACATCGGCGGGAAGATTATTCTGGCGGGTGGCTTGGACGAAACCAACGTGCAGGAAGCTATCCGGGCGGCCCGGCCGTGGGGAGTGGACGCCTGCTCCCGGCTGGAGATCGCCCCAGGCCGCAAGGACCGCGCTCGAATGTCCCGGTTCCTCGCGGCGGCCATGACGGAGAGAACGGAATGAACTCGGAGAGTCAACCCAGCGGCCACTTTGGCCCTTACGGCGGGCGCTTCGTGCCCGAAGTGCTGATGGCGCCGCTGGAGGAAGTGGAACAAGCCTACCTGGCGGCGCGCGGCGACCCCGCGTTCCAGGCGGAGTTGCAGGACCTTTTGCGGAACTACGCGGGGCGGCCCACGCCGCTGTACTTCGCCCGGCGACTCAGCCAGACGCTGGGCGGGGCCCGCATCTACATCAAGCGCGAGGACCTGTTGCACACCGGGGCTCACAAGATCAATAACTGCCTGGGGCAAGTCCTGCTCGCCCGGCGCATGGGCAAGAAGCGCATCATCGCGGAGACCGGCGCCGGGCAACACGGCGTCGCCACCGCGACGGTCGCCGCGCTGTTCGGCCTGGAGTGCGTCGTCTACATGGGCGAAGAGGACATGCGCCGCCAGGCTCTCAACGTCTTCCGCATGCGCCTTCTGGGAGCCAAGGTGGTGGCAGTATCCGCCGGCAGCCGGACGCTGAAGGACGCCATCAACGAGGCTATGCGCGACTGGGTCACCAACGTCGCGACCACGCACTACCTGCTCGGCTCGGCACTGGGCGCGCACCCCTATCCGACCATCGTGCGCGACTTCCAGAGCGTGATCGGTGAAGAGGCCTCGCGGCAGATCCAGGAAGCCGAAGGCCGCCTGCCCGACGCGGTGTTCGCCTGCGTGGGAGGCGGCAGCAACGCCATCGGGATCTTCAGCGCCTTCCTCCCGTCCAAGGAAGTGAAGTTGATCGGTGTCGAGGCGGGGGGCCGTGGGAAGGCCCTGGGCGAGCACGCGGCCCGCTTTGAGGGTGGCGTCCCGGGCGTGCTGCAAGGAGCGTACAGTTATCTGCTCCAGGACGAAGACGGTCAGGTGGCGTTGACCCATTCCGTCTCCGCCGGTCTCGACTACGCTCTGGTCGGCCCGGAACATGCCTGGCTCCACGATCGGGGCCGCGCCGAGTACGTCTCTATCGGTGACCAGCAGGCGCTGGAGGCCGCTCGTGTGCTCTCGCGGGTCGAGGGCCTGATTCCCGCCCTGGAATCGGCGCACGCCGTGGCGGAAGCGATCCGGCGCGCGCCAGCCGCTAAGGATCAGGTGTTCTTGATCAACCTTTCCGGCCGCGGCGACAAGGACATGGACATCTATCGCCAGAATTTGAAGGATATCGACAATGACTGAACCGCTCTCTGACGGTCGCGGCTCGGCCAGAATCTCGGGATTCTTCGCGCGGCTGCGCGAGCATGGGAAGAAGGGCCTCATCGCCTACGTCACGGCGGGGGACCCGTCGCCGGACGAAACGGTGGAGATGGTCCTGGCGCTGGAGCGGGGCGGCGCGGGCCTGATCGAACTGGGCGTTCCCTTCTCCGATCCGGTGGCCGACGGCCCCGTGATCCAGGCGGCCTCCGAGCGTTCGCTGAGAGCCGGCACCACCCTGCGAAAGGTTCTGAAGATCGCCGCCGAGATCCGCCGGCAGTCGGAGGTCCCGTTGCTGTTATTCAGCTACCTCAATCCGATCCTGCGTTATGGACTGGAGCCGCTGGCGCGCGACGCAGTGGCCGCGGGCGTCGACGGCTGCCTCATCACCGATCTCAGCGTGGAGGAGGCCCACGACTACGTGGACGTGATGCGATCGCACAACCTGGACACCGTCTTCCTGGCAGCGCCGACGAGCACTCCCCGGCGCCTCCAACTGGTGGCGAAGTACTCGACGGGATTCGTATACTTGGTCTCACGTACCGGCGTGACCGGCGAGCGCGAGTCGCTCTCCGCCGCTGTGGCGCCGTTACTGGCTTCCATGCGAAAAGTGACCCAGTTGCCCCTGGCGGTGGGCTTTGGCATTTCGACCCCGGAACAGGTCCGGCAGGTGGGCCTGCTGGCCGACGCCGTGGTGGTCGGCAGCGCTTTCGTCCGGCTCATCGGGCACAACATCGGCGTGGCTTCCCTCCCGCTCCAACTGGAGACGCTGGCGCGCGAGCTGAAACACGGCTTCGAGATGAGGAGCGTATGAACAAGGACGACGCTTTTCAGATCCTCGAGGATTGCCGGTGCCGGATTGACGAGCTTGACCTGCGGATTCTCGGCTTGTTGAACGAGCGCACTCGTATCGTGGAGACGATCGGGCAGGTGAAGAGGCTGCTTCATATGCCGATCTACGAACCCAAGCGGGAAGACCAGGTCTATGCAAACGTAACCGGGCACAATCACGGTCCACTCCCGGCCGAAGCCGTGAAACGGGTGTTCGAGCGCGTCATCGACGAAATGCGCAACGTCCAAAAGCTGCGGATGATCGAGGAACAGGACCAGAAGTAGGACGGAGAGGGTTTCTCTATGTTGGTGGTCATGCAGGAAGGCGCCACGGAGGCGCAGATCCAGCGAGTCATTGACCGAATGGTCGCGATGGGCTTTACCGTGCATCGCTCCACGGGCGTGATTCACACGGTGCTGGGCGGCGTCGGCCCCGAGGGCGATCTGGATCCCATCGAACTGGAACTCCTGGACGGCGTCAAGGAAGCCCGCCGCATCGCGTCCTCGTACAAGCTCGTGGGGCGCCCCTTCCGGCCCGGAGGCACGGTGGTCAAGGTCGGGGATGTCGAGATCGGGGGCAAGGCCATCGTGGTGATGGCCGGCCCTTGCAGCGTCGAGAGCCGCGACCAGATCGAGAAATCGGCGGAAGCCGTGGCTCGATCGGGCATCCGGATTATCCGCGGGGGCGCCTTCAAGCCTCGTTCATCGCCCTACAGTTTCCAGGGGCTGGGCGAGGATGCCCTGCGGATGCTGCGCGAGGCCGCGGACCGCCATGGCCTTTACGTGGTCAGCGAAGTGATGGACCAGACCCAGATCGGCCTGGTTGCGGCGTACGCCGACATCCTCCAGGTGGGAGCGCGCAGCATGCAGAACTTCAACCTGCTGCGGGAGCTGGGCAAACTGCGCAAGCCGGTCCTGCTCAAGCGCGGCATCTCGGCAACCATCGAGGAGATGCTCCTTTCGGCCGAGTACATTCTGGCGGGGGAGAACTACGACGTCATCTTCTGCGAGCGCGGAATACGAACCTTCGAAAGCGCCACGCGGAATACGATGGACATTTCGGCGATTCCCGTGGTGAAGAAGCTCTCCCACTTGCCCATCGTGGCCGATCCCTCCCACGGCACGGGCCGCCGCGATCACGTGCCCGCGCTGGCGCGCGCGGCCGTGGCGGCCGGTGCGGACGGCCTGCTCATCGAAATGCATCCCGATCCGGACCACGCGCTGAGCGACGGCGCTCAGTCCCTCACCCCGGAGCAACTGCAAGACCTCATGACACAGCTTCGCGCCATAGCCCCGGTCGTCGGACGTGCCCTGTAAGCCGCCATGGAAACCGTAGTCATCGTCGGAGTCGGACTGATCGGCGGTTCGTTCGCCCTGGCCTTGCGAAAAGCGGGCTTCCAAGGGCGCATCATCGGGGTGAGTTCCCCAAGGACCGTCGAGGCGGCGCTCGCGCGCCGGGTCATCGACGAGGCTCAGTCTTTGGAGGAGGCTGTGCCGAGGGCCGATCTGGTCTACCTGGCGCAACCGATCCGCCGCATCTTGACGACGCTGGAGGAACTCGATCCCCTGCTCCGCGAAGGGGCGCTGGTGACCGACGCGGGCAGCACAAAGTCGCTCATCGTCGAGATTGCCACGAACTCGATCCACCAGGGGCAGTTTCTGGGCGGCCACCCCATGGCCGGCAAGGAAACGCGCGGCGTGGAGGAGGCGGAGCCGGACCTGTTCGCCGGCCGGACTTACGTGCTGACCCCCCAAGGTCCCGAGGATATGGAGACTCCCGCCGCCAGGGAATTCCTGGAATGGATCCGGCGGATCGGCGGCGTGCCGCTCTTCCTCGACCCGGCCGAGCACGACAGCGTGGTCTCGTGGACCTCTCACCTGCCGCAACTGGCCTCCACGGCTCTGGCGGCCACCCTGGCTCGCCGGCTCGACGTGGAGAGGTACACCAAAGCAGCCGGACCAGGCCTGCGAGACATGACCAGGCTGGCCCGCAGTTCGTACGACATCTGGCAAGATATCCTTGACACCAACGGCGGCGAGATCGAACGGGCGCTGGATGCGTACATCTCCGAGCTCCGCGACCTTCGCGCGCGGGTCGCGGGCCAGGAAACGCGCAAGGAGTTCGCCATAGGAGCCGATTTCGCCGACCGCCTGCGCCGCAAAGGAGAGGAGAACGCTTGATGCAATACCGCGCCTTGGGCCGGACAGGTTGGAACGTCTCTGAAATCAGCTTCGGGGCCTGGGCCATCGGCTCCGCGTGGGGCGCGGTCGATGACCAGGAGTCGCTGGCCGCGCTGCACAGAGCCGTCGACCTGGGTGTGAACTTCATCGACACAGCGGATGTCTACGGCATGGGGAAGAGTGAGCGCCTGGTCGGGAGGCTGCTCAAGGAGCGCCGCGAGACCATCTACGTGGCCACCAAGATGGGCCGGCGCCTGTCGCCGCACACCGCCGAGGGCTACAACGCCGAGAACTTCGCTCGCTTCGCCGAGGACAGCCTGCGCAACCTGCAGGTGGACTGCCTCGACCTGGTGCAACTGCACTGCCCGCCGACCGAGTCCTACTACACGCCGGAAACGTTCGACGCACTGGACCGCCTGGTCCGGCAGGGCAAGATCCGCTACTACGGGGTCAGCGTGGAGAAAGTCGAGGAGGCGCTCAAAGCCGTCGAGTACCCCAACGTGCAGTTGGTGCAAATCATCTTCAACGCCTTCCGCCACCGGCCGGCCGAACTCTTCTTCCCTCAGGCGAAACGGCGCGGGGTGGGCATCCTGGCGAGGGTCCCGTTGGCCAGTGGACTACTCACGGGGAGAATGGGCCTAAGTTCCGTGTTTCCAGAGAATGACCACCGAAACTTCAACCGTTACGGGAAGGCCTTCGACGTAGGGGAGACCTTCAGTGGCGTCGATTTTGAAACCGGGCTTAAGGCCGTCGAGGAACTCA
Organism: Bryobacterales bacterium; assembly: GCA_963798455.1. Lineage (GTDB taxonomy): Bacteria > Acidobacteriota > Terriglobia > Bryobacterales > Bryobacteraceae > CAWCTD01. The sequence continues at coordinate 2,053,254 of CAWCTD010000003.1, forward strand.
AGGCGGCCGTGCCCGCGGGCATGACCATGACCCAGTTCGCCTTGCGCTGGATCCTGATGTTCGATGCCGTTACCTGCGCCATCCCCGGCGCCAAGCGGCCGGCTCAGGTGGAGGAGAACGCCGCCGCGAGCGGCTTGCCCCCGCTGACCGAAGCGCAGATGAAGGCTGTCGAGGAGGTCTACAATGGGTCCATCCGGGCGCGGGTCCACGACCGGTGGTGACAGGTGCGGCATGGAGGATTTCGTCACCCTCGGCAAAACCGGGATCCGCATATCGCCCCTGGGCCTGGGAACGTGGCAGTGGGGCGACCGCCTGTTCTGGAGTTATGGGAAAACTCACACGGATGCCGACGTCCATGAAGCGTTCCAGGTGAGCCTGGAGGCCGGGATCACTTTCATCGACACGGCGGAAGTCTACGGCCGAGGCCGGTCGGAGCGTCTTCTGGGGCAGTTCCTGCCCGAGGCGAGTCCGCCCGTCGTGGTGGCGACCAAGTTCATGCCGCTGCCGTGGAGGCTCGGGAAGAATGCCTTGATCGCCGCGCTGCGGCGGAGCCTGACCCGCCTGCGGCTCGATCGTGTGGACCTGTACCAGGTTCACTGGCCCTTCCCTCCCAGGGCCGTTGAGGTGTGGGCCGACGGGTTGGCCGTCGCCGTCGAGGCGGGACTCACGCGGGCGGTTGGGGTCTCCAACTACTCGGCGGACCAGATGGCGCGCAGTCACGGGGTGCTGGCGAAGCGCGGCGTGGCGCTGGCGTCAAACCAAGTGGAGTATAACCTGCTAAACCGCAAGGTGGAGCGCAACGGCGTGCTGGCACGGTGCCGCGAGTTGGGCGTCACACTCATCGCCTATAGTCCTCTGGCCATGGGGATGCTGACCGGCAAGTACACACCGGACAATCCCCCGCGCGGCATGCGCAGGCGAATGTTCAGGAGGACACGACTGGCGGCGATTCAGCCCCTGATCGGGCTTCTGCGCGAGATTGGGACCGCTCATGATCGGAAAGCTCCCGCGCAGGTGGCGCTAAACTGGCTGATTTCAAAAGGAGTTGTTCCCATTCCGGGGGCCAAGAACGCCCGCCAGGCCGCGGACAACGCCGAGGCGTTGGGCTGGAGGCTTTCGGACGGGGAAGTCATCGCCCTGGACGAGGCCAGCCGGCGAGTTGCACACCTGTGAAACGGTTTCACGGGTTGTGGAGTCTAACGGACTTGGAATCAGTGGCTTGACTTTGGCACTCCGGGTGCAAATCCTACCGCGCATGAAACGCAGCCGACTGTTGATCGCGTTCTGGGCCGCCATCGGGCTCCTCTCCGCGCAAACCGAGATCAACGTCAATTCCAAGTACTTGGTCGAGCGGGTGGATATCTCCGGCGGGAGCAAAAACGATATCAGCCGGGGTCTACGCGAGGATCTGGAGCACCTGGTCGGCCAAAGGGTGAACCAGGTCTCTTTGGAAAAGCTGGCCCGGCGCATCCAGACCGAACTTCATGCCCGGCTGGTATCCCCCATGGTCAGCCGCGGGACCCAGCCCGAACAAGTGGTGCTGCTGTTCGAGGTCAAGGGACAGCGCCCCAGAGACAAATTCGACCTCTCCCTGCCCAAAGGCGTCTATCACTCCAGGCAAGGCTGGAGCGGGGCCCTGAATGCGCGCTTCTCAGCCGGCGACAGCCGGTTCAACTTTGGGGTGGTGAACGACGGCGACGAACTGGTCGAGCGCTACGCCGGGCTGAGGGCGGGCTACGAGAACCGCCGCGTGGGCACGGATCGCGTGCGTCTGGGCTTCCAGTTCGCCAGCTATCACGAACAGTGGGGATTGCCGGCCTCGCAGGCCCTGGCAGTGGAGGCGGATGTCCCCGGCATCTACCGTGCCCGCCAGGACTTTGCGCCGTCGGTCACGTTCGTGCTCGCTGAACCGCTGACGCTGTCCGTCGGCGCATCGTTTGAACGCTTTCAAAAGCAGTCTCCGGCCGCGCATACCGAGGCCGCCAACGCCGTGACGACAACTCTGCGCTACGCGCGGCGGATGGAGGATGCCGAGGGTAACAAGCACGAGCTCGAGGCAGGCTACAACCTGCGCGCGGCCACCAGTACACTCGATTCGGATTACGCCTATGCCCGCCAGCAGGTGGACGCCGGCTACACCTACCGCCGGGGCCGCCACGAGGTCGCGCTGGCCTTCGTGGCGGGCCACGTATCCGGAGATCCACCCCTGTTCGAGCGTTTCGTTCTGGGCAATACTTCCACGCTCCGGGGCTGGAACAAGTACGATCTGGACCCGCTGGGGGCCACCAGCGTGGCGCATGGCTCGCTCGAGTACGGCTACCACGGGTTCCGGGTTTTCTATGACACAGGCGCTCTCTGGAATGAACTCCAGAGCGGCGAGACCAAACACTCGCTGGGCCTCGGGTTCGGCATGAAGGAGGGATTCTTCCTGGCTCTCGCCTTTCCGGTGAAAGCAGGCCGGGCCCAGCCGATCTTCATGACCGGTGTTGCCTTCTGATGCTCCTAGCCATGCGGCTTGCCAGAGGATGGTGGCTGGCCGCGACGCTATTCGCGGCCCTGCCGGGCGCTGAGGCCCAGCCGTTACAGGTGCGCTCGGAGCCCGGACGGATCCACGTTTCCCCCTCGAGATCGCAGTTTCTGGAAGGCAAGCCGCTGGAGAAGCTGCACAATGGCGCGCCGGTCGTCTTCGCCGTCCAACTGGCGCTGCTCACCGGCGTCAGGGGCACGGTTCTCGCTCGGACCGCCGGCAGATTCGCGGTGAGCTTCGATATCTGGGAAGAGAAGTTCGCCGTCACCCGGCTGGCGAACCCGAAAAAGTCCGCGTCGCACCTTACCGCCCCTGAAGCCGAGAGCTGGTGCCTGGACAATCTCATCCTCGGCGACGCCGGGCTCTCTCCGGATGCGTCCTTTTGGATAAGATTGGATGTGCGAGCGGAGGAGCCCGATGAGGGTCCGGCGCCTGGCGAGGAGCCCGGAGTAACACTGGCCCGGCTTGTGGAGGTGTTCAGCCGGGGCCAGCGTGCCGGTGAGACGCGAAATCACGCCGAGGCCGGGCCGTTCCGCCTGAGGGACCTTCGCTGAGTACGCCTCCGGGCCCCCTTGGCCATGAACCGGCTGCGTGACAGGCTTATCCTGCTGTTTCTGGTTGCCACGCTGGCGCCGTTGGCAGCCACCCTGTGGCTAACCACGTCCCTTCTACAGCAAAGCCTGCGCTATGCCACCACCCGCGAATTGGACGAACTCTCGCGCGCGCTGGAGACGACAGGGCGCGAGTTTTATCAGCAGTCCCGCGAATCCTTGAGACGGGACGCGCTGGGCGGGCTCCTGGCGCCGCAGCACTATGACAGTCGCACCCTGAGCCAATGGCCGGAGCCGGTCCGCGAGTTCTGGGACAGCGGCCAGCAGGAACGTTTCTATCTGTCCGGGACCGGCGGCGACCACCTGAACTTACTGGAGCGCCGCGGCCATGAAGTGCTGGCATGGTCCCGTCCCTTGGGAGCCGTTGCCATGGAGCGGCTCTCGCGGCAGTACAGCGAGGCGCGCGCTCTGGTCGAAAAGGGGAGCAGCCGCGACCTGCGGCGCGGCTTCATGGTCACGTTCCTGGTCCTCGCGCTGAGCACGTGGCTGGTCTCGCTCGCTCTGCTCGTCTTCTTTGCCGGGCGCGTCAGCCGCCCCATCCACGACCTGACCGGCGGGCTCGCCGAACTCGCCTCGGGCAACTTCGGCGCCAGGGTCTCGACCGACCGCAACGATGAAGTCGGCCGTGCCATCCGGGCCTTCAACCATACGGCCGAGCAGCTTGAGCAGCAACGCACGCGCTTGGTCTACTTGACCCAACTGGCGAGCTGGCAGGCGCTGGCGCGCAAGATGGCGCACGAGCTGAAGAACTCGCTGACTCCCATCCGTCTGACCATGGAGGAGATGCAGGCGCGCGCGGGAGAGGGCGGGCGAGCCTTCACGACACAGGCGGCCGAAATCGTCATCGAGGAAGTGGACAGCCTGGAGCGCCGTGTGCGGGCCTTCTCTGAATTTGCCGCCGAGCCGCCGATCCGGCCCCAGACCCTCGACGTGAACGCACTGGTCGAGGAGCGAACCGAATTCCTCAGGAGCGGGCACCCGGAAGTCGCCTATGACCTGCGCCTCGCGCCGGACCTGCCGCCGTCCTTTGCGGACGCGGACCTGGTCAAGGGGATTCTGACCAACCTGCTGGAGAACGCCGCCGAGGCCGCGGGCGCGGGTGGAAAAGTGCTCAGCTCCACCGCGCTTGCGAATGGCAAGGTGACCGTGGAGGTCCATGATTCCGGCCCCGGTCTGAGCGAACTGGCGCGCGAGTCGCTGTTCGAGCCCACCATTTCCTTCAAGAAGCACGGCATGGGCCTGGGCTTGTCGATCGCACGGAAGAGCGCTTTGCTGGCGGGCGGTGATATTGTGCTGGTGAAGGGAGAATTGGGCGGCGCGGGTTTCCGCGTCCTGCTGCCTCGACATGCCGCGGAATCGAATCCTGATCGTTGACGACGAAGAGAACATCGGGCGTTCGTTGCGCCTGATTCTGGAGCGCGAGGGATACGCCGTCTCGTTCTGCCGCTCGGCCGCCGAGTGCCGCGCGCATCCGGACGCGGCCCGCGCGGACCTGTTCCTTCTCGATGTCCGCCTGCCTGACGGCAACGGGATCGATCTGCTGCGCGAGTTGCGAGCGGTTGGAGACGGCGCACCGGCAGTCATGATCTCCGGCCACGCTTCGATCGGCGAGGCAGTGGAGGCAACCCGCGCCGGCGCCTTCGACTTTCTGGAGAAGCCCCTGAGCCGGGACAGAGTGCTTCTGGCCGTCAAGAACGCGTTGGAACAGGCCGGCCTGCGCCAGGAGAACGAGCGCTTGCGGGAGATGGCCGGCCAATCGCCGGAGATGATCGGGCCCAGCGCCCCCTTTCAACGCGCCGTGGAACAGGCCACCATGGCGGCGCGGTCCGACGCCCGCGTGCTGCTCATCGGCGAGTCGGGAACGGGCAAGGAACTGCTGGCGACGCATATTCACCAACTGAGCCCGTTCGCATCCGGGCCCTTTGTGAAGGTGAACTGCGCCGCCATCCCGACCGAGCTTTTGGAAAGCGAGCTATTCGGCCACGAGAAGGGCGCCTTCACGGGAGCCGCCGGCATGCGGCGCGGGAAGTTCGAGCTGGCGGACGGCGGGACCATCTTCCTCGACGAAGTCGGCGACCTGCACCCGGCATCGCAGGCTAAGCTGCTGCGCGTGCTCCAGGAGGGCGAGTTCCACCGCGTGGGCGGCGAACAGACCATCCGCGTAGCGGTGCGCGTCCTATCCGCCACCAATCGCGAACTGGCGGCGCTGGTGGCCCGGCAGCAGTTCCGCGAGGATCTCTACTACCGGCTCAGCGTGGTGCCCATCCGGGTGCCGCCGTTGCGCGAGCGGCCGGAGGACATCCGTCCTTTGGCCGCGTATTTCCTGACGGAGTTTTGCGCGCGGAACAACTTCAAACCGAAGACTCTGGATGACGCGGTCCTGCCTGTGCTCGAACGGCACTTGTGGCCGGGCAACGCACGCGAACTCCGCAACATCATCGAGCGCATGACCATCCTCACTCCCGGGCCGGTTCTGACCGTCGAGTCCGTCCCCATCGAGCTGCGCGGCGGCCCGGCGCCCTCCTCGCTCCAGCAGGCGCGCGACTCCGCTGAACGCGAGCACCTGTTGCGCGCGCTGGAAGACAGCGGTTGGAACGTCTCCGCCGCCGCCCGCGCCCTGGGTATGGAGCGCACCAACCTCCACAAGCGCATCCGCGCGCTGGGGTTGAAGCGATAGCGGCAGGCCGGGAGCGGCGTGCGAGGACCATTCGGTTGCAGGATACTGGAGAAGAGGTAAAGTCATGACAATCGGGCCCGGCCTCGTAATGCCCGAGGCCGAAGTTGCTGAGTTCTGCCGCCGATTTCAGGTCAAGGAACTATCCGTGTTCGGCTCGGCAGCTCGTGGCGAGATGCGTCCCGACAGTGACATCGACCTGCTCGTGGAGTTCCTTCCCGAAGCTCGGATGAGTCTTCTGGGGCATTTCGCGGCGGAGCGGGCGTTGTCGGAACTACTGGGTCGAAAAGTCGATCTGGTCTCGAAGCGCGCTCTGCGGGATGCGCTTCGGGAGGAGGTCCTCGCTCAGGCCCGGCTCATCTATGCGGCGTGAACGCCTCTACCTCGAAGACATTCTCGCCGCCGCGGACGCCATCGCGGAGTTTGTCGAGGGCCAGCACCTTGACTCTTTTCATGATGACCGCATGCGGCGGAGCGCGGTGATCCACCAGTTGACGATCATAGGTGAGGCTGTCGCGCACCTCTCGGAGGAGTTCCGGCAGCAACACCATGACGTCTCCTGGTCGGACATCAAGGCTCTCCGAAACATTGTGGTCCACAACTACTTCGGCATCGATTGGGAGGAGGTCTGGCGTGCGGCCACCGAGGACGTTCCTGCCCTGCGCGCCCGGATAGCGCACATCCTCAGCTCGGCGTGAGATGGGGCCTCACGCGTCTTCTTCCCTCCAGCAGGCGCGCGACTCCGCCGAACGCGAGCACCTGTTGCGCGCGCTGGGGTTGAAGAGGTAAGGGGCCGCAGTTGGGTGAAACGATGAGCGAACCAGAAGACAACTGGCAGTTCAACTACTTCAACTACTTCACCGAAGCGGAGGAGCATTTCCAGAAGGCTCGCGGCACGGCCTTGTTCCTGATGTCGCCGCTGGACTGGGCGCTGATCGAGACCTGGAAGAACTCCGGCGTGCCGCTAGCGGCAGTGCTGCGCGGCATCGACGCCGCCTTCGAAAAGTGGCGCAGCCGCAAGTCCAAAGTCCGGATGATCAATTCGTTGGCCTATTGCGCCCAAGCCGTGCTCGAGGAAGCCCAGGCGATGGCCGGAGTCACTCCGGCGCATCCTGCCCGCCAGGAGCCGGCGCCGTTCGAGTTGGATGAACTTAGAGCGTTCCTGAGCAAGTGCGCCGCGGAACTGGGCGCGACGGGGGATTCCGCTTACGGCGGGATTGCCGCTTCTCTCGAACAGCTTTCGAGCGAGTCGGAGGCTCACTACCAGAACCTGGAAGAACTGGAGCGGCGGCTCACGGCGCTGGAGGACAAGATGGTTGCCATCGCCCGCAGCCGGACGAGCGAGGAGGATCTCGTCGCGGCCCGCCGCGCACTCGACACGGAGCTTCGTCCCTATCGCGGCAAGATGAACGCCCCCCAGCTTGCCATGCTGGAAGAGCAATACCTGGAGCGCCGCCTTCTTGAGGCCGCTTCCCTGCCCCGCTTGAGCTTGTTCTACCTTCGCTAATGACCCGGGTGGGGCAGACGATCGGTTTTCGTCGTCTGCCACCCGCGGGGCAGACGATCGGTTTTCGTCGTCTGCGCTCGCAGGCCACCCGAAACGATGGCCTGCGCCACTACCCCAGAAACAGCGGCTTGATGTGGCGCTCGAACAGGTTCGTGGTCACGTTCCGCGCCACCGGCGCCTCGCAGGCATCGAGCAGATCGAGATACCGGCTGCCCATCTTGGCGGCCACTTTGTAGCCGACGTGGAGCAACTGGCGCAGGTCGCTGTTGAAGTCCTTGCAGCCGGGGACGTGGCGCAGGGCCGAAACAAACTGCTCCGGCGGCCACTTGCGAACCACCTCGGGCGCGGGCAGCCTGGCCGGATGGATGTCGATCACCGCGGCGTAAGGCGCGCAGAGCTCCTCCCGGTGGGCATAGGCTTCGGCGTACACGTCCTGGGCCAACTCCAGGCCGTCTCCGCCGGCTTCGGCCAGCCCGATCAGCTCCTCCAGCCAGGTGGTACCGGCGGTCTTCAAATGCACTCCAGCGCCGGACTTCTCAAGCGTCTGGCGGATAGGACCGTAGAGCGAGAACTTGTCGCTGCCCGAGTGTACGCTCAGCTTCAGGTTGGAAGCCAGGCCGTACCGGCGGACGGCGAGAGCGACGGTGGCGACGTCGTTCGAGAACTCCTCGGCAAACTTCGCCACGTCACCCACGTAATCCACGCCCTTGTTGAACCGGCCGGTGAACTTGGGAGCGATGGTCTGAGCCGGAATGCCCTCGTCCGCGACCGCGGCCAGAATGACCAACAACTCCTGCGGAGTCTGCGGGCTGTCGGTCTCGTCCATCGAGACCTCGGTGATAAAGGGGGCGCCGTTCCGTCTTGCCACTATATGGCGATAGGTCTTGCCGGCTTCTTTCACCGCGGCCAGGTACTTGGTTGCCGCGGCCCCTTCCCCAACCAGTTCCGGGTGGCGGTCCACAAACGCGCGCACATCGTCCTGATCCGCGGGCTTGCCGATCCAGTCGGCCACATCCAGGGTGAAGAAGTCGCAGCAGTCGAGAAAGCCGCCGACGGTGGACAGATTGATGTGGTCGGCGTCCACGTAGTACGGCTTGTTCCAGCCCAGCTTGCGCACAGCGGCATCCGCGGCCGCGCGAGCGCTGGCCGGCTGCGAACCGATGATGGCGTGCTCCCGGTAGGACTTGTTCCACACCGGGACAACGTCCACGCCTCTCTCGGCCGCAAGCATACAGGCCCTAAGCTGCGCCTCGGCCTGGTGCGCGAACCTGTCGCCCACACCGATGGAGTACTTCGCCAGCGTGATCACAGATACTACTTTACAGCGTCTGTGGTGGAATTCCCCGCGGCCTGTTGACGAAATCGGTAGGTCTTCCGCGCCCGGACCTGCCCGTCCGGTGTCAGGACTCCCACGGTCACAGTGACGCCCGCCGTCTCACCAGGCGAGGCTTCCGCCACTGGCTGGAACGTACCGCTGGACGGATCGAAGCTCTCGGCGCCGCCGCCGTCCGCCGGACCGCCGGTGATCAGGACCTGCTCACTCCCGGCGACGCGAAAGGCGATATGCCCCTGGCGCGGGACGCTCATGGGCGCGGTGGCTGTGGAGACGCCCGTGGCGACGTCGAACACTTCCGCCGAGGAGAGGCCGCTATGTCCGTCGGTCCCGCCGGCAAACAGGACCTTGTTGCCTGGAAGCGCCGTGGCAGTGAAGTTGGCGCGGGGGATTGACATCCGGCCCGCGAAGACTACGAGGCCCTGGGCGGGGTCGTAAAGATCGATGGAATCCAGCGCGTAGCCGTCTGCGATCCCCCCGGCGATCACCACGCGTCCATCCTCGAGGACGGCGACAGCGTGCCGGGTGCGTGGCGCCGAGAGGCTCCCCCGAACCTGTTCGAATCTGCCGGTCGCGGGATCGTAGGTCTCCAGTGTGTCCGCCGCCCGCCCGAAAACCTCGCCGCCGGCGACCAGGGGCATGCCGTTCTTGAGCAGGACGGCTGCGGCGCCCGTCCGCACACTGAGCATGGAGCCGGTTGGGCTCCAGGTATTCGTCTCGGGACGGAAGATCTCGGCGGAGCTGGTGGGGCCGTTCTTGCCGGTTCCCCCGGCCACCAGCACGGCACCGTCCTGTATAGCGGTGCAGACGTGTCCCGTGCGGGCTTCGAGCATGGGCGCCGTGGGCGTGATCGTGCCATCCTTGCCGAAGTACCCGGCCGAAGCCAGCGGGCCTTCGGCGCCGCGTCCGCCGCTGACCAGCGAGCGCCCGTCGGGAAGCATCGCTGAACAGATCCCAGCCGGCGCCGCGGAAACGGAGATTCGGGTGCTGGCGGTGTTCAGATCCCCGGCACTGAGAGCCGCCGTCTGGGCAAGAAACAACCAGCAAGAGAGCGGAAGGTTTCCACATGAGAGCTTCTCGTCTAGTTTTCAAGTTTCCTTAGCACAAACAGAAACGGACCCCACCGGCTTTCCAACCGGTCAGGTCCGCTAAGTCCTACCTCACTCCCATGCCCGGCCGACAACTCCGGCCGGGCATGGAAAATCACCGCTATTCCTCGTCCGAGCTGCCCGGGACAGCCGGGTTATCCCAAGCGTCGATGTCCGCCTGACCCTTCGAGATACTCGGAGTCGCGGACTCGCCTGGAGTGAATACGCCGCTGTCTCCGCTCTCATTGAAGGAGCCCAAGATGCCGATCTGGGCCTTGATGGCGGCAAGAGTCGCGGCATTATCGGCACCACAGTAGGCGTCCCTGGCGACTTGGAGACTCTCCGGGGGGGCGGTGCCGAACGCATGGACATTCAGCACGGCAGCGAGGTACTGTTGCAACATCTGCATCCTCGCCTTGTCGAATTCATCCCTCTTCCCCTTGTCTTTGCCTTTGCCTGTCGCGTTAGCAATGTTCGCCCAAAAGCCGCCCATGAGCCAGTTTTCTTCAGTCGTGGCTGTGGCTGTGATCTCAACGCCGCAAAGCATGCTATCGCCACCCAGAGGAGTCGCGCCCAGCACGGCGGAGGTGCCGTTCCAGACGTTGTTTGCGAGGTCTGTATGTGTGGCCCAGAAGCCTTGCGTGCGTGTAGTCAGAGCGCTGGTGTTCTCGAAGGTGCAGACGATGTTGTCACCCCACGAGGCGACAAAATCCCAGCTATCAGGTATGCCATCAGCAGGGTTAGTGTCTCCGTGGCTGCTGCCAAGGCTACAACCCGCGCCCGTCATAGTCCATCCTGCTGGCGGCCCCTGTTCGAGAATGTTGTAGGAACCGATGTTGATATAGCCCGGTCCGCTCTGCCCCGTTCCATTGGGACTTCCAGAGGTCAGAATGCTGGGGCTGGACGGAGTCGGACCAGAGACAGTGTAGAAGAACGTTCCTGTTCCGCCCTTGCTGTTCTTGATGATTGTCAGCCTGGGTTTCCTATAGTTGGTGATGGTGCAGACCTTATTGTCGCCTGCCGCCAGGGTGACGCTGCCGTTGGCCGCGCAGTCGCCGCCGATCACCGTGGTGTAGTCGGCGAGCAGTGTGCCCGTCCCCTGCGTCTCACCCGCGGTGTGGGCGCCGATGGTGCTGGTGATCGCCCCCGTGGTGCCGCCGTTGCCTACGTTGGCGCCCGTGCCGGCGGTCGCCCCGTCAATCTGCAGGTTGAACTTGCCGGTGTCGTTGGCTGGGACGGTTACCTTATTGACCGTCAGCCGGGGTTTGCGGGTGTTGGTGATGGTGCAGACCTTATTGTCGCCTGCCGCCAGGGTGACGCTGCCGTTGGCCGCGCAGTCGCCGCCGATCACCGTGGTGTAGTCGGCGAGCAGTGTGCCCGTCCCCTGCGTCTCACCCGCGGTGTGGGCGCCGATGGTGCTGGTGATCGCCCCCGTGGTGCCGCCGTTGCCTACGTTGGCGCCCGTGCCGGCGGTCGCCCCGTCAATCTGCAGGTTGAACAACCCCGCATCGGTGCTCGGCACGAGAACCTTGTTCACCGTCAGTTTGGGCTTACGCGTGTTGGTGATGGTGCAGACCTTATTGTCGCCTGCCGCCAGGGTGACGCTGCCGTTGGCCGCGCAGTCGCCGCCGATCACCGTGGTGTAGTCGGCGAGCAGTGTGCCCGTCCCCTGCGTCTCACCCGCGGTGTGGGCGCCGATGCTGCTGTCAATCGCCCCCGTGGTGCCGCCGTTGCCTACGTTGGCGCCCGTGCCGGCGGTCGCCCCGTCAATCTGCAGGTTGAACAACCCCGCATCGGTGCTCGGCACGAGAACCTTGTTCACCGTCAGTTTGGGCTTACGCGTGTTGGTGATGGTGCAGACCTTATTGTCGCCTGCCGCCAGGGTGACGCTGCCGTTGGCCGCGCAGTCGCCGCCGATCACCGTGGTGTAGTCGGCGAGCAGTGTGCCCGTCCCCTGCGTCTCACCCGCGGTGTGGGCGCCGATGCTGCTGTCAATCGCCCCCGTGGTGCCGCCGTTGCCTACGTTGGCGCCCGTGCCGGCGGTCGCCCCGTCAATCTGCAGGTTGAACAACCCCGCATCGGTGCTCGGCACGAGAACCTTGTTCACCGTCAGTTTGGGCTTACGCGTGTTGGTGATGGTGCAGACCTTATTGTCGCCTGCCGCCAGGGTGACGCTGCCGTTGGCCGCGCAGTCGCCGCCGATCACCGTGGTGTAGTCGGCGAGCAGTGTGCCCGTCCCCTGCGTCTCACCCGCGGTGTGGGCGCCGATGCTGCTGTCAATCGCCCCCGTGGTGCCGCCGTTGCCTACGTTGGCGCCCGTGCCGGCGGTCGCCCCGTCAATCTGCAGGTTGAACAACCCCGCATCGGTGCTCGGCACGAGAACCTTGTTCACCGTCAGTTTGGGCTTACGCGTGTTGGTGATGGTGCAGACCTTATTGTCGCCTGCCGCCAGGGTGACGCTGCCGTTGGCCGCGCAGTCGCCGCCGATCACCGTGGTGTAGTCGGCGAGCAGTGTGCCCGTCCCCTGCGTCTCACCCGCGGTGTGGGCGCCGATGCTGCTGTCAATCGCCCCCGTGGTGCCGCCGTTGCCTACGTTGGCGCCCGTGCCGGCGGTCGCCCCGTCGATCTGCAGGTTGAACAACCCCGCATCGGTGCTCGGCACGAGAACCTTGTTCACCGTCAGTTTGGGCTTACGCGTGTTGGTGATGGTGCAGACCTTATTGTCGCCTGCCGCCAGGGTGACGCTGCCGTTGGCCGCGCAGTCGCCGCCGATCACCGTGGTGTAGTCGGCGAGCAGTGTGCCCGTCCCCTGCGTCTCACCCGCGGTGTGGGCGCCGATGCTGCTGTCAATCGCCCCCGTGGTGCCGCCGTTGCCTACGTTGGCGCCCGTGCCGGCGGTCGCCCCGTCAATCTGCAGGTTGAACAACCCCGCATCGGTGCTCGGCACGAGAACCTTGTTCACCGTCAGTTTGGGCTTACGCGTGTTGGTGATGGTGCAGACCTTATTGTCGCCTGCCGCCAGGGTGACGCTGCCGTTGGCCGCGCAGTCGCCGCCGATCACCGTGGTGTAGTCGGCGAGCAGTGTGCCCGTCCCCTGCGTCTCACCCGCGGTGTGGGCGCCGATGCTGCTGTCAATCGCCCCCGTGGTGCCGCCGTTGCCTACGTTGGCGCCCGTGCCGGCGGTCGCCCCGTCAATCTGCAGGTTGAACAACCCCGCATCGGTGCTCGGCACGAGAACCTTGTTCACCGTCAGTTTGGGCTTACGCGTGTTGGTGATGGTGCAGACCTTATTGTCGCCTGCCGCCAGGGTGACGCTGCCGTTGGCCGCGCAGTCGCCGCCGATCACCGTGGTGTAGTCGGCGAGCAGTGTGCCCGTCCCCTGCGTCTCACCCGCGGTGTGGGCGCCGATGCTGCTGTCAATCGCCCCCGTGGTGCCGCCGTTGCCTACGTTGGCGCCCGTGCCGGCGGTCGCCCCGTCGATCTGCAGGTTGAACAACCCCGCATCGGTGCTCGGCACGAGAACCTTGTTCACCGTCAGTTTGGGCTTACGCGTGTTGGTGATGGTGCAGACCTTATTGTCGCCTGCCGCCAGGGTGACGCTGCCGTTGGCCGCGCAGTCGCCGCCGATCACCGTGGTGTAGTCGGCGAGCAGTGTGCCCGTCCCCTGCGTCTCACCCGCGGTGTGGGCGCCGATGCTGCTGTCAATCGCCCCCGTGGTGCCGCCGTTGCCTACGTTGGCGCCCGTGCCGGCGGTCGCCCCGTCAATCTGCAGGTTGAACAACCCCGCATCGGTGCTCGGCACGAGAACCTTGTTCACCGTCAGTTTGGGCTTACGCGTGTTGGTGATGGTGCAGACCTTATTGTCGCCTGCCGCCAGGGTGACGCTGCCATTGGCCGCGCAGTCGCCGCCGATCACCGTGGTGTAGTCGGCGAGCAGTGTGCCCGTCCCCTGCGTCTCACCCGCGGTGTGGGCGCCGATGCTGCTGTCAATCGCCCCCGTGGTGCCGCCGTTGCCTACGTTGGCGCCCGTGCCGGCGGTCGCCCCGTCAATCTGCAGGTTGAACAACCCCGCATCGGTGCTCGGCACGAGAACCTTGTTCACCGTCAGTTTCGGCGCGAGGGTATTGGTGTACGTGCAGGTGACGGTCACGCCACCATCCAAAGGCCCCAGAGTGATCGAGGCGGTACTAGTTGCCAGACTAGTCGAAATCGTTCCGCCCGTGTCCGTCCCGCTGGTAACCGCACAGGCCAAATTAGTGAGATTCCAGCCTGCTGTCGAGCCCTCCGTCACGGTGTACGCCACTCCAGTCGCAATGTAGTTGAACGTCGTCGTGTTGGGCGTGGCCGTACCGGAATCAGTGTCCAAATTGAACGAGCCGAATGACCCGGTGTAACTAAAGGTCGCTCCCACCGCCGACGCCGGATTCGTTACCTTGGTGATGATGATGTGGTTGCTCGGCGCCGGAACACTCGGTATCGGGAGGGTCAGACCGCCCTTCGGGCCGTCCGTTTGGTTGTCGATTTGGAACTGTCGCGAAGAGCCGGTCGCGGCGCCGACGCCGTTGAATACCCCGGTCCACGAGTTCCCGTCTATGGAGCATGCGCCCGCAGTCGGGTTGTACGCGTTCGTGCCGTAGGCTGTGGGGTCCGGCATGTCCAGAGGGTAGGGTGAGACGTAGCTGATATTCCCGATGCAGCCCAGTTTTGCCTCAAAACCCTGGAGCCAAACGAAGCTGGCCGCCAAGTGCGCGGCATAGAAAATCGTGATGCTGTGAGGCTGTCCGTCCGGCCGGTCCGTGTTCAGAGCGCTGAGGAACTCCGAAGACAGAGCTTTTCCGCTTACGTGGAAACAGTGGAAGTCGGACGGTGTGTTCAACGGGTCGGCGGCCGCAGCGGGGCAGGCTACCTTGTCGGCGAAGGGCTCGTTGATAACGGAGATGACCGCGCTAGTGTCGCTGGAAGCTCTGATGGCGCCGTTGATCGTCGGCACCACCCAGAAGTTGTCTCCACTAGCCGGGTACGGGATGCCGTTCAACAGCAAGCCCTGGCTGGGGCTGTTCCCCGTATACACTTGACTAGGATCCGTCAGGTCGCAGTCGACGCAAACCCGGAAATTGGCCAAGGAGTCAACGAAGATGGCATCCGTATTCGACTGGTGGTGGTTGAAATCCACGTCGAAGCTGGGCACGCCGCAAACCGCCTCCGTACCGGTGCACGCCGACGCTATGGTGGGCACGCCAGTAATCTGGTACTGATAATACGCCCACTGGTTCTCCAAATAGTTACTGCCAGCATTCCCGGTCGTCCAAACGCCGGTCGTGTCGTTCGGCGCAAAGCTGCCCTTGTTATAGACCGCCTTGCTGTAGCCGATGGAGTCCGCCTCGGTGCTCGCGGTGCTGGCGCTGTTGCCGCCGTCCGTGGCCGTGATCTTGTAGCGGCCGGGAATCAGAGGAGGCGTGTAGGGCGCCGAGAACGCGCCCGTAGCGTCGCTGATGATGCCAGGCAGAAAGTCGGATTGATGGTCCGGTCTCAACACGGACACATTAATCAACGAATTGGCTGTAAACCCTTGTCCGGACACTACCATGGTCGCTCCGACAGAGTACAGTTTCTTGTCGGTCGTGACCGTGGCGGTAACAGCGAACAACGTCGACGTGATAGCGAGGCTGATCGCTACGACGCAGAGTAACCATTTCAACGAGACTCTCTTGTCCATGACCTCTCTCCTTGCTGACACGCGGACAGCGCTAGTGTGGGACAACTCAGGTGGGATGCTTCGTCCAGCGCGAATGGCAGGCTTCTCCACTCCCGCTCCTCCCAGGGGCACGCAACCCTTTGCTGATGCCGCCTGCCCGCGAACAACGTCTGATGCATTTCGGAGTATGGAACCAAAAGGTGTGTATGTCAATAGAATAACGTGGGGGACGGAAGAGGAAAAGTCCTATGGGTAACATCGGGTATGTGGGTACCGACGGTACCATAAACCCTGGCTCTTAGGCCCCACGGTACTCGCGTGCGGTACTCAAACGGCGACAGGGACTTATCGTCCCTTCCCTCACTCCACGCTATTCGGCACGTGCTCGCCGCGCGCGCGTGGGCGGGCGGACCCGCGCTGAGCGACTGAAGGTTTACGTGTCGTCCGAAGCGCTCTCCGGAGAAGGCCGGAACCAATAGCGCCCAACGTGAAAGGCGACCAAGTGCGCGTCGGTCTGCTTGACCACTCGGACTACCCGGCACTTGCAGTCCAGCCAGCACCCGCGAAAGTAGGGCGCCTGCGGTAACTCCACAACGAGCCGTGCCAGTCCACCGACCTTAGGCTTCGCGGGCAAGGGTCCATCAGCTTGGAAGGATACGAGGACCCCACAGCTACTCATGTTCACTGTCAGGCCGGACATGCTTGCTGTGGGCCCGTCGGGGAGGGACAAGTTGCAGTCGAGGCGCACCGGGTATCGGGTACCCCGCCGTCGCTCCATGATAATCAAGCTTGCTTCAAGATTTACTTAGAGGCAAGCACTAATCTCACACACGGCTTTCAGAAAAGTGCCAGTACTACCAGGGAATCACTGCTCTCGCGATCGAGTGCTCGGCAAGCGCCAGCGCCGGGCTCATTCGACACTCTCCGGCACGTGCTCCTCCAGCCGAGCGTGCGCCGGCGTGCGGCGATGCCACCAGCGGGCAAACCCCGTGCCAAGGCCGTCGAGGTAGGTGTAGACGACCGGGACCACGATCAGCGTGAGCAGCGTGGACGTAATCAGGCCGCCGATCACGGCGCGGGCCATGGGAGCGCGAAACTCGGCCCCCGAGCCCAGTTCGAACGCCAGGGGCAACATGCCGAAGATCATGGCCAGAGTGGTCATCAGGATAGGCCGCAGCCGCACCCGGGCGGCTTCGATAAGAGCGTCGCGGCGCGTGGCCCCGGCACGGCGCTGCACATTGGCGAAGTCCACCAACAGGATGGCGTTCTTGGTAACCAGGCCCATCAGCAGGATCACTCCGATCATGGACATCATGTTCAAGGTGTCCTTCACCAGGTACAGCATGCCCGCCACACCGACCAGCGACAACGGCAGGGAAAGCATGATCGCGAAGGGCTGCATGAAGCTGCGGAACTGGGAGGCCAGGATCGCGTAGATCAGCACGATCGCCAGAATCAGCGATTGGCCCACGTACCCGAAGCTCTCGTTCATCTCCTCCGCCTGGCCGGTGTACAGGATGCCGTAGCCCGGCGGAAGGTTAAGCGCCACGGCGCCTTGCTTGATTTCGTTGATGACTTCTCCGAGCGAACGGCCTTGGGTGTTCGCGGTGACGCGGATCTCGCGCATGAGGTCCAGCCGGCGGATGTTGGAAGGCGCGGAGCCCCTCTCGACGGCGGCGACCTGGCTCAGCGGAATCAGCGACCGGCCGGACTGGCCCGGGAGGTCGAGCTCCAGCAGTTGCCCGCCGCGGCTCCGCTGGGAAGGATCCACCCGCAGACGGACATCGTAGCTGTCACCGTCGGGGTCCTCGTACTGGGAGACAACCTGGCCGGCGACCAAGCCGCGCACGGTCGTGGCTACCGTCCCCAGATCGAGACCCAGGTCCCCCGCCGCCTTCCGGTCCAACGTGACGCGGAACTCCGGCCGGGGATCTTCCTCGCTGGTGTCGGTATCCACCGCGCCGGGCACCTTGCGGACGATGTTCAGCAGACGGCTTCCGTAACCGCGCAACTGCTCCAGGTCGTCGCCGCGGAGGCTGAGCTGGATGGGAGCTTCGCTGCCGCCCATGGACGGCAGGCTGACGGCCAGGCGAAGGGCTGGATAGCGCTTCAGGCGGGCGCGCGCATCGGCCATGATGGCCAGGTAGTAGCGCCGGGTCGCCGGGTCTTTCAGCCTCACGTAGAGGCTCCCTTCGTTGAGGCCCTCCCCCCGGGTGCCCCCCACGGTGGTGTAAGTGTAATCCACGCCGGGGTCCTTGCGGACCTCCGCAATCAGCGTCCTCGCGATTTCCTCGGAGCGCTCCAGGCTGATGCCGGGCGGAGCCTTGTAGCTCACCATGAACTCGCTCTCGTCCGCATCCGGCATGAAAGCGGAGCCGAGTTTGCCGAATAGAGAAAAGCTGCCGAGTATCGCCACCGTCGCGATGACTATGACCGCCCAACGGTGCGACAGGGACCAGCCGAGCGTGCCCGCCACCACGTTGCGGAGACGGTCGACCTGCTCGTTCAGCCGGTTGAGTTGGCGTCCAAACCAGCGCCGCGGCACCCTGGGGTCCGCCGCCGGGTCGTACCAGCGCGAGGACAGCATCGGGTCTAGTGTGAAGCTCACGTAGAGGGAGACCAGGACCGCGAATCCCACGGTGATGCCGAACTGGTAGAAGAACCGCCCGATGATGCCTCCCATGAAGGCCACCGGCACGAAGACGGCGACGATCGTAAAGGTGGTCGCCATGACCGCCATGCCGATCTCGGCGGTGGCCTCGCGCGCCGCGGTGAAGTGATCCGCGCCGGCGTGCATGTGGCGCACGATATTCTCCCGGACCACGATCGCGTCGTCGATCAGCAGACCGATCGCCAGCGACAGTCCCATCAAGGTCAGGATGTTCAGGGTGAAGCCCAAGGCCCTCATCACGATAAACGTGCTGATGACCGACACCGGCAGCGCCAGGCCCGTGATCACCGTGCTGCGCCAGCTATTGAGGAAGATGAAAACGATGAAGACCGTCAGCAGCCCGCCCAGCAGCAGCGTCACCTGAACGTCCGCGACGGAGTCGCGAATGAATACCGACCTGTCCACCACCTGCCGCAGCCGGATGTGCGGCGGCAGTTCGGTGTTGAGCTGCCGCACCACCGCGCGCACGCCGTCAGCCACGTCGACCGTGTTGGCGCCGGACTGTTTGACGATATCCATCACCAGGCCCGGCTGGTCGTTGATCAGCGCCGAACTGCGGCGATCTTCGATCCCGTCCACGACCCGCGCCACTTCAGGAAGAAAGATCGGCCTGCCGTTTCTCACCGTGACGATCAGGTTGCGAAACTCGTCCACGGAACGGAACTTGCCCGAAACGCGCACCAGGGGTTCGCTTTTGCCTTGCTCCAGCTTGCCCGCCGGCAGTTCCATGTTCTCGCTCTGGAGGGCCCCGGCCACTTCGGCGTAGGTCAGGCCGAAAGCCTTCAACTTCTCGCGGTCGACAAACACCTCGATTTCGCGCCGCGCGAGGCCGACCAGGTTCACCTGGCCAACACCCGGAACGTTCTCGAGCCTTTTCTTCAGGACCTTCTCGGCTAGGGAGGACAGCGTCTTCACGTCGGCCGTCGGGCTTTCCACCGCCACCGAGACGATCGGCTGCGCGTTGATGTCCAGCCGTTGGATGACCGGCTCGTCCATGTCCCTGGGGAAGTCGGCGCGAATCGCGTTGATCTTCGACTGGGCGTCCTGCTGGGCCGTCGTGATGCTGACGCCCAGACGGAACTCCACGACCACCAGCGACATCCCCTCGGTGGTCGTGGACGAGATGTGGCGCACGCCGGGAATGGTGTTGAGCGCCTCCTCAATCCGCTTGGTGACTTCGCGCTCCACGGTCTCCGGAGCCGCGCCCGGATACTGGGTCTGGACGGTGAGGACGGGAAGCTCCACGTTCGGCATCAAGTCCACGCTCAGCTCGCGGTAGGAGTAGATGCCAAGGACCACCAGTGTGGCCGCCAGCATGGTCGCCAGCACCGGCTGCTTGATAGAAAGATCACTCAGGAACATACTGGCCTACTTTCCCGCCGCGACGCTGACGCCGCTCGCCAGCTCGATCCTCTGCTCCGCGATCAGCACGTCGCCGGGTTTCAACCCCGACACGATCTCCAGCCGGCCATCCGTCTCCCGGCCGATACGAACGCTCCGCTCGACCGCCTTGTTGTTCTCCACCACGAAGACATGGGCATCGTCGCCCGTCGCGGCGCCGCGATAGACCGCCACGGCGGGGATCACAATGGCTTGCTGCTGGATGCCGGTCAGGATCTCGCCTTGCGCGAACATGCCGGCTTTGAGACGGCTGCTGCTGTTGTTGACCCCGATGCGCAGCTTAGCCGACCTGGTGAGCGTGTCGACGGCGGGATTGACCTCAATCACCTGGCCCTCAAAGACCGTTCCCGGATAGCTGTTCACCGCGAAAGTGACCTTCTGGCCCGAGCGGACCTGTCCAAGCTGTGCGGCGGGCACCGGACTCTCCAGTTCCAGCCGCTGGTTGTCCACGATGCCGAACACTTGCGTGGGAGCTTCCACGTACGCTCCGGGATTGACGAACTTCTGCTCGATCACGCCTCCCACGGGAGCCCGGATCACGGTATCACGCAGCTTCTTCGCCGCGACTTCAAGAGCGGCTTTCGACTGCACCAGTTGCGCCTCCGCCAGAGCCACCTGCGCCCGGGCGTCGCGCTCGGCCGCGTCCGCGGCCTGCAGGTCCTGGTCGGTGATTCCGCCCGACTGGATCAGGTTGTGCGCGCGCGCCAGCTCCAGTTTGTTGTGCTCGGCGGTCACGCGAGTCCTGGCAAGTGACGCTTCCGCCACCTGTACCGCCGCCTGGGCCTGCTGCATCGCCAGCCGGTAGTTCTCGTCGTCGACCCACGCCACAGCCTCCCCGGCTGTCACAGGGTCGCCTTCCTGCTTGGAAAACTTCACCAGCCGGCCGATGATCTCGGCCTTCACCACCACCAGCGCTCTGGAAACCAGCGTCCCGGTCACCGCGACGGTGGCGTGGAACGGTTCGGCTCGAACCTCCACCACCTTTACCTGGACCGCCGGCGCTTCGCTGGCCTGCACGGCCTGTCCCTCCTTCTTCCGGCAGCCGGAAAGCAGGAGAGAGATCGAAAGGCAGACAGCAATAACGAAAGAGTGCTTGATGATCTTCATGCGCGTAGCTATTCCCATGGGTTCCTCCCGGCGGTCCACAGCAGGTTCGCGCGGGCGACGGAGTAATCGTGCATGCCGCGCAGGAGGTTGGTCCGGGCCTCGGAAAGCGCCGTCTGTGCATCCACGATATCCAGCGTGGTGGCGGCGCCGTACTTGTAGTTGTTCTGCATCATGGAAAGCACCTTCTCGGCCTGCGCGATGTTCGCCCGCGCCGCGACGATCGTTTCCGTGTCGGCCTTGATCTCGTCCAAGCCCTGCTGGAGACCGAGGCGAACCTGTTGTTCGAGCTTCTCACGGTCCAGCCGGGCGGAGCGCTGGTTGGCGACCGCCTGCCACACCAGCCCGCTCCGCTTGAAACCGTCAAAAACGGGCAGAGTGAAATTGACGCCAACGCTCCACCGTGCATACTGCCCGTTAAACAGGTTCTTGGGGAAACGCGAGACAATGCCGTAGGCGCTGCTGAGGTCCGCGCGCATGCGGCTCTCGGCATTGGCGAGTTGGAGTTGCGCCTCCGCGCTGCGTTCGGCGATCCTCGACCGCTGCACCTCAGGGCGGCTGCGCATCGCCTGCTGGGCCAGAGCCTCCAGGTCCCACTGCTCCCAAGGCTGCTCCTGGAAGCCCGTGGAGATCCTGGTCGGAAAGTCGAGGGGGCGGACCAGGTAGTAGTTCAACTGGGCCCGGGCCTGGCGGATGGCGTTGTCGGCGCGCACCACATCCGGGGCGATGTTGGCGAGAGCCACCTCGCTTCTCAGCACGTCCACCTCGGTGGCGACGCCGTTTTCGAACCGGGCACGCGCCATGTCGGCGTGCAGTTTCCGCTGCTGGCGGGTCTCGGTCACCAGTTCCTTATAATGCTCCGCCCACATCAGGCCGTAGGCGGCGCGGACAACCTCCAGCGCCAGGTCCTGCTCGCTGCGGTCGACATCCAGCAGCGCGCCTTCGCTTTCGATGGAGGCGATTCTCAAGGCCGTTCCAACCTTGCCCGCCGTATAGAGCGGCTGCTTGAGGCTGATGCTGTAGTCGAAGACATTGACTGGCACAGGCTGGATCGCGCTCAAGAAGTCGGGGGGGAACTTCTCAATACCTGATGAGTTCAGAAAGCTGGGGTCCCGGGAGCGATTGCCGCCGGCAATGATGTCCACCTCCGGCAACGCCTGGGAGCGCACCTCCCGGATCTTCCCCTTCAGGGCGTCCGCTGCCGCCTTGGCCTTTCCCACGTCCGGGAACCGTTCCAATGCCAGCCGCACCGCCTCCTCCAGCGTCACGCTCTCCTTTTCCGGCGGTGTCGCGGCCGCGGCCGGGATGCAAAGGATAACAGCAAGTATGAAGTACTGCTTCATTTCTCACCTACCGATCGGTAGAATTCGGAGCGCAGCCGTCCACCAACAGGCGGACGACCCGCTTCGCCAGGCGCCGGTCCAACCGGGGCGCGCCCGTGACCAAGTGACTGATGGAATAGATCATGTCCACACCCAGAAAAGCCTCGGCCACCTCCCGCGGGCGGCACGACAATTCACGCCTCCGCACGCCCTCCCGCAAGATGCTCGAGATGAGGTTGACCCAGTCCATGCCCAGCCTGACGTAGTCTATGCTGGGAGCCTCCTTCTGGGGCGCGAAGACCATCCGGAATATCATCGCCGAGAGCCCTGGATTCCGCATGGTGTGCGTAAAATCCGCCGCCATCACGTTGACCAGTTTCTCCTGGGCTGTTGCCCCGCGGTATGAGGCCAGAGTGAGAGCTCGGACCAGTTCAGCGCAGGCCTCCAGGATGAGTTCGCGGTACAGTTGTTCCTTGCTCTTGAAGTGGTAGTAGAGGGCGGGTTTGGTGATGCCCGCGCGCTTGCAGATCTCCCGCGTGGGCGTCGCTGCGTAGCCCTTCGCGGCGAACAACGCCATCGCGGCGGTGCGGATTCTCTCCCGGGTGGACACTTTCATACCTACCGATCAGTATACAATTTGGCCGCGGCTGTGCAAAGGCCCGGGATCGTGCGGCGCTGCCGTGAGCCGCCTCACGGCGGCCGGTCCGGGTGTTGCGGCGCAGAACCGGCGATTTAAGTGGTAGATTAAGAGAGGCATAATTCCGCATCTGCCAAAGGAGGAGTCGCGTGTCCGAACCCAGCGCCAGTAAGTCGTCAACGTCGAGCCTGTCGAAAATTGCCCTGCCCATGCTGTGGGGCGTGGTGATTGCCTTGGTAGCGTCGTCCATCTACCTTTTCCTGCAGGTGGATCGCATGCGCGCCGACCTGCGCGTCATGCGCGAGGCCGTGCTGGCGGAGGTCTCCAAGGTGCAGGAAGCCTCCTCACTTCTCGACTCGGCGAATCGCCGCAACCTCGATTCGCTCCGCGAAGATCTGGCCAACGCTCAGCGCACCGCCGCCGTGGCGGCTGGGCAGGCCAAGACCGAGGCCCTGCGCCACGCCGAGGACCTGGCCAAGAGGTTGGATGCCGAGCAGAAGAGGCAACAGCAGCAGACGGCCAGCCAAATCAACGAGGTCAAGGAAGCCACCAGCAGTGCTCAGTCCAAGATCGCCGACGTGTCAACCGAAGTGAGCAGTGTTCGGAGCGAGGTCGCTTCCACGAAGTCCGAGTTGGAAAAGACCATTGCGGAGTTGAAGAGCGTCCGCGGCGACCTCGGCGTGCAGAGCGGCCTGATCGCCACCAACGGGAAGGAACTGGGCGCGCTCAGAGCGATGGGCGACCGCAACTACTACGAGTTCAACCTGGTCAAGAGCAAGCAGATGCATAAAGTCGGCGACATCACCATGCGCGTCACCAAGGTAGATACGAAGAAGAACAAGTACACCGTCGAACTCATCGCCGACGACAAGAAGGTCGAGAAGAAGGACAAGAACATCAACGAGCCGCTCCAGTTCTACGTCGCCAAGGCGCGCACCCCTTACGAGATCGTGGTGAACGAGCTCCGCAAGGATCAGATCATCGGTTACCTGGCGACGCCCAAGGTGCAGACGTCGCGGTAGACCGCTCCTTCTCCCTGGGCTACATCCACGCCCTGCTCCAGGCGGCGGGGTGTGTCTGGTGCTACGATCAATCTGTGTTTGGCGGAAGCAGGGCTCTCGTGACCTTTGCCGCCCTGGCGGCTTTGGCACTCGTACCTGCTTCCGGCGAAGATCTGCCGAGGGTCGAGCTGTTCGGGGGCTATTCTTACATGCACCACATGCCTACGAACGGCTCGGTGTCTCTGAACGGTTGGAAGGCCGGGCTGAAGTTGAATGTGACCCCGCGGGTTGGTCTGCTGTCCGATGTAGGTGGGAACTACGGAGAGGCGCAGGCAGTCTACGGAGCAGCATTCACGTTTGTTTCCTCATCCGGGGCTGTTCTTCAGGAGCGAGTGACCCTATACCCGGAGCCGCCGAATATCCGCAAGTATTCTCTCTTATTCGGCCCTGAGTTCCGACTGGCACGGCGGGCCAGGCTGGCGTTCAGCGCTCGGGCTTTGGCTGGCGTGGCTCACGGCACTCTGGATGCTCCCGTGTATTTCATCTCGTCATTATTTCCGCCGGCGTCGCTGGCACTCCCGACGAAGACGAGCTTCGCGGCTTCGTTCGGCGGCAGTGTGGACGTCCGCCTGACCGATCACATGAGCTACCGCCTCATCCAGCCGGAGCTCGTGCTGACCCGCTTAGGCTACTCCGGCACAGAGCGGAACCTCCGCCTTTCCACAGGCCTTGTGTTCCGCTTCTCCAAGTAGAGACACCCCACCCCGTCTACGTGCAGCAGAATCCGGCCCCCGCTGCTGACGCCATCGCGAATTGCTCTTGCTATAATCGACCGCGATAGAGGAAAGCCATGACCCGCAGAACCTTCTGTTTTTCCGCTGCCTTCCCAATGACCGCGCGGCGGCTGCTGTCGTCCCAGGCCGCGGTACGGCCCGGCAGGCTCAAGATCACCGAAGTCCGTTCCGTGCAGTTGCGCGTCATCAAGGAGATCGGCTGGCTCGAGCCCGCCTGGGCCCCAGGCAGCCGCATGACCTTCCGCCAGGGGGGCGGCTCGATCGTCGAGATCCACACCGACCAGGGGCTGGTTGGAATCGGGCCGGCAGGCGGGCAGAACCCGGCGGCGGCCGGGCAGAGCCTCGTCGGCAAAGATCCCTTCGACGTCGATCTTGCGGCGCGCGGCGGGCCTGGCGTGGATATCGCCCTTTGGGACCTGGTCGGGAAGGCCTGCGGCCAGCCGCTCTACAAGCTGTTTCGCGCGGTCAAGGAAAAGGTGCCGGCCTACGCCAGCATGGTGCAGCTTTCCAAGCCCGAGGAGCGCGCCGAGCTGGCCCGGCGATTCCGCTCCGAGGGCTGGCGCGCCACCAAGATGCGCATCCACTACGAAACCATGAAGGAGGACATCCACGCGGTGGAGACTGTGCGCGCGGCCATCGGCGACCAGATGGAGTTAATGGTGGATGCCAACCAGGCGCAATCGGCGGGCAATTGGCAGCCCGGCATTCTCTGGGACTTCCGCCGCGCGCTCGAAACGGCGCGAGAGCTGGAGCGCCTGCGCTGCGCCTGGCTGGAGGAGCCGCTGCCGCGCTACTACTACGACCAACTCGCCGAGCTGAATCGTCTGCTGGCGATCCCACTGGCGGGCGGCGAGAACAACCGCGGCGTTCACGAGTACCTGTGGATCCTCCAGCAGCACGTCTTTGACATCCTGAATCCCGAGGCGAACATCAGCGGGATCACGGACGTGCGGAAGATCGGGACGCTGGCCGAAGCGTTCGGCGCGAAGGTCGTGCCGCACCATGGCGGCAACGGCCTGGGCATGCTGGCCCACCTCCACCTGATCGCGTCCTGGTCGCACGCTCCGTACATCGAGTTGCTGCACGATCCGCCGACCTGCGACTACCGCGACTACTTCGCCATCTTCACCGAGGCGCCGGCGCTGGACAAGGACGGCTGCCTGCCGCTGCCGCAAAAGCCCGGCCTCGGCGTCGACATCCGCCCCGACCTGGTCGTAAGAGGCTGATCCACCGCCGCGTTCAAGTGGTCGGATGATCTGGTACGAAGCCGTGCCGGGCGGGCTACGTTAGCCGCGCCACGTCCACGGGGTCCATGTCGCTGAACTCCTGGTTCTCTCCCCCCATGCCCCAACAGAAGGTGTAGTTCGTCGTGCCCACGCCGGAGTGAATGGACCAGGCTGGCGAAATGACCACCTGCTTGTCGGCGACCACCAGGTGCTTGGTCTGGTCGGGGGGCCCCATCAGGTGTATGACCCGACCCTTCTCTCCAAGGCCGAAATAGAGATATATCTCCGACCTCCGCATGTGCGTGTGCGAGGGCATGGTGTTCCATACGCTGCCGATCGCCAATTCGGTGAACCCCATGACGAGCTGGCAACTCCGGAGTCCTTGGGTGTGAATGCACTTGCTGATGCGCCTCTGGTTGCTCGTCTCGGGAGAACCCAGATCCGTCGTTTGCAGTTGGCCCCTCACGGCCAGCGCCGTGGGATATTCCTTGTGAGCCGGATAACTGAGTAGATAGTACTCGGCGGGCCGGAGCGGGTCCGTGCTGGCAAACGAAATGACCTGGTTGCCGCGCCCGACGTACAGGCAGCTCAGATGTTCCAGGGCATAGCCCTCCCCGCCGACCATCACGGTTCCTGGGCCTCCGATGTTGAAGATGCCGAGCTCTCGTCTCTCGGTGAAGCAGGACGACCTCAGCTCGTCGAATGTGCCGAGCGACAGGGGCTCTCCCACCGGCACGGCGGAACCGATCACCGTCCTGTCCAAATCCACGTAAGCAGCGGAGATCACGCCCGGCTGGAAGAGGTCTTGCACCAGGAAAGTTTCACGCAGCTCCTGGGTGGTCATTCGAGCGTACCGAACCGCGTCGGCCATCTGGTACTGCTTCATGCCATTGCTCCTTTTCACTTCCATTGCACTCTCAGGGGTGATTTCAGCCGGGCCGCGAAATCGGCCAAGTATCGATCCCAGGTCTTCTGATCCGTGATATCGCTCTTCGACCAGCCCGCTCCAGCATAGTAACCCAGCGGCTTGCCGGCCTGCGCTCCGAACAAGAAGAGCGCGTGACCGTCAGCCTGTTTTGCCTCCGCCTTTTCGCCGGGGGGTAAAACGATCCCAGTCCCGATCATGCCGGCTGTTTTGTCGTCGGGCGGCTCCCACACCGAGAGGAAACTTGTGTCCGGCGCTACATCCAGATTGGCGCCGGGATGCATGACCACTCCGGCAACAACCGCCAACGGCCCGGCGCCCGTGGCGCGAAAGGTGGATTCCATGCGGTTCAAGTGCGAGCCGGCATCCAGCGCGATCCTTTTCGTCTCGGAAACCTGGACGCCATTCGTTTCCCAGGGAGCGTAGGTGAGTTCGAAGGCTATTCGAACGGGTCCGCTTGCCAGCACCTTCCAGGTGACGTAGTTCTTGGAACGGATGATCTTGCTCCCGTCCCAGATCGCCGTTCCGCCGCAGCCCAGCGTCGGTCCCACAGTGTAGGAATCCAGCCCCTGCCCGTAGTCCCTGTGATACGAGAAGGCGTTGTCGCGCCGTTGGGCGGATTCCAGGTCCTTTCTGTACCAGTCGTCGATCACCAGGCCGGGAACCCGTTTTAACCAGACGTCCACTCCCGAACTGATTTCGCCGGTCCTCTGGAGGGCGGGGCCATACATGCGGAAGGCGATCTTGTCGTTCTCCCAGGCGAAATCGTCCTGGCGCTCGGGAACGAATCTTCCGAACACCAGAGGTTGGCTTGCGGCCGGCGAGGCGCCCGCTTGGACGGCAAGGTCAAGACTCCCCTTCGGGGCCAAGCCGGCCAGGACCAGCAGGAGATCCGGCGCGCTGCCCCCGCTGGAGCTATAAAGTTGGGTAGGCAGGACCCTGCCGCTGGCGGTCTCGCGGACGGCCAGGGTCTCGGGGGCTGCTCCGCGAGCGTGCGAGAGCACGTCCCGCAGCGGAATTTCGACGACCTCCTCGGGGCGGGCCTGGTCGAGGGCGTTGACCACGGTGAACCGTGCCAGGGGCCCTGCGGGGGCGAGCTCCGAGCCAGCCAGCAGAAAGGCCCCGACCCCGAACACGTAGCTGGAGCCAACCTCATAGTGCCCGGGGGCCTCGCCCACGGGCTGCATGGAGCCCAGGCGGCCGTCGGCATAAACGTGCGACAACAGTCCCTCCCAACCCTTCTGCACCACCGGACCGTAGGTCTTCCGATCGAGGATCCCGTGGTTCATACCCCACGCCAGCCCATAGACGAAGAAAGCGGAGCCGGAAGTCTCGGGAAGCGGGTAGGCGGCGGCATCGAGCAGCCCGGGCCGCCAGAGCCCATCCTTTCCCTGGATCTTGGCGATCGCCGATGCCATCTCTTTGAACTGCGCGACGTACTTTGGCCGGGTTGGGTAGTTACGGGGCAGGTACTCGAGCACACGCGCCAGCCCTGCCATGACCCAACCGTTTCCCCGCGACCAGAAGACCTTCCTCCCGTTCGCTTCGTGCTGGTCGAGGTACTTTGCATCGCGGGAATACAGATGTTCCTTGGTGTCGTAGAGCAGCTTGGAGGTGATCCACCACTGGCGATCCATGTAGTCGAGGTAGGCGGTGTTCTTCGTGGCCGCGTACAGGCGCACCCACGCCGGCGGGCCCATGAACAGGGCGTCGCACCACCAATAAACCGGCTGCGCGGGATCGTCCGGGATCTTCATGAGCTGGTCGAATCGCGTCTGAAGCGGCGCGATCATCGCGGGGTCGCGGTACTTGAGATAGATCTCCAGGTAGGTCTGGCCCACCGCATGATCGTCGGCGTGCGCGAGGCGCGGCCCGAGTTGCCATTGGAAGCGCTTCCCCATCTCCAGCATCGCGTTCTCGTACTTGGGATCGCCCAGGCTTCGTGACGCGGCCATGAAGCCCGTGTACAGAGCCGCGAAGGTCCAATCGAGGTTGAAGCCGGAAGCCGACCGCTCGAGCTGCCAGTCGGCGACTTTTCGCATGGCGGCATGAATGGCGGTTGGGGTCAGCTTGGGCGACAGATTCGCAACGGGCCCGGGCTCGCGCGAGTCGCCCATCGCTGGCGGATAGGTTTGAGCGAGCGCCGTCGCATTCAGCAGACTGCTGGTAACAAGAGCAACCGCCAGGATTGCGTGTCCGTGGCGCAGGATAGTGTTTCTCGGCATCGTCCTCATGGTATAGCAGCTTTTCGAAGCCGCGGCAGGCCCATCATGCTATACTCGCGTTGCAACACCTGGAGAGGGAAAGGGGGTAAGACAATGGACCAGAAGATCATTAATCTCTACGACCAGTATGTCCACGGGGGCATGGAGCGCAGGAGTTTCCTGGAGCGCCTGACGCAACTCGCGGGGAGTTCGGCGGCGGCAGCGGCTCTTCTGCCCGTTCTCCAAAACGACTACGCTAAGGCGCAGACGATCCCCGAGAACGACAGCCGCCTGGTCACCTCGCAGGCCGGGTACGAAGCCGCCGGCGTCAAGGTGACCGGCTACCTGGCAAGGCTGCAGGGAGGGCAGAAGCGTCCGGCGGTCATCGTCATCCATGAGAACCGCGGCCTTAACCCTCACATCAAGGACGTCGCGCGGCGCGTTGCCATCGAGGGCTTCCTGGCCTTCGCCGTGGACATGCTGTCGCCGTTGGGCGGCACGCCCGCGGATGAGAACGAAGCGGTCAAGATGATCGGCGGCCTGAAGCCCGATGAGACCTTGGCGCGCCTGGCCGGAGCAGTGCCGTTCCTGGCGAAGCACGCGGAGTCGACCGGCAAGGTCGGCGTGGTTGGTTTCTGCTGGGGCGGAGGGATGGTGAACCGGCTCGCCGCCGCGGGGACCTCGCTCAACGCGAGCGTCGCTTACTACGGCGCGCAGATCCCGGCAGCGGACGTGCCGAAGATTACGGCGCCGCTGCTGCTTCACTACGCCTCGCTCGACGAGCGCATCGACGCCGGCATCCCTGCCTACGAGGCCGCGCTGAAGGCGGATCACAAGACTTACGAGATATACATGTACGAAGGCGCGAACCACGCCTTCAATAACGACACCAACGCGGCGCGCTATAACAAAGAGGCCGCCACGCTCGCCTGGGACCGCACCATCAAGTTCTTCAAGAAGTACCTGTCTCCGTGATTCCGACATGCGCTTGATCATTGCCGTACTCGTGTTGTGTTCCTCCGGCTTCGCGGCCGGCCTGGATTGGCGCCAGCTCAACCAGGAGACGGTCAAGCACTTCCAAGCGCTCGTCCGCATGGACACTTGCTCCGGGCACGGTGACGCTGCCTGGGATGCTGACTAGCGCGACGGGCTGGCGCTGGAGCCGTCCGCAGCCCCAGTGTAGCGGGGGATTGGGGACCTGGTGACCTGAGATGTCGCGAATTGGCTGATCCGGGCGGGGATAGAGCTGGGGAGGGGGTGTCACCGGGAGACCGGGGTCGGATTGCGGTAGAATCGGCGTAGGCACATGGTCGAGATCCAACCGCTACAAGTCGATGTCGAGCGGGAAGAAGACGGACGATACCTGGCTTCGGTCCCCGAACTGCCGGGAGTTATGGCCTACGGCGACACGGAAGAGTCAGCAGTGCGGAAGGTGAAGGCGATCGCGCTTCAGGTTCTCGCCGACATGATTGAGACCGGCGACGAGTTGCCGCAATCGCTGAAAGTGCTGTTCGCCGCGTGAGCACCTGGAGTGCGACAAAAGCTAGACGGGTCTACTCGGCGCTGCTCAGACACGGCTGGATGTTCAAGAAACAGGTCGGCTCTCACCGAAAGCTGCAACGGCCGGGGTGGCGCAACTTCACGTTCTGCTTTCATGACAACGAGGAGATCGGGCCGGCGGCTCTGGCGAAGATCGCCAAAGATACGGGGCTGCGCCCGGAAGATCTCTGAGGCCAGCATATGACCAAGGTCAGTGTGATGTATCCCAACACAGCGGGCAGCACGTTTGACATGGCTTACTACCTCGACACCCACATACCGATGGTTCGGCGCCTGCTCGGCGCGGCACTGAAGGGCGTGGCCGTCGAGCAAGGCATTGGGGGCGAAGAGGCCGGATCGCCCGCACCCTATCTGGCCATGGGGCACCTGTTGTTCGACTCGCCGGAAGCCTTTCAGTCGGCTTTCGGGCCCCACGCGCAGGCAATCGTGGCGGATATCCCGAACTACACGAACTCCGAACCCACCCTTCAGATCAGCGAAGTGAAGCTCTAAGCGCGGGACGCCGCCGGAGGGACTTCCAGACCCGGACCACGGCATCAACTTGAAGTCCTTTAGCATACATCCAACCTACTGATTCCGCGACACTTACTAGAAATTGGGTCCGTTTGGCAAAAACGCTGTCCGCGGCGGCCCGCGCCCTGGCGAAACAGGTTGGCGCTGGAGCCGTCCGCAGCCCCAGTGTAGCGGGGGATTGGGGATTTGGTGACTTGAGATCTGGTGAACTGGCTGATCTGGGCGGGGATAGAGCTGGGGAGGGAGGGTCACCGGCGCGTTTGCACGAGCAAGGCGTCCACCCTGCCGCGGCGCTGGTGCACGTCGTAGACGACGGGGAGACCACAGTGGTCCGGGTTGCCGGGAGGGTCCGGAACAGGTTTCGCGGAGGGTGGGACGGGTACGGAGAGTGAGGGTGCCGGGAGTGCACGTCACGGGATCTGTTTCCCCGACCGCCGTTTCCGAGGGGTTTGCGGCGGCCGGGCAGTTCCGCGAGTCGGCGACGATTCGTCCACATGGACGCAATGACCAACGGCGCGTTTTCGAGAGGCTTGGCAGCCTTCCATTACCGACCCGCGCCAGCCGCAGGGGCCGTAGCCCTTCCGGTGACGTCCCGACACCTCTGTGATCCAGATTGGCTCAGCGGCAAGGTCAAGTGCCCGCAGCACGATTTCATCGGAGACCCGAGGGTCGAGGTCCCTGCGTAATGCCCGCACGAGACCTAGCAGTTCCGAAGCGCGCCCACCTAAGCTTCCGAAAAGGGTGCTTCCGATCCCGGCGGAGTCCCCTTTTCCATCAAATTAGCGTAAACTGCGACAAGCGCTATGGCCAATCGGAGTGCGAATCGCTACGAGTACGACGCAGCTCTGTCATACGCTGGCGATGACCGCAGAATAGCGGAAAGACTTGCCAAGCACCTGAAATCTCGTGGCATGAGAGTCTTCTACGACCGAGACCACCTTGCCCATCTGTGGGGGAAGCGGCAGGGCACCTTCGAGGCGATCTTTGGCCCAAAGTCACGTTTCGTGATCCCATTGATCTCTCAGCATTACGTCCAGAAGGACTGGCCCCGCCTTGAATTCCAGGCTGCAAGGCGCGAGGAGCGGAACCGCAAAGGCGACTTCATCCTGCCGATTCGCCTGGATGACACGCCCATTCTCGGGCTGTGCGAGGACCAAGTCTATCTAAGCCTCGAAGAACACTCGGTCCGCGAAATCGCTGAAATGTTCGCGCGCAGGTGCGGAAAGCGGGCGGCGAAGCGGCCCCGCGGCAACAGTACCGCTGCAATACAGCAGTTCTCCCTGCTTTCACAGACGACCAGACAGGCTCTCGGGCTACTGGCCACCTCCCATGTACCGGCTCGCGTCGAAAGCTTCCGAAAGTTGTTCCCCGAGATCAACTGGCGAGGTGAATGTTCACGTCTGGCGAAGGCGGGGCTCATCGACAACTCTAGAATTGGGATGCGTGTTCCGCCACGCGTCCGGAGGTTCTTCGAGGGGGAGCCTGACTGGGCCAACTTTAACGAACGGTGGATCGCGGTGCTGACCCCAATCAGGGACCACCTCGAACGTCTCGCCGTTCCTGGCGCTTCACTACTTCCTCGCCGGCCGCGATGAAGACTGCGTGAACACTCTGGCCGATGTCGCGGAGGGTCCGGACCTCGGGGGTTGGAATGATGTGTACCTTGCGGTTCTGGCACCCCTTGCCGGTAGCCGTAGAGTTGCCGGGATGCCGGTAGAGGTTCGGTGCAGGCTTTACAATTCCACCGGTGTCTGCTTGAGCAACTTAGGTCGCTATGATGAGGCGTCCAGGTGGTTCTCGAAGCTTCAGGCTGAGAGCCGCCGATCAGGAAGCGGGGACTGGAGAGGCCAGAGCCACTTAAACATAGGTGTCGTCTGTTTCTCTCAAGGTAGGCGAGACGAGGCAATCCAGCACTTTGAGAAGGCCATCCAATGCGGCCGCGAGACAGGCGACGATCAGTTGATCGCGCGGGCAGAAGGCGATCTTGCACCGGTGATCGCCGAGCAGTCTCCTCGCGAAGCCATTGAGTTGCTCAAGGACAGTATTGCCCGGAAGCGGAAGATCAGAGACGCTGCAGGTCTCGCTGTTGCGTGCGGTCAGATGGGCCAAGTAATGGCATTTCTTCACCACGCGGACACAGCGCTCAAACATCTTCGGGAAGCGAAGGACCTGGCCGCAGAGGTTGGCGATAGCCACGCGCTTGCGCTTACTCTCCAAAACATCGGCAGTGTGCATTTTGATGCGGGTCGGCTGAAGAGGGCGCTCTCATACTATCGGCAGGCACACCGGCTCGCCGCCAAGCATGGCTACGTTACTGCACAGATCCTGACGGCGACATGTGAGGGACGAACGTATTATGAGATGCGTCTATACGGAAAGGCCGCTCAGGCGTTTGAAGGTGCCCTAGCCCTGTCTCTCAGGGCCGAGGACCCCGAGAGCGAAATCTCGAGCCTGCGCGCGCTCGGGGTGCTGTCGATGCTGAGGGGGCGCCCGTTGCGGGGACGGGCTTTCCTTCGACGTGCACTTGAGAAAGCACGAGTTCGAAAGGCCCCTGAGTGGATTAGCCGATGCCACACGGACGAGTGCCGCAGGGTTGTCGATGGTGGCTTCTTAGGATTCGACCTCGGCAGATTGCGGAAGGTGGCTAGGATCGAGCAACGCTTCGGAAACTGGAGCTCTGCTGGTCGGCTTTGGGAGACCTATATGGACGCCGGCATTTTGTATGCCGCTGATGCTGCGAACATTAGACGCGCTTACACGCTGTCGATGCGGTGCTTGGTAGTGGGTCAATTTGGATTTTCAGACCCCCACATCTGGCCCCTGGATTGCGGGGGCGGTGCCACTCCGCTTTAGCAGTGCTAAACTGGCAGGAATGGGATTCTGGAAATCTTACCGCCTGCACTTCTTTGGATTTGCTGGAGGGGCGGCAGTGAGCACCATTGTTCTGATTCTGGGGCTCATCCCGGCCAATATTCCGGCCAAATCGTGGTTTTGGTTCTTTATGACGATCAGTTTTACTATCGCTGCGGCATGGCGTCTAGCTAAAGAAAGAGGCCGCATTATACTCTCCCTGCAAAAAGAACTTGAGGCATTGCGCTCTGTCCCTATTCTGGGAGGCACTTGTAAATTGTCTAGCGTTCAACGCTATCCCTGGGAGGACCAGACCAAGACTGGGGCATGGTTGGTTCTGAATCTGACGATTCGCCATATTTCCCTCGGGGGACACCCAAAAGCGGCCATTGAGGGACACCTCAAAACCGGCCATAGGAGCTGACTCAGGACATTGACCACGACGGGAGGTTTACCCTCCGTCGAGATGAGCAATGTCTTGAGCGAAGAAAAGAAGCAACAGATTATCGCCTTGGGGCGGCTGGGTTGGACGCTGCGGCATATCCAACGGGCTACCGGTGTGCGCCGCGAGACCGCGGCAGGCTACCTGCGGGCCTCCGGAATCGAACCCCGGTCACCGGGCAGATGGGGACAGCAACCGCCGGCAAAACCGGCCATAGAGGTGACCCCCGACCCTGGCTCAGTTTCAAAACCGGCCATAGAGGTGACCCCCGACTCTGGCGCACCTTCAGCCCCCGTCCCGTCCGCCGAACCAGAGCCGGCGCCGGGGCGCAGTCCCTCCGCCAGTGCCTGCGAGCCCTACCGGGAGGTGATCGAGATCGGACTCGGCCAGGGCCGCAACGCCAAGGCCATCTGGCAGGATCTGGTGGACGATCACGGCTTCCGCGGGGCCTACCAGAGCGTCAAGCGTTTTGTTGGCAAGCTCCGTGGTACCCGGCCGCCGGAAGCCCGTGTGGTGATCGAGACACCTCCCGGCGAAGAGACGCAGGTGGACTACGGCAGCGGCCCGATGGTCCGCGACCCGGCCAGTGGCCGCTATCAGCGCACGCGGCTGTTCGTGCTGACGCTCGGCTACAGCCGCAAGTCGGTACGCCTGCTCACCTTTCGCTCCAGTACGCGCATCTGGGTTGAACTGCATGAGCGGGCGTTTCGCCGGCTCGGCGGGGTCACCCACGTGGTGGTGCTCGACAACCTGGGCGAAGGCGTGCTTGCCCCGGACATCTACGATCCCGCGTTGAATCCGCTCTACCGCGACATGCTCGCTCACTACGGCGTCGTCGCTCTGCCGTGCCGCGTCGGAGATCCGGATCGAAAGGGGAAAGTGGAAGCCGGCGTCGGCCACGCGAAGAAGACGCCCTTGAAGGGGCTTCGTTTCGAAAGCCTGGAAGAGGCCCAGGCTTACCTTGATCGCTGGGAAGAGCGCTGGGCCGATACCCGCATTCACGGCACCACCAAGCGGCAAGTGGCGACGATGTTTACCGAGGAACGGCCGGCGCTGCTGCCGTTGCCCCTGGAGCCTTTCCGCTACTACCAGTTCGGCGAGCGCACCGTGCATCTGGACGGCTGTGTCGAAGTCGAGGCCGCCTACTACGGCGCGCCGCCGGGCTGGATCGGCCGCCGTGTCCAGGTCCAGTGGGACGAGCGGCACATCCGTCTCCTCGATCCAAGGACCGGCCAACTGCTGCGCGAGCACCTGCGCCAGCAGCGCGGCGGCCATCGAATCAAGGATGAAGACCGCCCCAGTCGGACGCCACTCGGCACACTGCAACTGCTGGCCAGAACCGAAAAAGCCGGACGCCACATCGGGATGCTCTGTCAGGGCATACATCGACACCAGGGCGAACCTGCGGTGCGCCGTATCTTGGGGGTGCTCTCACTCGCCAAGAAGTACGGAGCCGCGGCTACCGACGATGCCTGCGCCGCGGCTCTGGAAGTGGAAGTGTTCGAGTACCGCTTTGTTCGCCGCTATCTCGAGCGGCGTCCCCACAACCCGCTCAGCTTGCGGCAAGTCGATCCGTTGATCCGCCAGCTCACTCTGTACCGCGACTTCATCGCCGACAAAACCAAGGAGGAAAACGAACCATGAATCTCATTGAGCTGCAGCGTTCGCTGCGGCAGCTTCGCCTCGGTGGCATCGCCGCCGTGCTGGAAACCCGGCTGCACCAGGCGCAAGCCGAACCCATGGCGCCCATCGACTTGATCTCGTGTCTGGTCTCGGACGAGCTCACGCGCCGCTCGGACCGCCTGCTCGAACGCCGGCGCAAACAGGCCGGCTTCCGTGATCCCGACAAGACTCTCGACAACTTCGACTTCGCTTTCAACCCGAAGATTAACCGCAGCCTGGTCTTCGACCTGGCCACCGGCGCGTTCATCGGCCGGCGCGAGGATGCGCTCTTCCTCGGCCCGGGCGGCGCGGGCAAGAGCCATCTGGCGCAGGCCATCGGGCAGGCCGCCATCCAGCAAGGCTACCGCGTGCTCTACCGGGAGACTCACATCTTGCTGGAGGAACTCGCCGAAGCCGTCATCGACGGCACGCGCAAACGGTATGTGGAATCAGTTGCCACGGTTCCCTTGCTGATCATCGACGACTTCGGCATGCGTAAGCTGCCGCAGACTGCGGCAGAAGATCTGCTGGAAATCATCATGCGCCGCTACGAACGGGCCAGCACGCTGCTGACCTCCAACCGCCCGGTCGAGGACTGGGGCAAACTCCTCGGCGATGCCGCCGCCGTCGGCGCCATGCTGGACCGGCTGCTCCACCACGGGCACCTGCTGAAGTGCGGCCCGCGCAGTTGGCGCACCAAGACCGCCGCCACGGCCGGATGAGGTAATCCCATGAGAACAGTGATTCAAAGAAGGGACCCAGGCGGAGATGTTGCGAAGCGCGGTGGAAATGCCGGGGCCATGGAAAACCTGGAAAACCAGACTGCGGTTTCCCACGTTTCCCACCGCCCCTTGGAAATCGCCCAAGGCGCGATTCCCACATTTCCACCGCGCCGGCGACGATTCCCTCTTCTCGCAAACCCAAAGACCAAAACGTCGCGGCTGGCGCCCTTCGGGTGCTCACTGCCACGCAACGAAAGGAGGATTCACCTGCCGCCGAGCGCCGACCCAGTCCGCGGTTGTTCAGGCTCATGCCTGAACTGGAAAATGCTGACTAGAAAAAAAGCTTGCCGGAACCGTCTCCGGTAGGGTATAAATCGTGTGTTCTGGGTCGGCTTCCTATGGCCGGTTTTGAGGTGTCCCTCAATGGCCGGTTTTGAGGTGACCCCCGAGGTATTTCTGGACCAGAGGTAGGGATTGAGAGCGCCGACGTGTCCGTACTTGACCGACACGGGCAGGTTCACCCAGTCAAAGAAATGTTTCCAGAACGGTTCGATTCTATGCTGGTTCTGAAACAAGGGCAAGCCCTTCCTACAACACTTGGATGTGGTGTGCTCACTCTGAATGAGGAGGATGTCTCCACATGCCGAGTAATGATACTCGATGTTTTTGGGAGGCACCATGAACTTCAGACAATCACGCAGCCAACGCGAAGTTCAGCCCTACAGCAACAATCTCCTGGATCGACCAAACATGCTGACTGATTCCCGCTTCCATTGCCGGCGTAACCCGGAGCGTCTGATGAATGCGCCCGAAGTTGTACCACATGTAGAACAGCGCGACGGCGTGCATGTGGTTCTCAATCTTCTTCGAGAAGGCGTTCGTCAGCCGGGTGAAACGGCGCATCTGCATCCGCATCGTGAGATTCTGGCGCTCCACAAAGCTGGTGGAGATGTGGACCGGATCGGGACTCCCGATAATTTCAATTTTATCGGCACCCAGACATTGCGCGGGGCTGTACCGCTTCTGTCCCTCGGGATCGTTGCCGTAGATCTTGACCAACTGTGCGTAGTCAACACCCTCACCGAACGAATCGAGGACCGCCGTCAAATACATCTTGTGACCGTCCGTGGTCAACTGAACCCGATTCGCCAGGCGCTTGGAAACGTCCTGAAGGAATTCGGTAGCACACCCCGCATCTCTCCTTCCCACAAGCCAACTGATAGCGAGCTTGCTCTGAGCGTCGATAGCGACGAAGGTCCACGCATCCCCGACGATTTCCCGCTCGGCTCTTTCGGCGGTTACGTTCTTCTGTTTGCAGCCGACGAAAGACCAGATCTCATCGACCTGAACGCACTTCGCTGGGATGTTGCGGAGCGTGGCGTTCTGATACTCGGCGCACGCCGTCCCAACTTCGGCCAAGAGCCGGAGGATAGTCCCCTTCGCCACACCAGTCATGCGCGAAGTGGAGCGAACCGAGCACCCTTCAACCAGGGCCGAGATCACTTGGACTTTCTTCGCCATGTTGAGCTTGTTCATATTCCAAGTATACTACAGCGCTTTAGCATGTCAAGAGAAAAGTGCGAAAATACTCTACTTTTTCTTGGTTTTCTTGCGCTTCGCCCAACGGGCCGTGGCAGCCTGAGAGGCTACTTCTTTGCGGCGCTCCGGGGTCATCGTTTCCAGGCGTCTCTTCCCTCCAATGCGACCACCCTTCCGCCCCATCTCGGCCATGACCTTGGACAGCAGGGCGGGATTCGAGACTATAGTGAGGCTGACTTCGGAAGATTCGATGGACTCCAAAACCACGCGCCGGGCATTCTGAACGGCATCCAACTTTTGAGTGCTACTGCGCTTTGGCATACCTCCAGCCTGACGGATAAGCGGCTGTTCTGTCAAGAGGGAGGAATTTCAAATTGACCCACTACCCGGTGCTTCGAGAAATCCAGAGGTCCTGTCCAGGACATCCTGCGGGTGCTCACGAAGCTTTACACCTGGTTGTGGGAGGTTCGTGAATACTCTCGCGCCCTGGAGATTCTCTCGAAGATTGAGGCGGTAGCTCTTGAAGCTCACCGGACGGAGGACGAAGTCAGAGCCATCGATCAGCGCGGGGTCTGTCTCCAGGAATTGGGCAGGTACGGTGAAGCGGTAGGTCTCCACCGCCAGTCAGCGCGGATGGCGCGCAAGCTGCCGAACAAGGAGCAGCTTGCGAGATCATTGAACAATCTCGGAGAGGCTTTGAGGGGGCTAGCAAAGCACGACCAAGCAATTCAGGCGTTTCAGGAGTCCGAAAAAACTGCGCTGACCCTCGGCGATGCTGAGGGCGCGCTGTCTGCTGCTGGCAATCGCGCGCTGGCTTACTTCGGGAAGGGAAGCATCACAGAAGCCAGGCCGCTCCTCCGCAAGTGTCGAGATATCGCTCGCCGCAGCCGGCAATGGCGGGAATACACACTGTCTGAAGCACGCCTAGCGGAACTGGCGTGGGGCGAAGGGTGTCTAGGTGGCGCGAGGAGAGGATTTGAACGGGCGATCTCCGAGGCCAAGCGTCACAATGAGCGGGGCATCTTGCCGCGAATCGTGCTCAGCTATGCCCGACTCCTTCTCTTTCTGGATGACCCCAGAGCGGCTTTACGGGAGCTTCGCAAATACGAGAAAGTGCTACCTAATCAATCTGATCCTCATATTTTCCACCACACCCTCGGTGAACTCTACAAGGTAACCGGAGACGTGGCGGCTGCTGAGCAGCATTTCCGCTCAGCCAAGTCCTCGGCTACAGCCGCTCAGGACCGAGACTACATAGCGATGTGCGCCGCGCAGATCGCGGAGATCCACGAGGAGCGGCATGAGTACGCGGCAGCGGAGGATGAACTCCGCACTGCCCTTTCCAATGAGCCGGAGGCAGAAGGGCGGGCGCTCTTGCTAACCCAGCTCCTGCGGGTCCAGATCTCATCCAAGTCACGGCGAAAGGCGGGCGCGACTTTCGGCAAAGTTCGGAAGATCGCATCCGAGCTGAAGCTCCAAGACCTGCTCGTGGACGTTCATGTCATGATTGGCCGGTACGAATGGGAACGTGGGGGTACAGGCAGGCTGGACGGCATGAGGGCTTATACGGTTGCGCTACTTCACTCTCTTGACATTGACGTGCAATCCTATTCAAGGATCGCGACGGACATCGTTCACGCTCTCGTTCGTCCGGGAGAGCAACTCGCTCCGGGCGACGATCAAATGGCCATTCTCCTAACGCAGCTTCGGGACTGGGTGTCGAGAGAGATTACGAGAGACTTCGGCAGTCTTCAGCTGATCAC
Organism: Bryobacterales bacterium; assembly: GCA_963798455.1. Classification (GTDB taxonomy): domain Bacteria; phylum Acidobacteriota; class Terriglobia; order Bryobacterales; family Bryobacteraceae; genus CAWCTD01. Next base: position 2,093,025 of record CAWCTD010000003.1, read on the forward strand.
ATGGCCATTCGTGCTTGCCAAGCGGCTTTTGCCCCTTGGTGGTCGGCAGCGTGAATTAACAGCAGAGCTACAGCGGCTTTGGAACGCGCGCGAGGGCTTACCGTCGTTTTGAACGCTGGAGGATTGCCGGGCTGCTTGACGTCGGCTGTGGTCAGTTGACGGAAAACGCCCATTCCGCGGAAGTGGACACCCAAAGTCCCCGCAAGTCCCCTTCGAGGAAGTCGAATGCTTTGACTCCTGGCGTCCCTCTCACACTTGCCGAATCCCGAGAAGCCGTTCCAGAAAAAGGTAGACCCGGAAGGGCACCCAGACCGGCAGCAGCACGTGGAAGCACTCCCCTCGCGTGAGGCCGAGTCGTCGACGAACCTCCGCGCTCGAAATGCCACCCTCCTGCCTCATTCGGGAACGGGAATGCTCGATCAGTTTGAGAAAACGAGGGCTCGAATTCAGCGATGCCGTTTCAAGGTCGGTATTCTCCAAGGGAAGAAGAACCGTGACCGGCTCCGGTTTTTCCTGCACTTCATAGTATGCGCGCAAGTGCCTGGCGCGAAGCTCCCACCGCGCGATTCGGATTCGGTCTCATCGGCTTGCGGTGCGGTGGGCTCGTAAGCCGATGGATCCTGGTAGAGGCCCGTCACGGAGATAGGTACTGGACTGCAAACTGCTTCTTGCGGCTCAGCCGCGCGGCGATGATGGTGCCGGCCGGAAGGCCGGCGGGTGGCTAGGATTGGACGCCCCACAGAGCAGCATAGCCGCAACCAAAAGCCTGTGGAGCGAGCGATCTTGCTCGCAACGCCGGCGGTCATGCCGGCGGTTTCTGTCGGCGGGACCGCCGACATGGCAGTCCTGGCGGACTGCTCCACGGCCGGCAAATGTCGGGAAAAGGCAGACCACAAACAACGATGGTCTGCCCCACAAGGGCAGTGGAATCCTGGCGAACTGCTCCACGGCCGGAATGAGGGGCTATGGCGTTCGCCCCGGCCGCAGCCCCAGTGTAGCGGGGGATTGGGGATTTGGTGACCTGAGATCTGGTGAACTGGCTGATCTGGGCGGGGATAGAGCTGGGGAGGGAGGGTCACCGGCGTGTTTGCACGAGCAAGGGGTCTACCCTGCCGCGGCGCTGATGCACGTCGTAGACGACGGGGAGACCACAGTGGTCCGGGTTGCCGGGAGGGCACGTCATGGGATCTGCTTCCCCGAAGGCAGTTTCGGAAGCCCGCGATGGGCACATCTACGGGCTAGCGACTATCCGGAACTTGTGTGGCGGAACTTGCTATCCCAGCGCCAAACTTGGGTGCCCCTTGTGCTACTCGGTTTCCCGCTCATAGGCCTGGGCCAGCAAGAGAACCGTCGAATCAGCGAAGGGAGATATCGCCTTCTGCTGAATGGGGCTCAAAATGGCTGATCGAACAAGGGATTAGAATGATGGGGGTGGACTCGGGCGGCGTGGAATTCGCCTACGCCTGGACGCGCGCCAACGTCAACCATCTGGTCCTGTTTCGTGGCGGGCTTGGGCGCCTGGTTTTGGTTTGAGATGTTTTTTGACGGGAGGAACTTATGGCTATTTGGACGCGAAGAGGATTTCTCGGATCGCTCTCGGGGATGGCGGCCGCAACGTCGTTTGCAGCTCAGCAGAAGGGCGACGCTCCCTGAAAAGCGGACAGGGCATGGATCTATCAAAATCACAGATCTCAGGTGCGCAATCATCGGCCGGAATCCGGTAGTTCGAATCGTCACGGATCAGGGCATCTCCGGGTACGGTGAAGCCGAGTCCGCCAAGCCGTATCTCAAGCCGATGGTGCTCTTTTATAAGGACTATATTCTGGGCGAAGACCCGACGGACGTCGAGCGGGTGCTGCTGAAGATCCGCCGGCTCGGTGCGTTCAAGCCCTGGGGTTCGGCGGTGAGCGCAATCGAGATAGCTCTCTGGGACATCGCGGGTCAGGCGGCCGGAGTGCCGGTATACAAACTGCTGGGCGGGAAGATCCGGGACCGCGTTCGCATCTACAACGGAGGCGTCCGTTTCCCCATGACCGGCCAAACGCCACAAGACTACGCCGAGAACATGGCCAAGATGAAAGAAGCCAAAGAGGGCTTCACCCTGATCAAACAGGCGGTCGGCTTTCACAATCCGGCGATGATGCGCGCCGTGCCCAACGCGTGGTACGACGACCCGCGGACGGCCGCGCACCCGATCGCGGTCTCATGACGGAACGCGGCCTCGAACATATCATCGCCTGCGTGGAAGCCATGAAGAAAGTCCTGGGCGATGAAATCGGACTTGCCCTTGACTGCGGACCAGGCTGGACAGTGAAGGATGCAATCACGTTTGCGCGAGCGATGGAGCCGCTCCACATCACGTGGCTCGAAGACCTGATCACGGGCGACTACACGCCTTACCCCAACGCCGACGTTTTCAGGGAAGTCACGCAGAGCACTTCGGTCCCGATTCACACCGGAGAACAGATTTACCTCCGGCAGAACTTCAAGGATCTCATCGAAAAACGGGCTGTCGATGTTGTCGGCCCCGACCCGGAAGATGTCGGCGGGATAGCGGAACTGAAGTGGATCGCGGAATACGCCGATCTTCACGGCATCCTCGTCGCTCCCCACGGGATATTTCGACGGCCTGATCGGGCTCGCCGCGCACGTTCACATGGCGGCCGCCCTGCCGCAAAACTATATTGCCTTCGAGTATCCGCTGGGCCAGCCTGAGTGGTGGTACGACATTGTCGAGGGGTTGCCGAACCCGATCGTGAAACGTGGCTTTATCGACGTTTGGGACAAGCCCGGTCTCGGTGTCACGTTCAATGTCCAGGCAGCGAAATCGCACCTGTCGGACGAGGATCGTCGCTTCTTCGACTGAGACGAGGGTGCCCCCGCGCTCGCGATTCTAACGTGCGATGGAAAGTGGGTAGCGCAGCGCGGCGGAGCCGCGGCCATGCTGCCGCCGGCCGGAAGGCCGGCGGGTGGCCAGGATTGGACGCCCCGCAAAGCAGCATAGCCGCAACCAAAAGCCTGTGGAGCGAGGAGTCTTGCTCGCAACGGCGGCGGTCATGCCGGCGGTTTCTGTCGGCGAGACCGCCGACATGGCAGTCCTGGCGGACTGCTCCACCACCGGCACATTTCGGGAAAAGGCAGACCACAAACAACGATGGTCTGCCCCGCAAGGGCAGTGGAATCCTGGCGGACGGCTCCACGGCCGGAATAAGGGGCTGTGGCGCGGACTCCGGCCAGGAGCGCATCATGGAAGAAGAGATGAGTTCGATCCCAGAATCGAAGACGGCGAACGGCGCTCCATCCAAGCCCAAGGCGGCGGGACCATGCGCCTTGATCATCTTCGGAGCCTCCGGCGACCTCACCAACCGCCTCCTGTTCCCCTCTGTCTATAACCTGGCTCACGACGGCCTGCTCCCGGACGAGTTCGCCCTCATCGGTTTCACGCGCCATTCTCTGAGCGAAGACGAGACTACGGCGCGACTCCGGAGCAGCGTGCAGGAGGCGCAAGGCGGGGAGTCCGTGTCCGAGGCGGTCCTCGGGTGGATGGGCTCGCGCCTTCACTACATACAGTCCGATTTCACCGACCCGTCCGGCTACGCCCGTCTCGCCGAAAAGCTTGCGGACGTGGACCGGGCGAGTGGTACCGGCGGCAACCACCTCTTCTATCTGGCGACGGCGCCGGAGTTCTTTCTCGAGGTGGCTCAGCGTCTGGGGAGCGCGGGGTTGCTGGAACAGACCAACGGGCGCTGGCGCCGCATAGTGGTGGAGAAGCCCTTCGGACACGACCTGGCCTCCGCCCGCGAACTCAACCACGACCTCGGGAAGGTGGCCGCCGAAGAGCAGATCTATCGCATCGACCACTACCTGGGCAAAGAAACAGTCCAGAACATTCTTGTCCTTCGCTTCGCCAACGGCATTTTCGAGCCGGTCTGGAACCGGCGTTACGTCGAACACGTGCAGATCACGGTGGCGGAGACGGTCGGGGTGGAGATGCGCGGCGGCTATTACGACCACACCGGCGCTCTGCGGGACATGCTCCCCAACCACCTGCTGCAGTTGCTGACCTTGACTGCCATGGAGCCACCCGGCTCTTTTTCACCGGCCGCGTTGCAGAACGAGCAGGTCAAGGTTCTCGCGGCAGTCCCGCCTCTGGGAACAAGGGAGTGCGGCTTGTGCACGGTGAGGGCGCAATACCAGGCCGGAGCCGAGGGGGCGGTTGCCGTGCCGGGATACCGGCAGGAGGCTCGCGTCGCGCCCGATTCCGTGACCGAGACTTACGTGGCCATGAAACTGGCGGTGGACAACTGGCGCTGGGCAGGGGTTCCCTTCTATCTCCGAACCGGAAAGCGGCTGGCCGCGCGCAAAACCGAAGTGGTGATCCAGTTCAGGAAAGCGCCCCTGACGCTGTTTCGGAGCGCTTCGGTCGCGCTGCCGTCGGCGAACCGTTTGTGCATTCACATACAACCGGAGGAGAGCATTTCGCTGGAATTCGCGGCGAAGGCGCCGGGGCCAACCGTGACGGTGCGTCCGGTCGAGATGCGCTTTTGCTATCGCGACTACTTCGGCCGCGAGAACCGGACGGGCTACGAAACGCTGTTGTACGACGCCATGACAGGCGACGCCAGTCTCTTCAAGCGCGGGGACACGATCGAGGCAGGCTGGGCCGTAGTCGAACCCGTGTTAAGAGCCTGGGAGCATCCTCTGGCCGGCTTGAGCTTCTACCCCGCGGGCGCGGATGGGCCTGAGGCAGCCGACGAACTTGTTCGCCGCGACGGTTATGAATGGACGCGGCTGACTTAGCAGGATGCTGAAAAATGGTTCAGCGGAACCGCCCCCTCACGGTCGCGGCTCGGAAACCAGACTGCGGAACCGCTCCCTCACGGTCGCGGCTCGGAAACCAGACTGAGCCGCGCGCGTAAGCAAATCGAGGCTTTTACTTTCGCGGTTCGAAGCGCACTTCAACCTCGGTCTTCACTGTGACGGGGCGGCCGCCCTGGACCGGGGGCTGATAACGAAACTGAGACCACGGCACACTCTCACAGAGTTGCGCGCCGGTTTGGAGCTCCGAGATTTTCCCTTCCTTGTCGATGAGGACTTTGCAACGAACTGTTCCCCCCGCGGGCTCCCAAAGGGGCGCGGTTAGAACGGTCGGACCCTCAATCAGAAGAGCGCGTTGTTTATCCGCCGCGACAGAGACTTCCGGGGTGTCCTTGTTCGGCTCCGCGGAATCGGCCCCGCCCTCCTTGGATGTCACGGGCAATAGCCGCGTGACCAGGAACACGGGCCTGGCGGGATACCGTTTCACCATCTGGCGCAAAGCCGAGGCAAGCTCATCGCCTTCATAAAAGCCCAGGCCGGTCCAGGCCATCCTGATGACACTGTCGCAGCTTGATTGGAGGGGATAGCCGTTCTTGCCCTGGTCGGGATCGCCGATCTCGTCAATGGCCTTTTGCGCGTAAACGCCCTCGGCAACATACTCCTTCCCGGGGTCCACCTGAACCGGCGTCCTCATGAACAGACGGTAGCGGCGCACGCCTTCCCAAAGAACCACGGAAGGTCCACCCGCGCTCAGAGCGGCTTCGGCCGAGGTCGGTTCCGCCAGAACTTGGACCTTTCCCTGGATCTTGTCTCGCGCGGCGCCGGCTTTCTTGGATTCTTTGGCGGCGGGCTCGCTGGAGCAACCACCCAATCCGGCAAGAGTAAGTACGAGAAAACAAAAAATGTATGCGTTGCGGTTCATCCGCCGTGCCCTCACTTTCGAGAAGTTCCTGTCCGAATCTGAAGGTATCACGGGGCACGATCGTTGACAACTGATCCGTCGCCCATTCGGCCTCGCAGCGCTGGCACTACGGCCGGCGGCCTCCGTTCAGTATGGCTGGAGCTTCAGGGTGGCGTTGCCGGCGGGACCGGCGTAGATCAGCTCGACCGAATGGATACCATCGGCCTTGCCTCGGTACTCGAAGAAAACCAGTCCTGCCTGAGGCAGGGGGCGGTCGCCTTCCGGAAGCGCGGCCCGTTGAACGCGCTGTGCCATCGCGCGCCGCACCGCTATCGGGACCTTGACCGGCCGGGCCGGCGCGTCGGACTCACCCTGCCCGCCGTTTCCGCCGGTGCTGATACTGGATTTCGACTTAGATCCAGCTTTACCAGGCGGCTCCCACTCAGGATCTTTGAGGGACTCGAGCACCAACCCGTATGGCTGGCCGGGCAATGGCGTCTTCTTCCGGTTGATCCGCAGTGAGAAGTCGTTGGGGGACAGCGCAATCCGCGCGCCTGGCGAGCCGAACAACCCCGCTTCGACTACTACGTAGTCTTCCGTGGAGAGGGGCCCCTCCAGCGTAGGGACCGAGTGTCCCGTGAACTCGGCCGCAACGGTCAGGGCGCCTGCCTGAGCGTGGGCCTGATAATCGGCCGGAGCCGCTCTTGGCGGCAGGCCCTTCGCTTCGACTTGCGCGTCGTTGCCCTGGGCGGCCTGCCCATGTACGCACAGACAGATGCCTGCGATCAAGACACCGATCGTTGACAGAGAGGAGAGTCGCATTTCACCTACGAAGCTATCATACTCGACGGCACAGTTCGCGGGCCTGGCAGCCCAATCGACCACCAGCACATCAAGCTGTCAGCGCCGGTAGATCAGCAGGTGGAACGTGCCGGGGATCGGGCGGCGTGGCTGCTTGCCGGCGGGCGGGCTGAACTTCGCCGTGTCCAGGAAGAGGTTGTGGGTCTTCGGATCGAGCGCCATGGTCTTGGCCCCGAATTCGGTCGCCATGGTCTGGACCAGCCTGATCTGGCCGGGCGAGTCCTCGTGGAATACGTGGAGCGTGCCCTCGCCCGTCGAGCAGGCCACCAGACCGGTCCCAGGGTCAAAGACGGTGCTGTCCACGCGATCGCCGATGGAGAACGGCTGGCCAACCATCTTTCCAGTATCCGCATCCACTACCACGAAGAGCTTGGGGTTGCGGCAACCAATGAACAGCCGCCGGTGTTCCCGGTCCATCGCCATCGAGACGGGCCCGCCGGCGGGCGCCACCGGCCACCGCGATTTGATCTGAAGAGTGCGCGAATCAATCGCGATCACCTCGCTCGTGTCTTCGAGATTGTCGTAGATCATTCCCTTGCCGTCGGCGACGGCCTGCTCCGGCGCGCCGCCAAGGGGAATGGTCGCCACGACAACGCCTTTGGCGGGGTCGATCACCGTGCAACTCTTGGGCTCACCGTTGAAGACAAATACGCGCCGGGAGACCGGATCGTAGAGAATGGAGTCCGCATCGGCGTCCGCCTTCACCTGGCCGATCGTCTTCAGCGTCTTGAGGTCGAAGATGACCGCTTGCCCCGCGTTTCCATCGCTGATGAATCCGCGGCCGAGCTCCGGGACCAAGGCGACCCCGTGGCACCGTTTCAAGCCGCTGATGGCGCCCACGATGGCGAAGCTGTCGGCATCGAGCACCTCGACTTGCGTGCCGTGCGACAGGTAGAGGCGGCGTGCCGCGGCATCGACCGTGATGTAGTCGAAATACTCGCTCCCGCCCTCCGCCGCGCCCAAGGGGATCTTCCTGAGCGGGCGGTAGAAGGCGGCCGGGGGAGCCGCCTGGACGTAAGCGCCGAGCCACAGAAAGCACAAACAGAGTGCCGGACGAACCAGATTAGAACCCTTCATACAAGCTCCCAGAGCCCGGCGGCGGACTGGGAGGTCGAAATCGCGGTGAGCAGCAACAGGAACATGAGCGGTCGAATAGAGAAGACGGCATGTGACGCCTCTTTCTCCACCACCGGGCTCAACACAGTATACTCCCGATTCGGCGCCAGAAGAAGACGTACGAGTTCCGATGAGCAGCGGGCCGCCAAAGTGTGGTATGAAGCGATGGAGGTCCCAAAATGAGCTTGACTCTGTCTCGAAGAAGAATGATGCAGGCGACGGGCGCAACGGCCCTGGCGCCCGCCGTATTGGCCGCCGCGGCGGCGCCGTGGCCGATCGTGGAGGGCCCCGGCACACCTAAGCTCTGCCTTGGGGAGGGCACCAACGAAGCGGGGATGCGCCAGGTGAAGCAACTCGGCGTGGACTACGCGCTCGGCGGAGGCCCGCGGCTCCCCTGGACCGAAGCGGACATCCGCGCCCGCATCGACCGTTACAAGACCAACGGCCTGACCTTGTACAACCTGATGATCGGCGGCTTCAACAACACCATCTATGGGCGGCCGGGCCGCGACCAGGAGATCGAGCAGGTCCAGCAATCGATCCGCGCCGCAGGGAAAGCCGGCCTGCCGGTGATCGAGTACAACTTCTACGCGCACCGCGCCATGGAGGGGTACTTCGAGGAGACCGGACGCGGGGGCGCGGGATACACCGGGTTTGACTACGAGAAGATGAAAGGCCTGCCGCCCTTGCCCCAAGAAGGCGCGCACAAGCTCGACGAGATCTGGGCCAACATCACTTACTTTCTAAAAGCGGTGGTGCCGGTGGCCGAGCAATCCGGCGTGCGGCTGGCCCTGCACCCCAACGATCCGCCGGCGCCGCTGAGCCGCGGGTCTGAGCAGATCATGGGCACCGTGGCCGGGTGGAAGAAGCTGATTTCGATTATTGACAGCCCGGCCAACGGGATCACCTTCGACTGCGGCGTGACGCGCGAGATGGGCGAGAACCCGGTCGAGGTCTGCCGCTACTTCATGAGCCGGAAGCGAGCCAACCACATGCACTTCCGCAACGTGCGGGTGATCAAACCGTACGAGAGATACACGGAGGTCTTCCCGGACGAGGGCCAGGTGGACATGTTCGGCGTGATGAAGGAAGTGGTGCGGCAGAAGTACACCGGAACGATCTATCCAGAGCACCCGCGCGCGATGGATTACGACCGGGAGTATGCCAAGGCCACGGGCGGGCTTCGCGGCTACCCGGGCGGCGGCGGATATGCCGGGATCACCTTCAACGTGGCCTACGCCCGGGCGATGCTGCAAGCCGCCATCGAATCGGTGTGAACGGCAGGTATGGTGATTATCCCTTCAAAACAAGGGGCTGGCGCGGAAGATGGCTGGTGCGCTAAGGGTGTGCGACCGCTTTAACGAAGCAAAAGCCACAGGCAGGCGGCAGAACCGCCCAAGGGGACGAAGCCCCACGTCCAAAGCTGATATTTGCCGATCTCACCGAGGGAGAGATAGTACCGTTTCTTGGCGATGACGTTTACGGCGCAATATATCCAAAACAGCAAGCCGACGACGGCAAGGAGTTCCATCGCATTGTCCTGACTGAGTTAGTCGCGGTCCTTGTAAAGGTCGTCCCACATCCATTCTGGCAGATAGCCTGACGCTTCCCTGGGGTCAAACTCGCAGAGGAAGATGTTTGCTCCCTCCATCCCTGGAATAGCCCTGATCCGATCACGCCACGTGTCCGTCTCCAATCCGGTGTATAGTATCCAGCAGTTCTTTGTGTATTTCATCCAATACGCCGCCTTGTCAAAAACCCTTTTCAGGGTGTTTGCATCTACCGTGGCGGGCACCGAGAAGCCCACATGGAGGAACCGTTTTCCGCTGCGGGGCATTTTAGGGTTGTTCCTCTTCTGGCGGCAAGAGTTGTCTAGCCGGATGCCAAGGGTCGGGAATCGGAGGAGTCACTGGAGGAGATAGAATGCCTTTGGCTCCGGCCTCCATTTGCCAGTAGGACATCATCTGGTTCGTTTCCAACAAGGCGAATACACCCAAACGACGAATCGACCAAATCACCGTAGAAAAGAAACCGAGCAGAGTGACTACGGCCCCCACTATAAGCACAATTTGAACTGTAGGGGTAGTTGCGCGAAGTCCGACGATCCCCAAGACCACAGCGATACCCAGCAGGGCAACGGTTAGCATAGCAACCGCTCCTCTGTATCTGATCCGGTGAACGATCTCAGGAATCCAGTGAAATTTTGCCATGCGAAGCCAATAGGCCGGCGCACTGCAAGGCGATTCATGGTATACTCCAATCAGGCCGCGTTTAACGCTGCTTTTGGACGATTCCGGCGTCCCTCAGCAGTGGCAGCCGATTGAAGTTCCACTAAATTCGCTTCGCCCTATCCTACACCAATAGTTCAGCCAAAGTCTACTACTGTTCTCGGTTCACCTTTTCTTCCATCGCTTTTGGCGGAGTCGCTCATGTGCGCTGAAGAGAGTTACGATCCGCTCTCGGTTGAAATGATACCTTACATGCTTGGTAGTTGGGTCGCCCACCAACTCAAGAATTGGGTGCGGTTGTCTATGCCACTTCCGGGTAGTCTCGTAGGCAAGAATGTGAGCAGTCTGGAGTTGAATAATAGTAGCATCGTCTGCAAAGGCAAAGGTGTCACGGAGACGCCTCTTTCCAATCGAAGTCCTGCGAATCTTCTCCATTTCAAATCGGGCTTGGTCTTGGTTCCTGTGGCCTCGGTCGAAGACGAACTCGATAGGCTCGGTTGGGTCGGGCCGGTTCTTCTCAGCCCAATTTATCGCCATTTCAATGCACTTTTGAGTACATAAAGTGTAGGCGCTCCCCTTCAAGCTTCTGAATCTAGGGCTGGTTAGTTCCGCGTACTGGTCCTGCCTAATCGAAACGGAAAAGCCTCTTAAGGTGTGATTCAATATGGCTTGTGCTGCCTTTGAGCGCCCTTCGTCTACAGGCATCGAGCAGACACACCTATAGAGTTCCTTCCCGTCTGAAGGACTGATCTGGTGCTCGTGTGTGAAACGCTCACGCCACAGTAGCCACAACTCCCAGCGCTCCACATTGGAGATATACCCGGCGACAGTCAGGAATCCGTGCTTTCCTGGATCTCCGCTCTCGTCGAAGTATGCGCTGAGCATAACAAGGAGCCTTTCAGGATACCGCGATAGACAGTGTGCCGACAGCCAGTCCCTGAAGAATTGGTGAGAAGCGTTGAAGTATTCCCGCATTCCAGCAGCATATTCCAATCGAGGGATGAGCCTGAAGGATGATGGGGGCTGAGCAGTCTGGGCTCCTTTCTGTGAGTGTGTAAGTGTCTCGGAGTCGGAGCTGTGGGAATGTGGGAATCGCGGCAGCGATTTCCAAGGGCGGTGGGCAAAGAGGGAAACCTGGTGTTGGTTTTCCTCTTTGCCCACGGCCCGGCATTTCCACAGCCTTTTCTCATGCGCTCTTCCTTCGTTGGAAGCTGGCGAACAGCTTCTGTTTGGCGGTCTGCATCCGGCGGGCTGCCGCCGTGTCGGTTTCGGCTCGCTCGATCTCATTGAGCCTTTCGATGGTCACCCCCGGCCGGAGGGAGCGCACCACCCCGGGCAACTGGCGCAAGATCTCCCAGGGCGTGGCGTACCAGCGGTACACCCTGCGTTGCTTGCCCTTGGCTCCGGTTTCCACTTCGGGCACGCCGCAGGGCCGGTGGAAGCTCAGGTAGGGATTGAAGTATCCCTCGTAGAACTCCTCGATCGCCTGCGCATGGCTGGAGTCGATATATCCGTAGCCCATGTGCTTGCGCACCACCGCGCCGTTCTTCGCCTCCGCCAGGCCGTTGTCGTTGGAATGCCGCGGCCGCGACTTGGTCTGTTGGATCAGCAACTTGTTGAGCAGCTTGGCCACCGTGTGGTTGATGAACTCGCTGCCGTTGTCGGAATGGAAGCCGCGAATGTGAAACGGAAACTGCCGCAGCATGGCTTCCAGCACCGGCTGCAAGTAGGCTTCGCTGATCTGCTCGGCCGCCCCCACCACCTGCCACTGCGTGACCTCGTCCACGGCATTGATGTGATACGCCCCTTTCACGCCTCCCAGATCCCCCTGGTGCACCGTGTCCACCCGCAGGTAGCCCGGTCGTCCGTCCGGCTCTGGCCGGCGCCGTTCGCCAATGGCCACCTGCACCGGCCGCGTTTTCTGGTAGACCACCCGCTTGTGCCGGTACGTCCGGCTCTTGCGCAGGTTGTAGATGTGGGCCATCGAAATGGCCGCCAGCCGCTCATAGCGGGGGTCCTTGAAATCGTACCGCGCCCGCTGCAGGAGCTTCTGCGTCGCCGGGCCGCTGAGCGTCTCATGGGCCTGGTCGACTTCGGCCAGCAACTCGATGTCGGCTAGCCTGTAGCGGCAAGCAAAGCGGTGGCGCCGGTAGGGCGCCTCCTTGACCTCGCCGCTGTCGCCGTACTTGCCGATCAGCCGCGTCACCTGCGCCCGGCTCAGCCCGGACATCTTCGCCACGTAACGTCGCAACAGTCCCTTCGCCTCCCGACCGCATTGCCCATAGCGCTGCTGCTTCAATGTCCGCGTCACCCAGTCATAAACCTCCCGCCGGTTCTTGCCCTCGAACCGAACCGGCTCGCTGGCCTCCAAAAACGCCCGGATCTGCTCCAGGCTCATTGTGTCCCGATCCTGCATGCTGACGATCAATCTCCAGCATGCCCAACCTCCCCGCCTTCAGGCTCATCTTGCGTTAGAAACACACCCTTCCTTCAGGCTCATCCTGCATTAGACAAGACTCCAGCGCACCTTTCCGCCGTAGTCGTGGTACACTACGACTAGCCATGGCGGAAAGTGTGAATTGCGAACCGCCCACGAGCCGACCGCTGACGCCCTCGCCAAAGGTTCAGCAGCGGATGAGGCCCATAACGCGCAACGCCTTCACGAAGATGCTGAGACGGGCGATCACGCCGACGCCCGCTCCGAAACCCTCCCCAAGATCGACCTGAACAGCAGGTTCCCTTGATCCCTTCGATTGTACCTGAAGGTGTATTCGTCCAAGTACGATTGCAGGTACTTCCGGCTGACAGAGTGGTACACCCCGTTCATGCCGCGCTTTACAAGGCTCCAGAACCCTTCCACGCTGTTGGTGTGAACGTCCCCCATGACATAGACCTTGGTGCTGTGCTTGATCCTGAAGTGCTTGTACCCTGCATTCTTTCGGTTGATCTGGATGTGTGAGATGCCGTCGTAGCCGGGTAGTTCGTCAGTGTAGATGGTGCTCTCGGGCTCAACATGCGCCCTCACTATACTGAGCAGTGTTGAGCCCTTCACGTTCTGGGTGGCCTTCGCTACAACCTTCCCTTTGCGCTGGACGACGCCCACAATGGGACTCTTCTTCTTGTCGCCTTGCCCCGGCCGTCCAGTTCCTCCTTTGCGGACTCCGCCCCAATAGGTTTCGTCGATCTCCACCGTCGGCCCCTCCAGAACCAGATCATCTTCACCTAGGAGAGTACGGATCTGGTGGAATATGCGCCAAGCGGTCTTGTAGGTGACGCCGGTTTCGCGCTGGATCTGCTTCGCTGAGATTCCGCATCGAGTCGAGCCCATCAAGTACATCGCGTAGAACCACAGCCGCAGGGAAGTGCTGGACTTCTCGAACACGGTCCCTGCGAGTGGATAGATGTGGTTCCCGCAATGGTCGCAAGCGTAGGCGGTGCGCCCAGAGACGTGGTAGTGTTTCCGATCTTTACCGCACTTCTCGCAGCGGGCTACCCCCTTCGGGAACCGTTGCTCCTTGACGTACTCCAAGCAGGCCGCGTCGTCGGGGAACTCTCGGTTGAAGTCGTCAAGAGTGAAGCGCAACTCCTTTGGAATTGACTGCTTGACCACCATGGGGCTGTGTTTTTCGGCCATGACAACCCTATTTTGCCATATGTTCTACTTGTTGTCAAGGGATAATTACCGCAGGTATTGACTTTCCCTTTTTGTTCGCCCAGAATATGGGCATGGCCCTCACGCGCAAGCAGAAGCAGGTGCTGGATTTCATCGCCCGGTTCGTGGAGGAGCAAGGCTACAGCCCGAGCTACCAGGAGATTGCCTCCGGGCTGAAGCTGGCGTCGCTGGCGACCGTACACAAGCACATTCTGGCCCTGGACGGGAAGCACTACCTCAAGCGCGGCTTCAACCAGAGCCGCTCGATCGACATCTCCCCCAGATACTTCCAGGAGGAGCGCAAGCGCCGGGGCGCCACGGGCGAGATCCCGCTGGTGGGCAGGATCGCGGCGGGGACGCCGGTGGAGGCGATCCCGGGACGCGACACGCTGAACCTCGGGGACTTTCTCGCGGATGAGGACCTCTACGCGCTGGAAGTACGCGGAGATTCGATGATCGAGGACCATATCTGCGATGGGGACGTGGTGCTGGTGGAGCAGTCGGCCAGGGTGAAGGACGGCGACATTGTGGTGGCGCTCATCCGCGGCGAGGAAGCCACGCTGAAGCGCTTCTACCGGGAGTCGGAAGCCACCGCGCGCCTGCAACCGGCCAACGCGGCGATGCCGCCCATCCGCGTGCCTCTCGCGGAGCTGCAAATCCAGGGGAAAGTGCTGGCCGTGCTGCGCAAGTACAAGTAGTCAGGCGCCCGCCGGGACAGGTTCCACCGCTCGCTTGTATTTACACTCGGCATTGGGACACATCAGCACCGTGCCCGCTTTTAACCACTTCTCCACCAGGTATGGGCTGCCGCATTTCGGGCAGGGCTCGGCCACGGGTTTGCTCCAGGACACGAAGTCGCACTCCGGGTACCGGTTGCAGCCGTAGAAGGTCTTGCCGCGCTTGGAGCGGCGCTCGATGATTTCGCCCTGCCCGCACGTGGGACAGGTCACGCCGATGGTCTTCTGCTTCACGTACTTGCACTTGGGGTAGTTACCGCAGGCGGTGAACTCGCCGAAGCGGCCGTGCTTGAGGACCAGGTTGTGGCCGCACTGCGGGCACTTCTCGTCAAGCTGCACGTCGGGCTGTCTTCTGCTCGCCGCCGACAGGCTTGGTGGTCTTGCAGTCCGGGTAGCCGCTGCAGGCATAGAACTGGCCGAATCGGCCCTTCTTCAGCACCATGGGACGGCCGCAGTTCTGGCAGTATTCTTCCTCGCCCTGCTCGGAGAGGTCCGCATTGTCCACTTCGGTCAGATCGACCGTCAGCTCGCGCGTGTTGGTGCACTCGGGATAGCCGGAGCAGGCAATGAAGCTGCCGTGACGGCCCCACTTGATGACCATGGGCTTGCCGCACTTGTCGCAGATCAAGTCGGTGGGCTTCTCCATGCGCTTGATGTCGGTCATCTGTTCTTCGGCGCGGCTGAGGTCGGTGGAGAACTTCTCGTAGAACTCCGCCAGGGCATCGCGCCAATTCAGGCGCCTTCCTCAATCTCGTCGAGCGCTTCCTCCATGCGGGCGGTGTAGGTGACATCGAAGATGTCGTCGAAGCTCTCGATGAGCAGGTCCGTGACCACCATCCCCAGCTCGGTGGGCACGAAGCGGCCGCTCTCCTTCTTGACGTACTCGCGCTCCTGGATGGTGGAAAGAATGGAGGCGTAAGTGGAAGGCCGGCCCACGCCGTCGGCCTCCAGTTCCTTGACCAGCGTCGCCTCGGTGAAGCGCGGCGGCGGCTCGGTGAAGTGCTGCTCCGGCTCGATCGACCTGAACTTGAGCGTCTCGCCCTCGGCCACCGCCGGCAGCCGGTGCTTCAGTTCCTCGTCTTCCTCGTCCTTCTGGTCCTTGCCTTCCTCGTAAACGGCCCGGAAGCCGTCGAACTTGGGAACGCTCCCGGTCTCCCGGAGTGTGTAGGCGGCGCCGTCCTTGCCAGCGGCCGCGATATCCACCGTGGTCTGATCGAACAGCGCGGGCATCATCTGGGAGGCGACAAAGCGCATCCAGATGAGACGGTAGAGTTTCATCTCGTCCTCGCCCATGTACTTCTCGACGGATTCGGGCGCGCGCAGGGCGGACGTCGGGCGGATGGCCTCGTGGGCGTCCTGCGCGTCCTTCTTGCTGCGGTAGAGGTTGGGCGAGGGCGGAAGGTACTGGGCGCCGAAGCGCTCCGAGATGAGCTGGCGCACCTCGCCGAGGGCCTCGGCGGCCACACGCGTGGAGTCGGTGCGCATGTAGCTGATCAGGCCGACAGAGCCCTCCTCGCCAAGCTCGACGCCCTCGTAGAGTCTCTGGGCCAGCATCATGGTGCGCTTGACGCTGAAGCGGAGCTTGCGGCTGGCCTCCTGCTGGAGGGTGGAGGTGATAAAGGGCGGGACGGGGTTGCGCTTCTTCTCCCGGGTCTCGACGGATCTGACCTTGTACTCGACGCCGGTGAGGGCGCTGACGAGTTTGTCGGCCGCGGCCTGGTCGGGGATGTCGAACGAGTCGTCGTTCCTCTTGATCAGCCGAGCGACAATGACGGGCGGTTTCTTTGCGCCCAGGTGGGCATCGATGGTCCAGTACTCACGCTTCTGGAAGGCGCGGATCTCGCGCTCGCGCTCGACGATCAGGCGCAGCGCCACGGTCTGTACGCGGCCGGCTGACAGTCCCCGTCGGACCTTGTCCCATAGCAGCGGGGAAATCTTGTAGCCCACCAGGCGGTCCAGCACGCGGCGCGCCTGCTGGGCGTCCACCAGGTTCTGGTTCACTTTCGACGGTTTCTCGAAAGCTCGCAGGATCGCGTTGCGCGTGATCTCGTTGAACATCACGCGGTGGATCGGCGGCTTCCCGTTCTTCTTCGCGCGCAGTTCCTCGGCCAGATGGGCGCAGATGGCCTCCCCTTCCCGGTCCGGGTCAGCCGCCAGGTAGACGGCGTCAGCCTCCTTGGATGCCTGCCTCAGCTCATGGATGAGCTTCGACTTCCCTTCGATGAGTTCGTAGGTCGGCTCGAAGCCCCGCTCCACGTCCACGGCGAGGTCCTTCTTGGGAAGATCCTTAACGTGGCCCAGGGAGGCCTTGACCAGGTATTGTTTGCCTAAGTACTTGCCGATCGTTCTCGCCTTTGCGGGCGATTCGACGATCACCAGTGATTTACTCATATACGGTCACTTGGCGGCGGGCCACGGCGGACCCCGTCACCACACTTTCACAAAATTCCTTCCCGGCAGTTGCCGGACGAGGCCGAGCATCTCCAGTTCGAACAAAGCGGCAATGATCTCCGACGGGGAAGAATCCTCCACCTGCTCCAACAACGCGTCGATGTGGGTGCTTGCGTCCAGCTTCAACAACTCCAGCAAGCGCCGCCCGACCGCGGCCGATGGTCCAAGTGGCAGAGACGGCTGCTCCGGTTGCCCGGTTCCACTCGCACAGGCTGAAGCCTGTGCCACTGCTTCAGCTCCCATGCGGTTCCTGCTCAGCTCCACCAGCCGCCGCCGGTCGTCCGGCGCGAGTTCGCTTACCACATCGTTCCATTCCTGCACCAACTTCGCTCCCTGCTTGATCAGCAGGTTCGGGCCCCAGCTCATCTTGGAGGTGATGTTGCCCGGAACGGCAAACACCTCGCGCTCCTGGTCCATCGCCAGCCTGGCCGTAATCGCGGAGCCGCTGTACTGGGCGCCCTCCACGACGAGCACGCCCGCGCTCATACCGCTGATGATGCGGTTGCGGATCGGAAAGTTCTGGGGGTAGGCGGGCGCCCCCATCGGAAACTCCGACAGCAGGAGGCCCTTTTCGGCCAGTTCCGATGCCAGCCTCCTGTTTTCCGCAGGATACACCACATCGACTCCGCAGCCAAGCACGGCCACGGTATCCCCGGCTGCCGCCAGTGCTCCCTTGTGGGCCGCCGTGTCGATGCCGCGTGCCATTCCGCTCACAATCGTCAATCCCGCCCGCGCCAAGTCCCCGGCGAATTTCTCTGTCACCGCGACACCATAGGGCGTCGGTCTCCGGGTGCCGACCACGCCGAGCATCAGAGAGCCCAGCAGTTCGACCCGGCCTCTCGCGAATAACACGACCGGCGGATCGAAGATCTCCCGGAGTCTCGGAGGGTAGAGCGGGCCGGACAAGGCGACTACCACGGCCCCCACCTCCAGCGCCTTCTCGTGCTGGGTGGCGGCTTCCTCGAACGCGCACCCGCTCGCCACGCTCCGCGCCACACTTCCAGTCAACCCGGCCGCCTCCAACTCGGAGGCGGAAGCCCGGAAAACCGCCTGCGGCGTCCGAAACCTTTCAATCAGTAGTCCCGCTTTCCTGCTACCCAGGCCCGGGACCAATCTAAGCGCGAGCCAGTGAAGCTCCTCTTCCTGGCTGAGAGTTGAAGCAAGCATGAATCCGCGGAGTGCCCGCCTCAATCTGGCTAGTCTGAATCTAGCAACTGGGCCGCCCGCGCCGCAAGTCGGGACATAGCACTCCCAAGATCTGAATGTGCCGATCAGAGCGGAGGATTCTCAGGGGAATTGCCGGCGCTATAATAGAGTTAACTGCGCACCGGGCTGGCTTTCTGGGCCGTTTGGCGCGTTTCGAGCTACTGGGAAGTATCCACATTCGGAGGGGAATGACATGCGCTTTCTGTTCAAGATCTCGTGGCCCGTCGAGGCGGGAAACAAGGCCGCAAAGAGTGGTTTTCAGGTAGTGGAGAAGATCCTGTCGGAGCAGAAGCCCGAGGCTGCTTACTTCATCGCCGAGGGCGGAATGCGGACGGCGATCCTGATCATGGATATGAAGGACGTCTCGCAACTGCCGGATATCGCCGAACCATGGTTCCTGGCATTGAACGCGCGGATGGAAGCCACGCCGGCCATGGTGGCGGAAGATCTGAAGAAGGCCGGTCCGGCGATCCAGCGCGCCGTCAAGAGCTACGGAGGGTAAGGGGCCGGCCCGAGGGGTCGGGTTTCTGGAAGGGCAAAACTAGCGGGGGTTGAGGTGTGCCCGCGCGGACGGTCATACCGCGCCTGGCCCATGTGATAGTCTGGGTTTTCGCCGCGCCCGAACAGGCGCGGTCGAAAGCGAAGCCGGGAGGACCGAACCGCGATGACGAAGACCAACGGGCAATACACATCCGCCAGGCGCGATTTTCTGCGAACCGTGGCGGCGGGCATTTTAGGTGGAAGCGTCACGGTGGGGCGCGGGATGAGCGCCGTGAGCGCGTGGACCGGCATGCAGACCAACTCCGTGCTGAACCAGGCGCGGACCGATTCCAACCCCCTCAGGATCAAGCGTGTCACGCCCTACATCATGCAGTTGCAGCGCGACTCGCTCACCGCGATTCCCCAGGTTCATTTTGTGCTGGCCCGGATCGATACCGAGGATGGGATCACGGGCTGGGGCGACGGGTCAAGCTGGGGCAACGTGGCGCCAATCTACACAGAGATCGAAAGACAGGCGCGGTACCTGGTCGGCCAGAGCGCCTGGAACATCGAGAGCATCTGGCAGGGATTCTACAACCGGCGGGCCTCGAGTCACGGCGCGTCGGTCATGTCGTCGCTCGCGGCGATTGACTGCGCGCTGTGGGATGTCGTCGGCCAGAAGCTCAACGTCCCGGTGTACAAGCTGCTGGGAGGAAAGCTCCGCGACCGGGTGAAGATCTACACCAGCTATCGCTGGGGGAATCTGCCGCGCACGCGGGAAGCATACGCGCAGCGCACCAAGGAGCTTGTGGCCGAGGGCGCCGTGGCCGGCAAGTACGACCCCTTCTTCGACCGGCTGGAACCGGGCCGGGAGGTGACCCTGAAGACGCTGAGGGAACTCGCGGCCATGGTGCAGGGGATCCGCGAAGGAGGGCCCGACTTCGACATCTGCGTCGAGGGGCATGGCAAGTTCAACGTGGGCTCGGCGGTCACCATCGCCAAGGTTCTGGAGCCGTTCCAGGTGCTGTTCTTCGAGGAGCCGATCCCGGGCTTGAACGGCCAAGCCATGCGCGAAGTACAGCTTGCGACCAGCGTCGCCATTGCCGCGGGCGAGCGCATTCAATCCCGATATGAATTGCGGGAGTACCTGGACCTGAACGCCTTCCGCATCCTCCAGGCAGACACCACGCGATGCGCGGGAATCACGGAATTCCGGAAGATGGCGAGCGAGGCGGACACTCGCTACATGACCGTCGCGCCGCACAACCCCAACAGCCCGGTGTGTACGGCCGCGCACCTGCACCTGTCCGCCTCCATGAATAACTTCCTCATCCTGGAGGAGGGTGCTCGCAACCCCAAGATGTACAAGGAATTGTTTGGGACATGGGATGACAGCCCGGCTTCTTGGATCGTGCCCGAGAAGCCTGGGCTCGGCTTTACCATCTCCGAAGCTGTGATCAAGGACTACAGCATCCCAGTCGAGAAATCGACGTAACAGGACCGCGCGCCGTGACCACCACCAGCCGGAGAACATTCGTGCAGGCGGCAGCGCTGGCCGCCGGGCAGAGGGCGCTGGCAGCGGCTGAGGCGAATGCGGTTGTCGTCGATCCTAAGCCGCTGTTCGACATCTCGCCTTATCTGTACGAGCAGTTCATGGAACCGCTCGGGGTGACCGACAGCTCGGTCGAGGCGGCCTGGGATTACGATGCCGATGACTGGCGCAAGGACTTTGTGGCCACGGTCGCGGACCTTGCACCGGACGTGATCCGTTACGGCGGGCTCTTCTGCCGATATTACAAGTGGCGCGAAGGCGTGGGGCCTCCCGCGAAACGCCCTTGGATGCGCAACTATGTCTGGGGCGGCAAGGAAACCAACCGGGTCGGCACGCACGAATTCGTGGATCTCTGCCGCCGCGTGGGCGCCGAGCCGCTGCTTTGCGTCAACTTCCTCAGCGACGGCGAAAAACGCTATCGCACTACACGCGAAGGGGACCGCACCGGCGACGCCACCGAGGCCGCCGACTGGGTTTCGTACTGCAACGATCCCGATAACCGCGAGCGCGTAAGCAACGGCGCCCAGCAGCCTTTCCACGTCAGATTCTGGCAACTCGGCAACGAGACTTCTTACGGAAACGCGACGTTCAGCAAGGACGAATCGATCGCTCACACCATCGAATTCGCCAAGGCCATGAAGGAGCGGGACCGCAGCATCCGTTTGATCGGCTGGGGCGACAAAGGCGCTGCGTCCGGCGTGTGGGCGCCCGACCTTATGAAGAGGGCCGGCGAGTATCTGGACTACGTCGCCATCCACATGATGGGCCAGAGCCCGAAGCGGCCGGACACGGTGCTGAGGGGCCTGCGCTACCAGAAGGACCCGGAGCGGGCTTGGGAGGAACTGCTGGAACTGGCGCGCGCGGTCGAGCAGCGCGTCACCGAATTCGAACAGGCGATTGCCGGAACGGACGCCAGGATCGGCATCGCCATTACGGAAGGCCACCTGAGCCTGGCGCCGAGCAACGCCAATCCGATTCTCGCGGAATGGCTCTCGGCGGTGTATCACGCGCGTTCGCTGAACATCTACCAGCGGCACGGCGCACGCGTGAAGATCGCCACGGTCGCGGACTTCGAGGGCAACCGGTGGACGGTCAACGCCGTGATTCTACAGACGCCGGGCAGGATCAGTTACCTGATGCCGGCCGGGTCCGTCGCGCGGCTGTTCAAGAAGTACGGCGGAAAGCAAGGGGTGGCCGTGAGGTCGGCGCCTTCCGGCCTGGACATCGCCGCCAGCCGCACGGCCGACAAGGTGTACCTGCACGTCGCCAATCTGGAGTACAGGAGATCCGTGGAAACGGCCCTGGCGGTGGACGGCATGACGATCACCGGCGGCCGCGTGTTCGAGATCGCGCCGGAGGATCTGCGCCAATACGTCAATGTGGATCAGCCGGATGTGTTCAAGCCGCGGGAAGCGGCCCTGCCGCCCGGAGCCGTGCCGAGATGGCGGTTCCCCGCTGGGTCGGTAACGGCCGTGGAACTGGATTTGAGAGTGAGTTGAGGAGAAGAAGCCATGAAGATCAATCTGCGATCTATCTGCCTGTCGTGCTTGCTGGCCGGGCTTGTGGCGCTGCCGCTGGCGGCGGGCTCGGTGCCCACGGCGAAACCCGAGGAAGTTGGGCTCTCCTCGGAACGGCTCGGGAGAATCCACGACGCGGTTCAGCGGCAAATCGATGCGCAGAACGTCTGCGGCGCGGTCACAATCGTGGCGCGCAGAGGCCGCATCGCGCACTTCGAGGCGCACGGTGTCATGGATCTCGAATCCAAGAAGCCCATGGCGAAGGACGCCATTTTCCGTTTGGCCTCGATGACCAAGCCCATCACCTCCGTAGCGGTCATGATGCTGGTCGAGGAAGGGAAGATCCGGCTGAACGACCCGATTTCCAGGTTCCTTCCGGAATTCAGGGACATGAAGGTGGCCATGCCGCTGGAAACGGCAGCCGCGGGCCGCGGCTCCAGAGAGCCGGAGATCTATGTCATCCCGGCGACCAGGGAGGTCACGATTCAGGATTTGCTGACCCACACCTCCGGCGTGGTGAGCGGCGGGCTGGGCGCCCGGCAAGTGTCAAAGCTGGCGCCGAGGAATCCCAACGATACCCTGGCCGATTACATTCCCCGCTTGGCCGCCGTGCCGCTGGATTTTCAGCCGGGATCGCAGTGGAGCTACAGCGGGACGGCCGGGCCGGACATTTTGGGCCGCATCGTGGAACTGGTCAGCGGCATGACCTACGACGTCTACCTCCGGCAGCGCATCTTTGAGCCGCTGGGCATGAAGGACACGATCTTCTATCCGGCGGAGGATCGCAGGCCGCGCCTGGTGACCCTCTACCAAAGGACGCCCCAGGGGCTGACGAAAAGCGAGAATCAGGACGGCTACTCCACCAAGACCTACTTCTCGGGTGGCGCGGGCCTGATGAGCACGCCGGAGGACTACCTCCAGTTCGCCCAGATGCTGTTGAACGGCGGTGAGCTGAATGGGAAGCGCCTCCTGAGCCCACGTACGGTGGAATTGATGTCGGCCAATCATGTCGGAGATATGTTCGACGGCAAACTCGGGCGTCCCGCCCACGGCATGGGCTTCGGCTTCCTCATGCAGGTGGTCCTCGATTCGGTGCAGACAGACCGGCGCGTCACGACCGGCAGTTTCGGCTGGGACGGCGCCTATGGCACTCTGGTCTGGGTCAACCCCAAGGAGAAGATGGTCGAGATCCTGATGATCCAGACGCAGGACCAGGTCTTGCAGCGGGATTTTGAAAACGCCGTGACGCAGGCGATTGTAGAATAAGAGTACAGTGATTCGCTGGCTGCCAATCGGATTGGCCCTCCTCACCGTCCTGCCAGGCGCGGAGAAGAAGCCCGCCGAGGGCAACGCTTCCAACGACGCCGTTGCGATTACCGCCAAGCCTCACCTCGACAAACAGGACATCAAGCAACTGCTGGGCGCGGAGCTGGAAGACACCATCGTAGTGTTCGAAATCCGGCTTGTGCCCAAGCCCGGCACGAAGCTGGTTGTGTCGCGGGACGATTTCGAACTGCGCTCGGACAAGAACGGACAGCGCTCCACGCCCTTCGCCCCTAGCCAGATCGCCGGCTCAAGCGTTCTGATCATCTCCTCCACCGGAGGCGGTGGGGGGATGGGGTCCCAGGGCAACGGTCCCGTCTGGGGACCCCCGACCGGAGGCCGCCCGCGCAGGATAGGAGGCGACGGCGCCGCCGTCGGCAACTCCGGTTCCGAAGGCGGTTCCCAAGCAACCGTACAAACGGGGGGCAAGGTCAAGGAGGACCCGTTGCTGGCGCTGCTGGAGGCCAAGGCCCTGCCCGAGAAGGAAATCACCGAACCGCTCTCCGGCCTGCTTTACTTCTTCCTCGAGGGCAAGCACAAGCCCAAGGACGTCGAACTGTTCTACCGAGGCCCGGCCGGAAAGCTCTCGCTGCGTTTCAAGGAACAGTGACGAGTGAAGATCGCCGAGCTTGAGACCCCCGCTCTCCTCGTGGATCTGGACGTGACGGAGCGGAACCTGGGCCGCGTCGCCGGCTATGCCGCCGCGAACCACCTCCGGTTGCGGCCCCACACCAAGACGCACAAGACGCCCGGTTTCGGCCGGCTGCAACTCGCATCGGGCGCCGCGGGCCTGACGGTAGCCAAAGTCGGCGAGGCCGAGGTGATGCTGAAAGCCGGCCCTTCGGATCTGCTCGTGGCCTACCCCGTGCTTGGCAGCAGGAAGCTCGAGCGCTTGATCGAAGTGGCCCGCCGGACGCGAGTCGCCGTGGCGCTGGACAGCCTGGTTGTGGCGGAGCAGCTCTCCCAGGCGGCTTGCGGTGGCCGAGTGAGCATCGGCGTGCTCGCCGAGGTAGATGTGGGGCTGGGCCGAGTAGGGGTCACGCCCGGTAGCGAGTTACTTGATTTGGTCCGGGGCTTGAGTCGCCTGCCGGGGCTGGACTTCGACGGTATTGCATTCTACCCCGGGCACATCAAGCGGCTGGATGACGCCGGCATGGAGGCCCTCGATGCGCTGGACCGCCTGGTGACCCGGATGCTGGAGGAACTGACGGGCGCGGGATGCAAAGTGCGCATCGTGAGCGGGGGCTCCACGCCGACCCTGTTTCACTCCCACCGCATCAAAGGCATGAACGAAATCCGCCCGGGCACCTACATCTTCAACGACTGCAACACAGTGGCGTCGGGCGCGTGCGGCATCGAGGACTGCGCGGCTTTCGTCCTGGCGACGGTGGTTTCCACGGCGCGACCCGGCCAGATCATCGTGGACGGCGGCTCCAAGACGTTTTCTTCGGACCGGCTGGTGGGCGCGGGAGACGAGGCCGGCTTCGGCTATGTCGTGGAGGACCCGCGCGCCGTGTTCGTCAAGATGAACGAGGAGCACGGATTCGTCGACGTGCGGGCCTGCGACAGATCCTTCCGCCTCGGTGAACGTGTCCGCGTGATCCCGAACCACATCTGCACCGCCGTGAACCTGCACGAGTTCATCTACGGGGTCCGCGGCGACTCAGTGGAACATGTGTGGAGCGTGGAGGGGCGAGGGAAGCTGCAATAGGTCAGCCCCTCCGCCGCCGTTACTTCGCCGCCGCCACTCGCTGAACTGTGACCGTTTCGCCCTTCATCGTTCCCGTCACTTCCACTTTCTTCCCCAGGAAAGCCATCACCTTGGCCGGATCGGACACTTTGTAAACTTTTTGGTCCATGCCGACGAATACCGGCGCCGCACCGGTCTTGACGCACGACGTCACGCAATCAATGGACGCCTGTGACCCGTCCATGTGCTTGGCGCCGCAATGGGAGTCGGATATGTATCCGGTGTACTCCGCCGCAAACGCCGTGGCGCATACCAGCAGCAGGCCGAGACAGCAAGCCACCACAATCTTCTTCATGGAACGCCTCCTCTGTGCCGCGAGTTACACTCGCGAATCTTCTTTCATTCTACCGAACTTCGGCGAACGAGCTAACGCTTCTTCCGCTTTGGCTGTGCCTTCCTCGCCGCAGCCGGCTGGGGCGCCGTCTGATCGGTGTTCGCCATGTCGAGGACCACTTTCCAGTTCCCGTCCGCTTGCTTCTTCCAGATGGTTGCGTACTTGCCTCGATCGCTCACCTTCTTGCGGGAGGGGTCCGTGTAACTCATGCTGTAGTTTCCGTAATCGTAGGCCAGATCGCCGCCCTTGGCCACATCGACCTTGTCCACCGCCCAGGTCAGCGCTAAGTTCGGCATCGCCAGCATCCGAGTCCAAGAGGCCCGGATGGCAGGCTTGCCAACGGCGATGGGTTCGTTCTGGTCCAGCATGGCTGCGTCCTCGGCGTAGAACGACAGCCCCTTCTCGAGGTCTTTCGCGGCCACGGCCTGTGCGAATTCTGCCTCCAGGGCGCGGATCGCTTTCTCGTCCGCGGCAATGTTCACTTGCGGGGTGCTGGTGCAGCCGCCGAGTGACAGCAGAACGGCCGCGACCAGAATCGAGGGAACTACCAAATGCAGGTCAAGTTTCGTCATTGGCTTCCTCCAGCCCATGCACGGGATTCCCGTCTGGGTATCCCGGATGGCCAAATTATACATCCGACCGCGCCGGGTGATGCGGCCTCCGCGGGTGGGCTGGACAAGACGGGAGTCTTATCCCACGGCTGAGCCCAACCGAGCACAATCAGGCAACTCCACGCGCGGCGCATCGCTCCTGGTGGTGAGCGGCAGGGCCATATTCAATGCTGGTATCGAATATGGTATACTGGCGCGTCATGGAAACAGCGCGCAAGATCACCGTCGAAGTGCCGCCGGCGCTTCTCGAGAAGGCACAACGAGCCAGCGGAGCCGGCATCACCCAGACCGTTCGTACCGGCCTGGAGTTGGTTGCGGCATCGCAGACCTACGCGCGGCTGCGCCAACTCCGGGGCAAGGTTCGCTTCACCCGCACGCTGGCTGAGCTGAAGGCCGACCGGTGATCGCGGCCGACACCAGCACATGGATCGCCTTCCTGCAAGGAGATGAAGGCGAGGACGCGGAACTGCTCGACAGGGCGCTCCAGGACCGGCAGGTGCTGATGGCGCCCGTTGTGCTCACCGAAGTGCTGAGTGACCCGAAGCTTTCTTCCGAGGTCTCACAAACCCTCTCGGAATTACCGCTCATGGAGATCAAACCCGGTTATTGGCAACGGGCAGGCGCGTTGCGGGCGGATGTGCTGGCAAAGCGCCGCAAGGCGCGCCTCGGCGATGCCTTGATCGCCCAGAGCTGTATTGATCGCGGGATTCCTCTCCTTACGCGGGACCGGGACTTCCAGGCGTTTGCCGAAGCGGCCGGCCTCGATCTCGTGATCGGGCCCGTGAGGGACTGAACACACCTACTCCTGCGGCCAAGGCGCCTGAGGCCATAAGCTCTCACCCGTCGGCTTCCATCCCGGCGGCGTAGGATTTCATGCGTGCGAGCCGGGTACGGAAGGCCTGGTGGAGACCGTCGGAGGTCTGGCGCAGCGTGCGTTGCGAGTTGGTAAAGCGGTTGAGGGTGGTAGCGTAGTCCACTTGCTTGATCCACTCCCCGGGGATGGCCGACCCGCCGCTGAGGGCGCCCGAGATTCCCCCCGACACCGCCGCCAGGCAGTCCGTATCCCGCCCCAGGTTGACGGCGGCGAGGATCGCGTCCTTCGGATTGCCCTTCACCATGCGAAAGACCGCCAGGCCCCGGGTGATGACCTCGTTGGCCGATGACTGGGCGTAAGGGGTGCCGGAGCCACTGTAGATGGCATCGAAAGCCTGGCGCATTTCGCGGAAGTCCTTCGAGGACGCGGTGGCAGCCAAGCCGCGGTCGATCTCCCGCAGGATGGTGTCCTTCATGGTCCAGCCCGGAACGCCGTCGTGCAGGATTCCGAGAACGCTGTCCACCGTGGCGCCCGGCTTGGTGGCGGCCGCGATGCTCATGGCAGTGACAGCAGCCCATTGAAGACCGCGGCTGTTGGTGGTCTGGTAAAGCTGCCCCACTTCGAAAACGTCGGCCAGCGCGCCGGCCGGGTCGCCCGCGTTGATGAGGCCGATGGGGTGGCAGGCGCGGGAGAAGGAGTTCAGGCCGGAGTAGTCGCAGTAACGCCCAAGATCCCGCGCGGGGATATCGGTCTTGGCCATGGCCAGCAACATGGCTTCGAAGGGCTCGGAGACCATGCCGGCGCTTTCCGGCTTGATGTCGCGGACCCACATGGCGCGGACGTCTTCGGCGTTGACCCGGTCCTTCTTCTCGATGATGGCGGTAATCATGAGCTTCTGCCGCTCGACGCCGTCTTCGGTGGTGCCGGGTTCGCGGTTCCAGCCGTTGCGGTAATGCTGATACGAGCGCAGACGGTCGTGAGTGCCGTACTCCTTTTCTATGCGGTCATAGGACCAGCCTTCGACGACAGCGCCCATGGATGAGCCGATATGGCAGGCGGCAATACATCCGAAGAATTTGTCCTGCAGCGAGACCCGGCCCCCTTGAGCGGCCGCTTGCGAGGCGGCGGCGAGAGCCAACGGTGGGGCAGCCAGCAGACTTCGTCGCGAGATAGACATACACCTCTTCTCCACGGTTTTCGATTTGGCTTCCATGCCACCGTCGATTTTACACCCGGCCGCCCGCGGTGACGGCAGTCACAGGCGCGCACGGAACTTCGCGTGCTAGCCTTTCTACAAGGAGAGGCGGCTTTGCGCCTCGGCAACGATAGAACTCAAGACCTTGTATCGTCAGCGGGATTCGACGATCGCGAGTTCCTCCTGCTCGATGACGAACCGAACCCCGACGAGGATCAAGGCCTGCGCTAGAAGGCCCAACAGCGCTGAGAACTGCTCCCTGTAGAAGCTAAAGACCTGCGTAAAGAGAATCGACACGAGAAGGCTTCGCTCAAACATCTCGAAGGCGCGCAGCCTCGATCTGTAGATGCGAATCACGCCCAGCAGCGTGAACACGCCGGCCAGAAGCGAGGACGTCAGTTGCATTCCTTCCACGAAAGTCAGATCCCGAATCTTCTCGGCGACATGAGCGAACAGGCCGACGCGCGCCATGGGGGCCCAGCCGAGGCCGAAGAGGAACACCAGCACGACGGCGTAGACCAGACTGACCGCTAGCTGGGCCACGAAGAAGGCGATGATTGCGGCCGGGAATCCGCGCAGCCGGGCGGCCCTGCGGTAGAACTCCCGTAAAGCGGACCTGCTCCGGATGACGAATCCGGGCCTGGCGGGCGGGATCAATTCGGCCCGGTTGATCAGATCCCGGACCGCCGGCACGAGAGGGTGCGCGGGGTCGCTGCGGCTGAGGTAGAGCAGCGCAAGGTCCCGGTCCTCCTCATCCAGTCCGTGAAGGGCGAGCTCCTCCATCAGCCTCAGCGCATTCACCAGGTACTCCTGGCGAGAGTATTCGGATCGTGTCCGGAGGGCGTGCATCGCGAGGGCGGTCAGGACGAAGGCCACGTAGATCAAAGCCACAGCCGGCGCGTAAAAATAGTCGTTGTCGGCGGTGACGAACTTTCCCACCTCGTCGATAAAGGCTCCGAAGCCAAGTCCGGCCAGGGCCGAGGCCAGACGGTGGGCGGTCTTACTGAGAAAGGTGAGAAGAATGACGATCGCCGCCAGCATCAACAGGCCGCCCCAAAGCACGTGCGCGACGTGCAACCGGCCGTGGCCGAGCCTGGGGTATCCGGCGAGTTCCAGAAAGACGCGGATCCCCAGAACGGCGGCCACCGCCGTCACCAGGAAGATCTCCAGGTGGGACCAGGCATCGAGGTTGCGGATGAAGAAGTACCGCGGCGCTGTCCTTGGCATAATGGCTACTGGTAGGATACATCGGACGCCCGTGAGCGGACGAGCCGGGCGATGGAGACCGAGGATAGCCGGGAGGGACGGGAAAACATGTCACTGATGGATCGCCTCACCTGCTCCGCAGCGCCGAGTTCCACGATTCTGATCCGCTTGCTGGTCGGAGGCGTCTTCCTTTCGGAGGGCATCCAGAAATTCCTGTTCCCCGACAGCCTCGGAGCCGGCCGCTTCATGAAAATCGGCATCCCGGACCCGGCTCTGATGGCGCCCTTCGTGGGAGTCGTCGAGATCGTCTTCGGCTTGCTGGTGATCGCCGGCTTTCTCACGCGATTGTCGGCGGTCCCGCTGCTATGCGTCATCTCGACCGCCATTGTCACCACCAAGTTTCCGATGCTGTCCCGATCGGGCTTCTGGGCCATGGCGCACGAAGCCCGCACGGACTACTGCATGTTCCTGGGACTCCTGTACCTGGTGATCTCGGGCGGCGGGGCGCTTTCCGCCGACCGCGTGTTCCGGCCTCGCCCTCCCAGAACTCCAACCTAGCCTCCGCTCCTTTTATCCTTTACTTTCAGCCATATAAGATGCTAGGCTTAAAGATCTTATCAGAATGCGAACTGTTGACCTGATTCAGCGCAAGCGGGACGGCGAGGAACTGGCGCCGGAGGAGATTACTTCGCTGGTCGAGGGGTACACGGCAGGCCAAGTGCCCGACTACCAGATGTCGGCCTTCCTGATGGCCGTGTTCTTCCAGGGGATGAGCGACAAAGAGGTTTCCTCGCTGACCGACTGCATGTTGCGCTCGGGCGGGAAGATCGACCTCTCTTCGGTCCCCGGAGCGAAAGTGGACAAGCACTCCACCGGCGGCGTGGGCGACAAGACCAGTTTGATCGCGGCTCCGCTGGCCGCCTCGGCCGGCGTGGTCGTGCCGATGATCTCGGGGCGCGCCTTAGGGCACACCGGCGGCACACTGGACAAGCTGGAATCGATTCCCGGGTTTCGGACCGACCTCAGCATCGAGGACGCTACCGAGCAGCTCAAGTCGATTGGCATTTGCTACATGGGACAGAGCGCGCACCTGGCCCCCGCGGACGGGAAGCTCTACGCGCTTCGCGACGTCACCGGCACCGTCGCGTCGATCCCATTGATCGCCTCTTCCATCATGTCCAAGAAGCTGGCGGCCGGATTGGACGCTCTGGTGCTGGATGTCAAGGTGGGCTCCGGCGCCTTCATGAAGAAGCAGGTCGATGCCAGGCGCCTGGCGCAGTTGATGGTCGCCATTGGCCGCCGCGTGGACAAGCGCGTCCAGGCCCTTATCACCGATATGAACCAGCCCCTCGGCTATGCCGTGGGCAACGCCCTGGAGGTCATGGAGGCGTCCCAGACGTTGCAGAACGTGGGACCGACCGATCTCACCCGTCTCTCGCTCGAATTGGCCGCGCGGATGATCTATCTGGCGAAGATCACCAAGACCCTGGACGAGGCCCGCAGCATGGCCCAGCAAAAGCTTCTGGACGGCTCCGGCTACCGCAAGTTCAAGGACGCGATTCAGGCGCAAGGCGGCAACCCCAAGGTGCTCGACAAGTTCGAACTGCTCCCCAACGCCACGGGCGCGCGAGAGATCACCTCACCCCGCGCCGGATTCATGAGCGCGATCGACGCCGAGGACATAGGCCGCGCCACCGCCCTGATTGGAGCCGGGCGGCAAACCAAAGACGACACGATCGACCCCGCGGTGGGCGTGATCCTGGAGATCAAGGCGGGAGAGAAGGTCGAAACGGGCTCCGTTCTCGGCCGTCTCTACTACACCAGTGACGAGCACCTGGAGGAAGCCGCCGAAATCATGGAAGATGCCTTCCGGATTTCGTCGCACGCTCCCGAAGAGCGCGAGCTGATTCTGGAAGTTGTCGGCTGATCGCGTCAGGCCATGGGCCGGTTCACGGGGCTCCTCGGAATAGTGGCCATCCTGGCGGTGGCCTGCTTGTTCTCCTCGAAGCGGAAAGCCATCCGGCCGAGCCTGCTGCTGTGGGGGCTGGGCCTTCAATTCACGTTCGCCTTCCTGGTGCTGAGGACCGGCTTCGGAAAGCTGTTCGAGGTGGCGAGCCTGGCGGTGAGTGCGCTCCTGGAGTATGCCGAGGCCGGCAGCCAGTTCGTGTTTGGAGATCTCGGAATGAAGGCCGGCAAGTTCGGCGTGGTCTTCGCTTTCCAGGTTCTGCCCATCATCATCTTCATTGCCTCCCTTTTCTCGATCCTCTACTACCTGGGCGTGATGCAGGTGTTCGTGCGCGGCATGGCGATCCTGATGCAGCGGGTCATGGGGGCCAGCGGGGCCGAATCGACCAACGTGGCGGCCAGCATCTTCATGGGCCAGACCGAGGCGCCGCTCACCATCCGGCCTTTCCTCGCGGGGATGACGCAGTCCGAACTGTTCACGGTGATGACCAGCGGCATGGCGCACGTCTCGGGCGCCGTCATGGCCGCCTACGTGGTGGTCGCCGGGGTGGAGATCAAGCACCTGCTGACGGCCGTGATCATGACCGCGCCGGCCACCATCATGCTTGCCAAGTTGCTTATGCCCGAGGTGGATACGCCTGTCACAGCGGGGAAGGTCGATATCAAGATCGAGAAGCCCGGCGTCAACATCATCGACGCGGCCGCCCGCGGGGCCGGCGATGGATTGCAGTTGGCGCTGAATGTCGGCGGCATGCTGATTGCTTTCCTGGCGCTGATCGCTCTGGTCAACGGCCTTCTGGGATGGGTACACGGCCTGCCGGGGCTGGCCTGGCTGCCGACGTCGCTGCGAGCGGATTTTCGGCATCGTCTTCGCGCCGGTGGCCTGGCTGCTGGGCGTGAGCTGGAAGGACGCCACCACGGTCGGGAACCTGCTGGGCACGCGGCTGGTGCTGAATGAGTTCGTCTCGTTCAAGCTGCTGGGGCCGCTCAAACCGCAGCTCGATCCCCGCTCGTTCACCATCGCCACTTACGCGCTGTGCGGATTTGCGAACTTCAGCTCGATCGCCATCCAGATCGGCGGGATCGGCGCCCTGGCGCCCACCCGCAAGTCGGACCTCGCGCGGCTGGGGCTGAAAGCCGTGGCCGCCGGCACCATGGCGAACTTCATGTCCGCCTGCATCGCGGGCATGCTCCTGTAATACCCTGAAGGTTGCCATGTACGATGCAGCGCTTGAATACCTGGCAGGCAGAACTGACCGCCGCCCCACCGTAGCCGTCGTGCTCGGAAGCGGCCTGGGCGGGTTTGCGGAAGAACTGGCCGAGAGAGTCGAGATCCCGTATTCCGAGATCCCCGGCTGGCCGCATTCCACGGCCATCGGCCACGCCGGCCGCCTGGTCCTCGGCAGGCTGGGCTCGCTCGAGGTGGCGGTAATGTCGGGACGCGCCCATCTGTATGAAGGCTACACGCCGGCCCAGGTCACCTTCGGCGTGCGTGTCCTCGGCAAGCTGGGGGTCCGCGGGATCGTTTTCACCAATGCCGCCGGCGGCATCAACCTGGCCTTCCAGCGCGGCGGCCTGGTGCTGATCTCCGACCACATCAACCTGCAAGGCTGCAATCCCCTGGCGGGGCCCAACGACGACTCGCTCGGGCCGCGGTTCCCGGACATGTCGGAAGCTTACTCCGAGAAGTACCGGAGGATCGCCAGGGAAGTCGCGGCCGAGCTGGGCATTCATCTCCGCGAAGGGGTCTACGCCGGGGTGCTGGGCCCCAGCTACGAGACGCCGGCCGAGATCCGCGCCTTGCGGACGATCGGGGCGGACCTGGTGGGCATGTCCACCGTGCCCGAGGTGATCGCCGCCAACCACACGGGCATCCGCGTGCTGGCCATTTCCTGCGTCACCAACATGGCGGCTGGGCTTCAGATCGAGAAGATCTCGCACGAGGAGGTGCTGGAGACCGGCGCTATGGTCCGCGATACTCTCGTCCTTTTTCTGACGGCCCTGCTGCCGCGGCTGGAACTGTGATATGAACCTTCTTTGCCAGGCCGCGCTGGACGCCCGCGAGAACGCTCACGCACCCTTCTCCAACTTCAAGGTGGGCGCGGCGCTGGAAGGCGACGACGGCCGGATCCACACCGGCTGCAACGTAGAGAACGCCACATACAGCCTGACGCTGTGCGCGGAGCGGGTGGCGGTCTTCAAGGCGCTGTCCGAGGGCGCGCGCGGGTTCCGGCGGATCGCCGTCGCCGCCGACACGCCCACTCCCACGCCGCCCTGCGGCTCCTGCCGGCAGATCCTCTGGGAGTTCTGCGGCGACATAGAGGTGATCCTGGTGAACCTGGAAGGGAAGACCGAGAGCTTCCGTCTCCGGGAGCTGTTCCCGAGGCCTTTCGATGCGTCTTATCTGTAGCTTCCTCCTGCTGGCATGGAGCCTGGCGGCGGAGCAGGCCGATTGGATCTGGTCGGCGCGCTACGTGGTGACCATGGACGGCCAGCGGCGCTTGATCGAGAACGGCGCCGTGGCCGTGCGTGGGGATCGCATTCTGGCGGCCGGCGCCCGCGCCGAGATCGAGCGGCAATATCAGCCCCGCGAGCGACTGAACGCGCCGGAAAGCCTCATCATGCCCGGGCTCATCAACGCGCACACGCACGTCCCGATGTCCTTGTTCCGGGGCATCGCCGACGATCTGCGGCTCCAGGACTGGCTGGACAAATACATCTTTCCCGCCGAGGCGAAGAACGTCAACCCGGAGTTCGTGCGCTGGGGAGCGCGCCTCGGATGCCTGGAAATGGCCCTGTCTGGCACGACAACCTTGACCGATATGTACTACTACGAGGACGTGGTCGCCGAGGTGGTCAAGCAAGCCGGCCTGCGCGGCGTGCTGGGGGAGACGATCCTCAAGTTCCCTGCCCCGGACGCCAAGACACCGGAAGAGGCGCTGGCCTTCAACGAGCGGTTCATCCAGCGCTTTCGCAATGACGCTCTGATCGTGCCCGCGGTGGCGCCTCACGCGTTGTACACGAATACCGACGAGACGCTCGTCGCCTGCCGCGCGCTGGCCAACCGCTACGGCGTGCCACTGCTGATCCACGTCTCCGAGACGGCGGAGGAGCTTGATACGGCCGTCAAGGAACGCGGCAAGAGCCCCGTGCA
This sequence comes from Bryobacterales bacterium, assembly GCA_963798455.1. Taxonomy (GTDB): domain Bacteria; phylum Acidobacteriota; class Terriglobia; order Bryobacterales; family Bryobacteraceae; genus CAWCTD01. Next base: position 2,126,896 of record CAWCTD010000003.1, read on the forward strand.
GGTGCTGGATTCCCTGGGTGTGTTTCGCGGCCGCACGGTAGCAGCGCACGCGGTCTGGGTCGATGACGCGGACCTAGCCATCCTCAAAGATCGGGGGGTGGGGATCGCGCATTGTCCTTCCAGCAACATGAAGTTGGCCAGCGGCGTGGCGCCCGTGACCAAGATGCTGGCCCTGGGGCTGGCCGTGGGGCTCGGCACCGATGGACCGGCGGGCAGCAACAACGATCTGGACCTGTTCGAGGAGATGGACCTCGCGGCCAAGCTTCAGAAGGTGATCTCGCGCAATCCGGAGGCCGTGCCCGCCCGGCAGGCGCTGGAGATGGCGACCATTCTCGGGGCCCGGGCGCTAGGGATGGAAAAGGAGATCGGTTCCCTGGAGCCCGGCAAGCGCGCCGACATGATCACCGTGCGCCTCGACGCCCCGCACGCCGTGCCGCTCTACAACGTGTACTCGCAGTTGGTCTACGCGCTCAAAGCCAGCGACGTCGATGACGTGATGGTCAACGGCAAGCTCGTGGTTCGCTCCCGCCGCATGTTGACGCTCAACCAGGCACAAGTGCTGGCTGAGGCGGAGAAGTACCGGGCCAGCGTCCAGGTCTCACTGGGGAGGGCCGGATCTCAGTAGCGCGCCATCTTGCCGAGCCGCGACCGAACGGAGCGGTTGTTGGCGGAGTTGCTCGAACCGCTCCCTGTTCCTGTACGTTCCTCAAGTGGGCGTTTCTTATGGCCTTCGCTGGGATACAATCGAGTTCATAGGAGGAGACTCCCATGGCATTGAGGGACGCGTTGTTGCCTGAGTTCGATCGGGAGATGGCCACTGCTCGGAGGCACCTGGAGCGGGTGCCCGAGGACAAGTTCGGCTGGAAACCACACGAGAAGTCCGGCACGATGGGCTGGCTCGCGGGACACATCGCGGACATTCCCGAATGGGCTGTCTTGGGGATCACGGAGGATTCCATCGATTTGGCTCCGGGGGGAGTTCACGCCGCGCCGCCGGCCACACCCGCAACCCGCGAGGAGTTGCTGGGAACCTTCGACAAGAACGTCGCCGCCGCGCGGGCTGCGATCGCCGGCGTGGAGGACGAACGTCTCTTTCAGCCCTGGTCGCTGCTGATGGACGGCAAGCCGATCCTGACGATGCCGCGCCTCGGGGTCCTGCGAAGCTTCGTCATGAACCACGGCATCCACCACCGGGCGCAATTGGGGGTCTACCTGCGGCTGAGCGATGTCCCCGTGCCCGCCACCTACGGGCCATCCGCGGACGAAAGCGGTATATAACATCCATTAAGCTAGCCGAGTTACACTACCCCAGACAGCCAGCAATACTCCTATAGAATTGCAGGGGATACCATAACTCTCTGAGAAGACAGGCGCTTCTCCGTCACTTCCCTACTTGAGCCGGAGCTACGTTTCCGGAGATCTCACGCAAATGCCACACCTGAGACCGACCATCGTTGTTGCGATCGCTCTGATCGTCCTTACGCTCCTGGCCGCTCCGGCAGGCGCTACCATCGACTACTACACCAGCGAGTCCGATTGGGCCGCTCATACCTCTGGCGTGTTCACCTCGATAGACTTCAACGGGTATGGGAAGTCTACTGCGCCCTACTACGTCGACTACAACACAGGGGGCGGACTGCACTCTCGGCGAGGTCAATTTCGTCGGCTACGGAGGCGAGGGAGTACTTCCTCCAGGTGGATAACCCCGCCGCCGATTCGGGGGACTGGAATTCCGGCGATTACCTGAGGGGGGGATATTCCGCTGGGTATGTGTTGGCGACACTGCCTGGAACTGGATCCACGGAGCTGGGCTTTAATCTTATGAGCTACACGACCGGACGCACCGTGCTTGTGACCATGTGGGACGGGGCGTCGATCTTGGATTCACACAGCGTACCGACCTTCGCAAGACCCACAGAGGCTTTCTTGGGAGTCATTTCCGACACGCCCATCACATCCGTGACCTTCAGCGCCTCCGGGGGTTATACATTGATGGACAACTTCGCGTATAGCCAAGTGGCGGCGGATCCCACCCCGGAGGCGGGCACGCTCTTGCTGGGCGGCATCGGGCTAGCGGCGCTCTGGGGCGCCATGCGCCTGCGCCGGTTTCGCGGAACGGGGAAATCCGCGCGTTAACCGGCGCGGAATCCCTGGGTGGTGATCTGTAGTCTCCGGAAATAACGCCGATCTACCATCCAGGGATGACCTACTACGAAGAGTTGGGTCTGAGGCCTGATGCCACTCCGGAGGAGATCCGGCGGGCCTATCGCAATCTCGCACGGCTGCTGCACCCGGATCAGCAGGCGGACGAGAACTTGCGGCGCCTGGCAGAAGGCCAGATGAAGCGCCTCAACGCGGTCCACACCGCGCTCACCGACCCAGCCCGGAGACAGCAGTACGACGCCTCTCTTTCTCAGAGCATGGTGGTAACACGCCTCGCGCCAAAGGGGGCGGCTCGACGCTTCCCTGGTGGCCGGGACGTGGGGCTTGTTGTAGCTGGGATCGCCGTCGCTTCGCTGTTCTGGCAACTTTCGGTCACGGCGCCGCGGCGGATGCACATCCAGCCGCCGGCGGACCCCGGCCCCCAGCCCGCGGCAAGCTCGTCGGGCAAGTCCAGGAGGACGGGACAAAGACGGCTCCCCGCCGTGCCGGAGCCGCCAGTTCGGACGCGAGACGAACGGGAAGAGGCTCGCGCCGCCAGCAACGAAGCGCTGGCGCGAGCAGTGACATCTGAGTCTCAGGCTGAGCTGGCCGCCGAGCCGGGTAGCCGAAGCCTCGTGCCGGAGATCGTGCTGCCAGCCCTGGCGGCAATCCAGGCGCCGATCGCAGCCGCTTCCGCGCGCCAACCCGCGGACGCTGTGCCGCTGTTCGCCGGGACCTGGGTTTATGTTCGCCCGAAGCTTCCCATGTCAGAGAGATCCCTCTACCCCGCGAATTACATCGAGGCGATCATCTTCGAAAACAGCGGCGTGCTTCTGGGCCGGTACCGCGCGCGCTATGAAGTGCCGGACCGCCCCATCTCTTCCGAGGTGGCGTTCCGGTTCGAGGGGAAGGCCGAGAACGGGAGCGCCAATCTGACCTGGACCGGCTCCGGCGGGTCCGAAGGAGAGCTGAAACTGAGACTGCTCTCCCGGAACTCGATGCGACTGGATTGGATCGCAACCGAGCTGGGCACGCAACTGGGCCTCGCTTCGGGGACGGCTGTCCTCATCCGGCGGCAGGAGCGGTGACCAGGGCAGCGGCAGAGCATATTCCAATCGAAGGATGAGCCTGAAGGATGATGGGGGCTGAGCAGTCTGGGCTCCTTTCTGTGAGTGTGTAAGTGTCTCGGAGTCGGGGCTGTGGGAATGTGGGAATCGCGGCAGCGATTTCCAAGGGCGGTGGGCAAAGAGGGAAACCTGGTGTTGGTTTTCCTCTTTGTCCACGGCCCGGCATTTCCACAGCCTTTTCTCATGCGCTCTTCCTTCGTTGGAAGCTGGCGAATAGCTTCTGTTTGGCGGTCTGCATCCGGCGGGCTGCCGCCGTGTCGGTTTCGGCTCGCTCGATCTCATTGAGCCTTTCGATGGTCACCCCCGGCCGGAGGGCGCGCACCACCCCGGGCAACTGGCGCAAGATCTCCCAGGGCGTGGCGTACCAGCGGTACACCCTGCGTTGCTTGCCCTTGGCTCCGGTCTCCACTTCGGGCACGCCGCAGGGCCGGTGGAAGCTCAGGTAGGGATTGAAGTATCCCTCGTAGAACTCCTCGATCGCCTGCGCATGGCTGGAGTCGATATATCCGTAGCCCATGTGCTTGCGCACCACCGCGCCGTTCTTCGCCTCCGCCAAGCCGTTGTCGTTGGAATGCCGCGGCCGCGACTTGGTCTGTTGGATCAGCAACTTGTTGAGCAGCTTGGCCACCGTGTGGTTGATGAACTCGCTGCCGTTGTCGGAATGGAAGCCGCGGATGTGAAACGGAAACTGCCGCAGCATGGCTTCCAGCACCGGCTGCAAGTAGGCTTCGCTGATCTGCTCGGCCGCCCCCACCACCTGCCACTGCGTGACCTCGTCCACGGCATTGATGTGATACGCCCCTTTCACGCCTCCCAGATCCCCCTGGTGCACCGTGTCCACCCGCAGGTAGCCCGGTCGTCCGTCCGGCTCTGGCCGGCGCCGTTCGCCAATGGCCACCTGCACCGGCCGCGTTTTCTGGTAGACCACCCGCTTCTGCCGGTACGTCCGGCTCTTGCGCAGGTTGTAGATGTGGGCCATCGAAATGGCCGCCAGCCGCTCATAGCGGGGGTCCTTGAAATCGTACCGCGCCCGCTGCAGGAGCTTCTGCGTCGCCGGGCCGCTGAGCGTCTCATGGGCCTGGTCGACTTCGGCCAGCAACTCGATGTCGGCTAGCCTGTAGCGGCAAGCAAAGCGGTGGCGCCGGTAGAGCGCCTCCTTGACCTCGCCGCTGTCGCCGTACTTGCCGATCAGCCGCGTCACCTGCGCCCGGCTCAGCCCGGACATCTTCGCCACGTAACGTCGCAACAGTCCCTTCGCCTCCCGACCGCATTGCCCATAGCGCTGCTGCTTCAATGTCCGCGTCACCCAGTCATAAACCTCCCGCCGGTTCTTGCCCTCGAACCGAACCGGCTCGCTGGCCTCCAAAAACGCCCGGATCTGCTCCAGGCTCATTGTGTCCCGATCCTGCATGCTGACAATCAATCTCCAGCATGCCCAACCTCCCCGCCTTCAGGCTCATCTTGCGTTAGAAACACACCCTTCCTTCAGGCTCATCCTGCATTAGACAAGACTGGCAGTTGCGCCAAGCCTCGCATAACGAGTAAGATGAAATTTCCTTCCAGCATTGCACTCGATATCAACTGGAACCGGTTGTTCCTAGCTCGACAACTGGGGTGCAGTTGCTGCCTCCTATGCAAAAACGAGAACCCAAGCGGCTACTGGCGCTGGTCGCGGATCTGCTCTTCACCGTGAAGATCTCGGATGCCGCCAAGCGCGCCGGCATGCAGGCGGAATTCGTCCGGGGAGAAAAGGAATTTCTGGACCGAGCCCAATCCAAGCCTGCGCTCATCATCCTGGACCTGAACTACGCCGGGGTGCAGCCGCTGCGGCTCATCGGCAAACTCAAGGAGAGCCAGGACCTCAAGCACACCAGCATCCTGGCCTATGTCTCCCATGTGGACGGGGAGCTGAAGCAGAAGGCCCACGAGCTAGGCTGCCACATGGTCATGGCCCGGTCGGCTTTCTCCCAGAACCTGCCGGTCATCCTGAAGCGGCACGCCGGGACATCCTAATTTCGGGGACAGGCAACGAAATTGGCCCCTACAGTGCTATCCTTGTCGCGTGCGAGTCGGGCAAACGCACGATGAGGGAGAGAAGTCATGAGAATCGGAGTCTTCACGGCACTGCTCGCCAATCTGTCGCTCGATCAGGTGATCGAGAAATTGAAGGGATTGGGCGTCGACACGGTTGAGCTCGGCACGGGCAACTATCCGGGTGGTCCTCACTGCAAGCTCGAAATGCTGGACAGCAGGACCGCGCTCAAGGAATTCAAGCAGAAGACTTGACGACAGCGGCATCACCATCAGCGCCCTGAGTTGCCACGGCGATCCGCTGCATCCGAACCCGGCTATCGCCAAGCTGAACCAGGAGGTCAACCGCAAGACCATCCTGCTGGCGCGAGAAGCTGGGCGTGCCGGTGGTGGTGGACTTCTCCGGCTGTCCGGGAGACAGTGACAAGGCCAAGTACCCCAACTGGGTGACGTGCCGCCTGGCCTCCGCACTACCAGGAAATGCTCGCCTGGCAGTGGGAGAAGAAGGTCGCGCCGTATTGGATCAAACGGGCCAAATTCGCCGCCGACCACGGCGTCAAGATCGCCATCGAGATGCATCCGGGGTTTGTGGTCTACAGTCCCGAAACCATGCTCAAGTTGCGCGCGATTGCCGGGGTCAACTTGGGGTGCAACTACGACCCGAGCCACATGTTCTGGCAGGGCATCGACCCCATCGCGGCCATCCGCATCCTGGGCGACGCCATCTTCCACGTTCACGCCAAGGACACGCAGATCTATGGCCGAAACCTGCCCATGAGCGGCGTGCTGGACACAAAGAGCTACACCGACGAGCGCAACCGCTCCTGGATCTTCCGCACCTGCGGCTATGGCCATGACGCGGGCTGGTGGCGCGAGTTCGTCTCCACCTTGCGGATGTACGGCTATGACTACGTGCTCTCGATCGAGCACGAGGACAGCCTGATGTCCGCCGAAGAGGGACTTACCAAGGCCGTCCGGTTCCTGAGCGAAATCGTCATTCGAGAGCGGCCGGGCGTGGCCTATTGGGCCTGAACACCAAGCGTATGAGCGAGCCAGCCAGCGAATTCACTCTTTCCCTGGAACAGGTCCGGGACTACGAGTTCCGGGTCAAGTTCGACAAGGAGGGTCTGCCGGACCTCATCCTGGACGAGCCTGCTCCACTCGGCCACGATGCCGGCCCGAATCCAGCACGCATTCTGGCGGCGGCGATCGCCAACTGCCTGAGCGCCAGCCTCCTGTTCTGCGCCCGACGGGCTCGGGTCGAGCTGGGCCCGATCCACGCCGAGGTCAAGATGCAGATCGTGCGGAACGAGAACAAGCGGCTGCGCGTGGGCAAGGTGGAGGTGGTGATCGACCCCCACTTGTCCGAAGCGGAAAGGGAGAAGGCCGCGCGGTGCCTGGAGATCTTCGAGGATTTCTGCGTCGTCACCGAGAGCGTGCGGCGGGGTATCGACGTCGCCGTTTCGGTGAAGGGCGCCTCCTGACAGACGCTTCTCCGAGAAGGATGTCCCGGAAGAGCAACTACGTCGCGGTGGGAGCGCTGCTCTGCGCATCTTTGGCCTGGGGACAGCAGGCCGAGGGCAACCTGCACTACTATCTCAGATACACCTTTGGGCTGCCGGCGTGCGCCGGCACCGCGGCTTCAGCCGGGTGGTCCCAGGCGTGGAATGATCCTCGGGAGTGGGGCCGCGGGGGCGCGGGTTTCGGCCGCAGGCTGGCCTCATCCTATGGGCGAAGGGTCATCAGGAACTCGGTGGATCTGGGCATATCGGACTGGAGGGGCGAGTTGCTGCGCTATGAGCGGTCGGGCGGCGGCGGCGTTTGGGCACGCACCGGTCACGCCGCAAAGCGGACCTTCTTCCGCCTCCGGCGAGGTGGCGGCACAACCTTCGCCGCCGGCCGGGTGGCGGGTGTCTACGCGTCGGGTTTCGCAGCAAACCTTTGGTACCCCCAACCGGACAAGGGTCCGTGGAACGGTTTCGAGCGCGGCAGCGTCAGCCTAGGCGCGGAGCTGGGCGGGAACCTCTTGCGCGAATTCTGGCCGGAACGTCAAGCGCCTGTTCCGCCACTGAGCCCGTACACCGCACGAGCGCAGGAGGGACAGAAATCCGGCGATTTCAGGTCCAGCCTTTCCACGGCGTGCGTGGAGGCCATCACACAGCGCCAGTCGGGGCAGTGCCTCAAACCAACGGTGTGCCCAAGCTCGTGGACCGATTCCTTGACGGCGCGCTCCAGCAGCATCTGGGGTCTCGCCGGAAGACCGTAGAACTCCTCCCGCAGGCGGTGCAGCGAGACCAGGGCGCGGTGGCCTTCCAGTTGCGCCTCCCCGAAGACGAAGGTGAGAACCGGGACGAAAAGATCCAGCTCCGTCACACCCAGAAGCCTGGTTCCCTGCGCCGCCGAGCCTCTGAGCGAGAGCCGCTCCAGGATCGCGGTGGAGTAGTATTGCATGCGCAGGTTGTCGTAGGCGAAGGCGGCGTCCAGGGGCGCCATTTCGACATGGCAGGACACTCGGAAGGTGCGCGCCAAGGCCGCGGCCATGTCGTCGAGCAGCTCCAGCGCGATTCCCTCCCCCACCGGCTGCACAGAGATCGCGCCGATCTTGGAAGGCTGGCGACTCACTTGAGCCCGTAGCGGCGAAGCTTGTTGTACAAGGTGGTGCGGTCGATGTCGAGGACCCGGGCCGCACGCGAGAGGTTACCCTCCGTTTCCTGGAGCACACGCTCAATGTGCAGCCGCTCGACCTGTTCCAAGGTGTGCCCCATCGCCTGCCCGGAGGGCTGCAACTGGAACGGAAAATCCGTGGGCTGGATCTCCGGCCCGCGGCCGATGACCAAGGCCCGTTCCACGGCGTTCTCCAGTTCGCGCACATTACCCGGCCAATGGTGGCTCAGGAGGAGGTCCACCGCCCCCGCCGACAGCCTTGGCGCGGCCTTGTTCATGGCCGCCGCGAACTTCTTCACGAAATGGTCCGCCAGCAGCGGGATGTCCTCCCGCCGCTCGCGCAGCGGCGGCAGATCGATGGCAAACACCTTCAGCCGGTAATACAAGTCGGGGCGGAAGGTGCCGGCTTTCACCAGCTCCTCCAGGTTCTTGTTGGTGGCGGCGACACTGCGGAAATCCACCTTGATGGACTGGGTGCCGCCGACACGGACGATCTCTTTTTCCTGCAACACACGCAGCAGGTCGGTCTGAGTCTTCAGGCTGATGTCGCTGATCTCGTCGAGGAACACCGTGCCGCCGTCGGCCACCTCGAATTTCCCCTTCTTGCGATACTGTGCTCCTGTGAACGCGCCGCGTTCATGACCGAACAGTTCGGTTTCGAGCAGGGTCTCGGTAAGCGCGCCGCAATGAATCACCACCATGGGCATGTGCCGGCGGGGGCTGGCTGCGTGGATGGCCCGCGCGACGAGTTCCTTGCCGGTGCCGCTTTCGCCGAAGATCAGGACCGTGGTGTCGGTGGGCGCCACCATCTCGATCAACTCCAGAACGCGGCGGATGGCGGGGCTGTTGCCGATCAGTTTGGTCTCGGGGTAGATCTCCTGGAGGTTCTCGCGCAAGCGCTCCAGCTCGCGCCTGTATCGCTTGTGCCCAAGCGCGTTCGACACCAGGTGCACCAGCTCGTCGGGATCGATCGGCTTAGTGATGTAATCGTAGGCGCCGGTCTTCAGGGCTTGCACCGCGGTCTCGACCGAGGCATAGCCGGTCATAATAATTACGGTCAGCTCGGGATCGGCGTCGCGGAGCTTCTTCTGGAGTTCCATGCCATCCATGCCCGGCATCTTGATGTCGAGGAGCGCGAGATCGTACTGCTTCTGCTGCACCGCCAGGAGAGCCTCCCGGCCTCCGCAAGCGGACCCGGTCTCGTAGCCCTCGCTGTCAAACCACTTCTCGAGCGAATCGCGCACGACGAGCTCATCGTCCACGATGAGGATCCGGCCCTTTTGCCCGCTACTGTATGGTTCAGGAGTGCTCATTGGTAGTCTCGGTTGTTGTCCCTCCGGCGGAAAGCGGAGCTTCGGCCGGCAGCGCCAGCGTGAACTCCGTGCCCTCCTCCAGGGATGAGTGGACGGTCAGGGAGCCCGCGTGCTGATCCACGATGTTCTTGGCCACCGCCAGCCCCAGCCCTGTCCTGTGCTGGTCCTCCTTGGTGGTGAAGAAAGGCTCGAAGATGTGCGGCAGCGCGTCCGGGCTGATGCCCATACCGGTGTCCTTTACCCGGACGTACACGACAGATGAAGAAGGATCCCACCCGGTCGTCACCTCCAGCCGGCCGCCGCGGGGCATCGCCTCCACCGCGTTCACCAGGAGCACCAGCATCGCCTGTTGCACCTGGTCGGCATCGAGCAGGCACGGGGGCAAGCCGGCCGCGAAGTGCCCGGTGAGCTCGATCCCCTGAAGTTCCATCGGGTGATGCACCAGCGTCAGGGCGCGCCGCAGAAGCAGGGTCAGGTCCTGGAGCTGTTTGCGCGGCGGGGAGGGGCGCGCAAAGGTGAGCAGATTCTTGACGATGTCCCCGCAGCGCTTGCTCTCGCGCTCGATGGTGCGGAGCTGCTCGATGGCGCTGGCTCTTTGCGCTGCGTCCAGGCCGCCTTTCTCCAGTCCCTTCAAGATGAGGCGCGAATAGGTCAGAATGCCGAACAGAGGGTTGTTCACCTCGTGCGCGACCGTGGCCGCGAGCTTGCCCAAAGACGCCATCTTCTCGCTGGCGACCAGACCGGCGTAGGCCCGCTCCAACTCCCGGGATTTCCTCTCAACCCGGTCTTCCAGCGTGTGAGCCCAGGCGGTGATCTCGTCGTGAGCGCGGGCCAGGTCCTCTGTCATCTTGTTGAACGACGCCGCCAGTTCGCCCAGCTCGTCCCCGGAGTGTACTCTCAGCCGATAGGTCAGGTCTCCGCCCGCGACCTTCTTGATCCCCGCCGTCAGCTCCCCCACAGGCTTGTGAACCACCAGCAGGATGAAGCCCACGCTGACCAGCGACCCCACGAGCAGCGAGAGCCCGGTGAACCAGTTGAGCCGTGCTTGGAAATCGGCAAGCTGCTGGTCCACGCTGGCCAGCGAGAGGTTGGCGTCGATGACGCCCAGGATGCGCCGCTCGGGCGGATGCACGACGCGGCCGCCGCTGGTGTGGCAGGCCGCGCTTGAGCAAGACGGCTGGTTTTCGATGGGCCGAATGATGCCTAGGATTCGCTGGCCGTCGGTGTCCTGGAAGATGCGCGAGCGGTCCGGCCGGTCCAGGCGGGTGAGGGGAGCGGCCTGCGCATGGCACGCGTAGCAGGCTTCCGCCTGCTTGTTGACGACCTTCCCTACTTCAGCCTGATCGGTGGAGAAGCTGATCCTGCCTTCCTCGTTGAAGATCCGGATGCGCCGGAAGCCGGGCTCGCTGCCAAGCGCGTTGATCATCTGGTAGAGGGCCTGGCGGTCGTTGTGCAGCATCTGGTACTGGGTGCTGCGCTGGATCAGGTCAGTGGTCCGGTCCGCGCTGGCGAGGACGAGCTGCTCGGAGTGGCGGCGATGCTCTCTGAGGCTGAGGTAACCGACCAGCGCCACAAACGTCACGAAGCTCGCCACCACCGCGGCGGCGAGCTTGACGGTCAAGTTGACGTGAAAACGCCCGGCTGTGCCTCTTGAAGGCATCATTTAGTCACCTGCGGCTGGTACCGTCTCAAAGGCTTCTGTCGGCTCGGCCTCGGTCTCCTCGAAGATCGGAAGGTACTTGACCGCCAGGTAGAATATGGCGAAACCGGCCGCGACAATGGCCAGGGTCACCGCGACCTCGGTCCATTTCGGAACATAGTGGACGCCGGAACCGGCCTCTATGCCCGTGACACTGACGTTCAGGCGGTTGGTGATGAAGCCAAAGATAGTCAGAACAGCGCACAGGTAAAGCGCGCGCGGGTTGGCGCGGATCCGGCTTCGAAACAGCAGCAACATCGGCAGGGCCAGCAGGGCGATCTCCAGAGCAAAGAAGTATTTCTCGTCGCCTGGCCCGGCCAGCAAGTGCAGCACTCCGCGCCGCGCCAGGTCCAGGAAACGCATCGCCAGGTAAGCCGCGATCAGCACTACCAACACACGCGCCAAGCCTCTCAGCAGAGGCAGCTCCAACTGGCGTCCGAACGCCTTGCTGGAGTGCCAGGATTCGAAGATGGTCATGGCCAGCCCCACCATCAAGGCCGAGAAGAAGAAGAAGATCGGCAGTAGCGGGGTGTACCAGAGAGGATGAAGCTTGGTCGGCACGATCAGGAAGAGACTTCCGAGGGAGGACTGGTGCAGGGTGGACAGGAGCACCCCGGCGATCACCAGCGGGATCATTACACTGCGAAGCAGCCTTAGTGGTGTGTGCAAGTGGAACTTCTCCAATACCACCGGGGCGAACTCCAGCGACAGCACCGTGGTATACAGCGTCACGCACCAGCCGACCTCGAACATCACGGAATGAGGATTCCACATCACCAACGGGTGCCAGATGCGGTAGGGCCTGCCGAGGTCGTACATCAAGGCCACAATCACCAGCACATAGCCCAGAAATGCAGTCAGGATGGCGGGACGAACGATGGGTTCGTAGCGCTTCAGATTGAAGATGTGGACGGTGGCGGCCAGAGTGAACCCCCCGGCGGCCAAGCCGACCCCGCAGAGCACGTCAAACCCGATCCAAAGCCCCCAAGGGAACCGGTCCGTGAGGTTGGTCGACGCGCCCAATCCCTGAAAGAAGCGCACGTAGGTGGCGTAAAGGGCTGCCAGCATCAGCAGGAGAAGAACCCCGCGCCAGAAGGTAGGCCGTGGCAGGCCGGAGGCTCTACTCATGGCTCCTCCCCGCCGTGCGCCCGTTGCGCCTCTCAACTGCGGCCACTTCTTCGCGGCGGTGAGTGATCCAGTAGATCCCTCCCAGCAAAACGCTTCCAACACCGGCCACGTCAGGGACAAAAGACAGTACCCGCCGGGTCAGCATGGGCAGAGGCTCTTGCGGCAGTCCGGTGGGGATTCCGAACTGCTCCAAGGGGACGCTGGAAAGGATGAAGACCGACGTTCCTCCGGCGTCCGCCAGCCCAAAAATGCGGCCGTTGTATTGCTTCGGCGTCTCCGCAAGCCGCCGCCGTGCCTCTCTGAGGACCGCTTGCCGGTCTCCAGTCATCGTCGCACCCGTGGGGCACGCTTCCGAGCAGGCGGTCGGCTTGCCGGAAGCCTGACGCGCATAACACATATCGCACTTTCTGACTTTCGGCAGGGCCTTGCTCCACTCGTACACGGGCACCTGGAAGGGGCAGGCAAACATGCAGTAGCGGCAGCCCATGCAGCGCCCTTCGTCGTAAACCACGGGTCCGAGGGATGTCTTCTGTAGCGCGCCTACGGGGCACGCCGAAACGCAGGTTGGCTCCACGCAATGCATGCACAGCCTCCGCGCATAGTGCTCCCTGCGGGTAACGATTGTGGTGAGCTTGCGCTCAGAAAGCCGCTCTTCGGATGCGATCGCCTGGTCATAGGGTAGCCCCCATTTTCGCGAGCAAGCCTCCTCGCAGGCGCGACAGCCCACACATAACGTGCTGTCGTATAAGATCGCCTTTGCGCTCATCCGTACACCTCAACAGTCTTGACACACCGGAGTCTCTCCCGGCAACGCCAGCGTCACACCCGCGTCATTGTATAGCAATTCGGCGACCAACCAGACAATTCAGGTCACTTGGTGAGGAAGAATTCCGCAGTCAGGTCCTTCCAGGAGGCATCGGGCAGCGCCGCCAAGAGATCTTCCGCGGGGCGGCCACCGTCGGCGGCGACGGCGCCCGCCAATTGTGGCTGGAGAGAATACAGCCGCTCGGCGGCATCCTGTATCCAACCGCGCACCATTCGGGCCGGGATCAGATTGCGGCTGACAGTCTCGTCGTCCGGAGAGTGTACCATCAAGAGCCACCCGGTCCCATAGGGGTCCGTCCGCAGCAAAGACGGGCTCTTCACCACCTCAGGATTTACCTCAACCACCTCGCCCTCGGTGGGCGAGAGCATCTCGGCCCTTTCACCGTCCCGGAAGAAGGAAAAAGCCCTCTGTCCCTGCCGCAGCCAGGTTCCCGGCTTCGGCAGTTCGATACGCTCCACACGTCCCATCAGAGCTGCGGCGAACTCATCGATGCCCACCCGCGTCAGCTTTTTCCGCTCCCGGAGAGCCCAGCTATGGCCCGGGTGGTACTGAAACCGCTCGGGCACAAGAAATCCATCCACGTAGTTGGGGTCGTAGGCCGCCGCAGCAGGAACCTGTTCCTCTGCATCCGCAACCACCTTTTTCCTGCTGAGCAGGTAGTCGATCAGGATAAAGACCAGAAAAGTTGAAAGCACCAGAATCACCGTCATGGCTGTACTCCTTTCAACCAGGTATATGGCAAGCGATGGGCCAAGTGGGAATACGCAGTCGCTTTCGAGATAAACCAATTATCCCATTTAATTGCAACATTATACAAAGGTTTGCTGGGGATTGGCGTCTGAACCGATCAAAGTTTGGTGTTGAGGATAACCACACCCTAATCTCTGTTTTTCGTCACCCTGTCGGCGTTTTCCAGCAGTTTCAACGGCCTGCATAGGCGTAGAGATTATCAACGCACCTGTGGAAATATCATCAAAACTCCGTCTCCGCTTCGCGTTCCAGACCCGTGGAATCCAGAATCCGCAGTTCTTTCTTGTTGATCCGGATCAGGCCTTCCGCTTGGAACCGGCTGAGGTTCCTTGAGACTACCTCCCTTACGGTTCCCAAACGTGAGGCTAACTCCTGATGAGTGGCGGGCATGGCGTACGATGTCTGCCCCGTTTGGCGGCTGAACTCGAGCAGAGTTCGGGCCAGTCTCTGCCTGACACTCCCGAAACTGACGGCTTCGACAACGCCTACCAGTTGCCTGAGGCGGCCCCCAACCACAGCCAGTACCTTCAGTGCGACCTCGGGGTGCTGCCGGCAGACGTGTCGGAAGTCCTCTTTGCTGACAGAATAAGCGACCACTTCATCCATGGCGCTCACGGTCGCCGGATAGGGGCCCCCGTCGAACAGGGGAACCTCGGCGACGCTGGACGGAGCAGACTCCACCGCCAGCATGATCTCGCGGCCAGACGAGGAAGTCTTGAAGATCTTGACCCGCCCCTGGCCCAAAAGGAAGACACCGTAGCAAGGATCTCCTTCATGGAAAAGCACTTCGCCTGGTCTGAAGCGCCTTTCCAGCGTTCGTTCCGCCAATGCCTCCACCTCGGCGGGGGTCAGGCTGGCGAAAAGGGGTACTCGTCGCAGCACGTCACTCTTCGGGAGATTCATAGCCAACCACGACTCTACTTCAGGCGGCGGCCGGCCTCAAGCGCCAGAGCGTCACAGCCCCAGGCGCAGGCCGAGAATGAACTGATGGGTCCGGAAGCCTTCGTAAGCGTAGAACTGTTCGCCGAGGTTGTACCAGCGCCAGTCGGCAAACAGGCTGGCTCGGCGGCACACCGGGAAGGAGAAACGCCCGAGGGGTTGATAGAACTGGGTAGGCCGGCTTCCCGATGAGACAAACAGCGAACCGCCCAGGGTCAGCTTGGGAGACTGCTGGTGGAGCTTGGGGAAGCTCAGGTCAAGGGCGGCCGTGCCCGTGTGCGCGCGTTCCACGTAAAGAGACCGCGCCGTTTGAAGGGTCTGCGGGACCAGGTACGACAGGTCGGAAGTCAGCGTGGAGCGCGTGTAGTCGGCGAGAATGCCAATCCACTTTCCGCCCTTGGGCGTCCAGTACGCGGTGAGAGAGTTGTTGCGGCTCTCAAACTGGTAGCGGGAAGCCTGGGAAGGGTTCTCGTTGTTCAGCAGGGAGAAGTTGGCGGACAGCGAAAGCGAGGTGAGGACTTGATACTTGGCGCGGGTCTGCATCCTCTTATAGTCCTGGAGACTCGTGCGGAAGTAGTTGCGGTCGGCGGAACCGGCCTCAAAGTCGAAATAGAGACCGACCTTGCGTACGGGATGGAATGTAAGCCCCGCAAGCCCCACGTTCATCTTCATTTGGCCGGCTTCCTGAGAGCCCGTCTGACTAAGAACCGGCGCGCGAACCGAAGCGTCGCCCCACACGTAGCGGTGCCCGCCGCGCAACGTCAGCCTCAACGTCAGATCGAAAAGAACATTGAACTCCTGACGATTGTAATTGAGCTTCAGCGGCTGCAGCGCCGTGGCGCCCTGAGCGGCGCCTGGACCCGGCGTGGTGGTGTCGATCAGTGCCAACAGGTTCGCTGTGGTGTTCAACCGGTCCGTCGTGACAGACTCAAAGACTCGCACTCGAGAGTGCAGCCTGATTTCGGCGCCGAAGCTGCCTGCCGTGTGCGGCATTCTGGCATCGGAGGTGATGCGCGCCTGCTCGGCGGTGAACAGCGAGAGGTTGTCCTGCGAGAAGAAATTCCCGGTGTTGACCTGGCTTACGGTCGTGTCGCTGGAGGGCAGGCTGTAAAGATACTGGCCGGACAGGTCGACCCAGGAAAATGGGCTGGCGGTGAACAGCGCCTTGCTGTAAATGCTGGTCCCGCGGACCCGATAGGCCTGGCTCAGTGTGGCCAGCGACAGCCGCTGGCCAAAGATCGGCGAAGTCCGGTCGCCGAGGTTCGTGCCGGAGTTCTGGTACAGGCTCTGATCGTCCTTGAAGGTGGTGCCTCCCTGTTCGAGGGTAACGTGAAAACGGCTGAACTCCAGCCTCACGCCACCGCGATAGTTGTCGGTCTTATCCCTCAGAATGTTCGCGACGGGGTATTCGTTGGCGTCGGAGAAGAAATCCTGGACACCAGTGCCCGAACCCCAGTCCCGGCTGTAGGCCAGATAGGGAACAATTCGCCGGTCGGGGAACAGATCGAGCTGGGTGTCAATCATCCGTCGGCTCACATCAAAGGACTGCTGGTTCAGAAACGCACCGCTGCTTATCCCCAGGTCGGCGAAGGAGGGCACGGCGTTGAAGTAGGCCACGTTGCGGTAGTCGACCGAGAAGCGGTAGGTACGGTTCCGCTCGGCGTCAAGGTGGGCCGTGCTATAAGGCTCGCCGCCCCAACTGTTTCCACGCACGGTGAGCTTGTCGAACAGCTTGTAGGGTCCGCTCAAAGAGAGGTCGACTCCGAATACCTTCGGTCCCTCGCCAAGGTTCACAACGCTACGGTAGGCGTCGTAGTTGCCTTTGACGTCCGAGACCCAGCGGTTGCCGACCTCGATAGAGAGCTTCGGTTCCGCGTCCGGCGCCTGGGCCTTCGGCGTGGGGGCGTCCTGAGCCAGCAAAGGCACCGACAATAGGATGGCGGCAAGTAGTCTCATCGCAGGAAGGCCTGATCTACCTGAGATCCGTGGATCTTCACGTGGCATAGTGTACAGTTCTGATAGCGCGGGTTTCCCAAGTCGTGGAACCCCGGCGGGATGCCCCCCAGCGTGGGAGGCAGGGTTTGAACCGTCGGAGCAGGCTTGTTGGCGTGGCACTCCAGGCAAACGAAGCGCACCTCGTGCCGCGTCAGCATGCGTGGGTTGGCCGAGCCGTGCGGCTCGTGGCAAGTCGTGCATCCTTCCAGCCGCACCGGGGCATGCTCGTAGGCGAACGGTCCGCGCTTGTCTCCGTGGCACCTCAAGCAACCCGGCTCGTTGGCCGATACGGTCCGGAGCGACCTGGGGAGCGAGGTGCCGTGCGGGTTGTGGCAGTCCACGCAGGACATGGCTCCTTCCGGCAGCTTGTGCGTGTAAGGCCGCTGGAACGCCGCCCATTCCTGGGTATGGCAGCCCGAACAGAGTTGATTCACGGCGGGGGCGGTGCGCGCCACCATCTGGGTTCCGCCCGACTTGTGGACCGAATGGCAGGAGGTGCAGCTCACCTGGTTCCGCGCATGGCCGCTCTGGATGCGCCCGACTTGCGTGGGTTGATTGAGGTGGCACCCCAGACAGATCTTGTCCGCCTGAGCGACGGGCAAGGTAGCCGGATTGCGGATGTCCTTCTTGTCCGCTGACTCGGCGTGGACGCTCCCCGGCCCGTGGCAGGACTCACAGGCTTTTCCCTTCCACTGCGGCCGCCGCACCCCCTTTTCGACCGCCTCGTGCGGGTTCGACTGGAAGGCCTGGTAAATCTCATCGTGACAGGCCGCACAGGTGTCCGACCCGACCGTGGTCGCGGGCTTCGGAGCCGCCTGCTGCGCGCCGGACAGAGCGGCGCCCAGAGCGACCGTAAGCAAAAAAGCCAAGAAGGGGCCTCCGATGATTCGGAGGCCCCTCCCGCCTTTTGAAAAGGGAAGCTGCCAGCTACTGAGCATGCACTTTATCGAGGGAGAAGTCGGCAGAGGGTCCGTGGCAGGCGGCGCAGCTCTCACCCAGCCTGGTGGTGTTGGCCAGCGCGTGCGATGCCGCGTACACGGTGGTGTGGCAACCGGTGCAAGCCGCCGTGGTCGGAAGATCCGGATTCAGCAGACCGCGCGGGTCCACTACCGGGAGCAGACCGTCCTGAAGCGGCAACTGTTGCGAGTTGTTCACGTGGCAGGCCGCGCAGTCTCGGCGGTCGCCGGGGAAGCGGACATCGTTGAAGCTGGTCGTCCCGATGGTGTAATCGGAGGTTAGATTCTCGCCGGTGTGGATCTTGTGGATCAGGACCACGAAGTCGATGGCCTGCGGCGGCAGCGTGGAACCCGCCGGGCTGGCGGCCGTCGCATTCGGGTTGTGGCAGACGGAGCAATACTGGGCATTGTTGCGATTCCCTCCGTGGAGCGAGAGGAAGGCGTGGCACTGGTTGCAGTTGTTCGTGGAGACAATCGTGCGCCGCGGCACCACCTTGGAGCCGTCCACCGAGAAGGCCAGCATCTGGTTGTAGCCAAAATCGCGGACGGTCTGCTGCTTCAAGGTGCCAGGCAGGATGGTGATGCTTCGATAGCCCTCGACTCCGATCGTATAGCTGCCTGTGGCGCCGGCCGGAATCGGGGTTGTCATGGTATAGGAATAGCTCCCGTCCGAGTTGGTCTGCGTCGTCGAGGCGACGACATTCTCCTGGTAGGACGAAGGAAAGTCGGTATTCGGGCCGGCGATGAGGAACCTCACCCGGTCCATCTGCGCTATGGGAATGGGGCTGCCCGCCTTGTTCTTCACGGTAAAATTCACCGTCGGCTTCTGGCCCGCCGCGGTGTTGGTAATTCCGTTCAGCCCGAAGACGGTACCAGGTAGGTAGCTGGATTCAGTCGGAACTACGTGCGCGCCCATGACCGAGAGGTCAAACTCCAGCTCGCCCTGGGGGTTGTGGCAGTTGCCACACTGGTTGTTCGAGATCTGTGGGAGGTCGGCATGGTTGGCGCCCGTGGCGAAATTGACGTTATCGTGGCAGGCGCCGCAGGCCGCCTGGTTCGGCTTCAAGTAGGCTGTCGCCTGGGCCGCGCCCGTATTCTGCTCGTGGCAGAAGGTGCACCGTCTGGGATCGGCGGGGAAGACCACCGTGGAGAAGTCTTGTACCGCCTGGGCGTTGCCAATAATGATGTAGGGCTTGCCGGCCACCACGCTGGGAAGCTGCGAGCCCATGTGGATCTTGTGGATCATGACCGGCATGTCCACCGAGTTACCGGTATCCGGATCGACGGTTTGGGGCTGGTGGCACAGGATGCAGACCTCCATGTCCTTGCGCCCCGTAGTCCCGTGGGCGCTCAGGTTCTGGTGGCACTTGTTGCACGAGACGGTCTTGATGACGTCGCGCGTGACCGTCACCTTGGAGCCGTCAGGCACGAAGTTGTAGGTCGTATCGGCCAGGTAGGTCGAGAGATCGAACTCCGTCAGGTTGCGGTTGCCGTAGAGGCCGACGGTGTGGGTCACTGTCTGGTCGTAGCCGGCCGGAAGCTTGGTCTTGAAGGTGTAGATGTACTCCCCGTCCGTCACCTTGGTGTACGTGCCGCCGCTGTCCGTGCCAGCCTGAACTGCGCTGTTTCCGGTGATAGGGCTGGTCTGCGTACGCGTGGTGTAGGCCAGGTACTGCGTCTGCCCCTTGGGAATGCGCGCCAGGATGAAGCTGGTGCTCACACTGCCGGGAGTGTAAATCCCGTCCCGGTCGAGAGGCAGGCCCTTGGGGTCGCTCATCTTGAAGTCGGCTTTGACTGTGCCGTCCGTCGCCACGCTCACCGAGACGATGCTCAGCACCAGACCGGGTCGGACGAACGACACCAGGTTGGCGTCCGCATAGTATGCCTTATCCTGTTTGGTGAATTCCGGTCCGTCGGCGCTCACCAGGTAAACCGCGCTGGCCGCCAGCAGCAACAGTGCAGCCAGCCGAATGCCCCATGTTCTTATTGCCAATTTATGCACTTCAGTTCTCCTCAACCGCCGGACTCGCCACTTCTTCCGGCCCATTCGTTCAACCGTGTGGACGCCCTGCCGCTCTGACGCAGGAAACCACACCAGACGCCTGAACTAATATGACCTCACAGCAGGACTCGGCCCAAATCGCATTTTCGAGTTGAAGAGGGTATCATCTCTTTTTTTTGCAAAGACATGTGGACACTACCCGACGGGACGACCTTCGATCTGAACACGCGACTGGGGCAAATGGCCTACTCACTGCGTTAAATCCCACACCGTTGTGTCGAAAATCGCATCGAATGGAGTGCAAAACTCAACAATCAACCGGCAGAGAAACCCCTCGGCAAACAGGCGGTGCGCCAGAGCGAGGACCAGCTCCAAAAGAGGCCTGCCGGGCTGTAAGCCGGTTTCTGTGCCCTGGCGGGTGGCAGCCATTCGTCTGGGCCCGGCATTACTGACGGGCTCGAGCGACCTACCCGAGAGTCGAACGGAGCGGGCAACTCCTCCTCTCCTATTTGGTCTTGCTCCGCGTGGGGTTTTCCCTGCCGAGCCAGATTGCTCTGCTCGCGGTGCGCTCTTACCGCACCTTTTCACCCTTACCCCCATTCCGGGGGCGGTATATTTTCTGTGGCACTGTCCGTGAAACCCGCTTTGAGCGAGTCTCCCCGGCCGTTAGCCGGCACGCTGCCCTGCGGAGACCGGACTTTCCTCCCGCGGCCCAGGGCATCCCGAACCGCGAGCGACTGCCCGCCCGACAAGCCTCACGCCTATTATCCCCCCTTTTGGGCCTCGTGGAGCGCACCGTGTGACATAAGTAGACCAGAATATCCCTTTTTGTAGTATATTCGTTTTAATTGGGGTTTCTAACCCCGGGAGCAGGCCTGCAATGCCTGTTGCCATCCATTCCATATCGAAATGAAGGAGAACCAATCATGCCGCGCCACTGGGGTCCGCTGTTACTCGCTCTTTTGGCTGTGTTCGCGCTCACCGCAGGCTTGTTCGCGCAGGGCTTGACGACGACAGCTACAAAGGACAACTGGGAGGAGATCAACTTCGAGTTCGATTCGTCGATTCTGTCGGACGGGTACCCAAGCCTGTTGCGTTTGGCTGAGCTGCTGAACCAGCACCCTGACTACAAGCTGCGAATTGAGGGACATACCGATTCGGCGGGTTCCGATCAGTACAACGATAAGCTGTCCCTGGCGCGCGCCGACACAGTCAGGAGTTTCCTGGTGAAGTACGGCGCCAAGGCTGAGCAGGTTGAAACCGTGGGTCGCGGCAAGCGGGTTCCGGAGGTCGACAACAAAACCAGGGAAGGCCGATTCATGAACCGGCGCGCCGTGCTCACATTGACGGACGCTCAAGGCAGGGTTATCAGCGCCGGGGGAGTCGGCGACGCCATCAAGGCGCTCACGGAGGCCACCAGCCAGAGCAAGCTGTGCTGCGAGGACATTCTGAAGAAGCTTGACAAGCTGGATGACATCCTGGCGATGCTGAAGGACCTCAGGAATGAGAATGACCGGCTGAAGCAGGACGTCGCCGCGCTGAAGCAGGATTCCGACGCGTTGAGGAAGGCCCAGGCTGGAGTCCAGCAGCAGGTGGCGCAACTGCCCAAGCCTCCCGAGCGCCAGGAACTGGCCCAAATGATGGAGAGCACGGCGCAGAAGGCGATCGAGGCGGCCAGGCCCAAGCGGTTCCAGCTCCTGGGGCTGAACGTGGGGCCGGATACGACCGGCAACCTCACCGTGAACGGCAGAGCCCGGTTCTTCACGCCGGTAGGCGACAACTTCGGGCTGCAGGCCGGAGCGGAGTACTTCCGCTTCCTGGGCCGGCAGGAGGGCCAGTTCGATGTGGGTTTAGTGGACCGGTACAAGAACTTCCAGGCCGGCCTGTTCTCCAGCTTCAAGCGCGTGCAACTGAAGGAGTACGGCTCGGGCGGCACTTTGGGGCAGGCGTCGGTGGCCATGGACTACCTCTTTGGCCGGGGCCGCATCGGCATGTTCGGCACAAAGTCCTTCCTGGACGACCCCGTTGTCAGCCGGCTGGAACTCCGGCCCGGCGTCTTCCGGGAGACCTACCTCAAGGTGGTGGACCAGGTCGGCGGCAGCACGCAAATCGGCCTTTACAAGGATGCCTTCATCGAGGGTAATCTCGGCGCGCTGTTCCGGCAGGGGGGCAGTACCCGCCCGGGAGGCACC
Organism: Bryobacterales bacterium; assembly: GCA_963798455.1. GTDB lineage: Bacteria > Acidobacteriota > Terriglobia > Bryobacterales > Bryobacteraceae > CAWCTD01. The sequence goes on from CAWCTD010000003.1 coordinate 2,148,660, forward strand.
GTGCGCTTCGTCCAGCCTATTAATTCTCACTGGGCCTTCACGGTGGAAGGGGGCTTGAATGAAACGCTGGTGGGCAACAACGACAGCGGCCGCTTCGCGGTCGGTCTCCAGTTCGGCAACTGGATCCGGCCGAAGGAGTTCGCGGGCCTGAAGCAAGCGGTCCCCATGGAAGTCCCACGCATCCGGTACGAGATTCTGACGCGCACGGTCGGCAACAGCCCGCCCGTGGCTGACGCCGGACCCGACCAGATCGGCGTGCAGGCCGGGCTGATTCAGCTCGACGGCTCCGCTTCCTACGATCCGGATGGCGATCCGATCACGTTCGCCTGGGCACAAACCAGCGGACCGGCTGTGTCGCTGACCGGCGCCAACACGGCCAAGGCCAGCTTCACGGCCGCCGCGAGCACCACTTATGCATTCCGACTGACTGTGAAGGACGACAAGGGCGCGGAGAGCCGGGCCCGCGTGACAGTCACAGTGACCGCCCAGAGGCCCAACGTCCGCATCCTGGGCTTTACCGCGACGCCGGTCAACATCAACCCTGGCGAAGCCTCAACCCTTGCCTGGCAGACCGAGAATGCCACCGAGGTCAGCATCAGCGGCATCGGGGCGGTGCAGCTTAACGGCACGGCAACCGTGTCGCCCACCGCAACAACCACCTACACCCTGACCGCAAAGAACCAGTTCGGCGAGGTCAACGCGACCGCTACAGTGCAGGTGACGTTGGGCCAGGTGCCCCGCATTCTGCGCTTCGCCGCCACCCCCACCGAGATTCTGCCGACTGAGCAGGCCTCGCTGGTCTGGCAGGTGGAGAACGCCACCAGCGTGACCATCTCGGGCATCGGCAACGTCAACCCGACCGGGACGTCGACGGTCTCTCCGTCCGACACCACTACCTATACGCTCACGGCCACAAACCAGTACGGCCAGGTCTCGGCCACCGCCACGGTGAGCGTGATCAAGCCGGTGAAGATCCTCAACTTCGTCGCCGATCCCGCGCGCGTTGCGAAGGTGGGTGACGCGACAACGTTGAGCTGGCAAACCGAGAACGCCACCGATGTGGTGATCACCGGCGTCGGCTCGGTGCCGGTGAATGGCTCCATCGCGGTCAAGCCGCCGTCCGACGTGAGCTACACTCTCATCGCCTATGGCAAGCGTTCGCAGGTGACGGCCATGGTCATCGTCCGCGTCGGCGGCAACAACGCTCCGGTGGCGAACGCGGGGCCGGATCAGTTCACTTCGAAGGAGGACGTCACGCTGGATGGCTCCCGGTCCTACGATCCGGATGGCGATCCCCTCACCTACTCGTGGCGGGTGGTTGGCAACCTCCCGGCGCAGATCTTCGGCGCCAACACGGCAACACCGAGCGTCAGGCTCTCTCAAGGTCATGGGGTCTACACCTTCGAGTTGACCGTGGCCGACGACAAGCGGGCCACCAGTTCGTCAACCACCAGGGTGGATTTCACCGACCCGTAAACACCCCAGGGGGCGGGTCCCGGCCCGCCCCCAATTCGTGAGGATGGCCGCTTCGCTACACTGGAAGTGAGGGGGGATTGCTATGTCACGAATAATGACGATTGCTCTCTTTATCTGCCTGCTGGGTTTGGCGCCGCTGCTGCCGGCCCAGACGGCGATGACCAACGAGGACCTGGTCAAGCTGGCCAAATCCGGCCTCAGCGAAGAGTTCATTCTGAACCTGGTCAAGCAGCAACCGACTGGCTTCTACACGGATGCAGGCCGCCTTGTGGAGCTCAAGAACAGCGGCGTCAGTGAGCCCGTGATCCTGGCCGCTGTTAGGAAGAATCCTCCCCAGGAGCCGCTCACGACCTACGGGTTCCTGCAGCTTGTAAATGCCAAGTTCTCCGAGAATTTCCTACTGGAGATTCTGAACCTCCAGCCGGCCAGGATCGCCACCGACACGTCCAATATCATCCAGTTGAAGCAGGCCGGCGTCAGCGAGCGCGTTCTGGCCGCCATCCTGGCCCAGGGCGGCAAAGAGGTGCCGCAGGGCACGGCCATCACCGTCAGAACGATCGACGAGATTGACTCGAGGACAAGCAAACAGGGCGACACGTTCAAGGCCAGCCTGGACGAGCCCTTGACTGTGAACGGCGACGTGATTGCGCCCAAGGGCGCCGATGCGGCCGTGAAGCTGGTGCAGTCCAAGGAATCGGGCAAGCTGACGGGCAGAACCGAACTGACGGTGGAGCTTGCTTCGGTTACGATCAACGGCAAGCCCGTGGTCTTCAATACTTCTTCGGTGTCTCAGGCGAGCGGCTCACAAGGCAAGAAGACGGCCGAAACGGCGGCGGCGGTCGGCGCGGTCGGAGCCATCATCGGCGCGATCGCCGGGGGAGGCAAGGGCGCTGCGATTGGCGCCGGCTCCGGTGCGGCCGTGGGCGCGGGCTCGCAGGTATTTCTGGGCGGAGAGCGGGTGCGCATCCCGTCGGAAACGGTTCTCACCTTCACCACCGACGCGGCAGTCAAGGTCCAGTAGCGGCTCTACAGCAGCGAGTGGGGCGCCTTGGGCCTCAACTACGTTAGTTTCAGCGCAGGGTCAGGTTCGAGGGTGGGGAGGACTTTCCCCGCCCTTTCTGTTTCACTGCTTCACGCTGACCGATGCGGAAACCCCGACATTGCCCGCCGCGTCGTAGGCCTTCTCTTGGAGGACGTGCTGTCCGGGTGTGGCCTTGCGGCTGTTCCACTTCATCGTGAACGGCGCGGAAGTGGACGTGCCTGTCAGTATCCCATCGATATACAAACCAACGCTGACCACGCCGACACTGTCGCTTGCGGCGCACGTGACGGACACGTTCCCCGAGACGGTGGCGCCGTTGGCCGGCGAGGTGATGGTGATCGTGGGCGCCGCGGTGTCAGCGGCTGCATTGCTGACGGTCACCGTGACGGAAGAACTCGAGGAATTCCCCGCGGCGTCGCTGGCTTTGGCCAGGAGCGTATGAGCACCATTGACGGCCTTCGTGGAGTCCCATGCGAAGCTGTAAGGAAACGCGGAATCGGTCGCGTACAGGGCGCCATCCACGTACAGGCTCACGGATGCCACCCCCACGTTGTCGGTGGCGGTCACCTGCACGGACACCTGCCCCGAGACCACCGCGCCATTGGCCGGCGAGGTGATCGCCACGGCTGGCGCTTCGGTGTCCGGCCCGCCGCTGCCGGCGCCCACTGCTTTCGCCGCGTTCACACGGCCATAACCGTAGGCCGGGTCCCATCCGGCCGGTCCGCGATCATCCGCCGACTGCTTCAGGATGTTGGTGACCTGTGCGGGCGTCAAGGCCGGGTTCTGCGACAGCACCAGGGCCGCGACACCGGCTACGATCGGTGCGGAGAACGATGTTCCGCAGGCGGACGAGTATCCTCCTCCCTTCACGGTCGTGTCCCCCACGCACCCCGGAGCGGCAAGATCGACGTTGTTCCCCGTGTTCGACCAGGAGTACAGTACGTCGTTCTGATCGGTGCCGCTAACAGTGAGAATGTAGGGATTGTCCGCGCTGGAATCGAAAGTGCCGTAGTTGCCCGCCGAGGAACTGACCACGCCCCCGTGGTCATAGAAATACTTCGCGGCCGAGGTGACGGTGGAACTCGTCGTCACCATGTAGCTGATGTTGGCGACCCGGGCTCCGTGGTTCGCCGCCCACGTCAGCCCGCTCGCGATGTCAGAGTACGTGGCGTAGCCTTTGGCGTCCGATATGCGAACCGGCATGATCAGGCAGTACCACGCCAGGGAAGCGACGCCGGTTCCGTTGTTGCCGTATGCGGCGGCGGTCCCCGCCACCATGGTGCCGTGCCCGTAGACGTCGCTGGTGTCCGAACTGTTGCCGTAAATGTTCCAACCGGGGACCATGTTCGCCGCGAGGTCCGGGTGGGCCCCGTCCACGCCGGTGTCAAGGATGGCGATGATGATGCCGCTGTTCCCGGTTGTCACGGACCAGGCGTCGGGCGCGGCAACCCTTTGAAGATGCCACTGGCTGGAGTACAGAGGGTCGTTCGGTGTAACCGAGTCCGGGGGCAGGACGCGGTCCAGCTCGGCAAACTCCACCTCGGCGCGTCCTCGAAAGGCGCGCTCGAGAGCCGTCTCGCTGGCGTTCGGCGGCAGGGATACCACTTTCACGCCGATCTCCGGAAGTTCGCGATCTTCCCGCCCCTGAAGCGCTGCCAGCACGCCTCGGACCTGGTCCGGCCTGACGTTAGCGCGGAACTTGACGAGGAGGCGTCCGGGGACATGAGGCGGCCCCTGTGCCCAGCCCGAGCCTAAGCCCGCCGTCACGAATAGAACAAAAGCCGCGAGGCAGCGGCCGCGAGGGCTATACTTGAAAGAGTTCATGGTGTATACCATTCTTCTCGGCGAAAACTTGGGGATTTCGCGTACCCCCGGCGGTTTTCGCGAAGAATGCAAGCATGATTCTAAGGGTGAATGAGGGCCTCTACAACGCTGTCTTTGGTTTGTAGTACATGACTAACCAGAGTGGTTTTCTGGTGGATTTAGTGGTTGTTGCCACGAACCCGACGGCTGGCTTTGCTCAAAGGCCGCCTGGCCCATCGGGGTGGCAGCGCGGATTAAGACTTATGCACCCTGAGCCGAGGAGCATGTCTATGCCTGCGTGGGTGCGCGACATAGAAGTGACGATCAAGCCGCTCGACGGCTCTCCCAGTAATCCTCAAAACGGCTGTTGAGATGAGAGCAGCGCAGCGCGAGGATCGCGTTGGCGCCGCGAACGGTCCAGAACATCCCGGACCGTTTGAGACGGGCGCCAATCACTGTCTTGCAGCCGGCCTCAATGACGCCTGAGCCGACAAACAGGTGCTGGCGGCGGAACTGGGGGTAGTGCATGCGATGGGTGTTGGTTTCAAAATAGTCGGCTTCAATGCGAATCTTCTCGGCTACTTCGGGATTGGCGGAATGGATGGAACGCAGCACACCCACCAGGTTTGCGATCTTCCCCTTATCGAGCAGGCGCTCTTGATAGACCTTGATCCAGGCTTTCTGGTTCCGCTCGTCGTTGGGAAGTAGCCTGCGGGCCAAATCCCGAAGGTGCTGGCGAGCGTGATAGAGATCGACAATCTGCACCGCGCTGGGGAAATGTTGCGCGGCCAGGTTCCAGATCCATTCCGCACCGTCGCCGATGACGACTTTCTTTTTCGCACGGCTCCATCCGCGTTTCCAGGCTTCCAGATAAAGCCGCCGGCCAAACTCCTCCGCGGCCTCGATGGCGCCGGCATAGGTGGTCGAATCCGGGTCGCGGATGGGGTAGCCCTCCTGGTCCCAAGTGGTCTGGGTGAACACACATCCCAACTTGGCTTCGCGGGTATGAGCCGGTTGGCCCTCCAGCTTGCCCTTTCGGCCCTCTGTCTCTTTCTTCACCACCGGCACTCCCGTCCCATCCATCTGCATGTACAAGATGGGAATCGGCTGGCCCACAATGACGGGCAGGTCCAACTGGACGGCGCGCTGGATCTCGCCTTGTTCCCCTTGAGCGACATCGGCGCCAATAGCCTCCGCGGTTCGCTCCACGGCTTTGGTAGTCACCTCCAGGTCGGCCAGAAGTTTCATCTGCTGGCGGCCGTGGTCGAAAGGGACTTCCTGCCCTACCAGGGCCTGCACGCGGCGCACCCCGGGGGAGAACTCCGTGTCTGCAATGTCGAGTTCGGCATCGGCGGGAAACTGGCCGGTGCGACAGTGCGAGCACAAGTAGTAGGGGCGTGATACTTCCACTGGACCCAGCGCCGCGGCTTCGGCGTGATGCAGGGCCGAGCCTACCGCCATCTCGATGGCTTCCAGGTCCCAACGGCCGGTCTTGCGGCGGCCCGCGAAGAGGATGCGTAAGCGTTGCTCTACTTCGCGCGCGACTTCCTGGCGGATCGCTTCGACCGTTTCTTTTCCTGTTTCGTTTGCGGCTCCCGCTCTGCGGAGCGCGAACGGCAGATCTCGGTGTTGGTTTGGACGAACTCGCGACTGAGCTGCCGGAACTTGCGGAATTCCGCCACTTCCCTCTCGGCCTTGTGGATCGCGGCGGGGGTGGGCAACGACTCAGAGATCGACTTGCCCTTCACTTTATACGTGAGCCGGAAGTTGGGACCGTGGCCGGGCTGTCCGGGCTGATGGCAGCGACAGTCCGGTTTGCCGCAGCGGCCAGAGGTGCTGGTAACGGAACCGGGGCGAAGGTCGCCGAGTTGCGCAATCTGCTCAGCGATCGTCTCCCGATGCTGCTCTAACTCGGTAAGGGAATGTGGCATGGGGGCCTCCTGTCCCTAGCGTATTATCTACGCAAGGAATACGAACACAAAAAAGGAACCCCGCCGCCGCCCACTTCTGTGTCGCGCACCCCGCGGATACGCCCTCTTGTCCAATTTAGGTTATGGTACGCTGGAATGCCCGTCTTGGATCATCGGCGCAGGGCGCTCTAATCGTATGAGTGATTGGCGCGATTCAGGGCTGGAAAAGGAGATTCCAGATGAGAATTCAACGTTATCTCGCTCTCATGTTGGCTTTGCTTAGCCTAGCATTGTGCCTTGGCGTGTCGTTGGCCTCGGCCGCGGAACGCGCTGCCGTCGCCGCAACCGACCCACTCGGCAACATCAATCGGCTTCCCGCCGCACTCGAGCAGACGGTCGGACTGCTCCGCACCGACCTCGAGGCGAACGGTTTCGCCGTCGCGCGCGGCTACTGGACGCTGTGGGGGGTGGACGACTGCAAGTATCCGCTCCAGACCCTCGGCTATTGCTACGGCAACAATCCGACGGCGCCCTACGTGCTCGCGGTCGTGCCGCCGTGGAAGGACGAGTATGTGGACCAGAGGTTCCATCACATACTGAACGAGCCGCAGCGCAGCATGTCCGCGAACCTACAGGCTGGACCAGCACGAGGCGCTCGTCATCGTCGCCCAGCTCCCTCCGCCGGCACGCTATTTCGGGATCCAGTCGAACGTCTTCACGAGGCAGGTCGCCTTCAACGCGCTTGATCCGATCATCCCGCGTGTCGCCGGTGATCCGCTGCTGCAGAGCATCCTATTTGGCGTCTCACCCGATCCGTCGCGGATGATGCTGGTGGCGAGCATCGGCAACAGCACGAACAACGTCGTCATCGAACAGCAGACTGGAAGCGACGACCCATGGAACAGGCCGGCGTACATCGTGATCGCGTCCGACGGCGACATGGCGGCGGAGATGACCGACGCGCTCGTAGACGCTGGCGCTTCCTTGTCTGACATTTTCACGGAGCCCGTTTCTCCCGAGCTGGTCAAGCTGGGACTCGACCGCTCGGCGGACGATCTGATCACCTACATCCGATACTCCATGCCGCTCGACCGGGCGGCGGGTGAGCAATGGCGCCAGGAGTTGCCCCTCACAATCCTCCGCGTCCGCGACATGAGCTCGCGGTACAACGATCCGCTTCCAATCCCCGCATACGAAACACGCACGGCAAACCGCGATGAGACGACGGAGCTGGCCGGCGACTTCACGGCGCTCCAGGACGCCGTCTGCGCGCGCTGGGGACAACCGGGGTCGCGCGTGGACGTTTTTCAGCGCGTACAAGCTCCTCGATCTCATCGGGCAGCACTGCCTTGGTTATGGTTATCCCGATCCCACTGTGGAGCGTGGTCCAATGGATTGCCTGGGCGACACGCAGGACGCCGATTACCAGATCAGCCAGTCGGCGCAGATTGACGGCGGCAAGGTTATCGCCGTGGTGGGGACGCTCTCGAAGGCGACGGGGAATGCGACCTACACGAGCCTGTCGGTGAACTGGTTCCCTGAACTCGTCGGCGTCGCGAACATCGATGACACCGATCTCCTTGGAACCGCCGCGCGCTTCGGTACAGCGAATTCCTCCCTGTTTTATGTGTATTACGTGGCTCGCGATTGCACCGGACTGACTCCCTGTCGCGAGATTTCGAAAAGACTCGTGCCGACCGGCGGAACTCATCAAATTCATACAGCGCAACTATGTCAATCCGGGTTCGAAACGTGGGCCGGATCCGTACAAGATTCTCAACCCCGTCGCGATCGTTCTCGATGGACGGAATCGGCCGATTCCGTAGGGAGGAGATTCGGCCTTAGAACGGCAATTCCTCTGTGATCGCGGTTCCGTTGTCATGCCGACGTGTTCCCGGTCGCTGTAAATCCGGACTGACGCGTTTGCGTGCTCACGAAGCGACGGTCGCATTCCTGGCAAACGCCGCTGCGGCGCGGAGAAAGCAGAAACTCGACAAGGCGGGCCAACAGGCGAAACCGAAGCTTTGCGTCCAGCGGTTAGTTTGGACGAACTCGCGACTGAGTTGTCGGAACTTGCGGAACTCCGCCACTTCCCTCTCGGCCTCTTGGATGGCAGCGAGAGTGGGCAAAGACTCGGAAATCGACATGCCGTTCACTTTATAGGTGAGCCGGAAGTTGGGCCCGTGGCCGGGCTGTCCGAGCTGGTGGCAGCGCGGATTAAGACTTATGCACCCTGAGCCGAGGAGCATGTCTATGCCTGCGTTGACTTCCCGCACCGGCCCGCGCTATGTTCAAAACTGAGAGTCCCTCTCGCGGCGCGGTAGCCAAGTGGTAAGGCAGAGGTCTGCAAAACCTTTATTCGGGAGTTCAATTCTCCCCCGCGCCTCCAGCAGCTAAGCCCCATCCACCGCCGGGCGTTCCTCAGCGCGACGGAATCGGTTCGTAGACGACGTAGTCGAACTGCTTCGAGTCCGGGCTCCAGGAGTTGACGTTGATGCTGCCCTGGCCGCCGAAGAAAGTCGCCAGCGTCTCGATCCCGGCCGGCTTGAGACTCTTGCCCGGCACAGGCATGGAGCGCAGCGTCACGCCTTCCATCTTGCCGTTGTGGTTCTCGGTGCCCTTGGGGAAGGCCAGCCACACCATCCACTTGCCGTCGCGAGGGCGGCCCAGGTTGCCCGCTGGCGCATATCAGGAGGTAGAATACCACCATCGGGTTGGCTGACAGCATGACAAAGACAGTGCTGCTATTCGCCGTGCTTTGTGTGACGGCCTGGCAGGCGGCCGCCGCTCCGGTGCCGGTTATCTTCGACACGGACATGGGCAACGACGTCGACGATGCGCTCGCTCTCGCGCTACTTCACGCCCTTGAGAGCCGCGGCGAATGCCGCCTGATCGCCGTCACCGTGACCAAGGACAATCCCTGGAGCGCCCCCTACGTCGATCTGGTCAACACCTTCTACCACCGCGCCTACATCCCCGTGGGGATGGTGAAAGGGAGCGGCATCACGCCCAAGGACAGCCCCATGATTCAGGTCCCGGCCGAGAGGAAGCGCCCCGATGGCACTTTGGTTTACCGCCGCCGCATCAGCAGCGGCGCCGAGGCTCCCGACGCCGTGGCCCTGCTGCGGCGCGTGCTGGCGGCCGAGGCGGACAACAGCGTCGTCATCGTTCAGACTGGTTTCAGCACCAACCTGGCTCGGCTTCTCGATTCCGCCCCGGACGCGGCCAGCCCCCTTCCAGGCCGTGAGCTGGCGGCGCGCAAGGTAAAGCTTCTCTCCGTCATGGCCGGCAATTTCGCCCAGAACAAGCCAGAGTACAACGTCCAGACGGATGTGCCCTCGGCGCAGAAGCTGTTCCGCGAATGGCCGACGAAGATCGTGGCCAGCGGCTACGAGATCGGAGAGTCCATGCTCTTTCCCGCCGCGAGCATTGAGCGGGATTTCTCCTATGTGCCGGACCACCCCGTGGCGGAGGCCTACCGCAACTACATGCGGATGCCTTACAACCGCCCGACGTGGGACCTCACCGCTGCCCTGTACGCCGTGCGGCCGAACGCCGGATACTTCTCATTGTCTTCCCCGGGCACGATCACCGCGGACGCCCAGGGGCGCACACACTTCACGCCTGGCGCGGGTGGCCGTCACCAGTATCTAATGGTGAACGACGCCCAACGCACCCGAACGCTGGAGTGCATGATCTTGCTCGCCAGCCAGCCGCCACAGTAAGCGTTGGCCGGCCGCGCTCAAGGAGCTTGTTGAAAAACCTGTCCGAATGCGGACCAGGACAAGACGGGAGTCTTATCCCACACCTGGAATCAGCGACTTGCGTCCACGTGGGGTAAGTCTCCTGACTTGCCCGGCAGGTCCTTCAACAAGCTCCAAGGTCTATGTGCAGCACTTGGCCAGCACATAGGGCCCCTCGGGGATGACCGCCACCGTCGCACCAGGCGTAAGAGAATCCGCCAAGGCATCGATCGCAGCCGAAGGCGACGTGTGGGCGGGTCCCCACAGCGTTGGGTAATACTCCGCAGGCAGCCCCGGCACGTAGAAACTGATGTCCGCCCTGCGCGTCGCCATGGCGAGCTTCTCGAGCTGCCACTGGTCGATCACCACGGGCGACCGGTCGATGTGGTCGAGAAAGCCTTGCCAGGACGGGAAGGTCTTGAGCATCCCCCGGAATTCCGGCGCCCCGGGGCCCTCCTCGCAGGCTGCCATCAGCAGGATCTTGCCCCCTGGCTTGACGATGTGCTGGGCCGCGGTGATGCCCTTGAGGGTTTGGTAAAAGGTCAAGTCCAGCGGGTATCCGGCGCCGGTGGTGAGCACCGCGTCCACGGGATCATCGAGCGTCTCCAGCATCACTCGCGAGACGAATTCCACGCCGCGCCGGTGGGCCGCCAAGGGGTCGCCGGCGAAGACCCCGGCGATGCTCCGGTCCCGCGCCAGCGCGACGTCCACCATGAAGTCGTGCCGCGCCATGCGCGCGATCTCCAGCAGTTCCTCGTGCAGCGGGTTGCCTTCGATGGAGCCTTCGCAAGTGCGCGGGTCCCGCATGAACTTGGGGCTGTGAAGGACCTCGATGGTCTGGCGCGCCGCCTGGCCGGGAGCCACCAGTTTGCGCCCGCCGGAGTAGCCCAGCATCAGGTGCGGCTCGACGAAGCCCAGCGTCAGGTGGAGGTCCGCCGAGACAAAGCGCTCGTCGATATAGACCGGCGTGCCGGACGCGGTGGCGCCCAGGTAGCGGTGCTCGGAGAGTTCTCTGGCGTTGTGATTGCCCCAACGGTAAGCGGAAGCGATCTCCGGAGCCACAATTTCCGAGACCTCGGCCTCACTGGCAGGGCGGTGCAGCCCCGTGGCGATGAGGATGATAATCCTGTCCCTCGGGATGCCGGCCCGCTCCAGCCGCTTGAGGACCGGTGGCAACACCTTCCGGTTGGGCGCAGGCCGCGTGATGTCGCAGACCGAGATCGCTGCCGACCGTTTCCCCCGCGCCAGAGCCTCCAGAGGCGGTGATGCAATGGGGGCATCCAGAGCCTCCTCAAGCGCGGCGGAGGCGTCATCGAGAGGGCGGGCGGATCGAGCTTCCAGCAGGCGGTAGTTCAGCCCCGCCGGAAGTTCCACCTCGAGACCAGTCTTGCCGAAAGCGAGACGAGTGCGCACAAGCACACCGTATCACAGCCGGATGCCGTAATACTCAAAACGGTTGGGAGCAAGGGCGAGCACCCGCCCTTCTTGAGAGCATCCGCGTCCACTTCATCTGAGCCTGGGTCGCCCTACTTCAGCTTGGAAAAGTCGGTAGGCGTCAGGAACAGCGACTCCGTCTTTTCCACAATCTTGCCGGCGGCCTCCGACTCCTTCTGCACCTTGAGCCATTCCGGATCCTTGCGGAATGCATCCCAGGAGGCGGTCGCCGCCTCGCGGCTCTTGTGCTTTAGCATGTAGACCAGCGTGTTTTGCGACTTCGGAGGATCGGCAGGCACCCAGTAGCCGACGCTCTCCATGCCGTGCTTCCGGAACAGTTGGAGGGTGTGATCACGGAACCGCGCCAGCACCGCCGGCAGTTTGCCCTCGACCGCGGTGTAGGTGCGGAGTTCGTAAACCGGCCCCGAAGACTGGGCCTGTGCGGGGGGCACGGTCATGAAGACCGCGGCAGTCAGCAGCAGGACGACAAGAAGCGTTTTGAGCATAGTGCTTCCAATTATCCTGCATTTTGCGGGGGCGGTTTCAATCGACCAGGGCGAAGGAGAGGATGTTCGGCCCGCTGGCGACGGCGATGTGCTCCTTTCCGTCGAACACGTACACCATGGGCGATGCCCGCCAGAGCTGGTTGGCTTGGAACTCCCACAGGCGCTTGCCATCGGATGCGTCCACGGCCACGAACATTCCGCTGTCGTCGCAGAACAAGACCAGACCGCTGGCGGTGGACAACACGCCGCCCCAGGAGTTGGCCGGCCCCACCTCGGGCAGTTCCCAGGCGATGTTCCCGGTCCCGATGTCGATGGCGCGCAGGATCTTCTGCGGGGTGTCCCCGGGCGCGGGGCGCGCCGATCCGCCCACGTAGCCCCTGCCGGCTTGCCACTCGACGGGCCTCTCCGTGTAGATGGCGCACCTCTCCAGCGTCTGGACGTAGTAGAAACCCGTCGCCGGATTGAAGGACGTCGAGAACCAGTTGGCCGCGCCTTCCTTGGCGGGACAGACCCTGGTTCCTTCCGAGGTGGGCTCCTGGTTGGGGTTTCGCTGCGGACGGCCGTCGGGGCCGATGCCTCGGGCCCAGGTGAGCTTCTTGACGAAGGGCTTGGCCAGCAACAGTTTGCCATTCACCCGGTCGAGAACGTAGAAAAAGCCGTTGCGGTTGGCTTGGAGCAGCAACTTGCGCGGCTGTCCCTCCCAGCCGGCATCCACCAGCACCGGTGGTTCCGTCGCATCCCAGTCCCAAACGTCGTGCGGAGTGAACTGGTAGTGCCATTTGAGCTTCCCAGTCTTGGGATCGAGCGCCAGGATGGAGCAGGAATAGAGGTTGTCGCCTTCACGCTCATCGCCGCTGAGGTCGTTTCCGGGATTGCCCGTGGGCCAATAGAGGGTGTTCAGCTCGGGATCAAAAGTTCCGGTGAACCAGGCCACGGAGCCGGGATGCGCGATGTCGGCTCCCTTCCACGTCTCCGAGCCCGGCTCGCCGGGGTTGGGCGTGGTCCAGAAGCGCCACACTTCCCTGCCGGTGGCTTGGTCGAAGGCGGCCAGGAAACCACGCGCGCCTTCATCGCCGCCTGCCGTGCCGGATACCACCAGGCCGTTCACCGCCAGCGGCGCGGAGGTGGCGTTGTAGTTCAGGTGCCAGTCGGCCATTTCGGTTTCCCAGAGGAGCGCTCCGGTGCCGCGGTGCAAGGCGATGATATGGGCGTTGTCGGTGACCATGAACACCCGGTCGCCCGCCACCGCCACGCCGCGATTGATGCCACCCGCGGCATTGCCCACCAGGCCGCGCGTTCGAGGGCGCTGGTAGTGCCAGATCTGGCGGCCCGTGCCGGCGTCAAGCGCATAGCACTCATTGGCGCTGGTGACGTACATGACGCCCTGCACCACCACCGGCGTCACTTCCAGCCGTGACGTGTTGGCCAGGCTGAAGACCCACTTAGGCGCCAATCGCGCCACGTTGGTCTTGTCGATCTGGGTGAGCGTGGTGTAACGGTTACCGCCGAGCGAGCCGTTGTAAGTGGGCCAGTCCGTCTGCGAGGTGACAGGCCGGTAGCGGCCGCCCGCGGCCCGCAGCAGGTGGATGCGGTTGTCGTCCGTGCGCAGTTGCATGTCCGCCGTGCTTTGGTTGAGCACCAGTCCCTCGAGCGTCTGGCCGTCCGTGGTCTCCACTTTTCCCCTGAGAGGCGCCGCTTCGCCACGCCGCGGGCGCAGGGTGCGCAGAAACGCTATCAGAGTGTTCATCGTCTGGCTGTTGAGATCGAAGGCCGGCATCCCGCGCGCGGGAATGCCCGAACGGATCAGCGCGGCCAGGTCCTCGTCGGTGCGGGCAGGCAACCGCGGGGCAATAGCGGGCGCAAGCTCACCTCCGTTGCCGTCTCCGCCGTGACACCCGGCGCAGCGGGTTTCGAACTCGCGCCGTCCCGCGTCAGGATTCTGGGCGGACAGGACTGACAGGGGGAGCAGTGAACATACCAACAGCGCTGGAAGTCTCATGGCTGCAATGATGGCCTACATTCATTAGAGCCGCAACCCACGGGGCCGGATTCGGGGTCCGGTCCCGCGCGCTCGAAAAACGCGAAAAGCGTCGAGGAGTGTCGAGTTTTGTCGAGTTCCGAGCGAGGGGGGTGGGTGTCGAAGCCTGTAGGCCGGCGCGCGCAGACACTGGAGGACCTCCCACATTGATGTTGCACCCACTGGGTCAGAATGGAGGACGCCGGTTTCGGCAAGTGCCTGAAAGCACGGCTAAGATAGTCTGGTTTCGGTGGTGATCCCGCGGGGTCAGGAAACCCATGGCGGGGCTGAGAGACCCCGAACTCCCAAGCCGGCGTTTCTGGGAGAGGGTTTGCCGCGGGTTGAGGGGGCGCCGGTGAGGAGGTTTCTTGGTCGTCGGGAGGGGGTTTGAGGGGAGTGATCGGGGCGCAAAGGCACTGAAGGAATCTGCTTCTCCGAACGGCGTGTCTGGACCCTGAGTGGCACAAGTCCGGGCTGGCGACAAACCGGCCAAGTGGTCGGGGTCCGTGCTTGCCAACTGCGTCACCGGCGTTTCGCGACCTGGGTCTGCATTCCTCCCGGATTGTTTTTCCGCGTGTGTGGCCTCTCGCCTTGGTGGGGCGGGATGCAATTGCGTCGCGGGCAGGCCGCGGGCAGTGCGGCCCCCTTTTGACATCGCACTGAGTCGTTTCCACCAACACAGATGGCCATACCATTTCCGGGCTACCCAAGAAGCCGCCTTCTTGAGTGAACAAGGGATTGTATGATGGTTTCGATGTCCAAGATCGCTAGTAGCCTGGTCCCCGGGCTTGAGGGAGGAAGGTTGCTGCTTCCCGAATTGCCATGTGGTCAGCGAAACGGCTTGATTCAGGTCGCTTGAACAGCTCCCATCGGCTGGACCACCACAACTGGTTCATTGGCTAATCTTATGCCCGCAAATGCACTCGACTGCATCACAATTCAGGGTTTTAAGAGCTTCGCTTCGGTGGAGAAGCTGCCGCTGCGACCAATCAACGTGCTGATCGGTCCAAACGGCTCCGGGAAGTCGAACTTCATTGGTGTCTTTGCCTTTCTCCACGCGATCCGCGAAGGAAGGCTGAAGGATTACGTCACCACGGCGGGCGGAGCTGAGAAAGTGCTGCACTTCGGTTCGAAAACGACGAAGGAGATCGCGTTTTACCTTTCGTTTGCAAATGAAGTGAACCAATACGAGCTCGAGCTCTCCCCAACTGCGGATGATGGCCTTTTCCCGTCATCAGAGACAGTGTATTTTTGGGACAAGAAGAAGTACCCCAAACCATACGATCAACCCCTCCTGGCATCGCAGCAGGGACGAGAAGCAGGCATCAGCGATCAGAAGAACGATCGCATCGCGAGGTGGGTCCGCCATCGCCTTGGAAGCTGGAGGCTCTACCACGTCCACGACACGAGTTCATCATCGCCCATGCGCAAAACAGCGAAGGTAGACGACAACGATTTCTTGCGTGCGGATGGGTCGAACTTAGCCGCATTCCTCTATTACCTCCGGGAAAAGCATGATGACTCTTACAGTTTGATTCAACGCACCGTGCAGCGGGTAGCTCCCTTCTTCGATGACTTCCGGCTAAAGCCCCTCAAGCTCAAACCGGACGACATCAAGCTGGAGTGGCGGCACAAGAGATCGGACCAATACTTCGACGCGTCGTCGCTCTCGGACGGTACGCTCCGTTTCATTGCCCTAGCAACTCTCTTCCTTCAGCCGGAGGAATATCGCCCCTCGGTGATCGTGGTGGATGAGCCGGAGTTGGGGTTGCATCCCTATGCCATCGAGATGCTGGCTTCTCTAATACGGCAGGCGTCAGTGTTCGTACGCGTCCGGCAAACCCATCTTCCGTGTTTTGAGGTAAGCGGTCATACTTCCTTGTGTTGATGCATGTGCGCCCGGAGTGCGCGCGCGGGCACGAGGAGGAGCAGAAGTGAGCCAGAAGCACGATGTGGAGAAGGCGCGGTACTGGCAGGCGGTCATTCGGGATGCTGCCCGGAGCGGCATGTCGACGCGGGCCTTCTGCCGGCAGCGGAAGCTGAAGGAGTGCCAGTTCTACTGGTGGCAGCGCCGATTGAAGGAGAAGCGTCCGCCCGCTTCAACGCCGCGGGGCTCAGCGAACGGGCCGGCCAGCTTCGCCCTGGTCAGCGGCGAGCCGGGCTCGGCGGATGCCGGCATAGAGTTGGTGCTGGCCGGCGGGCGGCGGCTGCGCCTGGCCAAAGGCGTCGATGAGCCGACCCTGCGATCGGTGCTGGCGGCGCTGGAACAGCCGGGATGCTGAGCTTCCCGGCGGCCATCAAGGTGTACTTGTGCACCGTGGCCTGTGACATGCGCCGGAGCTTCGACGGTCTGTCCATGATGGCCGAGCATATCATCCGCTGCAATCCCTTCTCGGGGCACCTGCTGGTGTTTTGCAACCGGCGTAGCGACCGTCTGAAGATCCTGTACTGGGATCGGGATGGGTGGGTGATCTGGTACAAGCGGCTGGAGGCGGGCACCTTCCAGTTCCCCTTCGCCCAAACGGGCCGGCGGGAGATCGCGGCCTGGGAGCTGGGCGTGCTGCTGGAGGGCATCGACCTCGGCAAGGGGCGACGGCGGAAACGCTACGCGCTGCCCGCCGCGGCATTCGAGGCGCATGCGGAGCTGGAGGCGTCAAAACAATAGCATGCTCCTCTGTTTTTTGTTGACTTATGAGAGTAAGTGTAGTAAGTTAGTGTTTCAGATACTTACTCAGCGCGATGGCGACAGACCCTCCAGACCTGCCCAGTGACCCAGCCGCCCTGCAACAGATGCTGCTGCGGACCCTGGCGCAACTGGACGCCACCCAGGCGGCACTGGCGGCCAAGGAGTACGAACTCGAGCGCGTGCGGCACTGGCTCCAGCAGATGCTGCGTCACCGCTATGGACAGAAGCGCGAGCGGGTGGATGAGAACCAGTTGTTCCTGTTCGCCGCCGAGATCGCCAGCCGGGGGGAAGAGCCGCCGCCTGAGCCGAAGTCGGTCGCGAGCGAACCGCGGCCATCTCCGCCGGGGCACGGACGGCAGCGGTTGCCGCAGTCGCTGGAGCGGCGCCGTGTAGTCTATGACCTGGCTGACGACCAGCGGCGGTGCCCGGAGTGCCAGGCGGAACTGCGGCACATCGGCGAGGAGATCAGCGAGCAACTGGAGTACGTGCCGGCCTCGTTGCACGTCGTCCAGCAAGCCTGCCAGAAGTACGCTTGCCCCAAGGGCTGCACCGTGGTCACGGCCGCAAAGCCGCCGGCGCCGGTGGAGAAGGGGCTGGCCGGGCCGGGACTGCTGGCACACGTGGCGGTGAGCAAGTTCGGGGACCATCTTCCTTTGCACCGCCAGGAGGCGATCTTCACCCGGCAGGGCGTGGATTTGTCTCGCCAGACCATGTGCGACTGGATGCGGCAGTGCGCGGAGTTAGTCGGTCCGCTAGCCGATCTGATGAAGGAGCGGGTACTGAGTTCCAAAGTCGTGCAGACCGACGACACGCCGGTGCCGGTGTTGGACCCGGAGTTGCCGTGCACGCGTACCGGGCGGATCTGGACCTACGTCGGGGACGCGCTGCATCCCTACACGGTGTACGACTACACCCCGAATCGCTGCCGCGAAGGGCCGGATGAGTTCCTGAAGGACTTCCACGGATACCTGCAGGCAGACGCCTACTCGGGCTACGACCAGATCTACAAGGAAACCGAGCGCGGCATCACGGAGGTGGCTTGCATGGCGCACGCGCGCCGCAAGTACTTCGATGCGCAGTCGTCCGACATCATGCGTTCGACGGTGATGCTGGCCTACTTCCATCTGCTGTACGACGTCGAGCGCGAGGCGCGGGAAAAGCAGTTGGACGCCGCCGGGCGCCTGGCGCTACGCCGGGAACGGAGCCAGCCGATGCTGGACGACATCCAGGCGTATTTAGAGCGCGAGCGGCCGCGGGTGTTGCCGAAGAGTCCGATCGGCCAAGCCATGGCCTACACGTTGTCCAACTGGGAGGCGCTGGTGCGCTACGCGAAGGACGGCGATCTGGAAATCGACAACAACGGCGCCGAGCGCAGCCTGCGCGGAGTGGCTGTGGGACGGCGCAACTGGACCTTCTTCGGCAGCGACAACGGCGGACGTACGGCGGCGGTGCTGACGAGTCTCATTGCCACCACGAAGCGTCACCACATCGACCCGTTCGCGTATCTACGCGACGTGTTCACTCGCATCGGGGCTCACCCGCAAAACCGACTCGAGGAATTACTGCCCGACAACTGGCTCGCGGCACGGGTGGCCAGCAAGGCCTGAACCCCACCCCAGCCTTCAACCGTACACGCGTCTGGGCCTACATGTGTTCGCCGGACGCGTACCAGTGTTCACACAGGTGATCGTCTCCACGCAGTCGTCTCTGCTGTTGGATCATTTTGAGCCCGAAGACGTTCTGGTTGCCAACCGCGTCGATGACGGGACACAAATTGCGCGTCTGGACTCCGCGAACTTGGCCACGTGGCTCGAGGACTACAGCCTCGGCCAGCTTTGGGAGAAGAACGAACTTGGCGGACGGCCAGTTCGGGACTAAACGATGCCCCGCCTGATAATCCATGTTGAAGGCCAGACGGAGGAGGACTTCGTAAACGAAGTGCTTCGGGATCACTTGATGGCCAAAGGCTACGATGCTGTCGGTGCTCGAATCGTAGGCAATGCCCGTCTGCGGCGGCAGCGCGGCGGAATTCGTCCGTGGCCTTCTGTAAGAAGGGACATCATCAACCACCTCAAGGAGGATCCGCGTTGTATCGTGACTACCATGGTCGATTACTATGGCTTGCCTCAGGAAGGAGCCGCAGCGTGGCCGGGACGCGCAAGGGCTAGAGGTTTAGGCCTTGTCAAGAGGGCACCATGCGTGGAAAGAGCCCTACTGGACGACCTAGTCGCTCAAATGGGTAGTCGCCTGAACCCGGAGCGTTTCGTTCCTTTCGTCGTGATGCACGAGTTCGAGGGTCTGCTATTCAGTGACTGTGCCGCCTTCAGCAACGGTATCGGCCGCCCGAATCTGGAGGCTGACTTCCGGGCAATCCGAGACCAGTTTTCAACCCCAGAGGACATTGATGATTCGCCGCTCACCGCGCCCTCCAAACGCGTAGAGGCTCTGGTGCCCGGGTACCAGAAGCCGCTTCTCGGAGCGCTGGCAGTGCTGGAGATCGGGCTAGACCGCATTCGAGCGGAGTGCCCGCACTTCAACGGTTGGCTGGAAAAGCTTGAATTCCTCGTCCGGCAAGGAAGATGAGGACGTTCGACCTCAAGGTATATTGCTCGTTCCTGCATCGATCCTAACGAGTCCCCTTCGCTTCAACTGGTCGCGTAACGCCCGTTTCGTCCTCTTGGCCAGACCGAGTTGTGTCTGCCAGGCCGAGGCAAGCTTATCTGCCGACTCCTCCGCAGCGGGGAAATTGCAGTCTTGGACCTCCACATTCATGCGAAGATCTGAGTAGGAGTGCGGGATGATTATTGATCGCGAGGTCTCTGATGCGCTGGGCTGTGTGACCGTGAGCTTTTCGATGCTGGAAACGTACGTCGCAGTGCTGATCTGGGGATTGATTTCGCCCGAAGATTCATTAGTCGGACAGATGGTTACTGCGCAGCTGTCCTTCAGGAAATCATTGGACCTCCTCGACGCCGTCTTTCGCTACAAGATAGGGGACGCCGTCAAGGTCGCCAAGATTGAAGGCCTGTTGAAGGAAGCGCAGGCTGCCGAGGATGCCCGGAACAGGATCGTACACTCGATGTGGATGTTTTCTCAGCCATGTACGGACCTTCGACGGGTGAAACTCGCGACGAAGCGCGGCAAGGGCCTCAGCGAACAAGATGAAGAGGGCACTCCCGCAAACATCATGGCTGTAGCTGAGGAGATCGAAAAGACGGCCAAGGGCTTTTCCTCTTTCATAATGGAACTATGCACTGCTGGAATGCTGCCATTCCCAGTGGAGCCGGCGTCCGGCAGGTCAGGTGCGGCGGGGTAGATCGTGCGTGCCGGGAGCAGGCAGTTTGGTCTCGCGAGGTTCCGGTCGCGCCAACTGGACGGAAAACGCCCATACCTCCCTCTGCCGGGCTATCCCGCAGCCCCTAAGCCACAAGGGCGGGATGGCGACATTTCGGCCAGGTGGCTCTCGGCATCACTGGATTGACGCCTTCCGCCAAATGGGTGTTTTCCGGGATCTATCCCGGTCCAAAGTCATCTGGGTCGTCCGGCACGATGCGAGCCTTTCATCGGCTGCGTTGGGCTTGAACGTGGCCCCAACCCACGACCGGCCGAACATGCGCATTCGCCCTGCTCGCAGACAGATTGTGTGATAAGATCATGCCTGGCGAATTAGAACGATGTAGCTCCACCCTGGCGTCTCTGCTTCATCGAGGAGGCGATACGGAATTCCAGAACCGTCTTGAGCTATATAACGCACACTCTGATCCGCGTTTCAGAGAGGCTTTTATAAGCGTCTTTACCGCGGCTCAGTTCTCGCGGTTGTGCATTCGAAGCGACACCTACACTGCGCCCGAACGGCTCAGGGACCTCGTCGTTGAGACGCCTGCCGGGGCGGAGTTCCGAAAGGACTGTCTGCGGTCCCAGGAAGGCTTGACGGAAGCAGACGCTACCCTGGCGCTATTACAGGCTTTCTACCACCACGACCTGTTCGTTGAACCTGAACGTTGCGACGCGGCAGGTCTATATGAGCTCTTGAACAACGAAGTAATTGCGGGGCAAATCCGCTACCCCTGGGTATATGGAAGAGTGCTGTATGACAGGTTCAGTGCCCTGTTCCCCAACAAGACCGAGTCGCTCACTCATGCTGAGACCCTTCAGTTGATGGAGGGGACTCCGATTGGCGTTTTTCAGCTTCATGATTCCGTCATCGGTCCATTTGGCATTCTAAGATCCAAGTGCCACCGAACTCTTGAACCGACGATCACGGCCGCACTCTGGCACTGCAGTGACCCGGCGTGTTCCACACTGCACTCCGTGAAGCTGAGGTCCGGCAGCCCACCAGTTTTGAAGGGGATGCGTGAGGCAGAGACATCGTGGTCGAGAAGGCTCGGCCCGCCATGTGAGTGGACGTCCTTCTTCTATCTCCTTTTGCGCCCCGTGGGTGCATGGTACGATCACTTAAACACGTCTAAGCTGCCATGGCTGGTGGCGAACGCGCTGGACCCGACTGAGCTCACCCATCTCGTCGCCCGCATCCTCGAGACAGACGGCAAAGATCTGCGCACGCGATTGCCGCAGGCAAAGCGTTTTCAGAATCTCTTCATTGGCTCGCCAACGACGGTCTCCGAAAGGCTCGATGTCGCGCAGCGCCTACAGTTGGTTCTGCTGGCAACTGATTCGGAGATAATTGATGCACTGGAGTACCTTATCGAGCGCCGCGACATATTGGTGCCACCGACCGAAATGCGCGATCCAGTATTCAGCCGCAGTGCCTCCGGATGGTTCGATCCTACACCTCAGATATCAGATCTTGGTGTCAGGCTCTACTCAAAGTCGTCGGGGTACGCGTTGGGTCATCTGAAGAGCGTGGTTCAGAAGGTTTATTCCACTCCAGAGGACCAAGAAGCCCTCCGTTGGAAGCTGCGTCATGCCAGCGGGAGTTCACTAGACGAGAAACTCATGTCGTTTCTGTACCAAGCGGACCTTGAGGCAGTCGTCTCAAGCCTTTTCTTCGACACTCCGTCGCGTCTCGCCCAGGTCTTTGCAGCACTGCGTTACGGTCGATTTGCTGTTCCAGACTCGCCCAGTGAAGAAAGACGGACGATCCGGAAACTCATTTGGAGCTTTGGCTTCGGGACGTATTCGTTTCCCGATGGGAATCAGAAATTTTGGGAACGGCTCCGAAGCCTCGAGGCTGAAGCGAAGGTTCTGGCTGGGATGACAGAAGAAGCGAAGGAGAAGCTTCGCAGCATCGCGGTAAACGTTTTCGTGTCGGTTGAGGAACTTCTTGACGCGAGCCTTGCGTTCATAGGCTGGGTCTTGTTGGAGGATCACTACTCTAAGACGAAATTTCGCTTCAATGTTGACGAGGCGCGCCAGTTTGTTGCAGGCCGACTGAATGCGCGCGGCGCGGCGCAATATGACGCAACCGGGAAGAACACCCTTTATCCTCTTGTGGTCGGGTTGGACACCATCGCTGCGATGTGTGCCGAATACCGTGCGTTGCCGGACTATAGTGAATATGTCAAGCCGGATGAAGAGTGCCCCGGGTACGCGTGCAACGCTGTCCATCCGTTCCCGCTTCGGCACACTGTGTTCATGATGGATCTTCGGGCCGAGGATGTAGACCATCTCATCAATGGACTTCGTACAATCACGAAGGATCTCACCAAAGCGGATTTGATGGCCATACGGAACAGGATGGACCATCAGAGGCCCGACTTTCCGAGCCGATCCGAGATCAGCGACATGTGTGCGGTCCTTGGCCGGGTCGTCACTTTCATGGAGGACAGTGGGATCTGCCCGCTACTATACAGAAGGAAGCGCCAAATCATGGATGGCTATGGCCGAGGGGAGATGGTTTTCGAGCGATACAACGGCCGCGAAGTGTCGATCAGCTGGCCTCCACTTACCAGCTTCCTTCCCAAACCCAATACACCTCAGACGCTTGTACCGGGTCTTCGGTTCGGCAGCCCGGCTGAACTAGTGCGCTTCAGGTATCACGAGACATCTGCGTACGTAAGGCTCTGGAGCGGATATCCGACAAGAACCACACGAACGCGGCAAACCAGCAAGACTGCGGCATCCCCAGACCCCGTCGATGTGAGAGCCGTCGATGGTGGGCCGACACTGGATACTGCAGGCGACCTGCCTCGCATAGGCTAACATGGAAGGACGAAGTCACAGGAGGCCGGCCGCGGTCCGAAGGTTGATCCACGGCCATGCTGGCTGATCGCTCCTCGCCGAGTCCCCGTCACGTCAACTGGACGGGAAACGCCCATGCGGTAGATGTGCACAGGCGGGACGCGAGCCCCAAGTCCCGACATGGGAAGTGAGGGCGGCGGCAACGGGCGGTGTGGCGCTCGCCGCGTAAGGTGGAGCGTTGGTTGACTGCCGCGGGTGGCGCCACGGCGAGGAACCGAGCGTCAATGGCGGCGGGGCTGAAGCCCCGCGCAGACTGAAAGCCCAGTGCCACTTAGTTCTTCCAAGACTGACCAGAACGCCTTTGTGAAGCGGATGCCCCCGTCCGCGGCCGGCCCCTGGCCGGCCGGGCCGGTGGTGAGAGGGCTTGAATCTTCTTCCGAAGCAGCGGGTCCAGGGAGACCCGCGCAGACCGGGGCAGGCTGCTGAAAAGGGGTCCATCAGGATCGCTCCCTCACGGTCGCGGCTCGGTAAGTTGTTGCAACGACGTGGGCGCAATTCTGAGCCGCGCGCGTTAGCAAACGGTTGCCGGACTTTTTCAGCAACCTCTGAAAGCCCGCCCCCCGCCGGATGTCAGCCGATCGGGAAAAAACCACCTCCCTCGGCGACGAATGGGCGTATATTCGAGGGTAGCCTAGGAGGAAATGATGAGAGCTTGTCTTACGGTCCTGTTCCTCTCCTTGATGGCGCTACCCCTCGGCGCACAGCGCCGGAGTGTCACCATCAGTCCCGCAACCCCCGAAGGAAGGATGCTCCAGCAAGTCAGGGACGAGTCCGACGACGCGAAGAAGCTGGCGTTGGCGGAGCAGTTTCTGGCGCAGTACCCCGACGACGAAGGGATCCCCTGGGTCTACTCCGTGATGCTGGCCAGTTGGACCAAGACCGGCCAGTTCGACAAGACCATGGCCACCGCCGAGAAGCTGCTTGCCAAGGACCCAACCGATCTGGAACCCGCTCTGGCGGCCTTGAAAGCGGCCGAGGCGAAGAAGGACCCGGATGCGGTGCTCAAGTGGGCCGTGCTGTCCTCGGACCTTGCGCGCAAGCGCATCCAGGCGCCCAAAGCCCAGGACGAAGATGACGAGCTACTCAAGCTGCGCGTCGATTTCGCCAAACAACTGGACACGTACACGGAGTACGCGCTCGCCACCTCAGCGGCTCAGGCCCCGGAGGCGGCGAAGAAGATCGAACTGCTGAGGACACTCGAGCAGCGGGCCCCGGAAAGCAAGTATCTGTCCCAGGCAATGGGAACCTACTTCCTGGCACTGCTACAGAGCGGCGATATGCCGGCCGCGGTCGCCGTGGCAGAGAAGGTCATTCCCCAGGGCCAGGGCACCGAAGACATGCTGGCGGCGGCCGGGGACTTCTACCTGCGCCAGAACAAGGAGCCGCAGAAAGTCCTCGACTACTCCTCCAAGCTGATCGAGTTGGCCAGCACGAGGCCGAAGCCGGACGGGGTCAGCGACGCCGACTGGCAGAAGAGGAAGAACTACTTCCTTGGGTTCGGGCAGTGGCTGACCGGCGCGCTGTACAGTTCTCAGGGCAAATTCAGCGAGGCGGACAAGACACTGCGGGCGGCTCTGCCCCTGCTCGAGGGCAACGACCAGCTCAAGGCCGGCGCTCTCTACAATATCGGGCTGGCCAACCACAGGCTCAAGAACGTTCCCGAGGCCGTCAAGTTCTATGAGCAATGCGCCGCCATCCAGAGCCCTTACCAGCCCCTGGCCGCAGCGAACCTCAAAGCGCTTCGAGCGGTGTACAAGGTCGTCAAGTAGACATTCTCGTCACCGGCCGCGGTTCGAGCTTTCAATAGCTCCACGCGTCGTACTTGATCTCGCTCTTGTCCGCCAACTGCTGGAGCCAGACGATGTTACGGCGGACTTCCAGGAAAGGTCCCTGCTGGCCGTACCGCGCAGTGGCGTTCCAGACCTTCATCTGCGCGCCCATCGAGTACAGAGTGTGACCTTTGAGCAGGGTGAAGGAGCCCCACTGCCGGGGCGGATACTGCGTGCTCGTGCCCAGCTCAAACTTGCGCAACAACGGTGTTATGGACTTGTCAACCGCCTCCAGCGGCGAGATGGTGATTTCATTCGGTATGGCTGCATTGATCCCCGCCGGCAGATAGACTATGGTGTACCTGCCCGGAGCAAAACCCCGGAACTCGAACCGGCCCGTCTTGTCCGCGGTGGCGATCGGGACATTCGACAAGAGCCTGGCCTTGCCGCGGAACGAATCCGCGTCCTCGACGATGTCGCAGAGGATCAGACGCGCGCCGGCCATGGGCTTGCCGCTCCTGCCAAGAAACACGCCGCTCGCGGTCGTGCCCGGACTCGATTGCGATTTCGGTTGCTGGCCCGGAAGGTACCCGGCTAGTGCCAGAAGGATCAGCGTATGCCACCACTTGGGCGCCATGCTTCCTCCTCGTCGCCATCCAGTATATGCCCAATTCCGGCTGTCGTGGGAGCGCTTCAAGCGGCTTGCCCACCGCTACGTACCGTACTGTCGGAAACCCCATCCTTACCCGGAAGGGTTCACGCCGCGAAGTAGATGCTTACGGCCCGGACCACCTCTTCGATGTCGAATTTCGGGGGGGTCCGTTCGAACGCGGCGATGCCGACGACGATATCCAGCAGGTCTTTGGGGAAGCATGCGCGCAATCCTTCCTTCGAGTGATCGAGGCACTCCCGCAGCGCGCGATCCGCAGGCACAGGGAAGTAGTCGACCCCGTGCAACCCGCACTCGCGCCGCAGGATCTCGAGAAACGTGGTCTCGCTGATCCCGTCGATTCTGATCTTGTTCTTGATCCGCCTGATGAAGGCTTCTTCGGCGAGGCTGCTCACGTCCAGGTTGGTCGCGAACACCACAATCAGCTCGAATGGCATCTCGATGGTCGCGCCGAACCACGACAGATAGTCCACGCGCCGGTCGAGCGGCACGATCCAGCGATTCAGGAGTTCGCGCGGCTGGATCCGCTGCCGCCCGAAATCATCGATCACCAGGATGCCGTTGTTGGCCTTCATCTGCACCGGCGCACGGACGATATGCTGATTCTGGTCGACGAAAGGCTCCAACATGTCGGCGCGCAGTTCCCCTCCGACCGAAAGGAATGGACGGTGACAGAGCACCCAGCGGGGATCGATGTGCCGCGGTTGATTCTCCGCGGCCTGGTGCGTGATGGGGTCGAAGATGCTCAGCACCTGACTGGACACCTCGACGGCGTAGGGTATGTAGACGTAATCGTGATAGATGCGTTTGAGCCTTTCAGCGATGCTGGTTTTGCCGTTGCCGGTCGGGCCGTACAGAAAGATGGCACCCCCGGTCATGAGCGCGGCGCCGAGATTGCTGACGATGTCTTCCGTGAGAACCAAGTCCGAAAGCTGGCCGGCCAGTGACTCCCGCGTTATATCGGGCTTGAGAGCCTGCGCGCAGACCATGCGGCGGTACTCAGCAAGGGAGACCGGCGCCGGGCCGGCATACCGGCTCTTCCGGTAAGCCTCCTGGGCCACCTGGAGTCCCTTCATGGTCAGCGTGAACTCATAATTATGGCCGACGACCCGCTTGGTCTCGACAAGTTGGTCCTTCAGCATCCCGGCGTAGATCTCGTTGACCACGTTGTAATCGAGCTTGGTCTCGCTGGTCAGGCTGCTGAGGCTCGTAGTGCCCTCCAAATAGACCCGTTTCAGCACCAGATCGGAGACCAGCGCGCGGGGGATCCCGATTTCCTGCATGGCGCGGGCCGGTTTAGGCAAACAAACTGGATTTTTCATTGCGGTGCTATTCCTCTCCTGTCAGGTGCGCGGCCAAGCTACTGTCTTTCAGGAAGTATCCAAGATTTCTGTTTTCCTTCCCCGCAACCAGCCAGTATACTCCCACCCGCCCCTGACGCCTGGGCCGAGACCGCGCCACCGGACGGCGTGCAGGGCAACATTCTCAACAGCAGCACGGCCGGGGAATCTAGCGATACTCGTCGAACATCCAGCTCGAACTCAAGGTTTGTTCCGTTCGTGTTCGCGACGGCCGGCCGCGTTTACGCAGTCCACATCATCAATTCACGAACCACGTACCAATTCGACCGGCACTTCTCGGTCCGGGCGATCGGCCGGTATGACAGCTCGCAGAAGCGTATCCTGGCTGACTTGCTCGGGGCCTGGGAGTTTGCACCCGGCACCGTAGCCTACGCCGGATACGGCGCTCTCTACGAGCGCCGTGGCTGGGATGGCCTCGACTGGCTTCCGGGGCAGGGCAGCCTGCTGAACACCCGGCGGGGATTCTCTTTCAAGCTCTCCCATCTATACCGGTTCTGACCGCGCGGGTCTGGTTGTGAAGCGGGGAGGGTAGCCATGTATAATCTCAAGACCGGGAGGAGATTCTCCAATGAAGCTGCGAGTGACGCTGGTCCTGGTCCTTTTGCAACTCGGTCATTTGGCCTTCGCACAGGCTCAACAGACCGGACAGGAACATTGGGTGGCCACCTGGGCCACGGCACAACTGCTGGCGCGCACACCGCCGCCGCAAGCTCCAGCGGCGCAAGCCGCTCCAGCCGCGCCCGCTCAACCCGCGGCGCTGACTCCGCAGTCCATAGGCGCCCGAGGCTTCAGCGATCAGACCGTGCGCATGATCGTGCGCACCAGCATCGGCGGCCGCCGTCTGCGCGTGAAGCTCTCCAACGCATTTGGAAGCACGGCGGTTGTCGTCGGCGCGGCGCACGTTGCGATCCACGGCAAGGAATCCGAGATTGTGCCGGGATCGGACCGGGCCCTTTCCTTCAACGGCAAGCCCGCCTGCACGATCGGCCCGGGAATGGTGATTCTGAGCGACCCGGTGGATCTGAACGTTCCGCCGTTCGGCGATCTGGCGGTCAGCCTCTATTTCCCGGGCGAGACGGGGCCTCCGACCATACACACCGCCGGCCTTCACACAACCTACATCTCCAAGAGCGGGGATGCCACGGCTCAGGCGGCGATTGCCGAGGCTGTCACGACGCAGGCGTACTACTATCTCGCCGCTGTCGATGTGATGGCTCCCGCCGAGGCATCGGTCATTGTCGCTTTCGGCGACTCCATCACGGACGGCGCCCGCTCGACACCGGACACCAATCACAGTTGGCCTGCGTTGCTGGCGGCCAGGCTCGTCTCAAACAAGGAGACGGCGAACGTCGGAGTCGCCAACCTGGGGATCGGCGGCAACCGGGTACTGCGTGACGGTACCGGAGCGAGCGCCGTGGCCCGCTTCGACCGCGATGTGCTGAGCCAGTCCGGCGCCCAGTGGCTGATGGTTCTCGAAGGCATTAACGACATCGGCAGACAGGTCACCGTCCCCGCGGAAGCGGCATCGGCCGAGGACCTCATCGGGGCCTACAAGCAGATCATCGAGCAGGCGCACACGCACGGCATCAAGGTCATCGGCTGCACGCTCACGCCGTATGAAGGAGCCAGTTACTCCAGCGAAAACGGGGAAGCGATCCGGGAAGCTGTCAACACTTGGATCCGCACCAGCGGAGTCTATGACTTCGTGGTTGATTTCGAGGCGGTTACGCGCGACCCGAACAACCCAAAGCGCTTCCGCGCCGACCTCGATCCCGGCGACCACCTGCACCCGAACGATGCGGGCTACCAGGCCATGGCCGACGCGGTTGACCTCTCGATCTTCACCGGGAAGCGAGCCGCGCCGCCGCCCGCCGCCCGCTGAAACGCTAGCGCCCCCTGGCCAATTCGATCACGGTGACGCTGAGGCGCGGAAACACGTGCTCGAACGCCGCGCCCTCGACCGTGAGCGTCACTGGCGTGGGGACTATGGCCTCCGGCGTCTCTTCGCTGTTCATCGCAGCAAGGCCCGCCGCGGTCAGTTGGGAGCCGCGGGCCGAGGCGGCACTGAACCCGGAGAGCCGCACCGAGACGCGAATGTCGCGCGTAAGGTGCCGGTTCACAGAGAACAGCGTCAGCTTGTCGCCTGTGTCATTCAGCGCCGCGACCACATCGAGGTAAGGAACCCCCTGGATGTTGGGGATCCGCCGCACGCCGTCCTCGACGTCGTACTGTTCCACCTGTGTCCGCGTGTCCACCAGCCTGGTCCCGTCCGCCGTCGAATACATGCGGAAAGCCCAGTAGGCCGGGACGCCGTATACACGCCCACGCTTCTGCCAGATCCCGCCGAACTCAATCAGACCGGTCATGTCGGCAATCGGGGTGAAGTCAGCCACGCGCATCAGCGTGTTCAGGAAGCCGGCGGCGCAGAGCGCCCCGCCCAGGTTATCGTACATGGGCGCGCGTGTTCGATCCCCGCTGTAAAGCCACTCGGTAAACGCGATCTTCACCCGCTCCCTGGCCCTGGCATCGTCGTCGATCTGCTTCTTCATGGCGCGCAACTGCCGCTCCAGGCCCACCGGCAGCGCGAGGCCGGCTTGGGCGATGAATTCCGTGCTCGGGTTGGCCCTCACCACGTCGCCCGTGTTGACCACGAAATGCGTGGACATGTAGTTGAAGAACTCCGGACCCAGCCGCAGCAGTTCTGCGTTCCACGGCTCGAAGTGGTCGGGGTCCTGACCATTGGCGATCAGCACGCTGCGTGGATCCACCTTGCGCACGGCTGTGCTGAAGAGCCTGGTCCGGTCCGCCAGCCGCGGGAGCGTCGGGTAGCCTATCTGGAAGTTGCCCCAGAGCTCGTTGCCCAGTTCCCACAACAATCCGCCGGCCTTGTCGCCCCATTTCCCGTTCACGTAGCTAACCCAGCCGGCGGCCTCTTGCGGCGTGCCGCTGCCCAGGTTCAAGGCGATCTGGGGGCGGCTGCCGATCAACTGGCAGAAGCGCAACAACTCGTCGGTGCCGAAATGGTTGTACTCCGGCATTCCCCACGCCTGGTTCAACATGCTGACGCGCTTCGCCAGCGGTCCCACGCCGTCAGGCCAGTGATACCCGGAGGTGAAGTTGCCGCCATAGCGCAACACCGGGCTGTTCAGAGCCTTCGACATGGCGATCATCTCCGGGTTCATCCCTTCCACGTGGTCAGCCGGATAGAGGAACGCCTGATCGATCAGCACGCGGGCCTCGTCGGAGACCGCGATCACGAAATCCACCGGCTCCAGGCTCGCCACGCTTCCTTTGGGGAGTTCCAGGGCGAACTCGTAGCGCGTCCAGACACTCGAGGTGAGCCTCAGCAGCGCCTTCGCAAAGACCTGATCCGGGTTGTTTCGCTTGCGGAGCGAGACCTCGACTTCCCTGCTCCCGCTGACGGGCTTGACGTACAGGCTGCCGTTGTAACGCAGCGTGCGGTGTACTGGCAGGTACACTTGCTGCCGCACGCCGGTCTGCTTGCCCGGCAGCGCCATCACCAGCAGAGAGCGGTAGGAGTTGGCGGCGTCTCCATAGCGGGGCTCGTAGCGCCAGCCTTGGGCGGCATCCAGTGGCTCCCAGGGCAGAGGCAACCCGATGTTGGAGGACTGGAGCAGTTCCTTACGCAGCGTCACCATCTGGCTTACACGCCGCGCGCTCCAAAGGTTCTCCTCAAAGCTGGGGTTCTCCAGCACCTGCGCCCAGAGCCCGCCGTAGATGCTGTTTCCGATGGGCTCCAGGAATGTGCCGTAGATCGTTCTCGGGATAGCGTGCTGGATCTTGGAGGCGTCCACCTCGACAACCGCGCCGGTTTGCCCGTAGAGAGCGCTGCCCAGACTCAGGGCCAAAAAGAACAGGGATCTTCGCATCGTCCTCTCCTGAGGCACTTTACCACACGGTGTCCCAGGCGTCTTCACGCCGGCGCAACGCTCTGAAGGAGGAACTCGAATTCGGATCGTACAGGAGCTGGGTGTTGGATCACGCCGTGGAAGTGGACGGCTTCGGCTTGGCGTCGGCGGCGGGCTTGGCAGCGTCGCTCTTCGCCTCTTTCGCGGCGGAGGCCTCCTGGCTCTTCGGTCTCGATCCGCTTTTTGCGTAGTCGTTCACGTACCAGCCGCTGCCCTTGAACTGAAACGCCGCCGGCGAGACCAGCCGCTCCAGTTCTCCTCCGCAGTTCTTGTGGATGGACAAGGTCGGATCCGAGAGCTTCTGAAGCACCTCGAAGACTCTCCCGCACTTCTTACACTTGTACTCGTACAAGGGCATGAAAGGCTTACTTCGCTGGCGTGATCGGGGGCCTGATCTCCGGCGGCATTTTCGGGATTGCCCCAGTCGAGCTGGGCTGCGGTGCGCCAGCCGACGGACCCGGTCCCTTGGTCAGAACCTCGATCGCCTTCTTCACTACGCTATCGTCCTCGGGATTGACTCGCGGTCGCGGAGTCAAAGGCTGAGGAGTCGCTTGTTCTTCGTCCATTTCCGAGTAAGGCTCGGCTTCCACGTAGGGAACCGAAGGCACCACCCCCGTGTCCTGGATGGCTTTGCCCAGCGGGGAATAGTACTTGGCAACGGAAAGGATGATGGCTCCGCCGTCGTCCAGGCTGATCGCCCGATGGACCGCGGCGTCTCCGAAACTGCGCGCGCCGACAACCTCGGCCCGCTTGTTGTCGAGCAGCGCGGCGGCGGCGATCTCCGCGCCATCCGCCGTCCCGCGGTTGGTGATGACCACAAGCGGCAGTTGCGTAACAGCCTTGGCCGGGTCCGCGCGAAAGTCCTGACGCGGAACGCGCTGGCCCAGCAGATACGTCAACAGACCCTTGTCGACAAACAGATTAGCCAGAGCGATTCCCTCGTCGGGAGTGCCCATGGCGCACTGCCGAAGATCCAGCACCAAGCCCTTGGCCCCGTCTCTTGCCAGGGTTCGAACAGCCTCCGCTACGTCAGCGGACCTTCCTGCCGCCAGCGCCTCGGGGCGCACATAGCCAATCTTGTCCGGCAACATCCGCGTCGTCATCAGAGGAATCGGGACGGACGCGCGAGTGAGCGCCACCTTCTGAGGCTCGGGATCGGGCAGGTGCAGCAGCGAGATTTGGATCTCGGAGCCTGGCTGTCCTTTGAGCAGAATCTGGGCATAGGCAAGAGGCATGTCCCGGGTGGCCACTCCTTTGATGCTCTCGATCAAGTCGCCTGTCGCAATTCCGGCTTTGGCCGCCGGCGATCCAGGAATGGCGCTCACCACCGCGACATAGCCATAGTTCTTGGACAGGATCAGGCCCACGTCGCCGTTGGAGGCATCCTTCTCGCGCATGTACTGTTTGTACTGGTCGGCGTTGAGGTAGCTGGCGAACGGATCCACCGCCTCCAGCAGTCCGTTCACGGCCCCGAGCGTCACGCTCTTTAAGTCCGGCTCCTCTACGTAGTCGCTCTTGATGCGCGAGAGGACCTCCGTGAAGACAGCCATGTGGCGGTAGGCGTCATCCGTGGTGGAGGCGCTCCTGCCCAAGTGCGCGCCGACCAGCAGCAGGATCAGCAGGCAGGCCGACGTGCTCACGACGACAAATTTGAAGCGAGAATTCATATACACCTTGGCCCTCTGGCGGCCCGCCTCTCCGCTGGCCACGCAGGCCCCGATCATTTTTAGTATATCAGAGCCAGGCCCAAGTCCCTTTTTCAGCATCCTGTTCGAGTGTATGCTGGTGGGTTTGTGTTCAAGTGCCGCTATGTCCGTGAGCAGCAATCCCGGCCGGAACTCCAACACGACCGGCGCTAGACGGCTTTCCTTCGGCTTGGCCGCCGGCTGCGTCTTCGTGTTCGCGGTCGCTCTCTTCCTCTGGAAAGTCGCGATCGCTACCGGCGATCCTTCCTTCGGGGGTGATGCGGCACACCGCATGAACAACGCTTTCCGCCCACTGACACGGCTGGGGAACCGCATTTGGCTCCCTTACCTTCAGGTGCAGATCTGGTTTTTCTATCTGCTCAAGTTGCCCTATTCGGCCTACAATCTCATTCCCTGCGCTCACTTCTTCGTGGCAGTGTTTTTTCTTGGGCTGCTCGGGCTGAAAATTATCGGCCGCACGCTCTCCGGGCTGGTTCTCAGCCTCGTCGTCATGTTCTGCTTCGCCCAGCAACGGATCTTTTCCCAACTCAGCGTGTCCCTCTACCAGGAGATCCCCGCGGCAGCCTTCTTCTATCTGCTCTTGTACTCCGGAGCACTGGTCCTGGCCCGGCGTTGGTGGCTGGTGGCCATTGGCGGAATCGCCCTCCTCAGTCGCGACACATTCTGGATCTACCTGTTTTCTCTCACTCTCTTGAATTGGAAAGAAGTACTCTCCAAGAAGTGCTATCGGATGAGCTTCGCCGTTTCATGGGTTGTCCCGGCCTTATGGCTGCTGGCCATTCCCTTCGGCTGGCTGGCGTACGACGGCCGTATGCCATCCTTCCCGATGGAATGGCCTTTGATGATAAACAAGGAGGGCAACCAGGCCGTGACGTCCGTGGCGACCTCGCTGCGGAGCCTGTGGGCGTCGCTCATCTCCTCCCGGGCTGTGTATCTGGCGGCCGCCCTCGCCGTGGCGTGGGGAGTGCATCTCTTTGAGAAGCGGCGCACACCAGCGGCGCCGGAAGGCGGCACGGCGGATTTCGTCGCGCGTTTTCGGGGGTTTAGCCTTTTGTCGTTGGGCATCATCTACTCACTGATCGTCCTGTTCGATCCCTGGCAGGCCACCTTCGGTACGGGCAGGACGTCCGCGTCTCTTCTCGAGCAGGCTTTCCTCTGGTCCCTGATTGCGTTGTCGGCCGGTGGTTCTTACAGGTCCGGCGCCAAAGTGCTGACGCGAGCCGTTCTTCTGGCAGGTCTGCTGGCCGGTCTCAATCCACAGGCCAGAGCCTGGCGCCCCCAGCACGATCCGGTGAAACAGGCTGCGTACACCGAGATCCAGCGATTGGTCGAGAGTTCAGCGCCCGGGCGCAAACCGGTGGTGTGCTTCACTGGCGGCGACTACTTCGTGGTCATGGGCGACCTGATAGCTCCCACGCTTTACGCCTCGCGCGAGTGGATTCCCGCTGGTTCGGAATCCATCTCGCGGCGTTGCGACGCCGTTCTCACGCCCTCGCCCGGCCGGCTGACGGAGGCGGATACCTTCAGGCTCGCCGGCGAGTATGCCATCCGCGGAACTCGATACGTCCTGTACCTCAGGCGAAGATGAAAGAGGGGGGGCAGTCGCGGCCAAAACCCAGCCCCATCCCCCTGCAATCGGATATGCTAGTCCAAAGGTATGAGATCCGTGGTGTTCGTGCTGCGTGCAGGGCTCGCCCTGGGCGCGCTATTGGCGCTGACGAGTTGCGCCCGAGAACAGACTTACGATGAAAAGTTGCAGACCATCCTGGACAAGGTGGATCAGGGGGCAGCCCGAGGACCTTTTAAGAGTTCTTGGAACTCGCTTTCGGCCTACAAGGTTCCGCAGTGGTACCAGGACGCCAAATTCGGCATTTTCATCCACTGGGGCGTCTATTCGGTGCCGGCCCACGACAGCGAGTGGTACCCGCGCAACATGTACCTGGAGTCGAGCCCGGTCTTCCAGTACCACGTGAAGACCTACGGGCCGCAGATCAAGTTCGGCTACAAGGACTTCATCCCGCGGTTCACGGCGGAGAAGTTCGACCCGGACCAGTGGGCCCAGTTATTCCGCAAGGCTGGGGCGAAGTTCGTGATTCCGGTGGCCGAGCACCACGACGGATTCCCCATGTACGATTGCAGCCTGACCGAGTGGAGCGCCGTGAAGATGGGTCCGAAGCGTGACGTGCTGGGCTTGCTGGCCGGGGCCATCCGCCGCAACGGGATGGTCTTTGGCGCCTCCAGCCACCGGGCCGAGCACTGGTGGTTTTTCGAGGGCGGGATGCAGTTCCCGTCGGACGTGAAGGAGCCGCGCTACGCCGGTCTCTACGGGCCGGCCTATCCGCGCAAGACCGGCTTCGGGGATGAGTCCCAGCCCGACAAGGCGTATCTCGATGACTGGCTGGCGCGGACCGCTGAGCTTGTGGAAAAGTACCGGCCGCAGATCGTCTGGTTCGACTGGTGGATTGAGCAGCCCGTGTTCGAACCCTACCGGCAGAAGTTCGCAGCCTACTACTATAACCGCACGGCACAGTGGGGGCGCGAGGCCGCCATCGACTACAAGAACAACGCCTTCCCTGAGAAGGCCGCGGTGCTGGATGTCGAGCGCGGGCAGCTTGACGCTATCCGGCCGCTGTTCTGGCAGACCGATACGTCGATTTCAAAGCGGTCCTGGGGCTACATCAAGGATGACGAGTACAAGACCGCGGACTCGATCGTCGACGATTTGGCGGACATCGTGAGCAAGAACGGAGCATTGCTGCTTAACGTCGGGCCGCGGGCGGACGGTACCATTCCGGAGCAGGCGGAGAAGATCTTGCTGGACATTGGCCAATGGCTGGCTATCAACGGCGAGGCCATCTATGGGACCAGGCCCTGGAAGATCTTCGGGGAAGGGCCGACCCAGGTGGTGGCGGGCAGCTTCAAGGACACAGAGCGCGGCGCCTTTACCAGCGAGGACTTCCGTTTCACGGCCAAGGGCAGCACGCTTTACGCCATCGCCCTGGCCTGGCCGGCGAGTGGCAGGCTGCTCATCAAGTCGCTGGCTGAGGGGTCCCAGTACACGCGGCGGCAGATCCAAAGCGTCCAGTTGCTCGGATCGAACGCCGCGCTGAAGTGGACACGGACTCCGGAAGGCCTGGTCGTGGAATTGCCGGCCAGCCGGCCCTGCGACAACGCTTTCGCATTCAAGATCAGCCCGGTCGATCCGGCCCGGGAACAGAACTGATTCAGGGCACGTTATTTCAGGACCAGGGTCACCTCGGCTCCGGCGGCGCAGCCGGTGAGCTTTGCCGCGGAGCTTTGGTTCGTGGAGATCTCCAGAAAGCCGGAGCTGCCGGCGATCACGAACAACTCCCGGGGCGCGCCTTGCGCATAGTTGTGGAGGCAGGCGGTGATGCGCCGGGGGCCGACGCGCATCTGGAACGCACTCGTCGCAAGATCGGGGAACTCGCCCGAGGCGAAGTTCGTGATCAGGTTCCCGAAACGGTCTATCTTGAGGATGCAGCCGGTCCATCGAAGCTCGCCACTCGAGACCGGTTCCGCGAACTCTTCCCGCGCGTAGTCCGAGACGAGCTTCCCGAACTGGGCGGGTTTGACGCCGTGCGCCAGGTGGGCCGCCACCGGGGCGAAGATGTCTCTTCCGTGGAACGTCCGGCTGACCGGCCGGCGGAAGTACTTCTCACCAGCGATGGCGCGCACCTTGTGCCGCTCCTGTGCATAGACCATCGACAGTACGCCGTTGTCGGGGGCGACGAAGAACTGGCCGGCGGCTTCGGCCAGGATGGGCCGGCGTAAGGTGCCAACCCCGGGGTCCACGACCGCAACATGCACCGTCCCGGGCGGGAAACACCCGTATGCCTGGGCCAGTACGAAAGCGGCCTCGGCGACGGAGTATGGCGCGATTTCGTGGCTGATATCCACGATGTGGGCGCGCGGCTCCAGGGAAAGGATGACGCCTTTCATGGCCCCCACGAAATGATCCGCGAGGCCGAAATCGGTGGTCAGCGTGACGATGGGTTGGCGCATGGTTGCTACAATGAATACAACAATCCAGGGCGGCGCTTCCAGCCTCCTTTCCTATGCCCGAGAACCTGACAGCGGTGGCCATGAGCGGCGGTGTGGACAGCTCCACGGCCGCGGGCTTGCTGCGCCGCCAGGGCCGCGACATCATCGGCCTCACGATGCAGCTCTGGAACCAGAAGCGCATGCCGGAACTGGAGGCCGGTGAGGGCTCGTCCCGGCGCTGCTGCATGCTGGACAACGTCTACGACGCCCACTACATCGCGCAGAAGCTGGGCATCCCGTACTACGTCGTCAACCTGGAGCGGCACTTCGAGGACCGCGTGGTGCGCCCATTCGTGGAGGAATACCTGGCCGGGCGGACGCCCATTCCGTGCACGCTCTGCAACAACTTCATCAAGTTCGGCCAGTTCCTCGAACTGGCCGCCGCTTTCGGCGCCGACAAAATTGCCACCGGACACTATGCGCGCATCTCGCGCGACGCGAGGACGGGACGTCATCTGCTGCTGCGCGGCGTCGATCCATCCAAGGACCAGACCTATTTCCTGTTCGGGTTGACGCAGGCGCAACTGGCGCGCTCCAGCTTCCCGCTGGGCGAGTACACCAAGAGCCAGGTGCGGCGCATGGCCGAGGATATGGGGCTGCCGATTGCGCACAAGAGCGAGAGCCAGGAGATCTGCTTCGTGCCCACGGGCGACTACGGGGCCTTCATCGACGCCTACTTTCGGGAGCAAGGAATCGATGCCCGGCGGGGGTCCGGCGAGATCGTGACTACGGACGGGCGCGTGCTCGGCGAGCACGCCGGCGTGCACCATTTCACCGTCGGCCAGCGCAAGGGCCTGGGCGTGGCGACGGGCGAGCCCCTCTACGTGATTGCCACGGAGCCTTCCCGGCAGCGCGTCATCGTCGGGCGAAGCGAAGAACTCCTGCGCCTGACGTTCACGGCGAAAGAGGTGAATTGGTTCCCGTGGGAGTCCTTGACCGCTCCCGTCAGGGCCCAGGTCAAGATCCGGAACAAGCACGAAGCGGCCGCGGCCACGGTCTCGCCCACGGCGGACGCGACGCGGGTGGAGGTGCGCTTCGATCAGCCGCAGCGGGCGGTCACGCCGGGCCAGGCGGCCGTGTTCTACGATGGCGACCTCGTTACCGGCGGCGGCTGGATAGAATAGTCGCTTGCGACAACGTTCTCCGCTGCGCGACCTGCTGGAATACCGGCTGGCTGGGTTGGTGCTCCTGACCCTGGAGCACGGCCCGAGAGCCCTGGCCGAATGGCTCGCCCGGCGCTACGCGAGGCTGCTGGATCTGGCGGTCCCGCGGCTGCGGCGGGCGGCGATGCGAAACCTCGAGATGGCCTTGCCGGAACTCCCTCCGGGCCAACGCCGCCGCATCGCCGATGGCGTGTTCCGCTCGATCGCGCGCCTGCTTGTCGCTTTCGCCCGGCTTCCTCGCATCCGGGGTGAGAACGTTGCCGGGTGGATTCGCTGTGAAGGGCGCGAGCATTTCGAAGAAGCGCTGCGCCGGGGCCGCGGCGTGCTGGTTGCGACGGGACATCTCGGCAACTGGGAATTGAGCGCCTTCGCGCATGCGCTGCTTTCGGCGCCGATGCACATTGTCGTGCGCCCGCTCGACAATCCCCGGCTGGATGCGCTGGTGGCCCGGCGCCGGACGCTTTCCGGCAACCGGATCATCGAGAAGAAGGACTTCGCGCGCGGCATCCTCAAGGCGCTTGCCGCCAACCAGGCTGTGGGAATCCTGATCGACCAGAACACCAGCCCCGAGTACGGCGTGTTCGTCGATTTCTTCGGCATCCCTGCCTGCGCCAACGCCGGCTTCGCGCGCATCGCGGCGCGCAGCGGAGCCACGGTAGTGCCCGGTTGCGCACTGTGGTCGGAGCGCGAGGGGCGATACGTGTTGCGGTTCTACCCGCCGGTCGAGATCACCGGCAACGTCCAGGCGGACACGCAGCGCTTGCACAAGCAACTGGAGCAGACCATACGTGAGCACCCGGACCAGTGGCTTTGGATCCATCGCCGCTGGAAGACACGGCCGCCGGGCGAGCCGGGTGTGTACTGATCAATCCCCGCGCGGGTAGCAGCCCAGCACCCGGAGGAAATCGGCCAGCTCGGCGAGGTGGCCCAGGGC
Source organism: Bryobacterales bacterium (assembly GCA_963798455.1). GTDB lineage: Bacteria > Acidobacteriota > Terriglobia > Bryobacterales > Bryobacteraceae > CAWCTD01. The sequence goes on from CAWCTD010000003.1 coordinate 2,187,072, forward strand.
CTTGCATGAGCGCTCCTCTTCCACATGTCCGATGAAGTCCAGGTAGAACAAGTATTCCCACGGCTTGCCGCGCAGGGGACGCGATTCGATCTTGGTTAGGTTCAAGTCGCGGAGAGCGAACGCGCTCAGGGCGCGAAATAGGGAACCCGGAATGCTGCGCGTGGTGAAGACCAGGGACGTTTTCCACCCCTTGGGCGCGCGGGGTGGGGATTTCGCCTTCCATCTGGGGCGGCGCAGCAGGAAAAAGCGGGTGAAATTCTGCCGGTCGTCCTCGATCGACTTCTTCAGGATCGAACCGCCGTAGATATCCGCGGCGAGGGCGGAGCCGATGCCGGCTGCATCCGTGAGCCGCTCCTCCATGACCATCTTGACGCTGCCCGCGGTGTCATAGAAGGGCACACTCTCCACTTGGGGGTTCTTGGCGAAGAAGTCGAGACACTGGTTCAGGGCGACCGGATGGGAGAAAGCCCGGCGGATGTTGCGGAATCGCGCGCCCGGCGGCGCGATCAGGTTGTGAACGATCCGGACGCTGGTTTCTCCGACGATGCGGAAGTCAAAATGGAGGAGGTGGTCGTAGTTCTCGTGAACCGACCCGGCCAGAGTGTTTTCGATGGGAATCACGGCAGCGGCGGCCGCTCCGCTCTTGAGGCTCTGGAAGACCTCCTCGAAGCGCCGGCAGGGGCGGACCTCGACGCGGTCGCCGAGCAGACGCCCCACGGCTTCCTGGCTGAACGCTCCTCTTTCCCCCTGAAAGGCGACGATCTCACGAGAGTGCTTGGGCATGATGTCTGTCGTTATGCTCCCTCCCAGCGGCGCGCGTCCGGGTCTGGTAGTCCCAGGATGTCCAGGACCCGGTCAACGCTGTGATCGATCAGATCAGCAACGCTCTGGGGTCTGTGATAGAAGGCCGGCACGGGCGGGGCCAGGACGGCGCCCATCTCCGCCAGTGTGGTCATGTTTCGCAAGTGGCCGAGGTGCAGAGGTGTCTCGCGGACCATGAGAATGAGCTTCCGCCGTTCCTTGAGCACCACGTCGGCAGCGCGTGTCATCAGGTTGTCGGTGATGCCCGTGGCGATGGCGGACATGGTGTGGATGGAGCAGGGGGCGATCACCATCCCATCCGTAAGGTACGACCCGCTGGCCAATGGAGAGCCTATGTTCTCGATGGGATGCCAATAATGGGCGAGCGACCTGAGGTCGGCGGCAAGTTTGCCCGTCTCCAGGTACAGCGTCTTTTCGCCGGACCGGGTCAAGATCAGGTGGATCTCGGTGTCCGGCCGGCGCTTAAGCTTCTCCAGCAGGCGAAGACCGTAGATCGAACCGCTGGCGCCGCAGATGCCGACGATGACTCTCACCTGGCCGACTCCTCTCTTTCGGACCCGTCTGTTCTGAATTCAGAACAAAAATGCAAAAAATGTCTTGTCGCCGCGGCCCGCGCCCGCTATAATGCGGGGCGTAGAGCACGCCGCCCCGGCAGCAGGCCGGCGGCCGGCGTATCCCACCGGCGGGCGACGGATACCGTCTCAGGATCATAGCATGGAGGAACTCGGACAGAAACTCAGGCGGGCGCGAGAGCGGCTCGGCTTGCGCTACAGGGATGTCGAGGACGCCAGCCTGCGCATCGCCGAGAGACAGAAGAACGCCGAGTTTGCCATCGGACTGAGCCGCCTGGCCGACATCGAGAACAAGGGCACACTGCCCACCATCTACCGGCTCTATTCGCTTTGCGCCATCTACAGGCTGGACCTGATCGAGGTTCTGCGCTGGTACGGGGTGGATCTCGCCAGGCTGCCTTCAGACGCGCTCAGCGTGAACGTCGAGCGCACACACCTGATCGGTTTCAGTCCGGCCGATCACACCGAAGTGGAAATGCCCTTGGGCCTCGACCCAGGTATTGACCTGAGCCGCACGACGTACCTGAGCCGCATGATCCAGCGCTGGGGCAAGCTGCCCTTGGCGATGCTGAATGGGCTGGATTTGAAGAAACACCGCTACGGTTTCATCGGCACGGACGACTGGTTCATGTATCCCCTGCTGCCGCCGGGTTCGCTGGTGCTGGTGGATGAGACCCGAAGCAAGGTCGCCAGCGGCGGATGGGTGAGTGAATTCGAACGCCCCATCTACTTCCTCGAACACCGCCAGGGCTACGCTTGTTCCTGGTGTCACCTGGCGGAAACCCACCTCGTTCTGCAACCGCATCCCTCCTCCCTGTGCGCCGCCCAGGTGCACAACTACCCCTCGGAGATAGACGTGATCGGACAAGTTGTCGGCGTGGCTATGCGTCTGGATCTTGGCCGGAGACGTCATGCTCAGCCTTGAGAATTTCCAATAAAGCTTCCAAGTCGGCCAAGTAGAGTCGCCGCTCCGGATCGCGCGCCGATGCGGGCATGAGACTTCTGTATGGCGCCAGCCGGATCCACGTTGCCAGGATGGTGCGCCTGTCCGCATCGAAGGACGAAAGGTACAGATCGAGGTCGGCCTTCTGCTGCTCCATGTTATAGCAAAGCCACTCGGAGAAGGTCCGGTCGTGGCTGTCTCTCAAGGCGGTATCCGCCTCCCCATCGCCGAAGACCTGGGCCAAGCCGTGGTGCTGGTAGCGGCCTGTGTTCTGATCTCTCAGGGAGGCCAGATAGACCAGGCGGCCGAAGGTGGAGGGGATCTGGTGCAGCGTGTTGCGCCAGAGATCGGCGGCTGCTCGGCCTTCCGGGTCAGCCTTTTGGCCTTTTCCCTGTTTCAAGTTCGGACCCACAGGACACGATTATACCGTGAGTGGACGAGCCGGGGAGGGTTTTTATAGGTCAGCCCCTCGTGCCGGGACGCTCCTTGTTCTGAACATGGAAAATTTTCGCACGTTAGTACTTTCTCGGGCGAAAGTATAGTACTCTGCTCGTTCTAATACTATTCCACCGTTCGTCGGTGGGGAGGTCAGGCAGAATGCTAAAGAAATTGTTGCTCGCGCTCGTGTTGGCTCTACAGTTTGCGGCTGCCGCGAATGTGACCGTGAACCATGTGCCTTGGCCGACGTGCTGGCCTTGCGACATGTGATGACGCGCCACTAGCCAGCAAGACAGGAATATACCTTGTCGTCGTAGAGATGGCAGGGTATATTTGTGTCTGAATACCTGCGAGGATGCCGCGGAGCGGTGTCCCAGGGAAGTCCCGTTATGTCATCACTGCAGGACTGGTTGTGGGCTGCGGGCTTGGTCCTCGCCGCGCTTCTGGCGGTGAAGCTGGTCCTGACCCGGCTGTTCCGTGTCTACAAGTGGTTTTTCCTCTTTCTTTGCTTTCAGATAACGTGTTCCCTAGTGCTTCTTCCGATATCGTCCAACAGGAGCGCCTACGGCCTCGTTTTTCTGATTACTGAACCAGTTGTGTGGTTTCTCTACATCCTCGTCGTGCTTGAGCTGTACTCGCTGGCCCTCCGCAATCACCCAGGCATCGCGAGCTTGAGCCGGTGGGCGATGTTGCTTGCGGTGGGGGTGTCAGTCGGGGTCTCCGCCCTGACGCTGTCAGCCGACCTCGGCCGGCCAACCGGCCGCTACAAGACCCTGGTTTACTATAGTGTCGTGGAGAGGGGCCTGGTTTTCAGCCTGGTCCTTTTCTTGCTGCTGATCACGGTGTTCCTGGTCTGGTATCCGGTCTCCATCCGGCGGAACGTCGTGGTTCACGCCAGCTTATGCTCGATCTATTTCCTCTCCTCCGCAGTGGCCCTTTTCATCCGCAACATGGCGGGCTACCAAATTACGACGGTAATCAGCAACGTCATGCTCCTCGTGGACCTGGTCTGCTTCTCGCTGTGGATCGGGGTTTTGAACCGCCGCGGGGAGGAGAGACTCATGGTTGTGCGTAGCAGGTGGCGGCCTGAAGACGAGGAGAGGCTGGTCAGCCAACTCGACGCTCTCAACCAAGTGCTGGTGCGCGGTCCCCGGGTTTAGCGAAAAAAAGTTTGTCCTAGCCTTCCGGATGTACCGAAAGTACTATTGTGTCCAGGCCCGCGTTTGGATATTCTGCAATTGAGCCAGCACACAGGAGTGGTGAGGAATGCTCTTTCCCGTATTGATTGCAGCGCTCGTCGCAGGCAGCACGGCGTTCGCGTTGGCCCTGCTGCTTCATCGGCTAGTCTCACCCAGTCGATGTGAACTCGTCAGCCCGGAATGGTTGAGCCGTTTCTCCGTCGCGAGGTACCGGCCCATGGAGCGCCTGTTCTCAGAAGAGGACTACCGCTACCTAGCCAGGCAGAAAGGCTACAACCCACGAATTGCCAGCAGGTTGCGCCGCGAACGGATCAAGGTGTTCCGCGGCTATTTGAGGTGCATCAGCGGTGACTTCCGGAGGCTGGAAGCTGCCATCAGCTTCTGGATGGCCCGCGCCCCGCAGGACAGACCGGATCTGGCCAAGGCGCTGTTGAAGAAGAGGCTCCTTTTCTCTTACGCCATGGTGATGGCGGAGTGGCGTTTGCTGCTGTATGGCTTCGGCTTGGGTCCAGCCGATGTCCACCGCCTGGTGGGCTCGCTGGACGACATGCGGCTTCATCTGGACCGGATGGCGCTGGACAGGCAAGCGTCGCTAGCCTGAGTCTATCGGGGGCGCACCCGCCCCGCCACGGCGCGGGGCGCCCCAGCAACCTGGTTGTCACCGCAACACTTTGAGGATTTGCTTGGCTTCGGCCAACCGGGGGAAAGCTCGCTCGGCCTCGCGCAGCTCCCGCGTATGGACGCTGCGGCGTGCGCCGTGATGCTCGACCGGGAACCGCAGATGGAGCATCTCGTGGAAGAGCACGTACTCGGTTGCCAGCCGCGGCACTTCGGGAGAGTCCAGCAGCCGGCTGACGATGATGGCGTTGTGAGAAGGGTCGTAGTGGCCCAGCATGGTTCGCGACGGCCGCGGGCTCCAGCTTAGCGAGGGGCGCGCGAGCAGCCCGTGGAAATGGCGCTGGTTCAATTCCTCGAAGATCTCATCGAGATCGTACACTTCCCCGCGGGGTCCGCTGAGCTGCTTGCGGCCTCGGATCTGCCGCACGAGGTGGACACTGCGCCGCACGTCGCGCCTGTTCATGTAGAGCCGGTAGCGGTGGTTGTAGGCGCGGGGCACGGGCCGCCGGAAGAGCTTGCATAGCAAGATGTAGGCCAGGGCTTCCAAAACCGGGGCGGGCGCGCCCTCGAGCAGATCGGAGATCCTGACGCGCAGCCGGTTGTTCTCCAGCCGCACCAGGCTGTTGGCATTGGCGAAGCGGCAGAATTCGACGCGGATTTCCGGCAGCGGCGTCCTTGGCTTCAGGGACCGGAACACGCGCGCGTACATCTCGGCGGGCGTCTCAAACAGCAGTGCGCTCTCGACTTGCACTTCTCCCATATGTAACATAGCAAGAGTGACCTCATCCTCCTTTTCATCCAACGCCCGCGCGCACGTGCGCGGAGCCAAGATCACTGCTCTCGGCTGCTACGCGCCTCCCAGGCTGTTGACCAACCTCGATCTGGAGAAGATGGTGGACACGACCAGTGAGTGGATTGTGTCGCGGACCGGTATACGGCAGCGGCACATGGCCGAGCCTGATGTGGCCACCTCCGACCTGGCCACCGAGGCAGCCCGCGCCGCTCTGGCCGAGCGCGGGATTGACGCCGCCGAGTTGGACGCCATCATCGTGTGTACGGTGACGCCCGATATGTTCTTTCCGGCCACGGCCTGCCTCGTCCAGCACAAGCTGGGGGCCAAGGGGTGCTGGGGGTTCGACCTGATCGCGGCCTGTTCGGGCTTCCTGTACGGGCTTACCACCGCCGCACACCTGGTGGCGGCGGGCACCCACAGGAAGGTGATGGTCATCGGCGCCGACACCATGTCGCGCATCATTGACTACAAGGATCGGGCGACGTGCGTGCTCTTTGGCGACGGGGCCGGCGCCATGCTGATCGAACCCGGCGAGGAGGACGGCCTGGGGTTCATCGACTTTCTCAACGAGATCGACGGCGCCGGCGCACCCTTCCTGAACATGCCGGCCGGCGGGAGCCGCATGCCGGCGTCGATCGAGACGGTGGAAAAGCGGCTGCACTACGTTCACCAGGAAGGACAGCAAGTCTTCAAGTACGCTGTACGAAAGATGTACGAGGTCTGCCGGGACCTTCTGGCTAGGAACAACCTGAGAGCCGAAGACGTCCGGGTGATGATCCCGCACCAGGCGAACCTGCGCATCATCACCGCCACGGCGGACCGCCTGGGCCTGAACAAAGACCAAGTGATCATCAACATCGGGGATTACGGCAACACGACATCGGGCACGCTTCCGCTGGCCACGCGCGACGCCATCGCCAGCGGCACGCTGCGAAAGGGAGATATCGTACTCTTCGCGGCCGTGGGCGCGGGCTACACCGCGGGTGCGGGCCTCTGGCGTTGGGCATACTGAAAGGAGGTGCGTCGTGCGACGGTTCCTCACAGCGCTTCTCTTCTGTGCGGTGCTCTTGCCCGCTGCGCCGGGCTACGGTCAATCGGCACGCGAGCTTCAGAACTTCGACAATGGGTGGCGGTTCCATCTGGGAGACGTCAAGCAGGGGGAGACGCCCGCCCTAGCCGACAAGGACTGGCGGCAAGTGGATCTGCCGCACGACTGGTCCATCGAGGGGCCTTACTCCCCAAAGAACGCGAGCGGCACCGGTTTCCTGCCGGGCGGCATTGCCTGGTACCGGAAGACGTTCACCCTCCCGGCCTCCCTGCGGGGCCGGAAGATCTCCGTCCGCTTCGATGGCGTGTACCGCGACAGCGACGTTCTGGATCAACGGCCAGCACCTCGGCCACCGGCCGTACGGATACTCGACCTTCGAGTATGACCTCACCTCGCGCCTCCGGTTCGGCGATGCGCCCAATGTGCTGGCTGTGCGCGTGGATCACAGCGTGATCGCCGACTCGCGCTGGTACCCCGGCTCCGGGATCTATCGCCACGTCTGGCTGAATGTCACCGGGCCGGTTCACATCGCGTCCTGGGGGACCTACGTCACGACGCCGGAGGCCCAGGAGTCCGAGGCGCTGGTGTCCGTGGAGACGCGGGTGATGAACGAATCGGCCGCCGACGCGAAGGTCAGCCTGGTCACGTCCGTCATGGACGAGAGCGGGAAGGAGGTCGCGAATGCGAAGGGGGAGGAATCGGTCGCGCATGGCGGAGACCGGACGTTCGCGCAGCAGGTGGCGGTCCAGCGCCCGAACCTGTGGTCGCTGGATCAGCCTCGCATGTACGCTCTGGTGAGTCAAGTCAGCGTGAACGGACAACTCGCGGATGAGCAACGGACTGCGTTCGGCATTCGAAGGTTCTACTTCAGCCCGGACAAGGGCCTGGTCCTCAACGGGCAGCCGACCAAGATGCTGGGCGTGTGCATTCACCACGACCTGGGAGCGCTGGGGGCGGCCTTCTTCGAGGAGGCGCTGGAGCGGCGACTGAAGCGACTCAAGGAAATCGGAGTCAACGCCATCCGCTGCTCGCACAATCCCATGGCCCCCGAGTTGTACGACCTGTGCGACCGGTTGGGCCTCCTGGTGATGGACGAGGCCTTCGACGAATGGATCGGGGGGAAGCGCAAATGGGCCGAAGGTTGGAACGTGGGCGTGGCGGGGCGCCGCGGGTATAACGAGGCGTTCGAACAGTGGGGCGTCCGCGATGCCCAGGACATGGTGCTGCGCGACCGGAACCACCCGTCGATCATCATGTGGAGCATCGGAAACGAGATCGACTATCCGGACGACCCCTTCACTCATCCCAAGGGACGCGATGGCGTGAAGCCCAACAGCCTCTCGGCCAATCTGATGCCGGGCATCGCGCGCCGGCTGATCGCGGCGGTGCAGCAGTTCGACACAACCCGGCCGGTCACCATGGCGCTGGCGGACATCAACGCCTCGAACGCAACCGGTGTGGCCGAGATGCTGGACGTGGTCGGGTACAACTATCTCGAGCAGTTCTACGACCGGGACCACAAGACCTATCCCAACCGGGTCATCTACGGCAGCGAGAACAGCCGGAGCCTGGACGCATGGCGGCCGGTCGCGCTCAACGACTGGGTCGGCGGGCAGTTCCTGTGGACGGGCATCGACTTCATCGGCGAGGCGCGGAAGTTCCCCATTCACGGCTCCTCCGCGGGGCTGCTCGACATACAGGGCTTCTGGAAGCGGGACGCGTATTTCCGGCAAGCGCTGTGGAGCGACAAGCCGATGATCTACGCCGCGGCGTGGGGTGCGGGCGCCGATGAGTCGCGTATGACGGAGTGGCCCAAGAACCTGGGCCGAAGCCCGCTGGTGGAGCGCTGGGATTGGACCGGCGACCCCCGCAAGAACATTCCGGTCGAGATCTACACCAACTGCGATTCCGTGGAGTTGTTTCTGAATGGCCGGTCGCTGGGCGAGAAGCAGATCACCGACCGGCGGTTGCCGGCCTTGGTCTGGGCCGTTCCGAACGAGCCGGGAGCCGTGGAAGTAGTAGGGAAAAAGGGCGGCGGCACGGCGGCGCGCTTCCAGTTGAAGTCCATCGGGAAGGCGGAAAGGATCGAGATGAGCCCGGATCTGAAGACGCTCAAGAGCGGCGGGAGGCAGGTATCCACCGTGGAGGTGCAAGCGGTGGACCGCGCAGGGAACCGAGTGCCAGACGCCGACCAGGCGATCACGGTTGAGGTCGGGGGAGCCGGCCGCTTGGTCGCCCTGGACAATTCGGACTTGACCGACACGGCGACGGTCCAATCCAAGGAGCGAAAGCTCTACCAAGGCAGGGCGGTGGCGGTGGTGCGCTCGGGCGCTCAGCCGGGCAAGCTCACCGTGCGGGCGACCGCGCCGGGCCTCAGGGCCGCGGAGGCCGTGCTAACCGTGGAGCCGTGATCCCCGTATCCGTGCTTCGGGCGATGGCGGCCCTTGGTTTCATGGGCCTCCAGGCCTTAGCCACAGGGGCGGAGGGCCGCCTGCTCTTTCCCAGCCAGTCGGTGCGCGGGTTTGCGGAGTTCGGCGTGGATGCGTCGCCGAGCGGACGCGACCTGGGGGCGTTGTACATCCTATGCGGGCATATTTGGCGGCGCCGATGCCCCTTGCAGCGCTTTCGCTCGCTACGCCGTGAGCGGGTGTTTCGAACTCAAGCCCGTGGGCCGAAAGCTGGAACCGACGGCCTTGACTTTGGCCAGCCGCGGGGCAATTACCGTTGCCAGAGGATTTGAGGAGCCTCCAGGGGAACCGCGACGCCGGGATAGCGAGGTATCAGCCGCGGCGTATAGTCTCCAGCCGGCCGGTTCGCGGGCGCCGAAGCCTGATACACGTATTCTCCGGCCGTGTCCAGTTGACAGACACTCGTCATCTCGTGCCGCACCGGCCCGTCGTCCGCGGCCCCCTCGGCATAGAGTTCAACCTTCACCGCATTCGGGTCGAGGTCACCCAAGTGGACCTGAACCTCGAACACGTGCTGCTGTGCCTCGGTCTGGACCTTCATCTCACCGAAGTGCAGCCCTGCCCATTTCAGTTCCAAGGCGCGCTTCCAGTCAACCACCCGCCTGCCCACCGCGCCGTTGCCGTCCGTGCGCTCGAGGTAGGCTGCCGCGGCCGGTAGATAGTGCTGCTCGGTGTATTGGCGAACCGTGCGGTTGGCGGAGAAACGCGGCGTCAAACGCGCCATGCTTTCCCGCATTCGCGCCACCCACGCCGTAGGGATTCCCCGCTCGTCGCGGGCATAGAACTCGGGGATTACCTGGTGTTCGAGCAGGTCGTACAGCGCTTCCGCTTCCACGGCATCCCAGGCTGGATCCTCACCACGATCCCGGCCGTCCCCTAACGCCCACCCGACTTCAGGCGTATAAGCTTCCTCCCACCAGCCGTCCAGTTCAGACAGGTTGATGCCCCCGTTGACCAGCACCTTCATGCCGCTCGTCCCGCTAGCTTCCCAGGGCCTCCGCGGCGTATTGATCCACAGATCCACCCCCTGCACCAGGTGCTCCGTCAAGAGCATGTCGTAGTCACTCAGAAAGGTCGCATGGGGGCGCACTTCGGGTTGACGGATGAAACGGATCCACTCCTGAATCAAGGCCTGTCCCGCCTGGTCCGCGGGGTGCGCCTTACCGGCAATGATGATTTGCACGGGGCGCTCAGGGTCGGTGAGGATGCGACGCAGCCGGCCGGGGTCGTGCAGAAGCAGGTTGGGTCTCTTGTAAGTCGCGAAGCGGCGCGCGAAGCCCATCGTCAGCGCGTTAGGGTCAAACATATGCCTCGCGGCCTCGACCTCCTCGGGCGGCGCGCCGGAAGCGGCCAGTTGCTGCGACAATCGTTCGCGCGCGTATTCCACCAGAGACTTGGTGGCAGAGGCGCGAAACTGCCACAGCTTGGTGTCGGAGACACGCCGGATGTCCTCCCCGAGGGTTTCCGTCGTCCCCAGCCACCTGTCCTTCCCGCAGGTCTGGGTCCAGAGATCGTCGGCTGCCGCCGAGTCCCAACTTGGCATATGGACCCCGTTGGTCACGTGCCCGACCGGTATTTCGTCCTCCGGCCAGTGCGGGAAGAGAGGCAAGAAGATCCGCCGGCTGACCTTGCCGTGCAAGCGACTCACGCCATTGACCGCTCCGCTCCCCCGTATGGCCAGATACGCCATGTTGAAATCCTCGGCCGGTTCGTTCGGGTTCTGGCGCCCGAGAGCCAGTAGGTCGTCGGACGTGATGCCGAGCTTCTGGCGTGCATATCCACCCAGGTACTGCTCGATGAGGTCCGGATGAAATCGGTCGAAGCCGGCGGCGACCGCCGTGTGCGTAGTGAACAGGTTCCCTGCTCTGGTAACGGCGAGCGCGGCTTCGAACGGCTGCCCTGTCTCCTCCATGAAGTTGCGGGCGCGTTCCAACACGGCGAAGGCCGCATGCCCCTCATTCAGGTGACAGACTTGAGGCTGGATGCCGAGCGCGCGAAGCAGCCGCCATCCACCGATGCCGAGGAGCAGTTCCTGCTTTAGGCGTAGCTCCGGCCCGCCGCCATAGAGCTCGCTGGTGATGCCTCGATGAGCGGGGAAGTTCGCGGCGTCGTTGCTGTCGAGCAGGTACAGCTTCACCCTGCCGACCTGGACCTGCCAGGCGCGTAGCCAGACTGAGTAACCGGGTAACGCAATCTCCAGCCGCAGCCACTCGCCGTCCGGCCCGCGCAAGGGCGTGACCGGCAATTGCCCGGGATCGTTGTACGGGAAGAGGGCCTGTTGCGCTCCGTCCTTGTCGATGACTTGGCGAAAATAGCCTTGCTGGTAGAGCAGCCCCACGCCTGCCACAGGCACGCCCAGATCGCTGGCGGCCTTGAGCTGGTCGCCCGCCACGTTGCCCAGCCCGCCCGAGTAGATGGGCAGAGCTTCGCTCAACATGAATTCCATGCTGAAATAAGCCACCGAGGTCAGCGGGGCGCCGGCATGATTCCGCTGAAACCACGAGGCCGAGTTCGCCGCGCGCCGTTTGGACTCGACGAGGTCATCGACACGCTGGCGGAAAACGGAATCGGCCAGCACGCGTTCAAGCTGATCCCGCGAGACCGTCTGCAGGACAACCCAGGGGTTGTGCGTGAGTTCCCAGAGCGCCGGATCAAGCTGCTGCCACACTGCGTCGGCACGGTGGTTCCATGACCAGCGCATGTCCAGGGCCAGCTCGGCCAGGGGATCGAATCCCTCGATTTCGGTGGGAAGAAGGCTGTAGATCGGATGGCTGACGCGCCTATGTTTGCTCATGATTCGCTGCCCTTGCCTCGCTCCGTAGCCGCCGCCAGGGTATCGCCGACGATGGCCTGTGCTTCCTCCAGAATACGGCGCAGATGCTCCGCGCCGCGAAAGCTCTCCGCATAGATCTTGTAAATACTTTCCGTTCCCGACGGGCGCGCCGCGAACCATCCGGTCTCCGACACCACCTTCAGCCCGCCAATGGGAGCCCCGTTGCCTGGAGCGTGAGTGAGTATGGTTTGGATCTTTGACCCAGCCAGATCCTGGAACCGCACTTGCCCCGGAGACAGCTTTTCGAGAATCTCTTTTTGCTCCGGCGTAGCCGGCGCGTCCACACGCTGGTAAAAAGGCTCGCCAAACTCGAGGGTCAGTTCACGGTAGATTTCACCGGGGTCGCGGCCCATGCGGGCCGTGATCTCCGCTGCAAGAAGCGCCAGTATGATGCCGTCCTTGTCCGTTGTCCAGACAGTGCCATCCAGGCGAACGAAAGAGGCGCCCGCGCTTTCTTCGCCCCCGAAGCCGAGGGAGCCGTCGAGCAGGCCATCCACAAACCACTTGAAACCGACCGGCACCTCGTACAGTTTGCGGCCCAGCTTTGCGGTGACGCGGTCCATCATCTGGCTGCTCACCATGGTCTTGCCCACCGCCGCCTCCATCGGCCACTTCGGCCGGTGCTGGAAAAGATAGAAGATGGCGGCCGAAAGGTAATGATTGGGAGGAAGCAGGCCCGCGCCCCTGGTGACGACCCCGTGACGGTCATGGTCGGTGTCGCAGGCAAAGGCGATATCGAAGCGGTCCTTCAGGCCGATCAGCCTCTGCATCGCATACGGCGAGGAGGGATCCATGCGGATCTGGCCGTCCCAATCTAGCGTCATGAAAGCGAAGGCGGGGTCCACGGCATCGTTGACGACGCGGAGATTCAGCCCGTAGCGCTCGGCGATCGGGCCCCAGTAGTGGACGCCGGCGCCGCCAAGCGGGTCCACCCCCAGGCTGATCTTCGCGCCCCGAATGGCGTCCATGTCGATCACATTGCCGAGATCCCCGATGTAAGACCCGAGGTAGTCGTGCCGCTGCGTGGTAGAAGCGCGAAGCGCTTTCTCGATAGGAATCCTGTTAACGCCGCGAAGACCATGCTCGAGAAACTCGTTCGCCTTCGCCTCGATCCAGCCGGTAACAGCGGTTTCGGCCGGCCCGCCGCTCGGCGGGTTGTACTTGAAACCGCCGTCCCGGGGCGGATTGTGCGAGGGCGTGATCACGATTCCGTCCGCAAGTCCCACTTTGCGCCCGCGGTTGTGCGTGAGAATCGCGTGGGAAATGGCCGGGGTGGGCGTGTACTCGTCTCCCTCCGCGATCATCACTTCCCCGCCGTTGGCCGCTAGCACCTCCAGTGCGCTGGCGTGCGCGGGCGCGGAGAGGGCGTGTGTGTCCATGCCGAGAAACAGCGGGCCATCGATCTTCTGCTGTTTCCGATAGAGGCAAATCGCTTGACTGATCGCGAGGACATGCCACTCGTTGAAAGTTCTGTCGAAAGCCGACCCGCGGTGCCCCGACGTGCCGAAGGCCACCCGCTGTTGGGGAATGCCGGCGTCCGGGCGATCGGCGTAGTATGCGGCCACCAGCTTGGGGATGTCGACCAACTCAGAACGTCTCAACTGGCTTTCCAGCTCTTGGATTGACGGTCACTCTGGTTCATCCTCCGATTCTCTCGGCCCGCACAATGAAGCGGTCGGGAGCAGATCCCACATAGTAGAACGGGTAGCAGGTCACAAGCGTCAAAGCCTCACTTGTGGAGGGCGCCAGGACTTCGACCGCATCCGGTGTGACCACCCTTGTGGATGTTACACGGTAGCGGTATCGCGCCCGCGGTGTGATGAGAAGGATGATGTCATTGGGTCGAATGTTCCGTAGCGGCCTGAAGAAGGTATCCCGATGCCCGGCTATGCCCACGTTGCCGCCTTGCCCTGGGAGTGCGGTGTTATCTATGTGGCCCACCGCGTGCCGGAGAGTGCCTTCATCCGTGCCCTCGGCCACTACTGCGGAGACGCCCAACCTCGGAATCTCGATCAGCCCCACCACGGCGCCTTTCCCCGGGGCAGCGGCCTCCGCTTGGCGCCGGGTAAGCCCGGCTTGAGAAGCCATGGGAGGCTTCAAGACCTCCTGTGCGGCTAGCCGCTGGAGTTCCCCGCCCTGCCACTTCTGATAAAACCACATGTCCGCAAGAAAGAAAGCGCAGTAACCTAAGGTCACGGTGGCGGCGGCAAAAAGAATTCGTTGACCCCATCTCAGCAACTGACTCCGCCTCTTCTCCACGGCAGTTCTCACTGGACAGGCTTTCCTGGGTTGCGTGAAGGACCGGTTCGCTTTGCCGCCGCGATGTAGCCGGTTCGGGTGCGCACAAACAGGCTGCCGCGGTGGGGCGCCCGAGCACTGACCTGAACGGCGCGGTACGTGCCGTCGATCTTCTTGTTCGTGGGGATATACCCGAGCGTGTACTGGCTGCGAATGTCCTGCGCAATCCGTTTGCAGATGCCTACCACCGGACCGATCTCTTCTGGGAAGAACGCCTCGCCGCCGGTGGCCTGCGCGAGTTTCTTCAATACCCCCGGGTTGCGGTCCTCGTCGTACTCATCGAAGAGTCCGATCGTGTAGATGATGGTGTTGGATTCTTCGGACATCCGCATGATCTGAGCCAGGCTGTGGGTGCTGGCGTTGTCGCCTCCGTCGCTGATGACGATCAGCGCCTTCTTGTCGCGGTTTCCCATTTCTACGTGTTGCAGCGACAGAGAGATCGCGTCATAGAGCGCCGTCTTGCCCACCGTCGCCAGCCCTGAGATCGCTTGCTCCAGTTCAGAGGTGTTTCCGGTAAACCGGACGTGGTCGGGAAGGCCGAGCGATGCGGTGTCGCTGAAGTTGACTACGAACATCTGGTCATCGGGGTTGCTGGAGCGGGCGAAGGTTCCAGCCGCGGCCACCACGTCCCGGATCTTCCGCTGCATGCTCCCGCTATGGTCAACCACCAGACCTACGGTAACGGGAATGTCCTCGTGCCGGAAGAGGACGAGTTGCTGAGGCACGCCATCCTCGTACACCTGAAAATCTTCCTCCCGAAGTCCGGAGACGGGGTTGCCCCTTCGGCCGGTTACGGTGGCGTGCAACACCACCAAGTCAACGTCCACCGATATTCTGTATGGCCCTGCATCCTGGGTCTTTGGCGCTGACGGCGCCTGCGTTCCATCACAGGCGCCGACAAGGATCAACAGGAATGTCAGAAGGGCGCGGATCTTGCCATACCCGAACCCTCTCTGGGGAGAGAGCGCCCTCATTCCACCCCCTCCTGCTATTCTAGCGAGGACTGTCTAGTCGATCCGCTTGGCAACAGCCCGAAGCGAAAAAGCGGCCCCGAGCGAGAGGAAACCGATCAGGCCCAGGAGCGGCAGCGGGCTGGCCGTCTTTGGCAGTTGCTCGGGCGTCTTCGCGGAGGCCACCTGGGCCGGTTGAGCGGGGGCGCGACCGAAGACCTCGGCAGTCTGGGCCTCTTCGCCGCTCGGTTTCTGGACCTTGATGGGAGCCTTCTTCATCGCCATTACGTGCGGCTCGGTCATGGTCTTGGCCGGCTTCGTCGTGTTCGCGGCCATCTCGGACGGCATGGAAGCAACGGGTTGGTTCGTGCGCTTGGCCAGCTCGACGGCTCTTACTTTCGGGTACACAAACTCGTGGCCGAAGGTGTCGCCGGGATAGAACCACGCCCTCACCGCCTCTGGCGCCCCGCTGGCTCTCTCCTCAAACGTAATGATGGGCTTGCCGGTAGGATGCAGGCGATAGTCCGGAATGGCAAGGAACGTCCCATACAAGTGGGTTTCGTCTTTGTTGAAAACTTCAACGATGTTGCGATCCGCGAGGGAATCCATTAGCTTGAAAACATAGGTTCCGGGCGGCAATACCTGGCCGGGAATCTCCACCGGCTGGCCGAACGTGATATCGGTCTTCTGGTCCCATACATCAGCCTTGGCAAGCGGCGACATCATGGCGAGCATGCCCAGGCCGATCCATGCGAGTGCTTGGAAGTGCTTCATAGGTCCTTCTCCGTTTCTGCAGTCAAACCTCAAACTTCAACTTAGTTTCTTGCGGAGCACGGCTCCAGCCAAACGGGTGATCCTTCCCTCGGAGCAGTTTCGACTACCTTTCTCGACAGTCCCTTAGCCGTTGCCAGCTAAGGGTAAGCCCTGGTGCAGCCCGCCAGCACGGGTGACCAAAACTGCGACAGCACCGCGATTTGCGTCGCAGGATTAGCGGAAGTCGGATTAATTCGCGCCCTTGATCCCGCCGTGCGAAATGGCCCTAACCCCGCAGGATCCGTGGCCTCGGAGCCGATCCGCCAGGTCTGGCATTCCATCTGCTTACACAGACGGAGGTCGCTCCACGGCATCGGGAGTAATGAGGTCAATCGTGCGCACATCAAGTTCTGCCCTGGGAGCCTGTGGTGAAAGTGAGTTGAGGGGTTTTGTGGTGCCACAGTCCGGCCGCGGGATGTTCCTGACTTTGAGCCTGACTGTTCTGTTGGGTGGAATGCTGGTCGATTGCCGTATGAACAAGCCGGCCGGTCAGGACGATACCGTCTTGCGCGACACCTTGAAGAACGGTCTCCGCGTGGTGATCGTCCCCAACCGGCTGGCCCCGGTCGTCACCACGGTGGTGAATTATCGCGTCGGCTCGGACGAGGCGCCTGAAGGCTTTCCGGGAACGGCGCACGCCCAGGAGCACATGATGTTCCGTGGCAGCCCGGAACTTTCGGCGGACCAGTTGGCGAACATCTCCGCCAGCATGGGCGGCATGTTCGATGCCGACACGCAGCAGATGTTGACCCAGTACTTCTTCACCGTGCCCGCCGAGGACCTCGGTGCGGCTCTGCACATCGAAGCCATACGAATGCGAGGCGTCCTGGACAGCGAGAAACTGTGGAACCAGGAGAGGGGCGCCATCGAGCAGGAAGTGGCCCAGGATCTTTCCAACCCGGAGTACGTCTTCTACACCAAGCTTTTGGGGGCCATGTTCAAAGGGACACCCTACGCTCACGACGCCTTGGGCACGCGACCTTCCTTCGACAAGACCACGGGGGCCATGCTCAAGACATTCCATGACACCTGGTACGCGCCGAATAACGCGGTCCTGGTGGTGGTTGGCGATGTTCAACCAGCACAGGCGTTGGCGGAGATCAAGAAGCTGTTCGGCGAGGTTCCAGGGCGGGATCTTCCGCGGCGTCCCGCCTTCCGTCTGCAGCCGGTAACGGCCGAGACGCTCAAGCTCACCACGGACCTCCCCTATGGGATGTCCGTAGTTTCGTTTCGGATGCCTGGGTCCAGCAGCCCTGATTTCGCGGCGGCGGAAGTGCTGGCCGACGTGTTGAGCAGCCAGAGAGGGGACCTCTACGCCCTGGTGCCGGCCGGTAGAGCACTCTTTGCCGGCTTCTCGCTGAACGACCTGCCCGAAGCCAGTTTGGGTTACGCAATGGCGGCCTTTCCTGCAGGTGGTGACGGCGCGGCCTTGGTCAACGACGTTCATAGCGTCTTGGCCGGCTACCTGAAAAACGGCTTCCCAAGCGACCTCGTGGAGGCCGCCAAGCGGCAAGAGGTGAGCGCGGCGGAGCTTCAGAAGAACTCCGTGTCAGGGCTGGCGATGGCATGGTCCAAGGCGGTCGCGGCGGAAGGCAGGACTTCTCCCGACGAAGATGTGAAGGCCATCGAACGGGTTACTCCCGCGGACGTGAATCGTGCGGCCCGAGAGTACCTGGACCCGGACCGCGCCGTGGTGGCCATTCTGAATCCGCAGCCATCAGGCCAGCCCGTGTCCACAAGGTCTTTCCGAGGCCCCGAATCCTTCGCGCCAAAAGAGACCAGGAATGTCACTCTGCCTTCCTGGGCGGAGACGGCTCTGAAGCGTGTTACCGTGCCGGCCTCGACCCTGCAGCCCGTGGTCGCCACTCTCCCGAACGGGATCAAGCTCATCGTACAGCCCGAGTCCGCCAGCAATACCGTCAGCATTTACGGGCACGTCGAGAACAACCCCGACCTGGAAACGCCGCGGGGCCAGGAGGGCGTGGCGCGGTTGCTGGGGCAGCTCTTCTCCTATGGCACAACCACGCTCGATCGCCTCTCTTTCCAAAAGGCATTGGACGACATTGGCGCCAGTGAGTCCGCCGGCGCGGACTTTTCGCTGGAGGTGCTCGCCGATCACTTCGACCGTGGAGCGCAGCTCCTGGCCGACAACGAACTGCATCCAGCCCTGCCCGAGCAAGCCTTCCGGACCGTCCAGCGGCAGCTCGCCGCGACTGTCAGGGGCCAACTCCAGAGTCCCGACTACTTGACGGACCGGGCCATCCACAGATCGCTATTCCCACGGAACGACCCGACCCTGCGCGAGGCCACGCCGGCGACCATATCGGCGCGAACGCTCCAGGACGTGAAGAGC
The DNA here is from genome assembly GCA_963798455.1 of Bryobacterales bacterium. Classification (GTDB taxonomy): domain Bacteria; phylum Acidobacteriota; class Terriglobia; order Bryobacterales; family Bryobacteraceae; genus CAWCTD01. The sequence goes on from CAWCTD010000003.1 coordinate 2,205,220, forward strand.
TACTACCAACGTGTCTTCCGGCCCGACTTGACCACCATCGTGGTCATCGGAAGAATCACGCCTGAGAAGGCCCGCCAGGTAGTTCAAAAGTACTTTGGCGAGTGGAAGACGTCCGGACCCAAGCCCGAGACGGTATTGCCACCCGTTCCAGCCAACCGGCCTTCCACCACCGCGGTCCCGGACACCAGCCGGGTGCAGGACAAGGTCACGCTGGCCGAAACCCTTGGGCTCAACCGGGCCGATCCGGACTACTATGCCCTCGAACTGGGGAACCATGTTCTGGGAGGCGGATTCTATGCCACGCGGCTCTACCGGGACCTGCGGGAGAACGCCGGGCTGGTCTACTTCGTGGCATCGTCGTTCGAGGTGGGGAAGAGCCGGGCTCTTTACGTCGTCGACTACGCCTGTGACCCTCCTAACGTCTCCAAGGCCAGGGCCATCGTGGAGCGGGATCTGAAGGCGATACAACAGGCGCCGATAACGCCCGCGGAGTTGCAGCAGGCCCGGGCGATGCTGCTGCGCGAAATCCCCTTGTCCGAGTCGAGTGTGGACAGCATAGCCGCCGGGTTCATTTCAAGGACCACTCTCGGCCTGCCGTTGGATGAGCCCACGCGAGCGGCTCAACGTTACGTAAAGCTCAGCGCCAAACAAATTCAGGCCGCCTATCGGAAGTGGCTCCGTGCTGGCGATCTGGTTCAAGTGACCGAAGGCCCGAACCCGCCAAGATGAATCTTGCTCTGCCTCTTCGCGTCTTTGCGTGAGCCTACTTCCTCAGCCGGTAATCCCCCACTCCCGGGATCCTCACCACCCGGCACATCTCGAACAGCCGCGAGTGCGCCCTCACGCCGATCCTGTCCGCAAGGGAGATCCGGTAGTCGACCTTGCCGGGCAGGGCCGAGTTCCGCTCCACCAGCCGGTCACCGGCGTCGGCATCGGGCAGGTTGGTTGTGGCAATGAGCGTCTTCTTGTTGTTGCAGCGCCAAGTCACGATGGAGGTCACGATGTCCTCCACCCATTCCGTGACGCGGTGCGCCCCCAGGTCGTCCAGCAGCAAAATCTCCGCATCGAGAGCCGCGCGGTAGGCCTCGCGATCGCTCGCGCCGGAGCTTTGATCGTAGCTGGCGCGGATCCTGTCCAGAAGATTCTGATAGTCCCAGAAGACTCCCTCGAAGCCCTTCGCGATCAGCCGGCGCAGCGCGGCCACGGCCAGGTGGGTCTTCCCCGTGCCGGGATCGCCGATCAGCAGCAGGCCGGGCTTGGGCACCAGCGGATACTCGCGCGTGTAGGCCCTGACAATGTTCTGGACTTCCCTGAGGCCCGGGTGATCGAGGCTCTGAAAGTCCTCGAACGCCGCCCGTCGGTAAAGCGGCGGAATCCCGGCGTGCTCTTCCAGCCGCTGCGCCCGGTCCTCCTGGACGCAGTCGCAACGCTCGGCGCCCGAGAGGCCATCCCGCTCAACGATGATCCATCCCCCGCCCCCGCACTTCCCGCACACCGGTTCCGGCATCCTTTCCATGATAGACCCGAAATGCGCGGAAGCACCTGACCAGAGCATCTCCATGAAGATGACGCGGCCCGGCGGCCCCGGGCCTCGGATGCTACAGTTGATTCAGTACCGGGCGGCACTGGGAGGTCTGTTTTTATGGCTCTCGAAAGCATCAAGAGTTCGCTCAAGGAACGCGGCATCCGGCTCACACGTCAGCGGCAGATTCTGCTCGACCTCATTGATAAGACCGGCCTCCATTTGGACGCCGAGCACCTTTACAGCCTGGCCAAACAGAAGGACCCCAAGATCAATCGCGTCACCGTCTATCGCACTATCAACATGCTCAAAGAGGCCAGCCTGGTGGACGAGTTGGATCTCATGCATTATTCCGGCGACCAGCACTACTACGAGACCCGGCTCAAGCAGGAGCACGCCCACGTCATCTGCCTGCGCTGCGGCAAAGTGGAGGAGTTTTTCGGCGAGCCCCTGCTCCGCCTCCGCCGCCAGGTCGAGTCTCATCTCGGTTTCCAGGTCGTCATCACCCGAACCGAGGTGGGTGGATACTGCCCTCACTGCCGGCGCCTGCGCGCCCAGGAGCTTCAGGCCGCCGCCAACGCGGCTCCCACGCCGGCGCCTCCCGCGGAGAGGAAGTGAGGGACCTCCCCGATGCCGCCACGGCCGGCCCGGCTACGGCCGCACTCATCGTGTCGGACCCAGCCGGCAGCCGGGTGCGCGTTCCCATCGCTGAGATCCCCTTCCTCATCGGGCGGCAAGCCGGTAACCACCTCGTCCTGCGCGACGCCAGAATATCTAGGGCCCATGCCCGCATCGTGTCCGAAGGCAGCGAGTATTTTATCGAGGACCTCCACAGCGTCAACGGCGTTTTTATAAACGACGAGCGGATCGAGCGGCGCCGGCTGAACCCGTCTGATCGCATCGACTTCGGCGTTTCCGACTCCTACCGGCTGGTCTTCACCCGCGGCGAGCCGGGCCTGGATCGGCTGGCTAGCCAGATCGTCACCCCCGCCAGGGAGGGTGGCGACCTTGCCCGGCTCCGCGCCGTGGTCGAACTGGCGCGCGTCGTGGAGACTTCTCTCTCCACTTCCGACGTCCTCGCCGCGCTGGTTGACACCGCGCTGGCAATCACGGGGGCCGAGCGCGGTTTTCTTCTGCTGCGTCAGGGCGGCGGGCTGGAGTTCCGCATCGCCCGTGACAGTCACGGAGCACCCCTAACGGCGGATGACCTGCGCGTCCCGACGGCAGTCATTCATCAGGCCCTCACCCGGCGCCGCGAACTGCTCTCGATGAGTTTCGATCCCCATTCCGCGGACGCGGACATGCCCACGCGGACCATCGTCGAACTCGAATTGCGCAGTGTGGTCTGCGTCCCCCTGGTCAAGATCCGCACTGGGACGGACGGCGGGAGCGGCTCGCTGCCCCCAGCCGAGCAAACCATCGGCGTCCTCTACATGGACACCCGGGCGGACGCCGCCGATCTGGCGGCGGGCAACCGCGAGTTGCTCCAGACCCTCGCCCTGGAGGCTTCCACTATCCTGGAAAACGCCCGGCTGCTGGAGGGCGAACGCGCGCGCCAGCGGATGGAGGAGGAACTGAAGATCGCACGCGAGATCCAGGAGAGCCTGCTGCCACGGGAGTTGCCCTCCACCGGCTGGCTGCGCGCCGCCGGCCGCAGCATTCCCTCGCGCCAGGTGGGCGGGGACTACTTCGACCTTCACCAGATGAGCCCATCCGCCTGGGCGCTGATCATTGCCGACGTTTCCGGCAAGGGAGTCAGCTCGGCGCTGCTCGCCTCCCTTCTGCAAGGAGTTTTCCTGGCGGCCCCTTACATCAGCATCTCCCTCGAGGAGGCCATGGCCCGGATCAGCGCCTTTCTGCTCGAGCGGACCGGTGGAGAGAAGTACGCCACGCTCTTCTTTGCCACCCTGAACCGCGACGGGCTGCTGCGCTACGTCAACGCGGGACACGGCGTCGGGCTGCTGGTCCGCTCGGCCGGCCGCCTGGAGCAACTGCACCCGACCGGGCTGCCCGTGGGGATGCTGGAGGAGGCCGCCTACAAGGCCGAGGAAGTCCGGCTCTTTGACCGCGACAAGCTGGTCCTGCACACCGACGGATTCACCGACGCTGAGAACGCCGAGGGCAGCCCGTTCGGGGAGGCCAGGATTCGCCAAGTCGTGCGGGCGAATGCGCCCGGCGATTCACAAGCCATGTACGACGCTCTGTCCGCTGCCCTGGCCGCCCACACCGAGGGCGCGGTGCAGAAAGATGACATGACTGCGTTGATTGTCGAGTTTCGCCCCGAAAGAGGTTAGATGCCGCTTTACGTACTTACTATCTTCCTCGGCGCCTTTTTGCTTTTTCAGGTTGAGCCGATCATCGCCAAAGTCATACTGCCGTGGTTCGGAGGCTCCGCGTCGGTGTGGTCCGCCTGCCTGCTCTTTTTTCAGGCGGTGCTGCTCGCGGGGTACCTCTACGCGCACGTCGTGGTCCGCTTCCTCCGCGCCAGGACCCAGGCCATCCTCCACGTGTCCCTGTTGGGACTGAGCTTGCTGTTGCTGCACATCATTCCCAACCCGGCTTGGAAGCCCCAGGGGAGTGACAATCCGGTCCTGGGCATTCTCGGCCTGCTGGCTCTGTCGGTGGGCCTTCCCTACCTCCTGCTCTCGACGACCGGGCCCCTCATGCAGGCGTGGTACGCGCGCACCTACCAGGTGGCGTTCCCCTACCGCCTCTTCGCCGTCTCCAACTTCGGAAGCCTCCTGGCGCTGCTGAGCTACCCCGTTTTGGTGGAGCCGTACCTGGCAACCAGCCACCAGGCGCTGACGTGGTCGGTTTCCTACGCCGTGTTCTCGGTCCTGTGTGCCGCCTGTGCCTGGCGCAGCCTGAAGCCGCCCGCGCCGGCGCCACCGGAGACCGAGGACGCTCTCACCGAGGAGATTGAGACGCCGGAGGAGGAAGTGCGCCCGCCGTCCTGGCATGCGTACGTCCTTTGGACGCTGCTGGCGGCCTGTTCCTCGACCATGCTGCTCGCGGTGACCAACTACGTCTGCCAGAACATCGCGTCTGTCCCGTTCCTCTGGATACTTCCGCTGAGCCTGTACCTGGTGAGCTTCATCCTCACCTTTGGACGGGAGAGCTGGTACCACCAAAGCGCTTTCACGGGCTTGCTGGCGCTGTTCCTCAGCGGAATGAGCTACGGCCTGGGGAAGTTCAACGGTAGCACGAAAATGCTCTACGTGATCCCCCTGTTTGCGGGAGGGCTCTTCGCCGTCTGCATGTTCTGTCACGGCGAACTGGCGCAACGCCGGCCGCACTCCCGGTACCTGACAGGTTACTACCTGACAATCGCGCTGGGCGGCGCGCTGGGCGGCCTCTTTGTCGGCGGTCTGGCGCCGTACATCTTCCGCGGCTATTTCGAGATGCCGATCGCCGTCTTTTTCTGCGCGGCTCTGGCCCTGGTGGTCTTCCGCAACATCCAGAAGTGGCTTTACGCCGGCTGGGCCTTCCTCGCCATCGTGCTGGGCTTGACCCTCTATACCCAGGAACGCGACGTGGTTCGCGGCGCACTGCTGATGGAGCGCAACTTCTACGGCGTCCTTCGGGTCACGCAGGACGGCGACCTGAAGGACCCATACGTCACGAGGACGCTGGTGAACGGCACCATCACCCACGGCCTGCAATACTTGTCCCCGCAGCGGCGGCGATATCACACCACTTACTATGGAAGTAAGTCCGGTGTCGGACTCGCCATCGAGAACACGCGGCACTCGGCGCAGCGCGTGGGCGTAATCGGCCTGGGCGCCGGAACCATCGCCAGTTACGGCCGTCCGGGAGATTACTACACCTTCTACGACATCAACCCGCTCGTGCTCGACGTTGCCAGGCGGGAGTTCACCTATCTGATGGATTGCCAGGCCAAGCTCGACGTGGTGATGGGGGACGCCCGGTTGTCGCTGGAGCGCGAGCCGAGCCAGCAGTTCGACGTGCTCGCGGTGGATGCTTTCTCCAGTGACAGCATTCCGGTCCACCTTCTCACTCTGGAGGCCTTCCGCATCTACTTCCACCACCTGCGTCCGGACGGCATTCTCGCGGTCCACGTCAGCAACAGCCACCTCGAGCTGGAGCCGGTAGTCCAGCGGGCGGCCGAGGCGCTCGGGAAGCAGACCCTCCTGATCGACACGGACGACGGCCCCGACCTGGTTTACGGCGCGACCTGGGTCCTGGTCGCCTCGAACCCGGAAGTGTTCCACCAGCCGGCCTTCCCCGTTTCCAACAGCAAGATCAAAGTGAAAGCCGGCTTCCGCCGGTGGACCGACGATTACAGCAACCTGTGGCAGATCCTGAAGTAGGCCTATGAAGTCCTCGCGAAGACGGTTCCTCCGAAACGCGGTGTGGAGCGCGGCCGTGGGGAGCAGGCCCCTCTCCGCCGAGGAACCGATCGATCGGCGCGGGCTGGTTCAGACGCACAATCCGCTTTTCGCTGCCTTCGATCCCCTCGCGCCGCTCTCCGTCGGCAATGGAGAATTCGCCTTCACCGCCGACGTCACCGGTCTGCAATCCTTCCCGGAGCTGTACGAGCAGGGCATTCCTCTCTGCACCCAGTCTCAGTGGGGCTGGCATAGCTTCGCGCACCTGGGAGGACTCTCGGCCGCGGATCTGAAGCTGGAACAGTACGACACTTACGGCCGCATGGTCGGCTACGCTACCAGCTCTAGCGGCCAGACGGATCTTTATAACTGGCTCCGCGAGAACCCGCACCGGCTGCACCTCGGCCGAATCGGACTTCGCCTGGTGGGAGCCGGGGGCAACCCGGTCGCCTCCGGAGAGCTGACGGACATTCACCAGGCTCTGGACCTGTGGACCGGGATACTTTCCAGCAGCTTCCAGGTGGACGGAGTCCCGGTATCGGTCGAGACCTGCGCCGATCCAGAGGAAGACGCCGTGGCCGTTGTCATTAGCTCGCCGCTCGTTTCGCAAGAACGGCTTGCGGTGATCTTCGAGTTTCCCTACGGTTCTCCGCGGATGAACGCAGCGGACTGGAAGTCGCCGGGCAAGCACCGCACCATCCTCGCTTCGCAATCGTCCAGCCACATCGATCTGGCCCGGCAGCTCGACCGGGACCGCTACTACGTCAGGCTGGGTTGGCAGGGCAACGCCTCGGCCCGGCAAGAGGACCAGCACCGCTTCGCCCTGCTCCCCACTCGCAGGGGCAGTGAGATCGCTTTTGTGTGCCGGTTCAGTCCCAGCCTCGACACCAGTTCGCTGCACTCCGCGCGAGTCACTCAGGATCGCAGCCGGAACCATTGGCGGCGATTCTGGACGGCCGGCGCCGCAGTCGATCTTGCAGGCAGCCGCGATTCCCGCTCGAAGGAGCTCCAGCGGCGCATCGTCCTTTCTCAATACCTGACTTCCATCCAGTGCTCGGGTTCAATGCCGCCTCAGGAAACAGGCCTCACCTGCAACAGTTGGTACGGGAAATTCCACCTGGAGATGCATTGGTGGCACGCCGCGCACTTCGCGCTGTGGGGTCGCACGCCTCTGTTGGAGCGGAGCCTGGACTACTACCAGCGGATTCTCCCCTCGGCGCGGCAGCGGGCCAAGGCGCAAGGCTACACCGGGGCGCGCTGGCCGAAGATGACTTCCCCGGACGGCTACGACAGTCCCTCCCCGATCGGCCCGTTGCTCATCTGGCAGCAGCCGCATCCGATCGCCATGGCAGAGCTGTGCTACCAGTCGCATCCGAACCGCGAGACGCTGGAACGCTATCGCGACATCGTCATGGAGTCGGCCGAGTTCATGGTCTCTTTCGCCGCCTATGACGCCCGGCGCAACCGCTTCGTCCTCGGCCCTCCCGTCATTCCCGCCCAGGAGAATCATCCCCCGCGGGAGACGTGGAATCCGACCTTCGAGCTGGCCTACTGGAACCGCGGCCTGGAGATCGCCCAGCGTTGGCGGGAACGCGCCGGGCTGCCGCGCCAATCCGAGTGGGAACATGTCCGCCTGCGCCTCTCGGAGCTCCCCAAGCGGAACGGGGTCTATCTGGCGCACGAGAACTGCCCGCGGACTTTCACGGAACGCAACCGTGACCACCCCTCGATGCTGATGGCGCTCGGCGTGTTGCCTGGCGTGGGTGTGGACCGCGAGACTATGCGGAACACTCTCCGCAAGGTGCTCACGGGATGGCAGTGGCCCGACACCTGGGGCTGGGACTATCCCATGGTGGCCATGACCGCCGCCCGGGTTTGGGAACCGTCTCTGGCGATCGACGCCCTGTTCATTGACTCCCCGAAGAACAAGTGGCTTGCTAACGGCCACAACTACCAGCACCCCGACCTGCCTTTGTACTTGCCAGCGAACGGAGGTCTCCTGGCGGCCATCGCTCTCATGGCCGCCGGCTGGCAGAACATTCCCAAGACCCCCGCGCCAGGCTTCCCGCGCGGCGCCTGGATGGTCCGCCACGAGGGCCTTCAACCTTTCCTGTGATGACCTGCCCCCCTCGCCTTCGCACTGTCGTCGCGGCCGTCATCGAGCGCGACGGCGCCGTCCTGATCTGCCAGCGGCAGCGCTCCGACAGCCACCCGCTCAAGTGGGAATTCCCGGGAGGCAAGGTCGAGCCGGGTGAATCGCCCGCCGAGGCTCTCGAGCGGGAACTCGAGGAGGAGCTTGCCATCCAGGCCAGAATCGGCCGCGAGCTATGGCGTGTGAGGCCCCAATACAAAGGCCGGCCGCCGTTTGATCTCATTTTCTTCGCCGTGCGAGAGTTTCGCGGCGAGCCGCAGAACCGTGTGTTCGAACGGATGCTGTGGGAAAAGCCCGGCCGTCTGCCCGAGTACGATTTCCTCGAAGCCGACGCCGATTTCCTCCGCTCGCTTGCGCTACGATGGCCCTATGAGCAAAGGGAATCCGGCTCTGTTTGAAGTGCAATGCCCCTGCTGCCAGGCCGCATTGAAGGTTGACCCCGTCACGCGCGCCGTGATCAGCCACAAGGCGGCGGAGAGGCCGCGCACGGTCGAGGACATGGACGCCGCCATGAACCTGTTCCGTGGTGAGGCCGCGCGCCGCGAGGAGGCTTTCCAGAAATCGGTGGAGGCGCACAAGAAGTCGAAGGACGTTCTGGCCAGGAAGTTCGACGAGTTACTCAAGCAGGCCAAAGAGAGCCCCGACACTCCCCCTCCCCAGCGCGATATCGACCTGGATTGAAGAGCCTCCTACTTCTGCGACGCCTCCAGCCCCTGGTCCAGGTCCCACAGAATATCGTCGATGTCTTCCAGCCCTATCGACACCCGCACCATGTCGGACATCACCCCTGCCGCTGCCTGTTCCGATTCGCTCAATTGCTGGTGCGTGGTCGAGGCCGGATGAATCACCAGGCTTCGCGCGTCGCCCACATTCGCCAGGTGGCTGAAGAGCTTCGCGCTGTCGATGAACTTCTTCCCCGCCGCATACCCGCCTTTGATCCCGAACGAGAACACCGCCCCCGCCCCCTTCGGCAAGTACTTCTTCGCCAGCGAGTAATACGGATTCGACGGGAGCGACGGATACTTCACCCAGCTCACCAGCTTATGGCGCTCCAGAAACTCCGCCACCGCCAGGGCGCTGGCCACATGGCGCTCCATCCTCAGCCCCAGAGTTTCGATCCCCTGTAGAAACAGGAAGGCGTTGAACGGGCTCATGCACGTGCCCATGTCCCGCAGCCCTTCGACGCGGGCCTTGATGATGTAGGCCAGGTTGCCGAAAGTCTCGCTGAACTTCAGCCCGTGGTAGGACCGGGCCGGCTCGTTCAGTTGCGGGAAATTGCCCTTGGTCCACGGGAACTTGCCGCTATCGACGATGATCCCGCCGATGCTGGTCCCGTGCCCGCCCATGAACTTGGTGAGCGAGTGCACCACGATGTCCGCGCCGAAGTCGATCGGCCGGCACAGGTACGGAGTGGCGAAGGTGTTGTCGATCACCAACGGGATGTTGTGCTCGTGCGCAATGCGCGCCACCGCCTCGATGTCCAGCACGTTGCCCCGCGGGTTGCTGATGGTCTCGCCGTACAGGCACTTCGTCTTCGGCGTGATGGCCTTGCGGAAATTCTCGGAGTCGTCCGGGTCCACGAACTTCACGTTCAGGCCCAGCTTGCGGAAGCTGACGTCGAACTGCGTGTACGTCCCGCCGTAGAGCGCGCTGGCGGCCACCATTTCCTCGCCCGCTTCCATCAGGCTGCTGGCGGCTATGAATTGCGCCGCCTGGCCGCTGGACATCGCCAGCGCCGCGGCTCCGTTCTCTAGCGACGCGACCCGCTCCTCCAGAACGGCGTTGGTCGGATTCATGATCCGCGTGTAGATGTTGCCGAACTTCTGGAGCGCGAACAGCGCCGCGGCGTGCTCCGAGTCCTCGAACACGTAGGACGTCGTCTGATAAATCGGCACCGCCCGAGCCCCTGTGGTCGGGTCGGGCTGATAGCCCGCGTGCAGCGAGCGCGTGTTGAATCCGAATACACGTTCCACTGGTTGTTTGTCCGCCATGAATCCCCCTCATCCAACTTAGCGTTTGTAGCCGATCTTCCGCAACAGATCGTGGCGCCACAGGACGTCCGCTTCGCCTTCCACGCCCTTGGGCATAAGGCCGTCCACCACTCCCAGGATGCCCCGGCCCTGGGCGGTCTCGGCCAAGATCACTTCCACCGGGTTTGCCGAGGCGCAGTAGATCGAGCAGACCTCGGGGACCTCCTTGATCCTCCCCAGCACGTTGATCGGGTAGCCTTCCTTCAGCGCGATCACGAAGATGTGCCCCGCGCCGATAGCCGTGGCATTGCGCGCGGCCAGCGCCTTCAGCCCGTCGTCGTTGCCGTCCACCCGCGTCAGGCAGGCGCCCGAGGCTTCATTGAAGGCCACCCCGAACTTCATCTGCGGCGCCGTGCTCACGATGGTTTCGTACAGGTCCTCCACGGTCTTGATGAAGTGCGTCTGCCCGAGGATGATGTTCCCGCCCTCGGGGATCTCCAGAGGAATCGCTTTCAGCTCCATGTAGACTTTCTTACCATAACCACGGCGACATCTCCCGCGTCACGGCCGTCAGCGCTCGTTGGGCGAACCGGCCTGCTGTCGCGCCAGCGCTTCCCGATTCCTGATGGCCCTTGCCCGCTCGAAATGCAACCCGGCCTCGGCCCGGTGGCCCGCCAGCAGCAGCACCAGGCCCAGATTGTTGTGCGCCATCTCATCGTCCGGGCTGATCTCCAGCACCTTCTTCCACCAAGCGGCGGATTCTCCGTACCGCGTCTGCTTCTGCAAGTACAACGCCCTGTCGAACAGCCGGTAGTAGTCGAGGGCCGGGCCTCCGATGCTTTCGAGGCCGTCCGGCGCAATATTCACGAACTCCGGCAGGTTCACCGCCCGGTTGGCCGCGGTCGTGTTCCCGATCAGGATCGCCGGGCTGTCGTTGCCCTCCTGGTCGATGTGCGTCAGGTACATCTGCGTGTACGGCGACCTGCGCTTCGACGAGAACACCAGCCACCGGCCGTTGGGCGAGAAACTGTGCCAGGAGTTCATCGGCGGGGCGTTGCATCTCATGCGCCGAGCCTGACCGCCCGTAGCCGGCACGATATACAACTGGCTGTCCGGACGCATCAATTGCCCGTTGCGGCACTGAACGAATACGATCCACTTTCCATCGGGGGAAACTTTCGGGAAGGTATTGCTCATGCCGTTCCGCGACGCGCCCGTGATCGGTTCCGCCCTGCCTCCCCTGCCCCCGTTGAAAGGAATCCGGTAGAGGTCATATTGAACCCGGTTCTCGTTCGGATCATTGGCGAACTTGGCCTCCGGCGCCCCCTTCGGATTCGGGTCCTTCGCCTCGGCCCGGGCAAACACCAGGTACTTTCCGTCGGGACTCCACACCGCGCCCATCTGCACGTACCGCGTGTCGTCCGCGCCGGGAAGCGGCTGCAACACTCCGGTCGACCGGCTGTACCAGGACAGCATCCCGCGCGTCGGGTAGAACACCTGCAGAAACCGGTAGTCCTTGAAGTTCTGCACGTAGTAATTGCTGGGAGGCTCTTGGCCGCTTGCGGGTGAGGCGGCCGGATTGATCGTGGTCACCACGTATTGCCCGTCCGGGGACACTTGCGACATGAAACCGACCCTGAGATCCCCTTTCAGCCGGCCCTCGGCGGAGCTCCACTGGATCACGTCCTGGGTTCGAATCGACGTCTCCGTCTTCACCGGCGCCAGCATGTACAGTCCCTTGTTATTTTGCAAGCCGTCCAGGTCCATGCCCAGCGTCTTGCCGTCGCTGGAGAACGAATGGCAGTTGGCGCACACCGGAAGGTTCTCCAGCACGACATGGCTCGATGAGTCTCCAACATTGCGCAGTCGCCAGCTCACCAGCCGCACGGCATAAGGCGCCAGCGGCTTGATGATCCCTGTGGCGGTTTCGGTGGGCATTAGCGGAACATCGCGATAGAAGATCGGAGCGCCCACCGGGTCTTTGGAGGTGCGGATGGTGACCTGCCCGCGGGAGACGACTTCGCCGGCGTTCGGGCCGCTCAAGCCGGTAATCGTCGCCTTTGCCGGACTTGTCACCGAGTGTTTCTTGATAATCTCCCACGTCGCCCGGTCCGGCGCCCAGGTTCGCGCCGCCGCTTGCCGCGGCGTGAGCTTGGGCAGCTCGTTCGTCTCCGAGACGCAGTCCGGGTCGATGTCGCCGATGCGCATGCGCTCGCCCCGTGACGTCGCTCGCACTGCCGGCGATCCGTCGCCAAACGACACGTCGATTCGCCACACCCTGGCGGTCTTCGCCTCGTCACGCCATAGAAACATCGGCGCTGTGATCTCGGGCGGGAAGATGGAATCCTGCTCCGGATAATCAATGGTGATCGCCGCCACCGGCGTAGCCGCCTTGGGCGGCTGGACGGCCAGGCAGAGAAGCGCGGCCACGAGCAGGAGCGCGATTCGTATCGACCCCACAATATGATTATCGCTAGTACCATGGAGATTCGGGTCCGTCGCGCGTGAGCCTCGCGAAGCCATTGCACGTCCTGTTGCTGCTCCTCGCCGTCGTGGTGCTCATTGTTTACGTGTATGAGGAAACCGGGCACGCCACCCACCCTCCGGGCGTGCTGGCTCCCAATGAGCCTTCCCAGACGCTGCTCCTGGCTGGTCCCTCCTGGCAGCAGGGCAAGTATCGCTTCACCGCCCGCGCCGATTTTTCCATGCGGGTCCGCGTCCTTTCCACGGAGCGCTACTGGTTCGACGGCGCTTCGGCCATCTCTCCCATCGACTTCGCCGTCGGCTGGGGCCGCATGTCGGACCAGGCCGTCCTCGACCAGATGGGCTTCGGCCAGACCCAGCGTTGGTATCGCTACTGGCCCAAGGGCCGCCAGTTCCCCATCCCGGTGGAAGAGATGGTTTCGCACAGCGCCAACATGCACATGATCCCGGCGGACAAGGCCACGCTGAGACTCTTGCGCTCGGTTCGCGCCGGCGACCTCATCAGCCTGGACGGCTACCTCGTCTCCGTCTCCTCCGAGGAGGGCTGGCGCTGGGACACCTCCCTGAGCCGCACCGACACCGGCAATGGCGCCTGCGAAGTCGTCTGGGTGAAGCGCCTCACGATCCACTGAGGTGTAGAATACGCTCGACAGGGTAGCCGGAACGGAAATCCCGGCTACAAGGACAACCAATGAACCGACGAAGATTTTGGACTTCCGCGCTGGCGGTTGCCGGCGGAAGCACGGTCGCAGCCCGATTGGCCCGGGCGGCGATACCCAAGATGACAATAAAGCGCGTCCGCTACTACCAGCCGCGCCGGCCGAATCCGACCTTCAACCAGAGCGACCGTATCGTAACGATCGAGACCGACGCCGGCATTACCGGAATTGGAGAGGGCGGCTCCAGGGACATGATGGAGCAGTGCGCGCCGATGCTGATCGGCGAAGATCCTTCGCCGATCGATCACCTCTGGCAATTCATGTACCGGGGCTGGTTCTACCCGCCCGGCCGCGAAAAGTTGCACGCCCTCGGCGCGCTCGACATGGCCTTGTGGGACATCAAGGGCAAGGCGCTCAACGTTCCGGTTTACCAACTGCTTGGCGGCCGGTCGCGCCAGCACATCGAGTGCTACTCGACGGGTGTCGGCCGCGGAGACACTCTGCAGGAGAGGGCGCGCGCCGTCATCGAAGCGGGATTCAGGGCGTATCGCAGTGCGGTGGACATGCCATGGTCTTCGCAGGCCGGCGGGCCGCCGACCGGAGTATTCCTTCCCAGTCACGCAATCGACCTGGAAGTGGAGAAGGCGCGTCAAATCCGCGAGGGGGTGGGCAAGGATGGCGACTGGCTGACCGATGTTCACACCCGTCTGGACCTGTCCGACGCGGTTCGACTATGCAACCTGCTGGGGCCTTTTGCGCCGTACGAGGTCGAGGATCCGCTGCGATCGGAAAATAAAGGCATCTATAAGGACCTGCGGCCCCAGATCAAGGTTCCCATCGCGGTCGGGGAACAATACGGCGACCGCTGGGACATCAATGAGTTGATCGAGCAGCGCCTCATCGATTACACGCGCGTCACACTGCCGAACACCGGCGGCATCACGGAATTCATGAAAATCGCCGTGTTGTGCGAGACGCACAACGTCGGCATGATTCCGCACGCCACGGGCCCGATCTCGGTGGCGGCGCTGACTCATGCGCTGAGTGCGTTCTCGGGGCCCGCGCTGATGGAGTGCGGCTCCGTGCCCACGCCGCCCTATCTCCCGCAGGGGCCCGATTTTCGAAACGGCAAGCTATGGGTGCGCGAAGCCCCAGGCTTGGGCGTCGAGTTCGATCCCAAAGGGGCCGACTTGCTCTCGGAAATTGTGGAACGCTCGGCTCCCATCCCGCTCTATCACCGGCCGGATGGGTCGATTACGAACTGGTAGCGGCTCAACAGACAGAAGGGACAATATGAATCGGCGCCGTTTTGTGGGGATGTCGCTTGCGTGCGGCTTCGGAGGCCTCTGCGGTTCCTCTCCCGCCCCGGCGCGGGATGCCGGCCCAATCCACGTACTTCACGCGCCAGCCATTACGGCTCCGTAGGGCAAACCCATGGCGCTGAACGTCAACGCCACCGACCCCTCGCACGTGGTCGACCCCGCTACCGGCAGACGATACCTGGTACGCCCAGCACATGATAGGGCTTCAATGGGGCCGCGATCATCTGATCGCGGAAGTATCTGATGGGCGTGCCGGTGGCCGGTGTTGCGGCAACCTGCCGGCATGGCAGGTCTGGCGGCCTGCTCCACAGTGTTCTATATTTGGTGTGACCGGATGAATCTTCCCAACTTGCTCACGATCCTGCGGATCTTCTTCGTGCCGCTGCTGGTGGCGGTCGTGGTCCAGGGGCGCCTTCGGCTCGAGGTCTTCGGGCTGGTGGTGGCGAGCGATCTGCTTGCCCTGGGGATCTTCCTGGCCGCCGCCGCAACCGACCTGCTGGATGGGCACCTGGCCCGACGCTGGGGCCAGGTCACCACGGTCGGGACGCTGCTGGATCCCATTGCGGACAAGCTGCTGATCTCATCGGCTCTCATCGCTCTGGTTCAGGTTCGGCTGGTTCCCGCGTGGATGGTGATCCTGATCGTGGGCAGGGAGTTCGCCATCTCCGGTCTGCGCGGGATTGCCGCCGCGGAAGGGTACACCATCAAGTCCAGCGATCTCGGCAAGACGAAAATGATGACACAGGTCATTGTCGTCGCCCTTCTCCTCATGAGCATCCGTTTTCCGGCCTTGCATCGCTGGGCCATGCTATGGATGTGGGGCGTGCTGCTGTTTACCCTGGCATCGGCGGCGGACTACTTTCGGAAGTTCTGGCGAAAAGTGGACGACCGGGTGAAGCTGCGGCGCCGGCGCGAATTGCTGACGCTCGAAAGGAGGCAAAGGAAGAAGCAGAGAGCCGCGGCCGCAAGCAGGCGCGCCACCGGCCGGAGCATCCGAGGGTCTGCCGCTGACCTATAATAGTCGGATCGGTGAGCCGGAAAGACAGCCCGGAGATTGCGGTCATTGTCGTGAACTGGAATCGCCGTGAGCTGTTGCGGCAATGCCTGGAGTCGCTCGCCCGGCAAGAGGGCGCCGGCTTCGAGGTGGTCGTGGTCGATAACGGCTCCGATGACGGCTCCCCGGAAATGGTGGCTGGGGAGTTCCTCTCGGGAGGCCGGTTGGTCCTGCGTCTGATCCGGAACCAGGCGAACCTCGGGTTCTGTACCGCGAACAACCAGGGTTTCGCGGCTACGCGGGCCGGATTTGTGGCGTTGCTGAACAACGATGCGGAAGCCGATTCGGGCTGGCTGGCCGCGCTTCGGCGCTGTTTCGACGGACGGCCCGAAATCGGAATGGCCGCGTCCAAGATTCTGGTGTACGAGGAGCCGCGCCGGATCGACAAGGCGGGGCACCTGATGTACCCGGACGGCCAGAACCGGGGACGCGGTTCGGGCGAATGGGACGTGGGCCAGTACGACCGGGTGGAGGAGACCCTCTGGCCCGACGGTTGCGCCGCCATGTACCGGAAGTCGATGTTGGACGAGATTGGCGGCTTCGATGAGGACTTCTTTGCGTATGGCGATGACGCCGAATTGGGTTTGCGAGCCCGGATTGCCGGATGGGGCTGCCTGTATGCGCCGGATGCGGTGGTGCGTCACCACCGGGGCTCGACCCTGGGAATCACATCCAGCCGGCGGCTGGAGCTGATCGAGCGTAATCGTGTCCTGTTGGCGGCGAAACTTTTTCCTTGGAGCCTGCTATGGCTGAACGGCCCGTACTACCTCGCCAGGATCGCGGCTGGAGCGCTAGCGGCGGCGCGGGGAACCGGCGAGATCGGAAAGTTCCCGAGCTGGCGGGACAAGAGCAGGGCGGCGTGGGCGCTCCTGAAGGGCGACTTCGCGGCGCTGCTCCTGCTGCCGAAGATGTTGCGCAAGCGCCGGCAGGTGTCGAAGTTCCGCAAGCTGTCGCCGCGCCAGGTGAGGAGGTTGCTGTTGCGCCACCGGATCCCGTTGCGGAGCCTGACGGAGAACGCGGCCTAGAACACGGGTTGGATGTCGAGTCCTGTGCCGCTTGCGGCTCCCCTGAATTTCACCCCCTCTTCCGGGCGACGGACCGGCTCTATCGGACCACCACCGAGCAGTTTCAAATTGTCGAATGCCGGCGGTGCCGGCTGATCCGGCTGCATCCCCGGCCTCAGCCGCGGGAGCTGCACAAGTACTACCCGCCTTCCTACTGGTTCGAGGCCAGCCGCTCGGGAGCCGAACGGTTGGAGGAACTGTACCGGCGGCTCGTCCTCCGCGATCACGTGCGTTTCGTCAGGCACGCGCTGGCGGCTTCGGGAGAGGCCGGGCTGGTCCTCGATGTGGGTTGTGGCGGGGGCCTGTTCCTGCACGTGCTGGCCCAAGCCGGGGTCAAGGTGGCCGGGCTGGATTTCTCGCTGGATGCAGCCGGTGTCGCGTGGCGGCGCCAGGGCGTGCCGTCGGTGTGCGCCAGCCTCTCTCACGCGCCCTTCCCGCCTTCAAGCTGCGCGGTGGTCACCATGTTCCACGTGCTGGAACACCTGTATGATCCCCATACCTACGTGGAGTCGGCGCGCGAACTGCTGCGGCCCAACGGACGCCTGGTGGTCCAGGTGCCGAACGCCGCCTCGTGGCAGTTTCTCATGCTCGGCGAGAACTGGAGCGGGCTGGACGTCCCCCGGCACCTGTTGACGTTCCGTGTCAGCGATCTGGAGATTCTGCTGGACCGGTGCGGGTTCGAACCGGTGCGCTTCAAACATTTCTCGCTTCGGGATAACCCGGCCGGCTTGGCCACGAGCCTGGCGCCCTCGCTCGACCCGATGGCGAGAAGGGTGCGCGGTATCCAGGAAGGACCGCGGGCAGGACTGCTGAAGGACCTCCTGTATTTCTGTCTGGTGGCGGCGTCCGTTCCCCTCACGCTCATCGAAGCCGCGTGCCGGGCAGGGTCCACGATCACGGTGGAGGCTCGCAAGAAGCCGTGAGGTCCAGGTTTCCCCGCTGGCTGGCCGGAACGGCGCTTGAGCGCCACGTGCTCCATTTCGAAACGGCCATCGAGCGCGCCGTGGAGCGCTTCGCGGCGGGATTGCCCGACGGCTCGCGAGTGCTGGATGCAGGGGCCGGCGAGGGCCAGTACGCCCGCCGCTTCGCGCGGCATTGCTACGTGGGAGTCGACCTGGGCGTGGGAGACGCGTCTTGGGACTACAGAGGCCTGGGGGCGATCGCGGACCTAGGCGCGCTGCCTTTCGCCGCGGCGAGCTTCGACGCCTGTGTCAACATCGTCACGCTGGAACATGTCCGGGAGCCGGCCGTCGCGATGCGCGAGATGGGCCGCGTGCTCAGACCACGGGGGCCGTTGTTGCTGGCCGTCCCCCACGAGTGGGAAGTCCACCAGGCGCCCCATGACTATTTCCGCTTTACCGCCCATGGTGTCCGATACTTGTTAGAGGAGGCCGGTTTCGGGGACCTTCACATTGAGCCGGTGGGAGGATTCTTCCGGCTGCTGGCCAGGCGCCTGCTGAACGGGCTGCGGTTCTTCCCCGCTCCGCTGGTTCCGCTGGCGGCGCTTCTTCTGGCGCCGCCGGCGTTGGTGCTGCCAGCCTTGGATTTTTTGGACCGCGACCGCGTTTTCACGCTGGGTTACATATGCACTGCAAGAAAGCTCTCCTGATTCTGTGGGCGTCACTGGCAGCCGCCAGTGACTTCAGCGGCGTTTCCGCCCTCAAGTTCACGGCCGCCGCCGTAAATTTCGGACCTCGTCCGGCGGGCTCGGAAGCTATTCACAAGTTCCAGCAGTACATCCTCTCCAGTCTCAAGCAATGCCGGTGCGAAGTATCCGAAGACTCGTTCACCGCGCAAACGCCAAAAGGCGCGATCGGGATGAGAAACATCATTGCCAGGTTCCGGGGCAGCTCGGGGCGGGCCATCGCCTTCACAGGCCACTATGACACCAAGCTTTTCTCCAACTTCCGTTTTGTCGGGGCCAACGACGGCGGCGCCTCGGCGGGATTCCTGTTGGAAATGGCCCGGGTGCTGGCCGGCAAACCCAGGAAGGACGATGTCTACCTGGTGTGGTTTGACGGAGAGGAGGCGTTTGAGGAATGGTCCGACACTGACGGGATCTATGGAAGCCGGCACCTGGCGCGGAAGTGGGAGGCCGACGGCACGGCGAAGCGGCTCAAGGCGCTGATCAACGTGGACATGATCGGCGACAAGGACCTGAAGATCCCCAAGGAACAGAATTCCTCTTCCTCGCTGGGGCGGCTGGTATGGCAGGTCGCGGCGGATCTAGGATACAGGAGCCATTTCCCCGACCAGACGCTCGCCGTCGAGGACGACCATATGCCCTTCATCCGGATCGGCGTGCCCGCGCTCGATCTCATCGACTTCAATTACGGTCCCGGCAATTCCTGGTGGCACACCAGCCAGGACACCCTGGACAAAGTCAGCTCCGAGAGCCTGCTGATCGTCGGCGACGTCTTGCTTGAAACCTTGCGGCGGCTGGAACAGTAGCGGCCTTAATTTTGTTCTCCTGGCTGGGCCGTTGTGCCGTAGAATAAGGGTGCCCATGAAGGCGCGTGCACTGCCGCGTCTGGCTCTCTCATGAGGCGATCGAATGCGCCCATCGCAGACTGGCCAGCAACAGTGGGGAGAAATGATGCAAAGACGAGGCCTGTTGAAGATGGCCGCCCTGGCCGGCAGCGCGAATGTCTTCACGGAGCGTGCAGCAAAGGTGGAAGCCCAGGTTGCGCGCGCCACCCGCGGCATGCCCTCACCCAGAATCAAGGACGTGAGCGTGATCGCCACCCAGCCAGCCGGCGTGCGGCTGACCGTGGTCAAGATCCTGACCGACCAGGACGGGCTTTACGGATACGGCTGCGGTACGTTTACGCAACGCGCGGAGTTGGTGAACGTGGCTGTCGAACGGTACCTGAAACCGTTCCTGGCGGGCAAGCCAGCCGACCGCATCGATGATATCTGGCAGGCTTGCTACAACAGCTCCTACTGGCGCAACGGACCGGTATTGAACAATGCCATCAGCGGCGTGGATCAGGCGCTGTGGGACATCAAGGGCCGGCAGGGGGGCATGCCGGTGTATCAGTTGCTGGGCGGCAAATGCCGGGAGGCAGCGGATTGCTACGTCCACGTTACTGGCGCCGACTACCCGGAGGTAATCGAAAGCGCCCGGCGCTTCCTGGAGCAGGGGTTCCGCAATGTGCGGCTTCAGGCCACCGTACCGGGCTTTGCCGGTTTCCGCGGCGCGGCCACTGGCACCGTGGTCCGTGGGCTCGAGGAAGGTCCGGTTTTTGAGCCCGCGGTCTATTTGAGGCGCGCCCTCAAGCACCTGGAGGAGTGCCGCAAGCAACTCGGCGAGGACGTCGGATTGATATATGACCTGCACGAGCGCGTCTCGCCCAACCAGGCGGTGCAATTCGCCAAAGACGTGGAGAAGCTGAAGTTGTTTTTCCTGGAGGACCCGTTAGCCCCCGAAGATATTGCGTATTTCCGGCAGATCCGGCAGCAGTGCTCCACCCCGCTGGCCATGGGCGAGCTGTTCACCAGCCCGCACGAGTGGACACCGCTGATCCAGGAGCGGCTGATCGACTACATGCGCATGCACGTGTCCGACATGGGGGGACTCACGCCAGCCCGGAAGGTGGCGTCGATGGGCGAAATCATGGGCGTCAAGACGGCCTGGCATGGGCCGGGCGATGTTTCCCCGGTCGGGCACATGGCGAACCTTCACCTCGATTTGACCTGCTATAACTTTGGCATTCAGGAGCACACGCCGTTTAACGAGCGCGTTCAGGAAGTATTCAAGGGCTGTCCGGTAGTAAAGAACGGCTACATGTACGCGAACGAAGCGCCTGGTTGGGGCATCGAACTGGATGAAAAGATGGCGGCCAAGTATCCGTATGGCGCTGGTGAGCAGGGCGAGCAAAAGCAATTGAACGGCGGCTGGGGCGCGATCCGCCGCCTCGACGGTACCATCATTAAGCAATAGAGGCCAGGTCTTTTCGAACTGGCTGACGAAAGGAGCCTTCCTATGAGAGTGCGGTCCTGCCTGTTGACGATCCTGTTGCTGAGCGCATGGCCGGGACTTTGTGAAATTCGCGACGTCTTGAAAAGCGCGGAAATCGACGCGCTGATGGCAAAAACCCAGAACTCCACCGACGTGCTCGTCAAGCCCAACTACATCATCTCACTGCGCGTGCAATCTGGGCCCGGCTCCTGGGTCACGCACTTCGATGCGGATGAGATTTGGCTTGTCCGCCGCGGAACGGCCAAGCTGTCCCTTGGGGAGGCCACGCTGGGAGTGGGCGTGCGGCGGTCTGCGGATAAGAACTACGACGTTGGGGCAGGCGACGTGGTCAACGTACCCAGGACTATGGCCTATCAACTCGTCCCAGGCGCCCGCCTTGAGTACATAGCGGTTCAGATTTTCCCGAAGGAGCGCCGGGCGCAAGCGGGGAGAACAGTCACGGATCGGCCGATGCCGCCTGTGGTCCCGAACGCTACCATCCAGGAGACTTTCCTCAAGAACACGGCGAACCAGCCCCTCCACACCATGGGTGCCGCGGGTATGAACCACGTGATCTACGTTGGCGCGCCCGGCCCGTACGAAGTGCACCTCGGCTGTGATGACATCTATTTCGTCCGCCTCGGCGCGGCAGTGGCGAAAGTGGATGGCCACCTCGTGAACCCAACAGAAGCCAGCCCAGGCGAAATCCGCGGAACGGGCGCCTTCGGTTTCCGCGAGCACAAGATCGGCGTCGGCGACATCCTGTCGATTCCACGCAATACAATGCACTACATGGATCCGGGTCCGGAGAAGCTCGGGTATCTGCTCTTGAAAGTGTACGAGTGAGGGGCCGAATGATCTAGCGGCACTCAGTGAGCGCCCGTGGGGTCGTCGGGTCCGGGGCCGCATATTCATGGCGTGGCTGAAGCGTGCAGAACTGGAGGAACCGATTCAGTCGAGATGAGGAGGAAACATGCGAAAAAGATTTCTGTACTTGACGCTGACCATGCTGCTGGCGGCAACCGGTCTCGTTGGGCAGACCAAGAAGGTCCTCTGTCTGTCAAGGATGGGACCCGAGGCGTTCAAGAGGATGCAGGCTGCCGTGCCGAATATCACGTTGATTCTTGGCGATCGAGCGAAGGTTAAGGAGCAACTGGCGGAGGTGGACGGAGTCATCGGGTCCGTTGATCCCGTTCTAGCTAGCAGCTTCCCGAGGCTGAGGTGGGTGCAGATTGAGAGCGCTGGCGTAGAAAGGTTCACGTTCTCCCCCGAATTCGTGAAGAGCCAGATCACGCTGACGAACTGCAAGATAATCCAAGGACCGGAAATCGCCGACCACGCCATGGCACTCCTGTTGGCCCTTACGCGGCAGCTCCTAGTCGCGATCCGGGACTATCCTCAGGAGGCATGGTCCAAAACCAACTTCACTCCTATTGAACTGCTGGGCAAGACGGCTGTCATCATCGGGGTGGGCGGCATCGGGACGCAGATCGCCCTCCGGGCGCACGCCTCTGGCATGACCGTCATTGGGGTGGACCCGAAGGAGATCCCTTACATGCCCATCCTGGCCAGAACAGTGCCGCCCGACCGCCTGGATGAAGTGCTGCCGAGCGCTGACGTTGTATTTGTCTCCGCGCCGCTCACCCGGCAGAGCCAGGGGATGATGGGCGCGAAACAGTTCGAATTGATGAAGCAGAGCTCGTACTTCATTGCCGTCTCTCGAGGCGGACTTTATGACATGAACGCCCTGGTACGGGCTCTGGAGAGCAAGAGACTGGCCGGCGCCGGGGTAGACGTGACCAATCCGGAACCCCTCCCCAAGGGTCATCCGCTTTGGAAGTTTCCGAATGTCATTATCACGCCCCACTACGCCGGCGTCTCCGATGGAGAGTACGGCCGTGATGAGAAGCTGTTCATCGAGAACCTGCGGCGGTTTGGCGCGGGCGAGCCCCTGTTGAATGTCGTAGACAAAGAGAAGGGATACTGAGTCATCCCGCAGGTATCGCGGTCTCAGGCATCCGCTCCGCGCCTCGGCCAGAGAAGCCGTACACTAGAAGAAAAGCGCTGAATCAGAAGCGCGATCCGTACTCAAGAGGAGAAGAACCCATGCTGCAGTCCATTTTGACCTGCGCGGTGGCCGTCACCGTCGCGGTGAGTCTCGTTTGGGCCCAACCGCCCGCCAAGAAGCAACCCGCCAGCCCGCCCGCGGATACCTCCGTCACCATCGCGGGCAAGACACTTACGATCAAGTACTCGGCGCCCTCCGTGCGCGGCCGGCAGATGTTTGGACCGGGCGGGGTCATCAGCAAAGACTCGACCTACCCCGTCTGGCGGGCTGGCGCGAACTCCGCCACCGCTTTTCACACCGATGCCGATCTCGACATTAAGGGCCTGGCTGTTCCCAAAGGCGACTACACGATCTACGCCAAGGTGGATGCCCAACCGTGGCTGCTCATCATCAATAAGCAGACCGGCCAGTGGGGGCTCACCTACAACCAGAGTCAGGACCTTGGCCGCGTCCCGATGGACATGAGCAAGCCTCCCGCCCCGATCGAGACCTGCAAGATCACGCTATCGAGCACGGGCGCCAACACCGGAAAACTCCAGGTCGAGTTTGAGAACTACATCGCCTCCGTACCGTTTACGGTGAAATAATGCGATCCACAACCGACAAGGGGCACGGCTGCTGGGCCGGCGCCGTGCTTCTTCTGTGCTTGTTTCTTGTCCCGGCTCCCGCCCAGAAGAACCTCGCGGGAGCCGTCCAGACCAAGCTGGCCCTGGAGAAGCTCAACGTCCTCGGTAGCGTCCTGCTGATGGGCGCCCACCCGGATGACGAGAACGCGGCGCTTCTGGCCTATCTCGCCCGGGGCCGCAAAGCCCGGGCCGCCTACCTCGCCTTGACGCGCGGCGACGGCGGCCAGAACCTTATCGGCTCGGAGCAAGGCGCACTGCTTGGCTTGATTCGCACACAGGAACTGCTGGCCGCCAGAAGGATTGACGGCGCCGAGCAGTACTTTACCCGGGCGATCGATTTCGGCTTCTCCAAGACCGCCGACGAGACTTTCCAGAAGTGGGGCCATGACGTAGTGCTGGCCGACGTGGTCTGGACGGTCCGCCGTTTCCGCCCTGATGTAATTGTGGTCGGGATCAGCGCGGGGCACGGGCATCACCAGGCGTCCGGAATCCTGGCTCGGGAAGTGTTCGCGGCCGCGGCCGACAAAACCCGCTTCCCGGAACAATTGCGCTGGGTCGAGCCGTGGCAGGCCAAACGGCTTGTGTCGGGTGGTTTCGGCGCGGCGCGGGGGCGCGGCGGCGCCGTCCAGGGCGGGGTCCAGATGGATACCGGCGAGTACAACCCGCTGCTCGGGTTCTCCTACACTGAGATCGCGGGCATGAGCCGCAGCATGCACAAGACCCAGGGCGTGGGCGCGCCGGAGCGGCGGGGCCCGTCGGTGAGCTCTATGTCCGTGGTGGCGGGCGAACCGGCAAATGGCGACATCTTCGACGGAATCGACACCACCTGGAATCGCCTGCCGGGCGGAGCTGCGGTAGCGCCCATCCTCAAGCAGGCCGCCGACACCTTCCTTCCGGAACAACCCGAGAAGACCATTCCACTCCTGCTCAAGGCGCGGCCGCTGATTTCCGCCATCAAGGACCCCTGGGCCGCCTTAAAGCTCAAGGAACTCGACGAGGCGATCGCCCTGTGCGCCGGGTTGTATCTGGACGCCTCGACGGACCGGTACGCCGTGGTCCCGGGAGAGGCGCTTCAGGTCAATTTCGAGGTAACCAACCGCTCCCGGTTTCCCCTGGCTCTCAGGGGCGTGAGCCTGGAAGGAATGGCCGGAGTTCCGGCCGACGAGTTTGCACCGGTCACGCTGGCATACAATCAACCCGACCGGCGTTCCCTCAAAATCACGATCCCGTCCGACCAGCCCTACTCGCAGCCGTACTGGCTCCGGAAGCCGAATAACGGCTTCGTCTATGTTGTCGAGGACCAGCAACTGGTCGGGCTGGCCGAGACTCCCCCGGTCCTGCGCGCCCATATCCGCATCCAGGCCGGCCCGGAGGAGATTGACTTCGTCCGCCCCGTGGTTCGCCGGTACGTGGACCGGGTGGAAGGTGAGACGACCAGGCCGCTGGTGGTGGTGCCGCCGGTGGCGGTCACTGTGTCCGACCCGGTCTTGATGTTCCCCGACACGAAAGCGAAACAGGTCGAGGTGCTGCTGCAGAGTAACGTTGCCGGCGCGTCCGGCGAACTGCGGCTGGAAGCGCCGCGGGGCTGGCGCATCGAGCCCGCCTCCGCCCCATTCCGGATTGCGGCCGTGAATGAGGAAGCCACGCTGTCATTCACGGTCGGCCCGCCCGGCGGCACCGCGACCGGTGAGCTGCGTGCCGTGGCAAGGATGAACGGCCGGGAGATCTCGTCCGGGATGCGCGTAATCGGCTACGAGGGTATCCCGCCCCAAACGGTCTTCCCGCCGTCCACTGCCCGGCTGGTCCGTGCCGACGTCCGCACGCTGGCCAGGAAAGTCGGCTATATCATGGGAGCCGGCGACGAAGTGCCGCGTTCCCTGGAGCAGTTAGGCTGCGAGGTGACGATGCTGAGCGCCGACGATCTGGCACGCGGCGATCTCAGCGGCTTCGACGCGATCGTGACGGGCGTCCGGGCATACAACGTTCGGGCCGACCTGGTCGCCAACCAACAGCGCCTGATGGACTATGTCCAGCAAGGCGGCACGCTGGTCGTGCAGTACAACACGGCGGACGCGCGATCGAGGGTAGGTCCGGAAGGTCTCGGCCCGTATCCGATCCAGTTGGGCGTGTCGCGGGTCACGGTCGAAGAGGCGCCGGTTACTTTCCCGAATCCAAACAGCCCGCTCCTCAACGCGCCGAACAAGATCGGCGAGGAGGATTTCCGTGGCTGGGTTCAGGAACGCGGCCTGAATTTCCCGGCGAAATGGGACCCAAGATACGAAACGTTGTTCGAGTCGCACGACCCCGGTGAGGGGCCTCTTCCGGAAGGCAGCCTGTACGTGCGTTACGGCAAGGGCGCCTACGTCTATACCGCGTACGCCTGGTTCCGGCAACTGCCCGCCGGCGTACCGGGCGCGTTTCGGATCTTCGCCAACTTCCTGAGCGCCGCCAAGGTGCTTGCTGACAAACCTGCCGCGGAGACCGGCCGGGACAAGACAGGAGTCTTATCCCACACTTGGAATCAGCGACTGGCGGCCACGTGGGGTATGTCTCCTGACTTGCCCAGCAGGTTTTTCAGCAAGCCCTCAGCCTCCCCATGACCGAACCCGCGGCGAAACCGGACCCGGCCGGAGATATAGAGGAACCCCCTCCATTCTTCGGCACGTGGCGCCGCGTGTACCTGGGCGTGATCGGCTGGCTCGCGCTGCTGATCCTTCTTTTCTACTGCTTCACCCGGGGGTTCGCCCCGTGAGGCTGGCGGATTGGCTGGTGCTGTGCGGGGCCCTGGCGTTCATGGTCCTCTACGGCCTTTGGCGGGCGCGGGGAGCCAATAGCCTCAACAAGTATCTGCTCGCCGGGAGGACGATGCCCTGGCACGCCATGGCGCTTTCGATCATGGCGACCCAGGCGAGCGCGGTCACCTTTATCTCCACCACCGGCCAGTCCTACGTGGACGGAATGCGCTTTGTGCAGTTCTACTTTGGGCTGCCACTGGCAATGGTGATCCTTTGTGTAACAGCGGTTCCTATCTTCCACCGAGCCAAGGTCTACACCGCGTATGAGTACCTGGAGCAGCGTTTTGACGCCAAGACCCGGGCCCTGGTAAGCGTGATCTTTCTGCTCCAAAGGGGGCTCGCGCTGGGCATCACCCTCTACGCGCCCGCGGTCGTGCTGAGCGTCATTCTGGGCTGGCCGGATCGGATCACCACTATGGTCATGGGCGCCGTGGCCTTGCTTTACACGACCTGGGGCGGCGCCAAAGCGATCGCCTGGACGGACGTTCAGCAGATGCTGATCATGACCTTGGGGCTGGTGGCCGCTCTGGTCACGGCGGTACTGCTGCTGCCGAGCGGAGTGTCGTTCCCGGACGCGGTCACTCTGGCCGGCGTTGCCGGCAGGTTGAACGCGGTGACGCTGAACATGGACTGGCACGACCGGTACAACCTCTGGAGCGGCTTGATCGGAGGCATGTTCCTGGCCCTTGCCTATTTCGGTTGCGACCAGTCGCAGGTGCAGCGGTACCTGACCGGCAAGTCCATCGCCCAGAGCCGCCTGGGCCTGCTCTTCAACGGCATGGCCAAGGTCCCGATGCAGTTCTTCATCCTGTTCATCGGAGCCATGGTGTTTGTGTTCTACATCTACGAGAAGCCGCCGATGCTGTTCCAGAAGACCGAACTGGAGCGGATACAGGCGCCTGCCATGCGGGGCGCGTACGGGCCCCTCGCCGAACGCTACGACGCGGCGTTCGAGAGCCGCAAGGCCGCGGCAAACCGGCTGGTCCAGGCACGGCGCAACGGGGACGCCGCACTCTGGCAGGAGGGGCTGGCCGGATACCAGAGCGCGCAGCAGCAACTTGACGCGGCGCGCCGCGAGAGCACGGCTCTTGCCGAGAAAGCCAGCGGCGCCAGAGGAATCAACGACACAAACTACATCTTTCTCACCTTCGTCACTCGGCACCTTCCGGCAGGTCTGGTAGGTCTGGTACTCGCCGTCATTTTTGGAGCGACCATGGCGGCGATCTCGGCCGAAATGAATTCGCTGGCGACAGTGAGCATGGTGGACATCTACAAGCGGCACTTCCGGAAGGCCGGCCCGGATCACCACTACCTGAGCGTGTCGAGGGCTGCCACTGTGTTTTGGGGCTTCTATGCCGTCATCACAGCCGAATTCGCCAAAGGACAGGGCTCGCTGGTTGAGACCGTCAACCTGCTGGGTTCCTTTTTCTACGGCGGGATGCTGGGTGTGTTCGTGCTGGCTTTCTTCTTCCCGCGCGTGCGGGGGCGCGGCGCATTCCTTGGTGTCCTGGCCGGGGAGGCCGTGATCTTCGCCTGTTACTTCTTCACTGGCATCGCCTTCCTCTGGTACAACGTGTTCGGCTGCCTGGCGGTGATTGGAACAGGGCTTCTGGTCTCGCGTCTTGACCCCGCGCCCGGCGATCAGAGTATACTACGCGGAGTGGCTTAGTACGACCGGAGGAAAATGCCGTGTCCGTGATTACCGTTTCCAGAGGATCCTTCAGTGGAGGCAAGGCGATTGCCGAAGGTGCGGCCGAGCAACTCGGCTACCGGTGCATCGACCGCGATGCTGTTGTAGAGAGAGCGGCCGCCGGTGGGGCGCCCGCGAGCGAGCTCATTGAGGCGCTGGAGAAGCCCCCTGCGTTCCTGGAACGGTTTACCCACAAGAGGTACCTCTACCTGACCCTGTTCCAGGCAGCTTTGGCCGAGGAGGTCCGGCTGGGAAGAGTCGTCTATCATGGCCATGCGGGGCACCTTCTGTTGAAAGGAGCCAGTCCCGTCTTCCGTGCCCGCATCATCGCCCCGCTTGAATTCCGCATCCGGATGTGCGTGGAGCGCATGAAGATGACCCGGGATCAGTCCGTGAACTATATTCGCGACGTCGATCAGGGCCGGAGGAAGTGGACTCAGTACCTGTATGGAGTCGATTGGGCTGATCCGGCGCTGTACGATCTGGTGCTGAACCTTGAGACACTCAGCATCCCCGAAGCCATCGACATCGTGGTGGCAATCGTCGAGCAGCAGAGTTGTTTCAGTTTTGGGCCTGCTTGCCAAGCCGCGATGGACAACCTGGCTCTCGCCACGCGTATCAAGGCTGCCATCGCGATTAACCCCTCGACATCAGACCTGGAAGTGGAGGCCGTGGCTGAGGGCGGCAAGGTTTGGGTGCGAGGCAAATTGAACCGAGCGGAACAATACCAGGAGGTGCAGCACACTGTTGGCGAAGTTCCCGGTGTTTCGGAGATGAACCTGGAAGCACTGAGCGAGAGGTACCTCCAGATTTGAGCAGGGTGCCCGAGGCCAGGCGCGTCCGTATTTCCGTATTGCGGACCCTAAAAGCCGAATCGCCCGGAGCCGGCTGAAAATCATGTCAATCTTCCTTCCAGTTGCGGGAATTAGCGTCAACCTCTTCTTTCTCGTGGGAGCCGGGGCGATGGTTGGATTCCTATCCGGACTCCTGGGCGTCGGCGGCGGATTCTTGATGACGCCGCTGCTGATGTTGTTGGGAGTACCGCCGATGGTGGCCGCCGCCTCCGATTCTTGTCAGATCGTCGCTGCCGCTTCCTCGGGGCTGGCCGCGCACTTCCGCCTGGGCAACGTGGATCTCCGGATGGGCGGCCTCCTGCTGGCAGGCGGCCTGACCGGGGGCATGCTGGGCGTGCAAGTCATCAAGATCCTTGCCTCCCTGGGCGAGGCCGACGCCCTGATCGTCATCGCGTATATCGTGGTGCTGGGGGCTGTCGGCGGTTCGATGTTTGTCTCCAGCATAAGGAACTTGCGGGGTGGAATGGCGCGGGGGGGATCGAGGCCCCAGACCCGGCGGTTCGAGTTCCTCAAGAGGCTTCCCTGGCAGATGGACTTCCCCCGTTCGAACGTGCGCCATTCTGTCATCGTGCCTTTCGTGCTGTGCACGGCCGTGGGCGTTCTCGCGGCAATCATGGGCGTGGGTGGCGGTTTCATGATGGTGCCCGTGATGGTCTACCTGCTCGGCATCCCCGCCCACGTGGCGATAGGGACAAGCCTGTTCCCCATTCTGTTGACGAGCGCCGACGTTACTATCCTGCAGGCCAGCACCAACCACACTGTGGACGTCCTGCTGGCGTTGCTTCTTGCCATCGGTTCGGCTGTGGCCGCCCAGATTGGCGCGCGCGTGAGCCGCCGCCTGAACGGCGATCAGTTGCTGATCACGCTCGCCGCGCTGGCCCTGCTCGTGGCCGGCAAGATGCTCGTCGACATCGTGGTTCCTCCCCAGAGCCTGCTGGCGCCCGCGCGGGTCCACGGAAGCGCTCAGATGAGGACCAGCGCCCGCCCTGCCGGTGTCGCGCCGGAGAGGAAGCCGTCGCTTTCCGCCACCTTGCCACCTCGAAGGGGAGAAGATTTGCCATTCCGGATTATTCCCCCGGCCATCGAGATTGGAACTTTCTATTCGGGGGCGCACGTCCAAGTGGAGAGCATGGCAGGTCGTGATTCGAGAATAGTGGTCGTGGTCCGCGGCGGGGAGAGGGACGAGCAGTTCTACAGGAAGGTGCGGATCGGGCCAATATGGGTGAGCGGCTCACAGGTCGACATATCCGGAGTGCCTGCGCTGTTCTATCGGTTCAGCTCAGGAGCGGTGAGAACATTCCTCGGCCGGGAGGCTATAGACCAGTACCAGTTGGACGAGGCGTCGATCAGATCGCAGATGCGGATCGAGCCCGAAGGAGACAGGGACCGGATCGTTTCGAGCTGGCTGAAGCTGAAGGCGGAGGAGGGTGCGTACGCGCTGGACCGCCGGGCGCTCAGCCGGGGCCTCGAAGGGCAGGATCTCACGCTTTTCGTGGCCGACTTTGCATGGCCTAAACGGGTGCCGGCAGCCGTCTACCAGATCACCGTTTACGAATGCCGGGACGGAACGGTCACGCGCCAAGCGGCGCAGTCCTTTCCTGTGATTAGGGTCGGCCTCCCGGCGTGGCTGTCGTCCCTGGCGAATGACAGGGCCGTCTGGTACGGCGTGGGCGCCGCCCTTGTAGCCGGGCTGTTGGGCCTCGGCACCGACCGGCTCATGGCCTGGCTTTTTCGGACGCGGCGGGCGTAGCAGCTTTTTGAAGAACCTGCCCGAATGCGGGCCAGGACAAGACGGGAGTCTTATCCCACACGTGGAATCAGCGGCTAGCGGCCACGCGGGGTAAGTCTCCCGACTTGCCCAGCAGGTTTTTCAACAAGCTCTTGAGGCCGTCTTCGCCCCAGTCCTCGGCGGAGAACTTCCGGCCCTTGCCGAAGGGAGAATCCAGTTCTTTCACGGTCATTTGCGCCCGCGCGCCTTTCACCTGAACCTGAACGTAGTGATAGAAGAGTCCTTTGGCGAAGGCGTCGTCCTGCTTCCAGACTTCACCGATGTTGGCGCCCGAGCTGCCCACCTCCATGTAGGTGATACCGTCCTGCGCCAGCCGTACGAACTGGTGGCCGTGTCCCGAGATCACGTAGTCCACGCCGTATTCCTTCGCCAGCCGGTGTAGCGGAAACGCCCCACTCTTGAACTTGACGTAGACCAGCCAGAAGGGTTGGTGGAAAAAGACGAACTTTGGATCGCGGGCGCGGTTCTTCTTCAGGTCCTCTTCGAGAAACCGCAACTGGTCCGGGGGCAAGTCCAGGCTGCGGCTGTTGTCGAGCACCACGAAGTGCGCGTTCTGGTAGTTGAAACTGTAAGTGGCCGGCCGTCCCGTCTCGCGTTCGAACAGCTTCTGGGAGTAGCTGCTCCAGATGTCGTGGTTTCCGGCGACGAAGTAGAAGGGGAACCTTCTATACCTGTCCAGGAAGCCTCGGATCTCGTCCCACTGCGCCTCGGCGGTCTCGTCGTTCACGCCCTGGATGGTATCGCCGGCGTTGATCACAAAGGCTGGTTGGAGACGGTCGATTTCGTTCCACGCCGCGGCATAGATCTCCGGCCTGGCTCCGCCCGTGCGGTCCCCCAGGATCGCAAACCGGAAGTCATTGGACGGACCGGCCGCCCAACAGGCCAAGGCCAGGCACAGCGCGGACAGCCACCGCAAGGTTCGGCGCATGGGTACATTCTCTCACGCCCGCTCGAAATGACCGGCGATTTTTCGCCCTCCCGGCGCACTACTGTACTTGAACGCCATCGACGCCTGCCTCGCCGCCTGCCTTGTGCCCCTCGCGGTGGCCGCGGTGATCAGCGGGCTGGATGACCTGGTGCTGGACGTGACCACGGTTTGGATATGGCTGCGGCCACACCCTTCGGAACCGCGACCGTCAGGGAGCGGACAGAAGCGCATCGCCATTTTCGTGCCTCTCTGGCAGGAGCACGCCGTGATCGGCGCCATGCTCAGGCACAACCTGGGGGCCATTCGGTACTCGAACTACGACTTCTTCGTGGGCGCCTACCCGAACGATGCGCTGACGGTGGACACGGTCCGGGAGATTGAATCCCGAATTCCGAACGTGCACCTGGCGATTGTGCCGCACGATGGCCCCACCTCCAAAGCGGATTGTCTGAACTGGATCTACCAGGGCATGCTGGCCCACGAGGAAGCGTGCGGGGTTCGCTTCGAGGTCGTCGTCACCCATGACGCCGAGGACGTGATCCATCCGGACAGCCTGAGCTGCATCGACGCCCACTCGGAAGACTACGACATGGTCCAGGTACCGGTGCTCCCGCTTCCCACGCCTGGCCACCACCTCACTCACGGCGCCTACTGCGACGAGTTTGCCGAGTTCCAAACCAAGGACGTGCCCGCTCGAAAGGCCCTGGGTGGTTTTCTGCCCTCCAACGGAGTCGGGACCGGATACACGCGGAGGGCGATCGAGGCGCTGGCCGAGTCGGCCTCCGACCGCGTGTTCGACCCCACTTGCCTTACCGAAGACTACGACTGCGGGATCCGGCTCCACCGCCTCGGCTTCCGGCAGCATTTCGTCCCAATCCGCTTCCGGCAAGGCATGCCGGTCGCAACCCGCGAGTATTTCCCGCAGCATTTCGGGCGGGCGGTGC
Organism: Bryobacterales bacterium; assembly: GCA_963798455.1. GTDB lineage: Bacteria > Acidobacteriota > Terriglobia > Bryobacterales > Bryobacteraceae > CAWCTD01. The sequence continues at coordinate 2,237,451 of CAWCTD010000003.1, forward strand.
GGCAACGCACACGTTGGGTGATCGGGATCGCGCTGCAGGGCTGGGAGAAGCACGGATGGCGCGGTGGATTCGGGTCGGTCTACTGGTTCTGGCGCGACCGCAAGGGGCTTGCCGGCAACCCGCTCAGCCTGTTCGGCAATCTGATCTGCATGTATGGCCTGGCTACGTGGATTCAGAGCGCTCTCTCGGGGCGCGCTTGGGGACTGGCAGCGCTCAGTTTCACCCCGGTAGCGCGCGTCTGGCTCGCGGCAGCGCTCGCGTCCCAGGTATTCAGGCTCACGGTGCGGGCCGCCTGCACCGCACGGATCTATGGCTTGGCCTACGCCGCGGGAGTGCCCTTCCGCGCCATCTGGGCCAATTGGATAAACGCTATCTCCACCATGCTCGCGATCTTGAGATATACACGCGCACGCCTGTCGCGGCAGTCGCACGTCTGGTTGAAAACCGAGCACACCTACCCGGTCCTGGCAGCCCCTCTGGCCCTGCCTTTCGGAGAGGTGGATCCGCATTCAGTGCCTCGCCCGGCGGCGCGGGCCCTCCCGTGCCACTTCGCGGAGCGCTGGCATGTGATGCCATTCCGCATCGCCGAAGGGAGAATGTTCCTCGCCACGCCGGAGGAACCGCCCGAGAAGCTGCGCCAGGAGCTGAAGCGGTTCACCAGCCTTGAGCTGCGGTTCCAGTTGGTCTCGCCGGAGAATTTCGAGCGGCTCACCGCTACGTTCCTGTAAGAAGACCCCAAGAGCCCCGGTTCACCTATACTGGGACTTTGTTCTCGCAGTGACAGGAGTACGATCAAGGAGACCGCAATGAACCGACGTGAATTCATCGGAACAACCGCCTTGGGAACGGCCGCCGCCCCCCTCGCGGCCCAAACCGGTCAGGCTCCGGCCGAGGCGCGCTTCGTGGACCGCAAAGCAGGATCTCATCCCTTCCGGGTCCGTGCGGGCGGCACGCGGCCGCACGTTTTCCTGATCTGCCTGGATATGGTGAGCCCGGATCAATACCTGCCCTCGCGGCGCTTGCAGCGCGAAATGGAACTGCCCGCCATGCGCTCCCTCATGGCCGACGGTGTGAACTTCACCAACGCCTTCTGCACCATTTCCATCTGCGCGCCTTCGAGGTCCGCGCTTTACACCGGCAGGCACCCCTATGTTCTCGCCAACCCAGGAGGCGGCCAACTGGGAATGGAATCGAGCCTGCGCCCCGGCGATGTGATTTTCCCCCAGTACCTCAAGGCTGCCGGCTACCGCACCAAGCACACTGGGAAGAACCATATCGGCGCACAGCAGTTCATGGAAGCGTTCGACGAGCTCGACTCCAACTGGAATGCGGCCATGCCCGTCATGGCTCGCGACGAGGGCTACCAGGCATACCTGCGGCGGCTGGGGATCAAGATGTCACGGTACGCGCGCCAGCTCACCACGCCGGAGCAGGATCGGAAGACCGTCTCGCAGCCTTATGGGGGCTGGATCGTCCAGTCAGATGGGAAACCATTTCCCATGGCGGGCCAGTACAGCCACTACCTCTCGAGGTGGGCGGTTCAGAAAGTGGATGATGCGCTCGCCCTGGGCGGCGGAAAGACGCCAATTTATCTCCAGCTAAACATCTACGATCCGCACAAGCCGTTCACGATTCCGGACGGATTCCAGCAGCGGGAGGAGCACCTGCGCAAGGTGATCGAGCTGTCCCAGAGCTACCGGCAGGCCGCGGCGCGGGACTTCAAGGCCGCGCCCGGAGAACCCCCGATGGTGGACGTATTCAGGAAGTATTGGGGGTTCTACCAAGAGGGGTCGGCACGGGACTTCATGGTGGCCAACGCGCTCGCCATGGAATCCGCCGATCGCGCCGTCGGCGAGTTCATCGGGGCGCTGAAGAAGCGGGGCCTGTACGACGACTCCCTGATCATGCTGACCGCGGATCACGGAGAGATGAACTGCCATCTCGCCATTGTGGACAAAGGCTGCTACATTCATCCGGAGACACAGCGTGTCCCGCTGGTGATCAAGCCCCCGGCCGGATACGGCACCCGGAACCGCACGGTGGAGACGCCGGTTTCCCTGCTGGATATCGCTTCCACGGTGTGCGATGTCACGGGCGTCGAGCCCCTGGAGCGGATGGACGGCGTGTCGCTTCTACCGTGCCTGAAGGGCGGGGCTGCACCGGAAAACCGTGACCTGATGTTCCAGACCGGCTGGCAGATTACCGGCAACCCGGCGTGCGGGACACAACACTGGGAGCCCGGCGGAACCCATCACATGTTTGTCTACAACGTGGGCTCGGCGATGGACGAACTCTACGACCTGAACGATCCCGACCCGCAGAACCTGGCGTCCAGGCAGGAGCACGCGGCTGTGCGGAGCGAAATGGCGCGGAGGATGGCCGCCCTGATCCGTACCGATCCTCGATGGAGCTGTTACAACGCCGGCTTCCAGATGGACCACTATTCCGACCTCAAGCGCGCGACTTGACCGGGTGGTCGCCGTCTCCGCAGGCCCCAACCAGTTGACAGTTCGGAAAGCCTCCCGGCAAAGCTCACAAGCTTCGTATGCCCTTCCGTCCGCATACCCTCACTGCCCGGCATTGAAGGAACCCGGCAGAAAGTTCTGCATTACCCAAACGTCAGCGTCACTGTCGTAGTTGATCGTTCTCGTAAAGGCGATCTGCCGGCCATCCGGATGCAGACTGGGTCGGTCCCAAAACCTACCTTGCAGCACGATCTGCTGGGGTTCTCCGCCTCCCACAGGGACCCGGTACAAGATTCCCTCGGCTTTGCCGGCCGTCGTCCCCCCGACGAGGATGTACTTCCCGTCGCGCGTCCACTCTGGATTTGTGTATCTCCCTTGATCGAAACGGTGGACTACCCGAGGTGTTCCCCCGTCACTCGGCATGACCGATAGGACCCTCTGGTTGAGGGTGAACATAGCCAGCCACTTCCCGTCCGGCGAAACAGCAATCCCCGCCGGCGGCTCGCCTCCAGAGGTTCGGTACAACTCACGCTCTTTGCCGGTTCGCAGATCGCGTTCCAATACCTGCCAGAGCTTGCGATTACTGTCTTCCCGGACGTAGAACAAGCGCTGGCTCACGCCCGAGAACTCGTGATTCCTGATTCGGACACCGCGAGGCATTTCGGCTACGGGGCTAACATTGCCCGTGTCGAGGCTTACTAGGTAAAGCCCAGACCCTGTTCCCACTACCCTCAAACCTGCGACCACGATGGACCGGCTGTCGGGTGACCACCGGGGCCCTGCCACATTGCGGACGCCCAGCTTGACGAACTCATCCGTGAAGACGCGCTCACTGCCGCTCCCGAGCGAGTGAATGCAGAGGGCGTTTGCGCGATTCGTCGGGAAGACCATGCTGCCGCGCCTGGAGACGTAGGCCAACGATTTGCCGTCCGGCGAGTACCGGGGATTCATGTTAGATCCTTCGTATCGTTCGATCGCCTTCTCCGCAGGCGTGAGGATCGTGCCCGTCTCGAAATCGACTCTGGCCGCGTACACGTCCCGCGCCACCTTGACATCCGCATAGTAGAACGACCCGTCCTGTGCGAATCCCAGCGGCGCAACCCGCCCGACGGAACGCTTGACTCTGACCGGCGGTCCCTGGGGCTTGCCGTCCAGCACGCGGATGGCCCAGAAGTCCAGTGTCCCCGCTCTGTCACTGAGAAACAGGACCCAGTTGCCGCTTGGATCCCATCCAAAGACGCAGTCATCCGCGGGATGCTGAGCCAGCGGAGTCTCGCTGCCTCCACTCACGTCCAGGACGAAGAGATCCAACGCCGCGACTTTCCCGGGCGTCCGGTCGTGAACGATGTAGCGCCCATCCGGCGAAAACAACGCCACGCCTGAGGAGATTGATCCCGGCTCGAATGTCTTGAGCACGCGGGGAGAACCTCCTTCGACCGGGATGAGCGCGAGTTGACTCGGCTGGCCGGTCCGGCTGATCCACGCCAGGATGTGCTGGCCGTTCGGCGACCAGTCCTGCGGCTCCACCCACGCCCCGTCGGAATCATCCCGAAATAGAACCCGTGGCTTCGGGTCATCCACGGCCAGGATGCGCAACTGCGACTCCGAACCACGCTGCCATAGATATACAAGCTGCTTCCCGTCGGGTGACCATCTTGATGTGTAGGCGATTTGGGACGGTTCCTCCCAGGTGCCCTCGTTCGTGAGCAGCCGGCTCGTCTCCGCTTTGAGGTCGCGGACCGCCAGGTTCCCGGACACCCAATCTATATAACTCATGTACTTCCCGTCAGGCGAGGGAGCATTCGTGAACACCCCGTCCGCACCTGTCCACACCTGCCGCGTGACGATCCCGTCCGCGGCCTGAACCACCGCGCCGACGTGCGGCCCGCTGCCGGCCATCACCAGCATGAGCGCCGCTGCAATCGTGGAGGCGAGTGCCGGCACCGGTCGCCACCAGGCGGAGCGTCTTGGTTCTGCTCCTGGTTTCCGGTTGGCGCGCCACGCCTCCAATTCGCTCGGGTAGGCGTAAACGCTGCTGCGCGAAAGGTGATGATGCCGGTGGACCGGGAGTCCCTCGTGCTTCTCCCAGCGCATGAGGGTCCTTACGTCACGCTGAAGATAAGCCGCGATCTCCTTCCAGGATTCCAGCGGCGTTTCGTCGTTTGGGTTGTCGTGCTTACTGTTTATCATGGCAAACCTCCTTCGGCCTGATGCCATCCTTGGCTCCTCTTGCCGTGCCATGATCAGATTAGTCTCGGGACTCAAGTCCCGCAATAGACATTAGCCGACACAAGCTGTTTTTCGGCTAATGCCGGAATCAGCGTTTTGCAGTTCCACCTTCCTCCTGGCTTCTGAGGCCGGGTAGGAAGTTTTCCATCACCCAGACTTCGGTCGCCGGCTCCCACGCGGTAAAGGCCAGCTGCTTTCCATCCGGATGAATGGACAGGGTTTGCACATCTTTCATGACCGAGAACCCGAGGCTCCGCTGCTCGCCACCTTCCACCGGCACACCCCAGAGTTCGGAACTGGTCAGCTTGGCAGCGGTGCCGGGCCGCTTGATGAACAGGAGCTGACCCGAGTCCGGCGCCCACGTCCCGGTCCTCACACCTGTCCAAGGTCCGGGCAAGTCTCGGATCTCAGTCCCACCTACTGGCATGACAGCCGGGCTCCATCCGGCGCCCCGGATGAGCGAAAAACCGAACCAGCGGCCGTCTGGGGAGAGACTGACAGCCCCCCCCGTTACCGCCTCGGGAAACACGTGTATCACCTCGTGCCGGCCGGTCGCCAGTTCCGTTCGCACCAGCCGCGTCCGGCCCTCGGGTGTTGCCACCCGCGGCTCAACGTAGTAGACCGCCTTTCCATCCACAGACCAGCAGGGTTCAACCATATAGCTGCCGTACTCGCGAGCCGGCCACCAGGCTACGCGGGTTACCTCCTCGGTCCCGATGCCGATCGTGAACAGACCACTGTTGCCCTGCAGATCGCCACCGCGGACAAGTAGCGAGCCTCCGTCGGGAGACCACCGCAGCGGCCATTTGCTGACTCTCTTGAGCTTGTCCGAATACTCCCGCTCCTCACCCGTTTCTACCGACCGGATGCACAAGGTCGCGTCAGCGGAGCCCCGCTGGCGTCTTGAGAGATAGGCGACTTTCTTCCCATCGGGTGACCATTCCGGTTGAAAGTTCCACCCGAGATGCCGCTCCACAAGGAGCGAGGGGGTTCCACCACCGAGCGTGGCGGTATAGACGTTCAACCCATCGACCCGGATCTTGTAGTAGAAGGAGCCGTTATTCGCAAATCCCATAGGCTCCATGGCACCCGCTTCTCGCCTAACTAGAGTAGGCTCTCCCTGCGGTTTCCCATCGGCCACGGGAACCAGCCATACGCCCCAGTTTCCGGTTCGGTCGCTGAGGAACAGGACCGACTTGCCGTCCGGCGTCCAGCCAAGCAACTGCTCCTGCGCCGGGTGCTGCACGAGCGGAGTCACCTGCCCCCCGGCGACGGCTAGAGCAAAGATGTCGAGGTTCCCTTTTTGGTCCGCCGGGAAGTCGTACACAACGAACCGGCCATCGGGAGAGAAGCGCAGTCTATGCGGCTCCGGACCCTTGGTGAAGCTCTTCAAGACAGTCACAGAGCCATCGGCGACGGTAACGGAGACAATATCTACGTAGTTATACGGATCCGGCCTTCTTCTCAATGCCAAGATGGACTTCCCATCCTGCGACCAGTCCGTGGGGAAGATCTCGTGCTTGTCGGCACGATAAAGAACCCGCGCCTCCGAACCTTCCGTGTTCACGAGCCTGACGTCACACTCATCCCACCGGCTGTACCATCCGAAAGCCACCTGCTTGCCGTCCGGGGAGAACACGAGAGAGGCTGCGAATTGCGCGCCCCCTGCGTTGCTGGTAAGCTGCCGGCTCTGGCCTGTGGTCAGATCGCGCACCGCCAAGTTTCCGGTCTCGTCGTCATAAGCCAGGTAACGGCCGTCCGGCGAGGGAGTCCCCTCAAGATTGAAATCCGCCCCCCACACCTGCCGCGTGACGATCCCGTCCGCCGCCTGGACCGAGCCCACCTGCGGGCCGCTGCTCGCGGACACGAGTGCCAGCAGGAGCGTAAGAGCGAAGGCGGCCGAGGGCAGAGGCCGGCGCCACAGGGGACCCGGAGCCTCGGCTGCCGGCTTTCGATTCGCGCGCCAGGCCTCCAGTTCGCTTGCGTAAGCGTAGACGCTGCTGCGCGAGAGGTGATGGTGCCGGCGGACCGGGAGGCCTTCGTGTTTCTCCCAGCGAATGACCGTGCTGATGTCCCTTTGAAGGAAAGCCGCAATCTCTTTCCAGGACTCCAGCCGAGCCTCGACGTTGGCATTGTCAAGCGCGTTGTTTGTCATGGCAAGTCTCCTTCCGGACAACCTCGATTTCGGTTTTCCGTGTTCTGCCATCACAAACCTAAACCAGAACCCGCAATCCGGCAATACGTATTGCTTTTCACCGGTCGTATGCCATCTAATGCCTACTGCGCTGCCCCGGCGGGGGGCAGAAACTTCTCCATCACCCAGACTTCGGTAGACTCCTCCGTCACGTGAAACGCCAACTGTTTCCCATCCGGATGAACGGACAGGCTCCATACTCTCTGCGGGACCGAGAATCCGAAGCTCCGCGGCTCTCCGCCTGCCACCGGCACGCCCCAGATTTCGGATCTCGTCACGTTGCCAGGCCTTCCAACCTGCCTGATGAACAGGATCTGCTGCGAGTCCGGGGCCCAGGTGAGGGCCCACGGCACAACTTCCTCCAACGGACCGGGCAAATCTCGGATGCCGGTTTTACCCGCGGCCATGAGGGCCAGACTCCACTCGTCACCACGGCTGAGCCCCAGTGCGAACCACTGGCCGTCCGGGGACGGATAGACCTGTCCATGCGTTACGCCCTCAGGCAGCAATCGTATCTGTTCGTCTCGTCCCGTCCCCAGGTCTCGCCGCATGACCCGTGCCGGGCGCTTTGTGTTTCTTGTCCCACGGCTCAATGTAGTAGATTGCCTTGCCATCCGCTGACCAGCGCGGATGAATCGAGTACTCTCCTACCAACGCCGGGGTCACCTGCTGGGTCTCGAGGTCAAACTTGAACGACCCTCCCCTACCCTGCAAGTCCGCCCCCCAGACAAGCACCGACCTTCCGTCAGGAGACCACTCCGGGTAGCCGAATTCAAGGAGCTTCGGCGAGTATTCCCGCTCGCTGCCTGTTTCCATCGACTGCACGCACAGGGTGGGGGCAGTAACGCCCCGAGACCGCACGGAAATATAGACGATGTTCTTCCCATCGGGAGACCATGCCGGTCGTTGGTTCGCCCCGAGATAGCGCTTCACCAGGAGCGACGGCGCACCGTTCGCTGACGTGGCTGTGTAGACGTTGGCTCCTTGATCGCGGATTCCATAATAGAAGGAGCCGTCGCGGACAAATCCCAAAGGCCGAATCGCCCCCGTGTCCCGCTTCACAAGCTTGGGCACACCCAGTGGCTTCCCATCGGCGACCTCCACAAGCCATGCTCCCCAGCTTCCCGTTCGGTCGCTGAGGAACAGGACCGACTTGCCGTCCGGAGTCCAGCCGAGCATCCTGTCCTGCGCCGGGTGCTGGACGAGGGGCGTGAGCTGCCCGTTGGTAACGGAAAGCACAAAGAGGTCGCGGTTGCCCGCTTCGTCCACCGGGACATCGTAGGCGACGAACCGGCCGTCGGGCGAGAGGCGCACCGCATCCAGGCTCGGAGAGCGCCAGTCGAAGGTCTTCAGGACTCTCACGGTACCATCCGCAGTGCTGACGAGCGCAGCTTGGCGGACTCCTCCCCTGAGAGGTACGAGTGCCAGGATGGACTTCCCATCCTGGGACCAACCCGCGGGGAAACCCGCGCCCGGATTAAGGACCCGAGGCTCCGAACCGTCCATCCCCACAACGTGCAGTCCGCAGACATCCTGCTGGTTGTACCAACCGAAAGCCACCTGCTTGCCGTCCGGGGAAAATACAGGGGATTCCGCGTACTCGTGCCAGTTCTCCCAGCCGCCCTTCTTGTGGGTCAGCCGCCAGTTCTGCCCGGTGGTCAGATCGCGCACCGCCAGATCGCCGGTGTTCCAATCCGTGAAGCTGAGATAACGGCCGTCCGGCGAAGGAGCGGCGACAGAATTGGCTTCCGTTCCACTCCACACCTGCCGGGTCACGATTCCATCCGCCGCCTGGACCAGTGCGCCGACGTGCGGCCCACTGCCGGCCATCAAGAGGGACAGAGCGATGACGATCGTAGAAGCAAAGGCTGGTATCGGCCGCCACCAGGTCGAACGTGGTGATTCCGCAGCCGGTTTCCGGTTCGCCCGCCACGCCTCCAGTTCGCTCGGGTAGGCATAAACGCTGCTGCGCGAAAGGTGATGATGGCGGTGGACCGGGAGACCCTCGAACTTCTCCCAGCGGCGGGCCGTGCGCTCATCCCGCTGGAGATAAGCGGCGATCTCTTTCCACGAAGTCAGCGGTACGCCGCTGTCGGGGCCTTCGCTGATGTTGTCTGTCATGGGCGACCTCCCTTTGGGCAATCTCGCCATGACGAAACTAAACCCTCGCACCCGGAACCAACAATAGGCAAGAGCGGACACCGGGACATTGTCCGCTGACGCCCGTACCCCGCGGCGAGCCCAGCCTGCCTATATTGTACAAAGAGACCGCCTTGACGGTTGCGGTCAGGTTCGGTAGCTGGCGTTGATGCGGATGTAGTCTTCGGTGAGGTCGCAGGTCCAGAAGCAGCTCTCGCCCCGGCCCCGGCCGCGGATCAGGAAACGAATGACGCAGTCGGTTGAGTCGAGGTCGTTTTTCAGTTCCCGCTCATCGAAGCTGGTGGCAATCCCGCCGGAGCACACCTGGGTTCCTTGAAGGAGAATGTCCACACTGGAAGGATCGAAGGCCACCCCGGCGGCGCCCGCCGCCGACAGGATGCGGCCCCAGTTGGGGTCCGAACCGGCGATGGCCGTCTTGACCAGGGGCGAATTGCCGATGGCGCGGGCGATCTCGGTGGCGCGGGCATCGTCAGCCGCGCCTCGCACGTGGATCGTGATTTTCTTCCGCGCCCCTTCGCCATCCCGGGCGATCATCTCGGCCAAATCCTGGAGAACCCAGCTCAGCACTTCATCGAAGACCAACTGCTCCTTCGCATTGGGTCCGATGCCGCTGGCGCCGTTGGCGAGCAACAGCAGGGTATCGTTGGTGGAAGTGTCTCCGTCCACCGTCAAACGGTGAAAACTGCGCTCCGCGGCCACAGCGAGCGACCTGCGGAGGCGGGCGGGAGGGATTGCGGCGTCGGTCATGACGAAGCACAGCATGGTCGCCATGCGGGGGTGAATCATGCCCGCGCCTTTGGCCATGCCTGCAATCCGGACCACGCCTCGCTTGAGCGGCAATTCTCCGAAGGCCACCTTAGGAACACGGTCGGTGGTCAGGATGGCGCGCGAGACTTCGTCAAAATGGGAGCCGTTCAAGCCACGCACCAGCGCGGGCAGCGCCTTGGTGATGAGTTTGCGATCGAGATCGACCCCGATGACCCCGGTCGAGGCGGGCAGGATCTGGCGGATGGGGGCCTTCAGCTTCGCCGCGGCCGTCCGGCAACAGGCTGCCGTCACCTTCATCGCGGAGCGAGTGGCGCAGTTGGCATTTCCCGCGTTCACCAGGATCGCGCTCGCCTTCCCCCGCGAGTCCTTCAGGTGGGTCCGGCAAACCTGGACCGGAGCCGCCTGCACCAGGTTCGTGGTGAACAGGCCCGCCGCCGAGGCCGTCGTCGCCGACACGATCAATGCAAGATCGTCCTTCTTCTCCTTGCGGATGCCTGCGTAGGTCGATGCGTAACGATAGCCGAGCGGTAGTTTCACGGCGTCCTCTATCCTAGCTCTTCGCCCGCCTGCACGTGCTGGCCGTTCAGGAAAGCGTCTCCCTCAACCTTCTTCCGTCCCTCGATCTGCACCTCGAGCAATTCGAGGCGGGTGCTCTCGCCGCAGTGTACCAACAGCCGCCGGCCGGCCGCCACCAGCGCGCCGGACCTGCCAGCCGCCGTCTCGGCGGGCCGCGCCCTCCACACATTCAGCCGTTGGCCCCGGAACCAAGTGTATGCGCCGGGCCATGGCGCAAAACCGCGGACTCTACTGTAAACCTCGTGCGCCGTCAGGTTCCAATCGATCAGGCCGTCCTCCTTGCGCAGGATGGGGGCATGCGTGGCTGCGGCGTCATCCTGCGGCCTGGGCTGAATGGTTCCGGCGCTGAGGCCCTCCAGCGTTTCGACAAGCAGCTCCGCTCCCATCGCGGCCAGACGGGCGGCCAGCTCAACCGCGGTCTCGTCCGGCCCAATGGGCGTCTCGCGCACCCGCAAGATGTCGCCGGTGTCCAGGCCCGCGTCGATGCGCATGGTGGTCACGCCCGTGACGGTTTCGCCGCGCGCGATGGCCCACTGGATGGGCGCGGCGCCGCGGTATTTCGGCAGAAGCGAAGCGTGAACATTGATGATGCCGAGCGGTGGAATGTCAATGATGCTTTGAGGAATGATCTGGCCGTATCCAACGACCACCATGGCCTCGGGCCGCAATTCCTTCAGTTCGGCAGCCACCTCGGGGCGGCGGATGCGTTCCGGTTGCCGGACATCGAGCCCGCGCCGCAGGGCGGCCTCCTTGACCGGCGAGGGGGCCAGTTCCTGTCCGCGTCCCTTTGGCTTGTCGGGTTGCGTGTAGACGGCCAGCACTTCGTGGCCGGCTTCCAGCGTTCGGTCCAACGTGGGAACGGCGAAGGAAGGCGTGCCCAGGAAGACCAGCCGCATCACAAACTCGCTTTCGCCTTCTCTATGGCCACTCGCCTTCTCTCTGTTGCTTGCGGATCTTGCGGCGGATCATATCGCGCTTCAGAGCACTGAGGCGGCTCAGATAGAGTCTGCCGTTCAGGTGATCGATCTCGTGCTGGAAGGCTCGCGCCAGCAGTTCCTCGCCGATCGCTTCGAAGGGCTCGCCCTTGATGTTCCGGGCTCGCACCGTGACTTTGGCGCCGCGGCGTACCGGCTCGCGAAAACCGGGCACGCTTAGGCAGCCTTCCTCGGTCACGTGCTTGCCCTCGTTGCGGATGATCTCCGGGTTGATGAGGACCAGTTTCCGCGGGGGCCCTTCCCCGCCGGAAATGTCGATGACCGCGATACGGCGGGAGATGCCGATCTGCGGCGCGGCGAGGCCCACCCCCTTGTTCGCGTACATCGTTTCGAACATGTCCTCGACCAGCTTGTGGAGTTCCGGCGTGTCGAACTCCGCGACCGCCTCCGCCTTGTTCTCCAGAACCGGGTCCCCGAACTTCACTATGGGATAGATCATCAGAAGTCTCTCACCTGCTGCGTATAGCCTTCAAAATTCCGTTTGGTCTCCGCGAGCGAATCGCCCCCGAACTTCTCCAGCATGGCCTGGGCCAGCACCAGCGCGACCATAGCCTCGCCAATAACCCCCGCGGCCGGAACCACGCAGACGTCGCTGCGCTCGTAGGCGGCGAGCGCCGCCTCACGCGTCACGAAATCCACCGATTCGAGCGGGCGGCGCAACGTGGAAATCGGTTTCAGGAAACCTCGCACGACAATGTCCTCACCGTTGGTGATGCCGCCTTCGATCCCGCCGGCGTGATTGGAACCCCGCGTGAAGCGGCGCTGCTCCCGGTCGTAGTGAATGGTGTCCTGGACGGAGGAGCCCGGACTGGCCGCTGCCTGGACCGCATCCCCGATCTCGACGCCTTTCACCGCCTGAATGGAAACGACGGCCTGCGCCAGGCGCGCGTCGAGCCTGGAATCCCAACTGATGTGCGCGCCAAGGCCAGGCGGCACGCCGTGGGCCACTACTTCGAAGACGCCCCCCAACGAGTCTCCGGTCCGATATGCCTCGTCAACGGCCGCCTTCATCCGCTGTTCCGCCTCCTCGTCCACGCAGCCGAGCAGGACCTCGGTGCGCTGGCTGAGAGCGGCCAGTTCATCCCACGAGGCGCTCCTCGGGAGCTTCACGGACCCGACCGCCACAACGTGACTGAGGATCTGGATGTCGAACTCGCCGAGGAAAGCCTTGGCGATGGCGCCCGCCGCCACCCGCGCCGTGGTTTCCCGCGCGCTGGCGCGTTCCAGGATGTAGCGGGCGTCGCGAAAATCGTACTTCAGGGCGCCCGCCAAATCCGCGTGTCCGGGGCGCGGCCGGGTGACCGGCTTCTTCCTCCCTTCGGCGCCTTCCGAATCTTCCACGGGCAGCGCATCGGTCCAGTTCTGCCAGTCTTTGTTCCGGATCAGAAGGGCGACGGGCGAGCCGATGGTGTGCGAGTGCCTCACGCCGGCCACGATGCCGACTTCATCGGTCTCTATCTTCATCCGCCCGCCCCGTCCGTAGCCCTGCTGCCTGCGCCACAGCTCGCGATTGATGGCCGCCGCGGACACGGGAATCCCGGCGGGCAGGCCGGTCAGGGTGGCCACCAGACACTGCCCGTGCGATTCTCCAGCGGTCTCAAAACGCAGCATGTACGGTCTCTATCCCGCGGGAAAGCCCCGCAGCTTCCCTACTTCCCCACCTGTGCCTTCTCCAGTATGGATGCGGCATAGTAATTCACGACTTTTGCTTCGTTGCGAGCCCTCTCGTAATAGGCGGCCTTGAGCAACGTGTCCTTACGGTTCAACAGCGTCTCGCGTATGGTCTGCTGGACGCGAGGATCGTTCAGATCGCGCTGCCCGGCCGGCTCCTTGGAGATCACCTTCAGTATCCGGTAGCCCTCGGGGGTCCTGATGACTGGAGAGAGCTGCCCGGGCTGGAGCTGCATCACCATCTTCCGCAATTCGACGTTGGCCTTCTCCAGCGACGATTCGGCGATGAATCCCAGGTCTCCCCCGTTCGGCGCGCTTTCGGGGTCCTCGGAAAAGTTCTGCGCCAGCATGATGAAGTCCTCGCCGTTCTTCAGCCGCGTCAGCAGCATCTGGATCTTCTTCCTCGCCTGGTCGTCGTTCTGGGCCTTGTCGCTCTTCAGGTTCCGTATGCTGGGATCGGGACTGGGGGTTACGAGAATCTGCGCCAGATGAACCTGAGGCTCGGCCAGGTTGAAGCTGTCCCGATTGGCCGCGTAGAAGTCGGACACGTCCTTGTCGGTGATGGTGATGTGAGACGTGATCTCACGGTTGAACAGCTTTTGGACGCTGAGATCGCGCCTCAATTGAGCCTTCAACTCCTCCGCGGTCAGTTTGCGCCCCGTGAGCTGCTTCTGAAACTCCTCCTGCGTGTAGGGCGCCTTCAACTCGTTGAACTTGGCCTCGACGTCGGAGTCGACGGCCATCAGCCCCAGCTTTTCCGCGCGCTGCAGCATGATCTCGTTGTCGACCAGACTGCGCAGCACTTCGAGCTTCTGGATGTCCACCAGGTCCTGGCTGGCTTCCGGAGTCGCGCGGTCCGGCGGGAACTGCGTGACATATTGCTTGTCCAGCTCGGCGTTGGTGATGACACGGTTGTTGACGCTCGCAGCCACGTTGGCGGGCGGTGACCGCCGGCACGCCGCGAGCGAGAACAAAGCATAAGCAAGGACAGCAAGCAAAGACAATCGCTTGAACATAGGGTGAACCAGTATTGTACCGAACCGCGGCCGCCGCGGAGCGGCAGCGGCGGCTACGCAGCTACCGGGGCCGTGATCCGTGGCCGGCCGCTTCGAATTGCATTTACACTAGGCACATGGGTGAAAGTCTTACAGTTGCTCAGGCGATAGTTGCTACGCTGCTGGCTGGGTTGCCGGGGCTGGCCGCCCCCCAATTCTCCATTTCCTTCCCGAAGGAACGGAGCGCACAGGCGATCGACGGGCGCTTGTTGCTGGTTGTCTCGAACGATCCCTCCGCCGAGCCCCGGATGCAGGTGAATGATACGCCGGCCTCCCAGATGGTCTTTGGCGTGGATGTCAACGGCCTCCAACCGGGCCGGGCGGCCATCGTCGACGAGCACGCGTTCGGCTATCCCGTCGGCAGCCTTGCCGGCCTGAAGCCGGGCGAATACTGCGTCCAGGCAGTGCTCCATCGCTACGAGAGCTTCCACCGCGCCGATGGCCATGCGGTGAAGCTGCCCATGGATCGAGGCGAAGGCCAGCACTGGAACCTGGCGCCGGGCAACCTTTACAGCAAGCCGCAGAAGCTCAAACTCGGCCAAGGAACGTCCGCGCCCATCCGGATCGTTCTCGATCAGGAGATCCCCCCGATTCCCGAGCCGAAGGATACCAAGTACGTCCGGCATATCAAGATCAAGAGCGAGTTGCTGAGCAGGTTCTGGGGCCGCCCGATGTACCTGGGAGCGCACATACTCGTGCCGGAAGGTTTTGACGAGCACCCCGAGGCGCACTATCCGCTCGCCGTTTTTCACGGGCACTTTCCCAGTGATTTCGATGACTTTCGCACCGAACCTCCCGATCCGAACCTGAAGCCGGACTACAGCGAGCGGTTTCATCTGGCCGGTTACAACCGTATCCAGCAGGAAGAGGACTACAAGTTCTACCAGCAGTGGATCTCGCCGAAGTTTCCACGGATCCTCATCGTCGAGATTCAGCACGCCAACCCCTACTACGACGATTCGTACGCGGTCAATTCGGCGAACGTCGGACCTTATGGAGACGCCATCGAGACCGAGCTGATTCCCTACATCGAGAAGCAGTTCCGGGGCATCGGGCAAGGCTGGGCGCGGTTTCTGTACGGCGGCTCAACCGGCGGATGGGAAGCGCTGGCCGTCCAGATATTCTATCCCGATCACTACAACGGAACCTTCGCGGCGTGCCCCGATCCGGTGGACTTTCGCGCCTACACGCTGATTGACCTTTACAAGGACAAGAACGCCTATTTTCTCGAGGGTGCGCACAAGAGGGTGGCGCAGCCCGCGATGCGGGACTACCTCGGTCACGTCACCGCGACGCAGCAGGACACGAACTACTATGAGCTGGCGTTGGGGACGAAAGGCCGCTCCGGCGAGCAGTACGACATCTGGCAAGCTGTGTATTCGCCGGTAGCGAGCGACGGCTATCCGGCGAAGATCTTCGATAAACTCACCGGCGACATCAACCCGGAGGTCGCGGCCTATTGGCGGGAACACTTTGACCTGAGCCACATCCTGCAGCGCGATTGGGCTGCGCTCGGGCCCAAGCTGAGAGGCAAGATCCACATTTACGTGGGCAGCGCGGACACCTACTTTCTCAATGATGCCGTTTACTACATCGAGGATTTCTTGAAGGGAACCACGAACCCCCCCTACGAGGGAGAGGTCAAGTACGGTGACCGGGCCGAACATTGCTGGAACGGCGATCCGGCCCTGCCCAATGCTCTCTCGCGGCTGCATTACAACACGATGTACCTGCCCAAGATGATGGAGCGGATGGAGAAGACCGCTCCTCCCGGGGCCGATTTGACGAGCTGGCGGTACTAGAAGCTGGGGAGGGCTGCGCTAATCGAACTGCACGCCTTCCCAGCGGGCCACAACCGCCGTCGCCAGGCAGTTACCCACTACGTTCACCGAGGTGCGGGCCATGTCCAGCAGCGCGTCGATGCCGAGCAGGACCGCGGCCCCCTCTAAGGGCAGCCCGAACTGGGCCAGAGTGCCGGTCAGGATGACCAGTGCCGCGCGCGGCACCCCCGCCACGCCCTTGCTGGCTAGCATCAGGGTCAGCATCATGAGGAGTTGCTGCCCGACGGAAAGACCGATTCCCGCGGCCTGTGCCACAAAGACGGAAGCCAGCGACAGGTACAGTGTGGAACCGTCCAGGTTGAAGCTGTAACCGGTGGGGATGACGAACGAGACGATGTGCCGGGGCGCGCCGAAGCTCTCCATGTTTTCGAGCGCCCGAGGCAGCGCGGCTTCGCTCGATGCGGTGGAGAACGCAATCAGAAAGGGCTCGCGGACGGCCCTCCAGAAGCGCCGGACTGGGACGCGCGCGATGAGCATGACCGTCCCCAGCACGAGAAACAGAAAGGCCGCCTGCGCCGCGTACATGGTCAGGATGAGCTTGCCCAAACCGACCAGGACGCCGGAGCCTTCGCCTGCGATCGTCACCGCCATGGCCGCGCCCACGCCCAACGGGGCCAGCCACATCACGTAGCCCGTGTACTTGAACATCACCTCAGCCAGCGCCCGGGCGAAATCGACCACCGGTCTGGCTTTTTCCCCGACCGCGGCGCAGGCGACCCCGAACAGCAGCGAGAAGACGACCAGTTGGAGCACCTCGCCCCGGGCCATGGCGTCGATGACGCTGGACGGGAACACGTGCTCCAGGAAACTCGAGGCGCTGGGGGGAGAGGCTGCGGCCGGGGCCGTGGCCACGGACTGCCGGAGAGTCATCCCCTCCCCGGGTCTCGCCAGGTTGACCGCACCCAAGCCGAGGAACAAAGCGACCGTGGTGACGATTTCGAAATAGACGACCGCCTTGAGCGCGATCCTGCCCATGGCCTTCAGATTTCCCATGCCGGCGATCCCGCACACGAGTGTGCTGAACAGAAGCGGCGCAATGATGGACCGGATCAACCGCAGGAAGACGTTGCTCACCGGCGCCAGCCCGCGCGAGAAGCCGGGTGCAATCAGGCCCAGCACAACCCCGGCGGCCATGCCCACGAAAATCCAACCTGTCAGGGAGATGCGTCTCAGCGCTCGCCCCATTTGAGTTTCTCGCGAAGCACGTCGAAGAACCTCAGCTTCGGCGGCCGGATGAGATGGATCGAGTGGCTGGAGCTGCGGCACACCACCACGTCGTCGTGCTTCAGGGGCTCGCCGACCTGGCCGTCGATGGTCAGGTAGGCCTCGCTGTCCGCCGCGCGATTTCGAATTGAGATCACGCTTTCCGCCGGCACGATAACCGGCCGGTTGGTGAGCATGTGCGGCGAGATGGGCGTCAGGCAGAGGCACGCCACGGAAGGAAACACGATGGGCCCGCCCGCCGAGAGCGAGTACGCCGTGGAGCCGGTGGGCGTCGAGACCACCAGGCCGTCGGCCTTGTACACGCAGACAAGCTGCGCGTCCGCGTGCGTCTCCAGGTCGATCATGCGCGCGATGGAGGCCTTGGTCAGCACGACGTCGTTCAGCGCTTCGTATCTGGAGACGGTTTCGCCGCCTCTCACCACGTCGCAGTGCAGCATCCGCCGCAGCCCGATTCGATGCTCCCCGCGAAGGATGTCCTCCAGTGCGGGGTAGAGTCCTTCGACCGTAATTGCGGTCAGAAAGCCCAGTCCCCCGAGGTTCACCGCGAGCACCGGAACCTCCCGGCCGCCCAAGGCTCGCGCGGCCGAAAGCAGCGTGCCGTCACCGCCGAGAACGAGGATCAACTGGCAGCCCTCGGGCACCTCGTTCCTGGGGAGACCGTCCGTCCGCCCGGCGTAGGAAGCGGTGACGTCATCCAAGCGCAGTTTCATGCCGCGGGCGGCCAGCCAGGCCACCAGCGAGGGCACGACTTCCGCCGCCTTGGGGGCATGCGGCTTGGTAACCAATCCGATCGTCTCAATGACGGGCATACAAGAGGAACTCCTTGTTCCCTTCCGCGCCCAGAATCGGGCTCTCCATCAGGTCCGCGCAAAGACCAAGGTCGCGCACGGCTCTCTCCACCCGCGCGCAGGCGGCCTGGTGCAGCGCCGGGTCGCGCACGATGCCACCCTTGCCAACCTGACCCCGCCCGACCTCGAACTGGGGCTTGACGAGTATAACCATTTCACCTTGCCCGCGCAGCAGGGCCGCGACGCGGGGAAGGATCAACGTTACCGAAATGAAGCTGACGTCGCAAGCCGCCAGATCGACAAGCTCGCCGATGTCCTGGAACTTCAGATAGCGCGCATTGATGCCCTCGCGTACGGCCACGCGGGGATCGTTGCGCAGCTTCCAGTCCAGTTGCCCGCTGCCCACGTCCACGGCATAGACGCGCGCCGCCCCGCGCTGGAGAAGGCAGTCGGTGAAACCTCCGGTCGAAGCGCCCACGTCCAGGCAGGTCTTACCGGTGGCATCGATCCGGAAGGCGTCCAACGCGGCTGCGAGCTTCTTTCCCGCCCGGCTCACGTAAGGAGGCCGCTCCAGCAGTTCGACGCGGCTTTCCAGCGAGACACTGTGGCCGGGCTTGGCGGCCCGCTGGCCATCCACCAGCACATGGCCGGCCAGCACCAGCGCGCGGGCCTTCTCGCGGGACTCGACCAGACCACGGTCGACGAGCAACAGGTCCAGGCGTTGTTTGCCCGCGGGTTTCATGCGCGGCGGTGGACGATGAAGTCGGCCAGCTCCTTCAAGCGCGCGGCCCGGTCTCCGAACAGGCCGAGAGCGGCATGGGCTCCCGCTCTCTCGCGCTCGGCCATGCGGCGCGATTCCTCGATGCCGTAGACCGCGGGAAAGGTGATCTTGTGTTGGGCCGCATCCTTGCCCGCCGTCTTGCCCAGCGCTTCGGACGACTCCTCAACGTCCAGCAGATCGTCCACGATCTGGAAGGCAAGCCCCACGTGCTCGCCATAACCAGAAAGCGCGCCGAGTTGTTCTTCCGTGGCGCCGGCGTAAATGGCTCCGATGCGCAGGCTGGCCCGGAGCAGCGCGCCCGTCTTGGCGCGATGGATGGTCTCGAGCAGGACCGGGTCGGGGGTCTTCCCTTCCCCTTCGAGGTCCCAGACCTGGCCCGCGACCATGCCCTTGGGAGTGCCGGCCGCGGTGGCCAGCTCCAGGACCATGCGAGCCCTCCGGCCCTGGTCCACGCTGTCAGTCTCGCTCAGCACCTGGAAGGCCATGGTGAGGAGCGCGTCGCCGGCCAGGATGGCCATGGCCTCTCCGAACACCTTGTGGCAGGTGGGCCGTCCGCGCCGCAGATCGTCGTTGTCCAGCGCAGGCAGGTCGTCGTGGATCAAGGAGTAGGTGTGGACCAATTCAAGCGCGCAAGCCGCCGTCTCCACGCCGCGCGAACAGAGCGAGACCCCGCGCGCGGCTTCCATGCAGAGGATCGGGCGTATGCGCTTTCCTCCGGCGAACAGGCTGTAGCGCATGGCGCGGTGGATGGTCCGCGGGGGAGTGTCCTCGGAAGGCACCCGCCGCGCCAGTTCGGCGTCTACCAGCGTCTGTTGATCAACCAGGTAGTCGCGGAGGGTCATTCCTTGTCGGGGCGGAAAGGTTCGGGTTGCATTTTGCTGTTCTTCTTGATCAGGATTTCGACGCGACTCTCCGCCTCTTCCAACTGCTTCCGGCAAGTCTGGCTGAGTCCGATCCCTTTCTCGAAAAGCGCCAGGGCGCGATCGAGCGGCAGGTCGCCGGTCTCCAACTCCTTGACGACCTTCTCCAACTCGTCCAGGCTGGCCTCGAAACTCGCCAGCGGCGTGCCGTCGCTCGGTTCCTCGGGCATTGCCCTATTCTAACCCAGGCTCCGGATCGCATATCATGTGTCTATGACTATTCGAGCTGTGATTGTGGGATGCCTGACGTTTCTGGGTGCGGCGGGGCTGCGAGCTGACTTCAGCTACGACCAGACGTCGAAGATCACGGGCGGGATGATGGCCAGCATGATGAAGGTGGCTGGGGTCTTCTCCCGAAGCGCGAGAGAACCCGTCAAGACTTCCGTGCTGGTGAAGGGCGACGTGATGGCGCGCCTGGGCGCCGAGACGGCGACTATTATCGACCTGGGCAAGGAGACCATCACCGAGATCAACTTCCGGCAGAAGACTTACTCGGTTATCACCTTCGCGCAGATGGCGCAGTTCTTGGATCAGATGTCGCGAAAGGCCGCACAGCAATCGGAGGGCAAAACCGACGTCAATTTCAAGGCCTCGGTGAAGGACACGGGTCAGACCCGGCAGATCTCCGGTCTCAACACGCGTGAGGTGATACTGACGCTGGAGATGGAAGGGACGGACAAGGAGTCCGGCAACAAGGGGTCGATGAATGTGACCTCCGATATGTGGATGGCCAAGGACGTCCCGGGCTACGAGGAAGTAAGATCCTTTTACCAGAAGATGTCGCAGAAGCTGGCCTGGATGCCGGGGAGCAACGCGTTCACGCAGGGGCGCGGCGACATGGCCAAGGCTTTTGCGGATCTCCAGAAGGAAGGAGCAAGGCTGGAGGGTGTGCCGGTGCTTCAGGTGGTGACCATGGGCGCCGCGGGCCAACCGGGACAGCCCGGCCAGCCGGCCCAGCCGGAGGCGGCTCCACCGAAGCAACAGCAGTCCCCAACTCCCTCCATCGGCGGCGCGCTGGGCCGCTTGGGCGGGTTCGGCGGGCTCGGCCGCCGGAAGAAGGAAGAGCCGCAGCAGCAACAGCAGGAGCAACCCGCCGCGACGGGAGCGCTGATCGAGATGACCACCGAGTCGAGCAACTTCTCCACGGGCGCGGTCGATCCCTCCAAGCTTCAAGTGCCCGCGGGCTTCCGCCAGGTCGAAAACGAAATGGCGAAGGGCCTCAAGTAGGGGCGCACCAGCGGCGCGCCCTCTGGAGTTTCTACAGTCCGGGCGAGGTCAGATCTGCGTTTGGCGCGCCCTACTGCTTGACTTGAATCGTCGTGACGATACGGCTCTTTTCCTGTTGCGTCGTACCGTTGCTCGCGATGCCCTTGTGCACCACAACCAGGAGCGTTGCCCCCCCGGTCGAAGTGCTGGGAGGGGTCGTGTCCGGGATCTTTACGTTCAACTGCCAGAGCCCCGGGTACTCCGGGCTCAAGCCGGAGAAAGAGACGTTGTCGTCCCCCACGAAGGCCGCGTTCACAATGACCTGTGGCTTCGAGCCCGGTGTCCAGTACACGCCTCCCGGCGCCGCGCCGTCAGCAGGCACGTTCGGGATGAAGCCTTGGCCAGTTCCGTAGAGCACGATGTAGTCGCTGCGCGCGACCGGATTCGAGGTTGAGTTGACGCCATAAGAGGAGCCATCGCTGGCTTTCACGTTGTAGGCCACGATCTGGCCCGTGCCCTCATATTTGGTAGAACCGGCAAAGAGCGCCGGTGAAGCGACATTCGTCTGAAGAAGGCCGGAGCAGGCGTAGCGGTCCGGGTTGGACGAGATTTGCGTCGCAGCGCAGCCGACCGCCAGGATCTGGTTCAGCGACTTCCGAACCGCCTGCAATTGGATGGTGGTCCCGGTTGGAGTGCTCATGGGCATGAGGAAGTTGATCTGGCTGGGAGAAACCATCAAAAGCGGGGCGGGTTGGTCGTTGACCAGCACCTGGATGTCGGCCAGTTCCGTGGGTAACGGCAGCGAGGCTGCGGAGACCGTCTGCGCCGCGAACACGCGCTCGCTAGCGCTCATGGTGTAAAGCGAGACCATCATGCCCGGGGCAAGGCCGGAAAGGAGGTTCGCCGTGTTTCTCGGGGTTGACGCCGCGAAGTAGAACCCGATCCGGTTGGTGGACAACGCCGACAGGAGGTTGCCGAAACCGTCCACGGTGAGCGCCAGAGCCCGTTCGTCCACGGTGGTACTGGTGGTGATGACGAAGTCAGGCAGAGGGCTGAGGACCAGCGTCTCGAACTTGGGGTAACGCAGGATGTATCGTGCGCCCGTGTCGGCCACCCAGGTCTCTCCGGTCACCGGGCTCACGTAGATCCCTTGGGGCGCGTTCAGCTTGCCGCCGTACTTGTCTACATCGGTCAGCAGGAACGCGGGACTGGGGTTGGACGGAGCCGACCCAATGCTGTCGTAGGCCAGCACCCTGTTGTTGCCTGTGTCGCAAACGAACAAGCGGTCGCTGGTGTCCACGCCGATGCCCGTGGGCGTATTCATCCTGTTCGTGCCGCTGCCACTCACCCGGTCGTAGAAACTGGTCTGTCCGATTACCCCGCTGGCTGCCATAAACGTATTGAAGTCGCCCACAGGTTTCCGGAACAACAGCACGCGGTGGAACACCGAGTCGGAAACGAGCAGATGGCCTGCCGCGGTAAAAGCAAGGCCGACTGGAGAGAACATGGTGCTGTAGGTGGGGTCGGGCGTCGAGTCCCGGGATGTCGTGACATCCGGTTTGCCCAGGACCAGGTCGGCGCCAGGATAGTTGCCGTGATCAAAAGGCGCCGGGAAGCGAAGGACGCGTCCGTTGCCGGTATCGGCCACATAGAGATTCCCCGAGGAATCCACGGCAACCCCCACCGGATTGTACAGGCTCTTGCTCGTGGGCTGGGTCGCCAAGTTGCTGGGGTAGTTGGCCACGGAACGATAAAAGTCCGGCTGGCCGATCACAAGATCGGCTTTGTCGCCGGGACGGGCGATACGCGCGTCGCGAAAACCAAGGATGCGGTTGTTGAAGGTATCCGCCACGTAGAGATGCGGAGGACTGGAGTGGGTGTCCACAACGACGCCACCGGCGCCGCCAAAAGAGAACTCGCGCCCCTCCACATAATTGGCGGAGTTGCCGTCCAGGTACACCTGTCCCAGCACCCGCTTGGTGGCGGTGTTGGCTCCGGCGGTCGTGGCGGGGTCACTCAGCACGACGACCCGGTGATTGAAATCGTCCGCAACGAACAGGTCTCCCGCGGACGGTACCGCAAGCGTCGGAGAAGAGAGAGAGACGGCGGGCTGGCTCACGGCAGGTTGCGCGGCGCCGCGGTTGGCCTTGTAGTCGGTGAAGTTTGCCTGCCCGATGACATCATCGGCTGTAGGAGGCGTGCTGATGTCGACCGGCCAGTCGCTGTATTTCGGAAATCTCAGGATCCTGTTGTTGCCGGTATCCACGACGTAGGGGCGATCCCCCACAAAGAACACGCCATTCGGAGCGTACAGGGTCCGCGCGTCGGGCGGCTGGAGAAGGCCCAGCGTATTGGGCACGCCTCCCATCATCCGGTAGGCCGCGCCATTGGCGAGAGGCGCAAGATATACCAGTACACGATTGGCGCCATCGCACACGTAGAGGCGGCCGGCGGAGTCCATGGCCATGCCGGCCGGAGTAGCGAGCCGGGTGAGGTCGGTGGTCGAGGAAGGATTCTGTGGGGTGGAAGTAAAAGTGGACTGCCCCAGCAACAAGTCAGCCGCCGGCCCGTTGGTCGCTGAGGAACCGACATCGGCCGCCTTGTATCGAAGAACACGGTTGTTCCCCGCATCCGCGACAAACAGGTTGCCGGCCGTATCAAGAATCAGGGACACGAGGTAAAATGCGGAGCCATTGTTCAAACGAAGCGTGCGGGCCGATATGGTGTGCGTGTCAGGATCGCTGTTGGCGGCCCGCGTGCCGAGAGAAGCCTGGCCGATGACGAGGTCCGGCAGTTTCACCTGCTGAGGATCGGCAAAGGGCCGTGAGTATCGCAGAACGCGGTTGTTCCCGGCATCGGCGACAAAGAGATCACCGATGGCGTCGACCGCCACGCCCGTGGGGGCCGAGAGCCCTCCCGTCAGTTCATATCCCGGTCCCTGGGGGAACGTGGAGAATAAGTCCTTCTGCCCAATGACCAGATCGGCAAAGGCGCCATTGCTGAATTGCGACGCGTTGCGCCAGGCCAGTACCCGGTTGTTGCCGGTGTCAGCGACATAGAGGATGGGCGGCGTTGCGCTCGTGTCGATGGCCACCGCACTGGGACTATATAGTTCCCTGCCCTCGACAAGGTTGGGATTGGCCGTCCGCAAGGTCAGTTGGGGGTGACCCAGCACAGTCGCGGGGCTCGGATTCAGCGTCACCTGCCCCACGAGAACGGGGGCAAGCCATAGAACGGCAGCACAAACAAGAAGCCGGCTTGGTCGCATCATCGGTTTCCTCAGCAAGGGGCGAACGCGGGAGACGCCCAACACAAAAAGTAGCACGCCCCCTTCGCGCGCGCAATCGAGGGAGTACCAGGAAGAGGCCCGTGGCTCACGCCAAGCCGCTAAGACCGCAAAGCCATAAGGGAGGATCTTTGCGCCTTTGCGTCTTTGCGTGAGACTATGGATTTTGAGTCACCAACACCCCTCGGGCCGCAGGCTCCGCGTCTGCGCGGTGAGCTATCTCAATACCGTCCCACTGGTGTGGGGCATGCTGCACGGGGAGCAGCGCGGGCTTTTTGATCTCGACTTTTGCGTCCCTTCAGAGTGCGCCGACCGGCTGGAAGACGGGCGGGCGGATATCGGAATTGTTCCCTCCGCCGAACTCCCGCGCCTGGGCCTGGAGATCATCCCCGGCACGGGCATTGCATCGCGGGGCGCGGTCCGCAGCATTCTGCTGGTCTCCAAGGCGCCGCGAGAGAAGATCCGGGTTCTGGCCGTTGACACAAGCTCCCGGACCTCGGTGCAGCTCGCGCGCATCCTGCTGGCACTCAACCACGGCGCACGGCCACGCCTGATTCCCTTCAGGCCGGATCTGGCGGCCATGCTGGAAGCCGCGGACGGCGCACTCATCATCGGCGACCCGGCCCTGCGCGTGGACATCGATCATTCCCCATACCAGGTTTTCGACCTGGGCGAGGAGTGGACCGCGACCACGGGCCTGCCCATGGTCTTCGCCGTGTGGGGCGGCCGCAAGGAGTGCATCCGGCCGGACCTGGCCGAGCCGTTCCTGGAGTCGTGCCGTTTCGGCTTGGCGCACGTGGAGGACATCGTGCGCGCCGAGTCGGCCTCGCGCGGCCTGCCGGAGCAACTCGTGCGCGAGTATTTCGCCCGCAACGTGACGCTCGAATTTGGCGACGAGGAGTACCGTGGCCTCCAGCTCTTCCTGCGGTACGTCACTGAGTTTGGTATCTTGGAAGTTCATTGAAAAACCTGCTGGGCAAGTCAGGAGACTTACCCCACGTGGACGCAAGGTGCTGATTCTACGTGTGGGATAAGACTCCCGTCTTGTCCTGGCCCGCGTTCGGGCAGGTTTTTCAACGAACTCTTGGAGCCGACTGGGAAATCGCACGCATGTTGACGCATGGTGAGGCGGTTGATCTTCTCAAGAGCACGGACCTGATCGGGATCGGTATGGCCGCCGATGCCGCGCGCCGCAAGCTCCATCCCGAAGGCGTCGTCAGCTACATCATCGACCGCAACATCAACTACACCAACGTCTGCACGGAGTTCTGCACCTTCTGCGCCTTCTACCGGCCCGTCGGACATCCGGAAGGCTACGTCATTTCCAAAGAAGAGCTGTTCCGGAAGATCCAGGAAACGCTCGATCTGGGCGGCACGGGGGTTCTGATGCAGGGCGGGCTCCACCCCGACCTGAAGATCGAGTGGTACGAGGATCTGCTGCGCTCGATCCGGCAACGCTTC
Source organism: Bryobacterales bacterium (assembly GCA_963798455.1). GTDB lineage: Bacteria > Acidobacteriota > Terriglobia > Bryobacterales > Bryobacteraceae > CAWCTD01. The sequence goes on from CAWCTD010000003.1 coordinate 2,263,071, forward strand.
CGGATTCACCTGCACTGCTTCTCCTCGCCGGAGATCCTCAACATCGCCGAGGTCAGCGGCCTCACGATTCGGGACACGATCGCCCGCCTGATGGAGGCGGGCCTGGACTCGATTCCCGGAGGCGGGGCCGAGATTCTCGACGACCACGTCCGTCAACGCGTCAGCCGTCTCAAGTGCTCCACCCAGGAATGGGCCGAAGTGCACCGGGTGGCTCACGCACTGGGAATGCGCACCACGGCGACGATGATGTTCGGCTGCGGCGAGACCCTCGAAGAGCGCGTGAATCACCTGGACGTTGTGCGCCGAATTCAGCAGGAGACCGGCGGCTTCACGGCCTTCATCCCCTGGACGTTTCAGAAGGAGAACACGGCGCTCGGCCGCTCGGTCCGCGAGGAGGCCACGGCGGTCGAATACCTGAAGACGCTCGCCGTCAGCCGCCTGTACCTGGAGGACGTCCTCAACGTCCAAGCCTCCTGGGTGACGCAGGGGCTGAAGCTGTGCCAGATCGCGCTGCGGTTCGGAGCCAACGACGTAGGCAGCATCATGATCGAGGAGAACGTCGTCTCGGCGGCCGGCGCGCACCACTGCTCCACCGAGGAAGAGCTCCGGCGCCTCATCCGCGATGCCGGCTTCATTCCCAAGCAGCGGGACACGCTGTACCGCACCTACTTCCTGAACTAGGACCGTGACCGACGACCGCAAAGCACGGCACGCGCAGGGCGAGTACTACACGCCGCGGTGGCTGGCCCAACTGATCCTGGACGAGTCGGGCTATGATGGCGCCCCCGGCCGGCGCCTGCTCGATCCTTCCTGCGGGCCAGGCGTCTTCCTGGTCCTGGCCATTGAACGTGCCAAGCGTTATGCCGATACCGCGCACAGCATCTTGGCCGGCATCCATGGGTTCGAGCTAAACCCGGAATCCGCCCAGGCCGCTCGCGCCAGCTACTTGTCGGCGCTGGGCGATCTGGCAGCGGGAGTCAGCATCGACGACATCCCGGTATTCTGTCGCGACGCCATTTTGGATCCGCGGGAATGCGAGCCATTCGACTACGTGGTCGGCAACCCACCCTGGGTGCGCTGGGATTACCTTCCGCACGAATACCGGGAAGCCACTTTGCCGCTCTGGAAACACTATGGGCTGTTTTCCTTGAAAGGCTTCGAAGCGAGGCTCGGGGCAGGCAAGAAAGATCTCTCCATGCTCTTCACCTACGCCGCCGCCGACCGCTACCTCAAGCCCGGAGGCACGCTGGCCTTCCTCATCACCCAGGAGGTGTTCAAGTCCAAGGGCGCCGGCGAGGGTTTCCGGCGGTTCAGGCTGGGAGCCGGCGGGCCGTCTCTGGGTGTCCGCGGCGTCCACGATTTTGTGAAGCTGCGGCCTTTCAAGGACGCCGCCAACAAGACGGCCGCTATCCTGTTGACCAAGGGCGAGGAGACGCGCTATCCGGTTCCCTACCATGTTTGGGACCGCGACGGGGATGGGGCACTGCGCAGGCAGACCTTGATTGCCCGCCCGCTTGGGGCGCCGCAGGGGCCGTGGCAGACGCTCGGCGACAACGCGGAGGATCTGTCGAGACTGGCGGGGACCAACCCGTACAAAGCCATGCTCGGAGCCAACGCCAATCCCTACGGGGTGTTCTGGCTGGAAGTGCGGCAAGCCCTTCCAGAGGGGCTGGTCCGGGTGAGGAATCTACCCGAACTGGGCAAGAAAGCCATCAGGCCGGCCACGGCTGTGATCGAGAGTGAACCCGTGTATCCCGCGGTGCGCGGGTCGGACGTACGGCGATGGCGCGCCGAGCCGGGCGTCCACGTCCTGCTGGTCCAGGACCCACTCGCACGAAGCGGATACGCCGAGGCCGTCATGCGGGAGCGGTGGCCGAAGACTGCCGAATACCTCGATCAATTCCGCGACGAACTGATGTCGCGCGCGCTTTACCGCAAGTACCACATGGAGGCGGCGAACCCTTTCTATAGCCAGTTCAATGTCGGGCGGGAGACATTCGAGCCGTTCAAGGTCGTTTGGAAGCGTATGGCGAGCGACCTCGCCGCGGCGGTCATCTCCGAGTGGGAGGGTCCGCTGGGGCGGAAAATGCTCCTTCCGCTCGAAACCACGGCCTTCATCGGCACCCAGACCGCCGAGGAAGCCCACTACCTCTGCGCCATCCTGAACTCCCAGCCAGTGCGCGCTTACGTGAAGTCCTTCTCCTCAGCGGGCCGAGGGTTTGGAACGCCCTTCGTAGTGAGCCAGATTCGCATCCCGAAGTACGATCCGGCCGTCAGCCTCCATCACACATTGGCCGTCATGTCCAAGGACCTGCACCAGGGCGGCAGCCGGGAAGAAGAACAGGAGATCGATAGGTTGGTCCCGCGACTTTAAGCGCGGGTCTTGGCCCTGCCCATCCACTCCTCGGTCTCTTCCCAGGAGAGCAGTCCCGCGACCGAGCCGACCCGGCGCACGGAAAGGGCGCCCACGGCATTGCCCATGCGAGCGGCCTCCTTCAGCGACAGGCCTCGTTGGATGGCGGCCAGAAAACCACCGGCGAAGCAGTCTCCGGCACCCGTGGTGTCGACCACATCGATCTCAAAGCCGGCAGCATCGAACTCTTGCCCATCCGCCAGGACCATGCACCCCCGGGCGCCCAGTTTCACAACAACTGTCCGGGCTCCGGCTTTGTTCAGCACCTTCGCGGCTTCCAGCGGGTCCGGGAGTCCCGTCAGCATGCGAGACTCCTCTTCGTTCACGAACAGCAGATCGACGTGCGGCAGGCATGGACCCAGATCCTGAAACCAGCGCCCTTGTGAATCCCAGGCCGCATCCAAGGAGGTCATGAGCCCCGCGGCCCGGGCGCGACGCAGAGTCTCAGCGGCATGAGGCCGGAAAGCCGGGAGGGAAAAAAAGTTCGCCAGGTGGTAATAGGACACGCCCTCGATGAGCGCCGGCGAGAACTCGACCGGCTCGGGAAGCGCGTACAGACAGACACCCGGCTTGTGCAGGAAGAGCCGGTCGCCGTCGGACTTCACCAGCGCAATGGTCGTCGCGGAAGCGCCCCAGGTCCGGGTCACGGCTCGCGTGTCGACTCCCACGCTCCTTAGGCCGGCCATCATTTCGTCGCCGTAGTTGTCGTCTCCGACCACGGACAGCAGCCGCACGGGCACCCCGACCCGGGCCAGGGCATAGGACGTGTTCGCGCCATTGCCTCCCATGCTGGTGCCGATGGTGTCCACCCAGGTCGTGGCGCCCCAGGCGAGTTGGTCCACCGGATGGACCAGCATGTCGAAGACGATGTTGCCGGTGCAAAGAACGCCTGCCATCTTTGAGGAAGACATGGTTTAGTGGGAATCTCCCAGTATACTCTGAAGGAACTGGCGGTCGATGGGCCAGCGGCCGAGCACGCGCTGGTCAACCCTGTTGAACACGCCGGCGGCCAGAGCCCCGCTCAGGTCGTGCGGATTGGGCGCCTTGTTTTCCCTGGCAATCATCTCCTTCAACAGACGAGTGACGCCATCCAATTGGTACGCCAGCGTGGAGGCGTCCTGGGCCGAGCGGCAGGTGGCATCGAATTGGACGGCCAACCGGCCCTCCTCCGTGGCGAGCGACAGCACCACCTTGTCGGCGCTCTCCATGGCCTTAGCGTAGAGGCGCGTGCCCGCTGGAAGGCTGTTCGTGTCTCGCAAGGCTTCGGCTGGAACCAGCAACCAGACCGGTTGAGAGGGGACGCTCATCCCCCGCCGCGTGGGTTTTTTTCCCACCAGCATGGCCGCCGCCCATTCGTCCGGGCCTACCGCCAGGGCCATGACTCCCTTGCTCAGGGGGAAGAAGGAGATTCTGCGCTCCACCTTGCTGCCTTCGAGCCGGCAGAAAGAATTGCGGCAAGTGCCGTCCTGCCTGGCCACGTACGCTTTCAGCTTCGACCAATCGAAGCGGCCTTTGAGCAGTGCGCAGAATGTGCCCTTCCGAAACCAGGCAAGGGCATAGTCGAGATCCTGCTGGTAGTCGAAGCCCGTCTCCAGGACAAAGGATTGGTACTCCGGTTCCTGGGCGACGCCGGACCCGTTGAGGGCGTCCAGCACGCCCGTCTGACGGAGCGAGGTGAAGTCAACGCCGAGGATCACGCCTTCCCCGGCCGGCAGATACGCCGCCATGTCGCCGACCGTGGAGGCACGGCGAGACCTGAACCAGGCGAGGCCGAGAATCGCGCCGGCGCAAAGAGCCAGCACAAGGGCGACCACCAGCGCCGGATGCAAACGGAAGTTCACTAAAGAGTAGCTTACACCGCGGCCGTGGTTTCGGCTACCCGTGAGTCTCTCCAGATCTTGATGTAGGGGTCCAGAGAACGCATCATGGCCTCGAACTCGGGGATCGCCAGCGATTGCGCGCCGTCGCTGAAAGCTTTCTCGGGATTGGGGTGGACCTCGACGATCAGCCCGTCGGCGCCGATCGCCACCGCCGCGCGCGCCAGGGGCGGCACCAGGCTGCGCCGGCCGGTGGCATGACTGGGATCGACCAGCACGGGTAGGTGCGTCAGTTCATGGAGCACCGCCACGGCGGTGATATCGCAGGTGTTTCGCGTGGCGGGCTCGAACGTCCGGATGCCCCGCTCGCACAGCACCACCTGCGGGTTTCCATGGGCCACGATGTACTCGGCCGACATCAGCAGTTCACGGATGGTGGAGCTCATGCCGCGCTTGAGCAGGATGGGACGCGAGGTGCGGCCGAGCGCCTTGAGCAAAGAGATATTCTGCATGTTGCGGGCGCCGATTTGCAGGATGTCGGCGTACTCGGCAACCAGATCCACTTCACCGTCGCTCATGACCTCGGTAACGATCGACAGGCCGGTGGCCTCCTTGGCCTTCCGGAGGAGTTTCAACCCCTCCAATTCCAGGCCTTGGAACTCGTACGGCGATGTGCGCGGCTTGTAGGCCCCGCCGCGGAGCAGACGGGCGCCGGCCTTGGCCACGGCCTCGGCGGTCCGCAGGATCTGCGACTCGTTCTCCACTGAGCACGGCCCGGCGATCACGATGAAATCATCCCCTCCGATTTCCGTGCCGTTGACCCGCACGCGCGTGCGCTCCGAGCGGAATTCCCGGCTGACGAACTTGTAGGGTGCCGAAATCCGCACGGCGCTCTCGACGCCCGGCATCGCCTCGATCTGTTCCAGGCAAGCCGTCACATCGCCCACGCCCACGGCTCCGATGACCACGCGTTCCTCACCCTCGATCGAATGGACTTTGTAGCCGAACTCACGAATCCGCTCGCAAACCCGGTCGATCTGATCCTTGGTCGCGTGCGACCCCATCGAGATAATCATGGCCTTCCTCTTCCAACAAAAAAACCCACTCTTTCGAGTGGGTCGGTTTCGACGAAATCCTTGGAAACGCAGTCTACGCCAACGCCACTCTAGCGGTGCCGGGGCCAGTAGCCCCGGTATCTAAAGAGGAACGCGTTGGAGTAGACAAGACGCATCTGAAAGCTCTATTCTAACGGTCCGGGCCGCTTCCCGCAACCGGCAGCCACGGAAGAGGCCTGATGAGACTTCCACCGGGAGAACCAAGCAAATGCGCAGACGCGAACTGATCCAAGGCGGCGCCGCACTGGGCCTGGGAGTGCTGTGGGGAGCTCAGCAGAGCGATTCCGCGGCCGCCGAGATCGAGGTCCGCCCGCGGGAGCCCGGCCCCGCCATCAGCAAGCACATCTACGGACACTTCATCGAGCACTTGGGCGGAGTCATCTATGACGGCATCTGGGTCGGCCGCGACTCCAAGGTCCCAAACGTCGGGGGGATCAGGAAGCAGTTCATCGACGACATGAAGCGCATCGCCGCGCCCAATCTCAGGTGGCCCGGAGGATGTTTCGCGGACGGCTACCATTGGCGCGATGGCATCGGCGATCCGGCCAGGCGCCCGCGGACCTACAACTATTGGGAATCCCGGATGCCCGCCGGCACTCACGCCACCGAGACGAACCAGTTCGGAACTCACGAGTTCATGCGCCTGTGCCGCGAGGTCGGCGCCGAACCCTACCTCGCCGCCAACATGGCGTCCGGCTCCGCCCAGGAGTTCCACGACTGGGTCCTGTACTCGAACGCGCCCGTGGGCACGGTCAGCCTGGCGGACGAGCGTGCCGCGAATGGAGATCGCGATCCCTTCCACGTTCGCTATTGGGGCGTGGGGAACGAAAGCTGGGGCTGCGGCGGCACCCTGGAGGCGCCGGAGTACGTCCCGCTGTACTACCGGTTCGCCTCCCAGCTCTCTTCCTACGAGCGCTTGTTCTTGGTCGCGGTGGGCCCCCGCGGGCACAACTTCGACATGGACCTGAACTGGACCGACGGCTTCTTCCAGACCATGGGGACCCGCCGGCCTCCGGATGGCTATTCCGTCCACTACTACACGGACTTCCGCCGGCCCGAGTTCAAGGCGGGCGACTTCACCCCCGAGGAGTGGTACATGGTCCTGCACGAGGGCGCGCGGACCGAGTCCGTCATCACCAGTCACTGGGACGTGATGGGGAAGTACGACAAGTCACACCGCACCAGGCTGGTCATCGACGAGTGGGGAGCCTGGTACCGGCAGGCAGCCGATCTTACTCCCACTTACATCCTGAGCCAGGTCGGCACGCTGCGCGACGCCGTACACGCGGCCATGACCTTCGACATCTTCAACCGGCACGCCGAGAAGATCGCCATGGCCAACGTGGCCCAGACCGTCAACTGCATCCACTCGCTTTTCTGGGGGATCGAAGACCGGTTCGTCCGGACTCCGGCGTACTACGCCTTTGAGCTGTACCGGCCTCACATGAACGGCCGCCGCGTCCCGATGGAGATCCGGACCCCCGAGTTGAAGGTCACTACCAGGAGCCGGCAGCCCGGCGTCCTGGCGGGTCTCGCCGGCTCGGCCTCGGTCGAAAACAACCGGCTCACGATCACGCTCACCAATCCGTCCCTGGACAACGCGGTAACCTCGCGCATCCGTGTGCAGGGCGTGCCGGTTCAGGAGGCGCGCGGGTTAGTCCTGACGCACGCCGACAGGCGCGCCGCGAACACCTTTGAGAAGCCCAACGAGGTCGCGCCCGCCGCTCTGCCGGTGAGGCAGGCCCCTGGAGGCCTGGAAGTCACCATCCCGAGACAGGCAGTCGCGGCACTGGAAGTCCGCATTGCCTAGCCCTGGTATTTGAGGCTCGCTGGTTTCTCGGCCGGTAGGAATGCTGACCCGTTCGACGCGGCGCAAACGTCTTTCAGCGGGGTCTCTGAACGCAGCTTCTATCAGCGCTGCTCAGGAGCAGGTTGCTCCACTTGCTCGGCTTGCTCCAGTTGCTCCACTTGCTCCGGCTGGTCCGTCTGGTCCCCGGATTCCACCTGCGGCTCGTCCTTCGCGGATTTCCGGGCCAGCTTGCGCGCGGCCTTCTGCTCCCGGCGTTCCAGCCGCAGTTGTTCCTTCTGCCTCTTCTTGTAAGTCGTCCTGCCGCGTCCTGCCATCTTCACCTCCGTTCGCGTGGTTCACGCGAGCCAGTCAAGAGCGACGGGAGCGACAGTGCTCACGACGCCCGCATACGATTCGACGGAGCGGGCGGCGGGGGACCGCGGCGGCCGGTGAACGGTTGCTTCGGCCTCTTCCTCTCGACCGCCGCGGCCCGGGACGCAGCATAAGCGATAAGATCGCCGTCATCCAGTTCGTGCCGCCCGGAACCCGGGAGGTCTTTCAGGTCCGTCGCCAGCTTGCGCATACACAGAGCCGGGGCTTCCTGAACGCCGATGTGGTGTTTCAGCATCAGCGCCAGGTCCACCGTGACGACAAAGTGCTGCACCGGATGACCGCCCGCCAGAACCTCGAAGCTGTAGCTGCGAATGTTCCCCGCCTGCTGGAAGCCAGCGTAGCGGAGGTCCGGCGAACCGTCGGGTTTCTTCACCGACGCGCTCGCGCTCAACGGCTCGCGAAAGACGCGCACGGCGGTGTGGTGCGGCGGGACCCGGTCCACATCGAAGCTGACCATGTGCCCGACAGCCAGAGTATCAAAGTCGCCCAAGACGCCCGTGGCGGAAAAGACCAGCCGAGAACCCTCCTGAGTCCGGATTGTGCCGGTTCGAGTGCTAGCGCCCAGCCCCACAATTGTGCCCGTCACGCTGTCGCACTCCCGCCAGCCGGGTTCACCAGCGCGGCTCCCGGCGGCGCCGCGAAGGACCGCCGCCCTGACGCCGGAATCCGCCGGCACTTCCGCCCGCTCCCTTGGGGCGTGCTTCATTCACGTTGACCGCGCGGCTTCCGAGCATCGTGCCGTTCAGCTCCGATATTGCCCGGTCCGCCCCTTCGCTATCGGCCATCTCGACGAACGCAAACCCGCGCGGCTGACCCGTGTCCCGGTCCCGCACCATGTCTATCCGTTCGACCGTGCCAAACTTCTCGAAAAGCTCCCTTATGGATTCTTCGGCAATCCCGAAGTCCAGGTTCCCTACGAAGATCTTCTTCATTCAATCCCTCAGCGATTGAGACCTGCTTGGCAGGGCGGGGTAGCTCCGGCCCACTTATGCGGTATATTCAAGCGCACTTGAAGTATATCACTATCTGGCACATTCATGCCGCGGTTTGGCGGTGCGCGGAACGGATCGCGTTGCAGCCAGCGCAGTTTGGCGCCCGCACTCGGGCCAGCCCGAGCCGCCCTCAGCTCTTTGCCACGTCCCGGTGCGTGGTCTTGACGCGGAAGCCGTGACGCGCGAGGCGTTTGCGGATGTCATCGGCGATCATCACCGAGCGGTGGCGCCCTCCCGTGCAGCCGAAGGCGATGGTCAGGTAGCTCTTGCCCTCGCGTATGTAGTGAGGCAGCAGGTAGACCAACAGTTGCGAGATGCGCTCCACGAACTCCATGGTCTGCGGGAAGGACCTGATGTAGCGGGCCACCTGCGGGTGCCGGCCACTCAGCTTTTTGAACTGGGGGATATAGTTGGGGTTCGGCAGGAATCGCACGTCGAAGACCAGATCGCTGTCGGGCGGCACCCCGTAGCGGTAACCGAAGCTGGTGACATACACGCTGATCTTGGACAGGTCGCTGTGGCCCCCGAAGGTCTCCCCGATGAGTTCCCGCAGATCGTGTACATTGAACTTCGAAGTGTTGATGATGTGGTCGGCCAGTGCGCGAATCGGGGCGAGTTGCCGGCGCTCGCGTCGCACGCTCTTGAGCACCGACTCGTTCCTCCCCAGCGGGTGCGGGCGCCGGGTTTCGCTGAATCGCCGCACAATGGCGTCGTCGTCCGCCTCCAGGAAAATCAGGGTGGCGGGAATGGCGCGGCGCAGCTTGGCGTAGACGCTGGGAAAGCGCTTCAAAGCTTCGCCCTCGCGGATGTCCACCACCAGCGCCGCGTGCCGGATCGCCGTCGAATCGCGAAGCAGTTCGCTGAACTTGGGAATGAGGTCCAGCGGCAGATTGTCCACGGAGTAGTAGCCCATGTCCTCCAGACCTTTGAGGACGGTGCCCTTGCCCGAACCGCTCAGGCCGGTAATGACGGCAAGCTCCGGCTGCGGCGCCCCGCGAGTACGCTCTGGGCTGGCGGCCATGGGTACCCGCGTCAGGCCTCGACTAGGTCGAAGTGACCGTCGCGGCGTCTCAGAAGCACCGACAGGCGGTCCGTTTCCGCGTCGCGGAACACGACATAGTCACGGGTCTTGTCGAGCTCCATCAGGGCTTCCTCCAGGGTCATGGGCTTACGGCCGGCGTGGTCATCGACCCGGAAGATCCTCTTGCCGCGCGACTCCTCGTAAGCGGGCCCGCCGGCGGCCGGAGCGGCGGCAGGCTCCCAAGCCGGCTTCGGCTCGCGCTTGGTGTCCCGCTTCTTCGCGCGCAGCTTGAGGACTTGCTTCTCCAGCCGCTCGATGGCCTGGAACAGGGCCGTGAACTGGTCTGCTTCCGCCGCCACCCCAACCATGGGGTGGTCGTAGATGTTGATCGTGATCTCAGCGCGCCGCAGATGGCGCTCGGAGGTCAGGATGACGTGGGCTTCCCGCTCCCCGCCCCTGGAATCCAGCAGCTTCGCCAGCTTGGACAGTTTCGTCTCCAGCTTCTTCTGCTGAGCAGGAGTAAACGGCTCCTGCCGTCCCGTGTAGGTGACTCTCATTGGATCCTCCGTCGATCTCGCCGGTCATTCGCGAACCCGTCTGTGGTGGGTGGACGGAATCTTCATGTCTTCCCGGTACTTGGCGACAGTGCGGCGGGTCACCTGGATGCCCTCCCGCTGCAGCCGCGCGGTGATCTGCTCGTCGGTGAGCGGGTGGGCGCGGTCTTCCTCTTCGATCATCTTCTTCACCCGGCGCTTGAGCAGCAGCAGCGGCGTGCCGCCGCCGCTGCGGCCCCTGCACCGCCTCCGAGAAGAAGTACCGCAGCTCGAAGACGCCCTGCGGCGTGTGCACGTACTTGCTGGCCACGGCCCGGCTGACGGTGGAGGGGTGCACGCCGATCTCCTCGGCCACTTCCTTGATCATCATCGGCTTGAGGAAGTCGATGCCCTGATCCAGAAACTCCGTCTGGCGGCGCACGATCGCCTGGCAGACCTTCAGGATGGTCTGCTTGCGCTGCTCGATGTTCTTCATCAACTGGATGGCCGACGCGTAGCGCTCCTTGACGTAGTTGCGGACTTCCTTGCTGGGCTCCTGGTCGCGGTCCAGCATGCGGCGGTACTGCGCGTTCAGGCGAAGCTGCGGCAGGTCGTCGTCGTTCATCTGGATGATGTAATCGTCGCCATCCTTGGAGAATGAAGACGTCCGGCTCCACCTGCCGCGCGCCCGGCGCCGGAATAGCGCAGGCCGGGCCGCGGATTGAGGTGCGGATCACGTGATCGGCGATCTGGATGTGCTCCAGCGGCCGGCCCAGCAGGCGGGCCAGTTCCTTGTACTGGCGGGATTCGACCAGCTTCAGGTGGTCTGACACGATCTGCCACGCCACCCCGCCCGCGCGCGTTCCGGCTCTCGAGCTGCAGCAGCAGGCACTCGCGGACGTCGCGCGCGCCCACCCCGGCGGGATCGAGCGACTGCACCACCTTCAGCGCCTCTTCCAGGTCCTGCACGGTGGAGTCTCGCCTCCGGCCGCGATCTCCTCCAGCGACACCGTCAGGTAGCCGTTCTCGTCCAGGTTGCCGATGATCGGTTCGGCGCGCGTCGCGCACGTCGTCGGAAAGCACCAGGACGCTCAGCTGCGAGCGCAGGTGGTCGCCCAGCGTCACCGGCGCCGAAAGAAACGTCTCAAAGGACGGCTTGTCGACCGACTCCGAGGCCGGGCTCTTGTAATCCCGGATCCAGGTAATCGTCGAAGAACGAGCCGAAATCGATCTCGTCGAAGGGGTCCGTGGCTCGACTTCTGTTCCGTCGTTTCAGCCGGCGGCGTCTCGTCTCCGGCGCTTCAGGTTCGGACTCCGGGGCTTCCTCGGCCTGCTGGGCCGCCTCGCTGACGGTCTCCAGAATCCCCTGGTCGGCGGCCGCGGGCTCGGCAGCGTCCCGCTCGGCTTCGAGCAGCGCCTGCACCTCCTCCGGCGTCAGTTCCTCGAGTGCCATCCTCCACCGCCTCTTCCAGAACAGGATTCTCGGCGATTTCCTGGGTGATCATGTCCTTCAGCTCCAGGCGGTTCAACTGGAGGACCGTCACCATCTGCACCAGGCCGGGGGTAAGGATCTGCTTCTGCGCGACCCTCAACTGCAGCCTTGGCGACAGCAAACTCATCCCGCCTCATTTTAACAGGGTAAGGGCCGGGCCTGCCCGGCTTCAGCCCGGCGTCCCCGCCGCTACGGGGTGAGCTGGAAGCTTTCGCCCAGGTAGATGCGCTTGACCTCCGGGTCGCGGCCCAGGGCCTCGGGGCTGCCGGCGCGGAAGATTTTGCCGTTATTGATGATGTAGGCGCGGTCTGTCACCGCCAGCGTCTCGCGCACGTTGTGGTCCGTGACCAGGATGCCGATGCCGCTGCGCTTCAGATCGAAAATGATCCTCTGCAATTCCAGGACCTGAATAGGGTCGATGCCGGAAAACGGCTCGTCCAGCAGCAGGAAAGTCGGCTCGATCACCAGCGACCGGGCGATTTCGACCCGCCGCCGCTCACCTCCCGACAGCGTGTAGCCCTTGTTGTGCCGGACCTTATCGAGCCCGAGCTGCTCGATCAGGCTGTGCATCCTTTCGCGCCGCGCCCTGCCGTTGAGCGGCAGGGTTTCCAGGATCGCCAGCAGGTTGTCCTCCACCGTGAGCTTCCGGAACACCGAGGGTTCCTGCGGCAGGTAGCTGATACCCTTGCGCGCCCGCTGGTACATGGCCAGCGAGGTGATCGCTTCGTCGTCGAGCAGGACCCGGCCCGAATCCGGGCTGATCAGGCCCACGATCATGTAGAACGAGGTCGTCTTTCCGGCTCCGTTGGGGCCCAGCAGGCCCACCACTTCGCCCTGCTCGACGAGCATGGAAACGTCGTCCACGACTTTGCGCCCGCCGTATGTTTTCGAGATCTCGCAGGTCTGAAGCTTTCGCATGGAGGTCACTTGCGCAGTATCCGGCTCACGGCCGGCTGGTTCTCCCGGCCTTCGACGAGCAGCCTATCATTGTCGGCAAACCAGGTCAATTCCCGGCCACGAGTGGAGCCGCGGAGGCTGTCGATAAACTCGGGCTCGCCTCCGGTCAGGACCACCTTTCCCTCCGCGACCGTGTACTCGGCGTGCTCGGCCGAACCTTTGCGGGTGCGGTCCGGGGCCGACTGGACGATGTGCACCTGCCCGTCCGCGTAAGCAGTCTCGAGTTCGCTCGAGTCGTCCTTCACCGCGAACACGCCCCGCAACTCCGCCGCCGTGACTTCGAGGCCGGCGCGCACCATCACCGCCCCGCCCGTGTATCGCCCCGTCCGCGTCTTGTCGCTGTAGAAGAGCTCCGGCGCGCGGATCAGGGTGTAGAGGGGCGCCGACGGTTTCTCCCCGGCGGCTTGCTCGACGAATTGGCTGCGCACGTGGCCCCGGGCGGACAGGGTCTGGTCACCGCGGTCGATCTCCACCTGGTCCGCCTCGATGCGGTCGCCCCCCTGCCAGAGCACGACGTTCCCCTCATAGCGGATGAGCCGCCGTCCGCTGGTCATGGTCATGCGCGTGGACTTGGCATGGAAAGGCTCGCTGGCCGAAAGCACCGCGGTCGGCTTGCTCGCGCGCTCCGGCTCTCGCGTGGAGGCTACGTTCCCCTCGGCGGCGACGTCCCCGGTCGCCTGGTTCATCACTATGCGGTCCGACGCCAGCGAGCCGGTGGGATCCCACAGCCGCGCGGCGCCGGTGAGCCCGATCGAGTTCTCGCTGGCAAAGAAGACGGCCCGTTCGGCGCGCCCCTTGCGGTCGCCCTGCTCGTACCGGAAGTCGCCCCACTGCTCCAGCCGCGCAAGCTCGCCGCGGACCGGGTCGAAATCGGCGCGAAGCTGCTTACTCCAGGTCAGCATGACGGGCGGCGCCGGCTTTCCCGCGGCAGGCGCCGGCTCAGTCCGCGTGGCGGCGTCCGTGGCTTCGAGCGAACGGATGCGGTTCTGGGGAGCGTAGGCGATGGAGATGCGATCCCCCGTCAGCCGCCGGCGGTTCTGGCTGGGCTGGTTGGGCAGGAATTCGATGACTCCAGGGGCCAAGGTCCGGACCGTCTGGATTTCGCGGCCACCGGCCTGCATCAGCAATTCGATGGTGTCACTCTTGAGCACCCGGGTCTCCGGCTGGGGAGCGCCGCCGGCGGCCACGGGCACGGATTCGACCCCGGCCTGACCCGTCGCTAACGCCTTGCGGAGCTGGCTCCCCCCCGCGCTCAAATCGAAATCGAGGTTGACGTGCTTGGCGGTGACCGTCGTGCGCGCCGACTTCTCGGTGGAAATCACGCGAGTATTCCCGTCCCCGGTGATCTTCTCCACTTCAGCTTTCGGCCCGAAATCCATGAAGATCTGATCGGCGGCGTAGTCGAGCTGTCTTCCCGGCTCGGGCCGGTCGACCCCGTGCGCCGAAACCGCCTCTACTCGCCGGATGTCGCCGTCTTTGATCCAGACCACGCTTCGGCCGGCTTCCACAACCATGCTGCCTCGCGTCAGGCGAGACCAGGGGGAAAGCACAACGGCGGAGTCTGTTTCCTTGTAGATGAGCTCGCCGGCTTCCACCTTCAGCGGAACCGCGTCCTTGCTGAGCCCGCGCCAGACGACCTCCGCTTGGGAATGCAGTTGAAGCTCGCGGTAACCAGGGTCGTAGGACGCCCCGACGGAGGCGCCCTCGCCGTGCTCGAACCGGAACGTGGCCGGGCGGTCCGTGTACACCCTGCCGGTCTTGCTCTCGAAGGTCAGCCCCGAGGTCTGGATGAAGACGCGGCGCCCTGGAGGGTGGCCTTCGACGGGCTCGCCGGTCGCGATTTGCACATCTCCATCCGCAAACAGGGTGCCTTGATCGGCGTCGAATTCCGCTTTGTCGGTCTGGAACCTGTCGAACGTGGCCCCAGCCTTGTCGAAGACCTGAAGCTCAACCCCCTCCAAGTAGAAGCGCGACGGGCTCTTGATCTGCTTGACGTTCTTGGCCCGCAGCTTCACCTCCGTGTGGATAGGACCGGCCTTCGACCATTCCCAGCCGGTGGCGGTGGAGGTCATCTCGGGGGGCAGGGGCTTGGGCACGGCGGGGGTGCTACGGCTCTGAGCCCCTTTTTGCACGTAGTACACCGTGGCAACGCCAGCCAGGATGACCAGGATGGACAACAGGAGAAGCGGGCGGAGACGCCGCATCGAACCACCACTGTAGCAGAGTTGGCAGTGCAGGAGCACACCGTCTGGGCCAACTTCCGTCGGGTGAGCAACTCGCCCTACAATATGAAGGATCATGCCTCGGCCTCCGGCCGTCTCACTCGACCCCTTATCGATCCAGTCGAACGAGAGTCCGGCGGATTCGTTTCCGCCCTTGGGTTCGAACCTGAACGCGCTCATGGTCTGGCCTCGCTTTCCCCCGTCGTTCTGGGGTTTCGAAGGCATGCTCGAGGTCATCCCCGAGAGATCCATCATGCCGCCTCTGAGCCTGATCACAGTCGCGGCGCTGTGTCCGGCCACCTGGCGCATCCGTCTCATCGATCGCGCCTTCGAGGAGTTGCGCGATGAAGACCTGCTGTGGGCCGATCTGGTGATGGTCAGCGCCATGCACGCGCAACGAGCCGACGCCCGCGTGGTTCTCCGCCGCGCCCGCGCCCTCGGCCGTCGGACCTTTATCGGTGGTCCCTGGGCCAGCACCGAGCCTGAGGTCGCGCTTTCGGAAGCGGATCACGTGCTCGTCGGTGAAGCGGAGGACGTCTTCGCGGACATCGCCGCCGCCCTGGAGCAGGGCGCCGCACAGAGGTTGTACCGCATCGCCGCCAAACCCGAGATGACGCGGAGCCCCGTGCCGCGCTACGATCTGCTTCGCCTGGACGAGTACACGTCCATGACGGTGCAGTTCTCGCGCGGGTGCCCTTTTGAGTGCGAATTCTGCGGGATTATCACCATGTACGGACGGCGGCCGAGAGTCAAGACTTCGGCTCAACTGCTCGGCGAACTCGATATGCTGCGCCGGCTCGGCTGGCGTAAACAGGTGTTCATTGACGACGACAACTTCATCGGGAACCCCCGTCAGGCTTTGTTGTCGCTGCGCGAACTGGCAGCCTGGCAGCAACGCCACGGATATCCCTTCTCGTTTTACGCCCAGGTCACTATCGATCTGGCGGACCGCCCCGAGCTGCTGGCGGCCATGGTGGAGGCGAATTTCCTTTATGTTTTCGTCGGCATCGAGACGCCCTCCGCGGAGGGGCTGAAGGAATGTCGGAAGTATCAGAACCTGCGCGGCGACAGCTTCAGCCAGGTTCTCCGCATCCGGGAAGGCGGACTGTGGGTATTGGGGGGCTTCATTGTCGGCTTCGATTCTGATGACGAGACCATTTTCGAGCGGCAACGGGAGTTTATCAGCCGCACTGCCATCCCTTGGGCGATGACCGGCTTTCTGCAAGCCACGCCTGGCACCCCGCTGTTCGAACGGTTGAAGCGCGAGGACCGTCTGCTCGAGGACAGCCAGTCCACCAACTTCAGTCCTCCGAATTTCCGCGCCACGTTGCCGCTGCCGGTCCTGCTCCGGGGATTAGGCCATTTGCTGGTTGGATTGTACCAGCCGGAGCCCTTCTTCGAGCGCGCCTTCCGCTCTTTGGAATCCTGGCGCCCGGGCGCCATGCAGCGGCCTCCCCGGGAGCCGCTCGGGTACAGACTGCGTGTGTGGTTCGGATCGATGTGGAGGCAGGGGGTGCGCTCCCACTACCGGCGCCGCTACTGGAGATTCCTCTGGCTCATCCTGTGGAACTGGACCCGCCAGCCGGTGAAGCTGTGGCTCGGATTCATGACGCTGTTGTCCGCCCACCATTTTCTGAACTATGCCCCCCAGGTCGCGGCTGAACTGGACCAGGCCTGCCGCACCCCAGAAACTGGGTTACAGAGCCGCGCGCGTCAGCAAGCGGTCCTGCAAGGTCCCAAGGGGACCTGCTCTCCGAGCCAGCCTGCCGCGTCCCGCGTGAATTCCCGTCACCCGTAGCGCAGCCGCTCGGCTCCCCCGTGCGCCTTCAGGATCGCCCCTCCTAAGCGCGCGTCCCGGGAGTGCCGCGCCCTCGATCCCTGCCGTAGGCGTGCCGGGACGTGGGCCAACGTCCCGAGTTGTCTCCGTAGGCGCCTAGAGGAGTCGTTATCCGTAGCCAGCTTCAGCCCACGGTCACCTTTTTGAGCTCGCTTTCCTGGAAGGTCACGCCGAAGCCCGGCCGGTCGGGCGGCGTGATGCTGCCGGGCTTCCACGCGATAGGATCTTGGAGCAGGACGTTGCCGAGCGGGCCGGCGAGCGCGCGGCCACCCTCCATAATGATCAGATTCGGCGTCGAGAGCGCTAAGTGAGCGGAGGCAGCGACGTAGAGCGCCGTGCCTGTGCTGATGTGCGGCGCCCAGAGTACACCATGGGCGTCGGCCATAGCGGCAATGCGGCGCGTCTCGGTGATGCCGCCGGCGCGGCAGACGTTGGGATTGATGATGTCGGCCGATTTCGATACCAGAAGATCGCGGAACTGGAACCGGTTGCACAGCTCTTCGCCGGCGCAGATGGGCGTGTCGAGTGCTTCGGCGAGCTTCGGATAGCCCTCCAGATCGTCCGGCAGCAGCGGGTCCTCCCACCAGCCGATGTTGGCGATGCGGTCGAGTTCGCGGCCTATCTTGACTGCCTCGTAGAGCTTGTAGGCGCCGAGCGAATCGACGGAGACCTGGCCCTTACCTTTGATGGCATCGGCGACCGCGGCCACCTGGTCGACTTGGCTGGTGCCACGGCCCTTGCTCAGCCCCATCTTGACCACGCTGAAGCCATCGGAGACGGCCCTCATCGCGCTCTCCTTCAGTGCGCCGGCACTGCTGCCGCCGATGCCGGTGTAGGTGGGCACCGATCCGCGAAATCTGCCGCCGAGCAGGCGATAGACCGGCAGCTCGGCGAACTGACCGAGGATGTCCCAGAGCGCGAGATCGATGCCCGCCAACGCTTCGGTGTAGACGCCGGTCGAATAGCCGCGCAGGCGTTCGGTGGAATACATGCGCTCCCACTGCGGCACGACGTTCGAGCGCATCCTGGCCGACCAGCAGCGGACCGAAGAGGTCCGTGATGAGAGTCTTGTGCACGCGGGGCGCTTCGGGCGCATGGCATTCGCCCCAACCGGTGATCCCCTGGTCGGTGCGGATGCGAACCAGCAGTGCCTGCGTGTGGCCCTTGGTGCGCGAGGGGCTCGCAAAATCGAGGCGATTCCACAACCCGGGACCTTCGGTGGTAGCGCCGACCGGAGACATGCCGACGAGCTGATCGGGCGGCGCGGAGTCGCCCGGAGTGCGGATGACCAGCGGCTCGACGGCGGTGATTTTGACGGGGCCGGCGCCGGTGCGCTTGCGGCTGATGGTTACCTGCGCCGATAGAGCAGCAGCGGCGGGGGCGGCGGCGGCGATGCGAAAGATATCTCTGCGTCGCATAATGGTCTCCTAAGTCGCGACTCGATCCGGGGCAAGCGCGGGCTGGCTTGCGGGCGCGGCAACCGGCCCGCGCACCAGCAGCCTGAAGGTTACGATGGTGATGAAACGGATCGGCTTCATGGTGTCACCTCGGACTTGCACATCTGATTTGGGCGCGATTATGTCACAACGCGCAGTCGATTGCAAAGCACAATAAGGCCTATCCAGCGGCCCCGGATAGAGGAAGTGCGCCTGGAAATCCCCTCTGAACCCGGAAGCAGCCTTGCGCGCGCCATGCCGCTACGCAGGGCTTCCAGAAGTCTGACGGGTCGGCCCTGAGCGGGCAGCTTCCGCGGCGGTGCAAACTGCTCGGGCTGAAGCAGATCCAGTTCTTGGACAGTACGGAGGGTGCCGGGTGACCGCTATCCCTGCCACGACTCCACTACGTCCCGACCGGGACTACTTCCACTCCCAGAGCTTGGAGTGCGTATTTCCCTCGGAGTCGACATCGAACTCGAAAACGGTCGCGCCCCCGTTGAGCCGGGCCAGTTTCTGCGAGGCGGTGGTGTAATAGATCGCACCGCGAAAGCTGACTGCGCCGCCACCCACGAACTTGCCCACTCCCCCGCCTTTCCACGTGGCTACTTCGCCGTCGTGCGTCATCACCACGCCTTGGCCTTCTCCATACATGCTGCCGTCGGGCCTGCTTACCGACCAGTATGTTCCGATCTCCATGATGTCGACCCCCAGCATTTTCCCCGTCGACTCGAATGCGACCTCCACCTTGAAGCCGCCGGCCCTCTGGCGGCTTCTGGTGCTGTACACGATTGGATGTCCAGTTCCCGGCATTGGAGCTGTCGTGACGCACGAAGTTACGTGGGCGTATTGCGGGCCATGTTAACCCCGTTTCAAGTCAAGCTCCACAGCCGTCACCGAACCGGCGGGAAACCTCCACTTCGGCACGGGGCGGGCGGGAGCGCTGCTTCACGCCGTTTGAACGCGTCTGGCTGCTCCGGGATAATCGATTCGGAACGAACCCACATTTCCATTTTGAACTCCACGTACGAATCTTCGGATCCTCTCGGGACTGCCGGGCAGGCATTCAAAGGATGAACCTCGGCGGCTCCAACACACATCTGATGGAGTATGAATGCTGGCCGCAAGGCCAAAAAGGAAATCCAGGTTTATCTGCCGCTCTCTAGCGGCGACAAACTCGGTCCCGGCGAAGTTCTCTTCCTGCTCGGCCAAGCTGGAGCCTTGCACGCCGATGTGAGAGACTCATCCGTCATGAAAAGGAGTAGTGAATGAGTGCTGAGACGTTTGAATTGAAGAGCTTGAATTCGCCGGAGGAGGTCCGGAAATTCGACAAGGGCAAGGTCGAACTCGCGAATGTCGCCGGCGCCGCAATCGGTCGCGCTACGTTCGAGCCCGGCTGGAAGTGGTCTGCCTGCGTCAAGCCGATCGCCAAGACGAACAGCTGCCAGGCCGCGCATTACGGCTACCAGATCTCGGGGACGATGACGACACGGATGGATGACGGCACCGAAAGGACTTCGAAGGCTGGTGACGTCCTCAACATTCCGCCAGGACACGACGCTTGGGTGGTCGGAAACGAGCCGGTGGCGTTCGTCGACTTCCAGGGCATGGTCGATTACGCAAAACAGCGCAAATAAGAATTCACTAGCCTAGTCCCGAACTGCGGGAGGTCGACACATGGGGCGATTCGGTTGGCCTGGGCACAGCGTTAGTGCTTCCCAAATGCCTCTCATCGTCAGGTAGAGATCCTCGACGAACTGCTGCGCAAGGTACGGACGGGCACATAAGGTCACTCGCCAGTAGCGGGGGAGATCTCTGAAGAAACCCCCCCGGAGACGAGAAGCGACATGCGGCTTCCCGGAAACGAACCCAGTGAGCCCACCATGTACGTGTTCACGAAATAGAATGGCTTCTCGGTCCGAGGGCCCCACTCGGTCCATGGCATATGTGAGAGGTTGCAGGATGCTGACCGGGATCAAAGCAGCGTCCTGCCTGCCCAATTTCCAGTGCGCCAGGTCACCCACACCCCCGATAACCAGATCTATAAATCTAAAAGTGTCAATGGTTTACAGCCCACACTTGTCACTCTCCCCCCGAGTGTGCTAAGAATGACTACTGGGCGTCGGCGCTCGGCCGATCCCATCTTTCGCAACCCAAATTGAAGAATGGAGGTTTTGGTCTATGAACATTCGTCCGCTGCATGACCGCGTAGTGGTCAAGCGAATCGAAGAAAAAGAGACCGTGCAGGGCGGCATCATTATCCCCGACACCGCCAAGGAGAAACCGCAGGAAGGCGAAGTCATCGCGGTTGGGCAGGGCAAACGCACCGACGAAGGGAAACTCATCCCGCTCGACGTGAAGGCTGGGGACCGCATCCTCTTCGGCAAGTACTCGGGCAGCGAGATCAAGCTGGAAGGGGAAGAGTTCCTGATCATCCGCGAGGAGGAGATCCTCGGCGTGATCGAAGACCCCTCGAAGAAAGCCAAGGCGTAAGGACCAGGAGGAATATACATGGCAGGAAAGATGATTGTTTACAGCGAGAACTCCCGGCAGGCGATTCTTCGCGGCGTCAATCAGTTGGCCGACGCAGTGAAGGTCACCCTGGGACCGAAGGGACGCAATGTCGTCCTGGAAAAGAAGTTCGGCGGGCCGACCATCACCAAAGACGGCGTGACCGTGGCCAAGGAGATCGAATTGAAGGATCCCATGGAGAACATGGGAGCGCAGATGGTGCGCGAGGTTGCCTCCAAGACGTCCGATGTGGCCGGCGACGGCACCACCACGGCCACCATTCTGGCCCAGTCGATCTTCCGCGAGGGCGTGAAGAGCGTGGCCGCCGGGGCCAACCCGATGGCTCTCAAGCGCGGCATCGAGAAGGCCGTCGAGGCGGTCATCGAGGATATTAAGAAGTACAGCAAGCCGGTTACCGGCGAGATGATCGCCCAGGTCGGAACCATCTCGGCCAACGGCGACACCACCATCGGCGCGAGAATCGCCGAGGCGATGAAGAAGGTCGGCAAGGACGGCGTCATTACGGTGGAAGAGTCCAAGACCATGGAGACCACCACGGACATGGTCGAAGGCATGCAGTTCGACCGCGGCTACCTGTCCCCCTACTTTGTCAGCGACCCCGAGCGGATGGAGTGCGTGCTGGAAGAGCCCTACATCCTGATCCACGAGAAGAAGATCAGCAACATGAAAGATCTGCTGCCCCTGCTGGAGCAGATCGCCCGCAGCGGCCGGCCGTTGCTGATAGTCGCCGAGGAAGTGGAAGGCGAGGCGCTGGCGACGCTGGTGGTCAACAAGCTGCGCGGCACCCTGAATGCCTGCGCCGTGAAGGCCCCGGGGTTCGGTGATCGCCGCAAGGCCATGCTCGAAGACATCTCGATCCTCACCGGCGGCAAGGCCATCATGGAAGAGACCGGCATCAAGCTGGAGGGCGTCCGTCTGGACGACATGGGCAAGGCCAAACGCGTGACCATCGACAAGGACAACACCACCATCATCGAGGGCGCGGGCAGCGAGAAGGCCATCGAAGGGCGCATCAAGCAACTGCGCACGCAAATCGAAGAAACCACCTCCGACTATGACCGCGAAAAGTTGCAGGAGCGGCTGGCCAAGCTGGCCGGCGGCGTGGCGCTGATCAAGGTCGGTGCGGCCACCGAGACCGAGATGAAGGAGAAGAAGGCCCGCGTGGAGGACGCGCTGCACGCGACTCGCGCGGCGGTCGAGGAAGGCATCGTGCCCGGCGGCGGTGTGGCTCTACTGCGCGCCGCAAAGGCTCTGGACGGCCTGAAGCTGACCGGCGACGAGCAGATCGGCGTGAACATCGTGAAGCGGGCCTGCGAGGAGCCGATGCGGCAGATCGCCGGGAACGCTGGCATCGAGGGCGCTGTCGTCATGGAGAAGGTGCGCGTAAACGACAACCCCAACTTCGGCTACAACGCCGAGACCGGTGAGTATGAGGACCTGGTGGTGTCCGGCGTGATCGACCCGACCAAGGTGGCCCGGACCGCGCTCCAGAACGCTTCGTCCATCGCATCGCTGATGCTGACGACCGAAGCGCTGATCTGCGAGATCCCCGAGAAGAAGAGAGATGGTCCCATGCCCGGCGGCGGCCACGGCGGCCCCGACATGGATTACTGAGCCGCGCGCGTCAGCAAGCGGTCCTGGGGCGGGCCACGCGCCCGCCCCCTTTTCACCCAAGCCTACTTACTCTCCTGTATCTTCCTCTCGACGCGAATCGTCTGGGGACCTTCCTTCACTGTGTAGCCCGTGGGCACCTGAAACAGCGATGGCGGCGGCTCACTCAAATTTATGTTCGAAAGCCGGTAGACCGTCTCGCCCATGCGCGGGTCGTTGCGCTTGCTCATCACCACGATCTGAAGGCGCGGTGAGTACCAACGCTCGCTCGTTATCTCGATCGGCTGCTCGTTTCCGATCTGCCCGGCGGGGATGGTCACAGTCTCCCGTGTTCCCTCGGCCTCCACTCCCTCGATGACCTGCTTGCCCAGTTGCTCTGTCTTCCCCTCTTCCCCCATTCCGGCATGGCGGATGACGGTGGTGTGGAAGACCGCGTTGCCCGGCACCGGCGGCGGCTGCGGATTCGGGCCAGCCATGTAGACGACATCACCCGTCGCGTGCCCCACCAGCCCGGCGGCAGCCGCCTTCGACATCGACGTGGAGACGGCCTCGCTCAGCGGCATCTTCGCCGCCATTTGCGACTGCGGGTCGAGCGTGTAGCTCACCTTTGCCACGGGATCGCTGATGGTGACCACTCGTAACGGCTCGCTCGATTGCACGGCCAGCGGGCCGATGGCGCCGAGCGTCTGCTCGCGCCGCGTGCGTCCCTGGCTGTCGCGGTAGATCGTGGCCGTGTTCTTCTGCACGATGCGATTGCCGTCCGCCAGCGTCTGCGTGGTCTCGGTCACGGCCTCCGCCGAATAGGGCGCGTCCTTGACGACACTCCCGCCCAATTCCGCCGCGATGTACTCGAACTGAATCTGCGCTCCAGGTTCAGCGGCCAGTCCCGCCGTCAGTGCCCAGGCGAACCCAATCAAGATGAACCTCATGATGTCCCTCCTTCCATTCTTCTCTGATTCAGCGCACGATCCGTATGGCGTGCGCCACCATATCCTGCCCTACAACGATGTCGGCTTTCACCAACTCGAATGCCTTGCTTTCGTCGACCGGCAGCCCGAAGGACTGTAGCGCCGAGCGTGGCATGCTCACGCGCAAGATCTGGCCGCCTTCACCCGGCCCCCACGCGAGGTCGGGGACCAGAGGGATGAAGTCACCGGCAACTTCGGAAGGCGTGGCGGCCCGCGGCTTGACGCGCCGTGCCGCCGGCGGCGCAGGTTGACCCGCCACTTCCGCCCTCACGGCCGTCGGCGGCATCGGCACCGGCGGCGCCGGCTGTGTGCGCGCCCTATGCAGCAAGGCGAAGAGTCCCACCGCGACAACCACCGCCGCAGCGACGGCCAGCGTCCAGCGGGGCCACTGTTTGGCTGGCTGTTCGGATAGCGCCAGGCATCGAGCCAAAAGCGCCGCTTCTACCCGCTGGGGCGCTTCGAGACCTCGCGTGGACTCTCTCAACGTCCGCAACCTCTCATCGAGATCGAAGTCGCCCGAGTTCTGACAGCTCATACACAACTCCTCGCCGGGCTTATGCTTCCACGCGCCTGCCCGGCCCGGCCGAAAGAACGCAGTCTTTCAGCCAGCAGCGCGCGCCCGCGATGCAGGCGGGATCGGATCGTCCCGACCGTGCAACCCAGCGCGGCCGACGCCTCCTCGTAGTTCATCTCGTGCAGTTCACAGAGCACGACCACCTCGCGGTAGTGGGCAGGGAGAAGAAGGACCGCGTCCCAGACCGCCCGGATGCTCTCATTCTTCAGCAGCTCGTCCAGGGGTCCCGCGGCCTGGTCGGGCGAGTCAGCGACCGCGGCGGCGTCCCGCACCCTGTGGCGCAGAACCTTCTTGCGCGCGATCCCGTACAGATACGCCGCGACCGAGCCGCGCTTGTCGTCGTACTTCCGGCCCTCCTGCATCAAGGCCAGAAAGACCTCCTGGGTGACATCCTCCGCCATCGCTCTGGACCCGCTCATCAGCAACGCGAAGCGGTATACCCCGCCCTGCCTGCGCCGATACAGGGTGGTAAATGCCGCCTCGTCACCCGCCCAAATGCGGCTCAGCAGCTCAGGGTCCCTGGGTTCCTCGCCGTCCATCAGCTTTCCCGTTGAGGCCACACACCATTATTTGCGCCGGCGCGGCGGAAAAGTTCCAGTATTTGGGGTGCTAAGATGAACCCGATGCAAGGCTCCCTGCGAGGTTTCTGGTTCACGCTGGTAATAGTCTGGTCTCTTCTTATCTTGGGAGGGCTCGTCTACGCGCACTACCTGGAGGTGCCGGCAAGAATTGCAGCTCCGGTGATCGCCGCCTTCCTGTGGGAAGCGTCCTTCTATCTGGTGCCCGGCTTTGACAACGTCCGGACAGCCATGGAGCAGCGCTGGCGGCCTCCCGTGCTGGCGCTGGGCATGGTCGCCAGCGCCCTGGCGCCGTACTGCGCTTATGCCATCCCCACGGGGACGTTTCACTGGGCCGGCTTGGGCCTGCTCGTGTCGCTCGCCGCGGCGGCGTGCTTCTGTTATCTCTTTCTTCCTAGAAGCGGGTACACGGACTCCATTTTCCTGGTGTTCATGGCGGCCGTGGCGTTGTCCGGTTGCTTCTCGGCGATCTACCATAGCCCGGCTCCTGGCGTGCGTCTCGAGATCCTGGGGCAGATGATGTGGACGCGGACCGGTGTGATGGTGATGCTGTCGTTCCGGCGGGCGGAGGGCATCGGATTCGGATTCCTTCCCTCGAGCGCGGAATGGGCAATCGGCCTGCGCAACTACCTGTACTTTCTCCCCGTCGGCTTGCCGGTAGCGCTCTCGATTGGGCTGGTCCGGTTCAGGCTTATGCCGGTGGAATGGTGGCAGGTGGCAGGCATCGCGCTCGGGACTTTCCTGGGAATGCTTTGGGTGGTCGCGCTGGCCGAGGAGTTCTTCTTTCGCGGCTTGGTGCAGCAGTGGCTCTGCCAGAAGCTGGACAGCCGGGCGGCCGGGCTGATCCTGGCAAGCATGACTTTCGGCCTGGTTCATCTGCCCTTCCGCGCGTTTCCGAACTGGAGATTCGCGCTGGTGGCGGCAGTCGCCGGTCTGTTCTACGGCAGGGCATACTCCCAGTCCGGCGGCATCCGGGCCGCCATGATCACCCACGCCCTGGTGAACACCACCACAAGGATCTTTTTCCCATTCGTCTAAGTGTGCCGGTGCGGCCGAGCGACCCGCCCGGGAGGTGCTATAAAGAAGACGGTGGGAAGTACCCGTCGCCATTTCGCCCGGTCGTGCGTGGGCGTAGTTCTGCCCGCGGTGTCCTGTAGCGCGGCAGCGCCGGCTAAATCCAGGGTGGTCATCGCGCGGAATCCGAAGCCCCGCGTCGCCGACCTGGTGGACCGCGCGATGCAGTCGTATTTCAATTGCGACACCGCGGTCGAGGCCTGGCGCAAAGTGGTGCGCCCGGGCGAGACCGTGGGGCTCAAGGTGAACTGCCTGGCGGGCAAGGGCAACTCCACCAGCACCGCCCTGGTGGAGGCGGTCTCGGAGCGGCTGCAACAGGCGGGCGTGGGGCAAGACAAGATCATCGTCTGGGACCGGCTCAACGAAGACCTCGAGAGCGCCGGGTTCCGGCCCACGACGCGCTCGGGACGCCTGCGCTTCATGGGCAACGACGTGCTCGGCTACGAAAGCGACCTCACGGTTTTCGGGGAGGCCGGGAGCCTGCTTTCGAAGACCCTCACGCAGTTGTGCGACGCGGTCATCAACCTGCCCGTGCTGAAGGACCACGGGATCGTGGGTGTGACGCTGTCAATGAAGAACATGTTCGGCGCGATCCACAACCCGAACAAGTACCATTCCAACGCCGGCAACCCTTACGTGGCCGACGTGAACGCCATGCCGGAGATCCGCAACAAAGTGCGGCTCACGATCTGCGACGCGGTCACGGCCCAGTACGAGGGTGGACCCACGTACATGCCGCAGTGGACCTGGCCCTTCAACGGGGTGCTGGTGGCGCAGGATCCGGTGGCGCTGGATACGGTGGGCTGGCGGATCATCGAGCAGAAGCGGGCCGAGGCGGGCATGAAGCCACTCAAGGACATGAAGCGCGAGCCGCTGTACATCGCTACCGCCAGTGACGCGCGCCACAAGCTGGGCACCAACGATCCGGCCCGCATCGAGCGGCTGGAGATCTGAACCGGCCGTCTTTTTTTCTGTTGACAATCTACAGGAGTGAACGCATACTCTTTCTGTAGATCGCCAACAGAAAGGCTCCCGACGCTATGCCCGAACATCGCGCCGAAGTTCTCCAGGGCACGCTGGACCTGATGGTGCTGAAGACGCTGGAAACCCTCGGCCCGCTGCACGGGTACGGAATCGCGCAGCGCATCCAGCAGGTGTCGGAAGACGCACTGAGGTTGAACCAGGGAACGCTGTACCCCGCCCTGCTGCGGTTGGAGCAACGCGGCTGGATCCGGTCCGACTGGGGAAAGTCCGACAACAACCGCCGCGCCCGCTACTATGCGCTTACCCGGGCCGGCCGCAAGCAACTGCAACGGGAAGCCGCCAACTGGGAACGCATGGCCGGCATCATGAGCCGCCTCCTGGAGCCCGCTCGCTGAGGAGGACACCATGACGGCGCACCTCGTAATAACAGCCCGGATCCGCGCACTGTTCGGCCGGAAACGCTTGGACGAGAGGCTCGACCAGGAACTCGGCGCGCACCTGGAGATGCTGGTGGAGCGTAACCTTCAGCTCGGCATTGCGCCCGAGGAGGCAGGACGCGCCGCCCGGCGGGAACTTGGCAACCTCCAGCAAGTCAAGGAGAGCTACCGTGAGGCCGCCGGCATCCCCTGGCTGGAGCAGACCCTCCAGGATGCGTGCTATGCGGTCCGGTTGCTGCGCAAGCGCCCGGGGCTGACCGCGCTGGTCACCTTCATTCTCACGCTGGGGATTGGCGCGACGGCCACGGTCTTCAGCATCCGCGAGTCCGTCTTCTTCCGGCAGCTGCCCTACCCCGAACCGGAGTCCCTGGTGCTCGTAGGCGAAGTATCGGCGAAGAACGCCCGGCCAGGGGCTTTCGGCGCGGTTCGCTATTCCAACGTCGCCGACTGGCGTTCTCAGAACTCCGTGTTCCAGGATCTGGCCGCTTGGCAACTGGCGGCCGTCAACGTGACGCTGGGGACGGAGCCCGCGCGGATGTGGCACGAGCGCGTGTCGGAGGACTATTTCCGGTTGCTGGGGGTCGCCCCCGCGCTCGGCCGCACGCTTGCCGCCGCCGATTTCAACCCGACAGCGCCGCCGGTGGTCGTGCTGAGCCACCGGTCCTGGCGCATGGACCTCGGGGCTCGCCCGGACGTGGTCGGCCAGCACATCCGAGTGGGAGGCGTTCCCGCAACCATCGTGGGGGTCATGCCGGCCCAGTTCGCCTCACCGGTTTTGGCCGGAGGCGGCAGGTTCTGGATGCCTCTTATCCCGGAGCCGCGCGAGAGGAAACGAGAGGAACGGACCCTCCAGGTCGTCGGGCGGTTGCGTCAGGGTGTCTCTCTTGCCCAGGCGCGTACCGAGTTAGCCACCATCGCGGCCCGCCTGGCGAAGGCGTATCCCGAGACGAACAAGGACTGGGACGTCCGGGTGCAAGGCATGCGTGACCAGTTTTCGGCTGCCGCCAACACCAATGCCAGCTTGGTCCTCGGCATCGGGGCCTTGCTGGTACTGCTGATCACCTGCGCCAATATCGCCAACCTGCTGCTGGCCCGGGGCGTGGAAAGGGAAAAGGAGATCGCCTTGCGGGCGTCCATGGGAGCCGGCAGGCTGCGCCTGGTGAGGCAGTTCTTCATGGAGAGCCTCCTGCTCTCGGTGGGTGGAGGACTGGCCGGCCTGCTCCTGGCCTACCAGGCGACGGCAGCTCTGAGCAGGGCGGCACTGCCGCTCGTCGAGAGCATCGGCATCGAGCGCTTCGCCGTCGATGGCCGCGTGGTCGGCTTCACCCTGCTCGTCACGCTGGCCACGGCTCTGCTTTTTGGGCTGGTGTCGGCTCTGGCCTCTCCACAACTGGACCTGGCCCGCGCCATGAACGAAGGAAGCCTGACCGCCTCGACTGGTCGCTCCAAGCGCCGGATGACCCGCCTTTTGGTGGTCTCCGAGCTAACACTGGCAGTCATGCTGCTGGTCAGCGCGGTTTCCCTTCTCAGGAGCCTCTACCGCTTCTGGAGTCTGGATTGGGGCTTCCCCATCGATCACCGGCTGAGCCTGACCGTGTCCCTCTCTGAGAACAGTCATCCCTCCGCCGAACACCGGCTGCGTTTCTTCCAGGAGGCGTTGCGCCGGACCGCTGCCCTCAGTGGGGTCCGCTCCGCCGCTGTGGCCAGCAGCCTGCCCGTGGACCAGGTGTCGGCGCCGGTCTTCCCGGTCAAAATCGAAGGAGCCGTGGACTCTTCCGCCGGTAGTGAAGCATACCTGGCAAGGGCTGCCCTCCGGGTCGTCAGCCCGGATTACCTCCGCACGCTTTCCATTCCGCTGCTGCGCGGGCGCATGTTCAACGAACAGGACCAGGCGGGAGCGCCGCAGGTGGCGGTGGTAAACGCGAGTCTGGCGCGCCGACTATGGAAGGACGCCGACCCCGTGGGCCGCCGCATCGAGTTCAACGGCCAGGGATTGAGCGTGGTCGGGGTGGCGCGCGACGTTGCCATCCGGAACCTGCTGGTGGGACCGGAGTACGAGGTCCTTGTTCCGTACTCTCAGGCCGCCCTGCCCAACATGACGCTGGTCGCCCACACTTCCACTGAACCCGCACCCCTGGTGGCCGCGGTGAGAGAAGTCGTGCGCTCTCTCGACGCCGACCAGCCGGTGACGAACGCCTTCACCCTGGAGGGCTTACGCACGGAGTTGTTTCGTCCCATCTCGGTCGCTCTCAATGTGCTGCTGCTGTTTGGGGGCAGCGCCCTGCTGTTGGCTACAGTCGGGATTTACGGGGTGATGTCGCACAGCGTTTCGGCGCGAACCCGTGAGATTGGGATTCGCATGGCCCTCGGCGCCAAGAGGAGCCGGGTGCTCTCACAGGTTCTGGGAGAAGGCGCGCGTCTCGCTGCCGTGGGTGTCTGCCTGGGAGGCGCCGGCGCGGTTCTCCTGACCAGGATGCTGGCCAGCCGCGTCTGGTGGCTCGAGCGGCCGGGACTCCAGGCCCTTCTGACCGCAGGCGGGCTGTTAGTGGCGGTGGCCCTGGCCGGCTGCTACGTTCCTGCGTGGCGGGCTGCCCGCGTCGACCCCGTGGCCGCGCTTCGCAACGAGTGACACGTCCTTCGGGCGCCAGCGCTTCGTTCTGGCTTGGGAACCTGGGTTGTAATCGCCGGCGTCCAGAGGGTACATTGCCTTGTGGGGCAGGCGCCCGCCCCATGCCGTGCAGTGCCTACATACGGGGTACAACCCACAAGGAGTGCAGAGTGTGTTACCAGTTCCGATTCCCGCGTCTGGCTGCCTTGCTGCTCGCGGCGCTCGCGTGCGGTCCGCGCGGATATTGCCAGTCGGCTACAACGGGAGCGTTGGCGGGAACGATCGCGACCCTCGAGGGAGCTGCCATCCCTTCCGCGAACGTCGCGATCCTGAGACCGGCGACCAACTGGCGCCAGACGACGGTCACCGATCTCAATGGCCGCTACGGATTCGCGCTGCTGGCGCCGGGGACTTATGAAGTGGAGTTCCGCGCGCCGGGTTTCAAGACGGCGCGCATGTCCCCTGTTATCGTCAATGTCTCCGAGACGCCGATATTGGATGCGCGCCTGGAGCCGGGAAACCCGGCCGAGCGGGTGCCCTGCCGCTGCCGTTTGAGTATGGCGCCGTCCTCGACGGGAGCCCTGATTGACGGAAAGACAATCACCTCGGTCCCCTTGAACACGCGCAACCTCACTCAGGTGCTCTCCATGGCCTCGGGCTCCGCCGCCGATGTGAACAACGCGGGAACTCTGGGACGCGGCACGCAGAGTGTCAACGTGAACGGCAACACCGCGTCCGGATCCTACACCGTGGATGGCGCTGCCGCCCCGAGCGCTGTCCCCAATCCCGACACGATCTCGGAATTCAAAATCCAGACGTCCAACTACGATGCCGTCTATGGCGCCCAGGTTCCGAGTACGAACCTGATCACCAAGAGCGGCCAAAACGAGTTCCACGGCGGCGGTTGGGAATTCGTCCGCAACGACCTTCTCAACTCCAACGCGTTCTTCCGGAACGCGACGGGCCAAACCAAGCCAAACCTCAAACAGAACCAATTCGGAGCGACCCTTGGGGGCCCGTTTCGGAAGAGTAAGTGGTTCTTTTTCGGCTCCTATCAAGGTACTCGCCAGATAAACGGGCTGGATCCGACATCGGTATCCAACGTCATCCTGCCGCAACTGACAGAGGATCGCTCCGCGACCACGCTGGCTGCGCAGTTCTGCCCCGCCAATCACCTCCTGACAAGCGGAGCCAATGCGGGCCAGCCCGATCCGAGGTACTTGACATTCGCCGGCGGCAGGCAATTAGACTGCCATAATCAAAGCACGGCCACGACGGCCCCTATCAACCCTATCGCGCTACGGATTCTGCAAACGCGATCCCCGGACGGCTCGTACATGGTCCCCGTCCCGCAGACAACTCTGAGCGGAGGCGCCAACGAGGGGCTCGGTTTCTCCGCCTACAGCCTCCCCTCTACTTATGGCGAGAATCAGTACATGTTCAACAGCGATTATCTGGCCTCTCCCAAGAACACCGTCTCCTGGCGGGGATATCTCGCTACCATGCGCCAGTACAGGTCGTTTTCCTCCCCTGGGAGTTACCCTGGCGCCCCGATCCTGCCCGGCGGGGGGACCGCTCAAGCGGGCAGAATCCGGGATTACGTTGCGGGTGTGAAGCTCACCTCTGTCATAACGAACAAACCTGGTGAACGAAGAGAGGATGAGCTTCACTCACTCGGCCGGTTACTATATTGGCGTGGACACCCCTCTGGCGGCGCCCTTTGGCATAACGCCGGTGGACCCATTGCTGGCTCAGCCGCCGGAAATCACCGTCCTGGGGCCCCTGGGGAGCTTCCGATTGTTTGGGAGTGCGGCAAACGACCACACGGACATCACGGGCACCTACTCCTGGAGCGACAATCTGTCCTGGATTCACGGCAAGCAGACGATACGCGGGGGCGTATTCGTCCTGAGACAAGACAATGGCCGCCTGGACACCGGTAGTGCCCGAGGGAGAATCACCTTCCAGACCTTCGGCGACTTCCTTCTCGGCCTTTCCGCCGCGGACAACCAGAGCCCCTCGGGGCGCAGCAACATCCAGTCCGTACAAGCCAATGAGGGCGTGGGGCCGAACGGCGAGGTCCAGTACAATTACCGCAGCTATTACGGCGCGGCCTACGTACAGGACGATTGGAAAATCAAACCGACCGTCACTTTGAACCTCGGCCTGCGCTGGGAATACGCCGGCCCCTCGATGGATACGGCCGGCACGATCGGCAACATGTGGCCGTCGCTGCTGGCCCAAGTGCCCATTCCTCCGGCTTCGGGGACGCTGATCGGTAACACGCTCGCCGCGAATTACAACCCTGGCCTGGTGAACCCCTACACGGGCCAGCCGTTCGGCCCTCCGCCCACTGGTGTACTGGTTCGATCCACCAGCAGTTTCTATCAAAATGACACGCCGCTGGCGACGCTGGCGCCGCGGGCGGCCTTCGCGTGGCAACCGCTGGGAACGCAGGGGCGCATCTCGGTTCGCGGCGGCTACGGCTGGTTCTACGCGAGTCCGACGTTCAGCGGCAACGCAGCCGGCGCGCCAATGTTTACGGCGCCTCCGTTCGCCCAGGGATTCACCAATACGGACGCCAGCAACAACCTGTCCAGTTTGGAGAAGCCTTTTCCGACCACCACGTTGGGATACGTCCTGAGGACTCCCACCTCCCAGCTATCCGACCGAATCGCCGGACCGGTCTACAGAATCCCCAGACTCCAGCAGTGGAACCTTAGCGTCCAGGGCCGCCTATCGCGGACGCTATCGCTCGACTTAGGATACGTGGGCTCGAGCGGCGACCGGCTGCTAACCTTGCGGGGCCTGAACCAGCCGCTGCTCGCGAGCCCCGACAATCCGATCAACTGTGGCTACACCGGCTCCTCCGCGGACTGCATCGTGACGAACACGTCGCTCAATGGGAAGTTGCGCGTGCCGTTCCTGGGCGAGACGCCGACGGCTTTGGGGGCCAGTGAATACGCCGGAGCCTCGGCATACCATAGCCTGCAGGCCACCTTGAGACAACAGGTTTCTCGCGGCCTCACGTTCCAGGCGGCGTATACCTTCTCCAGAACCGCCAACAATACCACTAATCTGAACGACCAAAACAATCCTTCCATGGATTGGGCGCGGGCGGCGTTCGATCGGCGGCACCGGTTGGTAGTCAACTTCGACTACCAATTGCCCGCCCTCCAGCAACGCGGAATCGCCGGCTCCGTGCTGCAGGGGTGGTCCCTGGCCGGAATCACGGTGGTCCAGAGCGGCCTGCCCATGACCCTCGCCGACCCGCGCGGAGGGGGCGTCTATGGCCGCGCCGGCACTTCGACCGTGACCATCTGCCCAGGCGCGTCGTACGGCAGCCTCGTGACGCCGGGCAGCGTCGAGTCCCGATTCAGCCGCTGGATCGATACGGCCGCCATCTGCGCTCCGCCCGCTGCCGGCGACGATGGCGCCTCGGGCTATGGCAACGCGGGCCTGAGCATCATGAATGGACCCGGCCAATTGAACACGGATGTTTCTCTTGGCAAGACGACGCGGGTAGGAGGCGTCCGCGAGGATGCCATACTGGCCTTCCGGCTGGAATTTTACAACGCGCTGAACCACCCTCAGTTTTCCAACCCGGGCACAACTTTCGGAACCGCAACCTTCGGCGTGGTCACGCAAACGTCCATCGCGCCCCGGCTGATCCAGTTCGGCCTGAAGTACGTCTTTTGATTCGAGGCCGCGGGTCTGTCGGTTCAGCCTGAAACGGAAAGAGAGAGCGCTCCCCGTTGGCGAGTATTCCGCCCGTGAGGCCGGAGATTCTCAAGGCATCGAGGTCGTTCGATCCGATGACCTTCACAAGGAGCGCCTGGTAGAGCCTACACGCCCCAGCCTCATAGTCTCGATGAGCCCCCCAGGCTATGCCTCGGCATGGCTGCGTCCCGCTATTGCCCGCTTCCGTGTCGCCCGGCAAGATCATTGTGGCTCCACCGCGTCCTGGTGGTCTCAACTTCCAGATTTGCCGTGATTCAAGATCAGCACGGCCGCAAGGCGACCAGTGGTGTTTCCGATAACACCACTTCACTTCCATTCGGGTCTCTGCAGCTCTCCTGATCGTCTCAAACGTCGATGAACTCTCAGGGTAATCTCCCGCGCTGGCTGGCCAGCTTCATTGCAAATATACAGCCTAAATCCAAGTCTTTACTTGACAATGAATAGTCTGTATAGCAAACTACATTGTATGGAAAACGATTCTGCCATGAAATCGGTTTCCCCGGGCCTTCGCGCGGCCGCGTACTGGTTCGTCGATGGGCTGCCGGAAATCGCCTCCGGGGTTGAGTTCGCCGCCATGAGCAGCGCGGCGATGCTTCTGCAGATCGCGAAGTCGGCTGGTGAGCCTTGGACTTTCAAGGGACCCGTTCTCGCGCTCTTCTCCGTTTTCTTCATCCTTGTCGTTGGCGGCGACTACAAGTTGATCGAGTACCTGAAGTCCCGCTTGACTTATGTGCGGACTGGATACGTCCGGAGGCCGAAGTACTTCGAGAAGGCGCACGCTTTGCAGACTGAAAGCCTGCTGTTTCCGACGCGTGATGAGAACATTACGCAACACAAGGTGAGGACCGTGCCCGTCATGTTCGGCGGGTCGATGTTGTGCCATTTTATAAGCCGCCCGTGGGGGCTGCCTGTTTCACTTGGTGCATTTGCGCTGGCGCTTTGCATGTTCAACCGGAATACAGAGCGGACGTACCACTGGCGATCGATGCTCCTCCTGCCTGTAGCCGGACTTCTGATGATGCCCCTGGGTTTCCCGGAACGATTCATCGGGATTGTTGAAGGCGTATGGCTGGCCGGAGTGGGCGCGTGGAGATTGTTCGGCTACTTGCGGCGCAATCCCAGGCCACAGGCTCAGGGAGGAACCAGCGAGTGAACGACCGCATTCAAAGCATCTCCGAACTGGACCGACTAGTTCACGAACCTGCAAGGTTAAAGATCCTGGTGATCCTGAAAGGTGTAGGTGAGGCGGATTTCCTCTACCTACAAAAAGAGGGCGGTTTTACGCAGGGCAATCTCTCCAGCCACTTGGCCAAGTTGGAAGAGGCTGGGTACGTGGAAATCAAGAAGACTTTCAAAGGTAAGTTGCCGCTGACGGTCTGCCGCCTTACGACGCAAGGCGAGGGAGCACTTGAGTCCTACACCCGACAGATTGTGGGAGCTCTTCTACCGCCCAGCGGCGAAGTCCCCTTGTAGCGAGCTCATGCCACCTGTGTCCCGTGCGTCCGTCAAGGGGCCACGCGTCGGAAGTTTCACTCTCACAATGCCACCTTAGCGGCAAGAAAACGTTAGATCCCTATCGGAAGTGCCCCGGCAGGAATGCCGTCGGAGCGTGCAAGTAGGTGGTGCCGGGGCACTTTCGGTAGGGCCGTTTGAAGGAAGCCGCTGGCGTTTGCGGTGGACGCGGCGGGTTATGGGTTTTGAATCGAACTTTGCGCCATGGGTGCAAGCCTTCCGCCATCCGAGGCGACCGGTTCGGATGGTTTGGAGGATTCGAGGGGACCGAAATGGAGGCTGGCGGTGCGTTTGCGGTGCGGTTCGGAGGTGGTTGGACGACCGAACGCGGTGTCGAAACACACGTCCAGTGGACGCGCCGAAACACGCGCTGGTACCTGCGGAAGTGGGCCGAGATCAGGAAGTGTCAGCAAAGGCGACCTGCTGAGCGGTCAGCCTCTCGATGACGATCATTGGCCCGCCGCAGCGGGGACAAACCCAGACGGCTTGAGGACCAGCCTCAATTTCTGGCGGTGTGGGAGAACGCGGGCGCGGGTTGGTCTCCAGCAGTTTCTGGCAAAGCGGCAAGAGCGCGGCGCGTCGGCGGTTGGCGAGAAAACCGGAAGAGCGGATGCGGACAAAACCGCGAGGAAGCGTGTGCAGCAGAAAGCGCCGCAGGAATTCCTCGGCAGTCAAGGTCATCAGCCGGCGTTTGTTGCCGTGCGCGTAGTCCTTCCAGCGGAACGTGACATTGCCATCTCTGAAGCGGACCAGTCGGTGATTGGAGATGGCGACGCGGTGCGTGTAGCGGGCCAAGTAGTGGAGAACGTGCTCAGGTCCGCCGAATGGGCGTTTGGCATAGACGACCCAGTCCTGTCGGAACAGCCTGCGCAGGAAGCAATGGAAGGCCCTTTTTTGCGTCAGTGGTTTTAGCGCACCGGGCAAGCACAGATCCTCTCGGCGGAATGCCCGCTTGAGGCCGGCGACGAATTTCCCGCGGAACACCCGGCTCAGAACTTTCACCGGTAGAAAGAAGGGAGACCGCGGATGAACCCATCGCTGGCGGTCCGGGGACAAACCGCCGGCCGGGATCACGCAATGGACGTGCGGATGATGCAGAAGGTTCTGTCCCCAAGTGTGAAGCACGCTGAGGAAACCGATCTCGGCGCCGAGATGTTGCGGATTGATCGCGACCTCCAACAGGCTGGCGGCGCTGGCACGAAACAGCAGGGTATAGAGAAGTTTCTTATTGTGGAACGCCAGCGGCGCTAACTCGTGCGGAAGCGTGAAGACCACATGAACGTACGGCACGGCCAGGAGTTCTCCCTGGCGCGCAGCGAGCCACTTATCGCGAGCGTTGGCCTGGCACTTCGGGCAATGGCGGTTGCGGCAAGAGTTGTAAGAGATGGCTTGATGGCCGCATCGGGAGCATCGATCTCTATGGCCGCCGAGCGCTGCCGTGCGACAGCGTTCGATGGCAGACAGCACCTTCCGGTGCAGCCCGTTCAGCCACGAGCGGTGTTTCTCGATGAAGCTTCCGCCTGCCGCGCGGATGATGTCGGCCACCTCGAAAGGTGGCCGCTTCACTTCGGCTGCTTCTTCCGCGAACGCTTCGCGCTGGCCGCATCGGAGACCGGGAGCGCATCCAGCGGGTTGGCGACGGCATGCAGGTGACGCTGGGAGAGATGCAGGTAGACCGTCGTGTGCTTGATATCGGTGTGTCCAAGCAGCAACTGGATCGTGCGCAGGTCAGCTCCGGCTTCCAGCAGGTGAGTTGCATACGAGTGTCGAAGCGTGTGCGGTGCGACTCGCTTCTGGATGCCCGCCCTGCGGGCAGCTCCTCGGCAGGCGTGCCATACGGCTTTGGTGGTGAGGGGCACGTCTGGTCCCCGGTCCCCGGGGAAGAGGTATTTTCTCGGCTTCGCCGAGCGCCAATACTCGCGGAGGGTTTCCAGCAACTTCGGGCTGAGCGGCACGTCGCGGTCTTTGCTGCCCTTGCCGAGATGAACGTGAATCACCATCCGCTGGCTGTCGATGTCGCTGACCTGGAGACGGACCAGTTCCGAGCGGCGCAGCCCAGTGGAATAGAGCGCCATCAGCATGGCTCGATGCGAGAGATTGCTGGTGGCATCGATCAGGCGGGTCACTTCCTCCTGGCTGAGGATGTTGGGTAAGCGCCGTGGCGCCTTTGGATAAGGGAAATCGGCCCGCAGGTACGGCCGCTTGAGTGTCCGGGCGAAAAAGAACTGCACTGCCGCCATGCGCTGCTTGACGGTATTGGCAGCCAGCTTCCGATCGCGCAGCAGATGAAGCTGAAACTGGCGGACATGTTCCGGCCCGAGTTGATCCGGCGGCTGGTGGAAGTAGTTGGCGAACCCCCGGAGTGCGCTGACGTAGGCGTCTACGGTACTCTGGGCGTAATTACGACGCTGGAGCTCATCCAGCATCATTTTTCGAAGATGGGTCACAGGGACCTCCTTGTGACCCATACAATATCCCGATCACCCCTGACTGCTGAAGACCGACGACGCGTAGCGTCCGCCGCGCCAGCGGCTTAGTTCAAACGGCGTTTTCGGAAACCACGCGGGTGCGAACTGCGACTTCGCCGATTCCGGTCGAGTCGTGGGTCTTCCAGAAGTCGAGATTCCGCGCCCGATAGGGCGAGGCTGCACAGGGTCGATCGCAACCAGCATGGTTCGCGCAAACCGGGCCTTTTTGCAACTCACGCAGCTTGCTGGCGGCGACTCTGCCGCTCTTGCCTGACTGCTTCCAGCTTGCGGTCGCCTTCCGGGACGGATGCACTCGCTCTTGAGCGACTTGTGCCAACGCTCGATTTTACCGTTGTTGCGTAGCGCTTCCGTCTTCATGCGTTCTCTCCACTATCTTCACGCGGGAAAGCCTTCGCCATTTCCAGATGAGCCATTGGACCATCCCGCGGCTTGACAACCCACTCCGGGGTGCTTAACATTATGGCCGGGTGATCTCACTTTGATTCGTCGCCAGTTCTTGCACAGTGGTTTGCTTCTGCCCGCTGCCGCTTTCGGGAGCGCACAGGAAAGGAGAGGTGCAATGCGGATTGTGGTGGGGAGCGATCATGCAGGGTTTCCGCTGAAGGGCCCCGTCGTCCAGTTACTCAAGTCCTGGAAGCACACGGTGAAGGACTGCGGCTCGTTCAACCCCGAGCCGGTGGACTTTCCCGATATCGCCGCCCTGGTCTGCGCGGAGATCAAGAGCGGCCGGGCCGACCGCGGGGTGATGGTCTGCGGCACCGGGGTGGGCGCGGCCATTGCCTGCAATAAGACCCACGGCATTCGGGCGGCCCTGTGTCACGACACCTACTCGGCGCACCAGTGCGTGGAGCACGACAATGTAAACGTGGTTTGCATCGGCGCGCAGGTGATCGGCGCCAGCGTGGCCGAGGAGGTGCTGAAGGCCTTTCTGAACGCGCAATTCAGCACGGAAGAGCAGTTCCGGCGCCGCGTCCGCAAGGTGGACCAGTTGGACATGGTGGCGCCTGGGAAGTAAGAGCGAAGATGCCGGGCGGCGATTCGCAGTTCATCGTCGAAGCGAAGCATTACCACAAGCAGCCGAACCGCAAGATCAAGTGCGTGCTTTGCCCGCGGGAGTGCGTCATCGACGACCGGGAGCGCGGCTACTGCGGCGTGCGCGAGAACCGGGGGGGAACGTACTACACCCTGGTTCACTCGCGAGTGTGCGCGGCGCACGTCGACCCGATCGAGAAGAAGCCGTTCTTTCACGTCTACCCTGGGACGCAGGCCTTCTCCATCGCCACGGCGGGCTGCAACGTGAACTGCAAGATGTGCCAAAACTGGGAGATCTCGCAGGTGCGCCCCGAGCAGGTGGACAGCCGCTACTTGCCGCCTCAGCAAGTCGCATCGCTCGCCAGGCAAAACGACTGCCACTCGATCGCTTACACTTACAGCGAGCCGACCATCTACTACGAGTACATGGTGGACACCGCGGACGCCGGGCGAGCCGCGGGCGTCAAGAGCGTGGTGGTCTCGGGCGGCTACATCCAGCAGGACCCGCTCAAGGAACTCTGCCGCCACGTGGATGCGATCAAGATTGACCTCAAGGCCTTCACGCAGAAGTTCTACACGGAGGTGGTCAACGGGGAGATCAAGCCGGTGCTGGACGCGCTGGTCACGATGCGCAAGTTGGGCATGTGGAACGAGATCGTGTACTTGGTGGTCCCGACGCTCAACGACAGCGAGCGGGAGTTCCAGGGTCTGGCCAAGTGGGTCAAGGCGAATCTTGGAGTGGACGTGCCGGTACACTTCTCGCAGTTCCATCCGGAGTACCTGCTGAAGAACCTGCCGGTGACCCCGGTCAGGACGCTGGAGCGCGCCAAGGCCATCTGTGACGCCGAGGGACTGCACTACGTGTATATCGGGAACATCCCTGGCCATCCCGCCGAAAAGACTTACTGCCCCAAGTGCCACCGCGTGGTCGTGGACCGCACGGGCTACATCATCAACGGCCTGCACCTGAGTAAAGGCCGCTGCCAGTATTGCCAGCAACCCATCCCGGGCGTGTGGGGGTGATTCTCATGAAAAAGCAGAGGCTTCTGATCCTGTTGCTGGTGGCGTGCTTCCAGGCCGCCTGCCAGGCGCAACCGCAGAAGGTGAGACCGGCGGCGAACGCCGGGAGCTTCTATCCAGCGGACCCCAAAGAGCTGGGCAACATGCTCGACGGTTTCCTGGCCAAGGCCAAAGTGCCGGACATCAAAGACGTCGTGGCCGTAGTCTCGCCGCACGCCGGCTACATCTATTCGGGCGGCGTGGCGGCGCACTCGTACGCACTGCTGAAGGGGAGGAAAGTCGAGAGGGTGGTGGTGATCGCGCCGTCGCACCTGGAGGCGTTCCCGTTCGCGGCCATCTACGACGGGACCGCTTACTCGACGCCGCTGGGGCAGGTGCCCGTGGATACGGCTTTCGCCGCCGCGCTGGCCAAGAGCAGCAAGCTGATTCAGATCTCCGGACGCGGCCACAATCCGATGGGGGACCGCGCGGAGCACGCGGTCGAGGTGCAGATCCCGTTCCTTCAGAAAGTGCTGGGCCAGTTCAAGATCGTTCCCATCGTGATGGGCGACCAGGACTACGAGGTCTGCCGCGCCCTGGGCCTGGCGCTGGCGAAGAACATAAAGGGCTCGGACACAATCATCGTGGCCAGCAGCGATCTGTCGCACTACCATCCTTACGACGTCGCGGTCAAGATGGACCACGAGACGTTGAGGGCCATCGAGGAGTGGGACTACCTGAGCATGCTGCGGAACTTCGAGAGCCGCGTCTGGGAGGCCTGCGGCGGAGGACCGATCGTCGCGGCCATGATCGCGTCCGAGAGGCTGGGGGCGAAGAAGGCCAAGCTCGTTGCCTACGCCAACTCGGGCGACACCACCGGGGACCGCAGCCAGGTGGTGGGTTACGGCGCGGTGGCGATCTACAAGGGCAACGGCCCGCGCGCGGCGGCGGAGCAGCCGTTCACGCTGGGCCAAGCCGAGAAGCAGGAGCTGTTCCGCATCGCCAGGCGCTCGGTGGAATCGGCGGTGAAAGAGCACAAGCTGCTCGACGATCCGGCCACAAAGCTGGAGGCGCTGGGACAGGACCGTGGCGCGTTCGTCACGCTGCGGGAGAAGGGGGAGCTGCGAGGCTGCATCGGCTACACCGCGCCCACGAAGCCGCTGGCGCAGACGGTGCGGGACGTCGCCGCCTATGCGGCCGTGCAAGACACGCGTTTCCAGCCGGTGTCGCCGCAGGAGCTTCCGCTGCTGGAGTACGAGATATCCGTGCTCTCGCCGCTGAGGCGCGTGCTGGACGTCAACGAGATTCAGGTGGGCCAGAACGGCCTGGTGATGAAGCAGGGCGGCCGCGAGGGCCTTCTACTCCCGCAGGTTCCGGTCGAGCAGGGTTGGGACCGCGCCGCGTTCCTGGAACAGACCTGCGTCAAGGCGGGGCTGCTGAGGGACTGCTGGAAGGACGAGCGCACCGACATCTTCTCGTTCACGGCCCTGGTGATCGAGGAGCACGAAGGAACAGCAGCAGCAGCGAAGCCAAGCACAAAACGCTGATCAGCAGGCTGGTCATCCAGAAGCCGAACAGCGGGATCAACCAGGCGCTGAAGAGAATCGCCCCCAGGCACGAGCCGGCCAGATCCAGTGCATAGAGGGTGCCCGGGCCCCGCGTCCCCTCTCCGGCGCCGGCGAAGAAGATGCGGCTCGCCAACGGGAATTGATAGCCGCCGAGAAGGCCGCACAGGAAAGCCAGCAGGCCGAAGACGGGAGAGATCAAGCTGCTGCCCAGGCCTTCCAGAACCCAGCAAAGGAGCAAGGGCGCCGCCGCGGCCACGCCCTGAAGCCACGCCAGGCGCCGCCAGTCATGCGGGGAAGGCTCGCTCTTTCGGCGCAGGACACGCCAGCTTCCGACGGCCATCCCCGCCATGAACATCGCGATCAGGATGGCGAGCTGGTGATACACGTACCCGTAGATGGCCTGGAAGCCGAGCAGGAGGAGAATCTCGAGCCCGATCATGGCCATGCCCATCGAGGCCACGGCGAAACCCACCCCGGCCCGGGGCCGGCGCAGCAGCAAAAGGAAGAGGAGCGAGGCGAGGGCGGTCAAGGCGAGGACGCGGTTGAAGCCCACCTGCTCCAGGCGGGCCAGCCAGCGAGCCGAGCTCCGGCTGAAGCGCGTGCCCCAGAGCGCGGCGTCGAAGTAGTAGGCGACAGGGGAGAAATCGCGATTTACCGGCGTATCCGCGCGAGGACGAATTTCGGACTCAAGCTGGGTCATCCGATCGCGGGTCATGCGGAACGGGATGTAGTATTCCCGAACGTAGCTGGTCTGGATCCCGCGCGAGCGCAACCGTTCCACGAATTGCCGAGGCTCGCTCAACAGCGCACCGGGGGTGCCCGATGCGAAGAAGTGTACGGTTTCGCCGGGAAGCAAGGTCACTTCCGGAAAGGCACGCCGCAGCGTCAGGTAGATGCAGCGGAGGAACGCGGCGAGTTCCGGGCTGATGTAGTTCTCCGAGGAAGCGAGCTGGAAGGAGAGGACCCCGCGCGGGCGGAGCTTCCGCGCCGCCTCGCGGAAGAATTCGAGTGTATAGAAGCGATTGAGCTGCGCGGTTTCGGGGTCCGGAAGGTTGACGATGATGACGTCGAAGTCGTCCCGCGTCGTTTTCAGGTAGAGCCGCCCGTCGGTGTTGTGAACGCGCACCTTCGGGTCTTTTGGAATTGCCGCGGGAAAGTACTTGTTGGCGAGCTGTAGAATCGCC
Source organism: Bryobacterales bacterium (assembly GCA_963798455.1). Classification (GTDB taxonomy): domain Bacteria; phylum Acidobacteriota; class Terriglobia; order Bryobacterales; family Bryobacteraceae; genus CAWCTD01. The sequence goes on from CAWCTD010000003.1 coordinate 2,304,976, forward strand.
GGGTCCAGTTCCACGTAGTCGATGCGCCGCAGGCTGGGATGCTTGAGCGCTTCCACCAGACTGCCGTTTATGCCTCCTCCGATGAGCAGCAGACTCTCGGGGGCCGGGTGCTGGAGCAGGGCGTAGTGGACCGCTTCCTCGGCGGCCTCGGGGTCGGGCACGGTGGCCACGGCCAAGCCGTTTTCGTACAGGGTCACGCTTCCCTCGCGGCCGGCCAGAACAAGGTTCCCGTAGACGGAGTTCGTTGTCGCCACGATATGGAAAGGCCGCCACAGCCGGGCGAGGGATGTCCACTCCAGCTCGGGAGCAGTAACCGGGATAAGCCAGACGGCAAAAGCGACCGCGACGAAAATGATCACAGCGAGGCGCCAACTCACGCGCAGGATGAGGAGGTACGCCGCCGCGAGAAGGTTGAGCAATGCGAGCAGGAACGAGATCTGAAGGGGGTCGAGGTAGCGGATCAGGAAGACGCTCGCCAGAATGCCGCCCGCAGCCGAACCGGCAGCTTCGACCAGGTACACCGTTCCGGTCGCAGCCGCGGTAGAGGCGCCGGCCGCTGAGCGGTACAAGCGGCTGCCGGCAGCGAAGAGCCATCCGCTGAGAACGCAGAACGGAGCGAGGACCACCAGCGAGGCGAACAGGATGGCGCCGGGCCCAAAGATCTGGCCGGGCGCCGTCTGGAGCGCGCTCTTGCCGGCGCGCGCGCCCAAGATGGTCACGGGCAGGACGGCGGCCATCAGAATCTCCAGGGTGGCGGTCAGGCGCGCAGGGGTGACGGACTTCGCGCCGAGCCGCCCGGCGACGCCGCTGCCGAACGCCGTCCACAGGAGCCAGCTTGCGAGCATCAGCCCCAGCGAGATCTCGGTCCCGCTGAACAGGACCAGCAGCTCCCGCATCAAAACAACCTGCGCGGTTACGGCCGTGAACCCAATGAGACCGAGGATGAGACGCAGGGCGCGCATGGCCAATTGGCGGCAGGCTGCTGAGAAAGTCATCTCCAGCACCGCTTGCTCACGCGCGCGGCTCAGAAACATACTCGGAGCGGTGCGGAGCCCTGTTCAGCAGCCTGTTAGACTCTGATTATGGCTCCCCAAGAGGAGACGGTGGGCCGCAGAGAAGCGTTGACTCGATTGCTGCGGGTCGGGAGTCTCGGCGCGGCGGCCGCGGGGCTGGGGTACTGGCTCACCAGCCTGAGCCGGCACCCCGAAGAACCAGCGGCTCCATACGTCAAGCGCAGTTTCACGGTGCCCGCCGACGCTTCCCTGCCCGCGATGGCGGTCATTCGAGGAGAGGACCCGCGGCAATTGCTGCGCCGCGCCGTCACCGAACTGGGCGGCATCCGGAGGTTCATCGGGCGCGGCGACGTGGTGGTCATCAAGCCCAACATCTCCTGGGACCGCACCCCGGAGCAGGCTGCCAACACCAACCCCAGCGTGGTCGCCGAGATGGTCCGGCTGTGCTTTGAAGCGAACGCGAAGACCGTCATCGTCACCGACGTTTCCATCAACGAGCCGCACCGCTGCTACCAGCGCAGCGGCATCGCGGAAGCGGCGCGGAAGGAGGGGGCCCAAGTGCCGCTTCCCGAGGAGCGCAGGTTCCGGCAGGTTGATCTGCACGGCGACTTGCTGCGGGCGTGGCCCGTGTTTGAACCGTTTCTCAACGCCGACAAGATGATCAACATACCCATCGCCAAGCAGCACAGTCTGACGGGCGTAACACTCGGTTTCAAGAACTGGTACGGCATCCTGGGCGGGCAGCGGCAGAGGCTCCACCAGCGCATTCAGCAGAGCCTCGCGGACCTGGGAGATTTCATGCGCCCGACGCTGACCGTCATCGACGCCTACCGCGTGCTTCTGCGCGGCGGCCCGAGCGGCGGAAACCTGGAGGACGTCTCGCTGAAAAAGACGGTGATCGCGGGCACGGACCCGGTGGCCCTGGACGCCTACGCCGCCAAAGCATATTGGAACCTCGGCCAGGACGATCTCCTCTATCTGCAACTGGCGGCGAAGCGCGGGCTGGGGACTCTGCAATTCGAGAAGCTTCCAGTCCGCGCCGTCGCAATCTGACGGTGGACTACAATGGTGGATTCGGTGGAGGTATGGGTTGAGATTAGTCGTGTCTGGCGCCGCCGGGTTCATCGGTTCTCATCTCTGTGACCGCCTGCTCGCGGAGGACCATTCGGTCGTCGCCATCGACAATCTTCTGACGGGATCTCTGCGCAACATCGCGCACCTGGCGGGGAATCCCGGGTTCCACTTTCTCCAGCAGGACGTGACGCAGCCGGTCGCGATCGAGGGGCCCGTGGATGGGGTGCTCCACCTGGCTTCGCCCGCCAGTCCGAAGGACTATCTGCAGCACCCGATCGAGACGCTGGAGGTGGGATCGGCGGGCACGCGGAACATGCTGGAGCTGGCGCGGCGTTACGGCGCCCGCTTCCTGCTCACCTCGACCTCGGAATGCTACGGCGATCCCCTGGTCCATCCGCAGAGAGAGACGTACTGGGGCCACGTGAATCCCGTGGGGCCGCGCTCCTGCTACGACGAGTCCAAGCGGTTCGCCGAAGCGATTACCATGGCCTACCACCGCGTACACGGGCTGCGGACAAACATCGCGCGCATCTTCAACACCTATGGGCCACGCATGCAGCTTGACGACGGGCGCGTGGTGCCGGCGTTCATCGACCAGGCACTGAAGGGACAAGCGGTCACGATCTTCGGCGACGGCTTGCAGACGCGCAGCTTCTGCTACGTCAGCGACCTGGTGGAAGGGCTGTACGAGTTGATGCTCTCGGACGAGCGGTATCCGGTGAACCTCGGAAACCCCGTGGAGATCACCATTCGGGAGTTCGCCGAATACGTGTGCCGGTTGACGGGGGCGCAATGCGAGGTGGAGCACCGGCCGCTGCCCGAGGACGACCCGAAGAAACGCCGGCCCGACATCAGCAAGGCGCGCCGCGTACTGGGCTGGGAGCCGAAGGTGCCGCTCGAAGAGGGCCTCCGGCTGACGATCGAATACTTCCGCCGGTCCTAAGCCCATGATTTCGCAAATACGGTGACGTATTGTGGCGCACGCTTTAGCGTGCCGCTGCCGGCTTGAGCCCGCAGTTCGACGGCGAGCTGAAGCTCGCCGCTGCACCCTGAAGGGCGCGCCACCCGTTGGGACCGTATTTGCGAAACCATGTCCTAAACCTGCGTGCTACCCTGAAGGCATCAGAGGGGGATGCCGCCATGCGCCGTGTTGCAGGCTGGGCTGGCCTGTTTGTTCTCCTGGTCTGGGGCTCGCTTTATGCCTTCCAGGTGGGGTTTCGCACCTATCCTTACGAAGAAGACGATGAAGCTCCCATCCCGCCCGGCGCCAACAACAAGACCGAGTGGGCGTTCGCGCGCCTCCGCTACCCGTCGATTCAAATGGGCGGGTTCCGGCGGCGAGGGACATACTATAGCTGGGGGACGGACTATCCCAAAGCGGACCGCCAGTTTGTCATGGGCGTGAAGCGCCTGACACGCATCGACGCCTGCTCAGCCGAGCGGGTCATTGATCTCGACACGGACGAAATCTTCAATTGGCCCTGGGTCTACGCGGTTGAGGTCGGGCACTGGGACCTCACCGACGCCCAGTGCAAGCGGATCCGGGAGTACCTGCTGCGCGGCGGGTTCCTCATGGTGGATGACTTCCACGGCACTCAGGAATGGGCGGTCTTCATGGCCAGCATGATACGCATCTTCCCTGACCGCCCCATCGTCGACATCGACAGCAAGGACCCCATCTTTCACACGGTCTTCGATCTGGCCGAGCGCGTCCAGGTGCCCGGCCTCCAGTACCTTCGCAGTGGGAGGACATACGAGAAGGACGGGGTGGAGGCAAAGTGGCAGGCGATCTACGATGACCAGAACCGCGTCATGGTGGCCATCTGCCACAACCAGGACAACGGCGACGCCTGGGAGTGGGCCGATCTGCCCGCCTACGCGGAGCGCTACACCTCACAAGCCTACCGGCTGGGCATCGATTACATCGTTTACGCGATGACGCATTGAGCCGGGGCGCGCCGCGGGTATAAGCCTACTGGATGCGGGCCGACTTGATGTAGTCGAGCCTGGGGAAGTATCTCTCCAGGTACTGGTTGCCTTCGTCCTTGATTCGGCTCTGTTCGGGGCCTTCGCCGCTGGGAGGCGCGTCCCCATAGCCCTTGAAAAGCTGGTCGACGACTTCCATGCCGGAGACTACCTTGCCGAACGGGGCGAATCCCATGCCATCCAGGCGAAAGTTGTCCTGAAGATTGATAAAGACCTGCGTGGTCCGCGTGGCGGCCCCGGCCATGGCAAACGCGAGGGCGCCTCGCCGGTTGTTCTGGGTGACGGGGTCGTCAGGTATGTACATGCGGCTCCAGTAGCCGTCCGTAGCCGGGTCCCCTTTCAACCCGAACTGCACGATGAACCTGGGAACCACCCAGAAGAAACAAGTGCCATCGTAGAACTGCTTCTGGACCAGCTCGTAGAACCGGTCGGCGCCGCGCGGCGCCCAGGCGCGCGTCACTTCCACGACAAAGGCGCCCTTGGTGGTTTCGAAGCTGACGCGGTAGGTCTCGGGCGCCTGCTTCGGCTTCGTACTGGCGGCCTGGTCGGGCTCCTGGCGGCCGCAGGCGGTGAGAAGAAGTGCGGATAAGGTGGCCAGGGTTCGTAGCTTCATGCTTGGGATTCTGCGTCGGCGGTGCGGTCTATGTCAAGCTGGATGAGAGAGTGGATGATATAATTTGGACCAATCAGCGCGCCTGCGAGCATTATGGACTTGGATCAACTCCACACATTTCTCGAGATCGTCAGGCTGAAAAGCTTCTCCAAGGCCGCCGAGACGTGCTTTCGCACGCAGCCGGCGATCAGCGCCCAGGTACGGCAGTTGGAGCAGGAGTTGAACACGGCCTTGTTCGACCGGCTTGGGACCCGGATCGCGCTGACGCCGGCGGGCAGAATCTTCGCCGAATACGCCGAGCAGATCCTGGACTTGCGGCGGCGGGCGCAGGACGCCATTCACGAACTGGAGCGCGTGCCCCGCGGCGCACTGATGATTGCGGCCAATGAAGCCACCTGTATGTACGTGCTGCCGAAAGTCTTCTCGGAGTACACCAAGCGTTTTCCGAACGTGCAACTGCTGGTGGACCGGCAGTACGGCGGCAAGGTGGTCCAGGCGGTCATGGAAAACCTGGCGGATTTCGGTTTCACCCAGCTTCCCGCACAAGAGCGGAAGCTTCAGGTGATCAAAGTCCATTCCGACGAGATCAAGCTCATCGTGCCGCCGGGCCATCCCCTGGCCAGAAGAGAGGCGGTGAGCTGTCAGGACCTGGTCGGGCATCCGTTGCTGCTGCCCAAATCCGGCGGGACGCGCTCGCGGCTGAACATCTGGCTGGAAATGGTGGAGGACATCGTTCAGATCTCCATGGAACTGGATTCCACCGAAATGATCAAGCGGTTCGTGATGGCGGGACTGGGTGTCTCCTTCGCGGCCGAGGCGCACTGCCGGGAGGAAGTCGAGGCGGGCCGCCTGGCGGCGCTATCGCTCGCGCCGGAGCCGCTGACAAGGCAGATCGGCCTCGTGTACCGGAAGGACAAGGCGCTCTCCAGGGCCGCCCTCGGATTCATCGATGCGGTGCTGGAGCAGACCGCCAGGGGAGAGTTGGCGGAACTGGCGCGGAGTCCGGCCGCCGGCGCATAGGGCGAGACCGGCCTCTTCTCGCCGCGCTATGCTACAAGATTCATGCGCAAGAAGATACTGGTATTGGGAAGCGCCGGCCAGTTGGGCCAGGAACTGGTCGTGGAGTTCAACTCCCGCGGGTACTACGTGACGGGCATGGACCGCGACGTGGTGGACATCGCGGACCGTTTCCAGGTGGAAGAATGCGTCGGCGCACTGGACCCTTCCATCGTGGTGAACGCGGCGGCCTACAACCAGGTGGATGTAGCCGAGAGGGAGCCGCAGGCGGCCTTCGCCGTGAATGCTCTGGCGGTGCGCAACATTGCTATCGCCTGCCGCCAGGTGGATGCGCGTCTGGTACACTACTCCACCGACTACGTGTTCGATGGCATGGCCGGCAGAACGTACACGGAGTCGGACGCAACCCGGCCACTGGGAGCCTATGGGGTCTCCAAACTGACAGGCGAGCACTTCGCCCATGGGTATCTGGAGAATCCGTTGATCATCCGCACCTCGGGGGTCTTCGGGCCGGGAGGACTGGGTACGGCGCGAGGGAACTTCGTCGAGCTCATGTTGCGGCTGGCGGGGGCGAGGCAACCGATTCGCGTGGTGGAAGACCACGTCGCCTCGCCGACTTACGCACCATGGCTCGCGGCGCGCACCGCGGACATGGTGGACCGGGAGTTGGACGGGGTCTTTCACGTAGGCGGGGGGACGCCCATTTCGTGGTTTGAGTTTGCCCGGCTGATCTTCAAGGCCGCCGGCCTCTCGCCGGAATTGCGGGCGACCAACGAGCGTGAATACCGCACGGAGGCCCGGCGCCCGAAGTATTCGGCCCTATCCAACGCCAAGATGGAAAGCGCGGGCCTCGCGCCCATGCCACCGCTGGAGGAGGCGCTGAGGGACTACTTCAAGCGCAGGCTGGCACGGGCAGGCGGCACAGCCGCATAAGGCTCACACGAGGAACTGCGGGTTCAGGCGTCACCGGAGCCTTCCGAGGTAAGCGAGGTCCAGGGCCATGGCCTGATAGAACGACTTCTGAAGCGGGGTAGTTCCCGCGCCTTTGACCTCGGACTCTACCCCCCACTTCATCGGGCACAGCCCCGCTGATCCGTTCCAACAAGGCCGTGAGGCGCGCCCGCTCACTCCCAAACTCCGGCAGTGAGGCGGCCTCCGCAAACTCCTGGCGTATGGCTTCGAGTAGCTGTGCGCCCTGGCCGTAGCTGGGGATCTCGATCTTTGGGCCGACGACGATCGGCTGCACCGTGTTGTTCTCGAACTTCCACGCCTCTTCCAATTTCTGAGCGAGCCACATGGAGAGCGCGTCGATCTCAACGACGGCATCCTCCCCCGGTCTCGCCGCGACGAAGGCCTTCGTCAAACCCGGCAACAACGGCGCCCGGAAGCCGAACGGACCCGCGCTCTTGCCGGGTGGGAGGTCTTCCAGATACTTTGCGTGCCGATTGTAGCGGGGAGACTTCACAAAGCTGGGAAGTGAAGGCAGGCCCGGTTCGAAATCAGCGGAAGTAACCACATCACTGGCCTTCTCCGGTTTCGGCGTGCCCAAGGCAAACAGTTCGATCCCCTGCTTCGCCGCCGGACCGTTCGTCAGCTCGTAGGTGTACCTCACGAAATCGCCTTCCGCGTCGAACGCACAAGTTATCTCCGGATCGACGTTGGTGAGAAGCGGGATCCTGTAGCGCGAAAAAACACCAGCGGCACCCTGTGCCCGATGACGATTTCCTTACGGGCGTTGTCCACAGTAAACTCATCTCCGGGTTCGGGTTCGATCGGTTTAGCGGGCCTCGGTCCGAGTGGCACATACACCAGCCGGCGCTGCTCCGGAGAGACCTGAGCCGGCTGGCCTTCCTGCCCGGCCAGCGGAAAAGAGATGGCACAGAGTACAACGCTCACGCCGATTCTTGTCACGACATTTCCTCCTTCAAGCATGGCATGGCTACAGGCCAAGGTGATAGTGATTGCCTTCGGTGTACACGGAAGCGCCCAAGTCCAACGCGATGGTACGAAATCGCTCCCTCTGTGTCGAGGTACCCAAGTACTGGAATGGCATGTCGGCGTTGACGCCAAAAATGTGCGTTTGGTGCGGAGGGTTCCACCACCACCCGCCATAGCTCAGGCCAAGATCAAAAATCCCGCCCCAGGGGAGGCTCATGTCGTTCACCCCGGGCCTCAAGTCGGTCTCATTGTAGAAGGCCTGGCAGATCGATTGAAGCTTGCTTATGGCGCTAGGCGTTCCCCAGTGGCTGTCCGGATGGTCTAATGTAGATCCGCCTCTTGGTAGTAAGCACTACTCGGGAGACCTTGCAGGTAAGACTCGTACAATTTAACCTGAATATCTGGGCTGTAGGCACTGCCGCCATACCATACCGAGATGACGTAATGTACACCCGCAACCCACCTTTCCGGACGAAACGACGCTGCTGCGCAGCCGTCGTTGTCCGTCAAACCTTCAGTGGGCGATACAGATCCTGGCGGCCTGTTGTAATCGGCGTGGTTATGATAACCCGAATAGTCGTTTACGTACGCTGGCCACTCGACGAGAACCGGACTCTCGGGGGACAGGACCAGGCAGACTAGGAACGGAAAATCCTCGTTCAGCCCAGTGACCCTCTGGCATGGAGCCAAACCGGCGAACAGCACCGAAAGGGTGAGCACCTCAGCGATTCTTAACATCATCGGATTACTCCTGGACGAGCATAAACGACATCCGCCGTGTGGTCAAGTGCCAAGAATAGAAACAGTATGTGCATTTCTTGCTGCCTGCCTCACTGTAGATCATCACTGCTGTCCAAATTAACGGGCTAACTGAGTGCGGCTGAGCGCGGCGGCTGGCGGCTATTGAAAGGCTGAGCTCCTGATGGGCTGGATTGGGTTCCGGAAGAACCAATTCAACCCCAGGAGACTCAACCTAGGTACAAAGTATGCAGCATTTTCTCGCAGGTGTTGAAGCTGTTTTCGCGCAGGGACTTCGAGAAGGCGGTCAAGGAGCACAAGGCCGAGCGGCACGCGCGGGGCTTCACCAGTTGGGGCCAGTTCATGGCCATGCTGTTTTGCCAGTTGGGACGCGCGCATTCGTTGCGCGAGATTTGCGGCGGTCTGGCGTGCGGCGAAGGGCAGTTGAAGCATCTGGGAGTGCCGGTGGCGCCGCAGAGGTCCACGCTGGCCTACGCGAATGAGCATCGGCCGTGGGAGCTTTACCAGACGATGTTCGAGCAGACGCTGTTCAAGTGCCAGGAACTGGTGCACAGCCAAGGCGGGGACAAGAGGTTCCGCTTCAAGAACAAGCTAAGGCGCTGAAGCAAACGCTGAAGATCAAGACGTTTGTGGGGACCAGCGCCAATGCGGTCAGGACTCAGGTGTGGACGGCTCTGATCGCCATGCTGGTGCTGAAGCCTCGGGGGTCACCTCAAAACCGGCCATAGGAAGCCGACCCAGAACACCTAATTTATACCGTGCCGGAAACGGTTCCGGCAAGCTGTTTCTCTCTTGACGATCGAGGCCAGGTGAGAACTTCCGGTCGCCGCGGCCGGAGCTACGGCAACTGCAACAGTGCTCGGAAATCAACCGTCGGGACTGTGTCGGTGTTGGTTCCCACGATGAAGCCGCGCGGATCGACCCAGTAGTAGTTGGAGCCGCTTTCCACGGTCATTCGCCGACCGGTTTCCGGATCGGCCAGATCCATGACGCCCAGGGTGGCATTGGAGCGGCGCCGGGCTATCTCGTCATCGATGGCATCGCGGGCCCGCTGGCTGCGCGCCGCCATATCCGCAATATCGTTGGCGGCGCCGCTGACCGCTCGTGCGGCTGATCCTGAGAGCTGGCTCTGCATCTTCTGCCACTGCGGGTTGCCCTGAGTAGACCTGAGCATGTGGTCGTAGATCGATTCCGCCAGGGGTTCTTTTCCTGGAGGGGCCAGGAAGGCTCCGAGGAAGAAGACATTCCAGCTTGTTATTGCTGAAGGCCCAACGCCGAGTGGCTTGAACTCTTCTGTGCCCGCCCTGCAATGCCCCATCTCGGGCTGAGCCTGTTCACCGCAACGAAAGGATACGTCCCCCCAGGTCGCACCGATCACGTTTGGCGTTTCTTTCACGAGCTTTGGAATCTGATCCGGGAGGTCCTTTACCTCGGCGATCTGAAGATTCTGACACAGTTGGGAGATCTTGCTCAACACGTACTCCCGGCAGATGACGGTCCCGGGCGCGAAGCGCCGGACCTGATGTCTTAATCCATAGGGGGCGTACACAGATCCTTCCGGAAAGTACGGCATCGGCTCAACGAACGGGCCGTACCCGGCATCTCCAATAAAGATTCGCATCTGGCCGTCGGGCGAAACGGTCTCCGTAGCGGCCCGAATATCGATCGCGTGGAAACGGAAAAGCCCGCCCTGTGTCTTCCAGCCGGCGGGCACGTCCATGGTATACGCCCCTTCCTTCGGGTCGGTGAACTTCACGTACTGGACCCCGCCGGAAGCTTTCGCGCCGGCTCCGGTTGGCGTTCCGCCGGCTCCCGTCGCGGCGCCCATGATGCGAAAGCTTTGCAGGATACGCGCGAAGTCGTTCTGCTTCTGACGGTAGTCCGGCTCGCGGGCGGCCACGACATAGAAGAAACCGGCCAAGCCCTTGGGGCTCGAAACCCAAGTGAACACGGAGGTGGCGACCGTGTTCGCGCTCGCTCCACGGGCGCGGAGAGCGTTGGGAGCGACCGGTTGCGGGGTCTCCCACTGGGCGTTATAGGGGCTGGCCGCGGCCAGCCTGCGGTGGATGAGCGGAGCGAAACGCGTGTCAACCGATCCAGGGATGAAGACGGGCCAGATCAGGAACGTCCTCGCCCTGGGTTCCAATGAGGTGTACCCAGCCTTTCTGCCTGTCGGGCGACGCAGTCCAACCCGGAGGCGATTCGACCGAGTAGTATTGAGGGTCCTTGTGCGTGATCCATTGCGGGGACTGAGCAGCGGGCTTCCCGGTTTTGGAGGCAGGAGTCTGGCCCGAAGTGCAAGAGGGGGGAAAGAAGAGGCACAGAAGACCGCCTGCCGCGAGCCAGCAGAGAGCTTGAGGTCTCATCGTGGCTCCTCTCGATCTACCTGCGGATATTGTACTCCCGCCCGGTCAGATCGCAAGTCGGTCTCCAGCCAAGCATTCCACACAGGGGCCTGAGGAATGAGTGATCGTGTTGGCCCCCCGCCCAGGGCAGGTCGTCCTTTCTTCGCACTGCGGTGAGCGCCCGAAGGGCGCGAGCCGTGGTGCCTTGGCTTTTGGGTTTTCCGAGTAGGGCGGAATCGTCGTCGGCGCGGTGGGAATGTGGGAATCGCGCCTTGGGCGATTTCCAAGGGGCGGTGGGAAACGTGGGAAACCGCAGTCTGGTTTTCCAGGTTCTCCATGGCCCCGGCATTTCCACCGTGCTTTGCTGCGTCGCCGCCTGTGCCTCTTCTTTGAATCACCGTTCTCATGGGATTACCTTATCCGGCCGTGGCGGCGGTCTTGGTGCGCCAACTGCGCGGGCCGCACTTGAGCACGTGCCCGCAGTGCAGCAGGCGGTCCAGCATGCCGCCCACGGCGGCAGCATCGCCGAGCAACTTGCCCCAGTCTTCGACAGGGCGATTCGAAGTCAGCAGCGTGCTGGCCCGCTCGTAGCGGCGCATGATTATTTCCAGCAGATCTTCGGCCGCCGTCTGCGGCAGCTTGCGCATGCCGAAGTCGTCGATGATCAGCAAGGGAACCGTGGTGAGGGATTCCATGTACTGCTTGCGCGTGCCGTCGACGACGGCTTCGGCGAGCTCTTCCAGCAGGATGTGGGTCTCCCGATAGAGGACGCGATAGCCCTCTTGGATGGCGGCCTGCCCGATGGCCTGTGCCAGATGGCTTTTGCCTGTTCCGCCCGGGTCGAGGAAGAGCGCATCCTCGCGCCGGCCGATGAACGCGCCGGTGGCCAGGTCGAAGACCAGGCTGCGGTTGATCTTCGGGTTGAAAGCGAAGTCGAAGTTGTCGAGGGTTCTGTTGGGATCACGGAAGCCGGCCTGCTTGCGCCGGCGCTCGAGCAAGCGGTCCGAGCGGCGCGTGAGCTCGTCGGAGACCAGACACGAGATCAGGTCGATGGGCGCCATGGGTTCGGCCTGGGCTTGGCGCAGCCGGGTTTCCAAGACGGCGGCCATGCCGCCGAGGCGAAGCTGCCGCAGCGAGCGCTGCAGCTCAATGAGATTCATAGTTCGTTTTTTTCCTTGGTTTTGTCGGCGATGAAGTCGCGGTACAGAGTGAGCTGGCGGATCAAAGGATCCACCTGCCGCAAGCTCAGGGGGCTGTGAGGGCGCCGTTCGAGATAGCGGCGAACAAAGCGGTACTCGAAAACAGCCACTTCCAGAGCGGCGGCGCAGGCATCGTCCACGCTGGCGGCGCCGTACTTCTTGGCGAGTGAGAGCACCCCCAGGATGCGGCGCACCGCGGGTTCGCCCTGGTGACGGTGCATGCCTTGGCAGAGCGCCCCGATATGGCGTCCGGCCCGCTCGGTTCGCGCCAGCAGTTGTAGTATGCCGAGTGGCGTCTTGGTGGGGCGGTCTTCGTCTTTGATGCGGTGGCCGCCGCGCTGCTGGCGCAGGTGCTCGCGCAGCAGTTGGCCGGTCTTGAAATCCAGCAGACGAACGTGCCGCTCATCCCACTGGACCTGGACGCGGCGGCCGATCCAGCCGGGTGGTGCACCATAGTAGGCGGCCTCGATCTCGACGCATCCATCCAGATGCACGGTGCGTTCGCCGAACTGGTAGTAACGGAAAGGCTCCAGGGGCAGCGGCAGCAGCGCGGGCTTCTCTTCGGCGAACATCGCAGCGACCTGTCGCTTGGTGGTGCCATGAATGCGGGTGTCGGCCCAGCGCTCTTCCCAGCGGTCCAGGTACGCCTGGGCCTCCTCCAGGCTCTCGAAACGAAGTCCCTTCATGGGCGTCTTCTTCGCGTGGCCGACGCCGGCTTCCACTTTCCCCTTTCGATCCGGATCTCCGACTCGGCACGGCAGAGCAACGATGCCATAGTGAGCGAGCATGTCGCGGTAGAGGGGGTTCAGCCGGGGATCGTAGATGTCGGCGGCCAGCACACCTTCGCCCAGGTTGTCGAGCACGATGAGGCGAGTGACTCCGCCCAGTCGGCGGAAGGCCCGTTCATGCAGTTCGACCCAGATGCGGGTCGTGGAGCGGAAGGTAAGCAGGCGTACCGACTTGCGCCTGTAGCCGAGCGTCAGCACGAACAGTCGCACGCGGCAGTACCGGCCGCTGGCCGGGTCGCGGACCATCGGGCCGGTGCCGTAGTCGACCTGGGCCTCTTCCTTATGGAACGCGTTCCATAACGAAGATTATGGTGAGTTCCGCGTCATGGTGAGAAGCGGCGGAGACTCGAGCCTTCTGCCAGAGAATCTCCGCCGCGCTCTGGTCTTTTCCCTACATAATGCGGCTACAGAGACTCGAGCCACTCGATGAGACTCGACGATAGCCGCGGCGATGGTGCCTGCGTCGCCTGGGGGCCGTTTGCCAGGTCGAGGGCGTTGCGCTTCATCTCAAGATCAGCCTGAACGTACACCTCGGTGGACTTCAAGTCCACGTGTCCAAGGAAATCTTTGACCATGATGAGAGGGACGCCAGACTGGAGCAGGTGCATGGCCTTGGTGTGTCTCAGGGTATGCGGGCTGATTCCCACGCGCGCCAAGGTGGGCATGGAGCTTGTGGCCCGACGCAAGTACTTGAGAAGGATGTATCGGGCGCCGTGTCGGCTCAAACGGTCTCCCCGCCCGTTCTGTAGCAACGGCTCTTGTTCGGCGAGACGGCGCCCCTGGGCAGACAGGAACGTGCGGACGAGCCGGGCCGATTGCGGCAGCAAGGGGCATAAGCGTTCACGACGTCCTTTGCCGCGGACGCGGACGAATGGTGGTGTTTCCAGGTGGAAGTCGCGGGGCGCCAGGTCGAGCAGTTCTTGAATGCGGGCGCCGGTGTCATAGAGCACGCTGAGGAGCACGTAATCACGTTCTCCGTGCCTGGCCAAACGGTCGACTTGCGCCAGCAGATGACCAAGTTCCTGCTCGCTCAGGTAGCCCAGCAGCGGGCGTAGCGCCTTTTTGGCGGGGATGGCCAAAACACGGCTGCACAGGGCGGCCAGCGCTGGCTCTCGCCCCGCGACGTAGCGAAAGAAGGTTTGAACGGCGGCCAGCCGTGCATTGCGCGTGCGGGTAGTGTTGCCCCGACTGGTTTCCAGATCAGCCAGAAAATCCAGCACCAATGGAGCAGTGAGATCCTCGATGGCGAGTTGATCAACGGAACGTCCGCACCGCGCAGCGGCAAACTGCAGCAACAGCTTCATGGAGTCCCTGTATGACGCGGTCGTGTGGGGGCTGACGCCCCGCTCGACGGCGAGATAACGGAGGAAGAAAGCAGATAGCAGTGTGGCGAGCGTTGGGACGTTCATCAGCGACTCCCTTCCTGGATCAGGTAGCCGAAGCGGGCTTGGTGTCGTCGGGTGATTTCGCCCATGAGATCCTGGGTCAATTGCAGATAGCGTTGAGAACTGGCCAACCCGACATGGCCAAGGTACATGCCCAGGAGCGGCAACTTCGCGCCGAGGTCAACGTTCTGTTCGCACCACAGCAGAAGCCGGAGGACCGCGAACGAATGGCGGAGGTCGTGGAGGCGAACGCGGTTGTCGGTCATACGGTCTATACCGGCGGTTTCCAGTGTCTGGTGGAAGGCATCGCGTAGGGCGGTGATCGAATACCGCCCTCCCCGTGGGCTGGGAAAGAGCGGAATATGGGGAGGGCAGGATCCAAACTGCTGGGTTGCAAGTGCCCGGCAGTGAAGGAGACGCTTGACCAAGTCGGGCGCAATCGGGATCACTCGCGTCTTGTCGAACTTGCTATGACGGATATGTAGGGTGCCGGCGTCGAAATCGAGGTCGGCTTGTGTGAGCCTCAGCAGTTCTCCGGCCCGCAGTCCAGCCAGATACAGAACGCGCAACGCGGTGCCAAGGACAGCGGCGCGCATCGGAGATGTCCGTCCTGGTGGCAGTTCGGCACAGGCTTGAAGGAAACGCCTGCCCTCATCTCGGCTGAGGACACGAGGCACGAACTTCCGCCGCACAATCCGTAGGGACCGGCGATCCGGTACGACCACGCGGGCGTCGTCGACTCGCAAGAAGCGGCACACCTCGCGGAAGAGCGTCAAACGATGGGCGCGTGTGGTCTCCGATTCAGCGCCCCTTCGAGCAACGTAGTCGTGCACCATCGCCATGGTGACCAACGGGTCATCTGCAGACAGCCGCGAGTTGAGAAAGCAATCCAACTCGCGCAATGCACGACCTTCTTCTCGGTAGCGGTACCCCATGGCATGTTTCAGCGCGAGGAACCGGGCAAGCTGTGGTGCCAATGGCGAGACGAATCCGAAGCCGGAACTTGCCGGGAGCGTGCTCATCGGCTCACCTCCTCTTCGGAGATGGCCACTGCACGCAACCCGACCAAGTCGACTCGGGTGTAGCCATAGGTGGTCTGGGTGGACGCATGGCCCAACACATCGGCGATCGCTTTGAGGGGACGCCCGGAAGCCAGCAGCCGTGTTGCCAGCGTATGGCGAAGTAGGTAGAGTCTGACCTGCCCCCGTTGTCTCTACCAGTGATAACTAGAGAAGCTCATGTCAGACTACCACTGCTGAGGCTGGGCTTTGGGATGCCCCCGAGGGGGCATCCCAAAGCGGCGCGCCTCGGGCGAACTCCTCGGGCGTCCGGTAGCCCAGACTGCTGTGCGGCCGCTCCCGGTTGTACTCCTCCCGCCACGCCTCGATCTTTCGCTTGGCTTCGTTCATCGTCGGAAACCAGTTGGCATTCAGGCACTCGTCCCTCAGGCGCCCATTGAAGCTCTCCACCCGTCCGTTCTGCATCGGCCGTCCCGGCTGGATGTGAATCAGTCGGATTTGCTGCTCTTCGCACCAGGCCAGGAAATGCCGGCTGGTGAACTCCGGGCCGTTGTCGCAGCGTAACGCTTCGGGCTTGCCGCGTTGCTGGATCACCCACTCCAGCACCCGCGTCACCCGCCGGCTCGACAGACAGCTATCGACTTCGATGGCCAGGCACTCGCGCGTGTACTCATCCACTGCGGTAAACGCCCGCACAGCGCGGCCCGTCGCCAAACCGTCCATCACGAAGTCCATGGCCCACTCCTGATTGGCGCGCGTCAGTTGGGCCACCGGCGCCGCAGGCCGCAGCAGTCGCTTACGCCTCAGCCTCAGCACCGCCAGATGCTCCTCCCGGTACAGCCGGTACAGCTTCTTGTGGTTCATCTTCCAGCCGCGCCTCTCCATCAACACACCCAGCCGCCGGTAGCCGTAGCGTGGTTTCTGCTTGGCCAGGGCGACCATCTCCTCCCGCAGCCGGCCGTCATCGCGGGCTAGCGGTTCGTAGCGGTAGCTGCTGCGGTCCACCTCCAAGAGCTTGCAGGCCTGGCGTTCGCTCATCGCAAACTCCTCGATGACGAACGCCACGTCCCGCCTTCCTCCTACAAGCTCCAGCCGTTTTTTCGGATCACCGCCTTCAGCGCTTCGCGGTCCAGACTGAGATCCGCCACCAACTTCTTCAACTCGCCGTTCTCCCGCTCCAGTTCCCGCAAACGCCGGGCTTCACTCACATCCAACCCGCCGTACTTACTCTTCCAGGTGTAGATCGTCGCCTCGCTCACACCCAGGTCCCGAGCCAGATCCGCTACCTTGCGGCCGGCCTCCATCTGCTTCAGCACACCGATGATCTTCTCTTCGGTGTAGCGGCTCTTCTTCATCTCGAAGCTCCTCTCCCTTTCTGGAGCTTCTCAATTATCCCTGGTGTAGTTTACGGGGGGCAGGTCAAGTCCCCGACGCCCTGCTCGGTCGGCCAGGCCTACGCGCCGAAGTGCTACCCGCATAATCGCCATCAGGTTGTTCTCAGCAGCAAACGGTTCGAATGGTGCACAGTGGCGAAGAAAGACGGTGCGGTTCGTTGAAGCTGGGCGCCCGTCGCGCAAGTATGCGCTGAGTGCGTCTGCGACGTCAGGCAGGAGCGGGAGTACAAGGGGTCTGCCAGTTTTCACTTGCCGGACATCAATGCGTGCCCCGCGCCAGTCGATCTCGTCGAGGGTCAGTTGTCGAATATCAGAGGGGCGCAACCCGTAACGTGCGGCCAGCAAGAGGATCGCATAGTCGCGGCGGCCAAGCGGCGTTGATCGGTCCACCGCGGCCAGGATCCGATCCACGTCTGATTGGCTGAGCACGTCTGGAAGGCCAACGTACCGATACTGTCGGGGTCGTGGGATTGCCTCACCCAGGGAAGTGGAGAGCCAGCCCTGTGCGGCGGCCCAGCGAAAGAAGACTCGCAGAGTGCAGCCATACGAGCGCCGGGGCACGCCCTGTCCCGCGTTCTCATAGAACTCACGAACGTGCCGAGGTGCAATCCCACCGAGTTGTCTGATGCCAGCGCTCTCCAGGTACTGGGCGAACGCCGACAGCTTTTGGATGTACTTCCTTGCCGTCTTCTGCGCCAGGCCGCGATGCGCTCGTACAAACTGCAGATATGGTGTCAGGATCGGATCGAACCAAGCCGGGGTAGAAGGAGGCGAGCCAACACGCCGGCGAAACCGTCCTCTTTCGTCGGCCTCGAGAAAGATCCTGACCGAGGCCCGCAGGACGCGGGATCGGCTGGCACTTCTGCCTGCGACGCGCTGGGCCACGTAGTGCCGTACTGTATCGGTGCCCGTCGCCGGCAAGAGTGAGCTTCCGTTCTTGTCGAGATGAAGAGAGAAGCGCAGCCATTCATGGAGATGCTGACGGATCACCTCGCTGGCGTAGCGCAGATCCAGCAGACTGCTCCCAACGTGGTCGATACGCTCCTTGTGTGGGGACGTTCGATACCGCTCGCGATCGTCACCCGAGAACCAGTTTGAAAACATCGTAACTCCCTTCACGAAGTGAAATCAGGGGGGGAGGGGAACTACGATATCTTCGACGACGGGCGTTATGGAAAGCACCAACGGGACAATCATCGCGTCCAGTGCTCGAAGCGTCCATCTGGCAACGCACTTCTCACCATGACGCGGAACTCACCATAATCTTCGCCGGGAGGTGTCTCGATCACCACACGGGCTTCCGGCGGCCTGGAACCACGGAGCTTGCCGACGAAGCGCTTGACGCTCTGGTAGGCCCCACGGAAGCCGTGATCGTCCACCAGGTCCTGCCAGATGGCCTTGGCATTGCGGCCCTGGCCGAGCCAGATCTCGATCACCTCCCGGTAGGGTTCGCAGGCACTGGCTGTGGGACTGCGCCCCGGCGCCGGCTCAGGTTCGGGGGCCGGGACGGGGGCCGCTGCTGTGCCAGAGTCGGGGTCACCTCTTTGGCCGGTTTTGCCGGCACCTGCCGTCCCCACCTGCCCAGTGACCGGGGCTCGATCCCGGAGGCCCGCAGGTACGCTGCCGCGGTCTCGCGGCGCACGCCGGTAGCCCGTTGGATATGCCGGAGCGTCCATCCCAGCCGCCCCAAGGCGATGATCTGTTGTTTCTTTTCTTCGCTCAAGACATTGCTCATCTCGACGGAGGGTAAGCCTCACGTCGTGGTCCATGTCCTGAGTCAGCTCCGTTGGCCGGTTTTCAGGTGACCCTCAATGGCCGGTTTTGGGTGTCCCCCGAGGCTGAAGTACCTGCAATTGAAATCGGCGTCCTCCTGGTCGCTGTCGACTCTGGCCGCGCTCCTGCGGCAACCATTGTTCTTCTATCGCATTCTGTGGGCGTGGCTGGACGACCCTTTTCAGGCCCCGCCAGCTCTGGCCGGGGTACACGACGACCCGCAGCAACTCGCGATCGCGTGGTAGGCCCAGTTGGACAGCAGAAAACGGGCCAAAGGGAGCGGCATTGATTTCAGGGGGCATGTGACCCGGTAATTTGGACAGCTGCTTGAAAGGACGCCGGGAGGTGCTTACTTCGGCCTGGATCGAAGCGCCGTCGCGCGACCAGGATCAGTGTTGGATTATGCCCACGTTTTCAATGGGCGGAAAGCGGTCACACATCCAATTTGGACGCGAGTGATTCGACATTACGTATCTGGGTTCCTCTCGGGGAGCCAATTCAAGTCCTTTCTCTTCAACGCACCCCCTACTGAACACGCCAGGTGCGGCGCTGCGCCCAAGCCAGGGTGAAATCTGGATCTACCCGTCCTTAGCCGCCGGACTCCCCCCAGAATCCCCCCAGTGCGTCGCCAAGCGCCAACGAGGAACTGGGCCAGGAGGAAGTGCGGCGTCGGGCCTTCAGATGAGCCCCAGAACGCCGACGAGCTAATCAGGCCACCCGGCGCGGTTTCACTTGAGAGTCGATCAACACGGCCGAGGCGTCCAATGCCACCTCGATGTCGTAGTTGGTCTGCAGATTGATCCAAAACTGAGGGCTCGTGCCGAAATATCGCGACAGACGCAATGCGGTATCCGCCGTAATGGATCGCCGGCCGTGCGCAATGTCGTTGATTCGAGTCACCGGCACATGGAGTTCTATCGCGAGGCGATTTGCGCTGAGCCCAAGAGGCGCCAAGAAGTCCTCGCGTAGCGTTGCGCCGGGATGAATCGGTGGGAGCTTTGCAGATTTCTTCGCCATGATTTCCTCAATGATAGTCCACGATCTCGACCGAGTAGGCGTCACCGTCTTTCCACTCGAAACAGATACGCCAGCGATCGTTGATCCGGATGCTGTACTGCCCCAATCGGTCCCCGATCAGGGACTCGAAATGGTTTCCGGGAACTGCTGCGAGGTCGGACAGCGAAGTCGCAGCGTTCACATGATCCAGCTTCCGCTTTGCCACGTTTTGAAAACCAGCGTACTTTCGCGTCTGTTCCCGCTGAAACAGCTTGGCCGTATCCTTCGACCGAAACGAGCGGATCACTTCTCCATGATATGCCGTCTGGCATTGAATGGCAAGCGGTAAAACATGCCGGGCTCCGTCCTCAATGCGGCACCGGCCACCGCGTAGTGCCTAAGAGCTGGATCTGCTTCAGATCATGCAGGTTGCAGAGCCCGCTGCAACGGTCTTGGCTGCTGTCCTGGCCCATGCGCCGGACCTTCGACCGCTTCGACTCCGGCTGATGTCCGTCTCCGGCTGGGTCGTGCTCGGTGACGAGAGTGCACTGGAGCAGCGGCTTGAACGCTTGAATGCCAAGAGGACGAAGTGTCGCCCGGCCGACGCCGGGGAGCCATTCGGCAACGCTATCCCGCCGGCGAGACGTCCATTCGAGACGAACGCATTTCCGAATTCCCCCGCTTGGTTAACAGGCTGGAGAATCCTCGTTTAGCGGAATTCTCCAATCGAGAGTTCGTATCTGCGTGTCTCTTGGGGAGCCAATTTCCTCTTGGCAGTCCAAGCCAGACGTTCCCGTTAACCACGAATCGCACAGCCCTCATCGAGCCGATGTTGCCGCCGGCCCAAGATGCACTTGCGTTGGAGCACGCACGGCTGCATAATAGGTCTATAAAGTTGACCTTTTATGCCAGGGTCTCCCTCACCACACGAACGGCAGATGGAGCTCTACCAGCTTGCGGAATCGCAAAGTGGCTACTTCCAACGAAGCAGGCGGCCGCTTGGGGTACACGAGCAGCTGTCCTCTCGCCAGCTGCTGCTCCTGTGCGCGGACCGTACCTTTTCCACCCAGCACTGCTGGGGCCATCTTGCCGGCCCGCGCTTTCGAGCGTTTCGGCTTCGCGGCGGTGGCCTGGACAGCCCGGTATGGGGGCCGGCGCCGGGAGCGATGTCCAGCCCAAAGAGATTGGACAGGTCTTCGTCACCCAGCACCTTTGCGGCAACCGGCGCTCTTCTTCGCCTGCGGAAGCGCGTTGCCGGCGCTGGCGATCAGTTCCTTTTCGTTCACGTAGCGCAACCGGAAGAGCAGCTCGGGCTGCTGGTCGAGCCGAGCGCCGACGCCGTAGAGCACCGCCGCGACGTGCTTGCACATCTCGGCCCAGTCCGGGCAACTGCACGAGAGCTTGATCTCTCGGGCGACGGGAAAAGCCCGGTCTTCTGCCGGCAGATGCGCTCCATCACGCCTTGGAGAACCGTCCTTGCAGCAGTTCGACCAGCGAATCGATCGCGCCCGCGCAGTCGTCGCAGATGGATTTCCAGCGCGCCTTCGCAACCGGCGCGATCTTCACCGCGACCTCGTAAATCTCCGAGCCGCTGACCAGCGCCTTGATCTCGCCGGCGCGCGATCTGCAGATCGACCACCGATCCGTTGCGCACATAGGTCCGGCCGCGCGGCAGGCGATTCGCGTAGTCGCTGTAGCGTTCCAGGTTCTCGCACCACGCCTTGCCCCAGAAGGTCTTGGCGATGGTGCGGCCTTCGACGCTCACCGGCGAGACTGGATGGCCCTTCTTGCGCAGCTTCGCCATCTCGCTTGCGGCCTTGCGCCGCCGCTCGCGCCACCGACACATAGGGTCTCCATCCGCAGTAGTCCATCGATCACGTCTCCTTCAGCGCCGCGTTCATGTCGAGCGCGACCAGCTTGAGCAGCTCATCGTCGTTCATTTCGGTCAGCAGCAGCTCGGCGCCGCCTTCCAGCAAGTCCGTCGAGAGCTGCCGCTTCGATTCGATCAGCTGGTCGATCTTCTCCTCGACCGTGCCGCGGCAGACGAACTTGTGCACCAGCACGTTCTTGCTTCTGGCCGATGCGGAAGGCGCGGTCGGTGGCCTGGTTCTCCACCGCCGGGTTCCACCAGCGGTCGAAGTGGACCACGTGCGAGGCGGCCGTCAGGTTCAGGCCCGCGCCGCCGGCCTTGAGCGAGAGCACGAAGAACGGCACGGCTTCGTCTTCCTGGAAGCGGCGCACCAGTTCCTTGCGCTGCTTCACCGCCGTCTCGCCGTGCAGCACCAGGCCCGGGCGGCCGAAGACCGACCCGAGGAACGCCGCCAGCGGCTCGGTCATCTCGCGGAACTGGGTGAAGACCAGCACCTTCTCCTGCTTGGCCGCGATCACCTCGGCGATCTCGCGCAGGCGGGCCAACTTGCCGCTGTCGTCCTCGCTCCAGCCGCCGTCGCCCAGCCACTGCGACGGATGGTTGCAGATCTGCTTGAAGCGCATCAGGAACGCCAGCACCAGGCCCTTGCGCTGGATGCCCTCGGCGTCCTCCAGCGCCTCGGCCAGCTCCTCCACCGCCTGCTCGTAGAGCGCGGCCTGCTTGCGGCTGAGCTGGCAGAAGGCCTTCACCTCGGTCTTGTCCGGCAGATCGGCGATCACGGTCTTGTCGGTCTTCAGCCGCCGCAGAATGTAGGGCCGCACCAGCTCGCGCAGCGGGCCATAGGGATTGTGCGGCCGTTCGCCAAGGCGCTTGGCGAAGCTGGTGAACTCCTTCGCCGATCCCAGCAGCCCCGGATTGAGGAAGTCGAAGATGGACCACAGATCGCCCAGCCGGTTCTCGACCGGCGTGCCGGTCAGCGCGAATCGGGCGCGCGCCTTCAGCTCCTTGACGGCGCGCGTCTGCTTGGCGTCCGGGTTCTTGATGGCCTGCGCCTCGTCCAGGACGACCAGCCGCCAGGCGGCTTCCGCGATCCACGGAACGCGCAGCAGCGAGCCGTAGCTGGTGATCACCAGGTCCACGTCGCGCAGCCGCTCCGGCGCAACGTCTTGAGCTCGGCCGCCGGAAGCGCGGACGGATGCGCGATGAGCGCCTTCAGACCGGGCGCAAAGCGTTCGATCTCCGCTGCCCAGTTGGCCAGCAGCGAAGCCGGCGCCACCAGCAGGCTCGGCTGCCGCTGGCCGGCGTTCTGGCGCTTGAGCACGAGCAGCAGCGACAGCACCTGAATGGTCTTGCCCAAGCCCCATGTCGTCGGCCAGGCAGGCCCCGAGCCCGAGCTTCGCGAGCAGATAGAGCCAGCGCACGCCCACCTGCTGGTAGGGCCGCAGCGTCCCCTTCAGCGCCGCGCCGGGATCGATTCGCGCCAGCCCCTCCGGGCTGCGCAGACCTTTCAGGGTCTCGGCGAGCCAGGGACCGGCGATCACCTGCGCCCACTCGGTTCCAGCCTCCGCGGCGGCATCCCCGGCTGCGATCTCGGCGCCGGCGACCAGGCGCATGGCTTCGCCGAAAGCCGAGGCCATCTCGGCGCCGTGCGCTCGC
Source organism: Bryobacterales bacterium (assembly GCA_963798455.1). Classification (GTDB taxonomy): domain Bacteria; phylum Acidobacteriota; class Terriglobia; order Bryobacterales; family Bryobacteraceae; genus CAWCTD01. The sequence continues at coordinate 2,327,801 of CAWCTD010000003.1, forward strand.
ACCTCGCGGAAGTGCTCGATCATGCGGCTGAGCTGTTCGCGATCGACCTCGACCCAGCGCCCGCGCACCAGCGCCAGCCCATCGGACTTGCGCCAGCAGCTCGCGGATCTCGGCGGCGGTCAAGCGCTCGCCGTCGAGCGTGACTTCCATGTGGAAATCGAGCAGCGCGTCCTGGCCGAGTCCCGACGGCGCCTTGCCGCCGACCGGGGCCGTCACCCGCGGGCGCGGCGGACGATTGGCCCGCCACGTCGCGGGCATGCGGACGACGACCCCGCGCTCTCCAGTTGCGGGACGTCGCGCAGGAGCTGAATGGCTTCACTGGGCGTCCACCGCAGCGGGTGAAAGATCTCGCCCGCGTCGACCATGGCCTTCAGCCACGGGCAGTTCTCCGCCGCTCGCTGCACCGGAAGCAGCAGCGACAGCAGACGATCCTTGTTCGCCGCGCCCGCGTACTCGCGCAGAGCCTGCCCAGCGGCAGATGCTGCGCCTTGGCGTGCGCCGAGAGCCGCGTGGTGTAGGTCGCCAGAAACGCAAAGGGCGACTCCGCATCGTTGCGGTTTTCGGCCAGATTGAAGTGGACGCGGCCGACCAGGTTCCACGCCGGGTTGCGGCGCTTCAGGAACTCCTGCACGCCGCATTTGGACTCCGCCAGTTCGATGCCGAAGGCGGCGTCCAGTCCCTGCCAGAGGCCGCCGAGGACCTGCCGTCAGATCTTCGAGCGACTCACCCAGTTCCCAAAGCCCTCAATCCGCCTCCGGAGGATTGGAGCGCACCGTTTGCGAGGCTGGCGGCGGAATGTCGCCTTGAGCTCTCCGCTGGTGAGGCCTTCGGGGTCCTGGAGGAATTCTACTCGGCTCTCTGATGCCGACCACACGACTCGCCTGCTAACTGCCACCCGCAGAATGGGCGGATTTGAGTAGACCATTTAGAATCAACCATTTTGCCAGTGTCTCTCCGCTCCAAAATACCCTTTGTTTGACCTGAGTAGAGTTGCAGTCTTCGCGTGTCGTCGTGCGTGGCCTCCCTGCTTTTCATCATAACTCCGCCACTGTTTTTCGTTATGGATTCTTGGCTGCCAACCTCGCAAAATGAACACTCCGCGTGCGTCTTTTGTCTTCCGAGCCAATTCAAATCCTTTCGTTTCAACGCACCCCATAGAAAACACGCCAGCTCCGATGCGCCCAGCATCGACCCAAGGCAACGTCGCAGAGACTCGTTGAGTGGCACGTTGGTTATGATCGAGATGTTTGGATCGCACGAGCCCGGGAGTACCCTCGAGGGATCAGCCGCTGGTTCACTTGGCGCGCGACGGAGGACGCGGGAACCTCGCTTGGGGCCGCGATCCCTCGAAAGTGCCTCGGCGAACCACAGCCCCGCGAGCGCGGTTACTCGCCAGTGCGGATGTTACACTGAGGAAGCCATGGATTCCTTCCCACCCACCCGCCGGACGCAGGTCCGGCGGTTACCACGGCGCGCTCTTTACGACAAAGCGCAGGTATGCTCCATCCTAGACGATGGATACATCTGCCACGTCGGCTTCGTCGCCGATGGGCAGCTCTACGTCATCCCCACCTGCTACGCGCGCATGGGAGACCGTCTTTACATCCACGGATCGGCGGCGAGCCGGATGGTGGGTACGCTTCAGCAGGACGTTGAGGTCTGCATCACGGTGACGCTGGTCGATGGACTCGTGCTGGCGCGTTCCGCGTCCCATCACTCGATCAACTATCGGTCGGTCGTAGTGCTCGGCAAGGCCCGGCTGGTGACCGATCCGAATGAGAAACTGGAGGCACTGCGCTGCCTGACGAATCATATCGTGCCCGGCCGCTGGGAGGAGATCCGAAAACCTGACAAGTCCGAACTCGACGGCACCAGTGTCCTGGCAGTTCCGCTTCGGGAGGTTTCCGCGAAGATGCGTTCGGGCCCGCCCGTCGATGCTGACCAGGATTACTCGCTGCCGGTCTGGGCGGGAGTAGTTCCCCTTCGGACGCTGCTTGGCGAGCCGGTCTCCGACGAGCGCCTGCTCCCTGGCGTTCCCGCTCTTGACACCGGAAGGTGGACACGGTTTCTAAACGACTCTCGATGAAGCGGTCCACTCACAGCCACAACTTCCGCGATCCGCGTCAGCAGAGCAGGTGAGGCGTCCTCGCTCACCACCCCGCGCCGGCCGGCGCCTTGGTTTCTCCAAGTAACGCACCGCCGGCCTTCTCGTAGCCGAAATAGGACTCGTCATCCTGCGTACGGACCGAAAAGAGGAACAGAACCTTCGCGCTCGACCTCATTTCGAAGTGGGTTAGTTGCCAGATCCCCTCTGACACGGGAGCGAACTCCAGTTCGAAACGGGTGCCTGGTTGCACCCGGGCCAGGAATCCCTCCACCCAAACCGGCCGTACGACCACGCCCTCCGCCTTCACCCACTGGAAGGTCTTGGCATCAATCCAGATCTTCCCTTTCATCCCGGTCAGAGCTTCTGCGTCGCGATTGGGCGGTCTGTAGCCTGGTCTTGGCAAGGCCCGTATAACGTAGACACGGCGCGGGCCGAGCTGCTGTTCTCCCAGCAGTTGAAAGTCGAACGCATTCACGAATTGTTGAAGCAGGTGATGATCACGACGCTGGTCCCTTTCATACTTGGCGATTCGCTCGGCTCGCTCCTGAGGGGACTCGGTGCGGCGTCGAGCAATTGTCTCATCGAGTTTACGTTGCTCATCAGCCTGTTGGTCCGGCGCTAGTGGCTCGCCGTTCACCGCTACCAGCATCCGGTAGGGCGAGCCGGAGATCATCTGTACGTGGTAGGTATTCGTTTTGCCGCTGCTGACGCGGTCCCGTTCGAGGTAGTCATACCCGGGCGCAGCCTGCCAATTGACTTCGTATGTCTCTTGCGAACGCTGGATGATCGTCTCCACGTCCATCCGGCCTGCATCCGCCCAAACCGGCGCCGCAAGCAAAACGGCTGCCACCCAGCCCCTCATATCTACCATTATGACTCATGCAATCGTTGACGGCCTGTCGCCCGTCCCTGTCACCCTCGGCAAGCGCATCGACTGCCTGCCAGCTATTTCCGTAATTAACATCAGCTTGTCCGAGAACACCGACCGCCTGGACCGGGGCGTACAATAGTTAGAAGGGAGGGGCGGCGACATGGGCACTGGGACGTCCCGGGTATCGCTTGCTTTCTTGGCCGTACTGGGTCTCTTGCTGACCGGCACTACGGCCCTCACCGACGGATTGAACGTGTGGGTTGTGTCCAGTTTGCAACGAATCGGGTTGGATGACCCCGCGGGCTCCACGTCCTCGGCGACGTTGCACGCCGCCAGGGGAGAATACGAATCGTTTCAGATCGGGATCAAGGCTCCGGCCGTAAGTCAATTGACCAACGTCAACGTCGATGTGACGGACCTGTCCGGTCCCGATGGCCAGGTCATTCCGAAATCCAATGTCGCGCTGTTCAGAGAGCAGTACGTTCATGTGGCGACCGGCAGTCCGGACTGGCACGGGGCCAACCGCCCCTTGGGCGCGGGCTGGTATCCGGATGCTCTGATCCCCTTTGTGGATCCACAAACGGGCCAGTCTTTGAGTGGCGCGCCTCTGACGGCTGTTCCATTCAATCTGCAAGCGGGCCACAACCAGCCCATCTGGGTGGACGTATTCGTGCCGCGTGAGGCGCAGGCTGGCCGTTACCAGGGTGTGTTCAAGGTCACTTGCGATCAAGGCGCTTTTGCGGGAAATATCACCCTGAACGTCTGGAACTTCACGCTGCCCCTGAAGCCGTCCTTGAAATCGAGTTTCCTGGTCTGGTCGGCGCCCAACCTCCCCGCCATCCAGGAGTTGCTTCGCAACCGGCTGAATCCATCCAAGTCGCCTCCCGACCAACAGCCGGTTCTGATCGACAGCCTTGGGCTAGCCTCGGCGGACCTTGGTTTCTGGAGTGGAGCCGACATCAGCCATTGCACCATGACTCCGGCGCCATCCCCGGCCCGGCTGACGAGAGCGCTCTCGGCTCAAGCGCCGGGCTTGTTCCTGTACGACTACACGGCCGATGAAATTGACCGTTGTCCCTCGCTGTTCGAGCCGTTGAAGCAGTGGGCGCGCAATCTTCATCAAGCCGGTGTCGATAACCTCGTAACCATGGCCCCGGTGACGGATCTTCTGGACGACGGCTCCGGGACGGGCCGATCCGCCGTCGACATCTGGGTGATGTTGCCCGTGGTGTACGATCACAATTCAAAGAACGTGCTCGCGGCGCAGGCGAAGGGCGATGAAATCTGGTCCTACAACGCCCTTGTGCAGGATTCCTATTCGCCCAAGTGGCAGATCGACTTCGCCCCAATCAACTTCCGGATAGAGCCCGGCTTCATCAGTCAGAGCCTCGGGCTGAAGGGTCTGCTGTATTGGAGGGTGGATCTGTGGCCGCAGGACCCGTGGAACGAGGTGGACATTCCAGGTTACTCAGGCCACCCGGGTGAAGGGATGCTTGTCTATCCCGGCGCGAAGGTGGGTATCCAGGGCGTGGCTCCTTCGATGCGGCTCAAATGGCTCAGAGACGGCGTCGAAGACTACGAGTATGTCGAACTGCTCAAGAAAGCCGGTCAAGGCGCCTGGGCCTTGCAGGTGGCCGCGGAAGTCGGAGCTGATTGGAGCCATTGGACCCGCGACCCGAACGCGTTGGAGCTCGCACGCCAGAAGCTCGGAGACCAACTGGATCAGGTTTCCAGATAGATTCCAGCGCGCGGAGCGGATGCTTCCTCATGGGGCTGGTTACTCGGTGTGATCTTGGCAGTGGCCCCTCTGCCGGTCAGGGTGTCCACAATGTGCCCCACGGCAAACTGCTCGCTGTACAGACGCGCGGCCCGCTCGCCCAGCGGCAGCCGCCTCTCAAGCGCTTCTTCCACCTTCGCTGCAAGGATCTCCGTGTCCGGTCTTGGCGCGAGCGCCACTGCTCCCGATTCCCGCCACACCGGCTCGGTCCATGGACCTTCATTGGTTACGACCAGGCATCCCAGCGCCAGCGGAGCCATGGCCGTGGTGCGCTGGGTGGTCACTCCGTCCAGATACGGCTCCACCACCACGTCGCAGGCAGCTATGTGCTCGGCAGCCTGCTCGGCCGGCAGGTCATCCGCGGCGACCAATTGTGGCCGCAGCTCCGGCCAAGTGGCGCGGCACCTCTCGGCGAACTCTTCGCCGCCCCGCCCGATCAGGACGAGCCGGCGGTTCGGTTTGCCTCTCAACATACGATCCACCATTGGATAGAGCGGCTCGGCCATGGGCGGCCGGTAAGAGCTGAAGTGCCCGATGAGCGTCTCGCCGCCCTCGCCCAGCAAGCGCCGCCGGACTTCGGCCACGCGGCTTTGATCCACCCGGACCGGCAGTGTGCTCGGAACCGGCAGCCACTCTGTCGCCACGTTTGTTCCGACCACTTTCCGGATTACGTCCGCCAGCACCGGCGTCGCCACAAAGATGCGGCTCGACTTGCGGGCGATGAGGCGCACCATCCACCGCGTGGTAGAGGCCAGCAGTCGCATGGGAAGCGACTGATTGGGACCGGGGAGCACCGCCGCCTCGAAGAACACTGTCCACACTTTCTCGCGCCGCGATTGTAGCCACAGGCAGAGGGACAGAGGCACCCCGCGGAACCGGCGTTTCTGCATCCACGCTCGCGGCCCGAACGCTTGGGGGACATAATGCAGCAGGATTTGCCGCGGCTGCGGGATCTTCCTCAGTTCCCAGCTCATGAGCCCCAACGCCCTCAAGCCGAAATGCGCCGGAAACCGCCGGACTTTGACTCTTTCGCTGTTTCCGGCGGTCTCCGGCCCCGCACCCGCGAAGACCCACACCTGCTCACCCCGTGCCGACAGTTCTTCCGCCACCCGCACCGTATAGTCCGCCAGACCCATCTCATCGGGCGGGTAGGCGCCCGTTATGATCACCCAGTTCATCCGTTCCTCCCAGCCACCAGCAGCTCCGGAGCCGCCAGCCCATTTCTTGCCGCGCGAGCGGCCCCCAGAAACGACAGCGCCCGCTCCAACTTCCGGTCATCCGGCCGCAACTTGCACAACCCTTCGAGCGGCCTGATGACCAGTGGGCTCACCAGCAGTCCCTCCAGCAAGGGGTGAAACCGGACTACCACCTGGTTCGGCTCGACCTCAAACCCCATCCTGGTCTTAAAGTCATGCAACCCGTCTTGAACCAGCACCGTCTTCGGTCCGGCGCACACCGCTTCCACCTCAGGCCGGCGCAAGCATTTCTCCAAGGTGGTGTACATCAGCGCGTGGTTCGGATGATGCTCCAGCAGGTGAGTCCTTGAGAATGCGTACGGGATGTTCCACCACCCCTCGTCCAGGCAGCCGACCTGGTAGGCCGCAAGGTGGCCGTCCACAAAAGCTCCCGTCACTTCAATCGCAGGGATCTGCCACGCCGCCTCCACGAAGCGCTGCCAGCGCCTCGGGTCGCTGAATTCAGGATTGTTGCGCCCCTGCCGCTGCATCGTATCCCGATTGCATTCCAGACCCTGTGACAACAGTTCGTCCGGCTCCACGCTCCTCACTTCGCACCGTGCCAGACCTCCCTTGACAGCGGACCGGAAGCCCCGCGCCACGTTACGAATCGAGTAGTTCCGGTCCCGGCACACGTACAGCCCTCCGGGAAGTCCGGGCTCGCCGCGAGAGGAATAACGCAGCGCGAGCATCTTCCTGGCGCGCAGCAAGGCGCCCAACTCACCCGCCTGCGGGTAGGGAAACACGTGGTCCGGTACACACATCAACCACCTGTCCTTGGTCCCGGACGACACCCAGTAGGCTCCGCCGGCCGGGGTCACCGGCCAGCCCCTTAGTTCATAGAACCGCGCCAGATTCGCGCCTTCGTACCTCATGTGCGAGTTGCCTGTCATTCAGCCCTGCCTCGGGGAGGGAGAATCGATCCTGAGACCGGAGTCCACGAACGGGGGCTCGGGGCGTGGCGCTTCCCGGAGCGCTCGCTGGCCACGACGCGGTCGTAAACCGCCAGGTTCTGCTCCACCATTCGATCGAAAGAGAAGCGCGTCTCGGCGGAACGCCGAGCACGGCCGGCCAGCCTCGCCGCCAAGGAACGATCCGTCAGAAGCGTCCCAAGCGCCGTGGCGAGCGCGGGGACATCGGCCGGCGGAACCATCAGTCCGGTTTCCTCGTGCTCGATCACTTCCCGGTTTCCGTCGATATCGGTCGCCACAATGGGTTTCCCCGCAGCCAGAGCCTCGATCAGAGAAATGGAAAGACCTTCCCAGAGCGAGGGAAGAGCAAACACATCGAAGGCCGCAAGCAGGTCGGGGACGTCGTTCCGGAAACCGAGGAAATGCACACGGTCCGCCACTCCGTGTTTCCGGGCCTCCCCCTTGAGTTCGTCCGCGAGCGGCCCCTCGCCGATCATGACCAGGCGCGCGGCGGGAACCGCTGCCAGGACCAGAGGCATGGCGCGCATCAAGTAGAGGAAGCCCTTCTGCGGCGCCAGGCGGCCGATCGCCCCGATGAGCAAGTCAGAGTCCGCGAAGCCCAACCGCCGCCGAGCCGACAACCCGTCAGCCCGGCCGAAGGGTCGAACATCGACGCCGTTGTGAACCGTGCAGATCCGGTCCGGCTCCACCACACCTAACTCGATGGCCATCCTGCGGTGCTGGTCGTTCACCGAAATGATGAAGTCTCCCGCGCGGGCGGCGAGGCGCTCCAGTCCCACGAACAACCGGTGCGCCCGGGGGCTGAGTACCTTGTTGAATGAGAAGCCATGGGCGTGGTGCACGATGTGCGGAACGCCCGCAAGACGGGCGGCGAACCGGCCGAGGAAGCCCCCTTTGGAAGTGTGCGTCGCCACCAGATCGAACCTCTCTTTGAGGCAGAGGCCGGTCAGGTACAGGAACGGGGAAACGTCGAGCGGGTTGATAGAGCGCAGCCACAAAGGTGGACGAACCACCTTGGCTCCCGCTTCTGTGAACCTGCGTGCGTTCTCATCGTCGTTGCACGCGACCCATACCTGGTGCCCGCGCTCGAGCAGGCCGCGCGTGATGGACATCACCACGACCGAGCCCCCGCCCCAGGCGCCCCCGCCAAGAACCACGAGTATCTTCATACGACCTGTTCTCTCCAAAGCAGGTTGTGAGGTCATTCCTTGGTCACCAGCGCCGGCAGGACAACCTTCACTGCGGCAGCGTCCACCGACACGAGCGACGACATCGGGGGTGTGGCGCCGCAATTTAGCTCAAGCAAGGACCACTCGTCATGCTTTTCAACTTCGGTAAACCCGACCTCGAGGAACGCATTCAGCAGAACGCGGTTCCGCGGGGTCTTCACGTACCGGGCATGGATCTTGGCAAAGCCGGCGGCTCTCGCTTCGCCGATCAGCCAGCGGAACCATGCGTTCTCGACTTTCTTCTGCGCCACCCGGCATGACATCACGAAATCCACGAGGAAGAGCCGCTCGCCGGAGGGTTTCAGCGAGGCGAAACCCACGATGCCATAATCTCCGAAACGGTCCCGGCAGGAGGTGCAGACACATAGCGCCTCCGGATCGGCGAGCAACTCGTTGAACTCCTCGCGGTTGTAGCGATGCGTCGTCAGATTCAACTGGTTGGTGCGATGCAGCAGTTCCAGACCGCGTTCCACGTGCGAGGGTTCCGACGGGGAAAACAACCTCGCCTCCATGTGGCAGGTCCGGAGAAAGGACTCGTAGTCTCCGTCGTAACTGACCGCGACCTGCTGCCGTTCCGACTCAGCCACGTAGAACAGGCGCCGCTCGCGGCTCTCCTGGGTCACGGGCACATCGAACTGAGGCCGCTCGAGCAGGCCGGCGAGATCCGTGTCGGCGTATATCCGCATTTCCGGGAGAATGCTGGCGACCTCCCCCCGCTCAAAAGCGGAATCGTCCACGAACGCACAGGCATCGGCTCCGATATTCAACTCCTTGACGATTTGCTGGATGTTTGCGCTCTTCGGCTGCCAATTGATACGAGGGTGGAGGAATAGATGAGAGACGCCCAGCCGCTCCAGGACGGGCCACGCATCGTCGCGATCATTCTTGCTGGCGATGCTTTGAAGGATGCCCCTGGAATCGAGAGCCGACATGATCTCGTGCACGCCGGGCCGCAGCGCCACCCGCTGCGGATCCTGCTCGCCGAGTATCCCTTCCCAAACCGTGTTGTCCAGGTCCCATATCACGCACTTCACCTTCGGCGCCGGCTTGGCCGGCTCGGCCCCGGTCCCGGCGGAGAGGGGTTCGGATCTGCGCGCGGGGGCGCCTGCGTACCGGACGAAGTCCAGCCAGGTGAAGACGACGTGCGCCTCGGCATCGTTCTCCGGGTACACGCGCACGGCTCCGCGCGGCGCGTATGGGTAAATGTTCATCGACTCGACCGGGATCCGGTGAATGGTTCTGCCCGGTTCGGCAAGAACGGAGGCCCTGAATCTCGGTCCATCCTGGTGGCATTCGATCACCAGACGAACAGGATCCGGCTGGAGATTCCAGACTTCGATCACGAATTCATCGAGCGGCTCCCCGCGGCGCTGCGTGACTACGCCGAGAAACCGCTCGCGAAGAATTCCATATGCGCGGCTCAACCGGTAGTCCGGGCTGACGTGGCGCAGCAAAGACGAGATGAAGCGGATGGACCTGGCCAGGATACGATCAACGCTGTTGAACCGGCGGGCCCGCCGCGGCGTTACCGTTCCGTGGCCGAGCGTCGATTCCAGTACGCCCCACCTCCGATAGCGAATCTCGGCGCCGTATGGGTAAAGTCCTGCGTACAGCGGATTCGGCACGATGCCGTTCTTGAAGCGCGCGCACCGCCGGTCCCGCCTTTGAACGAACAGAGGACAGACTTTATAGCAATCCGGCTGCGCGCACTCCAGGCAGTGTTCGCGCCAGTGCAGCAGGTACACGGAATCCACGGAAGCCGGCGCGAGCGACGAAACGTTCCTCGGCGCGCCTGACGTGATCGGTTGCTTATTCTCAGCCCAGTCTGTTTGCCACATGCACTAAGTCCCCTCTTGCCGGCGTGCGTCCGGCCGAGAGCCGTGCGCCGTCGAGAACCGTTTCCACTTTCTCCAGGCGCTGGTCTTGCGGCCTCCATCGCCGCAGGACGTGGATGGCTCTCCGCAGAGCCCCGCTCTCCACCAAGGGCGCCAGGACCGGATGGAACTGGAACGACGAGGTTCGCTCGACGAGGTCGTACCCGAACCTGGTCTTGTAGAGGTGCAATCCATCCCCGCTTACCAGAGACAAGACGCCGTAGGACACCGCTTCCAGGGAGGAATCCCGGGCCGCCATCCTGGTTACGGCAAAGGTGAGGGCGTGGTTAGGGTTGTTCGGAAGGTCGGCTGTGCTCGACATCTGGTGCAGGATGTGCAGCCAGCCGGCGTCGCGGCACGCGACGAGGTAGGCCGCCAGACGGCCTTCGCAGAAAGCACCGTAGGCCGCCACGCCACGGGAGTTGTAAACCGCCTTTGCCACACGCCTCCACTGCGCGTCCTCCCCGAACTCGGCATCGTAGCGTCCTTGCCGGCCCATCGCGTCGCGATTAAGCCTGAGCCCCTCCTGGAGCAGTTCGGACTCTTCCACGAGCCGGACCTCGCACTTCTCCAGCCCTCGCCGTACCTGTGACCGCTGCTTCTGGTGAATCGTGCTCAGGTCATACTCTTTTCGACGGCAGACATAGACTCCGCTGGCCAGGCCGGGGCGGTTCACGGAGGGGAACCGGACGCCGGCCGCGCGCTCCGACACCAACAACCGGCGGATCTCGGCGGGGTCCGGGTCTTGCGGCAGTTGGTAGGGCACGCTCATGAAGAACCTCGCCTCGACGCTGTGCCACAAGCATCCTCCCGCCTCGGTCACGCGCCGGCCGCGGCGTTCCATGAACCTTGCGATGTTCTCTCCGAGCCGCCCGCTCGCCCGCGGGTTGATCGTCTCCATCCTGATGTCCAGTTCGGTGTTCATTGTGTTGTCCCGCGGTCGCGCCCACCTCACTCGGCGGCAAGATACTTTTGCAGCCAGCTCTGGTCCCGGCTCTTGAGATGAAGAACGCACCTCAGCGTGAGCAGAATTAGTTCGAGATCGCTTCGCAGCGACCTGAGCCGCACATACCTCACGTTCAGAGCAAGCTTCCTGGGCAGGACCGTCTCCCTGTAGTACTGCTCCAGATCCTCGCAGGCGGCGAGGGTCTGCTCCTCGTCCACGTAGGCCAGGGTGGCCAAGTCGGTGATCCCCGGCCGCACGCCAAGAACCGCCTGCCATTGCGGCGCATCCAGGTCCACATATCGCCGGACCTCCGGCCGCGGACCGATGAGGCTCATCTCCCCAACCAGGACGTTCCATAGTTGCGGCAATTCATCCAGCTTGAACTCGCGAAGCCACCGCCCGACGCGCGTGATGCGGGGGTTGCCCGCAACGGTCAGGAGCGGCTCCTCATGGCCCGGCTGCCCCGGCCTCATCGTTCTGAACTTCAAAATGCGGAAGGGTTTCCCACCCCGACCCACGCGTTCCTGCCGGAAGAAGACCGGCCAGCCGTCGAATGCCAGAACAATCAGGGCGATGAGCAAGAACACCGGCCACAACACGAGCAGTCCGGCCGTCACACTTACCACATCCAAACACCGCCCGCACCCGGGCGCCCGAATCCGCCCGGCGGAAAGCACGTCAGGATGGTCCGTCGAAGAGGTGTAAGACTGCATGGATACCCGCGTCCTCGCCGCTGTCGCAGGAGGCGGCGTGTTTTCCGCCTAGAAGCTTGTTGAAAAACCTGTCCGAATGCGGACCAGGACAAGACGGGAGTCTTATCCCACACCTGGAATCAGCGGCTTGCGCCTATGTGGGGTATGTCTCCTGACTTGCCCGGCAGTTTTTTCAACAAGCTCCTAACGGCCGGCCTCCGCGAGCGCGGTGAAGCGCCGCGCAAAGGCAGCCATGACGTATGTGTCCACCTCATTGTTGTTGCCACGACCGCCCGAAGCCTTTAAGTAGCACTGGTTACTGTAGAGCGCTAGTTTGTAGTCTTCGACCAGCCGCTGTTCAAAAGCGCCCTTCAACTCGCGGATGCCGTCCTCCAGCCCCCAGTTCGACTGGAAGCCGGTCAGCCTCGATGTCTTGTCGAACGAAACCCGGTAGTTTCGCCGGTCGCTGTTCTCCACGTCTTTCACCCGGGTCTTGGGGAAGACCTGGCGGATGTTCTCCGCGACCTGAGCCAGCGTGTAGTTCATACGCGAGTCTCCGAGATTGAGGATTTGGCCCCCGACGATGGAGACCGGCGTGTCCAGGATCGTCAAGATGCCTTCCGCCACGTCGCGGACGTGGATGAACGGCCGCCACTGTTCTCCGTTGTAGATAGTGATGAACCCTTCCTGGTACGCCTTGGCGGTCAGCAGATTCACCACCAGGTCGAATCTCGGCCGGTAGGAATGCCCGAAAACCGTGGCCAGACGCAGAATGATCGGGTGAAAGAGCTCCGATGCCTCTTCGAGCAGCGCGCGCTCGGACTGGACCTTCGTGTGCGCGTAGAGGGAGAGGGGACGGACTGGAGAAGTTTCCTCCATCAGCTCATCCGACGCCCCATAAACGCTGCATGTCGAAGCGAAGATGAGCCTGCGGACCTTGGCTCCCTTGGCTACCTCAATGAGCATCCGCGTCGCGGCGTAGTTCGTCTCCAGTGCTGTCTGCCGCTCCTGCTCACAGGCCGGATCGCCGACGATGGCGGCAAGATGAATGATCGCTTCCACCCCGTCCACCGCGCGGACGACGCTCTTGATGTTCCTGCAATCGCCGACCAGCAGCTCCATGTTCGGGTGGCCGAACAGGCCCCTCAATGCCGCGTTGCCGTAGACCAGGCTGTCCAGCACGCGCACCTTCCTGCCCGAGGCGATCAGCCTGCGCACCAGGACTGAGCCAATGTAGCCCGCCCCCCCCACGACCAGCACGGGAGCCTCGTCCTTGGAAACCGCGCGCACGTAGTTCGGAAGGGATTCCCGCGTGTGTGGCGAGTCCAGCCACGACTTGACCCAGCGGGTTCCGAGAGTCCCCGAGAAGGAGAGCCCCATGAACAAGCTTGCGGCGGAGGCGTGCAGCACATCCAGCCCGCCACCAAACCCACGCGCAATAGCGTAAGAGACGGCCGACATGAGGCAGGCGCGGAGAACATTGAGCCGGGCCGTCCTCCAGTTTCGAAACTGAGCCCGCGAGTAGCAGCCGTTCGCGAGGAAGAGGAGAGGCAACAGCAGGGAGAACGGGACCAAGGTTCCCAGGTAGTAGCTCATCACCGTGGCGGCGTCGGTACGAGGCGCTCCGGACGCGCTGTACACCAGCCACAACAGCATAACGAACAGCGTGGTGATTCCCGCGCACTGCACGGCCACGAAATCGCCCAGTATCCAAGCCGTGATGACTTGCCGGCTGGAACCGGCCGTCAGCCGTGAAAAGTAACTCTCAACGAAACGAAATCCCCGTTTGAACGCCAGCGACTGGCCCGCGAGGTTGAAACTGCTCAATGCTGCCCCAGACATATCGTTTGCCCCCAATTTGAACTCGGATATTTCCCACCGGCGCCGGTTACCCAGCCGGCCGCCGCGCGAGACGTCTAACTACTGCTAGTTTCGATGGCTACCGATACGATTCGATTCGACCAGTTCCCTGGTCACCTCGATGACGTTGGAAACGTCCTGTTCCGACATCCTTGGATAGAGCGGCAGGGAAAGAAGTCCCTGGTACAGTTCCTCACAGCAAGGAAACTGGTCCGGCCCGTATCCGAAGGTCTTCTGATAGAAAGGATGCCGGTGCAGCGGGATGAAATGGACGCTGGCGCCGATCCTGGCCTTCTGGAGCCGCTCGATGAACTCAGCCCGGCCGATCCGCAGCCGGCCCAGGTCCAAACGGACCGCGTACAAGTGATAGGCGTGGCTGCGATCGGGAAGTTCCGCCGGGAGGACCAGCTCCGGCAGGTCCGCGAAGCCTTCGCGGTACTTCTCGGCGATCTCCTGCCGCATTCTGATCAACTGGTCCAGACGCCGCAACTGATGCAAGCCCAGCGCGGCCTCGAGATCCGTCATGTTGTATTTGAAGCCGGCTTCGACGACCTCGTAGTACCAGGAGCCCTTCTCCGCGTAACGTTGCCAGGCATCGCGGCTCATCCCATGGAGAGACAGAAGCCGGATCCGTGTTGCCAGCTCGTCGTCATTCGTTGTGATGGCTCCGCCCTCGCCCGTCGTCATGTTCTTGGTGGGGTAGAAGCTGAAAGCGACAGCACGGCTGTGCGTCCCAATTCGCCGGCCACGGTACTCCGAGCCAACAGCGTGCGCGGCATCTTCGATCACGGGAACGCCGCGCCTGCCGGCGAGCGCCAGGATTTCAGAGAGGTCGCAAGCCTGCCCCCCGTAATGAACCACCACCACCGCCTTGGTCCGGCTGGTGATCGCTCTCTCGATCGCCTCCACCGAGATCTGGTAGTTCCGGTCGACGTCTACCAGCACGGGCCTGGCTCCGAGGTGCACGACGACGTTGGCCGTCGCGCAAAAAGTCAGAGTGGGCACGATCACCTCATCCCCTGGGCCGATCTGCTGCGCCGCCAGTGCCAGGTGGAGCGCCGCGGTGCAGGAACTGACCGCGATCGCGTGCCTGGCGCCCACATAGGCAGCCAGTTCCGTCTCGAACTGCTTGACCTTGGGCCCGGTGGTGATCCAGCCGGAGCGAAGGCTGTGAACGACTTCGCCGATCTCTTCCTCGCCGATCCACGGAAGACTGTATGGCAGGAACGTGGACCGCTCCTGCCGCACGACTGTGCTGGCCATTTAGAGAAGCCTCCTGTATGTAAGACTCATGCGCGCCATCTTGAATCCGCATCGCTCGTAGAGCCGGCACGCCCCGACGTTCTGCATTTGCGTACCCACCTCCACGGTCTCCACGCCCTGATCCCGGAACCAGTCGAATGCGCCGCTCAAGGTGGCGCTCCCAACCCCTTGGCCGCGCGCCTCCTCAGAGGTCGCGACCAGCACGATGGTCCCGACCGGGGGCTTGCCGCCGGCGCCGGCATCTCGCCTCAGTCTGCAAGTGGCGTAGCCCAGCACCCGACTGCGCTTGGTGGCCACCACCACCGCGTCGGCTTCCTGGCCGCTGCAGGAACGCCGCACCCACGCAGCGTACAGGCGGTCGGCTACGCCCGGCGCCAGTGAGCGGTCGGCATGGAACCGGTCGCAGGTATAGGCGGTACGGGCGATCGCCAGGATCTGCTCCATGTCCCGAGCTCGGAACAGACGGGCCTCCAGCCCGCCGTTGACCGGCTGCTGAGCCGCCTCACCCAACCGTGCGGAGAACGTCAAGATACCGTCCACTTGGTCGAAGCCCGCTTGACCTAGAGCGTGAATGGTGGAGAGTTCGCTGGCGGAGACGCGAGCCGTCAAGTACCGTATGCCTCGTAGGCGGCACTCCTCGGTCACGGTTTTCAGCAGGGAGGACTTCCTCGCGAGAGCTTCCTCGTATCCCCCTGAGGCGACCAGCAAGTCGAGCCTTGCGGCCGGAATTCCAAGTTGCTCGCTGTCCCAGCCAAGGCGCGTCCAGCAGGCCAGGCCGAGGATTTGAGACCCATTTCGCGTGACTGTACCGAAGGATTCGTCGCTCGAGAGAAGGCCCAGATCGCGCTCCAGAGCCGCTTCGGACGAAAGTCGCAGAACGGGCGGGTCGTAGCCGTCCTCCTGCCGTGTTCGCAGCAGATCTGCTACCGATTCCCTGTCTTCTGAAAGGTCGAGTCTGGCTTGTGGCATCTAGATACCCTGACTGTAAGTGGCGGGGCTGTTCACGCCCTCGCGTTGAAGAACGTACGGAACTGTCTTGCACATGATGATGAGGTCCAACAGGATCGACTGGCGTTTGACATACTCCACATCCAGGGCTTTGCGGACCTTCCACGCAATGGCGTTGCGGCCGCTGATCTGGGCTAGACCGGTGATCCCGGGCTTGACCGCCAGCTTGGTTCTCTCGCTTCTCGTGTAGTAGCGGAGCTGATCCACCTGGTCGGGACGAGGTCCAACCAGGCTCATGTCCCCGCGCAGCACGTTCAGCAGTTGGGGTAGTTCATCGAGACTTGTCTGGCGCAGGATGCGGCCGACGGGTGTCACTCGCGGGTCGTCCGCGCCGGTGAAGCTGGATCCGTCGGGATTGCGCAAATCCGGAGCGTCCTGGTGCATGCTCCGGAACTTGTAGAGCTTGAATGGCCTGCCATTCTTCCCCAGCCTGCGGGTGGTGTAGATCACCGGCCCGGGGGACGTCAAGCTTACAGCCAGTGCGCAGGCGCATACGAGCGGGAACAGCACCACCAGCAGGGCGCCCGAAACGGTCAGGTCGACCAGCCGCTTCGTCAGCTCGTAGAATCTTCGCCGGCGGCCGGCTTTCCCAGGAGCGATTTCCACGTGACTGAGGGACGGCGCGTTCATGCGCGGCTCCTCCCATATGCGGCAAGCGCCGGTCTCCATACGGGGATGCGCATTCCCCCGTGCGGCACGGGCGCCGCCGTTCCGGCGAATCCCCGGGGCGCATATCGGACGGCCCTTCTTGCCACCGCGATCAGGGCAAAACACAGCCACCAGTGCCGCTGATAAAATCCTTCAATCCCCATCGAAAGCCCTAACATGGCGCTGTGGGCCACCACCAGGCTCAGCACGTACGGTTTGGCGTCCGCAGCGGCAGCGATGTACGTCTGAAACCCGGCCAGATACATCCAGGCCATGAGCCCGCCGAACACGCCGAGGCCGATCATGCCGAAGTCCACCAGAAACCAAAGCGCTGTGTTGTGGACAATGAGCCCTTCGGAATCGAGGAAGCCTCCCAGCCCCATGCCGACAACGGGGTACTTTCTGAACTGAACCAGGCTGTCATCAATCAAGCCCATCCGCTGTTCGATGGTGTCGGGCCGGTCCAGCATCCTCTTCGGCGACAACAGCCCGAGGCCAATGAACATCAGAATCACCGGCACGCAGGTAGACACGAGGGCGAGCATCCTCAGCGCAGGCTTCGGCCGGAAGACCAAATACGCGATCCAGCCCGCCGCCAGCGCCATCCATGCCGACCGGGAGAAAGTGAAGGCGATCCCGAGAACCAGAGTCAGGTTGCAGAAGACGCGCAGCAGGCCCCTGGTGACCGGAACCGGTCCGCGGGAGCCCACCGCGTTGCAAGCCAGGGCCGCCACCAGCAGGCCTCCGTAAGCGTTGGGGTCGTACAGCATCCCGGACAGCCGCTCGTTTCCGTAGTTCAACGAGGAGAACTGGAGCCCGAAGAGGTAGGAACCCCACAAGGCCGCCAGTGCAACCACGTTCTGCAAGCTCACGCCCAGCACGAATACCCGCAGAACCTTTCGCAGTTGCCACCAATCTTCGACCTCCGTCGTAATCATGGCGTAAGCCGCGAAGAGGATAAGCAGCCCTACCTCTTTGTTCAAGAACTCGTACTGCGACAGGTTTCCCCTTCTCAAGGCGGCTACAAGCAGCCCCACGGCGAACAGCAGAATCAAGCCAAAATGCCACACGCCCCAGGCCTCCCTGCGAACCCTCAGGCGAGACACGCTGAAGAGCAGATACATGAACACGCACACGTCGGCAATGCCGAGCCTGAAGTGGGATTGCACGGCATACTGGTACGGAAGCAAGGCGACATAGGCCAGGACCCAGAAGCTGACCTTGCGGCCGGCGCCCGCGACCACCCGTGCGGCTGCCGTTGCGGGTGTGGTTCGGGAATAGGGAGCGACGGGGTTCAAGATTCAGGCCTCCAGAGCGGGCGACACAGGGGATTCCACCAGTTCGAGCGATTCCTGCCGTCGTGGGTCGGAACGAAACAGCACCCACGCCAGAAGACCAATAGCAATGAGCGTGTGAGCGAGCGCGCTGACGGAGATGGCTATCGCCGCGCCGAGCATGCCGTAGAGCGGCACTAACAGGTAGCAACCGGCTGTCGTGGTCAGGCAAACGGCGGCAAACATCGGGACCTGGACCTTGAAGCGGCGCGCGGCGGTCACGCTGGCGCTGAGCATGGAGGCCATGCCTGTCGCCGCCGCCGCGACGCAAAGCCAGACGAACACGTCCGCGTGCTGCGCGTATCGAGGCATGTACAGCACGCCTAGCAGCGTACGGCCGAAGACTTTCGCCACCGCTACCCCCGCGGCCCCGAGAACCACGACTACGGCGGTCAGCCTGATTACCAGCGAGCGGAACGGCGAGATCCGCCGGTCGGCGAAGTATTTCGCGAGCTTCGGCGTCGCCGACTGGCCCAGGGCCTCAGAAACGCCGGTCATGGCCACCATCGTGTAGGCCAAGGCCGAGAATATTCCGAGGTTCTCTTCACCCAGGTGGTACGCGACGAAGTACCGCGGGATGTTCAGGTTCAATGCCACCAGCATCATCACTACGCCCAGCGGAAAGGCCAGCCGGAAAAGCGACCAGTGCCTGGCCCAGTCGAATCGAGG
Source organism: Bryobacterales bacterium (assembly GCA_963798455.1). Classification (GTDB taxonomy): domain Bacteria; phylum Acidobacteriota; class Terriglobia; order Bryobacterales; family Bryobacteraceae; genus CAWCTD01. Next base: position 2,346,246 of record CAWCTD010000003.1, read on the forward strand.
TCTCAGCGGGTGGCCCTCTCGACCGGCCGGGCGTCCGGTTCCCTCAAGCCCGCCCTGCTGGCGGAGCATCCGCCTTCCCCAGCGGAGGTCGTGTGCCGCCCAGATGCACCCCCAGGCGGCCATCATGGCCAGCGTGCTCCACATCACATTGCGGGTGAGGTAGAGGACCCCCGTCAGCGCGGCCGCGGACAACACCCCGCGAAGCATCATGGACACCCCGACGCGTTTCAGGTCTTCGTAACGCTGGAAAAGCCCGTAGAACAGATCACTGAAAGACTCGACCGCCTTGGCCATTCCCACCGCTACTATGACTGCGGCGGTGCGCAGGTCGAAACTCCCCAGGAAGGCGATCAGAGAGATCGCCAGCAGGCCGGCGGAGGTGGTGATGATGCGCAAGCTGAAGTAGTCCGAAAACTGATACTGCGCGCGCGCGTCGGTAGCCTGGACGGCCCTGAGCTGCAGGTTCGCGAAGGTCAGCGTGGGAGAAGCGATGGCCAGGCCCAGCGCGAACTGTCCCAACATGGCCGGCTGGACAAGTTTTGCCAGGGCGACCAGTATCATCCACTGGCAGAAGCTGTATATCGCGTTGCCCGCCAGGACCCAGCAGAAGTTCGCACGCAGGCTCCGCCCCACCGCCGCGGCTGGTGTGGCCGCCGCCAAGACTCGTGACACCGGGTCAACGCCATCCATGCCCGACACGATCTTCTCCCGCTCAGCGCTTCGAGTAATACTTGTGGAAATCACGGTAGCCATACGCATCCGTGCCCGCGTCGGGGCTCCAGTCGTTCAGTACCGTTCCCAGTACGGGGACGCCGTCCATCTGGAGCCGCTGCGCCGCGGCGACCGCGGTAGGCCAGCTTGTGCGATTGGCGCGCAGCACCAAGACCACTCCGTCGGTCGAACGGGCCAGGATTCTCGCATCCGCGAAAAGGAGGCTTGGCGGAGCATCGACTATCACATGATCGAACTGCTCGCACAACCGCTTGAGGATCTGCTCCATGCGCGGGGCGTGCAGCAGCGAGGCTACGGCCCCCACGGCCGGCCCGCTGGGCAGCACATGCAGGTTGGGAACGCCGGTCGTCCTGATCAGCGCGCTGAGCTGCGGCCCGTCGAGCGCGTCCTGATCCGATAGCAGGCTGCTGAGCCCCTGCTCGTTCTCCAAACCGAAGATCTTGTGCAGTTGCGGGCCGCGCAGGTCGGCGTCCACCAGCAGCACACGCCGGTTGATCTCCGCGAGCGCAACACCGAGGTTACTCACCACCGTGGTCTTCCCCTCCGCGGGCAGCGGGCTGGTGACGACGAATGCCGCCGGCGCGTCCGCGGCGCCGCGGGTGAAGAGCAGGGACGCGAGCGTGGCGCGGAAGGATTCCGAGAACACCGACAAGCGCTCGTCCCGGGTGGTGAGTCCAAGCCCGCTTCCGTGCCCATTCGACCCGTTCCGTCTCCTCAGAGCCCCGTGCTTGGCCCTCGGAATCGCCCCTAATTCGGGTACGTTCAGGTACAATTCCGCTTCCCCTGGCGCCCTCAATGTACGGTCCGCTTGGGCCGAGGCCACGACATAAGCGATCCCCAAGGCAAAGCCGGCGAACATGCCTATGCCGAGATTCAACGGAAGGTTGGGCTTGTACGGCCGCAAGGGCGGCTTGGCGGCGGTAACCATGCGAATGTTTGAGGGCTGAATCGCGGACGCGATTCCAACCTCTTTGGCCTTTTGCATCATCGCTTCATAGACCTGCCGGTTGACTTCGACCTCGCGTTTGAGATTGTCGTACGTGGTGGCTTTGAACGACTGGTCGGAAACCAGCGCCGCTTGTGTGGCGTAGGCGTTGGCCAGCAACTGCTCCCGTGTCCGCGAGGCCTCGTACTCGTGCTGGATCCGCTGGCGGACCCGGTCGCGCTCTTCCCGCTGGGCCGCTTCCAGTTCGGTGATTTGCGCCTGAACTCGCTGCACTTTATAGTTCTCCGGTTTCAGCACCGAGCTGAGCTCAGCCATTTGCCTGCGCAGGTCCGTAAGCTTCAGTTGGTCCTCTTGCAGGACGGTGCCCTCGTCGCTGGATGTTCCCGCGCCTGGCGACCCGGCTGTCGCCGTCTCGTACAGGGATTGCTTGGCGATGCGGTCCGCGCGCGCCTTTGCCAGTTCCTCTTGCAACAGGTGGAGGTTCTGTTCCGCCGTGCTGCTCCCCTGGCTGTCGGTAAACAGCAGCCCCTGGGAGCGTGCATACTGCTGAAGTTTGTCTTCGGATGCCGCGAGGTTCCGCCTGAGTTCGGTCAGTTGAGGATTCAGCCACTCTCCGATCTGCTCCGTCATGCCCGATCGCGCTTCCAACTTTTGCTGAATCAAGGTGCTGGCCAAGGTGTTGGCCACCTGGGCGGCCAGACCGGGGTCGTGCGACCGGTAGCCGATCCGGATGATTCTTCCCTGCCTGGGGGTCTCGACGGACAGGTTTTCCCTGAGAACAGTAACGGCATTGTCCGCGTTGCGATCGAGTGGCGGCGAAGCCCCAAGCCCCAAGCGCGCCTTTGCGCGGGCGAAGACGCTCCTTCGTTGCATGAACTCGCGATTGTGGTCAAGTCCCAGCGTGGCTACAACCCGCTCCAGCAGCGAGTCCTCCTGCAGAGACTCGACCTCCGTGTTCGCCGGGCCATCGGTGGAGCCGGTGCTGGGGTTCACAGTGGCGTACACGTCCTTCAGGTCCAGAAAGTTCTCGTTCAGACCCTGGACTTCGACCGACGCAGTGGCTTCATACATGGGCGCCTGCGACAGGCTGAAGGCGAGCGCGCCGGCGACACCCAACAGGACCGCCAGGAATAAGGCGAGCTTCCGCCTGCGGAGGATGGCGGCATAGTCCGTGAGCCGGTTCGCCTCGATCTCGCCCGCGAGGGGATAGCGCTCGATCCGCGAGAGCGGCAGCGGAGCCGGCGACCTCCCGAGGGCCCTGGGCTCGTCGGCGCCGGGCACGAGTTCATAGGAATTGTTCATCGGTGACCTCTTGACTCCAGGTTTAGGGATGCCAGATAGCCAAGCCCGTTGCGGTTTGGACCATGGCCTCCAGTGCCCTGACGGCTACCTTCTTGGAGGTACTGTCTGGAACGAAGAGAATGTCGTTTGCCCGGAGGCTGACGTCCTCGGCCCGCCCTTCCAGAACCCGCTTCAAATCGACAGGGATCTCCGTGCGCTCCGAATTGCCGGGAAGCGTTCGGAGGATCTTCGCGTCTTGAGGCTTTGCGGTTTGGGCCAGGCCTTGCGCCATCGAAAGCGCCTGGAGGACGGAAATCGTTTCGCGCTCGTTGAGAACAATGGCGCCGGGTTTGGTGACCGTGCCGATCACGTAGACCGTCCCAGCCGTCGGCACGGTGACCACATCGTGGGGCTGTATCATGATGTTCTGGGCCGGGTCGTTGGCCGTCAACAGACCCTTGACCGATACTTCCGCCACGCTGAATTCCCCGCTGGGATCCCAGTGCGCGGAGTCCAGGGGTATCGCGCCGAACTGCTTCGACCGCGTGATCCTGATGTTGTACCCGGCATCCGGCCGCAGTCCTCCGGCCAGCGAGAGGATTTCCGCCAGGGTCTTCCTCCCCTGCAACTGGTGCAAACCCGGCTGCATCACCGCGCCGAGCACCGTCACCGGCTGGCTGCCAAACTCCACGACCTCAACCGAAACCTGAGGCTTCCACACCTGGCTCTCCAGGCGCTTGATCAACTCGCGGCGGAACTGCTCCACGGTAAGGCCCTGGGCATCGACTCGCCCGATTACCGGAAGGTCGACTCTCCCGTCGGCGCCGATCCGGAACGCCCGGTCGGGGATCTCCTCAACGCCCAGCGCCCAGATCTTGACTTGATCGCCCGGACCGAGCAGGTAGTCCGCCCCCGCGCCCCGGTCAGAGGCGGGCCCAGCCGTGGACGCCCCCGGCTGCGGAGCGGCTGCCGGGCAAGCGGCCGGAATTATCGCCAGCATCGCGCCACAGACACCACCGAGGATTCGCATTCGGATAAACATTTGGCCTCCATTCACCGGGCGGGGAAAACCTCCAGGCTGCGCCCCGTCCGGAACTGGTCGAGAGTAAAGGCGGGCGAGGAGGGCCGCGCGGGGTGGCTCGGTTCGACCATCGGGCTGACCCAGTCGGAGTCGACCTCCACGGACACGCCGCGCCTGAGCAGGGTCACATTCACCACCAGCCGGTGGCGAGATTTGAACCCGCACACGATCCCGCAGACCCCCGCGATCGGGCCCTCCACGATCCGGACCCGCTGCCCGGCCTCCAGATACGGCCACGGCTCCGCGGGCAGACCACTTCCCACGATGGCCTGAAGAGCGGCGATCTCAGCGGGCTCTACGGGAGCCGGAACCCCGCCGAAGCTGACCACGTGAAGGATGCCGGGGGTTGACAGCACCTCAACCCGGCGCGCGCGGTCGAACCGGCAGAAGAGGTACCCGGAAAACAACGGTAGTTCGACCGTCTTGTATCGGTCCGACCACCGCCTCCTGTCTTTGTATAGCGGAAGGCAGTGCTCAAGACCCTTGGCTGACAACACGGCCGCTGCCGTGCGTTCACAATTGGGTTTTACACGAACTGCGTACCACTGGCCTGCTTCCCCTCTGTTCATCCCTGCTGCCTCCAAGACGAGTCTCAAACCGGTTCCATTGGAACCCAGTACACTTACACAACACGACACGCAACCTTACAGGTGAAATAGGACTGTCTGGTCTCTTGATATTAACATTGGGACGTTCGTGAAATCCTTGGTTGGCAGGGGGGCTGACGTCATCGTCATTCCGAAATTGAAGCAATAGTCTCATCACGCAGGCGGGCGGAGTCTTGGCAGACCGAGCGGAATAAAGGACACGCGCGGGTGATTCTTATCCACAAAAGACAAGCTCCCGCCCCATCTGCCACAACTGCTTATCCCAGTAACCCGAGCCCATCACACCCGGGCTTTCTACTGAAGCAACACTATACTGTAGAGATTACACCAACGGGGGTATCCTGTCAAGCACAATGTAATGGTGAGCGCGCTGGACGACACTCTGGACGTACTGGTACGGGCAGTGTTACATCGATCAGGCTAGACACCGCACAGTGATGAAATGCGTAAGCGGTCTGGGGCAACTGCTGAGCGGCGACGCGCCGACCACGCAAAAAGTACGCGGACAAAATTTCCAGTTACCTGTGTAAAGTTTCCCATCTGCGCGTTTGGACCCAGCTCGCCAATCCCCCCTGCACGCACCGATCACCGTGCGCAGCTTCAGCACGAGATGGTACCGGGTACTCCCCGCATAGTTGTGCGGCGTTCCCTGCGCCGGGGCTTGGGCGGTTGTGATTGGCTCCTCCCGCGGTCACGCGCTACTCCTGCCTACGAGAGACCACCCCAGCTTGCGCCAGCGTCGATTCCCACATGCGTTGGTGTTCCACTCCTGTTATGCCCGCTGACCGGGTTCTCTCGCTTCTGAATCCGGCGAAGCGCGTGGCGTGGCCCGCGGCGTGCTTACCTGGACCTTCGCGATGACCGGATGTGGTTGTCCGGTGGCAATCGCTTCGCCCTATGCTGCGAGGTTCGGACTCAGGCACGAGGCGATCAGCAGCGCCCGGTCGGGGCGGCCGGAGAATCGGGCATTGCATATGCCACTGTTCACCTTAGGTAGCAGTAGTCCGATATCTATCAACGACATTGTTTTACAGTAGTGATCGCCTTAACCTAGTGAAGTTTGACGATAGTACAAGCTGTTGTTGGTGAAGAACTATGTTCTGGCATGGTAGCCCTCGAGAACGACCGTTCGACCCGCTGCGTCTGAGACTCAAGCTCCACGATCTCAAGATCTCAGTTTCTAAGCCCCTCCTCTACGGTCCCCCGCTGCATTCGTCCCTCGAGGAACCGGTTAGCCGTCTTCCAGCCTCCCAAGAATAGTCGAGTAGTCAGGCAGGAGAGGTGAGAAGACCGCTTTCACATTTGCACTTAGGAGTTTAGAATGCGAAATCTTGAAACAACATCAAAGGGGCGCTGTGGTAATGCTCCCCGTCTGACGCAGTGCGGCGGCGTCTTCCTGAGGGGTTTGACGGCCATCTTCATTGCGTTGGCATTAATGGCACTTGTGCCTCTGGCCTCCGCTCAGAGCGGCCCCGTTGTCTGGGTGGTTCCCAGCTTGCAGCGGGTCGGGCCCGACGATTCGGCGGGCAGCGGCACACAGGCGCAACTCTCCGCGGCCCGGGGAGAGTACGAGTCGTTCCAAATTGTGGTGAAGGCGCCCTCCTCGAGTGCGCTCAGCAACGTGAATGTAAGTGTCTCGGACCTGACGGGCCCCGGCGGGCAGATGATCGCGCGCCAGAATCTGAGCCTTTTCCGCGAGCAGTACGTGAACGTTACCACCAGCAGTCCCAACTGGGGCGGCGCCAACCAGCCGCTTCCCAAAGGCTGGTACCCAGACGGCCTCATTCCCTTTGTGGACCCGTCCACGGGGCAGCCGCCTTCCGGCAGCGCAACGTTGAAGGCGGTCCCGTTCAGTTTGAGCGCTTCCAAGAACCAGCCCATTTGGGTGGACGTTTTCGTTCCGCGCGGCGCCGCGGCGGGTTATTACACAGGCAGCTTTACGGTCACCAGCGACCAGGGGAGCGTAACGGGGCAGATCAACCTTAGCGTGTGGAACTTCACCCTGCCGCTGAAGCCTTCGCTGAAGTCCAGCTTCCTTTTTTGGAGCGCCGGCAACCTCGCCGCGATCCAAGAACTGCTGCGAAATAGGATCAATCCCGAGAGGGTCCCCACGGCCAACCAGCGCTCCCTGATCGACAACCTCGGATTGACGTCCCAAGAGACGGGGTACTGGAGCGGAGCCGACATCAGCACCTGCACCATGTCGGCCGCGCCGTCCGTGACTTCCTTGCGAAACACCGTCGCGGCGCAACAGCCGGACCTGTTTCTCTACAATTACACCGCCGACGAGATCGACCAATGCAGCGGCCTCTACCCGACCATGAAGCAGTGGGGGTACAACCTCCATCAGGCGGGGATCAATAACTTGGTGACCATGGCACCGGTTCCGGATCTTTTCGACGACGGCTCGGGCACCGGGCGGTCGGCGGTTGACATCTGGGTCATGCTGCCCGTGACTTACGACCATAGCGTCAACAACGTGAAGACTGCCCAGGCAAAGGGCGACGAGGCCTGGTCGTATAACTGTTTGGTCCAGGATGCCTACTCTCCAAAATGGATGATCGACTTCGCGCCGATCAATTTCAGAATCCAGCCCGGCTTCATCAACGAGAGCCTGGGCCTGAACGGACTTCTCTATTGGCGACTGGACCTGTGGTCCAGCGACCCATGGAATAACGTCTACACTTCCGGTTTCCCGAATTATCCCGGAGAGGGAATGCTCGTGTACCCCGGCTCGACGGTCGGCATCTCGGGGGTGGCGCCGTCGATGCGCCTGAAGTGGCTGCGCGACGGCGTCGAGGACTACGAGTACATCGAACTCCTCAAGCAGGCGGGTCAGGGCTCGTGGGCGTTGCAGGTGGCGGCCGGCGTCGGCGCCAACTGGTCCAATTGGACCAAAGACATTAATGTTCTGGCGAACGCGCGTCAGCAGCTCGGCCAGCAACTGGATACCCTCGGAGGAGGAAGCTCCAATCTTCCAAGCACCCCGGGAAACCCCAGCCCCCAGAACGCGGCCACAGGCGTTTCGCTCACTCCGACTCTCTCGTGGGCCGCTGCCAGCGCGGCAAGCTCGTATGACGTGTACTTCGGGACCTCGTCCTCCCCGGCGATGGCGGGCAATACCTCCGGGACCAGCTACAACCCGGGGACGCTGAGCGCGAGCACGACCTACTATTGGCGCGTGGTCGCCAAGAACTCGGCAGGCTCGACATCCTCGGCCACGTGGTCGTTCACCACGGCTGCCGCCAGTTCCGGCGGGCCGGCGGCGCCCGTGTCCGTCACCCCATCTTCCGGCTCCGGCCTCACCCAGACATTCGCCTTCACTTTCTCGGTTCCCAACGGCCTGACCACTGCCAACGTGCTGATCAACACGGCCACAAGCGGACTGAATTCCTGCTGGTTCAACTACAACTCGCCCGCTAACTCCCTCTCGCTGGCCAGCGACGACACTTCGGCCTGGAGCTCCGCCACCGTCGGCTCCCAGACGACTCTTCAGAATTCGCAGTGTTCCATTCCTGCGAACGGGGTGACTGTGAGCGCGGCGGCCCCCAATGTGACTCTAACGGTTCCCGTGACCTTCAACACTGCCTTCGCCGGACAGAAGAACGTCTATATGCGCGTGCAGGATCAGGGCGGCACCCTGACCTCCTTCGTGGCAATGGGGACCTGGACTGTTCAGCAAGCCACTCCGGCGCCGGGAACGCCGGCGAATCCGTCCCCTGGCAACGGCGCCACGGGAGTCTCGACGAGCTCGACGCTGGCATGGTCTGCCGCCAGCGATGCCACCTCTTATGACGTGTACCTCGGGACCTCGCCTTCCCCGGCGATGGCGGGGAGCACGTCCGGGACGAGCTACAACCGGGGGACGCTGAGCGCGAACACTACGTACTACTGGCGCGTGGTCGCCAAGAACTTGGCGGGCTCGAACGTCCTCGGCCACATGGTCGTTCACGACCCAGCAGCCGGCTCCCGGGGCTCCGGCGAATCCGTCCCCTGGCAGCGGCGCGAGCGGAGTCTCGACGAGCACTTCCCTGGCGTGGTCCGCCGCGAGCAACGCTACATCCTATGACGTGTACTTCGGGACCACATCCTCCCCGGCGCTGGCGGGCAGCACCTCGGGGACTAGTTACAGCCCGGGGACGCTCAGCGGGAGCACCACCTACTACTGGCGTGTGGTAGCCAGGAACTCGGCGGGCTCGACCTCTTCGGCCACCTGGTCCTTTACCACGGCTTCCACTGCCGGCGGGCCTCCGGCGCCAGTCTCCGTCACGCCATCCTCCGGCTCGGGCCTCGCCCAGACGTTCGCCTTCACTTTCTCGGCCCCGAAAGGCCTGGCCAACGCCAACGTGCTGATCAACACTTCCACGAACGGGCGGAATGCCTGCTGGTTCAACTACGGCTCGGCTGCCAACTCCCTCTCGCTCGCCAGCGACAGCAGCTCGTCCTGGAGCTACGCCACCCTGGGGTCGGCCGCGACTCTCCAGAACTCGCAGTGCTCTATTCCAGCGGCCTTTGTGACCGTGACGGTCTCGGGATCCAATGTGACCCTGACGGTTCCCGTTAACTTCAAGACCGCCTTCGCCGGCCAAAAGAACATCTACCTGCGCGTGCAAGACCAGGCCGGCACCATGACCTCCTTCGTGAGAATGGGGACCTGGACCGTCCCCAAGAAGTAAGTAGCAACAGCGCCACACGCGCGTGTCTCAGCAACGGGCCGGCCCGTTGAGGAGGGCTACCTATGTACCGGTGTGGAGGAAGCGGACTTCCCGTCGGAAGAGACCAGTTGCATCCCGCCTGGCCGGCCCTTGCTGCCTCTGGAGGCCCGGGACGAGATGAGCAGGGCCAGATAGGCCGCGCCGATGGCGCTCCAGTTCAGGATCATGAACCAGCGCTGCCCCCAGGAGGTTCCGTTGAATTGGTAGGACGACAGCGGCCACAGAAACGGCGTCCCGTACGTGCCCGCGCGATGGGATGGGATGTCCATGAGGATGTGCAGCGGCCAGGCGAGCATCACCAGGGCCGGGCGGCGGAGCCATAGCCATGCGGCTCCGAAAGCCAAGGAGAAAACGACCAGGCTGTGGCTGTAGTGGTACAACTGGTCGGGCCGCAGGAACACGGGTAGCGCATTTCGCGCGGCAGGGCTGAAGAGGAAGAAACGGCTCGATACATCGACTCCCCGAAAGAAGCGGAGCCAGACCACGACCACGAACGTAGGTGTGAACGCGAACAGGTCCGGGAAAACACCCCAGAGCACCACCCATGGCAGCGCCAGCCGGCGCCGGAGTTTCCGGTTCGCCGTGATGCCTGCCGCGCCTGCCCAGAATCCGTGCGCGAAAAAATCCATCGAGCCGCGTGAACCCCTTGAAGATCGGACGCCGCTGAAACGCGCCCTTCCTTCCTACTCTAGCGAATTCTCGCGCTGATTTCCCGGTGGCCGGTTCACCGTGGACTAGTGAGGACACCCTTCGACGCCCGCGTTTACCGCGAGCAGCATGGTTTCCCGTTAGAATAACCGTGAGGAGCCACAAGTGATCCAGCGAAGAAGCTTTATGCCCCTGATTGCATGCCTCGGTTTGTCTCTCCTTCCGGCCCTTGCGCAAAGAGCGCCCAAGCGCCAGCCTGACGTATGGTGGGAGCCCACGACCGATCCCGTGGTGACAGCCATGCTCAAACTGGGGGGCGTCACCAAGCGCGACGTGGTCTACGATCTGGGTTGCGGAGACGGCCGCATCGTGATCGCGGCCGCCAAGGAATTTGGCGCACGGGGGGTTGGAATTGACATCGATCCTCAAAGAATTGACGAATCCAACGAAAACGCCCGGAAAGCCGGCGTCACGGGCATGGTGAAGTTTCGGGAAGAGGACCTGTTCGAATCCGACATCCGCGAAGCAACAGTGGTGACCTTGTTCCTCTGGCCCTCGGTCAACATGAAGCTCAGGCCCAAACTGCTCAAGGAGTTGAAGCCTGGAACCCGAGTGGTGTCCCACAGCCATGACATGGGCGATTGGAAGCCGGACAAGGAAGAGACCGTGGACGGCGCGCGGCTTTTCCTCTGGATCATTCCGAACCGTCCCGGTTCCCCTAACTAACTATTCCACAAGGGCTTTCCAGGCAGATAGACAGTTTCTGCAACCACGCCAGAGGTCCGTGTATCTAATGACCAGAGGGATGCTATGCTGGCACAGGTCACTCCGCAGTTCGGGGTATTCAAGGCGGCGCACGCGGGGGGATATGCCTCCGCCGCCCCGGTTCGGCTGACCCGCAAAGAGTCTCAGTTGTTGTCGTTGCTCCAGCAGAACGTGGGCCGGTGCTTGTCCAGAGAATACCTCCTTTCGACCGTATGGGGCTACCAGAACGGAACCAGGACGAGGACCCTGGATGTGCACATTCAGAGGCTCAGACGCAAGCTTGGGCCTGACGGAGCAGCCCGTATCATGACCGTGCTTCGTTCCGGGTATGGCTGGCAGGACGAGCCTCTGAACGGCAAGCCGGCTCAATAAGCCCGCGCGCTTAGCAGCATCTGGGCCGGATGAACCTGGCGCGAAGGCGTTCATTCGAGAACCGTCTCCACTCATCTCCGGAATGTTCGCGCCCGTGCGCTGCCAGATGACGCTTGTAGGCCGCCTCGTCGCTTAGTTCTCTTAGCAAGCCCACAAGGATTCGCCAAGCGGCTCTGATTCTCCTCATAGTTCCTCCGGGCTGAGCCGGGACAGAACGAAAGGCGCCTCTTGAACCCTCCCATCGCGGGTCCTTCGCAGGATACCCACCCACACCCGGATGGACTGGACCAAGATGACCGCAACCAACACCAGGAAAACTCCGCAGACCGCTGCGTCAAGCCTGGCGTTGTAGATCAGCGTTCTCGCCTCGGCGGCCTGCACTGGGTTCAGTCCTCCAGCCGTGAGAGCGGCCTTCAACTGCGCGGCCTGAGCCAGGAACCCCAGGCGTGGCTGCGGTGAGAAGATTTTCTGCCAGCCCGCGGAGAACGTCACGACCACCAACCACGCCAGCGGCAGGCACGTGATCCACATGTAGCGCGCCCGGTGCATCTTGATCAGCACGGTAGTAGCCACCGAAAGCGCCACCGCCGCGAGCAATTGGTTCGCGATGCCGAACAGAGGCCACAGCGAGTTGATGCCGCCGAGGGGGTCCAGCACGCCCTGGATCAGGAAGTACCCCCAGGCCAGCACGACCGCCGCACTAGTGGCGATAACCCCCGGCATCCAACTCACACGGCCCAGGGGTTTCCAGACGTGTCCCAGCAGATCCTGGAGCATGAAGCGGCCCACCCGCGTTCCCGCGTCGACGATGGTGAGGATGAACAGCGCCTCGAACATGATGGCGAAGTGGTACCAGAAGCCAAGCACGGCTCTGCCTCCGGGCCCGTTGGCGAAGATGTGGGCCATGCCCAACGCGAGCGACGGAGCGCCGCCCGTACGTTGGAACAAGGTCTGCTCTCCCACGTCGCGCGCCAGGCTCGCCATCTCCGGCGCGGTCACCGGAAAGCCCCACGATGTGATGGTCGCCACAGCCGCTTCCGGGGTGCTGCCCACGATTCCGGCCGGCGAGTTGACTGCGAAGTACACGCCGGGTTGGAGCACGCAGGCGGCGACCATGGCCATGATCGCCACGAAGCCCTCCAGCAGCATCGCGCCGTAGCCGATCGGTCTGGCGTGCCCCTCCTTGGCGATCATCTTCGGCGTGGTGCCCGAGGAAATCAGCGAATGGAATCCCGAAACCGCGCCGCAGGCGATGGTTATGAAGCAGAACGGAAAGATCTTTCCGGCGAAGATCGGCCCGGTGCCATCCACGAAGCGCGTGAATGCGGGCAGGGCCATTTGCGGCCTCGCCAGAACGATGCCCCCGGCCAGCAGCATCACCACCCCGAGTTTCACGAACGTGCTGAGGTAGTCGCGCGGGGCCAGCAACAGCCACACCGGAAGCGCGCTGGCGAAGAAGCCGTAAATAATGACGCAGACCGCGAGCGCCATGGCGCTCAGCGTGAAGATCGGCGCGAGGGTGGCGGACTGAGAGACCCACTGGCCTCCCAGGATGCCCGCCATGACCAGCACGAACCCTATGAGGGAAACCTCCAGCACCTTTCCTGGGCGCCAGAATCGCAGGTAGAGCCCCATGAAGATCGCGATCGGCATGGTGGCCGCGATGGTGAAGGTCCCCCAGGGGCTCCCTTTCAGCGCGTTCACCACCACCAGGGCAATCACGGCCAGCAGGACGATCATGATGAGCAGAACCGTGAGCAGCGCGGTGATCCCGCCCAGTTTCCCGATTTCCTCCCGGGCCATCTGCCCTAGCGATTTCCCGTCCCGCCGGATCGAGCAAAACAGGATGGTGAAATCCTGCACTGCTCCTCCCAGCACCGCGCCCAAAATGATCCATAGCGTGCCGGGCAGGTAACCGAACTGCGCGGCCAGGGTCGGTCCCACCAGCGGACCAGGTCCCGCGATGGCGGCGAAATGGTGCCCGAGAAGAATCCACTTGTTGGTCGGCTCAAAGTCGTGGCCGTTGCGCAGCCGTTCGGCCGGAGTGGCCCTGTCGTCGTTCAGGACCAGGACTTTGGCCGCGATGAACTTGGCATAGAAACGGTAGCCGACCAGGTACGTGCAGGCGGCGGCCAGCACCAGCCACATGCTGTTGATCGTCTCGCCCCGGTCGAGCGCGATGGACGCAAGGAAGAACGCGGCGGCGATGGAGACGCAGACCCACACGCCACGCCCTAAGAATTTCTTCATGGGAGGAATTGTACCGAATTCGCGGTCAGAACTTGGGCAGGCGGTGGAGCATGGCGAGTGTATCCCCACCACTGGCCAGCCGGACAGAGTGTACTGGCTTCCAGGCCGGGTCCAGCGCCCCGATGTAGCGAGCGCTGTTGCGGTCCATCCCCATTAGGATCAGGGTGTAGGGCTTGTCTCTATAGCGCAAAGCGCGGAATTGCAGTTCTCCGCCGGCATCGGGACGCCAGTGATCCTCCGAAGGGGGCCCGAGCTTACGAACGATGGAGTTGTAGTCGTCCTGCCCATCGAGCTGCAGCGCAAGCTGCTCGATGGTCCTATAGCTGACCGGACGATGCGTAATGGCGACGACCACCACGATGAGCGCCACGCCCAGCAGCAAGGCAGTGCCGATGAGCCGGCCGATTTTGCCTTCCGCCCCCAGGGCGGGTCCGCTCCCCGCGAAAGGCGGCCGCTCCCCCGTGGGTGGCACCGTGGAAAGGAAGTGTGACGGAACCCTGGGCATGGAAAGAAGGCGCCGCTCGCGGGACCACACCGTGCCGGCCTTGTACTCCAGTTCCTTGCGCAGCCCGATGATCATCATCGGCTCATCGACGCTGGAGACTTCGCCCACAAACCGGCGGGGGATCCACAACTCCTGGCCTGTCTTTGTGTTGGCGACGAGGATCTCCGACCAGGCAGCGCGCTCCAGGAGCCACTCGTTGTGCTCGATGTTCAAGATGGCCGGATAGAAGGAGAAGTGCCGGTTTCCAAGCTCCTCCAGTGGTGGCGTACCCGGTTCGGACATACTTATAACACCAATACTAGCGCAGACGGTCCGTCAGGCGATCCGGTTACCGGTCGAGGCTCGCCGGAGCCGGCCCGCGTCGAAACTGTACCATAGGAGTTTGAAAGGACGCAGGGTACATCAATGGCAATTCGCAAGGAAGACGCGCTTGAGTATCACTCATCGCCAGTTCCGGGGAAGGTGGCGGTCGTGCCCACCAAGCCTTGCCGAACGCAAAGGGATCTCAGCCTGGCCTACACGCCCGGCGTGGCCGTCCCGTGCCTGGAGATCCAGCGCGACCCAAGCTTGATCTACAAGTACACGGCCCGGGGCAACCTGGTCGCCGTGGTGACGAACGGAACAGCCGTGCTCGGCCTGGGGAACATCGGGGCGGCTGCCGGAAAGCCGGTCATGGAAGGAAAAGCAGTGCTCTTCAAACGCTTCGCCGACATCGATGTTTTTGACATCGAGCTGGCCAGCGAAGATCCCCGGGACGTTATCCGCGTCTGCCAGTTGATCGAGCCCACCTTCGGCGGCGTCAACCTGGAGGACATCAAGGCGCCGGAATGCTTTGTCATCGAGGAGGAACTCCGGCGGACCATGAAGATCCCGGTCTTCCACGACGACCAGCACGGCACGGCGATCATCTCCGGGGCGGCGCTGCTGAATGCGCTGGAGGTGGCCGGCAAGCAGCTCGACGAAGTGAAGATCGTGTTCAGCGGGGCCGGAGCCGCTGCCTTGTCCTGCGCGTCCCACTACCTGCGCCTAGGTGCGCGCCGCGACAACATCATCATGAGCGACATTCACGGCGTGGTCTACAAGGGCCGTGCCGAGGGCATGAACGGGTACATGGAGCGCTTCGCGTCGACCACTGACGCCCGGACGCTGGCCGAGGCCCTGGAGGAGGCGGATGTCTTTATCGGCCTGTCGGTGGGCAACATCGTCACCGCCGAAATGATCAAAGCCATGGCTCCCAACCCGGTCATCTTCGCGCTGGCCAATCCGGATCCGGAGATCCCCTATGACGTGGCGGTCGCCGCCCGCCCGGATGCGATCATGGGCACGGGCCGCTCGGACTTACCCAACCAGGTGAACAACGTCCTGGGCTTCCCCTTCATCTTCCGCGGCGCCCTGGACGTGCGGGCCACCGCCATCAATGACCACATGAAACTTGCCGCTACGCACGCTCTGGCCGCCCTCGCCAAGCAAGACGTGCCGGACGCTGTGCGGCGCGCCTATGGCGTCGAGAACATTGAGTTCGGGCGCGAGTACATTATTCCGAAGCCCTTCGATCAGCGGGTGCTCATCTGGGTGGCTTCCGCGGTGGCGCGAGCGGCCATGGAGACGGGCGTCGCGCAACAGCCTGTCGAGGTCGAAGAGTACAAGGAACAGCTCCGCCGCAGGTTGGGCAAGGCCGAGGAGGTCATGCGCGTTATGGTCCACAAGGCCCAGAGAGCGCCCAAGCGCGTCGTTTTTCCGGAGGGCGAGGCCAGCAGGATCCTCCGCGCTTCCCAGATCCTGATCGAGGAAGGAATCGCAAAACCCATTCTGCTGGGCTCGGAGGAGGCCATCCAGGCCAAGGCCGCCGACCTGCGTCTGCATCTCGAGGATGCGCGGATCGTCGATCCGGCGCGCTCGCCCAGGTTGCAGAGCTATGTCGAAGAACTATACCGGCTGCGCCACCGAAAGGGAATCACGCACAGCGAGGCCGCTGAGATGATCCTCAACCACAACATCTTCGGCTCTATGATGGTCCACATGGGTGACGCGGACGCACTCATCGGAGGCCTGACAACGCACTACCCGGACACCATCCGGCCCGCTCTGCAAGTCATCGCCGTGCGCGCGGGGCTCCGCAACGTCTCCGGCCTCTATGTGTTGATCACCGCGAAGGGCGAGATATACTTCCTGGCCGACGCCACGGTAAATATCGAACCGACCGCGGAAGATCTGGCCGAGATCGCCATCACCACTGCCGAGATGGCGCGGCGATTCGAAGTGGAGCCCAGGGTGGCGATGCTCTCCTTCTCCAACTTCGGCAGCACACGTCACCCGCTCGCGGAGAAGGTTCGCCGCGCCACCGAGATCGTCCGCGGGATCGCTCCCGGTCTGATGGTGGACGGCGAGATGCAGGCCGACACGGCCTTGGTCCCGGAGATCATCGATGAAACCTATCCGTTCAGCAGGCTGAAAGGCGGCGCCAACGTGCTGATCTTCCCCAACCTGGAAGCCGGCAACATCGCCTACAAGCTGCTGATGCGCATCGGCGGCTGCGAGGCCATCGGTCCCATCCTGATGGGACTGTCCAAGCCCGTGCACGTGCTGCAACGCGGCTGCGAGGTCAACGAAATCGTGAACATGGCCGCCATCGCCGTCGTGGACGCGCAGCAGCAGAAGCAGGCCCGCTGACAGCCCGTGGACCAAGTCCCGGCGAGCTGTCGTCCCCGGTTACCCCTCCCGGATCCAAACAATGGAAGTGGGCGGACCGGGAGCGGGGCGGACGGCGCCGTCGGCCCCGGTGGTGGGAGCGGCAGGAACCCGAGGAGGCGCGGGCTCGCGGTTCATCCGCGCATAGTTGGGGATCGCCAGCATTGGGCTCCCGTCGGAGAACGTGCCCTTGATCACCATCACGCCGCCCAGCAGATCGCCTTTCCACTCGGTGGTCAAAGCAGACTTGGGACTGACGGCCTTGGTGATATCCTGATCGACTTTCTCGATGTTGTAGACCAGCGGACCATACCGCAGGGCCACTCTGTTCCGATCCGCTTCAATCTTGTCGCTGGCTCTTACCCGCTGGACCTTCAGCGGAAGAACCAGGCTCGATCTTGTCGCCGGCCTTCCAGGTCCGGGTGATCACGGCATAACCCTTGTCCATGACGGGCTTCACCGCTGACCCGTTGACAGCCACCGAAGTAATGCCGTTCGCATCGGGCGTGCTCTTGTAGAGGCTGCTGACGCCGCGGTTCGGCACGCGGATACTGACGCTGAAGTTCTTCCGAGCCTTGGGATTGACCGTGATGGAGACCTTGCCGCTCCAGGGATAGTCGGTCTCCTGCACCATCTGGACATCGGTGCCGGCCACATTCTCCAGCGTGATGGTGCTGCCGATGAAGAGGTTGACGTAGACGCCGTCCGCGCTCTTGGCGTACATCCAGGTGGGGAGCATGAGCAGGGTCCGCGGAGATGTTGCCCACGCAGCACGGGCAGTCGTGCCAGGGGTGCGCGAGGCGAACTGCGCATCCAGCGGGTTCGTGTAATAGAAATTCTTGCCTTCCAGATCCGTCGCGCCGAGGAGGGCGTTGTACAGCGTCTCCTCGTACAGGTCCACGTACCTGGCGTCGTGGTAGGCCAGGTTCATCTTCCACTGGAAGAAGATCTCGCCGCAGCTGGAGCAGGATTCGCAATAGGCGTTGTTGCGCAGCGAGTAGTTCGGACCGAACCCTTCGGAGGTCTCGCCGCTGCCCACGCCGCCGGTCACGTAGTACTTCTTGTTGACGATGTTGTCCCAGAGCGACTTGACGGCGCTCTGGTAATCGGGGTCGTGGGTCTCGACGGCCACATCGGCCATGCCCGAGTAGGTGTAGACCGCGCGCACGGCGTGCCCCACCGCCTCGTACTGCTGCGTGACCGGCAGATGGCTCTGGTCGTATTCCTGCCGCTCCCCGTCATTCCTGGCGGCGGTATAGCGGCAATCGAGCAGGAACTTGGCCAGCTCGATGTACTTCTGGCCCTTGCCGCCGCCTTCCATGTCGTTGACGAACCGGCCGAAGCGCACCAGGGCCTGTTCCATTTCCTGGTGGCCGTCGTACCACGCCTTCTTGGGCGCCGGGCCGAGATTGTCGTACCAGCAATCGGCCAGCTTCTTGGCCGCGTCGTAGAGCCTGGCATCTTTCTTGCCGGTCATCAGGTAATGGTTGATGGCCGACTCCAGGAAATAGCCGGCGGTATAGCCCTCGTGATCGCCGCGCCGTTCCCAATGCTGAAAGGGGCCTTGAGGAACGTTGCCGCGTCCGCCCACCCTCGGCAGCGTGAAAGCGGTCTGCAGGTAGCCGTCCGGCTCCTGGGCGGCCAGGATCTTGGGAATCCAGTCGTCCAGCGTCGCTCTCATCTTCTCCTGGGCCTGGATGATCTCCGGATCGCCCTGCGGATCGATCATGAGCGCGATGCTCATGGACTCGACCGTCTGGTGGACCCAGGCGTTGGAGAACACGTAGCCCTTGTGACCTCCATGGGGCTCGCCGCGCAATGCCTTGCCGGCTTCGACGAAGTTGTCGATGCCACCCGCTCCCTGCGTCAGGTCCGTGCGGTTGATCTGGTCGATGCAATGGGGGATCCAGCTCACGATCAGAGCCTTCGTCCTGGCGCTCCAAAGCGGGTTGTCGATCTTGAAGTTCTTGGTGTAGACCGCATCCAGTTGTTTGGCGGGGGGCGGCGGCTCCACCGTGACGTTCAAGGTGGATGAAGTCTTCGTCTGACCATTCTCGACCGTGAGTCTCAGGACATAGGCGCCCGGGGTGGTGAAGGCCGCGGTGGTGACCAGAGCCTTGGGGTCCGCGAAGGTGACCGCGCCGGGACCAGAGTCTTTGCTCCAGGTCGCGCTTGGCGCAGTCCTGGTTTGCGCGGGAGGCGGCGGTTCGACTCGGGCGCCCGGGCCTCGGTTCGGCCTGGGCGGGTCTCCGTATCCTGCCCATCCCCTCAGGTATGTCTTGGCTGGCAAGATGGCCACGCGATCGACACCTGCAATTCCATTGAGCGGCGCGTCCTCGGCGGCCAGGGCGCGGGAGACCACGGCATTCTGCATGAGGGGAGTCAGTACGACCGATGCCGCGGCCGCTTTGCCCACCGCTCCGAGCACGGCACGACGGCTCACGCTGGATTCCGTCGAATCCTCACCCACGGCTATCACCTCCCCGGATTGAAATTGTGTCTTTCCCAAAAATGGCGCTACTATTCTCACGCAGCGAACCCCTTGCCGCAAGCAGGCAGCCGGCGGCCTCCGCTCGGACACGTTGACATATCGCTACGGGAGTCAGACCATGGACCAGTGGGAACGGAGATCCCCACTGAAATCCAGAAAAGGCAGGGGCTATGGGAAACCCGTCAGATGCTGGCTCCTTTCAAGGCGATGCGCCCGGTGATGCCGGCCGCCTCAACCGGCGGAATCTGCTAAAGGTCTCAACGCTTCTTGGCGGCGGAGGCTTGGCCGACCAGGCAGTGCTGACGGCAAGATCCTCGGCGCAGGAGCGTGGACAGTCCGGAGAGGCCGGCGCTGGCGGCGCGCGGCTCACGGAGGCGGAGGTGTTGGCAAGAGCTCGCGAGCGTCTGTACCCCATCTGCCGGGTCTGCCCGCAGTGCAACGGTGTCGCTTGTTCGGGACAATCCGGGGGAATCGGCGGCATCGGTTCGGGCATGTCGTTCCAGAACAATTACACGGCGCTCGAAGGCGTAAAAGTCCTCATGCGCAACGTTCACGATGTCACAAAAGCCGATCCATCGACCACGATTTTTGGCCATAAGATCTCTTTCCCCGTGGTGTGCGCGCCTATGGGTCCCGCGGCGACCCGTTTTGGCAAAGGGATGACGCAGGAGGAATGGTTCGATGCCCTCGTTGGCGGCTGCGTTGCTGCCGGCACTCTGGGCGCCGTTGGCGACAACCTGACTTACCCCGTCGAGAACGTAAAGAGGAATCTGGCGGTCGTGGAACGCTATAAGGGTAAGTCTCTGTACAACAGCAAGCCGGTTCCCAACCCAACCATCCTCAAGTGGCTGCCCCAGATCGAGGCCACCGGTGCCGCGTGGCTTTCGATCGACGTGGATTCCGGGCCCAAGAGCGTGCCGCAACTGCGTGAACTGGTTCGTGCCTTCAAGATCCCCGTGGTTGTAAAGGGAATCATGACCCCCGATGACGCTTTGAGATGTATCGAGGCAGGCGCCGCGGGAATCGCCGTGTCGAATCACGGCGGGCGCAGGCAAGACCACACGCCGGGCACCGTGGAGGTGCTTCCGGCCGTTGCCTCAAAGGTGAAGGGCAAGATCGTGATTCTCGCCGACGGCTGCGTGCAGTCCGGCACGGACGTGCTGAAGTACCTGGCCTTGGGCGCCGACGTCGTCATGGCCGGCCGGTACGTGCTTCGCGCGGCGTATGGAGGCGGCCCTGACGGAGTCGCGCTTTTCATGAACAGGCTGCGGGACGAATTCGAACGCGCTATGGTGCTGACCGGCGTTCCCAGCGTGCCGAAAATCACCCGCGCGATCCTGGCCTGACCCCTCCCGCGATGGCTTCCGGCAACTCGCCCAGGCTCACAACGCCCGCTTAACGATTAAGAACCTGCCGACGTGGGCCCGCAACCGCGGCCAACGACTCTCGATGTCCGCCGGCTAAACTTTCCGAAAGCTGGCTCCAGGGCCAGCTCACCTTGGAGCAGAGCGCGTGCCACCGTCTTCGAAGTCGGCGCACAGGTTGGCAGTGGGTGGAACTCCTGGTACGCCTCCCATATCATGTGAGTGATGGGTATTGACGACAACCTGGTCCGCGAAATCGTCCGGCGCCTGCTCGGCGTCACCCAGCCGGAACGGATCATTCTCTTCGGCTCTGCGGCCACCGGCCAAATGACGCGTGACAGCGACATTGATCTCCTCGTCGTCGCCCCGGCGCCTTCCCATACAATTGAGGAACACGTCAGGCTTCGCGGCTGCCTGCGCGGCCTGGGTTTCCCTTTCGACGTGTTTCTGATCGCAACTGAGAAGTTCGAGGAATCGAAGAACGTCTTCGGCGGCATCGCGTACCCCGCGCACAAGTACGGCCGAGTGATCTATGAAGCCGCCTGATGCAGTGCTTTGGGATCACATCCGGCAGTGGGTCGCCAAGGCCGAGGTGGACTACCGAACGGCAGAACGGCTGGCAACCGACTCGGACCCCGTTCGGGAGTCGATCGCGTTCCACTGCCAGCAAGCCGTGGAGAAGTAGCTCAAGGCTTTTCTCGTCAGTTTGCAGATCGAGTTTCCGAAGACTCACGACCTGGAGGAACTGCTGGACCTTTTGATACCGGTCCGCCCTGACGTGGCGGCGGATTTGAAGAGCATCAAAATGCTGAGTCCTCTCGGAGTCAAGATTCGCTATCCGGGGGACTTCCCGGAGCTGTTACCTGGCGAAGAGCAGACGCTTTTCGGACTGGCCAAGCGGACACGTGAGGCTGTCAGGGCACAGTTGGGTCCGCATCTCGCTGTAGGGTAGCCGGAACCGTGAGTGGATCGAGGCGCGCGGCGCCCCATTCATCGAGCTGAAAGACCGCGTCACTACGGTTCTCCGCCGCGACAATTGAGAAATCTCCGTTGGGCCAGCGGCACAGGTAGATGGCAAACCGCCAACTGCTCACGCCGTGTTGCACTTCTGCCAATTCCGCAGTCGGCGTTGTCCTTGTCATGGGGGTCTCTCCCGTCTTCGGCGTAGAGCCGAGAAATCTAACTTACTGAAAACGATGGTGGGCCCGACAGAACTCGAATCTGTGACCTCTACCGTGTCAAGGTAGCGCTCTAACCAACTGAGCTACGGGCCCGTGGGGTTTGCCGCTTCTCGATTTTAACACGGTCGTGGCTACACCCCCGTGCCTGACCCGCTTTCCACGCTTCTCGACGACCGGTTCACGCTGCTCCGGCAGATCTCCGAACTCGGCGACTTCCAGCCGGGTTCCATCACCAGTGCCCTGCGCCGCTGCGGAAAACCCGGTTGCCATTGCGCCAGACTCAACGACCCCG
Organism: Bryobacterales bacterium; assembly: GCA_963798455.1. Taxonomy (GTDB): domain Bacteria; phylum Acidobacteriota; class Terriglobia; order Bryobacterales; family Bryobacteraceae; genus CAWCTD01. The sequence continues at coordinate 2,368,165 of CAWCTD010000003.1, forward strand.
GCCATGGTCCCCACTTTCAGCTCACCCAGAAGATTGGCGGCAAGACAGCGACCCGGAATCTTCCTTCTCAGGCGGCCGTGCGCAAGGCAGAAGGGGAGATCGCCGAGTTCCGCAGGTTCCGTTCCCTAACCAGCGAATTGGTCGAAGTCAATCGCCAGGTCTGCCGCTTGCGTCCCGTGGAGGAGACTCTGACTGCACAGGAAAAAAAACGGCCGAAGTCATCCGCCAAGAGGTCGCGCGCGAAGTAGAGCAACTGTTGCGCGTGATCTTCCATGGTCGCCGCAGGACGGGCCGTCTGGATCTGGAAGCCATCGAGATGGCGGTGCGCTCGGCCATGCATCAGGCCGGAGCAGCGGCGCTGACCGAACTTCTGCAATTCCCGGCCCCGGCCGCCGACCAGCGGACCCTTCCCTGTGGTTGCGGCCGCCAGGCTCACTACCGGGAGTTGCGCTCCAAGCCGGTGCTGACCGCGGTGGGGAAAGTGGAAGTATCGCGCCCCTACTACCTGTGCCGCACTGTCATACCGGCCAATTCCCCGCCGATGTCGAACTGGACATCGAAGACAGAGTTCTCTCCGGGGTGCGCCGCATGCAGGCGGTCGGGCAGGAGGCCCCTTCGATCACGGCCGCAGCAGATGAAACTGCTCGCCGATCTGGAGGTGACCACCAAAGCCGTGGAGCGAACGGCGGAAGCCATCGGAGCGACATCGCTCAGCGAGCAGGGAGATGCAACGCGCCATGCAGTTGGATCTGCCGGTGGTGGTGGGGGAGCCGGTTCCGATCCTGTATGTGCAAATGGATGGGACGGGCGTACCGGTGGTGAAGAAAGAAACCGTGGGGCGGCAAGGCAAGACGGACGGTCAGCCGGCCCATACGCGGGAAGCCAAGTTGGGATGCGTCTTCACCCAGACCACCTGGGACGAGGAGGGTTACCCCATCCGCGATCCGGATTCCACCACCTACACCGGCGCCATCGAGACCGCCGAAGAGTTTGGCAAGCGCATCTACCTGGAAGCCTGGAAGCGCGGCTGGAGCCGCGCGGAAAAGAAGGTCGTCATGGGCGATGGGGCCGAATGGATCTGGAACCTTGCCGATCAACACTTCCCCGGAGCGGTTCAGATCGTCGATCTCTATCACGCCCGCCAACACCTCTGGGAGCTGGCTCGGCCAAGCTGTATCCCAACGACGAACGGGACCGCAAGCTTGGATGAAGGTCGACCATCGGCCGGCTCGATCAAGGGCAAGATCGAAGCACTGGTGAAAATCTTACGCGACCTGCACCCTGCCAACGCGGAACTCGCCAAGATCGTGCGCAACGAGGCCGACTACTTCCAGCGCAACGCCGAACACATGCGTTATCCGGACTTCCGCGCACAGCACCTGTTCGTCGGCTCGGGCGTCATCGAGGCCGGCTGCAAAACCGTCATCGGCTCCCGCTTGAAACATTCTGGAATGTTCTGGACCGTGCGGCGGCGCCAACGCGATCATCGCCCTGCGATGCTGCCACCTCAACGGCCGGTTTGAGGACTACTGGGAGGCGCGTCGGGCGGCCTGAGTTCCACTTCTATGTCGCACACCCGATCTCGTCACCCCAGCCGTTCGAGCCGTCCCAGCAGCGCGATCATGCGCGCGGCGGCGTCGGGGCGACCGCCGTAACGCAAGTCGTGGTAGGCGGAGGTGAAACTGGCCACCATGGCCGCCGCCTCCGATGGCGGCAACGTGCGCGCGAACTCACCAGGCGTGAACCAGGGAGGCTTGGAATGCCCACGACGCTCCAACAGGTTCAACATGCGCGAGTAAAGCAGGGTGGCGTCGGACGCGATTGCGCCCCCGCGCCGCGCCTCCTTTACGCGCTGCCTGGCCCGCCACCACTTCCAGGCTCTGGGCGCCAGGAGCCAGACCCCCGCCGCCAGAAGAAGGATCGCGAGCGCGATGGTCCCATAGGCGCGGAGCGCGCGCACAACGGCGGCCTGCCAGCCAAGCCATTCCAACCGCACCCGGTCGAGCCAGCGCGTGCCGAAGACCCGGCCCGAGCTTTGCATCCGCGCGGCGAGCGCTAGCTGGCGCTCAAAATCGTAGCCAACCACCCAATTCTGCCAGAACATCTCAGCCGCGTCGGTGTAGAAGAAGACCCTCGACGCGAGCGGGCTGTGCCGAGGGCCATGTCCCGCAGGGGTGGGATCGAAAGTCGTCCATCCGCGGCCCTCAATCCACGCCTCTACCCAAGTGTGCGCGTCGGAGGCGCGAATGGCGTACCAGCCCGTGATCGGATTCAGCACACCCCCCTGAAAGCCCGTGACGAGGCGCGAGGGTATGCCGAGGGTGCGAAGCATGACCGCCATGGCGGAGGCAAAGTACTCACAGTGGCCTTCGCGGCGCTCGAACAGAAACTGCGCGAGGGGGTCGGCGGACTCTTCGGAGGGGAGTTCGGTGGTGTACCCGAAGTGGCCGCGAAGGTAGTTCTCAAGCGCGAGGGCGCGCCCTAGATCGGAAGACGCCTGCGCGGTGGCCTGGCGGGCGAGCGCGCTGACTCGGCCGTCGAGCGGCGGGAGTTGGAGGTAACCTTCGCGGGCGAGCGGGCGCCCTGAGCCAACCTCGGGAGACGCTCCACCCAGGTAGCTGACGGCGCCATAGCGCAGCCTCTCGCGGGGAACCTGGCCCAGCCGGTAGACACCACCGCTCGTCCGGGAGACGGCCGGAGAGCCGATCCACAGCACCTCCGGCACCCCCGCGAAAAACAGCACATCCGAGGAGATGGTCTCGAGTTGGATTTCGTAGGTGATCCGCGCGCCCGCTCGCCTTCGCTGGTCGTCGGAAGCCAGGATGGTGCGGCCGGCGTCCACCAGAACCGTCTGGACGGCGCCGGGGGGCGCCGACCATTTCTTTCCGTCGAATGAACCGAGCGCCGTGCCGCGCCACTTCAGGGACAGCGGCCGGTCCGCATCGACCACGCGAACGTGCATGGCCGGAGTGTTGCGGTTCAGAAGGGCGCCGATCTCGCCGAGGCGGACCTCACCGGAGAAACCAGAGAGATGGTAGCGTTCGGACACCAGGCGGTTGAGGGCAACGTGAGCCGTGCGCGGCAGAACAAAGAACAGCGCCGCAGTGAGGGCCAGGATACCGAGCGCCAGTAAAAAGGCCAGGCCGACGAGCCGGGCGTAGAATCTTCGCAGGCCACCCCGCGCGACCAGCATTTGCCCGCGGGTCGAGCGGCGGATCACGCCGCTGGTCAGGCTCGTTACCAGAAAGAGGAGAAAGGCGGCCAGAAACAGGAAAAAGCTGAGATTGACCGAGAGCAGCGCCGCCGTCACCAGTTCCAGGCAGGCGAAAATCTGGACGAATACAAAGCCGCGATCGAACCTGACGGCGATGGTCCTGAACAGCCAGAGCAAGCCCGCCACGGCCAGGCCGGCGAGAGCGGCCGTGCGCACATCCAGAGAACCGGAACCGACCAGGGCCAGGTAACCGCTCAGCACGAGACCCAAAACAGACAACTGGTAGATGCGGTCCGCCAGCCGGGCGGCGCTTGCGCCCGAGCGCGTCATTTGATCTCATTCTAACAGTGGCGAAATTCAAACTGGCTGGCAGGAAGAAGAAGACCACGGCTCGGCCCGGAGGAGCGATTCCCTGCATCGTGCTCGTGGTTTTGGGAATCGTGCTCATGTCCCTGCTGTTTTATGCCATCCTTAGATCTGCCTGAAACATGAGGCCGGACAACCGCACACCCGACGCGACGCGCCCCGTGCGCATCACGACCGACTATCTGCAGACCGCCGAGGGCTCGGCTCTGATCGAAGTGGGGAACACGCGCGTGCTGTGCACCGCCAGCCTCGAGCAGACCGTGCCCCAGTTCCTACGCGGCGCCGGACGAGGCTGGGTTACGGCAGAGTACTCCATGCTGCCGCGTGCCACGGTAACTCGCACGCCCCGCGAGATTGCGAAGGGCAGGCCCAGCGGGCGAACGCAGGAGATCCAACGGCTGATCGGGCGGTCGATGCGGTCGGTGGTGAACATGGCCGCCTTGGGAGAGCGCACAATCATTTTGGATTGCGACGTTTTACAGGCGGACGGCGGCACGCGGACGGCCTCCATCACCGGGGCGTTTGTGGCCATGGGAATCGCCCTTTCGCGGATGGCCGAGTGCGGCGCGCTCAAGGCGCTGCCGATCAAAGATTATGTGGCCGCCATCAGCGTGGGAGTTGTAGGAGGCGAGCCGCGCGCGGACCTGTGCTACGAAGAGGACTCGCAAGCGGAAGTGGACATGAACGTGGTCATGACCGGCGCGGGCCGCTTCGTGGAGGTGCAGGCGACGGCGGAACAGACTCCGTTCGACGACGGCCAGATGCAGCGCCTGCTCGACCTGGCGCGGGCGGCGATCGCGCAGCTCGTCGAGATTCAGAAGGGCATCGTCAAGATCCGGTGAGAATCTACTGCGCCACGACCAATCCAGGAAAGCTGCGCGAGTTCCGGCTGGCGGTGGAACGTTTCAGCGGCGGACGCACGGAGGTGGAATCCGTGCCTGGGCTGGCGGGCATTCCGGCCTGCGAGGAGACCGGCGCCACGTTCGAGGAAAACGCCGTCCAGAAGGCGGTCTACTACAGCCGGTTCGCTTCGGGGCTTGTGTTCGTGGACGACTCGGGACTCGAGGTGCGGGCGCTGGGTGGCGCACCGGGCGTCGTTTCGGCGCGGTTCGCGGGGCCGGGCGCGGGTGATGAGGTGAACAATCGCCTGCTTCTGGAGAAGTTGGATGGAGTCGAAGATCGTGCGGCGCAATTCGTGTGCGTGGTGGCCCTGGCGGAGCGTGGAAAGCTGGTCCGCACGTTCCGCGGGGTGGTGGAGGGCCGCATCGTCGATGCCCCGCGCGGCGGGAACGGCTTCGGCTACGATCCTTTGTTCTGGCACGAGCCGTTCGGCTGCACCTTCGGCGAGGCGAGCGCCGAGCAGAAACTCTCGGTGAGCCATCGATCGCGGGCGCTCGAGCAGATGGTCCGTTGGCTGGGGCAACAGGATGCCGAGAAAGGTTGAAAACCGCTCTCTCACGGTCGCGGCTCGGTAAGTTGCTGCAAAGACGTGCTAAGCGCGATCTGGAGATGCGACGAATCGATAGCCGACACCGCGAACGGTGAGAAGGTGGCGGGGACGCGTCGGATCGTCTTCGATGTGACGCCGCAGGCGGACGATGAAGTTGTCGATGGGGCGGGTGTCGGTGTCTTCGTGGAGCCCCCAGACATCCACCAGCATGTTCTTTCGCGAGACCGTCTTCCCCTCGTGCCCGATCAGGTAACGGAGGAGACTTGCTTCCATCCAGGTCAGCGGATAGACCTGATCCCGGACACGCAGCTCCAGCGAATCCCAATGGACCGACTTGTCGCCGAAGGTGAAGGAGTCATTTGCCTCCGCTGGCGCAGCGGAATCGTTCAGGGACGCGCGCAGCCACTCCCGTCGCCGCAGTAGGGCGCGGACGCGGGCAAGGAGGATGGCGAGTTCGAAGGGCTTGGTGAGGTAGTCGTCGGCTCCCGCTTCGAACCCTTCCAACACGTCGCCGGGATGGCCGCGGGCGGTGAGGATCAGAGTAGGAGTGAACTGCCCGGCCCGGCGCATTTCCGAGAGCACGGCAAAGCCATTCTTGCCCGGCAACATGACGTCGAGAATGATGACGTCAAATGCCGGGGCTCCCCTGGCAACCAGATCCTGGGCGGCCTCCCCCGTCCCCGCGACTTCGACCTCGTAACCCTCGGCTTCCAGGTTGAAGCGCAGCCCCTCCGCCAGGTGCTGCTCGTCCTCCACCACCAGAATCCGGCTCATCTTGCGATCGGAAACTCCAGCACGAACGTGCTCCCTTGTCCGGGCCCCTCGCTTTCGGCCCAGACGCGGCCGCCATGCCGCTTGGCAATGGAACGGACGATGTACAAGCCCAGGCCCGTTCCTTTCACGCGCGTGGAAGCCGGCCCCGGCACGCGGTGGAAACGCTTAAAGATCTGTTTCAATTCAGCCCTGGGTATGCCTGCTCCCCTATCCATCACGCGCACGGTCGCAAAACCCTTGTCGACGGTGGCGGTCCGCACGCTCACCTTCACCTCGTCTCCAGAGTACTTCACCGCGTTTTCGATGAGGTTCAAGATTGCCGCCTGCACCTCGTCCGGATCGCCCAGGATCGTGATCGGGGGACCGGGAGTGTATTCCAGCGATGCCGCGGGGAGTGGGTGGAGCATCCGGGCGCGAGCCATGCAACCCTCCACTACCCCACCCAGTTCGATGGTGGTGAGATTCAGCCGCCGGTTGGAGACACCCACGCGTCCCGTACGAAGGATCTGTTCGATGGTCGCCAGCAACCGGTCACAATCCTCCAACATCACGCGATAGAACTCGTTGCGTTTTGCCTCGTCGATCGGGCGCGTCTGCAGCGTTTCGAGGTGGAGCCGGACGGAGGCGACCGGCGTCTTCAATTCGTGGGTGACCGCGTTGATAAAGGCATCATGCTGCTCGTTACGCCGGATCTCCCGCACCAGAAAGATCGTGTTCAGGACGACGCCGCTTACGATCAGCGCCAGCAGCACCACGCCGAAGAAGAAGAGCACGCCGGTGCGCCAGTTGAGCACGACCCAGCCAACGTAGAGAAGGAGCGTGACCGCGATGAGCCCGGCTCCGAGTGCAAGGAAGGAAGCAATCGACCTCTGCCGGCCGGGGACGACCATAATCCAAGCTTACGACCGTCGGCAGAACCCGGTGTAGCCGGCGTCTATGCGGCTTCCTGCCGGGGAGGTTGCGTGCTGACTGCCGCGGTTCGGACGTAGGTGGCGATGCCCAGGAGGCGGAGGAACCGGATCTCGATCCAGGAGGGGTCGAACTCATACCACGCCAGCCCGTGCCGAGCCGAAGTGAGGTGCGCGTGGTGGTTGTTGTGCCACCCTTCGCCGAAGGTGATGAGGGCGACCCGCCAGTTGTTGCGCGAATCATCGTGGGTCCCGAACCGGCGGGAGCCCCACATGTGCGTGGCCTCTCCGAAGACGAACAAGGCGGCGGCCGCTCCCATGTGAACGAGCGCGAAAACGGTGGCCGTAGGCCCGTTCATTCCTTGAAATGTTGCGCTTCTCACGGGCAGCTTGCGAATATTCAAGAGATCGAATATTCTAATATTGTGCAGAACCTCTTGCGCTCCTACAAGGCAAGCCTGTTCCAGGCGCTCTCACACCCCACCCGCATCGCGATCGTGGAAGTGCTACGCGAAGGCGAACTCCCCGCCGGCGCCATACAGGAGCGGCTGGGCATCGAGCAGGCGAACCTTTCCCAACATCTGGGCGTTCTACGAAGCCGGCAGATCGTGGTGAATCGAAAAGAGGGGAACCAAGTCTTCTATTCGCTCAGGAGTCCGGTCCTGTTGGAGGTGCTGGACATCATGCGCCGCTACTTCCAGGGCAATCTCACAGAGGCGATCCAGATGCTGGGCGAAATCGAACACGAAGCCGCCTCGAAGAAGGCGGCAGAAGGGGACTGACAATGCCTGATTTTCAACAGCTTTCCTGGGCCGCGACCGGTCTTCAGACCGAGGTCGCCACACTCCAGGATTTCGACCGAAGGGGCTGGATCAAGACCGTGGGGAAGAACGGCTCGACCTTCATAGCAGCGGACCAGCGGTACCGGGCCCGCTTCATCCTCCACCTGCGCAACGTGAAGCACCTGAGCGACCAGCAGATTGACTTGGTCCTCTCGGTCCAGCGGCCGCCATACTCCACGGCCGAAGTGGACCGGGTCCTACGGGAGAACGCGCCGACTCATGGGCCTCGTGTCGGCTGACGTACTGTTCAACGGTGGGTTGATCGCGTACCTCGCCGGCGCGGCGGCGGGCCTGGCCTGCATCCGGCGGCCCGGAGCCGCGCGTCTGCTGGCCTTTGGGATGTCGCTCGTGGGCGCTCTGCTGGAGATCGCAGCGTCCTTCGCCACCCTGACGCAAGGAGCAACCGCAACCTGGAATCTGCCTTGTGGCGTGGCGCTGTTTTCTTGGACCGTGCGTCTGGACCCGCTTTCGGCCTTTTTCAGCCTGGCGCTCGGGCTAGTGGCAGCAGCCGTTTCGGTCTACTCCTGGGGGTACATGCAAAAGGGGGAGGCTCGCCGGGGGGTTGGACTTCTTGGTTTCTTCTACAACGTTTTGCTTCTCAGCCTGACGCTGGTGTTCACGGCTTCGAACGCGTTCTTCTTCCTGCTGGTCTGGGAAGTGATGGCGCTGTCCGCCTATTGCCTGGTGAGCTTCGAACACGAGAAGAAGGAGACCCGGAAGGCAGGGACACTGTTCCTCATCATGTCCCACGCGGGGACCGGGATGTTGCTGATCGCCTTCCTCGTGCTGGCCACATGCGGGTGGAAGCCTGGATTTCTCGAGCTTCCACCGGTTGGCCTCCCGGCTGACGCCGCAAGCTCAGGCAGCGGTCTTCGTGCTGTTCTTCCTGGGATTCGGCGTCAAGGCGGGGATCATTCCCATGCACATCTGGCTGCCCGCCGCTCACCCGGTGGCGCCGAGCAACATCTCCGCCCTGATGTCGGGCATCGTCATCAAGGCGGGAATTTACGGCATGGCGCGCGTTTTCTTCGACTTCTTCGACGTGCCACCGCTGTGGGCCGGAATCCTGGTTCTGGCCGCGGGCGTCAGTCTCGGCACTGCTAGGCGTGCTTTACGCCCTCATGGAGCACGATCTGAAGCGCCTGCTGGCCTACCACAGCATCGAGAACATCGGCATCATTCTGACGGGCTTCGGCGCGGCGCTCATGTTTCGCTCTTTGGGACACGCAAACCTGGCCGCCATCGCGCTGATCGCGGGCCTGTACCACACGCTGAACCACGCGATTTTCAAGTGCCTGCTCTTTCTCGGCGCCGGCTCGGTGTTGCACGCCACCGACACGCGGAACATGGAGAAGATGGGCGGCTTGATCCGCCGCCTGCCGGTTACGGCCTTCTTTTTCCTGATCGGCGCGATCGCCATCTCCGGGCTGCCACCGTTGAACGGCTTTGTCAGCGAATGGCTCACGTACCAGGCGCTGCTGGCCGGATTCGGGACTACCCAGAGCCTTACCCGGCTCATGTTTCCGGTCGCGGGAGCGCTGCTGGCGTTGACCGCTGCCCTGGCCGCGGCGTGCTTCGTCAAGGCCTTCGGCATCACCTTCCTCGCCCTTCCCCGTAGCGAGGAGGCCGCAAAGGCCCGCGAAGTGACGGCCTCGATGCGAATCGGCATGGGCACTCTCGCCACGGCCTGCCTGGCGCTCGGACTGGGGGCGACTTGGTTTCTTCCCGTGTTCGATCCGATCACGCAGCAGGCCATGGGCGTCCGCATGAGTTCCGCTCTGATTGCCGCCAGGGGCATGGCGATTTCGGCAGGCTCCGCACGGAGCGGCACGGTCTCGACGCCGGGGATGGCCGCGATGCTGGTCATGCTTTCCGCGGTTCCAGCGTTACTCTGGGCGATCTGGGGGCAACGCGCCCGGCGTAGAACTGGACCGACTTGGGATTGCGGCCTGCCGGGCTTGACGGCCGACAACGAATACACCGCCACGGCGTTCTCCAAGCCGCTGCGGATGATCTTCTCCACGCTCTACCGGCCCCGGCGGGAGATTCAGGCGGAGTTCGAGGTGTCGCCCTACTACCCGACCGCCATCCATTTCGAGAGCGAGATCGAGCCCAGCTTCGAGAAGCGGCTCTACGATCCGTTCAAGGACCGCGTTCTGGCCGTGGCCGGCCGCATGCGGGCCGTGCAGGCGGGCAGCATCCACGCCTACCTGGCCTACATTTTCGTGACGCTGATTCTTCTCTTGTTGTTCGGGGTGCGCGGATGACCGAAGCAGTTCTCAAGACGCTGGCGCAACTCCTTCTGCTGCTGGCGATTTCCCCGCTCGTCACCGGCTTCATCAGGACGCTGAAGGCCCGCTTGCAGACCCGGCGCGGGCCGGGCGTCCTCCAGCCTTACCGCGACCTGCACAAGCTCTTGCGAAAGGGCATGGTGATTCCGGACACGGCCTCCTGGCTCTTTGCGGCCACGCCCTACATCGTCTTCTCCACGACCGCTCCTGGCCGGCCTGATGGTGCCCATGATCTCCGCCGATGCCCCGCTGGGCCTGTTCGGCGGTGTGCTGGCGGTGGTCTACCTGTTGGGGCTGGGCCGCTTCTTCCTGGCGCTGGGCGGCCTCGATACGGGCAGTTCGTTCGGCGGCCTGGGCAGCAGCCGGGAGATGACCATCTCCGCGCTGGCGGAGCCGGCCATGATGCTGGCCGTCTTCACGGTGGCCATCGGAGCCGACTCCACCAGCCTGTCGGAGGTAGCCAAGGCGGCCATTGGCGCAGGAGTGGCGATTTCTGGCCCCGTCGCAGATGCTGGCTTTTGCGGCGCTGTTCGTGGTGCTGATCGCCGAAACCGGCCGGATTCCGGTGGACAATCCGGCCACTCACCTGGAACTCACCATGATCCACGAGGCCATGATCCTGGAGTACTCCGGGCCCTACCTGGCCCTGATCGAATGGGGCGCATCGATCAAGCAACTGGTCCTGATGACGCTGCTTGATCAACAGTTTCTGGCCCTTCGGTCTCCAGCCGGGCTGGTCGCTTACGGGTGTGCTGATCGGCCTGGGCTACCTGCTGCTCAAACTGCTGGTGCTGAGTTGCGCCATCGTTCTGGTGGAGACGACCAACGCCAAAATGCGACTGTTCCGCGTTCCCGAACTGCTGGCGGTGGCCTTCACGCTGGGCGCGCTGGCGCTGGTGTCGACTTTCCTGTTCTGAGGCTCCTATGAGCATCTTTCAAGACCCGGAGTTCGGCGACAAGATGGTGACGCTGATGGCGGCGCTGGTGCTGGTGCTCCAGATCGCCATGGTCGGCGCAGCGATGGCTGGTCACCAACATCCGGATCTTCGGTGTGCAGTCGTTCCTGCTGGCCGCCATCGCCGGCACCATCGCCGTAGTTCAACCACGCGCCGCACATCTTCATCGCCGCCGGCTCTGACGCTGCTGGTCAAAGGCGATTCTGGTCCCGATTCTGCTGGAGCGGCTGGTGGACCGGATCGAGATCCGACCAGGAGATCGAGCCGATCCTGAACGTGCCGCTCTCGGTGGTGATCTCCGGCGGCCTGACGCTGGTGGGCTACATCGTCGCCGAGTCCTTCTATCATCCGGAGCAGACCACGGGCGCCGCGAGCCTGGGACACAACACGCTGGCGGTGGCGATCTCTCTCTTTCTGATCGGTTTCTTCATGATGATCAACCGCCGCAAGGCGCTGACGCAGGTGCTGGCGCTGCTGTCGCTGGAGAACGGGCTCTTTCTGGCCGCCATTTCTCTGACCTACGGCATGCCCCTGATTGTGGAGCTGGGCGTCTTCTTCGATGTCCTGGTGGCCGTGCTGGTGCTCGGCATCCTGGTCTACCGCATTCGGGAGATCGTTCGAGTCCATGGATGTGAGCAAGATGCGGAGATTGCGAGGCTAGACGAACCGATGATCCTCGCTGCACTACTTCTGGTCCCCCTGACGGCCGGCAGCTCTGTCTTACCTGGCCCGCAAGCGGTCGCGCCATGGAGGCGATCAACCTGACCTGTTCCGCTGCCACCTTCGTGCTGGCCCTCGCTCTTGGCAGCCAGGTGCTGGCGGGCGGGCCCGTGTCCCTGTGGAACGGCTTCCTGTACGCCGACCATCTGAGCGCGCTGGTGATCCTGCTGACAGCCTCGGTGGCCCTGGTCCGTGCGCCGTCTACGCCGTCGGCTATCTGCGCGACGACGAGCACAGCGGGGCGCTCGCCGGCGAGGACGACGGCGACGCAGCCATCTCGAAGCTCCGCAGGTACTACACCCTGACGCCGCTGTTCGTGTTCTCCATGCTGCTCGTCACCGTGGCCAATAACCTGGGCGTCATGTGGGTGGCGATGGAGGCCACCACGCTCACATCGGTCTTCCTGGTCGACGTTCTATGGGAAGGCCACCTCGCTCGAGGCGGCCTGGAAGTACGCCATCATCGGCGGCGTCGGCTTGTCGATGGCGCTGTTCGGCACCATTCTCACCTACTACTCGGGGCACCGCGCTGCCGGGCGCCGACACTCTGGCGGGTTGAACTGGTCCGTCCTGGCTGCAGCATGCGGCGCAATTGGACAAGACGACCATGCGGCTGGCCTTCATCCTGGTCCTGCTTGGATACGGGACCAAGGCGGGCCTCGCGCCGATGCACACCTGGAAGCCCGACGCTTACAGCGAAGCGCCGGTGCCGGCCGCGGCAATCTTGTCGACCGCCATGCTGAACTGCGCACTCTACGGCCTGGTTCGCTTCTACGTGCTCACCAGCCGCTGCGCTGGGCCCGGACTTTCCCGGAGGCCTGCTGCTGCTGTTCGGCATGCTGTCGATGGGCATCTCGGTCCCGTTCGTCCTGGTCCAGAAGAACTTACCGGCGCCTGCTCGCGTACCACACCATCGACCACGCTGGGATCATGGCGACGGCCTTGGGAGTCGGCGGAAAGCTCGGCGCGCTGGCTCTCATGCTGCACATGACGTTTCACACCGTGGCCAAGTCGCTGCTGTTCCTCTGCGCCGGCAACGTGTCGCAGCATTTCAGGACCGATCTGTTCCGGAAGATCAAAGGCGGAGTGATCCGCGTGATGCCCCTCACCGGAACCGTGTTCCTGATGGCGATGCTGGCCATCATCGGGATGCCGCCGTTCAGCCTGTTTCAGAGCGAATTCCTGATTGTCCAGGCGGGCCTTCGCGGGCGGCCACTATCTGCCGAGCGTCCTGTTCGTCTTGTTCGGGACGGGTGTCTTCGCCGGCGCGCTGCTGCACGTGGGAGGACTGGTTCTTGGGCCTGCCGAGGCGGGTCCGACGGCGGAGCGGCGTCCCTGGCAGGGCGCCTCGATTCTGGCTCTGGCTGCCGTGCTTGTGGCGATCGGCTTCTGGCTGCCGGCTCCGCTGCTCGATCTGATTCGCGGCGCGGCTCGCGTGGTGCGGTAGTGAGAGCTGACGATGACATACGACGAGCCTGGATGCCGGCGGACGTCGCCAGCAGCCGCGGCGGCGCATTGCGGCACCGAGCACTGCGGGCCAGACTCGTCCTGGTGTTTGCCGAAGACCGGCTCGGGGCGGAAAGTGCCTTTCATGTCTACTATGTTTTCGAGCGGCCGGGCGATCCCGTATACCTGATCCTGCGGGCGCTCGCTCGGCGGAAGGCCAGACGAGCTTCCCATCGCTCGCCGCGGAGTTACCGGCGGTCAACTGGCAGGAGCGCGAGATCCAGGACTGGTTTGGACTCGAAGCCGCCGGACACCCCAATCCGCGCCGCGTGGCACTGCACGACAACTGGCCGGACGTACACCCCTTGCGGAAGGACTTTCCGCTCGATACGGTATTGCCCGCCTTCGAAGGCGAGCAGCACGTGTACCGGCCGACGCTGGGCGAAGGCGTCTTCCAGATTCCGGTGGGTCCGGTCCATGCCGGCATCATCGAGCCCGGCCATTTCAACTTCGCCGTCGCCGGAGAGCCCATCCTCTACCTGCAGTTGCGCATGTTCTATACGCACAAAGGCACGGAGAAGCTCTTCGAGCACCTGCCAGTACACCGCGCCGTGTTCCTGGCCGAGAGCATTTCCGGCGATTCCGCCTTCTCCCACGGCACGGCGTTCTGCCAGGCGATCGAGCGGGCGGCGGGAATTGAGGTCCCTCTCCGCGCCCAGTTCATGCGCACCATTCTGTTGGAGTTGGAGCGCGTCTACAACCACATCGCCGACATCGGCGCCATTGCCACCGACGTCGGGTTCATGATCGCCAACGCCCACGCCGGGAGACTCCGGGAAATGGCGGTCGCCCTGAACGAAGAACTGACGGGAAGCCGGCTCCTGCGCGGCATGGTCTCGATTGGCGGGGTCCGACGGGATTGGGTTCGCGAGCAAACTGCTGCGGTGCTCGACACTGTGGAGGTCATCGAGCGGGAGTTCCGCGATCTGGTTGCGCTGATCAAGTCCTCCGATTCCACGCGCGACCGTTTGGAGCGCATCGGGCTTCCTGCATCCGGACAAGGCCAAGGCCCTGGGGATCGTGGGCGTGGGCGGCCGCGCCTCCGGAGTCGACCTGGATGTACGGCGCGATCATCCCTACGCCGCTTACGACCGCGTCTCGTTCAGTGTGCCAGTGTATCAGGAGGGAGACGTCCTGCACCGGATGCAGGTTCGCATCGACGAGGTGAAGGAATCTTTCGGCATCATCCGCGAGGCGGTGGCTCACCTGCCTGAAGGAGCCCACTCCGCTCCACCTCGAGACGATCCCCCCAGGGCGCTGTGCTTTGAGCGCGGTCGAGGGTTGGCGCGGGGAGATCATCCACTGGGTGCGCACGGCGCCAGACAACCGGCTGGAGCGATGCAAGATCAAAGATCCTTCGCTCAACAACTGGCCCGCGCTGGTGGAGGCGGTGCAGGGCAATATCGTGCCGATTTTCCGGTGATCAACAAGAGCTTCAACCTTTCTTACTCTGGAACGGACCGCTGAGCATGTTCAGGATTCTTCAGAAGACATTCCGGACCGGCATCGTGACGGCGGGCTACCCGAAGAGCCCGGCGCGAGTTTCGGAGCACTTTCGCGGCCGCCCCGAATTCGACCTCGAGGGCTGGCTGGACGCCCGGCCCGCGGCCGAGGCGTGTCCGACCGAAGCGATTGCGGTGTACGATCACGAGGCGTCGCGGCAGGTCACGGTCGACTACGGCCGCTGCGTCTTTTGCGGCCAATGCGCCGCCGTCTCAGCCGGTGAGGCGGTACGCGTGACCCAGGAGTTTGCACTCGCGACGACGCGACCGGAACAAGCTCATCTTCACCGCGGACTATGCCCTGAAGCCCAATGGCAGCCACAGCCGGTTGACGGCAACCAGCCGTTCGGGACCCACAGGCACGGCGGACGCCGAGGCGGCCGGGCTGAAGCTGAGCGGGACCATCCGGAGAGTGCTGGGCCGTTCGCTGGCGATACGCGAAGTCGACGCGGGATCCTGCAACGGCTGCGAACTGGAGATCGTCGCACTCAACAACCCCGTTCACGACATCGAGCGCTTCGGCATTCACTTCGTGGCCTCCCCACGTCATGCAGACATGCTTCTGGTGACCGGCCCCGTCACCAGAAACATGGAACTGGCGTTGCGCAAGACGTACGACGCCACGCCGGAACCGCGGCTGGTTGTCGCCGTCGGCGCTTGCGGCATCAGCGGCGGCATCTTCGGCACGAACTACGCCACGCGGGGCGGCGTGGATCGAGTGATTCCGGTCGACGTCTACATCCCCGGCTGCCCGCCGCGGCCCGAAGCGCTGCTGCACGGAATCCTGTTGGCATTGGGGCGGCTGGCATCCCCAGAGGAGCGCGTTACGTAAGGTCCTGCTTACGCGGTCGCTGCTGCGGCGGCGATGGAGGAAGCCGGGTGTATACTGGGAGCCGGCCAGGATGCTCAAATGGGAATCCCGGCTTAGCTGTGTTCCTTTGAGACCACCATGAAACCACTGAACCGAAGCACTGTCTTCACCTTCGCGATTCTGCTGGCCGCCTGTCTCGCCGGAGGGGCGTTCGCCGCCGATCGCGTCAAGACCGCCAACGGCATCCTCGAGTCGACTGCCGAACCGAACTCGGGCGTTCGCAGCTTCAAGGGGATTCCGTTTGCCCAGCCTCCCGTCGGCGATCTGCGCTGGAGAGAGCCGCAACCGGTGAAGAACTGGGCGGGTGTGCGCAATGCCGACCAGTTCGGCCCGCGCTGCATGCAGCGTACCTCGCCGACGGCCGACTATTGGTTTCGCAGCAACGGAATGAGCGAGGATTGCCTCTACCTGAACGTGTGGACGCCGGCCAAGCCGGGCAGGGAGCGGCTGCCAGTGCTGGTCTACATCTTCGGAGGCGGGTTTCAGAACGGTGACGGCTCCGAGCCGCGCTACGACGGCGCGAGCATGGCCGGCAAGGGGATCGTCGCCGTTTCGGTGAATTACCGCACGAACATCTTCGGATTCTTCTCCCATCCGGAACTGACCAAGGAATCCCCCCACCACGCCTCCGGCAACTACGGACTGCTGGATCAGTACGCGGCATTGCTCTGGGTGCGGCGGAACATCGCGGCGTTTGGAGGCGATCCCAAGAGGGTGACGATCGCCGGCGAGTCGGCCGGTTCGATCTCCGTCAGCGCGCAGATGGCTTCTCCGCTGTCCAAGAGCCTGTTCGCGGGCGCCATAGGGGAAAGCGGCGCGTTGATCTCGACGCTGCCACCGCGTCCTCTGGCCGATACCGAGCAGGATGGGGCCAAGTTCGCCGCCGGCGTGGGTGCGAATTCGCTGGCTGCTCTGCGTGCCATGACGGCGGAGCAGATCCAGGAAGCCGCGTCGAAAGGCCCCGCCATGCGGTTTAGCGCCAACCTTGACGGCTACTTCTTGTCGAAAACGCTGGCCTCCATCTTCGAAGCCGGCGAGCAGGCCAAGGTTCCTCTGCTGGCCGGTTCGAACTCGGAGGAGCAGGGCGCGCGGTCGGTGCTGGGGACCAGCGAACCGACGCCCGAGAACTTCGCGAACGCCGTCCGCAAGCTGTACGGGGAAAACGCAGGCGAAGTGCTGAAGGTCTACTCGGCTTCCACGCCCGAAGAGGTGTTGCAGGCCGCCACGGACCTCGCCAGCGCCCGGTTCATCTCACACAGCACCTGGAAGTGGACGGAGCTGCAAATGAAGACCGGCGGGAAGCCGGTTTACAGGTACTACTACACGCGCATTCGGCCTGCCTTCCTGGGGACGCCGGGGCAAGCACCGGTGAATGCCGGCGCTCCGGCAGCGGGAAGGGGTGGTCCCAGCACACCGCGCGGGGCGGTGCACTCCGCCGAGATTCAGTACGCCATGGGCAACCTTCCCCTGGACAAGAGGTATGCTTGGGAGCCCGCGGACTACAAGGTCTCCGAAATCGTGCAGAGCTACTTCGTGAATTTCATCAAGACCGGAGATCCAAACGGTTCAGGTTTACCGAACTGGCCGGCCTATAGCACCGAGACCAACTATCAACGCATGCGCCTGGACGTGGAGCCGCGCGCCGAACCGGAACCGCAGCGTGCCCGCTACCTGGCGTTGGACCAGACGTACGCGAGGCCGTGAGCGGGAGGCACTAATCGTCGATCTTGCCGACGGTCGGACCATCACTGTGCCGCTGGCTTGGTTCCCGCGCCTGGCGCACGGGACACCGGCGGAACGAGCCCATTGGCGTCTCATCGGCGGCGGGGTAGGAATCCACTGGCCGGATCTGGACGAAGATATCAGTGTGGAGAGCCTCTTGGCGGGCCGGAGGTCCGGCGAGACCCATCAGTCCCTCCGGCGCTGGCTTCAGGCGCGAAAGGCCGGCTAACCTGGCGCCACGGGCCGCTCCTCACGCGCCCGCCGCGGGGGCGGGCGGCTCCAGTTTGCCTGCGCGGTAGGCGCGGAGGTAGGCGCCGCAGTACTCGTCGCGGCCGAGGAGGGCTTCGGCGGCGGCGACGTTGGCCATGAGCTGGCGGTCGCAGGGGTCCACGATGGCGGTGTCGAGGCCGTTCGCCAGCAGCAGCACGAGGAAGGTCTGGTTGAGCAGCTTTCGCACCGGCAAGCCGAACGAGACGTTGCTCAGCCCCACGCTGGTGTGCGCCTCCGGGTAACGCGCCACGATCTGGCCGACGGCCTCGGCCACCGAGCGCCCGTGCGCCGAGCCGGTGCTGACGGGAAGCACGCAGGTATCAACGTAGATGTCATCGAGCGCCAGGCCCTCCGCCGTCAGGCGGTCCACCAGCCTGCATCCCACCGCCACGCGGTCGTCCACGCCGCTGGGGGGCCCCGAAGCGCCCATCGAAAGCGCGACCACCTTCGTGTTGAACTCCTTGACCAGCGGCAGCACGGCCGTGAAGCGCGCCTCTTCGCCGGTGATGGAGTTGATCAGCGCGCGCCCCTTGACCAGAGGGAGCGCGGCTCGCAGGGCCTCCGGGTCCGAGCTGTCCAGGCACAACGGCAGGTCCACCGTCTCCTGCACCACGTTCACCAGCCACGCCAGGCACGCGACCTCCTGGCCGGCCACGCCGCCGTTCACGTCGAGCATATCGGCGCCCGCGTCCCTCTGCTTGACCGCGATCTCTTTGATGTAGCCCGCGTCCCGGGCCACCACCGCCTCGCGGACGCGCTTGCGCGTGCTGTTGATGAGTTCACCTATGATAAACATGCTTTTCCTGTCTCTTGGCAAGATTGTCGAGGCCGGCGAATCGGTTGGCCAGCGCGTTGGTGCGGTCCAGGCTCCAATCCCTGGGAGGCACGACGATGCGCGCGAACCGCCTGGGATCTTCTCCCGCCGCGAGCGTCGCCAGATAGACCTGGTTCCAGATGCAGGGCTGCTCGGGGCGCGCCTCGCAGGTTCCGTCCGTGCGGGAGCCGCCGCACGGCCCGTTGCGCAGCTCCTTGTAGCACCAGCGCATGGAGCAGCCCGCGTAACTCAGGCAGTCCTGTATGCAGTCGCCGCAGCTCATGCACCCCAGCGTCGCCTTCCGATAAAGAGACGACGGCGCGAGCAAGGCCTCCCACAAGCCGCGCCGTTCGGATTTCAGGCGCGACGCGAAGAAGTGCGCCACCGGGGAATCCGGGGCGATGAGAAGGTCGTGCGCCCTCCGCGATAAGTTCTGCTTGAAGGTTGGACGGGGCCGGACCCTTGCAGCCTGGTACTCGCCCGCCGGGTCGCTCAGCCCATCCGTGCCCGGGGGCAGCAGGTAGAACTCGTCCGGGTACTCGAATACGAGTTCGTCGATCCTTGTGCGCCAGCCGCTGCCGATGGCGCCGGCGCGATCCAGGATGGTAAGAAAGTCGCGATGCGTCAGGCCGAAGCCTCCGATGTGCGCTCCGGCAAAACCCAGACCCCTCACCGCGGCGACCATGAGGGCGGCGCGCTCCAGCCGCTGCGGCTTCTTCTCCGTCTCCAGCCGCCGGATGAACTCGTCCGGCGCCACGCACCCCGCCAGCTCCCCGGAGCGCATCATGCGGGCGATGGTGGCCGTGGAAACGTAGACGTTGGCCAGCACGGGGATATGGCCGAGCCCTTCGCGCTGCATGTACCGGCGCAGCTCGTGCAGCTTGCGCAGGTTGAATCCCACCTGGGTGATGAGGAACCGCGCCCCGGCGGCGGCCTTCAGCTCCATCTTGTAGAGCTGCATCATCAGGTCGGGTTCCCGGACCTTGAACGGGTTGACTACCGCGCCCGGGAAGAAATCGTAGGGCGTGGTCTGCACCGTTCTTGTGCCCAGGCTGTAGCTCAGCCCCGCGCTTATGGCCTCGATCAGCAGGAGGATCAGCACCGAGTCCAGATCGTGCACCGGCTTGCCCTTGCCGGCGAAGCCGTCCTTCTGCGCGTCGCCAGTCAGCGCCAGCACGTTCTCCACTTCCATCCTCGCCAGGGCGTGCAGGCGGCCTTCGAGAAACGAACGGTTCCCGTCTTTTCCCGTGAGATGAGCGATGGGCGTCAGGCCGCGTTCGCGGATGAAGAGGGCGAAGGCCTCGGGCGGCAGAGCCGGGTTGCCGCCCGGCAGGTCGGTGATGCTCACGATGCGGACCCCGGTGGGTTCGGCGGACGCCTCCTTGACGAAGGTCTCCGCTTCGGTGACCGCGTGATCCCGGCCCAATACCAGCTCCGCGGTCGCGAGGAACTCGCCACGGGCGAAGGCCGACTTGAGGAAGTTCTCCGGCATGACCCCGAGCGTATCATCATAGCGCGGATGGGGGATGCGCCTTTTGATACGATGGAGGGACTCCCATGGCTGACTTGACGGCGTTACACAAATCGATTCTGAACGGCGACCTGAAAGGCGCGGTGGCCGCGACTAAAGAGGCCCTGGCGGAACAGACCGACCCGCTGGAGCTGGTCACCAGCTACATGGTGCCGGCGATGGACGAAGTGGGCCGGCGCTTCGAGTGCGAAGAGTACTTCGTGCCCGAGCTGCTGCTCTCCGCGCGCGCCATGAAAGGCTCGCTGGAGCTGATCCGCCCGCTGCTGGTGGCCAGCGGCGCCGAGCCCGCGGGCCGCGTGGTGATCGGAACGGTCAAGGGCGACCTGCACGACATCGGCAAGAACCTGGTCTCCTCCATGCTCGAAGGCGGCGGCTTCGAGGTGATCGACCTTGGGTCGGATGTGGCGCCCGAGAAGTTCGCTCAAGCGGCGAAGGAGCGGGGCGCGAACATCGTGTGCCTCTCGGCGCTGCTGACGGTGACCATGCCTGGCATGAAGACGACCATACAGGCGCTGAAGGACGCGGGCGTGCGCGAGCGCATCAAGGTGCTGGTCGGAGGAGCGCCGGTCACGCAGCAGTATGCCGACGAAATCGGCGCCGACGGCTACGGACCGAACGCGACGGTTGCGGTCCAGTTAGCGCGGCGGCTTGTGCGCCCATGACGGACCTGATCCAGCGGTTGATATCGGAGGCTCCTATTGTCACCGATGGCGCCTGGGGCAGCCAGTTTCTGGCGGCGGGGCTCGATCCTGGCGAGATGGGGGACGCCTGGAACATCAGCCACCCGGAGCGCGTCGAGGCGGTCCCGCGCGCTTACGTGGAGGCCGGCAGCCGCATTATCCTGACCAATACTTTCCGCTCGAACCGCGTCACGCTGGAGGCGCACGGGCTTGGCGGGAAGATCCGGGAGATCAACCGGGCCGGCGTCGAGATCTCGCGCCGCGCGGCCGGGGGGCGGGCCTTGGTCTTCGCCTCGATCGGCCCGGTGGGGAAGCTGCTGGCCATGGGAGAAATCGCACGCGAAGAACTGCTCGCCGTCTATCTGGAACAGGTCGAGATCCTGGCGTCGGCGGGAGCGGACGCCATCGTCATCGAGACCATGGCGGACCTGGAAGAAGCGAAGGTCGCCGTCGAGGCCTCGCGCGGGGCTGGCTTGCCCGTGGTGGCCTGCATGGTCTTCGACACCGGGAAAAACAAGGACCGAACCATGATGGGCGTCACGCCCGAACAAGCGGCCGCGGGGCTGACCGAAGCCGGGGCGGACGTCATCGGAACCAACTGCGGGCAGGGAATCAGGGGACTCATCCCGGTCTGCCGGCGCCTCCGCGCCGCCACGGACCGGCCGCTGTGGATCAAGCCGAACGCCGGCCTCCCGGAGCTGATCGACGGACGGACGGTTTACCGAACGGACCCCGCCGAGTTCGCGGGCGACGTGCCCGCTCTGGTCGAAGCGGGCGCCAGCTTCGTGGGCGGCTGCTGTGGCACTACGCCGGACTTCATCCGGGCCGTGGCCTGTAAGATTCGGGCCTGAGCGGCACGCTTTTCCGGCCAACGGCGCCGTTTTTCGCGTATACTATAGCCAACTGGGAATCAGCCTACACCATTCAGAGGAGAGCACTATGCCCGCAGTATCTGTAGATGAGCTTCGAACACGACTTCGCGGGGAAGTCATCCAGCCCGGTGACCCCGCTTATGAATCCGCCCGCAAGGTCTACAACGCGATGATCGACAAGCGGCCTCGTCTCATCGTAAAGTGCACCGACGTGGCTGACGTGATCCAGACGGTGCTGTTCGCCCGCAACACTGGGATGCTCGTCGCGGTCCGGGGCGGCGGCCACAACGCCGGAGGCCTGGGGGTCTGCGACGACGGCCTGGTCATCGACCTGTCGCGGATGCGGGGCAGACACGTCGATCCCATAGCCCGCACCATGCGCGTGGAAGGCGGATGCACCTGGGGCGACGTGGATCACGCCGGGCACGCCTTCGGCATGACGGTGCCGTCCGGTATCATCTCCACCACGGGCGTCGCGGGACTGACGCTCGGAGGCGGCATCGGGCACCTGACCCGCAAGTACGGTCTCACCATCGACAACCTGCTCGCGGTGGACATGGTGCTGGCCGACGGCAGCTTCGTCACGGCCAGGGCCGATCACAACCAGGATCTGTTCTGGGCGGTGCGAGGCGGGGGCGGAAACTTCGGCGTTGTGACGTCGTTCCTATTCCGGCTCCAGCCGTTCAAGATCGTTCAGGCGGGCCCGACCTTTTGGCCGCTTGAACAAGCCGCCGACGTGCTTCGGTGTTACAGCCAGTTCATCACCGCCGCGCCCGACGACGTTAGCGGTTTCTTTGCCTTCCTCACGGTTCCGCCCGCGCCCATGTTTCCGGAGCATCTGCACATGAAGAAGGTCTGCGGAGTCGTGTGGTGCCACAGCGGATCCGAGGAAGCGGCCGGCAAGGCGCTCAGGCCGATGCGGCAGTTTGGCAAGCCAGTGCTGGACGCGGTAGGCCCGATGCCTTTTCCCGTTGTTCAGAGCCTGTTCGACGGCCTTTACCCGCCTGGCCTCCAATGGTACTGGAAAGCCGACTTCGTGAAGCAACTGAGCCAGAAGGCCATCGAACGCCACGTCGAGCATGGTTCCAGACTTCCCACCATGCACTCCACGATGCACCTCTATCCTATCGATGGGGCCGCTGGTCGCGTCGCAAAGGATGACACGGCTTTCCATTTCCGGGATGCGAAGTGGGCCGAAGTGATCGTAGGCGTGGACCCCGACCCGGCCAACAAGGACAAGATCACGGCTTGGGCCAAGGAGTATTGGGAAGCGCTCCACCCATACTCGGAGGATGGCGCTTACGTCAACTTCATGATGGAGGAAGGCCAGGACCGCGTCAAAGCCACTTATGGCCCTAACTACACGCGCCTGGCCGCCATCAAGAAGAAGTACGATCCGACAAACTTCTTCCGCGTGAATCAGAACATCCAGCCCGAGGCCTGAGGCGCGCCGGGCTATGTCCGGTAGCCGATGATCATGGGCGAGTGGGAGCCGATGTCGGCCGTTTCCACGCGTTGGAACCCGGCTTCCTGGAGCCACCGATCGTACTCGGCGAAGGTGTAGGTGTCGCCGGTCGTGGTGTTGACCAGCATGTTCAACGCGAAGATCAGAGGAAACAGCGGCGCGTTGCGCTCGTCGTTGGGGATCATGTCGAGGATAACGACCCTTCCTCCGGGAGCCAGCGCACGGTACACCCGGCGGAACAGGTCGCGCGAGGAGTCCTCGCCCTCGGAATGAACGATGTTGCCGAGGACGGCCAAGTCGTAGCGCGCGGTGCCAAGGTCAACGGACTTCAGGTCTCCGGGGAGGAAGTCGAAACGCGTCTCCAGGCGGTGGCGCTTCACGAACTCTCGCGTCACCCCCAGCACCGCCGGAAAATCGAGAGCCGTCACATGGGCATAGGGATCCGCCTCGGCGATGGAAATGCTCCAGATCGCCGAGCCGCAGGCGACGTCGAGCACACGCATCCCTCGCGTGCGCGTTCCGGCGCCGAGAACCTGCGCGGCGCGCTTTGCGGGCTCGGCATGCACCACGTGAAGGCTGCGGATGAGCTTCGGGAAGAAATCCTCAGCCACGTCCTTCTGGTCCACCGGCAGATACGGCCTGCCGGTGCGCACGGATTCCGTCAGGTTACCCCAAGCATCCCAGAGCGCATTCAGGCTCAAGAAGTCGCCCAGGTACTCCGGCCTGTTCCTCAAGAGGTGCCGGTGGGCAATGTCCGTCAGGCCATATCGCGTCTCGTCCTTGGTCAGCAAGCCGATGCCCACCAGGGCGTCCAGAAGCATGCGCATGCCGCGTTCCGAGGCTTCGGCGGCATGGGCCACTTTCCCCGCGGTGGTTCTCCCGTCGGAGATGTGGCCGAAAACATTCAATTCCAGGGCAGCACTCAGGATGCGCGCAGGAGCGAACCCGAAGTGCATCTCCATGAAGTGTTGGGCGGTCGAACCGGGGGCGTGCTGCGTCCCCTCCTCGGTCGTCCGATGATGAGCTTGTGAAGCGACCGACCCGTTCCCGTCTTCGCCCGAAACCGGTGCGTGGGAATCCGAGACGGCGATCAACGTCCGTTTGTTGCCAGGCATGGTGTTCCCCTCTGTGGTCTTGAACAGCTATGTTTCCAGGCTAGGGCTTACCTGACTGAATTGTCAAGATTCACACAAGCGGAGCGTTTGATCGGGTTTTGCCCCGAATGATGCGGCGGAGTTCGCGCGCGGCGGCCGCGGGGTCCGGGGCCGCGCAGATGGCGGAGACGACAGCGATGCCGTCCGCGCCGGCTTCGATGACCTGACGGGCGTTTGAGGCGTTGATCCCGCCGATGGCGACCAGCACGTGACGCGACCGGGCGCGGAGAGCCGCCAGAAGCCCGGTCCCCCACGCCCGGGCGGTGTCGGGCTTGGTAGGGGTGTCGAAGATGGGGCTCACTCCCAGATAGTCGGCGTCAAGATCCGAGGCCTGGAGGGCCTGTTCCATGGTATCGACGGACAGTCCGACGAGGAAGTTCGGCCCCACGAGCTGGCGCACGTCCCGGTAGTCCATGTCCGCCTGCCCCAAGTGGACTCCATCGGCGCCGGCGGCGAGGGCGACATCCACGCGGTCGTTGATGATGAGAGGGACACCCAGAGGCGCCAAAGCCGACTTCAGGCGCCGCGCCAGCGCGACGAAATCCCGCGTCGAGCAATCCTTCTCGCGGAGTTGAACGGCGGCGACGCCGCCACTGACGGCGGCGGTTACCACATCCACCAGCGGGCGAGAGCCTGCCAGCCGCCGGTCCGTCACCAAGTACAGGCCCCAGTCGGCGGGGCGCGTCACGCCGCCTCCATCCTCAGCCGGTCACCGATGTCGGATTCGGCCAACAGGAAAAGCGCATCCAGGAGGTGCATCTGGAAGCTGCCGGGTCCCCGGGAGCGCTGCGCGGCCATCTCTCCGGCGATGCCCATGACCGCCATGGCGTGCGCGGCCGCCATGAAAGGATCGGGATTCACGGCGGCAAAGGCGCCCGTCAAAGCCGAGGCTGTGCAGCCGAGGCCGGTAACCCGGGGCATCATGGGGTGGCCGTTGAACACCCGGATCACGGAGCGGCCCGACACGATCAGGTCGGTCGCGCCGCTCACACTCACCACCGAGTGGCAATGCTCGGAGAGGATGCGCGCCGCATCGAGGGCCTCCTCGGAGGTGTGGGTGCTGTCCACGCCTTTGGTGGCGTCCTCGGCATAGAGCACGGCTCTGATCTCGGAAGCGTTGCCACGGATGATGGAGGGCGGCGCTTGTTGCAGCAGAGTATGTACGGTCGAGGTGCGAAATCGCGTGGCCCCGGCGCCAACCGGATCAAGGATGACCGGGATGCCTTTCGCCTTGGCCCGCTGTCCTGCCTTGACCATGGCCTCGATCCAGGGCTCGCTCAGGGTTCCGATGTTGATCACCAGCGCCCGCGCAATGCCGGCCATCTCCCCCACCTCTTCCACGGCGTGCGCCATGACGGGCGACGCGCCGATCGACAGCAGCGCGTTGGCCGTGGTGTTCATCACAACGTAGTTCGTAATGTTGTGGACTAGCGGCGCCTGGTCGCGGATCTTCAGTACGTCTTGCCAGATGTCGAGAGCTTGGCCGATGGTGGTCCTCCCTGACAGGTGCCCCTATCTGTACACGAGCATACAACAGAACGCTTGTTGCGGACGCTTTCGCCCCGGCATCAGATTGCACGTAAAGAGTTTGTAAACCTGCTAACGGAGGACTCACCCACCGCATCGTTACATACAGAGGCGGAAGGAGATATGGCAATGATCCGACGAAAGGCTTTCATTTGGATCGCGGCGGCCGGCGCTTTCGCGGTGGCTGGGGGCTGGACTGTCCTGCGCGGCCGCAATGACGTCGAGTACCGCACGGAGCCGGTTGACAAGGGCAGCATCTCTTATACCGTCTCGGCCACCGGCAGCCCGAACGCTGTGGTGACGGTACAGGTGGGGTCGCAGGTCTCCGGCAACATCCTGGCGCTGTATGCCGACTTCAATACGAAGGTGAAAAAGGGACAGTTGGTGGCGCGCATCGACCCGCAGGTCTTCCAGGCCAAGGTCGACCAGACGAAAGCCAGCCTGGACGCCGCGAATGCGGCCGTGGTAAACGCGCGCGCCGGCGTCCAAAAGGCGCAGGCCGATCTTGCGGATTCACAGGCGGGGGTGGCGAACGCCGAGGCGCTGGTGCTTAAGGCCAAGGTGGCCGTTCAAAACGACAAGATTTCTCTGGACCGCCAGTTGTCGCTGTACAAGGATGGGGTGACCGCGCTCCAGGATCGGGACACGGCGCAGGCCGCTTATGATTCCGCCGCAGCGGACGTGAAGGCGGCCGAAGCGCAGCAAAGGGCCGCGGTGGAAAAGGTAGCCTCTTCCCAGGCTGATGTGGAAGTTTCCCGGACGCAACTTGCTTCCGCCGAGGCCCAGGTGGAGCAGTGGAAGGCCTCCCTGGCGCAAGCTCAGTTGGATTTGGACCACACGTACATCCGGGCGCCGGTGGACGGAACGGTGGTCTCGCGCAACGTAGACGTTGGGCAGACCGTCGCCGCTAGTCTTCAGGCTCCCACGCTGTTTCAGATCGCGCAGGATCTCACCAAGATGCAGGTGGACACGAACGTCTCGGAAGCCGACGTAGGGCGGCTGCAGGTGGGCCAGCCGGCCACTTTCACGGTGGACGCCTATCCGGGGGAGGTTTTCCGCGGCCAGGTCTCTCAGATCCGTCAGGCCCCCATCAACGTTCAAAACGTGGTCACGTACGATGCCGTGATCTCCGTCTCCAACCCGGATCTGAAGCTCTTCCCCGGCATGACCGCCAATGTGAAGATCCGGGTTGAAAGGCACACCGGCGTGCTGCGCGTGCCGAACGCAGCTTTGCGCTTCCGCCCCGTCGCCGCCGTTGTGACGCGCGCCTCTACGGGCCTCTCCAAACAGGGCGGGCGCCGCGGGCAGGTCCCAGAGGCGACCGTTTGGGTGCTCGGCCCCGGCGGCAAACCGGTCTCCGTCCAGGTCAAGACCGGCCTGAGTGACGGCAACTACACGGAGATCACCGGGGGCGATCTGAAAGAAGGCGAGCAGGTGCTCGTCGCCGATCTCTCCGGGAACGCCGCCGCGCCGGCCGCGGGTCCTGGTGGACGGCGTGGATTCGGGTTCTGATTATGCCTACGATCATAGAGATTCACGACCTGGTCAAGGACTACAGGCTCGGGGACGTTGTGGTTCACGCCTTGCGGGATGTCTCGCTACAGGTCGAGCGGGGCGAGTTCGTGGCCATCATGGGGCCTTCCGGCTCCGGCAAGTCCACTTTCATGAACATACTCGGATGCCTGGATAGGCCGACCTCGGGTGTGTACAAGCTGGACGGCATCAGCGTGGGGGAACTCAGCCGTGACCGGCTGGCCGAAATCCGCAACAGGAAAATGGGTTTCGTCTTTCAGCAGTTCAACCTCCTGGCCCGGACCAGCGCCGTCGAAAACGTCGAGCTCCCGCTGCTGTACTCCGATGTCCCGGCGCAGGACCACCGCGCCAAGGCGATGCACGTTCTGGCCGCAGTCGGTCTGGAGATCTGGGCCGGCCACCAGCCGTCTCAGCTTTCGGGCGGCCAGCAGCAGCGAGTCGCGATCGCCCGGTCTCTCATCAACGACCCGCAGATCATCCTGGCCGACGAGCCCACCGGGGCCCTGGACTCCCGCACCGGGATCGAGATCATGGCCATCTTTCAGCGGCTGAACCGGGAATCCGGAATCACCATCGTGCTCGTGACTCACGACCCCGACATTGCGGCTTTCGCGAACCGAAACATTCACTTTAAGGACGGCAGGCTGATTCAGGACGTGCAAATCGGCGAGCCTCGCCGGGCGCAGGAAGAGCTCGACCAGAGGCCGGCCGAGGAAGAACAGGAACTGGTGGCGTCATGAGAATACTTGCGAGCATCCGAATTGCGTTGCGGGCGCTGCGGGTCAACCGTCTGCGCTCGGCTCTGACCATGCTCGGGATCATCATCGGCGTGGCGGCGGTCATCGCCATGGTGGCCATCGGGAGTGGCGCCACGGCCCGCATCAAGGAGCAGATCCAGAGCATCGGCAGCAACCTCATCATGGTCATGCCGGGCAGTTTGACCTCGAACGGCATCCGGCTGGGTAGCGGGGCGGGGGTTTCGCTGACCGAGGACGACGCCAAAGCGATCGCCGCTGAGTGCCCCGCTGTGGGGGCGGTGGCTCCGATTGTGCGCGGCGGCGGGCAGGTGATGTACGGCAACAACAACTGGGCTACCTCCATCCAAGGCACCACGCCCGACTACCTTACGATTCGGGATCAGACGGTAGTGTCGGGCCGCGTTTTCACGAGCCAGGATGTGGACTCCGCCGCCAAGGTGGCGTTGCTGGGCCAAACCGTCGTCACGAACCTGTTCGGCGCTTCCGACCCTGTCGGCCAGGTGATCCGGATCAAGAACGTTCCTTTCACCGTGGCCGGCGTGTTGTCGCCCAAAGGCCAGTCGCCCTGGGGGCAGGATCAGGATGACGTTATTGTCATCCCGATCTCGACCGCCAAGAGGGATATCACCGGGACCAGCCACGCCAACGCCCGCGCGGTGAACAACCTGATGGTGCAAGCTCTGGCCCCGAACCTCATGAACGAAGCTCAGCGCGAGATCACGGCGTTGTTGCGACAGCGCCACCGCGTTCAAACGGATCAGGACGATGACTTTACGGTGAGGAATCTCTCTGAGGTTTTCGATGCGCAGGAGAGCTCGGCGCGGGTCATGTCGCTGCTGCTCGGCGCGATCGCCTCGGTGTCGCTGATCGTGGGCGGCATCGGAATCATGAACATCATGCTGGTCTCGGTAACCGAGCGCACGCGAGAGATCGGGCTGCGCCTGGCGATCGGGGCCAAGACGCACGACATCCTGTCGCAGTTCCTCGTGGAAGCGGTGACGCTCTCCGCGTTGGGCGGGGTCGCGGGCATCCTTATTGGGGTCGGAACCTCCGCCATGATTTCCTACCTCGCCGGCTGGTCCACGTTGATCAGCCCGACCGCCATCCTGCTGGCGTTCGTGTTCTCGGCCCTGGTCGGGGTTTCTTTCGGCTATTATCCGGCCCGCAAGGCGGCGTTCCTGGATCCCATCGAAGCCCTGCGCTATGAGTGAGCCGCAGCCGGCTCCAGCACGGCGGTCATGGCGCCTTTGCAGTTGGGCATGCGCCAGTCGGGGCCGCAAGCGTGAATCTGGTCGCGCGCGAACTCGGCTTGGGGCAGCTCACAAGTGATCACAATGGTCCGGCCCGTCGTGTCTACCTCCACGGCGTGCTGGAAGGCTTCGACCTGCGACATGAGGAAGAGCCGGCCGAGCATCTCGACCACGTAGTCGTAGGTATGCTCGTCGTCGTCGAGCAGCACCACATGGTAGAGAGGAGTGAGCCGCTCCTGCTCACGGATCTCGGTCTCAGGGGTTGTCGCGGGCTTGGCCACCGATCCACCTAATGTAGCTGAATTCGCTGCACTTGGGTAGCGGGCGTGCATGGGCTACAATACTAGCGGGGGGCGAAACGGATTCGACGGGATTGAATTGTGGTGAAGAGGCGTGCCGGGTTCCGAGCTCCCGTTAAACGATCGGAAAACCAAAACTGCCAACACGCAGTTTGCATACGCTGCCTAATTAGTTAGGCAGCCGCCCCGGCTGCTGAGCCCGCGCGGCAGTCGCAAGGCGTCATCTTGCGGGATGGGTCGAGGGCTTCGGTCCGGAGCCGCAGGCCGAGATCAATCGGACTAGGTCGCCGCCGCTCTTGCCGGTTCTGATGCGGCGGCCGAAAAAACCGAATCGGCTACGCACGTAGGCTCTTCACGGCAGGCTTTCTCGGACGCGGGTTCGACTCCCGCCGCCTCCACCAGGAGATTCTCGGGCACGACATCTGTTCCAATCCCTCGACGAGCCGCTCCGCCCTTGTCCCACGGCACACGGAAGTGCCAGACTCTCTTTGCGGGTTGGTTCAACAACAGCCCGGGTTCCCTGACAACTACGCCGACTTGATCTCCGTCCAGAGGCGGTCGCGGAGGCGCTGGATCGAGGGCGGCGGCGTTTGCCACCATTCCCCCCGCGCCAGCACCTCCGGCGGCGGGTAGAGCACCGGGTTGCGCCGCAGCTCCTCGGGCACACGTGCGCAGGCGGCGGTTCGCGAGGCCCGTGAGATCGACGCCGAGACCTCCGGCCGCAGCAAGTAGTCGATGAAACGGTGCGCCAGCTCAACCCGGCGGCTCTCTCGGAGCACGACAGCGGTATCCGCGTAGAGCGGAAAACCCTCCGAAGGGTAAACGAAGGCCAGGTCCTTGGATGCGTCCATGGCCTGCTGCGCCGTGGTCCCCCACAACTGCGCGGCCAGCACATCTCCGGCCACCAACTGGTCCCGCACTTCGGCGTTCAGGTAGGCGCGCACCAGGGGCTTCTGCGCGACAGCCTCTCTCCCGGCCCGCCGCAGCTCGTCCGCGCTGGTCGAGTTGACCGACAGACCCAGCTTCTTCAGCGCCGCGCCCAATACCTCGGCCGGATCGTCCAGCATCGTGATCCGCCCCGCCAGCCGCGCGTCCCACATAGCGGCCCACGACGCCGGCGCGGGCGACACCTTCCGGTTGTACGAAATACCGGTCCCGCTCCACATGTATGGTGCACACCATTTCAACTCCGGATCCCACGCCGGCGACTGAAACCTGGGATCGAGCGACTTCAGGTTCGGCAGCCATTCGTGCCTCAGCGGCGCCACGAGGCCCTGCTCCCGCATCGGGCGGACGAAGTAGTGCGTCGGGAAAACCACGTCCCAACCGGAGTTGCCAGAGAACACTCTCGCCAGCATCTCCTCGTTGCTCTCATAGACGGCATAGCGCACGCGAACCCCGAACTCCTTCTCGAAATTCGGAACCGTGTCCGGCGCCACGTAGCTGGACCAGTTGAAGACGTTGAGCCGATCCGCGCCGCCCCGCGCACAGCCGGCCATGCCGGCGCCCAGCATCAGGAAAGACCGGCGATTCATGCTCTTCTCCACCGCTCCGCGACCAGGATCAACGAGCCGAGCGCCACCACGATGAGCGCGGAAACCGCGTTCACCACCGGGTTGGCTCCGCGCTTCGCCATGGCGTAAATGACCATGGGCAGCGTTTGCGAGTCCACGCCCGCCACCAGGCTGGTGATGACATAGTCGTCGAAGGAGACGGTGAAGGCCAGCAGCGCGGCGGCGGCGATGGCCGGCACGAGCAGGGGCAGGGTGACCTCGCGAAACGCCTGCCATTCGGTGGCCCCCAGATCCATTGCCGCTTCTTCCAGCGCGGGGTCAAGCGTCCGAAGGCGGGCGATCACGACCACCACCACGTAGGCGATCGAGAAAGCGACGTGCGCGCCGATCACGGTGTGCATCCCGAGCTGCGCGCCCAGGTAGCGGAAGACCCATTGGTAGAAGGCCAGGAGCGAGATTCCCATCACTATCTCAGGCGTGACCAGCGACAGGTACATCGAGCCCGATATGACTGGCGAGCCGCGCTTCCACAACCCATAGGCGCATAGCGTGCCGATGAGGGTGGAGATCGCCGTGGCGGCGAAGGCAATGATGAGGCTGTTGAAGGCGCCTTCCACCAACTGCGGATCGCGGAAGGCCGCGCGGTACCAGTCGAGAGAGAAACCCCGCCAGACCGTGAACCTCGACGCGTTGAAGCTGAACAGCGTGAGGACCAGCAGCGGGACGTGAAGGAAGGCATAAGCGCCCGCCGCGTACAAGGCCAGCACTCGCCTCACAGCAGCTTCTCCTTCTCGCGCCAGACCCAAAGCATGAGCATCCCCATGGCCACGGCCATCAGGGCCAGCGACGCCGCCGATCCGAAGGGCCAGTCGCGCGCGCTCGTGAACTGATTCTGGATGAGGTTGCCCGCCATGACGGTCTTGCTGCCCCCGAGCAGGTCGGGCGTCAGGTAGGCGCCCAGGCAGGGAATGAAGACCAGCACCGCGCCGGCACGGATGCCGGGGGCCGCCAGCGGCACGACAACGCGGACTAATGTCTGCCACGGCTTCGCCCCCAGGTCGGCCGCGGCTTCGAGCAGGTTGGGATCGATCCTCTCCAGCGTGGCGTACAGCGGAAGCACGGTAAAGGGCAGATAGCCGTACACCAGGCCCACCAGCACCGCGCCCGCATTGTAGAGCAGGGGGAGGGGCTGGGAGATGAGTCCGACGGCCGCCAGCGCCGTGTTGATCAAGCCCGTGTCCCGCAGCAGGAACATCCAGGCGTAAGTGCGAACCAGAAAGCTGGTCCAGAAAGGCAGCATCACCAGGCAGAGGTACAGGTTCTTCCTTGTTCCCGCGCGCGAGATGAACAGCGCCAGCGGGAATCCCAAGACCAGGCACACCAAAGTCGCCGAGCCCGCCATCAGAAACGAGCGAGCCAGGATCCTGAGATACAGCGGATCGATCAGCCGCCCGTAGTTCTCGAGATTGTAAGGAAGCTCCACGCCGCCATAGACACCCCGGCTCAGGAAGCTGTAGAGCAGGACGACCCCCAGCGGCGCGACGAACAGCACTCCGAGCACGGCCGCCGCCGGAGTGAGGAACAGCAGACGCAGGCGCTTCATGCGGGCTCCCGAGGGAAGCTCATCTCGTCGCGTGCGCGCCACCACACCTGGACGCTCTCGCCGCGATCGAAGCTGCCGTCCGGGCGCGGTACTTCGGCCACGACGCTCACACCGGAGGCAAGCCGAGCCTCCACGTGGAAGCAATTGCCCAGGAACACGGAGCCGGCGATGATGGCCGGAGTGGCCCGTGAATCCTCCGGGGGCGCCGCGCGCGAGATCCTGGTGGCCTCGGGCCGGACGCCCACGCCGTCGATCCAGTTGACCGCGCCCAGGAAACCCGCCACGAAGCGATTCCGCGGCCGAAGGTAGACATCTTCTGGAGTGCCGATCTGCTCGATCCGTCCTTGCCGCATGACGGCGATCCTGTCGGAAAGTGTGAGAGCTTCCTCCTGGTCGTGGGTGACAAACAGGAACGTGACGCCGACGCGCCGCTGAAGGTCCTTCAGCTCGCCGCGCATCTGCTTCCGCAGGGCAGGATCGAGCGCGGCCAGCGGCTCGTCCAGCAGCAGCACCTCGGGCTCGAGAACGAGCGAACGCGCCAGCGCCACTCGCTGCCGCTCGCCGCCCGAGATCTCCAGCGGATACCGCCTCTCCTTGCCGGAGAGCTGCACCATGGCGATCGCGTCTCCCACGCGGCGCGAGATGTTGGAGAGGCCCTTTCGCTTAAGTCCGAACTCGATGTTCTCCCAGACCGTCAGGTGCGGGAACAGCGCGTAGTTCTGAAAGACGGTGCTGACGTTCCGTTGGTAAGGCCTGAGGTCGTTGATGGATTGCCCGTTGAGGCGAACCTCCCCAGTGGTCGGCTGTTCAAAGCCGGCGATCAGGCGTAGGGTGGTGGTCTTGCCGCAGCCGGAGGGTCCCAGCAGCGAGTAGAAGGCCCCCCTGGGAATCTCCAGGGAAATCCCCGCCAGGGCTTTGTGATCCGTGAAGTTCTTCGACAGGTCGCGCAGTTCCAGAACGGGCCGCATCTGGAACAGATCTTAGCGCACGCGAACGGCGAGGGTATTCGAGCCGGTGATGCACGCGCGGCCAAGCAAGCCGGTCAATTCCCCCCAGGCACGCGCGCAGCACCCCAGAAACACCAGGGGCGACGAGAGCAGGAACCGAGCTATGTAGCGTGGGCACGCGAGCACCCGCCGGGCCGTCAAGGCCAACAGCAGAAACGGATAGAGCGGAGACAGCATGACCAACAGCCAGCGCCGCCAGCCGTCGACCTTGTGCTGAGAGCGCGCGACCTGCGCAAAGAAGCGCCGATGCTCGGCCACATGCGTTAGAAACTCCCCTGCGCTCGGCTGGCAGGTGTGGAATACCCGGATTGCAGGGCTGGAGAGCACCTTGTGTCCGTCCCGTCCCGCCCGCCATTGAAACGCCGTGTCGGAACAGTAGGTGCCGCCCAGGAACGGTCCGTATCGCTCGAAAGCCTCGCGCTTGAAGGAAAGGCAAGAGCCCGCGATCTCGCCGATTTCCGCCGGTCTCGTTCGGGGCAGCCAGAGACTGAACTCGCAGAAGTAGTAGGCCCAGGCGGTCAGGCCCTTCCGGCTGCCGTTGTCGATCGCGCCACCGATCAGCCAATGCGGCGAGCGATGCGTTTCCAGCACGGCCTCGACCCAGTTTTTTTCGACGTAACAGTCGGCGTCCAGGAAGGCAATGACCGGAGCGCGGGCCACTTCAAGGGCGCGGTTGCGTGCATCGCCGCAGTAGAGACGATGAAGAGATGTCAGCAAGAGGACTCCGGGATAGCGCTGCCGGACGTGCTCCGCCGTTCCGTCAGTGGAGCTGTCGACGAAGATAATTTGGAACGGCCGGCCGGTGTCCTGCCGCAGAAGGGAAGACAAGCAGGCGTCCACGGTGGACAAGGAGTTGTAGCTCGCGATGATGATGCTCAACTCCGGAGTTACTGGACCTAGGTCAGGACGGCCGGGCATAGAAAATGGCCTCCGCGATTGTCTCGCGAGAACAGTCTCCGCCTCTGTAGGCGTAGGTGCAGTCGGAGCAGAGCGGTATGGCCTGCCAGGCCTCACGGAAACGGCTGCGCAGGCGCCGGTAGGCATCCCCCTGCCAGATTTCACGAAAGCTCTGGTTCTGCAAAGATCCCAGGACGTACTTCTCTCTGGGGTCGAAGGCACAGGGACATACCGTCCCATTCCAGTGAATGACCGGCGTCGTCCACAATTGCCGGCAGGGGTTGTGCCGAAGACGCTGGCGGGCGCCCGTGTGCGGGTCAGGCGTGAAGCGCCAGTACTCAGTACTCCGAGGAAGGTAGCCGGCGCCGCCGCCCGGGTCAGCCTCCTCGCGGTCTCCATACGGATCCATCGAGCGAGGGTTCAACGTCTTGAAACTCAGGACGTCGGCGC
The DNA here is from genome assembly GCA_963798455.1 of Bryobacterales bacterium. Taxonomy (GTDB): domain Bacteria; phylum Acidobacteriota; class Terriglobia; order Bryobacterales; family Bryobacteraceae; genus CAWCTD01. Next base: position 2,402,910 of record CAWCTD010000003.1, read on the forward strand.
CCGAACACGGAGCCAGTTCCTTCACCTGAGGGATTTCGTGCTCATTGTGGGCCATCACGATGAAACGGAAATTGATGAGAGGCGTGAGGCTCGCCAGCGCCTTCTTTCGCGCCGCCACGGCCCGCATACCTTCGAGCGCGGTTGAGAGCTTCCCGCCCTGGCGGTACCGCTCGTAGGTCTCCTGCGTGATCCCGTCGATGGCAAAAATGATCGAGTCGATGCCGGAGCGGACCAGGCGGTCCGCCAGTTCCGGCTGGGCAAACAGGTGACCGTTCGTGCTTGAAATGACCTTCACGCCTTTGCTCTTGGCATAGGCGATCATGTCGAAGGCGTGAGGATTGACGAAGGGCTCGCCCCAGTCCCAGAACAGCAGCGTGAACACGTAGTCACCGGTTTCGTCGAGAAGCTTCCTGAACAGCGCCGGGTCCATGTGCCCTTGAGGGCGTTCCAGCCCTTTAGTGACGGGGCAAAGCGCGCAGGCCAGATTGCAGTGGGCGGACGGCTCGACCATCAGGTGGATGGGCATGCCCCAAGTCCGGAGCGGCTCGAAATGGACCGAGAGCTCCGCCCTCACGACGTTGGACAGTTTCCGCCAGGGAAGATCCGAGAACTCGTAGGGGATTCTATCCGACACCACCGTGATCCGGCGGCGAGCCAAGCCCCGGACGCCCTGTGCGGCCTTGTGGAGAAAACCTGTTTGCGGACTTGAAAACGGCATACCCCCCTACAGCGTATCTCAGCCGCCCGCGGCTTCCTAGCGGGCGCCGGCCGAGCTTCAGCGCAAGGCCCGGTAGGCGCCGGCCGACTAGCCACCGCTGTGCGAGAATAATGCTTGGCTGATGGTTCGAGACGGCATCTATTTTGCTGTGGCGCTGACCGCCGGCGGGGGACTGGTCTCCTACTTAGCTGAGCCCGCCTATGGGGCGCCTCTGTATTTGTTGGCCGGCTTCTGCCTGTATTTTTTCAGGGATCCGGATCGCGCCATCCCTGCCGGGCCGGTGGCGGTGTCGCCCGCCGACGGCAAGATTGTCGCCGTCCGCGCGGAGGGATCGGCGCTGACGCGCATCAGCATCTTCTTGAATATCTTCGACGTACACGTCAACCGCTCGCCCATTGCGGGCGCAATCACGTCAGTGGACTACCGCAAAGGACGGTTCCTGATGGCGAGCCGTGAGGCCGCCTCCGCCGAGAACGAGCAGAACTCGGTCACCGTGGAGGGCCGCGGGACGCGGGTCGTATTCAAGCAGATTGCGGGACTCATCGCCCGCCGCATCGTTTTCCACAAGCAGCCGGGCGACGTGGTGGCGGCCGGGGAGCGCGTCGGCCTGATCAAGTTCGGATCCCGGGTCGATGTGTTCCTAGGACCCGAGTGGAGCGTGGAGGTACGGGAAGGCGAGAAGGTGAAAGGCGGGTCGAGCGTGCTGGGCCGGCTCCGCAACGCGGGCCCCGAGGGGTGATTCCGGCATGGCGCTGAATCTTCAGGAACGCTTGATTGACCGCAACTCCCCGGACCGGCGCCCGCGGAGAGCCGCCTACGCCCTGCCCATGCTGTTCACAGCGGGAAACATCTTCCTCGGCTTCCTGGCGATCATGAGGTCGTTCATGGGCGCCCTGCTGGCCAAGTCCGGCGACTTGGGCGCCAATCAGCACTTCGAAGTGGCCGCCAAGGCGATCGGCGTGGCGGTCTTGTTGGACGGACTGGACGGCAGGATCGCCAGGCTCACGGGGACCACCAGCGAATTTGGCCGCGAGATGGACTCCCTGGCGGACGTGGTGAGCTTCGGGGTTGCGCCCGCGGTACTGGCATTGGCCTGGGGCGCGCAGTTCGTGGACGGCTCCCTGAACCCCCTGTTGCAGGAGTACCTGCGCCGCTGCGCCTACTTCATCGGGTTCCTCTTCCTGCTCTGCTGCGCCGTGCGCCTGGCTCGGTTCAACATTCAGAAGAACCCCGTGCCCAAGAATCCGGGGCGGTCGGACCGGAAGTACTTTGTGGGGCTGCCGACGCCGGCCGCGGCGGCGCTGGTGGCTGCCGTGGTGTATGCCTCCGACAGCATTCCTGTCGAGTTCTGGCCTCTTTCGGTGGCTTGGCTGGCGCTGCTGGCGCTGCTGGCGTTCCTGATGGTCAGCACCTGGCGCTACCGCAGTCTCAAGGACATCCAGTTGCTGCGGCCCCTGTCGCCGCTCACGGTCATCCTGTGGGGGGCGCTTATGTACCTGACCTGGAATTTCCCGCAGCCGGTGCTGCTGGGCGTGGCTTGTTTCTACGTGGGAAGCGGTATCGTGGTGCGAATCGGAGGCGCGGTGAGGCGCCGGCTGCGTCACGCGCACCCTGAGCCGCAGAGGCAGCCGGGTTAGGCGGATGAAGAACCGCGTCGCCATCTCGATCGTCGGCGGAGAGTCACTGCTCGGGCGGGAACTCCGCGACCTCATCGCCGAGCAGCGCCTGCCGATTCGGGTCCATCTCATCGGAGTGGATGAGACCTCCATGACGCTGGCCGAGCAGGACGGTGAGCCGGCGGTTATCACGCCCTTGGACGAGGAGCACCTGGCGGGCGCCAAAGTCGCGGTGCTGGCGGGTTCCCGGGCCAGCAGCCGAAAAGCCCTCGCCCTGTCGGAGAAATGTGCCGCCGGGCCGGTCCTGATCGACATGACCTACACGGCGGAGGACGAGCCCTCGGCCCGGCTCCGAGCTCCGTTGGTCGAGCCGCCAGGGTACAAGGCGCCAGCCGGGACTGTACACGTGATAGCTCATCCGGCGGCTGTCGCGCTGGTTCTCCTGCTGTCGCGGCTGAGCGCGCGCTTCATTATCCGCCGTTGGACTGCGCACATCTTCGAGCCGGCCAGCGAGCGCGGCCGAAGGGGACTGGAGGAACTGAGAAGACAGACCGTCGGCCTGCTGGCCTTCCAGGCGTTGCCCAAGGAGATCTTCGACGCGCAGGTGAGCTTCAACATGCTGGCCAGATACGGCGACGAAGCCCCCGAGGCGCTGGAGTCGATCGAACTGCGCATCGAGCGTCACCTGGCGAGCCTGCTCGGCGGCCACAATGTAGCGCCGATGCCTTCGATTCGCCTGGTGCAGGCGCCGGTCTTCCACGGCTACAGCATCTCCGTCTACGCGGAATTTGAACAAAGGCCGGACGTGCAGACTCTGGCCGAAGCCCTAAGTTCGCCCGAGGTGGATGTGAGGACCGGGGACCTCGAGCCGCCCAACAACGTCGGCATCGCCGGGCAGGGCGGCATCGCCGTGGGTTCCATCACCCCCGATCGCAACCATCCCAACGCGTGCTGGTTTTGGGTGGTGGCGGACAATTTCAGGCTGATGGCCGAGAACGCCTCGGCCGTGGTCCGCTCACTGCTGCCCGTGCCAGGGCCAGGCGAGGCGCCGTGAGGCGGCCTGCCGCGGCCACGGCGGCGTGCGTGTTCCTGGCGGCCTTGCTCGGCGCCGGCTGCGGGTACCACGTCTCGGGTCATGCGGACTTGCTGCCGGTGGGGATCCACACCATAGCCGTCCCGCCGTTCACAAACAACACGACGCGCTACAAGCTCACCGAACAGTTGCCGGAGGCGATCACACAGGAGTTCATCACGCGAACGCGGTACCGCGTTGTGCCAGATCCGAAAGACGCCGATGCTGTTCTGACGGGCACGGTGGTCAGCTACAGTTCCTACCCGACGACCTTAGACCCGGCCACGGGCCGCGCCAGCGCCGTGCAGGTGAGCGTGGTGCTGGACGTGGCGCTGAGGGATCGAGCCACCGGCGCGCTGTTGTTCTCGCAGGACAAGACGGAGTACCGCGAACGTTACGAGATCAGCGTCAATGAGAGCACCTATTTCGACGAGAGCGACGAGGCCATGTTTCGTCTCAGCCGCGACGTGGCGCGATCGGTTGTCAGCGCCATTCTGGAAAGGTTCTGACGCGCGTGACTCCCGAGCAATTCCTTTCACAGATACGGCGCCGGGAACCCGAGCCGATATACCTGTTTCTGGGAGTGGAACCCTATCGCCGGGAGCAGTGCCGCCGCGCCTTGACTGAGAAGGCGCTCGGCGAGGAGGACAGGCAGCAGGGGCTGACCGCTTGGGACCTTCAGGCAACGACCTTGAGCGCGGTCGTGGATGACGCCTGTTCGCTTTCCTTGTTCGCGCCGCGCCGTCTGATCTGGGTTTCCAACGCCGAAGCGGCTCTGCCGCGCGGCCGGGTGAGCGCGGAGGCCGGCGAAAGGGATTCGGAGGCTGGCGGTCCAATGACGCAGTTGTCCCGGTATCTCGAGCGGCCATCCCCGGGCGTGGTCGTGGTTCTGGAGGCCAGCCGCTACGATCTGGAGGGGGAGGACAGGGCCAAGCTGGATCGTGTGCGCAAGTTCTATTCGGGTATTCCCGCGCAGGTTGAGTTCCCGCGCTATTCAGTGCAGGAGGCGCGCCAACTTGCCGTGGAACTCTCCCGGGAGGCCGGGCTGGCCATGGACGGCGCCGCCATCGAGTGGATGGTGGACCTGCTAGGCGCCGATGCCATGCACATCGCCACCGAGACGGAGAAACTGCGGCTGTACGCGGGCACGCGCAAGCAGATCGACGCCCGGGAACTGGCGGCGCTGGTGCCGGATTCCAGCGTCTCCACGATTTTCGCGCTGGTGGACGCGCTGGGAAGGCGCGACCGGCTGCGCGCGCTGAGCCTGGTGGACACGCTGGTGCGGCAGGGCGAATACATGCCCCTGGCGCTGAGCTTTCTGGCCTCGCTGTTCCGCCTGGCCCTGGCCGCGAAGGAGAAGGGACTGAAGAGCCCGCAACAAATCCAGCAGGCATTCTCGAAGCCCGGCAGAGCGGTCTGGCGGTCCAAGGCGGAGCAGATCCATCAGACGGCCACCGTCTTCAGCCAGGCTCAACTGGAAACCGGGCTGAGACAGATCTTCGCCACGGATTGGGGCCTGCGCGACGCCCGGCCGAGCGACCGCATCGTGATGGAGAAGTTCATCCTGGCGCTGGCGGGGTGAGGCCGCGGGCTCCTGCCATGGCTTGTGTGCCATAGTTTCATGGCATAATGAGGCAGGAGGTCCTGTAGTGAAGAATTTCCACCTTCCTTTGCCCGAGCGGACGTACGCCGAGCTTCGGGCCGAAGCCGAGCGCGCTCAGTTGCCGGCGACCGCCATCGCGCGCGAAGCAATTGACCTGTGGCTTCGCGCCAGGAAAAGGACCGACAGGCACAATGCCGTCCGTGCATACGCCGCCGAGATGCGCGGAACGGGATTCGACTTGGATCCCCTGCTGGAATCAGCGGCCGTCGAGCACATGCTGAAGACGCAGTCGGAGACCCGATGAGGAGGGGCGAGGTCTTCTGGGCCGACCTTGTTCCCCGCTCCGGGGCGGAACAAGCAGGGCGGCGGCCGGTCATCGTGGTTTCTCACGACGGTTTCAACCAGACGCCGGGTTGGAGATCGATCATCGTCGTGCCCATTTCCAGCTCAAGCGCACAGTCGAGGCGCGGGCCGACCGTTGTGGAGATTCAAGGGGGAATTGCCGGTTTGACCCAAACTAGTGTGGCGGTCTGTCACCAGGTTACAACTCTGGACCGGGCCAAGATCACGCAACGGCTGGGAACACTGCCTCCCAACTACGTGCGAGATCTGGAGGCCGCCCTCAAGGCTGCCCTCGACCTCGACTGACGCAGATGCAACCGCATCGTGATGGAGAAGTTTATCCCGGGGCTGGCGGGCTGATCGGTTGCGCGGCGGCGAGAGCCAAGCCCGTCTTCAGCATCACACCTTGACTATGCTCCGGAGCACCTTGTCCCAGGGCTCCCGGTACGGCCGGACGCACATCGCGGCGGCTTCCTTATCACCGACCACCACTTGCTTGTCGGGGTCCCAGCGAATGGCGCGCCCGAGGCGAAGGGCCATGTTAGCGAGGTTGCATGCCACCGCGACGTGGTGGCCGTCCTCGACGTCGCACAAGGGACGCTTGCGAGAGCGGATGCAGTCAATCCAATCCCGCCCGTTCAGCGCCATCGTGTCCTCGCCGCCCCCGCCGCCACCGCCACGGCCGCCAGCCGCTGGAGTACTGCTCGGAGCTCCCGGAATCCATGGCGCCGGCTTGGTTTGCGAGGCTTGAGGACCCCCAACCGGATGTCCGAGAAACCGGGGAATCGAATTGACCGGATCGCCGTGCATTTCGGTCAGCACCTGGGCGCCCCCGCCCAGCAGCAGGGTACCCTTGGTTCCGTGGAAGACGAGGCCCCTGGTGGCCGAATCTTCCCGATGCGCATTGGTCTCGCGGATTGCGTACGACAGGACGAAACCGGGGAACTCAAAAAGGCCTTCCTGCATGTCGGGCGTCTCGCCATCATCTTCGAGGGCGAACCGGCCGCCGCTCGATAGGACCTTCGTTGGCATCTTCACGTTCATGACCCAGAGCATTTGATCGATGCCGTGAGCAGCCAGGTTCGACATCTGGCCGCCGGAATAGTCCCAGAACCAGCGGAAATGGTAGAGAGCGCGGTGAGCCTGATAGGGTCTCTTCGGCGCCGGCCCAAGCCACATGTCGTAGTCGAGGTCGGCGGGAGGGTTCTCGACCGGCGTCTTGCCGAAACCGGGATAGATGTTTCGGGCCTCCACCCTCCGCACCAGACTGATCTTGCCGAGCACTCCGCTCTCGACGATCTTCTTGGCTTCCGCGACGGCCTTGCCGTGGCGGCGCTGCGTTCCGACCACGACCACCCGGTTGTACTTGCGGGCGGCCTGGACCATCCACTTGCCCTCGTCGATAAACACGGTCATCGGCTTCTCGACGTAGACGTCCTTGCCCGCCGCGCAGGCCATGGCGGTGAGCAGGCAGTGCCAGTGATCGGGAGTCGCGACGATCACCGCCTGGACGTTCTTGTCTTCGTACATTTTTCGGAAATCGCCGTAGCCCTTGGCGTTGGGATTCCCCATGTACGCGAGGCCTTCCTGAACCCTCGGCTTGTACACGTCGCACATCGCGACCAAGTCGACGTCGTTGAACTTCTTGAAGTCGCTGACGTGCTGTTTGCCGATCAGCCCGTATCCGATGAACCCGATGCCGATACGGTCGTTCGCACCGAGCACCCGGCTGTAGGATGCGGCGGTTAAGGCCGCGGCGCCCATAAAGCCGCGGCGGGTCGCCTGCGTGTTCTCTATTCCGGTCACTGTGGTTCTCCTTTAATCCAGCAGGATATCACCGCCTGGCAGTTACGGCAGTTCTTTGACGGCGATGACGCGCCAGCGCCAGAGGCCGCCGGGGACCGAACGGTCGCCGATGTGCAACTGAATGGCGATCATGCCGTCTTCGGCGCCATCGGCGGCGTGATTGGCCGTATCCCGCCACTCCAGAACCGGCGTCTCGTTGAACCACGCCGAAATGCGGGGCGGGTTGCCGGTGATGCGCGCGCGCACCGAGTTCCATTGCTCCCGTTTCCAGGCCCGTTGCCAGTTCTCCTCGAAGCGGGCCTGTGCGGCCTGACGCACCTCGGGAGCGAGCCCCGGCGGGAACATGCTGACGCCCTGCAGTCCTTCGCCGTATACCCCGCCCATGCTGCCGTTGGGCAGATAGTCGAGGGTGACCTGATAGGCGTCGCCGGCTTCGTTGGACCGCAGGAACAAGCCGCTGTCGCAGCCCCAATCCGGCTTGATTTCCATGTAGACTTCGACGTTCTTGTAGCGCTTGTCGGTGAGCAGAATCCCGCCGAAGCCGAGTGGGTACTGGGAACCGACGAGGACGCCTCCCGGCATGACGTGGAAGTCCGGCGTGGTGCCGTGGTGATTGGTCTTGCTGATGTGCCAGCCGGTGAGATCCTTACCGTTGAAGATGGGGGTGAAACCGACGGGGATCCTGGGGATGGGCTCGCTATTGCCCTGCGGAAGCAGGCCCGCGAAGCCCCGGCCGCCAGCGGGTGGCTGGCCGCCCTGTGGTTGCTGGCCCGCCAGCGGGAGCAGTGCGATCGCCAGCACCGCGGCGAAAGCGAAAACTAAAATAGATGTCTTGCGCATGATTCTTCGATCTCCTTCCTCAATAATGCCGGTTCCTATGCCGCGCCGGCTGGCCCAACGTCAGGCCAGGGGGCGCGCGCCGTCACCCATCCACGTAATGGTCTTGCCCTGGTTCAGGATCGAAAGCGCGCCCATCAGCGTGGGAATGGTGGACGTAGCGCCGATCTCCACATCCGCGACCGGCCTCTGCCGTGTTCTCACGCACTCCAGGAAATTCCTGACGTGCTTGCCCGTATCCGTCTCGGCGGGCGGCCTGCTGGCCGGACCCTCGTCGCGCAGTTCGACTTTCTTGGCTTCGAAGAGGGGCTTCCCGTCGGGTCCCCTGTTCCCCGGCGCCGGCCGCACGCTGTAACCACTGCGGTTCACGTGCAGCATGCCTAGATCGCCGTATAAGCACGTGCCGATTTCGTCGCCTCGCGAACTGTAGGACGCGACGAAGTTGTCGTATCGCCAGGCCACGTCTACCGTATCCGGGGTGCGGCCGTCGTTGGCCCGGTTCAACCAGGCATATGCCGCGGCAGCCGTTACCGGCGGCTTGGGCACGCCCAGGTACCAGTGGGCAACATCCAACACGTGTACGCCCCAGTCCGAGAGAGTGCCGGCGCCGTACTCCCAATAGTCGCGCCAACTGCGCTGGCGCATCCGGGTGTAAGGGCGCCGCGGGGCGGGGCCCTGGAACATCTCCCAATCCAGGCCCGCCGGGATGGGCTCCGACGTTCGGGGCGGGCTCCAGGCTGGAGGCTGGGGCGGCGCCGCGGGGATTGCCCGTGGGATTGATGACGAGCACCTGTCTGATCTTCCCGAGCATACCGCTCTGGACGAGCTTGTATGCCTCCAGGAACGGCGCGCTGCTTCGCTGCTGCAACCCCACCTGCACCACCCGGTTATACTTCCGGGCCGCCTCCACCATCTTGAGGCACTCGGCGATGCTGTTGGACAGCGGCTTCTCCACGTAAACGTCCTTGCCCGCCTCGCACGCCGCGACGGTGATCGGACCGTGCCAGTGGTCCGGCGTGGCCACCATGACTACGTTAATATCCTTGCGCTCCAGAATGCGCCGGTAGTCGCCGTAAGCGTCCGCCTTCGATCCGGCGGCCGCCGCGCCCTTTTCGAGGTTCGGTTTGAAAACGTCACAAACCGCCGCGATACGGACACCCTCCACCGCCTGGAAGTTGGGCAACAAGGCTCCCAGGCCGCGGCTCCCGCAGCCGATCAAGGCAACCGCAATCTCACCGGAAGCGGCGCGCGACGGCAATGACGAGGTCCCAAGCGCAGCGACTCCGGCCGCGCCTCTTGTCACAAACGTTCTTCTGCTCTCCATTTGGCGTCCTGTCTCACTGTTCCCGCGGTCAGATCCAACTCACATTGGTGATGGAGTTGGCCGGAAGGGAGACTTCCGTCATCAGGTTGCCCAGCCGTAACTGCGTCTCGCGCGCGGCGCCGACGTTGCTGAGAACCACTGTTTTCGTGTCGTCCGGGTTGACGAATGCCACGTGCGCGACTCCGTCCAGTTCGCCCTGGGTATCAAAGCGCTTCGATCCGCGGTGCGCCGCATGGGTATAGTGCTTCATGGACCAATAACCATTGCTGCGGGTGATCTCCTTGGTCCGGGAGTTGATTGTGATGAAGCCGGGGCCGTTGAACGGCCCAATGTTCGGTTTGCCGTTTTCGTCGAGCACCAGGTTCCACACGATGATGCAACTCATCCAGTTGCGCACGGAGTTCGCGGCGCCCACGCCCGCGCGCGCAATCGCGGCGGCAGGGTCCTGGTCGCGGCGCGGCCTCGCGGGCGCGGCCGCCGGCTCGGGACCGGCGCCACCGGGGGCGCCGGCGCCGAATGTCATGGGGCCGACCAGCGAGAAGGTGGCTTCGAAACCTCCTTCGGTCGAGTACATCTTCTTGTCGGGGTAGAGGTCGTGCACGCGGCTCACTGCGGTGACCGAACCCACGTAGGGATGCCACGCCACGCCGTCGACGTAGCGGTTGAGCATCGGGTTCTCCAGCGTATTCATCACACGCCCCCAGAGATTGAAGTTGTGGTCCAGGATCCAGATCTTGGTCGGGATCTTGTTTTGCTCGAGGGCAGGGCCTAGATGCTGGCTGACGAACACGATCTCGTGCTCCTGCGCCCAAATGCAGGCGGGCATGCGCCCGTCCTGGTCGGTGTCCACCTCATTCTGAGACGTGATGGAGTCCACCGGTACGCCCTCGGCCTGGTAGCTCTGGAGGAACTTCACCAGATACTTGGCATACGCCGGGAAGTCCCTCGGCTTCATGGAGCCGCCCAGCATGGTTCCGTTGGCCTTCATCCAGCCCGGAGGGCTCCACGGCGAAGCCAGCAGGAACAGACTCGGGTTGTGCTGGCGCGCGGTCCGCAACTGCGGCAGGATGTACTGCTTGTCGTGATCGATGGAAAACCGCAGCATGTCGGGGTCGGGATCGCCCTCGTCGTAACTGTACATCGTGGCGGCGTAGTCGCTCGACCCGACGCAAATGCGCCCCACCTCCAGGCCCAGCTCGGAAGGATGGTACAACTCGCGCAAAAACTTCTCGCGCGTGGACGCATCGAGCTGGTTGATCATGTACGCCGATGCGTCGGTGAGCGCGCCGCCGAAGCCGAGCATCTCCTGGTACGTCCTGGAGGGGTCGAGCACGATGGCGCCAGCGGAAGATCCGGCTGCTGGCTGCCATTTCAGGGCCGGCTCCTCCGCGAACCGCTTCGCGTCCGCCGTTTGCTGAACGGCAATGGTTCCCGCCGGCTGCGCCCAAGCCGGGGCGGCCCCGGCCAAGGCCGCGGCCCCCGCCGTTGTCAAGCCGAAAAAGTCGCGGCGATTGATTCGATCAAGCATAATTAGACCTCTCTTTCCGTGGTTGCCAGCATTCCACACTCCTGGCCCGGCGGGTAAGCCCGGCCAGGAGTGCGGTCCATGGCACTTCTCTCGATGTCCTAGAACTCGAACCGCAGCGACGTCGCCAGGATGCGCGCCGGCCGCGTGCCGCTCGGGGTGCCTATGTTGGTCGAGACCAGCTTGGCGGGGTCGCCGCTGGCGCTGTAGGTGGCACCTGTGTTCCATCCGTTGAACTCTGACTGATTGAATACGTTGTAGGCCTGAAGCGCAAGCTTGAACACCCGGTTCTCGCCCAGCCCCACGGGGACGACCTTAGTGAACACTACGTCCCAATTGCTGAAACCGGTTCCCCTGATTGGGTTGTTGCCCATATTCCCTATGGTGCCCGCCTGGGGTAGTGCGAAGGCGGCCGGGTTGTAGATCAGTCCCGCCGGCACATTGGCCATAGGATTGCCAACCACGAGGCAGCGGGTACCACCGGTTCCTCCGGCTGTAAGATTGGGCGAGCCACTGATCTCCGCGCCCGTCGAACTGTTGCATTGGGGGTATATCGGCGGCCCGCTCTGCGCCGTCGTGATCCCAGACAGCGTATAGTGATCCGTGAGGACGCCCAGCACCTTGTTGTTGAGCCGCTTTCCCAGGTTCGGAATATCGTACGAGTAGTTGAACGCGAAAATGTGCTTGCGGTAGTTGCCGTTCGGCCCGTAGTACCACTTGTTGTTGTCCGGAAGCAATACGTTGTAGGAGGTTACCCCCAAGGACTTAGAGTAAGTGTACGACATCCCGAACATGAGGCCCTTCGAATACCGGCGCTGCAGCGACGTCTGGAGGCCATGGTAGTTGCTATAGCCATTGAGTATATTCCGGCTGAGGTTGCCGTACCCTGGATACTTCACGCGCAGTAGATTGTCGCTCAGCGGTTTGCCGTTCGTGGAATCGATGTTCGTGAATCTCGCACCCAGCGGGACTGCATTAAGGTTGATCCCACCCGACTGGTTCAGGTGGTAACCCCAATTGCCGACATAGCCCACTTCCAGAACCATGCTGCCTCGGAAGGCGCGCTGGATACTCAGACTCGTGTTCTGTACCCGGGTAAACGGAACGTCCCCGTAAAGGGCGGGATTGATGCCGGTCGGACCAACCAAGCCACTCGACGCACTGCCAGCCAGCGCGCTGATGTTGCTGTAATACACATACGGAATGTAGGTGAGCGGCGGGACCCCGGACATGTTGTAGACCTGATTGCCCTCAAGCCGGTCATACATGATCCCAAAACCGCCCCGGATGGACATCTTGCCATCTCCGAGCACATCCCAGGCAAAACCGATCCGGGGAGCGGGGGCAAAGGTGCGCATGTTGTAGGCATACTTCGACACGCCATTCGTGCCCAGCACCTGCATGCCGTTGGCCGGGTCGCCGCTGCCGGGAACGAACAGACCAATTGTCGTGGCGGGCGCTAAAGCGCCCGTGCCCGGGTCCCGGGCCACACGGTTCGCGGAGGGGCAGTTCCCGGTGACCACGACGGTGCAGTAGGGTGCGTACATCCGCGGCATCTTCGCGACGGAATAGAGCGAGTCCCGGAACACCGTGAACGTGTTGTTCCGATCGTACTGGGACTCTTGATGCACCATGCGCACGCCCAAATCCAGCGTCAGCCGGCGGCTTACGCGCCAGTTGTCCTGAACGTAGAAATCGAGGTTCCAATACGCCGCGCCGAGGAGCGGCCTGAAATTGGCTTCGTTATAGCTCGTGAAGTTGCCCAATAGGGCGTTCGCGAAGCCGTCGCCCGAGTTCAGGGGATTGTTGCTGTCGACGCTGAAATCAAAGGAGCCGTTCCAGTTGTTGTTGACCGGCTGGGTCTTGAGGTTTTTCTCCGCGTAGACGCCGGCCTTGAAGCTATGCCTGCCCACGATCTTGCTGAAGTTGTCCTGGAAGACGTAGATATCGTTCCAGTTGAAGTACGCGCCATAGTAGCCGCCCAGACCGATACTGCCCGGATTCGGACGAGAGCCGCCGCCGAAGGATGCCAGCGGGACAAAGCTGTGCATCCCATTGATGGATACGATGTCGCCGAGGGAAGTGAGCTGCTTGCTCGGGTACAACCATGGCACGCTGCCCATCAGCGAACGATTCAGCAACGAGGGGTCGTTCATCACGTAGGTCCAGTTGTTCATGCTGTGGCCAAACGTGAATTGGTTGAGCGTTGTCGGCGAGAAGACATAGGTAGCCGATGCGGCCTGGCCGTGACCAGGGTTCGTGTGATGCATGGTCATGGGCGCACCCTCTTTCGTGGTGGACTGGGACCATTGGAAACCCTGATAGAGCGCTTCCTGAGTGTCCTCGTTCCGGACCATTCGGAAGTAGCCCGACAACTTGGAGGTCGCGTATACGTCGCCGCGGACCACGGTGTCGGAGATCGGGCGCGGGGCGCTGCCGTTGTCGGTGTAGTTGTAATTGAGGTAGTCGGAAGTCCCGGGGGCCGGGCTATAGTTGGGCAGCGGCAAGAACTTGAGGATGCCTTGGCCGACGGCGCTGATCTGCGATGCGGGGATCTTGTTGCTCGGGAACTGCGCCCCAGTGGTGGGATCCTTGATCGTGATTAGGCTGCCCTTGCTATCGCGGCTATTCGAGAAATCGCCGCCGCGCTCCTCGACGGTCGGCATGGTCCTCTTTTGCAGGGACACGGGGACGAACATCCTGACGAATTCCTGCGAAGCGAAGAAGAAGAACTTGCTCCTGTCCGTGTTGAACTTGCCCGGTATGTAAACCGGGCCGCCGATGCTCCAGCCAGGGATGTTGTACCGGTACGGGGATATGGCCCTGCCCGCCAGGTTATTGAAAAACCCGTTAGCGTTAAGGCCCTCATGCCGGTGCACCCACCAGGCCGAACCGTGGAACTCCCGGCCGCCGCTCTTGGTTACCATGGTGACGACGCCGCCCGAATTGCGGCCGTACTCCGCCTGGTAGTTGGAAGCGAGCAGCCTCACCTCCTCAATGGCATCCATGTTCGGCACGAAATGAACGCCACTAGCCGCGCCGGCATCCCTGTCCGTGATGCCGTCGACCATGTTGGACATGCTGGTGGTGTTGCCGTTGACCGAGATGCCGCCGTCGCCGGACGTCGTGATCGTGTTCCGGTCGCTCGTGTCCAGCACCCCGGGAAGCAGTTGCATGAAACTGAACGCATCGCGGCCCTTGAGAGCGAGTGCGTTGAGCTGGTGGCCGTCTATGAGAGCGGACTTCTCGCTGCTGGCAACCTGGACAGGCGTGGCTTCGGCTGTGACTTCGATCTGTTCCGCCAGACTGCCGATTTCCAGAACGATCCTCCCAAGATCCCGGGTTTCGGCTGTGGAGAGACTAATGTCCTTCACGTTCCAAGCCTTGAAACCGGAGGCCTTGACGTTAAGCGTATAGGCGCCCGGCACCAGGTTCGGGAACCTGAACAGACCGGCACTTTCGGTGGTTGTGGAGCGGACCGCGCCGGTGTCCTGGCTGGTGAGTTGGACCTGTACTCCAGGAACCACTGCGTTTGCGGGGTCAGTCACAGTTCCCATCAGGGAGCCGGAGACTGTCTGGCCAAACACGCTCCCGCACAGCAGAGTTGTCAGGATCAATATCGTCAATAGAAAACACACGCTTCTTCTAGACACTGCTCGACCTCCTCCGTTACGAATACTCCTACCCTCGTTCGGTCGCTGATCGATAAAGGTTAGCCCTCTTTCGCTGCCCTGGTAAGGTTCCTTTCGGAAGCGGGACGAGTGCCGCTGCAGGTATAGTTCGTCGATTTCAGGGGTATTATACGGCCAACTGTGATAGAATCTTGCGGGGGTGTTTGCCGTGGGTGCAGGCGCAGGCCGCCATGCCGGTGGCGCCCAGGCGCCTCAGGCTTTGGGCTGGTGCCCCAACACTGAGGACGAACGGGCTGCTGTGCGGGAGCAGTTGGAGCGCATCCTGGCCAGCCCCGGTTTCCGGAACAGCAGGAAGTACCCGGCGTTTCTCCGCTACATCGTCGAGCACACCCTCCACGGACAGAGCGACCACCTGAAGGAACGAACCTTGGGGATTGAGGTCTTCGGGCGCCCCTTGGAGTACGACACAGGTGTCGATCCTGTGGTGCGAATCGTGGCTGCCGAGGTTCGGAAAAGGATCGGCCAGTACTACCACGAGTCGGCAGCCCCCGGAGAATTGCTTCTTGACCTGCCTTCCGGCTCGTATGTTCCCAGGTTTGGCGCTCCCGAGCAAACGGCGGGGCCGCCTCCGTCCGGGGAAACCGTAGCCCCTGGGTCCGTCGCTTCGGCGGAAGGGGTGATGGAGCCTCCCGAGGTGACGCAACCGGCCCCTCTGCAGCAATCCTGGTGGTCTGGCCTCCAGGCCTGGCATGTCGTGGCTGCACTGTCGCTGGCGGCACTCATCGGGGGAATGGCTTGGCTGACCTGGTTCCGGACCGACGCCATGGACCAATTCTGGGGGCCGATCCTGGAATCGCCCGGTGTCATGCTGCTTGTCACGGGGGGCGGTGTTTCCTGGATACCCCAAGCTAGCGCGTCGACGGCGGGGGCGCCCGACAGTACCGCCCTGCTTTCGGTTGATCAACAGCAGTCTCGTGACCTTGTCGCGTTCGCGGATGCGGCCACCCTTGCCGCCGTGGGGGGGATCCTCCGCTCTCACGGCAAGCCCTACCTGATCCGCCCGTCCACAGTGATTGACCTGCCGCAGTTGAGGACGGGGTCGGCCGTACTGATCGGCGCTCTGAACAATCCGTGGACCCTCCGGCTGACGTCCACCCTACGATTCAATTTCATGCGCGACCAGGCGGCCAACATCAATTGGATACAGGACCGCAAGAATCCGGGCATGAGGGACTGGAAGGTCGTCACCACCGCGCCTTATACCTCGGTTACCGAGGACTGGGCTGTGATCTCGCGCTTCAGGGATGCGGACACCGAACACTGGATTGTGACAGGCTCCGGCCTCTCCAGATGGGGGACACTCACGGCAGGTGAGTTTCTGACGAACCCGGTCTATCTGACGGAGCTAGCAAGGCGAGCGCCTGCGAATTGGCGGCACATGAACCTGCAAGCCGTCATTGCCACCACGGTCATCAACGGCCAACCCGCCCCGCCGCGCATCCTGGCCACCGAGTTTTGGTAACAGGACGCTCGCGCGGTGTATGATAAACGCTGAGGTTGGTCGCAGGAGTGTGGGAATCGGCGGACGAACCCGGCTCACTATCCGGCACATGTTCATGTGAGTCCGAGCTCAAGTCCCACCTCCGGCACCAACTTCTTGGCTGGTTATGAAGCTAAGCCGGCGAAGCTTCCTTCCGCTGCTCGGTGGCGGCCCGTTGCTGTTACGCCCGGCTAATCTGCGGGCGCAGGGGATGGCCTCGCGAGGCGTGAAGCCCACGCCGCGCGGCAAACCTTCTGGCATCCCGTTTCTGGCCCGATTTACGGACGTCGCGCAAGCGGCCGGTCTGACGGCGCCCACGATTTACGGCGGGATCGACCGCAAAGCCTACATCGTCGAGACGATGGGCTGCGGGTGCGCCTTCTTCGATTACGATAACGACGGCTGGCTGGATGTTCTGCTACTCTGCGGGACACGCTTCGGTGAGGTTCCCCAGGGCGCCACGAACCGCCTGTATCACAACAATCGGGACGGCACATTCACGGATGTGACTGAGCGGGCAGGGCTCGTGCGCACGGGATGGGCGTCGGGCGTCGCGGTCGGCGATTACGACAACGACGGGTACGAAGACCTATTCATCACGTACTGGGGCGAGAACGTCTTATACCACAACAACGGGGACGGCACTTTCACCAACGTCACGAAGAAGGCTGGCGTGGGCCGGAACCGTACGCGTTGGGGCACCGGCTGCACGTGGATCGATTACGACCGGGACGGCAAACTCGACCTGTTTGTGACCAACTATCTCGATTTCGATCTGAGCCGCGCGCCGAAGCCTGGCGAAGCCTCAACCTGCATGTTCATGACCGTCCAGGTGAACTGCGGCCCGCGCGGGCTTCCCTTCGGATCCCTCTCGCTGTTCCACAACAACGGCGACGGTACGTTCACCGATGTGACGGCGGCGGCGGGAATCGCCGATATCAGGGACCGTTACGCGCTGACCTCGGTGGCGGCCGACTTCGACGAGGATGGATGGCCGGATCTCTTTGTGTGCTGCGATACGAGCGCCAGCCTGCTGTTGATGAACAATCACGACGGTACGTTCCGTGAAGAAGGCATCGAGCGCGGGGTGGCGCTCAGCGACGACGGCGTGGAACAGGCCGGGATGGGAGTGGCCATCGGCGACTACGATCTGGATGGCCGCTTGGACGTCTTCAAGGGACATTTCACGGGGGACACGCCTGCGCTGTACCGGAACGTCGGCAAGGGCAACTTCGGGGACGTGACGCTGAGCGCGGGCTTGGGCGTCGAGACGCGGTACACCTGCTGGGGCGCCGGGATCGTGGATCTCGACAATGACGGCAACCCGGACCTGTTTCTGGTGAGCGGCAATGTCTATCCGGAAATCGAAGGGAAAGTGGCGGGTTACCCATACCGGACGCCGCGGTTGCTGTTTCGCAATCTGGGGAACGGCAAATTCGAAGAATTGTTTGAGGAGCCTGGACCGGACGTGGAGGCTCCACATTCCAGCCGCGGGTGCGCCTTCGGCGACTTCGATAACGACGGCGACCTGGATATGCTGATTGTCAACCTGAACGAGCCCCCTTCCCTGCTGCGCAACGATGTGCGGGGGGAGAACCGGTGGCTGAAGGTGAAGCTCATCGGTACGCAATCGAACCGCAGCGCGATCGGCGCGCGGGTAACGGTGGAGTACGGAGGCAAGCGGCAGGCGCAGGGCGTGACGAGCCAGGCGAGTTACCTTTCCTGTAGCGACCGGCGCCTGCATTTCGGTCTCGGGACGGCCGGGACGGCGAACGTCGAGATTTGCTGGCCGAACGGCAACAAACAGATATTCCCGAAAGTCGAGGCCAACCAACTGGTGGTGATTCGTGAAGGCGCGGCCACGGTGGAGCGCCCTCCGTGGCCGGGACGCTGACGCGGCCTATTGCGGCACGCTGGGGTCGCTCCGCTCCGGCGTGGCAGGGTCCACCAGGGGCAGAGGTGTACAATCGGGGGTGTGGCACGCCATCCCTCCGCCGCCGGCGCCGCTGCCCTGGCGGCACTGCTTGCCGCGCTGTTGTTGGGTCAGAGCCACGGGCAAGCCGTGCCGATTCACTTTTCGTACCGCCCAATTCCTTTCGTATTGAATAACTGCGAAACAGATATCAGGTACGCACCGGAGACCATGGCCGGCGGTGTGGCGGTGTTCGATTATAACAATGATGGCCGCCTGGATATCTTTTTCACTAACGGCGCGGAGATGCCGTCGCTCAAAAAGACCTCGGCGAAATACTGGAATCGGTTGTTCCGGAACAATGGGGACGGCACATTCACCGACGTAACGGAGAAAGCGGGGCTCGCCGGCAGCGGCTACGACACGGGTGTTGCCGTGGGTGACTACAACAACGACGGATATGAGGACCTTTTTGTGGGAGGAGTTCACCACAGCGCCCTATATCGGAATAATGGCGACGGCACTTTTACGGATGTGACCGCGCAAGCCGGACTAGATAAGCCGGATACCGAGTATGGTCCGCTCTGGTCGGTCGGTGGGGTGTGGCTGGAACGTCAACAATGACGGCAATCTCGATCTCTTCGTGACCGACTACCTGGGTTGGGACCCGAACAAAGAGCCGAGCTGCCTTTATTACGGCAAGCGCGAATACTGCCACCCCAAGTACTACAAAAGCACGCCTGACCGTCTGTATCTTGGCGATGGAAAAGGTAAGTTTACGGATGTGTCCGCCTCTTCCGGAATACGCGAGCATCCCGGAAAGGGGATGGGGGCAGCGATGGCCGACTCCGACGGAGACGGCTGGATGGATATCTTCGTAACCAACGACAAGCTGGCCAATTTCCTCTTTCACAACTTGGGGCAAGGACGGTTTCAGGAGATCGCGCTCGAAGCGGGCGTAGCCTACCCGGCGGACGGGCGGGAGGTATCCGGAATGGGATCGGATTTTCGAGATATCGACAACGATGGCTACCCCGATATCGTATTCGTCGCCCTGCCCAACGAGACTTTCCCGCTGTATCGGAATACGGGCAAGGGATACTTCGAGGATGCAAGCACTCGAAGTCAACTCAACCGGCTCAGCCGCCCCATGGGTGGTTATAGCCCCGAGATTTACGATTTCGACAACGATGGCTGGAAGGATATCTTCGTGTCGAAGGGGCACGTCGAGACGCTGAACATGGAGGGCCGTGACCAGGTCAATCAGCACAACACGGTCTTCCGCAATCAGGCAAATGGAACGTTCAGTGCGCTGACCGGGGAGGCGGGCTTTGCCACGCAGCCGGCGCGGAGGCACCGTGGGAGCGCGGTAGGGGATCTCGACGGCGACGGCCGCCTGGATGTGGTGGTCTGCGCATTGGCCGAGCCGGGGGAAATCTGGCTGAATGACAGCCCCGGGGAGCATCACTGGCTGGAGCTGAAACTGGAGGGCACGACCAGCAATCGGGACGGAATCGGGGCGGCCATCAAGGTGACTTCGAAGCACCAGGTACAGTACAACCATATGACCACCGCGGCGGGCTATGCCTCGTCCAGCGCCGGCCCGGTGCACTTCGGCCTCGGTGCGGACGATATGGCCGACCTGATTGAGATTCGCTGGCCCTCGGGTCTGCTCCAACGCCTCACCGGAGTGAAATGCGATCGCGTGCTGGAAGTGAAAGAACCTGCGCGGTGAAGGTGGAGACGATGGAGCGCCCTCCGCGCGGCCGGGACGCTGACGCGGCCTATTGCGGCACGCTGGGATCGCTCCGCTCCGGCTTGGGCTGAAGGCGCATCTGGCTGTAGGTCTGCTTGAGCTGCTCCTTCATCTCTTTGAGTCTCTTGAATTCCGCGAGTTCGCGGCCGGAATCCTCCGTGCGCCCAAGGCCGCGATAGATCATGGCCAGCCGGTAACGGAGCACCGCATCGAACGGCTCGGCTTTGATGGCGTGCTCCAGGAGCGGCTGGGCCTTTTCCGGCTGGTTCATCGCCACCAGAACGCTTGCCAGGCCGACAACGGCATCGATGTCATTTGGCTGTAACTGGAGTGCTCGTGAGAAGTGCTTGGCGGCCGTCTGGATGTCGGACGCACGCAAGGCGAACTCACCCAGCCTGCACTCGGACTTTTCATCGGAAGGGTCAAGAGCCAGGGCGGCTTGGTACTCCTTTAGAGCGCCTTCCGGGTCCGAGGCCACGCTCAGCGCTTCGGCCAGCTCGAAATGGGCGCCGGGGAGGCGCGGGTCGATCTTGATGGCTTCGCGGAGATGCGCGACGGCCCCCTCGTTGTTGTCCTGACGGGCCAGCTCGTGGGCCATGAGCTGGTGCAGGTGCGCGGATCCGGGCGCGGTCATGGCGACGCCCAGCATGGCCTCATCGGCCAGCATCGAGTAAATCCGGTACGCCGTATACAAGATCTCGGGATCGGCCGGCCTTAACTGGCGGAGCATGGCAAGCACACCCGCGGCTCTTTCCAACTCGCCCGCGCCGTAGTAGACCTCGATCAGCTCCATGCCGGCTTGCACCTTCAGCTTCTCTTCCTGCAACCCCGGCAGAGACCCTTTGAGATCGGCCTCGGCGCGAGCGGCATCACCGGTCCGCTTCTCGCACATGCCGAGCAGCGCCTGGATTTTCGCAAGGCCCGGCTGGAGCTTCAAGGCGGCACGAAGGTGCGGAGCGGCCTGCGCGTAATCGCCGCGAAAGTAGAGGAGCACGCCGAGGTTGCCCCGCGCATCCACATTGTTGGGATCAAGCGCCAGGATGGCCTCGAACTCACGGGCAGCCAGATCGGTTAGGTTGTCCTTCAGGAACTCCCTTGCCTGCCGGAGGTGGGTTTCGATCTGCTGTTGCTTGCTGGGAGGAGACTGCGCGAGGCAGGAAGTTGCCAACAGGAAGCAGACCCCGAAGTGAGTAAATACCTTAAGGTCCATATCACGATTCTCGCACTGCGCGATCCGGTTTCGGTTGGCCTCGCGCTCCGGTGTCAAACAGCAAAAAAGCCGCGCCTGGGCTGACTCAACGTCTCACTCATCGCGTCGTTCAGCTTGCCAGGCGCGGCTTCTAGTTGCGCACTGTTCTGCTGGTTCTCAGAAGAAGAATCGCGCGCCCAGTTGGATGTAACGTCCGCCAACTGTGGTGCCCGTGATCTTGCCTACCGCCGTATTGGGAACGCCCGAAGCCAGAGCCGCCGCGGACAACGAGGCGTTCGGGACGTTAAAGCACGGATGGTTCAGAACGTTGGTAGCGTCCATCCGAAACTCCAGACCGGCGCTCTCCCAACCGGGCATTCTGAACGTCTTGCCCAGCGATAAATCCATGGCGGTCAAGCCCGGTCCGCGCAGCGTGTTCCTTCCGTTTTTCCCGAAGGTGTTGATGGCTGGCGTCGCATACGCGAGCTGATTGAACCATTGGTTGATGGACTGATTCGATACGCTGGGATTTCCGACGAGGTTTGGAAACCAAGAGCCACCCAGCGCGCCGGAACCGGTATTCGAGTCCATTACCGGAGTGAACGGGTTACCGGACTGGAATATGAACGTCGATGACACCTGCCACCCGCCAAGGACTGCATCACCTGCGGAATTGTTCAGGACCGAGTGTCCCTTCCCAAGCGGTATCTGATACACCCAGAATCCCTTCACTACATGCGGGACATCGAAGTTCGATAGCGCGTAGTTGGCAGCCGGATCGAACGCATCCTGGTAGACCGCGTTGCCGTAGTGGCTGCCCCAGCCCGACGTATCCTGTTGGTCCTTCATCCTGGACCAAACGTAGCTGATCTCCGCGTTGAGCCCGTGGCCAAACCGTTTCTTGAGTGAGAGCTGCGCGGAACCGTAGTTCGAATAGTTGTCGAACCTTCCGGTCAAGCCGCCGGGGACGCTGGGGCCGATGGCCAGGAACTGCGGGAAGGGCCGCGCGGAATTCCCCTGTCCCAGCTTGTTCGCGGGCAACTGGTTGATGTTCTCCTGGAACTCCAAACCGTTCCCGTGGCTGCCCACGTACGCCGCCTCCATTACCACACCGCCGAACCGCCGCTGGACGCTCGCCGTCCATTGGTAAACTCGTCCGACCGGCGTGTGATAAGGCATGTACGCAATGTTGCCTACGCCTTGCCCGTTGTAAGCGGCGGGATCGGTGGTTGCGCCGATATACGGCAGGTTGGCGCCGCTACCCGATAGCAGGACCACCGGAGGTTGGCCTGGATTGGCCGAGGCGCTTCCGCTATTGGCAGTGCCGAAGCCCAGTGGCGAGCCGTCAACATCCATGCTCCATAGAGTGGTGTAGATGCCAAAGCCGCCACGAACCGACCAATTGCTCCTCGGAGCCCAGGCAAAACCGACGCGGGGCAAGAATACGTTGTTCACGCTCGCCATAATTTCGTCTCGCCCGGCATTCTTCCCAAACAAAATGGCTCCTAAAGTCTTCGTTACCGGGTTCATCAGCGTCGGATCGAAGGTGCCCCACAGATTGTGAACTTCCTTGAAGCCGCCATGACCCTCCCACCGGAGACCGACGTTCAGAGTGAAATTCGGCCGAACCTTGATATCGTCCTGGAAGAACAACGACGGGTTCTTGGACCGCATGCCCGCCTCACCCTGGTAGAGAGCGCTCCACGACTGCACCTGGCCTAGCAAGAAGTCCGCGTAGCCGACATTGCTGTTGGTGAACTGGCCGGTGAACGTAAATGTCCCCGCATTAATGTTGCCCCAGGGAGTGGAGTTGTCCTGTAGCATCAGGTACTCGCCGCCGAAATGCAGGATATGCTTGCCGCGGATCATCGTCACCACGTCCGAAGGATCCCAGGAGTTCTGAATGTAGATGGCACTGGTGCCATGATCAGGCGGGTTCAGGCTTCTGGTGCCGCCCGTTCCATTGATGATGATGCCCGGAAACATATCCGCCTTTGCAAACTGCCAGCCGACCTTTGCCGGGTATCCCAATCCCAGACCCGCAGGCACGAACCAATTGCCCTGCCGGGCATACCCCCACCGGAACTCGTTTACAACGGTTGGGCTGAACGTGTGCACATCCGAGAGCTGCCCCGCATAGCCATCGCCCGTTTGGTTCTGGCAATTGATCGGACATTCATTGCCGCCGCCATTGCCGTGGGCGCCGCGCTCCGCCATCGAGAAGCTCACCCGGTTCTTGCTGCTGACGTTGTAGTCCCAACGCCCAAACAGTCTCCCCTGAGGGCTATTGGTCCCCACCAGCGCCCGGTAGTTGTTGGTGCCGGTGATCGACGGAAGGTTCGGCGTGAGGAAGTAACTCTGGACTTTCGCGGCCACCGGATCAAATCTGCTTGACGGGATTGAGTTGTTCGTGAACGGCTGACCCGTAGTGGGATCGGAAATGATTCCGAAGGCCCCCACATCGAAGATGCCGTTCTTCATGTCGGCCGTCGGCATGGAGTCTGTGTTGGTTGCCGAGCTCGGATGCTTGATCCAGTCCCCGTTGAAGTAGAAGAACATCTTGTTCTTTAGCATCGGACCGGAAACAGCCCCGCCGAAGTTGTTGTATCGTTGTCTCCCCTTCTTCGCGTCGAAGAAGCCCCTGGCATTCAAGGCATCGTTCTGGAAGTAGTCGTAGGCAGACCCGTGCCATTGATTCGCACCGGATTTGCTGATCACGCTGAATACGTCGCCGCCGCCGCCATATTGCGCGGAGAAGGCCGAGGTATTTATTTGCAACTCGGATATGTTTTCGAAGGTCACTGTGCTGTCAGTATTGGCGCTGTGCGGCAGCCGGATTGAGCCTCCGTCAACCAGGTAGCTGGAGTAGAACGGCAAGGTGCCGTTGATGGCCATGCCGACGCCGGGGTTTGAGGTTCCCGAGCTTCCTTGGCCCGCAGAAGCCGCGCCTGTGGCGCCGGGAATCAATTTTACGAAGTTCGACCAGTCCTGACCCACGTTCGGCAGCGAGCTCATGGTTGCCGCATTCATATTGCTCGACTGCTCGGCGGTCTCAGTCTTCAGCAGGGGAACATCTTCCCTCACCACGATTTCCTGCTGAACCGCGCCAACGCTTAGCTGTGCGTCCACGCTCATCGCTCCCACGACCAAAGTGATGCCGTCGCGCACAAGTTTCTGGAAGCCCTCTTTGGCGAAAGTGATTTTGTACTGTCCCGGCAAAATCGAAACCGCGTCGTAAAGGCCGACCGAGTTTGTGACCAGCTCCTTCGACACGCCGGTGTTGACGTTCAAGATCGTTACAGCCACACCTGGGACGACGGCGCCCGAGGCATCGGTGACAGTTCCCCGGATATCGCCGGAATTGGTGTTCTGGGCAAGGCCGAAACCAGCCATGCAAATAATGAGGAGCGCAGCCGCCAGGACGCGGGCCACTGCTGGCCAGAATCCGATCAGGCGCGGACCCGGAGCACTCCTTTGGTAACCTCTGCCTCCGGCCGAAAGGCTCTCAAAATACATAATGAAACCTCCTCCAAATCCCTGGTTGCCAACACGCTAGCTAACGGCGACTGGGACCAAATCACCATAGACTGCTATTGGCTGGAAGGTTAACCACCCTCAATCCACCTTGGGCATGCGCTCGATGGTATTCACGATAAACCGATGCACGACCCCTTAACCAACTATGCTCAGAGCTACACTTTCATACTTTGGCCGTCGTGTAAAGGTTCCTTTCGGAAGCGACACAAGTGCCGCCGCAGGTATAGTTCGTCGATTTCAGGGGTATTATACGGCCAACTGTGATAGAATCTTGCGGGGGTGTTTGCCGTGGGTGCAGGCGCAGGCCGCCATGCCGGTGGCGCCCAGGTGCCTCAGGCTTTGGGCTGGTGCCCCAACACTGAGGACGAACGGGCTGCTGTGCGGGAGCAGTTGGAGCGTATCCTGGCCAGCCCCGGCTTCCGCAGCAGCAAGAAGTACCCGGCGTTTCTGCGTTACATCGTCGAGCACACCCTCAACGGGGAGGCCGACCACCTGAAGGAACGGACCTTGGGGATTGAGGTCTTCGGACGCCCCTTGGAATACGACACGGGTGTCGATCCTGTGGTGCGAATCGTGGCTGCCGAGGTTCGGAAAAGGATCGGCCAGTACTATCACGAGTTGGCAGCCCCCGGAGAATTGTTCCTTGACTTGCCCTCCGGGGCGTACGTTCCCCGGTTTGGCGTTCCCGAGCAAACGGCGGGGCCGCCTCCGGCCGGGGAGACCGTAGCCCCTGGGTCCGTCGCTTCGGCGGAAGGGGTGATGGAGCCTCCCGAGGTGACGCAACCGGCCTCCCCACTGCAATCCTGGCGGTTTGGTATCCGGGCCTGGCATGTCGTGGCTGCACTCTCGCTGGCGGCACTCATCGGGGGAATGGCTTGGCTGACCTGGTTCCGGACCGACGCCATGGACCAATTCTGGGGGCCGATCCTGGAATCGCCCGGTGTCATGCTGCTTGTCACGGGGGGCGGTGCTTCCTGGATACCCCAGTCAAGCAGCCTCCCAGTGGGGTCGCCAACCAGCGCCGCCTCACTTTCGATTGGCGAACAGCAGTCTCTCGACCTTGTGGCGTTTTCGGATGCCACCACCCTTGCCGCCGTGGGGGGGGTCCTCCGCTCTCACGGCAAGCCCTACCTGGTCCGCCCGTCCACAGTGATTGACCTGCCGCAGTTGAGGACGGGGTCGGCCGTACTGATCGGCGCTCTGAACAATCCGTGGACCCTCCGGCTGACGTCCACCCTACGATTCAATTTCATGCGCGACCAGGCGGCCAACATCAATTGGATACAGGACCGCAAGAATCCGGGCATGAGGGACTGGAAGGTCGTCACCACCGCGCCTTATACCTCGGTTACCGAGGACTGGGCTGTGATCTCGCGCTTCAGGGATGCGGACACCGAACACTGGATTGTGACAGCTCCCGGCCTCTCCAGGTGGGGAACGCTCGCGGCCGGTGAGTTTCTGACGAACCCGGTCTATCTGACGGAGCTAGCAAGGCGAGCGCCTGCGAATTGGCGGCACATGAACCTGCAAGCCGTCATCGCCTCCAAGGTCATTAACGGCCAACCTGGTCCGCCGCGCATTGTGGCTACGGAGTTTTGGTAACCGGCTAAGCCGTGGCCAGGGCCCTCAGGCGCACAACCGCTCTGGACTTGTAGCGCGCCGCGGTGTTCTTCTTGATGATTCCCAGCTTGGCGGCCCGGTCGATGACCGCGAAGGTCTTCGGAAGGGCGGCGTTGGCCCCGCCGGCGTCCTTCTTTTCGAGGAGCCGGCGGAAGGACCGGATCTGGTGCCGCAGGCGGGACTTGCGCATCACGTTGACTGCGGTGCGGCGCTTGGTCTGCCGGTCGCGCTTGAGCGCGGAAAAGGTATTAGCCATCTAAGCGAAACTCACTCCTGGAAAGTCGTTCTAAATCAGAGGATAACTCACACCGGGGCAAGAGGTCAATCGCCCCCGGGGCCTGGCGCGCCAGGGGTCTTGACGCCGATGTCCACCGGCGCCGTTGACGGCCCGGAAGCCGTGGGCTTCAGCGCCAGCTTCACCCGGATCGGATCTACGTAGCAGGCGCTCGACTCCGACGTGCAGTAGTAGACGACGGTGTCGATGGTCACCTCTGACCGGCCGTTGATCCGCTCGACGGGGACCTCCAGCGGAAAGCGAACCTGTTTGAAGTCCACGCGGTCCGGCTGCAAGCCGAACTTCAAGGCGCTGCCGTCCCCGGCTTTCCATTGCATATAGAAGGGAGCCTCGCGGTTGAACTTGTAGCCCGCCGGCAGGACCACGTTGAGCGCCAGTTGCGCAGTCCCGGCCCTTATCTCCCGCTCGCCCAGATCCAGGATGCGGCCCCGGAAGCGGTCCATTTGCCGCCGCGACAGCTTATCGAGGCCGCTGAATTGCAAATCTGAAACCGACTTGGTGGCGGGATCGAGAACCCGGATCTGCTGGTTGTTCGAGTCGGCCACATAGAGCTTGCCACCCAGCCAGGCGAGCCCGCCCGGTTCGTTGAAAGCCGCGTTGCCGAACTTGCCGTCCACCAGCGCTTTCTTGCCGCTTCCGGCAAACGTGGTGGCTGTCCGCTTCACCGGATCGATCACCTTGATCCTGCTGTTGTAAGTGTCGGCTACGTAGATCAGGCCATCATGAAAAGCCACCCCGAGCGGGTGCTGCAGCCGCGCCTTGCCGGCGTTCCCATCGATATCGCCAAAATCGAACAGCCCCTTGCCGACAATAGTGCTCACGCCGCCGCCCGCGGCCAGGTCCGCTTCGCGGATGGAGCTCGTCTCGCTGTCGGCAAAATAAAGCTTGTGCCCGTCCGTGGTGATCCCGCTCGGCTGGGCCAGGGCCGCGCTCGCAAGGCCCCCGTCGACGATCTCTTCGAGCCCCGAGCCCGCGTAAGGACGGGCCTCCCAGGTGCTGGTGTCGGCAACCCAAAGTTGGTGCGAACCGGCCATGGCGATATACATCTTGCCCTCGCGGACCAGCAGGTCCCAAGGCGAATTCAGATCGACGGACAGCCCTCGTCCGAAACCCCCGGGGCGCCGGGCTTGTTGTCCGGTCCCGAGCACAGTCCTCACCTTCCGGGTGGTCAAATCGGCCGCTCGGATCAGGTGGTTCTCGGTGTCGGCGATGTAAAGGGTGTCACCCGATAGATACGTGCCTTGCGGGTGATGAAACTGGGCCTCCTCGAAACTGCCGTCGGCGGGGCCCTCCTCGCCGCTGCCGATGACGTCGAGGATTTCACCCGAGGCGGTGGTGATCAGAATGCGGTTGTGGTTGGAATCCGTGATGAACAGGCGGTCGCCCTTCTCGTCGCTGGAGATCTTTCCAGGGAACTCCAGGAGCGTGTTCGCCCGCTTGGCCTCTTCCAGGGCAAGCGTCAGGGGGCTTCGCTTCAACTGGCCCAGCTTCTCGAAGTAGGGAACGGCCTGGCTCAGCGCGGCATCCACCGGCTGGTACACGCCTTCCCCCGAGAACCGCTCGACGATGTTCCCCAGCGGGTTGATCAAGACTATGGTCGGCCACGAGTTTGCGCCAAAGAGCTGCCACACTTCGAAAGAGGAGTCGTTCACCACCGGGTGATGAATCTCGTAGCGCAAGATGGCGCTGCGGATTTGCGAGGTATCTCTCTCGTTCTTGAACTTCGCGGAGTGCACGCCGATGACGACCAGTTCCTGGCTGTACTTGGTCTCGAGTTTTCTCAGGTCAGGAAGAATGTGCATGCAGTTGATGCAACAGAACGTCCAAAAGTCGAGCAGGACGAACTTGCCGCGGAGGTCCTTCAAACGCAGTGGGGTGGAAGTGTTCAGCCAGTCCAGCCCCGTAGGAAACTCGGGAGCGTTTACCTTGCCCTGCAAGACATCGGCTGGAATCATCTTCTCTCCTTCGTTGCGGCCGGCTCGGTTCTGGGCGCCGCACGCGGCCAGCCCCGAAAGCAGCACCAACGTCACAACCACCCGTGAGGTTCTTCGGAAGCGCATATGTCCTCTCCCCCAATTCCGGCGGTTAGTTCGACGGGTCACCCCAGTGGTTTTCCAGAAACTCCCGGTCGATGGGCTTGCGGCCCCGGTAGCCGTCCTCGACTTCGTGCCAGAAGCCAATGCCGCGCTCCCCGAGCTTCCAGCAAAGGTAAACTTCACGGCCTTGGAACAGGGTAGGAAAATCCACCAAGCCGGCTTGCAGATCCTTTATGAGGCATCCGTGCTCGTGCACGGCCTCGACGGCCTCCTTGAGGCGACTGACCAGAGAGTCCCGGCGGGCTCGTGCTTCCGCCACGCGCTGGCGGTCGACTAGAGCGCCGCCCGAGAGGCTCACGTGGCGAGCCACGTCGGCCAGTCCCGACACAACCTCCGCCACATCGCATCGGAGAGACATTGCCAGCCGCAGATCGCTCTCCAGCCCCGCTAAAAGGGCCTCCGCCTGACGGAGATTAAAGCGCCGTCCCATCGAGCCCCAGAGGCAGCTAGACGCCGGAGACCTGGACCGCCACGGACCGGGTCCGCGGGCCGTCGAACTCAGCCAGGACAATGCTCTGCCAGGTTCCGAGCAACACGCTGGCGTTGCGCACCTGGAGGGACAGGGTTTGCCCCAGGAGCATGCCCCTTAAGTGCGAATCGGCATTCTGCCGGTCGCAGTCCGAGCATGTCGGATCGTTGTGGCGCCAGTACTGAGCCTGCTGCACCACTTGGCCGAGGAACGTCTTCATGTCCTGGAGCAGCGCGTCCTGCCACTCGTTGATAAATACGGCGGTGGTGGTGTGTAACGACTGCAGATGCACCAAACCATCCCCAATGCCGCTCGTTCGCACGATGTCGTTGACGCGGTCGGTGATGTTGACCAGATCGAGCCGCTCATGCGTGGCCCAATCGACAACCTTGCTGAAGACCCTGTAGCCGCTCCCGGATGGCTGCGCGGCCCGGTCCAGCGGAAACACCTCTGCTTCTGTCCCCTGTGTGCTAGTAGTCGCCATGGAAATGCCCCAAACTGAGTGTGTCTGCAACAATTATAACAAGATGCGCCGCCCTACCGTGCGTAACGGTCCGCCACGTAGTTGTCGAGGATGCCGGTGAACTCTTCCACGATGTGGTCGCCCCGGAGCGTGGTCATCAGGCGCCCGTCCACGTAAACCGGCGCTTTCGGCTCCTCGAAGGTTCCGGGCAGAGAGATGCCGATGTCGGAGTGCTTGGACTCGCCGGGGCCGTTCACCACGCAGCCCATAACCGCGACTTTCAACTCCTCGACGCCAGGGTACTTTTCTTTCCACACCGGCATTTGTTCCCGCAGGTAGGTCTGAATGCGCTCGGCCATCTCCTGGAAGAAGGTGCTGGTGGTCCGGCCGCACCCCGGACACGCCGTAACCTGAGGGCTGAAGCTGCGCAGGCCAAGCGATTGAAGAATCTGCTGGCAGACGAACACTTCCTCCGCGCGGTCCCCGTTCGGCGCCGGGGTCAGCGAGACGCGGACAGTGTCGCCGATGCCCTCCTGCAACAGAATCGCCATCGCGGCGGTGGAGGCGACAATGCCCTTGGCGCCCAATCCCGCCTCGGTCAGCCCCAGATGCAGCGGGTAATCGCACTCCGCGGCGAGCTGGCGATAGACCTCGACGAGATCTTGCACCTCGCTCACTTTGGCGCTGAGGATAATGCGGCCGTGGGGCAGGCCGTAACGTTCGGCGGCCTGCGCCGACTGAATGGCGCTCGCCACCATCGCGTTCAGCACCATGGCGTTCGACGCCAAAGGCTCCGCCGCGCACGAATTTTCGTCCATCATCCGCGCGAGGAGCGACTGGTCGAGGGAGCCCCAGTTGACACCGATCCGCACCGGCTTGTCGTGCTCGATGGCGGCCTCGATCATGGTGCGGAAGTTGTCGTCGTGTTTCTTGCCGATGTTCACGTTGCCCGGATTGATCCGGTACTTGGCCAGCGCCCGGGCGCACTCGGGGTACTGCTTCAGCAGGATGTGCCCGTTGTAGTGGAAATCGCCGATAATCGGCACCGGTACACCGAACTTGTCGAGGCTTTCGACGATCTTGGGCACGGCCTTGGCCGCTGCTTCCGTGTTCACGGTGACGCGCACCAACTCCGAGCCGGCCCGTGCCAGCGCCATCGCCTGGTTGACCGTAGCGGTGGTATCCGCGGTGTCCGTGTTGGTCATCGACTGGACCACGACCGGGTGATCGCCCCCGATCTTGACGCCTCCTACATCCGCTACTACGGCCTTCCGGCGGGGAATTATAGGCATTTTCGTCCCGATGATTCTAGTTTATCAATGACTTGTATATAATAGATCCCGTGCAACGCAGAACGTTCCTTGGAATTGCCGGCGCCGTTGTCCTTGGAGACGCGGAGCTGGCCGCCGCCTCCCCCATTCCGATAATTGATACGCACATCCACCTGGGCGATCCCACGCGCAACCGGCGCGGGGGTGGCGCCCGGTCTGGCGCTGCGGCAAGGTCTGGCCCTCCGGCTGGGGCGCAGAGGCGCGGCGGCCTGTTCACCGAGCCGACGCTGCCTGAGCGCTATCGCCGGATCGTTGCGGGGCCTCTGGGGATCTCGGGCGCTATTGAGGTCGAGGCCAGTGCCCAGGTCGAGGAAAACCAGTGGGTGCTGGACGTCTCCGGGAAGGATCCCATCATGGTGGGCACGGTGGGCAACCTCGAACCCGGCAAACCGGAGTTCGGCCAGCAACTGGAACGCTTCCACAAGAACCCGTTGTTCCGCGGCATCCGCTACGGGAATCTCTGGGGCAGGAATCTCGCCGCCGAAGTGGAAAAGCCCGAGTTCATCGCGGACCTCAAGGTGCTGGCCGGCGCGGACCTTGAGCTGGACACCGCCAACCAGAACCTCGCTTTGATTACGGCGGCACTGAAGGTCAGTGACCGTGTTCCCAATCTGCGGGTGGTGATCGATCATCTGCCGCAGATGGTCCCTCCGGCCGACCCGGCCGAACGGGCACAGTACGACTCCGTCATGCGAGAGTTCCGGCAACGGCCGCGGGTTTTCGTGAAGGTCACCGAAGTTCTCCGAACGGTGGATGGGAAGATCCCCGAAGACCTCGAATTCTACCGGCCGAGATTGGATGAGATCTACGAGACCTTCGGTCCGGACCGGGTGCTCTATGGCAGCGATTGGCCGAACAGCGACCACTGGCTGCCTGTCGAAGCCGGCATGAAGATCGTGCGCGAGTACTTCATGGCGAAGGGGCCGCAGGTCGCGGAGAAGTATTTCTGGAAGAACTCCGTCAAGGCGTACAAGTGGATCAGGCGGGACCCAAGCCAGCCCGACCCCAGCTCAGCCTGACACTCGGCCCGCCCGAGGCCTACTCGGAGCGGAGAGCGGTCATGGGGTCCACCTTGCTGGCCCGGCGCGCGGGAATGTAGCTGGCCACCAGCGCGATCAGAATCAGGGACAGCGCCGCTGCGGCGAACACCAAGGGCTCGGCGGCGTTCACCGAGGGTCCGAGCGCGCTCGCGAGGATTCGGGCAAGCGCGATGGCGGCTCCAGCGCCGGCCACCAGCCCCACCATGGTCATAGCCAGTCCTTTCCACAACACCAGGCCGAGCACTTGAACCCGCCGCGCCCCCAGGGCCATGCGGATGCCGATCTCCTGAGTTCGTTCGCTGACCGCGTAGGCCATGACACTGTAAAGTCCCACCGCCGCCAGCGCCAGCGCAAGAAAAGCGAGCGCGGAAAGCAAGCTTGCCGCGACTCTCTCGCCGAACAGGCCCGCCTGTGTATACTCCGCCAGCGTCGACACTTCATAGAGCCCCTTGTTCGGGTCGAGCGCCTCTACCTCGCGGCGCAGCGCCGCCCGTGCCGCGTCCAGGTCCCTGGCCCGGACGTAGAAGAGGTTGTTGTGCCCCGACCCGAACATCTGTCCAAATGATCCGTAGAAAAAGGGTGCCGGCTCCTCCCCCGGGTTCCGGTACTTGCTGTCCTTCACCATGCCGATCACGGTCGACCATTTGCCCGAAACGCGCACCCTCCGGCCGATCGGGTCTCTATTATCGAAGTACTTCCGCGCGAAGGCCTGGTTCACAATGATCACCCGCTCGGTCTTGAGGTCGTCCCGCTCGGTGAAGTCGCGGCCCTCCAGCAGCGGAATGCGCATCAGAGGGAAGTACCCGGGGGCCACGATGGAGCGGTATAGACTTATGACTCCCAGCTTGTCCGCCTCGGACCCAAACGACTGAACTCGATCGGTGGACGGCCCGAGGATCGAGAGCGGCGCCGAGTCGCCGTAGCTCACCTGCTCGATTCCCAGAGCCGTTTCCAGCCGTAACCGCAGATTCCGCGAGAACTGCTTTTCCTGGTCCAGAGAGTAGCCGTTCGTCGACAGATGAAAATGTGCCACCAGCACGTTGCGCGGCTCGAAGCCCAGATCGATCTTCGTGAGTTTCTGGAAGCTCCGAACCGCCAGGCCCGCCCCAATCAGCGCCATCGCCGCGAGCGCCACCTCGGCAATCACCAGCGCTCCGCGCGCCCGGTGTGACCGGACTCCGGACGTCCCGCTTCGCCCGCCCTCTTTCAACGTTTCGCTCATTCCCACGCGGCCCGCATAGAGCGCCGGCATGATGGCCGAAACCAGCGCTGCACCCGTGGCTATCAATGCCGTGAACAGCAACACCGTGCCGCTCGGCGCCGGGTTGAGGAGCGGCTCGATGGCGCCGCGGACCGGCGAGTCGAAGGCCGGGAGAACATACAACAGAGATTCGCCCATCCACTGCGCCAGCAGCACACCCGCTAGCGCGCCCGCGCCCGCCAGCACCATGGCTTCCGTCAGCAGTTGCCGCACCAGTTGGCCGCGGCCCGCGCCGAGCGCCGTGCGAATCCCGAATTCCTTCTGCCGGCTCACGGACCGCGCCATGAGCAGGGTCGCCACATTGGCGCAGGCGATCAGCAGCACCAGAATGCACACTGCCATCAGAATGCGGAGCGGCTTGCCCAGCGAGGCCTGCAGCCCATACGACGCCTGCCACATCGGAACCAGCGAAGCCCCGATCCCCTGGTGCGTGTCCGGATACGCCGCCGCGATCCTGGCTGCCACGGCCTGGGCTTCCTCCCGCGCCTGCTCGATCCGCACCCCGGGTTTCAGCCGCACAATCACGTCGAGAAATCTCGCGTTCCTGTCGGAGGCGGCCCACGTGTTCAGTGTCCCCGTCTGGATGATCATGCTCAGCGGAACCCAGACGTTCGAGCGCCGCCCCTCCGACGGTTCCGGAGAAATCCGCGGGAGCAACCCCGACCAGCGTATACATGTGTCCGTTGATGCGCACCGTCTGCCCCACCACGCCGGCATCGCCGCGAAAATACGTTCGCCACAGCCGATGGCTGATCACGGCGTACGGACACGCGCCTTGCGCGTCTACATCCTCCTCCGGGAGCAGCATTCGTCCCAGGAAGGGCTTCACGCCCAGCACGGCAAAGAAGTTGGCCGACACCACTTGTCCCAGCACACGCTGCGGGTGATCGACGGGCCCGATCGTGAAGAATGCACCGTGCGACGCTATCACACCTGACGCCAGCGTCATCTGCCGTTGAAAATCCCGAAAGTCGGGGTGCGGAAACTGTCCGAGCCTGCCCCCGTCCGGCGCTACCCCCTCCAGCGCCGCCAGTTCATGCGCATCACTGACTCCGGGAATGGGCCGCAGCAGAACGGTGTCTATCCAGCCGAAAACGGTCGTATTGGCCGCAATGGCCAGCCCAAGGGTGCACACGGCGACGCCCGTGAACCCTGGGCTGTTCCGCAGGACTCGGAGAGCGAACCGCAGATCCTTCCAGATATTCCACATATCGGGAATAAGGAAGGAGCAATTCTGAGGCCAACCGGCAAGTGGCTCATTCAATGCGGCTAGCCCCGCGGCCTGGTGTCCGGTCTTGGGACCGTCCTTCGCGAAACAGGACACCCCCGGAATCTCCGGGGAAACCCATCTCTGGGTGACCCGTTCTTCGCTATACTGGCTGGTAGGAGCGGGTTCAGTTTTGTCCATAAGCGGTTTCATTCGATTGGCGGCGCATACGCAGGCTCTCCCTTTGCTTGCCTCGGCTGAGGAGACTCTCATCGGCGGCCAGGCTGTCATGGAAGGCGTCATGATGCGGGCGCCGCACAGCTACTGCGTGGCGGTGCGAAGGCCGGACGGCCAGCTCGTGACCGATGAGATGTCGGTCCCGCGCCTCTCCGAGAAGTACCCGCTTCTTAAGTACCCGATCCTGCGGGGCGTGGGCACGTTGGGCCAGGCCTTGCAACTCGGAGTCAAGGCTCTACAGTTCTCCGCCGGCGCGGCTCTGGCCGAGGAGGGCGACGAGGAGAGCAAGAAGGAGATCGCTCCCTGGGTGATGACCCTCAATCTGGTCTTCTCGCTTGCCTTTTTCATTTTTCTCTACAAGTTCGTGCCCCTGTACCTGGCCACGCTGCTTGAGAAGTGGTTCCCGGTCCTTAGCGGGCGCATCGCGTTCAATCTTACGGACGGGACGATCCGCATCGCCATTTTCCTGGCCTTTCTTTATGGCATCTCCCTTTGGAAGGATATCCACCGCGTCTTTGAGTACCACGGGGCGGAGCACAAGGTGGTGTTCAACTACGAGTCGGGGCAGCCGGTGACGGTGGAGAACGCCCGCGCCTTCACCACCTACCACCCCCGCTGCGGGACCAGCTTCCTGCTGGTGGTGATGGTGATCGCCATCGGCGTGTACGCCTTGATCCCGTTCGACGGTTTCCTCCCAAAGCTGGTGTCCAGAATCGCGCTTTTGCCGGTGATCGCGGGCCTGAGCTATGAGCTGGTCCGCTTCGCCGCCAGGCACCGAGGCTCCTTCCTCGCCATTCTGACCATTCCCGGCCTATGGCTCCAGCGCATCACTACACAGCCGCCCGCCGACGACCAGCTCGCCGTCGCCATTCACGCCTTGCAGGGCGCCATGGTGCTGGAGAACGCGCAGGGCGGCGAACTCGTGGTAGCCTGAGCGACGGCCCATGCAATACGCACAGAAGCTGGATGAGATCGAGGCGCGGTTCGAGGAGCTGAACCGCAAGATGGCCGACCCCGACCTTGTCAATGACCCAGTGGCGTACCGCAAGACCACTAAGACCCACAGCGAACTTTATGAGGTGGTCGCCAAGTACCGCGAGTGGAAGCAGATAAAGAGCCACGTGGACGAAGCCCGGCCCATGCTCCTGGAGACCGACCCGGAGCTGCGCGACATGGCCGCGGAGGAGGTTCAGAAGCTCGAGCCGGAGTTGGAGCGCTTGGAAGGCGAGCTGAAGATTCTGCTGCTTCCCAAGGACCCCAACGACGAGAAGAACGTCGTGCTGGAAATCCGCGCGGGTACGGGCGGCGACGAGGCCACGCTGTTCGCGGCCGAAGTCTTTCGGATGTACTCCCGGTACGCCGAAGCGCAAGGCTGGAAAGTGGATGTCAGCTCCGTCAGCGAATCGTCCATCGGAGGTTCCAAGGAAGTCATCGCGCTCATCAACGGCGACAAGGTCTACAGCAGGCTCAAGTACGAGAGCGGGGTACACCGCGTGCAGCGCGTGCCGGTCACCGAGCAGCAGGGCCGCGTCCACACCTCCGCCGTGACGGTGGCGGTGCTGCCCGAGGCCGATGAGGTCGAGGTGCAGATCGACCCGAAGGACATCCGCATCGACACGTTCTGCTCGTCGGGCCCCGGCGGCCAGTCGGTGAACACAACCTATTCGGCGGTCCGCATCACCCACCTTCCGACGAACCTGGTGGTTTCCTGCCAGGACGAAAAATCGCAGATCAAGAACCGGGCCAAGGCCATGCGCGTGCTTCGCAGCCGGCTCTACGAAATGGAGCTGGAGAAGCAGCACGCGCAAATCGGCGCCGAGCGCCGCAGCATGGTCGGCAGCGGCGACCGCAGCGAGAAGATCCGTACTTACAACTTTCCCCAGAACCGCGTTACTGATCATCGCATCGGCCTCACCTTGCACCAGCTCGACATCATCATGGACGGCCGTCTGGACCCCGTCATCGACGCGCTGACGGCTTTCTACCAGGCGGAGACAATGAATCAGCAGACCAAGCTTTCCCCTCCGGCGCATGACAGTTCAAACCGCGCTCCAGCAGGGCTCCAGGCTACTTGAGGAAGCCGGCGTTCCGGTCCCCCGGCTGACCGCCGAGGTGCTTCTGTGTCACGCGCTGGGGCGGGAGCGCGCTTACTTGTACGGCCATCCCGAGGAGGAACTTGGCGATCTGGTTCGCCTGCACTACGGGCGTTACCTTCACGAACGCCTCCAGGGAAAACCCACTCAGTACATCACCGGCAGGCAGGAATTCTACGGGCGCGAATTCATGGTTACGCCCGACGTCCTGATCCCCCGCCCCGAGACGGAGCACGTGGTCGAGGCGGCGCTGGCTCTCGGGGACGGTGCGCGCCGGATCGTGGATGTCGGGTGCGGCTCCGGCGCGATCGCCGTCACTTTGAGCCTCGAGATGCAGGCCGAGGCGTGGGGTACGGACATATCGGCGGCGGCGCTGGCCGTGGCAGCCGCCAACGCCAGGAGGCTCGGCGCTCCGGTTCAGTTCGTCGCCTGCGATCTGGCCTCGGCCTTTGGTCCGCGGACGATGGACCTCGTGGTGTCGAATCCCCCTTACGTTGCCCTCAGTGAGGGGCCTGGTCTGCAGCGCGAGGTGCGCGACTACGAACCGAAGGTGGCGCTGTTCGCCGGCGAGACCGGGCTGGAGATCTACGCCCGGCTGGCTACCGAGGCCGAACGTGTCCTCCGCCGCGGTGGCGCGCTGGTGGTGGAGCTGGGCTTCAAGACCTGCGAGCGCGTGCATGCCATGTTGGGGCCGTTGTGGCAGGATGTTCAGATAGTGCCCGACCTGGCGGGCATCCCGCGGGTTCTTACGGCTAGGCTTCAGCCATGATCCACGAGCCACAGGCCACAAGCCACGGGCCGCGAGTCATCTTCCATGTGGACATGGACGCTTTCTTTGTCTCCGTCGAAGAATTGCTTGACCCCTCGCTCAAGGGCAAACCCGTGGTGGTGGGCGGCAGGCCCGACCAGCGTGGCGTGGTTTCGGCCGCATCTTACGCTGTCCGCAAGTTCGGCGTACACTCGGCCATGCCGCTGCGGACCGCCTACAAGCTCTGCCCGCAGGCGGTCTTCCTCGACGGCCACCCGCACTTGTACCGGGAGTACTCGGACAAAGCCTACGGAGTCTTCCAGAGTTTCTCGCCCCAGGTGGAAATGGCGTCGATCGATGAGGCCTATCTCGACATGACGGGCACTGAGCGTCTCCATGGCCCGACTCTGGCGGCGGCGCACAAGCTGCACGAAAAGATGAAGCGCGAGACGGGCCTCAACTGCTCGGTTGGCATCGGCAGCTCCCGCCTGATCGCCAAGGTGGCCTCGGACCAAGCCAAGCCCAACGGCGTCCTGTGGGTGCTCGCGGGCTCGGAGGCGCGCTGGCTTGCGCCGCTCGACGTGCGCAAGATCCCGGGCATCGGCAAGGTCACCGAGAGGAATCTGCACGACCTCGGAATCCGCAAGGTCGGGGATCTGGCCAGGCTGGAGGAAAGCTTCCTCGACGAGCACTTCGGCCAATGGGGACGCGCCATGGCGGGCAAGGCGCGCGGCGAGGACGCGGGGAGCTGGTTTGACGGCGTCATCGGCGAGGAAGACGCGCCCAAGTCCATAAGCCACGAGCACACCTTCGACCAGGACACGGCCGACCGCGAACGCCTCGCGGCGACGCTGGCCCGGCTCTCCGAGATGGTGGGGCGCCGCTTGCGCGAGCACGGCCTCCACGCGCGCACCATCCAACTGAAGCTTCGCTACCAGGATTTCCGCACCATCACGCGCGCACGCACGCTGGATCATGCCACCCAGCTCGACACGGAGTTGCACCGCGAGGCGCGTGGCTTGTTCGACGGGAACTGGAACGGCAGACCCGTGCGCCTGCTCGGGGTCCAGGCGTCCTCGCTCGAGGAGCAGCAGGGTCAGTTGAGCCTTCTGGAAGGCGAGAAGGAAGATCGCTGGCGCAAGGCGCTTTCGGCGGCGGACCACGTGCGCGACCGCTTTGGAGAATCGGCCGTCTCCCTGGCAACGGGCTTGAAGGGAGTCTTCCGCGAGCGCGTCCACGAGAACCCAGCGGGCCTCCCCGGCAAGCACCCCAAGAAACTGTAGGGGCTTGCCATGGCAAGCCCCTACCTTACTTTCTTGATGAGGGCCGCGGCTTTGCGCGCCGCCTCCGCGGATTCAAATCCCCAGATGGCGGTGTACTTCCTGCCCACCACCTGGGCGACCAGGAAATTGATGTTGATCCCCGCGCCGGCCAGGGCCGAGGCAACAGACTGCATGAGTCCGCGTCTATCGTCGCCTTCTACGTGCAGCGCGGGGATGGAAGACGCGGCCAAGCCCATGGCCGCGGCGGCTTTCGCCGCTTTCTTGCCGGCTATCGGATAGATTTCAATGGCGGCTTTTCCCTCTTCCCCCGGCAAACGGTAACCCATCAGAACCTTGAGATCCACCCCGGCCTCGACCAGCGGCCCCAGAGTAGCGGCCAACTCGCCCGGATTGTTGTCCACTTCCTTGCGCCAAATCGTCACATTTCGCACAGTCACTGCCATATCCGCATCCTCCGCTTGCCGTTTATACCTCCAACACGTCGCTGGCGTCAATCCCAAAAATGCCCTGCACGTTTTCCTCGCCCGAAGGGTATATATCTTACGGAAGAAGAATGCGGTGCACGAACTGGCGCTCCCCATGACCGGCGCGGAACGCGAGCAGGAAGACTCGGACCTGACGGCGCTCGTGAAGCGGGCGAAAACGGGCGATGCAGCAGCCTTCGAGGAGATCCTGCTGCGGCACCAGCGCCGTGTGTTCCTGACCGCGTTCCGGCTGCTCGGTTCGATGGAAGACGCCCAGGATGCGGCCCAGGAGGTCTTCCTCCGGTTGCACAAGCACTTGCGCCGCTTCGACGACACCCGCGCCCTGGCGCCTTGGCTCTACCGGGTGACGGTGAACATCTGCCGGGACATCGGCCGCAGGCGCGAGAGGGAGCAAGGAGTGCCGCTGGAGGTGGCCGAACCGGCAGCAGCCCCAGCCGGGAGGGACTGGCAAGACGAGCGGCGGCTCGTGGCCTTGGCGCTGCGGCATTTGCCTGAGAAGGAACGTGCGGCGTTGGTCCTGCGGGATATCGAGGGGCTGGCGACATCGGACGTGGCACGAATTCTGGGCTCCTCCGAGGCCACGGTCCGATCGCAAGTCAGCTCGGCAAGACTCAAAATCAAGCGGTTTGCGGACCGCCTCCTGGGGAGGGCTTGATGGCTTGTTCGAGATTTGAACCGCTCATTGCGCTTTACGTTGAGGGCGACCTGGCGACACCGGAGATCGAAGAGCACCTCCGCGCCTGCGCCGGCTGCCGGGCGCTCGCCGAGCAACTGGAGCGAAGTCAGGCCGCCCTCCGCAGCCTGCGCGAGGAAGAAGTTCCCGAAGCGGCGCTGGCGGAGGTGCGGAGGCGGGTGCTGGACGAGATCAGTTCGCGCAAGCCGACGTGGCTGTTCGCTCTTAGGTGGTGGCATGGCGTTGCAGCGGGCGTGACTGCGGCGGTCTTGGTGGCCGCGCTGTCGCCCCGCCCCGAAGTCCCGCCTCCCCCCAATCAACCGGTCCTCAGCTTGCCGGCTCCGGCGATCAATCACTTGCTCAGTGGGGCAGGCCCTCGACCTGCGGCGGCGTCCCACGCCGCCCAAGCAGAGGCGGGCCGGGGGCCCACCGCAGCTCGGAGAGCTGCCCCACCCCAGCCCCAGGAGCCGCTGCTGGTGAAGATGTTCACCGACGACCCGAACGTCGTCATCTATTGGCTGATTGATCAGACAGGAGATTAGCTATGAAACGTAGAGTGTTGCTGACGTTGTTGGTGCTCCTGTTCCCGTTGCTCGCACAGGAGGCAAAGAAGGAGGACAAGCCCGCGCCGGTGTCTGCAAGACCCAAGGATTGGGTTACCAAGGTCATCCCAGTGAAACGTGTAGACATGTCGAGCTTCGTTCAACTGATCAGGCCACTCGGGGTACAAGTTGACGCCTCGGGGGCCTTTCAGTCGTTGGTTGTGACAGGACCGCCAGAGGCGGTCGCAGCGGCAGAGGCAATCATCAAGCAGTACGATGTGCCTCCGCCACCGCCTCGGCGATACAAGAACATCGAACTGACTGCGTATCTTGTTTCTGCGCTGCCGCAACCGGCTCAGCAGGAGGTGATGCCCAACGAGTTGGAAGGGGTCATCAAGCAAATGAAGAGTCTTTTCGCCTATCGAGGCTATCGTCTCCTGGACACTCTGATCGTGCGCACACGTGAAGGACAGGGTATCGATTTGGCCAGTGCCGGCTTACCAGCGGGTGTAACCCCCTCCCCCGCAAACCACGCTCCGGTCTTCAGTCTCCGCATAAAGACTCTCAGCCTCAGCGAGACCGACAAGGGCAATGTTGTCCGGTTAGATGGTCTACGTCTGGGGGCGAGGGTGCCCGAGCCCATAGGTGAGTCCTTTCAGTACCTGGACACGGGTATCAACACAGATCTTGACGTACGCGAAGGCCAGAAGGTAGTCGTCGGAAAGACTGGGATGGGCAATGAGGCCTTGATCCTCGTCGTCACGGCCAAGGTGGTGGAGTAGGGTAACTTTTCTACACAAAGTACTTGACAGAATTCCGAGACATGCCGTATCATCGGGCCATGGGTTCGGTCAAGCCCATCCGCCCAGAACGCTCGGAGCCCGTCGCGATGCAGACCCACGCGATGGACCACCTGCGCTACATCCGCGAGACCATGGAGGGCGCGGCCTCCTTCACCGCCGTGCCGGGCTTCGGGGGGATCGCCATGGGAGCCACAGCGCTGTTCGCGGCGCTGGTGGCCGCCCAGCAGCCCTCCTCCGGGCGATGGCTCGCTGCTTGGCTCGTCGAGGGCGCGATTGCCCTTTGCATCGGCGTCGCTTGCATGGCCCGAAAGGCCCGAAGCGTCCACGTCCCGCTGTGGTCGCGGCCGGGCCGCAAATTCGCGCTCGGCTTGTTTCCCCCGATGCTCACCGCCGCGCTGCTCACGCTGGTCCTTTATCGCGCGGACCTGATCGCTACGCTGCCTGGGATTTGGCTGCTGTTGTACGGGGTGGGCGTGGTCGCCGCGGGAGCCTACTCCGTGAAGGTGGTCCCGGCCATGGGCCTGTGTTTCATGGGCCTCGGGGCGGCCGCGCTGTTCTTGCCCCCGTCCTGGGGCAACTGGCTCCTGGCGGCGGGGTTTGGCGGCTTGCACACGGTGTTCGGCATCCTCATTGCACGGAGGTACGGTGGCTAGACAAGGCACTCTCCGCAAGGAACACGCGCAACGCGCGGTGCGGGAAGCGCCGCAAGCGGCGCGGGATCTCGACCGTCTCATCCACGAGAGGCTGCGGCTGGGGATCGTGAGCGCCCTGGCGGTCAACGAGGCGCTCACCTTCAACGAGCTGAAGCGGTTGCTTGAGACCACGGACGGCAATCTCAGCGTGCACGCGCGCAAGTTGGAGGACGCCGGCTACGTCGCCTGCGCCAAGTCGTTTGAGGGAAGGGTGCCCAAGACGGAGTACCGCCTCACGGCGGCAGGCCGCCGCGCCTTGGAGAAGTACCTTACCCACATGGAAGCCCTCATCCGGGCCACGCGGGAGGGATAACCGCCCATATGCTCGTGTTCTGCGTGTCTCCGCGGGATCAAACTTTATGAAACAAAGCACTTCTCCGAGTATGGCTGTTCCGCTTCACGTCGCCATCATCATGGATGGAAACGGCCGGTGGGCCGCCGCGCGGGGCTGGCCGCGCCTGGCGGGGCACCGGGCGGGAGCCGAAGCGGTGCGCCGCACCGCCGAGGCCGCACGCCGCTTGGGCGTGGGCACGCTGACTCTGTACGCCTTCTCCTCCGACAACTGGCGGCGGCCGTCCGAGGAGATTTCCGGGCTGATGCGGCTCTTCGAACAACACCTGAGGACGGAGACACCCAAGTGCCTTGAGCAGGGGATCCGGATCAACGTCATCGGCCGGCGCGACCGGTTGCACGCCTCCCTGCTGGCGGCCATCGACCGGGCCGAGCACGCCACCTCAACGGCCCAGGGTCTCTGGCTGCGCCTCGCGGTGGACTACTCGGCGCGCGACTCGATTCTGCGCGCGGCGCAGCGCCTTCCCGGATCGGGGCCCGTGACCAGGGAAGGCTTCGCTGGCCTGCTGGCCGAGGCGAACCATTCCTGCGCCGCGCCCCCGGAGGTGGACCTCCTCATACGCACCGGCGGAGAGCAGCGCCTGAGTGACTTTCTTCTTTGGGAGTGCGCCTACGCGGAGCTGTTCTTCCTGAAAAAGATGTGGCCGGACTTCGCCGCGGCGGATCTGGAAGCCTGCCTCCGCGAGTTCCACTCGCGCGACCGGCGATATGGCGCCCTGCCGGTGGCGGCAGCGTAAGTGCGGGAAACCGTTTTGTTGTAGAGTCAGAAGTCGATGGCTCCCGACATGTCCGCTGCGGTGACGGCCATCGCCGAGGCGCTGCTGATCGGTTTTCTGATCGGGGCGCAACGCGAGGCATCCCAGGGGGAAGGCCACCCCGGCGTTCGCGACTTTGTTCTGATTGCCCTGATCGGGGCGGTGTGCGGCCTGGTGGAGAACGCCTGGCTCACGGCCGCGGCGCTGATCTCGGTGACCGGGTTGCTGGCTGTTTTCTATCTGCGCGGGCGCGAGCGGACCGGCATCACGACCGAGCTTGCCGCCGTGACGGCCTATTCGCTGGGCTTCCTCGCCACCACGCCCTTGAGCCGGCTGGCGGTGGGGACCGCGGTGGTTGTCGTGGTGTTCCTGGAAGCCAAACGCTCCTTGCACAAGCTGGTCCGCGAGACCGTCACCGAAGCCGAGTTCAACGACACCGTGCGCTTCCTGGCGATCATCTTCATCGTCTACCCC
Organism: Bryobacterales bacterium; assembly: GCA_963798455.1. Lineage (GTDB taxonomy): Bacteria > Acidobacteriota > Terriglobia > Bryobacterales > Bryobacteraceae > CAWCTD01. The sequence continues at coordinate 2,446,237 of CAWCTD010000003.1, forward strand.
ATTCTGCCCGAAGGCCAGTACGGCCCCTACCAGTTTCTGGCTCCGCGCACGATTTGGGCCTTCGTGATCCTGGTCTCTTCGATTTCCTATGTGGGCTACTTTCTGGAGAAATTCCTCGGCGCACAGCGTGGCCTGAAGCTGGCCGCCGTCCTCGGAGGCCTGGCATCGACCACCGCGGCCACCGCCTCCTTCGCCAGGAACAGTTCGGAGGAACCGGGGAAAAGCGGGCTCTACGGGCCTGCGGCGGTGATTGCCAACGCCATTCAATTCCCGCGTCTGCTCTTGATCCTGTCGGTTGTCAACCCGGCCTTGGCGGGAACCGTCTGGGTGCCGCTGGCCGGAATGACCGTTGCGGGACTGCTGGTGGGACTTCTGATGGGCCGCCGGCGAGCGCCGGAGGACATCACGCCTTCGGTGGCCCTGCACAACCCTTTCCGCCTGCTGCCTGCTTTGAAGTTCGGGGTGATGTTCGGGGCGATGCTCTTCGCCACCAAGGCGGCGTCCGCGGCGTTCGGCGGTGGCGCAGTTTACTGGACCAGCACGCTCGGCGGCTCGCTCGATGTGGACGCCGTGTCGCTTTCCTTGGCCGACCTGCTCGGCCGGGGGACGATAGCAGCCCCGGCGGCCGCCATCGGCGTGCTGCTGGCCCTGCTGGCGAACGCGGTCTTCAAGACGGCCATCGCCCTTTACGCGGGGACATCCTCTTTCGCCCGCAGCGTGGCCGCGGGTTTCGTGGCGATGCTTGCCGTGGGAGCAGCGCTCTGGTATCTCCCGCGCTTGCTTTGAGGAGAGCTATGCGGGTCGCTTGACACGCCCCCCACGGTTCAGGTATCACAGGCGATTCAACCATGTGGCCCCAAAACTACACACCGCTCGCCGGCAGCCTGGGGCTTTCGGCCCTGGCCGCCGCTTTGCCCGTCTTCGCGCTGCTGTACCTTCTGGCCGTCCGGCGCCTCTCGGTTTGGAAGGCCGCGCTGTGGGGGCTCGGAACCGCAGTCATCGTGGCGCTGCTTCTCTATCGCATGCCTGTCGTTAAGGCGGCCAGTGCGCTGGCTTACGGCGGGGCGTTCGGCCTGTTCCCGATCGGCTGGATCCTGTTCTCGGCGGTCCTGCTGTACCGGACAATTCTCGAGACCGGCAAGTTCGAGATCATCAAGGACTCACTCGGCAGCCTGACCCAGGACAGCCGCCTCCAGGCGTTGCTCATCGCCTTCGCCTTCGGGTCGCTGCTGGAGGGTGCGGCGGGTTTTGGCGCGCCGGTGGCGGTGGCGGCGGCCATGCTCACCGGCCTCGGCTTCTCGCCGTTTTATGCCGCGGGGATCTGCCTGCTGGCCAACACGGCGCCGGTGGCCTTCGGGTCCATCGGCATACCGATCATCACCCTGAGCACCGTCACCAATCTTCCGTTGGATCGGCTAAGCGCCGCTGTGGGAATGACTTGCGCTCCGATTGCCCTGATCATTCCTGCCTACCTGATCGTTGTCATGGGCGGCTGGAAGGCGTTGAGGGCGGTGCTGCCGGGCGCCGTGGTCTGTGGTGTGTCCTATGCAGTGGTCCAGTTCTTGACCTCCAACTACTTAGGCCCGCAAGTGACCGCAATCCTGAGCTCACTGGCGGCCCTCGGATCCCTGACTCTGCTTTTCATCTACTGGAAACCAAAGGAGATCGAGACCCTGGGGAGTGCCGAGCCTGCCCGGCAGGCTGCCCAGCGTCATACGGCCCGGGAGGTGTGGCTGGCATGGTCGCCTTACGCCATCCTGGTGGTCATGGTGCTCGCTTGGGGCGTCTACAAGGCCCCGCTGGACAAGGTCACGCTGTCCTTCCCTTGGCCTGGATTGCACGAGCAGGTGCTCCAGACGCCCCCGGTGGTGGCCGCCCCCTCGCCCTACCGGGCCATCTACAAGTTCGACTGGCTCGCGGCCGCGGGCACTGCTTGCTTCCTGGCCTCGCTGCTCTCGGGATTGCTGCTGGGGCTGTCCCTTCCCCGCTTCGGCCGGGTGATCTGGGCGACGGCCAAGCAGTTGGTTTTTCCATTGATCACCCTGGTGGCTGTTCTGGGTCTGGCCTTCGTGATGAACTACAGCGGTGCCACGGCCACACTCGGCCTGGCGCTGGCCGCCACGGGGAAGCTGTTTCCGTTCTTCAGCGCGCTGATCGGGTGGCTGGGCGTGTTCCTGACGGGTTCTGATACGTCGTCCAATGCTTTGTTCGGAAACCTGCAAGCGGTGACCGCCGGTAGGCTCGGTCTGAACCCGGTGCTCATGGCGGCCACCAACTCCAGCGGCGGCGTCATGGGCAAGATGATCAGCCTTCCCAGCATCGCGGTGGCCGTCGCCGCCACGGGGCTGGCAGCGGCGGACGAGTCGCGGTTGTTCCGCTTCACGCTGCGTCACAGCGTCGTGCTGGCTTCCGCCATCGGCCTGGTGACCATGTTCCTGGCCTACGTCGCCCCCCAGTGGGCGCCGTAGCGGGCCTGCGTTCTCAATGCTAGAATGGAAACCAAGTGTGCCGCACTATAGCGGGAGTTTACACTGGACAATCCAATAGGGGGCTACATGTCACGCGCGTACGAAGTTTTGGCTGTTGGGGTGTTTTGGGCCTGTCTCGCCGCGGCGCCTTTGAGCGCCCAAGGCAACTCGCAGAACGTTGACCTGCCGGATCAAGCCGCCATACTCGTCCCAGGTTCCAGCGTTGAGCTGCCCGACGACGTCGGGCGCAGAGGCCACACGAACCACGTCATTCTCTTCCGCTCGGGCCCCCAGGCCACATCGCCCACCGGGATGAGCCCTGCGAACATATACAGCGCCTACAACTTCACCGGGGGTGGAGGGGGAACGATTGCGATTGTGGATGCGTACCACTACCCGACGGCGCTGAACGATCTGACCGTATTCTCCAATGCTTTTGGACTGTCAACGCCGAACTTTCAGCAGGTTTACGCCACCACGAACGGGAAGGCGCCGCGCACCAACTGTGGCTGGGCGCAGGAAGCGGCGCTGGATATCGAATGGGCCCACGCGATGGCGCCCGGCGCGAAAATCGTGCTGGTGGAGGCGGCGTCAAACAGCTTCTCAGACCTTCTCAAGGCCGTGGATGTTGCGAGCGGCATCGCAGCGGCTGGCGGCGGTCAGGTCTCCATGAGCTGGGGTGGCAGCGAATTCTCCGGCGAGACCGGCTACGACTCGCATTTCACCACATCGGGCGTGGTCTATTTCGCCGCCAGCGGGGACAGCGGAGGCAAGACGATCTGGCCCGGAGTCTCCCCGAAGGCGGTTTCCGCCGGAGGCACGACGCTTACCCTAAACGGCGACGGCACAGTCACCGAGACCGGCTGGAGCGGAAGCGGCGGTGGACCGAGCAAGTACGAACCGCAGCCGGCGTACCAGGCTAGCATCGTGAGCGGAAGCAAGCGCGGGGCGCCGGATTTTTCCTTTGACGCCGACCCGCGCACGGGCGTATCGGTGTATGACACGACCTCCTGCCAGGGAATGAGCGGCTGGATGGTGTTTGGAGGGACCAGCGTCTCCTCCCCCTCACTGGCGGGCATCGTGAATTCGGCCGGCGGCAACACCAGCACGGTTAACGAGCTTACCGAGATTTACAGCGGTCTGGGCACGGGTGCTTTTCGCGACATCACCATCGGCACAGCGGGGAGCTACAGCGCGAAGGCCGGCTGGGATTTCGTGACCGGCGTCGGTAGCAACCAGGGGCTCTCGGGAAAATAAGCCGCCGGCACCGGCTAGAAACCCGGCGGCCGCTATTTCCAGTCGTGTAGTAGTATCAGTTCATGCGTGTGCTTTCGCTGGGACCACTACTCGCGCTGCTGCCGGCTCCCTTTCTTGCCCAGGCGCAACCTGCCCCGCCGCCCCCCCTGGCCACCGTGAACGGGCAGGCCATCTACGAGAGCGATCTGGCTTCCTCCCTGGAGGGGCAGATGCGCCAGTTGCGCAGGCAGGAGTACGACGCCCGGCTGCGCGCTCTGGATGGCCTGATCAACCAGAGGCTGCTCGAAGCGGAAGCGAGCGCAAAGGGCGTCTCACCCGATAAACTGCTCGCGGACGAGGCGGACTCCAAGGCCGCCGAACCGACGGACGGCGAAGTGGAGGCTTTTTACCTCGGCCAAAAGGACAGGATCAACCGTCCCCTCGACGCCGTCAAGGTCCAGTTGCGCCAGAGCCTGCGGCAGGCCAGGATTCAGCAGGTCCGGGAGGATTTCTATCGCCGGCTGCGGGATAAAGCCCAGGTCGCCATCCTGCTTCGCCCGCCCAAGATCGAAGTCAACATTGACCCGGCCCGTATGCGCGGGGACCCCGGCGCGCCGGTGACCATCGTGGAATTCTCCGATTTCCAGTGCCCATACTGCCAGAGGGCGCAGGCCACGCTCAAAGAGGTCGTGGCGAAGTACGGGGGGAAGGTGCGGCTGGCCTACCGGGACTTTCCGCTGATTCAAATCCATCCCCGGGCGCACCGGGCCGCGGAGGCCGCGCGCTGCGCCGGCGCGCAGGGCAAGTTCTGGGAATATCACGACCTCCTCTATACCGACAACACGAAGCTTGGCGACGCGGACCTGGCGGGACATGCCAAGGCCCTGGGGCTGGACGAGAAGCAGTTCGAGTCGTGCCTGGCGAGCGGGAAGTACACCGCGGCCGTGGATGCGGACCTGCGAGCCGGGACCAACGCCGGTGTCAGCGGCACGCCCGCGTTCGTCATCAACGGGGTGATGCTCGAAGGCGCGCAGCCGGCCTCCGCGTTCGAAAGCGTCATCGACGCGGAGTTCGCGGCGGGTAACCAAGCGCAGTGATCAGGCGCTGAAATTCACGATACCAGGACCAACTGCAGAGCCACCTCAGACCAGGTCGGCCGTGCTGAAGAAGAAGCGCAGCTCGGTTTCCGCCGTGGCGGGTGCGTCGGAGCCGTGGATGGCGTTGCGCTCGATGTTCGTGGCAAAGCGCTTGCGAATGGTGCCCTCCGCCGCGTTGGCGGGATCGGTGGCGCCCATCACCTCCCGCAGCTTCGCGATGGCGTCCTCGCGCTCCAGCGACATGACGATGACCGGTCCTTCCGTCATGAAGGCAACCAGGCTGTCATAGAACCGCTTGCCGCGATGCACGGCGTAGAACTCGCGCGCCTGCTCTTCTCTCAGGCGCAACATGCGGGCCCCCAGGAGCTTGAACCCCGCCTTCTCGATCATGGCCAGGATTTCGCCCGCCTGGCCCGCCGCCACCGCGTCAGGTTTGATGATGGAAAAAGTCCGCTCAATCATGATGGGAGCACTTCCTTGACCTTCTCGCCGATCTCGGCCGGCGTCATGCACACCGTGATTCCGGCCTCTCGCATGGCCCGGATCTTGTCTTCGGCCTTCCCCGACCCGCCGGAGATGATGGCGCCGGCGTGCCCCATGCGCCGGCCCGGGGGAGCCGTCTGCCCCGCCACGAAACCAACCACGGGCTTCTTCACGTTCTCCCGGATATAGGCCGCGGCCGCTTCCTCCGCCGTGCCGCCGATTTCGCCGATCATGACGATGGCGTCTGTTCCAGGGTCTGCGTTGAACAGCTTGACGGCGTCGATGAAGTTGGTGCCGATGATGGGGTCGCCGCCAATGCCGATGCAGGTCGACTGGCCGATGCCAAGCCGCGTGAGCTGATCCACAGCTTCGTAGGTCAGGGTGCCGGAGCGTGAAACCACTCCGACGTTGCCGGGCTTGTGGATGTGGCCCGGCATGATGCCGATCTTGCACTTGCCGGGTGAAATGATGCCCGGGCAGTTCGGGCCGATCAGCCGGGTCCGCCGCGACTGGAGGAATTTCCAGGCCTTCACCATGTCCAGCGCCGGAATGCCTTCGGTGATGCACACCACGACCTCGAGTCCCGCGTCGGCCGCCTCCATGACGGTATCGGCGGCAAAGGACGGAGGGACGAAGATGGCCGAGGCGGTGGCGCCGGTCGCCTTCACGGCGTTGTAGACGGTGTTGAAGACCGGCAGATCCAGGTGGGTCATGCCGCCCTTGCCGGGGACTACGCCGCCCACCACGTTGGTGCCGTAGGCCAGGCACTGCTGGGCGTGAAAAGTGGCCTCACGGCCGGTGAAACCTTGAATCAGAACACGCGTATTCTCGTCGATCAGGATGCTCATCGCGCCAGCCCCACCACTTTCTCCGCGGCGTCCCGCATTCCGTCCGCCACGGTGAAGTTCAGCGCCGAATCCGTCAGGATTCTCCGGCCCTCTTCCACGTTGGTCCCTTCCATTCGCACCACGATAGGCACCTGCACCTTCAGTTCGTGAGCCGCCGCCACCACGCCGGTGGCCAGCGTGTCGCAGCGCAGGATGCCGCCGAAAATGTTGATGAGCACGGCCTTCACGTTCTTGTCCGAAAGCAGGATGCGAAACGCGTTCTGGATCTGCTCGGCACTGGCGCCGCCGCCCACGTCCAGGAAATTCGCCGGGCTGCCGCCGGCGTACTTGATGATGTCCATGGTCGCCATGGCGAGACCCGCGCCATTGACCATGCAGCCGACCGTGCCGTCGAGCTTGATGTAGTTCAGACCAAAGCGCGAGGCGTCCACTTCCAGCGGGTCTTCCTCGTTCAGGTCGCGCAGCTCCAGCAGATCCTTGTGCCGGTAGAGAGCGTTGTCGTCAAGGTTGATCTTGGCGTCGAGCGCGTACACCTTGCCGTCCGTGGCCAGGATGAATGGATTGATCTCGGCGAGCGAGGCGTCCACACCCTCGTAGGCTTTGGCGAGCGCGATCATGGCCGCGGAGGCCGCGGGAGCGCTGGCTGGAGGAATCCCGATTCTGAACGCCAGTTTGCGCGCCTGAAACGGCGTCAATCCCATGCCGGGCTCGATCGGTTCTTTGAGGATCTTCTCCGGGCTCTTGGCGGCGACCTCCTCAATATCGACCCCGCCCGCGGCCGAGGCCATGAAGACAGGCTCGGCCTGCACCCGGTCGAGCACGATGCCTAGGTATAGTTCCCGCTCGATGGGCAGGGTCTCCTCAATGAGCACCCGCTGCACCACCCGCCCCTCCGGGCCGGTCTGGTGAGTGACCAGTCTCATGCCGAGCATCTTCTTGGCGATAGCGGCCGCTTCCGCCGTATTCTTGGCGACCTTGACGCCGCCCCCCTTGCCGCGGCCGCCAGCGTGGATCTGCGCCTTCACCACGACACTGCCTCCGATCCTCTTGGCGGCGGAGTCGGCTTCTTCCGGGGAGTATGCCACTTCTCCCCGCGGCACTGGGACGCCGTAGCGAGCCAAGATCCCCTTGGCTTGATATTCGTGAATTTTCATTGGAAAATGCCTATGCTACGATCTGATAAAAGCTAAACAAATCACTATAGCATGTCACTACTGCCCTTCCTTGAATGCGTCGCAGCAAAGCACGACCTCGACGCGGCCCAAGCCCGCCAGGCGATGTTGAGCATCCTGGGCGGAGCGGCCTCCACCGCGCAGATTGCCGCGTTCCTGGTGGCTCTGCGGATGAAGGGGGAAACCGCCGAGGAGGTCATCGGGTTCGCGCGGGCCATGCGGGAGATGGCTCAGCCCATTGACCCTGGTCCCGGCACCGAAGCCCTGGTCGACACATGCGGCACAGGCGGAGACGGCGCGGGCACCTTCAATGTCTCAACCATCGCCGCCTTCGTGGTGGCGGGCGCCGGGGTGCGAGTGGCCAAACACGGCAACCGATCCATTTCCAGCCGCTGCGGCAGCGCCGACCTGATGGAGGCCCTGGGAGTGAAAGTGACGCTGTCGCCCGAACAGGTGGGCCGGAGCATCCGCGAAGCAGGGATCGGGTTTCTTTTTGCTCCCGCCATCCATACGGCCACCAGGCATGCACAGCCGGCCCGGCTGGAGCTGAAGATGCGCACGGTGTTCAATATCCTTGGCCCGCTGACCAATCCCGCCGGCGCCAGCGCGCAACTGGCCGGGGCGCCCAGCCCGGAGACGGCGGCGTTGATCGCCGAAGCGCTGGCGGCGCTCGGGCTCCCGGCCGGCTTCGTGGTACACGGCTCGGACGGGCTGGACGAGATCACGACGACCGGGCCGACCCTGGTTTTCGAGATCCGCGACGCCAAGGTGATTCGCCGCAGCGTCACGCCGGAGGACTTTGGTGTGCCGCGCGCGTCGATCGAGGACCTTCGAGGCGGCGACCGCGAGGTGAACTGCGAGATCGCTCGCTCCATTCTCGGCGGAGCGCGAGGCCCCCGGCGCGACATCGTCCTGGTGAACGCCGCCGCCGCGCTGGTGGCGGCCCAAAGAGCCCGCGATTTCGAAGAAGGCATGGCGCTGGCGGCTGGGTCTATCGACTCGGGAGCGGCTCTCGGCAGAGCGGAAGAACTCGCCCGATTGACGCAGCAGTTCGCGAGGGAATCATGACCTACGTCCGCATTCTGATGGTGTTGTCTCTTCTACTGGCCGCGCCGGCCTGGCCGCAGGCGAAGCTGGCGCCCACGCCGCCGATGGGTTGGAACAGTTGGGATTGCTTCGGGACCAGCGTCACCGAGGCGGAGGTCAAGGCCAACGCCGACTACATGGCGCAGCACCTCAAATCCCACGGCTGGCAGTACATCGTGGTCGATATACAGTGGTCTGAGCCGAATCCTCAAACACACGGATACCGTCCCAACACCACCTTGGTGATGGATGAAGACGGCCGCCTGATGCCGGCGCCGAACCGCTTCCCATCGGCCGCGAACGGGAAGGGCTTCAAGCCGCTGGCGGATTACGTCCACAAGAAGGGACTAAAGTTCGGCATCCACATCATGCGCGGGATTCCCAGGCGGGCGGTGGATGCCAGCTTGCCAATTCAGGGCAGCCGGTACCGGGCCTCGGACGTGGCGGACAAGGCGTCGATCTGCCGTTGGAACACGGATATGTACGGCGTGGACATGAAGCGGCCGGGCGGGCAGGACTACTACGATTCCATTCTCCGGCTCTACGCTACCTGGGACGTGGATTTCATCAAGGCGGACAACATGCTGGACGGAAACCACACCGCGGAGATCGAGGCCCTGAGCACCGCCATCCGAAAGACCGGCCGTCCGATCGTGCTGAGCCTCTCGCCCGGGCCGGCCCAGATCGCCAGGGTGGAAGAACTGGCCAAGAACGCGCAGATGTGGCGAATTTCCGGCGATTTTTGGGACCGGTGGCAGGACCTCCGCAGGCAGTTCGGCCAGTTCCGGATCTGGTCGAAATTCAGCAAGCCGGGAGAGTGGCCCGACGGTGACATGCTGCCGCTGGGGCACATCGGGATTCGGGCCGAACGCGGTGACCCGAGAATGTCGCTGCTCACGCACGACGAGCAGATCACCCTGATGACGATGTGGTCCATAGCCCGGTCCCCGCTGATGTTCGGCGGCAACCTGCCGGACAATGACGAATTCACGCTGTCGCTCATGACCAACGACGACGTGCTTCGGGCCAACCAACGGGGCACGGCGAGCCGCGAGTTGTTCGCGCGCGGCAACCAGATCGCGTGGACAGGGGAGATCGCTGGCGCGCCCGGGAAATACCTGGCGGTGTTCAACGTGGGCGATGCGGGCGACGAGCAGATCCGTGTGAACTGGTCCGAGTTGGGCCTCGCGGCCAGGTGTCAGGTGCGCGATCTATGGGCAAAGAAGGATCTCGGAGTCGTCCAGGAGGGCCAGACGGTCCGCCTTGCCCCGCACGCGGCGGCGTTTTTCAGGGTTACGCCGTCGCGCTGAGCGCGGTTGTCCGTTGACGAACAGCGCGTCCCACAAACGGACACCCCAAGCTGGCCGCTTGGTCGAGGATACGCGGGTTCCCCCTGGTCACTTAATCGGGCTGACCCTGCAGCCGATGACGGTTTCGGGCCTCACGATGATATGGAGGCCGGTCCAGCCAAATCAGATGGGGACGCGTCTTCGCTTGGGAACCGCGACTTGCTGTCGGAGGGAGAGGACTTGCGTCTTCCGGCGATGTCGATAGAGCGTTCCGACGGCATGTCGATAACGATTCCGGGCGATGCCGATACGGGCCACGGCCCAGAGTGCCACCACGTTCAGACCTCGATAGGGCTTCTTGGTAGTGACGTTGATGGGAGAGAATGCGAACTTCCCGGAGGTGTGCCACGGCATACGCCAAGTGCCCACCCCTTGCTCAATTGCGTTGACGATTTGGGACGTGACCCGTTCGTACACGTCCGGTTTCGGTGCGGTATGCTCAGTACCAGACATCGTGTTGGTATCCTCAACTCGGTGTTTAGGGGCCGTGCCAAGCGCGAACTTGACGCGGTCCCGTTTCGGCCTAATGCTCGATTCGTCTCATAATCGAACGTCAGAAACAGCCTCAGCTTACACTTTATACCACTAAGTGTCAATAGTACTTTTGCAGTTTTCTGCATGTAGCACACCTCATCCCGTGTAGTACGTCAGCATATGCTAAGAGCGAAACGAAGTATCTTGACAAAGTGCTACCGATGCTGCATACTCATTGTAGCCATGAGGGTTATGGTAGGGCGCACTTTACTCGATGAAGCGTGCGTAGGGTGCTCATAAGTTTTTTGGGTGGTAGAGGGCAGTCTAAGTACGCACTATTCTTGATTCCCTTGTTAGGATGACTCTGCTCCTCTTGTACCTGATCTGTCAATGGTGATCGCCAGTCGTTCTTGGTTTGACCTATGATTTCCCCTCTCAGACAGCAGCGGGGCCTACCACGCTGCACTCGCCCGCCACAAAGCAAATGGACAGGTCCGGTCAACACCTCCTCAAACCTGTTACCGTCTCGAAATTCAATCCAGTCCCGCGCTCAGAACGATCACGGGCAGCGTCGAAAAGGCGTCTGTGCCGATGAAGCGCAGGGCGATGGCCGATACCAGTGTGTCTGCGTTACACTCCAGGGTCCCCCGCTTGCCCGTCAGAGCCGGGAACAAGTAGTTGGCGTAGTGTCCCAAAGGGTTCAAGGTGGGGATTGTGAGCGCGTTCGGAATCGCTGCACCCGATTGGTCGCGGGCGGTGCACACCACATGCGCCGCTGCGCTGGGGTTCAGATTAGCTATCGCAAAACCGGTGTACAGCGGTGCGCCGGTGGGAGCGAACGTGGTCGCGTCGAACGGGATGACGAACCCGGAGTAACACTCGCCCGTGGGCACAGCGGCCTCGTAGAAGGTGCCCCCTGGGGTCGCCCTGCGGAAGATAGCTTGCGTTGTGATGGTTGTGTCCTCAGTGACCAACCCCCAGCCCCCCTGAACTGGCCAACTGGCGTCGCTGGCCTCATAATCCTTCCTGCCTTGAGCGGGGACGCTGTCGGTCAGGGTATTTAGGTTCCCTAACCCTCCGGTGAAGGGGAGCGCAACAGGGGAACCGCTGTCGCTATAGAAGGCGATAGACAAGTCCCCCGCGTGCGTTCCGGACACGATGGCGAAAAGACCTGTGGTCCATTCGCCCCCAAACGCGACGTGAGGCAACGGCCGGAGGCGGCAAGAGCCCAAAGGGCAGACCGAGGAGTCGAACTGGCGAACCGGCACCGACACCCCACCCACCGTGAACACAGCGGTTCGAGATGCACCGGGATTGATGCCGGCCACCAGGCTCACGGTCGCAGGGCCGGTTCCCTGGGAGTTCCCCGAAACCGTCAGCCAAGCAGGTAAGCCCGTGACCGACCAGGGGCAACCGCTGCCGGTTAGGATCGCTAGCTCCATGTTTCCCCCTATTGCCGTCATACCCAGGTCAACTGTGCTAATGGCATAGCTACAGGTCGCCGCCATCGCAGCCGTTGTCCATGCGGTGCATGTGATGAGGATCACGCGAAGCGCAACTCTTAACGGTATTTTCATTAGTCACCTCCAGAAGTTAACCAGGATTTCCTTTCGCCTCCTGGCCACCATCGATTCTACATCCAACCGCCGCCGTTGGAGCCGATTTCTTCATCCTTTCCATCCCCAGCGACTCCGGCAGCCTGGGAAAGAGCAGTTCAGGCTCTCGGGCTGCGCGCTGTCCAGAGTGGCTGTGCAATGGCTGGACGCGCAGCGTTTCAAACGATGGTCGCTGCGCCACCGGCATGATACAGCCGGAGCCAGGGCAGTGGCGGGAGGTTCTAGATGCCCTCCAGATGGCGCTAGGAGGCGCTACACGCAATCCTCAGGCTCAGCACAGTGGTCGCCCCCACCGTCGGAATGCACATCCCGTCGTTGTCCGTTTCCTGAGTCGGCTCCGTTGGCCGATTTTCGGTTGAGCCTCAATGGCCGGTCTTGGGAGACCCGCAGAGGGGCAAGAGAGCTTGTGCAGTTTTCTGCACTTCCCGCACGAGTGCGGTTTTCTGCACTTGCTCCACCAAACCGGGCCGTCGTCAGAGTGGCGAGCTTGCGCCCCTCCCTTGCCGAGCCTCAGCCTGCACAGTGCCGCGTCGTCTTACTTCTTCTTACCCGCTGCGCTAGGCGGAGGGCTGTTGGTATTGCTGATGTCCCGATAGATTTTCCACGAGCCGTCGGCCTGCCTCCGATAGATGTTTAGATACTTGAATTGGAGTTCCGTTGGTTTGCCGGATTTCGGTGTGATAGTGGCCGCGTAGTTGCCTCGCTGATAGGCCCAATCGCCCACTACCTGGGTTTCCAGCGGAGTGAAAATCAGAGTGAACGCCGTTTCCCCCGGCGTTTCCTTGGCCATGGCTTCGTATGCCGCCAGGATAGCCTGCTTGCCTTCCACCGCGACTTGATTCGGGTTCATCATGATCGCGTCGTCGGCGTAAACGGCGGCCACGCCTGCCGGATCTTTGGAATTGAATCCCGCTGTCACCTTGTCATTGATCGCACTGATCGCCGCTATGTCAGCGGCAACATCCCTCTTCGGCTCTGGTGGGGGAGCGGTCTGGCACCCGGCGAACGTCAACATCGAAGCGACCGAGAACACACAAACGAACACCTTTCGCAACGTCATGGTTTCTCTCCTGTCTATTTCTTCCCAGACTTCTGTGTGACGGGAATGCCAGAGTCATGGCTGTAGACCGCCTTCCACTGGCCTGCGATCTTTCTGAAAATCATCGTGTAGGCGTGAGGGTCGTATGTTGTCTTGTCCCCCGACTTCAAGGTGGTCTCGTCCTTGCCGTCCCAAGCGCAGATGACCATGTCCCTGGAAACGAATGTGAAGTCCCGGCGAGTGGTTGTCCATTTCCAGGCAGTCATGGACTTGAACAAATCAGGGACCATCTTCAATGTTGTTTGATGGTCCCAGCGGGAACCATCAGCATTAACCATCCCCCATTCGGGCGAATCCGCATAGTAGTCAAGAAATCCCACATCGAGCTTTTCGGCTTTGGCTATGATGCTGTCGCACACTGCTGTGATTTCCTTCGTGATCTGGTCCTTTTCCCGCTGTGTCAATTGGTTACTCTGCTGCGATGTGCAGCCGAGGCTGAGAAAAAGCAGAACTGTAACGAGTGTTTTTGGCTTCACGACAACCTCCCCTACTTGCGATCTGTCCGCGTCCTTCCCAAAGGCAAAATGGGCCGGAGCTACTGGATTCACTTTGCTTTTGTGCAGGTGCCTTCGCTGATTACTGTCCACGGGCCGCTCGCCACAGAACGGCGAGCCTGGACGTGGTACTTCACCGACGAGTCCTCTGTTATGGTCATCTGAAACCTAGCTGGCTTCTTGCCGGATGTTTCTTCGCCGTCCCAAGTCCACGTCCACGTCGTCCCTTGCCGCTGTCCCTTGGAAACGTCGCGCCCACTCCCCATGCTGCCGTAGGAATACGCCGTGTACGCCTTCTCCGGGGTGCTATATCCAAGAATAAGGACGCCGGTGCTCTCTTGTGGAGCGATGTCATGGGTTCGGCATTCGAGGACTAGGCCGCCCTTGAACCACACGCATTCCGACGTGCTCAGGGTTTTGGCGTTGTCGGGCCTCGTGACCCCTTCGCAACTCAACTTCCCCGCAAAATAGTCGAGTTGCTTCAACTCAGGAGGCGGTTTGGGTGCCGGAGTTGTTTGTGCGTGAACAAGCGCGGCGAGACACGCCAAGGCCGCGTAATAGACCAATCTTCGCATGGGAAGGCTCCTCTCTGGGATATCTGGTGAACCTAGATTTCCGCTATGTCTTCCTGGTCTGCCTGCACGGAGATTGCAGAAGGGTTTGCAATCACTCCTGAAAAGGCCCTTCAAGTGGGAGGGAGTTCAACGCCCCGTGTCAACGTGTACGGTGGCTTATGAAGTTCTAATGGCGGTCACGGGGCGGATTTCAGACTACTGCATCTGTTTTGCCCTGTCAAGAGGGGTTCTTGGGTCACCCGAGGAAAGGGGCCAGCTCTGCCTCTTCCGGGTAGGGAAACGCCAGGAAGTGCCTGAGGCCAGCCGTTCTCACATGCCCCTCTCCGCCCGCCATCCTTCCTTCCACTACGGAAGTGGTGGCTTCCTTCTCGGGAGACTTGGCCGGGCGACGGAAGTGGTGGGAGCGGCGCTCATGGTTGGCAGCCCATGGCCGTGTTTCCTGTGCCTTGGTCAAGCACTGTATCGTTGTGGTTGGAGCAGACGACACTGTCGTCGCTCGTCTTTGGATCGAGATAGATCTGGGCAAGACTTGGGTGGGCGGTGAAGCCGCCGAGGTTATTGTTGCTAACGGTGCAAGAGGTACAGCCCCACAGGCCGATGGCGTCGGCTCCACTGCCACGGATTTTGTTGTTCCAGATGACGGTGCCTTGGGTGTTGTAGGCGCCGATGCCTTCCGCGAGAGTGCCCCGTTTTGGCTCGACTGTGTTGTTGTAGATCTTCGCGCGAATCCATGGGTTCTCTGGATCGTTCCAGAGATAGATTCCGCCAGCATTCGACCCTGTTGTCGTGAACTTGTTGTCATGGATGGAGTACTGCGAGGGCTTGCTGGGTGCGAAAGCGGGCCACACGTCCAAGACCCACATGCCGTACCAATTTCCCGAGGACGTGTTATAGGAAACCTCGACAACGGAATTCTCCGAAGATTCCAGGTCGATTCCGACATTGACATTCTCAAAGACATTTCCTGTGGAGGGCGAACCGCCAATCGTCACCGAAATATCTTTGAGGGATCCGCCTTGGCCAACGCCGTCAAACACACTCTTGAAGGAACTATTGCGGACGGTGAGGGTTCCGCCGCTCATGGGGTAATAGTCAAATGGGGTTTGGCTCCGAGCGAGTTCACCAGCGTAAATCGCACTGTTGATGACATTAACACCATAGCTGGTTGGGCTGTCATCTGGTAATCCCTCGACGGCGATGCGATCGATGGTGACGTAGGTAGGGTGCTGGCCCATGAAGCGGAAGGCGTCAAGGAGGTCTGTAACCTTCGAGTCGAGAATATACCAACCGGCGGTGGCAGTGCCGGGAGGCGCGGTGATTTTGACGGAGAGGTCAGAGACGTGGATGTCGCCGTCCACGAAAATGATGAGGCTGGGCCACAGGCAATCTGTCAGGTTTGGCGCGCACCCACCGTCGGTGGGAATGTGACGCGTAAACACGGGAAGAAAATGGATGGCTTCGATGGTCGTGCGGTTTTTGCCCATACCTTCGAAGTTTCCGTTAAAGTTGTAGGTTACCAGTTGTCTGGTGAAGTATGTTCCAGCGTCCAACTGCACTGTGCAGCCCGGGCTGTGAGCCACGCACTCATTCAGCGCCGATTGGATGTTGTCCGTGTCGTCTACGCCGTTTGGTGGCAGGACCTTCACCGTATAATCGCCCGCCGAGACGGTAGCGGGCAGAAGCATGGTCAACCCCAGGATGCCCCAGAGCAGCACAACTCTGAGGCCGATACGTTTCACTCGACAGTTCATGTCGGACATGTGGTCTTCTCCTTTTCTCGAAAAAACCGATAGGCCAGGATTTCCCTACTCGCGTCCTGGCCCGAGAGACAGGCCGCGTTCACGGAGATCTCCGGCGATGGACTTGGTTGATGCTCCCAGAAGGGCCGGTTGAACCCGGAAGGAGATGGTCTGCCCCGTGTGAACCTGTCCGGTGAGCTATGCAGTTCTGGTGTTGGTCACGAGGCGGATTTCAGACTACTGCATCTGTTTTGCCCTGTCAAGAGGGGTTCCTGGGCCAGCAACTACTTAGAGCGGACTTCGGCGCAGATCTAATGGACTGCCGAAGAATCCTCGGGAGCGGGCCGGAACCGCCAGCGTTTCACGTTGAAGGCGACCAGGTGCTCTTCGGGCTGCTTGACCACCCGAGCAACCTCACAACTGCAGTCCAGCCAGCACCCGCGAAAGTAGGGCACCTGCGGCAACTTCAGAACGACCCGTGCCTGCTTACCGACCTCGGGCACAGCGAGCAAAGGATCTGCTCCATCGAAGGAGACAAGGACCCCACAGCGGCTCATGTCCAACGTCTGGCCCGATAGGCTGGCTGTGGGCTGGGAGAGAGGAGACACCCTGCAATCGAGGCTCACCGGGTATCGGGTACCCCGCCGTCGCTCCATGCACCTCAAGCTTGCCCCAAAACTGAACTAGATACAAGCACAAACTTCGCGTACCGCATTCAGAAAAGTCCCATTACTTCTGTGGAATCAGGGCATTTGCCGCCTCTGCCAACCTCTGTCCTGCCTTCCGCTGGCGGCTGCCCGGCAACGCAGTGTTCCGGCTCAGCGTGAAAAGGAGAACGGGGGACTTTGACTTCGAGCGAGGCACACTGCTCGTGCAGCGTAGTATCGTTCACGGGCACGTTGGTGACGTGAAGACGGAGTACTCCAGAGATGAGATGCCACTCGACCCCCTGCTGGCAGATTCCCTTCTTAAGCACAGGGACCGCTGCTGCCCCACACCGGAGGGATGGTTGTTCGCCAATCCCAAGACTGGCTGGCCGTACCACCAGGGGCAGATTCAGAGGAAGCACATTCCCAAGGCGGCTGTTGCAGCAGGGATCGGCGGCGTAGTTGGCTGGCACACTTTTCGCCACAGCTACCGTTCCTGGCTCGACGAAAGCGGCGCTGCTATAGCTGTACAGAAGGAACTGATGCGCCATGCCAGCATCCAGACGACGATGAATGTCTACGGTGCTGCCATGAGCGAGACCAAGAGGGCAGCCAACAGCAAAGTGGTTGAGATGGTCTTCAAGAAATCTCCCGCCGAAGCATCCTCAGCCACTCCAAAACGGCAGTCGTTCGCCGCTATTGGGAGTTAACGGGAGTCTGCATGAGAACTGGTTTTGCTTGGAAGTTGTTGAAAAGGTTGGTTGCGGGGGTAGGATTTGAACCTACGACCTTTGGGTTATGAGCCCAACGAGCTACCAGACTGCTCCACCCCGCATCTCCATCCTAACGCAGTAGGCAGCCGCGGTCAATGGGTGAAATGACCTCCCCTTCTGCTATCCTTCTTGCTGAGTGTTCAGCCGCCACCATCGCAAAGTCAGAGTCCTGTTCGGCCTCTCCGATGTACTGCTGACGGCACTCGCGTTCGAGGCCGCCTACCAAACCCGCTTCCATCTCAACCTGGAGAGAGAGTTCTACCTGCGAGTTCCGGAGAAGGCGTTATTGCTGGGCTTCGCCGTGCTCTTCTACCTGGCCCTGGGAATCTGGTTCAAGGTCTATGACAAGCTGGACTCCGGAAACCCGCGCGTCATCCTCCGCGACGCCCTGCAGCAGTGCACGCTCGGAGCCTCGGCTGTCGCGCTCTTCCAGTACACGCTGCGGATGGACTTGAGCCGCTTCTTTCTGGGCCTGTTTTTCGGATACAGCCTGGTTCTGCTCCTCATCTTCAGGCTGTCGTCCGGGAGGCTGGTCGGGCTGGTCAGAAGCGAGTTCGGCGCGCCGCACTACGTGGTTGTGGTCGGACTGGGCGAGAGGGCCAGAAAGCTGGGAGAGGCCCTGGAGGCTTCGGTGAAGTACGGCATCCGCCTGGTCGGCTTCCTGGCTGACACGCCGGAGCCGGCCCTGGGCGAGATCCGGCTCGGATCAGCTTACAAAGTTCATCCTCTCTCTGCGCTGCCTGAGTTGCTCAGCCGGCACGTCATAGATGAGATTCTCTTCGCCGTGGACAGCGAAAGGCTCGCCGAGCTCGAGGAAGTCTTCCTGCTCTGCGACGAGGAGGGCGTGCGCACACGGGTGGCGGTGGATTTCTTCCCTCACGTCAACAGCACCGTGTACCTGGAGCGGCTGGGGCGCGTGCCGCTGCTCACCTTCTCGGCGACGCCTCACGACGAGATTCGACTGATGATCAAACGCCTCACCGACGTGGCCGCCGCGGCGGCGGGGCTGGTGCTTCTGTTTCCGGTCATGCTGGCCGTGGCCTTGCTTGTCCGGCTGACCTCGGCCGGACCGGCCATCTTCCGCCAGGAGCGCTGTGGTCTGAACGGCCGCCGGTTCGTGCTGTTCAAATTTCGCTCCATGTGCCAGGATGCGGAGGAGCTCAAGGCCAGGCTCCAGCACTTGAGCGCCAAGACCACGGCATTCAAACTGCGCGACGATCCCCGGCTGACGCCCATCGGCCGTTTTCTGCGCAAGTTCTCGATCGACGAATGGCCGCAGTTGTGGAACGTGCTGAGGGGCGACATGTCGCTTGTCGGACCCCGCCCGGCGGTGTCGGAGGAGGTCG
Organism: Bryobacterales bacterium; assembly: GCA_963798455.1. GTDB lineage: Bacteria > Acidobacteriota > Terriglobia > Bryobacterales > Bryobacteraceae > CAWCTD01. Next base: position 2,464,739 of record CAWCTD010000003.1, read on the forward strand.
AGCGCTATCAGCGCTGGCAGCGGCGGCGCCTGCGTATGCGCCCCGGGCTCACCTGCCTGTGGGCGCTGGCGGGACGCGACGAGGTGGATTTTGAGACTTGGATGAAGATGGACATGCAGTACATCGACAACTGGTCGTTGGGCCTGGACTGGAAGATCCTGTTGGGGACGATCCCGAAGGTCGTTACCGGGAAAGGAGCGTATTGAGCCATGCATCTGGTGCCGACACAGGAGGAGGTGGTCGCCCTCCTCGAGCAGACCGGCGCGCTGCGAAGCGGGCACTTCGAGTACCCGAACGGGCTGCACGCCAACGAGTACCTGCAAGTGCCGCTGGCCCTGCGGTACTATCAGCACGCCAAGACCCTGAGCGTGGGACTGAGCCGCTTGGTCCGCGCCCACCCCGAGATCCGCGCCATCATTCCCGAGCTGTCCATCGTAACGCCCGCCACCGGGGGCCTGCCCGTGGCATACGGCGTGTGCGAGGCGCTTCGCGCCCACCAGGTCTACTGGGCCGAACGCGAGGACGAGAGCGAAGCGCTGCGCTTCCGGCAGTACCTGGAGCAAGTGCCCGGCGAGAAGGTGCTGCTGGTGGACGACATTCTGCGGACCGGCACCAAGCTCATGGAACTGAAAAAGCTGGTCGAGTCCAAGGGCGCCGAGGTGGTGGGGCTGGCGGTCGTAATCTATCAGCCGACACCTCGCACCCCCGACTTCAGCCCGCTGCCGTTCTATTATTTGGCCAAGCTGGATGCCATCTATTCACGGGACGCCGCCGCCTGCGAGCTGTGCAAGCGCGGCGTCCCACTGGAGAAGATCCGGGTGTAGGGCCAGGAGCCCGTGGTGAGAGTGAGTCCAAGGGTTGTGTTGCGCCAATTTCGCCACGGGCTTCTACGGCAGCGGCGTCTGTCTCTGGATGAGGTGCAGGTAGTTCCCGTCCGGGTCCTCGAAGAACACGACCTTGACCCCCTTGCTGTCGGCCGGTTCCGAGACGAACTTGACGCCGGCGGCCTTGATCTTGCCGTAGACAGCTTCGAAGTCGCTGACGGCCAGCGCCATGTGCCGCAAGCCGGGATCCTTCAGAGTCTGAGCCGGCCGCTCGCCTTCCGAGGTGATGATCTCGATCATCGAACCGTTAGGGGCCTTCACGAAGACGGTCCGGCCGGAGTTGTAGTTGATGGTAAAGCCCAGCGTCTCGACGTACCACTGAGCCAATTTCTGGACATCGGGCGAGGCAATCGCCACATGTTCAATTCCGACGACCATAATAGAGTGATTCTACCAGCGCGGACGGCGCCGCCGGCGCGCCCCCTACCTTAGCGCCGCCAGCAGCTCTCCGGTCTGGTAGAGCAGGTTGAGCCGGGCGGTCTCCAGCGCGTAGTTGCTATCGATGAAGGCCAGCCACTTGCCGTCCTCGGCGAGGCGTGCTTCCTCCACCTGCCGCAGTGGAGCGCGTCCTTCCTCCATCTGGGCCAGCAGCAACGACACCTGGTCGCGGGCGACGTTGAGGTCGAGCCGGGCGACTTCCCGCGCGGACTCGGCCTGCTTCACCTGCTGATATTGATGGCGGGCATTGATGGCGATGCGGTTGCGCGCCGACTCCAGCTCCAGCCGCAACCTGGCCACGTCGCTTTCGGCCTGGAACACCTGGGCGTTCGCCGCCGGGCCGGAGAAAAGAGGAATCACAAAGGAGACCCCGATCTGCCCGTTATGCCGCTGGAATTTGCTGAAGAACTGGTCGTAGTTATTGAACCGGCCGAGGAGCGCATACTGCGCCACGAGGTCGACTCGCGGGAGTTTAGCCGCCTTCTGCGCGCGGACCTCGAAACCCTTGGCGACGAGGGCGGACTCCAGCCGGCGCACTTCCGTACTGGCGGCGAGCGCCGCCTCGGCGCAGGCGTCTTCGCTGGGGGGCGCCGGGGCAGGCGCACGGTCCTCGACGGCCACGCGGATCCGCTCTCCGGTCTCGATGCCCAGCAGTGCCGCCAGCAGATCTTCGGCGTATTCTCGGTCGGCCCCCAGCGACTCCAGACGCTGGCGCGAGCGGGCCAGATCCAGGTTGGCCCGCTTGGCCTCGACCGGCAGTTCGCGGCCGTCATTGACGCGCAAGGTCACCGTCTGCGCGATCCTCTCCAGGCTCTCGACTTGTTTGCGGAGGGTCTCTGCCATCCTGGCGGAGCGCTCCGCGTCGAGGTAGGCCAGGGCCGTGCGGAGGACCACCTCATCGCGCTTGGCCGAGGCGTCTATCACCGCGCCGCGGGCATTCTCCCGGGCTGCCGCGACCAGGTTCGTCTGCTGCCGGTTGAAGAGGGACTGGCTGGCCTGGGCTTGGATGATGGAAGGCGTCGACCCCTCAATGCTCATCGGGATGCCGCTGCTGTAGGCCAGCCCGCTGCCGGCCGCGATCTTCGTCATGAAGGGATCGCGGGCCACCTGGACCGCCGCGCCGGCCTTGCGTTGGTCAAGCTGCGCCAGTGCGATCTCGGGGTTCTGCTTCGTGGCCAGGTCGATGGCTTCTTTCAGCGTGATGGTGCGCACCTGGGCGCACGCCACGCAGGCAGTCAGGATCAGTGCGATGCGGAAGCTGCACATGAAGAGTCACCTCACTATTCGTATCGTAGGGCTTCCGTGGGGTTCAGGTGGGCGGCGCGGTTGGCGGGCAGCAACCCGAACACGAGCCCCACCAGGCAGGAGACCACGAACGCCACCACGATCGCGGTGATCGAGATCGGCACCCGTACGCCTTCCACAAAGTACTGCACGCTCAGGGGCATTGAGACTCCCAGGAGGATTCCCGCCACGCCGCCCGATAAACTGAGCAGGACCGCCTCCAGCAGGAACTGCTGAAGCACCTCGCGGCGGGAGGCCCCGACCGCCATCCGTATGCCGATCTCGCGCGTCCGTTCCGTCACCGTCACCAGCATGATGTTCATGATTCCGATGCCGGAAATGATCAAGGCGATGGCCGAAATCAGGACCAGGACGATGGTGAGCACCAGCGCGATGCTTTCGGCCGTGTTCAGAATAGCGGCCAGGTTCTCCACGTAGTAGCGCGCTCCGGGACGGTGCCGGCTCTCCAGCAGCAACTTCACCGCCGAGGTCATGGGCACCACGTCCTCGGAACGCCTGACTTGCACGTACATCGGATCGATACGTTCCACCGGGGTGAAGTATCGGATCACGGTGATGGGGATCAGGACCGTCTCGCTCGAAAGCTCCGAGAAACCGAAACTCGTCACTTTTTCCTTGAAGGTCCCGATCACGGTGAACTGAATTCCGTGGACCTTAAGAAGCTGGCCGATGCTGGCGCTCTGGGTGCCGTACAGCCGCTGGGCCAGCTTCTCGGTGAGCAGCGCCACTTTCTGCCGCAGCGAGACATCGCTCCAGTCCAGGAAGCGGCCGGAAAGCAGCACCAGGTTCCTCACCGGCGAGTAGTACTCGTCCGACCCGATGACCTTGACGTCCTCCTCCCGGCCGCCGATGAGCATGCGGTCGAACTGGGTCATCACGCCGGTCGCGGCCATGAGGCGCGGGCCGAACTGCTCCCGGACCGCCTGGACATCGGCGAGCTTGACGTAATCCGCCGCCACGTCGGTGCCTGCCTGGTCTCCGCTCTCGTAGTAGGCATAGATCATGTTGGACCCGATGCCCCGGATTTGCTCGAGAATGTAGTCGCGGCTGGTCAGGGAGATGGTGACGACAAGGATGACGGAGGCATTGCCAATGACCATGCCCAGAGCCGTCAGGAAAGTGCGGATCTTATTGGCGCTGAGGGCGCGAACGCTGAAGCCGAACGCCTCCCCGAGGTGCATGCGAGTTCTTAGATGCTTCCCACTTGTTTCAGGAGCTGCTCGGCCTCGCCGCGGGGCGGGTCGTCGGGCGTGAGGGATGAGCTGAGGTAGCGCTGAAGCAGCGACCGTGCCTCGGCCAGGCGCCGGCGCGCATTGATGTAAGCTTTGGCGCGCTCATACATCAGGTGCGTGTTGTTCGGCGCCATCTTTTCAGCTTGAAGAAAGGTCTGGTCGCTCTGAGCGTACTGACCGGTCCGGGCGAAGAACTTGGCCAGTTCGATCAGATGGCCGACCTGGCGTGGCGCAATCTCCACCGACCGCCTGAGTTGTTGCTCGGCGGCGGCGTACTGCTTGCGCCTGTCGGCAATCAGCGCCAGCCTGTAATAGTACTCGGCCGGGTCGGCGTCTTTGGTCCTCTCTGCCAGTGCCCTCGCCTTATCCATGCCGCCGCCCAAAAAGCCCGGCGCTTCGAGGTAGTACTCAAACAAGTCGCTGACGGCGTCTTTGTTCGCGGGGTTCAGTTCGACGGACCGCTCGAAGCTGGCCCTGGCCTTGGTAGCAAGACCAGGGGCCGTGAGGAAGCTGGAGGTCTCGGCCCGGCGCCCGTACGCCCGGCCAAGCCACAGGTGGGCCTCGCTATTGCCCGGGTCTAGCCGGGTCGCCTGCTCAAGGGCTTCGGAGGCCTTCTTGAAGTCCCCCATCATGTACTGGCATTTTCCGGTGAGCAGGAGAGCCTGATCGCTCCTATCGGATGAATTCCTCAGCAACTCCAGAGCTTGCTCGTACCTGGTTCGCAGATACAGGCTTCGCGCGCGGGTCAAGTCGGTCTCCTGGGCGAAACCGGCTACCGTAAACAGCACCATCGAAATCAACAGCTTACGCATCGTCGTGCGCTGCCCTGAACAACTTTCCTCCATTGTATCCCACCCCAATCTGCCTATGTAGATGCATTCACTGGGGCTTCGGGTACATTCCGCAAGGGGCTGGGATGATGCGAAAATCGTGCGTGTCCCGGGAGGCGCGGCCGTCAGTCCGGTCCAGCCTTACATGTCCGGCGCGGGCGGGTTCGGCAATTGCGGCTGTGTCAAGGACCAATGCGTGTGTAAGATCTTCCATTGGCCGTTCTTGCGCCGGTAGACTTCGGTCGTGTTCCAGCGCACCGCACAGCCTTTGGCGTGGCTGACGAAATTGAACGTCAGCACCCCCATGTCGCCCGAAACAACCACTCTCGGGTTGACCATTTCCCACCGGTCGACGTGCACTTTTTCCTGCGCCTTGTCGTATAGCGCACGGAGCGCGGGCAGGCCCTCCAGCCGGGCTTCGAGAAACGGATCGAAGTAGTCCACCTCGTCGTCCGAGCCGTCCAGGAACCCGTTCAGGTCGCCCTTCGCCCAGCGCTCGAAGGCGCCGCACTCGACGGCCAGGATGGCCTGTGCGTCATTGTCTGGGAGCGGTTTGTCCATGTCGCTGTTCAATGTAACACGACGAACTCGGCAAGCAGAGGCCGGTGGCCGGGCTTGGCTTGACAGCGGCTGCGGCATCGTGAGGTGATATCCGGATGGAGGATAACGGAATGAAGCGTCGAGACTTTGTCGCCGCCGCGTCGGTTGGCGCCGCTGCGCCGGTGGTCGAAGCATGGAGCGCTACCCAGGCGGGCGCCGCGGCGGCACGTTCCGCCCCGAGGATACTGGCAGTCAGCGCTCACCCAGCCGATTTCTGCTCGCGAGCCGGCGGGACCCTCATCAGACACGTTCGGACCGGCTCGAAGGTAAAGGTGATATGGCTCACCCAGGGCGAGTCCGACGAAAGCGCGTTCCTGATCCAGCAACGGCCGGGCATCCCGGTCGACGAGGTGCGGCGCATCCGCGAGAAGGAGGCGTTCGCCTGTGCTGAAGTCATCGGCGCGGAGGGGAAGATGTTCGGGTTCGGCGACGGCCCCCTGCGTATGACGCCGGAACGAATGGAGATGCTGGCGCGAGAGATGGCGGACTTCAAGCCCGACCTGATCCTGACGCACTGGAAGGACGAGCTCACTTATCCGACCCACTGGCGGACATCGCGCAGCGTGGTCGAAGCCGCGCAGATGGCGCGCGTCTCCTGGGACATCCGGTTCTTCGAGCCGAACATCGGCACCGCGTCACGCGTCGGCTTCGTGCCGGATCACTACGTTGACATCACCGAGGCGTTTGATCGCAAGGTGGAGGCGCTGAAAACACTCGCCGCTCAGCCGCGGTTGGTTCCGGACTACACCACCTGCAACCGCTGGCGCGGCATCGAGTGCGGGCGCCAGTATGCCGAGGCCTTCGTTCGTTGGGCGCCGAAGCCACCGGTCTACGACCTTCTGGGTGCGTAGCCCGATAGTCACAGTTAGCACCGCCGGTCGAGAGCACGGGATATTGAGATACAATGACCGTTTGCTCCGATTCACCTGCGCCTGCCGGGGCGCTTCCGTGCTCCTTGTGAGTCTCGCATGAGTCATCCTGACCGCCTGCTGCTAAGCGGAGACGAAGCCGTAGCCCTTGCGGCACGGAACGCCGGCGTCCTCCTCGGCACCGGCTACCCCGGCACACCTTCCACCGAGATTCTGGAAGCCTTCTCCGAATACGGCGGCAAGGCACAATGGGCTCCCAATGAAAAGGTCGCCCTGGAGGTTGCCATCGGCGTAGCCTACTCCGGGGCACGGGCGCTGGTGACCATGAAGCACGTCGGCCTGAACGTCGCTGCCGATCCGCTTTTCACCGTGGCCTACACCGGCGTCACCGGCGCGCTGGTCGTCGTCTCGGCCGACGATCCGGGGATGGCTTCCAGCCAGAACGAGCAGGACAACCGCCGCTATGCCGTGGCCGCGGGCGTGCCCATGCTCGAGCCCTCCGATTCCCAGGAGGCTTACGATTTCGCGCTCCTGGCGATCGAGATCTCCGAGCAATGGGGCATGCCGGTCCTGCTGCGCCTGACCACCCGCGTGTGCCATTCGAAGACGGTGGTCCGGCCCCTCGATTCCGTCGCCGGCCCGCCGTGTCCGAAGTTCCAGCGGGACATCCAGGGCCGGGTAATGATTCCCGCCTACGCGCGGCCCGCCCACCGTCGGCTGCGCAAGAAGCTGACCGAGATCGACGCCTGGAACGAGGCGTCGGGACCCAACCACCGGTTCGACGGCGGCCCTCAGCAGGGCATCATCGCCTCGGGCATCGCTTTCATGCACGCGCGCGAGGCGGCGCCCGAGGCGGCCATGCTGAAACTCGGCATGACCTATCCGCTGCCCCTGGGGACGATCCGCTCCTTCGCCGCGAGCGTGAAGCGCTGCGTGGTGATCGAGGAGGGCGATCCCTACCTGGCAGACTCGATCCGCGCGGCGGGCATCGCGGTCGAATCCAAGCCGGAGATGTACCGGTTTGGAGAGTTGGACGTGGGGCGCGTGCGCCGCATCCTGGCCGGCGACCTCACTCCCGAGTCGGCCCCGCCGCCGGGCACGCCGCCCAAGCCTCTGCAAAGGCTGCCCGCATCGCGTCGTGTTCCAGGCGTTGCACGATTTAGACTGCATCGTCTCGGGCGACATCGGCTGCTACTCGCTGGGCGTGCTCCCGCCCTTTGAAGCGATGGATACGCTGGTTTGCATGGGCGCCGCTGTCGGAGTTGGTCTCGGCCTGCGTCATGTCCCTGCCCCCCGAGGAGGCCAGGCGAGTGGTGAGCGTGATCGGCGACAGCACCTTCGTCCACAGCGGAATCACCGGGCTCGTGGAAATGGTGTACAACCCGCCTCCCGGCGGGCACCTGCTCATCATCCTGGACAACGGGACCACCGCCATGACAGGCCTCCAGGAGCACCCGGGCACCGGCCGGACCCTCGATCACCAGCCAACCGGAAAGGTCTCGTTCGAAGACCTCGCCAGGTCCATGGGGGTGCCCCGCATCCACGTGCTGGATCCGACCTTGGACCCGTCACGTTTCGGGGACCTGGTGAAGAAGTGCCTCGATTCCGCTGAGCTGGCGGTGATCGTGGCGCGGCGCAACTGCCTGCTGGCCACCGGCAAGATCAAGGCTTATGAGAAGTGCGAGGAAAACGGTGAGTGAGAGGCACGAGGTGCTTGCAGAATTCGTAGGCGACCGCTCCCTAACGGTCGCGGCTCGAAAACGCGCCGTTAGACCACAAGAGCTTACAGAGCCGCGCGCGTCAGCAAGCGGTCCTTCGACGAATTCTGCAAGTACCTCGGACGTCACCAACGTTGTGATCGCGGGGCTGGGCGGCCAGGGAGTGCTCACGGCCTCCGACATCGTGGCGGGCGCCGCCTTCCGCGCCGGGCTGGACGTGAAGAAGAGCGAGGTCCACGGCATGAGCCAGCGCGGCGGTTCGGTAGCAAGCGACGTGCGCTTTGGCCGCCAGGTGCTGAGCCCCATGGTCCCTCACGGCGAGGCGGACTTCCTGTTGCTGGTGGATCCGGGCCAGCTCGAAATCAACCGGGATCTCTTGCGGCCTGGAGGTATACTGATCCATCCGGGTCTGGCGGACCCGGCCGCTTTGGCCTCCAGGCGGAGCCTGAACGTGGCATTGGTGGGAGCGCTCAGCGCCTGGCTCGGCATCCCGGAACAGGACTGGCTGGCTGCCATACGCGCAAGCTTGCGAGAGCACCTGCACGAGGCCAACTTGGCTGCATTCGAGACCGGTCGCGCCGCGGTCCTGAAGCAATCGAACGGAGCATGGAGATGACCTTGACGCGTGAAGCTGTCGAGACGCACTATCATCCGGCCAGTGCGCCGGACTACATTCCCACGCCGCTTCTCAAGAGGCTGCAATTGGAGAGGCTCCAGGCCGTGGTCCGGCGTGCCTATGACAAAGTGGAGCTGTTTCGCGCCCAGATGCGGGAGAGGGGGGTGGCGCCGGAGGACATTCGCTCCCTGGAAGACATCGCGCGCCTCCCTTTCACGGTCAAGGGAGATCTGCGTGACAACTACCCGTTCGGGCTCTTTGCCAGCCCCATGGAGGAGATCGTTCGCCTGCATGCATCCAGCGGCACCACCGGCAAACCCATCGTCGTGGCCTACACACAAGGGGACGTGGATGTGTGGACCAACGCCATGGTCCGGACCCTGGCCTCCTGCGGACTGGGCAAGGGCGACATCGTTCAGAACGCCTATGGCTACGGGTTATTCACGGGCGGCCTGGGGGCGCACTACGGCGCCGAGGGGCTGGGGGCGACGGTCATTCCGATCTCGGGCGGCAACACCGACCGGCAGATCATGGTCATGAAGGACTTCGGCGTGACGGCCATCTGCTCAACCCCGAGCTACTTCGTGCACCTGGTCGAGCGCGCCGGGGAACTGGGCGTGGATATGCGGCAGCTCCCTCTGCGCGTGGGCGTGTTCGGCGCGGAGCCCTGGAGTGATTCCATCCGCAGGCATATCGAATCGAGCACGCGCATCAAGGCTTACGACATCTACGGCCTGTCGGAAATCACCGGCCCCGGCGTGGCGAGCGAGTGCGCCTGCCAGTTCGGCCTGCATGTCTTCGAGGACCATTTCTACCCGGAGATCATCAACCCTTCGACCGGCGATCCGTTGCCCGAAGGCGAGGAAGGCGAGCTCGTGCTCACCACGCTCAGCAAGAGGGCCATGCCGATGCTGCGGTACCGCACGCGCGACATCACGGCGCTCCTCCCGGGCGAATGCCCTTGCGGGCGCACTTTGCGGCGGATGCGCCGCATTGCCCGCCGCAGTGACGACATGTTCATCATTCGCGGCGTGAACGTCTTCCCCTCCCAGGTGGAGACGGCGCTTCTGGCGGCGGAGGGCACACTGCCCCACTACCTGATCATCCTCACGCGGGACAAAGGCCTCGACGAGATGGAAGTGCAGATCGAGGTCACCCCGGAGGTTTTCAGCGACAAGATCGGGGCCCTTGAGGACTTGCAGGCGCGGCTGGTGCACGCGCTGGAACAGATCCTGGGCATCAGGGTGCACGTGCGGTTGGTGGAACCGCACAGTATCCAGCGAAGCGAGGGAAAGGCCAAGAGGTTGATCGACCGCCGGAACCTGGCGGACTGATGAGGCAGTCATGAAGATCCAGCAGTTGTCTCTGTTTCTCGAAAACAAGCCCGGGCGGATCATCGAACCGTGCCGTCTACTGGCCCGCGCGGGCGTGAACATCCGAACTCTCTCACTGGCCGACACGCAGGAGTTCGGCATTTTGCGGTTGATCGTGTCGGATTGGCAGAAGGCGACGGCAGTACTCAAGAACCAGGGTTACGTGGTCAACGTGACAGAGGTCCTAGCCGTCGCGGTTCCGGACCGGCCGGGCGGGTTGGTCCACGTTCTCGAAACCATCGAGAACAGCGGGACCAACATCGAGTACATGTACGCCTTCACCTTCGGACGGCAGGACAAGGCCGTGCTCATCTTCCGCTTTGACCAGCCCGATGAGGCGATCGAACTTCTCCAGGCGGCGGGCATCAACGTTGTCGAGAGCGTGGAAGTCTATAGCGGCGGTAGCCAGGGATGAGCCTCGCCCGGACCGTCGTGGAGCAGCTCGAGCGAGCCTCCTGGATCCGCAGGATGTTCGAGGAGGGGGCCCGGCTGAAAGCCGAGCGGGGCGCGGAGAATATCTTCGACTTCACCCTCGGCAATCCCGACGTTCGATCCTCCGGCGGAAGTCCTCTCCACGCTGGCCCGCCTCTCGGCTGAGCATCCTCTCCAGATCCACGCTTACATGCCCAACGCGGGCTTCGCCACGGCCCGCAAGGCCGTCGCCGATCACTTGGCCCGGCGGACGGGGCTGCCTTTCACCCCGGATCACGTCCTCATGACCGTGGGCTCGGCCGGGGCCTGCAACGTGTACCTTCGTTCGGTCATCGATCCCGCCGACGAGGTCATCGTCCTGATGCCTTGCTTCTCCGAATACCCGTTCTACATCCAGAACCACGCGGCCCGGATGGTTCCCGTCGAAACCGACGCGACATTTCTCCCCGATGTGGAGCGGATTGCCGCGGCCATAAGCCCGCGAACCAAGGCAATCATCATAAACACGCCGAACAACCCCACCGGCAGGATCTATCCGGAAGAGTCGCTCCGCGAGTTGAACCGCCTGATTTCGGGCCTCGACCATCCTGTGACCGTGATCAGCGACGAGCCTTACACGCCGATTGTCTTCGACGGCCGCACGCACCCCGAGGTCGTTTCTATCGTGGAACGAACCGTCATCGCCAACTCCTGGTCGAAGACCTTCGCCATCCCCGGCGAGCGCATAGGATACCTGGCGATCTCGCCGCGCCTGCCGGAGGCGGCCGCACTGCTGGACGCCTGCACCTTCTCCAACCGCGTACTGGGCTTCGTCAACGCACCAGCGCTGTGGCAGAGGGTGGTGACGGAGACCATAGGGGTCCAAGCGGACATCCGAAGCTACCAGGAAAGACGCGACCTGATGTGCGAGGGCCTGACAGCGATTGGATACGATGCCCCCAAACCGGAGGGCACGTTCTATCTTTTTCCCGAGAGTCCCATCCCGGACGATGTCGCCTTCATACGCCTGCTGCTGCAGGAAGGTGTGCTGGCGGTGCCGGGCGCCGGCTTTGGCCGTGGCGGCTACTTCCGTCTGTCGCTGACCGTGCCAAGGCAAACCATCGAGAGATCACTTCCCGCATTCGAGCGGGCGTTTGGCCGCTCGCGAAATCTCAAGGAATATCATGAAACGATTCGTCATACTGCTCCTATTCATGGCGCTGCAGCTAGGCGCGCAGAACAACAATGAAGGCAAGGTTTTTGAATACGGCTTCGAACAGCGCGTCCGCAACGAGGACTGGAACAACCTCTTCGACTTCAACAACACGCTGGACGACCAGCGCGTCCAGGTCCGTTACCGGACGCGTCTGTGGATGAAAGCGCCCGTCAGCAAGAACGTGGATTTCTCGGTAGGGCTGAACCAGGAGACCAACGAGATCGTGACGCCGGACCGTCCTTTCAAGTTCGATGAGGTCATCTTCGAGACCGCCTATCTCGACGTCAAGAAGCTGTTCATCAAGGGCCTCACGCTGAGGGTGGGCCGACAGAACCTGAACAAGGGAGAAGGCTTCCTCATCTTCGAGGGCACCCCCGGAGACGGCTCGCGGTCCATCTATTTCAACGCGGCTGTGCTCGGTTATACCGTGAAGAAGTCCAAGCTGGAGCTGATCGGCATCTCCGATCCACGCACGGACCGGTACCTGCCACGCATACACGACCGATCGAAGGCGCTGCAGGATTGGAACGAACAGGCGCTGGGGACCTACTACACGGACAACAACCTGAAGAACACGGCGGTCGAGGCCTACTACTTCTACAAGAAGGAAACCGGCGATCTGCGGCCCGTCTCGAACCCGCAGTACCAGGGGGACCGGCACCTGTCCACCGCCGGAGGCCGCGTGGTGCAGAAACTCAAGAACGGCTTCAGCCTGACGGGCGAGTTGGCGCTCGAGTGGGGCGCGCAACACCCGAACTACACCGTCTCGGCCCGGGGCGGCTATGCGTACCTGAAGAAGGCCTTCGGACCCGGCGGGAGGAGCTACCTGCTGGGGGGCTACATCGGCATGTCCGGCGACGATCCCGCCACAACCAACAAGATCGAAGGCTGGGACCCACTGTTCGCACGCTGGCCCAAATACAGCGAGATGCTGATCTACAGCCAGTTTCGCGAGAAGGGTCCCAGCTACTGGACCAACACCGACATGTGGCAGGCCGAGTGGGGCTATTCGCCCGTGAAGCCGGTAAACGTTCGCCTCACTTACTACCAGGTGACGGCGGGGCATCCGTTCCCGGGCAGCGCAGTCACCTTCGGCAAGGGCACTTCGCGCGGCGGCATGCCCCAGATTCGGGTGGACTACACGGCCAACAGCCACTGGAAGGGCCACGTGCTCTACGAGTATCTGGCGCCCGGCAGCTTCTACTCCGTCGCTTCGCCCTCATACTTCCTGCGGTTCGAGGCCATCTACACCTACACGGGGGCGGTGAAGATCAACGGGCACGGCCGAGGCGTGTAGGGCTTTCGACCGGCCGCGCGAGATACAATGGCCGCATGTCTGAAATGAAGCGAATTGCCGTGTTGGGCGCCGGAAACATCGGCGGCGCGCTCATCGGCGGCATCTTGAACGGTGGTGTGGCCGACCGCAAACACATTGTGGCCACGGACCGCTCGCCGGAGCGGGTAAAGGAGATCTCCCGGCAGTACCACATCAAGGCCACGGCCGGGGGCAACGTTGAGGCGGCACAGTGGGCGGACATCGTCATCCTGTCCGTGAAACCCGGGACTTTGCCCGGGGTCCTCGAAGAGATCCGCGAGGTTCTTCGCGGGGACCAGATCCTGATCTCGGTCGCGGCGGCGGTGCCCATCTCGCTCATCGAGGGGATCGTCCGCAAGCGAATTCCCATCTTCCGCGCCATGCCCAATATTCCGGTGGTGGTGCAGGAGGGCGCCATCGCGCTGACTGCCAATGCGGTGGGAGGCGCAACCCAGCGCAAGGTCGTGGAACGGATACTGGGCGCGGTCGGGGTGGTGTGCTTTGTGGAGGAGGACCTGATGCACGCCGTGACCGCGCTTTCCGGAAGCGGTCCGGCGTACGCCTACATGTTCATCGAGGCATTGATCGCGGGCGGGCTCAAGATGGGCCTCTCGCGCGAGATCTCCACGAAGCTGGCCGAGCAGACCGTGCTAGGCGCCGCCAAGCTGGTGCGGGAAACCGGGCTACACCCGGCCATCCTGAGGGACCAAGTCATTACCCCGGGCGGTGTGACGATCGCGGCCATCCACGAGCTGGAACGGCACGGATTACGCGCCATGCTGATCTCGGCCGTGGAGACCGCCACGAATCATTCCCGTAAGCTGACCGAAGGACTCGTGGCGAAGTTCCAGAAGGTGCAATAGGGGAAGTCAGCGGGCGGTTTCCAGCGCCACTCGCCGCTCGCGCTGCCAGCGCAGCCTCATCCGGTACTCCTGATAGAGGGTGGCGGAGGCCGCCCAATAGTAACCGGCAACGAACAGCGCCAGGAAGGGCAGCGCAAGGAAGTTGTAGCTGTCGATGGCCCAGTACATCATATACAGGAAGTAGGTCCCTATCGCCAGCTCCACGAAAGGCAGCCAGCCGCTCTTGCGCCGGTACTTCGTGTCGCCCAGGTGGACGCGGTCGTGCCCAATCGCGTACTTGGCTGTGCGGACAAAGCCGCTCTTGATCCCGAGCAGCGCTTCAAAGACCGCGCGGGTGTTGATGACCGCCAGGGCCACTCCCACCGCCAGCAGGGCGGGCATCATGAAGATCGACCGTTTCCACGTCTTCGGGTTCAGCTCTCGCTGGGCCATGAGATAGAAGGCCGCAATGGACAAGAAGGAGGCGATCATCAAGGGCAGGTCGATCAGCGCCATTTGCCACCAGCCGATATAGAACCGCACGATCATGACCGGTAGCATGAGGGCGGAGACGACCACCATCAGGGGGTAGGAGATGTTGGGCGTCAGATGCAGGAATGCCTCCGCTTTCAGGCGCCAGGGGATGGGGGCGCGCAGGACGCTGGGCAGCACCTTTCTGGCGGTCTGGGTCAGCCCCTTGGCCCAGCGCGACTGCTGGACCTGAAAGGCGTGCATCTCCACGGGCAGCTCCGACGGGCAGTCCAGGCCCGGCAGATAGAGGAAACGCCACCCCTTGAGCTGCGCCCGGTAGCTGAGGTCGCAGTCTTCGGTCAGGGTGTCGTGTTGCCAGCCGCCCGCGTCTTCAATCATCTTGCGGCGCAGGATGCCGGCGGTCCCGTTGAAGTTGAAGAAGAAGCCCCGGCCGCAGCGGGCAACGTGTTCCAGAACAAAATGCCCATCGAGCAGCATCGCCTCGACTTCCGTCAGCACGTTGTACTCGCGGTTCAGGTAGCTCCAGCGCGTCTGCACCACGCCCACCGCCGGATCGGTGAAGAAGTGAACGGTGCGCTTCAGGAAGCCGGTGGGCGGGACGAAGTCGGCATCGAAGATGGCGACGAGTTCCCCGGTGGCAGTCTTCAGGCCATCTTGGAGCGCCCCCGCTTTGAAACCCTCGCGATTGATTCTATGGTGGTACTCGATGGGCTGCCCCATGGCCCGATAGCGTTCCACCAGCGCTTCGGTGAAAGGATGGGTCTCATCGGTGGAATCGTCCAGCACCTGGATCTGCAGCCGGTCCCTGGGGTAGTCCAGCTTGAGGACCTCCTCGACCAGCCGCTCGACGACGTATCTTTCGTTGTACAGAGGAAGTTGCACCGTCACCCTGGGAAGTTCGTCGAAGCACCGGAGGGGTTCCGTCTGGATCTTTCTGCGCGTCTTGAGGTAGTTGCGCATCACCTCGTAGCGGTACATTCCGTAGACGGAGAGCACCAGCATGATGCCGAAATAGGGGATCAGAAGCGACCAGTCAAACCAGCTCAACTGGTGGATGCCGGAGAAAGTGTCATCCGTCAGAGCGTTCACCGCCCGTTGCAGTGGGGACGTCGCGAACAAAAAGGCCACAGGACCTAAGGCAGCAAGCATAGGGGCTCGTTCCAGCGGTACCGGCTCACCCGGATGAAGGCAATTGATTATATACCGACTCGACTTATAGTGTATCCTGTTTTCTGGGCTCCGCGCAGGATCTGCCGAACCGTAGCGCCCACTTGTGCAAGCGCTGCACAGGCCATGTCGGCGTTGCTATTTGTTTTCAATCACATACAGCCTGGATCAATGCCTGCATCGAGCCGGCTGGAGGCTAGCTGAATGATGAACAGACTATGGCTCAGCTTGGGCATGGCGCTCGTGGCGGGCCTTCCGCTCCTTGCCCAGGCGGGCGGCGACCAGCGTCAAAGGATCGAGAAGCTCGAGAATTCACTCCTCGCGCCCTGCTGCTACTCCGAACCAGTCGCCCGGCACACCAGCGACGTGGCATTTGCCATGAGAGCGGAGATCGAGCAGTTCGTCGCCAGCGGCAAGTCGGACCAAGAGATCCTGGACCTGTACACGCAACGTTACGGCGCACGCATCTTAGTGGAGCCCCAAGGAGCGCGCTGGTGGTGGATGCACGTGGTGCCCGTCGCCGTGCTGGCCTTCGGCTTCGTGGCAGTTGCCCTAGTGCTGAGGAAGTGGCTCAGGCCGCTTCCTTCATCATAGCCACGATCACTTCCTCCACTTCTCGCGCCACCGGCACCAGGGAGGGGGTCGCGAAGATCTTCATCAGCGCCGTGGGCAGGATCGTCGCCAACCGGTAGCCGTTGCCCGAGCGGTAGACGGAGATGCGGCAGGGCAGCGCGGTCGAGACGGCTCCGTTGGCTTCCAGCACTTTCTTGGCCTGGTGGGGGTTACATACCTCGTAGACCAGGCATTCGCCGGCGAAATCCACGCCCTTCTTCGCCATGGTTTCCTTCAGGTTGTGAACGGTGATGATGCCGAACTGATGCCGGGCGGCGGCTTCCTGCAACCCCCGGTCAATGGCTTCCAGGTTCTTGGCGGACGGTATCTCGAAGAGCATCGCAACTCTATGGTAATACCAGTTCCGGGACGATGGAACAGAATTCCTCAGCCTCGCGTACCTGTTATAGAATGAGGCGAACCTCGGAGAGCCCATGAGAGACCACGTCCGAATCCTTGCTTATCTGCACATCGTGTTTGGGTCGTTGGGCATACTTGCCGCGCTGGTCGTCCTGGTCGTTTTCGGTGGAATTGCCGGGATTGTCGGCGCGGCGAATCCGCACGATCCCGACGCCTGGCACATCGCGATCCCAGTCCTCGGCGTCATCGGGCTGGCGATCTGCGGGTTCGTAATGCTGCTTTCCATACCAGGCATCATTGCGGGGGTGGGTTTGCTGAAGTTCCAGCCTTGGGCGCGGATCCTCACCATCGTGCTCTCGGCTTTGGACCTGCTGCAAGTGCCCATCGGCACGGCCCTGGGCATCTACGGCCTGTGGGTCCTGCTGCGCCCGGAGACCGAGCGTCTGTTCGGCTTCACCGGCCAGCCCCAGATGCGATGAACCGTGCCCCGGCGCGTTCGGCCCTGTGGATCGGCCAGAGCCGCACCGGCGATCACAAGGAAGGGTAGGCGACTTCGCGCTCATGTGGATCGCTTCCAGATGGGCGATCATTTGGACACAATTGCGCGAGGCGGCGGGTGGTTGTTGCGAACGTGGTGCTATGCAGGGAAGTCGCGTCTCATGATTCCGCACCAATCTGTCGCCCACTGCTCAAGACCCCGCCAGCGCAACATCGGGACCGTTCGACGTTGGAAGAGTGAAGGCGGCCACTCGATGCGGATACTCTATTCGGCATCCGCCCGTTTTCTGCTCGCAGCCGCAACCAAAGCATGAGTCTTGACAAAATATCATATTAGATATATTCTAAGTTCTTCATGGACCCTGCGGCGATCAAGCAGTCCTTGGAAAGCAGCGGGTTGCGGTGCACTCCTCAGCGCTACGCCCTGATGGCATTCTTGTTGAAACGCAACAGCCATCCCACGGCTGCGGAAATCTTCGGAGGCTTGAATCGCGCGGATCCGCGCTCTTCAAGGGCCACGACTTATAACAATCTGCGGGACTTGGTGCAGGCGGGTTTGGTGCGTGAAGTGGCCGTCGAGGGCCGCGCCGCGCGATTCGATGCGAAAGGCATGCGGCATCACCACTTCATCTGCGACCGCTGCGGCAAGGTTGAGGACATGGAGTGGTACGACGTGCCCGGGCCTGCCTCGGGCTCTCTGGGTAAGCGGATTCTTCGCGAATGTGAACTCATTTTCCGGGGGCTCTGCGCGAAGTGCGTTCCGCGGCACGATTCCCGTCAAGTGTCGTAGGCGTGCGGATACCGGATGAATGGCGCGCATCAGCAAGCGCGGCCAGCGGCGATTGCGCGAATGGAAAAGGCAGGTTTGGTTCGTAGCTCGTCACAGTTTTTTGACTAATTCGGAGGGAGACCAACAGATGGATAAGCAACTCACCAACGCAGCGGGAACGCCTGTCCCCGATCATCAGGAGCAAAACGTGTCAACCGAAACCAGGTGCCCGGTATCGGGCGGCGCTCGCAAACATACAATGGCTGGGACCCCGACAAACGCAGACTGGTGGCCCAATCAACTGAACCTGAAGGTCTTGCACCACCACTGCCCGCTGTCCGACCCCATGGGCGAGGCGTTCAACTACGCCGAGGAGTTCAAGAGCCTTGACTTGGATGCCGTGATCAAGGACCTCCATGTCTTGATGACGGACTCGCAGGATTGGTGGCCCGCGGACTACGGCCATTACGGGCCGCTCTTCATCCGTATGGCGTGGCATAGCGCAGGCACGTACCGTATCTCCGATGGCCGAGGTGGCGGGGGCTCCGGAGCACAGCGATTTGCGCCGCTCAATAGCTGGCCGGACAACGTGAACCTCGACAAGGCGCGCCGATTGCTCTGGCCGATCAAGCAAAAGTACGGTCGGAAAATCTCCTGGGCCGACCTGATGATCCTCGCCGGTAACGTCGCACTGGAGTCGATGGGATTCAAGACCTTCGGTTTCGCCGGTGGGCGCGAAGACATCTGGGAGCCGGAAGAAGACATTTACTGGGGGCCTGAGGGCAAGTGGCTGGCGGACGAGCGCTACAGCGGCGACCGTCAGCTCGAGAATCCTCTCGGCGCTGTTCAAATGGGACTCATTTACGTGAATCCGGAAGGGCCGAACGGCAACCCGGATCCGCTCGCCGCGGCCAAGGATATTCGCGAAACGTTTGCCCGCATGGCGATGAACGACGAAGAAACGGTCGCGCTGATTTCTGGCGGTCACACCTTCGGCAAAACCCACGGCGCTGGCGATGCGGCACTGGTGGGCCCAGAACCGGAAGCCGCCGGCATCGAGGAGCAGGGCCTCGGCTGGAAGAGCAAATTTGGCACGGGCAAAGGGGCTGACGCGATCGGCAGCGGCCTGGAAGTCATCTGGACCACAACGCCAACGAAGTGGAGCAGCAACTTCTTCTGGAACCTGTTCGGCTACGAATGGGAACTGACCAAGAGCCCGGCGGGCGCGCAGCAGTGGAAGCCGAAGCATGGCGCAGGCGCCGGCACGGTGCCGGACGCGCACGATCCGTCAAAGCGTCACGCTCCATCCATGCTGACTACTGATCTCTCTTTGCGGTTCGACCCTGTTTACGAAAAGATTTCAAGGCGCTTCTACGAGAATCCGGACCAGTTCGCAGACGCGTTCGCCAAGGCTTGGTACAAGCTGACGCACCGCGACATGGGGCCTGTTACGCGGTGCCTCGGGCCGCTCGTTCCCGCGGAGCCGTTGCTGTGGCAGGACCCCGTTCCCGCTGTGGATCATGAATTGATCGGGGAGCAGGATATTTCTGCTCTCAAGGCCCAGATCCTCGCCTCCGGACTTTCCATCTCCCAACTGGTCACGACGGCCTGGGCGTCGGCGGCAACATTCCGCGGCAGTGACAAGCGCGGCGGGGCTAACGGAGCGCGCATTCGCCTCGCGCCGCAAAAGGATTGGGAAGTCAACCAGCCGGCCGAACTGGCGAAGGTTCTTCCGACGCTGGAGGCGATCCAGAAGGGTTTCAACGGCGCGCAGTCCGGTGGAAAGAAGGTCTCGCTTGCTGACCTGATCGTTCTGGGCGGCTGCGCAGCCGTCGAGGCAGCGGCCAAGAAGGCCGGCCGCGACGTGAAGGTTTCCTTCTCGCCGGGGCGCATGGACGCGTCGCAGGAGCAGACCGATGTGCATTCATTCGCCGTACTGGAGCCGGCCGCGGACGGGTTCCGCAACTATCTCCGAAAGGGAGACGAAGAATCGGCGGCTGAGCTGCTGGTGGATCGGGCGAACCTGTTGACCCTGACCGCTCCCGAGATGACGGTTCTGGTTGGTGGCATGCGCGCCCTGGATGCGAACTTCGGGCAGTCCAAACACGGTGTTTTCACCGCGCGGCCCGGGACGCTGACGAATGATTTCTTCGTCAACCTGCTCGACATGAAGACGAAGTGGCAGAAGTCCGCCAAATCTGAAGGCGTGTTGGAGGGGCGTGATCGGGCGACGGGCGAGCTCAAGTGGACGGGCACTGTCGTTGATCTCGTCTTCGGTTCCAACTCCCAGCTCCGAGCCCTCGCGGAAATCTATGCCTGCAGCGACTCGCAGGAGGCGTTTGTAAAGGACTTCGTGGCTGCATGGAACAAGGTGATGAACCTCGATCGCTTCGACCTTGCCTGAGCTGGGCGGAAAGTTGTTCGGATCGGCACAATCGCGCTAGTTCCGCGGCCAAGTTGACGTATCACGCCCATCCCATTGATGTGGGTTTGCCGCGGCGACAGTCAGCCCTGGAGGATTCTCAGGATGTGTGTGGCGAGTTCCCTACTGTTTTCGTGGCGACCTGGGGTCAGAGACGGCGGATCAGGTCTTCGCGCTTCACGTCAGCGACAATTCGGCCACGTGCCGGATCCCCGGGATCTCGCCCCCGGTGAGATCACGGAACAAGTCTTTGAGGTGCTCCTGGAGATCCTCAAGGCTCTCGCCTTGGGTCATGTAGTCGGGGTACTCCTCGAAGTAGCCTAACCACTGATCACCGTCCTGCCAGTACACATACCGAGCGGTGCTCATGGTTTCAGTCTAGCCGAAAACGCCAGGCGCCGATGGCGCCGCCTCAGGGTGGTGACCTTCTCTTCGATCGAGAGCGGATATCGAGGGCGTTTTGTCTGCAGACGGGAGTAGAATCAATTCTTCGAAGGAGCAGGCACGATGCGCCGATTCGGACTTCCCACTTGGCGCAGACGGCACACCTTCGCGGGACGGTGGAATTCCACGAGACAAGGGAGGCCATGGACAGGCCGGGTACAGGACAACAACAGCCGGCCCCGCAGGCAGTTCATGTTGATCGAGCGCCTGCTGGGCATTGTTCCTCGCGGGATCGGTCGCTACCTGTCGCGACACAGCAGTTTCGGGAAACGGCTAACCAGTACTGTGCGTCCCTCCATCAGAACGCGCTCTACAGCCGGCACCCGGCCAAAGAGGAGATCCCGAAGTGAATCCGAAAACAACGAAGTTCTTCCTTGGTATGGGGACTTTGGTCCTTTCTCTCCTGATCCCGGGTCCATTGCGGGCACAGGTGGATGGTGCGACGCTGTCTGGCGCCGTCACCGACTCTTCGGGAGCAGCGGTTCCCAAGGCCACAATCTCGGTCAAGAATGTGGCCACGAGTCAATCGACCCAGACCCAAACCAACTCGGCCGGGGTCTACATCGTGCCAAATCTCACCCCGGGGGATTGCGAAGTATCCGTCTCGGCGGAAGGATTCAGCACCAAGGTAGCCAAAATAACGCTGACGGCAGGGACCAAGCAAGCGTTGGACATAGCTTTGACAGCCTCTTCCAGCAATGCGGCCACGCCCTCGCTGGGGGATCTGGGCTTCTCTCCCAGTCAGACCAAGGGAAGCGCCGCGGATCAGGCGAGACTCGATCGACGGTCGCACATGTTGATGATCCACCAACGGCTCGGTTTGATAACGGTCGCTCCTTTGGTCGCCACGTTGATCGCTTCCCACGGCGCCGCCGGCAGGCATGGCACCGCGACCGGCCGCGACCTGCATGGCGCTCTGGGCCTGGTGACGGCGGGCATGTATTTCACGACCGCCTCCTATGCCATTCGCGCACCGAAGGTGCCGGGGACCACAACCCGTGGGCCCATCCGCCTGCACAAGGCATTGGCGTGGATTCATGGCCCGGGGATGATCCTGACCCCCATCTTGGGGGTGATGGCCTACGAGCAACGAAACCGCGGCGAAAGGGTTCATGGGATCGCGAAGGCGCATTCGGCGGTCGCCTGGGTGACAAGCGCGGCGTATGGGGCCGCGATATTGTCCGTATCCATCAAGTTCTAGGCGGGCTTCATGAACAGAAGAACGCAGATGGCATTTCTGCTTCTGGCGCTCGCCAGGCTTGCTGGAGCGGATGGTCAATGGGTTCTTGAAAAATCGACACTCACCTATCATGTTTCTCACCCGCTGCACCAGATGGACGGTGTCAGCCACGAGGCGCGGGGCAAGGGCGTTTGCCGCGCCGGACAATGTGATTTCTTGATCGCGGTACCGGTGAAGTCGTTTGATTCGGGTGACAGCAACCGCGATCTTCACATGCTCCAAGTGACGCGCGGCGCGCAGTTTCCCATGGTCGTGGTGCGCACCCGAGTGCCCGAAGAGGCATCTGCATCGGCCACCATCCATGCCGACCTCGAGATCGAGTTCGCCGGCCAGACAGTGCAGTATAAGCAGGTCCCATTCCAGTTGGTGAGTCAAGGCGATGAGATCCGGCTATCCGGAACAATTCCGGCCACGGTATCCGATTTCAAGATCGATCCACCATCGTTCCTGGCGGTCCCAATCAAGAACGAAATGCCAGTGCGCGTGGAAATGAACTGGCGCCACCCGTGACCGGCATGAGGAACCCCGCCACTACGTCAGCGGGCTGGCTGGTAGATGCAGAAGGGCTCTTCCGCTAGGTAGTTGCCGGTCATGCCGTAGGCTCGGGCGCGGCAGCCCAGGCAGACGTGCTTGAATTCGCACAGACCGCACTTGCCCTCCAGCAGGTCCGGCTGGCGCAGGGCGGCAAACACGGCCGCTTTCTCCCAGACGTCGCGGAACCGTTCCTTCTTCAGGTCGCCGGCCGAGATCGGAAGATACCCGCAGGGGTAGACCTCGCCCTGGTGCGAAACGAAGCAGACGCCGCTGCCCGCAAGGCACCCGCGCGTAGTGGCGTGCAAGCCGTGCGCGGCCAACTCGGGCACGCTCTCGCCGGCGCGGCGCGCTTCCGCCCGGCGCTGTCGCATGATCCGGTAGTAGTGCGGCGCGCAGGTCGCCTTCAGCTCCAGGCCGCTGTCGAGAGTGCGGTCATAGAACCAGTTCAGTACACCCTCGTACTCGGCGCCCTGGATGGTCTGTTCCTCGGCGATGGTCAGCCCGCAGCCCACCGGGACGAGCAGGAAGATGTGGAACGCAGCGACCCCCAGCGACTGAGCCAGCCTCAGGATATCGGGCAACTGGTCCACGTTGTGCTTGGCCACGCTGGTATTGACCTGGGTGGATACGCCCAGGGCTTGCAGGTGCTTGAGGCCGGCAATGGCCGCGTCAAAGGCGCCCGACTGGCCACGGAACGCGTCGTGGGTGTTCTGGTCCGCTCCGTCCAGGCTGATGGCGACCCTGACAATGCCGGACTCCTTGATCCTGTGCGCCATGGCCTCGTCCACAAGTGTCCCGTTGGTGGCCAGAGCAACCCGCATGTTCTTGCTCACCGCGCGCCTGGCGATGTCGAAAACATCCCGCCGCCAGAGCGGCTCTCCCCCGCTCAGGACCAGGATCAGTGGGGCATATTCCGCAATCTGGTCAATGACGTCACAGCACTGGCCGTAGCTGAGATCGGCGGAAGACATCAACTCGGTAGCGCTGGCCCGGCAGTGTATGCACCTTAAGTTGCAACCAGTTGTGAGCTCCCAGAAGATGAGCCGCGGCCGGTAGCCCGAGTCGATTCCGCTGGCGTTCATGCCTGATGAGGCTGCAATTGAGGGGCCAGGAGTTGGGCGAAATCAACCGCGCCGGCGCCGCCGACGTAAAACTTCGAGTCCGATCCACGCCACAGCCAGCGCGAGGCACGTGTAACTGGCTGTGCGGGTTAGCAGTGCTTCCCTGCCCCCGGTGAAGAAAATCTCCACAGTACACGGGCCCTCACAGCCAGGTTCGACGACAAGCTGACCCAGGTTGTCTGGATAGACCCGCCGTGCCTGCCCGTTGACGCTCGCCTTCCAGCCGGGGTGATAGCTCACTTGCACGGAAAGGATTTGCCCCTTCTCCAAAGGCGCTGAGATGGTGGCGGAATGCCGGGTGCGCCAGCTCATGCGGGCCAATGGGTAGGCAGGGTCATCGAGCGCCTCCACGTAGCGCCGGACGGGACCGATATCCAAGCCTCCGGCGGGCGGGCGGGGCGCCAGGCCGGCAGGCGGGAGGACATGCGCCAAAGAAGCAGACCTTCGCGGGACGCGGTAGATCACATCATCTCCGTCGCGCCAGAGTTCCGGCAGAACAGCCTCGAACTTGCGAGGGTTCCGAAAGGGCTTGTAGAACTCGCGGCTCCGCGGGCCGCCCGCGGCCACGGCATCGACGCCGAACGCATCGAGCCACAGCAGGGCTATCTCCGCTTCCCTCGGGCCGGCGTTGTCGCCGCTGAGGATCTGATAGTTGACGTGGGTCCAGAGCGGGTTGATGGCCGCCTGGTCGGCCCCCCCGGCAAACTGGGGCGTGTCGTTGAACACGTTCAGGAAGAAGCCCACGGAGCCCGGGGCGAAAACGCGCTGCCCCGGCAGGCTGCGTCCAAACCATTCCGCTTCCTGGAATTCGACGGTGCTCGCGATGTCGATGGGGCGGACCAGACGCTTTACGTGTGTAGCGCACCTCAGGACACCGTAGCCTGACAGAGCCAGCAACGCACAAACAAGGGCGGCACGAGTGCGGCGCCCCACGCGCTTCAGAAGCTCCTGGCCCAGGAACGCGGCGGCCAGCGCCAGGGCCATTTCCATCTCGAGGTGAAAGCGCGTGGGCTGATGGAGCAGTGACACACCGAACCAAGCCGATGCTAGCGGGACCGCCGCCACGGGAAGAAGAAACAGGAGCGCGAAGCGGAGCGAGGAAGGCATGTTGTACCGGCGGAAGAGCCACAGGCAGACTCCCAGGATCACCAGGCCCGCCAGGGACCATGCCGCCAGCACAGGAGCCGGCGACAGGGGACCGCTGAGGGTGTCCTGGTTGGATTGAAGCACTCCGATGGCCGAAGGGGGAATCCAGGGGCAGGCGATCGCGTAGGCAGCCACGCTCACCGCGACCGCCTTCCCCCAATTCCGCCACCATGCGCCTTCCTGGCGCGCCAGAAGCCAGGCAGCCATGCCCATGGCCAGCGCCGAGGCGCCGATCCAGTTGGTGAGAGGCACGGCGGCAAGCCCCAATGCCGCGGCAAACCACCACGCGGCCCGCCTCTTCTCGAAGGCCACGCTCACGAGAAGCAACGCCAAAGGCAGCAGTGTCATAGAGGCGACGTGCGGCCCTTCACCGTATCGCACCAGTGCCTGGAGACGCCGCACGCCCCACATCCCGCCGGCATCGTACGACACGGCGGGCATCAGGAACGTGGACGTCGAGATCAGCGAGTACAACAGGCCCGCGGCGAAGCTGTACGCCCGGGAACCGCAGAGCCGCAAGGCCAGCCCAAACAGAGCCACGGGACCAAGGCCATAGAAGACGGCAGTCACGGCGTGGTAGGCGTGAGCGGGCGCCATCGCCAGCAGCGCCGAAACGGCGGCCACCAAATAGGGCAACAGTGGCGGGTACGAGTACGAATAGGGGATGCCTCCATACCAGAGAGGGAACCAGCTCAGATCGTTCCAGTTTTCCCGCGCCCAGCGCGCCAGGGTGATGTGAGTGCCTTCGATGGAGCCCATCTGGTCGAGGTATTGGATCGTGAGCAGTCCCCGCACCAGCCAAAGGTTGAGCAGCAAGAGCGCCAGCGCGAACGCGATGGTCTTCAGCCGTTCTCTGTTCATTGCGCCCCGAGGTACAGGAACCTTGCGATGAACAGCGCGGTCAGCACGTACACCAGCCAGTTCACCTTCAGGAACTGGCCGCGCAGGACCTTCAACAGCGTGTACGCCGTGAAGCCGAAGGCGATGCCGTTGGCGATGCTGAAAGTGAGGGGGATGGCGGTCATCGTAAGGAAGGCAGGAATGGCGACCTCGGGGTCGTCCCACCGGATTTCGCTGATGTGCGAGATCATCAAGGACCCGACGATGATCAGGGCCGGAGCCGTGGCAGCCGAGGGAATCACCCCGAAAACGGGCGCGATGAACAAGGCCGCCAGGAACAGAAGCCCGGTGACGACGGAGGCCACGCCGCTGCGCCCTCCCGCCACCACGCCCGCCGCGCTCTCGATGTAATTCACCACGGTCGAGGTGCCCGCCAGCGAACCCACGATCGTCGCCGAGGCGTCCGAAAGCAGGATACGGTTCACGCGCGGGATCTGGTTGGCTTCGTCGAACAGTCCCGCCTTCTTGCCGACGGCCACCAGCGTGCCCACGTTGTCGAAAACGTCGATGAAGAAGAACACGAAGACGATTTCGACGAAGCCCATCCCCAGAGCGGCAGGAAGATCCAGGCGTAGCGCGGTCGCTGTGATGTCCGAGAAGCGGTACATCCGCGGCTGCCAGTGGACCAGCCCCGTGGCGGCCCCCAGGGCCGTGGTCGAAAGGATACCGATGAGCATCGCGCCCTTCACCCGCCAGGCGAGCAGCGCGGCGATCAACAGCAGCCCAAAGACCGCCAGCAGCGTGTTTGGCTCCCGCATGTTCCCCATGGCCACGGTGGTCGAGGCGTTTGGCACAATGATCCCCGAGTTCCGGAAGCCGACCAGCGCCAGCAGCAAGCCGATGCCGGCGGCGATGGCCGAGTAGAGTTCCGTGGGGATGGATGAAACAACCTGCCGGATCACTCCGGCCAGGGTCAGCGCCACGAACAGCGCGCCCGAAAGGAACACCGCGCCGAGCGCCACTTGCCAGGGGATCCCCATGCCCTTGACCACGACGTAGGTGAAGTAAGCATTCAGCCCCATGCCCGGCGCCAGCGCGATGGGATAGCGCGCGAACACGCCCATCAGCAGGCTGCCCACGGCCGCCGACAAGCAGGTGGCGGCCACGACGGGGGCAAAGGGCATTCCGGCATCCTGCAGGATCGATGGGTTGACGAAGATGATATATGCCATCGTGACGAAGGTGGTCACTCCGGCCAGGATCTCCGTTCGCCAGTTGGTCTTCAGGGTTACGAATTCAAAGTAGCGCTCGAGCCGCTCCAGAAAGCCACGTCTCGTTACCGCACTCATTCTTCCTCGCGAGACACCAGGCCCCAACACATGTATTCGAGACGGGAAAAAACCACGAGGAGGTCGTAAGCCACTAGTGGCCGAACGCCCTCACGCCCGAATTTCATTCTAGTTCGCGCTGAACAGCCCTCCGACCTATCTCACCAATATGAGCTATCATTATGCTGTATGGTGCGGTATGAATGCTGAGGATCCTCCCGGCATTGAGCTCGAATTCATGAGGCTTGCCGTCGAGGAAGCGCGGCTGAGCGTGCCCGAAGACGCCCGCATCCACCCCAAGGTTGGTGTGGTGATAGTCAAGGATGGCCAAGTACTAGCCAAGGCGCACCGTGGCGAAATCCGTGGTAGCCACGCGGAATACATAGCCCTTGAGCAGAAGCTGCCCGATGCCCCGCTCACCGATGCAGTTGTCTATACGACGCTTGAACCGTGCACCACGAGGACGCATCCGAAGATATCCTGTGCCGAAAGGTTAGTGGAGCGCAAGGTCGGCCGAGTTGTCATTGGTATCCTTGATCCCAATTCAGAGATCTCTGGAAAGGGGCAAATGCGCTTGCAGGAGGCGAGTATTGCCACCCAGTTCTTTCCTCAAGCCCTTATGCGCGAGATCGAGGAGCTCAACCGGGATTTTTGGCGTGCCCACCGCCGGCGAGGCTCTGGTCCTCAAGTCGATGAGCAGTTCGTCAGGCTTAATCGGGACAGACCGCTTGACGAGTGGTACATGGCTATCAACCGCATTTATTGGTCTCGAAATTCTCGCGAGAACCCGGTGTCCATTTTTGCGCATCTGGTGGAGGTGATCGGCGGGCTGAGCCTAGTCGCCAGCCAGAAGCAAAAAGGCGACCTCCAACCAGAAACCTTTGTGCCCAAGGCATTGGCGTGGTGGATGGCTCTGTGTGGGGCCGCACATGTTCGATCCGTCGCCGAAATGCTTTGGGCCAAGTTCCCGGGTGTCTGTCCCTACTGTCATCAATGTCCTCACGACACTTTTGAGTGCACGATCAGAAAGCAACGTGCTCAGGGTCTGGACTGGTCAGCGCTTGAGAGAATCGGTTTGGAGAAGAAGCGAGAGAGACCATCCGCGCTCGCAGAATGGCAGCGAATGTTTTGTGAGATCTATCCGGTCCAAATGACCGAACCTTACGGGGAGACATTCGCAAGGTTCGCCGAAGAGCTGGGTGAGTTGGCTGAGGCGATCCGTGTGTTTCGAGAATCGCCCCAGTACTTCCTGAACGAGGCTGCGGACGTGTTCGCGTGGTTGATGCACATCCAGAACTTGATCGACCTGAATCGGCGCACTTCGAGGGTCGACGTCGGCACCGCCCTCGCAGGCGAATTCTGCAAGACCTACCCCGACCTCTGTGTAGACTGCTGGAAGAGCCCCTGCCGTTGTGATCCGGTCCTTCCTAGGACGATCGGACGAATCGCCCACGAGTTGCCGAAGAGCGAGGGTTTCTTCATGACTGCCGTTGAAGCAATGGAGCGTTTCCAAGCTGAGGAGCGCTAGAAAGAAGTGAAAGCTGAACGAGTGAGCAAAGTGAGTGTACTGGATTTCCTCGACTCATATAAGTACCAACCGAAGGCGTTGGTACGCGAGTTCCAGCAGTCGCCGCTTCTGAAAGCCAAGGTTCTCCACACCGTCCAAACGGCTGCCGCCAAGTGTGATTGGCCCGAGGAGTGGCACGATTGGACGACCGTTGTCTTCGGCCTTCTGGCGGGGCGCGTTCTGACCATAGCCAGTCCCATCCTCAAGAACAGGGCAACTCGAGAACTATTCGAAGTTGTGGGCGAGCTAGGCCTCTCTAGTGCTCATGTCTCCCTCATGTGCGGGGAAGCCCACCCCTTAGAGCAACAACTCCGGCTCATCGGAACCGATCCCTTGTAGCGATAGCCGCGGGGTCCCCTCTCAGTCACCCTTCCTGATGGGAAGCTATCTCTGCCTCAGTTAGCGGTTCAGCCTCCATGAGCAGCTGCATTTGGCGCTCACGGCCCCTTCCCTTTCCCTTTTCGGGCTCCATACTTGACCGAAGGAAATTCTTCGTCATCTGGACCACGATTCTATGAACATCTTTCGCAGGTTGGTTGCCGTTCACGGTTTCAATCCGCTCGCCCTCGCCAGTCCGGCGTTTTATGGCGTAAGCGAAGTTCTGTTGAACTGTTTCCAGGGTCGAGAGATCCTCGTACAACTCGACATGCCATCGCTGCGATTGCATCCTCTTCACACAGACAGCCGGAGGCGTATCCAGGAATATGGTCAGATCAGCGCGCAAACTGTGCTTGTTTATCTCAGTAATCCATTCATAATCCACTTTAACCGATTGATAAGCAAGTGAAGATAAATAGTAACGGTCCGCGATAACATGTATGCCGCTCTTCAATTTCGGAATGACATCAGTGTGCAGGTGATCCAATCGGTCGGCAGCGAAAAATAGTGCCATAGTCAATGGATCGAGAGGTTCGGAGTGCCGTGATCTGTTGGAGACCAGGCGGTTCGAGAGAGCCAGCTTCAAGAGGGCGCCAACCGGCCCGTCCGTGGGCTCTTTGGTGTAGTACGCGAGTTGGTTGCGCTTCTCCGAGAACCACTTAGTCAGCAATTGAGCTTGGGTTGTCTGGCCTGAGCCGTCAAGGCCTTCAAACACGATCAATTTGGCGGGATAAGGGTTTGGGTTCATAAGCTCACGGGGTCTCGGTTGTAGGGCCTTCATGTGGTGGCTGAGCGAAGACCGTCGGACGCCAGCGTCGGGATGGGGTAGCAACTGGTGAGTGGTGGCACGAGACGGTGGTACACTGCGGCTGCGCGATGATCGAGCACACTGCGGGCGTGCCGGTGCCTCCGGAGGCTTTGCATAGCATAGCGTCCCTTGTATGATACATCAGAGCGACGAGAAGAACTCGCGCGGGAAAGGGCTGCCCGTTTCCGATGAGGGCATGCCACTTTACCAACTGCCCAACGTGTCGCGCCCTTCACCCGCCAGGCGAGCAGCGCGGCGATCAACAGCAGCCCAAAGACCGCCAGCAGCGTGTTTGGCTCCCGCATGTTCCCCATGGCCACGGTGGTCGAGGCGTTTGGCACAATGATCCCCGAGTTCCGGAAGCCGACCAGCGCCAGCAGCAAGCCGATGCCGGCGGCGATGGCCGAGTAGAGTTCCGTGGGGATGGATGAAACAACCTGCCGGATCACTCCGGCCAGGGTCAGCGCCACGAACAGCGCGCCCGAAAGAAACACCGCGCCGAGCGCCACTTGCCAGGGGATCCCCATGCCCTTGACCACGACGTAGGTGAAGTAAGCATTCAGCCCCATGCCCGGCGCCAGCGCGATGGGATAGCGCGCGAACACGCCCATCAGCAGGCTGCCCACGGCCGCCGACAAGCAGGTGGCGGCCACGACGGGGGCAAAGGGCATTCCGGCATCCTGCAGGATCGATGGGTTGACGAAGATGATATATGCCATCGTGACGAAGGTGGTCACTCCGGCCAGAATCTCCGTTCGCCAGTTGGTCTTCAGGCGTACGAATTCAAAGTAGCGCTCGAGCCGCTGCCGCATATTCCTTGAGAGTCACACTTTTTCGGGTAGTGTATCACTGTCTCAGCCGGCGCCTGGCTCCCAGAAACACCTGGCGCAGCATGGCGCGGGTCAGCCGGCCGGTGGAGGTATTCTGCTGGCTGGGATGATAGGAGCTGACGAGCAGTGGTTGCCCGGGAGCCGTGCGGTGCTCCTGGTTGTGCCCGAAGGGGAAGGCGGCCCGGCTCCGAATGAGGCCGCGGTCGCGCAGCACCGACAGGTACGCATCGAAAGCCACCCTGCCCAGGGCTACCACCACGCGCAGGTCAGGCAGGAGGTCCAGCTCGCGGGCGAGGTACTGGCGGCAGCTTCGGATCTCCTCCGGCGAAGGCTTGTTATCCGGCGGGGCACAGCGCACGGCGGCCGTGACGTAAGCGTCGCGGAGCTCGAGGCCATCGGCGCGGGACATACTGACCGGCTGGCTGGCGAAACCAGTTTCGTGCAGGGCCTGGCAGAGGAAATCGCCCGAGCGATCGCCCGTGAACATCCGGCCGGTGCGGTTCGCGCCGTGCGCGGCGGGCGCCAGCCCGACAATCAGCAGGCCAGCGCCGGGATCGCCGAAGGACGGCACCGGCTTCCCCCAGTACTCCCAGTCGCGGTAAGCGAGGCGCTTGACGGATGCCACCTTCCGGCAATGTTCGATGAGCCGGGGACAACGGCGGCAGGCAATCACTTCCTCTTGGAGAAGCTTCAATAGGTTCATTCCACCAAGCGGGTCTCCTCCTCCTGAAGACACGATGGTAGCAGGAGGGGAAGTTCCGGAAATCTGGCGCGGGAAGAGCGGCAGGTCAGATCGCCGCCGGTGGCGGCTCGCCCGTAATAGATTGGCGCATGAGCTCCAGTTGCGGCCAGCTCAACAAGGGCGAATCTACCGCGAGGGCGCGGCCCTGGTGTTGGAGTTGAGCAAAAGTCGCCGCCAACTCGGGATCCCGCCAGCCGCGTGAGACTTCCTCTTCCAGTATGGCCAGCGCCTGATCTGGCAGGAATGCGGGCTTGTAGGGCCGAACCGTGGTGAGAGCGTCATAGATGTCGGCGACTTGCAGGATGCGGGCCTCGAGCGGAATATCCCTGCCCCGAAGACCATCGGGATAGCCGCTGCCGTCCCAGCGTTCGTGGTGGCTCCGAACAATAGGCAACACTCCTCGAAGACTTTTCATCGGACGGCAGATGTCCTCGCCCTTGACGGTGTGGCTGCGCATCACGACCCACTCCGCCTCGCTCAACCGCCCGTTCTTGTACAGCACCGCGTCCGGCACGGCGATCTTGCCTATGTCATGGAGGAACCCTCCGCGGTGAAGTGACAGCAGTTGATGGCGAGGCAGCCCAAGAGCCGTGCCCAGAGAGACGCTATACCAAGCCAGCCTCTGGCAGTGGCCGGCGGTGTACTTGTCCCGATGCTCGACGGCTTGGGCCAGAGCGAATAGAATCGACTCGGCCTCCTCCAGCGAGTCGATGGCCGCTTTGTGGCGCAGCATGGCCCGGATCCTGGTGCGTACCACGGCGGGGTGCAGCGGCTTGATAAGAAACTCATCCGCACCGGAGGCGATGCTGGCGACCTCATTCTCCACGCCCTGAACACTGGTGAGCATCAGGATGGGGATGAGCTGGGTTCTGCGGTCGGCCTTGAGGGTCCGGCAAAAGTCCGGGCCGCTCATGCCCGGCATCATGAGGTCCAGAATGACCAGATCGACTTTCTGGCGCGCCAACGCAGCCAGCGCCTCGGGCGCACGCTGTGCTTCCAGTATCCGGTACGGCTCCGCCTTGAGCATGGCACGCAGCAGACGGCGGTTGACGTCAACCTGATCCAGCATTAAGATTGCTGGTTGTGAATCCGGCTCAGAAGACGGCTCGTCCCAGGGCCTGTCCAACGTAGCGGTGGCTGGAACTACGTCCGTTGGCAGCAAGAACCTCGCGTCATTGGTCGCCATCGTGCCGGAACCCCATTCTGGGTCGACAAATACGTCTCCTTATGTATCGGCGGAATCGGTTCAAAGAATAAGCCACTAGTCTCGTTGCGGGGGGACGGCTAAGAGTTGGCGAAAGGGGACTAGGGTGTTCCTCTGGATGTGTGCTGCCGCCGGTCTAATCGCGGTACGCTAGCTAGATCGTATGTCAAGATGCGCGCTCGCTCTGTTGTGGCTGGCTCCTCATGTGATCTTGGCCGGCTGTCTCAGCTTCGTGGAACCGCCCGCCACTTCGGGCTGCACCCGCTCACAGAGCGAGCTGGTTTGGCTCAATCCCGTCCGGCTCATGGAGAGAGTCAAATTGCCGCGCCTCCCGTACGACCGCGCGCTCTACGACCCCGCCCTGTCGCAGGGCCTGGCCGTAAGAGGCGATCTCCAGTTCGACCTGCGCGCTCCCGGGCCGCACCTGGTGGAGATCTTCCTCACCGTAGACAGCGGCGACAGCCCCTCGTTTGTCCTTGAGGCGGGCGGGAAGACCGTCGATTCACGCTATCCCGCCGTTTTCAAATCGGCGGGCATGCGCGGAGTCTGCTTGCTGGGCATGCTGAGCGGACCCTTTACTGTCCGCTCGGATTCGCCGCGCTATATCGTTTCCACGATCCGCTGGACGCCTCAGAAGCAGTTTGAGGACGTACTGGCGCCCTCGTGGCTGGACCGAGCGCGCCAGTTGGCCGCGGACCCCTTCCTGGACGACTTGCGGGCGGAACGCCGGGAGAGCCTCGAACAACTGTTCGACCGCCTGGTCCTGAGTTCGCGCCCTGACGTACACCGGGAGGCCGTCATCGGGCAGGCACGGGCAGCCTACTGGCTGGCGGCCGAGGACCAGGGGCCTCACGACCTGGAACGCGCCTACTCCCTGTTGCGCGAGGCGTTCAAGCTGGCCCCGGAAGACAAGATCGTGCGTGAGCTGATCTCTTCGTCCTGCTCCGACCGCAATGTGAACTCCGGTCATATGCCCTCTGGCGGGTACTGCGTGGAGGCTGTTCCCGTGGCGTGGACCGTCGTGACCACCCCGGATCCCCCAAACGCCCCGGAATGGGCGGTGATGCAGCGGAGGGTGGCGGCCCGTCTGGAGGCCATCACGAAGTGGTGGGTGGAGCGGCGGCAGCAGCCGGACGGGGAGATCGGCGGCGGCTGGCGCTCTGACGCGGAGATTCTCCGGCAGTGGGGCCCTCAGGCACTGGGTTTTGGCGCGCCGGTGGCTGCCACCGGGCTCCGCACTCTCGCCGATGGGCTCTGGTCGAGCGATGTGCTGGTGGACGGATACGACCGCGACGTGGCGGACGTGGGGCATTCCTCCCAAGCCACGACCGACACGCAGCCGCTCAGGACGGCGCTCGCACCCGAGGAAGCGGGCCTTGCCGCCAGGCTCCGCCAGACGGCCGGCTGCGCGAAGACCTGGATCGCCCAACAGCCCGACGGCAACTGGCGGTTCCGCGGTTCCTGGTTCAACTGCCGCGAGGTGAACCCCGCCCCCGAGCACGCACTGGATGTCTGGCTGAACGCACAGGCCATGGGACCGGCGCTCTGGTACGCGTATCTGACCCGCGACCGCGGCGTGGTCGAACTGCTGGCCAACTGGGCGCGTTCCTGGATCGCGGCCATGCAGTCGACCGAACATGGCAAGCCTGCCGGCATCTTTCCGCCTGCTGTGAGATCGGCCGACGGGAGCTTCCTGATTGGTTCCGGTCGCTGGGACAAGCCCAACACCGAAGGGAGCCGCTATGAGTGGTCCGGACGGAGCCAGGAGGCCATGACTTCACTGCTGCTGGCTCTGCACGATCTCACCGGAGACGCCCGGTGGCTCGAAGCCGCGGGACAAAGCTTCCAGATCCTCACGCACTGTCAGGATGCGCCGGGGGTGTGCGAGGAAATCCGCAAGCAACCGCAGGCGTTCTACGAGTGGCGGCGCCGGACGAGCGACCCTCGCTACGACACGGCTTTCCATTACGCAGCCGACCCGTTGCCGTCCGAGGCCGAATGGACCATGGCGTCGCTTGCCAAACAGAGCGAGTCCGTGCTGGCTCACGACTTCGACATGTACACCTCCGAAGTCATCTACACGGACCGCGTCTACTACCCGCTGGACCCCCAATACAGGCAGTACCTGTTCGGCGGCGAAGCGCCTCGCGGGGATCGCTATCCCACCTTCGCCGTCACCTGGCCGCCGGCGCAGACCGAGTTCGCACGGGCTGTCCTGGCAGCAACTTCGACCTCCCTCCAGTTGCGGCTCTACAGCTTTGAAAACAGGCCGGCCAGCGCCCAGGTCCGGGTGTGGCGGCTCGCGCCGGGGAAGTATGGATGGGTGAGCGCGGACACCATCGGCACTGAGCTCGCCAGGGGCGAGACAGTAGTCTCCAGGCGGGCTCAGGAGCTGAGCTTCCCGCTTCCCGCGGCCAAGGAGATCATCCTGACCATACGGCAGCTCAAGCCATGAGCGCTGCCCCAACGCCAGCCTCGGCCCGCCTGCTGTTCGTGGACTGGCTGCGCGGGTGGGCTCTGGTGGTGATGATCGAAACGCACACGTTCAATGCCTTTCTCGACGCCGGACTTCGCGGCACTCGCTGGTTCGGCATCCTGAATTTCGTCAACGGCCTGGTGGCGCCATCCTTCCTGTTCGTATCGGGTTTCGTTTTCCTGGTGGCCGCACAGAAAAGGTTGGCGGACCTTCGGGCTTTCGGCAAGTCTTTCTGGAGGCAGATGGGGCGGGTCGGGATGGTCTGGGTCATCGGTTACCTCATGCACCTGCCCTCGTATGCTCCGCTCAGACTCGTGAGCGGCGTGTCGCCGCGGGAATGGCTTTGGTTCTACCGCGTGGACATTCTGCACTGCATCTCGATCACCTGGATCTTCCTCCTGCTGAGCCTTGCCATGATCCGGTCGGGATTCTGGCAGCGGGTCTGGTTGGCCGGCTGTACGCTCTCGCTTTCCGCCTTTGCCCCGCTGGCGTGGAGCGTAGAGTTCCGCCCGGTCCTGCCTGCCCCCGTGGCAGCCTACTTCAACGTCAAAACCGGCTCGCTGTTCCCCCTCTTCCCTTGGAGCGCATTCATGCTGGCAGGCGCTCTGTGCGCCTCCTGGTTCCTGGCGGCCCGCCGTTCGGGAAAGGAGCGGCAGCTCGTGGCGGGCCTGGCGGGAGTGGGTGCGGCGATGGTCCTCGCCGGCCATTGGCTCGGTCCATTCGGCTTTCTGCCCGAGGCCCGGAAGACAGATTGGTGGGCTGACCCGCGGGCCTTCCTGCTCCGGCTGGGGATCGTCCTGCTGCTTATGGGCGCATGCTTCCTGTATGGCGTCCTACAGCCGCCGCGTCAGAGCGTTCTGCTGCTTATCAGCCGGGAGTCCCTCTTGGTCTACGTGGCTCACCTGCTGGTGATCTACGGGCCATTTTGGGGTGGAAGGAGCACGGCGGAAGTGGTAGGCAGGACGCAAGCTCCCTTCACCTGCCTTCTGATGAGCGTCACTCTTGTCGGATTGATGGTAGCGGGGGCCAGGGCGTGGGGCTCGATGAAGCGGCCAAAGGCCGTAGCCTCCGCCCGCTGAGTTGCCGATGGTACTCTTCTGACATGAACGTAACTATTATCGGGACCGGATATGTGGGGCTGACGACGGGTGTCGCTCTGGCGTACCTCGGCAACCGGGTGACCTGTCTGGATGTGGACGAGCGGAAGATCGAGGCGCTCCGCGACGGCAAGGCGCCGATCCACGAGCCGTTTCTGGAAGAGTTGATGGCGCTCGCTGGGGAGAACCTGGGCTATACCTCGAACTACGCGGAAGCAGTGCCTCCGGCCGAGGTCATTTTCATCGCCGTGGGCACGCCGAGCGGGCCCGGCGGGGGTCCCGACCTGAAGTATTTGCACGCCGCCGCGGAAGGCGTGGGCGAGCACCTGGGCAACAAGTTCAGCCTGGTGGTCAACAAGTCCACCGTGCCCATCGGGAGCGGCAATTGGGTGGAGACGCTGGTCGCCGACGCATTCACCGCGGCGCACCATGAGAAGCCCAACGGCAGGTTCGCGGTCGCCTCCAATCCGGAGTTCTTGCGCGAAGGTTCGGGGCTGCACGACACCTTGTACCCGGATCGCATCGTGGTCGGTTCCGATGACCCACGGGCGCTGGAACTGCTCTACGGGCTCTATAAGCCGATTATCGAGCAGACCTTCGCGGCTCCGAATTTTTTGCCCAGGCCGGAGGAGCTGGCGGCTGTGCCCCTGGTTACAGCCGACCTGGCTTCGGCGGAGCTGATCAAGTACTCCGCCAACGCCTTCCTGGCTTTGAAGATCAGCTTCGTCAATGAGATCGGGCAGTTGGCGGAGAAGGTCGGAGCCGACATCGCCCAGGTGGCCAAGGGCATCGGCCTCGACTCGCGAATCGGCACCCGCTTCCTTCAGGCAGGGCTGGGCTGGGGCGGGTCGTGTTTTGCCAAGGACACCGCCGCGCTGATTGCGACAGCTCAGGAGTACGGTCTCTCCATGCCCATAGTAAGAGCCGCGCGCGAGATGAATTCCATGCAGCGTGGCCGTGTTGTCGAGAAATTGCTGGGCCAGCTCAAGATCCTGAAAGGCCGGACCATCGGCTTGCTGGGCCTGGCCTTCAAGGCCCATACCGACGACCTGCGCGACGCACCTTCTTTGGACATCGCCCGCCAACTTCTGGAACGAGGCGCGAAGGTGAAGGCGCACGATCCGATCGCCATGAGCCGCGCGCAGATCGAACGCCCGGATCTGGGCCTGGTGTACTGCGCCTCGGCGTGCGAGTTGTTCACCGACAGCGACGCGGTGGTGCTGGTGACGGAGTGGCCCGAATACCGCGAGCTTGCCTGGGAGGATCTCCGCATGTCCATGCGCCATCCCTTCGTACTGGATGGCCGGAACTTCCTCGACAGGGAACGGCTCTCTAGAGCTGGATTCCAGTACGTCGGGTTCGGGAGGTAAGGGCTGAATCCGACCTTAGTCTCCAGATAACGCTTGCTTCAAGAGCGAAGTGGGTGTAGCCTATCCCTAGGTATAGCTCTGGAAGGGGAGGACTATGCATCGATTCGCTCGGTTTCTTGTTCTTGGTGTTTTCGGTGCGTGGTCCTTGTCGGCCACGCTTCTCACCAGCCAACCCGGTGGGGGGACAACCACGACGTTTCCGGGCGGTAATACCTGCAATGGTGGCGCCATCGGCCCCGTTTCTTTTGCGGGATTTTTGGTCAGCACCGACGGTGCCAGTTGCTTTCCCTACGGCGACGCCAGCGACCAATGGGGATTTGTGGCCAATGGCACCTGGGACATGGGCTTGATCGGGGACGAGTCGGCCTCGA
The DNA here is from genome assembly GCA_963798455.1 of Bryobacterales bacterium. Classification (GTDB taxonomy): domain Bacteria; phylum Acidobacteriota; class Terriglobia; order Bryobacterales; family Bryobacteraceae; genus CAWCTD01. The sequence goes on from CAWCTD010000003.1 coordinate 2,502,204, forward strand.
CCTTAATAACCATCGATCTAGGCGGGCTTTATAGCCAGGTTGGGGGCTTCGTCAACTATGAGCCTGGCGCTGGCACCCCTGTGATCCGGGCCATCGCCGCGGACGGCACGACAGTCTTGGAGTCCTGGGACCTGTCCGCATCGGCTCCCATCAGCACGGGAGCCGGCTCGGTTGACGATGGCGCGTTTCGTGGTATCGACCGCGGTGTCGCGGAGATTCGCTATTTCCAGTTCGGCGGAAGCTATATGGCCATGCACGACATCACGCTCGGCGAAGTCCCTGAACCATCCACCGCCGTGCTGGCGGCTGGCGCGTTCGCTTTACTCGGACTGCTGCGCCGGCGGCGCCGCTGATCCAGCCCCGCAGCCGTTACTTCTCCGTCTCGATCCGCATGCCGTAGAAGCTGCGGTAGACGAAGAACATCGACACCGCCAGGAACACGGCTGAAAGGATGTACGTCAGCGTGGTTCCCTGCTTGGCGGCGACCGAGACGGCCAACTCCACGGCCAGCAAGCCAAACAGCGTGGTGAACTTGATGATCGGGATTCAAGGCCACGGAACTGGTGTCCTTGAACGGGTCGCCCACCGTGTCGCCGACCACCGTGGCCGCGTGCAGTTCCGTGCCCTTGGCGCGCAACTCGGTCTCGACCACCTTCTTGGCGTTGTCCCAAGCGCCGCCGGCGTTGGCCATGAAGAAGGCCTGGAACAGGCCGAACAGCGCGATCGAGATCAGGTAGCCGATGAAGTAGAACGGCTCGACGAAACGCGAAAGCCAGCGTGGAGAAGAAGACCACCAGGAAGATGTTCAGCATGCCTTTCTGCGCGTACTGCGTGCAGATGGCCACCACCTTCTTGGAGTCCGACACGGACGCCTTGGCCGTGGTGTCGAGCTTGATGGTGCGCTTGATGAACTCGACCGCGCGGTAGGCGCCGGTGGAAACCGCCTGTATGCTCGCGCCGGTGAACCAGTAGATGACCGCGCCGCCGGTGATCAGACCGAGCAGGAAGGGCGGGTGCAGCAGCGACAGTTTCTCGATGTTGGCGGTCAGGCCGTTGGTGAGCATGACGATGGTGGCGAAGATCATGGTCGTCGCCCCCACCACGGCCGTGCCGATCAGCACCGGTTTGGAGGTCGCCTTAAACGTGTTGCCGGCGCCGTCGTTCTCCTCGAGGTTATCCTTGGCGCGTTCGAACTGCGGCTCGAAGCCGAAGTTCTTCTTGATGTCCGCCTTGATGTCCGGAAGCTCCTCGATCATGGAGAGTTCGTAGATCGATTGCGCGTTGTCGGTCACCGGGCCGTAGCTGTCCACGGCGATGGTCACCGGGCCCATGCCCAGGAATCCGAACGCTACCAGGCCGAAGGCGAAGACCGCCGGCGCCACCATCAGGGTCGCCAGGCCGAATGTGCTCACGATGTAGGCGATGCTCATCAGCAAAAGGATCGCGAAGCCCAGCCAGTAGGCGCTGAAGTTCCCGGCCACCAGACCGGAAAGGATATTCAGCGACGCGCCGCCCTCGCGGGAGCTGGTGACGATCTCACGCACGTGCCGCGAGTTGGTCGAGGTGAATATCTTCACGAACTCGGGGATAAGCGCGCCGGCCAGCGTGCCACAGCTAATCACCGTCGAAAGCTTCCACCAAAGCGAGAGGTCGCCCCCCAGTTCCGGGATCATGTAGGCGCTGAGGACGTAGGTCAGACCGATCGAGAGCAGCGAGGTCAGCCATACCAGCGTGGTCAGAGGCTGCTCGAAGTTCATCTTGTCGACATTGCCGAACCGGGCCTTGGCGATGGCGCTATTGATGAAGTAGCTGGCCGCCGAGGAGATCAACATCATCACGCGCATGGAGAAGATCCAGACCAGCAACTGCACCTGGACCATCGGACTGGTGACCGCCAGAAGGATGAAGGTGATCAGCGCGACGCCCGTGACGCCATAGGTTTCGAAGCCGTCGGCCGAGGGCCCCACCGAATCGCCGGCGTTGTCGCCCGTGCAGTCGGCAATGACACCCGGGTTGCGCGCGTCGTCTTCCTTGATCTTGAAGACGATCTTCATCAGGTCCGATCCGATGTCGGCGATCTTGGTAAAGATGCCGCCCGCCACGCGCAGCGCCGCCGCGCCCAGCGATTCGCCGATGGCGAAGCCGATGAAGCACGGTCCGGCCAGGTTTCCGGGGACGAACAGCAGGATGAAGAGCATGATCAGCAGTTCGACCGAGACCAGCAACATGCCGATGCTCATGCCTGCCTGCAGCGGGATGTCGTAGCAGGGGTACGCCTTGCCGGTCAGGCTGGCGAAGGCCGTGCGCGAGTTGGCGAACGTGTTCACCCTCATGCCGAAGGCCGCCACCAGAAAACTGCCCGAGATTCCGACCAGGCTGAACAGCACAATGATGGCCACCCGGAACGCCTCAAAGCCTTGCAGTACACCGAAGTAGAAAATGATGATGATGCCGATGAAGCACTCCAGCAGCAGCAGGAACTTGCCTTGCGTCACAAGGTAGGTCTTGCAGGTTTCGTATATCAGTTCCGAAACCTCAAGCATCGCCGCATGCACGGGCATGTTCTTCAGACGCCTGAAGATAACCAAGCCGAACACAAAGCCCAGCACGCAAATCAGCATGCCGTACATCAACAGCGGTCGCCCGCCGATTCCGTTGAGGAAGGTGGCCCGATTCAGGTCCGGCAGAATCAGGTTCGCCTCGCCGCCTTGATGCTCCGCTTGGGCCCGCAAGGGCGCGGCGAGCAACAGGGCGGATAAAAGGACCAGGATCGCACGAGCTGCGCCGGCGAACCTGTTCAGTGTCGTACACATTAGAGAAAGCCTCCTAAGAAGACGGGAAAACCAGCGAATCCCGTGGCGCTGAAACCAACTCTAGACTATATCGGACAGCGGAGTCGGAATCAACCCGTCCCGGCTTGTGGCTTACACCACTTCCAGGATGAGGCACTTGAGGTAGTGGGTTTCGGGAACGGTCAGCAGGATGGGATGGTCGGCGGCCTGGGTGCGGCGCTCCAGCACCCGCAGAGTCCGCCCCGCGTCCAGGGAAGCGCAGGCCACGATCTCCAGAAAAGCCGCCTCGCTAAGGTGGTGCGAGCACGAGCACGTGACCAGCACCCCGCCCGGATCGAGCAGACGCAGAGCGCGCAGGTTGATCTCCTTGTAGCCGCGGGCGGCGCCTTCGACGCCAGCCCGCGACTTGGCGAACGCGGGAGGATCCAACACGACTGTGCCGAACTTGCGCCCGGCGGCGGTATAGCGCGCCAGAAGCTCGAAGACGTCGGTTTGCTGGAACTCCACGTTGGTGATCCCGCTGGCGTCCCGGCTGGCTCTCGCCAGCCGCAGCGCGGCGGCGCTGCTGTCGGCTGTCTCCACCGACTCGCATTGGGACGCCAAGTGAAGCGCGAAGCCGCCCCCGCTGGTGAAGCAGTCCAGGGCGCGGCCGTGCGCGTAACGCGCCGCTGCCAGGTAGTTTTCCCTCTGATCGAGGAACATGCCGGTTTTCTGGCCCCCGAGCAGGTCCGCATGGAATGTGAGGCCGTGCATGCGCACGGACACCAGTTCGGGCACCTCGCCGGCCACCACCTTGACCTCAAGGGCGAGATCCTCCTTGACCCGCGGGGCGGCATCGTTGCGGGCTACGATGCCCGTGGGCTCCAGCAGTTCCTGAAGACACGAAACCAGTTCGGGGGTCAGCCTGTCCATGCCTTGGTCCAGGGCCTGGAAAACGAGGTAGCCGGCGTAGCGGTCCACGACCAGCCCGGGCAGGCCATCGCCCTCGCCGTGGACCAGGCGATAGGCTTCGCTCTCCGACACCAGACGCCGGCGCAGGTCCAGGGCGGCTTGCAGGCGCCTCCTCAAGAAGCTGCGGTCAATGGTCTCCACCCGGTTGCTCAGGAGGCGCAGGCAAATCTGGGAAGTAGAGCTGTAGTGGGCCGTGCCGAGGAGACGCCCGCCTGTGCCCGCCACCACCACAGCCTCGCCGGGCGTGGCCTGGCCGCGGTCGACGACGTCGCTCGAGAAAATCCAGGGATGACCGGAAGCCACTCGGTCCTCGGCCTTGCGGCTGACTCGAACCGTGGCAACGGGCCTGTGGGTCACGCCAGGGATTGGAGCCGTGCGATCCGCTGCTCGGTGGAGGGGTGAGTCGAGAACAGTCGCATGAGGCTCTGGCCGCCGAACGGTTGGATGATGAACATGTGGGCCGTGGCCGGCGAGGCGTCCATGGGAATTCGCCGGGAATAGTGTTCCAGCTTCTGAAGCGCGCTGATCAATCCCTGAGGGTTGCCGGTGAATCGGGCAGAGGCCGCGTCGGCCGAATACTCGCGCGTCCGGGAGATCGCCATCTGGATGAATATCGCCGCGATGGGCGCCAGTATCAGCATGAACACCATGCCCAGCGCCCCACCGCCACGGTTGTCCTCATCCCGGCTGCCGCCGAAGAAGAAGGCCATGCGGGCCAGCATGGTGATGGCCGCGGCGATGGTGGCCGCGATGGAGCTGATCAGGATGTCGCGGTTGCGGACGTGCCCGAGCTCGTGCGCCAGGACACCTTCCAGCTCGCGGTCGTCCATCAGTTCCAGCAGCCCCGCGGTCACCGCCACCGAAGCGTGCGAAGGATTGCGGCCCGTGGCGAAAGCATTGGGCGAGGGCTCTTGAATGAGCCACAGCCGCGGCATCGGCAGCCCCATCTGCATCGTCAGGTTCCTGACCAGGGGGCCGAGGCGGCGGTAGACAGCGCTGTTCTCCGTCTCGCTCACCGGCCGGGCCGAGTACATCTTTAGCGCAATCTTGTCGGAGAAGAAGTACCCGATGAGGTTCATCAGCCCGGCCAGCGCCAGCCCCAGGTAAAGGCCCTGGCGCCCGGCCACGGCCTCGCCGCCGACCAGAAGCAGCGCGCTGAGCACGCCCAGCAACACAACCGTCTTGATGGCGTTCATCTCTATCCCATTCTGGCACAACGCCGCCAGCGGGGCCGGGCCGGGCATGCCCCGCCCCTACTGGTGTACTTCGACCTTGATGGGACGCGGTTTGGCGACTTCCTTCTTGGCCAGGGTCACCGTGAGCACACCGTTCTTGTAGTCCGCCTTGACCTTCTCGGCATCGACCGTGTCGGGGACGCTGAAATAGCGGGCGAAAGAGCCGTAGCTGCGCTCGATGCGGTGGTAGCCCTGGCCCTTGTCTTCCGACTCGAACTTGCGCTCGCCCTTCAGGCTGAGCGTGCCGTTTTCGATCTCCACGTGGATGTCCTTCATGTCCACCTCAGGCAGATCGGCCTTGATCACCAGCTCGTTTTCGGTTTCGAGGATGTCTACCGCCGGGGTCCAGGGGCGCTGCGAGCGGGGCTCACTGAGCATGCGGCTCAGGGCGTCCTGGAAGGAACGAAAGCCTGTCGAGAATTCCATTTCGGGGAACGGGTCATACCTTGTCAGTGCCATGTTCATTTGCCTCCACTACAATCATAAAATATGATGTCACTATTGTCAAGAGGCTAGCGTACACTATGCGAAACCGCAGGTTCCAGGCGCGGGAAGACGACGAACTTTCGGGGATCGGCGTGAAGATTGTTACCTTGCCGCGGGTGAATGCTGCTGGAGTTGTAAAATCCGCGTGGGGTGCGGCGGATACGGAACCGCCGCCGGCTTCGATTACATCAAAGGTTGCGTTGTAGGTGGACGGCGTCTTGACGAGCACCTCCACCACGGCGCCGAAAGGCCCACACTTCCGGCTTCCGGCGTCTTCGCGGTGGCTGTTGAGTACTGAGCGCTCAACAAACCCACGATCACCTACACTCGCAAGAAAACGGAGTGATGGTCTGAGGCGGCTTCCTCCCCTTCGCGGCAGTGACGACGGGGAGCCCGGTATTATTATCAATCGTTGTGCAATGCTTATTCTGGGAGATCGGCCCGCACATATAGCTATGGGTACAACTCCCGTCTAGGTTGGTAGTGCAATAGGTCCCGGCGCTGCAGACCGTGTATAAACTCACGGCCTGAGGAAGAGCCAATACCACCAAGACGACCAAGAGCATCTTCATCATTAAGTCCTCCCTTCGTTGGGCAACTGTCCGTGGGCAGACCGGACCGCGCGGCCCAACTTCAGTTCAAAACAGCTTTCGGGTTCTGCCCGTGGCTGACACCCCGGTCAGAACTGCCTCTATCATACGCTGGGTCCTGACGAAAAAAGCTGGGTCCTGTAACTCACATTGTCCATAGTACTAGGAAAGTACTGGGGTCCGGTGACAGCTCAACCCGGCAGGCTGAAATACCGCGTGAGGGAGCCGTAGCGGCCCTTGATATCAGCACCATATTTTATTGTCTCTTTAACGATCAGAAAATCTGAGTGCATTAGCATCATTAAGATTTTATAATATACTGTGTTTTCTTGAGGGTCATCGGTTTGGCTCCCATCACCGGCCCCGCGCTAATGGGCCAGATCCTCGCGTACTAGTACATAACCCGGGGTAAATCAGCGCAAAAGTCCCATTTCTCTATGGACATCCACCGAAGTTTGCTGGTATAAAAGAGTGTAGACTCTGCGGCATCCCTAGGTGGATGCCCCGGGTGAGGTGAAAGATGAGATCGCGTTCGGTCTTGATCCCGATGATTTGGTGCGCTTTGCTGCTGGTTTTCGTCCCACCCGCCTCCGCGAGCTTGGTGTATTACACGAACATTGACATAACGGGCACCGGGCACGGGGCCGTGACCGAGATCCTGGGTTTCCCCAACCCCGGCGGCCCCAATCCGGTCGAACAGAGCGGTTGCGTCAAGTTGACAATCACGGGAAGTAACGACTTCGGTGGTGCGTGCTCCTCCGAGAGTGGTTCCTTCGTTTTTGGAAACGATCAGATCACCAGCGGGGGCAATACGTCGCAGACGGTCTTGGCCGGAGCTGTGTCCCTGACCATGACCCCGTTTACCATGGCGATTGCTTACGACCCGAGTCAGAACACCCCTCCGATGCAGGTGGAGCACATGGTTGTGACGTTTTATAACAACATTACTCACTTAGAGATTTATTCCGCGCTTCTGCCGTCGCCGTACTATATTGCGACCCCCGGGGGAGGCGGCGGGGGTTCCGGATTCCTGTTCGGGCTCGACTGGGACCAAGCCGTGGAATTGCAGGGTATCGTCGACGCGATTCCTAATTTTTCATTCTCAAACGTCAGGCTGGGCATGGGCGCCGATGTTACCGGGGTTAGGCATGACTCGTACTTCTTCGTATTGGATCAACCCGGCCTTGTACAAGTTCCCGAGCCGGCCACCTTCGTGCTGATCGGTTCCGCCCTGCTCGGCTTGGGCCTTTTGCGGCGCAAGCGAAGCTGATTCGGCCACCAAGAAATGGAAACGCCGGTGGATGACTTCGCCGGCGTTCGTGTTTCTTGGGTGCCCGCTCGCTTGCGCTCGCGGTTCTGTGGCGAGAGCCGTCCCTACTACGCGGGGGGTTCCTCGCCTTCGTGGCGGCCTTCGCGGATGGCCTTCATGCGCTCTTCCTTGCGCTTGGCCCGCTCCGCCGCGCGCTTGACCAGCTCCGAGCCGACCAGCTCGAGCATGGCCTGCTCGGCCCCGTCGCCGCGCCTCCAGCCGAGCCTGACGATACGGGTGTAGCCGCCCACCCGCTGCCCGAAGCGCGCGCCCAACTTCTCGAAGAGCTTCTGCACGGAAGCCGGAGTCTCCAGGAAGCTAGCGGCTTGCCGGCGGGCGTGCAGCGTATCCCGCTTGGCCAGGGTGATCATCTTGTCCACCAAGGGCTTGACCGCCTTGGCCTTGGGCACGGTGGTGATGACCCGCTCCTGCTCGATGATGCTGGTAACCAGCCCGCGCAGAAGCGCCTTCCGCGCGGCAGAGTCTCTTCCCAGCTTGAATCCGGCTCGCTTGTGTCTCATGGATGAATTCCTTACTCCTCGGCGCTCTCGTCCTCGTCCTCGGGCTCGTTCTCTGGCTCGGGCTCGGGCTCGGCTTCGCCTTCGGCGGCAGGCTCTTCAGTGTCGGACAGCGGAGGACCGGCCACCTGGCCCGCGGGCGAAACCAGCCTGCCCTGGCTGTCAAATCTCATCCCGAAGGAGAGCCCCAGGCCCACGAGCAACTCCTTGATCTCGTTGAGCGACTTGCGTCCGAAGTTCTTGGTCCGCAGCATCTCCGCCTCGGTCTTCTGCACCAGGTCGCCGATGGTCTGGATACTGGCGTTCTTGAGGCAGTTGTAAGAGCGGACACTGAGCTCCAGTTCCTCCACCGACCGGTTGAGGATCTCGTTGAGCTGGGGCTCGATCCCCTCGACGCCGATCTCGGCGGGCTCGATGGCCTCTTCGAAGTTGATGAAGATGGCCATGTGGTCCTTCAACAGCTTGGCGGCCTGCCCGACAGCGTCCTGCGGCGAGATGGCCCCGTTGGTCCAGACCTCCAGGGTGAGCTTGTCGAAATCGGTCATCTGGCCCAGGCGCGCCGCTTCCACGCTGAAGTTGACCTTTCGCACGGGCGAGTGTACCGAGTCGATGGGGATGTAGCCGAGCGGAAGGTCCTCGTCGAAATTCCGGTCGGCGCTCACGTAGCCCCGGCCCTTCTTCAACCGCATTTCGATCGACAGCTTCCCGCGCTCGCTCACGGTGGCGATGTGCAGGTTACGGTCCAGCACCTCGACGTCGGCGTCGGTCTGGATCTGCCCGCTGAGCAGCTCGCCCTCCGAATCCGCTGTCAGCGTGACTGCCTTCATCCCGTCCGAAGTCATCTTGAAGGGAACTTGCTTGAGATTCAGGATGATGTCGGTGGCGTCCTCCACCACGTCGGGGATCGGGCTGAACTCGTGGGCCACGCCCTCGATCCGCACCGCGGTGATGGCCGCGCCCTCGATCGAGCTCAGCAGGATGCGGCGCAGGCTGTTCCCGATGGTGGTGCCGAAGCCCCTCTCGAAGGGCTGCGCCGTGAACATGCCATAACGGTCCGTAAGGGTCTCCGTGTTGGCGACCAGTCGCTTGGGCTTCTGAAAACCTTTAAACATGGCGTCTTTCCCTTCCCTGCCGCTGGCTTACGCTCGCGGTTCTGAAACGCGGCACCGAACCGCGGCCGTCAGGGAGCGGCCTCCTCTTACTTGGAATACAACTCCACGACCAACTGCTCGTTCAACTGGATCTGCACCAGTTCCTCGCGCTTCGGGTATCCGATCACGCGGCCGCGCAGGCTCTCCCGGTCCACGTCCAGCCAGTTCGGGCAGGGCGCGTGCGCGGTGGCATCGCGTGCCGCGAGGATGGTCGGATTCTTGCGGCTCTTCTCCCGCACCTCCACCACGTCGTTGAGCTTGACCAGGAAGGAGGGAATGTTGACCTTCCGCCCGTTGACTTGCACGTGGCCGTGACGCACCAGTTGCCGGCATTGTGCACGGCTGGTGCCGAAACCCATCCGGTAGATCACGTTGTCCAGACGGCGTTCCAGCATGCTCAGCAATTGCTCGCCGGTGATGCCCTTCATCTTGCTCGCTTTTTCGAACAGGTTGCGGAATTGCACCTCCAGCAAGCCGTAAATGCGCCGTGCCTTCTGCTTCTCGCGCAGTTGCAGGCCGTAGCCCGATATCTTGGGCCGGCGGTCCTTGCCGTGCTGGCCTGGCGGCACGTTGCGCTTCTCGATGGCGCACTTGTCCGTGTGGCAACGTTCGCCTTTCAGAAAAAGCTTCATTCCCTCTCGCCGGCATAGCCGGCAGGCGGGGCCGATATATCGTGCCAAGTCTTCCTCCTTACCTGATCCCTACACGCGCCTCTTCTTGGGGGGCCGACAGCCGTTGTGCGGCACCGGGGTCACGTCCCGGATGGCCCTCACCTCCAGCCCCGCGGTGGCCAGGGCGCGGATCGCCGACTCGCGCCCGGCGCCGGGTCCGCTGATGCGCACTTCCACCGAGCGCATGCCGTACTCGCGGACCTTGTTCGCGGCCGTGAGCGAGGCCTGCTGGGCGGCGAAGGGCGTCCCTTTCTCGACCCACGGAAGCCGAGCGAGCCCGCGCTGGACCAGGCGACCACGTTCCCCACCGGATCCGCGATGCTGACAATGGTGTTGTTGAAGGTGGCCTGGATGTGCACGATGCCCGCCGGGACAACCTTCTTCTCTTTCTTCTTGAATACCTTCTTCTTGCCTGCTTTTGCTGCTGCCTTGGCCATGCTGTTCCCCGGTAGCCCCGGTCTCTCTCCGGTCTGCTATGTCTTTGACGCCGATTTCTTCTTGTTCGCGATCGTGCCGCGGCGCGGCCCTTTTCGCGTGCGGGCGTTGGTGTGCGTCCGCTGCCCGCGGACGGGCAGTCCGCGGCGGTGCCGCAAACCCCTGTAGGATCCCATCTCGATGAGCCGCTTCATGTTCATCGAGATCTCTTTGCGCAGGTCGCCCTCCACGGCGCCCTCTTCCTCGATGATCTGGCGGATGCGGCTCACTTCTTCCTCGCTGAGATCGCCCACCTTCTTGTCGAGGTCGACCCCGGCGCGGTGGAGAATGGAACCCGACCGGCTCCGCCCGATTCCGTAAATGTAGGTCAGGCCGATCACGGCCCGTTTCTTCACCGGCAGGTCCACTCCTGCGATACGCGCCATAACTATCCTCCCGCTATCCCTGACGCTGCTTGTGCTTCGGGTTGGTGCAGATAATCCGTACCACCCCACGGCGGTGGACCACCTTGCACTTGTCGCAGATCTTCTTGACGGATGCCCTTACCTTCATACTGCCGCTACCCTTTCCCCAGGAGCTTTACGATTCTGCCGCGGGTCGTGTCGTGCGGCGACAGCTCCACCAAAACCCTGTCCTTCACCCGGACGCGAACGAAATTCGCCGACGTGGCGCCGGTCGCGTGCGCGATCACCCGCCCGCGGTTCGCCAGCTCCACGCGGCAAGTCGCGTTCGGCAATAGCTCGATCACGGTCGCCTCCGCTCGCTTACGCTCGCGGCTCTGTATGCTCTCTGTCATGGCCTGGTCAGCACCCACGGGCCGTTGGATGTGACGGCCACGCAGTGCTCGAAATGAGCGGAGTAATGTCCGTCCCTGGTGACCGCCGTCCAACCGTCCGCCAGAACGCGCGTCTCCGGCCGGCCTGCGTTCACCATCGGCTCGATGGCCAGCACCATGCCTTCTTTCAGACGCGGGTTCTCGTTCTTCCGGTCCACATAATTCGGAATCTGCGGCTCCTCGTGCAACTTCGTCCCGATCCCGTGTCCGACATACTCGCGGACCACCGAAAAGCCATTCTCCAGGACATGCCGCTCGACGGCCCCGCACACATCGAAGAGCCGGTTCCCCGGCCGGACCTGGTCGATGGCCAGTTCCAGCGCCTCTTGCGTGACCTTGACCAGCTTCTTTGTCTTCTCGTCCACGTCTCCCACGGGGATCGTCACCGCCGAGTCCCCATAGAAACCGTCCAGCGTCGCCCCGGTGTCGATCGAGACGATGTCGCCCTTCTTCAGGAGCCGCTTCGCGGAGGGCATGCCATGAACCACCTCTTCGTTCACCGACGTGCAAAGCACGTACGGGTAGGTGGCGCCGACCGCCGGGACATAATAGCCCTTGAAGGCCGGCCTGGCACCCGCGTCCCGGATCATGTGGTCCGCAACTTTCTCCAAATCCAGGGTCGTGATCCCCTCGCGCACTATTCCCGTCAACTCGGTCAGCACTTTCCACACCAGCAGTCCGCTGCGCCGCATCTTCTCCAAGTCTTCGGGGCTCTTTCTTACAATCATGCTGTCCAGGCCCGGTCTAGAAGACGCTCCGGCGCCCGCGGATCCTGCCCGAGCGCGGGTGTGAAGCCTTCGTAGTGGCGCATGATCAACTGCGCCTCGATCTGGTTCGCCGTGTCCATGGCGACGCCCACCACGATCAGCAGGCACGTGCCGCCGAAATAGAACGAAACCCCCAGGCCGTCCAGCAGCCAGCGGGGGAAGTAATTGTCGATCCAGCCTCCGATCAAGGGCAGGTGCTGCAAGGCGATGCCGGAAATCATGATCTGCGGGATCAGGCACAGCACCGAAAGGTACAGCCCGCCCACCACCGTGATCTTGGTGAGGATCTTGTTCATGTACTCGGCCGTGTTCTTGCCCGGCCGGATGCCCGGGACGAAGCCGCCGTACTTGCGCATGTTGTCGGCCGCCTCGTTGGGGTTGAAAATGATCGACACGTAAAAGAAACAGAAGAAAATGATGCCCACGACGAAAAGCACCGCGTAGAGCGGCTCGCGCGGCCCCAGCGCGCTGAGCATGCCCATCAGCCAGGGGCTGTTCTTGGCAAAGGGAACCAGCGCCAGCGTCTGCGGAAACGCCAGGATGGAGGAGGCGAAAATCGGCGGGATCACGCCGCCGGCGTTGACCTTGAGGGGCAGGTGCGTGGACTGGCCGCCCATCATGCGGCGTCCCACCACGCGCTTGGCGTACTGCACCGGGATCCTTCGTTCGCCGCGTTCCACCAGCACGATGAACGCCACCACCACGATCATGAAGACCAGGATGATGATGACGTGGAATGCGTTCCACTGGCCCGTGGACAGGTTTGTGGCGAAGCTTCCGATGGCCCGCGGAAGACCGACCACGATGCCCGTGAAGATGATCAGGGACATGCCGTTGCCGATGCCGCGATCGCTGATCTGCTCGCCCAGCCACATGATGAAGGCCGTCCCAGTGGTGAGAGTCAGCACGGTCATCGCGATGAAGCTCCAGCCCGGGTTCAGCACGAAGTTGCCCTGGGAAGCCTGCAGCGACGAAGCAATTCCGAACGATTGCGCCAGCGAGAGGCCCACGGTCAGGTACCGCGTCCACTGCGTGATCTTGCGGCGGCCGAGTTCGCCTTCCTTTTGCAGCTTCTCGAGCGTCGGGATCACCACGGTCAGCAACTGGAGAATGATGGAGGCCGTGATGTAAGGCATGATGCCCAGCGCGAAAATGGTCAGCCGCCGCATCATGCCGCCCGAGAACAAATCGATGAAGCCGAACAACGTGCCCTGGTTCTGGTTGAAGAACTCCTCCAGCCGGAGGGTGTTGATCCCCGGCGTGGGGATGTGCCCGCCCACGCGGTAGACCGCCAGCAGAGCCAGCGTGAACAGAACACGCCTGCGCAAATCCGGAATCCGGAAAATGTTGGCGACGGCCTCGAAAAACTTGTTCATGTCCGCTTCGCCTCCCGGCTACTTGCCGCCGGAATCGATCACTTCCGCCTTACCGCCAGCCGCCTGGATCTTCTCCAGCGCGGACTTGGAAAACACGTGCGCCGCAACCGTGATCTTGCGTGTCAGCTCGCCCGAGCCCAGCACTTTCAGCCCGTGGCGAAGCTTCTTGACGACCCCGAGTTCCACCAGGCGGTTGGGGTCGAAAACCTCTCCCTCGAGCTGCTCCAGGCGCCCCACGTTCACCACGGCATACTCCTTGCGGAAGATATTGGTGAAGCCGCGTTTGGGGAGCCTGCGGTGCAGGGGCATCTGACCGCCTTCAAAGCCGCGCATCAGGCTGGAGCCGCTGACGGAATGCTGACCCTTGTGACCGCGTCCTGAAGTCTTGCCCCTGCCGGAGCCCATGCCGCGGCCCACGCGCCGCTTGGCGTGCTTCTGCCCGGCCGGAGGTTTCAAATCGCTCAGGTTCATAGGAGTCGCTTCCTCACTCAGACTAATGCTAATAGATGGGGGATCTTCGCCACCATCCCTCGAAAGCCCGGGGTGTCCGGCCTCTCGACGACCTGGTTCAATTTGCGAAGCCCCAGGGCACGCACGATCTTCTTGTGCTTTTCCGGCGTGCAAATCGGGCTGCGCACCAGCTTGATTCTGATCTTGCCGTCCGCCATCACAGTTTCTCCACCGGGATCCCGCGCAGGTCGGCCACGGCCTGGCGGTCCCGAAGCTGCTCCAGGGCGTCGATGGTCGCCCGGACCACGTTGTGCGGGTTGTGCGAGCCGATCGACTTGGTTAGCACGTTTGGCACACCAGCCGCCTGAATGACGGCGCGCACCGGTCCACCGGCGATCACGCCGGTGCCTTCCGGCGCGGGCTTCAACAGCACCTGGCCGGCGCCGAACCGGCCCAGCACGGCGTGCGCGATCGTCGTCGGCAGCACATTCACCTTGCGCAGGTTCTCTCTTGGCCGCCTCGATGCCCTTCTTGATGGCGGCGGGCACTTCCCGGGCCTTGCCGGTCCCGAAGCCGACCACCTTGGCCTCCGGATCTCCGACCACCACCAGCGCCGAGAAGCTCAGGTTCTTGCCGCCCTTGACGACCTTGGTCACACGGTTGATCGCAACCACCTGCTCCTTCAGGTTCAGAGCCAGCGGGTTGATCCGTTTTTCTGCCAGTGTCACTGCCATGCGTTCAGAACTCCAATCCTGCTTCGCGGGCGGCCTCTGCCAGCGCCTTTACGCGCCCATGGTAGAGGTACCCGCCGCGGTCGAAGACCACCTTCTGGATGCCCTTGGTTTTGGCACGCTCGGCGATGAGCCGCCCAACGGCCTTCGCGCCCGCCAGGTTGCCCCCGCTCGCCCGGCCGGCTCCCTCGTCGCTGGAGGAGGCCGAGGCCAGCGTGCGCCCCCCTGTGTCGTCGATCACCTGGGCGTAGATATGCTTCAAGCTGCGAAAGACGCACAGCCTGGGCCTTTCGGGAGTGCCCTTGACCTTGCGCCGGATGCGATGGTGCACTCGCAAACGAACTATGTTCTTGGAGATCTTTCGGATCATTTGGCCCCCGCTCCGGTCTTTCCGACCTTCTTTCGCAGGCGTTCCCCGGTGTAGCGTATGCCCTTGTTCTTGTAAGGCTCCGGCGGACGCAAGGCCCGGATGTCAGCGGCCACCTGGCCCACCAACTGCCGGTCGGCCCCGCTCAACACGAGGTGTGTCTGCTTGTCGATTTTCATGTCGATGCCCTCGGGCAGCAGAACCTCGATGGCGTGCGAGTAGCCCAGCGTGAACGTGGCGACCCGGCCCTTGATGTCGGCCCGATAGCCGATGCCCACGATGTCGAGTTCCTTGGCGAAACCCGCCGTCACTCCCTGGACGGCGTTGGCCGCCAGCGCCCTGGTCAACCCGTGCAGAGCGGCGTGCTGGTCGCTATCGCGCTCGATCAGCAGGTTGCTATCGCTCTGGCGCGCCTGGATGCCGCGCGGTATCGGGACACGGAGTTCTCCTCTTGGGCCTTGCACGCACAGTTCGTCGCCGATCCGGACCTTGACCCCCGTGGCCAGTGGAATCGGTTTGTTTCCTATCCTAGACATGCCTCACTCCATTGCGGCCCATGAACACGCGGCGGTCACCATACACGGCAGAGGACCTCTCCGCCCACGCCTTCCTGGTGGGCCTTGCGTCCGGTCATCACGCCGCGGGCCGTTGTCAGAATGTTGATCCCGAAGCCGCCGAGCACCCGCGGGATCTCCTTGCGCCCCACGAAAACGCGACACCCGGGGCGGGAAACCCGTTCGATCCGGGAGATGACCGGATCGTTGTCGGGCGCGTACTTCAGGTAGATCTTGATGGTCCTCTTGACGCCTTCCTCGGCCAGCTTGAAGTTGGCGATGTAACCTTCCTCTTTGAGGATGCGTGCAATATCCATCTTCAGCCTGCTGGCCGGCACGTCCACCTTCGGGTGCCGCGCCATCAGGGCGTTGCGGATTCGCGTCAGCATGTCGGCAATCGGATCCGATGTCATCCTCGCACCTCCCTTTCCGCTACCAGCTCGCCTTAATCACGCCGGGGATCTCTCCGGCGAGAGCCAACTGGCGGAAACAAATCCGGCAGAGACCGAACTTCCGCATGTATCCCCGCGGCCGCCCGCATCGCTGGCAGCGGTTTCTGTGCCGGCACCTGAGCATCCGCGTGCCGGCCTTCTTTGCCTTCAGTAGTTTGCGGTCCCTGGCAATCTTGGCGGTTGTGGCCATCCGTCCCTATCCCTCCCCCATCACTGCCGAAACGGCATGCCGAGATGTTTGAGCAGCGCAAGCCCTTCGGCGTCGGACTTGGCCGTGGTCGTGATACAGATGTTCATTCCCTTGACCTTCTCGACCTTGTTGTAATCAATCTCCGGGAAAATCAACTGGTCCCGGATCCCCAGCGTATAGCCGCCGCGACCGTCGAACGACTTGCTGGAGATGCCCCGGAAGTCGCGCACGCGCGGCAGGGCCACGTTCACCAGCCGGTCGAAGAACTCGTACATGCGGTCCCCGCGCATGGTGACGGCGCAGCCGATCGACATGCCGGCGCGCAGCTTGAAGGCCGCGATCGACTTGCGCGCTTTGGTGATCACCGGCTTCTGCCCCGTGATCAGGCCCAGCTCGGAGACCGCGCCGTCCAGCATCTTTGGGTTCTGCGTCGCCTCGCCGAGGCCGATGTTCACCGAGATCTTCTCCAGCTTCGGCACGGCCATCACGTTGGTGTAGCCGAACTCCTTGGTGAGCGCCGGCACCACCGTCTTCCTGTAATGTTCTTTGAGCCTGGCAGCCATAACTCGTCCTTACTTCTATTTGTCCAGCGGAGCGCCGCACTTGCGGCAAAGCCGCGTGCTCCGGGCCTTGCCGCCCACCTGCTCGACCTTGTGCGCGATGCGCACCGGGCCGCAACTCGGGCAGACGATCATCACGTTGGACACCGCGATCGGGGATTCCCTCTCGGCGATGCCGCCCTTGATCTGCTTGGCCGGATTGGGGCGCGTGTGGCGCTTGATCATGTTGACGTGCTCCACCAGCAGATCGCCCCTGTCGCGGCTTACGCTCAGAACACGTCCTGTCTTGCCCTTGTCCCGGCCGGCGATCACCTTGACGGTGTCGTTTATGCGGATGAAAATCCGCTTGGGCAGTCCGGCCCGCTCGTTCGCGGTCATGGTCTTGGCCATCAAATCACCTCCGGCGCCAGCGATACGATCTTCATGAAGCGCTTGTCCCTGAGTTCCCGGGCCACGGGCCCGAACACGCGTGTGCCGACCGGCTCGCCGACGTCGCTAATCAGCACCGCCGCGTTTGAGTCGAAGCGGATATAAGTGCCGTCCTTGCGGCGCGTCTCCTTGCGCATGCGGACGATCACGCAACGCACGACCTTGCCCTTCTTGATGGCCGAGTCCGGAGCCGCCTCCTTCACGCTGGCGGTGACCACGTCGCCCAGGCCGGCACGCAGGCCGAGGTCGCCCCCGCGCGGGAGGATGCACATTAGCTTGCGCGCGCCGCTGTTGTCGGCGACCTCCAGGATGGTTCGCATTCCGATCATGGCGTTCTCCTGTTACTGCTTCCCTATTTCGGCCACCGGGCCCGAAGAGACGTCGTCGATACTCTCCGGCTCCACGCTGACCTGGGCCGCCCGCCGCAACACCTCAACCAGACGCCATCGCTTCAGGCGGCTGAGCGGCCGGGACTCGATGATCCGCACCGTGTCGCCCCTCGCGGCGGCGCCTTCCTCATCTTGCGCGTAGAACTTCTTCCGCCGCGTGATGACCCGCTTGTACAGAGGGTGGGAGACGCGACGGGTGACCTCGACCACAATGGTTTTCGCCATCTTGGTGGAGACCACCTTGCCGACCTTTTCGGTCTTACGGGACTTTTCCTCGTGGTCGCTCATCTTCCTCTCAGCCCTTCCCGGCTTCCGCCGCCAGCTCGCGCGCGTGCAACACGGTCCGTACGCGCGCCCGGTCCTTGCGCAGAACCCGGTACTTCTTCAGACCGTCGGTCTGCCCCATCAGGATCTGGAAGCGAAGCCGATAGATCTGGTCGGTCATGTCCTTGAGCTGCAACCGGAGCTCAGCGTTGTCGAGGTCCCTGACTTTCTCTGCCCTCATGGCGATTCCTCTCACTCTATCCCTGGCCGCGCCACCAGCTTGCACGGAAGCGGCAGCTTGTCGGCCGCCAACTGCATGGCGTGCTCGGCCACGCTTCGGGGGACGCCTTCCATCTCAAACAGGATCTTCCCGGGCCGGACCACGGCCACCCACTGCTCCGGCGCTCCTTTCCCTTTTCCCATGCGGGTCTCCGCGGGCTTCTTGGTGATGGGCTTGTCGGGGAACAGGCGGATCCACACCTTGCCGCCGCGCTTGATGAAACGCGTCATGGCGACGCGCGCCGCCTCGATCTGGCGGTCCGTGACCCAGCCGCAGCGCATGACCTTGAGACCGTAGTCGCCGAAGGCAATCTCCGATCCCCGCCAAGCCTTGCCCCTCATGCGCCCGCGCTGCTGCTTTCTGTATTTGACCTTCTTCGGCATCAACATGAGGTCATTCCTTCCCTGCCTGGTCGAGGCTCGCGGACGGTGGCTCCGCAGTCCCGCCGGTTTCCGCCGGAGTCTCGGCGCCCGCCGGGGCCTCCTGCCTCAGTTCCTGCTTCCAGGACGGCTGGGGCGGCGCCAGCGGAGGCGTGATGGGCATGGCGCTCCGCGCCGGCTGGGGCAACTCGCCCGGAGTGGATTGTACCGGCGGCCCGGAGGGCGCCGGGGCAACCGGCGGCTGTCCCGCCCGCCGGTCGCGGTCACGGCGGTCCCTGTCCCTGGGCGGCATCCGCCTGGGCTCCGGTTCTCCGAACAGCGACGGGCGCCCCTGCGGGTCGAGGATCTCGCCCTTGTACACCCAGGTCTTCACTCCGATCACGCCGTAGGTAGTGCGGGCCTCGGTGAAGCCGTAATCAATATCCGCCCGGAGCGTATGCAGCGGGAGTTGCCCCTGCAGGTACCATTCGCTGCGCGCGATTTCGGCGCCGTTCAACCGCCCCGAAACCCGCACCTTGATGCCCTTGCAGCCGAACCGCAGCGCGCTGTCCACGGCTTTCCGCATGGCGCGGCGGAAGGCCACGCGCTTCTCGAGTTGCAGCGCTATGGATTCCGAGACAAGCTGGGCATCCAGCTCGGGCTTGTGAACCTCTTGGATATCGATGAAAACATCGCGGTGCGTGCGGCCGGCCAGTTCCTGCTTGAGCTTCTCGATCTCGGCCCCCTTGCGGCCGATAACGATGCCCGGGCGGGAGGTGCGGATCGTCACCCGAAGCTTGTTGCCGGGGCGGTCCACTTCGATGGAGCTGACCCCCGCCGCCTTCAGCCGCTCGCGCAGGGACGCTTTCAGCGCCAGGTCTTCGTGCAGCAGCTTGGCGTAATCCTGTTTGGCGAACCAGCGCGAACGCCAGTTCTTTGTGTACCCGACCCGAAATCCGTATGGATGAACTTTTTGTCCCATAGTCAGCCGTTCCCGCCCCTCAACTCTCGGTCACCATGACAGCGATGTGCGCACTTCGCCTCTGGTAGCGATAGGCCCGCCCCATGGGCGCCGGCCGGACGCGCTTGGTTCGCGGCCCCTCGTTGACGTAAGCTTCCGCCACCACCAGTTTGTCCACGTCCACGTCGGTGGAGAGGTTCTGCGCGTTGGCGATCGCGGATCGCAGGACCTTCTCCACAGCCGGCGCGATGCGCTTGTTTGTGGTGCGCAGAATGTTCAGCGCCTCTCCCGCATTCCGCCCCCGGATCAGATCTACCACCAGGCGGGCTTTCTGCGGCGAAACCCGAATGTATCTTGCTTCCGCTCTAGCTTCCATAAAAATTCGCTCGTGGCTCGTGGCCCGTGGCTCGTGGTCCCACGGGCCACGAGCCACGAGCCACAAGCCTCATGCCGGCTTGGCTGTCTTCTCCGTCGCCGCCTTGGCGGCGTGTCCCTTGAACACCCGGGTGGGCGAGAACTCACCCAGCTTGTGGCCCACCATGTTCTCCGTGATATAGACCGGGATGAACTTCTTCCCGTTATGGACGGCGAGCGTGTGGCCTATGAAATCCGGCACAATGGTCGAGCGCCGTGACCAGGTCCGGATCACCTTCTTCTCATTCTTCGCGTTCAAAGCGCCCACCTTGGCGAGCAAGTGCTCGTCGCTGAACGGCCCCTTCTTGATAGATCGACCCATAGTCCCTCGCTCGGCCCCCTACCTCTTCTTCGCCCGGTGGGTCACAATCCACTTCTCCGTCCGCTTGTTATTGCGGGTCTTGAAACCGCGGGTGGGCTGACCCCAGGGAGTCACCGGGTGACGGCCGCCGGAGGTCTTGCCCTCGCCGCCTCCGTGCGGGTGATCCACGGGGTTCATACTGACGCCGCGATTGTGCGGGCGCTTCCCCATCCAGCGTTTCCGCCCCGCCTTGCCAAGCGAGACGTTCTCATGGTCCGTGTTGCCCACCTGTCCGACCGTGGCCATGCACTCCAATTCCACTTTCCGCACTTCTCCCGAGGGCAGCTTCAACAGCGCGTAACCGCTTTCCTTGGAGACCAACTGCGCCTGGGTTCCGGCCGCCCGAGCCATCTGGGCGCCCTTGCCCGGCCGCAACTCGATGTTGTGAACCACCGTGCCAGCCGGAATATTCTTCAGAGGCAGCGCATTGCCCACCAGGATGTCGGCGTCCGGCCCGGACAGAACCGTGCGCCCCACGTCCAGCCCCAAGGGACAGAGGATGTAACGCTTCTCCCCATCCTTGTAGTGCAGAAGGGCGATGCGGGCGCTCCGGTTCGGATCGTATTCGATGGCCGCGACCTTGGCCGGGATCCCGGCCTTGTCCCGCTTGAAATCAATCGCGCGGTAGGCCTTCTTATGACCGCCGCCCCGGAACCGGGAGGTGATCCGGCCGGTGCTGTTGCGCCCGCCGGTGCGCTGTTTGCCCGCGGTCAGGGACTTTTCCGGCTTTTTCTCAGCCAGGTCCTGGCGGGAAACCACCGTCTGGAAGCGCCGGGTCGGGGTGGTGGGGCGATAGGTTTTGATCGGCATCTCAGATCTCCGCGAATTCCGGCACTTTTTCTCCGGCCTTCAGTTTCACATAAGCCTTCTTCCAGTCGGGACGGTAGCCGCTGAAACGGCCCCGCCGCCGCAGCTTCCCGGCATGGTTGGTTGTCCTTACTGCCTCCACCTTGACTTTGAACAACTTCTCCACCGCGGATCGGATCTCGACCTTGTTGGCGCGCGGGTCCACTTCAAAGCACAGGGTGCGCTCGGCTTCCTTCTTCGCAACCCCCTTTTCCGTCAAAAGGGGCCGGTGGATGATGTCGTAAATGTTCATTGCGACAACGCCTCCGAGAGTTTCCTGGCGGCCGATTCGGACATCAGCACGCGCTCATGGCGGAGCAGGGCATAGGCGCTGACCTCGCGGCTGGCGACCAGCGTGACTCCGGGAAGATTTCGCGAGCCGAGCGCCAAGTTACGGTTCTGCTCGGTGTCCACCAGGAGCACCGTCTTCGGCGCCTCAAGCCTGTCCAGGGCCGCTCGCACGGACCTGGTCTTGTTGTCCTCCAAGCTGAACGCCTGGACCACTTTCAGTTCGCCGTCCCGCAACTTGGCTGACAGCGCGGCGCGCAGCGCGCCCAACATCATCTTGCGCGACAGCTTGTAGCTGTAATCCCGAGGCGCCGGTCCGTGCGCCGTGCCGCCGTGCCTCCACAGCGGAGACCGAATAGACCCCACGCGCGCCCTGCCGGTGCCCTTCTGCTTCCAGAGCTTCTTGCCGGAGCCCGCCACCTCGCGGCGCACCTTGGTCTTTGCCGTTCCCCGCCTTTGCCCGGCCAGGTGGTGGCGCACAGCTTCGTAAAGCAGGGCCTCATTGACCGGCGCCGCAAAGACCGCGTCGGAGAGCTCTACTTCCCCGACCTTCTGGTTGTTCAAATCGATCACATCCACCTTGGGCATCGCCTTCACCTCTTCGCGCGCCGCACGAGCACGTAGCCGCCATTCGGCCCCGGTACAGCGCCCTTCACCACCAGTACGTTCTCCTCGGCGTCCACTTCGATGACTTCCAGGTTCCGAACCGTGACGCGCGCGACGCCCATGTGTCCCGCCATGCGCAGCCCGGGAAAGACCCGCGAGGGAAAGCTCGAGGCGCCGATGGAGCCGGGCGCGCGGTGGTGCATCGACCCGTGGCTCTTGTCGCCCCCGCGGAAATGATGCCGCTTGACCAGGCCGGCAAAGCCGCGTCCCTTGCTGATGCCGATCACGTCCACCATGTCGCTGGGCTTGAACTGGTCCACCAACACGCGGTCACCGGTCTTGAGATCGTCGTCTCCGGGCCTAAGGCGCAGCTCCCGGAGGAACTTCACCCCCTCGACGCCGGCCTTCTTGATATGGCCCGTGAGCGGCTTGGTGATCCGTCTGGCCTTGGCGAACTCCAGCAGACCGAGCTGCACGGCGTGGTACCCGTCCTTGACCGGCTCCTTCCGCTGGACCACCACGCAAGGTCCCGCCTTCAGGAGCGTGACGGGAACCACCTTCCCGTCCGCTCGGAAGACCTGTGTCATCCCGATCTTCTTGCCAAGAATTCCTGGGCTCATAGCTTCCTCAATACTGCTCGTGGCTCGTGGCTTGTGGCTCGTGGAAGTCGTCCCACGAGCTACGGGCTACAAGCGACGGGCTATTTCTTCCCAAATGCCTTGATCTCCACGTCCACGCCCGCGGGCAAATCCAGCTTCATCAGGGCGTCCACGGTGTCCTGCGTCGGCTCCAGTATGTCGAGCAACCGTTTGTGAGTGCGGATTTCGAACTGCTCGCGCGATTTCTTGTCGACGTGCGGCGAGCGCAACACCGTGTAGCGGTTCTTTATCGTCGGCAGCGGGATCGGCCCCGCGATCTGCGCGCCCGTGTCGCCGGCCGTCTTGACGATGGCCTTGGTCGACTCGTCGAGAATCCGATGATCGTAAGCCTTCAAACGAATACGAATGCGTTCTCTGAGCATCTTGCCCTCTGTGGGGGCCGGACAGGCCTGGCCCTTGCGGGCAAGGCATGCGCCGCCCCTATCCCAAAATCTCGGTGACCGTGCCGGCGCCCACCGTACGGCCGCCCTCGCGGATCGCGAACCGCAATCCCTTGTCCATGGCCACCGGCGTGATCAGATCTATCTCCAGGTTCGCGTTGTCCCCCGGCATCACCATCTCCGTCCCTTCCGGCAGCTTCGCCACTCCCGTCACGTCCGTGGTCCGGAAGTAGAACTGCGGCCGGTACCCGTTGAAGAACGGCGTGTGCCGCCCGCCTTCATCCTTGCTCAACACGTACACCTGGCCCCGGAACCGCGTGTGCGGCGTGATCGAGCCCGGCTTGGCGATCACCTGCCCCCGCTCCACTTCGTCCTTCTCCACTCCCCGCAGCAGCAGCCCTACGTTGTCCCCGGCTACGCCCTCGTCCAGCAGCTTCTTGAACATCTCCACCCCGGTGACCACCGTCTTGCGCGTCTCCCGGAACCCCACGATCTCCATCTCCTCGCCCACCTTCACCTTGCCCCGTTCCACGCGCCCCGTCACCACCGTCCCCCGCCCCTGAATCGAGAAAATGTCCTCGATCGGCATCAGAAACGGCTTGTCGATCTCCCGCTTCGGCATCGGGATGTAGCTGTCCACCGCGTTCATCAGCTCCAGGATCCCCTTCTCCCACTGCTCTTCCCCGTTCAAGGCCCCCAGAGCGTTCACCCGGATCACCGGTATCTCGTCCCCCGGAAATTCGTACTTCGTCAGCAGTTCCCGCACCTCCAGCTCCACCAGGTCCAGCAGTTCCGGATCGTCCATCATGTCCACCTTGTTCAGGCACACCACGATGTACGGCACCCCTACCTGCCGCGCCAGCAGCACGTGCTCGCGGGTCTGCGGCATGGGCCCGTCCGGCGCCGCCACCACCAGTATCGCCCCGTCCATCTGCGCCGCCCCCGTGATCATGTTCTTGATGTAGTCGGCGTGCCCCGGACAGTCCACGTGCGCGTAGTGCCGCTTCAGCGGTCTCGTACTCGATGTGCGCCACCGCGATGGTGATCCCCCGCGCCTTCTCCTCCGGCGCGTTGTCGATCGAATCGAAGCTCCGGAACTTCACCTTCGGGTTGCTCTTCCCCAATACCCGGGTGATCGCCGCCGTCAGCGTCGTCTTGCCGTGATCGATGTGCCCGATCGTCCCCACGTTCACGTGCGGCTTGCTGCGGTCGAATTTCTCCTTCGCCATGTTGTTCCTCGACTCTCCTGTAAGAATTTGCCCAAGCGGACGGACCGCCCGGCCCGCCTCTACCTGATGGCCTTTCCTTGCACCTTGCTGATGATTTCTTCCGCGATCGGCCCGGGCACTTCCTCGTAACGCCCAAAATGCATGGTGAAACTGCCGCGCCCCTGCGTCAGCGAGCGCATATCCGTGGCGTAGCCGAACATCGGCGCCAGCGGAACCGTGGACTTGATGATCTGGGATGTCCCGCGCAACTCCAGTCCCTCGATCCGCCCCCGGCGGGCATTCAGGTCGCCGATGACCTCGCCCATGTACTCCTCCGGGACAACCACTTCCACGTTCATCACCGGCTCGAGCAGGACGGGTCTGGCCCTTTCGACCGCATGCCGCAGCCCCATGGACCCCGCGATTTTGAACGCGATCTCGGAGGAATCCACCTCGTGGTAGCTCCCATCGAGCAGCGTCACCTTCACGCCCGACATGGGATAGCCCGCCAGCACACCGGCCTCCAGGGCCTCTTCGACGCCCTTTTCCACAGCCGATATGAACTCCCTGGGAATCGCACCGCCCACAATCTCGTTCACAAACTCGAAATTCGACGTGTCCGGGAGTGGCGCCACGCGCAGCTTGACGTGCCCGTACTGGCCCCTTCCCCCGGTCTGACGGATGAACCTGCCCTCTGCCTCCGCGGCACCGCGAATAGTCTCGCGATAGGCCACCTGCGGCGCGCCCACGTTGGCGCCCACGCCGAACTCCCGCCGCATCCGGTCCACGATGATCTCCAGGTGCAACTCGCCCATGCCCGAGAGGATCGTCTGGCCCGTTTCCGGATCGGTGGCGATCCGTAGCGTGGGATCTTCCTGAATCAGTTTCCCGATGGCCGCGCCGAGCTTGTCCTGGTCGGCCTTGGTCTTGGGCTCGATGGCCAACTGGATGACCGGGGCGGGAAACTCGATCGACTCGAGAACGATCGGGGCCCGTTCGTCGCAGATCGTGTCGCCCGTCGAGACGGTTCGCAAACCCGCCGCGGCGGCGATGTCACCGGCGTTGACCTCGTGGATCTCCTCCCGCTTGTTGGCGTGCATGCGCACCAGGCGGCCAACCCGCTCCCGGCGAGCTTTGGCGACGTTGTAGACGGTGTCGCCGCTTGCCAGGCTGCCGGAGTATACGCGCAGGAACGCAAGCTGGCCCACGAACGGGTCCGTCATGATCTTAAAAATCAGAGCGGAGAACGGAGCATCGTCGGAAGACTCGCGCTCCAAGGGCCTCTCCGGATCGTCGACGGCGGTGCCCTGGACGGGAGGGACGTCCACGGGCGAGGGCAGGTAGTCCACGACCGCGTCCAGCAGGTTCTGGACGCCCTTATTCTTGAAAGCCGTGCCGCACAGCACGGGAAAGATCTTCTGGGCGATCGTGGCGCGGCGGATGCCCGAAATCAATTCGTCCTTGGTCAGGTCGTGGTCATGGACGTATTTCTCGAAAAGCTCGTCGTCGCACTCGGCGACCGCTTCCACCAGACTCTCGTGGGACTTCCGGGCCTGCTCTTTGAGATCCTCGGGGATCTCCGCGTCGTCGAACTCCGCCCCAAGGGTCTCGTCGCGCCAGATGCGGGCCGTCATCGCGACCAGGTCCACGACACCCTTGAACTGGTCCTCGCTGCCGATGGGAATCTGGATCGCCACGGGCCTGCACTTCAGGCGGCTGACGATGCTGGCGATGGAATTGAAGAAATCGGCGCCCACCCGGTCCATCTTGTTGATGAAACAGATCCGGGGAACTCCATATTTGTCGGCCTGGCGCCACACCGTCTCGGTCTGGGGCTGCACTCCCGCCACGGCGTCGAAGACCGCGACCGCGCCATCCAGCACCCGCAGGCTGCGCTCCACTTCGGCGGTGAAATCCACGTGGCCGGGCGTGTCGATGATGTTGATCTGGGTGTCGCGCCACTCGCAGGTGGAAGCCGCCGAGGTGATGGTGATGCCGCGCTCCTGCTCCTGCTCCATCCAGTCCATCACCGCCGTGCCGTCGTGCACCTCGCCGATCTTGTAGGTCCGGCCGGTGTAATAGAGGATACGTTCGGTCGTAGTCGTCTTGCCGGCATCAATGTGGGCCATGATACCGATGTTCCGAACTTTCTCGAGCGGCACGGTTCGCGGCATATCGGGTACGGGCCGGGCATGCCCGGCCTCTACAGAATGATCACCATCGGTAGTGTGCGAAGGCCTTGTTGGCCTCCGCCATACGATGCACGTCGTCCTTTTTCTTGATCGCGCCGCCACGCATGTTGGCGGCTTCGGCCAGTTCATTGGCCAGCCTGTCAGGCATGCCCTTCTCCGGGCGCGAGCGGGCGTTGGTGATGAGCCAGCGGATGGCAAGGCTGGTGCGGCGGTTCTGTGGCACTTCGATCGGCACCTGGTAGTTGGCCCCGCCTACGCGCCGCGTCTTCACTTCCAGAAGCGGCTTGCAGTTTTCGACGGCCTTCTTGAACACCTTGAGCGGATCGTCGGCCGTCCGCTCCTGGATCTTGCTCATGGCCTCATAGAACACATGCTGGGCGACCATCTTCTTGCCGTCCCAGGTCATGCAGTTGACGAACTTCTCGGCCAGCGTGGAGTTGTAAACCGGGTCCGCCGCCAGCCTGCGCGGTTCAATCTGTCTTCGTCGTGGCATGGTTAATTACGATTTCGGCCTCTTGGCCCCATACTTCGACCGGCCCTGCTTGCGGCCGTCCACGCCCGCGGTGTCCAGCGTCCCGCGGACCACGTGGTAACGAACGCCCGGCAGATCCTTTACACGGCCTCCCCGGATGAGCACGATGGAGTGCTCCTGCAAGTTGTGGCCAACTCCCGGGATGTAGGTGGTCACTTCGATCCCATTGGTCAATCTCACGCGCGCGACTTTTCGCAGCGCCGAGTTCGGCTTCTTAGGAGTCGTTGTGTAGACGCGGGTGCAAACGCCGCGTTTTTGCGGACAGGACTGTAAGGCCGGGCTCGCAGTCTTGTACCGCGGCGGCCGGCGGCCCAGGCGCACGAGCTGGTTGAAAGTCGGCACGAATCTACCTCAATTCCTCAGACGAGTGAGTCAGTCAACCCAAGATCCGGTCATCGCGTCCGTGACCTCACGACGCAAGCCAAACAGAAGGCCGCGGCCGCCGAACCATCAATAAACAGGCGGATACAAATCCGCTAAGAATAAGGCAGTTGCTTCGGACAAGCCCATGCTCCGCTTCCAATCACGCGGAACCTCGGGGCCCGCCCCCGGCCGGCCTGCATTCCAGGCAGGGGTAGCACGGGAGCAGAAGACCTAACTCGCCAAACCCTCTCAATATACAGGATGCTTCCTCCGCCTGTCAACCGGAGCGCGGAAACAAAGAAACAAAGGTAGGAGACGCAACCGTGTCCGTGCCTCGGAACCCGGCCCATCCAGGGGTTGTCAGGCCCGCGAAGAGGCGTGGACGCGCTCGCCCATGGCGTTCGCCAGATGGCTCAACACGTCCGTCATCTCCACGATGGCGGCGCGAGCGCGGGGGGGCGCGATGGCACGAGTCACGCTGAACAGCAAACGCATCAGCCGGAAATCAAGCATCAGCATCCGCTGCTCCAGTGTCAAGCCGCCCGCTTGGGCGCCCGCCGTGTGAGCCAGCAGGTAGGTCAGCAGGCGATAGTCCCGGTCCAGCGATCGCTCCAGTGTCGTCAGATCGTGGCCCGTCGCTCCCCTTACAACATTCTGCTGAATTCCGGGGAACTTCAGATCGTTTACGGCAGCCAGGTTTGTGGCGTAGTCTTTGCCTGTGCGGGTCCGCAGGATCAGCAGACAGGTATAGCGGAACCAGTAGATCATCAGTGCGGCCGAAGCTGCGATTATGAGAATGCTGGCAACCACGTTCCCCGTAACCACTACCCTTTCTCTCCGCTGATGGCCCCCCAAACTTGGGGTTCCACGCCGATTTCGTACTGGGAGATCTAGAACCCTACGCATAGAATATAGCACGCAAATCGGGATAGTTCAAGAGGTATTCTTGCCTTAGACTCGCAAACCGGGTGGGTGGCGTCTGCCCCCATCTGCGGCTGAATTCGCGCTCTCAGACCCGCCCACGGCGGAAGACCATCCTGTCAGCCACGCTGCCGCTACGCCTCCGGAATGACTGGTAAAGGTCAGCATAACTCTCTGTAATATAATCCACTTCCTTAAAGCCGAGGCGTTCCGCGATGCGGTCAATCGCGGACGGTTCTCCCTCCAGTTCGATGAAAACGCCAACAGGCGTCTCGTCCACTGTGGCTACCACGCGGCAATTCCTGCATAGGTACTCGGTTCGGTACTTCTCATACCGGAACACTCGGATGAACCCCAGCAGGAGGAAGATGTCCTCCAGGGTGTCCGGATCGTGGACGGAGGTCTCCAATTCACGCCTGGACTTGTGTTTGCCGGTTGTGGCTGGGCCCTTGAACGTCAGCGTGAATTGGCGGCCGCAACGCCGCAGCCGTAACAACAGACCCCGGGATCGAAACGTGTGCTCGGGCGTGTCAAACACGATGTTGTCTTCGTGCGCGCGTCTCCGGCTGACGCGGAAGCCCGCCTTGTAAAGCAGACGCCGGCCCTCCGCGGCACTGTCGAGCCGGAGCTTGATTTCCACTTCTTGCTTTGAGCCGGAGCCGGACATCGTCTTCCATACTAGCAACCCGTGTTCCTTCGGTTAGGCATGTAGCCGCCAGCCATGGCCGTGCCCCGGCTACTCCCTCACGGCCGCACTTGCCGCGGCAAAAGAACAGGCGTATTCTTAGAGTTCATTATAAGCAGCAGAGGTCTCATCCTATGAGGAATTGCATTCTTGCGGGGCTCGTCGCACTCGGCGTGGCCGTCAGCGGATTGTCCGCGGCTGACTTCTGGCAGAAGAAGAAGTTCGTGGAGTGGGACGACAAGGAAGTCGCCAAGATACTGACCGACTCCCCATGGGCCAAATCCTTCACGGTGTACTTGAAAGGCTTTGGCGGTGGCGGCCGCGGTGGCGGCGGCATGGGCGGCGGCATGGGCGGCGGCGGTGGCCGCGGTGGTGGAGGACGCGGCGGTGGAGGACGCGGCGGCGGTGGTGGCATGGGCGGCGCCGACACGGGTGGTGATATCGGCGGTGGCGGCGGCGACATGGGCGGTGGTGTTTCTTCGGGGACCGAAGTGCTCGTCCGGTGGCACACCGCGCTCCCCGTCAAAGAGGCGGTC
This sequence comes from Bryobacterales bacterium, assembly GCA_963798455.1. GTDB lineage: Bacteria > Acidobacteriota > Terriglobia > Bryobacterales > Bryobacteraceae > CAWCTD01. Next base: position 2,531,297 of record CAWCTD010000003.1, read on the forward strand.
GCGCGCACACGCTATGGCGCCGAAGCCGGAACCTCGAAGGAGGCAGCCCAGAGCCTAGGCCGGCAGGAGCAGGTTTACGTGGTTGGCATCGTGGGTATCCCGGCGAGGGCCATCACCCTCAAGCCCGATGACCTGAAAGAGCACGCGGAACTCAGGGTCAAGGGCCAGCCTCCCATCCAGCCTGTTCAGGTCCAGACCGAGCCGCAGCGCGCCACGACGGTTCTTTACCTGGTCTTCCCCAAGGTGCAGCAAGGGGCCCGCCAGATCACGCTGGCTGACGATGAGGTGGAGATTTTCCTGCAGCTCGAGGCCGGCAAGATATCGAAGAAGTTCAAGCTGAAAGATATGGTTTACAACGGCAAGCTGGAACTCTGATCAGCGCCGTTGGGAGATTCCCGCGCCGCTTGCCGGGTGGCGCGGGCACGATGCGCGCCCGTAGCTCAGTTGGATAGAGCGACTGGCTTCGAACCAGTAGGCCGGGGGTTCGAGTCCCTCCGGGCGCGCCACATTCCAAAGCACTTATGAGGGCCTGAGCCCAAGAACCGATCCTTCGGGAGCCAAGCTGGGAGCCACGGGGGCCAAAAGGGCGTCCATCTGGGCCGCAGCTTCCTGTTTCATGGCCGGCAAGACGTGTGCGTAGACGTTGGCCGTGGTGCTGAAGTTGGAGTGCCCCAGGATCTCCTGAACCGTTTTCATGGGCACGCCTTGTGCAAGCAGCAGGGTGGCGGCGCTATGGCGCAGGTCGTGATACCGCAGCCGCGGCAGAAGCTTCCGCTTCTTCTTCAGGTCCGGCTCGGGGTCTTTCGGGTCCGGCGTGCTCAGGATGCGGTAGAACTCGCGTAGCATGTCGCGCTGGTCCAGCATGGTGCCGATGCGCGTGGTGAACACCATGCCTGTCTCCACCCAGCGGGAGCCGGCGACCCGGCGTTCTGCGTCTTGTCTCAGCTTGTGCGCGGTGAGAGCCGATAGCGTGACGTTGGGCAGGCAGATGGTCCGGCGGCTCTTGTCGGTTTTCGGCTCGGTGAGCTTCAGCTTGCCATCAACCCGCTGTAGCTGATAACGCACCGAGAGCGCGGCCTTTTCGAAGTCGATATCCGCCCAGCGCAGCCCGAGCCCCTCGGCTTCCCGCAGGCCCAGAGAGATGGAGACCGTGAAGAGTGCCTCCAGTCGGTTGCCGTGGGAGAGATCCAGGAACAGACGCGCCAGGTCCGGGCTGAAGACCTGCATTTCGTGGGGCACCGGGCGCGGCGGCTTCACCAGGGCCGCAGGGTTCCGGACGATGAGGTTATCTCGCACGGCGACATTGAGCGCGCAACGCAGCGTATCCCGGAGGTGCTTCACGGTCTTGGCGGAGAGGCCCGCTTCCGTCATGGCCTTCATGAAGGCTCGCACGTCATCGGGGGTGAGCTTCGAAAGCACCTTGTCCCCGAGGGCTGGCTTCAGACGATGCCGCACCATGTACTCGTAGGCATCGTAGGTCTTCGGGCGGGTGTTGGGTCTCGCCACATTTTCGAGCCATCCATCAAGGTACTGCCCAACGGTCTGCCGCTCGGATTGGACCGGGAGCCCGAGTTGCTGATCGCGTAGCGCGGCGGCGAGCTTGGCGGCGACCTGGGCGCGGGTGCGAGCGGAAAGCTTCTTCCGGGCTCGCTTGCCGTTCCGGAAACCCAAGTTAACGGCGGCTCTCCATCGGCCGTCCGAGTCTCTGTAGATCGAACCTTCCGCGTTACCGCGTCTTTTGCTCATGCTCTCCCTCTCTCAACAGTTGTTTCTTTCGATTCGAACAATTGCGCACCGCGACCCGATGGGCGGAACCATCTTTGCGGCAGATGTCACAAAATCGCGTGTTTCCCCGTCTCGCCTTCTTCGCCGTCCTGAAAGAGCGCTGACAGGAGCCGCAAATCGAGAGTCCGTCCACCCTTGCTATCGCGAGCATCAACTGAAACAACAGCGCGGCGAACAGCCCAGCCGTATCCTCCAAGCCGAAAACGATTGTCGGTCCGGTCTCGCACGGCCACTCTAGCACCGGGTGCAGATTCGACTGAAGGACGAATTCCCCAATGGTCTGTGCCACCAAAAACTTCCCTGTGCCTACATCGAACGTTCCGGATCTACATTTGGGCTCAAGTGCCCTCCACTCCTCCGGGTCCCCAGGCTTTCCCTGGTGTAGCTTGGCACTTATCGCAAGCAGCGCAGAGAACCTACGGGAGTAAGAGCGCCACCTCGCGAGGGGTTCGCGCCCGATCTTGGGAAACTCCCCCTTGCTCCAGAGGGCGGCGTGTACCTTTCGATCCTGGGCCGGGCAGTAGCCCGTCGCCTCATCAAGTTCAAGCACGCCATAGCGCGATACAAAGCGGAGTAGGCCCTCACCAAACGCAGCCTCGTCGTCCTTCCGCCACAAAGCGGTGAACGACTCAAGGAGCCTGTCGGCGCCACGCAGTGGCTTTCGCTCGCAGTTCCTTGGATCATATACAAGGTCCCCATTCGAGATTTTCGCGCGGCCTGGGACCAATATGGCAGCTCTGGTAAGGTCCGAAATTCGCGCCTTAGTGGACATCCCTGCGAGGTCAAGTTCGCGCTGTAAGGCCAAGTCCACCATGTTTCCTGATCTATACTGACTTCTACTACTTTACGCCCCGTCTGTCAAGTCCGAAAATGGAATTGTTATGGCCACTGAGACTGAGCGGAATCCGAGACGTACTTTGGAGCACTGCCTCCTAAGAGCAGACGAGGTAGCGCGGCGGTTGGCTATCGGCAAGGCGACGGCGTACATGCTGATGGCGTCTGGCCGCTTGCCCACCGTTCGCATAGGAAAGTCGGTGCGCGTGTCCGAACTCGCCCTGAACTCCTGGCTGGAGAAGCAGATCGGGACAGCAATCTAGGCGGTGGGCATCTCCGCGGGCGAGTCCCGCGAAATGATTCAGCGCGGGACGGTCCCAGCGCGGCGCGGTTAGAAAGGAGTTGCGGATTATGCTCAGAAGCGATGGTGGCGCAGCCGACGGCGGACCCGAAGCCCCCGAACAGAGTCAGGGAAGACATGCGACGAACGTCTACTATTGGGACCTGTCGCGTTTGGATGAGTTGTCCGCACGGCAAAAGATCACTTGCCCCGCTTGTGGCGAACGTCTGAGCGCCGCCGACGGAGAGGCGCTGATCCAACACCTACTCCAGCACGACCAAAGCCCCGAGCGACGACGCGAGCTTGAGCGGGCGCTCTCCCTGTACCGCAACTGGGAAACGCTCCCCGAAGAGACTAGGAATTACTACCGCGCCCAGATTGTCCGCAGCGTCCGCAGCGATCCGGCCGAGTTCGAGCAGCTACAACGGGAGGGCGTGGTCACGAAGATCGCGGGGAAGGGCTGATGGCGGATGCCGGCGTCGATTCGTAACAGAGAGGGTCCGGGGACCGGAACGCCCGAGGTAGAGCATGCAGACTGAAACTCAGCAACGGGAGGAGGCTGGCCCCACGAACGCGGGCGCCGGGCCGCAACAAACCAGCCCGCCCAAGAGCCCCGCTGCCACGCCTCCGCGCATCAAGGCTTGGTCTGCCGAGGACTACCTCTCGCGCCAGTTCCCGCCGAAAGAGCCGCTGCTCAAGGGCCTGCTCCATCGGCGCGACATGGTTGCATTGGGCGCACGTAGACGGCATGGAAAGACCTCTCTGGTTACCAACATAGCCGTGGCTGGGGCCGTCCCGGTTCCAGAGTTCCTCGGATACGAAATCCCCCAAGCCTTCCGCTCGTTGCTGTTCATCCTGGAAGACGATCCAGGGGAATATCAGGAAAAGTTGCAACGGGTGGTCGGTACGCGAGACACCGGCGGCCGCATCAAGATCGTCACCCGCGAGGACTTCTACCAAGCAAACATCCCTATCGATGTCCGCGAACACACCTTCAGGGATGCAGTGGAATACTGGTCCAAGGACCATTGCCCGGACTTGATCGACCTCGACAACATGGCGCAGGTGATCGGTGCAGATTACAGCGATCCGAAGCTAGTCCACGTGCTGATGCAGTTCTGCTACCGCCTTGCCCGTGTCTATGGCGCTGCGATCATCCTTCCCGCGCACCCCAAGAAGGAAGACCCGAACAATCGCGCGAGTCTTGCAGACGATTCAGACGCCTTCTTCGAGTCAATCATGGGCAGTTCCCACTTCATCAACTCCACGGGAAGTCTGTGGGGTCTGGAGCGGCACGTGGAGCTAGACCGCTCCGTGTTTGTCGGTGGCCGGCAACGCGGCGACGGACACCAGGGTGGATCGTTCATTGCCATGAACGACGATGGATGGTTCTACCTGCTGGACGAAGCCCAGGGGAACGCACCTCTAGTCCTGAACACTGAACTCCGGCGGCGGGCATGGCGGCTGCTGCCGGACCCGCCGAAGACCTTCGGCTACCGCGAAGCGGAGGCGCTGGTCAAACCCGCGATGCGATCTGGTGACACGTTTAACAAATGGCTCAGGGATTGCCGGCGTCTGAAGGTTATCGTAGACGCGCCCGGCGGAAAGCTCTCCAAGGCTGCGGGGGTCAAAGCATTGAACCAGCCATGAAAGCGGCGAGGGGCGGTTCCGGGCGAGGTAGGCGAGTCCAGAAAGAAAAGAAAAGACTTACTTACCGACTACCAGACCGAGGCGCGGGCGAGGCACCCGAGGCACTCTGGCCGCCTCGGTCTGCCTCGGTTGGGCGCCTCGCCTGCAACCCATTGATTCTGAGTCCCGCCTCGACCGCCTCGGCCGCTTTCGCCCTCGCGGACTTCTGGAGTTGAGGGTGCGTGGCGGGAAGCCCGGCGCGCATTCAACTCGCCGGACAATGATGGAACGGGACAGACAATGAAGCGCCGCCGCTCCAAGCCAGCCGGACTCTGGGGCGTGCGCGTAGACGCCCTGATCCGCGCGCTCGGGTGGCCCCAGAGCGAGTGGCGGTTGCACTTCGGATTCTCGGCCGGAGCTGTGCGCCGGGTACGCTACGGCGGGCGGCCCAGGGTAGCGTTCGTTCTCCGGCTGAGGAAGCTGGAGGCGACATATGCCGCAGAACTCGAAGCCCTCGCCCAAGGGATCATCCAGGTCCGCGGGAGGGTCCGCTACGACTGGCAACCCGACAAACGCTCGCGGGTCCCGACTCGTCCGCCGGACCTCCAGGACCTCGGACAGGGGCTAGGGGCCTACCACGATGAGAAGCCGGAAGATTGGTAGCGGCTCCCGCACGCCAAGACACCCCTCCACCTCGATGCTCACTTGTACGTTTTTGGCACCCCCAATGGCACAGCCTCGCGACATCCGGGTCCGCAGGAGCGCAGCGCGCCTGCACCGCACCAGCCTGCCTCCAAACCACTTACGCGAGCGGCAAGACTACCCGTCCCAGCGCGTGGTCGTGCAGGCCAGGCCACCTCGCGGGCAGGGCCGCCCCCCGCGCCTCGAATATCAACGTGTTGATTCTGGGGCTTAATGCGCCAACTCGACCGCAAGCGAGTGATTTTAGGGAGGACACCGATACGAACGACAAACTTACATGGGAAATACGAACCGGGCAGGCTATTCAGCCAACCCAGGCAACCAGGGCGGCGGTGCCGCGGGGGACGGCACTACCCTCCACGCGCCTCGAAGTCACCAATCTGTCGGCGGTTTCCGATGTGGACCTCTACCACGAACTGGAGCGCCGCCAAGCCAGACTCCTCATCAGTCTGGCTGAGGTACCCGACCAAGCCCTCTACCGCGAGCTGGGCCGGCGCCGCCAGGCAAAACGGAAAGTGCGTCGAGGTGGTCGGCCTCCCAAGCCGCGGTGCCCCTGTGGGAGGTGACGCCGCCCGGAAAAGAGGGCACGTCTGCGGGCGCGATTGCGTTGGCTTAAGGCCGCGAGGTGGGCTTCAACTTCGAGATAATCGACCATCCGACCAAGCGGGTCGTACACTTGCCACAACGCCGTGTGTGTAGGAATTGACGCCCGCAGGCCAGTTCTACGAGTAGGCGACTACACGTCATGTGGGCTATTCTCACCCGTTCGTCATCATGGGATTAGCTTGAATCGCCCAACGCAAAGGCGTAGGAGTTCAGGCGGCGAAGAATCGACGCTACCTTAGGTCCTTCCTGATCCCCATCTCCGCAGTGTCTCGGCTCTGTAGAGACGGTAAGCAGCGCTGCCCGGCGCAACAAACCGAGAAAGAAGTCTCTGGTCGTCTTGCCTTGCGTAGTGTATTGGTGTGAGGGCGTCAAGAATTCGCCCTCGAATACTTCATCTGGCCATGGGAATAGGTAATCGCTCCAGGGGATCGCGAAATAGTCTAGATCGATGTCAAAGAGAACCGGCGGGCTTGCGTCTCCAAACCAACGGGTCTCCCCCTGTTGTTCCCATCCGAGGATCTCCCAGGCCCTCGGATTCACTCGTATAGAATCTCCGAGAGCGCCTTGATAGCCCAACGCCGAGTTCGGGCGAGGGAGCAGGTCGATCCAATGGTCTTCTCCTACTGCATCCTCGACTTTCAAAGGGAAGTTCATACCGGAATCGCGTGCACCAAATATGACGGCGTTGCCAACTAGCCCCAACCTCATGCCGGCCTGGACCCAATCATCATCGAGTGAACTCAGACGCTCAGAGTCGTCGGGATGCTGGCGGCCGGAGCAGATGTCGAACAGTTCCTCTGCTGTCAGTCCCGTTCGACGAGCTTGATCCAGGCGTTCAGCGCAACCGGGCTCACAAGAATCATGATGAGCATCAAACATTACTAGGTTGCATGGAGATGGGGCAAGGCCTAACGCTTGCGCCCAGTGAAGAATGACGAGCGTCCACCGGTGATCGCGGTGAATCAGGCACTTTGTGCCGTGGAGCTGAACCTCTCGCAGACCATCAATCTTTTTCAACTTGGTCATTTGCTCGCTGAACACCATTAATCCATGGTACGCGGGACAGCCGAGATCGCCACTTGGCCGTATAACGCGCGACGCGTCGTTGTGCCGGAGCCGCACTACATGAAGGCGTGCCATCGGTGCGGAGCCGACTATTCCTCCGGCAAGGGCCAAGGCGGAGAACTGGCCTCACCCTCTTGCGGTCGAACGTATGGGATCATTTCGCCCAGATCGTGACCAACGTATGTCCCATACTTCGCGTCGAGCTCCGTGCGACGAACTAGACTCACCCAGAACTTCTCTGTGAACACAGCCCGGCAGTACGGGACTGCCAGCGAGAGAAAGCCCAGATCAACCTCATCGTTCGGCGCGATCCTGCGGTCCCGTTGTTCGTTGCGTTCTGTGTGCAGATTGATCTCAACATCGAGGAAGGGCACGCTCTCAAGTAGCCTCACGCAGCCATCAGGGCCTAAGTCCTCAAGATCCTTCCACTTGAGGCCGAATTCGCCCAGCACCAAAGCAAGGCGATCCTGAATGCCGATGGTCACCAACGCACAATATGCTCTCTTGCGGACCTCTCGCGATACGTCCCAGCGCATGGAGCGGCCAACTTCGTGATCTCGCGCGATTGTCGTCCATCTCTCTACAAAGTCGCGCGAAACTCGAGCAGTCGCTATCAGCTCTTCGAGGACGACCGGGGAGCTGAAGATTGCGTCTTCGAATCCTAGTTGCGTGGGCTCTCCGAACACGGTCTTCAAGCTCCGGCTCACAGGTACAATCTCTTCTCTGGGAAGAGGCTTTTGGAAATGGATTGCTACCGCCCTCCGTAGTGCCGCCATTAGGAGAGCGCTCGCTGAGCGCAGAAACCAGCCCTGGCTGAGCTTGGCCATCAGGCACGCCAAGTTTCTCCTGCGAGTGTCGTCGCCGATCTTGGCCACCTCCATGAAATGTGCAAAGCTCAGGGGGAAGACAGCCCATCCAGCCAAAACCGACTCCTCAGCGGCCTTCAGAGCCGGTTCGTACCTCTTGCCCTCCTCGCTGCCAGCTTCCGCCCGTGCCAAATCGATCCACTTGTTCAAGTCAAGATAAATGAGGCACCGCTGAAGTTGTCCTTCGCCGGCGGTCGTGCGTGTGACGTTCACAGAACACATCTTCCCAAATCGCCATGGGGAGGGGTGGTCACATCTTGCGGTGTCCCCTTCACGTCGATAAGCCCCACTTTGCCGTGCAACGCGCATGCCGTAGATGTGCACAGGCGGGAGGCGAGCCCAAGTCCGGATGTGTGGAAGTTGGCTGGAACCCGTTGGGAGGTCCAAGGCCGTATGACCTGCCCGGAAACAGCCCCAACAAATGGCTCAGGCCAGCTCCCTGAATCCTGCCGGGAGGGTTTATGAGTTCAGCAGGGGCCCTTGGTTGTAGAATGGTGGCCGACCAGGCTCCGAAGACTAGAATCTCGGTTTACACTGCCATTCAGGAGCACGCTCAGAAGGAGACTGACATGTCTGAACGGATTACGCCAAACATTGCCGAGGACTTGCTCTGCATCCATGCGATCATCACACGTGGGTTGAACGTGTCAATCGAAAAAGGCCGCTTGTTCGCCCAGGGTGGCTACCCTGATGCATCAGCCCGGGAGGGGTTCATCGCTTATGTTGGAAGCCTTGTGTCCGTCTTGCACGCTCACCACCTCACGGAAAGCGATCTGTTCTTTCCGTACCTCCGGGACAAACTGCCGGACGCCCCTTTCGACCTGTTGATAACCCAGCACCGGGATCTGGAGCCTGTGCTGCAACAGGCCAAGGCAGCCACGGACGAGGTCTCCGCCGAGGCTCGGGCCGGTGCGGCGCTGGACCGGCTGAACAGTCTACTAGGGCAAATAGGTGAGTTCTGGCATCCGCACATTCGCATCGAGGAAGACCATTTCTCGGTGGACCGCGTTGCAACACTCATCGACGCGAAGGAGCATGAAAGGCTGGCAAAGGCCGCCATGGAGCATAGTAAGCAGCACTCGGGCCCGGACCACCTGGTGGTGCCGTTTCTCCTGCACAATCTGCCGCCGGATAGACGGCCTTTTTTTGCCCGCTCTATGCCGACTGTCGTCACCCGGCTGCTGTTGCCCATCGTGTGGAAAAGAAAGTGGGCACCCATGCGGCCGTTCCTGCTGCCTTGAGCAGAACTCGCCGAGTGGACAGGCTGCGGGTCCCCTCTAGGTTGCCCTTTCCTCGGGGCACTGAGGTGGCCGGCCATCGCTCAAGCCCCCTTCTTCCGCGCCTGGATTCGCCTCAGCGCCGCACGCATTGTCTCGATATACCATCAATTCGCCATGAGATGGGTTCCAATCTGCCTCTCGCCTCTCCATTTCATAAATTACTTTGCGTGGTAAACTCGTACTAGGTGGGACAGCTACTCGACATCCGGGTACGGAAGGGCAAAGGACGCCCGCACCGCGTCAACTTGGCGCTGGACCGCTTACGCGAGCGCCAGGACCCTACAACCCTTCGGCTCGTGGTCCAGGCTAATCTACCTCGCGGCCAGAGCAAGCCATCCCGACTCCAGTACCAGCGTCTGGGGTCCTACCTGATCGACTGCCGCACGCCGCAAGCCGTCGCGCACGTGCGGGCAGAGTTGGCGAACGTGATGCTCTCCCTTTCCCACCTTCCCACCCAGGGGGCCGACACCCGGCACAACGGAACACGCAACAACGTGCCTGAAGCCCAGGCCAGGGAGAGTAGGGTTTCCCACCCGGCTAATAGTCTGGCAGCAGGTGCCTTCGTGCAGGATGGCCACGAGAAGGAGCAACCCAGGGAGAGGGCCAGGTTTTGGGCAAGGTACAGGGAGATCACGGGGGAGGAATGCTCGATTCCCGTGGACCCTGAAGACGAGCGGTAGCCGCGGCTCCCCTGAAGAGAGCGACTTCAGATCGACCCCGTCCCTGCGTTGCACTCGGGAGTCCTCCGGTGGCATCGGAAGAACCGACGCGCACAAGAAACCCTCGACCACGCTGTTCCCGGTGTGCGGACGGGACCGCATATGAGAAGGTCTTTGGCTATGCCTTCTGTATCCGCGGGACAAAGCAGTTGTACAGCACAGCAAACACGTAGCCGCCGACCGCGCCGTCAACGATTGCGTACCCCGTGCCGAGCAGCACATCGGGCACGGTGCGCGAGGCATGAAATCCGGGGTACACGGAACTGAGCCCGTGCAGAAAACTGGCGCCGTAGGAGGGAGCAGCTAGGTTGATGAGCCCGACCAGGAGTACGCCAGCGCCCCAGAGAATCGCTGACACGATCGCGAGAGCTTTCGCTGAGAATCGCATTGAGGGCTCTCCTTTCGTGTCAAGCATGCGCCACATTGCGGCCGAGCGCAACCCCGTGGCGGCGCGGCACACAGGCGGGGTACGGAGGAAGCCGGCGACTGGGCAGGGAGGTTGGCCACCCTGTAACAGCATCCGGGAGTTTACTGATCGTACAGGGTCGTGAAGAATGGCGGGCGTTTGACCACGCGCGGTACTGGCTGCTGCTGGCCGAGAGTCATCTGACACGGCGGATCTTTGGGACCATGCTGCGGCGGACCGCGGCGCTGCCAGTGCCAGAGGGGTAGGCAAAGGCTGTGGTGGTAGGGAAATCGGTCAACGAGGCAATAGGAGGCGGAAAGGTGTCCGTGGAGTCAGGCGAAAGGCCCGCAGTTGCTGGCCACGGGGTCCTCGGGAGCAGCAGGGCGACCCTCTCGGGCCTGCAGGTTTTTCAGGAAAAGAATGTGAGCTTCAACGGCTCCAAGGCACACCCATTGTGGTATGCTGATGCCGGCCGCAAGGCCAAAAAGGAAATTGTGGGTTACACTCTCCGCTCTGGAGCGAACCATGAAGACCTCAGTCCTCTCAGCCGCATTGTTGCTCATGGCCTGTTGGCTTTTGACCTTTGCCAAAGACAAGCATTTGCCTCTGGCGCCTCAACTGATATCGGCCAAAACCGTCTACATCGACAACCGGAGCGGGCAAGCCGCCATCGGAGACCGAGCCTACCAGGAGATTGCAAGCTGGGGCCGGTTCCAGGTGGTCCAGGACAGAAGCCAGGCTGATTTGATCTTTCTGCTCACGGCGCGCGCCGAGACCCGCGGGTACACCACAACTGGCGGCACGCAGACTGGCACGGTCGATGAGCATGGGAACATCAGCACCACCAGTTCACCGCGACACACCAACCCAGACGTGTGGCGCTACTCCGGGCTAACCGTGTTGGACGCGAAGACAGGAGAGCACTTGTGGACCGAGTCCAAAGTAGCCGCGGTTTTCCGGAAAAGCGCAATCAAGAGAGCAATTGACGAACTACGGAAACGAATCGAAGAGGAGACCGCTCAGCCCAAGAAACACTGATCTGGCTTCATATACCTCCTAAGCCGCCCTAGACCGCGCCCGACTCATCCCCGCCGGACACCCAGGAGTGGCGCAGCGCCGGGGTGTGAAATTCGGGCGGAAGCCGACGCTATCCGCCGAGAGATTGAGCACGCCCGGAAGCTGATCGACGAGGGCGAATCCCGCCAGTGCGTGGCCGACCTTCTGAACGTGAGCCGAGTGACGATCTATCGAGTGCTTGTCGGTTGACCGATTAACGTCAGCGACCGGATCGCTTGCGCCTTGGTGCGGCGAGGGTGTAGTTTTACATCCGGGAGGCGAACTTATGACGCTGGAATCGCCTGCGATCATCGAGCGGCTGGAAAGGTTGGAACGGCAAAACCGACACCTGAAGCGCTGTGCTGTCATTCTGCTCCTGGTCCTCAGTAGTGTTTTCCTGATGGGCCAAGCGGCACCTAGCAGCCGCACCGTGGAGGCACAGAAGTTCGTTCTTGTCGATTCTGGAGGCAACGTGCGAGCTGAACTGATCATCCTTCCCTCCGGTCTTCCGGGTCTCCGCTTCCTCGACACTAAAGGCGGCATCGAGTCGCTGGTGACTGGAGGCGGGTTGGCGATGTTTGACGGGCAGGTAAACACAGCGAATCTTTATCACTCGGGTCTTGTTATCCAAAGTCTCGCGGGCGAACGGACGATTTCACTGGGTGGATACAGTGGTGCGACACCGCCACCACGCGGTTACTCCCCTCCTGCGGCCCTTATCGGGCTGTATGGTTCCAGTGGGAAGACACGGCTTGAGCTGACGGCTGAAGAAGCTGGCCCCACGCTTTCGATGTCAGACACGGAAGGATTCAGCGCGCACCTAGGAAGAACCGATCTCCAGACGCCGCGCACGGGCGAGGATCTCAAGACCTCCGCCGCTTCCCTGGTGCTGTTCGACAAGACCGGCACGGTCATCTGGCGCGCCCCCTGAACGCGGCGGATGACGCCCGGCCAAGGGTGGTCCGTGTCAGCCACGTCGCGGGTTTCCGTGAGAACAAGCGTATCGGCGAAGAACGCGAGACGGAGACCCTGCCAGAAAACTGAAGGGAATGTGCTGCTGGTTCCTGAGTCTTGGCTTCTCCCAGCGGCTTTTCCGGCATCTATTGCGACTTCAGCCAGCCGATCAGTAGCCGCGGATCGACGCGAGGTTGCTTAATCGTATTTACCGTGAGGTAGCCAACAAACCTATCGCCCTTAAAGATCCTTGGCGGGGTTGATGCCACGTCGTTGAAGGGAGAATATGAGGACACGTCACTACCATACTTGCCCACATCGTTGAAGATCGACGTTGAACTAACGTCGCTTCCGTACGGCCCAACGTCGTTCAGGAGTGAGTCCCGGTCCACATCGCTCCGTGTGATCTTGCCAAGGAACTGGCCGTCGTCGGCGACGATAACAGCGCCCTCTAACGCCTCCAGGCCAACCGTCGCGCGGACGGCCGGAGCAGTACTTGCGTGCGTCAGCTTCGCAACGATCCCAGTGAACCACGTGTCCAAGGCGAAGCGTTCTTGGTCTGTGAGCTTTTGCAGTCCGGCTCGCTGATACTCGGCTGCCGACATAAAGTCGGCGACACTTAGGCGGGTTTGACCCTGCTGCGCACTCCCCACCCCAGCGAGCGCCAGAGCCAGTAGAACTCCAGCCACTACGAGCCATCGAATCCCCGGGATGAGCATGTTCGCCTCCCCAGACAAAAGGTACACCTGCGACACTCGCAAGTTCAAGGCCCGAGTTCACGAGTTCGAGCCGCGACTTCACGAAGGTCGCGACTTGACAAATTCGGTCGCGAGTCCGCGTCTGAGAAAAAAATACCGGGCGCAAAAAAACAAAACGACGGGAATGTCTCGCTCGGCCCAAGGGTGCCCCGGCTTTCGCCGCGCTCGCGTTCCGGACAACTCCCGACACCTCGCCCGCGGCGTCACTTCTTCCTCGGGGACCGGCCCGCGCGTTCCCGCGCCAAGCGTTCCGCCGTGCGCTTCCGGGCCGCGGCTTCGGATGCCTTCTTAGCGCGGGCCGTGCGCTCTGCTGCCGTCATGGTCTCAAGACTCCGCTTGCCACCACGGGAACCCATCTCGGCCATTACCCGCCGCATCAGATCACGCGTCATTTCCTTGCCCATACGACCCATAATACCACCTTACCGCTTAGAGGCGATTTGTTCATCGGAAAGCCGATTTTACTATTGACACACCTAAGCGATTAGGTGTATTCTGGGCTTGCGCTGGTGTTCGATTACTAAACCGAATCGAACATTGGAGCGAATCGGGACCGCATCAGATTGGCGTCTGGTACGGCCCCTAAACACCAAAGCTGAATAGGAGCTTCGATGTCTACACCTGAGAATACCGCAACCGAGAAACCGGACGTTTACCGCAAGGTGACGGACGCAATCGTAGACGCAATCGAGCAAGGCGTGAAGTCCTGGCGTATGCCCTGGCACACCTCGGGCCGCTTTGCCTTCTCACCCATCAATGCCATAACCCGCAAGCCCTACCGTGGCGTGAACGTGCTTGCGCTCTGGGCCGTGGCCCGCACCAAGGGCTACGAACGCGGAGAGTGGGCCACGTATCCGCAATGGCAGGAACGCGGCGCCCAGGTCCGCAAGGGCGAAAAGAGCGCATCCGTAGCCTTCTGGAAATTCGCGGACGGACGCGCGGAGAGTCAAGACGGCGACGAACCGGAACAGGTTAGCTCCCGGTCCCGTCTGCTGTTCTGCCGTGAGTACCATGTGTTCAACGCTGCCCAGGTAGACGGCTACACGGCCAAACCGGACGCGGATACACCCATTGAGGAGCGCATCGAATCCGCGGAAGCGTTCTTCGGACGGGTTCCGGCCCGTGTGGTGCATCAGGGCAACCGGGCGTTTTACACCCCAGCCGATGACACAATCAGCCTTCCGCCGTTTGCTGCGTTCTTCACTCCCACGGATTACTACAGCACCCGCGCGCATGAAACCGGGCATTGGACGGCCGAAGCGGGCCGCTGCAACCGGGAGCTTGGGAAGCGCTTCGGCGATAACGCCTACAGCGTCGAAGAGCTGGTAGCAGAGCTGACGGCCGCTTTCACGCTGGCACACTTGGGCCTGAGCAGCGAACCGCGGCCCGACCATGCCCAGTACATCGCCTCATGGCTCAAGGTTCTGAAGGCCGATAAGCGGGCCATTTTCACGGCTGCATCGAAGGCGCAACAGGCCGCGGATTACATTGTCCGGGAGTCCGGGCGGACGGTGGAGGTGGCAGCATGACGCCGCTCGTTGAGAAGTACAGACCGCGCACGATAAGCGATTTCGCGGGGCTTGACCGGCCCCGCGCGGTCCTCTCGCAGCTTGCCGCACAGCCGTATTGTTCCGCGTGGCTCTTTCTCGGTCCCAGTGGTCTCGGCAAGACCACAATGGCCCTGGCTTTTTCCGAGCAGATCGGCGCCGAGCTACACCATGTTCCATCTCGGAAGTGTGACCTTCAGACCGTCGAAGAGGTAGTGCGCTCCTGCTGGTACGTTCCCATGACGGGCCAGTGGCACGTGGTTCTCGTGGATGAAGCGGATCAAATGAGCAGCTCGGCGCAACTGGCGTTCTTGTCCAAGCTGGACGCGACGGCTGCCCCGCCAAACACGATTTTCATCTTTAACGCGAACGCCACAGATCACCTGGAGGACCGATTCCTGAGCCGTTGCCGGACGGTGAGGTTTCAGCCCTGTGACATCGCCAAACCTGCCGTGGAGTTACTCGGAACCATTTGGAGGTCCGAAACCACGCTGCCACAGCGCGATTTTCAGGGAATCTTACAGCGCGCACAGTGGAACATCCGGCAGGCGATCATGGACCTGGAATTGGAGATCCTTGCTCCGTCGCGCCCGCGCGAACTCCAGCCGATAAACGCCTTCATGCCTCCTTCCCAGAGGGCGCTATTGCGGGACCGAGGTGAAGCATGACACCGGACACCCAGGTCATCGGGCCAGTGTCGGGCAGGGGGGCGGACGCGGTTCTGCTCCCCGCTCTCCCGTCTGAACAGGTCCGGGCGTACATCCGGGCATCCAAAGCAGAGAGCACGCTACGGGGCTACCAGAGCGATTGGCGGGGCTTCTGTGCGTGGTGCGAGTCCCGCGGCCTCTGCCCCTTGCCCGCGACTCCAGAGACGGTAGCGGGCTATATCGCCGAATGCGCGGGACGCCTGAAAGTGGGCAGCATTCAGCGGAGATTGAACGCAATCGCCGAAGCGCACAAGGCGGCCGGGCTGGATTCCCCTACGCACACCGGCATCGTGCGGAACACCCTTAAGGGCATCAAGCGCACGCTCGGGACCGCGCCAGTGCAGAAGGCCCCGGTGCTCACGGCGGATATCCGGGCCATGGTGGGCGCCGCGGAAGTGGGCAGGATCGGCGCGCGCGACCGGGCGCTAGTCTTGCTTGGGTTCGCGGGCGCGTTCCGCCGCTCGGAGCTGGTGGGGCTGGACGTTGAGGATTGCGCGTTCGGCAAAGACGGCCTGACGGTGACGTTGAGGCGGTCCAAGACCGATCAGGAGCGCACGGGCCGGAAGGTAGGTATACCCTACGGCGCGAATCCTGAGACTTGCCCGGTCCGGACCTTGCAAGCCTGGCTGGAACAGGCGGCCATAGCCGGGGGGCCGGTGTTCCGCGCCATCAACCGCCATGGGCACCTAGCGCCGGGCCGGTTGAGCGGTATCGACGTGGCGCGGGTGGTGAAGAAGCTGGCAGGCCGGGCCGGCCTAGACGCGGCCAAGTACGCGGGACACTCACTAAGGGCCGGCCACGCTACGACTGCGGCCATCGCGGGCGCTTCGGAGCGCTCGATCATGAACCAGACCGGGCATCGGTCGGTTCAGATGGTACGGCGGTACATTCGGGACGGCAATTTGTTCCGCGACAACAGCGCCGGGAAGTTGGGGCTGTAGGTGAGAGTTAACGCTAAGCCCGAGCGGTAGCGGCAAAGGGAGGCGACTCTGGCGATCCCTCATACGATGCTTTCCCTCTCCTTGCCCCGTTCCAGAGGTCCTGCTATGGGACTTTGGTACTGCTGCCCGGAATACTCTGGTTCCAGCACCCAGCCGAGTCAGACACCCTAGCGGACCTACTGGGGTACTGGTATAAAAGCTGCGCGTTTCCTAGTCCGAGCAGGTACTCCAGGTTCTCGCGTCAGCGCCACTCGGTGTCTAACATGAAACACGGGAGGTAGGCAAGTGATTGTGAAGTTCAACAGGACCTCGCACAGCGCGGATGCGGACCTTCGGGAGTCCTATCGTCAGAGGTTGATGAAAGTGCGACCGCTGAGAGCGTCGAGGATAGTCATCTATGCTGTGCTCGCCGCGCTCGCTCTAAGCGGCCAGCCCGCGCATGCTGATGCCTTGACAGCCAATCTCAATTGCATTTTGGCCGGGTCGAACCTCGTCTCCTGTAGCCCGTCGTTCTTCTTCGGAACGGTGACGTT
This sequence comes from Bryobacterales bacterium, assembly GCA_963798455.1. Taxonomy (GTDB): domain Bacteria; phylum Acidobacteriota; class Terriglobia; order Bryobacterales; family Bryobacteraceae; genus CAWCTD01. Next base: position 2,547,965 of record CAWCTD010000003.1, read on the forward strand.
GGACGATTCAGTGGGCGGTGGACAGATCAGCCTCACTGTTAACGTGCAAGGGTACGCAGGCAAGTTTAGGGATTTGATGCTGAACTTCGATGATGGTGGAACCCTGATTACCTCGGTCACGTCGGAGGATGGGCAGGCCAGTCTCCTGCCCGACGGGTTCTCGCTCCCGCCTTACAACGACGGGATGTTCGACGTTGGAGGAAGCGGGGCCAAGGGCTGGTACAGCGACAATGCTCACTACACCACGCTGTTGACCGGCAGCTCGCCCCTGACCCTCGACATGTTCAACGTTAGGGACTCTCAGGAACACCTGAGTGTGGCCCTGCTCTTACAAGACCTCACGAGCACTGGCGACAGTTCCCCGAAGGTTGGCGGAATATGGGAGGGCGGCGACCCCCCGCAGGAAATTCCCGAACCCACCACTGCCGCGCTCCTGAGCAGCGGCCTGATCCTGCTCGCTTTGGCGTCGCGACGGCGCGAGGTCTCCCAGCGGAGTCGCTCGGGATGGAAAGGATGAAATCAAATGCGTCTACGCGATATGAAGCTGATCGGTTTACTGGTGCTGCTCCTCTCGGTGGCGGGTGTGGCGTATGCCGGCCCCATCTTCGAACCTGTCGGCCCCGATGACGGCTACCTGCGCATCGAGCCGGGCGACTCTTCCGGTCACGGGAACCTTATCCCGCTCCTCGATCTATCCCTCATACCTGGCGCCGTGCCCGGCGCAACGCTCCTTATGCAGTCGGTCGGCGGGCTCTGCTTCAGCTACGGGACCATGTGCATGTCAACTTCGCTGGGGGCAGTGTTCACGGAAGATACCACTACCGCCGCGGACCCGAACACTCTGCAACGGCTGCTCACCGCTATAGGGCCTCCCCAAGGGATTGCGGACCTCGCCAGTCCGAGTACTTACTATATGGGACTGTCCACGAACTTCGAGGGGGACTTCTGGGTGCCTAACGGCTCCGTCTTGTCGGTGGTCATTCCAAACGGTGTGAACTGGCTCGCTCTGGGCGTGATTGACAGCTATTACAGGGACAACACTACATGGGAGGGGCATACCCTCGGCGTAGAGCTTGAGGTCGCCACTCCGGAGCCCGGCACTCTGCTGCTGTTCGCGTCGGGTCTTGGCCTTCTGGGTGCCTTCCTGCGCAAGTACCGGACAAGCTAGCCGCTGACGTCCCTCGTCGCTTCGAAGAACCGTTTATTCTCATCCTTGTCGCCGCTGTCGATGTACAGCTCAACAGCCGCCTCATCGGTCATCCAGATTTAGATGGTAGTGCTCGCCCTCGGATCATTCGTGTCGGGCCGCATGTCAGCACACCGCCGTTGAATCCTTCGCAGGCTACTCCCGACCCCTCTCGCGTCTGCCCCTCGGCTTCCATCGGAAGCGAGCCCACGTCTTGGCCCTGCCGCCCCTGTGGCCGTCTTGCCAGTCGGCGGGTTGCAGGGCCCGTTGGCGCGCAGTGCGGCTAGGGCGCGGCCCGCCCCGCCGATCCCTCACTCCCTCCCCCCTGACCCCGAATTCCGTCTGAGCATTACTGCCTAACGTGATGTTTCACTTCGAGGTTTCGGGATCGAGAGCCAGGGCGGAACCTCCATCGAGACGTGACCAGGTGTATTCTGAGGGCTGATCGGGCACCGAGATGGGAATCCCAAGCCAATAAGGAGACTACGAGCATGACGACGCGGACGTTTTCCGGTATAGCAATGACGGTGCTGCTGCTGAGTGCTTGCGGCACCATGGCCGGTGCGGAAAAGGCACGAGGCACGGCGACGGCACAAATCAAGGACATCAAGGGCCAGAATGTTGGCCAAGCGAAGTTGAGGGCTACAAAAGGCGGCGTCGAGATTTCAGTAACGGTCATGAATCTGAGCCCTGGCATTCACGCCATCCACATCCACGAGGCAGGAAAGTGTGATGCCCCGGATTTCAAGACGGCGGGCGGACACTTCAATCCGGCGAACAAGAAACATGGCACGCTCAACCCGGAGGGCCATCACGCTGGCGACTTGCCCAACCTGACGGTCGGCGCGAACGGCAGGGGCACCTTCAAGAGCATGATTCCCGACATCACCCTTGCCGGTGTGGATGCCAATTCGCTGTTCCACAAAGGTGGCACGAGTGTCGTCATCCACGAGAAGGCTGACGACATGAAGACCGATCCAGCGGGCAACGCTGGTTCACGCATTGCCTGTGGTGTGATTCAATAGCTAGGCGGCACACATCCAAGCGAGGCGAGGCGCACGCCGGTTGGTGTCAATGGGTGTAGACTACAGCCGGGAGTAGGAAGAGGCAGCCATGAGCCAAAAGACATTCGCTCTCACAGCCGGGGTCGTCTTTCTGCTGATCGCCCTCGGTCATCTGCTGCGCGTTGTGCTCGGAGCGACGCTCGTCGTCGAAGGATTCGCAGTTCCGATGTGGGTGAGCGTGCTCGCGGTGGTTGTGACGGGTTTCCTTGCCTTCGAGGGCTTTCGGCTGAGCTGTACGCCTAAGTCGGAGCGCTGAACTGCCATTGGGGGAAAACTCGTGCGCCACATCTCTGAGGACTTGCTTGAGCAGTACGCGCTGAAGAAGCTCCCTGAGGGCGAGGCGGCAGCCTGGAGGAGCACCTCCTGATCTGCCACGACTGCCAGGATCGGCTTCAACCGAGGGACGACTTCATCGAGGCCCTGCGGGCCGTGAGACGTGGCAGGGCAGATGATCTCCTAAAGGGCTGAGGAAATCGTCGGAATACCCGCGCTCTCGGGACACGCCTTCCTCGCCGTCAGATCCCGCTCGACAAGCCGCGCCCGTGCCCGGCTGTTGTCGAAAGCCAGTAGCGTACTGCCCACTTTTGCCAGGATTGTCAACCGCGCCCTCGGCGGCGATAATCGCCACGTTGGGAGAGAAAGGGTCGGTTCGTCGCCTGCTGCCCTGACGGTTCGGAAAGGTAATGGAAGAACCCTGTCCAGTTCGACAGTCCGTGAACTCCAACCGGAGCGCTTTTTTCGGGGCAAAGGCGAATCTATGGCGAGTCACCCTCTCACGGATACCCTCCCTGTTCGGTCGCTTGGCATACTTCGCTTCTCTCTGCGATCCAGCGGCCGGGGAGTACCAACACTGGGGAATGTCAGAGATCTACGGCCGAGAGGAGGCAAACAAGGCGTTCCGTCAGAGCCATGCGGAGGTCTTCGGTGCGTGGCTCTCCTTGGACCTCGCGCAACGGGAGGCCGATTTCGGTCTGTACCGATCTGGACTCGAAGCCGAAGGACTTGACGTTCTGGAGGTCGCTGCCCGATTGGAACCCCATCGACGACTTGTGCCCGTGTCGGCCCGGCAAGCGGAATGTGAGGTCTTTCAGCGCGCGCTCATCGCGCTCTTGGAGAGACCGAGACACGAATCCGCAGTTCCCCTTTCACACGCCTACGCCTGACCTGCCTGAATCGGGCATCCTACATCGGGCGTCGGCCGTCGCTAGTTCCTAGTCAGCGCTCCCTCGGTGGCCGCCTCTTTCCTCGACAAACGGGAAGCGCGCCAGTTCCCGCTCGACACGCCGCGCCCGCGCCGCCGTTAACCCAAGTCAGTAGCGTACTGCCCACCATCGCCAGGCTTTTCAACCGTATCCGCGCCGAGTACAATCGCCACATTGGGAGACGCTCGATATTCTCCCTGACTGAAACCTTCCCCAAACCCGGAGGGCACCTGGAACGGCGTCCTCCGGCCCTCCAATCTCGCACGCCACAGCAGCCCCGTGGTGCGTTCGCCGGGCAGCGGACGATGGTCTGGTATCCCCTTCTTCAGGGCCGCCCCTCTGTGGAGGTAGTGGCGGTGCGATAATTGCGGAGGCGCGGCGGAAATGGGTATCCTGCTTTGGCTTGTTCTCGCCAGCTTCTGTCTGGTCGCGGGGCTGGTCTACATCATGATCCGCTGGTTAAGGCGGCAGAAGCGCAAGGCCTCCGAACAGGCCGCCGTCGAAAGGGCCGCCATCGAACGCAACCTTGAGGAGCGTTGTCGCCCCCCGATTCCCCAGAAACAGACGCAGCGATCCGAGTTTCCCCGCAAAGATGCGCATAGCAGCCCCGCCACGCGATCGCAGAGGGCAGGGTGAACTTCCCCACCATCCCCCCTACAGGCCGGCGCCGCCAGCATCCTCTCGCCCCATTGACAGCGCCGATAAGCAGGTTCATAATTGCCGGATCGGGCGAGACTCCTAGAGAAGACGAACCCAACACCCGACCCGGAGGGCGCCCCAGACCAAAGACGCCCTCCGGTCACTCCAACCCGCGCGTTACGGCCCCGTGGTGCAATCGCTGAGCCTCGGGTGAAGGTCTTGCTGTCCCCCAGAAGCCACCCCCCGCCCCGCCAGTTCCCGCTCGACACATCCCGCCCGTCGCGACGATGGACGGAGCGCCCTCTTTTCCACTCAGCATATTCCAATCGAAGGATGAGCCTGAAGGATGATGGGGGCTGAGCAGTCTGGGCTCCTTTCTGTGAGTGTGTAAGTGTCTCGGAGTCGGGGCTGTGGGAATGTGGGAATCGCGGCAGCGATTTCCAAGGGCGGTGGGCAAAGAGGGAAACCTGGTGTTGGTTTTCCTCTTTGTCCACGGCCCGGCATTTCCACAGCCTTTTCTCATGCGCTCTTCCTTCGTTGGAAGCTGGCGAATAGCTTCTGTTTGGCGGTCTGCATCCGGCGGGCTGCCGCCGTGTCGGTTTCGGCTCGCTCGATCTCATTGAGCCTTTCGATGGTCACCCCCGGCCGGAGGGCGCGCACCACCCCGGGCAACTGGCGCAAGATCTCCCAGGGCGTGGCGTACCAGCGGTACACCCTGCGTTGCTTGCCCTTGGCTCCGGTCTCCACTTCGGGCACGCCGCAGGGCCGGTGGAAGCTCAGGTAGGGATTGAAGTATCCCTCGTAGAACTCCTCGATCGCCTGCGCATGGCTGGAGTCGATATATCCGTAGCCCATGTGCTTGCGCACCACCGCGCCGTTCTTCGCCTCCGCCAAGCCGTTGTCGTTGGAATGCCGCGGCCGCGACTTGGTCTGTTGGATCAGCAACTTGTTGAGCAGCTTGGCCACCGTGTGGTTGATGAACTCGCTGCCGTTGTCGGAATGGAAGCCGCGGATGTGAAACGGAAACTGCCGCAGCATGGCTTCCAGCACCGGCTGCAAGTAGGCTTCGCTGATCTGCTCGGCCGCCCCCACCACCTGCCACTGCGTGACCTCGTCCACGGCATTGATGTGATACGCCCCTTTCACGCCTCCCAGATCCCCCTGGTGCACCGTGTCCACCCGCAGGTAGCCCGGTCGTCCGTCCGGCTCTGGCCGGCGCCGTTCGCCAATGGCCACCTGCACCGGCCGCGTTTTCTGGTAGACCACCCGCTTCTGCCGGTACGTCCGGCTCTTGCGCAGGTTGTAGATGTGGGCCATCGAAATGGCCGCCAGCCGCTCATAGCGGGGGTCCTTGAAATCGTACCGCGCCCGCTGCAGGAGCTTCTGCGTCGCCGGGCCGCTGAGCGTCTCATGGGCCTGGTCGACTTCGGCCAGCAACTCGATGTCGGCTAGCCTGTAGCGGCAAGCAAAGCGGTGGCGCCGGTAGAGCGCCTCCTTGACCTCGCCGCTGTCGCCGTACTTGCCGATCAGCCGCGTCACCTGCGCCCGGCTCAGCCCGGACATCTTCGCCACGTAACGTCGCAACAGTCCCTTCGCCTCCCGACCGCATTGCCCATAGCGCTGCTGCTTCAATGTCCGCGTCACCCAGTCATAAACCTCCCGCCGGTTCTTGCCCTCGAACCGAACCGGCTCGCTGGCCTCCAAAAACGCCCGGATCTGCTCCAGGCTCATTGTGTCCCGATCCTGCATGCTGACAATCAATCTCCAGCATGCCCAACCTCCCCGCCTTCAGGCTCATCTTGCGTTAGAAACACACCCTTCCTTCAGGCTCATCCTGCATTAGACAAGACTCACTCTTGACAATCAAGATAAACGGGTCCACAATTACCGGGTCGAGTGAGAGTCCTTTCGGGGGATGCGAAGCCCTCCACCCGACGCGGAGGGCGCCTACCTGTGTGGTGGCTGTGTCCCGTGGCGCCCTCCGGTCTCCCAAGTCGGGCGTAGCAGCCCCGCGGCGTGGTTGTAGAGGCTCGGATGTTTCCAGGATTGATAAACCAGATAATCGGGTCTAGAATTGCCCGGTCGAGCATCCCACCCGATTGCGAGGTGACCGAGTGATCTTCGCTATCGCCTGCGTAGCGTTGCTGATGCTTTTTCTGGGAGCCATCGCGTTGAGTACTTGGCTTCTCCTCACCAGCCGCCCTAGCCGTCTTCCGCATTGGCAGAATCGGAGAAAAGGCTCCAGAATGGCGGCATAGAGTTGCCTTGGTGAATGTCCCGACCAGGGGCGCCGCGTGGGGCAGCGCCGGGTAGTCATCCAGTTCGCTCACACGAGCGCCGCCACGCGCTCGCCGGGCCTCGGGTGATGCCACAGCATCCCCCTATAGGTTGCCCTCGCCGCCTGTCCCCGCTCGACAGGCGGCGCCTCGCCGCCCGTCCCGCCAAGTCACGCGCCTACGGGCTCGGAGAGGTGCGCGAGTGCCGCGATCCGCCACACCCAGGACCTGAAGTTTACAAACAAGAATGCGACCGGCGCCACGTTAGGACATCTTCAGCCAGAGAACCGATCTCCGGCCCCGAGGAAGAACGACGCTCGGGGGCGAGAAGACCGTATGAGGAGGGTCCGACTATGGACTGGTACAGCGGCTTGCTCGCGGTTGTGGCGGGAGTCGTGCTTCTCCTGTCCAGGGCGGAGATCCGCCAGGAACGCCAGCGGCGGGAGAGCATGTGGGAGCACTTGATGTCGGCGGTAGGCCACATTCAAGACTCCTCAGGGAACACTCAAGGCCGGGCATTGCGGGACGCCTGAAAACCGACCAATTGTTGCGCGCCATGCCCCGGACAAGGCAGACTCCGGGCCAGCGGGCGGCCATAGCAAGGCAGCACGGGCGTGCCCGCCGCTGAATTGCGCCGCTCGCCGAGGAAGGTGCGAGGCGCACGTCAGCCTAGCGGTGCTTTATTCGTGGTCGCCCGCGGCCTTGCCGGGGCCTTGGCGGGCGATTCCGCGCGAGCAGCGGGCGTTCTGGGCGAGGGGCTGGGACTCCGGACAACTCCCGGCCCGGCGCTGACTGCGGGGGCGTCGTCTGGTGCGAGCTGGCCGGCAGGCCGCGGCCCCGCCACGCGAGCGTCAGCCGGTGGGAGCCATTCTGGGAGCCAGACGGGTGGAAACTGGCACTCCGCCCAGCACGCCATAGAAAGTGACCCGCGCTAAGCCGTACACCACGTTAGCCCGCAGTACTCTATGGAAAGCGGCCCGTGGAACTTCGAACCAGTAGGCCGGGGGTTCGAGTCCCTCCGGGCACGCCAGCTTGGAAACCGCCTCGGTTCAGCCTGGAACGGTCTTCCTCGAAAGTGCGTGACGCATCCGCGCCACCCCCGGTTCTAAAGCCACCTCATAGCCCAGGCGTTCGAGCCTCCTGACAAGATTCGCGGCGCCACGGGTGGCGGTGATTCTAGGCCTGGAACCCTGCTTGGCCTTGCATCGGGCTGCTGAATTGCCGGACAATGCCCTGGGGGACTTCCACAACTGAAATCCCCGCCAGGGTGTTTCCGGAAGGCAACTTGTATCCGTTTGGGAGGAGGGGCATCATGTCCGATCAAGACCGCCGAGAGTTTCTTGGCGCGGCAACTGGACTCGCCGCGTTCACCATCGTCCCGAGACATGTGCTGGGGGGCCGAGGCAACGTCGCGCCCAGCGACAAGATCACCCTCGCCTACATCGGAGTCGGCACGGAGGGCCTGCGCGAGATGCCGGCTCTACTCACCATCCCCGAAATCCGGATCGTGTCCGTTTGCGACCCCAGCAAGAATGCCGTCGGGTATTTCGATTGGTCCAGCAACGGCATCGTCGACCAGATCCGCCAGGTGCTCGGCAAGCCGGATTGGTGGGGCGGCCGCGAGGGAACAATCCCCGGAGGCAGAGACGCCGCTAAGGACATCGTCGACACCTACTACAAATCGTCAGCCGCGGAAGGCTGCTCCTCGTATGCCGACTTCCGTGAGCTGCTCGACAAGGAGAAGGACCTCGATGCCATCAAGATCATGACGCCGGACCACCTGCACGCCGTCATCAGTATCACGGCCATGCGGAAGGGCAAGCACGTCATGACGCACAAGCCCATTGCCAACCGGCTGCAGGAAGCCCGAATGGTCATCGACACCGCGCGCGCCACGGGCGTTGCCACGCACTTCCTTCCTTGGGACTCCAACGGATCCATGGACCAGGTGATGGCCTGGATCAACGACGGCGCCATCGGCACGCTTCGGGAGGTTCACAACTGGACCAACCGTCCCGTGTGGCCGCAGTATTCCGCCTTGCCCACCGACACGCCACCCATTCCTCCCGGCTTCGATTGGGACCTGTGGCTGGGCCCGGAGGCTGACCGCCCGTATCATCCGAACTACACGCACATGGTCTTTCGCGGCTGGTACGATTTCGGCGGCGGCTCGATGGCGGACATGGGCCACTACAGCCTCTGGACCGTGTTCAACGCCCTGGAGCTGGCGGGCCCCACCCGCATCGAGCCGATGCTCAGCCACGACTGCGCATTCAAGGACGTCGTTTCCACCACGGTCAAGAACGATTACTCTTTCCCCGCCGCCGGCGTGGTCCGCTTCCGCTACCCGGCGCGCGGGCAGAGGCCGGCGGTGGACCTGGTCTGGTATGAGGGCGGCATGCGGCCGCCCAGACCGGAGGAACTGGAGGAGGACGGCAAAGAGCTTCCGGCCGAGGGCGTAATGTTCGCCGGCGACAAGGGCAAGATTCTCGCGGGATTCTACCTGGCGGACCCGCGGCTGATACCCGAAAGAAAGATGAGCGGTTACGCCGCCGACACAAGGCCCCAGCCCCACCAAAGCCAGCCGGGCGAGATTTCGCCGGGGCTCGGCGCCTGGATCGGGGCCTGCCGTGGTGGGGCGCCATCGCCCGGGAACTTCTTGAACGCCGGCCCGATCTCGGAAGCCGTCAACCTGTACGCCGTTGCCTATCGGACCCGTCAGACCCTGGTGTACGATCCGGAAACCGCCAGCATCACCAACTCGCGGGAGGTCAACCGCTACCTTTCTCGCGAATACCGAAAAGGATGGGAGGTCAAAGCATGAATCGCAGACAGTTACTAGGCACAGCTGCGTCTTATGTGGCAGGAGTAGGCAGGGTCCTGGCGAATGCCTTGGGATGGCCCGTCGGATGCCAGATGTATCCCACGCGGGATTTGATCGGCAAGGATTTTGCCGGCACTCTCCGCCAGATGCGCGAGGCGGGGTATCAAACCATCGAGATGTGCTCGCCGCCGGGCTATCCATCGACCGGCTTCGGCGCGCTCACGAAGTTGAAAGCCCCGGAAATGCGCCGCTTGATCGAGGGCGCGGGACTTCGCTGTGAAAGCTGCCACTACCAATTCGGCGAACTGAAGCAGAACCTGGACGACCGCATCGCATTCGCCAAGGAGCTTGGGCTGAAGCAGATGGTCCTCGCCATGTTCGGTTTGCCCGACAATGCGGGCCTGGCCGATTGGACGCAGGCCGCCAACGAACTCAACAAAATCGGAGAACGGACCAGGAAGGCCGGGATCCAGATGGTTTTCCACAATCACGAGTTCGAGTTCCGCCAGATCGGCGGCGTGCTCATCTACGATCACCTGATGGGCGTCCTCAATCCGGACGCCGTCAAGATGCAGTTCCAGGTGGCGGTCATCAGCATCGGCTATCAGGCCGCGACCTTCTTCGAGAAGTATCCCGGCCGCTTTGCATCGATGCACCTCGCCGATTGGTCGGCGAGCGAGAAGAAACAGGTGCCCATCGGAGCGGGCGTCGTCGATTGGAAACCCCTGTTCACCGCCGCGAAGAACGCTGGAGTGAAGAATTACTTCGTGGAGATGAGTCTGGACCTGATGAAGGCCAGCACTCAGTATCTGCGCGCACTGAAGGTATAGAGGTTGCGCGAGGAGGGTGGCGATCATGGGTGACAACCGTCATCAAATCAACCGGCGCGGCTTTGTGAAAACCGCGGCGCTGGCGGCCGGCGCACTGGGCGCGGCGGACGTAGTTCGCGCGGCCGCGCCGCCGGCCGACGTGAAGATCGGCCTGTACAGCATCACCTACGGCGGTGTCTGGTATAGCGGAGGCGCCCTGACTGTCGAGCAGGTCATCGGACGAGCCAGGAAGTTCGGGTACCAGGGCGTGGAGATCGACGGGAAGCGTCCTCACGGCAACCCGCTCGACCTGCCCAAGGCCCGCTGCCAGCAGCTCCGCAAGCTGGCCGCCGATCAGGGCCTTGAGATTTACGCCGTGGCTGCCAACAACGATTTCAGCAGCCCCATTCCGGAGCACCGCGAAGCCCAGTTGGTCTACCTGCGGGAGTTGATGCGAGTGACGGCCGATCTGGGGGCGCGGTTGATCCGCGTGTTCCTTGCCTGGCCAGGCGTGACGCTGCTTCCCGAGGGCGGGGGCCGCTATGACCTCGCTCAAGCGGCGTGGAAGGGGGAACATCAGGGCTTCATCCAGGAACAGACCTGGGCGTGGTGCCGCGAGGGCCTCGCGGAGACGTGCAAACTCGCTGGTGATTTCGGGATCACACTCGCCTTGCAGAACCACCCGCCGGTGATCGACAGGGGTTATGTGGACTGCTTGCGGATGGTCAAGGAAGTGGCCTCGCCGCATCTGAAGATCTGCTTCGACGCGCGGCTGGAACACAGTCTGGATGAGGCGGGTGTTCGCAAAGCGGTGAACGAGGTTGGCGCCCTCCAGACGCTGTGGCACTACGGTGGCGAGTACGATCGGGGGCCCAACGGCATCACGCTGAAGGGAGACGAAAAGGCATTGGGCGAGATGCTTGGGCTGCTTGACGTAGGGTACCGGGGTTATGCGGGCTTCGAATTGTGCCATCCGCTGCCGGTAGTGAACGGTCAAACGGTGGGGGTCGACTTTGTCGACAAGAACGCCCAACTGGCCGCCGAGTACATGCGCGGCATCCTGGCTGAGGCGAAGAAGCAGCACACTTCTCCGGCCTAGGCCTTACCCATTCATCGGCCGGTGATCGGGGGAGCAGGGCGCTCTCAGCCCAGCTTCGGCGGCAGCTCCTCCATCGGTCCCATCCACATCTTTTCTTGCTCGATGTCGGGATGCAGCCGGTAGGTACGGCGCACGTCCGCGATCTTGACGCCGCGAACGTCGATCTTGTCTAAGTCATATTGCCCCAGGCCGGCCTGGTAACAATAAACCAGGCTCCCCACCCAACTGGGATCGATCCCCATGGCTTCCACGCCCACGCGGTCGGCGGCGAGGTAGTCGGTCGAGGCAATGGCAATCCGGTGCGGGACCGGCGTTCCGGCGTGGGGACCGTTGCCTTCCATCCCCTCGTAGGCGTCGATGACCGCCGCGCCAAAGTTGGGCCTCAGCTTCTCCGCCGTCAGCATCATGTTGACCTGCATCATGCGGATGCCGACATGGTACTTGCGCTTGTCACTCCAGCGCGGCGTCACTTTGGGAGGCGACGAAAGCGGCGCTCCCAAGACCATGTTCTTGATCGAGAGCGTGGCCACCTGGGCGTTGTGCGTCTTCATGACCGCCGAGCAGATGACATAGGCGTCCGGGTCAAGCAGCCTCGCGCCCAGGCGCACCGGTATGACGTGCGCGTTGTAGTCGAGCACTGTGATCACCTGGTACTTTGCCTCCGTGTTCAGATCCACCAGGCTCACGTTCTGGCTCTTGAACTGGTCGACTATTTTGGGGTAGCCGAGAGCCTCGTACGTTCCCAGAGTGTTGCCGGAGGACTCGGCGATCACGACCGGTCCCTTGAAGCGCGGAGCGAGGTAGTCCAGGATGCCCATCAAGGCTTCGGCATTCGTGGTCCCCAGTGCTACCGTGCTGACGCAATTAGGCTTGAGGACGACATACTTCTTGGTTTTCAGGACAGGCTGGATCTTATCATCGATGGCGACCAGCGCATCCGTGATGTTCTTACGCCGGCTCTCCCCCTTCACAAGGGATACGGCAGATCGGCCGCCATAGTAAGGATAGGGCTGGGGCTGGCCCACCCAGGGCTCCATATTAAAGGCCCCGCGCGGCGGCCCTCCTTGCGGCGGTTGCTGCTGCGGTGGCTGTTGCGCGGCGGGCAGGACACTCCGTGCGCCCACCAGCGCGCCGGCACCGGCGGCAATATTGAAAAAGCGGCGTCGGGAAACTGACATTGAGACCATTTACCTCGCAATCCCGGGATGTGTGCTGCTTGCAGGCATTATAACCCCTCCGGCCGCCGCATTTAGTGCATAGCGCCGCCCGCGGATGTAAACTTATGGCCCCTTGTTCGCCCTGCCCGCGGCCCTCTCCCAGAGGTATAGTGTTCACTTGGCAGGAAAGAATCCAAGCAATCGGAGACCCGCATGAGAATCCTCATTCCCTTATTCCTTATGGCTTTGCTCCCATGGTTGGCGCCGGCAGCCGGCGCCCTCGATGTGTACGTGATCGACGTCGAGGGCGGCAACGCCAAGCTGGTTGTGTCACCGTCGGGAGAATCCATGCTTCTGGATGCCGGGTGGCCGGGTTTCAACGGCCGTGACACGGACCGCATCGTCGAGGCGGCCAAAGCCGCGGGCCTGAAGCAGATTGATTACCTCGTCATTACCCACCTGGACGTGGACCACGTGGGAGACCTGGCGCTGCTGTCGTCGAAGCTGCCGGTCCGCCATATCCTGGACAACGGACCGCTCCAGACCACGGGCAAGGGCGTCGAGAAGCGCTTCGCGACCTATTCGGAAATTAGGGATAAGATGCCCCATACCACCGTCAAGCCGGGCTACAAGGTTCCCATCAAGGGTGTGGATGTGGAGGTGGTGTCGGCGGGGATGAAGCGCATCGACAAGCCCATCAAGGGCGGAGGCGAGGCCAATCCGGCTTGCGCCACGACGCCCCAGCCGGACGAAATCGTGTCGGACAAGGAAGACAACATGTCGGTCGGGCTGCTGTTCACGCTGGGGCAATTCCGGATGCTCGACCTGGCCGACCTGGAGGGGCACTACAGCTACGGCCTGGGGTGTCCCAAGAATTTCGTGGGCAAAGTGGACGTTTACTTTGTCGCCGTGCACGGCCAGTTCAAGGGATCGTCGCCGGTCCTGGAGAGGGCCATCGCACCCCGTGTCGCGATCATGAACAACGGGGCCAAGAAGGGCGGCGATCCCCAGACGTGGCCAGTGCTGCGCGACACTCCCGGCCTGGAGGACATCTGGCAGCTTCATTTCTCGGTCGCCGGGGGGAAGGAGAACAATCCACCCGACGACTTCATCGCCAACCTGGAGCCCGTCAACTGCCAGGGCAAGTGGATCAAGCTGTCCGCCGGACGCAACGGTTCCTTCACCGTGACCAACAGCCGCAACGGCTTCAGCAAGACCTACAAGCCCCGGAAGTAGACGCCGGAAGCCGCCAGGGCCTCACTTTCCCTTCATCAGCAAGACGCTGACGGAGTACGGCGGGAATGTCCGCGTGAAGTCGGCGCTGAGCCCGTCCACGCTGGTGGTGACGGGCACGATCCTGGACGGCTCGGTGATCGAATTCGTATCCTCCGGGCCACTCGCAGTCATCGCAACGAGCTGTCCCTTGGGCTGGATGCCGGCCACGCGGCTGACCTGCACGTGTACGGACTGCGGCGCGTTGCCCCGGTTGACGACCTTCACGTAGATCGTGCCCGTCTTGCTATCGCGGGTCGCGTTAAAGAACAGCAGCGGCGCCTGCTGCGGCGGTGTGGCGGGCTGTGCGGCGCCCGTGCGCCCGTCTTTGGCGCGCCGCGCCCCCCAGGTGCTGCTGGCGATGGCGACGGTGAGCGATCCCGCAAAGCCCGGGCCGGCTTTGGCATAGAGCGTGGCCCGGTAGCGCGTGTTAGGCTTCACGGGGATACCCCAAGATCCGTCGTTGGCGATGCCTACGCGCTGGTTTCCGGCGGCCTGGGTCACGGTCAGCTTCAAGCTGGTCGGAACCGTGAGGACATCCCGCCGTTTTGTTCTAATATGGCGGATGGGCCGGCCGCAGGGTGTGTAGCGGCGTCGTCACCGGAGAATAGGGGGAGACAGATGAGAACAGATCGTTTCAGTCGCGCATCCGCCTTGGTGTTTTGCACCCTCGCCTTGGCCGTCCTTATCGCTGCCACCGGTGCGCAGCAGCAGCCGAATGCCGACCTGGGATTCACGGACACGCCGATTCTGCCCGGCATGAAATGGCACGTCCACGATCCGGATCGCCCGCATCCCAACGTGGTGACGCCCGGCGCGACCCCCGGCGCCCCGCCTTCCGATGCCATCGTGCTGTTCGACGGCAAAGATCTCTCGAAGTGGACGCAGTATGGAAGCGGCGCGGAGAGCAGCAAGCTGCTCGAACCACGATGGAAGCTGGGGGACGGCTATTTCGAGGTCGCGCCCCGAACCGGAAGTCTCTATACGCGCGAGAAATTCGGCTCCTGCCAGCTTCACCTCGAATGGGCGTCGCCCGCCGAGGTGCGCGGCACCAGCCAGGCGCGTGGCAACAGCGGGGTGCTGTTCATGAGCCGGTATGAAATCCAGGTGCTGGACGCCTACAACAACCCCACCTACGCCGATGGCTCAACCGGCGCCATTTACGGGCAGTGGCCGCCGCTGGCGCTTCCGGCCCGCAAGCCGGGCGAGTGGAACACGTACGACATCGTCTTCGAAGCGCCCCAGTTCGACGGGGACAAGGTCGTGAGGCCGGCCTTCTTCACCGTGTTCTACAACGGCGTGGTGGTGCAATACCACAAGGACTCCATGGGGCCGATGGTCTACCGGCAGGTGGCCCACTACGTGCCACACGCTTCCGAAGAGCCGTTGATGCTGCAGGACCACAACACGCCCGTGCGCTACCGGAACGTCTGGATCCGGCGGCTGGGCAGCTACTTCTAAGCGCTGAGTGCCTACTGCTTGATGACCGTGCCGTCGAGGCGGCGGATGACGCCCCAGCCGCCGTTCAGGCCGCCCGTCGCGCCGCCCCGGCCTTCACGGAACGGGTACTTGGCGGCCAGCTTCTCGTCCACTTCGATGCCCCAGCCCGGCGAGTCGTTGGGGTACAGATAACCGTCCTTGAAGGTCTCCGAGCCTTTGAAGATCTCCGCCTCCACGCCCCGTATCCTGCCGCCTTCCTGTATCCCGAAGTTGTAGCTGGCCAGATCCAGATGCAGGTTGCACATGTGCCCTACCGGCGACACGTCCCCCGGCCCGTGCCACGCCGTCTTCACCCCGAAGTGCTCGCCCAGAATGGCCATCTTCCGGCAGGGCGTCAGGCCCCCGGCTTGGGTAATGTGGATCCGCATGTAGTCGATCAGCCGCTCGGAGATCAGCGGAACCCACTCGTGCGGGCTGTTGAACAACTCACCCATCGCCAGCGGCGTGTTGCACTGCGCCCGGATCTGGCGGAAGTAGGCAAGGTCCTCCGGCGAGACCGCGTCCTCCAGGTAGAACAGCTTCACGTCTTCGACGTCCTTGGCAAACTGGACGGCCTCGCGCGGCGAGATCCGCTCGTGGATGTCGTGCAGCAGGTTGACCTCGTCCCCCAGTTGCTTGCGCACCTCGTGCAGCATGGGGACGGTAAGCCGGATGTAGGCGCCCGGCTCGTAGACCGGGTCGCTATGCAGCGCCGGGACCTTGACGGCGGCTCCCCCGCCTCCCCCGCCGTAAGCCGACATGCCGGGCACACCCATCTGGAGGCGGACGTGGCGGTAGCCCTCCGCCATGGCCTTGTGCGCACCTTCCACAATCTGCGGAACCGTGTTGCCGCTGATGCTGGTATAGGTGGCCGCCGCCTCGCGCATCTTGCCGCCCAGAAGCTGGTAGACCGGCATCCCCGCCTGGCGTCCCTTGATGTCCCACAGCGCCTGGTCCACGCCGCTCATGGCGTTGTTCAGCACCGGCCCGTTGCGCCAGTAGGAACTGTTGTACATCATCTGCCAGGTGTCGTCGATGCGGTCGGCTGGCCGGCCCACCAGCAGCGGCCTCAAGTACTTCTCCACCGCCGGGACTACCAGGTCGGCCCGCTGGGTGAAGGTGCCGCAGCCGTAGCCGTAGAGCCCGGCCTGGTCGGTGGTGATCTTGACCACAACCAGCCGCGACCCTCCGGGTTGGGTGGCGATCACGCTGACGTCCTTGATAATCGGGGAAGGCGTGCCGCGCGTGGCACGTGCCACCTGCTCCTGCGCCTTCGCTTCCCGCGCCGACACCAGGCCGGCCAGACTCCCGCCCGCGGCCATCTGTAACATTTCTCTTCGTTTCATACCAGTATCCTCATGCTCTTGGTTGTGGAACCTCACGGAATTTGAACAATGCCTGCTGGATCGGAGTGCCGATGACTTCGATTTGCCTGAGATCGCGGGTGCCCACGCCGAGTTGCTCGGCCAGGCGCAACGTGTTGTCGCAGGTTTCGAACGGCGCGGCGCCGCGGTCGGCCATCGGATCGAAACCCATGATGGCCATGGCCACCGCGTCCGTCGTCACGCAGTTGGTGCCCGCGACCAGCACACCCGGAGCGCACGGCCGCACGCCGCGGTTCCAAGGACCTTCTCCTCCCGCCATGGTTTCGATCCCATCCAAAACAGTGAGGTGGACGGGCCGGGCGGCGACCAAGTCCGCGATGCAGCGCGGAATGCGATAGCCTCCCTCGCGCGGGCTGCTGGGATCTTTCTCGGACAGCGCGCTCCTGGAGGGCTGCCGGTTGCCGTTGTGCATGACGCCGGTGCGCCCGGCATAAGGGATCGGGCTCGGTTCCTCGATGCCGCAGCGGTCTCCGTAGATTGTCGTCGGCGTGATGCCGAAGCAGTTCTTGATGGAGAGAGTGATGCCGGCCGTGGCGTGCTCCTTGATCTTTGCCATGGAAACGAACACATCGCATTCGGAATAAGCTGTGTTCAGATCATAGGCCGGAAACAGGTGCCCCCCATTGGGCACGGTGAACCGCGTGTACGGCTTGGTTCCCTTGTAGGGCAGGTTCGTGTTCAGGAGTTCCACCCGGGGACCGGCTTTGAGTATCACGTCCGGGTCCCAGCCGGCCGTGTACATGAACTCCTCCAGGGAGTCGGGCCAGGCGTAGGCGCCTTCCACCACCCGGATACGCCGTGCGCCAGCCTTGTCCAACAGGTGGACCGTGGCCGCGATCGATCCGGGGTCGTTCCAGTGGGCGCGTCCAGCGGGCAGGAAGCCGAGGCGATAGTACGCCTCACCGGTCAGGTTGATCTTGACCACGACCGTCTTGCCCTTGACCAGCTTGCCAAGCCCGCCCAGTTGGTCGAACATCTTTTCCATCGTGGCGACATACCCGGCGCCGTAGTCCCGGCACTTTGCCACCGCCACGGGAGCGGTGGGAGCGGCGGCGTGCATCCTCGCCGGCTGCACCAGTGCCAGGCCTGCCGCGGCCCCAAGACCCGCCATGAACTCTCGCCGGTTCAGTTCGTTCCTCATCGCAGTTCCCCAGTGGTCATACCTCTAAGTCTAGCGCGCCGTATGCCGGCATCGATGTTACATGGATGTCGGTGCCGCCGTACTCGGCCGCGACGTGCTCGACAGGTGCGGACTCGGCCGCCTGAAGGGACCAAAGCCGTGCGCCGCGCACGCTCTGGCGAACCCACACGGTCATCTGGCTTATCCCGCGCGCGCCGGCATAGGTCAAGAGCTGCACGAGCGCGGTCTTGCCGTCCGCGGATCCCGTGAAGTGGTAGCCACCCGAGGCGCCGCCCCCGAAGAGCCTCACCTGATCGTTGGCGTGACTGAGCAGAATCTGGGTGTCAACGGAGATTTGGAACGGGTCGGCCAGTTCCTCCTTCGCCAGCGCGAGCCTTCCCTTCCCCAGCGAGCGCACGTCGAACCGGGGGTGAGTGCCGGGGCCCAGGGACTTCCCCTCGGAACCCCACTTGGGACCCGTCACCAGCAGCCCGCCATTCTCGACAAAGGTCAGGATCGTCTGCCTCAATTGTCCGGACGGCTGCTCGCCGTCGGCATAGACCAGCGCCTTCAGACCGGTGAAGGGCTGCGCCATGGCGGTCTGTTTCCAGATGACCCGGTACAGGGCGCCCTTGCGGAACATCAGGTTCAGGATCTCGCCGCTCAGGTCGAAGTTCCCTCCGGTGAAATCGGAGATCACCCCGATGACGCCCAGCGGCCGGTAGGACCTCCATTCGCGGTGCTTCTCGAAGAACACAAGGGCAGCGGCGACTCCCTTCCAAGTCTGTTGAGCAGTCGAGTTTCCTTCGATGAGACGCGCGCGGAGATTGTCGTCCAGGGAGACGACCCAGCGGCCCCCGGCCGCCTCCGCGTCGCAGACGGCCATGGAATAGCTCTGAGCCGGCACGACGGTCCGGCCTCCGGGCGGATCGAACATGAGCCATACCTCGGCCTTGGCGCGGGCTCGCGCGAGCTGGATATACCAGCCGTTAGAGTCGAGCCACGGCAGGGCCGTCGGGCCCGCGTTCGTGCCTCCGCCTTGGCGGCCGCGCACACCGGGCCAGACGTTGCCGGTGACCGGCATGACCGGCGCCGTGGAATCCCAAGGCGCGTGGGCGCGATCTCCCCAGGGAATCACCAGGGGGTCAGGCTTGCCTTTGAAGCCCTGGATGGCGACCGCGGAAAGGCCAGCGGACCTGGCGGCCGCGATCGCCGCGTTGTGGTCCGCGGAGCCCTCGACCCATCCGACGACCGACAGCTTGCGGCGGCTCGCTTCCGCGACCAGGGGGCCGGCCGTCTTCTGCTGCTCGACGTCCGCAGGCAAGCCGGCGGCCCAACTCATCACCAAGCAGTTAACCGGCGTGCCCTTCAAGAGGTCCAGTGCAGCCGGCTCATGCCAGCGGGTCAAGGCTTGTTGTGCTTGCGCGGTGAAACCCTCACTGTTTTGGCGCCGGCTGATCTCAAGCGGTCCGCTCGGCCAGCGCATGGGGATCAAGTTCGGTGACAGAGCCATATCCGGTGGTCCACTCTCCTCGCTGCGGGCTGTGCGCAAAGCAGAGTATAACTCTTCCGGGTTGCACCCGGCTCGGAGGCGCTGTTAGAATTGGATTTCCCGGAGCAAAGAGAGGAATCCTGATTCATGGCAAGAGTCTGCGATATCTGCGGCCGAGGCCCTCAGTTCGGACATCGGATCAGCCACGCCCACAACTTGACCAACCGGCGCTGGAACATCAACCTTCAGACCGTACACGCCGTGGTCGACGGAGTACCCAAGAAGATCCGCGTTTGCACAAACTGCATCAAGTCGGGCAAGGTCCAGAAGGCCGGAAACTAGCCGGCATCCGGGAACTGCTATGCGCTTGATCACGTTTCAACGCTTGGGCGCCGCTCCGGAGCCGGGTGTCCTCGACAACGAGCAGGTGACCGGCCTAGCGGGCGCCGGCTTCCCCGACATTCTTTCCGTCATCCGCGGAGGCGCCGAGGCCCTCGCGAAGGTGAGATCCTGGGTTTCCCAGAGGCCCGCTCGCGACAGCGTACCGCTTGCGAGCGTCAGGCTGATGGCGCCCATTTCGCGGCCGCCGAAGCTCATTTGCATCGGCCTGAACTACAGGGACCACGCCGCGGAGACCAACATGGCGATCCCCACCGTCCCGACCGTCTTCGCCAAGTTCTCCACCGCAATCATCGGGCCGGGGGACGACATCGTTCTGCCCAAAGCCTCCGCCAAGCCGGACTACGAAGCGGAGTTCGCTTTCGTCATCGGCAAGGGCGGACGCCACATCGCCGCCTCCGAATGGCGCGATCACGTTTTCGGCTACACCATTCTGAACGACGTAAGCGCGCGGGACTACCAGATGGCCACCTCGCAGTGGACCATGGGGAAGACATTCGACACCTTCGCCCCCATGGGCCCGTACCTGGTGACGGCGGACGAAATCGCCGACCCGCACGCGCTGGACATCTCGCTAACCCTGAACGGGAAGGTGATGCAGAACTCGAACACGCGGAACCTGATCTTTCGCGTGCCCGACCTGGTGGCCTTCCTTTCCAGCGCGTTCACGCTGGAGCCGGGCGACGTGGTCTCGACCGGCACGCCCGGCGGCGTCGGTTTCGCGCGGAAGCCGCCTGTCTACCTCCAGCCGGGCGATGAAGTCGTCATTCGCGTCCAGGGTCTGGGAGAGCTCCGCAACCCGGTTGTAGGCGAGTAAACTCAAGACAGACGCGAGAACCGTAATGGCCAGCAAGCCACGGCGAAAGACCTTTTGGCTTCAAGTCGGAGAGTACACTTCGCTCGGCTTCATGCTCCCGGCCGCCACGCTCATCGGCTACGGCATCGGCTACGTGCTGGACCGGGCGCTGGGCACGACATTCCTGAAGATAGTGTTCCTGATACTGGGGATCGCGGCGGGCTTCCTGCAATTGGTCCGGCAAGTCTTGAAGGACACGCGCGGCCGTGACGACGGATGAGGCATATTTCGACCGCGCTATCGGCCGCATCCGGACCTCCATGCTTTGGCTGAGCGCTGGAGGCGCCGCCGCCGTCCTGCTGCTGTATTCGTGGCGGCATGGCCTGGCGTTCCTGGCCGGGGCGCTGGCTTCGCTCGCCAACTTCCGCTGGCTGCACCAGTTGGCGGCCTCGCTGGGGGCGGGCGCCCGCCGCCCGCGCAGGCGCGTGCTCCTGTTCCTGTTGTTCCGATACCTGCTGTTGGGCCTGTGTGGCTATGTTATAGTGAAGATCTTCGGATTGAACCTGGCGGCTGCGCTCTTGGGTTTATTCGTGGCCGTCGCCGCGGTCATTCTCGAGATCATCTACGAGCTTCTATATGCCCGAGCATGAGCTGTGGGTTACAGCGCTGTTCAACAAGTACCTGGCTGGCGTAGCCAACTGGATCCTCTCGATGGCCGGGGTCGCCGTCGAGAACCACGACAAGCCCTGGGCCAATTACATAGTCATGCAGTTCGTATTGGCGGCCGTCGTGGTCGTGATTTTCGCCATCCTCCGCCCGAAACTCTCCGTGGACCGGCCCGGCCGGATGCAGCACGTGTTCGAGATCGTGTACGAATTCATGGGCGGGCAGGCGGACGAAGTCGTCGGCAATCACGGCAGGAACTACGTCCACCTGTTCACCACCATCTTCCTGTTCGTCCTGTTCGGGAACCTGCTTGGCGTCATACCCTCGTTCGAGTCGCCGACCATGTTCGCCCCCGTGCCTCTGGGGGTGGCGCTGGTGACCTTCGCCTATTACAACCTGATGGGATTCAAGGCGCACGGCGTGGGCGGCTACCTGAAGCACTTCGCCGGCCCCATGCCGTTGATGGCGCCCCTGATGATTCCCATCGAGCTGATCAGCCACCTGGGCCGCCTGCTCTCGCTGACCGTTCGTCTCTACGCCAACATGTTCGCGGGCGAGCAGGTGACTATGGTGTTCATGGGGCTGGTGCCGCTGGTGGTTCCGGCGGCCTTCATGGGGCTGCACGTATTCGTGTCGTTCCTGCAGGCCTTTGTGTTCGCGCTGCTCACCATGATTTATGTGTCCGGCGCGGTGTCGCAGGAGCACTGAGGCCGGCGGCGGTGAGCGGGGAGGTCTGGGCCCGGTTTTCCGTGCCGGCGTGACCTTACCAATCTGTTGATTACAGGAATCTTAGGTTGAAATTGGGTCCGTTTGGCAAAAATGTGTGTGCAGGCCCGCCCGAGCCCGGGCCGGAGCAGGGATATTCGGTTTTCAAAGATCGCCTGAGGGGTGGCCAGGGGCCGTCCTCGCCCTACGAGTAGCACGGGAGGGGCGGGTCCGAGGGCGGTCCGGGTGCGCAAGTGGGCTTCGGGCAAGGAGATATTCTCCGAGGGTGACGTGACCAGGATCGAGCACGGCATCCAGGAGCGGTCCACGATGCGGTCCCCGGGCCGACACGGGGGTACGGTTGCGGGCCGGTCGAACCTCTTAGATGAGGATTTCAGGAGAGGCTGGGCACCCGTGCGGGTGCGGCGTTTCCCTGCCATTTGACGTGACGGGGACATCACGGGACTGATCCAGCCAAGCTTCCTCGAACGCCGGTTCGGGGGCCCGCGATGGGCAGATCTACGGGATGCAGACTCTGCGTCCAACTGGAGCGCGCGACCTTCATCGCGCATGTTGCGGTGCGATCCCCGGCTACCACAAAGAATTGATTTTGATACAGGTTTTCACCCTGGAATATACGCTGTGTCTTCAAGGGCGAGTTGCAACCCAGGAAGTCGGGTTTTTGGTACGCCGGTCCGGAGCGGGTGTTTCCCCTCCGGAATCCAAAAACCTCGTCCCAACCCAGTGAGGAGGGGTCTGGGCAGGGTGCCTGGGACCCTGCCTGGTGACCATTAGAGGGGCTAGGAACCGGCTCTGACCCCTGGGCTAGGGGCTTACACCCCGAAACCCCCTTTCCCGCCCCAGGATCGGGTTCGCCCGCCCTTTCAACGGTCGCAGTACAATCGGGGCTAAGACCATGTGGTGCGCCGCCCGTTACGGCTCCTATAGCGTCGCCTGTGCCCAAAGGAAAGATGGCTCACTGGACTCCGACACCCTGATGGTTCGTGCCCGACTCAGGGAACATCTGAGCCGCCTTCAGAAACGCCTGCCGTCTCTCGCTGCCTTCCCCATGCTAGCCACCCCCGAGCGTGACTACCCTTACCGCATCATTGTCCCCAAAGCCCTCTGGGCGACCTTGCTGTCCGACCTGGCCCTTGAGCAGAGCTGGTCGAACTTCAAGAGCGAAGTGGCGGCATTCCAGGGGGAAAGTGGGGAGGAGTACATCCACGCACTTCACGACCTATGGGCACGGATGGCACGCCTGACGGGCGGTCAGTGGCAATCCTGAGCATCGATGAGTGACTACGTACGCATTCGCTCCAGAGCGAGAAGAGAGTGATATCGTGGGGATTCGCAGCCTCGGGAGCTTCTTGTGCCCCTTCGTGACCTCCTTGCGCGTGGATATTTTCCAAAGGAACTTCCTCCTCCTTTTGTGACGTCGCCCTTCGCCTCGGTCGTAACGGACGCCCACGTCGCCCTGCCGCCGGGGTTCGAGCCCGACTTCGATCGCCGCGAACCCCTAAAGGCGATGCCGGTCAAGTACTCGCATGCCCGTGTCGGGCTTCTCAGACGCCCCCTGGAGATTCCCAACCCAGTCCTGCACTTCCTTCTTTGCGATGAGATCAGCAAGCATTGGGGGGCACTCCAGCCGCACCTGTGTGGCACTCCCTTGTCGGCCAGCCATCCGGTGCTGTCGCCCGCAGGCAGAGCCGTAGAAAGCGCTCGTCCACAGAGCGCCCGCCAGGAACTGGCTGCCCAAACAAGGCTCAACCAGAAGTACATCCTCAAGACTGACATCAGCAACTTCTACAACTCGATCTACACTCATTCCGTGCCTTGGGCGCTTCACACGAAGGCGGTCGCCAAGGCAAATCGTGGAATGCGCCTGCTGGGGAACCGTCTTGATTATCTTCTGCGTAATGGGCAAGATGGCCAGACAATAGGAGTCCCCATCGGCCCGGACACATCGCTAATCATTGCAGAAATCTTGATGCAGACGTGCGACAAAGCTCTGCTGGCGGCGTTACCGAATGTCCGTGGCTATCGATTCATTGACGACTACGAGTTGGGCTTCCGGGATCGGACCGAGGCAGAACAGGCCTTCCACTATCTGGAGAAGGTTCTCTCCACGCAGGAATTGTCTCTGAATCCCAGGAAGACTGAGATCCTAAGACTCCCATGCAACATTGATGCACCCTGGGTGGGTCCACTCCAGACCTTCACATTCAGGGCGACCCCGGCCGGCCAACGCGGCGACATAATTCGTTTCTTTGATCTCGCCTTCGAACTCCAGGCTCGATACGGCGACGAGGCTGTGCTGCAGTACGCAGTGGCTCGGCTTAGGTCACTGGACATACACCCCTCAAATTGGGGTCTATTCCAGCGCCTCCTCCTGGACTGCGCAGCGCCGGAGCCAGCCGCACTGTCTTTTGTGCTTGAAGCAATCATCCGCCGCGCAAACGCCGGCGCCCAGCCAGCAGTCGATGACATCGAGGAGGTGGTCAACACCCTGATTAGCTGTCACTCCGAGCTCACGCACTCCAGCGAGGTTGCCTGGGCACTTTGGGCCTGCCTAGTCCTCGGCATCAGAGTTTCCAGGGAAGCAGTTGACGCAGTCTCCCATTGTGAGGATTCGGTCGTAGCATTGCTCGCTCTGCATTGCGAAGTGCGCGGCCTGCTCTCTGCGCCGCTGGACAAAGGTGTTTGGCTATGTTCGATGAACGCAGCCAGTCTCTACCAAGAACACTGGCTCATGTCCTACGAGGCCAACGTGAAAGGCTGGCTACCCTCTCAAGGAGGGGGTGACCATGTCCGGTGCGATGAGAACTTCCGGTTCCTGAAGTCAGCAGGCGTATCGTTCTATGATGAGACACTCGCCGCTCCTCCCGCACCGGGTGCCCCCGCGGCCCTTCCGCATCCAATACCCGTGACCCCTGGCGCATATGATGCGTAGAGCCACTATCCCTGCGCAGGACAGCGTGCGAGAACCAGACCAGGCCCGCCAGGGAAATCCGTTCACGTGGCTCTCCCGGACCACTACCGGATCTGGACCACTACGTGCCAGATCTGAGCCAGATCGCTCGCACGCAACTCCTTTGTTTCCCGTCATAGTGCTTGCACCTGATTGTCGTACTCTTCCATGGCATGGAAGAGGTCGTGAGTTCGACCCCTACCAGGTCCGCCACCTCTTCTCAACCACGGAGGCTCATCGGGGGGCCGTGCCGCTGAACCACATCCGGACCGCTTGCTTTGCCGAGCTGACGTCCCCGGGCCCACTGTGGGGCTGTACCAAGTCAATGCCCAGGTGCCCGCGGGTGCAGTCCCGGACATGTACGAGAATCGACAGCCATGCCCTTGAGCCGAGTCCCGAGAGGGTCTGTGCAACCCCGCCCGGCGACGATTGGAGGCGCCTGAGGAGTCGAACCCGACGCGGTACTGAAAGAACGACAACCGGCGCGTCTCTCTCAGTCCGTGATGCGACCGCCCCGTTCCAAAGATTCATTGCGACTCCCGGGGAAACTCGTACAATGGTGGGGTTAAAACATGGCCACTCTAATTTCACTGTTCAACCACAAAGGTGGGGTCAGCAAGACAACCACGACCTTCAATCTCGGGTGGGCGCTTGCCGACAGAGGCCACCGCGTACTGATGGTGGACACCGATCCGCAGTGCAACCTAACTGGAATGGTTTTGGCCTTTAACGGATCTGAAGACTTCGCCAAGTTCTACTCCGACCACCCCAATGCCAACATCGTGGCCGCTGTCCGGCCGGCCTTCGTGGGCAGTCCTGAGGCACTCAAGGCAGCCGACGTGTCACCCAGCCAAAAGGAGGATCTTCTCCTTCTGGCAGGTCACTTGGACATTGCATTGTTCGAACCTGAGCTTTCGATGGCTCACAAAGTCATGTCTGCCCTGCCCATACTGCAGAACCTGCCTGGTGCAATGGGGCACCTCATCCGCTTGACGGCTGACGAACACCGCTGCGACGTAGTGTTGATAGACATGAGCCCCAGCATCGGCGCGCTGAACCAGAATCTCCTTATGCAGAGTGACTACTTCATCGTGCCGACGAGCCCAGACTACTTTTGCCTCTTGGCCATTGATTCCCTTGCCAAGACCCTGCCGCGCTGGGCCGCTAACGCGGCTGACATCAGAATTCAACAAGCGGGGCTTCCCTACCGGATTCCTCACAGCAATCCCCGCTTCCTGGGGATGATTTCCCAGAAGTATAGACCACGCTCTGGAAAACCCGCCGCCGCCTTTCAGGAGTGGATTACCCAGATAGTTCGCCGGGTTGATGATGTCCTAATTCCCGCGCTCAGAAAGAGCGATATGACACTTGGGCCAGAACGGATGGTGGAGGCTGTGCCCGAGCCACCCCATGTTGAACTCGCACAGATTGCCGACTTCAACAGCCTCATCGCCCGCTCACAGGAGTGCTCCTCGGCTGTTTTTGCGCTCACAGATGAACAGTTGAAAGCCGGCGGAGCCATTCTGGAGAACTTCATCGACTCACGGGATCGTTTCAGAAAAACGTTCGCAGAACTGGCACAGAAAGTTGAGCTGCTGGCTTTGGGCTAGGAGATGGCAAGTACGGTAGATATAGTGGCCACTCTGGTGTGGCCCATTCGCCCCAACGTCACAGATTTCACTCACACACTGACCTTGGATGGAAGAGCGTTTAGGCTTGAGTTCTCATTTCCTGCCATCTACCGCGTCACTGGGGATCTCTCACTTGCAGGCATCGGGTGGTCACGTCTGACCGTCTCTTGGGAGCAACCCTTCGACGGCTCTGTCGATGAGATGGCAGAATGGGCGCGTGACCCGCTGAATGCGCAGAAGCTGCTCGAATGCGCAGAACGGGCCCAGAATGCGCTCATCGATCTGGCCAAGGACCGCGGGCCCACGGACTTTAACCTTGAGTGCATTCGCCACTTCGGTCCCATTGAGTGGCCTATCTATTCGATGGCCGTGGGAGGGGCTGAGGTTTTTCTGCGCATCGGCTCGGCTACGGCTGCCCAATTCCGCTCCTTCCGTTCGGAGATGTTGCCTAGCGGCACCGTTCCGTCAATTGTGCCCTTCGAGAGAAGAACTTGGCGTCGGGCGTACGATCTTGCCCAGTCAGGTTATCCGACGGAGGCATCGTTACTTGCGGCTGCTGTGCTAGACAGTGCGGTTCAGAAGTTCCTCCTGTCCACAATGAAATCTCGGGGTGTCGACACGGAGTCTGCGAAGGAACTCCTCCGTAACACAATGACAAAGCGCTTGACCACGTTCTTGGACTCGGTACTGAAGCTAGCAACGGGCCGGTCTCTCAAGGAGGACCATCCCGATCTGTTCGCCCGGGTCAAGAAAATGAACCTGAACAGAAACGATGCTATCCACAACGGGAAGGAACTTGGCAGGAGCGCTGCAATGGAGAGCCTCAACGTCTGCCGTGAGGTGCTCCGGTATCTGAAGGGCATCAAGGCCACGTCCGTTGAGGTTCCACATCCGACGAGCGGTCGAATGTTGTAGTTTGGCGCAGGCAAACCTGAATGACTACCAAATCCCGTACGGAACCCTCTCGCGTACGCTCTCATCATCCCAAGGCGGTCATGAGAAGCGTTCGAGCCTCACCGAAGCCGTCCGTGTACCCGCCGTGTACCCCGGTTCGGCGGGATTGTCGGTTCTAGCGTTTCTGGGGTTTCGTAGAATCAACAACTTCCGTCGTTTCAGCACGAGGGGAGAGTTCGAACCCCTCCACCCACCCTGTCGCTCTCAGGCGCAAGTTCACATTGCGTCGAATGGCCACCGCGTCCTCTTGGCCGCGCACAAACTGGATCAGAATTCGGTTTCGGGGAATCCTAGCCGCTCTCCTCGTCTAGGCGCGACGATTGCTCCCGTGAAACGGCGGTCACGGCAGATGTGGGAAACGACCGGGCGGCCCGCTACCACTTGTCCGGAAAAGTCGCCTTCTCGTAGAGGCGCCCG
Source organism: Bryobacterales bacterium (assembly GCA_963798455.1). GTDB lineage: Bacteria > Acidobacteriota > Terriglobia > Bryobacterales > Bryobacteraceae > CAWCTD01. The sequence continues at coordinate 2,575,508 of CAWCTD010000003.1, forward strand.
GGCGAAACGGGCGACGCCGGTCTGCCTGGTGAAAGTCCCCCGGTGTTCACGTTGGAGCCCGCTGCCGGGGCTCGGCCTGCGTTCAGCGACCGGGGCGTTCGTCGGCTGGTGGGGCCGCTGGAGGTGCGGGTTGTTTTCGAGGGACTTCCCGTCTTCGTGTCGTTCCTGCAGGCCTTTGTGTTCGCGCTGCTCACCATGATTTATGTGTCCGGCGCGGTGTCGCACGAGCACTGAGGCCGGCCGTCACCCTGGGTGGCGGGATTACGGCCCGGACGTGGGCCGGAGAAGCCGGCTCCCGCACTCCGCACAGGGGCAGATCGCCCGCAAGTGGTCGTAGGAATAGATCCCCGAGCGGTGCCCGTCGTTCCATTCGATGATAAGGGCATAGGCCCCCGCCGGCTCGACGCGCTCGATCTTCAGCGCCGGCTCGTACATCTGGAAGGGCGACGGCGCCTTCGTCTGGGCGGGCCCGGTTCCGTGCGTCTCCGCGCAGGTCGCACAGGGACAGTGGTCGCGCAGGTAGCGAAGACCGTACTCGCTGCGGTGGCCGTCTTTCCAATCGATCTTGATCCCCTTGGACTTGGAGATGGCGACGTGTTCGGGGTCGGAGGAGGAAGGTTTCAGTACGTCCATTGGTAAGCCTCACATGAGCCGTTCCACATCGCGCACGCCGGACATCCGCCGCATGCTGGCGACGATCCTTTCGAGTTGCTTCTTGTCCCTGACATCGACGGTCATCTCGATGATCGCGCCATCGCCGTTATGAGCCTCATCCGGCCTGGCTTCCAGGTTTCGTATGTTGCTATCCTCTCCGGCCAGAACGGCGGTCAAATGGTTCAGGATTCCGGGACGATCCTCGGCGTGGACGATCATCTTTACGGGGAAGAATTCGGATGCGCTGCGCGCCCACTCGACATCGATCCGGCGCTCCACCTCGTACAACAGGCTCTGCACATTGGGGCAGTTGGCCGAGTGGACCGCCACCCCTTTGCCGCGCGTGATGTAGCCGACGATGGATTCTCCGGGGATCGGATTGCAGCACTTGGCCCGGTAGACCAGCAGATCTTCGGCGCCCTTTACCTTGAGCACCAGATCGCCGGCCGGGGCGGGCGCGGCGGCGGGAGACACTGGCCTCGGGGGTTCCGGCGCCTGGGGCTCGCTGGTCTGCGGTGTGAGTTTCTGGAGCACCTGCCGCGCCGAGAAGCGCCCGTAGCCGAGGGCCGCGTGCAGGTCTTCAATCTTGCTGTAGCCGTACTCACCGGCGACCCGCTCGAGATCCGTCCTGGCGATCTTGCTCAGGGACACGCCCAGCCGCCGCGCTTCCTTCTCCAGGCAGTTTGGTGCCGATCTCGATGGCCTTGGCGCGCTCGGAGATATTGATGACGTGCTTGATCTTGTTGCGCGCGCGCGAGGTCTTTACGATCGCCAGCCAGTCTTTGCTGGGCACGTGGCCCGGCTGGGTCATGATCTCGACCACGTCTCCGTTGCGCAGGCCGTAGCGCAGCGGCACGATCCGTCCGTTAACCTTGGCTCCCACGCAGGAGTGGCCAACATCGGAGTGGATGGCGTAAGCGAAGTCGATCGGCGTGGCGTCGCGCGGCAGCACGATGACCTTGCCCCGGGGAGTGAAGCAGTAGACCTCTTCCGGGTACAGGTCCACTTTAAGCGTGGACATGAACTCCCCGGGGTCCTTCATGTCCTTTTGCCACTCCACCAATTGGCGCATCCACGCGATGCGCTGGTCGTCCTGCGTCCGGACCCTTGTGCCCTTCCTTGTATTTCCAATGGGCGGCGATCCCCTCCTCGGCGATGCGGTGCATCTCTTCGGTGCGGATCTGAACCTCGAACGCGTGCCCTCCCGGGCCGATGACGGAGGTGTGCAGCGAGCGGTACAGATTGGGGCGAGGAATCGCGATGAAGTCCTTGATCCGGCCCGGAATGGGGTGCCACTCGTTGTGGATGACGCCCAGCGCGGCGTAGCAGTTCTTCACCGAGTCCGTGATGATGCGCAAAGCCAGCAGATCGTAGACCTGATCCAGCCCAATCTTCTGCCGCCTCATCTTCTGGAAGATGGAGTAGACTCGCTTGACCCGGCCGTCGACACCTGGGCCGGAATGCCCTCCTGGCGGAGCTTCTCCTCGACGGTCGTGCGGATCTCGGCTAGGAACTCCTCGATTTGCTTGACGCCGCGATTCGATCTCGCCGAGCAGGTCCGCCGAGGCGTCGGGCTCCAGATACGGAGAAAGCGAGGTCCTCCAGTTCGCCCCGGATCTTGCCCATGCCCAGCCGGTGGCCGATGGGCGCGTAGATCTCCAACGTCTCACGCGCGATCCGCTCCTGCTTCTCCCGCGGCAGGCTGGCCAGCGTGCGCATGTTGTGCAGCCGGTCGGCAAGCTTGACCAGGATGATCCGGATGTCGTTCGGTCATGGCCAGCAGCATCTTGCGGTAGCTTTCGGCCTGCCTGGTCCTCCGGCGTGTAGAAATCGAGCTTACCCAACTTGGTCACGCCATCCACGCACCGGGCAACGTCGTCACCGAACTCGCTTGCGGATCTCCTCGATGCCGGTCCCGGTGTCCTCCACCACGTCGTGCAGCAGGCCGGTCTCGAGCGTAACCATATCCATGTTCATCTCGGCCAGGGTGCGGGTGACCTCGAGAGGGTGGATCATGTACGGCTCGCCGGAACTTCGCTTTTGCAGTCCGTGCTGGATGGCGGCGAACTGGTAGGCGCGTTCGAGCGGGGTGAGATCTTCCTTTGGCCGGACGGCGCGGATCTGAGCCGTCAATTCGCGGAAAAGCTGCTCGACGGCCGGGGGTATAAGGAACTTGTCCTGGCCGGAGGGAGTTGCCAGACTCGAACTCGAATCCGGTGCCATGGAGGGACACGACGGGCGGCTGCCACGCCGCCCGTCAGCACATATTATAGCGGATCGATGGAAGGCCTTGAGAGGACAGCGGCCACTTACTGCTGCTGCCTCTTCCCTGGCGCTTCCTTCTCCTGCTTCAGCTTCTTGGTCGCCAGGGTCTTGTCCACCCAGGAGTCGGCTTCCTCGGTATCTTTCTTGTACGCCTCGGCGCTGTCCGCCAAATCCGCCCTTTCCCGGTACAGCAGGTTCACATAGGCCATGGCGTCGTCGTATTGGTTGTCAATGGACAGCGCCTTCTCGAGATCTTTCAATCCGGCCTCGATGATGGGCAGGTTCGCCGCGCGAAGTTCCTCCCGAGCCTTCTTGTCCTTGATGGGGCCTGGCTCATCCGGCTTCATCCCCAACATGGCCCGCTTCTCCATCCTGGGCGCGAAGGTCCTCTTCCAGGCGATCACTCCCATGGTGTAGTACGCGGTCTTGTTGTTGGGATCGACCGAGGCCAGCTTCTCGTACCACTGCTGTGCCTCATCCAGCTTATTCTGGTTGAAGTAGAGTTGGGCCAGGGACGCCATCGCAACCGAGTTCTTCGGGTCCTGTTCGAGCACCTTCATGAACTCGTCATGGGCAGCCTCCGCCAGCCGGTTGTTCTCGGGCGACTCGGCTCCCGGCACGTACTGCATGAAATATGCCATGGCCAGATACTCCCGGGCGACGGGGAAGGTGGGATCCAGGGAGACAGCCTCCTTGAAGTACTCCACGGCTGTCGGGTACGCCCCACCCCGGAAGGACTGGACGCCTTTGTTCAACCTGTCCCGCGCCTTCAGCTTCTGACATCCCATGCCGGCCAAGGACAACGCCGCCAGGACTACGACGAGTAATTTGGATGTAGTTCTCCAGTTCATACGAGCTCCTAATAGATTCCCCGGCCGCCGTGCGCCGGCCCCCCTACTGGCCGGCCTCCATTTTGGCCGTCATGAGCCCGATCTTGTCGAGCCCGGCGCCCTTGGCGATATCAATCGCGCGGGCAATTCTCTGAAACTCCAGGTCGGGATCGCCCTTCACGAAGACCACACGCTCGGCGCGGGTCTTGAAGATCTCCTCCAACCGCTGCCCCAGATTGGCCTCCTGAACCGGGTCCTGGTTGATCGCCATCGTGCCGTCCCGGTTGATGACGATGACGACCGTGCGGATGTTTGGCTCCTCTTTCGCCCCCGGCGGCGGAGGCTGCGGAACCAGCGCGTCCAGCCCCTTCGGCGTCAGCGGCGTGATGACCATGAAGATGATCAGCAGCACCAGCAGGACGTCGATCAGCGGCGTCATGTTCATATTGCACATCGCGGCCCCGGTGGACCCACCCACTGCCATTGACATAGTAATACTCCTTCTTCTCTCCTGTCACCACCTGCAAACCGCTCCCAGGCTTCCTTAGAAGCCGTTGTCCTCAAGGAGTGGCGGTCGCGGTGGCAGGAGCTTGTTTCGCCTCACCGATCTGCTCGGTCAGCAGACCCACCTGGTCGACTCCGGCGGCGCGCAGATTGTCGACGACGTCCACGACCACCTGGTAGCGCGCCCGCGAGTCAGCCCGGATGTACACGGTCCGGTCCAGCCTGTTGAGCAGAAGGTCCCGCACCTTGGAGGGCAGGTCCTCCGGGGACATCGGCGTCGTCCCCAGGTAGGTCCTTCCCTCACGCGTGACGGCGATCAGGATCGCGTCATCCTTGTCCGCCGCCTGCATGGCGATAGGATTCCGGGTCCGGACCATGTCCACACTGATACCCTTGGTGAGCATCGGCGTGATGACCATAAAGATGATTAGCAGCACCAGCATTACGTCCACCATGGGGGTCACGTTGATGTCCGCGACCGGCGGTGGCGCCTTTTGAGTTGGCATGAATCTCTCCTCCGCAACCCAGCCTGGATGGCTGCCCCCCGGCGGGGCGTCTTCCGCGCCCTGCCGGGAATGCCAGTCCAACTCGCCGGGTCCGATTTCCCTGTTCGTCAGCCCAGGGCCGCCGCTACTTGCCGGCCCCAGCCCGCTGGGAGCGCTTCAGGAAGTAGTCAAGCAACTCCGAACTGGAGTTGTCCATCTCCACGTCGAGCGCTTCGAGTTTGCCCGTGAAGTAGTTGTACATCCAGACCGCCGGGATGGCCACGAACAAACCGACGGCGGTCGTCACCAGAGCTTCCGAAATGCCACCGGCCACGGCGCCCAGACCAGTCGACTTTTCGGTCGAAATGCCCTTGAAGGCGTTGATGATGCCCACGACCGTCCCGAACAGTCCCACGAAGGGGGCCGTCGAGCCGATGGTCGCCAGGGTCGAAATGCCTCGCTTCAGCTCTGCGTGCACGATGGCCGATGCCCTCTCCAGCGCCCGCTTGGATGCCTCAACGTCCTCGCCGGGTATGTCCGCGCTCATCTGATGCGCGCGGAATTCCTGTAAGCCCGCCACCACGACCTTCGCCAAGTGGCTCTTCTTGTAACGGTCCGCCACCTTGATCGCCTCATCCAGCTTGCCGTCGCGGAGCGCTCCGGCCACTGCCGGTGCGAACAGTCTCGACTGCTTGCGTGCTCCGTTGAATGCCAGCAGCCGGTCGATCATCACGCCAATCGAATAAGCGGACATCAGGAACAATACGATGACGACCGCCTTGGCCATCCAGCCCATCTGGATCCACAGGGAGCGGATGTCCCAACCTACGGCGCCTTCCTGCAGCAACAGGAACGCCCAAACCTGCAATTGCAAAAACATAGTGTCTTCTCCTGCGAGTTGAATTTAGTCCTGACCCTGCGGTAGAGCCCTACTGCAAGGTGAAGTTCACGTCTATCTGCGTTACAACCTCCACCGGCTCTCCGTTCAACAGAGTCGGCTGGTAAACCCACTGCTTCACCGCTGCCTGAGCCGCGGGCACCAACAGCGGGTGCCCGGACACCAGGGTGAGATTCTGAATGTGTCCGTCCACGCCGATGATGGCCGTGAAACGGACGGTGCCCTGAATACGAGCCTGCCGTGCCAGCGGTGGGTAGGCGGGCTTGGGCTGGCTGACCAACTTGGCCTGCTGCACGTTGCCACCCACCGGAATCCGCTGCGGGACCACCGGTTTCGGCGCTGCCGTGACAGCCGGCGGCGGCGGTGGGGCTGCCATCGACGCACCGAGGAGGCCTCCCATCACGCCTCCACCTCCGAAGCCACCCGCAATGCCACCGACCACGCCACCGGCCGAAGAGGGCGGAGGCAGTTCGTCTTCCTTGATCATGGCGATTTCTTTCGGGATGCTCTTGGGCGCCATCAGCCGTCCCGCGTCGAACTGCCTCGGAATCACGCGCACAACTTTCTGCACCGGGGCCGCCTCGGGTGGCGGCGGGGGAGGCGGCGGTGGCGGCGGAGCCACCAGGAAGCTCGTCAACTGCGTCGATGGCAATGTGTCAGTCCAAATCAGCGGAATGAGGATGGCGATTCCGATCAGGAAGCACTGAAAGAGGAAGGAAGCCATCACCGTGAACGGAGTCTTTGTCTTGACCGTCCCGTCGACGAAGGTTTGTTCAAACATTTTCGCTACCCTTTCTTGGCCTTGGGCCTTGCCGGCCCCCGGCTCAGGTCACTGCGTAACTCTTTGCCCGCCGCAGGCGCCTTGTGGGCGCGCCGCCCGCGAGCCTCCACAAAATCCTGCCAGAACACCAGGATGGGACTGGCCACGAACACCGAGGAGTAGGTTCCCACCAGTATCCCCACCACCAGCGCGAACGAGAACCCGTTCAACACCGACCCGCCGAACAACAGCAGCGACAACGCCGTCAGAAACGTCAGGCCCGATGTCAGGACCGTCCTGCTCAGGGTCTGGTTGACGCTGAGGTTGATCAAGGGCTCCAGCTTCTCCCGCCGTAGGAGCTTCAGGTTCTCGCGGATGCGGTCGAATACGACAATCGTATCGTTCATCGAATAGCCGACCAGCGTGAGGATGGCGGCCACCACCGTCAGGTCGATCTCCTTGCTGAACAGCGAGAACAGGCCGATGGTAATGATCGTGTCGTGGAACACCGCCACAACCGCCGCAACCCCGTAGATCCATTCGAACCGGAATGCGATGTACACCAGCATGCCCGCCAGGGCATAGAGGGTTGCTTTGATCGCTTGCATGCGGAGGTCCGCGCCCACTTTGGGTCCGACGACCTCCACCCGGCGAACGGCGAAAGGCGCCAGCGAGCACTGCTGCTTCAGGACCGCGAGGATGGCCGGCGTCACGCCTGGCACGGCGGAAAGCTCGTCGAAACTCCGCAACAAGCCGGAGCGCTGCTTGTCGCGGAAGTCCACCATGCCCGCGACGAGCTTGGCGAGTTGCTCGTCGGAAACAGCCACGCTGGCCTGCTGGAGAGGGTCCCTGAGCCGGGAAACGAGCGCCTCCCGGCCGGCGTTGTTGAAGTCCAGCTTGGAGGGGTCGAGGTTGAAGGTAGCCTCCAGCGTCTGGGTCATGGTCTGCCGAACGCGCTCCAGACTTTTCTCGTCGCGCATGTCGACGCCGATCATGGCTTCCTGCGAGTCCTGCGTACCGGTGAGCGTGGTGACGTTGATATCGCCCCGGATTTTGGAGCCCAGCGCCGTCCTAATCTGGTGGACCGGAGGCGGGCCGGCGAACTTCACGTACATTACCGCGCCGCCCCGGAAGTCGATGCCGTACAGAGGGCCGCCCTTGATGATCAGGCTCACTATCCCCGCGGTCATAAGCAGAACAGAGGCGCCAATAAATGGCCACTTCCAGCCCAGGAAGTCGAACTTCGTCTCTTTGAAAAGTTGCATGCAGCTTCAGTTGGGCCGGTGTTCGTCTGATTTAGACACCGGCTGATGAATAGAGGTTCCCATCGTACTTCAAAAAGCGTTCCAAATCCACCCGGCAGCCTTCTCGGCCGCCGGATGCGGTACTAGAACTTCCGGTACAAATCTCAAATGCTAAGCGTCGCCATTTGGGGACGGCTCGCCAGTTCCCAGTCGAAAATCACGCGGGAGACGAACACTGCCGTGAACAAATTGGAAATCAGCCCAATGACCAGCGTCACGGCAAAGCCTTTGACCGGCCCCGTTCCGAACATGAACAAGAAGGCGCAGGATACCACTGTGGTGACGTGCGTGTCTATGATCGTCAAGAAGGCCTTGCTGAAACCGGCGTCAATCGCCGAGGCGACTCCCTTTCCGGCGCGCAACTCCTCCCTGATCCTTTCAAAAATGAGAACGTTACTGTCAACCGCCATGCCGATGGTGAGAATCACACCGGCAATGCCCGGCAGAGTCAGGACTGCTCCGAAGTAGGACAGCGCCGCCATCAACATGACGGCGTTCAGAACCAGGGCCAGGGTCGCGTTAAGGCCGCTCTTCCTGTAGTAGACCAGCATGAACGACACCACGGCAGTCAAGCCTACCAGTCCGGCCACAATCCCCTGGTGAATCGAGTCGGCGCCCAGCGAGGGGCCGATGCTGTCCTCGTTGAGATAGACGATCCCGGCCGGCAAGGAACCCGCCCGAAGCACCACCGCCAGATCGGTGGATTCCTGCTCGCTGCCCTGGCCGGTGATGCGCCCCGAGTCCTCGATTCGATTCTGAATCGTAGCCACGCTCCGGATCTGGTTATCCAGGATCACGGCCAGACGGTTCCCGATGTTGGATTCCGTGAAACGTCCGAACCGCTGTGCGGCGTCCTGCCCCAGGGTGAAATCCGTCTCCCACCTCTGGAACTCGTCACGGCCCGCCCTGGCGTTGCGCAGGTCACGTCCCGTGATCACCGGCGAACGGTTCACCAGGTACCAGGCCTCCCCGGAGTCGCCGTGCCCCGGAGCCATCCTGACCAGCTTGCTGTTTAACGGCAGCACGCCTCCGTTCTTGGCCATGGCCTGCTCGGGGCTGGAGAACGGGCCGTCCAGAACCGCGCAGATTTCCAGCATTCCCGCGGTCTGCATAACTTGCTTGACCCTGGCCGGATCGGCCACCCCAGGCAACTGGACCAGGATGTCATATTGCGCGTTCGCGCCACCGTACCGCTGGATGGTGGGCTCGGTCAGGCCCAGGCCGTTGATGCGCTGCTCGATGGTCTGCATCTCCCGGGTCACGGTGTCCTGCTTGAGAGCCAGCAGGTCGGAGGGCCGCATGTTCAGCTTGTAGTCGGTCGAACTTACCGGGGTCAGCACCCATTGGGGAAACCGGTCCGCCACGATACGCCGGAAATCGGCGGATTTTGCGGGCTGGATGCCGCGCACGTTGACCTGGATGGAATCCGCCTCCTCGATGGTCGTGGGATCGTTGCGGTCCATTGCGGTGTAGTCGATCCCGGCCTTGCGCAATTCATCCTTCAGGTGCTCGATGAGCTGGTCCGCATCCACCTTCGCCGCATCCTGGACCTGCACCTCCAGGATGAGGTGGCTCCCGCCGCGCAGGTCCAGACCCAGCTTGATGTTCTTCTGCACGTTCGCTTTCAAGCCGGCCAATGACGTCGGCAGCCCAATGATCCCGAAAACGCACACCAGGATCACCGCCACAATCGCCACGATCTTGCCAATCAGTCTGCTGTCCATGTCAGCGCTTCAATCCTTTTGTTTCTCCGGCACCAGCGACGTCACAGCGCCGCGCGCCATCTGGATCTTGAGATTGTCGGGCTTGACCCGGAGCACGATGGTATCTCCTTCAATGGCGACGATGGTTCCCACGATGCCCCCCGAAGTGACCACCACGCTGCCCGTCTGCAATTCCTTCAGCATCTTCTGCTGCTGCTTCTTCTGCCTCTGCATGGGCATGAACAGAAGAAAATAGAAGATGGCGAAAATCAGCAGTATGGGCAGGAAGCCCAGGAGTGGGTTGGATGCAGCCTGCGATTGCATGAGAAAAGTCGGGACCACGTTTAGCCTCTTGCCTGCTTCGGTCTCCAGAGCTCGGACTCGTTACTGACCCTCAGAAACATCAGCGGGGGCAGATGCAGGCAAACTCGTTACTCCCCCTCGGCCGGCGCCATCGCGATCTCTCGCGCCGTCGCCGGGAAGGTACCAAACACTATAGACTGCCTGAGATCCCGCATGATGTCAAGGTAGCGTCTGAGGTTGTGGAGGGTAGCCAGGCTGGCAAACAGGATCTCGCCGGCCAAAAACAGATGCCGCAAGTAGGCCCGCGAGTAGTTGCGGCAGGTGTAGCATCCGCAATCCGTGTCCACCGGCGAAGGATCGTCTTTGTACCGGGTTTGTTTGATAACCACCCGCCCGTGTGAGGTGAACAGGCAGCCGTTGCGGGCGTTGCGCGAAGGCATGACGCAGTCCATCATGTCCACTCCCCGGGCGACATACGCTGCCAGTTCTTCCGGCATCCCCACCCCCATCACATAGCGCGGCCTGTCCCGGGGAAGCAGCGGCGCCGTCTGTTCCACCATCTCCAGACTAACCGAGCGCGGCTCGCCTACCGAAAGTCCCCCGATCGCGTACCCGTCCGAACCCAGTTCCACCAGCGAGGCGGCGCACTCCCGCCGCAGGTCCGCGTACATGGAGCCCTGCACGATCGGAAACAGCGACGAAGCGGTCTCGCCGCGGCTCAGGTGATGCGCCCAGGCGGCGCGCGCCCAGCGCACGGTCCGCCGCACCGACTGGCGCGCCGCCTCGTGCGTCGCCGGAAACTCCAGGCATTCGTCCAGCACCATGATGATGTCGCCGCCGAGCGCGAGTTGCACATCCACCGTCGATTCCGGCGTGAACAGGTGCTCGTCGCCGTTCAAGTGGGAACGGAACAGCACCCCCTCGTCGGTGACCTTGCGGAGGCGGCTCAGGCTGAACACCTGGAAGCCGCCCGAGTCCGTCAGGATGGCCCGCGGCCAGTTCATGAAGCGGTGCAGCCCTCCCAACCGCCGGATCACTTCATGCCCCGGCCTTAAATAGAGGTGGTACGTGTTGGCCAGCAGAATCCTCACATCGAGGTCGTCCGCCAGTTCCCGCGCGCTCAGCCCCTTGACCGTGGCCTGTGTCCCGACGGGCATAAACACGGGTGTTTCGACCACTCCGTGCGGGGTGTGCAACAGACCGGCGCGCGCGCCCGTCACCGGGCACTCGGCCACTACTTCAAAGCGGACCGAACCCACTCAACCGTCCTAAGGCTGCGACACGATCTTCTTGGCCGATTCGGGCAGTTTGTCGGCGTTCGCCAGCAGCAGGCTGACCTGCCAGAGTTGCTCGTTGGTAAGCGCGCCCATGAACGCAGGCATGCCAGTCAACCGAATTCCATAGGTCGCTTTCCAGTTCGTCTCTCCCGCGGGGTCGTCCGTCACGCCTTTCCCGCGAAACAACTGCGGCGGCTTGGGGAACATCCCTTGTGCGATGTCGCTCGGCGGTTGGCCGCTGAGGCCGTGGCACATCGCACAATGCTCTTTATAGACCTTGGCGCCCGCGACCAAATTCGCTTCGTTGGCAGGGATAGGAGCCTCCGCCAGCGCGTCTTTCGCGATACTCGCATTCAAGGCCATCTGCGCGAGTCTGCGCTCAAACGGCAGGGCGGGGGCCGAAGTCGCTACCGGCACGTATCCCGAGCGGATGTACATGTACCCGAGCGCGGGGATCAGGCACACCCCCGCAATCAACCCGAACAGGAATTTCTTCATTGACGGTAGGCCTCCTTATATGCCGCCAGTCTATCAGCCTCTTCTCATCTGGCCTTGGACGCGCCTTCAGCTATTTCCCCAGACGCTGCATGGCCGGAGGCGCCGGTCTCGAGGAAGGAGTCGATGGCGCCGGCGCCGCGACGCGGGCAGGCGCCTCGACTCTGGTTGTGGAACCGGCCGCCGCGGAACCGTAGGTGGAGCCGCCGCCCGTCGCCGTCGAACCGTTGCCCCTGCCCCCCGCGCCTCCGGAAGCCGCGGGAGCAGAGGTCCGCCACACCTCTCGCGGGCTCACGAAGTAGTATCCGTAAGGGCTCATATACATTCCGCTGAGGGGCACGAAAGTGACAATTCCGAACATGGAGTTCCAGCACCAGCCGCTGCAAAGCCAAGCGTCGCTCCGGCCCAGGAGCGACCGCGCCGTGGAGAGATTCACTCCAGCCAGGTACTGTGCCCGGCGCTGGCTCCACTGGTCCAGAGTGTCGGGCTTCTTCCGGTTGAACTTGGCCAGGGCGAGCGAGCCGTCGAAGGCCAGCATCTTCCCTTTGCCCACTTCAATACGCTGGCCGCCGGACTCAACCACGGCCTTGCCGCCGAATACCCTGAGCCCCGCCGGATCGGAGTCCACGCGGTACACCCCGCGCTTCTGGATCGAGATCGCCGCGTTCCCGTAGTGGAGCGTGACCGACGTGTCTTTCTGGATCTCGGCGGCCTCCAGCACCATGGTCCCGGTGACCAACTCAACCCTGGAATCCGTGAGCTTGTCCGAAAGCAGGCGGATGGAGCTGTCCCGGCCAACGCGCAGGAACACGCCGGGATTGAGCAGCAATTCGGCCCTCCCCCGCGTGGTCTGAAGCGTTTCCTGCTCCTTCATCTGCGGGAATACCCCCCGCCTCGGCTGAGCCTCCTTGCCGTTGAGAGAAACCGGGCCTTCCGTGTAGTTGACGAGCCCCGACTGGGCGGAAATCACAGCTTGGGCGAAAAGCGGCAGCCCCACTGTTCCAAGCAGCGCCGCCGCGACAACCATAGCGCGTGTTGTGGCCCTCATGGCAGCCCTCCTCTCGTCCGGCGTTTGTATGCATCTAATGCCGGTCCGGTTACCTTTACTATAACCCCATCGCCGGGTTTTCGAGAAACAAACTGCTTCCTTCGGGCCCGGCTGCCGATTCCGGCGGATTCTTGAAAGCCTGGCGGCTCAACGGGGCGCCAGTGCTCTCAGCAGCGGTTCGGTCCAGGTTTCCGTCTCTTGGTCGAAGGCGTCGAAACCGCAGCGCCAGAAGCCCCAGTAGGCCCAGCTCATCTGGTTGGCCTCCGCCGTTCGCGCGACGAAACTCGTCCACCGTTCTCGTGAGGGCATATCGGCGGCCTGGTAGGCGCCGAACTCTCCCAGGTAAAGGGGGCGCTTGTTCTTTGCGGCCCAGGCTGCGACCCTGGCAAAAGCATCGGTCACCGCCTTGGTCTCCTCCTGGGTCGCGTTCCAGAGCACGTCCTTGTAGATCCTATTGCTGGACCAGGAAGCCTGCTGGTGCGTGAACCGCCCAGGATCGTAGTAGTGAACTTCCACGATGACATTGGATTCCCCGGGCGGGATCTCGAGGCTGTCGATGGCGCCGAACCCTCCTCCGTTGGCCGTCTGGATCAGGATCGTGCGCCGCGGATTGGCGCGCCGCAGGACGGGCAGGGTTTCCGCGACGAGCTTATTCCAGCCCTCGGCGCCCAGGTTCGGCCGGCTGGGTTCGTTGAGCAGCCCGAACATGACCTGGGGCGGCGAATCCTTATAATGCTCAGCAATCTGCTCCCACAGGGCGAGGAAGCGCTGCCGGTTCTTGGCCGGATCCTCGGTAGTCACCTCCGTCCCCGTGAAGCTGATCAGCGGGTAGTAGTGGAAATCCAGAACCACGGCGAGCTGGTTCTTGAGACTCTGCTCCACGGCCCAGTCCACCTTGCGCTGGAAGCCGGCATCGATGCGGAATGGCGCCTCCTGCTCTGCGTAAGACGACCAGCGGATCACCAGCCGGACATTGCTGAACCCGGCGTCGTGGATCTTGGTGAAATACTCGGGCTTCATGGGAGGGTCCGGCACCGTTCCCTTGGCCCGGTCGAACACTCCCGGAATGTTAATGCCCCGGCCCAGGCGGCGGTTCTGCGCGAAAGGATCCACCTGCGCCAACCCCGCCGTCGCGCATGCGGCGGCCAGCGCTGCACCCAGCAGCCTCCGCGTCCTCATGACTAACCTCCTTAGCGCTTGACTGAAATCACATACCAGGTGGTCACCGGGTCGCCGATTGGCAGGGTCCACCCGCTGGCGGCCTTCTTCGCCTCGATGGGACTGCCCAGGGGCTTGCCCGAACCGTCCAGGGCCGCAGCCGACACCGCCTTGGCGCCCTGAAGGTCCCGCAGCGTTACGGTCCCGGTCACGGGCTCGATCAAGGACGGCGGCCCGCCCGTGCTCACCGCGGTAAGGTGCTTCTCATCCCACTTCATGCCGGTGTTCGCCGACCTGGCCCCGGCCACCAGCAGCATCCGATCGGCCCGCGCCAGCGGCTTGCCGTCCAGCGAGCTGAGCACGAGGCTGGCGAACGTGTTATCGATGCTGGCCGACAGGTTCTTCACCGACTTCCCGTTTTGCCTGACGAAACCCACCAGCGCCTGCGTTCGATCCGTATCCACGGTCACCAGTCCGGTTTTTTCGGGCGAAGTATACCAGGAGAGCTCGCCCGTGTCGGAGACGATCGGGTTGGTGAGGGGCACGTCGAACTTCCCGGTCGGCGGGCCGTCAAACGATCGGATTCGCGAGCCATGCACCAGCGGCAAGTACGGCGGGAAGCCCGGTGTGAAGTAGGGCCGCTCGCTCCCCGGCAGCCGCAGGCTGTCGAGCGCTTGTTCCCTGGTGTAGGTCCGTTCCACGATTTGCTTCGCCGCGCGCACATCGCCGCGCAAAAACAGGAGCGCCCCGGCGGCCATCTCCGGCATCTTCACCGGGTCGAGCGAGATGTCGAACGCGTCGCCCATGTACGGCTTCCAGCCCGGGTCCCGCTTGGGCTCGAAAGTATACATGATAACCGCGTCCCAGTCCTGGAAGCTGGCGTATGCCGAGAGGATCGGAATCCCTTCGACGGCCCAGGGATTGGGGAAGGGGTGGTTGGTCTCGCTCACCGTATACGGCTTGCCCGCGACCGCGGTCCGAGAAAGCTGCACCACGGTGGACCAGTTCGGGTCGTTCACCATGGGCGATGGCGTCTCACGCGCCCCGGGGTGCTGCCAGTACACGTGGCCGTCCACCACGTCCAGCTTCGTGGTCGACAGCAGCATCGGGTACGAGCTGCCCGTGTGCGAGTGGTCCGCCGTGGCGGTGATCGGCGCCTTCACTCCCAGCGTCTTCTTCAGGTACGCGCTCATGTCCTGATAGAAGCTGTTCTCCATCTCGGTGAAGAAGGCGATCTCGATGTCGTACCTGTCCTTGGGAGCCGTCCGTGCCTCGGGTCCCTTTAGGCGCGCTACGGGCTCGTCGCCGGTGACGCCGGCCGCCGCCCGCAGCTTCTGCCACTGCTCGGGAGTCAGCTTCTTCCGCAGCCAATCGTTGTAGAGATCGGTGAGCTCCTTCTCGTAGAAGGGCGTCATGGCGTTGAAGCCGATCCCCAGGGCATTCTCGTTCAGCAGTTCCACGATGGCGATCGACGGCTCGTTCCGGTACTCGGTCTTGGTGTAGGGATTGACGTGCATCAGCAGATTCCGGGCATACTCCTTTTCGAGCTCGATCATGCGCTTGTCAAACAGGATCAGGCCCTTGCCCCACCGGATCTTGGCGAAGTCCGCGACGCCGTCGCCTTCTTTGTAGGAGCGGCCCACGTTCAGGTTCAAGTCGCAGTAGATGCCGCGCTTTTTCAATTCCGAGATCAGGTAGTCGAGCCGGTCCAGTTGGCCCGCGTCAAACCCCCGTGAGTCGTTGCGCTTGGCGTCGATGATGCCCCGCGGCGCGTCCAGGTCCAGGAAGTGCAGCCGCACGATGTTCACGCCGTACCGCGCCAGCGTGGCGGCATACATCGGGACGTCCTCCTTCGGCGGCAGCTCGACCGACCCCCGGCTCCAGTCAGTCAGGTGGACTCCCCAGAAGCGGATGCGCTGGCCGTTCGGCTTGACGAAATGCCCGTTTTGGATGCGGATGAATCCACCCTTGCCGGCGGGGGCGTCATGCAGGAACGACACATCCGCGGGCGACTGGCTCGCCGCCCGGTGGTTGATCTCGAACGGCTTCAGCAGACTGTCGTCGGTCTGGGCGCAAGCCCACACCCACGGCAGGAGCGACAGAACAGCGACACAGGAGTGTCTATGCATGGCCCGATTCTCACGTCCAACTATAGCCCACCCCCAGTGCTCACGCCGCGCCGCCCAAGAATGCGACCATAGTTTTACAGAAAGGGACTTCACAATGGCCGCGAAGAAGCTACTCATGCTGGTCGGTGACTACGTGGAAGACTACGAGGTGATGGTGCCGTTTCAGGCTCTTCTAATGGTCGGCCACACGGTTCATGCCGTGTGCCCCGGCAAGAAAGCCGGTGACACCGTCCGCACGGCCATCCACGATTTCGAAGGCGATCAGACCTACAGCGAGAAGCGCGGTCACAACTTCGCGCTGAACGCCACCTTTGACGAGATCCGTCCGGAGGCTTACGACGCGCTCGTCATACCCGGCGGGCGCGCCCCGGAGTACATCCGCCTTAACCCACGGGTCCTGGAGATCGTGAGGCATTTCGCCACCGCCGGCAAGCCCATCGCCTCCATTTGTCACGGCGCGCAGGTCCTTGCCGCGGCCGGAGTGCTGGAGGGAAAATCATGCAGTTGCTACCCGGCGGTCTCGCCGGAGGTCACGCGCGCCGGAGGCGCCTACGCCGAGATCGGTCTGGACCAGGCAGTCACCAGCGGGAACCTGGTCACGGCGTCCGCCTGGCCCGCGCATCCGGCGTGGCTCGCCCAGTTCCTGAAGGTCCTCGGCACGCGCATTGAACCCTGAAACGCCAAGATGAAGCAGCGTTTCTATCCGCTCACCCGCGATCTGCACCTCTACCTCGGGCTGTTCATCAGCCCCTTCGTGCTGTTGTTCGCCATCACGGTTTTCTTCTTGGTGCATGGATGGGCCCCCGCGGCAAAGCGCCTGCCTGAAACGCGCGCCGTCCGGCTTGCTCTCCCCGAGGGCGTTGAGAAGCTCGCCGGGAGAGCGCAAATCGAAGCGTTGCGGCCGCCGCTTGCCGCCGCCGGCATCACGGGCGAATTCGGATTCGTGCAGGTCATTCCTCGCGAGCACCGCCTCGTTTTCACCGTCACCGTGCCCGGCCGCCAGACCGCCGTGGATGCCGATCTTGTGTCGCACAACGCCACTGTCACGCGCCGGACCACGGGCTTCTGGGACGCGCTGATCGCCTTGCACATGTTTCCGGGCCAGCACCTCGCCGCCATCCGCATGAACTGGCCCTACATGCGGGTGTGGCGATGGCTGGCGGATGCGACCGTGTACCTGGTCCTGTTTGTCTCGGCCAGCGGCATCTATCTCTGGACGGTCCTGCAGGCCGAGCGCCGCGTCGGCCTGGCGCTGCTAGCCGCGGGCGCCATCACTTTCTTAGGAATCATCTATGGCGTTTGCGTCTGAGGCACTCTCCCGTTCGGCCGGCGCCCTTCAAAGATGGAACCGGCGCTTGCACTACTATCTGGGTCTCTACTTCCTGTTCTTTACGTGGCTGTTCGCTTTCACGGGATTGCTGCTGAACCATGGAGGCTGGAAGTTCGCCGAGTTCTGGCCGAGCCGCCGGCAGTCCACTCTCGAGCGGAAAGTCCAGCCGCCCGATGGCAACGCCATGGAGCGGGCCCAGAATCTGGCTCGCCAGCTCGGACTGCGAGGTGAAATCGAGTGGACGGCAACGCCTCAACCGCCCGGCCGATTCCAGTTCCGGGTGAACCGGCCCGGCCACGTCACTGACGTTAAGATGGACCTCGCCACCGGATCCGCCACGGTGCAGCGGACCGATGTGAACTGGTGGGGTGTCGTCCGCGCCTTGCACACCTTCACCGGGGTGCACGCCGCGGATCCCGTCAATCGGCGCGACTGGATTTGGACTACCATCTGGGCTTACTCGATGGATGCCCTGGCCGCGGGGTTGATCGTGACTGTTCTCAGCGGCATCTACATGTGGATACAGCTCCGGAAGAAGCTGCTGCCGGGCCTGGTTGCCCTTTCCCTGGGCGTCCTCACCTGCGGCCTTTTCGCCCTGGGCCTCGCGTGGCTCTATAAATAGTCGCCGCCTCGGGAGGTTAGAAAGAGATGGAGATGATGATTTCCACCTGGTCCCGGCGAGAGTGAAGGCCCAGCGAGTCGAAAGTGGCCCCGAACCAGCGCGTGTACCGCACTTCGGGAATCACGCGCACGCCGATGGGGTCGATGAACTGACCGCCAATTCCCGCGGTGCCTCCCACGATGCTCTTCCTGTACGGCGTGGGTGAGGATTCGGTCGCGGTGTCTCCGTTCGGATAGGTGATCGCACGGCTGGTGCGGATCTTGCTGACCCAGCGCAATGACGGGCCGGCTTCAACGAACCAGCGGTGTCCCCGCTCGCGGCGTTCCAGGTTGTAGCGGCGAACCAGCATGGGGAAGTCGAAATACCTGGCCTTGGTCGTGTCCGATATGCCGGTCTGGGTTCGCTCATCCTTGACGGTGTTCGGATTGTCAGTGCCGGCCAGAATGATCTTGTCGGAAGTGAACTCCGCCGTACGGTATATGCTCCCGATGTTGACGGCCCATTTCTCGAAGATCGCGAGTTGAAGCAAGGCTCCTCCGGCTGTGTAGTGGGCTTTCGGGGAGGTGGTGACCGTGGTATCGAGCGGAGGGGACGTGGTGACCTGCTCGCTCTTTCCCCCCCCGATCACATTGCGGGGCTGACCGATCCCGGTCACGCCCAGCGAGATGCGCCTCACATAGACCGGCTCTCGTTGCCGTTCCTCCTGGGCGCGCGCGGGTTGGGCGGCCGGGGCCGTAGCGGGCGCAGGCTGAGCAGGCTGGTCTTGGGCAGACAGCAGCGTAGTCACGCACAACAGAAGAGCAAACAGCCATGGACGATTCACCGCGGTCTCCTCAGGGCAGCACGCCTCACAACCGGCGAAAGACTCATTATATCGGACCCGGCGTGACCGACGCGGGGGGCGCTGGGCGCCCCGTGCGACAATGATTGTTCCGCAATGAAGCCCCGATTCCTGACGGCCGTGGCTTGCTACATCGTGCTGGCGCTGCTGGCCGTGTTCACTTTGGAGAGCATCCCGCGGACCATCGTGTTGCTCTTCCTGGCCATGCTCGCGGTCAGGACCTGGATCGCCGCCAAGCGGCAACCCTGAAGAGGGTTCTCTTTCAATGCCGGTGCAGCAGTCTGAGCAGCCAGCGGCAGATACGCCACAAGAGAACAGCAGAGAGGAACACCGTCGCCCCCACCAGCACGGCGTCGCTGAGGACCTCCGCCTTGGAACGGAAGAGTCCGGCGAGGGTCTCACGCAGGCGGGCCAGCACTGTGGCCGAGGCTACTGCCAGCGCCGCCAGGAAGGTCACGGGGGCCCAGGTCCGCCATGCGCTTTTCACGCGCGGGTACAGCCAGTCGAGCAACTCGGGCACCGCCAATAGGTAGACCACCGGAATGGCGAACAAGGCGAGGAAGGCGGAAAGGTTGACGTTGGACCCCGAAGGCCGGACGAAGGCGGACCACCATTTGACGCCTACCCACAAGGCGGCGATGGAGTAAACCAGCAGGACCCAGGCGATGACGCGCCCCGTGGTGGGGGCGAAACGCGCCAGTTGCGCGAAACCGTGCACCAGCCGCACCGGCCAGTCGAAGCCGTACTTGTAAGCGGGCGATTGGGTGATTTTCAGCTTTGTCCGCTCGATGTGCGGCACGAGGCAGTCGCGTAAGACCAGCGCCGCCCGCGTCGCCAGCTCCACCAACACCGGCATAGGCACATCCTTGTCGATGGTTTCGGTCCCCACGGTGTACCTCTTGGGGTCGCTGAAAACAGCGGTGGCGTCCTTGACCTCTTTCAATGCCTCCAGAGCCATCTTCTCCGCGGCGATGCCGATGAAACCGCTGTTCGGCCGGGTGAAGCGAAGGCCATCAACGTGGAAGCTCACCTGGTCCGCGCCACCGGTCCGGCAACGGTTCCACTCGATCTGTTCCTGAATGCTGTCTTCCACAACCGATTGCAGGCCCGCGCGCACGAGGTCTCTCTGAGCGAAGCGCACCAGTTGGTCCAGGCGGCCGTCCTCCCGCGCGCCGCGGCCGGGTTCGAGCGTATCGAGCGCCGCTTCGTGGCCGGGCCGGCTGCCGTCCACCATGTCCTTCGCCCACTCCGCCAGATCCTTCGGCAGATCGAGCGAGTCAATCACGCGGCAACGTTCGACAGCGGCGGCGGCGTCCGCGGCAGCGGCTTTCCCCACGGCCTCCTTGGTGAGCAAGGCCTCGAAGATCCTGGCGAGGCCGTCCAATTGTCCCCAAAGGATGTCGTTGGACCGCCAGCTCTTCTTGAAGAATCCGCCGAAATTGGCGAGCTGATCGCCGGCCAGTTTGTCCGCCGGCGGCCGCCGGCTAAAGCCGAGCTGAGCGTCCCTCGGGCTGACGCGGATCGTATCGATCTGGTCCAGCTCGAAGATCCCCGCGGCAACCTGGAGCGGGAACCGATGCAGGTCGATCCAAGGGAATTCGGCCCAAGCCTTTTGCGCGTCCCGCGACACGGCCAGAAAGCCGGACTGGCGGAACTGGTGGTCCAGAAACTGGATCAGTGTCTCGGCCTCTGTCCGCGGCGCCGGCTCCCTGCCCGCCAGTTGCCCGACGCGCCCCATCAGCAGCTCGCACAGCGCCTTCAATGCTTTCTCGTCCGGCGGCCCAGACAGGAGCCTTGTGGCCTCGTCGTCGGCGGCGATGACGTGGCGCCACGCCAGGTTGATGTCGCTCCAGATTTCGCCCGGATCGCGCAGGCGAAGACCATCCGTGGCCCGGCTGAGCCAGCGGATCTGGCGCTGGTCCACCAGCGACTCCATGGCGAACAGGATCACCTCCGCGCAATGAATCCACTGGTTGCAGATCCGCAACGCCTCCTCTTCCTGGATGCTGTAAGTGACGTAGAATAGCCGCCGCATGAGGGCGTGCACGTCGAAGCAGTCCAGTATCCGGTCCTGCTCGCTGGTGGCGAGAGGGTCGATGAATCGGAAGAACTTGTCGAACAGTTGCGACGCCAGCCGTTGTTTCTCGGGCTTGAGCCACATTTCCCGTCCCTTCTGGCGCAGGACGCCGGCGAGGACGCGATGGAGCAGCAACTCGAGCCGGCTGCGGCGATACAGTTTCTCCTGCTCGGGCGTGGGACGCCGTCCGGCTTCGGAGCCGGAAGATTCCGTGAGGTCCGTGACCAGGTTTCCGAAGGACTGGATGCGCGTGTTTCGCTCGGCGATCGCCTGCAAGTCGCCGGCGATACTCTCGTAGCTCGGAATCGCGGTCAGCGCGCCGACCCCCGCCTGGACCACGTTGGGTGGGGCGGACACCGCCTGCGGGTCGAAGACTTCGGGCGCCGGCTCGACATAAAACAGCTTGCGGGTCACGGGCCCCTCGGCGGTGCGGTGGAAAATCGCATCGAGGGTGGAGGAGAAGGGCTTGTTGTCGAGCACACCGCCGTCGAGGTAGTAGCGCGGCACGTCCTTCGAACACGGCCGCAAGCGCGGCGCTTTGTCGAGGTAGCCCCAGTATCGAATAAAGTCATCTTCCTGGGACACGCGCACGGGGGGGAACGCCACTGGGAAGCAGGAGGTGATGCGGGCCAGCTTGGCGAGCTGACTCCTCCGGTGTTTCTCGAGCTTGACGTCCACGGGCGGCGCGACCGGCCCAAAGTCGTTGTGGCGGTCACGCCGGAACTTGAGCTTGAAGACCGCGCGGTGGTCCTTGACCGTGATCGCGCGGCCGGTATCGTCAAACCGGGTGTAGACGGAGCCGTGGAAATCCGTGCCGGTGACGAACAAGTCGAGCTCATCGAAGCCGGAGGGATCCTCGGAACCGGGCCGCCAATCGTCGAGGCCAAAGGCGGCCTCCAGCCTCTCCTGGTAATAGCCCTCGCCGTCGAGCAGCGAATTGGGGTCTTGCGAGCCGGCCTGACGCAGCAACTTCGCGATATCGCCATCCTCACGCCAAAGCCTGGAAAAGTCCAGGAAGTTCTTGGGAGGTCCTGGCTGGCAGAGGGAATAGGCGAGGTAAATGCCGTTGAGCCCCCCGGCGGACGCGCCGCTGATGACGTCTACCACGATGTCGGCGTCCAGGAGCACCTTGAGCAGACGGTAGAGGCCATGGCCGCGCACGGCGCGGAAGAACTCCTGCGCGACTCCGTTGATGTAGACGGCCAGCGAGACTCCGCCGTACAGGACCAGTCCGATTCGAACTTCTCGTCTTTTCATGGGTCCCCTTGTGCGCGGCCTGAATCAGGAAAGTAATTCCACCTCCGCGGCACATACGGACCGATCTTACAACGCAGCGTTACCCGTGACAAGGGGAGAGATGATCTTACCCCGTTCCGGGGGCGGGCCGCGTTCTTACTTGGTCACAGTGGGCAACGGGACGCGATACTGGCCGGCGAAGACCTCGCGGAACAACTGGAGGACTTCCTCGTGGATCAGGCCGTTGTCCACCAGCACGTGCGGGCTGTGCAGGTGGTGCGGCTTGCCCTGCATGTCGGAGCGCGAGCCCCCCGCCTCGGTCACCAGCAGCACGCCGGCCGCCATGTCCCAGGGATTCAGGCCGAACTCCCAGAAGGCATCCAGCCGGCCGCAGGCGACGTAGGCAAGATCCAGGGCGGCCGAACCGGCGCGCCGCACGCCGTGCGTGGCCATGGCCATCTGGTGGAAGAAATGCACGTTGACGTTCTCGTGGCGCTTGCGGCTGGGGAAACCCGTGGCCGCCAGGCTGTCCGCCAAACGGCTGGCGCGGGAAACTTGGATGCGCCGATTGTTCAGGCAGGCCCCGGCGCCCCTCTCGGCGGTGAACATTTCATCCCGGAGGGGATCGTAGATGACACCGGCGATCATGTCGCCCGCCTGTTCCAGGCCCAGCGAAACACAAAACATGGGGAAAGCGTGCGCGAAGTTCGTCGTGCCGTCCAGCGGGTCGACGTACCAGCAGAATTCGGAGGCCGCCCGGTGGCCGCCGCTTTCTTCGGCCACGATGGCGTGGGAGGGAAAGCGCGTCCGCAACCTCTCGATGACCAGCTTCTCGGAGGCGAGGTCGGCCTCGGTCACAAGGTCGAACTCCCCTTTCAGATGGAAGCTCACCCGCCGATCGAAGTAGCCGGAAAGCAGGGCGCCCGCTTCGCGCGCAATCTCCTGTGCGACTTCTACATAAGAGTTCATCCGCTGAAATCCGGCTTAATCCGCCTCTTCGAGCAGGTACTTGATGTCGTGCTTGTAGATAAAAAGGTTCGGCCCGTCTTCGCGGGTCAGCCGGATGAAGTTCGAGTCGTAGAACTCGATGGTCCCGGAGAATTCTTCGTTGCTTTTCATTCGCACACGCACCGGGATCTCCTGATCGATGAGATGTCTCAGGTACTTAACCTCTTCCAGCGTCTGCTCGGGTGGCTTGGTCTTTGGCTTGTTCTTGCTCTTGTCCATCAGGCACCCCGTTCCTCACCGTGGCGGAGGAATCAGCTTCTTCACCGCCGGCCTCCGCTCGGGCTCTACAGGGGCGGCCGGCTGCTCGACTTCCCCATAATAACCGCTGCGCGCGACGACCTGCAAATTCGGGTTCGCGACCTTGACCTCCAGGCGATGGAACCGGTCCACCCCAGGCGGGGCCCGGCGCGGATAATATCCCAGAAAATACTGCGTCCGCAACTCCGTGAGAATGTCCGAGAAGGCGCTGTCCAGATCGGGGCCGACGCTCGGCGTGAAGACCCGGCCCCCGGTGCCGGCGGCGAGAGTGATCAGAGCGTTCTCTCCCCCGAGGTTACGGCCCGCATCATTGGTGATGGGCACGACCAGAATGGCGTACAGCACCGTATCGGCCAACTGCACCGCTTGCAGAGCATTGCGAAATGTCTTGGCGCTGGTCGTGTCGCCGCCGTCGGTGACCAGCACCATCACCCGGCGGCCTTCGCGTAGCTCCAGGTCCTTGGAGACGAGATAGATCGCATCATAGAGGGAGGTGCCGCTGGACGGCTTCAACTGCTTCATCGCCTCTTCCATGCGGTCGCGGCGCCGCGAGAAACTGGACAATAGCGTCACCTCATAACTGAAACTGTAAAAGGCAACGGTATCCTTTGGATTACTCTGGGAGAAAACCGCTCCTAGGAAACGAGACACGGATTCGGTCTCGTAGCGGAGATCGATGGCGGTGGAAAGGCTGTTGTCCACGAGCAGAGC
Organism: Bryobacterales bacterium; assembly: GCA_963798455.1. Classification (GTDB taxonomy): domain Bacteria; phylum Acidobacteriota; class Terriglobia; order Bryobacterales; family Bryobacteraceae; genus CAWCTD01. The sequence goes on from CAWCTD010000003.1 coordinate 2,599,404, forward strand.
GATCGAGAGCGGCTGCTCGGTCTGCCTCTCGAACACAGCCACATCCTGTTTCACGCCGTTGTCGATAACGGTGAAGTCATCCTTGGTCAGAGAGCCCACCAGCTCGCCGGACGGGTTCCGCACCGTGGCCAGGATCCGAACCAGCCCGACGTCCACGCGGAACACCGTGTCCTGCGCCTTGCATGCGGGGAAGACCAGAAGGGATAGGACTGCGGAGACTAGGACTACAGGCGCGGACCAGCGCATCTCTAACCGTTATCGTACCAAACCGGACGTGTTGCTCTGCGCGGGCTAGCCTGGGTGCGACAATGTCCCCATGAGCCGACCTAGCCGGGAAGCCCGGGTCACCGTCCGCTACGCCGAAACGGACCAGATGGGCGTAGCCTACTACGCGAATTACATGGTCTGGATGGAGGTCGCGAGAGTCGAGTATTGCAGGGCGATGGGATTCCGGTACAGGGACATGGAGGCGGAGGACGGGGTCCTGCTGGCGGTGGTGGAGGCGCACTGCCGCTATCGCTACCCGGCGCGCTATGACGACGAAGTCATCATCCGGACCTGGATCGAGCAGGCCACCGCCCGCCTGGTGCGCTTCGGCTATGAAATGAGCCGGGCCGCGGACGGCCGGATTCTGGCGTCCGGGGAGACCAAGCACATTTTCTGCAACCGCGAGATGAAGCCCGTACGGCTGCCCGCGAAGTACCTTCCGCTGTTCGGGGTTGCCCGGAATGAGCCGGCGGAACACAAAATTTGACTTGACTCGGGGCCGTTCGATATTCTGGGGTCTCCTCTTGATAGAGGTGCGGAGGCCATCAGTAGCAGGGTGCATGTTCCGGGAGGCTCCGGGCGTCCTGGCGAAAGGGGTCGAGGCAGTTTCCGCCGAAATCGCCGCTGGAAGCAATCCCCGGCGGCGGTTGGGGGGCAAGGATAAGACCTGCCCACTGTCATCCGTTGCTAGCAGCGGGTGGAGCGCTATCGAGAAGTGAAGAAACCTCGGTGTTGCCTCCGCGGTTTTTCCCTTCTGGCGCCTTCCATTCGATAGGTCGACACGCATGGACCTTTTTGAGCTGACGCGCAGGTTGGTCGACATCGAGTCGATCACGGGGAACGAGAAAGAGGTCAGCGAGTTTCTGCTCGCATACCTCTCCGATGCCGCCGCTCGCCACCACGGCCGCGTCGAGAAGATGGAAGTGGAGGCGGATCGGTTCAACGTCTTCGCGCACTGGGACGAACCTGTGGTGACGCTCTCCACGCACGTGGACACCGTGCCGCCGCACGTCCCGTCGCGGGAGGATGAGGGCCGTATCTGGGGCCGCGGCTCCTGCGACGCCAAAGGCATCATCGCCTCCATGATTCATGCCGTCGAGCGGCTGCTCGAATCGGGCGTCCGCAACATCGGCCTGCTGTTCGTCGTCGGCGAGGAGAAGAGCAGCGCCGGCGCGCTGGCCGCCGCCCGGAATCCGCGCGGGTCCCGGTACCTGATCAACGGCGAGCCAAGCGACAACAAGCTCGCGCTGGGGTCCAAGGGTGCGTTGCGCTATGAGATCGCGGCCAGCGGCAAGATGGCGCACTCCGCCTATCCTGAACTCGGCGAATCGGCCATCGACAAGCTGCTGGACGTGCTCCAGGAAGTCCGCGCGATCCCGATGCCGGTGGACCCGCTGCTCGGGCCGGGCACGCTGAACGTGGGGACCATCGCGGGTGGCCGGGCCCCGAACGTCGTTGCCGATTCGGCCTGTGCGGAGGTCATGATCCGTCTGGTCGCGGATCCGGAGCCGATGCGCCGGGCCGTCGCCCGGGCCGCCGAAGGCCGTGCCTGCGCTCGCGAAGTCCTGTCGATACCCGCCGTCAGGCTCGGCAGGTTGAAAGGCTTCGACACGACCGTAGTGGCTTATACCACGGACATCCCCGAGTTCGGCGGAGCCTGGGGTAAGCCGTTCCTTCTCGGCCCGGGATCGATCCACGTGGCCCACACCCTGGAGGAACATGTGCCCAAGCGGCAACTCGTGGAGGCAGTCGAGGTTTATCAGAAGATGGTGAGCCAGCTTCTCACCGCGTAGGAAAGGGAGCAATATGGAACGAAGAATCGAAGTCGGCATCCTCGGAGCCACCGGAATGGTGGGCCAGCATTTCGTCAAGTTCTTGCAGGGTCATCCTTGGTTCGACCTGACCTGGCTGGGCGCCAGCGACCGCTCCGCGGGCAAGAAGTACCGCGACGCCGCGCAGTGGCATTTGGGAGGTGAGACTCCCGACTCCGTGGCCGACATCGTGGTCGACGAGTGCAAGCCGGGCCATGCGCCGAAGCTGCTCTTCTCGGCGACCGACTCCAGCGTCGCGACTGAGATCGAGCAGTCGTTTGCCGGGGCGGGCCACGCGGTCGTTTCCAACTCCCGTAATCACCGTATGGAAGCGGACGTGCCGCTGCTGGTGCCCGAGATCAACCCGGATCATCTGAAGCTCGTGCCGATCCAGCAGCAGAAGCGCGGCTGGAAAGGGCACATCGTGACCAATCCGAACTGCTCCACGGTGGTACTGACCATGGGGCTGGCTCCGCTGAAGCCATTCGGCATCACCCGCGTAGTGACTACCACGCTGCAGGCGATCTCCGGCGCGGGCTATCCGGGCGTGGCGTCCATGGACATCATGGGCAACGTGATCCCCTTCATCGGCGGCGAGGAAGAGAAAATGGAGCAGGAGACGCAGAAGATCCTGGGCGATTTCGACGGCAGCCGCGTGCGCGATCTCGCCGCCAGTGTAAGCGCGCACTGCAACCGCGTCCCTGTCGTGGACGGGCATCTGGTGACCGTCTCGGTCGAGTTTTCCTCCAAGCCCTCGGAGGCGGACCTGTTGCAGGCGTTCCGCGGTTTCACCGGCGTTCCGCAGGAGCGCCGCCTGCCCAGCGCGCCGCCGGCGCCGGTGATCTACATGACGCAGCCCAACCGCCCGCAGCCGCGCAAGGACGTGGAACGCGAGCGCGGGCAGACCGTGTTTGTCGGGCGCTTGCGGGCGTGCCCGGCCTTCGACTACAAGTTCGTGGCCATGGGACACAACACGGTGCGGGGCGCGGCCGGAGCGGCCGTTCTCAACGCCGAGCTGATGGTCACCGACGGTCTTCTGGATTAGGCGCGGGAGGTCCAGCATGATCGTGATGAAGTTCGGCGGCACCTCGGTGGAATCGGCGGCCGCCATCGAACGGGTCGCCTCGATCGTCAGAGCGCGGATCGAGCGAAGGCCCGTGGTCATCGTCTCGGCGATGGGGAAGACGACCAACAAACTCCTCGCCATAGCCAACGACGCCATCTCCGGGCGGCGCGGCGAAGCACTGACGCAACTCGACGATCTTCGGGCGTTTCACCTGCGCGAGGCGCACGCGGTTGTTCTCGACGGCGACGGACCCACGGCACAGCGGATCATCGACGAGCATTTTCTGGAGCTGGCCGAACTGGTCCGGGGCTTCGCCGTGCTCGGCGAGCTGTCGCCGCGCTCGGTGGACGCCATTTCGAGTTACGGCGAGCGGCTGTCGAGCGCCATCGTCGCCCTGGCCTTCCGCAAGTTCGGGATGGAAACGGCGCACGTGGACTCGCGACAAGTCATCATCACCGACGCTCGTCACACACGGGCCGCGCCCATCTATCCGGTAACGTACTCGCGCCTGGCGGAAACCGTGCCGCCGCTGGCGCGCGATAAGGTGGTCGTCATGGGCGGTTTTATCGGCTCCACTCAGCAGGGCGTGACCTCCACGCTGGGCCGTGGCGGCTCGGACTTCAGCGCGGCGCTGGTCGGCGCCGGCATCAGCGCCGAGGAGATCCAGATCTGGACGGACGTGGACGGGATGCTGACCGCGGACCCGACCATTCTCGCCGGCGGGCGCAGGGTGAAGACCATTTCGTTTGTCGAAGCGGCGGAACTGGCGTACTTCGGGGCGAAGGTATTGCACCCGGCCACGGTCCTGCCGGCCATCGAGAAAAGCATCCCGGTGCTGATCCTGAACTCGCGGCGTCCCGAAGTCGAGGGCACGCGAATCACCGCCGAGGCCGTGGCCTGCGCCAACGTGATCAAGTCGATCGCCTGCAAGCGCAAGATCACCATCGTCAACATTCATTCGACGCGCATGTTGATGGCGCACGGCTTCCTGCGGCGAATCTTCGAGGTGTTCGATCGCTACCAGACTCCGGTCGACGTCGTGTCCACCAGCGAGGTAAGCGTTTCGCTCACGATTGACAACACGCAGCGCTTGGCGGATATTTGTCAGGAGCTCCGGGAGTTCGCCGAGGTCGATTTCGAAGAGAACCAGGCGATTGTCTGCCTGGTTGGGGAGAATATCCGTCACACGCCGGGCGTGGCCGGCCGGGCTTTCGGAGCCACGGGCGGCGCGAACATCCGGATGATTTCGCAGGGCGCCTCGCGGTTGAACCTGACCTTCGTGGTGGCGGAGCAGGATCTGAGCCGGGTCGTCGGGTCGCTGCACGAGGAGTTCTTCCGTGAACTGGATCCGGCTGTGTTTGATTGAGTGAAGATGATATGAATCTGGCGATTGTCGGATACGGAAAGATGGGCCGGCTGACAGAGCAGCTCGCCCCGGAGTACGGCTTTGCAGTCAAGCTCAAGCTCGACGAGTTCAACAACGCGAACTTCGAAGGGGTCACGCGGGAGAACTTCCGGGAGGTCGATGTGGCCATCGACTTCTCTATCCCCACGGCGGTGGCGGACAACGTGGAGCGCATCGCCGCGCTGGGCGTCAACATGGTGCTCGGAACCACCGGCTGGACCGCTCAGGCGGACCGCGTGAAGCGGACCGTGGAGCAGTCAGGTATCGGACTGGTCTGGAGCCCCAACTACTCCGTTGGCGTGAACGTGTTCTTCCGGCTCGTGAGCCAGGCCGCACGGCTCCTGAAGGACGAGGCGAACTATGGGGCGTGGGGGTGGGAGATCCACCACTCGACCAAGAAAGACGCGCCTTCGGGCACGCTGCTCAAGTTGGTGGAGGAGATCCAGCGGGCCGGATACACGCGTCCGGTCAGCGTCTCCTCGAACCGCGCCGGGGCGCATCCCGGTACGCACGAGATTGGGTTTGACTCCTCGGCGGACACGATTACCCTGCGGCACGCCGCCCGCAGCCGGGAGGGCTTCGCGCGAGGAGCGCTCAAAGCGGCACAATGGGTGGTGGGGAAGAAGGGCTTCCACGAATTCAGTGAGGTCCTCTTTGAAGGTGGCACATGTTCATAGGCTGCGGTACAGCGCTGGTCACGCCTTTCAAGCGAGACCTGTCGCTGGATGAAGAAACGCTGCGGCGTCTTGCGCGGCGGCAGATCGAGGCCGGCATCAACTTCCTGGTCCCTTGCGGGACCACGGGCGAGAGCCCCACGCTCAGCCGCGCCGAGCACCTGCGCGCGGTGGAGATCGTGCTGGAAGAAGCCAAGGGAAGAGTCCCGGTGCTGGCGGGGGCGGGCGGCTACAACACAGCCGAGGTGATCGAACTGGCCAAGGAACTGGAGGCCATGGGCGTGGATGGCGTCCTGTCCGTGACGCCCTACTACAACAAGCCGACGCAGGAGGGCCTCTACCAGCACTACAAGGCCATCGCCTCGGCGATCCGGCTGCCGATCGTCGTCTACAGCGTGCAGGGCCGGACGGGCGTGAACGTTGAGCCGGCCACCCTGAAGCGCCTGTCCGAAATCGACAACATCGCCGGCGTGAAGGAGGCCTCCGGCAACATGGCGCAGATTGCCGCGATCCTGAACCAAGTGCCGGACCGGTTTGCCGTTCTCTCCGGTGACGACTCCATTACCGTGGCGGTGATCGCGCTGGGCGGCAGAGGCGTCATCTCCACCGCTGGCAACGAGATCCCTGCCCAGATGACCGAGATCGCGCGCTTGTGCCTGGCCAACGACTTCCCGGCCGCCCGCCTGGTCCATCGGAAGTACCTGCCGCTGATGGAAGTGAACTTCGTGGAGAGCAATCCGATTCCGGTGAAGGCCGCTATGGCCCTGATGGGCCTGCTCGAGCCGGTGTGGCGTCTGCCGCTGGTGCCGCCCGCGGCGGCCAATCTTGCCAAGATCGAAAGGGTCCTACGCGAGCTCGCTCTGCTCGCAACCGCCCATGCTGCAAACTGACATCGAAAGGCTCTTTGACGAGAAGCCTGAGACATATTCCGAAGAGCACTTCCGCCTCTTCCAGGCATTCAAGGAGGCGTTGAACTCCGGCGCCGTGCGCGCGGCCGAGCCGGACCCAGCCGCGAGGGGCGGTTGGCGGGTGAACAGTTGGGTCAAGAAAGGAATCCTGCTCGGATTCCGCATGGGCTCGCTGGTGGACATGTCGGTGGACCGCAGCCGCCAGCCCTATTTCGACAAGGCCACCTACCCGGTTAAGCAGTTGAATCCGGACAGCGGCGTCCGCATCGTGCCCGGCGGCTCCAGCATTCGCGACGGCTGCTACGTGGGCCGCGGCGTCACCTGCATGCCGCCCATGTTCATCAATGCCGGCTCCTGGGTGGGTGAAGGCACAATGATCGACTCGCACGCGCTGGTGGGGAGCTGCGCGCAGGTGGGGCGGAACTGCCACATCTCGGCGGCCGCCCAGATCGGCGGCGTGCTCGAGCCAGTAGGCGCTCTGCCGGTGATCATCGAGGACGAGGTCCTGATAGGCGGCAACTGCGGGGTCTACGAGGGAACGGTGGTGAAGCGGCGGGCGGTGCTGGGAACGGGCACCATCCTGAACCGGTCCACGCCGGTCTACGACCTGGTGCGCGGCGAGGTCTACGGCGCCACGGACGATGACCCTCTCATCATCCCGGAGGAAGCCGTGGTAGTGGCGGGCTCCCGCAACATCACGCGCGGCAAGGGCAAGGAGTGGGGCATCTCGCTCTACACGCCGGTGATCGTGAAATACCGCGACGCCAGGACCGACGCCAAGCTCCAGCTCGAAGACCTGCTCAGGTAGGGCGACCTTCAGGAACAGATCGAGGACGCGTTGACAGGCGTTCGCACACCATGCGCACACAAGTCCGTGGCGAGAATCTCCATGCAGCGCAGGCACTTTACGGCATATGGCCGTCATTGAATCCGCCTTCTCCATTGTCCGAGTGGTGTGCCGTAACGTGAAGCGGGGGCGGCCCGGCAGCCAAATCGAACGGTGGATTGGCTCCGGACTGTTGGTGGCCGAGAAGCAATTCCGGCGCATCGATGGGTACCGTGCCCCACCTGGCTTGTTGGCCGTGCTCGACGCTCAACAGGGGCAATCGAAGCCGGCCAGCAAGGTCGACTAACGGCCGGCGGCGTTCAACGTGGGCGATGCGGGTGAGGAGCAGTCCCGCGCTTCGTTCCTCAGAGTGACGCGACCGCGCTGAAGACGGCTTGGATGCCTCAGCGTATGGCGCTGAACGGCAATGGGCGGAGGATCGGGTTGCTGATGTTGGACACCAGTTCGGCGTCGCTCAGGCCGGGCTGCACTCGGAGCTTCTGCCACTCGGGATCGGCGCTGAAGTCCCGCCACAGCTTGTCTCGCGCGGCCATATCGTCGTAGGCCAGCATGTAGGTCAGCTTGGGCATATTTCGGCCGAAGACCGCCTGGCCGAGGAAGACCGGGTTCATCCCCAGCCGCCGGAAGATGCCGGCTTCCCCGTCGTCGAACATCTTGACCTTGCGCCGCAAAGAAAGCTCGGTCAGCGATTCATAGGTGCGCATCTCGAAAATCCGCGCCGGACGCTTGGGGTCCGTGGGTGGGATCACCAGCTCGGGCACAGTGTCGAAAGCACGGAGAAGCTCGTTTTCCATGCGGACGTAGGGCGGGTCCTGGATGTTCTGGAACTCCTCCCATCCTTGCCAGAACTCCTTGTCGTCCGCGAGCCGATTGGAGGCCGTCTCCATCGATGCGAAGGAGGGGTAGCTGACCATGGACAGGATGTACGGGCTGCGCTCGCCGAAGACCGGGCTGAAGAAACCGAGCGGCCCGAGTCCGGCTCGCTGTGCAGCGGGCATCCAGACGTTCTTCAGGTACGCAGTCGTACGGCTCACCTGCGTGCCCTGCCGCATGTAGAAGTAGAGCAGGCTAAACCACGCATTCTTGGCTGTGGCGGCCGGGGCGGCGCCTGCCAGCCCCGCGGCGGCGGAAACCGTGACGAAGTTGCGTCGATTCATAAGGATTTAACTTATAGCAAAACGGAACGGCCCGCCGCTATGCGCACGCCTTCCAGACAAGCACAGCCGCGCCAGCACGGTTCATTAAGGTCCTATCGTGATGACCGTTTCCTTGGTATCGATCGCGCGCCCGATGAGGTAACCACCCACAACACAACCGGCCGAAATGACGGCCCACGAAGCCATGCGCGAAGAATCGGATACGTTGACCCGGTTCTCGCTCAGAGCCCATGGCAGGGAAGCGAAGGCCCCGGCGGCTCCAATCCCGGCAGCCCCGATGACTCTACCAGGTCCCTTGACGCGTTTGATCCGAACCTCCGAGATGTCCTTCCGGGCGATGGAGGCTTGACCGGCCGCATACAACCGGGTGTTTGATGTCTTGTGGATGTTCACGGCAAGCGCATCCTCCAGGACACTCTCGACGGTCCCCTTGACACGGACGCCGCTGGAAAGAACCAGAGTGACCTCCTGGTTTGCGACGGCGGCGCCCAGCTTACTCCAACTCAGACTCTGATACTCGGACTGGGCCTGTGTTACCTGGACACCCGCCAACATGAAGGCGACGAACGCCGTTGTGGCCGGTCTGCCGTGCATGATGCGCGCCCCTCCCCAGCTACAAGTAAGACTTAAAGACTAGCACCGCCACGCCGGCCAGGAAGGCCGCGAGGGCCTGGTACTCGCGGTTGTGCAAGTACAGCCGCCATTGAAACCGGATGCTCTCCGTCCGGCTACGCCCTCGCGGCACCAGCATCGGCACTCGTTCGGCGTAGTCGTCAAAGGCCACGAAGAGCTGGCGCAGGTACTGCTCTTCCAGTTCGATCACGGGCAGATACACGAGAAGGAAGAACGCAGCGAACAGGACGGCCAGCGAGATTCGCCGCGATGCGATCACCAAACCCGCGGCCGTCAGTAGCGTCCCCACATACAGAGGGTTCCTGACCCAGGCGTAGGGCCCGCTGGTGGTGAGCCGCTCGTTCTTTGCCAGGTGTCCCGCCGCCCAACCGCGCAACCACAGACCCAAGACCGAGACCGGCAGGCCATAAAGCAGCGACGGCGCCGTGGGATCAGAGAGCCAGAGAAATGCGGCGACCAGCAGGAAGCCGCCGGGCACGCGCAGCCGTGCGACGAAGTCGGCGTAAGGTTTGGGGAACCAGTGTCGGCGCATCAGGCGGAACTGTCGGCGCAGCGGTCTCGGCCCGCGATCATGTCCTGGAGAGTCTCGAAAACGATCTCGGGCGGGATCGCGCTCATGCTGGAATCGGTCTGCTGATTCCGCTTGTAGCTGGTGACAGCGCGGTCGTCGCGAAAGACGACGAACGACTTCCCGTAGGGGCCGTTGCGCGCCGGGTCGGTGGGCCCGTAAATCGCCACCCCGGGCTTGTCCATGGCGGCGGCCAGGTGCATCGGCCCGCTGTCAATTCCCAACACCACCCGGGCTCGCCGGGTGGCGTGAATCAACCCGGGGATGCCGGAGATGTGGACCACGGCATCCTTTATGCTTCCAAGCAAAGCGGCGGCCTGCGGCGGGCCATTCAACACCAGCGGCAAGTCCAGCTTCGAGCGCAAGGACTTCGCCACGAGCGAGTAGTATTCCAGAGGCCACTGCTTGCCGGGCCAGCCTGCCAGGGGATTGGCAAGTACGAAGTCGCCTTCGGGCAGCCGCCCTTCGGGAGCGCCCCCCGGCAACGGGAACGCGCATACTATAGCCGAAGCTCCAGCGGCGGCCGCCAGTTCCAGGTTCCGATCCACCACGTGGGCCGACTTCACCCGTACCCGGTTCGAATAGAAGAGGGCGGCCACGCGCTCCCGGGTCTGAGATTGATGGAAGCCGTAGATGCGATCGGGCCGCGCGACCGAAGCGGCCAGCGCGGATTTGAGCAGGCCCTGAAAATCCACAGCGAAGAGGAACCGCCGGGCGCGCAGACGCCTCCAGGCGCGCTTGATACCCGTGAGGGTGCGCCGATCGAGCTCGATGACCTCATCCACGAACGGGTTGCCATCCAGCAGGCAGGCCCATTTCGGATCGATCACCCAGGTCACGTGGGACCCAGGAAGGCTGTGCTTCAACGTAGCGACGGCCGGCAGCGCGTGGATGACGTCGCCCATCGAGCCCAGCCGGACGACGAGCACCCCGGGATGTGCACTAGATTGCGCTGTGCCGGCTTCGTACATGATGGATCAGGCCCTCTGTGATCTCCTGGTCGGCGGCCTCGCTGCGCACGACTTCGGCCGCCTCAAGCCCCGCGAGAAAGTCATCCACGGGGGCGTCCCCTGGAACCACAACGTAGTCCACAACCGCGAGTGCCGCCACCAGCTCCGCTCGGGCGCGGGCCGCCAGGATGGGCCGCGGCGGATCGACTACAACCGCCACCAGCACCGCGGATTCGTCCCGGACGTCCCCCAGCCGGCGGGCATGGCCCGCGAGCACGGGATCGAAGCAGCCGACGACCGCCTTGAGCGTCTTGCCCTCGTCCCGCAGGCGACGCGCGATCGCCAGGGTCTCCGCCGGGTCTAGGATTTTGATCCTCGTATCCAAGTGGCCGTTCCGCAACTCCCTATTTCAGCAGTTCCAGGGCCTCCGCCGCTACGCGCTCGGCTGATACCCGGGTCATGCAACGGTGGTCGATGGGGCACTCCCGCAACAGGCACGGGCTGCACTCCACCGGTTCGCGCACCACGCGGGCCAGGGGTCCGAGCGGCCCGGTGCCTTCGTGGTCGGTCGCGCCGAAGACAGCGACCGTCGGCACCCCGAGAGCGGAGGCGACGTGCATGGCACCCGAGTCGTTGGTGAGGAACAGGCGGCAGGCTGCCGCCAGATCGATGAACTCCCGCAGCGCCGTTTCACCCGCGAAGTTTCGGACGCCGATTTGGCGGGCGCGCAAGCCTTCGACGACGAGTTCGGCAACGGGCCGCTCGTCCTTGGAGCCGAACACCGCCACGGAGCTGCCCGTCACCCCTGCGACTTGCGCCGCGGCGTCGGCGAACCGGCCGGGGGGCCACCGCTTCGCCCCGCCGTAGGCCGCGCCTGGGCTCACGCCGATGACGGGGCCGGCGATGCCCATGTCCGCGAAACGTCTTTCGCCCGCCGCGCGGGCCTGGGCCGTGCCATCCAACTGTACCGGGCCGGTCTCGGGGAATGCCGCAAGAATGCCCGACCGCCGAAGGAGTTCCAGATAGTAGAAGCGCTCGTGGCGCGGGATCTCGCCCGGGAGGGGCGGCGGGATGGCATCCGTCAGCAGCCAGCCGCGGCCATCCCGGCGGTAGCCGATGCGGCGGGGAATGCGGGCCAGCCAGACCACCAGCGCCGAATCGAACGAGTTGGGGAGCAGCACCGCGCAGTCGAAGCGCCCAGCGCGCAACCGGCGAGCGGCACGCCACTTCCCCACCCAATCCGAGGCGCCGCGCCGGGCCGCATACGGGACCACCTCGTCCAGGAACGTCTCGCGGGCGTAAAGATCCGCCACCCACGGCATGGTCTGGATCGCGATGTGGGCCTGAGGAAAGCGTTCCCTCAGCGCGCGCAAGGCGGGGAGCGACATCACGGCGTCGCCCAGCCAGTTGGTGGCTCGGACCAGTATCCTCGAAAACTGCGCGGACGCGGGCAACCTCCCATCCTACAGCGGGCGGCTGGGCGGAAGTTACAGCCCCACGGACGTCGTGGCGCGAAGCCAGCAGCGGCGCCCGAGCCGCGGGCCAAAACGACGAGAAAACCGAGGGCTGTGGAAAAGTGGACATCTTGACATGTTAACGACATGCCAATCTTCTTGGACTTGTGTAGAGCATGGACTTCGGGTACAATTCGAACATTCGAAGCGAAAGGGGACGTTGTTGCATGATTCACATTCCTACCAGCAATCTGTCTAGGCGCAAGATGCTGTGGCGCGCAGCCGCAGCCAGTGGATTGGGCGCCATTTTCAAGATGACGGAGAACCCCGCCGCGGGCCAAGCCAGGGGAGGTGGGCAGGCACCGGGGCGCGGAGGCGCGCCTGGCCCCGGCATGGGACGCGGGGGATTTGGCGGACGGGGCGGTATTGTCCAATTGCCCCCTGTCAGCAAGTTATCCGCGCCCAGCGATCTGAGGATCACCGACATGCGGTGCCTCAGGATCGCCGCGAACTTCGATTACCCCATTATCCGCATCGACACCAATCAGGGCGTGTATGGCCTGGGAGAAGTTCGGGACGCGGGCAGCGAGAATTCGGCCCTCGCCATGAAGCCCTTTCTGATCGGCAGGAATCCGCTGGACTTCGATAACCTGATGAGTTTGGTGCTGCCGTATGCCGGTTCCGGCCGCGCGGGCGGCGCCTACAGCGCCATCGACCTTGCCCTGAACGACATCACCGGCAAAGTCTATGGCATCCCCGTGTGGCGGCTCTTGGGCAATAAGAGGCGCGCGACGGTGCGTATGTACTGCGACACCACAGGCACCGCCGACCCCAAGGTGTACGCCGAGCGGATGCTGGCCCGCAAGAGACTGGGATTCACCTTCTTCAAGATGGATGTGACCGTCAACTGGATCAGCGACAACGGCAAGAGGACCGACACTATCGACCCCACCAGCGGCATCCCGACCGACAAGGGTCTGGCATACGGCGCCGCGCTGATCGCGGCCGTGCGCGACGCCATCGGCGCGGACGCGCCGCTCTCCGTGGATGCTTCCAGCATGCGGTGCAACACGGTCCCCGACGGAATTCGCGCGGGCAGGGCCTTCGAGAAATTCAACCTGGCGTGGCTGGAAGATTTGTTCGGCACCGGCGGCTTCGGGCGCTGGAGGGACTTCAAGGCGATCAAGGCGAACACGACCACGAAGCTGCTGACAGGCGAGGATGCCTTTGGCCTGGAGGCGCCGATAGGGTTCAAGCAACTGATCGACAATCGCGCCATTGATGTCATCCATTGCGATCACGGGACCTCCGGGGGCTGCCGCTTAACGAAACGCATCGCGGACTACGCATGGAACGAGCAGGAGATACCCACGGCCATACACATGGCCGGGTCCCCGCTGGCCACCATGGGTGCGGTTCATACGGCCGCCACGCTGGCCAATTTTGTAGCCATGGAATGCCACGCCGTGGATTTCATCTCCTGGTGGCAGGAACTCGTCACGGGGGTCACGCAACCAATCATCAAAGACGGCTACATCACGGTTCCGGACGCGCCGGGCTTGGGCGTGGAACTGAACGAGCCGGTGGTGAAGGAGCACTTGCGCTATCCAGGCTACTTCGAGCCGAACGCCCAGGTGGATCCAAACCGTCCAGCCGGCGGGCCATGGCCGCACTTCGACGTGAACGGTAAGTGGGTGAACGAGAGGGAGTCGAACTACTGATCCGAAGGTATTCTATACACGGCGTCTTGAACCATTGCGCCTAGCCGGGCTCCGTGTCTTCTTCCGCGGCCGGCATGACACTGCAATTGAGATCCTCACCCTTCGACAGCAAGTCGCCGTGCTCCCGTTGACCGCGCGGGGCAACCCCGACTGGGACGTTACAATGGAGAAGGACGAGCCGTGGGTGAGTTCTACACACGCGAGCAACTGGTGGCGGCGCGGGCGGTCTGGAAGAGCGCCGGGCGGCGGGTCGTATTCACCAACGGATGCTACGACATCCTGCACCCCGGCCACATCCGGCTCATCGAACGGGCGCGGTCCATGGGAGATCTGCTGATCCTGGCGTTGAACACGGATGCGGGGGTACGCCGGCTGAAAGGCCCTTCCCGGCCCCTGATCGCGGAGCAGGAGCGCGTTGCTCTGGCCCTCGCGCTGGAGGCGGTGGACGCCGTCACCCTTTTCGATGAGGACACGCCGCGCGAGTTGATCGCAGCGGTCTTACCCGATGTCTTGATCAAAGGCGCCGATTGGGCCCATTTCATCGCCGGCCGCGAGGAGGTCGAAGCCGCCGGAGGCCAGGTGCTGGCCCTGCGCCTGGAGCCCGGCTATTCGACCACGGGGATCGTGGAAGAGATGCTTGCGCGTCGAGCGGACACAAACCAGCCTTGACTCATCCGGTAATTCGCGACCTGTTCAGCAGCCTGGGGCGCCATGCGTCGTTTCAGGAGCTCCTGCGCCGGCTTCAGACCGATGAGGCCCCGCGGCTGAGCCTGTCGGGGCTCACACCCACGGCCAAGGCTCTTTATACCGTGCTCCTCTGGCAGGCCACGGAGCGGCCGCTTCTGGTCGTGGTCGAGGGCCCGAAAGAGGCGGAATCGCTGACCGAATCGGTTCTGACCTTCTTCGATCTGCTCGCCTCGGATCGATCCCAAAGCCGGCCGCAGCTCTTGCCGGCCTTGGACGTCCTGCCGTCCCAGCGCCTCTCTCCGCACAGCGAGATCAGCGAGGAACGGGCCGTCGCGCTGTGGCGCCTGGCGGCCGAGCGGGTGCCGGTGACCATCGCGCCGGTCGCCTCGGCGTTGCTGCGCACCGACACGGCCGATTTCTACCGCCAGCTCGCCCTGACGCTGCACAGCGGTGAAGAGGCGCCTTTCGACGAGGTGATCGCACACCTGAGAAGCATCGGCTACGAGCAGCGCGATCCGGTGGAGATGGTCGGCGAGTTCTCGGTGAGGGGCGGAATCCTGGACGTTTTCTCGCCGGAATCGCCGAGACCGGTGCGCCTCGAGTTCCTCGGGGACTTGATCGAATCGATGCGCCTGTTCGACGTCGAGAGCCAGCGGTCGGTGCTTAAGGTCGAGCACTGCACCCTGCTGCCCTTGCTGGAGCATCCCAGCTCACCCGAGCTTCTAGCCAGACTCCGGGAACTCGCCGGCCGGGAGCTGGCGCCGGGAGAGGAGGAGACCTTCCCCGGATGGGAGTTCTTGACCCCGCTGGCGAGGCCGCGCCGGGGCACGCTGGCTTCGTTGATGGACAGGCCGGTCATCGTGTGGGACGAGCCCGAACGCCTGAAGGCGGCAGCGGAAAAGCTGTGGGAGCGGCTGGAGCGGGGCACGGTGTCTCACATCTGCCCTCCCGATCAGCTATTCCTCCGATGGGGAGAGTGGGAGACGGGTCTCGAGAGCGCGGCGCAAGTGCTCCTGTCGGAAATCACGCTGGCCGCGCGGCAACCGGAGTGGCAGCTCCGCTCCAGGCCCTCGATGGCCTTCCACGGCAATATGCCGGTTGCGGTCGCCGAGGTGCGCAACATCGTCGAGAAGGGCGGCCGCGCGGTCTTCTTCGCCGCCACGAACGGGGAACTGGAACGGCTGGCCGACATCTTCCAGGAATACGCGGTCCCGTTCCAGCTCGGACGCGAACCCTCCGGCGAGGCGTCCCAATTCTTGGCTGAGCGCGCCTACCTGGCCGGGTCGGTGGCGAGCACATTCCTGCTGAAGGGACAGATCCGCCGGGGGGCGGTGTTCCTCGATCCGCTGGTGGCGGTGTACGGGTCGGAAGACCTGTTCGACGCCTCCGAGCTTGTCGCCCGGCCCTCAGTCAGGAGGGCTGCCGGGGCCTTCACGGCGGACCTGGCGGATTTGAAACCGGGCGACTACGCGGTTCACTCGCAGCACGGCGTGGGACGGTTCCTCGGCCTGCGCGAGATTTCCCAAAGCGGCGAGACCCTGGACTACATGCTGCTCGAGTACGCCGGGGAGGCCAAGCTCTACGTGCCTCTGACCAGGATGGACCTGGTCCAGAGGTTCCGCGGCGCCGGCGACGGTGCACCCGCCGTGGACAAACTCGGCGGCGTCACCTGGGAGCGCACGAAGAAGCGCGTCAAGGCCAGGATGCGGGACATGGCCGAAGAGCTTCTCAAGCTGTATGCGGGGCGCAAGCTGGCAGAGGGCTTCGCCTTCTCCCGAGACAGCAACTGGCAGCGCGAATTCGAGGACGCCTTCGAATTCACCGAAACCCGGGACCAGCTCACGGCGGCCCAGGAGGTCAAGCGGGACATGGAGAACCCTCAGCCCATGGACCGCCTCCTCTGCGGGGACGTGGGCTTCGGCAAGACCGAGGTCGCCATGAGAGCCGCGTTCAAGGCTCTGGCCGACGGCCGCCAGGTGGCGGTGCTCGCGCCCACCACCGTCCTCTCGTTCCAGCACTTCGAGACCTTCAAGCGCCGCTTCGCGCCGTTCCCCGTGCGCGTGGAGATGCTCAGCCGCTTTGTCCCCTTGAACGAGCGCAAGGTGGTGCTGGCCGACTTGGCCGCCGGCAAGGTGGACATCGTCATCGGCACTCACCGGATGCTGTCCCAGGACGTGGAGTTCCGCGACCTCGGCCTGCTGATCGTGGATGAGGAGCAGCGTTTCGGGGTGCGGCACAAGGAGCGGCTCAAACAGATCAAGAAAAACGTCGACGTGCTCACCATGACCGCCACGCCCATCCCGCGGACCTTGCACATGTCGCTGCTGGGACTGCGGGACATGTCGGTGATCGAGACGCCTCCCAAGGACCGGCTGGCTATCCACACCGTGGTCGCGCCCTACGACCCCGACCTCATCCGCCAGGCCATCGAGTTGGAGATCGGCCGTGGGGGCCAGATCTACTTTGTTCACAACCGGGTGGAATCGATCTGGTCGCGCGCGGCCGAGATCCAGCGGCTGGTTCCCGAGTGCCGGATCGCCGTGGGCCACGGCCAGATGGGCGAATCGCAACTGGAGAAGGCCATGATCGGGTTCATGCGTCACGACTACGACCTTCTGTTGTGCACGACCATCATCGAAAACGGCCTGGACATTCCCCTGGCGAACACGATGGTGGTGGATAACTCCCAGAACTATGGCCTCTCGGAACTTTACCAGTTGCGCGGCCGGGTCGGCAGATCCAACCGGCGGGCCTACGCCTACCTGCTGGTTCCCTCCGAGAAAGAACTGAGCGAGACCGCCCGGAAGAGGCTGGCGGCGTTGAAGGAGTTCAGCGAACTCGGCGCCGGGTTCAAGATTGCGGCGCTGGATTTGGAACTCCGGGGCGCCGGCAATCTTTTGGGCGGGGAGCAGCACGGGCACATCAACGCCGTGGGCTTCGACATGTATCTGAAGCTGTTGGAGGAGACGGTCCACGAGCTGAAGGGTGAGGAGGTGCCGCTCGAGGTCCGCACCAGCATGAACCTCGGGCTGGACATTCGTATTCCGACCGAGTACGTGTCCGAGGAGCATCAGCGGCTGAGGGCTTACAAGCGTATCGCCGAAGCGACGGACAGGGACAAAGCGCAGTCGATCCTGGCGGAACTGACTGACCGCTACGGGCCCGCGCCAGAGGCGGTCTCGAACTTGATCGAGTTCTCGGTGCTGAAGACTGAGGCCGAACGGCTTGGCGTCGAATCCATCGACCGGCGCCAGGGCTTCCTGAACATCCGGTTTCACCCTGACTCCCGCGTGGACCCCGCGCGCCTGATGGACCTGGTGCGGCGGACGCAGGGGGCGCAGTTCACGCCGGCGGGAGTGCTCCGCCTGCCCGCGGATGGAGCCGGGAAAGCCTCGGCGGTGCTGAGTGGCCTGAGGGAGTGCCTGGGGCTGCTTTCAACCCGTTGACTCCCCTGCGCCCGTTGCCGGTTCGCGGTGGAGCCGACCGGCATCGCGCCTCAATAGTTCGCGATCCCGGCGAAAGAAGCAGGCTCCACCAAACTCTTGAGCCGGCCACGGTTTGAGGTTTATCTCGACAAGGTCTTCGACTTCTTTGGCCTCGCTCAAGCGATGACGGAAGGACGTCACCCTCCTCGACGAGATCCTTCTCGAAACTGGCGCGTTCTACGTGATGGATCGCGGCTACGTGGAAGCTTTGCCGGAGCATGGCCAACAGTAACAACCCTCCGCCCAGTGCAGCTGGTAAGAAGAAGTAGGACGGCGCGGCAGCAGGCCCGCGAGTTCAGTGGCAAGCGCCGACGGCAAGCTGGTGGTGTGCGCATCGCTGGGATTCGGTCACCACGGAAGGCAGCCGGGAAGCGCAGAGAGTAACTCCCCCGGGCACTTCGGTTGACTTCCCCGGGCTGGCCGGATAGACTACTCCTCGACCCTATGTCTGCTGCGAGAACGCACTTATTATCAATACTTCAGATTCTGCTCGCTGCCTCCTGCGCCGGGGCCGCGAAGGATTCCTGCTTCGAATGCCACAGCGTCCAGGAAGGCATGAGCGTCATCTTTAAGGATGACATCCACTACAAGTACGGGATCAGTTGCGCAGATTGCCATGGAGGCGACCCGAAAGAGGACGACGGGAATGTGTCCATGAACGCCAGCCGCGGCTTCAAGGTCCGCGTCACGCGAGAGGACACGCCGGAGTACTGCGGGCGCTGCCACAGCGACGCCGCCTTCATCCGTAAGTACAAGCCGGGACAGCGGGTCGATCAGCTTGCCCTGTATCGCAAGAGTGTCCACGGCGAGGAGCTCGCCAAGGGGAACAAGAAGACGGCGTACTGTGTCGACTGCCACAGCGTCCACGACATTCGGGCGGTGGACGACCCGCAGTCGCCCGTGTACCCGTCTAAGCTTGCCGCCAAGTGCGGCGCCTGCCACGGCGAGATCGCGGACATGTTCGCCCAAAGCCCGCACGCCAAGGTCTTTACGACATCCAGCATGGCTGCCTGCTCGGTGTGCCATTCCAGCCATGGCACCGAGCGAACCAGCGTCGCCACGCTGACCGGCGCCAAGCCTGTCTGCGCACGATGCCACTCGGCGGACTCGGCCGGAGGAAGAGCGGCGACCGCCATGGCCAAGAGCATCACGGGCCTCGCGCCCGAGGCCCAGCGCGCGAGCGCCCGCAAGGCCGCGCACGCTCTGAAACTGGCGCCCTGACCGCGATAAGGGCGGCGCGTCCTGTGTTAATCTGATTTGTATCTGCTGGGAGGGACAATGTCTCGCACGAATCGACGTGAGTTCTTCCGGAGGTCTTTGGCCGTGGGCGCTGCCGCGGCTCTGCCGGTGAGAGCTTTGCCGGCGCAAGTTCGTCGCGCCAATGACGTGATTGAACTTGGGCCCGCAAAGGTGAGGGTATCGCGGCTGGGCGTGGGCACGGGCACCTTCGGCGGCGGAAGGAGTTCCAACCAGATGCGCAAGCTGGGCGCCGACGGCGTTGCGGACCTGTGGTGGAACGCTTACGACAACGGTGTCTTCTTCTGGGACACCGCCGACGGTTACGGCAGTCACGACGCCATCAAGGTCGCCTTGAAGAAAGTCCCGCGCGAGAAGGTCACCATCATGACCAAGGCCGACTCCCGCACCGCCGAGCAGATCAAGGCCGACCTCGAGCGCTTCCGGCAGGAGATGGGCACGGACTATATCGATATCGTCCTGCTCCACTCGAGGATGAGCCCGCAGTGGGAGGAGTTGGACAAGGGTCTCATGGACGTGCTGTCCGAGGCCAAACAGAAGAAGACCGTGCGCACCGTCGGGATCAGTTGCCATTCGGTAGCAGCCATGCAATTGGCGGCGAAGAGCAAGTGGCTGGAAGTCTGTCTGTGCCGGATCAATCCCGCCGGTATCCGCATGGATGCCCCGCCCGAGAAGGTGCTGCCCATCATGGCGGAGATGAAAGCCAACGGCAAGGGGCTCATCGGCATGAAGATCCTGGGCGAGGGCCAGTTGCGCGACCGGGTGGAGGAGGCCCTGCGGTTCGCCCTGACCAAGGACGCGGTTCACGCCTTCACCCTCGGCATGGAAAGCCGGGACGAGCTCAAGGACAACCTCGAGCGCATTGCGAGGATCTCCCAGGAAGCGTGATTTGACGGTTGCGCCCAGCCGCCGTCGGGTGTAATATTCCCATAAGACGTTTATGGGAAGATTGACGCGGTTGCGATTGTTGCTGAAGGCTCTGCTGCGCCGCAGCCAGCTCGAGCGCGACCTCGAAGACGAACTCGCCTTTCACCTCGCTCTGAAGGCAGAGAAACTCGGAGAGCGGTCCGAGGCCCGGCGGCGCTTCGGAAACGCGGCCCAAATCAAGGAGATGTGCCGGGACCTCTGGACCTTCCCCTGGCTGGAGAGTCTGTGGCGAGACCTGGTCTATGGCGCCCGCCTCCTGGCCCGCGACCGAGCGTTCACCGCAGTGGCCGTCCTGTCGCTGGCACTGGCCATCGGCGCCAATACCGCTATCTTCACCTTGGTGAATGCCGTGGTGCTGGAGAAGCTGCCGGTCCCCGAGCCGGAGCAGCTGGTAGTTGCCAATTGGTCTTACGGTGGCGGCCGCATCAACATCAACATGACCAACGCCCGCTCCAGCCGGGACCCTAAGAGCGGCCTCCAGTTGAGGAACGTCTTCACCTACGGCAGCTTTGAGCGCTTCCAAACGCAGGCCCGGCAGTTTTCAGGGCTCTTCGCCTTCACCAGCTTGAATCGCGCCGCCTTGAGCCTCCAAGGGCGGACGGACCTCGTCAAGGGAATGCTTGTTTCCGGCGGATATTACGGGGGGCTCGGCGTGCAGCCTTTCGCCGGGCGTCTGCTGGACCAGAGTGATAACCAGCCGGATGCGGAACCGGCCGCCGTCATCAGCTACCAGCTCTGGCGTGACCGGTTCGGCCGCGAGCCGCGGGCGATCGGCGCAAAGGCCGCGGTGAACGGAGTGCCGGTCACGATTATCGGCGTGACACGGCCCGAGTTCTATGGTGTGTCTCCCGGCGGGTTCATGCCCTCGCCGGACATTACCATGACGCTGGCCATGACTCCGCGGGTGGACTCTCGACTGGTGGGTGAGAGCCGATCGGCATTCAACGAATCCAGAATGTGGTGGTTGAACGTCATGGGCCGGCTTCGACCGGGGGTCCAGGCGCGCTCCGCCGAGACCGAGCTGAAGGCGCTGTTTTCGCAGTCTCTCGATCTTTCCGACCTGCATCCCTCGAACGGGAACTTACCGGTGCTGCATCTGTTGCCGGGAGACCAGGGGTTGGATGCCGTTCGCGCTATGTACTCCGAACCGCTTTGGACGCTGTGGGCGGTGGCCGGCGCCGTCCTTTTGATCGCTTGCGCCAATGTAGCCACGCTGTTGGTGGCGCGCGGCTCGGCACGCCGGGCCGAAATGACCATTCGTCTCGCCATGGGCGCGGGCCGCGGGCGGATCTGCCGGCAGCTCGTCACCGAAGGGCTTCTTCTGAGTACCGCCGCCGGCCTTCTCGGAGTTCTGTTCTCCATTTGGGGAAGCCGCGCGCTGTTGGGGTGGGCCGCGGCCTCCACCGAAACCCTACGCTTGCCGGTCGGACTTTCCGCGCGGGTTCTCGCGTTCGCGGCGGGCTTGACCGTGGTCGTAGGCGTGCTTTTCAGTCTCGCCCCGGCGCTGACAATCAGCCGCGTGGATCTCGCGCCGGCGCTAAAGGAAGGCACGGGGGGCGCGGCCCGCCAGTGGCGCTCAGGGCGGTTGGGGCAGGGACTGATCGCGCTCCAGGTGGCCCTGTCGCTGATGCTGGTCGTCGGCGCCGGACTTTTTCTCCGAACCCTTGAGAACCTCAGGAACGTGGACCTGGGACTGCGCGCGCAGGGGCTCCTCATATTCGGGCTCGACCCCACCATGAACCGCTACGACGACGAGCGGCTTCGGAGTTTCTATCGGGACCTGCTCGACCGGCTCAACAGCATGCCTGGAGTGGTCTCGGCGACCGCGTCAAACAACCGGCTCTTCACCGGCTTCATCAGCAGCGGCCCGATGCGTGTACCGGGCGCGACCTGGCTGCCCGAGAGCGGCGTCCAAGCCTGGGTCAACAACGTGGGCCCGCGGTTCTTCGAGACCATGGGAATCCCGGTGATTCTCGGGCGCGCTCCGACCGAGCGGGACACGGCTAGCGCGCCGCATGTCGCCTTTCTCAGCCAGGCTATGGCCCGGCGGGCGTTTCCGGAGGGCTCGCCCCTCGGCAGGACCATCAGCTTGTTCTTTCCGAATTCCCGCTACGTCGTCGCCGGCGTGGTGGCTGACGCCCACTATGAGAGGGTGAAAGGCGAACCGCCCCTCACGGTTTACGTACCGTACGAGCAGCCGGCGTGGTCCCGCCTGGGGAGTCTGCATTTCGCCGTGCGGACCCGAGGCAAGCCGGAGGCGTTTGTCGGCGCCGTTCGTTCCTTGGTCCGCGATCTGGATCCGAACCTGCCGCTGATCAACGTGCAGACGCAGGAGGCCGTCATTGACGACGCGCTCCGTCGCGAGCGGCTGTTCGCGAACCTCTCGACGGCCTTCGGAGCGATGGCGCTGCTGCTCGCCGCGATTGGCATCTACGGCGTGGTGGCGTACTCGGTGGCGAGGCGCACCGCCGAGATCGGCGTCCGAATGGCGCTGGGCGCGCGGCAGGGCAACATCGTCAGCCTGGTTCTGCGGCGCACCGTGCTTCTGGTCGCCGTTGGCGCAGCGCTGGGAACCGCGGGGGCGCTCGCCGCGACGAAGCTCGTCTCCTCCATGCTGTACAACGTCAAGCCGCGAGACCCGGCCACTTTTGCCGGCAGTGCGGCCCTACTGATTCTGACGGCGCTCGCGGCGGGCTATCTGCCCGCCCGCCGGGCGGCGCGGATCGACCCTATGAAGGCTTTACGCTGCGAGTAACATCCATGCCAAGAAACGACGACGAGGCCAGCCTGCTCCAGGGCACTCTGGACATGCTGATTCTCAAGACGCTCACGCGCGGCGCGATGCACGGCTACGCGATCACCGAGTTCATTCATGAAACCTCCGAGAACCTGCTCCGTGTGGAAGAGGGCGCGCTCTACCCCGCCCTGCACCGGCTGGAATTGCGCGGCTGGCTTGCCTCCGAGTGGGGCTTGTCGGAGAACAACCGGCGCGCCAAGTACTACCGGCTGACCCCGGCGGGACGCAAGCAGCTCGCGGCCGAGTCGGCAACGTGGCACCGGCTCAGCGGCGCCGTCATGCACGTCATGGAGGCGTGACTCCGGGACGGGCTACACTGGTCTTGGTGTCCAAGAAGCTGACGGCCCACGTGAAGGCCGCGGGTTGAGCGTCCAAGCTAAGTCCAAAGGTTTTGGACCAGGTGCTGTCCCGCCTCCCTAGGGTGGCCAACGAGAACGTTCTGGTAGGCTTTGACACGGCCGACGACGCCGGCGTCTACAAGCTCACGCCGGAGTGTGCCTTGGTGCAGACGGTCGATTTTTTCACGCCCATCGTGGACGACCCGTACACCTTCGGCGCCATCGCCGCCGCCAATGCACTCAGCGATGTCTACGCCATGGGCGGGAAACCCGTCTCCTCTCTGTCCATCGTGGCGTATCCGGGGAAGGGGGACCTCGACGACCTGGAGGCGATCCTGAGAGGCGGCGCCGAGAAGATGAGTGAGGCGGACTGCGTGATCCTCGGCGGCCACAGCATCTCGGACGAAGAGATCAAGTTCGGGTACGCCGTGACGGGCATCGTCCACCCGGAGCGCGTCATGACCAACGCGGGCGCCCTGGCGGGCGACGTCCTCATGCTCACCAAGCGGATCGGAACAGGCGTGATCTCTACCGCGTTGAAACAAGGGTTCGCTCGCGACGAGGACGTGCGCGCTTCCATCGATTCCATGCTCACCCTCAACCGCTGCGCCGCCGAGGCCATGGCGCAGGTCGAGACACACGGCTGCACGGATGTGACCGGATTCGGGTTGATCGGGCACGCCCGCGAAATGGCCATGGCCAGCGGGGTGACGCTCGAGATCGAGGCGGGCCGCCTCCGCTTCCTGCCCGGCGCCATCGAGTACGCAAAGCAAAACGCCGTGCCGGGCGGTCTGATAAACAATCGTGAGTTCGCCAGTTGCGCCGTGGAGAAACTGGCGGACCTCCCCGGGGGAATCGAGACCCTGCTCTACGACCCGCAAACCTCGGGCGGCCTGTTGATATCGATGCCCGAAGCCGGCGCCGCGCGGTTCGAGCAGGCGTGCCCAGGCGCCTACCGCATCGGCCGCGTTCTCGCGCGCCAGGAGAAGCCCATCAGACTCGTATGAACCCGATCATCATCGCTCTGGACGTCGAATCCGCCGGCGCGGCCGGCCAGTTGGTGGCCCGCCTCGGCGACAGCGTGTCGTTCTATAAGGTCGGCATGGAACTCTATGCCGCGGCCGGCATGGAGTTCGTCCGGCAACTCGTCGCGGAAGGCAAACAGGTCTTTCTCGACATGAAGTTCTATGACATCGGCGAGACGGTGAAGCGCGCCGTCGCGCAGGTCGCCAAGACCGGCGTGAGCTTCCTGACCGTGCATGGAAGCGGGGCGGTGATGCGCGCCGCCGTCGAGGGCCGGGGCGACTCCCAGCTCAAGCTGCTCGCCGTGACGGTGCTGACCAGCTTCGATGAGTCCGACCTGGCCGACCTCGGCTACCCCTGTTCGGTCAAGGACCTGATCGCGCTCCGCGTGCGGAAGGCGGTGGAGGCGGGTATCGACGGTTTGGTGTGCTCGCCGCTGGAAGTGGCCGAGGTCCGGCGCATCGCCGGCCCGCAGGCTATCCTCGTGACTCCCGGCGTCCGCTCGGCGGGCGCGGGCAAGGGCGATCAGAAGCGCGTGGCCACTCCCGCCGAGGCCATCCGCAGCGGAGCGAACTACCTGGTGATCGGGCGGCAGGTTACCCGCGCGGACGACCCCCAGGCGGAGGTCCGGAGAATCTGCGATGAGATCCGCCCGCATGTCACAATGAATCTGTGACCGGTCACGAGATCCGACAGAAATTCCTCGACTTCTTTGCCGCGCGCGGCCATCGTGTGGTGCGCAGTTCCTCGCTGGTGCCGGCCAACGACCCCACCTTGCTGTTCTCTAACGCCGGGATGAACCAGTTCAAGGACGTCTTCCTCGGCGCCGAGAAGCGCGACTACACGCGGGCCACCTCTTCTCAGAAATGCGTCCGTGCCGGCGGCAAGCACAACGATCTCGACAACGTGGGCTATACGCGCCGCCACCACACATTCTTTGAGATGCTCGGCAACTTCTCCTTCGGCGATTACTTCAAGGCCGACGCCATCGCTTTCGCCTGGGATCTGATCACCAAGGACTACGGGCTTCCTAAAGACCGGCTCTACTGCACGGTGTTTCGCGAGGATGACGAGGCCGAGCTGCTCTGGCAGAAGGTGACCGGGATGCCCAAGAGCCGCATCTTCCGGCTGGACGAGAAGGACAACTTCTGGCAGATGGGCGAGACCGGTCCCTGCGGCCCCTGCTCGGAGATCCACTACGACCTGGGTCCGGATGCCTCCGAACCGGGCCACGAAGGCGAGGAATTTCCCAGCGACTGCGGCGGGCGCTACGTCGAGATCTGGAACCTGGTGTTCATGCAGTACAACCGCGATATCAACGGCGTGATGACGCCGTTGCCGCGTCCCTCGATCGACACGGGCCTGGGTCTGGAGCGGGTGGCCGCCCTCATGCAGGGCAAGCTGTCCAACTACGACTGCGATCTGCTTTCCCCCATCGTCGGGCGTGCCGCCGAGTTGCTGGGTGTCAGTTACGGCGACAGCGCCCGCGTGGACACCGCTCTGCGCATCGCCGCCGACCACAGCCGCGCCACGGCCTTCCTGATCCAGGACGGCGTCGTGCCGTCGAACGAAGGGCGCGGATACGTGCTCCGCAAGATCATGCGGCGCGCCATGCGCAACGCCCGTTTGATCGGATTTCACGAGCCATTCCTGTACCAGTTGACCGGTTTCGTCGCCGAATTGATGAAGCCGGCGTACCCCGAGCTGATGGAGAGCGTGCAGCGGGTGGCGCGCGTGGTCAAAGACGAGGAGCACCGCTACCAGACCACATTTCAGGTGGCGGAAAAGATCTTCCACGACGAGGCCAAGGCGGCCGCCGGAGGCGTTCTCGCCGGGCCCGTATCGTTCAAGCTATACGACACGTACGGTCTGGCTCTCGACGAGCAGGAGGAGATGGCCCGCGAGTACGGGATCGCCATCGACCGCGAGGGTTTCGAGCGCGAAATGGAGGGCCAGCGCGAGCGCGCCCGGGCGAGCTGGAAGGGCGCCCCGCAGGCCCAGATCGCGCCCATCTATCACGACCTGGCGCAGAAGCGCCGCACGCGTTTCGTGGGCTACGACACGCTGGAGTCGTCCGGATGCCGGGTGGTGGCTCTGGTCGTCGATCAGCGGATCGTGGACGAGGCCGGCCCCGGGTCCAATGCGGAACTGATCCTGGACGAGACACCGTTCTACGCCGAAGCCGGAGGGCAGGCCGGCGACACCGGGACGCTGTACTCACTGGAGACTGGGCAACCGGCGGCGCGAGTCGAGACAACCTATCCGGCCATCGCCGGGCTCACCGCGCACTGTATTGTGGCCCTGGCTCCCTTGCGAGCCGGCGACAAGTTGCGGGCCGAGGTGGATGCCGCCTCGCGGCGCGCGACCATGCGCAACCACACCGCCACCCACTTGCTCCATGCCGCCCTGCGAAGCGTGCTGGGCACGCACGTCAAGCAGGCGGGCAGCGTCGTGGACCCCGGACGCTTGCGGTTCGACTTCACGCACTACGCCGCCGTGGACCAGGCCGAGTTGGAGGAGGTGGAGCACTTCGTCAACGAGGAGATCCTGCGCAACGACGAGGTTCACACCGACTTGATGGACCTCGACCACGCCCTCACCACGGGCGCCATGGCGCTGTTCGGCGAGAAGTACGGCGACACCGTGCGAGTGGTCAGCGTCCCCGGCTTCAGCCGGGAGCTGTGCGGGGGGACGCATGTCCGCCGCACCGGCGACATCGGCCTGTGCAAGGTCGTCTACGAGGGCAGCATCTCGGCCGGCGTTCGCCGCATCGAGGCGATCACCGGAGAAGGCGCGTTGCGCCGCTTCCAGCAGACCTCGCGGGAGCTCAGCCGGATCTCCCAGATGGTCCGCGCTTCGGAGGCGGAACTGGCCGGCCACATCGACCGCCTGCTCGCCCACGAGAAGACCTTGGAGAGGCAGCTCGACCAGCTCAAACGGAAGGTTGCGCAGTCGCAACTGGGCGAGATGGAAGGCCAGGCCCGGACGATCAAGGGCATCAAGGTCCTCGCCGGCCGGGTGGACGGCCTCGACCGCGAGCAGATGCGCGCGCTGGCGGACTCGCTGCGGAACAAGTGGAAGACGGCAGTCGTGGTGCTCGCCTCCGCCGACGACTCCTCCGTGGCCATCGTCTCCGCCGTCACCAAGGATCTCACCTCGAAGGTTCACGCCGGCAAGCTGGCCGGCTCGCTGGCGCGAGCCCTGGGCGGGAAAGGTGGCGGCCGGCCGGACATGGCGGAGGCCGGCGCCAAGGACGTCGCGGCCCTGTCCTCGGCTCTCGACCGCGTCTACGCGCAAGTTGAGGCTATGCTGTGAGCGAATTCGACGTCGTGGTAGTGGGCGCGGGGCCCACGGGACTGGCTTGCGGGATCGAGTTGCGGAGGCGGGGGCTGAAAGCCGTCCTAATCGAAAAGGGCTGCGTGGTCAACTCGCTGTACAACTACCCCACCAACATGGTGTTCTTCACCACACCAGAGCTGATGGAGATCGGCGGCATGCCAATGACCTCCTGTGGGGAGAAACCCACGCGCACGGAGGCCCTGAAGTACTACGCCCGTGTGGCGGACCTTTACAAGCTGGACATCCGGCAGTATCAGCTTGTGGAGCGCGTGGACGGCGACGACGGGGCCTTCGTGACTCATTCGAGGGACCGCGCGGCTCAGCCGCACGCCTACACTTCCCGCAAGGTTGTGCTGGCGACCGGCTACTACGATCGGCCCAACCGGCTTAACGTGCCGGGGGAGGACCTGGACAAGGTCCTTCACTACTACAAGGAAGCGCATCCTTACTATAACCAGGACGTCGCCGTGATCGGCGGCAAGAATTCGGCGGCCATCGCCGCGCTGGAGCTGCTCTGGGCCGGCGCCCGTGTCAGGCTCATTCACCGGCGAGGGGGCCTGTCGAATGAGGTGAAGTACTGGATCCGGCCCAACCTCGAGAACCGCATCAAGGCCGGTGAAATCAAGGCTCATTTCCTATCCCGCCTGGTGGAGATCACACCCGACTCCATCCTGATCGAAACCCCAGACGGTGATCTGACGTTGAAGAACGACTTCGTGTTCGCCTTGATCGGCTACCACCCGGATCTTGAGTTCCTCGCCGCTCACGGGATCTCCTTCGATTCGGAAACAGGCCGGCCCTACACGGATCGCGTGACACTCGAGAGCGCGCGCTCGGGGATGCACCTGGCTGGGGTGCTCGTGGCCGGCATGCACACCAACGAGATCTTCATCGAAAACGGCCGCTTCCACGGCGCCAAAATCGCCGAGGCGATCGCGGGATCGTAGCCGTTACGGAACCACGGACACGGTCACGTGCGACGGATGTTTCGGATCGTGGTAAACAGTCTGTGCGGCCGTGCGGAGTTTGGTCTCGTCGGCGACCGGCTTTCCAGTGTTGGGATTGCGGTCGTAGTGCGGGAAGTTGCTGCTTGAAACCTCCAGGCGAAGGCGATGACCGGCTCGGAAGACGTTGCCCGTCACGCCGGCGTCAATCGTAATCCGGTAGACCTCGCCCGGCCTGGCCGGCTTCGGGCGCTCGACAGATTCCCGGTAACGCAGCCTGAGAATCCCATCAGTAAGATTGACAGCACGGCCGTCAGGGTACATATCCACCAGCTTGGCGGTGAAGTCGGTGTCCGGGGCGGTCGTGGACACGTACAGTATCACCTTGACTGTCCCCAAGACCGGCACATTGCGGCCGAGAACAGCACTGGTGAAAAGAAGCACGTCGGCGCGTTTCTCCACCGGCCGCTGATCCATGGGGCCCCAAGGGAAGATCTTCGCGTCGCAGCAGACGGCTCCGCCCATGGTAGGAACCGGCTTGCGGGGGTCATATACGAACCGGTCTGGCTTGCCCCCGGAGGGTACCGTCTCGCTGAGCCGGCCGCCGGCGGCCAGATACCATGGCACTTGGCGGGCGCCCTCCGGAGGCCACGACTGCTCATCTCTCCAGCGATTGACACCCATCAGAAAGACCCGTTCCGGCGGGACGGTCCTGGGCGGTTCCCGCGGCTTCAGCCAGCGATCGAACCATTCCAGTTGAAGGCGGCGGATGGGGAGATCCGCGTCCGGCCCGAAATCAAAACCAGGAAAGCGCGAGGAAGTGTTGTGGGCCCAGGGGCCAATCACGATGTGCGCTTCGCGAGCCATCGCCCGCAGCCGCACGAACGCATCGAGGTCGTTCTCCACGAACGGGTCGTACCAGCCGCCGAACGCCAGCACCGGAACACGCACCTTGTCCAACTGCTCGCGCGTGCTGATGGACCTCCAGAAGGAATCGTAGGACGGGTGATCCAGAGCCTCTTGGAACATGTCGATCGCGTGCCCGGTGGCGGCGCGATCGGCGGTCCGCAATGGGAGATGAAGAATGTACTTCTGGAAATCCGGAGGCGAGAAGCCTGGCGCGCGCAGGTTCTCGGCCAGCCAAATCAAGCGATGCCCCAGCTTCAAGGCTCCGCCCTTGGAATAGAACCGATCCTCGTAGTCATCGCAACCCGAGACCGCCGGGGAGATGGCCTTCAGGTACGGGTTGTTGGAGATGGCCGCCTTCCATTGCACGATTCCGAGGTAGGAACCACCCACCATGGCCACCTTGCCGTCCGACCAGTGCTGCGAGGCGATCCAGTCCAGCGTGTCGTGCCCGTCGGCCACCTCCTGCTCCAGCGGGCGGAACACCCCCTCGGAGTCGCCACGGCCGCGCACGTCCTGGACGACCATAGCGTAGCCGTGGTTCAGAAACAGGCGATACGTGCCGCTCAAAGCCTTGCCTTTTCCGTACGGCGTCCGAACCAGGATAGCCGGCACGCGGCCTGCCTCCGCGGGGCGGAAAACGTTGGTCGAGAGCTTCACCCCGTCGCGCATCTCCACACGCACCTGAAGTTCCTGCTCCAGGCCCTGCGGCCAGGCAGCCAGGGCCAGCGCAAACGAAATGAACAGCTTCAGTTGCGGCAGGCGCACAGGACTTCCCAATAGGACCCAGCCACCGCTTCCAAGGAGTGACACTCCCGAATATGTGCCGCCGCCAGGCGGCCGATCTCGCCGTCGAGGCCGCCTGAGCGGGCTAGCAACATCATATACTGCACCAGTTCGTCCTTCTCGGCAACCGCGTGGTCCACGCGCAGGCAGGAACCGGCAGGAAAGCGAGACACTTCCTCGCTTTCGGTGACAACGACCGGTTTCCCCATGCCCATCAGACCGATCGTGATCCCTGAAGTCTCTCCCGCCGCCGGGTAGCGCAAGTTTATGCAAGCGTCCGAGGCGGCTGCCAGGCGCCAAAAATCCCGGTCGCTCCTCGCGCCGATGAAACGGATGTCCGGCCTGTTCATGAATGGGCCAACCGCCCTTGCCAGGTCGGACGAAATGAATTCTCCCGCCAAGACGAGCACCGCGTCCACAGCTTGCCGCCGTACCTCATCAAAAGCTTTCAGTACGACCGGCAAGCGCTTGGATTCCCTTAGGTATCCGAGCACACAGAAAACGAAGCTGCCGGGGCTGATGCCCAGCGCTTTGCGCAACTCTTCGAGGTCGGCCGCGGGCGCAGGCAGGGGAACGGCAAACAGGTGCGGAATCTCGTGCACGCGGGCTTGGGGAGCATGATGCAGAACCATCCGGGCAGCGGCCGGGTTATGCACGACCACCGCCCGCGACGCCTCCCCGATCCGCCGCAGCATGGAATAGCGGAAGTAGCGCTCGTCCGTCCCCGAGTTTGCGCGCGACGCCCAAAGCGCCTCCGCCAACCCGGGGTCCCATTCGCCGTAATTGAAAACGAACTCCTCCACGTAGTGCCTGTGATCCAGACATCCCAAAAAGAAATGGTGCAGCACCGCGTCGTGCAACACGATCACGCCCGGCTGCGCGAGCGCGCGCCGGTAAATTTCGCGATGGATCGGGTTGTTGCCCAGGTGATAAAGCTGAACGTCGGCGGATCGCGAGCCCACTTCAATCCTGCCGTAACGTCGCAGTGCCCCGAGCAGAGCCGCAGCGTAATCCGCCACTCCGCTCCGGGCGGGGGGCAGCGGGGAATGGAAGCCGACGGTCAAGCTCTTCGCCTCGATCCGAACAAGGCCGTGCCGATGCGCACGTGAGTGGCGCCTTCCTCGATAGCCACCTCGAAATCCTGTGACATTCCCATGGAGAGGCACCCGAGGCCGCTTTCTTCGCCCAGCCGCCTGAGCCGTTGGAAGTAAGGGCGGGATTGCTCCGGCTCGTCGGACCACGGAGGCATGGTCATCAGACCGGTGAGGCGCAGGTTGGGGCAGGCACGCACGGCTTCGACCAGGGATGGCAACCGCTCGGGCTCCACGCCGCTCTTGGCCTGCTCAAGGCCGAGCCTGACTTCAAGCATTACCTCTATAGACGTTCCTAATTCATTGATTCTATGCGCTATTCTTTCTGTATCGATAGTCTCGATCACCTGAAACAACTCGATAGCCCGGCGGGCCTTGTTCGACTGTAAATGGCCCACGAAATGGAACTGCGCTTCGACCAAGTCCGCCACCTCAGGCGCCTTGGCCTCGAACTCCTGGACGTAGTTTTCGCCGAAGTGCCGGATTCCAAGCGTGTAGGCCTCTCGAATGACGGAGAACGGAAAGACCTTGGTGATCGCGACGAGGGTAATATCTTCGCGCCGGCGCCCGGCGCGCGCGGCCGCCCTGCCGATGCGTTCTTCCAGTTCGCTCAGTCTCTCCCTCAACACTCCGACACTATAACAAGATGGGCGGGTCTGGTGTAGAATCAGCCGAGAGGATGTGCCATGGCAGCGGAGGATCTCTACCGCAAGCTCCAGCAGCATCTTGACCGGATGCCCGTCGGCTTCCCGGCCACCGAATCCGGAGTTGAGATCCGGATTCTGAAGCACCTGTTCACCCCCGCGCAGGCCGTGGTTGCACTGCAATTGAGCGCCATTCCTGAGCCGGCCGCGGTGATCCACAGGCGTCTCAAGTCGCAGACGACCCTGACGGAGTGCATGGAAGCCTTGAACGAGATGGCGGAGAAAGGGCTCCTCCAGCGCGTCCCTATCGGTGGTGAGCCGCACTACGGGAAGATGCCCTTTGCCCTTGGCATGTACGAGCAACAACTCAACCGCCTCACTCCCGAGTTTGCGCGCGATGCCGTCGAGTACCTCCAGGGGGCCTTCCGGGAGGCGTTCCACACGACCAAGACCACGCAGATGCGGACCGTCCCGGTCAACAGGACCATCGAGGTGGAACGCGGCGTGGCCACCTACGATGACATCCGGGAACACATCAGGTCATCGAGCGGCCCCTTCGCCAAGATGAACTGCATCTGCCGGCAAGGCAAAGATTTGCTGGGGGAGCCCTGCAAACAGACCAAGCTTCGCGAGAACTGCCTCACGATCGGGATGGCCGCCGAGGTGATGGTGGAGCGCGGCGCGGCCCACCCCATCAGCCAGGATGAGATGCTGCAACTGCTGGATGAAGCCGACAAGGAGGGCCTGGTGTTGCAGCCGGAGAACACGAAGAGCCCGCTGTTCGTCTGTTGCTGCTGCGGCTGCTGCTGCGGCGTGCTCAACTCCGCGAAACGTTTTCCCCGGCCCGCCGACTACTTCAGCTCGACCTACTGTGCCGAAGTGGATACGGACCTCTGCGAGTCCTGCGGGACGTGCCAGGTGCGCTGCCAGATGGACGCGATCTCGGCCGACGACGGGAAAACCAGGGTGGACGACTCGCGCTGCATCGGGTGCGCGTTGTGCGTGACCACATGCCCGTCAGGCGCACTGCGGCTGAAGAAGAAGGAAGCGCACAAGGTCCCTCCGGACGACACGCGGGCGCTGTATGTGAAACTCCTCCAGGAGCGCTACGGCCCGCTGGGCGTGGCCAAGATCGTTGGCCGCAAAATGCTCGGAATGAAGTTCTGACTCCCGCCGGCTGGTGAGTCAGTGGTCCTAAACGGAGAAGCGTCGAGGCTGAGAGGCCCCGGTTTGGAGCCGGGTCAGGGTGCGGGGGCGGTGGACTGCCTGACGACCAGGCTGGTCTCGACGCGATATTCGTTGCCGGCGTGACCCGGAGCGCCCATCATGGTTCGAAGAGCGTCGAAGGCTACGCGGCCGATTTCGGCTCGCGGCACAGCCACGGTAGTCAGAGCCGGCTGGTTGAACTGTGCAAAGGTGATATCGTCGAAACCCACGATGGACAAGCCGGCCGGGACCTGGATCCCGCGGTCGTAAGCACAATGCATGGCGCCGATCGCCATCAGATCGTTGGCGGCGATGATGGCGGTGGCGGGGAAGCCGGCCAGAAGCTTCGAACAGGCAAAGTAACCCCCATGGACGGTAAAATTCGAATCCACAACCTTCACTTCGGCGAGCCCCGCCTTCTCCGCTCCCTTTAGGAACGCCCGCTTGCGGCGCTGCGCCGAGGAGAGGTGCGAAGCGCCGCCGATAAAGCCGATTCGTACGTGACCAAGCTGCCGGACGTGCTCGAGCGCTGCCGTGATCCCCTGTTCATAATCGACGGCGATGTTGCTGATGTAACGATCGACCTTGCCCAAATCCAAATACACGGCGCAGATCTCGCGCCGGATCAGTGTCGCCGTGGCCAGGCGGTCAATCTGCGACGTCAGAACCGCCACGCCAGGAACCCGCAGCGCGAGCAAACGGTTCACGGTGTCCCGGGTCCGCTGCGCGTCGTAGTTGGTGTTCATGACGATGGCTTCCATGTCGCGGAGGTTGGCCGCTTCCTGAAAGGCGGTGATGATTTCCGGGAAAAACGGATTCCGGATGTCGGAGACAATTAGCCCCAGCAGGGAACTCTGCCCCATAGCCAGGTTTCTCGCCGCGGCGTTCGGTGCGTAGCCGAGCTCGCGAACGGCCGCCATCACCCGCCACCGTGTCTCGGCGCGCACCTTGCGGGTGTCGTTGACCACGTAGGAAACGGTGGCCACCGACACGCCTGCCCTCGCGGCGACATCCATGATCGTCGCCACCCGATAGACTCTATTCTCCAAAAGGCTCATGATAACGCCTCCCTATCGTCCTGCCTGTCACCATCGCACTGTGCCCTCCGCACAAATATAAACCATCCGCGGGCGCAGCCGCCAGTCGCTGCTACGAAGATGCTAAACGCTTCAATGGGCAATGCGCACGTTGTTTGGATCGGATGGCGGGAACGTGAGCCCTCCGCGGGACCGTCTGGCCCTCACGGGCTGCTTGTGTCAACCGCGCATAACCTCAGTCGAACATTTTCTCACCTGCGATTCAGACAGTAGTCTAACCCACCCAGCCCGTTGAGGACCCTGGGTGTGGCCCAGACCGGCCGCCTGCCACCACGAGAGCTATTGGCGGCCTTCTCAACACCCCTACACCGTATCGGACCCGAAGTGGATGGACGCTCATCCTCTCCCCCCGAAAAAATATTCTTCCTCCTGCATGTTTTTTGCAACCACCTTTGGTTTCTTAGTGTTCCAACGCCCCCCCCCCCCCTCCTCCCCCAGTGTCTGAATCGCAGATTTTTTACAGAGTCACTTGACAAGCAGCGTGTTAACCGTTTAATATATGGCGACGGATTGAGGAGTCCACGTCACATGAAACTACGTCGTACGGTTGCACTGTTTTCGCTACTGGCGCTGTCGCTGTTCGGCCAGGAGTACCGCGCTACCGTAACCGGCCATGCGATCGATCCCTCGGGAGCGGTCATGCCGAACGTCTCGGTTCAAATCACCAACACCGCAACGAATGAGGTTTCCAAGACGGTTACCAACGCGCAGGGCGTTTACATCATCCCATCGCTGAGGCCGGGAGTGTATCGCCTCAGTGCGGAAGCGGCGGGCTTCAAAAGGTACCTCCGCGAGAAAATCACCCTTAATGTCGGCGATACCGCGGGCATCGATATCACCATGGAGATCGGGACGGGTAGCGAGTCGGTGACGGTGAGAGCCGAAACGCCCGTTCTCGACACTGAAAGCGCCAACCTGGGACTGGTGGTCAACCAGAGGCAGGTAGCTGAACTTCCATTGAACGCGCGCAATCCGTTCATGCTGGCGACTCTGTCGGCCGGCGTGTTGTACAACAGCCAAACCTATCAACGCCCGTTCGATAATGGCGCAATCGCCACTTGGACCGTGAACGGCGGTGTGAATTCAAAGAACGAGTTCCTGCTCGATGGTGCGCCCAATAACGCGCAGGCGGGTTTAAACAACCTCGCGTTGGTCCCGCCGGTCGATTCGGTGCAGGAATTCAGGATCCAGACGAATTCGTTCGATGCGCAATATGGGAAGACATCCGGTGGAGTCATGAACGTCTCGCTGAAGAGCGGGACGAACGAGCTCCACGGCACGGTGTATGAGTTCATGCGGCGCAGCGCGCTGGACGCCAACTCATTCCAGAACAACGCAGCGGGAACAGGGAAGAGCGGCCATTTTCTGGACCAGTACGGCGCATCCGTTGGGGGTCCGATCCGGTTCCCGAAGCTGTACAACGGCCGGGATCGGAGCTTCTTCTTTTTCAACTATGAAGGGTACCGCGAGGGGACGCCCAGTCCTACGCTCCTCTCGGTTCCGCAGCCGGAGATGCTCAATGGCGACTTCAGCAAGCTTGTGGACTCGCAGGGGCGCAAGATCACGATCTACGACCCCTCGAACGCTATCATCAATCTGGACGGCACTGTGAGCCGTGCGGCGTTTCCAAACAACATGATGGCGCCGGGCCGGCTCAACCCGATCGTGTCGAAGATTATGAGCTATAACCTGCAGCCGAACACCAAAACGGCGGGCTCGGCTTATGGAACCAATGACCTGTTCATTCCTGGCGGTATCAATCTCGACAGAGACGACTTCTACAATTTGGTCATCAAGTTCGACCAGAACCTGCGATCCAAGCATCGCCTTTACTTCCGGGAAGCGAGCAATGACCGGACGGAGAACCGCAACAACAACGGCCTACCCGGGCCGGGGCGGACGGGCCCGGACCCGCTGAAGCGGATCAACGATGCGTACGTGATAGACTGGACAGGGACTCTTTCGCCCACTCTCATCGCGGGAGCGCGGCTCTCATACGCGAATTTTCTGGAGAATTATTGGTCGTCGGATCCTAACAGTGTCCACAACAGAGGCTTCGATATGACGACCCTGGGCTTCCCCCAGTCGCTGATCTCGCAACTGCCAGTAAAGGACTGTTTTGGGGTATATTCGTTTAGCGGATACACCGGCCTGGGGTATGGCTGTGGCACTAACTACAATGTGACCCCTACCTGGTCGCTCGCACTTACCACAATGAAGGTAACAGGTTCCCATGCTTTGAAGTTCGGCGCGGACCTGCGCTGGATTTACTACAACACCCCGTCTGAGGGGACCTCCGTCAATTTCACCTTCGATCCCGCCTGGACCCAACAGACCTATAACCGGGCGGACGCGCTGAGCGGCAATTCCTGGGCCTCCGCTCTGCTCGGACTCCCCGCGAGTGGCTACGTGAGCGTCGTGGCCAGCCCGGCGTACCTGAATCGATACTACGCCGCCTACGTCCAGGACGACTGGAAGTTGAGCCGCACAAGCTCACCCTGAACCTGGGATTGCGCTGGGATTTCTTCCTGCCGCCGAAGGAGCGGTACGCCCGTATGACCCGCGGATTCGATTCGAATGCCACCAATCCCGTCGATGCCTCGATCAATCGCACCCTGTTTCCAGGCTATCCCACGGTAAAGGGCGGATTGCAGTATGCGAGTCTGGGGCAAGCCGCGGCCAACATGGACTGGGGCGGGATCCAGCCCCGGTTTGGTATGGCGTATCAGATTACCTCGAACCTGGTGATCCGCGGCGGCGGGGGCCGGTACATGATGAATCCGAACAACGATTGGAACCGCCTGGAGGGTTTTAGCCAAACCACCAACGTCGTGAATTCCCTCGACGACGGCCGCACTCCGCTCTCCAACTTACTCACCAACCCGTTTCCGAGCGGAGTTCTGCAGCCGCCCGGCAGCAGTCTGGGGCTAGGGTCCCTGGTCGGGCAGAATATCAGCTTCTCCGATCCGAATTTCAGGATTGCGAGCTCCCTCCAGTTCAGCTTTGGCCTTCAATATCAACTGCCGCGGCAATCGCGAATCGGTATCTCTTATGTTGGAAACAGGGGTTATAAGCTGCAGACGTTCTCACCAATTCAATGCATATAGTCTGAGCTTTCGGCAGTCGTGCAATCCGCTCGAAGGCGGCAGTCCCACCTACTGCAACCAGCTCGTTGCGAATCCTTTCTACGGTCTCACGCAGTTTGCTGGAACAAGTCTGGGCAGCAGTCCGACGGTCTCGCGGGCCACACTGGCCCTCCCGTTTCCGGAATTCGGAACCGTCACCCAGTATGGCCGCAACGACGGGAAACTCTGGTACAACAGCCTGCAGCTCAACTACTTACTCCGGGCCACGAATGATTGGGACCTCAGCGTGGCCTACACATGGTCGAAGTCGATGGAACAGGGTGGTTCCGGCGGGAACGGTTCCAGCGAGGCATTCATCGATGTCCAGCGCCTGGTTCCTGAACGCGGCCTCAGCAATTACGACCGTGCGCATGTGATGAAGCTCAGTTCGGTGTATCAGCTTCCATTCGGAAAGGGCAAGCCCGTCTTGGGTGGTGCAAGCCGGTTTCTGGATGCTTTGGTGGGTGGATGGGAGCACACGCTGATCTTCCAGTACCAGACCGGAAACCCGTGGTCGTTGCCTGCCAACGTGCTGTATGTCCGTAGCGCGGGGCTGGACCCAGACTGGAAAGCCTCGATCATTCAGGGCGTCAATCCGTGCGTTGCCAGGGTGGCTGACAATGGCACGATTGCATTGCAGCCTTTCAGCGTGAATGTCCCCGGATGCTCGCTGTCCACCTACAATTTCTTGTACTTCCCTAGTTACGCAGTCGGGCCGGGCACTACCACCCAGGGTCGCGGAGGCAGCCTCCGCGCTCCCGACATCCGCATCCGGAGTATCCCGGACACGGACATGTCGCTAATGAAGACATTTCGGTTCAGCGAACGGACAAGCTTCCAGTTCCGCGCGGAGGCGTTTAACGCTTTCAATCGTCACATCGTCACGTCGTCGTTCACCAACAATGCGAATAGCTCGACGTTCGGACAGATCGTCAACGGGTCGTCAGGAAAGCCTCCGCGGTATATCCAGCTCGGATTCAAGTTCATTTTCTGAGGTGGTGGGTGCGATCCAGAAACGGAAATCCTGGGTGAAGACAATCAGAATTCTAGCCAAGGGCTTCGCTCTTGAAATCGCGACCATTTGTGGACGGACGTAACTGACATTACATCGCCCGGAATTGTTGAAGTAGTTCTGTTGAGTACCCGGCGGAGGCGCCTTCGCACGGCGCGGTGTTGGTGAAACTGAGGCGTTGACCGAGCTCGCGAGCAGTCACGAAGCCGCGTTCCCGGTGGTCTTTGCATGCAGTAGAGATGAGGAGAACTGAAGCGTATGAGAAAACTATTGTTCGGAATCAGCATCCTGTTAGCACAACTGGTTTACGCCGCGGATCTTACCGGCCGCTGGGTCGGGGAGACCACGGGACGCAGCGGCCAGCGGCAGCCAGCCGCTGTCGGACTTAAGCAGGACGGCGAGAAGCTTACCGGTTACATATCGATGCTAGGAGCGGTCGCATTTGACATCTCGGAGGGAAAGGTCACTGGCAACCAGATCTGGTTGGTGAGCGTTAGAGCGGCGGGTGGCAGCATCGAGGACAGGGACTCGACAGGAATTCACGACTTTCGGAAGGTCGAATACACGGGCACGGTCACCCCTGATGGGCTGCTTATCAAGCTGCCGACCAGCGGCGCGCCCGCTACTGCCACCGCTCCCGGCGCGGCTGGCGCTCGCGGCGGCAGGGCCGCTGGTACCCCGCAGCCTACGGAGGTTCTGCTGAAGCGCGATTCCACGGAGGCGCCCAAGCCGGTCCCTCCCCCACTCCAGATCACCGAATTCAAGGAGGTGAGGTGGAATGGTCTGGCCAAGACGCCTCCCATGGGCTGGAACAGTTGGAATTTGTTCCGTCGGGAGGTGAACGACAAGATTGTCCGCGAAATCGCCGATAGCATGGTGAAGACCGGCATGAGGGACGCCGGCTACGTCTACGTCAACATCGACGACACCTGGGAGGGTACGCGCGACGAAAAGGGCAACATCCGGACCAACGAAAAGTTTCCCGACATGAAAGCGCTCGCCGACTATGTGCACAGCAAGGGCCTGAAACTGGGCATTTATTCCTCGCCTGGGCCGAAGACCTGCGCCGGATACGAAGGCAGCTTCGGTCACGAGGCACAGGACGCCAAGGCCTACGCTGCCTGGGGCATTGATTATTTGAAATACGATTGGTGCAGCGCCCAGCAGGTGTACGAAAGCGTTTCCATCCCGGCTGCATATGCTAAGATGGGCGCAGCGCTGCTCGCCAGCGGCAGGCCGATCGTTTATTCCTTGTGCATATACGGACTGCAGAATGTCGGCGCCTGGGGTGCAAAGGTGGGCGGCAACCTCTGGCGGACGACCGGCGACATTGGGGACTCTTGGGATTCTATGTCCAGAATCGGGTTCGAGCAGCGGGTTGGACGAGGTCTTCCCATCGTTGAGCACTTCGGACTTGAGAAATACGCCGGGGTGGGGCACTGGATCGATCCCGACATGCTCGAAATCGGCAATGGCGGAATGACTGACACGGAGTATCGAACGCACATGAGCCTTTGGAGTCTGCAGGCGGCGCCGCTGCTCGCCGGCAACGATGTGCGTAACATGAAGCCAGAGATTTTCCAGATCCTGACCAACAAGGAGGTGATCGCCATTGATCAGGACCTGCTGGGCAAGCCCGCGACCCGCGTAACAAGGTACGGCGATTTCGAAGTATGGTCGCGGCCGCTGGCCGACGGCGCCTATGCCGTTGGATTGTTTAACCGTGGCGGGGATACCGCCAAAGTGACAACGCGTTGGAGCGAGCACGGTATTCAGGGATCCTGGAAAGTGCGCGACCTCTGGGCTCACGCGGACCGTGGTCAGTTCGCCGGGGAGTACTCGGCGGACGTGCCTTCGCACGGTGTGGTCTTGGTGAAACTCACGCGTTGAGTGGGAACACGAGTCGGTCACCAGGGCCAAGGCCAGATTACTGGGGATGAGGTCAATGCTCGAAGGGAGGCCTTGCGCGCCACGTCAGGCAGGCAGGGATGGGTGATTCATGACCGGGAGCAGCCGACTCAGGAAGTCCGTTCGGAGGCCCCCGCATAAGCGACGGGAGGCGGCGTGGAGGCCGACGCCGAGTTGACCAATTCGTCAATTCCTTGCTGAGCTTGAAATACGGGATCCTTTTCGAAGGAACCTCGACGCGCGCGCCTGTTTTCGGATTACGGGATAATGAGGTGGGATGCTTTCCTCCGCCCCGGGGCCCGGGCGGCGCGGTCCGGCCGAGGCCCATGCGGCGATTGAGCGCTTTCTCAACGCCAGCCGTCAACCCATCCTGCTCGAGGCCGGTGAAGACCACTTCCCTCTTGAAGCCGGCTCATTCTCCATAGATTGGAGCAACGGCCGCCTCACAGTCCAGGTGTGGGACCGGCGCCGCAATCTCGTGCGGCGCATCACGGGGCTCCATAAGGAGAAGCCCGGGAAACTGGAACTGGTCATCGAGAAGTTCCCCAAGCGCGAGGGCCAGCTTCTTCTCATCGACATGGCCAGGCCGGCGCTCTCCGGAGCCCCCGTCCGTGGCAGACGCCTCTCGTTCCGGGAGAGATTCCGCCGCTTGCTCCACCGGCAATTCCCGGACTGGAAGATCGCGGAGCTCTCGACCGAGCAAGATTTGGAACACAGCCTCTCGCCGCTCTATCCGCGGGCGTTGGTGCGGCGGGGCCAGACAGGGCTGGCTGCGATCGCCGCGCCACCCGAGGGGGCGGACGTCTCCGGAATTCTGGCCTTCGGCCTGATCTGGCTGGACTACCTGAGGCGCAGGGAGCCGCGCTTGTCCGTGGAGGGGCTGACGCTGTTTCTCCCTCAGGGTCTGGAGCGCAACACCTGCTTGCGCCTCCGCTTTCTGAGCCCCAGCGCGGCCCGATTCCTGGCCTGCGTCTATTCCCCGGAGGACTTCGCCGACACCGTGGATCTGGCCGATTACGGCAATATCGAAACGCGGTTGGATCCGTTTCGCGACGCGGCACAGGCGTTGAGCGGACGGGTCCTTGGATGGACCGAGCGGCTCGCCCGGCTGCCGTATGTCGAACGGGTTGCCCGGCCGGGCGGCACCCTCAGCCTTCGCGTGCGCGGTCTGGAATTCGCGCGCGCCGCCCAAGACGCACTTCATTTCGGCCTCCTGCGGAAGACTCCGGCCGAAGAATCAAGCCTGACGGAGATCGAGCGAATGGCGGGCGAGCTGGCACGGTTACGCTCGCCGGAGGCGCCCGACCGCGAGAACCCGCTCTACCGCATGCAGCCGGAGTGCTGGCTGGAGTCGCAGATCCGCGCCCATCTGGAAGAATTCGAGCCTTCCCTGCTCCCGGCGCCGGTCTACGGCCAGGTGCCCGCGTTCGCCGGCGGGGATCGAGGCGTTCTGGATCTGGTGGCCGTCGAGAGAGCCGGCAGGCTCGTCGTGCTGGAGTTGAAGGCGTCCGAGGACCTGCACCTCCCACTCCAGGCCCTCGACTACTGGATGCGAGTCCAGTGGCACCTGGAGCGGGGCGAGTTCAAGCAGCGTGGATATTTTCCTGGAATCGAGCTGCGAAAGGATCCGCCGCGGCTGTTGCTCATCGCCCCATCGCTGGACTTCCACCCCACAACGGAGACGATCCTGCGATACTTCTCGCCCGCAGTCCCGGTCGAGCGCATCGGGCTGGGGGTAGAATGGCGAAAGGACCTGAAGGCGGCCTTTCGGCTGTCTGGCGCCGATGGGCCTTCGCAGGCGATGGATGATGACCGTCTTCCAGCAGATCCGAAGAGCGATGCGCCACCTGAATCCGGAACACGTTCGCCAGGAGGCCGCCCGGCCGCTGGACCTCGATCTGAACGCCCTCGATAGCGACACCGAGCGTGCCGTCCGCGAGATCCTACTTGAGCGAAAGGACCTCTCCCTGGCGCTGGCGCGCCGCCTGCCGCCCTTCCGCCGGCCGGTCATCGACGGGATCATTCGCGACGTTTCGCGGGAGAACGCTTTGTTCGCCTTGCTCACGGCGCTGCCCTCCGTCATCCCTAACCCGATCGCTTTGGGGGGGGCGGCCGGCGAGTTCGCCTCCGACACGGCCGTGCTTACGGTCAACCAGGTGCGGATGGCCTTCCTGATCGCCGCCGCCAGTGACCGGCCCGTGGGATATTTCGAGCAGAAGTCTCAGATTGCCTCGATCATCACCGCCGCCTTCGGGTGGCGGGCGATCGCGCGCGAACTGGCAGGCAGGATCCCCTTCGGCGAAGGTCTCATCCCCAAGGCCGCCATTGCCTATGCCGGGACCTACGTCGTCGGCCTGAGCCTCGAACGTTACCATCAGATCGGCCGCCGGCTCACGGCAACCGAACGCCAGGCGGCCTACCGCGAGGCGCTCGAAAGCGGAAAACGTTTCGCTCGGCGGGCGCTATCATCCAGACAGGCGCAACGAGAGTAGTGACGGAGGACGCCAACACAATGCCAGTGGCGATCGTGACCGGCGCCAGCCGCGGCATCGGACGAGGCATCGCCAGGGAGTTGTCGAAGACCCACCGCGTGGTGGCCACCTACAAGGAACGGTTGGACGCCGCCGAATCCCTCCGCGCCGAGACCGGCGTCGAGATCTTCCAGTGCGACGCCGGTTCCGCGGCGGACCGCAAGGCGCTTCTGGATTTTACGCGCGAGCGCTGCGGGCGGCTGGATCTGCTGGTAAACAACGCCGGTATGGCGCCGCGCATCCGGCGCGACATCCTGGAGGCCACCGAAGAGAGCTTCGATGAGTTGATCGCCACTAACCTCAAGGGTCCCTATTTCCTGACCCAGCAGGCCGCGCGCTGGATGCTGGAACAGAGAGAGGGACGGATCGTATTCGTGACCTCGATCTCCGCCTACGCCGCATCCGTCAATCGGGGAGAGTATTGCGTCTCAAAGGCCGGCCTGAGCATGGCCGTGGCGCTGTTCGCGACTCGTCTGGCGGCCCAGAACGTCAAGGTGTTTGAGATCCGGCCCGGCATCGTTCGCACGGACATGATCCAGGCGGTGGAGAAGATCTACGAGGAAAGGATCGACGGCGGGCTCCTGCCGCAGCGCCGCATGGGCGAACCCGGCGACATTGCGCTTGCCGTGCGGGCCATCGCCGACGGCCTGCTGGACTACTCGACCGGCCAAGTCCTGAACGTAGACGGCGGCTTCCACCTGCGCGGCTTGTGAGAAGCGGGGCGGCGCGGCGTCAGTCTGTCCTGGCAGCGCCGGCGGGATGCCACTGGGAGGGCCTCCGGAAGTTCCTGCGCGCTTCGTCGATATCGTTCCCACGGGTCCAGATGTAGTCGACCTCGAAAATGCCGAAGCCCTTCTTCTCGCCGAGCGCCAGGAACGGCAGGTCGGCGGGATTGAAGCCCATGATCGCGGCGGCTACGGCGTCCACGCAGATGGCTTTCACGCCGGCGACGGCGATGTTGTAATGTACGCTCGAGGCGCCGGGCCCGTCCGGCCCGTTCCCCTCCACACCCCAGCAGCCGCCGACGATCGCGAAATCGGCGGGGTGGTAGCTGAACAGGTCGATCATGACTTCGTCCGGCGTGCCGAGTTTCAGCAGCCCGTCTTTGGGGAAGCCATACTTGGACCCGGGCGCGATCCCGAGGTAGTTCTTGACCGAAAGCGAAACGCCGCTCACCGAATCGGTATTCATGGGCGCCACGCTGATCACGCGGTC
Organism: Bryobacterales bacterium; assembly: GCA_963798455.1. Classification (GTDB taxonomy): domain Bacteria; phylum Acidobacteriota; class Terriglobia; order Bryobacterales; family Bryobacteraceae; genus CAWCTD01. The sequence goes on from CAWCTD010000003.1 coordinate 2,643,183, forward strand.
GCACTGCTGGATGACTTTGGGAATGCTGTAGACACCGCTCGGATTGTTACTGGCAAATGCCTTCCCCGGGACGGGCAGATCGAGCGACTCCGCGAAATTCAGATCGGTGATCTCGAAACGCACGTTAGGGAAACGGCGGGTGAGATGGTCGATCATCTTCCTGTAGCTCAGCCCGTCGAACGCGCCGCCCCACTCCGTGGTCCACCCGTCCACGGGCGACTTCGACCTCTCGGCCGGCAGCCATTGCGGGGACCCCTCGACGATGGTGAAGCGAAGGCCGCGCTTGTGCTCTGCCAGGTAGGAGACCACGGAGCGGACGATCCGCGGGTCGGTCACCGATCCGGGGACGTAAGGTTGATGGGCGCCACCATCTCTGGTCTCGGGCGCGAGCCCATAGCACGAGGGAATGTGCGTCTTGACGACCACCCAGTCGTCGGGTTCCACCATAGAGGCGAAGTCACCTGCCCGTGTTGAGCCTAGATCGATCGCCTTGCGCACCATGGCATCGATTTGCGAGGAGGTGAGGTCGGCGTCCGGCGGCCTGGGATCGCGCAGGCCCTCGATCTTTGTCCCGTCGTGCTCGGCGCCCTGCTTGAAACTCGAAAGCGCGATTCCGACTCTCGGAGTGGTATCCTGCGTCGCTGTGGCTATAACCTCGTCGATCTGCTTGTTCTGGGCGAGGGCAAGTCCCCCCACTGCTCCCAGCCCCAAGAACCGCCGTCTTCGCATGTGAATGTCCTTCTGTCTCCTATCCTGGCCCGTGCAGCCATTTCAACCGCTGCGTCGAACCCAGTATACATTGTAGGCTCCGGCTAAACTAAGTCGTAGTATTCGTTCAAGTCTGTCGGAACTTCCAGCACCAAGGGGCGGCGGCTGGCGAGGGCCCGCTCGACTTCCATTCTGACCTCACCGGCGCTCTGGGCCCGTCGCCCGCATATCCCAAAAGCCTCCGCGATCGCGGCAAAATTGGGGCCCGGGAAGTCAACTCCATAGGTAGGGAGTCCGCGGCGCTGCTGGCTGACCCGGATCAGGCTCAAGCTGGAATCCGAGAACACAACGATGATGATGGGGAGGTTGAGTTCGCGGATGAGCACAAGGTCGTGCAGCATCATGAGCATACCGCCGTCGCCGACCACCGCCAGCACCGGCCGGTCAGGATATGCCAACTGCGCGCCCACCGCGGCAGGAATCCCGTAGCCCATTCCGGACAGGCCGTTAGACATGAAGAAGGTCCCAGGCTGGTACGTGCGCCAGAACTGCCCCATCAACAGCTTGTGAGAGCCCACGTCGCAAGTCACCAAGCCGTCGCGAGGAAACGTGGAGCGCAGTTCCTCGATCAACCTCAGGGGAGAAAGGCCCCGAGGGGCAGCAGTGGGCGCGCGCGCGATGGCCTCGCGCCGGCACGAGAGCAGGTCCTCGGGCCAAGGCTTCGGTTCCACAACGGCCGTGAGGGCCGCGGCCAGGGCAACTATGTCGCCAATCGCTTCCAGCGGACGATAGCGCCCTTCGGTCATGGAGACGGAGTCGATCGCGACGATTTCCACGTCCGCGAACCACGTCTTGTCGCACTCGACCGGGTCAAATCCAATCGCAACCACGAGATCAGCGGCCCGGATCGTTTCCACAATGTCGCGGTCGATGGCCATCCCTGAAGCGACACCAAGAAAGCGAGGGTCATCCTCGGGGAGGATTCCCTTCACCTTCGGCGTGACAAGGAACGGCGCCTGAAGGCGATCCACGAGTGCGCGGATCGTGGCCGCGGTAGAGGGCTCCGCACCCAGGCCGATGAGCACCAGCGGGCGCTCGGAGGAGTTGATTCGGGCAGCGATGCTCGGCAGCATCTCTTCACCCGCCCAGCGACCGGCGGCGGGTTTTTCCATCGCCGGTCGAAGGGCACATTCTTGAAGTGCCACGTCGCTTGGCAACGACAGGTGGACGGGCCCGGGACGCGGGGCCAAAGCCAGCGCGATGCTGCTCGAGGTGGCTTCCCTGCTGTCAGCCGTTCCGAGCGTGAGGGATCGCTTGGTGATGGGGGCGAACAACCGGTCCAGGTACACCCGCTGGTGGCTCATGGTGCTGAGAGCGGCGCCGGGAATCTGGGCGGTGAAGACCAGCAGTGGCGCACGGTCGAGAAAGGCATTGGCAACACCGGTGACAAGATTGGTAGCGCCGGGACCGAGAGTCGAGACGCAAACTCCCGGGACACCCTTGATCTGGCCGAACACCTGGGCCATCGTCGCCGCGCTGGACTCATGGCCGGTCAACAGGAACCGGAGGCCCGCACGGCGGCAGGCGTCGATCAGGGCCAGGACCTCCCCACCGGGCAGCCCGAAGACAAAGTCGACTCCCCGCCCGGCAAGTGTTTCGGCAATCGCCTCCGCATGGGTAGCCATCGAGATGCGAGACTCAACGAACTGCTTCCCTGGCCTTCGGCGCGTACTTCTCGCGCATCATGAACAGGTAGGACAGGACGCCCACGATCAGGAAGAACCAGATGGCCTGCATGGGCGCCTCATAGCTGCCCGTTTTCGCCTTGAGCCACCCCGTGAGAAGAGGTGCGACGATTCCAGCCAAGCTGGCCGAGCAGTTCTGCACTCCGGAGATCCGTCCGATGGCAGCGGCCGGGATCAGGGTCTGGGTGAGCGCCCAATAGTTGGCTGTCGCCAGGCCCAGGCCCGAGAGAGAAAGCACGGCCCAAAACAGGGCCACGTTGACCGAAGAAGACTGCGCGCCGATCAGTTCCGTACAGGCGACGGCAAAACCGGCGATGGTGAACCACTTCCGCACCGTAACCGGGTTTCCGCCGCGCGCGATCATCAGGTCGGCTGCCCAACCCGCCAGCGCGGCCATGGCTGCCATGCCGCCAAAGCTGAAGAACGTGTAGAGACCCATCTTGGAGAGCGACAGATGGCGCTGCTCTACAAAATAGGCTGGCATCCAGGTCATGCAGAAGTATACGAAGTACATGTAGCAGAACGTCGCGATGACGGTACCCCAGGTCACCGGGCTCGCCATGATTCTGCCGAATGGGACAGGCGCTGCTCCGGTCTTCGTGGCGGCCTGCCTTGCCGGCGGCCGGCGGTCGTCTTTGACCAGCATCATCCAAGGTATCAGCCATACGAGGCCGCCCAGTCCGATCAGCACGAACATGAGCCGCCAATCGTACATCATGATCAGCCAGGCCGCCAGCGGAGCCCCAATGGCCGGCCCGATCTTGGTGCCGGTCATATAGAGGCCCACGGCCAGACCGCGCTGCTTCTCCTCGAAATTGAAGCGAATCCAGCGGTAGCTCGCGGGCGCCACCACCGCTTCGCCGGCGCCCAGAAGGACGCGCAATGTGAGCAACTGCGGCACGGAGCGCGCAAAGGCCGTGGCCGCCGAGGCGATGCACCAGAACAGGAAGCTGATGGCGTAAGGGAGTCTCACGCCGTAGCGGTCCACCACCCATCCGGCAGGGATCTGGAGCGCGGCATACGCCCAGAAAAAGGCCGAGTTGAGCGTTCCGCGATCGGTGTCCGAGAGTTGGAACTGCCGGATGAAATCCGGCACCGCGAGGGCCACCGAAATGTTGGAACGCGAGGCGTAGGCAATCACCATGCCGAGGCTGAGCAGCCCGATGATGGTCCAACGGACTTGGTAGTCTGTGCCGCGAACGGACTTCGGGGCGGTGGTGGGGTCAGTCATGCTGTCCTCGAATGTCACTCATCACGTCCGCCAACTTCCTTCAACCATGCCAAACCGTCCAGCGTCTTGCCGGCGGGACGATACTCACAGCCCACCCAGCCGTCGTAACCAATCTCATCGATCACGCGGAACAGGTATGGATAGTTCACCTCACCGGAGTCCGGCTCGTTCCTCGTGGGGACACTGGCAACCTGCATGTGCCCCCAGTAGGGCGCATACTTCCGCAACTTGGTCTCGAGGTCTCCTTCCATGATCTGCGCGTGATAGAAGTCAAACTGCATTTTGACGTTGGGAAGGTTGACCGCCTGACAGAATGCATAGGATTGAGCTTGGGTGTTGAGGTAGAAACCCGGCATGTCGCGCGTGTTGATCGCCTCAATGAGCAGGGTGATGCCGTGCGGAGCGAATTTCTCAGCGGCGTACCGCAAATTCGCGATGTAGGTGGCGTTCAACGCCTCGGGGTTGGCGTTCGCAGGCGCCAGGCCGGCCATGGCGTGGAGGCGACGCACTCCCAAGCTGATGGCGTAGGTTAGCGCCTTCTCCACACCCCCGCGAAACTCCCCTTCCCGGCCGGGAATGCAGGCAATTCCCCGTTCACCCGCGGCCCAGTCTCCGGGCGGGAGGTTGAAGAGCACATTCTCGAGCTGGTGCTCGCGAAGCCGCTTTGCGATCTCCTCCGGCGGGTGCTCGTAGGGGAAGAGGTACTCTACTGCCCGGAAGCCGGCCGCCGCAGCCGCACCGAAGCGGTCCAGGAACGGCGCCTCGTTGAACATCATCGATAAATTCGCTGCAAACTTGGGCACTTGATGCTCCTCTGCTAATGATTGCCATTCTCGATTCTAGGACATTCTCTGAAGTCAGAATGCCCTGGCCATACGGGCCTAGGCCGGGCGCGCGCGCCTTGCCTCCGGAAGATAGTTTCCCTCCCTCAGCCGATCCATGACACGGGACAGGTCCGCTCGCGCCTGAGGCGGCATCGGCCCGACCGGCTTGCGGCAGGGGCCGGCCGGGAGACCCGCCAACTCCATGGCCACCTTGATAACGGACGGGAACGTGTGCAAGCCGAACGCCACGCGCAACGGGTTGACGAGCTCCTGCAACCGGGCGGCCTCGTCCAAGTTTCTCTCCCGGAAGGCACGGTAGAGATCCACGAACAGACGCGGAGCCACGTTCGAGCAGGCGGTGACCGCGCCCGCACAGCCCAGCTTGAGAGCGGGCAGTATCATGTGATCCCGGCCCATGAAGACGGATAGTCTGCGTCCTGGTGCGGCCTCCATGAATTTGGGTGCCAGATCGAGTTTGCCGCTCGAATCCTTCAGGCCCACGAAGTTCTCGCACTCGGAGGCGACGCGCGTCACGATCTCCGGCGTGAGATCGAGCCCGGTGCGCTCGGGGATGTTATACGCCAGCACCGGCGCCCGTACCGCACGGCAAATCTCGATATAATGCGCCGCCAACTCCTCCGGTGAAGGCTTCAGGTAGAACGGGGTGATGACCACCAGAAAGTCCACGCCCTCGGCCTCGGCCACACGCGCCAGCTTCACGCTGGCCCGCGTGGTGATGCATCCCACGTTGCCATAGAGCGGGACACGCTCCCCTACCGCGCGTCTGCAGAAGCTCAGCACTGCAACGCGTTCTTCATCGTCGAGTGAAAAGAACTCCCCTTGGCCGCCTGCCGCAAACAGACCGTCAACTCCCGCGGCAATCAGGGTGTCGATGACGACCTGCCAAGCGCCGTAGTCAATCCGCTCTTCCCGATCGAAAGGCGTCACCAATGCGGTGACGATACCCCTGGGAGAGTTTGAAGTTGAGGCTTCCGCTAGCTGCGAATCACGCATTAAGATGCCACCGCGTTCCGTGTACTTTCAGTAGAATACCATTTCCATCAGCGCGAAAACTCCTTGGCGCAAGAGAGATCATACATCATACAACAGAGCGTGTCAAGCACTTTACGCACTTTACGCACGCGCACTTTGCGCGAGTGGACACCGTCCTAGTCTGGGAGAGCGGGCGGCTCAGCAGCGTCCTTAACCAACCGATCGTCGCAACTCGAATCTGGGACCGTATGGCCAGTTCAAGATCCGTGATGTTACTTCTGCCTGGAGGCCATGGTATGAGAAAATGAGTCTTATCCATCGCCAGGAGATTTGACATGATCGCAACAGACGCCAAGACACTCAACTTTTATATGGGCGGCGAGGCTCGAACATCGCAGTCGGGCCGGCACGCCGAGATCTTCGACCCGAGCACGGGGCAGGTGATCGCGCAGGCGCCTCTGTGCACGGAACAAGAGGTGAACCTCGCCATCCAGTCGGCGAAGGAGGCCTTCCCGGCCTGGGCCGAGACACCCGCGATTCGAAGGGTCCAGGTGCTGTACAAGCTCAGGGACCTCATCGACCAGAATCTGGATGAGCTCACTCGCCTGGCAGCCACAGAAAACGGCAAAGTGTGGGACGAGGCCCAGGGCGATGTGCTGAAGGCCCGGGAGGTCGTCGAAATGGCCTGCGGGATCCCGTCGCAGATGATGGGCGAGTCGGTGATGAACGCGACAACGGGCTACGATACGGTTCTCTATCGTGAACCGCTGGGCGTGTTCGCCGGCATCGCGCCGTTCAACTTTCCGGCCATGATCCCGATGGGATGGATGATGCCCCTCTGCATCGCGACCGGAAACACCTTCGTTTTGAAGCCCGCCACCATGACGCCCATGACCTCCCTGCGGATGACGGAACTGCTGTACGAGGCCGGCTTGCCGAAGGGCGTGGTGAATGTGGTGACGTGCAGCCGGCGCGAAGCGGACCTGATCCTCAAGCATCCGGATGTGAAGGGGATCATCTTCGTTGGCTCGACCTCGGTAGGTTTGCACGTATACTCGACCGCTGCCGCGCATGGTAAGCGCGTCCAGGCCCTCTGTGAAGCCAAGAACCACGCGCTGGTGCTGCAGGACGCACCGTTGGAACGCACCGCTCGGGGCATTATCAACGCGGCGTTCGGCTGCGCGGGCGAGCGATGCATGGCCCTGCCCGCGATCGCCGTCGAGGAGAGCATCGCCGACGACCTGGTGGCCTTGCTGGTCAAGTTCGCGAAGGAGCGCAAGATCGGTCCGGCATACGACAAGGCGTCAGAGCTTGGCCCGCTGGTGTCGGCAGGCCAGAAGAAATGGGTCCTCGACTGGATCGAGAAAGGCATCGCCGAGGGTGCGAAGCTCGTCCTGGATGGCAGGAACGTGACGGTCAAAGGCAACGAAGGCGGCTTCTATCTGGGGCCGACCGTTTTCGACCACGTGGAGCCCGGAATGAGCGTAGGAGACGAGGAAGTCTTCGGTCCGGTGCTGTGCGTCAAGAGAGTGAAGAACTTCGAGCAAGGCGTCGCGCTGATGAACGCCAACCGCTTTGCCAACGGGTCGGTCATTTTCACGCAGAGCGGCCACTACAGCCGGGAATTCGCCAGGCCCACGCACGCCGGCATGGTCGGCATCAACGTGGGCATTCCGGTTCCGGTTGGGATGTTCCCGTTTGCCGGGCACAAGAACTCGTTCTTCGGCGACCTGCATACGCTGGGGAAGGACGGCATCCGGTTCTTCACCGAGTCGAAGTGCGTCACGACGACCTGGTTCGGTGAAGAGGAGCGAAAGAAGGCGAAGATCGACACTTGGGACGGGGTGCTGTAACGCTGGGCGTCGGCCGGTCGCTACCGGAGGAGAACGTCCTTCAGTTGATCCGTGCCTGCCTTTGCTTCGCGCGCGACCGCCGCATCGTTCGAGGTGATGGTTCGGAGCGGCGAACTATCCCTCGGCGAAGGCTTCGACGACCTACTACCGTGGGGCTGGATTGACAAGCGTCCGTTGTGGGTAGCCGAAACCCCATGATGCCCCGTAATCAGAGGCTTGCGGCCACTGAGCAACCAAGGCTCCTGGGACGTTGCCATCCATGCTACAACCATGAGTTCATGCCCGAATTCATCCTCTCAATCCTGGCCGAAGTCCGCGTGTTCCTCCGCAGTCGCGGCGACACTTTCCTCGAAGTTCTCGCACAGCGACAGCAGGTCGCGGTGCTCAAGCGGAAGCGGCCGCGTCCAAAGCTGAACTCGTTTGACCGGCTGTTCTGGACCACACTGCGCCGCGTTTGGTCCCGCTGGGCGGAGGTTCTCCTCGTCGTGAAACCCGAGACCATGGTCGGCTGGCATCGCGCTGGCTTTCGCCTCTACTGGCGTTGGCGGTCCCGAGGGCGTGGCGCCAGACCGAGGACTACTGCAGAAACCCGCGCGCTGATCCTCCGCATGGCGGAGGAGAATCCCAGTTGGGGCGAGCCCGAGAGTCACAGTGAGCTTCTAAAGCTCGGCTTCGTTGTCTCCGAACGAAGCGAAGGCCGTTATCTGAGCCGACTTCGGCGACGCGGTGATCCAGGCAAACGTTGGTTGGCCTTTCTCCGGAACCACCGTGAGGTGATCGTGGCCTTCGACTTCTTCACCGTGCCGACCGTGACATCCAAACTGCTATACTGCTTCTTCGTCATCGAACACGGACCGCGCAAGATCCTGCACTTCAACACAACGCGACACCTTACTGCGGAATGGGTTGTCCAGCAATTGCGTGAGGCTTTTCCCGAGGCTGCCCCCTATCGTTACGTCATCCTCAACCTCGACTCGGAGTTCTACGTCGAAGTCATCACATTCCCGAAAGCAGCGGGTCTGAAACCCAAGCGAACACGCGCCCAGGCGCCCTGGCAAAATGGAATCTCGGAACGCTGGGTGGGAAGTTGCCGCAAAGAGATCCTCGACCATGTCATCGCGCTGAACGAGCAACATCTTCGCCGGCTGATCCGTGAGTACGTGAGCTACTACCATCAGGACCGCATTCACGATTCGTTGAACAAGGACACGCCGAATCGGCGGCCAGTCGAGCTGAGGCCGTCAGCCAACGCGACCGTGATTTCCAACGCCCGACTGGGCGGGCTGCACCATCGCTACGAGTGGCGCGAAGCGACGCAGAACCTCTCTGCAACCACTTGTCTCTCCGTGATGGTCACCCTCGGAATCACCGACGACGTGCGCTGGGCTGCAAGTCTCGGCGAGGGAGGCCGCCCCAAGTACAGTGGGGCCGGGAGCTGTCCAAACCGTTTCAGTGAGTGGCTGCGGGAATCCGCGCTCGCCGCCTGCTCGCGCCGCCCCGCAGACCCACACTTGACGCCAACACACCCTTACATATCGTCGCTCCGCGCTGCGGATCCGGTCCTGGCTACGGACACCGGCTGGGCAAGTGCTCAGCAAGGCATATCCGACTTCCGATCTGTCACGAGTCCGCGTGCTGATCTGCGGACAGCCCGCCGTAATCCTGTCTGCAGCCATGACCTCCACTGGCATGTTCGAGATCAGCATTCAAGTGCCAGACGACAATCCCGCTGGAGATCAGCCGATCGTGCTTCAGATCGACGGCCAGCCCTCCCAGCAGAATGTGAACATCACGCTCAGCGGAGGACGAAGGAACTGCCAAGTCCATCCCCAGGGCTTCGGCCCGGCAGCATCAGGCGATAGTTCCACGGCATCCACTACGACGGGTTCCGCGCCAGTTCAGGCGGCGCGTCCTTTTAGCTGGATCAGATACTCCTCAACCTCCCGTTGTGCTGGACCCGAGGATCTGGCGAAGGCTCGTGCTGTTATCCGCTGGAACCAGGCCTCTGCCCCACCTTAAGCTGGACAGCATTGCTGTCCGTCCCGCAATGGCTATCCCACCTCTTCGTTGGCGCGGCGCAACAGGGCCCGCATGTAGGCAATGCTGTAAGCGTCGGCGATACGATGACCCTGGTCATTTACCAGTTGAGGATAGTGGTCGGGGATCAGTGAGGCGGTACACTTCACCTTCCGGAACGCCTTCATGACCTCGTACATGTCCGTGACCCCGTCATCCTGAAACGTCTCATGAAAACGTGGCAGCGGCGAGCTGACATTGCGAAAATGGACCCCAAAGATCTTCCCACGGGCGCCGAAGTCATCGATCATGCCGAAGATGTCCTTGCCCATCTGGGTCCCTCCTTCCGACCAGGTTCCCACGCAGAACATCAGTCCCCAATAGGGGCTGTGCCCCGCAATTTCGTCGGCCCGTTTGTGTCCGTTATAATCGACGAACAGCTTCGCGACCCCGTTCATCATGGCTGATGCCGCGGTCGGTGGATCGTCAGGATGTAACGCCAGATGCACATTAGCTTTCTCGGCAACCGGCAGCACAGCCTTAATGAAGTAGGTGTAGTTGGCCCACATATCGTCAGCCGTATAGACCCGGTCGTACATTTGCTTTTCGACTTCCTTATGGAAGTCGTTCACGTCGTACTCGCGAACCTTGTACCCGCGTTCCGTCGTGATCTGCTTGGTCGTGTAAGTGTTACCGGGGTGAAAATCGATCTTGGTGCAGAAGATGCCGAGACGGCCGAGGTCCCGGAGGAAGGTCTGGAACTTTTCAATGTCTTGGTCCCTGCCGGGCTGTCCGAGCTGGATCTTGAGCGAGCGGTAAACGTTGCCCAGGGTGCCGCAATGGATCTTAATGCCATAGCTGCCGAGCCGCTCCTGGACGCTCTTGATGACTTCGTAAGGAGCGTTGTCGCCGAACTCGACATGGACCCAGCGCACCCCAATCTGCTTCAGGAACAGAAATTGGTCGTCGGTAGCGGAACGACCACTCACCTCGGAGGCGATCTTGGTGTTGTCCGGGTCGTATTCGTCTATACGTGGGCGAGCGGCAAGTGCTCGAGCGGCGCCGGGGCCGAATGACGCAGCGCCGGCGGCCAGCGGAACCTTGAAGAAATCACGTCGCGGAATCTTTCGAAATTTCGTAAGCGTCATACTGCCTCCAGATTTGTGCTTGTTGTTTCAACGGATATTCCCATTTTTGATCCTCAAAGTAAGAGATAGTATACACCAATGTGCCTCCTGTAGAGCGGTTTTCTTCCTGGAGGGCCTCAGTCTCTCCCGACGGAGCTGGTTCTGCTCCTCCCGAGGACCCAGAAACTAGGAACTGCCGCCTTTCTCGTCCGTTCTAAGGACACGTCTGGCGTTCCGCACCTCCTGGTTGCCAAAGAAGGTCTGGAAGACGCTCTTCTGCGCCAACGGCGCCCGGCTGTAAGTCGCGGTCTGGTAAGGCAAGGCGACCGGGAGCGGCATCCGCGTCCTCTGCGCCCGCCGGCAGCTGCTGTCGCTTCTACCAGGCCCAGTGCCGGCAACTCGTGTGGCAGTGGCTGAATAGATGTTACCGACGGCGGACTGACCCTTCAGTGAAGGCTGAGTCTGCCCGAAGCAGGTGGAAGCCCTCAGGACCGCCGCGGAAGGGCACGGACTCCCGGACGGCATTCAATCAGCCCGCCGCATTTGCGACGCGGACCAGGGCCTGGATGTACGCCAATGCATACGCAAAGGCCTGCCTGGCGCGCTGGTCACCTTCGATTGCGGGCGCGTGGTCCGGCATCAGCATGCCGTCATAACCTACTTCCCTGTAAACCCGCAGAGCCTGCAGCATGTCCACGTCGCCATCGTCCGGAAACGTTTCCTGGAAATTCAGAAATCCTCCCTTGATGTTCCGGAAATCGACCGCGACGATCTTGTCGCGGCTGCCGAAATAGCGGATGACGTCCAGGATCTCTCGGGCAGGGTTCTTGAGACTTTCTGACATTGTTCCTTGGCAGAACATGAGGCCATGGTATGGGCTGGGTGTGATCTCGATGAACCGCTTGAGCCCTTCCACCGTGTCGAGCACCCGGTGCACGCCTCGAAAGGCCGTGCCACGAGGCATAGCCGGGTCGTGTGGATGGCAGGCCATTCTCACTTTGTACTCTTCAGCCACCGGGATGACACGCTTTAGGAAGTAAGTGATCCGCTCCCAGGACTCCTCGGCGCTAACGGTGCCGGCTTTGGTCAGAGCCGGTTCGGACGCGCCGGAACTGCCGCGGGGGGCGTTGCCAAAAGCAAGACCCTGCTTCGCCTTGGCATAGTCGAACGATGAGTACATGGCCCCACCGCGCCCTGGCGTGGATTCAGTGCGGATCACCCCGAGGATCGTCAGGTTGTACTTGGCGGCGGGAATTCCGGCGCGAGCGACATTGCGAATCATGTTACAGATGTCGTCAATCTCACGGTCGCGCTCGGGGCTCTTGCCCAGCATGATGTTTGGATTCTCGGACCGCTCAATGGGTACGGCGCTCAGCGGCAGTGCGATCACGTCCATCTGCACGCCGTAGGATTCGACCCGCTCCCGGAACTTCGTCAGTGCCTCAACGGACCACTTTTCGTCCATCCGGGGGGAGGGCACGTCGCCCAGAATGTGATTCACGCCGAGCGCCGCCAGCACCTTCAGATCGGCGTCGGAAGAAACGTGCTTCATCCCGACTTTCAAGAGGCCCTTCTGCTTAGTCGCCTGCTCCTTGGGAAGTTGGCCCACCGCCGCCGCAGCCTGCAAAAAGTTTCTGCGATTCATTCGACCGTCTCCTTCATCCGCCGCTCCTTGATGGCGAAGTCTCTCAAAATCACAGTCGACATGTACTCGGAGGGGTGCTCGAACATGGGGAATCAAGTCTCGCTGTCAAGCGTGCCGCCACTCCTTTAAGGCCAGAATGCCATCCTTACTCCTGCCTTCAGAACCGGTACTTCAGCCCGAACTGCATCTCCCGGTTGTTCAGCGCTGTACTGCTGATCTGGCCGAAGTTTGCAACGCCGAGGCTTCGGGCCGGCGCAGCAAACTGCGGCGTGTTCAGGAAATTGAATGTCTCCCAGCGGAACTCCACGGTATGGCCCTCCCTTATCTTGAATTCCCTAAGGAGCGCGAAGTCCCAGGTCTTCGTGGCCGGCGCATCAAATAAGGCGACACCCGCGTTCCCATATCCCAGGGGGGGCATAAAGGTGCCGGCACCCGGGCAGCCGTTGCACTTGGACTGCACGAATGCAGCCGTGTTGAACCATTGGGCGAGACTGCGGTTGGCCATCACTCTGTCTACCTTCTGCCCGAAGACGATGTTCGGTCGTTGACTTCCGCCTGAGCCAGTGTTCTGGGAATCGCCGCTCTGCCCGACCGTGACGGGCAGGCCCGACTGCAACGTAATGATTCCATTGATGGCCCATCCGCCGAGGATCCGATTCTTCGAGCCCTTGGCATTCCGCAGCCACGGAATCTCCCAGACATGGCTAAACACGAACCGGAGGCGCTGGTCGATGTTCGACCGGCCGTAATCGGCCTTGCGGTCGTTGGGATTCTGGAGACTTCTGGGCCCGTACGCGGCATCTTCATTCACGCTGTAGCCGATCGAATTTGCCCTCTGATAGTTGAAGGACGCGTGGAATGTCAGGCCATGTGCGTAGCGCTGCTCGGCGCGAAGCTGGAGGGAGTTGTAATTGGCGCTCGTCCAGCTTTCGAGCGCCTTGACTGTCCCGAGCGGCAGTAGCGCACCAGGCTGCTGCACATCTACATAGTACTGAATGGGGCGCCGCGACTGCACCGCCCCCAAGCCGGGGTCGGGGTTGTTCCAGTTTGTAAGCCCCATGTCGATGTTCGACGAAGCGCTGCCGACGTAGGCAAGGCCGGCCACTAAGTTGTGGCCGAAGGTCTCTTCCAGCTCCATGGTCCATTGCCAGATCTTGTTGTTAAGATACATGGAGCGGTTTCCCCGATCGGCTTGCTGGTAACCGAGCATAACGAGGGCCGCCGGCCCGCCTTGCGCCGTACCGGCGAATGGATTCTCGATGGTCGCCGTCGGGTTGTTGACGTCATTCTGAAACAGGGTAGAGCCGGAGTATGGCGGATTCGAACCCAAATTACTGAAGTTGTTACCGATTTGCGGGCTGTAGAACAACCCCGAACCCGATCGGATCACGGTGGTGTTGTTGATCCGGTAGGCTAAGCCCAACCGGGGCATGAACTGTTTCCAGTTGATGTCGTACAGTCCTTTCGACACTCCAGGGCCGGGGACCAACTCGGGATATACCTGCCCGTTGACCGTCTGAACATCGGCGTTCGCAAGAGATAAAGTGCGAATACGTCCCAGGGCATCTGTCCAGTGCCCGTACCAATCCCAGCGGATGCCGAAGTTGATGGTCAGTTTGGACGTGGCTTTGTAGTCGTCGAGCCAGTACAACCCCCACCTCTGCTGCCGCATCTGGTTCGGCGGGTTGCCCTCGGCGGAGTTGGCACTCAGGGGGATTCCCAGCATGAAGGCGGCGAAAGCGTCCGGAATGCCCGCTATATTGCGCGTGAAAGAGAGCTGCCCCGCAGTAAAGCTTAGTGCCTGCGCGGTGTTCACAGGAGCGTATATGTACTCGGCGCCGAACTTAAAATTGTGCTTGCCCCAGTTGATGGTCACGTTATCAGAAGCGTCGTAGAGCTTGTTGAGGTGAAAGACGGGTTGGTTGCCGACACAGCCGATGCCGGTAAAGCCCGTTATGCTGATGGAGGGCAGACATTCCTCCTGCTTCGTAAGCGGGCGGCCGTTCACGGTGAAGTTCAAGCCGAGGGCTTGTTGGGTAAAATCCGTGTTGGTCTGGGGGTTGAGCGTACTATAATGGATGCGGTTGTACCCGAAACGCAGCTCATTCAGTATCGTGGGCCTCAGGATCTTGGTGTAGCCGATGGCGAGGTTCTGGTTAAAGTAATCCGTAACGTAACTCGTCACTTTGACCAGGCGATCTACCGTCCAGGCGGACTTTACCAACACATAGCGCGCAAAGACACGGTCGTTATCCCCGATCTTGTGATCGAAGCGGCCGAGGTATGAATCGCTGTTCATAATTTGACGGTCCGTGCCGACTAGATTCAGGGTGCTTTTAGCAGCCTTGGCCTGCGCGTCGTTGTTCGGAAAGGGCATGAAGCCGCCTTGCGGGAAGGGGCTGGTGAGCTTGGAGGTGAGGATGTTCTGGGATACGGGGTCGATCATACTGGGTGGAATGATATTGTTGGAGAATGGGGCACTGTTGCCCGGATAACGGATGAGGAGGTTGGCGACATTGGTAGTGGGGTAATAGCGATTTCCCGGTTGGAGGATCTCGGAAAAATCGCCGGCGCGCATGGCTAGGGTCGGCACCGATGTCTGAGTGGCATTGCCCCGGATCTCGCGGCGTCCTTCGTAGTTGAATAGCCAAAAGGTCTTGTCTTTTTTGATCGGACCGGAAGCAACGCCGCCGAACTGGTTCCGATGCAATATGTTCTTCAAGAGCGGCGCGGGGAGGAAGAAATTGCGCGCATCCATGTCGTTGTTCCGGAGAAACTCAAACGCGGTGCCGTGGATTTGGTTGGTGCCCGACTTGATGACCACACTCGCTTGCGCCCCGGAATTCATCCCGAACTCGGCCGAGTAGACCGCACTCTGCACTTTGAATTCCTCGACCGCCTCGATCGAAGGCACAAAGAGCATCATGTTCTTGAACCCATCCACCGCCGACACCCCGTCCAGGGTGACGTTCTGGTTGTTGTCACGCTGGCCGTTGGCCGAAAGCCCGACGGCTTGGCCCGGCATGGCCCGGGTGCCTTGGGTCCCCTGGCCATCGATCCCCATGCGGGCGGTCCCGTAGACCACCCCCGGCATCAGGGTGGCCACTTGAGCGAAGTTGCGTCCATTGGTCGGCAGACCGAGCAGGCGCCTCTCTTCGACGACCGAGCCCAGCGTCGCATCCTCGGTACGCAGCAGCGGGGCTGCCCCGCTCACCTCAACTGTTTGCGCCTGCTGCCCGATTTGCATCTGGAAGTCCAGGCGCAGCTTCTGCTGCAACTCCAAGACGATGCCGCGCCGGACATCCGTCCGGAAACCGGGCGCCGCGCAGGTGACCTCGTAGTCACCCACCTCGAGCAACGGAAAGATGTAATTGCCGGTCTCGTTAGTCTGGGTTGTGCGGACATCACCGGTGGCCACCCGCCGGGCCGTGACCGTCGCTCTCAGAATGACGGCGCCCGCCGGGTCGGTCACCAGCCCCAGGATCTGGGTTTGAGCGACAAGGGTTCCGGATGCTAAAAGCACAATAGTCATGACTCTAAGCGTCAATTTATGCTGTGGCATGGTCTCTCCAAAGGTAAAACTATCGCTGGTACCGCCGATCTGGCGCGCGATCAATAGCGTGCAGAGTCTCACGCCCGAAGCCGCTGCCACATGGCTGTTTCACTCTCCCACTTAGCACCAACACTGTGGGAGTATACTCTAAGGCTCAAGACGTTGCAAGGGCGATCATACATCATATGACTGGACCTGTCAAGCACTTTATGCGACTTCATGCGAGTGGACAGCGATTTCGCAGATCGGGGGGCAAGGGACAGAACTGGCTGAAAACAGGGGAGTTTAGTGGCGGGAGCAGGCCGAATGATCATTGCAGGCACGACGGGGCAGGTTTTCCGCTTGGCAGACCAGTTCTGTCCCCGGAAGATCTCGGCTTGCTAAATCGCTGGGGCAGTTCAAGATCCATGATGTCGATGGGCACTCCTGGTGTACAATGGGTCTTAAGATGTCATAATGTCATATGAGAGGATCACCGGGGTGCGATGTATGAGGTCTGATATTGACACAAAGGTTATTGGGCGGCGACCGAGGTCCCGCAGCCTCACACAGCAGTTGGTGGACAACTTCTCCGAGAGCATCCGCAGCGGAACGCTTCGTCCCGGGGATAGGCTGCCGCCGGAAGCTGAGATGGTCGTTCAGGAAGGCGTCAGCCGGACGGTGGTGCGGGAAGCGATCTCGCGACTCCAGGCCGGGGGCCTCGTCGAGACCCGTCACGGGATCGGGAGTTTCGTGCTCGAACCCGCAGATGGTCTAAATTTCAAACTGGATGCGACAGCGCTCCTGACGATCCAGGACTTGCTAGCTATGCTGGAGTTGCGCATCAGCCTCGAATCGCAGGCCGCCGGGTTGGCCGCCGCTCGCCGATCCGAGGAGCACCTTGTGGAAATGCGCCGCGCACTGGCGGCGTACGAGGAGAATATCGCCACCGGGAGAGACACAATTGAGCCGGATTTCGATTTCCACTTGCGGATTGCCAACGCGACAGGAAACCGATATTTCGCCGACATCATGAGCCGGCTGGGGACCGCGACGATTCCGCGGTCCCGCCTCCGTTTTGCTACGGGCGATCTGACCGCATATCTCCGAGGGATCCACGGCCAGCACGAAGCCGTCTATCGGGCCATTCTGTCCCGTGACCCCGAGGCGGCGCAGACGATGATGAGAGTGCATCTCACGGCAAGCCGTGAGGAGCTTGCCCATTACTCAGGTGAGCGTGGCGACTCTCGCTAGCTTCAGAACCCACCCCACCCAGGAAGTGGCCGCAACCTCTGCCAACCTGCCTCAAGTCGATCACCCCCCGGCATGCCTGGGGTGACAGAGTCTCGTCGCGGTTCCGGCCTGACATCGTAATTAGCCCATGTTCGGCGGAGTGATTCTTGACTCGACTTCAACCGGTTAACGGTTGTATGATGACTGGCGAAGGGTGCGCGACGCCTTCCCGGGCTCGGAAGCCTCCGAGAAGACCATCCGCGACTCTCTGGCGGCGGCGGGCGTCGAGTTGCTCGGAGTGGTCGAGGGAGCCGCCCCGAACGCGCCCCGGGAGGACGCGGCGCGGATTGCCGCTCGTTTGCGGGAACTGGACCCGGATGTCATCATCAGCTTCGGCGGCGGCAGCAGCATCGACGCTGCCAAAGCGGCCGAGGTCTTGCGCACTCTCGGCGGCGACATCGACCAATATTTCGGAACGGGCATGGTCACCAAGGCGCTGGGGGCCTCGGGCAACAAGCTGACCCCGCACATCGCCATCATGACCGCCGCGAGTTCCAGCGCCCACCTCACCAAGTACTCCAACATCACCGACGTCAAGACCGGCCAGAAGAAGCTCATTGTCGATGAGGCCGTCATCCCGGCACGCGCCGTTTTCGACTACGGCGTGACCGCCGGTTCGCCGCCGTCTCTCACCATCGACGGCGGGTTGGACGGGATCTCGCACTCGCTGGAGGTGCTCTACAGCGCAGTGGGCAAACCCTATTACTCACTCATGGAGGATGTGGCGCGCGAGGGCATCGGCTTGGTGCTCCAGTACCTACCGAAGGCCATGGCCAATCCCAAGGACATGGAAGCGAGAGAGGCGCTGGGCCTAGCCACGGACCTCGGCGGCTACGCCATCATGCTCAGCGGCACCAACGGGGCGCATTTGACCAGTTTCAGTCTTGTCGACATCCTGAGCCACGCGCGCGCCTGCGGCCTGATGAACCCCTACTACACGGTGTTCTTCGCCCCCGCGGTACCGGGGCCTCTGCGGCTGCCGGCCGGTGTTCTCCGCGAAACCGGGTGCGCCGAGCCTTCCATCGAGCCTCTTCAGGGCCGGGAGCTGGGTGAGGCCGTGGCGCGCGCGCTCGTCGCTTTCACGAAACGGGTCGGTGCGCCGGTCACGCTGCGGGAGGTGGCCGGATTCAGCGAGGCGCACATCGGCCGGGCGCTCGCCGCCGCCA
Organism: Bryobacterales bacterium; assembly: GCA_963798455.1. Taxonomy (GTDB): domain Bacteria; phylum Acidobacteriota; class Terriglobia; order Bryobacterales; family Bryobacteraceae; genus CAWCTD01. The sequence continues at coordinate 2,661,316 of CAWCTD010000003.1, forward strand.
GGGATCCTCAGCTCAAGATGAAGCTGGAGAACATGCCGGTCCCGCTGACTGCCGAGATGGTGGACGAGTACATGGGACCGGTCCTGCGCACGGCGGCCACGGGCGACCTGAGCCGGATTCGGAACGTAGCCTAGCAGCCCGTCAGCTCCTTCTGCAAAGCGGCGGCCATCGTCCCGAGTTATCTCGCTTCCTCGGCGTACTACGTGGGCGGCATCGCCGAAACGGCCATCGGCAGGTCCGCGCCCTGGTTCATCCTCGGCATCATGCTGCTCTCCTATGCGGTCCGCGCCGTGTACATCGAGAGTTGCAGCATGTTCGTCCGGGGCGGCGTTTACCGCGTGGTGTACGAAGCCATGGGCGGGCTGATTAACGAGATCGGCGAGTACATTGGCCACCCCGCCTGGCAGGTTCACACCCTCGAATTTCAGCGCACCCGGCGACGAGGGTGTGCCGGAGCCCGCGACATGGCTCCTGGTGAACATCCCCTTGCTGCTCGCGGGCCTGCGCCGCCGCCGCGCGTAGCCAGTCACCTTTACGCCAGCCGCCCCAGCAGCGCATTGAAGCCAGGGGGCTCTCGCAGCGGGTCCAGGCTGCTGTCGTGTCTTCCCAGCCCCGCTTCATTTTGTCAAGCAGATGCTGTCAGCTCACGATCAAGGCAAAGTCGCTCCACTTGTTGGAGGAGGGCTGACCGGGCAGCCGTTCTCGGCCAGGGCGCAGCCGGTGTGCTCGAACTGCACCGTGGTGTGCTCGATGTGGAAGCGGTCGCAGAGCATGGTGTTCAGGCGTCTGAGAATCCCCTCGCTCTCCGATGGAGGAACGTCGGCGATCAGGACGTGGCAGCTCAGGGCGTGGGTGCGCGATCCCAGGCTCCAGATGTGCAGGTCGTGGATGTCCTCGACGCCTTCCACCTGGCGCATGGCCCCGATCACCGACCGCAGATTCATCCCCCGCGGCAGCCCCTCCAGCAGGATGTTCAGCGACTCCTTGATGACATCCCGCGCCGTCCAGATGATCAAAACGCCGATGAGGATCGAAAGCAGCGGGTCCACCTGCTCCCAGCCCGTGTAGCGGATCACGATCGCACCGGCGATGATGCCAATGGAGCTCAGAGCATCCCCGAGCATGTGGAGGTAGGCGCCGCGGATGTTGAGGTCGTGGCGCTGGTCCCGGCGCATGCCCCACATGATGGCGGTGTTGAGGACCAAGCCGAGCACCGCGATCACGAACATGATGGACGCGTTGACCGGTTGCGGGGACGCCAGCCGGTGATAGCTCTCGTGGAAGATGAAAGCCGCGAGCACGACCAGCGCCAAGGCGTTCACAAAGGCGGCCAGCACGCCCGCCCGGCGATACCCGTAAGTCTTGATTTCGTCGGCGGGCTTGGACTCGAGCACATAGCCGAACCAGGCCAGCAGTAGGGCGAGCGCGTCGGTGAAGTTGTGGCCGGCATCCGAAAGCAGAGCCAGGCTGTGGGCCTCCAAGCCAGCCGCCGCCTCGACGGCGACGAACAACACAGTCGCCGCCAGCGACCACTTCAAGACCGTACCCGTGATCGTGCCGTGAGCGTGCAAACAACTTCCCCTTCTTCCAGTCTACTTCGACGCCATGCGGCCGCTACGTTATGATATCGGTTTATCATGGCGGCGCCTCCCGAACAAGCGAAGACCGGGCTGGTCAAGGGCCTCGGACTGTTCGATGCCACCACCATCGTGATGGGCTCGATGATCGGCTCCGGCATCTTCATCGTCTCGGCCGACATCGCGCGGCAGGTGCGCAGTCCCGGCCTGCTGATCCTGACCTGGCTGATCTCGGCGGTGATGACTTTGATCGCTGCCTTGAGCTACGGCGAACTGGCGGCCATGATGCCGCAGGCGGGCGGGCAATACGTCTATCTGCGGGAGGCGTTCGGTCCGCTGAGCGGATTCCTCTACGGCTGGACGCTGTTCCTGGTGATCCAAACGGGAACCATCGCCGCCGTGGCCGTGGCCTTCGCGAAGTTCACCGGGGTGTTCTTCCCGGCAATCGCCGCGGACCACTATCTTTTCCACCTGGGGCCGCTGGGAATCAACACGCAGCAGGCGCTGGCTATCGCCGTCCTGGTGCTGCTGACCTGGGTGAACACACGGGGGGTCAGGACCGGGGCCACGGTGCAGAACATTTTCACCGTGGCCAAGACGGGAGCTTTGCTCGGGCTGGTCGGATTCGGCTTCCTGGCGACGCGCGGGGTGAGCGCTGCCCAAGCCAACTTCAGCGGCTTTTGGCAAAACGCGGACTGGAGCTACGCCACATTGCGGCTGGTGGGCGTGGCGATGGTGGGCGCGCTGTTTTCCGCGGATGCCTGGAACAACGTGACTTTCACCGCCGGTGAGGTGCGCAAGCCGCGCCGCGATGTGCCGCTGGCGCTGGGACTGGGCGTGGGCATCGTCTGCGCGATCTATATCGCCTCTAACTTCGTGTACCTGCGGCTGCTGCCGCTCGAGGCCATCCAGCACGCGGCGGAGGACCGCGTAGCGACAGCGGCGGCGGCAGTCATCTTCGGACCAATCGCGGTGCAGATCATGGCGGCGGCGATCATGGTCTCGACGTTCGGCTGCATCAACGGGATGGTCCTGGCGGGTGCGCGCGTTTACTACGCGATGGCCCTGGATGGTCTTTTCTTCAAACCTGCCGGCAAGCTCGATCCGGTCCGCCACACGCCCACCGTGTCGCTGGTGGTCCAGTGCGCCTGGGCCTGCCTGCTGACACTGAGCGGGACCTACAGCAATCTGCTGGACTACGTCATTTTCGCCGTCCTGCTCTTCTACATCCTGACGATGGCCGGAATCTTCGTCCTGCGCCGGAATCTGCCCGAGGCGGAGAGGCCCTACCGCGCCCTGGGCTACCCGGTCCTCCCTGTCGTGTACATCCTGGGGGCGGGCCTCATCGAGATACTGTTGCTGCTCTACAAGCCCAACTACACGTGGCCGGGACTGATCATCGTGCTCTTGGGACTGCCGGTGTACTTCGTCTGGAAGAACGAGCGCGCCGATTGAGTATGGTATACAAGCAAAGAGGTAAAACGATGAACCTGCTGGCTGTCAAGCCGCTGAGCCGTATCATGGCGGAGTCGGAGGGCGGCGCTCACAGCCTGAAGCGCACGCTTGGCCCGGGGAGCTTGGTAGCGCTCGGCATTGGGGCGATTATCGGGGCGGGGCTGTTCTCGATTACGGGCATCGCGGCGGCCGAACATGCCGGACCGGCGATCGCGCTGTCCTTCGTGCTGGCGGCCATCGGCTGCGCCTTCGCGGGGCTGTGTTACAGCGAGTTCTCCACCATGATCCCGATTGCGGGCAGCGCGTACACCTACGCCTACGCCACTCTGGGCGAGTTCGTCGCCTGGGTGATCGGCTGGGACCTGGTGCTGGAATATGCGGTCGGCGCCGCCACGGTATCCATCAGCTGGTCCTCTTACGTGGTGAGCGTGCTGCACAATATCGGGATCTACCTCCCGCCTTACCTGATCGCCTCGCCGTGGCAGCCGGTGAGACTCCCGGACGGGCAACTGGTGCACGGGCTGATCAACTTGCCTGCCGTCTTCGTCATCTGCGCCGTTTCGACGCTGCTGATGATCGGGATCAGCGAGTCGGCGAAGGTGAACGCCGTGGTGGTGGTGATCAAGGTGGCGGTGGTGCTGGTCTTCATCGGCGTGGGCGTCTGGTACATCAAGGGATCCAACTACACACCCTTCATCCCGCCCAACACCGGGACCTTCGGAGAATTCGGTTGGAGCGGCATCCTGCAGAGCAGCGGGCGTCATTTTCTTCGCTTACATCGGCTTCGACGCCGTCTCGACAGCCGCCCAGGAAGCCCGGAATCCCCAGAAGGACATGCCCATCGGCATCATCGGCTCGCTGGTGATCTGCACCATCCTCTACGTGGCGTTCTCCGTGGTGATGACCGGCCTGGCCAATTACAAGGAGTTCAAGGGCGCGGCCGCCCCGGTCGCGGTGGCGATCGCCTATACGCCGTTCAAGTGGCTCCACCCGCTGGTCAAGCCTGGCGATTATCCTGGGACTCACCTCGGTCATCCTGGTCATGCTGCTGGGCCAGTCGCGGGTGTTTTTCTCGATGTCGCGGGACGGCCTGCTGCCCAGGATATTCTCCGACATCCATCCCAAGTTCCGGACTCCCTGGCGCTCGAACCTGCTGTTCATGGTCTTCGTGAGCCTGTTCTCGGCCTTGGCCCCGATCTCGGTGGTGGGCGACATGACGAGCATCGGAACGCTGTTCGCCTTTATCATCGTCTGTGCCGGCATCCTGGTCATGCGCAAAACGCAGCCTGGCATCCCGCGGCCGTTCCGGACGCCCTGGGTTCCGCTGGTCCCCATCCTGGGCATCCTGGTCAACTTCGCCATGATGTTTGGCCTGGGCTGGACAAACTGGGCCCGGTTGCTCGTGTGGCTGGTGATCGGACAGGTGCCTCTACTTCAGCTACAGCCGCTACCACAGCCGGCTGAGAGGCGGTGAGTAGAGGGAGGCTCTGTTCTTGCACCAACTTCACCATTTGGTGATAAGATTAGATCGTGAAGCGCGCGACCGTCACCATTAGCGAAGACTTAAGGCCCAGCCTGGAGGCGTACTTGCGCCACCAGGAAGTGCCCCTTGCCCTTACCGCCGTCGTACAGAGCGCTCTGCGCGAATACCTGGCGCACCGGGGCTTTGCTGCTCCAGCGAAGCCGCTGCGCATTACGCCGGCGTCCAAGGGCAGCGGCAAGTCCGACGTCAGCCTGCGCCACGATGAGTACTTCGCGCGGAGATGAGCAGACCCGTTCTGGCTGACACCGGCCCGCTCTACGCTCTGGCCGATCCCTCAGACCAGTACCACGAGAGGGCGCGCAGCGAGTTGGGGCGGCTGGAGTCCGAAGGCTACTTCGTCGCCGTCGCGTACACCACCATCGCGGAAACTTACACACTGGTGCTCCGACGGCTCGGCCCCGCCTTCGCCGTGCCTTGGCTGCGGGAGTTGGTCGAGGGGGTCGCGGCCTTGAATCCCGAGCCTGGCGACTATCTGGCGGCCGCGACGCGCGTGGCGAGCCTGCCGGACCAGGAGATCTCCTTGTTCGACGCCCTCACTGCAACTCTGAGCCGCAGACTCAAGTTGTCCGTGTGGACCTTCGATCAGGATTTCGATCTCATGCGCGCGAAGCGGTGGAGGTAGGCTCCAGGATGCGCCTTTACGCCCTCACGGTTGTCCTCAGCGCCTTTCTGCTGTTTCTGGTCCAGCCCATCGCCGGCAGGATCCTTCTGCCGCCGTTCGGCGGCTCGGCGGCGGTGTGGGCCACCTGCCTGCTGTTCTTTCAAGTAGTGCTGTTGCTCGGTTACCTGTACAGTCACTGGTCGGCCAGCAGACTCCGCCCGAGGTGGCAGGCTCTCATACACGCTTCGCTCCTAACCGCGAGCGTTCTCCTCATGCGGCTCGCCGTGAACACCGGCCACGGTCCGAGCAGTGCGGGCGATCCCACGGGGAAGATTCTGGGCCTGTTGGCGGTCATGGTGGGGCTCCCATTCCTGGCCCTGTCCGCCTCCACTCCCCTGCTGCAGGCGTGGTATGCGCAGAGCCACGGCTCGGAGTTACCCTACCGTCTGTTTGCGTTTTCCAACGCGGGCTCCCTGGCTGGGCTATTGTGCTACCCCGTGGCGGTGGAGCCTTACCTCAGCCTTCGCTCTCAAACCTACGCATGGTGCGGAGCCTATGTCTTATTCGCGCTGCTCTGCGGCGTACTGGCGGTGCTCAGCATGCGCGGCAGTCCGGGCCGCCCCGCGCCTTCATCAACGCCGCGCGAAAGCCGCGTTGCCCCCCAGTGGAGGCGCAGGCTGCTCTGGGTCGCGCTGGCCGCGTGCTCGTCCTCGTTGCTGCTGGCGGTGACGAACCTGATGACCAAGGACGTGGCGCCCGTCCCGTTCCTATGGATCCTGCCGCTGAGCCTCTACCTGGTGAGCTTCATCTTCTGCTTCGCGCCCGGCCCCTGGTACAGCAGCGGCGTGTTCGGCTGGTTGCTCACGCCGGCGCTTTTCGCTTTGACCTTCGCCCTCGACTACTCCGCGAGCGGCGGCAACTTGGTCCTGACTATCGTGATCCTCAGCGCCGGTCTTTTCGTTTGCTGCATGTTCTGCCACGGCGAACTGGCCCGTCTGAAGCCCGACCCGAGGGCCCTGACGCACTTCTACCTCATGGTGGCGCTCGGCGGCGCACTGGGCAGCGCTTTTGTGGCGCTGGTCGCGCCACGGGTGTTCAACGAGTATTTCGAGTATCCGATCGCCTTGGCCCTGGCTGCGTGTCTGGCGTGGTGGCTCGCGGCGAAGAACACGCCTTCCACCGTGCGACTGGGGCTCACACTCGTCTTGATCGCCTACGTTTCCGATCTTGTGTACGCACCGCTGAAGCAGGCGAGGTTCGCGGCGCGCGATTTCTATGGGACGGTGAAAGTGATCGACTCCGGAGAAGGGCTCACCGCGTTGCGCACCCTTCTTCACGGCGGGATCAGCCATGGGTCGCAATGGCTGGCGCCGGAACGCCGCCGGCAGGCGACAGCCTACTACGGTCCCAAGTCGGGCGGCGCCCTGGCGATCCAGCACCTCACCTCCGGCAACAGCCGCGTCGGGATCGTCGGTTTGGGGCCGGGGACTCTCGCGGCTTACGGCAGACCGGGGGACTCCTATCGGTTCTATGAACTCGACCCACTGGTGATTCGGATCGCCAAGACGGACTTCACCTACCTGCGCGATTGCCAGGCCGATACGAGCGTGGTGCAGGGTGACGCGCGGCTGTCGCTCGAGCGAGAGCCCGACCAGCATTTCGATGTGCTTGTGCTGGATGCCTTTGCGGGCGATTCGATCCCCGTGCACCTGCTTGTAAAGGAGGCGTTCGAACTCTATTTTCGTCACCTGAAGCCGCAAGGCGTGCTCGCGGTGCATGTCTCCAACCGTTACATGGATTTCACGCCGGTGGTGGCGAAGGTTGCGGATTCCATCGGGCGGTCCTCGCTGGCGGTCCTGAGCCCGGGCGATGCCAAGGAGCAGACCCTGGCGGCCACCTGGGTCCTGGTCACCGCGAACCATCAATTCCTGGAGTCGCCGGTCTTCAAGGCCGGCGGGCACACAATCCCGCGGCATGACCGGCTGCGTGTCTGGACGGACGACTACAGTAACCTCTTCCAGGTGCTGAGGTAGTCAGTTTTCGAGCACCACGCGATAGCGCGCCCGGTTCTCGCGCACGCGCTGGATTGCGGCGTTGACCTCGGCCATGGGCATCGTCTCGACCTGGGCGGTGATCCCGTGCAGCGCGGAGAAGCGCAGCATCTCCTCGATCGCCGAGCGACTTCCGATGAGGCTGCCACGAAGCGAGACCTGGCCGAGAAGGAGCAGCGGGGCCGGCACACTGATCATTCCAGGCGACGCCCCCACCACGGTGAGCACGCCATTGGGCCTCAGGAGATTGACCCAAGCGGCCCAATCCAGTTCGGCGGGAACCGCATCCAGCAGCAGGTCAAGCGAACGGGCGCACTTCGCCATCTGGGCCGGATCGTGGCTGTTCACGAAATGATGGGCGCCCAGACGGCGGGCTTCCAATTCCTTCGCCGGACTCGTTGAGAAGGCCGTCACCTCGCATCCAAAAGCGTGCGCGAATTGGACGGCCATGTGGCCCAGGCCGCCGATCCCGATGACGCCGACCTGACTCCACGGGCGCGCGTCCTGGCGGAGCGGCGAGTACACCGTGATGCCCGCGCAGAGCAGAGGAGCCGCGGCTGCGGAGGGGAGTTGGTCAGGCAGGGAAAATACAAAACGGCTGTCGATGCGGATCGCCTCCGCGAAGCCGCCATAGTGGCCGACGCAGGTGGCCTGCTGGCCAGGGCAGCAATTCTCCGCGCCGCGCACGCACCATTCGCACTCCATGCAACTCGAGCGCTGCCATCCCACAGCAACACGCTGGCCGATGGCGAACCTGGAAACGCCGGGGCCGAGGGCGCGGACCGTGCCGACGATTTCATGTCCTGGGACTACCGGGAAGCCGTCCCAGCCAAAGTCATCGCCGATCAGGTGAACATCCGTGTGGCAAATGCCGCAGTGGGTTATGGCGACTTCCAGGTCCAGCGGGCCGAGTTCCTTTGGCTCATAGGTGAAAGGTTGTAGAAGTTGTCCAGCAGACATGCAAGCCCAGGATGAGATACTCATAGGTCCTCCTTCACCCCAGGTTACATTATCGCGGCCTTCCAACCCTTCTCCAGCATGGGACAAGTGGGGCAATGCTCTGCTGGGAGGCATGCTTGGGGCGCTGGTGCACCGGGGTCTGATTCCACCGTCGCCGTTCCGGGCGGATCGGCGAGGCCCTCATGGAGGAGAAAAACGCGTTACATAGTGTAGGCGAAGCTGACGGCGACCTCGTTCATCCGAAGCCAGCCCTGGGGGGCCTCGGTGAAGCCAAAGTCGGGCTTCGGAGACAGGAACTGGTGGAAGTCAAGCCGGAGGAGAAACCGCTCCGAGGTTCTGACCTTTACGCCGGCGCCATAGTTCACGCCGAACTTCGTGAATCCCTGACCGTAGCTCGCCGAACCTCCTGGCGGCACGAAGTTGCTGAACTGCCCGCCGCCGGCGATGTACGGCCGCACCTTGGACTTGTCGGTCAACGGGTAGGCAACAAAGTTGTAATAGCCCTGATGGGTGGCCATGCCTAAGGCGGTGCCCGCGATGTCGAGGTTCGTCCGATTGTACCGGTATCCCACCTCGTGGCCAAAGTGCTCCTGCGTGTTCAGCACGACACTGAAGGCGAGCAGCCATCCGCTGTTCAGCTTGGCGCTATCCACCTGTGACAGCGTATTGTTGGACAGCCGGTCCACCCCCGCGCCGCCACCCAACTCGAGAATCTGGGCAGAAGCCAACCCAGCAAGGAGGAAGAACAGTGAGAGTACACACAACGTTCGCAACGGGCTCATACTTCTATACTAAACGACTACGACGTGGATTTCCCCGGGGCCATGAACCCCCCGAATGAGAATCTGCTCGATGTCCGCGGTACGGCTCGATCCGGTGATGAGCACCATGGAGGAACTGCGTTCCGCCGGCAAGGGGACAACGGAGAGCAATTCGTCGAGGCCGGTCAGGATCCGCTCCTTTGGCAGCACAGCCAGATGCACCGGCGGAAGCAGCGAGATCATGCGAGCCTCCTCGCCGGAGGAGAGCATGACGAGTGTGCCGGTGTCGGCCAGAGCGTAGTCCGCACTGGTGATGCCGAAGTCCGCCGTGACGCACAGCCGGCGCAGCTCGGGTTCCTCGCGGAAGCCGGACTGAACTCCGGGGAGCGCCGTGATCCCGCACTCCTTCAGATACGGTGCGTTCGAGGCCACGGCACTCTTGCCTTCCATGAGCGATGCTATCGAGGCGCAGGCTTCCGCGGGAGAAGAGGCGCGATGAAAATTGCCCGCGAGGGCCTGGAGGGCCTCCGAAAAGCGGCCGATGCGAGTCTCCACATCCATCTCCGGCACACGCAGGCGCACCGCGGGCGCGGCGGAGGCCGGCTGGCCCGCGCTACGGCCGAGAGCCGTGCGGACTTTGTGCAGAATATTGTCGCGGGACATCGTCAGCGTCCCCCTCCCTGGCGCGAGCGCCACAACTGCCGGAAACTCTTGGCGGGCAGCGGAGGAATGTCGCGAACACTCGACCAAGCCTTGAGCGGGCCGATGTTCGGCACGAAAGGCACTCTCCGCAACCACTGGTCCTTCTCGGAGCTGGTGACCACGAGCGAGCCCATCATTCCGGCCATCTCGTACAGGCGCGGGTGCCGCATGAGCCACGACCAGGCGCGGAAGCCGAGCCGTTCCAGCCTGGAGGGGCCTTCGCGGTTCTTGGCCTTCACCACTTCGCTGCGAAGCTCCAGCAGGAGTTTCGGAAGCTCGATCTTGACCGGACACACCTCGGCGCAAGCGCCGCACAGGCTGGACGCGAAGGGCAGCCAGGGATCGTGTCCGATCCCCAGATACTGCGGGCTGATCACCTGTCCGATGGGACCCGAGTACACCCAGGGATAGTTGTGGCCGCCGATCCTGCGGTAGACCGGACAATGGTTGAGGCAGGCCCCGCAGCGGATGCAATACAGCGACTGGCGCTTCTCGCGGTCCGCGAGCAGCCGGGTCCGGCCGTTATCCAGCAGGAGCACGTAGAACTCCCGTGGACCGTCCACCTCCCCTTCTCGCCGCGGCCCGTTGAGGAACGATGTGTACACCGTAAGCGGCTGACCGGTGGCGCTGCGCCCCAGCAGCTTGAGAAAGACCGCCAGGTCCTGCGCCCGCGGAATCAGTTTCTCGATGCCGGCCACCGCCACGTGAATCCTGGGCATCGTGGTGCACATCCGGCCGTTGCCCTCGTTGGTCACCAGCACCACCGCGCCCGAGTCGGCTATCAGAAAATTAGCGCCTGACACGCCGATGTCCGCCGCCAGAAATTTCTCCCGCAAGACCCGCCGGGCGATCTTGGTCTGGTTCTCCGGCACGGTCTCGCGGGCCACGCCGAGCGTGCGGGTGAACAGGTCGGCGACGTCGTAGCGCGTCAGGTTCAGCGCCGGAGCCACGATGTGGTACGGCCGCGAGCGCGCCAACTGAACGATGAACTCCCCGAGGTCGCTTTCGACCGGCTCCAGCCCGTGGCGCTCGAGATGCTCGTTCAGCTCGATCTCCTCGGTGGTCATCGACTTCACTTTTGTGAGCAGCCGGGCGTCCTTCTCCTTCGCCAGGCGCGCGAGGAACTCGGCGGCGTCGCCCGCGTCCTTGCACCAGACGACCTTACCCCCATGGGCGATCACGCTGGCTTCGAACTGCTCCAGGTAGTAATCAAGGTTCTCCAGGGTGTGCTTCTTGAGGGCGTTGGCGCAGTCGCGGAGTTCCTCGTAGTCGGGCAGGGCCCCGGGCTTCACCGTGCCTCGCCGCTTCTCCATCAGGCGGCCGGTGGCGGAGTAGATGGCGAGCTGGAGGTTCGGGTCCGCCAGTGTTTCGTCGAATTTCTTCTCGGGCGCGGAAAGCATGGCAAGATGTCAGCGGGCGGCGAGCACTTGCGCCAGGTGCAGGGTCTTGACGGGCACCCCCGCGCGGGACATGACGCCTCGAAGCTGCAAGAGGCAGCTCGCATCCACTCCCACGACCGCATCCGCCCCAGTCTTCAAGATCGATTCTATCTTAGTACCGGACATCGCGCCCGAGATGGACGGGAATTTCACGGAGAACGTTCCCCCAAAGCCGCAGCACTCCTCGGGGATGTCCATTTCCCGCAGCGTCAGGCCCTTCACGTGCGATAAGAGCCGGCGCGGACCCTGCTTGATCGTCAACTCGCGGAGACCGTGACAACTGTCGTGGAAAGTGACAACTCCGTCATACCGCGCGCCAACGTCCTCGACGCCGGCCACCTCCAGCAGGAACTTGCTGAATTCCCACACGCGCGCCGCCAGGCGGCGGGCCTGGTCCAGCCGCGGCGGGTCCTTGGCGAAAAGCTCCTCGTAGTGGTGCGCGATCATGGAGGCGCAGGAACCCGAGGGCACGACCACATATTCTGCGTCGCGGAGGACTTCCATGCACTGGCAGGCGACCTCCCGGGCTTCCTTCCGGTAACCCGAGTTGAAAGCGGGCTGGCCGCAGCAGGTCTGTTTCTCTGGAAAGTCGACAACGTAGCCGAGACGATCGAGCACGTCAGCCGTGGCCAGACCCACCTCTGGAAAGAGCTGGTCGACGATGCAGGTTACAAACAGCGAGACACGCGTCGGCATGATGAAGCAAAGATTGTACCACCGCCCGCGCGGTGGCCACGACCAGCGCCGTCCTACTTCTTCGCCGGCGCCGCGGCCGGGGGCTTTGCGGGCGTGACAGGTTTCGCCGTGGTGGGCGGCGGCGCCGCGGCGGACTGCGTGGCCGGGCTGTTCTTGTCGTACAGGGCGATGATATCGTCGGTGATGTTGATCGAGTTGGTGGCGTAAATCACCGGCGACTGCTGGGCGCTGATATCCAGGATCAGGGAGTACCCGCCGTCGCGAGCGTACTTGTCGATCACCACTTGCATCCTTTCGAAGAAGCTCTGCAAGAGGCGGTCCTCATCGGCCTGATAATCGGCCTGTGCATCCTCGCTGTCGCGGTTCCACGCTTTGGTCTTCTGATCGATGTCGCGCTGGAGGGCCTGCTTGGCATCGTCGCTCATGGTGTTGCTGCCGCGGCTGAGTTGGTCACGCAGAGCCTGAAGCTCGCTCTGTTTCCTCTCCAGATCCTTGCGCCTCGGCTCGTATCGCTGCTGGATGTCCGCAGCGGCCTTTTGTCCTTCCTGGGTGCCAGCTATGGCGGCCTGGATATTGATGATTCCCACCTTGTTCGGCTGGCTGGCGGGCTGCGCGAAAGCGCTGAAAGCAAGGGCCAAGACGAGCAAGGCCAGATAAAGAGATGTCCTGTTCACAGAGATGCTCCTGAGACGAGTTTCGATCATAGCACACCGCCGCTGCGCATTGGGTCAGAAGGTGCGGCCGATGGTAAAGCGTATTGTCGTCTTCTTCTCGAACCACGGAATGGGCTGGCCGTAGCTTGCGACGGCGTTGTAAAAAGTCGCATAGTTCGGGAAGTACGACCGGTCCGCGACGATGGGCGGCTGGACGTACTGCTCCACTCGCGTGGGGTTGTAAGCCCAATATAACCGGAAGGGGGCATTGACCACCGGCATCATCACCTGGAATTCGATTCCGGTCGAAGTCCGGATTTTCTGCAAGCCGGGGGCGATGAGGGCGCGTGCGCTAAAGCCCGCCCCCGGGAACTGGCTGTTCAGACTCGAGATGCGGTCGCTGGTCAAGGCGAGCTGGCTGGGCCGGATGATCTTGTTGGCGCCGGCGTCGAAAAAGAAGGCCAGGTTCACGGGACCGGCGATGGGGATCCGGTACTCGAAGTTCCCCAGCAACTGCGTGTCGCCGCCGGCCATGGTGAGCTGGTACACGGGGATCGTCTGGGACACGGCGTTGAACTGCGGTTTGCCGTCCACGATGACCTTCTGCGTCCGGGCCGATCCGTCGTCGTTGAGCACGTTGACCGTTGCCATGCTTGGCACGAAGATCCACGGCGTGATTCCCCATATCTCGAAGCCCCGCACGTCCTGCTCTCCGCCCATGTAGAAGCGGCTGAAGGGCGGCGCGAGTTTTCCACCGTAGCCCGTTAGAACACTCCCCATGAGGCGCATCCCGATGACGTGCCCCTTCATAAAGCCCGAGCGGAAATAGGTCGTGCTGATGGTGGGACGGATCATGTTCACGTTCCCGCCCAGCGGCCCCCCGGAGTACTCGGCGGACAGGAACAAGCTCTTGCCCCTGGTCGGCGTGATGGGATGATCGACGGTGTTGTAGGTGTAGGAAGGAATGATCTTGCTGGTTTTGATGCCAGTCAGCGAATTCGGCCCGCTGATGCCCTGCTGGAAATTCATGTAGTCAAAGTAATTCTTAGCGGCGTCGGTCAGCACGGTGATGTTGGAGATGTCGTAGCCGTATGTCAGGCCCACGCGGGCGAACGTGCGCCGCAGCGGGTAGCTGGCGAACACCGTGAAGCCGCGTCCGTTGGAGATGTAGTTCAGCAGGTTCTGGGTTCCCAGAGAGTTGTAGAGCGGCGTGAGGTTGCGGCCGGACAGCAGCGAAACCTCGCGCCCCTGGTCGAAGTTGAAGCGCTGCATGTAAATCGTGAAGCCCGTGCTGATAGGGCGGTCGAACAGGTAGGGCTCGGTGAAACCCAGCGTGGCGCTGCGGATGCGGTCCCCGATCTGCGAGTCCAGGCTCAACGTCTCGCCCAGGCCGAGGAAATTGTTGGTGGAGTAATTGAAGCCCACGAAGCTGCCGGCGATGCCGGAAACGCCGCCCTGCAGCCCGATCGAGTTCTTTCCCCGCTCCTTCACCTTCAGCGTGATGTCCACCGTGTTGTTGCGCGTGTCGCGCTTGATGTCGGCGGCCTCTTTCTCCTTGAGCGTCTCGAAATAACCGAGCTGGTTCAGCCGAAGAATGCTCAGCTCCCACATGCGCGTGCTGAACATGTCGCCCTCGTCGATGAGCAGCTCGCGCCGGATCACCTTGTCGCGCGTGGTGGTGTTTCCCGAGAAATCAATGCGGCGCACGAAAAACTGCTTGCCTTCGTCGACATTGAGGGTAAGGTCCAGCTTGTCGGAATTAGGGACGAAATCGAAGCTGGGCTCGGGCACGAAGTCGATATAGCCGAATCCGCCGTATAGCTTCTGCATCTCGTCCATGCCTTTGCGCAGCTTGGCGGTGGAGAAGACCTCGCCGGGGGCCATCTTGAAGACATCCCGCGTCAAAAAGTCGGTGGTGCGGAACAGCTTCACTCCCACGTAGTTCACTTTGTTCAGGGTGTACCGGCGGCCCTCTTCCACGTCCACCGTGACGTCGGCCCGCTTGCCTGGGTGGTTCAGATAGAACGGAGGCACGCGAAACTTGCCGCCGCCCACGTCCCGGATCTCGACCTTGTGATCCACCGCATGGGCCGTGAAATAGCCCCGCTGCTGGTAATAGTCGCGGAGCATATCCATGTCCATGTCGAGTTTCGTGGAATCGAAGGCCTTGGGGAACACGGACTCGAGGAAGATCGAGTGCGGGATGCCTATGGGACGCAAGCCCCGCATGGAGCGAATCACGTCGCGGTCAGGGAAGGCGTTGTTGTTCTCGATGTCGATCTTGCCGACCTTGACCTTCGGCCCTTCCTTCACGTTGAAGGCGATGGAGAGAGACGACGGAGGCAGTTGGCGGATCTCCGGAGTGACCTCGGCGAACTGCCGCCCGCGTTCGGCCAGATACTCCTGGAGCACGACTTTCGCCCTCTGGACCTTGCTTGGGTCGTACACCGACTCGATGCTCAGACCAACGCGCCTCTCCTTGAACCGGTCCAGAATCTCGGAGATGGTGACCGACTTGACTCCAGGGTAGGTGATGGATCGCACCACCTGGCGCTCGGTCAGCACGAATCGCAGAATCTGGCCCGTCTTTCCGGGCTCGACCTCCAGCCGGATGTCGTCGTAGCGCCCGGTGTTCCAGAGGGCCATGAAGTCGCGGCGCAACGCATCCTCGTCGATCTTGTCGCCCCTCTTGGACAGGATCATGGACCTGAGCGTGTCTTGAGGGACCCTCCTGGCTCCGCGGAATTCGATGGCCTCGATCACATCCTGCGGCGGAGGCGCCGGAGCCTGCGCAGCGGCCTCGGGAGCCTCAAACGGCGACGGCGGCTGCTTGGCGGGCGCCGGTGCGGGCTGCTCCGCCTGCGGCTGGGCGGGCGGATTGGCGGGCCGGACGTTTTCGAAAGGATTCTGCCCTTGCGAAGGAGCGGACGGTTGGGCCTGCGCGGCAGCCACCTTCGGGCAAAAACACACCAGGGCTACGAACAGGCAGTGCAGCCTGTTAGACGTCATCAGGACCTGGTTCCTTTCCACCCTGCGCCAAGAATCAGACGCACCGGACTTGCTCGACGTTTCAAGAGTGATTCCCAAACCGTGGTGAACCGCAGAAACTACATTCTATCGCGAACCGGAAGAACGCAACAACGCCACAACGGCGGCGCCGTTTGGCCGGGATCATTCGCACCCCCAGAGGTTCTTATGGAGCGAATGCAAAAAGCGCGGACACGAGGCCAGCACGAGCCCAAACACCAGATGCGCCAGCATCAAAGACTGACGGGGTGCAGAGGAGTAGGGCCCCGACCCAAGCCGGCGCAATAGGACCTCATACGCCAAATAGTACCAGCCCAGCCCGTAAACCAAACCCAGCAGCACCACGCGCCGCGACGCCCATGCCGCGCGTAGTGTAAGTCCGAACAGGAGGCCGACCAGACCGCCACCGACCAGTTGCAGAGCCACCCCCGCCGACGCCGCTGCAACCAGCCCGTCACGGTACACACGCCGGCCGAAAGCCGCGGTCACCAGGCGGACGGGGCCACTCCAGAACGTCCTGCCCCGCCAGCAAAGACCCAAGCGCTTGCCACAGAAGCAGGCAGAGTCCACCCAGGATGCCGGCTTCCAGCCCGGCCAGGGCCGAACACAGCCGGCTGTCCCACTCGAAACCACCGAGGAATCTCATCAAACCGTGCCACACTCGGGCAGGCGGCCGCTCCGGGCCGCGGATGTGGCCCACATGCGAAAGAGAAGGGGGTCAGACACGTCCACCTCTGGCGGGATGCTGCCGAGTCGGCGTGCGCAATTTCGGTAATTTCGGTGACAGGCTACGAAATCACCAAAATTGCCCTTCACGGAAGTTCGAGATACTTTCACCACGGGCTACTAGTCTTCCGCCTCTTCCTTCGGGTCCCGCTTTTCCTTGTAGTAGTAGCTTGAGTAATAGTATGTGTACTTGCTGTAGAGTTCGCCGGCGCGCGCCCCGTTCGCTACGATCCCCAGCACGTTGTTCTCACACAGGGACTGCATCGCGCGGGTGACCGAATCGATGGTCGTAACGCCGATACGCACGACGAGCACGGTCCCATCGCAGACCGTGGCTAGCAGGTTCGCATCCGCGGCAAAAAGCAGCGGCGGGCTGTCGAGCAGCACCCAATTGAAGACCGTCGGAAGTTGCTCGATGAGCGTCTTGGTTTCGACCAGGTTGATCATTTCCAAGGGATTCAGCACCGATGAACCCGCCGGCAGCAGGTAGAGGCTCGTCCCCGCGATCCGCTTGATCACAGCCGAGAGTGGGGCATTGCCCATCAAGAAGTCCGTGGCGCCCGGGCTGCGGTCCAACTGAAAGATGTTGTGCAGCACGGGACGGCGGAAGTCGAAATCGGCCAGCAGCGTGGGATTGTCGGTCAGTTGGGCTTCGGCCAAAGCGAGATTGATGGCGGTGAAGGACTTCCCTTCCGCGGGACAGGAACTGGTGACGACCACCGAGTGGATCGGCTGCAGCTTCTGCATGTGGTTCAGGCGAGTACGGAGAGTCCGAAACTCCTCGCTGTGGGCGTCCCGTGGCTTGGTGGGATCGATCACGAAGAAATCGGGCGCCGGAGTGTAGGGAACCTCCTGCACCTCAGACAACAGATCCTGCAGGCCGGGCAACAGGCGGGCGGGAGACCCTTTGAAACGATCCCCCCCATCGCCGCTTTGTTCCGCCCGGCGCAACGCGTCGTGAACTCGACTCATCTCTCCTCCGGAGGCTCGTTCCTCTTATGAGGTCTTCGTGTAGTAGTAGTAAACCGAGCCCAGCATCAAAAGGAAACCTACAATGCAGGCGCTGGACCAGGCCACCCAGGCCAGACGCCGCTTCCGCTGCACCAACAGGTCGTTCTCCACCAAAGGCACACTGCCCAACACCGGCAAGCCCGTATAGGCCCTGACATCCTTGAGGTTCTTCAGCGAGGTGTCCTTCATCTCACGGGCGCCGGCCAGGAAAAGCCCGGCTACCAGGCCCATGGTGGTGCCGAGGGCCACGACCAGCCAGCGATTCGGCTCGGTCGGCGTCTGGGGCAGTGACGCCTGCTCCAGGACCTCAAGCGTCTCACCCTGCTTCCGGGTCTCCAGGTCAGTGGCCATGGACGATTGGTTGCTCTTCTGCGCCAGTTCTTCGTACTGCTGCTTGGCCATGTTGTAATCCCGGGTCAGTTCGGTGTACTCACGCTCGCCGAAAGGACTGGCCTCAATCCGGTCCTGGTAGACCTTGATCAGCTTGTTGATCCTCGCCTGGTCCTTGATCAGGTTCTCAGTCTCCATGTTCTTCGCCTCGATGAGGCCCTGCAACCTGTCGATCTCCGCCTGATACATCTTCTGCTCCCGGGTCGCGACCACGGGCGCAGGGTTCGCGGGAGCGGGACCGGCCTTCTTCTCTTCCTGTTTCATCAAGCTGTCCCGGCTCTGCTTCAAGCTCTCCAGTTGGGACACCGCGCGCCGCACGTCGGGGTGGACCTCACTGTATTGCTGACGAAGGCCGGCCAGGGCGGTCTCCAGCGCCAGGATTTGCCGGTCCAGTTGGATCAGCCGGTCGCTCTTGACCGCGGCATCCACGGAGCTGCTGTTGGCGGCCGCCGGGGTCGATTGGAGTTGATCTCTGGTCGAGCGCAGCGTGTTTTCCAGCAGAAGCTTGTCCTGGGTCGCCCGGTTAATCGAGGAATTGGTGCTTGCAAGCTGGGTTTGAAGGGCGTTCATCTGCCCGAGGTTGGAGCCCAATTGTTCCGGCAGTTTGCCCGCGAACTTGAGCTTGTACTGCGTGAGGCGATTCTCGATGTCATCGAGACTCTTCTTGGATGCGTCGAGCTTCTCCTTAAGGAACTCGTTTGTCATCACCGATTCCGTCGAGCGCGTTCTGACTGTCTCGTCCAGAAACATGCCGACGATTTGGCTCACGACCTTCTGCGCCAGGTAGCGGTTCTCGTAGGCGAACGACACGCGGAAGGCCGTGGATAAACCCTGATTGTCCGCCACTTCCCTCAAAGTGGAGACCGGTTGAATAATGACGTCCTTCTGCATCTGCTCCACCAGGTCCTCATCGGGAACTCGCCCCTTCTTGCGGGGGTAGAGGCCGTTCTGGTTGATGAGATTGAGCACGTTGGTGCGGCTCCGGACCTCCTGCTCCATGGCCGCGATGCGCTGGCCGATCTGGAGGTTCACGTTGGAGGCGACGTATCTTTCCGGTACCGCGGGCGGAACGATGCGAATGGTCGCGTCAGAGACATACGTGTCCGGCCAGACAAAAGCCGCGACCACCGCGATCACCAGGCCCGCGAAGGCCGGACCGGCGATCCACCCTCTGTGCCTGCGGAGCACATCGATGTAATCGGCAACATCCATCGGCCGGCGGCCGGCCGGGTAGGATTCAGGGCTTGGCTGCATGGTCTGGCACCTCTCTCATACGCGCGCCTTGTCCTAGGGCACCACGATCTGGTCCCCGCTCTCGAGGAGGATGTTCTGCATCGGGTTCTTGCCGCGCACCCAATCCCGGTAGTTGAACTTATATCGCTTCGGACCGCGCAAAATCAGGACGTTCTTGGTGTCGGCATAATCCCGGAAGCCCCCGGCGACGGTGAGCGCCTGCGAGATCGTGGTCGGCACCACCAGGGGGTACTGGCCGGGCCGGTTCACTTCCCCCATGACAAAGTACTTCTTGCTGTTGACCGACGCCACCGACACCATCACCTCGGGCTCGGTCACGTACTTGACGAGCACTTCCTTGATCGTCTCCGCCAGTTTCTCGGGCGTCAGACCTCCGGCTTGCAGATCTCCGACCAGCGGCATGGAAATCTTGCCGTCAGGGCGAACCCCCACGGGCCCTGACAAGTCCGGCTCCCTCCACACACGGATCTGCAGGATATCCTCAGCACCGATCACGTAAGTTTTCGGATCGACCGGGGCCCCGACAGACTTCTTCAAAGCCTCGTCCTCAGCGCTCGGAGGAGGAGGGGTGCCAGGCTCCTTTTTCTCCTGAGCGGCCAGCGTGAGGGAGGTGAGCAGAACCATCAAAAGAGAGAAGATGATCCTCCCGTTGAGCAACGCACGTCGACGCATTTTTTCTCCACGTCAGAGGCAAACGTACCTCCTGCCCCCTCGGTTGCCAGCCCGCTCACACGTGAGACAAAGCCACCAACGTATCCAATTGTACACCAAGAGACGGCGATCACAAGTCAGATCGCGGCCGGAAACAACCGGGGGCCGGTTGCGTACTGTCTCCCAAGCACTTGCAGCGGCAGGAGATGAGCCTCGCAAGGCCGAGGCAGTCGGGGTGGTACTGAGAGCGTACTAGGGCGAATAAGAGGAGAAAAGAAGGGTACTGATCGAACGCCCCGCGCCAAGGGTCTCAGAATCCGAAGGCGATCCCGAAGGACGCCTCCTCTTGCCTCACCCGCCCGCCGCCAAACGTACTGTCCGGGAAGTTCAGGCCATACGGCTTGCCGGTGAGATACTGCCGGAGGTCGGCTCGCACCAAGGCGTGGTTGAAGAGCTTGATCTTGATGCCCCCGCCGTAATTGACGCCGTAATTCCGAGTGGAGACTCCCGTCCATCCAGGGATGCCGTGAGGATTGCTGCTCTGCTGCGCCTGCGCGCCCCCGGCGAAATAGGGGCGCCACCTTTCGTTCTTGGGCATCCAGTAGACCAGGAAATCAAAGAAAGCCTGGTGCAGGGTGACTTTGCTGTCATAGGTCTGTTTGGGCACATCCGACGTGGCCTGGATCCTGGTCTGGAGAGTGACTCGCGTCTGGAAATAGCCCAGCTCGTAACCATAGTAGCGGTGGGGGTTGAGCGTCAGCCGCAGACCATTCGTGTAGCCGTTCCTGAAAGTGGTGTCGCTGTCGTTGGCCGATTCGGGCGAGGAAGATCCAAGCGGGGCCTTGCTCATGCGAGCCCAGCCCCGCAGGACGGAGACTTCGAGGGTCTGCGCCACGGCTGGAGCAAACACGCCCAATAAAAGAACTACGAAGCACCCAAGTCGTTTCATACGAATCGCGGGATGGCGGCGGCAGCAGGTAGCAAGACTTCCTCCGTGAAAGCGGAAGCCAACATTATAGCGTGGCCGGGGCATCTCACGCGGACGCCTGCAACTCCTTCAAGCGCCGATAGACGAGGGCCACCGGCAGGCCCACAACATTGAAGTAGCAGCCTTCGATCCGGTCGATGAACTTCGAGGCCAGCCCCTGGATGGCGTACGCACCCGCCTTGTCCATGGGCTCTCCGCTGTTTACGTACCCCGCAATCTCCTGCGCCGACAAGGGGACAAACCGCACCCGCGTGGATTCGGCATCCTCCACGATGCGCTGGCGCGTGCGGAGGCAGATGCCGGTGAGGACCTCGTGCTCTCGTCCGGACAACTGCCGGAGCATCCACGCGGCGTTCTCCAGGCTGTCCGGCTTCCCCAGGACGTGGTGGTCCACCACCACCACGGTGTCCGCGGCGAGAATGATCTCTCCCGGGGCAACCGGCGCCGCTTCGGCCTTCGCTCTGGCCAGCCGTCGCACGTGCTCGCGTGCGTGCTCGCCGGCGACCCGCTCCTCGGCGACCGAGGCGGGGCGGGTGATGAATTCGATGCCGGCGGAGGATAGAATCTCCCTGCGCCGCGGCGATTGCGAAGCCAGAACCAACATACCTGCATGGTACGTTGATGCGTCACTGAACGTCAATATTTTCGGCCCTTTCGTGAGGGTTCTTACATGCAGTTACGTGCAATTCGCTTGAAGACTTGCGTCCATGATGGCGTTTCTACGGGGGCAGAGGCCACGGGGAAAGACAACCGGATAGGCGCCCGCCTGAGGTTGTCAGTCCTCGCAACCGTGCAAGCATCCCCAGCGGGCCGTGCAGTCGGCGAGTCGTGGATGCGCCCGATGACGTTCAAGCTCCCAAGACGGCGTTCTGGGAGATCACTCTTGCGAAGTCCCCTCCACGTCAACTGGCCCTCCTCGGAGAAGTAGACCCACCAACAAGAGTCTGAGTTGCTGTGGGAATGACCGTGGGAGAAGCAGGCTGGCGAACGGCGCCACCGTGGTGCTGGAGATCAAGGGGTTCGAGGACGACCAGACCAAGGCCAAGCACAACCCGGCCAAGCGCTGGGTGACTCCCTTCCCCGCCCTGCTTCCTACGTCGTTTCAATCACTTGGCCCCGCCGCGTGGCCGAACACGCACGCGCGGGCCTTAAACTCGCCTTGGGAGGTCAAGCATCGTGGGTCTGGCGATGGCTCGGCGACAAAGAAAAAATGCCGATCAAAGCCAATTTCATATAACTACAATACAATCAATTACTTGCGGGTGTACCAGGGCCGGGCGTGCCCGAGCCCTACACTTGCGCCGGCACCACGTACGGCTTGCGGTAGGGCCGGGTGAACATCCGGTTGGCTTCCTTGTCGTCCACCACCGTCATGCTCTTCTCGTCGAAGGTGAGCGTGCGGCCGAGGAGGTAGGCGATGTTGCCAAGGTGCATCAGAGTGCACGAAATGGCGCCCTCATCGATGGGGCAGTTCAGATCCGAGACCTTCCGGCTGCGCATGGCCTGGAAGAAATTGGCATAGTGGTCGCCGCCGCTGCTCCATTTCGGCCCCGGCTCCCCTTTCTGGCCCATGAAGGTATATGCCTTGGTATAGCCGTCGACCACCATGTAGCCCTTTTCGCCGTAGAAGAGGTTGCCGATCTTGGCGCCGCCTTCGTCATTGGTGTGCCAGTGACGAACCTCGAAGACCATGTACTTCTTCTTACCTTCGACGTCGAACTCGTAGTCCACCATGAGGACGTTGGGCGTCTCCTGATCGTCGTCGAACATGACCTTGCCGCCGGCAGCGCTGATCTTGGTGGGATAGGTGACGCCCAGCCCCCAACGGGAGATGTCCACTTCGTGGATGCCCTGGTTGCCGAAGTCGCCGTTGCCCGTGTCCCAGAACCAGTGCCAGTTGTAATGGAAGCGGTTCTTGGTGAACTCGCGTTTAGGCGCCGGTCCGGTCCAGAGATCGTAGTCGACGCCGGCCGGGACAGGCTCCACGGGGGCCTTGCCGATGGTGTTGCGGGGCTTGTAGCACAGGCCGCGCGTCATGTAGACCTCGCCGAGGAGGCCCTCCCGCATCTGCTTGAAGGCTTCCTGGATGGACGGGGAGGAGCGGGTCTGGGAGCCATGCTGGACGATGCGGTTGTACTTGTGCGCCGCCGCGACGATCTGCTGGGACTCGAAGATGTTGTGGGAACAGGGCTTCTCACAGTAGACGTCCTTGCCCGCCTGCATGGACCAGATGGCGATCAGGCTGTGCCAGTGATTCGGCGTGGCGATGGAGATAGCGTCAATCGACTTATCATCGAGCACCTTCCGCACGTCCCGGAACGTGGGCGGGCGCTTGCCCGTGAGCTTCTCGACGTCCTTCAGGCGCTCCGCCGCGATCGAGTCGTCCACGTCGCACAGCGCCGCAATCTCGATGTTCGGCATCTTGCCGTAGGCATTGATGTGATCGCGGCCCCGGCCCTTCAGACCGACACAGGCGATGCGAATCGTGTCATTGGCGCTGGCGAGGGAACTGGCGCGCACCGCCCCCGCCGCAGCCGCGGAACCTATCAAGAAGTACCGGCGATTCATATTGAGATATCTCCCTCAGAAATCATACAACGAAGACCGGGGGCCGCACCGGGACGCCGCTGCCGCGTGCTATCATCGACACGGAGCGTTCCTGCAGAGCAGGTGGCAGGTCCCCCATGTTGATCCAACACTATCGACATAGGGGTCTGGCTCGAAATCGCGCTGGTGAGCAAGCTCCTCTCGAAGGAGAAGCCTGAAGGCGCGCGGCGGATACCCACCCGTTTACAAGAGCGGGTCAAATCCGGGGACGGCTACGGCCGAGTGGTGCGCTCTTTCCCTTTCCTTGGGACCGTTTTTCCGCCGAGAGAACGATGAACATTCTTTTCGTGGGAGATATTTTCGCCTCGCCGGGGCGGCGGATCGTCGCCGAGAACCTCGCGCGGATCGTTGTCTCGGAGAAGATACACCTCACCATCGCCAACGTGGAGAACGCCGCGGGGGGCTTTGGAATCACTCCGCTCGTGGCGCAGGAACTTTTCTCGTTCGGCCTGGACGTGCTGACCAGCGGGAACCACATCTGGGACAAGCGGGAGATTCAGGAGTACCTGCCGCTACAGCCCCGGCTCCTGCGCCCGGCTAACTACTCCGACCAACTGCCGGGCAAAGGCGTCGTCGTCCTTCCCTCCACGAGCGGCGTGCCCTGCGCCGTGATCAACATCCAGGGCCGCACCCACATGCCGGCCACCGAATGTCCCTTCCGGAAGGCCGACCAGATCTTGAACTCACTGGACGGGAAGGTGAAGGTCCGGATCGTGGACTTCCACGCGGAGGTGACCAGCGAGAAGGTGGCCATGGGCTGGTACCTGGATGGGAGGACCTCGGCGGTCATCGGCACCCACACTCACGTTCCCACCGCGGACACGCGCATCCTTCCGCAGGGGACCGCCTACCAGACGGACGTGGGCATGACCGGCCCCTACGATTCGGTAATCGGCGTACAAAAGGACATCATCCTGCGCCGGTTCCTGACCTCCATCCCGATTCGGATGGAGGCCGCAAAGAAGGGCGTAGAACTCCACGCGGTCATCATAGAGGTGGACGAGGCCACCGGGCGAGCCCGTTCCATCCGGCGCTACGCTATCGCCGAGTCCGCGGCGTAGCGTCTCGTCGTACAATGTGCGGGTGTATGCACCCCCCCAACAGACTCATGTTGTTGCTCGCAGCGGCCTTCGCCCTGACACCGGAGGTTTCGGCCGCGGCTGAGTCGCTGAAATCAGCGGCCCTGCAACTGGAGTTGAGCACCAGTCCCTACTCGTACAGGGTTCTGGAGGCGTCCACTGGGAAGGTGATCCTCTCACACAGCGCGCTTGCCGTCACCCCGATGCGGCTCTTGGCGGTCTCCGCCAGCGCGGTGACCAAAACGGCCACGAGCATACGGGCCAAGTTGCAGTTGGCCGGGTCCGGCGAGGGGGCGGAAGTCGGCTTCACCTTCACCAGGCCCGAGGTTATTCAGGTGACCGTGCATTCCAGCCGCGGGGATCCCGGCGAGATTTTTCAGGAGTTCATCGACCAGGGGGAGCACTACTACGGCATCTGGGAGTATCCCTTCGGGGGAAGCATCGACAATCGCGGAGCGGATCGGGACTTCCTGGGCTTCGGCGGACTGGCGAACGTCATCAATCCCAATGCCAGGGCGCCGTTCTACATCACGTCGAACGGGTACGGAATCTATGTCGAGACGGCCGCGCAGGGCCACTATGCAGTCGCCAAGGACGGCAAGACGAGCTTCTCCTTCATGGATTCGACGCTGAAGTACGACATCATTTATGGGCGCACCTACGCCGACATCTTCCAGCGGTATAGCGTGATCGCGGGAGGCTCGGTCCTGCCTCCCACCTGGGCGTTCGATTCGATCTGGTGGAGAGACGACCACCACGCCGACCTGCGCGGCGTGAAGAATGCGCAGGAGAAGGTGATCGACGACGCTGAGCAGTTGATACGCCGCCGCATTCACGCGTCCACGATCTGGATTGACCGGCCCTACGGGACGGGGACGATGGGCTGGGGCAACATGGATTTCGACAGCTCTTTCCCGGATCCGGCGAAAATGGTCCAGAACCTGAAAGCCAGAGGCTACAATCTCCTGCTCTGGATCGCGGACCGAACCTTTAACAAGATGGCCGAGGAAGGCGCGGCGAAAGGCTTTCTGTTTCCCCCAAGCACGAACCGTGGGGGGAACGGAGCCGCGGCCGACATCCGAAAGAAGGAAGCATACGACTGGTGGAAGGAGAAGCTGGGTGAATACGTGAAGCTGGGCGTGAAGGGTTGGAAGCTGGATCGCGGGGAGGAGGGGGAAATGCCCGACTCCTTCATGAATGAGCACGCCATTCTGTTTGCCAAGCTGGCCGCGGAGAGCCTCCAGGCGGCAAACAAGAACGACTTCTTCATTCTGTCGCGCAACGCCAACGACACTTCGCGGAAGTACACGGCCATCTGGAACGGCGACACACGCTCGTCCTTTGACGCCCTGGCCATTTCCGTGAAGAACGCCCAACGCTGCGGAGCGATCGAATTCCCGATGTGGGGATCGGACACGGGCGGCTACATCGGCGCGCCGGACAAGGAACTGTTCGCCCGCTGGCTGGAGTTCAGCGCGTACAGCACGGTCATGGAAGTGCTCCTCGGACCGAAGCGGACGATCTGGATGGATTACGACGGCGAGCTTATCAACATTGCCCGGGAGCAAGCCGCCGCGCACCACGACCTGATCCCCTACACCCGGTCCTACATGTATCGGGCAACGCAAACCGGCATGCCGGTGATGCGCTCGCTGATCTTCGCCTACCCCGAAGACGCCAGCTTGTTCGACACCTGGGACGAGTACCTCTTCGGCGGCGAGATCCTGGTGGCGCCGCTGCTGGAGGCGGGAGCCGCCAGCCGCGAGCTCTACCTCCCGGCGGGCCAATGGCTGGACTACAACGACAAGACAACGGTGTACCAGGGCGGAACAAAAGTGACGGCCCAGGCGCCGCTAGCGAAGATTCCTCTTTTCGTCCGGGAAGGCGCCATCATCCCCAGGGGTGACATCTGGAAAGGCAACAACTGGTGGCAGGCGAACTGGGCGGCGAGACTGCGGATCGAGATGTTTCCCTCGAGCAAGGCAGCCAGCCGGTTCGACTATTACAACGGCACGGTCGTCCAGCCCATTGCGGCGTCAGCGAGCCAGGGCGGGATCAGGGTCGCCTTCCCCGGCCTGGGCGTCGCCGGTACGCTGGAGATCTACTGCCAGAACGTGAAGGGCGTGACGCTCAACGGCGCGCCGCTGGCCGAGGGCGCGGGCGGATACACTTACGACGCCGCCACGAAGAAGCTGACTGTGCGTTTCACGGGCGCCGTGAACCTGTCGATCCAGGGCGCCACCGGCATCTTCGGGTCCTGACCTTGGTTCTTGGGGTATACTGACCAACGGGCAGCATTGGATTTCCTATGAACCGACGAACATTCGTGCAATCCGCCGGACTGCTGGCCACCGGCCTGACAGCCCAGAGTCAGCCTCCTGCGCCGGCCAAGGGCGCGATCAGGACCACCTTGATGCTGGAGATGCTGAAGGGCTCGATCGAGGAAGAGTTCGAGCTCGCGGCGCACGCCGGCTTTCAATCGGTGGAGTCTTTGACGCAGTACGCCGCCTGGTCGGATGCCGACATCGAGCGTGTCAAGAAGGTCTGCCAGTCGTACCGCATGGGCGTGGATACGGTGCTGGCCCAACAGGACTGGAAGAAGCGGCCGGTGTCCATCGTCGATCCGGCGCACCGCGAGAGTTTCCTTGGGGACATTCGGAATGCGATCGTGTACGCTCAGAAGCTCGATACCCCCCACGTCAGCGTGACCAGCGGCCTCTCGGCTGCGGGAAAGACGCACGAGGAGCAGTACGCCAGCTTGACCGAGGGCATCAAACGGGCAGCCGACCTGGTTGCCGCCGCGAAGCTCACGCTGCTGGTCGAGCCACTGAACTCACTGGTGGATCACCCTGGCTGCTTCCTGACCAGTTGCGTGGACGGGTTGAAACTGGTTCGGGAGATCAACCTTCCTCACGTGCGGCTGCTGTTCGACATCTATCACGAGCAAGTGATGAGAGGGAACATCATCCGAACGCTGACCGAGGCTGCTCCGTACGTGTCGGTGTTCCATGTAGCCGACAATCCAGGACGAAACGATCCGGGCACGGGCGAGATCAACTTCCCCAACGTGTACCAGGCGATTCGGAAGACCGGGTACACCGGCTACATCGGCATGGAGTACCACCCGCTGGCGGACCCTCTGGCGAGCTTCACTAAGGCCGTCAACGGTCTGCGCGCCGCGCTCGCAGCCTGAACCTTGATGAATCGACGTACGTTTGTGTCCGTGTCGGCGGCTCTGCCGGCTGCGGCGCTCGCCGCGCAGGGCCGCCTGCCCATCAAGAAGGCGCTGTACATCGGCATGCTGCCTGCCAACCTCGGCTATGCCGACCGGTTCAAGCTCGTCCGGGACACCGGCTTCGAGGAGGTGGAATGCAGCACCACGCCCTCCGAGAAGGAAGCTGAGGACATCAAGAAGGCCGCCGAGTCCGCGCAGGTGCGCATCCACTCCGTGATGAACCAGGCTCACTGGAAGTTCCCGCTTTCCTCGGGCGACCCGCGGGTCATTGCGGAGAGCCTGAAAGGAATGGAGACCAGCTTGCGAAACGCGCGGTTCTGGGGAGCGGACACCGTCCTGCTCGTGCCGGCCGTGGTAAACCCGGAGACCAGCTACAAGGACGCGCTGGACCGTTCGCGGAAGAACATCCGCAAGCTGCTGCCCCTGGCCCAGGAGCTGAAGGTGGTCATCGGCCTTGAGAACGTGTGGAACAAGTTTCTATTGAGTCCCGTGGAATTCGCCGGCTACATCGACGGGTTCCGGAGCCCGTGGGTGCGGGCTTATTTCGACGTCGGCAACATCGTGCTCTACGGGTACCCGCAGGACTGGATCCGCATCCTCGGAAAACGCATTGTGAAGCTGCACCTGAAGGATTTCAGCTTCCGCAAGAACGTGGCTTCCTGGACCGCTCTGCGCGAGGGCGATGTCAACTGGCCTGCTGTATACAAGGCGCTGGCGGAGACCGGCTTTTCCGGCACGGCTACCTGCGAGCTGCCGGGCGGGGATGAGGCGTATCTGAAGGAAGTCAGCCGGCGCGTGGACCTGATTCTGTCAGGTGAGTGATTCAAAGATGGAGACACTCTGCTGATGGGCGGGCGCAGGATCAGAGGCCGACGTGACGTACAATAGTGAACCTCTCGATCGAGCTCGACAGGGAAGACGACGGCCGCTGGATCGCCGAAGCGCTGGAACTGCCGGGTGTCATCACTTACGGTGCGACGCGAGAGGAGGCCATCCGCAATACGGAGACGCTTGCCATTGAGGTGATTGCAGACCGGATCACCCACGGCGAACTGCCCCCTTCAGCCCTCAATGTGTCGTTCCTGGTGCTGAGTGAGCAGCTGGCCGGCGACTGGGTAGTTCAACGCGGGCTCTTCCCGCTCGACAGGAGTGCGTAGCGAGCGGGCAACAGGGAAAAGTACTTAACAAACCTGCGTTTGTCCCCCTGTTTCGGGCCGCCCGTGGAAAGGAGCTCTTGGGCGGCGCTGAAGAACCGCTTGCCCAGTCCCGAACTGCGATCGGCGGCTTTGCCGGATGCCAGCGCCTGGTGGATCCCCTTGTAGTCATTGGGGAAGCTGAAGCGTATGGGCCGGCCGAGCAGTTTCTCGACTTCAGCCGCGCTGACGACGTTGCGCCTGCCCACGCGGTTCAAAACGATGTCCACACGGTCCTCCAGCTCAACGGATCGCAGGAAGCTCAGCTTCTCCCTGGCCAGGTGCAGCGATGGAAGCTCGGAGGTGCACACCAGGAATATGCGGTTCGACTCGTGCTGGATCTCAACCGAGTACTTCTCGATGTTCCCTGAGAGATCCAAACAGATCACCTTGTACTGGCGTCGCGCGAAGTCCAACAGACTTCGGATCTGGGCCGGCTCGATGCGAAATCCCGTATTGATCTTCCCCGACGACAGCACGTCCAGCGATCCGCACGGGCAGACGAGCTGACGCCAGAGGTTCTCGTCCATGCGCGAGGAGTTTTCGGCGGCGCTCTCGACCGAATGCGGGTGCTCCAGCTTCAGCATGAAGGCGATCAGCCCCGAGTTAAGGTCGAAGTCGGCCAGCAAGACGCGGGTGCCGGGCAGCCGTGAAAGTGCCGCGCTCAGATTCATGGCCACCGTGGATGTGCCCACGCCGGCCTTAGAGGGTAAGAACGCGAACACCTGTTCGGAGAGGTTCACGTCGCGGGGCACGCGCTCGGCCGCCTCTTGCACGCGCGCGATTGCCTTCTCGACGGCCGCTGGCTCGAACGGCGCCTGAAGGAACTCGCGCACCCCAGCCCTCATCATCTCCAGCAGCAGGCTGGGGTCGGGCTCGTGGCCCAGAGCGATGACCGGCACACCGGCTGCGTGAGCTTCCACGCCTTTGGCCACGTCCACGGCTTCCGGAAGCCCCTCGGTGCTCAGCAGCACGAGCTGCGGCGACAGTGACCTCAGAATACGCGCCAGTTCGCTGTCGGCTGGATAGTGGTCCAGCGAGCGCACAATGGCCACAGGCAACGCCGCAAGCGCGGGATGAAGCTGGTCGGCTAGGCTCCGACTCGGGCTTATGAGGATCGCTCGGAGAATAGGCCCTCCTCTAACTCCAATTTAGAGGTACGGGCTCCCGGCGGCAATCGCCGCTTCGCCCTAGCGGCTATGGGGAAAAAACCTACTGCTATTCGCCGGGCGACTTATCCAGCCTCAGCAGGAATCCGGATGTGCTCCCGAACGGGCTCTGTTTCCGCGAGCCGTCCGTCACCGGCAGATCCTTCGACAGGCTGTACCCGATGGCGTACAGGTTCCCGGCCGGATCAGCCGACAGCTTGGTGGCTACGTCGTTGTTCCCGCCGCCGAAATACATCGAGTAGGACAGCGCATCGGGTCCCGTACGGCTCGTGTCGAGGACGGCCACGAAGGCGTCGGCCAGCGCCTTTCGCGACTGGCCCGCGGCAGGGGCGCCCGGAACCGGCAGGTTGTTGGACAGCGTGTAGCCGCCGATGGCCACTTTGCCGGCACCCAGCAGCGCCAGGTCGTAGCAGATATCCGTACCCGCGCCGCCGAAATACGTGGAGTAGGTGATTGCCTGATCGCGGGGGAGAGAAAGGTCCAGCCGGGTGACGAACACGTCCGTCACGCCGCCGGAGAACACAGGGTGGAAGGCATTCGGCGTCACCGGGAAATCAGGGGACAGGGTATAGCCCGCGAGCCAGACGCCTCCCGCATCATCGATCTTCATCGCCTCGGCGACATCCAGAACGCTGCCGCCCAAGTAGGTGGCATACACCAGCGTGTCGAGTCCCGTCTGCGTGAGGTCCAGTTTCGCCAGAAAGGCCCTGCCGGGCGAGTCGAGCGTGCCCTGGTAGGAGTCACCGGCGATCGGCAGGTCGTCCGAGTAAGTGTAGCCGGAGATATACACCGCGCCCGAACTGTCGGCGGCCACCCCCGTGGCGACATCCGTGCTGTCCCCCCCGAAATAGGTATTGAACTTCAAGGTCTCCCCCGCTGCGCCGTACGGATCGATTGCGTACAAAAAGGCGTCCCAGCCGCCTCGGTTGTACGGCTGCAAAGTGGGCGACACGATGGGATCGATGTCGATGGAGGCGGTGTAGCCGACCACTAGGAGCGTACCGTCGGGAGCGAAGGCGAGGGCTGTCGGAGTTTCGGAACCGGTGCCGCCAAAATAGCTGCTGAAAACCAGCGAGTCGGCACCGGAGATCGATGCCGGATTGATCCTGACCACGACGCCATCCTGGTTGAATACGCTGTCGGTGTTCTGTGCGCCGCCCAACTGGCTGGAGAACGCATTGTCCGTCACGGGGAAATCGAACGACACGGTGGAACCCGTGATGGTTACCATGCCTTCGTGGTCCACCAGGATCTGGCCGCCATAGTCCTGGTCGGTGCCCCCGATGTAGGTGTAGTAGAGCAGCGTCGGCGTTCCGAAGGAGGGAATGCTCAGCTTGGCGATGAAGATATCGTACTTCCCGACCTGAGTGCCGGCATACGGCTCGTTCTGTACGGGCAACTCGATAGCCGAAAACGTAGTGCCGGTGAGCCAGACGCTCCCGTCAGGGTCGTAAGCGATGCCGGTGGGCACGTCGTAGGTTGCGCCGCCGAAATAACCCGCGTAGACCAGAACGGGATCGATGACCAGCGGCGCCTTCCTGTTGTACTCGCCGATCGCGAAACGGACTTCATGGTTCCGGGCCATCACGTAGCGGCCCTCGACCGGCGCGCGAACGCCGTCTGTCTCCTGGTAGAGCACAGGCTTAGGCTGACGAATCTCACGACCTCCTAAGGCCAGCACCAGGGACCCGCTTTGGTCCACCCTTATGGAATCGGCGCCGCTGAAGCGAACTCGAATGCTGTCCGGATTCGCGCCTGGGGAGACCACGAAATCGTATTCGAGTTGCCTGCCGGCTCCCAAGTAGACCACGTCAATGCCCGGGTAGGCGTTGCGGTAACGCACACGGCCGAAATGCGGCACATCTGGTTTCCATTCGGCGCGCTGGTTCCCGAGGAGATAGTTCGTGTGCGCCGCCAGCGGGTCCAGCGCCTCGATTACCGGCTTCGGACTGCTGCCTGCCAGTCCAATGCGCAGCGTGGCCGACGTTGACTCGCCGGCCAGGGACAAAACCGCGCCGGTTTCCTCCAGCAGCAAGGTATAACCGGTGCCGCGCGACAGATACTTGACTTCCGGTCCGAGCAACCCCGGGTTGGGCTCGAACCAGGCCGGCACACTCTCCAAGGCCCGTGCCGCCGCAGGCAGCGAGAGTGCCGCCGGAGCAGCCGCGAGCGCGGGCAGCGCGCCGAAGACGGTCAAGCCACAAAAAAGCACCCGCAATTTAGCCATGAGACCCATTCCTCTCAACATTGTACGCTGGTCGAAGCGCCCCGTCATATGACCTCCCGACACGGAGCCAGATTGTGTGAGACGCGTGCCGGGCGCCCTGGGTTGCCAGGCTGGCCATGCCTGCCGGAAAATGGGAACCCGGGAGTATTCCTCTCGAGGAGCACGTTATGGTCAACCGCACGATTTGCGTTCTGGCTGCATCCTTCGTGATCGCGGTTTCGCTTGCCGCTCAGACCGGATCCGAAACACTGAGGTCGCCCGACTCCAAGCTGGAGATCACCTTCGAGACCCTTTCCATCCCGCAGGGCGGCCAGCGCGGCGCCGCCGCTGTCCCGCGGGTCACCCCGCAAGGCGGGCAGCTCACGTACCGGGTCTCGTACAACGGCAAACCCGTACTGCTTTCTTCGCGTCTTGGGCTGGATACGCAGGGCCAGCCGGCACTGGGCTCCGCCGTGAGGATTGCCGCCGCCAACCGCACCCAGGCGGATGCGACCTACCGGCTGGTGGTGGGCAAGAACAACCCGGTGCGGGATCACTACAACGCGCTTCGGCTGGATTTGCAGGAGACCAGCGCGGCCGCTCGCCGGCTCACCCTCGAGGCGCGCGCCTATGACGACGGGGCGGCGTTCCGGTATGTGGTCCCCGAGCAGGCATCCATCAGCCAGTTTCGGCTGGCCGGCGAGGAGACAGAGTTCCACATCAGCAAGGACGCCATAGCGTACCCGTTATACCTGAAGGACGAGCGCACCAGCTACGAGAATGAGTGGCACAAGAGAAGCCTCACGCGTTTCCAAACGAACCAGATCGTTGGCATACCGCTGCTGATGGAAGTGCCCGGGGCCGCGTGGCTGGCGATCACCGAAGCTGACCTGGACGACTATGCCGGGATGTACCTGGTCAACGCCACGACGAACAATTCAAACACAACGCTCACCGCGCATTTGGCGCCAACCCAGGATGATCCCAAGCTCGCCGTGACCGGCTCGCTGCCCCATCGCTCCTCGTGGCGCGTGCTCATGATTGCGGACCAGCCCGGCCGTCTGATCGAGTCGAACATCATCCTCAACCTGAACCCGCCCTGCGCCATCGCCGACACGAGCTGGATCAAGCCCGGAAAGGTGGCATGGTCCTGGTGGTCCGGCAACAGCGCCACGGGCGCCGATTTCAAGGGGGCGATGAACACCCAGACCTTGAAGTACTACACCGACTTCGCGGCCAGCTCGGGCCTCGAGTATGTGCTCTTCGACGGGGGCTGGTCCGGCCGGAACGACGTCACCACCAGCAGCCCGCAGATCGATATGCCGGAGTTGCTCCGCTACGCGGCATCCAAGGGGGTGAAGATCTGGCTGTGGCTGCACTGGACCTCGGCGGACCGCCAGATGGACCAGGCTTTCCCTCTGTACGAGAAATGGGGCGTGGTGGGCGTGAAGATCGACTTCATGGACAGCAACGAGCAGGCCAGGGTCAGCTTCTACCATCGCGCGGCCAAGCTGGCGGCCGAGCATCACCTCATGATCGACTTCCACGGCGCGTACCCGCCGACCGGGCTGCGGCGCACCTATCCCAACGTGCTCACGCACGAGGGCATCCTGGGCCTCGAGTACAACAAGTGGAGCGCCTTGCCCGACCCCGATCACAACACCATGATCCCCTTCACCCGGATGCTGGCGGGTCCCATGGACTACACTCCCGGGGGCTTCGACAACTCCACCAAGGCCGACTTCGTGGCGCAGTCGACGGATCCAAAGGTAATGGGCACGCGTGCGCATCAACTGGCGCTGTACGTGGTGCTCGAAAGCCCGCTCCAGATGGTATCGGACCGGCCCGGGGCCTATGCCAATGAGCCGGCTTTTGAGTTCATCAAGATGGTCCCGACGACGTGGGACGAGACGCGCGTGATAGGCGGTGATGTAGGCCAGCACGTCGCCATTGCCCGCCGCCTGGGGAAGGACTGGTACCTGGGCGCCATTACCAACTGGACGCCCCGGCAACTGGAGTTGCCGTTGACCTTCCTGGGCGCGGGCGCGTTCACGGCCGAGATCTACGCCGACGCGCCGGACGCCGCGAGCGCGCCGAAACACGTGACCATTCAGAAGCAGCGGGTAAGCCGGGACACCAAGCTCAAGCTGGACCTGGCTCCCGGCGGCGGCTGCGCCATCCGCTTCCGGCCGTCGTAAGCTTTCACGGCAGGAGGGCCCGCCATTCGGCGTAGTGGTTGATCGCGCAGACCTCGCCGAGGGGGCGAGACAGGTAACCGGTGTTTGCTTACCGCGGCATAAGCGATACACTATTTACGCGGCGGTTGGCGCCAAGGGTGGCGTCCGCCGGGGGGAGGAGACGCATCATGAGCCGGTTCTATAGACTTCTGTGCATCGCCTTGGCACTCACTTTCGTCTGCACTGCACAGCAGAAGAAGCGAGTGGCCATCATGAATTTCGACTATGCCACCGTGCACAGCGGTGTGGCTTCCATCTTCGGGACCGATGTGGACATAGGCAAAGGCATCTCGGACCTGCTCGTCGACAGGCTGGTAAACGGCGGGGTCTATTCGGTGATCGAAAGGAAAGCGCTGGACAAGATTCTTGGCGAACAGAACTTCGCCAACAGCGACCGAGTCGATACCACGACAGCCGCCAAGATCGGGCGAATTCTGGGGGTTGACGCGATTATCATCGGCAGCATCACTCAATTCGGCAGAGACGACCAGTCCACCAGTGTCGGCGGCGGCGCCATTGGCGGCATCACTAGGAAGTTCGGTATTGGAGGCGTTCAGCGGAGAGAGGCAAAGGCCGTGGTTGTCGTGAATGCCCGCTTGATCGACACGACCACCGCGGAGATCCTGGCCGTGGCCAGCGGGAAGGGCGAGTCGCAACGCTCGGGCACTTCGTTGCTGGGCGCCGGGGGCAGTTCCAACACCAGCGCTGGCGGCGCCGTGGACATGCGCAGCAGCAACTTCGCCTCGACCATCCTCGGCGAAGCGGTCACCCAAGCGGTTTCGCAGCTTGCGGGCCAGATGGACCAGAACGCCTCCAAGCTGCCCACGGTCAAGGTCAACGTGCAGGGCCTGGTGGCGGACGCTACCGGGGGAACGCTCATCCTGAACGTCGGCAGCAAAGGCGGTGTGCGGGTGGGCGACCGCCTGGCCGTCACCAGAAAGGTCCGCGACATCAAGGACCCGGCTACGGGCAAGGTGCTTCGGAGCGTCGAAGACAAGATTGGCGAAGTGACCATCACGGAAGCGGACGAAGGTTCCTCCGTCGGCGCCTTTGCGGGCAGTTCTCCCGCCAAGGTCGGAGACGTGGTCAAGAGCGCTCCGTAAGCGGCCGGGCGCGAAGGTGGAGGGAGTCTCCTCATGAACTCCAACATTGGAGACCGAATCGGCGATTACGAAATCATCGGCATTCTCGGCGCCGGCGGGATGGGCAGAGTGTACAAGGTTCGCAACGCCATCTCCGATCGCATCGAGGCCATGAAGGTCCTGTTACCGGACCTGGCCAACGTTCCGGAACTGGCGGACCGTTTTATGCGGGAGATCAAGGTGCTGGCCGGACTGGAGCACCCCAACATCGCCGCGCTTCGCACGGCTCAACGGGTCGATAACCAGCTCGTCATGGTCATGGAGATGGTCGAAGGCCAGACGCTGGAGGACAAACTGAAGGCCGGCCCCATCCCCGTCGCGGAGGCCATGGACTACGTCACGCAGGTGCTTTCGGCGCTCAGCTACGCTCACCAGCGCGGGGTGATCCACCGGGACATCAAACCAGCCAACATGATGGTCACCGAGGGCGGGGTGGTCAAGCTCATGGACTTCGGAATCGCCAAAGCCGCGGGGGACCGGAAGCTCACCATGACGGGCACCACCATGGGGTCGCTCTACTACATGTCTCCGGAGCAGATCAAAGGAGTGGATCTCGACGCGCGCTCGGATCTGTACTCCCTGGGCGTGTCCCTGTACGAGATGGTGACGGGGGCGCGTCCCTTCCGGGGCGAGAGCGATTTCTCCATCATGTCCGCTCACCTGGAGAAGCAGGCGGTGCCTCCCATCGAGGTCGATCCGAAGCTGCCGGCCACGCTGAATGAAATCATCATGATGTCAATCGCCAAGGATCCGGCGAAGCGCTTCCAGTCCGCTGACGCCTTCGGGGCCGCCGTCAGGAGCGTGGCCGGGATGCAGTTGGCGCCAGCCCCTGTGGCCGCCGCTGTCTCCGCAGCGAGACCGGCGCCAACGCGAGCGCCAGCACCGGCATCTGCTCCGCCTCCCACCCCGGCAGCGCCGCCGGGTCGATCGTCTCACCGTGGCCTGTACATGGCCCTGGGCGCGGTCCTGGCCATCGGCGTTCTCGTCTTAGGCGCGATGCAACTCCCCAGGTGGCTCAAGACGCGGGCGGGCGAGAACCCGGCCGTAGTGCAGGAAGCGGTCCCGCAGCAGGCGACCCCATCCGAACAGCCGCCCGTCTCGCAGCCTGCCTCTACGGAGCCGGCTGTGGAATCGCACCCTGCCGGTTCTCCACCGGCGGCAGCGGTCGAAAGGCCGCGCCCGGTTTCACCAGCAGCCCGTGACGCCGCCCCGCCCCAGCCTGCCGTGGTGCAACAGGGGGCTACCCCGAGCCAGCCCGCGCAAGCTGCCCCCGCGGCGGACGCGGCAAGAGCTGCGGCTCTGAAGGGATTGCAGAAGGACTGGCCGATGCTGGCCTCGCGGGCGGGCGCCGTCGCGAGCAGTTTGCAGAATCTGCAACAGCAGCAACAGCGGTCCGGCTTTGGACTTCGTGGGGATATCGCCGCCTCCTGGAAGCGGATGGAGCACTACATGGACCAGGTGGAAGCCGCGATCTCAGCGAAGGATCCCGACGCCGCCAAAGAGAACATGGAGAACGCCGACCGCGAGATCACCACCCTGGAGAAGTTCCTGGGAAGGTAGGTTGAACCCTCAATCCACGCTGCGCTTCTTGCCTACGCGATTGCTGTGGGCGGTGTCCCGCCGGGTAGCGGCGGAAGTCCCGATCCTGAGCCGACCTACCCAATCATGACAGTCGGACAGCCGACCGTGATCGTGCCGCCGTGCATAGTCGGGTCGCCCAGCCGCGCAGCCATCAGGTTCCCAATCAACACCGTCGGCGAGCCCATGGCGATGCTGTCCGGAGGCCCGACGCAGGTTGCCATATCGGTGACACGGGCGGCGGGCGCCCCGCCGATCAAGACCGTCGGGCAGCAGGCAGGCAGAATCGGCCCGCCCACGTGGGGTACGGGCGGCGTCCCCGGTGTCGCGAGGGGACAAACGTGCATATCGCCCAAACGAGCTGCTGGTGGCATAGAGTCTCTCCTTTCTCCCGCTAGATATCCCCAAGGGTGATAACGCCGGTTCGTCTCGATCGCTTCGGACTCGAGCCGCTCCCCGAACCTGCCGCACCGCCGCTGTTGATGAGCACCATGGTGCCCTGTATGGTGACCCCCGACGGCCCGATGTCGACAAAGCCGCCGGGACCCTTCAGGGTCACCTGAACGCCGGCTTCGATAATGACCTTCATCCCTGCCTTCAGATGAATCTCCTGGCCCGCGTCGATGGCGAACTTCGTGCCGACCTTCTCGTCGCGGGCGCCGCCAACGCTCAGAGACCAGTCCCCGTCAACATCCTGGCGGTGCTCCCCTTCGACCACCGAGTGTTTGTCGCCGCCGACGATCTCAGTCTGGTTGCGCTTGACGTTCAGCTCCCGGTCGCGTCCGATCGCCTCCTTACTGTCGTTCAACACAAAAGTTTCCATGTCTTTCTGGGCATGGACGCTGAACATTTCCGCGTCCTTCTTGTCCTCCATGCGCAGCTCGTTGTACCCCCCGCCACCCTTGGAACTGCGCGACTTGATCCCGCTCTGGGTCTGATTGGCGGGGAGGTCGTAGGGGGGCATCTGGTCGGCGTTGTACACGCGTCCGGTGATGATGGGCCGGTCCGGGTCACCCTCGAGGAAATCGACGACCACCTCCTGGCCGATTCTGGGGATTGAGATGGCTCCCCAGTTCTTGCCGCCCCAGGGATGCGAGACCCGGATCCAGCAGGAGCTCTTTTCGTCGTTATTGCCTCGGCGGTCCCAGTAGAACTGCACTTTCACCCTTCCGTACTTGTCGGTGTAGATCTCCTCACCCTTCGGGCCGACCACCACCGCCGTCTGGGGTCCCTGCACCAGGTGCTTCGCCGTCCTGCGCGGCGGGCGGAACGGCGCCGAAAACGGCGTGCAGGTGAAACTATTGGAATAGCTCGCCCCCTCGCCGGCCTCCTGGCTGTGGAAGCCGCCGGAGTGCGCGCTGTGCGTGATCTCGGTCAGCACGTACTGCGCGTTCTGGTCCTGCCGCTCGTGATCGGTCAATCCGAAGCGAAACCCGGAGCAGAACGCCCGGCAGTTGCCGTCGCCGCGAATCACGTCGTGCGGCAACTCCTGCTCCTCGATGCGCAGTTTGACCTGGGCCTCGCCCTGGTCGCGCTTTTCGTACTCGCCCGGATAGTCGAAGATCTCAAAACGACGGTTGCCGCCCTGGTTGATCTGGCTGTCCACGTTGCTGAGAAGGCCCGTGTTGGGCATCTCGAAGTTATAGTCCGTCAGCGCGTATTTGCCCGGGCGGAGTTCCTGCTGGCGCCGCCACCGCAGGATGACGTCCTCTTCCCGCTTGTACCCCCTTCCGACAACGTGCTCGTAGCGGACGGAGGCCGCGTTCGGGCAGGGCTTGTGCGCGGAGGACTGGTCGGCCATAACCAGGACGTGCTTGCCCTTTTCGTGCCGGAAGAAGAAGAAAATGCCTTCCTGCTCCATGAGGCGCATAACGAAGTTGCACGCCGTCTCGCGGTACTGAACGCAATACTCCCAAGGATCGTATTTCCCCTGAAGCTGGGTCTCGAAATCAGTGAAACCGAAATCCTGGAAGACCTGCTGGACGATATCGGGGACCTTCTCGTTCTGGAAGATCCGACAGTCGGCCGTCCGCGTGAGAAACCACAACCAGGGAACCACGTCCGCCTGGTAGCGCGCCAGCCGCGGCTCGCCGGGCAGTTGCGCAAAGCGGCTCACGTGCCCGCTGAAATAGCGCTCGCTGGAGCCGTCGGCCAGCTTGATGCTGACCGTGACCTTCTGGCCGACGATCTGGTCAAAGTTGATGTCGGGGTCCTCCGAGAGCAAGTCCAGTTGAAAGTGAAAGAGCTGGGAGACGCCCTCCGTGCCGCTGAAGGAGCGGAGGAGCAGCTTGTCGGGTCCGAGCGGCGTGTCGACGGCGATCAGATGATCCGCCTGGGTGTATGTTTCTGGCATGGTCTTCCTCCTACAGAGGCGCGCTGGCGATCAGGCTTCGGTATTCGGATTCGCCGGGCAGAACGTACGGCTGGGGAAGCCCTGGCTGGCCGAAGGTCCACAGGGCCGCGATCTGCAACGTCCCATGGCCGGAGTGCCCGGAGCCGTGCATGACGCAATCCTCGACCCATGACTGGACCGCCTGCTCGCTGAGCGCGGCGGCCTCCAGCTCAAAGGTGTTGGACTCAGGGGAATTCTCCTGGATTCCGAGGCAGAACGCTTCCCCGAACGTGCGGCCCGAGGGCCCCTCCATCTCCTCGAAGGAGCCTCCCGCACCGAGCGCGCCCCGGGAATGAATCCACTCCTGATACTGATTCGGGTCCTCGAGGATATGCGCGCGCAGCCTCCCGCAGAGCATCGTCACCCGCGGGGCCAGGAGACGGCTCGCGCCGAAAAACTCGAGGAGGGCCTCCATCGCCTCTTGAAACGCCCCGAGGTTGCAGGCCCGGATCTCGACCCGTTGGAAGCGGCGGCCGATGACTTCATTGCGCTTCGCGGCCAATTCGAGCAGCCGCTCCTTGCTCATCTTCAGGCTGTCGGCGCGCGCCTGGAGCCA
The DNA here is from genome assembly GCA_963798455.1 of Bryobacterales bacterium. Lineage (GTDB taxonomy): Bacteria > Acidobacteriota > Terriglobia > Bryobacterales > Bryobacteraceae > CAWCTD01. Next base: position 2,701,195 of record CAWCTD010000003.1, read on the forward strand.
TTGCTGGAGCAGCCCCGGCCCCTGTTCCGGCGTGGCCGAGGTCTGGACCTGCCGCCTGACTTGGGGATCCTCAATGAACCTCGCCCAGCCCAAGGGATGGGAGGCGGACTCCTGGATGGCGATAGCCGCCTCGGTGACGGCGCGCACCTCGTCCCGCATCGCATCCACGCCGCAGCCGGTGGCCAGCGGCATCGTAAGGCCGCCCGTGCTGTCTTCCGCGACGGTTCCATGACTCACGATGAGTATCTCGCTCTCATCGTTGTCGCCTGCCTTGTTCATTTCGTCGAGCACCTTCTCGAGGTTGATCCCCTCCAGCGGGACGACCTGCTCGATGTGGCAATCGAGGTCGCGAGTGACGGAGGGCTCGTAAGGAAACATGCGGTAGTGTGACAGCGCCTCCGGCCACCTCGAAGCATCGATCAGGGCGCGCATGAAAAGCCTCAGGAGTACACGAACGAGCCGTCCGCGCCGACGCCGACTTGCAGAGTGGTCATCTTCACGCCCTCGGCCATCCGCGTGAGCAGCAGACGCGAGATGTCGGGCAGCATGGTGTTGGTCAGGATGTTGTCCACGTTGCGGGCGCCGCTTTCGACTTCGGTGCAGCGGCGCGCCACTTCATCGACCAGAGCGTCGTCGTAGGTCAGCTCGATCCGGTGGTTCTCCATGAGCCGCCGCTTGATCTTGCCGAGCTTCAGCCGGATGATCTGCTTCAGCGCCTCGTCGCGGATCGGGATAGTACGGAATGATCACCATGCGCCCCAGAAACGCCGGCTTGAAGATCTTGTTCAGCTCCGGCTTGAGGGCCTTGACCAGGCCCTCGGGCGTGGGCATGGTCTCCGGATCGGCGCACAGCTTCATCATGCGTGTCGGTGCCGGCGTTGGTGGTCAGGATGATGATGGTGTTCTTGAAGTCGATCTCGCGGCCCTCGCCGTCCTCCATCTTCCCCTTGTCGAACACCTGGAAGAACAGCTCCAGCACGTCGGGATGGGCCTTCTCCACCTCGTCCAGCAGCACCACCGAGTACGGGCGCCGGCGCACCGCTTCGGTCAGCACGCCGCCCTCGCCGTAGCCCACGTATCCCGGAGGCGAGCCCTTCAGCGTGGAGACCGTGTGCGCTTCCTGGAACTCCGACATGTTGATGGTGATCAGGTTGCGCTCGCCGCCGTACAGCAGATCGGACAGCGCCAGCGCCGTCTCCGTCTTGCCGACGCCGCTCGGGCCGACCAGCAGGAAAACGCCGACCGGCTTGTCGGGATCCTCCAGGCGCGCGCGCGAGGTGCGGATGCGCTGGCCGATCACATCCAGCGCATGGTCCTGGCCGATGACGCGCTTGCCCAGGTGCGCCTCCAGCTCCAGGACGGTCGCGATTTCGTCCTTCAGCATCTTGCCGACCGGAATGCCGGTCCAGCCGGAGATCACTTCGCCGACGATCTGCTGCGTCGACGCAGACGCGCATCAGCGGCGTCTCGCCCTGCAGCGCTGTCCAGCTCGGCGTTGAGCTTGCCAGTTCGCGCTCGCAGGTCGCGCCAGCCGGGCCGCGGCGCCGTCCCGGCCGCCGCGCGTCTTCCAGTTTCGCGCGGAGCTCGCGGATCTTGGCCACCAGGTCGCTGCTCTTCTCCCAGCGTCTCGCGCAGCCGCGGCCAGCTTGCCTTCGGCCTCCGCCTTCTGCTTCGCGATCTGCGCCAGCCGCTCGGCGTGGTCGGCGCCCGGCGGCGGACTCTCGCGCTCAGGACGCGCGTCCTGCACCGCCAGGTCGTCCAAGCGGCGCGGTGGCGTCTTCGATCGCCGGCGGCGTGGCGTTCTGGCCGAGCGCCAGCCGCGCGCAGGCCGTATCCAGCACGCTCACCGCCTTGTCGGGCAACTGGCGGTCCGGCAGGTAGCGGTGCGAGAAGCTTGACCGCGGCCGCGACGGCCTTCATCCAGGATGCGCACGTTGTGGTGCTTCTCGAGCGACGCGCACGACGCCGCGCAGCATCACCATGCACTGCTCTTCGGTCGGCTCTTCCACCTTCACCACCTGGAAGCGGCGCGCCAGGGCGGGATCCTTCTCGAAGTACTTCTTGTACTCCGACCAGGTGGTGGCGGCGATGGTGCGCAGCTCGCCGCGCGCCAGGGCGGGCTTCAGCAGATTGGCCGCGTCGTTCTGGCCGGCCTGCCCGCCGGCGCCGATCATGGTGTGGGCCTCGTCGATGAAGAGAATGATCGGCGTGGGCGAGGACTTCACTTCTTCGATGAGCCCCTTCAGCCGGTTTTCGAATTCGCCCTTGACGCCCGCGCCGGCCTGCAGCAGCGCCAGGTCGAGCGTGCGGAGCGTGACGTTCTGCAGCGGCGGCGGCACGTCGCCCTGCGCGATGCGCAGCGCGAAGCCCTCGACCACGGCCGTCTTGCCGACGCCCGCCTCGCCCGTCAGAATCGGGTTGTTCTGGCGGCGCCGCATGAGGATGTCGATCATCTGCCGGATCTCGAAATCGCGCCCCAGCACCGGATCGATCTTGCCGGTCTTGGCGTTCTCGGTGAGATTGACGGTGTACTGATCGAGGTTCGGCGTCTTGCCGCCGGCGGCTCGGGCGTCTGCCCGCGGCGCCGGGCTCTCCGGCGCGCGGCCGTGGTCGACGTCCTCGCGCGAGCGCGCCACGATGGCCACGAAGTCCTTCCGCAGGCTGTCGGCGCTGGATCTTCTGGAACTCCCTGCTGATCTCGCGCATCATGGCGCGCCAGTTCGTCGTTGGCCGACCAGCGCCAGGATCGTGAAGCCGGTGCGAATCTGCGCGGCGTCGTAGTCGATCGAGCCGATGGTCCAGGCCTCGGTCAGCATCTTCACCAGGGTCGGGCTGATCGCCGGCGTGCGGGCGTTGCCGGACTTCAGCTTGTCGAGGCTGCGCGTCAGCTCCGCCGAGAGCCGCGATTTGTCCACCCCGAAGTGCGTCAGGATGCGCGGCGAAGTCGCCGTCCGCTCGCATCCAGCAGCTTCATCAGGTAGTGCTCGATCTCGACGTCGTAGTGGGTGCGCGAAAGACACAGCCCCGCGGCGGCTTCCAGCGCGTTCCGCGTGGACTCGTTCAGTTTTCCGATGAGAGATTTCAGATTGACAGCCATAGTGTTCTCCTCCGCACCCTACAGTCGCAAGACGGTGTCGGCCGGGTCCCGGTCCATCGGCGCCGACTTGACCCAGGTGACCCAGCCCAGCCGCGGCGCTTGCTCGCCTTCGGCCCCCAGTTCGCAGGCGGGCACCTCTTCGCGCTTCAGAATCAGTTGTACTTCAAAACTCAGTTCGTGACCCGAGAAAAAGCCCGTGATGGCCCGGAGCGGCGCATGTGCCGTTCCCGTCGGCAGGAAGTCCAGGTAGCGGTCCAGGGGAAGCGGCCCCAGCTTGAGGCGCACACAGGACTGCAGGTCCCAGATTTCGTCGCCCACGACCGCGCCGCGGCCGAGCTGCCCCGAAGGGTTCTCGGCATCCTCAAATCGCGTCTGAGTGCCGCGATCCAGGCTGCACCAGGCGCCCACGAACTGCTCGATCTCCACAGGCACGTCGAAGTAATCGGCCAGAAGCTGCTCGAGCGCGGCCGCCGACCGCGGCCGCTGGCCCAGCAGCCCGCCGTAGAATAGCAGCGACTCGTCCTCGACCGCCTGGCGCGTCGTCAGCCCTGGCGTTCCCAGCCCTACGAAGGAGAGCAGCAGTTCCACGAAACCGGCCCGGTCGCCCCGCTCGTAGGCGATCGGGAACCGGTACTTCTCCCACGCCTGGTAGAACAGCGAGATGATCCGGTGGTTGAAAATGTCCAGGAAGTCGCGCATCGCCGTGTCGCGCGCGCGCAGCCGCTCCATCACCAGCTCGGTATAGTAGAGCGGCAGCACGCCCAGCGGGCCGGTCAGCCCCATGAAATTCACGGTCATCAGAGGCGGCCCGTCCTCGCGCAAGGTGAGGGACTGGATCTCGCTGGCCGGAAAAGTCAGGATGGCGCGGGCGGCGAAGCGCACGACTTCCGCTGCCGGCTGGTGAAAACGGCCGACCGGCTGCCGCCCGGCGAGCAGCCGCCCGAGCAGGCGCACCGCCTGGAAGAACTCGAAGCAGAAGGGTTCCTCGGCGAGCCGTGTCTGCGATCTCCTCGGGCACTACAGCAAGATCGTGTGCCCCGCCCTCGGCGGCCATTGCTTGAGAACCTCCTTCCTCTGCGGAGTCCTGACCACGAGCTGGCTGAAGCTGTTCATCGACACGTAGAGGCCCAGGAAGTACTCGAGCACGGCGGCGAACAGGTAGACGCCGCCGCCCACGAATTGCTCCTCGTCGATCTCCATCTCGACCCTGGTGCCGCGCGCGAAACTGATGCCGTACTCCGAGACCACGCGCGCGAAATGGCCGCGGCTCCCCACCCGCGTGATGCCGTCGATCTGCTTCTCCAGGTAGGTCGAATCGGAGAAGTTGTAGAGCCGGAGAATTTCCTGCAGCGCCTCTTTGCCCTCTTCCACCAGCGAAAGGTAGTTCAGCGACAGCTGCGAGATCAGTCGCCACAGCAGCGCTTTCCCCATGGGCGGGCGCAGCGTGGAGGTGGGCTTGCGCAGCGCCACGATGCTCTTGATGGCCGAAGCGCCCTCCAGCTCGAAGTCGCCGCGCTCACGGCCGAAGGGCAGCTTGGCGGGCAGATCGCGATTGGTGCACGTGCAGCGCACGGTGAGGGTGTCCACGTCCGGGTGCGCCGGTCTGCCGGAGAGATCCACCAGCGAGAGCCAGATCTCCGTTCCCTCGTCGTTCAGCCCGGCCGGAGGGGCGGCGCGTGGCGTTCCAGAACATCTGCTTCTTCTCCTGGAGCGCCGAATGCCGGTAGGAAAAGAACGGCTCGTAGTTCCTGACCTCCTGCGTCTGCGGGTTGGAGCTCAGGACCTGGTCCACGGAGAAGATCTCCAGCGCGTTCCGGCGGCGGACGTCCGGAACCACCGGGTACTCGTAGCGCGTCTGGTCCAGCAGAATCGGTTCGGCCGTCTGCGGGAAGAGGTTGATGACCGGCGAGCAGTTCAGGCGGAACGTCTTCGCCGAGACTCCCGTCTCCAGCATTTGCTGGCGCTCGCTCCGTTCGAACGGGAGATATCAGGAACAGAAGCTCGATTCTCCCGCCGAATCCCGCGCCCGTGACCTGTTCCAGGCCGGTGAGATCCAGGAAGAAGAACTTCTCGGGGAACGCGAAGTACTCCTGCAGCAGCCGGTATCCGGCGAAGGAGCGCCGCGGATACGGCAGCACGGCGTCCTCTTCGCCGAAGCCGACGGGCCGCAGGGCGCCGGAGGCCAGGGTGACCGGGGGTTTGCGGGAGTTGGGCGCGAGGTCCCGGACCACGATGCGCGTGCAGTTGATTCGAGAACAGCTCGTAGAGCGCGTGGACCAGGTTGCTTTCTCCGTTCAGGTAGAAACGCAGAGAGCGGAGATCCAGCTTGTCGAAGGCGACGTCGGGCAGGCAGGACAGCTCCACCCGGCAGGCCGCCACGGCGTCCGGGGCCCTGAGCGGCGGCTCAAGCCGGTCCGGGGTCCTCCATTGCGCCTCGGACACTACGACCGGCCAAAGCGTCGTGGTGTAGCAGGTCCGGAACTTGCAGGGCACCCCGTCCACCGGCCTCGAATAGAGCATCGAGCCGCGCGGGCACCTCCATCGCCGGATGTCAGTTTGCCCTGTTCCGGGTCGACGTGGAACTCGACCACCGTCATGGATGGGATCGGCCTCACGTAGTGCGGGTAGAGGACGCCCAGCAGGGCCTCGGAGATCTCCGGGAACTCGTCGTCGATCTTCAGGTGGACACGGGCCGCCAGGAAGGCAAAGGCTTCCACCATGCGCTCGACGTGCGGATCCTCGCAGCGATCGGGCTCGAGCAACAGGCGGGAGGCGATCTTGGGGTACTTCTCCGCGAACTCGGCTCCCATCTGACGCAGGAAGGTCAGCTCGCGCTCGTAGTAGGCCAGAAGCTCATCCCGCACTTGGCTCTCCCTTTACGTCGTACTCGCCGCTGGTCAGTTCCAGCACCGTGTCGAAGGTCACGTGCTCGGGGACCGGCTCCACGCGCAGCACGCCCTCAATCTGGAAGCGCAGGACTCGGGAAGTCGGATCGGCGGACGGCGCCGGCGTCACCCGAATGGTTCGCAACCTCGGCTCAAAGGTGGCCAGCGTCGATTCCATGGTCCGCGCCAGCCGGTGATAGTCCTGTCCCGAGCTCAGACTCAGCGAGCAGATATCGGGAAGGCCGTACACGTGCAGCGATCGCTGCAACTCCGAGGAGCCTTCCGGCGGGTCTTGAATACATTGCCGGGTGTTGAGAAGCCACTCGATGTCCCGCCGGAGGCTGGCCTTCAGCTCCCGCAGAGACTGAGCCTGGCTGGGCGGCGCCTCCGTGGCGCGCTGGGGGTCCTGATCGATGAGCCGGTCCAGGACCGACAATCTTGCCGAGCGTTCGGATTTGGCCGCCATGGGCTACTTGGAACAGCTCAAAGCCTGGATCGGATCCAGCCGGCAGATGCGAGAGTAGATTCTCTGTCTCTCCTCCGGGCTGCTGTCGAGCTTGTTCATGCAGCGCAGCAAGAGAACGAGCGGCTGGGCCAGCATGTCCGGCGCTTCCCATTCCTCGAGGTTGCGCTGCTCGATCTCCTTTCCGATTTCCTCCAGGATGGGATACGCGATGCTCTCGTGGCCGCCCGCTATGCAGACCTGCGCCAACTGAGTCTTGCGCTGGAACCGGAGGCGGCCCGAGCGGACCTTCGAGATCTCCTGGCTCAAGATCCCGATGGCCTCCTGAGGCCTCTTCGCCCGCATGGCTTCCGCCGCCAGATCGTAAGCGTCGGCAACCCGGGGCGTCTCCTCTTTCTCCAGCGCGGCCTGGACGGGCACGGGGGCAGCCTCGGGCTCGCCGGCCGGCGGGGCGAGTAATCCTTCCAGCCACGCCTGCGTCTCCGGGTTCGCCGTGGGCGTGTCGTCGGTCATGGTGGACGAGCGGAGCTGTGGGAGGTCCCGGAGCAACGCTTTCAATTCAGCGCGCAGGGCGAGGGCAATTGGCTCATACCAGCTCCCCAATTCCTCGCACGCCCGGACGACATAGCGCTGGAGGTCAAGCCAGCCCCGGCCGCAGGGGGAGGCCATGGCCGTCTCAGCGGTGTTCAGAACCTCCTCCCACTGCCCGTCCTGAGCCGAGCTGCTTCAGCTTCTGACGGACTTCCGTGGGCGGTGCTTCCAGCATCGTCTCGTCCAGGCTCGATCCACCGGCGCGCAGTTCCCCCCAGCGCAGCCCCCGCAAAAGCAGGTAGGACACGGGGCTGTAGGGCGACTCCTTCCGAAGGTATCCCGCCACGGAGGCGATGCGCTGAAAAGCGTCCTCCTGGTCGGAGGGTTCCGCGGTTACTGCCCGGCGGACACGCGCGCTGGCAGCCCGCACCCCCGGCTCTTCAACAGGAAGGGCCTCCTCCGGCTCCTCGGCGGCCGGCGCTTCCTCCACGGCCGGCGCGCCGTGCTGGGCAAGCAGGATACGCAACGTCTGCTTCACTTCCCCAATCGCCGTCCGCAAGGGGCCGAAGCTCGGGGCTGCGTCGCCGAACTTCTCGTCGCAGAGCGTGCCGAGCGCATCCACGGATTCGAGCGCGCGATCCATGGCCGCCTGGAGGCCAGCCGTGAACTCTGACGGAGTGGCGTCGAACGCAGCGTCGAACTCCTCGGGGGCCATCTTCCCTTCGGCGATGGCTGTTTCGCGCGCCTGGCCCTTCACCTCGTTGGCGGCAGCGTCCGCCTCGTAAGGCACGCCGCGCGATTCTTTGTAGCGGAACCAGTCCAGGCCGCTGCGCGTAAGAGGCACGTGTTTGACCGCCTCTTCGAGCCGCGTTCCCACCCACTCCAGCGGGGTGGCTCGCATCTCGGCGTCGCCGTCCTCGAGCTCGGGGTAGAGGCTGTCCCAGAAGTTCTCAAGCAGTCCGCGCAGCAGGTCCAGTCCGTCGGCCAGGCCGGCAATCCCCTGCTGACACAGCAGCGCCTCGGTGAGCCATGCGGCTAGCTGCAGGTCTTTGCTCTTTTGGGCCAGGGCGTCGGTGGCCAGCTTGATGACCTGGGGGTAATCGGCCTTCTTGACCTCGCGCCGCCACTCTCCCTGGGAGATCTCCTCCTCCTGGCGACGGGCCTCCTTGATTTTGTCGTAGAGGGGCGAATAGTAGAGATTCTCGCCGCTGGGCGATGAGCCGGGGATCGGATCGAGGAGGTTGCCGGCGAGAGGCATGTGCTTACCAGGTCCTCTACGCGCTGCCGAACTGGATCTCCCTCACCTCGAGGAAAGGGCACTCCTCGTCATCGACAAGAAGCTGCTTCTGCCCCAAGGGAACGGCCTCGCCTTCTTCCTGTTCCGCCCAAACCGTCTGCCGCCCGAGCCGCACGGCGTCGTCGGTGTGCAGACAGGAGAAAGGCGAGAGCACGGGCAACAGCACCTCCCCCAAATCCTGGCCCTTCATGCCGGGTCCGAGCCGGACGACCGCCGGGATCCAAAGCAGGTCCCGCAGCTTCCGCGGAGGAGAAGCCTTAATGGAGGCGATGTGCGCGAACGAAACCCAGATGTAGTTGCCGGCCGCGAAGACCTCCAACCTGCCTCCGATTCTGGGATCGGCATCCTCCACCGATTGGAACGGCTTGCCGTTGAGTGTCCCCCCCGGCGCAGCCGGTTCCACGCCCGGTTCCGGGAAGCTCTTGGCCCGGAACAACTCGTGCCGCTGGCGCTCGGCCTGAATGGCTGCACGGTAAACGAGGGTCCCCATCTCCGCCTGGGGACCCTCCTGGGCCAAAATGTCGAGCTGCTTTCCCGCCCGGTCGTAATCCCCGGCGAAACACAGCAGCTCGAATAGGAAGGTTCGGCGCTTGGCATCCGCCGGATTATCACGAAGCTCCGCGCTGAGCGCCTGGATGGCCTCAGCCAGCCGGCCGTCCCGATATAGCTCTGTCGCGTTCATGGCGTCTGATCCCGGCCTGAACAACGCGGGCGCCGGGCCAAGCTTGCGGCCGGCAGATCAACCACCGACGTTCTGCTTCATGTCGTAATGGGCTTTGATCGTGCCGCCCAGAGAGCCGTCCGGTTTCTGCTCCTTGTACTCGCACTCGACCTTCGAGAAGTTAAGCGAGATTTGATCCAACGGTACCACGTCCGATGCGCCGGTGCCGCCCGTTTGGTAGCTGGACACCAGCAGGTCGGTGAATGTCCACTTCAGGTATTCCTGCTGGTCTTTCCCCGCCTTGCGGCAGGTCAGAACCGCACCCTTGATGTGTTCGCCTTGAGCGCATGCCAGCATCAGCTTGGGGCTCGATTTGTTGACTCTCATTACGAAACTAAAGTCCTGCATCGCAACCTTTCCGGCTCCCATGCCGCCGCCATGGGATGCGGTACCGGATTGGCTCTCACCCCAATTCCAGGATTCAATCTCGATCTCGTTCTTGTGCTTGGCGTCCTGGCTTTCGCCCTGGACACCATCGATCTTCAGGAAATAGTCAACCGCCATCCTCTTTCTCCTTCCGTTTCAACTGGTTCAAGCCCTACTTCCTCGCCGATTGCGGCAATTCCGCCACCAGGCGGAGAGAAACCGTCAGCTCCTCCAATTGGAAGTGCGGTCTCAAGAACGCAACTGCCCGGTAGGCGCCCGGCTTGCCGGGGACTTCCGCGACCTCCACCCGAGCCTCCCTCAAAGGATACTGGGACTTGGTGACCTGGCTGGCGCGATCGTCCTCGGTCACGTACTGCATGATCCACTTATTCAAGAAGCGCTCGGTCTCTGACCGGGAAGTAAAGGACCCGATCTTGTCCCGCATGATCGACTTCATGTAGTGGGCGAACCGGCACACGGCCAGCAAGTAAGGCAACTGGGCCGACAAGCGCGCGTTCGCGTTGGCAGCCTCGCTGTCGTACTGCTTGGGCTTCTGGCAGGACTGCACGCTGAAAAACGCCGCGTAGTCCGTGCCCTTGCAGTGCACCAGCGGCGCGAAGCCCTGGTCGGCGAGTTCCTTCTCTCGGCGGTCCGTAATGGCGACTTCGGTCGGGCACTTCAGGGCCACGTCGCCTTCGTCGGTGCGGAAGGTGTGCGTGGGAAGACCTTCCACCAGCCCGCCGCCCTCCACGCCCCGGATAGCCGCGCACCAGCCGTAATCGGCGAAGGCGGCGGTGAGTCTCGCCCCGAGGGCATAGGCCGCATTGCCCCACAGGTACTTCGAATGGTCGGTTCCGTCCACGCCTTCGTCGTAGTTGAAACCCTCGATGGGCTTGGTGTCCTTGCCGTAGGGCAGGCGCATCAGAATGTGAGGCAGCGTGAGGGCAACGTAGCGGGAGTCGTCGCTCTGCCGGAATGACTTCCACTTGGCGTACTCGGTCGATGTCGAAGATCTTGCCCAGGTCGCGCGGAGCGCCCAGGTTGGCGAAACTGTCCAGGTTCAACAACTCCGACGACGCCGCGGACAGGAAAGGAGCGTGGGCGGCCGCAGCCACTTGAGAGACCTTTTCGAGCAGTTCCAGGTCCTCCGGGGTACGGCCGAATTCGTAGTCGCCGATGAGCGCGGCAATCGGCTCGCCGCCGAAAATACCGTACTCTTCTTCGTAAACCTTCTTGAAGAGCGCGCTCTGATCGAACTCAGGAGCCCTCTGCAAATCGCGCAGCAGTTCTTTCTTGCTGGAGTTCAGGACCCTGATCTTCAACATCGAACTGGTCGAAGAGTTGTCCAGCAGGTACTTCAGGCCGCGCCAGGTGCCCTCCAGCTTTTGAAACTGCGGGTGGTGCAGGACTTCGTTGAGCTGAATCGAAATCAGGTGGTCGATCTGCGCGATCCGCGCGTTGATCATCGCCTCGACGTCACGGGAGACGGTCATTTCTCCCTGGAGCACCTGAGCGACGAACTCCTTTACCAGGTCCTTGCCGCGCTCCGACGCGGCAGTTTCGCGCCCGAACCTTCCCTCTTCGACGATCTGGTCCAGCAGGCCGCGCTCGACCTTCTGCTCGGCCGCCGCCGCCGGCACGGCCGCCTTCTGCGGATTACTCATTGGGCTCTCCTTTCTCCAGCCCCAGCTCCGTACGCAGTTTCTCCATCTTCTCGGTGTTGGAAACCGCGTCCAGCAGCAGGTCGTCGAGTTTCTCGTTCCCCTGGAGGCTGCCGCGCAGATCCGCGAGCTTGGTCCTCAGGTCCAGCATGTCCCGCAACGGCTTGACTTGCCGGGCCACCTGCTCCGGCTCGAAGTCTTCCATGCTCTTGAAGTTCAGGTCCACCTTCAACTGCCCCGCCTGCGGGTCTTCGCTGAGCTTGTTCTCTACCGAATACGACAGGTGTGGCTTCATGCTTTCCAGCACGCTGTCGAAGTTGTCAGGCGTGATCTCGACGAATCTCCTGTCCTTCAGCCGCGCCAATGGCTCCGTGGGCTGGCCCGTCAGGTCAGCCAGGACGCCCATGACGAAGGGCAATTCTTTGGATTCGATGGCATCGCCGATTTCAACGTCGTAGGCCACGTGCACACGCGGCGGCCTAACCTTCTCAAGCTTCTTGTGGATACTCTCTCGCGCCATGAGAATTTAGCTCCCTCTTTATGTGCCGGGCACAGTGGCTATCCCCGTTCCGGGCACAGGACAATTCGCAATCAGTTTACCAGAAAACCGCCCGGCTGACACCAAGAAATGAATTCCGGCTAAGAATGAGGTTGCACCCCGCACAAATCCTGATACCTTGGTAGTGATTATGAAAAGGCTGCAGCCGGTCGTATGGCAGAAGGGCGCCCTTCTCACACCCCAGCATCTCCAGGGCCAGGACCGCTTTATCGAAAGCGTGCTTCAGTTCCATGTGGAAGCATTGAACTTTCGCCCTTGGGGTTTCGTGGAGTTGCAGATCGACCAGGAGGCTCTGGGCTCGGGCCTTCTCTCGATCACGCGTGCCAGCGGGCTCTTCCCGGACGGCCTTCCCTTTGACATCCCGGACTCGGATGCCGCCCCGGTCCCGAAGCCGCTGGGCCCCTATTTCGAAGCTCAAACGGAGCCCGTGCCGGCCTTCCTGGCCGTGCCACACTACCGCGACCACGGACTGAACCTCTCTGTCGCCGGCCAGAATGTGGATACACGGTACGTGGCGGGCGTCGAGGCGGTGCGCGACGAAACCAGCCAGCAGTCGGAGAAACCTATACAGGTTGCCCGCAAGAACTTTAAGCTGCTGGTCGAGGGAGAGACCAACCGGGGGACTTCCACCCTGGGAATCGCCAGAATCAGCCGGTCGCAAGCAGGGCTCTTCCAGTTGGACCCTCTGTTCGTGCCGCCGCTGCTGGACCTCTCCGCCAGCAGCTACCTGACCTCGATCGCCCGGCGGCTGGTGGAAATTCTCTCGGCCAGGAGCACCGAGTTGGCGGGCATGCGCCGGCAGAAGAACCAGAGCCTGGCTGAGTTCACCTCGGCGGACATCGCCAACTTCTGGTTGCTTTACACCATCAACACGCACCTGCCACTGCTGCGCCATCTCTATGAGAGCAAGCACGGCCATCCCGAGGGGCTGTTTTCCCTGATGTTGTCGCTGGCCGGCGCCCTGACGGCCTTCTCCGTTCAGGTACACCCCCGCGACCTGCCGGTCTATGATCACGACAACCTCGGGAGTTGCTTTGGCGAGCTCGATGAGAAGCTGAGGCTCCTGCTGGAGACGGTTGTGCCGAGCAACTTTGTTTCCCTTCCTCTCAAGCCGGTGCGGCCGTCCATCTACGCCACCTCGCTGGACGAGGATAAGTACCTTGTCAACACGAAGCTGTACCTGGCGGTGAGCGCGGAGATGGGCGAGGCTGACCTGATCAGCAGGGCTCCGCAACTGATCAAGGTCTGTTCCGCCAACCACATTGAACATCTGGTGCAGCACGCCTTGCCCGGACTCCAGTTGACCCACCTGGCCGCTCCCCCCAGCGCGGTCCCGGTGAAGCTCAATTTCCAGTACTTCAGCCTTAACCAGGCCGGATTGGCGTGGGAGGCGATCGAGCGCGCCAGGAACCTGGCGGCCTACGTGCCGGGAGATATCCGCAACCCGCAACTCGAGCTGATCATTCTGCTGCCGCAGGCGTCCTGAACTGGAAAGGGCCGATCGCCAAATAGGGATCTTGAAGACCCCACGCTAAAAGGTCGCGCTTACGGCCGAGGAAGTGCCCGAGGTATTGAACAGGGTCACCGATACCGACACGATGTCGCTGACGTTTCCCTGCACCGTGAATGGCTGCGTGTACAGAAATGCGCTCCCGTACTGTGTTGCGGTTTCGCCGGTGTACCAGGTCGTAAAGAGGCTATCCGCATCTACCCTCACTGAGATCGTCTGCGATTTGCCTCCCTGCGACGTCGTGAAATCGAACTCCGCCTCAGTGACCTCTCGCGGTGTGGAGTAACCCGCGATCAGGACCTGGAAGCCACCGCTGGTCTTAACCATCTGGACCGAGTCGATCTGGGGCGCTGCCAGGGCGACGGTCACCGAGCGGACCGGGGCGAACGTGGGCGTGAGATTCTGCCCCCCCGCCGAGTACTGGAGCATCAGCTTGATCTGCCCGGCCACGGTTCCGGTTTGAAGGGCGGGGGGGAATCCCAGGAGGCGCTGGTCTGGCCGGCAGGTATGGTGAAAGCCAGGGTCCGGCCTCCCGTCGAGAATTGGATCGATGGATCGTCGGACAAATTGACCGCGTTCGAATTGAACGTCAGCGTGATGGAGCCGGTGATATCGAGCGAGTATGCCGAGCTGAGTTGCACGTCTAACTCCGGCTGGTCGGCTGGGTTCACGGTATCCGGCAAACCCGTAATGGAGACCGCCGGGGTCTGCGGCAGGACCACGAGAAGGCTGAACGCCTTGGTGGCGGATTGGCCCGAACTGTCGGCGACCGTCACCGTGAAGTTGAATGCTCCGCCTTGGGTCGGGATGCCGCTCAACAGGCCCGACGCGTCGAGGGCCAAACCACGCGGCAGCGCTCCGGAAGCGATGGACCAAGTGTAGGGTGCAGTCCCGCCGGAGACCGTCAGGGTCTGCGAATAGGGCGCCGCGAAAGTCGCCCAGGGAAGCACGGAATCGGTGCCGATTACCAGCGGATCGGACGCGGCGTTTTGCCCCCCCGCCGTCCCCACGACGGCTAGCAGCACACTCGCGGTCAACAGAGCGAGGAGCCTCATCTGTCACCCCCGTTTCGGCGAGGCGGGGGTAAGCGGCCGGGGATGCGGAGCGGTTGGGATTGGTCCGGCACAAATACGATCCGAGGCACTGAGTTGGCAGTGTCCAGCAGCCAGATGGGGCCATTCCCCGACTCGTTCAACCGGAAGGCAGTCCCGCCCGCCATTCGTTCCAGGGTTGTCGGCGCGCAGGAGCAGGCGAGCCTGAATGGCTCGTCCCCAGCAAGCTCCAGGCTCACGACTCCGGCCGGCTCCGCGTTCGCCACGAGTATCCTGCGGTTATCGCGCGTGGCGGCGATGGCCACCGGCCGGGACACGCCCTCGGCCGGGCCGCCGATCATCGTCAGCCGCGGCTCGCCTTTCGGGTCGCGCACCAGCACGACATCGCCGGTGGAGGCGTCGGCAATCGCGGCGTCTTCGCTCCGAGACAAGAACGTGAGACTGGGAGATGCCGAAGTGGCATAAAGGTACCGCTGGCCTGTCGCGGGGCTAGCCAGCCAGACCGGGGCCGGCTCTCCGGCGGCCGCGACGAGAAGCGCACTGCCGCCATCACTGACGGCCAGAGCGGCCAAGGTGCCTTGCACCCCGGCCAGGTCGAAGCTCCAGGCCAGGGACGTCGAACCCGGCAGGCCGGTGAGGACCTCCGCCCTTGCCGTATCCGAATAGTACAGAGCGGCTGCGTCGCCCGAGGGGCTGAACGCAATCCGCGCGGGCCCTGCCGGCACGTCCAGGACGGCGGCGCTGGGCGCGGAACTCAAGTTTTTCAACACCAACACCTGCCGCCCGCGGGCGAGAACCGCCAAGGCGCAATCGCCGTCGGGCGCCAGCGCCACGCTCTCGAGGCCGGCTTGGGCGAGTACCACCGGCCCGAGGGTCGCCGCGCCCGGAATGCCCAGGATAGGCCGTACCCCGGAAAGCCTGTCGTGGACGAAGCCGATCGCCGGTCCTCGAAGAACCCGGGTCTCCGGCTGGTCCTGGGCGCGGAGGCCGTTCGACAAGGCCAGGGCCGCCAGCACTGAAACGGTGAAGAATCCAAGTCGCTGAGCGATTGTCATGGCGCCTCTCCTCATTGGTTACTGCCGCCCGCCGATTGTCCCCGTGCCGGGAGTAATGGAAATCGGCGTGGAGGAGTTTGCGCCCCCGGCGCGGACGGCGACAACCACGCCCACGGCCACGGCCGCTCCAACGCCGGCAAGGATCGCGACAAGCTTGCGGCGCCCGCTTCGCGCTCCGGCCCCCGCCGCCAAAACCGAATTGATCTGCGTAATCGAAGTAGTGGCAGTCGCGCCCCGAAGGGAGGCCCGCACCTGGATCTGGAACTTGCCTTGGACGTCGTTGGCGCGGAAGCCCTTGGCCTCGGCTCGCCCGGCCTTGTCGGTTTGGACCAGGAAAGTGCGGGCTCTGTGGGCAAATACACCGCTCGGGCCACTATCCGGAAGGGTAAATAGAACGCTCGCCCCCGCGACAGGGCGGCGACTCCCGTCCTCCACCTGGACAATGGGTCCGCGCACGGCGCGCTGCCCGATGTTGTTGACAGCTCCCTCCCCCTCGATGATGACGATGTTGAGCTTGGCCGGTGTCGCTGGTATTATCTGGGCCGCCAAAGGCGACCACGCGGGCGAGCCGAGCAGAAAGGTCAGAATCAGAGACAGAAAAGAGTGCATGGTCGCGCTCCTGAGGTGGTTGGGCATATCCGATCCAGCACGCATCCTGATAGAGGTTCAAAGTTAGTTTTGACGTACGCCTGAAGCCGCCGGTTGCGCTGGGGTCCGCCGACTTTACATTTCTTCATGCACGCCGGGGGATATCCGCAACCCGCAACTCAATCTGATGATTCTGCTGCCGCAGGTGTCCTGAGGCCCTCGGGCAGCAGGAACCCCCTCTCCACCAGCTCACGCAGCAGAAAGAGGCAATTCGGCGTGATTCTCTCCAGGTCCGAGTTCGTGGCCACGGCCAGTTCGGCGACGAGCTCGCGCACGGTGCGCTGGCCGTCCGAGCGGGCTATCAGCCCCGCCAGGCGCAGGTCCACCGGACTCGAATAAGCAATGCCGCTAGCCATGCAAATGCGCGCGGAAGCGGCACGCCATGTGTTGCCGGATGGCTCGCACTTCTCCTCCAGCCGGACCAGCGGCGACACGCGGAGTCTCTCGCCGAGCAACGCCTCATCGGCACGCACCGTCTCCAGATAATCGCGCAGTTGGAACCCGAGCGCCACCGAGCCGTTCACGGGTCCGGAGGTTCCGGCTGGCAGTTCTTCGATCCGGAGCCAGTTGGCGCGGCCGCCGGCCCGGCGCATGGCAATCAGCCCGGTGCTGATGGCCTCCACGGCGTGGGCCTCGTAAAAGGACACCCACTCGTCGTAAAGCCGCGCGCTCGCTGGCCCCTTTTCATGCTCGGTGTCGCGGACCCAGAGGTGGGCATAGTCGGCCGCGCTGTGCGTGTCGGTGCGCAGTATCCACGCGTCGCACCCGGAACCTTCGAACCATCCCGACAGGCGTTCTTTCCAGTCCAGGCCGGTGATGTGCGCCCAGTCGCAGCAAATCTGGAACATGCCTCCCTCGTTGAGAAACTGGGGGGCACGATGCACCAGGTCTTGGCAGAAGGCGTCAAGTTCCATGCCGCTGTCTCGATACATGTAGCGGAACGAGGGCGTGATGGCAAACGGCGGGTTCGACACCACGAGGTCGAACATTCGGCCGCGCGCCGGCTCGAACGCGCTGCCCTCGAGGAACTCGCAGTTGGAGACCCCGTTGAGCCCGGCGTTGAAGCGCGCGAACTCGATTGAGCGCGCGCTGCGGTCCACCCCGAAGACCTGCTGGCTGTGTTCGGCGGCCAAAAAAGCCTGAACGCCGCTTCCAGTCCCGAGGTCGAGCGTGGCCCGGACGGGCCGCCGCACCGTGAAATCGGCAAGCGCCACGCTGCTCGCGGTGATGCCCATGACCTGCTCCAGGCGCCCGCCCGGCTCGACCGCGTCCACGTAGTCACAGGCCAGCAGCATGTGGCGGAATGGCAGCAACCGCACGCGTCCCACTGCCGCGCCATCTCTCATCCCAACCAGCCCGGCCCGGACCCAGTCCGCCAGGGGTAACGGCGCCAGCGCCCGCTGGGCCGCCGCCTCCTCTACGGGAGTCCCGATCACGAAAAGGCGGATCAAGATGTCCCGAGGGCGCCCCGCCCGCGTCAAGTAGAGGAAATGAGGCAGATCGTCCCCGGCGCGCGTCGGCAACTGGATGGGACCGAGAACGTCGATCAGCCCCTTTTCATGGTAGTCCGCCCGGCGAAACACGTCGTGCAGACGCGCGTATTCGTCGGGGCCAGCGATGTTGAAAACGGGCTTCCTCACGCGAGGGCCTGTGGTCGGGCCGGCTGACCCGCACCGCAGGTGATTCTAACACTGGGGCCTGCCATGAACAACCACGCGCTTTCGGACAAGAGTCTTGACTCCTATTTTCCGAGCACGCAGAATGGAAACAGCTCCGAGGACGGTTTTGGAACGGCCATGGAACAGCTCTTTGTATTGAAGGGCAGATATGAGATCAAGGAGGCCCTGGGCCAGGGTGGAATGGGCGTGGTTTACCGCGCCTACGACAATGTTCTGAAGTGTGATGTGGTCGTTAAGACCATCCGGGATGCGCCTGAACCGACCGCCGTGGCGCTCTTCCAGCGTGAGTGCGAGGTTCTCGTCGCCCTGAACCATCCCAATATCGTCCCCATCCTGGACATCGGCCAGTTCGAAGAGGAAGGCCAATCCAAACCCTACTTCGTGATGCCCTTGCTGCCGGGCCGGACGCTGGACCGGCTGATTCGCGATTCCACGGTTCAGCTCAGCGTCGAGCGTTCGGCCGAAATCATATCGCAGGTCTGCCGGGGGCTCCACGCCGCGCACGATCGGGCTCTGGTCCACCGCGACATCAAGCCGGGCAACATCTTCGTCATGCCCGATTACTCGGTCGAGCTGATCGACTTCGGCGTCGCTCACATGGTCAGCATGGGGAACACGGGGCAAAAGGGCACGCTTTACTACATGGCCCCGGAACTGCTTCAGGGAAAAGCGCCCTCCCCCCTGTCGGACATCTTCGCACTGGGCGTAACCGCTTACGAGCTGTTCACGCGCCGTCGCCCTTTTGATCGTCCCACCGAGCGGGAACTCATCGAGGCGATTCTGCACGAGATCCCCCCGTCGGCCTCGGACTTTAGTGCGTCGATCGGCCAGACCGTCAGCAGAGTGCTGAACAAGGCCATGGCCAAGCAGCCTTGGCACCGGTTCTCCACCGCACGTGAGTTTGCCGACTGCCTGGCAAAGGCGGTCCGGGGCGAGCCGATAGAATTGTTCGACCCCGCGCGCATCCGGCCGAGAGTGGACCGGGCAAAGGTGGCCTTCGAGCAGGGGGATCATCAGTTCGCTCTGGAGATCCTGACAGAACTCGAAGCCGAAGGGCACCTCGAGGCCGATCTGGTGCTGCTGCGCCGCCAGATCGACGTGGCCATCCGGCAAAAGAAAATCCGCCAGTTGTTGGACAGCGCCTTGACCCGGCTGAAAAGTGAGGAGTACCCCCTCGCGTTGCAGAAGATTCAGGAGGTGCTGTCGCTCGAGCCGGGCAACTCCGAGGCCTTCGCCCTCAAGTCCAAGGTGGAGAGCACTCGGAGCGAGCACCAAATTGAAGGCTGGTTCCGGCTGGCCAGGGAGCACATGGAGAACAACGCGTTCGCCCACGCCAGAGAGGCCCTGGAGAATGTGCTGAGAATACGCTCCCAGAGCAGCCGCGCGGTCGGCTTGCTGGCCGATGTGGACCGCCGCGAGCGCGAATACCTGCAAATCCGTCAGTAGAAGGAGCAGCTCTACCGAAGGGCCGTGGAAGCGCACCAGAAGGGCGAGCTTAGCTCGGCGATGACAATGTTGGAGCGGGTCCTGGAACTGGACCGCCGCGCTCCGGACAGCTCGCAGCCCGAGCGCGGAGCGGCGTACCAGGGCTTCTACAATCAGGTCCGCTCCGAGCACGACACGGTCAAGAGCTCTTACGGTGAGGCCCGCAAGCGCTTGGACGAACAGAAGTTCAACGAGGCCCTCGCCATCTGTGACCAGTACCTGCGGAAGTACCCGGGCCATGCGCTGTTTCAAGCGCTGAAGTTCGACGTTCGAAGAGCAGCAACGGTTCCGGAGCTCGGGGTATATCGCGGAAGTGGACAAGCGCGTCGAGACAGAGCCCGATCTGGAGAAGAAGGTCGAAATCCTCCAGGAGGCGCGCGACCGCTTTCCGGACGAGGCCCATTTCCAAGGCGCCCTGCGACTGGTGCGGGAGCGGCTGGACCTGGTCACCGCCATCGTCGCCAAAGCTCGTCACTATGAGGACCAGGGTCAGTTCAACGAGGCGCTTGGCCAATGGGACATCCTGCGTACGATCCACGGCGGTTATCCCGGGCTCGCCTACGAGATGGAACGGGTGACCAAGCGCCGGGAACAGCAGTCGGCCATGGACACCCACGCGCGCTGGGTCAAGGAGATCGACCAGTGCCTTCAAGTCGGCGACTACGCGCGCGCCCGAAGCCTCTGTCAGAGCGGCCTGGGAGAGTTCCCGGGCGACAGCGAGATGACGGAATTGGAAAAGCTTGCCCGGCAGTCCGAAGAGCGTTGCGCTGAGGCCCAACAGCTTCTGGGCCGAGGAGAAGAGAAGTTTGAATCGGGGTCGTTCGAGGAAGGCCTCGATATCGTTCGCGCCGCCCATCAGCTCGATGCGCGCAGTCCCATTATCCGGGCGGTGCTCCTCGAAAGGCTTGTCACGCGGGCGCGGGGCTTGATGGATTCGGACTGGAAAGGAGCGGAGGCTCTGGTTCGGGAGGCGCTCGACCTTCACAGCGGGCACGCAGGCGCAAGAAGTCTCCAGATGTTGCTCGAAGACAAGAAGCGGGAAGAATTCCTGAATCAGGCCGTCGCCGGGGCGCGGCAATCGCAGGCCAACGAGGATGTGAACGGCGCGGTGCGCCAGATCGAGGCGGCACTGTCGCGTTATCCGTCTGATCCCCGCCTGCTCCAGGTTCAGGCCGCCTTGAGAGCTGAGCAGAAGGAACTCGAGCGGGCCAAGACCCGGCGCTCCGAGCCGGCGCAAGCAGTGAAGCTGGCTGAGCCGGCGCCGCCCCTGCCCTCCGCCCAGCCGGAGCCCCCACGAGAGCCTGTGGCAGCCAAGGTGGAGCCCTCGGTAACGCGCGCCGCGAGTGCCTTCGGGAGGTGGACAATTCTGGCGGCTGCGGTGGTTCTGGTTGTAATCGCCGCTGCGGCCGCGTGGCTCTTCTTCCAGCGGCGGGAGCCCGCCACCACTCCGGCTACTCCCGTCGCTGGCGCTCCAATCCCCGCGGCGAAAGCGGAACCAGAGAGCCCCCCACCGGCAAAGGACATCCCCGGGACCCTCCGGATCGAGGTATCGCCGCCTTCGGCGGTCCTTAGCTATCGCGGTGCTGACGAGAAGGTCTCGCGTCCATTTGGGTTGCCCAGTATGCAGTTGCCGCCGGGCCGTTATGTGATCACCGCGAGATCACCTGGGTATGAAGAGGCAGTCAGGCCCGTGGTTCTGGAGCCAGCCGGGACCCAGTCGTTGGTCTTCGACCTTGCGGCCGCCAAACCGCGGGAGCCCGACGCCAAAGTGCGCTCCATGGATGCAAAGGATTGGGACAAACCGTGGACGCATGAGGGCGACTGGTACCTACGTCAGGGCGGCGGTTTCACGCTGTATAGCGCCGCCCCCTCCACCGGGACGTACCAGTTCACCATCCGGCCGAAAGACGCCTGGAGTCCGTTGTCCAATCCGAAGGTTCGGTGGGTCGCCGACTATCTCGACCCGAGGAACTACGTGCTGTTCGAACTGAACGACAAGAACTACACCTGTACGGAGTATCGAGAAGGCAAGCCCATCGTCAGGGTTGCCAAGCGGCCGCACGGCGTGCAAGGGAACTTTTATTCCATTCGCTTTTATGTCGAACGCGCGCGGCTGGTGGTCATGCTGATGGCCGGGAATCAGCAGTACAAGGCCGTTGACGCCTGGAACGAGCCCGGCCGGGACTTCGGCGCCGGCCGTTTTGGCTTCTATTCTCCGGGTTCGGACCAGATCTAGCTGGCGAACTTCAATTTCTTCCGTGCGGCCGCCTCGAGACCATAACAGGCGAAGCCGGCTGAGCGGAGGCGGGGACGTGTTTGATCAAGAGGGCCGGGGCGCCAAGATGGAGGCTCCGGCCCGCATGACAGGCTGAGGGATATCGCGATGAAGTACGAGCAAATTGAGGGAAACGCAGTCGTGGAGTTGGCGAGAAGTCGCGGGATCATGGAGACCGAGTTGGGCAAGCGCATGTACCGCGTTTTCGACAGCCCCCCGGTGATCCTCAAGCTGCGCGAGTTGGTCGGCCTGGCGATTGAGCAGATAGTGGTGCTCGGCCTCGTCAATGCTGATACGGCGGCGCGATACACGCAGGCACTGGGGAAGGCTGGCAAGGACCTGGCCGTATGGCGGGGACGGAGCCCCAGCGTCCTGAATCTGAGAAACGTGCTCCGGGAAAAGAGCACCTGGAGCGCGGGGGATTGCTCAGACCTGATTCGGCTGTTCGGCGGCTTCATTGAGGATGAGCTCGGGGTGCTCAAGCCGGTCGGTTACGTCGGCAAGGATGTCGACGCTTTCCGCATGGCGCAGCGTCCGGGAAGAGATTTCATTTGGGATGGCGAGTACCGGGCCCGCGACAAGAAGGGTTTCCAGCCGGCCTCCGAAGCGCCACACACCGCCGCCGGCCGCAAAGCCATGCTCGATTTCAGGCGCCAACCTAACGGATTCGCCGGAATCAATATCACGGGTCTCAAGAACATCAGCACGGTTAAGAAGATCGACTTCGTGTTCGGGCTGCCCGAGGGATGCGACATCTCCGGCACGACCGCGGACTCCATCTTTTTCATGCGCCACGTGAATGCATTCATCGAGGGCGTGCCCGAAATGGTCCCGAAGGACCTCGTCCCCATATTCCAACTCTTGCCGGTAGCGACGATGGTCTCTCAGGCCCACCACACGCTGCTGGAATGCGCGCTGACACTCACCTTGAACGGCGTTATCAAGTACCAGATCGGGTTCTACACCTCGCTGATGCCACTCGGGTCCGACTATGGGCCCCTGCGAGCCGTGTTCAGCACGTTCGAGAATGAGTGGCGAAACAAACATGTGCTGTGCTACTTGGATCCGAAGACGCGCCGCCTGGGGGCGCGCCTGTACAAAGACGCTGAAACCTTGCGCAGTTTCAGGTCGCTCGCCACGGTGGGTTTGCCCTTCATGGCGGTGTTCACCAGCATTCCGCCCAACCCCACCAGGGAAGATCTCTGCCGGCGCCACAGGTTCCAGGAGCTCCTCGAGTGAGCGAGGGGTCCGTACTGCGCTCTGGCATTCTTTCCGCTGTCATCCCACTGTAGGGGTCAACGGGAAAGCCTCGATCTCCAGGAAGCCCCCGGAGATCAGCGAGCCGAGAAACCGCGCGAAATCTTCCACCGGCACGGCGCCGGAGATCAAGCCTTTCTGCACACAGTACCGGTGAAGTTCCCGTCCGGCCTTGATGCCGTCGCAGGCTTCGATGAGCGCGACGGTCCAGGGATGCACGCGACATTCCATGCGGAAGGGATAGTCGGTCTGGAGCGTGAAGTCCGTCGGCGCCAGCACGGCTTCCTCCACGCGATGGATCACGCGCAATTCGAGGTTCTTCGATGGGACCGGCTTGGCTTCGAGCAGCAGCCGTGCGGCGTCCGAGGAGGCGGCCGTGGATTCCCAGCGGATCGCCCATTCAAACTCCGCGCTGCTCGTGCGCGCGCCGACCTGCCGCCGGGCGGTGAAGGACCGCCGCTGGGCATCGGGGATCCTCTGCACGATGATGAGACCGTACATGAACTGCTCGATGCCGGCCTCGGAAAAGGCCGTCCGGCGGGCGACGAACTCCTTGTGCGTGATCTCCCCTCTGACCAGCGGCTGCGACGCAATCTGCTCGGGGGTGTGGGTTTCGATCACTCCCACCAGGACATCGAAAGCCGATTCGCACTCGCCGAGCCACCCGCGAACCCTGTTCTCGAATGGCTCTCCCTGGCGATCCACGCCGAGCGCCAGGCAGTAGAACTTCCCCCCGGGAGACAGGTGCGCCGGCAGGCGGGCCACGATTCTCCGGGTGATTTCCTCGCCTTCCGCGCCGGCATCCTGAAAGACCCAGTTGCGGCCGGTCGAAGGGACATAGGGTGGATGGGCCACGATCCGGTCGAAGCCCAAAGGCCGCACCGGTTCGTAGAGGTCGCCTTGGAGTACGGTGGCGTTGTCCACCCCGTTGAGCAGCCGGTTGAATTCCGCAAAGCGCGTGGCCCGTTCGGTGACGTCCACCGCCCACGCCTGTGCGGCGTAGCCGGACGCCGCGGCGAGCGCCGCGATACCGGTCCCGGAACAGAGATCTAGAAAACGCCCGCAGGGCTCCGGCGGAAGCATGCTCAGAAAGCGGTAAGTGTTCTTTGTGATTGCCGGATAAACGATGTCCGCGTGAGGAGTGAAATGGGAGCCGTCCGGATTCGTCCAGCGGTCCGACGCGATGTGGAGCTGCCGGATCGGGTACAGGCAAACCGGCGCGCGGACGACTCCGGCCCTCGACTCGTCCCCTGCCAGCAGCCCAAGCTCCGCCATGGACTCAAGCACATCGGCGGGGAACAGCGTCCGCAACGCGTCCTGTTCCACGTAGTCACCCGTCAGGAAGAGCTTGATCAGCAGATCCGCCGTGTTTCGGATCTCGGGTGCCGGTTCCAGGTGCTCGCGGCTCAGAATCTCGTGCTGCGCCCCAAGGCCGAGCCGTTCGCACACGGCGCCTTCCGTGTATCCGGACGAATCCAGAAAGGCCTTCAGATTGGCGAAGCATTCCGGCGAGCCGAACCGTAACGGGATCAAAGGAGAAACCTCGTCAGCGCCTGAGCGCGAAGAACAGAATGATTCCAATCACCAGAACAGCCAGCGATGCTAACAGGACAACCAGGCCGATGGGAACCGCCGGTTTCACTGCCGCCGGCCCAGGAGCCGGCGCCTTGGAAGGCTCCGCGGGCACGGGCTGAGCCGTGGGGTGGCCTCCCGCCTGGATGATGCGCGTGAAATCGCTGGGTCCTTCCTGGACGGGCGCCTGGGGCTGCGGCGATGGAACGGAAGGCGTCACAAACACGTGCGTGGCGCCGCTTCCCGGCGCCGCGGGGCCGGGCGCGGGCGCGGGCATCTGGAACAGGCGCGTGTACTCGCCGGGTGGTCGAGCGGCCGGAGGGGGAGCGGCGTACGGTTGAGGTGGCGCGGTTGTCCGGTGTTCCTCGAAGGGCACGGATGCCGATGCGGATTGGAAATACCGGGTAAACTCGCCAGGCTCGCTCTTCGCTGCAGGAGCCTTCGCCGGCGCGGAGGAAACCGGCTCCGGCGCCTGAAACATCTTCGTGAACCCGCCAGGCGCCGGCGGAGTTGGCGGAGCAACCATGGGACCCGCAGCCGGCGGCGATGCCTGGAACATGCTTGTGAACTCGCTGGGTTCCCTGGAAACTAGCGGAGGCGCAGGCTCAGGTACTGGCGGGGCCGCCGGTGTTTGGAACATGCTCGTGAACCCGCCGGGCTGCTGGCTGGGGGCGGCAACCTCCTCCTGCTTGGGAGCGCCACCAAAAATGCCACTGACCGATGGCTCCCGCGGCTCCGCGGGGGCGGGCGGAGCCGAGAAACTGGCGGGCACCCGCCAGGCGCCCACGCGCGTGAAACGGTCCTCGCCGGAGGCCTGGGGCGCGGGAGGTGGCACAATGGCGGCTTTTTCAAGCAACTCCCGCGCGTCGCGGAACCCTTCCCGCGCTTCCGTCACGATGTAATCCGCGCCCTCGGCGTTGAGCTTCTCGATCACGCCGCCACGGCCCACCGCGCATCGCTGGGCAAGCTCCGGAAGCGG
Organism: Bryobacterales bacterium; assembly: GCA_963798455.1. Lineage (GTDB taxonomy): Bacteria > Acidobacteriota > Terriglobia > Bryobacterales > Bryobacteraceae > CAWCTD01. The sequence continues at coordinate 2,726,287 of CAWCTD010000003.1, forward strand.
CGGCTCGCGGGTTTCGAGCAGCGGCTCAAGGATCTGGTGTACCAACACCCGGTGTCCGCTCTCCACGTCGCGGGCGGCGAAGGTCCGCGACTCCTCGTTCTCGCCTACAATTTCTCCGAGTTCGTATTTCCCGCCGATGACCATCTTCCACTCCATAGTGCCACCGCTCTCAAGCTGGTTCAAGACAGTCGATCTCGCGCATGAACTACAATTCTCTTTCCGGAGCTTCGCCATGACCACAGCGGCCGGCTCAGCCTACGACCGAATACTTTATGGAAGCCTTCCGGTGGCGGATGCTCATCCCGACCGTCTGGCCACCCTGGCCTGCCTGTTCGGCCTGGAGCCCGCCCCGGTCGAGGCCTGCCGTGTGCTGGAGTTGGGCTGTGGCGATGGGTCCCATCTGATTCCCATCGCACTCAGTTTTCCCGGAAGCCGCTGCGCCGGCGTTGACGTTGCCGGGGTTCCCATCGAGGCCGGACGCCAATTGGCGGGCAAGCTAGGCCTGGGCAACATCGTGTTCCACCAGCTTGACCTGGCGGACGTGGACGCCGGCTTCGGAGAGTTCGATTACATCATCGCCCACGGTCTCTATTCCTGGGTTCCACCCGCAGCACGCGACCGGCTGCTCGCGGTGTGCAAATCAAACCTGGCTCGCAATGGCGTCGCGTTCGTCAGCTACAACACGTATCCCGGCTGCCACCTGCGCGACATGATGCGCGAGATGATGCTGTACCAGAGCCGCGACATCGCCGACCCGGAACTGAAGCTCAAGCACGCATACGCTCTGGTCAACTTCCTGGCTTCTTCGGAACCCAAGTCCGGCGCGTTGCGGGAAGAATTAGCCGCGTTGCAGTCACGGAGCGCACCCTCGCTCTTTCACGACGACCTGGCCGAGGTGAATGAGCCGGTCTATGTCCACCAGTTCGTGGACCATGCGCGGCGGCACGGTTTGGAGTACGTCGCCGAGGCGGAGTTCAAGGCGGTCCAATACGGCGGCTTGTCTCACGAAACGGTTCAGACGCTCCGCCTGGTCGCCGGTGGCGACAAGATCCAAGAGCAGCAATACCTGGATTTCATGAGGTGCCGCCGCTTCCGCCAGACGCTGCTTTGTCATCGGGAGCTCCCGGTCCTCGATGCCCCGGATGCCCAGCGGGTTACGCAACTGCGGGTCGCAAGTTTTCTCCAGCCGGTTTCCGCCTGCCCCGACCTCGACTCCGCCTCCGAAGAAGAATTTCGGTCGTCTGGGGGCCAATCCCTGAAGACCAATCTGCCCCTGGCCAAGGCAACCTTGTTCTGTCTCTCGAAGCGCTGGCCCCTCGCGGTGCCGTTCGGCGACTTGGCTGGCGAGGTCCGTCTCCAGCTTTCTCCAGGGCCGGACACGCCCATGCCGCTGGCCGAACTGTTGATAAGGCTCTGCACTTCCGGTGTGGTGGAGCTTCACTCAGTCCCCTCCAAGTTCACCACCGAGGTCAGTGAGAGGCCCCGAGCGTTTTCTCTCGCGCGGGTCCAGGCCCGCGGCGGGACGCGGATTACCACTCTGCGTCACACCACGGTCGAGCTCCAGGATGATTTGGTACGCCAGCTTCTGCTGCTCGCGGACGGCACCCGGGACCGCCAGCAACTGCTGAGCGTCCTCGGGACCACCAGCCAGGATCTGGACCGCAACCTCGGCGAACTGGCCCGCATGGCCCTCCTCGAAGCCTGACGAGGCGCTTCCGGCGTATACTAGTTCAGTCGTGAAACGTCTGGCACGAGTCGTATGGTCGGAAGGCATGCACCTGGGGCCGCACCACTTCCAGGCGCAGGCCCGGTACTTCGAGGACGCCATCCAGTTCGCCGCGTCCTCGCTTTGGTATGCCGGCTACGGCCTGGCGTCCTGCGAGCTGGACGCCGAGGCCATGCACAACGGGACGCTCTCCCTCATCCGCGCGCGTGGTCTCATGCCCGACGGGCTGACGTTCGAAATGCCCGACTGCGACCCGTTGCCCGCTCCCCGCAACATCTCCGAGCTTTTCCCTCCGCTGGCCGACAAGCTCACGGTACACCTCGGGATACCCGCCTACCGCCCCAACGCAGTCAACTGCCTGCCTCCAGGAGCCGCGGCGGATCTCCGCAGCAGGTACTCGTCCGAAACTCAGCAGGTGCCCGACGAGAACACAGGCCGTGACGAGAAGCCGGTTTTCTTTGGCCGGAAGAACCTCTGCTTCCACTTAGAAAATGAAGTCGCCGAGGATCTGGTCACTCTCCCGCTCGCCAGGGTGAAGCGCAGCGGCGCCGGTCATTTCGCCTACGACCCGGACTTCATCCCGCCGTGTTTGCAGATTACCGCCAGTGAACGGCTCATGGGGATGCTTCGGAGGCTGATCGATATCCTGGGCGAGAAGAGCGAGGCGTTCCGCCGCACCCCCGCCAGGGGCGGTGAGATGGCTACCGGTTTTTCCCAGCAGGAAGTCGCCAGCTTCTGGTTCCTGCACTGCGTGAACTCCAGCCTGGCGCGGCTCAGAAACCTCTGCCTGGCCAAGCGCGGCCACCCCGAGGAGGCGTTCGTGGAACTCTCCCGCCTGGCCGGGGCGCTGTGCACTTTCGGGCTCGATTCTCACCCCGCAAGTCTTCCCCTGTACGATCACCAGCGGCTCGAGGAGTGCTTCGGCGACCTGGACCGCCACATCCGCTTTCATCTGGAAAGCATCATCCCGACCAATTGCATCACGATTCCCCTCAGGGCGGCCGGCGACTTTTTTTTCGAGGGCGAAGTCGCCGACCAGAGGTGCCTGGGCCGCGCCCGGTGGATTTTGTCGATTCGATCCCGGATGGGAGAGGCGGACCTGATCCGGCTCACCCCGCAGTTGGTGAAGGTCTGCTCGAAGGAGTTCACTCCGAAGCTGGTCCAGCGGGCGCTGCCGGGCATGCCGATGACGCACCTGCCGGCTCCACCATCGGCCGTAGCCCCCAAGGTCGAATGGCAGTACTTTGGCTTGAGCCGGTCGGGGCCCTGCTGGGACCACATCGTGAAGACCAGGGAAGTCGGGGTCTATGTGCCCGGCGAGTTCCCGGAAGCCGAAATCGGACTACACATCATTCTGGAGTCACAGGAATAGGGCCATGACCGCACGAGTGGAGAACCTCGCGTTGATCTTTCAGGAGGCGATGACGGCCATTGTGCGCCTCCGTTCGAACCGCCAGCCGGTCACCGATGCCGACGTTTTTCGGAACCAGATGCGGCAATTGCTGAGCATGGCGGACCAAGAGGCCCGGAACCGGGGCTACAGCGCCGAGGACGCGCGGCTGGCGTCGTTCGCGGTCGTGGCGTTTTTGGATGAATCCGTGCTCAACCTCCAGATCCCCGTGTTTGCCGGGTGGCCCCGAAAACCGCTCCAAGAAGAGATGTTCGGCGGCCACGTCGCGGGCGAAATCTTCTTTCAGAGCCTGCAACGGTTGCTGGAGCGGAGCGAGTCGGCGCAGCTCGCCGATGTGCTGGAGGTGTTCCACCTGTGCGTGTTGCTCGGCTACCGAGGCAAGTACGGATCCGGGGGGCAGGCCGAGCTGAAGTCGCTGATGGACGCTGTCGCTCAGAAGATCCGGCGCATTCGCGGGGACACCGGCGTCCTCTCGCCGGATTGGGCGCCACCCTCCGGGGTGGTGTCCGCCGCCGCGGCCGATCCTTGGTTCCGCCCATTGTGGATCGCGGCCTCGGCCTGCCTGGTCCTGGCGCTCTTGTTGTTCGCCGTCTTCCGTCTGTCGCTCGGCTCGGGAGTATCCGACCTCCAGACGGTTGTGGCTGAAACCCGAAGATAAGGTGCCCCGATGAACGTTTACGCGATCGTCTGCTCCGCGCTTGCTGTCTACCTGGTTCTGGTCTATTTTCTGGGTACGCTTCTTGGTCTGAAGGGCGGCGATCTCTGGACCCTGCGCGGCGGCCTTGCGTTGATCGGACTGATCGCCGCCGGCGCGTACGTTTGGTATCTCCTGAAGGGCCTCAGGGCGCGCGCGCCTGCCCGGGGCGCGCAGGAAGCGGACTCGGGCCAGCCATCGGGGGAAGTTGACTTGTTGCTGCGCGAGGCCGAGTCGCGCCTGTCCTCTTCGGAACTAGGCCGCAAGGCGACGCTGGCAAGCCTGCCGGTGATCCTGTTCCTGGGGAAAGAGGGGTCGGCCAAGACATCCTCCATCGTCCACTCCGGCCTTGACCCTGAACTTCTAGCGGGCCACGTTTTTCAGGAGAATCTTGTGGCTCCCACGCGGACGGCGAACCTGTGGTACACACGCCGCGCGGTTGTGGCGGAAGCAGGCGGCAGGCTGCCGCAGGACGGCGGGTCCTGGGGCCGGTTGTTGCGGAAGCTGCGGCCCGGCACGCTCGCTCCGCTGTTCGGGCGGGGTGCGCAGGCGCCCCGCGCAGCGGTGGTGTGCCTTTCCTGCGACGAGTTCCTGCAGTCCGGAGCGACGGAGATGGTCTTGTCGGCCGCGCGATACTTGCGCGGGTGCCTGGAACAGGCCGCCAAGATCTTCGGTTCGCGGCTGCCCGTGTATGTAGTATTCACCAAGGCGGATCGGATCCCGTTCTTCGCCGATTATGTCCGCAACCTCGGCAGCGAGGAGGCCGGGCAGGTGGCCGGCGCCACGCTCGAAGTCCTGGATGCCCAGACCGAGGGCGTCTACGCGGAGCGCGAAACCCAGCGGCTGACCGAAGCCTTCAACGGCCTGTTCTATTCGCTGTGCGACCGGCGGCCCGATTTTCTGGCGCGTGAACACGATCCGGGCACGCTTCCGGGCGTCTACGAGTTTCCTCGCGAGCTGCGGAAGCTGCGCCCCGGCGTGGTGCAATTCCTGGTGGAGCTTTGCCGGCCCAGCCAGCTTCAGGCCGGCCCGTTCTTGAGGGGCTTCTATTTCTCCGGCGTGCGCGCGGTCGTGACGCAGGAGCTTGCAACGCCGGCTCCCCAGCCTGCTGCCCGCGGCGCTTCCGTGCGCGACGCCACGTCGGTCTTCGGCGTCGGCGCCATGGGGCAGCCCGAGGCGCCCCGCGCGATGGTCACGCGCAAAGTGCCGCAGTGGCTCTTCCTCTCCCACCTGTTCAACGACGTCCTGTTCGCCGACACCGTGGTCGCAGGCTCGGGCGGCGCCGGCGCCAGGGCCGGCTTTCTCAGGCGCGTCCTGCTCGGGGCGGCGGCCTGCCTCGCGCTTTTCTACGCGATTGCCCTGATCGTCTCCTACTCCGGCAACAGGGGGCTTGAAAACAACGCCTTAACGGCGGTGCGGGCCATCGGATCGGTGCAAGCCACGGCCTTCGAGACTCCGCCGCTCGAAACCCTCACCCGTCTGGAGTCCCTCCGCCAGGCGCTCGAAACCCTGACCCGGTACCAGCAGGAAGGCGCGCCGCTGCGGCTCCGCTGGGGGCTCTATGCGGGCGAAGATCTGTACCCGGCCGTGCGCCAGGCTTACTACAGCCGCTTCTACCGTCTGCTGTTCGGCGCCACGCAACTGGACTTGATCGAGAGCTTGCGGCGGCTGCCGGCGACGCCCGCCCCCACCGACGAGTACGGTCCGGCGTACGACGCGCTCAAGGCTTATCTGATCACCACGACGAATCACGACAAGAGCACGCGGATGTTCCTCTCGCCGGTCCTGATGCGGCACTGGCTGGAGGGGAAGAACGTGGATCCCGAACGGATGGAGCTGGCGCGAAAGCAGTTCGACTTCTACAGCGAAGATCTGAAGCTATCGAACCCGTTCTCCTCGGAACGCGACAGCTTTGTCGTGGATCGTGGCCGCCGCTACCTGTCGCAGTTCGCCGGGGTCGAGCGGGTCTATCAGTTCATGCTGGCGGAGGCTTCCCGGCAGAATCCCGGCGTGAATTTCAACCGGCAGTTCCCGGGTTCGGCGCAGGTCGTGATCAACACGAAGGAGATTCCCGGTGCGTTCACCAAGGGCGGCTGGGACTTCATGCAGAAGTCCATTCCGAACGCCGACCGCTTCTTCGCCGGTGAGCAGTGGGTGCTTGGCGACCAGGGAGCCTCCGGGATCGATCGCGCGCAGACGGAACGCCAGCTCCAGGACCGCTACACGGCGGACTTCATCGGCCAGTGGCGAGCCTTCCTGCAAGCCACGACGGTCGTGCGCTATGCCAACCTCAGGGACGCCGCCGGCAAGCTGACTGTTCTCTCGGGCAACCAGTCGCCGTTGCTCGCCGTGCTCTGGCTCGCTTCCCAAAACACCGCGGTGGCCTCGGAGCCGGTTAAGAGCGCCTTCCAGCCGGTCCAGTCGGTGGTGAGCCCCGACAGCAAGGACCGGTACATCGGCCCATCCAACACGAACTATATGAACGCGCTGGTGAGCCTGCAAGCGGCCGTCGAGCAGGCGTCGGGAGGGACCAGCGGCCCGAATGATCCCCTGCTGGGGCAGATCAATTCGCAGGCCACCAACGCCAAGATCGTCACCAGGCAGATGGCGCAGGGCTTCCGCATCGATCCCGAGGGCAAAGTGGAGCAGACCACCGAGAAGCTCATGGAGGACCCGATTCTCCAGGTGGAATCGCTCATCCGGTCCATGGGCCCTGGCGAGCTGAACGCCAAGGGCGCTGGGCTCTGCGCCGTTTTCAAGCAGTTGATGAACAAGTACCCGTTCCAGGCGAACGCCACGCAGCAGGCCACCCTCCAGGAGGTTAACGCTGTTTTCCAGCCGGGACAGGGGGCTCTGTGGACCTTCTATGATGGCAGCCTGCGCAACTATCTGGTAAAGCAGGGTTCGCAATACGCGCCCAATCCCAGCGGCGGAATCGCCTTGAATTCCGGTTTTGTCGCCTTCTTCAACCGGGCCGCGGCCTTCTCGGATGCGGTGTATCCGGGAGGCTCTCCCGCGCCGCATCTTTCGTATACCTTGCGGGCCTCCGCCCCTCAGGGCGTCCAAAGCCTGACGCTCACGATCGACCGGCAGTCGCTCACCGTCAGCCGCGGGAAGCAGATCTCAATGAACTTCGTTTGGACCGGCGGCGCCCCGCAGGAAGTCAAGCTGACCGGCAAGTTTGGCGGCGGCCCTGACCTGGCCTTCGCGTCCTACGAGGGGCTGTGGGCGGTCTTCGAGTTCTTTGGCGACGCCGACCGCTGGCAGACCACTGGCAACGTGCACCGGCTCGACTGGGTGCTGAGACAGGGCCGAGCTGCCAAGCCGCTGACGCTTCCCGACGGCAGCCCGCTCACCGTCTCCTTCGATTTGGAGATGCCGGGCGCCGCGCCGGTCTTCCAGAAGGGATTCCTCTCGGGCATGGGCTGCGTGGCTCGGGTAGCGCAGTAATGGAAGATCCCAAACGCATTGGCAAGTATGAACTGGAGGAGTTTCTCGGCGGCGGCATGTCGCACGTCTACAAGGCGCGCGATACGGTCATCAGCCGCACCGTGGCGGTGAAAATCCTCACCCCGGCTGCGTCCTCGGACACGGAATCGAAGGCCCGCTTCTTGCGGGAGGCCCAGGTGGCCGGCGGTCTCGCTCACGAGAACGTCATGAGCGTGTATGACTTCGGCGAGGAGCAGGGCCGCCCCTTCATGGTCATGGAATTTCTGCGGGGCGAAGATCTCCGCAGCGCCATGAAGAACGGCCGCACCGGGGACCTGTCGAACCGGCTGCGCATCGCGCTCCAGGTCGCCAAGGCGCTCGAGTACATTCACTCGCAAAAGATCATTCACCGCGACATCAAGCCGGAGAACATTCAAATCAACGAGACCGGCACGGTGAAGCTCATGGACTTCGGCATCGCCAAGACCCACGAGCTGAGCCTTACCAGCCCCGGCATCACCATGGGCACGCCTTACTACATGGCGCCCGAGCAGGTGACGGGACGCGATGTCACTTACCTGGCCGATGTCTACTCTTTCGGCATCCTCCTGTTCGAGTTACTAACTGGCGCCAGGCCCATCTCCGGCGACACCGTGGAGCAGCTCTTCGCCCGCATCCTGCACGAGCAGGTGGACCTCGCGCCGCTGCGCCAGGCAGGCGTCCCGGAGCCGGTCTGCGCCCTGATCGGGAAATGTGTCGCCAAGAACCCCGCCGACCGTCCTCAGGGCTTCGCCGCCGTGCGCCGCGATCTCGAGCAGGTGTTGGAGCCGCCGGTGGCGCCGGCTCGCAGGTGGATGCTTCCAGTGGTGGCCATCCTGGTACTTGCGCTGCTGATGGTTGGCTACTTCTTTCTGCGTCCGAAGGCTGTGGTGGAGGCTCCACCCAAGAAGGCGGAACCGAGCGCGGTGCTCTCCACGCCGACGGGCTCGATGGTGCTTGTGGCGGGCAGCTTCTACATCGACCGCACCGAGGTCACGAGTGAAGCTTATGCGAGCTTCTGCGCCGGGCGTCAGCGCCCGCTGCCTCCGGGCTTTCCGAAGGACCATCCCGACTACCCGGTGGTGAACATCACGATCGTGGATGCGCAGGAGTTCGCCAAGTGGGCGGGCAAGCGCCTGCCGGGCAAGCAGGAGTGGGAACAGGCTGCTCGTGGGACGGACGGCCGCGCCTATCCTTGGGGCAACGCAAAGGACCCGTCCCTGGCCAACGTCCTCGACAACACCAGCTTGACCCGCCACGTCCTCATGCCCGTCGATTCCTTCCCGCAGGGAGCCAGCCCCTACGGCGTGCTGCAAATGGCGGGCAACGCCTGGGAGTTCGTGGATGAGTTGATTACGCCCAGTGCCGGAGCGCTCCAGTCGTTTGCCAAGCTTCTTTCGCCGCCCCCCGCCGCGGACGAGCCCTGGTACACCATCCACGGCGGCGCGTTCGACATCCCCCTGGTGGAGAACGCCGCCTTCGAATGGAGCGCCGTCCCCGCCCGCTTCCGCGCCCCCGACATCGGCTTCCGCTGCGCCAAAGACGCGCGGTGAGCGATCTCACGCAAAGGCGCACAGCCGCGAAGGCGAAAACCTGTGCGGGTGTTGAGTTTCCTCTGCGTGCTAGACTGCAATTAGCCATGGCCAGGCAATTGAAGATCATCGTCGAGAAGCACCCCGACGGCTACGTTGCCTATCCGCTCGGCCTGAAGGGCGTCGTTGTGGGCCAGGGAGACACTTGCGAGCAAGCCCTGGCTGATGTGAAATCGGCTATTCAGTTCCACCTGGAAACATTCGGCGCCGAAGCCCTGCCGGAAGACTCACCTGTCCTGGAGGCATTCATCGCCGAGGCGACAGTGACCGTTTGATGGGGAAGTTCCCGGTGGATGCCCCGAAGGCGCGCGTCGTCCGCTCCTTCGAGGCGCTGGGCTTTCAGGTCATCCGCGTGGGTGAGCATATTGCGATGAGGCGCGAGCGGGAGACTGGCTCGGACCTCCTCACGATACCCAACCACAGCACGTTGAAGGGTTCCACCCTGCGTACCATACTTACCCAGGCAGGCATATCTCGGGAGGACTTCTTGCGGGCTTACGAGGAAAGCTGATTCCCCGCGGCCCCCGACATCGGCTTCCGCTGCGCCAAAGACGCCTCCCGCTGAGCTGCCCGTCACGCCGCTCGCACCGTCAACTTCACGCCGACTCTGTCTTGGAGAGCACGGAGAATGGCAAAGAAGTTCGCGGCGTTCGGGTTGCCATGTGGTCCCAGCATGCGGTGCAGGCTCTTGCTCGGCTTCCCGACGGCCGCCGCGAGCCCCTCGAATCCAATCGTGGCGTTGACAAAGTCTCTCAAGACCGCCTTGCCGGCAGCCTCGTCTCCGCCCGCTTCCGCGGCCCCGACATCGGCTTCCGCTGAGCCAAAGACGCGCGGTGACCGATCTCACGCCAAGGCGCAAAGGCGCCGAAGATCATCGCCGAGAATCACGCCGACGGCCGCCGTTAGATCCTGGCCCGCGTTGTGGTATGCTCATCCACGCCCGGCGTTCGCAAAGGAGAGGGCACCACCATGACAACCTCGAATTCTTGTTCTTCCCCGAAGATCAGCGCGGCAGCGCTCCGGCTCCTGCTGCTCCTGCTTGTGTTTGCGCTCGTGCTGTTGGCGCAGACCGGCCCGAGCGGCTTCTGGGTCTTTCGCGTGCCGAATGGAGACGGCACCTTCCGTGAAACATTTTTCGAGCTGAAGCAGGACGGAGAGACCGTCACCGGCAGAATCCTCGGCGGCCGCGAAATGCCCATCAGCGGGGGAACATTCAGAGACGGCAGACTGCACTTCGCCGTCGTCACCACTGCTCAGCAGCAGACCCGTACCACCGCCTATGACGGAACGCTGGAGGGCGGCAGTATCGCGATGACAATGGCGAGCCCCGGCAGGGACCCGGTCAAGGGCGTCGCCGAGCGGACGAAGGCCGAGGCGGCGCAGCCTCCCCCGCGCCTTCCGCTGCCCGAGTTGCACGATGTGCCGGACAACGGCCTTGCACGGACACCTCCCATGGGCTGGAACAGTTGGAACCTGTTTGCCAGGAGGATCGACGACAAAACCGTGCGGGAAATCGCCGACGCGATGGTCTCCAGCGGAATGAAGGACGCCGGCTACGTCTATGTCAACATCGACGATACCTGGGAACTAGGCCGCGACGCCAGCGGGAACATCACGACCAACCTCAAGTTTCCGGACATGAAGGCGCTCGCCGGCTACGTGCATTCCAAGGGCCTCAAGATCGGCATCTACTCATCGCCGGGGCCGAAGACCTGCGCCGGCTATGAAGGAAGCTATGGCCACGAGGTCCAGGACGCCAAGACCTTCGCCGCCTGGGGGATCGACTACATCAAGTACGACTGGTGCAGCGCCGGCACCATTTACAAGGACGACGAAATGCAGCCGGTCTACCAGAAAATGGGCGACGCGCTGCTCGCGACCGGGCGTCCCATTGTCTACAGCCTCTGCCAATACGGCAGGGCCGAGGTTTGGAAGTGGGGCGCTAAAGTAGGCGGCAATTCGTGGCGCACGACGGGAGACATTGGCGACCGCTGGAGATCCATGGACGGCATCGGCTTCCGCCAGCTCGACATCGCCGCCTTCGCGAAGCCCGGCCACTGGAACGATCCCGACATGCTGGAGATCGGCAACGGCGGCATGACGGCCGATGAATACCGGACGCACATGACGCTGTGGTCTCTGCTCGCGGCGCCCTTGCTGGCCGGCAACGATTTGCGGTCCATGTCCGACGAGACCAAATCGATCCTCATGAATCGGGAAGTGATCGCCATCGACCAGGATCCGGCCGCGCAGCCCGTAAAGCGGATTGCCCAGAACGGCGCCTCCGAGGTGATGGCGCGGCCGCTCAAGGACGGTTCGCTAGCGGTCGCGCTTTTCAACCGTGGCGATCAGCCGGCCGATATCAGCGTGACTTGGGAGAGCCTGGGGCTCGGCGGGCGGAAGCTCCAGGCACGCGATCTTTGGAAGCACCAGGACGCGCAGGCGGGCGGAGATCGTTACACGGCCTCGGTCCCCACCCACGGTGTGGTCTTGCTGAAAGTCGCCGCGGCGCGGTAGGGGACTCCAGCCGGCCGGTGAACAGGCACGACGTTGTTATGGTTATCATTAAATGATAACCTTGTGACGTGACAAAGCCCGCTGGCGATCCAGGTCTCGACACTCTACTCGACCTTGACGGCCAGGTGTTGGTGGTAGACCCGGCTGGCAGGTACTGGGTGAGATTCGTCGTGCAGCGGGTCAACAATGTCCCGCCTGCCCGCATGGCCTCAGCTACTCGATGACATTACACGATTTCGCCGGTGCCCGTCTCGTGGGTTTCGATAACGCACATCCGGTGCGTGGATCCCGCGGACCCGGCGGCAAAGGTAAACAGTCGTTCGACCACAAACACCGACTCGGCACAATTCGGACGTACCGGTTCAAATCCGCGGCTGCGTTGTTGGAGGATTTCTGGCGCGAGGTTGACGCCGTGCTGAAGGAGAAGGGAGTTCTCTGATGAGGATACTAAGGGTGGGAATCGCCTCCTACGAGGAGATGAAGGCGCGCACCGTCGCCATCGCAAAAGGCCAACTCAAACCCGCCGAAGGCGAACCGAGGGTCTGGTTCACGTCGGCAGAAAGCTTTGCCAAGATCCTTTCAGAAAAGAACCGCGCTCTCCTCAGCGTTATCGTGGACAACGCTCCTGGTTCGATAACTCAACTGGCGGAACTGACGGGACGGAGGAAATCGAACCTCTCAAGGACACTCAGAACCATGGAGCGCTACGGCTTCGTGGTTCTGAAGAAGGGCGTTCGCGGCACGCTGACTCCCGAAGTCCCATACGAGGCCATCTCGCTCGTATTGCCGCTGAGGAGAGGCGGCAAGCACCGGACACGGGCCGCATAGCGGCCAGGGTCAATCGTTTCCGGAGTGCGCCGGTTCGATCTCCTCGGTCAGGTTCTCCACGTGCGCGGAGATGTTCATGGAGCAGAACTTGGGGCCGCACATCGAGCAGTAGTGGGCCTCCTTGAAACCTGCCTCAGGCAGCGTCTCGTCGTGCATGGCACGAGCGGTCTCGGGGTCGAGCGACAGCTCAAACTGCCGGTTCCAGTCAAAGGTGTAGCGGGCCCTGGAAAGCTCATCGTCGCGGTCGCGGGCGCCGGGGCGTCCCCGCGCTACATCCGCGGCATGGGCGGCAATCTTGTAGGCGATGATGCCGGCCCGGACGTCCTCACGGTTGGGCAACCCCAGGTGTTCCTTGGGCGTCACGTAGCAAAGCATGGATGCGCCGTACCAGCCGATCATGGCCGCGCCGATGGCGGATGTGATGTGGTCATAGCCGGGAGCGATGTCGGTCACCAGCGGCCCCAAGGTGTAGAATGGAGCCTCGTAGCACAGCTCCACTTCCTTCTCCACCTGCATCTGGACCTGGTCCATGGGGATGTGGCCCGGGCCCTCGATCATCACCTGGACATCGTACTCCCAGGCCTTCTTGGTCAGCTCTCCCAGGGTCTTCAACTCGGCGAATTGGGCCTCGTCGCTGGCGTCGGCGAGGCAGCCGGGCCGCAGCCCGTCGCCCAGGGAGAAGCACACGTCGTGCTTCTGGAAGATCTTGCAGATGTCGTCGAAATGCTCGTACAGGAAATTCTGCCGGTGGTTTCGAACCATCCACTGGGCCAGGATCGCACCGCCGCGGCTCACGATGCCGGTGATGCGCCGGGTGGTCATGGGGACATATTCGACCAACACGCCGGCGTGAATGGTCATGTAGTCCACGCCCTGCCCGGCCTGTTCCTCGATCACCTCGAGCATCAACTGCGGGGTGATGTCCTCCACCCGCCGCACCCGAGCCACCGCCTCGTAGATGGGGACTGTGCCCACGGGCGCCGGAGAATTGGCAATGATGGCCTCGCGAATGGCGGCAAGATCCCCTCCGGTGGAGAGGTCCATCACCGTGTCGGCGCCGTACTTGATGGAGTAGCGGAGCTTCTCCAGTTCCTCCTCGATGTTCGAAGTCACCGCGGAGTTGCCGATGTTGGCGTTGATCTTGCACCGGGAGGCGATACCTATGGCCATGGGCTCCAGGTTGGTGTGCCGGAGGTTGGCCGGAATGATCATGCGCCCCCGCGCGACTTCGGAGCGGACCAGTTCGGGCGGGAGGTCCTCCCGCCGGGCCACGTACATCATCTCCTCGGTGGTGATCCCCTGCCGCGCGTAGCGCAACTGCGTCCTGACATCGTCATTTGCACGCTTGGCGACCCATTCGGATCTCATCAAAAACTCCTTAGATCTGCCCTCTGATTACCTCGATTATGGCACAGCGGGCCGAGGCTACGTCATGGTCGGCGATTCCAAACGGAGCGGCAATCCGGCATCGTGCCGCGAGCCGATTATGAGGAGATGTGCTTTCGCCACCAAGCCGAGATCAGCCAGCCAGACCTCACCGGGATGTGGGCTCATCGAGCAACTTCAACATTTCCTGCTCCGCAGCCCGAGAGCGCAAGAGGTCCAGGGCGTCGTGATCAGCAACGTCAATGATCTCCGCGAGGCGCTCACGCACCTGTTCAGCCGTTTCTGGCTTCCATTCCCGGAGTTTGGCATCCAGTGTCTCCAACAGGGCGTCCATGGAGTGCCTCCGATTCCCGTCAACTTCGCTTCTACTGTATCGCCACCACCTTCGCCGTGCCCGAGGCGTGGATTCCTTGCCGCATCGCGGCCACCCGCGACCGAGCATCAGCCAGTCGGCGGTCGCATGCACTTCCACGAGCCGCCGACTTCTCGCTCATGTGGTTTCCGTGGTCGGCGCTTCCCATCAAGTTGCCGCATCACGCCCGTTGCTGACGTGTGCCGGTCAACTGACAGCTCTCCCCTGACGCCGCAATGTTTGTCGATTCGGTTCAATACACGTAGCCCGCCGGCCGGGAATACTCCGGGCCGTACACGGCCTCAATGTCGGCATATCCGTGCGGCCGGGTCCGCGTGCCTGCGCACTTCCCGCACGACCGCGCTCCAGCCGGGATACCCGCGCTGCAGGGAGTACGTATCCTGTTCAAAACACAGGGCGACATCGACCCGTGCCCGATCGCCCAACTCGTCGATCCTGTGGGCGAAGTTCCAGGCTTTCACGGGCAGTGTCCTGCCTTGCTGCCGCAGCCTGAAGCGTAGGTGCTTGTCCTTCATGACCACCGGCGGGCCGGCGACTTCGGCGTCCAGAAGCGCGAAGACAGGCAGCGGATTACCGAAGCCGAAGGGAGCCAGGGAAAAGATTTCGCCTACCGCCCGGTCGTTCAACTCGTCCAGGTTCAGCCGTGCGTCGATCTCCAGCACGGGCGCCAGATCCTCGTCCGACAGTTTGGCGCGCGCGTAGGCGTTGAGCCGCTCCCGGAACTCCGCGACTCGCGCGGCGGAGAGTGTCACCCCGGCGGCCTGGCGGTGCCCGCCGAACTGAGCCAGCAGATCGGCCATGGATTCCAGGGCTTCCAGCAGATGGAACGCGGGGATGCTGCGGCCGGATCCATGCGCCAGGCCCGTCAGCGGGTCTTCGGAAAGGACCACGGCGGGCCGGTGAAAACGCTCCACGATGCGGCTGGCCACGATGCCTGCTACGCCCCGGTGCCAGTTCACCCCCGAGAAGACCAGCGCCCTTTGTTCGGGGGTCACAGGCTCCCTTTCGCATTGCTCCAGGATGCTTTGCACCATCGCCGCTTCCGCTTGCTGCCGCTCCTGGTTGAGCGCGTGGAGTTGCTCGGCCAGTTCGCGCGCGCGATGCCGGTCTTCGGTCAGGAAAAGGTCGATGACATCGCTGGCTCTGGCCATGCGGCCCGCTGCATTCATTCGGGGAGCGATCCGGAACGCCACCTGGTGCGCCGAGGGCTCTTCCCCCTCGGCAAAGCCTGCGACGTCGAGCAGGGCGCGCAGACCGGGGTTGCGGACTGTGCGCAGACCTTCGAGTCCCTGTTTGACCAGGATGCGGTTCTCACCGGTGAGGGGCACCATGTCGGCCACCGTGCCAATGGCCACCAGCTTGAGCAAGGATTCCAGCATACGCTGCCGCCTGGAATCGGGCCAGCCAAGTGCTTGCAGCAGCGCCTGGACAAGTTTGAAGGCGACCCCCGCGCCGCAGAGATTCTTGTCCGGGTACGGGCAGTCCGGGCGTTTCGGATTGAGAACCGCCACGGCCGAAGGAAGCTCGGCGTCCGGAAGATGGTGGTCGGTCACGATCACGTCCATGCCGAGCTGCTTGGCCCGCGCCACGGCCTCTTGCGACCGAACGCCCGTGTCCGCGCTGATCAGCAGTTTGACGCCCATGGCGGCGGCTTGTTCAATGGCGTCGGCACGCAACCCGTAACCTTCCCGAAAGCGGTCCGGAATGTGGAAGGACACTCGCCCGCCGACCCGGTCTATGGCCTTCTTCAAGATCACGACCGAGGTGACGCCGTCCACATCGTAGTCGCCGTAAAGCAGGATCTGTTGCCCTTGCCGGATGGCCTCGATCAACCGCGCGATCGCCTCCGGCATGCTCTTGAGAAGGAATGGATCGTGCAGACCGGCTATCGAGGGAGCCAGAAAGCGGCGGGCTGCCTCAGGGTCGCCGTACCCCCGTTGGGCCAGAACCCGGGCCGCGGGCGCGCACAAACTCAGCGCGGAGCACAGCGTCTCCACCCGGCTGGCATCGGCCTCGGGCAACAACCAACGAACGGGTGAAGGCATCGGGGACAGGCTTCAGTTGCGGGAGAAGTACCCCCCCATCGAGTCCTCTTCTTCGCCCTCGTCGCCCTCGGGCAGATAGCTGTCGATCTCGTCGAGTATGTGAAGAAAATCGCTGTACCACTCGGCCTGGAGTTCGTAGATGTAAGTGCGTCCTTCGGAATCGTAGGAGATCTCGATCGCGCATGTAAAGCCCTGATACGAGTGCATCTCGCGTAATCCGCGCTCGAGGCCGCGCCGTTCTTCGGCCGGCAACTCGCATCCCTCCAGGCGGTCCATCGCGTCTTCCACCATACCGGACACAAATCCGACGTGGTTGAAGACCACCATTTTGGCGCCGGCCTGGCGCGCGCTTGCCAGGAAGGGCTGGAAGTCCGGAGTACGGCTGGTATCCCAGAACGCGACGGGACGCGACTCGCCGTTGCGGCAGAAACCATGGAAGACGACGAAACCCTGTGCCTCGAGCTGCTCCAGGATGTCGTCCTTCAGAACATCAAGATTCAGTTTCATCAGCGCTCGGCCAGAACCAGAATGTCGTGCTGGTTTCCGAGCTCGCGCGCGGCGGGAGTCACGATGGTTTTCCGGCCGATGAAGATCTTCCGGGATGCACGAATGGCTTCGCGCACATCGTTCTCGCATACGAACTCGGCGATCTTGACCTCCGGCGCCGGTTTCGCCGGCGGCGCGGGCGGCTGCGCCGCGGGGGGACTGGCGGCCGGCTCAGCGACTGGGGATGGGGGCGCCACGGGGCGCGACGGGGCGGCAGCAGTTCGTTTCACGGCCAGGAATCGGTCCACCACCTCGGCGGAGACGCTGGCCGGCGTGCCGGCCCTGACCGCCGGGGCCGGCGGAGTGGCGTCCAGCCGGATGCCGCGCTCGGCCAAATACCGCTCTACCGCCGCCGCGATCAGCTCGCGATCACCCGGAACGGCTTGGGCGGCGCCGGCAGGAGGAACCGTGAACGCTTCCTCGGGCCGGCGGACGGCATAGGTAAGCCGCTTGATGTTGATCAGGTGCAGCGGCCCGATGTTGTCACCGGTGCTGTTGCCGCCAGCCGCGCCACAGCCCAGGGTCATCGACGGCAGCAGATTGGTGGTGATGCCGACCGACCCCGCCGGAGACTGCGTGTTCACCATCACGCGCATGGCCGGCATGCGTTCGGCAAAAGCCCGGATACGCGACTCATCCTTGGCGAAGATGACGCAGGTGTGGCCCTCCCCGCCGTAGTGGAGGACGGCCTCACAAGCGTCGAGCGCGGCGGCGAAGTCCTTCACGAACAGCATTGCCAGCACCGGCGACAGCTTCTCGGCCGAAAGCGGATGCTGCCTGCCCACGCCCTGGATCTCCACCGCGATGATGGAAGTGTCGCGCGGTATCTGAATGCCGGCCAGTTCGGCGATCCTGGCCGGCGACTGACCCACGCACTTGGCATTGATGCCCCCGCCCGGCTTGATCAGTGTCCTTTCCAGGGCTTCCCTCTCCTGGTCATTGCAGAGGTGGGCCTTGCCCGTCTTCATCTCGGCCAGAACAGCGCCGCGGAGGCTTTCCTCGGCCACCAGCGTCTGTTCGCTGGAGCAAACGGTGCCGAAGTCGAAGGACTTGCCTTGAATGACCTTGGCCACGCCGTCGGCGACATCGTAACTGCGGTCCAGCAGCACCGGAACGTTGCCCGGGCCCACGCCCAGCGCGGGCTTGCCGCTGGAGTACGCCGCGCGCACCATTCCCGAGCCGCCCGTAGCCAGGATGATGGCGACCCGCTCGTGCCGCATCAGCGCCTGGGTGCCCTCCAGCCCGGGTCTGGAGAGGCACTGAATGATGCCTTCCGGCGCGCCGGCTTCGATGGCCGCCCGATGGAGGATCTCGGCGGTCTCATAGGTGCAACCCTTGGCGTTGGGGTGCGGGCTGATCACGATGCCGTTGCCGGCTTTAAGGGAGACGATAACCTTATACATGACCGTCGAGGTCGGGTTGGTCGTGGGCACGATGGCCGCAACCACTCCCATCGGGACTCCGTACTCGACGATCTTCTCCTCAGGCAGCTCGCGAAGAAGCCCGATGGTCCGCATACCGCGTATCCTGCGAGGCAGCCATTCGGCGCAAAGATAGTTCTTGACTACTTTGTCTTCGACGTTTCCGTAGGTGGTCTCGGTGACCGCCATCTCGGCCAGCCGCCGGGCGTGCTCGCGGCCGGCGGCCGCGATTCTCTCCACCACGGCGTCCACCTGAGCTTGTAAAAAAACGCTGTACTTCCGCCACGCCGCGTATGCTCTATCCACCTTGACGCGGACTTCTTCCAAGGCGGCGGGATCGGTTTCGTGTAGCATAGCTCGCAAAGCCGCGCCCGGGGAGGCGCAACCCCCTCACAAACGGTCTTCCCTTTCGTCGATCAAGCGGACTTCTTGATCTTCGGCGCGCCCGGGAGGACCTTGTCGACCTCCTCGTGGGGGTTGGGGATCACGTGCACGGCGATCAGCTCGCCGACGCGGCGAGCCGCTGCTGCTCCGGCATCGGTGGCGGCTTTGACCGCCCCAACGTCACCGCGCACGGAAACCATCACGTAGCCCGCACCCACGTACTCCTTTCCGGTCAGGACCACGTTGGCGGTCTTTACCATGGCATCCGCTGCTTCGATTGCGCCGATCAGACCCTTCGTTTCGATCATTCCGAGGGCTTCCATCTTGCCTCCTGAAGAACGCTGGCCAATAGCCGACCCTCCACGGTACCACAGCCCGAGGCGCGCTACAATGAGGGCGGCGCGGCATCTCGTGGCGAGGCGAAACCACGGCGGTCCGGGGCCTGTTTTGAGCTTGCAATCCCACTGACGACCGTGTAGACTCCGAAATGCAGGTGCTGTCCTAGCACCTCCGGCATCCTGGAAGGAGGATACCTGTGTGAGGAAGTACACAGTAATTTGGATGATTGCGCTATTTGCCGTGTGTGCCGTCGCCGCCAGCGCGGCCGATATCAGCGGCAAGTGGGTGGCTCAGATTCCCGGCCGGAACGGGACCATGGAGCAGACGTTCACCTTGAAACAAAGCGGGGAGACGCTGACGGGCACCGTCTCCAGCCAGAGGGGGGACCAGGAGATCTCCGAGGGTAAAGTGTCCGGAGATTCCGTTTCCTTTGTAACAGTCATGAGTTTCGGTGGAAACGAGATGAAGATGCTCTATAAGGGCACGGTTGCGGGCAACGAGATCAAGTTCACCCGCAGCATGGAAGGTGGTCCTGGTGGCGGCGGTGGCGGTGGCCGTGGCGGCCCCATGGAGTTCGTGGCGAAGAAAGCGCAGTGATGCGCGGGCCTCTGGCCCAAGGTCAGAGTTGGTTTGGAGTTTTGCGGGGAATCACGTAGTGTAGTCGTGACGGGGATTTGTACAGGGAGGATACTTTAGTGAGATCGAGATTGGCGTTGTACACGATTGCACTGCTGATGACTTGCGTCGTCGCAGGTTCCGCTGCCGACGTGACCGGGAAGTGGGTGGCCCAGGTTCCCGGGCGCAACGGGACACAGGAAATGACCTTCAACCTCAAGGCAGAGGGCGGAAAGCTTACCGGCTCGGTGGTTACCGGGCAGCGCGAGCAAGCCATCAGCGAAGGCCAGATCAGCGGCGATAACGTCTCATTCGTGGTGGTCCAGAGCCGCGGTGGGACGGAGACGAAAACTATCTACAAAGGCTCGGTTTCGGGCACTGAGATGAAACTGACCCGCAGCCGCGAAGGTGGCGGCGGTGGCGGTGGCCGTGGCGGCCCCACGGAGATCGTTGCCAAGAAGGCCGGTTAACCGTTTGATTCCAAAGCAGGGCCGGCAGCACGCCGGCCCTGCCTCTACCCCTCCATTCCGGAGCTCAGGCTCCGGTTCCCATGTACGACCTGTAATTTCCGTCCTACCTTTGTCGTCTTGTCATCCAGCAGGTTTCAACCTTTAGGAGGAATGTCTGTGAGAACTGTTGTAGTTACGACGATGGCGCTGTTGCTGGTTTGCGCGTTCACGGCGGCGGCGGCTGATATCAGTGGCAAATGGGTAGCCCAGATCCCAGGGCGGGGAGGTAACACCCAGGAAACGACCTTCACATTCAAAGTGGACGGAGCGAACTTGACTGGCACGGTGACCAACCCGCGAGGCGACCAGGAGATCACCGAAGGAAAGGTCAGTGGTGAGGACGTCTCCTTCGTGGTCGTGAGGAAGTTTCAGGACATGGAGATGAAGTCGCTTTACAAGGGCAAGGTCTCCGGGAATGAAATTAAGTTCACTATGGAGATGCAGGGCGGCAGGGGCGGTGGTGGCGGCCAGAGGCCTCCCACGGAGTTCACGGCGAAGAAGGCCGGCTCTTAGTCGTCTCAAGGCGGGCGCCCAGGCCCTTGGGAGGCGTGCTGGGGCCGGGCGCCTTGCTACTGGAAACTTAGAGATATCTGGCGAAGCCACAGCGCCGCTTCCATTCGGGTGGTACCCTCCGCGCGGCGATACTCTAGGACGAGGCGCACGCCAGCGATGCCCGCGGGAGCCGTGAAAACCAGAGCGTCTTGCCGCCAGGACTCTTCCGTGGACGAGAGAGGAGCCATCGAGATCTCCTTCCCGCTGGCGAGGTCGGCTACGTACCATCTGAGTCCCGAGGCGGCAGGCACCCCTGAGGTCCTGGAGAAGTAGGCCAAACGGTAAGCGCGTCCGGGCTCAACCGGCAGGACTTGCGCGAGAAGCTCGCAGTGCTCGGGTTGGCTGCCCGAGAAGGAGATCCTCAGCGCGGGCGGAGAGATCATGCGGACGACGTTGACTCCCGGGGCCGGCTGAACTCTCCAATCGAATCCCGCATCTTGCGGGGACATCGCGAAGTCCCCGTTTGTCAGGGCGCGGCCCTGCTCGGGTTCGAGAGTCCGATAAGGCAGCAGACCTCGCCTGCACAGCGCGTTCCAGCAGCGCACGGCGCTGCCCATCCGTCCGGCTCCGATCAACTGATCACAATAGTAGAGCAGCAGTGGAAGGTTCTCCGCCGTGCTCTGGGAGATCAGCCGCTCGCTGACCGGTTCCGCTTCTTCGATTTTCTTTTGGAGGAGCAGGAAGTATAGGTACTGAGCCAGAATCGCGGGCCGGCCGGGAATGGCGCGGGCCAGTATGATTGCCGGGTCCTGGCTGACTCGCCAGCACAACTGGAACAAGGGCGTCTGATCGGAGTAGGCCATCTCCGCCGCCCTCCGCGCCCAGGTCCAGAACCCCTTCTGGTCGGCGTGCCGGAAGTAAAAGTTGGCCAAGGACCAACGCGGTTCGTAGGTGCCGTCCACCCGGTTGGCCTCCAGAAGACAGCGCTCCGCCCGCCGCGGGTCCCCCTCGATCTCGGCCAGAAGGCCCAATTCGATCCAGCCCTGGGAGTAACGGGGATCCAGTGCCACGGCTCGCTCCAGCGCCAACCGGTCACCGGGGTCGTTCTGAAAGTAGGCCGCATTGGCGGGCTCCAGGCGCCGAGCTTCCGCCACGGCCGAAGCGGAACCGGCGTGGTACAGACGGTCCGCGTAGCCCAGTCTCAGCGTCCCGTAGGTCGCGACGCCCAGGGCGAGGGCGGCGGAGCCGGCGATCAAAGCGCGCACATGGTCAAATCGGAAGGGAGCACGCGGTCCCTTAACACCTGAGCTAGGATCCATGCCTCGGCCTGTCACTCCTAGTGTTTATACCTTACCACCTGCTGTTTCCACCCAATTTGTCCGATGAAGTTTATGTGTGGCGGGAGTTGCCGCTACACAACAATTTCGATACGGAGGCAATGTCGTGGATCGTATATTGGTTCGATCATGGATTCTGTTGTTGTTGGCTGGGGCACTGGTTGCCGGTTTCGCCGCTCCCCCTGCAATTGGGACCGCGACCGCGAGAGGAAGTTTCCTGCTGGACAGGTCCACCGTCCAGGGAAACGCAACGCTTTTTGAAGGCGCCGTGGTCGAGACGGCCGCTACGCCTTCGCTGGTTCGACTTCAGGATGGTGGTCCGCGGATGCAGTTGGGTTCCACATCCTGGGGCAAGATCTATGGCGACCGCCTGGTCCTGGAGAAGGGAGAGGGGCAACTCGAGGCGGCCCTCCAGTACCGAATCGAGGCGCGCAGCCTAAGGATCGTGCCGGATTCCACGGCGACGGTCACCCGTGTGGCGCTGCGGGAGCCAGGAAGAGTCACCGTGGCCGCGCTCACAGGCGGTGTCCGCGTCACCACCGCGGACGGAACCCTGGTGGCGAAACTGGAGCGCGGGACAACCCTCGAGTTCGAGCCCCAGGCCGCTGGGGCGTCGGCTCCGGTGTCGGTGGCCGGCTGCCTGGCGGCTTTAGACGGCCGCTTCCTCCTCAATGACGACACAGCCAGCGTGAGCTTCGAGCTCCAAGGAGAGGATCTGGCTCGGTACACCGGCCAGCACGTGGCCGTTTCGGCCATCGTGCTGAAAGAGGTCAGGCCCCGTGGAGGGGCAGTGCAGGTCATCCAGGTCACGCAGATCAGGCGCTTGGCTGGGGCATGCCCGGTTGCAGCGGCCTCCCCGTCCAAGGCGAAGGGCCGGCTCAGCGGGACTACCAAGGCAGTCATCGCTGGCGTAGCCATCGCCGCGGTAGCTGGTGGCACGGCCATTGGCTTGACCGGAAACGACAAGCCATCGATCAGCCGTTGAGTTCTACCACTGCCGGCGGTTCCCCCTCGGACCAGCCCCGGCTCAAGCCGGGGCTGGCGCCTTCTTGTGTCCTCCCCCTCGGTCCTCCTGCTCGGCAAGTATCGTACCAGCCGCATATGGTATACTTTCTTTCATCCGGACCGCCTGTGACGCTGGGTCAGGCGGATTTGCTTTGACCGCTCGGTCATAGTCACAACAACTGGTATCGTTCGCCGGACAGTTCCCTGGACAGGAGGGCCTTCAAAAGTAATGAGAACCGCCCTGAAATGTATGATCATACTTGCCGGCCTGCTGGCTGCGGGCTGGGCTACAAGCACCAAAAGAGAGGCTCTTCCGGCGGCCTACCGGAATGATCCCAGGCTCTCTAAACTAAAGCATTTCTTCAAGGAGATGAACTCGCCTGCCTACTTCGTCGCGGAGGAGTTCCTGAGTGCGTCGGATCGCAATGGGCTGGACTGGCGGCTGCTGCCGAGTGTGTCTGTCCTGGAATCCGGCGGCGGGAGGGAGTGCACCAACAACAACATCCTTGGGTGGGATTCGTGCCGACGGAAATTCCCTTCCATCAGGGCCGGCATTCAACATGTCGCCGCTCGGCTGGCAAAGTCCAAGCTATATAAAAACAAGAGCTTAGATGAGATTCTCGCCACCTACAACCCACACTCTGGCTACCCGCACAGGGTCAAGTTGCTGATGACGCGCCTAGGTTCAGGCCCATCCCCCCGCTCCACGCTGCCGTAGCCCCCGCTCAGGACGCAGCCTTCGCGGAACTAGTGAATCATTCGCACGCCGAGAAACAGCCCGGCAAAGATCACGACCGACAGAACGACAATCGCCACAACCTCAAACAGGCGTTCTTTTGTGGTCTTCTCTGCCTTGGCGTCGTGTTTCATTTGGTCGTCCAGGCTCTCAAACATAGCCTCAGGTCCTCCCTCGCCGAAAACTTCCGCTATGAGACCGTTATGAAACCCGCCACCCCATTGTAGTCCTAGTCCAGGAGAAAATCACCAAGAATCGAACGCCCCGAAGACGTCCCGGGATTACGCCTCGGGCCCCTCCGGTACGTCCGTCTTTTCAAGCTTTCGGTACAGAGTCTTGCGCTCGATCCCGAGGATTCTTGCGGCTCGGCTCTTGTTGCCACCCGTGACCGACAGGACCTTCCGGATCTGGTCCATCTCCGCATCCGCCAGGGTTTCGGTGGTGTGCTCCCGGGGCTCGGTGGCCAATATCGCCGCGCGAACCGCCGGTTCGTCGATCCGGCCGTTCGGAGCAAGAATTGTGAGCTTCTCCATCATGTGCTGCAACTGCCGTACATTACCCGGCCAAGTGTAATCCCGCAAAACTCTCAGGCCCGATTCGGTCAGCCGGGCCTGCTGTTGATACTGTTCGTCGTACTTCCTGACAAAGTAGTAGGCCAGCAGAGTCACGTCGCCGGTTCGCTCCCGCAGGGGTGGCACATTGATCCGGACGACGTTGATCCGGAACCACAGATCCTCCCTGAACTTGTCCTCCTCGGCCATCTTCTGCAGGTTGCGGTTGGTGGCCGCGATCACCCTCACGTCCACCTGCTTGGAGCGGGCCGAACCCAAAGGCCGGACCTCGTGCTCTTGCAGGAAGCGGAGCAGTTTGAGCTGGAAGTTCAGTTCAATGTCCCCGATCTCGTCCAGAAAGACCGTGCCGCGGTTGGCAGCCTCGAGGATTCCCATGCGGTCCCGATCGGCCCCGGTGTAGGCGCCCCGCAAGGCGCCAAACAGTTCGCTTTCAAGCAGCGACGGGGCGATGGAGGCGCAATCCACCGGCAAAAACGGATGGGACGCCCGTGGGCTGTTGCGGTGGATCATGCGGGCGACCAGTTCCTTGCCGGTCCCCGTCGCTCCCTCGATCAGAACGGTCGCGTCGGTCGGAGCCACCCGCGAGACGACCTTATAGATCTCCACCATTTGCGGGGAACTGCCGATCATCTCGGACTCGGGCAGGTCCTCGATGTCGGTCTCCTCCTCGAGATCCTCCGGACGCAAGCTCTGCTCGGCGCGTTTGATCGCCGCCAGCAAGCTGTCGAGGTCGAAAGGCTTGGCGATGTAGTCAAACGCGCCGCCTTTGGTGGCCGCCATCACCGTCTCCATCGTCCCGCGGGCGGTCATGAGAATGACACGGCACTCGGGGTTCCTGGCGCGGGCAGCGGCCAGCACCTCCAGCCCTGTGCGTTCGTCCAGGTAGATGTCCGTCAGCACAATGGGGTAACCCGACTGGTCCAGGCGCTGGATCGCCTCTCGAGTCGAGGACACCGCGTCCACCTGGTAGCCTTCCAGTTCCAGGAAGGTCGCGACCGTGGTTCTCACCCCTGCGTCGTCTTCCACAACCAGCAGCCGTTGCATCTTCTATGTCTCACCCGCACCGGCGGAAACCGCGGCCGGAAATACCAGGGTAAAACAGGATCCCTTCCCGGGTGCGCTTTCCACCTCGATCCTGCCCCCATGATGACTCACAATCTGCTCCACGATCGAAAGTCCTATGCCAGTGCCCGCTTCGCCCGATGCGATGGCTCGCTTCGTGCGATAGAACTTCCTGAAGACCTCCCGGACCTCCTTCCTGTCCATTCCCAGGCCTTGGTCGCGGACAGAGAGCCGAAAGCTCCCGTTTTCCCGGCGCCCGGCGACGATGACCTCGGTCTGGGCGGGCGAATACTTGATCGCGTTGGTGAGCACGTTGTAGAAGGCGTACTCGAGCAGTTCACGATCTCCCATCAGAGTGACGTCCTCGACGGGCTCGCGCTGCAGGCGTATCTGCTTCCGGTCGGCCAAGGGCTGTGCCCGCGCCACACAGGCATTCACCACCTCGGGCGCGGGCACCGGCTCCCGCTTCAGCTCCATCTCGCCGGCCGAGAGCCTTTCCACGTTCAGGAAAGTCTCAATCATGCGCGCCAGCCGCCGGGATTCCGTGTGGATAAGGCCGGCGATCTGCTTCCGCTTGTCCTCGCTCAGGGTGTAGCGAGTCATCAGCTCGCTGGAGCCCTGAATGGCGGTGAGAGGCGTCCGCATTTCGTGCGTCACGAATTGCACTGCCTGCTGGTACCGCGTCTTCTCGGCCTCAGCCCGCCGCAGTTGACGCCGCGCGACGAAGTGCTGATAGCTTGCCGCGCAGGCAATGGAGAGCCAGGCCGCGGCCGCCGGCGCCGTGGCGGGAAACACGATATCGCGGCTGAACAAGGCGTAGGGCAAGACCAAGGCGGCAGCCAGGAGCAGGCCTCCTATCGTGTAGGCGGTCCAGCCCGCGAAAAGCCCGAACGCAAGGCCGCCTAGCACGACCAGGAGAGCGCAAACTCCGACCACTTCAAGATTGCCCGCCGCGACGGCGAACCGGCCCTGCGCCAGTGTCTCGAATGCGTTGGCGTGGATCTCAGCGCCCGGCATGGGCCGCTCCGAGTTGTACGGGGTCAATAGCCTGTCCCTGGCGGCCGACTGGGCCGTCACCCCGATGAAAACCACCTTATCGCGAAACATCTCCGCGGCCCGGGGATTCTGCCGAAGCTGAAGCAGCGAGAGACGCGGAATCGCCGTCGAACCGTCAGAACCGCCGGGCAGCCTGCGCACATAGACGGCGCGAGCGTCAGCCCGGCCCGCGGGAATTACGACGCCGCCCACCTGAAGGTCGGAAGGCGATTCGACAACGTCCTTGATGCCCCGGCTCAACCGGTAGGCTTCCAGGGCCAGCGCCCAGCGCCTCTGATGCCCCGCCACTTTTTCCAGAGGAACCTGCCGGTTCACGCCGTCCTCCTGGGCGGCGTGAACATGCCCGACGGCGGCGGCCCATCTCGCGAACCGCGGCACGGGGTCCTGCCACGCTTCTCCGCGCGGCATCATCTCGGAAGCGAGCACCAGGTTCCTGGTCCGGCTCATGGCGGCCTCGAGCCGGTCGTCGTCAGCGCGATCGCGAGCCGGTTCGGCCAGTGTGAGATCGACGACGACCACCTTGGGGGAGACTGGGGCGAGCCGCTCCAGGGCATCGGCCAGCATCGCGCGCAGGCCGCCGATGCCGCCAAGCTTCAAGAAGGACGATTCATCGATCTCAAGCAGCGCGGATTCAGGCTTCCAGGGGGCCGGGCTGTGCAGGCGGAACATCCAGTCGTACGCGTCGTCGTCGATCCGTTTGCCGAGGGATGTGTACCCCGCGACCATGGCGGCTAGAAACGACACCACCAGCGCCAGGATGTAACCGCTCAAACGCACCACCCTTGGACGCGCCAGCATCAGTTCGAGTATAGCGGAAGCCTGACGCGCGACATTCATGTATACTTGCATGGATGCGGGACTCGTAAGTGGAGGCCCCAAAAGGGATTAAGAAACCTCAAATGATCCGCCGACAGGCGTGACCTTTAGGAAGGAAGAGAGAACCACCATGCGATCTGTGAGGAAGTCTTGCTTTTTGCTTTTGTTGCTGGCGCTCAACGTCACGTTTTTGCTTGCCCAGCAGAAGTCGCTGCGCGAGCCGGACGTTGTTTTTGTGCCCACGCCACAGGAAGTTGTAGATCAGATGTTGAAGCTCGGAAACGTCGGGAAGGGCGACGTGCTGTACGACCTCGGCTGTGGCGACGGGCGCACGGTGATCAGCGCCGCCAAGCTTGGGGCCCGCGCCATCGGCATCGACATCAACCCCGTGAGGATCAAGGAGTCGGAGGACAACGCCGCCAAGCAAGGGATGACGGGGAAGGTGACGTTCCGGCTTGAGGATCTGTTCGAAGCGGACTTCCATGACGCGACGGTCGTCACTCTGTACCTCCTGCCATCGCTGAATGTTAAGCTGCGCCCGAAACTTTGGAAACTGAAGCCCGGCACGCGCATCGTCTCCCACGACTTTGACATGGGCGACTGGAAGCCCGAAAAGACCGTCGAACTCGACGGCCACACGATCTACTTCTGGACAGTCCCGGCCAAGCCGCCGGTGGTGGCAAACTAGTACGAGGTAGCAGCGGGGTGCGGCGGCCCGGAGCCCCGCGCAGGCATGGGGTTGGTGCAACCGCGTTCGGGTTCGTACTACGATAGTTGTGCCGGCTGTTCGCGGGAAAAGCAGGGACGCGAGCATGGATCTCAACAAAGCAATCCGCGAACTGTACGCGGAGAAGCAGCGCCTGGAAGAGGCGATCGCTTCGCTGGAAGAACTGCTCGAATCCAAGACCAGCGCCGAATTGTTGAACCTGGATGAATTCCACCTGAAGAAGCGCCGCGGGAGGAAGAGCATGCCTCCGGAAGAAAGGCGTGTGGTTTCCGAAAGGATGAAGGGATACTGGGCCCGGCAGCGCGCGGGCAGTGCCAGGGGAGCAGGCAAAGGGCAGTCCTGACCAGGGGCCTCACTCCTTTTTGAAGTACCAGAGGCAGAAGTACTGCTCGCCCGCGCCGTGCCTGTAGCGCAGGTCGAAGCCGTACCTTAGCGCCATTTCCACGGCTTCCTGGTCGGTAATGGGCACGCCCAGCCAGGTATCGCCGGGCGCAAGCTCGAACGTCGGGGTAGCCCTGAACCTGGAACTTGAACAAAGCGCCGGGGCGCAGCAGACGATGCACGTCCTGGACGTAGCTTGCGATGATCTCCAGGCTCGGGATGTGCTGGAACACGATGCTCGAGAACGCGAAGTCGAACTGAACTTCCGGCAGCACGGACAGGTCCATGCCGTTGTTCTTATACAAGTAGACGTTGGACCTGCCGGCCAGCGCGCGGCGGGCACGGTCGATCATCTCGCCGCTGACGTCCACGGCGTGGACTTCGCCGAACACCTCGGCGAGCGCCCCTGTGACGCGGCCCGCGCCGCAGCCAATCTCGATCACCTTCATCCGCCTGGGGTCTCTACCCTGGCAGATGTTGTTCATGTCCGTGAGGATTTCTTCCTCCACGGTCTGCCAGCCGGAGAGGAAGAACTCCGCGTCCGTCCAGTCCTGCTGGCCGGTAGCGACATAGAAGCGGGCATTCTCGCGGGCGCGCTGGTCCCAATCCGCCTCCATCTTCTTGAGCTGCTCGTCGCGGCTGACAGGCTCCATCAGGGCCTATTGTAGCGTGGCGGCAGCTCCATGCTATATTTGAGGTTGTTGCGCCAGGGGGGGGCGTGTAGCTCAGTTGGGAGAGCACGGCGTTCGCAACGCCGGGGTCGGGGGTTCGAATCCCCCCACGTCCACCAATCCCACCCGATCAGAAGCAGTGGTTTGAAGACCCTGCACCGCATCGCCCGTCGCTGAGGGGATCAAAGACCCGCATGGCGTCCCAGGGGCGCACAGGACGTCCCACATTCGGACACCTAGAGCAGCGGTGGGCGTGGAGGGACAAGCGTTCCTGGGGGATTCATTTGGCCCTGTTATTGCTTCAGCACTGTGTCCGAAAGGCTGTCCACGCTCTCTATCCTGCACGATGCGCGGTACGCGTTCCGCTCCCTCGTGAGGTCCCCCGGCTTCAGCGCCGTGACTGTCCTGACGCTGGCGCTCAGTGTCGGAGCCAGCACCGCCGTCTTCAGCTTGATCACGGCGGTCCTGCTGCGCCCGTTGCCGTACGAGCAGCCGGACCAGCTAGTCCTGGTCTGGGAGAGCGCACCCTTCTTCGGCTTGCACGACAGCCCGGTCTCTCCGGCCAACTACGTCGACTGGAAGGCCCGAGCCCGCTCGTTCGAGGAGATGGGAGCCATGGAAGACACCTCCTATCGCCTGAAAGGGGACGGGCGGCCGGAACTGGTCCGGGGCAGCCTGGCGACCGCTAGCCTGTTCCGGGCATTGCGAACACGGCCGGCGCTTGGGCGAGTCTTCCGCGACGATGAGGACCGCCCCGGAGCGCCGAAGGTCGCTCTCATCAGCGATGGCTTCTGGCGGCGCAGGTTCGACGCGGAGCCCGGCATCATCGGCACCAGTATCGTCCTGAACGAGGAGAAACACACCATCATCGGCGTGCTGGCACCCGGGACGGAGCCGCCCGCAGAGTATAACCCCACGCTCGGGGAAGTCTGGACGCCGTTTGGAAGCACGTACTCGGCGCAACAATGGACCGAACGCGGAAGGCATAACTGGATGGTGATTGCACGCCTGCGGACCGGAGTCCGCCTAGAACAAGCCAACTCGGAGATGCAGGCCATTGGAGCCAACCTGGCCCGCGAGTTTCCAGAGACCAACGAGAAAGTCGGCGCCTTCGTCGCGCCCCTACGCGAACACTTCGTAAGCTCCAGCCGCACAATACTGGCGGCGCTCACCGGCGCGGTCGCTTTCATCTTCCTGATAGGGTGTTCAAACCTGGCCAACCTTCTGCTTAGCAGGGGCTCGGATCGGAGCAAGGAGGCCGCGGTGCGCATGGCGCTGGGCGCCGGTGTCTGGCGGCTGACACGCCAGTTTTTGTGCGAGAGCTTGCTGTTATGCGGTCTGGGAAGCGCCTTGGGTCTTGTCGCGGCCACGGCTACCTTCGAGTTCCTGGCGAACCTGGCCCCAGGGAGCATGGTCGGGTTCAAGACGCTGGCTGTGGATTGGCGCGTGCTCGCGTTCACGCTTGCCATCGCCCTGGTGACCGCCGTGACGTTCGGATTAGTGCCCCTGGTTCAGGTACGCCGCATGGATGTGAGCCACTCGCTCAAGCAGAGCGCCCGGACTCTGGCCGCGGCCTCGGGGTCGCGCAGGCTTCGGGCGATATTGATCTCGTCGGAGGTAGCCCTGGCCTTCGTGCTGCTGACCGGCGCCGGGCTGCTCCTGCGGACCTTCGCCAGCATGCGCGGCGTCAAGGTGGGCTGCCGCACCGAGAATGTCCTTACGCTGAGCATGCCGCCCTCGCGGGCGCACAGGGGACCCGTGCAGAGCGCGGCCTACCAGCGGGAAGTGTTGCGGAGGGTCCGAGCCATTCCAGGCGTGGCCTCGGCGGGGTTCACCAACCACATCCCGCTGACCGTCAAGGGCGACATCAGCGGCGTGGGAGCCGAGGGGCACGACGTCAAGGAGAGATTCCAGTGCAATGCCCGCATAGCCGGGCCCGGGTACCTGAGCACGATGGGGATCCCACTCGTCCGCGGGCGGGATATTGAGGAGCGCGACGCGGAGGGCGCGCCGCTGGTGGTTCTGATCAACGAGACCCTGGCCCGCACACTCTGGCCCGGCCAGGATCCGATCGGCCGCCGGCTGCTGACGAACTACGCGCTGACGGTGGTGGGGGTGGTGGGCGATATCCATCAATCGGGGCTGGACGTGGCGCCCAAACCGGAGTTCTACATTTCCGCCCTGCAAATTGACGTTCCGCCGAGCTCGCTCGCCATTTACACGAAAGTCGATCCAGCCAGCCTGGCTTCAGCGGTGCGGCAGGCGATCTGGTCCGTGGACACTGACCAGCCCGTGACGGACATGGTCACCATGGCAGAGATCCTGGACAGGGAGGTCTTCCCGCGGCGGCTTCAGGCGACGCTTCTCACGGTGCTCGCCGGCTTGGCGCTTCTGCTTGCTGCCGTCGGGCTCTACGGTGTGCTGACCTACCTGGTGGGCCAGCAGGTCCCCGAGATCGGCTTGCGCATGGCTCTGGGCGCCGCGCCTGGGGACGTGCTGCGCCGAGTGGCCGGTCATGCTCTCAGGCTGACGATCATCGGTCTGGGCCTTGGAATCGCGGGAGCGCTGGCCGTCTCGCGCCTGCTGGCCAGCCTGCTGTTCGGCGTGCAACCCAGAGATCCGGTAACCTACGGCATGGCGGCCGCCATGCTGCTGTTCACGGCGGGAATAGCCAGCTACCTGCCCGTGCGCCGGGCCGTGCGGGTCGACCCCATCGTGGCTCTGCGAGAGGAATAACCAGCCGTCCCTTGGATTCATCCCATTGAGCCCGGACTTCCTGTGGTATGTTTCTCCCTGAGGAAACCTTGGCGCAAAACAACCGACCGACATTCTGCTGGAGGGCGATTGTGCCGGTTGCCGTCGCCATCGCCATTGTCCTCTCCCCGGCGCCCGCCGGTCTGGCTCTGCACGCCTGGCGGTTCTTCGCCATCTTTGCCGGGATGATCCTCGGGCTCGTGCTTGCACCGCTGCCGGGCGGGGCGATCGGCCTCGTGGGAGTGACAGCGGCAACCGTTCTTGCTCCGTTCGTCCTTTACGGCCCCGAGCAGCTCGCCCAGCCGGGTTTCAAGCCAGCCAGCGCCGCGCTGAGTTGGGCGCTCTCCGGCTTTTCCGACGCCACCGTGTGGCTGATCTTTGGGGCTTACATGTTCGCCCTGGGTTACGAGAAGACAGGCCTGGGCCGCCGCATCGCGCTAGTCCTGGTCAAACGCATGGGCAGGCGCACGCTGACGCTCGGGTATGCGATCACATTGGCCGACCTGGTGCTGGCTCCGTTCACGCCTTCGAACACGGCCAGAAGCGGGGGCACCATCTACCCGGTGATCCGCAACCTCCCGCCGCTCTACCAGTCGCTGCCCAATGACCCCTCCTCCCGGCGGATCGGGTCCTACCTCATGTGGGTTGCGATTGCCGCGGTGAGCGTGACCAGTTCGTTGTTCCTGACCGGGCTTGCGCCGAACCTGCTGGCGATCGAAATGGTTCAGCGGGTGACGGCGATCGAGATAAGCTGGGCCGACTGGTTCATCGCCTTCGCGCCCGCCGGCCTGATCCTGCTGCTTCTGGTGCCCGTCCTGACGTACTGGCTCTATCCTCCCGAAGTGAAGGAGGGCGACGAGGTTCCTGCCTGGGCGGCCCGGGAACTGCGCACGATGGGCGGCCTCTCCCGAAACGAGATTACGCTTGGGGTGCTCGTCGTTCTGGCGCTCCTGTTATGGGTCTTCGGCGGCAGCTACGTGAACGCGACCGCCGTGGCCCTCGTGGTCATTTCACTGATGCTGATCACCGGAGTCTTCAGGTGGAGCGACGTCGCCGGGAACACGCCGGCCTGGAGCGCTCTGGCGTGGTTTGCGACCCTGGTCGCCATGGCCGATGGGCTCAACCGGGTGGGCTTCGTGAAATGGTTCTCCAGTGGCGTCGCCGCGCGCCTGTCGGGCCTGCCGGTGACGGCTGCCATGGTGGCCCTGTTGGTGGTCTTCTTCCTCGCGCACTACCTGTTCGCCAGCTTGACGGCGCACACAACCGCACTTCTGCCGGTGATGCTGGCGGCCGGCTCGACGATCCCCGGTCTTCCCATGCGGCAGTTCGCGCTCATGCTTTGTCTTGAACTCGGCCTCATGGGCATTCTCACACCGTACGCCACGGGTCCGGGTCCGATCTACCAAGGGAGCGGCTACCTGCCGCCGACAGATTTCTGGCGGCTGGGCATGATCTTCGGATTCCTGTTTCTCTTTGTGCTGCTGGTTGTCGGAGTGCCGTGGACCGGATTTGTCCTGGCGGGCCAGGCACGCTAGAACGCGGCACGACGGAAGCGGGAACGCCGTTCCTCCAGCCATGCCAGCCCCGATTTCAGGGAAGCCAGAAGTTCCGCACGATGCCCGTCCATCCGGTGGTTTCCACCTTTAATCTCGCGCCGCCGGATGGGTCTTCTCGCCAGGGAGACCAGGCGGCGAGCTACGGCAGCCGGCGTGAACCGGTCGTGCGTCCCATAGACCATCCAGGATGGAATCGGAGAGACTTCCGGCAGCAGGGGCGCAACCTGAAACTCGGGCTCGTGAGCGTCACGGCCACCCAGCGCCAGCAGGCTGTCACGCCAGGTCCAACCAAGGAACCCGGATTCGGGCAGAGCGATTGTCAGGACCCCGCGCACGAGATCTTTGTGATCCATCCGGGCGGCAGTCAGGATCGCCATGGCTGCTCCCTGAGACCAGCCCACCAACAAGACGGGCTGGCCGCCGGGAGAGCCCACCTCCCGGATGGTCTGTTCCATGTCCGCGGCCATCTGAGCATCGGTCAAGGTGCTGTGGCCGTTTGTGAAGCCTTTCAGATAGCGGCGCACATCCAACCCGTACACGTCGTAACCCAGCGATGCCATCATGCGTGCCATGTCCACAGCGGCGCCATGCCAGCCTCCGTCACCGGGAATGAACAGGATTGGTGGGCGCTCCGCGGCCTGCTGCGTTTCGGCGGGGACGTGGTACAGGATCTGCTCGCGGCTCCTCAGGACGAAGGCCTCCCGGACGGGCTCGGCGGCGGCAAGCGCGGCCGCAGCCGTCACCAGGGTCAACAAAAGGATTCTGCGAATGGCATTCATGCGGCCCCAGTTCGCCTAACTTGAACTCCTGGCGGACTTCGAACCCAGCCCTACTGTCAGGATGCCAAGAAATGATGTCTGATACAATGCCTGCTGAAACACAACTCGTGAAAGCACATTCATCCGCCATCTTCCTTCTCGCGGCGTCCCTCTCCGCATCCCATGCGGTGTGCGCCGCGGAGTACGACAAGGATGGCAACACGCTGCCCGTTTTCGACGTGTTCCACAAGTTCACAAGGCCGATCCATCGGACAGATGGCCAGTAGGGTTTTCATTCATTCGAAAGAGGAGTCGCGATGACTGGCGAGGAAAGAAGATGTAGGTTCACGCGGCGCAGAATGCTGTGGCAGGCTGCCGTCGCGAGTGGCGTAGGCGCAATTTTCAAGATGACCGAGGGCTCTGCCGCGGCCCAGGGGCGCGGGGGCGGCGGCGCCGGCCGTGGTGGTGCGGGTGCGGGTCCCGCTGGCATAGGGATGGGAGGCAGAGGGGGCGGCGCCGTGCGCTACGGCCAAATCAACAAGTACTCCGCTCCCAGCGATCTGCGCGTCACCGACATGCGCGCCGTGACCGTAGCCTCCAACTACGACTACAACATCATCCGCCTGGACACTAACCAGGGCGTGTACGGGCTGGGTGAAGTCCGGGACGGCGGCAACAAGAACACGGCGCTGGCGCTGAAGCCGTATGTCGTGGGTCAGAACCCGCTCAACATCGGGGACATCCTCCGGACCATCCGACCCTTCGCCGGACACGGCCGCCAGGGTGGAGGCTATTCCGCCGTGGATTTGGCCTTGCACGACATCAACGGCAAGGTCTTCGGAGTGCCGATCTGGCGCCTCTTGGGCGACAAGAGGCGCGACCGCATACGGATGTACTGCGACACTACGGGTAGCACCGACCCGAAGGTGTACGCCAAACGCATGCTGGCACGCAAGAATCTCGGCTTCACGTTCTTCAAGATGGACATGCGGGCGGCAACGATCGGCGACGTACCCGGCGGCTTCAACAACACTGGGGCCATGACGGACAAGGGTCTGGCTAAGGCAGGGGAACTGGTCGCGGCGGTGAAGGACGCCATTGGGTGGGACGCGCCGCTTGGGGTGGAGACCTCCAGCGGCAGTAGGGTACCATCCACCGGCAGGGAGGGCAAGATACCGGTCAAGGACGCGATTCGCATCGCCCGGTTCTATGAGAAGTTCGATCTGGCATGGTTGGAGGATTTGTTCAACGTCGAAGGCTTCTGGGACTGGCAGGGTTACAAACAGATCCGGGAGGCCACGACCACCAAGATCCTCACCGGCGAAGGTGTCTTCGGCCTCGAGGAAGGCTTTAAGCCTTTGATCGACAACCAAGCGGTGGACATCGTTCATCCGGATCCCGGCACCTCGGGGCAGTGCCGCGAGACCAAGCGGATTGCTGACTACGCCAACGAGCATGGCATCGCCGTCGCTATTCACATGGCCGGCTCGCCGGTGGGGACCATGGGCGCGGTGCAGACCGCTTCAACCATCGACAACTTCCTGGCCATGGAATGCCACGCGGTGGATTTCATCACTTGGTGGGAGGAGTTGGTGACTGGGATGTCCAAGCCGTTCTTCGACAAAGGGTACGTCTTAGTGCCCGACGGGCCTGGGCTCGGACTCGAGCTCAACGAAGCGGTGATCAAGGAGCACCTGCGGTATCCGGGCTACTTCGAGCCGACCACCGAGTGGGACAAGATCCTGGCCAGGCCAGCGCCCGTCAGCACCGGCTACCCGCACTTCGACGAGGAAGGCAACTGGGTGACCGGACGCGGCAGCGGACCGCTGCGGTAGAGGCTTCGCCGCCCGACCCTGTAGTATAGACAGCATGAGGATTACGGACGTTCGCACTCGTGTTGTCGAGTGGAAGGGGAGTACCGTTCCCCTTCCACCGCACTTCTGCACCAACCCCATGGATCTCGTCGGCGATCTGGCCGCCAGCATGGGGAAGTTCACTTTTCACGGCTGGCTCATCGTCGAGCTGTTCACGGATCAGGGCATTATCGGCATCGGCGAAGCCGCTCTTGCGCCGAGGCTGACCAAGCAGACCATCGACCTCTACTTGAAACCAATCCTCATTGGCAGCGATCCCTTCGACAGCGAGATCCTGTGGCAGAAGATGTTCCGCTCCACCATGGCCTTCGGGCGCAAAGGCATTGGTATGACCGCCATCAGCGCCGTGGATATCGCGGTGTGGGACATCCTCGGAAAGGCCACGGGACAGCCTGTCTATCGCTTGCTGGGCGGGAAGACCAAGGAGAAGATCCCGGTCTATGCCAGCCGCCTTTACAGTCAGCCGCTGGACGACCTGGCCAAAGAAGCCGAGTTGTACAAGCGGCAAGGTTACACGGCCATGAAACTGCGCTTCGGCTGGGGACCGACGGACGGCGCCGCCGGCATGCAGAGCAACTTAGACCTGGTGCGCACGGTCCGCGAGGTGATCGGCGACGGGATCGACCTCATGGCGGACGCCTACATGGGTTGGACGCTGGACTATGCCCGGCGCATGATCCCGCTGCTCGAGCCTTACCGGCTGCGCTGGCTGGAGGAGCCGGTGATCCCGGACGACATCCAGGGCTACGCCTCGCTGAAAGCCATGAACAGAATCCCCATCGCGGGCGGCGAGCACGAGTTCACCCTCTACGGCTTCCGCGAGCTGCTGGACGCCAAAGCCGTGGACTATATCCAGTTCGACACCAACCGGGTGGGCGGCATCACGCAGGCCCGCAAGATCGCGGCTCTGGCCGAAGCACACTCCGTTCCCGTGATCCCGCACGCAGGGCAGATGCACAACTTCCACATCGTGATGGCCAGCCTGAATTCCCCGATGGCCGAGTTCTTCCCGGTCGTGGATGTCGAGGTGGGCAACGAGCTGTTCTGGTACATCTTCGACGGTGAGACGGCCCCGGTCAACGGTTACATTGAGTTGAGGGACGATCTGCCGGGACTCGGGCTGCGCATCAAAGAAGAGGCTCTGAAGGACTTCAACGTCATC
Source organism: Bryobacterales bacterium (assembly GCA_963798455.1). Classification (GTDB taxonomy): domain Bacteria; phylum Acidobacteriota; class Terriglobia; order Bryobacterales; family Bryobacteraceae; genus CAWCTD01. The sequence continues at coordinate 2,763,100 of CAWCTD010000003.1, forward strand.
GAGTAAGGAGGACGGCCATGACCAAGCCAAAGGGTCTCGCTGCCGCACCTGACCTGGCAGGCGGCTACCGTCCCGACGAGCCGAAGCCGCCCGCGCCTCGCCTGGTGGAATTCAACTCGCCCTCCTCCCACTCGACTTGCTCGTAGCGGGCGATGACGAGCTGGGCGATCTTGTCGCCGCGATGCACTGGATAGGCCTCGCGCCCCAGATTCAGCAGGATGACCTTGATCTCGCCGCGGTAGCCGGGATCGATCGTCGCCGGCGCGTTGGGCAGCGTGATCGAGTGATGCAGGGCGAGGCCGCTGCGCGGGCGCACCTGCGCTTCATGGCCAGGCGGCAACTCTATGGCGATGCCCGTGCGAACTGCCTTGGCGACGCCGGAGTCGAGGGTGGTGTCCTCCAGCGCGCGCAGATCCATGCCGGCGTCTTCGTCCGGCCCATGGGCGTATTCGGGCAAGAAGGCGTCGGGATCGATTCGCTGGATTCGTACGAGCATGGAACTTAGATATCATAACGTGTCATGGCTCCCGAAAAAGCTCGCCGCGTGTTGACCATTGCGCCCATGCCGCCGGAGAAGTGCGCCTACGCGCTGGCGCGTTACAGCCGCTCGCCGGATTCCATCCGGGAGTCCATGGACTGGGTCCGCTCGCACGACTCGGCGAAGTTCCTCGAGCACTTCTACTTCCAGTACGGGCACTCCTCCATCGCCGACCTCGGTCACCTGGTGATGTGTTTTGAGGGGATCTCCGAAGCGGCGGCCATCGAGATCGAGGACGAACCGCTTTGGGACGGCCAAGCCAAGTCGTCGCGCTACCAGGATTTCTCCCGCTGCGGCTTTGTCACTCCGCCGGAGTTTTCCGAGGCCGAGTCCGAATGGTATCGCGCTTCGGGTGGGAAGCTCCTGGCTGCGTACAACCAGGTTCATGCGGCGGTGGCGGCGCATCTGGCCGAGCGGTTGCCGCGCCCCGCTGAGATGAAGCCCGACGTCTACCAGCGCCATATCGCCGCGCGGGCCTTCGACGTCGCGCGCTACCTGCTCTTCCTTGGCGTCCCGACCAACATCGGACAGGTGACCAGCATTCGCACGCTCGAAAAGCAGATTTGCCGGCTCAAAGCATCCGAATACACGGAATTGCATGACATTGCCGCCGGAATGGCGGCAGCCTGCGCGGCAGAGCCCGGCTGTGTCTGGGACGAGCAAGCTCCGCGCGAGGCGGTCGCGCCGACGCTCGCCCAGTGGGTGGAAGCGGACAGCTACCTTCTGCAGTCGCGGCGCGACCTCAATATGTGGGCTGAACAGAATCTGCCCGCTCCGGCCGGCATCCGGGTCGACCCGGTGGACCTCCTGCGGCCCGTGGACACTTCAGCCGACATCGCGGCCACGCTTCTCTACCCGGTCACCGACCGGCCGTTCCGCGAGTTGTATGAAATGGCGCGGGGCTGGAGCGCCGCGCTCCGCCGCGAAGTGCTGGAGTTGGGCGCGCGCGCGCGCACGGAGCGCGACGAGCTGCTGCGGAACTTCCGGGGCGGCCTATTCGCGTTCGACATCGTGATGGACATTGGCGCCTACCGCGATCTTCACCGGCACCGCCGCTGCCACCAGTTCCGGCAGGCTTTTTCCACTTCCCTCGGGTTTGACACTCCTAACGCCGTCAAGGAGGCCGGGCTGGAGCGTGTCTATGAGACAGCGATGGAGGTGGCTCTGGCCGCGGCGAACTCGCTGCCCGCGCCCGGCTCGCACTACCTCATCCCCTTCGGCGCGCGCTCGCGCTTCCTGTTCAAGATGGATCTCGCGGAGGTCGAGTATATCTGCCGTGTCCGCAGCAGCGTCAAAGGGCACTTCAGCTACCGCGACATCGCCTGGCGCATGAAGCTGAAGATGGAAGAACTGGAGCCGGAACTCGGTCGCCTGATCCAGGCCACGCCTCCCTGGATCGAAGACCCGCTGCGGCGGTGAGGGCGATCTAGCAGCCCCTGGTGAAGGGAATTTCGTGGACAGGCAACGAAATTCCAGCCTGCAAGTCGTTGAATCTGCGGCAGCGGTTCAGTCGGAATTTCGTCGCCTGTCCACGAAATTGTCCCCGAAGCTGCCTGTCCCGTCACTTTCACCACGGGCTGCTCTAGTACTACTGTGTTATAAACAGAACATTTTGTAGTACAATTGTTTCGTGGAATCGCGCCTCTCGGCGCCAGGCCCACAACAGAAACGCCTTGCGGCCTACCTTGAGGGCCTGGCGCAAGCCGCAGGGCACGCGGACCGAGTGGTCCCGCTGAAGAACTACTGCACGGGCCTGCTGCTTCCGGGCGAACGCAAGAGCGTGGAGCCGATGGCGGCGCGACTGGCCCCGGACAACGTGCGCCGGATGCATCAGTCCTTGCATCATCTGGTGGCCGATGCCCCCTGGAGCGATGAAGCTCTGCTGGGGCGCGTTCGCGATCAGGTGCTTCCTGCCATGGAGAAGCAGTGCCCGGTGGTGGCGTGGATCGTGGACGATACGGGGTTCCCCAAGAAGGGTACGCATTCGGTGGGCGTGGCACGTCAGTATTGCGGGCAGTTGGGAAAGCAGGACAACTGCCGGGTGGCGGTGAGCCTTTCGGTGGCTACCTGGAGCGCCAGTCTTCCGATTGCCTGCCAGCTTTACCTGCCGGAAGCCTGGACGAAAGATACAAAACGACGACGCCAGACCGGAGTGCCGGAACCGATCGGCTTCCGAACGAAACCGCAGATCGCCTTTGAGCAGATCCGCGAGGCCGTCGAGGCCAATGTGCCACGCGGGGTCGTTCTGGCCGATGCCGGCTACGGGATCGATGGGCAATTCCGGGCGGGTCTGACCCAAATCCAACTCCAGTATGTGGTGGGGGTTCAATCCTCGATGACGGTTTGGGCGCCGGGAACCCATCCTTTGCCGGCCAAGCCGTGGAGCGGCCAGGGACGTCCGCCCAAACTCCTTCGCCGTGACAGCCACCACCAGCCTGTTTCCGTCAAAGAGTTAGCGCTTGGACTTTCTTCTTCAGCGTGGAAAAGCATCACTTGGCGCGAAGGCAAACAGAAGCCTCTGAAATCGCGATTCGCGGCGCTGCGAGTCCGGCCTGCGCACCGGGACTACTGGAAGGCGGAACCGTACCCGGAAGAGTGGTTGCTGATGGAGTGGCCGCGCGGGGAAGCCGAGCCGATCAAGTACTGGATTTCCACGCTGCCGCCACAGACCAAGCTCAAGGATCTGGTCCGGATGGCCAAGCATCGTTGGATCATCGAGCGCGACTACCAAGAACTGAAGCAGGAACTCGGACTCGGCCACTTCGAAGGACGTGGCTGGCGCGGTTTCCACCATCACGCCACCCTGTGCGTCGCCGCCTACGGGTTCCTGATCGCGGAGAGGAGCCGTTTTTCCCCCTCGGCGCGCGCCGGCCAGTTGGCAATACCCGCGCTCAAACCAACGGAGAACTTCGAGCCGCGAGGCCGCCCCGCCAGCCTGCGGACGGCATGATCCTGGCTCGATCGCCACTCTCCGCAGAGCCATCGCAGCCCTCTTGATCAGGCAGCTTCCTTGCTGTCCTTTCTGTGGCGTTCTTCGTTTATAACACAGTAGTACTAGGCGAACAGGAACGAATAGCCCGGGTTGATGCCTTGCGCGGCGATAAGGACTTCGCGCACATCATAGGGGTTCGTGGGGCCCGCGAGGCTGTTGCGCACTACCTCGAAGATGTGCTCGATACCGCGCGCCTCGTCGATGTCCGCGTCCACCAGGTAGTCGTCCCCGGTTTCGCCGCGGCGAAAAAAAGTGAGTTGCAGGTTGCCGTGGAGGTCCCTGGTCTTGAAGCTTCGCGTGTAGCGGTAGTCCGAGGGGGCGGCGTGAAGCGCACCACTGGCTTGGTCGAACAGCGGCGACTGGCTGGTCTCTTCTTCGAGCGCCGCGTGCGTGCGGGCGAACAGGCGGTCCTGCTGGACATAGACGATCTCCTCGATATGATCGAGGCACGAGCAGCCGTGGCCCAGGATGGTGGCCAGGGCCTTGGCCGCAATGTTGAGCAAGCAGGCTTTCTGAAGAGGACCGAGAGCGCGATAGGCGGGCTCGCCCAGGATGGTTTGCACCGGTGCGGGCAGACCCGAGTACGGCGGCGCCTGAATGTCGCGGACCTTCCGGGGAAGGACGGGAAAAGCCAGCCTGCGGACGCCCGTTCCGCCCTCCCTCAGCGAGATGAAGAACGAGCGGGCTCTATATCGCGTCGGCGCGACGAGCACGCGATAGAGTGCGGCGGGGGCGCAGTCGATGCCGGTCAAGATCAAGCTGCCGCGTACCTGTTCCGTGTTGCGGTAGCGCGATGAGCTGGAGGCCGACGTGAGTTCAATGGCGACGGCGTCGTCGAGGTCGTTTCCCAGGACGTTGGAAAGTTGGAGTGTGAGGCTCCCAGTTCGTCGCAAAGGCACGCCCCCTCCGCCGGCCGGAGGATAGCATGGGGCATACGGCATGCCAAGCCGCCGAGGAAAGGAGCTAGGCCGGAAGTGCAGGATTTGGTGGAACTTGGGTGCAGGCCGGCGAATTCTGCCGTCTTGTGAACCGCACTCCCTTGCGTCTGTCGCCAAAGCCAGGCAAGCTCGGCGGACGGTGGGAATCGACGTTCGCTATGTTCAGGGCGTCTTGAAGGAGAAGAACCCGCTCACGTTCTCCCACAACAGCCGGGGGAATGTCTTATCCAGGTAGGAACGAATGGACACGTAGCACTGATCGCAGGTGTTGTGCCTGGTGAACTCCTCGATCATGCGCGGCCGCTGGTCGAGGTCATAGCGCTGGAACTGCATCGAGCACGGCTGCAACTGCCCCTTCGCGGTCACCACCAGGAAGCGCAGGCCGGCCTTGCAGCCTGGGGCGCCTTCGTTCGCGAAATAGCGCCGCGTGGCGTCCAGCGTGGTGGCCGAGTTCACGATCCAATTGGTTCCGTCACGTTGTGACTCCACGCGGTCCAGTCCCCGGGTCAGTGCCGCCAGTTGCTCAGCCGTGGTCAGGAAGTAGTCCCGGCATCCGGTCCGCAGGGGCGAATAGGCGCTGTAGCAAATGTTCACGCCCCACTCGCGGGCCTTGTCGGCCATGGCGTTGATTTCGTTGACGTTCTCGCTGGTGATGCAGGAATTGAGCACGATGTCGTCGTAACCGTAAGCGGCGCAGCGCGGCACAACCTGGCGCAGGTGTTCGTAAAGGCCGGGATGGACGCGGAAGTCGTCGTGGCGGCTGTCCGGAAAATCCAGGCTGACCGAGAACTGGTCAACACCCGCCTCGTGCAACTCCAGGTAGCGCTGCTCGGTCATCAGAGACCAGTTCGAAACCAGGATGGTATAAGGCAGCCCCTTGTCATCTTTGACGTTGCGTACGATTTCCACGACGTCGTCGCGCATCAGGGGCTCGCCACCGGAAATCTGAACCACACAGGGGTGGAGCGTTTCCATGTAGTGGCGGTAATCGCTGGGATTCAGATTCCCGGAGTCGTCCTTCGGTCCGCCGTGGTCGCAATGCTTGCAGTAGCAGGTGCAGGAGTCCGTGACCTCGAAAGAGACCACAATCGGGCGCTCCCGCAGCCAATTCAACGAACCGCGGCCTATGATCCGGAGCGACTCAGATAGGGGTACTCTTCTCATGCCAGGGCCACACGGACGTCTTCATGGGGATCGTACCAGAGCGGCCCTCTGTCCTGCAATGAGTCGCCAGCGATCAGCCGCCTTCGGCCCCCCGATGGCGCTAATTCTCCGTCGAGTGGAGTCCTCCCGTCCCCGCCCGGAACTCGATATTGGTCTTTTCCTTGTCCCCAGGAAGCGTTTGCGAGCAGTTCCACACGCAAGCGCCGCAGTGAACGCACTTTTCGCGATCAAACTGGGGCTGGCCGTCCGGGCCGGCCGTGATGGCCTCACCTGAGCAGATCTCCACGCAGATGCGGGTCCCGCAGGTCTCGCAGAGATTGGGGTACAGAAAAACAACATGATCCGCGTATCCCGGAGGCGCCTGAACCTTGCCTCCTATCAGCAGTGCATCCTGATGAGAAACAAGGAGGTTCCCATCGAACTCGATGGGCGGCCAACCGACGCGCTCCATCAGCGCCTCATGCACCGAGGCGCCCCGTGCCAGACATTGCTGGCGGATCTGGACAACTTCCTCAAACGAGATCCTATTCTTATAGTAATCTGGGAAAGCTTTCGTGTGCTTCTGGGAGGAGAGCGGCTCTCCGGGCAGGGTGACCTTGCCCCGAGTGAGTCCCGCCAAGGCCATCCCGGCCAGGCCCGCCACAAGACCCTTGTGAAAGCCGATGCGCGCCCGTTCGGCCACCCGGCCTTCAGATTCCACCCAACTGGCGCGGCGCCGGGAAACGTAGGCCCGTTCCAGGTTCTCCCGGGAAAAGGACTGGCCGCTCCGCAGCAGCTCGAGAACGCCCTCGGCCAACTGCATCCCTGTGGTCCAGGCTTCGTCCACCCCGGAACCGGTCAGGATATTCGTGCTGCCTGAGCCTTCCCCAATCCGGGCGCATCCCTCCGCGACCAAGCGCGGTTCGCCCATCCTACCCGACTCCTGTAGCGACTTCGCGCCCCAGCTCCGCATCCGCCCGCCCTTGAGATACCGCCACAGGCAGGGGTGCTGGATGAAGTGCTGGAGGTATCGATAGGAGGTCCGGATCGGGCTGTCGAGCCAGGAGGGCACGAAGATCCCGACGGACGCCACACGGCCGGGATGCACATAGAAGAAGCCAAAGATCTCCGGCTCCGGGTAGCCGAACGTGTGGAATACCGTGCCCGGCTCCAGATCCACGGTTTCAGGGAGGTCGATGACCATCTTGGCGCCGACTGCCCAGTCCCGCTGGTGGTGGCCCTCAGGCAACCCAAAGTGCTCGTTGAGCTGCCGCCCCACTGGACCGAACGGCCCATCTCCTACAACCGTAAGAGCAGCACGAATGTCCATGCCGGGCAGGTAGCCGTCCTCCGGTTTGCCTTGCGTGTCGACCCCCTGGTCCACCAGGCGGATGCCCACGACCCGGTCGTCCTCGATCAGAGCCTTCGCCACCGGCGTCCCCGGCCACACCTGCACGGCTCCGGCGCCCATCACTTGCTGTCCGACCCACTGCGTGAACTGCCCTAGGGAGAGCACCAGCCCCCCTTGTTTGTGGAGGAAGCCGGGGGTATAGGGCAAGTCCAGGGCTTCAGCCTCGTACGGGAGCACGGACCGCAACGACCGAATGAGTCTGTCCGCCAAACGCAGCGTCGCCGAGCGCCGGCTGGCCCCAATGGGGTCGAGAAGATACAGCACCTTCTCGTGTTTCACCTCGGCCGCCATGGGGATCTGGGAGGGTTCCAGGCCAGGGAAGCTGGCCCGGATGCCGCGGGCCCTGGTGACCACGCCCGAGACGCCGAAGCCGATGTCGTCGGCGCGCTCGTAGCACACCACTTGCAGCGGCAAGCCCGGCGCAACCTTGCTCTCGATCAAGGGTGTGCCGTCCGGACTCACAACCCCGCGCGAGAGCGTAGTCAGAAAGCCGCCCATGGCCGGGCCGAAGCCGACGCAAACGATGTCGACTTCCATGGTCTGGCGGTCGGCAAGCGGCTCGCTCATGCGGGGTAGTCCAACGCCTCCGGAATCATGACCTTGGTGAGCGACTCGGCCGCTCTGTCCTTCGCGAGCTGCGCCCCCGTCAAGCATCCGTCCAATTTGGCCCGCAGCCGGACAAAGGGTTCGCAGCCATCGAAGCGGGCGCAGGGACCCGCTTTGGAGGGATGAGACCCGTCAACTTCGATAACGTCCACCGCTGTGCTCCCCAGGCCCGGCATGATCCCCTCGAGCGCCACCAGTTCGTCCGTCTGGTAGCAGGAGCCGGCCTCATCCCACGCCGGATGCTTCCTGTAGCCGAACACCAGTTCGGCGCAGATGCGGCCTGCTTCGCCGGCTGCCCTGGCGGCCTGCACGTGGCAGAGGTCGGTGTAGAAACCGAGCAGACCCTTCAATCCCTCGGCCACGATTGGGTTAGCCGCGCCTTTCTCCTCGAGCTCGAGAAGGTCCAGGATGAAGCAGCGGGCCGCCAGCAGCCAACAGAGGGCGTCCGCCAGGGGAAACGTCACACCCTGCCGCGAGCTGTGATACAGCTTCGCGCCAGCCGGATCCGTCGCCTTCTGGAGGTGATCCAACGTCCAAAGCCACAGGTGCATGGCCGTGGCGAGCGTGCAGGCGCCGGTCCCGGGCCGCCGGGAGGCGATCTCGCGCATTTCGGCAATCCAGCGGTGGAACTGAGCCAGGAACACCTCGTTGGTCATGGTGACGCTCAACTGCCGGCGCTGGACCGCTTCCGGCCCCTCGTAGGTCGCCTCCAACTGGGCGTCCATCCATTTGTGCCCCAGGAAGCCCGGGCAGTCCTCCGTGATGCCGTACCCGCCCATGAGGCTGACCGCCTCGCGCATCATGGTGGCGCCGTATCCCGTGTTCCACAGCTTCGAAGCCGGGCAGAGCACGTTCGCCAGCGAATCCAGCAACACGAACTGCACCATGGGGTCGTCGCAATTGGCCCCGTGCTGGAGACAGTCCAGCGCGTCCTTCTGATATCGGCGCATGGCCTTGAAGGCAGCCGATCCGCGGCCAACCTTCGCGGCGGCGAAAATCTCCTCTTTCTTCCGTTCGAGCGGATCCAGCTCGTCGAACAGCCGCGCCGCGGCGAAGCCCAATGAGGCGCTGGCCTCCCCCGTGGCCCAGATGTCAACGAGGCGGTGCAGCACGTCCTCCTTCATCTGAAGGCCGAACTCGTAACGTGGCGATCCGGGGGTAGCTGTGTCGCCGCCGCGAAAGCGCCCGCGGTGGTAGCGGACTATCGGCTCCACCGCCGAGAGCAGCTTGGCCGACGTCATCACGCCTACGGTCACACGGGTCCTGCGGAACACCGCTTCGATGATCTCGCCATGGCTGTAATTGGGGACGATCACGCCGTCCTTCACCGTGTAGCCGCCGATGATCCGGCTGGCCGGCGCCTTCAGGCTGAAAGCGGGATCGCGGGTGGAAGAAAGTTGATGGACCAGCTTGCGGGCCGGGGTGCCGCGATCGAAGGTGCCCGGGTCGGTCTCCTCCAGGATGACCATGCAGCTCCCCTTGATCCTGGGATCGGCTGAGTCCACGGCGGCCGTGACGAAGTTAGCGAAGGCCATGTTGGTGATGAAGCGGCCGCGCTTGTCCACCTGGAGGATGGGTTCGGTCCCCTCCTCCCATTCCGCTATGCGCACCTTCCCGCCCAGCAGGCCGGTCTCGACGCCCACGTAGGGAATCGGTTCGGTCAGGGCGAACGCGCCACGCCAGATGACGCGGTCTTCGCCGGGCGCCGGAGGCGCACAACGACGGAAGTAGGTCTCGCGCTGCTCGTCGGTTCCCCGTTCGTGGATGGGCGCCAGGGCGAGGCAATTGGCCAGGCTGCTGGTGGCCGCTCCGGCGTCAACCCAGGCGAGCTCGAAGGCTACCAGCGCCAGCGCCAGGTTCTTGGGCCCTTCGAGAAAGCCGCCCTGCAGCGGGTCCAGGAAGATGGCCGTGATCCCCGATTCATCGAAGGCCTTGAGCAGCCCGGCCTTCTCCCCGGTCCACTCGTGCGTGTTCCGGGCGCCCTGGGCCACCAGCCGGGCCACTGGCCCGCGGGCCACGCTCCGGGCCGATTGCACCACCATCTGGAGGTCGTAACGGTCGGCGAACCGCCACATGATCTGGCGCACGTCGTCGCCCGGCAGGGTGCGCATAGCCTCGCTCTTCAGGTCTTCCAGACCCAATGACATCTGTGGAATCCTCGCTTTCCTATGATTCTCGACCGGCCGACCGGGTCCTGGCAAGTCAGCCCGCGGGTCCCGCCCGGCGGCGTGCCTCCGCTCCACGCCCGGTCCCGCAAAACCAGTAGCGACTGTGACATAATCCGACGAGATGAAAACTCGTTACAAGGTCCTCGTCTTCCTTTTCCTGCTTTCGACCATCAGCTACCTGGACCGGGTCTGCCTCTCCGTCGCGGGGCCGTCCATGCAATCTGGCCTCGATCTCGCGCCCGACCAGTGGGGCTGGGTGGTCGGCTCATTTGTTCTCACCTATGCACTGTTCGCCATCCCGTCGGCGACTCTTGGCGACCGCTTCGGCGCCCGAAGAGTGCTCGCCCTGATCGTTCTATGGTGGTCCGCGTTCACCTTCCTCACGGGTGCGGCCATCAACTATCCGATGCTGATCGTCACCTCGCTCCTGTTTGGCATGGGCGAGTCCGGAGCGTACCCGAACGCGACCGGGGCCCTTTCGCGTTGGTTCCCCAAATCGGAGCGGGCCAGGGCCGTGGGCGTGGTCTGGATGGCGGCGCGCATCGGCGGGGCGCTGGCCCCCCTTCTCGTGGTGCCGATCCTGAAAGCCTTCGGCTGGCGGGCGCCCTTCTATCTGTTCGCCGGCACCGGCCTGGCGTGGGCCGCCGTTTGGAGTTGGTGGTACCGCGATAACCCGGCTGAGAAGAAAGGGGTCAAGCCAGCCGAACTCGAGGAACTTCGGAGAGAGCCAACGACCGCGGCGGCCGTCGGCGCACCGTGGGCGCTGGTGCTGCGCAACACGAACGTCCTGTACCTGATGGCGATGTACTTCGCCTACTGCTTCGGCGGCTACTTCTACCAGTCCTGGCTCCCCACCTACCTGGTGAAGGGCCGCGGCTTCTCCCAGGACCAGATGGCCATATGGTCCTCGCTTCCGTTCATCCTGGGGGCCTGCGGCAACTTGATCGGAGGAGCGACCAGCGACTCCCTGGGAAAGAAATACGGGCTGAAGATCGCCCGGCGGACCGTGGGCGCGGCAGGTCTGGCGCTGGCAGGCGTGCTCGAACTAGTAGCGGTGCTGACCCAAAACAGCACGCTGGCGGCGATCTTTCTGGGCTTCGGCTTCGGCTTCATGGACTGCATGATGCCGGCCAGTTGGGCCGCCTGCCTGGACATCGGCCGCAAGTACGCCGGCACGGTCAGCGGCGCCATGAATATGGCGGGGCAGGCGGGTTCGTTTCTCTCCTCCATTGTCTTCGGGTACATGGTCAAAGCGTTCCACAGCTATGACCTGCCCCTGGTGCCGATGGCGATCGCCTTGTTTATCGCTTCGGCGCTGTGGCTGAAGATCGATCCGACCAAGCCGCTGGTCGCGGAGACCACCGAGCCGGTACGCGCGTAGTCGTCTCACGCCAAGGCGTCAAGACGCCAAGAAGAGCCTAATCTTCCTTTGCGTCTTGGCGTCTTGGCGTGGTCAAATCCCCAGCCGCAGCCGGCGCGCGTGCTCGCCCAGCGTCTGGTTGGTCGACGGCCGGTAGTCCTTCAGCGGCATGATCCGCTCGTGGATGGCGTCTATCAGCCACTCCGTCTGCGGGAAGAACATCGCCTCCAGCTCCGCCGCCGGCGTGATCCAGTTCCTGGATCCCACGATGACAGGGGGGCCGTCCAGATAATCGAAGGCCAACTGGGTGAGGTTGGCGGCCACAGTCTGCATGACGCACCCGCGTTCCACCGCGTCCGAGACCAGAAGCGCCTTCCCCGTCTTCTTCACCGATTCGACGATGGATGCGTAGTTGAGCGGGTTCGCCGTGCGCAGGTCGATCAGCTCGGTAGAGACCCCGTGATTCTTCATCAGCAAGTCCGCCGCCTCGACCGCCTTGTACAGAGCCGGGCCGAACGTAATGATGGTGAGATCCTTCCCCACCCGCTTGCGAGAGGGCTCCGAAAGATCGATCTCGTAGTATCCCTCGGGGACGCCCTCCTCCCTGAACATCTCGCCGTAGTCGTAGATCTTCTGGCTCTCAAAGAAAATGACGGGATCGGTTCCGGCCAGTGCGGCGTTCAGCATGCCCTTGGCGTCATAAGGCGTCACGGGATAGACGACCTTGAGGCCCGGAATATGGTTCACCAGCGCGGACCAGTCCTGCGAGTGCTGCGCCCCGTACTTGGCCCCGACCGAGATGCGGATCACCACGGGCATCTTGAGCAGCCCCGCCGACATCGCCTGCCACTTGGAGAGCTGGTTGAAGAGCTCGTCCCCGGCCCGCCCCATGAAGTCCGCGTACATCAACTCGGCCACCACGCGCCCGCCTTCGAGCCCGTAGCCCACGGCCGCTCCCACAATCCCCGCTTCCGAGATGGGAGCGTTGAAGAGGCGATGATAGGGCAGAAGTTCGGTCAATCCCCGGTAGACGGCGAAGGCGCCGCCCCAGTCCCGGTTCTCCTCGCCGAAGGCCACCATGGTCGGATCGATCGAAAACCGGTGAACCAGGGCTTCGAAGATGCCGTCCCGCATGTTGTACGCCTTCATCTTCGGCACGGGTTTCCCGTCCGCGAGAGGCGTGCGGATCTTGCCGCGGATCTGCTGGACGCGCGGATTGTCGGCCAGAGGTTGCCGCAGCTCGGGCGGGCGGTCGTCGAACTTCTCCACCCGCTGGTTGGAGAACATGACCCTGTCTATCAAGTCGGAGTCCAGGCCGATCCTGGGCGAGACTTTGTAGTCGGCCGCCAGCCTGAACATCTCGAACACCGTCGATTCGTTCCGGGCCTTGGCTTCATCGAGCACGGCGGCCTCGAAGAAGCCGCTATCCAGAAGCTTGGCGCGAAACGCGACGATGGAGTCGGCGTGCATCCACTTCTCGATCTCTTCCTTGGACCGGTAGCTCGAAGCGTCCGAGGGCGAGTGGCCGCTGATTCGGTAAGTGATGGTGTCCAGCAGAACCGGCCCCTTGCCCGCGAGCAGGATCTGCTTCTTCCGCCGGAAGGCGTCGATGACCGGCAACGGGTCGTACCCGTTGACTCTCTCGGCGTGCATCTGATCGGGGTTGACGCCGGCGCCGATGCGGGCGATGAACTGGCAGCCCATGGTCTCGCCCCACGTCTGGCCGCCCATGCCGTAAAAGTTGTTCATGCAGTTGAACACGATCGGCAAGCCGCCGCCCTCCGCCGGGTCCCAAAGACGGCGGTACTGTTCCATGCTCGCGAAGGTGATTCCTTCCCACACGACCCCGCAGCCGAAGGACGCGTCGCCGATGTTGGCGACGACTATGCCCGGCTTCCGGTTCACGCGCTTGAACAGCGCGGCCCCGGGAGCGATGGAGCCCGATCCGCCAACGATGGCGTTGTTGGGGTAGATGCCGAAGGGCGTGAAGAAGGCGTGCATCGAGCCGCCCAGCCCCCGGTTCAGACCGGTGTCGCGCGCGAAGATCTCCCCGTAAGCCCCGTAGATGAGGAACTTGCGAGCCAGCGCCTGGACCGATCCGGCCTCGCCCTTCTCCACCCGCTGGAGAATTGCGCCGTCCAGATAGGACCGCATGATCCGCAGCAGCTCGTCGTCACTGATCTTCCGGATCGCCGAGAAGCCCTTTGCCAGGATCTCGCCGTGGGCGCGGTGCGAACCATAAATGTGGTCTTCGGGTCCGAGCGAGAAAGCCATCCCCACGGCCGCGGCCTCCTGGCCCATGGAAAGATGCGCCGGGCCGAGGTGGCTGTAAGAGACGCCGTTGTAGACTCCCTTGATCTTGATCTCGTTGAGGACAGTCTCAAACTCGCGAATGGCGCACATGTCCTCGAACATGTGCACCAGATCTTCTTGGGAGAAGCGCTCGAGCTCCTGCCCGATCGTCTTGTCGTAAGCGTTGACTTCGATGTCGGAAAAATGAATGCGGCCCCGAGCGAAAGCCACCTCGGGGTCTATGAGTATGGATTTAGGCATACGCCGTATTACTCCTGTACTGCGGCGCTCAAGATCGCCTCCTTCAATGCCTCCGACACGGTCGGATGAGGAAACACGATCTCAGCGACGTCGGATACGCGCATCTCGGTCTCTATCATCGCTGCAGCGGCGACAATGAATTCGCTGGATTGGTCGCCGATAACATGCACGCCGAGAATCTCGCCATATCTTGTCCCCGTTAGCACCTTGATAACCCCCGACCCTTGGGGGTTCTCTATTAAGAATCGCCCCGAGATCGCCATGGGAACCATCGACTTCTTGTAGTCGATCCCCTGGCTCTTCAGCTCGTCCTCCGTCCTGCCGACGGAGGCGACCTCGGGGTGGGTATAAATCACCGACGGAATCGCTTCGTAGCGGATCCGATCGGCGTGTCCGAACATATTGTGAACCGCAACGATCCCCTCGCGAGTGGCCGCGTGAGCCAGCAAGCGCCGACCGGTGACGTCGCCGCAGGCCCAGATGCCGGGTACGTTCGTCCGGCCCTGGTCCGAGGTCCGGATGCCCTTGCGATCGAAGTCGACGCCCGCTTGTTCCAGTCCGATGTCTTCGAGGACCGGCACTCGTCCCGTCGCGTTCAGAACGCAGTCCGCCGAAGCGCTCGCCGTAGCTCCTTCGGCGTCCTGATAGTGAACCGTCCCGTGCTCGATCGAAATGACCTTCGAGGAGATATTGAACACGACGCCGGATTTCTTCAGCTCCTGCTGCAGCCGCGTGGAGATGTCACGGTCGCATCCCGCGGCGATCTGCGGCAGCATCTCGAAGACGGTGACTTCGGTCCCGACGGCGGAAAAGAAGCTGGCAAATTCCAGGCCGATGTAACCTCCGCCGATAATTGCCATCTTGCCGGGAACCTGCGCCAGCGTAAAGATGGAAGTGGAGTCGAGCACGCCCTCCGAGTCGAGCCCCGGAATGGGCGGAACCGCCGGCTTCGATCCGGTGGCGATCAGGATGTTCTTGGCCGGGTAGCTCTCTCCGCCGACCCGCACCGTGGTCCGGGATTCCAGGCGGCCGCACCCTTGGATCACCTCGACGCCGCTGCGCTTGAGCAGCGATTCCACGCCCCTGACGAGGGTGCCCACAACCTTGTTCTTCCGCTCCATCAGCGCGGCGAGATCGAACTGGGCCGACGCCACGCGAACCCCGAGAGAGGCGCCGTTCTTGCAGTCGGCAAAAAGTTTGGATGAGTTCAGATAGGTCTTGGTGGGAATGCAGCCAACGTTCAGACAGGTTCCGCCTATATACTGCCTCTCGACCAGGGCCACCTTCTTGCCCATCCGGCCGGCGTGCGCAGCCGCTTCATAACCGCCCGGACCGGCGCCGATGACGATCAAATCGTACATTTACCTTCTCCTACGGGTCGAGGCCAGCCAGGGATTCGATGGCCTCGATCTTCCCTCGCAGCACCTTCAGGAACCGCGCCCCAGGCGCGCCGTCGATGACCTGGTGGTCGCAGGTGAGCGACAGGCCGATATGGTCCACGTATTTGACGCGGCTTTTCTTCTTGACCGGCTTGAGTTCGATGGAATCGACGCCGAGCACTGCCACCTGCGGCGGGTTGATGATCGGGGTGAACGATTCGATGCCGAGGTTGCCGAGGTTGCTGACCGTGAAAGTCGCGCCCCCGAGTTCGTCGGCGCTGATGCTTCCCTGGAGGGTCTGCTCCGTGAGTTGCTTGACCTTGAGCGAAAGCTCCTCCAAGGACATGCCGCCGCAGTTCTTTACCACGGGGACCAGCAGTCCCCGGTCCGTGTCGCAGGCGAACCCGAGGTGAATTTCCGGCCGCCGATAGATCTTCCCATCGACCAGCTCGGAGTTCAGCTCGGGCATTTCGATCAGGGCCTTGACCACGGCAAACATCACCATGTCGTTGATGTTGATGTCCGGAAGCCCGGCCGACTCACGCGCTTTCTTGATCTTGCCCCTGAACGCCAGCAGTCCCGACGCATCCGCCGAGGTGTTCAAGGTGTACTGTGCCGTGGTGGCCAGGGATTCCCGCATGCGCTGGGCGATACGCCCGCGGATGCCCGACATGCGGACGGGCGGCCCGTCCAGGTCCCGGGCCAGAATCATGCCGTTGATGCCGGAACCCTCACGGCGCGCCTCGTAGCCGGCCGCCATCTGTTGCCTTGCCAGCGAGGAGACCCTGGGAGCCGCCGCATACGCCGCTTGCAGGTCTCGCTCCAGGACTCGGCCCCCGGGACCCGATCCGGCCGGCAACACCGGCAGATAGCCACGCTCGGCGGCCAGCCTCCGCGCACGCGGACTCAGGAACACGGCTTCGGGTTCGCCCGGGCTTACGGAGCCGCGATCTAAGGGAGCGGTGGACGGCTCCGCCCGCTCCCTTTGGCCGCGGCTCGGAATCGTTGCAGCGGGCGGCGGCGCCTTCTCACTTGGCCGGAACTGCTCGGCACTCTCGCCCGGGCTGCCGATCACGCAGATGTTGGTGAACACCGGTATCAGAGCGCCTTCACTGAAGAAGGTTTCCAGCAGAGTGCCGGCTGCCGGGGCGGCCAGTTCGAAGGTGGCCTTGTCGGTCTCGATCTCGGCGATGATCTCGCCTTCGGCGACAGTCTCACCCTTCTTCTTCTTCCAGCTTGCGAGGATGCACTCCTCCACTGTATTGCCGAGCTTCGGCATTTCTACTGGGATTGCCATCGGATCTGAGCCCTTCCAGTCCCCCTACTTGTAGCCCTCCAGTGGCTTCCAACCCGTATCGGTGAAGAAGGAGAGGGTGCGCTGGGTCACGCCGTAGCCGATGAATTCCAGCGGGGACATGCCATCCGGCTCGTAGGCCTTCACGAACTCGGGCATCTTGCTGAGCCGCTCAATGGCGTCGGCCGGCACCTCACGATCGATTCGCGCCTCCCGAGGATGGTCATCCTTCACGAACCAGACCTGGGGCCCGGGAGCGATCGACATGATCAGGTTTGCCCCGGCCAGTTCCGTCAGGTGGTACGGTCCGCGCAACGCTGCGACCAGCAACTCCGACTCGTAGCCGCGCTCCTGGTAAAGCTTGTAGGCGCGCTTGGTGCAGGCCAGGCCGGACCAGCGGATGTCGGACTCGCTGACCCCAGCCTGGGTGTCGTGAGCCACTTCCCGCAGGTAGTCGTCCAAGCGGCCGATCATGATGACGGAATAGCAGCGGCCGGGCTTGATTCCCTTTGCCTTGGCCCGCGCCACGCCCTTGCGGTGCCGCTCGGCGATGGCCAGGACCTGCGGGACGGTGAAGCTGACCGTGAGCGTGGTGGTAATCCCCTCGGCGATGCAGTCCTCCTCCACGTCGAGGCCCGCCGCGGCGGCGGGCAGTTTGACCGCGATGTTGGGCGCCCAATTGTGGAAGCGCCGAGCCATTTCGAGCATGGCCTTCCGGTCGCCCGTGCGCGCGGGATTGACCTGGGCGCAAACGTAGCCGGTAGCGCCACCGGTCCGCTGGTACTCCGGCAGCAGCATGTTGCAGCAGCGGGTAACGGCGATTCGCATCAGGGCCTCTGCCTTCTCTTCCGCCGGAAGCCCCTTCGCGATCACCGCTTCGATTTCCTGGTCACCCTTGGGCCGGCACTTGGCGATGACCAAGTTAGATAGATACGGGTTGCAGGTGACCCCTACCGCGCCGTGCCCGAGCGCGAAGGCCAACTCGTCCACGTCGGCCGAGTCGTGCCACCAGCTCGTCTTTGTATTTGTAAGAACCCAATTCAAGTATGTGTTGTCTTGCATGATTTATGTTCTTTCAAACCAGCCTTATTACATGTCAAGTTCTTTGTGCGCGTAGGCGATGCACTGGTTGTTCAAGTCTTGCTCAAGTTTCACCTGTTGCTCGGGGCTCAAGCCGCTGGTTCTCGGCAGGGGCTGCTTCGGGGGGTTCTTATGCACCAGGTCGAGCATGTGGGCCAGGTCACGGCCGGGCAGAGGGCTCACGGTGTCGTCAAACGTCACCCAGTACTTCTTGGTGTACACCGGGATCTTCAAGGGGTCACGCGTGATCATCTCCAGGGCAAAGATCATGTCCGGGTCCTTCTGGCGCAGGATCTGGACCATTCCCTTCAAATCGAGCATTCCAGTTCCCATGACCACTTCGGACAGCAGGAAGCCGTCTTCATAAGGTTCGACCGCCATGTCCTTGATGTGCGCGAATTTGATATAGGGGAGCAGCGTGTTGAGGGTGTCCATGGGATCTTCGCAGAGCGACATGTTGTTGCCGAAGTCCAGGCACACCCCGAGCCATTCACTCCCCATGCTTTTCATCCACACAGCATGCTCGGGGGAGCGGTAGCCCTTGTGGGTCTCGTATGCCAGTGCGATGCGATTCCTGCGCAAGACGGGTTCTACGAGAGCCGACTGCTTCTTGATCCGGTCGAACATCTCCTTCCAGGGCTCGAAGGAGTCGAACTCCTCGTAGCGCCGGCCGGTCAGCGCGGCATGGAAGCAGCGTGCGCCGGCTTCCTTGTACGCCTTGACCTGAGCTTCGAACTCCGGGAGCCCGCTCGCGTCGTTGGGCAATCGCGGGTCGCAGATCAGGTACATATCCAACGATTCCAGGCGCGCCCGGAACTTCTTGATCTCCTCGGGATCCGTGGACGGGGGATTGGTCTGCACGCCGGTCAAACCGATGTTGTGGCAATGCTGGACAATGTCGAATCCTCCCTGACCAGGACCGCGGCCCATGCCCGGACCGGCGCCCCGAGCGGGAGCCCCACCACCAGCGCCACGACCGGCGCCCCGTCCCCCAGCCCCGCGGCCGCCGCCGCCTCGCATCTCTATCGAGAAAGCCGTTGGGGCGCCCCCGAGGCGCGGCCTGCCCTTGATCTGGGCGCTCAAAGAAGATGCTGTAGATGATAACCAGGCTGGCGCAGTGCCAGCCATGGCGAGAACCTGCCTGCGGGTCATAAAGAAATTCCTCCTGGAATTGAGAAAAGTCCGATCCCTTAGATAATAGACCAGCCGGGCAGCCGTCTGCAGCCTCGTGCGGCCGTCACTAGGGAGGGGGCCGCCCCACGAAGGTCTTGATCCTGCTAGCGATTCGGTCTCGAATCCGGCGAAACTCGGCCTTGCGCTCTTCCTCGGTCCCGAGGGCTTCGGCTGGATCCTCGAAACCCCAGTGGATGCGCTGCGTCTTGCCTGGAAAGATCGGACAAGACTCCTTGGCATTGTCACAGACGGTGATTACGTAGGTGAACTCCTGCCCCGCAAACTCGTCGACAGATTTCGAGCGGTGGCTGGAAATGTCGATTCCGAGCTCGCGCATGACATCGATCGCCTCGGGACGAACATGACTCGGATTGGTCCCGGCGCTGAAAACTTCATACCGGTCGCCGAGGTAGTGGCGGAAAAGCCCTTCCGCCATCTGACTCCGCGCCGAATTACCCGTGCACAACACCAGTATCCGGGCGCTGCTCATGTCATGACTCGCTTCCTCCATCGTAATGCCGGCCCCCAGGTCTGTTCATCCCTGGGCAGGCAGTTCGTTTAACGACCCCTTGGCCATTTGGCAGAATTGCCAAGTATGGGCCAGAAGACATAGGCCCGATACGAGGCCCGGGCGCGGATGTTTCAACGGTCTCGAAGCATCTGTCCCTCCTCAAAGCGGCGGGGATCGTGGCCGATGAGAAGCGGGCAACCAAATCTGAGGATGTGTGATAAAATGGAATCGTCAATCGACGATATTCGATGAACAAAGATCCTGAGATCGAACCGGCCTGTTGCCCGGCCCCGGAGCCGGAGTTGGACTTGCGGCCCGTGGAAGGGGGCGCAGCCGACGAAGAACTGGCCCTGCTCGCCAAAGCCGCCGCCCATCCGGCGCGCGTGCGAATCCTCCGCCTCCTTTCCCGCAAAGAAGCCCGCGTGTGCAGCCAGATTGTAGGCGAGTTGCCGCTGGCCCAGTCCACCGTCTCGGAGCACCTCCGGATCCTCAAGGACGCGGGCTTGATCCGGAGCCGGGAGGAGGGCTCGCGTGTGGGGTACTGCATCAACTCCCCGGTTCTCCGGCGCTTCAAGGCCTTGGTCGCGATACTATGATCATCGGCAGTCGACGATAAAGGAGAAATTCATACCGTGATAAAGAAGCTTGAAGTTTTCGATCCTCCGATGTGCTGCTCCACCGGTGTATGCGGGCCGAACGTCGATCCCGCCCTGGTCCAGTTTTCCTCGGATTTCCTGTGGGTGGCCGGCAAGGGCGTTCACGTGGAGCGCTACAACCTGGCGCAGCAGCCCCAAGCCTTTGCCGCCAACCAAGCCGTCAAAGCCGCGCTGACGGAGCACGGCAACGCTTGCCTCCCCCTAATCCTCGTCGATGGAGCGATCGTCAGTCAGGGACGATACCCCGTCCGCGAAGAACTCGCCAAGCTGGCCGGCCTGGAGGCTGGCGGGACGAAACCGTCCGGCCCACGGCTGCCGATCGTCCGTAGCCGCTGCTGCGGGTGAGGGGAGACTCGGCATGAATACCTCGGAGTTTCTTCAGAACGCCACGCGAGTCCTCTTCTTCACCGGCAAGGGCGGCGTGGGCAAGACCTCGCTGGCCTGCTCCACGGCGGTCACGCTCGCGGAACAAGGGAGAAGAGTGCTGCTGGTGAGCACGGACCCGGCCTCGAACCTGGATGAAGTGTTGGGCGTGACATTATCGGGAGCGCCCACGCCCGTGCCAGGAGCCGACGGCGTGTTCGCGCTCAACATCGACCCGGAAGCGGCGGCGGCTGCCTACCGCGACCGCGTCGTAGGCCCGTATCGCGGCGTGTTGCCCGAAGCTGCGGTCAACAGCATGGAAGAGCAGCTTTCCGGCGCCTGCACGGTCGAGATCGCAGCGTTCGACGAATTTACCAAGCTGCTCGGCGATGCCAACGCGACCACCGGCTTCGACCACATCATCTTCGATACCGCCCCGACCGGGCATACGCTCCGGCTGTTGAAGCTCCCGGCCGCGTGGACAGGCTTCATTGCCACTAATACGACCGGCACATCCTGCCTGGGTCCACTCGCCGGTCTCCAAGCGCAGAAAGCGCTTTACGACGCAAGCCTAAGGACACTCAGCGACGCCGCTTCCACCACCCTGGTACTTGTTAGCCGCCCCGAGTCCTCGGCGCTGGCCGAGGCGGACCGCACGAGGGCCGAACTGGCCGACATGGGCGTCACCAACCAGTACCTGTTTCTCAACGGGGTTTTCGTCGCCCGCGACCAGTCCGATCCCGCGGCTAGAGCTCTTGAGCAGCGGGGCCGTGAGGCGCTGGGGAAGACCCCCGCGGGACTTCGACGGCTGCCGACCTTCGAGGTTCCGCTGCTGCCCTATGCTCCCATGGGCGTAAGGAACCTTCGGGCCGTGTTTACGGACGGCGACTGGGGCGACGCTCCTGTGCAGCATGGAAGCGGACGCGAGGCCGCTGCTGCTCCCCCGCTTGCTGAACTCATCGACGAGATCGAGAAAGCCGGGCATGGTGTCGTGATGACCATGGGAAAGGGTGGGGTGGGCAAGACCACGGTAGCTTCCGCTATCGCCGTGGAGTTGGCGCATCGCGGTCACCGCGTTCATCTGAGCACCACTGACCCAGCCGCGCACTTGAGCTACACCATCGGGACAGCGGTTCCGGGTCTTTCCGTCAGCCGGATTGACCCGGCTGTGGAGACGCGAGCGTACTCCGAACAGGTGATGGCGAAGTCCGCACCCAATCTGGACGAGCACGGCAAGGCACTGCTCGAGGAGGACCTTCGGTCGCCTTGCACAGAGGAAATCGCCGTTTTCAGCGCGTTTGCGCAGACCGTGGCCCGCGGCGAGAACGAGTTTGTCGTCCTGGACACGGCTCCGACCGGCCACACTCTATTACTGCTGGATGCCACCGAGTCGTATCACCGGGAGGTGTCCCGCACCTCCAGCGACATGCCGGAGGCTGTCCGCCGCTTGTTGCCGCGGCTCCGCGATGCCGCCTTCACGCGAGTTCTGCTGGTCACGCTCCCCGAGGCGACACCCGTTCACGAAGCCGCGCGGCTCCAGGATGATCTCCTCCGTGCCGGCATCAAGCCCTTTGCGTGGGTGATCAACCAGAGCTTCTCCCATGACGGATTCCGCGACCCCGTCCTGGTGGAGCGCGGGGTGCGCGAGTTGCCGTTTATCGCCGAGGTCCGGGACGAGTTGGCGGTCCGGTTTGCGCTGGTGTCGTGGAAGCCCGAAGCACCAGTGGGTCCGGAGCGCCTAAGGGAACTGGCGAGTGAACGAACGGAGTGTGTGGCCCAGTGAAGGAGTTCGCCTTGGAGGCACTTGTATGGAACAGACCCCAGTGCAGCCCCGATTTGGGGAGAAGAGGCTGAACCTTTTCGAGCGTTACCTGACCTTGTGGGTGGGACTCTGCATGCTCGTCGGGGTGATGACGGGCAAGTTGGCGCCAGGGCTTGTCGATGTCCTGCGCAGGATGGAGTTCGGGTCGGGAAGCCAGATCAACGTTCCGATCGCCGTCCTGATCTGGCTGATGATCACACCAATGATGATGAAGGTGGACTTCACCTCCATCCGGAACGTCGGCAAGCGTCCGCGGGGCCTGCTGGTGACGCTGTTTGTGAACTGGCTGGTGAAGCCTTTCTCGATGGCGCTCATCGGTTGGCTGTTCTTCCGCGTCCTGTTCTCCGCCTGGATCAGCCCGGCCGAGGCGGACCAGTACATCGCGGGCGTGATTATCCTCGCCGCCGCTCCCTGTACCGCCATGGTGTTTGTGTGGAGCTACCTGACGGACGGCGATCCGGCCTACACGCTGGTGCAGGTGTCGGTAAACGACCTGATCATGCTGCTGCTATTCGCGCCGATCGTGCGGTTCCTGGTGAGCGGCGCGTCGTCGCTCTCGGTCCCGTTCCTTGTCCTTCTGTACTCCGTAATCACCTTCATCGTGATCCCGCTTGCGGTGGGCACGTTGCTGAGAACATGGCTGATCCGCGGGCACGGCAAGGAGTGGTTTGAGACGACACTCCTCCCGCGATTCGCCCCGGTGACGATCGCCGCTTTGCTCGCGACGCTGGTGTTCATCTTCGCCTTCCAGGCTGACAACATCACCGGGAAGTTCTTTCACGTTGTGCTGATCGCCGTTCCCATCCTCATCCAGGTGTATTTCAACTCTTCGCTGACCTACGGACTCATGCGGCTCTTCCACGTCGACTACTCGGTGGCAGCTCCCGGCGCGCTAATCGGCGCCAGCAACTTCTTCGAACTGGCTGTAGCCACAGCCATCGCGCTGTTCGGGCCTGGCTCGGGCGCAGCCCTGGCCACCGTGGTTGGCGTGCTCGTGGAAGTACCCGTGATGCTCTCGGTCTGCGCGGCATGCAACCGGACGCGGCATTGGTTCGTGTACCGGGGGACACCGGACGCTTGCGCGTCCTGAACTCAGGCTGCCCACGTGGTCTCCCACGTTCACCCCGCGGGTTAGAGTCAGACCCGGCGCTGGCTGGGGTCGATCCAGGCCCAGCAGATGGCGCCCACGACGTAAAGGGCCGCCGTGAGGTAGAGTGGCGCGCTCCACGAGCCGAACCATTGGACGCAAAGCCCTACAACCATGGGGCTGAGGACGCCACCGATCTGGCCCGAGGTGTTCATGGCGCCGCTGAGGGTTCCGGCGTGCCGCCCTCCGAGGTCGATGCAGGAGCCCCACGCGGCAGGCAGCATGAAGTTAGCCGCCGCCCCTCCCAGGGCAATGAGCAGAGCCGACGAATAAGGACTTGCCGTGGATGTCCCGGCCATCAGGCACCCTCCGGCGGCCAACAAAGCCGCGGCGCCGACGGTTGCGCGGCCGATACGCAGACCGAAGCGCTTGGTGAGACGGTCCGTCGTCATCCCGC
Source organism: Bryobacterales bacterium (assembly GCA_963798455.1). GTDB lineage: Bacteria > Acidobacteriota > Terriglobia > Bryobacterales > Bryobacteraceae > CAWCTD01. The sequence goes on from CAWCTD010000003.1 coordinate 2,786,631, forward strand.
CGAATAAGTCGGCCAGGACACTGAGGACTAGGGGCAGGCCGGCGAAAAAACCCAGCGAGACCGACGTGAAGCCGCGCACGTTCTTCAGGTACGTAGGCAGCCAGGTCACGTAGAAATTGAAGCCGTAAGCCTGGGTGAAGTACATCACGCAGATCAGCACAGTCATCCGGTTGGCCAGAAGCGCCTTCCACGGGGTGCCCTCGGACTTGTGCCCGGCCTCGATCATTCTGCCCTTCTCGATCCATTCCAATTCGTCCGCGCGCACCGCTCCATGTTGGGATGGCTCGTCGCGGAACCAGTAGCGCCAATAGAAAGCCCAAAAGAAGCCCACGGAACCGAAAGCCACGAACAGAAGACGCCAGGACATGTGCCCCAGCATGGCGGTGACCAGCAGCGGCGTGAAGCCTCCGGCCAGGTGCGCCCCCATGAAAAAGAAACCCTGGGCCGTGCCCCGCTCGGACAGGGGGAACCAGCGCGAGAACGTGCGGGTGACATTGGGCCAGCAGCCCGCTTCGCCCCCCCCGAACAGGAAGCGCGTGACCAGCAGGGAGGTGTAGCTCCATGCCGCTCCGGTCAGCATGGTGAACGTAGACCACCAGGTCACGATGCGGGTCAACACCCGCCGCGTGCCGACGCGGTCCCCCCACCAGCCGCTCGGCATCTCGAACATCGCGTAGGCCAGCGTGAACGCGCTGAAGACGAAACTCATCTGGATCTGGGTCAGCCCGAGATCCTTCATCATGTTGGGGGCCGTGACCGAGATGCAGGTGCGGTCCAGGTAGGTGATCATACCCAGCAGCACGGTCATGGCGGCCACCCGGTGACGCACGTGCGAACGCCCCGGAGCTACGGTGCGGTTCTCCTGGCGAACAGGCATCATCTGGATTGTTCTCCCTCGGGCTTCAGATCTTGATCAGGTCGTACGGCTTCCGCAGGGTACGCGTGAGCAGGCGGCTGGCCTCCCGATCGTTGACGAAATCTTCTTTCTGGGCGTCCCAGTGCAATGTTCTGCCGGTCTTAGCGGCAATCGTGCCGAGATGGCACGTCGCGGTCGAGGTGTATCCGGTCATCTCATCCACGGCGCCCTTCGTTCCCACGCGAATCTGTTTGATGAAATTCTGGGCGTGCTGCAGCGTCACATCGGCGCCCTGGACGGCCTTTCTCTCCCCTTGAGAACCCCTCGGGCGTCCGGCTTCGGTGTACAGTTCGTACCCGATCCGGTCCACGTACAGGCTCGCCTTACTTCCGTAAAAAGCAAACCCGTGCGGACGGTCGTACTGCCCCATGGCGTTGTAGTACCTTTGGCCGGCGTAACGGCCGCCGATCCCGAAGCCGTTGGTGTAGTTGAGCACGTACTCCATGACGAACTTGTCGTACTGGTAGAGAACGGTGTGCAGGTCGAAGACGTCGCCGGCGTTGTCGAGGAAAATGCGCTTGCCCACTGCCGAGATGGTGTGGGGGAAGGTCACGCCCATGACCTGGTGGACGCTGTCGATCCTGTGATTCCCGTAATCACAGATGTACCCGCCTGAGTAGTCAGAGAAGTTGCGATAGGTGGCCAGGAAACGGCCTCGATTGTACGGCGCCTTCGGCGACGGCCCCAGGTAAAAATCCCAGTCCAGACCGGCCGGCGGATCCGAATCAGGGACCTTCTTGAACATCCCTTCCACGTTATTGCTGTTCCAGACGCGGACGAAGTTCACCGTGCCAATCTCGCCGGCTTGGACCATGCGGGCCGCCTCGGCGATGTGCGGGGCCGAGCGCTGCTGAGTCGCGGGCATGAGGATCTTCTTGGTTCGTCGCACCGCCTCAACCATGGCTCGCCCTTCCCGAACGGTCAGCGAGAACGGCTTCTCCACGAACACGTGCTTGCCCGCCTCCAGGGCCAGCACAGCGGGAATAGCGTGCCAATGGTCCGGAGTGGCCACATAAACGGCGTCGATCTCCTTCAACTCGAGGAGCTTGCGAAAGTCCCGGAAGGTCTTGGCCTTCCCCTCACTCAGCGCCTTCGACCCTTGTTCCGCGTTCGAATCGTACACGTCGCAGACGGCCACTATTTCCGTGTTCGGCGCCTTCAGCAGTCCGGTGCTGACATACCGGCCTCGGCCGCCAGACCCGATCAGTCCAACCGCAACGCGGTCGTTGGCTCCCAGGACTCTGTCCGCCGAGAGGGCCGTCCAGCCCGCGGTCACAGCCGCATCTCTTATGAATTCACGTCTTTCCATGACTGATCCTCTAAACGTCCGCGGAGCCCGCTGGCGCTCAGCGTGAACTCGCGAGCGGCAGGTACTCCACTCCCGTAAAGGCGCAGAACTGAGCCAGTTCGTTTCTCCAGTCGCCGTAAACCAGCGCGATGTGGTGCTCGACGGGCTCCAGCATCATCTTGTCGATGAAGGCCGGCGCCGAAGGTTCGGGTTGCACCGTGGCGACGCTGCCCCGTACCCCGTCACCGGACGGAATCACGCGTCCGCGGGCGACGAACAATTTGAACTTTCCGTCCATGGGCCGTAGCAGCTTGGCCAGGGTAACCGTTCCCTCCTTGAAAGGGAACTCGACTGTGGCGCCCGTGCCGGTGCGCATGTGTACGCGCAGCAGCGCTTCTTTGGGATCTCCGGCCAGGGAAGGCTCGGCCGCGCCGCAATGCGCGAACTGGATGGCGCCTTCTTCCTCCAGGTAGCCTGTCACGTCGAAGTTGAAGGCCGGCGCGCCCGCCAGTTGTTGCAGGATGTAGGTCGTGATCAGGGCCGGAAGGTCCACCTCGCAACTGCTCGCGATTCCCTCCTGGGCCATCAACGAGTGGGTAGCGCAGACGGTGATCTTATGCTGGTCGCGCAGTTCCGGCCAGCAACGGACGCAATAAGCATCCAACTTGTTCTTCTCGACCAGTTCCTTCATGCCCACGTAGAGCCGCAGGTTGTCCGTGAGAGTCTCCTCGCTCACTTCCCGGAGGCCACCGGTTTCTGAAATCAACCGTCTGGCCACCTTGCCGGCCTCCTCGACCGGCGCGGCCTGGTAGGCCTTCAGCAGGGCATCTAGATCGAGGTGGACGGTGGTGGTCCCCAGCGCTTTCTGGAGGTCCGCTTCGTCCACGCCGACATCCATCATCCCGGGGCACGCATAACCCACCACGCCAAACCGCGCCTTCCTCAGCCTCCTGGCGACGGCCGCGACACGCAGGGTCCGAACGGCCTGCTCCACCTTCTCCGGCGTGACGTGACCGATCATGTAGGTGAAGGGCTTGCCCAGCCGCCGTATGTTGGAGCCGGTCGCGGTGAAGCCGCTGATGGGTGAGGGCATGGGGATGTCCCTGTCCAGGTAAGGCAGTGCCCAGATGAACATGGGGATGTCCATGACTTCCCTCGCCAGCGCCAGAGTGATGTCCTCGGCGACCCATGTGCAGAAGAACAGGAGTACGGCATCCACCTCGTTCTTCCGCAACAGCGAGGCGATCTCGATGGCATCCAGCGAGTTGCGTGGGATCGGCGCCGCCACGACCTCGCAGCCGGCGTTGCGCAGTTCCTCCACCGCCCGATCGCGGTGCCCGACAACCGCCGGCAGATCATAAAAAGGATGCACGCAAGTGACAAAACCGACTTTAACTTGATTCATGTCCGCCTGCCCGGGCCGGAAAGCTTTCTTCCAGCCAAGAAGATCAGTCTACAGGCACCGGCCCTCCGACGCCAGACCCACGGGGTCCTCGCCGCTCAGGATTGTGGTGGAACCCCCCCATTGCAGCCGAACCGCTTGGGTGTATACTCAACCTACCCAGGTCGCTGGTGAGGATTCAGGTTTATCCATGTTGGAGTCTGCCTAGGTAATCAAAAGGAGGAAGTTTCGATGGAAAGTCGTGAATCTGTGCGGAAGGCAGCCGGGGCTTCGGCTCTGACTGCGCTCTCCGCAAGTAGAATTCTCGGCGCCAACGATCGCATCGGGATCGCACTCATCGGTTGCGGCACCCGCGGCCCCCAGGTCGCCAGCCTGGTCCAGAAGGCGCCCGGCGTGGAATACCGGGTCATGTGCGATGTCTATGACGATCGGGCAGCCCAAGCCAACCAGCGGCTAACCGAGGGCAAGGCCGCCACCGCGAAGGATTTTCGGAAGGTTCTGGAGCAGAAGGATATTGACGCCGTTCATATCGCAACACCCGAACACTGGCACGCCGCCATCATGGTGCTGTCTTGCGAGGCGGGCAAGGACATCTATCTCGAGAAGCCGGTGTCCCGGGTGTTCCGGGAAGGCCAGGCGGAGGTCGCGGCGGCACGCAAGTACAAGGACCGGATCATACAGGTCGGCACCCAGCACCGCTCGGAGCCGCACTACGCCGAAGCCGCCAAGATTGTCCAGAGCGGCGGGATCGGCGACGTCTACTACGTTCGGATTTGGAACAGCGGGAACAACACTCCCCCCTCTCCGCCCGTGCCCGATTCCGCGCCGCCTGCCGGGCTGGACTGGGACTTCTACGTCGGACCGGCGCCCAAGGCTGCCTTCAACCAGCGGCGTCTGAGCTACCGGCAGTGGTACGACTATGCCAGCGGCTACATCACCGATTTCGGCAATCACCGGGTCGACAGTTTCTACCAGGTCATGAATTGCTCGTGGCCGCTGACCATCTCGGGAACCGGCCGCAGATACGTGAAAGAGAACTTCGGGGACATCTACGACGTTCAGAACGTGGTCTACGAGTACCCTGGCTTCGTCATGACCTACACCGCCGACTGGACCAACTCGTTCGGCATGGGCGGCGGGCGCACCCCCGGAATGAGCTACTACGGCATGAGCGGCCCGTACAACCGCCCGCATGCCGAGGCCTTCTTCGGCACCAAGGGGACGCTGATCACCGACCGGATCGGATACGAGATTTATCCGGAGGTGGATCCCGAAGCCCGAGCGCCCAGGGACCTTTCCGAAGCGGGGGCGGGCCGCGGCGGCCGCCGAGGCGCTGGCGCACAAGCTGAGGTGAAGTTCCGCTGCGAGCGCAAGCAGGTCCAGGGCGCGGACCGGACCGACCTCCACGCGCTCAACTGGATCGAATCCATTCGAACCCGGAAGCAGCCCTTCGCGAGCATGGAACTCGGACACCTGGCGACCGGCACCTGCCTGCTAGGGAACATTGCGTGCCTGGCCGGCAGGAAGCTGAAGTTCGACCCGAAGAAAGAAGATTTCATTGGTGATGCCGAGGCTTCGCGTTTGTTGACGCGGGAGCAGCGGGCGCCCTGGAACCTGATTAAGATCTAGTGGCCGGAGAAGAGGAGAGTCCTTATGAATAGAAGAGAGTTCGCGAAAACAACCGCCGGGGTCACGGCCTGGACCGCTCTCTCGGCCAGCAGGATCCTCGGTGCCAATGATCGTATCGGCCTCGCCCTCGTCGGCTGCGGCGGCCGGGGCCGGGGCGTTGCCAGCGGCGTACTCGGAGCCGGGAATGTGGAGTACCGGACCATGTGCGACGTTTGGGACCAGCAGGCGAATGCGGCCAACAAGCAACTGTCCGATGGCAAGGCCACCACCGCCAGGGACTTCCGCAAGGTCCTTGAGCAGAAGAACATCGACGCCGTGCATATCGCCACGCCGGATCACTGGCATGCGATGGTCGCCGTGCTGGCGTGCCACGCGGGCAAGGACGTATTCGTGGAGAAGCCTTTCTCCCTGACGGTTCGGGAAGGCCAGGCCATCGTGGTTGCCGCCCGCCAGACCAAGCGGCTGGTCATGGTCGGAACCCAGCATCGCTCGGCCCCTCACATCGCCGAGGCGGCGCAGCTTGCCCAAAGCGGCTACGTGGGCGATATCCACTACGTCAGGGTATGGAACAGCGGCCAGGTGGCTCCCAACCTTGCTGCCCCCGTGCCGGACTCCGCTGCGCCCGCCGACTTGGACTGGGATATGTACCTCGGCCCGGCTCCCAAGGTGCCCTTTAACCGGCAGCGGCTGGGCAGCACTTACCGGATGTTCCTGGATTACAACAACGGATACATAACGGATTACGGCAACCACCGGATCGACAGCGTTTACCAGATCATGAACATGGACTGGCCGCTGACGGTCGCGGCGGCCGGCGGCAAGTTCTGTAAACAGAACGGCGGCGACATCCCCGATGTTCTGCACGTCACTTACGAGTTTCCGACCTTCATCCTCGAGTACAGCGCGGTCTGGACCAACATGGAGGGCCGCGGCGCCGGCCGGTCTCCCGGGATGAACTACTACGGCATGACCGGCCCCTACAACCGCCCACACGGCATGGCGTTCTTCGGGAACAAAGGCGCCCTCTATGTCGACCGGATCGGCTACGAGATCTTCCCCGAAGTGGAGTCGGGGCGCGCCGAGATGATGGCTGCGATGGCGGAGGGCGGGAGGCGGGGCGCCCGCGGTGCGGGCGGCGCTCGGGGCGCCGGCGGACGCCAGGGCGCCAGCAATGCGGAGGTGAAGTTCCGCTGCGAACGGAAGCAGGTCCAGGGCGCGGATGCGACTGCGCTGCACGGGCAGAACTTCATCAAGTTCCTCCGCAGCCGCCAGGACCCGGTCCCGGACGCCGAGGTCGGGTACAAATCGACATCCACCTGCCTGCTGGGAATGGTCGCCTGGAGGACCGGCAGGAAGCTGAAGTGGGACGGGAAGAAGCAGGACTTCATCGGTGATGCCGAAGCTTCCCGTCTGCTCACGCGGGCCAAGCGTAAACCCTGGGACCTCATCAAGGCCTAGCCGCCAGCCTAGTTCGCACGGGTATATACTCGAAGCAGCCCGGGGGGCTGTCACAGGTGCCCTGGCGATGTGCTTTTGCACGGGAAGGTTAGCAATGGAAAGACGAGACTTTCTTAAGAATTCAGTGGCCGCTGGCGCGGCAGCGTGGACGGCGGCATCCGCGAGCCGCGTGTTCGGCGCCAACGACCGGCTCAATGTCGGCCTGATCGGGTGTGGCGGGCGCGGAACGTTCGATGCGCGCTTGATGCGCGGCACTCCGGAGGACATCCAGGCGGTGGCGCCGGAGAACTATCACAACGGAAATTTGGATCCGCGGCTGAAGGAGCCCCGCAATGTGGACATCATGGCGCTGTGCGACTGCTATGGGTCCAAGATGGACTCCGCCAAGAGGTGGGCGCCCCAGGCGAAAACCTACGACGATTTCCGTAAGCTGTTGGCGGACAAGACCGTCGATGCGGTCATCATAGCCACGCACGACCCGTGGCACGCTCAGATGATGATTCTGGCCGTCGGGGCGGGCAAAGATGTCTACCTGGAGAAGCCCGTGGTCTACCGTGTGGGTGAGGCCAAGGCCATGGTGGATGCGGTTCGCCGGACCAAGCGTATCGTGCAGGTCGGCACCCAGCACCGCTCGGCCGACCACATCGCCGAGGCGGCCAAGATTATCCAGAGCGGCAAGATCGGCGAGGTGCACTTCGTGAGGGTCTGGAATTACATGGGCGGCGGTTTCGGCGGACGTATCGTCCCCGACAGCGATCCGCCCACAGACTTGAACTGGGACGCCTGGCTGGGGCCTGCTCCGTCTGTGAAGTTCAACCAGAGCCGCCTCGGCTATCGGAGTTGGATGGACTACACCAACGGCATCATCAGCGACTACGGCAACCACCGCTTCGACAGCGTACACCAGATCATGGGAGACGAGTTTCCGCTGGTCGTCTCATCCTCCGCGGTCAGGTTCAACCACACGCGCGCCGGCGACATTTACGACATGCAGCAGGCCACCTTCGAATACAAGAACTTCTTCATGAGCTACGAGGCTTGCAACTACAACGGGCACGGCCTGGGCGGAAGAACCGAAGGCATGCGCTACTACGGCATGCGGGGCACGGATGACCGGCCGCACGGCATGGCCTTCTATGGGACGGAAGCGTCGCTCTTCGTGGACCGCATCGGCATGGAACTGTACCCTGAGCCGAGCGGCTTCGGCGGCATGATGGGCCGCGGCGGGGCGCGGCGGGGCGGCGGCGCAGGCGCTCCCCCGGCTCCTCCTCCCGCCAAACCGAGCACCCGCCCGGAGAAGATGCACATGAACGAGGACGAACCCACCCCGCTGCACACCAAATACTTCGTGGACAACGTCCGCGCCCGGAAGGAGCCCTTCGCGAATATCGAGGTGGGCGTGCGTGCCACCACCGTGTGCTGCATCGGCAACGTCGCCTACTGGACGGGCCGCAAGCTGCATTGGGACGGCGCCACTTGGTCGTTCAAGGGCGATGCGGAAGCCAACAAGTATACTTTCCGGACGTACCGCAAGCCTTGGGACCTGGTGAAATTCTCTTAGGCCCCGCAACAGCGTCTCACCTTCCCTCTCCGGCGAGCTTCCAGCCCGCCGGAGGGACTGTTCTAAAATGAAGGCAAGGAGTCATTGTGGCAGAGACTGCACTTGTACCCTTTCGCTGGCCTGCGGGTTGGACAGACCCGAAACTGATCTCATTACTTCAAAACGGTCCCATCAACTGCGTGGTCGTCAGCGGTGCGCCAGCCGGCATCGCTGAGGCCGCCAAGCAAGCGGGGCTCACCGTGCTGGAGTGGAGTTCGCTCGGCGCCGCACCGCTCGCCAAGGTCAACTGGAATACATCAGCACCCCGCATTACGATCACCGATCTGGTGTGGCCGCGAGTTAAGGCCGCCGCGTTCGGCAGCCGCGACCAAGCCCAATCGGGACCGACTGGCAATCCCTGGATTGACTCCAACTCCTGGGTCGCCAGGCTCGCCGTGGCCCGCGCGCCCGGCAAGCAGATCTGGCTCGCCTTCAACCCGCCGAAGGAGGATCAGCCGCCCACAGACGTCGCCTACCGCGTCGCCATCGCGGACGCGGCGGCCACCGGCGCGCGATGGCCGGTCAGCCTCGACGAGAAACTCGCTCCGGCTCTGGCGGCCGGAGACGCCGATGCGTTGAAGACCTGGCGCAGCATCCTCGACACGCTCGCCTTCTTCGAGAAGCAGAGCCGGTGGCGCACTTACGTGCACCAGGGCCCGCTGGGGGCCATTTCGACCTTCGCGGGAGACAACGAGTTCCTGAGCTCGGAGTTCCTGAATCTGGCTGCGCGCCAAAACCTGCTTTACCGGATCTTCGACAGGTCTCGCCTGCCCTCAGCCGATTTCGCCGGGTTGCGCGGCGTCCTGTGGCTGGACAAGGACCCGCCGGCTGCCGACGCGGCCACCAAGTTGTCTGGCTTCGCCCGCGGCGGCGGCTTGCTGATCGTGCCCCGCACCTCCTCATCCTTGTTCAAAGGGGAGCGTGTCCTGGATTGCCCGGTGACCGGCTACGAGCTCCGCGCACTCGGCAAGGGCACGGTGGCGGCGGCGACGCGGGATTGGGATGACCCTTATTTTCTGGCCATCGATGTGCACAACCTGGTGAGCCGGCGCTACGATCCCATCCGCATGTTCAACGGTGGATCCTATTGGCTCCATTATTCCGTTTCACCGGCCACCAAGGACAGTCTGATCCAGCTGGTCAGCTTCGCCGGAGGCAGGGGCGGCAGAGGAGGATTTGGCGCGAACGACGTCAGCCTCAGAATCCCCGTTCAGCACCGCTCCGTCACCCTGTACACGCTGGATGCGGCGCCGGCGCCACTCCAGCCCGTTAAGGAAGATGAGCATATCGAGTATCATCTGCCGCAGTTCTCGATTTATGCCGCTTTGGAGGTGAAAGTATGACGACAGAGGGACGCAGGAATGATAATTTGACTCGCCGCAACCTTTTGATGAGCGCGGGTGCGGCCGTGGCGGGCGTTTCACTGCTGCCGCGCGCGGCGTGGTCCGCGGAGGCTCCTGCCTCGCCGGTCGCACTTGCCCAGTGCATGTCGTACGGAGCGGGGGTGCTCCCAACCTTACGGAAGATGTTCGACCAGATCGGAGGCATCGGTTCTCTGGTCAAGGGCAAAACCGTCGCCATGAAGGTGAACATGACCGGCAACCCCGATGTCCGCGCGGGCTTCATCCCCATCGAGAAGATGGTCTTCACCCACCCCGACGTGATCTGCGCCACGGTGCATCTGCTCTCGCTGGCAGGCGCATCTCGCATCCGGCTACTCGAAAGCCCGTGGAAATCCGCCGAACCGCTGGAGGAGTATATGATCTCCGCGGGCTGGGAGCCGAATGACTTTGTGCGAGCGTCAACGGGCGCCAAGGTGGAGTTCGAGAACACGAACTTTCTGGGCCGCGGCAAGCAGTACCACAGGTTCCCCGTGCCCAAGGGCGGCTTGCTGTTTCCGGCCTACGATCTCAACCACTCCTATTACGACTGCGACGTCTTCGTGTCGGTCGGCAAGTTGAAAGAACACCGCACGGCCGGCATTACCCTGGCGATCAAGAACTGCTTTGGCAACATTCCTTGCACCATTTACGGCGACAACGCTCCGCAGGACGAGCCTGGCCTGGTCCCTCAGGGAGGCCGCAACCCCATCCACACGGGCTACCGTGAGCCGCCCAAAAGCTCGCCACAGGAGATCGATCCCAAGAGCCCCCGCGATGGGGGCTACCGCATCCCGCGGTGCATCTCGGACATTGTGGCCATGCGCCCGGTGGACCTGGCGATCATCGATGGCATCGAATCGATGAACAACGGCGAGAACAGCGCGCGTCTCGAAAACTACATAAGGCCCCACCTGCTGGTCGCGGGGAAGAACGTGGTTTGCACGGACGCCGTGGGCGCCGCTCTGATGGGCTTCGACCCGATGGCCGACCGTGGGAGCCCGCCATTCGAGCGCGCCGACAGCACGCTGCGCCTGGCCGAAGGACTGGGCGTCGGAACACGCGACCTCAAGCGGATCGAAGTGATCGGCCCCAAGATCACCGAGGTCGCCTTTGATTTCCGAAAGTCTCGTCCCGATGCGGACGGTAAGCCCGGCGGGTGGCCGGGATACGGCGGCGCACGCGGCGGCGGACAGCGGCAGGGGGCGCCGGGTCAGGGCCGCGGCCGCGGGTAATCAGGGGCTGCGGTCGGTCCTAGTCCGCCTCAAATCGATCGTCCGCGACCGTACAACGGTTCTTCACCGCGTCGAACCAGCCGTTGTGGCTGGTCGCGAAACAATCAAAGTGCGGGACGTAGGGCTTGATGTCCAGAAGCGGTGTCTCATTGAGAATGTCCACATCCCCAACGCGGAGGACATTGCCCTGGACAGAGAGCACCCGTACCGGCGACATGCCGATGGGATTGGGACGGGCAGGCGCGCGCGTCGCAAACACGCCGTGCTCGGCGTCTTCCAGGTACGGTCTCACCATCAGCCTGCCGTCGCTCGAAGCGGCTCGGTCAAACCAGTACAGTAGCCAGACCCGCTCGAATCCCTCGACATCTTTCAAGCCGGCTGCATACTCCTGATACACCACAACCTCGCCTTCAGCGCCCTGCGCCAGCCGCGACTGAATCGGCGCGCCTGCCGATTGGAGGAAGGGAGAATGAATAATCCCAATGGGTTTGAGCTCCATATCACCTTGACTCATCGTAGCGTTCGGGGCGACCCCGGGGCGCATCCGGTTCAGACGGGATCATCGCAGCGTCCGCCCCAAAGCAGCACGTCCGCCAGACTCCTTTGCATGCCTTCCGGGACGGGCATTGTCAAGACCTTCCGGACGGTTTCCTCCACCGGATAGGAATAAGACCGCAGTTCGATCTCTCCGCCTTCCCAGATCGCGTAGCAGGCCCGTGGTGCGCCGTGCTTGGGCTGGCCCAGGCTTCCTGGATTCACCACCCGGTGGCGCCCAAGATCCAAAACAAACGGAAGATGGGTGTGGCCGGCCAGGAGCGTGCACGCCGGGAGGTTCGCCACCTCCTGTATCCAGCGGGGCGAGTCGCCACCGCAGTACGCATACAGAGGATCGGATGGGACCGCGTGGCACAGAAAGAAGCGGAAGCCATCCACAAGCCGCTCGGCAGTCAGAGGCAACTGACGAAGGTACGCCTTCTCCTCTTGGGTGAGCACCGAGTTGGTGTAGCCGAGTGTGGCTTCGGCCATTGCGCGAAACCCAGCGGAACAACGCGGGTCCTCGCCCGTCCCGGCAGCGTGGTCGTGATTTCCTTGCACCACGAGCGCTGCCTTTTTCCGGACTATCGCGATGACTTCAGCGGGATTCGGACCGTAATTGACGAGGTCGCCCAGCACCCACAGTTCGTCGTGCTCCTCCGGCAAGGCTCTCAGAGCCTCGAGGTTTGCATGCAGATCCGAGATGATCGCGACTCTCAATTGAACAACCACTGTATTGCGCGGCTTTGCCTGCACGCAACCGCGGTTTGAATGCGCTTCGCGCTCCGTTGTAACCTCAAAGCGGCATCGAGGCCTTCTCGCCGGACTGGCGGGCGAGTTCCCGGCTTGGACGCGCAGCCTCCACCGCCGCTCCCATGGCTCTGTTCAATGGTGTGGTGAAGAAGCACTTTGAGCGCAAAGTGGCCGATGCCGTCTTTGTGAACGTCTCGCGCCTGGAGTCGTTAAGGCCGGTAAGTTGCGATTGAGGTGTCCGTCTCCCAGAGCTTCACGTTGGAGACGCGGGCGCCGTGTTCGAAGGGAAAGCCCTGGCTGATCTCGTCGTGGAAGAACTTGGCCATGTTCTCGGCCGAGGGGTTCAGCACGTCGAACGGCGGCACGTCGTTCAGGAATTCGTGATCGAGGCGGTCCACGACAGCGTGCAGCAGCCGCTTGAGCTCCACGAAGTCCACCAGCAGGCCGGCCTCGTTGAGCGTCTCGCCCTCGATGGTCACCTGGACCTTGTAATTGTGGCCATGCACCTTCTCGCACTTGCCGCGGTAGTGGCGCAAGGCGTGGCCGGCTGCGAAGGTTTCTTCCACCGAGATCTCAAACATTGAAAAACTTCTCCACGTGGCTCAGCTCCGTCGTGAAGCCGTAGTCGGGCAGGCTGTCGAAGAAGACCTGCCCGTAGCGCTGCTTCCTGATCCGGCTGTCGAGCAAGGCCAGCACGCCGCGGTCCGAGCGGCTCCGGATCAGCCTTCCAAAGCCTTGCTTGAGGGCCAGCGCCGCTTGCGGGATCTGGTAATCGTAGAACGGGTTGCCCCCCTGCTCGCGGATGCGGCGGATCCGGGCTTCCACCACCGGATCGCTCGGCACCGCAAACGGCAGCTTATCTATGATAACAAGGCTGAGCTGCTCGCCCGGCACATCCACCCCCTGCCAGAACGACGACGTCGCAAACAGGACGCAGTTGGGCGTAGCGCGGAACTCCTCGAGCAGCGCGTTGCGCGGGCCGGTTCCCTGGAGCAGAGTGGGGAAGTCGATGGCGAAGGCCACCCGGTCGTAGACCTGCTGCATCTGCTGGTAGCTGGTGAAAAGCACGAAGGCGCGGCCGCGGCTGAGTTCGAGCAGGCGCCGGACTTCGTTGGCGGCCTGCGCGGTGAAGCCGGGGTGGCGCGGCTCGGGCAGGTGTTCTGGGACATAGAAGAGCGCCTGCTTGTGGTAATCGAAAAGGCCGGCCACGGTGAGCGTGCGCGCCGAGTTCAATCCGAGCCGTTTCTGCGTGTAGTCGAAGCTGCCCGCCACGGCGAGGGTGGCCGAAGTGAGCACGGCGGTCGCCAGCTTGGAGAACAGCCGTTCAGCCAGGATCGAGGAGACGTCGATGGGCGTGGCCTGGAGGAAGCAGCCCCGCCCGCGCCGCTCGATCCAGTAGACGTAAGCTTCGTCGCGGCTCTCGACCAGGAAGCGCAGGTTGTCGGCGAGGTCCCCGAGGCGCTGGCGCAGCGGTGCTAGTTCGTCGGGCTCGTCCGGCACCAGTTCCAGCGTGGCGGCCAGCCGGGTGAGGGCGCCGCGCAAATCGGTGTGAGCCTCGCCGGGTAGCTTCGAGGGAAAGGGAGAGCGGCCCTCGTCAGCACGGAACTGCGAGAAGAACTGCGCGGCCGATTCGTCGAGGGCCTGGAGAACCGAATCCAGGTCCGGTGAGCCGAAGCCTTTGCGGCGGGCGAGCGAGGCGATGTCGCGGCGCAGGTCGGCAAGCTGGTAGTTGCTGACCGAGACGCCAAAGTACTGGCCCACGACGTCCTCGATTTCGTGCGCCTCGTCGAAGACCACGGCGGCGTATTCGGGAATGATGGCGCCGTACTCCTCCTCTTTCACCGCAAGGTCGGCGAAGAAGAGGTGGTGGTTGACGATGATGATGTCGCTGGCGGCGGCCTGCTGGCGCGAGCGGGTGATGAAGCAGCGCTCGAACTGGGGGCACTTCTGGCCGGTGCAGAGCTCGCGGCGGGCGTCGAGCTTGGACCAGACGGTGCTCGATTCGGGGAGCGTGCGGATTTCGGCGCGGTCGCCGGTCTCGGTGGTCTTCTCCCACTCGCGGATGATCTCGAAGTCGGCAACCTCTTCGAGGCCGGCGAGGATGGGCTCTTTTTCGGCGTCGTAGATCTTCTGGCGGCAGGCGTAGTTGTTGCGGCCTTTCATGTAGGAGACGCGCAGCGGGCGGTCGAAGTGCTGCTGGAGGAAGGGGACGTCCTTGAAGAAGAGCTGTTCCTGGAGGTTCTTGGTTCCGGTGGAGACGATTACGCGGCGGCCGGAGAGGATAGCGGGAACCAGGTAGGCCAGGGTCTTGCCGGTGCCGGTGCCGGCCTCGACGATGAGGTACTTGCGGTCGTTGAGGGCGGCCTCGACCTCGAGCGCCATTTCGAGCTGGCCGGGCCGGAACTCGAAGTTAGGGTGCCACTTGGACAGCGGCCCATGCGGGGAGAAGAAGTGGCGGGTTGTGACCGGCCGGGAGGTCGGAGGCATGGGGTGGTTCAGCTTCAAGTTTAGTGGATCACGCAAAGACGCCAAGACGCGATGGCTAGTTCATTCATTCAAAAGAGCTTATCGAAAATTGGCTCCGTTTGGCAAAAATAGTTCTGGCACGGCCAGACAGGGATCGAGGCCCTGTCGGGCTGCCAAGATTATTGTAAGGGTCGATAAGCCGTTGAGCGCCAACGCGTTTGGGCAAGCTGTGGGCAGGGGGGCAGATAGCGGCGGCAGAGCAGTGGGAATCGCGGAAGCTCCTGCGGCCGTGAGGGGGAGAACCTCGGGTCGACGATGACGGCACCTGTGCGCCGAAAGCGCAAAGGCAAGAAGTCAGAGCACTTGCTGAACATCCTCCCAGGTTGTGTCCTCTACCCACTTCTGAATAACCCTGAGCTGCCCATCGTGACGGCGTCGGTCCCATCGGTCCCGGATCGCCCCGCGTGCCGCCTCCCTCGCCTCGTCAGGTTGGCCATGCACGAGGACCAGCCGGTGTTTGTAGGAGTAGTTCAGCCATTCGACCAGCACTCGGTTGATCCCTTTGTCACGGAATCCGTACCCGCTGACGATGCAGCGCGAGGACTTCCACAGGTGCTTTCTGAAGAGGCTGTGCAGGTCGGCGAAGAGGCCGCCCGTATAGCCAAGCATCTTGTTGAAGGTTCCAATCAGAAGAAGGCTTTTCCCGTTCAGTAAGGGGTATTGCGGATTTCCCTGCCAGTCCCGAATAGGCTCATGTGCCCCTGCAACCGGAATGCCTGCGATTTGTCTCCATTGAGCCTTGCCCGAAGGCCGATAGAGAAGCCAATCAACGGAACCGTGAAGTTTGAAGAGGTAGCAGCGGCTCGATGACCACTCGTACGATCTGGGCCACCAGTAGCGCATGCCGTTTCGGACCGCGCCGAATCCGTCGACAAACTCGATTCCGGAGTGCCGGAACACCTTCTCCAGAACGAGATCATGGTTCAAAGTGAAGACATCGACGCGCTTCACGGCCGGATCCCGCGCCGCGCCCACCAGACATCGAAGGTGGTCAAGCTGCGAAGGCGACCGAAACAACATGCCTTCGACGATCCTGTGGATGAAGCTCAACGCCTCGTCGGCAAGTTCCGCAATCTTCGCAAGCTCGCTGCAAGGCGACAAGAGGTCGTCGTCGCGGAGATTTTCGGCAATCTTGCGAACAAATGGCTCCACCGCTGGGTTCTCGTACTCCTGATGGAGATGGTCTGAGATCTGCGCTACTGCGTAGTAGAGATCCTCGTAGTTGGCTGTCCGATTCTTCTCGTATTCGTCGAAGTAATCTTGGCAGTGACGCCGAATGACGCCCAGGAAGGGTGCTACAGGTTTCATAGCCTGTTTGGGCGCACTTGGATGTCTAGGGACATCTCTACAGCCGACCAACCACCTGTCGTTGACCTTGCTGACGCCTTCGCCGGAAAGCACGCGTCTGGTCACCTTATCCGTGCACGGCAGACCCGCAGCTTTAGATGCCCCGGCCCCGATCAGAAATGCAACTCGCATGGCCTCCATACTACCGAGATCGACTACCTTCTGGGAGCGGGGTATCGATGTCTTGACACCCTGCAGCAAGATTCTGGGAGGGCGGTAGACCGGGCCTGATCTGAGCGGCCGAAGTGTTCTGTGGAGAGCCCCCGCCTCGCTGTTCGCGTCTCGTGAGAGAATGCGATCAGGTGTAAATGTGGCCGGGCATCCGATCGAGGCGATGACGGACGAGTTGTCGGGGTTCATTCCCGCGGAGGTACTGCCCCTCAGCAACCCGCAGACGGATATCCCTCGAATCGCTAAGGATGAGAAGCTCGTCAGGCTCATCGAGGAGGCCGTTCAGCGCGTACCAACCCATCACCGGATCTATTGCGGCGATGCCCGGGCGATGGACGAACTCGCGCCGGCGAGCGTGCACCTGGTTGTGACCTCGCCACCGTACTGGACGCTGAAAGACTACCGGCACGCGGAAGGCCAGATGGGGCACATCGAGGACTACGACGAGTTTCTCGGCGAGCTCGACAAGGTTTGGTCGCGCTGCTTCCGCGCGCTGGTTTGCGGGGGCCGGCTGATCTGCGTGGTGGGCGACGTTTGTCTCTCACGGCGGCAAAACAACGGCCGGCACACGGTGGTACCGTTGCACGCCTCGATCCAGGAACACTGCCGGCACATCGGCTTCGATAACCTCGCGCCCATCATATGGCACAAGATCGCGAATGCGGCTTACGAGGTCGAAAACGGATCAGGGGGCTTCCTCGGCAAGCCGTACGAACCGAACGCGGTCATCAAGAACGACATCGAATTCATCCTGATGGAGCGCAAGCCGGGCGGATACCGCACACCAGAGCTAGCCACGCGAGTTCTCAGTGTCATCGCCGAAGAGAACCACCGAAAGTGGTTCCAGCAGATCTGGACGGGACTCACCGGCGCGTCAACCAAGCATCACCCAGCCCCTTACCCTGTCGAGTTGGCGGAGCGCCTCATCAGAATGTTTAGTTTCGTTGGCGATGTGGTTCTCGACCCCTTCCTGGGAACCGGGACAACCACCGTGGCGGCTGCGAAGACCGGACGAAACAGCATCGGTTTCGAGGTGGATGAACACTACTTTGAGATGGCTCACAAGCGAATCGCTAACGAGACGGGCTCACTCTTCGGCAGGACTACCATCGAAGCTACGGACGGACTGAAGGTAGAAGAATGAGCCTCCGACCAGAGCTCGAAAAGAGGCTCCGGGCCGCGATACAGAATTTCTGGAGAACTCGCGAGAGCCAGGCACAGCGGCAGGGAGCGCGGACCGGGACCAAGGACACCGGCGCGCGGTCGGCCGTCACAGGTGGCGCTCAGATGGGCGGCTTCGTAAGCCTGGTGAGGGACCTGCTCTGCGAACACGGGATCGAGAACACCGAGGTGTACTGCAAGAACGTCTCTCGAACTTCCCGGGTGGTATCGACCGGAGAAGAAGTGGGATCTGCTCTTCGTCTCCGAGGGCCAACTGGTCGCGGGTATCGAGTTCAAGTCTCAAGTCGGTCCGTCGTTCGGGAACAACTACAACAACCGGACTGAAGAGGCACTTGGGAGCGCCACGGACCTGTGGGCGGCCTATCGGGAGGGAGCGTTCGCGCCGTCGGCAAAGCCCTGGCTTGGGTATCTGATGATGCTCGAGGAGACGGCGGGCTCGACAAGCCCTGTCCGGAACCGCGAGCCTCACTTCAGGGTATTCCCGGAGTTCAAGGACGCCTCTTACGCGGAGCGGTACCGACTGCTCCTCATGAAGCTCATCCGAGAGCGCCTGTACGATTCGGCGTGCTTCCTCTTGTCCGACCGCGTGAGCGGCCGCAAGGGTAACTACAGGGAGCCGGAGCCTGAGCTGAGCTTCGAGAAGTTCATATCCTCTCTTCTGGCGAAGGCGATCGTGATCGCCGGGACGAGGGGGAAGTAGCTTGCTCCAGAGTCCGCTGCGACGAGTTCAGAGGCGGATGAGGGCGGCAAGTGTCACGCGCGGGTATGCCACTAGGGTGGAGGCATGGCCGGTGCAGCGGACGCCGGTCCCGGCTGTTCGGCTTGCGTGAGGATGCGCTCACCCGATGAGCACCGAGTCCTCGTGCTGCGAATGGAGCGGCAGCGCCCGTTCTTCAGCCGGCATCTCGTCCCAAGTACGAGTGTCGAGGAGGCGGCCAGCTCGGGCCTTGAAGACGCCGCCCCATTGTTTGAAGAAGAACGGCACGTGGGCCCGGAGGCACCGGTCACGGATGTCGCCGACCCATGCGGGGTCCATTGGACGCGCGCCTGGTCCTGACTCGCCGCCCACGATCACCCAGTCTATTCCTCGTAGATCAAGATTCCGGAGGGGGCCGAGCAGTGGTTCGATACTGAGGAACTTCACCGGTGCCTGGGTCTTCCGCAGGTGGTCGATCCGGAAGAGGTGGTCTTCGCGCTCAACGCTGACACCCATCCAAATGTGGGGCCGCCAGATCAGCCTTCGGTCCAGATCCAGCAGCCGGGCCGAACGTTTGGTGAGGATCTGGTACTGATGCCAGCATGCGCGGTTCATGACGTTGAAGACTCGAAAAATGTAGGTGGAAGGCACGTCCTCGTGGAACAAGTCGCTCATGCTGTTCACGAAGACGCGGCGTGGTTGACGCCAGTGCAGCGGGTGGTCAAGCATGTGCTGCTGTAAGGTCAGCTTGAAGCCATTGCGGTAGTTCCTCTGCCCCATCGCTTGCAGGCGGTGTGACAGGCGCTCGGCGTAACAGAACTTGCAGCCGGGGCTGATCTTCGAGCAGCCGGTCACCGGATTCCACGTGGCGTCCGTCCATTCAATGTGGGAGTTATTGGCCATCCTAGAACCACTTCCTTCGACGGTATTTGTCGAAAATGTCCTGCACGATCTTGTGCCCCGTTGGGTCGGGCGAGGCGAAGAAGAGGTAGTATATCGTCGCTCCCTGTCTGTTGGGGAATCTCAGCGGCGCCGGAGAGAATCTGAAACCGGCGACATCCAGAAGGCGCCTGCGGTACCCTTCCGCGATCTTCTCATTGGCGTCTTCGACCTTGATCATCACGGGGCCCTCAAACAGGTGATGCTGTCGATCCTCCTCGTAGGCGAGGGCGCGCCAAGACTCATCTCCCCAGAACCGGTTCATCCGGGAGACCTGCAACGGCTCCGCTTTCTCGGGATCGCTCAAAAGGACATTCATGTTCATGTCCATCACCATGAAATTGAGGAAGATCTCCACCGAGCGCATCCGCCCTGCTGTCGCCACGACCTCCCAGGAGAGGTCGATGTTGTAAGGGTCCAGCAGGCAGAGCGCCCTCCTGTAGTCTGCGTACTTCGCCCTCGGGAAGACATCACGCAGCAGCACCTCGTTGCAGTCTCCCGGATAGACGTAGACATCCGACCGGTTCCCGACGTGGTGTCTCAGTTGATCTACACGGCTCGGGTCGGCGTCGATGAAGTGGTACTCCTTGAACGGCGGGTCGGTGGCAAGGGCGTTTAGCGGGCTGCCGGGAATGATCTCTCCGGTTGTACGGGAGACGTGGGCGCCCAGGCCGGCGAATGCATCGATGTAAAGGTGATGGAATCCTCTGGCCGAGACGATCTTAGAGTAAGGCCCAGCGTACTCGCGAAGGATGGCGAGCTTCACTTCCGACCAGGGACCTATCACGTCGTACTCGGCTGGCACGAAAGCACTCCCAGAACAAGAGTCTAACAGAATGTTTGAGAGCAGTGATCGGCGCACGCGAGCAAGCTGATGTCGCGGCGGGCGTCGAGCTTGGACCGGACGGTGCTCGATTCGGGGAGCCTGCGGATTTCGGCGCGGTCGCCGGTCTCGGTGGTCTTCTCCCAGTCGCGGATGATTTCGAAGTTGGCGACCTCTTCGAGGCCGGAGAGGATAGCGGGAACCAGGTAGGCCAGGGTCTTGCCGGTGCCGGTGCCGGCCTCGACGATGAGGTACTTGCGGTCGTTGAGGGCGGCCTCGACCTCGAGCGCCATTTCGAGCTGGCCGGGCCGGAACTCGAAGTTAGGGTGCCACTTGGACAGCGGCCCATGCGGGGAGAAGAAGTGGCGGGTTGTGACCGGCCGGGAGGTCGGAGGCATGGGGTGGTTCAGCTTCAAGTTTAGTGGATCACGCAAAAGGGGCCAAAAGGCAAAGGCTAGGCGGTAGAATGGTTCACGAGGAGGCGGGCGTGCAGCGTCAATTTGACGTCGTGATTGAACGTGACTCCGAGGGGTGCTACGTGGCCTCGGTCCCCCAGATAGCAGGCTGCCACACTCAAGCGCGTTCCCTTGACGAAGTCATGGAGCGCATCCGCGAGGCGATTGCCCTTTGCCTTGAGGTTCAGGGAGAGCCACCAGAACAGTTGGAGTTCGTGGGGGTTCAACGAGTCACTGTCGCCGCATGAGCAGGCTGCCCCGAGTCACAGGCAGTCAGTTGATCGCCGCCCTCGCCCGTGCGGGCTTCGCAACTGCTCGGGTGCGAGGGAGCCACCATTTCCTCCGCCATGAGGACGGAAGGAGCACGGTTGTTCCAGTGCACTCGGGTGAGATCATCGGGCCGGGACTTCTTCACAAGGTGCTCCAGGACGCCAGTTTCTCCCCTGAAGAACTCGAACGCCTGCTGTAGCATCGGCCCATGCGGGGAGAAAAAGTGGCGAACGGTGACGGGCCGCGTGGCGCGGGGCATGGATGGCTCCAATACCGAGTCTAGCGAATCCCGCGGGAACGCCCGAGCCAGTTCATGCAGCCTGGCGAGGAAGGACTTCGCGCTCGATACGCAGGCTCAGGGTGTGACATCGCCTGAGGTATCATTAGTCTTCCCATGCAAGAGCAACAGGCGGAACCAAGCCGGCGGCGCGTGTCCGTGGTCATTGTTTCCTTCAACAACGCCGCGGCGCTCCGGCGCTGTCTCACGGTGCTGGAGGCTTCCGGCGATCGCGATGCCTTTGAAATCCTCGTGGTGGACAACGGCTCCGCCGACGATTGCTCGCGGATGGACGCGGAGTTTCCCGCCATCGACATGCTGCGGTTGCCGCGGAACTTCGGGCTGGTGAAGGCGCTCAACATCGGCATGCGCACGGCCAGGGGCGAATACTTTCTGTTCCTGGAGCCCGAGATGGAAGTCACCCCAGGCGCCATCGCGGCTCTGGCGGCGCTACTGGATGCCGCGCCCGACGCGGTCGCCGCGTGCCCCCTGGTCATCGGCCCGGAGGGCGAGGTGGTGTCGCGCGTTCATCCCCTCCCCCTGCCCGCCGAGCTTCAGCGAGCATGGCTCTCCGGCGAGCTTCGCGGCTGGACCCCGCCCGAACTGGCCGGCTCCGATCCTGTCGAAGTGGACTATCTCAAGCCGCCGGCGATGATGGTCCGCAGTTACTTCCTTAAAGGCCTGCGCTACATCGACGAGCGCTATAGCAACGCCTGGTGGGACATGGAGATCTGCACGCAGATCGGGCGCGCCGGGAAGACCATCCTGCTGACACCGGCCGCCCGCGTGGTTCTGCATCCTCCCAGCCAGGAGTGGACGTTGCCCTCGGGCGCCCGGGGCCTGCTGGCCGCCGACAGGGCTCTCGGCGCAGCGGTCTGGTGCGGCAAGCACTACGGCTGGATTCAAGGCGTCAAGTTCCGGCTGGTCGCGATACTGCGCTCCCTGGTCTCCCTGTTCGGCCTGCGCGACGCCGGTTGCCGCTTCGCGGTCTTCACATGCCTGCTGAACGGCCAGAAGCTGGATGGGTCGCAGCGGGCGATGTAGCCCAGGGATGAGCGCAGGCTCTACGAAGCCTTCTTGAAGCGTTTCACGTCGATGTTGGCCTCGTGGCGGCGAACCTCCGCTAAGTCGTAGTTCATTTGCAGGCGCAGCCAGAACTCCGGCTCGCTCCCGAAAGCCTTCGAGAGCCGCACGGCCATCTCGGCCGAGACGCCCGCCTTGCCGTTGACGAGATTGTTTAGCGTCTGCCGGGTCACCCTGAGGACTTTGGCGGCCTCCGTCACCGTAAGGCCGAGCGGCTCGAGGCAGTCGTACCGGACGATCGCGCCGGGATGGGAAGGATTCTTCATGGGCATGCATGTACTCCCTTAGTTAATCGAGGAGATCGACATCGAAGGCGTCGCCATCCTCGAGGCGGAAAATGACTCGCCAGTTCCCGCTTACAGTCACGGACCAAAAGCCCTCCAGGTCACATTTGAGCCGGTGCCGGCGAAAACCCGGAATGTTGAGCGCCTGGGGCGATTCGGCTGCGTCGAGCGCAGAGAGAACACGTTGGACCTTGCTACGCAGCGCGGCGTTGACGCGGCTCGGATTGCCACTCTCGTAGAACCGTCTGAGGCCACGATGCCGAAAACTTCGGACCACAACCGATTGTATAGTGACAATTGTCGCTCGTCAAGCCCAATGAGGTCCTTTCCCCGCGTCAACCGCACGCTGTAGCCTGGGGCGAAGACCTTAGAAGGCGGCCTCTTTTCCCCGATATCCGCGTCTCAGCGCCGAGTTCGCCCGATGTTTCGATAGGATCGTTACATGCCGGACTTGCTTTTAATCGCGTTGCCCTTTGTCGCCGCCCTTGGTTCCGGAGTGCTGTCTTTCATCGTGGCACAGGCCCGGATGGAGGCCACGGCGACGAGAGAGCGGGAGGGACTCATCGAGACCCGCGCGCAGCTTCTCCAGCAGCAGAAGACCATGGAAGAGAAGATCCGCACGGCGGAGGCCGAGGCCCGCTGCAAGGCGTTTGACGAGTTCCTGGCGGACGTGCGGGTCGAGGAGCGGCACTACGTGCGCCAGATGGACTCGCCGACGGAACAGAGAAAACGCCTGGTGCTTCAGGAGAGAGTCTGCTTCCGCAACATCCCGCTGTCTCAATGGATTGAAAGGGAACTGCGCTTCGAGCAGCAAGTCACCGGAATGGCGCCTGCCGAGCCGCTGCCTGCCGGGCGCCGCAGACTGATTCGGTAGGGCCGGGACCAGTCATTTTCCCATCAGAAGCATCCGCGCCGCGACCAGGAGAAGGAACACGCCGTACAGCCGGCGTATCAGCTCGGGCGGAAGGGAGATCATGATGCGGGCCCCGAAGTAGGCTCCCACGAACAGCCCCAGGGCCACCAGCCCGGCGTAACGGAGATTGATGTAGCCGTTCCGGTAATACTCGGCCGCGCCGAGAAGCCCTACGGGCGGGATCAAGGCCGCCAAACTGGTGCCAATGGCCTGCAGTTCCTTGACCTTCACGATGAACAACAGGGCCGGGACGATGATCAGTCCACCCCCGATTCCGAACATCCCCGAGAAGACGCCTGCAAGCAGGCCAATGGCCAACAGAAGAAGCGAGCTCATGTCGCCCAGGAGTCTAGCAGATTAGAGGGGAATGCTGCAGCGCCGGGAACTTGGCCGCCTCGAACAGAAATAGGGATTCAGGTCGGGTACTCTGGTAGTCGGGACAACCGTGAACTGCTGCGAATTCAACTTCCTGGTCGGGCTCGTTGCCACCCTGGCCGGTTTTCTGGGGTCTTTGACCGGCCTGGGGGGCGGCATCGTTGTCACGCCGGTCCTGACGCTGCTGTTCGGAGTGGACATACGCTATGCCATTGGGGCGACGCTCGTCTCCGTGATCGCCACCTCTTCGGGCGCGGCTGCCGCCTATGTGAGGGAGGGCTTCTCGAACATGCGGGTCGGGATGTTCCTCGAAATTGCGACGACCTTGGGCGCAATTTTCGGTGCCCTGCTGGCGACGAAGATACCGACATCCGCCCTGGGTGTGATCTTCGGCGCAGTCTTGCTCTACTCTGCTTACGTATCCAGCCGGCCGCAACCGAACCTGACGGATGGCGAGCGGGCGGACGCTCTGGCGACGCGTCTGGGAATGAATTCGAGTTACCCGGCGGTAGACGGGCCTCGGGCGTATGTGGTTCGCCGCGTCAAGACGGGTTTCAGCCTTATGTTCGGCGCCGGGACGCTCTCGGGTCTGCTCGGGATCGGGTCAGGAGCGCTCAAGGTGATCGCCATGGATCAAGCCATGGGGTTGCCCTTTAAGGTGTCTACCACGACCAGTAACTTCATGATCGGAGTGACGGCCGCGGCGAGCGCCGGAGTCTACCTAAACCGTGGCTACATCGATCCGGGCCTGGCGATGCCGGTCATGCTTGGGGTGCTGGCCGGGTCGCTACTGGGCGCCCGCTTACTGCCGCGCGTCAGGACGCGCGTCCTGCGATTGGTTTTCGGCCTGGTTGTGGTGGTCCTGGCGATCGAGATGATATATCACGGCGTCACTGGGAGGATGTGACATGGGAGAAGGCAAACGGTGCTGGACCGACCAACAAGTCGAGGAACTGGTGGGCACTCTCCTCAGGGCCGGCGTCCTGCTCTCCGCTGGAGTGGTTCTGGTGGGCGGAGCGATATATCTGCTGAGCTATGGGGCCGCCGCGCCCGACTACCGTGTTTTCCGGGGCGAACCTTCGGATCTCCGCAACGTGCCAGGTATTCTGAAAGGCGTTCTTACCTTGCGCGGCCGCAGTGTAATCCAGTTCGGTTTGCTGCTCCTGATCGCCACTCCCATCGCGCGGGTGGGGCTCTCCGCGGTGGCCTTCTTCATGCAGCGTGACCGCACCTATGTCTGGATCACGTCGATCGTCCTGGCGATTCTTCTGTGGAGCCTCATAGGTAGCGGCTCAGTGCTGTGACCGTGGAAAAAGAGATGCGGCTGTAAACCCGCGGGCCCGGTTCTCGTCACATCTAATAGGTATGATAGGCGTGATGGCCCGCCCAGCGGAGGCGATACCCGCGGCGCGGCCGCACCCCGGCGACTTCGACGCCTGGATGATGGCGGAGCAGAGGCGCGTCTTCCGGCTCTGCTACCGGCTCCTGGGGGAGAGGGACGAGGCGGACACGGCCACGCAGGAGGTTTTTCTCAAAGCGTATCGCGCCTTGACCGGGCTAGGGCGCACAGATCCGGAGGACCCGGCCAAGTGGCTCACACGGGTGGCGGTGAATACCTGTCTTGACCGCCTTCGCTCGCGCCGCTGGCGGTTTTGGCGGCAAAGGCCCCGGGGCGAGGACGAGCAGATCATCCTGGCCATGACGCCCGACACCGCGCCCAATGCGGAGGACGAGCTGTTTGCGTCTCAGATCGCCGCGAGGTTGGCGGCGGCGCTCCGGACCCTTTCAGAACGTCAACGCTCGGTTTTCGTTCTCAAGCACTACGAAGACCTGAGCCTGGAGGAGATCGCCCGGAGCCTGGGGCTCGAGGTGGGGACCGTGAAGGCGCACATGGCCCGGGCTGTGGCGAAGTTGCGGAAGGAATTGAGGGATCTGTACATAGGACCGGCCCCGGCGGCCGGGCGAGGCGAGGTTGGGACATGACTTCGAGACACTGGAACGACGACGAACTGATCGGTCATCTGTATGGCGTCGGTCCTGAGGATGGCCACCTGGAGGAATGCGGGGAGTGCGCCCAGCGATGGCAGGCTTTGCTCAGTGTGCGCCAGCAGGCGCTAAAGCAACCCCCGGTGTCAGAGGAACTTTTGGCCGGCCAGCGCCGGGCGGTTTCGAGGCGTCTGGCGGCTTCCAGGTTGAAGCGGGGATGGCTTCCGTTTGCGCCGGCTGCGATCGCGGCGGCTGCTGTCGTCCTGCTGGCGGTCGTCCTGTACCGGCCTGCTCCCGCGCCCGCCCCCGGCTTGGGCATCCCGGACGCCGAGTTGTACTCGGATGTCTATTCCATGGTTCAGAGCAATGAACCGCTGGCAGTTCAACCCATGCACGCTTTGTTCGAGGCGCAAGAATGAGAAAACTAGTTGGCTTGATATTTTTCGTCGCGGCCTGCGCGCTGGCGCAGAGCCCCGACCAATTCGCCTGGTGGGACAGCCCCCTGGTCCAGAACCTGAACCTCACCATGGATCAGCAGAAGCAGATTCGGGGCGTAGTTCGGGAATACCGTGACCAGCTCATCGAGCAACGGGCCGGGGTGCAGAAGGCCGAGGGCAATCTGATGGACCTGATGAACGAGGACAAGGTGGATGAGGCAAAGGCGCGCGACGCCGTGGACAAGGTCGTCACCGCCCGGGCCGACCTCATGCGCACGGTCTCGCAAATGGGCGTAAGGCTGCGCGTGATCCTCACCCCCCAGCAGTGGCAGATGATAGAAAGGCGGCGGGCGGGGCAGGCGATGCAACGGCATCAGCAGTTGCGGCCGCGGGGGCCCCTCGGCGCGCCGCAACCTGGCCCTCCAGCCGCCGGGCAGGGAGCCGGACCGCAGGGCGCTCCCGCGAGGCCACGGCGAGCCGTGCCCCCCGAATAAGCTTCGCAGCCGGAGCCAGAGTCCCGGCTGGTAGAATGGAAGCAGATAGGTTAGCCCTGATGCTTGCGACCCGGACCCTGGCTGAAGAGATCGTCGACCTCAAGCGAGAGCGGCGGGCCATCCTGCTGGCGCACCACTACCAGGAATCCGAAATCCAGGAACTGGCGGACTCGATCGGCGACAGCCTGGAACTGGCCCGCAAGGCGCGCGAGTTTCAGGGAGAGGTGATCGCCTTCTGCGGCGTCTGGTTCATGGCCGAGACCGCCAAGGCCCTGAACCCGGAGCGGATCGTCGTGGTGCCAGATCGTGAGGCCGGCTGCAGCCTGGTCGATAGCTGCACGGCCGAGCAGCTTCGAGCCTACCGGCAGCGGTACCCGGACCATGTCGTCGTCAGTTACGTGAATACGTCGATAGAGGTGAAGGCTCAGAGCGACATCCTCTGCACTTCGCGCAATGCCGTCCAGGTGGTCAACTCCATTCCCACGGAGAAGACCGTGTTGTTCCTGCCCGACCGCAATCTGGGCAACTACGTGAAACAACAGACCGGGCGGGAGAACCTGAAAATCTGGCAAGGCACCTGCGTCGTACACGCCACCTTCACCGCCCGGCGGCTGGCGGCGGCGCGGGCCGAGCACCCCGAGGCCCGGGTGGCGGCGCATCCGGAGTGCCCGCAGGAGGTGCTGGCGCTGGCCGACTTCGTGGGCTCTACCACCGCCATCATCGAGTACTGCGTGCGCACCGCGGCCGACGAGTTCATTATCATGACGGAAAGCGGCATCTCGTACTCACTCCAGAAGCGTGCTCCCGGCAAGCGCTTCTACTTCGTCCCCAATGAACAGTGCAACTGCAGCGAGTGTCCCTACATGAAGATGAACACGCTGGAGAAACTGCGCGACTGCCTTCGGGACCTCACGCCCAGGGTCGAAATCGCCGAGGAGACGATGGGCCGCGCTCTGGCGCCGCTGGAGCGCATGCTGGCGATCCGGTGAGAGGGGACCGGAGTGAGCCCTCTCCACCGTACAATATTAGTCTTCCATGCGCCTTGCTCTAGCTCAGATCAACACCACCGTTGGAGATCTCGCCGGCAACCTTGACCTCATTCTGGACGCAACACGGCGTGCCGCCGGCCGCGCCGGTTTAGTTGTGTTTCCGGAACTCAGCCTCACCGGTTACCCTCCCCGCGACCTGGTCGAGAAACCGAGCTTTCTGGACCAGACCGAGCAGCAGCTTCAGCGGCTGGCGTCCGAGACCGCCGGCCTGGACATCACCCTGATTTGCGGCTACGTGGGCCGCTCCGGGGCCTTGACCGGCAAGAGCGCGACCAACAGCGCGGCCGTGATCGAGGGCGGCGGGGTGGTCTTCCGGCAGCACAAGATGCTGCTTCCGACCTACGATGTCTTCGACGAGGCCCGCTACTTTCTGCCGGCGGAACATCAAGCGCTCTGCCGGATACGGGGCCGGACGGCGGCCCTTACCATCTGCGAGGACGCGTGGAACGACAAGCAGTACTGGGAGCGCCGCCTCTACCGCCGCGATCCCGTGGAGGAACTGGTCGGGCAGGGGGCGGAGATCCTCATCAGCATCAATGCCTCTCCTTATCACATGGGTAAACGAGGGCGGCGCCGGGAGATTTTTGCGGCGTCGGCCCTGCACCACCGGCTTCCGGTGGTGTACGTGAACCAGGTGGGAGGCAACGACCAGCTCGTTTTCGACGGAAGCAGCTTCGCCATGGACCGGGAGGCGCGAGTGATCGGGTCGGCGGCTTCCTTCGCCGAAGACCTAGTGTTCGTGGACACGGATGCCGGCCAGGGGGATGCACACGAGAGCCTGCCGGATGAGAACGAGGCGGCTTACCAGGCCCTGGTGTTGGGCACGCGCGACTACATCCGCAAGTGCGGGTTCGTTCGGGTGCTGCTTGGGCTGAGTGGCGGCATCGATTCCTCCCTGACGGCAGTCATTGCCGCTGACGCGGTGGGGCCGGACAACGTCGTCGGCGTGGCGATGCCCGGACCCTACTCTTCGGAAGCAAGCGTAGGGGACGCGCGCGCCCTGGCCCAGAACCTGGGAATCCGTTTCGAAGTGATCTCCATCTCGGGGATCTACGACCGATTCCTCGAGAGCCTCCATCCATTGTTCCGAGGGGCCCCGCAAGACGTGACCGAGGAAAACCTCCAGGCGCGTCTTCGCGGCGTCACGCTCATGGCGCTCTCCAACAAGTGGGGGGCGCTGGTGCTCACGACCGGGAACAAAAGCGAGCTGGCGGTCGGCTATTGCACGCTTTACGGCGACATGATCGGCGGTCTGGCCGTGATCAGCGATGTGCCCAAGACCCTGGTGTACGAGCTTGCCCGGGTCGCCAACCGGCGGCGCCCCGGCGCCATCCCCGAGAGCGTCTTCGTCAAGCCGCCCTCAGCGGAGCTGCGACCCAACCAGAAGGACACCGACTCACTGCCGAGTTATGACGTGCTGGATGCGATCCTGCGCGATTACATCGAGGATAACCGCAGCCCTTCTGATATTGCCGAGGAGCGGAACGCGCCGATCGAGCTGGTCCGCGAGATTGCCAACAAGGTGGACCGAAACGAGTACAAGCGGCAGCAGGCGGCTCCCGGCCTCAAGGTGACGACCAAGGCTTTCGGGATTGGGCGCCGGTTCCCGATCGCCCAGAGGTTTTACGAATGAGACTTCGCGTGGGAGTGGCCTCGGCTTTGCTGGCACTGCTGCTCTCGGCCCAACCAGCGCCGCGCGAGCGGGTGGGGCCGCGGGAGGGCGGCGGTTTCCTGCTCAGCAACGGCTGGCGCTTGAAGCCCGCGGGGCGGCAGGTTGCGCTCGACACCCTGCCCATGGCGAGTACGCTTTCGCCCGACGGCAAGTACCTCCTGGTCCTTAATGGCGGCTTTAACCCGCCTTCCATCAGCGTGCTCGACGTGGCCTCCGTCAAGGAGATAAGCCGCACGCCCGTTGCCGACGCCTGGCTCGGCCTGACCTTCGCTCCAAAGGGCGACTTGGTCTACGTGGGCGGCGGATCGCAGGCGGCGGTCTATGAGTTCTCCTTCTCCGCGGGTAAGCTGCAGCCTGCGCGCACCTTCCCCGTCGTGGAGGCGCAAAAGCGCACCAACCGGGACTTTGTGGGAGACGTTGCGTTTTCACCGGACGGCCGGCTGCTCTATGCGGCGGAGCTTTATCAGAATTCGATTGCGGTCATCAACCCGCAGTCCGGCCGCATCATCGACCGGTTCAAGACGGGCCGCCGCCCCTACCGGATTCTCTTCCACCAGGACGGCAAGACGTTCTTCGTCTCCTGCTGGGCCGACGGGATGGTACTGCGTCACGAGACGGACAACGGGACTGTCGCCGCCAAGTTCCTGCTCGCGCCGCATCCTACCGACATGATTTGGGTCCCCGGGAGGGCGAAACCCGAATTGAAGGAAGAGCCCAATCCTTACGTGGCCCGGATTTTTGTCGCGACTTCCAACACCAACAGCGTCCGCGTGTTGGGCGTCACCGAAAGCGGCGAAGTGCGTCCGTCCGAGTCGATCAACCTGGCTCTAAGCCCGCTTCAGCCGGCAGGCATGACGCCCAGCGCACTCGCCCTCGATGCCGGCCGCAACCGGCTCTACGTGGCTTGCTCCGATGAGAACGCCGTGGTTGTGGTGGACATCTCCGAGGCCCACGGCCGCGTCGCCGGCTATATTCCCACGGGCAGATACCCGACGGCCGTCCGGGCGCTGCCTGACGGGCGTCTGGCAGTCCTGAACGGAAAAGACTCTCCCTCTGGAACCGCCTCCTTCATCGGGCCTTTCAGCCCGGAAGACCTGGAAGCTTATACGAAGACCGTTCATGAGAACAGCCCGTACCGCGACGGCAAACTGGACGATGCAGGAACAGGGGAAGGCAACCCCGTGCCCTCCTGGCCCGGTGATCCTACGCCCATCGGGCACGTGGTGTATGTCATCGTGAACCAGGGCCTTACGTATGATCAGGTACTCGGCGACGTGAAGGAGGGCGACGGAGACCCTTCGCTGACGCGTTTCGGCCAAACGGCCACGCCCAACCTTCACAAGCTGGCGCGGGAGTTCGTGCTGCTCGACAACTTCTATGTGAACGGCGATGCCCTGGCTGACGGCTACAACTGGTCGGTGGCCGCCATCGCGTCCGATTACGTGCAGAAGCTCTGGCCCGGCGCCGCCGCCCGCAGGCGCGACCGGCTCGATTTCGAAGAAAGCGAACCCGCGGCGGTTCCCCCGGCTGGATACCTCTGGACCAATGCGCGGAACGCCGGCGTGTCCATGGGCAACTATGCGTCCGCCCGCCCAGGGGCGGAAACGTGGGAAAGCTTCCTCAAGGACCTGGCCGGATTCGAGAAGTCGGGGGAGATGCCGCGTCTGGTGCTGGTGCGGCTCACGAGCGGGACCCTGGCGGACAATGACCGCGTGCTTGGCCGGATCGTGGGAAGCCTATCGAGGAGCCGGTTCTGGCCGCAGTCGGCGATCTTCATCTTGGCGGCGCACACGGGCAACGGGCCGGACCACGTGGATCCGCGCCGCGCCCCGGCTTTCGTCATCTCGCCATACGTGAAGAGACACACCCTGGACGGCACGATGTACAACACGACCTCGATGCTGCGCACGATGGAGCTGATCGCCGGCCTCCAGCCCATGACGCAGTTCGACGCCGCCGCGCGTCCGATGTTCCGGTGCTTTCAGGCCACGCCGGACACGGCCCCGTACGCGGAGGCAACTGGAGGCGCGTCGCGCTAGCCCGTCATGCCAAAGATCTACGTGTGTTTTCTCTGGCACATGCACCAGCCCTTCTACAAGGACCTGGTCTCGGGCGAGTATAGGTTGCCCTGGACCCGGTTGCATGCGCTCAAGGACTACCGCGGGATGGTGCGGATTCTGGAGGATTTCCCGCGGGTTCATCAGACTTTCAACCTGGTCCCGTCGATGATGGTCCAGGTGGAAGAGTACGCCGCGGGCAAGGCCTCGGACCGGTTCTTGAACTGCGCCCTCAAACCCGCGGAGGATTTGACGGAGGAGGAGCGGAGTTTCATCCTGAGCTACTTCTTCCAGGCCAACCCGTCGCGGTTGATCCGCCGCTACCCGCGCTACGGGGAGCTGTTCGACGCCTGGATGGCCTCCGATCACAACGTGACGCGCGCCCGCCGGCTGTTCAGCGAGCAGGCATTCCGGGATCTTCAGGTGCTATCGCAACTGGCATGGTTCGACGAGGACAGCCTGAGCGGCGACCCCGAAATCCGCGAGCTGGTCCTCAAGGAACGCGAGTATACCTTGAACGAGCAAGCGCTGGTGGGACAGAAGCAGGCGGATTTTCTCTCGACGGTGCTGGCCGCCTACAAAGAATCCGCCGCCCGGGGGCAGATCGAGATCTCGACCACCCCTTTCTATCACCCGATCCTGCCGCTTCTGTGCGACTCCAGTATTGCCGAGACCGCGCATCCGCACGTGCCGCTCCCCAACCGCTTCCGGTACCCTCAGGATGCCCGGCTGCAACTGGAGCGATCGCGGAGGTACATCGAGGAACGGTTCGGCGCCGCGCCTGCTGGGTTGTGGCCGTCGGAAGGCTCGGTGTCCGACGAGGTTCTGGGAATTGCCGCCGAGCTGGGTTTCCACTGGGTGGCCACCGACAACGGGGTGCTGGCGCGCACTCTGGGAAGAACTGCCGGCCTGGCGGAGACCTATGCGCCGTACGCGTGGCGAAGCGACGGGCGGGAGCTCCGGATGGTATTCCGCGACCACTTCCTCAGCGATCTGGTGGGCTTCGTGTACGCCCGAATGGGCGCCGCGGAAGCCGCCTCGGACCTGCTCGGCCGAATCCACGAGAACTGCCGCGCCATCCTCGCCGGAGGCCGCGATGCGCTGGTTCCCATCATCCTCGATGGAGAGAACGCCTGGGAGTATTACGAAGAGAACGGACGTCCCTTCCTGCGCGAACTGTATCGGCGCATCTCCGACGACCCCGAGATCCTCGCCCTGACCGTGACCGAGGCGCTGAAACGAATCGAGCCCCATCCGCTGGGGCACATCTTTCCCGCATCCTGGATTAACGCCAATTTCGATATATGGATCGGCGCCGAGGAAGACAACCGCGCTTGGGCGTACCTACTGGCGGCGCGCCAAACCTATGACCGCGTCATCTCCTCGCCTCAAGGTTCGGCTCTGAGCGACGAGCGCCGGAGCGTGGCCCTGGAGGAACTGCTCATCGCGGAGGGCAGCGACTGGTGCTGGTGGTACGGGCCGGAGCACAGCTCGGAAAACAGGCCCGAGTTCGACAAGCTGTTTCGCGACCACCTCGCCAACGTCTACCGTTTTTTGGCACTGGCTCCGCCGGAGGAATTGTCCCGGCCGATCCTGAAGATCGCCGTGCCCGAGTTTCACGCCCCCCCCAGCGGGCCCATCCAGCCGGTGATCGACGGCGAAGTGACATCTTTCTTTGAGTGGCTTGGAGCGGGAGTCTATCGGGTGGACGCGCGTTCGGGAGCGATGCATGGCCGCACGCATTTCGTGCGGGAACTGTACTACGGCCACGATGCGTCGAACCTGTACCTCCGGCTCGACTTCGAGCCCGGCTCCGAGCAGTCGCTCGCCGGCATGGAGGTGCGCGTCAGCGTGGATGCCAAGCCCGAAGCGGCGACGTGTGTCCGGCTCCACCTGGCGGGCGGCTCGGTCCAGACGGACTTGCCGGCGGTCGAAGCCAGCTTCCACAAGATCCTGGAGGTTCGTCTCCCGTTCGCGGCTCTCGGTGCGGGGCAGGGCTACGTCCTGAGGTTCCAGGTGTCCCTGTGGCAGGACGGCCTGCCCATGGACTCACTCCCGGCGCAAGGCCGGCTGGAATGTCCCACCGGCGAACCCGCCGACTGGCACGGGTGAAGCGGCGCGGCTCCACCCCGGGGGTCAGCCTTTCCGCGCGGAGTACTTGTTGAACAGCGAGAGCAGTTTCTCCGCGGCCTTGGGCGGCGCCACTTCCTGGTTCACAATGGCTGCGTTCTCGATCGTCTTTCCGTACAGGTCGCGATTGTCGTCCAGGTCCTGGCGGAGCGTCGAGCCGTTCAGGGCGATGCCCGCGAATACGCCCCTGGATCGCGACCAGGAGAGGATCTCGGCCGTCATGTACGCGTCCGTCTGCGCGGTGGCCGTGCGGCCCACCGGGCCGGCCGCAACCGAGGCGTCTCCGCCCAAAGTGAACTGGCTGGAAAGCAGGCGTTGGGCCCCGCGTTCATTCATCACCAGCATAATCACGTCCGTCTCCGAGCCGCCGATTTGGAGCCCGAAGCTGCCGCCTTCGATGCGCACCGATCCTGGCGCGGTCCAGCCCGCTCCGCTCTTCTTCCGGCAGGAAAGGAAACCCTTCCCGTACTTCGCACCGAAGATGAACGCCCCCTTCTTCATGCCGGGGACCACCACGATGCAATAGGCCTTGTCCAAGAGTTGCTGCGGGATCGCCTTGTCCGGCGTCGCCATCACCTCGGAGAAGACAACGGCAGCGTCATCCAGCCGCTTGACGGTGTCAGACTGCCCGTAGAGAGCACCCACACTGCACAACAGAATTGTCGAAGTCGCGAGTCTCATGTTTTTCATCTCCTGCCCAAGAAACGAAGACGCACATTCCAGGCCCGCCGCTGCCCCCCTGCGTACGCCAGGAAAAGCGGAGAGTCTATATTGTTGTTTACCACATTCGGGTTGTCGTGGTTTGTCAGGTTGTTCATCCCGAAGCGCCAGGCCCACAGGTAGTGAAAGAAACGGAATCTCTTCTCAAACTGTAGGTTGACGTTAAAGTAGTACGGCAGGCGCCTTTGGTTCGGCCGGCCCAGCATGAAGTTCTCCTCGTTGACCACACTGAACGGAAAGCCGCTGCGCGCTTCCACCAGGTAATTCACGCTCACTTCCCTCAGCAGGAACCGGACGAAGTGAGGACCGGCGCCCGATGGAACCGGCGCCCACCCCCAGGTGAGCAAACGATGCGGAGCGTCCCATCTCAGCGGGCCGGCGCCCTGGTTGCCGAACACCGGATTTTCCAGGCTGTAATCCACCACGGCATTCGATCTGGCCTTCGAGTATGTGTAGCTGGCGACCCACTCGTACCGCCCGCCGAAGGTGCGGCGTGCGCTCAGTTCCACGGCGTCGTACCGGTCGCTGCGTTGGTTGCTCAGCGTGTAGTAGACCTGGCTCTGGAACAACCCTACGCTCGGTTCCACGAACGTGAAACCGTTCCAGCCGGTCCTGCGGAGATAGGAGATCTTTCCGTAGAAGCCGTGCGGCAGCATCCGTTCCATACTCAAGCTGTAGACGCGCGCTCGAGGGGCCTTCAGGGACCGCTGATCCACAAGGAAACCCGTCGTCACCGGCGGGCTTGCTTGCGCGCCATCCGGCGAGTAGAAAGTGGACACGCTCGACTGGTCCTGGTGCATGGAAAGCAACTGCAGGTTCAAGGCGTCGTCGAAGATGCCGAACCCGGCGGCGATCTTGAGCTTGTTCGTCCCGGAGGGCGACCACGCTGCCGAAAGCCGCGGCGATACCATTGCGCTCCGGACAACCTCGTTCCAGACCCCGCGCACGCCCAGGTTGAGGAGCAGTCCTTCCCGCACCGTCCAGCTATCTTGCAGGTACAGGGCCGATTCGAAATTCCTCATGCGCACCTGGCCGTCGCCCGTGAAAGAGACATTCCGCGCCGTGGCGCCGTCTTCTCGCAGGATCAGATAGCTGTGGCGAGCCGTCTGTTGATCGAAACCGGAGCGCTCAAGGTCGGCTCCAAGTTGAACCCGGTGCTGGCCTCGCGCCTGGATCGTGGGCGCAAACAGATCGGCAATCCACTGCTGGCGATCGGTCCGGCGTGCCCGATCGACGAAGTAGTTCCCGCCGCGGCCCGCCGGGGAGATCACGTATGTGGCGGAGCCTTGCGGGCTGTCCCGCAAGACGCCGCGGCTGGCGGCGAAGCCGATTTGCAGCAGCGTGCCTCCCGGGAAGTAGATCTGATCTTTGACTGTCGCCATGTTCAAGCTGCGGCGGTCGTGGAGGGTTGTTTCGATCGGGTCGAGGAAAGAGAGATTCTGATGGTTGGTGTCGATGTAGTTGATCAGGTAGCTGCCCGTCAGGATGTTGGAAGGAGTGAGGTTCACCTGAACCCGGGACAGATTGCTGGTTGTCACGCTGCGGCTGCGGTCCTGGCCCCGCGGCAGTTCCGGGATGATGTTCACATCGTAGAAGGTGTCAAAGGCGTTATAGAACCAGGCCCTGCTTCGCGCCATAGGACCGGAAACCGTCAGGCGCGGCGTCCATTTGGTCAGCACCAGGCCGCGCTGGTTGCTGATGCTCGGCACGAAGTTCGTGGCGCCAAACCGGTAGCGGTCGTCGCCCATCCCCGTCGCCAGGTTCAAAGAGCCCGCGGAACCGCCGCCCGTGCTGGCCGAAAAGCGGCTGCTCTCCAAATCAATGTTCCGCACAGCCTCGATGCTTACGCGGGCGTCGAGGGTGCCGGTCACCGGGTCGGCAATGTTGAAGTCGTCCAAGGAATAGCTCGCCTGGTCGCTGGCGCCCCCGTTGAAATGCAGGTTCCCGCCTGTGTCCTGCACGACACCGGAAAACAGGGGCAGAGCGCTGCGATAATCCTGCGATGCCGGATAGGGCACGTCCAGGATTTCCAGGTTGTTCAGTTGCTTTTGGTCCGAGGTCTCAGCGGAATCGATGGTCGGCGGCGAGTACACCACGTCCAGCGACTCGGTCAGTTCCTGGAGGTGGTTCAGCGTGACATTGACCTCGTTGGGGCCCTTCCGCAACTCGACTCGTGCCCTGTCAAGCACGAAGAAGCCCTCCTTCCCGGCGCGGATCGAGTACTCGCCAGGCTGGCCGAGCTCCAGGTGGAATCGGCCTAGCACGTCGGAGTTCACGGAAGGATGCTGGAGGAAAGCAGGACCGCGGAATTCGATCTGTGCGCCGGGGACGGCTGTGCCGTTCTCGTCGACGACCCTGCCGGTCACGGTCACCTGCGCGGTCAGTGGAGCGAGCAGAAGCGCCAGCAGAACTACCGCCCGCAGCACCATGCCCCCATTGTATCGTCCGGCCGCGCGGGTCCACTAGAATCAAAGAATGGCGCGCATACTAGCCACGGTTCTTCTTCTTGCCGCGGCCGCCGCCGCCGACCCCAGCTACGACAGCGCGAGGCAGAAGATCGAGCTCATCGAAGAGGACCGCGCGGCGCCGGGTTCCCGCATCCGGCTGAGCGCGCAAGAGCTGAACGCCTATGCCCGGAACGCCGTGTCCGAGACCGTGCCGCAGGGCGTGAGGGAGCCGAGGCTGGAACTGGGTCCAGGCTCGGCTACCGGCTCGGCCCTGGTGGATTTCCTGAAGGTTCGCGAACTGAAAGGCCCGCCGCCTAATGCCTTGTTGGCTTGGTTTCTCTCAGGCGAGAAGCCGGTCAAAGCGACAGCCCGGATTCAATCGGGGCACGGGCTCGCCACGGTCTACATCCAGCAGGTGACGGTCTCCGGAATCACGGCCCGGGGAGCGGTCCTCGACTTCCTCATCGAGCACTTCCTGTTGCCCTTCTACCCCGAGGCGAAGATCGGCCAGCCGTTCGAGCTGAAACATAGCGTGGACCGGTTTGAAATCGGCCCCGCGGGGGTGACCGTGGTCATGACGGGCACGACCGGGACGCGATGATCTTCTCCGCCGCCTGCTTCCCCATGCGGGCGCAGTCGAGGACCCCGATGCCGGTGTAGGCATTGCCCGCCACGTATATCCCCGGGATTTCCTTCAGGCGGGCTTGGATCGCCTCGGCACGCCGATGGTGGCCCACCGTGTACTGCGCCATGGATCGCGGCCAGCGGTTGACGCGCGATACTGGGTTTACGGGACTACACGAGGCCGCAAGCCTCTTGGATACCGAAGCGCTATTGCCATGGTTGCTCACGCAAAGTCGGGTAGCGTCCTCGATTGGCGGCTGGGGGCGCACGGGAGCGGGCGGTGTGCTTTCCGTGTTTGGGCGCCCCTGGCGTCCGCCGTTCAGGTTCACCTCCTGAGCCCGATCGATCGGGTGGAAGACCTTCATCCTCTCCCGCGCGGGTATTGGGAAGCGGAGTTGGACGGTGTCAGCCCCGGCGCCACGTATCGGATTCTGCTGGACGGGAAGTTGGAGCGCCCGGATCCCGCCTCCAGATTCCAGCCCGAGGGTGTACATGGTCCCTCCGAGGTCATCGACCCAAACTTCGAGTGGAGAGATGGTTCGTGGCGCGGCCTCCCGCTGGAGCAGTACGTACTTTATGAGGTACACGTGGGCGCCTTCACTTCTGAAGGTACCTTTGACGCGGTTATCCCTCACCTGCCCTGCCTGGCCGCACTTGGCGTCACAGTGCTGGAATTGATGCCGGTGGCGCAGTTTCCCGGAACCCGGAATTGGGGCTATGACGGCGTCTTCCCGTTTGCTGTCCAGAAGTCCTATGGTGGACCGGCCGGCCTGAAACGTCTCGTGGATGCGTGTCACCAGACCGGCCTCGGGGTGGCCCTGGACGTCGTGTACAACCACTTGGGACCAGAGGGCAACTACCTCGGCGACTTCGGCCCATACTTCACGGACAGATACAGGACACCGTGGGGCCAAGCCATGAACTTCGACGGTCCATGGAGCGATGAGGTCCGTCGATACTTCATCGAAAGCGCCTTGTGCAGGCTCTCGGAATTCCACATCGATGCGCTGCGCCTGGACGCGGTTCACGCCATAGTTGACAACTCCGCCCAACCCTTCCTCGAGGAACTCGCCGATGCGGCTCACAGCTTCTCTGAGGAGAGCGGCCGGCTGTGCTACGCGATTGCTGAGAGTGATCTCAATGACCCGCGGCTGGTCCGCCCGAAAACTCACGGCGGATTCGGCCTGGACGCCGTTTGGAATGACGAATTCCACCATGCGCTGCGGGTTCTGTTGACCGGGGAGCGCAACGGCTACTACTGCGACTATGGCGAGGTGGCGCACCTCGAGAAGGCTTATCGGGAAGGCTTCGTCTACTCTGGCGAGTACTCGGAATTCCGCCGTCGGCGTCACGGCAGTTCCTCCGCCGACGTGCCGGCAGGCAAGTTCGTCGTCTTCTGCCAGAATCACGACCAAGTCGGGAACCGCATGTTGGGGGAACGCCTGGCGGATCTGGTTGGTCTCGAGTCGCTGAAGCTGGCGGCGGCAGCCGTTCTGCTCTCACCGTTCGTGCCCCTCCTGTTCATGGGAGAAGAGTACGGAGAGCGGGCCCCGTTCCTTTTCTTCGTGGATCATTCGGACCCACAGTTGATCGAGGCCGTCCGGCGAGGCCGCCAGAAGGAGTTCGCCTCGTTTGCCTGGCAGGGGCAGCCGCCCGACCCTCAGGACGTGGGGACGTTCCTCCGCTCGAAACTGAATCACCAGCTCCGCGGCCAGGAACACCACGCGGTTCTGCACGCGTTCTACACCGAACTACTGCGGCTTCGCCGCCAGAGCGCCGCTCTCCGAAACCTGAGTAAGGACGACATGGAAACATGCGTTTTCCAGGAGGAGCGAACCCTGCTGGTGCGGCGCTGGACCAGCTCAGAGGCTTTGTTCTTCACCCTCTGCTTCTCCGACACCCCGATTCGCTGCGAGCTGCCGGTCCCAAAGGGCCGATGGCGAAAGCTGCTGGATTCCTCGGACCCGGCCTGGTTGGGTCCGGGAGAGGCTCTTCCCCAAGAGATTGAATCCACGGGGACTGCGTTCCTGCACCTCAATCCCAAGGCAATTGTTCTCTACCAGAAGGAGGCATGAGTGGAACGCTTCGTTTGCATCCACGGGCACTTCTATCAGCCGCCGCGCGAGAACCCATGGCTCGAGGCGGTAGAACTCCAAGACTCGGCTTACCCGTACCATGACTGGAACGAGAGGATCACCGCGGAGTGCTACGCGCCAAACTCGGCGTCGCGCATTCTCGACACCGAAGATCGCATTCTGCGCATCGTGAACAACTACTCCAGAATCAGCTTCAATTTCGGGCCTACGCTGCTGGCTTGGATGGAAGAGCATGCCCCGCCGGTCTACAGGTCGATTTTGGCCGCTGACCAGGAGAGCCGGTTCCGTTTCTCCGGCCACGGCTCCGCGCTGGCGCAAGCCTACAATCACATCATTCTGCCACTGGCCAATTCCCGCGACAAGCGGACTCAGGTGATTTGGGGGATGCGGGACTTCGAGCATCGTTTCGGGCGCCGGCCGGAGGGAATGTGGCTGCCTGAAACTGCCGTGGATCTGGAGACCCTCGACCTGTTGGCGGAGGCCGGCATCCACTTCACCGTGCTCGCACAGAGCCAGGCGAGCCGGGTCAAAGCCGCCGGTGCGAGACACTGGAAAGACGTCAGCGGGGGGCGCATCGACCCATCCACCGCTTACCGGCTGCGCCTGCCCTCCGGCCGTGAAATCAGCCTCTTCCTCTATGACGGGCCCATTTCACGCGCCGTGGCCTTCGAGGACCTCCTCAAGAGCGGCGAGAACCTCGTCCACCGGCTTCTTGGCTCTTTCTCCGACTCGCGGACCTGGCCGCAGCTTGCGCGCATAGCAACCGACGGCGAAACCTACGGCCATCACCGCGCACACGCCGACATGGCCCTGGCTTATGCGCTGCACCTTCTCGAGAGCGACCCGTCCATCCATCTGACCAACTACGGGGAGTTCCTCGAGAAGCACCCCCCGGCGCACCAGGTCCAGATCATCGAGAACAGCTCCTGGAGCTGCGTTCACGGTGTCGAGCGCTGGCGAAGCAATTGCGGGTGCAACTCGGGCGCGCATCCGGGATGGAAGCAGGAGTGGCGGGCGCCGTTGCGGGCCGCCTTGGACTGGTTGCGCGATCAACTGGCTGCGCTCTACGAGGAAAACGGAAGGGAACTGTTCACGGACCCATGGCCAACCAGGGACGACTACATCTCGGTGGTCCTGGATCGCTCACCCGAGAACATCCAGCGATTCCTGGCGCAGCACGGGCGGCCGGAGCAGAAGGAATCCGACGGAGTGGCCGCGCTGAAGCTGCTTGAGATGCAGCGGCACTCGATGCTCATGTACACCAGTTGTGGCTGGTTCTTCGATGAACTCTCCGACATCGAGACTGTGCAGGTGATTCAGTACGCCGCACGAGCGCTGCAACTCGCGCAAGATGTCTCCGGAGACCATTTGGAGGAGGGTTTCCTGTACCGGCTTGCGCGAGCCGGGAGCAACCTTCCCGAGCACGGTGATGGACGGCGGATTTACGAGAAGTTCGTCCGGCCGGCAATGGTCACCCTGGAGAAAGTCGGTGCTCACTACGCGATCAGCTCGCTGTTTGAAGACTACCCCGACGAGGCTGTGGTCTACTCGCATACGGTGACGCGAAAGTCCTTCCGCGTAATCCAGGAGGGCAACATGCGCCTGGCGCTCGGAAGGGCGCAGGTAAGGTCCCGCATTACCCGGGAGTCCGGGGATGTCAGCTTTGGAGTGCTGCACCTTGGCGACCAGAACGTCCACGGAGGTGTCCGCGAATACCGCGGCGAAGGAGCTTTTGGCGATCTCCAGTCGGAGATTGCCGGGATTTTTCACAGCGGCGATATCCCGGCAATCGTCCACGCCGTGGACCGACACTTCGGCGCGGGAATCTACTCTCTTCGGCTCCTGTTCCGCGACGAGCAGCGGAAGATCGTGGGGATGATCCTGGACTCTGCGCTGCGCGATGCGGGTGTCCTGTACCAAAACTTCTACGCCCGATACGCGACTCTGGCTGGCTTCGTGGCGGACCTTGGAATCCCCCTGCCGGACCGGTTCAGGATGGCCATCGACTTCACGCTGCACGAAGAGTTCTTGTCGGCGCTTTCGGCGGACGAGGTGGATGCCGGGAGAGTCAGGGCTGTTCTGGAGCAGATTCAGGCGACCGGGATTCCCTTGGACGCCGTGACCGCGGAATACACACTGCGAAAGAACATGGAGGGGGCTGCCCGCCAACTGCACCTCCGGCCGGAGAGCCTGGAATCGATGCAGCATTTGGAGAGGGTCCTCGGTGTCTGCCCTCTTCTGCCGTTCCAAGCGAATCTCTGGCTTCCTCAGAACACCTACTACGATGTAATGAGCACCCAAGTCGACGTCATGCGTGCAAGGGCCATGCGAGGGGACAGCGAGGCGGCGGCGTGGATCAAAAGTGCGCGCGCCATAGGGGAGCTCCTGCGGGTCCGAGGCGAATGGGAACCCGTGGAGGTGTCTGCATGAGGGCGTCCAGAGTTCCAGTCTCGACCTACCGTGTTCAGTTGAACAGGGATTTCCGCTTTCTGGATGCCCGAGACCTGATTCCGTATCTCCACGCCCTTGGCATTGGGGACCTCTATTGTTCGCCCCGCTTCCGGGCGCGCAGGGGCAGTTCGCACGGCTACGACGTCGCCGATCCCGCGCTGGTGAACTCGGAATTGGGCACGGAATCCGACTTCGATGGGTTGTGCCAGAGGCTCCAGCACTACGGCATGGGCCTGCTGCTGGATATCGTGCCCAACCACATGGTCGCCAGCCAGGAGAATCCGTGGTGGATGGACGTGCTCGAAAACGGCCCCAGTTCCCCGTACGCCCACTACTTCGATATCGACTGGCATCCGGTTGCCTCCAAGGCGGCTTTCTTGCAGGAGAACAAGGTGATCCTGCCCATTCTGGGCGAGCTGTACGGCGCCACCTTGGTGAACCAGGAACTGAACCTCCGGCTGGACGAGGGAGGTTTCTTCGTCGAGTACTACGACCGGAAGCTTCCGTTGGACCCGGGAAGCTGTGGTCCCATCCTCGAACGTTGTAGTGAGCAACTCCACAAAGCCCTTGGCCAGGACGATCCGGCCGTTCTGGAGATCGCACGACTGAGGGGTGTCTCTGCCTCTATTCCTGAGCGGACGGTGCTCGATCCTCAGGCTGTGGCGCAGCGGCGTGAGCTCGCCGCGGAGGTCAAGAAGGGGATCTTTGGCCTCTACCGGGACCGGCTCGAAGTGCGTTTAGTCATCGGCGCAGCCCTGCGGGAGATGAGCGGTGAGAAAGGCAGGCCCGCATCCTTTGAGTTCCTCCATAAGGTGCTCTCGGAGCAGGCCTACCGGCTGGCTTCCTGGAGGATCGCCTTCGAGGAGATGAACTACCGCCGTTTCTTCGACATCAACGACCTGGTGTGCCTCCGCTTGGAGGAGCCCGATGTGTTTGATCGCAGGCATGCCGCCATACTTCGGCTTGTCAGGGAAGGCAAAGTGACGGGGCTCCGCGTCGATCATATCGACGGCCTCTATGATCCTCCCGGTTACTTGGACCGCCTCCAGGCCGCCATCGGCGCGTCGCGGCCGGACTTCTATGTCGTTGTCGAAAAGATTCTGGGCAAAGACGAGCCTCTTCGCCAAGACTGGCGGGTCTGCGGCACCACGGGTTACGACTTCCTCAACGCGGTGAACGACATCTTCATTGACCCCGCCGGTCTGGAGAAGCTGGAATCGGTTTACGCCGGCTTGACCGGGGAGAACCTGCCCTTCGCGGAGGTCTGTTATGCACGCAACAAACAAGTGATGTGGAAGATGTTTACGGGCGAGGTTCACACGCTGGGGCACGCCCTGGCAAAGCTGGCGGCGCAGGATCGCCACGCCCGTGATGTGGCTCTGACCGAGCTGATGAGGGCGCTGGTGGAGGTCACCGCATGTCTGCCCGTGTATCGCACCTATATCCGCGGTCTGCCCATCTCCGACACGGATCGCCAGTACCTGCAACGCACTCTGGACCTTGCCGACAAGCGCACGACCGAACTGGAAGCCGGTTCTCACGCGTTCGACTTCTTCCGCTCAGTCCTGCTGCTGGAACCGCCCTCCTACGCCCCGGACCAGCTCGCCGACTA
Organism: Bryobacterales bacterium; assembly: GCA_963798455.1. Taxonomy (GTDB): domain Bacteria; phylum Acidobacteriota; class Terriglobia; order Bryobacterales; family Bryobacteraceae; genus CAWCTD01. Next base: position 2,829,942 of record CAWCTD010000003.1, read on the forward strand.
CCTCCGCTTTGTGATGCGCTGGCAGCAATTCACCGGACCGGTGATGGCAAAGGGGCTGGAGGATACGGCTTTCTATGTCCACAACAGCCTGATCTCCCGAAATGAGGTGGGAGCCGATCCTTTGCGAGAGACGCCGCCGCTTGACTTGGCAGGCTTTCACTCTTTCAATGAGCGGAAACTGGCGCAATGGCCGCACTCGATGAACGCCACATCCACCCACGACACCAAGCGAGGCGAAGACGTTCGAGCGCGGCTCGATGTTCTTTCAGAGCTGCCCGCGGAGTGGGAGGAGCGCCTGCTCCGGTGGAGCCGCTGGAACAAAGGCAGGAAAGCCGTGGTAGATGGGCTGGCAGTGCCCACCCCCGGCGAAGAGGTCTTGATCTACCAGACCCTGCTGGGGGCTTGGCCCCTGGAACCGGAGGAGCGGGAAGGGTTTGGTGAACGATTCAGGGAATTCGTAGTCAAGGCCGCGCGCGAAGCCAAGATCTACACAGGCTGGATACGGCATCATCTTGGGCACGAGGCCGCCCTGGTGCAGTTCGCCGAAGCGATTCTCGATCAGTCCGACCGGTTCTGGCCCGACTTCCTTCGCTTTCAGCAGAAAATCGCGTTCCATGGCGCCATCAACGGGCTCTCGCAACTCCTGCTGAAGATCACAAGTCCTGGGGTCCCGGACTTCTATCAGGGTTCGGAGTTGTGGCATCTGTGCCTCGTGGACCCGGACAATCGGCGGCCGGTCGATTTCCGAAGGCGCGTAGTGGGGTTGGAGGAATTGCGCAAACGTGCCGACGGCAACCGCCGCGAACTCTTGCGGGAACTGTGCCACGGCTGGAAGGACGGCAGGATCAAGCTCTACTTGACGGACGAGGCGCTCGACTTTCGCCGGGAGAGATCTTCGCTTTTCTTCGAGGGTGGTTATGTGCCGGTGGCCGCCACCGGGGAGAAGGCCCACTGCGTTTGCGCCTTCGCGCGACATCGAAAAGACCAGTGGTCCCTCACCGTCACGCCGCGCTGGACCACCAGGCTGACCTCCCCGGCCAGGAGATCCCTCAGCCGCATGAGCTGGGGCGATACCATGCTGTCGCTGCCGGATGCGGCGCCGCGACGATGGCGAAACGTCCTGACCACGGAAGTATTGAATGTTTCGCGGCTAACCAACAGGCCCCGCCTGTTGCCCCTCGATGTGGTCTTGCGCCTGTTTCCTGTAGCACTGCTGGAAGGGGCGGACAAGGAGTAACCTTCGGCTCCATGCGACCTCGGGCGCGGTTGCATGCTTCGGTGCTACCTGCTCCGCCCGCCGATAATGGACTCCGCCGCCTGCTTCCCCATGCGGGCGCAGTCAGGGACCCCGATGCCGGTGTAGGCATTGCCCGCCAGGTACAGCCCCGGGTTTCCATCGAGCCGCGCCTGGATGGCTTCCACGCGCCGCTTATGCCCCACGGTGTACTGCGCCATGGATCGAGGCCAGCGGTTGACGCGCGAGAATACGGGCTGGGCAGTCACGCCCATGATCTCTTTCAGCTCCGCGCGCACCTGGTCCGTCAGCCGTTCGTCGCTCTCCTCCGCGATTCCGCCGAGGAAGCAACGCAGCAACACTTTGCTTTCCGGGACCCGATAGGGAAACTTGGTGCCCACCCAGGTACACGCCACCAGCCTGCGGCGCTCTTTCTTCGGAACCAGGAAACCGAAGCCTTTCTGTGAGCCGTCGAATCCGTTCCTGTCGTAGCCGAGCGACAAAGTGATGGAGGAGTTGTAGGGAATCGACGAAAGCAACTGGGCCAGCTCCGGGTCGATGGACCGGACGAGCGCCCCCGCTTCATATGCCGGGCAAGCCAGAACGACGGCCTTCGCCTCCACGGACCCGCCGGCAATCCGGACCGAGAAACCGCCTTCGAACCGCTCGACCGCTTCCGCGGTGTCCGTGATGACCCGCAGCCGGGACGAGGCCGCATCGCTGAGAGCTTGGATCAGAGAACCCAGGCCGGCCTTGAGCGTCTGAAATAGGGGTGCTTTCCCGCCACTGTGCGCGGCCCGGCGGCGCGCGGCCAGTACGCCTCGCGTCAGGCTGCCGTACTTCTTCTCGATCTCGGCGAACAAAGACAGCACGCTCGAAATGCTGAGCTGCTCCGGATCACCGCCGTACACGCCGGAAAGCAGTGGTTCGGCCAGGTAGTCCACCACCTCCTGCCCATAGTGATCCCGGATGAAATCGGCCACCGAACGGTCTTCGCGCGGAGTCCCCGAGGGCCGGCGCAGGCATTCCAGTCCCATGCGGATCTTGGTGGGCCAGCTCACCAGGCGGGTCGCGACCATGGGCAGGATGCGGGTTGGGACCATCAGCATCAGGCCGTCAGGCAGGGGTACCAGGCGGCCTCCGCGCTTGACGTAGGTCACCCGCAGATGGTCGTTCGAGCCGATGATCTCGTTCGCCAGGCCCAGCTCGTGGATCAATTCCGAGGCCCAAGGTTTGGAAGAGATAAAGCTGTCCGGCCCCGCTTCGATCACGCAGCCGTCCACCGATTCGGTGTGGATCACGCCCCCCAGGCGCGGTCTGCGCTCAACCAGCGTGGACTGCACGCCGGCCCTAGCCAGGTAGTAGGCAGTCGAGAGCCCGGAAATGCCGCCGCCGATAATAACTACGGGATGCACGTCAGGCCGCCTCGAGCTTCTCCCCGGCCACGGCAGCCAGCGCGCCAATGAAGGTGGGCGAATCGTTCAGGGACTCCGGCCGCACCAGCCGGATGCCGCGCTGGGCGGCATACCCGCGGAACAGAATATCGACGTCGTACAGGATCTCGATGTGGTCCGACACGAATCCGATGGGGTGCAAAACCACCTCGCTTACCCCTTCTTCGGCGTAGCGGTCCAGCGTGGATTCGACCGTCGGGCCGAGCCAGCGGTCGTCGGTCAGCCCCTGGCTCTGGTAGGCGAAGTCCCACTGGGACAGGCCCGCGCGCTGGGCCACGGCGTGCGCCGTGGCTTGTGTCTCGGCAGGGTATGCGTCCGCGCTCTCCAGGATCTTCTCGGGCAGACTGTGCGCCGTGAACAGGACTCTCTCGCGGGGAAGGAGCGGAGCAAGCTTCTCATGGAAGGCCCCGATGAGCGACGGGTGGAGGCAAAAGCTCTTGGTCCACACCACCTCGGCCTCGACGCCCAGTTCGACCTTGGCCTCCTGCGTCCGGCGAAAGTACAGACCAACGCTCAACTTGGAGTATTGCGGCGCCAGGCACAGGGCCACGATGCGCTCGACGCCCTCGGCTTTTATCCGGGACATGGTCTCCGGAATCGAGGGCCGCCAGTTGCGCATGGCTACATAGACCCGGGCCGGACGGCGGGTCTCTCGAAGGCGCTGTTCCAGGGCTTGGGCCTGTTCGTTAGTCCGGGCGGTGAGCGGCGAACCTCCCCCGATGGCGGCGTACCGCTGCTTGATCTCCTCGACTAGATGCGGCGCCAGGGGTCTCCCCGAGCGAACCAGAGCCAGGTATTCCTCGATCTCTTCCAGTCGCTCCGGGGCGCCGTGGGCGAGCAGGAGAACCGCCTGCTTCATGGACGAAATTCACGGACCATCTGCACCACGGCCTTGACGTTGTCCACCGGGGTCTCGGGCAGGAGCCCATGGCCGGTATTGAAGATGTGCCCCGGCCGCGTTCCCGTCCTCTTGAGCAGTTCGGTTACTTTCAGCTTGAGTTCCGGAAGCGGCGCGAACAGTGCGCCAGGATCGAGGTTCCCCTGGATGGCCGAGCGATAGCTGATGTCCATCCAGGCCTGATCGATGTTGACCCTCCAGTCCACGCCCATCACGTCGCCGCCGGCGGCGTGAAGCTCCCGGAAGAACCCGGCCGCGCCGGTGCCGAAATGAACGACGGGCACTCCGCTGGAGCGGATTCTTTCGATCAAAGCGCGGGAATAGGGGGCGACGAAGCGCACGTAGTCGTCGGGGCCGAGCGAGCCCACCCAACTGTCGAACACCTGGATGGCCCGCGCGCCGGAAGCCACCTGCATCAGCGCGAACGGCCCGAGCACGTCCACCAGCTTACCCATCAGGCGGCGCCAGAGAGTCTCGTTTCCGTACATCATCTGCTTGGTGCGCAGGAACGAGCGCGACGCGCCGCCTTCGATGACGTAGCTGGCCACGGTGAAGGGCGCCCCCACGAAGCCCACCACGGGCACCTTGCCCGCCAGCGCCTTGGAGACGAGCTGAATGGCTTCGCCGACGTAGCCCAGGTCGTCCGTGTTGGAGATGGACAGCGTGTCCACGTCCGCTGACGTCCGCACCGGGTTTGCTATCACCGGGCCTTCGCCGGGGGAGAAGCGCAGCTTCAGCCCCATGACCTCGATGGGAAGCAGCAGATCGGCAAAGATGATCGCGGCATCGACATCCAGAATCTCGACCGGCTGGAGCGTAACGGCCGCCGCCAGGTCGGGCCGCTTACAGATCTCCAGGATTCCGCGCTTGGCGCGAATCTCGCGATATTGTTTGAGATAACGTCCCGCCTGCCGCATGAACCACACGGGCCGCACATCGGTCGGCCGACGCCGGCAGGCATCCAGAAAACGGCTATTCATTGGAGCCACGCGCATGCCAGTTTCGCTTGATCTTCGCAGAAAAAAGCGCGAAGTCCCTCGGGTTTGTGCTTGGCCGCCCAGTCACGGCCGAGAATGAAGAACGGCTTTGTCCAGGCCTCGCTTGTGAGCGTCTGGGGCGCCATCACGGATACCGACAACACTCCGGAAGCGGGATAGCCAGTCCGTGGGTCCATGATGTGGCTGTAGATCTTGCCTTCCGCCTCGAAGAACTTTTCATAGTCCCCGGAGGTGGATAGAGATTCGTTGTTCAGCTTCACTTCCGCCACAGTCTCCCGATACGACCTCGGATGCCGGATTTTCACCGTCCAACCCGTGTCGTTGGGCGGCGTCCCCAAGCCATAAATGCTGCTGCTGCCGGCTGAAATCATGGCTGACTGGATGCCCTGTTCTTTCAGCTTATCGATCATACGGTCCACGGCGTAACCCTTGCCGATCCCGCCCGGGTCGAGTTCCACCCCGGGCTTGAGAAAGCGGACCGTCCGGTTCTGGCGGTCCAGAACGACCTTCCCAAAACCCACCTTTTCGAGTGCCGTGGCGACTTGCGCCGTGGACGGCAAACGTCCCGTGCCGCGAAAAAAACCCCAGACACGCATCAGGGGGCCGACGGTGATATCGAAAGTCCCCTCGCTCTGGCGGCTGATCTCGGCGCAATAGGCCAGGAGCTGGAACAGTTCCGGCGACACCTGCACCGGCTTCTGGGCAGCTTCCCGGTTCACTCTGCTCCACTCGCTTTCCGGGCGATAGTTCGACAACATTCGATCCAGGCGGTTCGCCTCGGCGAAAGCCGCCCCCACACCCTGCTCCAGCACCTGCTGGTCATCCGCATAGGCGATCACGATGAACGTGGTCCCCATGGCGTCGAGGCTGTCCTCCAACCGGAGCGCCTCTCCGGCCTGGAGGAGGCCTGCAACTAATAACAAAAGTACCACAAATTGTTTCATTCTAAAGCGCTTTTTTGAGCCGCCAAGGCGGATTTTGCCCGCCCTTTCCGAACCCGCTTGAGCAACTGCTCAAGCCGCAGCTCGGACTCCGTCCCCAAGTCGGGCTCGAAATGCAGCTCCGGGACCCGAAATAGCCGAAGCCGGCTCGCCAGTTCCCGCCGGAGGTAGTGCCGGGCGCCCTCCAGGGCGAGCATGGTTTGCTCTCGGCCTTCGTCGTCACCACTCAGATGCAGCCTGACCCTGGCGTGCCGCATATCCGGAGCGACGAGCACTTCGGTCAGGTCCACAAGCCCGATGCGGGGATCGGACATTTCGTAGCCGACGATCTCGGCGAGTTCCTCCCGGATCGCCTCGGCAACGCGCTGGGAACGGTGCTCATCCATCCCGGGCTACTCCAGCCACTCAATCCGGGCGTCGACCAAGTCCGCCCCCAGCAGCAGGGACGCCTCCTTCTCCACGGATTCCAGAAGCTGCTGTGCGTAGCCATGGTCGCCGGACACGGTAACCGCCGCCACCAGGGCTCTCTGCCACAGCTCCTGGTAGTCGATCTCGGCCACGGCGACATTGAACTTCCCCCGCAGCCGGTCCTTGAGACTCTTGACCACGTGGCGCTTGTCCTTCAGCGAGTGGGAATGCTCCAGCCGCATCTCAAGGGTGAGTACTCCGATCGTCGCCATAGGGGTGACAAGCTGTCGAGGTCCGCTGGGACCTCCTCACTAAGCCAAGGCCTCGACCGCAACCCGCTCGGTGACAAAAGCCTCCAGGATGTCCCCTGGCTTGAAGTCGCCGAAGTTATCGAGCGATATGCCGCACTCCATGCCGCTCTTTACCTCGCTGGCGTCGTTCTTGAAACGCCGCAGCGAGCTGATCTTGCCGGTGTGGACCACCACGTTGTCGCGCAGCAAACGCACTGCGCTGTCCCGCGTGATGGAACCGTCCTGCACTAAACAGCCCGCCACGTTGCCGACCTTGCTGATATGGAAAACCTCGCGAATCCCCGCGCGGCCCCGGTACACTTCCTTATAGACCGGTTCGAGCATGCCGGCCACGGCCCGCTTCATCTCGTCCAACAGCTCGTAGATGATCGTGTGGAGCCGGACGTCCACCTTCTCCTGCTCCGCCAGTTGAGCGGCGGTCCTTTCCGGACGCACGTTGAAGCCGATCACGATGGCGTTGGAGGCGGATGCCAGAAGCACGTCGGTTTCCGTTATCGCGCCGACGCTGGCGTGCAGCACGCGCATCCGCACTTTATCGGTGGAGAGCTTCTGCAACGCATCGGTCAGCACCTCCGCCGTGCCGCTCACGTCGGCCTTCAGAATGATGGGCAGCTCCTTGATCTCGCCGGTCTTGATCTGCTCGTGGAGCTGGTCGAGGGTTAACCTGCTGGTGCGCGCCAACGCTTGTTCGCGCGCCTTGGCCTCCCGGTAGATCACGATCTGCTTGGCCTTGGCCGTGTCGGTCACCACTTGAAAGGTATCTCCGACCTCGGGCAGCGAATCCAGCCCCAGCACCTCCACGGGCATGGACGGGCCGGCGCTGCGGATCTGGGCCCCGCGGTCGTCGTACATCGCCCGGACCTTGCCGAAGACGGAGCCGCAGATGAAGTAGTCTCCCACTGAGAGCGTGCCGTTCTGCACGAGGACCGTCGCCACCGGACCTCGTCCACGGTCCAATTCCGCCTCCAGCACGTTCCCCATCGCCGGACGGCTGGAGTTGGCCTTCAGGTCCTGCATGTCGGCCACCAGCAGGATCATCTCCAGCAGGAGATCCAGATTCTGCTTCGCTCTGGCCGATACGGGCACCACCACCGTGTCGCCGCCCCACTCCTCGGCCAGCAGGCCGCGGTCGGCCAGTTGCTGCTTGACACGCTCGGGCTGGGCATCGGGCTTGTCGATCTTGTTGATGGCCACCAGGATCGGCACTTCCGCGGCGCGCGCGTGGTCGATGGCTTCCAGCGTCTGCGGCATCACCCCGTCGTCGGCAGCCACCACCAAGACGACAATGTCCGTAACCTTAGCCCCGCGGGCCCTCATCCGCGTGAACGCTTCATGGCCCGGCGTGTCGATGAAGACGATGCGGTGGCCGTTCTTCTCCACGCTGTAGGCGCCGATGTGCTGCGTGATTCCGCCTGCCTCGCGCTCCGCCACATGACTCTCGCGGATGGCATCGAGAAGAGAGGTCTTGCCGTGGTCCACATGGCCCATGACGGTGACGACGGGCGCGCGCTTGGCCATGTCTTTTTCGGCCTCGGCCTCTTCGACTTCCTGCACGGCTTCCTGCTCGAAACTCACCATGCTGACGACGGCGCCGAATTCGCGGGCGATCTCCTCGGCCAGCTTGAGGTCCAAGGTCTGGTTGATTGTCGCGAAGATCTTGCGTTCGAACAGCTTCTTGATCACCAAGCTGGCTTTCAACCCGAGTTTCTCGGAGAGTTCCTTGACCGTGACGCCCTCGGCCACCCTGATCTGCTTGTTGACCGCGATCGGCGCTTCCATTTGGCGCCGGAACATGGGCCGAAGAACCTTCTCCTGACGCTCGATCTGGCGGTCCCGCTCCAACGCCCTGGCTGGCCGCCGGTCACCGGGCCTCCGCTGCTCCACCGGCGCGACGGCCGGGGCTTCCAGGCGGCCCGTCGAGGTGGGATGCGTCGTCTTGCCTCTGGCAATCCGGGAGGAAGGTCCGGTGGCCCGGATGGTCTGGCCAGGGCGGATCGGACCGCGATAGATTGGCTGGCCGGGGATGGGTGTAGTGGCGGGACGGGGGACCCTCGGCTGTGGCTGCCCGGGCATGGCCTTGGGCTGGGTGAGGCGCGCGACGAGATCGGGACGCGGCGGCACCACGGGCCGCGCCGTCGGCTGCCCCGCCAGACTCGTTCTGACCTGAGGTCTTGCGGCCGGAGGGGGGGCCGGAGCGGGCGGCGCCATGGGCGCAACGCGAACCCCTTCGGATGCCGTGGGCACGATTCTCGGCGTTTCGGGCACGACAGCGGGTAGAGGCTGCCGGGGGCCCGACAATATCTGTCCGGGCCTGGGGGCCATCGGAACCGGCTTGGCGGGCACGGCGGGCCGGACGGGAGGCGCGGGGGCTAGGGCCGGGGCCGGCTCGGGCATGGGATGTGCCCCCGCCAGTGGCGGCCTGAGTTTCTGTGGAGCGCCGCGGCGGGCCAGAAAACCTTCCCTGAGACCGGCTATTTCGGGGATTTGGGCAGCGCCAGACTCGGGCGACAACGCCGCGGGCGACGCAGAAGATCTGGCCTCACGAACCGCCTGTTCCTCGGCGCGGACGGCTCCCCGCGCCGCCTCTTCCACTTCGAGTGCAACCACTGTCGTTCCTGCCTCCGCGGGAGCCGCGGCTTCAGGCGCCGCTTCCTCCCCGGGCTCCGGGGGGAGCAGTCCGAAATGCTGCCGCAACCTGTGGGCAACGTCCTCTTCAACCGAACTGGAGTGGGTCTTCTTCTCGGTGACGCCGAACTCGGGCAGCAACTCCAGGAGCCGGTTCGGCTTCACCTCGAGTTCACGAGCCAGCTCGTTGATTCGGATCTTACCCATAAAACTTGCTAAAACCGCCTGTTCCTAAGCCTGCGTGCCAGATTGCGCAAAGACATAAAACCAGCGTGCGGCCCGCTGGCCAATGCGAAACCGGCACACGACTTCACCCTGAAAGATCAGTCTGAATCCTTTATCGTATCAGATTCGCCGACGGGCTCCTCGGAGCTGCTCTCCGCCGGCGTTTCGATGGAGGCAGGTTCTACTGTTTCCTCCACCGGCTCAGCCGCGGGCGCTGCCGCGGCCGCAGCGGCCTCCTCCGGCCCGGGGGCCGGTGCTTGCGCCGGAGCCGGGGCAGCGCCCTGGTCCTGGCTGCCCGCCAGCGCTTCCTCGAACTGCTGATAGTAGCTGTTGACCGCAACCTGGATGCGCTCGACCAGCTTCGGCCCGATGCCGGGGATCTCTTCCAGTTGCTCCGGCGTCATCGAGCCCAGCATTTCCACGGTCCCGATCCCAGCCTCGACCAGCTTCTCGATGATTTTCTCCGTCAGACCGTGGTCAAGGAGCGCCGACACCGGAGCGCCGGGTACGACCAGGGCGGCCATGGCCGACTCGACCTCCTGGCGCTTCTCCTCTTCGCTCTTGATGTCGACCCTCCAGTTCAGCAACTTCGCGCACAGCCGGACATTCTGCCCCTTCTTGCCGATGGCGAGGGAAAGCTGGGAATCGTCCACGATGACTTCCATGTGCCGTTCGACGGCATCCAGCACCGTCACCCGTGAGATCTTGGCGGGGCTGAGCGCATGCGTGGCGAAGACCACAGGCTCGTCGGAATACTCGATAATGTCGATCTTCTCGCCGCGCAACTCGCGGATGATGGACTGCACGCGCATGCCCTTCATGCCCACGCAGGCCCCCACGCAGTCCACGTCCCGGTCGCGGCTGTGCACGGCAATCTTGGTGCGCTCGCCCGCCTCGCGCGCGCAGCCCTTGATGACCACGGTATTGTCGTAGATCTCGGGGACCTCCTGCTCGAAGAGGCGGACTACCAGATCGGGCGCCGCTCGCGACACAAGGAGCCCCGCGTTCTTGCCGGTCTTTTCGACGCTCCGGATAACGCAGCGAATCCGCTCGCCCACGCTGAAGCTCTCCAGCCTGGACTGCTCCTTCTTCGGCAGCCTGGCTTCGGTCTTGCCCAGGTCCACCACGATGTCGGTCCCCTCGAAGCGCTTCACCGTACAGTGGACCAGTTCTCCCACCCGGCCCGAGTACTCCTGGTAGATGGTTTCGCGCTCGGCCTCGCGGACCTTCTGGAGAATAACCTGCTTGGCGGTCTGGGCGGAGATGCGGCCCAGAAGATCGGTGGGCCTGGGGATCCGGACTTGCGATCCGACTTCAGCGGTTGGGTCAATACGCCGGGCCTGATCGAGCGTCAGTTCCGCGTCGGGGTTTTCCACGGTCTCGACAACCTTGCGGATCGCATAGATCTGTATGGCTCCGGTCTGCGTGTCCAGGTCCGCGATCATCTCCTCTTCGGTATGGAAATGCTTGCGCGCGGCGGCCAGCATGGCGTCCTTGACCGCATCGAGCACGATCTGAGTATCGATGCCCTTCTCCTTGCTCAGTATCTCGATGGACTGATAGATCGTTCCCAAACCGTTCCTTCTTTCCGCCATGCTCGCGGGATCACCACTCGAACTTGAGATTCGCCCTCTGGATCTGCTGGAACTCGAGATCAACCTTCTTGCCGGGCGAGGGCTCAAGAGTCACCACACCTTCGGAGAATCCTGCCAGCACGCCTTCCCAGTAGCGGCTGTTCTCCAACGGCTCCCTCAACACGATCTTAGCCTTCTTCCCCTGAAACCGGAGGAAGTCCTCCGGCCGGCTCAGTTTCCGTTCCACGCCCGGGGAACTGACCTCCAGCGTGTAGCTGCCTCCCGGCACGACGTCTTCCACGTCCAGAATCGTGCCCACCTGCTGGGAGATCGTCTCGCAATCGGCGTGCGTGACGCCGGCCGGCTTGTCGATGAAGATGCGCAGGACCCGGCTCCGGCCTCCGCCAACCAGTTCGACGTCGACAATCTCGATTCCCTCGGATTCCCCGACCCGACGGGCGATTTCGCTGACTTTGGCCAAGATGGCTTCCTTCATCGCTCTCAGGCTCGATCACCAACAAAAAAGTGGGCTTTCGCCCACTCCCGGCGCTCGTCACCCAACTTTGATTATACAGGACCGGCTGGGGTCCCGGAGCCCGAACCGTCTATAATCTCGTTTAGTCCCCTTCCATCGCCGGTGGGCCACAAGATCTGCCCCCCGACCGGACCCGGCTGGAGGCGGATCCGGACTCCTGCATGATCGAACAGCAAACAGATCGGGTCAGCGCCCCGGTGGCGCTGCATCGCTTCCATCCTTTGCTGCTGGCTCTCTTTATAGGCAGCGGCTGTGCGGCACTAATATACGAAATCGTTTGGTATCAGTTGCTGGAACTCGTCATCGGCTCCTCGGCGGTTTCTCTGGGCGTCCTGCTGGGCACCTTCATGGGGGGACTGTGCCTGGGCAGCGTCCTGTTGCCGCGTCTCATCTCGCCGCGGTGGCACCCCTTGCGTGTCTACGGCCTGCTGGAACTGGGAGTCGGCGTGTGTGGCCTCCTGGTTCTGTTTGGAGTGCCCTACGTGGGCCACCTGTACGCGGCAATTGTGGGTCACGGTCTGCCGGGCATCCTGCTCCGGGGCCTGGTTTGCTCGATTTGCCTTCTGGTCCCCACCATGCTCATGGGCGCCACGCTGCCGGCCGTCGCACGGTGGGTCGAAACGACCCCGAGAGGCGTCTCGTGGCTGGGCTTTTTTTACGGAGGCAACACCGCCGGGGCCGTGTTCGGCTGTCTCCTGGCGGGCTTCTACTTGCTCCGGGTCCAAGACATGGCTACCGCCACCTACTTTGCCGCGCTGATCAATGGCGCGGTGGGATGCCTCGGCATGGGGTTGTCCGGCCTGGCGCCTTACGTGTCTCCTCCGGAAGGGGCCGAGCGAAAGCCGTCTGGGCACGCGCCGGGTTCCTGGGCGATCTACGTGGTGATCGCATTGTCGGGGCTGAGCGCGCTCGGAGCCGAAGTGATCTGGACACGTCTTCTGTCACTGATGCTCGGGGCCACGGTGTACACTTTCTCTATCATTCTGGCGGTCTTCCTGATCGGGATTGGGCTCGGGAGCGGCGCCGGGTCCGTGTGGGCGCGAGACGCCAGGCGGCCGCGCATCGCGCTAGGCTTGTGCCAGTTGTCTCTGGCCGCCGGGATCGCCTGGACCGCGTGCATGGTGGCAAGGAGCCTGCCTTACTGGCCCATCAACCCTTCGCTCTCCTCGAATCCCTGGTACGTCTTCCAGCTAGATCTGGTGCGTTGCCTGTGGGCCATCCTTCCTCCCGCGTGTCTTTGGGGGGCGAGCTTCCCCCTGGCCCTGGCGGCCGTCGCTGCCCGCGGCCAGGATCCGGGCCGTCTGGTCGGAGGCGTGTACGCCGCCAATACCGTCGGCGCCATCCTGGGCGCCCTGTCGTTCAGCATCGTGTTGATTCCCCGGATCGGGACCCAGCAATCCCAGCGTGTGCTGATCGGGATTGCCGCCGCCTCCGCCCTGTCCGCGCTGGGGCCGTTGCTTTGGCCGCCGCGTCTCGCCCTCCGCGTCGCCGGCGCGGCGGCGCTGGTTGCGTCCATGGGGGTCGCCGGCTTACTGGCCTGGAGCGTAGCCGGGATTCCCTGGGGTGTAATCGCCTACGGCCGCCAGATGCTCACCTCGCTCAGTAACACCAGCGTTCTGTACACGGGCGAGGGCATGAACTCTTCGATCGCCATCACGGAGTGGTCGGACGGGAAGCGGCTCTTCCACGTCAGCGGCAAGGTGGAAGCCTCCACCGAGCCGCACGACATGCGCCTTCAGCGGATGCTAGGCAACTTCCCCGCCCTGCTGAACCCCAACCCGCGCTCCGTGCTGGTAGTGGGCTTCGGCGCGGGCGTGACCGCCGGCTCCTTCGTGCTGTATCCCAACGTGGGAAAGATCGTCATCTGCGAGATCGAGCCGCTGATACCGCGGATCGCCACCCGGTACTTCAGGCGGGAGAATTACGGAGTTATCTACGACAAGCGCGTGCGCATCGTTTATGACGACGCCCGGCACTACATCCTGACCACGCCGGAGAAGTTCGATATCATCACCTCAGACCCGATTCACCCTTGGGTCAAGGGCAGCGCCACGCTGTATTCGAGGGAGTACTTCGAGATGTGCAAGCGGCACCTGAACCCGGGTGGCTTGATCACCCAGTGGGTGCCCCTGTACGAAAGCAACATGGACACGGTCAAGAGCGAGATGGCGACGTTCTTCGATGTCTTCCCCAACGGGACCATGTGGGGAAACGATGTGGACGGCGGGGGCTACGACAGCATCCTGCTGGGCGCGGCTGGTCCGCTGACGATCAACGTGGACCAACTGGAGCAGCGTCTGAATCGCAGGGACTACGAACACGTGGCTGTTTCGCTCAGTGAAGTGGGCTTCAACTCCGCCCTCGACCTGCTCAAGACGTACGCGGGACAGGCGTCCGACCTGAAGCAGTTCCTGAAGGACGCTCAGGTCAACGAGGATCGGGACCTGCGGCTGCAGTATCTGGCGGGCATGGGACTGAACCTCCAGGAGGCGGGCGCCATCTATAGTGCCATCTTGCGGCAACGCAAATATCCTGAGAAGCTTTTTCTTGGTTCTGATTCCGTCATCGGTGCGCTGAGGTCGTCTATTGATTACGGGCCTTAGCGGCACAGCACTTGGAGCTTGAACTTATGACTCGAGATCTATCGCGCAGGAGTTTCGTCGCGGGTTCGGCCGGGGCCATGGCGGCCTTGCCAACGCTAGCGGCCAACGATGTCATCCACGCCGGTTTCATCGGGACAGGTTCCCGCGGCTACTACGGCCTGGAACGGCTGTATCAAGGCAGTAAGGGTCTGGCTGTCGTCACCGCCGTGTGCGACACGTACACCGGCAATCTGAACCGCGCCAAGGAGCGTGTCCAGACCATGGGTGGCAACACCCCCAAGACCTATGTGGACTACCGGGAGCTGCTGGCCGACAAATCCATCGACGCCGTGTTCATCATGACCCCGGAGCATCTCCACCATCCCATGGCCATGGCAGCCATCAAGGCCGCCAAGCACATCTACCTGGAGAAACCGATTGCCCACACGATCGAACAAGGCGCCGAGATCGTGAAGGCCTCGGAGCAGTCCGGCAAGGTCCTCCAGGTGGGCACGCAGAACCGCAGCAATCCGCACTACCAAAAGGCCAAGGAGATGGTGGAGCAGGGCATGATCGGCGAAGTGCACTACGTGCGGGCCTTCTGGTATCGCAATTTCCCCAGCGGAACCACGCCGGCGCCCTGGCGCTATACCATCCCCGACGACACCAACGAGTCCAACACCGATTGGCCGCGATTCCTCGGCCCCGCGCCGAAACGCCCCTTCGACAAGCGGCGCTATTTCCAGTGGCGCAACTACTGGGATTACTCGGGCGGAATCTCAACCGACCTGCTGGTCCACCAGACCGACGCCGCTAACTTCGTGCTGAACAAGACCCTGCCCGCGACCTGCATGGCTTCGGGAGGCATCTACGCCTGGGGCCCGCCCGACGACCGCGAAGCCGCGGACACCCTGAGCGCCATCTACGAGTACTCGGATAAGTTTCATCTCAACTACAGTTGCTTCTTCCAGAACGATCAGTACGGTTACGGCGAGCAGTTCATGGGTTACGAGGGCACCATCGAGGTGCTGAACCGCAGTGAGCTCCACTTCTATCCGCAGAAGTTCGGAGGCAGGCCGCCGGCGCGCGTGCCGGCTCGCTCCGAGGTGCACGTCAAGGCGCCGATGGACAATCTGAGCGTCGAGCGGCACATCCGCAACTTTCTGGAATCCATCCAGGGCAAGGCGAAACCCATTGCGCCCGCCCGCGTCGGCCAGATTGCCGCCATTCCGGGCCACCTGGCGACCCTCTCTTACAAGAACAACAAGAAGGTCTACTGGGACGCGAGAACCGAGAAACTGCGCTATTCTTGACGCAAACAGGCAGCAGGAGAAACTTCATGTCAACCGGGAAATCGGGCTGGCTCATACTGGCCGCCATCTTAGCGATCCTCGTTTACGGAATGATCGCCTCCATGCTCGGCACCCTGCTGCCGAGCTTCAAGCTCACGCCGGAGGAGAGCGGGAATGTCGCCCTTGCCCAGGCTCTTGGCCTCATCATTGCATCGGTGTCGGTGGGACCGCTGATTGACAGGAAGGGCAAGAAGCCGGCCCTCCTGCTGGGTCTGGGAATGGCTGTGGTGGCGCTGTTCCTGTTGCCGAGCTCGGGCAGCTACTTTTCGAAGATGGCCCTCATGTTCCTGCTGGGACTCGGCGGAGGAATCATTGTGACGGGCTCCAACGCCCTGGCCGGCGACGTCAACGAAGCCCGCCGCGCTTCGACCTTGAACCTCCTGAACGTCTTCTTCGGAGTCGGCGGCCTGCTCACCCCGCTCATCGCGGGCCGGCTCCTTTCAGGCAACGCCATCAGCCTCTGCTACCTGGTCGCGGCGCTGACCGGCCTCACCCTGCTGATCCACGTCGCCACATCCATGCCCGCCCCTAGCGGAGAGCGGGGATTCAAGTTCGCCGAGGTAGGCGTGGCGTTAGGGAGTCCGTCCCTGTACCTGCTGGCGCTGTTTCTCTTCCTTTACGTGGCCTGTGAGGTGGGAGTCTGGAACTGGCTGGCCAAGCACCTGATCGCGCAAGGCATCCCCGAGAGCCAGGCACTGACCATCCTCTCGCTGGGTTTCGCCCTGGGCTTGCTCATCGGCCGCGTCGTGGTGGCCCGCATCCTGACCCGCATCGCTGCGCCGAATGTGACGCTCGCCGCGGCAGTCCTGATGGCTGCTACCACGTACCTTGTCCTGCAGACCGCGGATCCCTCGGTGGCATGGGTCACCGTCTTCTGCGCCGGCGTTGCCATGGCCCCCGTTTTCCCGACCACCTTGGCCATGACCGCGGACGCCTTTCCAAAGGTCTCGGCCACCGCCATGGGCATTGTGATCACGTCCGGCTGGATCGGACTGGCGGTAAGTTCGAAAATCGTGGGAGCTATCGCCGGCGGCGACGACACCCGCCTGAAGACGGCGCTGCTCGTGCTTCCCGGGTTCTCGTTGCTGATGGTTGTCGTCAACCTCATCCTCCGGCCGGTTCTGACCCGGGCGCGCCAGATCGCCTGAGCCGGTCCCCCGAGCGGACATCACATTCCCAGAACCGGACACTGCTGTCTCTCGTACGTCCTTTTATGACAAGCATATACAAATGGCATGCGACGTGCGTTCTGAAGGACTCGAAGCGGTTATGATCCAGCTCAACAACCTCGAACGCTATTACGACGTTGGTAGTAGCAAGTTCTTCGTTCTGCGCCGCGTCACCATGCAGGTGAAGGAAGGCGAGTTCGTCACCATCATGGGGCCGTCCGGGGCCGGGAAGTCCACTCTTCTCAACGTCGTAGGGATGCTCGACAGCGGCTGGACGGGGGAATACTTTCTGGACGGGCACGCGGTCCACAAGCTCAAGCCCAAGGAGCGGATTGCGCTCAACAAGAGGTACGTCGGCTTCGTTTTCCAAAGCTACCATCTGATAGACAACCTCACGGTGTACGAAAACCTCGACCTGCCCCTCTCTTACCGGAACTTGAAGTCCTCCGACCGCGCCGGCATCGTGGCCGACACGCTGGACAGGTTCCAGATCGTCGCCAAGAAGGACTTGTTTCCATCGCAGCTCTCGGGCGGCCAGCAGCAGCTTGTGGCCGTCGCCCGGGCGGTCATCGCCAAGCCCAAACTCATCCTGGCGGATGAACCCACCGGCAACCTGCACTCCAGCCAGGGCCGCGAGATCATGGATCTGTTCAAGAAGCTGAATCAGGAAGGCACGACCATCATCCAGGTCACCCATTCCGACGCCAACGCGGCCTGCGGCGACCGGACCATCTACCTGCGCGACGGCTGGATCGTGGATCAATCGAGGATCTGACCATGGACGTCCCACGAGAAGGAGCCGCTCGCAAGCGCCTGATCCGGCGGTTAGCCGCCGGAGCCATAGTGCTCACGGCGATCCCGCTGATCACGGTGGGCCTGTCCAGGCTCAAGCCCGCCGCCCCCGAAGTGGAGCGCGCCACGGTGTGGCTCGACACCGTCAAGCGGGGCCCCATGGTCAGGGAGGTGCGCGGGCTCGGTTCCCTGGTGCCCGAGCAGATCCTTTGGATACCCGCGACCACGGACGGGCGAGTCGAGAAGATTTTGGAACTCCCTGGCGCCATGGTCAGGGCGGAGACGGTGTTGATCGTTCTCACCAATCCAGAGCTGGAGCTGGCCGCACTCGACGCCGAGTACGAAGTGAAAGCGGCCGAGGCACGATACAAAGATCTGCAAGTGCAGCTCGAAAGCCAGCGCCTGAATCAGCAAGCGGATCTCGTCAAGATCCAATCCGACTACCGCCAGGCGAAGCTTCGCGCCGACCGCGACAACAAGCTGGCCGACGCCGGCCTCATGATTGAACTGAATCGCCAGCTCTCGATCGCGGCCGCCGAGCAGTTGGATAACCGCCAGCAGGTCGAGAAGCAACGGCTCGACATGTCCGCACGTTCGGTCGACGCGCAACTGGCCGTGCAGAAGGCCGAGATCGACAGGCTGCGCGCGCTGGCTGGCATGAAGCGGAGCCAGGTCGCGGCCCTGCAAGTGCGGGCCGGCGCGAGCGGCGTGCTCCAGGAGGTTTCCGTCCAGGTGGGCCAGCGCGTCGGGGCCGGCACTATCCTGGACAAAGTGGTTCAGCCGGAGAAGCTGAAAGCCGAATTGAAGATCCCCGAGACACAGGCCAAGGACGTTCAGATCGGCCAGAAAGTCCAAGTGGACACCCGGAACGGCGTCATTCCAGGCACCGTGTCGCGCATCGATCCCTCGGTCCGCGAAGGGACCGTGACCGTCGATGTCAGGCTGGGGGGCGTTCTGCCCGCGGGCGCGCGCCCCGATCTCAGCGTGGACGGGACCATCGAGTTGGAACATCTGGATAACGTCGTGTACGTGGGCCGTCCGGCGGCCGGGCAGCCCTCGGGAACCATCGGGCTGTTTCGCCTCAGCCCGGACGGCAAGGAGGCTTCGCGCACCAGCGTCAAGCTGGGGCGGGCTTCGGTGAGCACCATGGAAATTCTGGAAGGACTGCGGCCCGGCGATCAGGTCATCCTCTCCGACATGTCGCAGTGGGATTCTTACGATCGCATTCGATTGAAGTGAGCACGCCATGCAACCATCTCAAGATACGTTGATCGAACTCGAGGGTGTAACGAAGGTGTTCTACACCGACGAAGTGGAGACTCACGCCCTGGCTGGGGTGCACCTCCAGATCCGCCGGGGGGAGTACCTCTCCATCGCCGGCCCGTCCGGCTGTGGCAAGTCCACCTTGCTCTCCATCCTTGGGCTGCTGGACTCGCCCACGGCGGGGCGCTACGTGCTGAAAGGACGCCCGGTGGAGAGCCTGAAAGCCTCCGAGCGCGCCCGCATTCGCAACCGCGAGGTCGGTTTCATCTTTCAGGCCTTCAACCTGATCGGCGACCTGACAGTCTATGAAAACGTCGAGCTGCCGCTGACCTACCGCGGGATGCGGGCCGTCGAGCGCAAGAAGCGGGTGCTGGAGGCGTTGGAGAAGGTGGGCATGTCCCACCGCATGAAGCACTATCCTTCGCAGCTCTCCGGCGGCCAGCAACAGCGCGTGGCCGTGGCCCGCGGGCTGGGCGGCGACCCCTCGATCCTGCTGGCCGACGAGCCCACTGGCAACCTGGACTCGGTGAACGGCCAGGCCGTGATGGACCTCCTGAGCGGCCTGCACCGCCAGGGCGCGACCATCTGCATGGTCACGCACGATCCCCGCTACGCGGACTTCGCCGACCGCACCGTCCACCTCTTCGACGGCCGCGTCGTGGAAGAGAGCGTGGGTACCAGCGGATGATCGCCGCCAGGGTTGACCCCGTGGTGGCGCTGAGATATGAATAGGTCTCGGTGACAAGCCCGCGCGCACCCCGCATCCTCATCGCTGACGACCAGGCGGACGTCCTGGAAGCCTTGCGCCTGTTGTTGAAGCCCGAGGGTTACGTTATTCGCGCCGTGTCTTCTCCAGCCGGCGTGCTCGCGGCCCTGGAATCCGGCGACTTCGACGCGGTTCTCATGGACCTCAACTACGCCCGGGACACAACCTCCGGCGCGGAAGGACTCGACCTGCTCACGCGCATCCGCGAGATGGACAGCACTCTCCCCGTGGTGCTGATGACCGCCTGGGGCAGCATCGAGCTCGCCGTCGAGGGCATGCGCCGCGGCGCGCGCGACTTCATCCAAAAACCGTGGGACAACGCCGGACTGCTGGCGACTCTGGCCACGCAGGTCGAACTGTCCCGGGCCCTGCGCCAGAGCCGGCGCCTCGAAGAGGAGAACCGCCTTTTGCGAGAGACCGGCCGCCCGGTCATGATCGCGCAGGCCGCGGCCATGCAACCCGTGCTGCAACTGGTCGCGCGCGTCGGGCCCTCGGACGCCAGCGTTCTCATTACCGGCGAGAGCGGCGCCGGCAAGGGACTCATCGCCCAGGCGCTCCATGCCGCTTCGGCCCGGGCGGCCCAGCCTTTCGTCGCGGTGAATACCGGCGGGCTCTCGGAAAGCCTGTTCGAGAGCGAGTTCTTCGGGCACGTCCAGGGCGCCTTCACCGATGCCAAGACCGATCGCGCGGGCCGCTTCGAGCTGGCCGATGGCGGGACGCTCTTCCTGGATGAGATCGCCAACGTCCCCCTGAGCCAGCAGGCCAAGCTGCTGCGCGCCATCGAGACGGGCGAATTCGAGCGGGTCGGCTCATCCAGGGCCCGGCGTGCCGACATCCGGTTGATCTCGGCCACCAACGCGGATCTCGCGGCCGACGTTGCCGCCGGCCGGTTCCGTGAGGATCTGCTCTTCCGGATCAACACGGTCGAGATCCGCGTGCCTCCCTTGCGGCAGCGCCGCGAGGACATCCCGCTGCTGGCGGCCCATTTTCTGGGACAGCACTCGGAACGCTACCGAAAGACCATCTCGGGCTTTGCCCCCGACGCCATGCAGCTTCTGATGACTCACCCCTGGCCGGGCAACGTGCGCGAGCTGGATCACGCCGTGGAGCGCGCCGTGCTGATGGCCCCCGGCAAGACCATCGGCGCCGACGATCTGATGCTCAGGAGCCCGCGGCAGAGCCCCGGCCGGCTGGAGGAGATGAGCCTGGAAGAGGTCGAGAGCTACCTGATCCAGAAGACGCTGGCGCGCTTCGGAGGGAACGTCAGCCGGGCGGCGGAGGCGCTGGGTCTCAGCCGCAGCGCCCTCTACAGGCGGCTGGAACGCCATGGCCTATGAGCGGCGGACGCCCCAGATTGCGGCTGAGCTATGAGTCGCGTCTGGCCCTGCTGGCCCTGCTGGGGGGCCTGCCGGCGCTGGTGGCGGCCTTGCTCCTGCTCTGGCTCGGAGACTACAGCGGGAAGGTGCGCTGGACGGTAGCCGTCTTCGTGGTGATGTTCTGGTGGGGGTGCGCCCACGCCCTGCGCGAGCGCTCCAGGCATCCGTTGCTGACGCTAGCCAACTTGCTTGCCGCCCTTCGCGAAGAGGACTTCTCCTTCCGGGCCCAGAGCGCGCGGCCCGACGACGCCCTCGGCGAGGTTTTCCAGGAAGCCAACGCGCTTAGCCGCACACTCCAGGAGCAAAGGCTCGGCGCCGTGGAGGCCACGGCTCTGCTTCGCTCCGTGATGAGCGAGATCGACGTGGCCGTGTTCACCTTCGACGGCGGCGGCAAGCTGCGCCTGGTCAACCGCGCCGGCTCCGAGCTTCTGGCACGGCATCCACAGCAGTTGCTGGGGCGCACGGCCGGCGAGCTCGGGCTCGCGCGATTTCTGGAAGGCGAAACGGCTTCCGCCGTCCAAATGGCTTTTCCCGGCGGCTCCGGGCGCTGGGGGGTCCGTGTGAGCACCTTCCGCGAACACGGCCTGCCGCACCGGCTTCTGGTGCTCTCCGACCTCACTCGCACGCTCCGCGAAGAGGAGTTGCAGGCGTGGAAACGCCTGGTGCGCGTTCTGGGCCACGAGCTGAACAATTCGCTGACGCCCATCCAGTCCATTGCCGGGAGTCTCCGGAGTCTGTTCAGCCGCCGCCCGCTGCCTGACGACTGGGCTGAAGACGCAGAGCGCGGCCTGGGTGTCATCGAGACGCGCGCCGAGGCGCTCGGCCGCTTCATGGCTTCCTACGCGCGGCTGGCGCGGCTTCCCGCCCCGAAGCCGTCGGAAGTGGACGTGCCGGCCTGGATCGAGCGCGTCGCCCGGCTGGAGACCCGGCTGCCTGTCCGGGTGGTCCCCGGCCCCGCCGCCGCCATACGCGCCGACCGAGACCAGTTGGACCAGCTTCTCATCAACCTGATCAGCAACGCCGCCGACGCATCGCTGGAAACCGGGGGCAGCGTCGCCGTGGGATGGGAGAAGACCAATGGCCGCCTGGAGATCTGGGTCCAAGACGAAGGCCCCGGCCTGGCGGACACCTCCAACTTATTCGTCCCGTTTTTCACCACCAAGTCTCACGGCTCCGGCATCGGGCTGGTACTTAGTCGGCAGATCGCCGAGGCCCACGGCGGCGAACTGACCTTGGAGAACCGCAAGGCAGGTCCCGGCTGCGAAGCGCGTCTGCGTTTGCCGCTGTGAGGGGGGGCGCTCAAGAATCTTACGCACCTTGCCGATCTAGACGGCAGAGGATTGCTCAACCGAGGATAGGCCGGCTGTAAGGCTGAGGAGAGACTGACTTGGTGGCGCCTCCCGGAGGCAGCTCATGCTAAACACGCACCAAATCAAGATCTTGCTGATTGAAGACAACCCGGGAGACGCCCGCCTGATCCGGGAGGCCCTGTTGATGGAGGGGGAAGCAGTCGAAGTGACTTGGGCGGATCGTCTGGCAAAAGGCTTGGAACAGTTAGACGACGGCTCGTTCGATGCCGTTCTGCTGGATCTTTCGCTGCCCGACAGCCGTGGCCTTGAGACTCTCGAACGGCTTCACAAGCACGCCCCGCGGCTGCCCGTTGTGATCCTCACGGGCCTGGACGACGAGGATCTGGCCCTGAGGGCGGTGGGGGAAGGCGCCCAGGACTACCTGGTGAAAGGCACCGTGAAGTCGTCCGTGATCCTGCGGATGCTGCGTTTCGCCGTCAACCGCAACAAGGCGGCGGCCGGCGTCACCGCTCGGCGTGCGCCAGGTAGGATCATCGGCTTCATGGGGGTGAAAGGCGGCTCCGGAACTACCGCCGTGGTCCTGAACGTGGCCGCCGCCCTGGCCCGCCAGGGCGAGAGCGTGGTGGCCATGGAGATGGGCCCTTACCGTTCCGGCTTCTCCCTCCAGTTGCGCCTCTCGCCGCGGCGGGATATGGGGGATCTTCTCAAGCTCGACGCGGATCGGATCGACGCCATCGAACTGCGGAACCATCTTGTGCTGGCGGAGTTCGGCGCGCAACTGCTCTTCGCTCCGCAGGATCTCCGGGAATCCGGCGAACCGGACCAGGCGCGTGTCGAGGCGCTGTTGCGCGCCGCGGCCGACTTGGCTTCCTTCGTGCTGCTCGATCTGCCCTCCTCGCCCTCCCCGGTCCACCAGGCCTGCGCCCGGTCCTGCGATCCGTTTCTTCTGGTGATGGAGCGGGAGCCCATTGGGGTCGCCGCGGGCAAGAATACCCTGCCTCTTCTTGGGTTCTGGGGGGTTGACAAGAACTGCCTGGGGACCGTGCTGGTGACCAAGAACCCCCTGTCCGCCTATGTGCCGCCTGCTCAAGTCGCGGAGGATCTCGGCTTTCCGGTGACCGCTGTGGTTCCGCCCGCGGCTGATGCGCTGGCGGCTGCCTGCAAGCTGGGGGCGCCGCTCCTGGTCACCGAGCCGGACAGTCTGCCCGCGGAGAGCCTGGGGCTGCTGGCTCAGCGCCTTGCGTCGCCGGTCCTGGCCGAGGTCGGGTAACTCCCAGTCTCCCCGTTACTGCGCCGCGGCTCGCACCGCGTAGGAGCTGAGCACCTTCATGTAATTGGCGCGGCTGAAGGCGCCTGGGTCGGCCACGTTCTGGCGGCTCATGCTGCCCTGCATCTGCCGGATGGATTCGTACTCGTGCTCCTCCATCCAGGCCTTGAGGTCGGCCAGGATCGTCTCCAGGTGCTCGATGCCGTGCTTGAGAATGGCCGAAGCCACCATGGCCACGCGCGCGCCGGCCATCATCGACTTCAGCAGGTCCTGCGCCGTGTGCACGCCGCCGGTGATCGCCATGTCGGCCTTGACCTGGCCAAACAGCGTCGCCACCCAGTGCAGCCGCAGCAACAGCTCGTTCGGAGTGCTCAATCCGAGCGTCGGCTTCACGTCCAGCGTTTCCAGGTCGAAATCCGGCTGGTAGAAGCGGTTGAAATCGACGGTTCCCAGCGGGCGCTGTGAGGGATTTCCTGACGACCGCTTGGGTCCAAGCGGTTTTCTGAAGCGCTGCTATTCAAAACAAAGGAGTTCGAGCGAAACGACCGCTTGGGCCCAAGCGGAAAAGAGGGCAAGCCGCTCAAAGCGAGGCAACGCATGGCAAATGGTTCTCTCCCCACGTCCCAATGGTCGCACGAGGGTGGAGGGAAGTAGCTCCGGGAGATGACGGCAAGGGCCGGGAAGACCAATAGAATCAAGCAACAAGAAGAAGTGCGAGGAGTTGTGACCGGCTCGCGCTTGCACGTCGCCCGCCGACGCCAACATACCAGAACGCCGTCTGGGGGGGCGGCGATGGGCAGTTCCGCGAGTCGGGGACAATACACCCAGGTGGGTCGTCATCCTAAGCACAGCGCCGTTTTACGGCGATTCGTCCCAGGTATGGGCTCGATTCACGCCGTCTTGCCGACAATCGGAATGGCAGCGGCAGGATAAGCGTGAACCAGTCCTTCGTCGGGAACGTGGGAAAGCAGCACATTCCCACTGGCCAGCGTGACGAAGTGCCAACGGATCAGATTCCGAAAGCGTGCAGCCCACTCTTGCACGGTGTAGCCGATGTTGATCGTCGGATCGCCCGCCTTGTATGGATTTCGGGTGTGCAACACCTCGGAGGAGCTCTTGTAAAGCTTGGCGAATTCGTCTCGCGTCATGAAGCCATCATCCAGCCGACCGACATGCTTCAGACCAGGTGACGTCTCTATCGGCGCGACCGCCGCAATCGGGTAGAAGCCCGGATTCACCTTCGACAGCTCATCAAGCATCTCGTTCGCCCGCCAGTGCACGGCGAACTTGGCATGAACCGCCGAGTAGACATCCTTGTTCGCTGACAGCGATGCGAAGGCGAGTTCTTCTAGCGATTTTCGGAACTGGACGAAGATAATCTCCGCCACCACGTCCGAATGCTTTGCGACGATGCGACCGTTTAGAACGTCGTCCACTATGTTGAGGCGGTTCCTGATCCGCTCCATGCAGTTGCAGTAAATCTGCTCGTCGCTGGGCATATATATGCTTCCAGCCTACTTCACTGCGCGGCTTCGGTGGTCCTCACAGTCGGCAATTGGCCGAGAAACGCCCATTTCGCGGAAGTGGACACCCAAACTCCCCGCAAGTCCCCTCGAGGAAGTGTGGCTCTTGCCGGCGTCGTTGCCCTGCTCCCGTCAAGAGATCAAGGGTTGGCGGCAAACAGGGCTTGGAGACTCGGGAGAACTTTACCCGTCACATCTGCGGCCGGGTTGCGCTGCCGCAGCTTGCGGCTCGCCTTCCCAATGAGATCAGCGATCCGACGATCTACATGATCCGGATGCGTCCCGCACTCAATTATCTGGGCGAGTCTACGCAGTCCGTGAAGATCACTGGCCCCAGGCAGATCTCGCCAGGCTGGTTCTGTGACCGCGAAGTCCGCTCCGTTGAAAGTCATACCAGGACCGCCTCTGGGCTGAGTGGTTTGATCTCGATGGAATAACCGAGCGCCCGCAGTTGTTTAGTGAGTCTCTGGACACGCCGTTTTGCCGCTTGCGGGGTGGTCGGTAGGCCGCGTTCCTTGTACTGCGCACCGTCGTGGAGGATCTTCCAGATCACCACACTGATGTGCCGAGCCATCGCCCAGATCGCCTTGGCATAGCCGAGCCTGGGCATCAGGCGCTGGAATTTCTGCTGGAAGTAGCTGTTCTTGGTCCGGACCGCCGCCTGCGCCGCCTGACAGAGTACACGCCGCATATAGGTGTTCCCTTTCGCGCAGTGGCTGCTGTGGTTTTCCCCGGCGCTTTCCTCCCGGCCCGGGCATACGCCAATCCAGGAACTGAACTGGGCTGCGGACGCAAAGGCGCTGGCCTGCGGACCGGCTTCGGCCACGATCTGTTGTGCCGCGAGCACGCGGATGCCGGGGATCTTAACCAACCGGATCACGGCGTCGCTATGCTGGCGCATGGCGTCGGCCGCCAGTAAGGACAGTTCCTCCATTTGAGTGTCGATGAGCGCCAGTTGCGCCAGGTGCTGTTGCAGCAGCCGCCGGTGGATCTCGCTGACCGAGCCCGTCAGAGCATCGGCCAGTTCCGCGGACCCGCACTGCAGCCGGGCATCCCCCATCGCGGCCAGTTTCGCCGGATCGGTTTCGCCCTGGCCCAAGGCCGTCAGGATGCGCAGTCCACTCGTGCCGAGCAGGTCGGTGACGACGCTGGAGAGCTTGATCCGGGTCTCTTCCAGCAAGCTCTCCAGTTGATTCTGAATCCGGACCCGCTGGCGCGTCAGTTGCGTGCGCCGCCGCGTCACGGTCCGCATCTGCCGCTGCTCGGCATCCGGGACAAAGCTCAGCGTCAGTTCGCCAGCCGCATGACGGCGCACCAATCGCTTCGCGTCCTTGAAATCCGCCTTCTTGCCCCGGGGCGCTCGGTTGCTCCAGGCCTGCGCCAGGCGCAGCCGGAAGTGCCGCTCCAGCGCCAGCCACACCGGCTTCCAGTACTGCGCCGTAGACTCCATGACGACTTCCTGCACTCCGTGCTGTTGCAGCCACGCCAGCAAATGCAGTAGCTCCGACGTGGTAGTTCCGAACCGGCGTTGCACGAACCGGATCGGCTCCCGGGGCTCGCCGCCGTCGTCCGCGGCTGCGCCGCCCACGGTGCCGACCACCACCATGAGCACCCGTTTGTGAACGTCAATTCCCGCTATACTGTCATTCATTGTTGTCTCCGGCGTGGAAGCGGAGAACACGCAAATTGTAGTAACGCACCGTTTCGTGCTACCGCTTCCCCGACCGGGGCCGCTGCGCACATTCATTGGCTCTCGAGCGTGTTCCGGGCCAAACTCCCTCACGGCTTCAACTGATCCAGAGCGGTACCGACCTCGACCGCCCACGCCGAACAACAACATACCGCACCGCTCGACCCGACTTTCATCATCTTCGGCGGCCCGCAGGGCCATGGGGACTCCCTGACGGTCGCGGTTCGGTGCCGGCACAGAAGTCCGCTCTCTGACGGTCGCGGTTCGGTGCCGGCACAGAACCGGGCCCAGAGGGCACCCCGTCAGCAAGCGGAAGCACCGAACCACGCGGCCTACTGAGGTTCGCGTATTAGGGTGACGGTGGCCTTGAAGACTGAGGAAACCGCTCGCTTACGCTCGCGGCTCAGTACGGGGCACACTGCCACTCACCGAGCCGCGACCGTGAGGGAGCGGTTCTGGCACTGTATTACGCGAACACCAGGTGTTTCGCCTCGGCGGCGAGGCCCGTTTTCGTCTGCGAATGTGAGGCCGCTACATCGTTGCGGCTCGCACCGCGTAGGAGCTGAGCACCTTCATGTAGTTGGCGCGGCTGAAGGCGCCCGGATCGGCCACGTTCTCGCGGCTCATGCTGCCCTGCATCTGCCGGATGGATTCGTACTCGTGCTCTTCCATCCAGGCCTTGAGGTCCGCCAGGATCGTCTCCAGGTGCTCGATCCCGTGCTTGAGAATGGCCGAAGCCACCATGGCCACCCGCGCGCCGGCCATCATCGACTTCAGCAGGTCCTGCGCCGTGTGGACACCGCCGGTGATCGCCATGTCGGCCTTGACCTGGCCAAACAGCGTCGCCACCCAGTGCAGCCGAAGCAACAGCTCGTTGGGCGTGCTCAGTCCGAGCGTCGGCTTCACGTCCCGCGTTTCCAGGTCGAAATCCGGCTGGTAGAAGCGGTTGAACAGCACCAGGCCGGCCGCGCCCGTCTGGTCGAGCTTCTTCGCCATGTTGGCCATGGCGCTGAAGTACGGCGCGAGCTTTACAGCTACCGGAATATGGACGCTGGCCCTCACGTGCGAGACCAGGCTGGTGTACAACTCCTCGACCTGTTCCGATGAGAGCTTAGGATCGTTGGCCACGAAGAAGATGTTCAGCTCCAGCGCGTCCGCGCCGGCCTGCTCCATCTCCATGGCGTACTTGATCCATCCGCCCGTCGAGACTCCGTTCAGGCTGGCGATGATGGGAATATTCACCGCCTGCTTCGCCTTCCGGATGATTTCCAGGTAGCCCTCGGTGCCGAGGTTGTACTGGGTCATGTCCGGGAAGTAGGAGAGCGACTCGGCGAAGCTTTCGGTCCCGGCCGAGAGCGCCTCATCCAACTGCTGGCTCTCGATGACGATCTGCTCTTCGAACAGCGAATGAAGGACCACGGCGCTCGCGCCGGCATCCTCCATCCGCAGAATATTCCCGATCTGCTCGGTCAGGGGCGACGGAGAAACCACCAGCGGGTTCTTAAGCTTAAGTCCCAGATAGGTCGTAGTCAGGTCAAGCATTTTTCACCTCCTGAGCAACCGCCTCCTGCAGCTTGCCGTTGCCCGGCATCGAGGCGAGATGTTCGTACAGCTTCCAGCGTTTGGCCACTTCCTCCTGCGCCATCGCGAGCAACCGTTTAGCCGCCTCCGGATTGCTCTGGACCAGCATCGTGTAGCGCGTCTCATTGTAGATGTACTTCTCCAGCGGTAGTGCGGGAGCCCGCGAATCCAGGATCAGGGGATTCTTGCCCTGCTTCACCAGGTCCGGGTTGTACCGGTACAGCGGCCAGTAGCCGGACTGCACCGCGGCCTTCTGCTGCTCCAGTCCATGCACCAGGTCGTAGCCGTGCGCAATGCAGTGGCTGTAGCAGATCAGGATGGACGGACCGTTGTAGGCCTCGGCCTCCAGGAAGGCCTTCACCGTTTGCATGTCGCTGGACCCGAAGGCAACCCGGGCCACGTAGACGTTGCCGTAAGACATGGCCATCATGCCCAGGTCCTTCTTGGGCTTCGCCTTGCCGCCGAAAGCGAACTTGGCGACCGCGCCGATCGGCGTGGCCTTGGACATCTGGCCGCCGGTGTTCGAATAAACCTCGGTGTCGAGCACCAGCAGATTGACGTTGGCCCCGGAAGCCAGCACGTGGTCCAAGCCGCCGTAGCCGATGTCGTAGGCCCAGCCGTCGCCGCCGAAGCCCCACACGCTTTTCCGAACCAGCGTGTCGGCCACCGCCAGCAGGTCGCGCGCCTCGCGGGTGTCGAGCCCGCCCAGTTTGTTCTTGAGCTGGCCGACGCGCTCGCGTTGCGCCGCCAAGCCCGTTTCGGTGGACTGGTCGGCGTGGAGCAGCCCCGAAATCAACTCGTCACCGATCTGGGGCGAGAGCCTCCGCAGGATGTCCTTGGCGAACGTGTTCTGCGCGTCGATCGCCAGGCGGATGCCCATCGAGAACTCCGCGCAGTCTTCGAACAGCGAATTATTCCAGGCCGGACCGCGGCCGTTGGCGTCCACGCAATAAGGCGTCATCGGCAGGTTGCCGCCGTAGATCGAAGAGCAGCCGGTGGCGTTGCCGATGACGGCGCGGTCGCCGAACAAGCGCGTCATCAGCTCGATGTAGGGCGTTTCTCCGCAACCCGCACAGGCGCCGGAGAATTCGAACAGCGGCCGCAGCAACTGGTTGTCCTTCACCTGGCTGAAGTTCAACGCGCGGCGGTCGTTGTCCGGGATCTTCAGGAAGAACTCCCAGTTGGCGCGCTCCTGCTCGCGGATGGGGGGCTGAGGCGCCATGTTGATGGCCTTGCGTTTGGCCTCGGTCTTGCTCTTGACCGGGCAGACCTCCACGCAGAGCCCGCAGCCGGTGCAATCTTCCGGAGCTGTTTGCAGCGTATACTTCTTGTCCTTGAACTCCTTCCAGCGCGCCGGCACGGCCTTGAATGCCGGGGGCGCGCCGGTCAGCAACTCGGCCTCGTAGACCTTGGCGCGGATGACGGCGTGCGGACAAACCAGGATGCACTTGCCGCACTGGATGCAGAGCTGCTCGTCCCACACCGGGATTTCCAGAGCGATGTTGCGCTTCTCCCATTGCGCTGTGGCTGTGGGGAAGGTGCCATCTTTCGGCATCAGACTGACCGGCACGCTGTCGCCCTCGCCGGCGACGATGGGCGCCAGCGTCCGCTGCACGAACTCGGGCGCCGCTTCGGGCACCGCGCGGCGAACGTCAAAGGCGCTGGTGACCGCCGAGGGCACGGTGACCTCGTACAGGTGGTCGAGGGCGGCGTCGACGGCCGCGAAGTTCTTCTTCACCACCGATTCGCCGCGCTTGCCGTAGGTCTTCTCGATGGCGTGCTTGATGGCGGCGATGGCCTCTTCGCGAGGCAGCACGCCGCTGATGGCGAAGAAGCAGGTCTGCATGATGGTGTTGATGCGCACCCCCATGCCGGTCTTCTTGGCGACCTCGTAGGCGTCAATCACGTAGAATTTCAGCTTCTTGTCGATGATCTGCTTCTGTACCTTCCGTGGCAGTTGGTCCCAAACCTCGTCCGGCCCGTACAGGCTGTTGAGCAGGAAGGTGGCCCCGGGCCGCGCGGCCTTCAGCATGTCCAGCCGCTCCAGGAAAGAGAACTGGTGGCAGGCGACGAAACTCGCCTGGCCGATCAAGTAGCTGGACCGTATCTGCTTCGGCCCAAACCTGAGGTGCGAGATCGTCACTGCACCGGCCTTCTTCGAGTCGTAGACGAAGTAGCCTTGCGCGTAGTTATCCGTGTCCTCGCCGATGATCTTGATGGAATTCTTGTTGGCGCCCACGGTGCCGTCCGAACCCAGGCCGTAGAACATGGCGCGAACCGTCCGCGGATCCTCGGTCGAGAACTCAGGATCGTAATCCAAGCTGGTGTGCGTGACGTCGTCGTGGATGCCCACGGTGAAGTGGTTCTTCGGGCTTGGCTTGGCCGCTTCATCGAGCACGGCCTTGACCATCGCCGGCGTGAAGTCCTTCGAGGACAGACCGTACCGGCCGGTGAGAACGCGCGGCGCGGTCTTGAACGGCGCGGCGCCCGCGGCCATGGATTCGCCTATGGCGGTCATCACGTCCAGGTACAGCGGTTCGCCCGGAGCCCCCGGCTCCTTGGTGCGGTCGAGCACGGCGACCGTCTTCACCGTGGCCGGCAGGGCCGCCACGAAGTGCTCCACCGAGAACGGCCGGTACAAGCGGACTTTGATTACTCCAACCTTCTCTCCGCGCGCCGTCAGATACTCCACCGTTTCGTGCGCAATCTCGGCGCCGCTGCCCATCAGCACGACCACGCGTTCGGCATCCGGAGCGCCCACGTAATCAAACAGTTGGTACTGGCGGCCCACGATCTTCGCGAACTTGTCCATCACCCCCTGAACGATGGCCGGGCAGGCCATGTAAAAGGGATTCCCGGTCTCGCGCGCCTGGAAGAAGACGTCCGGGTTCTGGCTGCTGCCGCGCAGCACCGGGTGCTCCGGCGCAAGCGCGCGGGCACGGTGCGCCTGGATCAGCTTCTCGTCCATCATCGCGCGCAGGTCGTCCACGGTGAGCTGTTCCACCTTGGCGACCTCGTGCGAAGTCCGGAAACCGTCGAAGAAGTGCAAGAACGGGATCCGCGACTCCAGCGACGCAGCCTGCGCGATCAAAGCCATGTCCATGGCTTCCTGTACTCCGCCCGAAGCGAGCATGCCCCAGCCGGTGCTTCTGGTGGCCATCACGTCGCTGTGGTCGCCGAAGATCGACAGGGCGTGCGTAGCCACCGTGCGAGCGGTGGCGTGGATCGTCGCCGGAGTCAACTCACCGGCAATCTTGAACATGCTGGGAATCATCAGCAGCAGGCCCTGTGACGCGGTGAAGGTCGTGCCCAGGGCGCCTCCCTGCAACGCGCCGTGCAGCGCGGCCGAGGCTCCCCCCTCGCTCTGCATCTCCACAACCGTGGGCACCGTGCCCCAGATATTGGGTTTGCCCTTCGCGGACCACTCGTCGGCCCACTCTCCCATATTGGAGGAGGGGGTAATAGGATATATGGCGATTACTTCGTTAATCTGGTGCGCCACGTATGCCGTGGCTTCGTTACCATCAATGGTGACTTTAGGTCTATTCATCGTTGAATCAATCCACTTGGAATACAGCTAATCACGGCATTTTTAAGTCCAGGCAGGACAGCCCCCGGGGCCATCCAACCCGAAACAGATCGGAAATGGTATCATTCATTTCATCCGACTGAAAACAAAGTATTTATCCCACAAGGCCGTAGTGTGTCGGCAGGCCTCTTCGAGGCGCGTGTAGACCGGCTGCGCCTCTTGCCCCAACCTCAACGACAGAGGTCCCGTGCCCGGTGGGTGAAACCGCACTCTCATTCTCGAACTACGGGGTTCTCGATGAAACCGACACCCTCGAGTTCCACCCGGACCACACTCCCCACCTCCAAAGGCCCTACTCCGGGTGGGGTTCCAGTAGCCAGCAGATCACCCGGTTCGAGGGTCATAACCCGGGTGACGAATTCGATGATGAGTGCGACCGAAAAGATCATATCATGAACCGAGGCATCCTGTTTCTTCACCCCGTCCACGAAGGTCCGCACGCGGAGCTTGTCGAAATCCACCTGCTCCCTGGGCACGATCCATGGGCCCACGGGGCAGAAGGTGTCGAAGCCCTTGGCCCGGGACCACTGGCCATCTTTCTTCTGCAAATCCCTGGCGGTCACATCGTTGACGCAGGTGTAGCCGTAGATGTACTCGGCGGCCTGGTCGGCCTTCACGCGCCGGGCGCGCTTGCCGATCACGACCCCCAGTTCTCCCTCGTAGCTCACGAATTCCGAGATGGCCGGATACACGATTGGCTGCCCGGTATCAATCAACGACGACGGAGGTTTGAGGAAGATGAGCGGCTCAGCCGGTACCGGATTCCCCAATTCCTTGGCATGTTCGACGTAGTTCCGGCCCACGCAGACAATCTTGGAGGGCCTGCAAGTAGGGAACAATCGCGGTTCGACGTTTTCAAAGCAGAAACGGAGTCGATCTGGCATAGCTCTGGGCAAAGCCATTGTAGCTCCCGCCGCCGACGCTATTGACTTTCGGTCCTGTTCATTATATATATTGATCGATATAGATAAAGCTATGACGAGACCACCCGCGCCGGAAGACTTTATCCCGCTTAAACCACACTGGTTTCACGTCCTGCTCTCTCTGGCCGACCAGGAGCAGCACGGCTACGGGATCATGCAGGAGGTCCTGGAACGCACCGGCGGCAAGGTGCGGCTCTGGCCCGCGACGCTCTACGGCACGCTCAAGAGGCTGGGCGAAGCGGACCTGATCGAGGAGTCCGACGAACGGCCCGCGCCAGACCTGGATGACGCCCGCCGCCGCTATTACCGCCTCACCCGCCTCGGCCGGCGAGTGCTGGCGGCCGAGAGCGCACGGCTGGAGGCTCTGGTCCGCGTCATCCATGCCAAGCGCGGCCTGGCGGACAAGAAGGCAGAATCATGACGCGACCGGTGGCGGTCAGCCTGCGGCTGTACCGAGCGCTGGCGCGGGCGTTTCCAGACGAGTTCAAGTGCGCGTACGGCGACGAGTTGCTCCAGGTGACCGAGGACGCCGCCGAAGGCGTCTGGCGGCGTCACGGAATGTTCGGATTGGCGCGGTTGCTGGCAGATATCGCCCTCCGCGTGGCGATCGAGCACGCGGCCGAGTTGCGGCGCGACGTCCACTACGGTCTGCGCATGCTCGCCGCCTCACCGGGCTTCACCATCGTCGCGGTCGTCTCGCTCGCCCTCGGCATCGGCGTCGCAACATCGGCCTTCAGCGAATTGAACGGCTACGTTCTGCGCGACGTACCTGCGGTCCGGAAGCCTGGCGAGTTGGTCGTGGTCCAAGGGCCGGTATCGTATCCCAACTACAAGCGTTACAGCGAGCGAAGCGACCTGTTCTCGGGCACGTTAGCCTACGCCGCCCCGGTACCCTTCGGAGTCTCACTCGGCGGCCACACGGAGCGCACCTGGGGGCACCTCGTGACGGCGTCCTACTTCCCCACGCTGGGAGTGATTCCAGCCTTGGGCAGAGTGTTCCGCGCCGAGGACGAACAGCCCGGCCGCGCGCCCATCGTCGTGGTCAGCTACCGTTTCTGGCGGAACCATCTGGGGGCCGATCCGTTGGCGGTGGGCCAGGCCCTCCAGGTCAACGGGCGGCCATGCACCATCATCGGTGTCGGGCCGAAGGAGTTCCAGGGCGCGTCACCCATGGTCTACGGCGCGGACCTGTGGCTTCCTGTGTCGGTGGGCGGCCGCCTGGCACCGGAGTTGGCAGGCGATGTGCTGGAGCGGCATGATCTGGCGACTTTTCACGTCGTAGCGCGGCTGCGGCCGGGCGTCGGCGCCCCTCGCGCCGAGGCCGCTCTGGATGCTATCGCACGGCAACTGGAACAGGAATACGGTGATCCGGAAAGAAACCGGAAGGGCCGGCGCGTCACGCTCTTGCCCGGCGGCAAGGTGCTGCCCATCCCCAAGCGGGACCTGCCACTGTACACGACGTTTTTCACAGTGCTCGGCGGCATGATCCTGTTGATCGCCAGTTTCAACGTCGCCAACATGCTGCTGGCGAGGGCGGCGGACCGGCGCAGGGAGATCGCCGTTCGCCTGGCGCTGGGCGCGAGCCGGGGGAGGCTCATCCGCCAGTTGTTGACGGAAAGCATGCTCGTCGCCACGGGCGCCGGCGTGCTGGGGTTCCTCATGGCCGCCTGGGTGATGCGTTTGGCTTCCCAGATGCCGATGCTCTACCCTATGCCGCTCAGTATCAACGTGGAGCCCGACCTCCGGGTCCTGCTGTTCACTCTCGGCCTGACCGTCTTCACGGGTTTGGCGCTTGGCCTGGCGCCTGCGCTGCGGGCTACCCGTACTGATCTCACGCCGGCGCTGAAAGACAGCGGCAACGTGCGGCTCGGCCGGCGCCGGCGTCTGAGCCCGCGCAACCTGCTCGTGGTCTCCCAGGTGGCGGGATCGCTGGCGCTGCTTCTGATCACTGGATTCCTGGTGATCGGCCACCGGAGAATCGTGGGGACAGAAGTTGGCTTCAATCCCCAGAGGCTCTATCTCATCTCCCTGGATCCTGTTCGCGACGGCTATTCCAGCGAGCAGGCAGCCGCTTTCTTCCGAAAGCTGCTGGAGCGGGTGCAGCGGCTACCTGCCGTGACCTCCGCGAGTGTCGCGGATTCAGTGCCCATGTCGATGAGCGGCAAGCCGGGCACGGCGTACTCGGTCGGCGGCCCAGGCGGCTCGAAAGTGATCCGTTATGCCCGACGGTCCTCTGTGGGCGAGGATTTCTTCGACACCCTCGGCATTGATGTCGTGCGCGGCCGGAGCTTCCGGAGGGAAGACGAGACAGATCGTTCGAGGGCAGCCATCGTCAGCGAGAATCTGGCGCAGGAGTGCTGGAAGGGTAAGGATCCCTTGGGCCAGCGCCTCGAGATCGGCAACGACGAGATGCCGCAATTCGGGGCTCTTACTTCGTCCGGAGGCGGGCGTGCCCCGATCTCGGAAAGGGCCGAGGTGTTCGAAGTGGTTGGAGTGGCCAAGAACGTGAGGGATGGCGTCACGGTCGCCCCGCCCGGCGTTATTTACCTACCTCTGCGCCCGGCGGACTACGCGCGGCCTGCGTTGCACGGCTTGACTCTGATGGTGCGCGCCGCGCCGGGCGTCGATGCCATCGGTGCGGTGCGGCGCGAAATATCGGCCATCGACGAAAAGCTCACACCGTTCGACGCCCGCGGCATGCCCGAACAGATCGACCAGTTGATGTCCCCGGTGCGGGCGGTCCTGTGGACCTACAGCTTCATCGGCCTGTTCGGCTTGATCCTGGCTTCGGTCGGGCTCGCGGGTGTGACGGCGTATTCGGTGGCGCGGCGCCGCCGGGAAATCGGGACTCGCGTCGCCCTGGGCGCCCGGAGCGCCGATGTGCTCGCGCTGGTGATGCAAGAAGGGGCGGTCCTGGTCGCGCTTGGCACGGCGATTGGTCTGGCCCTGGCCTGGGCCGGAATGCGCGCACTGGCCGCGGCGCTGTCCGTGATCGCCAGGACCACCGGCAGGAACCCGTCCAACCCAGTACTGCTCATAGGCGCTCCGCTGCTGCTGGCAGCGCTGGCGCTGGTGGCGTGCTACCTGCCCGCCCGCAAGTCGCTGCGCGTGGACCCGGTGGTGGCGCTGCGCCAGGAATAATCAAGGCATCGATACTTCGACGGCGCTGGATCGCTGGCTCTCATTGCCCGACTGATCCACCGAGGATACGGCGTACCGATACGCCATCCCAGGCTTCACCTCCCGGTCGCTGTAGCTGGGAGTCTCGACAACGTCTCCCAACCGCGTCCAGGCTCCGGCGCCAGAGGAGCGGTAGACGTAGTAGCCGCGAAGGTCGGCCTCCGCGTTCGGGTCCCAAGTCAGTTCGATGCTGGCGCTTCCCGCCAACCCGGTGAGGCCCTGTGGAACCGCCGGCGGGAAGCGATCCACGGGGGTGACCGTCACCGGCTGGCTGACTTCGCTCTCAGCCCACGTGGCGCCGGTCTTGACCACCGCCTGGAGCGTGTACGCGTAAGTTTCTCCGAAACGGGCGCCGGTATCCACCCACTCTCGCCCGCTCACGGTAGCCACTTCGGCGGGAGCCTGTTTGCCGGCGCCACGCCGTATCCGGAAGCTCACTCCCGCCGGGCCTTCCGGGCCCGCCCAGCTCAGCCGCACGCCCTGTGCCACGGCCTCGGCCTTCAACCCCAAAGGCGTCTCCAAGGGAGGAATCACGCTGAGCGCCGCGAACTCCGACCAGCCACTGTCCCTGCCCTTGTGGCTGAACAGGCGCACACGGAAGAACAACTCCTGCCCCTTCCACGGCGCCGCATCCATCTGAAGATTAGCTGGCCCCGGCTTCAAGCCGGCCGTGTCCAGGCTCTGCGCGCGTGCCGCCCAGGCTTCCGCATCGAACGGGCTTTGTGCATACGGCCCCGCCCTCAAATCGACCTTGGCCAGCTTGAGCGGCAGATCCTCGGTGGTGAGCGCCGGGATGGTGAAGTCGATCACGATCTTGTCCGCCCGCTCGACGACACGCAGGTCGGTCACCTTGCGCGGGATATCGAGCGTCGGCGGCCGCAGGTCACCAATGGTCCCGCATCCCGCCAGCGAAACACAGGCCAGCGGCAGTAGTATCCGGCGGATCGGCATCAGATCAGAGGATGTACCGGCTCAGGTCCTGGTCCTTGACGATGTCGGCGAGCTGCTTGCGCACGAAGGCCGAGTCCACCTTGACATTCTTCTTGCGCAGGTCCGGCCCTTCGAAGGAGACCTCCTCGAGCAGTTTCTCCATAATGGTGTGCAGCCGCCGGGCGCCGATGTTCTCCGTGTTTTCGTTGACCCGAGCGGCAAAGCCGGCGATCTCGGCCAGGGCGTCGGTGGTGAAGGTCAGCTTGATGCCCTCGGTCTCCAGCAGCGCCTGGTACTGCTTGACCAGCGCGTTTTTCGGCTCCTTCAGGATGCGGATGAAATCCTGTTCGGTCAGAGATTTCAGCTCCACGCGGATGGGGAAGCGGCCCTGAAGCTCCGGGATCATGTCGCTGGGCTTGGAGACGTGAAAGGCGCCGGCGGCGACAAAAAGAATGTGGTCCGTGCGAACGAAGCCGTGCCGCGTATTCACGGTGGTGCCTTCGACAATCGGCAGGATGTCCCGCTGCACGCCTTCACGGCTCACGTCCGGGCCATGGCCCGATTCGCGTCCGGCGATCTTGTCGATTTCGTCCAGGAAGATAATGCCGCTGCGCTCCACGCGGTCCAGGGCGACGCGCGTCACCTGGTCCATGTCGATGAGCTTCTGTTCTTCTTCCTGGGTCAGGTTGTCGAGCGCTTCGCTCACCCGCATCTTGCGCTTGCGCGTGCGCCCGGCGAACAGGCCCGGCAGGACGTCCTTCAGGTTGACGTCCATCTCCTCGACGCCCATATTGGTGGCGATCTCGAAGGTGGGGCCTCGCTCTTTCACGTCAATCTCCACCAGGCGGTCGTCCAGCTTGCCGGTTCGCAGCTTCTCGCGCAGTTTCTCCCGGGTGCGCTCGATGCTGTCGGTGGACTCGGGCTGCGCGGGCATGAGCATCTCCAGGACGCGGTCCTCGGCGTTCTTCTCGGCGCGCTCGGCCACCTCGTCCAGCCGCTCCTCGCGCACCATGTCGATGGCGATGTCCACCAGGTCGCGAATCATCGACTCCACGTCACGGCCGACGTAGCCCACCTCGGTGAACTTGCTGGCCTCCACCTTGAGGAACGGCGAGTTGGCCAGCCTGGCCAGCCGGCGGGCGATCTCCGTCTTGCCGACCCCCGTCGGCCCCATCATGAGGATGTTCTTGGGTATGACTTCCTCGGCC
The DNA here is from genome assembly GCA_963798455.1 of Bryobacterales bacterium. Lineage (GTDB taxonomy): Bacteria > Acidobacteriota > Terriglobia > Bryobacterales > Bryobacteraceae > CAWCTD01. The sequence goes on from CAWCTD010000003.1 coordinate 2,867,646, forward strand.
ATTTCGGCGTCCAGCCTCTGCCGCCGGATCCGGTTCCGCAAGGCCACCGCGACCGCGCGCTTGGCGTCCGCCTGGCCGATGACGTACTTGTCCAACTCGCGAACAATCTCCCTGGGGGTAAGCTCATCGAGCACCGGGGTTTCTTCGGTCGATTGGCTGGGAAGATAGATGACCATAACTAGCCGAGTTCCTCGTAGCTGATGGACTCGTTCGTGTAGATGCAGATCTTACCAGCGATGCCCATTGCCTTTTCTGCAATCTGACGGGCGCTCAGGTCCGTGTTATCCATCAGAGCCACGGCCGCGGCCTTGGCGAAGGGACCGCCCGATCCGATGGCCGCCACGCCTTCGTCGGGTTCGATCACGTCGCCGCTGCCGCTCACAATGTAGGTGCTCTCCGTGTCGGCCACGAGCAATAGCGCCTCCAGGTGGCGCAAGGCCCGGTCGGTGCGCCAGTCTTTGGCCAGCTCCACTACGCTGCGAGCCAGGTTGCCGCCGTGCTGCTCGAGCTTGATTTCGAAGCGCGCGAACAACGCAAAGGCGTCGGCGGTGGAACCGGCAAAGCCCGCCAGGATCTTGCCGTTATAGAGGCGGCGCAGCTTGTGGGCGGAGGCTTTCAGCACCTCCTGCCCGAAGGTCACCTGGCCGTCGCCGGCCATGACGACTTTCCCGTCGCGGCGGACGCTAAGCACTGTAGTGGAACGGACTTGCGCTTTCATTGTATGAGCAATCCTAATTCTACCGCAGGGGTGGAGCTCCGTCACACCCGGAAAGACGGGACGGGCGCGGTGTAAACTGAGATTTGCCCTGGCATTTCCTTCTCAGTTGTCTAACCATTGTCGCGATCGATATCCTGCTGGCCGGCGATAATGCCGTGGTCATCGCGTTGGCTGCCAACACCATTCCCAGGGAGCAGCGCAAGGTCGCGATTGCCGCCGGCGCCGGGATGGCGGTGGTCCTTCGCGTCGCCATAACCTTCGTCGCAGCCCGACTGCTGGAGCTGCAGTTCGTCCAACTCGCGGGAGGAGTGGTCATTCTCTGGATTGCCGTTAAGCTCTTCCTCGATACATCTCCCGAGAGAGCGACGGAGGTGAAGACGGGGAGTTTCTGGCGGGCCATCCGGTTCATCGCGCTTGCCGACCTGACGATGTCCCTCGACAATATTCTCGCGGTTGCGGCGGCATCGAAAGGCAACATCTACCTCCTCGTCGGCGGGCTCGGCCTGAGTATTCCATTCGTTATTTTCACGAGCAATTTCCTGTCGGTCCTGATGGAGAAGTACCCAGTGCTGATCTACTTGGGGGCGGCCATCCTGGGCCGGGTCGGCGGCGAGATGATCATGACCGACCCATTCATCGTGCAGCAGTTCCACCCTGCCGCAGCGGCACGATATGGAGTGGAGGCCTTCTGCGCGGTAGCCGTGGTGGTCGCCGGCCGGCTGTGGCCGCTCAGAAGAAGGTAACTTCATTGTTCCTGGTGATCCGGGAGTGCCTTCTGTACTCCGGATTCTTTTCGGGATAATCGGTCCTGTAGTGCGCCCCACGGCTCTCCTTTCGGGCCAGGGCGCAGCCGGCAATGAGGTAGACGATCTCCCTCATGCCACGCAACTCGAACAGGCCGCGGTTGGGGTACGGGCAAGGCCGCATGGGTGTCGACTGCACGCGGTCGCGGGCGGCGGCCAGTCCATCCCTCGTCCGGATGATTCCGCAGTTCTCCCACGCCAGCCTGCGCAGTTCCTCCTCGGAGATGTCCGGGAACTCGGGCGGCGGGAAGGTGGGCGGAGCGAGAGCCCGTACGCCGGCCCATTCCCGCATCCTTCTGCCCGCGCGGGCACCGAAGACCATCGCCTCCAGGAGGGAGTTGCTGGCCAGCCTGTTGGCTCCGTGTACGCCAGTGGCGGCCACTTCGCCGGCCGCGAACAGACGGGGAAGGCTGGTACGGCCCTCCAGGTCGGTGCGGACCCCACCCATGGCATAGTGGGCGGCTGGATGCACGGGTGCGGGATCCTTGGTGATGTCCACGCCGTACTTCAGGCAAGTCTGGTACACCCTCGGGAATCGCGCCCTGACAAACTCCGCCGGAAGGTGCGTCAGGTCAAGGAACACATGCGGGGCGCCCGTCCGTTGCATTTCGGCGACCATCGATCTCGATACGACGTCGCGCGGCGCCAGTTCCTTGAGCGGATGGTAGCGCTCCATGAAGCGTTCACCCGTGGAGTTGCGCAGGTAGCCGCCTTCGCCCCGAAGCGCTTCCGTGAGCAGGAAGTTCGGCGCGCCTTCCAGGTGCAGCGCGGTGGGATGAAACTGCACGAATTCGATGTCGCTGATCTCAGCCCCCGCGCGGTAGGCGGCGGCCACGCCGTCCCCGGTGGCCACGTCCGGGTTGGTGGTCTCCAGGTAGACTCGCCCCAAACCGCCTGTCGCCAGCAACACGGCCCGCGCCGACAACGGCACCAGCCTTCGGGTATAGGAATCACAGGCCACCACGCCCGCGGCCGCTCCTCCATCGATCAGCAAGTCCGTGATGGCGGTGAAGCTCCGGAACTGTATGTTGGGGAGTGAGGCAGCCTTGTGGTACAGAGTCCGCGAGATTTCGCGGCCCGTGGAGTCGCCCTGTGCATGCACGATGCGGCTCCGGCTGTGCGCGCCCTCGCGCCCGAAAGCCAGCTTGGTTCCCTCACGGTCGAATTCCGCTCCCCAGGCGATGAGTTGCTGGATGGCCGCGGGGCCCTCCTCCACAAGGGTGTGGACCGCGTTCCGATCGCACAGCTCGTCGCCGGCGGCAAGAGTATCCTGCTCGTGCAATTCAACTTCGTCGTCGTCGCTCAGGGCCACGGCAACCCCGCCTTGAGCGTACTCAGAGGAGGATTCCCGGAGGCTGTCCTTGGCTACCACCAGAACCTCGCCGGCCTCGGCCAGTTCGATGGCAGCTCGCAGGCCCGCTACCCCCGCGCCGACCACCAAAAAATCGGCAGTCATCTAAACAGCGATTCTAGCACCCCGCGCGTGGTACAACTTTTGTATGCCGTCCTTCGAGGTAAGCACTCCGCAGCGGAACTACCAGGCGCTGGTCGAGCGCGGCATTCTGGCGCGCGCGGGCAACTACGTCCCCGAGAGAACACGCAGGCTCTTCGTGATCACCACCCACGACGTGTGGGGCCTCCACGGCCAGACCCTCGAGCGGGGCCTTGCGGGACGCACTTACGATGTGGTCTTTTTTCGAGGCGGCGAGGACAGAAAGAAGCTCGACGAAGTGGAGCGTCTGGCCGAGGAGATGGTGCGGCGAGGCGGTGACCGCTCCGCTATCGTGATGGCCTTCGGCGGCGGCGTGGTCGATGATGTAGCCGGCTTCGTGGCCGCGGTTTTCATGCGAGGAGTGCCGGTGATCCAGGTGCCCACCACCTTGCTCGCCCAGGTGGACGCGGGTGTGGGCGGTAAGACCGGAGTCAACCTGAAATCGGGCAAGAACCTGGTGGGCGCTTTTCACCAGCCGCTGGTCGTGCTCATCGATCCGGACGTGCTGGCCACGCTCCCCGAGCGCGAGTACCGCGCTGGCATTTACGAAGTCGTGAAGTGCGGCGTCATCCGCTCCCCGGAGCTGTTCCGGCTTATGACCGACGAGCGCGCCGCGGTGCTGGCGCAATCGCCCGAGGCCGTTGGGCAGATGATCGCGGAATCGGTGCGCATCAAGGCCGAAGTCGTTTCGGCCGACGAGCGCGAAAGCGACCTGCGCCGCATCCTGAACTTCGGCCACACCTATGGCCACGCCCTCGAGTCCGAAACCGGCTACGTGCGCTTCCTGCACGGGGAGGCGGTGGCGTTCGGGATGAAGGCCGCCGTCCACCTGGCTCGGCTGACCGCTCTGCTGCCGCCCGATCAGGCCGGCCAGATCATCGAAACGATCGACCTCTACGGCCCCCTCCCTTCGCTCGAAGGCGTCTCTGACGCCAACCTCGTCAAGCGCATGGCCAGCGACAAGAAGACCTTGCACGGAAAAGTGCACTTCGTGCTGCCCGAGAGGATCGGCCAAGTCCGGATCGTTTCCGGCCTGGATGAAAGCACGGTGCTCGAGGCGGCCCGAGCGGCGCTGGCATGAGCGCGCCTCCCGCGGGGGGAACCAGGCCGCCCGGTGCGGCGGGCGAGGAGGAAGCCGCCCACTGGGTGCGCCGCATGTTCGCCTCCGTGGCGCAGCGCTACGATCTCCTCAACCACCTGCTCTCGTTCAATATCGACCGCTCCTGGCGGCGCCGTACGGTCGAGCGAGTCGGGCCCGTCCTCGCCCGGCCCGCCGCGCGCGCCCTCGATGTGTGCTGCGGCACCGGCGACCTCCTGATGGCGCTCGAAGCCGGGCGGAGCTCCGCGGTTTGGGGTTGCGACTTCTGCCGCCCCATGCTGGCCATTGCACAGAGCAAACTCGCGGCGGCCGACATGCACTCCGCCCTCTTAGAAGCGGACGCCCTGTGTCTGCCCTTGCCTGACAGTTCCATCGACCTCGTCACCGTGGCTTTCGGCTTTCGCAACCTCGCCAACTATCGCGCCGGGCTGGGGGAGATGGCCCGCGTGCTGAGGCCGGGTGGCCTGGCCGCCATCCTGGAGTTCTCCCGGCCGCCCTCGCGGGTTTTTGCCGCGCTTTACGATTTCTACTCACGCCGGTTGCTGCCGGCCGTCGGCGGTGTTCTCTCCGGTTCCCGGGAAGCTTATGCCTATCTGCCCGAGTCGGTGCGCCGCTTTCCGGACGCCGATACGCTGGCCGGGGACATGCGCGCGGCCGGCTTTCGGGAAGTCAGCTTCGAGCGTATGACGGCGGGGATCGTCGCCCTCCACCTGGGCTGGCGCTGACCACGTTACTGGGTCTGCACGTGTCCGGTCCGTGTGTCCCCCAGGGAATTACTGAGTTCCACGTCCACGGCGCCAACCTGCGAACTGTCGCCCAGCACGGGGAACACCGCGCGCAGCGTGAACATGCTCCCGTAGCCGGTCGTCTCGAAGTACTGCTGGAAGGCCCGGGAGGCGTCCACCTGGATTGCGCCGGGAGCCACCGTGCGCCCTCCCAGGTCGAAGAACGTGAACACAAGCAAGGATGTGGAGCGCGAGGTATCGAAACCCGTGACTTGGACCTCGATGCCGCTCGTGACGCGCGCCGAGCGTGCGCTCGCCACCACCACAGGGGCGCGAGGAACCTCGGCCGTGAACTGCTCGGTGTACGGCCCGAGCTTCACCGTGAACGTAATCACGCCGGCCGTGGTGCCGGTCTGGAACTCCGTGTCCGTGCCGCCGCTGAATCTTCCCAGATCCTCTCCCGCGGCCACCGTGAAAGAGATGCCGCGGCTGCCCGTGGCCGCAAAGAGAACGGCGGAATCGTCGCCTTTGCCCGCGACGCTGGGCGTGAACTCCATCGATAGCTGGCCGTTCGCCGAAATCTTGGAAACGGACGCCAGCCGGATGGCAACCTTTGCCTGCTGTCCTCCCCGCAGAGCGGGCGGATCGACGACGATCCGCGGATCGGGCAGGTCAGGAAGCTCGACAGGAGCAGGCGGCTCGGGCGGCTTCGGCTCCAGTCCAGTTCCCGTTAGCAGGGTAGTGACTCCATTGACGTTCAGGTACGCGTAGTAGGAGACGGCATCGAGCGGGGTGAACCGCACCACGAACTCCACCTCTTCGCCCCCCGCCACGAGAACGGGCAGCTTCGGAAGGCTGGGGAAAGAGAAGCGGGCGCCCGCCAGGTTCAGTCCCTGGAGCCACGCCGGCAGAATGGAAGTATTCCTTACGCGGAAGGTGGTGTCCAGGTACTCGCCGGCCGCGGCCGTCCCCACCTCATACGACGTGCCGACAGCCTCCTCGACCCCCTGCGGGACCACGTACAGCTTCATCTGCGCCGCAAGCGCCAGCGGCAACAGCAGAGCGGCGCTCAGCAGTTTGCGGAAGAGCCTGCCGGGCAAGTCAGGAGACATACCCCACGTGGACGCAGCTCGCTGATTCGAGGTGTGGGATGAGACTCCCGTCTTGTCCTGGCCCGCATTCTGGCAGGCTTTTCTGCAAACTGCGAGCAGCCTCCCGATCATGGCGCGGCCTCCGGAAGCCGGTACGTCTCCAGCCGGTCTTCAAACACGCGGACCGCGAGGCGGCGCGTCTCCTCTCGCACCGAAAACCAACCTTCACCCATCTGGTCGATGCTGAGTGCTGGCCCCCCGATCTTCTTCCGAAGCTGGGTTCCGTCGGCTTTCCGGAAGACCAGCTCGTCGCCTTCGGAAAAGAGCGGAAGGGCGGGCGTCTCGCAATCCGTGACAGACACGGACTGGAAGCCCCCGTCCTTCCAGAGGATCGACTCGGAAGTTCCTGAGAGACACACTAGTGCCATCGTGCCGTCAACTGAGAAGGAGAACCGTGCCGGGCCATCGGGCGCGTCGATGCGGCCCAGAGGCCGGCCCCGCGGGTCGAAAGCGTAAAGCGAGTCCGATGTCTTGGCCAAGCCGACGCGCCCCGAGAAGGCCGCCGAGATGACCCCTTCGGCAATGGGTACGCCGAGCACAAGGTTTCCCGCTACGCCGTACACCGGCCGCAATGCGCCGCCGCTGTCCTTGGCATAGCCGGTCAGAGGCGGTGAGATCCCTGACTGCGCCAGCAACGAGCCCACCATGGCGGCTAGAGCCAGAAGGATACGCGTCATTGGGGTGCTCCGATGGTAATCGTTGGCGTCCCCACGCTCAGGCTGGCGGAGCCCGAGGAAGCCGTGCTCGAGCCAGGGGTTACCCGCTTGCCCAAGGCCAGCCCGGCAACCGCCGCACCCGCAGCGACTCCCGCCACGATCAGCACAATCTTGCGACGGCTTCGGCCCATCGACACGGCAACATGCGAGCCCGGAGACGCGGTTGCCGAAGCCAGCAGCCTGTGAGGGGAGGCGATCGATGCGCGAAGTGCGCCTTTTGCCACGGTCACCCGGATGTCGCAAGGGCCGGGGATACTGTTCCAGTGAACGCCGGAAGCGGATGCTCTTCCGTCCGCCCCGGTGATAGCCACATCCGTCGTCAGACCGTTGCTGAACGTGCCACCGGGCCCGGAAGCGGGCAGTTGAAAACTCACGGCGGCGTCTGGGACAGGGTCACCCCTCTCGTCGGTCACCTGGATGGTCAAGGCCGCCGAGCTGCGTGTCCCCAGGATATGCACTGGTCCGCTGGACTGCACGATGCGGATTTTTAGAATGCCCGCGTCGCTGGCGAACTGCGCCGCCAGACACGCCGGCAACAGAAGCAGGGCGAAGACTCTCATCTACTGTAAGTAGTGGGTTGAGCAGGGAGAATATCGCGCTCAATCTGCGCCCTCCGCACTATCCCCTCCCAGCCTGGATGTTCTATAGTGGCGAGATCATGATGACCCGACGAGATTTTTTCAAAACCGCTTTGGCCGTCCCCGTGGGCGCCTGGCTTGCCCGTTACGAGGCACTGGCGGCGCCCGCTGCCGGCCAGATCAAGATCACTGCCATCAAGGCGATGCAGGTAAGGGACCCCGGCACGCTCATCAAGATTGAGACCGACGCGGGGATTTGTGGCATCGGCCCTTGCGGCGGAGGCGGCTCGTTCGCAAGAGACGTTATTGCGGGGATCAGCGGCGGCCGGCTCCCCCACTTGGGTCTGGTCGGCAAGGACCCGCTGTCCATCCGTGTACACTTTCACAACATGTTTTACGCCTATCCCCAGCGCGGGCGGCAGATGCGCGTTCTCAGCGGCATCGATATCGCGCTGTGGGACCTGGCGGGCAAGATCCTGAACCAGCCGGTCTCCAAACTGCTCGGCGGCAACTTTCGCGAAGAAATCCCGCTCTATTCTCATGTCCCCAATGCCAAAGATTTCCAGAGCAAGGAGGCGTGGAAGAGGCGCGCCGACGATCTGTTGAACGATCCCAGGGGCTACCGCGCCTTCAAGACCGACATCCACAGCGCCCTGGGCATCAATATGCAGGAGTACATCCCCAGCATCAGCCCGCGGGATCTCGGCAAGGTCCGGGAAGCCTACACCCTGGCCCGGGAAGCCCTCGGACAGGACACCGAGATCATCGTTCACTGCCACTGCGAGCTGGATGTGCCCAGCGCCATCCAGGTGGCCGAGGCGATCGAGCCCATCCGGCCCATGTACTTCGAAGACCCCCTGGCGCCGAACTTCTCCGAGTCCTGGATGGCGCTGCGGCGCTCCACCCGGCTCCCCATCTCCACGGGCGAGAACATGGAGCTTCTGGAAGCGGCCATGCCCTTCCTTCAGAACCAGGCCGTCAGCATGTTGCAGCCCGATCTGGTCAACTCCGGCGGGATCACGGGCGTCAAGATCCTCGCCGACGTAGCCGCCAACTACCGCATCCCGGTCTGCCTGCACAACGTCAGCGGCCATGTATTGAACATGGCCTCACAGCAGTTCTCGGCGGCCCACTTCGACAGCCCCTGGATGGAGTGCGTGCGCACCTCGGACCAGACCAAAGTCGCGGCCAGCAACGCCCCCGTGATCAAGAACGGCCGCATGAAGGTCTCCACGCTCCCCGGCCTCGGCCTGGACCTGAACATGGAGTACCTGAAGTCGGTCCTGGCCCCCGGCGAGCCCTGGTGGGGGTGAGCGGCGGGCGCGTCTAGGATGGCTTCACCGCCCGGATGAAGGCGCTGATGAACTTCTCGTCCACCAGCGGCGCGATCGCCTCGACGTTGATCCCGTTCGCCTCCAGGAATTCGCGCGCCTGCTCCACTTTGTAGATCCGCGTAGGCTGAATCTCGATGCCCGCGAATCCCGCGGCCTCGAGCTTCTTGCGATACTCTTCCTCGGCCAGGGCCCCCGCGATGCAGCCTACCCACAACTCCACGTTGCGGCGGACCTCCGCTGGGATCTCGCCTCGCACGACGATGTCCGACACCGCCAGCCGCCCGCCGGGCCTCAGCACCCGGAACGCCTCCCGAAGCACCCGGTCCTTGTCGGCCGACAGGTTGATCACGCAGTTCGAGATGATCACGTCCACGCTGGCTTCGGGCAGTGGGATGTTCTCGATCTCCCCTTTCAGAAACTCGACGTTCTCCACTCCCGCCTTGCGCTGGTTCTCGCGCGCCAGGGCCAGCATCTCGTCGGTCATATCCAAGCCATATGCCTTGCCCGCCGGCCCGACTCGCCGAGCCGAGAGCAAGACGTTGATCCCGCCGCCTGAGCCGAGATCCAGCACCGTCTCCCCGGCATTCAACCGCGCCAGCGCGGTGGGATTGCCGCACCCGAGAGAGGCCAGCACCGCCGTCTCGGGCAGTGCGCCCTTTTCGGTGTCGTTGTACAGGTTCGCCGTGATCGGATCGGCGCACCCCAGGCTGGAGGCCACCGCCCCGCAGCAGCCGCCGCCTTCACCAACCACCCGCAACGCCGCTTTCGCGTATCTCTCCTTCACTGCCTCTTTCACGTTCATTATGATTTCCTCCTGACTTCTACGATGTCATCCACCGCCAGTGGCCGGTTCCCCCCGCAGCACTCGGCGTACAGGAAGGTGAGCAACTCTCTAAGCCCCTCGGTGTTAGCCGTGTACCGTAGAAAAGTCCCTTCGCGCTGCACACGCACCAGATCTTCGTTCTTGAGCTTCTCCAGGTGGTGCGACAGCGTGGAGCCCGGAATCTTGAGCCCGGTTCCCACGTCGCCGGCGATGAGGCCCTCGGGATGTGCCTTGAGCAGCAGCCGCATGATCCTCAGCCGCGGTTCGGCGCCCATCGCCGCCAGCATATCGGCATAGCGGATGACGTCGCCTTCCGATATTTTCATATTTCTACAATACCGGAAATATGGAAACGTGTCAAGACCTTCGCAGGATGTCCCAGTAGGCGCCGCGATAACCCTTGGCGACGGCTTCCACCAGCCGCTGGTTGGCGTTGTAGTTGTAGTTCCGGTCGGGCCGGGATGGGTCGAAGAAAAGAAATCGCTTATCGTCCCCGATCAGTGCGTCGAGCAGATCGAAGGCGAAGGGCGCTACGGCCGGCTCCAGGTAGGAGCGCGGCCGAGACGGGTCGTCCTGACCGCCGCCCAGTTGCGCCGCCAGCCGTGTGCCGGGATAAACCCGCAGCCCCACGGAGACGCCTGCGAGATCCGGGCCGGCCCGCTTCATCAGATCCACAGTGCGGGTGAGGCTCTCCCGCGTCTCGCCCGGCGCGCCGAGCAGCAGGTCGAGCATAACCGCCATGCCCGCCTCCTTCGACCAGCGGGTCGCGTTCAGAACATCTTCGGGCGTGAAGGCGCGGCCCAACCGCCGCAGCATCACGGCGTCGCCGCTATCCGTCCCGAAGTTGATCCCCACGCACCCGGCCTCGCGCATGGCCCTGGCCAGGTCCGGAGAGAAGGGAGCCGGAGCGCAATAGGCATACCAGCGCAGCTTCTCGCCAAGTCCCCGCCGCTTGATCTCGCTGCACACCGCCAACGCGTGCCCCACCGGCATGTTAAATTCGGCATCGCAGGTGTGCAAATGGTCGATGCCCTGTTCGAGTAGTCGCTCCAGCTCGTCGGCGACCGCTTCTGGCGGCCGGGTCCGCGTCTGGTTCCCTTTTGCCACGGGGTCGGCGCAGTAAACGCACTCACCGGGGCAGCCGCGCTTTGTTTCGAAGCCCGCCTGTCCTCCCTGCTGGAAATAACGCCGGTTGTCCGCCCATCGGCGCGTCATGGCTGGAAGCTCGGCCAGGGACCTCGCCGAGGGCGCATTGCGGCGCCATTCCCGCCCCTCGCGCCAGATCAGGTTGGGCACATCTCGCCAATCTTCGCCGCGCTCCCATCGGGACGCCAGCTCCGGCAGCGCGAACTCCCCGTCGCCCCAGACGCCAAGCTCCGCGCCCGCAAGCGCCAGCACCTGCTCGGGCATCACGGAGAATCCCACGCCGCCCAGAACGACCGGAGCATCGGCACACGCGCGGATGGCGCTTACCACGCCGGCAAACTGCGGCAGGAACGACTGGGGGCGAATGTAGCCACAGTCATCCGTGTTGCGCAGCGTCACACCCACCAGCCCATAGTGGGCGCCATTGAAGAACCGCTCGACGGCCGCCGGCGCGTCCTCTTCCCAGCAGAGATCCAGCAGGTCCACCTGGTGCCCGGCCGCGTCGAGCGCCTCGGCCACGTAGTCCAGGCCGATGGGCCCGATGGGAGGCTGCATGCGGTTGGTGTTGACCAGTGCGGCGCGCATGCCGGTTACAGAAGCAGACGGAGGCCGAGTTGCAGGATGCGGCCGTCATTGAGCGTGTTGGTGATTCGGCCGAAACTGGCCGAGGTCAGGTTCCGCTGCGGCTCGTCGAACTGGGGGTGATTGGTCACATTGTAGCCTTCGGCGCGCAGCAGGACCGTCCAGCCGTGCCCGTTGTTCCAGTGCCATTGCTTGGTCAGCGCCGCGTTGAAATTGGCGATGCCCGCCTTGCGGAAGGTGTTGCGCCCCAGGTTGCCCCGCTGCTCGCCGGGGTGGATGTAGTCGAACCGGTCGCGGGTGATGATCTGGAGGGACATCTCCGGGTTCGAAATGGCGCGCCCTAGAATGGATGGGTCCAGTATGTTCGGCCGGTCGCTGCTGGATCCGTCCACGTTTCCGAAACCTGGCCCGTCCGAGCCCACATACAAGGTCAGCGGCGTTCCCCTCTTGACCAGCGTCGCGCCGCTGATCTGCCATCCCGCCAGCAGCCACCGCAGCCGCGCGGGCCGCGGCAGGTTGTAAGCGTAGTAGATGGAGGTCGCGTGCGTGGAGTCGAAGTTACTCAGGCTCTTCTTGTCTCGCACCGAATCGTACTGCCACTGGCTGCGCTGCTTTGTCAGGTCGGTGTTGGCCGCCGTGGATGAGTAGTCCACTCCTTCGTCGATGGCCTTGCTGAATGTGTAGGTCACGCCCAGGGTCAGTCCCCTCGTGGCAGGCAACTCCAGGTTCACCTGGGCGGCGTCGAAGTAGGCGATGCCGCCGTTCACGATGTGCTTGACCTCGTAATAGCGGGGATCGGGCCGTCTCTGGTCCACGGTAGCCGTGGTGAGCGGGATCCCGGAAACCGGCTCGGCGCGGTTCATCACATAGGCGTTGGGCAGCTTGAAGCTGCGGCTTCCGATGTATCCCAGGCGCAGCATGACACGGCCGTACAGCTTCCTCTCCAGGGTCAGGCCGTACTGGTGCGAGTAGGAGTCCACGAGATTCGAGGATAGTATCGTTGGCGAGTACCTGACGTTGCTGCCCGTAAGGTTGAGCCCCCGCAGCGGGTTCACCAAGCCGGGGTTGGACACCTGAACGTAGTACACTTCCGGCGGGTTGTTACGGACCTGCTGGTAGGTCACTGGGGGGATCAGGCCGAAGGACACGTTGTAAGAAGCCCGGGCCACCCAGCCTCCGCCCGCCGTGTAGGCGAGCGACAATCGCGGACTGAAGTTGTTGCAGTCGCAGTGGTAGGGGATCACGTCGATTCGGTCCACCTCCACCGGCGCGGTCTCGATCGAATAGCGCAGGCCGTAGTAGATCTGGAGACGCGAGTACGCGCGCCAACGATCCGCAATGAACACGTCCGCGGACCAGTTGCGGTAGCCGCGCGCCAGTTCGCCGACCGTGACCTCGTAATAGTTGGGGGTGCCGTAGCGCAAGTTGTCGATGGCCGACCGCCCGAAGTTGTTGCCGAACTGGAACTGCCCGCGGGCGTTGTTGGCCTCGATCCCGTTCAACTGGTACCGGAACACGTCGCCTCCCAGCGTGAGCGCGTGCCGTCCTCCGGCCGCCTGGCGGCTGAGGACGGCGCCATAGCTGAAGGTGTTCTGCGCCCGGTCGACCGGGAACTGGCTCTCCGGCCCCAGTTCCTCGATCTGGTAGCCGAAGCGGACCCGCGGCCCCACCGCGTTGGGCTCCGGCAGCAGCAACGACTTCACCCGCTGGAAACTGCCGGCCACTGCCAGTTCGGAGCCGGCCCCCAGCGTCCGGCGCCACGCCAGGCGGGCGCGGTGGGTGTGAATCTCTGTGTCGGGGTTCTGCCCCGCGACCAACTGAAAGGCGTCCACGCGCTGCCGCGACAGGCTGTAGAAGGCGGCCATCTTCGCCTTTGGGCCCGCATCCCGGTCAAGACGCACGTCCGCGCGCGTCTCGTCGGTACGCTGCGGGCTGTTGATATTGAGCGCCCGCGGGTCAAAATCCGTGCGATTGGGCAGCACCGCCGGATACGCCGCCAGGAACCGGGTAACCAGGGCGGCCGTGGCCGGATCCGTGGTAAGAGGCGTTCGCTCGCTCACCAGCGGCACCAGTACGTTGCCGTTCACCATGCCCCGAACCTTGGTCTGACCAGCGTCCACCGTCAGGAATCCCAGCGTGCCGAAGTCGCCCGTGTAGCGTCCCGAGTATCCATTCCGGCGCGAGGGCTCGACGGAGCCCACCTGAAAGAACGTCCGCGCGTTGAACACGCTGTTCTGGTGCCACCAGTACAGCTCCGCGTGGTGGCCGGGCGGCAAGCTGGCGCGCCGCGGGACCACGGATTCACTGGCGGGCCGCCCGTGCTCGGTGGCGAAGTACGTCGCTTCGACGGAAGCTTCCCCCACCATGGTCGTGGTGGTGCCCACCCGGACGTTGGCTTCTTTGATGGCGTTGGTGTCGATCTCGTAAACCGCCACGTTTTCGTTGCGGCGAGCGGTTGCGTCCACGGGGGATTGGCCCCGGCACAACCCACAGCACCCAGCGGCAAGGAACGTGATGAAGATTGCGCGCACGAATAGCTCCACCTATTTCGATTTCCGGTCCAGCGTCGCCCGCAATTGCCGGTAAGCCATTTCCTCGAAGTTGTCCTTGATCCGCTCCAGGCCCTCAATTCGAAGCTGCGTCTCCTGCGGAGGAGTCTTCTTCAAACAGCGCCCGAGCATGAGAATGGCCTGCGGATCCTCCGGCGTCAAGTCCAGCAAGGCGCGAAACTTCTCAGTCGCCTCTCCGAACTCGCCCGTCTTCCAAAGCGCATAGCCAAGGTTGAAGAGATAAGCGGGCTCGTAGGGATCCCCTTTGCTCGCCTTGCGGAAACTCTCCACCGACTCCGGCAGATTCTTCCGCGACTGCGCCGCGCCCAGGTCATTCCAGACCTCGTTGAGCGGCACCACCCGCGCCACCTGTAGGAAAGAAGCGATCGCCTTATCGTACTCTCCCAGTTGGTAGCGGCAGAGTCCCAGGAAGAAGCTGGCCTCCATGTAGTTCAGGCTGTCCGCGGGCACGCGCTCGAACCAGCCGGCTGCGACCTTGTAGTTCTTGCTGGCGAAGAGCAGCCGGCCGAGTTGGAAACATGGCTGTGAGAATCCTTCATCCAGCCGCGCCGCTTGGGTGAACAACCGGTGCTTCTGCTCCCGCGACGCCGCCATCAGGCCGCGGATATAGCTCTCCAGCGCGTCCAGCCGGACCGGCTTTCTGCGGCCCCGCAGTTGCTCTTCCGAAGGCGCCGTGCCCGGCTTAGACAGAAATCGCAACGCTTGCCACGCCAGGCGCGTCTGGGCCTCCGCCAAATCCTCCAGCGCCGCCGTGCCGGATTCCTGGGCGCTCTGCGAAAGCTCCCGCAGATCTATCACGCGGACCGCGAGCTGGAGCGAACTTTTCTGGCCGGGTGGAGAGTTCTCCGGGGCCGTGGAGACCCGAAACCACCCGTACACGATGCGCTCGGCGTCCAGCTCTTCACCCAGCTTGATCACCGAAGCGTGGGTGAGCAGGGTGTACTGGCGGAGGGAAAGGCGGCGGTAGGCCTCCTCCCGGCTCTCGCGGTCCAGGACCAGCATCCCCTCCGAGGCTAGCGTCTCCCGGATGGTTTCCGCGACGCTTTCCCCGATCCAGTCAAGATTGCCGTCGGCTGAGAGGTTGAAAAGCGGAAGCACGGCCACTGTCTGGGCGCCCGCCCGGACAGCAAGACACACCAACAGTGCCAGAAGTAGCCGCCGCATTCATCCAAGTCTACCAAACGCCGCTTGGTCTTCTTCTGGCGCGGCAGGTGGCCACGCGGCCACTACGGCTGTTGCGAAACCACAACCTCGCCGGCGTGCATGGTGTCTACGGCGAAGGCGTCGTGCGGACTGTGGCAAGCGCCGCGGGCTTCCCTGGGGACCACCGTCGTCCAGCGGCAAGATCCCGTGAGAAGTTAGCCACAGGACATGCTATCGCCGGGAGGTCTTCACGCATTCACGCTGACCACGGAGTGCCGCAAAACCGGCCATAGTGCCGCAAAACCAGGCGCGGACGCGGAGCGATGAGACGCCGCATCTCCCCTAACTTTGGCGCCGAAAGGCCACTGTGTGGGTTTGGGTTTGGCGCCCTACGTGCGTCGGTTACGCGAGTAAGCTGGCAATCCTCAACGAGGTGACAATCATGCAGGGTGCTCCGTCCGATTCCTCAACGCCGGGACCGGGTCTTACGGTTGTAATGGCCAGTCCCTCCAAGGATGACCACCACACGCTACGAAGAATTTGCAGGCACTGGGAGTGGAGGGCCTATCAAGCCCACACTTGTCGGGAAGCACTAAGTCTGGTCCGTCAACGCCGGATTCCAGTGGTGATCTGTGAGCGGAATCTCCCTGATGGCGATTGGAGGTCAGTCCTAGGCGGCTTGAAGGAACTGCCACACCGGCCTCAGCTCATCGTTTCCTCCAGGCTGGCCGACCACCGCCTTTGGGCGGACGTGCTCGACCTGGGCGGCTACGACTTGTTGATTTCCCCATTCGATGCTGGGGAGGTGTCGAGGGTGGTCTTCCTGGCTTGGCATTCCATGCAGCATGAACGGGGGCGGAGTCTCGCTAGTCCGGCTGCCGCGGGATGATCCCTGCGCGCCTCCGGTAGCTTGAAACGAACGACAACGGTTCGTCCTGCTACGACTTCTCTCCTGGCTGTACATGCCTCTCCAGGTGCGCCCGCACGCGGGCGATCACCGCGGCCTGGACGCCGGCCTCCTCTCCGAAGCCATGGAACCACTCCAGCCCCTGCTCCTGGCGGAACCAGGTCCACTGCCGCTTGGCATAGCGCCGGGTGTTTCGTTGAGCGAGGAACACCGCTTCCTGGAGACTCAGTTCTCCGCGCAGGTACTGCAATGCCTGACGATACCCATGCGATTCCAGCGGCTTGACCGAGGGCGAAAAGCCCAGCAGCAGGATGCGCCGCACTTCGTCGATCAGGCCATTCTCGAACATCCACAGGCAGCGCCCGTCCAGTCTTTGGTAGAGCGCTTCGCGCGGCGGACTCACCCCAATCTTCAACGCACAGAACCCGTGGAGCGAATCCCGGCCTGCCGCGAATGCTTCCGAAAGACTCCGCCGGGTCAGCAGGCACACCTCCACGGCGCGGATCAGCTTATGAACGTCCCGCGCGTGGATTCTCCCAGCCGAGCCCGGGTCGAATCTACTGAGCAGCCTGTGCAGCGACCCCGGACGCCTGCTCTCCCGTTCCGCCAGCCGCCCACGCAGCGCGTCGTCTCGCGCCGGGCCGGGGAACAGCCCGTCCACCAGCGCGCGCAGGTAGAACCCGGTGCCGCCCGCCACAATCGGCAACCGGCCGCGCGCCGCGATCTCTTCCAGCACGGCCCTGCTCCTGCGCGCGAATTCTCCCGCGCTGAACGGCTCATCGGGCTCGGCCACATCCAGCATGTGATGCGGGATCGCTCGCCTCTCCTCCGGCTTCAACTTGGCCGTGCCGATATCGAGGTACCGGTAGATCTGCAGCGAATCGCAACTGAGAATCTCGCCCGCAAACTCCCCGGCGATGCGCAGTGCCAGCTCGCTCTTTCCCGACCCCGTGGGGCCGGCGATAACAATCAAAGGGCGCTCGCCGTAAACACTCGACATTGCCACCCTTTAGTCTAGAACCCTCGTCCCCGGGAAGGTGCTCTCCAAGTGGCGTATACTATTGTCGAGAGGAGCTTTGCGGGCCTCCCAGCACGGGGGTTGGCGCATCTGACTGCCGAGTGATGAACCGAATCGTTCGAGGGGCGTTTTGTTTGTCTCTCCTGGCGGCTCTGCCCGCTGCCGGGCTAGCCGCGGACACGCTGGCTTCGCAACCGGTCAACAAAGAGGAGGCCTACTTCAACTACTCGATGGGGCACCTCTACGCCGAGCAGGCTGCTGCCTACGGGAATCGCGGCGAGTATCTCTCCAAGGCCATCGAGTACTACAAGGCCGCCATGAAGGCCGATCCCGGCGCGGCCATCGTGAGCGAAGAACTGGCGGGTCTATACCTTCAGGCGGGGAAGGTGCGCGACGCCGTCTCCGAGTTCGAAGACAGGCTCAAGAAGGACCCCGACGCCATCGATGCCCGCCGTGTGCTGGCACGTCTTTATACCAGACTGATCGGCGACCAGCAGACCAACAAGATCAACGAGGAGATGCTCAAGCGGGCCATCGAGCAGTATCAGAAGATCGTCGCCCTCGATCCCAAGGACCTCGACAGTTGGCTGCTGCTGGGGCGCCTGTTCAGGGTCTCTCAGGATTCCGTCGAGTCCGAAAAAGCGTTCAAGAAGGCCCTGGAACTCGATCCCACGAACGAAGAGGCCATGACGGAAATGGCCCTGGTTTACTCGAGCATCGGTGACAATCAGCGCGCCATCCAGATGCTGAAGCAGGTCGCCGACCGCAACCCGAACCGGCGCACCCTGACCACCTTGGCCGGCGCATACGAGGACCTCCGCGATTACGCGGGCGCTGTCGAGGTTCTCCGCCACGCCTTGGATCTGGAGCCTGACAACCCGGATCTGAAGCGCGAGTTTGCTCAGGACTTGCTTTACGCCGGCAAGCTGGATGACGCCATCCAGATGTACACCGAGGTAACCCAGGAGGACCCCAAGGACGCCCAGTCGTTCCTCCGGATTTCGCAGCTCTACCGGCAGAAGCGCGACTTCGTTAAGGCCCGCGAAGCCCTGGAGAGCGCCAAGAAAGCGGATCCGAACGACTTGGATGTCCGCTACGGCGAGGTGACCCTGCTCGATGGGGAGGGCAAGCACGCCGAAGCCCTCTCCGCCATGAAGCAACTGGTGGACTCCACCGAGAAGAAATCCTACACCGGCGGTGAGCGCGCCAGTCGCGCCAGCCTGCTCGAGAAGCTCGCCTTCCTGTACCGGTCCAACGAGCAATATACGCAGGCCGTCGCTACCCTCCGGCAATTGCCGGATCTGGATCCCGACCTGGGCGCCCGCGCTGCGGCAGAGATCATCGACACTCTGCGTGACGCCAGGGACTATACCCGGGCCTCCGAGGAGGCCGAGGCGGCTTATAAGAAGTATCCCACTGACCGGATGGTCATCCTCTCCCGTGCCTCTCTGCTAGCCGACCTGGGCAAAGGCAACGAGGCCGTTGCGGAGGCCAAGAAACTCTTCGGCGGCGAGCAGGACAGAGACTCCTGGCTTACCTTGGCGCAGATTTGCGAAAAGACGAAAAATTACGAGGAGATGGGCAAGGCCCTTGACGCCGCCGAGAAACTCTCTTCTCCCGGCGACGACAAGGCCAACGTCTACTTTATGCGCGGCGCCATGTACGAGCGTCTGAAGAACTACGACGCCGCCGAAGCCGAATTCCGAAAGGCCCTGGCCCTCGACCCCGAGAACGCCGGCGTGTTGAACTACCTGGGCTACATGCTCGCGGACCGCGGCGTGCGCCTGGAGGAGGCTCTCAAGATGATCAGCCGCGCCGTCGAGATCGATCCCGATAGCGGCGCGTACCTGGACAGCTTGGGCTGGGTCTACTTCCGCATGGACAAGCCCGAGCAGGCCGAAACGTGCTTGCGCCGGGCGCTCGATCAGGTCCCCCACGACCCGACTATCCGCGATCATCTGGGTGATGTGCTCGCCAGCCGCGGCAAGCTGAAGGAGGCGGCCGACGAATGGCGGATCTCGCTCAAGGAATGGGAGGCAAGCCCCCCGGTCGAAAAGGACCCCTCGGAGATTGCCAAGGTCAACAAGAAGCTGGATGGCGCTAAAGTGCGCCTGGCTCAAGAGACCTCCGGCGGGGTCCGCAAACAGTAGGCGCCCCTTTTTCAGCATCCTGCAAGGAGGTATCCGCGATGTGCAGAAGTGTATGGGCTGTCCTGCTACTCTGCTCGTCTTTCTGGAATGCCTGGTCCGCCGCCCAGCAGCCCGCCGCCGCCAAGCCGCCCAGGCTGGTCGTGGTCATCGTCATCGACCAGTTCCGCTATGACTATCTGACCCGCTTGCGCAGCCAGTATACCGGCGGCTTCCACACTCTCTGGAACAAGGGAGCCGTCTTCACCAACGCGCACTTGCAGCACTTCCCCACCGTCACCGCGGTCGGTCATTCCGGCATCTTGACGGGCGCTACCCCCTCGTTCAGCGGGATCGTGGGCAATGATTGGTACGACCGCGAAGCCGGCCGCTCCGTAGCCAGTGTCTTCGATCCGAAGGCTACGCTGCTCGAAACACCCAAGGGCGCCGGCGCCTCGCCCACCCGCCTGATGGTCAGCACGGTCGGCGACGAGTTGAAGATGTCGGGCAAGGGGCCTGCGAAGGTCATCGGTATCTCTCTGAAGGACCGCGCCGCCATCCTCACGGCAGGCCGCATGGCGGACGGCGCCTACTGGTTCGACACGCCAACCGGCAACTTCATCAGCAGCACTTACTATTTCCCCGATCTGCCCGCATGGGTGAAGGAGTTCGACGCGCAGCGCCTGGTGGACCGGCGCGCCGGCGCGGAATGGAAATCCGCGGCCGGCACGCTTCTCAAGACTCTGCCCAAAGCGCCCGGCTCCCAGTACTACGACGCCCTGGAGCGCTCACCCTTCGGCACGGAGTTGCTGATTGCCTTCACCGAGCGCGCCATCGAGGCCGAAAAACTCGGCGTCGACGACGCCACCGATATTGTCAGCGTCAGCCTCTCCACCACCGACCTCCTGGGGCACGCCGTCGGACCCGACTCCCCCGAAATGCGAGACCTCAACCTCCAGACCGACCGCATGCTCGGGCAGTTCTTGCAGTACCTGGACAAGCGCTTCCCTCCCGGCTCCACCCTGGTCGTCTTCACCGCGGACCACGGCGTCGCTCCGCTCCCCGAGGTCCAGGCGCAGCGTAAGATGCCCGGCGGACGCCTGTTGGAGGCGGATCTGCGCAAGACGGTCGAGTCCGCACTGTATGCCCGCTTCGGCGAGGGCAAATGGATCGATTATGCCTCCTATGGTGCTTTCTGGCTGGACCGCGCCACCATCCGCGACAAGAAACTGAAACAGTCCGAGGTCGAGGATTGCGCCGCCGCGGCCCTGGCCGCCGTGCCCCACGTCTTCCGCGTCTATACCGGCACGCGGTTGCAGAACGGCTGGCTGATCCAAGACCGGGTGGGTCTGCGCGTGGCCAACAGCTTCTACCCCGGGCGTTCGGCTGACGTCTCCAGCATCCTCGAGCCCTATTGGATCTTCGGCGCGCGCGACGCCTCTCACGGCGCGGCGTACAGCTACGACACCCACCTGCCGCTCATCTTCATGGGCCCCGGCATCAAGCCCGGCAAGTACGATGAGAACGTGGCGACCAACGACATCGCCCCCACGCTCGCCACCATCCTTGAAGTCGAGACCCCCAGCGGCTCCGTGGGCCGAGTCCTCCGCGAGATGCTCGTGCGCTGACATGCCGGCCGAGCTCCACCTGCTCCCCCATGCGCCCGAGGAACTGACCACCGGGCGCTTGCGGCGGCTGGGCGAGGGCGTAGGCAAGGTGGTGTACTGCTCCGAGCACTGGGTGGTTAAGCGCCAGCGGCACGCCTCCGACATCATCGCTCTTATCGTGATCTGGAAGCTGTTGCGGAACCTGGCGCGGATCCTGCCCGCGCACATGGGTGAACCGCTGCTGCAGCACCCTTCCGGGCCGATCCGCCTGCTGCGGGTCATGATGAGGCCCCTTGTGCTCGCGATCCCTCGCAGCGTCTGGCTCATGACCCACATCGGCGAGTTGTGGCACGTCTATCATTCGCGCAACGTCCGCGGCGAACGCCTGGCCCGCACTTACCTGGCCGGAACGTCCCTCGTTCCAGAGCACGTGACCTTCCCGCCGGTCCGCGTCAAGGTCGGCGGCTGGCCCGGATGGCTTACCGTCAGCGAGGCGACAGAGCGCGTGGAGGGGACTCTCTACCAGCGGCTGAGGGACCTTGCCGCCGCCGGCCGCTTCGACCAGTTGGAAGTGTGGCTGGACCGGTTTCTCGAACTCCGGCAGACCGGCTGGCAGCGGGGACTCTTCTCCGTTGACGCGCACCTTAGGAATTTCGGGGTTACCGGCGACCGGGTGGTGCTGCTCGACGCGGGCGGTCTCACCGACCACTGGCCCGAGATCGAGCGCCGGCTCTCCGCTCAAGCGGACCTCCCCGAGCCGCACCTCCAGCTCGGTATGGGGCTGCTGCTCCAGGATCGCCCCGACATCGCCGCCCGTTTCAACGCCCGCTGGAAAGACATCGTCAGCCGCGACGGCGTCCTCCGCCACTGGCCGGGCGATACAGTTCCGGCACGAAGGTCTGGTCCGTGATCGGCGGCCGTTCGTAGGCGCCCTCGTCGCGGCGCGGCGGCAGCTTGATCGGCGCCGGCGTCAGGTCCTCGTGCGGGATCATGCTCAGCAGGTGGTGGATGCAGTTGAGCCGGGCGCACTGCTTGTCGTCGGCGTTCACCACGTGCCAGGGCACCTGTTTAGTGTCGGTGTAGGCGAACATTTCGTCCTTGGCCTTCGAGTACTCGAGCCAGCGCGCCCGCGATTCCAGGTCCATGGGGCTGAGCTTCCAGCGTTTGGTCGGATCCTTGATGCGGCCCTGGAAGCGCCGCTCCTGCTCCGCGTCGCTGACGGAGAACCAGTACTTGATGAGGATGATCCCGCTCCGCACGAGCATGCGCTCGAACTCCGGACAGGAGCGCAGAAACTCCTGGTATTCCTCGTCCGTGCAGAATCCCATCACCCGCTCGACGCCGGCCCGGTTGTACCAGCTCCGGTCGAAGAGCACCATCTCGCCGGCAGCCGGCAGGCGGGCGACATACCGTTGAAAGTACCACTGGGTCTTTTCGCGCTCGGTGGGCGTGCCGAGCGCCTCGATGCGACAGACGCGGGGATTCAACCGCTCGGAGAGGCGCTTGATCACGCCTCCCTTGCCGGCCGCGTCACGGCCCTCGAAGATGACCACGACCTTCAGTCCCTTGTTCCGGATCCACTCCTGTAGTTTCACCAGCTCGATTTGCAGCCGCCTGAGTTCCTTGCCGTAAACGCCCGAGCCGAGCTTCACCGGCTTGATTTCCGCTTCCGTTCCGCTGTGATTCGCGCTCTTGTTGTGCTTCTTCTTGTTCTTGGCCATCCCGCCACCCTGGCCTCCCGGCCTGAGTGAAGTATACCCCGTGAAGTACGCATCCCGCATAAAGGACCGTCCCCGAACGGCCGATAGACCCATGGAGTCCCTCGAATCCGTGCCATCGCGCTCACTCGGCCCGGATGCTCGGCGGGAACCGTGGCTCGCGACACAAGAGGGGAATGATCAGGCATCTCATCGATTCCGTGCCAGCCGGACCTAAGCCGCCCGCGGAATCCGGCGCCAGAATTCTGCTGATAGAGGACAACCCCGGAGATGCCCGCCTGACGCAGGAAAGCCTGGCCACGCAAAAGGTCGACAAGTTCACCATGGTGCATGTCGCCAGCCTGGCGGCGGCGTGCTTGCGCTTGCGGGGAGAGCATTTTGACGCCGTGCTCCTGGACCTGTCCCTGCCGGACTCGCATGGGCCCGCCACCCTCACTTCCCTGCGGCAACAGGCGCCCTCCATCCCGATCGTTGTTCTCACCGGCCTCGCCGACGAAACCATGGCGATACAGGCGGTGAAGGAAGGCGCTCAAGACTACCTGGTAAAAGGAGAGACGGACGGCAATACGCTGGCGCGCCGGCTGCGCTTCGCCATCGAGAGACACCTCAGCTTCTCCGCCCACGCCGTGCAAGCTGAGCCGCCGCGGTTGTCGAAGACGCTGGGGGTGCTTGGCAGCAAGGGCGGCGTGGGAACCTCGACCATTGCCTGCTACCTGGCGACCGCGCTGCACGACCTGACTAAGGAATCGGTTCTGCTGGCCGACCTCGACTTCGACTGTGGCATCTTGGGTTTCCTCATGGAAGTGGAAACGAAGTACTCTCTGATGGACGCCCTGCAGAACGCGGACCGCCTGGAGACGGACATTTGGACCACTCTGGTATCGAGCAAGACCCGCGGCCTCGATATCATTACGGCTCCCAGCGACGTGAACCTGAAAGAAGAGGCCACCCCAGAGCAGTATCGGCAAGTCTTCACTTTCCTGCGCGGCACATACCGTTGGATCGTTGCCGATCTGGGCCGCGGCTTCAACCGGCGCACCTCGGATTTGCTGAACAACAGCGATGTGACTTGCCTGGTCACCACCCTCGAGTTAGCGGCCCTGCGCCAGGCCCGGCTGCTGGTTCCGAGACTGAGGCGGACGGAGGATCAGACTGAATCTCTCCGCTTGGTGCTCAATGAAATGCCTAGGCGGCCGCCCTTCTCCCCAGGTGACATCGAAAAGATGCTCGGCTGCCGTGTGTGGGCCAGCCTGCCGCAAGTTTCGGAACTCCGCGAGAATGACAGGGGATCCTCGTCGCTGCCGCGTGCGGCCGCTCTGGTGAAGGTCCTGGCCAAGATGGCCGAAGAGATTGCGGCGAAGCCCGGCGGAAGGTAGCCGCCCCCGGTCAGTCCTTCGCGGCAGGATGGCCTACGGGGACGCTGAAACGAAAAGTCGCCCCTTTGCCAGGTTCCGATTCCACCCAGATTCGGCCCCCGCGGTGTTCCACGATTTTCCTGGCGATCGCCAGCCCGATGCCGGTGCCGGGGTACTCCTCGCGGGCATGCAGGCGCTGAAACACCAGGAAGATGCGGTCGGCGAACTGCGGGTCCAGCCCGATGCCGTTGTCGCGCACCGAGAAGACCCATTCCTGGCCGTTCCGTTCGGCCGAAACGTGAATCCGCGGCGGAGCCTGGCTGCGGAACTTAATGGCGTTGCCAATCAGGTTCTGAAACAAGTGAGCGAATTGGGCGGCATCCGCCAGCACGGTGGGAAGCAGGCCGTGGCTGATTTCCGCGGCGGCCTCCGTGATGGACGCCCGCAGATCGGCGCAGGCCTGGCCGAGGGCTGCCTGGCAATCCACCGCGACGATCTCCTTCCCGTTCTTTCCCACCCGGGAGTAGGCCAGCAGATCGGTGATCATCCTCTTCATCCTGGTGGCGCCATCCACCGCGTAGGCGATGAACTCGCGGGCACTGCTGTCCAATTGATCCTTGTAGCGCTCCTCGATAAGCTGGACGTAGCTGGCCACCATGCGCAGCGGCTCCTGCAAGTCGTGCGACACCACATAGGCAAACTGCTCCAGTTCGGCGTTGGAGCGGGCCAATTCCTCCACGCTTAGTCTTAACTTCTCCTCGCCCCGCCGGCGCTCCCGGCGCATCCGCGCCTCGCCAAGTTCCCGCTCCACGGCGGGCGCCAAGCGGGCCAGGCGGTCCTTCATGAGGTAGTCGTGGGCGCCGGCCTTCATCAGGGCCACGGCTGTTTCCTCGCCGATATGGCCGGACACGACTACGAACGGCAGATCCAGGCCGGTCTGCTGCAGAATGGCCAGAGCGGCGGGAGCGTCGAACCCCGGCAGCTTATAGTCGGCGATCACGATGTCCCAGCCCGGCTTCTCCAAGGCCTCCCGCATCTGGCCGGCAGTCTCGACCCGTTCGTGGCTGACGTCATAGTCCGCCGTGCCCAAGTGGCGAACGATCAGCGCCGTGTCGCTCTCCGAGTCTTCCACTATCAGGACGCGAAGCCGTGTGCTCATCGGTGGCTCACTTTCGGGGGAGGTTGATTTAAGACCAGCCAGTACAAGCCCAGGTACTCTATAGCTTCGGCAAACTGCGCGAAATCGACGGGCTTTCGGATGTAGCTGTTGGCGCCGAGGTCGTAGCCAGCCGCCAGGTCCTGCTCCTCACTGGAGGAGGTAAGGATCACTACCGGCAGCCGCTTGGTTCGCGGGTCCGCGCGAATCCGCCGCAAGACTTGCAGCCCATCCACCTTAGTCAGCTTCAGGTCCAGCAGGACCAGGGTAGGCAAGTCCGTAACATCCCGACCGACATGCACTCCTTCGGCGAACAGGTAATCCAGCGCCTGCTTGCCGTCCTCGGCGACCAGCAACTCGTTGCTGATGTGCCGTTTCTCCAGCGCCCGTTTGGTGAGCCCGACGTCGCTGGTGTTGTCATCAATCAGTAAGATCCGTCTCGAATTCATGCTGCCTCCTCGAGGGTGAAGTAGAAGGTCGCGCCTCGATCGACCTGCGCCTCGGCCCACACCCGGCCGCCGTGGCGCTGAATGACGCGCTGCACGGTGGCCAGGCCGATCCCCGTCCCCGGGAACTCGCTGGCTTTGTGCATGCGCTGGAAGGCGCCGAACAGTTTCTGCGCGTAAATCATGTCGAAGCCAACCCCGTTGTCGCGGACGAAGAAGGCGGGCCTGCTATCTATCTCGGTCCGGCCGAACTCCACCCGCGCCAGGGGACGCCCACGCGAAAACTTCCAGGCGTTGTCGAGCAGGTTGAACAAGACGATGTCAAGCAGCCGGGCGTCGCCTTGCGCCGTCAGCCCCGGTTGCGCGGCGAACTCCACCCGGCGCTCCGGCTCCGCCTCCCGGAGGCGGGCGGCGACGCTTTGCGCGATGGCGGTGAGATCCACCCGGCTCCGCTGGATCGTACCACGGGTCACGCGCGAAAGCAGCAGCAGGTCGTCAATCAATCGCCCCATCCGCTGCGTGTCGGCGCGCACACGCTGGAGGTACTGGCGGCCCTTTTCGTCGAACTTGTCGTGGTAGTCCTCCAACAGCGCCAGGCTCCACCCGTCAATGCCGCGCAGCGGCGCGCGCAGATCGTGCGAGACCGAGTAGCAGAACGCTTCCAGTTCCCGGTTGGAGGCTTCGAGCTGGACCGTGCGGTCCTTGACGCGCTGTTCCAGTTCGTCGTTGAGCAGGTGGTCCGCCACCTGCTGTTTCCGGAGCACTTGGGTGCCGAGCTGGCGCCACAGCAGGCCCACGCCCAGGAGGGCTGCTAGGACCGACACAAGGAGGACGATCACGATCATCCGGCCCTCGCTTCAGGGGCGCGCACGGGGACCGTGAAATGAAAAGTCGCCCCCTTTCCGGGCTCCGATTCCACCCAGATCCGGCCGCCGTGGTGTTCCACGATCTTCCTGGCGATGGCCAGGCCGATTCCGGTGCCGGGGTAGTCCTGGTGGCGGTGCAGACGCTGGAACACCAGGAAGATGCGGTCGGCAAACTGCGGGTCCAACCCGATGCCGTTGTCGCGCACAGAGAAGACCCATTCCTGGCCGTTCCGTTCGACGGAAACGTGAATCCGCGGCGGCTCCTGGCCGCGGAACTTGATGGCGTTGCCAATCAGGTTCTGAAACAAGTGAGTGAGCTGGCCGGCATTTCCCAGCACGGTGGGGAGCGGATCGTGACTGACTTCCGCAGCGGCCTCCGCGATCGCCGCTTCCAGATCGGCGCAGGCCTGGACGAGCACGGCTTCACAGGCCACCGGGACGAACTCTTTGCCTTGCCTTCCCACCCGGGAGTAGGCCAGCAGATCGCCGATCATCTGCTTCATGCGGGTGGCGCCATCCACCGCGAAGGCGATGAAGTCGTGGGCATCACTATCCAGCCTGTCTTTGTATCGCGCCTCAAGAAGCTGGACGTAGCTGGCCACCATGCGCAGCGGCTCCTGCAAGTCGTGCGACACCACATAGGCAAACTGCTCCAGTTCGGCGTTGGAGCGGGCCAACTCCTCCGTGCCGAGGTTGCGCTGTTCCTCAGCCTGCTTGCGCAAGCTGATGTCTTCGACCACCGCGACGAAGTACTTCGGAGCCCCGGAGGGCTCGCGAGCCACCGACCGGGTCTGGCGAATCCACACATCCGGACCCAAGTCGCGATGCCAGCGCATGTCCATCGAGCATGTCTGCAGTTCCCCGCTGAGAAGCCGGCGCGTCTTCTCCAGTGCCCTCTCCAGGTCTTCGGGATACATCAGATGCCGGGCGGGCCGATCGAGCAAGTCTTCGCGCCGGTGGCCCACGATCTCGCAGAACTTCTGGTTGACCAGCAGCCAACGGTCATCCAGTCCCGCGAGCGCCATGCCCACGGCCGCCTGGTCGAAGGTGGCCTGGAATCGCTGCTCGCTTTCGCGCAGCGCCTCCGCCATTCTTTCGAGCTCGACAGACAACGCGATTTTCCCGCGCCGAATCACAGAGGCCAATCCTCCAGTAATATCGACGGTGGAAATAGGTAACTTTATGCCGGTCGGGCGGGCTACCCGAACACCGGAACCAGGACTGGCTCGGCGAGCTTGTTCGCCAGGTCAACCAGGCTGGCGGCGGCCAGACTGTCCGGATCGTTCAGCGCCAGGGGGACGCCCAGCCTGAAGGAGGCCGCGCAGATCTCCGCCGCGGGCGGGATAACCCCCGCAATCGGGCAGCCCAGTTGAGTTCGTATATCAGACTGCGCCAGTGAAGAGGCCAGGGAATCCTTGGTGACGAGGACCGCTCCGAGCGCCTGCTTGTCCGCGATCCAGGATCTCAGGAGATCTGCCATGCGGCTGCCGGCTGCCACCGATCCGCGCTCCCGTTCGACAACCAGCGCCGTGAAGTTGCAGCCAGCGACAGCGGTCTGGCTGGCGTAGCAGGGATGGGACGGCAGATCGAGGATTACATACTCCACCATCTGCGCCGCCGCCCGGATGATGGCTTCGGCCTGCGCGGGTTGAATCTCCATGAACCCCTCGGCGGTCTGAGCGCAGAACAGCGCTTTGGCCCCGCACGCCAGACTCACCAAGCGCTGATGCAACACCTTGGCGCCGATGTCCCCGGCGTTCAGTTCGAGAAGGTCTCTCAGACTGACAGCGGGTGTCAGACGGAATTGAAAGGAGAAGGTCCCCAAGCAGGACCTGAGTTCCAGCGCGATGACGCTCTTGCCCTGCCGCGCCAGAACGGCTGCCACGTTCAACGCCACGGTGGTGACGCCCACGCCGCCTTTGGCGCCGATGAAGCCCAGGATTCTCCCCGACGGCTCGCCCGCGTACCCCGGCGGGCCCGCCCCCAGGATCTTGTGCCGCTCGATGGTGAAGCGGATCAAACGCGCCAGGGACCGCAGGCTGGCACTGTTCTTAAGCACGTAGTCCTGCACCCCCTCGCGCGCCGCTCTGAGGGCGAGGTCTTCATCGTCCAGGCCCGTGACCACGATTACCGGGATGTCCGGGGCTTGGGCGCGCAGCTTCAGGAAGGTGTCCAGGCCCTGGCTGTCAGGCAGGGAAAGGTCGAGCAGGACGACATCCGCTTCAGTCTCGGCCAGTTGTTTCAACCCGGTCGAGAGCCGCTCCGCCCACCACAGGTCCACGGCCGCGCCGCCCGCCCCGGTGAGCGTCTCCTGAATCAGCCGCGCATCGGCCGGATTGTCCTCGATGAGAAGGATCCTAGTCGGTGCGCTGCCCATTTGCCGAGGCCCCCGGAAGCTTCGCCACGCCGAACCAGTAGTCGTTGAGCGACTGAATGGCCTTGAGAAAGCCCATCAGGTCGATCGGCTTGGTCATGAAGCAGTTGGCGTGCAGATCGTAGGTGTTGCGAATATCCTGCGGCGCTTCGGAGCTGGTCAGAATCACCACTGGAATGCTTTTGAGGATGGGGTCTTGTTTGACTTCCGCCAGGACCTCGAGCCCGGTCTTCTTTGGCATGCGAAGATCCAGGAGAATCAGATCCGGAGTGGGCGCGGTCGCGAACTCGCCAGCGTGCCGAAGAAACTGAATCCCCTCTATGCCATCGTGCGCCACGCTCAGCTTGGCCGCCGGCGCAGCCATGCGGAGAACCTCCGCTATCAGGCGAGCGTCTCCGGGGTTGTCATCGATCAACAGGATCTCAGGGGCCGCAATTCTCACCGCGCTCATCTCCATCCTCCCAGTCTGCTAGAACCGTCGTGGCATATCCCTCGCGCCCTGCGCTTGCCACGTCTATCGGCAAGACATGTCTCGGACTTTACGGGGGCTGGAGTCAGCCGTGGGAAAGGCCTTGCCAGAGGAGTACCGTTGGCCCGAAACTGGAACCCGGGCTTGGCGCGCAACAACGTACATCGGACACATTTGAGTCTTTGGACCATACGGGGGAAATGCGGAGAGAGGGATTCGAACACTTCAGGAGCCGATAGAATCTACAACTTGCAGATTCCCCGTTGCCAGGACTGCCATAGATGCCACCGCTGCCGTCGCGCATTGCCCAAAATTGCCCAAGAGAATGGCAGCAGCCAAGTGCGAACTCGGGGACGCCGGCAACATCGCCGTCTCTCGTCGCTTTGGTCGAGATGCCCGATCTGGCCCCGAGTGCGTGGTCATGTCACAATACGGAAGGAGCCGCGATTGGAGGCGCAATGCTGCGAACGATTGAAATTTGTGTCCCCGACCAACTCCTACAGCTTCTGGACGAGAAGGCTCAGCGGTCCGGTCTCGGAGGGGACGAGTATGTTTCGGCTCTCTTATCGAAGGCTCTTTCCGGCCCTCCCACGCTAGGATTTTCCCAGTAGCTCCGCCGGTAGCACCCGTGGTACATTTGGTGACCGGCCCGACCCGGTGATTCACGACCGTGTGGTCAGGCTGTTAGGCACCGCCATGAGTCCCAGGCAGGGCGCAGAGCCGGCTAAGCTACTCGTCGTGGACGACGAAGACAGCGTGCTGAAGCTCGTCTGCACGCTTCTCCAGCGAGACGGCTACAGCGTCCTGGCGGCGCACGACGGCTCTGATGCCCTCAGCTTGGCGCGGACGCGCGGCCATGAGATTGACATCTTGCTGACCGATCTGCGCATGCCCGGTCTCGGTGGTGCCGAATTAGCCAGGGCTGTGGTCCGCCTGCACCCCCACATCCGCGTGATCTACATGACCGGGTTCGCGGAGGAACAGTTCGGACCCGGCACGCAGGCGCTCAGGAAGCCCTTCAAGCCTGGCGCGCTAAGAGACGTCGTGGAGCGCGCGTCGGCGAACCCCGAGAAACCGCCACAGGGCTCTTAGCTCTTCTTCCGGAAACGCGCGGCTGGGTGAGACCGCCGGGGGAAACGCGTTCAACCGCTTGAGGCGCTGCTCGATACGGGCGCCGGAAGCAGCCAGGACACGAGGGCACGGCGGAGGCGGCGGTTGGCCGGCTCCTCGACGAGCCTGTAGACCAGGGTGGAGACCGCGATGACGCCGGCGATGTAGAGAAGAGAGGCGCGGACCGGCCAGGGGGAGGCCAGGCGATAGACCCAGGAACGCTTGTACCACCACAGCAGGGGGATGTGCAGGATGTAGATCGCGTAGCTGGCCTTGCCCAGCAGCAGCGCCGGCCGGGTCGAGAGCATCCTCGCCACAATACCTCCGCCCAGGGCAAGTCCCAGCAACAGGAGCGCATTCAGGGGGCGCAGCAGGGTATCGAGTGGGACCCAGTGTTCCACCGATGGCGACCAGGAAACCAGGACGATGAAGAGGGCTGAAGCGGGCAAATAGAGCCATGATCCGCGGCCGAAGAGGCGCGGCCGCGAGCGGGCCAGGGCGTCGTAAATGCCGGCCGAGGCGATCCCGAGCAGGAAATCCCCCAGGTGCACAAGAGGTTTCCAGGTGTCGGGAAGGCCGCCCAGACGAAGCAGAATGGGCAGCGCAAGCGCCGCGCCGGCCGCCGCCAGGGCCCGGCGCCAGTTGGTGCAGCGCGGGAGCAGGAGGAGCAGAGGAAAACACAGGTAGAAAAACAATTCGCAAGACAGGGACCAGGCTGGCGTGTTCCACTGGACGGGCAAAGTGCCGGTCCAGCCCTGCAACAGGAGCGTGTAGTTTGTCACCAGGGCGGCCCTGCCGTCCAGCGTGTGCCCCCCGGCCGGGAGAAACAGGTCTTGGTAGGCGAAAGGCGCGAGGATGAGCAGACTCACCAGGTAGACCGGATAGATGCGAGCGACGCGCGCCGCGCCGTAACGGATCAGGCTGGCGCGATCCCAACTGCTGGAGGCGTAGCCCCGAGCCAGTACGAAGCCGGATAAGACGAAGAACGTCCCGACGGCCCAGAAGCCGCTCCGCAGGAAGACCTGCACGGGCTCCGGGAAGTTCCGTACCCACGGTTCCAGCATGTGGGCGCCGCCGCTGAGGTGGTGCACCACGACCCAGACGGCCAGATAAAAGCGCAGTCCGGTCAGAGCCGGCAGATGCTGGTCAGGGGACGGAGCTGAGACTCTCATGCGGTCGGAGAGGCGCCGGAGGAGGATTCGAGGGCCTGGGCGAAGGCTTGCTCCAGTTGTGCCTTTGAGAGCGAGGTGCTGACAAAGAGTTCCTGGCGTGCGCCCGCGCTGAGGGCAATGGCCCTCCAGCCGTTGACGGTGGGCACGGTGACCCGGACCCGGACCGGGCCCCGCGCGTCGCGGACAGGACGGATGATACCGGGCACCACGGCGCGGATCTCCGCGTGGGCTGCAAGCAAACGCTCCAGCAGATCACGCACGCCGTCAATGATACTGTGCTCGACCTTGAGTCTTCCCTGCGAGGCGCGTAGACGCATAGGCACGGCAAGCGGGACTACAGCTTGCAGGAATCGTCCGGTCCCCGACCGGACCTGGGGGAGCTTCAGCCACCGGTGAAGCGGCTCAGGATGAGCCAGGCGGCCAAGATCACGATGACCCAAATGAAACCCATCCCGATACTCTCCTCTCTAACCATTATTCCATGAGTTCGAGGATTCTGGCACGGACCTCGGAAGTCAGACGGGTGCGGTCCTTCAGTGTCATACCCGTGGTGGGGATGGGATCGCCAATGCGCAGGGTGACCCTGCCCGGACGGATGACAAGGGAACCCATGGGGAGCACCTCTCGGGTGCCGCGGATGCCCACGGGGACCAGGGGCACGCCGGCTTTGATGGCGATATAGGCCGCGCCTTCCTTGAACTCGCGGAGCTGGCCGGCCGAGCGTCCGCCCTCCGGAAAGACGAGCGCGGAGACGCCGCGCTCCTGGATGACCCGGGCCGATTCTGACATGGCCTTGAGCGAGCCGCGGGCTTCCTCGCGCGGGATGGAAATGTGACCGGCGCGGCGCAGATGGCCTCCGATGAAGGGGATCTTAAACAGGTTACGCTTGGCCAGAAAACGGAATTGCAGGGGGATGTGCGCCAGCACGAGCGGTGTGTCCATGAGGCTGAGGTGGTTGGAGGCTATCACGCAGCCGCCGGTGGGCGGGATCCGTTCCAAGCCCTCCACGCCCACCTTCATACCGCTGACCAGGATCAGAATGCGGGACCAGACGCGGCCGACCTTGTGCGGGGTGTTCCCGCTGTGGTCGAAGAAAGAGACCAGCATGGAGAGCGTGCCCATGACTACGGTGGCGAGCAGAATCAGCGGGTCGATGAGCAGATAGGCTCGGAGCTTAGCCACAAGGAGACTATTGTACTGGCGGCGCAGGCCGTCGTTCTTTACTCGTACCGCAACGCGCGCATCGGGTCCAGCCGCGCGGCGCGGCGGGCGGGGATGTAGCAGGCCAGCAGTGTAACCACGGCCAGCAGGGCAGCGGTAGCCGCGAAGATCGCCGGGTCGCGAGGCTGGACTTCATGCAGCAGGCTCTCCATCACGCGGCCGGCGGCTAATGCGCCGGCGATGCCCAGGCCGAAGCCGGCCAGCGCCAGGAGCATGCCCTTGCGCACGAATTCCCCAAGCACGCGCGCCCGGCTCGCGCCGAGCGACATGCGGATGCCGATTTCACGCGTCCGCTGCGTCACTGCATAGGACAGCACGCCGTAAATTCCGATTGCAGCCAGAAGCGCCCCCAGCCCGGCGAACGAGCCCACCAGCGTGCTCAGGAACTTCTGGCCTCGCGAGTTATCCGCCACCACGTCGTCCACGGTTCGCACGCGGAACAGCGGCAGGCTGGAATCGATGCCGGCCACGGCACGCCGCACGGCGGGGGTCACGGAGGAGGCCGGGACGGAGGTATGCAGAACCAGAAAGACGCGGGAAGAGCCGTAGAGCGGGTCATAGGCCTCCGGCTGCGGCTTCTGGGTGAGGCCCCACTGCCGGACGTCGCCCACAACCCCGATCACCTGCCGCCAGGGGCCGCTCTGGTCGCTGCCGCCCCCCGCGAACATCTGGCCCAAGGGGTCCTGGTTCGGCCAGAAGGAGCGAGCCATGGTTTCGTTGATCACGCACGGATACAACATCTCGTTCCTCTCGGTGGCGGGAAGCCGGGTGTTTGCCTCATAAGCCAGGCGCCGGTGCTCGTCCATTTCCATGGCACGTTGAATGTCCCCGGAGGTGAACACCCGGCCTTTGCGAAGCGGAATCCCCATGGCGCGAAAGTAGTCCGGGCTTACCCTGTGGGTCTCCACCAGCGGGCCGCTGAACCGCTCCGATACGCGCCCGCGAACCTGGACGTAGTAGTTGCTGCCGCCTTCCAGCGGCAGGCGGTTGCTCAGGGAGGCGGTTTCGACCCCGGGGATCTGCCACGCCGCTTCCAGCAGGCTGCGTGAGAAGACGCTCTGCTGCGGTATGGTCTTGTAGGTCACCTCCGGCAGTTGGACGGCTCCCGTCCACACGCCTTGCCGGCGCACGCCGACGTCGATGCTCCTGATCCGCGCGAAGTCCTTGAGCAGCAGCCCGGCGCAGATCAGCAGCATGAGCGAGAGCGCAATTTCGCCGACGACGAGGGTATTGCTGGCAATGCGGCGCCGGCGCCCGGGGCTGACGGAGCTTCCCGATCCGCCTTTCAGTTGGTCGTGCAGATCGGGCCGCGAGGCCTGTACCGCGGGAACGAGGCCGAACAACACCGAGGTGACGACGGCCAAGCCGAAGGTGAAGGCCAGCACAGGCCCATTGACCTGAACCACGTTGAAGTCCGGCAGCGAGAAGCTCTTGATTCTGGGCAAAAGGGCGACCAGTCCCCAACCCAGAAGCAGCCCGAATCCGCCGCCCACGAGCGAGAGCATCAGGCTTTCGGTCAGCAATTGGCGCAGTAATCGGGGGCGGGACGCGCCCATGGCGCTGCGGATCGCCATTTCCTTTTGCCGCGCGACGGCCCTCGAAAGCAGCAGGTTGGCGATGTTGGCGCAGGCGATCAGCAGCACCAAGCCCACAGCCGAAAGCATCATAACCAGCGAATCGCGCGATTTCCCGATCAGGTCTTCCTGCAAAGGGGCGACCACCGCCCCGACCTTGTGGTTGGTATCGGGATATGCCTTTTCGAGCCGCGAGGCGATGAGCGCCACGTCGGCCTGCGCCTTGGGAACCGTGACCCCAGGCTTCAGCCTGCCGATGGCGCTGAACGAGTGAGAGCCGCGCTCGCCCAAGCCCTTGCCCGACATGTCCAGCGGCGTCCACAGTTGCGCCTGAAAGGGGAAGTTGAAGCCGGCCGGCATCACGCCGATGATCGTACACCTCCGGGCGTTCAATTCGAGGGACTGCCCCACGGCTTTCGGGTCGCCCGCGAAACGGCTTTGCCAGAGGGCGTAGCCGAGGATCACCACGTCATCCTTGCCCGGCTGATCTTCGCCGGTCGCCCAGGCGCGGCCCAGGATGGGATGAACTCCGAGCAGGGAGAAGAAGTTCGCCTCCGCCGGGACGCCCCGAACCTGGTCCGCCTGCCCTTGTCCGCTGAGGTTCATGTCGCTCGGCCAATTGAACAAGGTCATATCGGAAAAGGTGCTGTTCTGCGTTTTCCAGTCGATGAAGTCCGGCCCGGTGAAGGGATACTTGCCGGGCGCCGCCTCGGTTTGGTAGAGCCGGACGAGGCGGCCGGGATTGCGGTAGGGCAGCGGCCGTAACAGGACGGCATCGATGATGCTGAATATGGCGGTGTTGGCCCCGATACCGGCGGCCAGGGTCAGGACGGCCACCGCTGCGAATCCACGCGATCTCAGCAGATTCCGGGCGGAGTACCGCAGGTCTTGAACGAACGTTCGCATGAGTATTACCTTGATTACGCTCAGAGCGCAGTTGTGGTTCCCGAACATTGGTTAGACGCCCGAACTCGTGCAAGGTGACGAAACGGCTGCCGTGGGCATTGACACGGAGATTCCCGGCGGTCCATTCCGAGTACTGGATGACGGCTACTCCTGCTTGCCTGGCGCGCACGGTGATAGAATGGTGCGGCCGTCCTGGTGGGCGTCTGGCTTCGAGTTCGACCCGAGAGAGGACGGGGCCAGAAATACAAGAGGTTGGGGAGTCGCAAATGTCAGGTACACGCAGAGCTTTCCTGCAGTCAACCGCTACTTTTGCCACGGGATTCGCGGGCGCCGCGTCCGCGCTATCGGCACAGGGAACCGGAGGACGGAACCCGATTGCCTCCGTGCCGGACTCGGAAATCACAGTGCCGAAGGTGAAATTCGGCAAGGTCGAGATCAGCCGGATGATCGTGGGCGTCAACACTTTCCTGGGCTTCGGTCATTACAACGACATCCTGGGCGCCGTGATGAAGGAATGGTACACCGCGGCCAAGGTGGTTGAGGTTCTCCAGCGGTGTCAGACGTACGGGCTCAACGCTTACAACTACGTTCACATGGGCCGCGCCCAGGCCGATTGGGAGCGGTATCAGGCCGAAGGCGGCCGGATGCACCTGATCGCTCAGGCCACTACGAATGATCCAGCGGAACTGGTCGACGCCGTCAAACCGATGGCGGCTTGGGTGCAAGGCGAGCGCACCGACGACGCATATCGGGCCGGCAAGATGGAGACAATCCGCGACTATTGCAAGAAGCTGCGGGACTTGGGCGTGACCATGGTCGGAGTCGGCAGCCACATCCCCGAAGTGCTCGCGATGGTGGAGGAACAAGGCTGGGAAGTGGATTTCTACGCCGGCTGTGTTTACAACCGGAGGCGCACACAGCAAGAGCTGCGCAAGTTGCTGGGGGGCGAACTGCCGGAGATGCCCGGTGAGGTCTACCTTCAGGACGACCCGCCGCGCATGTACAAAGTCTTCCGGCAGACGAAGAAACCCTGCGTAGCCTTCAAGATCATGGCGGCCGGGCGAGTCCGTAGTCCGGAAGCGGCCTTCAAACAGGCGTTTCAAAGCATCAAGCCGAACGATCTCGTTTGCGTGGGCATGTTCCCGCGTATCAAGGACGAGGTGAAGGAGAACGCCTACTTCACCAGTCGTCATGGAGTGGCTTCCTCCTGAAGGGAGTATCTGCCGATATGCCGAACACACGACGGTTTTTTCTTCAGTCATCCGCCGCTCTGGCGGCTGGGTTGACCGGCGGGGCTTCCGCTTGCCGCGCGCAGGAGCAGGCGGCCGCCAACGTTCAGGTGCCGAAGGTCAAATTCGGTAAAGCCGAAATCAGCCGGATCGTCCTCGGCGGCAATCCGCTGTACGGCATCAGTCACTTCAACCAGACCTATGACAGAGTCATGCGGGAGTGGTGCACCGCGTCTAAGGTGGTTGAGATCATGCAACGGTGCCAGGCATACGGGATCAACACGTTTCAATACTTCAACTCGTCCCGCACCCAGGCCGACTATGAACGTTTTCTTTCCGAGGGCGGAAAGATGCACCTGGTTGTGCAGGCCGCCGAAGCCCCCGAGCCTATCGTGGCCGCCGTAAAGCCGCTGGCGGTTTACCACGCAGGCGAGTTCACGGACAATGCGTACCGGTCCGGCAAGATGGACATCGTCCGAGAGTACTGCAAGAAACTGCGGCAATTGGGGGTGATGGTCGGCGTCGGCAGCCACATCCCGGAAGTGCTGGCTACCGTCGAGGAGCGGGGCTGGGATGTCGATTTCTACGCCGGCTGTGTCTACAACCGGCGGCGCACGCCCGAGGAGTTCCGGAAGCTGCTGGGAGGTGAGCTTCCGCTGATGCCGAACGAAGTGTATCTGGAGAGCGATCCCCCGCGCATGTACAAAGTGATGAAGCAGACCAGCAAGCCCTGCTTTGCGTTCAAGGTTCTGGGCGCGGGGCGCGTGAGCAACGTGGAGCAGTCGTTCCGGCTGGCGTTCGAGAGCCTCAAGCCTGTCGATTGCCTGTTTGTCGGAATGTTCCCCCGCATCAAAGACGAAGTGAAGGAGAATGCCGAGATCGTGAGCCGTATTCTGAAGTCCGCTTGATCGACGCGGTCCCTCCTCGCAGTTTCTGATCCGCAGCCGCAAAGCGGAGAGTGCTATGCGAACCAAGCCGAAATCCATCCAGCGCCGCAGGTTCCTGGAGATCGGGCTCACCGCCACCGCCTCCGCGACGCTTGTCTCGTGTGGCCGCAGCGGCGGGGGCGCCTACTGGCGGTTCTTCACTCCCGGGGAAGCCCGGACTGTGGACGCCGTCTGCGAGCAGATTATTCCGGCGGATAAGGATGCGGGCGCCCGCCAGGCAGGCGTGGTCCATTTCATCGATCTGCAATTGACCAGGCACTACCGCAAGTATCAGGGCGCGTACCGGAAAGGAATCGCCGATTTGGACAAGGCCAGCCGCAGCCGCTTCGGCAAGCCGTTTGCGGAACTGGCCATCGAGCAGCAGACCGAGGTTCTCGCCGAGGAGGACACGAACGGCAGCGAGTTTTTCAATTTGATCCGAACCCACGCCATGCAAGGCTTCTATGGCGATCCGCGTCACGGCGGCAACCGCGGCGAAGTGAGCTGGAAGATGCTGGGCCTGCCCACTCCGCCGGTGCGGGGCCGCTTGCCCTACCAGAAGAAAGCGGGCTGACACCTTGGCGCTCAAGCATGTCAACGCAGTGGTGGTGGGAGCGGGCGCCGGGGGCGGCGTGGTTGCCAAGGAGCTCGCTACGGCGGGCTTGAGCGTGGCGCTGCTCGAGCGCGGCAAGTGGTACTCCGCCGCCGATTGCCGTAAGGACGATCTCAGGAACCAGCGCACCTCGGTGCTCGGCAACGGCTTCGGCCCGGACGACGACGCGCAATCCCCGCGTGCTGGTGGATCGGCAAGGCCGCGAGCACGTCGTCCTGGCCAGCGAGGGCGGCTACAGCAACAACGCGGCCTGCGTGGGCGGCGGTACCTTCAGCTATGGAGCCATGGCCTGGCGCTTCATGGAGAAGGACTTCCGGATGCGCTCGACTTACGGGCCGGTCGAGGGAAGCACTCTTGACGACTGGCCCATCCGCTACCAGGACCTGGAGCCTTACTACGAGAAGGCCGAATGGGAACTTGGCGTCTCCGGCGATGACTCCGGCAACATATTCAAGGCGCCGCGCCGGCGGCCGCTGCCGATGCCGCCCTTGCCGCCGAACCGCGAGTATCAGATCCTGTATCCGGCGGCCAAGCGGCTGGGGCTGCATCCCTTCGACATCCCCATGCTGCGCAACTCGGTGCCCTACAACGGCCGTGGCCCCTGCATGCGCTGCCGCTGGTGCGTGGGCTTCGCCTGCGAGGTGAATGCGCGCACGGGCACGCACAACACGGTGATCCCCAAGGCGCTGGCCACCGGGAACTGCGAGCTGCGGATCGAGCTGCATGGTCAAGGAAATCCTTGTGGACGACCGGGGCCGTGCCCGAGGCGTGGCCTACTTCGATGCCGAGGACAGGCTTCAGGAGCAGACCGCGGACCTGGTGATCGTTTCGGGCGCGGCGGTCGAGTCGGCGCGCCTTCTGCTGAACTCGAAAAGCAGGCTCTTTCCGAACGGCTTGGGCAACCGGAACGACTGGGTCGGAAGGAATCTGCAATCGCACACGTACTCCGGCGCCGTCGGCCTGTTTGATTTCGACACCTACGATGACGTGGGCCCCGGCGCCCAGATCGCCATTTGCGACTACAGTCATGGGAACCCCGGCCTGGTGGGCGGCGCCATGCTGGCCAACGAGTTCATCCGGCTGCCCGTATCAGTTCATCACGCAGGTGCCTCCCTTTGTCCCCCAATGGGGCGAAGCGCACAAAGAGTGGGTCCGCGGCGCCTTCAAGCGGACGGTGTCTGTCATCGGGCCGACTCAGGAAATGCCGCTCTTCGATGCCCGGGTGCAGGCAGACCCCAAGGTGAAGGACTACTGGGGTATCCCCGTGGCCCGCCTCTCGGGTGGGAAGCACCCGCACACCATCGAGGTCGCAAGATACCATGGCCCAGAAAGCCGAGGCGTGGCTGAAGGAAGCCGGGGCAATCCGAACCTGGAGGAGACAGCCCGCCCACGGGCCTCAGCGGGGGCCAGCACCAGGCCGGCACCTGCCGCATGGGGGACGATCCCAAGACGTCGGTGGTCGACAAGTTCTGCCGGATCCACGATGTGGACAACGTCTACGTGATTGACGGCAGCGTCCACGTCACGAACGGCGGTTTCAACCCGGCCCTCACCATTATGGCCGTGGCCTACTACGCTTCCGACAACCTCATCAAGGCTTGGAAGAACACCCGGGGGCGCTCATGAAGACGATCGCCGCCGTCGCCGGTCTGGTCGTTCTGGCGCTGCTTTTGATGGTGCCGGGAGCGAGTCTATACTACGAATCCGGCGGGGGCGCGGGCTGCACCAAGTGCCACGAGATGAATTCTCCTTATGACCTCTGGCACACCTCCAGCCACCGCGAGACTGCCTGCACCGACTGTCACGGCGGAGCGCTGACCTTGGACGTCTCCTTTCACTGGACCAACGCCACCCGCCTCTACTCGCACCTGAAGGGAGACCTGCCGGCGCGTATCAGGATTCGCAACATCGACGTCCTGGCCATGGTGGAACGATGCCAGTCCTGTCATCGCGAGGAGTTTGCGCAGTGGCAGTCGGGCCCTCACAGCGCCACCTACACACGCCTGTTCCTCGACAAGACGCAGAACCAGAACCGGCTGCTGATGGATGACTGCCTGCGCTGCCACGGCATGCACTTCGAAGGCGGCATACGGGACCTGGTGACTCCCCTGGACAGGACCGGCCCATGGCGCATCGTGCCGGCGGGTCTGGCGAACCGTCCTGCGATCCCTTGCCTGGCCTGCCACGGCATTCACAGTCAGGGCGCGCTGTTGAGGAAGACCGGCCTGGAAGGCCGCGTGCCCGGGCCCTCGCAGGAGATCAACCGCCCTTCACTCGCTTTCTACGACCGCCGCATCCAGATGCACGTGCCGGTGACGGACTTGCCCCTCCCCGTCATGATGGAAGGCAGCCGGGCGGTGAAGATGAGCCCGGACCAGCGGCAGGCGCTTTGCTACCAGTGTCATGCGGCGGAGGCCAGCCGCGAGGTGGCGAGCGGCGACGACCGGACCGCGATCGGCGTGCATGAAGGCATAAGCTGCCTGTCGTGCCACCTGAAGCACGGACAGAAAACCAGGGCGTCCTGCGCGGAGTGCCATCCGAAGATGTCGAACTGCGGCCTGGATGTCGAGAAGATGGATACCACCTTTCGTTCAGCCGACAGCAAGCACAATGTACACTGGGTGAAGTGCGCGGACTGCCACCCGAAAGGCGTGCCGCGGAAAAAGGAGGTCAGCCAGCGATGAAGTCCCTCTTAACCATTGCCATTATTCTCGTCTCGGTGGCGGCCCTGGGCTTTACCCAACAGCCGGGCCAGAGCGCGTTGAAGGAAACGTCCGCAAAAATGAGCGGCAGGACCATTACCCTCAAGTACTCACCGGTCGCCGCGGGCGCCGGCAAGATTTCCGGAGTTCCCTTCTCGTTCCACACCGATGCCAATCTCGAGATCCAGGGGCTCGCGGTTCCCAGAGGTGATTACACGTTCTACCTTCTGCCCGACGCCAAAGAGTGGCAGCTCATCATCAGCAAGCAGACGGGTCCCCAGGCCGCCACTTACAATCCCAAAATGGATCTCGGCCGGGTGCCGATGGACATGAAGAAGGCGTCCGCTCCTGTCGACGCTCTGAGGATGACCCTAGCCAGCCTGGGCAACATCGCGGGCAAGCTCGATGTGGCGTGGGAGAGCACCATCGCTTCCGTCCCTTTCAACCTCGATGTCGTCAAGGCAAACGCGGAATGGTAGCGGGCAGGTAACCCTCCAGCCTGACGTCGCGCGACGACGCGCCAACGTAGATCGGGCGGTCCCCGCCGGCCACCACCCAGTCGTGCTCTTCCGTAGACCAGTAGGATAGCCCCCGCGCATCGACGTGAACCGTCACGCTCCTGCGCTGGCCCGGCTCCAGCACAACGCGCTCGAAGCCCACGAGCGATCTTGGCGCCATCGGCACAGGCGGGTTGTGGGCCGGGCCCACATAGACCTGCGCCACCTCGGCGCCTCTTCGGGAGCCTGCGTTGCGCAACGCAAAGGTCACGTCCACCCCGTCTCCGTTGCGCTTCAAGATGAGGTTCGAATACTGGAACCGGGTATACGAGAGGCCATGGCCGAACGGGAAGAGCGGCTGGATGCCCTGCTGGTCGTACCAGCGATAGCCGACGGCGATGCCTTCCGAGAAGGTCACGGTGGGGGACTCCTCGCTGACCCCGGTGCTGCCCGGCGGTGGGGGCGTCGCCCAGCGCTCGGGGTGCCCGGCGGCGCGGGCGGGTGCATCCTCGATCCTGGCCGGGAATGTGACCGGCAGTTTGCCGCTGGGGTTCGCGCGCCCCAGCAGGAGGTTCGCGGTCGCCCAGCCGCCCTCCTGCCCCGGGTACCACATCTCGAGGATGGCGCGGACGCTGTCCTTCCAAGGCATCGCGACCGGGCCACCCGTATTCAAGACCACGATGGTGCGCGGATTGGCCGCCGCGACCTCATGGATCAGCTCGTCCTGCTCCTCGGGCAGCGACAGGGAGTTCCCAACCTCGTTCCAGGCGAACACGACCGCTGTCCTGGCGGCCCTGGCGGCGGCGACCGCCGCCTGGATGTTTATCCGCCGCAGCTCCGGCGTTATCCGGGCCTGGGGCGCAAGTTTCCTCAGCGCCGCCAGTGGGGAGACCAGACGGGATTCGAAGCCGTACGCTCTTTCGCCCATGTATCCTGCCGCGAGCTGCCCCGCGGTGGGACCGATCACCGCCAGCGATGCCAGATCCTCCGGCGTGAGCGGCAGCGCATTGCCTTCGTTCTTGAGCAGCACGGCACCCTGCTCCGCGATGTCCTGTATGATCCTCGCATCCGCCTCGATGTCGATGGGCGCGGGCCGTGCCGGCAGTTTCCGCTTGAGGAGGTGGAACCGTTCCATTTGGCTCAGGATGCGCTCTACCGACTGGTCAACGGCCGAAACTGGAACTGTGCCCTTCTCGATCGCCGTTTTCAGCGCCTCCGTGAAATACGGGCCGCTTCTGTTGAGGATCTCCCTGCCGGGCATCTCCAGATCCAAGCCCTTAGTGATGGCCAAAGGGCTGTGCACGGCGCCCCAGTCCGATGTGACGAAGCCCTGAAAGCCCCACCGCTCGCGCAGGATACTGTTCTGTAGGTCCGAGTTCTCGCACGCCCAAGCGCCATTGATCCGGTTATAGGCGCACATCACCGAGGCCACGCCTGCTTTCACCGCAGCCTCGAAGGCCGGCAGGTAGATCTCGTGCAGGGCCCGCTCCTCGATTAAAACGTTGTCGAAGCCGCTGTACCCGGCCAAGTGCTTCACCTGCGCCAGGACGCCCTGGCTCTGTATGCCGATGATCTCGGCGGAGCCTATCCGCGCGTTCAGAAGCGGGTCTTCGCCCAGGGTCGTGTGGTTGCGGCGGAACAATGGATCGCGCACGATATTGACATACGGCGCGAGGAGGACGTCCTGTCCCAGCGCCTTGGCATCGCGGCCTAGCACAACGCCGAACCGTCGGGCGGTTTCGACGCTGAACGTGGCGGCGAGCCCCACGGGCGCGGGCACGCCGGTCGCTTCCTGGTTGACACTCACTCCGGCCGGCCCATCCGACAGACGCAGCGGCGGAATGCCGAGGCGGGGCACGCCCGGCCAGTAGCCGGCCTGTCCAAGCCCATTCGGGTCACGAGTTCCATGTACCAGGGCGAGCTTCTCGTCGAGGGTCATCTGCTCGACCAGGGTGTGGATGTCCGTGCCCGAGGACTGGCCGGCCGCGCACATCACGAGTGTCAGAACCCATGCCGCCATGAGGACGCCGCGCAACGGTTCGAGCCGGCCAATGCTCATCTCATGTGCGAGTCTATCAGGCGGTCCACGCGTCTGTCGCCGCCGCGTTGCCGCCACGACAGGAGAGTCGTTGACCCATTGGCCAAGCGGCCTCGTTCATAATGGAAGTGTGTACGACGATGGCAACCTCACTCCGTTCATGCGCGCGATGAGCCGCACTTGGAAAGCAAAGCTGCTGAAGTGGATCGAGGACCAGCGCCAGGGCCAAAGTCAGTTGCCGCTCCTGCTCAGCCTTATCATCGGCGCGCTCGTGGGATTGGTGGTGGTAGCGTTCATCCTCCTCACGGGACGGCTGGCGGCGCGCATGTATCCTGCAGGGGGCTCGGGCTGGCGTCGAATCCTCGTCCCGACGATGGGCTCGTTGGGGACGGGTTACTTGTTGTGGCGGTATTTCCCGTTTGCGCGGGGTAGCGGGATTCCCCAAACCAAGGTGGCCCTTTTCATTTACGAGGGGTACATCTCGTTTCGCACGGCCCTGGGCAAGTTTTTCTGCTGCTCGGCGTCTCTGGCCAGCGGCATCGCCCTGGGACGGGAAGGCCCTTCGGTGCAAGTGGGCGCGGGGCTCGGATCGGTGATCTCCCGGCGATTGGGGCTCAGCCAGGAGCAGGTGAAATCCCTGGTTCCGGTGAGTTGCTCGGCGGCATTGGCGGCGGCGTTCAATACTCCCATCGCTGCCGTAACGTTCTCGCTCGAGGAGATCATGGGAGACCTGCATGCGCCGGTGCTGGGTTCGGCGGTCCTGAGCTCGGCGACCTCCTGGATGGTCCTGCACTTAGTGCTAGGCGACGAACCATTGTTCCATGTGGCCGGCTATCACCTGGTCCACCCGCTCGAGTTTGCGATCTATGCGGTGCTGGGGGTGGTAGGCGGGCTCGGATCAGTCTGTTTCGTCAAGCTGTTATTAGCGATCCGGGCGCGCTTCCTGAAGATGCCGAAGTGGACCGTCTGGTTTCAGCCTGTGGCCGGGGGACTGGGAGTAGGCCTGATGGGTTACTTTGTTCCCGAAGTCCTGGGGGTGGGCTACGACATCGTGGACAAGGCCCTGAACGGCGACCTGGTGCTGAAACTTCTCGTGCTGCTGGCGGTGCTCAAGATTGTGGCGACCGCTCTGTGTTACGGGTCGGGCAACGCCGGTGGGATTTTCGGACCCAGCTTGTTTATCGGCGCCATGATCGGTGGTTCAGTGGGCAGTGTGGCCCACGCCTTGTTGCCGGCCTACACGGCGGAAGCGGGAGCTTACGCCCTGGTGGGCATGGGTACGGCCTTTGCGGGGATTGTGCGCACTCCCTTCACATCGGTAATCATGATCTTCGAGGTGACCAGAGACTACACGATCATCGTCCCTTTGATGATCTCCAACGTGATCGCCTTCTTCATTTCCTACAAATTGCAGCGCGAGCCCATCTATGAAGCGCTGAATCATCAGGACGGGGTTCGCCTGCCGACGGCCGAGTCCCGCGCCCAAGCCGGGCGTGTCCAGGTGGTCCACGCAATTCGCCCCGCGCCGAAGGTGCTGACGCCGGATCTGGTCAATGTGCTGAAGCAGGCCGCTCTTGCCTATCCCGCGGATGGAGAGGCGCTTCCCTATGCGCATCTGGATGACAGCTTGAGCGTGGTGCTGGAACGGATGGGCTCAACCGGGCGCAATGTGTTGCCGGTGGTCAGCCGGGCAAACGCGAGCGAACTGATCGGGGTGGTGACTTTGGAGGATATTCTGGATGCCTACGGTGTCTCCAAACACACTAACCCTCAGAGGTAGAGGAATGGCAATGGCTTCGAGTGGATCTTCCCCCGTGGGGCCGCAATTTCTGGGAACCCTCACTCTCGTCTTTGTGGCTATTGCCGCTCTGTTTGCCGTCGACACGTTCCTGGCCAGGGTGGAGA
Organism: Bryobacterales bacterium; assembly: GCA_963798455.1. Lineage (GTDB taxonomy): Bacteria > Acidobacteriota > Terriglobia > Bryobacterales > Bryobacteraceae > CAWCTD01. The sequence continues at coordinate 2,912,461 of CAWCTD010000003.1, forward strand.
GGAGTGAGGGCCAGGCTGAGGCGAGACGGCTCCTCCAGCAAGGACAACTTCTGGCGCAGCAGGGACGCAACGGCGAGGCCATCGACCGGTTTCGAAGCGCGCTTTCGGTCGCCCGGGGAAACCAGGAGGCTCAACTCTCCCTCACGAAAGCCTTGTTCGCCGTGGGGCGGCTGTCGGATGCCGAGACTCTCCTCAAGGAGATGCTCCAGCGGAACCCGACGGATGGCGCCGTGAACCTGACCATGGCGCGGGTGCTGGTTCGGGAAGGGAGAGCCGCCGAGGCCACGTCCTTCTACCACCAGGCAATCTACGGAACGTGGAAGCAAGACGCCGTGGCGAATCGAATCAAAGTCCGGTTCGAACTGATCGACTTACTGGTTCAGCGAGGCGCCAACCGGGAGGTTCTGGCCGAATTGCTTCCGCTCCAGGACGAGGCGCCCGATGACCTCCAGACCCGCAAACGCATCGCTCGTTTGTACCTCTCGGCGGGCTCACCGTCGCGTGCCCGCGAAATCTTTAGGGACATGCTCCGCCAACAACCCCAGGATTTTGACGCCTACGCCGGCTTGGGCGAGGCCGAGTTCGCACAAGGGAACTACCGCACCGCGCGGACGGACTTCCTGGCCGCCTCGCGGCTGAACCCGGCCGATGAAGAGATCCGCAAGCGGTTGGGAGTCTGTGAGACGGTACTTGTTCTGGACCCGACGCAACGCGGGTTGAGTACCGCGGAGCGGTATCGCCGCAGCCTCAAGCTCATCGAGCTTGCCTTGGATGGAATGAATCGATGTGTGGCGGCGCCCCCACCGGAAGCCGCGCGCGACCTTGCCGGCAAAGCGCAGCAGACCCTGAAACGGCGCGTGAACTCGGCCCGGCAAGATGAGGTCACCGAAACGAATCTGGAACTGGCCGAGCAGTTGTGGGACATGCGCATGAAGGAGTGCCGCCAGGGCCCGGCCGATTCCGAGGAGCCACTGGCCCTGGTGATCGCGAGGCTGGCTCAGTAGAGCCTGGTCCTCGGCGGTGCAGGCGTCACGCTCAATGCCACTTAAGCAACTGCATTGGGATCCTCCTTGCGGGCGGGAAACGTATGGCGGCGATGCCATACGGCACGGGGAAATGATTTGCGTTTCTTGCGGCGGGGGTGCGTACCCTGCGCGGCGGCATCCAACAGGTTAAACACCTCACGCTGGTAGGTCTTGGCATCCAGCGCGGTTTGCAGTTTGTGCCAGGAGCCGCTGACCACGTTCATCACGAAGGTAAAGCTGAGTTGCCGAGGGGAAAGGTGGTGGCGGCGCGCCGCCAGAGCCATGACGGTGCGCACCAGATTGTAGGCCGCCACGGCGGTGATCAATTCCTTTTCCATCATGCTCTCCTTGCGCGCAACGATGTGATGCAGGCGAACCGTTCGTTTCAGGCTCCGCAGATCGGTTTCGATCTTCCAGCGCTGCCCGTACAGAGCCAGTACTTCCTCCGCCGGCAGGCTCAGCGTGGTGAACAGATGGAGCCATTCCTTCGACTGGCCCCGGCCGATCCGCACGCTGATCAAGCGTCCTTCCCCGCACGCCGCCTCCGGCATCCCGCCCTGCCGCCGCCGGTCGAAGCGGCTCGCTTCCCAACGCACCGCGCGCTCGCCTTCCTGCTGGATCGGTTCTCCCGTCAGTTTGCGCGCCCGCGGTTCGGTCAGACGTGTGACCACTCCCAGACCCCGCAGCCCAGCCGCCCAGATGATCGAAAACACGCCGAAGTTGCGATCCCCCACCACCACCGAACCAGGCGCTAGCGCATCCATGGCTTTCTCCGCCAGCGTTTGTTCACTGACAGCCGCCGGCCCATACATGGGACCCCACTGCGGCTCCTCCGCCAACCCGGTCTCCAGTTCATGCAGCACCACGATGCGCAGCACCGGCCAGTGGGCCCGCCCGTGCTGGTTCTGGGCGGGCGGGTAGGCCCGGCGCAATCCAGGACTGGCTTCCAGTTCCAGACTCGAACCGTCCAGAAGATACGCTGTTGGCTTGTCCTCCGGATTCAGAATCTCCCGCAGCCGCACAATGAGTTCTTGGCTCACTCTCTTACAGAGTAGCTTCGGCAACCGCTGGCGCGCGTGGCTGTATCCACCCGTGCGCCGCGAAATTCGCTTCCGCCGGAGGCGCGCCTGACGGCTCAGCAAGGAGTCGGCCGCACCATCCGAGAGCGCCTCCACGGCGCTGGCCAGCGTCCCCTGCGCTTGCAGCCGCTGCCGGATCATCAGCCAAATCACCACCTGTGCGGAGTAGACGCAACGTCGCACCTTCACCCGCGTCTGCTTCTGCAAATATTCCACCACGGCGCTCGACAAGCACCGCTGGTACAATCCCATGGCGTCTGAGCAAGGCTGGTCCATAACTGAAACATAAACCAGCCTTTACGCTTCATGCCAGGGCTTGTTTAAGTGGCATTGGGCGTCACGCTGCCGTCCCCACTCCCCTTCTTCGGTCGGGCGATGGCGACACGACCGACACCCCCTCGGACCCAGGGTGCACAACCACCAGGCCGGACTCCGTCACCAAATGGCCGGCCGCACGGTCGGCCTCAGGGTCAAGACCGATTTCGGACTGCTCCGGGAGCCACAGGTTCTGGTCCACGATGGCGCGCTGAATCCTGCTGTAGCGACCCACTTGGACCCCCGGAAAGAGTACCGAACTCTCCACCACAGCGTGGCTGTTTATGCGCACGCCCGGAGACAGGATGCTGCGCGACACCCGGCCGCCGGAGATGATGCATCCGTTCGAAACGAGCGAGTCCAGCGCCACTCCCATTCGCCGTCCCTCCTCGGCGAAAACGAACTTGGCGGGCGGCAGCCGCGGGTTCGCCGTGCGGAGCGGCCAGCCCTGATCGTACAGGTTGAAGACGGGAGTCACCGCCACCAGGTCCATGTTCGCCTCGTAGTAGGCATCCAGTGTCCCGACGTCGCGCCAGTAACTCACTTCCTTCCCGTTCTCATCCATGAAGTCGTAGCCCACAACGCGCCGGCGGCCGATCAGCCAGGGCAGCACGTCGTGGCCGAAGTCGTGTGATGAGCCGGGGTGTTCGGCATCTTCCAGCAGGGCCTCCAGCAGGACCGGGGTGGAGAAAAGGTAGACACCCATGGAAGCGCTGCACGCGTCCGGATTGAATGGGGAAGGGCGCGGGTGAACCTGCTGCGGCTTCTCCTCGAAGCCGCGGATCACACAGTCGGTGTCCATCTCCACAATCCCGGAGCGGTCCGCCTCGTCCGGGACGACCTGGGCGGTCGCCAGCGTCACGTCCGCCGAGTGGCCGACGTGCCAGGCGAGCATGTGAGCATAGTTCATCTTGTAGATGTGGTCCGCCGAAACGATCAAGACGAACGGAAGGTCTTCGTGCTCGACGCTTTGCATGTTCTGATACAAGGCGTCCGCGGTCCCCAGGTACCACGTGTCACGCAGGCGCCGCGTCGGAGGGAGGGCTTCGATGAACTGCCCGAGCTCGGGGGAGAGGATGTTCCAGGCCTCCCGGATGTGGCGATTCAGGCTCAACGCCTTGTGCTGAGTGAGGATATAGATCCGCGACAGCCCGGAATTCACGCAGTTGGAGAGAGTGACGTCAATGAGCCGGTAGATTCCCCCAAAGGGCATCATGGGCTTGGCGTGATCCCGGGTGAGTGGCGCGAGACGCTTTCCAGCGCCGCCCGCAAGCAGGATTGTGAGGACCTCCTCCATGATTGCATTGACTCCGCACTTCAGTACCTTCCGTTGCGAGCATCTCGGTTGTTCCCGCTCGTCTCATCAGCACGCCGCCATGTTTCGGATGGGCGCTGCGCTTCGAAGAGAGTCCCGAGCTGGCGCTGGAATCCGTCCTTGGGCCATGGGGAACCATGCTATGCCACCAACAGGCGCCGCAGATCGACCACATCTTCGCCCGCCGGCCCGTTGTACAACTCGGACCCGGCGCGATCCTCCCTTTGTTCAGTGTGCTCGGTACGCGCCTGGCATTGGACGCAATATGGCGACCAGGGACCACTTCAAGTCTCTTGACGGGGATGGGCTTGCCGCAGGAGGCGCAAACACCGAAAGTCCCTTCTTCGATTTCCTTCAGTGCGCCCTCAACGGATTTGAGCATTGCCGACACCCGCTCCAGGTTTCGGACCGCCAACTCCCGCTCGGCAACCTGCCTCACGCGGTCGATCGGATCGCCGAGGTACTCCACCTGCAGCACGTCCTGCCGGGCCTTGATCCCTCCCAGGAGTTCCGCCCGTCTCTGCTGCAGGAGCTTCCGAAAGCGCCGTTCCTGTGCTCGGGTCATGGCTGTTCCTCCCTGTCAAATTCCAGTTTAGAAAGCCCCGGCTTCCCGTCCCATCCCCCGGAGAGGGGAGTTGTCCGTCTATTTCACACCAAGCGCCTACAACTCCGTTGTTTGGAATCGCTTGCAGACATCAGCGCACAAGCACGAGAAACGTATAGCACAAGCCCGCCAGGCCCAGCACGGCGGCGAGCCGGCCCCGTGGGCTGGGCGGTTGCGGTTCGCACGCGCTTCGATCCAATCCGAGTACTCTGGTGGAGGATGCACTTGGTGATCACGGACCTGGACGGCACACTCCTCGATCACGACACCTACAGTTTCGAAGACGCCAGGCCAGCTCTCGAGATTCTGCGGCAGTCCCGGATTTCCGTGGTGCTGTGCACAAGCAAGACCCGGGCAGAGGTGGAGGTCTGGCGAAGGCGCCTCGGCAACCAGGACCCTTTCATCGTAGAGAACGGCGGCGCGGTCTTCATTCCTGCCGGCGCCCTCCCGTTTCGCGCGCCTTCGGCCTTGACGGTCGGGGAGTACGAAGTGCTGCAGTTGGGAACGCCATACTCAACCCTGGTCGAGGGACTTCGGGAAGCCGCGCGAGAAAGCGGATGCCGGGTTCTCGGCTTCTCCGATATGCTGCCCGGCGAAGTCGCCGAAGCGTGCAACATGAGCGTCGACGCGGCCGCTCTTGCGAAGAGGCGCGACTACGACGAGCCGTTCCTAATCCATGACACCGACCGGACCGGCTTCCTGCTGGCCGCCATCGAGAGACGTGGCCTCCGCTGGACGCGCGGCGGGCGGTTTCACCACATCACTGGTGAGAACGATAAAGCTAAGGCAGTCGAGCTTCTGGCCGGCCTCTACCGGGAGTTGGATCCGCGTCTGACAACCATCGGACTTGGAGACGGGCCTAACGATGTGTCTTTCCTGCTCAAGGTCGACATTCCGATTCTGATCCGGACACCTCTGGTGGACAAGTTGCGGGCGGCCGTGCCACGCGCAAGGGTCACCCAACACTCCGGACCGCGAGGGTGGAACCAGGCCATCCTGGAAACGATCGCCTCTTAGAGCTGCTTGAGCGAGCGCAGCAAAAGGCTGCATCGGTGCCGTGAAAGCGCGGTACAGCCCAATGGGTCCCGCTGAATTCACCAGAGATTCGAGGCCTGCTGTTCGTCTGGCGGCTCCGCCAGCACCGCCCGAAAAGTCCACTTCAGGAGCGGTGGAGCCAGTGTCGCCGCCACGACGGCCATGAACACGATAATGGCGTAGGTGCTGTCGGTAATCGCTTCGAGGGTGAGTCCGGCCTGAGCCACAACCATGCAAAACTCGCCCCGAGGGATCATACCGGCCCCGACGCGCATGGCGATCCGGGGGCCAAAGCGTGCGGCGCCGAGGCCGCAAGCCAGGACCTTGGAGATCACGGCGACGGGGACGAGCAGGAGAGCCAGCACAACCGTGCGTGAGTCCTCAAAGACTCGCAGGTGCAGATGCAGACCTATCCCCGCCAGAAAAAAGGGAACCAGCAGTTCGGTGACGCCTTGGGCCAGATCGTGCACGCGCCGCGGAGAGGAGCCGGAGAGCGTCATGCCGGCCAGGAACGCGCCAATAATGGCCGCCACCCCGATCCAGGTGGAAAGAGCCGCCAGTCCAAACAACAGGACCATTGCCAGGGCGAACTCCCCTTCGCCCACGCGCAGCCTTCCCTCCAGGCGCGCGACCACCCTCCCCATGGTGTGTTTTCCCCAGCGCGCGATCAGTGCGATGAAGACGACTGCGAGGGCGGACGTTAGCCCTAGTTCGAGGGTGTTCACCCGTCCTTCCGCCAGGCTGGTCACGAATCCCAACAGCAGGAGCGCGAGAATATCGTCTATGACGGCAGCGCCAAGGATGATCTTGCTGGCAGTTCTGTGGAGGAGTCCGCGGGCGGACAGCACCTGCGCTGTGATGCCCACGCTCGTCGCGGTCAACGCCGTTCCAAGGAAGACGGCCTCAATCCGGGGCATTCCCCAAAGCAGGTAGAACGCCATACCGCTGAGGAACGGGACCGCCACTCCGAGAGCGCCGACCATCAAGGAGGTTCCACCCAGCTTGATGAGTTCGCCGGAGTCCACTTCGAGGCCAACCTTGAACAGCAGGAACATGACGCCCAGGCTGGCCATCGCGTTGGTGAACGCATCGGGGGAAATCCAGCCCAGTACGCTTGGCCCTATCAAGATGCCGGCCAGGATCTCACCCACGATGCCCGGCGTGCCGAAGCGTTCGAATAATTCCGCCAGCAGCTTTGCGGCGCCGAAGATGATGAGCATGGCAACGGCCAGGTTCATAGGTGGGCTGTTGCCGCTTGCCAGGAAGGCCGGAAAGAAAGCGATGGACATGCTACTTCGCCTTCTGGGCGGCTGGCACGGTCTTCTGCTTTGGCGACGGCCGCTCTTGCTCCAGAACCAACCGGACCTTCGGCGTTTGAAGGCGGCTCTCGAAGAGCTTGGTGAGTACCTCCTGGGCGCCTGTGTCGATGGGCTTCCGGGACTCGTAACGGATGCGGACAACGAACTCTTCCGGGGAGAAGCCGACCTCGTAGCCAAGCAATGGAGCTGTTTCCGCGGGCCAAACCTCTTTCAGAAGCGGCTCCAGACGGCCGAGGAGTTCCGCCCGCATACTCTCCAGGGTTTGCGGCGCCGGTTCCGGCGGCGGGGGCCTGAGCCGGTCCCGGAGCAGCGCCAGTTCTTCCTCGCTGGCAACCTTCCGCACGACCAAACTAGCGTCCTTGCCGGTCCGCCGGATGATCATCCGCTCGGCTTCACGAATCTTCTCGGCGGGCACGGGGGAGGCCACCACCAGGTGGACCACAATGCGGCTGGGCTCCAAGTCGAGTTGCTGCGTCAATAGAGCGTCCGCCGGTCCCAGAGCACGCACCGCCTCCTGCACGGCACTGCGGCTCACCGTCTCGTCACGCAGTTGATAAAGGGACCTGCGGAGCGGCAAGTAGAGGATGGCCAGGCAAACCAGCAGCATCAGGATGCGCCAGCGAAGGTGGCCGATGTCACCAAGCGACTTGCCCAGCCTCGTCCTCTCCAGCAGCCTGTACAATCGATCCGGAGAGGCCTGCTCCAGTTCGGAATAACCGATTTTCATCCGCACATCGGGCGAGTCCATGCGGACGATGTAGAAGACCAGGAAGGCGCTAGCTATGATCGCGGCAAGGTTGGTCAGGAACAGCAGGCCGGCCCCCGAAATGATAGGCCAATTCATCCCACCGCCGACGCCGAAACCAACCGTGCAGAGCGGCGGCATCAACGCCACCGCGATCGCGACTCCTGGCAGCGCGGTCACCCCGCCGCCCCCTCCGCCCCTGCACACGATGATCGACCCGGCCAGCCCGGAAAAAAGAGCGATCCCCAAATCAAGCAGGTTCGGTCGAGTCCGCGCCAGGATCTCGGCGGTCGGCGATTGAAAGGGCAGCAGCCACACCAGCAAGGCTGAGAACAGGACGGCAACGCTCATGCTCAGGACGATGCTGATGAGGGACTTGAGGCCCAGGTAGAGATCGGCGGCCGCCAGAGCCAGGCCGGCTGCAAGGATGGGGCCCATAAGTGGAGAGATGAGCATCGCTCCGATGACAACCGCCGGACTGTTCAGTACCAGGCCAAGAGTCGCGATGCCGGCGGAAAGGAGGAGCTCGAGGGCATAATTGAGGCTCATGACCTCGGTCGACTTGTACACCTGGAGATAAACCGCCGGCTTGGTCTGAGGGTCGATCTGAAGCAGGTGCTCGATCCGCTCACGAAACGAGATCAAGGCTAGGGCCATCGCCAACATTCTAGCGCGGCGAGGAGGCAATTCCGGACAACCCGCAGTAGAATGATCTGTGGCGCCGAGTGCGCCGTTAGTCCATGGGCGTATGGCAGATCACCCGCGAGACACTGCGGTAAGCGCCTATGGTTCACCGACAACCGCAGTGGTGGTTTTCAGCCAGGGGAGACGCTTCAGAAGAGTTATAAACCCCGTGTTTTCAATTGGTTGTTTACGGACCTAGGTTTGCAGAGGAAATAATGCACCTCTGCTGTTGAAGGGTGCAAGGCGGTGGCAAATGAAACGAGTATGGAGTGAGACGGTAATTCGGCGGACAGTGGTGGCTACCTGCGCGCTGCTGATCGCCTTGCCCGGGAGCTTCGCCCAAGTACCGGCGGCTCCGTCCTCGGGGATGCCGGACACGCAACAGGCTGCGCCGCTTCTGTCGCCGGACCAGTTGAATAGCCTGGTCGCGCCGGTCGCGCTGTACCCCGACCCGCTGCTCAGCCAGGTGCTGGCCGCAAGCACGTATCCGCTCGAGATCGTCGAAGCGCAACAGTGGCTCGGGCAGAACAGCAATCTCCAGGGATCTCAACTGATGGACGCTGCCAGGCAGCAGAACTGGGACCCTAGCGTCCAGGCCCTGGTGGCGTTTCCCGATGCGCTTGCGCTGTTGGCCAACGATGTCCGGTGGACCACCGATCTTGGCAATGCCTTCCTGGCCCAGGAGGCAGATGTCATGAGCGCGGTGCAGAGAATGCGCGCTGAGGCCAGGGCCAACGGCAAGCTGACCACCACGCCGCAACAGGTAGTGACGATGGACACACAGGACGGCCAAAATGCGATCGAGATCCAGCCGGCCAACCCGCAGGTGATCTACGTCCCAATCTACAGCCCATCTTACGTCTGGGGCCCGCCGGTCTGGGACGCATACTACGACATGTGGTACCCGTCGGGTTTCGGTTGGGGATTCGGGTACGGCCCGGGAATCTACATGAGCGGCTTTTTCCCGAGCTGGGGTGGCTGGGGTGGCTGGGGATGGGGCTGCGGATGGTTCGGCCGCAGCTTGTTTGTGAACACGGGCTTCTTCAACCGTTACGGGTACTACGGCGGGCATTTCGGGCGTTACGGCGGTTATTCGGGCCGCGGAGGTGGCGGGCGGGCTGCATGGGCGCATAATGCTGGCCACCGGCTGGGCGTTCCCTATCCGAACCGGACCGTGGCGAGCCGGTTCAACTCGACCCGGTTTGGCTCGAGCCGGTTGGGTGGCGCTAGGATGAATGGCGGCCAGTTTGCCGGCGGCGCACGGTCCAGCGGCAGCCAATGGAATGGAGGGCGAATCAATTCGGGCCGGGCGGGCGCTTCGCAGCCCAACAGGGGTGCCATCGGCGCCGGCGCCAATGGAGGCCGGTCAGCCGCTCCGGGAGCGTGGCAACGCTTCGGTGGCGGCAACCAGTCGCCATCCGCCGGGCGGTCTAGTGCGCCCGGATCCGCGCGATCCGGTAACTCCGGCGTTCGATCGAGCAACCTCGGCGCCGCGGGATCGAACCGGCAGTCATCGCCGAATTATGCAGCCAATGGCGGTTCACGGAGCTACCGGGCTCCAGCTCAAGGCTCTAGCGGTTACGGCTCGGCGCAGGGCTACCGGAGTTCGCCGTCATATAGCCGGCCCTCGCCTGGCTACTCGGCGCCGCGTAGTGGCGGATCTCCCGCGGCGAGATCGTACTCTGCTCCGAGCCGGAGCTATTCTGCCCCGCGGTCGTTTTCGAGCCCGCGCGTTTATGGTGGGGCCGGATCTTCCGCGCCAAGATCTTACTCAGCTCCGAGCCGGAGCTATTCTGCCCCGCGGTCGTTTTCGAGCCCGCGCGTTTATGGTGGAGGTTCGGGCTTCTCCGGCGGACGCTCTGGCGGAAGCTCGGGCTTCTCGGGAGGCCGTTCCAGCGGAGGCGGCGGACACTCGGGCTTCTCGGGAGGCCGTTCCAGCGGAGGCGGCGGACGCCGTCGGTAATCGTGCCGGCGTACCGGTTCGACGGCGTTCGCGCGGAATCGTCGGAATAGACCTTGCCACGAACGGATCCCAAGTTAAATCGCAGCGGTCAGGGCAAAAGGGAGTTCTCTTCATCTTTTCAACCGCCTTCTGGAGCTTAGTGTGCCTGTGGTACACTCTCTGTAGAGTCGGATGCGGGAAATTAGTGTTTCCTGTAACGGCTTGGATGTCTGCACCATCCATAAGAACAGGGCCGGCAAGTGGATTTCCGGCCGGTGAAAGTTTTTGGAGTCCCGCAGGCAACCGACATGTCGGACCAGGATAAGGACCTCAACCCCGAGAGCCGGCCAGCCGGCGATGAGATGCCGGTTTTGACCCCGGAAGATCACCTGAAGCGTCTTTACGTGGACGCTGGGCAGCAAGGCTTGTTCGTCTCCCTCCGCCTGCGCATCAAGGAGACGTTTTTCGCCCCCAAGCTGCCTCCTTTGAAACTCACCTCGAAGCCGGTGCAGGTCAAGAGCATCTGGGGCCTGTACGAGCAGACGCCGCGCGCCTGGCTCAGTTCGGTTATGCTGCACGTGGCAGTGGTCAGTCTGGCTTTTGCCCTGGCCACGAACTCGACGGTTCAGCTTGGGGTAAAGAAGGCGGTGACGCTGATTGCCCCTGACATCGCCCCCTACATTGCGCAGACGCCGAAGCCGAAACAAATGGGCGGCGGTGGTGGCGGGGGAGATCGTTCCCCGCTACCCGCCAGCAAGGGCAAACTGCCCAAGCTGGCCCCTCGGCAATTTACGCCCCCGATGGCCGTGGTCAACAACCCCAACCCGAAACTGATCATGGAACCGACTCTGATCATCCCCCCTGAACGTCAACCTGCCTACCGTCAATATGGCGCAGTACGGTGATCCGCTTGGCAGGGTAGGCCCGCCGTCCAATGGTCCGGGTTCCGGCGGTGGAATTGGCTCCGGATCGGGCGGTGGGGTCGGCCCTGGCCGTGGCCCTGGCTATGGACCCGGCGAAGGAGGGGGCTTCGGTGGTGGAGTGTTTCGGGCGGGCGGAGGCGTGACGGCCCCCGTGGTCACCTACAAGGTGGAGCCGGAATACTCCGAGGAAGCACGCAAGGCCAAGTTCCAGGGTACGGTGCTTCTCTACATCGAGGTGAACGAACGCGGGCTCCCACAGAACCCCCGCGTCATGCGCGCTCTCGGCATGGGACTGGACGAGAAGGCCATCGAAGCCGTCATGAAGTGGCGTTTCCAGCCCGGGCGCAAGGACGGCAAACCAGTCACGGTCGCCGCCCAGGTGGAAGTGAACTTCCGGCTACTGTAGCACCCCTCCGGCTTTCGATCCTTCCTGATTTCAGCGCTCTATCTGGGTGATGGCTTTGTCAAATGCCGCGCGGTCCATCTCGAAGCCGAGCCCCGGCTTGGTGGGAGCATGGACGTACCCGTCCGACGCGATTCGAATAAGATCCTTTATGTAGGGCTGCGCGTCGCGGGCGCCCTGCGGATAAGGCACCTCGACGAACGCGCTGTTGGGCATGGCCAGTTCGCAGTGCAGGTGCGCCGCCTGGTGCAGGATGTTCCCCACCCCATGCGGCGTGCACTCCATGCCGTGGCACTCCGCCAGGATGCCGATCTTCACTCCCGGAGTGATCCCGCCAACATTGTCGACCACGAAGCGCAGCGTGTCCGCGGCCCCGCGGCGGATGTACTCAGGGTAGTCGTACAAGGAAAACATGAACTCGCCCACGATGACCGGCACGCTCAGCTCCTGGCACAGTTGCGCGTACCCCTCCACGTCGGTCGATGGCAGGGGATCCTCGTACCCGCGAAAATGCAGCTCATCCAGAAGACGCCCTACCTCAACCGCCTCTTGCCGGGTGTAGTTGCCGACCGCGTGGTGCAGGAGCATGAAGTCGTCGCCCAGAGCCTTGCGCAGCGCCTTGCAGATCTCTATATCCAACCGGTAGTGGCTGTCCCCGTCCGCCGCAACCGGGGGAGGGTTGACCTTGAACGCCTGGAAGCCCTCCGCCTTCGCCTTCATCGCCGCCTCCACGTACGGGTCCACGGTCTTGGTCTGGAGGTGCTGCGAGCTGGCGTACGCCAGCACCCGGTCCTTGTATGATCCGAGAAGCTGGTAGATGGGCTGCCCCATTGCCTTACCCAGGAGGTCCCACAAGCAAATGTCGATGGCAGCGGCCTGCGGAGGCTGCCCGTAATGACGCCGCACCGGAACATACTGGGAGGTGAATTGCAGATGATCGAGGGCGTTCTTGCCGATCAAGGCGCGCTTGGCGTAGTCCAGCCACCCCGAGTTATCCCAGTTGGCGTGGAAGACGCGGGTCTGGAGAGTGCAGATGCCCTCCACCCCGCTTTCCGTGGTGATCGACGCCAGTCGTCCGGCCGCAGTCACGTAGACCTTGACTTCTTTGACCGTGAGATTGGGCAGGTCGGCCGGCTGGATCCCGGCCGCGGCAGCGGTTTGAGCCCGAACTGTTGTAGAGAAAAGCCCCGCGCCCGAGGCCAGGGCCGATGCGCCGAGAAACCGCCGGCGCGCTATTGTGGTTGCCGCGCTCGAAGTCTTCATGGGAGTTCCCTCCGGATTGGTATCACCCGTCCGGGCAAGGGCCAGTATACACTCGATTGGTGTGAGGAGAATGTGCCCATGATCCCGTCACCAAGTCGTTTGACCGGGCGGTGGGCGCTGGGACTGTGCATCCTGGCGGCCTGCGCCGTGTCTCTTGCCTTCGCTCAGGGCAAGCCCATTTCACAGCTCGTAAAGACGGGTGACAAGTTCACCTTCATGGTGGACGGCAAGCCATTCATCATGCTGGGAGGGCAGGTGGGCAACTTCAGCGCCTTCCCGGACCGGATGGAACGGGCGTGGCCCACGTTCAAGGCGATGAACTTGAACACGATCGAGTATCCGGTTTACTGGAACGTCATCGAACCCGAGGAGAACAAGTTCGATTTCACCGAGTTCGATCAGATCCTCCGGGGCCTGCGCTCGCAGGGGTTTCGCGCCGTGATTCTCTGGTTCGGCACCTGGAAGAACGGCGCCATGGATTGGGCCCCGAATTGGGTCAAGTCCGATCCCAAGCGCTTTCCGAGGGTGCTGGACTACGGGGGCAGACCCATCCGCGTGCTCTCGCCCATGTCGAAGGCCAACATGGAGGCGGACCGCAAGGCGTACGTGGCCATGATGAAGCACTTGCGGGAGATCGACGAGGCCGACCGCACGGTGATCATGGTCCAGATCGAGAACGAGCCGGGCATCTTGGGCAGCGTGCGCGACTACTCGCCCGAATCGACCAAGCTCTTCCAGGGTCCTGCTCCCGCGTCGCTGGTGACGGCGCTGAAGAAGAAGCCGGGCACATGGAAAGAGGCCTTCGGCAGGATCGCGGAAGAGGCTTTCACGGGGTACTACGTGTCCAGCTACATCAACGAAGTTGCCAGGGCCGGCAAGGAGGTCTACCCGCTGCCCACCTATGTGAACGTCTGGAACGGCGGCTACGGCACCAACGACAACTGGGAGAAGTTCGATCGTCCGGGCGAGAGTTACCCTAGCGGCGGCGCCGTTTCGCACATGCTGGATCTGTGGAAGGCCAACGCCCCGGCCATCGACATGATCGCGTCGGACATCTACCACCAGTCGCCCATCACCTATCTGAAGATCCTGAACAACTACACCCGGCCCGACAACCCTCTGCTCATCGTGGAAACGGGCAGGGGCATCGCCGCGCGCGCTTTCTATTATGCGATCGCGGATTTTTCCGCCATCGGCTTTGGGCCTTTCGGCGTGGACGGCGCCGGCGGCGCGGGGCTGCGTCCGGACATGGCCGCGGTGGCGGCCGACTTCGGGCTGTTCAAGAGCACCATCCCGGTGATGGCGGAGTTACAGGGCACGCCCCGGCTAAAAGCGGCCGTGGAAGAGACCGGGATCGGGGCACGTAACTTGATCTTCAGCAACTACGACGTCTTGGTCCGCTTCCGCCCGCCGGGCAGGATGCCGGCCGGCACCATAGGCCAAGCCGCGGCGGCGGGTCCCGCGGAGCCGTCAGCCCGCGTGCTGATCGCGGAACTGGGGCCGGACGAGTTTCTGGTCATGGGCTTCGAGTCCTCCGTGGAATGGCGTCCGGTCCAGGGATCGGACTTCACCGCGGCGCAGTTGCTCCAAGCCGAAGAAGGTTTTTACGAGAACGGGGCGTGGAAACGGACAGTGCTCGGCAGAACCTCGCAGGGCGACTATGCCGGTCCCACGGTGAGCCTCCCCGCGCAGGGCGCCCTGATGCGGGTCAAGTTGATGAGGTATTGAAACTTGACGGATGATCCTCGGCTCGGCTATAGTCGGCCACTCAGCGAGGATTCGGAAACATGACGCCAACTGCGCAGGCGGACAACGAGCCTAGACTGTTTTCCTCCGGGAATACTCTGCCCTTCGTGCTGGTCACGGCACTGTTCTTTTTTTGGGGCATTCCCAACAACCTGAACGATGTCTTGATCAAGCAGTTCATGAAATCGTTCGAGATGAGCCGTTTTCAGGCCGGGCTGATCCAGTCGGCGTTCTACATGGGGTACTTCCTTCTGGCGATGCCGGCCGCCCTGGTCATGCGCCGGTTCAGCTACAAGACGGGGCTGGTGACGGGTCTGCTGCTGTACAGCACGGGCACACTGCTGTTCTGGCCCGCGGCCGTGGTCCGGCACTACGGCTTGTTCCTCTTCGCTCTGTTCGTGATCGCCAGCGGGCTGGGCTTTTTGGAGACCGGCGCGAATCCGTTCATCGCCATGCTGGGCGACCCGAGGACTTCCGAGCGGCGACTGAACTTCTCGCAGGCATTCAACCCGTTCGGTTCGATCACCGGGGTGCTGATCGGAACCATCTTCATTTTTTCGGGGATTGAGTACAATCCGGCGCAGATCGCGGCGCTCAAGGCCGCCGGAAGATACGACGCCTACTTGCAGCACGAGACCATGCGGGTGGTGACGCCGTACCTGGTGCTGGGCGTCGTTGTCCTGTTCTGGGCCGTGCTCATGATGCTGACCAAGTTCCCCAAAATCGCGGAAGAAGCTGAATCCGGCGCCAGCGCGGCACACGGGCCGCTTCGCGGATCTGTTCAAGTACCCGCACTTCGTCCGGGGCGTGCTGGCTCAGTTCTTTTACGTTGGCGCGCAGGTGGGGACCTGGAGCTACTTCATTCAGTACGTCCAGGATTACACCGCTCAACCGGAGAAGGTCGCTGGCTATTTTCTTACGGGGACGCTGGTGGCTTTTCTGGTAGGCAGGTTCTCGGCGACATTCCTGATGGAGTTCATCCGGCCCAGGAGCCTCATGGGGATCTACGCGGTGGTGAACGTCGCTCTGGTCGCCGTGGGCGTTCTACGCCCCGGCTGGGTGGGGCTGTGGGCCATCTTCCTGACCAGTTTCTTCATGTCGCTGATGTTTCCCACGATCTTCGCGCTGGCCATCAAGGAACTCGGTCCGAATACGAAGCTGGGCGGCTCGATGATCGTCATGGCGATCGTCGGAGGGGCGGTCCTGACGCCATTGATGGGGCTTGTCTTTGACCGCACCAGAAGCATGGCCCTGGCCATGCTGGTTCCTCTTGTCTGCTACGTGTACGTTGCCTACTACGCGTTCGTGGGCGCCCAGGTGCGCGTTCCCCGGGCGGTGGACGCGGCGGAGGAAGGCTGACGCTCTTGTTCAACGCTTCACCCCTCCCGAGGTTCCCAAACCGCCGCCTTCGAGTGCAGGATGTTGTCGGTCCGCCTCGCCTTGTGATCTACTAGGTGGTTACGTATGGCCGCCGCCGCCGACAACACTCTAGCCGGACCAGGCGCCAAGTCCTCCCTCAAGCCGGTTCCATGGCCGGTCCTCGCCTGGTTTGGGCTGCTGCTGGTGGTGTGTTACGCGCCGGTACTTCTGAGGCTCGTCCAGCAATGGGTGCAAGACCAGGACATGGGGCACGGTTTCTTCGTGCCTGTGGTGGCCGGGTACATGATCTGGCAGAAGAGAGAGGAGTTGTTGTCCGAATCGCCTTCCGCCACCGGGTGGGGTTTGCTCGTAGTCGCCTACGGCGCGTTGCAGCTCTTTGTCGCCACGTTGGGCGCCGAGCTCTTTTTGGCCCGCACCGCCTTCATTATTTCCTTGATCGGCGTGATACTGACCTTGGCCGGCCCCAGGATTCTTCGCCGGGTGGCGTTCCCGCTGTTTCTCCTCTTCTTCATGGTGCCCATCCCGGCGATCATCTACAACCAGATCACCTTCCCCATGCAGTTGTTCGCCAGCCAGGTTGCCGACTGGGTCCTCTCCGTGCTCGGGATTCCGGTTCTCCGCGAGGGCAACATCCTCGAGCTGGCCAGCCAGCGGCTGAACGTGGTCGAAGCATGCAGCGGAATCCGATCCTTGCTGTCTCTCTCATTCCTCTCTTTGGTCTACGCCTACTTCTTCGACAAGAAGGTCTGGATGCGGGCGGTGTTGCTGGTGGCCACTGTCCCCATCGCCATCATCGCCAACGCCAGCCGTGTCACTTTGACCGGGCTCGTCAGCGAGTATGATCCTGATCTGGCGCGCGGCATCTTCCACTACGCCTCCGGCTGGGTGATCTTCATGGTTGCTCTGATGATCCTCGTGGCTTTCCATCAGGCCGTCAACTTCGTCTACCGGAGGGCGCATGCCAGGACCTGAAGGGAAGAGATGTTTCCTCCGGACTCCCCACGCGGCGATCCTCAGTCTTGTGCTGGTGGCCCAGGCCGTCGTGGTCTTTGGTTTCTCTCGCGCGGAGAGTGCGCCGCCTCTCCGCCCGTTGAAAGACTGCCCGACCCAATTCGGCGATTGGCGCATGGTTTCAGAAGGGGTGATCGAGAAGGAAGTCCAGGATGTGTTGCGCGCCGACGACACCATGACGCGCCTGTACAAGCGGGGCGCGACCGGCTTCCCGGTCAGCCTGTTCGTGGCCTACTTCAAGACCCAGCGAACCGGTCAGACGCCCCATTCCCCCAAGAACTGCCTGCCCGGATCCGGCTGGGTGCCTTCAGCCTCCGGCGTGATTCCAATTGCGGTCCCGGGAGTGGACGCGCCCATCCGCGTCAACCGCTACGTCGTGTCCCGGGGAGACGAGAAGAGCGTCGTGCTGTACTGGTATCAGACGCCGAGTCGCGTAATCGCCAGCGAATACGAAGCCAAGTTCTACCTGGTGGCGGATTCCATCCGCTACCACCGTTCCGACACCGCGCTGGTCCGTGTGGTCTCGCCGGTCTTCAAAGACGGCGATGAAGCGGGTGCGACCGAAGAGGCTGTGACGTTCGTACAGTCCTTCTTCGTGCCACTGCGCGAGTACCTGCCCCGTTGAGATTGCGGAAGCGTGGGCACGGTTTGCCGGCTTGCGGAGCCTCCATCTATGCGCCGCGCAACGGCGTCTACCTTAGCGGAGAGCGCCACTTCTCCCTCAGCCAGCATCGGAATGATGCGCCTCAGGGACTCATGCCGGTTTCACGATGAGGGTACGGCCTGGCCGGCGCGCTTTGTTCCTCGCGGTCTTCTCCTTGTGCCTGGGGGTCCAAGCCGGCTCGCTCTGGCTCAGCGGCGAATTCCATGCTGAGTTCGGCGCATACCCCGACGAGCCTGCGCACTTTATCACCGGGCTGATGGTGCGCGACTATCTCGCGGCGGGCGCACCCTCCGGCGCGATGCGATTCGCCGAGAACTACTACGTCCACTATCCGAAGGTCGCGCTGGGGCACTTCCCTCCCCTGCTGTATGTCGTCGAAGCTGCCTGGATGCTCGCCTTTCCGCCCGGGCGGTTCTCGCTTCTGTTGCTCGAAGCCTTACTGCTGGCAGCTTCCGCAACTCTGTTGTACTTCTCCATCCTGAGGGAGTCTGGCGCGTTGGTCCTTGTGGCAGCCCCTATCCTATTGATCCTGACGCCGGTTGTGCGCTACTCCTCCAGCATGGTGATGCCGGAGGTGCTATGTCTGCTGCTGGTTGTAACGGCCGTGCTCTGGTGGGGCCGCTATCTGGAGAGCCAAAGGTGGCAACATGCCGTGTGGTTCGGCGTCGCCGCCTCTCTCGCCATCCTGACCAAGCAGGTGGCATTGTTCCTGGCACTGGTTCCGCCCCTGACGGTACTGCTCACACGGCAGTTCGGGCTGCTGCGGCGTATTCACTTCTGGACGCCGGTCCCGGTGGTGCTGGCCCTCTCGTTGCCATGGTATCTCTATGCGCACACTCTGACGGTGAAGCCGCTGAGAGATCTGGCAGCGCTCTCCTTCAAGATCCCCTCGCTTTCCGCGCAGGCGTCTGATCTAGCCGCGGCTTCCGGCTTGGCGCTGCTGCTTGCGGCGGTCTTGGGCGTTTGGGTGCGAGTCGTGCGGCCGGTCCTTCGAGGAGAACCCGTCGAGGGCAGTTGGGCGGCGTGGGCGGCGCTGGTAGCCGGCTTTTTGCTCTTTCGATTCGCGGCGCCGGCGGCTTTCGAGACGCGGCATCTCATCTACATCCAAGCAGCGGTGGTGGTGTTTGCCGTGGCCGGAACCGCCTGGCTCCTGAGACGGTCGGTGCGGGCGTGGCTCACATTGACCAAGCGGACCTTGCTGCTCGCGCTCTTGGCGGGGCTGGCCTTCAACGTGGGGACATCCAGGACTCCGTGGCGCCGCTATGCCGGCTTCTCTGAAGCAGCGAAGGACCTGGTGGGCGACGACCGATTCCGCCGCGCCGGTTTCCTGGTCTGTTCCGATGCTTCCGGAGAGGGAGCGTTCATCGCCGAGGTTGCCGCCCGCGAGGCGCGTCCTGGTCACATTGTGCTTCGGGCCAGCAAAATGCTGGCCAGGACGAGTTGGTTGGGCGTCCTCCGCCAACTGCGCTACAACACGCCGGAGGAGGTACAAGAATACCTGGAGAGCGTCCCTGTGGCGGTCCTGGTCTTGGACCTCACCCGCGGCCAGGCGGGCACCGAGTATCACAGGCTGGCGGAGGCTGTGGTGAAACGGTACGCGGAGCGCTGGCGACCCATCGGCGTCTACCCTCGGGAGCGGCCTGGATCGCCGGACGGAGCTGAGGTGCGAGTCTACGCCTTGGCCGGCTACGAGTCAAGGCCCCCCGGGAAAGTCCGCGTGGACCTCACCGAGCAATTAGACAGGTTTGTCGGGAACTGAGCTATCGGCGACGGCAGCAGCCTGGCTGCTATCGCAGGCGCTTGTCGAAGAACTCAGCCGCCGCTTGGAACGCTTCCACCCAATGGCGGTGCAGCAGGAACTCGTGGATCTCGTCGGGGAAGATCAATTCCTGGAACTCGACCGCTTGCTGGCGGAGAGCCTCCACAAGCCGCACTGTCTGCCCGAACGCGACATTGCGGTCGTCGTCGCCGTGAACCAGCAGCACCGGGCTCCGCCAGCCCTTCACGTCGGCCATGGGAGACGACTTCAGCGCCAGCCGCAATGCCTCCTGCTGCACCGCCAGATCGTCGGAGGGCAGGAACACCCTGGTTTCCGAGCGCCAATCGTGCACGCCGTGCAGGTCCACCCCGGCGGCAAACAGGTCCGATGCACGCGCCAGCCCCAGCGCCGTGAGATACCCGCCGTAGGAGCCTCCCCACAGGCCGATGCGCTTGGGGTCCACGTCAGCCCGGCTCCTCAGGTACTGCCCCGCCCCGACCACGTCGTTGAACTCGCTGGCCCCCACCGCACCGTAGCTGAGGGCCTCCCGGAACTCCATGCCATAGCCGGCACCGCTGCGATAATTGACCGACAACACCACGTACCCCCGGCTCGCCAGGTATTGGTTGAACGCGTAAGTGTTGTGGTAGTACTCCATGTAGTGCCAGCCGAGGAGCATCTGGCGGCGCGACCCCCCATGGAAGAAGACCACCGCGGGCCTTCGCTCCCCACCCGCAAGGTCTGAGGGCAAGAAGATCTGGCCCCGAATCTCCATCCCGTCCGCCGCTTTGAAGCTGACCGTCCGCGGCGCTACCAGCCTGTCCGCCGGAAAACCAGCGGGCAGAGACTCCGGCGCCACATCGTTCAGCTTCCCCTCGGCCAGCACGAAAGGGCGTCCCGGCTGGCGTGCGTCCGACCGCAGAAACGCTACCGCGCCCCCCTCCATCACCACCGGCGACCATTCGATGCTCGCTCCCGAGGTCACGCTCGCCGGCGCTCCTTTAGCCACCGGCGTCCTCCAGATGTGGCGGCGCTCCAGGTCACCTTGGTTCGAAGCGAAGACGACCTCCTTCCCATTGGGACCGAGCGAGGCCCATTCCACCTCGGAGTTCCCTGGCGTGAGCAGCGCCGCCTCGCCCCCTGCCGCCGGAACCCAGTACAGGTGCGTCCAGCCGTCGCCCTCCCAGGGGAACACGATCCGGTCCCCGGCGGCCCAAAGCAACTGATTCTCCTCGTCGATGCCGCGGAAAACGCTCCCGCGCCCTTCTTTGGCTCTCCAAACCTCTCGCCCGAGGCCGCTCGACACCTCCGCGATCCGTATCGACCATGGCTCGGCGCTGCGCCTCGGCCCGAACAGGGCCAGCACCCGCGCGTTCGGCATCCTGAGGAACGCAATCTTCTTCCCATCCGCCGACCACGCCGGGTCGCTGTCCCGGTCCACGCTCGGGTCCAGGTAGCGCAGCGTCCCCGCCGCAAGGTCATACACGCCGATGAAGCTGTGGTCCTCCCTGGTGGTCACGAATGCCAGCCCCGAGCCGTCCGGCGACCACCGCAGTGAGCCGCACTCCCCCCGGGCCTTGATCAACTGAGCAGGCTTGGGCTCCCCTGCAAGCGGGGCCGACCAGATCTGCCCCTTCTTGACGTACGCCACCCGGTCGCCCTTGGGTGAGACTGCCGGTGAGAACCCTTCGTCCAGCCGGCGCGGCTCTCCTCCAGCCAGCGAAACGATCCACAACGCCTGCTCCGCGCCCTCCGGACTGCTCAGCGGATTCGGGTAGTTCCCCTCCCGGCTGGCGGCCCCGCCGCGAACAAACACGAGGGATGCCCCGTCCGGCGTCCAGCGCAACTGGGAAAGCTCCTGACCGTCATCAACCGTGTAGGCGGTCACCCGCCGCGCCTTGAACTCGGGACCCTCCGCGGCCCAGATGTTCCGCACACCCTGTGCGTTGAACACCCACGCAAGCCGTGACCCCTTCGGCGCCGCCGTCAGTTCGCTGGCGAACGGCGCGCTCATCACCTGCTCGAGTGTGAAACCGGGCTGCCCGGCTGTGAATGCCGCTGCCGCGCACATTCCGGCCACGGCCCCCAACATCCGGATTAACATCGGTCCTCCTCACGGTTATGCTAACCGTTTGTTCGCCGTCAGCATAACCCTACCTGCCCGGAACGCTACGGTTAACACTACCGTTTACAGGTCGATCGCCACCACCTCGTGGTCCAGTACCGGCGGCACCGTCACCGTGATGGCCCCCGCCGATTCCTGGACCTGCGGCGCCCGCCCCGCCGCCAGCAACTGAACCTTCTTCGCCTTCTTCCCCTCCGGCAGCTTGATCCGTACTCGCTGCTCCCCGACCGGCATCAGCTCCCGCAGCGGTCCCTTCATCATCATCGGGTTGGTCAGGTTCACCAGGTGGACCGTCATCGAGTCCTTCTGCCGCCACACCGTCACGTCGAGCACGCCGGACCCGTCACCGTCACCGGCTGTTCCTCGTTGGTCGCCCACTCGACGGCGTTTCGCAGCAGCTTGGCATGGTCCACGCACATCACTTCCCACAGAACGCCGGTCGATGTCCCAGGGAAAGTAGACGATCCGGCTCGGCCCGATCTCGCGCAGGTACACCTCGGGATGTCCGTCTGCGCCACGCGCGGATAGACCTTCTCCATCGGCAGGTCCGGATAGGAGGGGATCAGCGTGAGCGGCGGGTTCGGGAACTTCTCCCGCGCAACCACCCCCACACTGAAGGTCCCGTTGATGATCCGCGGCGCGTCCTCCAGCCCGGCCAGCATCGGGTGCTTCGTCGCGTGTTCCAGCGCAGGTAGGAGTTCTGCATCGGCCCCTCGACCGGGCTCTCGAAGCTCGACGCCGAACAGGTCCGCCAGGCCGAAGTTCTTCCGCCGCACACCCCATTCGTCGTAGAGCGATGTCTCGAGCGTCGCCACGAGGCTCCCGCCGCGCTTCACGTAATCGCCGCAGCTGCTCGCACTGCGCCTCCGAGAGCGCCGCGATGTTCGGCAGGAGTCAGCATCTTGAACGGTCGAGGTGCTCGGCGTCCAGCAGCCGGTCGTGCACCATCTCGAACGGAATGCGCGCTTCGACCAGCGCCTGGTACATCCCCCGGATGTGCTCCTCCACGTTGCGTGCCGCCTTGCCCCCGCCGTAGAACCAGCGGTCTGCTGCGAGTAGACCAGCCCCACGCGCGCCAGCGGCGCCTCGTTGCGCAGGTAGCGCTCCCATTGCCAGTAGCGCGTGTAGATCTCCTCCACCACGGGCAGCCAGCGCTGGTCGTGCAGCGTCCCGGAGAACTTCGTGAACCACGGCCGCAGGCCGTTGGCGACCCCGTCGGCCACCCACAGCCGGATCTCCGGCCCGCTCTGCACCGAGTCCTTCCAGCGGTACGGCTCCTCGACGCCGACGCTGAAGATGCCGACGATCGGCCTTGCGGCCCAGCGTGGCGCGGTATTCCTTGCCGTTCTTGCCGTTCGCCCACGGCGGCGCCAGGCCCCGCCGCGCCTGCCGGTCGGCGAACAGCGTGGGCGCCAGCTCGCCGATGGTCTTCATGTCCAGGTCGCTCGTCGCGCCGCCGCCGGTGTTCGGGATGAACGCACGCGTCGGGATTGATCTCGCGGATCTCCGCGTCCCACAGCCGCCACAGCTCGAACAGCCGTTGCTGCCGCCAGAGAATGTAGGCCCGCCGCGCCGGGTCCTGCGGGTCGTCGGTGCGCGGCAGATCCATGCCCGCAGTAGCGCGCGGAAGTTGCGCCGGCAGTGCTCGCAGTAGCACATGCCCGAGCCGTCCCAGCGGTTGATGAAGATGCCGTCCACCTGGTAGCGCGACATGATCTCCCTCGTCACCTCGGTCATGAACTCGAAGTTGTACGGGCCCAGCGCGCAGGTGACCCACATCTCCGGCGAGGCCCAGTGCCGCCGCTTCTGCCCATCGGCCTCCACCGCGATCCAGTCCGGGTGCGCCTGCGTAGACGTCGTCGTAGGTGGCGTGCGGATCGGTGCGCGCGATGACCACCATGCCCAGCTTGCGGCAGCCCGCGAACAGTTCGCCGAACGCGTCGCGGTCGCCCAGCCACGCGCTGCGGTGATGGAACGGGATCTTGGTCGGATAGTAGGCCACGCAGCCGCCGGCGCTCAGGCAGGCCGCGTCGGCGTGTACGCGCTTGAAGTAATCGAGCCAGAACTGGGGGTCGAACTTGCCCGGGTCGTCCTCGACCAGCGTGAGCTGCGCCCAGCGCATCGGCCGGTCGAACTTCGCCAGGTCATCGTCGGCCGCGGCCAGGTTCGCCACTGCCGGCGCGGCGGCCGACACCGCTACAAATTCCCTTCGAGTCATGGATGCGTCTCCTTACTTCTGCCCATAAGTGGCCGTTGCGCCGTGCTTGCGGAAGAAGTGCTTGTCCCGGTGAACCGCGGTGAGCGCCTGAGCCTCCGGGCGGACCGCTAGGCTGTACAGCGTGGTCCGGGCGAGTTCCTCCAGAATCACCGCGTAGAGCGCCGCCTCGCCGGCCGACTTGCCCCAGGTGAACGGCCCGTGCCCCGCCACCAGCGCCGCGGGAATCTCCAGAGGATCACACCCCGCGAACCGCCGTATGATCGCCTGTCCCGTGTTCCACTCGTAGTCCTTCTGGATCTCGGCCGTCGTCAGCTCTTCTGTGACGGGCACCGCCCCGCGGAAGTAATCCGCGTGCGTCGTTCCAAGACAGGGGATCTCGCGCCGCGCCTGCGCCCAGGCCGTGGCGCATGTGGAGTGCGTGTGTACCACGCCAGCGACCGCCGGGAACGAGCGGTACAGCGCCAGGTGCGTCGGCAGATCGGACGAGGGGCGCAGGCTCCCTTCCACGGTGCGCCCCTCCAGGTCCGTGATCACAAGGTCCAGGGGCGTCATCTTCTCGTAGGGCACCCCGCTCGGCTTGATGACGACCAAGCCTTCCCCGCGGCTGATGCCGCTGGCATTGCCGAACGTGTAGATCACCAAGTTGTGGCGAACCAGCTCCAGGTTCGCCTCCAGCACCTCTTCGCGCAACGAGTCGAGCATGTCTGAATTGTCTCAGGAATCCGGCGCGGAGGCATGTCTTCACGCCGTCGCGTCATGCCCTTACGTGGCCACGAGCGCGTTGACCTTGGCCATCACTTCAAAGGCATCGGCCACATAGAGGACATCCGTCTTGCCGTGAGCCCAGCCGCAGTTCGGGTCCAGGTTCACCGCGCGGCGCTCGTTGACGAACCGCCAGCCCACGACGTGAGGTTCCTCGCCGTGGCAGCAAGTAGCGAGACCCTTGGGGTGCCGTGGCGTTGAGCCTGTCTGGCCAACCTGGTTCAGGTGAGTCACGAAGGGAAGTACAGCCTGTCCCTCCGTTCCGAGGTCCACAAGCGATTTACTGCTGCCGAGCGACGACTGGCTCCTGCGCAGAAACTCCATGATCAGCTGGCCGGCTTGCTCGACGTGCGCCTTGCCGTCGGACTGTTTCTTCGTCCAGCCGGCGCCCGCGACAAACAGCAGTTCGGCGTCCGGCCGGATGGTTTGCTCGTCCGCCTTCGGGGCCCTGTAGTCCAGGAAAGCCGTTCTCGAGGAAGCCGTCACGGGCGTCAATTCCAGTGAGACAGCTTGGGGCTCGCCCGTCCAGGGCTGATAGCAGCCGCAGTCCACGAGGATGAACCACGGCCGCTGGGTGCGCGTCAGAGACGCCTCCATCCGCTGGCGGTAGTACCAGCGGGCGACGGTGATCTCTTCGTTCTCAATAGCGATGCCCGTCACGTGCGTGTCCACCCGCCCGTTGAGCCGTTGGGCGGCGCCCGCCAGGCACCGCGACCAGCGGGACGTGGCAGGCGCGATCACGACCGTCGCGCCGGCGGTCCGCGCGAGAGCCTCGGCAGCCGCGGCGTCGGTTGCATAGCGTGGCTGGGTGAAGTCAGCGCCGGCAACTCCCAACCAGCGGCTTGCGCCGCAGGAGCCTGTCTGAGCCGCCGCTGAACCAACGTCCAGGCCGGCCAACCCGACTGCCAGGCTGGACCCGGCTACTGCTCCCTGTAAGGATTTCGCCGCGGCCAGCGCCTCCCGGGCCGGCTTGGCCAGCGATCCATCGGCTTCTACATGTGCGAGTACGAGAATCGTTTCCATGTCCGCTCCCACGGGCCTACTTGGTTCTGATCCAGCCGACGATCTCACGCGCAATCTCATCCGCGGAGAGATCTCTGACGATTTTCGTCTCCCGGCGCTGGCTCGGCACCTTGACGCTCAAGTAGCTCAGTCCGTCCGCGCCGGCCTTGGCCGGCTTGGCACGCTGGAGCGCGGGCATGATGGCCCGCATGTTCGCCATGCCGACCTGGGGATTGTTGGGAGGCTCCGGCAGATTGCCTGTCGCCCAGCCGAGCACCGCCGGCGGTCCGGCGCACTCCGAAAGCTGGTGTTTGCCACCTTCGACGCGCTCCAGAATTCGCAGGGACCCGTGCTCCGCGACCGTCAGCTCGTCTACACCCTGGAACTGATCCAAAACTCCCAGCCGCTCACCGACCATCTGCATTGTGGCGCCCGCGCCGCGCGAAGCCGACTCCCAGCCGCCGAACAGCAACAGTCGCGAGCGGTCGAGCCCGGCGATACCCTGAATCGCCTCGGCCAGAACGGCGGCCACTTCGAAGGCGTCCGTAAAGCCTCCCGAGGGTCCGTCCAGCGCCACCAGCTCGAAGGGGACCTTCTGCGCCACGGTCATCATCACCTGCTGGAGCTTGGCCTTGGGGCTCAGGCTGACCAGCCAGACTTTGCTGCCGGGAACCTTTTTCGCCAGATGCGCAGCTTCATAGAGCGCGTGCCCGGCCCAGGGATCGAGCACCGCGGGCAGCATCATCTCATTCTTCAGCGAGGGACCGGCCGGGCCGGTCACTGGCTCCAGGGTTTGCAGGGGGTCGGGAACAATGCTCCCGCAGACCACAATGTGAAAGGACTGCATCCTTTTAGTATATTCGGCGAACGGTCAGCCGCTCGGGGGGCTTCTAGCCGGCTTAAAAGACGGGACTTAGCTGAATGGTAGGATCGCCTCAGACGGCCTTGAACCGTCTGGAGCATCTCGGCCTGGTGACGGCGTTGTGCCGCTGCTGCTCCGACTTTTCCAAGGCTCCTCCCGGGACGATCACAGTTCGCCAGGGGACATTTTTCGGCATTCCAACTGGAATGTGTACCACGCGTTCAATTGCAGGGAAACGCTGGGACTCCTGCATGAGCACGGCATCCGGGTGGTCATTTGTGAGCCGAATCCGCCCGACGGAGTCTGGAAGACACTGTTGGACGAGGTTGAAGCCATGCCGGCACGGCCGTTGCGGCGGCGTACCCGAATGGGGCCAAGACAAGCAGTCGGAACGCCCTTTATAATGAAAGGACCATCCGATCGCGGCCGCGGGCCGCCGCTAGCGAACCATGTTTGAGAACCTTTCGGAAAAGCTGCAGCGGGTCTTCAAGAGCCTGCGCGGCGAGGGAAAGCTGACGCCTGAGAATATGGAGCAGGCGCTGAAGAAGATTCGCGTCGCCCTGCTCGAGGCCGACGTGCATTTCCGGGTGGTGAAGCAGTTCATCGAGAGTGTGAAGCAGAAGGCCATGGGCGAGGAGGTGCTGACGGCTCTCTCGCCCGCGCAACAGGTCATCAAGATCGTCCACGAGGAGCTGACACGGACCCTGGGCAGCCACCAGTCCCGATTGCGGTTCTCCAATGAGCCCCCAACGGTGATCCTGATGGTGGGCCTTCAGGGCTCGGGCAAGACCACCACCACGGGCAAGCTGGCGCGCTGGCTGAGCCGGAATGGACACAGCCCGCTGATGGTTTCGGTGGACGTGTACCGGCCCGCGGCCCGCCACCAGTTGAGCGTCATCGCACGGGACGTGCAGCTCCCGGTGTACGAGGGCGCGCCGGAGGAGAAGACCCCCGGCGAACTGGCCCGCGGAGCGCGGCGCGAGGCCGCGCAGACCGGCCGCGACGTGATCCTTGTGGACACGGCCGGGCGGCTGCACATCGACGAGGAGCTCATGCGGGAGCTCCAAGAGTTGAGGGAACTGCTGGCGCCCGCGGAGATCCTGTTCGTGGCAGACGCGATGACCGGCCAGGACGCGGTCAAGAGCGCCGAGGAGTTCCACAAGCGCCTGGGGATCACCGGAGCCATCCTGACCAAGATGGACGGTGACGCTCGGGGCGGCGGAGCGTTGTCGATACGGCACGTGACAGGGCAGCCGCTGAAGTTCGTGGGCGTGGGGGAGAAGTTCGACGCTCTGGAGCCTTTTCACCCAGATCGAATCGCCTCCCGGATCCTCGGCATGGGCGACGTGCTCTCCTTGATCGAGAAGGTGGGGCAGGCTGTCGATCAGAAGAAGGTCGAGGAGACGCAGCGTAAGATCCTGGACAACGACTTCACGCTCGAGGATTTCCGCGATCAGTTGCGGCAGATCCGGAAGCTGGGGCCGCTGGAGTCCGTCCTGTCCATGCTTCCCGGCCTGGGGCCGCTCAAGAACCTGAAAGACGTGAAGGTGGATGAAGGACAGGTGACGCGCGTGGTGGCCATCATCGATTCGATGACTTTCAAGGAGCGCGCCAACCACATGATTATCAACGGCTCGCGCCGCCGCCGGATCGCCCGGGGCAGCGGGACGTCGGTGCAAGAGATCAACCAACTGCTGAAACAATACGCGCAAGCGCGTAAGATGATGAAGAGCTTATCCGGCGGCTTCATGGGGAAGCGCCTGGGCAAGATGATGTTGCCCGGGATGTGACTTCCCGATGAAAGACGCGGAAGCGCGGGAGCACGAGAAGAATGCTGATGATCCGACTGGCGCGGTTCGGCGCCAAGAAGAAACCGACCTACCGGGTCGTGGTGATTGAGAAGGAAAAGGCCCGGGACGGGCGTTCCGTGGAAGTAGTGGGACACTACAATCCTGCGTCGCGTCCCGCAACAGTGCACTTGGAGCATGAGCGCATTGCTCACTGGATCCATGCGGGGGCAAAACCCTCCGATACAGTGGCGCGGCTGCTGAAGAATAATCCGGCGCCGGCGCCGGTGGCCTAGTGACAACTGCCGCGTCCTCCGCGCCCAGGCAGAGTGCTATCATCGAAGCATAAGGAGGCCCAGGGTGGCGGGGATGAAAGAACTGGTGGAAGACATTGCGAAGGCTCTTGTGGACATCCCAGACCAAGTAGCCGTGCGAGAAGTGCAAGGAGAACAGGTCACCGTTCTGGAGCTGAGAGTGGCCCAGAGCGACCTGGGTAAAGTGATCGGCAAGCAGGGACGGACAGCGCGGTCGATCCGCACCATCCTTGGCGCAGCCGGCATGAAACTCAACCGGCGCTTTACGCTGGAGATCCTGGAGTAAGGCACGGGCGTGGCGCCGGAACCTCCTGGGGACGATCTGTGGGCGGTGATCGCCCTGGTGGTGGGGCCGCGGGGGAACCGCGGAGAGATAGAGGCGGTTCCGCTCAGCGACGTGCCTGATCGGTTCCGCCGAATGAGTGAAGTGAATCTGGTCAGCGCCGCCGGCCCCGTGGCGGAAGAGCGCCGCTTTGTTGTCGAGTCAGTGTGGGAGCATCGGGGACGGGTGGTGTTTAAGTTGCGGGGGGTGGATACCATCTCCCAGGCGGAGAGGTTGCGCGGAAACCAGGTGCGAGTCCCGCTCGCGAGCCGGCCTCCGCTTCCCCCCGGCGAGTATTACCAATCGGATCTGGTTGGATGCGAGGTGAGGGAGCGCCCCAGCGGTCAGCGCCTCGGGCGTGTGAGGGGCTGGCGGCCAGGTGGCGGGCCGGGCTTGTTGGAGGTTGAAGGAGAGAACGGCGAGGAGATTCTGATTCCGTTTGCCGGTTCGATGTGCGTGGAGATTGACCCGAACGCCAAGCGGATCGTGGTGGAGCTGCCCGAAGGCCTGAAGGAACTGAACCGTTGATGGTCTTTCATGTGCTGACGATCTTTCCGGAGTTCTTCCGGGGCCCGTTTGAGCACGGAGTGGTGGCGCGCGCGGCCGAGTCAGGCAAGATAAGTATTGAGGTTCACAACCTCAGAGACTGGACCAGTGACCGCCACCGGACGGTGGACGACAGGCCGTTCGGCGGCGGAGAGGGAATGCTGCTCAAGCCGGAGCCGGTTTTCAAGGCGGCGGAGACGATCTTCCCGGACCGGCGGCCGGATCAGCGAATCATCCTGCTTTCGCCGCAGGGCCGGCTGTTCGATCAGGCGGCGGCGCGGCGGTTGAGCGGATCGGCCGAGCTTCTTCTGATCTGTGGCCGATATGAAGGAGTTGACGAGCGGGTCGCCGAGCACCTGGCGGATGAAGAGGTGTCGATCGGCGACTACGTGCTGAGCGGCGGCGAACTGGCGGCCGCGGTGGTGATCGACGCGGTGGCCCGGCTCCTGCCAGGGGTGCTTGGCAACCAGGATTCCGCCGTCCGGGAGTCGTTCAGCGATGAGGCCGGCGGAGCGGGCTTGCTGGACTGCCCGCAGTACACGCGGCCCGCGGAATACCGGGGCTGGGGAATGCCGGAAGTCTTGCTGAGCGGGAATCACGAGGAAATCCGCCGCTGGCGCCTCGAAGCGGCGTTGGAGAAGACGGCGCGGCTGCGGCCGGAATTGATCGAAAAGTGGAAGAGCAGGGTGGCGACATGAACAACCCGTTGTTGACGAAATTCATAAATAAGAATAAACGGAGCGATCTCCCCGAGTTTCGTCCGGGCGACACGATCCGGGTGCACGTAAGGATCACGGAAGGCGATAAGGAGCGGCTCCAGGCTTACGAAGGCACGGTGATCGCGCGCAAGAACACGGGGATGGGGGAGGCGATTACCGTCCGCAAGATCAGCTTCGGGCAGGGCGTGGAGAGAATCTTCCCCCTGCACGCTCCCGTGATTGACCACATCGATTTGGTTAGGACCGGCAAGGTGCGGCGGGCGAAGCTCTACTACCTGCGCAAGTTGAGAGGCAAGGCCGCACGCCTGCGCGAGCGGGACTGATTTTGGAGCGCTGTCCCGGGGGCCGCATGCGCTGCGATGCGAGGTTCGAACGCGCCCTCGCCAGGCGCGGCTACGTGGCGGTTGCGGGTTTGGACGAGGCGGGACGGGGATCCCTGTTCGGCTCGGTCGTTGCCGCCGCCGTGATTCTTCCGCTGGATGCGCGCCTGCCAGGCGTGAAGGACAGCAAAGAGCTCGGGGCGGCCAGGCGGGAAGAGTTGGCTGCGGAAATCAGATCCACGGCCACGGCCTGGGCCGTGGCTGACGCGGACGAGGCGGAGATTGACCGCGTGAACATTTACCAAGCCTCGCGCCTGGCCATGAAGCGCGCCGTGACGCGGCTGGCAACCCCGCCGGACTTCCTGTTGGTGGATGCGCTTAGCCTGGATGTGGCGTTGCCTCAGCAAGCTCTCATCAAGGGTGACGCGCGCGCGCGGTCGATCGCGGCGGCGTCGATCCTGGCCAAGGTGTTCCGGGATGCCAGTATGCGCGAATGGGACCGAGTCTACCCGCAGTACGGCCTCTCTCGCGGCAAGGGCTACGGGACGCGGGAGCACCTGGCGGCGCTGGAAGAGTTCGGACCTACGGCCCACCACCGCTTCACCTTCGAGCCCGTGGCCAGGTTTCTGCCGCGGTGGCAGATGCCGCCGGGGCTGACGACGCCGGAGGAGGAGGGCGCGTGCCGCTAGAAGAGCCGGAAATGCGGACCGAAGCTCTCTCGGTGGACGACATGCCCCGCGTGGGGAGGCCCTTCGGGCGCTGGCGGAGGTGGATCGCCGGATTTGTGCTGGCCTTTTTGTACACAATCCTTGGGACGCTGCTGGTGCTTCTGCCGTGGCTGCCGTCCTGGGAGCAGAATTTTTTTTCGGGAACCAGCCCGGCTTGGTATTCGATTTGGATGAGCCCCTATTTCCGCGGCGCGATTAGCGGTGTCGGGGTGGTGGACCTGTGCGTTTCCTTCATCGAGTTGCTGGAACTGCTTCGGGGAGGAAGCCATTGAGGCCGGCTGACGGGCCAGCACGGTGGCCTTACGGGTAGAATCAAAGGATAGCGAGGTGGTTGTGGAACAGGAAAGGTCGGCGGTAGTCGACGAGACAGGGCCGAAAGCTAAACCGAGCAGAGATCCCCTGCGCAACTCCATTGCGGAGTGGACGGTCACGATCATTCTGCTTTTGTTCGGGACGACGACGCTGGTGCAGGCCTTCGTCATCCCCACGGGATCGATGGAGGAGACGCTGCTGATCGGCGACCACCTGCTGGTGGACAAAATGGCCTACGCGCCTTCTGGCCCGATCAGCAGGTACATCCTGCCTTACGAGCCCGTCCATCGCGGCGACATCATCGTGTTCCGGTACCCCATGGACGTCACCCAGACCTACGTGAAACGCGTGGTGGGCATTCCCGGCGACCGCATACGGCTTGTGGACAAGCAGGTCTATCGCAACGGGAACAAGCTCGACGAGCCTTACGTGTACCATAATACGGAATACATCGACTCTTACAGGGACAACTTCCCTGGAGAGCCGAATACGCGCATCTCGGACGCCGCCCAGGAGATGCTGGAAAAGCACGTGGTCAACGGCGAGGTGGTAGTGCCGCCCGACAGCTATTTCGCCATGGGCGACAACCGGGATTCCTCGTTCGACAGCCGTTACTGGGGATTCGTGCCGCGCGAGAACATTATCGGCAAACCCCTGATCATCTACTGGTCCTATGACGCGCCCACCGAGCAACTCGCCACCTCTTCCATCAGCCTGGACCACGCGCTGGACCTGGTGCAGAACTTCTTCAGCAAGACGCGCTGGCGGCGCACGTTCCGTCTGATTCGAGGCTATTCGGTTCAGCAATAAATGGCCTTCGAAATCCAGCCGCTAAGAGAACTTCTGGTTCGCCCGGCGATTCCCCGAGCGCTCGCGCGCCTGGAGGAGCTGGCCCACAATCTGCTCTATTGCTGGGAGCCCGCGATCCGCGCGGTGTTCCGGCGCCTGGACCCGGCGCTGTGGAGAGCCTGCGACCGCAACCCGGTGCTGATGCTGGGACGCGTGTCGCAGGAGACGCTGGTGCGGGCTGCCGCCGATACCCGGTTCCTCAGCCTGTACCGGCAGGCCTGCGAGCGGTTCGATGCCTACCTGCAGACCCCTGACCAGACGTCTTCGGAAAGACTGGTCGCCTATTTCTCGATGGAGTTCGGGCTGGTGGAATGCTTGCCCATCTACTCGGGCGGGCTGGGCGTGCTCTCCGGCGATTTTCTCAAGGCAGCCAGCGACTCTGGCACTCCGGTGGTCGGGGTCGGGCTGCTCTACCAGAAAGGTTACCTGGATCAGTTTCTCAACCCGGACGGCTGGCAGCAGGAGCGATACCCGGTCAACGACTTCTACACACTGCCCGTAAGTCCCGTGACCGACGAACAGGGCGGCGACCTCAAGGTGAGCGTCAGGCTGCCGCGTGGCCGCGTGTTCGCCCGCGTCTGGCGCGTGGATGTGGGGCGCGTAAAGCTCTACCTGCTCGACACGAATATCGAGGACAATCCGGATCCGGAGTACCGGGGGATCACGGACCGGCTTTACGGCGGGGACACCGTGACGCGCATCCAGCAGGAAATCGTGCTGGGAATCGGCGGGCTGCGGGCGCTGAAAGCCATGGGGCTCCAGCCGACCGTGTTCCACATGAACGAGGGCCATTCGGCCTTCCTGGCGCTGGAGCGTGTCCGTGTTCTCATGCAGGAGCACGGGCTGAGTTTCGAGGAAGCCCTCGAGGCAGCCCGTACCAGCAACGTCTTCACCACGCACACATCAGTCGCGGCGGGCATTGACCTGTTCGACTCCGGGTTGATGCACGAGTACTTCAGCGACTACTGCCGGGAGGCGAAGATCGGGTTCGAGCAACTCATGCAGCTCGGCAGGTGGAATCCCGCGGAGGCCGGGGAACGCTTCTCGATGGCGATCCTGGCGATCAAGACCTCCAGCTACCGCAACGCGGTGAGCCGGCTGCACCAGCGCGTGTCGCAGAACATGTGGTCCGGGCTGTGGCCTCAACTGCCGGTCTGGGAGATCCCGATTACCTCGATCACCAACGGAGTGCACCTGAGGAGCTGGCTGAACACGGACCTGGTGGAGCTGTACGACGAGTACCTTCCGCCGGACTGGCGCGACCGCTACGACGACCCCGCCACGTGGCAAGCCGTGGATGAAATCCCGGACCACGAGCTGTGGGAGGTGCACAAGCGCCGGAAACGGCGGCTGATCGGCTTCGTGAGAGACAGGCTGGTGGCCTGCTCGCTTGCCCGGAAAGCCCCGGCGACCGAGGTGCAACGGGCCGCGGAGGTGTTGGACCCCGACGCCCTGACGATCGGGTTCGCGCGCCGGTTCGCCACTTACAAGCGCGCCACGCTGCTGTTTCGCGACATTGGACGGTTAAAGCGGATCCTGTCCAACCCGCAGCGGCCGGTGCAGGTGGTGATCGCCGGCCTGGCTCACCCCAAGGACCACCCTGGCAAGGCGCTGATTCGGGAGATCGTGCAGCTCTCCCGCGATCCGGAGTTGTCCAAGCGGCTGGTGTTCGTCGAAGACTACGGAATGCAGGTGGCCCGC
This sequence comes from Bryobacterales bacterium, assembly GCA_963798455.1. GTDB lineage: Bacteria > Acidobacteriota > Terriglobia > Bryobacterales > Bryobacteraceae > CAWCTD01. The sequence continues at coordinate 2,946,240 of CAWCTD010000003.1, forward strand.
GAGCTGGTGCAGGGCGTGGACTTGTGGCTGAACAGCCCAAGACGTGGCGAAGAAGCCTGTGGGACCAGCGGCATGAAGGCGGGAGTCAACGGCGTCATCAACCTCAGCATCCTGGACGGCTGGTTCGACGAAGCCTACGAGCGCTCGGGCGGATGGGCGATCGGGGACCGGGAACTCTACTCCGAGGACCAGGACGAGATCCACGCCAGCGCCATTTATTCGCTGCTCGAGAACGAGATCGTGCCGATGTACTACGATCGCGGCGGGGACGGAGTGTCCGAAGAGTGGATGACGCGGGTCAAGCAGTCGACCAAGCTGGTCAGCACGCAATACAACTGCCAGCGGACGGTGGCCGAGTACACGCGCCAGCTTTATGAGCCGGCTCATGCGGCCTGCCTCGAGATCCGGCGCGACGAGTTCGAGAGGATTCGAAAGCGGCTCCAATGGAACGCCGATGTCGAGAGGGTGTGGGACCGCGTCAGGATCGTCGAGGCTGTCCACGGTCCGGATGGAACGCTGACCAGCGGGCGCCCGATCCAAGTGCGCGTCGCCGTCGATCTGGCCGGACTGGCGCCCAGCGACGTGCGAGTCGAGGCCGTTGTAGGGCGCATCGGTCCCGGCGGTGGATTGGAACGGGCCGAAGTGCTGGTGCTGCCGGCGGTCCAGCAACACGAGGCGACCTGCGTGTTCGCCCGTGAGATCCTACCGCAACAAACGGGCCGGATCGGCTACGCGGTGCGCATCGCGCCGAATCATTGCGACGATCCACTGACCCGGCCCTGCTACCCGCTCCTGAAGTGGGCCACGGGCGAGGCCGCGCGCCGCGCCTGACGGGGGACATTTGGGGGTGTCGTTTTTCACGCCTGGAAGCTCAAGCCGGGACCGCTTCCCTGGGCGAGGCAGCTTCGAGCCTGGCCAGCCTCTCGTCTATCCGGGAGAGGGAAGCTTCCAGTTGTCCTTGCGGCTGCTGGCTGCAGAAAACGGGATTGTTGACCCACCAGTCCATGCCCATCTCCTTGGCCTTGTCCACCGAACAGATCACCAGGCGGATCTGAATGGAGAGCAACTCGATGTCCACCAGCTTGATCTTGATGTCGCCGGCGATGACCACGCCTTTGTCCAACACCCGCTCGAGGACATCGGATAGAGTCGAAGTCTGCAACGCGTGCGTAACTGCTTGTGGCATAAGAAATGACCTCTGCTAGAAAAGCTTTCCCAAGGGCCCTAAATCGAGGTTCAGGTCCTCCTCCTCGATGTTGAACGCTCTTCGCAGCCGGTCGATTTCCTCCGCCTGCTGCATCAGAGTGAGGCCCAGCCGCTCGACCTGTTCCTCGCTGAGCGAGCCGGCATCGATGCGCCGGAGCGCCTGGCGCTCCAGCACTTCGTGCAGGAGCTTGATGAGAGTGAGGACGAGTTGTCCAAGACCGTTCTTCAGACGCTCCGGATCCAGATCCAGGCGGGCACGGGTTTGAGTTCCGTTGTGCGGCGCCCGCGGCTGGATTCTGCCATCCTGCTGCATCACCAGGGCAAAGTCCCCGATCGATTCAGACTCGACCCGCGTTCCGGCCGGATCCATTGGTCTTCCCCTTTCCGATATCAACCGCCAAACCGGCTGCGCCTCGCCCGCTCCCCAGGCTCTCTCGCGCGGTCTCGATGGAAGTCAAGACCAGATTTAACAGGAGTTACCGCAGAATCTGACGGACTAATCGGCTAAGCCCTGAGGGATGAGGTATTTGCCGGGATTTCGAAGTGGGAGGGGACGGAATCGGTGGTAGAAGGGTTTTTTACCAGAAAATCCAAGCCACCAGGGAGGCGTCCCCCATGCACGATAGCAAAGTCCGGTCCCGACTGAAAGCACAGTTGACGAAGTTTGCTTCGGCACTGTGTGTGGACCTGTCGAAGCCACTCGCCCGGTTCGTATCGCAGATGCTGTTTGGCATCCAGTCGAGCCAGGATGTGAAGCTGAGTAACATCGCGCGCTCTCTGCAGGAGGAGATTGCCCTAATCCGAACCGAGAAGCGGCTGTCGCGCAATTTGAAGAGCGCGGATTTAGAGAAGGAACTGACTCCGCAGTTAGTACGGATGGGCAGCCAGCGCGTTCAGCCCAACACGGTGCTGGCGCTGGACCTGAGCGACATCCGCAAGGAGTATGCCCAGAAAATGGAGAACCTGGCGATGGTGCGGGACGGCAGCACGGGCGAGCTGCACCGGGGCTACTGGCTCTGCGACGTGACCGCGGCCGAGGTCAACGGCAGCGAGATCGTGCCTCTCTATCAGAAACTGTTCTCGGTCGAGGCGAAGGACTTCACCAGCGAGAACGCGGAAGTGCTGGCCGCCGTGGACCTGGTTCGGACGCACACCCAGGGCCGGGGGATCTGGACGATGGACCGCGGCGGTGACCGCAAGAAGTTGCTGGAACCCTTGCTGGATCGGGGCGAGCGCTTCGTCATCCGCTCCACCGGCAAGCGGACGGTGATCGACCGGCGCCGCCTGCGGGGCAGCGTGGCCGAGGTGGCTGGCCGGTGTCGGCTGCGTCATCAGGCGCGCATCATTAAGATCCAGGACGGGCAGGAGAAGATCTACGAGTTGCGCTACGGCGCCGAGCCGATTCATCTGCCCGGCCGACCGGAGAAGCTCTGGCTGGTGGTGATCGCCGGCTTCGGCGAAGAGCCGCTGATGTTGCTGACCGACCTGCCAGCCGTAGCCCGGGACTCACTATCCCTTTGGTGGATCGTACAAATCTACCTGACGCGCTGGAAAATTGAGGAAACTTTCCGCTTCGTCAAACAGAGCTACAACCTGGAAGATGTTCGCGTGATGAAGTACCAGCGGCTCAAGAACTTAGTGACACTCGTGACCGCGGTGGCTTACTTCGCTGCCACGTTCCTCGGACAGCAGATGAAGCTGCGCATTCTCTGCGAGAAGCTGCTGATCATCTCTCAGCGCTTCTTCGGCATTCCGCCGTTCCGGTTCTACGCGCTGGCCGATGGAATCCGACGAATTCTCTCCACCGGCGCCTTCAGTCCACCTCCAGAGCCACCCCCCAGCCTGCAGCTGGAGCTGACCCTTGGGTGGGAGGGCTGAGAGATTCTGGGGAAACTCCTGACATTTAAGGGTGGATTCCGGACGGAATCCGTGGTACATAGGAATGTGAGGTTCGAGCCGTGGGGCGGAGGTGGTCCCTCACGGATCCTCCCACCAGAATTCTTCTAAGGCTGGCCGCTGGGCCGGCTGCACGCATGAAGTAACGGGCCAGTCGGGCCCATGAGCGACATGGGGGTGCCTGGGTGGGCCCTCAGATGAGAACTCACCTATTCTGAACCGCTTCCAGGAGCCGGATTTTGGCTATGGATAACGACCGCAAATACAAACAACGCGGGTATATGGACTCCGAACGGGACAAGTCCCTGGACGGAGGAAAGCGTGAAGAACGCACGCGGCAACCTGGGCCCCGGCTCCCCATCGACGTGACCGGGCCGCGCCTGCCGCGCTTGGTGCAGAACGTGGTAGCGGCACGGTGTTACAACTGCGCGACCACTCTGGCCCCGGATACGGATTTCAAGGGGAATTGCCCGAAGTGCGGGGCGGCGCTGCATTGCTGCAAGCAGTGTGCCCACTTCGATCCGTCCAAGCGCTTCCAGTGCGTAAAACCAATCCCGGCCAGGATCGCCGCGAAGGACCAGGCCAACGATTGCGAGTGGTTCGGGCGGCGGGTCACCGTGGCCCGGGACGCCTCTCATGGCGCCCCACCGTCCTACGTCAACTCCAGCCCTGCCCCGCGCGAGCAGAGCGAGGCGCGCACGGCGTTTGACAACCTGTTCAAGAAGTAGTCCGCCCACCGGGATACGCTCTCCTCCATGCGAATTGCCGAACTTGTTGAACCGCGAAGATTCAGGCTTGTATCCGGCGCCGTCGATGAGCCGGGGCCGGGTGAAATCCAGGTGCGCGTCGAAGCCGTGGGTATTTGCGGGTCGGACTTGCACAATTTCTTCGAGGGAAAGATCGGCGACGTGTCCAGCCAGTACCCCATGGTGTTGGGGCACGAGCCGGCGGGCGTCGTCCTGAAGACGGGGCCGGGGGTTACCGGCTGGGCTCCCGGCGACCGGGCCGTGCTGGAGCCCGCCGTGTATTGCTACCACTGCGAGTTCTGTCTCGCGGGGCGGCACAACCTCTGCCAGCACCTGCGCTTCCTCAGCACGCCGCCCGACCCCGGCTTCTTTCGGGAGTACCTGAACCTTCCGGCGGCCAACTTGGCGCCGATCCCGGCCGGGCTGGGTTTCCGGGAGGCGACGCTGTTCGAGCCCCTGGCAGTGGTGCTGCACTCGATGAAATTCGCCGCGGTTCAGCCGTTGGACACGGCGGCGGTCTTCGGCGCCGGACCCATCGGCCTGATGACCGTTGCCCTGCTGAAGATGTGCGGGGCGGGCCGGGTGTTCTCGGTCGAGCCGGTGTCGCACCGCAGGGAGATGGCGAAGGCTCTGGGCGCCGATGCCGTCATCGACCCCCACGAAGTAGACGCGGCGAGTGAGATACTGGGCGCGACGGGCAAGCGCGGCGTGGACGTCGCCCTGGATTGCGCCACGAAAGAGGACACTCTCGATCAGTGCGTCAGGACCACGCGAAATGGGGGCCGGATGGTCGTCACCGGCATCCCGGCCGAGGTCCACGTGCCGTTCGAGTGGCACACGGCCAGGCGCAAGGAACTCGCCATCTACAACGTTCGCCGCTCCAATCACGAGACAGAGGCGGCGCTGCGCCTGCTCCAGGACTATCCCGGCCGCTTCTCCGGGATCGTGACTCACAGCTTTCCGTTGGACCGGGTGCAATCCGCCTTCGAGATGCTCGAGAACTACTCCGACGGCGCCGGCAAGGTGGTCATCGATCTCTGACGGCGCGCCGGCGGCGCGCGATTGGATGCCTGCAGGATTGACCGGACTGACCATAAATGACTATCATATGGTCATGAAGAAGGTCAGGATTGCCGAGCTGAAGAGCCGGCTGAGCGAGCACCTCCGGGCGGTCAAGCGAGGCGAGACGATCGTGGTCCTTGAGCGGGATTCTCCGATCGCGCGCATCACCCCTCTGGAGGCTGGACGTTCTCCGCTCGTGGTCCGGCCTCGTTCGGAACGCGCCGTTCCCCTGGCCAGAATCCCTCTGCCTGCCCCGTTGAAGCTGAGAACGGACGTGGTCGCGCTGCTGGCCGAGGAACGGGGCGCGCGATGATCGCCTACGTCGACTCCTCGGTGATTCTCCGCGTCCTGCTGGGACAACCAGGAAGCCTCGCTGAGTGGGGCAAGTTGCGCCGCGGGGTAACCAGCGCCCTAGCCGAAGTTGAATGTCTGAGAACCCTCGACCGGCTCCGGATCGCCGAAGGCGTCGCCGAGGCGGAAATCGCCGAAAGGCGGCAGGCGGTGTACCAGATCATGGAAGCCCTCGAAGTGGTGGAACCTTCCCGGATCGTCCTCAGCCGGGCTGCACAGCCTCTGCCCACGACGCTGGGAACTCTGGACGCCATCCATCTTGCCACCGCTCAGCTCTGGCGAGAGTACTCGGGCGAGCCGCTCGTGATGGCCACGCACGACATAGCCCTGGCCACGGCCTCGAGGTCCGTGGGCATGGCGGTGATCGGCTGCTGAGGCGCCAAGGCAGCAGCGGCGCAGCCCTACCGCATGGCGGCGAGCTTGTTGAGGCCGTCGAGATAGGCTTTGACGCTGGCTTCGATGACGTCGGTCGAGGCACCGCGGCCGATGACTCTGCGGCCGGCGTGATCCAACTGCACGGTGACCTCGCCCATCGCCTCCGTGCCGCTGGTCACCGCGCGGATCTCGTAGCGCGCCAGCTTGGCCGAACTGCCGGTGAGCAGGGAGATAACCTTGCAGGCGGCGTCCACGGGGCCATCGCCGATGGCCGCGCCCTGTTTCATTTCACCCTTGACGCGCAGCCTCACGGTGGCCGTGGGGATGGCCGAGGTGCCGCTGTAGATGTGCAGATAGTCAAGATGGTAGGTTTCGGGAACCGGGTGGAACTCGTCGTGAAGGATGGCGACCAGATCCTCGTCGAAGACCTCCTGCTTCTTGTCCGCCACGGCCAGGAAGCGCTGGTAGGCCTGCTCCAGTTCCTCCTGGGAGAGCGTATACCCGAGTTTCTCGAGGCGGTCGCGGAGGCCGTGGCGGCCGGTGCGCGCGGTCAGCACCACGCGGCTCTCGGTGAAGCCCACGTCCTCGGGGCGCATGATCTCGTAAGTCTCGCGCTGCTTGAGGAATCCATCCACGTGGATGCCGGAGCTGTGGGAAAAGGCATTGCCGCCCACGACGGCCTTGTTGGGCGGAACGATCATGCCCAGCATGTCGGAGACCAGGCGGCTGGTGCGGTGAAACTCGCGGGTCTCGATGCCGGTCTGCACGCCGAAGTAGTCGCGCGCGGGTGCGCAGGGCCATGACCACTTCCTCCAGCGCGGCGTTGCCGGCCCTCTCGCCGATGCCGTTGATGGTGCCTTCCACCTGGCGCGCGCCGTTGCGGACGCCGGCCAGCGTGTTGGCCACGGCCATTCCCAGGTCGTCGTGGCAGTGGACGCTGATGGTGGCGCGGGCGATGTTCGGCACGTTTTCCCGGATGGACCGGATCAGAGCGCCGAACTGCTCGGGTACGGCGTAGCCCGTGGTGTCGGGGATGTTGACCACGGTGGCGCCGGCGTCGATGACCGCCTCGAGGATTTCAAAGAGGTAGGCTGGTTCGGCGCGGCCGGCGTCCTCGGCGTAGAACTCGACGTCGTCGGCGTGCCGGCGGGCGAGCTTGACTGCGTCGATGGCCATCTTGACGATCTTGACCTTCTTCTCGGCGAGGGTTTGCCGTACTTGTCGTCCCTGAACTTGCCCATGATGTGAATGTCGGAGACGCCGATCCCGGTGTGGATGCGTGGCCGCTTGGCCTTCGCCAGGGCTTTGCCGCAGGCCTCGATATCGCCCGCCACGGCGCGTGACAGCGCGCAAATCGCGGGGCCCTCGATCTCCTGCGAGATGAGCTGGACGGCCTCGAAATCCTCGGGCGAGGAGGCGGGATAACCGGCTTCGATGACGTCGACGTTCAGCCGCGCCAACTGCCGGGCGATGGTCAGTTTCTCGCCGCTACCCAGGCGAGTGCCGGCCGCTTGTTCGCCGTCTCTCAGGGTCGTGTCGAATACAGCTAGTTTGTCGGGCATTTCAGTCTCCCACCGATGGTTCTTCGATTGGCGGTTCATCCATGAAGTAGTAACTGATCATGTGGAGGACGGCGAGCTGCGCCTCCTCGGAGCGGCCGATGTGGGGCACGGGGACGTGGATGCTCAACCGCGCCAGGGGCGCCAGCTTGCCGCCGTCGTAGCCGGTCAGGGTGAGGGTGCGGCAGCCGATGGAGTTGGCGTACTCGATGGCGCGCACCACGCTCATGGAATTGCCGGAGCCGCTCAGGCCGACCACGAGGTCGCCGGGCTGGGCGAAGTTCTTCAATTGCTCCACGAAGACGACCTCATAGCCGACGTCGTTCGAGTAGGCCGTGATGGTGGGCATCGAGTCGGTCAGAGCCTGGATGCGGAAGCGCGCCGACTTGCCGTAGCTCGCTCCCTTGAGAATCTCGCAGGCGAAGTGAGAGGCATTGGCCGCGCTGCCGCCGTTACCGCAGACGAAGATCTGGCGGCCGGCGGCGCGTGCCTCCTCGAACCACTGGATGGCGAGTTCCACCTTGTCGAGCGGCAGGGACTCGATGGCCCTCAGGACTTCCTGTCTGTAGTGTTCCGTAAAGTTCACAGCGCGCGAGCCTCCCGCTGAGGAAAAAGGATTTGAAGCAGTTCCTGGTGGCAGAGGAAATTCGGAATGATGAAGTCCGCGCCGACGCCGACCAGCCGCTTTCGCTTGCACTGGTCCACGTGCCGGCACTCGGGTTCGGCCGTGGCGACCCCCACCGCCACCCCGCCCACCTCCTTCACGTTCTCAATCTCGACGTAACCGTCGCCGAAGCCAAGGAAGTCCACGCCGCGGCAGCCGCTGGAGGCGATGACGCGCTGAATGAGGATCTGCTTGGAGAAGCTCTTGTAGTCATCGAGGGCTCCGTACACGCCGTGGAAGTAGCGGTCCACGTCAAGCAGGCGAGCCTCCTCGCACATGAATTCCTGGTCGGTGCCGCTGGCCAGGTACATGGTCAGACCCATGCCCGCCAGCGCCTCGATAAATGCGCGGACGCCCGGGACGAGGTACTTTTCGGGCGGGACTTTCCGTCCGCGGAGCTCCTCGAGACGGTGGCGGATCTTGTCATGCAGCCTGGCCAGGTACGCCTTTTTGTACACCAGAGGGTCAAGCGGCTTTCCCCCGCGAATCTCGACCTGCCGGGCCAGCTCGATCATCTGGTACATGGTCTGCTTGCCGGTGAGCCGGGCGACAAAGTCCTCGACCACCGGGCCGAGCTGCGCTTCGGTCTCACCCGTCTTCAGCTCCGCCAGGATCTCGACCATCATCGGCACCATCACTTCCACCCAGCCGGAGCGGAGCAGGGAGACAGTGCCGTCGAAATCGAAGAGGACAAAGCGGGCCTTCTGGGCTGAGACGCCTGGCCGGATCTGCTCAATCATTCCTAACTATTGTGACACGGGGCCGCGGGGAGCCACGCCTCAGGGCCAGTATTGCCATTGCCCCGCGCAAACGACGTAGGCCGCCAGGCAGGCGTTGGTGGTGGCGTGAGCAACGATGCAATCGGCCACGTGGCGCGTGCGCACCATCCACCAGTTATAGAGCACGCCAGCCGCCAGGCCGACGTCCCAGTAAGGGCCGTGCTCGCTGGCAAACAGAACGGCGGTGATCCAGAAAGCGCCCGCCGCGTAGGCGCCCAGGGGCAGGCTCTCAAAATGACGTGAGATCAGGTAACGCATCAGCCAGGCCCGCCAGAAGAGTTCTTCGACGATGGGCACTAATACGGCTGAGCCAGCCACGCGCCACAGCAGGAACGTGGCGGTCAGCCGGTCGTGCGCCGGAATGGAACTTGCCAGGGCGCCGGTGAGCTTGTTTTGCAGCAGCCAGTGCGAACGATAGCCGGGCCACAGGAAGTCGGGCCCGATCCAGATGACGAATACCGCGACGCCCACCAGGACGCTGGCGCCCCAGTGGGACGCGTCGAGACGGACAAGGTTCCTGGAGCACACCAGCAGCACGGCCGACACCAGGATCACGCGGATCGGATAGTAGATCGGGGCCTGCAAGGGAACATAGGGGCCCAGGGCCATGAGCACCAGGAATGCCCCAAACGGGGCGACGTACGCAAAGGAAGGGTTCGCGGCCCCGATGTAGCTCAAAAACGATTTCAAAGGAGAGATCCCGGCCTAGCCTATTCTTTGCAGCAGTTCCCGGATTTTCCCTTCCTCGTCTTTGGAGGGATGGTTGCGGAGCGCCGTCTCCAGATCCTTCTTCGCCTGGGGTTTGTCGCCTTTCTGGAACAGCGCCATTCCCCGATGGTAACGGAACGTTGAACTGGCCGGCTGCTTGGCGACGAGATCGTCGTAGATTTCGAGTGCGTTTGGCGTCAGTTGTTTCTTGAGATAGATCCAGCCGAGCGTGTCGGCGACTTCGAGCGATTGGGGGAACTTCTGCTTGGCTCTCTGGGCGTAAGTGAGCGCCACATCCAGGTCGCCGCCCTGCTCGGCAATCACGAAGGCCAGATTGTTCAGAGCGACGGCATTGTCGGGCTGGAGTCTCAGGATCTGCTCGTACTCCACCTTGGCGTCGGCCTCGCGACCGGACTGATGCAGCAACAACGCCAGCCAGACGGCGGCGTCCGGGCTGTTGGGCTGTAGCTGTTTGGCTCTCCGGAAGTTCTCGATCGCCATGGGCACATTTCCCATGCGCCGGTAGGTCTCGGCCAGGCGCACGTGCAGATCGGCTGAATCGGGCTCCTTGGCGATCATCTTGCCGAACATGTCCGCCGCCATATCGTATTTCCCGGCGAGCACACAAGCATTGGCCAGGGCCAAACGGAGATCGCGGCGATCGGGGCTCTTCTCCACCTGGGCAGTGAGCAACTGTATCGCCTTGTCGAACTGCTGCTGGGCCGAGTAGACTTCCGCCAAGCCGACCGTGCAGAGCAGTCCTTGCCGAGAACTCTCAAGGCACTTCCGAAACACCTGCTCGGCGGCCTGGTAGTTCTTGGCGGTCAACTCCAGCAGTCCCAGGCGGAACTTCGCTTCGTCGGACCCGGGGCTCATCTTGAGAACGGTCTGGAGCTCATTGCGGGCGTCGTCCAGTTTTCCCATCCCCTGCAAGGCCAGAGAGCGGAGGATTCTGGCCGGCAGATTGCCCCGGCTCAGAGCAAGGGTTTCATCAGCGAGCTGCAAGGCCTGAGCGAACTCGCCGCGGCTGAGCTGAATCTGCATCAGCGCGAGTCGCGGTGCGATGTAGTCGGGCTGCATGTCCACGGCGGCCCGGAACTGCCCGCGAGCCAAGTCGATGTCGCCCTTGAGCCAGTAAGCGCGGCCAAGGTTATAACGCACCACGGGATTCCGCGGCAGCTTGCCGACGGCGGTCTCCAGTTCGCTGACAGCCTGCTGCAACTGGTTTCGATTGCCCATTTCGAGCCACAATGTCGCCCTCAGCGCCTGGCCCACCGCGTCGTTCGGATTCTCCTTGAGGATTTGATTGTCCAGCAGGGACAGGGCTTGGTCCCGCTTGCCTTGCATGATCAGCACGTCGGCGATCTTGCGCTGAAAATTGAGCCTCTCGTCCTTGCTGCCGCTCAACCCGCCTCTGTACAACTCGATAGCCTTGTCGAACTGCCGGAAGGTCATGTAGAAGTCGCCGGCGCGTTCGCGCCCCTTGGGGAACGTCTTGCGGTCGGCGACAATGGCGCTGATAATGCGGTCCGCCTCCTCGGGCTTGTTCAAGATGAAATAGTGGGAGGCCAACTGCAACCGGTACTCGATGACGGTAGGATTGTTATCCGACTTCAGCTTGCGGATCTGCTCGGCGTCAGCCGGCCGGTTCCGCCGGAGGTACTCAGTGTAAAGCACGTCGTACGGGCCGCTGTCGTCCTTGTGCTTGGCGATCAAGTCCTTCAGCAGTTTCTCGGCCTCCTCGAAGCGGTCTTTCCTCATCATCACCTGCGCGTAGGCAACCGAGAGATTGGGATCCATCGGCCTGATCCGGCTGGCGGCCTCGAAGCGCTCCAGGGCTGCGTCCAGATCGCTGTCGCGCCACGCCAGAAAACCCTCCAGGCGCAGGCGGTCGAAAGAGTCCTTCGGCAAGCGGCCAATGAAGTCCTTGAACCCGGTCTCGAAGGACTTGGTTCGTCTTGGGTCACTGAGGTACGCAAGCAGGTAGATGTCGGACAGCTTGTCGGTGGTGTCGTCCTTGTCGCGCCCCGGCTTCAACAACTCGAAGGCCCGGCGCAAGCTCCGCTCCGCCGCGATGTAGTTGTTCACCCTGAGGTACGTCAAGCCGAGGCGGTAGTATGCCTCCCCGTAGCGGACGTCCTTCTTCAGGGCGCTACGGTACATGATGGAAGCTTCGTTGTACTTGCCCTTCTCGAAGTACCGGTTCCCACTCTCAAGGTACTTCCTCTTGGCGACTTCCGGATCGCGACTGCAGCCCGCACCCGCGAGCAGCACAATGACCAAAACCGACAACCAGCGAGTCTTCATAGCTATTCCCCGCGCGATCTACTCCAACACAGACATCATATGACAAGTGCCGTCCAGAACCGAGAGAACGTTATGGTACCATGCCTGTGCAGTTCTGGGATCGCAACCATGTATTGGCCGCAACCGCCGGGCCGGGTCCGCCTTGAGGAGAACGAGGTCCACCTGTGGCGCGCCTCGCTGGACCTGTCGGCGGCGGCCTCGGAGGAGCTGGCGGAAACGCTCTCACCCGACGAGCGCGAGCGGGCTGCCCGCTTCCGGGTTCCGCGGGTGAGAGCACGGTTTACCGCGGCGCGGGGGATCTTGCGGGACATCCTCGGCCGGTACCTGGAGTGCCCGCCGTCCGCACTGCTGTTCGGCTACCGGAGACACGGTAAGCCCTACCTGCTCGGCGGCCATGAAGAAGACATCCGGTTCAACCTCTCTCACTCGCACGACCTAGCGCTCTATGGAATCTCGCGCGGGAAGGAGATCGGAATCGACATGGAACGAATCCGCCAGGACAGAGAACACGAACGGCTCGCCCAGCGGTTCTTCTCCCCGAGGGAGGCGGCGGTGCTTGGCAGCCTGCCGCCGGAGGCGCGCGTCGACGCGTTCTTCCGGTGTTGGACCCGCAAGGAGGCCTACCTCAAAGCGAGGGGAGAGGGTCTGGCGATTCCGCTGGCGAGCTTTGAGGTATCGCTCGCGCCCGGCGAGGCGGCGGCCCTGCTGAGCGTCGCCGGCGATCCGCGAGAAGTCGAGCGCTGGTCCCTCTGGGCAATCCAGGCCGGCCCCCAGTACGCGGCGGCGCTGGCGGTCGAGGGGCAGCCCGCGCGCCTGGAGATGTGGGAGTGGCAAATGGCTAGGACCGGATCTCCGCCTGCGCTCCTAAGTTCTTGAACGGGAAGCGCCTTACGAATTCCGCGAAGTTCACCTCGATACCCAGGCCGGGCCCCTCGGGCAGGGAGATGTAACCGTTCTTCTGAACCGGGTAGGTGCCGTTGGTCAGCTCCTGGAAGACCTTGTCGTCGGCTGCCTCCCACTCGTGGATCAGGAAGTTATGACACACCGACATGGCGGCCAGCGAGGAGACATGGGCAATGGGGCCGTAGCACTGGTGCGGAGCCACCTCGACCCCGTACACCTCGGCCAGGTTGGCGATCTTGCGAATCTCCGTAATGCCGCCGCACTTGGCGACATCGGGCTGAATGATCGACGCACCCTTCTCCTCTAGCAGCGGCCAGAACTCAAAGCGCGAGAGCTGACCCTCCCCAGTGGCGATCGGGACCGGGCTCTTCGCCGCCAGTTCGCCGAATTCAAGCAGATTCACGCGCGGCAACGGCTCCTCCATGAAAAGGGGGTGGTAGGGAGCAAGCGCCTCCGCCATGCGCACGGCAGTGCGCACGGTAAGGCTCTCGGAGAACTCCAGTCCGATGTCGAGTTTGTCGCCCACGGCCTTGCGAATGGCAGCCATGAGCGCGGTGAGAGCGGCGATGCGGTCGCTTTCGGAGAGGCTTCTGCTAGGGGCCGAGAATTTTGCCGCGGTCCATCCGTTCCTCACCGTTTCCACGGCGCGGGCGGCGTAGGCTTCGGGCGTGTTGGGCGTGATCTCGTTGTTCCAGTGCGTGTAGTAGGCGCGCAGACGGCTCTGGATCGGGCCTCCCAGCAGACGCCAGACCGGCACGCCCAGGCGCTTGCCCTCGATATCCCAGAACGCCATATCGACCGCCGACATGGCCGCTCTGGGAATGATGCCGCTGTTCCAGCGCGACAGACGGTAGGACATCCTGTCCATGTGCGCTTCCATACCCGACGGGTCCACGCCGATCAGGTAGGGCTCCAGCCATCGCAGGGCGGCTTCGACGACGTCCACGCGGGCGTGACAGGTGCCTTCCCCCAGTCCGACGATGCCCGCGTCGGTATGCACCTCGACGAAGAGCAGATCGCGCCAGCGCAGCGTGGCACGGTGATAGACCAGCTTGGTGACTTTGATCTTCCCCGCCGCGTCGGCCGCTCTGGAGGGCGCTGGCAAGCCCGCCAGGGAGCCAGCCGCCGACATTCCTCCCAACAGTGTTCGTCTGGTCATGTGATTCCTCTCACTCTGAGGTAGGTTAGCAGATTGCCGTGGCCGTGTTGGGCTCGTGCGGGCCGGCCGCGCAGCGCCTCCAGAAGGTTTGAGAATTCAGACGCGCTGCCCGCACTTCCTTATACATGCAAGCCAAGGATGGCTGGATCTCTGTCCTGGCGGCGGCGACGGTACTCGCGCTGGCCTCGTTCGTCGCGCCCTCGACGGCAGCCGACGCTGGATGCCGCGCCGAATACGTCGGGGGGACTTTGGCACAGTTCGGTTCCAGAGTCTCCGGCCGGATCCACACCAGCGATCCCGAAGTGCTCGTTTTCGAGACCAGGAACGTGGCACTCGAGGTGCCCTACGAACGCATCAACCTGCTGGAGTACGGGCAGCAGGTGGGCCGGCGGTACCTGCTGGCGCTCGCCATCTCACCTCTCATGCTGCTGAGCAAGTCGAGGAAGCACTTCCTGACCGTGGCCTACAAGGACGAGGAAGGACAGCAGCAGGCCCTGGTATTCCAGATCGACAAGGGCGGGGTGCGGGCTGTGCTGGCCAGCATCGAGGCACGAACGGGGTTGAAAGTAAACTACCAAGACGACGAAGCTCGAAGAACCGGTGGAGGGTGAACATGCTGGCAGGTTGGATGTTGACCCTGTGGCTGGCCGCAAACTTCCAAACGGCGCCCGATCGCGGCGAAGCCAAAGCAGCCACAACCATTGAAGCGGAGACGCTGGCCCGCTTGCTCGATATCCGCCGAGTCTATGTCGACCGCCTGACGGGAGGCGAAACGGCGGCCCAGATGCGGGACATGATCATCACCAGCCTGCAATCCTCCAAACTCTTCGTCATCACGGAAGACGAGGCCAAAGCCGACGCCTTTTTGCGCGGGTCGGCCGAGGATCTGGTCTTTACCGATATGCACTCTTCCAGCGACAGCTTGAACGCCCGCGCAGGCGCGGGCACGGGGTCCAATCCCGATAGGACGGCTGTCGACCGCCGTTCGAGGTCCGCGTCGTTGACGGTCGGGGAGCAGGAGTCGACACGGATCGAAGAGCGAAAGCACGAAGCCACGGCTGCCGTAAGGCTGGTGAGCAAAGAAGGGGACGTCCTGTGGTCCACGACGCAGGAGAGCCTCGGGGCCAAGTTCCACGGAGCCAGCGCCGATGTGGCCGAGAAGATCATGAAGCAACTAGTGAAGGACTATGAAATGGCGAAGAAGCTGCGCAGCCCGTAGACTTGGCGTCGCATTCACACCTGCTTGAGCCGACGAGTCACGCCCCCCCCATATGTTCCATGCGAATACCCGCATTTGGGGTGCCAGGGGGTCCGCAAAAATATCATGGACAAACGGGTGCGGTTTTCTCTATACTATATTCAACTAAGTGCTATAACATTAGCATCCCCGGCGACGAGTCCCAGCTCGTCGCCAGCCCCTCTGAGTGGAAGCCCTGCGCACCCAGGCGCGGGGCTTCCTGTTTTATGGGCGCCATCGCGCGATGCCCTCCAGGTCAGCTAAAGTGGATTCTGATCAATGCCTGGCTACCGGAGGGACAGCCTACGCCTTTCGCAGTTCGCCCTCCCTCTGAGCCTGCTTGTCCAGGCCTGCCTGCTGTTGAAACGGCTGGATCTCCTGCCGACTTGGGGCGACGAGCACTTCACCCTCCGTGCCGCCTCGGGTTCCGCCGTGCAGGCGCTGAAACTGATCGCCGGCGAGAAGAACAACCCTCCGCTCCACACCCTGTTGGTCCACTTCTGGCTGATGATCCCATGGCCCGTCTCGAAGATCGTGGCGGCCCGGGCGTTGTCCGTCTTGTTTGCTCTGGCAGCCACGGTTGTCATGGACAAGCTCTGGCTCAAACCTCTCAGCCAGCGCGCGCGCCTGTGGTTCCTGGCCCTGTGGGCTCTATCGCCCTGCCTTCTGCTCTACGCGCGGATCTCCAGGTCTTATTCGTTGCAGGTGCTCGTGTTCGTAATCGCCCTGCGGGTGGCCGTCGATTTCCTCCTGGAGCCGCGCACGCGACGAAGCGCCTTTGCGTTCGGGGCAGGCGTCGCAGTTCTTCTTTATGTGCACTATCTGCCGGGGCTTGCGCTTCTTTTCGGCGTATTCCTGATCTTGATCTGGAGGGCCCTTCGCCAGCGCCGGCCGGCGATGCTCGCGCCGGCAGCGGTAGTGGGGTTGGTGGTCCTTGTGCTCTATGCGCCGTGGCTCCCACAGTTGTGGGTGGCCTTGCAGCGGATGGCCAGCACGCATCCACCGGCCGTTGCCGCCAGCAGCCTGCTATCGGAGCCCATCCGGCTCGGTTATCTGCTCTTCTCCTTCAGCCTGGGCGAGACTCCGGCGCTTTGGGTGCTGGCGGCTGCCGTGCTGGCCGCCCCTGGGATCGCCTATCTCGCTTGGAAAGGGACGAGCCCGCAGCCGGCGTGGCTGCCTGTATGTCTACTGGCCGCAGTCGTGGGATACCCCGCGGCGGAACGCTGGGTTTCCTTCGTCTTCACTCCCGCACGCTTGCTGTTCCTGTTGCCCTTCTTCCTGCTCCTGGTGGTCCTGGGAGCGGAGAGGAGCCCGCGGATCGGGTGGCTGGTGTGTGGAGGGATGCTGTGTCTATCCGTGGGCTCGCTCGCAAGCTACTTCCACAAACAGGACTTCCTCAACAAGGCATACCTCCTCCCCTACGACGAGATCGCTCATGTGATCAGCAAAG
Source organism: Bryobacterales bacterium (assembly GCA_963798455.1). Lineage (GTDB taxonomy): Bacteria > Acidobacteriota > Terriglobia > Bryobacterales > Bryobacteraceae > CAWCTD01. Next base: position 2,962,642 of record CAWCTD010000003.1, read on the forward strand.
GGTCCGCGGGCGCGAAAGCGGCTCTCATCGCGGATTCATGCAACACAGATCCTGCGCCGCTGGCCGACTTGATCCCCAGACAGGTCGCGATGGTTGTAGTCTCGCCAAAGAGCACTGCGACCTCCTTGCGGAGGGACATAGCCGTCACGGGCGCCACCGTTGTCTGGTACTTCCGCAACACACACGACACCTCGCCGGGCGGGCTCAACAGGCTCATGGAGAAAGAACTCGCCGCCGGACGTTCGGTCCGTCAATACCTCTTCGTCCCCTATTCCCAGCGCGACCGCTTCTTCATGAAGGCACTGGGATGGCAGGAACGGCCGGCATATTTTGTGCAGTTGCTGGAAATACGGCAGGCGGAGAGCGGGCCCGGCCCCGTCAGGGCCGAGACCCGCTTCACGAGCTTAGGAGGTCTTCACTTGCAGGTTGTTGGTCACTGAGAACACACCGGCTACTCCGTTGGCTGCCAGGCCGGCGATTTGCTTGTCCATCTGGTTGGCGACGATGCCATCCAGGGTCACGTGCCCGTTCTTGACGATGATGCGGATGGGCGCAATCGGGCCCATCAGGTTGTACCGGAACAAGGCCGAGTTACCGTAGATGGCGCGCAGCTCAGCCCAGCGGATCCGGTTGTCGAACGGGGACAATGGCAACACCTCGATCTGATTGTCCACCGACGTCACGCCGGGAATGCGCTTGACCACATTCCCCGCATCGCTCTTCAGCACGGGCCAAGTCACCTGACCGGTCAGAGTCACCTTGTCTCCCGTCACCTGAAAGGACAGGCTGTCGAACACGTCGTAATATGGGAGCATGATCAGCTCATGGCGCACCTGCGCTTCCAACGTCTGCGGGGCCTTGTTGGCCCCCTGAAGGAGCGATGGGGAAAGCACCACCGCCACTGTCAGCCCCGCCAGAATCCCTTTCCACGTGCCTTTCATCTTCTTACCCTCCTCTACTATTTGATATGCGTGCGAGGAGGCAGAAGTTGCTTGTCCTGCAATGATTTACAGATTCTTAACAGCCAGGGGCCAAGGGCCGAGGCGTTGGCGATGACGCTCTCGCCACGGGCGGCCAGAACCTCGGCTGTCAGGTGCATGGCGCGGTAGGCGATCGCGCGGTCTTCCCTCGTGTGGGCCGCCTCCGGGCGCAGGCGCGGCCGGATCGCGTCCATCTCCAGGTGCGTCATCGCCCGAGTGCGGGAGAGGATCTCGCCGAGCATCGATTCGCCCGAACAGGGCGGGCCGGAGAAGACCACGATCATCTGGGCTCCGGCAGGAACACGAGCGTCTGCTTGGCGTCAACCTTGTCGAACTGCATCGGAAAGCTGCGGCCAGCCATGTAGGCGTCCCACTGGTCTCGATAATGACTGGAGAGGACCTGCCCCGACTGTCCGAGCGTGATGTTCTCGATCGACCGGTCGAGGCCGGAAAAGTCCACCACCATCCGCATCGAAGGACCAAAGGCCGCGCCCAATAGTTTCAACTTCACGGTTTCGCTCGACCCGCTCATGGACACCCGTCCGATGTTGAAGTACTTGCCTACCACCGGCAGCCGGCCGGCGACGGGATTGTCGAGGGTCATGCTGTTGTAGACGCCATACTCCCATTTGGCGACATCGCGGCCCTGGATGCGGCGGCCCTCTTCCACGGCGTCCGCGAAGTTGTCGAGCAGGAACTTGTCGTAATCGTCGAACCAGTCCGTGGGGCGCTCGCGCAGCAGCTTCTCGACGACTGCCGGCGCTGCCGCGACGGCCCAGACGGGCTGCTTGGCCGGGGAGGCACGTTTGGCGATCGCCGTACGAAGGTGCAGAAAGGTCAGAGTCGCGATCATCGGCGCGGACTGGCTCGCCGACATTTGCCCGTTCCAGCCGCGCAGGGTGGCCACGGCATCGGCCACCGCGGGGTAGGACGCGCTGTGCCGGCCGTACGCAGCCGTGATCTCGCGGGCGAGAAAATGGCTGAATGCGGAGTACACGTCGGTCTGGAGCGAAAGCATGTCCTCCGCTTTCCATCCCTGCCTCGACCCGAGGCGGTCGTGGATTTGCCGGTAACGATACGGCGGATCGAAGTACCCGCTGACGCGATAGGGAGAATCCTTGGGGAACGGGTCCTGGTTCGCGGACACGACCACGCCCGACGGTGGATTGAAGACCGAGGGCAGCTTGTCGAACGGGAGGAAGCCTTCCCACTCGAACTTGCCGGAGCTGCCGTCCACGGGCACGCTGCCGTCGAAATCCTTGCGAACCGGCAGCCGGCCCACCGTTTGGCTGCCTATGTTGCCCGCGATGTCCGCGTACACGTAATTCGTGGCGGGCCCCGAAAAGCGCGCAAGCACGGAGCGGAATTCGTCCCAGTTTCGGGCGCGGTCCAAGTCGAGGATCGGAAGCTGGAACCCCGCGGAGTCAAACGCGGTCCACCTCAACGTGAGAAGACGGCCGCCGTCGGCGACCATGACCGGCCCGTGGCGGGTCACCCAATTGACCATGCTCTCCGGCGCGCCGCCTCGCACGCGGATGATCTCCCGCTCCGCCCGTGCCTGCTCCATGCGCCCGTCGAACTCATACCGGCCGCTGGCGGCGTCCAGCTTCTCGGCGTACAAATCCTGGACATCGGCCTCGAGGCTGGTAATGGACCAGGCGATGCGGTCGTTGTGGCCAATGAGCACTCCGGGCAGTCCCGGCACCGTGACTCCCGAAACATTCAGGCGAGGTCCTCGCAGATGGACCATATACCAGATGCATGGGATCGAAAGTTCCAGGTGCGGGTCGCCGGCGAGCAGAGATCTGCGCGACGCGGTGAGCGCGCCCGACACGGCCCAGGCGTTCGAGCCCGGGAGTGTCTCCCCGCCGGCGCCCGACGAGAACAGCAGGTTCACCTTGGCCGGGTCCCCGCCCTCTAGCAGGTTCTCTTTCTGCAGTTCCAGGCGCCAGGACCGTTCGAGCGTGTTCATCACGTTGAGCAAGACGAGTAAGGAATCGGTGATCGACCAAGGGCGCGGGTCGTAGCGGAGCAGGGCAAACTCCAGCGGCAGGCGGCTGCGGTGGGTCTCCAGGAAATAGTTGACGCCGCGGGCGAAGGCGGCCAGCGCCGCGCGGTCCTGTTCGGGGAGTTTGCTGGCGTACTCCTCGGCGATTCTTGCCAGCCGCAAGCGGCGGGCTTGCCGGTCCGATTCCAAGGCCGCACTCCCCGCGACCTCGGCCAGTTCTCCGGCCGCCAGGCGCCGCAGCACGTCCATCTGGAAGAGCCTGTCCTGCGCCGTCACGTAGCCCTGAACGAACAACACGTCCGGCTGGCTCGCCGCCAGGATGTGCGGTACTCCGAGCGCATCCCGCGAGACCACCGCGCGCGCGGTCACGGGCGCGCCAAGCTGGCCCGAGGTCGCCGGCAGCGGCCTCCAGGCGAACCAATACGCGCACACCAGGACGGCCAGCAAGGCGGCGCCTATGCCGAGATTGACGTACCTGAGAAGCCGACGAAGTGTCACTTCGCAATTCTATCCGAACGAGTGAGGCCGGGTCGCCGTCCCACCGGTCGAGACCAGTCTCCGCACTTCTCTTCCGAGCGGGTCCAGGCACCTTTCGTAGAGCATCTTGTAAGCCTGGCAGAAGTAGTCGAGGTCCTCGAAGCGGCCGGCTGGGGCTTGGCGGAGTTTCGGGCAGCCTCCGCGGCAGACTTGTTGGTACTGGCACGCCTCGCATTCCGAGCGGGGGAGAATCTTGTTGACGGCGAAACTCCGGCGGCGCTGGCTGCGGGCGATCTCCGGCCAGGAGTCCACCATCACGTTGCCCAGCTTCCAGCGCTTCTCGACGAAAAAGTCACAAGGGAAGACGTCGCCGTTGTACTCGACGACGGCATAGCTGTCGCATGTCGTGTGCATGGTGCAGTTGCCCGGCCTCTGGCCGGCAAGGGCCTCGGCAATGTTATCGAAGAGGCGGATGCGAACCTTGCGGCGGTCGGGCCACCAGGCGTCGAAGGTCTCGCACAGGAACTTGCCGTACTGGCCGGGCGTGATGGTGAAGGGGAGGGGGTTGCCCGCCTTGTCGAACTCGGCCAGCGGGATGTACTGGATATAGTCGATGCCAAGCCCGCGAAAGAATCTGTAGATCTCCCTGGGCTGGCCGGCGTTTGCCTGGCTCAGCACGCAGAGCGCGTTGACGTCCACCTTGTGCTTGCGAAGCGTTTCGATGCCTGCCATCACCTTCGTCCAACTGCCGTGCCCCGCCCTGTTGCGGCGATACAGGTCATGCACTGGTTCAGGCCCGTCGATCGAAACGCCCACCAGCCAGCGATATTCCACAAAGAGCGCGCACCAGCGCTCGTCGATCAGGATGGCATTGGTTTGCAGTGAGTTGCCGACGCTCTGGCCAGGTCGCCCGTAGCGCTTCTGGAGTTCGACGAGTCTTTCGAAGAACTCGACGCCCGCCAGCGTGGGCTCCCCGCCCTGAAATGCGAAAGTGCTTGCCGGATACGAGTAGAAAAGATAGGTGTCGACCAGGCGCTCCAGGGTCTCCAGGGGCATGAGACGCGCGGGCAGGTCTTTGTAAGGATCCGTTTCCCGCTCCAGGTAGAAGCAGTAAGCGCAGTCGAGGTTGCAGAGCGCGGACACCGGCTTGATCAGCAGCGACTCAATGCGCGGAGTCTCCTCCAGCCCGCGGCCCACGACGGAAAACTGAGACCCACCCCCCACAGACCGAGTGTAGCAACAGCGCGGGGGGCCGAGTTGAGATATCGTAGAATCCGGTGAGTGGCCAATCATGGAGACCTACTACGGCTACCGCTTCTTCCTATTGTTCCTGCTCCTCGGGACCAACGCTTTCTTCGCCGCTTCCGAGGTTGCGCTGGTTTCGGTGCGCCTCTCGCGGTTGAGAGAACTGGCGAAGGAAGGAGGCGTGGGGCCGCAAGCGGCGCTTAGCCTGCGCGCCAACCCGAGCCGGCTGCTTTCGGTGGTACAGATAGGCGTCACCCTGGCCAGCCTGGGGCTTGGCTGGGCTGGCGAGGCGACGATCTACAGCTTCCTGGTAGGTCTCTTCCGGCCTCTGCTGGCGCCATCCGGCGAGAAGATCCTGCACGCGGTCAGTTTTACCCTGGGCTTCCTCCTAATCACGTTCTTTCACGTCGTGGTGGGCGAAGTCGTGCCCAAGAATCTGGCTATCGAGAAGGCGGACCACCTGGCTATTCTGGTAGCGCCGCCGCTGCTGGTCTTCTACAGGATCGTCGAGCCGTTCGTTTTCGTGATTGAGCGATCCGCCGCTGTGCTGTCACGCTGGATGGGCCTGCGAGGACAACCGCGCGGCGGAGGGCACTCCGCGGAGGAACTGAAGCTGATTGTCAGCGCGGTCCGCGGCGCGGGCGTCCTGCCCCGGTTTCAGGAGGACGTGATCCACCGGGTGCTTGACCTGGAGGGTCTCTCCGTTCGAGAAATCATGGTGCCCCGCAACGATATCGTCTCCGTGTCCATCGACTCCAAGCCCGAAGAGATCCTGAGGACAATGAGGGAGCACCAGTACTCGCGGGTGCCGGTTTATGAAGACAGGCCGGAGCACATCGTGGGTGTTCTCCACTACAAGGATCTCCTGCGATTCCGGGAGGACCTGCGGCCGTCCGACTCCATCCGTCCGGGAGCGCTGAAATTCCGCTTGCGCTCCTTGGTTCGCAAGCCGCCCGTGGTGCCGGAGACCAAGCCCGTCAGCCAGATGGTGGATGAGTTCCGCCGCAGCCGCGTTCACATGGCCCTGATCGTGGATGAATTCGGAACGATCGCCGGCATCGTGACGTTCGAGGACGTTCTGGAGCAGATCTTCGGGGAGATCGAGGATGAGCAGGACCTGGCCAAGCAGTTGCCTCCGGCCGAAGCGCTGGTCCTGGAGGTTGACGGCACCACCAACATTCGTGATCTGGAGACCCAGTACGGCATCGAACTGCCGGTGGGAGCGGGATTCGAGACACTGGCCGGCTTCCTGCTCTCACGCCTGGGCTACATTCCGGTGGCCGGAGACAGCGTGCAGCAGGACAACCGGCGCTACACGGTACTCGCCATGGATCGCAACCGCGTAGCGCGCGTCCGTATTGAGAAGATCCCGGGGAAGGGATCAACGAATTAGGCGTTCTGGGACTCGCTGAACGGCCGCACGAAGCCGAGATTCGGGGGCAACTCCTGCATCGGCCCCATCCACTGCAACATCCGATCGAACGTCCTGGTGCAGGCGGTACTTCCTCTGGACGGCCGCGATCTGGGTGCCGCGGACATCGATCTTGGAGATGTCCCACTGTCCGACTCCGACCTCGCCGCAGTACTTCATCCAGCCGAGCCAGTTGTGGTCGACTCCCATCGTCTCGGAGCCCACGCGGTCCGCGGCGATGTAATCGGTCGAGGCGATGGCAATCCGGTGCGGTACCGGGGTGCCGCTGGCGGGGCCGTTGCCCTCCATGCCCTCGAAACCGTCGATGATGGTGGCTCCCCAGTTCGTCGCCAGCTTCTGCGCCGTCAAGTACATGTTGTAGTAGCTCTGACGGATCCCCGCGTGCATTCTGCGCTTGTCGTTCCAGCGCGTGGTCTCTTTGGGGGCCTGATGCAAGGGGGCGCCCACGACCTGGTTCTTGAGGGCCAGGCTCACGATCGCCATGTTGTGGGTCTTCAGGACGGCGGAGCCGAGCACGAACGCCTCCGGGTCCAGCAGACGCGCCGCCAGCCGAACGGGAACCACGTGCAGGTCAAAGTCGATGAGCGGGAGCAGCACGTACTTGGCGTCGGTATTGAAGTCGAGGAGGCTGACCTTCTGTTTCTTGTACTCGGACACCAGGGCCGGGTACTTGAAGTTCTCAAAACCCGTCATCGTGTCGCCGGCCGAGGATTCAGCGATCATCACCGGGCCCTTGAAACGCGTGGAGAGATAGTCGAGGATCCCGCGCAGCGCGTCGGCGTGCGAAGCGGCGAGCTGATTGGTTGTGCTTACATTGTTCGGTTTGATGATGACGTACTTCTTGTTCTTGAGATTGGGCCGGATCTGTTCGTCAATTGCCATCAGGGCTTCATAGACGTTCTTGCGCCGGTCCTCTCCATGAATCAGGGCCACGGTCGATCGCGTTGCCAGGCCAGGGAAGGGCTCGGGATTGGCTCCGCCGAATCCGCCGCGGCGCGCCGCACCACCGGCGCGCGCCCCTTGCGGCGCTCTTTGGGGCTGGGGCTCTTGCGCTGATGTCACCCGGGCGCTCAGTGTGGCCCCGGCGGCAAGCCCGGCCAAATGAAAAATGTGTCTGCGGGAGAAATGCTGAGACATGGTCTCCTTGTCTCCTTTTCTTCGGGGTGTTCCCCCAACAAAAGTATGTGCGCCGCCTGGATGGGTTGTCAAATTGCCACGAGGCCCGCCGCATTCAGATATAATGTGCTTCACGACTTTTCACGGGAGGAGACTGTGACACGATTAACGGGGGTGCTGTTGGTTGCGGTGCTGGTGCTATGCTCCCTGCCGGCGGTAAGCAGCGCGCAGCAGGCAGGAAAGCTGAGAGCGCCTGACGTCATTTATGTGCCGACGCCGCAGGAAGTCGTCGACGCCATGCTCAAACTGGGTGAGGTGCACAGCGGCGACGTTTTGTACGACTTGGGCTGCGGGGACGGGCGAATCGTCGTGACCGCGGCCAAACAGTTCGGCATTCGCGCCGTGGGTATCGACATCAACCCCGAGAGGATCGCGGAAGCCAAGCAGAACGCCCAGCAAAACGGCGTGACCAACCGCGTCACGTTCCGCAACGAAGACCTTTTCGAGGCCGATATCAAAGAAGCCTCGGTAGTGACACTGTACCTGCTCACATCGCTCAACCTCAAGCTGAGACTGAAACTCTGGCACGACTTAAAGCCCGGCACCCGCATCGTCTCCCACAGCTTCGACATGGGAGACTGGAAGCCGGAAAAGCAGATGGAAGTCGCAGGCCACACCATTTATCTCTGGCGAGTCCCCGCGAACGCGGGCCAGCCAAAATAGCAAGGAGAACTCTATCATCATGAAATCGAAATCCGATATGAGCCGGCGCAAACTGCTCGAACGGGCAATGGGCGCCGCGGCCTTGGGTTCGGCGTTCAAGTTTGTGGACCGCCCAGCCAACGGCCAGCCGATTCAAGCCGGGGGGGTGAACCGAAACTCCGCCCCCAGCCAACTGAAAATTACGGACATGCGGGCCATCCGCATCGCCTCCAACTACGACTACCCGATCATTCGTATCGATACGAATCAAGGTGTCTACGGGCTCGGCGAAGTCCGTGATGCCGGCAACGAGGGAATGGCGCTGATTCTGAAGCCCCACATTGTGGGACGAAACCCGCTGCAAATCGAGCCGATCCTCGATAGCATCCGCAATTTCACCAGCCAGCGGCGCTTCGGGGGAGGCTACAGCGCTCTCGACATAGCGCTGCACGATATCGCCGGCAAGGTGTACGGCGTGCCTTGCTGGCGTCTGATCGGCTCACAGTACCGCAACCGGATCAGGATTTACTGCGACACGAATCAGACCCAGGATCCCAAGATTTTCGCCGAGCGGTTGGTGCGCCGCAAGCAGATGGGCTTCACCTTCTTCAAGATGGACCTCGGCACATCGCTCGTTCGGAACGTTCCCGGAGCTGTCCAGGCCAACGGCACGGCCACCGAGAAAGGCCTGAAGCTGCTCTGCGATTATGTCGCGGCGGTGAAAGACGGGATCGGCTGGGATGCGCCTCTAGCGGCGGACCACTTTGGGCAGCTTACCGTGAACGACTCCATCCGCTACGGCCGCGCCCTCGAGCAGTTTGACATGGCCTGGATGGAGGACCCGCTCCAGGTCGGCACCTTGGGCTCGGGCGATGCTCCTCGCAATTGGCGCGCTTACAGGGAAATCACGGAGGCCACGACGACCCCCATCAACACCGGCGAAAGCCTGTTCGGCCTGGAAGAAGGCTTCCGGCCACTCATCGAGAACCGGGCCGTGGACTTGATTCATCCCGATCCTCTGACGTCGGGCGCCATTCGCGAAACCAAGCGAATATCGGAGTTCGCATCCCTGTTCGGGATTCCGACCGCAGTGCATTTTGCGGGCTCGCCTGTCGGCTGCATGGCGTCCGTACACATGATCTCCACCATCAAGGATTTCGTGGCCATGGAGAACCACGCTGTTGACATCCCCTGGTGGGGCGACCTGGTGACGGGTGTACCGAAGCCGATCATCCAGAAAGGCTACATCCCTGTGCCGGATACCCCTGGCCTGGGCGTGGAACTGAACGAGGAAGTCTGTAAGCAACACTTGCGGATTCCGGGCTATTTCGAGCCGACCCCGCAGTTCGACAAGTACATCGTCGACGAATTCCGGACGGGCGGCCCATACCCCCACTTGGACGACGAGGGGAAGCCTATCAACACGCGGTAGCCTGATGTACCGCCTCGATTTGAACTGACGGAGTCCGGCGCTCCCTGTGCGCCGGACTCCCCTGCTCACCGGCCCGTAAGTTTACACGGGAGGTCCCTGTCCCTGCTCTATAATGAGTACTTTAGCACCTGAATTTACACGACCTTTGGGGGGGCACTCCATGAAAGACAGATCTTCCAGACGGCGGTTTCTCGCCACGGGACTCACTCTGCCCGTGGCGGGCATGGCTTCGATGACAACTTTGAGCTCCACTCCGCCCCAGCCGGCGTTGGCGCTGCAGGGGGGCAGCGGGCTCACCTATCGGACTCTTGGCAAGACCGGCGTGAAGGTTACCAGCGTCGGCTTCGGATGCATGATCACTTCCGATCCCAGCGTGATTGAAAGAGGGGCGGATATCGGCCTCAACTACTTCGACACTGCACGCAGCTACCAGAGCGGCAACAACGAGCGCATGGTCGGCGCGGCCCTCAAGAGCCGCCGCAAGAACCTGATGATCTCGACCAAGACGGAAGCTTCCAACAGGCAAGGCGCGCTCGACCAACTGGACACCAGCCTGAAGGAGTTGGGAACCGATTACGTTGACGTCTGGCTCCTGCACGGCAAAGGCAATATTGCACAGGTCACCGACGACCTGGTCGAAGCGCAGCAGAGCGCCAAGAAGGCGGGCAAGGTCCGCTTCATCGGCGTCAGCACCCATTCGGGCCAGGCGGAGCTGATCCCGGCTCTGGTGAAGGCCGGCAACCACGACGTGGTCCAGGTGGCATACAACTTCAGCATGGAGCCCAACCTTACTGAGGCCATCCATGCCGCCGACAAGGCGGGCATGGGCATCATCGCGATGAAGGTTATGGCCGGCGGCTTCCGCCGGGTGCAGCCCGGCGACAAGAATGCCGAGATTCTCAAGAGGCCGGGCGCCATGCTCGCCGCGCTCAAATGGGCGCTCATCAACCAGGGTGTGGCCACGACGGTCCCCAGCATGACCGACATGGATCAGCTCGATGAGAATCTGAAGGCCATGACGCAGCCCTTGTCGGAAGGCGACAAGAACACGCTGGCGGCGCAACTGGAGTATATCCGGCCGCTGTACTGCCGCACGTGCGGAGAGTGCGAAGGAAAGTGCTCGCAAGGACTTCCCGTGGCCGATGTCCTCCGCTACCTGATGTACGCCGAAGGTTACGGCCAGTTTGCGCTGGGACGCGAGCACTTCAAGGAGTTGCCCGCCCAGCTCCAGGCCGTCCGTTGTGAAGACTGTGCAGGTTGTACTATCCAATGTCCCCACGGCGTGAGCGTCGTCAGAAGACTCTCACGCGCTCAGGAGGTGTTCGCTTGAAATCATCCTCACGTCGCAGCTTTCTTGGGGCCGGTTTTGCTTTGCCGGCCCTTGCTTCCGTCAGAACAGAAACCGCGGCCCTCGAGCCGGCGGGCAGTCTCCAGGCTCCCCCTAAGCTCACCTACGGGACCCTGGGCAAGACCGGGATGAAGGTCACCCGCGTGGCTTTTGGCTGCATGACGACCTCCGATCCCAGCGTGATCGAACGGGCCGCGGATCTGGGCATCAACTTTTTCGACTCGGCCCGTGTATACCAGGGCGGCAACAACGAACGCATGGTTGGGGCAGCTCTCAAGAAGTACCGCAATAATGTCTACATCTCCAGCAAGACGCAGGCCAAAGACGGGCAGTCTGCCATGAAGGACCTGGAAACCAGCCTGAAGGAATTGCAGACCGACCACCTCGACATCTGGTACCTGCACAGCCGCAGCACTCCCTCGGCGGTCAATGACGAGCTCCTCCAGGCTCAAGTGGAGGCCAAGAAGGCGGGGAAGATCCGCTTCGCGGGCGTGAGCTTCCACGGTGGTCATGCCGAGGTCATTCCGGCTTTCCTCAAACTGAACCACTTCGACGTCTTCCTGATGAGCTACAACTTCACGATGGATCCCGCGACGGACGGTCTGATCGATCAAGCCAAGAAGGCCAATCTCGGCGTGGTCGCCATGAAGGGTCTGGCGGGCGGCGTGCGTCCTACGGTGTCGATTTACAAAGTGCCGGCGGAGATGCTGAGTCGCCTGAGCCGGCAGGGCGCACCGGTGGCCGCGCTGAAGTGGGTACTGAAGAACCGCAATGTGGACACGATGATTCCCAGCATCGTGGACATGGACCAACTTGACGAGAACATCCGGGCCATGTCGACGCCATTCTCGGAGGCCGATGCCACTCTGCTGGCGGCGCGGCTGGAAGAGATCCGGCCTTATTACTGCCGCATGTGCGGGGGGTGCGAAGGCACTTGCCCCAAGGGCTTGCCGGTGGCCGACATGCTGCGCTTCCTCATGTACGCGGAAAGCTACGGCCAGTTCTCACTGGGGCGGGATCACTACCGGGCGCTGCCGAAGGAAGTCACCGGCGTGCGGTGCGCCGACTGCTCCCAATGTTCGGTACAATGCCGGAATGGCGTCGAAGTTTCCTCGCGCCTGAATCGCGCCCAGGAGTTGTTTGGATGACCCGTTTGACCTTTTGCTTCTTTCTTTCCATTCTGACCATCGCGGTTTGTTCGGCACAGACGCCGGTCCCCACCTGCAGTCTGGTCCCCGGATGGACTCAGCAGGGAGAGTCGCGGACGTTTGAGTCGGACAATCTGTTTGAGTACATGGACGGCAACGCGGAAGGCTATCTGATTTACGGCTTCGTCAAGATGAACGGCGTGAGCTGCCAGGCTGGCGACGTGACGCTGGTCTTTGACGTCTCCGAGATGGCCGACCCGGAGTCTGCCTACGGCATCTTCGTTTCCAACCGGGATCCGCGGCTTCCGACCGAAAAGCTCGGCACGGCCGCGCAGATTCAACCTCGCCGCGGCGTATTCGTCAAGGACAAGTACTATGTGGAGATCGCCGCCAACCCCGAGGGCGACCACACGGCAGTCCTGCGTGCCTTCCTGACGGCTATGGAGAAGCGCGTCCCCGGCAGTTCCGCGCTGCCGGCCCTGCTGACCTGGTTCCCCAGGGAAAAGATGGATGAGACCACACTCCGCCTGGTTCCGCAGAGTGTGCTCGGCATCGGCCTGCTCAAGCGGGGTTACGTGGCCCAGTACGACTACGGCAAGGGTTTCATCGTTACGGAAGCCTCGCCGGAGTCGGCGGCCGCGGTGATGGAGAAGTTGCGCGCCCGCTTCGCACAGACGCAGCCCGCCAAGGTGGCGGACGAAGCTCTTCAGTACACCGACAAGTACCTCGGACGGCTGTGCTTCTTCCGGAAGGGCCGGTACATCGGCGGCTTTGCCAACGTGCCGGAACCCACGGACCCGGTGGCGGCGGCGCAGACCCTGGCGGCAAAGATTCCATAGTTTTCCCTTGCGGCGCGCGACAACAGCCCAACTGCTCGCACTGGTGCTGCCACTGCTGGGGCCCGTGGGCGCGGCGGGCTATCTGTGGTCAAGGTACTCGGAATTGCCTGCCCGCTATCCGGTACACTGGGACGCCGCGGGCCACGCGAACCGCTACGTGGCGAAGTCTCCGATGGCGGTCTTCGCTACGCCGCTGATCTCCCTTACATCGTTGCCGCTTGTGCTGGTGGTGGCGCTCGGAATCTGCTTCGCCTCTCGCCGCGGCTCCAGCGGAGAACAGACCGGCTGGGCGTCGAAGTTCCGCCGGCTCAATCTGGCCATGATGACCACCATCATGTGGCTGGTCTCGGGTCTCACGTCGGTCGCTTCTGTCGCCCCGCTACTGCCAGCCGGCGCCATGGGCTGGCTGATGTGGGTGCTTACAGGCGCACTTCTGCTGGCGATTTTCAGCTTCGCCGTGCCGCTGATTCGAATGAGCGTGGAGCGTACCGCCGGCAGCGACGCTACTCCGGACTCATGCTGGAAAGGCGGAGTGGTCTACTATAACCCCGGCGACCCGGCGCTCATGGTGGAGAAGCGGCGCGGCATTGGCTATACGATAAACTTCGGCAACCGGCTTTCCTGGTCACTGATGGCGCTGATCGTGCTGTTACCGATCCTGGTGATACTCCTGACCCGCGGCCTCAGGTGAGCTTAGCCGGATAGGGCCGGACCGCCTGACCGGAGACGCCGCTGAGCAACTCGCGCACAGTGCGCCTCAGCACCGGGTGGCGGAGCTCGGGGACGAGGTCCGCTAACGGCTGAAGCACGAAGCGCCGTTCGGTCATGAGAGGATGCGGGACGACCAGATCCGGCGTGTCTATCACGGAGCTTCCGAACAGCAGGATGTCGATGTCGATGGTGCGCGGACCCTTTGGCGCCCCGCGCTTCCTTCCCAACTGCTTCTCGATCTTTTGAATCCGCGCCAGCAGTTGCCTGGGGAAGAGGTCGGTCTCCGTTTCGGCCACGAGGTTGAGAAACCAGGCCTGGCCCTTCACGTCCTGAGGCTCTGTCTCGTAAACCGGTGAGATCCTGGTGACACGCAGATCCGGCGCCTGGAGCAGACGCAAAGCCTCCGCCAGCATCCGCTCGCGGTCACCGAGGTTCGAGCCGAGGGAAAGGTATACGAGCTTCACGTTCGAACATCAACCACAAAGGCACAAAGACACAAAGAACCAACTGTTGACTACAAGGCGATTCGTTTGATGCCGTACTTGATCAACGGGGTGTTGAAGTTGACCAGCAGACCGAGACGATGTCCCGTCAACTTGAGATAGGTCAGAATCTGGGCCTTGTGCAACGGCAGCAACTGCTCCACAGCTTTGATTTCCACAACAACGCAGTCGTCCACCACCATGTCGAGCCGAAGACCCGCATCCATCCGGATGCCATCGTAGAAGACTGGTAGTGAAAGTTGGCGATGCAAGTGCCAGCCCCGCTTCTGCAGCTCATGCGCCAAACACACCTCGTACACGCTCTCCAAGAGTCCCGGCCCCAGCTTAGAGTGCACCGCCAAGGCTGCATCCACGACCGCCGCAGCGGCCTGGTTGGCTTTGGCAGGAATTGGCCCCCTTTGTGCCTTTGTGTCTTGGTGGTTCATTCCTCAGAACAACGCCCGCTGGGAGCCGCGCAGGCGCCGCGGCACCTGGAAGTACTCGAAGGCCCGGTCGGTGGCCACTCTGCCGCGGGGCGTCCGGTCGATGAAACCCAGCTGAATCAGGTACGGCTCGTAGACCTCCTCGATGGTGTCGGCCTCCTCGTCGATCGAAGCGGCGATGGTGTTCAGGCCCACCGGGCCGCCGGCGTACTTATCCAGGATCGTCAGCATGATCTTCTGGTCGATCTCGTCCAGCCCGAAGCGGTCCACCTCCAGAAGGTCGAGGGCGGTCTTGGCGATCTGCGGCCGTCACCTGACCGTCGGCGCGCACCTGGGCGTAGTCGCGCACGCGGCGCAGCAGGCGGTTGGCGATGCGCGGCGTGCCGCGGCTGCGCCGGGCGATCTCTTCCGTGCCCCCGCCGTCGATGGCCACGTTCAGCAGGCCCGCGGATCGCTCGACGATCCTTTCCAGTTCGCCGACGTCGTAGTGATTCAGCCGCAGCACCAGCCCGAACCGCCCGCGCAGGGGCGCGCTTACCAGACCCTGCCGGGTGGTGGCGCCGATGGCCGTGAAGCGCGGCATGGGCAGAGAGTGCGTGCGCGCTCCCGGGCCGGCGCCGATGAGGATGTCCACCCGAAAATCCTCGAGGGCGGCATAGAGCATCTCTTCCACGTCGGGCAGCAGCCGGTGGATTTCGTCGATGAAGAAAACCTGGCGGCGCGCGGATATTGCTCAGGATGCCCGGTCAGGTCGAGCTTCTTCTGGAGAATGGGGCCGGAGGTCTGCTCGAAGCCCACGCCCAGCTCGTTGGAGATGATGGTGGCCAGGGTGGTCTTGCCCAGGCCCGGCGGCCCGTAGAGCAGCACGTGATCCATCGCGTCGCCGCGCTGGCGGGCCGCTTCGATGGCGATGGCAAGGTTCTCCTTCAGCTTCGTCTGGCCGGTGAACTCCTCCAGACGCGCGGGCCGCAGGCTGGCTTCGAACTGGAGCTCGTCGTCCCGGGCGGAAGGAGATGCGATTCCCTTTTCGCGCATTGGCAACTGCTCTTCAGCTTAACGTATCAACTCCATGGCCCGGCGGAAAAGCGGTTCGAACCCGTCGGCTGGGCCTAGCGACTTTGCCTTTCGGACGGCAGCCTCCGCCACGGGACGCGCACACCCGAGGTTGACCAGGGCGGACAGGACGTCCTGCTCGAGGGCTGACAGCGCAGCCGCCCGCGGAGCGGCGGGCGCCGCCGCGCCTTCCAGCGATTCCAGCTTGTCGCGCAGCTCGAGCACAATTCGTTCCGCCGTCTTCTTCCCTACACCCGGGACTCGCACCAGGTGCTCCACCAGCCCCTGGCGGATCGAGGCGACCAGGTCGGCCGTCGGAAGCCCCGACAGCACCGTGACGGCCAGCTTGGGGCCAATGCCGCTCACCCCAATCAGCTTCTCGAACAGCGTCTTCTCGTCCTCGCTGAGAAACCCGTACAGGGAGAGCGTGTCTTCCCGGACGTGCGTGTGAATCCTCAGACGGACTTCGGAACCCGCTGCCGGCAGCGCTGAGAATGTGGATATCGGAATGGTGACGTCGTACCCCACCCCACCCACGTCCACGATCACCTGGTTGGGGTGTTTCTCCAGGATGGCGCCATGCAGAAAGGCAATCATGTGGGCGTAGATTATTGTACACGGCGCCGCGGGGACCAACAAAAAGGCCTCCCACGGCCCAGGCACATGGGAGGCCCCGATTGTCGAGCCTGCAAGGCTCCTTCCAGCGGGCCGGATTCGACCCAGATCATCCTGACTTGTCCGCTGGACGGCGAAGGGGGATCTGGTCCCCTCCGTCGATTTAATAGATCTGATGACTTCCCGGATCGTGAAGATGCAGGAATCCGCCGTACAGGGGCCCGGCCGGGGTAAAATCTTCGGCATGGGATCATGGACGCGCAGGGAATTCGTCGGCGCTGCCGGAGCCGCGACGCTGGCCGCGGCTCGCGGCTATGGCCAGATCGCCGGAGCCGGTGAGCGGCTTCGCATCGGCATCATCGGCTGTGGCGGCATGGCGACGGAACACATGAAGTCGCTGGTCAAGATGCGCGAGGCGGACAACCTGGAAATCGTCGCCGTCTGCGACATCTTCGACAAGCGCACGGCGGCGGCGGCTCACCTGACGGGGGGGCGGCCGTACAAGGACTACCGCCAGGTGCTGGCGCTGAAGGAAGTCGACTACGTCCTCATCGCCACACCCGAACACTGGCACTACCGAATGGCCATGGATGCCGCCGCGGCGGGCAAGCACATTTACTGCGAGAAGCCCATGACGCACACCAGCCAGCAGTCCAAGGCGCTTGTAGCCAGGGTCAAAACGACGGGCGTGAAGATGCAGGTCGGCGTGCAGGGGATGTCGGACGACTCTTATGAAGCGGCTCACAAGTACGTCCAGGACGGCGCACTGGGCAAAGTGGTGGTCGCGGAGATCGACTACAGCCGGAACCTGGCGGACGACATCTGGATGTACGACATCGACCCCGACGCACGCCCCGGCGTGAACCTGGACTGGCAGGCATGGCTCGGGCCGGCGCCGAAGCGGCCGTGGGATCCGCAGCGTTATTTCCGCTGGCGGCGTTATTGGGACTATTCCGGCGGCATTGCCACGGACCTGTTCATCCACCGCGTCACGCGCGTCATCAAAGCACTGGGGCTCACCTTTCCGCAGCGCGCCGTGGGCGCCGGCGGCAAGTGGTTCTTCAAGACGGCCGAGGTTCCGGACACCTTCAACGTCATGCTCGACTACCCGGACGGGCCGACCGTGCTGCTGGTGTCATCGCTGGCCAACGACACTGCCGTCGAGCACGTGCTGCGCGGGCACAAGGCGACCTTGCGCTTCACCCGCACTGGCTTCGTCATCGAGCCGCAGAAGCTCTTCGCCAACGAGGTCAAGGGGATCGAGCACAAGAAGACCGGCGCGGAGAATCTCGAACTGCACCACCGCAACCTCCAGCGCGCCATCCGCATGGGCGAGCCGCTCAAGTGCGACTGCATGCTCGGCTACTACGGCGTGGTGGCCTGCGAGATGGGAGTCCTGGCGTTCCGCCGGCAACAGTACTTGAGGTGGGACAGCGACAGGCAGCGCATCGTGCGGGCGTGAGGCTGGATTTCCACGGAACGAACCAGGCTGCCGCCTAGCGTGCACTTCCCGCCGGACCGTTGGGACGACAGCATCCCGGAAGCCGTCAGCGGTCCGTGGATCTGGCTAGCCGACACTTGGGGACTGCTCGCGGGTGGTCCGGCGTTTGGCAATGCAGGGGGCGCCACTACGACTAGCACTAGCCAGATCGCGCACACAAACCGGAGAGGGGAAGGCTTGCCAGAACTGCCAGTCGCGCTGTCACTACTCTGCCCTAGACCGTTGGCGGAGTCTCTGGATCGGCGCGCTTCTTTTTCCTTTCGGTTCTGGCTTTCGGTAGTTTCGGCTCGTTTGGCCGTCGTTCCTTGGTGCCTAGGAGCGAAACCAGATAAGCCTGTGCAACGGCTTCGTCGCGAATAATGTTCCACGTCTTGAACGCTTCATTCACTGAGGCGATTTGCGTGTCCACTTCGACAGGTGTCCACTCCTTCGCCATGTTGTAATCTGCATCGTTACGCCGTTGCTGGGCCTGGATGAAGGCGTTTGCGACGGTGCGGAGACGGATGGCCACCATCTTCTCCGCGCCTTCGGGAGGATTGTCTTTGAAAGCGGTATTGATCTGAGAGACCTTCGTTTCAGAAGCCGTCTTCATCGGGCCGTGATCGAAACAGCGACCGAGTATCGCTCTCAACTCAGGCCGAGCCCAGTTGGCCGTTGTCTCGGATATCAGAAGATGGAAGAGCGCGTAGTAGGCCGTGGAGACGGCCCTCCTGAGGCTGGCCTGATGCGGGCTCTCAGGGCGCAAATTTGCAAGGTCTTGGGCGACTTCGAGCAGGTCATCGGGAAACCCCATGCGTCATACCAAGGTCGGTTGATTGAGTTTGGCTTGCTCGGACTGGCTGCGGAAGTTGAAGTAGGGAAGCACGCCCCATTGCTCCAGGGGTTGAACTTGTTGGACGATGGCTTGTGAGACTTGGTTGCTGATGTTCAAGAGCTGATCGCGTCGGCTGGCAGCATCGGCGAGGATCACCATGAAGAAAACTGCCGGCTCTCCGCTCCAATCGTTCCCAAGCGTGGGAATGATGCTTACCACGTGAGGGGCGAGGCGTTGCGCGGCTCGCGCTACTGCCGCCTGGAATCGGGCTTGCTGGGCAAACGCCGTTGGAACGTTCACGACTCCATTATCGCGCGTCCGGGCAAAGACGGGTTAGTTGCGATGATCACGGCTCTCGGACTTGCCCCAGCAGCGCGCACCATTCAGGCGTGATCGATCTTTTCGCGTGCCAGATTGGTTGCCAGAAGATTGAACGCGCGTCGTAGCCGACTTTTGCCCGGACGCCGTTCATCATCATGGCGGTGAGGTTTTTCCTGGCTGGATCGCACGAAGGGTTCTGAATCGCTTCATCATAGATATTGACGGCCGTTATTGGAGTACCGTCAAAATGCGTCTGCGTTGAACACCAGAAGAAGAGCACATTGAGCTCGCCGTCCGCGTATTGGTGGGCGTTCTTCATGGCGAGCCGAACCATTCCACCTGGGCGTAACACGCCCGACGTGTAGAAGTGGCTCCATGCCGGTAGACGCCGCCGTGTTCACGTGGCCAGCCTTCCGGGCCTAGGCCGATGGTGACAGCGCACCGGACCTTCGCCAGGCGCCGCCGCGTCGGAGACCTGCCCCAGTCTCTTGAGAAAGCGGGACTTGTCGATCGTGCGCATCCGGTCCACCCCGGCATCGCCCCGCTTGACCCGGCAGACGCCTCACACCGCCAGCACGGCGGCGCTGATCGGGTTGGAAATAACCGGGATGGTCGTAAACAACGCCGCCTCGCGCGCGCGGCCGGGCACGACCGCCGCGGGGCGAATCACCGCCATGGTCCCCGACCGGCGGTTGAGGACCAGAACGTACTCGTCGGCGGGCGTCAAGGTCACGTAGCCTGGATCCGACCCGACGGCCACCACCGCAACCACCCTTCGGCTCTCCGGATCCAGGATGGTCAGGTCTCCGGTGGGGGGATTCACGACGAACAGGTACTCGGGCGACCGCGAAACCGCCATGGCCCCCGGCGCGCGGCCCGCCAGCATGGTCTCGGCGACCTCAGTGTAGTAAGGGTTGACGATGACGACGGCATCCATCCCTTCGCCGGTAACGAACATCTCGCCGCCGTCGGGCTTGAAGCAAAAGTGCTCGGGCTTCACGGCGATCTGAAGGTTGGTGAGGACCTGTCCGGTGACGGTGTCCAGCAGGCACAGCACCCGACGGCCCAGGTCCGCCACCAAGGCGATCTTGCCATCCAATCGAAAACGCACCTCGCCGGTGTCTTCTCCGGCGCGCACTGTCCCCCGCGTGCGCCCAGCCGCCAGATCCAGGAAGGAGACCGTGCCTTCAGCGCCATGCGTCACGACGCCGGCCCGGCCGTCCGCCGCAAGATCGAACCCGGCCGGCGGGGCCGGAAGAGGGAGGCGCAAGTCAGCCTGGAAGCGCTCCAGGGAGACGCGCACAAGCTGCCACGGCTCAGCGCACACCACCCACAGCGCGTCACCCTGTGGCGCCAGCCTCATCAAGACCGGCCTCTGTGCAACGCGGATTCTGCGGCGCACTGTCATTTGCTCAGGATCGATTTCGTGGACGGCGCCCGTTTGCGGGGTCAATGCATACACGCTGCGGCGCGCGGGGTTCGCGACCACGCCTGTCGCACTTGCACCCAAAGGGACGTGCCGGACCAGCGCGAAGGCAGTCAGATCCACCACCGCCAAGGACGGGTTGTCCTGGCCGGCTACGAACGCATACCCAGGGAACCCGGAGCCCCTCTTGGGTCCGCACCCCGCCAGAGCCGCCACCGAGGACAATAAAATCCTGCGCCGGCTTATCGCCACTAACTTATTGTAATTCAAGGAAAAACATCGGGCCACTGGCGGCGGTTCGCAGCGATATGCTAGGCTTTGAGATCGCACACCACTGAGGAGATTTTCACGGTCGCGGAATGAACCTTCGCTCTCTTTTTAGCTTGTTTTCGTCCGACTTGGCCATTGATCTGGGCACCGCCAACACGCTCATCTTCGCCAAGGGCAAGGGCATTGTCGTCAACGAGCCTTCGATCGTCGCCATCAACAAGAACACCGGCGAGGTCGAAGCGGTTGGCCGCGAAGCCAAGGACATGGTGGGCCGAACGCCAGGCAACATCGTGGCCATCCGCCCCATGAAGGACGGCGTGATCGCCGATTTCAAAATCACCGAGAAGATGCTCACCTACTTCATTCAGCAAGCGCACGGGCGCAGAGTGCTGGTGCATCCGCGGATCGTGATTGGCGTGCCGAGCGAGATCACGCAGGTGGAAAAGCGGGCGGTGGTTGACTCCGCCTACCGGGCCAAGGCGAGCGAGGTGCATCTGGTCGAGCAGTCCATGGTAGCGGCGATCGGGGCGGGGCTGCCCATCACGGAGCCTTGCGGGAACATGATTGTCGACGTGGGCGGCGGCACCACGGATGTGGCCGTCATCTCGCTCTCGGGCATCGTCTACTCGCGATCGGTGCGCGTGGCGGGCAATGAGATGGACGAGGCCATCGTCCAGTACCTCAAACGCAAGTACAATCTTTTGATCGGCGAGCGCACGGCCGAGCAGATCAAGATGCAGGTCGGATCGGCTTTTCCTCCGGACAAACCCATGACCATGGAGATCAAGGGACGGAATCTGATCCAGGGCGTGCCCAAGACGATCACGATCGACGACAGCGAGATCCGCGAGGCGCTATCGGAGTGCGTGGCGACGATCTTGAACGCCATCCGCGTGGCGCTGGAACGCACGCCCCCGGAGTTGAGCGCCGATATCAGCGACCGCGGCATTGTGCTGACCGGAGGCGGAGCGCTTCTGAAGAACCTGGACAAGCGGATCAAGGAGGAGACTGGCCTGCCGGTCTCGATCGCGGAGGACCCGCTGGCATCGGTGGTGCTCGGCACCAGCAAGATGCTGACGGACTTCCGGCTGTTGCGCAAGATCTCAATCGAGTAACCAGAGCCGGGTGGCTCCAGCATGGGATCGTTGCTCAATCGGTACCGCGGCCTCAGCTTCTTGCTGCTGGTGCTGCTTGCGCAACTGATTCTGGTTGCGTATCAGGTCAAGACAAGCAGCGACGTTCGCCTGCTCCGCGTTTGGACCGTCAGCGCGGTGACCCCTCTGGCCCGGTTACTGGGCTCCGCCAGCGGGGGCGCTTCCTTTCTGCTGAGACGCTACGCCCTGCTGGTGGGAGTTCAGGAGGATAACCGGAGACTCGCCGGCGAGCTGGACCGGCTGAAGATGGAGAACCGTTCCCTGCGCTCGGAACTGGCAACGGCGGACCGGGCCCAGGCGCTGAGCATTTTTCAGCAACGCACTCCGTCGCGAACGATCGCGGCACGCGTCATTGGCGCCGGGGCCGCCATCGACTCCCGGCTGATCCTGGTTGACCGCGGTTCCACCTCGGGAGTGAGACAGGGGTTGGCCGTTATCAACGCGGACGGGGTAGTCGGAAGAGTCACCGCGGCTTATCCGGCGGCCTCCCAGGTTCTGCTGATCACCGATCCGAATTTCGCCGCGGGGGCCATCAGCTCGGACGGCCGGGTCCAGGGCACACTGAAAGGGCTCACCCGCACCACCTGCATGGTGGACTACCTGCAAAACGAAGAGAAGGTCGACGTAGGAGAGTGGTTCTACACTTCCGGGGAGGACCGGCTTTTCCCGAGGGGTCTGCCGGTTGGCCAGGTGAAGTCGGTCGGCGCCGGCAAGAACTTCAAGGAAGTTGTCATCACGCCCAGCGGCCTGGCTCGCGGCCTGGAGGAGGTCCTTATCGTCCTGGCGGGCGTCCACCAGCCGCTTCCGGAGGCCCAGCCGGCCGCCTCCGGCCCGTCTCTGTTGCCACCTCCTCCCGC
Source organism: Bryobacterales bacterium (assembly GCA_963798455.1). Classification (GTDB taxonomy): domain Bacteria; phylum Acidobacteriota; class Terriglobia; order Bryobacterales; family Bryobacteraceae; genus CAWCTD01. Next base: position 2,985,016 of record CAWCTD010000003.1, read on the forward strand.
CGATCCGGCCCAGGCCAGCGCTCCCGGCCAAACGGGGCCATCCACGGCGCCGGGGACGGACGCGGATCGTCTCATCGAAAAATACAAGGCAGCCGCGCAGGCGCGAGGCCGGTACTACGGTGACAACCAGCCGGCTCAGAAGACGCCGGCGCCTCCCGCGCCCGCCAAACCATGAACGATTTCAACGAGGCCTTTGCGATCGGCCGCCGCGGCAGGAAGAAGGCGTCGCGCATCCGCCCGGGGGTGATGGTCGCCACACCCGTGGCAGCGATCCTGTTTCAGGTCTACGTTCCGCTGTACTTCCCCCTGCTCCGCTACCTCGAACTGCCGTTGCTGGTAACGGTCTACCTGGCCGTCTCGCGCCGGAGTCCGATTGGGGGAGCGCTGATCGGGGCCGTCATTGGACTCATTCAGGACGCTCTCTCCTATCAGCCGATCGGCACCCTCGGCATGGTGAAGACGCTCGCCGGTTACGCGGCCGCCTCGATCGGGGTGCGGCTGGACACCGGGCACGCGGCCGTTCGCATGGGTCTCGGCGCCGTCTTCTTCCTGGGTCATCAGCTACTGTACTGGACGGTGCGGCGAGTCCTGCTGGGGGCGCCGTCCGGGCTGGAGATTGTTCAGACGCTCCTGGCCGCCCTGGCCAACGGCCTGGCCGCCGTCCCGCTCTTCTACCTATTGGATAAACTGAAGGATACGGAAGAATAGAATTGGTCCAGTCGTGACCCTGCCGCCGGACGAACATAACGAGAACGCTGCGCGCTACAGTCCCCTGAGGCGTGACGATGTGAAGTTCGCCACCGGGCGAATCACGTTGTTCCAGTACCTGATGCTCGGCGTCTTTCTGTACCTGATCTCAGGTTTCTGGGCCCTCCAGGTTCGCAATCCGGAGTACTACAGCGAGCAGGCCGAGCGGAACCGCATCAAGGCCCTGCCGATTCCCGCTCCACGCGGCAAGATCCTGGATCGCGACGGCCGCGTTATCGTGGACAACCACTCCTCGTTCAGCCTCATGCTGCTGCGGGAGAATCTGAAGCAGGAAGAGGTGAGGCCGGTCGCGGACGGACTCGGGCTGGACTACGGCGAGCTGGCCTCGCGCTTGAGGCGGTTCTCCTCGCAGCCCCGCTACAGGCCGATCACCGTCAAAGAGGAACTGACCCAGGGCGACCTGGCCTTCGTGGAGGCCCACCGCGGCGACGCCGGCTTTCCCGAGATGGAGTTGATCCACGCGCAGCGCCGTCTCTATCCGCGCAACGGCCTGGCCGCGCACGTGATCGGCTACGTGGGAGAGGTGAGTGAAGGCGAGTTGAACACCCTCGAGTTCGTCAAGTACAACCAGGGGGACCTTATCGGGAAGGCCGGTGTGGAGAGACAGTACAACGGAACACTGACTGGCATTGACGGGCAGCGCCAGGTGGTGGTGGACAACATGGGCCACGAGCGCCAGGTGATCGGCCTTAAAGAGGCCGTGCCGGGCAAGCCGCTCCGACTCACCATCGACCTGGATTTGCAGGCGGTGGCCGAGCTCGCCATGGAAGGGCGCAAAGGCGCCGTGGTGGCGCTCGACCCGCGCAACGGCGACGTGCTGGCCATGGTGAGCCAGCCGGCGTACGACCCGAGCGAGTTCACCGGTGGAATCCGTTCCCGCGACTGGCAGGACCTCATCGACAATCCCGACCATCCGCTCCTGAACCGCGCCATCCAGGCCCAGCTTGCGCCCGGCTCCACCTTCAAGCCGATCGTCGCGCTGGCGGGCCTGGAGAGTGGAGCTATCGACGACAGCTTCGGAGTGCACTGCCCGGGCGGCGCCACGTTCTATGGCCGCTATTTTCGGTGCTGGCTCAAGGGCGGCCACGGCGCCGTCGATCTGCACCGCGGGATCGTGCAGTCGTGCGACGTGTTCTTTTACAACGTGGGAAACCGCGTGGGCATCGACAAGCTGGCGGAATATGCGGAGGCGTGCGGCCTGGGGAGGAAGACCGGCATCGACCTGCCGAACGAAGCCGAAGGGCTGGTGCCGTCCAGCCAGTGGAAGATCAGGAACACTCGGCAGAAATGGTATGCCGGGGAGACGATCTCGGTCGCCATCGGACAGGGCGCCCTGACGGTCACGCCTCTTCAACTGGCCTACGCCATGGGCGGCATCGCCATGGGCGGGATTTGGTACACGCCCCACGTCGTCGCCGACCCTAGCCGGCAGGAGACCCCGCGCCGGGCGTCGTTCAATCCCGACAACGTGGCGAAAGTCATCTACGGCATGTATGGCGTGGTCAACGAGGGGGGTACCGGCGCGGCTGCCCGGGTTCCCGGCATCGAGATTTGCGGGAAGACCGGGACCGCCCAGCTTGCCTCCGGGGAGGGACTGAAGGCCCTCAGGGCGGCGGGGGAGCCGCTAAATGACAACGGCTGGTTCGTGGGCTTTGCCCCGCGCGATGCCCCTGAGATTGTTGTCGCGGTGCTGTGGGAAGGCGGACTTCACGGTGCCACGGCCGCTCCTATCGCCAGGGACGTGATCAAAGCCTACTTTGACAAGAAAGCGACCCATCAACCGGCGCAGTTGCTGGCTCGGGGAGCGGGCAGAGGAGACAGCCAGGCGCCATGACCGAGTACCGCTCTTCGCGCGATCTGGATTGGCCGCTGGTGCTGTGGACCCTGCTGATCTGCTCCTTCGGAATCCTGCAAATCTACAGCGCGACCGCGGGAACCGTCTGGGCCCAGGCCTGGTGGAGGCAGACGCTGTTCGTGCTGCTCGGCCTGGTGCTGATGTACACCGTCGCCAGGATCGACTACCATAGGTTTCTGGAGCGTGTGCCGATTTTGTACGTGGCGGGGCTGCTCACGCTGGTGGGCGTTCTGCTTTTTGGGCGCCAAGCCTTCGGATCGAAGCGCTGGATCCCTCTGCCCGGCGGGTTCACACTTCAGGTTTCGGAATTCGTTAAACTGATCATAGTACTGCTGGTGGCGCGGTATTTGAGCGAGCTGAAAGGCGACCGTCCCGGCATCCGGGACTTACTGAAGCTGGCCGGACTGGTGACGCTCCCCATGGCGCTGGTGATGAAACAACCCGATTTGGGCACGGCTATAACGTACGGGGCCGTCGTGGCAGCGGGGGTTTTCTTCGCCGGTCTTCGGTGGCAGCACGCGGGCGCCATAGCAGTGCTGGCAGTCCTGGTGCTGCCCGTGGGCTGGATGGCTTTGAAGGACTACCAGAAGGATCGCCTGATGTCGTTCCAGGATCCTTTGCGCGACCCGCTCGGCTCGGGCTACCAGGTTATCCAATCCAAGATTGCGGTTGGTTCTGGCGGCATGTGGGGGAAGGGCACCACGCGCGGCTCGCAAACGCAGTTGCGCTTTCTTCCGGTGCCCCACACGGATTTTATACTCTCGGCCTTCGCCGAGGAACACGGTTTCTTCGGAGTTTTGATTGTTTTGGCTTTGTATTTCCTGATGCTGATGCAGATCGTTCAGAATGCGCAGGCGGCGCCCGATCGCGCCGGCATGTACGTCTGCATGGGCATTGGCGCGCTATTGCTGTTCCAATTGCTGGTCAACGCCGGGATGCTGGTTGGTCGCATGCCCGTAACCGGCGTTCCCTTGCCGCTGATGAGCTACGGCGGTTCCAGCGTCTTGACCGTATTCATCATGCTGGGACTGGTCAACAACGTCAGGCTGCAGCGGTTTGTAAATTGAAGCGAGACGCAGTCTCGCGAGGTGATCGAGGCTAACGAGTTTTAGGTTGCAAGCGCGAGCGGGGAGTGGACTCCGAGAAGCTGTGGCTGTGATGCCGCGCAGTTCCGCCCCGTGCCGCCAGCGATGCGTAACGAACCGGCATCCGGCGGGCGCGCGCAAAAAGATTTGAAGTATTGATGATCCGCTGACCGGCGGATTCCGCCTCTGACCCTCCGCGTTGCTGCGCTCCTTGCTTTTTGAGAGGTGAGGAGCATCCATGGGAAAAGAGTTAGTAATCTCCTCCAACCGCCACGAAACTAAGGTGGCGGTCCTGGAGGACGACCAACTGGTCGAAGTCTACTTTCAACGATCGAACGAGTACTCCCTTGCCGGCAGTATCCACAAGGGGCGCGTGACCCGGGTTCTGCCCGGGATGCAATCCGCCTTTGTGGACCTGGGCCTGGATCGTGACGCCTTCCTCTACGTCTCCGATTTCTTCGAGGAGCACGAGGAATACGACAAGATGGGCGTGCCCGTGGCAGACCGGGGCCGCCGGGAGAAGCCCGTACCCCCCGCGGCGGCCGCCGCACCCGAGCCGGCCGCGGCCGTCGAACGTCCGGCCGACGAGGAGGGAAAGGATCACAAGAGCCGGCGTTCCCGCCGGCGCCGCTCCCGGGGCCGAGGGTTCCCGGAGTCCAAGTACGTGTCGGCCGCGCCGGCTCCCGCTGCGGCTCCGGCTCCGGCTCCGGCCCAGCCTCCCGCGACGGGCTTCGAGATCCTTCCCGGCGAAACGCTCGCAAGACACCGCCAGGGGGCTGGCGATGGGCAGGAAGATCCCCCGCCCGAGGCCAGCGAGGCCCCGGGCGCTCTCGAAGAGATGGTTGCCCCCGAGACCGGCGAATCTGAGATGCCCGCCCTCGACCAGGAACCAGTTCCGGCCGATGCGGGCTCCGGTGAGTCCCCCGAGACCTTCCTGGAAGAGGAGGTCGAACTGGTCGACAAGCTTGAACCGGACGAGGAGCCGGAGCCCACGGCCGAACCGGATCTGGCCGATGAGGCCGAGCCGGCCGCCGCGCCCGAGGAGACGCCGTCCGTGGCGGGTGAAACCGAGTCTCCGGCGCCGCCAGCGGGTTTGAAGGCGGACCTGCGCGAACCCGCGCATCGCTATCCGCACCGCGTCTCGCGCCGGCTTCGCCGCAAGACGCAAGGCGGGGCCGAGGTCGAACCCCGCGCCCAGCGGTACGAGCGCCCGGATGTGCCGGCCCGGCCCGAGACCGAGGAGGCCGCCGAGGCCGCCGCGGCGAAACCGGCTCCCTCTATCAGCGATCTGCTCCGCGAGGGGCAGGAAGTCCTGGTGCAGATCGCCAAGGAGCCTTTGGGCCAGAAAGGCGCGCGCATCACGTCCCACATCGCCCTGCCCGGGCGCTACGTCGTGTACATGCCGACCGTGGACCATATGGGCGTGTCCCGCAAGGTGGCTTCCGACGAAGAGCGCTTCAGGCTCCGGCGCATTTTGCAGGCCCACTGCACCGGAATGCCCGGCGGCTTCATCGTGCGCACGGCGGGCGAAGGAAAGTCCGAGCGCGATATCGCGGCCGACATGACGTTTCTCTACGACCTCTGGCTCGACATCCGCCAGAAGGCCGAGAAGAAACCGGCTCCGGCTATGGTTCACCACGATCTGGACATCGTCCAGCGGCTGCTTCGCGACCAGCTCGCCGAAAACTTCAAGGGCATCTGGGTGGACAACGAGGAGGTCTACGAGAGCGTGTTGCGCTTCGTGGAGCGGCTCCAGCCCGCCCTGGTCTCCCGGGTAAAAATGTACACCCGCTCGGCGCCGATCTTCGACGCCTTCAACATCACTTCCGAGATGGAGAAGGCCCTTCGCCCGAAGGTGTGGCTGAAGTCGGGAGGCTACATCGTCGTGAACCAGACCGAGGCGCTGGTGGCCATCGACGTTAACACCGGCAAATTCGTCGGCAAGTCCAACCGCCTGGAAGACACCATCGTCAAGACCAACACGGAGGCGATCCGGGAGATCGTGCGGCAGATCCGGTTGAGGGACCTGGGCGGCATCATCGTCGTCGATTTCATCGACATGGACGAGCGCAAGAATCGCCAGAAGGTGATGCAGGCCCTCGAAGACGAGATGCAGCGCGACCGGGCTCCTTACAAGATTCTCCAGTTCAACGATTTTGGACTGGTGGCCATCACCCGCAGGCGGGTGAAGCAAAGCCTCGAGCGTACGCTGTGCTCGCCTTGCCCTTATTGCGAGGGCGCCGGCTACGTCAAGAGCGTGCAGACCGTGGTCAGCGAGATCCTTCAGGAGGCCAGCAAGGTCGCCGACGCGGTGGAGGGTCCCAACGTCGTGCTCCGCGTCAACCCGGACGTGGCCAAGCTTCTGAAATCCACCGACAACGACTACCTGGAGGAATTGGAGGAGATCCTCCGCCGGCCCGTCCTGGTGACCGGCGACCCCGCGCTGCATCCCGAGAAGTGGGACATGGCATGAGGCTCGCTCGCGTCTGCCTGCTTCCGGCTTATATGGCCGTGGCGGGCGCGGCGGCCAGTGCGTTTGCCCAATTGCCGTCCATCAAGGTCTATTCCGAGCTGCAGCGCATCGATCCGTCCGGGAAGGTCGTGTCCGCCGACCGGGCGCGCCGCGCCGGGGTCCCGTCGCGCGAGATCCTCTCGCCCGCTCTGGCCAGGAACGCCCATGCTGCCTTCCACGTCGCGCTAACGGTTCCCACCGGCACGGACTTCACTCTCTATGTGGGCCAGAACCCCGAAGGCTTCCTCGGCGTCGCCCTGTACAAGGAGACCTGGCTGAAGCGCGGCGCGAAATGGGTCCCGGACGGGCTGGAGCCGGTGAAACTGCCCTATACCGGGCGGCTGCCGGATGCTTCCATGCCGATCCTCGGGCAGACCACGGTGACGATCCTCATGGACCTTTGGGTCCCGCCCAACACGGAAGTGCGGAGGACCAAGGTCGAGCCCGAGCTTCACGTGGACGGCCAGTGGATCACCTACCCCATGGAAGTGCGCATCCTGCCGGCCATCGTCCCCGAGCAAAAAGACAGCGGCGTCCCCCTGCCGGCTGTGGAGGAACCCTCCGATTCGGCGGCGCGCGCGGCCTTGCGGTCCTACCTCTGCGGCGCGGCTCCGGGGGACTACGCCACTCGGGGCACGATCCGCTGGATCCTGTTGCGAGACGCTCTCCAGGACACGGCGCTGGCCCGGTCGCTGGAATCTACTCCCGGCGCGAGGCTGCTGCCGGAGATCCTGAAGCTGGCCGGCTCGGGCGACGCGGCCAAGTGGTGTCAGGCGCCGGTCTTCCCCGAGGACCTGGGTCCGGAGTGGTACCTCCGCCTGCGGGACGCGCTGTACCGCATGGTAGACTAAGCTCGTTGACGCTTCCGAGCCGCGAACGTAAGCGAGCGGAAGCCTCCGCGACCGCACCGGAGAGATGGCCGAGTGGTTGAAGGCGCACGCTTGGAAAGCGTGTATAGGGGAAACTCTATCGAGGGTTCGAATCCCTCTCTCTCCGCCACCTAGAATCAATAGCTTACGGGCGGCAGGCTGTAGTTTTTGGGTAATGAATCAGGGTTTTGCTCTCTCTCCGCATTTCCCCCTCGCCCAAAGGACTGTCGTCCGCAAGTATTCCGTCCGGGCACCAACGCATCGATTCTATGGGCGTTCATTCAAGAAAACTCGTCCGTCCTCCGATCACTGGACGTTCAACATTGACGAAATCCCGGCGTTTGGCAGTCCTCTAACTTCTGCGGCGTCCACCGCCCTCAGGACGCGCAAGCACCGATCAGAATGGAAGATGGCATGCTAGGCTCAGAGTTCCAGAAACGCACATCGTGCGTGGTCAGGCGCCGAATCGGCAGGTCGAATATTCTGACCCAACGGGGGAGCGCCGTCATCAACGTTCATACGGACCAGCATTGCTGTGATATTTCAGTCCGATAGATGAAGACTACGGGCGTTATCGGGAGCTATTTCGGCCCTAGAGGAGGTTGTCCAGCAGAGCGATGTCGCGCTCGAACCTCTCCATCAGCCCACAGAGAACCCAGCGCCAAACCATTGAATGGGCATTTTCACTGAACGTCGAGCACTAAGGGGAGATTGTCAATCAAGGTGATCGATTCGGACGGGTGCTTCCAGCAGACCAGATGGTTCCCGGATGGGGCCTCATGCCGCTGTGGCGGCCGCTCTATGCAAAGCCGAATGGAATGTCGGGCTGTACTTCTCCGTCACCAGGTCAAGCCGGTCGAAGATTTCGGACTGCACCGCTTCGTCGCGTGCCGAGATCTGGTTCAGCAGGCGCCAGCGCAGGGCGACACTCTCAGCGTCGGTACAATCCTCGACCAGGTCAAGCGACCGCTCGAGCGTCGACAGTCCGCTGTCGTTTGCCAGGTCGATCAACGACCGGATCTCGCGGCCGTACTCCGCCGTCCAAGGCGCATCCTCAAAAGCTCGCGCGACGAGGTGGTCGAAATAGGCCATGCGAAGAGTCTCGATAAGTCCGTTCGGCGAGGAATTTCTGTTTGTGAAGCGAAGCGTAATCCAAAGCGCGTAGTAGTCCAGGCGGCGGTCCAGAAAATTGTAGTCAGGCCGCACCGGATCGCCCGTGATCCGGCCTTCCTCGGTCAAGCGCTTCTCGATTGCGGTGCCCGCCAGCGGCAGCATCTTCACAAACGAAATCGGCGGTCCGCCCAATTCAGCGACTTGGCGCAAGAAATCGACGTTCTCGCGGATGCTGGCGAATGTGGTCCCAGGATCGAGCAGCATGAACCCCATATCGAACTCCACACCGACGCTCCTTAACGTCCGCATGGCGTACAAGTTCTGCTCAACCGTCGCATGTTTATTCAACGTCGCGAGGCCCAGGCTGTTCCCGGACTCCACGCCAAGGTAGACCGCCAGCAGGCCGCGATCGCGACAGCGGGACATGATTTCCGGCTCTATGTCGTCCACCCGACAGGAAATCTTCCAGCCGATCTTACCCGTGAGGCCTTCGGCGTCCAGCGCGATCAGGAAGCGTTCCACCCAGGCGCGTTGGGGTCCCGTTTTCGCCGCAAAATCATCATCCTGGAAAAGAAACAACCGCACGCCGCGGCTGTTGTAGAGGGCTCTCATTTCGGCGGCGACATCCTCGGGCGACCGGGTCCGGCGGTGCGGTCCGGGGGCTTCGCCATAGAACTGACGGATGCTGCAAAATGAGCAATTGAACAGACAACCACGACTGGCCAGCATGGGAGCCATGGGAATGCCGCGTGCCGCCTGGAGAGTATCGCCGCGCGTAGGCCAGGGGAGTGAATCGAGATCGTCCACGAGCGGGCGCGCCGGGTCGACCACTATCTCGTCGCCGCGGCGGAATACGAGGTTCTGGATACTCGGCCAATTCTCTGGCCGGTCCATGTTGGCAAGCAATTCCCCCGTCGTGATTTCGCCCTCGAAGCGAACTACCGAATCAAGTTCCGGCAGCTCGCGCATGGTGCGTTCGGGACATAGGCTCGGGTAATGTCCTCCGGCGGTAAAGTGCGCGCGCACTCCTGCCCGCCGGAGGGATTTCATCAAATCTCCGAATTCGCGAAGATTGTATTGAAAAATGATGGAAAAGCCGATGAGTTTTGGGGTTTCCAGCAGCGCGGCATGAACCACGCGGTCATCGGCATCCGGGGCATAGGGGACCAGCCTGGTTCGGTGACCCTCGGCTTGCAAGTACGACATGATGTACCGCAGCCCCAAATTCTCCTGATCCTCCCAACCAACGAACATTGCATCCATTGCGATTGCCCCTTGTTTGGTGAACTACATTGGTGGACTACCGCGGTTTAGCCCTTTCGTGATTCGACTTGGGCCTTCTCGACCACCTTGACCACGGCTTCGAGTGCTTGCACGTGAGCCTGCGCCGCGGTCAGCTCCGCGCGAGCGCTGATGAGCGTGATCTCTCGAAGGATCGCCGGATCGATGTTCTTCAAGTACGCATAGTCAAAGATTGGTCCGATGCGGTTGTAAACGAAATTGCTTGCCGGCTGAATTGCCGGCTGGATTGGCCCGTTCGACATTACTATACCTCCTTTTTGCGGAAATGGACTTGACCAGGATTTCCATTTTGGAACCCAGGTTGCGATCAGTATACACCCAACCGCCTCCGTTGGAGCTCTTTTTTCATCCTTTTTGTCAACCCTCGTTAGAAATGTCCCCCATCGTTAACTCATTAGAAGTGTCCCCTTTGGTTTGCCTCCGTTTAATCTCAGGGCCTGCCCCTGAAGCGAAGCCCTGCGATTGGCCGAGAGCACGACCATTCTATGTTTCGGACCTCACGGCCGGCGGCGCAACCCTCCGGCATGAGCCATCGGTACTGGCAGATGTGCGACGCCGGTACCGCTACGCTCATAAGTTTTAGCGAGTTGTTCATTTATGTTACTGAAGTAACGATTTACATTCGTCACGGATAATTGGTTCGACTTGTTCGGGCTGGATATATAATCGAGCCAGTCCGGAAGCCAAAGTGGAAATCCCAGTTAAGGAGAACTAGCGATGAGCTATCGATTCAGAGGCAGGCTTTGTGGTCACCTTTGCGACGAATGTTTGGAACAGCTTTCTGATGTAACGGTTCGGATTTACAGGAACCGGAAGGATCAGAACACCACCGCGCTGGCGGTGGCGGATCCCGGTTTGACGTTGGCCCTGGTCAACCAGGACCAATTGAAGGCGAAGACTTCGTCCCTGATCGCGGAAACCACTACCGACGCCGGAGGAAATTTCACATTCGATCTCGGCGATAAACAGAAGTATAGCGGCGAGGCTTTTGAGATCGATGTTTATTGCGGCACTGTTCCACGCCGCAAACCAGGCCGGAAGAAGGTCGAGCCGCGACAGTTCTCGGTCACCACGCTGCAACCTTTATGGAAACAGACAGGCGAGGGCGATTTCACGGCCGGGTGGGACTACTGCCTGCCGCCGCGATTCTGGTGTTACATCCGCGGGCTGTTCGACGCCTGGGTGATCTGCGGCCGGTTGACGACTTGCGATGACGGCACGCCGATCCCCGGGGCCGTGGTGAGCGCGTTCGACGTGGATTGGCTTCAAGACGATCCGCTTGGGTCAGGCACAACAGACTCTACCGGCCACTTCCGAATCGATTACAACAGCGCGGACTTCGAGTTGACTCCCTTTTCGCCGCTGATCAACGTCGAGTGGGTCGGCGGACCGGACGTGTATTTCAGCGCCACGCTCGGTGCTTCGAATATCCTCCAGGAGCCTCGGTCCGAGGGACGAGCGCCGGGGCGCCAGAACATCGGCCCCTGCTTCTGCGTGGATTTGTGCAGCGACAAAGTCATCGGGCCACCGGACCATTACCCGCACTGGAACAAGGTCTGGGACTTCAGCATTCATCCAGACGCGGGACAGGTGGGTTCGCAGTTTTCGGCCGAAGGATATGCCGGCGGTGGGAATTCGTCCTTCGTCTTTGGCGATTCGAACTACCGGGCCGGCGTCCTGCTGCGCGGGAACTGCCCGCTCACCAACATCGCGGCTCCGACGCATGCGCTGCAGTACCGGTTTGTGATCGGCGAATACACGTGGTCCACCACGCCGGACGATCCGAACACGATTCCGTCGGTGGTTCCGGCGTCGCTGAACCCGGTGACCCAGATCCAGCCGACGACGATCGGCTATGTTTACTACACGGACGGCCTGGGCGTTTACGGGCCCGCTGACGTCGTCATAACCTCGGCGGACCTTGACGCGCAGGGATGGGTCTTACCCATTCTGGGCCGCAACGTAACTGTGGATATGCACAACGGGTTCACTGCGGTGGTGGCGATCGACGAAAGCAATTTCTTGCGCACGGACGAGCTGATGGTAATGAACTCTTCCGTGATCACGGCTGCGCACGCGGCGAAGCTGCCGGGCGGGCTACCGAAGGCGCAAGCCGGGCGCGCGCTGACGAACACAGAGAAAGAGCCGATTCGCCGATATCAGCTTCAATTTGAGGCGCGCGACGCCTCCACGCTCGCGACCATCTATACCGACAGGCTGAGCTCGATCGTTCTCGACAACAGCCCGGTAATCGTCGCGCTGGACCTGGAGGAACTGCGGACGAACGCCTGCAAGCCGGTTGGCGGCGCGGCGTCGATACACGTGCTTTACACCGTGGATCACCCGCACCTGAACAGCTTCAGTATGGCGATTTCCAACAACACTGGGACGATCCACGGAGCTCCGCCCATGCCTTCGGGGAGTTTCCTGCCGGGTCCGAACTTCTTCTTCCGCGGCGGGAATGGCGGGCCTCACAACGGCAGTAGCACGGGAGGCTTCGCGCAGAATATCGCGGGGGACGATCCGTGCGCGTATAGCGTTTCGCTGGCATGGTCTACACGGCAGTACCTGACGTCGGGGACGTCGACACAAATCCTTTATTGCAAGTAGGGGCGCAAGAACAGCCTTCCCGGGCGTTATCACAGTCGTCCGGGGAGGCTCTGCGACGTTCGTGGGCGGTGTGTTTATTGGGGTCAACTCGCCCCGCGTCTTGCCCCGGCACGTACTCCATCACCATCAAGTTCATCCCGCCTTCTTGCGTGATGTCGTGGACGGTGATGATATTGGGGTGATTCAGGGCAGAAGCCGACTGAGCCTCCTGGATGAACCGTCGTTTGCGCTCGGGATCGGCGACCCTCTCCGGCGGCATAATCTTGATGGCCATGAAGCGGTCCAGGTGGCTGTCCCGGGCTTTGTACACCATTCCCATCCCCCCCTCGCCCAGCTTCTTGAGGATCTGTTAGCGCGAGATGGTCTTGCCAACCATGGCCGCCCTCCGGGCCGGAGAATCGGACCCTCTCGTCTGCCTGGTGAATCAATTGTACAGCAACGATGGGCAAATTGAGCTCCGAGAGTCAACTAACTGCTTGCAGATCAGTGGATTGCTCTCGCCTACGGGGTCGATCGCTCCCCAAGAGTCGGCGTTGCTTCACCGATCGGGCGTTTTCGGCCCAGAAGTGATTGAATAGACCGGCGTTGCGTCCGCTCCAGTAGCTCTCCCGTGTGGCGGTCAACAGGTGCATTGGGGAAGCCTGCGGGCGCTTTCGTCAGCTACCGTACTGCCCCTATTTCTTGGCGTATCCGACGGTACGGCAGAACGTAATATGCTGGTCCGGCTTCAACTTCACCGCCTCAGAGAGCGCGTCGCGATCCACCATCGCCCGGAAGACGGTAACCAGGCCCTCCGAGGCGCAGTACAGGTACACGTTCTGTCTAATAAAGCCCGTTGTCGTGCGCAAATAATCCGTCCGACCGTTACGTGATTGATTCTACGGGCTATTGTGGTGTGCGATCCTGAGCCTCTCTGGCATCGCCCACGCGGTCTCTTTCGAGTCTTCTCCACTTCTTCTGAATACTGCAACGGGTGGTCCTGGGTCTCGGCCGCTTCCTGGTCCTGATGATACGGTCCGCCTGTTGATCCATCGATCTGGCCTGCTCAAGTTTAGGGCAATTTTGGGCAATGCGCGACGGCAACGATGGCAAATATGGCAGTCACGGCAACGAGGGACCTGCAAGTTGCAGATTCTATTGACCCCTCGAGGGTTCGAATCCCTCTCTCTCCGCCAAATAGAATCAATAACTTACGGGTGGGATGGAGTTTGGCCTCGGGAAGTTGCCTTTCTACCAAGCCCCCTCTTTCTTCGACTGCAGTGACCAGAGGTACTCGACGATCCGGTTGACCTCTTCGTCCGTCAGGATGTTCTTCCAGGAGGGCATGTACAAGGGCGGAGCAGGCTTGGCCGAATCTGCCAGCGGCGGTAGCTTGCCATTGCGGATGATGGTGGTAATCTCCGCCTTGGTGTAGTCTTCGGATGCGTGCAGGAGCGATGGCACCTCGCCGCCTTGGCTGTTGGGATTGGGCACCCCGCCCTGAAGTTGCAGGCCATGGCAGCCAACGCACCCGAAACGGGCGAAGCTTTGCCGGCCGGCTTCGAGCACCGCCGCGTTTCCAGCAAGCAGCTTCGGCCTGCCTGAGAGTATCGATTTTGCATCATCGGCTGTGGCCACGGCCAGGAAGCCAATGATCGCCTTTCTCTCGTTCGGGTCCAGATCGTACGCCGGCATGGTGCTTCCCGGAGAGACCAGGTCGGGATTCACCAACTGCTCGTCCAACCATCCGGCGGAGTGCTGCTGAGTAGCACCGAGAAGGTCGGGACTCCCCTTCGCGCCCGCTCCGCCGACGCTGTGACAGGCAAGGCAATTCTTCTCCACGAAGAGTTGCCGGCCATAAGACGGGCTTGGAATCAACCGCACGCTGGAGTAGTAGGCCCCCATCTGCTCGTTAGTGAGGGACAGCATGTAGAAGGTGAGCGCGCGCGCCTGTTCGCGCGTGAACTGGAAGTTAGGCATCGGCGAATTGGGCGACACCGAGTTAGGTTTTAGGAAATGGCGCTCCAGCCACTCCGGGTTGCGGCTGGAGGCGCCTTCCGCCGTCAAGTCAGGCCCGATACTCCCTCCCACGCCGTTCAATTTGTGGCAGCCGCGGCAGCCATGTGTCTCAAAGAGCCGCCGACCTTCGGTGAGTTGGGGCACGCCGGGAACGTCGCCCTCCTTGTGACACCGCCCGCAGGAGGCGCGGAGGTAGTCCCTCGGCAGCAGGGGCTGGGACCAGAAATCCACCTGCCCGTGCGCGGTCAGTTTGTCGGTCGCCAAACCCTGCCCGCCGTGGCAGATCGTGCAGCCGAACTTCGCCGAACGGTGCGGCGCCAGGTTGGGATGAAAGGTGAACGGCAGGGGGGCGTTCTTCATGGTGGGGTCTTCCACTCCGAGGTGGCATGTCGTACACCGATCCACACGTTGCAAACCGGGGAGCAGAACCTGGTTCACGGCCAGGGTGGTGGCCAGGACGGCATTCTTCGCGGCAGCATTTGGCTCCGCCTGCGAGGCCAAGCGGTAGTATCGCGCCTGATACGTCTTCCAGGAAGGAGTGCCGGCTTGCCTGACTGCTACAAACATGAGCGCCAGGACCACCACGCTCAGCGCGAAGAACCACTGCGACATCCGCCGGTCCATTACTCAGCCCCCGTTATGTGAACCCACGGCGGTACCAGGGCCCAGCCCGGGCCACGGAAGAAAGTGCCGATGACGATCAGGGCCACATTGGCGAGCGCGAACGCAGCGAAAAACCAAAGCGCCCATTGGCGCTGGGCGGGCCTGCGGCTCGGGTTCGAATCCAGGTAGGGAATCGCCAGCAGAGCCAGGACGAGCAAGGCCGGGACCACGACGCCACCTATCAGGGCGGAGTGACTCACCATCTCCTGAAGTCCAAGAAAGTACCAGGGAGCTTTGGCCGGGTTCGGCGTTTTCACGGGGTTGGCCATCTCCTCGAGCGGTGCGTTCCAATACAGAGACACGGCCATGACGGTAGCGACCGTCGCCAACAGCGCGATCCCCTCGCGGAAAAAAGCATAGGGGTAGGAGAAAACCAGGTCCTCTTCCTCCTCCGCCGTGACGGTCTCAAAAAGCGGCTGGCCCGTGACCACCTCCATGAGCCCGTAGGTCTTCTCATGCGACGCCGGCACAATCGCGAATTCGGGTTCGGGCTCCGGCATTGAGCCGATCTTCACCAGCGGCGCCGGGCTTTCCTCCTTCAGTTTCCAGACGGGACGCGACAAGCCCCCGTCCTTGCGGATCCTCCAAAAGTGAACCATGGTCAGCACAATCATCAGTGAGGGCAAGACCGCTACGTGCAAAACGTAGAAGCGCAGCAGGGCGAACTCGCCGACCGTGTGGCCCCCCAGCAGCAATTCCCGGATTCGGGAGCCGATCAACGGAGCATAGCTGCCGATATTTGTACCGACGGTGATTGCCCAGAACGCCAGTTGGTCCCACGGCAGCAGATAGCCGGTGAACGAGAGGCCGAGCGTCAGCAGGAACAGAAATACGCCGATCACCCAGTTGAACTGCCGCGGCCTCTTGTAGGAGCCCGTGTAGAAGACCCGGCACATGTGCAGGAACACGCAGATCACCATGCCGTGCGCGGCCCACCGGTGCATGTTCCGGAAGAAGGTCCCCAGAAAGACCACGAATTGGAGGTCTTTCATATCCTGGTATGCTTCCGGCGGATGGGGCCTGTAGTAGAACATCAGCGCGACGCCGGTTGTGACAAGAATCAAGAACAGATAAAACGTGATGAAGCCGAGATACCAGGTATGCTTGAGCTTCAGTTGCTCCCTATGCACTTTGGTGGGGTGAATATGGAGCCAGAGGTTGTGAAAGACGAGTTCCGCCTTCCCCTTGCCGGTGGAAAGCGGATCCCGTCGGAATACCGATTGCCAGACCTCTCGTATGGGGTTCATATTCACACCATCAGCCGATAGGACGCGGAAACCACGTGGTCCTTGTCCACTCTTAGTAAGCCGTCGCGGGCCAAGGTGACCTCCAGCCACTCGAGTGGCTTCGGCGCAGGGCCGTGTAGCACCTTTCCGTCGGAAGCGAACACGCTCCCGTGACAAGGGCAGTGGAAGCGGCGGTCGCTGCTGAAATACTGAACCGTGCAGCCCAGATGGGTGCAGATGGCGCTAGCCACCGCGAATCCTTTCTCCGTGTCGCGAAACACGAAGATCTTCTCTTCCGGGAGAAAAGTGGGAAGGCCCAGAGGGAAGTCCCCCGGGTTGCCGATCGTGAAACTCTGTGGAGGCTCGTAAAACACGTTGGGGGTGAGGAACCGAACGACCGCGGCAAGGCTCATCCCAATGGCTGACCACAGGGCAGCTATCCCCGCGGCGCCCCAGCTCAGAAAAGATCGTCGGTGCATGGCGTCACTCTCCAGAGGATCATTCAAAGACTTCCCGTTCCTGCTGTTCCAGCGCCTCCATGGTAATGGCGCGGGTAGGACACCTTTCGGCACATAGGGCGCAGCGGATACATTTCTCTTCGTCCTTGATGATGGCGCTCCCTTTTCCCCTTGGCAATTCCCTCGCCGGGACGCCGAAGCGGTTCATGATCAGTGCTTCGTAGCGATCATCGCCCCGGATCTGAGCCAGGTCCACCAGACGCAGGCAATGCTCGGGGCAGATGTCCACGCAGCCGTTGCAGAGGATGCACTTCGACCCATCGAAGATGGTGTTGACCTGGCACTTGAGGCAGCGACGGCCTTCGGCGTGCCCCTGGGCTTCGTCAAAACCTAGTTTCACTTCCGCGATGCCGATGCGGCGGTTGGTGGGCAGGACGGGCATAGTCTGGCGCGGGGTGCTGAGGTAACCATGCGGCATCTGCCAGTGATCGAAAATGCGGAAACGGCTGAGTACCGTCGTCCTGGTTTTCCCGCTGAGGTAGACATGGATGGAGCGGGCGGCCCGGTGTCCGTTGGCCACCCCCTCCACCAGAATGCGAGGGCCGAACGCGACATCACCGCCGGCAAAGATGCCCGGAGCGGTGGTCATCAGGTCCGCGTCGATCTTCAGCGTCCCGCGCGGAGTGACCTCGATCGACTTCTCGCCACCCAGAAAAGAAAGGTCCGCTTGCTGGCCAATCGCGAGGATCACGCTATCGCACGGAATCACTTTCTCTTCGTTGCTGTAAGCCGGGTTGAAACGGCCATCCTCGTCGAAAACCGAGAGGCAGCGACGTACCCGAAGGCCCGCTACGCCCCGGTTCTCTCCGGTGACATACGGTTGACCGTGTTGCCGTTCACAATCAAACAGGGCCTCTGCGCCGGAGGCGCCCAGCCGCCCTGCCAAGGGCTCACCGGTGATCTCTTTCGGTCCCCAGCCGTTCTCCAGGATGATGCCCTCGTGCTCGGCCTCCACGACCTCGGTCTTCCAAGCGGGCATCTCCCCCCGCGATTCCAGGCTCACCAGCCGCACTTGCTCGGCGCCCGTGCGCAGGGCCATGCGTGCCGCGTCGAGGGCGGGTTGCATGCTCTCGGCGCCCGACTCGGCGGCGCCCGAGTTCCATCCAGGTTCCTGCACCAGGCGCAAAGCGGAGCGCGCCACATCAACCGCGACGTTGCCGCCACCCACGACCACGACCCTCCGGCCCAACTGGACTTCGTAACCCAGGTTGACGTTGATCAGAAAATCGATCCCGTTGAACACGCCGTCCAAGTGCGCGCCGGGAATGCTTAGCTCGCGGCCTTTGTTGAGCCCGGTGGCCAGCAGCACGGCGTCGAACTTCGAGCGGAGGTCCGACAGCGTAAGATCGCGGCCCAGCGTGGCGCGCGTGTGCAGGGTCACTCCCAGCGCCAGGATACTGTCCACCTCCAGCTTGATGATTTCCCGAGGCAGGCGGAAGTGCGGGATGCCGAGGTAAAGCATGCCTCCGGGGACCGGTGCGGATTCAAAGACCTCCACGGAGTAACCCAGCAAGGCTAGGTCGTGGGCGCAGGTCAGGCCGCAAACGCCGGCCCCCACGATCGCGATTCGTTTTCCGCGCTTCGGCGCCGGCGGCAGGCTCTTGCGCGCGGGATCGTGGCCCATCCCCAAATTGTGCCGGTCCGTGGCGTACCGCTTCAGGGCGCAGATGGCGATTGGCTCGTCGATCTTGCCGCGCCTGCATGCGTCCTCGCAGGGATGCGCGCAGATCCTGCCCAGGACATAGGCAAATGGGTTCGGGGCCCGCGCCAGCAGGTACGCTTCCTCATCCCTGGAGATCCCGATGGCCTGCACGTACCGCCCGCACTCCGTGTGGATCGGACAGGCGGTACGGCACGGGATGTTCCGGTCGAAGTACTCCCGGTCCGGGACCGTAACCCGATAAGGCATAGTGGGCTCCCGCTATTTTTGAGTCTTCAGTTTTTCTATCTCTTCATCGGTCAGTGCACGGTAGAACGCCTTCGGATTCTTGTCCTTCCGGTTGGTCTGGTCGTAAAGCAGAAAATCGAAAATTTCCTTTCCCTGACTGTCGCCGATGCCCGAGTTCGGTTTGTGCATCATGCGCTTGACGTAGCGCTCCCACTCATCGCGGGTCATCAATGTGTTGATGGGCCGCGCGATCGTATGGCACTTGGAGCACTTGGACGAGAAGAGCTTGTAGTCCTTCTGCATCTCGGCCGGGTAGGCGGAGACATCTATCTTATCGGTACCCTTGTCCTGAGGGAGCGCCACATTGCTCTGTTGAGCCATGAGCGCGAGCACCATGCAGCCCAGCCCCAGCATCATCGCTTGAAACGTCTTCTGCATATAGATCACTCCTTACCACATCAGTCGGAGATCGACTTTGAATAGTTTGTCTGTCGTCACGGAGCCCGAGACGGGGTCCGTGTCGTGTTCGTGGCTGTAAGTCGCGCGGATAACGACGTTGCCGAGCTCCGTGAGCGCCTTCTCGCCTCCCAAGGCCCAGGCCGTTGTGCGCGCCGTGGGCTCTCCCGCGATGCTCTGGCTGAGCCGATCATAGCGACCTATGAGGGCGAACCCTCGCTGGAGATAGTAGTCCGCCTCTCCGCGATATCCATTCACGGTGAAAGCAGTGGTGGCGCCATCGGCGGTGTCCTTCCAGTCGTCACGGCTCCTGAGGTACCCGCCGAGCAGATCCAGTTTGTCGAAGAACAGGTAGTTTCCGAACAGACCGTAGCGCCGGATTGTGGGGCGGTAGGTGAACTCATCGGGCGTTCCCTGGTTCTGGACCTGGTCCTTTCGGCCGTAATAAGTCAGGAAGGTAATACCTCCATCGGGCCCAAACCAATAATCGGCATCGAACCATGCATCCTTCGAGTTTTTCGTGGAGTCAAACAGGATCTCGCTGCCATCCGCGTTGAGGCCGTTGGTGACCTTGGCCGACAGCCCAAGGATTTGCTTGAAGTAGGGGGATGCCCATGTGTAGCCGACATCGATCCCCACGGGGTGCTGGTCCAACGTGGTATTCAACGCGTTTGTATTGGTGAGCAGGAGTGCCGGCTCTGGAAAGAGATTGTAGAACATCGCGGCGCGCGTACCCTCGCCTTCCTGTAGGTGGAGTTCACCTGCCCTGCCGAAGAAGCTGCTGTTGGCGCGGCCGCCGGTGTATCCGATCACAGCCTGCTCTAGTTTGCTCTCTCCATCCTGGAATAGCTCGTACTGGGCAAAATAGGAGAAGTTGGTCTGTGGAAGCGAGCCCGCTAGAAACAAGGCTGCTTCGTCCAGGTTGAAACTGGAGCTGGACTTGGGGCTGTCGCCCTGCGCCTTGTCCACGGTGAAGCTGCCTTGGGTGATTAATGCGGCGGAGTTTACGAGGCTCCACGAGACGGCTTTGTCCAGCTCGGAAATCCTCGGCGCGGGCTTAGTACCGTCCATTTCCTCCGGCGGCATCCGGTATCCCAGCCGCTTGAACATATAGCCGGTTTTGTTCAGCGCAGGTGGGATTGTGTGACACGAGTAGCACTTAACGCCGTACTTTCGGGCGAAAGCGGGAATCGCCTCGGAAGGCTTCGGGTACAGAAGGATGAAGAAAAGGCCCGCGAGGACCGGGATTGCGGTGGGGATCCAAGGCCGTCTTCTGGATAGCTTCATCACGTATCGCTCCTCTCCAGGAATTCTGGAGCTTTCCCAGCACGCCTCCTTCCGAAAAACAAGCCCTTTCGCCTGAAGGACTTATAGATTGGTGACAAAGGACAAGGGGAACTGATTCCCCGAAGTCCCCGAGGCGAGCGCTCAAAACTTCGGCAGGGGCGCATTACCGCGACGTTTCCGCGTGCCAAGCCACCGTGGATTTCATTCCCTAGGCTGTGGAGCTCGTTCCCGCTTCAACAACGCATAGAAGGTCTTTCGATCCACTCCTGCTTCCCGGGCGGCGGCACTGAGATTGCCGCCGCAGCGCCCCAGGACCGCGCGGGCGTACGTGACCTCAAAGCTCGACAGATATCGCTCCCGAGCTACTCTCCAGGGGAACTGGGGCAGACTGGCAACCTCTTCTGTAAACGGGAAGTCCTCGGCGAGGTCCTCCGGAGCCAGCACCCCTTCCGGGTGCAGGGCCGTCAGCTTCTCCATCAAGTTTCGGAGCTGGCGGACGTTGCCCGGCCACGGCTGCCCGAGGAGCGCTTCGTAGAAACGCGGAGCAGCGGTCAGGCTCTTGCCGTACCGCCGGGAAAACCGTTCGAGAAAGAACTTGGCCAGGTGAGGAATGTCCTCGGGTCTCTCACGAAGAGGTGGCAGCTTCACGGTGACTACACCGAGCCGGTAGTAGAGTTCCTCGCGGAACGTGCCCGCCTTGATCTTGACCGCCAGATCCTGGTTGGTAGCGCAAACGATCCGGCAATCCACTCGAACCGGTTCCAGTCCACCGAGCCGCCGGAGTTCGCGTTCCTCCACAAATCGGAAAAGGCGGGTTTGCAGTTCCACTCCCAAGTCCCCGATTTCATCCAGAAAAAGCGTGCCCCCGTCGGCGGATTCGATCAGACCCTTCTTGGTCCGCTCGGCTCCCGTGAACGCGCCGCGCTCGTAGCCGAACAGTTCACTCTCGATGAGTGTGCCCGGCATGGCACTACATTCGACTGGCACGAACGGGCCGCGCTGGCGCTTGCTCTGGCTATGGATGTAGCGCGCCATCACTTCCTTGCCGGTGCCGCTCTCTCCAAGGAGCATGATCGTGGCATCCGTAGCCGCTACGCGCCGGCACTTCTGGATCTGCTCCAGCATGGCAACGCTGTGACTCTGCGGTTGATCTGTCTCGCCCAGAGACTCCAGCCGGCCGCGAAGCGTCTGTACCTCCAGTTCCAGCGCGGCGTGCGATAGGGCGCGTCTTACCACCAGCAACAGGTCTTCTCTCTTGAACGGTTTCTGAAGGTAGTCAAACGCACCGTTGCGCATCGCCAGCACTGCACCTTCCACCGACCCGAACGCGGTCAGGAAGACGATGCGCAGTCCGGGATGGGCATCGTGGAGCCTGGCAAAGACCTCGTCTCCCGACATCCCCGGCATACGCAAGTCCAGCATCACCAGGTCGGGTGGGTCCGCCAAGGCTTCCTCCAGGCCCCTGAGCGGGTCCTGAAAAGTCACTACGGTCGTGTCAAGTGATCGCAACATGCGCTGGATGTTCTCGCCCATGGCGGCCTCGTCGTCGATTACGAAGATGCGGCTCACGAAACAACCCCCTTAACGAACCAGTGGTACGGCTGGCCGCGGGTGAAGCGGGCTGGCGGCATCTCGACGACGAAACTGGCGCCGCCGCCGTTTCTCGTTTCATACCGCAAGCTGCCGTCGTGGGTGTCTAGCAGGCTCGCGGCCAGAAACAGTCCCAAACCCAGCCGTTCGCGGCCGGGACTCAGGGAGATGAACGGCTCGAACAAGTGATCTCGAATGCTCTCCGGCACGCCGGGTCCGTTGTCTTCGACCCTCAGGACCACCCTGGACCCTGCTGTTCGGTAAGGCTCGATCCGCATCCACACCGTGCCATCTTCCTGCCCCCTGACCGCCGCCAGAGCGTTGGCCAGCAACCCACGCACCACCTCGCTGACGACGTGCCCGGGCAGGTTCACAGGCGGCACGTCGGGCGTTTCCGTCACAATACGGACACCTTCGCGCTCCGCGGAAGGCCCCATCGCCGCCAGGGCGTCCTGCAAGATCTCCGCCGGAACCGAAGCTTCGAAAACTTCCTCCCCGCGCTCGCGCCGTAGGGCGGGCAGCAGTGTCCCAGCGATCCTGCCCATGTATCGCGCCTCCTTCAGCATCTGCTCGAGGTCGGCACAGAGAGCGGCGTCGTCCCTGCGCTCTTCAAGAAGGATCTCGATCCGGTTCGTCAGGATCGCAAGCGGGTTGTTGAACTCATGCAGAAAGCCGGCCGTGAACCGGCCGAGGATGGTTAGCTGGTGCGAGAGCCGTGCCTGGCGGTCCGCCGCGGACAACTCGGCACGCAGTTGCGACGTTCTGTGGCGCACGGTTTCGAGCTGAAGCCTGAGTTGTTCGGCCTCCTCGCGACGCGCTTCCGCCTCGGCACGCAATTGGGCCTCGCGGCGGCCGAAAAAAAGGAAAGCGGGCAGCGGACATAGAACGAACCCCAGGAGCGCGATGACGGCAGCCGTGCGCGCGGACGTGTGGAAAACCAGGACCAGGACACCGCATACCGGCGCAATCCAGAGTCCGCTTAGCCAGACGAGAGCACGCTTCCGCCGCACCGACGTGTGTTCGAGGCCCGGCACCGCATCCTCCAGACGGCTTCTATCGCAACCCCTCGGAAAAAGCTCTCACGAACGCCTCGAATGTAACACAGGCCGGCACCCCGGCGGCGGAGCCGGCTCCGGGGCGCGAATTGACAGAGAAACCGCATCAGAGAGCTTAAGCTGAGGCTGTCTGATGTATACTGATACACACGAGGAAGGGAAGCAGTACTGGGCTGCGGAGGGGCTGAACTTGCTCGATCATTCATCACGTTCTCCTTGGCTGCACGGTCCCGCACGGACTAATTCGTCAGAGGTGTCTGTCTGATGGCGGAGGATCTCTATGAAACGAATCCTGTTGGCTGGGGCCTTTTGCACCCTTAGCTTCAGCGTGGCGTTCGGCGCGGAACTGGTACTCGGTGACGCGCAACGCGGTCGAGAGCTGCTGCGTACGCAGAAATGTGTGTCCTGCCACAGTATTCGTGGCGTGGGAGGAACCACCGCCCCAGACCTCGGAAGAATGATCGGACGGGACTACACCCCCTCATGGATGGCCAGCATCATGTGGAACCATGCCCCGAGCATGTGGGCCTTCATGGAGAAGCAAGGGGTCTCGAAGCCACAATTGACCGAGGCGCAGGCGGCCGATCTGTTCGCGTATTTTCAGTCGGTCCGCTTTTTTGAGCGGCCCGGTGAAGCCGAGCGCGGCAAACAGGTCTTTGCATCAAAGCACTGCGCCGACTGCCACGGGATGTCTTCTCAGGTTTCAGGGGGTGGGCCACCCGTGGCAGCCTGGCAATCGGTGGCCTCGCCCATCATGCTCGCACAGCAGATGTGGAATCACGCTTCTCAAATGCAGGCAGCCATGAGCGCGCGGCACATCCGATGGCCGGCACTCACGGGGCAGGAACTCACCGACCTGGTCGTGTACGTGCAGAACCTGCCGCAGACGCGAGGCCGTGTGGCGGAGTTTTCGCTCGGTTCCGCCGGAAATGGCGAGACTCTCTTCAAGGAGAAGGGCTGCGGCACCTGCCACGTCGGTAACCTCGCGATAGAGAAGCACCCCACGAACGGCACTGTGACCGATTTCGCGGCGGCCATGTGGCAGCACGCCCCGAAGATGTGGGAGTACCAGCGAAAGACGGGAAGTCCCCCTCCCCGGCTGGAGCAGGACGAGATGCGCCAGATTCTGGCATATCTGTGGTACACCCGGGTCTTTGCCGAGCCCGGCAGCCCGGAGCGCGGACGACAGGTATTCGCAAAGCAGAACTGCGGTGCCTGTCACAACGATCCTTCGAGCGGCGCTCCCAACCTGAAGAAGATTCTGGCCGAGCGCAACACCCCCCTGCGGCCCTTCTCGATGGTTTCCGTGTTGTGGCTCCATGGCCCGGCCATGCTGCAGAAGATGAACAAGACGAATCGGCCGTGGCCGCGGTTCTCCAAGTCAGAGATGGTGAACCTGACCTCGTATCTGAATAGCCCCGCGTTTCTCGGCACGAAGTAGGCGGGGAAGGACCGTCGATGGACATGGCGTGCTCAAGATTTTTGGGCAATTTTGAAGCGACGAACGCCGCTCAGCAAGACCATCGTTATCGCCAACTTTGAACTCCGGGAGCAGCAGATCTCCGATGTGCGCTACAGCCACCATCCGGTATCCTGGCACTCATGCGAGATGGCCGCCCAGGCCCGTCCGCCGCGCCTGCTATTCTAACTGGTTTCAGAGCGGAGTCCGCAAGCCGTATCAGGATAGGAGCTTCCGATGCTGTTCGAACAGCAGATCACCGAGCGCCGGGAGAGAGGGCGCAGCGCCATCGCCCGGATTCTGGCGAAGCCGGACGGCCAACCGTTCGGCGACTACAAGGTACAGTCTTCCAGCGGGAAGAGTTATCGCGTCGCCATGCGCGGTCCGGGGCTGTTCGAGAACTTTTGTTCCTGTCCCGACTTCGCCGTCAACACGCTGGGCACCTGCAAGCACATCGAGGGCTTGTTGGAGCGGCTTCGGAAGCGGCACGGCGGTGCGCTCGAACGCAGAAGGCGCGAGCGCGTGCGCGCCTCCGTTTCGCTGCAATACAGCGACCGGCTGCAGGTGCGGCTGCGGCTGCCCAGTTCGCCGTCCGGCGCACTCGCGGCGCTCGCCGGGAAGTACTTCGACGGCGAAGGCGTCTTGCGGGAGCAGCACTACGGCGAATTCGACCGCGTGCTCGACGAATTGCGCCGGCTGGACAATCAGGCCGTCGTGTACAGCGATGTACTCGACTTCCTCGATCGCGAGAACGAGATTGCGGAAGGCATCGAACTCGAACGCAAGCTGCTCGCGGCCATTCGCCGCGGTAAGGATCCCACCGCCGGGACGCTAAAGACGAAGCTGCTGCCGTATCAAGTGCGCGGGGCCGTTTTTGCAGCGTGCCGCGGCCGTGTCGTCCTGGCCGACGACATGGGCCTGGGCAAGACGATACAAGCGCTGGCCGCTGTCGAGCTGCTACGGCGGCGCCGTGGCATCGAGAGGGTTCTGGTGATTGCGCCCGCCTCGGTGAAGTATCAGTGGAAAACCGAGATCGAGAGATTCACCGATCTCTCCGTCCAGGTTATCGACGGCCTGCTGCCGCGCCGCAAACAGCTCTATGCTTCGCCGGCGGTCTACAATCTCTCGAGCTATGAATTGATCCTGTGAGACATTAAGTACATGCACGAGATGCGGCCCGACCTGATTATTCTGGACGAAGCGCAGCGGATCCGGAATTGGGCTACCGCGACCGCGCGCACCATCAAGCAGCTCAAGAGCCGTTATGCCTTCGTGCTCACCGGCACGCCACTGGAAAACAAGCTTGAGGAGCTCTATTCCGTGGTGGAGTTCGTGGACGGGCGCCGCCTCGGGCCCGCCTTCCTGTTCCTGCACGAGCATCGTACCGAGGATGAGAACGGTAAGCTGCTCGGCTATCGGGGGCTGGATCGCATCCATCAGAAACTGGAGCCGATCCTGCTGCGGCGGACCCGGAAAGAGGTTCTGACCGAACTTCCCCCGCGCACCGACCAAGTCTTCCACGTCCCCCTCACCCCGCAGCAGGCTGAGCCGTACTGGGAACAGAGCGACATCCTGGGCCGGCTGATGAAGAAGTGGGAACGGCAGCGTTGGCTCTCGGAGATCGACCTCCGCCGCATCACCTGCTGCATTCAGAACATGCGCATGCTGTGCGATTCCACGTTTCTGTTCGACAAGACCAGCCGCCACTCCCCGAAGCTGGACGAATTCCGCGAAATTATAAGGGAACTCGCAGTCGAAGAGGACCGCAAGGTGGTCGTCTTCAGCGAATACGAGCGGATGACGCGCTAGGCGAGGGAGGAACTGGCGAAGCTGGGAATCGGCTTTGTCTCGTTGCACGGGGGCGTGCCCGCGCGGAAGCGCGGTGCCCTAATGGAGACGTTTCGCCACGATCCGGCCTGCAAGGTTTTCCTTTCCACGGACGCGGGCGGCGTGGGACTCAACCTCCAGGCGGCTTCGGCTGTGATCAATTTCGAGCCGCCCTGGAACCCGGCGCGCCTCGAACAGCGCATCGGCCGCGTCCACCGCCTCGGGCAGTCCCGGCCGGTGCAAGTGATTCACTTCCTGACGACGGGCAGCATCGAGGAGCGCGTTTGGGAGACCCTGCGGCTGAAGAAGTCGCTGTTCGCCGGCGTGTTCGACTCGCCCGCGGCGGAAGTCAGCTTTGCGGCGCTCGGGAAGAAGAGCGTGCTCCAGGCCGTGAAAGAGATCTTCGCGGACCAGCTTGGGCGGCCCAAGCCGGTCCTCGAACCGCCACAGCCTGCGCCACTGCCCGCCGGTTCCCGGCTGCCGGCTCAGCTCGCCGCCGCTGTGCCGGCGACCGCGATGGCCGGGGTCGATGCGAGTAGGGCGCCTGCCGTTTCCGCCGAACAGACAGACGGCCGCGAGCGGAGCAGCTTCGAAGAGGCAGCGGACGGCTTGATTGACGCCGGCGTTCGTTTCCTGGAGTCGCTCGGCTCACATCTCGGAGTGCGAGTCTCCGAGCAGCATCCGGACAACCCGGTGAAGCGCCTGATTTCGCCTCTGATCCAGACAAATCCGCAAACCAACCGGCCGATGTTGGCCATCCCTCTGCCGGACTCTGTCGGTCAGGAGCGGCTGGTTGCGGCCCTCTCCGGCTTGCTGGCCGGGTTGGCAAGCGGCAGGCATGAATAGGAGTCCGTAGTGCATCCCGAAAGAGAGCGCGAATTGGAGCATCGCGTTACCAGCGCGTCCGAAGCCGCCCTTTGATCTGGAGTACCTCCCGGCTGGAGACGCGGCCCTGACCCGGCGCGCGGCCTGGATCGCGCTCTCGCTCGCGAACAGGTCCGCGATCGGGCGGAGGAGACTCTTGCGGCATGGAGAGGATCGGCGGGCTGAGCCCGCTATCACTCTGGTTTCGAACACGGACTGCGGTACAACACCTTGATCCACGTTCCGGAGCGGATCGAGTTCTTGGACACCTCGCCGCGCTGGCCATTCCACTGGCAGAGACGCGTTCCGGAGGCCGTCGGGATCTTACATCCGACTGCGTTTCTGGATGTCCCAGAGGAACAGGATGACCTTCAGGTCGTCACGGTCGTTCCTGAGCAACCCGATCGCCTGGAGCACGGTATAGCCTTGCCGCTCCAGAGCGCTGCGGGCGAATCTCCGAACCGTTTCCTCGTCCTCGACCAGCAAAACGATTCAGGTCCCCAGGGAGTTCGGACTGGTGCTCCCCCGTCGTGTCGGAGCAGGCGGGGTGGGCCCGCCGGGCAGAAGCACCCGGAACGTGGCGCCCTTCGCCGGTTCTGTTTCCAATTGGATCGCGCCGCTGTGCGACTGCACGATGCCCGCCACCGCTGCTAGTCCCAGACCTCGGCCCAGGAACTTCGTCGTGAAGAACGGGTCAAAGATCCGGGTACGGGTCTGGTAGTCCATGCCGCAGCCGGTGTCTTTGACTTCGAGGCAGACGTACTTGCCGGGAGCCACTGGTTCGCCGGTGATCTCGTCGTTGACGGGAGCGGTCTCGGAAACCTCCTGAGTCCTGGCAGAGACCGTCACCGCGCCTGTCTGGTTCGGCCCGATGGCCTCGGCGGCGTTGAGAACGAGGTTCATGACGATCTGCTGCAACTGGCCTCGGTCAGCCTCGATTCCGGGCAAAACGGGCTCCAGGGCAAGCGTCAGGTCGACTTTCTGCGGGATAAAGGTGTGCATCAGCTCCGTCATCTCGCGGATCACGCGCGAAACGTCGAGAGACTCGATCATGAACCGGCCCCTGCCTGCGTAGGCAAGGAGTTGCCGCGTGAGATCGGCGGCTTTTTCCGTTGCCTGGATGACGGAATCCAGCTTCTCCCGGCTCTCCTCCGCCACTTCGTCGCGCAGCAAGCTGGCGTTGCCGAGAATGGCGGCGAGCAAATTGTTGAAGTCGTGCGCCACGCCTCCCGCCAGCAGCGCTATACTCTCCATCTTCTGCGCCTGGCGGAGGCTCTCCTCTGCCCGCTTGCGCTCGGTGATGTCCTGGACTGTCCCGAACCCGTCGAGAAGGATCCCCTGGGGATCGAAGTCCAGTACCGCTCGTTCGCGGACCCACTTCACACTCTCCTTAACAACCACCCTGTGCTCAATGTCGTACGGTTCACCCCGGAGCGCGGCCTGCCATGCCCGGTCCACCAGCTCCCGGTCGTCCGGGTGAACAGTGGCGAGAAACACCTCGTACGTCAAGGATGTGCCTTTAGGGATCCCGAACACCCGGTGGGTCTCGTCGGACCAGAGCAATTCGTTCCTCTGGACGTCCAATCGCCAGCTTCCCGTGTGAGCCACCGCCTGGGCGCGGTTGAGATCCGCCTGGCTCTCGCGTAGCGCCTGCTCGACTTTGTGGCGTTCCTGGATCTCAGCTAGGAGCCGGGCATTGGCTTGCGCCAGTTCAGCGGTCCGCTGCTGGACGCGGACTTCAAGGATCTCGTGCGCCTCGCGCAGCGCATCTTCCGCCCGCTTGCGCTCGGTGATGTCAACACCCGCCTCCATGATGAGGGGGGAGCCATCGGTGTCGGTGAAGGGAAAGTCGAAGATGTCGTAGTTCCGGCCGTCTGGGCCCATCCACTCCCAGTGTTGGGGCCGGTTGGTCTTCAAAACCGTGTAGGTTTCGCAAACCTCGCAAGGCTCGGTACGCCCGAACAAATACTCGAAGCAACGCTTGCCGTGTGATTCGCCGAACCGCTCCCGGAAGAAGCGGTTGGCAAAGGGCACGTGATAATCGGCCGACAAGAGCACCACGTAGACGGGCAGTATTTCCAGCACGTCATGGAGCCGCTGCGCCAGGGAGCCGAATGCTACGAACCCATCTTCGGCAGCCTGAAGAACCTCAAGTGCATTTGCGGATCGACGTGGATGGACATCTTCCACCATGAAGCCCCTTCCAACGAGTCTGGTGGCATTATATCCCGATAGGGGTCTTCTGAGGCCGCGTGGGTGGCAGTCCGGGCTCTATGCCAGGCAAAAAGCCGGTCACTGTTTCCTTAGGAACCCGTCGAGCCGGGACATGGCCTCTTCGAGTATCCCGCGTTCGGCGGCGTAGCAGAGGCGGACCGACCCTTCGCCCCCGGCGCCGAAGGCCACGCCCGGAGCGAGGCCCACCTTGGTCTCCACCAGCAGCCTGCGGCAGAACTCGAACGAGTCCGTAAGCCCCTCGATCTGGGGGAACAGGTAGAACGCTCCCTCGGGTTTGGGCACCGTCACTCCCGGCATCGCGCTTAATGCCTCCCGCGCGAAATCCCGGTTGGCCTTCAGCCGCTCGACCATCCGCGCCAGTTCCTCCTCGCCCTCGGCCAGCGCCGTCTCGGCGGCCTTCTGAGAGAAGCTCGCCGCGTGCGACACGATGAACTCGTTCAGCTCGGCAGCCTTGGCCGCCACGTCGGGCCGCGTCACCAGCCAGCCCACCCGCCACCCCGTCATGCAGTAGCTCTTGGAGAACGACTGGATCACCACCACCGCGTCCTGGCGCGTCGCCTTGCGCAGGATCGACGGCGCCGGGTCGCCGGCTCGCGCCCCCTCGTAGTACAGCCGCTCGTACACCTCGTCCGCCATCAGCCACAGCCCGTGACGGCGGCAGAAATCGAGGAGGCCCTGCTGCTCCTTCTCGCTCGCCACCCAGCCCAGCGGATTGGAGGGCGAGGTGTAGAGGAGCATCCGTGTGCGCGGCGTCAGGGCGGCGGCGAGCGCCGCGAAGTCGATGGTATAGCGCTCGCCACGGAGTGGATGCGGGAGCTCCACCGCCACCGCGTTCGACATGGCGACAATGGCGCTCCCGTTGGGCCAGGCCGGAGTCAGCACCAGCGCCTCGTCGCCTGGATCGAGCAGGCAGCGGATCCCCACGCTCAGCGCCTGCACGCCGCTGGCGGTGATGACGATCTCGGTCGCGGGGTCCAGCTCCACCTCGTGCAGCTTGCGGTAGTGCGCCGCCAGCGCCTTGCGCAGCGACGGCAGCCCGGCGTTCTCGGTGTAGTAGGTGTAGCCCCCGGCCAGCGCCCGCACCGCCGCTTGCTTGATGTAATCCGGCGTGGGCAGGTTCGACTCGCCGAAGTACAGCCGCAGCACACCGTCCATCGACATGGCGATGTCGGCCAGCTCGCGAATGCGCGAGCGCGGCACCCGCTGGGCGGAGGGGGAAACTTGAGGGGACATGATGTGGAAGAAGATTCCGTTTTCAATCCTAGCATCCGGCCGTCCTACGCCTAAGTGCTCTACAATCGAAGCATGAGAATGGATCCGGGGGAAATCCTCAAGGCTGCGCTGTCGCTGCCCGCCGGCGCCCGGGCGGCGATCGCCGGCTCCCTGCTGGACAGCCTCGACATGGAGGTTGACGAGTCGGCCGACGAGGAGTGGCGCGCCGAAGTCAGGAAACGTCTCGCCGAACTGGATGCCGGCAGCGTCCGCACGGTTCCCTGGTCCGAAGTTCGGGCGCGCCTGGGCGTTGACATCAATGAGGTAACCACTCGCTCACGCTCGTGGCTCGGTTAGCTGTTTCCGAGCCACGACCGTCAGGGAGTGGTCCTCGGTCGCGTCAAGTGTGTTGGCGGCCTGATCAGAACCGGTGCGGCTTGCTGGCCAGCAGGTCCTCGATGTGGACCAGTTCGGTGGGGTACACGCCCGTGTAGCAGGCGTAACAGTACTCGTGGTTGACGTCGCCCACGGCCTCGCGGAGGGCCTCGATCGGCAGGTAGCCGAGCGAATCCGCTTCGACGAACCGCCGGATCTCCTCCACGGTGTTGTTGGCCGCGATGAGTTCGCCCTTGTCCGGCGTGTCCACGCCGTAATAGCAGGGTGAAAGTGTTGGGGGGCAGGAAATCCTCAGGTGAACTTCGCGCGCGCCGGCGCTGCGCACCATGCGCACGATCTTGCGGCTGGTAGTCCCACGCACGATGGAGTCGTCCACCAGCGCTACGCTCCTTCCCTCCAGCAGCCGCCGCACCGGGTTCAGTTTCAGCTTCACGCCGAAGTCCCGGATCGCCTGCGAAGGCTCGATGAACGTCCGGCCCACGTAGTGGTTGCGGATCAGTGCCTGCCGGAAGGGGATGCCCGATTCGTCCGAGTAGCCAATCGCCGCCGCCACGCCCGAGTCCGGCACCGGCACGACCACGTCCGCGTTGGCGGGGCACTCGCGCGCCAGCAAACGGCCCAGCATCTCTCTCGATTCCGACACCGAGCGCCCGAACACTATCGAATCCGGCCGCGCGAAATACACGTGCTCGAAGACGCAGAAGGCGTGGTCGCGCTCCGGCGCATAGCGCTCCCTCGTCAAGCCCTCCGGACCGGCGATCACCATCTCGCCCGGCGCGACGTCATCCAGGTACACCGCCCCGATCAGGTCGAAAGCGCAGGTCTCCGAGGCGAACACGTAACACTTCTTGCCGCCGGACAGTTCCATCTGCCCCATGGCCATGGGCCGGAAACCGTGCGGGTCGCGCGCCACGATCACCCGGTCCTCGGCAAGAAACACCAGCGAGAAGGCGCCCTCCAGTTGCAGCAGCGCCTCGCGCAGCGCGCCAGCCATGGTCCGCTCGCGCGAGCAGGCCACCAGGTGCAGGATCACCTCCGTGTCGCTCGAGGACTGGAAGATCGAGCCCTGCCGCTCCAACTCGCGCCTCAGCTCGGCGGCGTTGATGATGTTGCCGTTGTGCGCCACGGCGATGCGGCCTTTGTTGCAGGCCACGGAAAAGGGTTGCGCGTTGGCGGCCACCGTGTCGCCGGAGGTCGAATAGCGCGTATGCCCGATGGCCTGGTGGCCCTGGAGCATTCCCAGCACCGAGGGGGTGAAGATTTCCGCCACGTGCCCCATGGCCTTATGGCAGTGGATCTGGTCGCCGTCGCTGGAGGCGATCCCGACGCTCTCCTGCCCGCGGTGCTGCAAGGCGTGCAAGCCCAGGTAGGCCAGGTTCGCCGCCTCCGGATGCCCGTAGATGGCGAACACGCCGCATTCCTCGTGGAGCTTGTCGAGCATGGTCTCAGCTCCGCAACGCTTTCTCCAATGCGCCCGCCCAAAGTCCCTTCAGGCGCTCTATCTCGCGGTCAACAAGAACCGTTCCCCTGTTGCGAACCACTACCCCGCTTCCAATCGTAGCACCGATCCGCGGCGCCGCCACGCCGTGCTTCCGCGCGATCTCCTCCACCGCCTCCGGCTTGTCCGTCGAGACCAGTATCCTCGACGGGCCCTCGTGGAACAGCAGAAATTCGCTCCTCAAATCGGAGTCCAGTTCCAGAGCGGCGCCTATGCCGGCGGGCCCGAACGAGGACTCCGCCACGGCCACGGCCAGCCCGCCGTCGCTCAAATCGTGCGCCGACTCGGCCAGCCCCACTCCGGCGACCTCCCGCATCGCCGCCTGGACGCGCTTCTCGTACTCCATGTCCAGGGCCGGGGGCAGTCCCCAGGCCTGATTGAGCACGGCCTTGGCGTACCCGGTTCCCCCGAACCTGGCTTCGTCGCAACTGCCGAGCCCGCCCACCAGGATCACCGTTCGTCCCGCACTCTTGAAATCGATGGTGAGCGGCGGGCCTGTCTGGAGCAGTCCGACGATGCCCATCACCGGTGTCGGGTCGACAGGCTCGCCCAGCGTCTCGTTGTAAAGGCTCACGTTGCCGCCCGTGATCGGCGTCTCGAAGAACCGGCACGCCTCGCCGATGCCTTCGATGGCTTCCACAAGCTGCGCCATTATCTGGGGCCGCTCGGGGTTGCCGAAGTTCAGGCAGTTGGTGGCCGCTACGGGCAGCGCGCCCACCGTGGAGAGGTTCCGGCAGCACTCGGCCACCGCCAGCCTCGCCCCTTCGCGCGGCGAGAGCGCGCAATAGCGGCCATTGCCGTCCAGCGCCATCGCCACCGAGGCGCCGGTCTCCTTCACGCGAATCACGGCCGCGTCGCCGCCCGGTCCCTGCACCGTGTTGGTGCGCACCATGTAGTCGTACTGCTCCCAAATCCAGCGCTTGGAGCAAATGTCGGGGGAGGCCAGGAGGGTCTCGAGATCCCCGGCAAGGTCGGCGCTGGCGAAGTGCGGCCCTTTCATCGGCGCACGCCTGAGCGGCTCCACCTGCGGGCGATCGTAAAGGGGCGCTTCGTCCGCCAGCGGCTTGGCCGGGATTTCGGCCACCACCACGCCGTGGTCCTTCACCCGCATCATGCCGTCGCCGGTCACCTTGCCGATCGTCACCGCGTCCAGGCCCCACTTGCGGAAGACCTGGAAGACCTCCTCTTCGCGGCCTTTCTCGGCCACCAGCAACATGCGCTCCTGCGACTCGGAGAGCATGATCTCGTAAGGGGTCATGCCCGTCTCGCGCTGCGGCACCAGTTGCAGATCGATCTCGATCCCCGTGTCGCCGCGGCTACCCATCTCGCAGGTCGAGCAGGTCAGCCCCGCCGCGCCCATGTCCTGGATGCCCACGATGGCGCCGGTCCGCATCGCCTCCAGGCAGGCCTCCAGCAGCAACTTCTCCAGAAATGGGTCGCCCACTTGGACATTGGGCCGCTTCTGCTTGGACTCCTCGGTGAACTCGGCCGAGGCCATCGAGGCGCCATGGATGCCGTCCTTGCCGGTTTTCGAACCGACGTAGATCACCGGGTTGCCCACGCCGCGCGCCTTGGCGTAGAAGATCTCGTCCTTCTTGAACACGCCCAGCGCGAACACGTTGACCAGCGGGTTGCCGTTGTAGCCCGGCTCAAACAGGCACTCGCCGGCCACCGTGGGCACGCCGAAGCAGTTGCCGTAGTGCGCGATGCCCGCCACCACCCCTTCCAGGATGCGCCGGTTGCGCGCGCCCACTTGCGGATCGTCCAGCGGGCCGAAGCGCAGCGAATCCATCACCGCCAACGGCCGGGCGCCCATGGTGAAGATGTCGCGCAGGATGCCGCCCACGCCCGTGGCCGCTCCCTGGAAGGGCTCGATGAAGCTGGGGTGGTTGTGCGACTCGATCTTGAAGGCGATGGCGTAACCGTCCCCGATGTCGATGACCCCGGCGTTCTCACCCGGCCCCTGGAGCACCAGGCGGCTCCGCGTCGGCAGCGTCTTCAGGTGCAGGCGCGAGCTCTTGTACGAGCAGTGCTCGCTCCACATCACGCTGAAGATGCCGAGTTCCGTGTAGCTGGGTTCGCGGCCGAGGATCGAGGCGATCTTCTCGTACTCCGCTTGGGTCAACTGATGCGCCGCGACCAGCTCTGGCGTGATCGTGCCCATGGGTTACTTGACCGCCATGGCGGCGACCATCGACCGGAAGACCACCAGCCCGTCGGTAGAGCCCATCAGCGGGTCGGCGGCCCGTTCGGGGTGCGGCATCAAGCCCATGACGTTCCTTTCGCGATTGAGAATACCGGCGATGTCCCGCAGCGATCCGTTCGGGTTATCCGCATAACGGAACACGACACGGTCCTCGGCTTCCAGTTCGTCCAGCGTGCGCTCATCCGCGTAGTAGCAGCCCTCCCCGTGGGCAATGGCGAAGGTCACGACGCCGCCTTTGCCGGCCAGGCAGGTGAACGGGGAGTTGGTGGTCACGGTGACCAGGTCCACGGGCCGGCAGATGAACTTGAGGCCGCGGTTGCGGATCAGCGCGCCGGGCAACAGGCCGCTCTCGACCAGGATCTGAAAACCGTTGCAGATGCCGATCACCAGCCCGCCGCCGGCGGCGAATTTCTTGACCGCGTGCATGACCCGGGAAAACTTGGCGATGGCCCCGCAACGCAAATAGTCGCCGTAGCTGAAACCGCCAGGCAGGATGACCGCGTCTACATTGCCTAGGGTGGAGTCGTCGTGCCAGATGTACTCCGCCTGGTGACCCAGGTTGTGGGAGGCGGCGTACCAGGCGTCATGGTCACAGTTGCTGCCGGGAAACACTACGACGCCGAATCTCATGGGAGATTCTCAGTCTAACACGCCCGGTGTCAGCGGCTGTTAACCAACAACGGCAGGAACTGCCTTGGCTTTCCGGCTGCGGCTCGATCGCTTCTCGGCCGGCGGCTGGCGGTCGCTTTTCTTGAGGTTCGGGAACACGATCGTAGTGACGAACTTCTTCTCGCCGAATTCGTCGAACTTGATAACGACGTGCTCCTCGTTGCTGGAAAGAACGGAACCGAGGCCAAATTTAGGATGCTCCACTTGGGCACCCTGGGGAAAAGGTGACTTTGATGCCATTGCTTGGCGGCCCTCTATATTTAACATAACAAATCTATTAGGAAATGTCGAATAGCCCTTGAAGAGGGCGCCGCGGCCGCTGAGCTATAGTGGAACGATGACTGCGTCGGGCGTCGGGCGGGTCTGGGTCCCACTGGCCGCCGCTGGCATGGCGTTCCTGGCTCACCTCGTCGGCAACCCGCACTACGGCTTCTTCCGCGATGAACTCTACTTCATAGTTTGTGGCCAGCATCCGCAGTGGGGCTATGTCGATCAGCCGCCGATCGCGCCGCTTCTGGCCGCCGGATCCCAAATCTTCGGTCATTCGCTCGTGCTTTTGCGCGCGGTGCCGGCCATGTTTGCCGCGGGCGGGGTCTACGTCACCTGCCTGCTGGCTGCTGAGTTCGGTGGCGCGGCGTTCGCTCAGGTCCTCGCGGCGCTGGTCGTATTCTTCGCCCCGGTCTTGATGAATAAAGGCATGAAGGTCTCGCCGGACATGGTGGGCCTCTGGCTCTGGCCGCTGGCAACCTTGTACCTGGTGCGCCTCGTCAAGGGCGCCGATCCCCGCTGGTGGCTGGCAATCGGGGCCATCCTCGGCATTTCGCTCCAGAGCAAGTACACGGTCGTCTTTTTCGTGGTCTCGCTCCTGGTGGGGCTGTTGCTCACGCAGGAACGGAGGATCCTCTTCTCTCGCTGGGCTCTCGCCGGTTGTCTGGTGGGCGCGCTTATCGCGCTTCCGAACTTCCTCTGGCAGGCGCACTACGGCTTTCCGCAGTGGGAACTGCTGCGCAACGGCCAGCAGGGTAAGAACGCCGTGGTTGGGCCCCTGATGTACATATTTCAGCAGCTTCTCATTACAGGCATACTCTTGTCCGCCGTTTGGATCGCCGGCCTCGCGTGGCTCTTTTCGAAACCGCGCTTGCGCTTTCTTGCGTACGCGTTCCTGGCGCTGATGACATTGATGGTGATCGCGCACGCAAAGCATTACTACCCCGCCGACGTCTATCCCTACGTCATGGCGGCGGGAGGGGTCGCCATCGAAGCCTGGACCCGCGCCAGGCGGATCGCGCGCACGGTCCTGGCGACAGCCGTGGTGGTTGTCGGAATCGGCTTGACCCCGCTTTGCATGCCGATATTGGCCGAGCAGCGGATGGTTTCTTACACGGACTGGCTGATGCGTGTCGTGCATGTCCAGCGCAAGGCCCTCGCCACGGAAAACCAGCCGCAGGTCGAATTGTCAAGCGACTGGGCTGACATGCACGGCTGGCCTGAGCTGGCGTCATTGGTGGCGCGTGTGTACCAGTCGCTTCCGCCGGACGAGCGCGCGCAGGCCGGCATCTACGCTCAGAACTACGGCGAAGCGGCTGCGATCGACTTCTTTGGGCGGCAATACGGCCTTCCGCCGGCGATCAGCGGCCACAATCAGTACTACCTTTGGGGGACGCGCGGCTACACCGGCAATGTGCTCATCTGCGTGGGCCGCCGCTGCGGCTCAAATGCGGGTCTGTACGAAAGCTGTGCGCGGGCGGCGTCGTTCACCTCCCCCTGGATTCAGGCAAACGAAGACCATCTCCCGATCGTGGTTTGCCGTGGCATAAGGAAACCGCTGTCCGAGGCATGGCCCACGGTCAAATCCTATCACTAGGATTGGTGCTGGTCGAGGCGCCACTTCCCTGCACGAAGTGGCGGGCGGGAGCGTCAATCTCAGTGTGACGCGATGGGTGGTGTCTCTGTGCCTGGCTCTGCCGGCGCTCGGGGCCGGGGTGGACACGCCTGCTCTGCTCCAGGCGGTCCAGGACCGCTATAACCGTGCGCGCACCGTGGAAGTCCTTTTCCAGCAGACATATAGCATGAGAGGGCGGGTCTCCCGGACCGAAGGCGGAGAACTCTTCCTGCGCAAGCCGGGACGCATGCGCTGGCAGTACGATTCACCCCAAGGCAAGCTCTTCATCTCCGACGGCAAGCAGGTCTACCTTTACACCCCCGCCTCCAACCAGGTTCAGAAGATGAAGGTCCGCGAGAGCGACGACATGCGCACCCCGCTGGCATTCCTGCTGGGCGAGTTGGATTTCTGGAGGGATTTCCGGCAATTCGTCTCCCGCCCCGAGAACTCCGACGTTCGCATCACGGCCGAGCCGAAGTCCGACCAAGCCCCCTATACGGAGGTCGAGTTCGTGGTTACGCCGTCGCACGAAATCCGCTACCTGCGCATCACCGGGCAGGATCAGTCGGTCATGGAGTTCCGGTTCTCGAACGAGAAGCTCAACCCGGCGCTGGCCGAGAGCTTGTTCCGGTTCGTGCCTCCCCCCGGCGCCGAGGTCGTCGAGGGGGTCTCCGAGGAGGCAGGAGGCCCATAGCCGATGCCCGAATTCTTACTCAAATACGCGGACGCGCGCGGGGAGATCCACCAGCAGGCGGCCGAAGCGGTTTCGGAACAGGAGGTTCGCAACCGGTTCACCGAGCAGGGATACCTGGTCTACTCGGTCCGGCCGCGCGAAGGGTTCATGCCCGTGGCGGGCGCCGGCTTCGGGCGCCGCAAGAAGCTCAACCTGGGGAAGTTCCTCATCTTCAACCAGCAATTTGTCACGCTCGTTCGCGCCGGCCTGCCCATCTTGAAAGCGCTCGACCTGCTGGCCGAACGGCTGACCGATGCCAAGCTGGGGGGCTATGTCCGTAACGTGCGGGACGGGTCAAGAACGGGGCGCTGCTCTCCGAGGCGTTCCGCCGCCAGGGCGTCTTCCCGCCTATCTACGTCACGTCGGTTCTGGCGGGTGAGAAGAGCGGCAGCCTGGCCGAGGTCCTCGACCGCTACATCTCCTACCAGAAGCTGTCGCTGTCGGTAAGAAAGAAGCTGCTGGTGTCGATGCTTTATCCCAGTGTGCTCCTGGTTTTGGTACTGTGCCTGGTGGTCTTCCTGGTGACCTACGTTGTCCCGAGCTTCGCCCAGCTTTACAGCACGATGTCAGCGACTCTGCCGGCGCTCACGCGCTACCTGATCGCCATCGGCACGACCGCGAAAAGTTACGTGCTGGCCTTTGCCGCGGCGCTGGTCGGCGCTATCGTGCTATTTCGGTTCTGGGCGCGGAGCGAATCCGCCCAGGAGAAACTGGACCGGCTGAAGCTGCACGCTCCCGTCCTGGGGCGCATCTGGATCATGTACCAGGTCGGGCAGTTCGCGCGGGTGCTGAGCACGCTGCTGGTGGGCGGCATTCCCCTGGTGCAGGCGCTGGAGACGGCGTCGGAATCGATGAGCAGCAGCCTGATCCGGAAATCGCTGGACAAAGCGAAGAAAATGGTAAGAGAGGGGCAGCCGCTTTCGGTCTCGATCAGCTCCACGGGCGTGTTTCCCGGCCTCGCCGTCGACATGATCGAGGTGGGTGAATCGACCGGCGCTCTGCCCTCCATGCTCATCGAGCGTGGCCGAGTTTTACGAAGAGGACGTGAGCATTCGCATGACCGCGGTGCTGTCGCTCATCGAGCCGGCGATCATGATGTTAATGGGATTGTTTGTGGCTTTTGTCTTGGTGGCTCTGTATCTGCCGATCTTCTCACTGGCGGATAGTCTGAGGTAGCCGATGGCGACCGATCGAGCTCGACCGCAAGACCCGCAGCAGGAGGCCGAGCAGGCCAAGACGCTCGCGGCGCGCTACCGCTGCGAGTTCGTGGACCTGGCGAGCGCGCGCATCGACCACGAGCTGTTCCGCTCCATCCCGGTCGATCTGATGTTCCGCTACAACTTCGTCCCCATGCACGCCGAAAACGGCACGCTGGAGATCGCGCTGGCCGACCCGCGCAATCTCAACCTCATCGACGAGCTGGCCATCCTGCTGAACAAGAAGCTGCGGGTCAAGGTGGCGACGCTGTCGCAGATCTCGGACCTGCTCAAGAAGACCGAGCAGTCGCAGCGCGTGCTGGAGGAGGTCACCGAAGGCTTCGCGCTGGACGTGGTGGCCGACGAGGAGAACCAGGACGAGACGCTCTCGATCGACCGGCTGACGGCCGGCGACAGCGATATCGCGCCGGTCATCAAGCTGGTGGATACCACGATCTTCAACGCACTGGAGCGGCGCGCTAGCGACATCCACATCGAGACGCGCGACCAGGAAGTGGCCATCAAGTACCGCATCGACGGCGTGCTGCACTACGCCATGCCGCCCATCGCCAAGGACTGGCACTCGACGATCATCTCGCGCATCAAGGTCATGAGCGAGCTGGATATCGCCGAGCGCCGCGTCCCGCAGGACGGCCGCTTCCGGGTGCGCTACAAGACCCGGCTCATCGACTTCCGCGTGTCGATCATGCCGACCATCTACGGCGAGGACGCCGTGCTGCGCGTTCTGGACAAGGAGTCGATGAGCGAGAAGTTCGCCAAGCTCAGTCTGGACGTGGTGGGCTTCTCGGAATCCGAGCTGGCGAAGTTCCGCCGCTACATCAAGGAGCCCTACGGCATGGTGCTGGTGACGGGGCCGACCGGCTCGGGCAAGACCACCACGCTCTATGCGGCGCTGAGCGAGATCAAGAACGACGAGGACAAGATCATCACCGTGGAAGACCCGGTGGAGTACCAGATCAAGGGGATCACCCAGATCCCGGTCAACGAGAAGAAGGGGCTGACCTTCGCCCGCGGACTGCGTTCCATCCTGCGGCACGACCCGGACAAGATCATGGTGGGCGAGATTCGCGACCAGGAGACCGCGCAGATCGCCATCAACGCGGCGCTTCGACCGGGCACCTGGTCTTCACCACCGTACACGCCAACAACGTGCTGGACGTGCTGGGGCGGTTTCTGAACATGGGCGTGGAGCCTTACAACTTCGTCTCGGCGCTCAACTGCATCCTGGCGCAGCGGCTGGTCCGGGTCATCTGCACGCACTGCAAGCGCCCCGTAGTGTATCCCGAGGCGTACCTGGTGGAGAGCGGCCTTGGCCCTGCCGAGTGGCGCGACGTCACCTTCTATGAGGGAGCCGGCTGCTTCGAGTGCGGCGGCACCGGCTTCCGCGGCCGCACCGCGATCTGCGAGGTGCTCGACCTGACCGAGCGCATCCGCGAGATGATCCTGGACAAGCGGCCCACGTCGGAGATCAAGCGGGTGGCGAGGGAGGAAGGGATGGTCTTCCTGAGGGAATCGGGTCTGGAAAAGGTGCGCAAGGGAGTGACCACCCTGAAGGAACTGAACAAGGTCACATTTATCGAAGGGTAAGCGCAAGGACATGTCCCTACT
The DNA here is from genome assembly GCA_963798455.1 of Bryobacterales bacterium. Lineage (GTDB taxonomy): Bacteria > Acidobacteriota > Terriglobia > Bryobacterales > Bryobacteraceae > CAWCTD01. Next base: position 3,025,617 of record CAWCTD010000003.1, read on the forward strand.
GACATCGCTGGCAGGGCTCCTCAAGGATCCGCCCCCGGCCTATGCCTTCGAGGTGTCGGAGGCGGGCATCGCGGTCGCGGAACTCGCCCGGCCGCCGAGGATGTCCTTCGCTGCAACTGGAGCCGGAGGTGATCTCCGTCTCTCCATTGCGGGACAACGTGTTGCGCCCCGAGGCGGTGCTGAACCAGGTCCGCGCCGCGGCGCAGGGCGACGGCAGCCGCAAGCGGCGCCGCGCGGCGCTGATCCTGCCGGACTACGCGGTGCGTGTCACGGTGCTGGACTTCGACAGCTTCCCTTCGGACGGCCGGGAGCAGGCCTCGCTGGTCCGCTTCCGGATGAAGCGCACGGTGCCTTTCGACGTGGACGCGGCGGCGTTGAGCTTTCACGCGCAGCCGGACCGGGCCAACGGGAAGCGAGTGGACGTGGCGGCGGCGGTGGCGCCGCTGGAAATCGTGGCGCGCTACGAGACTCCCTTTCGGCTGGCGGGTTTCCATCCGGGGTGGGTGACGACCTCGACCCTGGCTGCGTTGGAATTGGTCCCGCAGACCGGCTTGAACGTGCTGGCCAAGCGGACCGGCCGGATCTTGAGCCTGGCGGTGCTGGACCACGGGGCTCTGAAACTGGTCCGCTCGATCGAGATGACTGATTTCATCGGCGGAAGAGATCCTGGGTCACCTCTTCCCGACGTTCGCGTATGTCGAAGACCAACTCTCCGGCCAGCCCGGACGCTGCTGCTGGTGTGCGGGTTCGGGACGGCCGCGGAAGGGGCGCGAGACTGGCTCGCGTCTGAATTGGGCGTCCGCAGCCGAGCCGCTGACTTCTCGTCTCGGACAGCCGGGAGAGTTCAATGCCGGCCTGCTGGGATACCTGGAGGCTCTCAAGGAAGCGTAAAATCATGCGGATTCCGGTCAATCTGGCGAGCGAACCGTTCCGGCGCGACCGGCCGATGGTGGCGGCCTCGATCGCCGTGGGACTGGTGCTGGCCGGCCTGCTGGTCGATGCTCGTCTCGCTGGCGATTCTGGAACGGGGCGCGGCGGCCCAGACGCGGCAGGACATCGCCCGGCTGGAAAAGCAGATACAGCAGATGGACTCGGGAGCAGGTCGCAGAGGGAAGCCGACCCTGCGCCGTCCCGAGAACGCCGAGGTCCTCGACCGAGGTGCTCTTCATCAACTCGCTGCTCTATCGCAAGGGCATCAGTTGGACCAAGATCTTCTCGGACCTCGAGGGCGTGATGCCTTACAACGTGCGGCTGATTTCCATTCGCCCCCAGGTGAACGCGCACAACGAGGTGCTTCTCGACATGGTGGTGGGCGCGCAGACGCAGTTGCCGGTCATCGAGATGCTGAAACGCATGGAGGGCTCGCCGCTGTTCGGCTCGACGGAGGTACACAACTGGCTGCCGCCGAGCCAGACCGAGCCGCTGTACCGCTACCGGGTGACGGTGGACTACGGGAGGAAACCGTGAGGATGGGCGCATGACGATCGGCGAAGACGAGTCTCGGGGGCCTCGCCGCGCCGCCTCTGGGAGCGGCTGGCGAAAGACCCTCGCTTCACGGCGCGCGTCGTCCTGGGCGTGTTGCTGGCGGCCAACCTGGTGGCGGCCGCGGCGGTGTTCCAGCCCCTGGGGCGGATCGCCGGAGCAACTCCAGCGGCAACTGGCGCGGCGTCCGTCAAGAAACGCGTCAGCGCGAAGTAACGGTCGAGCGCCTGCGCACCCTGGTCGCGACGGTCGAGAAGACGCGCGCCGACGCCGACCAGTTCTGGCAGACAGTATTTCCTGGACCGGCAGGTCGCGTATTCCACGGTGCTGGCGGAGCTGAACGCCCTGGCGGAGAAATCCGGGGTCAAGCCGAGGGACCATTCCTTCGACGAGGAGCCGATCGAGGGCAGCGACACGCTGTCGATGATGAGCGATCACCGGAAACTACGAGGGCACCTACGCCGACCTGGTGGAGTTCGTGAACGCCATCGACCGCTCGCCGCGCTTCCTTACCATCGAGAGACTGCAAGCAGCGCCGCTACAGTCGCAGGGCGCCCTGAGCATCAGCATGAGGATCAACGTCTTCGTCCGGGGGGAGGCGCAGCCGCAATGAACCTGGGAGCGGAACCGAAGAGACTGGCGATCCTGGGCGGGCTGGTCCTGGTGGCGGGCTACATGATCTACAGCAACGTCTTTAGCCAGCCGGTGCCGCAGTCGGCTCCCGCGACGCCCCAAACGCAAGTCCCCGCTCGGACGGCCGCGGCCGCCGAAGCCGGCGGGCCCGTGCCGCGCGCCGAGGCGCCTGCCGCGGCACAGTCCGCCCTTCAGGAGTTCCGGCCGTCGCTCAAGCCCAAAAGGGGCGCCGAGCTGGGCGATCTCAGTTCGATCGACCCGACCCTGCGGCTGGATCTGCTGGCGAAGCTGCGAGGAGGTCAGAGTGCAGGGGGGCGCCCGCAGCCTGTTTGAGTTCTCCGCCGCGCCGCTACCCGCGACGCCCGAGGCCAAGGTCATCCCGAAGGCGAAGATTCAGACCGTCCCGCTGCCTCCTCCTCCGGCCGAGCCGGAGCGTAAGCCGGCTCCGCCGCCCATTCCGCTAAAGTTCTACGGCTACAGCACGGCTTTCCGGCAGGGAAACCGGCGCGCCTTCTTCCTGGATGGCGACCAGATTGTGGTGGCCTCCGAGGGCGACGTGCTGAAGAAACGCTATCGAGTGGTGAAGATCGGCGTAAACTCGGTAGTAATGGAGGACCTGGAGTTCAAAGCGGAGCAGACGCTGCCGCTGGAGCCTCAGGCGTGAGGATGCCGACCCGGAGGACACGACGGCAGGAGGCCGGCTTCGCGATGCTGGTGGTGTTCCTGCTGGCGGCCTTCGTTGCGATCTCCCTGTACATGGAGTTGCCCAGGGTGGTGTTCGAGTCGCAGCGAAACCGCGAGCAGACGCTCATCGACCGCGGAGAGCAGTACCAGCGCGCCATCCAGCTCTACTACCGCGCCTTCCAGCGGTACCCGCCGAATTTGGACGCGCTCGATAACACCAACGACCGGCGCTTCCTGCGGCATCGCTACAAGGACCCCATGACCGACAAGGACGAATGGCGCCTGATTCACGCCGTCGGCCCTGGGGTGTTCCCTGATTCGCTGGTGAACAAGCCCCCGGGACAGAAGGGTCAACCCGACAGCGAGACGGCAGCGGCGGCCTCCGGGGAGGCTGCCGCCCCGATGTGGATGCAGCGGCGGCCCAGCGACGTCACATTGCCTTCTGCCGCAAACCAGGCCGACGCGATGGAGCCGAGCATGGACAATGCTCTCGTGCCGGGCACGGCGCAGGTGGAGCCGCCTCCCGGTGAGCAGGGAGTTGCGCCGGCGGGCCAGCAGCAGCCGGCCGGGTTTCCTCCACTCGCTCCGGGCCAGATCTACCCGGTGCAGATGGGAGGGGTGCCTGGCCAGCAGCCCGGCGTTCCCGCGGGGCTGACGATTCAGCCGGCCTTTCCCGGCGGCCCGCCAGGGCAGGGGACGCCCGCCCAGCCCGTAACCAGCGCGACTCAGCAATTTCCCATGCAAGGGCAGGCGGCGGCCGGCAGCAATCCCGCGCTCGACATCATCCGCACCATGCTGACCACACCGAATCCCCGCGGCTTGTCGGGGGTCCCCACGGCGAGCGGCAGCCAGCCAGGGGGAACTCCCATGCTCGCGGGCGTGGCTAGTGAGCTCGACGCGGACAGCATCAAGGTTTACAACGACCGGACTAAGTACAACGAGTGGGAATTCCTGTACGATCCGCGCCAGGACCGGACTGCCGTGGCCGCGGCGCAGCCCGTGGGCCAGACGCCAGTTGGCGTCGTGCCGGCAGGCGTCGCGCCGGGCGGCCAGATCCCGGGTCCCCAGCCGATTGGACCGAGAGGTCCCGGCCAGGGAGGTCCGTTCGGACCTCCGGGCGGATTCCCGCCGATGCGCCCCGGCAGGATGCCATTCCCGCCAGTGCCAACAGTGCCGGGCCAGACGCAGTAGTTGAAGCCCGGCAAAGCTGGTTCGCGCATTACTATGAGAGAAGGATTCCGCATGGGGCGAACTTGCATGGCGCTAATTTGTCTGGCGGTGGCCTCCTGGGGCCAGGTCCGGCAAGCAGGCCAAGGCGCCGTGGCAGGGCAGCAGGCGGCCATCGACCCGAAGAAACTCTGCAGGATCGAAGGTCGCACCGTGAACGCCAGGACCGGTGAGCCGGTGCCGAGAGTAAGCCTCACGCTTGCGGGATCGGGCCAGGGCGTAGGATCGCGGACAGGCAGATCGGACAACGATGGGCATTTCCTGGTTGAGAACATCCCGCCTGGCACGTACCGCCTGACAGCCGACAGAGTCGGTTTTCTGCGACAGGGGTACGGCTCGCGGACTCCGGGCCGGTCCGGCGCTCCCCTGAGCCTCTCTGAGGGACAGTATCTGATGGATTTGGAGTTCCGGCTGACGCCGCAGGGCGTCATCATGGGTCAGGTGATCGATGAGGAGGGCGATCCCTTGCCGCGGTCGAACGTCATGGCCTACCGCCTCGGCAGCCTCGGCTCAGTGCAGGCCGGGCCCCAGGGAGGGATGCGGGGGGGCGGCGGGCAAGCCGGACAGGCGTCCGGCGGGTCGGCCACGGCCAACGATATCGGCGAGTACCGCATCGCCGAACTCTCACCAGGACGGTACTTGGTCGTCGCCACCAACCGTGGCAGGGGAGGCATCTCCACGACGGGCCGGTCTGGCACTGCCGAGCAAGCTCCCGTTCCCACTTATTACCCTTCCTCCGCGGACTCGTCCGCCGCTTTGCCCATCGACATCGCCGCCGGGCAGGAGGTCGCCGGCATCAACATCACTCTCCGCAGCGGATACCTCTTCCGCATCCAAGGCAAGGTGATGGGAGGAAACCCGCAGGATTTTGCCGGCGTAAGGCTCATGCTCATGCCGCGGGCAGCCGCCGCGCTCTTGGGCTACGGCGGCGCCCAGGTGAGGCCGGACGGATCATTCGAGATGGCTCGTGTCCAGCCCGGCTCTTACTACATCGTCGCCCAGCGAATGGGCAGAGGCAGTGCCGGAGGGGTCGTGGGGAAAACCATGGTGGACGTGACCACCTCCGATATCACCGGCTTGCTCGTGCCCTTGACGGAACCTTTGACCGTGTCCGGAACCGTCAAGATCGATGGCCAGCAGAGTTCAGACGTCCAACGCCTGAGTCTGGCTCTGATCTCGGTGGACGGGATGCCGGTCGGCGCCCCCAGCGGACGCGTCGCCGAGACGGGTTCGTTCAAGATCGCCTCAGTGTTTCCGGACAGATACTACCTCAACGTGTACGGTCTTCCTCAGGGTGCATACATCCAGTCCGTGAAACTCGCCAGCCAGGAGGTCATCGACAAAGGCATTGACCTCTCCAATTTCAGGACCACCGCCACCGTCGATCTGGTTTTGAGTCTGAAAGGGGCTACCCTGGATGGCGCCGTGACAGCGGACGACAAGCCGGCCACGGGCAGCTATGTGGCGGTCCTCGCCGACCCGCTCCGCGCCGGGCAGCCTTACCTCAACAAGTTCGCCACGGCCGACCAGGACGGCAAGTTCACAATCAGCGGCCTGGCGCCCGGGGGCTACAAGATCTACGCCTGGGAAGAGTCCCAACCCGAACTGCCTCGCGATCCCGGCTTAGCCGCGCCTTTCGAGCGGAAGGCGGTCAGGATCAACCTGGAGGAAGGTGGCGCCGAGCACGTCGAACTGAAAGCGCTGAAGCCCGAGGATGCGCAGCAGTAAGGCCGCACCCTCACGCCGGCTGCTGCTGGGCGAGGCAGTGGAGTGTGCCGAAGCCGAGCACCAGATCCACGCAGTGGATGCCCACCACGGGGCGGTCTGGGAACAAATCGGCCAGAATCCCCAGCGCGGCTCGGTCGTTCGGGTCGTTGAAGGTTGGCACGAGGACCGCTGCGTTCGCGATGTAGAAATTAGCGTAGCTGGCCGGGAGGCGGTCGCCGTCGAAGTAGAGCGGCCCCGGCATGGGCAGCGCCACCACCTCGGGCTTCGAGCCGTCCTCCAGGCGCAGGTCCTGAATCCGGTCCCAGTTCTCCGCCAGCGCCCGGTAGTTGATGTCCCTGGAATCGTCCTCCCGGACCAGAACCACGGTGTGCGGGTTCACGAAGCGGCAGATGTCGTCCACATGGCCGTGCGTGTCGTCGCCCGCCACGCCGCCGCCCAGCCAGAACACGTTGGTCGCGCCGAGGTACTCGCGGAGCGTCTCCTCGAACTCCCCGCGCCCCAAGCCCGGGTTGCGAACCTGGGTCACACGGTCGAGATAGCACTCATCGGTCGTCACGAGCGTGCCGCGGCCGTTGACATCGATGCCGCCGCCTTCCAGGATGAAGTCGCGCCCTTCGTGCCGCGCGTGGAACAAGCGCTTGCCGAGGCGCCCGGCGGCGGTCTCCGGCACGCGGCGGTCTTTCTGCCAGTCGGGATACTTGGCCCACGCGTTGAAATGGAAATCAACGATCGCGGTTTCGCCCGCTCGCCGGACAAACACGGGGCCGCTGTCCCGGGTCCAGCCGCGGTCAGTGGGACACACGAGGAATTCGACGCGCGAGGCGTCGGCGCCAGCGCGGGCCAGGCAGCGCCGCGCGTCCTGCTCCTGGGCCGCGGACAGGACCAGCATGCGGATCGTCTCTGCCGGTGAGATATTCCGAACGATCTCCGCGTAGACCCACCGGATCGTGTCCAACTTGTCCGGCCAATCGGCGGGGTTGTGCGGCCAGGCCAGCCAGGTTGCCTCGTGAGGTTCCCATTCCGCCGGCATCGAGAAACCCAGCGCCGCGGGCTTCTCGCCGTTTGCGGCGCTCTCCTGCACTTCGCCGCTTGGCCCGGCTGGCCCCACGACAGAAGCTGGAGCCGTGGTTGCCGCTTGCGCCGCCGCACGCATCCGAGCGGGGTCGAGCTTCGTGATCGCCTGCCGGGCAGCTCGCCGGACGCCTTCATCGTAGTGAGCCAACGCGCTCACGAGGTAACTGGCCGCCCTGGGATCGCCGATCTCACCCAGGGCCGCGGCAGCTCTCGCCTGCTTGGCGGGAAGGGAGTCGCGGAGGATGTCCACCAGGGGCTCCACGGCCACGGCGCCAAGGAGTTGCAAGGTGTGGAAGTCTTCCCTGACCAGCGCGCAACGCAGCCGCAGCGCATCATCCGAAGCAGCCCACCCGCCCAGCTCCAGCGCTTCAGCGGCCGCCTGTCTCGCTTCCAAGGATGTGCTGCCCAATGCCTCGATCAAAGCCTGAAGCGCTTGGTCGCCGCCGATACGCCGCATCGCCTTCACCACATAGACTTGGTGATGAGACGGTCCCTTGTTCAGGTGATCGCGCAGCGCTTCCAGAGCCTTCGGGTCGCCGGTTTGCCCCAGGGCGTCGATCACCGGGTGGCGCGGGCTGATGCTCTCATCGTGCAGAGCCTCCACCAGCGCTTCGACGGCCCGCGGCTCCCGGGAGGCTCCCAGGGCGGCGGCCGCCCTGGCACGGGTGGCACGGTCCTCCGACCGCAGTCGTCTCAGCGTCCACCAAAAGATCAAACTCGTTCCCTCTGAGGCAAATTGTACCCCGCGGCAGGGCCGCAACGTTCTGCCATAATCGTATTCTGCACCATGGCTAAAAGCAAGAAACCCGACCGCCGCTACCGCGAAGATCTCTCCGAGGTTCCCGACTGGCTTCGGAAACAGAAGTGCCCGGACCGCGACAAATACCTCTCCGGCCAGCGCATCCTGCCCAAGAACCTCACCGGCAGGGAGAAGCTCGCCGACATCGTCGACAACGTGTTTCTGGCTTACAACTCGGCGCGCCTCAAGGAAGGCTGCCATTTGTTCGTCCAGAAGATGCTGGCGCCGGAGGTGACCATCGGCATGAGCTTCGCCGGCGCTCTCACGCCCGCGGGGCTGGGTTGTTCCTCGATGGTGCCGCTCATCAAGGCGGGCTTTGTGGACTGGATCGTGGCCACCGGCGCGAACCTCTACCACGACCTGCACTTCGCGCTGAACTATCCCGTGCGCGTGGGGCGCCACAACATGGACGACACCGAGTTGCGCAACAACGATATCGTGCGCGTCTACGATGTCCTTCTGGGATACAGCGACTGCCTGATGGCGACCGACGAAATCCTTCGCGGCATCCTGGTCCAGCCCGAGTTTCAAAAGGAGATGGGCACCGGGGAGCTGCACTACCTGCTGGGACGCTACGCCGCCGAATGGGAGCGCAAGGCCGGACTCAAGGACGTGTCGGTGCTCGCCGCCGCTTACCGCGCGGGAGTGCCCTGCTATACCTCCTCGCCGGGCGATTCCACCATCGGCATGAACGTGGCCGGCGTCGAGCTGCGGGGCAACAAGCTGCGTGTCAATCCCTCCATCGACGTCAATGAAACCACGGCCTACGTGCTGGCGGCCAAGCGCGCCGGCGGAAGGAGCGGCGTGGTCCTGTGGGGCGGGGGGAGCCCGAAGAACTTCATGCTCCAGACCGAGCCACAGATCCAGGAAGTGCTGCGCATCAAGGAATTCGGGCAAGACTACTTCCTGCAAGTCACCGACGCGCGTCCCGACACCGGGGGTCTGAGCGGCGCCACGCCCAGCGAGGCCGTGAGCTGGGGCAAGGTGGACCCGGACCGCCTGCCCGACGCAGTGGTCTGCTACACCGACAGCACCATCGCCATGCCCATTTTGACCCACTATGCCCTGGCCCGGCACAAGCCGCGCAAGCTCAAGCGGCTGTACGATCAGCGCGGCAAAATGATGGAAGCGCTCACCCGCGAGTACTTCCTGCACAACCAATGACCTCCCGCCACCTCCAATCCATCGCCCGCCGGCACGGCACGCCCGTGGTGGTGATCGATCACGACATCATCCGCCGCAACTACGCCGCCTTCAAGAAGCATCTGCCCAGGGTGCAGGCCTACTACGCGGTCAAGGCCAACCCCGCGCCCGAGATCATCCGCACCCTTTACCAGGCGGGGGCCAGCTTCGATGTGGCTTCGCTGCCGGAGTTCATGCTGGTCCACGAGAACATCCAGCACCTGGCGGCCAAGGAGAGGCAGAACTTCATCTGGGACAAGATCGTTTACGCCAACCCGATCAAGCCCAAGGAGACGCTCCTGGAGCTGGACCAATACAAGCCCCTGGTCACTTTCGACAATTGGGCCGAGCTGCGCAAGATCCAGCAGTACGCTCCGCGGGCCGGGCTGGCTTTGCGCCTGCGGGTGCCCAACACGGGCTCGATGGTGGAGTTGTCCAGCAAGTTTGGCTGCGACCCGGGCGAAGCCGTGGACCTGATCGAGGAGGCGTTCCGGATCGGGCTGGTGATCGAGGCCGTGAGCTTCCACGTCGGCAGCCAGTGCACCAATTTCGAGAACTTCGTCCAGGCGCTGAACATGGCGGCGGCGGTGATGCGTGAGGCCGCCTCACGCGGGGGCGAGATCAAGATTCTGGACATCGGAGGCGGGTTCCCCGTGCCCTACGACCGGCACGTCAAGCCGTTCAGCGCGCTGGCGCGAAGAATCAACGCTGAGATCGGCCGTCTGTTCCCCTCGGACATGCAGATCCTCGCCGAGCCGGGCCGCTTCCTGGTAGCGACCGCCGCGACCTCGCTGGCGCGGATCATCGGCAAGGCGGTGCGCGACGGCAAGACCTGCTACTACATCGACGACAGCGTCTATCACACCTTCAGCGGCATCATCTTCGACCACTGCCAGTATCATCTGAAAGCTTTCAAGAAGGGGCCGGCTGAGATCTGCTCGGTCTTCGGCCAAACCTGCGACGGGCTGGACACGATCTCGCACTTCGAAGAACTGCCCGAGCTGGAGATCGAGGACCTGGTCTACTCGGAGAACATCGGCGCCTACAGCAACGCCAGCGCCACCTGGTTCAACGGCTTCCCCCCAGCCCAAGTGGTGCATGTGAACGAGTAGTCAACGTGCTCAGATGGCGGCGCCGAGGCGCACGGGGCATTCTGCTCCCTGTGAGACCTCAGAGCTTGTTGAGAGACCTGCCCGAATGCGGGCCAGGACAAGACGGGAGTCATATCCCACACTTAGAATCAGCGACTTGCGTCCACGTGGGGTATGTCTCCCGACTTGCCCAGCAGGTCTTTCAACAAGCGCCTAAGGCTGCCCCAGCCTTGCCCTCCGGCGCTCGGCCAGGCGGACGCTGCGTTCGTCCAGGCCGAAGTAGTGGGCCACCTCGTGCCATACTGTATCTTTCAGGAGTTTCTCGAGCTGAAGACGGTCCCGGGCAAGCCGCTCGTGTGGGCCTTGGAAGATGGTGATGCGGTCCGGCAGGGTGAAGCTGTCGCTGACGCTTCGGGTGGGCAAGGGGTGCCCTTGGTAGAGCCCCAGGATGCCGGGCCGGGGAGGCTCCCGCTCCACAAGGAAAGCGATGTTCTGGAGCCGCCGGCGGAAGCGGGGAGGAATCGCCCTGACGGCCTTCTCCACCAGCTTGTCGAACTCGCCGGAGGTCATCCCAATACCATTGTAAGCGGACGGAACAACTGGCATGGCGAAACGCATCGTGGTGGCGATTGACGGGCCCGCGGGGGCGGGCAAGAGCACCATCGCGCGCAACCTGGCAGGCCGGCTCGGCTTCCTCTATATCGACAGCGGCGCCATGTATCGGGCAGTGGGGCTCTGGGCGCTGCGGGCGGGAGTCGAACTGGGCGATGTGCAGCGGCTGGAGCAACTGGCCCGCCAGTCCCGCATCGAACTGGAGTCCGCGGGTTCCCGTGTGCTGCTGAACGGAGAAGACGTCACGGAGGCGATCCGCACCCCGGAGGTGTCGCAGGCGGCGTCCCAGGTCTCCGCCATCGGCGGCGTGCGCCGGGCCATGGTGGAGGAGCAGCGGCGGATGGCGGCCCAAACCAGCGTGGTTATGGAAGGCAGGGACATCGGCACGGTGGTCTTCCCCGATGCCGCGATCAAGATCTTCCTGGACGCCGATCCGGAGGTGCGAGCCGGCAGGCGGCAGCGGGAGAGCGCGGAAAAGGGCGAATCGATCGATCCCCAGGAGATGGCGCGGCAGATCCGGGAACGCGACCAGCGCGACCGCACGCGCTCGGAAGCCCCGCTGGTGCAGGCGCCCGACGCCGTCTACGTGGATTCCACGGGGCTGACGATAGCACAGGTGGAAGAGGCGATTCTGAAGCTCGTACGCGAGCGCACCACCAACGGAAAGGAAACCGTAAGTTGAACGATCTGCTTGTGATGAAGTTCGGCGGGACCAGCATGGGCTCGGCCGAACGTATTCGCGTCGCGGCCCGGATTTCTGCCGACCAGAGGCGCGTGCGGCCGCGTGGTGACCGTCGTCTCGGCCATGTCCAAGGTGACCGACCTGCTGCTGGACACCTTGCGCCACGCCGAGGCGGGCGATGAGGCCGGCATGGAGGCCAACTTCAGGAAGCTCCGGACACGGCACTTCGAAACGTGCCGCGAACTGCTGCCGCCGGAGAAGCAGGAAGAGGCGCTGGCGGGGATTCAGTCCCTGATCGCCGACTTCCAGCGCATCGCCAACGGCATCCGCATGCTCGGCGAGCGCCCGCCGCGCTCGGTGGACGAGGCGGTGGCCATCGGCGAGCGCCTTTCGGCCCTGCTGCTGGCGTCCTACCTGGAGACCCAGGGAACCAGCGCGCAGGCGGTCAACGCCGCGAACATCGTCGTCACCGACGCGGTCTTCGGCAACGCCAGCCCGTTGATGGAGCCGACCCGCGAAAAGGCGCGGCGGGACCTGCTGCCCCATGATCGAGCAAGGCGTCGTGCCCGTGGTGACGGGGTTCAACGGCGCCACTGCGGACGGACGGCCGACCACGCTGGGCCGCGGCGGCTCGGACTTCTCGGCCTCGATCCTGGCTTCGGTCCTGGACGCCTCGGAGCTGTGGATCTGGACCGATGTGGACGGCATCATGACCGCCGACCCGCGCCTGGTGCCCGACGCCGCGGTGCTCGACGAGGTCACCTACAGCGAGGCGGCCGAGCTGGCCTACAACGGGGCCAAGGTGCTGCACCCGCGCACGCTGGCGCCGCTGGTCGAAAAGCAGATCCCGGTGTGGAGCAAGAACAGCTTCGCGCCCGACAAGCCCGGCACCCGGATCGTGCCGCAAATCGAGGCGACCGGAGGCGCCCGCGCGGTGACCTCGATGGCGAACGTGGCGCTGGTCTCGATCGAACCGGCCAGCCCGGCCCTGAGCGTGACCCAGGTGATGGCCCGGGCGCTCGACGCGCTGGCCCGGGCCAACGTGGAGGTGCTGCTTCTCTCCAGCTCCAGCTACCGCCAGAGCTTCTGCTTCCTGGTCCGCAAGCAGGAGCTCGCCGCGGCGCTGGCGGCGCTCGAAGCCGGGCTGGCGCTGGAACTGGCGCACGGGTACCTGCGCCCCATCGAGGTCGATGACAGTGTCGGTCTGCTGGCCGTGGTGGGCGAAGGCATGCGAGGAACACCAGGCCTGGCGGGGCGCATCTTCACCGCGATTTCGCGGGAGCAAATCAACATCATCGCCATCGCGCAGGGCTCGAGCGAGCTGACCATCGCCATCGTGGTGCGTCGCGCGGGACTGGAGAAGGCGGTTCAGGCCGTGCACGCCGAGTGCCGCATGGGGGAACGGGCGAGGCAGGCGGCGCCCGGCGGCCAGAGATAGCTTCCCCACCGTAAGTTATACTGAATATTCCTTCTTTGCAGGAGAAACACACACATGTTTGACCTGTTTCGCAGCCGGGCCAAGGTCGTGCGCATTATGTTGGGCGGCTTGCTGCTGCTGGTCGCTCTCTCGATGGTGACGTATCTCGTCCCCGGCGTCGGAATGAACACCGGCGGCGATTCCCAAGTGGTGGCCGAGTTCGGCAAGGAGGTGCTGACGCTGCCGGAGCTCCAGCAGACCCTCCAGGCGCAGTTCCGTGGCCGGTCCACCCCCCCGCAGATGCAGGCGGTATACGCTCCGCTCATCATCGACCAGGTCGTCATCCAGTACGCAGTCGCCTACCAGGCGCAGCAGATGGGGTTCCAGGTGTCCGAGGCCGATCTGGCCGCCGCTATCCGGACCGTCCTGCCGCAATTGTTCAGCGGCGACCAGTTCGCGGGCAGAGACGCTTATGCAGCCGCGCTCGCTGAGCAGAACATGACCATCCCGCAGTTCGAGAGCACGCTGCGCAGGCAACTCCTCCTCGAAGATTTGCAGGGAATGGTGGCCGGCGGCATCGTGGTTTCCCCGAAGGAGATCGAGCAGGAGTTCCACGCCAAGAACGACAAGGTCAAGATCGAATACGTGGCGCTTCCGCCCGCGAAGTACCGCTCCGAGGTGACCATCCGGCCCGAAGAGATCAAGCAGTATTTCGAGCAGAACCGGCTGGGGTTCCAAGTTCCCGAGAAGCGCTCCTTCGACGTGCTGGTCGTGGACGAGGACAAAGTGGCCCAAGGGATCACGATCCCGGAGTCCGAGCTCCGGAAGGCGTACGAGCAGAACAAGGACACTTACCGTGTGCCGGAGCGCGTACAAGTGCGCCACATCCTGCTCAAGACCACCGGCAAGCCACAGGACGAGATTCCCAAGATCCATGCCAGAGCCGAGGAACTGCTCAAGCAGCTCAAGGCCGGGGCCGATTTTGCGCAACTCGCCAGGAAGGACTCCGAGGACCCGGGATCGGCGGCCAAAGGCGGGGACCTCGGCTGGATTGTCCGGGGCCAGACTGTGAAGCCTTTCGAGGACGCCGCGTTCTCTCTGAAGAAGGGCGAAATCAGCAACGTCATCTCCACCGAATATGGGTTCCACATTCTCCAAGTACTGGGCAAGGAGGAAGCGCACGTCCGGACGTTCGAGGAGGTGAAGGCGCAACTGGCCGAGGAACGCAAGAAGCAGATGGTCTTCGACCGCATGCAGGAGCTATCGGACCAGGCACGGGCCGCGCTGAACAAGGACCCGCTTTCCGCCGAGAAGATCGCGGGCGAGTTGAGCTTGCAGTTCATCCGGGCGGACCACGTCGGCGCCAGTGACGCGATCCCGGGAATCGGCACAAGCCGTGAGCTGGACGACGCCGTATCGTCTCTCAAGAGAGGTGAAGTTACGCCGGTCGTGCAGATCGCGCCCACCAAGCTCGCGGTGGCGGCCGTGACGGAGGTCTTCCCGGCGCATCCGGCCGACCTGGCCGCTGTCGAAGACCAGATCCGCAATCGTCTCACCACGGACAAACTGAGCCAACTGATGCAACAGCGGGCCAAGGAAGCCATCGAGAAGGCCATAGCAACGGGCGGCGACCTGAAGAGAGTTGCCAAGGAAATGGACCTGGAGGACAAGACCACGCCCGACTTCACCCGTAACGGCGCAGCCGAGGGTTTGGGAAGCGCCGGCTACTTCGAAGAGGCGTTCACCGCGCCCGAGGGAAAGATCCTCGGCCCCGTGACGGTGGGTGACCGGCAAGTCATTTACAAAGCTGTGGACAGGACTCCGGCGAATGAGGCCGACCTGGCGGCCCAGCGCGACGCTCTCCAACAGGAGATCAGGGACCGAAAGGCGCAACAGAGGCTGTCGACATTCGACGACAATGTCCTCGCTCAATTGGTCAAGGCTGGGAAGGTAAAGGTCCATCAGGACGTGATCAACCGGCTTCTGGCCAGCTACCGTGGCTCGTGACACGCCAGGCTGGCGGCTTCGGCTGCCGGACTCGAGTTCCCGCTCATGATTCAGGCCATCCTGGACTTCCTGCGCACGCTGACGACTCCCGAACGCCTGATTCATCTCATCACCACGGTGCTCAGGGGCTGGCTGGGATATAGCCTGCTGTTCGGGGTGATCTTCGCGGAGACAGGGTTGCTGACGGGCTTCTTCCTGCCGGGGGACTCCCTCCTGTTCACCGTCGGGGTGGTGGCGGGGGCCGGCGAACTGAACCTGGTGGTCATCAACCTGACGCTGATGGCCGCCGTGCTGCTTGGCGACACGACCGGCTACTTCCTGGGGCGGCGGACCGGAGAGATGGTTTTCAAGAGGCCTGACACCCGTTTTTTCAAGAAGCAGTACGTGCTGCGCACACAGGCGTTCTACTCCAGGTACGGCGGCCGGACCATGATTTACGCCAAGTTCGCCCCCATCTTGCGCACCTTCGCCCCGTTCATGGCGGGCGTAGGAAAGATGAACTATTTTCGCTTCCTCTCGTATGACGTTTTTGGCGCTGTCGGTTGGGTGGCCTCCATGACGGGGCTCGGTTATTTCCTGGGCAGCGTGCCTTTGGTGCGGCGGCATTTCGAGAAAGCCATCTTGCTGGTCATCTTTCTCTCCCTGCTGCCGGTTCTGCGGGAAGCATGGATCGCAAGGCGAAGGAAAACCTGACATCACCGGCGCAACCCGGGTTGCGCTGGACCCTTACCAGCGGACCGGCGCTGGTTGCGTATCTGGCGGCGGGACTGCTCCTGTTCCACATGCTGTTCGCCCGGCAGTACGGCTATTTCAGGGATGAGCTGTACTTCCTGGCCTGCGGTCAACATCTGGACTGGGGCTACGTGGACCAGCCTCCGCTCATTGCCGTCATCGCCGCGCTGGCTCGCGTCCTGTTCGGGGATTCCTTGCAGGCCATCCGGTTCTTTCCTGCCCTGGCGAGCGCTGGCCTGGTCCTGCTGACGGGCTTGTTGGTGCGGGAACTGGGCGGGAGGCGCTTTGCGCAGGCGCTGGCCGCTTTGGCTGTCATGCTGGCGCCGGCGAGCCTCGGTTCGGATCACTACCTCTCGATGAACGCCTTCGAGCCGCTGTTTTGGATGGGATGTGTCTACTTCCTGATTCGCATCGTCAAGACCGGCAATTCCAAGCTGTGGCTGTGGTTCGGCGTGTTGGCCGGTCTGGGGCTCGAGAACAAGCAGACAACGATCCTGTTCGGTTTCGCGGTCGTCGCCGGGCTGTTGCTCACGTCCGAGCGGAGGCTTCTCCGCAGCCCCTGGATGTGGATGGGAGGGCTGGCGGCGTTTCTTATATTCCTTCCCAATCTGCTGTGGCAGTACCAGCACGGCTTCCCGATGATCGAACTGCAACACAACATCCGCGCGATGGGAAGGAACGTCTCGCTCAGTCCGCTCCAGTTCATCCTGCAGCAGATCATGTACCTCTCTCCGCTCACCTGTCCCATCTGGCTCGCGGGGCTCGGCTACTACTTTTTCTCCCGAGACGGCAAGCGCTACCGGGCGCTGGGGTGGGCCTATCTGATCATGCTGGCAACACTCATTGTTCTGAACAGCAGGGTGTATTACCTGATGCCCGCGTACCCCATGCTGCTGGCGGCCGGCGCAGTCCTCCTCCAGCAGCTTTTCGACCGCGGCCGCTACTGGCGGTGGGCTCTGGCCGCCTATGCCATGCTCATAGTGGCGACGGGAGCATTGGTGGCGCCCTTGGCCATGCCGATCCTCCCCGAAGCAACGTACATACGTTATGCAACCGCCCTGCACCTGCAACAGCCGGCCATTGAGAACCGGAAGACCGGACCGCTGCCGCAGTTCTTCGCGGACATGCACGGATGGGAAGAGATGGCGGCAGTGGCGGCGCGTGTCTACAACGGATTGACCCCCGCGGAACAAGTCAAGACGGCCATCTTCGGCGAGAATTATGGGGTGGCGGGAGCGATCGATCTGTTCGGGCCCAGGTACGGTCTCCCCAAGGCCATCAGCGGCCACCAGAACTACTTCTTCTGGGGGCCGCGGGATTACTCCGGAGAGATCGTGATCTGGCTGGGCGGCAGCGTGACACCGGAGCGGCTCACGCGGATGTTCCAGAGCGCGGAACCCGTCGCCCAGGTGTACAACCAGTACGCCATGCCGTCCGAGAACTTCCCCGTCTACCTCTGCCGTGGCTTCAAGGGCGATCTCCGGGAATCCTGGCCCCGGTTCAAGTCCTGGCGCTGATCCCGTTCGATATCATCCCCTGTGCGGGAAGGGGCGACTGCGGCCCAGCGGCCCTATAGCTTGGCTAACGTTTCTTAATAACTCTTTGTGTAATCCGTTACAGGCCGGACGCGTCTTAACTAGTAGTGTGAGCTGAGCCGATCTCATGTAATAGAAAGTGCGGCCACATCCGTGAACCTGGGCTTCAAAGCAGTCCTCTCAGCGATGGCCGTTGCAGCCATCGCTTGCGGTCAATCTGCACATCTCTACACGGCCGAGCAGATGTCGCTTCCGTCCACCATCGTGGACGGCAACAGCCCGGCCTTTTGGGAAAAAGATGGAAGGCTGAAGGCCTACACCTCCACGGGAGTGCCGATCGCGATGAGGGGATCTGATCTGTTCAACCTCCGGGTATCCCGGCCGCCCCTCGTCCTGCCTCCCGACCACTATCCCTTGTGGATCGAAGCAGTCTGGCCGGATGAGGACGGCTCCGTCTATGCCTGGTATCATCACGAGGCCAACGGGGGCTGTGCGTACAAGGGCCTGGTAACCCCGAAGATCGGGGCTCTGGTGTCTACCGATGGAGGCCGGACGTTCCTCGATTTGGGAATCGTCTTGTCCTCCGGCGACGTGCCCAACTGCAATGCACAGAATGGTTTCTTCGCCGGCGGTCATGGGGATTTCTCGGTGATTCCGGACCAGAATCACGAGTATTTCTACTTTCTCTTCACCAATTACGGCGGCCCCGCAAGCAGCCAGGGAGTCGCCATGGCGCGAATGGCCTTCACCGACCGGGCCAGTCCCGTTGGGAACGTGCATAAGTACTACATGGGGGACTGGAGCCAGCCGGGGCTTGGGGGAATGGTGACGCCCATCTTTCCGGCCGCGGTCTCCTGGGACCGTGCCGACACGAACTCTTTTTGGGGTCCCGCCGTTCACTGGAATGCGTTTCTCCAGCGCTATGTTGTATTGCTAAACCACGCCTGCTGCAAGACGGGTTGGCCGCAAGAAGGAATTTACCTGGCCTTCAACCCGGATCTGAGCGATCCCACGAACTGGACGGACCCGGCCAAGATTCTGGCCGCGTCGAACATCGGTTTCGCCCCGGGATACTACCCGCAGGTGTTCGGAACCGGCCCCGGCCCCGGCGAAACCGACACCCTGGCCGGCGAAGTTGCGCGGTTTTTCGTCAAGGGGGTGTCGAAGTGGGAGATTGTCTTCTCCACCGATTCGCCCCCCCAGCTTTCGGGGGGAGACGACAGCGACCCGGGCGGAAGCTTTCGGAACTTGTCCCCGCTACTGCTCGATCAGTAGAAGCGGCGGAACAGCTACCACGGTCCCATGAGAAGGGGGAGAGCTCGAGGCGTGCGTTTGGCTGGTCCGGCTCCAATGCTCGCGAGGAGTCCAGCAGAAGACGCTGGAACGATCCTTGATCTCCGAGAGAGACCGGCCCGAGATCATGGGATACGCGTGCTTGTTCAGCCGAAGCTCCAAGGCCCACTGTGCATCCTCCATGCCTATGGGGAAGCAATGAATATAGACCGGCCCTTCCACCTGCGACGCAAAAACCAATAGCTTCTCGGTTGGAGCAGCCCTTTCTAGGAACTGCACCTGCTTACGGATCCACAGGTAGGCACAGTTGTGTACAACAACGACGGCGGCCAGCCCCCAACTCAACCAAGGGCGCGCTTGGAACCTCTCGCGAACTGCCCAAAACCCGGCCGAGACCACAATAGCCAGGCCCACGGAAGCAAAGTAAGTATGGCGACTTGGCACACGTGACATGTATGTTAAGAAACAATAAGGCAACAGGGCGATGCCAGCCCAGGCGGCTCCCATGATTGCCAGACGCGTCCTGTCTGGCGCTCGCCACACTATCAGCGCCAGTGCGCTCAGCCAACCCCAGATCCAAAGCAACCGCCCCATGCTGTGGGTCCAGGTAATCCAGAACGGGGCGTGCAGAGAAAACGTCCCGGCGTCGTTGAAGTGCAGGTGAGTGGCTCGATTCGCATAGATCAGCAGGAAGTACCCCACTGCCACAACAGCGAAAGGGAAAGTGGAAAGCAGTACCCGGCGCCACTTCGCCCTTTCAAAAACCGCAAGCAGAATCAGCAGAGGGACAAGAGCTACGGCCGACTCTTTCGACAGAAGCGCGAGGACGTAGAATCCGAAGCCCCCCAACAGGAAGCGCGTGCGGGCGGAACCCAGCCACCGCAGCCAGCAATGCACGCACAAGAGCGCAAAAACAAGGTGCACCAGTTCGTGGATCGCGGCGTACCAGATGACGGCCTCCTGGTGCCCCTCGTACACCGCGAAAAAGCCGGCGGCGACCGCTGAGTACCGCCAGCCTATTTTCTTCCAGGCGCCCAGGCCGAAGATCAGCCACACGTTCAGAACGTGCAGCGCCAGGCTGCTCAAATTGAAGGCCAGCGGGCTCAGTCCGAAGGCTTTGTCGGTCCAGTAGGTAAGGATCAGCGAGGTGGCGCGGCAGCGATAGAGCTCGTCGGAGGCCAGCGCCCGCCAGCCGGACACCGGGCCGAATTCCCTGGCGAAATGAATCTGCCCGTAATCGTCCTCAATGAGGGGCAGGCTCTGGGCCGGCAGGTAGGCAAGGATTGCCAGCGCGGCCAGCAGCAGCCCGATCCGAAACCGCTGCGAACTCCACATTTCGATGGTTTCGGCGTTTGACATTCTTGACTCTTCTTTAATTAAGCCAGTATAATACTCCCCCAGTGTGATTGTGTCAGGGAAAGCGCCGCTGATGGGGTGGCGTTCGGGAGGCTGGAGATGGTGAGATCCAGCTATCGTCAGAAAAAGGCTGTCGTAACGGGCGGATTGGGCTTCATCGGAAGCAGCCTAGTGATCCGGCTGGTGGAGTTGGGCGCCAGGGTGACCGTGGTTGACGCGAAAGTTCGCGGCTGCGGGGCCAACGAGCACAACATCCACCCCGTAAGGGGTGATGTGCGCGTGCTGGTGAGCGACATCGCCGATGCCTCGGAATTCCGGACGGTGCTCGCGTCCGCGGACGTGGTTTTCAACCTGGCGGGCGAGGTCAGTCACGTCCACAGCATGCGATTCCCGGAGAGGGACGCCCAGTTGAATGCGGTTGCCCACCTCCGCTTCGTCCAGGAGTGTGCGCGCTCGGCGCCGGGTGTTCGAATCGTATACGCCGGCACGCGCCAGATCTACGGAGTGCCGCGATATCTCCCCGTGGATGAAGACCACCCCGTGCATCCGGTCGACATCAACGGGATTCACAAGTACAGCGCCGTGATGTATCACCTGATGTACGCTCGCGACGGGGCGCTGGAAAGTGTGGTGCTGCATCTCACCAACGTGTACGGGCCAAGAATGGCGCTGGATGCGCCTTGCCAGGGCGTGTTGAGCACATTCATCCGGCGCCTCCTCTTGGGGCAGCCGATCGAGGTGTTCGGGGACGGCACGCAGCATAGGGACCCGTTGTACGTCGACGACGCCGTGGAGGCGTTCTTGTTGGCCGGATGCGAACGGAACCCTGCTTCTTCCGTGTACAACGTGGGAGGTCCGGCCGCCCTGGAATTGCGGCAGATCGCCGAGATCGCTCGCCGCGCGGCGGGGGGGCCTCCGCCCGTTTGCCGGCCGTTCCCTCCCGAAAGGAAGTCGATCGACATCGGCGACTACCGCACGGATTGCACCCGTATCGTACGGGAACTCGGGTGGACCCCTTCGACCCCGTTTGACACAGGCATCGTCCGCACACTGGAGTACTACCGCGCGCAACTGCACCATTATCTGGACACCGAGAGCCCCGGCGTACAGTGCAAGCTGCTCGATTCGGCAGCGGCTCAGGAAAGACGGACCGCGGCCCGATGATGAACCCGGCCGAATTCGCCAACATCGCCGAGGCGGAGCGACGCCTGTGGTGGTACCGGGGCATGCGGCGGATCCTGTTCCGCATCCTGCAGCCGTGGCTGAAGGGGCGGGAGATCCGCCGGGTGCTGGAGGCGGGGTGCGGCACGGGTTATTTCGCGAATCTTCTCGAACAGGAGCGGGGCTGGACCGTCTACCCATCGGACATTGCCTGGGAGGGGCTTGCCTACGGCCGCAACTTGGGGCTGAAGCGGCTGTCGCAGGCGGACCTGTCCGCCTTGCCGTTCCGCGCCGGCGCCTTCGACGTGGTCAGCGCCATGGATGTTCTGGCGCATTTCGCACCGGGAGAAGAGCGTCGTCCCATCGGGGAGCTGGCTCGGGTTCTGTCGCCCGGGGGCCTGCTGGTTCTGCGCGCGTCGGCGCTGAACATCTTGCGCAGCCGGCACTCCGAGTTCATCCACGAGCGGCAGCGTCTTACCCGAGGACAACTGCTCACGGCCACCCGCGAAGCGGGGATTCGCGTCTTGCGGTGCACATACGCGAACACGCTCCTGCTTCCAGTCGCGCTGGCGAAGTTCCGCTTATGGGAACCGCTGCTGCGCCGGCCGCCCGAATCCGGAGTGGGTCCGCTGCCCGGCTGGCTGGACCGTCTGTTGTACGGCTGCCTTTGGGCCGAATCGGCGTGGCTGGGCGAGGGCCTAAACCTTCCGTCTGGCCAGTCCCTGATCCTGGTAGGAGAGAAGGCCGCATGATGCCCGCGAAAAAGTATCCCTCCCTGAGCGTCTTCTTCCCCGCTTACAACGACGCACCCAGTTTGCCCTCGCTCATCGCCCGGACTTTTGCCGTGCTCGATCAACAGGTGGAGGACTTCGAGGTCATTGTGGTCAACGACGGCAGCACGGACAGCACGGCTTGCGTCCTCGAGCGCCTCCAGGTGCTGCATGGCGAGCGGCTGCGCGTGGTCACGCACGCGCGTAACCGCGGTTACGGCGCGGCGCTGCGCAGCGGCTTCGAGGCGGCCCGAAAAGAACTGGTGTTCTACACCGACGGCGATAGCCAGTACGACGTCGGGGAACTGCCGGCTCTGCTGGCGCGGCTTGGGCCCTACACGGGGTTCGTGAACGGCTACAAGCTGGAGCGGCGCGATCCCCTGCACCGGGTGTGGATTGGCAACGCATACAACTCGGTCGCCCGCTTCCTGTTTGGCGTCGAGATTCGGGACATCGACTGCGACTACCGCCTCATTCGAAAGCATCTGCTCGACCAGATCTCACTGGAGAGCAACAGCGGGACGGTGTGCGTGGAGCTGGTGCGCAAGCTGGAAATGACCGGATGGGAGTTCGCGGAAGTTGGCGTCCACCACTACCCGAGACTCTATGGGCGCAGCCAGTTCTTCCGCGTGCGGTCTCTCGTCACCACCTTCTATCAACTGGCGGGCCTGTTCGTGAACCTGGTCGCGGTGCCTGCTCTCGTGAGGAAGGTCCACCGAACCGCATGAATGTCCCGATGATCGATCTGCGGCCGCAGTTGGAGGCGGCAGAGCCTGAGTCCCGCCGCTACCTGGCCCGCCTGTTCGAACGCGCGCACTTCATCCTGGGCGAACAAGTCGCGTCGTTCGAGCGCGAGTTCTCGGCGCATCTGGGAACGGCCTTTGCAGTAGGGGTCGGTTCCGGAACGGCTGCGCTGGAGCTGTGCCTTCGGTCGGCGGGACTAGCGCACTCAAGACGGGAGGTCATCACTTCGGCCTTGACGTCTCCTTTCACCGCGCAGGCGATTTTGGCCGCGGGCGCATTGCCCCGTTTCGCGGACGTGGATCCGGAGACCCTGCTTCTCGATCCGAACGACGCGATGGAACGGGTCACGCGGAACACCGGCGCGCTGGTTCCTGTCCACCTGTACGGCCAGCCCTGCGGCCTGGAGCGTCTGGCGGCCCTTGCGGAAAAGTTCGAGATCGCACTGATTCAGGACGCCTGCCAGGCGCACGGAGCGCGGCGCCTGGGGCAGCCGTTCACGCGCTATTCGCCGTGGGTGGCCTACAGTTTCTATCCCACCAAGAACCTGGGATGCCTGGGCGATGGCGGCGCCGTAGCGACAGACTCGGACGCGGTGGCCAAGCAGATAAGGCTGCTCAGGGATGGAGGCCGGGACAACGGCCAAGTGAGCCGCCTTCCCGCCATCAACTCGAGGCTCGACGAGATGCAGGCGTGCTACCTGCGCGCCTTTCTTCCTCACTTGGACGACTGGAATGCGCGGCGCGCGCGGCTGGCCGCCCTGTACGACCAGGCCCTCGCCGATTGCCCGGAGGTGCGGCCTATCCGCCGGAGTCCGGAATCGGTGAACCATCTCTATGTGGTCCGGGCGGCGGACCGGGACCGCTTGCGCACTCACTTGCAGGAGCACGGCATAACCACGGCGGTTCATTATCCTGAGCCGCTTCATCTGCATCCCGCCTTCCGCGACTGCGGTTGTGAACCGGGTTCCCTCCCCAACGCCGAACGGGCCTGCCACGAAATCCTCTCCCTGCCGTTGTGGCCTTACCTGCTGGAGTCCGCGGTGCTGCGCGTAGCGGAAAACCTGCGCGCCTTTTACGGGCGCTCAGGCTGAGCCGCGACCGTGAGGGAGCTGTGGAGGAAGGCACGTATCACTCCAGATTCAGCGCCTTGAGCGCCGCCAGAATGACCACGTCGCGCTGGGCTTCGATCTCGTCGCCTTGGGCCACGCTGAGGGCTTGGTTGAAGATCTCCGTCTTGAGGCGGTTCACGGTCCAATTGCGCACCTCGGACCATTCCGCCACGCTGGGCAGGACCTTGCGTCCGGCCAGGAACGCCTGGAACTCATCCAGCACCGGCGGCGTCACCTCGAAGCTCTCCGAAACGCCAGAGTGTTTGCGCAGGTACTCGGTCGCGAAAGTAGTGAAGGCGCCGCTGGCATCAAGAAAGATCTGGAGCCGGGTCGGAGGCTTCTCCTGGACAAGGTAATCCGGCTGGATCCCGCCGCCGCCCTTCACTACTCTGCCGGAGTCTGTCCGGAACCGCTGGAGCGTCCCCCCGGGGCCGGAGTCCGGCGCGCTGAGCTGGCCACTGGAGAGCGGCTTCTGAATGGAGCGGCCGCTGGTGGCCAAGGGCCACGAGAATCAGGCACGGTTGGTTGCCTGGAACGTGCTGACGCACAATCTCTGGCTGCTGGCAGGATTACCCAAGCGCGAGCTACGCACGCTGCGCAAAGCGAGCTGAAATCCCACCAATCCCGCTCCGAGCGACTCAGGCTGGTCAGCCGAAGGTGCGCTCCCCATGCGCGAATGACAGCTCCCGAGCCGCTCTCCGGCTCTTCCCGCACGGACCCCGCTGTCGACTGCGGCCCGCTGCCAGCCCATGCAGGTGGCCGGGGCGTCAAGCCGCCCGAAAATCGGACAGGCTCCAGCGACCTGGCATTCGTGGAACAATTGGCGCGATCCTAATCATGCACCGTTCCCACGCTGATCGACAAATTGCGGGCGATCTGGGCAGGCCCAGGCCCGACTCGAGTCTCAGTCCCGGCATCTCTTTGGTTCTGCGCATGGACGTTCTCCTTGCCGGCAATCTGATCCTCCCGATGGGAGGTCATTTTGCCGGACGTGATGTCCAGCGCCGTTTGCCTGTGGAAAACGTTGCGGGGAAGTCGGGCACCATTCCGGGGTCACTGCAAAAGTCAACAAGAACGTGGGCATCGGTGCTCCCAGAATTGTCGGCGAGGTCGAGAGCATTTGCAATCACAATCTGTAGAATCTGATGTAGACTTCGTACCGCGTCCCCGCCTACGGGCCTGTGGCCGGCGCCGCTGGCGCCGGCCACAGGCCGAATCGGCGCTGTTTTTCGGCGGCGCTAACATCTACTTCTGATCGCTCGCCACCGAGCCGTCCGTCTCCGGCATCACTTCAATCGCTCGCACGGCGGCGTAATCGGTCACCGGAGAAAATGTGAGCACCAGCTTGCCTTGCTCGTTCGGGACTAGGCCATGAAACGTCTTCTGAATGGCCAAGTTAGGCGCGCCGGCTTCCTTGAGGATATCCAGTTTCCTCACCAGCGCTACGCCATTGCAGTAAATGTCGAACATTCGGCTCCCGACGCCACCAGGGCTGTAGGTAGGCGTCCCGATATTCGTCACGCCGAAATTCGATTCCGCAAACCGCAACGTCAAAGCATAACGCCCGCTCGCCACCGGAATATGATAGGTGAACGCTCCGAACCGCTCGCTGGAGAACAACTGCGGTTCCGCCGTCCCAGCCACAAAAGCGTTTTGCAATAGAAGGCGACCGCCATCGAAGAACTGGTCCCGTTCCCATAGGTGTTCGGAGGCGTCATATGCGCTGCGGTCTCCGGCCAGAATTCTCACCGGCCGCATGCCTTTAGGATCCGCTGGCAGCACTTCGATGCCGCTCAGAATTGAGGGGTTCATGAACGAGGCAAAACGCAGATGGAGGTGACCGTCGGCACGCGGTGAGAGTCGAGTAAAGATCCGCTCGTCGGCGGTGTCCACACCCGGGGTGTCCATCGTGATATCAAAGTGCTTCAATAGCAAGTTCCCATTCGCTGTAACATCGAACCGACGCTGCCCAGCGGGGTCCGAGTCGGATGTGCTGGCACGGACGATCTCGGCGAAGTGCAGGTGCACTTCATATATGCCTGGTTTTAGTGGAATGGCGTATTCGAAGTCTCCTTCCCTGGCGTGCTGATACAGTGTCGGATCGGGTGTCCGGAAAATTCGCCGCGTGGGCCAGCTGATCGCGACGCCCCCGCGATAGTAACAATCCGGTAGCCAGAGATGCCCGGACGTGTCTATGTACTTGGTCTCACCCAAGCCCGCCGCAATCCGGAGTTCGTTCGTCGGTGCCGTCTCCGCCTGGAGGGGCTTTGTCCGGGTATCCGCGGCCAACTTCCTCCAGCCAAGATGGCGCATTGCGCTCATGGCAGCGAGGCTCGCAGCCACAATCATCAGACCGCATGCCGCGAAAAGCGGCAGTTTCCCCAACCGGTGGACCTGCCTTCTGTCCCCGCTCTTCTCTGGATGCGGTGGCGCCGCCGCGTCGCTGCAGAGAAACTTTGCCCTGTAGCCGAACGTCCGGCAGGTTGATGTGAACCTCGTGGTTTTTGCCCTCCGTGCGGTAACAATCGCGGAGGCGTTTTCTGAGCCGGGAGACCTCCACACGAACAATGCTGTCTTGTGCGGGGTCGTACGCGTCATCGCGGCCGAGAGCAAATTTGCCGATGTTGTACTCCTTGAGGAGCTCACCGCGGCCGCTCAACGTTTCATCGCAGATGTAGGTCAGGATCTTAGTGAGGTTAGGTGCCCGAGCCAGCTGCGCAGATTCCAGCAGCCGTTCCAGCTCGGCCCGGTTCGCCACCGGACTTGAAGTGATGATTCTGTCCACCAAATCCACTCACTTCCGGGCCATTCCACCCGATCATCCGAACTGGGACTTCTCCCGAGCTATTATACATCATTCTTACGTTTTAACGGTCCCCAAAGATGCGTTTGCATCCCAGTTCCTGGCATTGCTCCTTGCGGATAAGGCGCCATCAGCAGAGTCGTACTGGATTGGGCGTTTAGATTCTTAAGGTTGCGTGCGCTCCCTTGACTCTTTGATTGCCTCCCTAACCGGGCATTTCGCCTAGTTGGCGAGGGCTAACGGGATCCCCGGCGTGCCGTTAACAGGAAAACAACACGATCAGAAAAATCGAGCAACCAGGAAGCCCGCCAGATTGGCCTGACTCTGCGCGTGGGTTCAGGCGAGGCAAGAATACAGGCCGCAGAACCAGCAAATGCCAAGCCATTTAAATCCAATAACTTGAGAGGATAATGGGAAAAGCTGGGCCTGGACGGGCTCCTTGGCGTCGTAGTCACTGACCGATGCCGTAAGGCCAACGCCCTGTTGAAGATCCGGCAGGCCAACACCCTCGACACTCAGTGAATTGAACGTTTCACAGGGCCTCCCTGTCGGGGTACACCCGTACAAGAACGGCTGGCCAAGTTTAGCCTGTCGTAGCACCCCGGAGAAGACACGACAGACCGAGTATGGCCGGTACGCGGACGCGAGCGTTCGGACTCGCGGCGCAACCGCAGATCGGAGGCGCCCAGGCTTCCGGGTCCAAACACTGCGGGGGCCGAACCGGAACGGGTTCTGATTAAGCCCAACCCTGAACTGAATGAACTGAGGCGTTTCTGGTGCCCTTGCTCCATAAATACCGAGCTGCCCTCCGCTGCGCGCCTACCGGCGCGGCTTATTGGCCTCACATCAACCCAGGCAAGAGCCGATGCCCTGGGCGCAGCGCGTCCGAATCTGCGCAAGTCCGTACGCACCCGGCTCACCGCAACCGCCGCAAATAACAGATAGAGAATCGACCGCTCCAGGGGCATCCAAGGCCGAACTGCGGAGCCCCAATTCAACTCAAATGCGGATCAATACACCGTAACACAACCCTTAACCGTTACAGACTACGCCTCTTTCGCGACCGCTAACGCTGTGTTCGCGGTTTTAGCATTGACAGTCGTAGGGCCGCGTGATAAAAGCATTGCCGGAGGATCATAAATACATGTCCCTCAAGCGAGCTGGGCGGGCCGTTGTGTTGCTGTTCGTCGTAGCATTTGCTCCTCGACTCGGAGCTCAAACGGCAATGGGTACCATCACTGGGTTGGTCACAGACACCTCAGGCGCCGTCATACCGAGCGCCGGAGTCGTGGCCCGAAATATCGAAACCGGCGTGCAAGCGCGGACCGTGACCTCTACTACGGGAAATTACGTCATTCCAAATCTAGTTGTGGGGCAATACGAGTTGACCATTGCAAGCTCTGGCTTTAAGACTTGGGTCCGGACGGGAATTCTTCTGTCCAGCAGTGAGTCAGCCCGAGTTGACGCCGTGCTAGAGGTAGGCGCAATTACAGAAAGAATCGAAGTTCGGGCCGAAGCGCCCTCCTTACGAACCGAGTCGACTGAAGTCTCTACGACAATGGAACAAAAACTTGTCGCTGACCTGCCTTTGGCTGCCAGCGGCGTTGGCGGCGGCATGCGTAACGTTTACAGCCTCATGATGATGATGCCACAGGTTACGAGCAGTAATGGACAAAGTGCTGGTGATGACTTCAAAGTCGGCGGCGGGCAACTCGTCGAATTTAATGTAAGCGTAGACGGCCTATCAGTCGAATTAGGCTGGCGCAATATGGTGTCCTGGCAAAACAGGCTGGTTCCAGTCGTGGACGCTGTCCAAGAGTTTCGAGACGACACCGCTGCTTTCAAGGCAGAGGAAAGCCGCGCTAGCGGCGGCTTATTAGTCGTCGTCACCAAGTCCGGGACCAACCAGTTACACGCATCGGCGTTCGACTTTTACCAAAGTCAGCGGCTAGATGCCAATACCTGGCTTAACAATAAGCTCGGTCGCGCGATCCCCATCTACCATCGTAATGACTTTGGAGGTACTGTAAGTGGGCCCATTTTTGTACCGCATCTCTACAATGGAAAAAACAGATCATATTTTCTCTTTTCTTACGAAGGATACCGCTGGCCACAAACCTCCGGCGTTAACCAGTTGACAATTCCTACACCCGCCATGATCCAGGGTGATTTCTCTGGCTGGAAGAAAACCAACGGCTCGCTGATTCCAATCTTCGACCCATTTAGTACTACAATAAATGCTGACGGAAAAGTGGTCCGCGACGCCTTCGCTGGGAACATTATACCGCCCAATCTCCTTAGTCCAGTTTCCAAGAACATAGCTAAGTACTTTCCAGCCCCGAATGCTCCGGGACTCGTCCGTAACTACAATACCGCTGGAAATGCTCCGAAGAAAAGGATCGAAAATGCGTTCGTTGTAAAGCTTGACCACGCGTTTGGCATGGCAAATCGCTTGGCACTGACATGGACTCGAAATTACTATTGGTGGGATAATGCCTATGATCACGACCTTCTTGATCCGAACAATTACTCTGGTTTGCCTTACCCCTTGGCTGGCCGCCTCCAGACGAAGGGTGATCAGCAATATGGCAATGTGCTGCGCTTGAACGATACTCACATTATAACCCCAACATTAGTCAATACGCTGACCGTTGGTTTTCACCGGTTGGTGGTTCCGCAGAATGACATTACTATGGACCAAAACTGGGGCGACAAGCTTGGAGGCATT
The DNA here is from genome assembly GCA_963798455.1 of Bryobacterales bacterium. Taxonomy (GTDB): domain Bacteria; phylum Acidobacteriota; class Terriglobia; order Bryobacterales; family Bryobacteraceae; genus CAWCTD01. Next base: position 3,054,465 of record CAWCTD010000003.1, read on the forward strand.
AAAAATAATCCAGGTTACAATAAGCATTTTCCAGCTGTGTTTTTCAACAACGATAATTATCAGGGATGGGAAAGTTCGTTGATTAACACCGAGTATAATAATATCTACGCCATTGAGGATTCACTTGTGTGGATCAAGAGCTCCCACAGCTTTAAGTTCGGCTATAACTACACACAGATACAGATGAACTGGCCTTACGATCGATATATGGCTGGGAATTACTACTTTGACCGACGGGAAACCTCGATGCCAGGAGACAACACCGGCAACTTCGGCAGTTCCTTCGCAAGCTTTATGTTAGGTGCGGTAGATAACGGGTTTTTCTCGACAGGCGGCGCGACGATGCGGAGGTGGCCTTCTCACGCGTTTTATGCACAGGATGACTGGAAGATTTCCCCTAGGCTCACCGTCAATGTAGGCTTTCGTTTCGAGCTGTTCAGGCCGGCATACCAAAAACATGACCAGATTTCGTTCTTCGACCCAACCCTGCCCAATCCCGCAGCGAATGGTTATCCCGGTGCGCAGCGGTTTTTGGGTTTTGGTCAAGGACGCGAGGGGAAGCGGACATTCTATGCTGCCGCAGTGGGGTACGGCCCCCGGGCGGGGCTGGCGTTTCAGCTCAGCCCGAATACAGTACTGCGTGGTGGATTCGGCATTTTTTCCATACCGAGTCGAGAGCTCATTGGTGGCGGGCTCTCTCTGGGCCAGTCACCGTCTCCGGGATTTATCGCCATACCCACGTTCAGCTCCGGAGATCAAGGTATTACGCCGGCCTTCTATTGGGATCATGGATGGCCCGCATGGGCGGTGCCTCCATCTTTCGACCCTAGTTTCTCGACGGGCACCAGTATCACGTGGGAGCAAGAGAAGGATTTGGCTTTATCTCCAAGTTCCACGTCCTGGAACGCCGCGATTTCCCACGCTTTTCCCCATAACTTGGTAGTGGATGTAACCTACACAGGCACAAAGGGGACTCATCTGGCGAGCGGGCGACCCAATTATATGCAAATTGATCCAAAGTATGCTTACCTCGGCAGCCTGCTGAACAGTCCAATTAATTCCCCCGCGGTCGTTGCGCTCGGATTTAAACCGCCTTTCCCGGCCTTCACGCAGCTGATGGGCAGTAATGCCACGCTTGGGCAGTCCCTGCGAATGTTTCCGCAGTACACTGATGTAATCACGGGCGGGCAGTTCAACCACAGCGGTAACTCGACTTATCATGCAGCGCTAGTCAAAGTGACTAAACGATACTCTCAGGGCTTGAGTCTACTAGCGTCGTACACGTGGTCAAAGAATCTTACGGACGCGGACTCGGGCGACCCCTGGATTGCCCAAAATTCCGGCGCGCGGATTGGTTATAGTACTGCACAAGACAATTATAATCGCCGATTGGAGAAGTCGTACTCTATGCTGGATCAGCCACACGTTCTGAAGGTTGCCGCGAGCTATGAATCTCCCTTTGGGCGGGGAAAGCCACTGTTGACCACTGGCTCCGCAGGTCGGATTCTGGGAAACTGGACAATGAGTGGTTCCGTGCTCGCACAGGCCGGCTTCCCTCTCGGAGTAGTAGACAGCGGATACAACAATTTCTTGCGAGCTGAGGCCGCCTCTTCCAGTCGTATGCAGACTACTGTGGCTCGACCAAATGTGTTGACGGATCAATGGAAGGCGCCAATTTCTGGAGGTACATTCGACCCGGGCAAGGACATATATTTTAGCACGTCCGCCTTTGTCCGCCGGACGAATCCGGCCACTGATCCGATCGGAAATGCGCCTAGGTTTAATGGCAACACGCGGTCGTTCCCAGTGTTGCGGGAAAACATCGCTCTGACACGGACGTTCCACATCAGCGAGAGGGCGACAGCAAACGTTCGTTGGGAAGTGTTTGATCTGTTTAATCACAAGACCTGGGGGCTCCCGGGCATGGATCTTAACAATCCTCAATTCTTCGGCATTATTACGACCGCTGATGGGGCGAGAACCATGCAGGTGGGTTTAAGACTTGCATTTTAGGAGCCTTGCCTGAGCTGACCCCGAGGATTTTAATCAGTGAGTAAGTGCTCGCATGCGGGATACCAGCAGCACGTGGATGCATTTTGGAGTGTGGGCGTTTAGGACAAAATAGGAGGCAGAGCAGTGCACACAGGAGAGTGGATCGGTATCTTGGCAGCAGCGACCTTCGCGACGAACGTGGAGTTCGCAAGAGCTGGGGGAGCTAATTCCAGTAGAGTGGCGCCTGCGAATCAAGAACGTTCAGAGGCAGCAACCCAAACAGCCGGGCACTACGAGTTGTCTAACAGCTTCGTGAGCCTGGTGATTGATGGTGAGTGTCGCTTGATAGGGCTTGAGAACCGTCGCACAGAAAACCAGTACGTGACCAAGCCCGCTCACGCACCTTGGCGCATGAACTATCGCTTGAACGGTCCGATGGAGGACGGCGCGTACGACCTCGAGATCGAGCCAGACGGGCAGAAGTGTCAAGTCACACGTCGTAATAACAGTCTTCTGCTTTCATATGACAATTTGGCCGGAGCGCTTCCACGCGATGGCACCACACGGCAACTGCAGGTGGGATTGACGGTGCACGTCTCCCTGGAAGAGGACCGATTGATTTGGGTAGCGACCATTGCTAACCGCGAAAGAGAAAAAGGGCTTGAGATTACGGAGATCTGGCTGCCATGGATCTATGGCATCGGAGACATGGGGATGGGCACAGCAGCTGATGTGCTTTATTGGCCTGAGTCACACGGACGCCGGATTCAAGACCCATACGATAAGCTCATGGGCTATTTGGCCTTTCGAAGGCCGTATCCAGAGGCGCCGCCCAAAGGTCGCTTTGGGCCTGTGAATGGGTATCCCTATCTGCGACTGACATACCCCGGTCCTGCAAGCATGCAGTGGTTTACCTTCAATAATGGCGAAGAAGGTCTCTATGTTGGAAGTCACGATAAGACGCTCATGACAACATGTCTAAATGTTATGGCGCATCCAGATAAGACTCTGTCTGCCTCGATTGTAAAGTATCCATTCGTAAGGCCAGGAGAGACCTGGGCTTCCGAGCCGGTGGTTTTGCGGCTGTACCGTGGTGACTGGCACGAAGCAGCCCGGACGTATAGCGCCTGGGCTGATAGCTGGATGCAACAGCCCAGTTCCCCGGAATGGATTCGGCGGACCCCCGGATGGGTTTTGCCATCGCTGAAAGGACAGAGTGGCCATATTAGAAATGTCTATTCGGACCTCCCGGGAATGCTAAAGGAAGCCCAGACGGTAGGGATCGACTTGCTGTTCGTCTTTGGGTGGGTCAAACAGGGTTTCGATAATTTATACCCTGAATATGATGTCGACGAAGCCATGGGGGGGGAAGCTGGTCTTGCAAGGGCACTCACCGAGGTGAAGAAGGCAGGTGGAAAGACGATTCTGTACACACAGGGGCAGTTGATTGATCCGGCTTCGGAGTTCTACCGTTCGGGGGGCAATCGAATGGTAGCAAAGGATATCTGGGGATACGAATATCGAGAGACTTATGGCGGCTCAGGAGTGGGCACTCTGCTGTCAATGATGCTCAACAAGGAATTTCGTCAGGCTTGTCCATCGGCCCCCGGGTGGTCAGACCGACTGGTGTCACAGGCTCGGATGGTGAGAACGTTCTCGGAGCACAAGGCATTTTGTACGACCAACTGGGGGGTGGCCCGCCTTATATCTGCTATTCGCAGGAGCATAACCACTCGAAACCTTCTCTAGCATATGGGCCTGGGAAGATCACGAATTTTCAGCGTATACGCCAGGTGCTGAAAGCAGAGGATCCGGAATTCGGGTTGTTGGTAGAAGTTGTGACTGATTGTTACGGCGGATGGGTTGACATTTTCCATTCCTATGGTATCGGCTCATGGCCCGAGCCGGAGTCCTTTGGAGAAATGTTCCGGTATACTTTCCCAAGGACGGTTCTAAGCAATCGCGGCCGCGGGCCCGTCGACCGGCGTACGCATATCGGCCACGCCTTTTCGCTAGGGCTACACTTGGACACTAACTTGCGAGACGTTAGAGACCCGGAGGTCAGACCTATTCTGGCAAGGGTGGTCCAGCTGTATAAGGCTTATCCTGAACTCATCCTAGAAGGCCGTTTCGTCGATAACGAAGGTTTTCTATGTGACAACAGCAAGATTTCCGCGCACGCCTTTGTCGCCGGTGATCGGTTGGCGGTAACGCTCTGGAATCCGACTGGTCTTCCTCAGCGAGCAAGTGTTTTGGTCCCCGGGTACAGATTGGAGACGGCCAAGTGGCAGGATCCAGCGTGGTCTGGGCCTGCGCACTCCATGCTGCCGGGCGACATTGCCTTAATGGTTTTCCAACGGCAGTAAGGCATCTGGGTGGTGGCGCGCCATATGGAGACGTTGTTTGGCTACGTGCTGCTTGGTATTATTAGCAACCTGCGGTTGTCGCCTTGGCTGAGACAAACAGTTAAGGCACTGTTTGCCGTTCGCTGTGAATTCATTGTGCCCCATCCGGGAACGGTTGGTTGTAGGGTGGTCTTGCCGGTGAAGCGGAGACGGGCCCTGCTGGCGAGCAACCCGATCGAGGAGTGGCCGGCCGGAACTCATCGCGGACGATGAGCAGGGCGCGTTCGTTCCGTCGCGTCCTGGGACTGAGCCCGGGGCCGACCAACGGGAGCCGGCACGCCGGTCTCAGATTTGGATGGTTTTAGAAAGAGTTTGTCCGATGAGGCCATGTAGGCGTCGCCACGCGGCCAGCCGCAGCGACCGTTGAGTGCGGGCAAGAACAGATCGCTGCTTATTTGTTGAATTGCCGCAAATCGTGTCGCTATGATTGCTCATGCTGCCCGAGCAACTCTTCCTGACGCTGCCCCCTCTGCTTCCCGAGCAAGATGAGCTGCAGCCGCCCGTGCCCACGGTGCTGGGCAGCTTCGACTACCGTACATGGCGCCAGCGTCTGGAGCGGATCGATGAGATTCTCCGCGCGAGCCGGGCGGAAGAAGGCTTCGTGCGGCTGTGCTTGAAACGGCGCCTGGAGGAGTGGAAACGGAAAGCTGAACGGGAGGGCCGGCCCGATCAGTGGATGTGCGAAGGAGATCAAGTGCTGTTTCAGCGCATCTGCTCGGTGGCCCTGCGCGCAACCCTGGCACGCACGCTGACGGGCGACAGCTTGCGTGATTTCGCAGCGCGGCTGGCCGACTCCAGCCTGCTGCGGTGGTTCTGCCGGCTGAGCCGGTTGGATCAGGTGCGGATCCCTGGCAAGAGCCAACTGCAGCTCTACCAGGAGATGGTCAGTGAGAGCGAGTTGCGGGAAGTTGTGAGCAGCCTGATGGACTCGGCGGCCGAGAAGGACTCGCCGCTGGAGTTGGAGGAGCCACTGGATCTGGAGACGCAGTTTCTAGACTCCACCTGCGTCGAACTCAACATCCACTACCCCACCGACTGGGTGCTGCTCCGCGACGCCGTGCGGACGCTGATGAAGGCCACGATGCTGATTCGCAAACGCGGCCTGAAGGTGCGGATGAAGGAGCCCGAAGTGTTTTTGCGGCGGATGAACCGGCTGTCCATGACGATGGCAAAGCAGGGGAGGCCGGCCGGGCCTCGCAAGGCGCGGAAGAAGACGCTGCAGGCGATGAAGCGGCAGGTGAAAATCGGCGCAGCCCACGCGCGGCGGCATCGGAACCTGCTGGAAAAGCGGTGGGAGGAGACGGACCTGAGTCGGGGGCAGGCGCGGCAGATCCTGGATCGCATGGACACGATTCTGGAGCGGCTGCCGTATGCCGTGAAGCAGGCCCACGAGCGCATTATCGGCGAGCGGCAGGTAGCCAACGAGGAGAAGATCCTCAGCCTGTATGAAGGACACGCCGCGGTGTATGTGCGGGGCAAGGCGGGGGCGGAGGTTGAATTCGGCTCGCAGTTGCTGCTGGCGGAAGCCGAAAGCGGCTTGATCACGGACTGGGAACTGGTGTGCGGCAATCCCGAGCACGACACCGTGTTGTTGAGGCGCAGCCTGGAGCGGGACGGGCCGCGGGACGCGGGTCTGTTGCGGGTGCGGCTGCGTGAGGAGCGGTTTCACCAACTGCACCAGCGGAGAGGCCAGACCAAGGCACGGATTGCGATTTTCAAGAACACGTTTCTGGGAGCGCCGCTGGTGGCCAAGGGCCACGAGAACCAGGCGCGGCTGGTCGCGTGGAACGTGCTGACGCACAATCTCTGGCTGCTGGCAGGATTGCCCAAGCGCGAACTGCGCACGCTGCGCAAAGCAAGCTGAATTCCCGCGAATCCCGGACAGAGCAACTCGGGCTGGCCAACCGGAGGTGCGCGCCTCATCCGCCCACAACTGATCCCGAGCCGCTCTCCGGCTCCTCCTGCACGGACTCCGCTGTCGACTGCGGCCCGCACCCAGCCCCCACAGGTGGCCGGCGTGTCAAATCGCGCGAAAACCGGACAAGCTCTACCTGGCCCGCCTGTTTGAACGCGCGCACTTCATCCTGGGCGAACAAGTCGCGTCGTTCGAGCGCGAGTTCTCGGCGCATCTGGGAACGGCCTTTGCAGTAGGGGTCGGTTCCGGAACGGCTGCGCTGGAGCTGTGCCTTCGGTCGGCGGGACTAGCGCACTCAAGACGGGAGGTCATCACTTCGGCCTTGACGTCTCCTTTCACCGCGCAGGCGATTTTGGCCGCGGGCGCATTGCCCCGTTTCGCGGACGTGGATCCGGAGACCCTGCTTCTCGATCCGAACGACGCGATGGAACGGGTCACGCGGAACACCGGCGCGCTGGTTCCTGTCCACCTGTACGGCCAGCCCTGCGGCCTGGAGCGTCTGGCGGCCCTTGCGGAAAAGTTCGAGATCGCACTGATTCAGGACGCCTGCCAGGCGCACGGAGCGCGGCGCCTGGGGCAGCCGTTCACGCGCTATTCGCCGTGGGTGGCCTACAGTTTCTATCCCACCAAGAACCTGGGATGCCTGGGCGATGGCGGCGCCGTAGCGACAGACTCGGACGCGGTGGCCAAGCAGATAAGGCTGCTCAGGGATGGAGGCCGGGACAACGGCCAAGTGAGCCGCCTTCCCGCCATCAACTCGAGGCTCGACGAGATGCAGGCGTGCTATCTGCGCGCCTTTCTTCCTCACTTGGACGACTGGAATGCGCGGCGCGCGCGGCTGGCCGCCCTGTACGACCGGGCCCTCGCCGATTGCCCGGAGGTGCGGCCTATCCGCCGGAGCCCGGAATCGGTGAACCATCTCTATGTGGTCCGGGCGGCGGACCGGGACCGCTTGCGCACTCACTTGCAGGAGCACGGCATAACCACGGCGGTTCATTATCCTGAGCCGCTTCATCTGCATCCCGCCTTCCGCGACTGCGGTTGTGAACCGGGTTCCCTCCCCAACGCCGAACGGGCCTGCCACGAAATCCTCTCCCTGCCGTTGTGGCCTTACATGCTGGAGTCCGCGGTGCTGTGGGTGGCGGAAAGACTGCGCGAGTTCTACGGGCGCTCAGGCTGAGCCGCGACCGTGAGGGAGCGGTGGAGGAAGGCACGTATCACCCCAGATTCATCGCCTGGAGCGCCGTGAGGATGACCACGTCGCGCTGGGCCTCGATCTCGTCGCCTTGGGCCACGCTGAGGGCTTGGTTGAAGATCTCCGTCTTGAGGCGGTTCACGGTCCAACTGCGCACCTCGGACCATTCCGCCACGCTGGGCAGGACCTTGCGTCCGGCCAGGAACGCCTGGAACTCATCCAGCACCGGCGGGCGGGCTCAGCGGTCAAAGCGTGCGCATCGGCTGCAATCACTCGAGCCTCCGAGTCGGCCTGTCACCACGACGGTCCGGCCGGAACCGTCCGCCCTGATGGAATCAATCGTCACCGCCGACGCATCGATAGCTGTAAAAAGGATGCGTTGCCCATCGCCGGACCAGACCGGGTACTCGTAACCGTATGTGTTGTCATCGGTCAGAGGCGTCTGATTGGCCCCCGTGCTGTCCATTACCCATAACTCCCCGTTCGTGTATGGTGCGAGGGCGCTTATGGTTGCGATCTTCCTTCCGTCCGGGGACCAGCTTGGGTGATAGCTTCCGCCACAACCCCCCGCGCAACCGGGAACGGTCTGACAATCCGTGAGCTGGGTGAGACCTGTGCCATCCGCATCACTGCTGTCCAAACTAACGGGCTAACTGAGCGCGGCTGAGCGCGGCGGCTGGCGGCTATTGAAAGGCTGAGCTCCTGATAGGCTGGATTGGGTTCCGGAAGAACCAATTCAACCCCAGGAGACTCAATTTAGGTACAAAGTATGCAGCATTTTCTCGCAGGTGTTGAAGCTGTTTTCGCGCAGGGACTTCGAGAAGGCGGTCAAGGAGCACAAGGCCGAGCGGCACGCGCGGGGCTTCACCAGTTGGGGCCAGTTCATGGCCATGCTGTTTTGCCAGTTGGGACGCGCGCATTCGTTGCGCGAGATTTGCGGCGGTCTGGCGTGCGGCGAAGGGCAGTTGAAGCATCTGGGAGTGCCGGTGGCGCCGCAGAGGTCCACGCTGGCCTACGCGAATGAGCATCGGCCGTGGGAGCTTTACCAGACGATGTTCGAGCAGACGCTGTTCAAGTGCCAGGAACTGGTGCACAGCCAAGGCGGGGGCAAGAGGTTCCGCTTCAAGAACAAGCTAAGGCGCTGAAGCAAACGCTGAAGATCAAGACGTTTGTGGGGACCAGCGCCAATGCGGTCAGGACTCAGGTGTGGACGGCTCTGATCGCCATGCTGGTGCTGAAGTACCTGCAATTGAAATCGGCGTCCTCCTGGTCGCTGTCGACTCTGGCCGCGCTCCTGCGGCAACCATTGTTCTTCTATCGCATTCTGTGGGCGTGGCTGGACGACCCTTTTCAGGCCCCGCCAGCTCTGGCCGGGGTGCACGACGACCCGCAGCAACTCGTGATCGCGTGGTAGGCCCAGTTGGACAGCAGAAAACGGGCCAAAGGGAGCGGCATTGATTTCAGGGGGCATGTGACCCGGTAATTCGGACAGCAGCTTGAAACGACGCTGGGAGGTGCTTACTTCGGCCTAGGTCGAAGCGCCGTCGCGCGACCAGGATCAGTGTTGGATTATGCTCACGTTTTCAATGGGCGGAAAGCGGTCACACATCCAATTTGGACGCGAGTGCTTTGCTGTGGTTAGGCGCGAATGCTGTGGGGGTCTAATTCTGGATGTGACGAGTAAGCATTTGTCATAAGTACCGGAGCCACCAGGGACTTCTCATGGTCCTGCCTGCGCTCCCTGGTTCGCATTGGCGGTTTGTTCCCCGTTAACTTGTTGTCTGGAGTGGCAAGGCCGGCGCCATGATGCGCGGCTGCAAGCCGATGCACAGGCCCCTCGCGGGGTGCGCCTCGGGCAACAAGAGGCAATAACATCCTCCTCGCCTGGTGGAAGGCGTGGCTGGCTGTGGGTACGGTTGCTGCTGGCTCTCGGGCTTCTAGGCGGCGACGGGCGGGTGCATCGGCTAACTTTACGGGAATTCCGCGGGCCTCGCGCCCATGCCGCCGCTGGAGGAGGCACTGAGGGACTACTTCAAGCGCAGGCTGGCACGGGCAGGCGGCTCGGCGCAGTAAGAGCCGGACAGGCACCGGATCCATCCATCCCGCCCCGTCTCTTCACACGACGGCAATGACCGTAATCTCGATGCGCGCGCCGGCCGGCAGGGCCGGCACCTGTACGGTGGTCCTTCCCGGAGGCATCACCTTGAAGTACTCGGCGTAGACCTGATTCATCTCGGCGAACTCGTTGAGGTCCACCATGTGCACGGTGCTCGATACCGCATCCTCCAGCGTGGCGCCGGCCTCGGCGAGGATGGCCTGGATGTTCTCCAACGTCTGCCGCGTTTCCGCCGCGATGCCTCCGGGCACGATCTTGCCCGTCTTCCGGTCGATGCCTTTCTCCCCGGCGACGAAGATAAAGTTCCCGGCCTGGATGGCCTGCGAATAAGGCCCGATGGGGAGGGCCGCGTTCGGGCTTGTGATTACTTTCTTCTTTGCTGGCATGGCTGCTCCTCAAGACCTGAACAACTGCATTGCGTTGAGGCCGCGGATCTTGGCCCGGTCCGTCTCGGAGGCGAAGGCGAACATCTCCTCGAACATGGCTATCTGTTTCTCGAATTGCCCCATGTCCATGCCCAACCCGCCCCACATGATCCTATCGGCTCCGAAGGCCTGGAAGACACGCTTCACCAGCGGCTGTACATCGCGGTACGGATAACCGGCCTTCGAGGAGTATTCCACACCGGAGAACTTCATGTAGACTCGCGGCAAATCGGCGAGCTTGAGCACTTCCTTATATTCCGCGGGTGTGCCCTGCCCCGCGCGCCCCAGGTGATCGAGAAGCACCGGCATCTCCTTGAGCTGAGCCGCCAGCGCGCCGATCTGCGGGGCATAGTAGGGGATGAAGTGCATCTGGATGGCCAAGCCCAGCGAATGCGCCTTTCGCCAGGTCTCGAGCATTGCCGGCGACTTCATGTCCCGGTCGCGAATCGCCCCCGTGGTGGTCGGCGGCCGCTTGGGATCCTGAGTCTCGTGCACGCGCAACGCGACGATCCGCCCCGCGTGCTTCTTAACCAGCGCCTCCATTCGGCCTGGCGTCGCGGGCGCGATGGGGTCGAACAGGCACGTGCCCTTGAAGAACCCGCGAGACGGCTCATGTTCGAAGCAGTATTCCAGATACCGGTGGTCATCCTGATAGGGTTCCGGATGGACGATGACGGTGTGATCGATCCGGGCCTGCCGCACGAACTCGACGTACCTCTCGAGCGGCTGGACGGCCGGTTTGTAAGGCGAATTCGGATGAAAGGGAAACCGCGTTTGGTCATCGGCGAACAAATGAACGTGCGTGTCCACCAGCACGCCCGGTGGCCGCGTCTGATTCTGTGCCAGGGCCGCGCCCGCCGCCCCCATCATCCAATGTCTGCGACTGATTCCACGCATGGCTGTTCCACCGCCTCCTGATGCGGCCCTTTGATTATAAGAGAGTGGGGCTTGGTCGAAATTGGCCACGTCTGGCCAGGGTGTAGTATCTTGGGCCTCATGCCTGGCACACGAAGAGATCTGTTCCGCACTGCGGTTGGGGCCGGCGCGGCCCTGATCCCCGGGGCCGCGACGCAACTCGCGGCGGCCGCCGGCCCCTTGAAAATCAAAGCTATCGAGGCGTTCATCGTTCGCGATCCGCCCGACAGAGACAAGCCCGCGGAAGCCTTCATCTCGATGCCACCGCTGGGCGAGACCACGGGAGGCACGGGTCTGTGGAACCGGCTCGAGCGCTCCGAAACGACGCGGCAGAAAAACCACCAGCAGTCGCTGCTGGTGAAGGTGACGACGGACCAGGGCATCGTCGGGTGGGGCGAAGCGCAAGCCGTCACGGCTCCGAGAGTCACGAAGACGGTGATCGAAGACCTGTTTCGCCCCCTGCTGGTGGGACAGGATGCGCGCAAGATCGAGCCGCTGTGGGAAAAGATGTACTCCACCGAGCGTCTTCGCGGCCACACCTCGGGCTATTGGACCCGCGCCATCGGCGGGATCGACATCGCCCTGTGGGACATTCTCGGTAAAGCGCTCGGCGTGCCGGTGTACCAACTACTGGGCGGCAAGTTCCGGGACCGCGTCCAGACGTACGCAGCGGTCGGCGGCAACTCCATCAGCCAGTTGCAGGCGAATACCCGCCGGCTGATGGAGCAGGGCCATACGGTGGTCAAGATGGGGCTGGGCAAGGCCGGCGCCGAGACCTACGATGTGGAGCGGGTCGTGGCCGTGGCGGAAGTCCTGAAGGGCAAAGGGCAGGTTCTGGTGGACTCGCTCGGCGCCTACACGCTGGCCGAAGCCACGATTCTGGGCCGGCGTCTGGACCAGTTGGGCAATGTCGGCTGGTGGGAGGACGTTCTGCCGCCTGAAGATATCGATGGCTACGCGAAGCTCGCCGCAGCCCTCGATGTGCGGATCACGGCGGGCGAACAGTATTCGAATCGATTCCAATTCCGGGACCTGTTCCATGCCCGCGCCGTGGACGTCGTCAACCCCGACGTCTCCCGCATGGGCATCACGGAGATGAAACGCATCGCCATCATGGCGGACGTGCACGACGTTCTGTTTTCTCCCCACCAGGGCATGGGTTCGGCGCCCTACCGTGCCGCCAGCCTGCATCTGAGCGCGGCCACGCCGAATTTCGTGATTCTGGAAGGCGGAAACGCCGCGGACGGCCCACTGGTGAATCGCATCTTGAAGGAACCGTTCGTGTACACAGGCGGCGGGGCCGAGATCCCCGAACGCCCGGGTCTGGGTATCGACTTCGACGAGAAGGAACTGGCGCGCGTCGTCGTGGGCTAAGAAGGGCGCCCTCGATGATTGCTCGCTGCAACCCCAGTACAGTAGAATGACTGTAGAGTCGGTGGGATCCCCGCCGTAATGAAAAGAACCAAGCAGGATGTGGTCGCGGAATTTCGTTGCACCGAAATTCTGGAGGCCGCCCGACGAACCTTCGCCAGCAAGGGCTTCAACGCCGCTACCATGGACCAGATCGCGGAGGCCGCGGGAGTGGCGAAGGGCACGCTGTACTTGTATTTCAACTCGAAGCGGGCCCTCTACTGGAAGGCGCTCGAGCGCGGTCTTTCGCAGATGCTGGAGCTGACAAAAGCGAAGATGCAGTCGGCGGCGGGAATCCAGGCGAAGATCGGGGCGTTTGTCGCCACCCGGGTCAGGTACGCCGAGGATAACCGCGACTTCTACAAGATCTACGCCGAGTCCAGCAACACGGCGGTCCCCGGCTCGATCAACAAGGATTTTCAGAAGTTGTACACCCGGCAGGTGGACACGGTTGAGCAAGTTCTACGGGAAGCGGTGGATTGCGGGGAGATCAGGCCGCTGCCTGTCCGGGCAGCAGCCTTCACCATCTATGATGTGACACGGAGTCTCATCATCCGGCGACTGTTGGACAGGTCGAAAGCGGATATCGAGGAAGATATCAAGTTTCTGTGCGAGTTCATATGGGCAGGAATTGGGGAGTGATGAAGAGTCGGATCCTGGGCTGTACGTTCGCTCTGTTGGCCGGGTTGTTGCACGCGCAAGGCCCGCCAAGCGGCACTGGCCCATTCCTGGGCTCCGTGCCACAGGGCAAGGCGATCGGGGAGGAACTGCCATTGACGCTCTCCGACGCGATTGACCGGGGTCTTAAGAACAACTTAGGTACTGTTCTCGCCGGTCAAGGTTCCCGCGCGGCGCAAGGCGCTCGGCTCGTCGCCCTCAGCAAGTTGTTGCCACACCTGGCCGCCGGGGTGACAGAATCAGCGCAACAGATCAATCTGGCGGGCTTCGGCTTTCCGGGGTTGCCGGGCATTGCACCGATCATCGGACCGTTTGGGCTTTTCGACGCGCGGGCCTACCTCTCGCAGCCCCTCCTGGATCTGCGCTCCCTCCGCGACAACCGGGCGGCGGCCCAGGAGGTGAGGGCATCCGACTATTCCAACCTCGATGCGCGCGACACGGTGGTGTTGGTAGTCACCGGGCTCTATCTGCAGGCTGTCACGGGCGCGAGCCGGGTGGATGCGGCGCAGGCCCAGGCAGCGACAGCCGAAGCGGCCTACACGCAGGCGGTGGATTTCAAGCAGGCAGGCGTCGTCCCGGCAATCGATGTGTTGCGCGCGCAGGTCGAACTGCGGGTGCAGCAGCAACGCCTGATTTTCTTTCGGAATGAGTTGGAAAAGCAGAAACTCAGCCTGGCGCGCGCCATCGGCCTCCCAGATGGCCAGCCCTTTCGCCTGACCGACAGTGTCCCGTTCGCAGCAGCCCCGACTCTGACCGTGGATGACGCCATTGCGCGAGCCTACGGCTCCCGCATGGATTACCAGGGTGCGACCGCACGCTTGAGCGCCGCCGAATTGAGGCGCAATGCGGCCGAAGCCGGGCGCCTGCCGTCCGTGGCCTTCGACGGCAATTACGGAACGATCGGGCCGAGCCTCGCCAACTCACACGGCACCTTCACCGCGGCCGTGAGCCTGAACATACCGGTTTTCCAGGGGGGGCGCGTGCGCGGCGAAGTGCTTCAGGCCGACGCCGCGATCGAGCAGCAGCGCGCGCAACTGGAAGACCTGAGGGGACGCATCGCGTTCGAAGTCCGGACGGCGTTTCTCGACATGACCGCCGCGGGTGACCAAGTGGGAGTCGCCCGGAGCGCGGTGGACCTGGCGCAGCAAGAGTTGACCCAGGCCCGGGACCGCTTCTCCGCCGGCGTCACCAATAACCTCGAGGTGATACAAGCGCAGGAGGCTGTGGCAACCGCAAACGAAAGCTACCTCTCCAGTCTTTACGCTTACAATGCCGCCAAGGCGTCGCTGGCGCGGGCCATCGGAGGAGCGGAGAAGATGATCCCAGCTTTTCTCCAGGGGGTTACCAAGTAATGGCAGACGAATATCCATCTCAACAACCGGAGAACATCCAGCCACCCGGCCCGGGCGCGCAGGAAGCCTGGGCAGCGGCCCAAAGTGGAGGCAGCGCCAAACGGCGCCGGGCCTCATTCCGGCGGTCTCCCTTGGCGAAGTTGCTGCTGCTCGGCCTAGTCGTCGCGCTGGCGAGCGGCGGCGTCTTTCTTTATCGCTACTTCTCGATACGCGAATCCACGGACGACGCGCAGGTGGACGGGCACATTTATCCCGTCAGTGCGCGTGTCGGCGGAACCGTGGTCCGGGTCCTGGTGGATGACAACCAGTACGTCACGGCCGGCACGGTGCTGGCCGAACTGGACACCAGGGACTACCAGGTGGCCATGGACCGCGCCCGCGCCGACCTTGCGGAATCAACCGCAACCTTTCACGTCAGCCGGACTCAGATACCGATCACGTCGACGACGTCGGGGAGCCAGCTTTCCGCGGCACAGGCCGGCGTCGGAGTCGTGGATGCGGCCGTGACCGCAGCCGAAAGGTCGGTGGACGCGGCGCGTGCGCATCTGGGGGCCGCGCAGGCCCGGGTGCGGGAAAACAGGGCCAACTACGAACGGGCCGCCCGCGACCTGGAACGGATGAAAGCGTTGGTGGCCAAAGAGGAAATCTCGCAGCAGCAGTACGACGCTGCCCTGGCAGCCGCCGAAAGCTTCCGCGCGCAAGTCGATTCGGCCGAGGCGCAGGTCGGGGAGGCGCAGGAGGGCATACACGTCGCCGAAAGCCAGCTTGGGCAGCAGAAGGCCGCGCTGGAACGCGCGCGAGCAGACGTGGAAGCGGCACGCACGGCGCCGCAGCAGGTGGCCGTTACCCGCGCTCACGCCGAATCCTCAGCCGCGAAGGTCCAGCAGATGCGGGCCACCGTCGAGCAGGCCGGGCTCAACCTCCAGTACACAACCATACGAGCGCCGGTCAGCGGCGTCGTGAGCCAGCGCAGCGTCGAGGCCGGGCAGGTCATACAGCCGGGCCAGCCGTTGTTCTCGGTGGTTCCGCTCGACGACATTTGGATCACCGCTAATTTCAAAGAGAGTGAGCTTCGCAACGTGCACCTGGGTCAACGCGCGACCATCTCGGTCGACGCGTACGGAGGCCGGAAATACAAAGGCCACGTGGACAGCTTCGCCGCCGCGACAGGCGCCCGGTTCAGCCTGTTGCCGCCCGAGAACGCCACAGGCAACTACGTGAAAGTGGTCCAGCGCGTGCCGGTGAAGATCGTACTCGAGAAAGACCAGAATGCGGATCATCTCCTCCGGCCGGGTATGTCCGTCGTCCCGACGGTGTTCACAAATTAGGAGGTCGATATGTTCCGAGCACTGACGGTCGCCCGGGAGTTCGGCAGCGGCGGAGCACAAATCGCCAAGAAGATCTCCGAGAGGCTCGGCTGGAGGCTTCTCGACAAAGCGCTCATCGACGCCATTGCGAGCGCTGCGCGGGTGGATCCCGAACTGGCACGCCGCTATGACGAGCGCATCGATTCCTGGATGCACCGCGTGAGCCGGAGGGGCTTGTGGCGGGGTGCATTCGAAGCGGTGCCTGTCCTGAACGGCACTGAGATTTTCGATTGCGAAACCATGACGGCGCTGGCACGGCACCTGATCGAGGACGCCTACGCCGAGGGTAAGTGCGTGATCGTCGGCCGGGCCGGTCAATGTGTGCTCCAACAGCGGGAGGACGTGTTTCATGTATTCGTGTATGCCCCGTGGGCCGACCGCGTGGCGCGCGTCCGGGAGCGTGTGCCGGAGGTGACGGACATAGAATCGCTGATCCGTTCCACGGACCGCCAGCGGGCCGACCACATATGGGCGCACTTCCGCTGTGACTGGGCGGATCCACACCTCTATCACATGCTGATCAGCTCCGAACTCGGCGAAGACGCCACCGCCTCGACCATCATCGATGCGCTCCGCCAAGAGTAGATGACGACCACCGGTGAGAATCCGCTGAGCGCCGGCGGGATTGGCCGCCCTCAGGTAAACCGGTGGCTGATCGCCGTTGCGGTCATGTCCAGCGCGGTCATGGAGGTGCTGGACACGTCGGTGGTGAACGTCAGCCTGCCGCACATCGCGGGCAGTCTCTCCGCCACGGTGGACGAGGCCACCTGGGTACTGACTTCCTACCTTGTGGCCAACGCCGTCATTCTGCCGATGACGGGCTGGCTGGCGAACTACTTCGGCCGCAAGCGGATGCTGCTGACCGTGGTGACCGGATTCACCGCGTCGAGCGTTCTCTGCGGACTGGCCCCGAATCTCCCGGCCCTGATTTTCTTCCGCGTTCTGCAAGGCACAACCGGGGGGGGACTGCAACCGCTCTCCCAGGCGGTCCTGCTCGAGGAGTTTCCGCCGGAGGAGCGCGGCAAGGCCATGGGCTTCTGGGGGCTGGGGATCGTAGCCGCGCCGATCCTGGGGCCAACCCTGGGCGGCTGGCTGACCGAGACATACTCCTGGCGCTGGGTGTTCTATATCAACCTCCCCATCGGGCTTGCAAGCCTGATCATGATTTCACTGTTCCTCTATGATCCTCCCTACATTCGCCGAGGCTCTTTGCGGGTGGACCTGTGGGGACTGGGCATGCTCATGGTCGGCATGGGGGCCCTTCAGATCATGCTGGACAAGGGCCAGGAGGAGGACTGGTTCGGCTCTCATCTCATCGTCGCGCTGGCCATGATCGCCGGCCTCGTGCTGACGGCTTTTGTCATCCGGGAGCTCTACGTTGACCACCCGATTGTCCGCTTCCGGCTGCTTAAGTACCGCAGTTTCGCCGCGGGAATCATTCTGGTCACCATACTCGGTTTCGTGCTGTATGGAAGCCTGGTTCTGCTCCCGCTCTTCATGCAAGAACTGCTGGGCTGGACCGCCATAACAGCGGGCCTTTGGACCAGCCCGCGCGGAATCGGCACGGCGTTCTTCATGCCGCTGGTCGGATATCTTCTGAGCAAGGTCCGGGACGGCCGCTGGATGCTGGTTCTAGGGTTTGTCGTGGCGAGCCTGGCTTTTTTTGGGTATTCCCGCATGGACCTGCAATCGGGCACGTGGGATATCTTCTGGTACCAGATCAACCAGGGGGCAGGCTTGGCCTTCATTTTCGTGCCACTGACCACGCTGGCCATGGATCCGATCCCGAGGGCGGAGATGGGGTACGCGACGAGTCTGTACAGCGTGGTGCGTAACATCGGTTCGAGCGTAGGGATCTCCTTTGTGACGACCTGGATCGCGCGGCGGTCGCAGTTCCATCAGTCGGTTCTGGCCGCGCACGTGACTCCCTATAGCCCGCAGGCGCGGCAGTTTCTGGCACAAGCGCGGGAGTTCCTCATGCACAGCGGCTCCGATGGGGCCACGGCCAGCCGGCGAGCTCCAGCGCTTCTTTACGGCATGGTCCAACGGCAGTCCGCGCTGCTCAGTTTCATCGAGGTATTTCGAATTATGGGTTTCCTATTCCTTGCGACTGTTCCTCTGGTGCTGCTGATGAGGAAACCCGCGCACCGGGGCGAACCGCGTGCATCCCACTAACGCGCGGAGCGAAGGGGCCGGCTGAGAATGCCCGATACAGCACCACAACAGGCGCGACTGAATGTCAACCCATGGCTGGTCGCCGTCTCCGTCATGTTCGGGACCTTCATGGAGGTTCTGGACACGACGGTGGTCAACGTCTCGCTGCCTCACATTGCGGGGAGTCTCTCGGCGACGATCGACGAGGCCACCTGGGCGCTGACCTCCTATCTGGTTGCCAATGCGGTCATCCTGCCGATCACGGGGTGGCTGGCGAATTTCTTCGGCCGCAAACGGCTGCTCATGATGTCCGTGACCGGATTCACAGTCGCGTCCTTCCTCTGTGGGTTTGCGCCCAATCTGCCGTTGTTGATCGTGTTTCGCATCATCCAGGGGGCCGCGGGAGGCGCGCTACAGCCGCTGTCCCAGGCCGTTCTGCTCGAGGCATTCCCGCCGGAAGGGCGCGGCAAGGCCATGGCCTTCTGGGGCCTGGGGATCGTCGTGGCGCCGATTCTCGGCCCGGTCTTGGGCGGCTGGCTGACGGATGCCTACAGTTGGCGATGGGTGTTCTATATCAATATCCCGGTCGGGATCACCTCGCTCATCATGACCAAACTGTTCGTGTTCGACCCGCCCTACATTCGCCGCGGCTCGTCCCGGGTGGACTATTGGGGCATTGGCATGCTGGCCGTCGGGATCGGCGCCTTGCAGGTAGTGCTCGACAAGGGGCAGCAAGAGGATTGGTTCTCGTCTCATTGGATCACCGGCCTGCTGGTTCTCTCGCTCGGGACACTCAGCTTTCTGGTTGTCTACGAATTGCGGACGCAGCATCCCGTCGTCAATCTGCGTGCGTTCAAGGAGCGCACCTATGCCGCCGGCGTGTTCCTGATGACCTGCCTGGGTTTCGTGCTGTACGGCAGCCTGGTGCTACTGCCGATCTGGCTACAAACGCTCCTCGGGTACCCAGCACTACAGGCAGGGATTGCGCTCGCTCCCCGTGGCATTGGTTCCTTCCTCACCATGCCGATCGTGGGCATCATCATCCCCAAGACCGATGCTCGAAAACTCCTGGCACTGGGTTTTTTCACGTCGGCGCTGACGATGTTCGGTTTCGCCCGGCTGAATCTGAATGCCGGGTATTGGGACTTCTTCTGGCCGCAGTTTGTCCAAGGGATTTCCCTTGCCTTTCTATTTGTCCCGCTGACCACTGTGACCATGGGGCCCATCCCCAAGGAGCAGTTGGGCAACGCGACCAGCATCTTCAACCTGTTGCGCAACTTGGGAGGCAGCTTCGGAATCGCGGCGTCCACCACGCTCATGGCCCGCCACCAGCAGGTGTACACGGACGTCCTCGGCGCCCACATCACGCCGTACAGCCGCAGCTCGCACGTTGCGTTGCGCGGGTTACAGTCCTACCTGGAATCACGCGGCTCGGACCCTGTCACAGCCACCCGGCAGAGCTACGGGGTGCTTTTCGGCATGGTGGAACGACACGCCGCGATCTTGTCCTTTCTGGATGTGTTCCGACTGCTCGGAGCCATCTTCCTTCTTGTGTTGCCGCTGGTTCTGCTCATGAAGAAGCCGCCCGGCAGGGCAGGCGGAATCGCGGCACACTGAGCCGCCGCTCCGCGCGTACTAGCGGGACCTTATAATGATGGGCATGGGGGCAGGTCGCGTGCGGGTCTTCGCGGCTTTGGCGGCGCTGGTCTTGCTGGGAGCCGCGGGCTTGGCTCAAATGCGCTGGCGCGAGCCCCGAGAGCCCCAAGAGGAAGTCCCTTCCTTTCCCCAGAGCGCCGAGTTCTATTTTATTCGTATTGAGTACAGAGATCTGTTCGGATCCGGCAGAGGCTTTGGCCGGGGATTCGGAAGAGGCTGGTGGAGGCAGGACTGGCCCGCGGCGGAGATTCACTTTGATCAGGGGGTGCGGCGGCTGACCAGGATCGACATTGGAGAAGCGCGGCACGTTCCGTTGACGGACGATCGGATCTTCGAGTATCCCTGGGTTTATGCGACACAGGTGGGCTACTGGGATCTGAGCAAGGCCGAGACCGATCGGCTGCGGGAATACCTTCTACGGGGCGGATTCCTGGTGGTGGATGATTTCTGGGGTCCCCAGGAGTGGGAGGTGTTCCGCGAATCCATGCAGCGGGTGTTCCCGGACCGGCCCATTGTGGAGATGCCCGAGAACGATCCGATGCTGCACGTGGTCTATGACATTGAAGGGCGCACGCAGATTCCGGGCCTCCGCCACCTCCGCATCGGCCCGGGCGGCGCGACTGTGGCGCCGCTGGAGGGGACGCCGCCCCACTGGCGCGCGATCTACGACGACAAAGGGCGAATGATGGTCGCCATCAACTACAACATGGACGTCGGCGACGCCTGGGAGTGCGCGGACATGCCTGAGTATCCGGAAGCGTCTACGGCGCTTGCCTACCGTTTTGCGATCAATTACCTCATTTACTCCATGACGCATTGATGCCGGCGCTCAGGCGGATCCGGCTGCCCCGCAGTCCGATGGGTCGCCGCGCAGTTTGGTCAGACCATGTGGCAGGGCGGGCAGGATGGCTTGGAGGTTCTCGACGGCGGCGCGCTGGGAGCCGGGCAGGCTGATGATCAGCGTGCGGTTGCGGATGCCGGAGACCGCGCGGGAAAGCACGGCCATGAGCGTCTTCTCCAGCGAGGCACGGCGCATCGCTTCGTCAAGTCCAGGCGTGGGACGGTACACGACGCTTGACACGGCTTCCGGTGTGATGTCGCGCGGGGCAAACCCGGTGCCGCCCACGGTCAGGACGAGATCGATCGAATGGCCGTCGCTATAATGTTTGAGCCGGCCGGCGATCTCGGCCACATCATCGGGGATGATCCGGGTGGTGTAGACGTGTGCGGCCAGGGAACTGGTGAGCAACCGCCCCACGGCCGGCCCGGCCGTATCCACCGCCTCGCCGCGGGAGCAGCGATCGCTGATGGTGAGAATCACGGCCTGAAAGTGCGCCCGAGGCACGACCTCCAAAATTTCCACCGCATCGCCCGCCGCAACCATTCCGCCGCGAAGCACCCGCGCAAACAGACCGAGCCGGGGCATGATGCAGTCACCGGTCTGCTGGTAGATGGCACAACGTTGATGGCACTCCTTGCCCAGTTGGGTGATCCCAAGCTCGACTTCGCTCGCCAGCCGCAGGCGGCTGCCCAGGCCGAGAGCGCCAAGGTCCACGCCGGATACGACGAGGTTCTCGGCGAAATCGCCGAAGGTCAGATCCGGCAGCCCGCCTTGCCGCATGACCTCGATGTCTTCGGCGGCAAGTATGCTGATCTGGCGGTGCCACGGTCCCGCGTGCGCGTCTTCCTCGATGCCGTGATCGGCGACGAAGCGCGCGGAAGGGCACACCGACTTCCTTCCGCCCTTTCGGGCGGCGACGCAAATGGCTTCAACCTTGCTCATCCGGCTCGCTTCCCCTCCGCCAATGGCCGGACTTGCCACCTGTCTTTTCCAGCAGCCGCACCGGGCCGATCTCCACGCCCTTGCCGGCGGACTTGACCATGTCGTAGACCGTGAGCGCCGCCACCGCGGCCGCGGTCAGGGCTTCCATTTCCACGCCGGTCTTGCCCTGGGAGGCCACGCGCGCTTCCAGCCGGACCTGTTCGCCCTTCAGCTCGGCTTTCATTTCCACGAGGTCGAGCGGCAACGGGTGGCACATCGGAATCAGTTCGCTGGTGCGCTTGGCGGCCATGATGCCTGCCAGCCGCGCCGTTTCCAGCACGTTGCCCTTGGCCACGCCGCCAGACTGGCGCAGAAGCTTCGCAACGGACCTGCCGACCTTCACCCAGGCTTCGGCCCGCGCCGTCCGCGCGGTGACGGCCTTGCCCGCCACGCCGACCATGCGCGCCTGACCGCTCGGCGAAAGGTGCCGCAATCCCACTCAGCCTCCGATCCCCACCATGGCGCGTGGCTGGACGAATTCGTTGTCCCGCCGCTTCATGCTGAGGGCTCTGCCGATGGCGCTCTCCAGCGCCTCGACATCCGGCCCGGAACGACGGCGCAACAGCGGGGCCAGCGGGATTCCCTCGTCGCGCGCAAGACAGCCAATGAGCACGCCCGTCGCTGTCAGCCGCAGCCGCGGGCACGCGTTGCAGAAAGGTTCGCTCGAAGGCGAGATAAACCCGACGATCGCCCGCCGGCCGCGCTCGTCTTCCACCGCGAAGTTCCGGCTGGTGTCTTCTGGATCGGCAGGCAGCGCGCTGAACCTGAATTCGCCCAACAGCTTCGAGCGCACCTCGGCGCTCGACACGAAGAGATCCTCGAACCCGCACGCCGCGACGCCGATAGGCATCAATTCCAGGAAGCGCACCTGGCAGCCTTGCCCCAGGGCGAAGCGGACCAGGGCTGGCGCTTCGTGGTCGTTCAGCCCCCGCAGCACGACCACGTTGAGCTTGACGGGATCGAGCCCGGCCCGGCGCGCGGCGTCGATTCCGGCGAGCGTCTTCTCCAGCACTCCCCCGCGAGTGATGGCAGCGAAGGAGCGCGGATCGAGGCTGTCCAGGCTGATGTTCACGCGCCTCAGGCCAGCTTGCCTGAGAGGCTCCGCCAGTTCGGCCAGTCGCTGCCCATTGGTGGTCAGCGCCAGGTCCGGCGCTCCCGCCGCCGCAAGCATGGCCACCAGCTTCTCGATTTCGGGACGGACCAGCGGCTCGCCCCCCGTGATCCGGACCCCCTTGAGTCTGTATCGAGTCCGCAGCAGGCCGACGAAACCCGTGATTTCCTCGTACGACAGGACCTCCTCTTCCGCCGTCCTGGGTGTCCTGGTAGCAGGGGCGCAATACTGACAGCGCAACGAGCAACGGTCCGTTACGGAAACGCGCAACTCGACGGGAGGCCTCAGGGTCACGGCAGCGGTCTCCACGGCCGGAACGCGACCACATCACCGGCGGCGAACCGCGTGCGATCGGGCGGCAACAGCACTACTCCGTCGGCGCGGCCTGCCGAGACCAGGTCGGCGCTGCTGGCAAACGGCACTGGAGCGACGGCCAATCCGTGCGGGCCGGCGATCAACCGCGCCAGCTTACACCACATCCAGCCACCCTCGGACTGGGCGGCCTCCGCCAGCGGCAGCGGCCACGCCGTCCGGCACGCTTCGGCCGGACACCCCGCCAGCCGCTGAAGCGCCGGCAGGGCGAACTCATGGAATGAGGTAAACACCGAGAGGGGATTGCCCGGAAGACCGAAAATGTGCCGGTTGCCTGGAGCAGTCGCATACAACGAGGGCTTGCCCGGCCGCATCCGCAGCTTGTGAAACCGGATGGTCGCACCCGCCGCCACGACGGCGTCCGGGACAAAGTCGTAGGCGCCCGCCGACACGCCTCCCGTGAACAGCACGACATCATGGCGCGCCAGCGCGCGGCGCAGGGCGGCGAGCAGGGCCGCCCGATCGTCCGCCACCACGCGGAACCGCACTCCCGGGAATCCCCATTGCGCTAGCGCCGCACACAAGGCCGGACCGTTGGAGTTCCTGATCTCGTGCGGGCGGACGTGATCGTCGACACCCCGCAATTCCGAGCCGGTGCATAGGACCGTGATGCGCGGCGGGCGGTGCACCTTCACCTCGGCCTTCCCGACGGCGGCGCAGACACCGATTTGCGCCGCGCCAATTCGTGTACCGCGCGACAATAGCGTGGTTCCCTTGCGCGCATCCTCGCCCCGGTGCAGGACGTGCGCGCCGCTCGCCTCGGGGGCCTTGATAATGACCATGCCGTCGTGCTCTTCGGTCTGCTCGACCATGATCACGGTGTCGGCGCCGGGCGGGAGGTTCGCTCCCGTGAGGATGCGCGCGCAGACGCCAGGGCCGACTCGCGGGCGGCGTGGGCTGCCGGCCGCCACCTCGCCGACGACCCGCAGGGCGCACGGAAGCCGGCTCAGGTCGTCATGGCGCACGGCGTAGCCATCCCTTGCGGAACGGTCGGCCGGCGGCAGATCACGGTCAGCGCGGACCTCTTCAGCAAGGCAGAAGCCCAGAGCGTCGGCTAGAGGAACTGCCGCCGTTTCCAGCGGGCGCGCGTGTTCGAGGACAAGGGCCCAGGCTTCCTCGGGTGTGATCAATCCACTCCCTCCTAAAAGAACGGGAGGTCACGGCCACGTCAGGCCAATGATGTCAGCGTCTCTTCCAGTATGCCTCGAACGAGCAGTACCTTGTATCCGTTCTGAGGGAGGGGTGTAGCGTCCTTCACCGCGGCCGCGGCAGCTTGGGCCACGGTGCCGGCGTCGAGAGATTTTCCCACCAGTACATTCTCCGCCTCCGCGGACCTCCACGGCTTAGGCGCCACGCCGCTGAGCACCACGCGAGCCGTCCCCACCTTGCCGCCGGCGAGTGTGAGCACGATGGCCGCTCCCGCCAACGCGAAGTCAAACGCGCCGCGCTCGCGCACCTTCCGGTACACGCTGCGCGCGCCGGCCACAGGCGGGTCAAGCAGAATCTCGGTGACCACTTCGCCGGGAACGAGTACGTTCTCCTGATGCACATTGTCTGCCGGCAACACGAAGAACGAGGCCAGGGGAATGGTTCGCGCACCTTTAGGCCCCGTGATGCTCACCTTGGCATCCAGCGCCACCAGCGCTGACGCCGCGTCTGACGGGTGAACGATGAAACAGGGCGCCCCACCGAAGATGCAATGGAACTGGTTCTCGCCCGACGCCGCAAAACAGGTGTCGCCGCCTTTGCGCAGGCAATGGAAATCCCCGCGGTAGTACCAGCAGCGAGGACGCTGGCAGAGATTACCGCCAATGGAGCCCTGGTTGCGGAGTTGGGGGCTCGCCGCCGCGGCCGCCGCCTGCGCCAGCACCGGATAACCATCCAACACCGGCTTACTTTCCGAGACCTCCGTGAGGGTGGTCAGCGCGCCGATGCGCAGCCCGCCGCCGGGCCTGGAAGTGATCCCCTTGAGTCCCTTGATGCCGCCGATGCTCACCACCGTGCTTGCGGTGAACACCTCATCCCGAAGACATCCCAGCAGGTCAGTGCCGCCCGCGAGGATGTGGGCGCCAGGGCGGCCCGCCGCGGTCACCGCGGATGGAACCGAAGTCGCTCGCACATAAGAAAATTTGCCCAGCATGGCTCACCCCCGTTTCTTTCTTTCCTCGAGGAGACTGATCACACTCGCCGGCGTGATGGGCGCCGACGTAATGCGCACTCCCGTCGCGTTGTAGAAGGCGTTCGCGATGGCCGCCGCGGCCGGAATCGTGGCCGGCTCGCCCAATCCCTTGGTGCTCGTTGTACACGCCTCGTGATCGTGCAGGTCGATGGGGAGACAGGTCAGGTCCGCCGGCACGTCTTTGGCGGTGGCGATTTTGTAGTCGTGCCAGTTGTCGTTCACCATCTTCCCGGTCTGCGAGTCCAGGACGCGGTGCTCGGTCATGGCGAAGCCGATCCCCATCGTCAGGCCCCCGAAAACCTGGTTGCGGAACGTCAACAGGTTCATGACGCGGCCGCTGTCCTGTGCCGCGAGCATGCGCACTACCCGCACCTCGCCGGTGCGGGTGTTCACCTCCACTTCGGCGAAATGCGTGACGAAGGGCCGGATGGACTTATTGGCGATGTTCGGGCCGCGCGTGCCCACCCCCACGACCACCCGCTGGGATCGCAGCGCTGCCAGATCGCCGACCGCCACCCGGGGCGAGCCTCCCGGACCGGTAATCTCGCCGTTCTTGAGGATCAGCCCTGCCGCTGGAACCTTCAACTGCTCAGCCGCCATGTCCAGCAGCTTGGATTTCACTTCGAGTGCTGCCGCCCGGACAGCAGGAGAGTCCGCCATGACGGTCTTGCTGCCACCGCTGGGTCCGGTGAATTGAGTCGTGCCCGTGTCCGCGTTGACCACCTCAATCCGCTCGATCGGCACGCCCAACTCCTCGACCACCACCATGGCCATTACCGTCTTGGTCCCCGTGCCGAGATCCGCCGCGCCCATGTTGAGGTTCGCGCTGCCGTCAGGGAAGTACTTCACGATGGCCGTCGATGGCG
The DNA here is from genome assembly GCA_963798455.1 of Bryobacterales bacterium. GTDB lineage: Bacteria > Acidobacteriota > Terriglobia > Bryobacterales > Bryobacteraceae > CAWCTD01. Next base: position 3,080,395 of record CAWCTD010000003.1, read on the forward strand.
GCCTGCCCGGAGAACCCCACATGCCGCTGGCCACGCCCACGCCCCGGACCCAGGAGCCGTTCCCCTTAGCTCGCGCGCGGGCCTGGGTCCACCCGAAAGCCTTGGCCCCTTCCGTTAGGCATTGCGGCAGACCGTTAGATGTGTACGGCCTGTTTTGCTCCACCTGGCAGAGCATCGACACGTTCTTCAGGCGCAGTTCCACCGGGTCCATGCCGATCTTCTCCGCCAGCGCGTCCATCATTTGCTCCAGTGCCCAGGAGCACTGTGGGAAGCCCGGCGCCCGGAACGCCCGGTTTTGGCCGGCGTTAATAAACGCCTGCGACTCCTCGACCCGCACGTTCGGGCACTTGTAGAGATCCTGGATCTGATAACCAACTGAAGTGCCGGCTGGATAGGCACCGACTTCGCCGATTCCCGTCAACTGCAGCGCCGTGAGAGTGCCGTCTTTCTTGACGCCGGCCTTCAGCTTCATGACGTGGGCAGGCCGGTTGCCAACACACAGGAAGGTCTCTTCCCGGGTCAGGAACAGCTTCACCGGCCTGGCGGTCTTCTTGGCCAGAATCGCGGCAATCACAGTGTACTTGCCCAAATCCAGCTTGCTGCCGAAACCGCCACCCATGTAGTGCGAGATGACCCGCACGTTGCTGAGGGGCATTTTGAGAGTATTCGCGAGCGCGCCCTGGATTCCAAACGGGCCCTGATTTGTATCCCACAGCGTCAGGCGATCCCCCTCCCAGTGGGCCAGCGAGCCATGCACCTCCATGGGCGTGTGGATCTCGCAGGAGGTCCGGTAGGTCTCCTCCAGGACGACGTCGGCCTCGGCAAAGCCCTTGTCCACGTCACCGCGGTTGACTTGGCTGGGCTTGGTCACGAGATTGCCGCCCTCATGGACCGCCGGCGCGCCCGGCTTCAGGGCGTCTTCCATGTTGGTGACGAAGGGAAGCTTTTCGTATTCCACCTGGATCGCCTTGACGGCGTCCCAGGCCTGCTGCGGGTTCTCGGCCGCCACAGCGGCCACTTCCTCGCCTTCGTGCCGGCAATGCGTGTCGAACAGCCGGCTCACCATCTTGGTCCTATCAGTAGCACTGGTAAACCATGGCACCTGCGCTTCAGGGTCCGCGTCGGAGAGCACGGCACGCACGCCGGGCATCCTGCGGGCCTTAGATGCATCGACCTTCTTGACCAGCGCGTTGGCATGCGGGCAGCGCAGAATCGCTCCATACAGCATGTCCGGCAGGATGACATCCAGCGGATAGATCGCCGACCCGCTCAACCGTTCGTAGGCGTCGATCCGCGGGATGGGCTTGCCGACGACTGTGGTCTCGCCCCAGGGTTTCGGGTTCGTGTCCGCCATGGCTCACCTCCCCGCCTTCTTGAGTTCCGCGGCGCGCTCGACCGCCCGGAAAATATGGGCGTAGGCGCCGCAACGGCACAGGTTTCCGCTCACGCCCTCACGGATCTGCTCGATGGTCGGATTGGGCGCCTTCCGCAAGAGGCCTTCCACGTTCATCATCTGTCCAGGCGTGCAATACCCACACTGGAACGCATCCTCTTCTCGAAAAGCCTGCTGCACGGGTCCAAGTTCTTCCCCGCGCATCAGGCCCTCCAACGTAGTGATTTGCGACCCGGCCGCTTCCAGCGCCAGCGTCAGGCACGAATAGCGCGCCACGCCGTCGATCAGGACGGTGCAAGCTCCGCACTCGCCGCGCTCGCAGCCTGGCTTCGTTCCGGTGAGGCCAAGCCTGTCATGCAACACGTGGAGCAGGGTCCACCTCGGCTCGACCATCAGAGTATGCGTCTCGCCGTTGACATTCAGGACCACCTTGACTAGTTCGCCGTCCACTATCTCCTGGGCCCCGGCCGTCCCAGGAATAGTCAGGATCGCCGCTTCCGTAGCCCCCACGGCCACGGAGTTGAAGAAACGCCTGCGACTGAGCGTACTGCTCCCTTTGTCTTCTGCCGTTAGATCGCTCATGGCATCCTCTCCCAGAGGAGTCAAGAATAGTCTACTCCCACAATTGTCCAAAGAGAAGCGAAAACTTCTCAATGGAACCACAGGCCAGCGGAGCACACCCCCACCTCTTGGCGCCGCGTGCGCATAGAATGCAGCAGGATTTCCAGCCAGACTTTCAGCTAACCCGCAAGTACGGCCTCATCGCTTCGAAATTCCAGTCGAGCTCGGCGATCTGGTCCGGCTGGAGCTGGATATCCGCCGCTTGGCCGCTGCGGCCCCGGCGTATCGAGGTCTTGAACACGCCGCGTTTCTTCATCGTGTACTGGGGCACGCCGCCGGGGAACTGGCGCATCACGTTGAGTATCAACAGCAGGCTGGCGAAGGCCGCCCGCGCCTTTTCCTTTTGTCCGGACTGGTACAGATCCCAGACGGTGACGTACGCATCGGTCCACTGCGCCTCCGGCATATCTCCGTCTCCCCCAAAACGCATCTCGTAGGTGAGACCGTAGCCGTTGGCGCCGCTGAACACCCCCTTGATTACTGGCTTGGCCTTGATCAGCTCCTTCATCCGGTCGTTGACCGGAGCGACTTCCTCTTTGATGTAGCTGACGTTGGGATACTCCTTGGCCAGATCGATCAGGAACTGGACCGACGGGTCGATGCCCTTCATCCCGCCCGAGGTCTGAATAAACACGGGCCGCTTGGTCAACTTCCCCAGCGCTCGGTAGTAGGTACTGTAATCCTCAATGGACTTCGCCTCCAGCGGCGGCATGGCGATCAGACCGTCCGGCGCCAGGTCTTCGGCCTTACGGGCGAACTCGAGCATCTGCTCGGTATTCGTGGATTGAACGCCGAGAAGCAGAGCGGGCTTGCGCCCCTTGGCTGCCTTGGCGACCACCTCCATGCCGCGCATTCGCTCTTCCTTGTTGAGACCATAGGGGTAACCGCTGGCATGCTGCGGCCACGCGTAGCCGTGGGAGCCGCACTTCTCCAGCCACTCCACCTCATGGGCCAGGTCCTCGTAATCCACTCCGCCGGAGGCGGTGTAAGGGGTCGCTATGATCGGAAAGATCCCGCGCATGGGCTTCCCGGTTGCGGCGGCGAGCGGCGTCCTGAAAGCGATCGCCGCTCCCGTCACCGCGCCAACTCCTGCCAGTACTTGTCGCCTGCTGATCAAGCTTGTCATTCTAAATTCTCCTTCGAGATTAGTCGTAAGTTGTTGACCCTTGCCTCTTATGGTGCAACAACGAGTTTGCCGAATTCGTCCAAGTGCGGATAGGCCTCGTGAGGGTGCCTTCCGATGAACGCCTTGTCGAACATCGTTGTTGGCTCAAAGTAGCCGTCGGGAACGGCGTACTTCAGCGTGCTCAGATGCTGTTTGATTACCGCTTCATTCAATTCAATCCCAAGACCAGGCGTGTCCGGCACCACCTGGAAGCCCTTGCTGGCGATCGGCTTGTCGACGCCAGTCACCAGATCCTGCCACCACGGGATGTCCACAGCGTGATACTCCAACACGACAAAGTTCGAGATGGTGGCCGCGTAGTGGGCGCTTGCCATCTGTCCGACCGGGCTGTTGGCCATGTGGACGGCCGCCTGAATGCCGTGCGGAGCCGCGTAGTCGGCAATCCGTTTGCACTCCAGCATGCCGCCGCTCTTGCACACATCCGGATGAATCAGGTCGACCGCCTTGTTGTCGATCACGTATTGGTACGCTTCTTCTAGGCCAAACAGCATCTCGCCAGTCAGCGTGGGCGTTTCCGTCGCGTCGGTGATCGTCTTGAAGTCCAGCGCCCAGTCCAGAATCCGGCGAGTGTTGTAGGGTAGAAGGTCCTCCGCCCAAGCAAGCATGTACGGCTCAAATGCTCGCCCGTAACGAATACAGTCATTCACATTCAGGTTTCCAAAATGATCCGCAGCCAGCGGGACGTTGTACCCGATCGCGTCGCGGACGCCGGCGATGATTTCGCACAAGTATTTCAAACCTGTCTCGGTGGCAATCCCGCGCGAATCGACGGCGTTCGGCTTGTCGGCAACCATTCTCGTATAGAGGTCCATCTTGAAAAACTGGAATCCCTCGTCCTTCCGCCGCTTCATGCGCGCGCCGTAGACCTTGGGATCCGCGACGCCTGCCGTATCACAATACAGGACCAACCGATCTCTCAGCTTGTTGCCGAGCAGACGCCAGCAAGGAACGCCATAGACCTTGCCCGCGAGATCGTGCAGCGCTATGTCGATTCCACTGTAACCGCCGCTGCTTGTGCCCTGGAATGTGTAAGGCCTGATGTTCTGCAGGATGTTGTCGATTTCAAGCGGGTTCCTGCCTACCAAGAACGGCTTGAGGATGAGCGCCTGGGAGATCCTGTCGTTGCAGAAGACCTCGCCCAATCCGTAGACGCCTTGGTTGGTATCGATGCGGATGAGGGGGTAGTCGTAGTTGGAAGCTATCGTGCACCCGCGAATGTCCGTGATCTTCAGGTCGCTGGGAGCAGAGCGTGTGTTGGGGCCAGCTCGTCTTGCTTGAGCACTGAGTTGCCCACGCGTGGCCTGAAACAGCGGGCCGAACGTGCTTACGGCCGCAGCGCGTTTCAGCAAGCTGCGCCGGCTGATCCCATTCCTTTTCGTTAGAGTCATCGTGAATCCTCTTCTGCTTCCTTTCTTCGCAACTGGCAGATTCAGTCAGGCCTTTGAGAGTCGCCCTTCCGGCCTATTTGCCCTGTGGCCGAACCGGTGGATTGTAGGTGCCCGTGTGCTCGTCCAGATCGTCCACGAGTTTGCCCTCCGCGTCGATGTGAGGATAGGCGCTTCTGGGATGGCCGCCGATCTGGGGGATGTCGTACATGGGCGTGGGCTCGAAGTAGCCATTGGGAACCGCGTATTTCGTCTTGATCAGGTGCGCTTTGACCACGTCGGCATTGAGCTCGACGCCCAAGCCGGGGGTGTCCGGCACGGACTCGTAGCCCTTGTCAGCAATGGGCTTGCTCACTCCCGTGACCATGTCCTGCCACCAGGGGATGTCGACAGCGTGCATTTCAAGGACGACGAAGTTGGTAATGGTGGCGCAAAGATGCGCGCTGGCGAGCTGTCCCACCGGGCTGTTGGCATTGTGGATCGCGGCGCGGATTCCGGACTGCGCTGCGTAGTCGCAAATCTTCTTGACTTCCAGAATGCCGCCGCTGTTAGTGACGTTCCGGGTGGATCAGGTCCACGGCCTGGTTGTCGATCAGGGCCCTGTAGCCTTCGTTCAAGCCGAAGATCATCTCACCGCACAGGATGGGCGTAGTTGTGCTTTCTTTGATCTCCTTTTGCCACTGCCAGTTGAGCGGGCTGACCATGTCCTCCGCCCACGCCAGGTTGTACTGCTCGAAAGCGCGCGCATAGCGGATGGCGTCGTTGACTGTCAGTGAGCCGAAATGGTCGGCCGCGATAGGAATCTGCCAGCCGCAGGCGTCTCGCACGCCCCCGATGATGTCGCAGAGGTACTTCAACCCGGTAGGGGTGCATACGCCGCGCTCGTCGAGCGCGCCGGGTTTGTCGGCGACCAATTGCGAGTAGAGATCCATCTTGAAGAACCGGTACCCGTCCTCTTTCATCCTGCGCAACATCCGCGCCCCGTAGACTTTCGGATCGGAAACGCCCGTGGTATCGCAATAGAGGATCAGCCGGTCGCGTAGCTTACTCCCCAGCAGCCGCCAGACCGGCACGCCGTACACCTTGCCGGCGATGTCGTGCAGAGCGATGTCAATCGCGCTGAAGCCGCCGCTGGACGGGCCCTGCGTGGTGAACCTCCGGAGGGTCGGCAGGAGACTCTCAATCTGCAAAGGATCTCTGCCCACCAGGAACGGCTTAAGCAGCAGGGCCTGGCTGACCATGTCGTTGCAGAAAACCTCGCCCAGACCGTAGACGCCCTGATTGGTGTCGATCCGGATGATCGGGTAATCGTAGTTTGAGGCAACGGTGCATCCGCGTATGTCCGTGATCTTCAAGGCGCTGGGAGCAGAGAGTCTGTTTGGACCGCCTCGCCTTGCCTGTGCGCTCAGTTCTCCCTTAGTGGCCTGGAACAGCGGGCCGAATGCGCTCACGGCCGCCGCGCGCCTCAGCAGGCTGCGCCGGCTGAATCTCTTGCCTCTTCTTGGAGTCATCATTAGTCCTTTCTATTAGCTGGTATGTTCCCTTGCTGTGCCCGGTTGGCGCCTCAATTCGCGCTGCGGGTGTTCACCATCTTCCCGTTCTCGTCGAGGTGCGGCCAAGGACCGGGAGCCGACATCCACGGGGTTGTGATGTAGTTGTTGAATTCCGGGGTCGGTTCGAAATAGCCTGGATACCGCAAATGCTCCTTGATCACTGCTTCGTTGAGTTCCACTCCCAAGCCAGGCTTATCTGGAACCGTCACGTAGCCGTCCTTGATGATAGGCTTCTCTACCCCCGTGACCAGGTCTTGCCACCAGGGCATGTCGGCCGCGTGGTGCTCGCACGCGACGAAGTTAGTGAGAGTGGCAGCCACGTGCGCCATGGCGATTTGGCCTATGGGGGACCCCGGCTGGTGGAGCGCGGTGGGAATGCCGCTGGCCGCCGCATAGTCGGCGATGAGCTTGATCTCCCGCATGCCACCACTGGCGACATAGTCCGGGTGGATGATGTCCAGCGCCCGGTTGTCGATCATGTCTTTGAACCCTTCCTGCAGGCCGAAAAACTGTTCGCCCGCCAGGATCGGGGTTGTGGTCGCTTCCTTCAGTTCCTTGTAGTCCCGCCAGGTAGTCGTCACTCCCGGCACATCGGGGTTTGGCAGGAAATCCTCGGCCCAAGCCAGGTTGTGGGGCTCGAAGGCCCGGGCGTAACGGATGCAGTCTTTGACAGTGAGCTGTCCGAAATGGTCCGCGGCCAGAGGAAAGCCGTGGCCGACAAGGTCGCGGGCTGCCTGGAAGTACTCGCAAAGGTACTTCAGGCCGTCGTCGGTCGCGGCGCCATTCACGTCAACGGCCCCCGGCTTGTCCCGCACCAACCGGGTATACAGATCCATTTTGATGACGGTGAAACCCATGTTCTTTCGGCGCAGCACCTTCTCGGCGTAGACCTTGGGGTCGGTCGAGCCGGGCGTGTCGCAATAGATGCGGACGCGATCCCGGAGCTGATCGCCTAACAGCCGCCAGGCCGGGACGCCATATACTTTGCCGGCAATGTCGTGCAGCGCCAGATCGATGGCGCCGTAGCCGGTATGCCAGAAGCCTTGGCCGGCTGATTTTCGGATCCTGCCAAGGACTGCGCCGATTTGCAGAGGGTTCTGGCTCACGATGAACGGCTTGAGCATCAACGCGCTTCCCTTGTAGCCGGCGGCGAACACTTCACCGAGCCCGTAGACGCCCTGGTTCGTGTCGATGCGGATAATCGGGTAATCGTAATTGGCGGCGATGGTACAAGCCCGTATGTCAGTAATCTTCAGGGCGCTGGGAGCTGAGTTTCGGTTCAGGGGCTGGCTAGCGCCCGTCTGAGCCTTGGATCTCTGCCCGGTAAGAGTGAGTGCCGCGGCTCCGCCTGCCAACCGATGGAACAGATCACGCCGGCTCATGCAAGCCGGCCGCTTGCCATTTCTTGACATCGTTTCTCCTTTCACTCCTCGGCGCAGTTACAGAACGTGCCGTCCGCTTTGGTGTGCGGCCATGGACCACGCGGCACAATCGGTCCCAGCGTGTAGCTCCAGCGGTCGAACATGGTGCTCGGCGCAAAGTACTCCGGATAGCGCAGGTGCTCCTTGACCACCGGCTCGTTGAGTTCCAGCCCCAGCCCAGGGGTGTCCGGCACGGCCACGTAGCCTTTGTTCACCATCGGCTTCGGCAGGCCCGTCACCAGGTCGTTCCACCAGGGCATATCCACGGCGTGGTGTTCGGACACCAGGAAGTTGCGCATCTGGGCCGCCAGGTGCGCCGCCGCGATCTGCCCGATCGGAGAGCCAGGTTGGTGAATCACCACCTGCACGCCCTTGGTGTGCGCGTAGTCCGCAATCCGCTTGATCTCCCGCAGCCCGCCCGAGGCAATGATATCCGGCTGGATCAAGTCCACTGCGTCGTTGTCGAGCAGATTTACGAAACCTTCCTCCAGACCGAAGGCCAACTCCCCGGTGAGAAGCTTGGTCGTGCTTGCCTCCCGGATCCGCTTGTAGCCGCGCCAGTCTCTCCAGTCCAGGAGGTCCTCCGCCCACGACAGGTTGTATGGCTCGAAGGCCTTGGCATAGCGGATCGCATCGGTAGCCGTCATATTGCCGAAATGGTCGGCCGCCAGCGGCGCCTCCCAGCCGATCGCGTCCTTCACCGCCTTGATGTATTCACACAGGTACTCCAGGCCCTTCTCGGTGGCTAAGCCGGATGGCATCACCGCGCCGGGGCGATTGGCCACCATCCGCGTGTACAGGTCCATCTTGAAGAACGTGAATCCCAGCTTCTTGCGGGCAAGCATCTCCTGGGCGTAGATCTTCGGGTCTTCGTTGCCAACCGTATCGCAGTAGATCACGACGCGGTCCCGGATCTTGTTGCCCAGCAGCCGCCATGCCGGCACGCCGTAGACCTTTCCTGCGATGTCGTGGAGCGCCAGGTCAACAGCTCCGTACCCTGTGTTCCAGAAGTCGTGCCCGGCTGTGCCGCGGATACCGCGGCCTCGGCCGTAGTTACCGAGGATCCCCTCAATGTCCAGAGGATTCTTGCCGACCAAATGGGCTTTCAGGACGAGGGCCGCAGCCATCGTGGCGCCGGCGAAGCACTCGCCCAGGCCGTAAACCCCCTGGTTGGTGTCGATGCGGATAATCGGATAGTCGAAATTCGCGGCAACCAGGCAAGCCCGGATGTCCGTGACCTTAAGATCGCTCGGGGTCGAGAACCTGTTGGGGCCGCTCTGTCTTGCCTGTGCACTGAGCTCGCCTTGCGTGGCCCGAAACAGCGGGCCGGCCGCACTGAGAGCTGCGGCGCGCTTCAGCAGGCCGCGACGGCTCCATGTGCTCTTTTTCGCTGGAATCATGATCAATCCTTTCTATGAATCTCTCAACTCCCGTTCTCTATCTCGTGTTGACCAGCTTGCCGTTCTCGTCAAGATGCGGGTATGGACCCCCCTCGACAATCGGCCCCACAATGTACTGGTCGTACATGGTGCTCGGCTGAAAGTACTCTGGGCGCCGCAGGTGTTCCTTGACCACCGCGTCGTTCAACTCCAGCCCCAGGCCTGGGGCGTCGGGCACTGACACGTAGCCCTCTTTGACCATCGGTTTCGGCAGACCCGTCACCAGGTCGTCCCACCAAGGGATGTCCACGGCATGGTGCTCGCACACCAGGAAGTTCGGCATCGTGGCCGCCAGGTGCGCGGCAGCTATCTGCCCGATCGGGGAACCCGGCTGGTGGATCACCACCTGAATCCCCCTCGCGTCGGCGTAATCCGAGATGCGCTTGATCTCCAGCAGGCCGCCCGTGGCGATGATGTCAGGCTGGAGGTAGTCCACGGCCTGGTTGTCGATCAGAGCCTGGTGCCCTTCCTCCAGGCCGAAGGCTAGCTCGCCGGTGAGAATCCTGGTAGTGGTGGCTTGTTTGATCTTCTTGTACCCTTGCCAGTCCAGCGGGTTTTCGAGAAGATCCTCCGCCCAGGCCAAGCTGTAAGGTTCAAACGCCCTGGCGTAGCGAATGGCGTCGGTCACGTCCATCAGCCCGAAGTGGTCCGCTGCCAGCGGCTGATCCCAGCCGATGGCATCCTTCACTGCCGCAATGTATTCGCAGAGATAGGGCAGGCCCTTGTCGGTGCACAGCCCGGTGACGGCGTTGACCGCGCCCGGACGGTCGGCGACCATCCTCGACCCAAGGTCCATCTTGAACCAGGTGTACCCCTGCTTCTTGCGCGCCAGCATGCGCTGGCCGAAGACCTTCGGGTCTCTGGAACCCGTCGTGTCACAGTAGATCCGGATGCGGTCTCGGAGCTTGTTGCCCAGAATCCGCCACACCGGCACACCGTAGACCTTTCCGGAGATGTCATGCAACGCCAGGTCGACGGCCCCGTAGCCCGTGTTCCAGAAGTTCTGGCCGGCGAAGTTGCGAATGCCGCGCCGCGCATTGTAAGACGTTCCGTAATGCCCCAGAATCGTCTCGATCTCGAGAGGATTCCTGCCCACCAGGAACGGCTTGAGCACCAGCGCGCTGCCCATGGTGGAGCCGGCGAAACACTCGCCCAACCCGTACACGCCCTGGTTGGTGTCGATTCGGATGATGGGGTAATTGAAATTCGACGCCACCAGGCAGGCCCGGATGTCGGTGATCTTCAGGTCGCTGGGGGCGGAGTTCTTGTTGACGCTCCCGGCGGGCTTGGTCTGTGCTCCGGCTGGCGCTTCCGAAAACTTGAACAACGGACCGATGACGGATGAGGCCGCGGCCAGCCGCATCCAGCTTCGACGGCTCACCATGCGTTGGAGTTCACTTCTCCTAGGAATCATTGATCATTCCTCTGTAGATAACGGGGCTGCTGCCGTGACAGCAGCCCCGTTTGGGCACAACTCAGAACTCCACCCGGAATCCTATCTGTATGTTCGGTTGTCCGGTTCCAGCATTAGTCCAGTCTCCGCGGGTGCCGCTGAAGGTCCCGAAAGTAGCTGGGCTGTTGGCGTCATAGGTTGTGGTAGGCGAGGCGTACTGTGGTTGCTTGAAAGGGAGGTTGTTCATGTCCATACGCGTCACAATCCGAACGCGCTCCCGAATGGGCCAGGTCTTACTCACCGTGAGCTGCGTCCAGTTCATTCCGGGCGCCTCGAATGTGTTCCTTCCGAGCGACCCAGAGGTGAATGCTGCTGGATAGCCGAAAGCACTGAAATTGAAGTACGGGTTCTGGGTAGCCGGGGTGTAGCGATTGGGGCCGATGTTCCAGTCCTTTACCACCGCCTGTTCATTTGGCACCAATATGTTCGGCCGGTAGACGCCCTGCGAGAGGTACTTGTACGGGCTGCCGGAGAAGGTGACCGATATCGGCGGGCCGGACTCGAAGGTCTGCACCCAGGTGATGTCCCAACCACCCAGCGCCTGGTTCAGGGCTCCCCCTCTGTTGACCCAACGGCGTCCTTTGCCCACCGGCAGTTGATAGACCAGGATGCTGGTGAAACGGTGGCGGATGTCATAGCCGGCCCTGCCTTTCTCCAGGGCCCGGTTATAGAACGTGACCCCGGTGGCGCCGCCGTCGCCGTCACTCTCGTCCAGTGTCTTCGCCCAAGTGTAGAACGCGTTCAGCGACACCCCCGCCGAATAGCGCTTCTCCACTCTCACGGTCCCGGAATGGTACGTGTTATGGCCTAAATTCGAGATCAGGTTCACACTGCCAAACTGCGGGTAGGGCTTGTAGTTCTGCTGCGCCTGATAGATTTGGTTCAACACCACGGGGTCACTCGAGACGTTCAGAGGGATCGCGTTGACGTTCCAACCGTTCAGCAGCCGCACGCCCGCCGTCCCTTGGTACATCAGCTCCAACAGCAAGTTACCCGTCAATTGGCCCTGTAAACCGGCCGACCAGTTCATGATGTAGGGCGAGCGCATATTGGGGTCATACCAATCGGCGTTGCGAGCGCTGTAATTCGTCCCGACATAGGGAACGCTGCCGTCCGCCGCGACAGGGTAGGCGATCGACCCGGGCCCCTGCGAAAGCCGGAACGCGTGCCGCGGGTCCCCCACAGGCGCCTGCACGTTGACGGTGCCTTGATACTCTTGGAAGTTTTGGCCGACGTCGTTCGCGCCGAGATCTGGCGTCATAAAACCAAACGAGGACCGGAACACCCACTTTGAGCGGAAGTTCCACGCCAGCCCGAATCGAGGCTGGAAATTGTTCAAGTCCTTCCTGGACAGTTGCCCCTTGGAATGGACGATCGCTCCCATCTTTCCCGTCAGCGGGTCCACGGTGGTCGGGGAAAACTGCGCTTGCTGTCCGTACTTGGTAGCGAACGGCGACTCGTACGTCCAGCGCAGGCCGAGACTCACAGTAAGGCCTTGCGCCGGCTTCCAATCGTCCTGAATGTACCAGGCATGTTGCCACCAGCGCGGAAGCCACGAAGCGAAGTTCTGGGTATACACCGCGCTGCTCACCGTACCTAACAGGAATGAGGCAAAGGTGTTGCCCGTATTCGGTGTAAATGGCAGCTCCGTGCCGCCGAAGTTGTACGTTCCTCCGGGCAGCGCCCCCACGACGGCATTGTAACGTGTGCGCAACAGCTCATAGCCCGTCTTGAGCGTATGCGATCCCGTGATCTGGGTGAAGTTGTCCTGGAAAGTGAGATCCTCCCCCACCTGGGCCTCTCTGGTCATGGCAGTCATTCTGTACGTCGACAAGTTGAAGAACGGGAACGTCAGGCCGGAGACGCCGGGAATACCCAGCTTCTGGGCCCAGTCTTGGCCGTAGGTCAATGAATCAAGGGTATAGTGGCGTCGGGTGTAGCCCAGCCGGGCATCGTTGAATCTCTGTGGGCCCAATACCAAGGTGTCGTTGAATACATAGTTCATGATGTCCACAGGCATGGGCTGTGCGTTGTAGTCCATCGCGTTCCAGGCGAATTCAGAATAGTACTGAGCTCGATCCGCCCGGTGGCGCGCCTGCGAGTAGCGGCCGAAGATCTTGTGGTTTTGGGTGAACTGATGGTCGATCTTGATGTCCCAACGCGTGCGGCGAACATGCTTCGGTTCTTCCAGCAGCAGGTTGTTCACCGGGCCGGTTTTGCTCATGGTCCCGGCTTGGTTCGACTTGTTGAACGGCTTTTGCGCCAAAAAATTCTTCGTCACAGGATCGAACAGACTCGGTGATATTTGATTGCCGGCGAATGGATCCCGCACCCACTTGCCTGTGGCGTCCTGACGTGTGCTGAAGGGATCATAGATCGGCAAACCTATCCCGCCGAACGAGAAGTCGCCATTGTACATGGCGTCGCTCGGCACGGTTCTCGGCACTCCCATGTTGCCGGCCCTCTCGATGTGGGCCGCGACGCCCAACAACCAGAAGGTGCTGTTCTTGCCGTTGTACAGCTTCGGGAGGTACACGGGGCCGCTCGCGACGCCGTCAACCTCCTGGAATGAGAATGGGTTGGTCTGCTTGTCCATCTGGAGGTAGTGGCGCTGGATCATCGACTTGTTGATGTAGCGGTCTTCCAGCGAACCATGTAGATCGTTGGTGCCTGATCTGAAGACCAGCGCCAAAGACCCACCGGCTGAGTGGCCGACCTCCGCGGACATCCCGGTGGTGGTGACTTTCGCCTCCTCCACGGCATCGAGCACGGTATTGAGCGAGTCGTTGACGCCCATCGCGGCGCCCGTTGCGGGGACCTTCCCGTTTACCCCGTCCAAGGTGTAGCCGATGGCTCGTTGCCGCTGTCCCATAATGTGAAAACCGGAACTGCCACCCGCCCCCGGGAAGTAAAGCAGCAACTTCGACGCCCGTTTCTGCGCTATGGGCATCGCTTCGATTGTGTCATTTGCCAGGATCTGGCCCGCTGCCGCCGTCTCGGTGGCCAGCAGTGGGGCTGCCGCGCTCACGGTGATTTGTTCCGTAGTCGCGCCCACCTCCAGAACGATGTCTATGCGCGGCGTCTCCCCGCTCCGCAGGGCGACGCCGTCGCGTATGAAGCGTTTGAAGCCGGCCGCCTCCACCGTGATCCGGTAAGAACCCGGGGCCAGGTAGGGCACGTAGTACTCGCCCACCGAGCTGGCCTGGGTCTCGGAATGGAATGAGGTATCGACATTAACGACGGTCACCTTGGCCGCCGGCACGCGCGCCCCGGTGGAATCGGCAATTGTCCCAACCAGGGTGGCGCTACCCGATTGCTGGGCGGATGCCACACCAGCGAAAGCTATCCAGAATGCCGCCGCCGCGAGAATCGCCAGACGCAGCAATACCCTGCCGGATTTCGGGCAGGAACTGACACACAAACACTTTCCCGTCAATGACATACGGCTCTCCTTCTTAGTGCAAAGGACAACGGTTGACCGCGCTTGCCCCGCATGACCCTATCTAGTTCGAGCCCGCTCACCACGAGTTGAACCACCAACCTCTCGGAAGCCAACTGCTTTGCTGGAACCGAACAGGTCTTCCCCCGAGAGCAAGGCTTCGCCTTAAATGTGAGAAGGACATGCTGGCATCGCGAGTGCCTTAACAACAAGTCAAAGCATGTGACCCGGAGCGTTACACTTGCGGCCGGTGCATCTGCCGTCTTGCCGGTGGTTTCAGCGCACCTCCTGTTAACCGGTGGCTAACCCACGTGACGCCGCCCGCGTAACGCTGCTGCTTTGAGTTTGACCGGATGAACAGGCCGTGCTACAATCGGTCCCGCTTCCAAAGGCTATGGCGAGCAGGGCAAGTCAGCCAGACTGCGATGGGCACAATGAGGAACGGGCCGAGTTGGCTGCCGTTCTGAATTCGAAGCTCTTCCTGCGTGCCCCAACGCTCTCCCGAATTCTTGCTTACGTTTGCCAACAGTACTTTGAGGGGAACGCGGCTGGCGTCAAAGAGTACAACATCGCCGTGGAGGCCCTGGGCCGCCGCCCTGATTTCGACCCGGCCAGCGACAGCATCGTCAGAGTGGAGGTGTGCCGGCTCCGGAGACGTCTTGCAGAGTATTACATGACCGAAGGCACCGGGCACAAAGTGAGGCTTGTGCTCCCGGAAGGTCAATACATCCCACGGTTCGTACGGACGGAAGCCGCCCACGGACCCGTTCCGCCGGTCGCAGGCGCTGTCCAAGCCGCCCGACCCCAAGGGTCCGGAAGACGCAAGATTGCGGTGATGTCCGGCCTGACCACGCTGGCGATTGTTGGCGTGGCGGCGGTTGTTCTTTCGTTCCCTCGATCCGGACCAGCCACGGTCCAAACGCCGGCGAAAGGCACGATGACCGCCGGCTCGGGAGGGACGTCTGCTCCTCCCTTTGAGGAGGTGCGAATACTGGCCGGCTACTCCGGACCCGACTTTGTCGATAGCGATGGCCGCGCTTGGTCGAGCGATCGTTTTGTGACATTCGGCAGGGCCCTTGTGCTTCCAAAGCACCGGATCTTCGCCACGCGAGATGAGCCGATCTACCGAACCGCCCGCGAGGGTTCCTTTTACTACAGAATTCCTTTAAAACCTGGGACTTACGAATTGCACCTCCACTTCGTTGAGATCTGGGATGAGAACTCCAACTTGGATTCCGACGGCGGAGATCAACGCCGGTTCAACGTGGCCATCAACGGGAAACCTTTGCTGACGAATTTTGACATTGTGACGGATGCCGGTGGCTCGAACATCGCTGATGAAAGAGTCTTTACGGACGTCTCGCCAGGCAGTGATGGAGTGTTGCAGTTGAATTTCGCGACGGCCGGGAGCACTTCCGCTCTGGTGAGCGGCATCGAAATCCTGCCAGGAGTCCCAGGGAAGATGTTGCCGGTGCGGATACTCTGCGGCGACGGCCCCCATACAGACGCAAAGGGGCGATCTTGGAGAGCGGACCGCTACTTCCTTGGTGGAGTCAGCGAGAAACGATCCATGCGTGCTGAAGGAGATTTTGATCCCGTTTTGTACTCAGGGGCGCGGTGGGGTCGTTTCAGCTACTCCATTCCAGTAGCGCAAGGAACCTACAGGGCTACCCTGAAGTTCATAGAGGCACCTGTGGGATCCATGGGCCGGTATCGTGACACCACAGGGAATCGAGTGTTTCACGTCTTCTATAACGGCGAGGCTTTGCTGAGGAACTTCAACATTCTTAAGGAGGCCGGTTCTGAAAACCGACCGGTGGACAAAGTCTTCCGGGGCTTGAGGCCGGATGCCTCGGGCAAGCTCACATTCTCCTTCGTTCCAGTGGACAATTACGCCTGCCTTTCCGCACTCGAGGTCGTGCAAGAAGACCGGTGAGCCACGACGGTGGATCAACTACCGTTCCTTGGCAGCCGCCGGTAGGCCTCTGGGTCGTCGACGTCCTGGATGACCCCCTGATCGTCGACGTCCACGTAGACGGTCTGCTCGCGGTGGCGGTGGATTACTTCGCGGGCTTGGGCGTCCGGGGGTAGGGCCAGGAACTCGGCGATCAACTCTCGCGCCACGCAAACGGGATGTCCGTGCCGGCCCTGCGCCCGCGGGATGACGAGCAGTTCTTGCGGCTTGCGCTCCTCGAACCGCCGCGCGATCTGCGCCACGGTGGCGGGCAGTACCGCGGGGTGATCCACCAGGGTGAACATCACGCCCTCGGCTTCCGAGGAGACGGCAGCGAGTCCGCACTGCAGCGAACTCAGTTGCCCCCTCTGGTAGTCCGGGTTGACCACAAACGTCGCCCGATCCGAGCGGCGCAGCCCGTCCCGGATCTTCCGAGACTCGTGGCCGAGAACCGCAATGACAGGCGAGCACGAAGCTCCCAGGGCGAGGATCAGCCGGTCCAGGAAGGTCTCCCCTTCGAACTCCAGGAGGGGCTTCGGCGTTCCCATGCGGCGAGACTCACCCGCGGCCAAGACGATTCCAGCGAGGTTCATTTCAGCAAGGCTCCTTTCGCTCCGCGCAGGAGGAAGGACTTGGAAAGTTCCCGCCAGTTCGAGTCCGCGTTCCTGCGCACAGCAATCATTTCCGCCACAACCGAGACCGCAATTTCCTCGGGGGTGACCGCCCCAATGTCCAAGCCCATGGGGGCGTGAACGCGTTCCAGCGCGGCCGCCGGGACGCCCTCTTTCTCCAGTTCCTTGACGATCTCGATCACTTTTCTCCGGCTGCCGATCATGGCCACGTATCGGGCGGGCGTGGCGGCCGCCAGCCGGAGAACGCGCAGATCGTCCTTGTGCCCCCTGGTCACGATAATCAGGTAGCTGGATTCAATGACGCAAAGTTTCGGGAATACTTCCTCGTACTCCGCGGCATGGGTCTCCTCCGCTTCCGGGAAGCGTTCGCGATTAGCGAAGGACTCGCGGTCGTCCACGATCACCGTGGCGAAACCGGCCATGCTCGCGACTTTCGAAAGGCTCTTGGAAATGTGCCCGGCGCCAAAAATGAAGGCGACCGGCTGGGGAAGCACCGGCTCGAGGAAGACTTCGAGCTCTCCCCCGCAGATCAGGCCGCTGTCGTGAAGAGCATTCCCGCTCAGGTCGAAGGTCAAGAGCTTGGGTTTCCCGGTCTCGATCACTTCGCGCGCCGCGGTGAGAACCTGCGCCTCGACGCAGCCCCCGCCGATCGTGCCGGCAATGGACCCGTCCTCGCGAACCAGCAGCTTGGCGCTTTCATAGCTGGGGATAGATCCACGCGCATTGACGATTGTCGCCAGCGCGCACTTCTTTCCCGCGCGGCGCAGACGGACAATCTCGCTGTAGATGTCCACTCGTGAACATTGTAGACCACTGCAGCAGGCGGTTTGGTGTACCATGCACAAGCAGGGGGACTCTTATGCAGCGAACGATTTCGTTCACGCTGAACGGCAAGCCGGCGCGTGTGACCGTCGATGACGAGCGCATGTTGCTGTGGGTGCTGCGCGACGACCTCGGACTCACCGGCACCAAGTTCGGCTGCGGCATCGCCGAGTGCGGCGCGTGCACGGTCATCGTGAACAACGAAGCGGTCCGGTCCTGCGCCACTGCCATGAAAGAGGTGGCTGGCAAGCAGGTCCTGACGATCGAGGGCCTGAGCCAGGGGGAACGGCTTCACGCCCTCCAGGAGGCCTTCGCGAAGCACAACGCTTTCCAGTGCGGATACTGCACTCCGGGCATGATCCTCAGCGCGTACGCGCTGCTGCTGAAGACTCCGCGGCCTACGCGCGCCCAGGTTATCCAGCACATGGAAGGCAACTTGTGCCGCTGCGGGTCGCACGTGCGCGTCCTGGATGCCATCGACGAAGCAGCCCGGCTGGGAAAGGCAGGTGCGTGATGGCAACGGACGAGATGCTGCGTCGCGATTTCATCGGGCTGGCAGGCCCGGGATTGTACCTGTTGTTTCAAGTGGAGCCACTGGAGGCGCTACAGGAACCCGAGCGGTTGCCGGCCAGGATGGCGTACCCGACCGATTTCAACGCCTACCTCCGCATCGGCGCGGACGGGCGAGTCGGGTGTTTTGTCGGTAAGGTCGAGCTGGGGCAGGGGGCCATGACCTCGCTCGCGCAGTTGCTTGCCGAGGAGCTCGACGTCACCTACGATTCGGTGGACATGGTGATGGGCGACACCGACTTGTGCCCTTGGGATATGGGCACCTTCGGCTCACTGAACATCTGGCAGTTCGGCCCGGTCCTGCGCGCGGCCGGGGCTGAGGCTAGGGCCGTACTGCTCCAGATGGCGGCCGAGCAGCTCCAGTCTCCTGTTGACCGGCTTCAGGTGAAAGCGGGCGTGGTCACCGACCCATCGGCGCTGTCGAAGCGCATCACCTATGCGCAACTGGTCCAGGGCAAGCGCATCGAGCGGCACATGAAGAACGTCCCGGTGAAGCCGGTGTCGGCTTTTACCATCAGCGGCCAGTCCCCCCGGCGCAAGGACGCGCTCGACAAGGTCACAGGTAAGGGGAAGTACGCCGGCGACGTCAGTATCCCGGGGATGTTGCATGCGCGCATTCTCAGGCCGCCGGCCCACGGGGCGACGCTGAAGGAAGTGGACACTTCCGCTGCCGAGAAGGTCGCCGGCGCCCGCGTCGTGAGGGATGGCGACCTGATCGCCGTGCTCCACGAACGGCGCGACCTCGCCGACAAGGCGCTGGATCTCATCAAGGCCCAGTTCGTCCCGCCCCAGCCGTCGACCGACGACAAGACCATCTTCGACCACTTGGTCAAGACCGGGCCGCCGCTCCGCATGGTGGGTCAGAGCGGCAATCTCGCGGAAGGGGAGAAGCTGGCCGCGATTATCGTGGATGCGACCTATCTAAACAGCTACGTCGCTCATGCGCCGATGGAGACCCACTCCGCCATCGCGACGATCGAAAACGGCAAGGCGACCCTTTGGGTGGGGACCCAAGCGCCGTTCAGCGTCAAGCCGGCGGTAGCGCAAGCGCTGGGTTTCAACCAGCAAGACGTGCGTATCATCACGACTTACGTCGGGGGTGGCTTTGGCGGAAAGAGCGGCGCACCGCAGGCTGTGGAAGCGGCTCGGCTGGCCAAGCTGACGGGCAAACCGATCCGTGTGGTGTGGAGCCGTGACGAGGAGTTCTTCTATGACACGTTCCGGCCGGCGGCGGTCATCAAGATCCACTCGGGCTTGACGCGCGATGCCAAGATTGCTTTTTGGGATTACATCGTGTACGGCGCCGGCAACCGCGAGGCAGGGCCGTTCTACGACGTGGCGAATCAGCGGGCGCAGTCGTCCGGGGAATGGATGGGAGGGAATCCTCCGGATATGCACCCGTTCGCCGTTGGCCCGTGGCGGGCACCGTCGGTCAACTCGAACACGTTTGGCCGGGAGTCGCACATCGACATCCTGGCCAACAAGGCGGGGGTCGATCCGGTGGAATTCCGCTTGAGCCACTTGAGTGACCCGCGCATCCGGCGCGTGCTGGAGACCGTCGCCAGACAGTTCGGCTGGAAATCAGCACGGACTCCCAGTGGCCGCGGCGTGGGTGTCGCCTGCGGACGGTACTCAGGAACGATGGTCGCGACCATGGCGGAAGTTGCGCTGGACAAGGAAACCGGCCGCGTACAGGTCAAGCGCGTGGTCTGCGCCATGGACGAAGGAGTTGTCGTCAACCCGGACGGTACACGCCAGCAGATGGAAGGCTGTATCACCATGGGTCTGGGCTACGCGCTCACGGAGGAGACCCGCTTCAAGGACGGGGTCGTGCTGGACAAGAACTTCGATACCTACGAACTGCCGCGCTTCTCCTGGCTACCGAAGATCGAGACGATCCTGATCGACAACCCAGGGCTGGCCGCGCAAAGCTGCGGCGAGCCGCCGATCATCACCATGGGCGCCGTCGTCGCCAACGCGATCTTCGACGCCGTGGGCGCCCGGCTCTACCAGTTGCCCATGACCCCGGCCCGGGTACTGGAGGCACTCAAGCGGAGCTGAACTTGCGCGCTACTGCTTCACCCGCTTGCAGTTGATTTCCATCGGCGGCATGTCGCCGCCGCCGAAGGAGACTTTCAGCTTCAGATCGTCTCCGCTGACCGCGCCGGCGTAACTCAGCTTGCCGAACTCCATGTTGACGACGAACGAAACGTTGTTCCCGTCGACCTTGCCCTCTTCGATCTTAAGTTCGCCGCCAGGGCCTCCCTGGAGGGTGCCGGTGAGCGTGTTCCCGTCAGCCTTCAACACGAAAGTGTTCTCGAAAGTGCCGCCGGGCGTCTCCACGGTGCCCTTCCATGTGCCGGTCACAACGTCCGCGGCCGAGGCCACCAAAACCAAAACAGCTAGCAGACAGAGGAGCTTGCGCATGTTGGTAAGTTACTTTCCTTTCATCTGGACTTCCATTAGACCCACGACTCAGACCTTAAGATACGGCTTCATCGCTTCGAAATTCCACTCGATCTCGGCGATCTCGTCGGGCTTCAGTTGGATGTCCGACACTTGGCTGCCGCGCCCCCACCCCTTGAACACCGTGCTCTTGAACACGCCGCGCTTTTTCAACATATACTGTGGCACACCGCGGAACTGACGCATCGTGTTGAGGCACAACAGCAAACTGGCAAACGCCGCCCGCGCCTTCTCCTTTTGTCCGGACTGGTACAGATCCCAGACGGCGACGTACACATCGGTGAAGTGCGCCTCCGGCATGTCTCCGTCGCTACCAAAACGCATCTCGTAGGTCAGACCGTAGCCGTTGGCGCCACTGAACACGGCCTTGATTACAGGCTTGGCCTTGATCAGAGCCTTCATACGGTCGTTCTCCGGGGCGACCTCTTCCTTGATGTAACTCACGTTAGGGTACTCTTTGGCCAGATCGATGAGGAACTCGACCGACGGGTCGATGCCCTTCATCCCGCCCGAGGTCTGAATAAACACGGGCCGCTTGGTCAGCTTTCCGAGTGCGCGGTAGTAAGTGCTGTAGTCAGCAATCGACTTCGCCTCGAGCGGCGGCATGGCGATGAGACCGTCCGGCGACAGCTCTTCGGCCTTGCGGGCGAACTCGAGCATCTCCTCGGTGTTGTTGGACTGCACGCCGAGAAGCAGAGCGGGCTTGCGCCCCTTGGCTGCCTTGGCGACCACTTCCATGCCGCGCAGGCGCTCTTCCTTGGTGAAGCCCCCGGGGTAACCGCTGGCATGCTGCGGCCAGGCATAGCCGTGGGCGCCGCACCTGTCCAGCCACTCCACTTCATGGGCCAGATCCTCGAAATCAACCTGGCCGGTCTTGGTGTACGGGGTCGCTATGATCGGGAAGATCCCGCGCATGGACTTCCCGGTTGCGGCTGTGAGCGGCGACCTGAGGGAGAGCGCTGATCCCGTCACCGCGCCAACTCCTGCCAGCACTTCTCTCCTGCTGTAGTTCGTAGTCATCGTCATTCCTCCTTTTCAACTCACCTCGCGGCAGGCCTGGCGAGAGCGCCCGTGCTCTCGTCGAGGTCATTGACCAAATTGCCTTCCGCGTCATAGTGCTGATACTTGCTGCGCACGTGGTTGCCGATCAATGGTTTGTCGAACATCGGTGTGGGCGCGAAGTAGCCGTCCGGCACAGGGTAACTCGTGGTCACCAGGTGCTCCTTCACCACGGCCTCGTTCAGTTCGACTCCCAGGCCCGGCGTATCCGGGACGCTCTCATAGCCATCGTTCTCGATGAGGGGCTTCTTCACCCCCGTCACCAGGTCCTGCCACCACGGGATATCGACCGCGTGGTACTCCAGAACCAGGAAGTTGCGAATGGTAGCCGCGAAATGGGCGCTCGCCAACTGGCCCAGGGGACTGTTGGCCATGTGGACGGCGCACTGCATGCCGTTAGCCGCAGCGTAGTCCGCGATGCGTTTGCACTCCAGCATTCCACCCGAGCAGGTCACATCCGGGTGAAGGTAATCCACCGCCTGGTTGTCGATCAGCGCTTTGTAGCCTTCCTCCAGACCATACAGGGCCTCGCCGGTGAGCGTGGGCGTGGAGGTGGAATCGGTGATCTGCTTGAAGCCCCGCCAGTCCGTCGGACTGATGAAGTCTTCCGCCCAGGCAAGGTGGTACGGCTCGAACGCCTTGGCGTAGCGGATCGCGTCGTTCACCGTCAACCGGCCGAAGTGGTCGGCCGCCAGCGGCGCGCTCCATCCGATGCCGTCGCGGACGCCCTGAATGATCTCGCAGAGGTACTTCAGCCCGAGGTCCGTGGCCACGCCGCGGGAGTCCACGGCATCTTTCTTGTCCTCCACCATGCTCGTGTAGAGGTCCATCTTGAAAAACTTGAAGCCCTCCTGCTGGCGCTTCTTCATGCGCGCGCCGTAAATCTTCGGGTCGGGGTGCCCCGTTGTGTCGCAGTAAATGATCAACCGATCCCGCTGCTTGTTCCCCAAGAGGCGCCAGGCCGGCACGCCGTACACCTTGCCGGCAATGTCGTGCAGCGCGATATCGACGGCGCTGTATCCGCCGCTGCTCGATCCCTGAAAAGTGAATCTTCGAATGCCGGCCAGGATCGAATCGATCTCCAGAGGATTCTTCCCCACGACAAACGGCTTCAGCAGAAGAGCCTGGCTGATCATGTCGTTGCAGAAGACCTCGCCCAGGCCATACACGCCCTGGTTGGTGTCCATGCGAACGATCGGATAGTCGTAGTTCGACGCGATCGTGACCCCGCGCATGTCGGTGATCTTGAGGCCGCTCGGAGCAGAGAACCGATTCGGGCCGCCTTGCCGCGCTTGAGCGCTGAGCTCGCCGCGCGTGGCCTGAAACAGCGGGCCGAAGGTGCTAATGGCCGCGGCGCGCTTCAGCAAGCTGCGCCGGCTGGTACCGCTTCTCTTCTGTAAGTGCATTCCGGACTCCTGTGTCTGGTCTATCATACGCCTTGTGTCAAGCGATCACCACGACCTCATGGTCCAGGATCGAGCTGACGCCGAACGTACACCAGCCTCCCTTGACTTCCGGCTTGGCGGCCGCCGTGGAGACCAGCAAACGGACCGACCCGCCGCGAATCTCCTTGGGCAGGCGCACAGAGACTTTGAAGGGACCCACCGGGATCAGCTCGTCGATCGGCGCGCGCCAGGTGCCCGCGCTGACCAGGTTCACCAGGTGGAGAATCAGACGCCCTGGTTGTCTGTACAGGCAGCAATCGATCAGCCCCGGTCCTTCGAGGCGCAACGGAAGCGTGTCGCCGCCGGCCCACCGGACCAGGTTCGCCAGCAGGTTCGCCTGGTCGGGCAGATTCTCGGTGGCGTACCGCCGGTCGATGTCCGCGGGCATATAGGCGGTGCGGCGCCCTGACGGGGTGGTGCTCAAGATCAGGCCGGGGATGTCCGTCTTGGGCTGGCGCATCCAGGCGGTTTCGGGAGGCATGGTCGGGAAGGGAGGAATGAAGGTCAGCGGCACGAACACTCCGGCGTCCGTCCGCATCGGCTCCAACATGCCGCCAAAGGGGAGGATGTCGGTCTCGTCAAAGCCTTCCAGCACAGGATGGCGCTTGCCGGACACCGGCGGTTCGTCTCCCGCCTTCGGGCCGGGCACGCCGGCGCGCAGCTCGGGCGTGAGCCGCAGGTAAGTGTGGAAAGTCCTGGCGGCCCATCCGCGCTCCGCCTGGCTTCCACCCGCGTGCGCCCGAAACAGATCAGCCAGTCCGAAATCCGGCCGCCTGTCCCCCCACTCGTTGTACAGGCTGCTGACGCCGGTGGCGACGAGCGAGCCGCCGCGCTCGACGAACCGGCGGACGGCCGCGCACTGCTCGTCCGACATGGCCGCCACGTTCGGCAGGATCAGCACCGCGAGGTCCTGCCCGCCACGGTCGATGTAGTCGGCGTGAATGGGGAGGTATGGAATCCTCGCCCGGACCAGCGCCTGCGTCATCCCCCGGTAGGGAAGATCCACCATGCGCGCCGCATCATCCCGTCCGTAGAAATCGGTATTGCGTTGCGACCACACCACGCCGACGCTGGCGACGGGCTGCCGGTTCACAAGGTAAGCTTCGTTGGCTTTGTGCCAGGCCATCACGGGCGCCGCCGTGAGGTACATCCGCCGATCCTCGTGGTAGGCGCCCACGTGGTGCCACCAGGGCTGAATCCCCCCCGCGAAGCCGGCCAGCATCCACATGCGCGCTTCGGCGGCAGGCTTGCTGGTCAAGCGGAACTGGTTGCCGCCGTTCTGGTACATGGCCATGCTTTCAGGGAGCACCTTGTCCCAGCCCAGGATGCCGTGGACCAGTTTGCCCGCCTCACTGTTCTCGTGGAAGGAGCCGGTGTCGCTGCGCCGCTGGCTGTCGAGCATGATGATCTCGGCGCGTTCCAGAATCCCTTTCATGTCCCGGAAGGACGCGCTCTGCCCGGTGGGAGAAGTGCCATTCATGCCCACCCACAGGCAGTCGGGGCCCCCCGCCGCGCGGGTGGTGCGGTTGTACAGATCCCAGACCTCCAGCCTCCGGGCGTAGTTCCACATGATCCAATCGCGGTAGACGGGGTCATCCCAGTCCGCTTTGCGCGGGATCGGCTTCCCGCCGCGAGCGCGGAACTTGCGCTCACAGTTGTCGCAGTGGCAGATGCTGCGGCGCCCGAGGCCGCTCCAACTGTTGTCGGTGAAGCCCTCCGGGTGGCTGCGCTCGATAATTTCGCGCAGGATGTCGGGAATGTACTCGTCGTAGTACGGGCTGTTCACGCAGGTGGTGTAACCGTCTCCCGCGCGGTAGGGGTTGCCGCCGGCATCCCGGGCAAACCAATCCGGATGAGCTTTGAAGAAATCTTCAGCAGTCCGGCTGCAATCCATGCGGGCGAAGACGGCCAAGCCGTCCTTGTGGGCGGCCTCGGTCAGTTCCCCGAACAGGTCGCGGTTACCCAGGAATTCCGCGCGGTGGTGCAGCGGGTACTTGCTCGGGTAGTAGGCGACGATGCCGCCCCCATTGATAATGACGCCCTGCACCTGGGTCTCTTTCCAGTAGCCGCGCCACCAGTTGATGTCGTAGCGGACCGGATCGCGCTCGGTGATGTTGGTCTGTCCCCAGCGATAGCAGCGCCGGTACCAGGGCAGCTTCGATGAAACAGTCTGCCCCGATACAGCAGCCGTCACCGCCAGCCCCAAGTTGGTCTGGAGGAACACACGCCTCGTTTCGCTCATAGGAAATGCTTATCATCTCACGGCAGACCAAGCTGTGCAGGGCTGTCTTTGGCCGCTCGCACCACGAATACTGGCTGGAAAAGATGCTAGCATGAAGCTCGGATGGAATGATTGCGGAGCACAATGAAGAAGATTCTGAATCAACCTTCGGACTACGTAAGTGAGATGCTGGATGGCCTTGCTGTTGCCCATCCCGCATACTACAAACGCATTGGGACCGAAGGCCGTGTGGTCGTTAGGCCGGACGCGCCGGTTCCGGGAAAAGTGGGCATAGTAACGGGCGGGGGTTCTGGACACCTGCCAGTATTCACGGGCTACCTGGGCCCTGGGTTGCTGGATGCGTGCGCGATCGGCGAGGTGTTTTCGTCCCCTGGAGCGGATGCCATGGCGGACGCGATTCGTGCTGCGAATGGCGGCACGGGGGTGCTCCGGCTTTACGGCAACTATGGCGGCGACCGGATGAACTTCGACATGGCGGGCGAACTCGTCGGGATGGAGGGAATCCAGACTACCAGCGTCTTGGTGGCCGATGATGTTGCCAGCGCCGGGCCGGAAGAGCGTGAAAAGCGCCGTGGCGTCGCAGGTCTCGTCTTTTGCTACAAGATCGCCGGCGCAAAGGCAGCCACCATGGCCGGACTGAGCGAAGTCACAGCGACGGCTCAGAAGGCCGCGGATCAGTGCCGGTCCATCGGGGTTGCCCTCACCCCTTGTACGGTTCCCTGCGCGGGGCGGCCGACCTTCGCAATCGCCGAGGACGAGATGGAGATTGGGATGGGCATCCATGGTGAGCCGGGCGTCCGACGCGGAAAGCTGCGAACGGCAGACGAGATCGTGCAGGAGATGATCGAGATCCTCCTGGCTGACATGCCGCTTGCCTCAGGGGACCGCGTGTCGGTCCTCTCGAATAGCCTTGGAGCGACACCGCTGGAGGAGCTTTATATTTCGTACCGGTACGTCCAGCGGAAGCTCGACTCGATGGGCGTAACGGTCGTGGCTCCGCTAGTGGGAAGGTATGCGACATCCATGGAGATGGCGGGAATGTCACTCACCTTCTGCAAGCTCGATGCCGAGCTTGAGAGCCTCCTCACGGCTCCTTGCGATTGCCCTTTTTTGAGAGTGTAATATGTCGGGTGGGATGACGACGGCTTCGATCCAGCGGGCAATAAGCCGCATCAAACAGAAGATCGACGTTTCGGCAGACGAACTGAACGAGTTGGACGGAGCACTCGGGGACGGCGATCTGGGCGTGACTATGACGCGGGCCGCTGGACGCTTGTTGGACGACGCCCCAAAGCTGCCCGACGATGTTGGCATGGCTCTGCTCGGTTGCGCCCAAACCTTTAGCCTGGTGTCGGCTGCCACTTATGGCACGCTGCTGGCAACCGGGCTAATGGCCGCAGCCAAGGCAACCAAAGGGCGAAATTGCGTGCCCTGGGGAGAGGTCTCCTCTCTTCTCGGAGCCGCGTTAAAGGCGATGACCGACCGGGGCAGAGGACAACTGGGAGACAAGACCGTCCTCGATGCGGTCGAGGCGGCACGCAAAGCCGCTGAGGGACTTGACGAGCCCACGGCCATAGCGGACGCGGCCGACCGCGCGGTGGCCTCGGCCCTCGTGAGGTTTCGCGAGCTTCCGTTCCGTCAAGGACGCGCTCGGATCTTCGGAGCCAAAGGCATCGGCCGGGATGATCCGGGAATGGTCGCCTTCAAGCGCATCGTCGAGACCCTGGCTGCCGATTCGATTTCCGAAGCAGCGGCTGACATGGTGCCCGGGTAAGCGCCCGTGGCTCAGTTCGAGATTCCGACTACCTGTTCCCGCTCATCAGCCCCAAAACTGATAAGTTCAAACCGCCGCGCCAGAAGATGGTTGAAAGCGAAGGCTATCAGATAAGAACTCCCGCAAACCGCGAACAAGATCGAATAGCCGGCCTTCACATTCCCGATCTGCGCGAACGTGTCCAACAGCCGGCCCGTAATAATCGGAAACAATAACCCGGAAACGCATGCGGCCGCCCCTCCCAGGCTGACGACCGTGGCAATAACGGACTTTGGGAACATGTCAGAAACCGAGGTAAATAGATTAGCCGCCCACGCTTGATGAGCCCCGCAGGCAATTCCGATCATCACAACGGCACCCCACGTTCCGCAGTTCTTCACTAATAGCAGGACGGGCAGCTCGACAAGAGCAACGGCCAGCAAGCTTAGTTTTCGGCTCTTATTTGTGCTCCATCCACTCTGAATAAGCCAGTCCGTCACTCGTGCACCGGCTATGCTTAGAGCGATAGCAATGGCATAGATGACCAGGATAGGGGGACCATAATTCTCTATGTCCAACCCGTGCGCTTTGCTGAAATAGTCAGGCAGCCATATGAGGAAAAACCACCACACGGGGTCACAGAGAAACTTCGCGATCAAGAACCCCCACGTCTGCCTGTATAGCAGCAGTTTCAGCCAGGGAACCTTAGTCTCTGCCGTCTCCGCGGCTTCGGCTGCGTCACTATTGATGTAGTCCAACTCACTACGGCTCAACCGCTTATGTGCTTCCGGCGACTGATAGATGACTTCCCACACAATCAGCCATAGAAATCCAGCCAGACCCGCAAGGATGAAGGTCCATCTCCAGCCCCATGTGCGTGCAATAAAGGGGATCGTTCCCGGCGCGAGAATCGCGCCCGCCATCGTTCCAGCAACATATAGGCTTGTGGCAAAAGCACGTTCCCTCTGGGGAAACCATTCAGCAGTGGCTTTAACGGCCGCTGGAAAATTCCCGGATTCACCAAGTCCCAGCGCCACGCGTGCCCAATTGAAGCCGGCGACACTCCCGATCAGTGAATGGCCAAGGGCAGCAAGACTCCAGACTGCGATGGACACGGCATAGCCGATCTTTGTACCGAGGCGATCAATAAACCACCCGGCGCCGAGCAGGCCGATACCATAGGCGGCTTGAAACACGGAGTTTACGTATCCGAACTGCTCGTTTGTCCAACCCAACTCCGCATCTAGGATCGGCTTCAGCAGGGCAAGTATCTGCCGATCGACGTAATTGATAGTGGTCGCGAAAAGCAGCAACGAACAGATCACCCAACGATAATTGCCGGATGATGTAAGCCTTGGGGCCGGCATCAGCGTACCAGAATTGGACCAGGAATTCCGCGCGGTGGTGCAGCGGGAACTTGCTTAAGTAGCAGGCGACGATTCCGCCCGGATCGATAGTGACGCCCTGCGCCTGCGTCTGCTTTCAGTAGCCGCGCCACCGGCTCACTCGGAGGCGGTGCTCCCGGCCTCCGGCGTTCTGTCGAAAGACTGGAGCGCCAGATAGCTGGGGCCGAATCTCTTGATGTTGTCGAGCTGCTTGTCGAACTCGTCGAAGTGCCTCTCCTCGTCCTGGACGAGGTGTTCAAAGATCTGCTTGGATACGGAATCGGCATTCGCCCCGCACTCCAAGGCGTCGGCATTGTAAGCTCTCGCGCTCCCCTCTTCCATCTGCCCGGCCTTAGCGAGCATCTGTTCCGGATCGGTGATCCGCTCCACGGGGCCGGCCGTCTTCATGTCCACGTCGCCCTTGAGAAACAGGATGCGCTCGGCAAGAAGCTCGACGTGCCCCATCTCCTGGATGGCGGTTCGCTTGAAAAGCGTGGCAAGCGGCCCGAAGCCCTGGTCGTCCAGGTGGAAGTGAAAGTACATGTACTGGTGCACGGCCTGCAACTCGTCGGCAACAGAGCTGTTTAGCAGCTTGATGCTCTTGGCTTTGTCCATGGGTCACCACGCAACAGTCCCACCCTAACACTTGAGGTATTCTAGATGCAATATGCATCTACCAGGCCCAGACCTAGCTGCTTTCGCCACCACACCGTCTGCCGGCTGGTTGCCCCGGTGGAAGTCGGTTGGCGGGACGACGGCCGCGGTCATTCTCAGTGTTCTCTTTCTCCTTTCCGGCACTTGGAAACTGCTGGATCTCGACGCCACCTCGGAACGTATGATCCAGTCGCTTGTGCCGGCCGGGTTGAGCATGTTTGCCGCGGTGGCCGTCGCCATCTGCGAGGTCTTCGCCGGCGTCCTGCTGCTCATCCCACGCTTTCGTCGCTGGGGAGCGTGGATCGCGGGACTGATGCTCGTCGCGTTCATGATCTACATTGGGCTTCTGTACGACCGGTTGCTCGGCGAGGACTGCAACTGCTTCCCGTGGATTCGGCGAGTCGTGGGGCCGGCCTTTTTCGCCGGGGATGCCGGGATGGTCGCTCTGGCCGCGATTGCGGGATGGTGGTCCGCTAAGGCCCGGGGTTGGCGCCGCGCGGCGATGGTCCTGGGTTGCGTATGTCTGGTGGCTTGTGGTTCCTACGCTGTCTCTCAGATTCGACGCGGCCGCGCCGATGCCCAGGACACGATCGTGGCGGACGGCAAACCTTTCAAGCTGCGCGAAGGCCGAGTGCTCCTCTACTTCTTCAACCCGGAGTGTACTCACTGCCTCGCGGTGGCGCGTGAGATGTCGAAGCACAATTGGGGATCAACGCGGATCGTGGTCCTCCCCACAGACCAGCCGCAGTTCGCCGCAGACTTCCTCGCGGACGCTGGCCTTCGCGCCCGAATCTCGCCGGATTCCACCTCTCTGCGGAAGCTCTTGCCTTTCACGGATCCGCCCTATGCGGTGGCCCTGGACCGTGGCAGAGTAGCCGCCCGGTTCAACTCGGGGCAAATGGAGACCGAGGCCTACTACGAGGCGCTCAAGCGTCTCGGGCATTTGAATTGACGGCCCGAATGGCCGTGCGAACCCCGGTCAATAAGAGCGGGTTCGCAGCACTCCAATGAGCAGTCCCCATAGGCACGAAGCCGTTGACTCTCATCATCCCGCGACCGGACTGCCGTGCCGTGTTCGCTCTCAGGCCACGGTGGCGGTGCCTGATTTGCCTAGCACTCCCATTTCGGACAGCACGGCTCGGAGTTGTTCCCTTTCCTGGGCCGTCAGGTCATCGCCGGGATCGCGCACCGGGCCGCCCGCCAGCCCCACAATCTCCATCGCCGCCTTGGTGATTCCCACATAAATATGGCCTGAGGCGAAGCCCGGCAGTATCCATGGGTCTCTGCCACGGTTGCGAGCACACACACTGATGAAATCGTACCAGCGTCCAATCTTCGTCATGATTTGGCGCACAGCGACGAAGTCGCAGCGGTCCGCCGCCTCCAGCAAGGACAGGGAGAGCTCCGGCGCCAGGTTCGCGACCGCGGTGACGAAACCCGGACAGCCCAGCGCAGCCTCGTAGGCGAATTGAAGCTCGCCGAGACCGCACAGCACTGTCATCTTGGCCGGGTCGACGGCGTCGCGCATGGCCTTGTAGAGCAACGGATCGTTGGTGTTTTCTTTGTCTCCAATGATGTTCGGATGCTCTGCGCACCGGGCCATCAGGTGCGGCGACATCCAGAGTTTTGACACGGCTGTGTTGTTGTAGATCACGATCCCGATCCGGAGGGCGTCGGCTAGCCGCCAGTAGTGGCGCACCAGGCCCTCCTCGCTGGGCACATGGTAGTAGGGCAGAACCACCTGGACACCGTCCGCCCCCGCGCGCTCGGCGGCCTTCGACAGTTGGATGGTCTGATCGGTGCCGGAGGAGCCGGTGCCCCCCAGAACTGGGACCTTCCCGCGAGCGCAGTCGATCACCGTCTCGATTACCTGCAGGCGCTCCGCGTCTGACAAGGAGTATGCTTCGCCGGTACTGCCGGTCGGAACGAGCACGAATCTCTTTCCAGCGCACCTCTCGACCAGGAACTGCGTGTTGGCCTTCAAACCCTCAAGGTCCAGGCTGCCGTCCTTGTTGAAAGGCGTGATCTGGACGATGGCTACAGCCTTGATCTTTTCTCTCAATACCTGCGGATCTAGTGGCATGGGAACCTCCTTCTAATCAATGAGCGCTGTCGGCATCCGCGCGAATTGCGGCGCAACGAGCACCTCTGTAATTGTACAGCGCTCTGCATTTAGATGTATAAAACATCTAAGCCCGTCTTCGACGACGTGAACCGTGACAAATATCGAGACCACTCAGCGTCGGCCCGGTGACCGCCAGAACCAGGGCCGTGCCGGTGACCGGCCTCAGGGTGATCTAAAGGCGCATTGCCACCGGTCAGGCATGCACGCCTGTTTCCAAGCTGCGCACCTGTCGCGGCAGGGAGCAGGCATTCAGCTAGCCAGGAAAGTGGTTGAGCCCAGAGTGGATGCGCTGGTCACGGGACACCTTGACCGGAAGGCCTTTTCCTCAAGGCCTTTTCCTCATTGCAGGCCGGGAAGATAAGGATCTACACTGGGGCGTCCGGCGGCGTGGCCGACGCTGTCGAGCAGTTCCAGCCCGGCAGGACAAGGCCAGCCAGTGAACCACTCCGCCCCAAATCGGTCTAACCTGATTACTGGGAACAGAAGGAGCTGAGGATGGAGCAAGAGGAACGAGTAGGGGAATATGATTGCGCCTCTTGCGAGACTCACGTCTGCCGGGAGGGAATTGACTGCTTCGAACTTGCCGACGCCACCGTTGGACTGTATTCCGAGGCGGATGCCTCCGACCTGCACCTTACTCGCGCGGCGGCGAAAGTGGAGGCCGAGGGTTATATGCGGTGGCCCCGTGCGCTGGAAATCATCCGCTTTGCCCAAGCGGCAGGATTCTCCCACCTGGGGATGGCCTTTTGCATCGGACTCGCGGAGGAAGCCCGAACGTACCGGGATTTCCTTGGCACGGAATTTCGCGTCTCATCGGTCTGCTGCAAGGTCTGCGGCGTTCCCAAGTCCCGCTTCGGCCTTACTCAGATCCATCCCGACAATCCTCAGGAAACAATGTGCGCCCCTCTCTGCCAGGCGGAAATGCTCAACCGGGCTGGGACGGAGCTCAACATCCTGATCGGGCTCTGCGTAGGCCATGACACCCTGTTCACCAAGCATTCCAGCGCACCGGTCACAACCCTGGTCGCCAAGGACCGGGTGCTGGGACATAACCCCGCAGCCGCTCTTTATTCCCAGTACTGGAAGAAACGCCTGACCGGCGGGGGCGGCGTGCCGTAAGCAAGGTCCAGCGCGCGTCCACACACCCATCTTCCTGCATAAAGCCGAATTCTGTGACGGATGGGTCTAGAATGAGTAGCTTATGATCACTCGCAGGCAGTTTGCTGGAGGACTGATGGCTTCGGCGCTGCGCGCGGAGTCGCGAAAGCCGAACATCCTGTCCGTCGGGGTGGACGATATGAACGACTGGGTCGGGTGCCTGGGAGGATATCCCGGCGTCCGCACCCCCAATATCGACCGGCTGGCCGCGCGAGGCGTGCTCTTCTCCAACGCACACTGCGCCGCCCCGGTGTGCAACCCTTCCCGCACCGCACTGCTCACTGGTTGGAGCCCCGCGCATACGGGGATCTACGACAACGAGCAGTACTGGCGGCCCGCGCTGCCCGACGCCGTCACCATCCCGCAGTACTTCCGCAAGAACGGCTACTATGCGGCCGGCGCCGGCAAAGTCTTCCACCATGTAGCCGGCTTCAACCCTCCCGACCAGTGGGACAAGTTTCAATTGCAGGTCTTCGACGACCCCTGGTACCGGCGCCCCGCCTGGTATCCGTGGGTGAAGAAGGAACCCGCGCCGCCCGGGCACCCGTTCAACGGCCTTCCCGATTTCCCCGGTGAATTCGACTGGGGCGTGCTGCCCCGATCCGACATGGAATACGGAGACCAGAGGGCAGTTGATTTCGGAGCCGGTTTCCTGGCGCAGAAGCACGATCGCCCGTTCTTCCTGGCCGTGGGGTTGTGGCACCCGCACATCCCGCTCTTCGCGCCGCAGAGCTACTTCGACCTGTACCCGCCTGACAAGGTTAGGCTGCCGGAGTGTCCGGACAGCGACCTGGACGACCTACCACCTCAGGCGTTGAAATTCGCCGCCGTGCGCCGCGCCGAGTTGGAACGGATCATCCGTGAAGGCAAGTGGAAAGATGTGGTCCGCGCGTACCTGGCCTGCATTACATTTGCGGACGCCATGGTGGGCCGGATGCTGGATGCGCTGGAACGGAGCGCCTACGCCCGCGACACGATTGTCGTGTTCTGGTCGGACAACGGCTGGCACCTCGGGGAGAAGAAGCATGTCCACAAGTCCACGCTATGGCAGAGGTCGACGCACGTTCCGCTGATCATCCGGGCGCCGGGGGTGCGGGCCGCGGGAATCGCTCGTGGCCAGCCGGTGAACCTGCTGGACATTTACCCCACGCTGATAGAACTGTGCGGGCTACCCCAGAGGAAAGACCTTGACGGCACGAGCCTCGCGCCTCTTCTGCGGGATCCGAAGGCAAGACGCGATCCCACGGTGACCACATATTGGGCAGGGAACCACTCGGTACGCGACGAGCGCTGGCGATACATTCATTACAACGACGGCGGCGAGGAACTCTACGACTCGATCTCCGACCCCAACGAGTGGACCAATCTCGCCAAGGATCCGAAGTACGAGCGAATCAAGAGAGAACTGGCAAAGTGGCTCCCCAAAACCTCGGCTGACCCAAAGCCGGTTCGGGCCGACTACGACTTCGACTTCGAGGCCTACACCTTCCGGCGAAAGTAGCCGGGCTGACAGTAGCGGCCGTTGAAGACCGTCGCCGCTCACAGGGCAGCGTAGGGCAGGCTGGCCGCCCAGCCTTTACTTCTGCTTTTCAAGCTGCTGCTTGAGGTACTCCTGGTACTCCTGTCTGAGCGCCGGATCGCGCGGGCTGCCGTAGATGTCCGTGGACTTATACTTGCCCTCTTCGAACTTCATACGGGTCCACTCGTCATGAATTTGCGTCGTCCTGGCGGCGTCCAGCAGTCTCTCGACGGCTTCCGGCGGGATGAAGTTGACGCCTTCCCGGTCGCCGAACACGACGTCGCCCGGCATGACGGTCGCCCTGCCGATACGTACCGGCACGTTGATGCCTGTCACCATCAGCCCCTGTATGGACGGGGGCCCAGCAGCCCGGAAATACCCAGGCATGTCGAAGTTCGAGACTCCCTCGAGGTCCCTGATGGCGCCGTCGATGACGAAACCGGTGCCCGTCTTCTTCCAGATGTAGTACGCCAGGTTGTCGCCGATGACGCCGCCCGCAGCGATGTCGCCTCCCATGTCCATGACAATGACATCGCCGGGTTGCAGCATATCAAGCGGCGTCTGGTGCGTGAGGGGCCGGTCGTTCCCCTTCTGCTTCCACTCCGCGTTGTCCACATCCGCCACCTCGGCCCGCCTGGGCATGAGTTGCGCTGTGAAGGCACGCCCAATGAGCTTCTTTCCAGGCTTGAGGATCTGCCAGCCGTCCGTAAAAGTGACCGACGCAGCGGCCTGACCGGCTCCCCCAGCTCCGCGGGGTCCGCCGGTACGGCCGGCGCTCATCACTTCCTCGGAGGACATGTCCTTGAACCGCTCCAGGAGTGCATCGGGAACCTTGGGGCGGCCGTCGGGGAAGCGGTCGTAAGGATTCTGAGCCGTGTACTTGATCATTTCTTCCCGTGTCAAGCTATTGATCTGCCCCACCGCCTCAGCGGCCGGGAGCAGCACGGCTGCCAGAACGGCGAGCACCGGCAGCAAACGCCTGCCCGCCCGTTGAACATTCTGAATTCTCATCGTCGTTTCCTCCCTGCAAATAACCATTGCCTCCTACGCCCGGGCAGGCCTTGAGGAAATACGTCGGCTCTTATGCCCCTTCCTTGGCGCCGTCAGCAAAGTGCATGAGTCGCAGACTATCGTAATCCACCACGCGGCCCGGGCGCCACTGCTTCACACCCGGCCGCCTGGGGGGTCTCCAACGGTTGTGAAAGACGGCGATTGTGCTATTCTCACATTGGCCATGAGGCCAAGAGGAAACTCTGGCCAAGGCCCTTCGAGAAGCCACAAGGGAGATGATCACTGTGCAGACAATCAGAGGATTCATTTTTGCCATCCTGTCTTTGGCACTGGTGGTTCCGGCGCCGGCGCAAGTAGGCATGTTCGGCAAGGAGCAACTGACCGGAATCACGAAGAGCTGGCAAGGGGACAGAGACGAAGGCGGCCGCCCGCTGGTGCCCGACTCGGTGCTGTCGCGTCTGAAGAACACCTCGGCGGAAGAAGCCTGGGGTGTGCTCCGTGGATCGGGTTACAACTTTCAGTTCGAGGGCAACTGGCAAGGCGTGAACATCAGCAAGGACAACCGCCTCGTGGGAAGGGCTGTCACGGCCGTCTTTGTGCCCATGCGTCCGGACTTGAACGACTACATCAATGAGAACGCCAAGAAGGAGGGGCGTGTCGGACGAGGCCAGAACTCATGGCCTATCGACATGCTGAAGCCCGGCGACGTGCTGGTCGTCGATCTGTTCGGGAAGATCAAAGACGGCACGTTCATGGGGGACAACCTGGCAACCTCGATATTCGCCAAGAGCGGCACGGGGGTTGTCATCGACGGATCGCTGCGGGATTTGTCAGGCGTCTCGGAGGTCAAGGGGATAAAGGTGTACGTGCGCGGCTTCGATCCGTCGGCCATCGCCGGTGTGACACTGGCAGGAATCAATGTGCCGATTCGAATCGGCAACGCCACTGTCGTGCCGGGAGACGTTGTGCTCGGTGATCCGGAAGGCCTGACCTTCATTCCGGCGCACCTGGCGGAGAAGGTCGCGGACTCCTCCGAAGAAACGCAACTTCGTGACGAATGGGGCCACACGATGCTGCGCGAGGGCAAGTACACGCCTGGACAGATCGACAGCCGTTGGACCGAACAAATGCAGGCCGAGTACAAGAAGTGGGCGGCGGAGCAAAAGGCGAAGCGCCGGCCGTAGAGAGGGAAGCCGGGCGGGAGTGCGTCGTGTTGGGAGAACAGCATGAACTTGAGATCGCTTCTTAGCGGATGCGCAGCCGTCTTACTGGCAGGGGGCTTCCTGGCCCCCTCTGTTTCCGCGCAACCCGGAACATTTTCCAGAGAAGACCTGATTCAGTACACAGCGGAGTGGCACGGGGAACGGTTCCCCGACGGCCGTCCCCGAGTACCCGATAGCATCTTGAAACGCATGCAGGCAGTTACTCTCGAGGAAGCCTGGGCGGTGCTGCGGGATGCGAATTTCAATTACGAGTACGAGGATGGCTGGATGACAATCCATCCGGAAAAGGTGCTGGTCGGGCGGGCCTTGACGGCCGTGTGGATGCCCGGCCGCCCGGATGTCCAGAAGGTGATTGAAGAGGTTGGGAAGAAGAGCGGGCGGATTGGAGGAACCAACGCCTGGCCTGTGGACATGCTGCAGCCTGGCGATGTCTACGTGGTAGACCAGTACGGAAGCAAGGTGGACGGGCCCACAATTGGCGATAACGTGGGAAGCGCCATTTATGCCAAGAGCGGAAACGGCATCGTCTATGATGGCGCCGTGCGCGACATCGAAGGTCTAAAGGAACTGGAGAATTTTACCTCCTTTATCCGCTCGTACCATCCGTCTCATCACTTCGGCATGCTCGGGCCCAGATTCAACACGACTTTGATGGGCATAAACTGTCCAGTACGCATCGGACAAGCGACGGTGATGCCTGGCGACGTGGTGCTCGGCAAGGAAGGGGCGGTGATTTTCATCCCGCCTCAATTGGCCGAGAGCGTTGTGAAGTCTTCCGAGTTGGTCAGGCTTCGGGACATGTTCGGCCATGAGCGTCTGCGGGAAGGCAAGTACACGGCAGGCCAGATCGACGCGCGTTGGAGTGATGCCATCGAGCGCGACTTCTCGGATTGGTTGCGACAGCACATAGACAAGCTGCCTGTGCCGAAAGAACAGGTCCAGGAGATCCTCAAAGAGCGGACCCGCTAGCTCAATGGGAGATTCCGCCTCTCAAAAACCGCTCGGCCGCACCCAGAAACTCTCGCGCCACTCTCCATCTGGCGGAATGGATTGCAGTTCGGTGTAGAGCCCGGCCTGAGAGAGGTTCAGAGCGTCTGTGATGGCGGCCATCGGCTCGAAACAAAGAAAGTTCCTCCCCTTGGGCGAATACACTACGGCGGTCAAGTACTTCGGTCCGAAGATCACCGTCACCCGCTGCTTATCGCCCTCGAACCAGAACTCCGCGCGTCCGTCCGCGTTCCTAACCAGGTTGGTGAAGACGTCGTCGAAGGAAATGTCGGCCAGGGACAGCGGATCCGAAAAGGTCACCGGCTTGCGCTCTCCCGTGGGCAGCAACTGCGGAGACAGCACCATCTGGTCGCGCGCCGGCAAATGGACTTTCCACTGCTCGCGCTGCGCATCGTAAACCTGGAAGTACGGATGAAAGCCGATCGAGACGGGCATGGGCTCGTTCGAGAGGTTTTGAAGGGCTGTCTCCACTTCGAGCACGCCGTCGCGCAAGCGGTACGACAGCTCGATGGTGTGGGCGAACGGGAACTGCGCCATCAGGTCCGGGTACTTCCAAAACTCGAGACGGCTGGTGACCGCCGCGCTCTGGGCGTCCGCGGTAAGGGAGACCACCTTCCACGCGGACGACCCGGTCAGCAGGCCGTGCATGGGGTGCTTGAACTGATCCCGGCCGACGTTCTTCAGGTCCGGATTCAGGATGTACTTCTTTCCGTCCGCGTAGAACGCATCCTGGTCGAGACGGTTCGCCCAGGGCCCCATGAATGGAATCCCGGTCAACGACGGTCTCCGCTTGAGCGTGGCGGGGGCGCCGGCAGGCACGTAGAGCACGTTCTTGCCGTTCACCTTCATTTCATAGGCGATGTTGCCGGCCGATGGCACGATGGCGACCTCGGTCCCTCTGGCGGCGTCCGCCAGCACCGCCACTTCCACCGAGTCAACCGTGGCTTGCCGCGCCGAGTAATTTGCAGCACCCGCGGCCAATGGGATTACCAGAACGAGCCCCAACGAGACGCGCCGCCAGTCGAACAATGTGCGTGCGATCATTCTCACTCTCCGAAGCTGCAGGTTTCGATTCTACCCTAGATCGGCTATCATGTGATTCGACCTAGTCTCGGGTGGGCTCCTCCGACATGATGAACGAACCTGAATCTTATCCTCTATCTTTCGACGCTTCCCGTCTCCTTCCGCTTCTACTCCTCTTGTTAGCCGGAAGCGGCTGTGCCGCGCTGACCTACGAGATCGTCTGGTACCAACTGCTGCAACTTGCCATTGGCTCGACCGCCGTCTCACTGGGTGTGTTGCTGGCGACCTTCATGGGTGGATTGTGCCTGGGCAGCATCGGTTTTCCGCGTCTGGCTTTCTTGCGGCGGCACCCGCTGCGGGTCTACGCCGCCGTGGAGTTGAGCATCGCCCTGTGCGGCATTCTGGTGCTCGCCGGGGTCCCGCTTATCGATCGCGTCTACATCACCGGCGCGGAGCACGGCTTGCCGGGCATGTTGCTCCGAGGGCTCTTCTGCGCCATCTGTCTGTTGCCGCCGACGGTGCTGATGGGGGCGTCGCTGCCGGCCATCTCGCGCTGGATCGAAGCCACGCCGCGCGGGGCTTCGTGGTGGGGACTGCTCTACGGCGCGAACACGGCGGGGGCCGTCTTCGGCTGCCTGCTGGCCGGTTTCTACCTGTTGCGCATCCACAACACGGCCACGGCCACGTATGCGGCGGCGGCCATCAACGTAGTGGTGGCCTTGGTGAGCATTCTGGTATCGGTTCGAGTGCCGGCGCAGACGGTCGTGCGCGAACCGGAGGAGGCCGGCGCCGCCGGGCGGCCCGCGGAGGACAGCGGAAGTCGCTGGCCCGTTTATGTCGCTATTGGCCTGTCCGGCGCAGGCGCTCTGGGAGCCGAGGTCGTGTGGACCCGGCTGCTGGGAATGCTGCTGGGCTCGACGGTGTACGTCTTCTCCATCATCCTGGCGGTCTTCCTGGTTGGGCTGGCGATCGGCACCGGCCTGGGGTCGTGGTTGTCACGTGAAGTGCGGCCGAGCCTCGCGTTGGGCTGGTGTCAGGCCCTGCTCATGCTGGGGATTGCCTGGACCGCCTATATGATCGCCGATTCGCTTCCTTACTGGCCCGTCAACCCGATGCTGGCCACCAACCCCTGGCACACTTTCCAGCTCGATCTGGTGCGCTGCCTCTGGGCAATCCTGCCGCCGGCTCTCCTATGGGGCGCCAGTTTCCCGCTCGCCCTCGCCGCTGTGGCCTCACCCGGCAAGGATCCGGGGCGGCTTGTCGGGGGCATTTATGCCGCCAATACCCTTGGCGCCATCCTGGGCGCCCTCGGCGTCAGCCTGATCCTGATCCCCTGGGCCGGCACGCGGCGGTCCCAGCAGGCGCTGCTGATCTTGTCCGGCTTGAGCGCATTGCTTGTGCTGGCGCCGCACGCCTGGCGGCGCCGCTCCAGGGCACTCGCCGCCGTGCTGGTGGGCTTGCTGGCCGCGGCGGCCCTGCTTACCAGGGGCGTCCACGCGGTTCCCGGCGAGCTCATTGCTTACGGACGCCACATGCCGACCACGGCCGGCCAATCCCGAATCATCTTCATGAAGGAGGGAAGGAACTCCTCCGTGGTGGTCACCGAGTGGCCCAACGGGACCAGGGAGATCGCCGTCAGCGGCCACGTGGAGGCGACCACGGCGTCGTACGACATGAAGTTGCAGCGCATGGTCGGGCACCTGCCGGCGCTCCTTCATCCCGAGCCGAAGTCGGTGCTGGGAATCGGCTTTGGCGCAGGAGTCTCCGCCGGAACGTTCACACGGTATCCCAGCATCCAGAAGATCACCATCTGCGAGATTGAGCCGGTCATTCCGCCGACCTCGACCCGGTACTTCGGCGAGCAGAACTACCACGTCATGAACAACCCTCGCACACGCATCGTCTACGACGACGCGCGCCACTATGTCCTGACGACTCCGGAGAAGTTCGATATCATCGCTTCCGACCCGCTGGACGTATTCGCCAAAGGCACTGCCGCTCTCTACTCGACAGAGTACTTCGAGGCCGTGAAGCGGCACTTGAATCCCGGCGGCATCTTCACCCTGTATGTGCCGCTCTACGAAAGCGATTTGAGAACGGTCAAGAGCGAGTTGGCCACGTTCTTTGAGGCGTTCCCCAACGGAACGGTCTGGGCCAACACGGTCGATGGCCGTGGCTACGACATGGTTTTCATGGGACAGCTTTTGCCTCTGAAGATCGACTTGGACGAGTTGGACAAGAGGCTGGCCCGTCCGGACTACGCGCCGGTGGCCGAATCGCTGCGCGGAATCGGAGTCATGTCGCCGATGGATCTACTTTCGACCTATGCCGGCCAGCGGTCCGACTTGGGGCTTTGGGTCAAGGGCTCGGAGATCAATCGGGACAGGGACTTAAGGCTGCAATACCTGGCGGGCTGGGGGATTAACTCGCGTATGGAGGACCAGATCTATCGCGACATGTTACGCTATCGCCGCCAGCCCGACAACCTGTTCTCAGGCTCGCCGGACCGCGTGCAGTCGCTGAACTACGCGATTTCGTCAGAACCCGGTTATTAGCCGGGGTCCGCGTGAACCGCGATACCCGCCCCGTCGTCATACGGAGAGACGAATCTTGTAATCGCTGATCTCCGGCTTGGTCCTCACGGCAGCCCGTGTCGGCGGCGCGCCTCTCGCCCCTGGGGCCACCGTCGATCAACTGGCCTTCAACAGCCTGAAGAAGCTCAGCATCCAGCCGACGAGACTATGCACGCACGTGGTGTTCGCTCGCCGGGCGTATCTCGACGGGATCGGCCCCCTGCCCACGGCCCAGGAAGTCTCGCAGCTTCTGCAAGGCCGGGATCCCGATGAGCGCAGAGCCCTGATCGACCGCCTGCTGGAGCGCGACGAGTTTGCGGACTATTGGCCATGAAATGCAGCAATCTGCCGGAGGTCAAGTCGGAGTTCCCCAATGCCCACAGGAGATCGACAAGGGCACTTATGTCCGGCCGTCATCGCTGACTTTGGAACAGTTCGCCAAGGGCCGGCTCCCGGGGCGTCGGCAAATCCGCGGCAGCACGGAGGCTAACGGCGGTTGACAGATCAACAAACCACTCATTCCGCGCCTCGGCGCATTGACAATTTCACGCTTGCGATTCGACCACGTTGACCCCGGCGGATTGGATAAACCAATTCTGCTGTAGACTAAGGGACGAGGGCAAACCATCATGCATCCGGTCCAACCGCGCCCGACGCCGCCAAAAGACGATGTCACCAATCGACTGCTGGCGCAGTTCAAGAGCCTGATCGCGCATCGTGTGCTTAGACCCGGCGTCCGACTGCCGCCGGAGCGTGAACTGGCGACGCGATTCGGCGTCAGCCGATCGTCTCTGCGTCACGCCTTAAAAGTGCTGGAGATCATAGGGGTGCTGACGCAACGGGTGGGGGACGGCACCTACCTCACCAGCAGCGGCGCCGGCATGCTCACGGAGCCGCTGGAATTCCTTGTGCTGCTGGATGGTATCTCGCTTTTCGATCTGCTCGAAACCCGTCTCATAGTGGAACCCGAACTGGCCGCCCGGGCAGCGGAGCGCGCCACGTCGGATGACCTCGCAGCGCTGCGAGAATCACTGGACGGGATGAAGAGGGAGCGCGATCACAATAAGCGGAACGATTATGATCTGGCCTTTCACGAGACCATCTTTCGCGCGTCCGGCAATCTTCTGTGCCAGCGCCTCTTCGGGCTCGTGCAACGCGCCATGAGTACTAGCATGCTGCTCACCTCGGAACTCGTCGATTGGGGTCACACGCTGTCGTTTCACCGCCCGATTTATCAGGCAATCGATCGCCGCGACGCTGAGGACGCTAGGAGACGGATGACCGCGCACCTGCTGGACGGCAGGGAACTGCTGGTCCGCGCCAGTGCCGAAGTGCCGCAACTGGGCCTCTATGAGGAGATCCGCCCGATCGCGAAAAACGCCCGGCAAAAATCCACCAGGCGCTCCTGATTCGTCCACCTCGCGTTGCCGTGCCCTGCATTCGGATGTCCTTGGCTCAACCGAACGTCCGAAACGAGTTCAAGAGTGCCCTCAAGAAAAGTGTTGACATCGAGAGTACACGGGAATAAAATATCCACTTTGGATGTACCATTCCACGTCGAGGCTCCATGCAGGACGCGAAACAACAACCGTACAAGGGATTTTTCCTATGACCATAATGCAAACCAGTTCGGCTTCTCGCCATCAAATCCTCCGGCTTTGCGCACTTCTGGCCGTCGCCGTCTTCCCCGCACTCCTGTCGGGTCAGGCACCGACCGGCAATATCGAGGGCCGCGTCACCGACACAACCGGCAGTATCATCGCCGGGGCAGAGGTCGTTGCAGTTAACCCGGCCAAAGGATTCCAGGCGCATGCCACAACCGATACGGAGGGCACGTACCGCTTCCTCTACCTTGACCCCGCCATTTACACTGTCACGTTCTCGAAACCCGGCTTTCAAACACTGCAACGATCCGCGATCCAATTGCGGTCAAACGACGCCTTGTCTGTTGACGCTCAACTGGCCGTCGGGGAGGTCGTCGAGCGCATGGAAGTAACCGCAGCGGCCCCCCTGCTCGATGCAATCACATCCAACACCGGCACGACCGTGAGTGGCCAGATAATGAACGCATTACCGACGCCTCAG
This sequence comes from Bryobacterales bacterium, assembly GCA_963798455.1. Lineage (GTDB taxonomy): Bacteria > Acidobacteriota > Terriglobia > Bryobacterales > Bryobacteraceae > CAWCTD01. Next base: position 3,122,992 of record CAWCTD010000003.1, read on the forward strand.
CGCAAGACTTGGCAGGTGACTTACCTCATGCCCGGAGCCAACGTTATGCAGGGTTACCACATCACCGGCCAGCGCGATCGTGGCATCGCTTACACATTGGACGGCCTTTCGGGACTGGAACCCGTGCGAGGTGGCATCGGCAACGATACCACGGTGTCCACCACTCAGGATGCCGTCGAAGAGGTCAAGTTGGTGACCACCGTGTTACCGGCCGAATACGGCCACTCGGCCGGGGGCATGTTGAGTACCACCTTCAAATCGGGCACCAATCAGTTGCACGTGCTCGCCGAGGACCGGTACGTAAACAACGATCTCAAGCACCGCGACTATTTTCAACTCGCGCGCACTCAGACACCGTTCGTATACCATGAGCTTTCCAGCTTGGTCAGCGGCCCGCTGTACATTCCGAAGTTATACGACGGTCGCAATCGAACATTTTTCCTGTTCGGCTACGCTCGTCACCACGAAAAGAACGACCAGCAGGTGTTTTCGACTGTCCCCACTCCCGACATGCTCAACGGCGATTTTTCATTCGCCGGGTTGGGTTATCCGATCTACGACCCCGCTGTCACCAGGAAGGACGCGAACGGTACCTGGGTAAGTGACCCGTTTCCTGGTAACAACATTCCACAGAGCCGATTTGACCCGCCCATCAAGAAGTTTCTGAGCTATCAGCCGTGGAAGGTGCCGAACAATCTGGGCGGCTCGGGATACATCGACCGCACCGGACCACATTCGAACTACGGGGCGTACAATCATAAGACTTCCTACCGCTCCCGATGGGACACGAAGATCGACCATGTCTTCAGCGAAAAGGATCGAATGTTCGGCCGGTACTCGCAAGTGCGAAAGCGGGGCCGGACCAACGAGATCGGGCTGAACTGGCAGTTACTGGACGGGAACTTCGTGGAGGTGCCCGATGACCAGGTTAATGCGGTTGTCTCCGAAACGCACATTTTCAGCGCGAATGTAATCAACGAGTTTCGATTGGGCGCCAACCGGCGAAAGGATTCCAGGACGCCTCAGGGCTACGATGAGGACTGGGGTGGGCAACTGGGGATTCCAGGCATCAGCCCTGTGACTTTCCCATCTCTCTTTGACTCTACAGGCGCAGCTTTCTATGGCGCCTCGATGCCCGGGGGACGCAACTATGATGTTACAGAGAGTAATTCACTTCAGGATAACGTGACGTTCATCGTCGGGCAGCATACCTTCAAGGCAGGGTACGAACTGCTGCGCACGCGCGCCAATACGTCGGTGGCTTCGCTGCCTGCCGGCGTGTACCGGTTCGGTGGTACCGGCTTTCCGTTCACACCGAATACGGGCAACGATTTTGCGGCCTTCCTGCTAGGTTCGGTTGTGCGCGCCGACTTCAACACGGCGCTGGCCAACTGGCTGCCGCGTTGGTGGGGCCACGCCCTCTTTTTTCAGGATGACTGGCGTGTTACGAAGAAGCTAACCCTAAACTTAGGTGTGCGCTGGTCGTATGAAAGTCCCTTCACAACGAAGTACGGCCAACAGAGCCAGTTTGATCCCCAGGCAGTCGACCCGGTTACGGGCTTGACCGGCGGCATCGTGCACCGACCGGGTTTGCTCGCCAAGCGTGACATGAACAATTTCCAGCCGCGCGCTGGCTTGGCGTACAAGTTCAACGACAAGGTGGTCTTCCGCGGCGGCTTTGGTGTGAGCACGATCGACCTCTACACGGCGGGGTTGAATCAAAACTTCGACGAGTATTTCACGGCTGTGACCAAACAACAGCCGTCGGGCGATCCGCGGCCGGCGTTCTTCATCAGCCAGGGTCCAGGACCGACCCAGTATACGATTCTGCCTGACGGCACGTCGCCGTTTGTGGGGGTCAACTACAGCAGCCGCTCCGCCACGTGGTACGACCCGAACATGCGCGACCCATACAGCATGAACTGGAATGGCACTATCCAATACCAGTTGGGGCCAAGCTGGTTGCTCGACATGAGCTACCAGGGCTCGGCCGGTGTCGGCCTGCTGAACGCCTGGAACATCAACGCGATCCCGCTGGACATCTCCAGGGATCCTGTAGTACTCAATAGCATCTACAAGAACACCCAGGCCTACGTGCCCTGGACGCAATTCGGTGCCGTGAGCGAGTGGAGCAACTTTGGCCATTCCACGTATCACTCCGGCACGATCAAGATCGAGAAGCGGTTCTCGCGAGGCTTTTCCTTAATGTCGTTCTACACAAAATCAAAGACGCTCGATGAAGCCGATGCAGATGGTGCCGCTTCGGGCATCACGTACTACAACCGCAGCCTTGAGAAGGGACGCGCCGGCTTCGACGTATCCAACAGGTGGGTGACCTACGGGACCTATCAATTGCCGATCGGGCGGGGCCGGAGCTTGATGAACCGGGGCGGCGTGCTTGATTACCTGTTCGGTGGCTGGAATATTTCAGGGATTCAGACGTTCCAGAGCGGCACGCCGGTAACCTTCACCATGGCAGGCAGCCCGAACCATTATCTTCCCGGCACGGCGCGCGCGAACCAGCTACTGCCGAACGATCAGATCATCGTCAACAATTACCAGATCGGAGCTCGGTTCGACAACACACTGAAGAACCCCATGTGGAACATCCAGGGCTTCGCCTACCCCGCCGCATTCACGGCGGGCACTGTTGGGCGCAACACCATCCAGGGCCCAGGACTGAACTGGACGCAAGCTTCTATCTCGAAGAACATCAAGTTTCGGGAAAAGTACAACCTCGACCTTCGGTTCGACGCTCAGAACATCTTCAAGTCGCCGAACTTTGCGAATCCGAACTCTGCTGTCAACCTGACCAATCCGGCGGCTTTCGGCAAACCGACGGCTACGGTAGCCGGCATCGACAGCCTCGGCGGAAGGTTCGTCGGCTATGTCGTCGTGAAGCTTTCGTTTTAAGAACGGAGGCCCAGGACGATAGCGTCGGGGCGGGCGTTCCGGTAGATCGTCGCCCGCCGTTGACGAAGATGGTAACGCATGCCCTCATCGAGGGTCGCCGTAGGTAGGGATCGGAGCCTGCTTCTCGGACAGAGGCCTGGGCGGTTTCGCCGACGAGCGGCGGAGGCTTCCTAGTGGGAGCGGCAAGCTGGCTTTGACATTTGTTTGCTTGGCTGCACTAAACGGCCCTGCGGGCCGGAACAAGGAGGAGAATACGGTGCTGAGACGTCGGGATTTTTTACAGAATGGTGTGGCGGTAACGGCGGGCCTGCTGGCGGCCCCCTTTAACCCCCTGGCGCAACGGTTACAGGCAGCCGGAACGGCGATTCCGGCCATCAAGATCACAGCGGTGAAGGTGCACCAAATCCGCGAAAAGCTGAAAGAGCCGATGGGCTATTGCTGTGCACCTGGCGGACTGCTGGGAATGACGAGTACAGGGGCGTCGGTTATCGAGGTGCAAACCGACGCGGGCATCACGGGCTGGGGCGATGGGGCTTGGGGCGGTGATTCGCTCGTGAAGAACCGCGAGGTGGTGATCGGCCGTTCGCCATTCGAGGCGGAAGTGATCTTCGACGAGGTTACCGAACTGGGCCGCGTGCCGTTCCGCAGCATGCCGCGAGAGGCGGGGAGCCCGGGTGGGTTGGATATCGCGCTCTGGGACATCATGGGTAAGGCGCTCGGCAAACCGGTTTACTCGTTGTTCGGCAAGCAGCGGCGCAAGCGGGTCATGCCCTACGCTTCGGCCGGATACCGGAAGAACTGGCCGGATGTCGAGGCCGGGTTCGCCGAAGAACTCCGCCACTGGACCAAGGACGTCGGCTTCCGCGCCGCGAAAGTCAAGACCGGATATGACCCGGTGACGGACGTCCGGGTCATTCGGGCCGTTCGCAAGGCCATCGGCGATGAGGTCTACCTCGGCATCGACTCGGGGACACCGGGTGCTTACGACGACGGCACGGCGGTGCGCTTGGGCCGGCAGTTGGAAGAGTTCAACCTGGAGTTTTGGGAAGAGCCGATCAACAAGTACGATCTCGACGGCTACGCCCGGCTGAAGAACGCGCTGCGGATCCCGCTGGCCAGCGGCGAAGACCTGCCGATCGACTGGGTGATTCAGAACTACATCCAGCGGCAGGCCATCGACATCGTTCAGCCCGACATCAGCGAGACGGGATTCACCGGCGGGCAGCGGGTTTCGTACGCCGCCTGGCTGAACCGGGTTCGGCTCGTACCGCATAGCTGGGGGACGCCGGTCCGCATCGCCGCCGAGACGCACTGGGTAAGTTGCTTCCCGGACGTCTCACGGGCCTGGGACCCTCCGCCGGCGCTGTTCGAGTTGCACTTGCCGCATGAAAGCCCGGCCTGGGGTTTGACAGTGAAGCGCATCGAGGTTGACAAGGCTGACGGTAAGATTGAAGTGCCCAGCGGTCCGGGCTTGGGAATCGAGATCGACCGCGACATTCTCGACCGGTCCCGGGTCGGCCTTATCAATCTGTGAGCGGCGCAGGTGCATGGAGGATCTGATTTATGAATCGCCGAAGGTTTGTGGCAGGCGCCCTCGGCTCTGCCGCGGGGGCGGCGGAAGTAAGCGCGCAGCAATCGCAGGCAGGCCGAGGGGGCGTGCGCCGCAGTGATGCTGGAAGGCGCCGTGTTCTTTTCTTCGCCGTAGACGCGATGGATTCGGCAATGGTCACAAGGAATCTGGACCGGATGCCGAATATCCGGCGCATGATGAACCAGGGTTATAGCGGGCGAATCCTTCCCTACGTAAGCTGCTGGGGCAACATCGATTTCATGAGCATGATGACCGGGGCTCCGCCCGGAACGCAGTACCGCTCACGTACCGCCACGGGAGCGCCACCGAGACATCAACAGTGTGTCTCCGAGACAATCTGGCAAGTGCTGGAAAGCGAGGGGCGCCGAAGCTTCCTGCTGGAGTTTCCGGGTGCCAAGCCCAGCAAGCTCACTGCCGTTATCCCGGCGGGATTGCGGGGCTCGACGATTTCTCCTGAGGTTGTTTATCAGACTGGGAACGTGGTCGTCGAGGGCCTTTATAGTCAGGAGATCGAGAGCACCGGATGGCCGCCGGGAAGCGGCCCTCGCCCTGGGAGGCGGCCGACGGTGGTCGCAGCGCCCCGGCCGGCATCGGAGTGGTCCGCCTCAGTCTCGAAGCTTCCCGCGCTCGAAACGACGCTTGAGCCGCGAGGCGAAGGTGGGCCGCATTGGCCCGCGCTGATCGTTGGGGATGGCAACGTTTATGAATCAGTAATTGTGTATGAGCAGAGGGGCGGCATCGAACTTGCGCGGTTACGCGTCGGACAGTGGTCTCCCTGGACGCGGGTGTCGCTAACGGGCGGAGCAGCCGGGACGGGATTAGTCCGATTTCAGTTACTGGAGCTTGCACCTGACGGTCAGCGGCTACAGATTCTGCAATCGGCCGTCTGTGCCAGCGAAGGATTTTCCCAACCTGCCGGCCTTGCGGCGAAACTGGTCGAGCGGCTGGGGCCTTTGTGGGCAGGCTCGGCCATCCCGGCCAACCCGAACGACCCCTTTTGGGAAGCCGGCGAAGCGGAAGCCGCCGAGGGCGCCATGTGGGCGGCCAAGGCCGCAGAAGCGTCCCTCGAGTCGTGGGACTGGGATTTCTTCCTCCACAAGCCATCCCTGGTGGACTCCGCGATGCACCAGTGCCTGACGTTGGCCGATCCTTTCTATTACCGATACAACCCGGAGGTAGCGAGGAAAGCCGATGCCACTTATGCCAAAGCCTACTCGGACCTGGACGAAGTCGTCGGGCGGCTTCTCGAATTCGTGTCGTCCCGAAGCGATACGGTTCTGGTTGTGGCTTCGGACCACGGCGGGGGAGTCAACAATACTGTCTGCGATGTGAATCAACGGCTTCGAGAGGCGGGACTGCTTGCTGGCTCTGATCGGCAAATCGACTGGTCCCGAACACGCGCCTATACCAAGCGCGACCGGCAAGGTACGGAAATCTTCATCAACCTCAAAGGTCGCGAACCGGGCGGTATTGTATCGCCCCAGGAATACGAACGAGTGCAGGAGGAAGTGATCGATACCCTGCTTGATTGGCGCGATCCCGTCTCCCGGAGCCGCGCGATCACCTACGCGTTGAAACTCCGGGACGCTGCCCTGCTCGGATACTGGGGTGAGGAGGCCGGCGATGTGCAGTTCTGCTACAACCCAGGATTCGTGTGGGGAGTGAACCCGGACCATGCGGCGATTGCGCCGAGTCGGAGCCCGGTGGCCAATCACGGTCCTCAAGTCGTCACTGCCGCGACGGGCTACAGCTCGATGATGGGCCACCTGCTGGCTTGGGGACCAGGCATAGCCAGAGGAGTCAAGCGCGATGAGACCAACCTGGGGCCAGTGCCGATTGCGTGCATTGCACCAACCTTGAGCCTGCTTCTCGGATGCCGTAGGCCGAGTGACTGCCAGTTGGGACCTATCCAGGAGATGTTGGACGGACGCGGCTAGCTAGCGGCCAGCGGAATCATGCGGATTTCTAAGTTGTGGGTTGGAGTTCTGGCGTGCGGTCTCGCGGGAGCCGCCACCATTGAACGAGTCGCCGGCGGCGGCACGGCTGCCTACGGCGGACCAGCTATAGAGGTGAAGATCGTCCAGCCGGCAGGCGTTGCCTTTGACAAGGAGGGCAACTGGTATTTCTGCGAATTCAGGGGGCAGAAGATCGTCAAGGTCGATGCGAAGGGGACTGCCAGCATCTTCGCAGGCACTGGCCAGCGGAGTTATGGCGGCGACGGCGGGCCCGCCGCTCAGGCCGCGTTCGGTGACCCTCACACGGTTGCCATCGGAAAAGATCAGCAGCTCTACATCGCAGACACGGCTAACAACAGGGTCCGCAAAATCGATCTGAAGACCGGTGTAGTTACCACAGTAGCCGGCACCGGCGAGAAGAGCTTCTCGGGAGATGGTGGGCCAGCCGTCAAGGCGGCCTTTGCGGGAGTATATGCCGCCTCTCTCAGCCCCTCGGGCGAGCGTCTCTATATTTCGGACCAAGCCAACAGGAGGCTCCGCTTGCTGGATCTGAAATCGGGGATCGTTACCACCATCGCCGGCACCGGGACGACCGGTGTGCCGCAGGACGGAGCCATGGCTGCAGAAAGCCCGCTGACTGCTCCGCGCGCGGCCGCAGAGGATTCCAAGGGCAACATTTATCTGGCCGAAACCTCGGTCGGCGCCCTGCGCGTGATTGACGTGGATGGCCGGATTCGCACCCTCATCGGTCCGGGTACGTTGAAAGAGCCCAGAGACTTGTGCATCGACCGGGACAACAACGTGATCATAGCCGACTCGGTCAACAACCTGATTCGCAAGTACACGCCCGCTGACGGCAAGTTAGCCACGATTGTCGGAACCGGAGAAGCCGGAAACCGGCTGGTCCCGAACGATCCGCTGCAGACGCAGTTGAATCAGCCTCACGGCGTTTACGTGCATCCCTCAGGCGACATCTATATAGCCGACACGCTCAACAACCGCGTCCTTCGGTTGAGGCAGTAAACGGCGCGGCACCCTACCGCGCTTTCAACTACTCCGGCAGCACCGCGTAGCCGTCCGGCGACGGGAATAACGATCCACTGGAGTCGAAGCCGGCCGCCAGGAAGTAGTAGGCGATCTGCCGTGCCACCTCGCAGAATCTGGGCGGAGCTCCCCCGGCAGTGGCTGCGCACCTGACGGCGGCAGAAAGCCAGGGTCAGAATGTAGGCCAGAACTCGGATCAAGGTGAGCACTACGAGAGCGCAGCTTTGGTGCGCGGAAGGTCGCCTCAGATGGCAGTCGGTGGTGATCCTAAATGCGACAGTTGGGGGCGGCCAACAGGCCGGGCAGGGGCGTGATTGTCATCGAAGCGGCGTGGAAATGGCGGAAGATGCGATGCAGCAGGACCGGCCAGCGGTCCGACTTGGGGCTTTGGGTGAAGGGCTCCCAGATCAATCGGGACAGGGACTTGAGGCTGCAATACCTGGCGGGCTGGGGGATCAACTCGCGGCTGGAGGACCAGATCTATCGCGACATGTTACGCTACCGCCGCCCGCCCGACAACCTGTTCTCAGGCTCCCCGGACCGCGTGCAGTCGCTGAACTACGCGATTTCGTCAGAACCCGGCTACTAGCTGAGGTATATCAGTCCCTTTTATCTGTTTCTATGCCCGGGCTTGACACTCGATCTTAGGGTCTGTAATACTGCTTCCCAAGGATCGCTTTATGCAAGAGGGGCGGCGAGGTCTGATTGGCTGGATTCTGGGCGGTGGTTTGGCTGCTTCCGTTGTCTCGTTCCTCTACCCCGCCTTGAAGTTCATGAATCCGCCCTCCGTGCCTGAAGCAGCCGTAAATGAAGCGAGTGCCGGGAAGATCAGCGACTTGCAGCCGAACAGCGGCAAGATCGTCCGGTTCGGCAGCCGGCCGGTGATTTTGATCCGTTTGACGGCGACCGAGTGGCGCGCCTTCTCGGCGGTCTGCACTCACTTGAACTGCACCGTTCAGTACCGGGCGTCAAGCCATCAGATCTGGTGCGCCTGCCACAACGGCCTGTACGACCTGAACGGGCGAGTCGTTTCCGGCCCGCCTCCCAGGCCCCTGGAGGAGTACACCGTGCATATTCGTGGTGAGCAAGTCGTGATATCGCGCCGTTCGTGAGGTGGGGGAGAGGCTCTGTGACCCTTGGCGAGAGAGGGAAGCGTGTTCGGGCGTGGCTGGAGGAGCGGCTGGCGCTGGCAGGAGTGCGGGAGTTCGTTGCCCACAAGACCGTGCCGGTGCATTCCGCCACGGCATGGTACTACTTCGGCGGGATCACGCTGTTCCTCTTCGTGATCCAGGTGCTCACCGGGATTCTGCTGCTGCTCTACTACCAGCCCACGGCGACCGAGGCGTACGAGAGCGTCCAGTTCATCGTGACGCGGGTGCAGTTTGGCTGGCTGATCCGGTCGATTCACAGTTGGTCCGCCAACCTGATGATCCTCACGGCCTTCATTCACATGTTCAGCGTGGTGTTCCTGCACGCCTACCGCCGGCCTCGTGAGGTGACCTGGCTGAGCGGCATTGCCCTGCTGGGTCTGGCTCTCGGCTTCGGCTTCAGCGGGTACCTGCTTGCCGTGGAACACGATTTCCTATTTCGCGACGAAGGTGGGAACTGATATGGCGGCCAGCCTGCCCATGATCGGCCCCCCGCTGGCGCGGTTCTTGCGCGGAGGCGAGGACGTAGGCGGGGCCACGCTGACCCGGTTCTTCGGATTTCACGTAGCGGTGCTGCCGGGGCTGATGACGCTGTTCTTGATGCTGCACCTGGGGTTGGTTCAGAAGTTCGGCATCAGCATTCCTCCAAAAGTGGAAGCGGCCTACCGATCCAAGCCGGAGAGCGTTCCCCAGATGCCTTTCTTTCCGAACTTCTTCCTGCGCGAGTTGATGGCTTGGTACGCGGCGCTGGGCGTCCTGGGCTCTCTCGCCGCGCTGTTCCCTTGGGAGTTGGGAGCCAAGGCCGACCCGTTCTCGCCGGCGCCCGCGGGCATCCGGCCCGAGTGGTATTTCCTCGCGCCCTTCTACACGCTGAAGCTGATCCCCAGCCACGTCTGGTTCATCGAGGGCGAGTTGCTGGGCTTGATCGGTTTCGGGCTGCTGGTTGTCTTCTGGGCGCTTCTGCCTTTCTGGGCCCCGACCCGCGCAGGGATGCTGAGGACCAGGCTGGTCACCGGGGTCGGGGTGGCGCTGATCGCCTACCTGGCCACTTTCTCCGCGTTGGGGTATTGGCGATGAAACGCGCTCTCCGGAGTTGGACTCTTCTGGCCGTCTCGACATTGGCCGCTTTCGCCGCCAAGGACTCCTGCGTCGATTGTCATTCCTCTCTGCCGGGACCTCTTCAGGAACCGGCGACCGCGCTTCAGGATGACATACACCACCGCAACGGCTTCAGTTGCGCCGACTGTCATGGCGGGGACCGTAACGAACGACGACCCGAAGATGGCCATGAGCCACGCGCGCGGGTTCGTGGGAAGGGTTCCCCGCGTGGCAGATTCCCAAGCTCTGCGCGCGCTGCCACAGCGATGCCACGCTGATGCACAGGTACGCCCCGCAGCAACGCGTCGACCAGTATGCGCAATATCAGACCAGCGTCCATGGCAAGCGCATCGCTTCCGGCGACACTGCCGCGGCGGTCTGCATGGACTGCCACGGCGTGCACGGCATACTTGAAGTAAAGAGCCCTCTCTCGCCGGTCTACCCGTTGCAACTGCCGGAGACCTGCGCGCGCTGCCACGCGGATCCTCAGCACATGGCGAAGTACAAGATCCCGACAAACCAGTACTCGGACTACCGCAAGAGCGTGCACTGGGAAGCGGTCGAGAAGCGCGGCGACCTCTCGGCGCCGACCTGCGCCTCGTGTCACGGCAACCATGGCGCCGCGCCTCCGGGTGTCAATTCCGTAGCCGCCGTTTGTGGCACGTGCCACGTAATGATGGAAGAGCTGTACGACAAGAGTCCCGCATCAGCCGGTATTCGAATCCATGGGCGCGGCCGGATGCGTCGTGTGCCATAGTAACCATGCGGTGATGACGCCTTCCACGAAGATGCTCGCAGGGCCGAACGCCGTGTGCTCGCAGTGCCACGACGCCACCTCGAAGGGAGGGATGGCGGCGGCGGAAATGGGCGGCATGATCCTGAAGCTCAGCGCGGCGATGGAGCGCTCCGAGGCCATCTTGAATCAGGCAACCAGCTCCGGCATGGAGGTCTCCGAAGCCGTGCTGCGCGAGGGCGACGCTCGCGAGTCGCTGGTGAAGGCCCGGGTAGCCGTACACGCTTTCAATCCCGGCGCCGTCGAGACACCGGTCGACGAGGGGTTGAAGATCGCCGCCGCAACGTATCTGGCGGGCGAACAGGCGTTGCAGGAGCGGCAGCGCCGCCGCCTTGGCCTGGGAATCTCCCTGGTCACGATTGCCGTGACGCTGGCCGGGCTTTGGCTGGCTATCAAGCGGCTGGAGAAACCCGCGCGGCGGGAAGGTTGAAGGGATATGCGGCCGGCGTTGGTGCTTCTTGTATTGACGACGTCCATTCATGGCTGGGCTAGGCCACTCGAGCCCGCCTCGAGCGCCGAGTTTTGCGGGCGATGTCATCGCGCCATTCTCGACGCCTGGAAGAGTTCAGCGCACGCCAAAGCGATGGAGAGCGCCTTGTTCCAGCAGGGGCTGGAACTGACGGAGACCACTTTCGGAGAGGCTACGGAAAGGACCTGTCTTGGCTGCCACGCGCCGATGGCTGGGCTCATCAAGGATTTCTCCCTGCGCCAGAAGGTGAGCTGGGAGGGCGTCACCTGCGACTACTGCCACTCCGTGCAGGCGGTGTCCCTCGCGGGCCCGAACCCGAAGGCCACCGTGGAGTTGTCGCTGGTGAAGAGTGGCCCCTTGAAGGACGCGGTCGCACCCGTGCATAGCACCCGGTTCTCGGCGGTGCATACGTCCTCCCTCATCTGCGCTCCCTGTCACGAGTATCGGAACTCGCTTGGCTTCCCGGTTCTCACCACCTACTCGGAATGGCAAAAGACGCGCTATGCCAAGGAAGGCCGGGATTGCCAATCGTGCCACATGTACAGCGTTGCTGGTCCGGTGGTGGATCCCAGGGTTCTGAAATCGGCCGGGGCCAAGGTCAACCTCCACGAGATGCCCGGCAGCCACTCGATTGAACAGTTGAACAAGACCATCAAGGCGCGGCTTTCCACCTCCCGGGAGGGTGACCATCTCAAGGTCGTGGTGGATGTGTCCAATGTGGCGGCGGGGCACTATGTCCCCACCGGTTCGCCGATGCGGCAGCTCATTCTCGAAGTCACCGCCGACCCTTACGGAGGCCAGCGCTTCCGCGAGGAAAGGATCTACCGCCGAACCGTGGCGGACAAGCAGGGCAAACAGGTCGAACTGGAGCCATATGCTTTCGTGGGAGGGGCAAAGACGATATCCGATAACCGTCTGGCCCCGGATGAGAAGCGCACGGAAACCTTCGACTTTCCCATCCCCGCCGGGACGCAGGCCCAGGTTCAGGCAACCTTCTGGTACTACTATTCGCCGCTCGCGGAGACCGAGTCCCAAAAGCGTCTCACTTTCCTGACCTTGCGTCGGCTGGTGCGCTAGCAGGAGTCCAAGCGGCTTGGGGCTCCCACCTTGCGTCGGTCCATAATAGAGGACGTGCGGCTCCATAGGTACTGCCTCTTACTTGCCGTCTGCGCCTTCTTTCTGGTCATTGCCGGAGCGGTCGTCACCCCGAGGGAGGCCGCCCTCGCCGTGCATCGTAGCCTCGGTTCCGTCGTGGGGCTGCTTACGGTGGGCCTCGTCCTCTGGCTTTGGCTCACGGACCGGCCCCGGTGGGTGCGCTGGCTGGGGTCGGGCGCCCTCCTTTTGATCGTTCTACAGGGCTTGCTGGGCGCCCTGACGGTTCTCCATGCGCTTCCCCCGTCCACGGCCATCCTGCACGCCTGCGCCGCGCAGATCTTTCTTTCGTTGACGGCCGCCTTAGCCGCTCTGACGTCCCCGGCATGGCAAGGCCAGAGCCTCGCCCTGGAGGACTCCGGCCGGCCTTCGCTTCGCCTCCTCGCCGCAGTCGTGCCTATGGGCGTAATCGCTCAGACGTCGCTAGGCGCTGCCTACCGGCACGGCATATTGGGGATTATGCCCCACGTGATCGGGGCAATAGTGGTCACCGGCCTGGTCCTGCTGGTGTCCCTCATTACCTTGGTGCAATATGGCGAGCAGAAGGCCGTGGCCAAGCCGGCAAAGAGACTGCTGGTCATCACGTTGCACCAGGTCGTTCTTGGAGTCCTTGCATACATTGCGCGCATCATAACAGGTGGAGCTAGCCATCCCGGGCTCCTGGTGCTGACCGTGGGAGTAGCACACGTGGCTGTCGGAGCGCTCACCATGGCGGCCAGCGTCATTCTCGCAATTCAGGTTTGGCGCAACGTGCATGCACCGGAACCGGTGACCGGGCAGTGAGTCCATGCGACCTTACATTGAACTGACCAAGCCACGCATCACCTGGCTCATTCTGATGAGCACGGGCGTCGGCTTCTGGTCCGGCCTAAGGCCCGGGTGGGGCTTCCTCACTCTGCTCCACACTCTGATAGGTACCGGCCTGCTGGCCTCCGGCACGGCAGTGCTCAATCAGTGGTACGAGCGGGACACGGACGCCAGGATGATCCGGACCAAGGGGCGTCCGCTGCCAACGGGCCGCGTCTTGGCCGGCCGCGCCTTCGCTTTTGGCGCGGCGCTTTCGCTCGCCGGCTTCCTGGAACTCTGGCTGGGGGTAAACCTGCTGGCAGCGTCGCTGGGCGCACTGACACTGACGAGCTATCTCTTTCTTTATACCCCACTGAAGAGGGTGTCGCCGATCTGCACGACGGTCGGCGCGTTTCCCGGCGCCATGCCTCCGCTCATCGGATATGCCGCGGCTGCGGGCATGTTGGATGCGCGGGCATGGATACTCTACGCCATTCTGTTCCTCTGGCAGTTTCCGCATTTCCTGTCGATCGCTTGGATCTACCGGGAGGACTATGCGCGTGGAGGCCTGGCTATGCTGCCCAGCGGTGAGGCTACCGCCAGGCAGATACTTGTGTCATCCTTGATGCTGATTCCGATCAGCCTGATGGCAGGTGGGGGTAAGCTCTACTCAGCCGGCGCACTGGTGTTGGGCTTGGCCTACTTCGGAGCGGCGGCGCGAGCTACCCGTAATCTGACCTTGCCGCGGGCCCGGCAACTGCTTCTGGCCTCGGTGGCTTATTTGCCACTGCTGTATACGTTCATGTTGCTCGACAAGTGATGAAACCGGTATTCGCGAAATCGGCAGACAAGCTCCTGCGCCTGTCTCTGGTGGTCGTGGTGGTGCTGCTGGCTTTGGCCATTGGCTTGGGCTCCTGGCTGTTCAACCCGAGGCAAACTGAGGTCGGGTACTCGCCGGTGCAACCAGTGCCGTACAGCCACAAGCTGCACGCGGGCGACCTGGGCATGGACTGCCGCTACTGCCATTTCACCGTGGAAAGGGCCGCGATGGCCGCTCTGCCTCCGACCGAGATTTGCATGAACTGCCATGCGCGGGTGAAGAGCCAGAGTCCCGCACTGGCGCTCGTCAGGGATAGTTATGCCACGGGTAAGCCGATTCCGTGGGTCAGAGTTCACGTCTTGCCGGACTTCGTGTATTTCAACCACAGTGCGCACATCAGCGCCGGCGTGAGTTGCGTGAGCTGCCACGGACGCATCGACCAGATGATGGAGGTCCAGCAGGTCGAACCGCTCAACATGGCGTGGTGCCTGGACTGTCACAGGAATCCTGCCGCGCGAATCCGCCCCACGCAGTACGTGACCAAGCTGGCGTGGAAGCCGGATCGGGATCCGGCAGAACTAGGCCGCGAGTTGGTCGCCGCCAATCACATTTCTCCGCCGACCAACTGTTCGGGGTGCCACCGATGACGATGACGGGAAAGCAATACTGGCGCAGCCTGGAGCAACTCTCCGATACTCCTCGCTTCCGCGAGTGGCTCCACCGGGAGTTTCCCGCGGGGGCCTCCGAATTGGCGAACACGAGTTCGCGGAGGCGTCTGCTTCAGTTGATGGCGGCCTCTTTCGGGCTGGCGGGCCTCACCGCTTGCCGCCGTCCCGTTGAGAATATTCTGCCGTCGAGCTATGGCTCCGAGGTGATTGTGCCCGGCATGCCGCTCTGGTATGCCACCGCCATGATCGTGGGCGGCTTCGCCACCGGCCTCCTGGTCGAATCTCACGACGGCAGGCCGACAAAGGTCGAGGGAAACCCGAATCATCCGTCCAGCCTCGGGGCTACCTCGGTGTATGCCCAGGCTTCCGTCTTGGGATTGTATGATCCCGATCGGTCGAGGACGGTGCTGAACGGGGGAAAACCCTCCAGTTGGGCTGAGTTCGAAGCGTTCGCCCAGCGGCACTTCGACGCGGCCCGCATGGGAGACGGCGCCCGGCTTCGCTTTCTCAGCGAGACGATCGGCTCCCCGTCGCTGGATGCCGTGAGGGCCCAAGCTCTGGCCCGCTTCCCCAAGGCGAAATGGATCGAGTACGATCCGCTCTCCCAGGATCAAGTACTGGCCGGAGCACAACTCGCTTTCGGCACGGCATACCAGCCTCAATATCACTTCGGCCAGGCGGATGTGGTGGTCGCGCTCGACAGCGACTTTCTGGGCCAGGACGTGCTGTCGCTGGCCTGGATCCACGAGTTCGCGCAACGCCGGTCGGCAGAGCCGGGCAAGGAGCCCATGAACCGGCTCTACGGGGTCGAAAGCCGTTATTCGATGACCGGCGCGATGGCGGACCACCGGCTCCGTCTGCGGCCGAGCGAGCTGTATCGGTTTGCGGGAGACCTGGCTCACGCTTTGCGCGCGTTTGGCGCCGCCTCGAAGGCTCCCACGGCGTCACCGGGCGCCGGGGGGAGGTTTCTGGCCGCCCTCGCCCACGACCTCGATCGTCACCATGGCCGTTCGCTTGTGCTGGCGGGTCCGCGCCAGCCTGCCGAGGTGCACGCGCTGGTTCACCTCATCAACCAGGCGCTCGGCAACGCGGGCAAAACGGTGACGTACACGCGACCGCTTCGGGAGCCGTTTCAACTGCAGATTGCCGCCCTCTACGCGCTCGCCGCCGAACTGTCGGCCGGGGAAGTGGAGACACTGGTCATTCTGGGCGGGAACCCGGCATTCAACGCGCCGGCTGACCTGGATTTTGCGGGCCTTATGCGGAAGGCGCCATACACCATCCGCCTGGGCCTGGAGGAGGATGAGACCACGGCCGCCGCTTCCTGGCACCTGCCCGAGGCGCACTTCCTGGAATCCTGGGGAGACGGCCGTGCCCTGGATGGCACGGCTTCCATCCAGCAGCCGCTGATCGAGCCGTTGTACGGAGGCAGGTCCGCATCGGAAGTGGCCGCCCTTCTCACGGGGTACAAAGACCGACGGGCCTACGACATCGTGCGGAACTACTGGCTCCCGCAATGGCCCGCCGCGGACGCCGAGAAAGCCTGGCGCAAGGCGCTCCACGACGGCGTCATCCCAGAGACCCAGTTCCCGGAGGCCAAACCATCCGCGGATGCGAAGCGGATTGCGGGTGGACTCCGGGCGAGTTCGGCTGCCAAGCAGTCAGGTCTGGAGATTGCCTTCTTCCCCGGCTGGGCGGCGTGGGACGGCCGCTATGCCAATAATGGATGGCTTCAGGAAGCTCCGGAGCCGATGACCAGGCTTACCTGGGACAACGTCGCGCTCCTGAGCCCCGCCACGGCCCGCAGGCTGGGCGTGGAGACGGGCGACATGCTGACACTGGCTCTGGGCGGGCGCGAAGCTCTGATGCCGGTGCTGATCGAGCCCGGGCACGCCGACGAGTGCGTCTCCTTGGCGGTCGGCTACGGGCGCAGGCGTTGTGGCCGCGTGGGACGAAATGTCGGCTACAACGCGTTCGCACTTCGCAGCACCGGCGCCTTCTGGTCGGCCTCCGGCGCCGGGCTTCGAAAGACGGACAAGACACATCCACTGGCGATCACGCAAAACCATCACAGCATGGAGGGCCGCCCTCTGATTCTGGAAGCAACTCTGGAGGAGTACCACAAGGATCCCAAGTCCGCCGTCAGGAACGCGCCGCAAGACGAGCCCTTCGCACTTTACAAGGAACGGTCCTATGATCAGGGCTATCAGTGGGGGATGGCCATCGACCTCAACGCCTGCGTAGGCTGCAACGCTTGTGTCGTAGCCTGCCAGGCGGAAAACAACGTTCCGATTGTGGGCAAGGACCAGGTCACGCGCGGCCGCGAGATGCACTGGATCCGCGTGGACCGCTACTACCAGGGCGCCCCTGAAGACGCCAAGGCGGTGGTCCAGCCGGTGACTTGCCAGCAGTGTGAGAACGCCCCGTGTGAAAACGTGTGCCCGGTGGCAGCCACCTCGCACAGTCCCGAGGGGCTCAACGACATGGTCTACAACCGCTGTGTCGGGACGCGGTATTGCTCCAACAACTGCCCTTACAAAGTGCGGCGCTTCAACTTCCTGAATTTTCACAAAGGCCTGACCGAGGTGGAGAAGATGGCCTTCAACCCGGATGTCACGGTGCGCATGCGCGGCGTGATGGAGAAGTGTACCTACTGCGTGCAGCGCATCGAGGAGAAGAAGATCCAGGCCATGCGCGAGGGACACCGGACAATCAAGGATGGGGAGATCCGGACCGCGTGCCAGCAGGTGTGCCCGGCGGATGCCATCGTGTTCGGAAATATCAACGATCCGGCCAGCCGTGTCGCCGGCCTTCGCAAGCACAACCGGGGCTATGGCCTGTTGGCGGAACTCCACACCAAGCCCCGCACCACGTATCTGGCAAAACTGCGCAATCCCAATCCGGAGCTGGCATAGGAGATGGCCGAACCTGTAGTCGATCCGATGACCGCATTGGAGAGCCCGCTGATCCTGGGGTCGCCGTCCGTAGCCGATGTGACGGAAACGGTGAGCGGCATCATCGAGCGGAAGCCCCCGCGCGCCTGGTACATCGCGTTTGGGATCAGCGCTACGTTCGCGGTCCTCCTGCTGGTCATGCTGACCTATGTGGTCACGACCGGCATTGGCGTCTGGGGGAACAACCAGCCGGTTGCCTGGGGCTGGCCCATCACTAACTTTGTCTTCTGGATCGGCATCG
This sequence comes from Bryobacterales bacterium, assembly GCA_963798455.1. GTDB lineage: Bacteria > Acidobacteriota > Terriglobia > Bryobacterales > Bryobacteraceae > CAWCTD01. Next base: position 3,140,624 of record CAWCTD010000003.1, read on the forward strand.
GCCACGCTGGCACGCTCATTTCGGCGATTCTGTACCTGTTACGCCAGCGGTGGAGGACCTCCATCAACCGGGCGGCCGAGGCGATGACCTTGTTCGCCGTGGTCTGCGCCGGCATCTTCCCGCTGTTTCACCTCGGCCGGCCCTGGAGGGCGTATTGGCTCTTTCCGGTGCCCAACTCTTACTTGGGCGTATGGCCCAACTTCCGCAGCCCGCTGCTGTGGGATGTGTTTGCGGTGAGCACTTACGCCACGGTCTCCGCCCTGTTCTGGTACGTGGGCATGATTCCGGATCTGGCGACGCTGCGCGATCGCGCCACCAGCCGTGCGCGCCAGGTCGTTTTCGGGCTGCTCTCACTGGGCTGGCGCGGCTCAGCCAGGCACTGGCGCCACTATGAAATGGCCTACCTGCTGCTGGCGGGCCTCTCGACCCCGCTGGTGGTCTCGGTCCACTCCATCGTCAGCTTCGACTTCGCGGTCTCGGTCGTTCCCGGCTGGCACACCACGATCTTCCCGCCATATTTCGTGGCCGGGGCTATCTTCTCCGGCTTCGCCATGGTAGTCACGCTCATCATCCTGGCTCGCAAGGTCTACCACCTGGAGAACCTTGTCACCATGAGGCACCTGGACAACATGTGCAAGGTGATGCTGGCCACCAGCATGATCGTGGGCTACTCCTACGCGGTCGAGTTCTTCACCGCCTTCTTCAGCGGCAACCCGTACGAACGTTTCGTCTTCGTGAACCGCGCCACCGGCCCGTACGCCTGGGCCGTTTGGATCATGTTCACCTGCAACGTGATCGTGCCCGAGATCCTGTGGTTCAAGCGTATTCGCAACAGCGTGCCGGTCATGTTCGTGGTCTCGATCCTGATCAACGTCGGAATGTGGTTCGAGCGGTTCGTCATCATCGCGACTTCGCTGCACCGGGACTATCTGCCTTCCAGTTGGGGCTACTTCCGGCCGACCGCCATCGACGTTTTCACTTTTCTCGGCAGCCTGGGCCTGTTCCTAACGCTCTTCCTCTTGTTCGTGAGGTTCTTGCCCATGATCGCGATGTCCGAAGTCAAAGGTGTATTGGCGCCGGGGCGCGCCCACGCGGGGGTGAAGTCATGAGCCCGGCTGCGCGCCCGCACGGAGTCGCCGCTGAGTTCGCCTCGCCGGAGGAATTGCTGGGCGCCGTGCGCGCCGCTCGCGCCGCGGGCCTCACGAAGATGGACGCGTTCACGCCCTTTCCCGTGCACGGGCTGGACAAGGCTCTCGGACTTGGCCATTCGCCGCTTGGATACGTGGTGTTCGCCATGGGCGTGCTGGGCACCGCCTCCGCGCTCCTGCTTCAGTGGTGGACCGGCGCGGTGGATTACCCGCTGGTGATCGGCGGCAAGCCTCTGTTCGCGTTTGAATTCTCCATCCCGATCACTTTCGAACTCGCGGTGTTGTTCGCCGCTTTTGGCGCGGTCATCGGGATGCTGGTCTGGAACGGCCTGCCTCGGCTCTATCATCCCGTGTTCCGCGCCGAGAGCTTCCGCCGGGCCACCAACGACGCCTATGTGCTGGTCATCGAGGGCGACGACCCCAAGTTCGACGCGGAAGGCTGCGCGCGGCTGCTGGAGTCGCTCGGCGCCCGGCGCACGGAACTGGTGGAGGGGGAAGCGGCATGAGGCGCCTGCGCCTGGGAGGCTTCGCGGTCTTGATCCTGCTGGCGGGCTGCGGCGTGACCACGCGACAGCCGCCGATTGAGGTTTTCTCCGACATGCAGCGCCAGCCCAAGTACAAGCCGCAGGCGGCCGGCGCCTTCTTCGAAGACGGCCGGGCCAGCCGCAGCGCCGTGCCGGGCACCGTCGCGATGGGACAGCTCAGAGCCGACGACGCGTTCGAGACCGGTATCGCCTCGGGGATGTACATCGGCAAGAATCCTCTGCCGATCGACGCGGCCCTGCTGGCCCGCGGTCAGGAGCGCTTCGACATCTACTGCGCGCCCTGCCACGACCGCACCGGCAGCGGGAAAGGGATCGTTCCCCTGCGGGTGCCATCCTTCCTGCCTTCCAACCTGCTCGACGAGCGCATTCGCAATATGAGCGACGGGGAGCTGTTTAATGTGGCCACCTACGGCCGCCGAACGATGCCCGCCTACCGGTTTCAAGTGCCGGAGCGCGATCGCTGGGCCATTGTGGCATACGTCCGGGCGCTGCAGTTGGCTCGGGAGGGGACACTGACGGATGTCCCGCCCGAACTGCGTCCCGAGGTGAGGTGAGGGTATGGAAGAACGCGCTGCCTACCTGAGCGAAGCCGCCTGGAGCCGTGGCCACAAGATCGTGCTGGCCGTGGCGGCCGCCTCCTGGCTTGCCTGCGCCCTGGGCTTCGCCTCCAACCCGCGCCAGTTCTACGCGTCGTACCTCGTCAGCTTCATGTACTTCCTGACCATCGCACTGGGGGCCGCCTTTTTCCTCATGGTCTGGCACCTCAGCGGCGCGGCCTGGAGCACGACCTTGCGGCGGCTGATGGAAACAATGATGGCCACCTTGCCGCTGGCGCCCTTGCTCTTCATTCCGGTGGTGGTGGGGATTCCAACGCTCTACGCGTGGGCGCGTCCCGAATTTGTGTCACAGGACCCCGCGCTTCAGATGAAGATCATCTTTTTCAACCGGACGTTCTTCCTGGCTCGCGCGGTTGTCTATTTCCTGATCTGGGCCGTTTTGGCCATGGTGTTCTATCGTCAATCCCTTTCCCAGGACCGGAACTCTTCCATGGAACCCATTCGGCGTGCGGTTTGGTGGAGCAGCCCTGGGCTGGCGCTGCTGTTTATCACCGTGACCATGGCGGCCGTGGACTGGCTGATGTCGCTCGAGCCGCATTGGTATTCCACGATCTTCGGTATCTACATCTTTGCCGGCGGCGGGCTGGCTTTCCTGGCCGCGCTCATCGTCCTCTGCCTGACCTTCCGGGGGAACGGATTGCTCGCGGATTCCATCCATGTCGAGCACTACCACGACCTCGGCAGGTGGCTCTTCACCCTCATCGTCTTCTGGGCCTACATTGCGTTCTCCCAGTACATGCTGATCTGGTACGCCAACCTGCCCGAGGAGACGGTGTGGTTCAAGCACAGGCTGGAGGGGAACTGGGCCTGGGTCAGCGCAAGTCTCTTATTCGGCAACTTCATTGTGCCGTTCCTGCTTCTGATCTCGAGGGCCGCCAAGCGGAACCTCCGGTTCCTCGGGGCCGTTTCCGTCCTCCTCTTGCTAATGCACTACGTCGACCTCCATTGGGTGGTCATGCCCACCGTCCACCAGCACGGTTTCCACTTGCATTGGCTGGACTTAGCCACGCTGGCCGGTGTGGGGAGCGCCTATGCCCTGGTTTTCTGGCGGCTGGTTCACCGCCGCGCCCTGATTCCCCTCGGAGACTTGCGACTTACCCGCGCTCTCGGTCATCAGACAGAGTAGAGCGCTTAACATGGGTAACCAACCGGCCACCTCGGAGGGCTTTGACCGCTCCGAGCCGAACGTTCGTCTGATTGCCGCCTTTGGGGCCTTCAGCATCGTGCTCCTGGTGGTCACAGTGCTCGGACTTCAGTCCTACTTCGACCGTGTCCTGGCGCAGGAGGTGTACGTCAAAGAACTGGCGCCGGAATCGCCAACTCTGACCACATTGAGAACCCGCGAGGACGAGGAACTGCACTCGTACCGCTACCTCGACCGCGACAAGGGAGAGGTGCGGCTGCCGATTGAGCGGGCCATGGAACTGCTCGCCTCAGAGTACGCGCAGGGGAAGTTGCCTTATCCGACCCGGCCGGTTCCCGTACCGCCAGAAGCCCAAGGAGGATCGAATGCGGCTCAGTAGGCTTTTTGCTCTCTTGCCGGCGGTCCTTCTGGGACTCGCCCTTGCCGCCCGCGCCGACCAGCCCTTGCCCCGCCAGCTCGAAAAGGTGGGGGTGGAGGAGCACCTGGGCCGCGCCGTGGACATGAACCTGAGCTTCATCGCGGAGAACGGGTATCCAGTGAAGCTGGGCGATTTCTTTCACGAAGGACGGCCGGTCATTTTGGACCTGGTCTACTACTCCTGCCCGATGCTATGCAACCTCGTGCTCAACTCCCAGACCAGTGCGATGCGGGAGATCCCCTGGACCCCCGGCAGGGAGTACGAGGTGGTCACCATCAGCATCGATCCTACCGAGACGTTCGAATTGGCGCGGCAGAAGAAGGCGACCTATCTCGCCAGCTACGAGAGGCAGACCTCCGGCTGGCACTTTCTCACCGATCACGATGGCAACGCGAAGAAACTCGCGGAACAGGTGGGCTTCCACTACACCTACGACGAGGCTGCCCATCAGTACGCGCATCAGGCGGCCATTATGATCCTGACCCCCGACGGGAAGTTGTCCCGCTACCTTTACGGCATCGATTTCCGGCCGCGTGACCTGCGCCTGGCCCTGACCGAGGCCTCCCAAGGAAAGTCCAGCCTGAGCGTGGACCGGCTCCTGCTCTTCTGTTACCACTACGATCCTCAGGCTCGTGCTTATGTGCTGTTCGCGACCAACCTGATGAAAGCGGGTGGAGCGCTCACCATTCTTGTGCTCGGTCTCTTTCTGTGGCGCCTGTGGCGCCGCGACCGGGTGAGGACGGCCCCTCGGGGGGCCCTCGAAGCCTGATGGACTGGCTGCGATCTCTGCTGCTGCCCGTCGAGGGCACACAATACGCGCGCAGGGTGGATAACCTCTACCTCTTCATCATGCTTGTGTGCGCTCTTTTCTTTGTGCTGGTAGTGGGGCTGCTGGCGGTTTTCATTCTCCGATACCGGCGGCGCAAGCCGGGCGAGGTCACCCCTCACATCACGGAGAACCTCAAACTGGAGGTGGCCTGGACCGTCATCCCGCTGGCGATCGTGATGGTGATCTTCTTCTGGGGTTTCAAGGGCTACATGGATGCCACGGTGGCGCCCGCGGACGCCCTGGAGATCCAGGTCACCGCCAAACAATGGCTGTGGCAATTCGAGTACCCCAACGGCACGCGCACCATCAATGAGATCCACGTGCCGGTTGGAAAGCCGGTCAAGCTGGTGATGACCTCGGATGACGTCATCCACAGCTTTTTCGTGCCCAGCTTTCGGCTGAAGGCCGACGTGCTGCCCAATCGCTACACCGAACTCTGGTTCACGCCCACGCGCGAGGGCATGCACGTTCTCCTCTGCGCCGAGTACTGTGGCCGGGGGCACTCCGACATGTCGGGCAAGATCTGGGTGGACAGCGAGGACAAGTACCAGGACTGGCTGGAAAACGGCGATCAGAGCGCGCAGTCGATGCCGTTGAAGGACCTCGGCGCCGCGCTGTACGCCAGTCGTGGTTGCGCCACCTGCCACTCCCTGGAGGGCACGCGCATCCAGGGCCCCAGTTTCAAGGGCCTCTATGGCCAACGGGCTCGCATGACCGACGGCAAGACCTTCCTGATCGACGAGAACTTCATCCGGACCACCATCCTGCAGCCGCAGGCGGAGGTTCGCGAGGGCTACCCGAACATCATGCCGAGCTTTCAGGGCCTGCTGCGTGAGCGGGAGATCCGGGCACTGATCGAGTTCATCAAGTCGCAAAAATGAGGACCCAATGCCGGACTACTTAACAGAAACCCGCGGGCTGCGCTCCTGGCTCTTCACGCTCGACCACAAGCGCATCGGCGTGATGTACTTCTGGTCCACGTTGGCGGCTTTTGCCCTGGGCGGCGTGTTCGCCATGATCATCCGCCTGTCGCTTTTGAGTCCCAAGCAGACCATCATCAGCGCGGAGACCTACGACAAGCTCTTTACCCTGCACGGCGCGGTCATGATCTTTGTGTTCATCATTCCCAGCATTCCCGCGGCCTTCGGGAACTTTGTTCTCCCGTTGATGCTAGGGGCCAAGGACGTGGCTTTCCCCCGCCTGAACCTAGCCAGCTACTACGTCTACGTGGCCGGCACATTGATCTTGTTGGGCGGCATGCTGACCGGCGGGATCGACACCGGTTGGACCTTCTACACTCCCTACAGTTCCACAACCGGCGGCAGCGTGACCCTCATGACCTTCGGAATATTCGTGCTGGGATTCTCCTCGGTCTTCACCGGCATCAACTTCGTCGCCACCATCCACAAGCTGCGCGCGCCGGGCATGGGCTGGTATCAGATGCCCTTGTTCGCGTGGGGCATCTATGCCACCGCCATCATTCAGATCTTGGCAACCCCGGTGCTGGCGATCACCCTGGTGCTCCTGATCATGGAACGCGTCTTTCAGGTGGGCATCTTCGACGCCAAGCTGGGCGGAGATCCCATCTTGTTCCAGCACTTTTTCTGGTTCTACTCCCACCCGGCGGTCTATATCATGATTCTGCCGGGCATGGCCATTATCAGCGAGGTGATTCCGGTCTTCTCCCGAAAGACCATCTTCGGGTACAAGGCGATCGCCTACTCGAGCCTGGCTATTGCGTTCGTGAGTTTCCTGGTGTGGGGCCACCATATGTTCGTCAGCGGGCAGTCCCAGTTGGCGGCGGTCATCTTCTCTTTCCTCACGTTCCTGGTGGCGATCCCTTCCGGGGTCAAGATCTTTAACTGGCTGGCGACGATGTATCGCGGCTCGATCTCTCTTCAAGCGCCCATGATTTACGCCATCATGTTTCTGGTTCTGTTCGCCATCGGCGGCCTCACCGGCCTCTTCCTGGGGGCGCTTGCCGTCGACGTTCGATCTGCACGACACCTACTTCGTCGTAGCGCACTTTCACTACGTGATGATGGGCGGCACTTTCATCGCATACCTGGCCGGCCTGCACTATTGGTGGCCCAAGATGTTTGGCCGCATGTACTCGGAGAAACTGGCGCGCCTGGCGGCCGCGCTGATCTTCGTCGGTTTCAACCTGACGTTCCTCACGCAGTTCCTTCTGGGCAGCCGGGGAATGCCGCGGCGTTATGCCCACTACCTGCCGCAGTTCCAGCCTCTGCAAGTCCTGTCGACCATCGGGAGCTGGGTGCTGGCGCTGGGCCTGCTGATCGTCCTGGGCTATCTGGTGGCGTCTCTGCGCAAGAAACGCGATGCCCCCGACAACCCCTGGGGTGGAGCCACCTTCGAGTGGGAGACCTCTTCCCCGCCGCCAACCCACAACTTCGAACACACCCCCGTGCTGACACACGGCCCCTATGACTACGAGCCCCGGAGCGTGCCGGTATGAGTGAAGGCGTCACTCCCATCCAGAGCCCCTATCTCCAGCACCATTTCACGGAAATGGAGCAGCAGGTCGACACCTCCAAGCTGGGCATGTGGCTCTTCCTGGTGACCGAGCTGCTCCTGTTTGGCGGCCTTTTCGTGGGTTATGGGATCATGGCGGGCAGGCACCCGGAAGCGTTCCGAGCGGCACATCTGCACCTGGACCGGGCATTGGGGACTCTGAACACCGTAGTGCTGCTGGCGAGCAGCTTCACTATGGTCATGGCGGTCCTGTGCGCACGGGAGAACCGCCGAAAGGGTCTGATCGTGTTCCTGGTCTTGACCCTGATGCTGGCGGGCGTCTTCCTTGGGGTGAAGTACGTCGAGTACTCGCACAAATTCCACGAAGGGCTGCTCCCCGGCAAGTATTACTCGCACAAGGGCGACACCGTGCCGGACGAGTTCATGTTCTTCAGCTTCTACTTCATGATGACAGGGCTCCACGGACTCCATATTCTGGGCGGCATGGCGGTGATAGGCTGGGTGCTTCGGCGCGCATGGCTAGGCCATTTTTCGAGCGGGTACTACGCGCCGGTGGAGTTGGTGGGACTCTACTGGCACCTGGTGGACATCATCTGGATCTACCTGTTCCCGTTGCTCTATTTGGTCGGCTAGGAGGTCTTATGAAGACACATTCATACGCATCCGAGGCGCGGACTTACGGGCTGGTACTCGTTCTGCTGCTCACCCTTACGGCGATCACCGTGGCCGCGGCCGGCATTCGTTTCGAAACGCCAGCCGTGAAGGTTGCCGTGGCCCTGGTCATAGCCACCGTGAAGGCCTCCCTGGTGGCTCTCTTCTTCATGCACCTGCGGCACGACAGGCCCATGAACGCGCTGGTCTTCGTAGCGGGGTTGGCCTTGTTGGGTGTACTATTGATGCTCACGCTGATGGATGTGGACTACCGCTTGCCCGTCCGGCCCTCCGCCGGCAGCGCTGTCATCGGCCAGACCTTCGGAAACCATGCCTGACGCATCGGCGTCTAGAAAGACATGTGGGGTAACAACATGCCCGTGGCAGCTCGGTACGCCCTTCTCGCGTTCACATTCTGGCTGGTTTCCCCGGCGGCATTTGCCCAGTTCGCTCCGAACCGCTACGCCCTGATTCTGGAGGACCCTCCGGTAACGTCTCAATACTCCTCGCCGGCGTCCGCCCGGACTCTGGCAGCGGCTGGCTACCGTCAGCAAGTCGAGGTCCGGCAGCGGACTCTCCGCGCGGAATTGGCAGCGCGCCAGATCCAGGTTACGGGGTCCGTCAGCACGCTGCTGAACGCGATCTTCGTGGCCGCGCCCGAGTCCCGCGTGGCGGAATTGTCGGCGCTGCCGGGCGTGAGGGCGGTGGTCCCGGTGCGACGGTACAAGCTGAACCTCAACCGGGCCACCAGCCTGGTGAATGCGCCCGCCGCCTGGGCCGCCCTGGGCGGGCAGGTCAACGGAGGGAGCGGTGTCAAAATCGGCATCCTGGACACTGGCATCGACCAGGCGAACCCGGCGCTCCAGGACAGCTCACTGCCGATGCCGGACGGCTTCCCGAAATGCGACGGCAGTGATTGCGCCTTCACGAGTAATAAGGTGATCGTGGCCCGGAGTTATGTGCGCCAGCTTGCCGCGGGAACGTCCCCGGTGAATCCCGCCATCGACTCGCGCCCGGATGACTACTCGCCGCGCGATCATGAGGGTCACGGGACGGCGATAGCCTCAGCCGTCGCCGGCGTGATCAACACCGGTACCGTGACATTCTCGGGCATGGCGCCAAAGGCCTACGTGGGCAACTACAAGATCTACGGCTCGCCCGAAGTGAACGATTATGCGACCGACGAGGTGATCATCTCGGCGCTGGAAGACGCCATGAAGGACGGCATGGATATTGTGTCCTTCTCCACCGGCGGTCCGGCGTTTACCGGGCCACTGGATGGCGGCTTGCCGTGCGACACCCCCCCCGGTGTCCCGAGCGATTTGTCGGCGGCCGCCTTCGAGTGCGCCGCTCGAGCCGGCATGGTCATCGCCGTCGCGGCCGGAAACGATGGCAGTGACGGTACCTATCCTTCGTTCAACACCGTCTCCTCGCCGGCGGACGTCCCATCCGTGATTGCCGTGGGCGGGACCACGAATTCCCACTCCTTCCTCCCGACGGTCAGCGTGGAAGCCGCGGGGGCGCCCTCCAGCCTGCGGGGAATCGCCGCGAATCCGTCATCCGACGCCTATAGTCCGCCGGGCGCGATGACGGCGCCACTGATCGACGTGGCCAGCCTGGGCAACGACGGTTTGGCGTGCGCCGCGTTGCCGGCTTACTCACTCACCGGAGCATTCGCGCTGATCCAGCGCGGCACCTGCAACTTTTCGGTGAAGGCAGAGTACGCGGTACAGGCGGGTGCGGCCGGCTTGGTGTTCTACATGGCCGATGCGAGCTCGCTCATCTATCCTTCCGGCCTCTTCAGCTATTCCATCCCCGTGGCCATGATCTCCCAGGCGGACGGATCAGCTCTGAAATCTTTTCTCGCTGCCAACTCGGGGGTCCCTGCCACCATCGACCCCGGCGGGCTGGAGCAAGACTACCAGTACTTCAACGATCTCCTCTACTTCTCCTCGTACGGACCGTCGGTGGGTGATTCTCTTCTCAAACCCGAGCTGGTTGCCCCGGGCGCGAACATGTATATGGCGGCTCAGAGTTACGACCCGCTGGGCTTCATGTACAGCTCAAACGGCTACGTGGTGGCCAGCGGCACGAGTTTTTCGACGCCGCTCGTCGCCGGCGCTGCCGCGTTGGTCTTGCAGAATCACCCCGGCTTCACGCCCGCGCAGGTCAAGTCGGCTCTGGTCAACTCCGCGTCCCAGGTCATCACGACGGATGACTCCGGCAACCCTGTCGACCCCAAGGGGGTGGGTGCGGGCAGGCTGGACGCCGGCGCCGCCGTCAGCGCCACGGTCATTTCCAACCCCGCCACGATCTCCTTCGGAGTGGTGAAGTCCGGTTCCCCGCTGCCCAGTCGGCAGCTTCAGATCACCAACAACGGCTCCGCGTCGGTGGCTCTCTCGGCCGCCGTTGTCGCGGCAACTACGAGCCCTGGCGCGACTGTGACACTGGACAAATCCAGCCTCACTCTTGCGCCCAACGCGACGACCACGCTGACCGCGAGCCTGACTGGCTCCGTGCCGCCGGCCGGTTCCTACTCGGGGAACGTGACCTTGCAGGGCACCGGTGTGTCACTCCACATCCCCTACCTGTTCCTGGTGGCGGGCGGCAGCCTTGCGACTGCAAATCTCATCCCTCTGGCGGGCACGAGTTTCGACGGAACGGTGGGTCAGGTCATCCCGGAAGGCATCATCGCATTCAAGCTGGTGGACTCGTATGGGGTTCCCATCAGCGGCACGCCCGTGACCTGGACGGCGAGCGGAGGCGGCAGGATCTCGAGCGGCGCCGATTCCGCCACAGATTCCTACGGTATCGCCGCCGCTCAGCCAGTCCTGGGGCTGAGTCGCGGCCCTTATTCCTTCACCGCCACGGCGGGCGCTCCAGCGTCGCGCACCGTCGACGCCTGTGACGCGGGGGGCTGCCGCTACATGTTCTCCGGCACGGCGCGGGCTGTTCCCACAATCTCGCAGGGCGGCGTGGTAAATGCGGCCAGCTTCGAATCAGGCAGCCCGGTCGCCCCGGGGTCCTACATCGCGATCTTCGGTTCGGGCCTCAGTGACTTCATCGACATCGCCACGACGGACAGACTGCCGATAGCCATCGACTATGCGACGGTGAGCTTTGACGTACCGTCCGCCGGCATCAGCGTGCCGGGACATCTCATCTACGTCAGCCCCACCCAGGTCAACGTTCAGGTGCCCTGGGAGTTGCAGGGCCAAACCTCGGCGCAGGTCAAGGTGACCATCGATTTCTCCAACGGCAACGTGGTCTCGGCGCCGCTGGCGGATTATGCGCCGGCTTTCTTCGAGATCAGTCCTGGCGTGGCGGCTGCTCTGGATGGCAGCCTCAGCGTCATCTCCAGCGCCAACCCGGCGGTGCATGGGAACACCATCCATCTGTTTGCCAACGGACTCGGGCCAGTAAAGAACCCGCTCGCCAGCGGCGACCCCGCGCCGCTCAGCCCGCTGGACGAGACCACGACGACACCCGTGGTCACGATCGGCGGGAGCAATGCCACGGTCAGTTGGAGCGGGTTGGCGCCCGGTGCGGTGGGGCTCTATCTGATCGATGTCACCGTGCCCGCCGGCCTCACGGCCGGAACCTATCCGGTCACCGTCAGCATCGGCGGCAAGACCCCGAAGAACAGCCCGAACCTGCCGGTGAAGTGAGCTTCGGCCGTCGGGCCGTCTACCGCCGCGTACACTTCGGGACAGCGCAAGCTGCGTGGCTCCCTGCGAGCCCAACGTAGTAGTCTGGGTGATTACCGCGACCAAAAGGAGAGCGTGAGAAGGATGAATCGACGCACCGTGCTGAAGACAGCCGCATGTGCCGGCATAGCCGCGCTGGCGGCGCCTCGCCACGTGCTCGCCGCCGATGCTGAAGTCGAGGTAGCGCCATCAGCGCCTGGGGCTGAAATCAGCCCGCACATCTACGGGCACTTCATTGAGCACCTGGGAGGGGTCATTTACGACGGAATCTGGGTCGGCGAGGACTCCAAGGTGGCCAATGACGGCGGCATCCGGAAACAGTTCGCCGATGACATGAAGCGGCTAGGCGCGCCCAATCTGCGCTGGCCAGGCGGCTGCTTCGCGGACGGCTACCACTGGCGCGACGGCATCGGGCCGGCGGCGAAGCGGCCTCGAACGGCCACCTACTGGGGCCGTCAGCTCCCGCCGGCGCTGAACGGCGCCGAGCCCAACTGGTTCGGTCTTCACGAATTTATGAGGCTGTGCCGGCTGACGGGCGCGGCGCCTTATCTGGCCGCGAATCTGGCCTCCGGCTCCCCGCAGGAGTTCCACGATTGGATCACTTACTGCAACGCGCCCGCCGGCAGCGTGAGCCTGGCTGACGAGCGTGCCGCCAACGGCGACCGCGAGGCGTTCAACGCCCGGTTTTGGGGCATCGGCAACGAAGTCTGGGGCTGCGGCGGCAACATCAACCCTGGGGATTACATGTCCATGTACAGGCTGTTCTCCAACCAGATGCCCCCCTACGGACAGCCCTACCTGGTCGCTTGCGGTCCCCGCGGGCACTCTCCTAACAGCGACGTACCCTGGACCACCGCGCTGTTCGAGTCCATGCAGGGAGGCCGCGGCCGCGCCCGCATCTCCGGGCTCTCGATGCACTTCTATACAGACTTCCGGGGTATTCCGGTTTCCTCCGCCGAGTCGACGCCGCAGCAATGGTACGCCGTGCTGAAAGAGGGCCTGCGCATTGAAACGGCGATCCTGGACAACTGGGCGGTCATGACCAAGTACGATTCCTCGCATCGCATCAAGTTCGTGATCGACGAGTGGGGAGTGTGGTACGCCCGCAGCCCCCAGATTGCCCCTGGTTTCAACCTCGCCCAGGTGGTAACACTGCGGGATGCCGTACACACGGCGATGCACTTCGACATCTTTAACCGGCACGCCGACAAGGTGTTCATGGCGAACGTGGCGCAGACCATCAACTGCCTGCACTCCCTGTTCCTGGCGCACGAGGACAAGTACGTTCGCACGCCCGTCTACCATGTCTTCGACATGTACAAGCCTCACATGGGCGCGAAGCTGGCCCCCTGCAAGATTCAGGCCGCTGATCTCAACGTCGCCGTGCTCAACGGCCAGGCCACGCTGCCCGGCCTGTCGGCCTCAGCCTCGATCCGCGGCGGCCAGATGACGGTCACGCTGACGAATCCTTCTGTGGAAGCCGGTGTTACGGTGCGCGTGCGCGTGGCGGGCTCGCTGCGGCCCTCCGAAGCCCGGGGAACCGTCCTCACCCATCCCGCCATGAATGCCGCCAACACCTTTGACCGGCCCGACGAGGTGAAACCCGCGCCGATCAACGTCACCGTCTCCGGCGACGCAGTGACCGTGACGCTGCCCAAGCAGTCCGTGGCGGCGCTGCAACTGCGGCTGGCATGAACTGTCGCCTTTTGGGCTCACTTCCACCGCGACGGATCGGTAGCGGATTGGTGAAGCAAGTCTTCCACTTCGCTGCGACTCGGGATCGAAGTCTGCGCGCCGGGGCGCGTCACTGAAATTGCCGAGGCTGCGTTGGCAAAACGCAGGGCATCCGCCACCGTGGCGCCCTCCGATACAGCCACGGCATACGCCCCGTTGAAGACGTCGCCCGCGGCCGTGGTATCAACCGCCGTCACCTGGAACGCTTCCGCGCGTTGAGACGCCGCACCGTCCGACCACAGACACCCGAGGCTCCCGAGCTTCATGACCACGGCGCGAGGCCCCAGTTGGATCAGGCGGCTCGCCGCCGCCACGGCTTGGTCGAAGTCATGGACCTCGCTCATCGGCTCGCCCAGGATGCAGGCCGCTTCGGTCTGATTCGGCGTGAGCAGGCCGACCCTGGAAAGCAGGCCCGACGGGAGAGGCCGCGCGGGCGCCGGGTCGAGGATCGTGGTCGCCCCCCTTGCCTCCGCGTGGGCGAATGCGGCTTCCACGGTTTCTAGCGGGGTTTCGAGTTGGGACAGCAGCAGGTCGCCATCCGCCAGGTCGTCCAGAGCGGCCAGGGCCGTCCGTGGGTCCAGCGTGGCGTTCGCGCCGGGGGAGATGACAATCGAATTCTCCCCGCCCGGCAAGACGTAAATACAGGCGCAACCGGTGGGTCGCGGCGAGACGCCGACCCGGCTCACGTCCGCACCCGCCTCCCGCAGGCTCGCCAACAGCCTTGGCCCGAAGGGATCGCTCCCGACCTGCCCGACCATGAAGACCCGGCCGCCGAGCCTGGCCGCGGCACAGGCCTGGTTAGCGCCTTTGCCGCCCGGATGCAGCGCAAGGTCACCGCCGCCCAGCGTTTCCCCCTCGCGCGGCAGGCGATCGACCGCCAGCACCAGGTCCATGTTCGCGCTGCCCAGCACAAAGATCCTGCGTGAATTCATATTGCGCCTCGGTGTCTCCTATCGGAATACGATCAGGTCGTTGAGCAGGATCTCGGAGCCCTTGGACCCAGGGTAAGGCTCTCCGCGAACCACGAGCCGCACGGTGTGCGGGCCGTTCTTCAACCCAAACTCATGCCAGACGTCCTCATCCCCCTTGGTGCTGTTCTCGTCGGGGTAGACATCGACGGTTCGGTCCAGCTTGCCATCCAGGTACACGTCGGCTTTGCCTCCAGTGGGGAGATAGGAGCCGGTGATGATGGCCCCGGTGCCTTGAAACGATATGGTGGCCTCCGCGCCCTTCTCGCTGCTGGTGCGCACCGGGTTGGCGCTCCGCCCCTGCGCCGCGCCCGTGGTCCAATTGCCCTTCCAGCTCCAGCGCGCATCATTGACCGCGACGCGTTCGACCGGCGAGCCGTAGTCGTCCCAGAGCGCCAGTCTGACCGGCTTGGCGATCTGCGTCTTCACGATAAGCTTGTCGCCGTCGAGGCGGCCTCCCGTCCGGTTGACCATTTCCACCGCGCGTTTCTCGGTGCTTTCGACGATGGTCCGGAACGAGTAGTCCGTGTACTGGAACTTCTTGTCGGCGATGGCGGGGATTCCGGATTTCCACTCATCCGGAATGCGCTTGTAGCCGAGGATCACCCCCACGATGCCGGCCGCGCTGGATGGGTTGCAGTCGGAATCCTGCCCGCAGCGCGTGCTGATGGTCATGGTCTTGCCGATGTCGCCGCCCCCGTACAGGAGTCCGAGCGCGATGTAGGCGCCGTTGATCTTGGCGTCGATGTTGAAGGGGCGCAGCGCCCCCGCCGGGCAGGGCTCGCGTCCGTTCCACTTCTCCTCGATCCGGTTCCACACCTTGATCCAGTCGCTGGGATTCTCCTTGGACCAGGCCAGGACATCCGTCATCATCCGGGCATAGGGGCTCTTGGCCGGCAGGCAGGCCACGCCGGCTTCGACGACCTTGCGCGGGATCGCTTTCGAAGAAGGCCGCCGCGTACATGCAGGACACGAACATGCCGCCGTAGATGCCGTCCCCGTAATTCATGACGCGCCCCGCTCGGTCCGCGATGCTGATGGCGGCCTGCGGGAGTCCCGGCGTCATCATGCCGATGAAATCCGACTCGATCTGGAAATCGATGTCGTTGGCGTGGACGTTGTACTTGGGCGTGCCGGACAGTGCCGCCGGAACTCCCCGTTTCAGGGCCCGGCGGGCCGCCAGGTTGGCGTGCCACAGACCGTACCTGGCTTCCCGGAAGGCCGCGCCGAAGTCCTCGGTAGTCGCGCCGAGCCCCTTGTCGTCGAGCACCTTGGCGAAGGTCATGTCCACGTACAGGTCATCCTGCCCCAGCGAGTTCGAGACGCGGTCCGGCTTCCACGCCGGCAGCTTCTCCTCGGGCAGGATGGCGCCCATGGACCGGAACTCGGTGGGCGCGCCAAAGCTGACGCCGATCATCTGGCCGGCCCAGCCGCCCTCGATCTTGTCGCGCAGTTCCGCGACGGCGATCTCCTTTTGTGCGGGCGCGGCCGTGATGGA
Organism: Bryobacterales bacterium; assembly: GCA_963798455.1. Lineage (GTDB taxonomy): Bacteria > Acidobacteriota > Terriglobia > Bryobacterales > Bryobacteraceae > CAWCTD01. The sequence continues at coordinate 3,156,376 of CAWCTD010000003.1, forward strand.
AAGTACGGCAACCAACACAGCCAGAGCCAGTGGAAATGAACAGAGCAGCAGTTTGCGGTTCATCGAAGCCCCGCCTTTCAGGACGTTCAGAACCTACCTAGCCTATCACTTGAGGGTGTTGCAGCCTAGCCCAGGGCCTCCGCCATTACTTTGCGCAACTCGCGGTAGCCGGTGGCTCCGACGCGGCGCAAAGGCCTGAGCGAGAGTTACGGCGGATTTTGGCGTAATGTCCGCTGCTCTTGTGGGACAATCGAGTCTCAGTGCCGAGCCGCGCAGCGGAGAAGACCATCCTTCGGCGGACCCTGGGTCTTTGGGATCTGGTGTTCTATGGCATCATCCTGATCCAGCCCACGGCTCCCATGCCGCTGTTCGGCGTGGTGAGCCAAGAGGCGCGGGGGCACGTCGTCACCACAGTCCTGATCGCCATGTGCGCGATGCTGTTCACGGCCATCAGCTATGGACGCATGGCGCGGGCGTATCCCAGCGCGGGCTCCGCCTATACATACGTAGGGCGTGAAATCCATTCGGGGCTTGGATTCGTCACCGGTTGGAGCGTGGCCATGGACTACATGCTCAACCCCGTCATCTGCACCATCTGGTGCAGCAAAGCGGCCATGAACATTGTTCCGGAGATCCCCTACACGGCCTGGGCGCTTTTCTTCGCCGCGCTGTTCACCGGCTTGAACCTGCGCGGCATCCGCGCTACCGCGCGCACGAATGCAGTGCTGGTGGGAGTCATGTGCGTGGTGATCGTGTATTTCTTCGTGGAAGCAGTACGCTACATTTTCCACCTGCCGAACGTCGCGTTCCTGCGGCCGTTCTACGATCCGGCTTCGTTTTCGTGGCGAGCGGTTTCCACGGGCACTTCCATCGCGGTGCTGACTTTCATCGGCTTCGATGCCATTTCGACGCTTTCCGAGGAGGTTCGCAATCCGCGGCGGAACATACTGCTGGCCACGGTCTTGACGTGCCTGATCACGGGCTTACTGGCCACACTCGAAGTCTACGCGGGCCAACTGGTGTGGCCGGATTATCGGGCCTATCCCGACGTGGACACGGCCTTTGTGGCCGTAGCAGGCCGGGCCGGAGGCGCGGTGCTTTTTCAGGTGGTCAATCTGACACTGCTGGTGGCGACGATTGGGTCCGGCATGGGCTCCCAACTCGCCGCGGCGCGCCTGCTTTACGGAATGGGAAGAGACAACACCATCCCTCGGGGATTCTTTGGCGCCATCGAGCCCAAGCGTGGTATCCCTCGCAACAACGTGCTGTTCACGGGCGGGTTGGCGCTGGCCGGCGCGTTCGTGATGAGCTACCAGCTTGGCGCGGAACTGCTCAACTTCGGCGCTTTCATCGCCTTCATGGGAGTCAATGCCGCGGCGTTTGTGCGGTACTTCCTGAAGGCGACAGAAAAGAAGCTCTCGAATTTTCTGCCGCCGGTCCTGGGCTTCTTGATCTGCGGCTACATTTGGCTGAGCCTGCGCACACCGGCCAAGCTTGCGGGCAGTATCTGGCTACTCGTCGGCATCGCCTACTGCGGCTATAAGACAGGCGGTTTCCGCCGGCGGATCGAGTTCGCGGAGTTGCCGCCCGAGTGACCGGTTAGCCCAAGGCTTCCGCCACCACTTTGCGCAGCTCGCGGTCGGGATCGTTCTTCACTTGGCAGGTCTTGTCGAAGACCATCACCGGACCCTGCTGCGCGTTGTAGACGGGCCATTGCGGCAACCCGCCGTGATTCGGGTCGCCCTTGCGCGCGAAGTTGATCCAGGCGTCGCTCACCTTGGCGGCCAGATCCCGGGCCTCGGCGCCGCCGCCGGTGGCAAAGGCGGAGACGTCCGTGTTGTAGAACACAAAGGGGATCTCGGAGCAATGGAACGCGCGCGGCCGCCCGTCCAATAGCGGCGTCTGCCAGGCGAACAAGTACATGTAGGCGGGAGCCGCGCCCTTGGCCGCCTTCCGCTCGGCCTGGGTGACCGCGTTCGTCCGCACGCTGAACATCCGCGACAGCAGTTCCACCGGCTTCACGCTGGGATAGGCTTTCCGGTACGCCTCGACCACCATCCCGGCCTTGTCGCCGTATCGCTCCGCCGCCCGCTTCTTCATCTCGTCTTCCGACATCGATTCCAAGGCTGCGTTCGTCATGCTGGGCGACTGCTCGTTCAGAACCGTGCCGATGATCATGGGCACGTTCGCCGAAACGTCCGGCGCGTCGGGGTCGAAAGGATGACGGGTGACGATCTTGCCGTCCACCACCGGACTGAAACCAAGGCGCGGCATCGCCCCACGCGGGGTCGGCATTCCGGGGCCACCCATCGGCGCGTTCGGCTGGAGTTTCTTCAGGGCCGCGTTCTGAGCCTCGAGCAAGCGCGCGTAAGGCATGGTCTGAATCTTGTCGATGCTGGCTTTGTTGAGCCCCAGTTCCGTAACCACGGCGGCCGCCAGCTTTGCGGCGAGTTCCGGGTCGCCGAGGCGCAGCGTCGAGCCGCTCTCGACCACACCCTTGTGGAACAGCCCCTTGGCCATCGGCATGGACATCAGAGTGCTGACCTTGCCGCCCCCGCCGGATTGCCCAAAAATCAACACGTTGCCAGGGTCTCCGCCGAAGTTGGCGATGTTGTCCCGCACCCATTCCAGCGCCGCCACCAGGTCCAGCACGCCGGCACTCACAGAGCTGGCATACTTTTCGCCATAGGCGGCCAGGTTCATGTAGCCGAGGATGTTGAGACGGTGATTCAGGCTGACGACGACCACGTCGCCGCGCCGGCTCAGGCTTTCGCCGTTGTAAGCGGGCTGCTCCTGCCCGGAGCCCGCCGTCCAGCCGCCGCCGTGGAGCCACACCATGACCGGCCGCTTCTTGCCGTCATTCAGCCCTGGCGTCCAGAGGTTGGCGCGCAGGCAGTCCTCACCCGGCTGCCCGTCGTCCCACTCGAACAGGAAGGCGTTTTCATCGTTCAACCAGCCGACCCGAGGTCCCTGCGGGCAGGTGGGTCCGTACCACATGGTGCTGCGAATTCCGGTCCAGGGCTGCGGCTTGGTGGGAGGAAGGAAGCGCGCGGCGCCCTCGGTGGTCCCCGCATAGGGGATGCCCTTGAAGGTGTGGATGCCGTTCCGCTGGAAGCCACGGACCTTGCCCGCGGTGGTCTGGGCGGTGGTGGCATCGGTCGCCACAATGGTGGTCGGCAAGGTGCCTGCTCCCGCGTTGCTTCGGGAGCAGCCCGTGGGCAGCAATCCGGCGGCAGCGCCGCCCGCCAAGCCGGCCGTGCTTGTGAGCAATGTCCTCCGGCCGAAGGGTCTCCGTAACCAGGATCGATTGTCGTCGTTGGGCATGTTTGAATTCTCCGATGTATTCAATGGGGCTGTAAATGGTGAGGGGGCATGCCGGTTTGGCATGCCCCCAAGAGAGTACACGGTGAGACTAGAAGTAAAACTTCGCGGCGATCTGAATGCTGCGGGCGGCGCGAACACCGCTCAGTGCGCCGAAACCGAACCGGCCGGCGCCTCCAGTGCCTACCGGCGTCGGAAGGTTGGTGATCTTGCCGGTGGCTTGGTCAAACGTCGGGCTGTTGGCGAAGCCGTTCCACTGGGTGTGGTTCCAGGCGTTGTACATCTCGAACCGGAGCTGGAAGAAGCGTTCTTCGCTCTTCCCGACCAGGATCTTCTTGAAAACCGAAAGGTCCCAGTTGTTTAGTCCAGGGCCGCGGAACGGCCGGACCACCGAATCCATCCCCATGCTGCCCTTCGCCGCGGGCTGGAAGCAGGAGGTGTCGATAAAGGCTCCCAGCGTCCGGCTGCCCGGCGAGAGGTTCGGATTGCAGGTCAGCACGGGGCGGGGGGCCCAGCCTTCCGAACCCGTGATCTGCCGGTTCACGGTCGTCGCGCCGGCGCCCTGAACAGCGTACTTGCCGACGTCGCTCACGGCAGCGCTCTGAGCGACCACCTGGGGCGCGCCGGAAGTCAGGCTGGTAATGCCGGAGATCTGCCAGTCGTTCAGGATCACTTTGAAGACCGGGTTGGCGAGGGGCGTGCCGTTGCGCGCGAATCGCGGCATGTTGTAGATGTAGTTGACGACAAGGGACTGGGTACGGTCGTAAGTCAGCAGGCCGTAGTCAGCCTTCCGGTGATCGGCGGGGTTGCCGGCGTATTGGAAGTCCGTGTCGGTTCCCAGGGCCTTCCCCCAGCTATAGTTGATCCCGAGGGTCAGGTCCCTGGCGAATCGCCGGTCCGCGGAGACTTGCAGTCCGTTGTAATTGGAGCTGGAGCCGTAGGTCGCGATGAACCCGCCCCCGCCGAGTCCGGATTGTGCCACCGCCGTTCCGCCGCCGGCGTAGCCGGTGTACGGACGGAGGAAGTCGACCGGCATGGCGTTGTCGCCGGTGAGGTTGCCGGCGGCCTTGGTCGGGTCCTGGTTCTGCGGCAGCCAAGCGCTCCCGAATGGCGCCTCGTTGAACGCATTACGGGCCAGACCGTGCCGCGTCTGGGTGCCGACGTAGCCGACATCCAGCCGGAAGTTCAACGGCAGCTCGTGCTGCACGCTGAGGTTGTAATTGTAGACTGTCGGTATCTTCCCTTCCGGCGAGAGCCCCGCGACGTTCAGCGGGAATAGGGTGCTGGAAGAGGACGCTAAGTCGTTCAGGTTGCCGTAGTAGAGCTTCGGCGTCACGAGCCCCGGTGGGTAGCTGATCTGGGCGAAGATCATGTTCCCCTGGATTCTCTCGTAGAACACGCCGCCACCCGCGCGGACCACGGTCTTGCCGCTGGCGCCGGCAGGGGTCCAGGCCAATCCGAATCGCGGGCCGATGAGCACCCCAGAGCCCTTGATCATGCCCGGTGCCACGCCGTTCACGCCCCCCACGACCATGCCATTGAAGGGATCCCCCGAGTTGGGCACGATGGCTCCGATGAGAGCCCCCAACGCGGTCTGTCCCGTGAGCGGATTCCGCGCCACTCTGTTCGTTCCCGAACACGGGCTGGCGGCCAGACACGCCGGCTGGTACAGGACCACCCTCTTTGCCGGATCGTAGCGAGCGAGCTGGAGGCTGGATACCTGCTGCTTCTCGTCATACCAGGGGTTAAGGATGCTAAAGCGGACTCCGAAGTCGATGCTCAGGTTGGACCGCACCTTCCAGTTATCCTGCCCGTACCACTCGAAACTCGTGTATCTGTAGTAGCCCTTGCGGTACGTGTTCGACTGCTCGAAGGTCTTGTAATTCCCTAGCAGCGCATTGGAAAACGCCCAGCCGGTGTCGCCAGGGTTGGAAGTGTCGCGGCTGAAATCGATACGGCCGTTGTTGACAATGGTGCCTGTCTGGCGCTTGAAACTGGTTTCGAAGTTGAAGCCGAACTTCAGGGTGTGTCTGGCCGTCACTTTGGCCACGTTGTCCGTGAAGTTCTTGGTTATGTTCTCGTTGTCGTAGGGCATGCCGGCAATGTAGAGCGTGGGCGAGTTCGTGCCGACGTCCCAGGTCATGTTGGGGACCTGGCCGAGCGGATCCGCGGTCGGGTAGAGCAGCGGCAAGGTGACTCCGGAGTTCTTCGCCAGGTACTTGCTGTCCGGCTCGATGACGTTGGGGAGCCAGTTGCGGGTGTTGCCGTAGTTGGCCTCGTTGGTCAAGGTGGGGTTGATGATGGTCGTGATGGTTCCCGATGACCCGATGCCACCTGTCTGGGCGTGGAACGGCGCAATGCCGATGACGTTGTTGACGTTCAAGCCCGCAGACTGCATCGCGTCGCGGCTATTCAGGTTCACCCGGCCGGACGCCTTCCAGTTTGTGGAGATGTTCCAGTCGCCCCGGAAGTTCATATCATTCCGCTTGTCCGTCCCAGCGAATTGATACTGATAGTTGTATAGGTTGTCGACGCCCAGCCGGTTGGGCACCGGGTAGAAGTTCAAGAGCTGCTGGCCGTACTTGTTGATGCGCGACTGCGGAATCTGATTGCCGGAAAAAGGAGCCTTGCCGTTGGCCGGATCCAGGATGGCGACGGGCTTTCCGTTCTCCTGGGTCTTGGAGAAGTCCCCGAGGCGCTCCTCGGCGGTCGGCATCAATTTGTTAACCAGGTTGTCGAACAGGCGCGGGCGCTGGAACTCGAAGTTGGCGAAGAAGAACAGCTTGTCCTTGCTGGTGTTGAACTTCCCGGGAATGTAAGCCGGCCCGCCGATCTGGAATCCCTCCGTGCGGTTCCGGTTGCGGGCGCGGGCCACGCCGTTGTAGTTGTTGATCCACGAGTTGGCGTTCATCCACTCGTTGCGGATGAAGAGATAGGCGCCCCCGTGGAAGTCCTTGGTCCCGCCCTTGGTCACCATCACGATGTTGGAGCCGGCGGCGCGGCCGAATTCCGCCTGCTGGCCGTTGGTGAGCACCCTGAACTCAGCGATGATGTCGTTGTTGAGCCGCAACGGCGTGTAGCTGTTGTTGCCGACATCCTGGTTGGTGGTGCCATCCACCATCATGGCGTTCTGGTCCGAACGCAGCCCGTTGGCGTTGTTGGTATCTGGGTTGAAACCCGGCATGGTCTTCAGCAAGTCGGTATACGTCCGGCCTGAGGATGCCAGGTCAACGATCTGGCTGGTTGTAATCGTGCCTGAACGCTCCGCGCTGACCGTCTGCAACGTGACCGAACTGGCCTCGACGGTGATGGACTCGCCCACCGCGCCCAGTTCCAGCGTGATGGGGGGCAGCCCGACCCGCTCCATGGCAAACAGTCTGACGTCCGTCTTGGTGTACTTCTTGAACCCGGCCTTCTCTATTGTGACCGTGTAGTTGCCCGGCGGCACCGGGGTAATGGCGAAGGTGCCTTCCGCGCTGGTCTCCAACTGGCGGAAGGTAGCGCCCTGATCTTGGTTGATCACTGTCACGTTGGCGGCGGGCACGACGGACCCCTGGCTGTCCATCACCACGCCGCTAATCATGCCGGAAGTCTGCTGCGCCGCGGCCGGCGAGACGCTCAACAGGAGACCCAGAAGAACTACAAACACTACTCCCTTCATCGTTGCTAGGACTCTCATCGCTGACTCCCCTCTCGTGATATTCCTTACCCCTGAACGCTCATCCGAATGCTACTGCGGCGCGGCGTGCAGCCGCACCCCCCGTTTATAATCCGCAAAAAGTCTACTCGTCGACGTCATCGTTGTAAAGAGGCTTGGGGCGACACGGCGGTGACTCTCCGGCGACAAACGCCATCTAATGTATTGATTTAAAACCACTTGTTACCTAAGATGAAGGCCGCAGGAACGTGCTATAATCTAGCGCAATGGTCGAGCAGGACAGAGCCGTCCAGGCCCAGGTGGAGCGGATTCTCCACAGCGAGACCCTACGAAACTCCGATGCATTGCGGCGGCTGCTGAAGTTTCTTGCTGACAGAAGCCTCGCTGGTGAAGCCGACGCTCTAAAGGAGTATTCGATCGGAATCGACGCGCTGGGCAAGCCTCCCACGTATGACCCAAAGCAGGACTCCATTGTTCGGATTCAAGTCAGCCGCCTCAGGCACAAGCTGGCGGACTACTACCAGTCGGAGGGCAGAGACGATCCGCTTCTGATCGAGTTGCCGAAGGGGCACTTCAAGTTGAGCTTCGAGAGCCGCTCCCCGCCGGCCGAGGTGACCATGCCCGCGCCGGTTACGGGGGGCAGAGGCGCGGCTGCCGACTGGCGCCGCGCTGCGGCGGCGACGGGGGTCGCCCTGCTGATTGCCGTCGCGTGGGGAGCCTCTGCTACGGTGAAGCTCCGGCGGGAGCAAGAGATTTCCGCGCCCATCCATGCGGCTTGGACGCCGGAGTTGCAGGAGTTGTGGCGCCCCTTGTTATCCACGAACCGGCCGCTGGTGATTTCGGTTGGGGCTCCTCTGTTCGTGGGACTACAGGGCGGGGGCTCATACCGGGATCTGTCCCTGAACCGGTGGGAGGATGTCGCGAAATCCCCGAAAATAGGGGCCATCCAGCGGGCGCTCAAGAGTCCGCTTATCCTTCCCCGCTACTACTACACCGGTGTGGGAACCTCGACTGCGATGTTCCAACTCGGAAAACTCCTGGCGCCTACCGATGCTCGCATCTCTATCGCCAGCAGCAGCCAGATCACCTGGCAACAGCTCGCCGACAACAATGTCTTGTTCATTGGCGCGTCGCGGGTGTTCTCAGAGCAATTGGCAGCGCTGCCGGTAGATCTCGCTTTCGTGTTGGACGCGAAGGGGGTGCGCAATCTGCATCCCCAGCCCGGAGAGCCGGCTACCCTCGCCGACGCGTATCTATCCATCACGGCGAATCCGCCCCCCAACGCGCTGGATGATGGCATGGTGTATGCGTTGATCACTCATACACCGGGCCCGCTCAGCTCCGGCGATATCGTCAGCTTCAACAGCAACCATAGCCCCGGTACGGCGGCCGCCGTCCAGTGTTTTACCAGCCCAAGTCTGGCCCGGACGCTCACCGGCAAGCTGAGAAGACCGTCCGGTGAGCTTCCCCGCTACTATCAGGTTGTGCTCAGAGTGAAATATAAAGACGCCGTCCCCACCGAGATCTCCTACGTAATGCATCGCCAACTGCTTCCCGAGAGGCGTCCCACCACGAAATAGCGCCGCTCCTAGTTGCCCCGGCGGCCCATGTTGCCGACGTCGATTTCATCCACTCGCTTCTGATTGTCGCGGGATACACCCACAACCATGAACTCCAGCGGCTCCCCGGACGTGTTCTCGAATGAGTGTACGTCGCCGAGCTGGATGGGGATCGCATCGCCGTCGCGGATCGGAGCGGTTTCCGAGCCCGTGCCCTGCGCGGACACCGTCACCGTGCCCTGCCCGCTCATCACGTAGTAGAATTCGGCCACTTCACGGTGCATGTGCGGACCAATCGACGTGCCCGGCGGCAGCAACAGGTGATCCACATAGGCCCACGGACCCACAAAGACGGTAGTATCCAGCGCGCGCCGGTACTGCACCGTCCCTTTCCCTCCGCTCATGGCATTGACCGGGCGAAGCAGCGTCCTGTCAAGATGCATGAACATGAAGGTCGGGATCTTATCCAACTGCACCCCGACCCGCGGGTCGCCCAGGTTGAACGCGTCGTAGGTTCCCTTCATCGCCGACACGTTGATGTTCATCCACTGGACAGGCTTGTCGGTGGGATTGTAGATGGCGTGGGAATGCCCCATGCGGCTCGGGGCCCCTCCCGGCCCCTTTACCAGCGAAGTCCGCCCATCCACTGTGAACTCTGCTTCGCCGTCGAGAATGACGAACATTTCCTCGCACACGTTGTGGAAGTGGGCGCCAATCCCGCTTTTCGGCTCGATGATCCCCCGGTGCAGGAATTGGAGGTTAGTGTCGAGACTGTGGTAGTCGAACAGGGCCATGTAATCCAGTTGGCCGGGTCCTTCGTGGACCGCTTTGGACGGCCGGTACTTGGCCGGGTCGGTGTGGGCGATGCGCTGAGCCAGCGGCTCGCGCGCCATCAGAGGAAACACCAAAACAATCGCAAGACAAAGCGTCTTCATAGGTCCTCGGGCCTCTTTCCCCACCTCTACACGACCTCGTCGAACAGCAAAACCGTGTAGTTCTTCGTCGTGAGCGTGTTCTCAATGGTCGGCCAGGCCTTCTGGTGCGTCGGCGAAGCCACCCACTTCTGCCGCAGCTCCTCGCTTTGGTAAATCAGCTCGAAGCGGTAGTTGATGCCCGGCGGGGCGCTGCCCATCACCGCCGACCGCAGCTTCAGCATCTTGACGTCGATATATCCGGCGAACTTGACGGCCGCGGGACGGAAGATGGTCTGGAAGTTGTGGAGCATCTCCTTTTCCTTGGCCGGGTCAACCGAAAGGTCGACGAACAGTTGAATGGGACGCGCGGCGCTGGCCGCCCGGACGGCGGCCGAGCCTGCGCCCGCCGTCAGCAGGGTCTTCAAACACGTTCTGCGCTTCATCGGATCTCCTCCTTGGCCGCTAATAAACCAGCTTCTCGCCAGCGACGGCGAGCTTGAGCCGGTACAGGCCGGTGCGGGCCGTGATGTACAGCGACTTGCCGTCATCCCCCCAGCCGCAGTTGGCCGGTTGCTCGGGCGGCTTGATGGTACCCAGGTGCTTGCCTTCCGGCGAGAAGACCCAGATGCCGCCGGGACCGGTGCCGTAGACGTTGCCTTGCGAGTCCACCTTCATTCCATCCGGCACACCCTCTTCCTTCTCGGCGGTCACGTCCGCGAACACCTTGCCCTTGCTGACCGAGCCGTTGGCCGCCACGTCGTAGCGCATCCAGAACCTCTTCTTCTCGGAGTTCGCTACGTACAGCGTCTTCTCGTCGGGGGAGAAGGCGATTCCGTTGGGCCGGGTCAGATCCTTTATGAGAAGCTGCAGTTTGCCATTGGCCAGCCGGTAAACGCCGTTGAACTTGAGCTCTTTCATGGGGTCGTCGTCCCCCTTGGGCAATCCGTAGGGCGGGTCGGTGAAGTAGAGCGATCCGTCGGACCGGAAGACCAGGTCGTTCGGGCTGTTCAGCTTCTTGCCTTCGAACTTGTCGACGAGAGTGGTGATTTTCATGTCCGAACTGATGCGGACAATGCGGCGATATCCGTGCTGGCACAGCAGCACCGCGCCGTCCTTGTCTGCGGTCATTCCGTTGGGGCCGTTGTAGCCGCCAGCCGGAAGGTTCTTGCCATCCCAGCCGCCGGGATCGAGAATCACAGTCACCTTCCCGTCGGGCGCCCACTGGCGCACCACGTTGCCGACCACATCACTGAACCATAGAACGTTGGAGGGACGCCATAGGGGCCCTTCAATAAAGGTGAAACCGCCCGCGAGCTTCTCAATCTGGGCGTCTGGGGGAACAAGGGTGTCGAAGGCCGGGTCCAGCCGTACAATGCTCCCCACGGCGGCCGGCTTCTGCGGCGGCGGCGTGGGAGCCTTAGAGCAACCGGCTATGAGCAGCGCGGCGGCGATAACGACGATCAGTTTTTTCATGGGCATCTCCAGTTCGAGCTTGTCTCGGGTAAGTATACACCCCTTCGCCGCCGAACGCGGCGCCGGTGAGGCCGCGCTACATGTAAATCGGCGCCAGCACTTTGTCGATGTACTCTCTTTGCACCTTCGCGCTCTCGAGCGGCGGGATCCGGGCGTTGTCCAGGTCGATCGTGATCCAGCCCTTGTACTTGATGCGCTTGAGTATCCGGTGCAGAGCCGGGAAGTCGATCACGCCGCGGCCCAGTTCGATCACATTGTCCATGTAGCCTCTGAGGCCTCGGTTGTACGCGCGTATGTCCTTGTAGTGGATGTACACCAGCCGGTTCTTGTACTTCTCGAACATCTCCACCGGCTCGCCGCCGCCCATCCACAGTTGTGCCGTATCGGGACCCAGGTTGAAGTACTTGGGATCGGTCTCCCGCATCAGCAGATCGATCTGCCTGGGGTTCTCGATCAGCCCGCCCACGTGCGGATGAACCGAGGTCTTGACGTTGTATTCGGTAAGGGCGATGCGCCCGATCTCGTTGGCCATCGCCGCCATGTTCTGGATGGCTTCGCGCTCGTCCTCCACGTTGGGGCTCGGAGGGCCGAACACCAGGCGGTCGCAGCCGAAGCGCTTCAGGTATCCCAGAAAGCGGTGGCACTCCTTCCGCAGGCGCTCGCGCTCGGAAACCAGGTGGAACTGATCGCCCCAGTAGATGGCGGACATCCGGAGTCCGTACTTGGGCGCCAGTTGCTCGAGCTCCGCCATGTTCTCGTCGTTCACCTGAAGGTTGGCCGTGGTAAACGGTTCGAATCCGTCGAAACCGCCCTCCTTAATATCGGGAAGGATCTCGGACCAATGCATCCGCCGTGTCCCGGCCTTCGCCGTCCAGGTCACCGCCCCTAGTCCCCAGCGGATGTTCCTGCCCGCCGCGGCCGCGACTGGCGGGACAATTGCCGCCACCGCCGCCCCCACCATCTCACGCCTGCTCCACATGACTTCGCTCATTTTGCCTCCAATCAGCCCGTGGTGAAAGTGAGCTGAGGCGTTGTGTGGTGCCAATTTCGGGGACAGGCAACGAAATTCCAGCCTACAAATCGCTGAATCTGCGCAAGCGGTTCAGTCGGAATTTCGTCGCCTGTCCCCGAAATTGCCTCTCGCGTCACTTTCACCACAGGCTCCTGTGCGCGTGCTGTCCAAAATCCAGTGAAGCGGCTCAATTCGAGCGCGTCACCTCGATCTTGCCGGACCCCCCTCCGGAGGGCTTGACATCGCCGGTGAGCCGGTCATTCTCAAAAGCGCACTCCACCACGTAGACTTGCCCCTGCGCGGGGACTTCGAAAGACAGCTTGTTGCCCGTGAGCTTGCCTTTCTGCACGGGGAAACTGCCGCCGCCCTCGGCTGAGATTATCCCGCTGATCTCATCCCCCTTTTGTTCGAGAGTGAGGGCGACTTGAAACCTGCCATCAGGAATGTCAACCGTACCAGCCCACTTGCCGGCGACGTCGGCGGCCTGGAGCGTGAACAGGAGCAACAGCACAAGCCAGATAGTTTTCATGACTCCATATTCTGTCACTCTTCCGGCGCCGCCGCGATCAGGGCAGGTAGCCCGGGTAGTCCGGCAGGTTAAGCTGGATGATCAATCCCTGCGGATCCCGGAACTTCAGGCTTTCCTTTGACAACTCCGCTGAGAGGCCGAGTTTCTTCAGCTTTGCCACGGCGTCGTTCTGCCGGAAGTTCTCGATTCCCAGGGAGACGTGGTCCACTACGGCCGTCTTGTCTTTCCCCGTCTCCAAGCCCCAGACGTTCTTGCCTACTCCCAGGAGGTGCAAAGTGTCCGAGTGCTGCTGCAGCGTCATCCCAAAGACATCCTGGTAGAATCGGGAGGCTCGCTGCAAATCGGGCACCCGCGAGGTGACATGGTTGATGTTGACGGCCTTGAAGGGCGTGGCTGCCGAAGCAGTTCGAGCACCGGCTGCTAGCGCCCCGATTGCGGAAACAAGCTGGCGACGGCTCAGTTTGCCGCGCTGGAAATCACTCACCAAGTTTTCTATGATTCGTTCCATTTTGTCCTCACAAATCTCACACCCGGCCTGGGCGCGCTCTGGGCTGCTCTCCGCGGGATTCCACGCCCTGGCCGCAACGTCGTACCATGCCGGAAACCAGCCGCTACTTCTTGTCCCAAACGGGCGCCGCATGGATCGGCGCGTCGCTGGGCGGGGGTGGCTGTGTGTGGCCTTCTACCGTCCAATCCCGGGGCTTCTTGATACTGTCATATATCTTCCCGCGCTTCACCTCGTCGTCCTCGAAGATCCAGCGCCCGATTCCAGCCACCTGCTCGGCCTTCGCCCGCGGCACCACCGCCACGCCGTCGCTGTCGGCGACGATGACGTCTCCCGGCATCACGAGCACGCGTCCCACCACGACGGGCTGGTTGTAGGATTCCACCCACATTCGGCCCTGGTTGATGCCGCGCGGCGACTGCATGGGGTCCTGATAGACCGGAATCCGGGTGAGGATCATCTCGTCGGTGTCGCGGCAGACTTGGTTGCTCACGAAACCTCGGAGGCCCCGGCCAAACAGGGAAAGCCCCATGTTGGAGCCGCAGAAGCCGTTATCGTGCGCCTGGTTGTCGACGACCAGGATAGTTCCCGGCCTGACCAGCGCCGTGTATCCGCCACCCCCTCCGGCGCCCTCCGCACGCAGCTCCGCTGGCGGGCCCCAGCCCCCGGGAGCTTCCCAGGTGCGTTCCGCGGCGTGTGAGGCGAACTTGGGCGAGGTCTCCTGCGCGGGTACCAGGCGGACCGTGAGCGCCACGCCGTGAATGCGGTGGGTGAACTTCTGCTCGTCGCGCCACAGGGGCCTGATGTTCCTCTCCATCACCGTGATGTCCTGCAGGCCGACCGCGTCCAGCGCGTCAATGACATCGCACACGCGAAGGCCATCGTACAGCTTGAGAACCCTATCGTCTTCTTCGGCGCTGTGTACCCTGGCCTTCAGATACTGCGCGGAGGGCGATGGCGCTGGTCTGGCCGGCTGCCCGGCTTGCCCCCAGACCGTTGCGGCGCCAAACAAAAACAACGCTATGTTTTTCATCGCCGTCATCCTTTCCTTTCTTGGCTCCATGGAACAGTCCCGCTGGCGGGCTCCGTACCCGAAACCACGGTTCTCAATTATGACATTGCCGAGGTTGTTTTGTTGCTTCGCTTGTCCCTGCGTTGTGCGATATACTGCGGCATTCGAGGGAGTGGCTTATGGCTCAAAGTGCGGCGGCAGTTCCCGCCAGGAAAAGCCTGGTGCAGGAACTCGACAGCCTGCTCCAGACGGTCGGTGAAGCGGTGAACCTCATCTCCTCGGATCCCAAGTGGGCCCCCCAGGCGGCCATGCTCAACCGGAGCCTCGATCGGGGCCGTGTCATCGTTGAGCGCCTGGCTCACGAGCCCGCGGCTAGTGGGGACCTGGGACAGATCGTGGACGGCGCGATCGGATTCGCGGGTGGCATTCTCGATGCCCTCTCTATCCCGGAGATCGAGTTCTACCGCAACATCGAGCCTGGGATCAGGCTCCCGGGCCCGCCCTCTTGCTGGGAACGGGCGCTGATAAACCTCTTGGTCCATGCGGGTGAGTCCATGCAGCGGGGCGGAGTGGTGGAGGTGTGCGCCCAGCGCGCGGGAGACGAGATCGAGATCATCGTGGCTGACAACGGCCCCGGGGTCCCGGAAGGGGCGCTGAAGCTTCTCTTCTCGCCGCATTCCTCCACGCGACAGCGGCGGGCAGGAATGAAACTGCACGCCGTGGAAGCCATCATCCGGGAAAACGGCGGGAGCATCTCCGTCTCCAACCGTCGCGACTCAAGCGGGACCGCCTTCCGAATTGCCGTGCCGGATTAGCCCGCCGGCATTCTCCTTCATTATCATTCTAGCTTATTATAATGCCATCTTATATAAAGCAACCAAAATTTGTGCTTGACTAATACTTGCAATCTGCCTTAACATAGTCTCTTCAACCTCCCCGTCGAGGCTCCCTTATGGTTCGGCACTGTGTAGCCATGCGTGTGTCCCGCAACGGCAGCGCCGGTAATCAGCCCGCCGCGGCCGTTACGGTCTTCCTGTGCGCCAATTGCGCCCGGCGCGGCCAAGCCCCGACGTCCGCAGGGCGTCCCCGGCCGGCTATTCCGAACTTCCGGTGGCCGTTTGCGACGCGGTCCGTCATAGTGCCCTGCACGGGGCGGCTTCAGCCCGAGCACGTCTTGAAGGCGTTTGAGAGTGGCTCGGATGTGGTCTGCACGGTTGCGTGCGAAGAGGACAATTGTCACTACCTGGAGGGCAGCAAGCGCTGCGCCCGCAGGGTGGATTATCTCCGCTCCATTCTGCGGGAAGTCGGGCTGGGCGGAGAGCGATTGATGCTCTTCCACCTGCCGGGGACAGCGGTCGAAGACATGGCCTTCGCCGCACGAAGGCCGGCACAAGCGTGTGCTTCCAACGGCTTGGAAGCCAAGGTCGCCGCCATCCGCGATCGGGTGCTGCAGGCGCTGGAGAGTTTGCCTCCCAACCCATTGCGCGCGGCCGCCGTGGCCGAAGAAGCCGGGGAGTCCTACCAGGAAGTAGAGATCAGCGATGACGACAACGAAGAGTAAGCTCGCGCTTACGTTGGCCTCCGGCCGGCTGGCCGTCACGGCGGAGTGCATGCCTCCCCGCAGTGCCGATGCCTCCGCCGTGAAGAAGCTCGCGGCTGTGCTGCCTTCCGGTTTGGACGCGGTGGTAGTGGCGGATAATCCCGACGAGATCCACGGGTCGGCCCTAGCGTGCGCCGCCATACTCGCCGCCGAAGGGCACACCACGGTGCTGTCCATGGTGACCCGTGACCGCAACCGCATCGCCTTGGAAAGCGATGCCTTGGGAGCCGCGGCCCTGGGCATCAGCGGCATCCTTTGCTTGAGCGGCAATCACCAGTCATTGGGCGTCTGCCCCCAGGCGGCAGGCGTATACGACATCGATTCCGTTCAACTCGCCCAAGCCCTGAACTCGATGAGACTCGAGGGTCTGGGCTTCAACGGGCGGCGGCTCGATCCACCGCCTGAGCTGCTGATCGGAACGGTGGCTCATCCCAGCCTCCAGCCCCTGGAGCTGAACCTGCTCCGCCTCAAGAAGAAGATTGCGACAGGCGCGGATTTCGTTCTGGCGCAGGCGGCGCCGGACTTGGCTGTTTTCACCAAGTGGATGGATGCCGTTCGCCGGATGGGGCTGGACCGGCAGACTGCGATCATCGCCGCCGTGCCGGCCGAGAGCGGAGCCGGGATGGCTGCACAGCTCAAGACCATCCCCGGCGTGCGTGGCATTCACATCTTGAGCGGCGGGTTCGAATCTCTGGCCGCGGCAGTGATCACGGAGGCGGGATTGGCCTGACCCGAATCCTGGCATGCCCGATCGATACCACATCCACGTAGTCCCGGCGCCGGCGCGCTTCCGGCGGGTGGGCAAGTTCGGCAACGTCGACTGGCGCGAGGATTGCTCCCGCTGCACCAATTGCGTCAAACACCGGTGTCTGTATGACGTATACAAGCACGAATCGGTCCACAATCGCGACGAGATGGCGCCCGTCAGGACCTTGGACGAATGCAAGGCCTGCCTCTCCTGCGTTCAGGGATGCACCAAGGGGCTGTTGAATATCGCGATCAACCCGGAGTTCCTGGACATGGGCGACGAGTACTGGAAGCCCGACATTCTCCTCACCACCTGGAACCAGTCCGATGCGGGCAGGATCCCGGTCTCCGGGGCGGGCTACCGCGGCCGGTTTCACGGTCCCGGCTTCGACTCGATCTGGACGGACATGTCCGAAATCGTCCGCCCCACCCGCGACGGCATTCACGGGCGCGAATACATCTCCACCGCCGTGGACATCGGCCCCAAGCCGATGAGCCTGACGTTCACGCCCGACGGCCGGATGCTCACTCCGCCCTCGCGGCTCCTCGAAATCCAGTTTCCGGCGATCCTGGACATGCCCGCCTGGCCGATGCAGGCCGCCTGCCTGCCCAATGCCCGCGCGGCGGCGGCGAAAGAATTGAAGTCCCTGGCCGTGATGCTGGCCGGCGAGGCTACACGCGTGCCGCCCGAGCACTTGCCGTTCGTCGTGCCCCTCGTGGACGAAGATGACATCCAGGCGAGCGGCGACGTTCTCAAGGCCGTGGGAATGGCGCAGGTGCGGGATTGCCCGAACGTAGTGGACTTGGCGGGCAAGCTGCGAGCGGTGAACCCGCAGTTGATTGTTTCCGTCCGAATGGTGCTTCGTCCGGCGACGGCTGACCGCGTAATGGAACTGGCAGGCGCGGGCCTCAAGGTGTTCCATCTGTGCGCGGACGCGCACGGGCGCGAGCGCCTGGAGAACGGACGTTCCGGCCGGCACATCAAGGACGTCCTCCGTGAAGTGCACGGGCGGCTGGTGAAGGAAGGGCTGCGAGATGAGGTGACGCTGATCATCTCCGGCGGTATCGCTCTGGCCGAGCACATGGCCAAGGCGATCATCTGCGGGGCCGACCTGGTGGCCGTGGACACGCCGCTGCTGGTGGCTTTGGGCTGCCGCGTTTGTCGCGACGTCCATTCCTTGGAAGTTGACGAGCAGGCCGACAACGTCCCCGGCGCTTCGGCCGTTCCCTGCCCGGCCGAGATCGGTTCCGCCGACAGCGCCTACGCCGCCCAGCGGATGGTAAACCTCATGGGCGCCTGGCACAGCCAGCTCATCGAGGTGCTGGGAGCCATGGGCATCCGCGAGGTCCGCCGCCTCCGCGGGGAGGTGGGACGCGCCATCTTTGTGGAAGAAATCGAGAGAGAGGCATTCGGTGACCTGACCCGTGTGCCCCGCCAACAGGTGCTGGCATGACGACAAGCATCGCGGACGTTTATGTTCCGGTTCCGTCCCAGCCGCTGGAGTCTCCCGCTCCGCGTCCGGGCCACAGCGACCACCCCCAGCAGGACATCACTCGCGAGATTCGCCCTGCGCCCGACCGCTACCGCAATGCCCTGGGCAAATACAAGATCGACCGCCTGGCTGCGTGCATTTCTTGCGGCCACTGCGTCGAGGTCTGCCCATACGGCGTGCATGTCAAGCCCGACGGGTACACATTCACACTGCGGCCACAGGACCACCTGTGCATCGGCCCCGAGTGCGCGGAGACAGATCACTACTGCGTGGCCCAATGTCCGCAGAAGGCGCTTACGCTGCGGCGAAACCCCAGCGCCGACTGCATGGGCGATCCGCGGTGGTCCAGCGACCTGCTCCTCTCCACCTGGCACATGGCGGCCACCGGACACGCCCCGCCGCCGCACCTCGAGTGCCGGCACGGCGCATCGGGCGGCGGGTTCGACAGCATTCGCTTCAAGTTTGAACTGGAGCCGCTCGCTCACGCTCGCGCTTCGGTGCCGGCCGGGGAGATTGACACGGGTTTGGACCTGAACCGCCGCCACGACGGCCGCCCGCGGGTCCGCATCGACATTCCCGTCTACGGCGGCGGGATGAGCTTCGGCTCGGTGTCGATCCACACCATCCTGGCCAAGGCCCGCGCCGCCGTGGCGTGGAACAGCTTTACCTGCACTGGCGAGGGCGGCTATCCCGACCGCCTGAAACCTTACGACGACCACGTCATCACGCAGGTGGCCACCGGCTTGTTCGGCGTGCGCGAGGACACCATCCAGCGCGTGCGGATGGTGGAGTTCAAATATGCCCAGGGCGCGAAGCCGGGCTTGGGCGGGCACCTGCTGGGAGACAAGAACACCCCGGCCGTCGCGCGCATGCGCGAGGCCGTGGCCGGCAACGCCTTGTTCAGTCCCTTCCCCTTCCATAGCGTCTACAGCGTGGAAGACCACAAGAAGCACGTGGACTGGATCAAGGAGGTCAACCCCACCTGCCTAGTGAGCGTAAAGGTCTCGACGCCCACCGACGTGGACATGGTAGCCGTGGGCAGCTACTACGCGGGCGCGCACATCATCCACCTGGACGGCAGCTACGGCGGGACCGGCGCCGCGCCGGACATCGCCAAGAAGAACATCGCGATGCCCATCGAGTACGCCATTCCCAAGGTACACAAGTTCCTCCGCGCCGAAGGCATCCGGGACAATATCACGTTGATCGCCTCGGGCGGCATCCGCACGGCGCACGATGCGCTGAAAGCGATCGCCCTGGGCGCCGACGGCGTGGTGATCGGCACGGCCGAATTGGTGGCCCTGGGCTGCGTGCGATGCTCCTGTTGCGAAAGCGGCCGGGGCTGCCCGCGCGGCATTGCCTCCACCGATCCCGAGTTGATGATGCTGATGAGCCTGGAGTGGGCGACCCAGCGGCTGATCAACCTCCACCACGCATGGCGTGAGCAGATGGTGGAGGTGCTCTCGCGTTTGGGCATGAGATCGATCCACGAGCTCCGCGGGCGCAGCGATGTCCTGTGCTACCTCAGCGAGGATGCCGAATGAACACTCCAGCCGACACGTTGCTGGCCACGCGAAGCCGGATCTACTCCCGCGAGGAGCCGATCGGCTCCGAGCGAGTGGAAGAAGGCGGTTGCGGCGTCACGGGATTCGCCTGCACCGTGCCCGTGGGAGGGCGATTCATCTACGAGCCGTCTGTCCAGATGCAGAACCGCGGCAACGGCAAGGGAGGTGGGATTGCGGCCGTCGGACTTGTGCCCGAGCAGTTGGGCATTTCCCGTGAGGTGCTCGACGGCCATTATCTTCTTCAGATCGCCTTGCTCGATCCCACATGCCACGCCGAGCTCGAGCGGCAGTATATTTTGCCTAACTTCGACGTAGCCCTGTCGGTGCGGCAACCCCACATCGAGGACTATCGCGAGATACGCGGGCTGGAGGTCCGGCCGCCGGACGTGCATCGCTACGTGGTTCGCGCGAAACCCGGCGTGCTCGAGACCTTCGCCGAGGCGAACGGGCTGGAGAAGCTCACGCCGCGCGATCTGGAAGACGAGTTCGTGTGGAGGAACTCCTACCAGCTCAACGACGCGTTTTACGCCTCGCTGGGCGAGAAGCGGGCCTTCGTCCTCTCGCACGGGAAGAACTTGCTGGTGTTCAAGCTGGTGGGATACGCCGAGCAGAACGTTCAGTATTACCAGCTTCAGGACTTCAAGGCCCACGTCTGGATCGCCCACCAGCGCTATCCCACCAAGGGCCGCGTGTGGCATCCCGGCGGCGCGCACCCGTTCATCGGCATGAACGAGGCCCTGGTACACAACGGCGACTTCGCCAATTACCACTCGGTGTGCGAGTATCTGCGGCAACGGAACATCCGCCAGCAGTTCCTGACGGACACCGAGGTATCCGTCCAGCTCTTCGACTTGTGGGACCGCGTCTATAAGTACCCTTTGGAATACATTATCGAGGCCCTGGCCCCGACAACCGAGCTGGATTTTGACCAGTTGCCGCCCGAGAAGCAGGTCATCTACCGGCAGATCCAGGCGACTCACATTCATGCCTCGCCGGATGGTCCGTGGTTCTTCATCATCGCCCGCAGCCGCGGGGATCAATTCCAGCTTCTCGGGATCACGGACACAGCCATGCTCCGCCCGCAGGTCTTCGCGCTGTCCGACAACGGCGATGTCCAGATCGGCCTGATCTGTTCCGAAAAGCAAGCCATCGACGCCACTTTGCGGAGCCTGGCCAAGGAAGATCCGCGCTTCTGCCCCGTGGCCGACAAGTATTGGAACGCCCGCGGCGGCTCCAGCACCGACGGCGGCGCCTTCATCTTCACCGTCTCGTCCGCTAACGGGAACGGCCACAAGCAGCTCACCTGCGCGGACAAGTTCGGCAGGCCGGTCGGACTGCCCACCGGGACGGTCCGCTGTGACAGGCCGGTCGAGGAGATCCGCCAGGACGGGCTGCCCGGCGACATCTGGGAGAAGCTGAGGGGAGGCGATGTCGAGGGTCTTTTCGCTTACGTGCAGGCCCTGCCATCCTGGCCGGCTGGCCAGCTCCGGCGGTTCTGCCAGATAGTGCTTCAAGGCGCGGACGACCCCAGGTCCCGCGCCACGGCCATCGAGTTACTCACGCTGCTCCACGACCGGCGGTTGGACACCGGCGACAAGCGGCGCGCCACCGTCACTCAGGTGATCGAGGAAACGCTGGAGCAACTCTTTGACAGCGCCCCTCTCTTCGGGGAGCCAGCTACGCGCTTCTGGCGGCGCGTCACATGGGGCACGCGGGATCGCGTCGCCGCCCCGCAGCCCGGCGAGGATCTGTTGTGCATCGATTCCCAGGGCTTCCCTCCCGAGGGAGACGATTGCGACGCCGTACTGGTCCGCCAAGCCAACCAGGCGGGTTGGAAGCGGTTCATCGTCTATCGCCTGCGAGGGCAACGCTTCCACGGAGTGGGCCTGGGCCCGGCTACCGATGACGTCCGCATCGATCTCTACGGCTCCAACGGCGACTACTCCGCCAGCGGCATGGACGGCTTGGAGATCCACATCCACGGCAACGCCCAGGACCAGATCGCCCAGATCGCCAAGCGCGGCAAGCTCGTGATCTACGGCGACGTCGGCCAGACCTTCATGTACGGCGCTAAGGGCGGTGACGTGTACGTGCTTGGGAACGCGGCGGGCCGGCCCTTGATCAACGCCGTGGGGCGCCCTCGCGTGGTCATTAACGGCACGTGTCTGGACTTTCTGGCGGAGTCGTTCATGGCGGGGGAACCGCTGGCCGGCGGCGGTTTCGTCATCCTCAATGGCATCGAGTTCGACGGCCGCGGCCGCCTGATCCCCCAGCCGGCGCCGTACCCTGGCAGCAACCTCTTCTCGCTGGCCAGCGGCGGGGCCATCTATATTCGTGACCCGTATCACAAGGTGGTCGAGCGCCAGCTCAACGGCGGGGTGTTCTCTCCCCTCAGCGACCAGGACTGGCGGCTGATCCGCCCCTACCTTGAGGAGAACCAGCGGCTCTTCGGCATCGAAGTGCAGGACCTGCTGAGGGTGGATGGGGAGATCAAGGACCCGCGGGAAGTCTACCGCAAGGTAAGCGCGGTGAAGCTGTCGGTGCTGGCCGGTACGGAGAACAAGAAATGACAGCGGCGACAATCGAAGTCGAAAACGTGGGCGGCGGCCTGGCCCTCGAGGTGAAGACCCGCAGCGGCGCTGCGCCCATGAACTGCTACCAGTGCCGCAAGTGCTCCAGCGGCTGCCCTGTCGCCTCCCAAGCCGACCTCATGCCGCACGAACTGGTTCGCATGGTGCAGATGGACCAGCGCGAGGCCGTTTTGACCAGCCGCTTCATCTGGGAGTGTACGTCTTGCCATACCTGCACCACGCGCTGCCCGCAAAACGTGGACATCGCCGCCATGAACGACGCCCTGCGGGCCATGAGCCGGTCCGCAAAGCGGGTCGTCCGCGGCACCAGTGTGCCGGTCTTCAATGACATCTTCCTCAAGCTCGTCCGCAAGCGCGGGCGGGTTTACGAAATAGGCCTGATGGCCGCCTTCAAGCTCCGCACCATGCGGCTGTTCGAGGATGTCGAGAAGGCGCCCATGATGCTCGCGAAAGGCAAGCTCCCGCTGCTGGGGCCGCGAGTCCGCGGGCAGGGCGAGCGCAAGGCCATGTTTCTGCGGGCCGCCCAGGGAGGCGCCCGGTGAGCTACGTCTTCTATCCGGGCTGCTCGCTGGATGGCACGGCCAAAGACTTCTACCGCTCCACCCTGGCGGTGGCGGCGAAGCTGGGCTTGGAGTTGCCCGAGCTGAAGGACTGGATCTGCTGCGGCTCCACCGCCGCTCACACCAGCGATCCGCTGCTGGCCGACGCCCTGCCGGCCCAGAACCTCTCGGCGGCCGCCGGCAAGACGGTCGCCGTGGCCTGCGCTTCCTGCTACAGCCGGCTGAAGATGGCCAACCATCACATCACCGGGGACGCCGCCGTGCGGGCGAAAGTCGCGCAGGTCGTCGGAAACGACTACGATGGCCGGACGCCAGTCCTGCACCTGCTGGAGATCCTCTACCGCGACATCGGACGCGAGCGGATTACCGCCGCCATCCGCCGCCCGCTGGTGGGGCTGAAGGTCGCCTGTTACTACGGCTGTCTTCTGACGCGCCCGCCCGAGGCCACCAACTTCGATGATGCCGAAGACCCCAGGCTGATGGATCAGCTCATGGAGGCCGCGGGAGCCACGGCGGTGGACTGGCCCCACAAGACCGAGTGCTGCGGCGCAAGCTTCTCCATCACCGATAGCCGCATCGTTCTGCGGCTGAGCAACGAAATCCTGTCCATGGCCAGCGCGGCCGGGGTGGACTGCATCGTGACCGCGTGTCCCCTTTGCCAGATGAACCTGGACATGCGGCAGAAGGACATCGAGGCCAGGTTTGGCCGCCGGTACAACCTGCCCGTCTTCTACTTCACGCAGTTGCTGGGCCTGGCGATGGGTTGCTCCGCGGACGAGCTGTCGCTGAAGAGCCTGGTGGTGGAGCCGCAGCCGCTGCTGGAGGCCAAAGGACTATGAGCGTGCAGAACGCCCCCGAGGCCGTCGGCGCCGTGCTGGTCTGCGGGGCAGGCATCACGGGCATCCAGGCTTCTCTGGACCTCGCCGAGAGCGGCTTCAAGGTCTACCTGCTGGATTCCTCGCCGGCCATCGGCGGCAACATGGCCCAGCTGGACAAGACCTTCCCCACCGGCGACTGCGCCATGTGCATTCTCTCGCCCAAGCTGGTGGAGTGCGCCCGGAACAAGAACATCGAGATCATCACGCTGGCCGACGTCCAAGGCATCTCCGGCGAACCGGGCAACTTCAAGGTCAAGATCCGCCAGAACCCGCGCTACGTGGACGTGGACAAGTGCAACGCCTGCGGCGAGTGTACCGAGGCTTGTCCCGTCGAGCTCCCCAGCGAGTTCGACCGCCGACTCGGCACGCGGAAAGCGATCTTCCGGCCCTACCCGCAGGCGATCCCGAACATCTTTGGAATTTCAAAGGCCGAGGGGCGCGCGCCGTGCAAAGCCTCCTGTCCGGCGGGTGTGAACGCGCAGGGCTACATCGCGCTGACCGCGGCGGGCAAGTTCAAAGAGGCTTACGAGCTCATCCGCGAGCGCTGCCCGCTCCCGGCCGCCTGCGGACGCGTGTGCCAGCATCCCTGCCAGGACGACTGCAATCGCACCGAGATCGACGAAGCCGTGAATGTCCGCGATCTCAAGCGCTTCATCGCCGATTACATCCACGCCAACCCCGACCAGTATCCGGCCGCTAAGCCGCCGGCCGCGAAGTTGGATGCAAGGGTCGCCATTATCGGCGGGGGTCCGGCGGGCCTGACCGCGGCCTCGGACCTGG
Organism: Bryobacterales bacterium; assembly: GCA_963798455.1. Classification (GTDB taxonomy): domain Bacteria; phylum Acidobacteriota; class Terriglobia; order Bryobacterales; family Bryobacteraceae; genus CAWCTD01. The sequence continues at coordinate 3,180,573 of CAWCTD010000003.1, forward strand.
CCTTGCTGGGCTACGGTGTAACCCTGTTCGAGGCTCAGCCGCATCTGGGCGGCATGTTGCGCTACGGCATCCCGAGCTACCGCCTTCCCGACGATGTCCTGGACAAGGAAGATTCAGTACATTCTCGACTTGGGCGTGGAGGCCAGGACCAGCACACGAGTGGCTGACCCCGAAGAATCTCCTGGAGTCCGGATTCAACGCCGTCTTCGCGGCCCCCGGCGCCTGGATCAGCCGCAAGCTGGGCATTCCCGGCGAGGATGCGCCGGGCGTCTGGGCGGGCCTGGATTTCCTCTACCAGGTCAACAGCGGCAAGCAGCCGGCCATCGGCCCCAAGGTAGTGGTCATCGGCGGCGGCGACGTCGCCATGGATGCGGCGCGATGCGCCCTGCGGCTGCCGGGCGTGACCTCGGTACACGTGGCTTGTCTCGAGAGCCGCGCGGAAATGCCGGCCCACTCCTGGGAGGCCGCCGAGGCCATCGAGGAAGGCGTCATCTTCCACAACAGTCTGGGACCGGCCGAAGATCGAGGCCGGCGCCGTCACCTTCCGCGCCTGCACCAGCGTCTTCGATGAGAACAAGCGGTTCAACCCCCAGTTCGACGATTCACGGACGAGCACCCTCGCGGCCGACACGGTCATCGTGACCATCGGACAGGGCAATCGACCCATCCGACGCCTCGCGTCGCGGACAGGCAACATCGCCGCCGACGACACCTCGCCACCACATCCCCGGCGTGTTCGCCGGCGGCGATGCGGTGCTGGGTCCGGCCTCCATGGTGGACGCCATGGCGCACGGTCACAGGGCTGCCGAAGCCATCGATGCCTATCTTCGGGGGGCCAAACCAGCGCAGGCAGTCGGCCTCCGCCTTTGCGCAGCGCGCCCGCAACCCCCGGCCCGACGCCCCGCGTCAGGACCGCGTCAGGATGCCGCAGACCAGCGTCGCCGAGCGGACTCGCGGCTTCGCCGAAATCGATCTGGGCTACGGCCCGGAGCAGGCCATCGCCGAGGCCAGGCGCTGCCTGGCCTGCGGGTTGTGCAGCGAGTGCATGCAGTGTGTCAAGGTCTGCGCGGCCGGAGCCATCCGGCACGACCAGCAGCCCGCCGAATTGCAGACTCGACGTCGGCAGCGTCATCCTGACGCCGGGCTTCGAGGAGTTCCAGGCTTCGCTTCGAGGCGAGTTCGGCCACGGCCGGTACGCCAACGTGCTCTCCAGCGTGCAGTTCGAGCGGATGCTCTCGGCGGCGGGCCCGACCGGCGGCCAGGTCGAGCGGCCTTCGGACGGCGGCCCGGTGAGGAAGATCGCCTTCATCCAGTGCGTGGGCAGCCGCGACGCCGCCCGCGGCAACGGCTACTGCTCCTCCATCTGCTGCATGAGCGCCACCAAGGAGGCGATGGTCGCCCTGGAGCACGCCCACGGGCAGCAGCTCGAGGTCTCCATCTTCTGCATGGATGTGCGCGCCTTCGGCAAGGAGTTCGACAGCTACGTCAACCGCGCGCGCGACGAGCACGGCGTGAAGTACATCCGCGCCATCCCCTCGCGCGTCGTCGAGATGCCCGGCACGAAGAACCCCGCGCGTTCGCTACTTCGATCAGGACGGCGCCGAGCAGCAGCAGGAGTTCGACCTGGTGGTGCTCAGCGTCGGGCTGCGGCCTCCGTCCAGCGTGAAGGACATGGCGGGGCGGCTGGGGCTGGAGCTCAACGAGTTCGGCTTCGCCCAGACCGACCGGCTCGCGCCCCTGGCGACGTCGCAAGCCCGGCATCTACGTGGCGGGCGCGTTCCAGGAGCCCAAGGACATTCCCGAATCGGTGGCCCAGGCCTCGGCGGCCGCCGCCTGCGCCATGGACCAGCTCGCGCCCGCCCGCGGCACGATGATCCAGCGCCACGAGTACCCGTGGGAGCGAGACATCACCGACGAGTCCGCCGCGCGTCGGCGTGTTCATCTGCCACTGCGGTCACAACATCGCCTCGGTCGTCGACGTGAAGCAGGTCGCCGAGCGCGCGGCCAGGATGCCCAACGTCTGCCACGCCGAAGCCAGCCTGTACACGTGCTCGGACACCAACCAGCAGCACATCAAGGACATGATCCGGGAGCACCGGCTCAACCGCCTGGTGGTGGCCTCCTGCTCGCCGCGGACGCACGAGATGCTCTTCCAGGAGACGCTCCGCGAGAGCGGCCTGAACCAGTACCTGTTCGCCATGACCAACATCCGCGACCAGTGCTCCTGGGTCCACAAGGACGACCCGGTCGCCGCCACGGAGAAGGCGGTGGACCTGATGTCGCATGGCCGTCGCGCAGGGCGCGGCACCTCAAGCCGCTCCAGACCGGCCAGCTGCCGGTGACGGCCTCGGCCCTGGTTCTCGGCGGCGGGCTGGCAGGCATGACCGCGGCACTGGGCATCGCCGACCAGGGTTTCGACGTGCACCTGGTGGAGAAGGAAGCCGGTCCTGGGCGGCATGCTCCGCAACATCCACCGCACCTTGGAGCGGGCCGACGTGCAGGCCTACCTCGGCCAGCTCGTGGCCAAGGTCCAGTCACACCCCAGGATCGACGTGTACCTGAGCGCCACGCTGGCCAGTATCAGCGGCCACGTGGGCAACTTCAAGAGCGTCCTGAACGCGGCGGGACACGAGAAGCCCATCAGCCATGGCGTGGTGATCATCGCCACCGGCGGCGGGGAGCGAACGACTGAGCTGTACCTCCACGGCAAGAATCCTCACGTGACGACGCAGCGCAAGCTGCGAGGCGATTCTGGCCGGTGGCCTGCCGCACGAGCTGGCAACCAAGGACGATCCCACCGTGGTCATGATCCAGTGCGTCGAGAGCCGCAATGACCGGAACCCGTATTGCAGCCGGTCTGCTGCTCCGAGGCGGTCAAGAACGCGCTGGAGATCAAGCGCCGCCTGCCGCGGGCCAGGGTGGTCGTTCTCGGCCGCGACATCCGCACGTACGGATTCCGCGAGGTCTACTTCCAGAAGGCCCGCGAAGAAGGGCGTGCTGTTCGTCCGCCATCCGGACAAGAGCGACCCCGTGGTCACCGAAGACGGCGGCCGGCTCAAAGTCACCGTTCACGACGCCTCCAGCCACCGCGAGCTTGTCCTGCGCCCGGACCTGCTGGTGCTCTCCACCGGCATCGCTCCCGCCGCGGACAACCCGGTGCTCTCGGGCCTGCTGCGGAGCGCCCTCACGGCCGACGGCTTCTTCCTGGAGGCCCACCCCAAGCTGCGCCCGGTGGATCTGGCCAACGAGGGCGAGTTCCTGTGCGGCCTGGCTCACTCGCCGCGATTCATCGACGAGACGATCGCCCAGGCCCAGGCCGCCGCGGGACGGGCCACCACCGTCCTTTCCAAGACGCACCTGGAGATTCCCGGACAGGTCGCCCGGGTCAATCCGGTGAACTGCGTGGCCTGCGCCACCTGCGTGAAGGTCTGCCCGTACGGCGCCCCGATGATCAACGATCTCAACAAGGCCGAGATCCAGGGCGCCAAGTGCATGGGCTGCGGAAGCTGCGCGGCCGCCTGCCCGGCCAGGACCATCACCCTCCAGCACCAGGAAGACCAGGCGCTGGTGGCCATGCTCGACGAACTCCTCGTCGGCGGAGGCGTCGCATGAGTCAGCCGAATCACATGGGAGCCGAAGATCATCGCCTTCTGCTGCAACTACTGCGCCTACGCGGCGGCGGACCTGGCGGGCTCCAAGCGCATGCAGTATCCCGTCGAACGTGCGGATCATTCACGCGCCCTGTACCGGCAAGATCGAGATGGAGCACATCCTCGAGGCCTTCGAGAAGGGCATCGACGGGATTCTGGTGGCCGGGTGCCTGGAGGGCGGCTGCCACTTCCTGGAGGGCAATCTGCGGGCCCGCAAGCGCACCGACCGCATCCGCGAGATCCTCGACGAGATCGGCGTGGGCGGCGAGCGGCTGAAGATGGTCAACCTCTCGGCCGCGGATGGCCCCCACTTTCGTCCAGCGCGTCCAGGAGATCGTGGAAACGGTGCGAGCGCTGGGCCCAATCCGCTCAGAAGAAAGTGTAGGAGCGCCATGATTGTCGCTACCCCGAAACCTGTCACCGAACTGAAGGATCTCATCGCGCGCCACCACAAGGTCCTCTTCGTGGGCTGCGGCACCTGCGTCACGGTGTGCCTGGCCGGCGGCGAGCGCGAGGTGGGCATTGCCTCCTACGCCATCGCGCATGGCGCGCAAGATCGAGGGCAAGCCGCTGGAGCTGACCCAGGTCACCATCGAGCGGCAGTGCGAGAACGAGTTCATCAAGGACCTGGCCGAGCCGGTGTCGAAGACCGACGCCATCGTCTCGTTCGGCTGCGGGGCGGGCGTGCAGGCCATCGCCGAGCGGTTCCCCACCAAGCCGGTTTACGCGGGCCTGAACACGCAGTTCCTGGGCATCCTGGAAGAGCAGGCGGTCTGGACCGAGAAGTGCCTGGGCTGCGGCGACTGCATGCTGGCGCAGTTCGGCGGCATCTGCCCGGTGACGCGCTGCGCCAAGCGCCTGCTGAACGGCCCCTGCGGCGGCTCAAGCGAAAGAGCATTGCGAGGTCGCCGAGGATCGCCCCTGCGCCTGGCAGCTCATCTACACGCGCCTCAAGAATATCGGCCAGCTCGACCGCCTGGACACCATCGTCCCCCCCAAAGACTGGCGTCCCGCCTGGCACGCCGGCGCCCGCAAGATCGTGCGCAAAGAACATCGGGTCTGAACCATCAGGAGGCTTCGAGCGGACCGCTGACCACCGAAAACCGCGAAAAGTGTCGAGATCTGTCGAGTCGTGTCGACGAAGCTACCTCCACCCCCATGCTGCCTCAGAGTTTCCGGGCTGGAAGCAGCGGCTGAGGGCAATTGACTGAAAAGTCAAGAGACATACTCTTACACAGGCCGTGATTTCAGCTTTGGAAGTGAGCCAAAGACGGGCGCCCCGCGTGGCACACCGGCGCCCGAAGGATCGTGCGCGAAGAACACCGGGTATAGATCTGCCCGAGTGCCCTGGCGGCTCCCGGCGCATGTTCGATAGAACGGCTCGCCGCCGCTTGTAGGACAATAGTGAGCGGGACCATGCCATGTTCGACCGAATCACCTGGAATCCCAAACAGATGAATGGACAGCCGTGCGTTCGCGGGATGCGTCTCACGGTCCGGCGAGTTGTGGCGGCAGTGGCTGTCTATCCGGACCGCCAGGAGCTGCTCCGAAACTATCCCGATCTGGAAGAGGAAGACATCCGCCAGGCCCTGGAGTTTGCCGCTGCGAATCTGGCCGACGACGCCTCCGAGATGCCAGCCGCGTGAGTGAGCCCACCTCTGTTTCCCTCAGACTTCTTCTCGATCAGGGAATCCCAGCGGATTCCGTGGCACTGTTCCGCGCGCTTGGCTACGAGTGCTGGCATGTCTCCGAATTCGGAATGCAAAGAGCTGACGATGAGGACATCCTCACTTTCGCGCACGAGCGCGGTTGTGTTGTCGTTACGCTGGACGCCGACTTTCACGCTCTTGTTGCGGTACGTGGCCTTTCCGGACCATCGGTCATTCGCCTCCGCCGCGAGGGCTGCCGGGCTCAGGCTGTCGTCAGGCTCCTGGAAGGGGTCTTACGCAATCGCTGTACGGACTTGGCGGAGGGTGCTCTCATCTCGGTGAAGGAGCATCGGGTTACCTGCCATCGATTGCCTGTCGGCAAGCAGTGATCGTACCCCGGGAGCCGAGCTGGTCTGCGCCTGGCAGCTCATCTACACCCGCCTCAAGAACATCGGCGAGCTCGACCGCCTGGACGCCATCGTCCAACCCAAAGACTGGCACCCCGCGTGGCACTCCGGCGCCCGAAGGATCGTGCGCGAAGAACACCGGGTGTGACACCCCAGTGGGGCGGACTTTAGTCTGCGGCCGGCTTTCAAGCCGGCTTTGCGCCGCGTGAAAACGCGGCGGCAGCCACGATTGGCTGCCCCACCGCCCAAAGCGGACAGATCACATGCTAACGACACCACGCCTGGGAGAACCTTCCGGTTGCCGCCGGTTCTGGTATACTAACCGTTTTAGAGTCAACATGTCCGTCGCCACGTTCCATCACCGCCACCATCGGGCTGTCATCGCGACGGGCTGATTTCTGAGCATTCTTCCAAGCGAAATTGCAGAGGAGGCCCGCCGCAGGTCAGGCGGGCTTTTTTGTTGGGGTACGCGATGAAATTGGATTTTGACAAGCTGGGCGGGCTCGTGCCGGCCGTCATCCAGGACCGGGCAACCGGCCGCGTCCTGATGGTAGGCTTCATGAACGAGGAGGCCTTCCGAAAAACGGTGGAGACGGGCTTCGCGACATTTTACAGCCGCTCCAGAAACAAGCTCTGGATGAAAGGAGAGACCTCGGGCCACCGCCTGGTGGTCAAGGAGATCTCCACCGACTGCGATCAGGATTCCCTCCTGGTGCGCGTCGAGCCGCTTGGGCCCGGCGTCTGCCACGAAGGCTATCAGAGCTGCTTCTACCGAATGCTCAGGGACGGCGAATGGGTGGTTTCCGAGGAACCCACCTACGACCCCGTCCGGACGTATGGGGGCCAGAAATGAAGCTCAAACTCGGTATTCCGAAGGGAAGCCTGGAGAACGCCACGATCGACCTGTTCCGGCGGGCGGGCTTCACCATCACCACGAGCAGCCGCTCCTACTTCCCCGCCATTGACGATCCCGAGATCGAATGCATGATGATCCGCGCCCAGGAGATGGCGCGCTACGTGGAGGACGGCGTTCTGGACGCCGGGCTTACGGGGCGGGATTGGGTCGAGGAGACCGAGGCCAAAGTCGAGACCATCGCCGACCTGATCTACGCCAAGCAGAGCTTCGGGAAGGTGCGCTGGGTGCTGGCCGTGCCGGACGCCTCCCCTTTTCAGAGCGTGAAAGACCTCGAGGGAAAGATCATCGCCACCGAACTCGTGGCGGCCACGCGCCGCTATCTGGCAAGGCACGGCGTGACGGCCAAGGTGGAGTTCAGTTGGGGCGCCACGGAGGTGAAGCCGCCAGAACTGGCCGACGCCATCGTGGAGGTGACCGAAACAGGCTCCTCGCTGCGCGCCAACAAGCTGCGAATCATCGAGACGGTGCTGGAGTCCAACACCCAACTGATCGCGAACGTCGAATCCTGGCTCCACCCCTGGAAGAGGCGGAAGCTGGAAGACATGCGCATGCTCCTCGAGGGGGCCATCAACGCGCTGGGCAAGGTCGGTCTGATGCTCAACGTGCATCGCGAGAATCTGAAGGCGGTATTGGGGGTGCTGCCGGCTTTGAAAAAGCCCACCGTCAGCCACTTGAGCGATGAGGACTGGCTGGCGGTGAACACCATCCTCGAGGAGTCCACCGTGCGAAACATCATCCCGCGCCTCAAAGAGGCTGGCGCGGAAGGGATTGTCGAGTATCCTCTCAACAAGATTGTGATGTGACTCATGCTCCGGATCATTGACTATCGCGAGGCGGAAAAGCTGCTCCAAAGGAGATCCGCGCGACTCACCCAGGCCGAGCGGATCGTCGGCCCCATTCTCGAAGACGTGCGGCGGAGCGGCGACAAAGCAGTTCTCAAGTATGCGCGCCGGTTGGACGGCCTGGAGCCGGGCGTGAAGACGGTGAAGGTTTCGCCGGACCGCATCCAGTCGGGCTACGATGCCCTCTCGCCCGAGTTCCGAAGGGCCCTGCGCCAGGCGTCGAGGCACATACGGGACTTCGCGCGAATGCAGATGCCCAGAGCCAAAATGTTGCGGCTCGCGGACGGGCAGCGGACCGGGCAGATCGTGCGGCCGCTGGACGCCATGGCCGCCTATGTCCCCTCTGGGCGCTACCCTCTTCCTTCGACTCTGCTGATGACGGTCATCCCGGCGCAGGTTGCCGGAGTGCCTCGGATCTGCGTCGCCAGCCCGCGGCCCTCGCCGGAGATCCTGGGGACGGCAGGCTACCTGGACGTCAGCCAGGTCTTCCGTATGGGAGGCGCCCACGCCATCGCGGCCTTCGCCTTCGGCACCGCCACGATCCCCCGGGTGGAGCGCATCGTCGGGCCGGGGAATATCTATGTGGCGGCGGCCAAGAAGCTGCTTGCGGGTGAAGTCGGCATCGACTTCGTGGCCGGCCCGACCGAGATCCTCATCATCGCCGAAGACGGGGCGCCGGAGGTTCTCGCGTACGACATGCTGGCCCAGGCCGAACACGACGCCGACGCGGCTGCCATCCTGGTTACGACGAGCAAGCGCCTGGCTGCCGCAGTGGCGGTGGAGGTGGAAGCGCAACTGCGGACCTTGCCGACCGCGCCCACCGCGCGCCAGGCGATCCGCCGGAACAGCGCCATCATCCTGGTCCCGTCGATCGATCACGCCGTGGAACTGGCGAACGCGTTTGCGCCCGAGCACCTCAGCATTCCAGCCGCGTCGCTTCTCGGCCGCGTAAAGAGCGCCGGAAGCGTCTTCATAGGCCCGCACAGCCCCGAGGCCGCGGGCGATTACGCCTCCGGCACGAATCACGTTCTACCGACTTCCGGTTTCGCCAGGGTGCGCGGAGGCCTTTCGGCCGCCGATTTCGTCAAGGTGATCTCCGTACAGGAACTGAGCCGCCCCGCGCTTGGACGGCTGGCCGGCGCCATCACGACCTTGGCGCGCGCGGAAGGCCTCGAAGCGCACGCGCGGAGCGTGGAGGCGCGCTTCCGTGACTGAGAGAACCACGCAGCCTCGCCCACGGGAAGCCGTGCTCCGGATGGCGCCCTACTCGCCTCCGACCGCCGGCCGGGCGGAGAAACTGCGCCTGGACTTCAACGAAAACACGGTGGGCTGCTCCCCGCGAGTCATCGAGTTTCTGCGCGGCAGCCTGAAGGCGGGCGGCCTGGCGGTGTACCCGGAGTACGGGGAGGCCAAGGCAGCTCTGGCCGAATTTTTCGGCGTGCCCGCCGACCGGCTCTTGTTCACCAATGGCACGGACGAGGCCATACAGGTGATCGTCAACACGTACATTGACGACGGCGACGAAGTTCTCCTGCCGCGGCCCTCCTACGCCATGTACCGCTTTTATGCCGAGGTGGCCGGCGCTTCCATCCGGGAGATCGACTACCGGCCGGCCGGTCTGGCGTTCCCATTGGAGGAACTGCTCGACGCCATCGGGCCTTCGACGCGGGCGATCCTCATTGCCAACCCCAACAACCCCACGGGCACCGGGGTCGGGCTCCAGGGGATCGAGAAGATCCTGGACAAGGCGGCGAATGCCGCGGTGCTCATCGACGAGGCTTACTTCGAGTTCAACGGTGTGACGGCGCTGCCGCTCATCGCACAGGCGCCCAATCTCTTCGTGAGCCGGACCTTCTCGAAGGTCTATGGGATGGCTGCCATGCGGCTTGGCTGCGTCTTCTCACAGGCTGCCAACGTGGCCTTCCTGCACAAGGCACAATCGCCGTATAGCGTGAACACGCTGGCGGTGCTGGCCGCCACCCAAGCCGTCCAGGACCAGGACTACATCGCCAATTACGTGGCCGAGGTCCTGGCCGCCAGGGACATGATGTACGCGGCGCTGGACCGGCTGAAGATCCCATTCTTCCGCAGCCAGGCCAATTTCCTCCTCTTTCAGGCCGGACCCCGCGCCATCGAGGTCCGCGACAAGCTGCGTGAAAGGGGGGTGCTCGTCCGCGACCGCAGCTACGAACTCGCCGGCTGTGTGCGCGTCACCGTGGGCACCCGGGAACAGGTCCGCCGGTTCCTCGCGGTGCTGGAGGAGATCTGGTGATGCCGCTCCCCGTACTGGTGTTCGACATGGACGGCGTCCTGGTGGATTGCACCGAGTCCTACCGGGAGACCATCCGCCAGACAGTCCGATACTTTACCGGCCGCGACATCGGACACGACCGGATCCAGGATCTGAAAAATGCCGGCGGGTGGACCAACGACTGGTCCGTGGCCCACAAGATAATCCAGGATCTTGGCTTCAAGGCTGACTATGATTCGGTGGTCGCTCAATTCCAGTCGATCTTCCTCGGCAACGGGGAAGATGGCCTGATGCTTCGCGAGCAATGGGCCGCTCGGCCGGGCTTGCTCGAAGGTCTGAGCCGGCGCTACCGGCTGGCGGTGTTTACGGGGCGGCCAAGGGACGAAGCAGAAACGACCTTGCGCCGGTTCGCCTCGCATCTCACCTTCGACCCGCTCATCGGGGCCGAGGATGTGGAGAACGGCAAGCCCGCGCCTGACGGGCTCCGGAAGATCGCCGAGCTTACCGGGGCCGGCAAGATCTGGTACGTCGGGGACACGGTGGACGACGCGCGGAGCGCGCGAGCGGCGGGGGTGCCGTTCATTGGTGTCGCCTCGCCGGAGAGCCTGCGGCGCGCGGAGCTGGTCGCGCTGTTCACCGCCGAAAACGCGGTTGCCGTCGTCGAGGAGATCAACCAGTTGGAGACCGTGCTATGAGAACCGCCATTATCCGCCGCGAGACCAAAGAGACCCAAATCCAGGGCAGTCTGAAGATCGACGGGCGGGGCCAATATGACGTCTCGACCGGCGTTCGGTTCCTCGACCATATGCTCGAGCTTTTTGCCAGGCACGGCGGATTCGACTTGAAATTGAAGGCCACAGGCGACTTGGACGTAGACCAGCACCATACCGTCGAAGACACGGGCATCGTGCTGGGGCAGTTGTTCTCCAAGGCGCTGGGGAACCGGCGCGGCATCAACCGCGCGGGCTACTTCGTGATGCCCATGGACGAGACGCTGGCGGTCGTGGCAATCGACCTCGGGGGGCGTCCTGCGTTGGTCTACAAAGACCTGGTAAAGACCCGCCTGGTGGGGGACCTCCAGGCCGAACTGGTGGAGGACTTCTTGGGAGGCTTCACCACGCACGCCGGCGCGAATGTCCACGTGAAAGTGCTCTACGGCCGTTCCAGTCACCACAAGCTGGAGGCCATCTTCAAGTGCTTCGCGCGCGCCCTGAAGTACGCCTGCTCGAAGGACAAGAGGCTTCGCCGGCAACTGCCTTCGACCAAGGGACTCCTATGATCGCCATCTTCGACTACGGCGCCGGCAATCTGCGCTCGGTTGAGAACACGCTCGCCGAGGTCGGCGCCGCATACCGTCTGGTTCGCGATGCCGAGGGACTGCGGGCAGCGTCGAAGATCATCCTGCCGGGGGTCGGCCACTTCGGACAGATCATGCGTGCCATGGATCAGATGGAGGTGCGGGCCGCGTTCGTCGAGCGGATCACCGCCGGCGTGCCGTTTCTCGGTATCTGCCTGGGCCTTCACGCCCTGTTCGACGGGAGCGAAGAGGCGCCCGAGATGCGGGGCTTCGGATTGATGAAAGGCACGGTTCGCCGTTTCCCCGAAACCGCGCGCGTGCCGCACATGGGCTGGAACGAACTGGAAGCCCGCAAGCCTTCGCGGCTCCTCGTGGGAGTCAAGCCCGGGCCGCACGTATACTTCGCGCACAGCTACTACGCGCCGGTCACGGAGGCGACGGCCGCCGCCTGCACCTACACCCTCTCCTACACGGCGCTGCTCGAGGACGGCAACACCTTCGGGGTGCAGTTTCACCCGGAGAAATCCGGCCCGGTGGGACTTGCCATCGTGAAGAATTTCGTGGATCTGTAAAGACAGATGCTCGCCAAACGGATCATTCCCTGTCTCGATGTGACCGCCGGAAGGGTGGTGAAGGGGGTTCACTTCGTCAACCTGCGCGATGCGGGCGATCCCGTGGAGCTCGCCGACCGGTACAACCAGCAAGGCGCCGATGAGCTCGTCTTCCTCGACATCACCGCCTCCAGCGACTTTCGCGACATCATGGCCGATGTGGTGGCGCGCACGGCGCGCAAGGTGTTTATCCCGCTGACCGTGGGTGGCGGCATTCGTTCGGTCGCCGACGCGCGGCTTATCCTGATGGCGGGCGCCGACAAAGTCAGCGTGAACACGGCGGCCATCCGGCGGCCCGAACTGCTCACCGAGCTCAGCCTGGAATTCGGCTCGCAGGCGGTGGTGCTGGCCATCGACGCCAAGCGGAGGGCGCAGGGAGCGTGGACGGTCTACACGCGCGGCGGGCGCGACGATGAGGGCCTCGACGCGGTGGGGTGGGCGGCGCGGGGCGAGGCGCTCGGGGCGGGCGAGATCCTGCTGACCTCGATGGACACCGACGGCGTCCAGGGCGGATTCGACTGTGAGCTGACCCGCGCCGTTTCCCGCGCCACGCACATCCCCGTGATCGCCTCGGGCGGCGCCGGGGGCCCCGAGGATTTCCTGCGAGTCCTCACCGAGGGAGAAGCGGATGCAGCTCTGGCCGCTTCCATTTTCCATTACGGCACGTACACGGTCGATGACCTGAAGGAATACCTCGGCAAGCACGGCATCCCCGTGAGGCGCGGATGATCATTCCCTGCATCGACCTGATGGACGGCAAGGTGGTTCAGCTCGTCCAGGGGCGCGAAAAGGCCCTGGAAGGCGGCACGCCGGACGAGATGCTGCGGAAGTTCGCGGCGTTCCCTGAGATCCAGGTCATCGACCTGGACGCAGCCATAGGCAGGGGGTCCAACGATTCCATCGTGGAGTACCTCGCGGCGCGCGCCGCAACGCGGGTCGGGGGCGGCGTGCGCACTCCTGAGCGCGCCCGCAGGCTTGTGGACCAGGGCGCGCGGAAAGTGATCATAGGCACCGCCGCCTTCCAGCCTGAGGGCATCGATGAGCCATTTCTCCGCGCGGCCGCGGAGGCAGCCGGCCGGGATCGCCTGCTCATTGCGCTCGATTCCATGGGCGGGCGGATCGTGGTGAAAGGCTGGCGCGAGGCGACTGCCCTTAGCGCCGAAGAAGTCATCTCGCGGCTGGAGCCCTACTGCTCGGGCTTTCTGTGCACTTACGTGGACAAGGAAGGCATGCTCCAAGGCACGGACCTCGACTGGTTCCGCAGACTTCGCGCGGCCACCTCGCTGGAGCTGACCGCGGCCGGAGGGATTACGACACTCGAAGAAGTGCGAGAGCTTCAGCGCATGAACGTCCACGCCGCCCTGGGCATGGCCATCTACACTGGCCGGCTCAGCCTGGAGCGACTTGCCGCCGAGACCGCCCCACCAATACTGTAAACTGTAAATATCTGGGCTCTGGCGGCAAAGCCGAGTATCTTCCGATCCAAGGAGAACCCCTTTGCAGTTCAACGAGTTGAGTGTGTACGTTTTCGTGCTCGCCAGTTTCCTCGGGCTCGAGCTGATCAAGAGAGTCTCACCGCTTCTTCACACACCATTGATGTCGCTCACCAACGCGATCTCCGCGATCTCGGTGGTGGGCGCGATCCTGATTACCGGTGAGGCAAACGCTTCGAGACTGAGTCACATCCTCGGCTTCATCGCGGTGACGGCGGCAATGACCAACGTGGTCAGCGGTTACCTGATCACGGACCGGATGCTCAAGATGTTCAAGAAGCGGGAGCCCAAAAACCGATGACCGACGCCTTCGTCCGGGCCGCTTACATCCTCGCGGCGGTGCTCTTCATACTGGCACTGAAGTGGATGAGCGCTCCCACGACTGCCCGCCGCGGCGTCCGAGCCGGCGAAGTGGGCATGCTGCTGGCCGTGATCGGGACGCTGGTCAGCCACCAGGTGGTCAACTACCAGTTGATCTTTATCGCTCTCGCGGTTGGGACGGTTGCCGGTATTCCGCTAGCCTACCTGATGCCGATGACCGCGGTGCCCCAACGGACCGCTCTTTCCCACGCGTTCGGAGCGCTGGCAGCGGCTTTGATCGGCACGGCCGAGTATTACAAGGCCACTCCTCACGGCTTCACCATGGTGGCCCTGGTCATCGAGATCCTGCTCGGGTTCCTGACCTTCACCGGAAGCATGATGGCCGTCGGCAAGCTCCAGGAAATCCTGCCGCAGCGGCCCATCGTGTACAAGGGTCAGAACTTCGTGAACCTCTCGATGCTCGCGGCCGCAGCCGGGCTGGGTGTGTATCTGATCTTTCAGCCTGAGCAGACTTGGGCGTTCCCGATCTTTTCCGGCCTGGCGCTACTGTTCGGTGTGCTGCTGATCATTCCCATTGGCGGGGCGGACATGCCCACGGTGATCGCTCTGCTGAACGCCTATGCGGGCCTCTCCGCAAGCTTCATGGGTTTTGCGCTGAACAACTACCTGCTCGTCATCGCGGGCGCGCTGGACGGCTCCTCGGGGCTGATCCTGTCGATCATTATGTGCAAGGCAATGAACCGGTCGTTCGCCAACGTGCTCTTCGGCGGCTTCGGGCAGTTGCAGGTGAAGGCCGGGCACGCCGACGGGCGCACCGTGCGCTCCGCGTCGCCCGAGGAGGCAGCTTCCATCCTCGATGCGGCTGGTTCGGTCATCATCGTGCCGGGCTACGGCATGGCCGTGGCGCACGCTCAATACAAGATCCGCGAATTGTTCGACGCGCTGACCAAGCGCGGCGTGGACGTCAAGTTCGCCATTCACCCCGTGGCGGGGCGCATGCCGGGCCACATGAACGTGCTGCTGGCCGAGGCGGACATCCCCTACGACAGGCTGGCCGAGATGGATGACATCAACTCCGAGTTCGCGCAGACGGACGTGGCTCTGGTCGTGGGCGCCAACGACGTGACCAATCCGGCGGCCAGGCACGACAAGACCAGCCCGATCTATGGGATGCCGATTCTCGACGTGGACAAGGCGCGCACCGTGATGGTGATCAAACGCAGCCTCAACCCGGGTTTTGCCGGCATCGACAACGAGCTCTACTACATGGACAAGACGCTCATGCTTTTCGGCGACGCCAAGGCCTTCGTCTCCGAGATGCTGAAGGAATTCCAGGCAGCGGCGGCGTAAGCCGCAAGGCGGACGGCTGATACACTGGAAGATGATTCGCGCCATCATCTTCGACCTCGGCAAGGTCCTGATTCCGTTCGATTGGCAGCGCGGCTACGATGCGTTCGCACGGGCGAGCCCCTATCCAGCCGAGGAGGTTCGCCGCCGCATCAAGGAGACCGGCCTGTTCGAAGGGTTCGAACGTGGCCGCGTCGAGCCTCGTGCCGTTGCCGAGCGCGTTTCCGCGCTGTTGGGGCTGAGCGTCACCTTCGAGGAGTTTCAAGAACTCTGGAGCAGCATCTTCCTGCCCGAAACCATCATTGGCGACGACATGCTGGCGCGGCTGCACGCCAACTACCGCCTGCTGTTGCTCTCCAACACGGATGCGATCCACTACCACTGGGTCCGGGAGAGGTACCCGATCCTGCGGCATTTCGATCACGCCGTGCTCTCCTTTGAGCTCGGGCTGCGCAAGCCGGAGCCTGGCATCTACCAGGAAGCGATCGCCCGCGCGGGCTGCGAGCCCCGGGAGGTCTTCTTCACCGACGACAGAGAAGACAACATCGAGGCCGCCATCGACGCCGGCATCGACGCGGTGCAGTTCCTGTCCGTCGAGCAGTTGGAGCAGGAGCTGCAGTCCCGCGGCGTCCAGTGGTGAGCTACAGCAGTGCCGTGTCGAGCTGCCCGTTTTCACTCGGAGCGGCGGACACGGCAATCCGCGCCGCCGGCGCGCCCTGCAGGAACGCCAGCAGTTCCTCCTCGGAGCCGCCGAAGAAAGAGTCCACCAGTTCCTTGACGGCCAGCTTGCGTAACAGATCCCGGGGCAGCACGGGGGCGTACACGAACATCCGGCCGGTCTTGCGGCGCGTGGCCCCGTTTTTTTTCACCAACCGGTCCAGCAAGGTCATCACCGTGGTGTAGGCCAGGTTCCTGTTGGCTGCCAGGTCGTCGCGGACGTCCTTGACGCTTCCCTCGCCGAGTTTCCAGAGGACTTTCAGGCATTCCAGCTCGAGAGGCGGAGGGATATCGCGTGGCGGAGCAGGCTTGCGCATCTATGGCTCCTTGGGACGACGACCGTCCTTGAGCGCACCCCGCAATTTGTCGCCGAACGGGGTCGTTATGTCCGCCCTCTGCGGCTGCCTGACCGGCGGCGGCGTGGCGGCGGGAGGCTCGGCGGCGGGAGGCTCGGCCGCGGCCTTGCCATTCAAGTACCGGTCTTTCTTTAGAGCGCTGCGGTCGAGGGGCTGGCTGTACCCGGTCCATTCGCCTTCCACCTGGCGATCCTGCGCAACCAGCGCGCGCATGCACTCCATTTTCGAGTCCATGTCGTCCAGATAGTGCAAGAGCAGCGCCTCCGGAAACAGCGGAATCTTGGGCGAGCCGAACGCGAGCTCGCCGTGATGGCTCAGAACCATGTGCTCGACCAGCGTGCGCAGGCGGGGCGGGAAATCCGGCATCCCGCGCAGGTTCTCCTCAATCATGCGGATGCCGATCGTGATATGACCCAGAAGCTGGCCCTCGCTGGTGTAGCCGAAACTGCGGTCGTAACTCAATTCGTGGATCTTGCCGGCGTCGTGAAGCAGCGCGCCCGCCAGCAGCAGATCCAGGTCGATGTCTTTGTAGTGGGCCGCGGTGAACCGGCACAGCCGGCAGAGCGAGAGCACATGCTCCAATAGGCCGCCGAGGTAGGCGTGGTGCACGACCTTGGCCGCCGGCGCCCTGCAGTAAAGGCGCGCCACCTGCTCGTCGCCGAAAACCGCTTCCAGCAAGGCCTTCAGATGCGGGTTGCCGATGCCGGCGATGACACCGTGCAACTCGGCGAGCATCTCCTCCAGATCGCGCTCGGAACGCGGGAAGAAATCGGCGGCGTCCACTTCGGTTTCGCTGATGCGCTGCAACTTGTGAATGGTGAACTGCGGGCGGTTCTGGTAGATGCCGAGCAAGCCCTTCACTCGGACGAAGTCGTCGCGGTCGAAAGTGTCCAGAACCTCGGCGATGTTGTCCCACATCTTGGCATCCAGTTCGCCCGTGCGGTCTCCAATAAGCAGGGAAAGGTACAGGTCGCCGCTCTTCTTCTGCCTGACCTCCTTGGCACGGACCAGAAACATGCCTGTGATCTGCTGGTTGGGCTCGAGCTCGTTGATGTAGGGGGACTTCATGTCATCCGGCGCGCGGGTCAGGAACTGCCCGCGGCCTTGCCGGCCGTCCGCGTGTACCACAAAGGTATCAGCCACAGGAGCCGGGGTCTGTACCTCCGGCTGGCCACTTCCTCCTTGGTGACGGTCTCAGGCTTGAGTTGGGCGGGGTCCATCCAGCGCGTGTCCTTCCCGGGAGCTGCGCCGCTGTCGACGAAATTCTCGCGGATCTCAAGGAACGCATTCATCCGGAGGTCCGTGAGGTAGGCGCGGACCGCCGGATCGAAGCGCGGTTCGTAGAGCTTCTGAGTGATCTCGTTCTGGACCTCCTCAAGCGCCGCCAGCCCGGCTGTGTACTTTTGGTCCACCCGCAGGATCAGAAACCCGTTCGGAACACGGATGGGGTCGCTGACATAGCCGCGATCCTGGGCGAACACCATATCCGCGATTTGCGGCTGCAACTGGTCGCGAGTGAACGAGCCCACGGCGCCCATTTCCGCGGCCGTGGCCGGATCGTCCGAATTGTCCTTGGCCATATCCGTGAACCGCTCTCCCCGCCGTGCGCGGTCTACAAGGTCCTTCGCCTTCTTCTCCAGGGCGGGGATTTCCTTCTGATCCTTACCCACGGTGGAGATGAGAATCTGGCTGAGGAACACGCGCTCGTCCCGCATGAACTCGTTCTTGTGCTCCTGGTAGTACTTCTCCACCTCCGCCCGGGGAACGCTGAGCTTGGAACCCACTTCCTGTCCGATCAGGCGCTGCTTGAGCAAATCGTTGCGAATCTCCTGGCGGAAGTCCTCAAAACTCATCCCGCTTTGTTGGCGGATGTAGTCGTGGAACTTGTCCTGGTCGGAGATCTTGGACTGGCGTTGGATCTCCGCGAGCCGCTTGGTGACATCGCCGTCCACGTTGATGTCCAGTTGCTTGGCCTGCTGCACCATCAGCAGGTTGTCGATGCGGTCCCGCAGGAGGTCCTTCTCGCGCGCCTTCAGCTCGTTGTCCAGCCGCTCCCCGGTCAAGCCTTGTTGCCGCAGACTGTCTTCCAGCAACTTGCGGTAGTGAGCGATTTCACTCGAGGTGACGATCTCGCCATTCACCTTGGCGGCGATCTCCTCGATGACCTTGACGTCACTCGCCAGCGCCGTCCCCGCGGCAAGAAATGCCAACAACATAAGACCACGGATACGCATGACCCCATTATCGGACACGGACGGCCTGGATGCAGCATGGCACCGGTAAACCGGCACTTGTTCTTCGCTGCGGTCAGGAGACGTTCTTCTCCGATGTGCCCCCACCCTCGTTCTCCGGAGTTCGGAAATGAAGCGGGTCTCTGAGGTTTTGCAGTTCCCGGTAGTAATAAAGAGGAGCAGGCCGTCTTCCTTTGAACGTCAGCCTCTTCAGAAACTCGATTTCCTCTTCGGAGGCATCGCCGCTGAGGGAAGTATCCTTGAGGAACTCCTCCAGACCCGGCTCCGCCTCAAGGGGCTGCTCCGGTTCTCTTTCGACAAACTCGAATTTCTTTGTCGGCCCGAGGGCCAGTCTGCGGTTCAAGCCAATCTCAACCCCAAAAGTCAGGAGGTCAACGTCCCAGGACTCGATCAGCGGATCGAGGAAGGAGACCCAGTTTTCAACCGAGACGTGGAACACATCCGTCTCCAGGAACTCGAGAATGGTGACCCGCATCTGTTCATAGCTCCGGCCGCTGAGACGGGCCACCAGCCGGAGCCAGTTTTCACTTTCCAATTCTTCTTTGGCAACTCGCTTGGCAACGTCCAAGAGCTTCTGCGCGACGAGCCGTTCCAGTTCGCCGAAAGGCTCCTTCTCGAAAATTGCGCGAACCTGCGCCTGCTTGTCAGGCGGGCATTTGCGAAGCATCAACTCTCGAAATCCCTGAAACAAGGGCGTTGGCGGGTCCGCCAGTTTCTTCTTCAAGGCTTCCTTGCGCTGAAAGTCCGCCAGTCGCGAGAGTTCACCGCTCGGGAGTTTCAGGAATCTGCCCATCTTGTCGTAAATATCCGTCCGGTCAGGCGCGGGCGGAGCCTTCTTCCCGCTCAGCAATTGTGAGATGTAGGACTCGGTCACCTGAGCCGCGGCGGCCAGACTTTTCTGGCCGACCCCCAATTCCTTCAGGCGGTGCCTGATCACCAACGCCACATCCACCACGTTTCCTTTCCGTTCCCTATTAACTTATAATGCTTAAGCCGCTCCTTAGAATATCGCATATTTCGCTTGACAAGTAAATACAGTTAACTTAGACTGGTTAAAGAGTGAGCACTTCCGCCCACTCTGCAGATCATCTGAACTAAGCAGATCCTCTGCGGTTCCCGCTCTTAGTCACGACGGCCGGGGAGGTCGACATGTTTGCTCGCAGTGTCTCCATCCGCCTGAAACCAAACGGTATTGAGGAGTTTAGCCGGGTAATGGAGAAGGAGACCATTCCCCTGCTTCGAAAGCAAAGAGGCTTCCAGGACGAAATCACGTTCTTCGTCCCGGGCGGAAGCGAAGCTATCGAAATCAGTTTGTGGGACAGGAAAGAGGACGCGGACGCCTATGGCCGCAAGGCCTCTCCAGCGGTGCTGAAGGCCCTGGAGAACGCGATTGAGGGAGATTCTGAGGTCCGCATTTATGCGGTTTCGAATTCGACGTTCCACAAGATCGCTGCGCCGGTCTTTGGCCCAGGCTGAGCGGTCTCTGGTTGGGGGCGGCCAAGTCCACCCTCAATGTTGTTTGGCAAAGAGGGATGTACACATCAGGGCAGCGAACAAACCAAGCTTTCGCCCTTGATTGCTGCTGACGCGAGCGGAGACACCATGGCAGACACAATCAAAACGGAGCCGATTCTGTTCGTCGGCATCGCCGATGGAGATGGCCTTTCTCTCGACAGGATTCTCCTGGATTCCAACTGGCATTCGCACGGCGCCAGCAACTGCCAGGAGGCGATCGAGTTCCTGGGCCACCATCATGTTTCCGTGGTTCTCTCTGAACCCGACCTGCCCGACGGTACCTGGAGGGATCTCTTGAACGGCATGGCAAGCCTGTTTGCGCCGCCGAACCTCGTGGTGTCGTCCCGCCTGGCCGACCACCGCCTCTGGGCGGAAGTGTTGAATCTGGGCGGTTTCGATTTGCTCATGACGCCTTTTGATGCGGAGGAGGTCTTACGGGTGACCTCCAGCGCCCAGCGCGACTGGGGATGCAAACAGGTCGAGGGACTCGCTCGTGCTGCGAGGGTTGGCCAATCCCATCGAGATTATGGAAACGCACATTCTGAACCAACATGAAAATTCGGAGTTTATGGAGGGTGTTGTATGAAGATTCGACCGCTTTATGACCGCATTGTGGTCAAACGCATCGAAGAGCAAGAGACCGTGAAGGGCGGCATCATCATCCCGGACACCGCCAAAGAGAAACCCCAGGAGGGCGAAGTAGTGGCCGTGGGAAAGGGCAAGCGCCTGGAAGACGGCACAGTGGCGCCCCTGGACGTTCAGGCTGGCGACCGCATTCTGTTCGGCAAGTACTCTGGCAGCGAGATCAAGCTGGATGGGGAAGAATTCCTGATCATGCGCGAGGACGACGTCCTCGGAGTGATTGAGGACGCTTCGAAGAAGACGAAAACCTAAGGACCAGGAGAATCTTAAATGGCAGCGAAGCAGATTGTCTACAGCGAGGGCGCCCGGCAGGCGATTTTGCGCGGCGTCAACCAGTTGGCCGACGCCGTCAAGGTCACGCTCGGCCCCAAGGGGCGCAACGTCGTTTTGGAGAAGAAGTACGGCGGTCCGACCATTACCAAAGACGGCGTGACCGTGGCCAAAGAGATCGAACTGCGAGACCCACTCGAGAATTTGGGCGCGCAGATGGTGCGTGAAGTCGCATCCAAGACCTCGGACGTGGCCGGCGACGGCACCACCACGGCAACGGTCCTCGCGCAGTCCATCTACCGCGTGGGCGTGAAGAGCGTGGCCGCCGGCGCCAACCCGATGGCGTTGAGGCGCGGCATCGAGAGAGCCGTGGAGGCGGTCATCGAGGACATCAAGAAGTACAGCAAACCGGTCTCCGGCGAGATGATCGCACAGGTCGCCACGATCTCGGCCAACGGCGACACCACCATCGGTGAACGGATAGCCGAGGCGATGAAGAAGGTCGGCAAGGACGGCGTCATTACGGTGGAAGAGTCCAAGACCATGGAGACCACCACGGACATGGTCGAAGGCATGCAGTTCGACCGCGGCTACCTGTCCCCCTACTTTGTCAGCGACCCCGAGCGGATGGAGTGCTTGCTGGAAGAGCCCTACATCCTGATCCACGAGAAGAAGATCAGCAACATGAAAGACCTGCTGCCCCTGCTGGAGCAGATCGCCCGCAGCGGCAAGCCGCTGCTGGTCATCGCCGAGGAGGTGGAAGGTGAGGCGCTAGCCACACTGGTGGTGAACAAGCTGCGAGGCACCCTGAGCGCCTGCGCCGTGAAGGCTCCAGGCTTCGGCGACCGCCGCAAGGCGATGATCGAGGACATCGCGATCCTCACCGGCGGCAAGGCCATCATGGAAGAGACCGGCATCAAGCTGGAAAGCGTCCAACTGGAAGACCTCGGCCGCGCCAAGCGCGTGACCATCGACAAGGACAACACCACCATCATCGAGGGCGCGGGCACCGAGAAGACGATCCAAGGCCGCATCAAGCAGTTGCGCACACAGATCGAGGAGACCACCTCGGACTACGACCGCGAGAAATTGCAGGAGCGGCTGGCGAAACTGGCCGGCGGCGTGGCCGTGATCAAGGTCGGCGCGGCCACCGAGACGGAGATGAAGGAGAGGAAGGCCCGCGTGGAGGACGCCCTGCACGCCACCCGCGCGGCGGTCGAGGAAGGCATCGTGCCGGGCGGCGGCGTGGTCATGCTGCGCGCGATAAAGGCTCTGGAAGGCCTGAAGCTTGCGGGCGACGAGCAGATCGGCGTGGACATCGTCAAGCGCGCCTGCGAGGAACCTCTGCGGCAGATCACGCAGAACGCGGGCTTCGAAGGCGCCGTCGTCGTCGAGAAAGTGCGGGCCGACGCCAACCCGAACTTCGGCTTCAACGCCGAGAGCGGCGTGTTCGAGGACCTGGTGAAGGCCGGCGTCATCGACCCCACCAAGGTCGCCCGGACCGCGCTCCAGAACGCTTCGTCCATCGCATCGCTGATGCTGACCACCGAGGCGCTGGTCTGCGAGATTCCGGAAAAGAAGGAGCCCATGCCCGGCGGCCACGGCCCCGACATGGACTACTAAGAGGGGATTCGAGTTTGGGACCCCGGTAGCGGGAAGCGTACACCAGTCTGGAGGTCGGAATGATCACTTTCAACGTAGCCACGATTGCCATCATCATCGTGGCCATCTACTTGTTGTCGTCCATCAAGATCCTCAGGGAATACGAACGCGGAGTCATTTTCCGGCTTGGTCGCGTACTGCCGCAGCCCAAGGGCCCGGGCATCGCCCTGGTGTTCGCTCCGATCGACCGGATGGTTCGCATTTCCCTGCGCGTCGAAACCCTCGAGGTGCCCCCGCAAGATATCGTGACGCGGGACAACGTAACGGTGAAGGTCAACGCCGTCATCTATTTCCGCGTCCTCGATGCGACTAAAGCGGTCATCGAGGTGGCCGACTTCCTCTACGCCACGTCGCAACTGGCCCAGACGACGCTTCGCAGCGTGCTGGGTGAGGTGGAACTGGACGTGCTGCTGAGCCAGCGGGAGAAATTGAATCTCCGTCTGCAGTCGATCTTGGATCAGCACACGTCGCCTTGGGGCATCAAGGTGACCATGGTCGAGGTGAAACAGGTGGACCTGGCCGAACAGATGATCCGGGTCATTGCCAAACAGGCGGAAGCGGAGCGCGAGCGGCGAGCCAAGATCATCCACGCCGAGGGCGAGTACCTCGCCGCCGAAAAGCTGAGCATGGCCGCCGAGGTCCTCCAGAAGCAGCCCGCAGCCATCCAGTTGCGCTATCTGCAAACGCTGGTCGAGATAGGCGTCGAGAAAAACACCACGCTTGTGTTCCCCATCCCCATCGATATCTTCTCGTCGATAAGCCGGGCGATCGAGCGGACCGGCAAATCAGAGAAGGAACAGGGTTAGAGGGCGGCTCGATGGCTGAGCCGGCACGCCTCGACATCCAAAAACAGCTTCAAGGGCTGCGCGGTGGTTACGATCGCCTCGTCAGGGCCGTGGAGCAGACTGCGGACACCGTCCTGATAACGAACAGGCAGGGAGTCATCGAGTATGTCAACCCTGCCTTTGAAGAGACGACAGGTTATTCCGCAGACGAGGCCCTGGGCCGGACGCCGAGTCTCCTCAAGTCCGGACTACACGACGGGCAGTTCTACAAAGAGCTTTGGGCGCAACTCATTAAAGGCAAACCATTCCGTGGAATCATTGTCAACCGGAAGAAATCCGGCCAGCTCTACTGGTCTGCACAGACGATCAGCTCGATGAAGGATGAGAATGAAGAGATTACTCACTTTGTTTCCGTGTTGAAGGACATCACCGAGCTGAGGAAACAGCAGGAGCAAGAGTTTTACCTGCAAATCGCCCATGAAGTTCAGCAGCGCCTCAACACCACGGTGGCATCGTTGCCGGGTTTTGATATTGCTGGAACCGTCTGCTCTGCCACGCTGACAGGGGGGGACTACTTCGACTTTATTGTGCAGCCGGACGGGTGTCTGTGTATCGCCATTGGCGATGTCAGCGGCCACGGATTCGGCGCTGCTTTGGTCATGGCTGAGACCCGGGCGTATGTGCGCTGCTATGCGATGTTGGAATCGGACACGAGTGCTATCCTCAGCCGAGTCAATAATGCCCTTGTCCCGGACCTCGAAGGCGGACAGTACGTCACTTTGCTGTTGGCCCGCCTCGACCCGCGAACCCGCCTGGTCGAATACGCCAGTGCCGGGCATATACCGTGTTACCTGCTGCATTCGTCCGGAGAGATCAGGCACGTCATGGAGAGCACGGGTCCACCGCTAGGCCTCTTTGCCGGCAGTCAGTTCTGCTCCGGTCCGACCATTCCATTGGACTACGGTGAAACCCTCGTCTTGTTGACCGACGGGGTCACGGAGGCAGCCAACAGCGACGAGGCGCAGTTTGGCGCGGACGGAGCTCTGGAGTTCATAAAACGCCATCCGCGGAATAGCGCGGCTGAACTCGTCCGAGGTATCCACGAGACGGTGCTGGTTTTCACGGGCGGCGGGCCTCCGTCCGACGACATCACCTCGGTGATCTGTAAGGTCAGCCTGCCCGCCATGGAGGCAGCGGAAGCTTCGCACCAGAGACTAAAGTTGGCCAGGGGGGAATGAGATGCCATTTGACAGATTCGCGCCGCACGCTTTCTCGCTTGTTTCGGTGCAGAGAAACGCCCCGGCGTTGTCGGGAGTCTACGGGCTATCGAACGCCCGGGAGTGGATTTTCGTGGGAGAAACCGACAACATCAAAGCGACACTGCTCGGGCACTTGCGGGGCGCCGACATGCCGCTCCTGGAGCAAGGGCCCACCGGGTTCTCGTTTGAACTCTGCCTCCCGTACAATCGGCTTTCTCGTCAAGAGCGGCTGATACAGGAATATCATCCGGTCTGCAACCGGCGTTTCAACTGAATCCCGACCGAGTGCTCGTGGCGGTCGTCCACCAGGGAGGCATCGCCCACCCCGGACAGAACAGACCAACTTTGCGCAATCGAATCGATCTGGATGGGGACGGCCCACAGTTCGCCCAGCTTCAGGGCGGTGACTGCCTGGTACGCTGCCACGAAACTGCTGAGGCTCCGCAGAAACGCAGGGCAGAGGCAACCCCCACGAAGTAACCAGTGGCGCCGGCTTAAGTTCTGCCGGCGCCGAGTGCAGAGTCAAAATAGGGGGCCGGAACTACCAGCGGGGCGTGCGACGCTCGCGAGGTCCGCCGCCATTCGTCTTCGGCCGAGCCTCATTCACGTTCAGCGCGCGGCCTCCCACGTTTTCGCCGTTCAGTGCCTCGATGGCACGGTCGGCTTCGGCGGGGTCCGTCATCTCGACGAAGGCGAAACCTCTCGATCGGCCTGTATCGCGGTCCGTTACCAAGCTGACACGTTCTATGGCTCCATACGGTTGAAAGAGCGAGCGAACCGACTCTTCCGTGGCGCCGAAATCCAAGTTGCCTACAAACACATTCTTCAAAGTGATCTCCTTGCTATTTGAAAGCGGGCTTTTCCAGGCGAACAGGATCATCGGCCCAGTTTGGCGGGACGGTCAAACGCACCCTAAGTATAGCACTTTTCCCCAAAATACCCCCAAGATTCGTTCGTCGCATTCCGTGCTGGTGGCGATTCTTGGACGGATGTTCGGACTTCCCGGGTGGTGGCAGAACAGCCGGTCTGGCGTATACTTGAAACGACGTTTGAGCGCAAGAAAGTGCGTCATGCACCTGTGCCTGATCAACCCCTCCAATCCGCTAGTCAGCATCGTCAGGGTCAATGAGAGCCGCTGGAACCGATACCGCGTGTGGAAGCCGCTCAGCCTCATGGTGCTTGCAGGCCTCACCCCGCCGGAGTGGGAAATCACGATTGTCGACGAAAACCTCGGTGTGCCTGACTATCCGGCCATGCCGCGGCCGGATTTGGTGGGCATTACCGCCTTCACCTCGCAGGCGAACCGCGCCTATGAAGTGGCCGCTCACTTTCGAGCGCTGGACGTGCCCGTCGTCATGGGCGGCATCCATGCAACCATGTGCCTGGCCGAGGTTATGGAGCGCGTGGACTCGGCCGTCACGGGGGAAGCCGAGAGCGTCTGGCCGCAGGTTCTGGCGGACGCTCGGAACCGATGCTTGAAGCGCCGGTACGACGGAGGGTTCGCGGACATGGACAGCATCCCACCCGCCCGGCATGATTTGCTGGCCTCGGGGTATGCCATGGGGGCCATCCAGACCACGCGCGGCTGTCCCATGAACTGCACTTTCTGCAGCGTCACGGCGTTCAACGGAGCCCACTACCGCCAGCGCCCCATTCCGGACGTTGTTCGGGAATTCCAGTTGATCCGCGAGGAGCGTGTTCTGGTGGTGGATGACAACCTCATCGGCACGCGCCCAAAACACATCGCTCGCGCCAAGGACCTGTTCCGCGCCATGGCACAGGCGAACCTGCGCAAAGAGTGGGTGGCCCAGGCCACCGTCAACTTCGGAGATGACGAAGAGCTCCTGGCGTTGGCCGCGAAGGCCGGGTGCAGAGGCGTCTTCATCGGCTTTGAGTCCCCCACGCCGGAAGGGCTTCTCGAGCTGAGGCAAGAAATTCAACCTTGTGAACGGCCGGGATTTCCGCGCCTCCGTGCGGCGAATCCAGCGGCACGGCATTGTGGTTGTGGGTTCCTTCATCATCGGTCTGGACAGCGACAAGCCGGGAATCGGCAAGCGCATAGCCGCCGCCGCCAGTCGGTACGGCGTGGATAACCTTAACGCGATGTTTCTTACCCCTTTGCCCGGCACGCGCCTGTGGGAGCAGATGAAATCCCAGGGCCGCCTCGCGCTCGACAAGTTCCCCGAGGATTGGAAGTATTACACGCTCACCTTCCCGGCGGCTCGGTACAAGCATCTCTCTCTGGACAGCGTCATCAAAGAGATGGTCTCCTGCGACCGGAAATTCTATTCCATGCCGCGCATTCTGCGCAGGGTGTGGGGCAACGTCTGGGGACGCCGCGCGCCATTCATCGCCTTGGTTGGGAATCTGTCTTACAGGAGCAATCTTCGGCTGAACTACAAGGCGTACGCGGACCTGAAGTGTCACCAGGAAGGAAGGCATTGATGGGAGCATATGTGCCGGATTGCGAACGGCGGCAAGCTGATTGTACTGTGAGCTTTTCTTACGGAGACCATCGATCACGCAGGTTTTTTCGCTCAGATGGGCGTGGCCCCCGCTACCGCACCCGCCTCGGACCGGACGCGGACGTTTTCGTACGATCGAACCTGCAACCTACGCATTAACAGTCCCCACAGACCGCCGACTACGGGGATTCGCGCTGGCGGTGTCGAAGATCAGGCTCATGCAGGTGACTCCGGCCTCGGCTTTCATGAGTTCCGACACGTCAACGGTGCGAACGTTCCAGCCCAGTTTCGCGAGCACTCGCGCAGTGGCGGGGAACGACGAGGGGATGACGACGGTCTCTCCGATGACGAGCACGTTGGCCGCCCAAGGCTCGTCGGGCGCTACATCCACGATTTGGAACTCGCGGAAGGGGACGGTGTCGATCCAAGCGCGGTTTGCGAGGATGGTTTGGCGTCCCAGGTAGCAGCAGGCCGATTTCATGTGGAGGCAGTCGCGAATCTCCACGGGCTTGATGGTGTAGCCAAACGGCGCAAGTTCCCGCGCGAGCTGACGGATGCCTTCCGCGTTCGTCCGGAGGGAGGCCCCCACGAACAGCGTCCGGCCGGCATGCATTACGTCGCCGCCATCCAGGGTGGCGGGGTTCTGTATCCAGCGGAGGGGCAGATAGCGGGACAATACCAGCGCGACGCCTTCGACCTCAGGCCGGCGGGAGGCCGCGCCCGGGTGCGTCATGACAGCGAGCTCCCGGACCACCACAGCGGTGTCCTCGACGAAGACGGCATCGGGCAGCTCCGGTTCGGGAGGCAGCCGGATGACCGACAAGCCGAGCTCGGCGAGACAAGCCTCGTAGAGTGTGTGCTGTTCGCTCGCCTTTTGAAAATCGATGCTGCGCCGGGGCAGGTAGCCGAGCTCGCAGCGTTCGATAGAAGCGCTGACCGGGCGAGTGATGGCGATCAACATGGCCAGACTCCGAGGACTCTCCAGCTGCTGGATCGGGTGCGGCCAGGCCTCAAGGCGCCCGCCGCCGCACCGCGTGAAACAGCCCGACAACCCATCTCGAGAACCAGGGCGGTATAGGGGAGAGGCCCATCAGCAGCCACAGGATCAAAGCCGTCGCTACCCCGGCGACCATCAGGACGCCAGCAGCCTTGACCAGCCTCGGGCTGTTGAGCATGCCGCCGATGAACATGAGCGCGACCAGAGCGATGAAGACCGACAGGAGTATGTTGGGGTACATGGGTTCTCCAGACATTCTACTCCCGGCTCCCTGCGAGGCCGCGCTTCATAGAACGGAAGCAGGCCGCTCAGCCGCACTGCGGAGCTCACGTCACTCCGAGGCTGCGGTGCTCCGCCGAAGTTGTCGGCGGGGTCCAGCACATTGCTCAAGGTCGGGAAGGATGTTCGGGTTGGAAAGAACCTCCACGCAGGCCCACACCTCCCGCTTCCGGCCTATTTCAGGCGGCTGTTGAGTGCTGGGCGCTAAACAAGCCGACGATCACTTCATACATTCGCAAAGGTACTGCGCAGGTTGCTCCTGAGGCGGCTGCACCCTCTTGGCCGCGGCCCCGACGAAGGCGGGATTCGGAATCGTCTGGCAAGTCTTACCCTGGGAGATCGCCCCGCAAATCAGATGGGCGAAGGTGCACGACCCGTCCGCGTTGGAAGGGCAACCAATCCCAGACCCGGCGTTGCAGAGCGTAGACAAACCCACGGTCTGAGGAAGAATCATCACCGCTAAGACAACCAAGATCCTCTTCATAACGTCCTCCCCTCGTTGGGCAACTGTCCGTGGGTACACTGGACTGGGCTGCCCAACTTCAGTTCAAAACGGATTTCCATCGTACAATTCTTTCCCTTTCAAAATGGAGCAACGGGAGGACATCAGGAATAGGTCGGAGGCACTATTTGACAAGGTACGTCTGCACGAAATGTACTGGATCAACAGTCCTGAAGGGGAGCCGCCGCCACGGGTTTTCCTAGCGAGCAACAGGGGGTGTCAAGCGGCACTCGGACGATTCAGCCCAATATAAGGAGTCCTACGCCGCCAAGAGGACTAGACCAGTGTGGGGGTGCCGCTTGCCACAATAGCGGCCGCGACGGGAGAACGATCAACGCGGGGGACAGTCCAGGCCCACCCGAGGCCCGGTAACCTCACCACGGGGCTGCTGTGGCAAAGTTGGAAGGCCGGAGGGCGCCATTCTCGACGCCCTCCGAGTTTGGGGTGGGTCTCCCGTACCACGTTGGGAGCACGACTCACCGGCTTCCTATTCCGACTACAAGCAGCGGTCAACCGCCAGACAGGTTCTACAGTGCCGAGGTTGCCCCCGCCGAACTCAATTACCAGAGTGGAGTCAGAGGTCGATCAAGTCTATAGCCCATAGGTACAGTTGTGGGCACGTGACCAAGCTCTCATAACTTCGGTTAACAGAGGAACTTTCAGGGCGCAGTCCACCGACGCACCAGCGTCCTGATTGCGGTTATGGCCGCCATTCGGCGCGGTCGCGGCTTGTCGAGCGGGTCCCGGCGGTACGGGCGTAGCGTCCTAAACGTGCGTTGCATGTCGATGGAGTTATAGAATCTTCCCTGTGCGCATACTCATCCTTCTCAGCAGATTGCTCGGGGCGGCGGCATTGCTTTATGCGGGGTACTCGGCGCTGATCGGGCTATGGCCAAGGGCGACATTCTTCCTGGTTCTTTACCACGCGGGCTTCAGCATGGCAGTGGTGATCCACCGCGAGATCGAGAAGATTCAGTAAAGGCGGCGCGGGCCTTAGACCATCACCCAAGGCTCGGCGATTCGCTGGCGGGGCTGCTATGGGCGGCTGTGAGGCGGAAAGAAGCCGATGAGCACGAAACGAAGACCCGGAGACCGTGAAGTGATGCCCCGCTGATGCCCCGGAACCATTCTCACAATCTGCTAAGTGCTTTGTTTTGAATGGTGAGCGCGGCAGGAATCGAACCTGCAACCTACTGATTAAGAGTCAGTTGCTCTGCCAGTTGAGCTACGCGCCCATGAATCTCTTGTGATTCTAGCACGGTACACCGGGGGCCTCCAATCACGCGTGCTAGACTGGGCCTTGCGGCCGTGAGCTACGCCATACTCACCCGGCTCCGCCGGCTGTCCCAGGTTGTCTTCCTCCTGCTGTTTCTGTTCCTTCTTCTCAAGACCCAGGCCCCGGAGTCGTTGCGCGCGGCCAGAGGCGATATCCGTCTTCCCTACCCCGCAGGCATCTTCCTCCAGGCTGATCCGCTCATCGCCATCGTCAACGCGCTCGCGACCCGCGCTCTCTATAGGGGACTGCTCTGGAGCCTGGTCATCATCATTCCCACGCTGTTCCTGGGCCGGTTTTTTTGCGGCTGGGTGTGCCCGCTCGGCACGCTGAATCACTTCGTCAGCAACTGGAAGTCTGAGAAGAAACGCGGGCGCCAACTCATCGACTCCAGCCGCTACAAGGGGTGGCAGCGGCTCAAATACTACATCCTCATCGCATTGCTCGTGGCCGCCCTGTTCGGCAGCGCGCTGGCCGGCGTCTTCGACCCCATCGCACTCACCGTGCGCTCCGTCGCGCTCTCGATCCAGCCCGCCACGAACTACGCACTCACCGCTTTCACCGACTCGCTCTACCTCAGCGGAAACGGCGTGCTGCGCATCGCCGCCCAGGTCCTGGATTTCGTGCTTCGCCAGCTCGTGCTGAGCTTCCGGCAACCTTACTTCAGGCAGGGTTTCTTCCTCGGCCTTTTCTTCCTGACGATCCTCACTCTCAATCTTCGCTTCACGCGCTTCTGGTGCCGGGCGATGTGCCCGCTCGGAGCGCTGCTGGGGTGGATGTCGCGCTGGTCGATCCTGGGTCTCCAAAAACACCCCAGCCATTGCGAAGACTGCAACCGCTGCCTGCTGCACTGCCAGGGAGGCGACGACCCGATCCCCGGCGCCAAGTGGCGCAAGTCGGAGTGCCATCTCTGCCTGAACTGCATCGACGATTGTCCCGAGGGCGGGCTTCGGTTCCGGTTCTTCCCCAGTCTGGAAGCCACGATCGAGGGACCGAACCTCCAGCGCCGCAAGGCGATCGCCGGACTGGCCGCAGGCGCGGTGGCTTTGCCGCTGTTCCGCAGCACGCCCGGGCTGGCCGTGGATTCCAACAACCGGCTGATCCGCCCGCCGGGCGCTCTCGATGAGAAGAGTTTCCTCGATCGCTGCGTGCGCTGCGGCGAGTGCATGAAGGTCTGTCCCAACAATGCCCTGCACCCGTCGTTCGTTCAGGCAGGACTGGAGGGCATCTGGACGCCGGTGCTGGTGTCTCGCATCGGCTACTGCGAGCCGAGTTGCACGCTCTGCGGGCAGGTCTGCCCCACGGGGGCGATCTGGGAGTTCACGCCGAAGCAGAAGGCTTGGGTCGAAGAGCGAAGGCCGGTGGACGCGAAGCCGATCCGCATCGGAACGGCGTTCTATGACCACGGCCGCTGCCTGCCCTGGTCCATGGCTACCGACTGCATCGTCTGCGAGGAATGGTGTCCCACCTCTCCTAAGGCTATCTATCTGAGGCCCGCGGACGTGGTGGACGCTCAGGGCAACGTCCAGCGCGTGCGACAGCCGTACATCGACCCCGACCGCTGCGTGGGCTGCGGCGCCTGTGAGTTCGCCTGCCCCGTGCGGGACCGGCCCGCGGTGTACGTGACCAGTGTGGGAGAGAGCCGCTCCGTCACCAACCAGATCCTGCTGCCCAAGCCCGCCGCCAAGTCCGGGTCGTTCTTCCCCGAATCCGGCCAGATCGCCGGCTGGAGCAAGACGGGCCAGACGCGCACCTTCGAGGCCGATGACCTGTACCGGTACATCGACGGCGCGGCCGACAAGTTCATCCAGGCGGGCGTGGTACGGACGCTTACCACCGGCTACCGCTACCAGGACAAAGTCGATGCGGTGGCGGACGTCTACCTGATGCAAACCGCCGAAGGCGCCCGGAAGGTCTACGAGTCCGAGCCGGACACGGGGAGCAAGCCCGTCCGGCTGGGCGATGCGGGTCGCCTTTACGGCGCGAGCCTCACCTTTCGCGCGGGGCCCTGCTTCGTGCGCCTGGTGGCCTACGAATCCGGCC
This sequence comes from Bryobacterales bacterium, assembly GCA_963798455.1. Lineage (GTDB taxonomy): Bacteria > Acidobacteriota > Terriglobia > Bryobacterales > Bryobacteraceae > CAWCTD01. Next base: position 3,212,374 of record CAWCTD010000003.1, read on the forward strand.
CGGACATCGGCGAGGCGCTGGTGTCACTGGCCCGCGGCATCGAAGCCAGACTCGCCGCCGAGATTCACTCGTAGCGCAAAGCCTCCGTGGGCTCGATGCGCGTGGCGCGCCGGGCGGGAACATAGGCCGCCGCGGCTGCGATAGCGAGCAGGAGCAGGCCGGAGGCGCTGAAGGTCACGGTGTCCGTCGTGGACACCTTGTACAGCAGGGTGGCAGTGTACCGCGTGAGAGCCAGCGCGGCCAGCACCAGCGCCAGCACCGCGAGTCCTCCCAACAGGGCGGCCGCCAGCCGCTCCTGGCCCAGCCCCTCTTCGCGGTGCGACTCCCAGGACATGACGGCGCTCAGCGGCAATTCCCTGTCGAGGGCTCTGAACTCCTGTCGGAGCGCCCCCACGTACTGCATGGGCTCTCCCGCAGTCCGGACCTCCAGCGCAGTCGCCCACAGGAACGACTGTTCCACCGGGAAATAGACAGACGGCCGAACGGGGTCGCGAAGCCCGCGGAACTGGCCGTCTCGCACGACTCCCACCACCTCCGCGCAGCGCTTGTCGCGCGCCAGGCGGACATGCTTGCCAAGCGGTTCCTGGCCGGGCCAGAAGCGCTCGGCCGCCCGCTCATTGACCACGGCTACCGGCGGTGCGCGCTCGCCGTCGCGCTCCGTGAACTCGCGGCCGCGGAGCACGGGCAGGCCCGAAACCTTGAAGTACCCTGGCGAGATTCCGTTTCGGTCCGCCTTCGCCGCCTGGTTGTCGTCGATAAAGATGTCCGTCTCACCCCGCGTGCCGCTGAGCGGCAGAGTCCACACCAGCGCCGCGCCGCGCACGCCGGGAATGGCTTGCACATGGTCGACCACCTGCCGGTAGAACAACTGGGCGCGCGCCTCATCGTATCCCCAGCCGGACAAGTCGAACCTGGCCACCAGCAGACTGCCGGGATCGCGGATCACGTCCTCCGCCAGCGCGTTACGGAGAGTGCGCGTCACCAGACCCGCGCCGATCAGCACCACCAGCGACAACGCTACCTGCGCGGCGACCAGCGCATCACGGAGAAGAACGCTCCTCGATCCCGCCCCGCCGGCGTCCGTCTTCAAAGCCGATGTCAGTTCCACGCGAGTGGCCTGCCGGGCCGGCGCCAGACCGAACAGGATGGCAGAGGCCAGCGAAACGAGGAACGCGCAGACGAACGCGCTGGGATCGAGCCCCGCTGCCAAGACCACTGGCGCCCCGAACGCCTTTGGGAAGCTCGTAAGGAAGCGCATGGCCACGGCCGCCACGGCCAGCCCGATCGCACCCCCGAGGATCGAGAGCACCAGGCTCTCGATCAGCAACTGGCACACCAGCCGGCTGCGCGAGACACCCATCGCCAGGCGCACCGCGATCTCCTTCCGGCGCTTGGCGGCTAGCGCCAGAAGCAGATTCGAAACGTTAAAGCAGGCAATCAGCAGCGCCAGCGCCACCACGCCGGCGAGGACCGTCAGGAACCGGGTGACCGCTCCACGGTAGGTGGGCCAGAAGCGCGCCTGCTGAAGAGGAAGGACCACGGGTCTCAGATCGATTCGCCGCTTCAAGCCTTGTTCCCGGAGCGGCGCGGCTTGCGCCGAGAGCACGGAGAGGGCGGCCCGCGCGCGTTCCACGGGCACGCCCGGCCGCAACCGCCCGACCAGTGGGAACGACTGCATCGCCCAGCTTCCCATCACGTCGAACTTCGCCAGCACCGGAACCGCCTCCCGATAGGCGGTGATAGGAGCCCAGAGATCGGGCGGCCCGCCCCAATCCATCACCACGCCCCGGAACGATCGCGGTGCGACGCCGATCACAGTGAAGTCGTGGCCGCCGATGGCCACGACCCGGCCGATGACCCCCGGGTCGCGGTTGAATCGCCGCTGCCAGTAGGCGTAGCTCAGGACCGTGACAGGGCCTGGATCGTCTTCGCGCAAAACGCAGCCTGCAATAGCCTGCACGCCCAAAACCGGGAAGTAATTGGCACTGACCAGCTCGCCGCGGACCTCTTCGGCAGCCTCGCGGGTCCTCACCACCATCGGCAGGCGAAGATATGCCGCCAGCCCCGAAAAGACTTCGTTATGGTCGCGATAATACTCGTAGTCCGGCCAGGAGCTGCTGATCAGAGTGTCCCGCTGGCTCTGGTGATAGACCGAAACGAGCTGGTCGGGATGCGGCGCCGAGAGGGGCCGCCACAGAATCGCGTCGGCCAGCGTGAAGACCGCCGTCGTGACACCCATCCCGAGCGCCAGCGACAACAAGGCCGTGAAGGTGAAGCCTGGATTCCGCCGCAGCAGGCGCAGGCCGAACCGGACATCCTGTGAGGCTTCGAGCAGCCAGCGCCAAGCCCAGACGTCCGCGCTTCGTTCACGCAGCAGAAGAGGATTCCCGAAAGCGTGCCGCGCGGCCGCCGGGTCTTCGCTCTCGCCGGCCTTCATCTCCAGGTGAATGCGCATCTCCTCTTCGAGGTCGCGGTCGAGGCGGCCGCGGTGGAACAGCGCGCCGAGCCTCCGCCAGAGCTCGCCCATCTAGCCCTCCGCCGGCTGGACCACGCGGGCGATGGCGCCGATGACCCGGTTGAACTCCGAGATCTCTGCCTTCAGGCGCTTGCGGCCAGCGGCGGTCAGGCGATAGAAGCGCGCCCGGCGGCCGGTATCTGTCTCTCCCCAGGCTGCGTCCACCCAGCCTTTCATCAACATGCGCTGCAAGGCGGGATAGAGCGAACCCTCCTCCACCTGGAGCACCTCTTCCGAGGTCCGCTTGATGTGCAGCGCGATCCCGTAGCCGTGCAAACGCCCGTGCAGTGCGAGCGTCTTCAAGATGAGCATGTCGAGCGTGCCGGGTAGCGGGCGTGGAGCCCGGGTTTTCGGATCAGCCAATCGGCTGAATGCCGAGCGGCTTGCAAATCTTCAGCGCGAGCCGATTGTCGATCTCGGAGTGACGAGGCACCGGCGCCTTGGCTCCACTGGCAGGGTTTCCGTAAATGGAGTGGCGGGAACCCTCGCGTTCCAATTGACACCCCTGGCCCCGCAGGTGGTCAATCAACTCGTGGCGCTTCACGGCCGCGTAGCGCCAACTTCCACCGAGAGAGGCACGAGCTCGACCAGATCGGCGTCCGGAGCGGCAGCTTCCGGATCCGGCCTTGGGAGTGACTTGCCCTCCTCCAGCAGGATCTGCGCGAGGTCTGCCAGTGCGCTCGAAATCATCAGGCGGGCGTCCCCCAGGTCGAACCCCTGGCTGACGGCGCCAGGGAAATCGAGGGCTTCGGCGACAACCATCCTTTCGCCGGGCCGCGGCAGGTAGAAAGCCACGTGGTAGCGCAGCATACCCCAAGGATACCGCAGCTAAGTGCGGCCCCTCTGGAATTGAACAGAACCGATGCCAGCAGCGATTTCGCCATCACGGGGTTCGACCTGCTATCCTCAGGCTCGTATGAAGCGCAATCGGCTGCTGTCTGTCTTGCTCACGCTCCTGGCGCTAGCCGTGACCCTGGCGGCTCAGGAGAAGGTGGACCTGGCCGTGGTGCAACGCATCAGGGCCGAGGCCCTGGAGAATTCCAAGGTCATGGACCACATCTTCTATCTGACCAACGTCTACGGACCCCGGCTGACCGGCTCACCCGGCTTCAACGCCGCCGCCGATTGGGCGGTCAAACAGCTTCAGGGATGGGGCTGCGAGAACGTGAAGCTGGAGAAGTGGGGGCCGTACGGGCGAAGCTGGGCTCTGACGCGCTACTCGGGGAACTTGCTCGAGCCGCAGCCGGCGCCGATCGTCGGTTTTCCCCTGCCTTGGACCCAAGGCACGAACGGGACCGTCACGGCCGAAGCAGTCTACGCCCCGCTGCCAGTCACGAGCGACGCGGATCTTCAGCAAGCCATGGACAAGCTCAAGGGGACGCTTCAAGGCAAGATCGTCCTCGTCGACAACCCCCAGCAGATTGTCATCGAGACGACACCCCCGGGACGGCGCTACACGGATGCAGATCTGGCCTCGCTCGTGGCAGCGCCGGAGCCTCGGCGCGGGGGACCGCGCCCGGGAGGCGGGCCGCCACAGGGTGCGCGCGAGCGCACGACCCGGCGGAACCAGTTCTTGAAGGACGAAGGGGCGTTGCTCGTACTGACGCCAGGCCAGCGTGGAAGCTGGGGAGTGATCGTGGCCACCTCCGTCGGCTCGCGCGAGATCAAGGACCCCGTGCCCCTGCCGACCATCGCCATCGCCGGCGAACAGTACGACCGCATCCAGCGCCTGATATCCGGCAAGATTCCCGTGCGCCTGGAGTTCAACATCGAGGCCAGACTCATCGATGACACCACCGACAGCGTCAACCTCATCGCCGAGATTCCGGGCGGCCGCAAGAAGGACGAGGTGGTCATGTTGGGAGCGCACCTGGACTCTTGGACCGGGGGCACCGGCGCCGCCGATAACGCCGCCGGCTGCGCGGTCATGCTGGAGGCCATGCGGGTGCTCAAGGCGCTCAATCTGAAGATGGACCGCACGGTGCGCGTGGCGCTGTGGAGCGCGGAGGAGGCGGGCTTGCTGGGAAGCCGCGCCTACGTCACCGGGCACTTCGCCGACCGCACCACGATGGCCCTAAAGCCCGAGCACGCCAAGCTCTCCGGCTACTTCAACGTGGACAACGGCAGCGGCAAGTTGCGAGGCGTGTACCTTCAGGGCAACGACATGATCCGGCCGGTTTTCCAGGCGTGGCTGGAGCCCTTCCAGAACATGGGCGCCACCACGCTCAGCATCCGGAACACAACCGGCACCGATCACTTGTCCTTCGACGCGGTGGGCCTGCCTGGGTTCCAGTTCATCCAGGACCCGCTGGAGTACGACACGCGCACGCACCACGCCAACGAGGACGTCTACGAGCGGGTCCAGCCGGGCGACCTCATGCAGGCCTCGGCCATCGTGGCATGGTTTGCGTACAACGCGGCGACCCGGCCGGAGTTGCTGCCGCGAAAGCCGCTGCCCAAGCCGCAGCCTCAATAAGGGGACCGGTAGACGGGCCGGGCATGCCCGTCCCTACGCGCCGGCTTCGGCTTTGGTCTCCTCGCGCAGCAGTTCCAGGAAGGCCTGCGTGGCTCGGTTGAAGTGCTTGCGCCGGAGGTGAATGATTCCCAGGGGCCGCACCAGCGTGCAACCCTTGATCGGGATCGCCCGCAGCCGGCCGTGCTCAATGTCGCTTCCCAGCACCCGGATGGGCAGGATGCTGAAGGCGGCGCCCAGGGCCACGGCTTCCTTCATGGTCTGTATGTTGTCGAAGTGCATGACTACGTTCACCTGAGCGCCATTCCTGCGCAGGTAACGCTGCACCTCCTTGCCCACCCGGAGATCGTCGTCGAAGGCCACGAAGTCCTGTCCCGCCAGATCCGCGACCGTGAGGGTTCTCCGTGACGCCAGCGGGTGCGTAGGCGCCATCGCCGCCATCATCTTCTCCTCGCGCCAGGGAATGGCCGCGACCTCCTTGCTGGGCGCGGGATAGCTGACAATGCCCAGATCCGCCTGCTCCGCCTGAACCGCCTCGTAAATCTTCTCCGGTCTCAGGTATTCCACCAGGAGCTCCGCTTCCGGCATCCGGCGCGCGAGTTCCTGTTCCAGGCGGGACATGTCCAGGATGCCGACCGAATAGATAGCGGCGACCCTGACCGTGCCCTCCACGCGGCCCTTGAGCTGCTTCAGCACGGTCTGGAACTCCTGCTCGCGGCGCAGCACGTCGCGGCAGAAGTCGTAATAGAGCCGTCCCGCATCGGTCAGGCCCAGAGGGCGCGTGCTTCGGTCCAGCAGCGTGGTCTCCAGCAACCGTTCCATCTCCTGAACGTGCTGGCTGGCCGCGGACTGGCTTACTCCGTGGGCGCGCGCGCCGCGGCTGACGCTGCGGGTATGCGCGATGTCGCGAAAGAGCTTGAGCTGTTCGAGCGTCACAAGCCCACCTTATCATAAGCCTTGCTTATTTTTCAAGAGATGTCTTTCCAATTGACTAATATATGACCTTTGCTATAATGAAGCCAACGCCCCTGTCGAGGGTCCCTTATGAACCAGCCTTTCACGAGTCCAGGCCTACCCCTACCGCAGGGCTTGTATGAGCCTCGTCTCGAGAGGGACGCCTGCGGAATCGGGTTCATCGCCAACGTCAAGGGCCTAAGATCGCACGAGATCATCCTCAAGGGCGTGGAAATCCTGATCAATCTCACGCACCGCGGGGCTTGCGGGTGCGACCCGCAGACCGGCGACGGCGCGGGCGTGCTGATCCAGGTTCCCCACGAGTTCTTCGCCAAGCAATGCTCCCGCATCGGCTTCACGCTCCCAGCGCCGGGCGAGTACGGGGTAGGCATGGTTTTTCTGCCCGTCGAGCGGCATGACCGGCTGCACTGCGAGGGCATCCTGGAGCGCATCGTCCGCGAGGAAGGACTGACCCTGCTGGGGTGGCGCGACACGCCCATTGACGCCAATGCCATCGGCCGCATCGCGCGGGCCACGCAGCCTTACATCGAGCAAATTTTCATCGGCCGGACACTGGGCATGACGCGCGAGGAACTGGACCGGAAGCTGTACGTTGTTCGCAAGCGGGCCGAGAGTGAGATTGCCACATCCGACCTGAAGGAAAAAGGCTTCTTTTACATCCCGTCGCTGTCTTCCAGAACCGTGGTCTATAAGGGGCTGCTGCTGGCTCCGCAAATTGCCCGCTTCTACAAAGATCTGTCGGACCCCGAGGCCAGAAGCGCGCTCTGCCTGGTACACCAGAGGTTCTCGACCAACACCTTCCCGACCTGGCAACTGGCGCATCCGTTCCGTTACATCTGTCACAACGGGGAGATCAACACGCTGCGGGGGAACGTCAACTGGATGTACGCCCGCCAAAAGATCCTGGCCTCGGAGATGTTCGGCGACGATATCCACAAGCTGTTCCCGATCGAGACGCCTGGCGGCAGCGACTCGGCCATGTTCGATAACGCCGCGGAACTCCTGCATCTGGCCGGCCGCAGCCTGCCCCACGTCATGGGCATGCTCATTCCGGAGGCCTGGGACCAGGATCCGACGATGCACCCGGCCAAGCGCGCCTTCTATGAGTACCACGCCTCGCTGATGGAGCCGTGGGACGGGCCGGCCGCGATCGCGTTCACCGACGGCAGGGTGATCGGGGCCACGCTGGACCGCAACGGACTGCGCCCCGCCCGCTGGCTGGTGACAGACGATGATCTGCTGGTCATGGCGTCCGAAACGGGGGTTCTGCCGATTCCCCCCGAGTCGGTTCGCGCCAAGGGCCGGCTCCGGCCGGGCAAGATGTTGCTGGCCGATCTGGAAGAAGGCCGGATCGTTCCGGACGAAGAGATCAAAGAACGGCTGTGGTCGCGCCAGCCTTACGGCCAATGGATCGAGGAAAACCAAGTCCTTGTGGACCGGCTTCCCGAGCCCCCGCGCTGGCAGCCCAGCGACCTTGACACCGTCGTTCAGCGGCAGCGCGCTTTCGGTTACACCGAGGAAGACCTGCGCTTCGTCCTGGCGCCCATGGCCACGAGCGGCGAGGAGCCCGTCGGCTCCATGGGGACCGATACGCCGCTGGCTTGTCTCTCCGAGAAGCCTCAGCCGCTGTTCCATTACTTCAAGCAACTCTTTGCGCAGGTGACCAATCCGGCCATCGACCCGATCCGCGAAGAGCTGGTCATGTCGCTCACCAGCTACATCGGAACCGAGCGCAACATTCTGGCCGAGACGCCGCAGCACTGCCACACCTTGAAGCTGCCGCACCCGATTCTCACCAACTTTGAGCTGGAGAAACTGCGACGGCTGTCATGGGGCGACTTCCTGGCGACGACGTTGTCAATGCTCTACCGCGTCGATGGCGGCGCGGTGGAGTTGGAGAGGGCCGTGGAGGGACTGTGCCGCCGCGCCTCGCTGGCCATCAAGAACGGGTACACGGTGCTGATTCTCTCCGACCGGGGCATCGAGCCGGAATACGCCGCCATCCCAAGCCTGCTGGCGCTGTCGGCGGTACACCATCACCTGATCCGCGAAGGCACGCGCACGCAGGTGGCCTTGATCGTGGAATCCGGCGAGCCCCGCGAGGTCACGCACTTCTGCCTGCTCATCGGTTTCGGCGCGAGCGCGGTGAATCCCTACCTTGCCATTGAGACTCTGGAGGACCTGTGCCGCAACGGCCGGCTCGAGATCAACTTTGAAACCGCGTTGAAGAACTATAAGAAGTCGGTAAACAAGGGGCTGCTCAAAGTCTTCTCGAAGATGGGCATCTCAACCCTGCAGAGCTATCGCGGCGCGCAGGTCTTCGAGGCCGTCGGCCTGAACAAGCAGCTCGTGGACCGGTACTTCACCGGCACGGCTTCGCGCATCGAGGGCGTGGGACTGGACGTGCTCGCCGAGGAGGCCAGGCGGAAACACGAATTTGCCTACTTCCCGGTCGGCGAATCCGAAACGGATCTGCAACCCGGCGGCAACTTCCAGTACCGGGCGCGCGGCGAATACCACCTGGTCAATCCGCTCACCATCAGCAAGCTCCAGCACGCCGTCCGGCAGGAGAACCAGGCCACCTACAAGGAATACTCCGCTCTCATCAACGACCAGAGCCGGCAGTTGTGCACGCTGCGCGGCCTGATGGAATTCCGCACCGCCCGAGAGCCGCTGCCGATCGAGGAGGTGGAACCCGCTTCCGAGATCGTGAAGCGGTTCGCCACGGGCGCCATGTCCTTCGGCTCGATCAGCAAGGAAGCCCACGAGACGCTGGCCCGGGCCATGAACCGCATCGGCGGACGGTCCAATACGGGCGAAGGCGGCGAGGACGAGGAGCGTTTCGGTGACGACCGCCGCAGTGCCGTGAAGCAGGTCGCTTCCGCCCGGTTCGGCGTGACGGTCAACTACCTGGTAAACGCGGACGAGCTGCAAATCAAGATCGCGCAAGGAGCCAAGCCCGGCGAGGGCGGGCAACTGCCCGGCCACAAAGTGAGCGAAGCCATCGCCAAAGTGCGTCATTCCACCCCCGGCGTGCAGTTGATTTCGCCTCCGCCCCACCACGACATCTACTCCATCGAGGACCTGGCGCAGCTCATCTATGACCTCAAGAACGCAAATCCGCGGGCGCGCATCTCGGTCAAGCTGGTGGCCGAGGTGGGCGTGGGCATCGTTGCCGCCGGCGTGGCTAAGGCCCACGCGGACGTCATCTTGATCAGCGGAGACAGCGGCGGCACGGGCGCCTCGCCCCTGACCTCCATCCGGCACGCCGGGGTCCCGTGGGAACTCGGCCTGGCCGAGACACAGCAAGTGCTGGTCATGAACGACCTGCGCAGCCGGGTCCGCCTGCAGACCGACGGCAAGCTGTGTACGGGGCGCGACGTGGCCATCGCGGCCCTGCTCGGCGCCGAAGAGTTCGGCTTCGCCACCATGCCGCTGGTCAGCTTGGGCTGCATCATGATGCGCAAGTGCCACTTGAACACCTGCCCGGTGGGCGTGGCCACGCAGGACCCCGAGCTGCGCAAGCGGTTCGCCGGCCAGCCGGAGCACGTAATTCGCTTCTTCTTCTTCGTCGCCGAGGAACTGCGCGAACTGATGGCTCGGATGGGCTTCCGGACGGTGGAGGAGATGGTGGGGCGCGTGGACATGCTGAACATGAAGGACGCGCTCGATCATTGGAAGGCCGCGGGCCTGGATTTCTCGTCCATCTTCTTCAACCCGGAAGTCCCTGCCAGGGTGGGCCGGCACTGCATGATCAGCCAGGACCACGGCTTGGCCAGCGCGCTCGACTACCAGCTCATCGAGATGTGTCAGGAGGCGCTGGAAACCTGCCAGCCGGTCGATTTCAAGCTGCCCATACGGAACGTCCACCGCACGGTGGGAACCATGCTGAGCGGGGAAGTCGCCCGGCGCTACGGTTCCGAGGGCCTGCCTGACGAGACCATCCGGCTGCATTTCACCGGCTCGGCCGGACAGAGTTTCGGAGCGTTCCTCGCCAAGGGCGTCACGCTTGTGCTGGAAGGCGACGCGAATGATTACACGGGCAAAGGGCTGTCGGGTGGCAAACTGATCGTCTACCCGCCGAGAGAGTCCAGTTTCCGCCCGGAGGAAAACGTCCTCATTGGCAACACCGTTCTCTACGGGGCCACCAGCGGCGAGGCGTACTTCAACGGAGTGGCCGGAGAGCGCTTCGCGGTCCGGAACTCCGGAGCCACGGCGGTGGTTGAGGGAGTGGGTGACCACGGCTGCGAGTACATGACCCGGGGCACCGTGGTCGTGCTCGGGCGGACCGGCCGCAACTTCGCCGCGGGCATGACCGGCGGCGCCGCTTACGTGCTGGACGAAACCGGCAAGTTCGCTTCGTCGCGGTGCAACCAAGCCAGTGTGGATCTGGAGCCTTTGGCGGAGGCAGAGGACATCCGCGCGGTGCAGAACCTTATCCTCCGGCACATCCAGACCACGGACAGTCCGCGCGCCAAGTGGGTCCTGGACAGATGGGATGAGTTGCTCCCCAAGTTCGTCAAGGTGTTTCCGCATGAATGGAAGCGGGTCCTTGGAATTCCCCGGCGCGAGCGGAAGGCGGCGGATCAGTTGCCCTCGGCGTCTCTCGGCGCCGGGCAGCCGCCGGTAGGGCAGGTGCTCCATGGGTAAGGTCACGGGCTTCAAGGAATTTGCGCGCGAGACCCCGAAACGGCGCGCCGTCAGCACCCGAATCAACGACTGGTTCGAGGTCTATACGGACTTTCCGGAAGAGAAGGTCCGCACCCAGGGCGCGCGCTGCATGGATTGCGGGGTCCCCTTCTGCCACACCGGCTGCCCTCTGAACAACGTCATCCCGGACTTCAACGACCTGGCGTATCGGGATCGCTGGAAGGAAGCGATCCGCGTGCTCCACTCCACGAACAACTTCCCGGAGTTCACCGGCCGCGTCTGCCCCGCGCCTTGCGAGACCGCTTGCGTGCTGGGCATCAACGAACCGCCGGTCACCATCAAGCTCATCGAAGAGACCATCGTGGAGCGCGCTTTCCGCGAGGGGTGGATCCGCCCCGAGGCGCCCGCCACGCGCACCGGAAAGCGCATTGCCATCGTCGGCTCGGGGCCGGCGGGCCTGGCGGCCGCGCAGCAGTTGAACCGCGCGGGCCACTGGGTGACGGTTTTCGAGAAAGCGGACCGCCCGGGAGGCCTGCTGCGGTACGGCATCCCGGACTTCAAGCTCGAGAAGCGCCACATCGACCGCCGCCTCGGCCAGTTGATGGCGGAAGGAATCCGCTTCGAGACCAAGTCGCACGTGGGGGGCAACGTCCCGGTCCAGGTCCTTCAGGAGGAGTTCGATGCCATCCTGCTGGCCGGCGGCTCGGAGCAGCCCCGGGATCTCAAAGTGCCGGGCCGCGAGCTCAAGGGCATCCACTTCGCCATGGACTTCCTGCCGCAGCAGAACAAGCGCGGCGCCGGGGACCGCGACCTCGCCGCGGACCCGACGCGCCTCGCCGAGCCCATCCTGGCCACGGGCAAACGCGTGGTGATCATCGGCGGGGGCGACACTGGCGCCGACTGCCTGGGCACCTGCCACCGCCAGAAGGCGCGTTCGATCATGCAGTTCGAGCTCATGCCCAAACCGCCGGACCAGCGCTCCGATCTCACCCCTTGGCCGCTGTGGCCCCTCCAGTTGCGCATTGAGAGCTCTCACGAGGAGGGCGGTATCCGCGATTGGTCCGTGGCCACCACGCAATTTATCGGCGATGAGAACGGGAACGTGAAGCAGCTACACGGCGTGCGCGTGGGCCCGCCGCCGAAGTTCGAGCCGGTTCCCGGCGCCGGGTTCAGCATGGACGTGGACCTGGTGCTGCTCGCCATGGGCTTCACCGGCCCAGTGCGCGGGGGCATGATTGAGCAGCTCGGCGTGGAGTTAGACCAGCGCGGCAACGTCGCCACCGACGAGAACTACATGTCCTCGGCGCCGAACGTTTTCGCCGCCGGCGACATGCGCCGCGGCCAGTCGCTGGTCGTCTGGGCCATCTCTGAAGGCCGCCAGGCCGCCCGCGCCATCGATCTGCACCTCATGGGCTCAACACGGCTGCCATAGCGGTTAGCCAGGCTCAGTCGTGTCTCAGGCTGGGCGAAGCAAGGGCCCCACGGCTAGATCCTCGTCGAGGAGTGGCCAGTGAATCCCATATCCCGAAGGCGAGAGCTCAAACCTGCTCCGCTCCAAGGGAGTGGCGCCCGCCAGCTTGTCCGAGCATTTCTCCCAAGGAATCTCAAACCGGCCGAACCCGGTTGTAATAATCAGGTGCGTATCCGTCACGCTGATTGCCTTGGCCAAGACAGGGCTCGTTTCAGTTTGCATGAGGACCTCCAAAGCGCTCCCGCCAAGCGGCGCAGAGTTCATCGAAGTGCTGGTAGATGATCCGCCTGACTTCACGCCGCAAGCTTGGGGTCAAGTTGTGCTCAAATACCTCCTCAATTTCAAATCGATCCTGGAAAAGCCAGAACTTGCACTCGGCATCTCCCTTGCGAGCGTGGATATGCATCGGTTCGAATCCCTCATTCGCATAGAAGAAGAGCCGCCACCCCAGAACAAACACCACTGTCGGCATGGAACACTCTCATTATAGGCCCGGCCCGTGTTCGCCCCCGTGACCTGCTCGGTGGGCGCCAGTCGTTTTCGCCGCCGGCGACATGCGCCGCGGCCAGTCGCTGGTCGTCTGGGCCATCTCTGAAAGCCGCCAGGCCGCCCGCGCCATCGACCTCTACCTCATGGGCTCAACACGGCTGCCGTGAAGGCACGCCGGCCGCGTGCTCCTGCAAGTATCATAGAGGCATGAGCCCTCAATCTTCGACGGAGCAGGAGGTGTCCGTCACCAAGAACGTGATGGAGTTGGAACAGCAGTACTTACTCCAGAATTACAGCCGGTACCCCGTCGTCATGCGCCGCGGCAAGGGCTGCTACGTCTATGACGCTGAAGGAAAGCGCTACCTGGATCTGATCGCCGGGATCGGCGTGAATGCGCTGGGTCACGCGAACCCGCGCATCCTGCGCGTCATCCGCAGCCAGGCCCCCCTGCTGATGCATTGCTCCAACCTTTACTACCACGAGTACCAGGGTCCTCTGGCCCGGAAACTGGCTGAGATCAGCGGGCTCCAGAGGAGCTTCTTCTGCAACTCGGGAACCGAGGCCATAGAGGGTGGGTTGAAGATGGCTCTCGGGCACGGGCACGGCATCAGCCCCGAAAAGTACGAGGTCGTCGCCCTCGACAACTCGTTCCACGGACGAACCCTGGGCGCGCTCTCGATCACGGGTCAGCCGAAGTACCGGGCGGACTTCGGCCCGCTGCTGCCGGGCGTGAAGTTCGTGCCGCGCAACGAAATCGCCGCGCTCGAGCAGGCCGTGGGCCCGCAAACAGCGGCCATCGTGCTGGAGTGGATTCAGGGAGAGGGCGGCGTTTACCCGCTTTCGGTCGAATTCGCGCGCCGGGCGAGGGAGCTCGCGGACGAGCATAACGCGCTCCTGGTACTGGATGAAATACAGTGCGGCGTGGGCCGCCCCGGCAAGTACTTCGCCTATCAACTGGCCGAGCCGGCCGTCCAGCCGGACGTGGTGGTGGCGGCCAAGCCCTTGGCCGCGGGTCTGCCGCTGGGGGTGATCATCGCCAATGAAAAGGCGGCCGCGGGGATCGGCCCGGGCATGCACGGCAGCACGTTCGGCGGAGGGCCGCTGGCCTGCCGGGTGGCGATCGAGGCGCTGGATATCATCGGCGAGCAGCTTCTGCACATCCACCACGTGGGGGGCTGCTTCCACATGGAGCTGCAGGATCTTACCCGGCACTTCTCCTTCATCAAGGAAGTGCGCGGATTCGGCCTGATGATCGGCATGGAGCTGGATGTTCCGGGCAAGCAAATCGTGCTGGACGGCATGGCGGAAGGCCTCTTGTTCAATTGCACTCATGACACCGTGCTCCGTTTCCTGCCTCCTTACGCCATCACCGAGCAGGAGGTGGATCGGGCGGTCAGGCTGCTGACGAAGGTGCTGAAGAAAGTGTAGGGGCCGGGTTGGCCCCTGCCGAGGTCAACATGACAACGCTGGCCGAGGTGCTGGCCGGGCACGTTCGTGAAGGCGAGCTCTGGGAGCCGCTCGAAAATAAGCGGATTCGGTGTTTCGCCTGCGGGCACCGCTGCCCGATTCCGTCAGGTCAGCCTGGCGTTTGCAAGGTGCGCTTCAACCAGGAGGGGAAGCTTTACGTCCCCTGGGGTTACGTGGCCGGCGTACAGTGCGACCCCATCGAGAAGAAGCCGTTCTTCCACGTTCGCCCCGGTTCGCTGGCCCTGAGCTTCGGCATGCTGGGCTGCGACCTGCACTGCTCCTACTGCCAGAACTGGGTCACATCACAGGCCATCCGCGATGCGGAGGCCGTGGCGCCGGTCCGGCAGGCCACTCCCGAGAAGCTGCTCCGCCTGGCTCTGGAATCGGGGGCTGCCGCCATCGTCAGTACCTACAACGAACCGCTCATCACCGCGGAGTGGGCTGTGGCTGTGTTCCAGGAAGCGCACCGTGCGGGGTTGCTCACCGGCTTCGTCTCCAACGGCAATGCCACCCCGGAGGTTCTCGAATACTTGCGCCCGCACCTGGACCTCTACAAGGTCGATCTGAAGAGCTTCGACGACCAGCATTATCACCAGCTCGGGGGCCGCTTGCACCCGATCCTCGACAGCATCCGACTGATCCATCAGATGGGCTTCTGGATGGAGATTGTCACCCTGGTGGTCCCTGGCTTCAACGACTCCGAAGCGGAACTGCGCCAGATCGCCGAGTTTATCGCCGGCGTCTCGCCAGACATTCCCTGGCACGTCACGGCGTTCCACAAGGACTACAAGATGCTCGGCCCCGGCGACACGCCGCCGGCAACCCTGGTCCGAGCCGCGGCCATCGGGCGGAGCGCCGGATTGCGATATGTCTACGCCGGCAACCTGCCTGGCATGACGGGGCGTTTGGAAGACACCTTCTGCCCCGCTTGCGGCGCACCGCTCGTGGCACGGCACGGCTATCGGATTCTCGACTACCGCATCACGGCGGGGGGCAGGTGCCCATCCTGTGACACTCCGATCCCCGGCCGTTGGACCTCACCAGAAGAGCGAGACTTGTAGATCCATGCAAACTATTAAACCTAAAACACTTAACACCTCATCTCGAAAAATCCCAAAAAAAGTAAACTTTCCTCTTGCATTCCGCAATTCCATATATTATTATTAGAAGCAAGCCGGGGAGGCAACTCCCACCAAAGCGAGACTAACCTCTAGTTAAAAGACCCCTGAAGCAAAAATACCTCCCCGGCACCCTAGAACAGGGGTATTTCAGAGACGATAGGCGTCCCAGTACTTTTCCGCTTCTCCGCTACACGGCTTCGCAAGCGCAGACGATGGTATGATGCTGAATGGCGTTCTTGTGAGCCCTGCCCGATGAAAACCGTCACGATCCTGGGGTCAACCGGCTCGATCGGCAAAAATACGCTGGATGTCATACGCAGGAGCCGGGATCTGTATCGCGTCTTCGCCCTGGTAGCCGGCCAGAACGTTGAGGAATTGGTCTCCCAGATCATCGAGTTCCGGCCGGAACTGGTTGTAGTCGCGACCGACGATGTCCTGAACCGCTTGGCCCGGCGATTGAAGGAGGCCGGTCTCCCCAGGCCCCAATGGCCCCAGATCGGCGCCGGTGCAAAGGCGCGCATTGAGCCAGCCGTAGCGGCAGGAGTAACCTTCGTCCTGGCGGCCATCGTGGGAGTGGCTGGCCTGGAGGCGACCCATGCCGCGGTGCATGCGGGCAAGACCATAGGATTAGCGAACAAAGAACTTCTGGTGGCGAGCGGCGCTTTGTTAATGGAAGCAGCCGCACGTAGCGGTTCGGAACTGATCCCCGTGGACAGCGAGCACAACGGCGCCCACCAGTGTCTGCGCGCCGGGAAGCGCAGCGAGGTCGCACGATTGATTCTTACCGCCTCGGGCGGCCCGTTCTGGAACAGGCCTTTGGAGGATTTAGGGAAGGTGACGCCGGAGGAGGCCCTCAACCATCCAACCTGGAGAATGGGCAAGAGGATCACTCTCGACTCGGCCACGATGATGAACAAGGGCTTCGAGGTGATGGAAGCCTGCTGGCTGTTTGGCTTCACCCCGTCGGAGATTGACGTGGTGATCCATCCCCAGTCCAAAGTTCACGCCATGGTGGAGTACGCGGACGGCAGTGTGGTGGCGCAGATCTCCACCACGGACATGAGGATGCCGATCCAGTATGCGCTGACGTACCCGGAACGTAAGGCCTCGCCGGTGCCACGCTTGCGTTGGGACGAGGCTCGGAATTGGGAGTTCTACCCTCCGGATATGCGCAAGTTCCCGCTGCTGAAGCTCGCCTACCAAGCGCAAGAGACGGGAGGATCGGCTCCCTGTACGTTGAATGCCGCCGATGAGATAGCGGTGGAATCGTTCCTTCGGGGTGAGATCTCCTTCCTGGAGATCGCTAGAATAGTAGAGGAGACCTTGGGCCGGATGGGGAGCCATTCCGCAAGCTCGGTGGAAGAAGTATTGGAGATCGATCGCCAGTCGCGCATGGTGGCCCGGAGCGTCATTGAAGGGGAGATCAGGAGCAGCGCCGCCTCTGGGGCCGGTAGCCCGCTGGCGGCCGTATAACGGCCATGTTGATTGTCCAGAACATTCTCTGGCTGCTGGTGTTGATCGGGATCATGATCCTGATCCACGAACTCGGCCACTTTTTGGTCGCGCGCTTTTTCGGCGTCCGGGTGGATGCCTTCAGTTTCGGGTTTGGACCCCGGCTTTTCGGATTCCGCAAGGGTGAAACGGATTTCCGGGTGTCCGCCATACCTTTCGGCGGCTACGTCAGAATGGCGGGCGAGCAGCCCGGGGACGAGGTTGTGGACGATCCCAGGTCTTTTCTGGCGCGACCGCGGTGGCAGAGACTCCTGATTTCGTTCGCCGGCCCCTTCATGAATATCGCCCTGGCCGTGGCTCTTCTGGCTGGCTTGTTCCTCTACAAGTACCCCAAGCCGATGACCACGGACATTGTCGCCACCATCGGCCACGTGATGCCGGGCTCGCCCGCCGCCGCGGCGGGCCTCCGGGAAAACGACCGCATTATTCAGATCGACGGCCAATCCAACCCGACCTGGGAGGATGTCACCGTAAAGGAGTTGTCGAGCGCGAACCGCCCCTTGCGCGTGGAGGTGGAACGCAAGGGCCAGCGATTCTGGACCACGGTCACCCCGACACTGGCCGAGAAGGTGGGTGTAGGCTTTGCGGGTTGGTCCCAGGAGGCGGAGATCCAGGTTGTCGAAGTGAGTCCGGGAATGCCCGCCGAAAAAGCGGGGCTGCTTCCCGGCGACCTCCTACTGAGCATCGATGGCGAACGAATTCGCTCGCGCTATAAACTCCAGGAGGTGATTCGGGCTAGCGACGGCAAGCCGGTGAATATCGATTTCATCCGCGACGGAAAGCGCCGCAGCGTTATCATCCAGCCAGCGTACTCGCAAGAGGAAAAACGCTGGATGATTGGAGTGGCCCCCGATCACCGCATTGTCTACACGAGCCTCTCTCTGCCGGAGGCGCTCTCCGAGTCCGTGCGTCAGAATCTGCGGGGCGCGACGCTGATTTATGAGTTTCTGGAAGGCATCGTGGCGCGCCGGATGTCGGCCAAGTCGATCGACGGCCCGATACGTATAGCCCAGTTGTCCGGAGAGGCGGCCCGCGAGGGCGCTTACTCCTACATCAACCTGATGGCCGCCGTGAGCCTGAACCTGGCCATCCTCAATCTGCTGCCTATCCCCATCCTGGACGGTGGCGTGATTCTCATGCTGCTGTTCGAAATGCTGATTCGCCGCGATCTCAGCATGCCTGTCAAGGAAGCGGTCTTCAAGTTCGGCTTTGTCTTTCTGCTGATGGTGATGGCGTTCGTGATCTACAACGACATCGCCAAGATGATGCCGTCCGGGTAAGCGCCCAGCAGGGGCGTGCCGCTACCGGATGGGCGAGTACGCAGTCGCCCGGTACAACGAGATCTGGTTATAGAGGGAGATCTGTCCGTACTGGTCGATGGACGCCTGCCGGACTTTCACCCATTCCGGATCCGCGCTGAAAGCGTTCCATGCCTTCTCCCTCGCGGCCAGATCCGCGAACGGGATCAGGTAGGTGAGGTTGGGCATGTCGGGCCCGACCACCGTCGAACTGTAGAACACGGGGTGGACTCCCACCCTGTGAAAAATGTTGATCTCGGAGCCCGAAAACCGCTCGTGAAGGGCCTGCAGTTGGCGATAGGTGGGCGAGTGGTAGACCCGCAGCTCGAAGATCCGCGGCGTCTGGGGCGGCGGGTCGAGGGGGACGATCTCCGGCGAGTAGCCGGTGGCCTCCAGCAGCACGTTAGCCTGCTGCTCGAAGGGAGGTTCGGCGCCGGCCTGCCAGTTTTCGAAAGCCTGTTCCAGGTCTTTGTCCGCGTTCAGCTTCGCGCGTACGGTCCAGAACTCCTGCACGGACTGGAAGCCCAGGATCAGGACCACCTGCGGCGTGCGCGGCACGACCAGTCCCTCCAGGACAATCTTGGGACCCGTGTGGACCTTGCTCAAGGCGGGGAGAGCCGCCTTGCTGAGATACTCCTGAATCCGGGCGGGCTGCGTCCCCTGCTTGAGGTAGAAGGTCTCAAGCAGATAGATCCTGGTTTTCGCCGTCTCAGTCGCGGTCTGGACCGCGCCAGCCAGCGGCAGCGATCCCATGCCGCCCACCAATCCTACAAACGACCGTCTGTCCATGTTTAATGAAGATAGCAAAAGCGGACAGGCAAATGCCCGTCGCCTGGGTGCGGGAAGGATTCTGCCAGTCGTCTATTGCTTTGCTGCCAGTCTCAGATCGACAACGGCCTTCTTGCGCGAATCATAAACGCTGAGCCTCCGGACGGGACTGGAGAGCCCCTTGAACTCCGCCTTCAGTTCATAGTCCACGTCGGGGCTCAGGCCGTAGAAGTAGTAAGAGCCTTCGCGCTGGGTGATAAAGGAGCGCACCTGGAGGGACTTCGCGTTCTTGAGCTGTACCACCGCCCCGTCGACCAGATTGCCCCGCGGATCTTCGACGACCCCCTGCACGGAGCGGACGTTGGCGTCCTCGCCCTTCTTCCCCTGCGGAAAGGCAGCGGAAGGGAAGATCGCGGCTATGAGAACCACGAGCGCCAGTACGGTAATTGCAGACCTCAAAACGACCTCTCACTTCTCCGTTTGCGCCCGTTCCATCTGAAAAAAAACATCCACGCGCTTTTCAGCGCTGATGGAAACGGTCTTTTCCTGCGTCCTGAACCCAGCCGCCTTTACGTTCACAGTATAACGCATGGGCGCGGCTGAAACCCGAAAAGCGAATTCACCCCGGGAATCCGAAGCAGCCGTGAGAGGCTTGAGCCTGGACCGGGCGCCTCCCTCGGGATCGGGTTTCACGGTGACTTCCGCGCCTCGCAGCAGGCGTGCGTCCTCCCCGAAAACGGTCCCCGCTAGGATGGCGTAGGTTTCCTGTGCCCGCTTGGGGCGCTGGGAACTCCCGGGAGCCCCCGGGGGCAGCGTCAGGCATGCGAGGACAGCGACGGCCAGCACGAGCCCAACGCCGGGCGGCCGCCGCGTCCGGCTACGGCCAGTGCTCATCCTCGTCCTTTTCGTCCAAATCGGGACGGTCTTCCTCCTCCTCGTCCTCGTCTTCGACGACTTCCAGCTCAAGAGGGTCGAGGCCCAGAACCCTCAGCTCCGCGCCGCACTCCTCGCAGGTAATGAGATCACCCTCGTCCAGTTCCTCTTCCTCGACGTCGATCTGGCTGTCACATTCCGGACAAGTCATCGTCGCTCCTCCTACAAGACCTCGCAACCATCTTTATACGAAACTTGGGGCGATTTGCCAACTGCCTCCCCGGGCTGTCCGGCGGGGCCGGGAGCGCTCTGGCGCCGTGGCTTCCATTTACAACGGCGTCGGCGTTGTCAAGAGACACCGAGTCTCCTGTGAGCCGGAAGCAGGGTCAAGGGCGGTCCGACGCTGTTGTTCGGACCGTTAACCGCAGACCCTTGACGCTGCGGACGGCTCGCCATTCTTGGGTGGGGACGAAGCACGCGCGGGGCGCGGCTTTGTCCTTGTCAGGATTCTTTGGCAGCCTCTGACCAAGACTCGTTCCCTCGAATCCTACGGTGCAATCAGCTTCCAGCAGCCATCTATGCGATCTTCACCCACAAACCATGATTCGTTGTTCGAACTCCCCTCTCTGTTGCCAGGGGAGGCAGGGCCTTCCACCATTGTGTCGATGGACATAAGTCCACCACGGAAATGCCCGGGCTACCCTGCAGACGAGCCGGCGGCACTTGGCTGCCCTGCTTCCCGCAGCTTCCAGTACAGCCGCACCGCCAACTTTCGCGCGATCGCCACCTTGGCCAAGGCACTGCCGCGCCGGAACTCCGATCTTAGGTAGTCCCGCCGCAATTCCGTATCCCCTCGCGAGGCAGTCTGCGCGGCTTCGACAAGCAAGAAGCGCAGCATGCAATTGCCCTGCTTGCTGATCGAACCCAGCCGCTGTTTACCACCGCTACTCGGCTCCCGCGGATTCAACCCCCAGGTAACTTACGACCTGCTTGCTGTTCCGAAAGCGGTCGATGGACCCGATCCTCGCAACAAACGCCAGTGCCGTCACCGGACCCACTCCGCGCTGTTCCATTAAGCGCGGGGCGGCTCTCTGCTCCCTGAATTACCGCCTCGTCCAAAGCCCGGATGGGGGCATCGAGCCAGTCCCGCATCTGGAGCAGTTCCTGCCTCCGACGGCTGGCCCACGGGCCCACTGCCAGGCCTTTGAGTTCCTTGCGGCCCGTCGCCGTCCACATCTTTTCGGCAGATCCCTGGGCCCATAGTGAGTGCGTGCAACTGGTTTCGCACCGACGTTCGCGAGCAAACCAACTTATGCCGATGCCGCAGCAGTTGCGGCACATCCCGCTCACTCGGTGACGCAGTCCAAATCCGCGGAAACTTGTCCTTCAGCAGCAAGTCCAGCAGATGATAAGCGTCGCGTGAGTCTGTCCTCTGCTTGCGCACCAGCGCCGCCCGAATCTCCGCCAAGTCTCCCACCCACAGTTCGTGCCCTTGCTCCGCCAGCCTGGTCTTGAACCATTGACTGTAGCGGGTCGCTTCCATCCCTACACGAGCTGCGCCTGCATGGGCAGCATGAAAGGCCCGTGCTTCTCCGTTCTCGTGTTCCAACCGGCGCTCGGCCAGCTCGCCGGTCTGCGTATCCAGCATAGCGGTTCGCTGGAAGCACGTATGAAGATCACAGCCTATAACGAACATGCTCGGCTCGTTTCGTCCGAGTCTTGGTCAGATCGTCACTGCCAAGTCTAGTCGGCCGGCTGGAGCCAACGCCGTCGTTCAATCAGGTTGTGGCCGATCACGCTCCGCCACAACCGCGCCTCGTTCGAGCGGAGACGATGGCACGACAGGCGCGTCGTTTTGACGGCCCACTTCCCCTCCTTGATCCAGTGCTTGGCCGTGCCGCGCTTGTTGTAGAACTGGGCCACCGCCCGGCTCTCCGTCTACTGATTGGTCATGATGAATCCCGCGCGCAGGAACAACTCTCCGAAGTGGAACTCTACCTCATTTCCCCACAAGATGGCGGCGAAGGGCGAGTCCTCTCTTCCCCCGCCCTCAACGCGGCTGGGCTACTTCTGATTTCCTTTCGGCTGCTGGTCAAGCCGAAAGATCACCTGGAGTTCGGCTCTGAACGCAACCGGTTTCCCGTTCAGCCGTGCGGGTTCAAATTCCCATTGTTTGACAGCGGCGATCGCCTTCGCGTCTAGCCGTTTGTCCAGGCCTTCCTTGATGGTGATGTCACGCGGCTTACCTTCCTTGGAAATGACGGCAATAAGTTTCACCATCCCTTCGACCTTCTCTGCCCGGGCCGAGTCGTCGTATTCCGCCCGCATTCTCTTGACCGGTTTGGGCCACGTAACACCTGCATCGTCTGCCCCATAGATCCTCTCTCCCTGCCCTTGCGATGCCCTAAACGGGACCAACGCGAACAGGACAGCCAAGACAGCCCCACGTCCAACAAAGCCACCAACAGAGCGACGACAAACCCTCGATTCTAGTGTCCTGGCCATGACTCTCAGTTCTCCTCTCTGCCTCTGCCAGCCTCCGCCCGTTTGGACGAACTTCGCATGACAACTCCTCCACCCTTTTTGGGTTGATCAACCTTCGCGGAGGGCAGCCACGGGCTCAACGCGCATCGCCCTTCTTACAGGAATGGTCACAGCTGCCAAAGCAACCACAACAAACAGCGCTGCCGCTACCGCCAAGGTCCATGGATCCCGGGCAGGCATCCCGAACACAAAAGTCTCCAGCGTCCTCAGAGCAGCCCATGCGAGTGGCAGGCCGATCACGGCCCCCACGGCGACCAGCAGCGATGTCTCACGAAGGAAGATGGAAACCACACTTAAGCGGTCCGCCCCGAGGACCATACGAACGCCAATCTCCTTGGTACGGCTGGAGACCCCAAATGCGATCAGACCGGCTAGACCGACAACAGTGATGGTCGCCGCCAGCGTGGCGAACATGGCGGACACAAAGGCCATTGTTCTCTCGGTGGAGATGCCATAGTCCCGCTGGGTCTCCAGAGTCCTTATCTCGTCCACCGGCAGGTTTGGGTCAAGCGCGCGCACTCTTTGCTGCAGCAAACCCACGACTACTCCTGTGTTCCCCCTCACTCGGGCCAGCAGCGTCATTCCGGCTGAGCCTGCACTCCCTAGGGGGAGTTGATAGAAAGGCAGATAGACGGTCAACGGTGCCTTTTCCCGGATCGCCCGATAGTTGGAGTTCTTCACCACACCTACAACCTCGCGCGTGCCCTTGACGACAATTCGTTTACCCACTGGATTCTGGCCCGGCCAACAAAGTGACGCGAACCGTTCGTTCACAATCGCCACGGCAGGCGAACCATCGCGGTCGCGACCATCGAAGTCGCGCCCGGCCAGAAGGGACGTTCGGAGAGACCTGAAGTATCCGGGACTGATGACGTGCAGGTAAGAGTCCAAGCTCTGGCGCGATCCAGTGAAGCCGGGCGCCCCGACGGAACCCAGACTCATCCACCCAGAGAGCACGCTGTACTCGGACAAGCCGGCTGACTCTACGCCAGGTAGACGGCGCGCTTCTTCCAGCAGACGCTGCAACAGGCTGCGGGAGGCTTCGGGAGAGTAGCCGTTCGACTCGGGGTTGACCACCAAAAGCACGACCTGTTCCGGTTTGAATCCGAGATCGGCCGTTTGCAGGTTGCGCAAAGTCCGGGCAACCACCGCAGCCCCACAGAGCAATATAATCGACAACGCAACCTGCGCCACGACGAGGAGGCGCCTAATGGGCAGGCCGCGTCGAGCCGCAGCGAAGAACCCTCCCTGCCGGAGCCCACCGGCGAGATTCGGTCGGGATGCCTGCCAAGCCGGCAGGAGGCCGAACAGTACCGAAGCAAGAATCGAACCAGCTAGTGTGGCGGCCAGGACCGGCTTCTCCAAGCTGACCTCGAGAAGTGAGTTCGGTCTGCCATTGTCGAGCAGGCCGGTCAACAGAACAGTAGTCCATCGTGCGAATAGTAGACCGGAGCATCCACCGAGGAAGGCGAGGACGGCGCTCTCGACAAGTAGTTGACGGATCAATCGTCCAGGCGTCGCGCCGAGCGCCAGCCGGACCGCCATTTCATACCGGCGTTCCACCGCGCGGGCCGAGAGCAAACCGGCGATATTCGCACAGGCAATCAGGAGCACCAATCCCGCTGCAGCCAGTAGGACCACAGCGGGTGATTCCAGCCTCGTTCTTACGTCCGCGAACCCGTTGCTCCCATCTTCTAACACGACATTCCTAGATGAGCCATTCAAGGTCTGGAAAGTCTCATCTACCTGTCTTCCCACCGCGCGCGTTACCGCCCGGGCCTGTGCCAAGCTTACGCCCGCTCTGACGCGTCCCATCAACTGGAGCCAGACCGTGCGTTCCAGTGAAATCCGGAAGAGAGGCGCGGCTGACAGGGGAATCTGGAGGTCGTAGTGTTGCCCAAGCACCGACCCGGAGAAGCCCGCTTCTGTGACGCCGACGACCTGAAAGGGTTGCCTATTCAGACGGATTGTACGATTCAGAATCGCTGAATCGGCTCCGAACTGTTTGTGCCAGAGTGCGTAGCTGATCACCACAGGAGGCAGTCCGGCTTCCCGAAGCTCATCTCCCTCGTCAAGCAGGCGGCCAATGGTCGAGCCCACTCCCAAGACGCGGAAATAATTGCCGCTAACCATCTCGGCATTGACGCGACCCGTGAAACTGCTCGCGCTGAGATCCACGGGTCTGACACCGCGAGCCAGAATCCCGTCAAACGCGTGATCGCGAGAGGCAATCTCCTGGTAGAAGCGGTAAGAATAGCCGTTGTACGGCCCACCGCCATCCGCCGACATGTAGTTGAGAAGCACAAGCCGTTCAGGCTCTGCGACCGGAAGTCTCTTCAGCACCAATAAATGGACGAAGGAGAAGATCACCGTGTTCGCGCCGATGGCCAGCGCTAGTGTCACAATCACAACAGCAGCGAAGCCCGGCGACCGGCGCATCGAGCGAAATGCACCAACGCCATCCCGGACCATGTCACTTAACCACCGCCAGCCCCAGGCTTCCGTACTCTGCTCCTTCAGCAGCGCGGTGTTTCCGAACTGCCGCCTCGCCGCGTAGCCGGCCTCCTCGGCAGCCATGCTGTTCTCCAGGTTCTCCTCGGCCTGCATTTCGAGGTGGCTGCGCATTTCCTCTTCGAGTTCGCGGTCAAAGCGGCCACGGTGGAACAGAACACCAAGCCTGCGAAAGATCGGCCGCATCTAGCCCTCCGTAGGCTGGATCACTCGCGTGACCGCACCTATCACCCGAGTGAACTCCGAGATCTCGGCGCTCAATCGCTTCCGCCCGGACGGCGTGAGCCGGTAAAAGCGCGCGCGCCGATTCGTCCCGGTCTGGCCCCACTCGGCGTCTACCCAGCCCTTGATCAGCATGCGCTGCAAGGCCGGGTAGAGTGAGCCTTCCTCCACCTGGAGCACTTCTTCCGTGGTCCGCTTGATGTGCTGCGCGATTCCGTAGCCGTGCATGGGACCCAGCCTAGCCAGCGTCTTGAGGATCAGCAGGTACAGCGTCCCCGGCAGGATCCCCGTCCGAGAGGTGTCGTCATGCCTTCCCATAGTAAAACTATGAGTAGTTTAATCAGGGTTGGAGATTTTGTCAAGAAGTTTTGACCTCGGCAAAAGGGGACCCCTTCAGATGGTCTCGCCCAGCAACTCGGGACGCGGGTTGGGGATCACGACTTTGTTGACCAGAAGACCCTTGGCGGCGATGGTCCGGGCTCCGGCTTCGATCGCGCTGCGCACCGCCGAGACGCTGCCCGTGAGCGTCACGAAAGCCTTGCCGCCCAGCGCCATCGCGAGCCTGATCTCGATGAGACGCACGTTGGCCGACTTGGCCGCCGCGTCCGCGCCTTCGATCAGCGAGGCGACCGAGAACGATTCCAGGATGCCCAGCGCCTCCAGTTGCTCGACCTTGGCGGTGCCGCCGATCGCGGGAAACAAGGATTCGTGCAAGATTCGGAATCACGAACGTATCGATGACGGAGAAGCCGCCCGCCTGGGCGCCGGCAGCCACGCTGGAGGCGACCGCGGCCACGTCGCCGCGGACCATCACCATGTACTTCCCCGAGCAGATCGACCGCGACAGCAGCAATTCCACGTCGGCGGTCTTCAACATGGCGTCGGCCACCTCAAAGCCCGCGGCGATGCTGCCCAGTTCGATCAAACCAATGGAGTTCCTGGCCATATGCTCACGCCTCGATCTCGACGAATGCGTCCGTCACCTGTTTGACCGTTCCCGCGATGCTGGCGTGCACGGCCGCGCCAAGGTCGGGAGCGGCCACCTTGCCGACAGCGGCTCCGCGCCCTACCTTGTCCCCCACCTTGACGACCGGGGTGGCCGGCTTGCCCGCGTGCTGAGAGAGCTTGATCCGGACCACGCGGGGCGTGTGGTCAATGGCCCGGTACGGGGTCTCGCCCTCGTAGTCCTCGATCTTGAGGCGCCTGCGCAACTGGGCGAGCGGCACGCGCCGGCCCTCCTTCATGGGGTGAACGACAACCGGCTTCTGCTGCACGAACTTGATGCCGGCCGCCCGCATGTCGCGCTTGGCCCGGTCGCACGCCTCCTTCGGATACAGGTCCTCCGGGCAGGCGTACAGGGTACACAGGCCGCAGGCGCAGCAGAGCTCCGCCGACTGGTTCCAGAAGGCGGTCCCCGCCAGGGTAAATCCCAGGCTGCGCATGACCTTGTGGGGCTGAACATCGTAGCCCAGCAGGTAACGAGGGCAGAACTCGGTGCAGTAGCTGCATTGGTCGCAGGCCGACTTGCCGATGCGATGCATGGCCTCCAGCGGCCTGCCTTTCCGCGGGACCAGGTAGTGCTCTCTGGGCAGAACGATCAGGCCGGCGGTGGTCTTGGTGACCACGTCTTCCAGGTCGAAGGTCAGTTTGCCCATCATGATGCCGCTGACGAACAGGCCGAAGTCCGGCACGCTTGCGCCCCCCGCCCAGTCGATAAGATCGCGGAAGGAGGCGCCCACCGGCGCCCAGAATGACTTCGGCTCCCGCACGGCTCCAGCCACGGATACGAATTTCCGCACCACCGGTTCGCCCTTGCTGGCCTGATGCACGTTGTAGAGGGTCTCCACGTTGTTCACCACGCAGCCCACTTGAAGGGGGATGCCGGCCGGCGGAATCAGGCGGCCCGTCGCGCTGTAGACCAGCTCGTATTCGTCACCCGAAGGATAGAAGTCGCCCAACAGCACCAGGTCCACCTGGTCTGGTTTGAGACAGGCTCGAACGGCCTCCACGGCCCTGGCGTTCTTCTCTTTGATGCCGAACTTGCCGCGCTTGGCCTTGGTGGCCTCCATCATCAGATGCATGCCGGCGACAATTTCCGCCGGGAAGTTCTGCATCAGCTCCACGTCTTTGTGAAGGAGGGGCTCGCACTCCGCGCCGTTGGCCAGGACGAACTCAACCTCGGCCGTGGCCTTGACGGAAGTGGGAAAGCCGGCGCCTCCAGCTCCCACCACGCCGCATTCCCGCAGTTGCCCGGCCAGACTCACGCCGGCGATCCCTCGGGCGCCGCCAGGCGCCTTTCCAGGTCGCTCCGGTCCAGCGTCACCAGCGCCTTCTCGAAGTCCTCTCCCGTCTCGACCATGCGTGTCAAATGGAGAGCGGCCAGCTTCATGCACCAGGCGTCCGTCAAGGGGCGGCCGGCCTTGCGGCTGAGCTCCAGGAGGTCAGGGTGACGCAACGAGACCACCTTTTCCACCCGCGTGTCGCCGTCGGAGAGCAGAAACTTAACGTCCACCGAGTCGCTGTGCCGGATGGAACGTCGCGGTCTGCAACCAGAGCAGATCCACCTGCCAGGTGCGGCCCAGGGGATCCGGCCCTGCCTGAAAATGCCGGAAGTTCTCTGTCATCAAACCCTCATCCTAGCATGGGGGCAAGGGCCAGGAGCCCGTGGTGAAAGTGACGTGACGGGCTGCGCGGCCTCAAAACCCGAGAGAGGTGTGCGCGACCAGAGACAGGAATTCGTCGCGGGTCTCCTTGTGGCTGCGGAAGGCCCCTAGCATCGAGCTGGTGACGCCGCCGGAGTGCTGCTTCTCGACGCCCCGCATCATCATGCAGAGGTGTCGGGCCTCGCATACCACGCCCACCCCCAGCGGGTTGATCGCCTGATCCAAAGTCTGGGCGATTTGCTGCGTCAGCCTCTCCTGCACTTGCAGCCTCCGGGCGAACATGTCCACGATGCGCGGAATCTTGCTCAACCCGACGACCTTCTCCCGAGGAATGTAGGCCACGTGTACCTTGCCGAAGAAGGGCAGCAGGTGATGTTCGCAGAGGCTGAAGAACTCGATGTCCTTGACGATGACCATCTCGTCGTACGTCATGGCGAAAAGCGCCCCGTTGAGGATCTTGTCCACGCTCATGCGATAGCCGCTGGTCAGAAACTCGAACGCCTGCGCGGCGCGTTCCGGGGTCTTCAGCAGGCCCTCCCGGCCCGGGTCTTCCCCGAGATCTCGGATGATCTTCTCCAGTTGCGCCGTGATCGAGGCCCCGCGGGAGTGTGGCGTCATCACCTTGGCTGTGGCTTTGCTTTTCCTCATATCGATGCCGGTACTTCGAAAACGTTCTTTCGCGTCTCGTGGACGCGCACCCGGTCCAACCTCGGATCTCCGCCGGGGAAAGCCTCTGGCCAGGACTCCAGAAGCCTGCCCCGTATGCCCGAAGCGAGGTTCTCCGTGGTGGGTACGGCCCCGGCCAAGCCGGCCGCCTCCGCATTTAGGTCCCGATGCCGCAGTTGCGAAAGGATCTTGACTTCGACCAGCGCGTCCAGCACGGCAACGTCAACCACGCGGGCGGTCCTCGCGTCCACGGGCCCGCACACGCTCACTTCCAGCACGTAGTCGTGCCCGTGGCCGTGCGGGTTGCTGCACTTGCCGTAGAGCTCGGCGTTCTGGCGGTCCGTGAGCGCCGGCGTGTACAGCCGGTGCGAAGCCGAAAAGCGGTAGCAGCGGGTCAGCCGGATCACGAACCCGCTCCGTCGTAGTCTACGTAGAGATCGTCCGTCTCCCGGAGCCGCACCGAATGGAGCCTTATTCCCGGCTCCTGGAAGCGGGGCTCGAGGCGTTTCCAGATTTCGATCGTGATGTTCTCCGCGGTCGGGATCACGCGATCGAAAGGCGCCACCTCGAGGTTCAGGAACCGGTGATCGAAAGGCTGGATGATCTCGCGTTCGAGAACTTCCCTGAGCTTCTTCAGATCGTAAACCATGCCCGTGACGGGATCCGGCTCGCCCTCGAGCGTGACCTCCAGTACGAAGTTGTGGCCGTGGCCGCGCGGGTTGGACTCGGCTCCGTAGATGGCCTGGTTCTCTTCGCTCGAGAGCGCCGGGTTGCGGCACACGTGCGCGGCGGAGAATTCGGCTCTTCGCGTTATCAGCATGACTGCAAATGATTATGATGCCGTGCGATGGCGCACAGATACTCTAAAATTATAGACGAGACTGCATGAGCTCGAACAAGACACAACAGATGCTGCGGATTTCGATCGGGTTGCTGCTGGCGCTGCTGGCGGGCGCCATCTTCGATTCGCTACGGGATAAGGTCGTGGGCGTGGGCGACAAGGCGCCTGATTTCCACCTCACGACGGACAGCGGGCGCACAATTTCGCGCTCGGATTTCGGGGGACGGCTGCTGGTGCTGAATTTCTGGGCCACATGGTGCCCGCCGTGCGTGGAGGAGATGCCCTCCCTCGAGGAGTTCCAGCGGCGGCTGGCCTCTTCGGGGGTGGTGGTCTTGGGCGTGAGCGTGGACAAGAGCGAGCGCGCTTACAAGGAGTTCCTTAGGAAGGAGAAGGTGTCTTTCCTGACGGCGCGGGATCCCTCGGCCAAAATCAGCGGAGAGTACGGCACCTTCAAGTTCCCCGAGACCTACGTCGTCGATGCGAGCGGCAGAGTGGTACAGAAGCACATTGGGCCGGAGGTCTGGACCGACGAGAATCTGATCCGGCAAATCCAATCGTTGTTGTAGGGGCCAGGCGCGGTGTTCTACCGGAACACCGGCCGGACCAGCGCGCCGCTGGCCAGGTGCGCGCCGTCGGTGGGGAGGGCAACGGCGTCGCCTTCGGAGAGGCCCTTGAGGATCTGTGTGCGGGTGACGCTCGAAATCCCAATCTCGACCGTGCGCCAGGTGATCCGGTCCTCTTGGAGGAGGAAAACGCCCGCTGTGCCGTCCTGCCGGCGCAACGCCTCGCGCGGGATCGACAGCGTGTTCTGGGCCACGTGCGAGCGGATTTCCGCGTTGATGTTCGTTCCAGGGATTAGCTCGCCGCCCGGGTTCTCAATCACGCAGACAACCTCACCCACCTGCCGCGTCCCCAGGCTCGCGATCTCGGTGGGCATCCGTTCCACGGCGCCTTGCCAGCGGCGATCCTGGAGCGCGTCCCAAGTGATGGTGACGGGCATGCCCCGAGCCACGCGCCCGAGCTCGGGCTCATCCACGTAGATCCGTACCCGGACCCTGTCGATGCGCCCCACCTTCGCCACGGTGTCTCCAGGGTTCAAGAAGGAGCCGGCCCGGACCTCGGTGTCGTAGACGATCCCGGCGTTCGGGGCGCGAATCATGGACTTGTCTAATCGCACGCGCGCCAGCTCCACGGCGGCCTCGGCTTCGCGCAGCTTGGCCGACGCGACAGTCCGGTCCGACGGATCCACCAGCGCGGAATGCCGCTTCGAAAGGTCCTGGAGCCGTAGCTCCGCGCTCTCCACCCGGCGGGCCGCCTCCTCCACCTCCTGCCTGGTCGCCGCCTGTTTCGCGGCCAGCCGCTCCAGGGCGGCACGGTCTTTGCGCGCCACGTCCAGATCCATCCTGGCACGCTCCGTCTCGCCCTCCAGACCAGCCAGGTCCGAGGCACGGCCGCCCCGCTCGAAGACTTGCAGTTCCGCCCGCGCCTCGGCTGCCCGCGCCTCGGCTGCGGTCATCTCAGTCTTGGCATCCTGGGCGCCGAGTTCCACCAGCAGATCCCCTCGCTTCACGCGAGTTCCCCGCCCGGCGTGGAACCTTTCCACGACTCCGGAGCGCTCGGCCAGAACAGCCGCCCACTCATAGGGTTCGACCTTCCCGTTGGTCACGAGCGTGCTGACGACCGTTTCCCGGACTACACGGGCGAAAGGGACCTCCGGAGGGGTGTGCCGCTGCCGGTAGAGCGCCCATCCGAGCAACACGAAAACGACAGGGACGAGGAGGAGGAGCAGCTTCTTCATAGCGGGGTCGCGCGCAACCGTTCCGCGACTCCCATTGTGCCAGAAAACATGGGATCGAGTCGCTGGCCCGCCCAATGAAACAGATTGCATTCTGAATGTTTTGAGCGAAAATAGGGTCATTATGCCCTCGTACCGGATTCACTGGCTGAAAGAGAACCAGCAACAGCAGTTTCGATGGGCGCCGCACACCAGCGGCGCGACCGGCGTCAAAGCCCGGGACTACCGGGACGGGGGCTCCCTCAAGGCGCCGGGTGAGTACGCGGCCTGGGCGGCCCTGCAAGGCTCCGGCCGGGCCCTCGCGGTGGGGGACTTGCTGGAGAAGGAGGACGGCACCCTGTTCATCTGTAAGTACGTGGGCTTCGAGGAGGCGCGCTGGCTCCTGCCCGAAACGCCGAACGGATAGAATAAACAGGATGGCCTCCGATCCCGGGCCAGCGGAACGCATCAACCTGTTCTCGCTGGTCACGTACCTGCCCGAGCCCCTCGCCGGCTTCATCGACAAGCTCCGCCAGGAGCTGGTGCCGGGCTGCAGCTTCCGGGCGCATGTGACGCACCTGGTGCCGCGGCCCTTGCGCGATCCGCAACTGGCCTGCGAGGAGATACGGCGCGTTTTGGACGCATTCGAGCCGTTCGAAGTGCACCTGAACGACATCGGGATCTTCACGGCCACGTCGGTGGTCTACGTGGCCTTGACCAAGGGCAAAGCCGAGATGGAGGCGTTGCACGCGGCCTTGAACGTGGGGGCAGCGCACTTCGACGAGCCGTTCCCCTACCATCCGCACATCACCCTGGCGCAACAGATCAGCCCGGCGCAGGTGCCAGCGGTGTTCGAGCTGGCTCACTACCGCTGGGCCGAGTTTGCTCACCGGAGGGCCTTCCTGGCGGACCGTGCCACCTTCGTGCAGGCCACCCGGTTCAATACCTGGATTGACCTCGAAGAACACCCGCTCGGGGGCTAGGCAGCGCCTTTACAGATTGACCCCGAGGATGCCACGAGAAGGTCCGGCGCACGGAACAACGCTCACCCCGGCGGCGTCTAGAATAGAGAAAGAACCGAGGACTTATGCAGGAGTCTTGGCGACAGCGGGAACCCAAGTTGGGTCACTGTCTGATCTGGCTAGCCGGACGCATCGTGCCGCTGCCGCAGCGCACCCGGTGGCGCACCCGCTGGGACTCCGGCATGCGGGACTGGTGGGCTCTCATCGAACGTGGGGAGGTGATTTTCCGCGGGCCTGCGCAGGTGGCCGCCTATTGCGGGCCGGCGTTGGCGGACGCCTTCTGGAGCCGCTTCAGCCGCGAGCGGCTCCGCAGCTTTGCTCGCAGCCCGCTCTGCGTGCTGGCCGGCCTTGCTGCTGTTGTCGCGGCCACCGGCGTTCTGAGCCGCGGCTTCGGCAGCACCCGCGCCGTCTTCGAGATCGCCCGGACTGTGAGCCTTGCCCGGCCGGACCCTCGGGAGGATATACTCGTCGCCCACTTGTTCTCCCTCACCTTCGCCTTGGCCATCGGGATGGGGGCAGCCGCTCTCAATCGCCTCCCGCTGCTCGGGCATGGGTGGCGCTATTGGTTGTTCTTCCTTTGGAAAACCGCATCTGTCTTCGTGGTCACAGCCGTGCTCTGGATAGAGGCGGGCGCGGGGTTCCGCGCCCGTATGCCGCTTCCTGACAACCTTGGGGTAACGGCAAATGTCGTCTTTTGGGCCCTCTCCATGGCGGCCTTCGGCATTGTGGTGAGATGGAGTGTCGCCGACCAGCGGCGTCGCTGCCCGCTCTGCCTCCGGCACCTCTCATGGCCGGTTGCCATCGGCTCCTGGGGTAGCATGCTCGAGCCGGCCACCACCGAACTACTTTGCGAACAGGGGCACGGCTCGCTCTCGATGGCGGAAGCCGACACCGCGGATGCCGACCGCTGGATATCACTCGGTCCATCCTGGCAAGATCTGTTCGAGACGGGGGCCCACTAGGCAGGCCTCTCAGCGCAGCCGCGAGTCTGGACCCACGGCTGCGGCGCTTGCCGGAACTGGGGGTTTCCTGGCTGCGGGGACAGGCTATTCGAACATCTCCATCTGACTCTTCGGCAAGGGTTTACGCTTTCGGGGCCGTAGCGGGCTGCCCACCACGCCAAGCACGTGAAACTCGCGTAGCGCGCTCCGGGGAACGAAGACACGCTGATTGTTGGATGACGGGTTCGGAGGAATCACGGTAAACCCGAACGGGTCCAATTGGAGCAGGCTGTTGGGCAGCAACCCGTCCATCAGTTCGTTGTCCAGGAAGCGCATTCGTACCCAGAGCCCCTCGCTCTTGGGACGCGCCTGAAAGAGGCGGGCACTTGGCTCATTCTCCGCCTGGGAGAAATCTCTAACAAAACAAACGGCTTTTACCTCGGCGTAGGGCAGCACACAGACCGTACCCTGCTGGGTCAGCAACTCCACGCCCGTGGGCAGAAGGTAGGTCCTGGGGTTGACAAAGCCGGTGACCTGCTCGCGCTCGAAGCGCCAGATCACCACTTTCTTGCTGGTAGAACCGGCCAAAAGGCTCCTTTTAGATCAATTTTGCTTTTAAACAATTTCGGAGGTATTGTATCATTGGCACGATGCAGAGCGGCGCCTCCTTTTCCGGGCAAGTGCAAATCTTCCTCGACTACTGTCGTATCGAGAAGGGATTGGCTGAGAATTCTCTGGATGCCTATCGTCTGGATTTGGGCAAGTTCCTTTCCTACTGCCAACGGGAGGAAGGCGATGAGATCCATGGCGCCGAGGGACTCGGACGGTACCTGGATTCGCTCTACCGCGTGGGTTTGTCAAGCCGTTCTATCGCAAGGCACTTGACCACTCTTCGCAATTATTTCGGTTTTCTTCTGCGGCAAGGCGCCATCCAGAGCGACCCTACTGCCTTGCTGATCATGCCCAAGCGGTGGACCAGCTTGCCTAAGTATTTGAATTTAGAGCAGATGAACCGGCTCATCGCAGCCCCGGCACAGTCCAAGCCCACGGGGGTGCGAGACCGGGCCATGCTCGAACTTCTGTATGCGGCGGGACTGCGCGTCTCTGAGCTGTGCCAACTGGAATTGTCCGACTTGAATCTTGAACTGGGTGTGCTGCGGGTGACAGGCAAAGGGGGAAGGCAGCGTCTCGTCCCCGTGGGCAAGTCCGCCCTGACAGCCGTCAGCCATTATCTAGGGACGAGCCGTCCGACGTTGTTACGGGGACGGGGGAGCCGATATCTGTTCGTCACCTCCAGATGCGGAAGACTGACCCGCCAGGCATTCTGGAAGCTGCTGATCTTACACGGCAAGAAAGCCGGCATCTTCCACGGCCTGACGCCTCACGCCATCCGGCACACTTTCGCCACTCACCTGCTGGAAGGGGGGGCGGACCTGCGGAGCGTGCAAACCATGCTGGGGCACGCGGACATATCGACGACCCAGATTTATACGCACGTTCTCCGTGCGAGATTGAAGAAGACGGTAGAGGAGCACCATCCTCGCGCCTAGCCGGCCCATCTGGCGGCTGGATCGACGCGGAACCGAGAGCGTTTGCGATGAGCGACTACATATTCATGCTGGACAGCCACTTAAGCGCGATCCAAAACCGCGTAGTCTCAGAGGTGCAAGCGGCCGCGGCCCGCGCCAACGTGAACCTCTTCCTGACCGGGGGCGCGGTTCGTGACATGCTGGGCGGCTTCCCGATCCGCGACCTGGACTTCACGGTTGAGGGTAACGCCTTGAAGCTGGCCAAATCGGTCGCCGAGAAGGCCCCCGCCACAGTAACGGCCATGGA
The DNA here is from genome assembly GCA_963798455.1 of Bryobacterales bacterium. Lineage (GTDB taxonomy): Bacteria > Acidobacteriota > Terriglobia > Bryobacterales > Bryobacteraceae > CAWCTD01. The sequence continues at coordinate 3,247,006 of CAWCTD010000003.1, forward strand.
TGAACACTGCCGGTCCGCGGACCTCCTGTTCCCGGGCGGCGTCACCGCGGAAATCGCCATGGCCCGGCAAGAGCGCTTCCCGAAGAGCGGCGGCCGTCCCCTGATCACGCCGGCCACGATTCAGGAGGACCTCCGGTGCCGCGACTTCACCATCAACGCCATCGCTCTCTCCTTGAACCATGCTTCGCTCGGCCTTTTGCTGGACCCCACCAACGGGCTGGCCGATCTGGAGCACAAGGAATTGCGCGCTGTCCACAACCGCGTCCTCTACGATGATCCCGCGCGCCTGCTGCGGCTGATTCGCTTCCGGGTGCGCTTCGATCTTGCCATAGAGGAACGGACCCGGCAGCAGTACGAGAACGCGCGCCTGGAGGAACTGGAGAAGCTCATCCCCGCGCGCCGGCTGTTCGAGGAATTGGCGCAAACCGCCGCGGAGCCAAACCCGGGCGCGGTGTTGCAGGCTTTCGCCGAGCAGAAATTGCTCGGTTTGTTCCTGCCCTCTGGCGCGGATCAGAAGCTCAATCTGGGCGGCTTTTCCCGGCTGCTGAAGGCAACACAGTCGATCCCGTTCGGGGTCGATCTCCCCATCAACCACCTGGCGCTGTTCCTGCACCTGGTTACCGAAAAGCTGACGCCCAGGGAGAAGGCGGCATTCGCCCAGGCAACCGCGGCCGGCAAGGCGGAGTTGGATCTGGTATCGAAGCTGGCAACGGAGTCGAGAAAGCTGGAGAAGGTTCTGAAGTCGGCGAGGGTAAGCAAGGCTTCTCAGCTCTACACGGTGCTGTCCAAGGCGCCGGGGGAGCAGCTGCTGTACCTCTACCTGACGTCAGACCAGCGCATCGTGCAGGACAGGATCCGAAACTACCTTCAGAAGCACCTCCAGGCAGCACAGGAGATCACGGACCGTCAAGTGGCCGCCGCGGGAGCCGAGCCGGGGACACCGAAGTTCAAGAAGCTCAAGGAGGAAATGATCCTGGCGCGGCTGGACACCCGCCTGAAAAAGTCCCCCGCCCCAGTTCCGGAGGAAGCTCCGGCGCCCCCACCACCCATGAAGGGTCAGCCTATGGTTTCCCACGCGCGCGGCAGGTGACCGCCGGCCCACCGTGCCTACTTGTTGCCGAGGTTGAGCAGCACAATCCCCGCCAGGACCAGCCCAATCCCGAGGAACTTGTTACGGGTCATGCTTTCCTTGAAAAAGAGCCGGGACCATAGGAGGGTCCAGACGTAGCCGAGAGAGACCATCGGGTAGAGAATGGTGAGCTCCCCCCGGCGAACCCCCAGAACGAAGAAAAAGGATGAGAGGAGATAAAACCCCACGCCTAAGGCCAGACGCCAGTTCAAGATCACTGTCTTGATGTCTCGATGGAGTCTTCCGGCCCCCGACTTCAGAAAGACCGCGCCGAACGAGCCGATGAAGGCGGCGATGAAGACGAGGAGCATCGAGGAAAGGGGGGTCTTCACTTCTTGCTGTCCTTCCCTATCAGAGCCACGCCGGCCACGACGACCGCCACGCCCAGAAGCTTCCAGGCGTTTATTCTCTCCTTGAAAAACAGGAGCGAAAGCAGCGTTACCCAGACGTAGGTGAGAGAGATCACGGGGTAGAGGATCGACAGCTCACCGTCGCGCAACGCCAGGACGAGCAACACCGTACTGACGCCGTAGAGGCTGTAGCCGGCGACCAGAGGCAGGTTGGTAATCATCGCCAGGGGGCTGCCACTGGCCAGCCCGTTTGCCCCATGCTTGATGAGGATTTGGGCGACTGCGCCAAAAAGCGTGCAGAGGAACACGAGGGCAGTCGATTGCCGCGGACTGAAGTGGTACGACTTCTGGTCTTGCACTGGAGTAGCAAGGCTTACGCGGGCCATGTCAGAATTCGCCTCCCCATGATAACCGATCGGGAGAGAGCAGCGGAACGTCAACGCTTTTTGCGCGGCGGTCCAGGCGGCTTGGCGGGTGGTGTTGGCGCAGGCTCGGGCGGCTCCGGAAGAGGTCTGACGGACGGCCTGCACTCACCGGCCGGGATCAGGAACGCCGCCACCGGTTGCCACAGGCTGTCCACTCGCCTTTCCACCCGGTAGGATTGCGTCGTCTGGTCCGGGCGAAGCCGCCAGGCCGGGTCCCGCGCGAGGTCGCCGGGCGCGGCCGCTGGGGGACGATTCAGAGCTTCGCGCAGCGTCCAGCTCTCGCCGCCCGTGGTGCTTTCGTACCGTTCGTAGAGAGCGCCCGTCTCGCCGGATTGGCTGCGGTCGATCCACAACGTGCCGTCGCTGCGGGAGTCGAACCGGAACCTCTCCACGGCTCCGGGACGGTTCTCCGAAAACACAGGGCGCCGCCGCCAGGTCGCGCCTCCATCCGTCGTGAGCAGGAAGAAGGGATCGCGCGGCAGCGGTTGGACGACCTCGCCGCTGATCCAGCCCGTCTCATAATCGAAGAACTGAATGCCGTCGAGGGAAGCGCCCCGGATTCGGTCGAACGGCTCGTTCCAGGTCCTTCCAGTGTCCGCACTCGCCAGCGCTACGGACTGAAGCGTGACAGATTCGGTGTGGATGTTGCCCACCAGAAACAGCCTCGCGCCGACAGCTTCCACGGCGGTGAGTTCCAGGTAGACCGGGCAGGGCGCGTCCGGCGTGCAGTGCAGCCCGGAGGCGGTCATGTCCTCGTCCGAGCACTGGTAAGGAACTCGCATGGGGGAGCCGGCGTTGACGAGTACCGGTCTTTCGGGCGCTGGCGCTTCCTGGGCAGCGGCGCTGCTTGAGCAGAAAATCAGGACAAACGCGACGGCACAAGGAAGCTGGCCACCCATCTGTCTTATCATGTCAAGAAACCGAGTACGGGATGGAATCGATCTCGCGCTGACCGCCATGTCCGGCTGGCTACGACACGACAAGCCGCCGCCCCTCACCGGCGCCCCCGCTGTGCGCCGCGAAAAGACGTACTCGGCCGAGAGCGGCTACGTCTACAGCTACTTCTACCGCGGTCACCGGCCCTGCCAGGGAGGCGCCGAGCATGTCTTCGAGGTGAGCGCGAACCGGCGGACGTTCGTGCCGGTTTCGGTGCTCCTGAGCGAGGCGGCCGTAGCGCCATGGCAGACGGCTCACGGGCGCGAGCTGACCGGCACGGAGCACTACGCGATCGCCAAGCTGTCACTGCTGGCGGCTTTCGACCAGCGGCAAGACCCCTCCTCGATGCAGCAGGCTGTTCACGTGACCCCTGCCGATGTCGCCTCGATCCTCGAGACCCTCGGGATCGACTAGGGTGGCGACGCGGTACGTTAGAAGCGGAACAGGTAGCTCATCTTCACGAAGAGCTGACGGCCGGTGTTCAGGTCCGGGAATCCGGAAAGCGTCAGATAGGGCGGCCGGGAGGGATCCAGTCGCAGGTTCTGGTAGATGTCGGTATAGCCCACATAGAGCGCGGTGCCGGGGTGCAGCAGGTAGGTCAGGAGAAAGTCGTAGCTCACGCGCTTAGTGCGATCCAGGGCGACCAGCGAGGCGTTCGGCAGCACGCCGTTATAATCCACGATGGCTCGCAGGGAGAGTTCGCGCGTGAACTGGTAATTCGCCTTAGAGCGCACAATGTGGTTGGTGTAGATGGACGCCGCCGCGGTTCGCAGGTGACTGTAGATGTAGGTCTCGTCGAGCTGCAGCCGCGCGGTGGGCCGCAGCGTCAGGCCCAGGTTGGCGGATTGGGAGTTTCCGGCGAACGGGGCGTAGCCGGCGGCGGGATAGTAGTTGACGGCGTCGCCGTGCGAAAAACTGCTCGAAACGGCCAGCCACCTGAACCATTCGGTATTGAAGATGTAGTAGTTCGCGTGCTTGCGGAAGCCCTGTCCCTTGAACAACTCGTACACCTCTCCGCGGCTGTAGGTGAAGTTCGTAAGGCGGGTTAGCTGCATTCCCCACTCGAAGTCGACTTCCCAATCCTGCGTTTGCCCCAACCTGTTCCAGTTCCCGAGGACGATAATCGCCGGCCCGAAGTTCATGATGGTCTTGTTCGCCGGCCACCAGCGGTAGCCCACCCGGTTCTTGAATTGGCGGATGTCGGTGCGCGGGATGTAGCCAAGTTCAGCGCGGAAGTTGGGGCTGATGTCCGTGTAGGAGGAGTAAGCCTGGAACCTCCTGCCGGAGCGCTCGAACCGGGCGTAGTAGAGGTTGCCGGAGTACTTGCCGGCGGCGGCCGACCGGCTGAGACTGGTAACCGCCTGTCCGGTGACGAACAGATTGTGCCCCAGGTTCAATCGTGTGTCCAGGGAAGACAGCCGGTTGTAGTCGGAGCCGAATTCACGGTCCGTCGCGAGGAGACGCAGATGAGAGTCTTTCCGAAAATCGCGCTGGAGGCTCAGGACGCCGTTCGTCGCCCGCTGGCCGTAGCGGGCATTGGACGGGTCCAGAGTCCGCCCCGGCGCCCGGTCGTCAGCGGCAAGAACTCCTATGCCCCAGCGGCCCAGTTTCCCCGTAAGACGCGCCCCGAATTCAGGATCCACAATGCGCCGTGAGAAGAACAGGCTCAGTGGCGTGCTGAAGTAGGATGCATTCTCCATGAAGAACGGGCGGCGTTCCGGGTAGAAGACTTCGTAGCGCTGGTTCACGGTCACCTGTGGCTCGTCGGACTCGACCTGGCTGAAGTCGGGATTCAAGGTCATGTCCAGCGTGAGCGCATCCTTGATGACGGCCTTGCCGTCGAGGCCGGCGCGGGAATTCGACTCGGTGACCAACCGCAGCGCGGTCGCCGGGGGCTGGTCCAAATAGCGCGAGCGCGCGAACAGGCCGTAGGGGATGAACTGGAGGTTCCTGCCGGGCGAAATGTTCTCCAAGCCTTCCAGGTGTCCAAACTGCGCCACGAACTGCGGCATACGTTTCCGCGAGATGAAGGGCCACATCGAGAACTCGTTGTTGCGCTGGATGAAGCGGCCGAGCATCACGCCCCACCGCTGTCGCGGGGCGTCCGGAAAGCGAAGCGTGCGGAACGGGATGGTGATGAGCACCACATAGCCGTCCGCCGTGATCTTCGCCTCCGTGTACCAGAGCCCTTCCCAACTGAAATCGTCGCCATAACCATCCGTGGTGATCCCGTCGAGCTGGACGGCGTACGGATTGACGTCGAACCAGTAGGCGTGGCGGTGGTCGTGGAAGGTGTCGATGTTGATTGTGACCCGGTCGTCGCTCAAGATCTGCTTGCGCTTGGCCACGCGGGCGCGGATCAGGTTGGGATCATCCTTGGCGATGAAGGCCACGTAGAGGTTCTTGTCATCGTAAGAAAGAAAAGCGGTGGTGGGCTGGCTCACTGGATCCCCGTCGTGCGGATCGAGCTGCCGGAAGTCCGTCACCTCGAGCTCCGCCTCGCGAGGAGCCGCATTGACGAAGTCGGCCAGCTTGGGAGCCCGGGAGACACGGGGGATGGTCAAAGTGGGAGTCCCGTCGGTTTGCGCCAGGCAGGCCAACGGCAGGCAGAATAGAAGGATGAGTGCGGACTTGGTCTTCAATGGAGAACACTCATCATTTCAGTTCGAAGGCCGCGGCGTCAACCGCGCTGCACGCTGGTTGTGGAGTACACTTTGTTACATGAACCGGCGTACCTTCCTTGCTTCGCTTTCTCTCGCTTCGGCGGGCGCTGCCGCGAAGTACCGCATCATCGATCCTCACGTGCACGTCTGGGTCAATGACCCTCGCTACCCGTGGGCCAAGGAAACAACGCAGCCTCCCAAGCGCGACGCCACGCCGGAGATGCTTCTCGAACTGATGAAGGCCAACGGCGTGGAGAAGACCGTGATCGTGCAGTACATCGGCTACCGCTGGGACAACCGCTACGCCGCCGACACATTGCGGAAATACCCCCGGTTCTTCCGCGGTGTGGCGCGGGTGAACCCGGAGGATCCCGCCGCGCCGGATCATCTCTCCAAGCTCACCGAAGAGGGGTTTCACGGCGTGCGTCTCAGCCCCGGCGCGGACACCAGCGGCGACTGGATCCGCGGCGATCTGATGCCTCCCCTGTGGAAGCGCACGGAGTCGCTCAAGGTGCCGATGCAGATCCTGGCGCCCATCACGCGCATGCCGGACATTGGACGCCTCACTGAGCATTATCCGGACCTCACCGTGGTTATCGACCACATGGCGGACTGCCCGGTCAACCAGCCGGCCGAGCTCGAAAAACTTATCGCGCTGGCACGTTACCCCAAGGTATTCGTGAAGATCTCGCACACCTGGTCGATTTCCAGGCAGCCGTATCCCTATCTGGACGCGCAGGAGTACGTCAAGCGCCTGTACGCCGCCTTCGGCCCGACTCGCCTGATGTGGGGCACGGACTGGCCCCTGGTGGAGGACCGCGCCAGCTACCGCCAGGCGCTCACGGTCGTCCGCGACGACATGAAGTTCCTCACCGAGGAAGACAAGTCCTGGATCCTGTCAAGGACCATCGAGCGCGTCTGGCCGTTTGCCTGAAAGCGGGATTGCGGCCTCTAGGGAAGTCGAAGCCGGCGAATCCCGGGCACGCGGTCGAAGCCGGCGTCAAAGGTCGCGATCCGTTCCACCTCGTGGTTCAGCATGACCGCCGCGTGGACGGCGTCCCGGGCCGAAATGCCGGACGCTTCGCACAGCAGGTCTCGCGCCCGATCCGTGTCCGCCAGCGTGACATCCAGAACAACGGGACAGATTTCCACGAACAGGTCGTACACCTCCCGCGCCAGGTCCAGCCGGCCTAGGGACGAATAGCGGTAAAGGATCTCCTGGAGCACCTCGGTGCTCGTGCAAGCGTCTACCTCGCCTTTCCGGACCCGCTCAAGAAAACGGCGCGCGGGCTCGCGGTGCTCGTGGGGACCTCCCGCTACATACATGGGGATGTTGGAATCGACAAACACCCTCACGAGCGGCCCGCCTCAATCTCCGAAAGCATCCGGCCGATGTCCGCTGTCGGGGCGCCGAGAGAAGACAACCGAGTCACGGGGTCGGAAGCCGGACGTCCCGAGCGCGCATCCCGCAGCGACTCTTCCAGGGCGCGGCGCACCCATTCCCCCTTGGAGACACGACCGCGCTGGGCCGCCTTCCGCAACCGGGCGTCGAGCGCCGACGGAATTAAGACCTGAAGCCGGTAACTCATATGAGTATACTAACATGCTCAGGACCGCTCGGCGCCGCCTTGCCGGGAGCACGCCCCTACGCGGACCGCTGCCAGGCGAGGAAAGCCGCGATGGTCTTGCCGTCCTGGAGGCGGCCGGTGCGGATCATGCGGTCGAGGTCGCGGGGGTTGAACCAGCGGCAGCGGATGCGCTCGTCCTCCATGGGCCGGGGTTCGCCTTTGATCAAGTCCGTCGCCACGAAGATGGTCATCTTCTCGGCAACGTAGCCGGGGCTCGGGTAGAAGGAAAGCAGCTTCCTCCACTTGCGGGCGCGGTAGCCGGTCTCTTCTTCAAGCTCTCGCTTGGCGGCCTGGAGCGGCTTCTCGCCGGGGTCGAGGCGGCCGGCGGGCAGTTCCCACAGCATCCCCCGCGCGGGCAGGCGGTACTGCCGCACAAGCAGGATACGGCCCTTTTCGTCCACCGGCATCATGACCGCCGAACCGGCGTGCTGCACGATGGAGCGGCGGATCTGGAATCCATCCGGATCAACCGCGTGGTCCTCGGTGATGCGAAAAAGGTCGCAGCGGTAACGCTCGCGGGAGGAGATGAGCTTCATCATTCGGCTTTCACGACCGTCACTTTGCCGAACCTCTCCAGCGTCTTGCCGATCTCGGAAGCGTCTCCCACCACCACGATGCCAGCGGCCTCCGGCGCCATGTAGCGCGCGGCCGCGGCTTGAATCTGCTCCGGCTGGACGGCGCGGATGCGCGCGGTGAAGGTCTCCAGGTAGTTATCGGGCACGCCCAGCAGCTTCATGTTGGCGAGCTGGCTGGCAAGCCCGGCCTGGGTCTCCAGCCCGATGACGAAGTTGCCGCTCAGGTAATTCTTGACATCGCTGAGCTCGTCCGGCGGCACGGGCTTCTTGACCATGTCGTCAAGCTCCGCCGTGACCGCCTTCAGCGCCGGCTCCAGCACTTCATTACGGACCTGCGTCACGGTGGTGAACAGCCCGGCATTCTTGCGGGCCTGCATGCTGCTGTGGGCGTCGTAAGCGTAGCCCTGCTTCTCGCGGATGTCCGTGAACATGCGCGAGCTGGCGCCCCCGCCGAGGATGGTGTTAGCTACGACCATGGCGAAATAGTCGGGGCTGTTTCGATCGACGGCAAGCCGCCCCATGCGGATGTCGGCCTGGACCGAACCGGGGCGATCCACCAAGGTGATGCTCCTGGACGGCGACGGGAAGTCCGGCGCGGGCCGGGCGGCCAGGTCTTTTTTCTGCCAGGCGCCGAAACGAGCCTGGATCAAGCCCAGGGTCTCGTCTCGTGAGGGGAGCGAGCCGAGCAGAATGAGCACGCCGTTGTTCGGCGCAAGGTGCGTGTCGTGGAACTGCCCCAAGACGTTGCGGTCGAGCTTGGCAATCGACTCCGGCGTGGGGTTCTCGTGGGAATAGGGATGCGGGCCGAATACGACCGCCGTGATCTTCTCGTCCGCCCAGTACCCGGCGTCGGAACGCTCCGCGAGCAATTCCTGCGTGCGCCGGGCCTTGTAAAGCTTGACTTCGTCTTCGGGGAACGCGGCATTCAGGGCAACGTCGGCGGTAAGATCCAGCAGCTTCGGCAGGTTCTCCGCCAAAGCACTGCCCTGCATGGTCAGCCCGTCAGGGCCGGATGCGGCCCTCAGCGCGCCGCCGATGTCGGCCAGTTCTTCGGCGATCTGGCGCGAGCTGCGCGTCTTGGTGCCTTCGGTCAGCAGTGTACCCACCGCTTCCGAGAGGCCGGGCAGGTCCTTGGGATCGAACTTCATGCCCGCCTCGAGGGCCAGCCTGAGCGTAACCAGCGGGAACCGCTTGTCTTCCACCAGGACCACGCGCAGCCCGTTGGGCAGCGTGGTTTCGAACACAGAGGGCAACTTAAAGGAAGGCAGAGGAGCCGTCTCGGGAGGCTTGGTTCGGTCAATTCTCTGTGCAGACATTGTCATGCCTCGGGCTTCTCCTCGGCGGGCGCGGGAACAATCTCCAGGACGAAGCGCCTCTCGGCCGTGCAGTATTTCCTGGCCACTGCCTGCACCTCGCCCGGGGTCACCGCCAGCAGTGACGCGAGCTCCGTGTTAAGGAAGTCCGGATTTCCGTCCAGCAGTTCGTACTGGCCCAGCAGCCGCGCGCGCTGTATCGAGCTCTGCAGCCTGCTCATCAAGCCCGCCCGGAAGAGAGCCTTGGCCCGGCTCAGTTCCTTCGGGTCCACCCCGTCCTTCTGGATCTTGGCGATCTCCTCCTGAGCCTGCTCGACGATCTGTGCCCCCTTGAACATCGGGTTGTGCAGCAGCATCATGGCGTAGTGCCCGGGATGCTTATAGTCGCTCGCGCCGGCGAAGGGCCAGCCCAGGTCCGCCTGGTACTGGATCACCGACTGACGGCCTTTCACAAGGTTCTGCTGGAAGCGTGAACTCTCGCCCCCGGTGAGCAGCACGTCCAGCATCCTCAGCGCGTAGTAATCCGAAGAGCGCCGAGCAGTGCCCGGGTAGCCGATCACCACCGCCGGCACCTGCGCCAGGGGATCGCGGTACACCTCGGAGAGCGCCTTGACGTCCGGCGGTTCGGAAAGGTCCGGATGCTTGGGCTGCGGCTGCGGCTGTATGTCGCCGAAGTAGGCCTCCACCAGCTTCTTCGCTTCGGGGACGTCGAGGTCCCCGACCAGCACCAGCACGGCGTTGTTCGGCGCGTAGAAAGTCCTGAAGAACTTGGCCACATCTTCCACGGACGCGGCGTCCAGGTCCTCGAACGAGCCGATCAGGGAGTGCGAGTTTTGCCAGTTCTGGAAGGAGATCTCGGGCCAGCGGTCCACGATCGCCGTGTTGTACGGCTGGTTGTCGAAATTCAGCCGCCGCTCCTGTTTGACCGCCTCCTTCTGGTTGGCGAGATTCTCCTGGTTGATCGCCAGTGATCGCATGCGGTCGGACTCCAGCCATAGGCCGACGGCGAGCTGGTTGGAGGGGAGCACCTCGAAATAATCGGTGAAGTCGGGGTGCGTCGAGCCGTTCATCGTCCCGCCGTTGGACTCGACCAGCTTGAAGTGCTGGCCCTTGGGCGCGTTGGCGGAGCCCTGGAACATCATGTGCTCGAACAGGTGCGCGAAGCCGGTCCGGCCCTTTTCCTCGGAGCGGGCGCCAACGTCGTAGACCACGTAGACGCTGACCACGGGAACGGACTTGTCGGGTGAAAGGATTACCCGCATCCCGTTGTTGAGTGTGTATTTTTCGAATGGAATCTTGAAATCGGTTGCTTGCACCATGACACCACCGGCACACGGAGCGGCGACTGACTTTTTCCATGATATCGCGGTATTCAGGATGTCGGCGGGCTCGAGCCAGCCGCGGCGGGCCGTGATGACGCCGTAGCGCATGTTGGCCAGGTGCTTGGGGTGATGCGCGTCGGTGGAGATGACGAACTTCGCGCCCCGCTCCTTGGCGGCGCGCAGCAGAGCGCGCGATCGAGGTCGAGGCGCTCGGGGCTGGCGTTGATCTCCAGGCACACGCCGCGGCGGACGGCCTCCGCCGCGACGCGCTCGAAATCGAAGGGGAACGCCTCGCGCTGCAGCAGCAGGCGGCCGGTGGGGTGGCCGAGCACGCGCAGGTGCGGGCATTCGAGCGCGCGCAGCAGGCGGTCGGTCATCTCCGCCGGCTCCAGGTTCATGTGGCTGTGCACGCTGCCGATCACCAGATCGAGCTCGGCCAGCGCGTCGTCCGCCAGGTCCATGGAGCCGTCCTTGCGGATGTCGCACTCGATGCCGGAGAAGACGCGGATGCCGAGTGCGTGCCTGGTCCAGCTCGCGCACGCGCTCCGCGAACGTCAATGACGCGCTTCTCGTCGAGGCCGTTGGCCATGGCCAGGGCCTTGGAGTGGTCGGTGATGGCGATGTACTCGTAGCCGAGGGCCTTGGCGGCCTCCGCCATTTCCTCCAGCGTGGCGCGCCCATCGGTCTCGGTGGTGTGCATGTGCAGGTCGCCGCGGATGTCCGACAGCTCGACCAGGTCGCGGCAGGCGGCCCTCGGCGGCGGCTTCGATCTCGCCCCAGTTCTCGCGCAGCTCGGGCGGAATCCAGGCCAGGCCCAGGGCCTCGTAGACGCCCTCCTCGGTCTCCCCGGCGATCTTGCTTCTCGTCCTCGGCGCGGAACAGGCCGTACTCGCTGAGCTTCAGGCCCATCTTCACGCGCGCGCGTGCGCAGCGCGACGTTGTGCTCCTTGCTGCCGGTGAAGTATTGCAGGGCCGCGCCGAAGCTCTCCGGGGGCAGCGCGCGCACGTCCACCTGCAGACCCTCGCCGCCCACCTTGGCGCTGGCCTTGTTGGCGCCCTTGCCCAGCACTTCCGTCACTCTGCGGATGCGCCACGAAGCGCTCGAGGGCGTCGGCGGCTCGGGGTCCGGTGACCAGCAGGTCGAGATCGCCCACCGTCTCCTTGCCCGCGCCGCAGGCTGCCCGCCGGGGTCACGCGATCGATTCCCTGCCCCGCGGCCAGGTAGCCGGTCAGCTCGGCGGCGACCTCCTCGGCGAAGCTCAGCAGGAAGCGGCCCGAGCTCCGCCGGTACTGGGCGATGGAGCGCAGCACTTTCTCTTCCAGCTTGGCGCCCATGCGCGGCAGCACGCGCAGTTTCTGTTCGTGGCAGAGGCGCTCCAGATCGTCGATGGTGCTGACGCGGTAATGCTCCAAGATGAGGCGCGATGCTCTTCGGCCCCAGGCCCTGGATCTTCAGGAACTCGAGCGCCGTGGGCGGGATATTTCTCCAGCAGCTTGTCGCGCCGCTCGCAGGAGCCGCGTTCCGCGATCTCCTGAAGCACGGCGGCCAGCCCTTTGCCGATGCCGGGAATCTCGGTGACGTTGCGCGCGGGGTCTTCGCAGAATATCGGCGATGCGCTCGGGGTAGCCCTCGATGGCGGAGGCGCCGTTGCGGTAGCTGCGGATGCGGAACGAATCCTCGCCGGCGATCTCCATCAGATCGGCGGTTTCCTCGAGCAGGCGCGCGATTTCTTTGTTTTCCATCGGGCTTCTCCACCGCGAGCAACGGTTGGTGCGGCTCGACGTGGACCAGCACGTCGGCGACCCAGTCCAATTCCCGCACCACCTTCTCACGCACCTGCGTGGCGATCTCATGCGACGCCCGCACGGTCATGGCCGGATCCACTTCCAGGTGCAGATCCACGTGGTGCTTGAAGCCGGTGTTGCGGGCGAAGCACTTCTCGACGCCCATCACACCCGGGACCGCCAGGGCGACGCGGCGGATGTCTTCCATCTTGGCGGGGCCCGGCATGGTGTCCATGAGTTGTATGGCTGTGTCGCGGATCACGCGCAGGCCCAGGAAAATGACGATCAGGCCGACGGCAAAACCGCCATAGTGGTCGGCCGCGGCGAACCGCCGAGGATCGTACAGGGTCAATCCCAGGCCCGCCAGGGCGGTCAGCCCGGAGAGGACGTCGACAAGGTCGTTCCAGGCGTCCGCCACCAGCGCGGAGCTTCTGACTTGATGGCCGTAATGGAACTTGACGGGCGAGAGGGCTCCCTTGAAGGCGATAGAGACCAACAACGGCCAGATGGCATAAGCGGCGGGCGGCGGGCCGGCCTCGCTCAGCTTCGCCAGCGAGCGGACACATATGATGACGCCGGTTGTGGAAAGCATCATGCCGACTGCCCCGCCCATCAGGGTTTCCATCCGGCCGTGTCCGTAAGGATGGTCCGCATCCGGCGGCTTGGCGGCAATGACCAATCCAAACAGCACCACGCTCGAAGCGACGATGTCGCTGGCGGATTCCACGCCATCGGCGACTACGGCGGTGGAGCCGGCCATCAGGCCCACGACAATCTTGGCCACGGCGAGGAACGCGCAGGTGCCCATGCTGATCAGGGCGACCCGCTTGCCTAGGGTGTAAGGGCTGGCCACTTGAGCAGGATAGCAGGTGACAGGCGCGTTTTTGTGGGACCGTACGCGGCCTTTTGGTGCTAGAATCCTTGATGACCGGGTAGCTACTGGTCGCGGCACTCGGGGGAAGAAGGATAACGGGATGGACAAACTAGCGCAAAACATCCAAGAAGCTTTTCTAAATAATGCGCGCAAGGACAAGACGTTCCTAACGATTTACCTTATGAGCGGGGTGAAGCTCTCCGGGCGCATCCGGAGCTTCGACAAGTACTCGGTGGTGTTGGAGAGTAACAACCAGGAGCAGCTCATCTTCAAACATGCCATCTCCACCGTAGTTGTCTCCAAGGCGGCGCATTCTTTCGCCGCGGCTTCGTACGCCCAAAACGGCGGGCCGCCGACAATGCCCCCCATGGGCCACGGCAACGTGTCTGAGGCGCCGGAAGAGTAGCCGGAACCGCATCGAACGACCTTGCCGGAAAGGGCTGTACTTGTCGGGCTGGAATTCAAGGGCCGAAAAGCCTTCCGCCCGGACTCCCACGTCGACCCAAACGCCTCGGGTCCCGAGGAATCGCTGGCCGAACTAGCCTCGCTTGCCCGCAGCGCCGGGGCCACGGTGCTTGACCAGATCATCCAGGCCAGGCCCGCACCCGAGGCCGCCACGCTGATCGGCTCCGGCAAAGTGAGAGAGCTCGTGGACCTCGCCGGTGCGCTCGATGCGGAGCTCGTTCTCTTCGATCACGAGTTGACCCCAACCCAGCAGCGGAACCTGGAACGGGCTCTCGGCCGGAAGGTCATCGACCGCACGCAACTCATTCTGGACATTTTTGCGAGGCGCGCCCGGACGCGGGAGGGGCAGCTCCAGGTCGAGCTGGCTCAATTAGATTACCTTCTGCCTCGCCTCACCGGGCGGGGGCGGGAGATGTCGCGTTTGGGGGGCGGCATCGGCACCAGGGGCCCCGGCGAGACTAAACTGGAAACGGACCGGCGGCGCATTTTCCGCCGCACGCGAAAGATCAAGGAGGAACTGGAGCGGGTACGCCGGCATCGCTCGGTCCAACGCAGGCAGCGCAGTGCCGTTCCGCTAGCCACGGCCGTGCTGGTGGGCTATACCAACGCCGGCAAGTCCTCCTTATTCAACCGGATTACGGGCGCCGGCGTCGTGGCGGACGCGCGCCTGTTCGCGACACTGGACCCCACCATCCGTGCCGTGACGCTCCCCAGCAACCGGCGGGTGCTGCTGAGCGACACGGTGGGCTTCATCCGGAATCTGCCCACCACCCTCATCCAGGCGTTCCGAGCCACGCTGGAGGAAGTGACGGAAGCCACTTTGTTGCTCCACGTTGTGGATGCGTCCTCCCCTCACGCCGCCGGCGAGGCCGCTCAGGTGCAGAAGGTGCTGGCGGAGCTGGGCTGCGCGCACACCCCTCAGTTGCTCGTCCTCAACAAGATCGATCTGTTCCCGGGGAGCGAATTCGACGCCGGGCCGCTCGGACAGCGGATCTCCGCGGGCCAGCTTCCGACAGCCGCTGTTTCGGCGCTGACGGGCGGAGGCCTGGACGGATTGCTCGCGGCCATCGACCAACTGCTTCCGGTCGACCCGGTCTCACACGCGACGCTGCGCATCCCGGCCGGGGAAGGGTCCACGCTTCACATGCTGCACGAGTGGGGGCGAGTCAGCTCGATCCGCTACTCCGGGGAATACTGCGAAGTGGAGGCGGAGGTCCCCGAATCCTTGAAGCGGACCCTGGCCGATTACTTGATAGGAGGCTGAGCTGCGACTACGGTTGCGAGTTTGCCCTCCTACAGCGAAGATTCTGGTTATGGGCGGCATGGCGACGACTTCGCCTTGTTGAAGCGTGGAAGGGCATGAAGGCCCGGCCGTCTGAGTTCCGCTAGCGGATGACAGAGATGTCACCTTCTCTCGCCGTTGTGATTCCGACCTTCAATCGCAGTGGTTTGCTTACGGAATGCCTTGAAAGCATCCTGCGCGCCCCAAAGCCGGCTACGCTCGATTGGCGTGTTAGCGTGGTGGATAACAACTCCTCCGACGGGACCGCCGAAGTCGTTCGTTCCTTTGTCGAGAAGCACGGTGACCGAGTGCGCTATCTTTTCGAAAAGCGGCAGGGCAAGTCCGCTGCGTTGAACCGCGGAGTGGGAGCCAGTGACAGGGACCTGGTGGGCACGATTGACGACGATGAACAAGTGGGTGAGGCGTGGTTCCGGGTCATTGACGAATGGTTTTCGAATCCCGCCGTGGACTTTATCGGCGGACCCTATCTTCCCCTCTGGCGCGCACCACGGCCGGATTGGCTTCCTGCCGGGCGAGAAGGCGTACTCGGCGCGGACGAAATCGATATTACTGCGTCCTCTCCCCTTCCCTTTGGAAGCCCCGGCTCTTTCCTGCGCGGCGGCAATGCGGTCCTACGGCGCGCCACACTGAAAAGAGTTGGCGAGTATTCGGTATCCCTGGGCCCCAAGGGTAACGATTTTGGCTCTTGCGAGGACCACGACATGTACAACCGACTTCTCGCAACCGGGGCGAGTGGGTACTTTGTCCCGCAGCTTGTCGTTTTTCATAACGTTCCCCCGGACCGCATAACTCGCAAGTACTTCCGGCTCTGGGCGCTTGGCAGGGCAACGTCGCCTGCCGCCCTGGACCTAAGGAACAGGCAGAACGTAAAGTACATCCGGCGGGTGCCTCGTTACATGGTCGGAGACGCGGTCAGGGCCATCTTCACCTTTCTTCGGAGCGGAAAGCCTTCTGAGCGGTTTGCCGCGGAACTCAGGTGGTGGGATCTCGCCGGGTTCATTTATGGTGCCTACTTGAGGCGCGACCCAAAGGAAGACTGACCAGGACCTGTCCGCCTTGGCACGCCTCGATGATGAGGCTGGGCGCTTCGGGAGACTTGCCGTCTGCCGGGCTTTGTGGCAATAACAGGGCCGGGATTCACGGGCCGGGTGACGGCGCGACGCCAGCGCGCCGGCGTTTGTAAAGCAGGCCGGCCAGAAGACGACGAGCCTGCGCAACCTCCTCATGCGTGGGAATCCCAAGAAGAAAGACGAGCGCGACGTAAGCAGTTCCAAATGCCAGGCCGCAGGCCAGCAAGATCACGACCGGCGCCGAAGACGACAACAGCAGCCGGACGACGACCGCAGCTATGGCAGCCAAGCAAGCGCTGAGGGCGAGCTTGCCTGTGTCACCGAGCAGCCCGACATGCCTGCGGCCGAAGTGCAGGACCCGCACCGCAACGAGGGTCATCACGACGCGCTCCAGAGCCGCGAGGGCCACGACGACCGAGATGGCCCCGATCATGCCGAAGCGGCCCGTGGCCCACCACAGGCCGGCAGACAGCAACACCAGAAGAACCGCGCGGAACTGCACGAGTCTGTAACGGTATTCGGCATAGGCGCGCATAAGAGGGTCGAGGAGGATCAGGCTCAGGGGCATCATCGTCAAGTTAACGACGAACACCGGCCAAGCGGCGGCGTACTGCGCCGTGAAAAGGAAGCTGATGAACTCGCGGGCCGTGACGAGCAAGAAAGCATAGGCAGGAAGAACCGCCGCCGCAAGCTTCCGCGTAGCCCGCAAACTGACGGAGATGATCCCGTCGGTGTCGTTGTGCTGCTGGAGCTCGGCGATCCTGGGGATCAACACCCCGGCAGCCGCCTCGCCAAGCAGTTGGACCAGCGGAAGCTGAAAACAGCCAACGGCATAGAGAGCAAAGACGTCCGAGCCAAAACGCGCTGAGACGAAGTAGTTGTGCAGATCGGTCTGAAAGGTGTAGACCAGGCCGGCGACGCCGAGAGGCAGAGCATAGGAAAGCTGGGTACGCAGGAACCGGGCGTCGAAGGAGGCCCAGAAGCGAGGGTACCGGATGGCGAGGTATCCGAGCACCAGCAACGTCTGAAGGACCCCGTGGAAGATAGCCGCGCCAAGCAGCGACTCCACAGTGCCGAAAACGATGGCCGCCAGAAGAAAGAAGACTGTCCGGCTGATCTGTGAGGCGAGTATAGCCACCGCGGCGAGTTGCATCTCCTGGCCGGCGATGAATACTACGTCCACAAAGGCGCCCACGATCCAAAGCCAGGTCACAAGGCCAATCCGCGGCGCGTAGGGTATGATCGCCGGATCCCTGGCAATGAAGACCAGCAGACCCGGAAAAGCCGTGACAACGGCACAGCCCAGCCCGCCCGCGAGAGTGAGAAAAAGGACGATGTTGAGAACGGTCTCGCGCCGCCGGCCGGGCTCGCGTGGAAGGAAGTAATACGCACTCATCGCGAAGCCGAGCGGCAGGACGTTGATCGCGGTATTCACAACCAGGAAAACCTGCTTGTAAAGACCGAACGAAAGCCGATCCAGCCGGCGGACCAGGAGCAGCGGCAGAGCGATGGAGATGGCGAAGGAACAAGTGCGCGCGAACAGGAGCCAGAAGGCCCGGCCCGTCAGGCTGCCGGTTTCGGGGCGCCGCTCGGCGAGCAGGCATAACAGCCAAGGCGCGACGCGGAGGCCGGTTACCGCCAGCGCGATCTTCAGACTCCAGCGGTGGCGCTGAGACTCTCCGAATGCCCGGCGGGCGGCGGCCCAATCGCGCGCGGCCAGCGCCTTCTTTCCCTCCGCCACTTGCATCCGGGCGCGGTGCAACTCAATTTGACAGTCAAACACCTCCCGCTGCGCGGGCGAGAGCGCGAGGGTCCGTCGATGCTTCTCCAACACTCGAACAACATGGGACTCAGTCCAGGCCGCGTCGGCGGTAAGGCTTCCAGGGTGCCGGCGATAGCGGGCGAGGGAGGCTGTGTGGTACAGAATGCGCCCGCCCCCGGCGACGATCCGCAGCCACAGATCGAAATCTTCAGAGGTCCGCAAGGATTCGTCGAACATGCCCGCCCGCAGGATGGCCTCCCGGCGCGTCAGGGCGGCCACGTTGTGCACCTGGCAGTCCAATCTCGCAAGACTCTCCAGGGTTACCTCGCCCCGGGAGGGTGCCAGGTCCATCAAGGTCCTTCCAGCTTCCGGAACATCGCCAAAGACGACCGCGTTCGCATACACAACGTCCGCCTCGGGGTGATCATCGATGAACCGGATCTGGGCTTCCAGGTATTCCGGCTCCCAGATGTCATCGGGATCAAGCTGGGCGATCCATTCGCCGCCGGCGGCCGCGACAGCGGTGTTGCGCGCCGCGGCCACTCCTCGGTTTTCCTGCTTGATGTAAGTGATGCGGGAACGATAGGGTGCCAGCACTCGCTCCAGTTCGTCGGTGTCCGGCGAACCGTCGTTGACCACGATCACCTCGTAGTCGGTATAGGTTTGCGCGAAGAGTGACTCTAGTGCATCCCCGATGAATCGGGCGGCGTTGTAGCTGGGCAGAATGACGCTGATGCGAGGAGTCTTCACAACCGGTTCAGAGCAAAGCTCAAGTATGACAAAACGCGGTAGCGCCCGCGAAAGGCGGAATCGTTTGCGGCAGGCGCAGTTCGTGGGACCTCACTTAATGCAGACGAACAGGGTCGCGTGGCAGAAGGTGAGGATCGTTTCCTTGAGGCGTGTAACACTTTCAGCAAGACTGACCTCCCTGACCGTTCCAAGAGACGACCCGAGTGCTATACTGGGGCCGCCCCGAAGGCAAGGATACAAGTCCCGGATAACCAGTATGGATCCCACGAAGCGCTGGAATACCGAACGCGAGTTCTTCGACAGTCAGGAATACAATCAATCGGCTATTCCACTATCCGTGGTGGAGCGCTACACCTTGTGTCGCAAGCCTTGGCTCGCGCCCGAGCTCCCTTTTTGCATTCTCGGGGACGTGCGTGGCAAGCGGATCCTGGACGTGGGATGCGGCGACGGTGGGAACGCGATCCTCTTGGCGCTAAAAGGCGCGTGCGTGGTCGGGGCGGACATTTCGCCGCGTGCGATTGCTGTTGCTAAAGAGCGCGCCGCTCTCCACGGGATATCGGAACGCGTTGCGTTCTACGTCAGTCCGCTGGAGCTTTTGGATCTGCCCGATGACCAGAGATTTGATGTCGTTTGCGGGTGGGCCGTGCTTCATCATTTGATCCCGGTATTGGATTCAATCCTCTCTTCCATGGCAGAGCTGGCCAAGCCGAACGCGCTTTTCCTTTTTTCTGAGCCCATCACGTCGTGGCGCTGGCTGCGAAAGCTGAGATTGATGTTGCCGATATCCATACACGGCACGCCAGATGAACGTCCGCTGGAAGCCGGAGAGATCGCCCTCATCAGGAAGTACGTTCCTGATCTGCAGGTCCGATATCACAACGCCGTACTGCGCGTCGTAAACCGGTGCATTTTGCGGAGGCGGTACGAAGACATCCGACCGTTCTGGCGGACTCTTTATGATCTGGTCGGCCGGACGGACCATTTCTTGCTGAACGTCCTCGGTTTGCGCGGAATCGCATCGGGAGCCACGATGTACGGAACGCTGATACAGAGACACTCCTCGTAACCCGGCGTCTGCGATCTGACGCCGTTTAAGCGCCTCTACTTAATGCAGACGAAAAGGGTGGAATCGCAGAAGGTGAGGAGCGTTTCCTTCAGAGGAGCAACACTCTTGGCAAGCTGGAGGACGGCGCGTTTCCAGGAGGCGAATCGGTCCGGATCGGCCAGTTCGATGCGGTCGTGGCATTCCGAGAAGCCGGCCTGACGAAACGCCCGCCGCAACCCGGGGTAGGTGAACTGGTTGAAATCGATGCCCAGCTTCATGATGTCGGGGCCCTGGCGGGCCACGCGAAGGCGGTGGCGCCAGGCGTCGGGCAGCCATCCGTAAAAGGGCAGGGCGTACTCGTGGGAGACGATGCTGTACTTATTGGAGGACGTGAAAAAAAACATGCCGCGGGGCCGGAGGGCGCGGTATATGCGGTCGAGAGCGGTGCGCCAGTGCTCGATGTGCTCGAAGACGGAGTTGGCGAAGATCGCGTCGTAGAGATTCTCGCCGATGTCGCACTCTTCGATATTGGCCAGGTCGATGTCCGGCTCCAGGCCGTAGCGGGCGCCAAGTTCCCTGGCATATTCAACCAGTTGGATGCTGATCTCGATGCCCTTGCAGCGCCATCCGTCGCGGGCGCACAGCAGTGGGAACCAGCCCGTGCCGCTGCCGATTTCGAGGATGCGTGTCTCCGGCGTCAGCCCCACGAAACGCCGCACGAGGCGGAGGTAGCTTTCATACTCCGGGCGCATGTCGTCCAGGCTGAGATGCCTCTTGTTGTCTATGTAGCGGGTGACGTCGGAGAGCGTCTCTGCATGGATGCGCATGGCACTGACTCTGTCCCCGCGGACTCAGAAGACAGGAATGACTGTCGGATTCGCCGAGGCGAACACGACTTGGTCGGCATCATTCAGCTCGTCGAGGTAGTAAATCAGTTGGGTGCCGGTTTGCGCTGGGATCGTCACCGTGCAGCCGCCCGTGCAGCCGACCGGGCTTCCGGTGGTCAGACCGCTTCGGCGCGAGCCGTAGCGCGCCCTTACCTTGCTCCCCACGGCGGGCTTCAGCTTTATGTCGAAGTTCACGGTCCCGCTATGGGTCGAGGAGGCGAGCGTCTTTATCTTGCCTTGCTCAAAGGCTCCGCCGCACAACACGCGGTAGTAGTAGGTCGTGTCCGCACTCAGGACCAGGCTGTGCGATTGGCCGTCGTCTCCCGTTTCCGAGACTGCTTCTCCGACCAGAAACCAGCGCCAGGCGCCGTCCTGCGTCTTGACAGCCCGGGGATTCGCGCGATCTGAATCGGCCCGCTTGAAGTAGTCCGGCCGAAGTGCGTTGACCACCGTGTATTCACCCTGTTCCGAGAACAGGGCCTCATCCGGGCTGACCTCGAGCTGGCAGGCCTTATCGGCGAGCACACTCGGCAGATTCCAGGAGAATAGAAGCTCAGTCGGTCCTGGAATGACCTTCAGATATCGGATGGCTGCGACCTGCTCGGTATCGGCCCCGATGTCCCTGCTGTCGGAGCCGCCCAGAAAGTACGGGTTCTTCAAGGTTCCGCCCCCGCTGTAGCTCCCGTTCCCTTGGATGTCCTTTCGCTCAGGGCTGGTGTCGGTCAATCCGAACTGTGTTCCCGTGACGTTCTTGATCGCGAACTGGCCGTTTGCCGCGGTGTTCCCCGTCACGCCCGAGATGGCGACCGTGTCGTTCTCGGAAAAGCCGTGAGGCGAGCAGGTAGTGACGCGAATCGGTTTGGCATTCGTGGCCCCGCAGATGTTCACCTGCATCGGGTTGGGGTGGAAATCGTTGGCCTCCGGACTCACGAAGCGCGGGCCGTAGTTGGGCCCGAAGACGTTGCGCCCGATCACGCGCGGAGGAGTAGCCGCCGCGTAGCACTGCGACGGAGTGGCCCCGCAAGGCCACGATCCCGCGACCCCGCTGATATTCCCGTTCCCCGCGAACGAGTTATTGGTCACTTCCGTCGTGCCGTCCGTGTACCGGTTGAGCAGGTCCGCGCCGCCGGAGCCTGATCCCCCCAAGCCGGCGCCCGGCCCGGTAAGATTGCTCATGTACTTTAAATCGTGAGTGAGGTTTCCGGCGATGCCGTTCTGCTCAATCGTCAACCCCGGAGCGATCTGTGGATAGGTGTTGCGGGGCCCGTTCCAATACGTGTTGTTGGCGATAGTCGGACGAACACCCTGATTGCTCAGACGGGCAATCAAGGCCATACTGTCGTACAAGCCGTACGGCAGACTGTTCATGTAAGGCGAGTTGTTGGCGATGATATTGTTGAAAAACTGGACGTCATTGGTCCCGCCTCCCCGGTGTGAGTCGTCGATCCCTAGATAGTTGAGCCCGGCGAGCGTGTTCTTAAAGAAATTGCCGTAGATCTGCACCCTGCTGATCGACCACCAAGGCACACACACCTGCACGCTCTTCAGATCCTCATATTTCCCATCAGAACTATATGCTTGAGTGTACGCAGTGTCAACAGTTACCGTGCAAGTTGTCCAATTGCAACTCCCGATCGAGACTACCGTGTGAAACTCCCAATCGGAGGGAGTCCAGTAGGACGGATTGGCCACTCTGGCAATGCCCACCTCGGAACCAACCAGTACGCTGTCCCCCGGCTTAAACGTGAAAGTCCTTTTTCCCTCATCCAAGACGCCGTTCCCGCTATCCTGCGTATACTGGTTACGGATGGTCATGGTGACGCCGTGCCACTGGCTTCCGCAGTTTGTGTAGTTGTTCTCCCCCTGGTTCCACCGGATTAGTGCGTCCGTGCCCTGTTTGAACTCAAAGAAATTCTTCATGCATGCCTGGCGGCTGTCTCCCACGTAGTACGGCGTGCCCTTGAACCACTTCAGGGGATGGAGAACGGAATTGTGCTCGATGGTGATGTTCGCCGTCGTGATTTGGGGTGAGGCGATCGAGGATGGCGCGCCTCCAAATATGGTGGTTTCGCCGTACCCGGTGCTGAAGAAATTGTTGCGAAACAGGTTTGGGCCCGGGCTGTTCTGGGTCGTGTAGACGTGGCCCTCAACGCCAGATCCGGCCTGCGGGTAATACACATCCGTGAAGAAGCTGTTCAGAAGCCTGAAGTCCTTCACGTTGCCATAAAACATATTCGCCGTGTTCTGCTGCGTCTCGGTGAAGTCGCCCTTGAAGAGTACGCGGTCGAAGACGACACGGTCGGTCAGGTCCGCCAGCGTTTTGGATGGCGCCGCGGGGCAGCAAGCGTCGTTGCCCAGCACGATGAAGTTCCATGGGCCGGTCTGCGAAGCGAGCTTGAATCCCACCCCAACAACCTTGATCCCCGCCGACAACTCAGGAATTTTGAAGAAGGCCGTGTTCTGCCCCGGAGTCGTCCCGCTCAGCTTAAGCAGAGGAATCAGGGGCAGATATGATGGCAGAATCTTCTCATCCGCAGCGGGAAGCCAATC
Source organism: Bryobacterales bacterium (assembly GCA_963798455.1). Lineage (GTDB taxonomy): Bacteria > Acidobacteriota > Terriglobia > Bryobacterales > Bryobacteraceae > CAWCTD01. The sequence continues at coordinate 3,269,838 of CAWCTD010000003.1, forward strand.
GGATTTCGCGGTTGTGATCGTGAGTTCGTTGCCAGCCGGGCAGTCCTTATTTGCTACGGAATACGTCGGAGCATTGGCGCCCGACGAATCGAAGGTGACACCGGCCTCAACCGAGACCGTGTCGCCGCAAGATGCGGCGGTGATCGCCTGCTGAAGCCCGGCGGGGGTGGCTGGATAGGTGCAGCCGGAGCTGCAAACCACGATGGTTGCGGCGTTGAGAGACGCCGCGAGCGCCGCGAGGATGAACAGCCTCATCACAAACTCCTTGTATACACCAGTCTTGCGCCGACCAGCAGCAGCGAGGCCGCGCTGTTGTTGCTGACGCTGTTGTCCCTACGGAACTTGACGGCCAGCACGTCTCCGGGGCTGCAGCCGGTAAGCGTCAGGGGAGACAGACTGGCAGCGTGCTTGTTCAGGTTTCCCGTGGATGCCACGCTTCCGGTCTGAGCCGCGTTGAAGGGAACCGAGACTCCGCCGCTCAAAGTTCCTCCCCAGTTGCCGCCAATGCACGCCGTCTCAACCGACCAGCCGAGGTTATTCCCGTCGCCGCTATTGGCTTCCGACAGGAACAGGGTAAGGGAGGCAGGCTGCGTTGGCAGCCACGTCGTGGGAAGCGAGAAACGTGTGTAGGCGTAGCCGTTGTCACTCGCCTGCCAGGTGTAACCGGCGTATGGGCTGGTGGTCTCGGTGAAGCCGTCAAACCAGCAGTATAAATCGGTCAGCCCGCTGCTGTCCCTGTTCCACCCGTCTCTGGTCAGGTTCCCGCTGCCGTCGCAATTGCCCACCCAACTGACCTGCTGCTCGGAAGCCGCGGTGGCGCTGCCCATCACTTGGGGATGCAGCAGAACGCTGTAAGCGCCCGGTCCTCCGTTGGTGGTCATGATAAGACCGAGCACCTGACCGGAGGCCGGTGTGGAAGCGCCGGCATCGGTGCATTGGCCTGCCACCGAAGAGGAGGCCTGAACATAGTGCCCCGCCGTCGTGGCCCCGTCGAACTCGCAGGTGGCAAACCCTTGCACCGCCACCCGGGCCATGTCCGTTGTCCCCGCCCCCGAAACCACAGTGCCCAGAATCTTCCCCGAAGTCCCCGCTGGCGCTGTTTGCACTGTGCCGTCGCTGGCCAGCACGGCCAGGCGGTTGACCAGCGTTCCCGAGAGGCCGTTGTTGGCCACCCGTATCGTCCAGTATGACACGTCAATCCTGTTGGACCCCGTGAAATCATTGTTGCCCATCAGCGCCCCCACCGCGGCGGGATTCACGGAAATCAGTTGCTGCAAGGTGCCCTGGTCGGTCACGACGACGACAGTGCTGTCGGCTGGCACGACCATCGCCGGTCCTGTCTCGATCAAGCCTCCGCTGAAAACGGTCCACACATTCGTCTCGGTACAGCCGTACAGGTTCGCTCCAGCGGCGGCGGTCGTCATGTAGAACAACTCGCCCACGACGCAACTCGCCGGCAGAGCCGCCCCCGCCTTTACGGGACGGGTCGAAGAAGCGTTCGTAAAATCAATATTCCTCAACTGGTTGCCCGCATCGATTTTCGTCGATTGAGCCCATGCCACGCTCCCGGACACCTGCGCGATCAATGCTATCAAATACAAGCGCCACATGCTGCTTCTGGCCTCCCTATCCCCATTATGGCCGTCCGCCCCGAACTAACTGAGCATGTGCCCTTGCGTATCAATAACTTAGCGCTTGTGACCCGCTGTGTCCCCTTGCGCCTTGCGCCCAAGGAGTTCTACAGGCTTCGGCGGGCGCTCTCCCGTAACGCCGGCGCCGCTTTCGGCCTCCCTAAGGTCCCCGGGACGCCAGGGAAGTTCCTGCCGGGCTGTCTTCCTGGCGACGTGCCCCGCAAGCTGGCACTCGCGTCTGTTTGTGCGGGGACCGCGGCCCTGACCAGCATGTGCCGCGTGCTGGCGTCCAGCGACAGAGTCAAGCCCGCGAGAATCGGCAGGTAGTATTGGTAGGCGATGCTGTCAAACAGGCAATACAGCGCCAGGGCCGTCAGCATCATCATCAAGGAAAACGCCAGATTCCTCACATCGTGGTTCCCGACCACGCGGGCCGCCTTACCCACGCGCCTTAACGTTTGGAAGATCCAACCGAGCAGCCCCACGAAGAGGATCAACGCCGGAATGCCGCACTCGCTTGAAACCTGGGTGTACGCGTTGTGGGTCTGCTGCCACATCGCCTTCTCCCCTTGGCTTGTTGCATAATCCGCCGATACGACCTGGAACAGGCCCGGCCCGCCGCCCAGCAGCGGATGTTGAAATGTAATGATCAAGCTGTCGCGTAAGAGAACGCGGCGGCTCTCCCGTGACTCCACCGCCGATGCCGCCACAGGGTTGTCAACATCTTCCTGCGACATGAAGATCGTGCGATACCGCTCCTTGACCACACGCGGCACAAGCCCCAGCCCGCTCACCACAACCAAGCCCGCCATCACGATCATGAGACGGTTCATCCAGGAGAACTCCAGCAGCATCATGGCAAACAACGCAGCCAGAATGACCAAGCCGCCCCGCGACCCAGTGAGGAGCACGGTGTACACCAAGAGCCCGAGTACTGCAACCCAGAAGCCGCGGAGGAGGAGTCCCGACTTCCTCAGGCAGTAGAGGCACAGCGGCGCGCCATAGAGCAGGTGGAACGCAAGCTGGTTGGCGTTTCCGAGGCTGCCGAACTCTAACTCGAATCTTCCTCCCATGTAACGTCCAAGCAAACTGGTCAGTCCGGCCGCCACGAGTGTGCCGACTGCCATGACGCTCACGGTCTTTCGAAGCTGTTGGTAGCTGACCGCCAATCCGGCGATCAGCGCAAACGAGACCAGCGATACTGCCCACTGATCCTTCAGCATCCGCGCACTGCCTCCACGCCATGCGCTGGTCGCCGTGGCCATCATCAGCCAGCCCGTGAACAGAATGAGGCAGATCCCCGGCCGCGACTTTAACGCCTGGATCAGACCTCCGCTCGGCAGCGCCAGCAGCAGTCCCAACAACGACGTAATCAGCACCAGGCGAAGGCGCCCCACACCCAGCAGCGCGAGGAATTCGAAGATCCGGGAGATGACCAGGAACGCATAGACCACCAACAGGAATGTCGCCAGTGGATTCGAGCGCTGCCCAGCCACCGGCGATGCGAGCGGGCTCATTGTCAGTTCGTTGGCCATATCGTTGGTCGAGCGAGGCGCTGCTCTGTTCAGTCTACATCCTCCGTAACCAACTTTGCCCCAAGAGGTGCCAGTAACGAGTAGCCCTGCGTGCGCAACGCCCGCGTGTACACTGGGAAAAGGCATGTGCGGCATCGCGGGCTTCGTGAGCGTGGCGCCTGGCGCGGACGCCGAGGCCGTCCTGCGGCGGATGACGGGCATCTTGTCCCACCGGGGACCGGATGACGCCGGTTTCTTCTGCGGCTCCCCGGCCTTCCTGGGCCACCGCCGCCTTTCCATCATCGACGTGGCCGCCGGCCACCAGCCCATGGCGAACGAGACCGGCTCCTGCTGGGTGACTTACAACGGCGAGGTTTACAACCACGCGGAGTTGCGGCCGGGGCTCGAGAGATCCGGACACCGCTACAACACGCGCTGCGACACCGAAACCATCCTTCACGCCTGGGAAGAGTACGGCGCCGGATGCGTGACTCGTTTCCGCGGCATGTTCGCCTTCGCGTTATGGGACCAGACGCGCCGCACCCTCTTCTGCGCCCGGGACCGGCTCGGAATCAAGCCCTTCTATTACTTCTGGGATGGCCGGCTGTTTGCTTTCGCCTCCGAGATCAAGGCTTTGCTGAAGCACCCCGCCATCTCCGCGGAACTGGAAACCGAACTCCTCCCTGAATATCTTGCCTTCGGATACACGAGCGACGACCGGACTCTCTTCCGCAACATCCGCAAGCTGATGCCCGGCCACCACCTCACGGTCGACCTCTCCGGACCTTCGCCGCGTGTCGACATCGCCCGTTACTGGGACGTGCCGCTCCCTGCCGAACAAGAGCGGCGGCCGGAAGCCGACTGGATCGAAGAGACCCGCCGGCGGCTGGAAGAAGCTGTCGTCACCCGCCTCATGAGCGACGTCCCGCTGGGCATGTTCCTGAGCGGCGGCGTCGATTCCAGCGCGATCGCGGCCCTGATCAAGCGCCACACGGACGGCCCTGTGAAGACCTTTTCGGTGGGCTACGCCGAACAGGCTTTCAGCGAACTCTCCTGGGCCGCGCAGGTGGCCGGCACGATCGGCACCGACCATCACGAAGTCGTCATCGGCATGCCGGACTTTTTCGGCGCGCTGCCCAAGTTGGTCTGGCACGAGGACGAGCCGATCACGTGGCCATCCAGCGTCTCGCTGTACTTCGTCTCGCGCCTGGCCGCGGACCATGTCAAGGTCGTCCTCACGGGGGAAGGCAGCGACGAGATGTTCGCTGGTTATGAACGCTATCGCTGGAACCTGCTTAACTGGCGAGCCGCCCTGGCCTGGGGCCGGGTCCCCGACTCTTTCCGCCGCCTTGTCCGCCGGAAGCTCGCCGGCACTTCCCTGCTTCGCGCCGGCTTGCGCCGCAAGCTGCAGCACACCTTCCTGGGCCGCGAGAGAGCGGTGGAATCGCTCTTCCTGGACAATTTTTACTGCGCTTTCTCCCAGGAAGAGCAGCACCGGCTGCTCGCCTCGCCTCCCGGGGCCGTTTACGCCAGCTACCTCCCCTATTGGAATGCGCCACCCGCCGCTGGGATGCTCTCGCGCATGCTCTACGCCGACCAAAAGACTTACCTGGTCGAGCTGCTGATGAAGCAGGATCAGATGAGTATGGCCACGTCGATTGAGAGCCGCGTCCCGTTCCTGGATCATCCCTTCGTCGAATTTGCCATGCGCCTGCCGGACTCGCTCAAGATCCGCGGGTCCGTTCAGAAGTACGCCCTGAAGAAGGCGGTGGAAGGCATCCTGCCGCTTCATATCATTCACCGCAAGAAGATGGGCTTCCCGACACCGCTCCGGCAGTGGCTGCGCCAGCCGGAGGCCGGGCCTTTGTTGGACGACCTCCTCGACCGCCGGGGTCTGCTTGCTTCCTACCTCGATCTCGGCGCGGTCGGCTCCTTGCTGCAGCGGCATCGCTCCGGTTTGGAGGACGCCACCGACCGCATCTGGCGATTGATCAATCTGCAGGTATGGGGCGATGTGTTCCTCCTCGCCGGGCGCAGGGATACCTGGCCGGGCGTCGCGGCGGCGGAGGCTCACTCCAAGGCATGAGAATCCTCTGGGTCAGCCCGGACTTCCTGCACCCGGCCACGCGCGGCGGTCAAATTCGCACCTTGCAGATGTTGCGCTGCCTGCACCGCCGCCACGAGATCCACTTCGTCGTCCTGGACCGCGGCGCGTCTCCAGAAGGTTTGGCGCGGAGTGGCGAGTACTGCTCTCACGCCTGGCCCGTCCCGCACTCGGTGCCTGGCAAGGTCTCGCCCGGCTTTGCCTGGCAATTGCTCGCCGGCCTGTTCTCGCCGTTGCCGGTCGCCGTGAGCCGCTATCGCTCCGCGCGCCTCAAGGCGCGGATCGCGGACCTCCTTTCCCGGCAGACCTTCGACAGCCTGGTCTGTGATTTCTTGTTCTCGGCCCCGAACATCCCCGATCTGTCCCGATGCGTTCTTTTCCAACACAACATGGAGACCGTGATCTGGCGCCGCCACGCCGAGCACGCCGCCGACCCCGTCCGGAGGGCTTACATGAGCCTTCAGGCCCGGCGCATGGCCGCTTTCGAAAAGGAGGCCTGCCTGCGAGCCGGCCACGTGGTTGCCGTTTCGGAGGTCGACGCCGCTGCCATGCGGCGGGAATTCGGCGTCTCCAGAATCTCGGCCGTGCCCACCGGGGTGGACCTGGATTACTTCGCCCCGCCCCCCACGGCGCCGCTGGCTCCCGAGTTGGTCTTCGTCGGATCCATGGACTGGATGCCGAACATCGACGCCGCCGGGTATTTCGTCCGCGCCATTCTCCCTCTCATCCGCCGACGCCGGCCTGGCACAACGGTGGCGCTCGCCGGCCGCAACCCCACTGCGAGCATACGAAGCCTGGCGGAGAAGGACGGTCTCTTGCGGGTGACGGGCACGGTGGACGACATCCGGCCTTTCCTTTGGGGCGCCCGCGTCTCCATCGTGCCATTGCGCATTGGAGGCGGCACGCGGCTGAAGATCTACGAAGCCATGGCCGCTCGAGTGCCCGTCGTCTCCACCAGCGTCGGGGCCGAGGGGCTGCCGATCGAGCCCGGCCGTCATCTTGCCATCGCCGACGATCCTCAGGAGTTCGCCGCGCACTGTCTCCGCCTTCTGGACGACGATGGGGAGCGCCTCCGCATGACCCGCCAGGCGCACGATTTCGTCGCCTCGCGCTTCTCCTGGGAGGCCGTCTCCAGGCGGTTTGAGGAAATCCTGCAGGCCGGCCCGCGGCCCTGCTAACCTGGGTTCTGCATGAAGTCGCCGGAGCGCGCCATTCTTTCGGTGGACGTGGAAGACTACTTCCATGTGGAAGCGTTTGCCGGAGTTGTGGCGCGGTCTGATTGGGACCGGTTCCCCCAACGCGTGGAGGCGAACACGCACCGAGTATTGGATCTCCTCGACGAGATCGGGGCGAGGGCCACTTTCTTCCTGCTGGGCTGGATCGCCGACCGCCATTCCCCTCTGGTGCGCGAGATTGCCGGCCGGGGCCACGAACTGGCTTGCCACTCCTACTGGCACCGCCCTGTGTACAGCCTCACCCGCGACGAATTTCGCGAGGACACCCTGCTGGCCAAACAGGTTATCGAGCAGGCCGCCGGCGTCGCCGTTTGGGGCTACCGCGCTCCGAGCTTCTCGGTCACGCTCCGCTCCCTGTGGGCGCTCGAGGTGCTCGCCGAACTGGGATTCCGCTACGACTCGAGCATCTTCCCCATCCGGCACGACCTCTACGGAATTCCCGACGGCCCGCGCCGGCCCTTTCGCGCCGGCCCGCTGGTGGAGTTCCCCGCAACCACCTTTCGCTGGCCGGGAGGCGCGAATCTGCCGGTGGGAGGCGGCGGCTATCTGCGGATACTTCCCTTCTGGCTCACCCAGCTTGGCATTCGGCGCGCATGGCGGGAGGGCCTCCCCTTGATCGTGTATTTCCATCCGTGGGAACTCGATCCTGGCCAGCCGCGTTTGGCCGTTCCTCTGAAGTCGCGCCTGCGCCATTACACCAACCTGAGCGCCACCGCTAGCCGCCTCCGCCGCTTGGGCCGCTCGGTCCACTTCGTGCCTTTCCGCGAGAGCGGTCTGCTGGAGACAGCGGCTGAGTCCGATTTCATGTCAAGGACCATCAGCGCATGAAGAAAGACACGATGCCGCAGGTAGCGCAGTACTGGAACACCATCGCCGGGGAGTTCGACGCCATTTACAGCGGGGAGAAAAGCGCGTTCGCCCGCTCCCTGGACCGCTGGCTCCGCGGAGATATGTACCAGCGTCTGGACTGGGTCATGGGGAAGTGCGGCGACGTGCGCGGCCTCCGCATTTGCGACATCGGCTGCGGCTCGGGCCGGTTCGTGACGGAGTTCGCCAGACGCGGCGCCGCCCACGTCACGGGTGTGGATGTCGCTCCGGAGATGCTCAAGCTCGCCCGGCGGCTGGTCGAGAAAGACGGCGTCGCCTCCGCCTGCGACTTTGTACATGCCGACGTGCTCGACTGGCAGGCGGACCAGTTCTACGACATCACGATCGCCATCGGCTTCTGGGATTACATCGCCGATCCGGGGAGCCGCCTGGAGAGGATCCGGCGCTTGACCGGCCGCAAGTTTCTGTCGGCTTGGCCGCGCTTGTGGACCTGGCGCATGCCGGTGCGCAAGGTGCGGCTGCAATACATCCGCGGCTGTCCGGTCTACTTTTTCCGGAAAACCGAGGTCTGCCGCCTGCTGGCGCAGGCAGGCTTTCATGTGGAGAGCTGCGACACCGTGGGCAAGCTGTTCTGCGTAGAAGCCCGTCCCGCCTGATACCGTGGCTAAGTGGCTGCTTTGGCTGTCGATCGCTGTCCCGATCTGCACGTACCTGGGCTATCCGCTGGCCTTGCTTGCGCTACGCCTCTTTGTTCACCGGCCGGTGCGCAAGCGGCCCATCGAGCCGTTCGTCTCCCTGTTGATCCCGGCCTATCGCGAAGCCCGCATGATCGCTCAGAAAATCCGGAACTCGCTCGCGGCGGACTATCCGCCAGGCAAGCTGGAAATCGTCGTCGCCTGTGATGGGTCGCCCGACGAGACCCCCGCCATCGCCAGGAGCATGTCGGACGGGCAGCGTGTGCGCGTGCTCGATTTCCCTGTCAACCGCGGCAAGCTGGCCACGTTGAACGCCAGCCTGCCGGAGCTCGGCGGCGAGATCGTCGTCTTCTCCGATGCCGCGGCCCTGCTCTATCCGGACGCCATCCGCAACCTCGTGGCGAACTTCGCCGATCCCGAGGTCGGCGCCGCCAGCGGCAAGTACACCGTCGTCCGGGCCGACGAAGTCGCCACGGGCAAGTCGGAGGACTTCTACTGGAAGTACGAGACGTTCCTTAAGACGATCGAATCCCAGCTCGCCTCGGTGCTTGGCGCGCACGGCCACCTGCACGCCATCCGCAAGGAGCTGTATCCTTTCCCGCCCCCCGCCACCATCAACGACGACTACGTGATTCCCACGTCGGTCCTGGCCCGAGGCTACCGGGCCGTCTATGAGCCGTCGGCCGTTGTCTACGAAGAGGCGCACGAGATGACCGGCTTCGGCCGCAGGGTTCGCATCATGGCAGGCAATCTCCAACAGTTGCGCTACATCCGCGGCCTGGTGCGGCCTTTCCGGCCGCTGCCGCTGTTTTTCTTCGTCTTTCACAAGGTGATGCGGCTGCTGGTTCCCTTCGCGATGGTGACTGCCCTGGCCACCAATCTGCTGCTGCTCGAGCAGCCCGTCTATCGCGCCCTGTGCGCTTGTCAGGCGCTCTTCTACCTGCTGGCCGGGGCGGGCGCGCTCATGCGGTTGAGGCCCAAGCTGCTGATGCTGCCCTACTACTTCACCATGATCAACGCGGCTGTTTTCGCCGGGGTCTATCATGCCCTGACGCGGCACCGTACCCTGCCCTGGAAGTAACCCGGATCGTGGCGGAAAGCTACAGCGCGGCAGCGGGTCTGCCCGCCGGCCAGGAGCGGAGCGCCCCGGAGAGATCCATCACCGAAAGCCCGCTTTGCGCAACCCGTTCGACAAGCGCCCCAGAAAGCTTCTGCGTGACCACCAAGTGCTGTGCCCAGCCGAACAATGAATCGATCGAGGCGTCCAGCAGCCGGCCGATGTGCGGGATGGCATTGAGGATGTAATTGCGATTGCTGCCGTAAATGGTGTCCAACCGGATGTGGGGATCGAACACGCGAACCTGCCGCCCTTTGCCGATCAGGTGCTCGAGCAGGGCCACCACGGGGCTTTCCCGCAAGTCGTCCGTGTCCTCCTTGAAGGCCAGGCCGATGACGCCGATGCGTTCGACGGGGAGATCCAGGACCGCTTGGATAGCGCGATGCAAATGCCGCTCGTTGCTCGGCAGCGCCGCCGAAAGCAGGGGCAGTTCGAGGTCCAGCCGCGTGGCCCGGTGGTTCAGCGCCCTCAGGTCTTTCGGCAGGCAGGAGCCGCCAAAGGCGAAGCCCGGCTTCAGATAAGCGGGAGAGATGTTCAGCCGGGTGTCCTGGCACAGCGTGTGCATCACTTCGCCGGCCGGGACGTCCAGCCGGGTCGCCAGCGCGCCGATTTCGTTGGCGAAGGCAATCTTCACCGCGTGAAAGGCGTTGCAGGCGTACTTGATCATCTCGGCCGTGCGAAGGCTCACCTGGTGGACCGCCACGCGCAAGCCGTCATAGAGCGCCGCCACCCGGCGCACCGCATCCGCGTCCGAGCCTCCTACCACCACCAGCGAAGGCTCCAGGAAGTCGCGCACCGCGCACCCTTCGCGCAGGAACTCCGGGTTGGAGACGACCGCGGCTGAGGGAAGGCCCTTGAGGGCCGGCGCGACCACCTCCTCGCAGGTTCCCGGAAACACCGTGCTGCGGATCGCCACAACCAGGCCCCGCGAGGCGCTGGCGCAGGAGGCAATGTCCTCGGTCACCCGGCGCAACTGCTCCAGGCTCAGGTTTCCGCTCCGCTCGGACGGCGTGCCCACGCATATCAGAGCGATCTCCGCGTCAGCCATAGCCTCCGCCGTCGAAGTCGAGGCCGACAGCCGTCCCGCCGAGACGTTCTCCCGCACCAACTCCTCGAGCCCTGGCTCGTAGAACGGCGCCCGGCCCTCCATGACGCTGCGGACTTTGAGGTCGTCCCGGTCCGCGCCGCGGACCTGGTGGCCTAGTTGCGCCAGCCCGGCCGCTGTTACACAGCCGACATAGCCCAAACCCAACACTGCCACGCGCGCGGGGTTCGCCGTCCCATCCTGCCCTATGATCAAGTCCCTAGTATGGCATGCCGTCCGGATTCGTCCGCCCCCCCTACGCCCGCCGGTTCGGCTTCAGGAGCCCGTGGTGAAAGTGACGGGACAGGCAGCTTCGGGGACAATTTCGGGGACAGGCGACGAAATTCCGACTGAACCGCTGCCGCAGATTCAACGACTTGCAGGCTGGAATTTCGTTGCCTGTCCCCGAAATTATACGGCCACTCAACTCACTTTCACCACGGGCTGCTACGGCTGGACGGTCAGAGCGTTGCCGATGGCGATCTGGCTGCCGGAGTCGCCGCGGGGGCCCGTCAGACGCACCACTCGCACCGCCGGGGCGTGCGGGCTGGAAATCTGAACGGTCGCCGTCAGTAGTGTGCCCGTCGAGTTCACCGAGATGTTGCTCAGACTGAAGGCTTCGTCAGCAACTCCCCCCTTCATGGGATTGAGGAACTCAACGCCGGTCGTGCCGCCCAAGTGGGACCCTGTGACCGTCAGAGTAAAGGACGTTCCCACAACGGCGGTATCGGGCTCGATGGACTTGATCGACGGAGGCGCTGAGTCGCCGGACGGAGGACCGCCGCCGGAGCCCTGAGAACCTAGTGCCGTCGAAATCCCCTGGATGCTTCCCACGACGGCTTTCGTGCTCAGGTCGATCATCGAGATCGTGCCCGCGCCCTCATTGAGCACCAGTAGCAGATTGTCCGACGTGTCCACAGTCATGGCGCGCGGTCCAGACTCCACTTTAACGCTCTGCACCGCGGGCAAGACCGGCTGTCCTGTAAACGCCCCTAGCGGGACTGCGTTGATGGCCCCCCCCGCTTGGTTGGTGAAGAACACGTCGTTGCCACTCACTACGGCATCCGTCAGGCCGCCGGATTGGTCCGGGTTGACCTTCAGAGTCGTGACCGCTCCGTCCACAGGATTCACGACGAGCAGCTTCCCGTCCGGTCCGGCGCTGGGTTCGCTCACCAGCAGCATGCCCGTCTGCTCCAGGAACCGCACGGCCGCCGGCCGCACGTTTTCACCCAGAGTCAGCGTGCCGGAAACGGTGCGGTCGCTCAGCCGGATCCGGCTGATGGTCCCGCTGGTCTGGTTGGTGACGAAAGCCTCGGACTGGGCCACAGCCACGGCGCGCGGCACTAATCCCACCGGCACGGAAGTCGTCTCCAGGGTCCGAAGGTCCACAAACGCGACAGAATTGGAGTACTGGTTGACCACCAGCGCCACATCCCCGCTGATGGCCACCGAAACCGGCCCCAGTCCTACCGGCACCTCGCCCTGAACGGCCATGGACCTCAGGTCGATCAAGGCTGCCGCATGGCGCCCGCGTTCGGCGACCACCGCCAGGTTCAACCCGGCATCGACGGCCACGGCCATGGGCTGCGCTCCCTCCGGAAGAGGAATGACAGCCACCACCCGCCGCTGGCTCGTGTCCACCACGCCGATCACATCATCGGTGGCATCGGTCACCAGCACCGTGGTCGTCCCGGGCACCCACGCCAGCGAGGATAGCTCGGGGCTCTGGGCAGCGTTCGCGGTCGTTTCCTCCTCCCCCTGGGCCGGCGGAGCGAGGATGACCACCTCCACGACATTGCTTCGCTTGTCGCCCGACTCGACCGCCACCTCCAGGCGCCCCGCCCCGGCCAGCGAGCCGGGAAGTACGACATTGAGTTGGCCGACCGCGCCGCCGAACGGAGATGCCTCCAGGTACTCCGCCACTGCCACCGGAATGCCCCCGATGGTCGCGTCCGGCGCTGGGGTCGCGGCCAAGGCAGTCGTATAGATGGCCAAAATCGTTGCCTCACCGCCGCTGCTGACCCGGAAGGGCCCGGACTCAAATGTGGCTGCGTCGAGGATGGCGCCGTCTCCCGAGCCGGCGCCGGTAGAGGCGAAAACGGCGGGAATGGCGTGGCTCTGCAGCGTGAAGCTGGCCTGGAATGTCCCGGCGGGTGATTTCACCGTCAGGACGGCCGGCCCCGGTGGCACCGAGCGGTCGATCACCGCGTTGATCTGTGTCGGAGAAACGTACAGCAACCCCGAGGGCGTGCCGTTCACAGTGACCCGGGTGCCGGCCAGTGTCAGCGGTGGAAACGTGAGATCTTGCGTGAAGTCCGTCTCCACGGAGAGGTTCGACCCGAACACCGATATGATCGAGCCGGGCGAAATCGCGGCGTCCCCCAGAAACGAGGCGGCGTTCAGGACCTGAATGGATTGTGCGTGCGCCCCCGACAACCCCAACAGCACAACCACGCCGGCAAGCCCGAGTTTGTTGCGAAGCGCGTGCGTCTCACCCATAAGGTCTATGTGCCCGCCCCCTGGAGCGCGGCCGATTCCGGCCTCGGCGGCGAATCCTGAGACTGCCGGAACCAGAGTTCGAGTATCAGCAGCCGCCATAACCAATGATAATTGTCCCGCCGGCCGCGCAGGTGCTCCTCGATCAGGTGCCGCACGAACGGAGGCGAGACAATCCCGCGCCCCAGAAAAGCCGCGCTGTTCATGTGGTCCCAGAGAAATTCGCGCAGGGGACCGCGAAACCACGCCGCCAGCGGCACGCCAAAGCCCTTCTTGGGCAGCCGCAACAGTTCGGCCGGCAGCCGGTTTCCCACCGCTTTCAGCAGGATTCGCTTGCCCCGGCTCCCCGCCAGTTTCCAGGCATGGGGAATGCGCGCGGCGAACTCGGCCAGCTTGTGATCTAGCAACGGACAGCGCACCTCCAGTGAATTCGCCATGGACATGCGGTCCACTTTCACCAGCATATCTCCAGTAAGGTTTGCCGTGGCTTCAAAGTACAGCGCTTGCGTCAGAATATCGCACTCGCAGCCAGGCAGATAGCGGGCCAACTGCCCGCGCAGGTAGGCCCCGTCGCCAGGCAGCATCCACTGCGGCGTGAGCAGGTGTTCCCGCAAGAAGTAGGGCGCGAAATTCAACTCGAAATAGCGGTCCAGCGCCGTGGGCCGGCTGATCATGCGCAGGAAGTTCTTGCCGTACGCCGAGTAGGGCAGATGCTCGGCCAGCCCGGCGATCACCCGCCGGACTGTCTGCGGCAGGAGGTCAACTTTGCGCAGCCGGTTGACCAGGCCGAAGCTCGGATACCCGGCGAACAGCTCGTCTCCGCCGTCTCCCGTCAGGGCCACTTTCACGTGTTGCGCCGCGAATTGCGAAACGAGGTAGGTAGGGATGGCGGAAGAGTCGCCGAAGGGCTCGTCGAAGTGCCGGACCAGCTTCTCCACCAGTTCGATGGAATTCGGCCGGACTATGATCTCGTGGTGTTCGGTACGGTATTGGCGAGCCACCAACGCCGCCGCGGGCAGCTCGTTGAATCCGGGTTCTTCGAAGCCGATCGAGAACGTCTTCACCGGCTCGGAGGATTGGAGCGCCATGGAGGCCACCACCGACGAAGAGTCGATGCCGCCGCTGAGAAACGCCCCTAGCGGAACGTCCGCCATCATCCGGATACGGACTGCTTCGTCGAACAATGCGCGAAGCTGCTCCGAAGCCGATTCCTCCGACAGTCCCGCTTCCGCCCGTTCCGCCGGCTCCGGGAGCCGCCAGTAGCGCCCGGTCTCCACGCGGCCCTGGGCGTCGTAGCGGAGCCAGTATCCGGCGGGCAGTTTGTGGATTCCGAGATAGGCGCTCCACGGATCGGGGATGTAAGAGAACTGGAAATACAGCTTGAGGGCTTCGGTGTCCAGTTCCATCGGCACGCCGGCCGCCCTGAGGCACTTCAGCTCGCTCCCAAAGAACAGGCCTTCGGGCTGAACGGAGTAGTAGAGAGGCTTCTTCCCGAACCGGTCGCGGACCAGAAGCAGGGAGCGCCGGCGCCGGTCCCATATGCTGTAGGCAAACATCCCGCGCAGCTTCCCGATCCCCTGCGTGCCCTCTTCTTCGTAGAGATGCACCAGCGTTTCGGTGTCGCTGTTCGTCTTGAAAGCGTGTCCCTTGGCGATCAGGTCTCGCCGCAGCTCCCCATAGTTGTAAATCTCGCCATTGAAGACAACCCATACGCTATCATCTTCATTGGAGATCGGCTGGTGGCCCGTCCGCAGGTCGATGATACTGAGACGGCGCATGCCGATCCCGCATCCTCCCCCAAGGTGGTAACCTTCATCGTCGGGACCACGGTGGATAATCGGGTCGCACATGGCGCGCAGGAGCGCGGGATCGCCCTCTCGGTTTGGCAGATAGAATCCGGCGATGCCGCACATACCAGGAGCTTCGGTCCATTATCGCAGCCAGGATTGGACTTATGCGAAGCCTGATCCGCAGTCCCCGCGAGATCGCTTACCGGGCCCGGCAGGAGGCGGCGAATCTCGCCCTTTGGTCCCGGCCGCCTCGTCTTCCTCGTTCTTTCCGCCCGCCTGAACGGCCGCTGGCCGGCCTCCCCGACCCTGCCCATGTCGCCGCAAGGCTGGCTCCGACCCCGTTCCCGCGGGAATTGCACGACTGGGCGAGCCAGATTCTCTCCCACCGCTTCCCTATCTTCGGCTGCGCCATCGACACAGGCCCCGACATCCACTGGCGGCGCGACTACGTCCGCGGCATCGAAACGCCATTGGCGCACTTCAGGCGCATTCCTTACCTGGATGCGAGCCGCGCCGGCGACCACAAGATTATCTGGGAGCTGAACCGCCACCAACACCTTGTCCTGCTGGCTCAGGCTGCTTTGTTCGACGGCGACCCGTCGCTGCCGGGCGAGATCTGGCGGGAATTGGAGAGCTGGATCGGCGACAACCCTTTTCAGCGCGGCATCAACTGGACCAGTTCCCTGGAAGTCGCCCTCCGCGCTCTTTCCTGGTGCTGGATCTATCACCTGGCCGGCGGCCGCATGCCGGAGCCGCTTCAGCCGGTTTTTTTCGAAGCGCTCTACCAGCACGGCCGGCACCTGGCCGTGAATCTCTCCGTTTACTTCTCGCCGAACACGCACCTGCTGGGGGAAGCCGTGGCTCTGCACGCCCTGGGGCGCTGGTTCCCGCAATTCCCGGAGAGCGACGAGTGGGTCCGAACAGGCGCGCGCGTGGTTCAGGAACAGATGCAGCGGCAAGTGCGGGCTGATGGCGGGCACTTCGAGCAGTCGGCTTACTACCACGTCTATGCGCTCGACATGTTCCTGTTCCACGCCATCCTTGCTCCCCCCGACGAAGCCTACCGTGACGGCTTGCGGCGCATGGCCGTCTACCTGGACGCTGTGCTCGGTCCTTCCGGCTGCCTGCCCTTGATCGGCGACGATGACGGCGGCAGGTTTTTCTTCCCTTTCGGCCCCCGTGGAAGGTTCGGCCGCGCCACCCTGGCCGCCGCAGCCCAGTTTCTGAACAGCGAGGATTGGGAGTACGCCGCGGAAGACCTCTATCCGCTGTCCGCCTGGTGGCTGGGGCGTACCGAAGGCACTGGGATGTCGGCGCCGGTCTCCCGCTTGTTCCCCGCGACCGGATCGGCCGTGATGGCCGCTGGGCCGCATCACGTGGTCATCGATGCCGGCCCGTTCGGCCCATGGGGCTCCGGCCACAGTCACGCCGATACCCTCAGCTTTGTGGCCCGCGCCGGCCAGGAGGAACTCCTGATCGACCCGGGAACCTACACCTACGTAGGCGACGCCTCCTGGCGAGACCGGTTCCGCGGAACCGCCGCTCACAACACCGTCCGCATCAACGGACGAGACCAGGCTGTGCCGGCCGGTTCGTTCGGCTGGAGCCGGCAGCCGCAAACCGGTGTGCGCGTCTGGTCCAGCACGCCCGAGGCCGATGAATTGGACGCCTTCTGCCGGATCCACGGCGGCTTCCTGCACCGCCGCCGCATCCGGTTGCTCAAGCCTGCCGTGCTGCTGATCGTGGACGACATTGAGGGTCCCCCCGGCGAGCACCTTCTTGAACAGTACTGGCAACTCGCCTCGCCGGCAGTGGCCGGCCGGCTGGTTCTGGAAGAACCGGTGGAGGAACAAGAGGGCTGGCGCTCCCGCGTCTTCGGCCAGAAGGAGACCATCCTGACGCGTTGTGTCCGCCGCCGCGCCAGGCTGCCTCACACGCTCGCCGCCGCTTTGCTGCTGGAGCCCGGCCACGCCATCGAGATCGTCCGAACGCCCGAAACCGTGGCCTTCCGCTGGCATCGCCCCGGCGGCGCGACGATTACAATAGACACTTGATCGACCGTACAGCCATGCGCCTTGCCTATCTGGTCAGCCAGTACCCGGCGGTGAACCACACCTACATCCTCCGCGAGGTCCGGGCGTTGCGCGCGCTGGGATTCGAGCTGCACGTCATCTCGATCCGCCCGCCGGACCGTCCCGCGCACGAGCTGAACGAGGAAGAGCGCGACGAGGCCCGGAACACATTCACGGTTCTCGGCGCGGGCCCCGGCCGGATCTCGGCCGCGCATCTGGCCACCCTGGCCCGCCGCCCACTGGCCTATTTCGGCGGAATCCTTTACGCTTTCCGCTTGGGTCGCCTCGACCTGAAGCGCGCCTTCGCGAACCTTCTCTATTTCACCGAAGCGATCGTTGCCGGCGACCGCATCCACAGACTCGGGCTGCGGCACCTGCACACGCACTACTCCTCGACCGTGGCGCTGCTGATCCACCGGGTTTTCGCCTTGAGTTTCTCGGCCACCATTCACGGGCCGGACGAGTTCAACGACGTGGCCGGCTTCTATCTTCCCGAAAAGGCCGCCCGCGCCGCGTTCCTGTGCGCTATCAGCCAGTACGCGTCGAGCCAGTTGAGGAAGGCCGCCGATCCTCGCGACTGGCACAAGTTCGAGGTCTCTCCCCTCGGCGTCGATCCAGCCTCCTTTCAACCCGCGCTTCCCCGTGAGCATCGTGATCCGTTCGAGATTCTTTGCGTGGGCCGCCTGGCCCCGGCCAAGGCCCAGCATGTGCTGATCGGCGCCGTGGACCGCCTGCGGTCGCAGGGGCGCTCGGTCCGCCTGCGCCTGGTCGGCGACGGGCCGGACCGCTCGCGATTGGAGAATCTCATCGCCGCGCGCGGCCTGGCTGCGCACGTCCGGCTGGAGGGCTTCTGCAACCGGGAGCGCGTGCAGGAGTTCTACCGCGCGGCGGACTTGTTCGCTCTGGCCAGTTTCGCCGAGGGCGTGCCGGTCGTGCTCATGGAAGCCATGGCAATGGAGATCCCCTGCGTGGCCACCTGGATCACCGGCATCCCCGAGTTGATCCGGCACGGTATCGACGGCTGGCTGGTGCCTCCGGCTGACGAAGAGCAGCTCGCCGCAGCCATCGCCCGCTTGATGGACGACCCCGCTCTGGGCCGCCGGCTTGGCCAGTCGGCCCGCGCGCGCATCGTGGAGAAGTACAACCTGGCCCGCAACACGGAACGGCTGGCGGAGATTTACCGGCGCCGTCTGGCCAGCAGACTTTCGTAGATCTCTTCCATCCGGCGTGCCGACGCCGCGCGCGACAAGTTCTCGCGCACGTAGCTCTGGCCGTTGGCCGCGAGCTGCTGGCGCAGCTCGGGTTTCTCGATCAAGCGAACCAGCGCCGCCGTCAGCGCTTCCGCGTTCCCGCTCGGAAACAGCAACCCCCGCACGCCGTCCTCGATCAGCTCCGGATTGCCGCCCACGCGCGAGGCCACCGCCGCGCAGCCGCACGCCATGGCCTCCATGATGGCGTTCGAGAAGGCCTCATCAAGCGACGGCATAACGAAAATGTCCATCCAGCTCAGCCACCGGGCCACCTCGGAGGTGGCTGGCTGGAAGAGACAGTCCTGCATGAGCTCGCGCCGCCGTGCGAGCGCCTCCAGTTCCGGCCCCTGCGGCCCGCTGCCTACGATGACTAGCTTTAGGCCCGGATGCCGGCTGCGCGCCTGGGCGAACGCTTCTATCAGCAGCGGCAGCCCCTTCTCCGGCCTCAGGGCGCACACCACGCCGATTACCACGGCGTCCGCCGGCAGCTCGGGCGGCCGCGGCTCCGGCAGGCGCCGGAACCGCTCCAGGTCGATGCCGTTGTAGCACACGTGAATCAGCGGCCCGCGTGCGTGTTCTTCTTCGATGAGGTGGCGCTTGAGGTAATCGCAGTTGACCACGATGCCGTCCACCAGCCGATCGGTCAGCCGCAGCAGCCTGCGATGTTCCGGCGTGAGGGAGCGATGCCCGCGCTGGCTGGAAACGACCACCGCGGATGTGAAGAACCGCGCCACCGGCACGCTGTAGACGTTCAGCGGCGCGTCGAAGGCATGCACCAGACAGATTTGGTTTCGGTGTATGTAACGCGCCAGTCCCCAGACGCCCGCCAGCGCCGCCCAGGACCGGAAGGAGTAAACCGGAAAGTGCGCGATCGGAATGCCGGCCGCGCGCAGGTCGTCTCCTCGAAGCCCTTGCGGCCGGAATGTCCCCACGTGCGGCTCGAATCGCGACCGGTCCAGTCCCATCGCGATCTCAGCCAGTTGCCGCTCGCTGCCCCCCAGGTGCAGCTCCCGTGCCAGCAGCAGGATGGATCGCTTCATGTCTCGCGCGCGCCTCGGGGGCAACTCAGTAGCAGTATAGCTTGAGAGGTTGGGGGTACAATTGAACGCGGCCAGGAAGCGAAATCCTGGTGAATCTGGTTTCGAACCAAGGTCGGAGGACCTCCTATGAAGAAAGCGGTCTTGACTGCATGGATCGCCTGCACCGTGTTGGGTGTATGGCCTGCCTTCGCTCAGATAAAGATGACGAAGGAACAGATAATGTTTTATACCTCGGAGTGGAAGGGCGAGCGATTCGCCGACGGGCGCCCGAAAGTGCCAGACGATCTGCTCAAGCGCGCCTTGGATATGACGATCGAGGATGTGTGGGACTATGTGCGCGCCCAAGGCTACACCAACCAGTTTGAGGGTGGCTGGCAGGCTCTCCACATCGACCAGCCCTTTGCCGGCCGTGCTCTCACGGCGCAATTCATGCCGCGCCGGCCCGACATGGCAAACGCCATCGCTGCCGAGGGAAAGGCGGAGGGACGCGTCGGCGGCGGGACCAACAGTTGGGTTATCAATGAACTGCAGATGGGGGACACTCTTGTCGCCGACGGCTTTGGAAAGATCATTGAAGGCACATTAATCGGTTCCAACCTGGGAAGCGGCATCGCCGCGCACACCCATTCCGGCTTCATATTCGACGCCGGCATAAGGGATCAGACGGAAAACCGGGCAACCCCTTTTCTCAATGGATTCTATCGCGGCTACGACCCTTCGGGGTGGGCTCAAATGCAGTTGACGGCGATCAACGCTCCGGTCCGTATCGGACGGGCTATTGTGTTGCCGGGGGACTTGGTCCTGGCCAAGACGGATGGGGTCATCTTTATTCCCGCACAGCTCGCCGGAGAGGCAATCAAAAGGGCCGAATTCACCGCTCTTGAAGATGCCTATAATTTTGAACGGAATAGAACAGGCCAGAACGCCGGTCAACTCGAAGGCGGTTGGACGCCGGAAAAATATGCCGAGCTTGTGAAGTGGGTTGACGCTCACCCGGAGAAGCTAAAAATGTCGCGTGCTGAATTCGATGCGATGGTGGCTGAGGCCAGCCAGCGGCGTCCAGGAGGGGCGGGCAGGGGTGGCGCACCCGCGGGTAGGGGTGGCGCTGCGGGCAGGTCTGGCGCGCCCCCACGCTAACCAAAGGGGTTCTGGCTCCCCGGTGCATTCCTTCCGAGCGCCGTTGCCGAGGAGGAACCCGTCCCCGAATGGCGCGGTGCCGCTGGTGCAGCGGAGGAGCAGCGGTAGAATGGCGATTCAAGATTATGCTTTCGGCGCGCTTCATGTTCTGATTATGCCGACATCCGAAGGAGTGCGAGCGGAACGTGCTCGTGCTTCCTCCAAACGCGGTTTGGGTTGGAGATCTATAGCGAGACTGAGGAGGTTACCACATGAGCATTTCTGAAGAACCGAAACAGACAGATGAAGGGAAGTTCAACGCTACAAGAAGGGAATTGGGCAAAATGGCTCTGGGAGGAGCGGCGATGCTGGCCTCGGCCGCCCGGAGTTCTGCCACGCTTCGTCCTATCCCGCCGGGGATCAAGATCGGGACGAGCGGGGGCCAGCCGACCGAGGAGAACATGCTCTACCTCAAGCAGCTTGGGGTGACCTGGGTAAGCCTCGGGACGGGCGACACAGTGAAGATCGCCGAGGGCACCGCCGAGCGCTTCACCAAGATGCGGGAGCAATGGGAAGCCGGCGGCTTCAGGGTCTATAACATCGGGAGTGCAGCTGGCCCGAGTGGCAGCCTACATAACATGCCGGAGGTCACGCTGAATCTTCCCGGACGCGACCAGAAGATTGAAGAGTACTTGAATTACCTTCGCTACATAGGCAAGGCCGGCATCACTTACACCACTTACGCCCACATGGCGAACGGCATCTGGCGCAGCGGGCGGGCCACGTTGCCTCGTGGGTATTCTGGTGCTGACTGCGATTTGACCAGCCCTGCGATGCAAAGCCGTATGCAGAGCCTTTCCCACGGCCGCGTGTTCACGAAGGAGGAGATCTGGGACAACTACACATACTTCATCAAGAAGGTGGTCCCGGTTGCCGAAGAGGCAGGCGTACGGATCGGGATTCACCCTGACGACCCGCCGCAGCCGGTACTGGGGGGTGTTCCGCGCTGCATTTTCGGGAATTTTGAGGGTTACAAGAAAGCCTTGGAGATCGCCAACAGTCCCAACGTGGGCATGTGCCTGTGCTGTGGATGCTGGCTCGAGGGCGGGCCGTTGATGGGTAAGGACGTACTGGAGACCATTAAATACTTCGGTGGTCTGAAGAAGCTCTTCAAGGTCCACTTCCGGAACGTGAGCGCCCCCCTGCCGCATTTCACCGAGAGCTTGATAGATGACGGCTACTACGACATGAGCAAGGTGATGAAGGCTCTAGTAGACGCCAAGTTTGAGGGAATTGCGATTCCCGATCATATTCCGGGGTTGGGGAGTACGCCGGGGGCGGAGGTCAGCAGGGGAGGTGGTGGGGCAGGCAGAGGACCTGGAGAACCGTTCCGGCCCAGCCCCGCCCTGGCCTACTTAATCGGTTGCATGAACTCGATGCTAAAGGCCGCCCAGAGCAACCGAGGCTGAATCCGCCAGGCTTGGGAGCTTGTTCATGCATGGGGGAGCGTGTCAGTGCCCCCCCAGTTCAGGTGATCAAGCTGAGAGGAACAAGCCATGAATCGCAGAGAGTTTTTGGAAATTGCGTACCGCAAGGCTCGGAAGAACTGAACGGGGCGCAAGACACAAAGTGGCACGGCGCAACTGAACGCGTCACGGTCGCACGATGCTATGCCGGCCATAGGAGGCAACCTGTGACCCGAGCACGCCAACCGCCCTGCGCAGCGACAGGGGAAAGGAGGAGAGCCGCAACCGTCGGAACAAAATCGCTGCGGCTCAGTCGACTGCCCATACTTAGGCGCTCAAGGCCTCTCCCTGCTAGGCACTATTTCCTGAGCTACCAACAACTACCCAAATTGAAATCCTCGCTTAGGCAGGAGTCCCGGCGAGAAACTCCTCGTTAGCGCGCTCAATCAGCGCCTGTATATAGCCGATGGTGTAGATCTGACCAGCCAGCGGGCCTGCACCCGCCACCATTCGCGGGAAGTGGTCCCCAACCAGCACGCCCTCGAAGCTCACCTTCCGCAGCGCCCGCATGACTTTGTACATGTCCATGTAGCCTTCATTGAGATAGGTCTCGTAGAAATGTGGCAATGTCGCGTGTACGTTGCGGAAGTGGATGACGAAGAGCTTTTTCAGGCCGCCGAAGTACTCGATGGTCTCCAGCACGTTCCTTCCCATCCTGGGCCCGCCTTCCAGCCAGCAGCCTACGCACAAGCCCATGCCGATGTTGGGGCTGTTGGCGATCTCGATGGCTCGTTTGTACCCCTCGAAGCTGCTGAACATCGGCCGCGGCACGTTGCCCAGCATCAAGCCGGGTGGATCATCCGGATGAACACCGATATGAACGCCGGTCTCCTCGGCAACCGGGGCAATCTGTCTTGCGAAGTACTCCCAGTTCTTCCACAGCTCGTCTTCGGTGTACTTGCGGTCAAATGTGACATTTGAGCTACCCGGCGTTAACGGCTTGCTCTCGTCGAAGGCGGTACAGATGGCCCCGCCGCGGTTGGTTTCCGGGGTCGAGCGCCACACGCTGTTGGCCATGTGGGCGTACAAGTGATACTTGATCCCGGCGGCCCCGACTGCACGGAGGTGCTGCTTGAATGCCTCGATCTTCTCGTCGCGACCGGGGAGGTTCAGAACGACCTCAGGTGGGTTGTGGACCCGGCAGCCGATCTTGGAGACCTTCAACCCCGCGGCCTCAACCGTCCGTACAGCTCCCTGGACAACTTCCTTGTACTTCGGCTCGTCGGGGCTGGAAGGTACGCCGATTCTCACCCACTCCATGCCTAGCTGCTTCGCCAATTGCAGGCTCTCGGGCTGGATGCCGGTCTGCAGTGCATGCTTGATCCCCCACTTCATAGGTGGCCGGGCGAGGTCCGCCGTCGCGGCCCCTGTCTTCTGGGCCACCAGAGCCTGCTTGCGGCCAGAACCGATCAGGAGCGCGCTACCCGCCGCGATCTTGCCGAAATCTCTTCTCTCCATAGTGTCTCCTCATGATGCCATGGCCGCCTGCAGCATGGCCCTGGCGTAAGCCACGTTGAAAACCCAGCCGACATACGATCCGCTCTTGGGTTGCTCGCGGTCGGCGTCCAGCCCGCGCGGGTGTTCAGGGTAGATCAGCCGCGGGTACTTCTGCCGTACCAGCTCCTTCATCACGGCGAACATGTCCACTTCGCCCTCGTCCGGGAACACTTCGGTGTACTTCTCGCGCGGCACCCGCATGCGCACGTTGCGGAAATGCATGTGGTTGATGCGGTCCCGCGTGCCGAAATAGCGGCACGTCTCCACCGGATCCTGGCCCATCTCGCGTGTGACCCCGCAGTCGAAGGTGATCCCATTCGAGGTACTTGGCACGATGTCAATGAGGCGCTTCCACCCTTCCACGCTTCCCATGATCTGCCCCGACCCGCGGCTGATGGGCGCCGGAGGGTCGTTCGGATGCAGAGCCAGCCGGACGCCGGACTCCTGGGCCACCGGCACAACGGCTTTCAGGAAGTAGGTGACGTTGTTCCACATCTCGTCGATGGAATGGGCGCCCTCTTGCGGAAGCGGAGGCAGGTCCTTGATTTTGTCGTAATCGAACGACAACACCCCAGCGCCACCCCTTCCACTTTCCTCGTAGTAGCCCTCCACGGCACGGTGCGCGTAGAAGTTATACTCCACCACCGGCAGACCCACTTTACCAGCCGCGCGGATGGATTGCCGCACCTTCTCGATCTCCTCGTCGCGCCCAGGCCGCCCGTAGATAGCGTTGTCGAATCCGCTGATCATCATGTTGAACAAAGTCAGTCCGCCGGCCTGCAGACGCTCCATTCTCGACCGGATTTCCGCTTCATCCCACGGAATCGGCGGCCCTCCCGTCAGCACATAGTTCACACCGAGTTGCTTCACCCGGCGCATAGCGCGCTCGTCCGTGTTGCCCGAGAGGATCATGCAGAGCTTGGGCGTGTCGCGGCCTTCGGGGCGCAACCCCGGGGCCGCCGCTCCGCGCATCACTGAAGTTGACAAGGCCGTCGCACCCACGCCCTGCAGGACCTCACGTCGAGACACTCCAACCTTCATAAATAGAACTCCTTCCCTTCCAAACGAGTGCCAGCTCCTCCGCTGGCACTCCTTTTAGTTTTAGCTTCCCATCAGAAAACAATACGCAACCCAAGCTGAACCTCCCTTGGGCTGCCGCCGCTCAGCACCTGGCCAAACTGAGCCGCATTCACTGTCACGCTCGAACCACTGCCCAGCGCGAGTGCAGGGGTGTTGAAGAAGTTGAAAAACTCCGCGCGGAACTGCACGTTATAGCGCTCCTTGAACTGCTGGTTGCGGATAAACGACATGTCAAAGTTGCGGCGCCCGAAGTCACGCAGCCGCGGCTGCGTTATCGAGTCAGTTGGCATCGTAAACGGAGGCGCTATCACGAATGCGCTCGTGTCAAAGTACCTGCTCAAGGTACGCTCGCCCTTGGGCAGCACCGGATCCTTTAACCGGTTTGCGCGCCCGACGTTCAGACCAAAGTCGAGCAGGCCCGTGTTATCGGATGCAGCAATTCTAAGAGGTATTCCACTTTGAACCACCACTATGCCGCTCACCTGCCAGTTGCCAATGACCTGGCCCACTGTCCCTCTTGACAGATACGCTCTGCCCTTGCCAAACGGCAACTCATACATCTCGCTCACAACCAAACGCTGGGGAATATCGTTCGGGGAAATTGAACGGCTATACTTGGGGTTATAAAATGCGTCCTGAGGGCCTGTTTCTCCAGTGGCCGACTCAAAAGCGTCCATGATGTCCTTGGAAACCGTATACCCGACCGATAACATCAACCCGTGGCTATACTGTTTGTTCATTTGTAATTGGAACGCGTTGTAATTTTCGTCGCCGTATCCGTCCCGCACAATCAGAACCTGCAAATATTGTGGATACGGGCGCAAAACCTGCCGCAACTCTGTCGTTGAGTAGCTCAACTGCCCTGATGTAATCTTTCCATAGTAGGGGTTCGGCACCTGCGTGAGCAACTTCGCACCCAACGGCAGCAACAGAGGGTCGTTCTGGTTATACATCCGGTTCTGGGCTACATGCGTCATCTTAGTGCCGACATACCCTGCCTGCACCACCAGTGTCGGCGTCAGCATTCGCTGAATGTTAAACGTCCAATCCATAACGTACAGTATTCCGTGCTGCGGGTTGAACGTTCGCATATTTTGTCCTGGAAACGTGGCAGTGCGGTCCGGCACAAGGATGCCGGCCGCAAAGGGATTGGACCAGGACCCTCCTACAGGCGGAGTGTTCGGCGCCGGATTTGGTGGTCCCATCGAGCCCTCGTTCAACAAGTAAAGGCCGTTGCCCCAGTCCGTCGTGCCGGGGTTGAGCGTGTCGGTCGGTGCAAAGAAAATGGCCGCGGCCGCACGAATCACTGTCTTTGACGTTGGGCTGTATGCCAGCCCTACTCGAGGACCGAAATGCTTCCTGTTCGGATTCGTTTGGAACGCGCCGGGCTCGGCAAACTTAAAGGTTCCCTTGGCGCCAGTAACAGGCTCGACCCCGGCGAAATCGAAATAGCCGACCCGTCCCCATTTCTCCATCCAGGGCGTGGAGTACTCCCACCGCACGCCAACGTTCGCTGTCAGTTTGCTCGTCATTCGAACATCGTCCTGCAAGTAAAGAGAGTAGTATCTTCCATACACCATCAGGGGCGACTGAATCCCCAGGCTGCTGGCGATCGGAACGCCGAGGAGAAAGCTGGCAAAGCCGGATCCCGCCGTGGAACTCTTCAGAAGCGGGTCGGGGCCCTCCGTGTATAAGCGATCAAAGAAATATCTGCCGGCCGGGGCTATCATGCCAAGAGAGGCTAGCCTCTGAAGTTCGAGTTCTGTTCCGGCTTTGATTTTGTGCCGGTTTCGCATCAGTGTAAGGTGGTACTGCAGCTGCCAAACATCCGTTGGCGTAACACTTGCTCCGGTTCCCGAGAGACTGCCCACTTCGGCTGAGCTCCCCGAGGTAACCGAAAGCCCCGTGCCGACGGTGTACTGTGAGACGTTGATCTCGGGGAACGTTTTGTACATAGCCTTGCTCGCCAAGCTGGCCGGAAAGCCTAACGAGGTGATGTCAAACCCTTGATATTGATAGGAGCTGTTACTCTGTAAACGAAGGTAACTGAGCCGTAATTCGCCCAGCACGGAAGGCGAGAAGGTCGATGTCAAACTAATAAAGCCGTTCCGTGTCGGACTGCTCGAGATTGACTGTCCGGGGAAAGCCATGTTCTGCTCGGATAGACCGGTGGTCAAGGCTTTGGACTGGCTGCCATTGAAGCGCCCGAAAAGCCTATGTGCTGGGGAAACGAAGTGGTCGACGCGAACTAGCCACGTGTCGGAAGGGCTTGCCCTCTTTCCTGACGCGTAATAATTGTTGAAACCCGAGGGGCCTTCGCCTGTCCGATTCGCGGCGGGCCAGTACTTCTCGACGTTCAGGGATATCGGGTGTAGACGCATTGAGGGGATCTTGTCGCCCCCAAATGGGTCACGGATATAGCTCCCCGGCCGCGCGGGGTCAGGACGTGTGGTCACCGGGTCGTACACAAGCGTTAGCGCGCCGTTGCGGTCGTATGTTGAGCTGAAATCTCCCTGCCGCTGCGCGTCAGTCGGCACAGTATTAAGGTTTTCGACTGGACTGGCTTGGCGCCTTGCCTCGTAGTTTGCGAAGAAGAAAGTCCGGTCACGAACGATGGGCCCGCCAATGGCCACCCCGAAGTCGTTGCGCTTAAAATCCCCTCTGCGCACGTTGCTTCTGTTGTTGGTCCAGCTATTGGCGTTGAGGTTATCGTTTCGAAGGAATTCGTACACCACGCCATGGAGTGCATTCGTTCCTGACTTAGTGGCGATAGTCACAACTCCACCGCCCGAACGGCCAAACTCCGCGGCGTAGGTGGCGGTGTCAACTCGAAACTCGGCTACTGACTCAAGTGGAACCACGTTCGCATTGGTTGTTCTGAAGCCTCGACTTTCCCCGCCGTCGGTGAACACAGCGTTTTGCGTTGCCGCGCCGCCGCTCATTTTCACGTTTGTGCCTGACGCGACCGTGCCGCCACCCACTGGTTGCACGCCGGCCTCTACCGAAACCAGTAGGAGTGGGTTGCGTCCCAGTACCGGAAGCTCAGCAATGCTTCGGTTCTGCAGGACCCTGCCTAGCCCGGTAGTTTGTGCTTCCAGTTGCACGGCCGTTGCCTGTACCTCTACTGATTCCGTGACCGCGCCCACCTCCAAGGTCACATTGAAGGTCGCCGTTACGCCCACGCCCAAGGGGATGTCGGCTATGATCGCCGGCTTGAAGCCGACCTGCTCAACCCGGAGTTCATACCGTCCCGGGGGCAAGGCGGGCAGGTAGTAGATGCCGGCCGAATTCGTCTTGGTTGTCGCGACAACGTTCGTGCCGAGATTCCGAATCGACACCTCCGCCCCTAGCACGATGGCCCTACTGCTGTCGGTCACCAATCCGGTCACTGTGGCCCGCTCGCCTTGCCCGTAAACCGGGGCCCCGAGCAGCAAGCCGAAGAGAAACAAACCAGCCAGTGACGCAAACCTTTGCAAAGATGCTCGTAGCAACATTTCAACCTCCCTCCTGCGCTGTGGCAGGTCTAAGAACCGTCATCACTCTCTTTCGGGCCACTCAAGCTCCCATCTAGCATCATCTCGCCCAATGGCCCAACCTTACCCGTCACCTAAAATCAACCCGCCGGAGCGCCCCCCCGGTGTCCGCAAATCCTGCGCTAAGTACACTTCATTCACTGCCAGATGCAAATCTACTCATAAGATATACTCAATGCCTGCATCAAACCTTTCGTATACCCGAGTGCATGAATATGTCCTAACATGGCATAGCCAGAGCTTCCTTTCGCATTCTCGCCCTCCATAGCTGGTGCATGGTCGGTACGCAAGGGGCCAACGAACCCCCCCCTGGTGTAACATTGGAGCATTCTGGCCATATCGGTCGGGCCGTCGTCATGGAATGTTTCGTGGTAGCGCGTCTCCGCCGTACCGTCAACATCACGGAAGTGAACGAATTGAATTTTGCGTCTCTCAGCGAATTCCGTGGCCACCGAATAAATGCTTTCGCCTGGCGCGTATTTCATTGATCTGAAGTTCCCCTGGCAGAATGTGGCGCCATTGTACGGACTATCTGCAATTGAAAACAAACGGCGGTAGGCTGCGGGGCTGATCATAATCTGTGCAGAACCGAGATACGGAGACACTGAGGGATCGTTAGGGTGATACCCCATTTTGACATTTGCTTTCTCACATACAGGGGTAATTCGTTCTATTAACCAGGTTAAAGCTTCCCAAAGTTGATCTCCAGTATAAATCTCCTTTGCAGCAGGAAGTTTTTTCGATTCCTCATAATTATGCTCGGTTGTTAGGGCTCCGCCACGTAGAACAAAGTTATTACTTGTTCGCCTTCCTCCTTGACCCAGGTTATAACATAACACCGGAATGCCGGCCTTACCCATGGCTTGAACGTAGGCAATCCAATTCTTGAGTTCTTGATCCCGGCCAGGCGAACCCCGCTTGATGTTATCAGCAGGAACTGGCGTCATAACTTCATAGACGTTAACGGTGAACCCCGCCTCAGCCCATGCGTCTTTATGTTTTCTCATCGCAGCCTCATATTGATCGGGGCCAATATCCCTCACCGATGGATTTGATGTAGCATGCGTGACACCCATCTGCAGGCAGAGTTTCAAGCGTTCAGGTTGATCCAAGCTGAGGACGTGTGTCAGTATGATGTTTCCTTGCCGCATTGCATGCGCCCTTTTGGGGAAGGATAAAGCCCCACTAGCGGCAGCAGCAATCGCTACATTCCTCTTAAACCATGAGCGGCGTGTTGTTCGAGCCATTTGTGATACGCTCCTTTCATGCGATAGATAGTTTAGGGTCTGGATAGGTACACAAAGAAGGTCACAACTTTCTGAGGCCAAATTTCAGCATCTGCGGAGACCCTTTGGGCATTATGTTGATGCCCATCACACCTCTCTCCCCGGTCGACCGCTGGCAACTGCGACCCGCACGAGCCGTTGCCGGAGCACGCGAGGCTACTTTCTCACTTCGTGGTCGCCGTACCGGGCGAAGTAAAACATCTTGATCTGCTCTCTGCCGTAGTTGATGTTGGCGTGGGGGAAGGCCAAGCCCGAGGCGACGTTCTTTTTCGTGTCGGTGTCCTTGGCTGGCGGCGCCAGATACCCAACACCCGGTCCCTGCCTCCGGATCTGGGTGCCGATGAAGGCCAGGCTCTCGCCCTTGATGGCGGTCCAGACCTCCTCGGTGCCCGGCACGTGCGCGTGTGGCTCGGCTATGGTCATGGGGTCAAGCGCGACAGTGATTATGCTCTCCATGGTCCCCAAGCCATCCTTCACGCTAAAGAGTTGCTTCACGATGTGGCACCAGTGGCCGGTCGTAGAAGACACCGGCAGCGTGTTCTCGTCCCTGACCAGCAGCTTCGGGTTAGGCCGGAAGCCGGCCGGAATCGGCTCGTTGACAAGATAAGTCGTGAGGTCTCTGTCGCCGGTGTTCTTGATGGTAAATTCAAGCTGGGCCGGCACCAGAATACCGATGCCCTCGTACAGGTCCACCGTCTCGCCGCCGGCAGCCATGGTCCCTTTGCCGGACAGGAAGTAGAAGATCTCCTGCTCCCCTTGAAGCTTGGTCGGGGTGGTCGCGCCCTGCGGCGCCAATGTCGCGTAGGCGAACCGGTTCACGAAGGCCAGCACCGCGGCCTTCCGAGTTGGGTTCAGAGGATCTCCGCGCGTCAGAATAGCGCGCTCCACCAGGCCGCCGTGCGTGCTGCGTGGCATGGATTCGCGCCAATCGCCGATGTACAGGTCGATCTTGCGGTCATCCCGGACTTGGGCTTGCTGCGAAGCCGCCGTAGCGCAAAGAGCGAGAACTGCCATTGTCAGAATATAACTACGCCGCATCGTTAATCACCTCCTCCATCGAGGCTTGAAATCCTCTGCGTACAAAGCATATTGGTTCAAGAGTCCCCGCCAGCTAGCCAAACCGAAATCCTCGCTTAGCCAGGAGTCCTGTCGAGAAACTCCTCGTTAGCGCGCTCAATCAACGCCTGTATGTAGCCGATGGTGTAGATCTGACCAGCCAGCGGGCCTGCACCCGCCACCATCCGCGGAAAGTGGTCCCCGATCAGGACGCCGTCAAAGTCGACCTTCCGCAACGCCCGCATGATCTTGTACATGTCCATGTAACCTTCGTTGAGGTAAGTCTCCACGAAGTGCGGCAGCGGCGCGCGCACGTTCCGGAAGTGGACCACAAACAACTTCTTGAGATTCCCGAAGTATTCGATGGTCTCGAGGACGCTCTTACCCATCCGCGGGCCGCCCTCCAGCCAGCACCCCGTGCACAGTCCCATGCCCACGTAAGGGCTGTCGGCGATCTCGATGGCGCGCCGGTAGCCTTCGAAGCTGCTGAAAATCGGGCGCGGCAGGTTGCCAAGCGTGAGGCCCGGCGGGTCGTCCGGGTGCACACCGATATGCACCCCGGTCTCCGCGGCAACTGGCACAATCTGCTTGACGAAGTATTCCCAGTTGTCCCAGAGTTCCTTCTCGGTGTACTTGTGCTCGAAGGTGACGTTGTTGTGGGACGAGCCGGCCGAGGAGGGTTTCTTGGTTTCATCGAAGGCCCGGGAAGTGGCCCCGCCGCGCGCAGTCTCGCGTTCGGTGCTCCAAACCCCGTTAGCCATGTGAGCGTACAAATGATGCCGGATGCCAAGCGCAGCCACAGCACGCAGGTGCTGTTTGAACTGCTCGATTTTCTCGTCGCGGCCCGGAAGGTTCAACACGATCTCCGCCCGGTTGTGGACCGTGCTACCCAGCTTCGCGACCTTCAGCCCGGCAGCCTTGACCTTCTTGACGACGTTGTGGAATTGGTCGGGACCGGGCCACGCGTTTATGTACTCCATGCCCAACTGCTTGGCCAGTTGCAGTTCCTCATCGGTGACCTTGGCGCTGACCTGCATGGAGTGCTTGATTGCCCACTTCATGGGAGGTCTCCCAAGCCCGGCTGTTGCGACCCGCTGTTGCGATTCCACCGAAGCCTGACGGCAGCCGGAACTCACGAGGAGCGCGCCCGCTCCTACCGCGCCTGCGACCACGGCGTTGCCAAATTCGCGCCTGTTAGGGCACGCGAACGATTCCGGATGTGGTTTGCCATCCATGGAGCTTCCTTTCCTCCGCGGACAGAAACTTTCTCTCGGTACCATATGCATTACTCACCGCCTGCCCAACGCATGAACCGAGCCGAAATGTCAGAGGTATTGTAGCCGGTGTCCTAAGAGGTGTCAAGAAAAATATCAACGTTCCTTACATTAAATACCGCTAAGCCACATGCCTCCGTGAGCTGAGTTTCACATTGTTGCTCCCGTGGCGGAAAAGGGGGGGACGGAGAGGTGTATGAGAAGTCGCTTGACCCGAGCCAATTCCGGGTTTTTCTGCACCCGGGCGAGGCAGAGCTGGCCCCTTCGTGGCTCGCCGGAGTCGCTCGGGATAAGAAGTAGCAAGACAGGGCCGAAAAACGGTTCCAGCGGAGGCGGTTGGGTGTACAATCGAACGCAGCCAGGAAGCGAGAACGGAAATCCTGGCGAATCTAGTTTCTGACCAAGTTCAGAGGACGTCCTATGAGGAAAACGGTCTTGACTGCATGGATCGCCTGCACCGTGTTGGGTGTATGGCCTGCCTTCGCTCAGATAAAGATGACGAAGGAACAGATAATGTTTTATACCTCGGAGTGGAAGGGCGAGCGATTCGCCGACGGGCGCCCGAAAGTGCCAGACGATCTGCTCAAGCGCGCCTTGGATACGACGATCGAGGATGTGTGGGGCTATGTGCGCGCCCAAGGCTACACCAACCAGTTTGAGGGTGGCTGGCAGGCTCTCCACATCGACCAGCCCTTTGCCGGCCGTGCTCTCACGGCGCAATTCATGCCGCGCCGGCCCGACATGGCAAACGCCATCGCTGCCGAGGGAAAGGCGGAGGGACGCGTCGGCGGCGGGACCAACAGTTGGGTTATCAATGAACTGCAGATGGGGGACACTCTTGTCGCCGACGGCTTTGGAAAGATCATTGAAGGCACATTAATCGGTTCCAACCTGGGAAGCGGCATCGCCGCACACACCCATTCCGGCTTCATATTCGACGCCGGCATAAGGGATCAGACGGAAAACCGGGCAACCCCTTTTCTCAATGGATTCTATCGCGGCTACGATCCTTCGGGATGGGCTCAAATGCAGTTGACGGCGATCAACGCTCCGGTCCGTATCGGACGGGCTATTGTGTTGCCGGGGGACTTGGTCCTGGCCAAGACGGATGGGGTCATCTTTATTCCCGCACAGCTCGCCGAAGAGGCAATCAAAAGGGCCGAATTCACCGCTCTTGAAGATGCCTATAATTTTGAACGGAATAGAACAGGCCAGAACGCCGGTCAACTCGAAGGCGGTTGGACGCCGGAAAAATATGCCGAGCTTGTGAAGTGGGTTGACGCTCACCCTGAAAAGCTAAAAATGTCGCGTGCTGAATTTGCTGCGATGGTGGCCGAGGCCAGCCAGCGGCGTCCAGGAGGGGCGGGCAGGGGTGGCGCACCTGCGGGTAGAGGTGGCGCAGCGGGTAGGTCTGGCGCGCCGCCACGCTGATTGATTCTATAGAATCAAAGACTGCGCCCACCCGCTCGACGGGCAGACTCATGCGCTCATCCGGTACGGATTCGCCTCTCTCTCCGGCTCGCGCCTGGACGATCGCGGGGCTGTTGTTCGCCGCCGGGTTCATCAATTACCTGGACCGCGCCATCGTCTCCATCGCGTTGCCCGTCATCGCCGTGGATCTGCATCTCGGGCCCGCGGCCAAGGGCGTGCTGTTGTCGGCTTTCTTCTGGTCGTACGCGCTGATGCAAGTGCCGGTGGGGTGGGCCGTGGACCGCTACAATCTCCGCTGGTTCTATTCGGCCGCGTTCGCCCTGTGGTCGCTGGCTTGCGGATTCACGGGCTTCGCGGGCACCTTGGCGGGCCTCATGGCGATGCGCGTCGTGCTGGGCATCGGCGAATCCATCTACATGCCGGGCGGGATGAAGATCGTGAGCGTGCTGTTCGGGCCCAAGCAGCGCGGGCTGGCCTCCGGCCTGATGAACTGCGGCACGCGGGCAGGGCTTGCGATCGGGGCGCCTGCCATCGCTTTTCTGGTGCATGCCGTGGGATGGCACCGGTCCTTCATGATTCTGGGATTCGGCGCGATGTTCTGGCTGATTCCGTGGCTGGCCGTCTTTCCGCCGGGCGTGCGCTTCGAGCGCGCGGCACGGGCGGTGAGCCTGCGGCGGACGCTGGCGACGCTGGATCGCAACCTTCTCGGCATGTGCCTGGGCCACATCGGCTACGGCTACTACTGGTATCTGCTGGTGACGTGGCTGCCCGACTACCTGGTGGAAGCGCGGCACATGTCGCTCCAGCGCGCGGGCGCGTATACGGCGATCCCGTTCCTTGTGTTCGCCGTGAGCGAGCCGCTGGGCGGCTGGATCGCCGATCGTCTCGTCGCGCTCGGGTACAACGAGCGGCGCAGCCGCAAGGCAGTGGTTACGGTCTCCTTCTTCAGCAGCATCATGTTGCTGGTCGCGGGGCACACGGCCGGCGACACCGCGGCGGTGTTGATGATCGGGGCGGCGTCCCTGGTGGGACTCTCCACGGGCAACCTGTATGTCTTGACGGCCAGTTCGGCTCCCGATGGCGCGGTCGGCACGTGGATGGGCTTCCTCAACTTCGCGGGGAATATCCCTGGAGTGGTCGCCCCGATCGTGACCGGGCTCCTGATCCAGAGCACGGGATCTTACTATCCCGGATTTGCGGTTGCAGTGGGCGTTTTGCTGCTCGCGCTGCCCGCCTATTGGTGGATGGTGGGCGAAAAGAAACAGCCGGCACAGGAGGTTCCCGCACTTGCCTGACATGACCTACGGTGAGTACGTTTTCCCGACGGATAAGACAATCCGTTACCGCTTCCCTACGCACACCAACGACCTGATCCTGGACCGCTCGCAGGCCGAGACATCCGAGGCGTTCCTGGTGACGCTGGAACCGGGCGAGGCGCCGCCGCTGCACATCCATGACGACACCGAGCAGGTCTTCTACGTGATTTCCGGGGCGGGGGAATTGCAGATCGGCGGAGACCAGACCGGCGATCCGGGCCAGCGGTTTGCGGTAGCTGCAAGCGACCTGGTGCGCATTCCGCCCAGGACGTGGCACCGCATTTTCTGTCGCGGCGACGCGCCGCTGGTGTACCTGAGCATCGATTGCTTTCCCGGCGGCCGGCCCGCGGCAGAGCCGACCTGGGAGAGCCACGTGCGAGTGATGTGCCAGGCGAACGGGTGGGATTTCGATTCGGTGCGGAAGCGCGGCGAGACTGGCCGCCCCGCCGGATGTACAATACTGGCTCGGGAGATGCCATGAATCGCAGATCGTTTCTACACACAGCATTGATCGGCGCAGGAGCGACTCTCGCCCGCCCCTCGTTGACTCAGGCCGCTTTGCCGAAGGCGAAGATCACCCGGATCCGTTACTACAAAACTCCGACGGACGCAGCCGGGCGGCCCAACACGCATCAGCCTATGTTCAACCAAAGCTCGAACGTGGTGGTTGTCGAAACCGACGCCGGCCTGGTCGGCATCGGCGAGGGCGGCGTACACGACACCATGGAGCAGTGCGCCGGCATGCTGATCGGCGAGAACCCCTTCCAGACCGAGCGGCTCTGGCAAACTATGGCCCGCAGCTACTTCTACCCGGCCGGCCGGGAGAGGCTGCACGCGATTGGCGCCCTGGATATGGCCCTTTGGGACATCAAGGGCAAAGCGCTCGGCGTGCCCCTCTACGACCTGCTCGGTGGCCTGACACGCCAGTACGTCGAGTGCTATTCGACGTCCTTCCCCCGTCAGGGCGACGAGAAGGAGACCGCGCGCGCCTGCATCGAATTCGGCTTCCGTGTCTACCGCCTCGGAGTCACCGGCGGGGCGACTTTCGATCGCTTCGAGGAGGTCCCCCGCACTTACGAGCAGTGCAAGCTGGCGCGAGAGGGCGCCGGCAAGGACGGCGCCTGGGCCGTCGACTACCACACCCGCCTGGATATGTCCGACGCCGTGACCCTCAGCAACATGATCGAGCCTTTGCATCCGTACTTCGTGGAGGACCTGATCCGCACCGAGAATCCCAGCATCTACCGCACGCTGCGTGGACAGGTGAAGGTGCCCATCGCGACCGGTGAGGAGTACGGCAACCGCTGGGACATCAATGAGCTGGTGGAGAACCACCTGATCGATTACGCCCGGGTCACCGTGCCCAACACGGGCGGCATCACCGAATACCTCAAGATCGCGAACATGTGCGAAACCCACTTCGTCGGCCTCATCCCCCATTTCACCGGGCCGATTTCGGAAGCGACGCTGGTACATCTGTGCGGCATCTTCCCAGGTCCGGCGTTGATGGAGATGCTCGGCAAGGGCGACCGGAGCTGGCCCTACGTGTCGCAGGGATACGACTTCCGCAAGGGCAGGATGTATCCCGTGGCGAGGCCCGGTCTCGGCGTCGAGGTCGACACCAAGCAGTTGCAGATGATTCTGGAAGTCACCGAGCACTACGCGCCGACTCCGATGAACCGTCGTCCCGACGGCACGCCGACGAACTGGTGAGCGGCGGGACCGCTCCCGCGCGACCACTGGGCTCCACTCTCGCTTGGGGTGCCACTCCTTGGGGGTCCTAAGGCCAGAGGCCCTACCCCTGGTATCCCCCTAGGAGCTAGAGAGCAATCCACTTACGCACAGAAAACTCTTGCAATGTGCCCCAATGTGTTGGATAATCGTCTGTGGCCCAAAGTGGACCATCGAAGACTGTAGCGGACCTAAGTGGCCGAAACTAGCGCAACACCGACAGCCATCCGACCCCCACGCGGCATCTTCTCGGCCCGGGTGGACGAAAAAGGGCGGCTGAAACTGCCTGCGGACCTGAGGGAATACATTCTCCGCTTCGGAGAGAAGACGGTGTTCATCACGAGCCTCGATTTCCAGATAGCTCGAATCTACACCAGTACGCTGTGGGAATTCAATCAGAAACTGCTGGACGAGTGCAAAGAGGAGCGTGACGCCGCTGAAGACGTGGCCTTCACCGCCAACGACATCGGCGCCGACAGCGACATCGACGACCAGGGGCGCGTGCTGATCCCGCAGGAACTGCGCCGCCGGCTGGCGATCGAGAATCAGCCGGTCTGGCTGGAGTGCCTCCCGGGCGTGGTCAACATTTACAGCAAGGCCGTCTACGACGAGCGCAAGAAGCGCTCCGAGGAAGGACGCGCGGAGAAAGTGCGTCGTCTGCGGGAGAAGGGGCTCAAGTGATGGCCTATGCACTTCCCGGTCTTGCGCGAGGCAGTTCTGGAATACCTGGCGGTTCCGCCCGAAGGCGTGGTGCTGGAGGCGACCGCGGGCCTGGGAGGACACACCGCCGCGATAGCCGAGAGGCTGACGACGGGCTTCGTCATTGCCTGCGACCGCGACGCGGAATCGCTGGAGATCGCCAAGCGGAACACGGCGGCCCTGGCCGCGCGCATCCGCTATCGACAGGCGAAGTTCTCGGAGCTTGGGTCCGTGCTCTCCTCCTGCGGGGTCGAGAAAGCGGACGCGCTGCTGGCCGACCTGGGCGTCAGCCGTCACCAACTGTCCGAGGATGCGGAAAGAGGTTTCTCGATGCAGGCCGATGGTCCCTTGGACATGCGGATGGACCGCGGCCAGGGGCTGACCGCGGCCGAGATTGTCAATACGATCGCCGAGAAGGCGTTGGCCGACTTGCTGTACCGGTTCGGCCAGGAAAGGAGGGCGCGGAGGATTGCCAGAGCTGTCGTTCGGGCGCGGCCGATTCAAAGCACACTGCACTTGGCCAGAGTAGTGGAGCGGGCCGCGCCCCGAACGAGTCGTCTCCATCCCGCGACAAAGACGTTCATGGCTCTGAGGGTCGTGGTCAACCAAGAGCAGGAGGAGCTGGACAGTCTGCTGGACATGGCGCCAGAGTTGGTTCGCAGCGGCGGGCGGGTCGTCATCATCTCGTTCATGTCATTGTCGGATGCAAGAGTGAAGAGCGCGTTCCGGGGTCTGGCGCAGCAAGGCCGCGCGAGACTGCTGACCAAGCACGTGGTCAGGCCCACGGAGGAGGAAGTCCGTATCAACGCAGCGTCGCGCAGCGCCAAGCTGCGGGCGCTTGAATTGCTGTGACTGGGAGCGAAGCATGGCCACACAGGCGAATTCGTTCGAGAACTTCGAAGAGGATGCTGGGAGCGGGGGGTCCGTGGGGGGAAGAGTCCGGAGGGAGGAGGCCGACCCGTACCGGTTGCGTCCGATTCCCAACGAAGAGATCTACTTCTACAAGAAAGCGATTGATAACTCCCGCGTGATGCGCCAGGCGGACCCGCGGGCGCGCGCTCGCTGCTGGCGCTGGATCGCCACGACCGCGGCGGGGACGCTGTTGCTGGCGGCCCTGCTATGGCCGAACGTGTACGGCATGGCGGCCGGCTACCAGATCGAGGCCCTCAAGCTCCAGCAGCAGAGGCTGCTTGCGGAGCGTTCGGCGCTGGAACTGGAGGAGGCGCGCCTGCTGGACCCGGAGAAGCTGGAGGAACTGGCGCGCGCGCAGAGCTTCATCGATCCCGCGCCCGCACAAGTCGTGTATCTCCCTCCCA
The DNA here is from genome assembly GCA_963798455.1 of Bryobacterales bacterium. Taxonomy (GTDB): domain Bacteria; phylum Acidobacteriota; class Terriglobia; order Bryobacterales; family Bryobacteraceae; genus CAWCTD01. The sequence goes on from CAWCTD010000003.1 coordinate 3,307,555, forward strand.
CGCCGGATGGCTCGCTGGCGGCCTTGCACGCGCGCTCCAAGTAGGCGTGAACGCGGCTGTGGAGAAGAGACATGCAGCCATGGGCCCAGAACCAGGCGACAAGGCGCGCTACCCTGCTGGCCGGGCTGTTCGCGCTGTGGATGGCGCTGATCGCCGGCCGGCTTGTCTTCTTGCAGGTTTTCCGTCACCAGGCCTACCGGCAGCAATCTGACAACCAGACCAGCCGGCTGGTCGAGATCTCCGCGCCGCGCGGGAGCATCCTGGACCGCTCCGGACGGACGCTGGCCTTGAGTCTCCCGGTGGATTCCGTAGTCGTGAACCCCATGCGCGCGCCGGAGACTGGCGTCACGGCCGGGATTCTGGCCCCGATCCTGGGGCTGGATCGCGGCCAACTGGCGGCCAAGCTGGCTGGGGCGGCGGCACAGCACAGAGGGTTCCTTTGGGTTAAGCGGAAAATCAGTTTCGAAGAGGCGGAGCGTCTCCGCGACCTGCGGCTGGACTGGATAGAGTTGCGCAGTGAGAGCTTGAGAGCCTACCCGAAGGGTTCTCTGGCGTCTCACATTCTGGGAGGAGTGGATTTCCGGGAGAAGGGCGACGCCGGGATCGAGCAGAGCCTCGACTCGGAACTCAGCGGGAAACCGGGCCTGGCCCACGTCCTCACCGACGTGATCCACCGCGGGGTCGATTCCCGGACCGAGAGGCAAGCCGTTCCGGGGAAGAACATCACCCTCACCATCGATGAGCGCGTGCAGCACGTGGCCGAGCGCGAGCTGGCCATGGCGGTCCAACAGAGCCACAGCCAGACCGGAAGCGTGGTGGCCATGGATCCGAAGACCGGGAACGTGCTCGCTCTGGCCAGTTATCCGGCTTTCGACCCCAACCAGCCCGTGACCTCACGGGAGGAGATGGAGAATCGGGCCAACCACGCCGTATCCGTCCCGTTCGAACCGGGCTCCGTGTTCAAAGTGATCACGGTCACGGCGGCGCTTGAAACGACCAATCTCCTTCCGGAAACCATGATCAATTGCGGCGGCGGCCGCATCAATCTGTTCGGGCGGGTGATCCACGATCACGATTCTTACAGCTTCCTGCCGGTGTCGGAAGTGCTGGCAAAGAGCAGCAACATCGGGGCCATCCAGATCGGGCTGACCGTGGGCGAGCGCAACCTGCTGGACTACGTGCGCCGGTTCGGATTCGGCCGCACGACCGGGATTCCGCTGCCCGGCGAGTCCTCGGGCAAGGTACGCGACCTGGAGGACTGGGGACGAACGTCTATCGGTTCGGTGGCCATGGGGCACGAGATCAGCACCACCACGGTCCAGCTCGCGCAGGCGATTTCGGCGGTTGCCAACGGCGGACTGCTGGTGAAACCGAGACTCATCCTGGCCAAGCAGAGGCCGGGGCAAAAACCGGAGCCCCCCCCCGTGGAGCGCGCGCGCCGGATTATGCGTCCGGAGACCGCGATTACCATGCGCCGCATGATGGAAGGGGTGGTGCTGCACGGTACGGGGACGCGGGCCCGGCTGGCCGGGTACACGGCCGGCGGGAAAACCGGCTCCGCTCAGATTTATGATCCGGCGTGCCGCTGTTACAGGCACTTATACAACGCTTCTTTCGCGGGCTTCTCGCCGGTGGCGAACCCCGCGGTCGTGGTCGTGGTGACCATCAATGGCGCCTCCGTGTTTGGCGGCACCATCGCCGCGCCCGTCTTTCGAGAGGTGGCGATGGCAGCCTTGCGGCTGCTCGACGTGCCAAAGGATCTTCCCGACGCTCCTCCCCCACGGGAAGATAAGCCGGCCGGCTTCGCCGACCTGGCTATTGCTGACCTGGGATCCCCGGCTGCGCTGCTCCCGGAGCCGGGGATCCCTGAGCGAACTGACGCGCTCGATTTGTGGGGCCCGAAAGTGCCGGATTTTTCCGGCAAAACTATGCGGGTTGTGCTCCAGGAGTCGACCGAGATCGGCCTCCCGGTCGAAGTGGTGGGGAGCGGGGTCGTGCGTGCGCAAGCGCCCGCACCCGGCAGCATCCTCCCGCACGGCCAGCGCGTCCGGATACGGTTTTCACGATAGGGGAGAATGACAATCGGACAAATCCTGGCCGGCGCGCCGCTGGTAACTGTCCTGCCCCAGGAAATCTCCGAGCTGCCCATCGAAGACCTGGAATACGATTCCCGCCGGGTCCGCCCCGGGATACTCTTCTTCGCTTTCAAAGGACAGCACGCCGACGGCCGTGATTTCGCGAAAGACGCCATGAGCCGCGGGGCGCTGGCCGTGGTCAGCGAACTGCCCCGGCCCGAGGGTCTCGATGCACCGTGGATTCAAGTGAGCCACGCGCGGCAGGCCCTGGCGCTGGCAGCCCGCGGGTTGTACGGAGCGCCGGACGAGCGCCTCGCCGTCACCGGCATCACGGGCACCAACGGGAAGACGACGGTCGCCTGGCTGGTGGACTCCGTGCTGACCACGGCGGGCAAGACCACGGCGCTGGTGGGGACCATCCAGTACCGGGTGGCGGGCGACGTCAGGCCCGCGCCCAACACGACGCCGGAGTCTCTCGACTTGCAGCGGATTCTCAAGGAGCTTGAGCAGCGAGGCGGGTCTCATGTGACAATGGAAGTCTCCTCCCATGCGCTGGCGCTGGGAAGGGTGTACGGCCTCCGGTTCCACACCGCAGTCTTCACGAACCTGACCAGAGACCACCTGGACTTCCACCGGACCATGGAGCAGTACTTCGCAGCCAAGCAGCTTCTGTTCGAGGGCCTCGGCGCGCCCCCGCCGCGCTTCGCCGCCGTCAACGCGGACGATCCCTTTGGCCGCCAGTTGGTCATTGCCCCCGAGACCGAGAAAATGACATACGGCCTGGCGGCGGGAGCCGCGGTTCGCGCCTCCCACGTCTCGGCGACAGCCGCGGGCCTGCGGTTCCAGATCCAGGCGGCTGGGAGGAATCTGGCGGTCCGCTCGCCGATGATCGGCGTGATCAACGTGTACAACATCCTCGCCGCCTGCTGCGTGGGCCTTGCCTGCGGGCTCGAACCGGAGACAATCCTGGCCGGCGTGGAGCAGTGCCGCGCCGTGCCGGGAAGGTTCGAGCGCGTGGACCAGGGCCAGCCCTTCACCGTCATCGTGGATTACGCCCATACCGACGACGCCCTGCGGAACGCGATCGCCGCGGCCAGGGGAGTGACCACGCGGCGCGTAATCACGCTGTTCGGCTGCGGCGGCGACAGGGACCGCAGCAAGCGTCCCCTGATGGGAGCCGCGGCGGCGGAGCTGAGCGATTTCGTCGTCCTCACTTCCGACAATCCGCGCTCGGAAGATCCCCTCGCCATCATGAACGACGCCATGGTCGGGCTGGGGCGGTACGACGTCAAGCACATCGCCGAGCCGGATCGGGAACAAGCGATTCGCAGGGCGCTGGCCGAGGCGGAACCGGGGGACCTGGTGCTCATTGCCGGTAAGGGGCACGAGACGTACCAGATTCTGGGAGACAGGACCATTCCGTTCGACGATCGTGAAGTGGCGCGGCGGATCTTGAGGGACCTTGGATATCGGCGGGAGGAGCCATGACCTTCACGCTCCCGGAGATCGCCGCGGCATTGAAGCTGCCCGGGGTCCCCTGCCCGCCGGAGCCGGTATCGGGCTGGAGCGTGGATTCGCGAACCGTCGCGCCCGGCGATCTGTTCTTTGCCTTGCGCGGGCCCAATCATGACGGCCACGAGTTTGTGCCGGAGGTGTTCGCCAAGGGCGCGGCCGCCGCCGTGGTGGATCGGCCGGTCCAGGCGGAGGGCGTCCTGCTCCAGGCGCCGGATGTGCTGGAAGCCCTGCAAACGCTGGCGCGGCAGGCCCGGACGCGGTGGGGAGGACAGGTGGTCGCCGTCACCGGCAGCGCGGGAAAGACCACCACGAAAGAGGTCATCGCCCGCCTCCTGGAAACCGCCATGCCGGTGGGCAAGTCCACGGGTAACTTGAACAACCACGTCGGGCTGCCGCTCTCGATCCTTCGTCTGCCCGCGGAGGCGCGCGCGGCCGTGCTCGAAATCGGCATGAACCACGCGGGAGAGATCCGCCGGCTGGCCGATGTGGCGCAGCCCGACATCGGCGTGGTCACCAACGTCGGCCACGCACACGTGGAGTTTTTCGGTTCGATCGACGACGTGGCGCTGGCCAAGCGCGAGCTGATCGAGGCGCTCCCCGCGGGCGGCACGGCGGTGCTGAACGCCGACGATCCTCGCGTGGCGCGTTTCCGCGAGGTACACGCCGGCCGGGCAGTCACTTTCGGGCTTTCGCCGGAGGCCGGCGTTCGGGCGGAGGAAGTGGAACAACGCCCCGGCGGGGTCCGCTTCCGCCTGGGTGACTCGTTGTGGTTTGAGAGCCCGATGGCGGGCATGCACGCGGTGCTGAATCTGCTGGCCGGCATTGCCGTGGCGGGGCTCTTCGGAATCCAGCCGGCCCAGCTCCAGCCAGCCGTGCGGATGCTCGAAACCGGCGACAGGCGCGGGCGGCGGTTTGTCCATCAAGGAATCACGGTTTTCGACGATTGCTATAACTCCAACCCGGAAGCGGCCCGCTGCATGTTGGACCTGCTCCGGGCAGAACCGGCGCGGCGCAGGCTGGCGGTGCTGGGAGAGATGCGGGAGCTCGGACGCTGGAGCGAGAGCCTGCACCGCGAGGTGGGCCGTCACGCCGTGGAGTGCGGGATCGATCTACTGATCGGGATACGCGGGGCCGCCAGTCACATGGTGGGAGAAGCTCACAGGGCGGGCATGACGAGCGGCGCCGCGTTGTTTTTCGAGGATCCGGTTGAAGCCGGCGAGTTCCTTCGCCGGGAGGCCCGCCGGGGCGATGCGATCCTGTTTAAGGGGTCGCGAGGCACGCGCGTCGAAAAGGCGCTCGAAGGTTTCATGAAATAGGTTCTCATGCTGTACTGGCTGCTCTACGAACAACTTTATCCGCGCGTCGTCCCCTTTCCCCTGTTCCGCTACGTGACTTTCCGCACGGCGTTCGCCAGCATCACGGCGCTCTTCCTGTGCCTCGCGCTGGGGCCGTGGATGATCCAGAAGTTGCGGCAGTTGCAGATTGGCCAGCATATTCGGGAGGAGGGACCAAGGTCGCACCAGAAGAAAGCCGGAACGCCCACCATGGGAGGAGTGCTGATCGTGGTCTCGGTCGTCGTGCCTTCCCTGCTCTGGGCGGATCTCCACAACCCTTACCTCTGGGTGGCTCTATTCGGTCTGGTGAGCTTCGGTGCCATCGGGTTCTGGGACGACTATGCCAAGGTGCGGCGCAAACAGAACCTGGGCCTGAAGGGAAGAACGAAGTTCCTCTTGCAGGTGCTGGCCGCGCTGCTGGTGGGCCTGTTTCTGCTTGGCTTGCACACCATGGGGCTCTACTCGACCAACATGAACGTGCCGTTCCTCAAGCAACTGAAGCCGGACATGCTCGTCGATTCCTGGCTGGCAAACCCGCTCAGCTACCCGCTGGCATTTGTGTTCTTCTTCGGCTTCCTGGTGATCGTAATCGTCGGCTCCTCCAACGCCGTGAACTTGACCGACGGCCTGGACGGTCTTGCCATCGGACTCATGATCATCGCTTCGGGCGCGATGACGGTGCTCACGTACACCAGCGGTCACGCACAGTTCGCCACGTACCTGGACCTGGTGCGTCTTCCCGGCGCCAGCGAGCTCACGATCTTCTGCGGCGCGATGACTGGGGCCTCGCTCGGCTTTCTCTGGTACAACGCGCATCCGGCCGAGGTCTTCATGGGCGACGTCGGTTCGCTGTCTCTGGGGGCGGGCATGGCCACGGTCGCGGTGCTGATCAAGCAGGAAATCCTGCTGCTGTTCATTGCCGGGGTCTTCGCGCTGGAGGCGCTCTCGGTGATCCTCCAGGTGGGCAGCTACAAGCTGCGGCGCAAGCGCATCTTCAAGATGGCGCCCCTGCATCATCACTTCGAAGCCTTGGGCTGGACCGAGTCGAAGATCATCGTTCGTTTCTGGATCGCGGGGTTGGTGCTGGCCTTGTTCGCCCTGACCACCCTGAAACTGAGGTGACTGGTTTGGACTTCCGTGGCGCCAAGGTGGCCGTGATCGGGATGGCCAAGTCGGGTTTGGCCTCGGTGCAACTGCTGGCTCGGGAAGGCGCTCAGGTAACGGCGTGCGACGCCAAACCGCTGGATCAACTGCCCGGCGTCGCGGCGGTGCTGGATGGTCTGCGGGCGCCGTTCCGGCCTCAAGCCTGGGAGTCCCTGGAGGGCGCCGATTGGGTGGTGATCTCGCCTGGAGTGCCGACCGATCTCGACCTGCTGGAACGGGCCCGCCGCAACGGCATCCGGGTTATCGGCGAGGTCGAACTGGCGGGCTTCTTCCTCCGGGGCGAGACCGTGGGGATCACAGGCTCGAACGGAAAGACGACGACCACGGCTCTGGTGGGGCACGTCCTCGGCGAATGCGGGATCCCGGCGCAGGTGGGCGGCAATATCGGAATCGCCCCCGCCACGGCCATGGTGGCCACTTCGCGGCCCGGCCAGTGGAATGTCCTGGAGTTGTCGAGCTTCCAACTGGAGACCACCCGGCACTTCCGGGCCCGCATCGGCGTGGTGCTGAACGTGACGCCGGATCACCTGGACAGGCATCACACTTTCGCGGGCTACGCTGCCTCCAAGGCACGGCTCATGGAGACTCAGCTTCCAGACGACTTCGCGGTGCTCAACGCCGATGATGCGATCTGCGTCGAATATGCCTCGCACACCCGCGGCCGGATTCTCTGGTTCAGCCTGACCCGCCGCGTCAGCCCCGGCGTCTGGCTGGATGGCGGGAGCCTCCTGTTCGACGGCCTGCCGCTGCTCGAGGCCAACCAGATCCCCTTGCGCGGGCGGCACAATGTCGAGAACGTCATGGCCGCTGCCGCGGCGGCTCATCTGGCCGGGGCGCCTTTGGACGGCATCACGGCCGCGATCCGGACCTTCCGAGCGGTGGAGCACAGGCTCGAGTTCGTGCGCCAGGTGCGCGGCGTCGACTTCTACAACGACTCCAAGGCCACCAACGTGGACTCGGCGGTGAAGGCCGTCGAAGCCTTCGGCGGCCCGCTCTGGGTGATTCTGGGCGGGAAGGACAAGGGCGGCGGTTACGCCCCACTGGGGCCGCTGCTGGCCGCCAAGGCGCGCGCCGTGCTGCTCATCGGCGCTGCTACGCCGCTGATCGCGGCCCAGCTTCAAGGGATCGTTCCCCTCATTGAGTGCGGCACGCTCGAAAGCGCGGTTCGGACGGCGTTCGGGAAGGCCGTTCCGGGGGACACGGTGCTGCTGGCGCCAGCGTGCGCCAGCTTCGATCAATTCGAGAACTACGAACATCGAGGGCGCGTGTTCAAGGAGCTTGTGAACCAATTGAGGGAGACATGAAGGAGGACAAATGGCTCAGCGGGTGAAGACCGACACGATCCTGTTCGTGACCATCCTGTGCCTGGCGGCCGGCGGGATGCTCATGCTCGCCAGCGCTTCGTCCGTTGTCGCCAAGATGCGCTACGGATCGAGCCTGTACTTCGCACTCCGCCAGTTGGGCTGGGGGCTGGCCGCCGTGGCGGCCATGATGTACCTCAAGAAGAGGGATTACCGCAAACTGGACACGCCGCCCTGGGCTTTCGGCTCCATGGCCGCGGTTCTGGCATTGCTCTTGTTGGTGTACTTCATGGACCCCCACTGGCACCGGTGGTTCCGCCTGGGCCCCATCAGTTTTCAGCCCTCCGAATTCGCCAAGCCGGTGTTGATTCTGTTTCTGGCTCACTTCGTGGCTCGCCGTGCCGTGGCCATCAATAACAAGCACACGCTGCTGTGCGGCGCGATCATCGTGGGCCTGGTGGCGGGAGGCGTGATGGTCGCCGACCTGGGAACCGCCGTAGTGCTCGCACTGACCGCTGCCGCCGTCTTCTTTGTGGCCGGACTCGAGTGGCGCTATGCGGCTGTTGCGGGAGCAATCCTGCTGGTCTTCGTCTCGATCGCCATCCTTACCAAACCGTACCGGATCGCCAGGATCTTCGGTTATCTCGATCCCGAGTACAAGAGCCTGGACAGTCCCCTCGTCCGGCACTTCGACCCGGAGGGTAAGATGAAGGCCTGGTTCCAGCACGCCGCGCCCACCAGGGATTCCAGTTATCACATCAACCAGTCGCTGATTGCCGTGGGCTCCGGAGGACCGCTCGGCGTGGGGCCCACGCGCAGCAAGCAGAAACTATTCTACCTGCCGGAGGCGCACACGGACTTCATTTATGCGGTGATCGCGGAGGAACTGGGTCTATGGGGAGCGCTGCTGTTCGCGGGAGGGTTTCTGATCATCTTTTGGAGAGGCCTGCGGATTCACTTCCGCGCGCCCGACGACTTCGGGCGCTTCGTGGCCCTAGGTGTGACCGCCATGGTGGCGGTGCAAGCGTTCATGAACATCAGCGTGGTGCTCGGCATGGTCCCGACCAAGGGGATTCCCTTGCCCCTGGTCAGCTACGGTGGAAGCTCACTGTTGAGCACCCTGGCTTCGCTGGGCATTTTGCAAAGCGTGGGTGATCACTCCGGATGAGAACGTCGTTGTCCTTCCTGATGGCGGGTGGCGGCACGGGTGGGCACGTGATACCGCTGGTCGCGGTGGCGCGAGAGCTGAGGCGCCGCGGCCACCAGCCGTTTTTTGTCGGGACCCGGCAAGGTTTGGAAGCGCGCCTGGTCCCCTCCGAGGGCTTCCCCATCGAGTGGATCGAGATCGGCGGGCTGAAGGGCGTGGGACTGGCGCGGGGCCTGCGCACCCTCTGGCAGTTGCCCGGCAGCGTGGCTCGGGCCCTTGGAATACTCAAGGTTCGCCGGGCCGCGGCTGTGTTCAGCATGGGAGGGTACGCCGCCGGACCGGTCATGCTGGCGGCCTGGCTTCGCCGAATCCCCGTGGCGCTCATGGAACCGAACGCGACGGCGGGCATGACCAACCGCTGGATGGGGCGATTCGTCGATCGAGCCCTCGTGAACTTCGCCGAGACGGCCGCCCAATTTCCCCCTGGGAAGACCGAACTTGCGGGGCTGCCCGTTCGCGACGAGTTCTTCTCGATTCCCCCGAAGAGCAGGGGCGATGTATTGACGTTGCTGATCACGGGCGGAAGTCAGGGATCGCGCCGCTTAAATCTGGCTGCCCGCCAGAGCTGGCCGCTGTTCCGCGGCGCCGGTTTTCCTCTCCGCCTCATCCACCAGTGCGGGCCGCAAGAGCACGCCGCCCTGGAGCGGGAGTTCGCCGCGAGCGGCCTCGAAGGCGAGGTGGTCCCATTCATCCAGGACATGCCGAAGGTCTTCGCGGCGGCGGATCTGGTGGCGTGCCGCTCCGGCGCGGGTGCGGTGTCGGAACTGACGGCCGCGGGCAAACCGGCGATTCTTGTCCCCTTTCCGTTCGCGGCGGACCAGCACCAACTCCGGAACGCGGAGGCGCTGGCGCGGGCCGGGGCGGCCCGGCTGGTGGCCGACTCCGACTTCACGGGAGAGCGGCTATTTCGGGAGGTTAGCGGATTGGCCTCCGAGACGGGCGCTTTGGAGCAGATGGGCCAGGCCGCGCGCACTTTGGCTCGGCCCGGCGCGGCTTCCAGGGCGGCCGACATTCTGGAGGAACTGGCCGGGAAGCAGATTCGCATTGACAGCGGCCAAAAAAGCCGAAACAATACGATAGAAAAATGTTTTTGAAGCGCCAGCACCTCCACTTCACCGGAATCGGCGGGATCGGCATGAGCGGCATCGCCGAGGTTCTTCTAAACCTGGGCTACGAAATCAGCGGGAGTGACCTGAAGCTCAGCCCCATCACCGCCCGCCTTTCGAAGATGGGGGCGCGCATCCTTGAAGGCCACGTGGCCGCCAACCTCGCCGGCGCCAAGGCGCTGGTGGTGAGTTCCGCCGTCCGCGATGAGAACCCGGAAGTGCGGGAGGCGCGGCGGCTTCAAATCCCGGTCATCCCGCGAGGCGAGATGCTGGCCGAGCTCATGCGGCTGAGGTACGGCATCGCGGTGGCCGGCAGCCACGGCAAGACGACCACCACATCCATGGTGGCGACCATATTGTGCCACGCGGGGCTCGACCCGACCGTGGTCGTCGGCGGGAGAGCCGCCACCATGGGCGGATCAAACGCCAGGGTGGGCCGCAGCGAGTTCCTGGTGGTCGAGTCGGATGAGAGCGACCGCTCCTTCCTCAAGCTGGCGCCGATCCTGGCGGTGGTGACCAACATCGACCGCGAGCACGTGGACTGCTACTCCTCGATCGAGGACACGCGCGCCGCCTTCATCGAGTTCGTCAACAAAGTGCCCTTCTATGGCGCCGCGATTGTCTGCCTCGACGATGAGAATGTGCAGCAGATCCTGCCCTCGGTGAACCGGCGCACGGTCACGTATGGGACCACCGCCCAGGCCGAGCTGACGGCCGGCGAGATCGTGTGCGGCCCGGCGGACAGCTCCTTCCATCTGCGCCTGCGCGGCCGGGAACTGGGGCGGTTCCTCCTGCCGGCGCCCGGCGCGCACAACGTCTTGAACGCCACGGCCGCGGTAGCCGTGGCCCTGGAGCTGGAAGTCGCGCCGGAGACGATCCGCGAAGCGCTGGCCACTTTTGTCTCCGTGGACCGCCGGTTTCAGTTGCGAGGCCGCCAGAGCGGCGTCACGGTCATCGACGACTACGGCCATCACCCCACCGAGATCCGCGCCACCCTGGCTGCCGCGCGTCTGGGCGGGTATCGCCAGATTCATGTCCTGTTCCAGCCTCATCGCTACACGCGCACCCAGCAGCTCATGGAAGAGTTCGCCGGTTCCTTCCATCAGGCGGATTCCGTCCTGGTGCTGGACATCTACGCGGCATCGGAGGCGCCGATCGAAGGGGTCACGGCCGAGGCGCTGGCGGATAGGATTCGCAGTTTCGGCCACCGGTCGGTCGAGTACGCGGGCGCCCTGGCGCAGGCCGTGGACAAGGTCATGGACCTGCTCAAGGAGGGCGACCTGGTGCTGACGCTGGGAGCGGGCAACGTCTGGCAGGCAGGAGATCTGATCTTGGCGCGATTGAGGGGAGAACGCTGACATGGGCCGAAAGAAGGGCGCCAGACAAGAGGCGGCCGGACGCAATTGGCGCACGCCGCTACGCTACACGCTCTACTCGGCCGCGGTCTTGGCGCTGCTTGCCGGCGTTTTGTTTCTCTACAGCCGGGTGGACGGGTTTTTCGCGGAAGACTCCCGGTTCAGGCTGGCCGAGCCCTCCGGCGAGAGCGGGGAAAGCCCTGCCCTCAGGATCGAAGGCGCCGTCTACACGCCGCGCGCGAGAATTGCCGGCGCGTTCGCCGCCGACTATGGCCGCAGCCTGTACCTCTTGCCGTTATCGGAACGCCGCCGCAGCCTGCTGGCGATCGATTGGGTCAAGGATGCCACGGTCTCGCGTCTATGGCCGGACCATCTGGCTGTGAAGATTGTGGAGCGGACGCCCGTCGCCTTCGTGCAGTTGCCGGCCGCGGGCGGCGGGCCGTCGAGTGGCGTCGCCCTGGTGGATGCGGAGGGGGTGATTCTGGCTCAGCCGCCGCGCGCGCAATTCACGCTGCCGGTGCTGACCGGAATCCGGCCGGAGCAGAGCGGGAACATGCGGCGCCAGCGCGTTCTGGCGGCCTTGCGCCTGGTGAAGGAAGCCGGTGAGATGGCGGGCCAGTTCTCCGAGATTGATGTGAGTGATCCCGACAACGTCAAGGTCGTTCAACCCGTTGAAGGACGGGCTGTGCTGCTCATACTCGGAAACCGGAACTTCCTCTCCCGCCTCCAGAATTTCCTCAGCCACTACCCGGAGATACAGCGGCGTCTGCCGAACGCTTCCAGCTTCGATCTGCGGCTGGACGACCGGATCACGGCGCTGGGGGAGGAACGCCGCGGTGGCTAGGACCGAGTACGCCGTCGGGTTGGACGCGGGCAGCCACTGCACGCGCTGCCTGGTCGGAGCGCTGGAGAATTCGCACGTGCGCCTCCTGGGCGCGGGTGAGGCCCCGTCCGCCGGCTGGTGGAAGAGCCGGATCGCGGATCAGCAGGCGCTGACGGCTTCCCTGGCGAGCGCGGCCCGGGCCGCGGAGAAAAGCGCGGGCGTGCCCTTCGGCTCGGCGGTGGCCGGCATGGGCGGATCGACGATCGAAGGCCTGAACAACAGGGGCCTTTACACCATGGGCCGGGAACGCGAGATCCATGAGGAAGACATGCGATACGCGGTGGAACAGGCCTTGCAGGTGAGCATGCCGGCGGACCGGATGATCCTTCAGATGGCCCCGCAGGACTTCGTCGTGGACGGAAGGGCGGAATACTGGAACCCGCGGGGCGCCCGCGGGTCCCGCCTGGAGTCGTTCGTACACCTGATCACGGCCTCGGCCCGGGAGCACCATTGCCTGGTGACCGCGATGCACGAGGTCGGCCTGGAAGTGGAAGAAACCGTCTTCGAGTCGTACGCCGCCGCATACGCCTCGGTGGGAACCCAGGAGAGAGCCGAGGGAGTGGTTGTCGTCGATATTGGCGCTCACTCCTCGGAGGTCGCCATTTACTACGGAGAGGCGCTGCTGGTGGCGGCGAGTGTGCCGGTTTGCGGCGACCATTTCACCAAGGATGTCGCTCAGCGCCTGTGCCTTTCCTACGAAGACGCCGAGAGACTCAAGAAGGAATGCGGCTGCGCCATGGTGGGCCTGACGGCGGACAACAGCCTCGTCGAGTTGCCGTCCCCGGAGGGCCGGCCGGTGCGCGAGGCCCCGCGGTTCGAACTGAACCACGCTCTGGAGGCCCGCGCGGGTGAGCTCTTCCTTCACGTTCGCCAGGAAATTGCGCATGCCGGCATGGACCAGGCGCCGCTGAATGGGGTGGTTCTGACCGGTGCCGCGGCGCTCATGCCCGGCATGTGCGACATGGCCGAGCGGGTGTTGAACTGTCAGGCGCGCAACGGCTTGCCGGTGGGTATCGTGGACTGGCCCGAGGAGTTCGACAACCCGGCCTGGACGACGGCGGCCGGGTTAATGATGTATTCGGCCCGGCTGAAGCGGCAAGCGCGGGGCGAACCGGAGAACCCCGGTCTTTGGGGCCGCCTGTTCGGCTGACCGGGATGGAATGAAGGTCTTCAGAGAGGAGGCGGAATGGCGCTGCTCGAAATGAGTGCGGAAGGGCTGAAGTTCGAGATTCAGGAGGAGACTCGCACGGGCACCAAGTTCAAGGTTGTCGGTGTAGGGGGCGGCGGTTCAAATGCCGTCGCCCGGATGATGGGCGAGGGGCTGGAGGGGGTGGAGTTCTACGTGGTGAACACCGACCTCCAGGCGCTGCAGTCCTCTGCCATCCCAAACAAGATCCAGATAGGCGTCAAGCTCACGCATGGTCTGGGCGCGGGAGCGGACCCGGCGGTGGGCAAGCAGGCCGCCCTGGAGGACACGGAGCGGATCATCGAGATCCTCGATGGCGCCGACATGGTCTTCGTCACCGCAGGCCTGGGCGGGGGCACGGGAACCGGCGCCGCCCCGGTGGTCGCCTCTCTCGCCAAGGAACTCGGCGCGCTGACCGTGGCGGTGGTGACCAAGCCGTTCTCCTTTGAAGGGCCGCGGCGCAAACAGCAGGCCGAGCGCGGCCTCACCGAGCTGGCCTCCACCGTGGACACGGTCATCGCCATTCCCAACGACCGCCTGCTCGCCTTGCTGCCGCGCGGCACCAGCTTTTATGATGGCTTCCGAACCGCCGACGACGTGCTCCGGCAGGCGGTGCAGGGGATCAGCGACATCATCGTGACCCCAGGGCTGATCAACCGGGACTTTTCCGATATCAAGGCCACCATGCTCGGCATGGGCTTCGCCATGATGGGCACGGCCCTGGCCAGCGGCGAGAACTCGGCTGTCGAAGCCGCCCGGCAGGCCATCACCTGCCCGTTGCTGGAGGAGGGCGGCATCTCCGGGGCCCGGGGCGTCCTGATCAACATCACGGGGTCGAGCAAGCTCGGTTTGCACGAGGTCAACGAAGCGTGCACGTTGATCGCCGAGGCCACGCACTACCCGGACGTCCAAGTCAGCTTTGGCGTGGTGCTGAACGAGTCCATGGGAGATTCGGTGAAGATTACCGTCATCGCCACGGGCTTCAACCGGCCGGAAGCCGCACTGGCGCCGAGGGAGCCGGCCCGAAAAGCCGCCGAGCCACCCGTCACGGCCGCCACGCCGGCGCCAGCCCCTGAGCCCGATTTCGCTCCGCCGCCGGCGTTTGCCGCTCCCCCGGTTCACGAAACAGGCCTCGAGGACGATCTGGACACCCCCGCCTACCTGCGGCGGGAGAAGCTTCTGTTCTGAAGCCTGCTGCGCCTGCAACCAGACCACCGCCGGCCGCGTTTATAGTAACGGAGGGCGAAAAGGGAGATTATGCGTCTATCATGGCAGCTCATCATTCTGCCTATCTCCATGACCCTGTTGGCGGCTGGGGACCAACCCTGGAAAAACAAGCAGATCGCGGAGTGGAGCGAAGACGATGCCAAGCAGGTCCTGGCCGACTCCCCCTGGGCTAAGACCGTCACGCCGACCCTCGTGAGGAACCAGAATGGCGGTGGACGCCGGTCCGGCGGCGGCATGGGCAGGGGCGGGGGCATCGGCATTGGCGGCATAGGGATCGGGCTTCCTGGCATCGGCGGCTTGGGCCGGCGAGGCGGGATGGGCAGCCCCGGCGGCGGTTACCCAGGCGGCGGTGGCGGCGGCTACCCGGGCGGCGGGCAGCGCCGGGGGACGGGCGACCAGACTGGTACGTACTCCACCCCCCCGGATCTGCATCTACGCTGGGAAAGCGCCCTTCCGGTTCGGAGCGCGGAGCTGAAAGTCCGCGAGACGAGTGCGCCTACCGTGGATGAAGGCCACTACGCCATCGCGGTCTACGGCGTTCCTCGCAGGATGGCGAGCGCTGACTCCAAGGATCTCGCCGATCAACTGAAGAAGGAGGCTTCGCTCAAGCGCGACGGCAAGAAGGATGTGAAACCTTCCAGCGTGGAGGTGCTCCAGCGGGACGACGGCCCGGTGGTCGTGTACCTTTTCCCGCGCGCCAAGGAGATCACTGGGAAGGACAAACGCGTGCTGTTCGACGCCCGGATCGGGAGGCTGCAACTCACGGAGTCGTTCTACACGGAAGACATGACCTACCAGGGCAAGCTGGAGCTATGATCGGGGACCGGGTCAAACGGCACCACGATTGGGCAATGGCTCGGGCTGACGCTCGTACGGGCCCTCCGGACCTGTGAGCACCCAAGGTTACTCCTTCTTCGGTCCGCTCGCTTGGCGCTTCTCGGCCCACCGACCAAACTCCTCCTGCATCTCCTTGGTCCAGCCTGTGTCAATCTGTCCGGGAGTATACTTCCCCTGGCGAATCATCATCTGCCCCCACTCGTCCCGCAAGTGGGCCTGCTGCGCGCTTTCGACCACGCGCTGTGCCAGCTGCGCGGGGATGAACATCAGCCCCTCCGGATCTCCCAGCACCACATCACCGGGCATCACGGTGGTTTCTCCGATGCGGATCGGAACATTGATCCCCATGAGCATCACATTCCGAACGCCACGAGTGATGCTGGACGGGTGAAAATAGCGAACGTACCCCTGAAACCCCTCGATCGCCTGGGTCCCGGTAAGGTCTCGGATGCCGCCGTCAACCACGATCCCGTTCTTGCTGTTCGCAAAAACTGCCGTCGCCAGATTGTCACCCATGAAGTTGAATTTGCCGAACAGGTCCACAACCAACACATCTCCGGGCTGAAGCGTATCTATGACCCAGGAGTTCTGTCCAGTGGAAACACGTCCTTCGGCCTTGCCGTGCTCGTTGATCACGGCATTGACGTCAGGACGCACAGGCATGAACAGGGCAGTGACAACCCGACCGACCAGCCGCTCGTTGGTTGCGTTGAATCGCATCCACCCGCTCTCAAAGTGGTCGCGGTACCCGGCCCTGGTCAGCACGGCCCATGCTTCTTCCGCTGACACATCTTTCATCTGCGCCAAAATGGATTCCGGGACTTTCGGCCTGCCGTCGTCGAAGCGCTCTCCCTTCCATTCGCGAGTGAATTCGATTCGCTGTTGGGGTGAGAACAGGCCCAACTGCCCCCAGGCACCGGGGGACCACAACTGGAGCAGGCCCAGTAGCAGAAGACCGACACGAGTCTCCCGCGCACTCCACACCGCTGCAAGACTATTTCGATTCCCCATGACCACCTCGCTACCCTTTGTATTCAAATTGCACAGAGAAAACATATCACACACCCTCGCCGGAGGGCTCATCCAGTCTTGTTCCCCGTTAGCTTGCTGGGAAGCCCCGGCGGTTCACAGGTCTTTGAACTGCCGTCGCAGCCGATTCAACTCCCGCTTTAGGTCAGCCACTACGCGAGCGCTGCGGGGGTCCCCGTAAATGTTGTTCAACTCATCCGGGTCTGTCTTCAGGTCGAACAGCTCCCAGTAGTCACCTTCACCATAGTACTGGATGAGCTTATGGCGGTCGGTGCGCACACCGCGGTGCGGAACCACACGGTGCGGGGTCAGTAATTGGCTCCTAGGTGTGGCCCCGGGGGCCTTGGATTCGGCCCAAGAGTTCTCGTAGTATGTGTAGTAGATGGACTGGCGCCAGTCGGGAGGCGTCTTGCCCTGAAGAATCGGGCTGAGGCTTCGGCCCTGCATGGTCCCCGGAACGGGTAAACCTGCGATGTTCAGGATGGTCGGCGCAAGGTCGAGATTCAAGGCCATAGCGCTGGCAAGCGTCGCCGACCGGACCATCCTCGGGTAGCGGATGAGCAACGGCACGCGCAAAGACGGCTCGTACATGAACCTCTTGTCGTACCAGCCGTGCTCGCCGAGGAAAAAGCCGTTATCAGTCGTATAGATGACCATCGTGTCTTCAGTCAGCTTGTGGCGGTCCAGGTAGTCCAGAACGCGGCCAATACCTTCATCTACGCCTACTACCGCGCGATGATGGTCTTTGACGAACCGTTGAAAGATCCAGTTCTTCTTCTCCCTCTGGGACAGCCCAGCCGGCAGATCCGGGTAGTCTCCGGCTAGGCTGACGTCAAAGCGCATATCCACGGCCTGGCCAGCAATGCGCCGGGTGGCGTAATCATCGTCGTACGTTTTCGGGTGAGGGATTTCGATGTCACGGAACAGCCCCATATGTCGTGGCGCCGGCGTGAAAGGCCGGTGCGGCGCCTTGTGCTGGTACAACAGGCAGAATGGGCCATCCCCGGCACTCTCGAGAAACTCCAGCGCCATGTCGGTGGTGATATCGGTGACGTAGCCAGAATACCGTCTGACCGTTCCCTGTTCGATAAATTCGGGATCATTGTATACCCCTTGACCCGGCAGTACGCGCCAGGTATCAAAGCCGACGGGGTCGTCGCTAAGGTGCCACTTGCCTACTATGCCCGTCCTGTAACCCGCCTTCTGCAGGAGCTGCGGGAAGGTCGGCACCCGGGGATTCAAGTGTTCCGCCTTACGCGGGTCTTCGGAGTTGCCACGGACTCCATTGATGTGTGAATAGGCTCCGGTCAGAATCGTGGCCCGGCTTGGAGCACATAGCGAATTCGTCACGAAGCAATTATCAAATCGCGCACCCTCCGTGGCCAATCGGTCCATATTGGGTGTCTTCAGGATTCTGCTTCCGTAACAGCTCAACTCACCGTAGGCATGATCATCGGTCAGAATAAATATGATATTCGGACGCCGCAATACGGCACCCGAGAGCAAGCCGCCGGGGAAGATTTGTACTGCCTGTCGACGCGTGTAATGTGTCATTGAGTTGCATCCAGGAATTCAGAGAAGAGCCGCCGCTTATCAGCGCTCCATTTATACCCTTGTTGTTTGGAACCCCCAAGGCTCCACGAGAGAGCTCCGTTTCGGCGCGCCCTCACTACGGTTCTACTGCCAAAGGCTATCGGAAACATTCCCTTTGTAGCGATCGGGATCCCAATCTGGTGTCGGTTCAAAGTACCCGGGCCAACCGGGGATCAGATGCTTCTTAATGACTTCTTCATTCAAGCTAACCCCGAGGCCCGGGCTGTCAGGCACGGAAATAAAACCTTTGTTGACGATTGGCTTCTCGATACCTTCCACAAGGTCTCCCCACCATGGCACGTCGGCGGAGTGGTGCTCCAGTACGAGGAATCCTTCCGTAGCTGCCGCACAGTGGTACGCGTCCGGCAAACCCATCTTCCGTGTTTTGAGGTAAGCGGTCATACTTCCTTGTGTTGATGCATGTGCGCCCGGAGTGCGCGCGCGGGCACGAGGAGGAGCAGAAGTGAGCCAGAAGCACGATGTGGAGAAGGCGCGGTACTGGCAGGCGGTCATTCGGGATGCTGCCCGGAGCGGCATGTCGACGCGGGCCTTCTGCCGGCAGCGGAAGCTGAAGGAGTGCCAGTTCTACTGGTGGCAGCGCCGATTGAAGGAGAAGCGTCCGCCCGCTTCAACGCCGCGGGGCTCAGCGAACGGGCCGGCCAGCTTCGCCCTGGTCAGCGGCGAGCCGGGCTCGGCGGATGCCGGCATAGAGTTGGTGCTGGCCGGCGGGCGGCGGCTGCGCCTGGCCAAAGGCGTCGATGAGCCGACCCTGCGATCGGTGCTGGCGGCGCTGGAACAGCCGGGATGCTGAGCTTCCCGGCGGCCATCAAGGTGTACTTGTGCACCGTGGCCTGTGACATGCGCCGGAGCTTCGACGGTCTGTCCATGATGGCCGAGCATATCATCCGCTGCAATCCCTTCTCGGGGCACCTGCTGGTGTTTTGCAACCGGCGTAGCGACCGTCTGAAGATCCTGTACTGGGATCGGGATGGGTGGGTGATCTGGTACAAGCGGCTGGAGGCGGGCACCTTCCAGTTCCCCTTCGCCCAAACGGGCCGGCGGGAGATCGCGGCCTGGGAGCTGGGCGTGCTGCTGGAGGGCATCGACCTCGGCAAGGGGCGACGGCGGAAACGCTACGCGCTGCCCGCCGCGGCATTCGAGGCGCATGCGGAGCTGGAGGCGTCAAAACAATAGCATGCTCCTCTGTTTTTTGTTGACTTATGAGAGTAAGTGTAGTAAGTTAGTGTTTCAGATACTTACTCAGCGCGATGGCGACAGACCCTCCAGACCTGCCCAGTGACCCAGCCGCCCTGCAACAGATGCTGCTGCGGACCCTGGCGCAACTGGACGCCACCCAGGCGGCACTGGCGGCCAAGGAGTACGAACTCGAGCGCGTGCGGCACTGGCTCCAGCAGATGCTGCGTCACCGCTATGGACAGAAGCGCGAGCGGGTGGATGAGAACCAGTTGTTCCTGTTCGCCGCCGAGATCGCCAGCCGGGGGGAAGAGCCGCCGCCTGAGCCGAAGTCGGTCGCGAGCGAACCGCGGCCATCTCCGCCGGGGCACGGACGGCAGCGGTTGCCGCAGTCGCTGGAGCGGCGCCGTGTAGTCTATGACCTGGCTGACGACCAGCGGCGGTGCCCGGAGTGCCAGGCGGAACTGCGGCACATCGGCGAGGAGATCAGCGAGCAACTGGAGTACGTGCCGGCCTCGTTGCACGTCGTCCAGCAAGCCTGCCAGAAGTACGCTTGCCCCAAGGGCTGCACCGTGGTCACGGCCGCAAAGCCGCCGGCGCCGGTGGAGAAGGGGCTGGCCGGGCCGGGACTGCTGGCACACGTGGCGGTGAGCAAGTTCGGGGACCATCTTCCTTTGCACCGCCAGGAGGCGATCTTCACCCGGCAGGGCGTGGATTTGTCTCGCCAGACCATGTGCGACTGGATGCGGCAGTGCGCGGAGTTAGTCGGTCCGCTAGCCGATCTGATGAAGGAGCGGGTACTGAGTTCCAAAGTCGTGCAGACCGACGACACGCCGGTGCCGGTGTTGGACCCGGAGTTGCCGTGCACGCGTACCGGGCGGATCTGGACCTACGTCGGGGACGCGCTGCATCCCTACACGGTGTACGACTACACCCCGAATCGCTGCCGCGAAGGGCCGGATGAGTTCCTGAAGGACTTCCACGGATACCTGCAGGCAGACGCCTACTCGGGCTACGACCAGATCTACAAGGAAACCGAGCGCGGCATCACGGAGGTGGCTTGCATGGCGCACGCGCGCCGCAAGTACTTCGATGCGCAGTCGTCCGACATCATGCGTTCGACGGTGATGCTGGCCTACTTCCATCTGCTGTACGACGTCGAGCGCGAGGCGCGGGAAAAGCAGTTGGACGCCGCCGGGCGCCTGGCGCTACGCCGGGAACGGAGCCAGCCGATGCTGGACGACATCCAGGCGTATTTAGAGCGCGAGCGGCCGCGGGTGTTGCCGAAGAGTCCGATCGGCCAAGCCATGGCCTACACGTTGTCCAACTGGGAGGCGCTGGTGCGCTACGCGAAGGACGGCGATCTGGAAATCGACAACAACGGCGCCGAGCGCAGCCTGCGCGGAGTGGCTGTGGGACGGCGCAACTGGACCTTCTTCGGCAGCGACAACGGCGGACGTACGGCGGCGGTGCTGACGAGTCTCATTGCCACCACGAAGCGTCACCACATCGACCCGTTCGCGTATCTACGCGACGTGTTCACTCGCATCGGGGCTCACCCGCAAAACCGACTCGAGGAATTACTGCCCGACAACTGGCTCGCGGCACGGGTGGCCAGCAAGGCCTGAACCCCACCCCAGCCTTCAACCGTACACGCGTCTGGGCCTACATGTGTTCGCCGGACGCGTACGCACAGTGTACATTTGCCATGCAGCCAACAGGGGTAGCGGCGAAATGAAATGCAGTCGGAATGCCGTGACGCTGACAGAGATCACCAATTCTCTTTGTCTCGAGGATCCCGCCTGCCGCCAACAGATCGGGGTGCGCGATGTCGATCGCATTGTTGTTCACAAGATCCTCGAATCCATCCGCCAAGTAGATGTCCTCCCCTGTGCAGATGGGCAGGTCAACCGAGTCCTTGATCTCCTTCAGTAGCTTGGTATGAAACCACGGAACCATGTCTTCAAGCCACGCCAAGTTGTACCTTTCCAGCGCCTTACCAAGTTTGATACACGAGTTCACGCCGATGTGACCGAAGTGGTCCGCGGAGATCGGGATGTCCATGCCCACGCTTTCGCGAACCTGCGCCACATAGTTTCCTAGGATCTCGATCCCCTTCGGCGTGATCTCCACGCCGGTGAACTCGCCTTGGGTGTTCCGGATGTCCCCATCCGTTTGCCCCGCAGGACGTGTTACGGTGCCGGGTATACTCCTCAAGAGGACGGTGCCGAGGTCCATCTTCAGCCACGTAAAACCGATAGCGGCCCGCTGTTTAAGCTTTGCGGCAAATGCCTTCGGGTCCTCTTCAGACGGCGTGTCCGCATAACAGCGGATCCGGTCGCGGTACTTTCCTCCAAGCATCTGGTAGACAGGGGCGCCGTACGCCTTCCCAGCCAGATCCCACAGCGCGATTTCGATCCCGCTCACCCCTCCCGCATTGCGGCCATTGCTCGCGTGTTGCCTGATCTTCCGGAAAATCTTCTCGACATTGCAGGGGTTCTCTCCTAGCAAGCGTGTCTTCAGCCTTAAAGCCTCGACCGGGGTCCCATTAGGCCGCTGCTCCCCGAGTCCATAAATGCCTTGGTTGGTGTTAATTCGAATGATCGTACACGGCATGGGGGCACGGGCCACACCGGCGACCCGAAGATCAGTAATTCTCAGACTCGAAGGCTGGGAATTCCTGTTGGTGTTCTGCACGGCTCCCTCAAGGGTCTGATCGGCCCAGAACCCCGCCGACCCTGCCCCCGCCGCCGACCGGAGGAACGAGCGCCGGCTGGAAGACTCTAATAGAGGAAGTTTCACCATACCAAGCCTATGCATACGGGATTTGAAGCGAGTCCAAAATTCCCTTCATGTAGCCGAAGGCGAAAATCTTTCCGAGCCTACCATATCCGGGCCTATCGTTGGCTTCTCCCGCCATGATGGGGGCGTGGTCCGGCCGCATAGGGCCGTCGAAGCCGTTCTCGTGATAGATCTTCATTATCCGGGGCATGTCGATTTGTCCGTCGTCGTGGAACTTCTCCACGAAATGCTCGCGGTCCCCGTCGATGTTGCGGAAGTGCACGAAGAAAACCTTCTTCTGCCTGCAAAACTCCGTGGCCATGTCGTAGACATCATCGCCTGCCATGGCCTTGAAGTTTGCCTGGCAGAACGTGATCCCGTTGACCGGGCTAGGCACGATGTTCAGTATCCGTCGATAGTCTGCGGCGCTGGTTACGATACGTCCAATCCCGCGCAGAGGTGAGACTGGCGGATCGTTCGGGTGCAGGCCCATCCTCACACTGGCCCTCTCCGCGACCGGTATGACAGCCTTTAGAAAATACGTGAGGGACTCCCACAATTGCTCCCTGCTGACCTCGCCCAGTTCGGTCAGCCCCAGTTTCTTGGCGTCGAGGTTGTTGAACTCACTCGTCAGGGCACCGCCACGCGTTCGCACGTCCGTCCTGGTGCGGTACCACCCAAGCCCGGCAACGAAGCCATAGCAGACTACCGGAATCCCTACTTTACCAAGGGCCTCGACGGCCGCAATGTAATTCTCGATCTCTTCGTCCCGGCCATCCAGACCGAGCATGGTCCTGCGCAAGGATGGCAGGCCACCCTCAACAGCGGCAACGGTCATCCCCACAGCGTCGTGTGCCGACTTCATCTTCGCAAGCGTGTCCACGTATCGGCTCCGGGGGACATTAGTCAGTCCGGCGCCTGGGATCGCATGGGTAACTCCCATCTGGCGGGCCAGTTCATACGTGTAGTCCCCCCCCCATAGGCACCTCGGCCAGCTTGATGCCTGGTCGGTTCGAAACCGCGGTCTGCGCGCCGAGGGCAGTCGACGATGCCACGCCAGCCCCGGCTAACAGTCCTTGTAAACAATCTCTACGGCTCAGGTTTCCCATTCCTAACTCTCCTTGACAGCTGTACTTCGGTCACCCCTGCTAATTCTCTGTGTCGTGCGAATGCGGGAGTCAGTCAGCCGATCGTCGGCGTCCCCTGCGCCGGACCTCTCCGCCACGACACCCTCAACCTTCCTCCCCCATCCTAGAACGAAAGTTGCACCCGCAAATTCATCAGCGGATTGCCGCCCCACGCTGCGGTAGTCGGGCCGCCCGTGATCTTCCCAAAACTATTTGGGTTCAAAAAGTCAACCGTCGTTGTCGGTGGATTAAAATTGTACATATTAAAAAGCATCTTCTGCAGGGAGTGAATGCCTAAACGCACCTCAAGAGTAAATCGTTCACCGAGCTTGGTGTACTTCGAGGCGGCTGCGTCCAGAGCAAACTTACGTGTGCCACCCACGATGTTGCGCCCGGCATTACCTGGAGCGAACGCCGCCGGGTAGGCGAAGTCGTTAATGTCGAGCACTGGGTTGATAGTTACTTGATTAAAGCGTGCACCAAAATCGCTCCAGTTGTCTCTAAGTCCGGGCTTTCCAACAACGTTCGGCCTTTGGCTGCCAACCCAAGTCGGATAGTAGTTGTTGGGGCTGTTCGCGAAGCTGAATGTCATTGGGGGTCCACTCTCCCAATCCACCATCCAGTCAGTCTGCCAGCCACCAGATAAGGCATTCGACCATCCGCCTCGGTCTAAAAAGCGTCTACCCTTGCCCACCGAGAGCTCATCTTCGATGTGTACTGTAATGGGACCGCACTCATGAAACGACTGGACGTTCTCAGAGAGTCGGGTGGGACTAACAAGGCATTGGAACAGAGTTTTCACGGTCTCCGGCCGAATGCACAGGGCAAATTGGTGCTGTCCTTCGTTCCGATCGTTCACTATGCCGCTGTCTTCGCGATCGAGGTCATAGGCGAGGACGCGCCTGACTGCCCGGCAACAACGACCCTCTGGACTCGGTCGAAGTGACCACCACTGGGAGCGCAACAGCAGGGGCAGAAACCTGGACCGGCCCGATCGCACGCGGATCCTATTCCGCCGGCGGCGCCTCTCCGAACAGTCCCATCTGACGGCCGCGGGCGCCGGCTTCGTCTTCCCCCGGAGCCAATTCGGCCGCCAGGACGCCGCGATCCAACAGGTCCGCGGCCTCCTTGAGTTCGAAGGCCGGCCTTACCGCCGTGCCCTCCTCCGCGGGGCTGAAGATGAGGATCTCGCCGTTCGAGACGCCTTCGCCGCACAACAGGTCGAGCGAGTGCGTCGTCAGCAGCAGTTGACGGCCGCTGCGGCGCGCCAGGTGCGCGAGCATCGCCGGGACCAGCCGGATAATCTCCGGATGGAGTGAGATTTCGGGCTCCTCGATCAGAAGCGGCCCAGTGCCATCGAGCACGCCCCAAAACAACCCGATCAGGCGGAGTGTGCCGTCGGAGAAGTCGCCCTCGGTCTGCCAGGCGCCGTGCGGCCGCCAGTGCTTGTGGCAGGCGCGAAGGTGAGGGCGCCCGCGCGCGTCTCTGGAAGCCTCCAACTGCCCCAGTAGTGGGACCGCGCCCTGAAGCGTTTCCAGTATCAGGCGCAGCCGGGCGTGCCGGGACTTTTCGGTCATCGCGGCGATCTCCTCCAGGATGTCCGCGCCGAATGGATCGGTTCGCGGGCCGGCTGGCCGCCGCGGTTCGCGCATCAACGCCGGAACCGGATGCAGGTAACGAACCGTCTTGAGGAAAGCGGCAAAGTCCCGGAGTTCCTTGTGCAGACCCCCCTGCTCCAGTAATGAGTGGCTCAGGCGCTCTGGATCCCGATCGTCATCCGGGCCGGGGCGGATCAGGATTTCCTCGCCATCGCGGCTGAGGCGTTCGTGCTTGATGACGGGCTGCCGCTGCTCCTCCTGGTTGAAGAGCAACTCGTATTCCCACTCGGCTGGATTCTGCCGGTCCCCGGCGTGGATGGCCAGCGTCAGATCGGAGTCATGCCGCGCGGCGAGACACCGCAGCGTGCGCACGCCGCCACGCTTGCGAACCGCTTCCTGGAAGCCCAGGCCCGGCCAGACCAGGTCGCTCAAGAAGCAAAGCGCGTCCAGGAAGTTGGACTTCCCGGCCGAACTGGGCCCCGCCAGGAAGACCCGCCCGTCCAGATCGGCGTCCGCCTTGGCGAAATTGCGCCAGTTCCTGACCAGCAGGTGAGTAAACCGGAGCGCCTGTCTGGCGGGTCGCATGAGGCATTCCCCCCTCGCCGGGGGAACACCCATTCTTTCACCGCGCGCAGCCGGGAGGCAAGACGCTTTCGGCCGGTCTCATACCGGCGAGCTCAGGCTCATTCCACCGTGACGCTCTTGGCCAGGTTGCGGGGCTGGTCCACGTCGCATCCCAGGCGCACCGCGATGTGATACGCGAGCAACTGCAAGGGAACGATTTCCAGGATCGGCAAGAGCAGTTCGTCCGCCGGCGGGATCTCGATCACGTGGTCGGCCAGCTTGGCCACCTCGTCATCTCCCTGGCTGGCGATCGCGATCACCTTGCCCTCGCGGGCCTTGACCTCCTGGATGTTGGAGAGCGTCTTCTCGTAAAGCAGGTGGCTGTCCGGCATCGAGGGATCCCGCGCCGCCACCACTACCACCGGCATGTGCTCGTCGATCAGCGCGATCGGGCCGTGCTTCATCTCCCCGGCCGGGTAGCCTTCGGCGTGGATGTAGGAGATCTCCTTGAGCTTCAGCGCGCCTTCCAGCGCGATGGGGAAATGGATGCCGCGCCCGAGGAAAAGGAAATCATCGGCGCGGAAGTAACTTCTCGCCAGCTCCTCGTAGATGGCATCGTGGGACAGAACCGCCTCGAGCTTGGCGGGAATCCCCAGCAGTTCCTGCGTCAGCCGCTTGCACGCGGCCTCATCGAGCACATTGCGCAGGCGGCCCAGGTGCAGGGCCAGCAGGAAGAGAGCCGTGAGCTGCGTGGTGAAGGCCTTGGTCGAGGCGACGCCGATCTCGGGACCGGCGTGCGTGTAGATGGTCCCGGACGCTTCCCGCGTCACCATGGATCCGGGCACGTTGCAGATGGCCAGCGTCTTGGAGCCTTTCTGCTTGGCCTCGCGCTGGGCGGCCAGTGTGTCCGCCGTCTCGCCCGACTGCGAGATCACTACGGTGAGAACCTTCGGTCCCAGAATCGGATTGCGATAACGAAACTCACTTCCGTAGTCCACTTCCACCGGGACGCGCGCCAGCTTCTCCAGCATGAACTTCCCCGCCAGAGCCGCGTGCCAGCTCGTCCCGCAGGCGATGAGTTTCAGTTCCCGGAACTCGCCAAACTCCTTGGGGGCGATGTCCATCTCGTCCAGGTAGACACGGCCGGTCTCCTGTTCGACGCGGCCCACGATGGTGTCCCGCACGGCCCGGGGCTGCTCGTAGATCTCCTTGAGCATGAAGTGCTTGTAGCCGCCCTTTTCGGCCATGATGGGATCCCAGAAGATGTGGGTCACCTGGCGCTTCACGGGCCGGCCGTCGAAATCGCTCAAGCGGACGCCGTCGGCTGTAAGCACGGCCATGTCGCCGTCCGCAAGAAAGAACACGTCCCGCGTATGATTCAAAATCGCCGGGACATCGGAGGCCACGAAGTACTCGTTATCGCCCAGCCCGATGACCGCCGGAGGCCCCATGCGCGCCGCCACGATCTTGCCGGGGTCCGAGCGGCACACCACGGCTATGGCGAAAACGCCCTGGAGTTCACGGACGGCCGTCCGGACGGCTTCCTCCAGATTGCCCTGGAAATGCTTCTCGATCAGGTGGGCGATGACTTCCGTGTCGGTCTCGGTCTGGAAGCGGTGGCCTTCGCTCAAGAGCTGTTGCTTGAGGGGCAGGAAGTTCTCGACGATGCCGTTGTGCACCACGACCACGTCCCCCTTGCAGTCGCGGTGCGGGTGGGCGTTCTCCTCGGTCGGGCGCCCGTGGGTGGCCCAACGCGTGTGCCCGATCCCGTAGAAGCCGTCCACGGGATCGATCCGGAGGGCTTCTTCCAGGTTCCTCAGCTTGCCCGAGGCGCGGCGCAACGAGAGGTGGTTCGACTCGTCGAAAACCGCGATCCCCGCCGAGTCATAGCCACGATATTCCAAGCGGCGCAAGCCGTCCAGGATGATGGGCACTGCCTTGCGGCTGCCGATGTAACCGACAATGCCACACATGGTCCCCTCCAGTTAGTCCAGGAACTCGACGCGGTACTCCTCGATGACGGGATTGGCCAGGACGTCGTGGGCGATCTGCTCCACTTCCTGGCGCGCTCGCTCCGTGTCCCCCTGGGGCTCGATGGACATCTCGAAGAACTTGCCCTGCCGGACGTCGGAAACGGCTTTGTAGCCCAGGCCGTTCAGGGCCGACCGGATGGTTTTCCCCTGAGGGTCGAGGACGGTAGGTTTCAGCGATACGTAGACGCGAACTCGCATGTATACAGCTATTGTAGTCAATCCGGGAGAGCGATCCCGAGTGGCGCCTCCCGGAGCTATGGCAGCACGAGTACCTGAACATCCTGGCGACCTACGCCAAACACGGTGGCGTACCCGTAAGAACCGCCCAGCGCCTTTGGCGGGAGGGTGTCCGGCTCTTGGCCCCGGCGACAAGGCCCGCTGATATGTCTTTGGCTCTCGCACTGGCCGTGGAACATGGCGTGAGCGCGTACGGCGCACAGTTCATAGCCTTGGCCGTTTCGCTGGGCATGCCTTGCGTCACCGAGGACCGGCGCCTGTTAAGGGCGTTTCCGGATGTCGCAGTTTCCATGGCGGCCTACTGCCGGGCGTAGTGGTGGCACGACCCGGGCGCGTTGCTTGACCTCTGGTCGAATGAAGAACGCGACAAACCGGCGCAGACGACGGGTTTGTATGTCTGGAGCAGGTCGGCTGCCTCCTTGTACGAGCGACTGCCCGAACTGGGCTCGGCGGGCCTTGATTGGGCGTTGGCAGGTGCGGCCGCCGCGAATCTCTGGGCTCCGACTCTGACCACCTACCCCGATCCTGCCTTCGCACCAGCAGTCCGTCCAGGAATCACCGACACTTCAAAGTGCGTTGCCTACCCAGAAGCGACGACCTGTCTGTAGGGTCGCCGACCTGTAGATGTGAGGTTCTGGTCATGGCCGCGGGCGGAGGCAGCCACTCGGGAAGAGCCCCAACAGAGGCTCAGTCCAACTACTGGCTGGGCAAGTTCCCGTGAGGGGTGGCATGCCAGTCCCGGCCGGGCGGCGGCGATTGAGGAGATGCTGACGCGCGGGAGGTTCATTTCCGCCTCCGTAGCTTCCACCAACCCCCCAGGAGCACGGCTGCCTGGCTGAGCCCGAACAGCAACCACAGCCACCAGGGGCAGGGCAACAGTTCATAACCGTCAGGCGGCGGGAGCATATGATTCTCCCTTGGCGCCCCGGCGCCATCGCGCACGTTTGTGAGCAGGAGGGGGCCTCTCGCGGCGCCCTCCGAGTTTGGGGTGGGTTTCCCGTGCCAAGCTGGGAACGCGACCCACCGACTTCCTATTCCAACTGCGAGCGGCGGTCAACCGCCAGACACGTTTTACAGTGCCGAGGTTGCCCCCGCCGAACTCAATTACCAGAGTGGAGTCAGAGGTCGATCATTTCAATAGACCATAGGTACAGTTGTGGCCACATGACGAAGTGCTCATAACTTCGGTTAACAAACCGCTACGGCCAGGCAAAGTGGGAGGAGAGCAATGAGCCCGACCTCGCCCGCGACGACATGGAAGCGTCGCTTCTGAGTCACGCGCTCCACTCAGACCTGCCGGTGCTGGCAATCTGCCGAGGCATGCAGCTTTTCAACGTGGAGCATGGAGGCACTCTGGTCCAGCACTTGGCGAACGTGAGCGTGCACCGCTGTCCAGATCAGGCACACGTCCACGACGGGTACGTTCAGCCGGGCACTGTTGCCACTCCATCGTCCTCAACGTGAAGCGTCTCGTTGCTCATTGCTGAGGTCGATGCCCTGCTCCTCAGAGAAGTACTGGACAAACCCGGGAACGCTCTTGGACAGGCTATGTAACAGCCGCTGAAGCGAGACTCCGATTGCCCCGGCCTGTTCATGCAGTTTGCTCACGAACAAACCGGCGTCGAGATCGTAGAGCCCCCGCAGGAAGGCGGAGGGCCCTTGCGCGTCGATCCCCCACGCCTAAAGAGAAGCAACGGGGAAGTGACGCCGGTTGTAGGTGACGATTAGTTCGGAATGGGAGCGAACCGCTGCGGCCAATACATGGCGGTCCCCTGGATTGTTTGTCATCGAATCGATGAGCGGCTCGAATCCCTCCACCCACGCCTCCGGAAAGTGGTGGTGAATTTCCTCCTCGCGGCGGTGTGCCTTTTCAGCAGGCATGTCCCACTTCGAGATGAGATTCCGAGTGACCTCGTCCATGATTCGCTGTGACCACATCGGCAGATAGAGCTTGGGCGCCTCCGCCATGCGCACAAGCGCATCAGCCAGGGGCATCGGTATGAGCACGCACGCGTCGAGCACGACGTGATAGTCGGCCCTCATTCGTCTTCGCCACCCTCGGGCATGCCAGTCCGATTGTACATGCCGGATTCGAAGGCTTCCTTTGCGATGCGATTGAGTGCTGCTTTGCGCTCGACGTCACGGCGCTTCTGATAAGCGATGAGATCCTTGAGGTAGATGCGCCGGTGGCTGCCGACCTTGTGATAGGGGAGATCTCCGGCCTCCAGCAGCTTGATGAGATGAGGCCTGGAAACACCGAGCAGGTCGGCGGTGCGCTGGGTCGTCAACTGTTGGTTTTCAGGGACCAGGACGATAGCTCTGCCGAGCTGCATGTTGCGCACGATATCTCGGAGCAGCCGGAAAACGGCGTCCGGCAGTTCCAGACGCTCGCCGTCAGCCCCAACCAGGGCCGGCGATCCGAGCTGAAGCATTCTATGCAGTTCTCGGATCTGAGCCTCCTCCGACTCCGGCAGAGCGACAGGTTGATGTAACATCTTGGTGCCCCCCAAACCGAGAATAGCACGTATTCGAAATATACGAAACACAAATGAATCAGTCGAATAGGGAAGAAAGAATCAGGTTGCGTCCTCGCCGGTCCGTGGCAGGATCACCGGATTCCTGCCGGACCTCTTGCACTTTTCGGCAGATCGTTCCAAACAGTGCAAGAGGTCTACAAATAAACTCCTTATTTTCAATTTATTGCAGCGATCGGCAAAATTGCACCCCAAGCCAGGAATATCAACAACTTACGAGCATCGCTCACTGAAAACACAAGACTTAGGCCCACCTGTTTTGGACGCCAAACTGCCACCAAAGCCGTTTTGGACTCCAAACCGACTCAAAACCTTGGGGGCATCACAGGTGCTCCCACGCGCACGCGCGCGCTTGTTCCCGCCTTTTGAAATTCCGCTCAGCACGAAGACAAATCGGATTTCCCTATACATGAGGAAATGCGTGAAACCACACGCCCAGCACTGATGTCCGGGGGGAACTGCTCTTATCGGCGATCTCGGTAATGCCCATTGCAGGCTTGGACCGGAACGCGTCCAGAACGCGACAAACCTTTTCAATGGATGTGGCCGGCTTCACAGGGCCATCATCGGCCCATCTCTTGGCACGCTGCAATATCCGGTTCAAAATAATTGAAAATTAGATTGACGCTTCCAGGCGGCCGAAGTAGACTCTGGAGCAGCGTTGGAGCGGAGGAGTCGATGCCACTGTATCTTATTGTCTTAATGCTGGTCGCACTGACGCCGGCCGCGGAGTCCGCGAGCGCTCCGCGCGCGACCTCTGTGTTGAACCCCGAGTCTTTTCGGCACTACGTCGAGGAGTTCAACGCCAACGACGCCGAACGAAAGGTAAACCTCGTCGACAACCAATCTGCCTGGCCATGGCTCCAGGAGAATATCCCCTTCTTTGAGTGCTCCGACAAAGATTTGGAGGAGATGTACTATTTCCGCTGGTGGACCTTCCGCAAACACATCAAGGCGACGCCCGAGGGGTTCGTCGTCACCGAGTTCCTGCCGGACGTGCCTTGGGCGGGCAAGTTTAGCACCATCAGTTGCTCCGCCGGGCATCATTTCTACGAAGGCCGGTGGCTGCGGGACCGGAAGTACCTGGACGACTACGCGCGCTTCTGGTTCCGCCAAGGGAGCAATCCGCGCCTTTACAGTTTTTGGGCGGCGGACGCCATCCGGAGCCTGGCTCTTGTCACCCAGGACCAGCAACTGGCCATCGAGCTCCTCCCCGACCTCGTCGAGAACTACCGCGAATGGGAGAAAACGCACCAAGATCCGAACGGCCTGTTCTGGCAGATCGACGACCGGGACGGCATGGAGATCTCCATCGGCGGAAGCGGCTACCGTCCCACGATCAACAGCTACATGTACGGCGACGCGGTGGCGCTGGGCGAGATCGCCAAATGGGCCGGGAAGAACGACCTCTCGATGGAATTCCGAATGAAGGCAGCCAAGGTCAGGGCGCTGGTGGAGGACCGCCTTTGGGACGAGGGCGCGGGCTTCTACAAGACGCTTCCCCGCGGGGAGCGGCAGTCTCTGGTTGACGTTCCGCGAGCTGATCGGGTACGTGCCGTGGTATTTCGACCTGCCCAACCCGGGCCGTGAGGTCGCGTGGAAGCAGGTCATCGATCCGCAGGGTTTCCGCGCGCCGTACGGCCCCACCACGGCGGAGCGGCGTCACCCGCGGTTCATGTTCCAGAACCCGCACGAGTGCCTTTGGAACGGGCCGTCCTGGCCGTTTGCCACGTCACAGACCCTTACAGCGATGGCGAACCTGCTGAACCACTATCGGCAGAACTATGTCGGCAAGAAGGATTACCTGGAGCTGCTGCGGACCTACACCCGTTCGCAGCACCTGAAACTGCCCGGCGGCAAGATCATCCCCTTCATCGACGAAGACCTCAATCCGGACACGGGGGAATGGATCGCCCGCAGCCTGCTCTACAAGATGCCTGAGGCCGAGCAGGCACAGAAAGGCGGAAAGGATCGCGGCAGGGACTACAACCACTCGACGTACAACGATCTCATCATCACGGGCCTGGTCGGGCTTCGCCCGCGCATGGACCACATGGTGGAGGTCAACCCGCTCGTCCCGGAGGGCGCCTTAGACTACTTTGCCCTGGACGGCGTCCGTTACCACGATTGGAACCTGACGATCCTCTGGGACCGCACCGGCAAGCGCTATGGCAGGGGCGCCGGTCTGCGTGTGTTGGCAGACGGCAAGGAGATCGGCTCGGCGCCTGGCCTGACCTGGCTGATGGCGAAACTGCCGGAGGCCAACGCCGGATGGCGCAAGTCCGAGCACAATCCGCTCATAGGGGGTGGCGGTCTCGGGACGGTCTTCGACATCGCGGTGCTGCACGAGGATGGCAAGTACCGCATGTGGGGCTCCTGGCGGCCCAAGAGAAGCCTGGCTCTGTTCGAGAGCGCCGATGGCGTCAAGTGGAGCGATCCGGTGGTCGTGTTCGGGCCTAACCCCGCGACTGACTGGGAGAACGACATCAACCGTCCCGCAGTGGTCAAGCGCGCTGACGGGTATCACCTGTGGTACACGGGACAGGCGCACGGGCATTCGTATATCGGGTATGCCACCAGCCCGGACGGCAAGACCTGGAAGCGAATGAGCGACAAACCTGCGCTGTCTCCCGAGCTGCCCTGGGAGAAAGACGCGTTGATGTGTCCGACGGTGATTTGGGACGAGAGCGCCGGGCTGTTCCGCATGTGGTATTCGGGCGGTGAGCAGTACGAGCCGGACGCGATCGGGTATGCTACAAGCCCGGACGGCTTGCACTGGACCAAGCACCCTTCCAACCCGGTGTTTCGGCCGGACCCGTCGCATGTCTGGGAGCAGTTCAAGGTCGCGGGCGCCCAGGTGTTCCGCCGCGGCGATTGGTACTACATCTTCTACATCGGCTTCCGCGACGTCGATCATGCCCAGATCGGCGTCGCCCGTTCGCGCGACGGCATTACGAACTGGGAGCGTCATCCCGGCAACCCGGTCGTGCGTCCCGGCCAGGACAAATTCGACCAGGATGCCTGCTACAAACCGTTCACGCTCTTTGACGGAAAGCACTGGCTGCTGTGGTACAACGGGCGCCACGGCTCGCTGGAGCGAATCGCCCTGGCCATTCACGATGGTGAGGACCTGGGCTTTGGCAAGTAGAGGGGTCTCGCGATCTCTCACACTGTCGATATCTCGGCCCAACTGGCCGGGACGGACACGTAACGAACTTGTGCGCGACTTGAACGAAAATGAACTTTGTCATGGTATCAGCCATGGATAAATGGAAAGCAGAAGTCGAGGCTCTGCTGGAGGCAGAGGATCACCCGGCTCTGCTCCGCGTTTCGCAAGGCGCACCAGCAAGAACGCTCCGATATCTCAGCGGGCGCCTGTATAGCGAAGACGCGGACATCAAGTGGCGGGCGGTGCGTGCGCTCGGCGCCCTGGCGGCAGATCCCGCCCTGCTAACCGAAGAAAAGCTCACCGAACAGCTCCGCCGCTACCTCTGGTCCTTGAACGATGAATCCGGCGCGGTTCCTTTTGGCGTGGCCGAAGCGATCGGTGAGATCCTGGCGCGTCGTCCCTCGCTGCAGGAGGCTTTCCTGCCCCTGATCTGCTCAATGACCCACGAGGAGGAAGTAACCCAGACGGGCACGATCGAACGCGGCGTCATCTGGGCAATCGGCCGCGTCGGCGTGTCCGCGCTGCGCTGTAACCCGGACGTCCTCCCGCGAATCAGAAGCATGGCGGCAGCACATCCGGACCCGGAGACACGGCAGGTGGCCGCGTGGGCGGTCCGCCGTCTCGAAGGCGCCGGGGAGTAGCGATCCTTGCCACAGGCCACCAGATCCTGATCATCGACTTTCACATCCTCCGCCAGGGGGCCACCTACCAGCAACACAGATATAATTCGCCGTCTTCGAAAGATGGTGTTCTTGGCCGTAGCGGTAATGGTCCGCAGTTGTCTCTCCTGCCGTTTTCCTGCTACAAGGGAAGGTCCGGGAGGCGGCTATTCTCAAGATCTGTGTGCTCGCCAGCGGGAGCTCGGGGAACGCCACGTTTGTGGCTACGGAGAAGACTCGCATCCTGATCGACGCCGGGCTCAGCTTCCGCGAGCTGGCGAGCCGCCTGGGGGCGATCGGCGAGGACCCGGCGAAACTGGACGCCGTGCTCATCAGCCACGAGCACAGCGATCACGTCTCCGGGCTGCCGGTGCTCATGCGGAAACTGGACTATCAAGTACCCGTCTACGCGACTCACCTGACCGCGCCGGCCCTTGCCTGGGACGCTCGCACGCCCCGCGTGGAGACCTTCCAGGCCGGTTGCCGGTTCTCGATCGGCGAACTGGAGGTGGACAGTTTCACCATTCCGCACGACGCCGCTGATCCGGTCGCCTTCTCGTTCCACGCGCAGGGCATGAAGATTGCTTCCGTCACGGACCTGGGCTACATTCCGGAATCCATCAAGTACCACCTTCGCGGGACGACACTGCTGATCCTGGAATCCAACCACGATCTGGAGATGCTGAAAGTCGGGCCGTATCCCTGGCCAGTCAAGCAGCGGGTGATGGGGCGCAAGGGGCACCTGTCGAACGACGTGGTTTCGGACTTCATCCGTGAAGATCTGGACCCCTCCACCGCCACTCTGGTGTTGGGCCACATCAGCGAGAACAACAATCATCCGGAGCTGGTCAGGCTCGTGGCCGGGCAGGCGCTGGCCGCCCGGTCGCTTTCCACCAAGCTGGTGATCGCGGAGCCGCGCCGTCAAACCGAGGTATTTATACTATGATCAGCCGTTACACCCGCCCTGAGATGGGCCGCATCTGGAGCGACGGGAACAGATTCCGTGCCTGGCTCGAGGTCGAGCTGGCGGCTTCCGAAGTGCTCGCCGAGATGGGGGAAGTCCCCGGGGAGGCCGCCCGTCTGTTGCGCCAGCACGCCGGTTTCGAGGTCGCCAGAATCCACGAGATCGAGCGCGAGGTCAAGCACGACGTGATCGCCTTCACCACCGCGGTGGCCGAGAGTATGGCTGCGGCCGGCCATGCCGAGGCGTCGCGGTGGTTTCACTACGGCCTCACATCCAATGACGTCGTCGATACGGCCCAGGGTCTGCTCGCCAGCCAGGCGTCGGAGCTTCTGATGAAGGGGATCGAGGAGCTCATGGGGGTCCTTCGAAAGCGGGCCTTCGAGTTCAAGGACACGGTGCAGATCGGGCGCACGCACGGCGTCCACGCCGAGCCGATCACCTTCGGTCTGAAACTCGCCATCTGGTATGACGACATGGCTAGCAACCGACGCCGCCTGAAGGCCGCCGCCGCGGACTTGAGCGTGGGCAAGATGTCCGGGGCGGTCGGCACGTTCGGCCACATCAGCCCGCGGGCTGAGGAGGCGATCTGCGCCAGGTTGGGGCTGGCAGCAGCGCCCATCAGTTCGCAGGTGGTTTCGCGGGAGCGGCACGCTTACTTCGTCGCCACCCTGGCGCTGGTGGCGGCGACCCTCGAAAAGATCGCGCTGGAGGTCCGGCATTTGCAGCGCACCGAGGTCCGCGAAGCTCAGGAACCTTTCACCGCGGGCCAGAAGGGCAGCTCCGCCATGCCGCACAAGCGCAACCCCGTCACAAGCGAGCAGATTTGCGGCCTCGCCCGCGTGGTGCGGGCCAACGTGCAGGCCGCGTTTGAGAACATCGCCCTCTGGCACGAGCGGGACATCTCGCATTCCTCCGTGGAACGCGTGATTCTGCCGGACTCGGCCATCCTCGTCGACTACCTGCTGGCCAAGACCACCTGGCTGGTGGAAAACATGCCGGTGTACCCGGACCGCATGCGGCGCAACCTGGATCTCACTAAGGGGCTGATCTTCTCCGGACAACTCCTGTTGGACCTCGCGGCCGCCGGAATGCTGCGCGAGAAAGCTTACAGGATCGTCCAGGCCCATGCCATGAAGGCCTGGGAGGAGGAGGGCGACTTCCGCGCGGCCATCGAAGCCGACCCCGAGATTCGGGCCGTCCTGAGCCCCGACCAGATCGCGCGCAGCTTCTCCCTGGACCGCCAGCTCACGAACGTGGACCGCATCTTCGAGCGGGTGTTTGGCCGGGAATAGCGCGCAGTGTTTACATAGCATAACGGATCTTAAGATCGGAGGCTCCCGGCCCCGGCGTATACTGGGTATCTCCGGGAAGCCGGAGGGGAAAGGAGTCCGCTTATGCATCGAAGGTGTTTCTTGAAATCGTTGGCCGTGGCTCCGGCTGCCGGCCTTGTCCAGGCGCCTCTGGTGTGGACCGAGGAGGCGTTCGCGCAGCAGCGCGGCGGCATGGCGCAACCCGACCCCTTCAAGCCCAGCGACGGCGCCAACAGCCCCATGGGCGAAGCCAAGGGCATCCACCCCGGCCGGGTGGTGTGGGTCCGCGACGCGAACTCGACCAGTTGGGATGGCAAGACGGGGCATTGGTGGGACGACGCCAACACCGACCAGAAAGCAGTGGATCGCATGACCTCCCGGCTTCTGCTGGACCTGACGGGCCGGAAGAACGACAAGCAAGCCTGGGATGCGCTGTTCCGGTACTTCAACCAAGCCCGCAAGCTGGGGAACTCCGGATACCGTCGCGGAGAGAAGATCGCGATCAAGATCAACTGCAACCAGGATCGGACTGCCGAGTGGGGGGTGGCCGCGTCTGCGGGCGGCGGAGCTCCGGCCGGCGCTCGGGGTGGAGGGCCTCCGAGACCTCCTCTGAATGGTCTGCCGAGCCCGCACGCCGTGTTTGCCCTGGTGTCGCAACTAATCAACGCGGCCGGCGTGCCCGGTGAGGACATCATCCTCTATGAAGTCGCGGGAAGGCGCAATGTCGGCCAGCCCATCTTCAGCAAGATCCGGGCCAACTCCGATCGCAATTTCCAGGCGGTCAAGTTCCTGGTAAGCAGCGACTACGGCCTCGGCGGGCGAATCGCACCCACGCCGGACAAGGCGAACCCGATCCTGTTCTCCAAAGAGGGGGTGCCGACGGCCTATCCGCCGCAGGAGGTGACCGCGGCGAAGTACTTGATCAACTTCGCGCTGCTCCGGCCGCACGGCATGGCGGGAGTGACGCTGATCGGAAAGAACCACTTCGGCTCGGTGCATTTCCCGGACAATGGTGGCTGGACGCCGGCGCCGCTGCATCCCTACGTGATGCGGACGCAGCCCATGGGCTCTTACAACGCCCTGGTGGACCTGATGGGGTACCGCCATCTGGGTGGCAAGACCGTGCTCTACATGTTGGACGGCCTCTATACGGCGGAGCACAATGAGGGCAACGTCTTCAAGTTCGCCAGCTTCGGCGATGACTGGGCTTCCAGCATGCTGATGTCACAGGACCCCGTGGCGCTTGACTCCGTAGGGCTGGATATTCTCAGAAACGAGCCGAGAGCCACCGAGGTCCGGGGCAACGCGGACAACTACCTGCACGAAGCGGCGCAGGCCGCCAAGCCCCCATCCGGGACCGTGTACAACCCTGACAAGAGCGGCACGCTGGCCAGCCTAGGCGTACACGAACACTGGAACAACGCCACCGACAAGAAGTACTCGCGCAACCTCGGCAGGAAACAAGGCATCGAGCTCGTCGCCTCGGTTTAACGGCTCATCAAGCAGTGTGGGCAAGCTTGCTGTCCGCTCCGCAAATAAACGGGTATGCTATCTAGTTGATGATCGCATCGCCCAAGGTCTTTGCCGTCCTGATTCTGTCGATCGCAACCGCGGGGTGCTCCATCAAGCGCTTCGCCGTGAACAGGGTTGGCGACGCCCTGGCGGGCAGCGGGACGACCTTCGCCTCGGACGACGATCCGGAGCTGATCCAGAGCGCAGTCCCCTTCAGCCTCAAGCTCATCGAAAGCCTGCTTGCGGAAAGCCCGCGCCACCGCGGCCTGCTGCTGGCCGCGTGCAGCAACTTCACGCAATACGCTTATGCGTTCGTTTCCGAGGACGCCGACGAGATCGAGGACCAGGATCTGGATAAGGCCATGGCGCTGCGGGCGCGGGCGCGCCGGCTCTATCTGCGCGCACGGGATTACGGGCTGCGCGGCCTCGAAGTGCGCTACCGGGACTTTGGAAATGCCATCCGAGCCAATCCCAAAACGGCAGTAGCTCAGACTAAGCGGTCCGACGTGCCACTGCTCTACTGGACCGCGGCCTCCTGGGGTCTGGCAATCTCTGTTTCCAAGGATGTCCCCGATCTAGTCGCGGACCAGCCTCAGGTGGAAGCCCTGATCGACCGCGCTCTGGCGCTCGACGAGGCCTACGATTTCGGGGCGATTCACAGCTTCCTGATCACCTACGAAGCCAGCCGGCTGGCTGGTGAAGGGGAATTCCCCGATCGCTCCCGGAAGCACTTCAATCGAGCCATGGAATTGTCGGGCGGCAAGATGGCGGGGCCACTGGTGGCCCTGGCGGAGACCGTTTCCGTGCATCAGCAGAACCGCAAGGCGTTTCAATCGCTCCTGGAGCAGGCGCTGGCTATCGACGTGGACGCCAGACCGGAGTGGCGGCTCAACAACCTGGTCACGCAGCGCCGCGCCCGGTGGCTGTTGAAGCGTGCCGATCAGCTTTTTGTGGAGTAATGACAAAACAGATGCTAAAGCGAAACCTGGCATTCCTACTTTTTCTGGCGGGCGCACTGGCCGCTCAAAA
The DNA here is from genome assembly GCA_963798455.1 of Bryobacterales bacterium. Taxonomy (GTDB): domain Bacteria; phylum Acidobacteriota; class Terriglobia; order Bryobacterales; family Bryobacteraceae; genus CAWCTD01. The sequence continues at coordinate 3,346,078 of CAWCTD010000003.1, forward strand.
CAAGCCGGCCGGCATTCGCCTGGCGACGGTCATGCCCAGCGGCACGTCCTATCACCAGATCCTTCAGAAGATGGGGCAGGCCTGGCGGCAGGCGCCGGGCGGCGGCGTCACCCTGACCATCTACGCGGGAAGCAGCATGGGCGGAGAAGCCGACATTGTCCGCCGGATGCGCCAGAATCAGCTCCAGGCCGGGATGCTGAGCGTGGTCGGCCTGTCGGACATCGACAAGTCGGTCACCGCGCTGTCCTACATGCCGATGATGTTCCGGTCGCTGGACGAACTGGACTACATCCGCGACCAGTTGCGCCCGGAGCTCGAAAAGCGGCTGCTTGACAAAGGCTTTGTGACGCTGTTCTGGGGCGACGCCGGCTGGGTCCGCTTCTTCTCGAAGGAGCCGGTGCTCCACCCGGCGGATCTTAAGAAATTGAAGCTGTTCGCCTGGGCGGGCGATAACTACCAGATCGACCTGATGAAGACCGTGGGCTTCCAGCCGATCCCGCTCGAGACCAACGACATTCTGCCCGGGCTGCAGACGGGGCTGATCAGCGCCGTGTCCACGGCGCCGTTCTATGCCCTGGCCACGCAGGTGTACGGCCCGGCTCCGCACATGCTGGATATGAACTGGGCCGCGCTGGTCGGCGCCGCCGTGGTCAACGCGAAGACATGGGAGGCGATTCCGGCGGCCACGCGGGAAGCGCTCCAGAAGGCGGCGGACGAAGCCGGTGCTCAAATGAGGAAGCGCGGCCGGCAGGAAGCCGAAGACTCGGTCCAGACCATGGTGAAGCGGGGCCTCAAGACCCACCCCGTGACCCCGGAGATCGAGGCCGAATGGCGCCGGATCGCCGAGAACGTCTACCCCAAGATCCGCGGCAACATGGTTCCCGCGGACATGTTCGACAAGGTGCAACGCCTGCTCGCCGACTACCGTGCCTCCAAGGAAAAAACAGCGAAATGATGGTACTCGCCGAGAACCTGCTCATTTCGCTCGCGCTGGCGGCGATGATGCTGATCCCGCTCGCCGAGAGCGCCCTGCGCGCAGCCTTCAAGATCGGGATTCCCGGCTCGACTTCCATCGTGCAGCACCTTACCCTCGTTGTGGGAATGGTCGGCGGAGCCATCGCGGCGAGAGAAGACCGGCTGCTTTCTCTCTCCACACTGCAGTCGTTTCTCCACGGCAGGGTCAAGACGGCCGCGCGGATCTTCGCGTACTCGTTCGGCGCGGCGGTCAGTGCATTCCTGTGTTACGCCGGCGTCCAGTTCGTCATCAGCGAACGGGAGGCCGGCAACCTGCTGATTCGCGGCGTTCCGATCTGGTGGGTACAGACGATGCTCCCGCTGGGCTTTGCGGCGGTCTCGCTGCGGCTGCTGCGGCACTCGGCGAAAGGATGGCGCAACCGTAGCGTCGCTGTTTTGGTGGCCTCTGCGATTTTCCTCATCGGGGCGCACCCGCCGGCGCCCCCGGCTTCGATGGTTCTTCCCGCGCTTCTAGCGCTATTGGCCGCGACGGTTCTCGGCGCGCCCGTGTTTGTGGCCCTGGGCGGGGCGGCCCTGATTCTGTTTTGGGGAGAAGGGACGCCGATTTCGTCGCTTCCGGTGGACCACTACCGGCAGGTCGTCAACCCGTCCTTCCCCACGCTCCCCCTGTTCACGATGGCAGGGTACTTCCTCGCGGAAGGCGGCGCGTCGAAGCGGCTGATACGCGTGTTCCAGGCGCTGTTCGGTCACTTCCGCGGCGGTCCCGCGATCGTGACAGCACTGGTCTGCGCCTTTTTCACCTCGTTTACCGGCGCTTCCGGGGTGACCATCCTCGCCCTCGGCGGCCTGCTGATGCCAATCCTTCTCGCCGCAGGCTACAAGGAGCGTTCCGCCCTTGGGCTGCTGACGGGCGCGGGCTCATTGGGACTCCTTTTCCCGCCCTGTCTGCCCTTGATCCTTTATGCGATCATCGCCCAGATCACCCTCAAGGAGATGTTCCTCGGCGGCCTGCTGCCTGGGATTCTCCTGGTGGCCATGACCGCGTGGTGGGGGACACGCCTGAGCCCGGCGGCGGCCGGCAGGCCCGGCATGGACTGGCCGGAGGCGCGCAAGGCGGTGTGGGAGGCCAAGTGGGAGCTGATGCTGCCGCTGGTCGCCCTGGCCAGCCTCTTCGCCGGCTTCGCGACCCCGGTGGAAGCCGCCGCGCTTACCGCGCTCTACGCTTTCGTCGTGGAGGTTTTTCTGTACCGCGACCTGAAGATCGCTCGGGACGTGCCCCGCGTGCTGACCGAGTGCGGCCTCCTGGTGGGCGGCGTGCTGCTCATCCTGGGCGTGGCGCTGGGCTTCACCAACTACCTCATTTTCGCCGAGATTCCCGCGCGGGGCCTGGCCTGGGTAACTGCCACGATCCATTCGCGCTGGATCTTCATCCTGCTGCTCAACCTGTTCCTGCTGGTGGTCGGCGGCCTCATGGACATTTACTCCGCGATTGTCGTCGTGGCGCCGCTGATCGTCCCCATGGGGCTGGCGTTCGGCATGGACCCTGTACACCTGGGGATCCTGTTCCTGGCGAACCTCGAACTCGGGTACCTGACGCCGCCGGTGGGGATGAACCTGTTTCTCTCGTCCTACCGGTTTAACAGGCCCATGCCGGAGGTTGTGCGCGCCTCGTTCCCGATGCTGCTGGTGCTTTTGGCCGGCGTCCTGCTGATCTCCTACGTGCCGGTGCTCACGACGGCGCTGCCTCAGTGGCTGGGCCGTTGAGACTTGACTGAGATGCCGGAACAGGTCGTTCACGGGCTGCTGGGAGTCATCGTTCTTCTGGTGCTGGTGCTGCCGCTGTGGTGGCGGCGAGTAGAGCAGAACCTGGAGATTTTCCTCTTTCTGATGGGCGCGGCAGCCACCACCGTGGCCTCGTTGTGGTCTGGCCGCCTCGTGGTGGAAGCCGTGCAGGCCCCCTGGAAAATCACGGCGGTGGTGCTTGGGGTTGGATTGACCTTCCACTTTCTGCGGGCGCGTTTCGACAGGGCTCTTCGTGCGCTTCAGGAACTTCTGCCTGCCAGGGCGTTGGCCTTTCTCCTGGTCGCGTTCTTGGGCTTGCTGTCGAGCGTGGTGACAGCCATCATTGCATCGCTGTTGCTGGTCGAGGCGGTTCACGTCCTGCGATTAGACAGAAAGGAGGAAGTGCGCCTCACGGTGCTGACCTGCTACAGCATCGGCCTGGGGGCGGCGCTGACCCCCGTGGGCGAGCCGCTGTCCGCCATCGTCACCCTGAAGATGCGGGCAGGCTTCTGGTATATCGGCGGCTTGGTCGGCCTCTACATCGTGGCGGGCATCCTGGCGGTGAGTGTTCTGGCGGCCTGCCTCAAACCGCGCCGGAGCGGGGATTCCCTCTACGACACGCAAAGACGCCAGACCCTCGCGGACGTGTTTCTCCGAGCGGTGCGGGTTTACGCGTTCATCGCCGCCCTGGTTCTGCTGGGGACCGGCGTGACACCGCTGGTCGACCGCTACGTCACGCACCTGGCGGCGCCGCTGCTGTTCTGGGCGAATTCGGTCTCGGCGATTCTCGACAACGCCACGCTGGCAGCGGCGGAGATCGGGCCAGCGCTCTCGGGCCGGCAGATCTCGGCCGCCCTGCTGGGTCTGCTGATCAGCGGCGGAATGCTCATCCCCGGCAACGTTCCGAACATCATCGCGGCCCACCGGCTCAAGATCTGCAGCAGTGAGTGGGCCCGCTATGCGGTGCCTGTGGGAGCGGCCATGATGTTGGTGTGCTTCGGCGTGTGGCTGGCCGCAGGGTGACAATACCCGGACTCAGCGGCCCTGCCCGCAAGCGCTGCCGCTTGCTTCGATCACGGTCACCCGCTGGAAGCGGGCCGTGGCGCACACGCGCAAGCCGCGGGACTCCAGCGTCCGGGCAAGCTCTTTCTCCTGGCCTTCCGCGCCCCGTCGCCGCGACTCCGTGTACCTGGCCACCAATGGATTCTCGTTGGCGAACGTGTTGAGCACGACCCACGCCCGCGACCCCGGCCGGTTCCGTGCCTGGAGAGCCTCGGCAAGGGCCTCAGCGATCTGCTGGGGCGCCCCCCCGGACCTGACTGCGGCTGGCCCTCTCCAGTAGTAGGAAAAAGGCAGCGCGCCGAAGTCGCCCGGGACGACGACAACATCGCCCGGGGACCAGTGATGAACCAGATACCTGGCCGCTCCCCTCCAATCCTGGTAGCCGAATGTGTTCTCTCCAGCCGAGGCAATGAAGGCGGCGCCGGTGGCGCAGTACACAAGAATCAAGGCTATTGTTGCGGCCCGCGCCAGCGGGCGCCCAGGCCAGAGCTTCCAGGAACACGCAGCTACCACACACGTCAGCGGGAAGATGCCAAGGCCGTAACGATACGCCACGTAAGGCAGTGTCAATCTGGCGAATACTGGGATGCCCACCACGGGCAGCGCAATCAAGATCCCAATCGACCAAAACCCGCTCCTGGAGTATCTGTACAGGGCTGCCGCACCGAGCACCAGCAGGGCGCCCCAGAGCAGAAACTGAGCCAGGTCTCCGAACGACTGCGGGCCGGCCAGCATTCCCGCCATCGAGACAGCCGTGCTCAGATCCGCCAACCGAGAGAAATCCAGCGGCTGGGCCAGGCCGCCCGCGTGCGCGTAAAAGAGCACCCACAGGAGCGTGGCCCCCACGAGAAGGCCCGCGACCGCGGCCAGCCGTTTGAAGGACCGCGTCGCCACGGGCCGAACATGCGCTCTCAGGAAGACCCCTGCCAGCAATTGGGCGCCAAGATGAAACACGAACAGCGAATGCGTCCCCAACCCTACCAGGGCACAGGCAGCATAGGCCGCCCAATCCCGTGTCGCGTCCGAATGCGCCGCCTTCCACAGGTACAGCGTGGAGAGAGCTGACGCCAGCATCAGCAAAGTGTAGGCGTTGCCGTCCACGAAGTACCGAAACGCGCCAGGGGTCAGGACGAGCAAGAACGCCGCGACCGCGCCGGTAAGGGCGTCAACCAGGCTTGAGCCCAGCAAGAAGACCGCGACGACGGTGAGCGCGCCGAACAGCGCTGCCGGTAGCCGCAGTCCCACCTCGTCGTCCCGCAGGCGCAGGGAATAGTGGACGGCGAAGAAGAAAAGCGGCGGATACGGCCTCTCTTTCATGGCAAGGGCTGTCACGCCGCCGAGCGTGCTCTGCCGGGCGATCAGGTGAGTCTGAGACTCGTCATGCCACACCGAGTGAGACATGTGAGAGAAAGCGAGGAGCAAGCTTGCGAGGGCTAGCGCCGTCACCACGGCGCCCGAAACCAGCTTGATCCATTTCGGCGTTCCCATGTCTTTACACGTCGTGGACTCAACAAAGATAACACAGCGTTTCCTCTTGATTCTGTTGAACTTTCCGCGACGCCGGGGGGCCAGCAGCGTCACCCGCGGAGCGCCTGTCCGCGGGGGTCCGCGTGATAGAATCCGGTCGGGGCATGGGGAAGCTGATCCGAATACTGGGTATTGATGGGGGCGGCATCCGGGGCGTCATCCCCGCGACGGTTCTGGCCAGGATAGAAACGCTGGCAGGAAAACCCGTCGCGGAGTTGTTCGATCTGGTGGCCGGCACCTCCACCGGCGGCATACTGGCGTTGGGGCTTGCCAAGCCGGATGCAGCCGGGAGTCCGGCTTACACAGCCGCCGAGATGCTGTCGCTGTACGAGGAGGAGGGCCGCCGCATCTTCCGCCGCACACCGGCCTGGAAGTTGCGGGCACTCGGCGGGCTGGCGGAAGAGAAGTACCGGTCCGAAGGGATCGAAGGCGTGTTGGATGAGTACTTCGGCGGGACGCGCCTCAAGGACTCGCTCACCGGCGTCATCATCACCAGCTACGATACGGAGCGGCGCATACCGTTCTTCTTCAAGAGCCGTAACGCCCGAGGCAGGCCAGACTACGACTTTCCCATGAAGGACGTCGCCCGGGCCACCTCCGCCGCGCCCACCTACTTCGAGCCCCACAAGCTCGAGGCGAGCTCGCCGCGGGACTACTACTCGCTGATCGACGGAGGCGTGTACGCCAACAATCCCGCCATGTGCGGCTACGTCGAAGCCAGGGCGACGTACCCGGAGGACAGCGATTTCCTGGTCGTTTCGCTGGGCACGGGGGAACGCACTCTGCCGCTGAGGTACCAGGATGTGAGAGGCTGGGGGCTCGCCCGCTGGGCGCAGCCGATTCTGAACGTGGTCTTCGATGGAGTCAGCAGCACCGTCGACTACCAGCTCCGCCACCTGCTCGCATCCGCCGGCGGCGGCCACAGGCGCTATTGGCGATTCCAGACCAAACTCGACGAGCATACCGACGCCATGGACGATGCCAGGCCCGAGAACGTTCGCGCTCTGAAGCTACTGGCGGAGGCTATGATTCGCGAGCGGGCCGACGATCTCGACCTGCTTTGCGCGACACTGGTAACGTAGGTAGTGTCGGCAATTATGGCTTGGTTCCGGTGGCAGAACGCCGTAGATTTCGCCGTACTGGCTGCCGCTATCTACATCCTGCTCCAGTGGGCCAGGGGCACTCGCGCGCTGCGGGTAGTGCTCGCGATCCTGGCTCTTCATGCCCTGGCCCGTATCGCCTGGCAATTGGACCTCACGATCACCGGCTGGCTGCTGGACATCTCCAGCGTGTTGCTGGTGCTCATGCTGATGTTCTTCTTCCAGCCCGAGTTGCGGCACGCGTTTATGCGCCTGGACGGCCTGTTGAACCTCGGCCTCGGTCCAGCCAGGTCCTTGGAGTCCAGCTACGAGGCAATCAGTGAAGCTGCCTTTTCCATGGCCGCCGAGCGTGTAGGAGCGCTGATCATCATCGCTCGCAAGGATTCGCTGCGTGAGATGGTGAGCGGAGGGACCTCGCTCGGGGCGGAGATCTCGGCTCCCATCCTGACTGCAATCTTTCGCAAGGACTCGCCGCTTCACGACGGGGCGCTTCTGGTCGAGGCCGGCCGGATCTCGCGGGCTGGCGTAGTGCTCCCTTTGACCCAGAGGGAGGATGTTCCGTTCCAATACGGGACCCGCCACCGTGCCGCGATGGGCATGGCGGAGCGCTGTGACGCCCTGGTCGTGGTGGTTTCGGAAGAACGCGGCGAGGTCACATTGATGCAAGGCTTCCAAAGGGTCCCGGTGGGCAGTGCGTCCGAACTTCTCAGCGCGCTCCAGACGCTGACAACCCTCCCCAAGACTCCTTGGATGGGCAGGCTGAGACGCTGGTGTTTCGCCGACCTCCGGTACAAGCTGGCCGCCGGCGGGATTGCGGCCGTCCTGTGGGTGATGTCCTTGCTCGGCACCGGCGCCACCGTGAGGGTCGTAAGTGCTGGGATCGAGTTCTCCGGGGTGCCGGCTGGTCTGGAGATCGCGAACCCGTCGGCCATGCGCCTGGAAGTGCAAATCCGGGGCAGTTCGTGGCTGATGGCTTCGGTCGGGCTGACGGGGCTCGTGGCGCGCTTCGACCTGAGCACCGCCCGGGAAGGTAACGTGACGCTGAAGGCAGGCCCCGATAATCTGGACCTGCCGCCGGGGGTCAGCGTCGACCGGGTGCGGCCGGAGTTCGTCACCGTGCGTCTGGCGCGCCGCTCCGCCCGAAGCGCTCCGTGACCGCAAGCAATACCGTGGGAGCAGTGATTACACTGGAAGAAGCATGAGGGATCTGGTGTTCCTCCTTCTCCTTGCAGTTCTGCTCCCGCCGTGTCTGCTATCGCAGACGCTGTGCCCGCCGACGCCGGCTTACTCCCCTTGTGAGATCGTCTTCGAGATGTCGGCCCAGGAGGTTCAAGACCACCCGAACCCGTATGCCAGTGTGACGCTGGAAGCAGAGTTCCGCTCGCCCCGCTTCCGCACCTACCTGCTGCCCGGCTTTTGGGACGGCGGCAACCGGTTAGTGGTCCGCTTCGCCCCAACGGAAGCCGGAGCCTGGGACTTCCGCGTCTCCAGCAACCTCGCACGGCTTGACGGTAAGACCGGACGTTTCCAAGCCACCGCATCCGATTCGCCTGGATTCGTCCGGCCCCGCAATGTCCATCACTGGGGTTACACAGAAACCGATCAGCCCCACCTGTGGATGGGGGACACCTGTCTTCGGTTCGCCTTCGTGGATCAGGACTTCTTCGACAAGCTGGTGGAGACTCGCTCGCACCAGAAGTTCAACCACATTCGAGGCCTTGTCATAGGCGGGCCGGAAGACTCGGGACAGGCCTTCCCTTCCCCCGACCAGCCCGACCTGGAGTATTTCCACCGTCTCGACCAGAGGATCCTGGCAATGAACAAGGCCGGCATTGTCGCGGACCTCTTGCTGGCGGGAGGACACAACCACCTGACCCGGTTGTTCCCCACCTGGCAGCAGCGCGAGCGCTATGTGCGATTCGTGGTGGCCCGCTATGCGGCGATGCACATCACCTGGCAGGGTCTCGAGGACTTCGAGACCTACGATAATGGCCGGGAACTCCTCAAAGAGATAGGCGCTCTGCTCAAGAAGTCGGACCCGTACAACCACCCACGCTCGACGGGTGCCGAGACCACGGCGGCGCCCCTGGCCGACGACGGGTGGATGAGCTTTCTTGTACACAACTCGAGCGATGACCAACTGGGCTCCATCGAGCACCAGCTCCACGCGGCCCCATTCGTGAATGTCGGATTTGCCGTTGAGGACAACGGCGCCGGCAAACACGAGCCGCGGGACGCGGACACCGACACCTTTCGGAGAAGACTCTGGAATTCCACCATGGACGGCGAGTATCCGACCTTCGCCAACACGGGAACGGACGCAGCCACAAAGCTGCCCGTGAATCCGGCGTACCTGGATTCGCCCGGAGCCCGGCAGATGACGGTGTGGTACGACTTCTTTTCGGGCACGCGCCATTGGGAACTGGAGCCTTATTTCGAGGTGGACGGCGGCCGCGCGCTGGCGCTGGAGGTGCCCAGGGAAGAGGATGAAGAGCCCGAGGGCATTGAGTACATCGTCTATGTGGAGAAACCCGGCCCCGTCGAGATTGTGCTTCAGAAGCACAACTATGACGTCGCCTGGGTGAATCCCATCACCGGGGAGAGGCTGAAGCAGAAGGACTTTCACGGCGATCGCCTAAAAATCGAGCCGCCCGACACCAAGCACGACTGGGTGCTCCATGTTTCCCGCGAGGGCAAGAAACAGAGCATGCTCCGGTCCTACAAGTTCGAAACCCACCCGGTCCTGCTGCAAGAGGTGGAGCAGAACGCGCAGAGGGTTCCGTACGAAATCGTGGAGCCGGCCGCCGGCGCCTTGTCCGTGGAAAAGCCGGTCCGATTTGCGGCAAAGGTTACCCGGGACACGCGCGCCACGCGCACCATGATGTGGCTCTGGACCGGCGAGGTCAGCACCGACGGCCAGGGATACCGCGTGCTGGGGACCGGCCGGGAAGGCGAAATGCGGGTCCCCGCCGGGCTCGCCAGTCAATACCCGGCCGTCATGAACCTCCGCTTGGCGGGCATGAACGCCAACGGCAAAATCTACTTCCTAGACAGGATCTACAGACTGGCCCAGTGAAACCGCGTATTCTCTCCATTGACACCACGTCGGAGTACGGGAGTCTGGCGCTCATCGCCGGCGGCGAGGTTGTGGGACAAGTGGAGCGGCATTCCACAGAAGGGTTCGGGCATCTCTTATACCTGGAAATGGAGCGTCTGCTCGCCACGCAGGGCTGGCAACTCGCCAGCATCAACTGTTTCGCCGCCGCCGCCGGCCCGGGCTCGTTCACGGGCATCCGCGTGGGTCTGGCCGCGGTCAAGGGCCTGGGAGAGGCGCTGGGACGGCCGGTCGTGGCGGTATCCAACCTCCAGGCAATTGCGTGGCATGGAACCGCGCCCTTGCGAGCCACTGTGATGGACGCGCGGCGGGGGCAGGTCTACGGCGCGGTGTACTCCGCCTCACTTCAGATTCTGGTTCCGGAAACGGTGGCAAGTCTCCACTCCTGGCTGGGAACGCTGCCCGACGGAGAGATGGAACTCCTGTCCACGGATTCGAGCTTCCTCGGCGCCGCGCTGGAGGGCACGCGTTTCCACCGGCTCGCGGTGAAGCAGGTCCCGCGAAGCCTGGCGGCGGCCGTGGGCAGCATCGCCGCGGCGCATCTGGCGGCCGGTCTCGCTCTCGCGCCCGCTGCGGTGGACGCAAACTACGTCCGGCGCTCCGACGCAGAGTTGTTCTGGAAGGACCAGTGAGAAGTTCGGCCGCCCTACTTCGCCCTCACCTTGATGACAAGGTAGGTAATTTTTTGGCCCGGCCCCACCTGGGTGTGGTGCGGCGTGCCTGGGGGGATGTTGACGATATCGCCCGCGCCTAGTTTCTTCGTTACGCCACCTTCGATAGACGTTCCCCGGATCTCACCCGGCGCTGTCGTCTTGCCGTTTACCAGCTTGCCGCCGACCGTCAGGCTCGCTTCCCCGCTCTGAATCACGAAAATGTCCGTCAGGTTCTCGTGGATTTCCGCCGGGCCCGTAGCCTCCACATGAGCCAGCATCATCGTGTGTGTCCCGTAGTCGCCGAGCTGCTGGGTGCCGGTCTTCTGCGGGCCGAACTTCTGCGCCACCTGCTGGTCGATATTCTTCAGGTCCGAGGACTTGAGAAGAGTGAACCCCGGAGGATCATCGGCCCCCACCGCAAAACCCGCCAGCGCTAGCAATAGGACTACCATCCTTCGCATTCGCAACTTCTCCTTTCCAGAGGCTCGTTTAGCAACGTTTGCCGCAAGTCTGTCACGAACCCTGAGATTAGGATTATACCGAAAGCCGCCCTGGCCGGTGATTGGACCTGGTACTTCTCGGCAACCGCAGGGCTAAATGGCGTCCGTGGGCGTCCCTCAAGACCAATGTTCGTAAAGCGATACCGAAGCCGGCCGCAGGTCATAGGGGTGAAGTGAGGTATTTGCGGTCTATTACTGAGGTTGACTGAGTACTATATCGGCTATAGAATGATTAAGACGCGTGAGGTTCCGGCAATGAGCGAGGCAAGTCCATATCTTGGTGTTGAACGGGAACCGGCTGGTGATGGGACCCGTGCCCCGGTCCGGGTGCTGATCTCAGATGACCATCCTATTGTCCGCGAGGGTCTTCGCAGGCTGCTGAGCTTGGAGGACAACGTCGAGATCGTAGGCGAGGCGGCCGACGGAGAGGCAACGGTTGCGATGGTGGAGAAGCTGGACCCGGACATCGTCCTGTTGGATCTGCGAATGCCCGGCATGGACGGGTTTGCAGCGTTGCAGCGGATGCAGCGGCTCGGAAAGAAAACGCGGGTCATTGTACTCACGGCATCCGAGGACAAGAACGAGTTCGTGCAGGCCATGAAGCTGGGCTGCTCGGGAATCGTTCTGAAGCAGACGGCGGCCGATCTGATCATCAAGAGCATCCGCAAGGTGCACGCCGGGGAGATCTGGCTGGACTCCCACACCACCGCTGCCGTCATGAGGCAGTTCGCATCTCCATCCGAATCGGCCGTGCAGGGCAGCGCGCGGGCAAGGGAGCGGTCTCCGCTGAGCCACCGTGAGCGGGAGATCGTGGCCCTGGTGGCGCAGGGCTACAAGAACAAGGAGATGGCAGAGAAGATGTTCATCAGCGAGCAGACGGTCAAGAACCATTTGCACAACATTTTCGACAAGCTGGGAGTTTCCGACCGCCTTGAGCTGGCGCTCTACGCTATCCACAAGGGGATTCACACGGAAGCCCAGGACTGACCATATCCTCCGCCCAGGCCAATCAGAGGGAAAATCCCGTCTCGCAAACCGCTTGCATTTCTCCGCCGTTGGGACTAGCATTTGGTGGGAGGACAGCAGATGAGGTTGTCTTATTTTGCGCCGGTGTTGGGCGTTTTCGTAGTCTTTCCCTTTTTACTTAGCGCGCAGGCGAGCTTTCCCCGCATGACGTCGGTGGATCCGATGACGGCCAAGGTGGGCGATGTGGTAACCGTCTCCGGCGAAAACCTCGACAAAGGCAACGTCGCGGAGGTCTTTTTGACGGACGGCAAGAACGACACCAAGGTGGTGCTCGCCGAGCAGTCGGCCAGTGAGATCAAGTTCAAGGTGCCGGATTCGGTGAAGCCGGGACGGTTCGGTCTGGTGATCCGTACGCCGACTACCCCGCCCAAGGACTACATCCAGCCTGTGAAAGTGACCGTGCAGTAGCGCGGCGCGCTGGCCCGATCCTCAGCCGCTCCACGCAAGCCGCGGCTGATACGCCAGGCGGCGAGGGGGCCACGCGCCAAAGCTCAGCTTCCCGCGTTGTCCCGCCGGTAGGGCACGGAAATGTACTGGCGAGACAGCTTCGCGGCGTCGGAGTCGGGCGATAGCCTCATGGCCTGCTGGTAAGCTTCCACGGCCAGGGATCTCTGACGTTTCAGATCGTAGATCTGGCCCAGACGGAGCCACGCGAGAGTGCCCGTGTTCAGGTCCAGTTCTTGAGCATGGGCGGCGACTTTCTTGAGGTTCACCAGAGCATGGTCCAGGTCCCGGTACCAGAACTGGATTGTGCCACGCGCATAGTAGATCTTCTCGGCGGGGAGAAAGGCATAGCCGGGCTGGCCGAACGTCTTCAGATCCTCGATTCGCTGGACAGCGGCCAGCGCATGCCCCTCGTCCCCCAGGTCGCCGTACATCTGGGCCAGCTCGAAGCGGAAGACGTAGTTCCGGGGGAACCGCGCGATCAATCTCTCGAGCAGCGGCACGGCCTTCTGCGGCAGCCGTTCCCGGCGGTAGATGGCGCAGAGCAACACCTCCGCGTCCACCCGGTTCACGTCCCCGTGCGCGGCGACGTCCTCGAGCGTGCGAATTCCCTGCTGCTTGTCTCCTCGGAAGCCGACCAGGAAGCCCAGAAGCTTGATGTGCCAGGGCAGGTTGCCGACTACGTAGTCGTGCGCCCCCTGCGTCAGGCGTGCATCGACCATTGACGGGTCGAGCTCGGTGACGCGGTTGTGCAGCTTGCGGGCGGAGGTCGCATCGCGCAGCGCGTCCATCCATGCCTTGCGGACCAGGAAGTTGTAGTTGGCCCGCAGCCCGTAGGCGACCCCGAGCCGGTACAAGGCCTGCACGTCGTTTGGGTCGGAGTCGAGGCGCGCCTGCGACAAGTCCATCGACTTCCGGATGGCGTCGTCGAATTCCCGCTGGTCCTGGCCGGAGGGGTTCATTCTGGCGCGACGGAGGAACGGGTTCGTGCCGCTGACCAGCTCGCTCTCTAGCGCCCCGCAGCGGAGCATCTCCCGGTAGAGAATGGCCATGGCCAAGTGGTTGTAGTTGGCCGCCACGTCGGTCTTGGCCGCAATGTCCTTCTTGAAATCGGCAATGGCCTGATCGTATTCCAGGTTGTAGAAGTGATCGAGACCGCTCGATAGCTGCACGGTCTGCGCCCTCAGGGGCGCCAGCAGGAAGAGGATGGCCGCCAAACGGACTAGCATCTACTCTTATCTTAACCGGGAGTTCGCCCGCGCTAGAGAGGTGTTGCGCTGGAAGCCCCGATATCCAGCTCTGGTGACGGGACTCCCGCGGAAATCCTCGTGGAATTGATTCTCGCCCAGAGAGGCCAGCGTTTCCAGGCAGGGGGCGAAGTGGGCCGCGGCGAAGGCCGGATCAGCGGTTTCCGGCGCCTGGCGGTTCCAGGGACAGACGTCCTGGCAGATGTCGCATCCGAAAACATGCCGCCCCACGGCAGGCCGCAACGCCTCCGGAATCTCGCGCCGCAGTTCGATCGTGAGGTAGGAAATGCAGCGGCTGGAATCCACGGTGTGAGACGGGCCCTCGGGCCGGCCGGAAGGAAGGATGGCCTGCGTGGGGCAGGCCTCGATGCAGCGCCTGCACGTGCCGCAGCGGTCCGGAGGCGGCACATCCGGCTCGATTTCAAGCGAGACCAGCAATTCCCCCAGGAACAACCAGGAACCCATCCGCTGGTTGATCAGGCAGGAGTTCTTGCCGATCCACCCCAGGCCTGCGCGCCTGGCATAAGCCCTTTCCAGAAGCGGCGCTGTGTCCACGCATATGGTCCACTCGAACTGCTGGAGGCTGGCTTCGGAGAGCCTCACCGCGAGTCGCTTGAGACCCTCGCGCACGACGATGTGGTAATCCTGTCCCCAGGCGTAGCGGGAGATCCAAGCCCGCCCCGGCACGTCGTACGCGGTCGAATAAGGCTCAGGCGCGTTGTACAGCTTCCCCACACAAACGATGGATTTCGCCGAGGGGAGCAGCGTGCGCGGATCGGACCTGACCTGGGCGCGGTGGCCGGCGAGGTAGGACATTTCTCCCGCGAACCCTCGACGCAGCCACTCCTGGTACCAGGCAGCCTCGGGAAGCGGAGCGGCGGCGGCGATTCCGGCCAGCTCGAAGCCGCATTCGCGGGCGAGCCGTTTCACGCGGGCGGCCTTCACGCTTCCATGGTACCGAAGCGCCAAAACGGCCTGCTCCGTTCAACCTCGGATAATTACCGTACAACCACCCCCAGGCTCCGTTCGGTTCAATTAAGTGGTTTGTTTAGTATGGGCTGGCTATACTCTAGATGGCTTGGAATCAGAGATTCGCCGCTGAAAGACCGCGAGGAGGCACCTAGCGTGAGTACCGTCACATTCGCCCCTGCAAAGGACAAGAAGTTCGAGATCCTCCAGCCGGAGACGACCTATAGCGGATCGCCCATACGCCGTATCCCGAGAGGGTTGCCCAAGATCACGGGGTCACTCTGCCCGGAGTGCAACCAGAAGATCGAGGCGGTTCTCTTTGAGGAAAACGGCAAGGTCTACATGGAAAAGACCTGCCCGCAGCACGGGGATTTCAGAGACGTCATCTACTCCGACGTGAAGCTGTACCTCAAGATGGAGGAGTGGACCTTCGGCGACAACCGGGGCGTCCGGAATCCGGCGATCCCGGATGCCACGAACTGCCCGGACCAGTGCGGCCTGTGCTCGATGCACACCAGCCACACCGTACTCGCGAACGTGGACCTGACCAACCGCTGTAATATGACCTGTCCGGTCTGCTTCGCCAATGCCAATGCCGCCGGCTACCTTTACGAGCCGGATCTGGAGGGCATCCGCACGATGTTGCAGGCGCTGAGGGACGAGCGTCCCACGGCCGTCAGGGTGGTGCAGTTTTCCGGCGGCGAGCCCACCATCCACCCGCAGTTCTTCCAGGCGCTGTCGATGGCCCGGGACATGGGCTTCAGCCACATCCAGGCCGCGACCAACGGGCTGATGTTCACCAACCTGGAGTTCGCCCAGCAGGCCAAGGAGGCCGGTCTCCACACTCTGTACCTTCAGTTTGACGGCGTCACCGACGACGTCTATCTGCGGACCCGCGGCGAGGCGCTGATCGAAAGGAAGATGCGCGCCATCGACAACGTCCGCAAGACCGGCATGAAGATCTGCTTTGTGCCGACCATCGTCAAGGGCGTCAACGACCACCAGATCGGCGATATCATTCGCACCGCCATCGACAACATCGACGTCGTCAGCGCGATCAGCTTCCAACCCGTCAGCTTCTGCGGGCGCATCTCCCGGGCCGAACTGGAGGAGAAGCGATTCACCCAGTCGGACTTCGCCCATGCGGTGATCGAGCAGACTGGCATCTGCAATCCGTACGAAGATTGGTTCCCGCTGTCCTTCATCACGCCGTTTTCCAGGCTCATCAGCGCGTTGCGCGGCGAAGAGACGCCCACGCTGACGCCGCACCCCCACTGCTCCATGGGGACATACATGTTCGTGGACAAGCAGAAGCAAGCCACGCCGATCACGCGGTTTGTGGACGTCGGCGCGATGGTGCAGGCCATCGACATGCTGGCGCGGAAGACGGCCAAGCAGCGCATCAAGCTGTGGTCGAAGATCTCCGCCTGGAACTCCCTGCGGAAGCACTACCACGAGGACCGCGCGCCCCAGGGGCTGAGCTTCGAGCGGTTCCTCCAGACGCTGCAAGGGCTGGTGGATCATAAGTACGGACGCGGCGACATGGAGAAGCAGGAATTCTCCTACAAGACGCTCATGGTGGCGAGCATGCACTTCATGGACTCGTACAACTATGACATCGAGAGGGTGAAGCGCTGCGTTATCCACTATGCGGCCCCGAACGGGCAGCTCTATCCCTTCTGCGCTTACAACGCCGGCCCGACCTTCCGCGAGAAGATCGAGAAGAAGTACTCCGTGCCGCTGGACCGGCAGCCGGATCTGCTCAAGCTCGTCAACATCGCCTGAAGCGGGGCTGCCATCTCCCACTGGCTACCGGTGAGCGTGCTCGGCGCCGGGCGGCTCATCTTGGCCCTGTGCTTCGGCGATAATATGCGGAAGCGAGGTTATTGAAAAACCTGTTGGGCAAGTCAGGAGACTTACCCCACCTGTCCTGGCCCGCTTGCGTGCGGGTTTTTCAACAAGCTGGAAGCGAGCGCCATGGATTTCGTCGAGCAACTAAAATCCTCCGTCGACATTGTGAAGGTCGTCGGCGAGTACGTGCGCCTGCGCAAGAGCGGCGCCGGGCCTCGCTACACCGGCCTTTGTCCTTTCCATACGGAGAAGACGCCTTCCTTCTCGGTCCACCAGGCCCACCAGTTCTACAAGTGCTTCGGTTGCGGCGCCGGCGGCGACGTGATCAAGTTCGTGATGGAGATCGAGCGCCTCAGCTTCTACGAGGCGCTCAAGCTGCTCGCCGACCGCAACGGCATTCCGATGCCGAAGCGCGCCGAGTACTCGGACGAAGAGACCCGGCAGCGGGCCGCGCTTTTCGAGATGCACGAACTGGCCGCGCGCGTTTTCCTCGCCAACCTGAGCGCGGCGGGCGGCGCGGGGGCGCGCGAGTACCTGGTCCGGCGCGGCGTGAGCCCCGCCGTCGCGGAGGAGTTCGGTCTCGGCCTCTCCGAGCGTTCCGGGCAGGACCTGGCGCGCCGCTTCGAGCGGGAAGGTTTCAACGCCGGCCTGATGGAAGCTTCGGGCCTGGTGCTGAAGCGCCAGGACGGGTCCGGATTCTTTGACCGCTTCCGGGGCCGGCTCATGTTCCCCATTCATAGCGAATCCGGGAAGGTCATTGGCTTCGGGGGCAGGGCGCTCAGCGCGGAGGACGAACCGAAGTATCTGAATTCGCCCGAGACGCCGATATACAGGAAGAGCCTCTTGCTTTACAACCTGCATCGCGCCAAGGATCCGATCCGCAAGGCGGACCGCGGCATTCTGGTCGAGGGTTACATGGACGCGATCGGCCTGCACTCGGCTGGAGTGAAGGAAGTGGTCGCCTCCTGCGGCACCGCGCTGACGTCCTCCCAAGTGCGCGTGCTGAAGCGCCATTCGGGCAACATCGTGGTCAATTTCGACCCGGACGCGGCGGGCTCAAGCGCGGCGGAGCGCTCCATCCAGATGTTGCTCGAAGAAGGCATGCGTGTGCGGGTGCTCGAACTGGAGGGGGGGCTGGACCCGGACGAGTACGTGAAGCAGTCGGGGCCGGCGGCGTACCGCGCCCTGCTCGACAAAACGCCCGGCTACTTTCACTGGCTGGCGGACCGCGCGCGCGGCCGTTATGACATGCGGTCGGCGCAGGGGCGCGTCTCCGCTCTCCAGTTCCTGTTGCCCGCCATCCAGCGCGTCAGCGACAAGCTCGAGAGGGCCGCGATTGCCGGCGATGTGGCCGGTCTGCTGGGAGTCGAGCCCGGTTTGGTGCTGGACTACTTCAAGAAGGCGGCTACCCAACGCAGCGAAAGACCCATGGAGCCGGTGAAGGAGCCGCTCCGCGCCGTGGAGAAAATCCTGCTCAATTCCCTGCTAATGGGCGAGGAAATTCGTGGCAGCATTGTGCCACGATTGAGGGCAATGCCTCAGGTGGAGCAGTTTGTGACGGCGCGGATTTTCCAGTCGCTCTTCCTGCTGTACGATCGCCAGCCCCAGTTTCGTTTTCCCGATTTGGAGGGGCGCCTGGAGGAATCCGACAGGACCCTGCTGGCCTCGGTGGCGTTTGCCGATGAGTTAGCAGAGCAGGACTATACTGTGGAACAGGCATTGGCGTGCCTGAAGCGGCTGGAAGAGGAGAGCCGGGGGTCGCAAAGATCAAACCTCCGGGCGCGCGTGAGGGAGGCGGAGCGAGCCGGGAATTTATCCGAGGCTTTGCGGCTGACCGAGGAGTTGGACGGGCTGGAAAAGGCCCGGAACCAGTAGTTCTGGTGTTGTAGAATGTGTTGAGCAGTTCTTCAGAGCAACGGTAGGGCGGGGTCTTCTTGGCTGGCGATGAGAAATACGGCCGCTTGAAGCGGCTAATGGATGCTGGGAAAGAGAAGGGCTACGTCCTTTACGACGAGATTAACGACATTCTGCCCGAGGACCTTTCCTCCGGCACGGTGCTCGACGAGGTGCTCGCTAACCTTGACAGCGCGGGCGTCGAGATTCTGGAGGAGCCCAAGCTCGAGCTGGACCGGAAGAGCGAAGAGGCCGACGAACTCGCCGACCTCGAACTGGGCGCGGATGTATCGGAGAAGACCAACGACCCCGTCCGCATGTACCTGCGCGAGATGGGCGCCGTTCCCCTGCTGACTCGCGAGGGCGAGATTGAACTGGCCAGACGTATCGAGCGCGGCCAGAACAGCGTCAAGAAAGCGCTGTCCCGCGCGCCCCTCCTCATTCAGGAAATGCTCAGTCTGGGGCAAGAACTCGAGCGCGGCCATGTTTCCGTCGAAGATGTGCTCGTCCTGCCCGACTCCGTCGGCGAAGGCGAGTCTCTGGCTGGGCCGCGCGAGCAGCTTCTCCTGACCATCTTGGAAATCGCCCGGCAGCACAAGCGCGCCCAGCAGTTTCGTCAGAAGCTGCAAGCGATCTCACGCGGCATGAAGCCAAAGCAGCACAGGACGCTGCGCTGGAACTTGGGACGCACGCTGGTCCAAATCTCCCGGACGCATCGGGGGATCCAGTTTTCTCCGCCGCACCAGTCGAAGCTCATCAGCCTGATCGCGCGGGCGGTCGAGCAATGCCGGCCGGCGGAGCACGAAATCGCGAGAATCCAGAGGAAACTGGAAGAGAACGCGCACAGCGGGCCGGCCGTATTGCGTGAGACCCGGAAGGCGTTGCGCCAGGCCACGCAGAAACTCCAGCAACTCGAAGAGCAGGCCGGATCGAGCGCCGCGGAACTGAGGCGGACGCTTCAGATCATCGAGCGCGGCGAACTGGAAACCGACTATGCCAAGAAGCAACTCATCGAGGCGAACCTTCGCCTGGTGGTCTCCATCGCCAAGCGGTACACCAACCGGGGCCTCCAGTTCCTCGATCTGATTCAGGAGGGCAACATCGGGTTGATGAAGGCCGTGGACAAGTTCGATTACCGCCGCGGCTACAAGTTCTCCACCTACGCTACCTGGTGGGTCCGGCAGGCGATTACCCGGGCGATCGCGGACCAGGCACGCACGATTCGCATCCCCGTCCACATGATCGAGACGATCAACAAGCTGGTTCGCACGCAGCGCCGCCTTCAGCAGGAGTTGCGCCGGGAGCCGACGACCGAAGAACTCGCCCGCAGAATGGAGTTGTCGGTCAGCAAGGTGCGCAAGGTGCTGCGCATCGCTCAGGAACCGATCTCTCTGGAGACTCCGGTGGGAGAAGAAGAGGAATCGCACCTGGGCGATTTCATTGTGGACCGGCAGGGGGTTTCTCCGTCCGAGTCCGTCATCAACCTCAATCTCCGCGAGCAGACGGCGGAAGTGCTCAAGACCCTGAGCCCCAGGGAGGAGAAGATCGTCAAGATGCGCTTCGGGCTCCAGGACGGCAGCGAGCACACGCTGGAAGAGGTGGGCCAGCACTTCGCGGTGACGCGTGAGCGGATCAGGCAGATCGAAGCCAAGGCCCTCCGCAAGCTCCGCCATCCCAGCCGCAGCCACCGGCTGCGGGCCTTCCTGGAGACCAGCCAAAAAGTCTGAGCTACGGTCCGTAGAGCTGTCTCACCAGCGGCACGATCCGCGTTGGGACCAGATCTTCCCAGGGCTCCGCGCAGCGGATCCTGCGCCGGACCTCGGTGGCGGAGACATCGTCGTATCCCGCAACGGCGGGTAGATGATGGATGCGGCTCGCCATACCCTCCGGGATTTGAAGGGAGCCCTTGCGCGCAGCCACCAGCAGTTCAAACTCCTGCAGCATCTCCAGAAAGGCGCCGGGCCGCCCATAGTCCCAGTGGACCGCGCGCTCGGCGGCATCCCGTCCGCAAAGGAACGCCAGAGCCGCTTTCGGACCGAAGACGGCGCGGCATTCTCGCGCGATGTCAATGAACAGACCCCGTTCGGTGGCTGCCACAGAGAAGCGCGGGTGATCGGAAGTGGCCTCTTCCAGCATCCGCAGCCGGTCGGCAAAGCCGACGCCCTCGTAGGACTTGTGCGGAAGCACCCGCGGCATCACAAAGAGCACTTCGTCCACGACTTCGAGCGCGGCTTCCCCCAGCGCCAAGTGGGCTCGCGTGGGCGGGTTGAAGGTTCCCGAAAGGATCCCCAGCCTGTGCGGGTCCACGGCCGGCCGCCGGAAGAACTCCATACGACTATCTTAGGGGGCCGGCGCTGCAGCTCGTGCGCGGCAGTGAGACAGCATTGAGGTAGAGTAAGAGTAGACAAGGTTATGTTCACCTGGATATGCCCGCAATGCGGGAGCGAGGTTCAACCCTCCGAGTCGGAGTGCCCCAACTGCGCCGAGCGGAATCGCAGCCAGCCGGCCGTCGCGGACCCGGCGGCCACGCCTCCCCAGATCCAGGCAGCGGAGGCCGTCAAGAAGCGACCGGCCGCGCCGGCTCCCCAGGCGACACGGTTTCCGCCCTGGCTGCTGGCCCTCCTTTTCGCCCTCGTCTTCCTGACCATGGGCGGCTTGGGATTTTTGGCTTACAACTACTTCGCGCACGGGGGAGAGCCTTTGCCCCCGAGCCGGATTGTACCCGGACGCAGGCCGGTCCCGGCCGAAGCGGCGACCTCGGCGACCCCCAGCGCGAACGTTCTCAACCAGTACATCGAAGTCACGGGTCTGCGACTTGTGGAAGAGAACCCCAAGAATCTGCAAATCGAGTTCGTGATCGTCAACCATTCGCAGGCGCCCTTGACGGACGTGGCCGGCACGGTGACGATCCGGCCCATCACGGCCAAGCCCGACGGTGAGTCGGTCGGCTCCTTCAACTTCCGGCTGCCGGAGCTTCGTCCCTACGAGGCGAAGGACATGAAGGCCCCTCTGCAGTCGAAACTGCGCGTCTACGAGCTGCCCGACTGGCAGTTCATGCGCGCGGATCTTGTGATTACCTCTCCCCAACCGGGCCTATGACCGCGGCCACAGCGCGCCCGCCCAAGACGGCAGCCGAACGCCGGCGCCGGGTGGGGCAGATCCTGGAGGCCCTGGACGGCCTCTTTCCCGACGCCACCTGCGCCCTCCACCACCGGGACGCCTGGCAACTGCTGGTCGCCACCATCTTGTCCGCCCAGTGTACCGACAAGCGCGTGAACGAGGTCACCCCCGGCTTGTTCCGGAAGTACCCCACGGTTCGCGACTTCGCCGCGGTGAGCCAGGCCGAGCTGGCCCAGGACATCCGCTCCACCGGTTTCTTCAACAACAAGGCCAAGTCGGTCATCGGGGCCGCGAAGAAGGTCCTTTCCGACTTCGGCGGCAAGGTCCCACGGACCATGGAGGAGATGCTGACCATCCCCGGCGCCGCCCGAAAAACCGCGAACGTGGTGCTCGGCACGGCCTACGGCACCGCCTCCGGCATCGTCGTGGACACGCACGTGCAACGTATCGCCCAGCGCCTGGACCTCACCAGGCAAAAGGATCCCGTCAAGATCGAACAAGATCTCATGAAGGTGATCCCGCCGGAAAAGTGGATTCTCTTCTCGCACCAGATGATCCACCATGGCCGCAACCTGTGCGCCGCCCGCAAGCCTCGCTGCCCGGAGTGCCCCATGGACCCCATCTGCTACTCCAAGGACAAGACTGCGTGACGAGCACTCGAAGACTCGCGCCGGTTGTGCTTTGGCTCGCGCTCTGGCTGGCGGGTTGCGTCAGCATCCCCAACACCTACGCCCCTCCCATGGAGCGCAGGGCGGTCACTGGTTACGGCACGAATTCGTTCGGGGGCGTGGTGAGCATGAACGATCCCGGCGCGCCCGCCCACATCGTCCAGGACATCGGCTCCAAGGTGGAGAGCGGCGCGTGGCGGTGGGCCTTGAAGCGTCCGGAGCTGCGCTTCGCCGTCTCCCGCACGAAGAACGTGAAGTTCGTCATGGATTTTGCGGTTTCTAAAACCACGTTCGATTCAACGGGGCCCGTGACCATCTCCTTCTTCGTAAACGACAAGCTGCTGGGCAGAGTGCGCTACGATGAGCCCGGCAACAAGCACTTCGAGAAGCCCGTGCCGCCGGAGTGGCTCGCAACGGACAGGATGAACACCATCGCCGCGGAGATCGACAAGCTGTATGTTCCCCCGCGGGACGGCACGAAGCTCGGGTTTGTTTTGAGCCGGGCCGGGTTTGCTGAGTAATGCCCCAGGCCCTATACATTCTCTTCGGGGCCGTCTTCACCGTCCTCACGGCCGTCGCGCTTGGCAAGCTGCTCTTCCGGGGCCTCAAACTGCGCCTCTACCGTACTGAGGAAACTCTGCTCGCCTTCTTTGCCGGCGCGGCGTGCCTGAGCGGGATTGTCTTCGCGCTCACGGCCGCGCAACTCGTCTACAAGGGGACCTTTCTGGCGGTGGGCGCGCTAGCCATCGGCGCGGCCGTCTGGAAGGGACTCTACAAGGACGCAGGCGACCCGCTCCCTCCCCTGCCCCGCCTCTGGAAGATACTATTCGGACTCCTGTTTGCGCTCTTCGCGGTGATCTACTTCACCAATGCCATGACGCCGGAGAGGAGCCCGGACGGCAGCACCTACCATCTCGGCTTGGTGGCGCGCTACTACAGGGAACACGGCTTCCGGCGGATCACGACCAACATGTACGCCGACCTGTCGCAAGGCGTGGAGATGCTCTACCTCTACGCGTTCGCCTTCGGCAGGCACTCGGCGGCGGCGTTGGTTCACTTTTCGTTTCTGGCGACGCTGCCGCTGGCCATGCTGTGCTACGCGCGGCGTTTCGGTTTTGCGGCGGCGGGGGCGACCGGGGCGCTTCTGTTCTTCATCAGTCCGGTGGTGGGCATGGACGGCACGACGGCCTACAACGATGTCGCGGTGGCCGCCATCGTGTTCGCGGTTTTCTATTTCCTTCAGATCTGGGACCAGGAACGGGCCAGCGGACTTCTGGTTCCGATCGGCCTCATGGCGGGCTTTGGGTACGCGGCAAAGTACACGGCCTTTCTCGCGGCGCCGTTCGCGCTCGGCTTCATCGGCTGGAAACTCGTCCGTGCGCGGCAGCCCTGGCTCAAGCCTCTGGTGGTAGTCGGCCTGTGCGCGCTCCTGCTGATGGCGCCGTGGATGCTGAAGAACTGGCTTTGGGTGGACAACCCGTTCTCCCCCTTCTTCAACAAGATCTTCCCGAACCCCTACGTGCATGTTTCGCTCGAGGAAGAGTGGACGCGGTACCTGAGGAATTACACCGATCTCAAGAGCCACTGGGACATTCCCCTTGAAGTAACCGTGCGAGGGGGCGTGCTCTGCGGCCTTCTCGGCCCGGTGTTTCTGCTCGCCCCGCTGGCGCTCCTGGCGCTTCGCGAGCGGGCCGGACGGCGCTTGCTGGCGGCCGCCCTGGTTTTCGGCTGCACCTATCCGCTCAACATCGGCACCCGGTTTCTGATCCCGCCGCTGCCTTTCCTCTCGCTTGCGCTTGGCCTGGTGGTTGTCCGAGCCAAGGCGATGGCCCCGTTGCTTCTCCTCTTTCACGCGTTGGTCTCTTGGCCCACACACATCAAGATGTACTCCGCCCCTTACGCCTGGCGGCTCGAAGAGCCCCTTCCGTGGAAGCAGGCGCTCCGGGTCGAACCGGAGGAGGCGTTCCTTACCCGCGCCATGCCGTCCTACATCACCGCGCGCATGATCGAGCAGTTCGTCCCACGCGGGCAGCGGGTTTTCGCATTGACCCAGGTGGCGGAGGCTTACACCACGCGGGACATCCTGGTGGCCTACGAGGCGGCCTTCAACCACACCATCGGAGACATTCTCTGGACACCCATCGTCGAGGACTACCATCCCCGGCGGCATATCCTGTTCCGCTTTCCGAAACAACCGCTCCGCGGCGTGCGCGTCGTCCAGACGGCGGGAGCGAAGCAAGAACAGTGGAGCGTCAGCGAGTTCTACGTGCTGAATGGGCCGGACGAGGTCAAACGGACGACATCCTGGAAACTACAGGCGCACCCCAATCCCTGGGACGCGGAGATGGCCTTCGACCGGAACCTGGCCACGCGCTGGCGAAGCTGGTGGACCTTGTTTCCCGGCATGTTCCTGGAGGCCGATTTTGGCAAGCCGGAGATGGCGGACACGGTGCGCCTGGAGTGTGCCCTCGGCCAGTACGAGATGCGCATGAAGCTGGAGGGCCGGACCGAAGCGGGCGTGTGGAAGACGTTGGCTGCGCAGCCCCAGAACGTCGTCGTGGACGACCCGCCGGGGCTCCGCCGCGCCGCCGTGGCGGCCATCCTTGCCCGCCGGGTGCAGTGGGTGCTCCTCAACGACTCTGACTACGGCGCCGAGGATCTCAAGACCAAGACCTCCGAGTGGGGAATCACCCTCGTCGCCGCCCGCGGCCCGGCCTGCCTGTACAGGTTGTATTAGCGCGGCGTCACGGACAGTACGACTACCGTCGCTCCCCAGCCGCCAGCGTCGGCGGGAGCGTCGCCGTAGGACTCCACGAATTCCGTACGAGCCAGGATTGCGCGCAGCATCTCCCTTCTTGCGCCAATCCCGCGTCCGTGGATGATCCGGACATAGCGGAAGCCCTTGCCGCGGGCTTCCAGCAGGTACTCCTCGATCACGGCTTTCACGTCCGCGTCGGGCACGCTGTGAAGGTCGAAGACATCCGTGATGGGGATGCGCAGCGGAGGAAATTCCACCCTGAATCGAGTATCCGCTATTTTGAGCCGCAACCTCTTTGCATCTCGCAACGTCCAAAACTGTTCCTGACACTACCCGGGGCGCCGGCGTCGACTGGGACCGCACAGGCAAGGGGGGCCCAACGTGAACTTCCTGAGAGCAATGAGAAACGTGCGCTGGATTGGTCTCAGCTTGGTGCTGTCCAGCGGCGCCATGGCGCTCGCGCAGCAATACTCCCTATCCACCGTGGCGGGAGGGGTGCCGCCTTTCACGCCGGCCCCCGCCGCCAGCGCATCGATCGGGCGGCCACAGCGAGTTGCGATCGATTCGGGCGGCAATGTGTATTTCAGTAGTCTGAACTGCGTGTTCAAAGTGGACACCAAGGGAGTGCTCACGCTTATCGCCGGGAACTCCAGACCCGGCTTCGCCGGCGACGGCGGGCTGGCCACCAAGGCGCAACTGAACGCTCCGCAGGGTATCGCCGTGGACGGTGCCGGCAACGTCTACATCGCGGATACGGAGAACAATCGCGTCCGGGTGGTTTCCCCCATTGGCGTCATCAGCACCGTCGCAGGAAACGGAATGGTTGGTCACGGTGGCGACGGGGGCTTGGCCACGCAGGCTCAATTGAACTTGCCCCAGGGCTTGACCTTGGATGGGTCCGGCAACCTCTACATCGCGGACTCAGGGAACTACAGCATCCGGAAGTTGACTCCGGGCGGGATCATCAGCAATGTCGCCGGAAACGGCTACCGCGGCAACTCCGGGGACGCCGGTCAAGCCGTGTTCGCCCAACTCAGCGCCGCCCAGGACATCGCCTTGGACTCCTCGGGCAACCTGTACATCGCCGATACTGGCAATTCGTCGATTCGGGAGGTTTCTTCGACGGGAACCATCAGCACCTTTGTGAGCCCGACCGTTAGCCCGTATATTGCCGCTCCGGTGGGTATCGTGGCGGATGCGTCCGGGAACCTCTACGTAGCCGATTCCGGCGGCAATAAGGTTTTCCGGGTTACCGCCCAGGGGGTTGCTACCGCAGTCGTTGGGACCGGTGATCAAGGTTACTCCGGCGACGGCGGCCAAGCCACGAAGGCCCAATTGTTTCTGCCCCGAGGCGTGGCGGTGGATGCCGCGGGGAATCTGTACATCGCCGATGTCTACAACAGCCGCATCCGGCAGGTTTCCTCGACGGGTACGATCAGCACATTCGCGGGGAACGGGACTTTCAGCTTCTCGGGCGATGGCGGCCCGGCCATCTACGCCCAATTGTACGGGCCTAATGGCGCGGCCGTGGACGCCTCCGGCAATCTATACATTGCGGACACTCAGAACAACCGGGTCAGGAAGATTTCTTCCGACGGGACCATTTCCACGATTGCAGGAACCGGCGCGGCGGGCTACTCCGGGGACAACGGCCCGGCCGGCACTGCCCAACTGAACTCACCCCGAGGGCTGGCGGTGGATGTCGCGGGCAACCTCTACATCGCGGACTCTTTGAACAATCGCATCCGAATGGTCTCGCCCAGCGGAGCGATTACCACCGTGGCCGGCGGCGGCACAGGCGGTTCGGGGGACGGCGGCCCGGCTGTCAATGCGCAACTGATTGAGCCTTTTGGGGTAGCCGTGGACGGTGCCGGCAATCTCTACATCGCGGAATTTGGCGCCAGCCGGATCCGCAAGGTCTCCTCCAACGGCGTTCTCACCACCGTCGCTGGAAACGGAGTTACCGGCTACAGGGGCGATGGCGGACCGGCGACCGATGCGGCGTTGCACAGC
Source organism: Bryobacterales bacterium (assembly GCA_963798455.1). Taxonomy (GTDB): domain Bacteria; phylum Acidobacteriota; class Terriglobia; order Bryobacterales; family Bryobacteraceae; genus CAWCTD01. Next base: position 3,372,781 of record CAWCTD010000003.1, read on the forward strand.
CCCTGGGGCGTGGCCGTGGATGCGTCCGGCAATCTCTACATCGCGGACACGGACAACAACGTGATCCGGAAGGTCTCTGGCGGGGGCATCATCACCACGGTCGCCGGGACCGGCGTGGTTGGGTATTCCGGGGACGGCGGCCCAGCCACCCAGGCAGCGCTGGTCGCCCCGGCAGACGTGGCCGTGGATGCCGCCGGAAACCTGTACATTGCGGACGCGCACGACGTCATCCGGAAAGTCTCGTGGGACGGCACGATAGTCACCATTGCCGGCACCGGGTCGCCCGGCTACGCCGGGGACGGAGGCCCTGCCACCAGTGCTCAGCTCAACGACCCCACTAGGGTGGCCGTGGATGCAAGCGGCAATCTGTACGTGGCGGATACCGGGAACAATGCGGTCCGCCAGCTCCAAGTCACTGGCCGCGGTCTCGTCATTCAAGCCGTGACCAACGCCGCCGGTGAGTTCATCGGGCCCATCGCGCCGGGCGAAGTGGTAATCCTTTATGGCTCGGGGCTCGGCCCGGCAGAACTCGCACTGTACGAGCTCGACAGCGCCGGCCTTGTCCCCACGAATCTGGGCGGCACACGCGTGCTCTTCAACGGCACGCCCGCACCACTCCTCTATAGCTGGGCGACCCAGGTGGCCGCCGTTGTGCCCTACACCGTCACCGGATCGAATGCGCAAGTCGTCGTGCAGTATCCAGGCCAGATTTCGGCTGCGTTGACGGTTCCCGTAGCCGCTTCGGCCCCCGGCTTGTTCACATTGGACTACTCCGGCGAGGGACAAGCGGTGGCCATCAACCAGGACGGTTCGATCAACAGCGCGTCTCACCCGGCGCCGCAAGGGAGCCTTGTAACTCTGTTTATAACCGGCGCGGGACAGACTTCTCCCGCGGGAGTGGACGGCCTGCCCGCATCAGAGCCACCGCCCGTGCCGAATCTTCCGGTTACCGTGACGATCGGAGGACAGACGGCGCAGATAGAGTCCGTTGGCGGCACCGCTGGCTTGGTGGGCGTAATCGAGGTCCATTCACGAATCCCGAGCGGCATCCAGTCCGGCAGCGTACCGGTGATAGTGCAAGTGGGTAACGTCCCCAGCCAGTCTGGCGTGACGATTGCCGCTTCGGCGAATTGAGGCGTCCCAGTGGCTTTCGCCGGGCAGCCAGCAGCGAATCCTCCGACCTGCAGATGTTATCCTGTTGCTTTCCCTCCTTCTCAATGAAGAAAACCATCGCTGTCCTGGGGCTCGTTGCGCTGCTGGCGACTGCGGTCTGGGCCCAGCCCGCGGCGCCACAGGCCGACCAGCAACTCTTCCAGGAAATCGAATCCATCCTCGCGGATTTGAGCCAGATCACCGGTCTCAAGCCGCTCAGGACGGTGAAGCACGATCTCATCGGCCGCGAGCAGGTGAAGCAGTTCCTCGAACAGCGAATCCAGGAAGAGGTCAAGCCGGAGGAGCTGCGCGCCGAGGAATTGACCCTCAAGAAGTTCGGTTTCGTTCCCCAGGATTTCGATCTCAAGAAGACCACCGTGGAGTTGCTGACCGAGCAGGCCGCCGCCTTCTACGACTACCGGAAGAAGAAGCTCTACGTGCTCGACTCGGACTCCTCCGCCATGCAAGAGGTGGCGCTGGTACACGAACTGGCTCACGCCCTGGCCGACCAGCACTTCAACCTCGAGAAATTCATCACCCGCGCCAGCGAGAACGACGACGGCGCCATGGCGCGCATGGCCGTCATGGAGGGACAGGCCACCTGGCTGATGTCCGAGTATCTGGCCCGCCGCATGGGGATGTCGCTCAAGACCTCGCCCGCCATCGCTCAATACATGAGCGAGCAGGCGGCAGCCTCCGGGGGCCAGTTCCCGGTCTTCGACAAGGCCCCCTTGTACATCCGCGAAACGCTCCTATTCCCCTATACCAAGGGCATGCGCTTCCAGCAGGTGCTTGTGGAGAAGGAGGACCAGGCAGCGTTCTCCGCCGTTTTTCTCCACCCGCCGGCCAGCACGCAGCAGATCCTCCACCCCGAAAAATACTTCGCGGGAGAGAAACCCACCGAGCCGCCACTGGCGAGCCTCGTCACTCAGGGTGAATACCGCGTCCTGATGGAGGGCTCGATCGGAGAATTGGATCATTCCATCCTGCTGCGGCAGTATGCGAGCGCGAAGGAGGCGGAGTCGGTGGCGCCACTGTGGAGAGGGGGAAGCTATCGTCTGTGGGAGCACAAGAGGGACCGGCACACCGTGCTGGCTTATTCCTCGGAGTGGGCGAACCCCAGCGTGGCAAGAGAGTTTTTCGGGCTTTACCGCAAGCTGCTCGGCGGCAAGTGGAAAACCCTGGAAGTCACCAGCGAGCGGGAAGGATTCCTCGCCGGGCGCGGGGACGACGGTTATTTCCAAGTGCGGCTCAACGGCGCCACCCTGTCCAGCCTGGAGGGCATGAAGTCGCCGAGCGAAGCCAAGGAGAGCCTGAGGTAGACTGGTTACAGAAGGAGGCTACGTTGCAGCGCCGCTTTTTGCCGCTCGTTTTTGGCTTGTTCTTCCTGTTGGCCCCGCTTGCGGGCGCTGAGGTCCCGCGGACTTCACCCGAGTACGCTATTAAACTGGTCAACGGCAAGCAAGTTCTGCTCAGCTCGTACCGCGGGAAGGTAGTGGCGTTGCTGTTCGTCTCGACCGACTGTCCGCACTGCCAGGACACCTGCCGGCTCATGGAGACCATCCAGAAGCAGTATGGCCCTCGGGGCTTCCAGACCCTGGCCGTGGCCTTCAACGCAATGGCGATCATGCTGGTTCCCGACTTCATCAAAGTCACCGGCGCCACCTATCCCGTCGGCTACGACGAGCGGGACCCCGTGTTCGCCTACTTGCAGCGCTCCACCACGTTGCGGACCTACGTCCCGATCATGGTCTTCATCGACCGCAAGGGCAAGATACGCGGGCAGTTCATGGGCGACGACCCGTTCATGGAGAACCGGGACAAAAACATCGTCAGCATGATCGACAAGTTGATCACAGAGCCGGCTGGCGGCTCCAGGAAATAGCTCCCGCGCCTCTGCGGCCGTTTCGCCGCCATTGCTCCCGCCGGTTCGGTTCACTATACTGGTTCTGGGCGCCCGTAGCTCAGTCCGGATAGAGCGCTTGCCTCCGGAGCAAGAGGTCGCTGGTTCGAATCCAGCCGGGCGTACCAGATCCTTTCCTTTCAACGCCCTACCGCCCAAGCCCGAAGCAGCCAAGTTCCATTTGAGCTTTTGCCTGAGGAGATCGAATGGAACTCTTCGAGCAGTTCGTCAAGGAACGGCGGTATCTGAAGAACGTTTCGCCCTCCACGGAGCAGAGGTATCAGTACTCCTGGAAGGCCCTCGGGCGGTACCTGGAGCCATGCTTCACCGCAGAATCCAACGGAGTCACAGGCGCAGCGATCAGAGAGGCACTTCTGCGGGGCATAGAGGCCCTACATGCCTCCAATTCCCCTATCTCGATCAATACCCTACCTGCGCTGCATTCAAGCGTTCCTGAACTGGCCTCGGCACTCACGAAGAATGACCCACTTGTGCTCGTTTAGAGTGACCCACACGAAGAACAGCGTTTAGCGCCGTTCAGGGCGTGTGGTCGACATAGGGGGTGATGCCATCAATATCATCCCCGGCGGCGGTTTTGCCGTCGGGCAAAATGATTGTCTTCATCACGATGCACGTTGCCGCTGAGATTTGCACGTGGGCAAGGCCCTCTCCGCCGGATATGGGGAACCTCACCATCATCCCCGGCTTCCGGGGCAAGTTGGGGCAAGTTGTGGATCACTTTTGGTGAGCAAACCCGGGTTACTTCTCGCGAGTGCCGAAGGAACTGGTGTCATGAGGGAGAGCACCTCGGCGAACGGATCAAGGTGGGACGACTGAAGGAACAGCAGAAGATTCTCAACACCTTCACTGGCGAGCACCTTCGGAGGCTCGTCGGCTGCAAGCCAAGGACGTGGGGTGAGCATCGAACACTGAGCCTCGTGCTGCTGCTGCTGGACAGTGGGCTTCGGATTGAGGAGGCCCTCGGCCTGCGTCATGAGGATGTGGACCTCGACAGCCTGCTCATAAGGGTGCTGGGAAAGGGCGGAAAGCACAGGCAGGTGCCCATGTCGATTGAACTTCGGAGGGTCTTGTTTCGGTGGATGTCGAAGACCGAGCAAACCTTCGTGTTCGGGACCCGTCAGGGCACAAGGCAGCGGCAACGAAATGCACTGCGGGAGTTTAAGGCCCTCGGCTTGCGGCTGGGGATTGCCGGCGTGAGGGTGAGCTTCCACACCCTGAGGCATACGTTTGCGGTGAACTACCTGAGGGCAGGCGGCAATGTGTTCTACCTCCAGCGAATCCTCGGCCACAGCACCCTGGAAATGACCAATCACTACGTGCGGAGCTTGGGGGTGGAGGACCTGCTGGCGGTTCATAGCAGGCTCTCAGTGCTGGCGAATGTCTAGCAAGCCCACTTCGTGCCAAGAGGCCCAACTATGAAGGACCCAGCATACACCACCCTAGCCCGGTACCTGTTCGATGCCTGGGTCGCGTACCACATGGGCGTGAGCCCACGGACGGCCAGCAAGTACTTCCCGCCTGACCTGGACCTGGAGGATTTTTGGTTTGAGGTCGCTGAGGCAGTGGATAAGGCGATGGCGCAGAGGCCGAACCCCTGGCTGGCGGTGGAGCCCAAGCAGACCCGTCCGCAGCGCAGTGAGGGGGCAGAGGCCGCAGGCTGTCGGGACTGGGGAGAGTTTAGGCCCTGCCAAGGGCACAGACCCACTGAGGTCCGTTCTCCCCCTGAGGATTGGCTGGGCTGGGTTTGTGTGTGACTCTGGATAGGTGGGGATGTGTCTCTAGGCTCTGGAGTGACCGAAAAGAGGCACTCTTCAAGCCGTTGGGTCTATACTATCCAAGAACTATATACTTTGCAGCCGCAGCATCGACGACATTGGCAGAAGCCAGCCCATTGAGTACCTCAGCAATCGCAGAAGTATGTGCTACAAGAACTGTTCGTTCTCGCATCTCAACTTCAAACGATGTCGTGAACTGTTTGTGGAAGCGGATATACTTGACAGAATTGATATGTTCTGTTCGAGCCTTGTATATCCCTGATTCCAGGCACACGTCTTCAGGGCGATACTGGGCTACAAAAAGCGGTGCATTCGTTATCAACAAAGGGATGCAGGGCACACACCTGGGCTCGTTCTGTGCAGGGCGAAACCTCCTGTAACGCTCCAATGCGTATGCCTCGGTTGCTTTGACTAGAGGCTGCACATAGCTCTCCAGCAAACGGTTTGAGTTCGGCGATTTTGACGACTTTGCAACGCAAAACATCGACTTGTACGAAACAGGGATTGCGGAGATCCGTCCCCAGACCACTGCTGGTCGTCGGGTGGAGTCCGGAGACTGATGGAGGTAGATTCCCTGGATGCTTTGCTGGTTCTCGAAATCACTGTCCTCCGGCAAAAGGAAGATGAACTTGTCTTGGACCGTCTTCTTGCACTCAATCAGTACGTGAACTTCCCTGCCCACGGCAGCGATGTCCAAGAATCCGTCCGAGCTGTCTGGGTGGTGCCAGGCAAGTTCCTGCTCAACCTCGTAGTTGCAGAGCCCCTTGATTGCAGAGGCTACTGCGGTCTGCATTGGGAAACCGCTCCCGCTGAGAGCCTGAATGAGATCGGTGTTGTTATCGGCTGATCCCATGCAAGAGGATTGTACCAATTTCGCCTCCGCAGGCACAGCCGACGAGATGTTATCCAAAGCCAGTCTTGCCCACCACCCAGGAAGCATGTATACTCTGCACGTACCATCGAGAGGACCGTGCCATGAAGTTCAAGCTGATTTGCCTGTTGGCTGTAATCACCCTGCCCTGCCTTGCCCAGGTTTCCTTCGACAAAGTTGAGATCCGCTCAACCTTTGCCAGCGCATCAGAGGGCAACACGGGGCACTTGACGGTTGACGCCAAGCAGATTGTGTTCTCAAAGAAGAAGAACGGCCAGCAGCCGTACTTCTCAATACCCACGACAGCCGTCAAGGATCTGTTCTATTCGCGGGTCTCGGGCAGACGCATCGGGGCCGCAATTATCGTGAGTCCTTTGCTGTTGTTTAGCAAGGGCCGCAAGCACTACATGACCATCAGCTTCAATGACGGCCAGAGCATGGTAGGCGCAGTTGAGTTCAAGCTAGACAAGAGCAACTACAGACCTGCCCTGCGGTCGGTTGAAACCAGCACTGGCGTGACGATGCAGTACGACCAGGAAGGGGTCAAGGAGAGTGAGCAAGTGCCAGCCAAGAGTACGGGGACTGGCAAGCCAACGCAGTAGAAAGTCTACGCTCACTCCACCTGAGGGGCACTTGCCAGCCCCAAGGCGTTTCTCCGACCTAGAATAGACAGTGCTGCCGATGCCAGGACAAGGCTCGAACGTCAAGGCAAGCTCGCGCCTCGGAGTGTTCTTGTGCCACGCTTCCGAGGATAAGCCTGCCGTTCTGGACTTATATCGCCGATTGAAAGACGATGGAGTTGACCCCTGGCTGGACGAAGAGAAACTACTGCTCGGTCAGGAGTGGGAAATTGAGATCCCCAAGGCTGTACAGCAGAGTCATGTCGTTCTGGTTTGCCTCACGGCCCACTCCGTCAATAAGGAAGGCTACGTCCAAAAAGAGATCAAAACGGCTTTGGACGAGGCGGACAAGAAGCCTGGAGGAACCATTTACATCATTGTCTTGCGGTTAGAGGAATGCACGGTTCCTGAGCGGCTAGGTCGCTTCCAGTACGGGAATCTCTTCGAGCCCAAAGGCTATGCGAAGCTGCTGCTCTCGTTAGGCAAGCGAGCACGCCAGTTGCACCTCACGGAGCCCAGACAGCTCATTGGTGCCGAGGAGGCTCTGGCCCTTGTGTGGTCCGTGCTAGCTTCGCCGGTAAAAGTGCGGAGCGAGGGTCTTTCAGAGTTGGTTGGGGATATCGAGATTGTCCTCCCGAAGGGCAGACAGGCTCCCCCTCAAGGGAAGACCGATCTTTTCGACGTGTGGGTTACTCTCAGCACAAATATCACAAGTCCTCCGTTGGGCCATGGCTACAGCTCAGCGAGTCTGATGGTCGAGTACTTGGGTTCGGGAACGGATGCTGCACCTTGTGCGACTGCTCGATTCCAGGCAAAAATACGGAACGATACGCAACTAGTCTTTGAGAGCATTCCCGTCACGGATCGTGCTGAAAGTGGCCGGCAAGTCCTTCGGATCACTGGCATTCGTGTGAATGCGTCGGGCGTCGGGAGTGGCGCCCCCATCGGCGCAGTGGTGAAGGTCGAGCCGCAGTCCCCCGGCCTCGGGGTGCCTGTGTTGGCAGATTCTGCGATGGTTCTCGCCGTAACCCATGCGACGTCGTGCTGTGCCTCTAGCGTAGAGCCTTACCAGGAGGGGGACCGTCAGAAGCTTGTGTTCTCCTGCTCAACTGGAATGAACGTTGGCTTTATCGATGATCCGGCCGGACCCCGGCCGGATGTCACATTGAAACTGGTATTCCAAGAGCTGTTCAAAGGCGTTTTCAGGAGCAGGATTCGGGAGAACTTCTCCTTGAATTCTGCCGAGGACGAGGAAGCCGCTGATCTCCTCCGCACAGCGACCAATGGCACACGCTTCGTCGTTCGGTTCAAGGGGATTCCCGAGAATGTCAGCGGATTCGTTACCATCACCGACGCGACTCAACGAACGAGTTCTTTCGCTCAGTTGGGCTGTTCCCCGAGGGCCGTCCTCGTGTCGGCAGACTGGAATGGCATTGGAGGGAGCCTAGTGAGCCCCACAGCATCGCCCATCATGCTCACGACAAGCGATGGCGTACCGCTTGCGCCGTTGAACATACGCGGCGGGAACGCCAACGCAGTATGGGAATGGGTAGATGACGACCCTCGGCCTCGCTCTCACCCTGAGCGGTTGTGCTTCGGGGTCGTTCTTTCGGCACGACCAGGGGAAGCGGCACCTGGGTGCGCTGTGGTGAATGGAGGATTAGCGCCGATGAGCACAGTCTTCGAGGCGTCAGCTTCCGCCCCAGTGCCCCGCTTCGTCGATGCTGCCTGTGATAAGGTCTGCTTCGAGTTCCGCTGACGGCCACCTATGAGTTGGATCGACAAGGCCGGTGTCACGTGCCGGAAGTACCTCAAAACTTGGCGCTCGCTGCTGCTCAATCCCGGTGCCTTTGCCGCTCTTTCAATAGAGCACAAGAAGGCGGACTACGTGGGTCCCTGGGTGTTCTTCAGCATTACACTTCCTCTTATGGTCTCGGTCTACATGACGCTCGGCCTTGCGTCCTGGAAGGTCTTTGACTTCCCAATTCCTGAGCTTAGCGTCAGCGACTTCATGCCATCTCGGATAGCCTACCTCTGGTTCCTGCTGTGGGCTTTGGTTGAATGCTTTCTGTGGTACGTGATCGTTGTCCACTGGCTTCGCCTTCGTCCGAGTGTTAGGACTTCAACTCCATTTCGGCGGCTGTACTATGAGCTTCTGTACGTACAAGTGGGACCCATCAGCCTTCTGTCTCAATTGTTTCTCATTATCGGCTTTGTGTTGTTTGGCATTACCTTTATCGGTATTATTCCTTTCTTGTTTCCCCTTCTGCCTGACCAAATGCCGTCGCAACTGTTAGCCGCTCTTTTTGGATTCTCCTCGGGGGACACCCAAAAGCGGCCATTGAGGGACACCTCAAAACCGGCCATAGGAGCTGACTCAGGACATTGACCACGACGGGAGGTTTACCCTCCGTCGAGATGAGCAATGTCTTGAGCGAAGAAAAGAAGCAACAGATTATCGCCTTGGGGCGGCTGGGTTGGACGCTGCGGCATATCCAACGGGCTACCGGTGTGCGCCGCGAGACCGCGGCAGGCTACCTGCGGGCCTCCGGAATCGAACCCCGGTCACCGGGCAGATGGGGACAGCAACCGCCGGCAAAACCGGCCATAGAGGTGACCCCCGACCCTGGCTCAGTTTCAAAACCGGCCATAGAGGTGACCCCCGACTCTGGCGCACCTTCAGCCCCCGTCCCGTCCGCCGAACCAGAGCCGGCGCCGGGGCGCAGTCCCTCCGCCAGTGCCTGCGAGCCCTACCGGGAGGTGATCGAGATCGGACTCGGCCAGGGCCGCAACGCCAAGGCCATCTGGCAGGATCTGGTGGACGATCACGGCTTCCGCGGGGCCTACCAGAGCGTCAAGCGTTTTGTTGGCAAGCTCCGTGGTACCCGGCCGCCGGAAGCCCGTGTGGTGATCGAGACACCTCCCGGCGAAGAGACGCAGGTGGACTACGGCAGCGGCCCGATGGTCCGCGACCCGGCCAGTGGCCGCTATCAGCGCACGCGGCTGTTCGTGCTGACGCTCGGCTACAGCCGCAAGTCGGTACGCCTGCTCACCTTTCGCTCCAGTACGCGCATCTGGGTTGAACTGCATGAGCGGGCGTTTCGCCGGCTCGGCGGGGTCACCCACGTGGTGGTGCTCGACAACCTGGGCGAAGGCGTGCTTGCCCCGGACATCTACGATCCCGCGTTGAATCCGCTCTACCGCGACATGCTCGCTCACTACGGCGTCGTCGCTCTGCCGTGCCGCGTCGGAGATCCGGATCGAAAGGGGAAAGTGGAAGCCGGCGTCGGCCACGCGAAGAAGACGCCCTTGAAGGGGCTTCGTTTCGAAAGCCTGGAAGAGGCCCAGGCTTACCTTGATCGCTGGGAAGAGCGCTGGGCCGATACCCGCATTCACGGCACCACCAAGCGGCAAGTGGCGACGATGTTTACCGAGGAACGGCCGGCGCTGCTGCCGTTGCCCCTGGAGCCTTTCCGCTACTACCAGTTCGGCGAGCGCACCGTGCATCTGGACGGCTGTGTCGAAGTCGAGGCCGCCTACTACGGCGCGCCGCCGGGCTGGATCGGCCGCCGTGTCCAGGTCCAGTGGGACGAGCGGCACATCCGTCTCCTCGATCCAAGGACCGGCCAACTGCTGCGCGAGCACCTGCGCCAGCAGCGCGGCGGCCATCGAATCAAGGATGAAGACCGCCCCAGTCGGACGCCACTCGGCACACTGCAACTGCTGGCCAGAACCGAAAAAGCCGGACGCCACATCGGGATGCTCTGTCAGGGCATACATCGACACCAGGGCGAACCTGCGGTGCGCCGTATCTTGGGGGTGCTCTCACTCGCCAAGAAGTACGGAGCCGCGGCTACCGACGATGCCTGCGCCGCGGCTCTGGAAGTGGAAGTGTTCGAGTACCGCTTTGTTCGCCGCTATCTCGAGCGGCGTCCCCACAACCCGCTCAGCTTGCGGCAAGTCGATCCGTTGATCCGCCAGCTCACTCTGTACCGCGACTTCATCGCCGACAAAACCAAGGAGGAAAACGAACCATGAATCTCATTGAGCTGCAGCGTTCGCTGCGGCAGCTTCGCCTCGGTGGCATCGCCGCCGTGCTGGAAACCCGGCTGCACCAGGCGCAAGCCGAACCCATGGCGCCCATCGACTTGATCTCGTGTCTGGTCTCGGACGAGCTCACGCGCCGCTCGGACCGCCTGCTCGAACGCCGGCGCAAACAGGCCGGCTTCCGTGATCCCGACAAGACTCTCGACAACTTCGACTTCGCTTTCAACCCGAAGATTAACCGCAGCCTGGTCTTCGACCTGGCCACCGGCGCGTTCATCGGCCGGCGCGAGGATGCGCTCTTCCTCGGCCCGGGCGGCGCGGGCAAGAGCCATCTGGCGCAGGCCATCGGGCAGGCCGCCATCCAGCAAGGCTACCGCGTGCTCTACCGGGAGACTCACATCTTGCTGGAGGAACTCGCCGAAGCCGTCATCGACGGCACGCGCAAACGGTATGTGGAATCAGTTGCCACGGTTCCCTTGCTGATCATCGACGACTTCGGCATGCGTAAGCTGCCGCAGACTGCGGCAGAAGATCTGCTGGAAATCATCATGCGCCGCTACGAACGGGCCAGCACGCTGCTGACCTCCAACCGCCCGGTCGAGGACTGGGGCAAACTCCTCGGCGATGCCGCCGCCGTCGGCGCCATGCTGGACCGGCTGCTCCACCACGGGCACCTGCTGAAGTGCGGCCCGCGCAGTTGGCGCACCAAGACCGCCGCCACGGCCGGATGAGGTAATCCCATGAGAACAGTGATTCAAAGAAGGGACCCAGGCGGAGATGTTGCGAAGCGCGGTGGAAATGCCGGGGCCATGGAAAACCTGGAAAACCAGACTGCGGTTTCCCACGTTTCCCACCGCCCCTTGGAAATCGCCCAAGGCGCGATTCCCACATTTCCACCGCGCCGGCGACGATTCCCTCTTCTCGCAAACCCAAAGACCAAAACGTCGCGGCTGGCGCCCTTCGGGTGCTCACTGCCACGCAACGAAAGGAGGATTCACCTGCCGCCGAGCGCCGACCCAGTCCGCGGTTGTTCAGGCTCATGCCTGAACTGGAAAATGCTGACTAGAAAAAAAGCTTGCCGGAACCGTCTCCGGTAGGGTATAAATCGTGTGTTCTGGGTCGGCTTCCTATGGCCGGTTTTGAGGTGTCCCTCAATGGCCGGTTTTGAGGTGACCCCCGAGGGATTCTCCGTTGTTGGGATTCCGTTGCTCGCATTCGTCATAGTGCCACAAGTCGCGATTTATTGGCATTTTACAACATCTGTTATCACGAGTCTTTATAGCGTGAAGCGACGGCGACTGGCTGTGTTCGTAGTTGTAGTACCAGTTATTTCGTTTGCTGCACGATTTGCGGTGGCTTTTCCCAGCAGCTTCGTTTTGCCCACTATGCTCTCAACAAACGAGCAAGCGATTGTCGATGTGCTTAGGGATATGGATGTCGTCGGTCATGAATTTGAAAAGGCGAATCACCGATTCCCGGAGATTGGAGAGTTGGAGCACTTTGGCGAGAAACTTCAAGCAAGCGGGAGGGTGTGGCCTGAATCGAGCTTAGGCAAGGCGGTCGGGAGCGTTATCAGGGTTCGTGCAGGCGTGTTTCAGGGCTACCTGTTCAGCCTGCAGAGATCACGAGTGCAAACATTTATTCACGCAGTCCCACTGAACGCTGTTGGAGCCTCCTCGTATTCGTTCATGCGTTGGGTCGGAATGAGGCGCACCTATGCAGCTAGGCTTCATGGGGAGAGGGCTGGGCTTGGCGACAAGCTCCTCTTGAGTTTTGAACTGGACTGATGGGAACCTCTCCAGAGGTTGTGGCGACGCGCGAGAGGATTACTTGCTCACAGAGAAGGAGACTACATGAATCAACGAATCCATACGGTGTTGCTTGTGGGCGTGCTGATCGGGATTGGCTGGCTGGTGGTTGTTGGACCGAGGGAGCAGCCCCGAGCCCAACCCACGCCGCAACCCGTTGGCAGGTACTCGCTTCACCTGAACGGCACTGACCAGCTAATCCTTGATTCTGTGACGGGCGATGTGTACAGCCTCAGTGAACGCAGCGGGATGTTCGTGGTCTTCCAGATGAACCTCCCATCACAGCGCCTGGAGGTGTACCCCGTGCCGTTGGACCCTCAGAAGCAGGCCGAGAGGGTGTTGGAGTACTACCGAAAGCATCCGCCCCAGTCAGTCAAGCCCTGACTGGTAGGCTGGGGGCCAGGCCAGCGTTCGCCTGGTGTTCGCCTGCGGGCTGGCTGAGGGGGGGGCTTCCTTCACATCCGTACCCTTCTTTCACAAGGGTCTGTGAAGAAAGATCTAATTTGTAATCAGTCGATTAGACTGCTTTTGACCCCTTCTTTCACACTTCAGGGGGGGGCTCTCTCTCCACCCTGGATTGGATCGTCAGGAAAAGGGAACGCCAGGAGAGAAAGAAGTGAAAGAAGGTAGAAATATATATACAAATATATATAACTACTTTACTTTTCAACCATCATGGACTCTGCGGAAGCGAATGTCATGCCACGTGAGAAACGCCTTCAAGGTCTTCTCCGTGGCCTGCTGGCAATGAAATAGGGCGCCCTCCACATCCGCGGGAGCAGCGGCGAGGAGAATCTCGACCCGACGCAGGTCTTGAAGAGCCTTCACCAGCTATGCTTTCGTGTCGATGACCCGGGTGTCGTCAAGCGGCATAAAGGAGTCTGCCCTCCTCGACAACGGTTGAGGGCAAGGAGGCCTTCAAGTGGAGGCGCTTATCGAATTCGGTGTGTGTCCAGACCAGGAGGTCCTTGGCAATCCCGAGGCCGCTTAGGGCCCGGTAGCCCGCCCTGCAATCCCTCAATTCCGAGGGAGCGTCATCTGAGACTACGACCATGAAATCGTAGTCGCTATCCGGTCCGGCCTCCCCGCGCGCTACCGAGCCGAACAGGTAGATGCGGAGAGGGTGATACACCTGCGACAGCCGCCGGACAACCTCGCCTAGTACTGGGTCATCCGCAGAAGGCGGCTTGAATGCGCCGATCCGGATGTCCGATATATCCACGAATCCCAGTCTGCCACATGCGCCGGGCGGAAGGCGACTGCGTGCCTGCGGAAATGCTGTAAGGAGTCAGGCCACTTTCGACTTGGGGGAAACCTCCCTCTCAATCTTCTGCAGCCTTTCCTGGCGGGCCACGCGCAGGTCGTAGTCCGCCTGGAGCCCCATCCAGAACTCGGCGCTGGTGCCGAGGTAGCGGGCCAGCCGGAGGGCCGTGTCGGCGCTAATACCGCGCCGCCCGCGCACGATGTCATTCAGCCGGGTCGCGTCCACGGCCAGCTTCCTGGCAAGGTGGTTGACGCTCATGCCCAAGGGTTTCAATACATCCTCCCGGAGCGTTTCCCCCGGGTGGATCGGAGCCAGCAGCCTCGCCATACGTCCTCCTGTGCGTGTCAATGGTAGTCCACAATCTCGACATCCCAGGCGTCTCCGTCCCGCCAGATAAAGCAGACTCGAAACTGGTCGTTGATCCGGACGCTGTGCTGTCCGGTGCGGTCTCCCTTGAGAGCCTCCAGTTGATTTCCCGGAAGGGAAAGGTCCCGCAAGCTTTTGGCCTGGCTGAGTTGGTACAACTTGCGCCTGGCAGTCCTCTCGATGGCCTGATAGCGCCTCGAAAACTGGTCGTGGAAGATCTTCTCGGCTTCAGGGTCACGAAAGGACCGAATCATCACCTTTATTGTATAGCGTTAATCACTAAACGTAAAGTGCGATAGATATCCAATAACAGCTTTCCAGAAGGGAGGGTTCCGAACCGACACCGCTCCCTCACGGTCGCGGCTCCGAACCGGCTTCCAAGCCGTGAGCGTAAGCGAGCGTTGCTCGAAACGCCCTGTTCAGCATCCGGAAGGGGTCCAGCCGCCCGGCGTCAGCGCTTGGTGAGGTCGCGGATCCAGATGTCCTTGAAGAGCATATCGCCTTCACCGCCTGAGTGGAGTTGGAGGGCGATGGTGCCGTCCTGGAAGGCGGCGCGAGGATCGGTGAAGTCGATCATGGACACGCCATTAAGGCGCGCGCTGTAGCGGTTACCGAGGACAGTGACCGTCATATCGTTCCAGTCGTTCTGGCGGACCACGGTCTCATTCTCGGGCGCGGGCCAGACCAGCCAGTGGCGATTGATCTCGTAGACGCCGCCGGTGTGACGGTTGATGGTGCAGTCGATTTCAAACTGCGCGCCCTGGCTCACATCGACGGTGCCGGGCTTGAAGCGGGTGTGGAAATAGATGCCGCTGTTGCCGCTGCCGACGCACTTGAACCGAAGCGAGAAGGTGAAGTCCTTGTAGTCCCTCGCGGTTTCCAGGTAGCCGTACTCCTTGGTGACCGTCTTGCCCTGGAGCACGCCATCGGGCAGAACCACCCACTCTTCCTTGCCGACGTTGCCCCAACCGGTAAGGTCCTTGCCGTTGAACAGTTGGACCCAGTCCTCGCCGGGGGGCTTCACGCCGGCGGGGAGCTGCGCGAAGGCCACCCCCACGCACAGCAGAAACATCACGATCCTCACTTGGACTCTCATGGCAGGCTCCGGGACATTGGGTATCATACACCAGGCGCCCGTGCCACGTCTTCAGGCCCAGGTGAAGCCGCTCTTGGAGAGCGGAAGCGCGCGGATGCGTTTGCCGGTTATGGCGAAGATCGCGTTGCACACGGCCGGCAGGATGGGCGGAAGCGCGGGCTCACCCAGGCCGGTCGGCGGGTTGTCGGTCGTCCGCCAGAGCGTCTCGACCTGGGGCGGGGCCTGAGGGTTCCGCACCAGCTCAAACTGGTCATAGTTGGCCTGCATCACGCGGCCGCGATCGAGGGTGATTTCCTGCGCCATCAGCTCACCCAGGCCGTCGATCACCGAGCCCTGAATCATGGCCTCCGCGCCGCTGGGATTGATGATCTGCCTCCCGACATCCCCGGCGACCCACACGTGGTTCACACGCACGCCATTGTTCGTATTCACGGCAACCTCGGCGACCTCCGCGAAGTACCCCAGGTGGCTGAAGTGGAACGCCACGCCCATCCCCGTGCCCTTGGGTAGCGTGCGATTGCCCCACCCCGAACGCTCGGCCACCAGTTCCAGGACGCCGCGCATCCGTTCGGCGTTGAAGACGGCACCCTGCTGGTTGGGAAGAGGCAGGGGCGGAACGGCCAGCAGCGCCAGCCGGAATTGCACCGGGTCCTTGCCAGCGGCATGGGCCAACTCGTCGAGGAACGACTGCATTACAAAGGCTATGGCGTTGCTGCCGGGCGCGCGGAGCGCACCGGTCTTGAGCCGCAACGGCATGAGCGAGACGTGGAGCGCGAAGTTCGGGACGAAGCGCGCGGGGAACTCGGTGGGCGAAAGCTGCGCGGAGGGGGAGAAGCGCTCGCCGTCACCGAAGCTCACGAAGTGGTTGCGCCAGGCCACGAGCCTGCCCGACGCGTCCACGCCGCCTCTCAGGAACTGGAATCCCGCGGGACGATAGTAGTCGTGAGCCATGTCGTCTTCGCGCGACCAGAGGAGCTTGACCGGCGCGCCGGCGGCCCTGGCGATCCAGGCAGCTTCCACCATGTAGTCGTTGGTGAGGCGGCGGCCGAAGCCGCCACCGGCGCGCAGCATGTGAATGGTAATGTCACTCTCCTGGATGCCCAGCGTTCCGGCGACGAGATCGCGGCCTCTGGCGGGCTGCTGGCTGGTCGACCAGATCTCGAGTTTTCCTCCCTGGTAGCGGGCGGTGCAGTTCTGCGGTTCTAGCGGCGCGTGGGCCAGGAAGGGGTAGGAATAGGCCCCCTCGGCCACTTTGGCCGCCCCCCGTAGCGCCGCCTCCACGTCCCCGTCGTTGCGCAGAGTCCGGGCCGGCGGCTGCTTGAACAACTCTTCCGCGCGGCGTGCGAAGCCCTCGCTGGTCTGCCCGGCGGCGGGACCCTCGTCCCAGGTGACTTCCAGCTTTTGGCGCGCGGACTGCGCTGCCCACCACGTGTCGGTCAGGATGGCGATACCCGGCTCGAGACCGGGATCGCCGGGGACCACGGGATCGCGTACCGCCGTACCCTCCACGACGAAGGCCTGGCGGACTCCAGGCATGGCCCTGACGGCGTCGAGGTTGGCGCGGACGACCTTCCCGCCGAACACCGGGCACTTGTGGTACACGGCGTAGAGCATGCCCGGCACGGTGACGTCGATGCCATAGATTGGCTTGCCGGTCACGATGTTTCCGATGTCTACGTTCGGCGCCGGCCGGCCGATGATTTTGTAATCCTTGGGATCTTTCAGCCTCAACGTTTCGGGATCAGGCGGCGGCAACGCGGCGGCCTTGGCCGCGAGCTCGCCATAGCCGAGCGAGCGGTTCGACGGCCGGTGATAGACACGGCCCGAAGAGGTGTAGCACTCCGATTCCGGCACGCCCCAGGTCTGGGCAGCGGCGGCGATGAACATCCGCCGTCCCGCGGCGCCCACCCGCCGCAGGGGATCCCAACTGGTCGGAGTGGCCATGCTGCCGCCCGTGGATTGCCTGCCGTACTTGGCGTCAAGATCCGCCTGCTCGACTTTCACGGCGCTCCAGTCCACATCGAGTTCGTCGGCGATCAGCATGGGCAGCATGGTCTTAACACCCTCGCCGACCTCGGGGTTCTTGGCCATGATGGTCACGGCGCCATCCGGCGCGACGCGGATGAAGGCGTTGGGCGAGAGCGCGGGGGCGGGCTGCGGCCCCTGGGCTTCGGCCTCGGATTCCGGGTACCAGGCCAGCATCAGGCCGCCTCCAGCCAGGGCGGTCGCGCGAAGGAAGGCTCTGCGTCCGATCTTCATGGCTGCCCCCTTCGGGTTGCTGCGATCGTGGCCGCGCGGTGGATGGCCCGGCGGATGCGCAGATAGGTCCCGCAGCGGCAGAGGTTGCCGTACATGGCTTCGTCAATGTCGCGGTCCGTGGGCCTGGGGTTCTTGGCGAGCAACGCCGCCGCCGACATGATCTGGCCCGCCTGGCAATAGCCGCACTGCGGCACGTCGACTTCGAGCCACGCCTGCTGGAGGGGATGGGACCCGTCCGGCGAGAGCCCTTCCAGGGTGACGATCGGCGCCTTGGCCGCGGCGGAAACCGGCGTCAGGCAGGAGCGCACAGCCTGGCCGCCCAGGTGGACCGTGCAGGCCCCGCACAGGCCCATACCGCAGCCATATTTCGTCCCTTTGAGATCGAGAACGTCCCGGAGCACCCACAACAGGGGCGTGTCCGCGGGCACGTCAACGGTGCGGGACTGCCCGTTGACTGTAAGCTGGAACGCCATGAGATGAGCTCCTCCCTATACGTTAAGAGAAGCTCCAGGCACGGAAAAGGATTCAATTTCGGCGACAATGGAGCTTGGCGAACTGGACATTCGCGGTCCGGGCTCTGAGGTCCCGCAACTACCGGCTGTTCTTCTCCGGGCAGAGCATTTCCCTCATCGGGACGTGGATGACGCGGGTCGCGACGGCCTGGCTGGTCTACCGGCTCACGGGTTCGGCCGTTCTGCTGGGGGTGGTGAGCTTCTCCGGCCAGATCCCCGCTTTTTTCTTGGCCCCGCTGGCCGGCGTGTGGGTGGACCGCTGGGACCGCCACCGGACGCTGGTGGCCACGCAGGCGCTCTCCATGCTGCAGTCGTTCGCTCTCGCCGTCCTGGCGCTCGGCGGCATCATCCGGATCTGGGAGATCATCTGCCTGGCGCTGGCGCAGGGCCTCATCAACGCGTTCGACATGCCCGCCCGGCAGTCTTTCGTGGTGCAGATGGTAGACAAACGCGAGGACCTGGGCAATGCCATCGCGCTCAACTCTTCCATGGTCAATGCGGCGCGCCTGGTCGGGCCGGCGCTGGCCGGCATGATCGTCGCGGCCGTGGGCGAGGGCTACTGCTTTCTGGCCGACGGCATCAGCTACATCGCCGTGATCGCGTCCCTGCTGGCGATGCGAATCAGCGTGGCGCAGGCCCGGGAGGCCAGGCGCCGCGTGCTGCACGAACTGAACGACGGCTGGCGATACGTGACCGCGTCCGTCCCCATCCGCTCCATCTTGGCACTGCTCGGCGTGATGAGCCTGGCGGGGATGCCGTACATGGTGCTCATGCCCATCTTTGCCGTCAAAGTACTGCACGGAGGGGCGCATACCCTCGGGTTCCTGATGGCCGCGACGGGCTTGGGCGCGCTCATGGGCGCCGCGAACCTGGCCCTGCGCAAAACGGTGTTTGGCCTGGGAAGACGCATCGCGCTGGCCGACGCGCTGTTTGGGGCTTCGCTCATCTTGTTCGCCCTGTCCCGCACGCCATGGCTGTCGCTGATCATCTTGACGGTCACCGGCTTCGGCATGATGCAGCAGATGGCGGCGAGCAACACCATTCTGCAGACGATTGTCGCCGACGAGAAGCGCGGTCGCGTGATGGCCTTCTATGCCGTGGCCTTCACGGGCATGGCCCCCTTCGGCAGCCTGCTGGCCGGCACCCTGGCGTCTCGCATAGGCGCCCCATGGACGCTGATGCTGGGAGGCGGGCTCTGCCTGGCCGGCAGTCTGTGGTTTACCCGCAGGCTCCCTCGAATCCGCGAGTTGGTGCGGCCGGTCTACGCGCAACAGGGGATTCTTCGGGATCTCGCCACCGGAGTTCAGCAGGCCTCCTCGATGCAGACGCCACCCGAGACCTGAGCCTACAGCGCGGCAGGCCGTACGCGGATTAAGATATAGGCTCGGGGTGTGAGTCTTCTGTACGCGGGCCAGAGCATGCCGCTCTTCTTGATACAGGCCGGATCGAGTTTCCCCAGGCCGGGGCCGGCCGCCGTTCTGGACATCCTCCTAGTGGCGGCCTTGATCTACGAATTCTTCATGCTGGTCCGGGGGCGCAGAGGCGCACAGGT
Source organism: Bryobacterales bacterium (assembly GCA_963798455.1). Classification (GTDB taxonomy): domain Bacteria; phylum Acidobacteriota; class Terriglobia; order Bryobacterales; family Bryobacteraceae; genus CAWCTD01. The sequence goes on from CAWCTD010000003.1 coordinate 3,392,027, forward strand.
ACTGGTCGGCGTCGGCGTGTGTGTCGCCCTTTACGCGGTGGCTTCTCTGGCCGATCTCAAACTGCTGCGTACGATTCTGGAACTGCTCCTGCCGTACACGCCGCTGGCGCTGATCGTCATCTTTCAATCCGAGATACGGCGGGCGCTCATACACATGGGGAGGCGGCGCTGGCTGGGTTTCGGGGGGCGGCTGCAGCGGCTGGAATCCGCCGACGAGATATTGCTGGCCCTGCGGACGCTGCACCAGAACAGGATCGGAGCCTTGATCGCCCTGGAGCGGGACACCGGGCTTCGAACTTTCATCGAGAGCGGAGTCCCGATGGATGCGCACCTTTCCCGGGACCTGCTGCTGTCCATCTTCAATCCCGGCGCGGCGCTTCACGATGGCGCGGTCATCGTCCAGCGCGACAAGGTGGCCGCCGCCGCGTGCTTCCTGCCGCTCAGCATGAACCCCGCGTTAGCGCGTACGCTGGGGACGCGGCACCGGGCGGCGATCGGGATTACGGAGGAGACGGACTGCATGGCGATCGTGGTTTCCGAGCAAACCGGCGGCGTCTCGGTGGCTTTCTTCGGCGAGATCGAGCAGAACGTGACGCTGCGGCGGGTGGATGAACTGATGGCGAAGCACTTCAGCCGCCGCGGGTCCAGCACGGTTCTTCTCGACGAGGAGGGGCTGTTATCGAACTCCGGCGTAGGCCGGCAGAAGGGGGCAGCCAGGCAATGAAGCGCCTGCTTTTGGAGAACATCGGCTGGAAGCTTCTGTCGCTGGCGCTCGCCATCCTTTTGTGGATCATAGTCGTCGGCGAGCCCAAGTATTTCAGGGAGACCCTCCCCTCCCAGGTCCGGAGCCTCTTCGGGCTTCAACAGAGCCGCGTGGTGGCGCCGTTTCCGCGGGCGAAGGCCGTCTGAATGGCAAGGCAACTTTTCGGCACTGACGGGATTCGCGGCGCGGCCGGCGAGTATCCGTTGGATCCCCGGACGACACAAGCAGTTGGCGTCGCCCTGGGCAGATTGGCCCGCCGGTTGCAGCCGAGACCGGAAGTCCTGGTTGGGATGGACACCCGCGAATCGGGACCTTGGATCGCGGAGCACGTAGCCGGCGGACTGGCAAGCGCCGGTGTTCTCTCGCGATTTGCGGGGATCATCACGACGCCCGGCGTGGCCTACCTCACGCGGACGGATTCCTTCGTCGCCGGCGTAATGATCTCCGCATCTCACAATCCTTACCAGGACAACGGGATCAAGATCTTGGGGCATTCCGGTTACAAGCTCGCGGACTCGCAGGAGCACGAGTTGGAGTCCGAGATTTTCGCGTTGCTCAAGGCCGGGGTCGAGCCCGCTCCCCTGGCGCTCGAAGAAGACCCGGGGCTTGACCTGCGATACCTCGACTCTCTGGCCTCGTCATTCCCCGATTCGCTGGAAGGGCTCCGAATCGTGGTGGACTGCGCGAATGGAGCAGCGGCAAAGCTGGCGCCGGCCCTTCTGGAGCGGCTGGGGGCGCGCGTGGAGGCCATCAACTGTTCGCCGGACGGCCGGAACATTAACCTGAACTGTGGAGCGTTGCACGTGGAGATGCTGCGCGAGGCTGTTGCCGCGCGGGGGGCGGATCTTGGCGTGGCGCTGGACGGCGACGCGGACAGGGCCATCTTCGTGTCTCGCAGCGGCAAGGTGGTGGACGGCGACGGAATCATGTTGCTGGCGGCCCGGTTCCTTCTAGCCCGCGGGGAACTGGCCGGCCCTCAGGGGCAGCCGACCGTGGTGGCTACGGTGATGTCGAACCTCGGGCTGGAGAGGGCGCTGGCCGCGCACGGCATCCGCATGCCGCGAACCGCGGTGGGCGACCGGTACGTGCTGGAGGAGATGCTACGGATCGGGGCGGTGCTGGGCGGAGAACAGTCGGGCCACATCATCTTCCACAACTACGCTACGACCGGGGACGGGCTCCTCACCATGCTCCGCGTGCTGGAGGTGATGCGGGCGTCCGGAGCGAATCTGGACGAACTGACCGCCGGCCTGGAGCAGTACCCGCAACGCCTGGTCAACATCCGCGTCCGGGAGAAGAGGCCGCTGGAGGGACTCCCGGAGGTGGATCGCGAGATACGGGCGGCAGAAGCCGCCTTCGGCGATGCGGGCCGTGTCCTGGTTCGCTACTCGGGCACCGAGCTTCTGGCGCGGGTCATGGTGGAGGCGGCCGACTGGGCGCGCGTGGACGAGCACGCCAACCGCATTGCGGCCGCCATCCAGCGGGCCATCGGCGCTTGCTGAAAAACCTGCCCGAATGTGAACCAGGACAAGACGGGAGTCTTATCCCACACGTCGAATCAGCGGCTTGCGTCCACGTTGGGTATGTCTCCCGACTTGCCCAGCAGGTTTTTCACCAAGTGCTCAGTAGCCGCGCACCTTGTCCACCACATTCATGAGCGGCAAGCCGTTGGAGTAACGCCGGACATTCTCGGCTATGAGCCCCATCAGGCGAATGCGGCGCTGCGGCGCGAAGCCGGCCGTATGGTCGGTGATGATGAGGTTGGGGCAATCCCAGAGCGGACTGTCCTTGGAGAGCGGCTCCACGCGCGCCACGTCCATCGCGGCCCCAGCGATCCGGTGCTCCCGCAGCGCTTGTGCGAGCGCCTGCTCGTCCACCAGGGCTCCCCGGGAAACGCTGATGAAGTAGGCTGTCTTCTTCATCGCGCGGAACACGTTCGCGTTGAACATCGATTCGGTCTCCTTGGTGGAGGGGGCGGCGCTGACCAGGATATCCACCTGCGGGACCATCTCCATGAACCACGCCGGTTCGCGGAGCGTGTCCACGAAGAACGGCTTGGCCATGGGCTTGGCATCCGTGGCGAGGATCCGCATGTTGAACCCGTAGTGGGCGCGCATGGCGGTGAACGAGCCGATTCCGCCCATGCCGACCAGCCCCATGGTCATGCCGTCGACTTCCACCAGGTCGCGATTGGGCTTCCATGTCCGCTGCTGGAACAGCGGGAAATAGGTGCTGTTCAGCCCGCGCGTGAGCGCGAGCAGCATGGCGATGACCGTCTCGGAGATGGCGGGGGCGAACATCCGAGCCATGTTGGTCACCGCGACGTCGCTCTTAATCAGCTCCGGAAAGAGCAGCCGGTCCATACCCGCCTCGGTCGCTTGCAGCCACTTCAGGTTCTTCGCCTTGGCGAACATCTCCTCGTTGACGGCGCCTACGATGACGTCAACGTCTGGCAGAACCCTGGCCAGTTCGTCACCGTTCTTGGGGATGATGAACTCGACGTTCCTGCCTTGCGAGACGATCTGTCTGACCTCGGCTTCCGAGTACGTCGGCGGCGGGACGACAAACGACGCATTCGCGGTCACCATCCTCACCCGCTCCGGCGGCGGAAGGAACTGGATAATCCTATCGCTCATGGTAGCCAGCGCGGGCGCTGCAGCCGCGGCCCCTGACAGAAAGAACCGTCGAGAAAAATCAAAGTCGCTCATGATATCTCCCTTCCGCGCCAAATCATACCACGACCGACACGCCCGCGACAGGCCCTGTGCCTAGTTAGCCGAAACTTGACAGCGACACCGTCCGTCAACAGCTTAAGATGGTATTTGTGCGTTGGGGAGGGACCATGAAGCGGTTGTGCGCGGTCGTGCTGCTGGCGGGCCTACAGTTGATGGCCGGCGACGGCCAGATCAACAGGGTGGGTATCACGGCGTGGGACAACGTGCTGCCCCAGATTGCTGACGGAAACGGATGGTCTACGAGGATCATGCTGGTCAACATGGATTCCACGCAAGCCGGAACATTCACTTTGTACTTTTACAAGGAGGATGGCACGCAGTGGCCCGTCGACCTGAAAGACCGTGGGCCGGTCTCCTACGTGAGCGGCACGATACCGGTAGGGGGCTCTCTCTTCCTGGAGACGATGGGGACCGCCTCCGAGACGGGTCAGGGCTGGGCCTACCTCTCGACACAGTATTGGATCTCGGGGATGGCTGTGTTCAAGGCTGACTGGCCCGGTACTTATGCGGAGGGCGTGGTCCCTTTCGCCGGCGAGAGGGACATAGACTTCTTCATCCCCTTCGACAACCGAAACGGCTACGTGACCTCCATTGCCCTGGTCAACCCGTATAATACGGCGACGGCCAACGTCCAGGTGCAGTTCCGGAATCCTGACGGCACCGTGATCCAACTCCACAAGCCCGATGGAACGGTGGTTCAGAGCGACACTATTCCGTTGGCTGCCCTCCAGCACACGTCCTTCAAGACCACCGACAAGTATCCTGAGACCCTCGGCTTGAACGGCGTCATCGAGTTCGTGGAGCCGAGCGGTACCGTTTTCGCTTCAGGCCTCGGGCTTTTATTCTCGCCGCTCAACACGTTCACTTCGATTCACTCGGTGAGCGTCGACGCGTGCTACTACTATGGCTGTCCTTAGCGGCTCACTCCGAGCGGCAGAAAGGCGTTGAACAACAGCTTGAAGGTCAGGTAGCTCTGCGCGCGGTACTGAGGGACCATGCCGAACAGAACCACGTGGCCGGAACCCAGCCGGTAGTCCACCAGGGCCGACCTGCCTCCCAGAAGCTGCTCTCCTAGCAGCCAGCCCGAGGCCAGGACTCCCGACGCGGGGTAGTTCGCCACGGAGCTTGCCGGCGCCCCATTGGGGATCTCCCACGCTGGGCTCGCATCGGACCAAATCGCGATCTCCGCCGGGAGGCCCAGCGTCAGCGAGTGGCGCGCATCCAGGGTGACGTTCAGCAAAGAACCCGGAGAATAGAATTCGTTGCTGGGGACGCCACCGACGACGTTCTTCAGTTTCAGATCCAGGCGTCTCACGGCATAACCGGTGGAGCCGTTCAGGAAGATGACCGTGCCGCCTTCCGTCACGAACTGTTGCAGGGACTTCGCGCCCTCGTCGCCGAGCCCGCCGCAGATCTCCGCCGGCATGGAACCCGCCCGGTAGCCGCTCTCGATGGAGTTGTCGGACTGGCCGGGGAAAACCAGCACGTCGAAGCGCCGCCCCAGGTTGCCAGCACGGATCTCGGCGTTCGCCACGCTCGCGTACTCAAACTCGAATTGCTCCAGCAGCCAGCGGGTCCAGCCCTCATCGATACTCGGCTGAAAGCTCTTGTAGAGCCCGATGCGGGGCCGGTGAAGCTCCTTGAGGTTTGGGATGCTCCCCGCCGAGCGGTAGAAATCGCCGGTCCGCGGGTCGCGCCAGACGGAGGCGCCGGTCTTCCAGATGCGATTGACGGCCCGCCAGGAGTCCGTGTCCGCACCCGGCAGCACAGCCGGCTGCTCCGGAGGGGGATTGAAGCGGTCGATTTTCTCGAGGCGCGCGGTAAAGGGGGCCTGGATCAGCTCCACGTCCACCCCCATGAGGAGCGGCAAGGTCTGCGCGGTGACATCGTACGGACGCCTCGGCGGGCCTCCGGGGTACTGCCTGAGGTCGGGGTAGTTCTGCCGCTCCAGCAGTGTCTTGGCGAAGGACCCGTAGGGCTGAGCCAGGCGGATGACGTGGCTGCCGGCCGCGTACTGGTTACCGCCGGCCGAGAAGGCCTCGCTGGCCCGCTCGATCTCAACTTGACCGAAAGCCAAGGTTTCCAGTAACTTGCGGGTCGCTCCAGGGTCCCGCTGCCGGGCCGGGACGACAAATGCGTAGGGCTCCGTGCGCGAGACGGCGCGCAGGCCGATGCTGTAGAAGTTCCTGAGCAGGTCCTCGCGGCGCACCGCCGCCTGGAAGAGGATGGACTCCCAGGCGATCTCCTGGTAGTCGATGATGTCGCGCAGGCGCCATTCGCCGCCCATCCACGGCTCCAGGTAGTTCCAGCTTCGCTCGCGCGGATTGTAGCCGATGGCGGAGCGGGCGATCTCATCCGGGCGGACGGTGATGGGCGAGGCCAGCCGCGCGCTGGCGGATTCGGTCAGGATTCGGAGACCGCCGTGGTAAGCCTGGTAGTGCCGGGCGGGGGTCCAGAAATCGTACATGGCGTTGATGGCAATGCCGGTTTTACCCGCGGCCGTGAGATCGGCAGCCATGCCTGCGCCGATGCTGTTGCACTCCTGCGCGATGATCGGATCGATGTTGGGGTCGATCGGGTCGAGCCAGGGCGGCACGAACATGCGTGAGGCGTAAGGGCCCTGCTGATGAACGTCATAGACGATCTGAGGGTGCCATACGTTGTGAAGCTGCGACACCGTGAGCCGGGTCTCCTGCTGGGAGAAGATGTACCAGTCCCGGTTGTTGTCGTGCCCGACGTACTTGTTATAGAGCTCCGGCGGGTCCGTGCCCTCAAAGGGAGTGCCGGCAGTCTGGCGGTACCAGCGCGTGACGATGTCCACGCCGTCGGGGTTCAGCGAAGGGACCAGAATGAAGATCGTGTTGCGCAGGATGGCGTCGAACTTGGGGTTCTTCTCGGTCACGAGCCGGTAGGCGAACTCGACGGCGGTGTGAGTCGAGGCCAGTTCCGTGGAATGGATCGAGCAGGTGATCATCACCACGGACTTGCCTTCGGCGATCAGTTGGGCAGCCTCGGCGCGCGGCGTGCGGCGGGGATCGGCGAGTCTTTCCTGGATTGACCGGTACCGGTCCAGATCGCGCAACGTCTCCGGCGCGGCGATCAGGGCTGCGATGAACGGCCGCCCTTCGGTGCTCTTCCCAAGCTCGCGGACCCGGATGGCCGCGCCGTTGTCCTCCAGGGCACGGAAGTACGCCACCACGCGGTCCCAGTCGAGGACCGTGCGGTCGGCGCCGATGGGGTGACCGAAGAAGGGGCCGGGAGCGGGAACCGGCGCCGCCATGAGAAGGCGGGCCAGTATCCCGGCGACAACAAGCCGTCTCAGGAGCATGTCCGCGCCAGCTCCGTCCACAGGGCTTTGTACCAGCGGAGGAACCTCTCCGGCTCCTTGCTCTCCTGCGCTTCGCAGAGCGTGTAGCGGTCATAGTTGGCGGCCTTGAGCAGCGCGAACAACTCGCGCCAGGGATAGCTGGAGTCAGCCAACTCCGTGATGTGAGCGCTCTTAATGTAAGGCCGCAGCAGATCGAAGCTGGGCTTGACCGAGCCGTTGACCACATCGGTGGGATTGCTGTTCCAGCAGGCGCCGACGTTAGAGTGCCTGGCGGCCTGCATGATGGCTGCCGCCACCGGCGGCCTCTGCGTCTCGGCGCCGTGGACCTCCATCCAGATCTCGACCCCGTAACCTGCACCGAAATCCCCCAGGTCACGCAGGCAGGCGGCGATGTTGGAGATGGTAGTTTGCGGGGGAACGTCTTTGGGCAGGCCGTTGGGCCGGACCTTGACTCCCAAAGCACCCGTGTCGTGGGCCAGGACGACGAACTCCTTGGCGAGCGCGACTTGCCTGGCGCGCTCGGCGGCATCAGGGGACTGGAATTCGCAGGTGGTGCCGAAGCTCAGCAGGCGGACCTTGCTTGCCGCGAAGCGCTTACGGACCGCGAGGCGCTCGGCCTGCCCAAGAGAGGGCTCCACACCGTGCTTGTGGGTGGTGCGCAGCTCCACGGCCTCGTACCCGATCGCCTCCAGGTTCTTGATGATCGTCTCGATGTCCCAGTCTTTCAGGACGTTGTAGGTAACGGCCCCTAGCCGCATGGAAGCCTCCACGAAGAAGAGAGGTGAAACGAGCCTATTGTAGCGGAGAGTACAACGCGAAAGATCGTTGAGTTCTTTTGACGGTTGAGCGGTTCACCGGTGCGCTCGGTGCCGCGGCTTTGAGAGGATGTAGTTCATGGCTGCCGAACGGATCGCCGTGCTGGGCATGGGCAACCCGATCGTATCCGACGACCGGGTGGGGCTCGCGGTGGCCGAGGAACTGCGGCGGCTCCTCGAAACATCCCCCTTGGAAAATGTTGCGGTGATCGAAAGCACCCGCGGCGGGTTTGAGTTGATTGACCTGCTCAGTGGGTTCTCCCACGCGGTGATTATCGACTGTCTGACGCTGCCGGACCCATCTCCAGGACGCGTGCGGCAGCTCAGCCTGGACAGCGTCTCCGGGAGCGCGCGGCTGATTAACGCGCATGAGATCAGCATCGGCGAGGCTTTCGATCTGGCCCGCCGGATGGGGACCGAAATGCCCCGGACTGTCGAAATATTCGCCGTCGAGGGCGGGGATACTTCCACAGTGTCCGAAGAGATGACCCCGCCCGTGGCCGCAACTGTCCAGCCGCTGGCTCGACAGATCCACGCCGCACTCGCCAAGCGGCAGCGCGCAACTCGTTGATCCTGAGTTTTGTGCCCCATTTGCACCTGGGGCAAATCGCTCAATGGATGGGCGGCGGTTCCAGCGCGCGAGACCAAATCCACTGTTTTCTATAAGAAGACCCGATTGTCTTTTTAGGGAAAATGGCACGCGAAGTGCGTGTGTAACTCATACAACGCAGTTCATTTGGGATCTTTGATTTAGCCGCATTCATCATAAGGAGTCATAGTGTGCTGGCACTCATCCGAAGGAAGATGAAGTTCCAGCGGGAGGCTGATCCGGCCTGGGCGGACCGGATCAGCACGCAGCCTGGAATCGACCGGATCTGGTCGTGCATCCAGTGCGGCACCTGCTCTGGAACCTGTCCCCTCTCCATCTACATGGACTTCACGCCGAGGCGCATCATCGCCCTGGTGCGCGAAGGATTCCGCGAGGACGCTTTGAGCTGCCAGACCATCTGGCTCTGCGCCTCTTGCTACAGTTGCACGGCTCATTGCCCGCAAAATGTGCACATCACCGATCTCATGTACACATTGAAACGGGAGGCCATCAAGCACCGCCTGTACCCCAAGCGCTTCCCGATTCCGGTGCTGGCGCGCGAATTCTACAGCCTGGTGCGGCGGCACGGGCGCAACAACGAGGTCTGGCTGGTGGTGCGCATGGCTTTGAAGTCCAACCCGTTCGTGCTCGTGAGCATGGCCAAGTACGGGCTGGGACTCATGCGTACGGGACGCATGAGCCTCCGGCAGGAGCACATCAAGGGGACGCGCGAGCTCCAGGCCGAACTGGCGGCTCAGCAGGAGGCATCGCAATGAGCGCCAACGGGAACAACTGCAAGCCGAGCTACGCGTACTTCCCCGGCTGTTCGCTGGGCGGCACGGGCCTCGCCTATGAAGAGAGCATGAAGACGCTCTACCGGCTGCTCGGCATCAAGCTGGACGAGCTGGAAGACTGGAACTGCTGCGGCGCCACGGCGTACATGTGCATCGACGAAGGCTCCGCGTTCCTGATGTCGGCGCGGAACCTGTCGATCGCGCACAAAATGGGCGCCAGCGAGGTCCTGGCGCCGTGCAGCGCCTGCTACCTGGCGCTGCGCAAGACGCAGGACTACGTCGAGCATCATCCGGCGGTGGGCGGGAAGGTGAAGCAGTCCCTGGAGAAGGCCGGACTGGGACCGATGAACGCCGTAAAGGTCCGGCATCCCCTCGAAATGCTCTACAACGACGTGGGCGTGGACCAGATCGGGTCCCGCGCGAAACGGAAGTGGCGCGGCGGCCGGATCGCCTGCTACTACGGCTGCCAGGCGGTGCGCCCTTACAGCGAAGTGGACCTGCCGCACAACCCCATGCGCATGGACGAGCTGATGCGGGCCGTGGGCGCGCCCACCGTGGACTATGCGCTTAAGACCAAGTGCTGCGGAGGCTCGCTCACCGGGACGATGCACGAGGTGGGTCTTCGCCTGAACTACATCCTGCTGAAGGAGGCGGTGCGGAAAGGAGCGGAGGCGATCGTCACCATCTGCCCCCTGTGCCAGTTCAACCTGGATGTCTACCAAAAGGAGATCACCAGGCAGAGCGGCGAGCGGTTCGACATGCCGATCCTCTACTTCACCCAAGTGCTCGGCTGGGCGCTCGGCGGTGAGGAGCGCGAGTTGGGTTTGCACCGCTCGCTCGCCGGCCAGAGCCTGATCCGCCGGTGGTTCGCCGCCCACGAGGAGGTGGAAACCTATGTCTGAGCAGAACGGCACGGTCCGGATCGGGGTCTATGTCTGTCATTGCGGCAGCAACATAGCGGCCATCGTGGACTGCAAGGACGTGGCGGACTACGGGCGGGAGCTCCCTCACGTCGCGATCTCGCGCGACTACAAGTACCTGTGCTCGGACCCGGGGCAGGAATTGATCCGGCAGGACATCCGAGAGCACAACCTGAACCGCATCGTAGTGGCTTCCTGCTCGCCGCACCTGCACGAGCACACCTTCCGCACGGCGGTCGAGCAGTCCGGCCTGAACGCGTACTACATGCACATGGTCAACATCCGCGAGCACGACTCGTGGGTACACCAGGACCGGGCCATGGCCACCGCGAAGGCCAAGGACCTGGTGCGGGCGGCCGTGCGGCGCGTAGCGCGGCACGAGCCCCTCACGAAGGGCAGCGTTCCGATTCATCCCGCCGTGCTGGTGGTGGGCGGGGGCATTGCCGGCATCCATGCCGCACTGACACTGGCTCACGCCGGCAAGAAGGTCTACCTGGTCGAGAAGCAGCCCTCGATCGGCGGCCATATGGCCATGTTCGACAAGACTTTCCCGACGCTGGATTGCGCCGCCTGCATCCTGACCCCCAAGATGTCCTCGGTGAAGGCCGACCCGAACATCACTCTGTGGTCCAATGCCGAGGTCACACAGGTGGACGGATACGTGGGCAACTTCGATGTCAAGGTCACTCGCTGGCCCCGGTACATCGACGAGGACCTGTGCTCGGGCTGCCTGGAATGCATCGAAGCCTGCATCTACAAGGAAGCCAAGTTTCCCGACCAGTTCAACCTGGGGCTGAGCAAGCGCAAGCCGATCTACATCCCCTTCCCGCAGGCGGTGCCGCAAGTCCCGGTGATCGACACGGAGACCTGCATCCAGTTCAAGACCGGCAAGTGCAAGAAGACCTGCCTGGCGGCCTGCGCCGACCGCAAGGCCATCGACTTCCAGCAGAAGGAGAAAGTGGAAGAGGTCCGGGTCGGCGCCATCGTCCTGGCCACCGGATTCGAGGCCTTCGACGCCAGCAAGGTCCCCTACTACGGTTACGGCACGTACCCGAACGTGTACACCTCGCTCGAGGTCGAGCGGCTGGTGAACGCGTCTGGTCCGACCAGCGGCGATGTGGTGCTGCGCGATGGACGCCGGCCGAAGTCGATCGGCATCATCCACTGCGTGGGCTCGCGCGATGAGCACACCAACCGCTGGTGCTCGCGGGTCTGCTGCATGTACTCGCTGAAGCTGGCGCACCTGCTCAAGGAGCACACCGAGGCGGAAGTCTTCAACTTCTACATCGACATGCGCACCCCGGGCAAGGGCTTCGAGGAGTTCTACCAGAAGCTGCTGAATGAAGGCGTGCATTTCATCCGCGGCCGCGTGGCCGAAGTCACCGACTGGGCCCTGGACTCCACCGAGGAAGACAAGCTGGTCCTGCGCGTGGAAGACACGCTGCTCGGCGCCGTGCGCCGGATTCCGGTGGACATGGTGGTGCTCTCGGTGGGCATCGAGCCGCGAGCCGACACCGGCGAGGTCCGCCGGATGTTCAACATCTCCTGTGCCAGCGAGGGGTTCTTCCTGGAGCGGCACCCGAAGCTGGCGCCGGTCAACACCTTCACCGACGGGATCTTCCTGGCGGGCTGCTGCCAGGGCCCCAAGGACATCCCCGATACGGTGGCGCAGGCCGGAGCGGCCGCCGCCGAGGCGATGGCCCTGATAGACGCGGGAGCCGTCGAGACCGAGCCCAACACGGCCTACGTGGTCGAAGAGGAGTGCTCGGGCTGCCGGACCTGCGTGCCACTGTGTCCGTACAGCGCGATCGTTTTCGACGCAGCCAACAACCGGGCGTTCATACAGGAGGTGCTGTGCAAGGGCTGCGGCACTTGCGTCGCGGCCTGCCCGTCGGGTTCTATCGGGCAGCACCTGTTCGAAGACGATCAGATCTTCGAGGAGATCGAGGGGGTCCTGGCCCATGTCTGACCTGGTGAACATCAGCGGGAAGTCCGAACCCAGAATCGTGGCGTTCTTCTGCAACTGGTGCACCTACCTGGCAGCCGACCTGGCCGGTACGTCACGGCTGAAGTACGCGCCCAACACGCGCGTGATCCGCGTGATGTGCTCGGGCCGGGTGGACCCGCAGTTCATCCTGGAGGCCTTCGCCAAGGGCGCCGACGTTAGGGTGCCTGGCGGCCTCTGCGTCTCGGCGCCGTGGACCTCCATCCAGATCTCGACCCCGTAGCCTGCGCCGAAATCCCGCAGCTCACGCAGGCAGGCAGCGATGTTGGAGATGGTGCTTTGCTGGGGGACGTCCTTGGGCAGGGCGTTGGGCCGGACCCTGACTCCCAAAGCACCCGTGTCGTGTGCCAGGACGACGAACTCCTTGGCGAGCGCGACTTGCCTGGCGCGCTCCGCGGCATCCGGGGACTGGAATTCGCAGGTCGTGCCGAAGCTTAGCAGGCGGACTCTACTTGCCGCGAAACGTTTGCGCACTTGCAGCCGCTCTTCGTTCCCCAAGGAGGGCTCCACGCCGTGCTTGTGGGTGGTGCGAAGCTCGACAGCCTCATATCCAGTTTCCTGCGGGGTCTTGATGATTTTCTCGATGTCCCAATCTTTCAGGACGTCATAGGTGACGGCCCCGAGCCGCATCAGTGCCTCCAGGAAGCTTGCAGTCGTGCGAATCATAGCACAGAGGGCCTGGAAAACAGCCACGGTCAAAAAAAAAGCTTTTAAGAGTCGCATCTCTGATTTATAATTGGGTTCTTGCCGAGATCCCCACGAAGGCAAGGGGGAGGTCCTATGCCCACATCCGCGCCAGGCTTCGACCAAGCCGTGTGCGAACTCACTCTGGAGAACATGTTCGACTTTCCGGAGGGGCGAAAAATACTCACATGCATTCAATGCGGAATCTGTGCGGGAACTTGCCCGTACGGCGAGGTGTCGGATTACCCGCCGCGCCGCATTATCGCAATGCTGAGGGCAGGACTCTTGGAGAAAGTGTTCGAGAGTGACAGCCTCCTGAACTGCGTGGCGTGCTATGCCTGCCTGGCGAAGTGCCCGCGGGACATCCGCCTGACAGAGGTTCTGCTGCCGCTGGTGAAGGAGCAGACGTTCCTGCGTCTGCCAGAGGTGCCGGCAGAGCTGCAAAGAGCCTTGGCGAACACGCTTCGGTACGGGAACCCTTCCGGCGAATCACCGCGAAAGAGGGCGGCATGGGTGAAGACGGCAGGGGTGCCAATCCGGATCCTCGGCGAGGATCCGAGCCCGGTCGATGTTCTGTGGTTCGTGGAGTGCAACAACTCCTATCATCCCCGCGGCCAAGACGTGAGCCGGGCCACGGCCAAGATTTTTCACGCACTCGGCATCGATTTCGCCATCTTGGGCAATGAAGAGAAGTGCGCCGGCGAGTGCGCCCGGCTGCTGGGGGAGACGGGACTCTTTGACACTCTCACGGACTACAACATAGCAGTCTTCGCCAAGTATCGTTTCAACCGGATTGTCACGTCCGGGGCCCACGCCTACGACGCTTTCAAGTATGTGTACCCGTCGTCCGGGTTCAACTATCGGTTGGAGCACACCATGCCGTTTCTGGCCGGGTACCTGGATGCGCTGAAGCCCATGCTGAAGCGCAAGCTCAGCTACAGGGTCACCTACCACGACTCCTGCTGCCTGGGGCGGCACAACGGCTTCTATGACGAACCGCGCCGGCTGCTCCAAGCCATCCCCGGAATCAAGCTCACGGAGATGCCGCACAACCGGATCAACGCCATTTGCTGCGGCGGCGGAGGCGGCGGGATGTGGCTGGACACCTACTACAAGGCGAAAGGCTACGAGCGACTGTCGGAACGGCGCGTCAAGGAGGCGGCGGCTACCGGCGCCGACGTTCTGGCCATTTCCTGCCCTTACGAGATTTCGCGCTTCGAGGACGCCCTCAAGGTGCTGGGCTACGACAACAAGATGATGGTCAAGGACATCAACGAACTACTGGCCGAGTCGATGGAGGTCTAGCAGATGAATATTCTCGTCCTTCTGAGAATGGTGCCGGACGTCGTCGAGGAATTGGAAGTCGCGCCCGACGGCAAGTCGCTGGACACGGAGTTCCTGCGGATGATCGTCAGCGAGTCCGATGATCATGCGCTGGAGGAGGCGCTTATCCTGAAGGAGCGTTACGGGGGCAAGGTGACGGCCATCGCGCTCGACGCGCCGGAGGTCGACGACGCGCTCTTCGCGGCGCTGGCCAAGGGGGTGGACCGCGCGATCAAGATCGTGGAGGCGCCTCCTGAAGTCTCCACCAACGCCGCGGCCAAGGTGTTCTCGGACGCGCTGCGACAAATACCCGGGCTGATGCCGGCGGATCTGATCCTGGCCGGGACCCAGGCTATCGATGATCTGGACGGCTTGATCGCCCCGCTCGTGTCTCATCATCTGGGGCTGCCCTTCGTGGGCATCGTGACTGGTGTTACTTGCGACACTGCCGCCGGCACGGCCGTGCTCACACGGGAGTTCCCGTCCGGCATACGCGGCGAGTTCGACTCCCCGCTGCCGGCGGTCGTGGGCATGCAGGCCGCCGAGAAGCCTCCGCGCTACGTGCCTGTCGCCAAGGTGCGGGCAGTGATGAAGTCGCAAAGCATTGAATCGGCGCCGGCGACCTCCGGCGCGGCTGCTGTGATGCTGGAAATCGTGCGGTTGGCAAAACCCGAAGTGGCGGCACACGCGGAGATGCTGGAGGGCTCGCCTGAAGAAGCGGCCGGCAAGCTCTGCGGAATCCTGAGCGAGCGCGGGTTCTTCTGAGGAGGGAGACGCGATGGCTGGAAATGTCTGGGTACTGGTGGAACACTGGCGCGGGCAGGTTTCGGAGATCACCTACGAAGTGCTGGCCCTGGGCCACGAGGTGGCGGACACGCTGGGAGTGAAGTTGGAGGCCGTGCTGCTGGGTCACGGGAGCCGGGGATTGGCGGAGAGCCTGGGCAGGGCCGACTGCGTCCTGTCCGTGGACCACCCCACTTTGGCTGAACCCTTGCACGAACCCTATAGCGAGGCGCTGGCGCAGATGGCCGGCGCCAGGCGTCCGCGGCTCATCCTGGTCCCGCTCACCAACGTGACCCTGAGCGTGGGCACGTTCGTAGCGGCGCGATTTGACTCGCCCGGGGTGAATTTCTGCAAAGATGTGCAGGTCTCGAACGGGCAGATCCTGGCGCGCTCGACCATGTACGGCGGCAAGATGGAGGCTACCGTTGCAGTGAGCCAGGACCCCGCGGTCCTGGGGGTCTGGCCAGGCGCACGCCCCGCAGATAAGGGCAAGGCGGCGGGAGCGCCTCCGGTCGAGGACGTGGTGGTCGATTTGCCGGATGCGACGCGGGTGCGTTTCCGCCGCTATATCGAGCCTGAAAGCGGCGACGTGGACATCTCGCAGCAGGAGGTTCTGGTCGCCGTCGGCCGCGGCATCCAGAGCAAGGACAACCTCGAGCTGGCGGAAGAACTGGCCCAGGCGCTGGGCGGCGCGGTGTGCGGCTCGCGCCCGGTGATCGACCAGGGGTGGCTGCCACTGTCGCGGCAGGTCGGCAAGTCCGGGGTGATCGTCAAGTCGAAGCTCTATATCGCGGCGGGCATCAGCGGGGCTCCGGAGCACGTGGAGGGAATTCGGAACGCGGGCTTGATCGTGGCTATCAACACCGACGCGCAAGCGCCCATCTTCAACGTGGCTCATTACGGGGTGGTCGCCGACGCGCTGGACTTTCTCCCAGCGCTCACCGAAACGGTCCGGAGCAGGAAAGGATGACCCCTTATGCACGATCCGGGCCGTCTGACATATTTGGGCATCCCCGGCTTTGCCTTGCTGTGGGTACTCACGCTCGTGTCGTTCTTCCTGTTCGGACGGCGTGTGATCCGGTACATCCGCACGCTGGCCACGGCACGGCCTGAGAATCGCTGGGATCAGATCCCCAGACGCCTGGGCCTGGTCCTCGGCAACGTTCTGGGCCAGAAGCGGCTGCTGAATGAACCGGTCATCGGACTGGCTCACTTCCTGATCTTCTGGGCCTTCGTTTTCTACGCAACCTCCTTCTTTTGGAACCTGGCCCGCGGCTTGGTTCCCATCCTGCCGATTCCTTACGCCGACGGGGTCCGCTGGATGGCCCTCGCCGTGGAGGCGTCCGGCATAATCGGCCTGGTGGCGCTGGCCGTGGCCGCCGTGAGGCGGTACTTCTTCACGCCGCCTCGGCTGGAGCGGTCGGGGGACGCCACACTGATCCTGATCCTGATCGCCATGGTGCTGGCCACCTCGCTGGCGGGATCCTTCAGCCCGGATGCCACCGTGCGCCTCTGGATGTGGTGGACCCACATGGTGACCGTGCTGGGCTTCCTGGCCTTCTTGCCATACTCCAAGCACCTCCATCTGCTAGCTTCACCTTTCGGTGTGTTTTTCTCCTCGCTTACGCCGGGCTACATGCCTGCGCCGAGCGAGGGCGCCACTCTCCGAGAGCAGTTTACGTGGAGGGAGCTGTTCAACGGCTTCGCCTGCGCCGAGTGCGGCCGGTGCGACCGCAGTTGCCCGTGCTTCGCGAGCGGCTATCCGCTTTCGCCCAAGATGCTCATTCACTACGTCAAGGAACTGGCGCGAGCGGAGAGCCCGCGGCACGGGCTGGTGGGCGACGTCTTGAAGCCGGAGGAGATCTGGGCCTGCGCGACCTGCGCAGCCTGCATGGAGCAGTGCCCGGTGTTCAACGAGCACATCCCATTGGTGGTTGAGATGCGCCGGCTGCTGGTCGGAAAGGGCGAGGTCGAACCCGCCGTGCAGACGGCGCTTACGAACTTCTCGCGTTACGGGAACTCCTTCGGCACTTCGCCGCGGGCGCGGCCCAAGTGGACGCAGGGGCTCGACTTCAAGATCAAGGACGCCCGCAAGGAGCCCGTCGAGTACCTTTGGTTCGTCGGCGACTACGCCTCATACGACCCGCGCCTGCAGCCCATTACGCGCGCAACGGCGCGCCTGTTCCGGCAAGCGGGACTGAACTTCGGGATTCTCTACGAAGCCGAGCAGAACTCGGGCAACGACGTGCGCCGTATCGGCGAGGAGGGATTGTTCGAAGTGCTGCGCGACAAGAACCTGGAGGCGGCGGGCAAGGTGAAGTTCGACAGGATCGTGACCACGGATCCGCACACCTACAACGCTCTGAAGAACGAGTATTTCCCCGCGGACGGCAAGGTGGTTCACTACACCGAAGTGCTGAATTCGGTCATCCGTGGCGGCAAGCTGGCTCTGGCCCCGAAGCCCGACGGCACTGTCACCTACCACGACCCGTGCTACCTGGGGCGCTACAACGGCGTCTATGACCCTCCTCGTAGAGTGCTCGACGCCCTGGGTCTCAAACTGCGCGAGATGCCGCGGAACCGGGCGCGGGCCAGTTGCTGCGGAGCCGGCGGGGGCCGGATCTGGATGGAGGACACACCCGGCGTGAAGGAGCGCCCGGCGGAGAATCGGGTGCGTGAGGCGGCCGGACTGAGCGGAGTGAACACCCTGGTCGTCAGTTGCCCCAAGGACCTAGTCATGTTCCGAGACGCGCTGAAAACGACCGGGCTGGAAGGCAAGCTGGCGGTAAAGGATCTGGCGGAACTGGTGGAGGAGTGCGTCGTTCCAGCGGAGAGGAGCAAAGAGAATGCCTGAGACGAACGGGTCCCAACGCATTGGCGTGTACATTTGTCATTGCGGGACCAACATCGCTGCTACCATCGACGTGAAGGCGGCTACCCAGTATGCGGCTGCCCTGCCCGGCGTCGCCATTGCCCGCGACTACAAGTACATGTGCTCCGATCCTGGGCAGGAACTCATCAAGCAGGACATCAAACAGTACAACCTGAACCGGCTGGTGGTCGCGGCCTGCTCGCCGCAGTTGCACGAGAAGACCTTCCGCAACGCGACCGCCGAGGGCGGGATCAATCCGTATCTATTCCAGATGGTGAACTTGCGGGAGCACGACTCCTGGGTGCACGAGGACAAGCAGGCCGCCACTCGCAAGGCGCTGGACCTGATGCGCGCCGCCATCGGCCGGGTGAAGCTCCACAAGCCCCTGGAGAAGCGGAGTGTGCCCATCAACCCGGCGGTCCTGGTCGCGGGCGGCGGCATCGCGGGGATTCACGCGGCGCTCAGCCTGGCCAACGCCGGCAAGCACGTCTACCTGGTGGAGCGCGAGCCGACCATCGGCGGCCACATGGCAATGTTCGACAAGACCTTCCCCACGCTGGATTGCGCCGCCTGCATCCTGACGCCCAAGATGACGGCGGTGCGCGCGCATCCGAACATCACGCTGTGGACGCTCTCGGAAGTGGCAGCCGTCGAAGGTTACGTGGGCAACTACAAGGTGACGGTGAGGCGTAAGCCGCGCTTCATCATTGAAGACGCCTGCATCGGTTGTCTGGAGTGCATCGAGGCCTGCGTTTACAAGCAAGCGAAAGTCCTCGACGAGTTCAACCTGGGACTGAGCAAGCGCAAGCCGGTGTATATTTCCTTCCCGCAGGCCGTGCCGCAACTGGTGGTCATCGATCCCGAAACCTGCATCGAGTTCAAGAGCGGCAAGTGCAAGAAGACCTGCGTGGAAGTCTGCGGCGAACGCAACGCCATCGACTTCCAGCAGCGGGAGCGCCTGGAGACGATCGATGTGGGCTCCATCATCTTGGCAACCGGCTTCCATGTCTTCGATGCGAAGCGGATTCCGTACTACGGCTACGGCGTCTACCCCAACGTCTACACGTCGTTGGAGGTGGAACGGCTGGTCAACGCCTCCGGACCGACCGGGGGCGAAGTCATTCTGCGCGACGGGCGCAAGCCAAAGACCGTGGGGATCTGCACTGCATCGGAAGCCGGGACGCGCACACCAACCGTTACTGCTCGCGCGTGTGCTGCATGTATTCCTTGAAGCTGGCGCACCTGATCAAGGAAAAGACATCGAGCAGACGTGTACAACTTCTACATCGACATGCGCACGCCCGGCAAGTCCTTCGAGGAGTTCTACAACAGGGTCGCCGAGGAGGGCGTGTACTTCATCCGCGGCAAAGTAGCCGACGTCTACCCGGAGCCGGATGGCGCCGGGCGGCTGATCCTCCAGGCGGAAGACACACTCTTGAGCAAGATACGGAAGGTGCCCGTGGACATGGTGGTCCTCGCCGTAGGACTGGAGGCACAACCGGACGCACAGGATGTGCGGCGCCTGTTCAATATCACTTGCGCCAACGAGGGTTTCTTCCTGGAGCGTCACCCCAAACTCGCGCCGGTGAACACATTTACCGACGGGGTTTTTCTGGCCGGCTGCTGCCAGGGGCCGAAAGATATCCCGGACACCGTAGCGCAGGCGGGCGCCGCGGCTTGCGAGGCGCTGGCTCTCATCGACGCCGGGTCGATCGAGTTGGAGCCCAACACCGCCTACGTGCGTGAGGATGAGTGCTCGGGGTGCCGGACGTGCGTACCGCTGTGTCCGTACAGCGCCATCCTGTTCGACGCGGAGAAGTTTCGGGCGAGGATCCAAGAGGTCTTGTGCAAGGGCTGCGGGACATGCGTGGCGGCTTGCCCCTCGGGCTCGATCGGGCAGAATTTGTTTGAAGACGAGCAGATTTTCGAAGAGATCGAAGGAGTTCTGGCTCATGTCTGAACAGACACAAACAGGCTCACCCAGCGCCACGGACGGATTTGAACCCAGGATCGTGGCTTTCTTTTGTAATTGGTGCACCTATCTGGCGGCCGACCTGGCCGGCACGTCGCGGATGAAGTACGCGCCCAACACGCGCGTGATCCGCGTGATGTGCTCCGGCCGAGTGGACCCGCAATTCATTCTGGAGGCTTTCGCCAAGGGGGCGGACGGCGTGCTGATCGGCGGCTGCCATCCCGGCGACTGCCACTATCAGGAGGGCAACTACAAGGCGCTTCGCCGCTTCTATCTCCTGAAGAAGATGGTGAGGGAGATGGGCATCGAGGACGAACGCCTGCGGCTGGAGTGGATCTCAGCCGCCGAGGGAGAGCGCGTCAAGGCCGTGGTCAACGACATGGTCCAGAAGATCCGCGCCCTGGGGCCCCTGCGGACCAGCGCGCCTCGGGAGATGGTGGCGGAGGAGGTGACGGCAGCATGAGCGAGAAACCGAAAGTCGCATTTTACTGGTGCGCCTCCTGCGGCGGCTGCGAGGAGGCCGTCGTGGACCTCGCCGAGGAAATTCTCGACGTGGTGTCCGCGGTGGATATCGTCCTGTGGCCCGTGGCGCTGGACTTCAAGCGCAAGGACGTGGACGCGTTGCCGGACAAGGGCATTGTGGCGACCTTTCTGAACGGGGCCATCCGAACCACGGAGCAGGAGGAGATGGCGCACCTGCTGCGCCGGAAGTCGCAGTTCATGATCGCCTTCGGCGCCTGCGCGCAACTCGGTGGGATTCCGGGCCTGGCCAACTTATGGGACCGGAAGAGCATTTTCCAGCGGGTTTATTCGGAGAGCCCCAGCACGGTGAACCCCGACGGCGTGCTCCCGGAAGTGACCTACAGGGACAACGGGCGAACGGTTCACCTGCCGGGCTTCTACGATACGGTGAAGACGCTGGACCAGGTGGTCGACGTCGACTACTTCGTGCCCGGTTGCCCGCCTACCCCAGACTTGCTCAAGCAGGCTGTCGAGGCTCTGCTCGGCGGCAAGCTGCCGCCCAAGGGTTCCGTGCTGGCGCCGGACCGGGCGCTTTGCGACGATTGCCCCAGGAAGGAGACCAAGCCCGAGAAGCTCGCCATCGCGGAGTTCAAGCGCCCGCACCAGGTTCTGATCGACCACGAGAAGTGCCTGCTGGCGCAGGGCCTGCTCTGCATGGGGCCGGCCACCCGCGGAGGCTGCGGGTCGCGCTGTATACAGGGCAACATGCCCTGCACTGGCTGCTTCGGCCCGACCAGCCGCGTCAAGGACTTCGGCGCCAAGGCCATGTCCGGGCATGGCTTCCCTCCTGGAGGCGAAGGACGACCAGGCGATTCTGGCAGGCGCTCGAGTCGCTGCCGGATCCCGTCGGCACTTTCTACCGTTACAGTCTGCCGGCTTCTCTGCTGGTGAGAAAGAAAATGGAGGCGACATCCGATGTCCGCTGAAGAAACGCGCCACGCGACGTATTACGATCGACCCGGTCACGCGGCTGGAGGGCCACGGGAAGATCGACATTTTCCTCGACGAAGAGGGGAAGGTGGAACGGGCCTACTTCCAGGTGCCGGAACTGCGCGGCTTCGAGAAGTTCGCCGAAGGGCGGCCCGTGGAAGACATGCCGCAGATCACTTCGCGCATCTGTGGCGTCTGCCCGACCGCGCACCACATGGCAGCCACCAAGGCCGTGGATGCTGTCTACCAGGTGGAGCCCACTCCCGCGGCCCGGAAGATCCGCGAACTGGTCTACACCACGTTCATGGTCGAGGACCACGCGCTGCACTTCTACTTCCTGGGCGGGCCGGACTTCGTGGTCGGTCCGACAGCGCCCGCCGCCGAGCGCAACGTGCTCGGCGTGATCGGCAAGGTCGGCGTGGAGACCGGCAAGAAGGTCATCGCGATGCGCCGAAAGCTGCGCGGCTCTGGTGGCGCTGGCCGCCGGCAAGGCCTGCCACCCGGTGTTCGGGCTGCCCGGCGGCGTGGCCCGGCGCATCAGCGAGGACGAGCGCCGCCAGTTCCAGCCAGGTGGCCGCCGAGGCGGTGGACTTCGGCCAGTTCACGCTGGAGTTGTTCGACAAGATCGTCCTGAAGAACTCCGGCTACGTGGACCTGATCCTCTCGGACGCCTACACCCATCGCACTCATTACATGGGGATGGTGGACGAGCGCAACCGCGTCAACTTCTATGACGGGCAGCTACGCGTGGTGTCGCCCGAGGGCCAGAGGGCCGCGAGGTTCGATCCGGCCAAGTACCTCGACTACATCGGCGAGCACGTGGAGCCCTGGTCCTACATGAAGTTCTGCTACCTGAAGCAGCCCGGCTGGAAAGGCTTCACCGAAGGCGCCGAGAGCGGCGTCTACAGCGTGGCTCCGCTGGCGCGGCTCAACGCGGCCGATGGGATGGCTACGCCCCTGGCGCAAGCGGCTTACGAGAAGTACGTCAGCGTCCTGGGCGGTAAGCCGGTGCACCAGACGCTGGCCAATCACTGGGCCCGGTTGGTCGAGCTGCTTTATGCCGCCGAGCGGATGAAGGAACTGGCGGACGACCCCGAGGTTTCGAGTCCCGATATCCGGAGGCTGCCGACAGCCGTCCCGAAGGAAGGCGTCGGCGTGGTCGAGGCGCCGCGCGGAACGCTCATCCACCACTACGTGACCGACGAGCGGGGCCTGGTGACGAACGCCAACCTGATCGTGGCGACGCAGAACAACGCGGCCCGCATCGCCATGAGCGTGGAGAAGGCGGCCAAAGGCCACGTGACGCGCGAGAACATGTCGGACGGCGTGCTGAACATGGTGGAGATGGCCTTCCGCGCCTACGACCCGTGCCTGGGCTGCGCCACCCACGCTCTGCCCGGCGACATGCCGCTGCTGGTTCGGGTCCGTGACCTTCGCGGAGAACTGCTGTACACGGTGCGCAGGGATTCAGGCGGCGCAATTCGGAGATCGTAGCGGCCGGTCACCGCAGAGCCGCGAGCACCCTGTCGATGTCGTCAGGGCTGATGTAGAAGTGCGGCGACACCCTCACCCAGCCTTGACGGGGAGCGGCGGCGATTCCCTGCTCTCTTAACTGGCGCACAACCAGCCGGCTGTCCAGGCCTTCCTTGCGGAAACAGACAATGCCAGCGCCGTTGGCTTCCGTTCTCGTGCCCAGGACCTCATAGCCCCTGAGGGCGACACCCCGGGCCACTTGGTCGCCGAGGGCCTGGACCGCCGGGCCGATTCGCTCCACGCCAACTTCGAGCAAGAAGTCGATCGCCGCCCTCAGGCCGTAGCAGCCAATGGTGTTCAGGGTGCCGCACTCGTAGCGGCCGGCGTCAGGACGCAGAGCCATGTCGCGGCTGGCATAGTCGTGGTAGTGGGCTGCGTTGGTCCAGCCGAATTCGACGGGTTCGATGGAATCCTGTAAGTCTTTCTGGACGTACAAGAGGCCGCAGCCCTCCGGCCCCAGCAGCCACTTGTGACCGTCGGCCGCAAGCGCGTGGATGCGTGCCTTGCGGACATCCAGAGGGAACGCCCCGAGGCCCTGGATGGCGTCCACGAGGAACAGACACCCCCGGCGGTGACAGATTTCCCCGATCGCCTCCAGGTCCGCGCGGTGCCCGCTCAGGTATTGGACGAAGCTGAGGGCCAGCAGGCGCGCCCCGCGGCAAGCTGCGTCCACTAGGCCCAGATCGTCCTCTATCGAGAGCCACTCGACCTTGACGCCCCGCGCCTCCAAGCGCTTCCAGGGGAAGTAGTTAGCGGGGAACTCCTCCTTGAATGCGATGACTTTGTCTCCGGCGCGCCAGTCGAGCCCGATCGCCACCGTGGCGATCCCTTCGGAGGTGTTCTTCACCAGGGCGATCTCCTCCGGCGCGGCACCGGTCAGCCGCGCGGCGGAGACCCGTAGCGCAGCGTAGGTCGATAGCCAGGCATCATAATGACTGGAGCCAAAGTGCAAGGCATCATCAGCCAGGCGCTTCATGGCGTCCGCCGCGGGCTTCGACAAGGGGCCCACCCCAGCGTGGTTCAGGTAAATGAGGTTTTCCGTGACCGGGAAGGAGTCTCGGTGGCGGAGCCACAGGGGCTGTGATTCCCGGCTCGCGTCAGATTCGCTGTAACCCATTATTCTGACTATACGTTCAACTCTATGGTGGCTGCCACGGCTGTGGCGGTATAATGTATTCAGAACTCCGGGGATGGAGGGACTTTCCATGAACTACCGGTGGATTCCCAGACTGATTCCGCTGTTTGCACTGGCCTTCGTGCTTTCGGCCGACGGATTGGCTCAGGACACCCAGGGCGCCTCCACGGACACCCAGGGCGCCTCCACGGACACCAAGGGCGCCTCCACGGACACGAAGGCTACCTCGAAGGACAAGAAGCAGTCTCCCAAGAATAAGGAAAACGACCCGGACCAGATCGGCAACCGCGATGTCGACGGGCGCGTGAACCTGTACTCGCTGGAGAAAGAAATCCAGCTCGGTAAGCAGCTTTCGCAAGAGGTCGAGCAGGGCGCCAAAATCATCGACGATCCCGTCGTCGCCGAGTACGTGAACCGTGTGGGCCAGAACCTGGTCCGCAACTCCGACGCCAAGGTCCCGTTCACGATCAAGGTGATCGACAGCGATGAGGTCAATGCGTTCGCCCTACCCGGGGGCTTCTTCTACGTGAATTCGGGGCTGATTGAGAAGGCGGACACCGAGGCTGAGCTGGCCGGAGTGATGGCTCACGAGATCGCCCACGTCGCCGCGCGTCACGGCACGCGGCAGGCATCCCGCGGAGAAATCGCCAACTGGTTGTCGCTCCCATTGATCTTCATGGGAGGCTGGACCGGTTACGCCATCCGGCAAGGCGCCAGCCTGGCGATCCCGCTGACCTTCCTGACCTTCTCCAGGGGCTTTGAGGCGGAAGCCGACAAGCTGGGGCTCCAGTACATGTACGCCACCGGCTACGATCCGACCGCCTTCGTGGATTTCTTCGAGAAGATCCAGACGCTCGAAAAGAAGAAACCCGGGACCATGTCCAAGGTCTTCGCCACTCACCCCATGACCGAGGAGCGGATCAAGGAGGCGCAGAAGAACATTCAGGATATGCTGAAGGCCAAGCCGGAATACGTGGTCAACACCTCGGAATTCAACGACGTGAAGGGGCGGCTGCTGGCTCTGAACACGCACCGCAAGGTGGACCTGAAGGACGCCGGCCGGCCTACCCTGCGCAAGCCCCCTGGCGGCGGCACCACGCCGGTCGGTGGCGACGGCAAGAATGGCACGGACTCCAGTTCGAGCTCCGGCGACGACGAGCGTCCGACCCTGAAGCGCCGGCAGTAGCCCTCCGGCGTTTTAGAACCTACCTCACGAACCCGAGTTTCCGAAGTATTTCGGCTGGCTCCGGCGAGTCGAAAGTGGTGAACACCGCGCGCTGGCGCCCGTTCTCGAGCGCCACCCCAAACGGAACGTCCACGAAGGAAAAGGTCTTTCTCAAGACCTCCACGTCCGGCGTGAGCACCCCGTGCAGTTGAGCGGAACTGAGGAACTCCGGCCCGAACTCGGGTTCCTGCGTGGCCACGGCGACAATCGCGGTCTGCCCCCAGTTGAGTTTTGCCAGCTCGCGCGCGGCGTGGTCGCAGTGCAGACACTCGGGGTTGAAGAAGAACAGAAACACGCGGCCCTGGTGCAGCGGGAATGGTTTGCCGTTCACCGTGATGGAGTCAGGGGCCCGCACCGAGGTCTGGCGCACGGCGGTGACACCGTAGGACACGGCGGCAAATACGCACACCGCGCCAAGAACGATGGACGCGTTTCGAAGGCCATGCGAGGGCCTGGCCCACCAGCCCGCGGCCAGCGCCATCAACAGCATGATCGCATCGCCAATGAAAAAGGCGGGGCCGACCGCGCGCCGCAGCCATGGAAAGCAGTTGCAGTCCTCGCCTCTCAAAACGTTGTAGAAGAGGCCGATGTAAATGATAAACGCCACCAGGAGCAGCGCCGCAAGGTATGCGCCCCAGCGTCGAAATCGAGGGACCAGCAGCAGCACCCCCGCGAAAGTCTCGGAGATCCCAAAGCCCAGTGCCGCGGGAAGACTCAGGATCTGCGGAACACGCGCTTGCACCATGCGGACCGCCGCGGCAAGAGGGTCGGTGATCTTCCAGACACCCGCTACGATGAACGCTAACGCCAACAGACAAGCGGAGACGGTGGAGAGCCAAGTCTTCCACGAAGGCAATTCCCGGGAGCCGGCTTCACTCCCCGCCCGTGCCGTAGTCTCACTCATGGCTTTCACTTGATATTCTATAGAACTCGCGGGCGGCCGTAACGGTCCGCTCGGTGTCCTCGTCCGTGTGGGCCGCGGAGACGAAGGCCGCTTCGAACTGAGAAGGCGCCAAGTAGATCCCGCGCTCCAGCATGAAATGGAAGTACTCGGCAAATCGCTTGGTGTCGGACCTTTTCGCGGTCTCGTAGTCGGTCACAGGCCCCTCGGTGAAGAAAAGCGTAAACATCGACCCGACCCGGTTCACGGTCAGGCCAGGCGGTGCGTCCGCGACCAGCCGCGCGGCGCGCCGCTCCAATTGTTCGTAGACCTCCGGGTGAGACTTCAGGTAGCGGAGCATCGCCAGACCCGCGGACACCGCCAAGGGGTTGCCTGACAGCGTTCCGGCCTGGTAGATGGGGCCGGATGGCGCGATCTTGGACATGATGTCAGCGCGCCCGCCGTAAGCCCCGATGGGCAGGCCGCCCCCGATCACCTTGCCCAGGGTCGTCAGGTCCGGGCGTATGCCGTAGAGTTGTTGGGCGCCGCCGTAGGACACCCGGAAGCCCGTCATGACTTCGTCGAAGATCAGCAGGGCGCCGTGACGGGCTGTGATTTCGCGCAGAGCTTCCAGAAAACCGCGGGCGGGCGGCACGCATCCCATGTTGCCCGCCACCGGCTCGACGATGACCGAGGCGAGGTGGTCGCCGTGCTCCGCGAAAGCCCGCTCGACGGCTTCGACCGAATTGAACGGGAGGGCGATGGTCGTGTCGGCGAAGCTTTTCGGCACCCCTGCCGTGTCGGGAAGCCCGAGCGTCGCCACGCCTGAACCGGCCTTCACCAGCAGCGAGTCCACGTGCCCGTGGTAGCAGCCTTCGAACTTCACGGTGATGTCCCGCCCAGTAAAGCCCCGGGCCAGCCGTATGGCGCTCATGATGGCCTCGGTGCCGGAGTTCACCAGCCGCACCATATCAATGGAGGGCACGGCGTCGCGGATCGCCTCGGCCAGCTCGACTTCGCGCTCGGTGGGAGCGCCGAAGCTGGTTCCGCGGGAAGCGGCCTCTTCGATCGCTTTGAGGATGTCTGGGTGGCGGTGCCCGAGCAGCAGCGGCCCCCAGGAGCCTACATAGTCAATGTATTCGTTGCCATCGGCGTCCCAGATGTGGGAACCCTGGCCGCGCGCGATGAACGGGGGCGTGCCTCCCACCCCACGAAAGGCGCGGACGGGCGAGTTCACACCGCCGGGAATCGACTTCCGCGCCCTGGCGAACAGCTCTTCCGATCTCTCGTGAGTCATGCCAAATTCCCGCAATTCGGGGACAGGCTACGAAATCCCCAATCATACCTCCTTCTGATTTTGGGGATTTCGTAGCCTGTCCCCGAATTGAATCAGGTTTCGCCGGGCACCAGCCTGCTGAGCAGGAAGTTCACGGCGGTCTCGAACATCGTGCCGTGGAGGTTGCGTAGCAACCGCGCCTTGAGGTCGACGTATCCCTGCGTGCCGGCGAACAGGTCCTGCATCAACTCATGGAACATGGGGCTGCGGCGCATGAATTGGATCATGCGCTGGGGCACGCTGGCAAACAGCACTCTGCCGAGGAAAAGACGGCGCGCCAGCGCGGCGCCAAGTTCCAGATCCGCCGCGAAGTCGCGTTGGAGGAGCGCGCTGTAAGCGTGCGGCTTTTGGTCAGGGGCGTGCGCGTCCGAAAGCACGATCTGGCTGGCGAGGTCGCCGGAGCGAATCGCATAGTAAAGCCCCTCGCCGGTGATGGGATCCACCAAGCCGGCTGCGTCGCCCACGGCCAGCCAGCCGTCTCCAGCCACCCGGTTGCACCTCCACGCACGCGTCGCCAGGGAAGGCAGCACGTGGCTGTAGAAAGACGCGTTCTTCCAGGAGATCCCCTTCTCCTGCATGTAGGTTTCGAGTCTGGCCCTGAGATGCTGCGCCGGCTCCCGCTTGCCGCAGATGCCGACCGAAAGATGCCCGCATCGCGGAAAGACCCAGATGTAGCCTTCCAACTGCGGCAGGAATTGAATGTCGATGTGCTCCTGCTCCTCCGGCACGAAGTAGCCGAGCGCCAGCATGGTGTCGGCGGGCGTCAGCCGGGTCCCAACTCCGGGCAAGTGATTTCTGGCCCCGGTGGCGACGATGCAGAAATCGGCTTCGAGCGAGCCTTGCCTGGTGGCCAGCTTCCACCGGTTGCCGGTGCGATCGAGTCCGAGGACGCGCGCCTGCTCAATTTGCGCGCCCGCGCGTTCGGCCCGCGCCAGCAGCATGCGGTTCAACTCGTATCGCGAGTAGATCACCATGGGCTGGCGAAGCTTCATCCTGGCGGCCCCCGCCCCGGACGCGGCCAGCCGGGTCATGGTGACCAGCCGCTTCGGATGGTCATTATACAAAAGGAAAGGGTACTTTTCGTAAGCCTTGTAGGTGAGCGCGCCGCCGCAGGGCTTTTCCCAGGCCAGCTTCTCGTCGAACAGGACGGTCCTCATGCCGGCCGATGCCAGGCGCTCGGCCGCGAAAGCTCCCGCGGGGCCGCCACCTAAGATGGCGACACTCTTCATTTTTTGGTCTCGGGGGGCGGTGCTCCACCGACCGGCGGGTGACCCGACGGCATACCCCCGGGCATCTGGCCTCCGGCGCCGTGAGGAGAGCCGGCGCTATCGGCGCGGCCCTTCACTGCCCATTGGTTGCCCTGCTTTTCGAGGGTGTAGTTCATGGTCATGCCCGGGCCCCCCTGGGAGCCCTTGGGCCGAAAAGAGACGGTCGCGTCGGCTTCGTTCTGGCGGAAGGAGACAGATACGACGTCGACCTGCATGGAGTTCAAGTTGACAGTGCCGCGTTTGGAAAGGTGATCCAGGATGGCCTGACGTACGGCCTCCTTGTTTTCCAGCCCGCGGTTGCAGCCCCCGAGGACCAGCGCGAGCAACCCCGCAATGACACTCAGCGTAACGGATTTCACAACAAGATTATACCCGACAAGCCAACAGCCGCGTTTCAGGGAAGCACGTGCTTGTGGCGCTCCTTTTGCCAGTACTCGGCTCTCTGGCGGGCTTTTTCGTAAGGGTCGGGGAGAGGGGGCAGGTTGAGGTGGTGACGGATCACAGGGTCAGCCAGGTCAGGGCGGCCGAGCTGGCGGGCCTGGTGAGCGTAGACCGGGTCAGGCGTAGTCCGCTCAGGGTCGGTTGGGACCAAATTGGAATGCACTGACATCGCAAGCAACCTCCACGACGATTATGCCATCCGATTTCTGGGAAAGCCGGGGCGGGGCGACGGACGATTGGAGGGAAGTCAAGGGGAATCAACGGATTGAGCAAAGAGCGCGCAGTTGTGACTGGCGAAAGGAATCGCGGCAGGACCCTATGGTGCGGGGTCGGTGTTTGGGTCAGTTGTGGGGCAGGGCCTCCCTGAGATCCTTCTTGAACGGGATCGGGGTGCCAGCTCAGTGATCTTGCGGTTGGTACTCCACCAGTTCGCAGGCGAGCATAGGCCCTATGTCCATCAGGATGGCGCCCCACGTGAGTCCCACGCCGAAACCTCCGAGGCACACACGGTGGGCCCGCTGACGGAAGGCGTCCGCGAAATTGAAGGCAATACAGGTGGGAATCGTCACCGAACTCGCATTGCCGAAGTTCTCGACGACGTTGGAAGGCATCTTTTCACGAGGCACCTGGATGGCATCGGCGAGTTTCTCCAGCATAAACCGGTTCGGCTGGTGGAAGAGGAAGTAGTCGACCTCGTCCTTCGGGCAGCCGGCTTTCGCCAGCAACTCCCCGATCATGGGCGGGACCTCGGCCTGGACGAAGTTGAACACGGCAGGACCGTCCATGTAAAAGTGCTCTTTGCTGCGGAAATTGCCGTCACCGACGTCCTTCTCCACGCACGTCTCGGGGCTCGACGGCAACCGGGCGCCACCGGCGGGGATATGAAGAACCTTGCTGCGCGATCCATCCATGTACAACACCGCGTAAATCGGCTGGCCTCCCGGATCGTTTTCGACTACCGCGACCGAACCGGCATCCCCAACCATCGGATAGATGTTGCGGTCACGCTTTCCCACGCGATGGCTCAGCGTGTCGCCGTTCATGAGCACGACCCGCTCGACCAGGTGCAACTCCAGCATCATGAACGCCTGCAGGAGCCCAATGACGAATCCCGCGCAGCCCTGGTTGATGTCCATGCAGAACGTCTTCCGGCCCAGGCCGGCGCGGCCTTGAATCAGGTTGCTGGTGGGAGGAATCAGGTGGTCGGGTGACTGGGAGACAAAGATCAAAGCGTCGATCTCCTCGGGTCTCAGGTGGCCGCCCGCGAGGAGGTGCTGAAGACCGAACAGGCACAGATCCGAGGCGCAGGTGCGCTCGTCGGCGAGGCGATGGCGGTCGAAGCCCATCACCATCTTCAGCTTCATGGACTTGGCCCGCGAGAAGCCGAAGTTGTCAATCTCGTCCTCGAACCGTACTTCGTTTGGAGGCACGACCGTCACCAGGGCGCTGATCCGCTTGCCGGAGAAGCGGCAATTCACAGGCTCACCCCGTGTTTCCGCAGCAGGACCATGATCGCGTCCAGGTTTCGGAAATTCTCGGGCGTGATCTGGACGCCGTCGATCGAGATGCAGAAATGCCGGTCCAGAGCGGCCACCAGCGTCACCACGTCGAAGGAGTCCAGCATGCCGTCCCGCAGGTAGTCGTCTGATGCCCGAAAGTCGAATTCCGGTCGGATCTCACCGAGGATGCTAAGGATCGTCTCCATGCGTCGTTTCGCCTTTCATCATAATCTGATCCGAGACTCCGTCAGGCTGGTATCCGTAGTAACGGTAGTGCCTCTGGGCCGGCGAGTTGTCCGCCTCCACCCACAGCAGGAATCTCTTACACTCCGCAGATTCGGTAAGGTAACTGCGCAGCAGGAGGTCCCCCAGGCCCGTGCGGCGGTAATTCTCGAGCACCAACCAGTATCGGAGCATCGTAGTGAGGCCCAGGCGGTCGTACCAGAGGAGCGCGCCGATTTCGGCCCCGCGCTCGGCGAGCAGCACGGTTCCAAGTTCGGTGGCCCGCTCCACTTCGGCCAGGGGAGGCAGGTGTTCGGCACGGGGGTCGAAGTTTTCCCACAGGTGGCGGTGTACCTCTGCTGCATCCTGGGGAGTAGCGCGCCGCAGGACAGCCGGCGGCGGCCCCGGCCAGGGAGCGGGCAGTGAAGCGACCGCAGCGCGCGACATACGAATGAACCGCTTGTAGTCCGCGAATCCGCTTTCCAGAAATGCGACGCGCAGGCGCTCGAGATCAGGTTGGTGACCCAAGAGGTCGACGACCAGCCTGCCGGGACCGGGGGCTTCAATGCTTGCCAGGGTGCGCTGAATCGGTCCCACCCCAGCGGAGCAAAAGTACAGCCTAGCAAAGCCGGGGTCAGTCTTGAGCAAGTACACCACGCCGGGCTGGTCAAGAACGGTGAGCCGCCCGGCGCCTTCGAGTTCAGCCAGAGCCTCCTGACCAAGAAACAGGTTCGTGAGCAAGGGGCCTTGGCCCCGGAGCCGCGCGATGGTTTCCGGCAGACAGCGGATCCCGCTCCGTTCCGCCATGTCAGGTCTTGAGCCCGGCGGCGAGTTTGCCGCGGTCGATCTTGCCGTTGCTGTTCAGCGGCATCTCGTCCACCTGCTGGATGAGAGAGGGCACCATGTACTTCGGGAGCCTCGCCAGCAGTGCGGCGCGGACACCGGCGGGGCTCACTGCGGCGCCGGCCTCATAGAACATGGCGATGCGCGAACCGACGGCGTCGTAGAGAACACAGACGTTGCGAATCTCCGGCAGGGCCAAGGCGGCGGACTCGATCTCTCCGAGTTCGATGCGATAGCCAAGATGCTTCACCTGATTGTCGCGCCGCCCGACGTACATGATTTCGCCACGCTCGTTGCGGTAGACGATGTCGCCAGTCCTGTAAATCCGCTCCGGGTAGTGAGGATTGAGCGGGTTCTGTACAAACGCGGCGGCGGTCTTCTCCGGGTCGTTCCAGTAGCCGTGCGCTAGCGCGCTCCCCCGTACGCACAGTTCGCCGCGCTCGCCGACAGCCGCCGGTTCGTTTCGCTCGTTCAGCACGAGAACATCAAGGTTGCGGCGTGGGAACCCTATCGGCAGCGGCTCGTCGTCGGCGAAATCCCGGTCGACGGTGTAGTAGGTGCAATCCACCGTGATCTCAGTGGGGCCATACAGGTTTGAGAACAGGGCGCCGGGGTAGTTGCGGCGCCAGTAGTTCAGACAGCTTGTGGGCATCACTTCGCCGGCGAACAGGATCTTACGGAGGGGGGGGAGTTCCGTCTTGCTGAGGATGTCCAGTTTGGCGACCTGGACAAGCACGGACGGCACCCAGAAAATCAGATGTACCTGCCGCTCGCGAAGAAACTCGATCAGACGTATGGGAAACGCAAAGCATTCGTCCGGGATGAGGACCAGGGTTGCGCCGGTGGCGAAGCAGAGGTACAGGTCGAGCGTCGAGTTGTCGAAGTGAAAGGGCGCCTGGCTGCCGATCGTGTCGGTTTCGTCCACCGAGTAGCATTCCCGCGCCCATTCAATGTAGTCGATGACGCCGCGGTGCGGGATGACGACCCCCTTGGGAACACCGGTGGAGCCCGACGTGTGGATGATGTAGACCGGGTCTGCGTCGAGGCAGTCGATGGCCGGCAGGGGTACGGGTTGGCCAGCCTGGAACTCCCACACCAGGATTCGGCTCTCCTCGACACCTGCCCGGATGGAATCCTCGAAATGAGCCCGGTCGGTGATAACAAGTGCGGGGCGCAGCGTGCTAATGAGAATCGCCAGGCGGCTGGCGGGCGATTTCAGATCCAGCGGGGCGTAGCAGTTACCCGTCAAGAGTACCGCCGCGAACGCCACCACGCACTCCTTTGTCTTGGGCAGAAAGACGGCGACAGGCTGATTCCGGCCTGGCGCGCGGCCCGAAACGGCGGCAGCCAGCCGCCCGGCCTCGTTGAGAAGCTCTTCGAAGGTCAGCCAGCCGTTCGCGTCCTTTACCGCCGTCTTGCGCGGCAGCTTGCGGGCGGTGTGGAGCAGGTACTCTATCGAGCTCGTCATGCGGCGCCGCGGCAAATGCGAGGGCGAACTCCACAAGCGCCGTTACCCGCCCAGGCAGCCGCGGAAGAAACAAGTGTAGACGGAGTCATCTGCAACTGCAACAGGAAGCGGCACTGGAGCGGCGCTGACGCTTGCTTCCGACAGCCAAAAGACTGCCTCCAAAACGCGTCTTGCGGAGATCCTGTATCCGCTTGAGTTCGCGTCGAAACGTCCAACCCAATACCCTACGGACAAAGGGGCTCCTCAGTTCGTGCTCCCGGCCCAGGCCGCCGCAGCGGGACTCACCAGGCGATCCCGCCAAATGAAGACGGTACGGCAGAACGCGCGAGCAGAAGATTGGGAGCGGAAGAAAGTCAAAGATCGCTGTCAGATAATCCACCGTTAATCCAGCGCCGGCCAGGAGGTTGGACAGGCTCCGGCTGGTGTACCGGCGGAAGTGACCTGCTGACTCGTCCTCGTGTGACCACAGCCAGGGGCATGCCGGCACTGTGATATATACTCTGCCCTGCTCCGTTAAGTAGCCGTGGAGGTTCTCCAGGAACCGAAGATCATCCGGAATGTGCTCAACAACATCGAACAAGCCGACAGCCGGCAGACTGGCCCGTGCGAACCCTGCTTCCTCCAGCGTCGCGCGGACAACATGACGCACCCCCCGGCTGCGGGCGTTCGCCGCACCGCGGGGGCCGGGTTCCACCACGACCACATCGATCCCCGCGTCTTGCAGTGCCCGTGCGACGAAGCCATTTCCGCCGCCCACATCGAAGATTGCGCCCTGCGGGGGAAACTGCTTCACAGCCTCCAGAATGCACTGGTTGCGATGCCCAAACCAGAAGGAAGAGTCTTCCACGGCGAAGCAAGCCTCATTCCCTCCTTCCGGGTATGAAACGGCGGCCGATGCCTCACAGCTCCAAATCCCGTCGTCGCCGAGCCGCAGGTTGTGGCCGCGCATCCCGCTCAGGTCGATCATATTGTCAAATGGTAGCCGAATCCGCCCCTGGAGCCGAAGCGCTCCGGCCGACCGATCGGATTCACACAGCCCTACCGCCGCCGCGGATCACCGACTCAAAGACGGTCATCCTCGCCCTCATCTCTCGGAGGCCGGCGCGGCGCCGCGCGTGGTCACCTCGAAAAGGCTGCCATCTTTGTAGCTTGTCTTCATCTCGGCGAGCAGATGGATCTTCGCGCCGTCATCCTTGAGCTTGTCGAGTAACCAGTCCTCAGCGTAACCCGGTGTGCCCAAAACGAGGAACCTGCCGTGCTGGCGAACGAAGTCTCGATATGCCTCAACTTTGGCGCGGACCGGGAACCAGCGCCGAACGACGGGCAGGCCCTCGAAAATGGTCGCGTGGGCGTAACGGATGGCCGCCTCCCGATCTGTCAGGTAATAAAGCCGCTCTACGAAGTCGGGGGATTCGTAGCGATCCATCTCGAGGAAGGTCAGGCCGCTGGCCGTGACAAAGGGCAGGCCGGGCTGGATCGAGCGATAACGAGTGGAGGTAGTGGACGGCGAAGGCGTGGCGGGTACCATAGTGGATCCGTGGATCACAAAGTTCGCCAGCACCAGAATGGCCGCCAGGGCTCCTATGGGAAGCGAGCGATCTGTTTTGAACGCAACCAGGAAACTGATGCCCAGGCTCATTGCGAGAACCGCGCCCACACCGTACCTGTACCAAAACGGCACCTGGGCGTGCATGAAATAGAGGACGAGGACCGCCGGGACGAGAAGAGTGGCCGCGCCAAAGGCGGCTTCGTGGACAGGCACGAGCCGGGTCAGGCGGACAGCCCCCGGACGCCGGCTCAGGAGCAGCACTGCAGCGAGCAGGAGCAGCAGAGTCGTCCCCAGACTGACGAACATCCAAAGGTAGAAAACAGCCAGGGTCGCAGCGGTGGGCTGGAAGGCCAGCGGGAAGAGCATTGCCTGCGTGTTCTTGATGAGCGGCAGGTAAGTGATGACGAGGGGCGCCGGCAACGCGAGGGCAGACCAGACCCGCCAATCCACCTTCCTAAGGGCAATGGCGCGGACAAGTTCCCCAAACCCGATGGCTGCCACGAGGAAGGGGGCCAGGCAATGGCTGAGGAGCATACCGGCGACGCCCGCCAGCAGACCCCAGTGCGCCGGCGTCCAGCGGCCCGCGCCCGCCGCGCGCAGCCAAGAGAGGACCGCTAGGCTGAAGAACGCCAGTACCAGCGCATAGGGACGGGCCTCCACCGCGTACCTGAGGAAACCGCACGACCAGGACAGACCCATGGCCGCGAGGGCGTACCCGCCTCCGAGCCGGCGGCGCGCAATCGAGTAGATTGCCAAACTTGCCAGCAAGAAAGCGAGCATGGACGGCAGCCGCGCGGCGAAGGACGTGTCCCCCAGCAGAGCCAGAGACGCCCTCACTGGCAGATATCCAAGCGGCGGGTTCAGGTCGACGTGGAGAATCCCTCCGGCAAACCGCTCAAGAGTTGGCGACGTAGCCACGTAG
This sequence comes from Bryobacterales bacterium, assembly GCA_963798455.1. Lineage (GTDB taxonomy): Bacteria > Acidobacteriota > Terriglobia > Bryobacterales > Bryobacteraceae > CAWCTD01. The sequence continues at coordinate 3,427,383 of CAWCTD010000003.1, forward strand.
TACGTGAACAGTTCGTCATACCACAAGGGGCGCATCGCAGAAGGTGAGACAACAAACCAGTAGGCCACGATCCAGACCGGGAGGAAATACGCCGGATGAAGATCGATGAGACTCACCACCCGCGATGCGGCCGCGGCGAGCGGCCGCAGCCGGGCCGCGCGAAGCTTCAGCACTGAAAATCCTTCAGCGCCTCGATGACCGCCGTCTGTTCTTCCGGGGTCATGCTGTTGTACATGGGCAGGCGGAGCAGCCTGTCGCTCACCCATTCCGTCACCGGGCATTGACCGGGCCGCCCGCCGAACGAAGCCCCCATCTTGGACAGGTGGAGCGGTGAGTAATGAAACACGGCAAGCATGCCGCGGTCGCCCAGGTGAGTAATCATGCGCTGGCGAACATCCAGGGACGGCAGGACAAGATAGTACATGTGGTACGTCTGCTCGCAGTGCGGCGGGACAAACGGGCGGATCAGGCGATTCTCGCCCGCCCAACAGGCAAGCTCGCGGTGGTAGGTTTCCCAGATCTCGCGGCGACGCGCGTAAATCTCGTGACGCTTCTCGAGTTGCGCCGCGAGAAAGGCCGCCAGGATGTCCGAGGGCACATAGCTCGAGCCGATGTCCACCCAGGTGTATTTGTCCACCTGACCGCGCAGGAAGCGCTTGCGGTCCGTGCCTTTGTCGCGCAAGATCTCGGCGCGCCTGGCAAACCGCTCATCATTGAGCACGATGGCGCCGCCCTCGCCGCAGATAATGTTCTTGGTTTCGTGGAAGCTCTGGCTTCCCATCGCGCCGAACGTTCCCAGGTACTTGTCCTTGTAGCGCCCGAACAGGCCGTGCGCGTTGTCCTCGATGACGAGGAGCCCGTGGCGGGCGGCGATTTCCAGGATGGCGTCCATCTCGCAGCCCACTCCGGCGTAATGGACGGGAACGATGGCCTTGGTGCGGTCTGTGATCAGCGCCTCCAGGCGCGTCTCATCCAGGTTGAGCGTGTCGCGGCGAATGTCGGCGAAGATGGGGCGCGCGCCGCGGAGCGCGAAGGCGTTGGCGGTGGAGACGAAGGTGAAGGACGGCACAATGACCTCGTCCCCGGGGCCGATGTCGGCCAGCATGGCGGCCATTTCCAGGGCGTGCGTACACGAGGTGGTCAGCAGCACCTTCGAGCCCCGTAATTCGCACTCCAGTACTTCCTGACACCTCCGGGTATAAGCTCCATCGCCCGCGCTATGGCCCCGAGCGATGACGTCCAAGGCGTATTCGAGTTCCCGGCCCACCAGCGACGGCTTGTTAAACGGGATGCGGTAAGTAGGCGTCATTCCCTCTCCAGGAGACCGCTCAACGGTACGCCTTCCTCATGACGACAAGCCCGGCCACGACGCGGAACCCGAGGGCGCGAATCTCCATATTTAAGATCGGGTAGTTCGCTGCCGACATGTGCGTGGTGAATCGCCTGATCCCTTCGCGCCTGAGTTGATTCAAGCCGAAATGATCATTGATCATCCCCAATCCCGAGCGTCTGAGATCGCTTTTCACGCCGCCAAGCAGCAACAGAGCCTCTGACTCGCGGAGGTGCCGGTGTGTTCCAAACGCGACCGTGTCGCCGGTGGCGTCGGAAACCAGACGGAAGACGCACTCGTCCCGACTCGTCAGTGACTTCATGATGTATCGGCGATAGCGCTCATCGGAGGCGCTGGCCGAGCCCGCCGCCTGGAGGAGAGGATCCCGGCTGAACCGGTCATGCTCAAACATCGTGGACACTATCGCAAGAACGGGCTGCAGCTCCGCCTCGGAGGTCACTTTGACGTAACGGTATGGATAAGCGCTCGTATCGTACTCGCGTGAAATCGTCCCCGTCAGTCGCAACTGGAATTCCAGGAAGTGGAAGCCGTTCTTTTCCAGGGCGTGGACCGACTCCAGATCCTCCGCCGGAACTTTGCAGATCACGTAGGCCGGGTCGTGTTCGCGCCGGTATGCCATCTCGACTGCGGCGATATCGCATGAAGCGTCGGCGTCGAATATCTCCAGAACTGCGCGGCCGAGCACCTGCGAATCGATTTCGTTCCGGACCACCTGAATGCTCATACTTGCCTCCTCAATGCGCCGTTCGGCCCCCGTCCACGATGAACTGCTGGCCGGTGATCCACCGCGCCTGATCCGAAAGAAGGAACGCCGCCATCTCAGCGACGTCCGCCGCCGTGCCAGGGCCCAGAAGCGAAGCGGACTCAATTCGGCTGGCAACACCCTCGTCCGCGTAGAGGAACTCCGTGCCCGGCGTGCGAATGGGCCCCGGCGCGATCGTATTCACGCGCACCCTCGGGGCCAGTTCCGTTGCGAGCGATCGGGCCAGCGCATCCAGCGCGCCCTTGGTGGCAGCGTATGGCGCGTAACCGGGCGCTCCGTAACGGCTGGATATGCTCGACAAGAAGACAACCGTTCGCAACGCACGTTGATTCACCTGCTCGCGAACCAAGGTCCGCGCAATCGTCGCCGCGGAGAAAAAGTTGACCTGGAAGAGACGCTGGTTGTGTCGATAGTCGGAAAGACGAATCGGCTTGATGGAAAAAGCGCCCGCTACGTGGACGAAATGGGCTACTGGTCCGCCCGAGGCTGCCAGCAGCGAGGCAAGGCCCTCGTGGACAGGGAGCGACAGGTCGTACGCCCAGATCCTGTGCCGCTCCGGATCAGGCAATCCCTCGCGCACGGCGTTAAGACGAGTCTCATCGCGACCATGCAGAATCAACGACCGTCCGGCGCCGAGACGTCGCGCTATGGCCTCGCCGATGCCGGAGGAAGCTCCCGTTATGAGGGTGAACGCACCGTCTGTTTCCATCCTCAGAACTCCGTCATACCGCAGAACTGAAGCGGGCCGACCTGGAGTACGGCGGCGCTCCATGTCAATCCCACGCCGAACCCAGCCAGACACATTCTGAAGCGGTTCGCGAGCATCTTGTCGCCGAGCGCGTGGCAGATCGTCATTGGGATAGAGGCTGAGCTTGCGTTTCCGTAGACGCAACTCGTGTCGACGGGCATCTTCTCCGGTAGCACACCGAGCCGGTCGCGAAGCCGCTCCAGGATGAACCGGTTCGGCTGGTGAAACATGAAGTAGTCAACCTCGTCTGTGGTGCAGCCGGAAAGCTGCAAGGTGTCCTCGATGAGAACGGGAACCTCGGTCATCGTGAAGTTGAAGATCGCGTTGCCGTCCATGTGAATGTGCTCCTGGCTGCGGAAGTTGCCATTGCCGACGTCTCTGGAGTACGGCGGTTTCCGCGCTGGGACGCAGACGGTATCCTCCGGCGGGAATGTGCAGGGCCTTCCAGCGGGAGCCGTCCATCTTGGTCGTCATGCAAGTCCGGCCCGCTCCCGGTGCTGGACGCAACAGGGCGATGGAGACGGCGTCGCCGACCAATGGAAACGTGTTCCGGTCCCTGTTGTTGGTCTGCTTGCTTGCTGTGTCAGCGTTGATGAGTACGATGCCCGGAAGGCCCGCATCCAGCAGCATGAATCCCTGCATCAGCCCCATCAGAAATCCGGCACAACCCTGGTTGATGTCCATGCAGAGCGTGTCGTGGGCCAGCCCCAGAGCGCCCTGAATGACATTGCTGGTCGGCGGGATGATGTAGTCCGGCGTCTGAGTTACGTAAAGGAGAGCACCAATGTCTTTCTCTTTGATGAGCCCGCGATCCAAGAGCTGCCGCATGCCGAAAAGGGCTAGATCCGAACCCGTCACTTCATCCGAACGGAGGTAGCGATGGCTTACGAGCCCCAGCATCTTCTTTAGCTTCAACGAACTCTCGCGAGGGAAGTCGAAATTCGCGATCTCCTCATCAAAATAGGAGACTTCCTTCGGCACCACCGTCAGCAGCCCGGCGATAGCCTTGTCATGGAATTCAAGGGTCATGTCAGCTCACCCGGTTCGCGTGCGCAGTGTACCCGCCATCCACGGCAATCTGCTGGCCTGTAATCCAGCGAGCATCCTCAGAGAGGAGAAACTCAGCCGTGGCGGCCACGTCGGTTGTCAGCCCTTCGCCAAGGGGATAGTTGTTCCGTATCACGGCGTCCATGCCGGGACGATTCATCATCGCATCCGACATCGGCGTTCTCAGAATGCCGGGCAGGATCGAGTTCACCCGGATCCTGGGCGCCAGTTCGATCGCGGCCGATTTCATGAATGAATCGAGCGCTCCCTTGCTTGCTGCATAAACCGCATTGCCCTTCTCGCCGACGAGGCTGGCGCCACTGGTGATGAAGACCACAGAGCGCAAGCTGTCGTCGTTGAAAGCCTTGTTTACCAGCACTCGCAAGATTTCGGCCGCCGAGAAGAAGTTCACTTGAAACAACTTCCATGCGGTCGCCTCGTCCGTTGACCTAAAGGCGCGCAGAACGAGTGTTCCGGCGGAATGCACAAAAGCTTCGATTCTCGCCCCATCCAGCGTCTTGCTCAGCGAAGCGCCGATTGCGCCAACGTCACTGAAATCACATACCCACGGGACGTGGACGCTGGGGTCCGCGCAAGAATCCCTGACAGACTGGAGGCGATCCATGTCGCAGCCGTGCAAAACTAGTCTGCGCGAGTGAGAGAGCTGCTTGGCGATGGCTGAGCCGATGCCGGAAGAAGCCCCCGTGATCAAGGTCAGCGCGCTGGTCATGACTAGGCCTGAGGCAAATCCGTCCCGAGGTTCAGTTCTTCCCTGACGACGTACAGGGGGCGCTTCTTTACCTCATCAAAGACCTTGCCCACATACAGCCCCAGGAGGCCGATATTGGCGAAGAGCAGACCGGCAATAAAATACAGAGACACCATCAGGCTGGTCCAGCCCTCCACGGGAATTCCCTGTATGAGGAAGCGGCAGATCAGATAGATGGCAAAGAGGATCGAAAAACACGAAACGATCAGGCCAAAGTAGATCGAGAAGGTCAGAGGCTTATTCGAGTAGGCAACCACGTTACTCAAGGCGAACGCTAACAGCTTCCTAATGGTGTAGGACGAACGTCCCTCGACGCGCTCGGCGTGTTCCACGTCAATCGCCGTCCGTGTGAAGCCCAGCCAGCGGACGAACATGGGGAAGGAGCGGTTGATCTCCCGTATCTGGCGGTAGCTGTCGATGACCGCACGCCTGTAAACGCCGAAGTTCGCAGTCGTGGGGTCGAGGGTCTGGCCCATGAGCAGGCCTAAAACCCAATTGAAGAACCGCGATGACAATCGCTTGAAGAAGTGATCCCGCCGTAGAGCCCGCCGGCCGAAAACTACGTCGTAGCCCTTCTGAGCCGCCCGGTACAGTCTCAAGATCTCCTCGGGCTGGTCCTGGAGATCGCAGTCCATGACCACGACCCATTCACCCGAGACCCGATCCAGCGCCGCGGTGATGGCGTAATGCTGACCGAAGTTCCGGGAGAAGTTGATGCCCTTGACCCGGGGGTCCTGCTCGCAAAGTCCTCGAATCACCTCCCAGGCATTGTCGGGGCTGCAATCATTCACCAGTAGAATCTCGAAGTGGGGATTGATTTGCTCGAGTGTGTCCCGCAGCCGCGAGTAGAGCATCGGCAGGCAGCACGCGCAGGCGTACACGGGCACTGCCACGGAGATGTGAGGGCGCAGGGTCTCGCGCATTCCTACCTCATCCTACAAAGGCGGCTTGCCGGAACGAGCGGAGATCTTCGAGCGCACCAAGTCCTCCAACTCGCCGATTGTGCCTGCCGCCGCCAGTTCTTCGGAACTGATCAGGACGCGGTAATTGCCTTGCACGGCCGCCACCAGGGAAAGTGCAGCCAGTGAATCCCAGGTCTCGAATTCGGCCAGCTTCTGGCCGGGTTCGATCCTCTCGACTTCGAGTATCTGCGCCAGCTCATCACGGAGCTTCTGCAATGGATCTGCTGTCGTGTCCATCTCTTTTCAATCCGTAGGCTCGCGTCGCCGGGCACTCGAAACTGCAACCACCGCTAACGACGCGCCCTGGCAGCGATCAAAGAGAGTTTAGAATTAATTCCTTTACTATTGCAAGCTGGAAGGAATGACTCGCGCGCCGGCGCGGCGCCAATCAGTCTGACGGGGCGCGCGCAAGGCTGCCCTGGACGACGTGTTTGTGCGACAGGTAGGCTCCTAAACCGGACAAGCCCACCAGGAGTGTCAGGAACTGGTAGACCGTGAACGCGCCCGGAGCGGGAGATCGCTTGCCTGAAGCGGCCTGCATCACGTAGTAGGCCTTAATCAGGTCTCCACCCACGGCCCCCGGCATCGCCAGGCTGAACGAAAGGCCAATCATGGTCAGAGAGAATGCCTGCCGGAAGGGGAGGCGAATCTCCTGCGCCGCCAGGAAAACCTGTTCCCAAGCCCGAGTAAGGAACCCTGGAGGCGGGTGCGGTATACTCACTCAGTTAAGAACGCCCCATGGGAATGTCACGGCCAGTTCGCCTTCTCATCCTGGTGTGCCTGCTGATCCCCTCCGCGTATTTCGCCTGGACCTTTCGCGGCATGCCTCAGCTCGGCTTTACAGGCGACGACCAGATCTACCTGGTGTCGGGCAAGTCGCTGGCAACCGGCTCGGGCTACCTGATCCCCAACCTTCCTGGCGAGTTTCACCAGACCAGGTTTCCGGTGCTCTACCCCTTCCTTCTCTCGCTCATTTGGAGAGCCGCACCCCAGTTCCCGCAGAACCTGCCGTATTTCACGCTTCTTTCATGGCTCATGGTTCCGGTCTTTTTAGTAGCGGTGAAAAGCACTTCCCGCTCCATGGGCTTCCCAGAGGCGGAGTCGCTGCTGATGTGCGCGTTGTTGGCGGTGAACCCGGCTATCGTGTCATCGGCCGTGACGATCGGCCCTGACTTGATGTTCGCGACGCTCCTGCTGGCGGTCTTTCTCCTCCTGCACAAGGCAGAGCAGCGAGGGACACGGTATATCGTGCTGGCGGGATTGCTGGCGGGTTGCGCCTACTTGATGCGGGCGGCGGCCATCCCCCTGCTGGTGACGGTGCCGCTCTGGCTCTTATGGCGCAGGCAGCGCTTGAGGGCGGGATTGTTCCTGGCCGCCATGCTCCCCTTTGCGCTCAGTTGGAGCATTTGGGCCCGGAGCCACCAGGCCGCCGGCGCCGACCCCACCACGATCTTCTACGCCGACTACTTTCGGGACTACATCCTCAATTTCTCCTGGCACAGCTCGCCCATCATCTTCGTTAAGAACGCCGGATGGGTACTGGAATACTCAGGGCTGATGGTGGCCCTGCTGCCCGCGGCGCCGCTGCTGTGGGCGTGCGGCATTCTCGCCATCGTGGGCGCGGTCCGCCTGCTGCCGCGAACGGGCCTGACGCAGTACCACTTCTTTGCCGTGGCCTACGCCGCGATGCTGGTGTTCTGGACCGGCAAGCCGCTGTATCGCTACGTCGTGCCTCTGGCTCCGCTGCTCGTCTGCGGCTTCGTTCACAGCCTCACCGGGATCGTGGGCCGCGTTGCGCCGCCGGTCAAGCGGGAGGCCGCTTTGGTGACACTCGGGGTGCTGGCCGCCATCGGCGCGGTGGTCGGTCTGCCGGTGCATTTCAGCGATCTGCGCCGCTACCAGCGCGAGTATGCCGCCGAACAAGAGGCCTATGCCTGGATACGCCAAAACCTGCCCCCCACGGCGAGCTTTTTGACGTACAAGGAAGGCGTGCTGTATTTGGAAACCGGCCTGCGGGCCACGAACTACCAGGTCCTGAAAAGAGACGCGTACACGGGAAACACGAAGGCCGTGCAGGCGTCGATCGAAGCGATTCCCCGCTTCGCCAAAGAGCGTGGCGCCGAATACGCCTTCTGCGATTCCCGCATGTGCCCGGGCGCCTGGGCGGAGAGTGACGCGCCGTTGATCAGGGCAGTTCTCGACAAGCACTACCGCCAGGTTTTTCGAGAAGGCAACGTGACCATCTACCGGCTGTTACAGTGATTGGGCCGCTTCGCCGACTTTCATCTGGAGCTTGAGGGTGCGGCCGTTGCGGTAGACGGTCAGCTCGATGCTCTGGCCCGCGCGCTTCCTGACCACCGCCCTGTCCAGCGCCATGCTGCTGTCCACCGCGCGCCCGTCGATGGCCATGATCAGGTCGCCGCCCGCCGGGATCTCATAGTTGCCGATCACGACCCGCTGCCGGGCCCCGCGAAGCCCGGCTAGCGCTGCCGGGGAATTGGGCTGCACGGTGAAGACGAGCAGGCCGCCTTCGGAAGGAAGATCCAGTTGCTCAGCCAGATTGCCGGAGATGTACATTCCCTTGAGCCCCGTCTCGGGCCGCCGTGCCGCGGTGCGGAAGTCCTCCAGCAAGACCTTCGCCCGGCTGATGGGGAGAGCGAAGCCGATGCCCACGTTGGCGGCTCCCACGATCATGGTATTGATCCCGATCACGTTCCCTTGCGAATCCAGCAGCGGCCCGCCGCTGTTGCCCGGGTTGATCGCCGCGTCGGTCTGGATCATGTCCTCCATGCCACTGCCATCCTCGGAGGGGACCGAACGGTGCAGCGAGCTGATGACGCCGGTCGTCAGCGTTCCTTCCAGGCCGAAGGGGTTGCCGATAGCCAGCACTTTCTGTCCTACCTGAAGGTTCTCCGAATCCCCCAGCCTGAGGAACGCAAGTTTCTTCTTGGGCTCGATTTTCAACAGGGCCAGGTCATTCTCGGGCTCGCGGTACAGTATCTTGGCCTCGTATTCCGCGCGGTCGGACAGGATCACCTTGATCCGCGGGGCCGATCCGGCCACCACGTGGTTATTGGTCAGGACCCGCCCATCCGGATCGATCACGAAGCCGGACCCCGCGCCCTCGACCGGGACGACACGGAAAAACCAGTCTTCCCGGTAGACCACGGTGCTGATGTTTACCGTGGCCTGGTTCGCCGACTTATAGACCTCGATGTTGTTTACCTCATCGGGGAGCAGGCCGGCGGTGCGCGCCCGATCCGGTTCGTACCAGAGGCGGCCCGTGTCCGAGACGGACTGAAACCAGCGCGAAGGCTTCCAGCCAGCCACGGAAGTCAGGTAGACAAATGCGGCCACAAACAAGCCGGCCAGCAGAACAGATCGGATCTTCATGCAGCGCTCCGTAGCAAATTATAGACCTCGCGTGCCTGTCGCAGAGTCTCCTCTTCGGTTTCCGAGGTGTCGATCACATAATCGGCAAACCTGCGCTTTTCTTCCAGCGGCATCTGGCGGCGAATCCGCGCCAGGGCCTCTTCCCGGCCGAGGCCGCCCCGCTTCATGGCTCGCTCCACCTGCTGCTCCTCGCGGCACACGGTCAGGACAACCTTGTCCAGGCGCTGGTGGGTGCCTGCTTCGATCATGACCGCGGCCTCGACGACCACGATCGCGCCGGGATCGCTCGCCGCGATCTCCTCCATAAGTTGATCCTGCCTGCGGATCACTGGGGGGTGGACCAGGCGATTGAGCGCGGCCAGCCGCTCCGGGTCATCGAAAACCATGGACGCCAGAAGCTTGCGGTCGATCGAGCCGTCGGAAGCCAGAATCACCGGGCCGAACTCCCGCACCACGGGTTCGAAAGCCTCGCCACCCGGCTGCATGACCTCGCGCCCGATCTCGTCGGCTTTGATCAAGCAGCAGCCCAGCGCGGCGAAGGCCTGTCCCACAAAACTCTTGCCGGTGGCCAGACCGCCGGTGAGCCCCACCTTCAACATCCGCGGCGTCTCCGCTCGGCGGCGTCGATGGTGTTCACCATCAGCATGGCGATGGTCAGCGGCCCCACGCCGCCGGGCACGGGCGTGTACGCGCCGGCGACCTCTGCGACATCGACCGGATGCACGTCGCCCAGGAGCACGCTCCCCTTCTTGTCGAAGCCGGCGAGTTTCTCGGGCTGGCGGGCGAAGATGGCGGCGGCTTGAGCGCGGTCCGAGACGCGGTTCATGCCCACATCGATTACGGTTGCGCCGGGCTTGATGAATTCCGCGGTGATCATCGCGGGGCGCCCCATCGCCGCCACCAGGATGTCGGCCTGCCGGCAGACGCCGGCCAGATCGGCGGTTTTGGAGTGACACATGGTCACGGTGGCGTGCTCGTGCAGCAAAAGGAACGCCATGGGCTTTCCGACCAGGTCGCTGCGTCCCACGACCACCGCGCGGCGGCCGCTGATCGGAATGCCATAGCGTTTGAGGAGCTGCATGACGCCGGAGGGGGTGCAGGACCTCGGCCCCGGCCGGTTGGTGACCAGGTTGCCGACGTTCATCGGATGCAGCCCGTCCACGTCTTTCTCGGGCGACACGGCCAGCAGCACCCGCTTGGCGTCGACTTGCGGCGGCAGAGGCATTTGCACCAGAATGCCGTCGATCTCATCCCGTTGATTCAAGCCTTCGATGATGGCGACGAGTTCCCCGGTTGTGATGGTTGCCGGCGGCGTGAGCTTCTCGCTGTGGATGCCGAGTTCCTCGCAAGCCTTGATCTTGTTGCGAACGTAGATTTGAGAAGCCGGGTCGTCGCTGGCCAGGATGACGGTGAGGCCGGGAGGGCGGTGGGAAGCCGCAAATTGCTCCACACGAGATTTCGATTCCCTCAGTATCTCGTCCCGAATCCGAATGCCGTCCAGGATTTGAGCCATCAACAGGCAGGATAGCAGCACCCAGGCGCTGAGCGCGGGCCCTATCTCTTCCTGCTGGAGTGATAGACAGCCGCTCCCACGGCCACCGTCAGGGCCGCGGCCACCGAGACCTTCGGTTGCAGCATGATGCCATAGACGGTCATCCATCCGCCCACGAGCAGGAAAAGGGCCGGCAGAAGCGGCCAGGCGAAGCTGACCACGCGCAGCTTCTGCCACTCAGGCCTGCGGCGGAAGATGAACAGCGAACTGACCGACATGACAGCGAAAAAGTTGAGCATGAACCCGATGTAGATGACCAGTTGCGGGAACGGCGTCAGGGTCATCAGCACGGCGCAGATCCCCTGGAGCACGATGGCCGGCACGGGCGTGTGCCACCGGGGATCCACCTTTGCCGCCACGGGCAGGAAGGCGCCGTTCTTCGCCATGGCATAGTAGACGCGCGGGCCGATGGTCACCATGGCGTTGACGGTGGAAACCAGCGACAGCGCCATCAGTCCGCTGAAGGCCCCCGCGATCCCCGGGCCGAACAGCTTCGATGCCGCCAGCGCGCCCACCGCCAGCACTCCTTTCATCTCGCTGAGAGGGGTGGCGTAAATGAAAACCAGATTCAACCCCAGGTACAGCGCCGCGACCAGTCCCGCCCCGACGGCCAGGGCCGCCGGCAGAGTCTTGTCGGGCCGCTTCAGCTCCTCGGCCACATACGTGGCGGCGTTCCAGCCGCTGTAAGCCACATAGATCCAAAACAGGCTGATGACGAACTGCGCGGCCAGAGGCGTGGTTGAGGTCCGAGTGGTGGACATCGAAAAGTGCCCCCAGCTTCCCGTCCCAATGGCGAAGCCCATCCAGATGAAGGTGACCAGCACCAGGATCTTGGTGGCCGTCAGGACGTTCTGTATCCGCGCGATGCGCCTCACACCGAAGAAGTTCAGGATGGTGAACAGCACGATCAGGCACGATGCGGCCAGTTGCGCCCCACCCAGCTTGAGGGCGAAAGAGCCCGAGCCGATGGTGAACTGTGCGCTTTCCTGCTTCAGGCTGGGGAAGAAATAACCTAGATAGTCCGAGAAGGCCAGCGCCGCCGCCGCGATGGGCGCGGAGAATCCGGCGAAGAAGGAGACCCAGCCCGTCATGAACCCCCAGGTGGGGCCGTACGCGCGTGTCAGATAAACGTATTCACCACCCGAACTGGGGAAGTTGACGCCCAGCTCGGAATAGCAGAAGGCGCCCACCAGCGCGAACAGCGCACCCACAACCCAGATGCTGAGCACCAGGGTCGGGGTGCCCAAATCGCCGGCCAGAAAGCCGCTTGTGGCGAAGATTCCGGTCCCGACCATGTTGGAGACGACCAGGGCCGTGGCGCTGACGATGCCCAGTTGCCGGAGCAGCGCGGAGGAGCCTTCGGAGGAAGCCTGAGGAAGAGCCATGTTCTTTTCCGTCACTTGGACATTGTACGCCAGCGTGTGTAGCATTCTGGTATGGCTGGTCTGTTTCTCTCGCTCGCCATGCCGGGGCTGCTCCTTTGGGCTGGGGATCCCTACCAGGCGCAGCGAGCGGAAATGGTCCGAGAGCAGATCGAAGCCCGTGGGGTCCGCAACCCAGAGGTTCTGCGGGTCATGCGGGAGACTCCGCGTCACTTGTTCGTGCCGGAGGCGCTGCGCTCTTTCGCCTACCTGGACCAACCACTGCCGATCGGCTCGGGACAGACCATCTCGCAGCCCTACATCGTGGCGGTTATGACGGAGTTGCTTCAGCCGGACAAGACCCAGAAGGTCCTGGAAATCGGGACCGGGTCAGGCTACCAGGCGGCCGTGTTGTCCCCGCTGGTGAAGCACCTGTACACCATCGAGATCGTGCCCGAACTGGCCAAGCGCAGCGCGGAAGTGCTGAAGAAGCTCGGCTGCGGGAACGTCACCGTGCGCCAAGGCGACGGCTACCTGGGCTGGCCGGAGGAGGCGCCTTTCGATCGCATCATGTTGACGGCCGCCCCAAGCGAGGTTCCGAAGTCCCTGCTCGGCCAGTTGAAGCCCGGAGGCCGGCTGGTGGCTCCAGTGGGCGAGACCTTATCAGGTCAAGACCTGGTGGTGGTCGAGAAGGGAGCGGACGGGAAGATCCGGGAACGTTCCATCATCCCCGTCCGGTTCGTACCGATGGTGCACGAAGGCAAGAACTGAAAAGCCGCAAAGGAGAGAAGAGGTAATGAACGACGACACAAAGACAAACCGACGGGACTTTTCCAGGGAAGTCGCCGGGGCAGGCTTCTTGTGGGCTGCGGCCGGCTCCGCCAGCGGGCAAGCAGTGCCCGCGCCGGCCCCCCAGCCGGTCAGCGCGGAACCGAGAGGCCTTCGCATGAAAATCACAAAGGTCGAGCCCATTCTGACGGGCAACGAAGTTTTCCTCAGAATCGAAACCGACGCGGGGATCGTGGGCTACGGCGATGGGACAAACAACTTCATCCCCTACTCCTCGGAAGGGATGCTGAAGGACCTGATCCCCTACTTGATCGGGGAGGACCAGGAAAGGATCGAGTACCTCTGGCAGTCCTGCTTCCGCCGCCGGTTCTATCGCGGTGGTCCGGCCACCGGCGCCGCCATCAGCGCCATCGACATGGCACTGTGGGACATCAAGGGCAAAGCTTACGGCGTGCCCGTCTACCAGTTGCTCGGCGGCCTGGCGCGAACCAAGGTCCGGGTCTACGGAGCGGTCACCGGCAACACGGCAGCCGAGGCGGTACAGCAGGCCAAACAGCGCGTCTCGCGGGGGATCACGGCCATCCGCTTCCGCGCTTTTCACAGTTATGACGCCATCGACCTCCACGACCACAAGCTGGCGGTTGAGCAGCAGATCGAATACCTGGCGGCCATCCGGGAGGCCGTGGGCGACCGAATCGACCTCATCCTCGAGTGCCACGGACGTTACGATCCGCAGTGGGCGATCGAGCTGGCCCGGCGAGCCGAGCCTTATAAGCCGTTCCTGATCGAAGATCCGATTCGCCACGAGAACCCGCAGGCTCTGGCGCAGGTCCGGGCGGGCACGCGGATCCCGCTGGCCACCGGCGAGCGCTACCACAACAAATGGGAGTTCCGCGAGACGATCATGAACAGCTACGTGAACTATCTGCGTCCGGACGTTTGTCACTGCGGCGGGATCAGCGAAATGAAGAAAATCGCCGCGTGCGGCGAGGTGTTCTATCAAAACCTCATTCCGCACAACAACGCCGGCCCGTTGGGCACCGCCGCGACGCTGCACGCCGCCCTGAGCATCCCCAACGTGGAGCTGATCGAGGCGCCCTGGGTGAATTCCGACGCCAAGACCGGCGTCGTCGCGCCATATCCGAGGGTGGAGAAGGGCTACGCCTTGCCGCTGGAGGGACCGGGCCTGGGCATCACATTTGATGAGAAACTCGCCAGGTCCACACCCTTCCGGACGCCTGCCATGCAGCCCCGGCTGAATGATCCCGACGGTTCCGTCCGGGACTTCTGAAGCAAGGACACATCGTGTGCAGAACCTTGGTCGTTTTCCTCGTAACGGCAGCTCTCGCCGGGGCCGCGGCAGGCAAGCCAATTCACGTCTGGGAAAAGCAGGAAATCACCCTTCAGGCTGAGAAGGCTCACGCGAACCCCTATCTCGAGGTTGAGATTTGGGTGGAGCTGGAGGGACCTGGTTTCCAGAAACGCGTGTACGGTTTCTGGGACGGGGAACGGGTGTTCCGTGTTCGGATTGTCGCCACAGCGCCGGGGACATGGTCCTGGGTCAGCGGGTCGAACACTCAAGATCCTGGCTTGAATGGCAAGAAGGGCGAATTCACCGCCGTCGCGTGGACGGAGGCCGAGAAGGCGGAGAACATCTGCCGCCGCGGCTTCATTCAGCCGACCGCCAATGGCCACGCGCTCCAACACCCCGACGGCACCCCATTTTTCCTCCTGGCAGACACCTGGTGGTCCACGCCGACATTCCGGTATCGCTGGACGGAGGACGATGTCAGCCATCCGATGGGACCGGAGGCGACTTTCAAAGACATGGTCCGGTTCCGCAAGGCACAGGGCTACAACGGCATTGCGATGATCGCCGGTTTTCCGAACTGGGCCAACGACGGAAAACCCGCCACCATCCGGCTCAACGACGCCGAGAAGACGCTGGTCCGCTCCGCGTGGGGACAACCAGGCACGAACAGCGCCAAGGACATGCACAACGAGGGCGGCAGGCCGTTCCTTTTCCCCGGCCGTGTCCCGGGCTATGAAGACCTGTACCCGGACGTGGACCGCATCAATCCCGCCTATTTCCATTACCTCGACCAGAAGATCGATTACCTCAACTCACAGGGTTTCGTGCCGTTTGTCGAGGTCATGCGCCGCGATGCGAGCCCGGCCTGGAAGGAGTTCTACAAGTGGCCCGACTCTTACGCCCGCTACATCCAGTACGTCTTCAGCCGGCTCCAGGCCAATAACGTGCTCCTGAGTCCGATCCACTTCGATTGGTATGTCGATACGATACCGGCCCGTGACTTCAACGACGCTGCTAATCTCGTGATCAAGAAGTACGGGCCGACGCCTTTCGGAACCCTGGTATCGGCGAATTCCAATCCGTCGACCTTGGTCAACTTTGCTGACGGCGCCCGCTGGTTGACCCTGCACCAAAGCGGAAACCAACGCACGCACGACTTCTATTGGTACCTGACCGAGATCTTCCAGGCAAAGCCGGCGTTGCCGGCGATCGCCGGCGAGCCGTACTACTCTGGCCTCCGGTTCAAGCCGGGGAACACTCCGCCTTACATCGCGCAAGGGGGCACCCAGGAGGACAGCCTCTACAACCGTTCGTCCTTGTACGGCAACTTCCTGTCCGGGGGCCTTGGCGGCTACATCTACGGCGCGGACGGTATTTGGCAGGCCGATATCGAGCCGGCTGCGAGCATCAAGATGTGGGACGCCTTCCTGTGGCAATCCGGAGCTCAATTGAAGCACCTTCGCTCCTTTGCTTTCTCGAATGGCGCCCGCTTTCAGTCCCTGGCGCCCGACCCTGATCTGGTCACCCCGAACAGGGCCCACGAGACGCTGGGCTTTGAAGGTTGGGCTTACTGCGCCCGGACCCCGGAGAAGGATTTCTTCCTGATCTACCTGGAAAAAGGTTGCTCCCAGGTGACCGTGCGCGGCATGTTACCGGAGGCGAGATACGAGGCGAAGTGGTTCAATCCCAGAAATGGGGAATGGGCCAACGCCGGGCCGGGCGTCCTTACCTCGGACGTGACCGGCAGGATGCAGGTTCCCGCGCCGCCTTCCGGCGAAGACTGGGGCCTGCGCCTCCTGCTGGCCCGCTAGAATGGCGACTCCGAAGTTCACTGGAAAACACCCGCCGCTTTCTGACCCTGGAGCGGAGGCCCGTGTAAACCGCAACGCCCGCTCCATCGTCATGAATAGAGACGGATGTTGAAAGCCCTGATTTCCGGCCTCGTCCTCACGGCAGCCCTTGCCGGCGGCGGCACGGAGGCGGCATTCGTGCCCGCCTTTGAAAGCGGCGCCCCTCTTACCTCGCGCGCCACCATCGACCGGCTGGTCTTCAGCAAGCTGAAGAAGCTGGGCATTCAGCCGGCGAACCTGTGCTCAGACGCGGTGTTTATCCGTCGCGCCTATCTCGACGTCATCGGCACGCTCCCCACTGCCCAGGAAACCTCGGAGTTCCTGCAAGACCGCGACCCCAACAAGCGCAGCGCCCTGATCGATCGCCTGCTGGACCGCGACGAATTTGCCGACTACTGGGCCATGAAGTGGGGCGATCTGCTGCGGGTCAAGTCGGAGTTCCCCATCAACCTGTGGCCCAACGCGGTGCAGGCCTATCACCGCTGGATTCGCACCAGCATCAAGGAGAACATGCCGTACGACCAGTTCGTGCGCGCGACTGCTCACTGCCAGCGGCAGCAACTTCCGCGTGCCCGCAGGTCAACTTCTACCGCGCCGTCCAAAGCAAGGAGCCGCAAGCCATCGCACAGGCCGTGGCGCTGACCTTCATGGGAACTCGGGCCGAGAACTGGCCCAAGGAGCGGCTGTCCGCCATGGCGGCCTTCTTCTCCAAGATCGGCTACAAGTCCACGGGCGAATGGAAGGAAGAGATCGTCTTCTTCGACCCCGGCTAGGACAAACCGGGAGCCGGCAGGGCGCCGCCGGCGGCCGTTCTTCCCGACGGCACGTCGGCCCGCGTCTCCCCGGACCAGGATCCGCGCGAGGTCTTCGCCAACTGGCTGATCGCCCCGGATAACCCGTGGTTCGCCCGCAACATCGTGAACCGCGTCTGGTCCTGGCTGCTGGGACGCGGCATCATCCACGAGCCGGACGACATCCGGCCCGGACAACCCGCCCAGCAACCCCGAGCTGCTGGCGTATCTGGAACGCGAGCTGATCGCCTCCGCGTTACGACCTGAAGCACATCTACCGCCTGATCCTGAACTCGCAGACCTATCAGCTCTCTTCCATTCCCGGCAACCGGCCGCCCCGAGGCCGCGGCCAATTTCGCCTTCTATCCGCTGCGCCGTCTCGATGCGGAGGTGCTGATCGACGCCATCTGCCAGATCACCGGCACGACCGAGCAGTATTCCAGCCCCATTCCGGAGCCGTTCACCTTCATTCCCGGAGGACCAGCGCTCGATCGCGCTGCCGGACGGCAGCATCACCAGCTCTTTTCTGGAGATGTTCGGCCGCCCGCCGCGCGACACCGGGCTGGAATCGGAGCGGAACAACCGGCCCACGGCCGCACAGCGGCTGCACCTGCTGAATTCGAGCCACATCCAGCGCAAGATTCGAGCAGAGCACGAAGCTGCAGGGCCCTGGTGCAACCCTCCGGCAGGCCGCGCGATCCCATTGACAAGCTCTACCTGACGATCCTCTCGCGCTACCCCACGGACGACGGAATTGGAGCGCCGTGTCGGCGTATTTCCAATCCGTCACCGGCAACAGGTGGCCGGCCGCTTGTGGACCTGGCCTGGGCTCTGATCAACAGCGCGGAGTTCCTGTACCGGCATTGATAGACATGTGGAACGAATCTGAGGCGGCGAAGATTTCCAGGCGTGAAGCTTTGCGTCGCGGCCTTCTGGGCGCGGGTGGGCTGCTACTGCCCGGGGCAGCCGCTGCCCGTGCCCAAGCTGCCGCGCGCTTCGGCCAGAGCCAAGGCAGTGATCCAGATCTGGATGTGGGGCGGCCCGTCCCACCTCGACACCTTCGACCCCAAGCCGGCGGCGGGCTACGACTACTGCGGCCCGCTGATCAAGCCCATCCCCACCAACGTGGACGGGATCATGCATCGGCGAACTGCTTCCCCTGCTGGCCAAGCAGGCCGACAAGTACTCCATCATCCGCAGCATGACCCACGGCATCAACGCCCACGAGACGGCGTCCTACATGGTCCAGACCGGCCGGAATCCCGGCGGCCGCGACTGGTGTACCCCTGCGTCGGCGCCGTGGTTTCGCTCTTCAAAGGCTACAACGCCGGCTACAGCGGACTGATCCCGCCCTACATCGTGCTGACCCAGCCGCAGGGGCGATTCTCCGAGGCGGGATTCCTGGGCTCGCGCTACAAGCCCTTCGCCACCGGCGGCGACCCCGCACAGGCCCGGTTCGCCGTCGAAGGCATCGTCGCCCAGGGCATCACCGACCAGCGCCAGCAGCGACCGGCGCGAACTGCTCCACAACCTGAACACGCTCGGAACACGCCATGAAGGACGATGCCGCGTTGGAGGCCTTGGACGAGGCCGAAGGAGCAGGCCTACGAGCTGATCCTGGGCGACGCCGGCAAGGTCTTCGATCTCTCGCAGGAGAAGGACGAACTGCGCGACCGCTACGGCCGCAACACCTTCGGGCAGTCCTGCCTGGTGGCGCGGCGGCTGGTCGAGCGCGGCGTTCCCTACGTCACCATCAACTATCAAGGCTGGGACACGCACAAGCAGCACTTTCCAGACCATGCGGCAGAAGCTGCCGGAGATGGACAAGGGCATGGCCACCCTGCTCCAGGACCTGTCGGATCGCGGCCTGCTCGACAGCACCATCGTCTGGTGGAGCGGCGAATTCGGCCGAACGCCGAAGGTCCAGTGGGAAGCGCCCTGGAACGGCGGGCGCGGCCACTACGGCAAGGTCTTCTCCGCCGTGGTCGCCGGCGGCGGATTCAAGGGCGGCCACGTGGTCGGCGCGTCCGATGACAAGGGCGAACAGGTGAAGGAGCCGGCCCGTCTATCCCTGCGACCTGATCGGCAGCATCTATGAACTGCTCGGCATCGACGGCGACGGCAAGCTGCCTCAACCCCATGGGCATTGACGCGCGCGTCACACCCACCGCCGCCGAAGGCGTCACCTCGGCCGGACGCCTGAAGGAGATCATGTAGCCGATGGAGCGCCGTCTCCACCCGCCCCGATGGCTTCCAGCGCTGTATCTGGCGCTGGTCCCGGCTCTATGGGCGCAACCGAACCCGCCCCATCTCGCCTACGTGTACCCTGCGGGAGGCCAACGGGGGACTACGTTCCAGGTCGTGCTCGGCGGGCAGTTCCTCAACGGCGCAAATCAGGTGTACCTCTCAGGCAGCGGAATCCAAGCCGCAGTGGTTGAATTTGAGCGGCCGATGACGCCGATGCAGGCCATGCAATTGAGAGAGAAGCTCCAGGAGTTGCAGAAGCAGCCGGCCGGCCCGTCGGTCCGCAAGCAGATCGTCGAGATCAGGCGGAAGCTCGCCACTTTCAGCCGCAACGTCAATCCCGCCCTGGCCGAAACGGTGGCCATCCAGGTCACGGTGGCTCCAGACGCGGAGACCGGCCGGCGTGAGCTGCGCCTGGCCACTCCACAGGGCCTGTCGAATCCGCTCGTCTTCTGCGTCGGTCAACTCCCGGAATTCAGCGAGAAGCAGTCCGACGTGCGCATCCTCATGCCAGGGATCAACCAGGCGGAAGTCGGCGCCGCCGAGTCCGAGATGAGCGTCACGCTTCCGGTCACCATCAACGGCCGGATTGTGCCCCGTGCCGCCCGGCCCCAGCAGCCGGCGCTGCCGGGCCAGCAATTCACCCCCGGCGATGCAGACCGCTACCGGTTCCTGGCGCGCAAGGGCCAGCAGTTGGTCGTCGCGGTCACCGCGCGGGAACTGATGCCCTACCTGGCGGACGCCGTTCCCGGCTGGTTCCAGCCAGCATTGGCGCTCCTGGACGACCGGGGGAATGAACTGGCCTACGCCGATCACTACCGCTTCCATCCCGATCCGGTCCTGGAGTATGAGATCCCCCGCGACGGCGAGTACGTCATCGAGATCAAAGACGCTCTCTACCGTGGACGCGAGGATTTCGTCTATCGCATCAGCTTGACGGTTGGCAAAGAACCGGTCTCGCGTCGCGCCCCTGTCGCTTTGGTCACTCTGCCGGAAACCCAGGAAAAGGAACCGAACGACTCACCTGGGAGCGCGCAACGGATCAAGCTCCCCACCATCGTGAACGGCCGCGTGGACCATCCCGGCGACTGGGACGTGTTTGCCTTCGAAGGACGCGCCGGCGACCAAGTCGTCGCGGAGGTCTACGCGCGCCGATTGGGCTCCCCGCTCGATTCCGTGCTCAGGCTAACCGACGCCACGGGCCGCCAGGTGGCGTTCAACGACGACCATGAGGACAGAGCATCCGGCTTACTCACGCACCACGCGGATTCCTTGATCGCCGTGACACTGCCCGCCACCGGGACATACTATCTGCACCTGGGCGACGTGCAGCACAACGGCGGCCCGGACTACGCCTACCGCCTCCGCGTCAGCCCGCCTCGGCCCGATTTCGAACTGCGGGTCACGCCCTCCGCCATCAACGCCGCAGGGGGCATGACCGTCCCGGTCACCGTCTACGCTCTGCGAATGGATGGCTTTGCCGGCGAGATAGCCCTGGCTCTGAAAGGCGCCCCCAGAACCTTAACATTGAGTGGCGGCGTGATACCGGCGGGCCAGGACCAGGTCCGGGTTACGCTGACGGTTCCGGCCCCGGCCGCGCTCTTCGGCGAACCTTTCAGCCTCACCCTGGAAGGCCGCGCCGTGATCCAGGAACGCGAGGTTGTGCGACAGGCTGTTCCGGCGGACGACATGGTGCAGGCCTTCGCGTATCACCACCTGGTTGCCGCCGAAGACCTGAAGCTGGCGGTCGCCCGGCGCAACGTGTTCCGAACGCCGCCGAGGATCCTCAGCCAGCAGCCCGTGAAGATCCCGGTCGGAGGGACGGTGCGGATTCAGGTGCAGGCCCAATTACCCCCGAACAACATCATCCGCGAGCTCAAGTACGAGCTGAGCGATCCGCCGGAGGGAGTGACGCTCCGGAACGACGGTGGCCTGGTGCTGGCCTGCGACGCCGCCAAGGTCAAACCCGGTCTGAAAGGCAACCTGATCATCAACATCTCCGGCGAGCGCCAGGTGACGCCGGCCAACCTGTCGGCGCAGCCAAACCTGCGCCGCATCTCCCTCGGCACTCTGCCGGCCCTGCCCTTCGAAATCATTCCGTAGAGCGGGCTTCACCCCGCCCTACCTCGGCGTCGCCGTCTGACCTCGCCCCGCCTTCTCTCCACTCGGGCTGCTACAATCTGCCCATGCGCAGAAGGGATTTCTTTGCCGCTGTGGCTGCCTCGAATCTTTCGCCCGCCGGCGTCGCATTCGCTCAGGAGCCGGGCATCGGCAAGATGAAGATTGCCTCCGTCGAGTTCTGGCGGATGGAGGGGCGCTACGAGACGGTCACCGGGGTCAACAACCAGTACCAGGTCAGCGCCATCCAGATTTACGACGACCAGCGGCCCAAGCCCTACCACGAAACAGGACAGGGCAAGCCTGCCACCGTCCCCACCAGCGCCCTGTACCTGAAGATCAGGACCGACACGGGCCTGGAAGGCCTCTACGGTCCCATCGACCGCGAGGCGGCCGTGGTGGTCGACCAGCAGCTACGGCGATTCCTGATCGGGAAGGACCCGCTGGCCGGCGAGACCCTCTGGGACCAGATGCACCGTCTGAACCGCCACGCGCGCAGCGGCCACTTCATGATGGCGATCAGCGCCGTGGACAACACGCTGTGGGACCTGAGGGGCCGCCACTTCAACGTGCCGGTCTACCGTCTGCTCGGAGGCCCAACACGTGCCTACGCCGAGGCCTATGTGAGCTGTCTCGGCTACTCGGTCGAACCGGAGCCCGCGGGCGCCAAGGCCATCGAGTTCAAGACTCAGGGCTTCCGCCACCAGAAGTGGTTCATGGCTTACGGACCGGGCGACGGCCCCGCGGGTCTCTCGAAGAACGTCGAACTGGTGCGCGTGCTGCGCGAGGCCGTGGGCGATGAAGTGGATTTGATGTTCGACGCTTTCTCGGGCTGGGACCTCAACTACACCCTGGCATGGGCCAAGCAGGTCGAGCGGTACCGCCCTCGCTGGATCGAGGAGGCATTCGAGGCGGACAAGATCGAGAGCTTCGCCCAGTTACGGCGGGCGACTTCGGTCCCCGTCGCCAGTGGGGAGCACATCTATGGCCGCTGGGAGGCCGGGGACTACCTGAAGGCCGAGGCGCTCAACGTGCTCCAGACCGACCCGGAGTGGTGCGGCGGCGTGAGCGAACTGGTGAAGATCTGCGCCATCGCCAGCCTCCACGACGTGCACGTCATCCCGCACGGCCACAGCCTCCACGCGGCGCTGCACGTGGTGCTGAGCCAGTCTCCCATGACCTGCCCGCTGGTGGAGTACCTGTTCCTCAAGATGGGCGCCTACCACCATTTCGAGAAATCTCCTCCGCGCCTCTCGGGGGAGAAACTCGCGTTGCCGGAGCGTCCTGGCTTCGGCATCGAAATCGACCCGGCCAAAGCGGAGACGCAAACCCCGGTCAAGTTCGCCTGATGCGCGCCGCCCGCTGATCTCAAGCGTAGTACCGCGCCGGAGTGACCTTCGGCCGGGGCTCGCCCACGGTCGCCATCCGCTCGATCAGCCTGTCGCGAAGCTCGTCCGCTACTTTCCGATAGTCCGCGCGCCCCACCAGGTTCACGAGCTCGTGCGGATCGCGGTAGAGGTCGTAGAGGTAGCGCTCCACGTATTGCGTGCTAGACGGCTCGGAGCGCTGGCTCTCGGGGTTGAAGATGCAGTACTTCCAACGCTCGGTGCGGATGGCGCGTTGAAGCGCTTCTTCCCTCATCTGGACGAAGACCTCGTTGCGCCAGTCCTGGTTCTGGCCCCGAGCCAGCCCCAGCAGGCTCCGCCCTTGCATGGCCGGCGAGCCCTGGAGCCCCGCCGCGTCCAGCAGAGTGGGCGGCAGGTCCACGAGGCTCACCAGTTCCGGGTACCACCCGCCCCGCTTCGAGGCCCGGCCCGTGGATCATTATCGGAATGTGGATGGAAGCGTCGTGGCAACTGCGCTTGTACTCCGCATTGCGGGTGCGGAAGTGGCAGCCGTGGTCCGTGGTGAACGCCAGGATGGTGTTGTCCACCAGCTTCTGGTCCGCCAGTTCCTGCACCACCCGTCCAAAACACTCGTCAACCCTGGCGATGATGCCGTAGTAGTCCGGCAGCCAGGACTTCCAGTCGCCCGGATACGGCGCCAAATCTTGCGGGATGTGGAAGTTGTTCCGGTAGCGGTCCGCGTAACCTTCCGGCGCGGTGTACCGGTCAGGATGGAGATCGTGATGGGGTTCCAGGTACGAAACGAAAAGGAAAAAGGGATTCTGCCTCTTCTGCCGTATGAAGTCGACCGCCAGGTCCGTGAGGAAATCGGCCCGATACTTCTTGAACTCTACCGGGCGGTTCGCCGCATCGAATATCCTGCCGCCAAACGCGTCGGAGGTAACCTCGATTAGGTCGGAGGCGGCCCAGTATTCGTCGTAGCCTCCACGTCGCTCCAGCGGTATCGGCTTATCCCACGTGCCGCCCAAATGCCACTTCCCGATGTACCCGGTCTGGTAGCCCGCGCGTTTAAAGTAGTGCGCCAGCGTCTGTTCGTCGTCCTTCAGCGTGAGATTGTTCCGGACCACCCCGGTGGTAGTCGGGTACTTCCCCGTCTGGAGCGTGCTCCTGGCTGGCCCGCAGACAGGCTGCGAGGTGAAGGCGTGCTCGAACCTCACCCCGCCCTTCGCCACACGGTCCAGGTTGGGGGTGAGATCCATCGGGCTGCCGTTTACGCCCACCGAATCCCAACGCTGCTGGTCCGTAAAGAAAACAACCACGTTCGGCCGGCGCTGGCCCGCCTGTTGTTCGGCCGCGGCAGCGCGGCTCCCGACCGCCACTCCGAGGGCCCCCGTCGAAGTCCCCAGGAATTGCCGGCGACTCACCGTGTCGTCTGAACTCATGTCGTTCCTCCTTCCATCTCCACATCAGGACTACCGGATCGGCGGAGTCCTGGGCTCATAGCCGGTCAGCTTCTGATCGGCGGTTGCTGGATCGTACTTCGGATTCGGCGTCGGCATCGCTGCATCCACGCTGCCGCGCCACCGCTTCAACTTTTCGTGCAGCTCCGCGGTTCGCTTCGGCTCCTTCAACGCCAGGTTCCGCCGCTCACCCGGGTCCTCCCGCAGGTTGTATAGCTCCAGGGACCCGTCTTCGTAAAACTCGATCAGCTTCCAATCCCCGTCGCGAACGGCGCCGGCTGGCACTCCTCCCTGGTTGCTGTAGTGCGGATAGTGCCAGTACAGCCCCTCGCGCTTCGGCCCCGGTTTCCCGCGCAGCAGCGGGACCAGGCTGACGCCGTCCACTTCGCCGGGCTGCGGCGCCTTGCCTCCCGCCATCTCCACGATCGTCGGCAGGTGGTCCACGCTCGACACGGGGACATCGCAAACCGTGCCCGCCTTGGTCACCCCGGGCCAGTAGATCAACAGAGGCTCGCGGATACCGCCTTCGTACACGTGCCCCTTGCCCGCGCGCAGCGGGCTGTTGTCGGTCACCGGCGCCTTCGCGCTGCCTTCATACCTCAGCCCGCCGTTGTCCGAGGTCACGATGAGGATCGTGTCGGAGGCAATCTTCCGTTGATCGAGCTTGGCCCGAATGCTCCCGAGCGCCAGGTCGAAGCTCTCGACCATCGCCGCATAGACCGGATTCGGGAAGTCCTTGCCCTCCAGCCGCCGCCGGTACTTCTCGACCGCCGCCTGCCGCGCCTCCAGCGGGATGTGTACGGTGTATTCCGGCAGGTAGAGAAAGAACGGGCTTCGTCCCGCCGACTCGTCGATGAACTTCTCCGCTGCCTCGGTGAGTTTCTCGGTCAGGTAGTCGTCCTTGGTGGTTGCCGTGAGGTTGGGCATGTCGAACGGCCCGAAGTAGGATCGTGTACTGCCGCGCTGGTCGCCCCCGACGTTCAAGTCGAAACCCTGGTTCTCGGGGCGGAAACCCTCGCCTCCCAAGTGCCACTTGCCGATGCTGGCCGTGCGGTAGCCAAGCGGCTTGAGCATCTCCGCGATGGTGGTTTCCTTCAGCGGCAGTTGCTGCTCGAATGCCGGCGTCAGCACTTGCGCGGTGGGCCACTGTTTGCGCCCTGGAATCCAATCCGTGAGATGCAGGCGCGCCGGATACTTGCCGGTGAGTATACTGGCCCGCGTGGGCGAGCAGACCGGGCACGCCGCATACGCATTGGTGAATTTCACGCCCTCTCTGGCGAGCTGGTCCAGGTGCGGGGTCTCGTGGAAGGTGTTGCCATAGCAGCCGAAGTCCCGCCAGCCTAAATCGTCGAGCAGCAGGAAGACAATGTTCGGCCGGCCGGCCCCAGCCGCCGCGGCCGACACCGCGCCGCCGGCGAGAGCGGCCAGCAAGTCGCGCCGAGTGGAAGTGAAGTTCACCATGGCTATTTCTTCCTCACCGCCTCTTTCATCTCCAGGCCCGTCTCATACACCAGTTGGCGCGGCTCGTAACCGTCGTCCTCGCGCTGGCGAGTCATGCCGAGCCCGGCCCAAGCCACCGGGTAGTCGGGCCTCCAGGGGCGACGCCCCCAATAATACCCCCGGAACGGGTCTCGAGTCCGGTGCGTCCATTCGATCATGCGGTCGTGCAATGCATTCCGAATCGCCGCATGTTCCGAAGAGCCGATGAGGTTCACCATCTCCTCGGGGTCGGTCTCCAGATCGTACAGCTCGTCGCTTGTGAGCAGATTCACCGTGAGCTTGTAGCGGCCGTCGAACGCCGCGCGCAGCGGCTGGAATCCGCCGAAGCCGTCGTGATCCACCTCGTAGCGGCCCCACTCCATGAAGATGGCCTCGTTGGGACGAACCTTCGGGTCGATAAAGGTTCCTAACATGCTTTTACCTTCGAGCGGCTTTACCAACGGCATTCCCATGACGTCAAGGATCGTCGGGACCACATCGATGTGCGATACCGGATGCGGGCACACCGCCGCCTTGGGAGCACGGCCCGGCCACCGGACCAGGAACGGGATTCGCGCGATTTCGTCGTAGGTCGCCGGACCCTTCCCGGAAAGCTGGTGCGAGGCGAGGAAGTCGCCGTGATCCGAGGTGTAGATCACCAGCGCGCCGGGCGCGTACTTGTCGATGGCCTCCAGCACCCGCCCGATCTCGTAATCCACGTAAGTGTGGCAGCCGAAGTAGTCCTGCTGCCTGATGGGCTTGGCCCCCGGGCGCGCGCTATACTGCGGCCCGGCCCACACGCGCTGGTGCGCCGGCTTGTTTGCCAGCGAATCATGGAGGTTCCTGCTCGATGGGAACTCGTAAGTCTTGTACATCTCCGAATACGGCCGCGGGCAGAGAAAGGGGCCATGGGGTTCGTCGTAGGAGACAGCCAGAAAGAATGTCTCGGCGTTGTGCTTCGACAGGAAATCGATCGCGCGGTTGGAGCAACGGTGGGCGAAGAAGAAGTCCTCCTTCAGCGCGGGCTCCCGATTAGTCGCGGTGGTCCGCGACCGCACGCGATCCTTCTCCGAGAGCTCCTGTAGGTACGTCCGCCCGTCGTACCAATAACCCTTGTCCCAGCCTTCGGGGCAACGGCCCGTGCCGAAGTAGTCGGCCCCGTCCAGGTGCCACTTCCCGATGTAGCCGGTGTGTACGCCGTGGTCCTGAAGGCGCCGGCCGATGCTTCTCCAGACCGTGCCCAGGGCCATCGAGTTGCCCCACATGCCGTTGGTGTGCGGCCAGGTCCCCGTGAACAGCGCCGATCGCGCCGGCCCGCACACCGGCTGGCAGGTGTAAGCCCGCTCGAACCGGACGCCCTGGCTCGCCAGCCGGTCGAGGTTCGGGGTTTTGAGGCCGGTGTTGCGGTAGCAGTTGAGCATATCCCAGCGGGTGGTGTCCGTCATCAGGAAAACCACTTGCCGGGCTTTGCCGGCGGCCGGCTGTATACTTGCGCCCTGTGCCGCGGAAAGCGCGCCGACTCCGGCGGCTTTGACGAAGTTCCTTCTGTCCATCGTCCCTCCTCTATGGCTCCGGAGTGAAGATTCTACCTCAGCGGGCCAAGGTGTGCTACTTCTGGGCATATGATCAACCGGCGAGAATTCCTGGCCGCGTCGGCCACCGTTGCCGCCAGCGCACAGACGAGGCAGCGGCCGAACATCCTCCACATTCAGACCGACCAGCAGCAGTGGGCCACCATCGCGGGCCGCTCGGAGTCGAGGACGCCCAACCTGAACCGCCTTGCCTCGCAAGGCATGTTGTTTGAGCGCTCCTACACGCCGTCGGCCGTCTGCTGCCCGTCGCGGGCCATCACGCTGTCGGGGGCTTATCACTGGCATAACGGCGTCTACAACCAGATCCACTCCGCGCCTTCGGTAAAGCGGGATCTCGATCCCGACGTCGTCCTGTACTCGCAGCGGCTGCGCGACGCCGGTTACCACCTCGGTTACGTCGGCAAGTGGCACTGTTCCTGGGTCCGGACTCCCGCGGATTTCGGATTTCAGGACCTGGCCGACGTGACCAGTTGCGATCCCCGCGCCCTCCGGAAACTCGACCTCAACCCGGACAAGGTGGAGCGTCCCAAGGAGCGGCTGAAGACCGTCCAGAGCCGCATGTTCTCCTGGCCTGGCAGCCAGCCGTTCGTCATGTGGGGCTATCGCGAGGGCCCCGAAGAGGCCACGCCGGAGGCCTACCGGACCGATTGCGCCATCCGCATGTTGCGCCGCTTTGCCAAGGGCGCCCAGCCCTGGCACCTCGAAGTGCAGTATATCGAGCCCCACGATCCCTACATGCCGCTGAAGAGCTACCTGGACCGGTGCGACCCCCGCGCCATCCCCGTCGCCAAGAGCTTCTCCGACCGCTTTGAGAACAAGCCCGGGCTTCACCGCCGCGAGTCCGAAACCTGGGGGCAAGTCAGCGAGGACGACTATCGCCAGGGCCGCGCGCACTACTATGCCTACGTGGAGCAACTCGATGCGCAGATCGGGCGCGTGCTCAAGGCGCTGGATGAGACCGGGCAGGCGGACAACACTCTGGTCGTCTTCACCACGGATCACGGCGACACCGCCGGGGCGCACCGCATGTGGATCAAGGGCTGGATTCCTTACGAGGAGTGCTACCGCATCCCGCTGATTATCCGGTGGCCGGGGCGAATCCAGCCCGGAACAAAGTGCGATCACCTGGTCCAGTTACAGGATCTGGCGCACACGTATGCAGAGGTCGCCGGCGCCAAGCCGATGCCCTACCCCGACGGCCGCTCGCTGGTCCGGCTGTTCGAGAACCCGCAGCGCTCGGACTGGTCCGATGACATCTTGTCTGCTTACTACGGAGGTGAGTTTCTCTACACACAGCGCATCGCCATCAATCGCCGTTACAAGTACGTGTTCAACGGCTTCGACTTCGACGAGTTATACGATCTCGAAGCGGACCCGGATGAGCTGCACAACGTGGTCAGCGTCTCCAGCTACCGCGCGCAAGCCGATGATATGCGCGCCCGCCTGTATGAGCTGATGAACCGTTTCGAAGACCCCTTCGGCGACGTGAAGGCCCGCAACTCCATCGGCCAACCGCCCGACCGCTACGGCGCCCCCCGCTACCTCCCCCGAGGGAAGCGCACATAGATACGTCCTCGGAGTTCCAGGACAGGTTACTGAGGAACCCCGCTGAGCAGCCGAGCGAGCGCCGCCGCCGGCGTTACGATCTCGACGCCACGCAGCTTGTTCCCGTACAGAGCGCCGAAGTGCGTGCGGTCCCCGGTAACCAGCAGGTCGGCTCGCGCCTGGACGGCCGCCGCCAGAATGGGCGCGTCCTTCCGGGGGAGCCCCTGGGCTTCCGCCCACGCGACGCCCTCAGACCTACTCTCGGAGCAGAGGCGCACGATCCTCAAAAGACGATTCAACTGCGCCGCCAGATCGGGGTGCTTGATGTCCAGGTTACGGCGCGCTTCTTCGACGGCGTGTGGCGAGGTGAGCAGGTCGCAGAGACTTCGCTCAGCGCACGCCAGCAGGGTCGCGGCACGCCCATCCGGGTTGCGCGCGGCGCTGAACAGCACATTGGCGTCCAGGAATAGGCGCACGAGTTATCGCTTGAGAGCTTTCAGCTTCCTGCGCTCGGAGGCCGTCAGCCGGTCGGCCTTCTCGAACTCTCGTATGCGCTCTTCGCTGTATATTTCGATGGGATACACGCCGGCCTGCCGGAGCAGGATGGCTCCGTCCTCGGTTACATCCACGAGCATGGGCGTTTGTTCCTGGATTCCAAGGCGGTCGAGCACCGCCTTGGGAATGGACACCTGCCCCTTGCTGCCGACCTTAACCAGTTGCACGATTTCATGATACCAGAATTCCGGCTAGCCGGAATCCGGATCATGGCGTGGCCAGTATCAGCCTCAAAGAACCGATCAGCAGCCAACTGTTCCTCTCGTACAGCGGCGTCCTCGAGGTTCCGGCTGCCGCGCGGCGGATGTTATGTTGAAATAAGACGACCTGCCCAACATGCTCAAAGCCAAAGCAGAGACTGGGGAAGACCTGAATCCGCAGGAGACGGCGGAGTGGATTCAGTCGCTCGACCAGATCGTGGACCAGTCCGGACCCGAGCGCGCGTCCTTCCTGCTCGACCGTCTGCTCGAGCGCGCGCGCAGGTCAGGCGTCGTGTTCCCCCACAGCCTCAACACGCCCTACGTCAACACCATCCCGGTCGAAGAGCAGGAGCCCTACCCGGGCGACCGCGAGCTGGAACGAAAGATCAAGAGCTTCATCCGCTGGAACGCCATGGCCATGGTCGTACGGGCCAACAAGTACGACCCGGGCATCGGCGGCCACATCTCCACTTACGCCTCGCTCGCCACCCTGGTCGAGGTGGGCTTCCATCACTTCTTCCACGCTTCCTATGGCGATGAGCCCGGCGACCTGATCTACTTCCAGGGCCACGCCTCACCCGGCATTTACGCGCGCGCTTTCCTGGAAGGGCGCCTCACCGAAAAGCACCTGGAAAACTTCCGGCACGAGCTTCGCGACCATCCGGGCCTTTCCTCGTACCCCCACCCCTGGCTGATGCCGGGCTTCTGGCAGTTCCCGACCGTCTCCATGGGCCTGGCCCCCATCAACGCCATCTACCAGGCGCGGTTCATGCGCTACCTGGAGAACCGCGGGATCATCCCACGCACTCCTCGCAAGGTCTGGGCGTTTCTGGGCGACGGCGAAACCGACGAGCCCGAATCCCTCGGCGCGCTGACACTCGCCTCGCGGGAGAAGCTGGACAACCTGACCTTCGTGGTCAACTGCAACCTGCAACGGCTGGACGGCCCGGTGCGCGGCAACGGCAAGATCATACAAGAGCTCGAATCCGCTTTCCGCGGCGCGGGCTGGAACGTCATCAAGGTCATTTGGGGCGGTCTTTGGGACGAGTTGCTCGCCCGCGACACCACCGGCCTCCTGGTCAAGCGCATGGAGGAGTGCGTCGACGGCGATTACCAGAACTTCGCCGTGCGCGGCGGCGCCTATGTGCGCAAGGTCTTCTTCGGAAAGTACCCGGAATTGCTCGATCTGGTCGAGGATCTCACCGACGACCAGCTCTTCCGGCTGCCTCGCGGCGGCCACGATCCGGTGAAGGTCTACAACGCGTACAGGCGAGCGGCCGATTACTCGGGCGCGCCCACTGTGATATTGGCCAAGACCGTGAAGGGCTACGGCATGGGCGAGGCTGGCGAGGGCCGCAATGTCACGCACCAGCAGAAGAAGCTCAACGAGCAGGAACTGGAGAACTTCCGCCGCCGGTTCTCGATTCCAATCCCGGATGAAACAGTCCACACGGTCTCGTTCTACAAGCCTCCTGAGGACAGCCAGGAGATACAGTACCTGCGCGAGCGGCGCCAGGAGTTGGGCGGATACCTTCCGGCCCGCGAGCCCAGGCCCATTCGCATCACCGCCCCGCCCCTGGAGTTCTTCGCCGAGACGCTGGCCGGCTCCGAGGGCCGCGAAGTCTCGACCACCATGGCTTTCGTCCGCGCCTTGACCCTGCTGCTCAAGCACCCCGAGCTGGGCCGCTACGTCGTGCCCATCATCCCGGACGAAGGCCGGACCTTCGGCATGGAGTCGTTGTTCCGCCAGTTCGGCATCTACGCCAGCAAGGGGCAACTCTACGATCCGGTGGACAAGGAGATGTTCCTCTACTACAAGGAAGCCAAGGACGGGCAGATCCTGGAGGAAGGAATCACCGAGGCCGGCTCCATGGCCTCCTTCACCGCCGCCGGCACCGCCTACGCCAACTACGGCGTGCCCCTGATCCCGTTCTTCATCTACTACTCCATGTTCGGGTTCCAGCGGGTGGGCGACTTGGTCTGGGCCTTCGGCGACTCACGAGGCAAGGGCTTCATGGTGGGCGCCACCGCCGGGCGCACGACGCTCGCCGGCGAAGGGCTCCAGCACCAGGACGGGCACAGCCACGTGCTGTTCAGCACGGTTCCCACCTGCGCCAGCTACGACCCGGCCTACGCCTATGAGATCGCCGTCATCGTCCAGGATGGCATCCGGCGGATGTACCAGGAGCAGGAGAACTTCTTCTACTACCTGACTGTCGGGAACGAGAACTACGTGCAGCCGCCCATGCCCGACGGTGTCCGCGAGGGGATACTCAAGGGTATCTACCGGTTCCAGGCCGCTCCCGGTGGAAAGGCGGCGGTTCACCTGTTCGGAAGCGGCTCAATTTTGAATGAAGCCCTGCGGGCGCAGGCCATTCTAGCGGAGCGCTGCCAGGTCGAAGCCGATGTCTGGAGCGTCACCAGCTACAATGAGCTGCGGCGCGACGCTCTGGCCGTCGAGCGCTGGAACCGGCTGCACCCCGCGAGTCCGCCCCGGCGTCCTTATCTGGTTCAGGCGCTCGAAGGCGCCGAGGGGCCCATCGTCGCCGCGACGGACTACATGAAAATCGTCGCCGACCAGGTTTCGCCCTGGCTTCCCGGACGCATGACCGCGCTGGGCACCGACGGCTTCGGCCGCAGCGACAACCGCCAGCAGCTCCGCCGGCACTTCGAAGTGAATGCCGAGTCCATTGCCTCGGCGGGCCTGACCAGCCTCGTCAGATTGGGGAGCTTCGATGCGGCGGCAGCGCGGCGGACTATCGAGCAGTTGGGGTTGAATCCGGAATCCCAGGACCCTGCCCGGGCCTAGCGGGTTTCCTTCTGCACCGCACAACCCCTCAACTCACTTTCACCACGGGTTCCTAGTACTACTGTGTTATAAACAGAACATTTTGTAGTACAATTGTTTCGTGGAATCGCGCCTCTCGGCGCCAGGCCCACAACAGAAACGCCTTGCGGCCTACCTTGAGGGCCTGGCGCAAGCCGCAGGGCACGCGGACCGAGTGGTCCCGCTGAAGAACTACTGCACGGGCCTGCTGCTTCCGGGCGAACGCAAGAGCGTGGAGCCGATGGCGGCGCGACTGGCCCCGGACAACGTGCGCCGGATGCATCAGTCCTTGCATCATCTGGTGGCCGATGCCCCCTGGAGCGATGAAGCTCTGCTGGGGCGCGTTCGCGATCAGGTGCTTCCTGCCATGGAGAAGCAGTGCCCGGTGGTGGCGTGGATCGTGGACGATACGGGGTTCCCCAAGAAGGGTACGCATTCGGTGGGCGTGGCACGTCAGTATTGCGGGCAGTTGGGAAAGCAGGACAACTGCCGGGTGGCGGTGAGCCTTTCGGTGGCTACCTGGAGCGCCAGTCTTCCGATTGCCTGCCAGCTTTACCTGCCGGAAGCCTGGACGAAAGATACAAAACGACGACGCCAGACCGGAGTGCCGGAACCGATCGGCTTCCGAACGAAACCGCAGATCGCCTTTGAGCAGATCCGCGAGGCCGTCGACGCCAATGTGCCACGCGGGGTCGTTCTGGCCGATGCCGGCTACGGGATCGATGGGCAATTCCGGGCGGGTCTGACCCAAATCCAACTCCAGTATGTGGTGGGGGTTCAATCCTCGATGACGGTTTGGGCGCCGGGAACCCATCCTTTGCCGGCCAAGCCGTGGAGCGGCCAGGGACGTCCGCCCAAACTCCTTCGCCGTGACAGCCACCACCAGCCTGTTTCCGTCAAAGAGTTAGCGCTTGGACTTTCTTCTTCAGCGTGGAAAAGCATCACTTGGCGCGAAGGCAAACAGAAGCCTCTGAAATCGCGATTCGCGGCGCTGCGAGTCCGGCCTGCGCACCGGGACTACTGGAAGGCGGAACCGTACCCGGAAGAGTGGTTGCTGATGGAGTGGCCGCGCGGGGAAGCCGAGCCGATCAAGTACTGGATTTCCACGCTGCCGCCACAGACCAAGCTCAAGGATCTGGTCCGGATGGCCAAGCATCGTTGGATCATCGAGCGCGACTACCAAGAACTGAAGCAGGAACTCGGACTCGGCCACTTCGAAGGACGTGGCTGGCGCGGTTTCCACCATCACGCCACCCTGTGCGTCGCCGCCTACGGGTTCCTGATCGCGGAGAGGAGCCGTTTTTCCCCCTCGGCGCGCGCCGGCCAGTTGGCAATACCCGCGCTCAAACCAACGGAGAACTTCGAGCCGCGAGGCCGCCCCGCCAGCCTGCGGACGGCATGATCCTGGCTCGATCGCCACTCTCCGCAGAGCCATCGCAGCCCTCTTGATCAGGCAGCTTCCTTGCTGTCCTTTCTGTGGCGTTCTTCGTTTATAACACAGTAGTACTAGCGGGTTTCCTTCTATTCCTGGGCGGGCATCTGCTGGTCGCCCTCCCGCCACGCGCTGATTTTCAGGCGGCGGCAGACCCAGCACAATCCCTCGGTCGAGTTGGGGGCGCAAGGGGAACCACACACGACGCACTTCGCCGAGGCCTTCGCCAGGCTCTCCAGCTCAAACGCCTTCCGCGCCCGTTCCAGAATCTCTTCCGGAACCACACTTTCCGGGCTGACCGCTGCTTTGCGTCTCATGTGCGTCAACAGTTCCGATCTACGTCTTCAACTATAAACCAAGTGCGCCTGGTTTGTACAACCCTGAGAGGTCAAGCAGCCCTGTTCTGCATCACCACGTAGGCGGCGTCGAGCGAGGACGAGCAGCGCGGGCACTTCTGCCCGGACCTGACAAACATCCTGCGCCCGATGGGAACGGTATCCGCTTCGACGGTGTGCGTGCATATGAGGCAGTATACTGAGCCTCTTGAAGTCTTCGTACTGCCTGCGACGTTTTTCATCCCGAGCCTCCTCCGTGAAACCCAGCTTTCATTGCATAAGACGCGTCAGGCCAGCGAAAAGATTTCAGAAATTTGCGGCAATCCTTGGTACCCTGTACCTTTACCATGGCAAAGATCGCCTTCCTGTTCCCCGGCCAGGGTTCTCAATACGTTGGCATGGGCAAGAGCTTGGCCAGGGCTTACTCTGCCGCCCGCCGGGTGTTCCAACAAGCCGACGACGTCCTGGGTTTCCCGCTTTCCCGGCTCTGCTTCGAAGGTCCGGAGGAGGACCTCAAGCTGACCCACAACACGCAGCCGGCCCTGCTCACCGTATCGGCTGCGGCGCTGGCCGTATTGAGCGAAAGGGAGGTCACGCCGGACTTTGTCGCCGGCCACAGCCTGGGGGAGTATTCCGCGCTGGTGGCCGCCGGCAGTCTGAACTTCGCCGACGCCGTTCGCTTGGTGCGCAGGCGCGGCCAGTACATGCAGGAAGCGGTGCCCGTGGGCGTGGGAGCCATGGCTGCCCTGCTTAAGCTGCCGGAGGGCAAGCTGGAGGAAGTATTGAGCCAGGCCGCTCAGGGAGATGTCGTTTCCGCGGCAAACCTGAACTCGCCAGACCAGGTCGTCATCGCCGGCCACGCTACCGCGGTCGGAAGGGCCGTGGAGTTGGCCAAGGCGGCGGGCGCCAGGCGGGCGATGCTGCTACCCGTCAGCGCGCCGTTCCATTGTTCCCTGATGAAGCCCGCGCAGGAGAAGCTCGGCGTGGACCTGGAGGCGACGCCCTTCGCGGATCCGCGTTGTCCGCTGGTCAACAACTGGCAGGCACGCGAGGTCCGTACGGGCGCCGAGGCGCGCAGGGGACTTTTTGAGCAGGTGCCTAACCCGGTTCGCTGGACCGAGACCATCCGCTACCTGATTTCGCAAGGGGTGGAGCGGTTCATTGAGGTCGGCGCCGGGGGGGTTCTGACGGGCTTGCTGCGGTCGATCGAGCCGTCGGTCAAGGGATTCAAGTTCGGTGAATCGGAAGATTGGGAGAAACTCAATGAAGCGATTGTTTAGCGTTCTGCTGTTTGGACTCGCCTGCTGGGCGCAAACCCCCAGTGCGCTGGAATCAGACCCGAAGGGCTGGACGGACCTCATGCCCCCGGCCTCCCTCAAAGGATGGACAAGGGTAGCCTTCCTCACGACCGAGCCCCTAAATCCCGCGTCGCAATGGAGGGTGGACGACGCGAACGGGGTGCTGATCTGCCAGGGCGACAAGGGGCACGAGTTCTTTCGATACGACAAAGAGCTGGCTAACTTCATCTTTCACGCGGAGTGGCGTTTCACGCCCATTCCGAACGGCAAGGGCTACAACAGCGGGGTCCTGGCGCGCTGCAGCGCGGACGGCCTCTTGTGGCACCAGGCGCAGAGCGGCGCGGGCGGCGGCTACCTGTTTGGCGACACTCTGGTCAAGGGAGTCAAGCAGCGCGTCAACCTGCGCGCTCAGATGAAGGAGAACCGGGTGAAGCCCGAGGGCGAGTGGAACGTCTACGAGATCCGCGCCGAGGGACCGAAGATGAGCCTTTGGGTCAACGGGGCAGTGGTCAGCGAGATGGACAATCTCGAAATTCTGAAGGGCTACATCGGCCTGGAGGCGGAAGGCTACCTGATCGAGTTCCGAAATCTGAAGCTCAAGGTGTTGCCGTAGGGGCTTGCCGGCGGCACGCCACTCCGGAGGACTGTCCCCCTACTTGTAGCGCTTGGCCATCTCGCTGAGCGGGATGGGCTGATAGTCGCCGGCGTGGCCGGCCTGGCCGAATTGTGTCATGCGCAGCGCAACGACTTTCTTCATCGCATCGCGGGCCGGCTTGAGGTAGTCGCGGGGATCGAATTTCTCGGGCGTTTCGGCGAGCACCTTGCGGATCGCGCCGGTCATGGCCAGGCGATTGTCGGTGTCTACGTTGACCTTCCGCACGCCGTTCTTGATTCCAAGCTGGATCTCTTCGACCGGCACGCCCCAGGTCGGCCTGAGCTTGCCGCCGTACTGGTTGATGACGTCCTGCAGGTCCTTGGGCACGCTGGATGAGCCATGCATCACCAGGTGGACGTTGGGGAGCTTCTTGTGGATCTCGATCAGGCGATCCATTTTCAGCGTCTCGCCGGTCGGCTTGCTGGTGAACTTGTAAGCGCCGTGGCTGGTGCCGATGGCGATGGCCAGCGCGTCCAGGCCGGTCTTCTCCACGAACTCCGCGGCCTGGTCCGGATCGGTCAGGTGCTCAAGACCCGTGCCGCCCGCGCCGTGACCGTCTTCGATGCCGCCCAGGGTGCCGATCTCGCCTTCCACGGTGACGCCCTTGGCGTGCGCCAGCACCACCACTTCGCGGGTCGCTTTCACGTTGTACTCGAAGCTGGATGGGGTCTTGCCGTCCTCCATCAAAGAGCCATCCATCATCACGCTGGTGAAGCCTTGCTCAATCGCCGACTTGCAGGTCGCCACGCTGTTGCCGTGATCCTGGTGCATCGCCACCGGAATCTCCGGATACAGTTCGACGGCGGCCAGCATCAGGTGGTAGAGGAAGCGGTCCTGGGAGTAGGAACGGGCGCCGCGGCTGGCCTGAATGATGACCGGCGACTTGGTCTCGCGGGCCGCTTCCATGATCGCCTGAATCTGCTCCATGTTGTTGACATTAAAGGCGCCGACGCCATAACCGCCCTTGGCCGCCTCGTCCAGAAGTTGACGCATCGATACTAATGGCATGAAGAACTCTCCTAGAATTACTGATGAATCTGCGGTTCCTCTTGAGTATAACAACGCACGCGCCGGACGCAGCGGAAATAGCGCCGGGCGCGCTCGGCGTCCCTGAGGATCTGAGCCTTGAGGCTCTCAGCGCTCGGAAACTTGCGCTCCCCTCTAAGTCGCCGCAGGAAATCGAGCCGTATGCGGCAGGGCGGCTCGCCCACGAGCCGGTCCAGCAGAAACGTCTCGACCGACAAGCCGGAGCCGCCGAAGGTGGGCCTGAATCCGACGTTGGTCACCGCGGTCCATGCCCGCTCGCTGTCGAGGTCCTGAGTGCGCGTGATGTACACGCCGGGAGCCGGCAGCACTTCGGACGGCGTATTCAGGTTCAGCGTCGGGACGGTCTGGGCGGACCCGATGCCACGCCCAGGGACAATCTCACCTTCCACGGAGTAGGGCCGGGCGAGCAGCCGGGCCGCCTTAGCCACGTCTCCCGACTCGATCAGCCGCCGGATCTCGCTGCTGCTGATCACGCGGCCACGCAGCTTGATGGCTGGTACCACCTCGGTCACAAAGCCATATTGCCGGCCTAGTTCCGCCAGCCGCGCGGTGTCGCCCGCGTGCAGGTGACCAAAGCGGAAGTTCGAGCCCACCAGCACGGCGCGCACCCCCAGCCGGCCCACCAGGACATCGCGCACGAACTCCTCCGGGGTGAGATGCGCCACCTCCCTGGTGAAGGGCAGGATCAGAATCTGTTGGATGCCTTCCGCGGCCATAAGCGCGGCGCGCTGCTCCGGCGTGGTGAGCAGCCGGGGAGCGCGCTGGGGAGCGACGATCCTCGCCGGGTGCGGGTCGAAGGTCAGCGCCGACGGCTTCCAGCCCTGTTCGTGGGACCATTCCACCACTCGCCGGAAAATTCGGCGGTGCCCGGCGTGTACCCCGTCGAAGTTGCCGATGCTGAGCGCGCAAGGGCCGAAACGCCCCGATGCTTCCTCCAGGCCCCGGAAGATGAGCGGCGCGCGTGTCATCTAGGCAGTCTCTCCGACCGTGATCTCAAGCGTGTCGTAGGCCAGGCGGACGTGCGGTGGCAGCGTGCTCTGGGTGAGCTCGTGCGGCAGATCGTGGCAGATGTGGGTAAAGTACGCCCGCGCGGGAGCGAGCTTCTCCACGTAGCCAAGCGCATGCTTGACGGTGGAATGGGTCGGATGGAATCTGTGGCGCAGAGCGTCCAGGAAGAGCACGTCCAGACCCCGCAGCTTCTCCATCGCCTCCGCCGGTATATCGCTCTGGTCGGTGACATAGGCGGCATTTCCGAAGCGGAACCCGTAGATGGCAGCTTTGCCGTGCAGGACGGGAATGGGCGTAATCTCGAGACCGAACAGGTCGAACGGCGAGCCATCCAGCGTATGGATTTCCAGCCGAGGGATGGAGGATTCCTTTTCCGCCCCGTCGAAGATGTAAGCGAAACAGCGCCTTATGGCGGCAATGGTTTCCGGCGACCCGTAGATCGGAATGCTCACCCTGTGCAGCATGTTGAACGGGCGCACATCATCCAGGCCAAGAAGATGGTCCGCGTGTGCGTGGGTGAACAGCACGGCGTCGAGGTGGTTGATGCGGGCTCGGAGGGCCTGGGTGCGGAAATCCGGGGTCGTATCGATCAGCACGTTCCGGCCTCCGTATTGCAGCAGGACGGAAGGCCGCAGCCGCTGGTCGCGCGGATCCTCGGAAATGCACACCCCGCATTGACATCCGACCATTGGGATCCCCACGCTGGTGCCGGACCCCAGAACGATGATGCGCAGCGGCGGCATCTAGGGTTGCTTCGGCTGGTGTTGCCCCTCGACCGCCTGAACGTAGCGAAAGCGCAATTCCGTCAGCGAGTTATCGATCAGCCGTTGCTCTTCTAAGACCAGGTTCCCTCTGGTCTTCTCCTGGAGCATCGCCAACAGGTCAATGGCGTGCCGCGCGGCTGGGAGGTCAGGCGAGGGCTGGTCCTTCTCCTCGCCAAAGTGAAGCAGGCCAAGGCAGAACTCCGCCTGCGTTCGCAGCGAGAGAATGAGGTAGTTAAAGTTGGCCGGGGGAAAAGGCGTCTGCTCTTCCGGCTGGCCGGCAGCGGCGCTCTCGGTTTCGCTCATGGATATCTCCATTCTACCCCGGCCGATGGAGGGGGAGTCGAGATCCGGACACCCGGTCACTTCCTTGGCGTTTTTGCCTTTGGCTTCAATACCTTGTAACCTTGTAGTCTGCCGCTGCGCCATTCAAAGTGAGGTGGTCTGGCTGAGTACGACGACCTCGCCGAGTGCCAGCCGAGCAGGCATGGCATGCTGGTTGACGCGAAGCTGATCGAACGCGCGAGGAACGGAGATGACGCGGCGTTCAATGAAATCGTTCTGGCGAGCCGAAGGCGGGTTCTGGGCACGATTGCCCGGCTCATCGGGCGCCGGGAGGACGTGGAGGACGTCGGACAGCAGGTGTTTCTTCGGTTGTACCTTTCGCTCGATCAGCTCAGGACGCCGGATGTTTTTGACCCGTGGCTTTACCGCTTGACGGTGAATGCGGCTTATGATTATCTGCGGAGGCAACGCAGGCGAAATGAGATGAGGATGGCTGACCTCCCCGAGCAGGTGGTCACGATGGCGGATGCGATGGCGGGGGGTGCCAGACAGAAGGATGAGGCGGACAAGTCGAAGACTCGGGAGTTGGTTCAGGGACTGCTGGCCGCCGTCTCCGAAGCGGATCGAGCGTTGCTCATCCTCAAAGAGGTTGAAGGACTGTCCCTGAAAGAGCTTGAGAAGATTTATCATGTCAAGGAGAACGCCCTAAAGGTTCGGCTCTTTCGGGCGAGACAAAGGGTACTGAAGGCATTCTCGGCCCAGCGCGAGCGCGATGGGCAAGCAGGCAGCACGGGGTAAGCCATTATGGAAAGGAAACCGCCAGACAATAAGGAAGATACGCTGAACCAGGAGTTGGACGCGCTGTTCACGGCCTATCTCCAGGCCTGTCCCGCTCCAGACGTGAGCCCGGATTTCATGCCTCGCCTTTGGCAGCAGATCGAGGCGCGTCGTTCGGTCTCATTCACCTTCAGACGCTGGACCCGGGCCTTGGTCACGGCCGCGGCGGCCGTCTGCGTGCTCCTCGGGCTCCTGCAAGCCTATTTACCGGCCCGGCCGACCTTTTACACGGAGACCTACATCGAAGCTCTCCAGGAGGAGAGCTCTGCCGAAGCTCCGGCGTACGTGGAAGCTCAGTGGTTGGAGGATGGAGGCAGCAGCCGTCAGTGAAACCTCTTAGGCTTTCTGTAGCCCTGCAACTCCTCCTCGTTTTTGCCAGCGGAGCGCTGGTCGGAGGTCTCGCGTACAGGCTTTATTCAACCAGAGGGGCGCTCGCGGACAGCCCCAAGAAGCAACCCCCGCCTGGCGACAGAGGGCGGCAGTTCCGCGAAAGGTACATTCAGGAGATGCGCTCCCGTCTGAAACTGCGTGACGATCAGGTCCAGAAGTTGACGCAGATCATGGACGCCACCAGCCACCGGTTTCTTGCGGCAAAGAAACAGTCGGACGTAGCGATGAAGTCGCTGCACGAGGATCAGATCGCGCAGATCCGCGCCATGCTTGACCCGCCCCAAGTCGCCGAGTACCAGAAGATGCTCGAAGAGCGGGAGAAGCAGATGGCGCGAGACCGGGAAAAAGGGCGGAGGCGCAGGCCCTAGGGCGCTCCCGGCCCCAGCCGGACGACAGCCGCTCCTGGATCCAAGCCCCACCGAAGTCCGCTCCCGTGCCGGGGCGGGTCCATGCACATTCAGCAACCAAGCTCCTACCTCCCACATCCTATAGTTAGCTAGGGGTTGGGAATACTACAAAGGCGGTCTAGGCGGATTACTGTAGAAGTTTCATCCGAGCGGTTCGGGTGTCCGCCGCAGGGTCTCATTTACTGGCAACGTAATTGCAAGGAGCATCAGTGGAGATCGGGCGGGAGGAGCGTGAGACATGGTTCGGGTGAATGTACCACTGGACGCAACCAGAACAGGCCGCGAGGCGGAGACGCTAGAGTGCAACCTGCGGAAGCTCATCGTAGGGCAGGACGAGGCGGTTCAGCAGATTGTCAATATGTACCAGATGTTTCTGGCCGGCATGAACAGCTCGGACCGGCCGGTCGGCAGTCTTCTCTTCCTGGGGCCAACCGGATCGGGGAAGACGCGCATCGTGGAAGCCACGGCGGAGACTCTGCTGGGCAGCCCCCGAGCCGTCATCAAGATAGACTGCGCGGAATTTCAGCACAGCCATGAGATCGCCAAGCTGATCGGTTCACCTCCCGGGTACCTCGGCCATCGGGAAACCCACCCCCTGCTCAGCCAGGAGGTGCTCAGTCAGCACCACACCGAGAAGATGAAGCTCAGTTTCGTTCTCTTTGACGAGATCGAAAAGGCCAGCGACTCCCTGTGGAACCTTCTGCTGGGAATTCTGGACAAGGCCACCTTGACGCTCGGCGACAACCGCCGGGTTGACTTCTCCCGGACGGTCGTTTTCCTTACCAGCAACCTGGGCGCCGGTGAAATGAGTTCCATTCTGAGACCCAACTTGGGATTCGCCGCGTCGGAATTGAGCCGCGAGATGGAAACCGGCGTGGTCAGCCAGGACCTTTCCGAAAAGGTAGAGCGCGTCGGCGTTGAGGCCGCCCGCCGCCGGTTCACGCCGGAGTTCATTAACCGGCTGGACAAGATCGTGGTATTTCATCCTCTGGGGAAGCCAGAGCTAAAGCGAATCCTCGACATCGAATTGCACATCCTGCAACAGCGGGTCTTCGACTCGGTCGGCCCCAACTACTTCGTCTTCACGGTCGCGCCACCGGCCAAAGAGTTCCTTCTCGAGCAAGGCACGGACATCAAGTACGGAGCCCGCCACCTGCGCCGGGCCATTGAGCGCCTGATAGTGCAGCCGCTGTCCAACCTCATTGCCACCGATCAGTTGAGAAGCGGGGATTTGGTCCACGTCGACTTTGACGCGGAACAGGCGAAGCTGACGTTCCAGAAGCAGGCGGAAGGGATGCCGATCCAGGCCATGGCTGAGATGTCAGGCGCGTCACTGATGCCACCCATGGCTGCGACCATCGGCGCTGCCGCCGAATCCATGCGAGCCGCGTCAGCCCGCTCGTCGCGAAGGGCGTAGCAAAAAGCACCCCTTTTGCTCTTTTTGCTTGCATCCCGGCAAAGGGTGTGGTAAAGCATCGCTAGGAGAAAGCGATGCTCAGCCGGAAACCTGGAGTTATCACCCTTATCCCGTGCCTGTCAATCTGTCTGTCTCTGACGTCCTGCTCCCTGGGACCCAGCAAAGCCCCGCCAGGCACGCCAGCCTTCTACTGGCAGGCAGCCCAGGAAACGTTCGTCACGCGCGACTATCTCAAGACCACCGAACACCTCAGACGAGTCATCAGAACGGAGAACGAGTTCACCCTCCGCGCTCAGCCTTGGAGGCTGGTCGTCAGCAGCGGCCTGGCCAAGGCCTACATCGACCTTGCCGATGACTTCCGGCAGGGAATCAAGACCCAGACCTCGCCGCCGGGGTCGGCCCGGAAACTGATGTCCGACTACCGCACCCTGGCGGAAACCCGCGCCATCGAGTTCGCGGAAACCTTCATCCAGTTTATGAAGACGCCCAAAGAGCCAAACATCCTCCTGGATTTTCCGTTCCCCACGGCAACCATGGCCGAGATTGCGGAGCGGAAGCAGATCCAGGGTGGCTTGCTGCCCTCGGGCGACACCATGTCATCCGTGGAGCGCCGGATGATCGAGCGTTCCGTGGCCGAGGCTGGCGCCGCCGCCGTCGGGGCTCCGGGAGACGCAGCTAAGGCCGCGACCCTCTTCCAGGCGGGCAAAACACAGGTGCCTCGCGAAGTGTTCATGCAGGCCATGGTCAAAGCCCTGTACAGCCAGACCGAACTGTTCAGCCGCGAGCTGATGAACAAGCCGGATCGGCTGCAACTGTTCGCGGATCAGGGTCTCGCCGCGCTGAAGACCATGGAGGACAACGCACAGAACAAGGAGCTGACAAACAACTTCGAGATGCTTGTCAAGAGCTCCAAGCAGCCGCAGCTCTGAGAAAACGGCACTCCCCCTGCTTCAATCCACAAAGGGAGGCGCGCC
Source organism: Bryobacterales bacterium (assembly GCA_963798455.1). Lineage (GTDB taxonomy): Bacteria > Acidobacteriota > Terriglobia > Bryobacterales > Bryobacteraceae > CAWCTD01. The sequence continues at coordinate 3,470,283 of CAWCTD010000003.1, forward strand.
GGGCAGTTGTCTGATCCGAATCGTGCTGTGCGGAGCTTGCCCGCACTCGGGAAGCGGGGTGACCGAGTAGTAGTTCAGGCTGTACCTCCAGTTGCGTTGGAGGTTCTCCACGCAGAACGTCTCCAGGGTCCGCGGAGACCGTGTTCCAAAGCGTCCTGCCCGATGCCAGCCGGTCTAACGCCGGGAGGGCCTCTGCCTTCACCAGCACGACGCCGAGCACCGTCAAAGCCAGCAGTAGCCCGACAGCCCCGTTGCGCCTTCCCGCCGTTTCCAGCCACCACACGCCGGCGGCGACCAGCAGGCAGACCAGCGCAAAGCCCCAGTGCCATCCGGCCACAGTCGTCCGCGAAAGACCCTCCGCGAAGGCGCGTGGGAGTGTCCGGCTGATGACAGGAGCCACCGTCAACGGCAGGCAGCAGGCGGCGAGAACCCATCGGGCATTCGTCATCTCGTCCAAGGCTATCCCGGCGAGGGCCGCGACCGCCGGGATGAGCGGGAGAAGATAACCGGGGAGTTTGCCGGCCGAAGCCGAGAAGAAGACGAAGCCGAAGACCGCCCATAAGAGGAAGAATTGCCTCCGGAAGTCGGCGTAGAAGCTCCTGCGGCACAGAGGCAGCACCAACGGTGTCCATGGATAAAGCCCAGCCAGCAGTACCGGAACGTAGAACCAGAACGGCCGCGGATGGAGCAACACGCCGCTGGTGAAGCGGGCGAAGTGATGCCGGACGAAGAACTCAGCCAGAAAGGGCTGCCCGTTCCGCAGAGTGCACAACAAGTACCAGGGAGTTGCCACCAGCACGAACGCGGCCAGGGGCAGTGGCCTCAGCCAGTCGGTCCACCGCTTGCGCCCCGCCCACAGCAGCGGCAAGGCGAGCGCCAGCGGCACCAGGCCCTTGGCCAGAACCGCCAGCGCCAGCAGCAACGATGTGCCCGCCAGCCAGCGCCGGTCTCCGGAAGAAAGCCACCGCAGACCCAGAAGCATCCCGGCCGCAAAAGTAGCTGACATAGGCAGGTCCGTGACGGCGACCTGGCTGAAGGCAATCCAAAGCGCCGATGTCCCAAGGATCGCCGTGGCAAATAACGCTGCACGTTGCCCAATCTCGGTCCGAAGCAGACGATAGTAAAGGAGCAGGAAGGCCACGCTCATCAGCGCGACCGGCAGCCTCGGAGCGAGATCATCCCCCAGGCCAAGCCGGCCCGCCGCTGCGGTCATCCAGTACAGAAGGGGTGGTTTCTCGAACCAAGGCTGGCCCCAGAGCCTGGGCGTGATCCAATCGCCGGAGCGGGCCATCTCCCGGCCGATGGCGGCGTAGCGCGGCTCGTCGGGGCCGACCAGACCGGCATCGGTGAGTGCATAGCCATATACGAGATAGAGCGCGAGAGCCGCGAGAAGCCACCGGCGTGCAACGGCGAACACCTATCAAGTATAATTGCCGGAATGCGCCGGCTGGGGCTGCCCAGAGTCGTCCGCGAGGGCGTGGAAACAGCAAGCAACGTACTGGTTGTGGACGGACCGGCTCAGATTCCGGCGCCTCGCGACGGCGGCGGCCTGTGGGTCCACCCGAAAGACGGCAGGCTGCACGTGCATCTGGGCGAGCAACTGACGGAGCCGGTACTATTGAGGTAGGAAGCGCCCTTGATAGAGATTTCACCCGCCCCTCGAAGACAGGATTGTCTTATCCAATTGAACCCGCGCGACAACGTGGCCGTGGCGCGCGTGTCTCTTACACTTGGGCGGGCCGTGAGCGTGGCGGGCGCCGAGATCGTGCTGCGCGACCCTGTTCCCGCGGGGCACAAAGTAGCCATTCACGCGCTGGATTCCGGGGCGGTGGTCTTGCGCTATGGTCAAGCGATCGGGCGGGCGGGACGGCGCATCGAACCCGGCGAGCACGTCCACGTGCACAATCTTCTCTTCGAGGAGCCCAACCCCCGATACGAGTTCCCGGAACAGGTCATCCAGCCCAGGCCGGCGCCGGACGACGCCCCAGTGTTCCTGGGCTATCCGAGAGCGGACGGCCGGACCGGCACGCGGAACTACATGGCGGTGGTGGCCGCCAGCAATTGCGCCGCGCACGTGGCGGAGTTGGTGGCGCGCAACTGGGAGACGAGGCCGTTGCCTCCCGGCGTGGACGGAGTCGTGGCGTTCCCGCACGATCACGGCTGTGGAGGCGTAGTCGGCCGGGACAAGGAGTTGCTGCAGCGGACGATCGCCGGGGTGCTGGACCACCCCAACGTCTTCGCCGCCCTCCTGATCGGCCTGGGATGCGAAGTCAACCAGATCGACTACTACCTTGCCGGGAACACAGCCGGCGGCGGGCGCCTGGTGGGGCTGACGCTTCAGTCCAGCGGCGGAACCAGCGCCACAGTCGAGGAAGCAAACCGCCACATCACCCGCTGGATCGACCAGGCCGCCGCCCAGAAACGCAGTGAGTCCCCGGCTTCGAGAATCGTGCTGGGCTTGAACTGCGGGGGGTCCGATTCCTTCTCGGGCATCACGGCCAACCCGGCGCTGGGGATTTGTTCGGACCTTCTGACTAGCGCGGGCGGAACGGCCGTGCTGGCCGAGACGCCGGAGATCTTCGGCGCGGAGCACCTGCTGGTGACGAGAGCCGCCAGCCGCGGCGTGGCGGAAAAGCTGCTGGGCTTCATCGAAGGGTACAAGAAGTACGTCGGGCTGTTTGGCGCGACGCTCGACGACAACCCGGCCGCTGGAAACAAGGACGGCGGTCTTACCAACATCCTGGAGAAGTCACTCGGAGCGGTGGCCAAGGGCGGCGGCTCGCCCCTGATGGATGCCATCGATTACTCCGAGCGCATCCGGTCGCGGGGCCTGGTCTTCATGAACACCCCCGGCTACGATCCGCCTTCCCTGGCGGGCCTGGCGGCGGGCGGCGTGAACGTCATCGCGTTCACCACGGGACGCGGCAGCGCCATCGGTTTTCCCACCATCCCGGTCATCAAGATCGCGAGCAACAGCGATACTTTCCGCCGCATGAGGGAGAACATGGATATCAACGCCGGCGCGATTGCGGACGGCCGGCGTTCGCTGGACGAGGCCGGACGGGAGATCTTCGATGCCGTCCTGCGAGTCGCATCCGGGGAAAAGACGGCGAGCGAGCGGCTGGGGCACAGGGAATTCGTGCCCTGGCGGGTCGGACCCGTGCTCTGAGGGGTGCGCCCACCGGGGGGTCTCGGGGGCCGGCATTCATTGACGGCTTCTCAGGGCTGCGGTTCGGCGTCGCTGCCCGGCGGGAGGGTGGTCAGGGTCAGGAGCGAACGGGCCGGCGCGTCAAATTGCAGCGCGCCGTTCCGCGGGCGCATGCCGGGCAGTTCTTTGAAGTTCTCGTTCTCGCTGGTGCGCACGGCGCGGAATTTCACGCGCGGCAAACCCTCGAGCGTGATCCGGCGGGCCGCCCCAGTGTTGGCCACGTGCAGCGTGTAGACGCGGCGGTCCCGCGGCCCTTGCGCAAAGGCGGTCACCAGAACGTTCGGGTTGTCGGATGAAGTGGCCAGGGCGTCGGAGTTCCGCGGCGTCAGATCCGTGAAATGTTTCACGAACCAGAAGCGGGACGTCGGGACCAGGTCTACCCTTCCGTCCTCGCGCCTGCTGGTGCGGACGAGGCCGTAGTCGGCGGTGAACTCCCACTGCTGGGTCCCTTGCGGACGGGCGTAGAGCAGAAGTTCCTGGTACATGCGGACTTCCTGGACCCCGTAGTCGAACGAATCATAGACGCGGTTGTTGTAGGCCGCCGCATCGTAGCCCAGTTCGGTCACCAGCAGCGGCAATTGGAGCCACTCGGCGAGGTCGCCCCAGGACTTGTACTCTTCCGGTGTGCCTCCACCCCAGGAGTGGAATCCCAGGGCCTTGACGTAGCGCATCGCGTCGGGATCCGAAGCGGCGGCCAGCGGCCAGACGTGGGTCCCCCGCGGCCCGGTGGCGTCGCCCAGGAGCAGCCTCGTCTTTAGCCCCAGTTTCTCGAAGTGCGCGCCGAGCCGCTTGATGGCGTCGCGGTGCTCCTCCGGGGTGAGCAGCACGTCGACGCCGATGTTGGCTTCGTTGAACGAGAACATGTCCGGCTCGGCGCCGTACTGCTGCTTGGCGTAGAGCAGGTAAGAGCCGATCGACTCGAGCAACTCGTCCCACTTGTCCGGCGCGATCTGCCGGCGGCTTCTGCGCTGCGGATCCGGGCCGGGGTCCGTGTACATCCACTCGGGGATGGCCCAGACGCTGATGACGTAGGGAATGCCCTTGTCCTGGAGCTTCTTGTCGAGTTCCATCTCCAGACGCAGCCGCGGGTAGGCCTCGACACGCTGTTTGAAATAGTCCCAGTTGATGACCTCGGGGTTGTCGTTGTCGTTCACCGGCTCCCAGTAACTCAGGCTCATCTCGGTGCGCGCCCAGGCCACTTTGAGGTTTTCGAGCGTGTATTCGGTGACGGGCGATTCGATGTTGAAGCAGTAGTTTCCTCCGAAACCCTGGAACTGGTAGCGGCGCGTGGAGGCGTCCAAATTCAGGTGCGCAGGCGTGCGGTCGGGATCGCCACACAGCGAGAGGGCCAGTTTCAGGGAGACCGTCTTCCCTTGCTCAAGCGTTCCCTGGTGCATCTGGATGAGGGCCGCGTAGGTCCGGCCGGCGCGGTCCCAACGATCGGCGAGGGCCACCGTGCGCGGCGCATCGAACTCCGCGGCCAGTTTCAAGTTCCGCGAGCCGCTGAAGGTGAAGCCGGCTCCCTCCGACCGCAGGAACTCGCGGCCTTCGGGTTTGTGCTCGGGGAAGGCGCTCCACTGCGCGCCCGATGCCGTTTGGATGACCGCCTGTCCGCCCACGAAGTCCTGGCGCGGCACGTCCAAGGTGTAGTAGATGCCCGCGGCGTCGAGCGTCGCATCGGCCGTCACCTCGATGGCGAGCCAGGTGCGGCCGGCCTCCTGGGTGACCGTTTGACGAAACGTGGCGGTCTTGCCGGGCTCGATCGTGACAGAGCCTTGCCAGTTCCCGGAGTCCCCCGCGCGGCGTGCCATGGAGGGTGTGCTGATCCTGCTCCCGTCGGCGGAGGGGATTTCGATTCTGCCGTGAACGGCCAACTCGTCGCCGTCGTATATGATGGAACTCAACCGGCCGGTGCGGTCGATGATTGCTCTTTGCGCCGCGCCGCACCAGACAGGGGCCGCCACAAGCGCCGCTGTTGCCCAAAAAGTCGGAAGCCTCATGCGGGCAACTTCCGCCTTTTTTCGTAAGCTTCGAACTGGTCCCTGAAGGAGTCGTAGCCGGGCCTGCCCATCAGGCCGAAGGTGAACTTCTTGCCAAGTTCGACTCCCTCCTGGTCAAAGGCGTTGATGTCGAGCAGTTCGCCCATGAAGGCCGTCTGGAATTCCATCCACTGCAGGAAAGCTCCGAGATGCTCCTCGTCAAGCCGGTCCAGCTTGAGGGTGCAGTTAGGGCGGCCGTGGGATGTGAGAGCCGCCGCGGTGGACAGGCGCTCGGCTTCGATCAATTCAGCCAGAGACCTCCCGCTCAGGTAGTCGAAGGCATCCAGGCCGGTGTGCTGCTTCGGGATATTGACGGGGTCGGAAAACTTCTCTACCGACCAGAAGGTGAAGACCTTGTCGTTGGGGCCCTCCATGTACAACTGAACCTGGGAGTGCTGGTCCGTCGTCCCCAGGGCCGCCACGGGCGTCTGGCCGGCGTGTACCTGTTCCCCGCCGCGGGTCCTGGCCTTCCCCAAGGACTCGGCCCAAAGCTGGCGAAACCAGAAGGCCGTCCCCCAGAGCCGGTTGCAGTACGGAAATGCTACTTGGATCGGCTTGTTCTTCAGCCGCCAGACGAGATAGTGGAGCAGGGCGGCCCTCAGGGCGGTGTTCTTTCCGGGGTCCTCCTGCCAGCAGAGCCGGGTCATGGCGGCGGCGCCCTTGAGCAACCGGCGGATATCCAGCCCAATGAGCGCGGCCGGAACGAGCCCCACGGCCGAAAGAACGCTAAAGCGGCCACCCACGTTTTCGGGGATTGGGAATGTGCGATAGCCCTCCTTGGCCGCCAGGTTCGCGAGTTCTCCCCTGCCCTGCGAGGTCACGGCTACAATCCTGCTGGCCGCCTTCCGGCCCAGTCTTCGCTGGAGCCAGCCTCGGACGACCAGAAAGTTGGCCGCCGTCTCCGCCGTGGAGCCGGACTTGGCGATCACCAGAACCAGGGTCCGTTTCGGGTTCATGGAGTCCAGCGCCGCGCCGGCCAGGGAGGGATCTACATTGTCAAGGATCACCAAGCGGGGACGCGCGGTGGAGAACTCTCCTTGCACCGGATGCGGGCCCCGCAGACCGCAGTCCAGCGCCCAGGCGCCCAGCGCGCTGCCGCCAATTCCAACCAGGCAGACGGCATCGTAGGACCGGTGCACCTCCCGCGCATAGCCCAGGATCTGCTTAACCAGGCCCTTCTGGAAGGGCAGTTTTGGGAAGCCATAGAGACCCTGCTCGCTCGCTTGCCGAAAGCTCCGCACCGCCTCGGGCGCCTTGGGGAGGTGTTGCTCGATCTCGCCGCGGGTCACGCCGTGGGCGGCACCGACCATCTCGGCGCGCAGATTGGTCTCGTCGAATTCGATGCGCATACTCTTTATCTTGCGACAGAATCAGCGCGGACGCTTATCGGAGGCGGGAAAAGTCCCCGAGATCTGGTCGTGAAAGGTGAGGTGCTCCTCGTCGGCCAGCGCATAGAAGAAACCTATGCCTGCGGGGAGCAGGCTCAGGACGCTCGCCGCCAGTCGCAGAAGGCGCTGCCGCCTGGCGGCAGGCCGGCCATGAAAGTGCAGCAGCCGCAAACCGGCGAACCCCATGCCGGGGGAGCGGTCCGAAACGATGCACGCGAGCAGCTTGTAGAAAAGCAGGATCAGGGCCAACGCAGCCCCATACGCGAACCTGGCCATCCGGTCGAAGGGCAACTCTCCGGCCCAGGCCCGGAAAAACAACAGGAAAAGGCAAAACGCTCCCAGGACTGCCGAGAGGTCCACGGCCGCGGCCTGGCAGCGGCTCTGGATCGAAGCCACCGGGGCTCCGCACTCAACCGTCGTTCGGGGCGCGAGGGAGGCGGCCGGTGCGGCGGCTTCGGCAAAAGGCAGGTAGCTTTGATCGGGGTGAGGCGCCCGGCCCACGGTCCGCCGCCGCGCCGGACCACGCGTTCCGTCTTCGGCTTTCTTCTGGGGAATGGCGATCGTCTCGAATGGAATGACGCGAAACAGAGACTGCTGCTGGGGGGGGCGGGGGGGGGCCATGTCTCTCTTGGGCAGCGAAATCACCTGGGGCGCCTCCCGCGGCTGGGGCCTGGGCGCCGGCACGGCTGAGGTTCGCGGTGGCTGCGGCTGGTAGTGATCGCCCAGCCGTCGCCCGCAACGCAAACAGCGGTGCTCGCCCTCGGGGCTGGCAGCCCCGCAATACTGGCAGTTCATTCGCCCTCGAGAGGACCCACCACGGCTTGCGGGAGAACGACACTACATGCTACGGTTCTCGCTTGGGGTCTCCAAGCCAGCTAGACGGTCAGGTCCCTCTTTCTGTAAGTAACACAATCGGCCGATTTTGTCACGGGTTTTTCAACACGGTGCGCCGCACGGCACGGCTGGCTTGGGTGGCAGGGTGGGTTCTGGCGGCGCTCGCCCAGGGCACCCGGCCGGCGGGGGTCGAGCCGCCGCGTCCCAATGAGGTCCTCATCTGGGCAGTCACCAAGACGGCAGAGGGCCAAGTTTATCATCTCCGGGGCAGTTCCTCGCTGCAGACCACTGAGCTCCAGCTCTGGGCCGATGAATTGGACTACAACGAGGAGACCGGGGAGGCGCAAGCACGCGGGCACGTACACTTCCAGCATTTCCAGACGGGCGAGGAGCTTTGGGCCGATCGGGCGGAGTACAACCTTCGGCTGGAGACGGGGAGGTTTTACAACGTACGCGGCACTTCGCCGCCCAAAATCGCCCACCGGCCCGGCCTGTTGACGACCCGTAATCCCTTCTACTTTGAGGGGCGGTGGGTCGAGAGGCTGAAAGAGAAGTACATCCTCCACGACGGCTTCGTCACGGACTGTCGCTTGCCCAAGCCCTGGTGGACACTGCGGGCCCCGAGGTTCGACATCATCCCTCAGGAGCGGGCCATCGCCTACCGCGCCATCTTCCGCCTCCGATCCGTGCCGCTTCTGTACGCTCCGGTGTTCTACAAGTCGCTGGAGGAGCAGCCGCGCCAAAGCGGTTTTCTGACTCCCAACATCGGCAACAGTTCCCGGCGGGGAAAGATGGTCGGCGTCGGCTACTACTGGGCCATCAACCGCAGCTACGACGCGGCCTACCGCGCCCAGTGGTTCACCCAGCGCGGCTTTGCGCACAATGTGGACGTGCGGGGCAAGCCGACGAGCAACTCCGATTTCAACGTGACCCTGTACGGGGTCAACGACCGGGGCCAGCAGCTCGCGGGCGGCGAGCGCCTCAAACAGGGAGGTGTGATCATCTCCGCGAACGGACGCGCCGACCTCGGGCATGGTTTCGAGGCCCGGCTGGAGGGCAACTACCTCAGCTCGATGCGCTTCCGCCAGGCCTTCACGGAATCCTTCAACGAGGCCATCTTCTCCGAGGTCCATTCGGTCGGATACGTGGATAAGCACTGGTCGAGCTACGGGTTGAGCATCGTTGCGGCGCGCCTTGAGAACATCCAGAACGCGGGGCAGTTCGACTCAACCATCGGCGCCTACCTCCCGGACGAGAAGATCGTCATTCGGAAGCTGCCGGAAGTCGAATTCACCACGCGGGATAGACAGATATGGAGCCGGGGACTGCCGGTCTGGGTTTCGTTGGAATCGAGCGCCGGGCTGGTCCGAAGGACAGAACCTCTTTTTCAGACGCGGCCACTGATGGACCGGATCGATTTCCAGCCGCGCGTGATGACCGCCTTGCGCTGGAAGGGATTCAGCCTGGTCCCCAGTTTCTCGATCCGCGAAACTCACTGGGGTTCGCGGATGGAACAGGGGCGGGTGGTGGGCGCCGATATAATGCGGCACGCCCGCGAGTTTACTCTGGAACTGGCGCCACCCTCGCTGGCTCGCACCTTCGACGGTGCCGGCTGGCTAGGTGACAAAGTCAAGCACGTGATCGAGCCGAGGGCGGTCTTTCGTTACGTGGCCGGAATCGATGACTTCAACCAGACTATCCGCTTTGATGACACGGAACTGGCCTCGAACACCACGGAAGCCGATTACTCCCTCACAAACCGCCTTTATGTAAAGCGCGGAAACGAGGTCAAGGACATGTTGAGCTGGCAGCTCTTGTTCAGCCAGTACTTCGACCCCTCGTTTGGCGGGGCTGTGACCGCCCTGGACCCGGTGACCGGCCAACCCCGGCGCAACGTGGTGCTAAGCTCGGTCGAACTGTCGCCCTTCGCCTTCCTGAATGGTCCCCGGCACTTCTCGCCCATCGTTTCGGCGCTCCGGGTAGCTCCGGTCTCAGCGCTTGGCCTGGAATGGCGGAGCGACTATGATCCTTTGCTACACCGGCCCACGAATAGTTGGCTCTCGGCCGACTGGCGCCATTCCATCTACTCGATTTCGCTCGGCCACAACCTGGTGCGCAGCGTCCCGCAGCTTTCCCCGAGCGCCAACCAGTTCCGCGGCAGGCTCACCTTGGGGAACGACAACCGGCGCGGATGGAATGCCGCCTTCGACGCCATTTATGATTTCCGGACCGGCGTCATGCAGTACGCCACATCACAGGTGACCTACAACACCGACTGCTGCGGCTTTAGTGTCCAATACCGGCGCTTGGCCTTCGGCACGCGCAACGAGAACCAGTTCCGCATTGCTTTCTCGGTAGCCAACATCGGCTCGGTCGGCACGCTCAGAAGGCAGGACCGCCTGTTTTGACCCGGGCCCGCTTTTCAAACTCAAAAATCTGAAATAATGCTCATTGGAGTTGATAACACTGCGAGTGTAAAGGAGCGGCAATCATGGCACGATTTGCGAGGCTGAAGGTATATAGCACCATGCTCGAAACAGGGGTGGTGCCGGTTTTCTATAATCCCGACATCAATGTTGCGCGCGAAGTCGCGGGCGCCTGCCTAGCCGGCGGTTGTCCCATACTGGAGTTCACCAACCGCGGCGATCACGCTTGGGAGGTGTTCAGCGAACTGGAGCGGTACTGCGCGAAGGCGCTCCCCACGCTGGTTCTGGGCGTGGGCTCGGTGGTGGACCCCGGCACGGCCGCCCTCTACATCAACTGCGGCGCGAGCTTCGTAGTTGGTCCGATCCTCAACCCCGACGTTGCGCGGGCTTGCAACCGCCGGAAGATTCCGTATTCGCCCGGCTGCGGCAGCGCGTCGGAGATTTCTCAGGCCGAGGAATTGGGCTGCGAGATCGTCAAGGTGTTCCCCGGCGGCGAGGTCGGTGGGCCGAAGTTCGTGAAGGCCGTGAAGGGGCCCTGCCCGTGGACCTCGATCATGCCCACCGGCGGCGTGGAGAGCACGGAAGCGTCGCTCAAGGCTTGGTTCGACGCGGGTGTGGCGTGCGTCGGCATGGGCTCCAATTTGATCACCAAGGAGCTGCTGAAAGCGGGCGACTACCCCGGCATCGCCGCCAAGATCAAGGAAACGCTGGACCTGGTCCGGAAGGTTCGCGGAGGCAAGTAGCCATGCTGAACATCAAGCCTCAGGACGAGTGCAAGTGGGACGCGGCATCGCTGGGCGAGATTATGCTGCGGCTGGACCCCGGCGACCGGCGCATCCGGACAACGCGCCACTTCACCGTGTGGGAAGGCGGCGGGGAGTACAACGTCACGCGCGGGCTGCGCCGTTGCTTCGGTCTGCGCACCACCGTGGTGACCGCGATTGTCGACAATGAAGTGGGCCGGTTGCTCGAAGACCTGATGCTGCAAGGCGGCGTCGATCTTTCGCACGTCAAGTGGGTCCCCTTCGACGGCATCGGCCGGGCGGCCAGGGTGGGGCTCAACTTCACGGAGAAGGGCTATGGAGCGCGCGGGGCGGTCGGCTGCTCGGACCGCGCCTGGGCGGCGGCTTCTCAGCTCAAGCCCGGGGACATCGACTGGAAGCAGTTGTTCGAGGCGGAGGGCGTGCGCTGGTTCCACTGCGGCGGAATCTTCGCGGCGCTTTCGGCCACCACGGCGGACCTCGCGATCGAAGCCATGGAGGCGGCTAAGGCGGCGGGCACCGTCATTTCCTACGACTTGAATTTCCGTGCCTCGCTCTGGAAGTCGCAGGGCGGCGCCGCCCGCGCGGTGGAGGTGAACCGGCGGATCGCTTCCCTGGTGGATGTGATGATCGGCAACGAGGAGGATTTCACCGCGGCTCTGGGCTTCCAGGTGCCGGGACTGGACGAGCACATCTCCAAACTCGATCCGGCCAACTTCCGGCGGATGATCTCCGAAGTGATCAAGATGTACCCCAACTTCCAAGCGGTCGCCACCACCTTGCGCAACGCCAAGACGGCCACCATCAACGACTGGGGAGCCATACTCTGGACCGGCGGCCAGTTCTATGAAGCGCCGCTCCGCGAGAACCTGGAGATCTACGACCGGGTGGGCGGCGGCGACAGCTTCGCCTCGGGTCTCGCCTACGGGTTCCTGGCCGGCAAGACTCCTCAGCAGGCGGTCGAGTACGGCGCGGCGCACGGCGCCCTGGCCATGACCACTCCGGGCGACACCAGCATGGCGTCGCTCAAAGAGGTCGAGGCCATCATGAAAGGCAAAGGCGCGCGCGTGGTCCGGTAACCCGGCGCGGCTACTCGCCGGCCGGCTCCAGGGCGTGGTCGAGCAGCGACGAGAGTTCCTTGGATTTATGTTCCACGCCCTGCTTCCACTGGGAGAGTTCCCGTTCGAGGACGTGGAGGCGGTCCGCCAAGTGCAGGCAGGCCAGCACCGCGACACGAGCCGGTTCGGAGTCCCCGGTCCGGGAGGCTATGCTCGCCATGAGGTCGTCGATGAGGCGGGCGAGTTCCTCGATTTCACGGGGGTCGCCCTGGGCGCGGACAGTATAGTGCTGGTTGAATATGGTGACGCGAACCGGCTTCTTTTCGGAACCGCCGGAGTCCATCTCTTGTATCCCAGGGGCGCGCTCAACCGGCGTTCAGGAGGTCCATCTGCCCGAGCAGTTTCTCGATGCGATGGCGAACCCCCTGGCGCTCGGCGCGCAACGTTTCCAGCTCCTGCGACAGCTTCGAGGCCAGCGCCCTCGCCTCGGCTGCCTCGCGGAGCGCGGCCTCCCGCTCCGCCTGAGCGGCGTCCTTCTGCCGGCGCAGTTCGCTCACAAGTTCCACCGCCCGGATGATCCGTTGCTCCAACCGGCCCAGCGAATCGGCGTCCTGGTCCCGCGGCGATTCCATCACTCAGCCTGTGCCAGGGCAGCCTTGGCCTTCTCGACAAGCAGCCGGAACCCGGCCTCGTCGGCCACCGCCATCTCGGCCAGAACCTTCCGGTTCAGCTCCACCCCGGCCTTCTTCAGGCCGCTCATGAACTTGCTGTACGACAAATCCAGATTTTTTGCCGCCGCGCCGATGCGGATGATCCACAACGACCGGAAGTCCCGCTTCTTGCGCCTGCGGCCCACGTAGCCGTAGCGGAGGGACTTCTCGACGGCCTCCTGGGCCGAGCGATGCAGCTTGCTTTTGGTGAGGAAAAAACCGGACGCGCGCTGAAGCGTCTTGCGGCGCGATGCTCTGCGCTTGGTACCTCGTTTGACTCTAGGCACGTTTCACTCCTTCAGGTCAGTGTCGGAGGCGGCTCGGGCACGTGCCACGCGCTCCGTCCGCACTCAGGACCGTTCAATCGTAAGGAAGCATCCGCTTCAGCTCGGGCTGGTTGACCTTGTCGGCCACGGCGGACTGCCTGAGCCTGCGCTTCCGGGCGGGCGCCTTCGAGGTCAAGATGTGACGCGCACAAGAATGATGGCGGACAACTTTGCCCGTGCCTGTCTTCTTGAACCGCTTTGACGCACCCTTATGTGTCTTCAGTTTCGGCATCGAATGGTTTTCCTGGATCACCCGGATGGGGGACGTAGGATATGATGCAAACGTCATTAGTATAGCACGGCGTCCCGGGCATGGTAGACTGCTAAGGTTCGCCCGAGTCGAGGCCTTCTGTCCGCGGGGTGTTCCCGATCGCCATGCCATACCGCAACTACGGCTTCCTGCTCAGCAACCTCATTCTGCGGGACTTCCGGATCCGGTACCGCAACATGTCCCTGGGCGTGTTCTGGTCGCTGCTGAATCCGCTGGTGATGATGGCGGTGCTCACCTTCATTTTCACCCGGGTCTTCTCCGGCGCCAGCGTGCCCAACTTTCACGTCTTCGTCTTGTGCGGCATCATCCCTTTCAACTTCTTCGCGGTGGCCTGGGTGAGCGGGACCATCTCTATTTACCAGAACTCCGGGCTGGTGAAGAAAGTCATCCTGCCCAGGGAGATCGTGCCGATTTCCACGGTGCTCGCCAATTGCATCCACTTTCTGATCCAGATCGCGCTGCTGGTGGCGGTCGTCCTTTCGGCCGGATATCAGATGAATGGCTACTGGGCGCTTCTGCCGGTGGTGTTCGGCCTGGAGGTGGTGTTCGTGTGCGGGCTGTCGCTGATCTCCTCGGCTCTTGACGTCTATTTCAGGGATATCCGGTACGTCGTGGAATCGGCCAACACCGTTCTGTTCTGGCTGGTGCCGATCTTCTATTCGTTTACTGCCGTCCCTTACCGGTTCCACGCGCTGTACCAATACAACCCGATCGCGGCCGTGGTGCTCGCCTGCCGCAACATCCTCCTGGAGGGGAAGGCGCCGCCCTCCACTCTGCTTTATAAGCTGTTCTTTGTCTCCACTTTTTTCCTCGTGACGGGGTTGCTACTCTTCGGGCGGCTGAAGCGGAAGTTCGCCGACTACCTATAAGCGCATGAGTCTAGTCCGTCTCCAAGGCGTCTCCAAGATCTACTCCCGCAAGGTGGACCGCAAGTTCCTGAGGAGCTATCTCTGGGGCCGGATTCGTCCATCCCACCACGAGCGCTTCTATGCGCTCAGGCAGGTCACGCTGAACCTCCATGAGGGCGACAGCCTGGCGGTGATGGGCCCCAACGGCGCGGGCAAGAGCACCCTGCTCAGCCTGATCGCCGGTCTCTCCTCACCGGAGGAAGGGCAGATCGATGTGAGGGGTCGAGTGGCCGCCCTGCTCGAACTTGGGTCCGGATTCCATCCCGACCTCACCGGCGCCGAGAACGTTCGCCTCAACGCCGCGCTGCTCGGTTTCTCGCGCCGCCGGGCGCGTGAGAAGTTCGACCAGATCGTCGACTTCTCCGGAGTCGGAGAATTCATCGACGAACCTTTGCGGACTTACTCGGCCGGGATGGTCATGCGGCTGGCGTTTTCGGTCGCCACGGCCGTCGATCCCGACATCCTGCTGATCGACGAAGTCCTGGCGGTTGGCGACCCGGAGTTTCAGGCCAAGTGCGTCCGCAAGATCCTGGAATTGAAACAAGCGGGCCGGGTTCTGGTCTGCGCTTCCCACGTCATGGCCACGCTACGGGAACTCTGCACCCGCGCCCTGTGGCTGGACCACGGGCAAGTGCTGCGCGAGGGGCCGGCGCCGGAGCTGCTCATGGAGTACGAGGCTAAACCCACCGCTCCGTTGAAAGTCATACCAGGACCGCCTCTGGGCTGAGTGGTTTGATCTCGATGGAATAACCGAGCGCCCGCAGTTGTTTAGTGAGTCTCTGGACACGCCGTTTTGCCGCTTGCGGGGTGGTCGGTAGGCCGCGTTCCTTGTACTGCGCACCGTCGTGGAGGATCTTCCAGATCACCACACTGATGTGCCGAGCCATCGCCCAGATCGCCTTGGCATAGCCGAGCCTGGGCATCAGGCGCTGGAATTTCTGCTGGAAGTAGCTGTTCTTGGTCCGGACCGCCGCCTGCGCCGCCTGACAGAGTACACGCCGCATATAGGTGTTCCCTTTCGCGCAGTGGCTGCTGTGGTTTTCCCCGGCGCTTTCCTCCCGGCCCGGGCATACGCCAATCCAGGAACTGAACTGGGCTGCGGACGCAAAGGCGCTGGCCTGCGGACCGGCTTCGGCCACGATCTGTTGTGCCGCGAGCACGCGGATGCCGGGGATCTTAACCAACCGGATCACGGCGTCGCTATGCTGGCGCATGGCGTCGGCCGCCAGTAAGGACAGTTCCTCCATTTGAGTGTCGATGAGCGCCAGTTGCGCCAGGTGCTGTTGCAGCAGCCGCCGGTGGATCTCGCTGACCGAGCCCGTCAGAGCATCGGCCAGTTCCGCGGACCCGCACTGCAGCCGGGCATCCCCCATCGCGGCCAGTTTCGCCGGATCGGTTTCGCCCTGGCCCAAGGCCGTCAGGATGCGCAGTCCACTCGTGCCGAGCAGGTCGGTGACGACGCTGGAGAGCTTGATCCGGGTCTCTTCCAGCAAGCTCTCCAGTTGATTCTGAATCCGGACCCGCTGGCGCGTCAGTTGCGTGCGCCGCCGCGTCACGGTCCGCATCTGCCGCTGCTCGGCATCCGGGACAAAGCTCAGCGTCAGTTCGCCAGCCGCATGACGGCGCACCAATCGCTTCGCGTCCTTGAAATCCGCCTTCTTGCCCCGGGGCGCTCGGTTGCTCCAGGCCTGCGCCAGGCGCAGCCGGAAGTGCCGCTCCAGCGCCAGCCACACCGGCTTCCAGTACTGCGCCGTAGACTCCATGACGACTTCCTGCACTCCGTGCTGTTGCAGCCACGCCAGCAAATGCAGTAGCTCCGACGTGGTAGTTCCGAACCGGCGTTGCACGAACCGGATCGGCTCCCGGGGCTCGCCGCCGTCGTCCGCGGCTGCGCCGCCCACGGTGCCGACCACCACCATGAGCACCCGTTTGTGAACGTCAATTCCCGCTATACTGTCATTCATTGTTGTCTCCGGCGTGGAAGCGGAGAACACGCAAATTGTAGTAACGCACCGTTTCGTGCTACCGCTTCCCCGACCGGGGCCGCTGCGCACATTCATTGGCTCTCGAGCGTGTTCCGGGCCAAACTCCCTCACGGCTTCAACTGATCCAGAGCGGTACCGACCTCGACCGCCCACGCCGAACAACAACATACCGCACCGCTCGACCCGACTTTCATCATCTTCGGCGGCCCGCAGGGCCATGGGGACTCCCTCACGGTCGCGGCTCGGATACACCAGACAGTTACAGAGCCGCGAGCGTGAGCGAGCGGAAAAACTCCAGCGACTCGCGGGCGCAATTCTCCCAGGTGTAACGCTGCGCGCGCGACCGGCCGTTTCGCGCCAGGGTCGCGCGGAGATCGGGCGACACGAGCAGCCGCTCCACCGCCGCGGCGATCTCCGTGGGACTTCGCGGGTCCACCAGCAGCGCCGCATCCCCCGCGACTTCCGGCATCGAAGAGACGTTCGAGGTGACGGCCGGGACGCCCGCCGCCATGGCTTGCGCCAGGGGCAGTCCGAAGCCTTCGTACAGCGACGGGTAGACGAAGACCGTGGCTCCCGCCGTCAGCCCCGGGAGGTCTTCCTCGGGCACGTAGCCGAGGTAGCGTACTCCCGCCTGTCCTGAGCGCAGCCGCTCCAGCGTGCCCAGGTTACCCCAGCCCGCCGGCCCCGCCAGAACCAGGTCGAATTCCGCGCGAAGTGGCGAGGGAAGCTGCGCGTAGGCATCCAGGAGAGTGTCGATATTCTTCCGGGGCTCGACCGTCCCCACGAAGAGAATGTAAGGCCGGGAAAGGCCGCACCGCCCACCGGCTGGCGCCGCCCGGAAAAACGCCTCGGCAACCCCAGGGTAGATCACAGTAATCTTCTCCGAATCGAGGCCGAGGATTCGCACGGCATCCCGGCGGGTACTCTCGGAAATCGAGATCAGGCCATCCGCGCGGCGCATAACCCGCTCGGCGAATAGCTTCGAAGCCCACACGTTACGCCGTGAGTGGGTCTCAGGCACAAGCCAGCAAGTCATGTCGTACAACGTGGCCGTCAGCCGCGCTGAGCGAGGAGGATTCCTCAACTGCTGCGACGCATGGAACACATCCACGCGCGGGCCGATCCAGTCGAGCAAAGGAATCGGCGAGTAGTTGGCGGCGTGCAGCCAGGCCAGTCGTGCCAGGGTTCCGAGCCGGCTCACCACGGACTCCTCATGAGAATAATCGTCCCCGGGGAGAAGGAAGGGCCAGGCGAGAACAACGTCGCCGGTCGCGGCTTTCTTCAGGCTCCTGAACCAGTTGTAGACGTAGGTCTTCACGCCGGCGCTGCGCAGCAGCAGTGGCGTCGAGTCAATCGCGATGCGCATTCGGTATCACTGGTTCGTGAACAGGAGCTTGCCGCCGGCCGAAGCGACTTCATGCAGGGCAGCCTGGCCTGCCAGGCGGTCCAGCCGGGGGAGCGCGGTGCGGTCCGCCACCAGGTAGTAGCGGCCCTTTTCTCGCCACAGCCGCTGGAACTGACTGTCATCGATGAACACGTCGGGAGCGCCAGGCGCGTAAGAGCCGTACTCCAGGTTGTTGACGCGTCCGTTCAGCAGCAAGGCGCGCCGGTCGGTGTAGAAGAAGACCGAGGAGAAAGTATAGTACTGGTCATCGACCATCAGGCGGCCGTAGGGCGCCTTTCGTAAAGCTTCCGCCAAGGGACGAGACGACATGTATGGGTCAAACGCCACCAGCGCCAGCCGCGCCGCGTGGAAGAACAGGACCATCATGACCGCCAGGGCCATCATCGCCGGCTGCCCCTTCAGGCGCCAGGCGCCGATAGCGCCAACAAGAAACGCCAAGCACGCCAAGGCCAGCGGTGTCTTGAGATAGGCGAAGGAGCGGAGCGTCAGGTCCTCCATGTGCCCAAGCGACAGCGTGTAGACCTCCGGATGTTGCGTGAGTGCGACGGAGATGTCCCCCGGCGCGGGCGTGTTTCGGACCAGGAACAGCAAAGCGCCGGTGGTCAGGGCGGCTGCTGCCGCGATCACGGACACCGCTCTCAGCCCGCCTCGAATCCAGGCGCCACCCGCCGCCACGGCCGATCCGATCAGCAGGGCCAGGGCCGGATAGCAGGGCATCGAGTAGTATTCTTGCGTGGTCGAGAAAGTGAAGAACAGCAGGATGAAGCCGATCCAGCACAGGGCCAGCAGCCTGGCGCGCCCGGCGCGGTCCACCGGCTTGTAGCCGAGCCGAACCGCGGCCGGCAGAAAGACGCTCCACGGGAACAGCCACACCAGGTGCAGCGCCCAGAAAAGCGGCCGGGGGACGGTGTTGTAGTCCCGCGGGTAGCGCATGTTCAGGAAGCGGAACAGGTGCTCATTGAAGAAGTAAAACCAGAAGAATCCGTGATAGGCGCCACGCTCGCTGTGCATGGTGAAGTCGAAATACGGCGGGTTGTGGAGCGTGGCCAGCACGTGCCAGGGCGCGGCGATGAGCAGTATCACGAGCACCCCGGAGAAAGGGTGCAGCCGGCGCCAGGCGGGCCTCGAGAAAAGCTGCCTGGTGAACAACAGATACAGGCCGCCGGCGGCGATGGGGAAAACGCCGGCAATGAGCCCCTTCAGCAGCAGCCCGACGCCGATCGAAGCCGCCACGAGCAACGCCCAGAGCCGCGGCCGGGGTTCCGAGTCATCCAGCGCCCGCAGCAGGCTCCACATGGCAACGGTAATTGCCAGGGTCAGTACGACATCGGGGATCAAGATCCGGGTGAACAGGAACAGCCCCACGCAGGTGGCAAGCGATAAGCCCGCGATGTGCCCGGCCTTCTCCGAGAACGCCCAGGCGCCGAAGCGCGCCGTGACATAGCAGAGCAGGATCGCCGCCAGGGCGATGGGGATCCTGGCGGCCCAGTCGTGGACGCCGAAGATCATGTAGCAGACCGCGATCATCCAGTACTTGAGCGGGGCCTTCTCCAGGTAGGCGACACCGTCCAGGCGCGCCGTCACCCAGTCGCCCGATTCCAGCATGTTGCGGGCGATCTGGGCCTGCACGGCGTCCACGTCGTCCATCAGGGATGGGGGGCTGACGATGCAGCCGAGGAAAATGGCGGCGGCGACTAGAACAACGATTAGGTCGTAGCGGTGGCGGCTCGGGTTCGGCGCTCCTCCCGGGCGGACGACGCCGTGTCGATCTTCCATCGCCGCATCCAGAGGAACAGGATCAACAGTCCCCATAGGTGATAGCCGAGATTCGCGCGTCTTTCCAGGTGCGCCTGGATCAGCGAACGCACCTTCTTCGGGGATAGCAGCCCGGTCCGCGCGACCGCCTCCTCTGTCAGTGTATCGAGAAGCAGCGCGCGAAGAGGGCCGCGGAACCAGTCATGAATGGGGATGTCGAAGCCTTCTTCTTGCGGCGGATCACGGCCGGCGGCAGCTTGTCTTTCATGAGTTCCCGCAAGAGGAACTTCAGCGTGCCGCCGCGGATCTTGAAGTCCTGAGGCAACGATGCGGCGAACTCCACGATACGGTGGTCCAGGAACGGGGGCCGCACCTCCAGAGCGTGGGCCATGCTCATGCGGTCGCACTTGGTGAGAATGTCGTCGGGCAGGTAGAACCGCTGGTCGAACCAGAGATAACGGTTGAGTCCCCCGATCTCGCCCGCCGGGCACCAGGGCGATTCAAAGAGAAGGCTCACCGGCCCATGGCCGTTCCCGGAGTAGAGATCGCGTTTCTCTGGGTCGCTGAACGTGCCGTTCCAAAACATGTGGGCCTCGTCCGGTTCGAGCAGCGAGCCGGCGAGAAACCGCTTCAGCTTGTATTCGAAGCTGATCTTGTCGTCGGACACGGGCAGGCGCTCCAGCGCCCGCAGCGCCAGCCTTCGTGCGCCGGCCGGAACCACTCGCAGGTGCTCGACGAGGCGGTCCGCCCGATAGGTGACGTACCCGCCGAACAGCTCGTCGGCGCCCTCGCCGCTGAGCGCGACGGTCACGTGCTCGCGGCACATCCTGGACAGGAACCAGACGGGGAGCGCGCCGGCGTCGGCGCTGGGTTCATCCGAGTAGTAGGCCAGGTCTTCAATCGCGGCGCTCAGGTCGATGCCAGGATTGAGATCGAATTCATGGTGATCGGTTCCGTAGGCGGATGAAACCAGCCGGAAGTACGGAGTCTCGTCGAAGCTGCGGCCGTGGAAAGAGACGGAGAACGTTTTGAGTGGTTTGGATGAGGCTTGCGACGCGTAGTGGAGAATCGTCGAAGAATCCAGACCGCCGCTGGACCACACCCCCAGAGGCACATCCGACACCAGGTGCTCCCGCACCGCGTTTTGGAGCAGTCCGTCCAGTTCCTCCTTGGCGCTCTCCAGCGTCCAGTGCGCCATCGGCTGAAACTCGAGCCTCCAATAGGTGCCAGCCTCGATCCAACCGTCGCGCCATTCCAGCCACCGGCCGGGCTGCAGTTTCTCGATGCCGTCCACCAGCGTGTATGGCCCGGGAACGTAGTTAAGGCTCAGAAAGTAGTGCAGCCCCACCGGGTCGATCCTGCGCGCCACTTCGGGATGCACGAGGATGGCCTTCAACTCCGAGCCGAAGTAGAGTTCGTCTCCCTGCCTCAGGAAGTAGAGCGGCTTGATACCCAGCCGGTCCCGCGCCAGAAGCAGCCGCCTCTCCGATTCCTTCCAAATCGCCAGCGCAAACATCCCGCGGAGGCGAGGCAGGAAGTCGCGTCCCCACTCCAGGTAGGCGTGCAGCACGACTTCCGTGTCGCACTGCGAGCGGAACCGATGACCGCGCTCCTCCAGTTCTCGGCGGAGCTCGATGTGGTTGTAGATCTCCCCGTTGAACACGAGGACCGTGTCCCGGTCCTCGCTGAACATGGGCTGGTCGCCGGCTTCGAGGTCGATGATCTTCAGGCGGACGGCGCCGAGCGAGATGACACTGGATTCATAGACCCCCTGCTGGTCAGGGCCCCGGTGGACGATGGCATCTACCGCCCGCCTGATCCTTCCGTCACGGGCGGCCCCGCCGCTGTGTGTAAAGCCGGCAATCCCGCACACGACTCTTTTGTCCCCGTGCTTCCTCGCAGGAAACACTCACCTTCCGCTGCTGTAGGAAGAGCATACCACATTCATTACGTTTCGTACAGAGTCAGTCACTCATATCGGAGCGCTTCGGCGGGGGAGACGCGCGTGGCGTTGCGGGAAGGATAAAGCGTAGCGAGGTAGCTGACCAGGATGGCGGCGGCGGCGATCCAGATTCCATCCACCCAGCGCGGCTCGAAGGGGACGAAGCTCAACGAGTAAACCTCCTCGTTGAGCCGGACCCAGCGGTAGCGGTCCGCCAGGAAGCAGAGCGTATAGCCGGCGGCCAGGCCAATGGCCGTCCCGACCGTCCCGATGATCAGCCCCTGGTAGACGAAGATCCGGCGGATCTGCTCGCGCCGGGCCCCCATCGACATCAGCACGGCGATGTCCCGGTACTTCTCCATGACCAGCATGATCAGAGCTATCAGGATGTTGAGCGCCGCCACCAGTTCGATGAGGCCGATGGTGATGATGATGACCGCTTTCTCCATGCGGAGAGCGTTGAAGATCTGCCGGTTCTGCTGCATCCAGGTCGTGGCAGCCAGCTTCGGCCCTACCACCCGCTCGGCTTCCTTGGCCACCTCCGGCGCCAGGTTGAGGTCGTCGAGCCTTAATTCGATGGTGTTCACTACGTCCTGCAACCCAAATAGCCGCTGTGCGGATTCCAGCGAGGTAAAGGCCCAGGCCGAATCGAGGTCGTAGAAGCCGGTTTCGAAAGTGCCGACGACCCGGAACCGTTCCCTGGAGGGGGCGGTCCCGAAAGGCGTCAGTTCGCCCTGCGGGCTTATGACCGTGGCGATGCTTCGATAAAGCAGCCCGGTGCGTTCGGCGAGCCTCGACCCGAGTACGATGCCGGGCGGCCTGCTTTGCCGCGGCAGCGCCGCCAGCGAGCCCTGCTTCATATAGCGCCCCAGGCCTGCTGATTCGAACTCCCGATCCACCAGCACACCTTTCAGGACGGCGCCCGCGGATTGCAGGGGCGCCACCAGGAAAACCTCCCCATACAGGCTGGGCGTGGCGGATATCACATGGGGAAGCCGGCGCAGCCTGGCGGTCAACTCCCGCCAATCGCGAATCCCATATCCGGGTTCCTTCTCCAGTATGGTGACGTGGGCGGTCGCACCGAGCAGATTGCGCTGCAACGTGTTTCGGAAGCCATTATTAACCGCCAGCGCAATCACCAGCGCCATGACCCCCGCCGCCACCCCCACGATGGAGATCACGGTGATAATCGAAATCACGGCCTGCTTGCGCTTCGCCTTGAGGTAGCGCAGCGCGACGAAGAACTCGAACCGGTCGCGCGCGGGTTCAGCAGCCATCGAGGGCCTTCAGGCGCTCGGCGAGACCGATGGGTCCCTCGGGGCGCAGCAGAGGGAACAGGATGACGTCGCGGATGGAGCGGGAGCCGGTGAGAATCATGGTCGAGCCGGTCGATGCCGATGCCCTCGCCGCCGGTGGGCGGCATGCCGTAGCACAGCGCCCGCAGGAAATCCTCGTCCATCTGGTGGGCTTCCTCATCGCCCTTCTCGCGCATACCGGAGCTGCATCTCGAAGCGCCGCCGTTGCTCCTGCGGGTCGTTCAGCTCGGTGTAGGCGTTGGCGATTTCCATGCCGGCCGCGTACATCTCGAAGCGCTCCACCAGGCTGGGGTCGCTCCGGCTTGCTCTTGGAGAGCGGCGAACGTCTCCACCGGATAGTCGTAGATGATGGTGGGCTGGATCAGCTCCGCTTCCGCGTAGCGCTCGAACAGGTCCACCACGGCCTCCCCGGGAGTTCCCTTGGTCGACCGCCACTTGAGCCACTCCGCGTCCTTGAGCTGTTCGAGGGTGGGGCGCTCGCCGTCCTTCCAGTGCTCGATTACCGCTTCGTGAAGGCTCATGCGGCGGATGTGAGAGAAGTCGATCCGCTGACCCTGGAATTCGACCACGGTGGAACCGGCGGTATCCAGGGCCACCTGCCGGAGCAGCTCCTCGGAGAGGTCCATCAGGCCCGCGGTAGTCCGTGTAGGCCTGGTAAAACTCGAGCATGGTGAACTCGGGGTTGTGCTGTGTCGAGACGCCCTCGTTGCGGAAATTCCGGTTGATCTCGTAGACGCGCTCCATGCCCCCGACGACCAGGCGCTTGAGGTAGAGCTCCGGCGCGATGCGCAGGTAGAGATCCATGTCGAGCGTGTTGTGGTGGGTGATGAAGGGACGGGCCGCCGCGCCGCCGTAGAGCGGCTGCATCATGGGCGTTTCCACTTCGATGAAGCCGCGCTCTTCGAGCTGGCGGCGGAACGAGGCGATGAGTTTGCCGCGCGCCACAAAGACCTTCCGCACTTCGGGATTGGCGATCAGATCCAGGTAGCGCTGGCGGTAGCGGATCTCGACGTCCTCCAGGCCGTGCCATTTCTCGGGCATGGAGAGGAGCGTCTTCGCCAGATGGATCAGCTTCTCGACGTGGACGCTCAGCTCGCCCGTCCTGGTCCGGAACAGGTAGCCCTCGGCTCCGATGATGTCGCCGATGTCGAGGAGCTGGTAGAGATCGAAGTCGCTCTCGGGCAACGGCGTCCTTCCGGACGTAGATCTGAAGCCGTTCGCCGTTCTGAAGGAGGTGGGCGAAGCCCGCCTTGCCCATGCGGCGCAGAGTCTGGATGCGGCCGCAGACGCGCACTTCGACGCGCGGGTGTCAGCTCCTCCGCCGTCTTCGAGCCGTACTCGGCGAGAATCCGGGGGATGGTGTGGGTGAACTCGAATCGCGCGCCGTAGGGCCGGAGGCCCAAGGACTGAATGTCGCCAATGCGCTTGAGGCGTTGCTCCAACAGCTCCTGTTCGAGGGACAAGCGTGTCTCCTATGCGGGAATCACTTATTATAGTTGAGCATTGAATTCCATCTCTATCGTCATACCCGCGTTCAACGAAGAACGCCGCCTGCCCGCGACGCTCTCCGCGGTGTTCCGCTACCTGGAGGGAAAGGCGTGCGAGTTCGCCGAGGTGCTGGTGGTGGACGACGGCTCGACCGACGGCACCTGCGCCGGGGCCGAGGAGCTGGCGCGGCTGCATCCCGAGCTGCGTCTTCTGAAGAACCCCGGCAACCGCGGGAAGGGCTACTCGGTCCGCCACGGGATGCTCGCGGCCAAGGGGGACTGGGTCCTGTTCACCGACGCGGACCTCTCGGCGCCCATCGAAGATCTGGACAAGTTGTGGGAAGCCGCCGCGGCCCAGGGCGCCGCCGTGGCCATCGGGTCGCGGGCGCTGGACCGGTCGCTGATCGCGGTACACCAGTCCTTCCTGCGCGAGAACGCCGGCCGGGTGTTCAACCTGCTGATGCGTCTGGTCACCGGCCTGCCCTTTCGGGACACCCAGTGCGGCTTCAAGCTGTTCGAGGCGCGGGCGGCGCGCGAGGTGTTCAAGAGGCAGCGGCTGGAGCGGTTCGGGTTCGACGCCGAGGTGCTGTTGATTGCGCGGCGTCTGGGCTACCGCTCGGTGGAGGTGCCGGTGCGCTGGAGCCATTCCGAAGGCACCAAGGTGAGCATGTTCCGGGACAGCCTGGCCATGTTCGTGGACCTGTTGAGGATACGCTGGAACCAGGCGCGGGGGTTGTACCGGTAGCGGGCGGGGAGCAGGTCTGTAACCAACACATTCCAAGCTGCTTATTTGAAATTGACTTCGTTTTGTCACTTTTACTTTTTCGAGCGCGCGGGAGGCTACTGGGACTCCCAGAGGCCGCCTACATTATAGGGGGCGGCGACCCAGCCGCCCGGCTAGACGTCTCCGAAGTGCTTGAAAGTGAAGGCCCGGAGGGGGTAGTACGGGTTGGTGAATTCCGCATTCGAGCGTGATCCGGGGTGGCTGTGCCGGGGTGGGGCACTTGGCGCGGGCAGGAGCCTCCCTATTGCAGGCAGGGCGCTCCATCCAGCCGCGATGGCCTGGGATTCCCAAAGCCAGGCCGACTTCTCGGGACTGATCCGATTGGCAGCAGTCAAGCAGCACGTCAGCTGCGGATTTGAGGCTGCGTCTAACCGGAGTCGCGTATGGACGGCAATGTCCACAGCTTTCGAGTTGCCGGGTCTGGGCGACTACTTCCAGACGCCCTTCGGATAGTACAGCCGCCAAAAACCGTCATACGCCTTATTTCGAATGTTGTGGCAGAGATAAAAATCAAATTTCAATCCGAGCCGGCACAGTTTGTGACAGGAGGGAGCGTCGAAGCCGGCACGTTCCATGTAGAACCCGATTGCCTGGTGGTATGGGTAAACGTAATCGAGACGCTTCAATGTCGCGAGCAGAGCTTTGACGGACACACGTTCCTTTGCGCGCTGATAGGCGGCCAGTACATTGCCGACTCCGCCGCCATAGACCGGACGAACGCTCAGGTCAATAAGCGTTCTTTCGATATTGGTCACCTCAATAGCGCCCCCTGACGGGCTCTCCATTTTCGTGACGCCAAGCCGCGCCGTGCTCTTTCCGTTGAGGACCGTGATCTGCCCGTCCTGAAACACAAAATTGAACGTGGACTGCCGCTACTTGTTCTTGAACGCTTGGTCGATACCCGCCTGCGACAGGAGGCCCTCGGATCTCGGCTTCGGCTCTGCTCAATATTGACGTAGGTCTGTCGCCCAGGCTCGTTGACCAAGCCCCGCAAGAAGGCTGCGGACCGGTGTGAGATGTAGGCGTTCTTCTGAAGGGATTGCGCCACGTCGAATATCGATGGTCCCCGCCACCCGTACCTCAGTCGTTCCTGATTATGGTCCAGGCCAATCAGGTGAATGACTGTCATGTGCAGTGACTGCAGATAGTCGATGAAGTCCGAAGCTCTCGTGCTTGCAAGCAGCCGCCACGCTTGGCGGTGCTTGTGGAACAGCGTTTCGATTTCCTTGCGCCCGTGCACCCGCCGCGGTAGGGCATCGAAAGTGGCACAGACTGCCGCACGCGCTTCGGCGTCTTTGCCCTTCCAACTGATCCCGACTTCCGGACCATGCAGCATTGGTATACATACCAATGCTGCATGGGAAGCGCACCGTGTGCAACCTTTCGTCAACGGGAGAGGAACGGTATATATACCGTTCCTCTCCCGTTGCTCGATTTCCGATTGCCACTCTGTAGTGGCATCGCCTGAAGAGTGGTGGATTGCGCGATCTGTATAAGCTTTGTGTATTCATAGACTTGTACCTGAAACCCGAGTTCTATTGTCAAGTTTTTCAGCAAAAAAACTTGACATGTTGGGCTTTGGGAAACCAGACTTGGTTCATGGAGAGATCGGAGAAATCGTTACCTACCTCCCGACAGATCACCGCCAAAATCCGCCGCAAAATCGAACAAGGCGGCGAGCGTGTGTGGTGCCTGGAGGACTTTCGCGGTCTCCCGTTCAGCGCTGTCGCGCAGGCCCTATCGCGTCTGGCTCGCAAAGGAGCGATTGAACGCCTCAGCAAGGGGATCTACTATCGACCCCGGGAAACGGCCCTAGGCAAAAGCCGTCCCAATCCAGCGAAAATCGAAGGCCTCAAGTCCAACCGCAAAACCGTGTTCGCATCCGGAGTTGCCGCAGCAAGTCTTCTTGGATTCACGACGCAGACGGCCAGCCGGCGGGAGATTGCGACGAGTTCACTCAGCCTGCCTCGGAAACTCGTCGGCCACAATACGATCGTCCACACCCGCCGCCCAGAGGCTTGGGCCACCCTTTCCGAGATGGATGTGGCGCTCCTCGATTTCTTGAGGAGTGCGGGCCGCACAAGTGAGTTGTCCCCGGAACAGACACTCCAGAGGACACTCGCCCTCCTCTCCGAAGAGGGCCGGTTTGAGCGACTGCTCAAGGTTGCCGATACGGAACCTCCACGCGTTCGGGCACTGCTTGGAGCGATCGGTCAGCAGCTTGGCAAGCGACCGGCGGCCGTCAAGCGGCTCCGCTCTTCCCTCAATCCCTTTTCGCGCTTTGATTTCGGCTTTCTTGTTGGCTTGCAGTATGCTCACCTATGGCAAGCGGAGTCGCGCCACACATGAGACTTCTCGAACACGTTGATTTCGAACAGGCGATCATCCAGGCGGCAGAGTATTTCGCTGGACGGGCGCTGCGCCCTGCCATTATCGAAAAGGACTATTACGTAACCGAAGCCCTGCGGAGCATTGCGGCGATGCCCATTTCTGCGGCTGGTGCGGGCAAGCGCGATAGCAATGACAACCACAGCGACAACAACAACGACGAGAACATCAACAGCACCATCATTTTCAAGGGTGGCACGAGCCTCTCAAAAGGCTGGAATCTCATCCAGCGCTTTTCGGAGGACATCGACATCTTCCTCGACCCGCTCGCATTTGAGCCACCGCTTGGGAAGCGCGGCATTGACCGACAACTCAAGACGATTCGCGACGCCGTAGCAGCGCACCCCGGCCTCAGCTTCATCGAGAGTGAAAGCCAAACCATCGGCGGTTTTGGACGAAATGATCGCTTCGCTTACGGGCAGCGATTCGGCGGTCCGGGAGAAGTCGCCAACCGCGTCCTGCTCGAGGCGGGCACTGCCAGCGGGCGCGAACCAACGTCAATCGTGAACATCAGTTCCTACCTCGGTCAATTCTTGCACGGCAGGGGACTGTCACTCGGAGCCGAAGACGAAGAGCCGTTCGCCATGTGCTTGCTCCATTTCCGGCGGACGTTTGTGGAGAAGATGTTCGCTATCCACGGCAGAGTCGAAGTGTTCAAGCGCGACGGGCGGGCGCTCGGCAGCTATGCCCGTCATTACTACGATCTCTACCACCTGGCAGCACAAGACGAGGTGATTGCAATGTTGAAATCTCCCGAGTATGCTGCCATCAAAGAGGACTATGACCGGATCAGCCGTGAGTATTTCCCGCGGAGCTATTTCTGCCCCGCCGGAATGTGCTTCGGGAAGAGCGACGCTCTTTTCTCGCCGGCGGATTTGGCAGCCTCCATCCGCGCGGAATACGAAGCGCAGTGCCGGGTGCTCTGTTACGGACCCTACCCGGAATGGCGCGAAGTACAAGCTCGGTTTTGGGAAATTCGCCATCTTCTCTAGAGAACACCATCGACTCCCTTGCGTTGATCGCGAGCAGCTCTGGCTTTCGGATGGCCGATGCGCCGCAGCGCGTAGATTGAGACCGAGAAACGCGCTTGCCGCCGCCTACGCTGCCTTCGCTTGGACGCGGAGTCTGCCTCGCGGGAGGTTGGATTTGAGCGGATCGCTGGCGGGACTGTGAAAGAATGCCCTCGCAGACTGAAGTCCGCGCCACCTTGGGTCGTATGTACTTGATGTGGCGCAGGCCGTTGGCCTGTGAGGTGCGTGGTCCTCGGGGAGCCTGGCATTTTTTCACAGTCCCTGGCGCGCGCGGTTCTGTGCTCTGGGAAGACCGCTTGCTTACGCGCGCGGCTCAAAAGTGCCTGAGGGAAGAGGGCGGCACAGGGGAGCCGGGGATTCTGGGACATTACGTTGCATATGCATTGCATATACAATCGAAATTCGGGCGCAGCGGATCAAGGAAGCCCATGAATAAGAGAACGCTGCGGATGCCAAAATTCAGGAGCGAGAGCGGGGAGGCGGATTGGTGGGCCAGCCCGGCGGATCGAGCCTGGTTGCGAAGCTGAACAAGAAGAGAAGCATCCAGATCGCTCTCCGCCTGCCCGAAGCCGATGTTGCACGAAGGTCTGGCGCGCGCGGTTCAGAATTGCGCCCACGTGTTTCCGGCCAGGCCACACGGCGGCGCTGATAATGAGACTAGTGACCCATGCGGAATCCCACGATTGACGAGGAGCTGTTTTGCCAAGCGTGCAGGTTAGAGACGCTGGAAGGTGAGTCGAGAAGTCATGGCCCGGTCACCGATGCCATCTGCTACGCGGCCGCCGAGTGCGCCCTCGGCCGAATGATGATGGGGGCCACGGATCGCGGTCTGTGTTTCGTGCAGTTTGCCGGCTCCAATGAGGAGCTGTTGGGAATGCTGCGCCGTGAGTACCCCTCGGCCCGGATCTCACCCATGGGGGAAACGTATCCCGAGCATTTTCGAAACTGGATGGAGGCCCTGGGGGAACACCTGAGGGGACAACACCCGCGTCTTGACCTCCGGCTGGACGTTCGGGCGACCGCTTTTCAAAGGAAGGTCTGGCGGTATCTGCAGTCGATTCCCTATGCCAGCGTGCAGTCCTATTCCGACGTCGCGGCGGGCATCGGCCAGCCGTCCGCCGCGAGGGCCGTCGGGCACGCGTGCGCGGCAAACCGCGTGGCCTTGGTCATCCCGTGCCACCGCGTCATTCGGGGCACCGGCCACCTCGGCGGATACAGGTGGGGGGTGGAACGGAAACGGGTCTTGATCGACAACGAGCGAAAGCCGCGTGCCTAGCGCGGCGGCGGGAGGTCAGCGGCGGACGATCACTTCGCGGAGGTGGTCGCGGGTGAGGAAGAACTTCATGGATTGGAAATTCTGGAAGAGCTTCTCCAGGGCGCGGTTGTTGAACAGTTGCGAGGGCCGCCGCATGTGGCGGTGAGCCAGCAGCAGCGTCTTGGCGTCGGAGATGCGGTAAGAATAGGCCGGCACCGCGGCGGCTTTCTCGTCCGCGTGGAAGAACGCCAGCAGGTAAGAGCCCGGCTTGGTGACATGGTGCAGCCGCTCCACGGTGGCCTTCAGCAAGGGCTGTGGCAGGAACTCCAGCGAATCCCACAACAGGACGCCGTCAAAGGACCCCTCGGGAAAGTTCAGGTTCTGGCGCAGAAAGGTCTGGATGACACCCGGGGCCAGATCGACAGGCGACCCGTTCCCCGCCCGCTCCCCGGCGGCGTCCAGCGCACGCATGAAATCCTCGGAACAGAGCGTGTGACCGAAGCCGGTAATGAAGGCGACGTTGGCCTGGGTGACGCCGCCAACGTCCAGGATTCGCAGCGGCTGCTGGCCCTGGATCTGAGATAAGAACTGCTCCAGCCCGTGGCTATGCCGGGCGTAATCCTCCGAGCTCCTCTCAGGCCGGCCGGACTCTGCCGGGGCCGGCGGAGCAGAGGGGCCGGAGGCGGGCTTCAAGGCCGGACCGCCGCCCGCGAGCAGCGTCTTCAATCGTTCCCACTGCAAGAACCTGGACCTCCGGGGAGGCTAGCGCTTGGGCTCGGCGGGATTAGGATTGATTACCAGCGGCTGCTGCTGAGGCGCGCCCGCCGCGGCTGCGGACGCGGCCGCCGGCTGCGGACGCGGGGCGCCCGGCGCCCGGCTCACCTCAGGCCTCTGGATGTCAATGCTGCCCTTGAAGTACGCGCCATCCTCGATCACAATCCGGGCGGTCTTGATATCGCCCACCAGCTTCGCGTCCTTACGGATATCGATCTTGTCGCTAGCCTCGATGTTGCCATGGACGGTGCCGACGATCACCACCTCGCGGGCCTTGATGCTGGCCTGCACCTTGCCGTTGGGTCCGATCGTCAGACGGTGTTCCTGCAGCTCGATCATCCCTTCCAGTTCACCATCAACGACCAGATCTTCCCGGCCGAAAACCTGTCCTTTCACGAGCACCGACTTGCCGATAAGGGCGGCGCCTCGGGACGCGTCTGGCTCCAACGCTCTTCCAGGAAGCGTGGATATAGGAATCCCTTCCCGCGCCAGCTCCGCGGAAGTGGGAGGGACAGTCGATCGCATTGTATGCTCCTCTTCTTTACGCTTGTTCCACATGGGCGCATCCTCCTTGTGCCGTCATCAATACGGACAAGATTCAGCCACGATGAGGCCGATGTCCTATACTATCGGCGCGGGGCACAAGAAGGCAAATTCAACGGCGGATGCACGACTAGAAGTGGCAAGCTGGGCGCTTGCGGGGCGGCCTTTCATGCCGCAGCCGGCTTTTGGCCGGCTCCGGGCGCCGTGGCCCGGCGGGCGAGGCCTATCTGGCGGGCATCGGAATGATCCTGCACCTGGCGGCCGAGTAAAACAAAACCGCAGGCAGTTGTTTTTTCCACAGAATTCCCACGGATCGCCGCCCGCATCTCATTGATAATACACGAAAAACAGTCACTGTAAAACCTGGATGAGAATGCCGTTTCCTGTTGACTTCACTTTGGTTTCGGAGCATGATGTAACTGGTTCCAAGAGGTTCACGGAACAGCGGGCTTCACGGAAGATAGCGAGTCCGGAACGATGAGCCGTTCGCGGTTGTGATAAAAAGCAGCGTGGGCGGGGAGCGAAGGACAAACGGGTCTTCCGGAGAAGTAAGCTCCGCGGATTCTAGCCGGGCCGAGCACAACGATCCCGAGGGGGTAGAACCCCGGAGGGGAGTGGAAGTCCGGGGGGAATTCGCGGCAGCCGGATGAGGCAGGCGGCAACGGGTCGCGGGTGCTGATTTCGACCGCCCCGGAAGCAACCGGGACGCGGGAGGAGGAGCCTAAAGACCGAACGGGCCGCGTGATTGTCCGGTGGAACGCCGAAGCGATAGGCCAGGAACGTTGACGCCGCCGCGGTGGTTCTCAAAAGGAACAGTCGCTGCGGGAGAGCGAAAGGCCGTCGCCATGCGTTAGCTTCTATCGGCGCAGCGAGCAGGTGCCGCCCGGAGCTGTGAAGTCTGCTGGGGAAAAACCCGGCAGGCGGAGCGAAGGGTGCAACATCCGGCAGCGCCGAGTGCCATGCTCAGACCGAGTGCGCGCGGGTCGGAGAGCAAGCTGGGAAGTGGGTCACTTGGAACCATTTCTTTTTCTTGCCGCGCCGCCTACGAGATTTCCGAGCCGTTGCCCCGCGGGGCAGCCGGGGCCTGCTCCGGCTGGCTTTCCGCGGCAGGACCCCGCGCACGCTTGTATCGGTACTTGCGCGGCCGGAAGCTCACGAAATTGTGCCGGCAGATCTCGCAGCGATACGGGCTAGCTCCGAAGAAAAGCTTGAAGCCCCTGCCAAAGGTCACGTGGTAATGGCTGGTTGACCACGTCGACAGTCTCATGTTCAGGCACTTCGGGCATCGCGCATAGGGAAGATCGGACGGGTTCCAGGTCTTGGCCACGAAGCGCCCACGGCAGTCGCGGCAGCGCAGTGGGCGGATCCCCACAAGGCTGGCCAGGCGCTCCCTGGGAGTCCTCAGTTGCGAATAACGCACGTTGCGACTGCCGCAGTTTGGGCAAAGCGTCTTCATGGCTCCGCCACGTGGGCCGCTACGTAAGTCTCCACGTAGCTCGAGAACACGCTGCTCAGAAGAAGGTGCGCGTCCCCGTCGCAGCGGACCTGGATTCCCTCGACCGACAGAACCGGCAGCAAGTTCCGGGTAGTGGAAGTAACAAAAACTTCGTCCGCGCGCTCCAGATCCTCCAGCGTAAGATCTTCCTCGGTGACCGTAATGCCCGGAACGTGAATCTCGTGCAGTAGCAAATCACGGGTCACACCGGGCAGGCAACCGGAGCTCAGGGGGGGCGTGACGACCCGGTTGCCCCGGGCGGCGAAAATGTTGGCGGAGGTGCATTCGCTCACCTTGCCGTGCTCATTCAGAAGAAGGGCTTCATCCAAGCCCCTGGCCTGCGCCTGCTCCAGCCAGCACAGGTTCATGGACCACGACAAGGTCTTGGTCCCCGAAAGGGGGGAAGCGGAGTGCCGAGCCTGCCGGACGACCCCCAGGTTGGCCCCCTCTCCCCAATCCTTCAAGTTCGTGGTCAAAGCAATGAGGTCATAGCCGCGGTCCAGACCGGGACCTTCCCAAATTCCCCCGCGGTTCCGGACTACGACCACCCGCAGGGTCGCGGAGCGGGCTGCATTGGCCTGCACCAGCCGAAGGAGCGAACTTCGAACCTGGACGGGGTCCTCCGGGAAAGGCACGCGGAGCAGCTCCGCGTCGTGCCGCAGCCTAGCCCAGTGCCGTTCCCAGGCGAACAGCACACCGTCGACCACGCGGATGGTGCTGAACACTCCCCAGCCCGAGAGCAGTCCGATCTGTCCTGGAGACAAAACCGTGCTGGAAGCCGGCAGGACCTGGTCGTTGTGGAGGACAAACGAGTGCATCACCAGACCATTCTATACGAACCGCGTGGGAGCGCCGCTCCCGGCGCGGTGGGTCAGCTCCAATTCGGAAACAGAGCGGCTCGGGCGCGGCGGCACTCCTCGATCAGGCCGGGCACGCGGCGCCGCCGCGCCAGCAACTTCTCCAGTAAATCATCCAGCGCCGGTTCGTCACCGTCCAGCCATTGAGGCGGGACCTGCCTGCGAGCCTGGTCCACGACATCCTCGGGAAAATGAGCCACCTGGTCCAGCCAGGGCTGGAAATCCTCCATGGACCTGACGGCCTGGTACACCACGGGCCTGCCCGCGAGCCCCTGAAGCGGGGCGTCCGGGAACTCCCAGTGAGGCCCGTTGAACACAAAGCCCTGGTCGATCATGCAGGCAATGAAACCTAGCTTGCGCGGAGGAGCGCCCCCGGAGGGGACCCACTCCGAAACCCTCGCCCGGAAATAGATCGCTTGCCTGGCGTCGGCATTCGCCATCCACTTGTCCAGCACCAGCACGCCGAGGAAGTGGGCGAGGTTGTTCACCTGCTGCAACATCGCGTCGGGAAGGAAATCATATACGGCCGTCCGGTCCGGGTCGCCAGGGAAGCGCGATCCGAAGTGCCAGCCCGGCGTGACCCGGTTCCTTCGTGAGCCCAACTCTATGAAGACATCCGGGTTGTTCGCCAGGAACTCCTCGGAGACGGAAATGATGGCGGGCTCGGGCGCGGCGAGCTGCAGGTACTTCAGGAACAGGCAGGCGATCAGCTCATTGATCAGGACGCGCCGGTGCTGTGGATTGTTGATGAACTTGACGACATAGTGGTTGCCGTCGTCGGCTTCCAGCAGGTGTGACTGTGCGCCGCCACGCATCCTCCGAATGTGGCGGCGGGCGCTAAGCGGCATCGGCGTGGAGAGACGGACCCGCCCCGCGGCGGGCCCATCTCCTCCCGGGGTCCGAGCAACGCCCCACTATTTCTTGCGAGCCTTCTTTGCGGCAGGTTTCTTCTTGGCTACTTTCTTTGCCGCCTTCTTCGGGGCCTTCTTGGCGGTCTTCAGCGCGACCTTGCGGGCGACCGCCTTCGCGGCGGCCTTCTTGGGCGCAGCCTTCTTCGCAGCCGCCTTCTTCACGGCCGCCTTCTTCACGGCCGCCTTCTTCACGGCCGCCTTCTTCACGGCCGCCTTCTTCACGGCCGCCTTTTTGACGGCCGGCTTGGCCACCTTCTTCGCAACGGCCTTCTTCACGGGCTTCTTCTCGGGCACGGCTGGTACGGCCACTGCCGGCGGGGCCACGGGCTCGACAGGGGCGACCGGCGCCTCTTGCGGTTCCATCGGGATCTGAGCTTCCGGTTCCATCTCTAAGTCCTCTTCTTCCTCATCCGGCCCATAAATGCCGAGCTCGGATTCTAAATCTATGTGTTCTCCATCGTAGGCGTAGTCGTCCTCGCCGTCAAGAGCCAAACTACGGTAGTGATACATTCTGGCCGCCTCCTCCTTCCTCGTGGTCAACACCAGCATAGCTCGTTTTGTCTGGAAGGCAAGCGGAAAGGGCGCCGCTCAGCGAGCGACCGCGGCAGAACGCGATCCGGCAGTTCTCTTGGAAGCCACCAGGGCGCCGTTCCCGGCGGGCGGCTTGGGGGTGGCGGCGCCGGCGGCTCGTTTCGGCGCGGCCGCGGTCTTCTTCACGCGGGCCGGCGCGCGGGCAACCGTCCGAGTCTTGGCAGCAGCCCGTGGCTTGGCGCCGGTCTGTGTCCTGGCCGCGCGCCGGGCGCTGCCGGCGGACCGGGCAGGCGGCCTCGCCGCCGCCGGCGGCGCGGGCACGATCAACATGCCGCCGGGTTCGCAGGCGTCGTCCACCGAAGGGTTCGCCGCTGTGAGTTGCTGCCGTGTCGTGCGATAGAGCCGTGCGACGCTGTCCAAGGTGTCCCCCTCGGCGACCCGGTAAAGACGCCAGGCGGTTCGCTGGGAGGGCGGGATCAGTTCCAGCGCGGAGAGGACCGCTCCGCCGGTCCCCACGGGCACGTATAGCGCGTAGCCGGCCGGAGCCACTGTCGAGAGGAGGGCCGGGTTCAAATCGCGGATCTCGGACACGGGCCGCTCGGTAATATCCGCGATCAACTGCAAGTGAGTAGCAGCGTCCAGTTCGACCGTGGAGTATTCCATTGGAGGCTCAGCTTCGACGTCACCGAGCCCGTACTGCGCCGGGTTCTTGGACATGATCACCATGGCCAGGATGATCGGCACATAATTGGCGGTTTCCTTCGGCAAGACGTTGCGCCGCCGCAACTCCCACAGGTCGGCGTACCCGGTGCGTTCGACCGCGTTCTCCACACAGACCGGGCCGCAGTTATAAGCCGCCATGGCCAGGTACCAGTCGCCGAATTCCGTGTAGAGGTCGCGCAAGTGCCGCGCGGCGGCGCGGGTGGCCTTCTCCGGATCCAGCCGGTCGTCGGTGGTCGTGGTCCGGACCAAGCCGTATTCCTGGCCGCGCCAAGCCACGAACTGCCACATGCCGGCCGCTTTCTTGCGGGACATCGCACGAGGCGAGAAGGCAGACTCCGCCTGCGCCAAGTGAATCAGTTCCTGGGGGATACCCACTTCATCGAAGATCCGCTGAATCATGGGGCGGTAGCGCCCGGCATGCTGCAGCCCGTAAAGCAGGGTCTTGCGGCCGCGCACCGAGGAGAAGTAGTTGATGTAGCGGAGCACGTCGTCATTGACTTCCAGCGGCAGTTGCGAGACGGTAGCCTTCAGTTGCTCGGCGACCTGATCCCGCAGCTTAGGGTCAATCGGGAACGTGGGCTCGGGTATTTGCTCCAGCGGCGACCCGTCGAAGGCCGGTTCGCTCGCTTGGTCCGCCGCGCCCAGACCCGAGAGATCGTACTGGTGGATCTCCTCGGTCAGATCGGCCAGTTTCTCTTCCAGGTCCTGCCTTCCACCGGGGTCCGTGGCGCCTGTCAGAAGTGTGTCGATGGCTCGATCGAATTCCCTTCGTGCGGCCTCCGTCTGCCCTGCCCGGTAGAGACGCTTGCCGCTGTCATAGCGCGCGTCGGCTCGCCGGAGCAGCGACTCGACGGCGGACGGCCGGGGCAAGTGTGGATTGGGCTCCAACAGGAAGCCAGGAGTTTCGTGCGCGTACAGCGACTGTTCCACGGCCGGCGGATTCGCCGCCAGTGCCTCCATCTCGGGCGGGCGTTCGACCGGGGGCAGAAACGCCGTGCGATACGACTGCGGTCTGGAAATGGTGCATCCTGAGAACGCCAACAAAGCCAACGGGAGGAAACTGCCGGACCAAGGGAGGGTTGAGCGCCGGGCCGTCATCCGTATCCCTAACAAGCAGCGGAGTTTACAATCCCTTTACCCATTTGAAACATAGACTCTACCGCAGGTTGGCAGGCAGGGTCAAGCCCGGTCTTCCTGGCGGCCCTCACTCCTCTTCTTCCTCCACGCCTTCCTTGGCGGCTTTGGCGGCGGCGATAATCTTGTCCGCCTGCATCTGCGGCACGAAGTCGTAATGGTCGAACTCCATGGTGAAGCTCGCCCGTCCCTGGGTCATGGAGATCAGGTCGTTCTGATAGTTGAGCATTTCCGCCATCGGAACCTGGGCCCGAACGACTTGCGTGTTGCCGCGGGTATCCATGCCGGATATCCGGCCGCGACGGCTGTTGATGTCGCCCATCAAGTCCCCGGCGTACTCGACCGGAGCCTGCACCTCCACGCTCATGATGGGCTCCAGCAACGCCGGCTTGGCCTGCTGCATGGCAGCCTTGAAAGCCTTCCG
The DNA here is from genome assembly GCA_963798455.1 of Bryobacterales bacterium. Lineage (GTDB taxonomy): Bacteria > Acidobacteriota > Terriglobia > Bryobacterales > Bryobacteraceae > CAWCTD01. The sequence continues at coordinate 3,506,952 of CAWCTD010000003.1, forward strand.
GGCGGCCAGCTTGAACGACAATTCGGAGGAGTCCACGTCGTGGTAGGAGCCATCGTAGAGCGTGACCCTGAAATCCACCACTGGGCATCCGGCCAGATAGCCCAGCGCAGCGGCCTCGATGATGCCCTTCTCGACCGCGGGGATGTAGTTCCGGGGGATGGATCCGCCGAAGATGTCGTTGACGAACTCGAAATTGCCACCGCGCGGAAGGGGCTCCATCTTGATCCAGCAGTCGCCGAACTGGCCGTGGCCGCCGGTCTGCTTCTTGTGGCGGCCCTGCACATCGGCGGTTCCCCGGACGGTCTCGCGGTAGGGCACCTTAGGCGCCTTCAGCATGACATCCACGCTGTAGCGGTTCTTCAGCCGGCTGACGATCACCTCGACGTGCTGCTGCCCGCTGCCCGCCAGCAGGAATTCCTTGGTCTGAGGGTCGCGGTAGAAACGAAGCGACTGGTCCTCCTCCAGGATCTTCTGGAGCGCGGCGCCCATGCGGTCTTCGTCCTGGCGCGTCTTGGCCTCGATGGCGAAAGCGATAGAGGGCTCGGCCAGTTTGACCGCCGGATAACTGATCAAGGAGGCCTTGTCGGCGAGAGTGTCTCCCGTCAGCGTGTCTTTGAGCTTGGCAACGGCGCCGATGTCGCCGGCCTGCAAGTCGGTCACCGGTTGGATGGCCTTGCCGAACAGGCAGCCGATGTGCGAAAGCCGTTCCGTCGTGCCGGTGCGGGCGTTGGTCAGGTTGGCGTCGTTCTTCAGCACCCCGGAGCAGACTTTGAGATACGTCACTCGTCCGGCGAAGGGATCCGCCACCGTCTTGAACACGAACGCCGAGACCGGCTCGGCGGGGGAGACTTGCCGCTGGACTTCCTGGCCGTCCAAATGCCCGGTCCATGGGCCGCGCTCGGCGGGCGAGGGAAAGAAATCGAGGATGAAATCCAGGATGAAGTCGGTGCCGATGTTGTTTAAGCCGGAGGCGCACAGCACGGGGAACAGCCGCATCTCCCGCACTGCCGAGCGGAGACCCTCGACCAGGCGGTCCGGCGGCAGCGTGCCCTTGTCGAAGAACTCTTCCATCAGCGCGTCGTTGCCTTCGGCCACCATCTCGATCAGCGTTTCCTGAGCCTTTTTCGCCGCCTCCGCCATGTTCTCGGGGAGGGCCTGCTCCGTGCCGCGGCCGTTCCCGCCGGGCTCGTAGGTGAAGCACTTCATGCGCACCAGGTCGATGACGCCGCGGAACTCCCGTTCGGATCCCAGCGGCAACTGGACCGGCACGGCGGCCCTGCCGAAGTTCTCCTGGATGCTCGCCAGCGCTCGATCGAAGCTGGCGTTCTCGCGGTCCAGTTTGTTGATGATCAGCGCCCGTGGCAGATTGTCTTCGACGGCAAAAGACCAGACCTTCTCGGTCTGGACTTCGACGCCGGCGACCCCGTCCACCAGGATGAGCGAGGAGTCGGCGGCGGCCAGCGAAGCCTTGGTGTCGTTGATGAAGATGTTGAAGCCGGGGGTGTCCAGCAGGTTGATCTTCTGCCTGTTCCACTCGATGAAGGCAAGCGCCGTGGAGATGGTGATCTTGCGCTGCGCCTCCTCGTCGTCGAAGTCGGTGACGGTGTTGCCCTCGTCCACGCGCGTCAAGCGGTTGGTGGCTCCAGCCAGGTACAGCATGCCGGCGGCAAGCGAGGTTTTGCCGGAGTTCCCGTGTCCGGTCAGTCCGACGTTGCGAATCTCTTTCCCTTCGTAGACTTTCACTCGAGTGACTCCGTTTAACAGGCGTAGGTAGGGTTACGCGCGGCCGGAAAGGCCGCCAAACTGTGGATGGTAGCACATCGGAACAGGCTTGTGCCTTGGCCTTCGGCTGCCGCCTGTTGCCGCGCTGGCGCCACGGATCGCCGTGGGGCGAGCCTACTCGCCGCCGTGGCCGTCAGTCTGGAACTCCCTTTGGATGTGGTGCTTCTCCATGCGGTAGATCAAGGTCTTCCGGCTGATGTCGAGATACCGGGCAGCGTGCGTCTGGTTCCAGTTGGCTTTCGTCAGCGCCTTGAGAATGAGTTCCTTCTCAACCGACTCCAGGCTGATGCCTTGGGGCGGCAGATCGAAGTGAAGCTCCTCCATGACCGGTGGCTCTCGCCGCAGGAAGTCGGGCAGATCCTGGAAAGCGATCTCGTCGCCGGCGGAAAGGACGACCAGGCGTTCCACGATATTCTCCAGTTCACGGACGTTGCCCGGCCAGAGGTAGAACGTGAAGTAGCGTAACAAGGATGACTGCATCTTCAAGTCCGGACGCCCGTGCTTCTGCTTGGTCCTGACGAAGAAGTGCTGAACCAGTTCGGGAATGTCCTCCGGACGCTCGCGGAGCGGCGGAAGTTCCAGTGGAATCACAGTCAACCGATAGTACAGGTCCTCACGAAAGGCGCCGTCCTCCACCATGGCTTGAAGATTCCGATGTGTCGCCGCGATCACGCGAACATCGACCTGACCGGCGCTTCTGGCGCCGACCTTGGCGACTTCCCCATGCTGGATAAGCCGCAGCAACTTGACTTGCAGCTCTAACGGCAATTCTCCAATCTCGTCCAGGAACAGAGTGCCGCCATCCGCTTCTTCGACAAGACCTCTCTTGTCGGCGAGGGCGCCGGTGAAGGAACCCTTGACGTGACCAAAGAGCTCCGATTCGATCAAATCCTTGGGGATGGCCCCACAGTTGATCGTCACAAATGCGTTGCTCCTGCGCGGGCTGTTGAAATGGATGGCTCTGGAGAGCAGTTCCTTCCCGGTGCCTGTTTCCCCCCGGATCAGCACGGTCGACGTGGTCTGGGCCGCTCGGGATGCCAGGTCAAGGACATGCAAGAGAGCCTTGGAGCTGCCCAGTATGTTCTCGAACCCATACTTCCGGTCCAGACCGCTACGGAGTGTACGGACCTCTTCCCGCAAGTCGACGTGCTCGATCGCCCGGCTGACGATCAGCCTCAGTTCGTCCATGTTCACGGGCTTTGTGATGTAGTCGTAGGCCCCGGCCTTCATGGCCTCGACTGCCGTCTCGACCGTGCCGAATGCCGTTACGACGATCACGAGAAGGCCGGGATACCTGGAGCGGATCTCCTTCAGCAAATCCAGGCCGGACATCCCGGGCATCATCAAGTCCGTGATCACCAGGTCGGCGCCTGTCTGTTGAATAACATCCAGGGCTTGGGGCCCGTTTGCGGCCGCGCTGACAGCGTACCCGCTCTGTTCGAGCTGTGCCTGGGTCACCCAACGGAGACTCTCATCGTCATCCACGACGAGTATGCGGTTCTTTCTCACGGTTTGCTCCTGGGAGGCATCGGTAAGGATATCGAGAAAGTCATGCCGCGGTCCGGGTTGCGTTCTGCCTTGATGCGTCCGCCGAGGTGGGTGATGACCTGGTGGGCGACGGAAAGTCCCAGTCCCGTGCCGGATTCCTTGGTCGTGAAAAACGGATCGAAGATCTTTTCCAGATGATCGGAGGCGACGCCGACCCCTTGATCCTTGACTGAGATGACTGCTTCGGCATCTCGCAGATCCAGATCCACCTCGATCTCGCCGCCATCCGGCATGGATTGTATCCCGTTGATAACCAGATTCAGGAGTACCTGCCTGAGCTGCTCCGGATCCGATTCCAATTGTTGCGGCGCCTTCCTAATCGTCTTCCTGAGATTGACATGTTGCAGTTGGGCATTGGGACCGGCCAGCGCGAAGATCGAGTCAATCAGACGGACCAGATCCACGGATCGAAATTCAGGCTGCCGCGGGCGGGCGAAGTCCAGGAGATTCGTCAGCAGCCGGTTCAGCCTCTGGCACTCCTTCCGGATAATGTTGAGCGAGCCCTCCCGAATCTCCGGGGACGTTGCCGGCGACTGGATCAGGTTGGCCGCTCCTTCAATGCTGCCGAGAGGGTTGCGGATTTCGTGCGCAAGGCCGGCGGCGAGCTGCCCGACCGCGGAAAGACGATCGGCACGTTTGATCTGTTCGAAGCTGTCCTGCAACTCGCGGTACACCTTTTCCAGCGTGTTGGTAGCGGCCTCCAATTGTTCGCGCCGTTTCCGCCCCAGGTCCGCGAGCACCCCCGTGATGCACCCTACCAAGAAGAACAATATCAGTTCCGCGTACTGGCTCATGGCATATTCGGGGTCGTGGCGCCAGGTCAGGATGTGAGGGATGTAGCAGATCGTCGACACGACCGCGGCGGCCAAGCCGCCTCGCCAGCCGAACGAAAGGGCGGCGTAGACAATGGGTAAGTAGTACAGCTTCTGGAAGAGGTTGTGCCAGAGCAGCATGGAGTGCGGCGTCAAGTAGTGGAGAACCGACGCTATGAGGATCCCCAGGCCCGTCACAAGGATATTAGTCAAGGTGGCCGGTTTCCTCATTGCCGCGAGTTGCTTCATCGTACCCCGGATCTCCTCCGTTGCGGCGCCTGCGTCCTGGCGGAGCCTGGCGCCAGCATCCATTGCCTCTACATGCATCATCGTCTCACCTGAGCAGCATCAGGGGCCACCTTGTCCTCTTACCCCACACTTCCCATAGGCATCTCTCATGCCATCGGCGCGCCGTGGCACTACACTTGCTGGAACGACTCCTGAAACCGGATTCGAGGCAGGGCAGGCGTTGAGCCTGGGCGGAACTCGAATCGGGTGCCATCATTCAAACCAGGAGGACCAGATGAGAAAGGGAGTTTTGACTTTGATGTTTGCCGCGAGTGCCATGCTTGCAGCCGGAGCCACGCAAACGTTTACCGGCGTGATCACGGACTCCATGTGCGGCAAGGACCACAAGGCAATGGGCGTAACCCCGGACAGCAAGTGCGTGCGGGACTGCGTGCGCGCGGACCCCAGCCGATACAAGTACGCGCTGTACGACGGCAAAAGCGTCCACATTCTGAGCGATCAACGGGCGCCGGAACGGTTCGCGGCACAGAAAGTGGCCGTCACGGGCGTGCTCGACCAGAAGACGAACACGATTCGGGTGGAGAAGATCGTTGCCGCGAAATGACGCCTGGCAAAGTCTATTCCGGTCAGGCACTGCCCGATTTCGGGCAGCATGAAAGTCCAGTTGCCGGAAACCGGGCAGACGGAGAACAGGGTTACGATAAAATCAAGGGGGAGGGCGATGAACCGCTCGCAGCAGGTTCTGGGGGTAGGCATCCTGCTGGCCGTGGTGTTAGGACTCGGGTACGCGGGCTGGCGGATGAGAAGCTCGCAGGCAAGTGCCGTCTGCCGGGTCTGTGGCCGCATGGTTCACGCCGACATGCGGACGGTCGCGATCGTGGGAGCGAAACGCGAGGTCTTTTGTTGCCCGACATGCGCCCTGAGCGCCGGCACTCAATTGCACGAGGCCGTCCGCTTCGAGCAGTTGTCGGACTACGAAACAGGTCACCCGCTGCTGCCGGCAAAGGCGTTTGCGGTAGCAGGCAGCGACGTGGTCCCCTGTGTCCGTACCCACCAAATGCTCAACCCGGACGGACTACCGATCCCTATGGCGTACGACCGTTGTTCGCCGAGCATTATTAATTTCGCGACCCGTGCCGCGGCGGAACGATTTGCCTACGAGCATGGCGGCCGAGTGGACACTTTTCTCCATTTGACTGCCGCACCTGCCCTCAGCGCGCCGTGATGACGTTCTATGACGTGGCGGCTCCGGTGTATGGATTCTGGGCCGCCCTCACGGAATTGAAGGCGCATCAGCAGGCCGTAGCAACCCTGAGAGAGTGCCCCATTCGAAACCTGCTGGAGGTCGCGGTCGGGACAGGTACGGAATGCGCCGAGGTCCGGGCCGATCCTGCCCTCGATCGCTGTGTCGGGGTCGATTTCTCAATGGCCATGCTGAAGCGGGCCCGGCGCCGTGTCGAAGCCCCTGAGCGCAAGCGCGCACTGCTGTGTCGAGCTGACGCTCGCGCTCTCCCGTTTCGCGACGGCTCCTTTGACAGCCTTCTGAACTGCTACATGATCGACCTGCTGCCTGAAGCCGATATCCCAGCCGTGATGCAGGAGTTCCGGCGCGTACTGGGTCCCGATGGACGTCTTGTGCTCGTGACGATGGCCCAACAGAAGCCGGCCTTTCAAAGACTGTGGATGGGGATCTACCGGCATGCGCCGTTTCTGGTCGGCGGTTGCAGACCGATTGACGCGGCAAAATGGCTGAGAGAGGCGGGATGGCAAGTGGAGCGAGCGGAGCAGATCAGTCAATTGGGCTTTCGTCGTGCCTTGATGGTGGCGCGGCCAAGCCCGCCGCAGCGGGTCGAAGCTTGAAGCGTCAGGGATCTGCCTATCGAATCACCTGGTTGCCGGCATCCAGGCGGTACAGCTTCAACTTCAACTCGCGGTAGAACTCGGGGTCCAGCTTTTGCTTGAGATCGAACTTGTAAGTCGCCGTCCGGCCAAACTCGCGACGGTTGTTGTCATAGGCGCGGATCTCCAGCCGGTAGGGATCGTCGGACCAGACCGAAACGATGTCACGGTCCATAAGCCAGGTTCGCCCGTCGGTCTTGTCCTGGGTGACGTAGTAGATTGCATCATCGCTGAACTGTAGTTCGCCCTCGGAACCACGGAAGGTGCGAGTGCGCTTCACGGGGATGGTATAGCGCGCCGCGATCTCGCCCGGCGGCACTCGATCCGTTACCGGGCGGTTCAGGTGGCGGCTGATCATCGCGAACAGCACGTCGGACAACTCGCCGCGAGTAATCACAAAACGGTACTCACGGTCCCGGCCCAGCAACAGGCGCTGGTCCTTATACGTCAACACCACGAACTCCAGGCGGCTGACGCGGTCGAAGTACTGGATGTCCAGCCAGCCCCAGCGCAGGTGCCGCTTGTTATTGTCCGCCGTGTACGTGATGCCTTGATCGTCGATCGCCACTGTTCCCTTGCCGTCGCGCCAGAGAGTTCTTTTCAAGGTCACGGGGAACGTCTCGGCCGCAAGAGCCACGCTGAACGCCAGGAACAAGATCAGATGTTTCATCATGCCTCCTCCAAGTGATGGAATCCGGTAAAGGGCGCGCCCTTGGGGAGGCGCCGGCTTCTCCAGAGGTAGAAAATGATCGGGTAGATCGCCAGTTCCATGATGCCGGAGGTGACGACGCCGCCGACCATGGGCGTGGCGATGCGCTTCATCACGTCCGCTCCAGCTCCCTGGCTCCACAGGATCGGCAGCAGGCCGGCGACGATCACGCTGATGGTCATGATCTTCGGCCGTACTCGCTTCACGGCGCCTACATAAATGGAATCCGCCAGATCGTTGCGGTCGTTGAGAACGCCACGCTCCTTAAAGTCCTCGTAGGCCTGATCCAGGTAGAGCAACATGACGACGCCGGTTTCCGCGTCCAGACCGGCCAAAGCGATGATGCCGACCCACACAGCGACGCTCATGTTGTAGCCGAGCAGGTAAATGAGCCAGATCGCGCCCACCAGAGAGAACGGAACGGCCAGAAACACGATGGCGGTCTTTATCAGCGACTTCGTGTTCAGGAAGATGATCACGAAGATGATGACGATCGTCAGCGGGATTACGTACATGAGCCGTTTCTTGGCGCGTTGCATGTACTCGTACTGGCCGCTCCATGTAATGGTATAGCCCGTGGGCAACTTGATCTTCTCCGCCACGACCTTCTGTGCGTTCTGGACATAGGTGCCGATGTCGATTCCACGAAGATCGACGTAGATCCAGGCGTTCGGTCTGGCGCCTTCGCTCTTGATGGCGGGCGGCCCGAGGACATACTTCACCGACGCAAGCTGGCCGAGCGGAATCTGCTGTCCCGTTGGCGTCGGCACCAGCACGCCTTCGAGGGCGGGAATGTCGTCGCGAAAGTCGCGGCTGTAACGGAGATTGACCGGGTATCGCTCCAGGCCCTCGACGGTGGTCGTGATGTCCATGCCTCCGATCGCCGTCTGAATCACATCCTGAACATCTCCGACAGTCAGTCCGTACCGGGCGATCGCATCGCGGTCTATCGAGAAATCCAGGTAGTTGCCGCCCATGACGCGCTCGGCATAAACGCTGAGCGTGCCAGGCACGTCGCGCATGACCGCCTCGATATCCTTGCCCAGCTTTTCGAGCGTATTCAGATCCGGGCCGGCAAGTTTGATGCCGACCGGCGTCTTGATGCCGGTGGAGAGCATGTCGATGCGCGTCTTGATCGGCATGGTCCAGGCGTTGGTTAGGCCCGGGATCTGAATCGCCGCATTCATCTCGTCCGTCAGCTTGTCCACCGTCATGCCTTTCCGCCATTGACTCTCCGGCTTGAGCGTGATGGTGGTTTCGATCATCGAAAGGGGGGCCGGATCGGTTGCGGTCTCGGCGCGACCGACTTTTCCGAAGACATGCTCCACCTCGGGGAATGTCTTGATGATCTTGTCGGTTTGTTGGAGAACCTCGCGCGCCTTCGTGATCGAGACTCCCGGAAGCATGGTCGGCATGTAGAGCAGATCGCCTTCCCAAAGCGGCGGCATGAACTCCGAACCCAGACGCTGGAACGGGATCACCGTAATGGCCATCGCCAATACCGCAACCCCCAACAGGAGGTACTTGAAGCGCAGCGCGAATTCCAGAATCGGGTGATACAACCAGATCAGGAAGCGGTTCAGCGGGTTGCGATGTTCAGGGAGGATCTTGCCGCGGATGAAGTAGCCCATGAGCACCGGCACCAGCGTGATCGAAAGCAGCGCGGCGGCAGCCATGGAGTACGTCTTCGTGAACGCCAGCGGCTTGAACAGACGCCCTTCCTGCGCCTCCAGCGTGAAGACCGGCACGAAGGACACGGTGATCACCAGCAGGGAATAGAACAGCGCCGGGCCCACTTCGGTGGCCGCATCGGAGATGATCTCCCAGTGCGGCTTCTTGCCGCGCGTCGCGCTCCATGTGCTTGTGGGCGTTCTCGATCATGATGATCGCCGCGTCCACCATGGCGCCGATGGCGATGGCGATGCCGCCCAGCGACATGATGTTGGCGTTGATGCCCTGTTGGTGCATGACGATGAACGCCATCAGAACCGCCACTGGAAGCGTGATGATGGCGACCAACGCACTGCGGAAATGGAGGAGAAAGATGATGCAGACGATCGCGACAACAATGCTCTCTTCGAGCAGCTTTCCTCGCAGCGTTTCGACCGCGCGCTCGATCAGATTCGGAGCGGTCGTAGGCCACCTGGATCTGCACGCCTTCAGGCAGGCCGTTCTTCGAGCTGGGCGAGCTTCGCCTTGACGTCCTGGATCACCTGCCGGGCGTTCGCGCCGAAGCGAACCACCACGATGCCGCCCACCGTTTCGCCCTGGCCGTCCAGTTCCGCAAGTCCGCGGCGGATCTCCGGTCCGTATTGCACGGTGGCGATGTCCCTTAAGAGGATCGGTGTGCCGTTCCGGTCTACACCCACGGCCGTCTTGTCGAGGTCGTTGAGGGACTTGATGTAGCCCAGGCCCCGGATCATGAATTCCTTTTCCGAGACCTCCAGCAGCCGCCCCCCAACATCGTTGTTGCTGCGCTGGATCGCCATCCGGACTTTGGAGATGGGGATGTCGTAGCCGCGCAGTTTGTTCGGATCCACCGTGACCTGATACTGCTTGACGAAGCCTCCGATGGAAGCCACCTCGGAGACGCCGGAGACCCCCGTCAAACCGTACTTCAGGTACCAGTCCTGAATGGAGCGCAGTTGGCTGAGGTCGTGCCGGTCCGATTTCAGCGCGTACATGAACGCCCAGCCGACCCCGGTCGCATCAGGCCCGAGAGTCGGCGTCACTCCTTTCGGCAGCCGCCCGGACACGTAGTTCAGGTATTCGAGCACGCGGCTGCGCGCCCAGTACATGTCCGTCCCGTCTTCAAAGATGATGTAGACGAACGAGAAACCGAAAAACGAATAGCCGCGCACCACCTTGGCATAGGGCACAGCGAGCATCTGGGTGGTGAGCGGATACGTGACCTGATCCTCGACGATCTGTGGCGCCTGTCCCGGATATTCCGTGTAGACGATCACCTGGACATCCGAAAGATCCGGGATCGCGTCCAGCGGCGTCTGCAGCACGGAATAGAGGCCGGCGGCGATCAGGAAGACCGTGCTCAGGAGAACCAGGAACTTGTTCTGGATCGACCATTGAATAATTCGCGCAAACATGGGTGGTCCCTAGTGTTGGGGCTCCGGCATCGCCGGCGGCCCGCCCCCCGTGCGCTCGGCAAGCATTGTCTGAATGGCCTCTTTCAGATTGCTTTCAGAGTCGATGAGGAACTGCGACGAGGTCACTACCGTTTCGCCGGCCCGCACACCCTTGCGGATTTCGCGATAGCCATCGCCTAAAGCGCCCAGTTCGACCTCCCTCGGCTCGAAGAGGCCCTTCGCCTTTTCGACGATCACCACACTGTGCTCGCCGCTGTGCAACACCGCCTCTTCGGGCACCTTGACGGCGCCCGACACCACCGGCACGCGCACCTCTACGTTCGCGTACATCTGCGGACGCAGCTTCTCATCCTGGTTCGCTATCTCGACGTAGGCTTTCAGGGTACGCGTCTGCTGGCTGACCGCGGGATCGAGATAAATGACCTTACCGCTCCAGTGGCGGTTGGGAAAGACGTCGACAGTAATGTCAGCCTGCCTGCCGAGCTGCATGTATCGAATCTGGTCCTCATAGACTTCGACCTGCGCCCAAATGGTCGAAAGGTCGGCGATCTTGAACACATTCATCCCCGGGGCGAGTTTCATCCCTTCCAGCGAGTCGCTCATCTTTGCGGCTACCACACCGGAGACGGGAGAGACGATCTTGAGCGTGCGCGTAATCTGGCCAGTGTTCCGCAGTTGCGCAATCTGATCGTCGCCGATGTCCCAGTAATGGAGGCGCTCGGCGGTGGCGTTGAGGAGCGATCGGGCGCGCTCGACGGCGCCGGGATCGGCCCGTCCGGAAAGCTTGTCGACGTACGCGACGGCCGACAGAAAATCCTGCTGCGTCGTTACCAGTTGTGGGCTGTAGATCTCAAATAGCACCTGCCCCCTTTTCACCGGCTCGCCGACATAGTTGACATATGCCTTCTCGATCCACCCTTCGAATTTCGTGTTGATCAGCGCCAGGTTTTTCTGGTTGTAGTCCAGGATTCCGATCGTGCGGATATCGACCGGGATCGATCCCATCTGGGCCTTCACGGTGCGCACGGCGAAGTTCTGCAGGAAGCTCGGGTCGACTCGGATTCCCGTTTCCTGCTGCTGTTCGTCTTCGTACACCGGAATGAGATCCATGCCCATCGGCGACTTCCCCGGCTTGTCGGAGATGTAGTTCGGGTCCATCGGCGCGCGCCAGTACTTGATCTTGCGCTGCTTGGGCGCATCTGCGGCCGCGTTTGTACTGACCCCTGGCGCAGCCGTCGATCCGGCGCGCAGCCGGGCAGTGAGAGCGCCCGCCCAGGACCAGTGCAGCGGATTCCAGACGATGACCGCTGGGATGGCGGCGCCGAGCAGCAACAGGCCTAAGGCCCCTAAGAGTCTCGTAGATCTCGATTTCACGGCTGCACCTCCGGAAAGGACGAGCCAGTGGCCCATTCCATGTCTGCCAGCGATTTCATGTAGTCGCTGGTCAACTGAGCCAGGCCCAGACGTACTTCGAGCAGTACGCGCTCACTGTCCAGCAGGTCGAGCACGCCCAGGCTGCCAGTGGAGTAAGCGGCTTCCGCGGATTGGAGGGACTGTTGCGACTGCGGGATCAGCGTGGTGTTGAACAGCAAAATCTGGTCACGAAGGGTGCTGATGCGGAAACCGATCTCGCGAATCGGATGCTTCGACGGAATTGACGGTGTCCTGATAGCCGTGCATGGAGGCGGACTTTCGCCTCGGTCGCCTCCGCAACCTCCGCGTCGTACTTGCCGCGATGCACCGGCAGATTGATGCCGAGATTCACGCTGTAAACGTTCATGCCCATCCGGCCGGTGGATGGGTCGCCCGGAGCCATCGGGCCCGCGGCCATGTTCATGAACATCCCGCCCAATGTGAAATTCGGCCAGTAGTCTTTCCTGGCCAGATCGATCCGCTTTTCGTCCCGCTCAATCTGTAGCAGCGCCCCCAGGACTTCCGGGCGGTTGCGACGCCCAACCTGAAAGAGTTGCGTGTAGTCGATATCGACCGCCGGGGCGGGCGGCAGCTTGATCCTGAGCACAGGCGTGTCAGGGGGACGGTTCGATAAGGCGTTGAGAGAAGCTTCCGCATCCACTCGCCGTGACTTCAACTCCTGGAGTTTGTACTGCACCCGAGTAATCTCGGCTTGCAGCTTGACAACCGCCTGCTGGAGCCCGTCGCCCTGCTGGTAGCGCGCTTCCGCCAGTTTCTCGTAGTGTTCGAGCAGTAGCCGCTCCTCGCCGTTGATATCAAGCGCGGCATCGATAAACGCGAGGTTGTAGTAGGCCGTCTTGACCTTTTGTACGATCTGGTTCTTGCTCGCCTCGTACTGCTCACGGTACATCGCCGCTTCCTTGGCCGCCACCTGTTCTCTGGCGCTCAAGGTTCCGAACCAGGGAAACTGTTGCGAGACGGCGATGCTGCTGGTCTGGGCACCGCTCCGTGTCTCCGGTATGCGAAGGTCCCTGGTGAACATCAGCATGGGGTCCGGCAACGTCCCCACCTGGGGCATCCGCTGCACCGCAGCCCGATACTGGGAGAACACTGCACTGATTCCAGGGTTCTGGTCAAGCGCCATGCGCAGGTAGTCGCTCAGTTGCGGATCACCATTGGAGGAGAACTTAGCGGCTGCTTGCGCGGCTTCATCGCGGTTGTGTTCAACATTCGGTTGCTCGGTCCACGCAGGCCCCGCTACCGCGGCCAGTGACAGTGCGAACAGGAACAAGAATCTCATCGCTCACCTCTGAAAGGCAATCCATGTGCCGTGCCTTGGAGTTCAATTCCCAACCTTACCTTCATTGTTGCCCTGAAAAGACTTGGATGGGGTTCTCGCACCTGCGCAACGCGGCTTGCTGCCGTCCGAACAGATCAGGAGCGCGCCTCAAAGGGGCCAGCAATGGCGACGTAGCGCATCCGGCTGCCTCATTTGGGGCAATCAATTCAAGACGACGGCGATGATCGGCTGGGCAGGTTGTTGGTCAGCACCGCATGCCCTTGTGGTTCTGGCATGGTTTGCGGTTAAGTGAACTATAGACTCTGGGTCCACGCAGAGGGCGGATCGGGGCAGCAGACTTCGGGAGGACACGGTGAAGAATTTCCTTTGGGGAGTTGCCGTCACCTTCGGCGTCGGGGTGATGGTCGCCGTAGCGGCTTATCTGTATCTGAAGCTGGGGTACTTCGATTTCCGTGCCGACATCGAGCCGTCAAGGTTCGAAACGGCGCTCGCGATGGGCTTTTTGGATGCCTCCGTTGAGCGCCGCGCCTCAGACGAGCGGAATCCAATACCGCCGACAGAACCAAACTTGAGAGAAGGGCTCCGCCTTTACGTTGCGGACTGCGCCGGATGCCACGGATCTCCCAGCCGTCCAAACCGCGAGTTGGCACACCTGTTCTATCCGCCTGCGCCCAACTTCGTTGAAGAGCCGCCAGACATGGCTGAGATCGAGAATTTCTACATCATCAAACACGGCATTCGCTGGACCGGGATGCCGGCCTGGAAGACCACGCTGAGTGACCAGGAGATTTGGGAAATCGTGACGTTTCTTGGCCGTCTCGACAAGCTTCCGGTCGCCGTGCAGCAGACGTGGAAGGAACCGTCGCACGAGGCAGGACATTAGAGTGCGGTTTCACCCCGCAACCCGTCGCGGATGCGAACCGCCGCAACCACATCCGTCACGAAGATCCTCCCATCTCCCTTGCCACCCGTGCGGCAGGTGTCTTCAATGATCTTGGCGAAGCGTTCCCAATCCTGATCGGCGCAGACGACTTCCAACTTGACGACACCGAGGTGGGCGTACCGCTTGAAAGCATCCTCGGGTTGGAAACCGAAGTAGTTCGGCTCATAGCCGTAGCCGACAGGATGGATCTCGACGATGGTGATTCCGGGCGCGCCGGCCCGCTCCAACTCGTCTACCGCGCTGTTCACGAGATGTCGCTGAATGTATGCCTTGATTTCCTTCATCGCGGTCTCTCCAATAGCCGCACAAGCAATTCGCGGTCCGTTTGGCAGCGCGCGTGCATAAGGGAAAGTAGTGCCGGCAGACGGCATTGTTGGAAAGGAGGTATCGCATGGGAGGCTTGTTCAGTCTGCTGCTATTCGCCGGCTTGTTCTACCTGATGATGCGATACGGCTGTGGCGCGCACATGGTCCACGGAGGCCATGGTGGTCACGCCGGCCATGAAGGGCACAGACCGCCTGACGACGCCGAAGCCCAGACAACGGATCCGGTGTGCGGAATGCCCGTCCCGGGCGGACGGGGCTATTCCGAGATGCACGACGGCCGGGAGTACCGGTTCTGCTCGAAGGCCTGCCTGGACAAATTCGACACGAATCCCAGCCGCTACCTGCTTCAGAAAGGAGAGCCGCAATGAAACACGGTATCCACTTAGCTGCGGTTGGTCATGCCACCAGCCTATTCCTGGCAATCACGTTCGTATTGTGCGTCGGCTTTGACCTGCTGTTTCCGAGCGCCGCCATGTACCACGCCTGGCAAAGCCTGTTGCCCGGCTTCCGTTGGATCAGTTGGCGGAGCTTCGTCTTGGGCGTGATCGAAAGCTACGCCTACGGCTGGTACTTCACTCTGATCTGGGTCCCGCTGTACAACGTGCTCGCGGCACGGGCGAAGTCGTAGACCGGATGCCCCTAAGAGGCGTAAGCTTTGAACAGAGGCAACTGGCATGTGGTACGGACAGGGTTGGATGTTCGGGATGCATTTTCTGTGGTGGATCTTCTGGATACTGCTCATCGTCGTGCTTGCGGTGCTTTTGTTCCGGCGCCAACCAGCCGCGCCTTCGGGTTCCTCTCAGCCGACACCGTTGGCGATTCTCGAGCGCCGGTACGCCGCCGGTGAGATCTCGACCGAAGAATTCGAAGAACGGAGAGCCCGGCTGAAGGGGACCGCAAGGTAGCCTCCGCTTCCTGTGCCGAAGTATTTCCATCACGGCTTTTCAGCCGCGTCTTCAGAACGTTGTCAGGTGCCGCAAATCGTCCAGCAGTGGGCCTCCGCAGGCACTTCACGCAGGCACTCGGTTGCGCGGAAGTATCAACTCATGAGGGACTTAAGCCGCAGGCCTTCGGTTTGGATGGCTGCGTGCCTAACCTAAAGTGAATAGCCCATCCGAACAGGGCGATCAACAGAAGCGGACCGCTCGCGGATGCGAGCTTGGAAAGGAGCGTTATGAAACTGAAAACTATGGCCGCAACGATCACCTTGGCGGCAATGCCGTTGTTTGTCACAGCCGCCGCGCAACACGCCGATCACCACACGGCCCAGTCAACCGACCAGAGTGCGGCCGTTGGAAACAGCATGGTCCAGGAAATGGGCCTCCAAATGATGCAACTGGTCGCGCAGGTCAAGGGCGACTTGGCCGCGTTAGCGAACGAGAGCGATCTGGCGGTGATCCACAAGAAGCTCTCGCAGGATGCGACGCTGCTCGAACAGTTTCAAGGCCACATGTCCGGCAACATGCAGGGCATGACCGGGTCGATGATGTCCGGTGGGTCCATGATGCCAGGCATGATGTCAGGCAACATGATGACCGGCTACATGGGCAATTGCACCGGCGTGCAGCAGCAGCCGCAGAAGTAGGGGAGCAGTCAGTGGCTGTGGGCGGATGGGCGCTCACTGAAACCACCGGGTAAGGAAGGAGGTCCCGAATGAACCACCAGATGTCAGCCTATGGCCTGTGGTGGCTGGCCGCGATCAACTCGGCTATCTTCCTCATTTTCGCCTTCAGCTTCACTCGCCCCCGCACGAAACGCGATTGGCGGTCATTTGGCGCTTTCTCCGCGTTCATCGTGGCCCTGTTTACCGAAATGTACGGCTTCCCGTTGACCATCTATCTGCTTTCCGGGTGGCTGGGGCGCCGGTATCCGGCGCTTAATCTTTATTCCCACAACTCCGGGCACCTTTGGCACGATCTGCTGGGGCTGAAGGGCGACGCGCATTCCGACCCGCTGCACATCTTCAGTAACATTCTGATTTTTGGGGGTCTCATTCTCCTGTCGGCGGCGTGGAGCGTGCTCTACAAGGCGCAGCGAGAACACAAGCTAGCCACTACGGGTCCGTATGCGCACTTTCGTCACCCGCAATATGCTGGCTTCATCTTCATTATGTTGGGCTTCTTGCTCCAATGGCCGACCCTGCTGACGCTGCTCATGTTCCCGGTTCTCGTCTGGATGTACCGGAGGCTGGCGCGCTATGAAGAGAGGGAGGCCCTGGCGGAGTTTGGCGAGCCTTACGTGCAATATGCGGCGACGACCCCCTCTTTCCTACCGCGCCTGCGCGGCCGGCGGGAATCGGGGACACCGCCACAACCTGGGAATTCCATGGAAAGGAGCTATCGACGGATATGAACCACAATAAGGACACGCAAGCAACTGGAGTCCACGGCGCAACGGTCAAGGATCCCGTTTGCGGCATGGATGTGAATCCAGGATCCGCATTTGGCCGCTACGAGTATGGAGGGCGGACGTACCACTTCTGTAGCGCGCATTGCCTGGAGAAGTTCCGCGCCGAGCCTGCCAAGTTCTCGGCCGCGGCAAAACCCGCAGACAGACGGAGCTGATTCATGCTTCACTGGAGTGGCCAGGGGACGGTTGACACGGCACCGTCCGCGCCGACGCCGCGCCGGTGGATCAACTATTTGCTGGCAACCGGCATCGGGGGCACGCTGGCCGCGATTCTGTACCCCGTGTTGAAGTTCATACTGCCGCCTGAAGTTCCAGAGGCCCCCGAGTTGACGGTCGTGGCCGCCAAAGTCAGTGACCTCAGACCCAACTCCGGGAAGATTTTCAGGTTCGGGTCAAAGCCAGGCATCGTGATTGACACGCCGGGCGGCGAAATCAGGGCCTTTTCGGCGGTCTGCACCCACTTGGCGTGCACGGTGCAGTACCGCGAGGACTTGCAGGAAATCTGGTGCGCTTGTCACAACGGTCTTTACGATCTGAACGGCAAGAACATCGCCGGTCCGCCTCCCAGACCGCTGGAACCATACATAGTCCACATTCGCCGGGATGAGATCGTTGTCACCAAAGCATGAGCGCTAGGATCAAGGTATGCGGACTGAGGCGGGAATTGCTCAGGACGCCAGCGAAGGGGGCCATAGCATGAACCATGGAGATTCGAAACCAGTAGCCCGCCACGACGGCCTCGGGTCGGGTCAACTAGTCCAAGACCCGGCCTGCGGGATGAACGTGGACCCGGTCACTTCCACCCACACCGGTTCGTTCGGAGGGCGGACTTACTATTTCTGCAGCCAAAAGTGCCTGGCGAAATTCCGTGAGGATCCGTCCCGATATTCAGCCCCGGCACGGACGCCACCCCATGAGAAGCCGCCCAAGCCCGCGACTCCAGTGGCCGGAGAGTACACGTGTCCGATGCATCCTGAAATCCGGCAGCAAGGGCCTGGCTCGTGTCCCATCTGCGGAATGGCTCTGGAACCCAGGGCGGTCTCAGTTGAAGAAGAAGGAAACCCCGAGCTTGCCGACATGAAGCGGCGCTTCTGGGTAAGCCTCGCCCTGACCATCCCGGTGCTGATCATCGCCATGGGGGAGTTCATCCCAGGACAGCCGCTCGAACGACTGGCTTCGCCGCGAACGTGGACGTGGGTCGAACTGATCCTGGGTACGCCCGTGATTCTCTGGGGAGGGTGGCCCTTCTTCGTCCGCGGCTGGCAGTCCATCGTGAATCGCAGCCTGAACATGTTCACGCTCATCGGCCTGGGCGTCACCGTGGCCTACCTGTACAGCCTCATTGCCGCGCTTGCTCCTGGAGTGTTTCCCGCATCCTTCCGTGACAATGGTGGGAACGTGGCGGTCTACTTCGAAGCCGCCGCCGTCATTGTCACCCTGGTTCTCTTGGGCCAAGTGCTGGAGTTGAGGGCCCGCAGCCGGACTGGCGCCGCCATCAAGGCGCTTCTGGGCCTCGCGCCGAAGACCGCGCGCTTGGTGCGCGAGGACGGCTCTGAGGCGGATGTCCCGCTCGATCAGGTGCAAGTGGGTTACCGCCTGCGCGTCCGGCCGGGAGAGAAGGTGCCGGTGGACGGCGTGGTGGTCGAGGGCGCGAGCAGCGTGGACGAATCGATGATTACGGGCGAGCCGATCCCGGTGGAAAAGGGGCCGGGCGACCGGGTCACGGGAGCTACCGTGAATGGCACGGGCTCGCTGGTCATGCGGGCCGACCGTGTCGGTTCGGAGACTCTGCTGGCCCAGATTGTGCGAATGGTGTCCGAGGCCCAGCGCAGCCGCGCGCCGATTCAAAAGCTGGCCGATCAAGTAGCCGGCTATTTCGTCCCCACTGTTGTGGGAGCCTCGATACTGACATTCATCATCTGGGCCCTGGTCGGACCGGAGCCGCGAATGGCCCACGCTCTGATCGCCGCGGTGGCGGTCCTGATCATCGCCTGCCCGTGCGCCCTGGGCTTGGCCACGCCCATGTCCATCATGGTGGCCACCGGCAAAGGCGCAACCATGGGCGTGCTGTTCAAAAACGCCGAAGCCATCGAGCTCATGCGCAAGGTGGACACTCTGGTGGTGGATAAGACAGGGACCCTGACCGAGGGCAAGCCGAAACTGGTTGCCGTAAAACCCGCGCCGGGCTTCGACGAGAGACGACTGCTTCAGTTGGCAGCAAGCCTGGAGCGGGCGAGCGAGCACCCGCTTGCCGCCGCGATCGTGGCGGGCGCGGAGGCGCGCGGCATTGAGCACTTCACCGCCGAGCGTTTTGAGTCCGTGACCGGCAAGGGCGTCAAAGCGCAAGTGGAAGGGGCCAGCGTGCTTCTGGGCAATCGCCGGCTGATGGAGGACGCCGGTGTCGATCCAGGAAACCTCGCCGTGGAGGCTGAGGCGATGCGCGCGGACGGCCAGACCGTCATGTTCGTGGCCGTTGAGGGCAAACTCGCCGGTCTGATTGGAGTCGCGGACCCCATCAAGACGACCACTCCGGAAGCTATCAGGCAGTTGCATCGGGAGAACATCCGCATTGTCATGCTGACGGGAGACAGCCGGACGACGGCCCAGGCAGTGGCGAAGAAACTGGGGATCGATGACGTCGTTGCCGAAGTGCTGCCGGAAGACAAGAGCACCGCCGTCAAGAAGCTTCAGGACGCGGGTCGCTTCGTCGCGATGGCGGGGGACGGCATCAACGATGCTCCCGCGCTGGCCCAGGCGCAAGTCGGAATCGCCATGGGAACGGGTACCGACGTGGCGATGGAAAGCGCGGGCGTGACCCTGGTCAAGGGCGATCTCGGGGGCATCGTGCGCGCGCGCCGACTCAGCCGCGCCACCATGCGCAACATCAAGCAGAACCTGTTCTTTGCATTCGTGTACAACGCCCTCGGCGTCCCCATCGCGGGCGGTGCGCTCTACCCCTTCTTCGGCGTGCTGTTAAGCCCGATGATCGCGGCGGCTGCGATGAGCTTCAGCTCAGTCTCCGTGGTTGGCAATGCCCTGCGCCTCCGAGGCGTAAAGGCGTGAATCGTCCAGCGCCATTCTTGACCAGGATTGATGATGCGTGCCATGCGGCTTCCGGTGCGCACCCGGCGCGAAGCAATGAACCGTAAGGCCACACTACCTCCCTACATGAACCACGACTACTTCTACTTGGCCGCGGCCTGTTATGCAAACAGTTCCTGAGCCCGAGTCAGTTGCTGCGACACCCTGACTCCATTCGGGCACTGAACCGAGCAGGTGTCGCAATCGCCGCACCGCACCTGCTGGTGCTCGACCGCCATCCGAAGGAAATTCTCCCGGCCCAGGGCGAACTGACCGTAGCCGTCCGCGTACATGGCGAAACGCACCATGTCGGACACCGGCAGGCCCTTGGGACACTGTCCTTCGCACTGGCCGCACATACGGCAGAAGTACGGACGAATTTCTTCCAGCCGGGCGGTCAGGACCCTGGAATCCCCATCGGTAAACGGCTCCGACATGGCCCGAAAGTTCTGCTCCAGTTGGTCCACATCCGTCATGCTGGGCACCGTGGTGGCGATGGCGGGGTTCTTGATCGTCCATTTCAGCGCGGCCGAGAAGAAACTGGCGGGCCGCTGCGGCGGTTGTGCTCCACCCCTGCCGCGCCCGCCGGCCCTGGCCATCACCTTCATGGCCACCAGCCCTACGCCGGCCTGGGCCAATTTCTCAATGGCGGGGCCGTAGCTCGCGTCCGACGCGAAGCTGTACTGCGGCTGAACCACGTCCACCTTGGCCTCGATAATCCGGTCAGCGATTGCCGGCAGATTATGAGTGCTCACTCCGATGAACCGGATCTTGCCCTGCTGCTTGGCGGTGCGCTGCGCCTCCAGAAGCTCGTCGGAGATGTCCGCCGGGCTGTTCTTCCCGTGGAGATGCCAGAACGTCCAGGTGATCGGTGTTGAGTTCTTTGAGGCTGGTCTCCAGTTCCGCCAGGGCACCCGCCGTATCCTTGGCGTCCACTTTGCTCGTAAGAATGATGTCTTTTCGCTTGGCACCGAGCGCGGCCCCGACCATGCGCTCGTTTTGACCCTTCTGGTACCCGCGAGAGGTGTCAAACAGGTTGATACCCATGTCAACGGCCCGGCTGATCACGGTCGGATCGGAGGTGATCATGCAGCCGAAGCCGACGGTAGAGACCTTCAGTCCCGTTTTGCCCAGGGTGCGATACGTGACCGTTCCCTTGGACGCCGCCTGCTGCGAGAGTGCAGCGGACAAAGCAGGGCTGGACGTGGTGGATGCGATACCGGCCGCTGGCAATGCCAGCCCGGCAGCCAAAAAACTGCGCCGAGAGGTTTCGTTCTTCACTGTGCTGCCTCCTTGGTCCTTTACGAGGAACGGACCTGAAATCCATTATAGTGGCGCAAGCCGCCGTGTGTGGCGGCCTACCCGTGGCGGATGACGAGGACGTCGCCGTCCTGGATGATGTACTCCTTGCCTTCGAGCTTGAGGAGACCCTTCTCGCGGGCGCCGGCGTAGCCGCCGGCATCAACCAGGCGCTTCCAGTTGACCACCTCGGCGCGGATGAACTTCTTCTCGAAGTCGGTGTGGATCGCCCCGGCTGCTTTGAGCGCCGTCGAGTTCGCCGGAATAGTCCAGGCACGGACTTCCTGCTCTCCCGCCGTGAGGAAGGACATCAGCCCCAGCAGCGAGTATGTCGCCGTGATCAGGCGCTCCAGGGCGGACTCCTTCAACCCGAAGCTCGTAAGGTATTCCAGGGCCTCTTCGGCGGTCAGCTCGGCGAGTTCGGCTTCGAATTTGCCGCAGATGGCGACGACGCCGGTCTGGGCCTTGCCGGCCAGATGGCCGTTGCGGTACTCGGCCTCGATCTGGTGCAGGCTTGCGGCGTCCCCTTCGCCGATGTTGAGCACGTACAGCATGGGTTTTTGCGAGAGGAACTGAAAGCCCCGGATGCGCTTCTCCTGCTCCGGCGTCAATTGCATCTCGCGAATGGGGGTGTTCGATTCCAGCGCGGCCTTCACTCGCTCCAGGACCTCGAATTCGTGGTCGAGGTCCGGGCTCTTGATCTTCTTGCGGTCCTTCTCCAGCCGCTCCAGGCGCTTTTCGACCACGATCAAGTCGCTGAGGATCAGCTCGGCCTCGACGTCGTTGAGGTCGCGCAACGGGTCAACCGTGCCTTTCTCGTGCGGCACCGTGTCGCTCTGAAAGAGCCGGAGCACGTGGGCCAGGGCCTCCACCACCCTGAGGCTGGCCAGGTAGCCGGGCTCGCGCAAGGCCTCCATGGAGATGGCGGGAAAGTCGAGGTACTCCACGGTAGCGTGAATCACGCGTTCGGGCTGGAAGACCTCCGCGAGAGCGTGCAGGCGCGGATCGGGCACCGTAGAGACACCCACTCGGGCCTCCATGGTTCCGATGCGTGCGTGCTCGTGCACGCCGGTCAGGATCGTAAACAGTGCCGTCTTGCCCACCATGGGCAGGCCGATAATGGCGGTCTTCATAGCGTGCGGATCAAAGCGGGACCTCTACCTCACTCAGGATTCCCTGGAGGATTCGTTCGGCCAGTTCCCAGGTGCGTTGCGCCAGCGCGATCCGGGTGTTGATGACCACGCGGTGGGCGAAGACGGGGACGGCCAGGCGCTTGACGTCGTCGGGGATGGCGAATTCCCGGCCCTCGGCGAGCGCCAGCGCCTGCGTGCCGCGGTAGAGAGCCTGCGCACCGCGGGGGCTGACGCCGAGCGAGAGCGATTCGTGCTCGCGGGTCTTTTCGATGATATCCATCATGTAATCCACCAGCGCGTCGTCCACTTTCACGCGCTGCGCCTCAGCCTGGAGCTGGAGAACGTCGCCGGCAGTCACCATCGAGGGCGCCGCGGACTGGCTTTGTCCCTCACTGTGGCGGAGGATTTCCCGCTCGCTGGCCCGGTCCGGATAGCCCATGCGCAGCCGCAGCAGGAAGCGGTCGAGCTGCGACTCGGGCAACGGGTAGGTTCCGTGATGCTCGACAGGGTTCTGGGTAGCGATGACCATGAACGGCTCGGGCAGCGGGTAGGAGCGGCCGTCGATGGTGACCTGACGCTCGTTCATGGCCTCCAGCAGGGCGGATTGAGTCTTGGGTGTGGTGCGGTTGATTTCGTCGGCCAGCAGGAAGTGGGTGAAGATGGGTCCCCTTTTGAACTCGAACGATTGGGACTGGGCGTTATAGATGGTGACCCCCACGACATCGCTGGGGAGCATGTCGCTGGTGAACTGGAGGCGGTGGAAGGTGCTCTGGGTCGAGCGGGCCAGGGCCTGGGCGAGCGTGGTCTTGCCGACGCCGGGAACGTCTTCGATCAGGAGGTGGCCTTTGGCCAGCAGGCAGACCAGCGAGAGCCGGAGAACGTCCGCCTTCCCTCGAATGACCTGACCGAGGCTCGCTTCCAGCTCGCTGAGCTTCGAAGCCGCGACCGGCGGGGCCTCGATGGTGTCCCGCTCGGGCATCAATTGCTATAATAAGCCATTCGTTGCCCGCAGTCCTGGGGCGCGTAGCTCAGTTGGTTAGAGCGCCTGCTTCACACGCAGGAGGTCGCAGGTTCGAGTCCTGCCGCGCCCACCAGTCTTCTCAACGACTTCCAGCGCCCCACCGGCCAAAGTTAGTGTCACAATGTGTCAAAACCCCTCAATTCAAGCTCCCGGTGACCTCCCCCAGGAGTCGCTCTGTCATCGTTTCAACCGCAGCCCTGCGGCGGTTCAGGTCCGAATGAGTGTAGTGCAGCGTCATCCGAACGTCCCCGTGCCCCATCTGGGCCTGGCGGTCGGAGAGAGCCATGCCGATCTGCTCTCCCAGTGTGGCGTGAGTGTGCCGGAAAACATGCCAGCTCAGCCAGGGCATCCCGAGACGCGCGGCCACCGGCTTGAGGACGCGCCGCATCAGGTTGTTCTCGTTGAGCGGGGTCCCTTTCCTCGATACGAACACCAGGTCGTCCGGCCCTACAAACCGCGACCTGGCATGGAGGGCAGCAAGCGCAGCCACCACGCTGCTGCTCAACGGCACGTCCCGGCGCCGCGACTTGGCTTTGACCGATCCGAATTTGCCCCGGTAGTAGTTCTCCTGAACCGCCAGAGTGCGCGCCTGCAAGATCGCACCGGCCGCGACGACCGACTGGTCAGTCAGATTGACCCGCTTCCAGCGCAGCCCCAACAGTTCAGCCACGTTGAGGCTGGTCGTCATGGAGAGCAAGGCCATCTCCCGGACCGGCGAGGGCAGGGCTGTCAGCAAGAGCCGCCCTTGCTCAAAATTCAGTGAGTGCACCTCCCGCCTCTGCATCTCAGGCAGGCGGACTCCTTCCACCGGGTTGTCCCCGCAAAAAGCCCGTTTCAGCTTGGCGTGGTTGAACACCGCGCTGATCGTGTTGCGTATGTGTACCGCCGTCTGCACCGAGTAGCCCGCCTCGATCTTCATCTTGACGAGCGCCTGAACGTGATCATTGGTAACGTCACGCAGCCGCTGCCCTCCAATCCCCGGGAGCACATGCTGCCCCAGGATGTACTTGTAGTGCTTCTGCCCCGCGTGTTTCAGCGCCCAAATCACATCGGGCTTGAATCTCCGCTCGACAAAATCCGCCACCGTGATCAGCGACGATGGCCGGAGCATTTGCCCGTCCAGCTTGTTCAGAACTTCTCTTGCGATTCGCTGTGCCTCTCGTTTGCTTACCTCCTTTGCATCGGCGATTTTGCGATTTCGCCGAACACGGACGATTCTCCCGCCCTCACCCAGGGCGTCTTCCCTGTAGGCCAGGTACCAGCCACTTCCTTGCTGGTGGACATAGCCTTTCTCCTGTCCCCTTCTCCGCGCCATCCGGATTTCTCCCAATGGCACGTGGGGTGGCTCGACCAAGACGATACCACGGCCGCTGTACGCCTGTGGTGGTGCGTTTCGGTCGAGTCGCTGCATTTAGGCCACCATCGAGCGATCCTCACCAGACGTGGCTTCCGTGCTCATGCTTGCGCGCCCCCCTGAGGCCTTCTTCCTGGGTATTTGGCGGCCAAGAGCAGATACGCCTCTTGATTTCGGTTGAAGGCCGACACATATTCGGGTTGCTCGCGCCGTCTGCGGAGCCCACTCGGGCAGTCGCAAAAAGCAATGGCGGAGGTGAAGCTTCCAGCTTGAAGGTCGTAAACGCCTGTGCCGCGGCACTTGGTGCAGTGCGGGGGCACCTCCAGTTGCTTCGTCTCGGTCGTTTGACCAACGGGGTGATCGGCGAGCGCGGCGGGTGCCGCGCCGTCTTGGGGAGGGTTATTGAGGGGAGTGCTATTCGACGATGTTCTTGTAAGATCCTGCTGCACGCGAGTGCCGACCTGCCATGCGTCTGTGTTTGGGTCAGATCGGCACATCTGTGCACATCCGGTCTGTTCAGGCACCTTTTGATGTGCACTCTTGTTCAGCTCTAAGAGCGTTTCGCTGTTGACGTGGTAAGAGCTCGCCCTGCCGGTCCTCTTGACGCCAATCAAGCCGAGCTTCTCCAGCCGATCCAACCCTCCCAAGATGCAGCGCTCCCGGACACCAAGGCGGGCGGCTAAGGTGGACACTTTCGCGCGATAATCCCCGTTATCGTCTGCCCCAGTGATTAGGAAGCCCAACAGCAATTGGTCACGCGCCCGTAGGTCCCGTCGGGCGAGCACCACCTTTGGGACCGCGATGAACTGGCACGGTGGTCGCACTATCACACCCTCCTGTCATCAACAGAGAACCCAGAACGCGGCAAGTCCGTCACGGGCTTTGGCCGAGTCATTCGGCTGGGGCGTCATCATCTGCATCCGTTTGTGGCCCTTTGAAAATGGGCCCCCGCTGGTTCGGCGTGGTGCGTGCTATTTCCATGCGGACCTCGGAAGCCGTGGTGAGGAGCCTGCGGACCTCGGTCTCCAATGCATGGTAGACGCGCTGCAGCTCTTCCCCAGTCAATGACTTGTCGCCAAGCTCGTAGGTACAGATCTTAAACCGGCTCACACCGGATAGCCGCGCCAGTTGGCTTTGCGAGATTCCAAGTGCGGTTCGACAGGATCGCACATTTGTCACGTCAACAGTTGTAGCGCAGGTTCAGATGAATAAGTGCACATGAAAAAATGGCGTTCAGTACCGAATAAATGGGGGATTTATTCAGCCTTGCTTGATGAGTGTGTTTTTTGGAAGTACCGGAGGATCGAAGGGACGTTCTTGACCTGCTGGGGCGTAGGGTAACGGATCTGGTAAAGAATCTGCGCGCGCGCCTTGCCGCCCTGGACCTGAAGGGCTGCCCTCTTAAGCTCGTCCGGGATCGTAGTGGGTCTTCCCCGCTTCCTTGCGAGCTGGCCTGTCCCTTGCGGAACTAGCGGGCGCATTTCCGAGGGCGAGCCTGGGTGTGTTGGCGTGCTCGCCTCAGCCGCTGAGGGCGCCGCCAGGATGCTCTCGACCAACGAAATGACGCGATCCACCTCGGCAAGGCCAGGCCAAGGCGAAATCCGGTCCAGGACCTTGAACTTCTCACTGGTCTCCGGCGAACGGTAACGGTCCAAGGGTTGCCGCATCCGAGTCCAGATCTCCTGGAGCCTTGCCCACGCTCGATCGCGTTTCTCTACGATGCTCTCGATCTGCCTCCACTCGGGAACGTACTGGCTGCGCGATCTTGACGGGAGATCGAATGGAAGCTCAGATGACGCGCCTGGCTTCAGACTACGTGTTTTCCGGTCGTACGACCCGTAGTACTTTTTGAGAACCGCTTCCCATTTCTCGCTCGCCGCCTTTTGGAGCTTGCCTAACCTTCTTCGCGCCTGTGCGTGGGCGAACTTGTCGCGCGCCTGTTTGAACTCCCGGAACAGTTCCGTGAGGTCGGCTGTGGAGTCCTGGGATTTGTGGGGCGGTCCAGTTGGCACGCGCTTCCCTTCCGCGTTAGAGATTTCCCATTTCGTAGCGGTCGAGCCGGCAGGCGGCGGGAATTCTGCTTTTCGGGGTGCACGACCCTGGCCGGCTCTGATCCCCGAAACAGGATACCATCGCCCGGCCTCCAAGAGCATTTCATGCCGCCACCACCGAATGCCGAAGCTCAGGACTACCCGGTCCAGCGCCGCCCACGCTCTCCGGCTCAGGCCCAGCACGAACCCGAAGCGCCAGGGCTTCAGTCGCTAAAGATCCAGGTGAGAACCGATCTCTGGGGAAACGACGAACTGGAGGGCATCGTGTGTCGGCTTTCCTTGCTACAATGCACCGCGCGTGGCCCAGGAGGAGCGCGGTTCTGGCATATTCAATACGTATACTATATAAGTATGAGAAATGCCCATCTGCAACCTACAGAAATCAAACGGGTTATATTCTTGGCGAAAAATCAGCTCAGTCCGTTCCTGAGCAACATCCGAGGCGGTCACAATTTCGGGGCTGTCACTGGACCGGGACGGTCGGCTCTGGGCGGCCAGAAGTGACCCGACGGTGAGGTTTTGAAAATGAGGGGGGCTCTTCCTTGCCGGTCTTCGCCCCTTGGCAAAGTAGGCCTCCTTCCGCTGGACCACCTCTGACCGGCGCACCCTTCGGTCGAACCCCGCGTCAAAGACCAACGCTCCTGGGACAGCTTGCGGCCTTCCCTGATTTCCGGCAAGGCTTGGCCGAACGCTTTCTCCGGGCCGGAAACCGGCTGAACTTGCTTCTTTGCCCTTGTGCCAGACGACCGAGGGTGATAGGCTGACGAAAGTCCCAGGAGCTGTAGTCCGAATCTGAGGCAACGAGAAGGACACAGCGCCCATGGCTTGCGGAGAGCCGTTCATGTCGCGACACGGCATCTACTTACTTGCGTTGCTGGCGTATTGTGCGACCGTATCAGTCTCCTGCTCTCCTCTGCTCGCCCAGGCCAGCACCCCGGCACCCGGTGGCCACCCTCCCCCCAGCCTTCTAATCATGGTCGCTGGCGTGTTCTTCGCACTTCTGTTGATCTATGCCGTGCAAGTGGCACGCCGGGTTAGAGAGGTACTGCGATACCGAATCAGGCGTGCCGCAGCCGGGCTCGCGTTGTATTTGCTGAGCGTCCTTGTCGTACACGGTCTCG
This sequence comes from Bryobacterales bacterium, assembly GCA_963798455.1. Taxonomy (GTDB): domain Bacteria; phylum Acidobacteriota; class Terriglobia; order Bryobacterales; family Bryobacteraceae; genus CAWCTD01. Next base: position 3,534,506 of record CAWCTD010000003.1, read on the forward strand.
GGTACTCCGTCTGGGAGACTGCGTTGTTCAGTTTTTTCGTTGGCCTTAGCCCTGCAGTGTTCATGAAATCGCTGAGAAGATCGCGCCCAATTCCTCGTCACATCAGAAACGCCGTGATCGCCCGCGACCTGAAGGGACAACCATTCGATCCGAAGGTGCACCACATTCATCACTTGGTTCCGTATGCAAAGGGGGGAGACCATTCGCCTGAGAATCTGCGGGTGGTCGCCAAGGAAGTCAATTTGCGCAAGGGAGCGCGGATGCCGGGCTTCCTGGACTTGATGGGACCCTCCTACGAAGGAGTGCTCAAGCTCTTGGTGGCAATTGGTCTATTCGGTTGCATCGGTTATCTTGTCTGGAACGGCAAAACCGCAAGGGATACCACGGCTCCAAACAGCCCGCTCCCCGTCGCGTCTCTGGCGAACACACCCACCACTGTCTCGCCTACGAACTCGCAACCTGTGCCAGCGGTGAGTGAACCCCAAGAGGCGCTACCCCCTCCACTAGCGGAGATTGCGCCCATTAGCGATGCCGCAGTTCCGCAGAACCAGTCAGTTGTGCCCGAGCCTGGAACCCGCGTGCCCAGCCTGTCGGCCGTCCGAGAGGATGTGCGCGTGACTCCACGTGCATTGCCGCCGAGTACTCCGTTGGCAGAACACTTGGACACTGAGACGGAAGGGCGAGTAGCAGTCTACACGACGGCCCAGTTGTTCGCCCTGTATGAGGCTGACCGGCGAACTGCTGATAGGCTGCTCAAGGGGAACATGATCCGACTGCTCGGCAGAACGATGGCGATCGGAAAGGACGAGGTATCGCTGAAGGATCCGGGCACGTCGCATTCAGCGAAGTGCAAGTTTGACAGCAAGGATGCCCTCACTCGAAACAAGCCGTTGGCCGGGTCGGTCGTAACGGTGCAGGGGAGGGTAAAAGGCAGAGGATTGAGAGGCGACATCAGCCTGGACAAGTGCCAACTGGTCAGCCCCACTCCGCCGTAGGGTATGGACGCGAGACAGGAGAACGACAAGGAATGGCTACTGAGAGCTTCAATGTAAGAGGTGCACCCAAGACCGTCGCCCATAAGGCTCTGGGCCTGATCAAGCGCGCACGACTGCCGAAGTTCAAACTCACGGCATCTGGCGTTACCCAGGATGGTGACGGTTTTACCGTGTCCGCACGATGGAAAGAAGACGCCGCTTTCTTTGCAGGTTCTGCGGAACTTCGCGTGCAGGCGCAGAGAGGCTATAGCGGCACCACGCAAGTCGTTATCACCGCTGATGGAGAGCGAGTGGCGGCTCTCGCTGCGAGACTCCGCAGGAGTCTGTGAGCGATTGGCCTACTCGGGCGGCGAGTATGGGGAGTCCGCCAAGAGTCTGACGGAGAGCTGTGCCGGTGAGTGACATCGGCAACCGCTCATTGGCCACCGAGGGCATTGATCCGTCGGAGCCGAGGGGGAGAAGATGGAAGAGTTCTTCAGCATCCTGGAACGTCACTGGTTCACAGCGTTCATGGTCGCGTTCTTTATCATCCTCGCGTTGCTAGCATTGTTCCAGCAGAAATCACGGCCCTGAGTGCGCAATGCGGTGAGGTCTTTGTTGGGAGGACGGAGCTGGCCTCGCCGGCCCCGTCCTCGTGGTCTGCACTCCAGCGCATCGGCGCGGCAACGCTTCGCCCTATCGCTGATCTGCGAAACTGACTTGCGCCACCGCAGCCCGCACGCCGGATGAATCAGTCCTGGTCTGAATCTTCGTCGTCTTCGTCCTCATCCGATTCACCGGATGCAAGGTCAGCGATTTCCTTGACCTTCGCCACGAGTTCTTCTCGGGACAGTTCGGGGTCAAGCGCCTCCTCGGCCAAATCGTTGATTTCGTCAAGAGTACCGCTCAACTCTGCTTTGGTCGGTCCTGTTTCACGGGGCATTGTCATTCGTCTCCTTCGTGGATTTTCCAAAATCTGTGCGCCTTTGCTGGCGGCATAGTCGGCGGCATCCATCTGGCGGAACTTCTCGGCATCTCCGCCAGTACTTTGCATGAGTGTGATGGCTTTTTGCCGCTTGCCTTCCGCCTCGCTCAACGTCATGAATTTCGGCATTGCGGTTCCATCATGCGCTGGCTTCGCGGTTTCGCCTAGACTGTATGAATTGGGGTGGTGTTTGTTGGCGTGATGGCGGGCAATTTGTTCTGCCAGCGCTGGCGGTACTTCCGGGCGCGCATCGCTTCCTTGAGGTCGTGTTGGTCCTTGTGAGTGGTCTTTCTCAGGCGTCGATAGATTTCCTTGCGAGACACGCCCTCGGACTCCAGGCGTAGTGCTTCGGTTATGTCGTCGTGTTTCGGTCGGCCTGGTCGTCGGTGGCGTTCGCGGCGGGCGAGTTCCAGGAAGCCATAGCCTATGGCTTCCAAAAGCCCTTCGCGCGTCGCCTCGGCAAGAAGGTCCTTAAGCGCGCCGAAAGCAGAACCTTCTGGCAAGAGTTCGGCGGCTGGGGGAAGTTCTTTCGATTGGCTATCGCTCACAGGACCTCCGATGTAAGGTTTTGGCAAGGCTGTGGCTCGTCGCTGGAGGTCTGGAAGGCCCGACGTGCGGAGCCGCTGCTTACGCCCAGCCTGGAGCCGATTTCCCGCCACGAGAGCCCCTGCCGCCTCAGGTCCAACACTCGGTCCCTGGCGAAGACTACCTTGGGTCTGCCGATAGCTCTGCCGGATCTGGTACCTGTCAGCCGGGCGCGTTCCAGTCCAGCGGTCACCCGTTCTCTGATCCGGGCTCGTTCCTGCTTGGCCAGACTCGCGAGTAGACTGATCACCACGTCGCGGAAAGGGCCAGCGCTGTCGATCCACGGCTCGGTGAGGCTCCGCCACCGCACGCCGCAGCCCTCTAACTGCTCCAGGTACTTTAGAGTCGCCAGCGTCCCTTCCCTGGTGAATCTGTCCAGCGCCCAGAACACCACCAAGTCCCACTTTCTGGCGCTGGCATCCTGAAGCATTTGCCGAAACCCGCGCCGGTCTGCTCTGCTGCCTGACTCGTGATCCTGGTACTCGCGGACGATTTTCCAGCCTTGGGCCTCACAGAATTGCCGCAACTGGAGACGCTGGTTGTCGGTATCTTGCGTCCCATCCTTGCAACTGACCCTCACGTACACCGTCGCCCTCACTTGTCTGAGACACGATTGGTTTCCTTGAAGTGCGTTGAGAACAGGTTCCTCGCTCACTCGCCTTCAGCCTTCCTGCTCGTCTTGAATTTGAGCCACCCCACGAGCCGGTTAGTGTCAAATTAGTGTCAAACACCCGGCGTTTTCCGGGCGTTCTTGGCTTGTGGAGTGATGGAAGTCTTTTGAAATGAGAGAGAGATCAGGGGTGATTCCTGCTTCACACGCAGGAGGTCGCAGGTTCGAGTCCTGCCGCGCCCACCAGTCAAAGGGCACTGGGCTGGCGAGATGTCCAAAGCCAAGCTTGACGGAGAAGCCCGCGTTCAGGAATTCCTCACCCGCGCTGGCCTGCGAGCAGAGCGCTTCAGCAAGACTGCAATGCGGCAGGACCGCCAGACGCCAGACTTCCGGGTGTTTGCTGACGATGAACTCGCATTCTACTGTGAAGTGAAGACAGCGCAGGAAGATGAGTGGCTGGCCACGCAGTTGGCCGCTGCACCACCCTTGACGCTAGTGGGTGGTTTGCGCCTGGACTCGACGCCGAACCGCGTCAGCAGCTACATTCACAGCGCCGTCGGCCAGTTCGATACCGTCAACCCGGCGATGGATTGCCCCAACGTTCTAGCCATCGTGAACGGCGACGAAGATGCATTGTTCTCGGACCTGATCACCGTCTTGACGGGCAACGCCTATTGCGAGAGTGGCAGAGTGATTCCCATGTTCCGCAGCTTCTCTGAAGGGCGCATCCGGGAGGAAAAGCTGCGAGTACACCTCTACTTGTGGTTCGACGTTTGGGAACCCGGCACGCCTCGAATGTTTTTCCCCGAGGTTCACGCGGTACATCACGCGGCCTTGTGCCGGTACTTCAGCGTGGACCCGGCTGGCTTGGCGCGGCTGCCGGCCTGAGAATAGTGACATGGCGGAAAGGAAAGCACAAGAGCAATACGCGGGCTTGGCGACACCCGAGGAGATGAAGTCCGCTATCGAGGCGTCCGGCTACCTGCTGGAAGGCCGGATTGCGCGCGTCATGGCGCAACGGGGTTTCTCTGTAGAGCCCAACTGCTTCATCCCTGACCCTGCCGACTCCGGCAAGGCTATCGAGGTCGATGTGATGGGACGCTACTTCGAGTGGGTCAACGCAGCGAACAAGGATTCCGTTACAGCCTCGGTGCTGGCGGAGTGCAAGAACAACTCGCAACCGTTCGCCTTCTTCACTCAGGGCCAGCAGGTCACAGAGATCAACGACAACCGCATCCACTACGGCGGCTTTCCATCATTCAGCATGGATCAAGAAACCAGCATTCAGGTTCCGCTTCACAAGCTACTGGAGATGAAGGACTGGCACCACTACTGTCAAACGAAGGAAGTTGCCACGCAGTTTTGCAGCTTCAAGTGGGTCAACGAGAATCGGCCCAAGGACAAGCGGGAATGGAAGGCTGAGCCAATGGAGAACTACTCAAGGAGCTTCTCCAAACTCGCCACAGTAACGGCGCTCGATTCGCCAGACGGATACGCTCTTCAGCTTAAGTGCATCCAGGTGCAGGTGTCCTATCCGGTTGTCGTCTTTCAAGGTCCGATTTACCGTGTGCAGGATGCTGGCGGTGAGGCGAGAGTGGAACAGGTGGACCATCTTCAATTCCATCATTCCGCCTCGGTGAACGGGCGTGTCATCCAGGTTCAAATTGACCTAGTGACGGAAGGTGCTTTCCCAGAGTTGATGGAGATGATCCTTGGAGAATTGAAGACGTTTCGCGACAGGATCAACGGTCTGTATTCGAGACTTCTCAACAGCGCCCTTGATCAGAAGCGGGTGGCCTCGCAGAACGCGGCCCGGAAGGTGTTTGGTGACTGCGTGCCTGTCGGTCAGTTCCGTTGAGTCAAGCTGCGCGCCGGGCCACCCGCGCCCGCTGGCATGCCCGTAGGAAGTCCCGCAGGTCAGCCCGATCCGGCGTCAGGCGCGAATCGTGCCAGTACTCCCGAGGGCCGGTGAAGATGCCGTACCGCTCTCGGAGAAACGCCCGGACAGTCTGACGGTGGGTCTTCAGCCGGGCGCGCAAGGCCGCATCCGCCTGAACCGGCTAATCAGCCATTAGTAGGTACGCGCCACGCCCGCGTCATCCCCTGTGAGATGCGGGTGTGCTGATGGCGGATTGACGGGGCGGAATCCAGGTCTGATCGAGGGTGCGCTGGAGGCAGCGGTTCCACATTCACTTCACACCGACGAGCTCTTCCTGGCTGAATATGACGGACTCCCCGCCGACGGCACCGGCATCTACACCGCCGGGCCCTACAAAGGTTTGCAGGCCCACACCAATTTCATCCTCGAGCAGAGGAGTTGGGTTCACGCCGGACTGGACACCGAGATTCCGCCGCCCCAATACCCGAAGGACCAGTTCGTCCAGGACATGAAAGCAGGCATCGCGCACTGGATCGTCCCCTCGGTGAATTTGGAGATCTACCAGGACGCCGGAGTGGGAGACGCCTCCCTGGAGTACATGAAAGCCGTAAAGCAGGAGGTTAAGGGGCGAGGTTCGCCGATGCGAAGCGATTAGGGACACCACCCCCTGTTTGCATCTCCTGCATGGAGCCCCGCGGATCACCGCAGACGTCCATTATCGTACGGCGACCGAGTGGGCAGCGGAAAGGTTGTTGTTGGTTGTGTGCCAGATGCCGCTGACCGCGCCGCCGCTGCCGATCACCAGCGCGGCCGATGCCAGGCACACCATCGAGAGCAGCAACGTGTACTCGATCAGGTCTTGCCCGGTGTCGTCATTCCAGAAGCTTTGTCGCTCCACTTTTTCTCCTCCTGCCGATATACTTCTTTTGCGCCGCGCTCGTGCCTTTCCACCACCGCGGTCAGAGACGATGGCGGCGCTCCTGGGGACCAAGTCACCTATTATGTTGGGTGAACCAAAGTCCCGGGGCAATAGCTCATTGATTAACAAGAGGATAGCGTAGTAACGGTACTCGGCCCCCTCAATTGCGCCAAGCGGGGGCGGCAGAGGCAGCGGCATGCCTCCCCCTAGGCCCTGATGCGCTCCATCTTGCCCATTAGCAACTGGACCACGAGCAGGGCCGTGAGGTGGAACCAGCCCATCACCAGGAAGATCGGGGTGTAGCCGAAATGGGAGACGATGTAGCCGGGAAGCAGGGAGGAGAAGATCACCCCGCCAAGCCCTCCGAACGCGCCGCCGATGCCCGTGACCGAGGCCACAGCCTGCTTTGGGAAGATGTCTGAAGTCGTGGTAAAGAGGTTGGCCGACCAGCCCTGGTGCGCGGCGGTCGCAACGCCGATTAATGCAATCATCAGCAGGGGGCTGGGCGCCAGGACCGCCATCGCTCCCAACGGCATCAAGCACGCGCAAAGGCCCATCGCCGCCTTGCGCGCGGTGGCGGGCTTCCAGCCCCGGCGAATAAACAGACCGGCTAGCCATCCCCCGCCCACGCTCCCGACGCCCGCTGTGACGTAGACTACGGGGATCGCCCAGCCCACGGCCGCCAGGTTGAACTTCCGGGCGTCGTAAAGGTAGGGGGGCAGCCAGTTTAGATAGAACCACCAGACCGGGTCGGTCAGAAACTTGGCCAGGGCGAAGCCCCAGGTTTCCTTATGCGCGAGTGCGGCCATCCAACCAATCTGGGGAGCGGCGCCCGCCGTCTCCTCGGCATCCGCCCTGATGTACGCCAGCTCCGCCTGGTTGACCGAAGGGTGCATCTCGGGCGGGCGGTACACGCTCCACCAGATCAGCACCAGCACGAAGCCGGTGCCGCCGGTGACGATGAAGCACATGCGCCAGCCCAGGGTGGCCGCCATCCAGACGAACAGGGGCGGTCCCACAATCGAGGCAATCGTGGTGCCGGCGTTGAAGATACCGGTGGCCAAGGCCCGATCCTTCCTCGGGAACCATTCCGCCACCGCTTTGATCGCCGCGGGGAAGTTGCCCGATTCGCCCAACCCGAGCAGACCTCGCCACAGGCCAAGCTGCACCGCCGAACGCGCCGTGGAGTGCAGGGCGGCAGCGACCGACCAGGCGATGATGGACACCGAATACCCGATCCGCGTGCCCCAGCGATCCACCAGCTTGCCCATGAACAGGAAGCCCAGGGTGTAGGCTGCCTGGAAGGCCGCGTTGATGTAGCCGTAATACTCGGTGGAGATGTGCAGGTCATCCCGAATGACCGGGATGAGCACCGAAAACACAATGCGGTCCAGGTAGTTGTTGGTCGTGACCAGGAACAGCAGGGTGAGAATCAGCCAGCGGTAGCGCGTCATTTCAGTGACGCCTATCTTATCGCAACGCTCACCCGCCGGCGCAGGACGCGCGGCGCAACCGGTCCGCGATCGCGGACCATTCCGGCGCAACCGGCAACTCTTCGACGGCGATCCACTCCCACCCCTCGCTGTCCAGGCGGTGCAGCGTATCATACAGCGCCGCGGCGTACGAGGCAGCGTCACCAGGCATGCGCACAGATCCCGCCGGGCCCCGCGTGAGGTAGACTCCCCTGCCCGGGGGGAGCGTCTCTCCGTCTTTCACCACCAGCAGGCGTGTCCGTGGGCTGTAATGGGTGCGGTGGCGTCCCGGAGAGGCGTGTGCCCCATTCTCCAGGCGCCCGGCGAGTTCCACCGGGCCGATCAGCGCCTCGATCTCCGCCTGCGACACCATGCCCGGCCGCAGAAGTTGCGGCGGCGAGACCGCGAGCGAGAGTACGGTGGACTCGATGCCCACGCGGGTTGGACCGCCATCCAGAACGAGGTCCACCACGCCGCCCAACGACTCCCGCACGTGTTCGGCCGTGGTGGGCGACAGGCGGGTGAACGGGTTGGCGCTGGGCGCGGCGATCGGAACCCCAGCCCGGCGAATCAGGTCCAGAGCGATGGGGTGAGCCGGGATGCGGATGCCGACTGTCCCGAGGCCCGCCGTGACGATGTCTGGAATGGACGGATGCTTGGGCAGAACTAGCGTAAGCGGGCCCGGCCAAAAGCGCCGTGCCAGCGTTTCCGCCGATGCCGGCCAGTCAAGGACCAGGCTACGAGCCATCTCCACCGAATCCACATGTACGATCAGGGGGCTGGTGGAAGGACGGCCCTTCGCCCAGAAGATGCGGTCCACCGCATGGGCATCCAGGGCATTGGCCCCCAGCCCGTAGACTGTTTCGGTAGGGAAAGCGACGAGCCCTCCGCCACGTATCAGCTCAGCCGCCCGGACTAACTCTTCCCGCTCCACCGTCCCCCTAGTCGGCCACGTCGTCTTTGCCGTCCCCCGCGGTCCTGCCCGTCTTCCGGAAGACGAGGTAGGACTGGATCAAAGCGTCGAGATCCCCATCCAGCACCCGGTCCACGTCTCCTATGGCGAGCTTGGTTCGGTGGTCTTTGATCAGCCGGTAGGGGGCCAGCACGTAGCTGCGGATCTGGCTGCCGAAGTTGATATCCAGCTTGGAGGCCTCGACCTTATCATCCTCGGCCTGCTTCTTGGCCACCTCGTGCTCGTAAAGGCGAGCCCGCAACTGCTTCATGGCGGAGGCGCGATTCTTGTGCTGCGAACGCTCGTTCTGGCACTGCACCACGATTCCGGTGGGCAGGTGGGTCATGCGGATGGCGGAGTCGGTGCGGTTGACGTGCTGGCCGCCCGCTCCGCTCGACCGGAAGGTGTCGACCCGGAGGTCCTCGGGGCGGACCTCGATCTTGATCTCGTCATCCACCTGCGGGTAAACGAAAACGGAAGCAAACGAAGTGTGCCGCCGCGCATTGGCATCGAAAGGCGAGATGCGCACCAGACGGTGCACACCGACTTCCGATTGCAGGAGGCCATAAGCGTTCTCGCCGTTCACCTCGAAGGTCACGGACTTGATGCCCGCGCCTTCTCCTTCCAGGCGATCCGTGACAACCGTGCCGAAGCCCTTCCGTTCCGCCCATCGAAGGTACATGCGGAGCAGCATCTCGGCCCAATCCTGGCTCTCGGTGCCGCCCGCGCCGGGGTGGATGGTTACGATCGCGCCGAGCGAATCGTTGTCTCCGGCGAGCAGCATCGAAACTTCCAACTCCGCCAGCCGGCTCCGGAGCTTCCCCATCTCCTGCTCGATCTCCCCCAGCACCGGCTCCCCCTCTCGGGAAAGCTCGAAGAGGGTCTCCAGGTCGGATGCCATCGAGCGTATGAAGGCATCGCTGCCAATGGCCTCCTCCATGCGCTTGCGCTGCTGCATGAGTTTCTGGCTCTTCTCCGGTTGCGACCAGAAGTCAGGCGCGCCGATCTGCTTCTCTAATTCGGCTAACTGGGTTCTCTTTGTGGAGGAGTCAAAGATAGCTCCGCACAGCTTCAGCATGCTGGCGGAGCGGGATGTATTCGCGTTCGAGGTCGTCGATCGTCATACCTCATCCAGTTTAGCAAAGTCCACCAGGCGCCCTTTGGGACCGACGCTGAAGGCGCGCGTCCCGCCGAGCCGGGTAGCGACGCCGGCCGCCTCGTGAATATGGCCGGAGAAGAAGACTTCGGGCTGCTGCTTTTGGATAAACTCCGCCACGGCGTGGCTGCCGGCGTGCACGCCTTCCCGGACGCGATCGAGCGCTGTGCCGAAGGGCGGACAGTGGCATACCAGGACCAGCGGCTTGAGGTCGGAAAACACGGCCAGCCGCCGGCCCATCTCCTTCTCGGTGTATTCGCCGGGTGTGTGGAACGGCGTCGGATTGGAGTAACCCATCCCGGCGATGTGGTAGCCCCCGGCATCGAAGGTCTGCTCGTGGAAATGGTGGAGGCCGAACTTGCGGCAGAGCGCGCCGGTCATCTCGACTGACTCATGATTGCCCGGGAGGACGTAGACGCAGCCGGCGCGGCGCTGCATGATTTCGCCGCAGCGGTCCAGGCCGCGCCCCCAACTGGTCAAATCTCCGGCGGCGAAGTAGTAGTCCGCGTCCTTGTCCATGAGGCGTTCCAGGGCGCGGTAGTCGCCATGAATGTCCGAAAAAACCAGGATCTTCACTGAGGCTGATTGTACTCGATCCCGCCGGGCCGGTCGGCTATCATGGTTACAAAGCCTGCCTTATGCCTGGACAATCCGGCCGTGATTCGGGGATCAATAGCTGGCTCGAGGACGAGCTTCGCGAGCAGTTTCGGCACGATCACGAGGAGATAGACGAGAGCTGGAAACGCTTCTTCGAATCCCTGTCGCCCGGCCCCCCGTCCCACCGTCCCCCGGTCGTCGAAGACGTCCCGGGTGACGAAATCATCCCACTCCGCGGCGCGGCCGCGCGCATCGTGGAGAACATGACCGCCAGTCTGGCGATTCCCGTCGCCACCAGCCAGCGCACCATTCCGGTCAAGGTGATCGACGAGAACCGCCTCGTAATCAACCTGCACCGGGGCCTGCAAGGCGTCAGCAAGGTCTCTTACACGCACCTCATCACCTGGGGCATCCTCAAGGCTATTGATGCCTTTCCGGTGCTGAATTCCTCTTTCGGCGAAAGAGACGGCGAGCCGGTTCGGATACAGCACCACCAGATCAACATCGGGATTGCGATCGACCTGCCCGGCAAGGGCGGCTCGCGGAGTCTGGCCGTCCCCAACATCAAGGACGCCGGCAGCCTGAATTTCGAGGCCTTTCTCGCCGCTTACGATGCTCTGATCGCCCGTGCCCGAGCAGGGCAACTCACCGTGGCGGACTTCCGGGGAACGACTATCTCGCTGACCAACCCCGGCACGGTGGGGACTGTCGGCTCGGTGCCGCGCCTGATGCCGGGCCAGGGCGCTATCCTCGCCACCGGCGCGATCGACTATCCCGCCGAGTACCGCGGCGCGTCACCCGAGGTCACTGCCAGGCTGGGCATCGGCAAGGTCATGATGGTCACCTGCACCTACGACCACCGGATCATACAGGGCGCTGAGTCGGGCATGTTCCTGGCCAAGGTGCAGGCCTTGCTCCAGGGAGACGAAGGCTTCTACGAGCAGATGTTCGCCGACCTGAAGATGCCCCACCGCCCTGTGCGCTGGGAGCCGGACCGTCCTGCTTCCGTGCCGGGAGCGGCCGGGCGTACCGAGGAAATCGCCAAAGAGGCCGCGGTCCTTCAACTCATCAACGCCTATCGCGTCCGCGGCCATTTGATCGCCGACCTCGATCCTCTGGGTGTAGAACCGAGTTACCACCCGGAGCTCGATCCCGCCACCTACGGTCTCACCATATGGGACCTAGACCGGGAGTTCTTGACGGGCAGCCTGGGCGAGGCCATCGGCGAGGACGCGCCCCAGCCCATCGCCACGCTTCGCCAGATCCTGGAGACGCTGCGCCAGGCCTATTGCGGCAAGATCGGGTGTGAGTACATGAACATACAGCACCCCGAGCAGAAGCGCTGGCTCCAGCTCCGCATGGAGCCGCGGGCGAACAACTGGCCGCTCGATCGCGAAAGACGTGTCCGCATTCTGAAGAAGCTCGTTCACGCCGAGCAATTCGAACATTTTCTGCACGCGCGCTTCGTGGGCCAGAAGCGATTCTCCCTGGAGGGCTCCGAAGCGGCCATCGTCATTCTCGACCGGTTGCTCGAAAGGGCCGCCGACAGCGATGTCCGGGAGGTCGTCATTGGCATGGCGCATCGCGGACGGCTGAACGTGCTGGCGAACGTTATCGGCAAGCCGCTCACCCAAATCTTCTCCGAGTTCGAGGGCGATCCGGACATTACCAGCGTCCAGGGCTCGGGTGACGTGAAGTACCACCTCGGCGCTACGGGGACGCACGCCGGCTCTTCAGGACGTGAGGTCGCCATCTCGGTCGCACCGAATCCGAGCCACCTGGAGGCGGTCAATCCCGTGGTGGAGGGAATCGTTCGCCCTCGGCAGGACCGGCTCGGGGACAAGGAAAGGAAACGGGTGATCCCGGTTCTGGTACACGGGGACGCTGCCTTCGCCGGACAGGGCGTGGTCGCCGAGACGCTGAACCTGTCGCAACTGGAGGGCTACCGGACCGGCGGAACCATCCACCTCATCATCAATAACCAGATCGGCTTCACCACTCCGCCCGAGGAGGCCCGTTCCTCGCCGTACTCGACCGACGTCGCCCGCACGGTGCAGGCGCCCATCTTCCACGTGAACGGCGACGATCCCGAGGCCGCCGTCCGCGCCGTCGAGATGGCCTTCGATTACCGCCAGCGCTTCAACAAAGACGTTGTCATCGACATGTTCTGCTACCGCAGGCACGGTCACAACGAAGCCGACGACCCCAGCTACACCCAGCCCATCCTGTACCGCAAGATCAAGGATCATCCGTCGGTGGCCCTGCTGTACGGGGAGCGCCTGGTGCGGGAGGGCATCGTTCGGCGGGAGGATGTGGATCACGCGCGGGCGAGCGCTTCCGACGAACTGGCTGAGGCTTTCCGCGTCTCCCAGGAGCGGTCGGAGCGGTTCGAAGTTCAGGAGCTGGGGCCTGTGCCCGTGGAGGATCTCCCCGTTTCTTCCCCGCGCACCGCGGTGGAGCAGATGGTCCTGGCGCGCATCACGGATGGTCTGACCTCGTTTCCCGACGACTTCCACCTTCACCCGAAGCTTCGCGGCTTCATCGAACGCAGGCGCGAATCCTTTCGGGCGGGCGGCCCGATCGACTGGGCGTATGGAGAGGCGCTTGCGTTCGGGAGCCTGGTTCTGGAGGACACGCCCGTCCGTCTGAGCGGCCAGGACAGCGGCCGCGGCACGTTCAGCCAGCGGCACCTGGAGTTTTTCGATTACGAGAGCGGCAGCCCGTACGTTCCGCTGCGTCACCTGTCCGAGGACCAGGCCCGCTTCGACGTATTCGACAGTTCGTTGAGCGAGTACGCCGTGCTGGGGTTCGAGTTCGGCTACAGCGTGGCCGACCCGCTGACACTGGTGATCTGGGAAGCTCAGTTCGGCGACTTCGCCAATGGCGCGCAGATTATGTCGGACCAGTTCATCTCCTGCGCCGAAGCCAAGTGGGGGCAGCCTAGCGGTCTGGTGATGCTGCTTCCGCACGGCTACGAAGGGCAGGGCCCGGAGCACTCCAGCGCGCGCATAGAGCGGTTTCTCACGCTCGGCGCCGGCAGGAACATGCAACTGGTGAATTGCACCACGCCGGCCCAGTACTTCCATGTGCTGCGCCGCCAGATGCGCGGCGGGCCGGACCGGCGCGGGGTGCGCAAGCCGCTGGTCATCTTCACCCCCAAGAGCCTGCTGCGCCATCCGCACGCGGTCTCCCAAGTCGCCGAGTTCTCAAGCGGCGGTTTCCGCGAGGTGATGGACGATAGCATCGCCCAGCCGGCGCAAGTGTCCCGTGTGCTCTTCTGTTCGGGCAAGATCTACTTCGAACTTTTGGCTGCGCGCGAGGAAAGGAAGGCGGATCATGCCGCCATCGTTCGCGTCGAGCAGTTGTACCCGTTCCCGGAGCAGGACATTCAGGACACCCTGCTGAGGTACCCGCAGGCGAGCGATGTGGTTTGGGTGCAGGAGGAACCCAGGAACATGGGCGCCTGGCGTTTCATGCGCGAGCACATTCAGCCTTTGCTCGCTTCCAGCGGCAGGATCCTGCTTTACGCAGGACGCCCCGAAAGCGCCAGCCCGGCGACCGGCTCGCACAGGCGCCACACCATCGAGCAAATCGCGGTGATCGAGGAAGCTTTCACCCCTCCTGCCGTCCCCAGCAGAAGCGCCGTCCGCTTGATGCACAAGCGGAAGGCGCAATAGCGCCAAGGTCCGAAAGGCATTGTCTGCATGACCTCCGGCAAGCTTTGCGCGTCGTTCTGTAAACATTCTGTGAAGATGTGCTCCGGAGGGGCATTCTGGGTCTATAATTCGGGCATAAGGAGGGGCAGAAGATGTCAGCAGAAAACAAAGCAATCGCTCAGAAATTCATGGAAGAGTGCTGGAACCGCGGAGACGTGGAAAGGATGGATGCGCTGGTTTCGAAGGACTGTCGCTACCACGATCAGGTGTTCCCGTCTTTGACGCGCGGGCTGGACAGCCTGAAACAGCACATTTCCTCGTGCCGGACGGGCTTTCCCGACCTCCGCTTCACCATCAATGACATGATCGCCGAACGGAACGAGGTCGTAGTTCACTGGACGGCGCACGGCACGCACAAAGGCCAGTTCCTGGGATTGGCGCCGACGAACCGGTCGGCCTCGGTCAGTGGCACGTCCATTTACAGGATCGAGGGAAACAAGATCGTGGAGCAGTGGTCCGACTGGAATCTACTCACCCTTCTCGACCAGCTTGGTCTGGCCACAGCGCCGAAGATCGAGGTCGGCGTCCAGAAGGAAACCCGTTAGGGGCGGCTCATCGAGACCGCTCCTCAGTGGCGGAAGTGGCGCACCCCGGTGAACACCATAGCCAGGCCGAGGCGGTTCGCCGCGTCGATGACCTCCTGGTCCCGCACCGAGCCGCCGGGCTGGATCACCGCCGTGGCGCCGTGGCGGGCCGCTTCCTCCACCCCGTCCGGGAACGGGAAGAAAGCGTCGGAGGCCACCACCGTCCCTTGAAGCGGGAGCACGGCCTTCATGGCTGCCAGCTTCACCGAATCCACGCGGCTCATTTGCCCAGCGCCGACGCCCACGGTCTGGCCCGCGCGCGTGAACACGATGGCGTTGCTCTTCACGTGCTTCGCCACTTTCCAGCCGAACTCCAGCGCGGCCCATTCTTCTTCCGTGGGAGGCCTGTCGCTCTTGACCTGGGCCTGTGCGCGATCCAGCCGGTGCGTGTCCGCCGTCTGTGCCAGGAATCCGCCGCTGATGGACTTGATCACCAGAGCGCCGGCCACGGGGTTGGTTACCCTGAGCAGGCGCAGGTTCTTCTTTGACGCCAGGATGGACAAAGCCTTGGCGGTATAGTCGGGCGCGGCGATCGGCCTCGATGAAGGTCTTGGCGATCTCCCGGGCGGTGTCCTCGTCGAGCGGCCGGTTGAACGCCAGCACACCGCCGAAGGCCGACACGGGATCACACTCGAAAGCCTTCCGGTAGCTCTCGGCTTGTGAAGCCGCCGCCGCGCAGCCACAGGGGTTGGTGTGCTTGATGATCGCCGAAACCGGCGCCTCAAACTCCTGGGCAAGCTGCCAGGCCGCGTCCAGGTCCACCAGGTTGTTGTAGGAGAGTTCCTTACCCTGAAGCTGCTCCGCCCCCGCGATCCCGCTCCGCCGGTCGGAGTAGAGCGCCGCCGACTGGTGCGGGTTCTCTCCGTAACGCAGCGGGAGGGCCAGGTCCGCCCTGAGGTCGAGTACCGCGGGCAGTGAATCAGTCCGGTCCGCGAACCCGCCTTCCGCGAACTCAATGCGCGCCAGCCGTGCGCTGATGGCACGGTCGTAATCGGCGGTCAGCCGGAACGCTTTGCGGGCCAGTCGCCACAAGGTGGCTTGCGAGAGTTGCCCGCCACTCGTCTTCATCTCAGCCAGGATAGCGGCATAGTCGTCCGGGGAGACCACCACGGCCACGTCCTGGTAGTTCTTGGCGGCGGCGCGAATCAGCGTCGGCCCGCCGATATCGATATTCTCGATCAGCTCAGCAACCGTGACGTCCGGCCTCGCGGCCACTTTCTCGAAGGCGTAGAGGTTGACCACCACCATGTCGATGGTGGGGATGGCGTGCTCGGCCAGCGCCTTCATGTGCTTCTCGTTGCCGCGAATGGCCAGCACGCCGCCGGCGATGCGGGGGTGGATGGTCTTGACCCGCCCGTCCAGCATCTCCGGGAAGCCGGTCACCTCGGACACGTCGCGCACCGTCACCCCAGCCTCTCTCAATAGCTTTGCCGTGCCGCCCGTGGAGAGGATCTCGACCCCGAAACCTTGAAGTCCCTGAGCGAATTCGCGGGCGCCGGTCTTGTCGGTGAGACTGATGAGAGCACGTTGGATCTTGGGCATGGCCTTTCATTTTCCCACACCGGGTTGCCGCTATAATTCGGGTGTGCCCTACACAGCCACTCTGATTCCCGGTGACGGCATTGGCCCCGAAGTGGCCGCCGCCGCCGTCCGCGCGGTCGCAGCCACGGGCGTCGCCATCGATTGGGAGCGCGCTGAGCTGACCCGTCAGATCATTCAGCAATCCGGGGACGGGCTCCCGCAATCCGTTGTGGACTCCCTGGAGCGAACCCGGGTCGGGCTGAAGGGCCCGGTAACCACGCCAATCGCCGGCGGGCACATGAGCGTGAACGTGGCCCTCCGCAAGAGGCTCGACCTGTTCGCCAACGTTCGTCCCGTGCGCATGCTGCCGGGCCTTAAGACGCGCTACCGCGACACTCGCATCGACCTGATTATCTTCCGCGAGAACACCGAGGATCTGTACGCCGGCCTGGAGCACGAGGTGATCAAGGACGTGGTGACCAGCCTGAAGGTCATCACGCGCAGGGCTTCCGAGCGGATCTCGCGGTACGCGTTCGCCTATGCGCGGCGCCTGGGCAGGAAGAAAATGACCGCGGTTCACAAAGCCAACATCATGAAGCTCAGCGACGGTCTCTTCCTGCGCTGCGCGCGTGAGGTGGCCAAAGAATATCCGGACATCGAATACAAAGAGCTGATCGTGGACAACGCTTCCATGCAGCTCGTGCTGCGGCCGGAGACCTTCGACTGCCTGCTCATGCCGAACCTCTACGGGGACATCGTCTCGGACCTTGCGGCGGGCCTGGTCGGCGGGCTGGGCATCGTGCCGGGCGCGAACATCGGCGAAAACCACGCCGTGTTTGAGGCCGTGCACGGCAGCGCCCCGGACATCGCCGGGAAGGGGATCGCGAACCCGACCGCGCTGATGCAGTCGGCGGTCATGATGCTCGATCACCTGGGAGAGCAACAGGCCGCGGCGAGACTACAGACGGCGATCACCCGAGTCTACGCGGAGGGAAAGTCCCTGACGCCTGACCTAGGGGGAACCGCATCCACCGAGCAGTTCACGGATGCGGTGGTGGAGAACTGCTCGTAGCCCGTAGCCCGTTGACGTCCACGAGCTACGAGCCACGGGCAACGAGCCTCTTTACAGTCCCTTTTTCGCCAGGAACTCGATCAGGTCGACCACGCGGCAGGAGTAGCCCCACTCGTTGTCGTACCAGGAGACGACCTTCAGCAGGTTGCCGTCGAGCACCTTGGTCAACTGGCCGTCCACGATGGAGCTGTTCGGGTTGTGCAGCATGTCGGTGGACACCACCGGGTCCTCGGTGTAGGCCAGGATGCCCTTCAGCGCGCCCTTCGGCGGCGGCCTTCAGCGCGGCGTTGACTTCCTCGGCCGTGGTGTTCTTGGCCAGCACCGCCACCAGGTCCACCACCGAAACGTCCGGCGTCGGAACGCGCATGGAATAGCCGTCCAGCTTGCCCTTCAGTTCCGGCATCACCAGGCCGATGGCCTTGGCGGCGCCGGTGGTGGTCGGGATCATGTTGAGCGCGGCGGCGCGGGCGCGGCGCAGATCCTTGTGCGGGAAATCGAGCACGTTCTGGTCGTTGGTGTAGCTGTGGATCGTGGTCATCGACCCCTTCAGGATGCCGAACTTCTCGTGCAGCACCTTCACCACCGGCGCCAGGCAGTTGGTGGTGCAGGAGGCGTTGGAGATGATGTTGTGCTTGGCCGGGTCGTACATGTTCGTCGTTGACGCCCAGCACGATGGTGATGTCTTCGTTCTTCGCCGGCGCCGAGATGATGACCTTCTTCACCGTGCCGCGCAGGTGCTTCGAGGCGTCCTTGGCGTCGGTGAACTTGCCGGTGGATTCGACCACGATCTGCGCGCCCAGCGATGCTCCAGTCGAGCTGCGCCGGGTCCTTGGTCGCGAAGACCTTGATCTTCTTCCCGTCGACCGAGATGCCGTCCTCCGTCGCCTTCACTTCCTGGGGAAGCGAGCCGAGGACGGAGTCGTACTTGAGCAGGTGCGCCAGCGTCTTGGTGTCGGTCAGATCGTTGACCGCCACGAATTCGATGTCGTCGCGTTGCCAAGCGCCGCGCGGACGACATTCCGGCCGATGCGGCCGAAGCCGTTAATTGCCTACCTTGATTGCCATAGAGGGATAATCTCCTGCTTTCTCTGGGTGATGGGACTAGGACAAGCTAAAGCTCAATGATATCAAAGCAGGACCGGGCGCCGCCCGCCTCACCGCGGGATCGGGAGCGGCGGGGCCGAGGAGTGCACCGAACGCTCAATCGGCGTAGAAGTACGGCCGGAGGTCGGACTCGGGAACAAAGCGCGCCGCGTTTTCACGTGACTGCCCCGCTGGGAGATCTGGCGGAATCCGAACCGGCTGAGTATTCGTAGGAGCTCGTCGCCTGAAAGCGTGCGGAGTTTCGGCATCAGGCCACTGCCGGAAGTTCCATCGTGGCGAGGATGGTTGGATCGTCGGAAAGGCCGAGTTCGGCCAGATCCTCTCCTTCCAGATGCAAGGAAATGGCCTCGCGAATGTTGGCAGCCAGCGCATCCAGAGTGGGCGCCTGAGTCACAACCGGCAGGTCCAGACACTCAGCGACGTACTGCTGGTCTCCTCGGAAGATCCGCACTTGAATCGTACGTTTCACTTCTTGGGAACCTCTGCACTCACTCTATCACCGGGCGGCGCAGACCGTGGGACCGGGCGCCGCCCGCTTCACCGCGGGATCGGGATGGGCGGGGCCACCGAACCGCCGAGTTGCGCGTAAGATTCCTTGACGCGCACGACTTTGTCGCCCTCGAAGGTCACAAAGACGATCCGGCCGGGGGGCATGCCGTAGATCCAGTCTTCCTGTTCGGCGCCGTCCACGGTCTCGCGAACCTTGTTGCCGGGCTTCCCCAAGGCGAGGATCACTTGTTCCCGGTCCATGCCCTCCACGGCCTTCTTGTCTTTGATGGCCTGCTGGATCGGTGGAGGCAGCGTGTCCACGTAGAGCTCGGTGGGACTGTGCTTGTTGAAATCGAGGATCGGCGCCAGCATCTCCTTGACCTTGTCCGAATCCACGGGGGGAATCCGCCCCGGGAAGACGAGCGCCAGAGTGGTACCTGCCGGAGCGGTGGACTGGGAACCCGAGCCTATCGGCGTGGTTTGCGTGCCGACGCCGATCTGAATCCTCTCGTACCATTTCGGGCCGCCCCGATAGCCGCCATTGAGCTCGAAGACAAGGCGGTCGTTCTCGATCGTCACCTTGGTGATCTGAATCGCGTCGCCGACTCGCGCGGCTGGCCCGGATTCCTTGCCGATTTTCGCCCACAGCGCCTGATCGAACGCGCCGGTGCTGTGGAAGATAAGGGGCTTCCTGGAACGCGGGAGCGCCGTCTTGACCGTGGTGAATTCGGCGCTGAGTCCCCGCATGAGTTCGATGCGCTCCTCCGTGGTCAGTCTGCGGTCCGCGGCCGCCATGGGTTCCAGACCCATGAACGCCACCAGAAGGCTGGCCGCGGCCAAGCGCATTCAGATCTCCTCGGAATCACGCAGTAACAAGGGGCTCTGGGGACGGACAGGCGCCTTCCATAGGTAGACAAACAAAAGGACGGTGACTGCAGAGGTCAACATGCCACCCTCGGGTCCGTAGGCGCCGCCACTCCAGAACGCCCCGATTTTCCAGTGCAACGCGTATCCCGTTACCTCCATTGTAAACCCGCTCAGATTGACGCCGAACAGCGGCAGAGCCCAATTCCAGCCCAGGTGCAGGCCGATGGGCAGCCACAGGTCTCCGCTCCGCACAAAGGAGTAGCCCAGCAGCACGCCCCAAATCATCGTATTCACCAACCCGAGCGTTGTGATCCCCAGGTTGGAGGCGTGCGCCAGCCCGAACAGGACGCCGACCGGCAGGATGGTGGCGAACGGGCCGAAGAAGGCGACCATCACCTGAAAGGCATAGCCCCGGAACAGCATTTCCTCGCCGACCGCCCCGAAAAGGAGTATCACGATCACGAACAGCAACGTGCGCCCATGGGGCTCCGCTCCGGGAACGGCCTGGAACTCAGCCAGGCCGGCAACGATGGGTCCGACCAAGACCAGACAAGCGGCGCCCGTGCCCCCGGCCAGCCCGAGCAGCAGGTTGCGGACGGAGGCGGGGGTCCACCCCAGCCCGATATCCGCCAGGTGCGCACGCTCGAAAATGCGCATCGCCAGCGCGTTGGCCATGACAGCGGCCAGAAACCCACCCACGGCCGCCGCCACCAGGTAGCTGCCGAGAGCGTTCAGGCCCCAGCCAAACACGAACATGCCCGCCAGCGCAAGCAGCACGTAAAGGCCTACGCGCAACGCGACGCTCAGCAGCTTCGCCAGCTTCTCCTTGGGCATGCCGCCTTTCTATTGTGGCACGGCCTTGACGCGCAGGCCGGTCCTCTCGACGAGCACGGCGATGACGCGGGCGCCCTCGGCTTCGAGCGCCGCCGATACCCGGCGTTTAGCTCCTCTCTCCACCAGGAAAACGACGCAGCCGCCTCCTCCCGCGCCGCACACTTTCGCGCCCACAGCCCCGGCGTGGCGGGTCACCCGCACCAGCCGGTCAATGAGAGGCGTGGTGATGCCAGGAGAGTTCCTGCGGCGGCGCGCCCACTCTTCGCGCAACAGGCGGCCGGCCTCGGGCCAGTCGGCTTTCTCCAGGGCGGAGACCATGGCGCGGGCAATGGAGGCAATCCCGTCGAAGTTGAGATGGACGCGCCTGTCGCCGTCGATGTGGGCCTTCATGACTTCCCAATTGTTGATCCCGGACTGGCGTGGCGCCCCCGTGTAAGCCAGCACGATCCGCTCGCTAAGATCTTGCGCATCCACCGCCAGCGCCTTCCGCCGTATCCCGGCCGGCCCGAGTTCGACGGCGTTCACGCCGCCGTACAGCGCGGGATAGTAGTCCTGGCAGCCCGTCGGCACGCGGATGATCCGCGCTTCGACGTTCTGGACGATTTCGCGAAGCTGTTCCTTCCCGCACCGGACGCCCGCCAGCCGGCCGAGGGCGCCTGCCACGGCAACCATCATCGCGGATGAACCCGCCAGCCCAGCTCCCGCGGGCGCTTCCGAGTCGGTAGTCACGCGGATACCGGCCGGCGGCGCAAAGAAGCGCAGCAGGTGAGCCGGCAGTGGCAGTCTGTACCTCTTTGCGCCACGCAGTTCGCTCAAGGACCGGAAAGACTCCTCCGCGGCCAGGTCCACCGAACGCAGGAGAATTCGCCGGTCTTGCCGCGTGACAACCGTGCAGCTTGCGCAAATGTTCACGGCGAAGTTGACGGTGACCGCTCCCGGGTGGAAAAGGTAGAGCGGCCAGATGTCCAGAGTCCCCCCGGCCAGGTCCACGCGGCACGGGGCTTTGGCGACAATCCTCATGGGCCGGTCTCAGCTTTAGGCAACGATAACACAGTTTCCTCGCGCGCTAAGATAGGACACGTGGAACGTGTGTGGGCCAAATTCCCGAGTCACGAAGCCGCTCGCCAGGCGAGCCTGGAGTATTATCACCGGCTGTCGCCCCAGCAGAGGCTGAACATCCTACTGGAACTGATCAGCGTCTTCCGAAAGGAGGGGGATGCCTCTTCCGGCAGACTGGAGAGAGTTTATCGCGTCTCTCAACTCCAACGAGGTTGAGTACGTGATTGTCGGGGCCTTCGCCCTTGCCTTCCACGGCTTCCCGCGCTTCACCGGAGACCTCGATGTCCTGGTTCGCCGCTCTCCGGAGAATGCGGAGCGGCTGGTCAGGGCGCTGGCAGCCTTCGGCTTTTCTTCCACGGGCTTGCCCGCCCGCGACTTCCTGGAAGCCGACCGCGTTGTCCAGTTGGGGCTGGCTCCGAATCGCATTGACCTGCTTACATCCATCACCGGCGTTGAGTTCGAGGAAGTGTGGCAGAATCGTGTCTCCTCCGAACTCGATGGCCTGCGGGTATCCTTCATCGACAGAGCTTCATTGATAAAGAACAAACAGGCCACGGGACGCGCCCAGGACAAGGCTGATCTGGAGGCCCTCGGCGCCGGGTAGCTCCGCGGCGGCCCTTTTCCGCCCCCGTGCTATTCTGAAGGATCATTTCCCTTCCGAGGTTGTACCATGCGGCAGTCCTGGCACTCCACTCCTCACGGAATTCGGGTCTTGCGCACCGTGTCGAGGCTCCCCTACAGAGCGGGGCTGAATCACCTGCTGCGGGACCTGGACACTTGCCGGGGCATCTATCTTTCTTCCGGCTATGATTATCCGGGCAGGTACTCCCGCTGGGACATCGCGGCGGTACGGCCTCCCCTGGAGATCATCAGCACCGGCCGTGAGATGATTTTCCACCCGCTCAATCTCCGCGGGGAAACGGTTAACAATATTCTGGCCCCGCTCCTGGCCAGCCATCCTCACTGGGAGGCCTTCGAGCAGCGCGGCGCGACGCTCATCGGCCGGCTGAAGCCCTTGCCCAAGCTCTTCCCTGAAGAGGAACGAAGCAAGCAGCCCTCGGCGTTCTCCATCCTGCGAACCCTCATCGACGAGTTTCGTTCCCTGCGGGACCCGCGCCTGGCGCTGGTGGGAGCCTTCGGCTACGATCTGCTGTTCCAATTCGACCCCATTCAGTTGAAACAGCCCAGAACGGATCAGGAGGACCTGCACCTCTACCTTTGCGACGACATCTGCTTCATGGACCGCAAGAGGGAGCGGATCGAGCGATACCAGTACGATTTCGAGGCCGAGAGCCTGTCCACTTTGGCGTGCGACCGCTCGGGCGAGTCTTTACCGCGTCCGGTTTCAGGCGAAGCGGGCCAGGTCGTCTCGGATCACACGCCCGAGGAGTACATGGCGAACGTGGAGAGGGTTCGCCAAGGGATGAAGCGCGGCGACTACTACGAGGTCGTCCTCCGCCAGACCTTCCGCGCGCCTTACTCGGGCAGCCCGTCGCTGTTGTTTGAACGGCTCACGGAGGCCAGCCCGAGCCCCTACGAGTTCTTCCTGCAATTCGGCAAGGAGCAACTGATCGGCTGCTCCCCCGAAATGTTCGTGCGCGTCGAGGGCCATCGAGTCGACACCTGCCCCATCTCCGGCACGGCCCGCAGGACGGGCGATCCGCTGCTCGACGCCGAGAACATCCGCGACCTGCTGGACTCGCGCAAGGAGGAGTCGGAATTGACCATGTGCACCGACGTGGACCGCAACGACAAGTCCCGCGTCTGTGTGCCGGGCTCTGTCAGAGTCGTCGGCCGGCGTCTGATCGAGTCCTACGCCGGTGTGTTTCATACCGTCGATCACGTGGAGGGCACGCTCGCTCCGGGCTTCGACTCGATGGATGCCTTCCTGACCCACATGTGGGCGGTCACCATGATCGGGGCGCCCAAGAAGGCCGCCGCGCAAGTCATCGAAGACCTGGAGAAGGACGCGCGGGGCTGGTATGGCGGCGCCGTCGGAATGATCTCGCTCAACGGCGACATGAACACGGGCATCCACATCCGCTCCGTACACTTGCGCGACGGCCAGGCGGCCTACCCCGTGGGCGCAACCATCCTTTACGATTCGATCCCGGCCATGGAGGAGCAGGAGACCCGCTTGAAGGCCACCGCGTTTTTCCGGGCGATGGAGGCCCAACCGGTGTCCCGCCGGGCCCGGACGCGGCAACAACCTCTGTTCGGGTCAGGCATCCGGATGCTGCTTGTGGACAACGATGACTGCTTCATCCACACGCTCTCCAATTACGCGCGGCAGACGGGCGTGGAAGTGGTCACCTACCGTGCTGGTTTTCCGCCGGAGCTGCTGAAGGAGATCGCCCCCGACCTGGTCCTGATCTCTCCGGGTCCGGGCCGGCCGGCCGATTTCGGCGTGCCGGAACTCGTCCGGCACGCGGCGGCTCTTCGAATCCCCGTCTTCGGCGTGTGCCTCGGCCTGCAAGGCACGGTGGAGGCATTCGGCGGCGAGTTGGGGGTGTTGGACTACCCCATGCACGGCAAACCGTCGGTTGTGGTCCACAAGGGGGTGGGCGTGTTCGAGGGGCTGCCCGAGAAGTTCACGGTGGGCCGCTATCATTCTCTCTTCGCGCGGAAGGAGACTCTCCCCGCCTGCCTGGAAGTCACCGCAGAGTCGGAAGACGGCGTGATCATGGGCGTCCGGCACCGCGAGTTGCCGATCGAGGCGGTCCAGTTCCATCCCGAATCGATCCTGACGATGCAGGAAGACTGCGGCCTGCGCCTGATGCAAAACGTGGTCAGGCTGTGCGCCCGGCATGCGGCGGGAAAACGCGGCTGACATGGCGGAGGTGATTGTCGCCGGCGGCGGGCTGGCGGGCATGGCCACGGCGGTGGCTCTGGCGGCCGCCGGTCATCGCATCACGCTGTTCGAATCGCGAGGATTCCTCGGCGGGCGCGCCACATCGTTTCCTTTGTCGCCGGCCGACCCGGGGTCGGAGACCATCGACAACTGCCAGCACATCCTGCTGCGGTGCTGCGTCAACTTGCTGGACTTTTACAGACGGCTGGGCGTGGAGGATCGCATCCGCTTCCAGCGCGAGTTCTATTTTCTCGAGCCGGGAGGCCGGCTGTCGGTGCTCAGGGCGGGCCGCCTGTCCGCCCCTTTGCACCTGGCGGGCTCCTTCAGCCGTGTCGCTTTCCTCGGCGCGGGGGCGAAGGTCGCCATCGTACGCGCCCTGGCCGCTGTGCGGCGCGAGTACGGCCACCGGCAAGACCTGGACCGGATCACGATGCTCGACTGGCTCAAGGAGAAGGGCCAGCCCGCGGAGGCCATCTCTCATTTCTGGCGGCCCGTGCTGGTGAGCGCCGTCAACGCGGAACTCGAAGTCATGGCCGCGAAGCACGGGCTCCAGGTCTTCCGGCTAGCCTTCCTGGCGAGCTCGGATAGCTACCAGATGGGCGTTCCCGCAGTCCCGTTGGGGGATCTGTATGAATCCCAGGCGCTGCACCGCGCCGGCTTGGTGGAAGTCAGGCTTAGCTCACCCGTCGAGCGGATCCGATTCGAGGCTCGCCAGGTATCCGGTGTGGAAGTCCGCGGCCAGCGGCAGCAGGCTGACTACTACGTCTCGGCTCTGCCGTTCGAACGGCTCGCCGTGGCGGCGCCCGAACTGGGCCTCGATCTTTCGGCGTTTCGGCACTCCCCCATCACCGGCATCCATCTCTGGTTCGACCGCCCTATCACCGATCTGCCGCACGCCGCGCTGCTGGACCGCACCATTCAATGGGTTTTCAATAAGGCCGGCGGGCGCTACCTGCAACTGGTGGTGAGCGCCTCCGCCTCTCTGGCGGCGACGAGCAGAGACCAGGTTATCGGCCTGGCTTTGCGGGAACTGGCCGAGTTCTTCCCTTGCGCGCGCGAGGCCCGGTTGGAGAAGGCGCACGTGATCAAGGAACTCCGGGCGACCTTTGTGCCGGCGCCTGGACTGGAGACCGTCAGGCCCTTTGCCCGGACAGCCTTCGACAATTTCTTCCTAGCGGGCGACTGGACCCGGTCGGGCTGGCCGTCCACCATGGAAGGCGCCGTCCGCAGCGGCTACATCGCGGCAGAGGCGGTCAGCGAGGCGGCCGGACAGCCTCAACAGTTCCTGCTCAACGATGTCGCCTGATTGAGGATCTGCCATAATCAAAACATGCGAGCCGTTTGGGCCATCCTGGCGCTGCTGATGGCGTGCTCTCTTCCGGTCCTTGCCGATCCTCCCATGACCAAGCTGCGTATCGAGGTAAAGAGCCTCGGTGGAACGCCTGTCGACCGGGCCAGCATCGTCGTGCGCTTCGTGGAAGGCCGCTCCGTCGTCAAGTTCGGAAAGAAGATTCGCACGAGCTGGGAAACGCGAACGAACATGGAAGGCGTGGCCAAGATCCCGTCGCTGCCCCAGGGGAAGATCCTGATCCAGGTGATTGCCAAAGGCTACCAGACCTTCGGCAAGGACTTTGAAATCGACGAGGAAGAGAAGACCATCGAGATCAGGCTAAACCCCCCGCAACCCCAGTATTCCGTACACGAATAGCCCAGCCGCCCGACCTTACCCAACCGCGGCGATAGCGTCGATTTCCACCAGAGTATCGAGGGGCAACCTGGCCGCCTCGACCGTCGTTCGCGCCGGAGGATCGACCGGAAAGTACCGGGAGTAGACCTGGTTCATTTTCTGGAAGTCGTTCAAATCAGCGAGGAAGACCGTCACCTTGAGCACGCGCGCCAGGGCGGACCCGCTCGCTTCCAGCACCGCACCGAGGTTCTGAAGAACGCGCTCGGTCTGCGCCGTGATGTCACCCTCCACCACGCGGCCCGTCGCGGGATCGATAGGTCCCTGTCCGCACAAGAAGGCCAGTTCTCCGGAAATGACTGCCTGGCTGTAAGGGCCAATGGCCTTGGGCGCCCGGTCCGTCGAGATAATTCTTTTCATCGGCATGCCTCCATTCTGCGCCGTGCGGCCCCGGCCGGTCCACCTTTAGGGCTTTTCCCTGATCGGAGTTCTGCTCGTTTCACCCGATCAATGTAAAGGGTAGCCATTCGCGACCAGAGAGGAGTCTGTGCAGAAGCCGCGTCCCTTCCGATCCCTGGCTGCCAAGTTCTGCTGGTTCACGGCGTCGCTAGTGGGGTCGATCTTCGCCATCGAGCTCGCGGTCGATCTCCTCCGCGACCCTCGCCTCCTGATAGAGCACCTCACGTTGACCTGTCTCCTGGTGACCTGCGCTACGGCCGTCGCCTGGGTGACCAGCCGTGTGTTCATCCGGCCCTTGGTGCTGCTCAACGACGCCATAACCTCGGTCAAACAAGGCAACCTGGAGCCGATCCGTCTTTCCGCTACCGGCGACGAGATCGAAAAACTCGGCGAGAGCTTCAACCAGATGATCGAGGCGCTCGCCACCTCCCGGCGCCAGGTGCGCGAACACCAGGAGCAACTGGAGCAGAAAATTCGTGAGCGCACCAAAGAGCTTGAGCAGTCGACCGAGCGCGCCGAAGCCGCGTCCAAGGCTAAGGGCGAGTTCTTGGCCAACATGTCTCACGAGTTGCGCACCCCGCTGAACGGCGTCCTCGGCATGATCGACATCGTGCTCGACAGCGAACTGAGCGACGCCCAGCGCGGAGATCTGGAGACGGCCAAGGAGTCTTCCGTTTCCCTGCTGGGGCTGGTGAACGACATCCTGGACTTGGCGAAGATCGAGGCGGGGAAAATGAGCCTGGAGAAAGTCCGTTTCTCCCCGAGAGAGATCGTCGACGGTTGCTGCAAGATCCTGGCCCCGAAGGCACGGCAGAAGGGCTTGGGCTTCGCCCTCGCAGTCCAGCCGGACGTGCCTCAGCACCTGTCAGGCGACCCCCTTCGTCTGCACCAGGTGCTGGTGAACCTCGTCGGCAACGCGATCAAGTACACCCAGCAAGGCTACGTCATCCTTCGCGCCAGCAGTCGTCCCGCATCCACGCCGGGCAGCGTGGAACTGCGCTTCGATGTCCTCGATACCGGCATAGGTGTCCCGCGGGACAAGCTGTCCCTGATATTCGAGAACTTTATGCAGGCCGACACCTGTATCACGCGCCAATACGGCGGGACCGGGTTGGGATTGGCCATTTGCAGACAACTCGTGGAGATGCACGGCGGGCATATCTGGGCCGATAGCGAAGTCGGCCGGGGCAGCGCTTTTCACTTTGTGGTGGAACTGCAGGAGGCGGCGCCGCCTCCGCGGGAAGTCCTCGAGAACGGCGCCCCGGAAGTGATTGGGCTTTCTCCCGGGAGGCAAGAAGCGACTATGGCTCGCATCCTTATCGTTGAAGACAATCTCACAAACCAGAAGGTCTTCGCGGGACTGCTAGGCAAGCGCGGCTACCAGACATCCGTCGCCAGCCATGGCCGCCAGGCCCTGGAGGCGCTGGAAGAGTCCGCTTTCGACTTGATCCTGATGGACGTCCAGATGCCCGTCCTGGATGGCTTGGAGGCCACCCGGCTCATCCGGCAGGATGCGCGGTGGCGCACTCTCCCGATCATCGGTGTGACCGCCCATGCCATGGTCGGCGACCGGGAACGTTGTCTCGAAGCGGGGATGAATGACTATCTCGCCAAGCCGGTCCGTCCGTCGGCGCTTTTTGAGACGGTCAGGAAGTGCCTGCCGTCGCCCGAGCCCGGCGCGGCGGAATGCGATCCGGTTTCATGCCAGCCTCAAGTGCGTGAGGGTCTCGATGTGGTAGGTCTCGGGGAACAGGTCTACTAGAACAAGCCGCTCCAGGCGGTAGCCGGCCGCTGTCAGATGTCCGAGATCGCGGGCCAGCGTCGCGGGATCGCAGGAGATGATGGTCAGCCGCGGCGGCCGAAGCCGGAGCAGTTGCCGGACTACGGTCTTTCCAAGGCCCGCGCGGGGCGGGTCGGCCAGCATGAAGTCGGGCGGCCGTGGGAGCTGCTCCAAGTACATCTCCACCGTGCTCCTTTCCGCCCTCACGGCAAGCGAGGCCCTGGCCGCGTTGAACTCCAGGTCGCCTGCCGCGCTCGCGCCGCTCTCGACCGCGGTCACTGAGCGGAAGCGGCGCGCCAGCGCCAGCGAGAACAATCCCACCCCGGCGTACAGGTCCATGGCGGTAGCGCCCTCGGCGTCCTCAAGCGCGAGTTCCACCAGTCTGTCAATGAGAAAACGGTTCACTTGAAAAAACGATTTGTGGCTTACCCGGTAGATTTGGCCCGCCGCCCCGTAGTCCAGCGCCCCCACCGCCGCGCCAGGAATGCTCTCCGCGCACCAGTCAAAGAAGCGCCGAGCCACGGGGCGGTTCGTTTCCAGCGCGTTGAGCTGGACCTCCGATCCATTGGCGAACAATTCGATCGCGCGCAGGAAGCGCGGAAAGCGCTCGTCCCGGATCATCTCCCGCAGGGCGCTCAGCGCTTTGTGGATCTCCGGCGAGGCGACCGGGCAGTGCGCCACTGGACAAAACCGGTTCGAGCCCGCTTCGAGGTACCCGATTTCGCCCCCTGCCAGGTGGAATTGGACCCGGTTCCTGTACTCCCAGGCCGAGGCCGTGACCGCCTCGATTTCGGCCGGCGCCTCCAGCTTGCCCACGCGCCGGAGCGCTTCCCGCAGCACCTCGCGCTTCTGAGCGACCTGATACGCATAGCTCGCGTGCTGGTAGTGGCACCCGCCGCAGCGCGCGAAGTAGGGGCACGGCGGCGCCGTGCGCTCCGGCGAAGGTGAGACGACCTCCCTCAGCCTGGCTTCGAACAGGCCGCGTCTCTCCCTCTCCACCTCCACGCGCACGACCTCACTTGGCAGTACGAAAGGGACCAGCAACGCACGCCCGTCCAGACGCGCAAGGCCGCGGCCGCCGTACACCCACTTCTCTATGCTCACTTCGCGCAGGTTCTCAAGCGGCCGGTTTGTATCGGGCTGTGCCATCGCGTAGGATAGGACTTTCGCCCCCTTCTAGCATGAAACCACGAGTCCTGTCCGGCGTCCAACCATCCGGCGACCTTCACATCGGCAACTATCTGGGCGCGCTCAAGAACTGGGCCCGGCTGCAGCACGACTACCAGTGCATCTACTGCATCGTGGATCTTCACGCCGTCACCGTCTACCAGGAGCCGCAGCAACTGCTTTCGAAGATCAGGGAGATCGCGGCCCTGTTTCTGGCCTCCGGCATCGACCCCAAGATCTCGACCGTCATCGTGCAGTCATCCGTTCCGGCCCACGCCGAGCTGGCCTGGATGCTCACCTGTGTCACGCCGATGGGCTGGCTGAGCCGGATGACGCAGTTCAAGGCCAAGGCGGAGAAGCAGGAAACCGTGGGAGACGGGCTGTTCCAGTACCCCGTCCTGATGGCGGCGGACATTTTGCTCTACCAGGCGGCGATCGTTCCGGTGGGTGACGATCAGAGCCAGCATCTGGAGCTGACTCGGGACATCGCTCAGAGGTTCAACTCGCTCTACGGAGAGACTTTCGTAGTCCCCGAGACCAATCTACCGGCGGTCGGCGCGCGAGTGATGGGACTAGACGATCCCCTGAAGAAGATGAGCAAATCGGAACAGGGCACGGGCCACGCCGTGGCGCTCCTCGACCCGCCGGATGTGATCCGAAAGAAGTTCATGCGGGCGACCACCGACTCGAACCCGTGCGTGGATTTCAGTGGACTCGGCCCGGGCGTCGAGAACCTACTCAACATCTTCCAGGCCTTCAGCGAATGGCCCGACCAGCAGATGCGCGAGCACTTCTCGGGCTTGCGTTACGGGGATCTCAAGAAGCAGGTGGCCGAGATGGTGGTGTCGCGCCTCGAGCCTCTTCAGGAGCGCTACCGGCAAATCATCGCGGAGCCCGGCTACCTGGATGGCGTCCTGCGCGAAGGGGTCGAGCGAGTATCCCCCATCGCGAACGGCACCGTGGAGCTGGTGAAGAGCCGCATGGGTCTCTACGTCCGCTCTTGACATGGACCAGGCTCCGGTCTCTCTATCGGCATATTGGCGGCTGGTCCGGGACAATCGCAACTTCCGGCTGCTTTGGTTTGCGCAGGCGGTAAGCGAGCTGGGCGACTGGCTGTATTCGATTGCCATCTACAGCCTGCTGCTGGAACTGACCGGCAGCGCCCAATCCATAGCCATCGCGGTCGTTTTCCAGGAACTGCCGCAGTTGCTCGCCGCCCCCGCCGCGGGGGTATTGAACGACCGTCTGAGCCGCAAACGAATCATGATCTCCGCCGACCTGGCTCGCGCGGCGATCGTGCTCACGATGCTGGTGGCGCGGAGCCGCGACCTGGTCGGGCTGGTGTACCTTCTGCTGTTCGCTGAAACCGTCATGTGGGCGTTCTTCGAGCCCGCGCGCAGTTCGGTGATTCCCAACATTACCGGGGCGGACGACCTGTTGGTGGCCAACACGGTCTCTTCCACCACTTGGTCCGTCAGCCTGGCGGTCGGATCGGCCTTGGGCGGCGTGGTTGCCGTCGCATTCGGCCGAAACACGGTGTTCATCGTCAACGCGCTGAGCTTCCTGGTTTCCGCGAGCCTGCTTCGCGGCATGCGATTTGTCGAGCCGCACCTGGCGGCGGTCTCCCCCATGAAGGCGCGCGATCTGACGGATTTTACCCCGATCGTGGACGGCGTGCGCTACGTGGCCAAAGATCGTCGCCTGCTCGCGACGCTGTTGACGAAGGCCGGGCTGGGGCTCGCGGCGACAAGCTGGGTCCTGATCCCGGTCATGGGCGAGCGGTATTTCCAGGTCCAATGGCACGGCCTCGATCCACGGCGAGCCGGCATGATGGGCATGAGCCTGTTGATGGGCGCCCGTGGAGTCGGCGCGTTGCTAGGACCCCTGGTGAGCAACTACTGGGCACAGCGCAAGGACCACCGCCTGAGGCTGGCCATCCTATTCGGTTTTCTGGCCAATGCGGCGGGTTACATCGTACTCGGGCTGTCACCGGGCCTGTGGCTTGCCCTCGCGGGAGTGGTCCTGTCGCACGCGGGCGGCTCCACCGTCTGGGTGTTTTCCACTACCCTGTTGCAGAACCAGACGGACGACCGCTTTCGCGGCCGGGTCTTTTCGGCCGACTACGCCTCGCTGGTGGTTGCCATGTCGGCGGTCACCTACCTGGCCGGCGCCCTGATGGACCACGGGTTGAGCGCCAGGACGGTGGCCGTGATGAGCGGCGTTGTGGGCCTCGGCCCGGCGTTGGGATGGGGCTTTGCTCTGCGGCTGTGGAAGCAGCCCGCCGGCGTCAGCTCTTCGCGGTGAAGACGTCCGCGGGCACGGGCGGGATCTCGCGCTTCACAGCCCAGTGGGCCGAGCGCCACA
Source organism: Bryobacterales bacterium (assembly GCA_963798455.1). Taxonomy (GTDB): domain Bacteria; phylum Acidobacteriota; class Terriglobia; order Bryobacterales; family Bryobacteraceae; genus CAWCTD01. The sequence continues at coordinate 3,566,186 of CAWCTD010000003.1, forward strand.
TCATGTCTAGAAACTGCCTGCTGCCGTACGGACCTGTGGTGTGCCCCGGCAGCAAGGCAACCACGCGGCCCGAGCCGTCCTCGCGACACCAGCCGCCGATGGCGTTGCGCTTCGGTTCCTCCTGACGGGACCGGAATAGCTGCGTAAACTGGCCGGGCTTCATCACTGCATCAAAGACCTCGTCTATGCCGATGTCGAACGGCCCGATCCCCTGGGTGATGGGGTGTTCCGGGTTCAGCTCGAAGATGTGCGCGGGCACCACCGGGCCGTGCATCACGGGCTTCTGGACTCCCAGCAGGTCCAGGAACTGGCGGCTGTCGGGGTTCCATATCGCGCAGTGGACGCCGACCAAACCCATGCCGCGCCGGACATTCTTGACGATCATGGCCTCGTGCTCGGGCGTCATGAAAACGTCCGGTTCGGGGCGCTCCTCGACGATCTTGTCCGGGGACCAGCCGAGCGAGATGTTGGCCGGCTGTGTGTTCGTGGCGTAGCGGCACAGAACGTAAAGGTCCGCCGACGCCATCAGGTCTGGCGTGATGAAGCTCGAGGCTTGTGCGAACATCAGCCGCCAGCCCGTGGACTTCAGAACCTTGCGCCAGGCGTACTCCTGCATGGCGCCATTGTGGTAATAGTCGCCGAGAAGGAAGAGCACTCGTGTTTCGCCGGGTTTCTTTTGGGCCAGCGCGGCTTCCGATACACCGGCTGTAACCGCCAGTGCGGCCAGCGTGTTTTTCACAACCGTGCGACGAGATATGTCATTTTGAGTCTTCATGTTCGCTCCTGTAGTCCCACGTTATTCCAGCAGCAGCGCTCCGTACACTGGGAGCTTCGGTATCACAATCTCCGTCCGGCTGCCGCTACGCCTCACCGCCAGATCCACCGGCGCGCTCTCGGGAGCATACAGCCGCGCCGTCTTGAATTTCCCGGTAACCCAAATGGCAAACGGCTCCGCTGGGACGCCAGCATAGTTGACCAACTGGACCAGGATGCGATTGCCGGCGCCGCTCACGCTCACATAGCAGAGGACTGAGGGCGCGTTCAAGACGCTGACGCCAAGCTCCGGCGTGGACAACAGATCATTCAAGTCTCTGACAACGGACTCCGGGTCCGGGGAGGCGTCTTTGTAAACCGCCACTTCGCCCTGGCCGGCAGAGGCGACAGTGTAGGATTGGTCTTTCGGAGGGGCGCCCCACGAAGGACCGCCTAGAACCAGCCCTCCCTCGTCCGCGAAAGCGCGCAAGGTCTTTCGCTCCGCTTCCGTAGGCGGAGCGAGATCGAAGGCGAGCACCGCCCGCAAGCCAGCCAGCGCCGAAACGCCCAACTGCGAGCGCTCAATCACTCGGTACGGAATCCGGTGGCGTGCCACCAAGTTGAGGCATTCTTCCGAATGAGCCAGGTTCGGGCCGGTGGAATCCAGAATCATGCCGACGGTTCCGAATGGCGCAAAGCTTCGCCACTCCGCGTGAGCCTCGAAGAAGGCGAGGAACAGGCCCATGCTCCGCCACACTGCCAGCGCTTCGGCGTCCCGGCGAAACAGTCGCGAGCGAAGACTGTCGTCGAGAGCGACAATCCAGCGGCCTCCCGCGGCGGCCGCATCGGCTATGCTCCTCGCGTAGACTCCCGGCGAGCCGGGACGGGGGCGTTGGGTGATCCAAATCGGCCGCCAGCCTGAAGCCCGGCGGAGGGACCGCACCAGCCACATGTTGGAATCGATCCACATCCCACCCGTGGCCGACGCCGTGGCAACATCAGCCAGCTTCCCAACGCCTGGGGATACCCCCTCCAGAGCCAGTACCGGCCGTGCCGTGCTGCGCAGAAGCGCCGGCGACGCCACCGGGATCACCACGGCAGCGTTTTGCCTGGAGCGAAGCGTCTTCTCCAACCGCTCCGCAAACGCCAGGCCCCCGGGGAACTCTCCCTCCAGCACAAGGCCGTCCAGTTGCGCATCCTGGGCGGCCGAGGCGACAGCGGACGAGTCAGCGCCTGGATAAACAAGGCCCAGAACCGCAAGACCGTGCTCGTGAGCCGCCCGCGCGTATTGTTTGACGAGTTGCTGCTGCTTCTTCTCGATCTCTGGTTCGGCTCCGGCGCTGAAAGTGAGCAAGAGGCAGTTGACCGGCGCGCCCTCAAGCAGACTGAGCGTGGCGGGGTCGTACCATTCGGCAATAGCCTCCCGAATCGCCGGGTCGGACAGCGCCTTGTCATTGGCCCGGCGAGCCACCTCGAGCGGCCCACCGTCCCAGAGTGCTGGAACCCACTCGTCCGGGGGCCCGGCGCACAGCCCGGCTGCGGCGAGCCACAGACAGAGCGGCACGCCCGATAGCCAGCCGGCCCGCATTTTCACGCTAGCTCCGCTGCCGGCTAGAGCTCTTGGGCCAGACCACTAGCTCGATCCCCTCGCGCTTGCCCAGGTTCCGCGAATACTGCTTGTCGGTGGCGTTGTTCCAATGTTCGTGCACACCCAGGCTCTTCGCCGGCTTGCCGTCCTGGCTGGGATCGTACACCGTCCCTGAAGGCGGCTTTTCAGCCAGCGCTGCTTCGTGCAAGTAGTTCTCCGGTTTCCCGCGGCATTCGTCGGCCCTGGGTTCGTTCCGGATGAAGTCCAATCCCACCGAATCGATGGCCACCGGATCCTGCGACATGAACAGGCTGGAACACCAGTGATCTCCGAACGACTGGTACTTTATGACGCGGACATTCTGGCTCTCCGCCACATACAGAAAGTCGAGCATGTAGAGGAGCGTCTTGCCGCCCAAATGCTTGTGCGCGATCAGGTCGACCAGGCAGTTGTACGATCCCATCGGCAGGTCTCTGGAAGCGTAGTCATGCAGCGGCTGCGGGGTGAAGCCGGCGCCATCGAAATATACCGAGCCAAAAAGGTTCTTCGCGGTCTCGGTCACACCCATCAGCCCGTGCGCCCGCGCCAGTGCTATGTTGATCAGGTATCTCGCCTCGGTCACGCACTGCGGCGGATAGGCCGTGGGGACACCTGGCCGAGAGAACAGGATCGGGTTGGCCTTGTCCGGGAGAGCCTCGGCGCGTCCGTTACCTGCCATCCTCTGGCTCACCATGAACCTGGCAGCCTGGAAGTTCGGATCCTGGTTGGCCCTGATCCTGTCGTATATGGGATCGCCGATGTACCGCGAGGCATCGTAAAACGTGATGTCTTCACCGGGCACCCCGGCCACCGTGATCAGTTGGTGCAGCAGCGCGTAGACGACGTGGGGGCTGGGCATTCCCGCTCCGAAGCGCCAGGCGCCTGGCCGGTCCTGGTTCGAATTCAACTTTATGGCAACCTTCTCGCCCGGCCGGTATCCGCCACTGCCCAGACCGCGGGTCTGGTTGAAGAACTTGAACAGCGCCGTCCAGGCCGCTTTGTCGGTGCTTTCGCCAGTCAGAGACTGGAGGCTTCCAGACACCATGGCATCCACAAGGCGAGAATCCGTGTTTGCATCGTCCCACCAGTTGCCTGTCTTGCCGTCCCAGGTCGCCACCTTGGGTTGATGAGCCCAGGCGACTCTGCCGGGGTGGATGCCTTTCCCCGCACCCATTGGAGTGTTGGCCGGCTCGGAAGGGGTTTTGAAGGGCGCATCGTCCGTCGTGTCTCTGTTCGGCCCGGTGGCTGCTTGCGGGCGTCCCTGTTGTGGTGGTTGTTGTGGAAGGAGGGGCGAAGCCGAACCAGCCGCGGCAAGCGCGGCCATTCCGGCGTTCAGCATACTCCGGCGCGTGAGTTTGCCATTCGTCGTGTCATCTGCCTTCATGGTTTTTCCCTTGTCTTGCCATTCCGCGTCTAGTGTACACCACCCGCCGCGGGGCCGCTCTCGGACAACGGTCGCCGTTGAAAAGCCCTCTTCAAGTCTGCCCCCCGGCCGGCGGACGGTGGACGTATAATGTCATGCTGGAATCAAGAGGGCGACATGGGCGCCGCGGCTCCTTCCGAGAAAGCGGAATCGGGGTGCGCTTCCGCCCCGGGGTTCGCGCTGCGGGCGACTGGCCCCGACGAGCGTCGGCGGCTCGCATCGGGGGACGTCAATTCGTTCGCGCTCGCGTACCTGGACGGCCGCATCGACATTGAGGGCGACGTCTTCGCCGCGCTCCGCGAACTGGCGGCGCGGCAGCGGGGTGGCTTGCGGCAGCGGCTCGCCACGGCGCTGGCGCGGTTGTGGCGTTTCTGGCCGGAAAGCTGGTACCAGAGCCGGGCGCGTGCGCGGCGGAACGTCCTCTTCCACTACGATCACGAGCCGGAGTTCTACCGCCAGTTTCTCGATGACAAGCTGGTCTATTCGTGCGCGTATTTTCAACGTCCGGACATGTCGATCGACGAGGCGCAGTTGGCGAAACTGGACTATATCTGCCGCAAGCTCGACTTGAAACCGGGCGAGCGATTCCTCGATGTCGGGTGTGGATTCGGGGCGTTGGTTGTGCATGCGGCCGGGCGATACGGAGCAAGAGCGGCCGGCTGCACGCTGAGCCCGCGGCAGTTTGAGATCACTGCCCGCACCCTGGCCGAGCATGGGCTTCAGACCACCGCATCGGTCGAACTGGCCGACTACCGCGATCTGGACGGCAGCTTCGACAAGATCGCTTCGGTTGGAATGGTGGAGCACGTCGGGGTGCATCGCCTCCATAGGTACTTCAGCAAGATCCACGGCTTGCTGGCGCGAGAGGGCTTGTTCCTGAACCACGGCATTACACGGCCCGAAAGGGTCAGCCCCGGCGCGGAGTGGCTGTTCTTGCGGCAAAGAGTCTTTCCCGGAGGTGAACTGCCGCACCTGGGCGAGCTCCTTCGAGCGGCCGGCAGGGCGGGCTTCGAGGTTCTGGACGTGGAAGACCTGCGTCCGCATTATGCACGGACCTGCCGGGCGTGGGTGGAGCGCCTGCTGGCCCACGAACAGGCCTGCCGAAAGCTCGTGGGCGGTGCGATTCACCGTACCTGGGTCCTCTATCTCGCGGCGTCGGCGCTGAATTTCGAGGCGGGCCTGACGGAGATACATCAAGTGCTGCTGGCAAAGAGATCGAGCCCCGGCCCGAGACGATGGACCAGGGCGTACATGTACGGCTGACCCGCGCAGGTGAACGACCGCCGGGCCTTCACGTTCGGGATCGCCATCGTCTTGGATCGCGCCGCCCGTGCATGCAGGCGACCACGACAACGACTTCGCCGTAGACGCGATAGAAGATTCCATAGGGGAACCGACGAACAAGCGCTCGCCTGGTGTCTCGATGAATCACCGCATACCTGGTTGGCTGCGCAGTAACATCGTCAAGTGCGGACTGAACGGCCGCCAGAAACTCACTACCCAGCCCAGCACGCTGGCGCTCGTACCACAGAAACGCTTCCTCAACATCCGCGGCAGCCGCCGGACGGAGCAGGATCTGCATCATCGCGCGCGGCTACGAATCCGGCGAAGCACCTCTTGCCACGGAATACCGACTGGGCCGTCTCCCTCGAGCTCATCGAGCCTTCGATCAAGCTCCTCGCGATGTGCATTCGTCAGCGGGACGGCTTCCGGCGTCGCATTGAGACTCTCCCAAAGCTGTTCCAAGAGGTGCAAGCGTTCCTCGGGGCTGAGGCTGGCAATCTCGATGATTCCCACAAACCAAGTATATCCGAGTCATTCTCTCCCGAGGCCTTTACTTCATTGGGCCACGACTCGCACCTCACTCCCGGACAACGGTCACCGCCGAAAAGCCCTCTTCCACGGTCGGCGGGACCAGCTTGGCGGCCATGCGCTCGAGTACGTCCTCGGGCACGACACGCTCGCGGCGGCGGTTGCGTTCACGGCAGACTTCGATGGGCACGTCGAAGAAGACGGCCTCGACCGAGCAGCCGTACGTCTCTCCCATCTTCACGTAGGGGCGGCGTTCGCGCGGGGTGAGGTGTGTGGCGTCTATGTAGGTCACCGGCCTCCTCAGGGCGAGCCTGCGTCGCAGCAGGTAGCGCAGCGTGGCGAACACGGCGCGGTGGATGCTCAGGTCGGTCTCGTCGTCGGCCAACAGGCCGCGCACGGCATCCGAGGAGAGCGCCTTAGCGCCGAGCCGCTCCAGATAGGTCGACTTGCCCGAGCCCGGAAGGCCCACCAGCACGACGATTCGAGGCTCCTTGGCGGTCGGTGTCACGGTTGGTGAAGTGGGAAACCCAATTATACGATCTGTTACCTTGGTCGCATGAGGGCAATAGCTCCGCTGATCCTCGCCGCCTGTCTGGCATTCGGACAGCAGTTGGAGGTAAGCACTTATACCCTGGCCAACGGCATGAAGATCCTGATCCATGAGGACCACGACATTCCCAATGTGGCCATGTACTTCTTCTTCCGGATCGGCTCCCGCAACGAGCACACGGGCATCACGGGGATTTCCCACTTCTTCGAGCACATGATGTTCAACGGCGCCAAAAAGTATGGCCCCAAGCAGTTCGACATCCAGATGGAGAAGAACGGCGGCACCATCAACGCCTATACCTCCCGCGACGTGACCGTCTATACGGACTGGTTCCCCCGCGGCGCGCTGGAGTTGATGATGGACATGGAATCGGACCGCATCCGCGACCTTGCCTTCGACCCGAAGATCATCGAGTCCGAGCGCGGCGTGGTCGCCTCCGAGCGCCGGCTTTCGGTCGAAAACAGCAACTCCGGAGCCCTCGAGGAGCAGTTGGACGCCGCCGCCTACACCGCGCATCCCTATGGCTGGCCGGTAATCGGCTGGATGTCCGACATCGAGTCGTGGACCATGGACGATCTCCGGAACCACTTCCGCGTGGGATACGCCCCCAACAACTGCGTGATGGTCGTGGCCGGCGACGTGACTACCGATGAGGTCGCTGCCTTGGCAAAGAAGTACCTGGAACCAATCCCCCGGCACGACCCGCCCCCGCCCGTCCGCACCATAGAGCCCGAGCAGCAAGGCGAACGCCGGGTGATTTTGCGCAAAGCCGCGCAACTCCCTCTACAGATGTTCAGCTTCCACGTGCCTCAGTCCAGCCATCCCGACAACATGCCCTTGGAGGTCCTCGGTACAGTTCTGACCGAGGGCCGCAGCTCGCGTCTCTATCGCCGCCTCGTCGATCGCGACCAGCTTGCCTTGCAGATCGGCGAAACCATGGCCTACTCGCTCGACCCCGGCGAAGTGGTGTTCCGGATCGAGGCCAGGGCCGGCGTCGATCCGGCCAGGGCCGAGCAAGCGCTCTACCAGGAACTGGAGCGCGTCCGTGGCGCCGAGATCCCCGCCGAAGAATTGCAGAAAGCCAAGAATCAGTTGCTGACCGATTTCTACCGCGGCTTGAAGACCATTGAGGGAAAGGCCGATCTGCTGGGCGAGTTCGAGGTTTTCTTCGGCGACTATCGGAAGCTCACTAGCTATCCGGTGGAACTGGAGAAGGTGACCGCGGCGGACGTTCTTCGCGTGGCCAAACAGTACCTCGGCGAACGCAACAGAACGGTCGCCACTCTGGTCCCGGAGACGAAGGAGGCGTCCAAATGAAATCCACCACCGCCCTGGCGGCCGTGCTCGCCCTCGCCGCCCACGGCGCGGCCCAGGTCAAGCTGCCTCCCTACACCCGGCAGGTGCTGCCGAACGGCACGGTGGTCGTCATGATGCCGCGCGCCGATCTGCCTCTCATCACTTTGCGCGCGGTCCTGCGCGGCGGCGGCGAATCCGACCCGCCGGAACTGGCGGGCCTTTCCTCGGTGACCGCCGAGTTGCTCAGGCGCGGGTCGGCCGGCCGCACCGCCGACGAGTTCTCCGAGACCCTGGACTTTCTCGGCGCCTCCTGGCAGGCGACGAGCGACGACCAGTCGACCCAGGTCGGCATGGAGTTCCTCAGCAAGGACCTTGACCGCGCGCTGGTCCTTTTCGCGGACGCGCTGCTGCGCCCCACGTTCCCCGCGGACGAGGTCCGGAAAGTGCTCGCGCAGAGGATCGATTCTTCCAAAGCCGCCAAGGACAACCCTTCCTCAGCCATCGGCTACTATTTCCGGCCGTTCTTCTACGGCGCATCGCATCCCTACGGACACCTCATCGGAGGAGACGAACTCAGCCTGGCGCGCATCGAGCGCAGCCACATCGCCGATTACCACCGGCGAATGTACGCGGGCAAGAACCTCATCCTGATCGCGGTCGGCCGCTTTGACGTGGACGCTCTCGCGCCCAAGCTCGCTCAAGCCTTCGGCTTGGCGCCCCCGGGGGACGATTATACCTGGGTGCAAAGCGCGCCGCCCGGGAGAGGTTCCCCGGCTCGCCTGTTGTCGATCGACAAGCCCGATGCCACGCAAACCTATTTTCAGATCGGCCAGCCGGGCATCAAGCGCACCCATCCGGACCGCGTTCCGCTCGTGCTGGTCAACACGCTGTTCGGCGGCCGCTTTACTTCGATGCTGAATGATGCGCTGCGGGTGAATAGCGGCCTGACCTACGGAGCGAGCTGCCGCCTGGAGCAGAGCAGGCTCACCGGCGGCATCGTCATTTCCACGTATACGCGCACGGACGCGACGGAGAAGGCGATCGATATGGCGCTCGACCTGCTCAAGCGACTCGGTGAGCGGGGCGTCACCGCCGAGCAGTTGGCCTCAGCCAAAGCTTACGTGAAGGGCCTTTATCCCACGCAAAGGCTGGAGACCTCGGATCAACTGGCTGAGACGCTGAAGGATTTCGAGATCTTCGGTCTCGGCCGCTCCGAAGTGGATGAGCTGTTCGGCCGCATCGACGCCGTGACGATCGAGACCGCCAACAGTGTCGCCAGGAAGTACTACCAGGCTGCCGGGCTGACTTTCGCGCTCCTGGGCAACGCTGCGAAGATCCGGGCGGCAGCGGGCAAGTACGCGCCGGATGTCCGCGAAGTTGCGATCACGAAGCCGGGCTTCTCCGCTCAGCAGAGGTGGCACAGGCCACCACCCCTGCGTATGATGGTGGTAGGAACGCATGGCTCCACTCTCGGAGGCGGGCAGCCGCCGCAAAGTCCCATCGTGGTTGGTTCCCACGCTCGGCTACACCATTTCCGCCGCGTCGTTGCTCTGGGTTTATTGGGGCTTTGACTGGAAGAGCGAGTTGCCGAAGCTGGTCAAATCCGACTGGCGCTGGGTGACCCTGGCTGTTGTGTGCGACATCGCCACCTATTTTTGTCAGGGCTGGCGATGGAAGCTTCTGCTCAAACCCGTCGCGCAGGCGAGGTTCCTCCACTCTGTCCAGGCGATTTTCGTGGGCCTGTTTGCCAACTCGATCCTGCCTTTCCGCAGCGGAGAGCTCATACGCGCCTATCTGCAAGCCCGTTGGTCCGGCATCCGTTTTTCAGTGAGTCTGTCCTCCGCGGTGATCGAGCGCCTCCTGGACGGCATATTCCTTGTTCTGGGGTTCTACTTCGTCATGTTCTTCGTGCAGGTCCCCCGCTATCTGAGGGATGCCGGTGTGGTGCTGGCCGTGATCGTGGGCGGCCTGTCGGTGCTGATGGGCGTCGTCATGTTTCATAAGCACCATGCTCACGCGGCCGTCTCTCGAAGCCGGTGGGCGGACGCGCTATGGCACGTGGTGGAGGGTCTGCACGCGATGGGGAACTCCCCCTCGTTCCTCGCCGCGGCGGCAGTGAGCCTGCTCTACCTGGCATCGCAGCTCGTCCCCATCTATGCTCTGCTGAAAGGGCTGGACTTCGATGTTCCGCTGGGCGCCGTGGTGGTGGTGCTGGTGATTTTGAGGATTGGCACCATTTTGCCGCAGGCGCCGAGTAACGTCGGTGGCTTCCAGCTCTTCACTGTCGTGGCTCTGCGGCTGTTCGGTGTGGATAAGGGCGTTGCGGCGGGCTTCGCCACCCTCCTCTTCCTGGTGACGACCGTGCCTCTTTGGGTGGGAGGCGCGGTTGCCTGCGCGTTGGCTGGCCTCAGGATCCAGGACTTGCAGCATCACGCCCAGGCTGGCTTCGCTCCGGTGGGGTCTCGTGGCGTCAAAGCCTGAGCTCTGCTGGCGTATAATTCCGGCTGAAGGAATACCAGTGGAACTACACGAACTGCCCTCCGTGGACCAGGTTGCCGCGCGCCTCTCCTCTGTCCTGGACACATTCCCAAGAGACCTGGTGGTCCGCGAAGTGCGGCGCGCCCTGGAAGAGATGCGGGCCGAGATACGGGCCGGGAGGACGCCCGAGCCGGCGTCCGTGGAGGTGCGCGTCGAGCTCTCCCTGGGGCAGCTCGTTCGGCCGTCGTTGCGGCGCGTCATCAACGCCACCGGCGTCATTCTTCATACCAACCTCGGCCGGGCCCCGCTTCCGGCCTATTCTCCGATCCCGGCGTATTCGAATCTCGAATTCGACCTCAGTACCGGGCGGCGGGGGAAGCGCGATGTACACGCGGCCACGCTGCTGGAGCGCTTGCTCGGCGTGCCTGCGATTGCGGTCAACAACAACGCTGCCGCCGTGTATCTCGTGCTGCACGAGCTGGCGGCCGGCTACGAGGTGGTTGTGTCGCGCGGGGAGCTCATCGAGATCGGCGATGGTTTCCGCATCCCCGATATCATGGCGCGCTCGGGCGCCATCGTCCGCGAGGTCGGCACCACGAACCGCACGCGGATCGAAGACTACCGTGATGCCATCACGGACCAGACCCGCCTCATCCTCCGCGTACATCCCAGCAACTTCAGGATCAGCGGCTTCACGGCCAGGCCCGAACTCCGCGAGCTGGCCGCCCTGGGCCGGGAGAGAGGCGTCCCGGTTTACGAAGACCTGGGCAGCGGATGCCTGCTCGACTTGCGCCCTTATGGCGTGGACGAGCCGCTGGCCGGCGAGAGCCTCCAGGCCGGCGCGGATCTTGTGTCTTTCAGCGGAGACAAGCTTCTCGGCGGCCCCCAGGCGGGTATTCTCGCCGGCAAGCCGGAACTGGTGGCGCGCTTGCGTCGGAACCCGATGTTTCGCGCCCTGCGGCTGGATAAGCTTGTCTATCAAGCGCTGGAGTGTGCGTTGCGGGAGCACGTGCTCAAGCGATACGACCGGGTGCCGGTGCTCCGAATGATCGCGGAGCCGGCCGAGCGGGTCCGTTCCCGGGCGCAATCCCTGCTCGAAAGGCTGAGAGGCTTCCAGGCGGAATTGATTGCCGGAGAGTCCGTGGTCGGAGGCGGGTCTACCCCCGGCCAATCGATTCCCACCTGGCTCATCGCCATCCACGGCGAAAACGTGACGGGGCTGGAGAGCAGGCTGAGATCGGCAGACCCGCCCGTCATCGCGCGGATCGAAAACGACAGGCTTCTGCTCGACCTGCGAACGGTTCAGCCCGAGGAGGAGGAGGAGCTTCTGGCCGCGCTTCAGGCCCTTTCCTGATAGGTCCCTTCGGCGGTATTGACCCGGATCTTTTCGCCCTGGCTGATGAAAGGTGGAACCTGCACGACTAGGCCCGTCTCCAGCTTGGCCGGCTTGGTGACGTTGGACACCGTGGCGCCCTTCAGGCTCGGTTCGGTCTCGACGACCGTCAGGTCCACCGTGGCCGGCAGTTCCACGCTGATGGGCTTGCCTTCGTAGAACTCCACGCTGACCTTCAACTGTGACACGAGGTACTGCACGCCGTCGCCGAGAATATCCTTGGTCAGGTGCATCTGCTCGTAGTTCGCGGTGTTCATGAAGTAGTAGAACTCGCCGTCGTCGTACAGGTATTCCATTTCGTGCTCGTCCAGCACGGCGCGCTCAACGCGGTCTTCCGATGAGAAGCGGTGCTCGGTCATGGAGCCGTTGCGGAGGTTTCGCATCTTTGCCTGGACGAAGCCCCGGAGGTTGCCGGGGGTGCGATGAACGACGCTGAAGATGGAGTAGAGCTCGTTATTGAACTTGATCACCATCCCGGGGCGCATCTGGGTTGAAGAAATCATGGCAGGTTGAAGTCCTATTCTATCAGACGCTTGGCCAGCCGAGCCCATGCTATCCTGAGTTCAAGCTGCACACTCAGAGAGGAGAGTTCAAGACCGTGAGGAAACTGGGAAAATCTGTGGGCGCCATCGCGTGCACCGGAGTTGTGTTCGGCGCCTGTACCCTTCTGGGAGCTCAACCAAACCCCAAAGTGGAGCGCGGCAAGTACATCGTGGAGCGGGCCTCGATGTGCGGTGACTGTCACACCCCGATGACTCCGAAGGGCGAGCCTGACCGGACCAAGTTGATGATGGGCGCTGACCTGATCTTCAAGCCCACGGCACAGCTTCCCGCTTGGGCCGAGCATGCCCCCACGCTGGCCGGCCTGGTGGGCTATACCGATGCTCAGGTCGTCGGGATCCTTCAGACCGGCCTGAAGGATGGCAAGCCGCTTCGGCCCCCGATGCCGCAGTTTCGTTTCTCGCGGGGAGACGCCGAGGCCATCGCCGCCTTCCTGAGAACACTCAAGCCTGCCCCGGCGCCGGGGCCGCGGCGCTGAACCGGCCAATCACTTCTTGACAGCGCTCTCAGGCGCGGCGAAAATGGGAACGCCGTGCGCGCATGGGTGGTGTGCGCCGGCGTGATATCTTCGTCTACAGGAGCTCCCTGAATGCGCTCACATAAGATCGCCGTGCTTCTGAGCACTGTCCTGTTGCTGGCCGCGCTCCCGCTGCTCTCGCAGCAGCCCCAGGCCCGGGTCCGAATCGACACCTCGCGCGTGATCGGCGAGGTCCACCCCTATCTGTTCGGCAACTTCGCCGAGCACCTCGGGCGCTGCATCTACGGCGGCATTTTCGAGGAGGGCAGCCCGCTCTCCGACTCCGAGGGCTTCCGCCGGGACGTGATCGAAGCCGTGAAACCTCTGGGCGTCTCCGTCCTGCGCTGGCCAGGCGGCAATTTTGCTTCGGGCTACAACTGGAAGGACGGCATAGGCCCGCGCGACCAGCGGCCGGCCCGCCCGGACCACGCTTGGGGCGCTCTGGAAACCAACCGGTTCGGAACGGATGAGTTCCTGCGCTATTGCGAGCGCATCGGCGCCAAGCCCTACGTCTGCATTAACGCCGGCCTGGGCTCAGTGGACGAGGCGCGCCAGTGGGTCGAGTACTGCAACGAGAGCCGCCCCACCTATTGGGCCAACCAGCGCCGCAAGAACGGCAGGGACAAGCCGTGGAACGTGAAGATCTGGGGCCTCGGCAATGAGATCGATGGCCCCTGGCAGCTTGGCCACAAGAACGCCGAAGATTACTCCAAGTTCGCCCTGGAGGCGGCCAAGGCCATGCGGCGCGAAGACGATTCCATCAAGCTGATCGCCAGCGGGTCCTCCAACTTCCGTCCCGGCGCGGACTGGATCGGGTGGAACCGCGCGGTCCTGGACCGGCTCAAGGACGAGATCGACTACATTTCTCTCCACACCTACATCGGCAACCCGGAGAACAACCTCGAGCAGTTCCTCGGCGCCAATTCCCAGGACATCGACTACCGGATTGAGGTCGTGGAAGGGCAGATCAAGGCGGCGCAGAACGGGCAGACGACGCCTCGCCCGATCTACATCGCCTTCGACGAGTGGAATATCTGGTACCGTGCCCGTACCGGCACCACTGAGTTCGAGATCGCCAAGACCGGTCTGGAAGAGCGCTACAACTTCGAAGACGCCCTCGCCATCGGCATGTTTCTGAATGCCTTCATCCGCCACGCCGACGTGGTCAAGATGGCCAACCTCGCCCAGTTGGTCAACGTGATCGCTCCCATCTTCACCAACAAGCAGGGACTCTATCTGCAGACGATCTATTGGCCTCTGCTGGAGTACGGTAAGCAGCGTGGGAACAATTCCATCGACCTTCAGGTCACTAGTCCCACCTACCGCCTCGGCTCACGGCCACCTCTGGGATACCTGGACACCTCGGCCACGTATTCCGAAAAGGAGCGGGCGGTCTATCTGAACGTGCTGAACCGCAGCGAGAAAATGGACCTCGCCACGCGCATCGAAAACGTGGTGGGCCAGCTTGGCGCGGAGGCCTCCGTTTGGGAGATGAACAACCCGGACCTGAAGGCGGTGAACGATTTCGGCGACGACAAGAAAGTCCGCCCCGCCACCAGGAACGTGTCACTCACCGTGGCCAACAAGGGCTTCACCTACACGTTCCCGCGGCACTCACTGACCATCCTGCGGCTCAGGGTGGAATAGACCGTCGTCAGAGTTCTTCGGGAAGAGGCATGTCGGGCGCGTGCCCGCCGCCCACGCCTTGCAGGGCCTGGAAGGCGTTGAGAACCTTGTCCAATCTCTCTTCGCGCGACTGCATCCCGGTGTGCAGGCTTCGGATGACTCCTGCTTGCAGTTCCAGCCGTTTCTCAAGCGCCTGTTGGGCGTCCTGAATGGCATGCGCCGCGGCCGTGGCGATGGTCACCGTGTCCTCGACCTTGCTAACCTTCGTGGAGATCTCCTGCAACGTCTTCGCCAATGAGTCGATCCGTTCATAGGCCCCGTTGATGTCCGAGCGCAGCGCCTCCACTTCCCGAGCCGTCCTTGCATGAAGATCGAAGGCCGTCTCCATCTTGCGGTGGTCTTCCGCCATTGGCGCCTGAATGTCTCTCACCGTGCTGACAAGCACCTCGCGAAAACCGCGCGTGAACTGCTCCGCGAACTCCTGCAATCCGGGAGGAATGGACTCTCCCGAAGGCTCCGGGGCGGGAGGGGCCGGCCTGGCGGGCGGCTCGGGCGGAGAAGGAGCAGGCTTGCGCTCGAATGACATGAGCACGGGAGGCGCCATTGCTGTCACTGACGGTCCGGCGACCGCGGCTCCGACCGCGCCCGCGGAGGACTTCTCCCCCGCCGTCGTGGACTGAGGACTGAGAACGTTTTGCAGACGGTTCAGCGACAGCCTCTTCTCGGGTTGCCGCTCAAATTCCTTTTGTTCAAAGATACTTAGCATCCGCGTTGACCGGTCCCTCTCTGGAATGGTGATTCCCTCGCCAGGAAGTGTAGTATATTCTTTGCTGGTGAACAAGATTCCAAATAGGTAGCGGCCCAACACTAACTTTAGTTAGCACACAGGAGACCTGATGTCGGCTCAGCAAGCACCACCCTCCAGCATGAGTGAAGCCGGCCGTCTGGCCGGCATTTTTTGGGAGCCCAAACCGGTGTTCCAGGACCTCGCCGCGCGCCCCCGTTTCTGGGTGCCTCTCATTATCCTGACGCTCTTCTCGGTCGTCTACATCGCCTCCTTCTCGCGGGTCGTCGGCTTCGAGAGCGTGACCCGACGCCAGCTTGAGGCGAGTCCCCGGACCGCCCAACTGCCTCCTGAGCAACGGGAGAGAGCCATCCAACTGGGGATGAAGTTCGCCGTGCCGGCCGCTTATGCGGGCGGGGCTCTCGGATTCACGGTGTCATCTCTGGTGATCGCGGGGATTCTGCTCGGCTGTTTCAATCTCCTGGGCGGAGCAAGAGTGAGCTACCCCCAGGCTTTCAGCATTACATGCTATTCATTCCTTCCGTCGGGGCTGGCTACCATTCTGTCCATGGTGGTCATGTTCCTGAAAGACCCGGCGGACTTTGACCTTCAGCATCCCCTGCCACTGAATGTGGGCGCTTTCCTGGACCCGAAGGCGGTGGGCGGGTTCCTCTACTCGCTCGCCGGATCACTGGACCTGTTCAGCATCTGGGTGCTGCTTCTGCTGGCCCTGGGCTTCTCCACAGCCTCGAAAAGGATGTCGTTCGGCAAATCGCTGGCGCTGGTTGCACTGCCCTGGGTAGGGTACGTGCTCTTGAAGTCGAGCTTGGCGGGCCTTACCACAGCGGCCGGTTAAGGTGGTGCGGCAGACGATCGCCTTTCGTCCTCTGCCGCCCGCAGGCCACACAAAACGATGGCCCGCGCCACGCCCTACACCCGGTGGAAGCCGCGAAGGATGTCACGGGTCGAGTAGCGCAACGCGATCGGACGTCCGTGCGGGCAGGTCATCGGACAGTCGGTCGCGGCCAGCGCCGCCAGCAGCCATTCCATCTTGCTCTGATCCAGCCGCATGTTCACTTTGATCGCTGCCCGGCAGGCGATCGAGGCGGCCATGGCCCGCCTGAGATCATCCATCGACAGGCCTCGCAGCTCGCTCTCGGCGATTTCGAGGATCTCCAGCAATAGCTTCTCGATCTCGCCGGCGCCGACGCCCGCGGGCGCGGCCTTCACGGCGACAGTGCGGCGCCCGAAGGGCTCGGTCTCAAAGCCGGCCGGGAGCAGTTCCTCGGCGATGCGCGCGTACTCGATCTGCTGCGCGGCGGTGAGCTCGAGCACAATGGGCAGCAGCAGCCGCTGCATCTCGACCCTGCCCGCGGCCAGTTGCTTTACCAGCTTCTCGAACAGGATGCGCTCGTGGGCGACGTGCTGGTCGATGATCCAGAGGCCGTCCCGCCCCGCGGCAATCACGAAACTCTCGTGTAGTTGTCCCAGCGGCCGCAGGTTCACGAGCGTATCCAGGCTTGCGGTGGCTTCGAGGCCGCCCTCCACGGGGAAGCTCCCGTGAGTGTCCGGAACACGCAGTCCTGCCGGGCGGGACAGCTTTAGGGTGACTTCCGGCAACTCCTCGGGTTGTGCGCTAGCCGGCGGCGGCGCCACGTCCGAAGGAGCCTCCTCCGTCCAGGGCTGGCGGTCTATCCGCTGGCTGAATTCAGAAAAGGGCAGGGCCGCGGCAGGCTGTGCCCCGGGATCGATGGTTACCTGTGCGGGCGCCGGCAGCGCGGAGGCGGGCTTGGACTCCACCAGAACTTCGCGGATCACGTCTCTCACGAAGTCGTGTACGAAGGAACCGTGCCGGAACCTCACCTCCGTCTTCGAAGGGTGCACGTTCGCATCGACTTCTTCGAAATCGCACTCGAGAAACAGCAGCACGAAGGGGTAGCAGGCCGGCGGCATGAGGTTGTGATAAGCCGAGGAAATCGCATGCAGCAAGAGCTTGTCCCGGATCAGGCGGCCATTCACGAACAGGAATATGGAGTTGCGGTTCAGCTTCTGGTATTGGGGCCGTGAGACGAATCCCCGGAGCCCGAAGGAGCGGGCGCCGGGCTCTTCGGCTTCCTCGGGGAGCCCCGGAGGCAGCTTCAGCTCGCGCTGCCGCGGGCTCAGTTCGACCAGTTCCTCCAGCGTCTTGCTTCCGAATACCTGGTACACACGGTCCCGAAGCGTCCCCACCGGGGTCGCATAGAGCAACTCGCTGGGGCCGTTCCGCAGTAGGTAGCTCTTCTCGGGGTGCGCAAGGCTGTAGTGCGTGACCAGCGAGGCGATGTGCGCCAGTTCGGTCTGCTCGGAGCGCAGGAACTTCCGGCGAGCCGGCACGTTGTAGAAGAGGTCGCGCACCGTCACCGTCGTGCCGGGTGTCAGGACCGTCTCCTCGGCGCGCAGCAGCTTGCCGCCCGCGATTTCCACCCGCATCCCGGTGGCCTCGTCCGCCGAACGAGTCTCGAGCACCAACCTGGACACCGACGCGACCGAGGGCAGGGCTTCCCCGCGGAACCCGAGCGTGGCGATCCGGACCAGGTCCTTGACATCGGCCAGCTTGCTGGTGGCGTGCCGCTCGAAGGCCAGAAGCGCGTCGTCACGCAGCATGCCGCAGCCATCGTCGGCTACACGGATGAGCCGGCGCCCGCCGTTCTCGACATCGATTCTGATGTCAGCGGCGCCTGCGTCGAGGGAGTTTTCGAGAAGTTCCTTGACTACGGCAGCCGGACGCTCGACCACCTCGCCAGCGGCGATCTTGTTGGCAACCAGGTCGGGGAGTACGTGGATGCGGCCCATCTAGCAAGTGGCTCGTGGCACGTGGCTTGTGGAAACTACGTCGACCACTGGCCACGGGCCACAAGCCACAAGCCAGTTGCTATTGTACCGTGACGCCGCGCTCTTCCAGCAGCGTGCCCACCACGCGCAGAAGGTTGAGCTCATTGCGCCGGTAGCTGATTTCCTGGCTCACCACGTTGGATTCCGCATTGGTCAAGCGGGTCTGCGCGTCGAGCACGTAGTACATCGTGGTGGTGCCCAGATTGTACTCCTGCCACTGCGCATCGAGTTGCTTCTGGGCGAGGTCCCGCGCGATGGCGGCCAGTTTTACCGCCTCGCGGCTCGATTCCACCTGGCTCACGGCATTCAGCACGTCCAGCCTCACTTGCTGCTCGCTCCTGCGGATGGTAAGGGCGTCCGACTTCTTCCTCACCAGGGCGTCGGCCAGATTGGCGGCGCCGGACCGATTGCGGAGAGGGAGAGTCAGGCTCAGGCCCATTTGGTAGGTCGTGTACCCGAACCCGAAAACCTGGCTGACCGCGTCGGACAGCCCGCCGGGGATCACTTCGCTGACGGTGGTGTCTCCCAACGTGTTCTTGATGAGCTGCGGCCCTCCACGGCCTGTCGAAGAGTAACTGCCAGTGAAGGACAGGTTGGGACGAAGCAGGTCGGCATTCTGCCGGATGTTCATGTCATCTATGTCCATCCCGATCCGCGCGGACTGCAAATCCGGCCGTGTGGAAATTGCCTTCTGCACCAGAGCCTCTCGGTCCAGCGCGGCAGTGTCGTTCGGTGGCGCGAGCGTCTCAGTCAGCACGATCGGCGTGTTCCGGAACTTGGGGTCGAGGTCCGCCCCGATCTGCCGCCGGAGAGCGTCTTCGCGTTGCGCCAGCGTGAAGCTCGATTGCGAGACCTGGATCTGCGCCGAGGCGTAGTCAGCCTGGGGCTGATAGATGTCCAGTTGGGGGATGGCCCCCAGCTCCAGTTCCCTCTGCGAGCGCTTAAGCGCTTCATCCTTGAGCTTGAGCGCCTCCTGGTTGACCCTCAACGTCTCCCTGGCCCCCACGACATCCCAATACGCGTTCTCAGCCGTCTGTATCAGCGAGATGATCTGGTTCCGTATGTTCAGTTCCGTTGACCTCAGATTGGCCCGCGCGATGGTGATCGGCAGTCTCGTGATGTAGGGCGAGCGGCCTCGGAGCAGCGGTTGCACGAAGCTCATCTGGTAATTCGAGCTGTAAGACGGGTTGAACGTGGCAAACGAATTGTTGTTGGCCGTCTTCGACCCGTTCAATCCCACGCTGAACGATGTGCCCGTATCGAGCAGTTGGTTATACGTAAAATTGAGTGGCCACTGTGTCTGCTTGACTACATTCGCGCCCTGTAACTGCGTGCTCGATGGGCTCACCGAATGCGTGTTGCTCGCGCCTACAGTCAGTGTCGGATCAAACCGCCCGAAGGCGTTCAGGATGGCGTCCCTGGACGTCTCCACCGAGATCTTCTGGATGGAGATGTCCGTGTTGTTGGCCATCACCAGGTCCAGGAAGGAACGCAGGGAGAGTTCGAGCTTGCCGTCCACCGCGTAGTCCGCCAGCTTCACCGGGGGCTGAAGTTCCACGTGCCCCGTCGGATTGGAAAACATCTTCCGGAAGTAAGACGGCTTTGGAAACATGGGCGCCTCTTGGGCCACGAGGCCCGAGGCGCAAACGAGTGCCAATAGTGTGAACCGAAGTTTCATGAGAATTCTCGCTACTCGTACCGGATTGCCTCGATCGGATCCAGTTTCGCGGCCTGCACGGCCGGGTAGATTCCGAACAGCAGCCCGATGCACACAGATACTCCAAATGCCACGGCGATCGAGGCCCAGGTGACCACGGTGGACCACCCGGCAGCCGCCGCGATGACCTTGGAAAGCGAAAAGCCGAACCCAATGCCGATCAGGCCGCCGACGATCGAGATCAACACCGCCTCGGTGAGAAACTGCCTCACGATGTCGGCCTGACGCGCCCCGATCGCGCGGCGGATGCCGATCTCACGGGTCCTCTCGAGCACCGTCGCGAGCATGATGTTCATGATGCCGATCCCGCCCACCAGCAGCGAGATTCCGGCGATGCAAATCATGACGACTTCAAAAATCAACTGCGTCTGGCGCCGCTGTTCCAACAAATCCGCGGGCACGATCGTCGTGAAGTCGCCCGCGTCCTTGTGGGTCGCCGACAGGATGGCGCTCACCACCTTCGAGGTTTCGATCGAATCGGTGTTCGGCGTTACTTTGAGGTAAATGCCATCGATCTCGTCCTTCAGGAAGCTGTTGTTGTCCTCGAACCGGCGCATGACCGTGTTCAGCGGCGCGATGATGAGGTTGTTCCGGTTGGACACGTCCATGCCTTCCACGTCGGTATCCGCGGTCGCCTGGTGCGCCAGCACGCCGATTACTTGCAGCCATGTATTGTTGACCTTGACGTACTTGCCGACGGCGCGCTCGTACCCCAGCAGGTCGACTTTCGCCGTCTCCCCGAGCACGCAGACCGGGGCGGACATGATGTTGTCTTCGTCGTTGAAGAACCGCCCCTCCAGGATCTTCAGAGCGTTGATCTCGAGGAAGCTCGGCAGCACGCCGATGACCTGCGGGGGCTCCTGGCTGGCGCTGGTCTTCGGCAGCAGCTTCGTCGGCTTGAAACGCTTGCGCGGCGTGGAGGCCTGTATCCCCTGGACGTTCGCCGCGATGGCGCGGTAATCCCGGAAGGTCAGCCCCGGTGAAATCGCGCGGCGCGCCTGCAATTGGTCCCGGTCGGTCGCCTCCTTCGCCTCGATGATGATGTTGTTCACCCCGAGCAGGTCGATGAAGCTGATCATTTCCTTCTGGGCGCCGGCGGTGATGGACAACATCGCCACCACCGCGCCCACTCCGAAGATCATCCCCAGCATGGTGAGCAAGCTCCGCAGCTTGTGCACCATCAGGCTCGAAAGCCCCATGTAAAGCTCGGGCAAGTAACCGCTTATGCCACTCATTGCTTTCCTCTGCCGTAGTTCGGACTGCCCACAGCCTATTGTTTCCCGCCGGATGGCGCCGCGCCCATCGGGTTGGCGCTGCCACCCGCCTTGCCTTCTTCGTTCTTCTTGGCGCCTTGCCTGGTCGGATTGGTCAGAGCCACTTCCTCGCCGGGCCTCAGACCCTCCGAGATCACCATCGTCGACTCGCTCCGCTTGGCGAGCTTCACCACACGCTCGTCGAAACGCGCACCCGTCTTCACGTAAACCACCGATTTCCCTTCGCGCTCGAACACCGCTTGAGCCGGGATGTAGACGGCGTTTGGAATCTTCTCGATGATGACCTGGATGTCGGCCAGCAATCCCGGCCGGAGCAGGACTTGAAGTCCCGTTTCTTCTTCGGGAGGGGGAGGCAGTTTGGCGTTCTCCAAGTCCTGCTGGCTAAACTGCGAACCGCCGCCTCTGCCGAACCCGCCCATGCCCGGCACCGGGAAGCCGGGAGCACCCGTCCCGCCTTCGCCACGGGTGCGTCCTCCGCCGCGCTGCCCGCCTTCGCCGCTGCCCGCGCGCTGATCTCCTTCGCCTCGCTGCCCGCCTTGGCCGCGGGCGCCGCCCCGCTGCCGCCCGCCGGCTCGGCCACTCATGCCCTGCTGATCCGCGCCGGAGCCCGGCGCCCCATTCTGCGTGGCGTCATACAAGCCGCTGGCATCTGCGTCCTGTTGCTGGCCGCCCATCATCGCAACACTGGAAAGGGGCACGCGGTTCACGGGCCTGTTCCGATTCCTCTCGGCCGTAGCCATCACCTGACGGATCTGTTCGGGCGTGGCGCCAACCGTGGTAAACAGTTCTTTCATGTCAACCGAGAACAGCACTTCGAACTTCTTGGAGGGGTCGCCGGACATGATGTTCGCGGTAGCCGTGCCGCTCATGCTCTTGATCTTGCCGTGAATCACCTTGCCCGCCAGGGCGTCCAGCGTGACGAGCGCGTCTTGCCCCTCGACCAGGTTGGCGCGGTCCAGCTCCCCGATCTTCGACACCAACTCCAGTTCGGAAAGGTCCAGCACGTCCGCTACGGGCATGCCGGGTTGGACCTGATCTCCCTCGCGGATATCCGGCACCTGCGCGCCAAACTGACGGGCGCCTCCGAACGAGTTCTGGCGGATCGACACCAGTCCGCTCATGCTGGTCAGGAGTTTGGTTTGTTGCAGCCGCCGTTGTTCGCGAGCCAGCTCGAGGATCGCGCGGCTGCGTTGCTGCCTGGTGAGGGCCAATGCGGCTTCCGCCTGGTCCTGCCTGGCCTTGATGTCGGTCCCCATTTGCGCCAGGGTCCGTTTGGTCTGCTCCAGGTTCAGGACATTCTTCCGGGCGTCGATGGCGCTTAGCAGCTCGTTGCGCTTTACCTGGAGCTCGGCCCGGCGCACGTCATACTTGGCGCCCAGCAAGTCTACCTGGTCCTGATTGTTCCGGATGGCCAGTTCCGCTTCCTGTCTCTTGATGCTTTGCTCGCTTGACTGCAGGTTGAGCTGGTCCTCGTCGATCCTCGAAAGCACTTCGGAGTCGTCAAACTCGACGATCAGGTCCTTTTCCCGCGCAAGAGCGCCCATCGGCGCCAGCCTGGTCACCTGCACGGTCCCCATCAGGTTGGGGGCGATCAACTGCTCCGAACGGAGGGCCCTCAGCTCGCCCCGGGAGAACGCGCTGATGACAACCTCGCCCTGGCGCACCTTGGCCACGGGTGCGTCCTGCCGCCGCTGCGGCATCTTCCGCACGTAGCTGTATGCCCACCACCCCGCGCCGAGCACCATGACAATGATCAAAGTCCGAAATATGAGTTTCTTCATCGGATGCCCAATTGCCGGGCGGATCCCAAACCCGCCCTTACAGTTTCTTCTTCGCCCTCCTGGCCGCTTCCGCCGGGTCTTCGAGTGCCACCATTTCTCCGGCCCGCAGACCCTTCAGCACGACCATGTCCTCCTCGTTGCGCAGTCCCACCTCGATCGGGCGAGGGTGGAACAGCTCCCCCGCCTGGACAAATGCACTGGGTTTACCGTTCTGGGGGAAACTGGCCCGAATGGGTATCAGCAGAACATCGGGCTGGCTCTCGATCACGATGTCCACCGAGGCGCTCATGCCCGGCCGAAGCCGGGGGTCCACGCTCTTCAGGGTGGCATACGCCGGAAACTGCTTGTCCGCGTTCTGCTGGCCGCGGAATGCCAGCGCGGCGATCGGGCTGATCCAATCCAGAACCGCGTCAAACTCCTTGTCGGGGATGGCGTCCACCCGCACCTTGACCGCGAAGCCGCGATGGACTCTGCCGCGGTCCACTTCGTCCAATTTCAGTTCCGCGCGCATCGAACCGAGGTCGGGTATCTCCGCGATCGGCGCGCCCGTCCACACGCTGTCACCCTCCCGGAAGGGAGGATCCGATTGGCCGAAATTCCCCCCGGACCGGAAATTTGACAGAATATTCACCACCCCACCCACCGGGGCCCTGATCGACATCTGGGTGAGATACGTCTTGGTCTTGCCCAGGTCGCGGAGGGCTTTGTCCTTCTGCGTCTTGAGACGCTGGAGGTCGGACTGTTGGGAAACCTTGTGGGTGTTGATGGTGGCCTTCGTCAGATCCAGGCTGCCCTCGGAGACGCCCACGTTGATGCGGTCCTTCTCGCCCTCGATTACCGAGAGGATCTCCGCCTTGCTCGCCTCCAGCTTGGCGCGCTCCAGGCTGTACTCCGACGTCATCAAGCTCAACGCATCCGACTCGTCCGTCATCTTTTGCGAGGCCCGGGTTGTCACCTCGGCGCTGTCGACCGTATCCACCGTGGTCTGGCGGTCAAGCAAATTCTGCTCCTGGGTCGAGGCATCGAATTCCACCACCACGTCGCCCTGCTTGACGAATTGCCCCTGTGTGGCCAGTTTGACGATGCGCAAGCCCGGTACCTGAGGCGCCTGCAACACGATGGATTTGGTGCTTCGGACCTCTCCGCGCGTCCGCACCGCCAGCACGAACGCGCCCCGGCGCACTCGCGCGACGGGGACCTCGACCACCGTTCGCGCGCCGTAGTAATACGCCGCGTATCCGGCTCCGCCGAACAGCAGCAGGCCAATGCTCCACAGGACGGCCTTCTTGCGGCCGGTCAGCCCATGACGGCCGATTCTCACCTTGGGTTTGATGTCCTTAGACATTTCGTCCGCGCTTTTCCTTGACTACTTCTTCTCCACCACGACCGGGCGCTCGCTGGCCACCACGTCCCCCGCGCGCAGGCCGGAGCGGACCACCGTTGAAACGTAATTCGCATTTCCCAATTCGACTTCCCGCCGCAGCCAGCCTTCCGGCCTCTGCAGGAAAACGAAGGGCTTGCCATCGGGTCCATCCTGAAAGATCGCCTCGCGGGGAGCGATGAGCGTCTGCTGTTCCGTGTCCAGAACAACATCCGCGCTCGCCGACAGGTCGGGAAGCACGCGGCTTTCTGTTCTCAGAAGCTTCAACGCAACGTTGACCTCTCTGACGTAATCCGGGCGAAACCTGCTGGTTTGGGGCATGGCGCTGATCGCGGAGACCTCCGCCGGCAACTCCAGATCGGGATAAGCGTCGAAATGCACGGTAGCTTTGGCCCCAATCCGGATTCTCCTCGCATCCACCTGATTCACGGTGGCGTTGACAACCATTGAGCTTAGATCCACGATCTGCAAGATCGGCTGGCCCGAGTTGATCTGATCGCCGGCCTTGATCTGCGCCTGGTCCGCACTCCCGCGCCGCACGAGGGTCATCAGCACCACCAACCCGTCCATCGGGGCGCGCAGGACCATCCTGTCGACGTTGGCCTGGGTTCGTTTCAACTCAGCCGCTCCCTCCTCCCGGGCAAGCAACGCCAACTGCCACTGCGATTGCAGGGAAGTCTCCATCCATGGGATCTCGGTTCGAAGCTGCTTGTAGGTGGCCTGCGCCTCCTCCAGCGCAAGCCGGAACTGCTCCGCATCGATGGCGGAGCGGACCGGCATGGTCTTCAGGTCGAGAGCCGCCTTGTCCACGTCCGCCGCGGCTACCGTGATGGTCTTGGCGTGAGTCGTCTCCAGCACCCTCAACTGGGCCTGCACGCTCGCCAGGTTGGATTCATTCTGGCTGACCCGCGAACTGAAGTCATCCAGGCGGTTCAGCATGTCTTCCTGGTCAAACGCGGCCACGACCTGCCCTTTTTTCACCATGCTGCCGCCGGCGATCAGGGAGGTGAGCGCCATTGCGTTGCCCATGTTGCCGCGGCCGCCCCCACCGAAATTGGGACCCCCACCGCCGCCTCCCCCACCGCCGCCGCCACCACCGCCACCCGTGCGACCCGCGCCGGTGCTGATAGTCTGAACCTCGCCCATGGCATTCCCTCTGCCACCCCTCATTTGCGGCGCCTTCATGATCGCGTAGTTCTTAGCGGCCGTGGCCCCGGCCAGCCGAATCGATCTCACAAGGTCACCCACGGCGATCTTGACTGTGGGGACGGTCAGGATCGGAGGCCCCCCACCGGTCGTGGGCTGGACCTGCAAGTTCCGAAGATACAACGCGCCAGCCGCGGCCGCCGCCAGAACCACTACCGCCAGCCACCAGCGCCGGCGGGGCCTCTTTGGTTGTGGCGCTACCGGTACCGGTTGCGGCTGGGCCGGCACGGGTTCCGGGCGCGGCTTTGGGGCAGGCATTCCACTCGTCATAGACAAAATCCTGGTGCGCTAAGAGTGCAGGACAGCCTCACGTGTCGCCTACAGCTATCTATCTTCAGAAGTATTGACGACGCAGCTTGGATGAAGGTTATCCCTGCCCCATTGGAATTCCATCGAAATGTTAACATGCCGTGGACAGTGTCACCCGTTCATGGCGCCCAGAAATTCGGCATTGCTCCGGGTCTTGCCGAGCTTGTCCAGCAGCAATTCCATGCACTCAACTTGGGACAATGGGCTCAATACTTTACGGAGAATCCAGACCCTGTTCAGCTCTTCCCTCGGCTGTAGCAGTTCCTCCTTGCGGGTCCCACTCTTGTTGATGTCGATGGCGGGGAAGATCCGCTTGTCCACCAGCTTTCGATCCAGGTGGATCTCCATGTTTCCGGTCCCCTTGAACTCCTCGAAAATGACGTCGTCCATCCGGCTGCCCGTGTCGATCAGCGCTGTCGCCACGATGGTCAGGCTCCCGCCCTCCTCGATGTTCCTCGCCGCTCCGAAAAACCTCTTCGGCCGCTGGAGTGCATTGGAGTCGACGCCGCCCGACAGCACCTTGCCCGAGGGAGGCACAACCGTGTTGTAGGCGCGCGCCAGGCGAGTGATCGAGTCCAGCAGGATGACCACGTCGCGCTTGTGCTCCACCAGCCGTTTGGCCTTTTCGATCACCATCTCCGCCACCTGCACGTGCCGGCTGGCTGGTTCGTCGAAGGTCGAGCTGATCACCTCGCCCTTCACCGACCTCTGCATGTCGGTCACCTCCTCCGGGCGTTCGTCGATCAGCAGCACGATCAGTGTCACGTCGGGATGGTTGGTGGTGATGGAGTTGGCGATGCTTTGCAGCAGCATCGTCTTGCCCGTGCGCGGCGGCGAAACGATGAGGCCCCGCTGCCCCTTGCCAACGGGCGTGAGAAGATCCATGACGCGCCCCGAGAAACTCTCCTTGCTGGTCTCCATTCGAAGCCGCTCGTTGGGGTAGAGCGGTGTCAGGTTGTCGAAGAAGATCTTGTTCCGCGCCTCCTCGGGGGGTTCGAAATTGATCGCGTCCACCTTGATCAGGGCGAAGTAGCGCTCCCCTTCCTTCGGGGGGCGGATCTGTCCCGAGATCGTGTCCCCGGTCCTCAGATCGAACCGGCGGATCTGAGAAGGCGACACATAGACGTCATCGGGGCCCGGCAGGTAGTTGTACTCGGGCGCCCGCAGGAACCCGAACCCGTCGGGCAGGCACTCCAGGACCCCTTCGGAAAAGATCAAACCGCTCTTCTCGGCCTGCGCCTGCAGGATCTTGAAGATGAGCTCCTGCTTCCGCAACCCGGCCGCCCCCTGCACCGCAAAGTCCTTGGCGATCTGGTTGAGCTGTAGTATGCTCATCTCCTTCAGGGCGACCAAGTCCAGGGTTGCAGGCCCGCTGGCGCCGGGCGGCGCAGCGCTCTGAGCGCCGTAGCCGTGACGCTTGCGCGAGGTTCGGGCCAGAGGAGGCGCCGATTCGGGCTGCTGTGGTTTCACCTCTTCTGTGGAGGCTGTGGCTGGTGTCCCAGCCTGTGTTTCCTGTTTTTCCGCGTCGTTTGCCAAAGTGGCCTCACTGTTCGGCCTTGTCGGCCGAGTCACAAGTGGTCGATTCTTAATGCAGCTTCTCTTCGCCGCGCTGAGAGGCGATTTCCAAAGGGGAAGCGCTCGGTGGGAGCGGCAGCGCCTGGATCTCGCGTTCCAGCGCGATCTTCAGCACCTCGTCCATGGAATCCACGAAGCTCAACTTCATATCCTTTCGAATCGCCTCCGGAATGTCCGGCAAGTCCTTCTCGTTGTCCCGTGGCAGGACCACCTCGGAGATTCCGTGGCGGTGGGCGGCCAGCAGTTTCTCCTTAAGACCTCCGATTGGCAGAACCCGCCCCCGGAGGGTAATCTCTCCTGTCATGGCCACGTCGCAGCGGACGGGGATTTTCGCCAGGGCGCTACAAATTGTAGTGGCGATGGTGATCCCGGCCGAGGGACCGTCCTTCGGAATCGCCCCTTCCGGCACGTGTACGTGGATGTCCAGGTGGCGATAGAAGTCCCGGGGAAGCCCGAGCAGGTGCGCGCGCGACCGGATGTAGCTCATGGCCGCGTGGGCGGACTCCTGCATGACGTCACCCAGTTTGCCGGTGGTCGTCAGCTTGCCCTTACCCTCCATGATAATCGCTTCCGTGGTCAGTATCTGCCCGCCCACCTCGGTCCAGGCCAGCCCGATAGCCGTGCCGACTTCGTTCTTCTTCTCTGCCAGCAGTTCGCGGAACTTCATGGGCCCGAGGTACTCGGCAACCGTCTCGGCCTTCACCGCCACGGGCTGATCTTCTCCACTCGCCTTCTTGTCCTTATCCACCACCGCCCGGACCACTTTGCGGCAGATGTTGCCGATCTCCCGCTCCAGGTTCCGGACCCCCGCCTCCCGCGTGTAGTGCTGGATCAGCATCGTGACCCCTTGGTCGGTGAACTGGATCTGCTTGTCGCTCAGCCCGGTCTGCTCCATCTGCTTGCGGATCAAGAAGCGCTTGGCGATCTCCAGCTTCTCCAGTTCGGTGTAGCCCGACAGGCGGATCACCTCCATGCGGTCCTGCAGCGCCGGCGGGATGGTGTGCAGCACGTTGGCCGTGCAGATGAAGAAGACCTGGCTCAGGTCGTACTCCACATCGAGGTAGTGGTCCACGAACATGTAGTTCTGCTCCGGATCCAGCACCTCCAGCAGCGCCGCCGACGGGTCCCCGCGAAAATCCATGGACATCTTGTCCACTTCGTCCAGCATGAAGACCGGATTCCGCGTGCCGGCTTTCTTCATCATCTGGATGATCTGGCCCGGCAGAGCCCCGATGTAAGTCCGGCGGTGACCCCGGATCTCGGCTTCGTCCCGCACGCCGCCCAGCGAGAGACGGACGAAATTCCTCCCCGTGGCCCGGGCGATGGACATGCCGAGTGACGTCTTACCCACGCCCGGCGCGCCGACAAAGCACAGAATCGAGCCTTTGGGATGCTTGA
This sequence comes from Bryobacterales bacterium, assembly GCA_963798455.1. Lineage (GTDB taxonomy): Bacteria > Acidobacteriota > Terriglobia > Bryobacterales > Bryobacteraceae > CAWCTD01. The sequence continues at coordinate 3,594,518 of CAWCTD010000003.1, forward strand.
CCAGGCGCCGGACCGCCAGAAATTCCAGAATGCGCTCTTTGACCTTCTCCAACCCGTGATGGTCCGCTTCCAGGACCTCTTCGGCGTGCTTGAGGTCGCGGATCTCCTTGCTGCGCTTCTTCCAGGGCATGGCCAGGAGCCAGTCCAGGTAATTCCGCGACACGGTGGACTCGGCCGACATGGGAGGCATGCCCTCCAGCCGCTTCATCTCCGCCGAGGCCTTTTCCTTGGCGTCCTTGCTCATGCCGGCGGTTTCGATCTTCTTCCGAAGCTCGTCGAATTCGCTCTTCTCGCCGCGTCCCAGCTCCTTCTGGATGGCCTTGATCTTCTCGTTGAGATAGTACTCTTTCTGGGCCTTCTCCATCTGGCGCTTCACGCGCCCCTGAATGGTGCGATCCACGTTCAGCTTCTCGATCTCGATATCGAGGATTTCGGCCACCCTGGTGAGCCTTTCGATCGGATCGAATATTTCCAGCAGCTCCTGTTTCTCCTCGACCGTCAATTGCAGGTTCGCGCCCACCGTGTCGGCCAGCCTGCCCGGGTCGTCCACCCGGATGGCGGCGATCATCGTTTCGTAGTTCAGGTTCTGGCTCAGCTTTACATACTGTTCGAATAGCGTCGTGACGCGCCCGATCAGGGTTTCCAGTTGCGGTCCCGGCTCGACCCGATACTGGAACGTCCGCACCGAAGCGCGGAAGTAGCCCTCGTCGGAGGTGACGGAGACGGTCTTGCCCCGCTCCATCCCCTCGACCAGCACCTTGATGTTCCCGTCGGGCAGCTTAAGGCTCTGGACGATGTTCACGATGGTGCCGACCTGGTAGATCTCATCGGGACTTGGTTCGTCCACCGAAGCGTCGTGTTGCGTGGCCAGGAAGATCTTCTTCTCGCCCGCCAGGGCCTCTTCCAGCGCTCGGACGCTCGATTCCCGCCCGACTACGAAGGGGGTCATCATGTGGGGAAAAATAACCACATCCCGGACCGGCATCATCGGCAGCCGCTTGGTTTCCGACCGTTCTCTTGACGTCAGCATGTCTTTCTGTGATTCTGCCCCCGGCAGGTTTGCACGTTTTGGAATCCCGCGAAGCCGGCCCTGTCCCAGAACCTGAAGGTGGCCCCCCCCATCCTCGAGCGAGCCGCCTTCCCCCAGGCGCTTGCTAGCCTGCCTTCTCCAACAGGGCGAGATTGATCTTCTGCGTCATGACCATCTCCTTGGTCACCAGGAACTCGCGTACTTTCCTGTAGGACGGGAGATAGTACATCAGGTCGAGCATCAGGTCTTCGAGGATCATGCGGAGACCGCGGGCCCCCACTTTGCGCTCCAAGGCAAGCGCGGCAACCGCCTCGAGCGCCTCGTCGCTAAACTTCAGTTTAACATTTTCAAAGTCAAACAATCTCTGGTACTGCCGGATGATCGCGTTCTTGGGCTTGGTCAAGATTTGCATCAGGGCGTCCTTGTCCAGGTCGCCCAGCACGGTAACCACGGGAAGCCGGCCCACGAACTCGGGAATGAAACCAGACTTGATAAGGTCAATCGGCTGGACTTCCGCCAGCAGGTCCGTGTCGCGCCGGCTGCCCCCCCTGCGCGCGCCTTCCGAGCGCGAGTCCTCCGGGCCGAGGAATCCCATGGCCTTTCTGCCCACCCGGCGGCTGATCACCTTCTCCAGACCCACGAAGGCCCCTCCGCATATAAACAGGATATTGGTCGTCTCCACGGGCGTGAACTCCTGGTGCGGGTGCTTGCGCCCTCCTTGCGGCGGGACATTGGCCACCGTCCCTTCCAGGATCTTCAGCAAAGCCTGCTGCACGCCTTCCCCGGAGACGTCGCGCGTGATGGAGGGGTTCTCGTCCTTGCGGCCGATCTTGTCGATCTCGTCGATGTAAATAATCCCCTGCTGACACCGCTGCACATCCCAATCGGCGTTCTGCAACAGCCGCAGGACGATGTTCTCCACGTCCTCGCCCACGTAGCCCGCTTCGGTCAGCGTGGTCGCATCCACGATGGCAAACGGGACTTCCAGTATCCTCGCCAGGGTCTGCGCCAGCAGCGTCTTGCCCGTGCCGGTCGGGCCGATCAGCAGGATGTTCGACTTGGACAGCTCCACTTCCGCGCCGCAGGTGCGATTCATCTGGACCCGCTTGTAGTGGTTGTAGACGGCCACGGCCAGCTTCTTCTTGGTGGCCTCCTGGCCGATCACGTACTGGTCCAGGTACTCCTTCAATTCCAGCGGCTTGGGAAGCCGCGGCGCCCCCGCGCGAGGCTGTTCGCTGCGGTCGTCTTCGAGGATCGAGTTGCAGACCGCGATGCACTCGTCGCAGATGTAAGCCCTCGGATAATCGCTGGGCGAGGAGATCAGTTTGCCGACCAGATCTTGGCTCTTATGGCAAAAAGAGCAACGCAACGAATCGTCGGAACCGGTCCGTTTCACAACCTGGCCCCCGCGCCGTGGCAGGGTCGGCCCTTCACCATCGGAGGAACCCCCACTTATTATCGCCTACAAAGTCACGCTGAATCAATGGTCCCAACCGCCCAATTATGAGAACCGCCGGCCGCCTGGACCTCAGTCCTCGGCCACTTTCCTGGCGTGCTCGAACAGGAAATTCAGGGTCTTCTCCGTCCGGATTCGGCCGGCAATCCGGCGCAAAGCGCCCTCCTGCTCCAACCGCCGCCGCGCCGCCGCCACCGCTTCCCGTCCCTGCCGCGCGATGCGCTGGACCTCCCGGTCCACTTCCTCCATTGTGACCTCAACCGTCTCCCTGTCCGCGATGCGCTCCAGCAGCAAGGACGCCCTGACATCTTGTATGGCCCGCTCGCGCTGGGATTCCCTGACCTTGTCCCAATCCAGTTTCACGGATTCCAGATCGACGCCCTGCGCGGCAAGACCCCGGAGATACTGTTCGACCTGACTTTGGATCTGGCGCTCCACAAGCGCCTCGGGCACCGGAAAGTCGTGCGCCTTGACCAGTTCTTCGACCAGTTTGCTCTTGGCTTGCTGCTGCGCGAGGTGTTCCTGCTCCCTCTGGAGCGCCCTGCGCACCTCGTCCTTCAGCTCTTCCAGGCTCTTGAAATCGCCGAGGTCGGCGGCAAAAGCATCGTTCAGCTCGGGCAACTCCTTGCGGCGGATGCTCTTGAGACGGGCCCGGAAGCGGACGGTCCGCCCGGCCAGCTTGGCGTCGCCGAATTCCTCCGGATAGAGGACGTCGAACTCTTTCTCCTCGCCCGGGCTGAGTCCTCGAAGGTTCGTGCTGAAGGCCTCCAGTGTGTCCGCGCCGCCGATCTGGACCACCACCTCGTCCTGTTTTCTCAGGGCCTCCTCGACCTCTCCGCCGGCCTCGAGCGAGGCCACGGCGTAGTCCCCGTCCGCGGCGGGCCGCGGCGCCTCGTTGACGAACTCCGCCTTCTGCTCTCTCAATTCCTCCAGCCGCTGGGCCACTTGTTCCTCGGTGACTTCCGGCTCCCGGTAGGGCACCGTCAGTCCGCTATAGTCCTTGAGCTCGAACTCCGGGGCGACCTCGAACTCGGCCTTGAACGTCAGCGGCTCTCCCGGGTGATAGTGGACGTCCTTGATATCGGGGGCTCCCACAACGCGAAGATTCTGATCCTCCGCGCTCTTGTGAAAGTGCTTCGGCACCAGGCTGCGGACGACGTCTTCCCGGATCTCGGTGGCGAACCGCGCGCGGATTATGTTGGCCGGCACCTTGCCGGGCCTGAATCCGGGCAGTTTCACGCGATTCCTCATGGAGCCGACCGCCCGCTCTATCTCCTCGCCGACTTCCCCCGCCGGCACGCTAATCTCGATGGTCCGTTTGCAGCTTTCCGACACGGGTAGCCTAGGTCCCTTCGCTCCAGGAGGCGAGATACTTCTCCTGCTCCACCGTGAGCCTGTCGATCTTGGTCCCCATGGCGTCGAGTTTCAACCGGGCGACCTCCTTGTCGATCGCCTCGGGAACGGAATAGACCTTCTTCTCGAGCGATGCATGGTTCTTGATCACGTGCTCCACCGAGAGCGCCTGGTTGGCGAAGCTCATGTCCATCACGGAGGCCGGGTGCCCTTCGGCGGCGGCCAGGTTGATCAGGCGTCCTTCCCCGAGCACGTAGACCCGGCGGCCGTCCTTCATGGCATACTCCTCCACGAACTCCCTGACCTGCCGGCGCGAGGAGGAGAGCCGCCCCAGGGACTCCAGATCGATCTCAACGTTGAAATGGCCCGAGTTGCAGAGGATGGCGCCGTTCTTGAACCGCTCGAAGTGCTCCCGGGCGACCACCGACTTGTTGCCCGTCACGGTCACCACCACGTCGGCGATCCCGGCGGCCTCGCTCATAGTCATGACCCGGAAGCCGTCCATCAAGGCCTCGATGGCCTTGATCGGGTCGATCTCGGTCACGATCACGTTGGCGCCCGCGCCGCGGGCCCGCATGGCCAGGCCCCGCCCGCACCAGCCGTAGCCCGCCACCACAAAATTCATCCCCGCCAGCAGAATGTTGGTGGACCGTATGATGCCATCGAGGGTGCTCTGGCCCGTGCCGTACCGGTTGTCGAAGAAGTGCTTGGTCAGCGCATCGTTCACCGCCACGATCGGGTAGCGCAGAACTCCCTCTTTCGCCATGGCGCGCAGGCGGATGACGCCCGTGGTGGTCTCCTCGGTGCCGCCCATGACCTCGCCTAGCAGGTCCTGCCGCTTGGTGTGGAGCGTCGTCACCAGGTCGGCGCCGTCGTCCATGGTGATCTGCGGCTTGTGGTCGAGAACCGAGGCAATGTGCGAGTAGTAGACCTCGTTGTTCTCCCCCTTGATCGCAAACACGGGTATCCCGTAATCGCGGACCAGCGTTGCGGATACGTCATCCTGCGTGGACAAAGGATTAGAGGCGCACAGTACCACCGAGGCGCCACCGTCGCGGAGCGTGACCATCAGGTTGGCCGTCTCGGTAGTGACGTGCAGGCAGGCCGCGATCCGGATTCCGGCCAGGGGCTGGGTCGAGATGAACTGCTTCCGGATGGTCTGAAGCACCGGCATGAATTGGTAGGCCCACTCCGTGCGTTTCTTGCCCTTGTCGGCAAGCGCGATGTCCCTTATGTCGTACTGCGCTAAAGTCTGCATATTCGCTGATGTTGGTGCCACAAGAATTCCTGCCGGGACCCGAGGGCTCCCGCCGCGGTTGTCAACGCCGCGCCGCCGACACGGTCATCCCTGCCGCCTTCAGCGCGGCCGCCATGTCGGTGGCTTCCCAACTGAACGTCTCCTCGGTGCGGCCGAAGTGGCCGAAGGCGGCGGTCTTCTGGTAAATGGGGCGCCTCAGCCTCAAGTGGTCGATCATCCCCTTGGGGGTTAACGGGAAGTGCTCCCGGATCAGTTCCACCAGGCGGTTTTCGTCGATCTGCCCCGTGCCGAAAGTGTCAACCGCCACCGAGACCGGATCGGCCACCCCGATGGCATAGGCCAACTGCACCTCGCACCGGCTGGCCAGCCCCGCGGCAACGATGTTCTTGGCCACGTACCGCGCCATGTAACACGCCGAGCGGTCCACCTTGGTGGGATCCTTGCCCGAGAAGCAGCCCCCGCCGTGCCGGCCCATGCCGCCGTAGGTATCCACGATGATCTTGCGCCCGGTCAGCCCCGTGTCGCCGTGCGGCCCGCCGACCACAAATCGCCCGGTGGGGTTGATGTGGTACTTCGTGTTCGCATCCACCATCCCGGGAGGCAGGATTGGATCGATCACGTGCTGCCGGATCTCACTCCTCAACTGCTGGATCGGGACGTCCTCGCTGTGCTGGCTGGAGACCACCACGGCATCCACCCTCACAGGCTTGCCGTCCACATATTCCACGCTGACCTGGCTCTTGCCGTCCGGCCGCAGGTAGTCCAGCGTTCCCTCGCGGCGAACCTCGCTGAGCCTCCGGACGAGTTTGTGCGCCAGCATGATCGGGAGCGGCATCAACTCGGGCGTCTCATCGCAGGCAAAGCCGAACATCAGGCCCTGGTCGCCGGCCCCGCCGGTGTCCACGCCCATGGCAATGTCGGGCGACTGGCTCTGGATGGTGCTGATCACCCCGCAGGTATCCGCGTCGAACCCGTATGCCGCGTCGGTGTATCCGATCTGCTTGATGACACCCCTGGCTACCCTCGGCACGTCCACGTAACACTTGGTGGTGACCTCTCCAGCCACCAGGCACAGTCCGGTGGTCACCAGCACCTCGCAGGCCACGCGGCCCGTGGGATCCTCCTTCAGCACCGAGTCCAGGACGGCGTCGGAAATTTGGTCCGCCATCTTGTCAGGGTGGCCCTCGGTTACCGATTCCGAGGTGAACAGCTCTTTGCGAACAGCCACGTGCGAAATCCTCCTCGTCTGTCCTTCACCGGGCAGGCAGCTTGGTGTGTGCCGGAGAGACGCCCCCACCCCGGCGGCGACGCTCGGACCCGATCCGGCGGATTCCCGGGGAAAGGTCCGAAACGATAAGTCTATCGGAGTACCAAGGTGCCGTCAATTACGGTGTGCCACAGGTCCGCAGCGCCTCGGATTGGGTTTGCTGGAACAAGTCTCGATTTCGTATCGTAGGAATCTAGTAGAGAGCCTCGGGATGCCCTACTGTTGCCAGTGCGGAAACGGGACACGCGACAACGACCTTTTCTGCGGCGTGTGCGGCGCCCGCCAGGCGGCATCGCCCGCCGCGAGCGGCGGGATGAGCCCTCGTACGGCCTCCATCCTTTGCTACATCCCCGTCGTGGGGTGGATTCCGGCCGTGATCGCGCTGGCCTCCCGGCACTTCCGCCAGGATGTCACCGTGCGCTTCCACGCTTTCCAGGGCATCTACCTCTTCGTGGTCTGGCTGATCGTGGACTGGATTCTCTCCCCCGTAGCGGGCTTCAACCTCATGCACGGGTGGTCTCGTCCTTGGGTATTACCCGGACTTTCGCTCGTGTTCGTCCTCAAGGCAGTCATCATGGTCACCTGGATCTTCATGCTGGTCAAGGTCAGCCACGGCGAGCACTTCCGCCTCCCCATCCTGGGCGAGCTCGCCGACCGCTCTGTCGCCGAGCAAAAGTAGCGGCCCTTCTCGGGCCTGCATATACTACAGCCGTAGTGGTTCCGCCGGCGACGGCCAGGCGTGCCGTCGCAACATTGAACTAGTCCAGCAAGCGCTCAAGGATGCGTTAAGCGTGAGCCTGTTCCAGCCTCACGGAATCACCACGGCGGATTTTGCCACCTTGCAACACAGATGCATAGACCCCGACATTCGCCCGGTTGTGCTGGGCCGCCGTCCGCAGAATACCCGTATCCCTCGGCAGATCGCCCTGGGGGAGCGTTGTCATCACGCAGCGTTGGCAGGGACCGGTGACGCTCAGCCGAACTGTATCCCCGATCACAAGGATCTGCCCGATCCAGGCGTTTTCCACGAAATCTTTCTCGCGGTTGGCGGGTTCCACCACGATGTTCGGGCGAAACCGTCGGACCTCGAAGCGCCCTTGCGGATACAGCGTTCGCAGCCGGTCGAGCGTGCCTGTGGTTAGAATATGCGCAACGGCACAGTCGAAGAAGGTGCCCTCCGGCAGACCGAAATCGGTGACGGTGTCCCGGTGATCGAGTCCTTCCATATCCGTCCAGTACTCCTCAGCCGTCGCTGTGCGCCGGTCGGGCAATGCGGATAGCGTCACCTCGCGCTTGAGCACCTTGGAAAGGATCTGGTGGACATCGTGTTGCTCGCTATGGACGGTGGCGCCATCCGGCAGCGTGATGCGGACCGGGGGCGCCTTTACGCCGGTCCTTGGCGCTTCAACCAGCGCGGCGCGAAAGTCGAACACTGTCGGCCACTTCCGCGGGTTCTTGGCACTGGCAATCTTCCCGTCAGAGTGGTCGACGAGCGCGTAAGCGCGGTCGTCCGCCAGCCCACCCGCGGTGACCTCGGCGGTCTGCGAGTCTCGCAAGTGGGCCATAGTCCCCACGTTCCAGCGCGTCCGAGAAAAGATCCTCAATGGACTTGCTACCAGGAACGCTGGCTAGATCGAAGCAGAGACGCGCCGTCTCGCCTACCAGTCGATAGCCGCCGTCAAATTGGTCGCGCCCCGCTTCGTCTGCGGCATCCACATTGAAGCCTGCTCCGAGAATAAAGGTTGGCACGTTGCTTGTTTTCATGGAAAAATCCTCCATATATCGCCAAAAGGCGAAGCTTCGCTTTCCTGGAGAGCATTCCGGTGCAGTGCTGGCCAGCCGCTGACGAGGATAAATTGCCTATGAGGTTTTCCATCGCTCTAATATATCTGTGAACTTCAAGCCGCGCACAAACGACAGGGTGAGCGTCGCGATGGCGATGTGAAAAGCGCGGCTACTGCTTTCGATCATCTGCCATCAAATCGTCGATCTTGGTGTTGGCGGCGTCAAAGCCACCAGCACCAGGTCCCACGACGAATCCCGTCTTCTTGCCTCTTGTGCTGCGCGACCACGCCAGCATCTCGCCTGTTTGACCATCGTACAAATAGCGGCCGTTGTCATCGTCAAACTTGCTCAGATCGGCCATATGCACGTCCAGTTCCACGTAGCACCGATTCGTCTTGGGATCGAAGTGAGAGATTTGGCTTTGCGCCAGGGCGATTCCGATTGCGTTTCCTTCCATGATCTTTTCGCCCAGTTCGGCACATTTCGAACTCAGGTTGAATACCTCAGTAGCCGTGGGGGGCTGGAATGCTGGCTTCTCCTCCGATTTCAGCGGGGGTGTCTTTTGGCATCCGAAAAGCATTAGGGAGACGGCCAACAGGATTATGACCTTCCAAAATCGCGGCTGATCCATGTCCCGGATTATAACAGTGGTCCCCCTAGGAATTGCGTTCCGACCATTCCCGTCGCTTGAGTGAAGAGAAAGGTGGACGGGATTGCGGTTGCTGCACATGTGAGAGCGTACAAGGCCCTGAGTTCTTACTGTACGCTGTGCAGATGGCGGGCCACACCGTCACATGCAAGTTTATGAGAACCTGATAGCGCCAACGGGCCGGGGCAGTGGGCGGGGGCTAGCGGACTGTCTTTGAAAGGGGCCCGGCCTCAGGCTCAGGTTTCCGCCTCCTCATCGATACCCAAGGCTTCCTCAAGGAACAACTTGGGGTCGAACAGCATCTTGTCACTGCGGAGCGGGAACCCGGCAGCGAGCGCCACAACACCATTTCGGATGCCCAAGATCTTGCCGGCGGCATCAACCTCAAGATACGGCTGGAATTGTTCGCTGTCCTTGAGATCGTTTACAACCGCCCACAGTGCCTGGGCCCGAACCCAGATCGGTTCAGTATACCGATCGTCAACATTTCGTCTCTGGCAAAACTTCCGTGCTGCATCGTAGAGACGGATCATAGGATGATCCGTGTTGATGGCGAATGAATCACCAGTATCGGTCAAATGAACGCCGGGGCGTTTCTCTTGAGGGGTGACTAAGTATGGACGCATTACTTGCTGAGTGATTTCGGCGATCGCATCCACAAAAATCGACGTGTCCACTGGCGCGGCCATCCGCTCAGCGAAGCGGGCGGGGGTCTTCCGCTCAGGCTTCCTTCTGCTCTTCTTCCTCATCGCCCCGTGCTCTGCTAGCGAGCTAGAGTCACTTCCAGCACTCAATCATTACAACCGCACCCTTCGCCTTCTCGGCAATAACCGTAGTCGCAAGCGCGGAACTTGAGGGCGAGGTCGTGTAGGTCACGCCGCTGCTATCGAGGAAAGTCCGGACTACCGAACCCTTCACAGCAAAGTTGACGTTTTGCGTCACGTCACCCAATACTGAGGCCACCTTCAGCGAGTTGAGCTTGCTGCTGACAATCCCTACCACGTTGCCGCTTTGGTCCAACAGAGGCCCGCCGCTGTTCCCCGGTTGCACTGGCGCAGTGATTTGGACCATTCGGGTGTCGTCCTGGATGCCAGCGAGTGCACTGACTGTGCCAGTCGTGAGGCTCATGGATGATGTCAGGAGTCCTTGGAGAGGGTAACCGGCAGTGATGACGTTCTGTCCAAGCCTGAGTTGCTGGTTCTCGCTGAACGTGAGCTGGGAAGTAACCAGCTTTACCGGTCCCACCACCGCTAGGTCGTTTCCCCTGTCTTGCGCCAGCACCTTCACTTCCTCCTTGCCACTTTGAGTCCTCACAAACAGGCTTGCGCACGCCTCCACGACGTGGTGATTGGTGAGTATGTGCCCTTTCTGGTTCACCCAGAAGCCTGTACCACTACTTGCCAATTGAGAGGCTCCTGGCAGGATACCTGCCCGCCGGACTGATGGACTGTCTCCGGGTCCTTTCGGCCGCCACTCGCGGGCCAATGCCTGCGCCTCTGCGATCTGGATGGAAATCATGCGGGTGGCCACCTGGTCCCTCAGTTTTGCTGCTTCCGTCTGGCCACCACTGCTTGCTAGGTTAAGCCACATGTGAGCCAACACGTAGTCCTGCGCCAGCCCTTCGCCTGCGAAGTACTTGATGCCGAGGCCCCACTGGGCCCTAGCGTTCCCCTGCTCAGCGGCCTTGCGGTACCAGCGGACCGCCTCCGCGTTGTCTCTCGGCACACCCCGGCCAAAGTCGTACGTGAAGCCGAGGTTGTATTGCGCCTCGGCCCGCCCCTGCTCGGCAGCCTTGCGGAACCAGCGGACCGCCTCGGCGTGGTCCTGCGTTACGCCGTAGCCGTTCGCGTACATAGCGCCGAGGCTAGTCTGCGCGGCGGCCTGCCCCTGCTCAGCGGCCTTGCGGTACCAGCGGACCGCCTGCGCGTAGTCTTGCGGCACACCCTGGCCAAAGGCGTACATCAAGCCGAGGTTGTATTGCGCGTCGGCTAGACCCTGCTCGGCGGCCTTGCGGGACCAGCGGACCGCTTCGGCGTAGTCTTGCGGCACACCCTTCCCCTCGTGGTACATCACGCTGAGGTTGTGCTGCGCCTCGGCCCGCCCTTGCTCGGCAGCCTTGCGGAACCAGCGGCCCGCCTCGGCGTAGCCTTGCGCTACATCGTACATTACGCCGACACAGTACTGCGCCTCGGCATTGCCCTGCTCGGCTAGCGACAACCACACCTTGAACGCTGTGGAGTAGTCCCCTTTGTCGTAGGCATGTCTAGCGGCAGCGAGGTCGTCGGCTGCACTCAGGTTCAGCGAAGCGAGCAGGAGGAAGAGAACGGAGACCGAAACTCGCCGCATCAAAAGACTCCAGTGTCGGATATCGTAGCACTGTTGTAGGCGCACCGTCCTGCCGTGCTGACCAAAATCAGGATTACCGCCCAGATGCCTATGGGACGGCCTGCTGTCGGACCGCAGTCAGGATCTTGTTGATCGTCTTCCCCCACCATCGTTCGCCAGTTCGGGGTTCAGAGCCTTCTGCGTTCAGGGCCTCCGCTATGCGGTCAAAACCGCTGAGGTTCTGGAGCGCATGAAGGCGTTGAGGGGCGCTAGGCCGCCCGGAAACGGCTCCACGCTCCGCAGACCGCCGTGTCGGGACCGCAAGACGGATTGCTGGGGAGAAGTCAAGGGCTTTTCCCAACAGGAATCGGCCGTCGGCACGTGGAGGGTGAGCGGTTCCTGCGGAAACAGCTCGCCGGCAACACGCGACCGCCGCCCGTCCGGGATCGTCCCGTTCAGATCGCTTGACTGGCATGCCGAACTGAGGTCTAATCGGGGACGTTGCTGCTGCTGTTTGAGGATAGTTGCGACGTGCGAACAGTGCAGGAGCCGTTGGGGCACAAATACGTCCAGACGACGCCGAACTTCACGCATCTGTTGAACCGTTGGGACCGTGGGGTCCGCCCCCCTCGACCGGCTCTGGAAGCGTGCCTGCGGCGAGACCCTTGGGATCATGCCGACCGGCCGGTCCGCATAAGACTGTTGAGGAAACTCGGGGAATGGAACGGAAGTGGTTACATGGCGAGCACTTGCCTCCCGGAGCCCGCAGGTGGCGGTTTAGCTTTAGGCTGACCAGGCGCAGGTTTATCCAGGCTGGCCTAAACGTGAGGTAGGCGGCGAGGGCAGCGGTGGAAAGAGAGCATTTTGGCGAGGAATCTCGATGAGTAAAGGAGGCATTCCGCTTGAAGATTGGTCTGGAGCGAGAGCCACCAACGAACTCCACCAGACGATGAAGAAATTCGTCGAGGCAAGCAACCGATCATCGAGGAGAATGCTGCAGCTCACGTGGGCAATCTTCTTCCTGACGGTTGCCATGCTCTCTGCTGTGGTAGTGCAGATCGTGCTTGCGTTTCATTAATCGTTTGCAGAAGGGCACGTCTAACTAGCCGCTCCGGGCGACGGCCAAAAGCGGGCCGCGCCTGAGCGGCCGGTCGTTAGGCTGATACGAAGGGCCAGGAATGTTTGTTACTTTGACACCAAAGACGTTGAACGGCCAAGAGGTCGTGGCGCAACACGGCCCGCTTTGGCACGTCAGGCAGGAGGCGGATCGGGTTCAATTCACACAGCGACTTGGGCCATGGATTCTCGTCGAATCTCGCCACGATTTGCGCTGGATCCACCGAAGAGATGACGCAGACTTCCTTGTGGAACCCTATGCGTTGGACCCCGCCGCGAACCAAGGCGAGACCCTGCGCGAGCAGTTGACGTATATCGGCCCAGCAGAAGTCCCCCCTGGGGGTGGCAGAGCAGCCCAGGAGCAGGAGACTCACAAGGGAGCATCCAGGAAGAGTCCCATGTTAGCTGCCATCCTCGGCTTCGTCTTCGGGCCGTTTGGTTATCTCTGTATCGGATGGCGCTATGCCGTAATGGCCTTCAGTGTATTCGCCACCTTCGTTCTTGTTATCGGTCTGCCTGCCTTCCCAATCCCATCATGGATCAAGTACATCATTCTTCCAGTGGTCAGCTGGAAGGCTTGGACGATCGTTTCCGTGCGAAACACATTGCTTGATACGGACAGCGAGACCGCCGAGAAGCTCAACACATTTCCTGTTGCCGCTATGGCGATGTCCGACCTTCTCGTAGGTGTCGGAATGTTCTATGCTGGGGCTTTGGGCTTGTATGCCGGTGTCACACTCGCCCTTGAAGGAGCCGTCGTTAAGGGTGCGCTGATGATAGTCGTCGGAACTCCCCTTGCCGTTTGGCTTGCGAGCCTTGTGTTCGGAATCATCGCTTTCGGTATTGACACGGTGTTCGCCCCCAGTATGGAGAACTTGTTCCGCAGATAGGTGCTGATACGCTGGGGGCCGCCTGTAATAGCGGGCTTGCTTGATCAGGCGTCCGCCGGTCTTGAACAACCGCTGTTGCAGCCTAGTCAGCGACCAGTTACCGACTCGCAGCGGTGGCACCAGCCTCCGCCAGAGGTTTCCCAGGTTGTAAACGATCACGCTCAACCAGAGGCGCACCTCGTTGCAGCGGAATCGGAGGCAGCTCAATCGGGCCATCTTGTTGACGGCCTGCGGAGGAAACCTTCCGCTAGGTGAACGTATCCCGTTACCTCAAGGACCGCCGGGACCAGAAGAGGAAGCAAGTTTTTTGAGAAATTTAAACTAGTAGTTTATAATTCTCATATGAGATTCATTCCCAGAGCCATCCAAAGTGCGGTGCTGGAAGCATCTCGAAGCTTCCCTGCCGTGGTGCTGACGGGGCCACGCCGCGCAGGGAAGACGACCGTCCTGCGCCGGCTCTTCCCGCGCGCCAGCTATGTACTGCTGGAAGATCCCGACGTGCGGGCCCGCGCGCAGTCCGACCCCCGCGCCCTGATCGAGGAACTCCGGCTTCCTGCTTTGCTCGACGAGATCCAGAACGTGCCGGAGCTACTCGCCTACGTGAGGACGCGCATCGATCAGAACCCCCGAAAGATGGGCCAGTGGCTGTTCACTGGCTCCCAGGAGGCTCCCCTGATGCAAGGCGTCAGCGAGTCCATGGCGGGACGCGCTGCCATCCTCCAGTTGTTGCCGGTCAGCCTGGTCGAGTCGGATCGCGTCAGCCTTCTTCTCGGGGGTTATCCCGAAGTGCTGGCGCGTCCCAGGGGGCGGGGATTGTGGTTCAGTTCCTACGTTCAAACCTATTTGGAACGCGACGTCCGCGCCGTTACGAATATCCGGGATCTGGCTACGTTTCGGCGTTTCCTGGCCCTCGTGGCCAGCCGCCACGGGCAGATCCTGAACAAGACCGATCTGGCTGCTCCGCTTGGCGTTTCTGTTCCGACCGTGGGCGACTGGCTGCACGTGTTGGAGATCACCGGCCAGATCATGTTGGTTCCGCCCTACTTCGAGAACTTCGGCAAGCGTCTTGTCAAGTCCCCCAAGGTGTATCTCGGGGATCCGGGGTTGGCCTGCTACCTCCTAGGGATCACAACGCAGGCGGAGCTGGATCGGTCTCCGTTTCTCGGCGCTTTGTTCGAGGGATATGTGGCTGCGGAGGTCCTGAAGAGCCAGGTCAACCAGGGCCGGCGGAAGGAGCTTTACCACTTCCGCGATCAACAGGGGCTGGAGGTGGATTTCCTCTTCCCCAGTGGCGGCGGTGGTCTATGGATGGTGGAGTGCAAAGCCTCCAAGACCGTTCAGCCGGCCATGGCAGGGCCATTGCGGGTTTTGCGGCGTTCCATGGGAGACAACGTGCCAGTCCGGTTGACCGTCATCCATCGCACGTCGACCACAGCGCCGCCGAGTCGCGCGCTCGCGCCGGGGGCAGATGCGCTGGATGTACTGGACTTCGTGAAAACCCTGAATGGATTGCCTGGCAGGGCGCTCAGCCAACACAAGATGTAGAATGCGGTTCGGCAAATTTTCGGCTTGTGCGCTTGTGCAGCCGGATACAGCGCTCATGAATTGGACAGAACCGGTCAGGGCCACGGCGCTGCCTGGCGCCAGGTCATGTCACTGTCGTGTCGCACACCCGGGGCGTCGCGAACCGCGAAGCGTCCGCGCGCCTCGCCAGGCGTAGTGGATTCCACTCCAGCCCGTGGTGATGCCCGTCATCGCCGGCAGCACCGCGGCCCACACGGAGAGGCCGGCCGGCGGGAACGCCTGGTTTGCGATAACCACGACGCCGGTGACGATCTGGACCAAAGTGCTCAGCTTGCCCCACGCGGAAGGAGCGAAATTCCGCTGCCGGGTCGCCGCCAGCGCTGCTCCGGCGAAAGCGAGGATGAGCAGGTCGCGACCGACCACAATTACCACCAGCCATACAGGGATCAGGGCCGCCCAACCAAGCGAGAGGTAGACGGTCACCAGCAGCGCCTTGTCGGCGACCGGGTCCAGATAGGCGCCCACGCGCGTGACACAGTCGTAGCGGCGCGCCAGATAGCCGTCGATTCCGTCCGTGATGCCCGCCACCACGAGCAACAGGAGGGCTTGCCGGTAGCCCCGATGCACCAGGGACACCGCCACCCAAGGAGCGAGGAACAGGCGCGTGAACGTGAGAAGGTTGGGCAGCCAGGACATGGGAGAATCTCACGCAAAGACGCGAAGACGCAAAGCCATGATGTGTTTGTCGCGCCGGCAGTCCTCAGGATACCAGCGCGTGGGCGACCCTGGAGGAGAGCTGGTCGAAGCTCAGGACCTCGTATAAAGAAGGATCGGACATGAGCCTCGCCACCAGCGCCACGTGCATGGCGTGCCCGGCGCGCTCCGCGATCACGTGACCAAGCAGCGGCCGGCCCACCAGCGCCAGGTCGCCGATCAGGTCCAGCGCCTTGTGGCGGCAGCACTCGTCGGGAAAGCGGAGGCCGCCGGGGTTCATCACACTCGTGCGGTCGAAGCAGACCGCGTTTTCGAGCGACGCCCCCCGGATCAGGCCCATGTTGCGCATCTGGTCCAGCTCGTAGGCAAACCCGAATGTGCGCGCCGGCGCGATGTCCGAGGCATAGCGGTCGGGGCTGACCTCCAGTTCCAAGGTCTGCCTGCCAACCAGCGGGTGGTCAAAGTAGACGTCGCAGGTCAGCACGAAGCGATCCGAAGGAAGGATGGAGATCCGCCTGTCCCGATCCTCGACCGTGACCGGGCGCCGGATGCGGAGGTACCGCCGCCGCCGGCGGTGTGTTCTCAGGCCCGCATCCGTGATCATCTTCACGAAGGGGAGCCCGCTGCCGTCGAGGATGGGAACTTCGAGGTTGTCGATCTCCACATAGGCGTTGTCGAGACCCATGCTGTAGAACACGCTGAGCAAGTGCTCCGTGGTCGAAATCAGCACGCCTTGCCGCATCAGGCTGGTGGCGTAACTGACGCGGGCGACGTGCCGCCAACTGGCCTGGATCGGGAAGCGGTCCAGGTCGGTGCGCAGGAAGACGATGCCTGTCGATGGCGGCGCCGGCAGAATCCTGATGGATACGGGCACGCCGCTGTGCAAGCCCACTCCGGAAGCCCCTACCGGGCGTTGAACCGTGGTCTCAAATCGCAATCGTTCGCTCCACCGCCTGTGCCGACCTATGTCCTTCTAACTTTACATGCAATCGATGCACCAAGCTACACTCCTTTTTTTGCAATAACTTGCATCGAGCATACTGTTGTAGTTTTGCTACATGTCTTTAGGCGGGTGTGGCAGGAATACCTCCCTTTTGCCCCCAGGGGTATGATTGGGGAAGCATGGCTCGGCCCCGCCTGTTCCTCATTGATGCCTTCGGATTCATCTTCCGCGCCTACCACGCCCGCGCGCACAGCGGAGTGCCGCCGATGCGGACTCGAACGGGCCTTGCCACGGAGGCGGTCTACATCTTCCACAACATGATGCGACGCCTGGTCTCGGCCCACCATCCCGAGTACCTCACCGCGGTGTTCGAGAGCGAAGGCCCCACCTTCCGGGAGCAGGAGTTCGAGGAGTACAAGGCAAACCGCGCCGAGACCCCGCCGGATCTCATCGAACAGATCCCGTGGGTGCGCCGCCTGCTCGGGGCCCTGCGCATCCCGGTCGTGGAACACGCCGGCTTCGAAGCTGACGACGTCATCGGAGCGCTGGCCAGGAGAGCTGCCGAGGCCGGCATGGAAGTCGTCATCGTTTCGAGCGACAAGGACATGCTGCAACTGGTCGGCGAGGGCGTCTCGATGCTCAACCCGATGAAGGACGACGAATACTACGACCCCGCCAAGGTGAAAGAATTCATGGGCGTAGAGCCCTCGCAGGTGGCGGACCTGCTGGCGCTCAGAGGTGACCCGGTTGACAACATCCCGGGCGCGCCCGGCATCGGGGACAAGGGAGCTCGCGATCTGATCACCCGCTTTGGATCCGTGGAATCGGCCCTGGCAAGAGCCGCCGAGGTCGAACGGCGGTCCTACCGCGAGAGCCTCCAAGACAACCGCGAGCGGATTCTAATGAGCAAACGGCTGGCGACCATAGACACTACTGTCCCCGTCGCCTGGTCGCCCACGGAGGCGCAAGCTCCATCGCCCGACAAGGCTGCGCTTCGTGAGATCTACAAAGAACTCGAGTTCTTCAGCCTTTTGAAGGAACTGGAGAGCGAGGAGCCCCGCCGGCAGGATTTCAAAGCGATGCAGACTTCCGAAGAGCTCCGGGCATACCTGGCGGAGATGCCCCCGGGGTCACCGCTGGCCTTCGCAATCGCCGGCGATGGGGAAGGCGAGCTGGTTCCTCCGCCGGTCGGCCTGAGCTGGAGGACGGGCGAAGGCCGCGCCGTCTCGTTTTCCCTGCTGGGGGAATTGCGCCCGGTTCTCGAAGACTCCTCCGCGCCCAAGATCGCCCACGACGTGAAGTCCGTCCTTCTCCGGCTGGCGCGCGCCGGCATCCAGGCGCAAGGCTTCGGCCAGGATGTGATGCTGTACGCTTTCCTCCTGGAAGCCGATCCGGCGGGATGCGCCCTGGAGCAGCTTGCCCAAAGGCGCCTCGATCGGAAGCCCGGCGCCTCCGCGGAGGAGCACGCCGCCTGCGCGTTCGAGCTTGCCACGATCCTGGGCCCTGAGCTGGACGCCCAAGGGCTGCGGGATGTGTACCTGAACATCGACTTGCCGTTGATCCCCGTCCTGGCGCGCATGGAGCACACCGGCGTTCGCGTCGAATCGGCCGTGCTGGCGGGCCTCTCCACGCGGATGGAAACGGACATCCAGAGGTTGAGTGAGGAGATCTACGCTCTGGCGGGCCAGACCTTCAACATCAACTCGCCGCAGCAGCTCGGCAAAGTCTTGTTCGAGGAGCTTCGGCTTCCGGCGCCGGTGAAGCGCAGCAAGGGCAAGGCCGTCTCCACCGCCGCCGATGTGCTGGAAGAGCTGGCCGCCGATCATCCCATCGCCGCCAAGGTGCTCGAATACCGCCAGCTCGCCAAGCTGAAGGGCACTTACGTGGACGCCTTGCCGGCATTGATCCACCCCTCGACCGGCCGCTTGCACACCAGCTTCAACCCGGCCGGCGCCGCGACCGGCCGGCTTTCCTCCTCGAACCCGAACCTCCAGAACATCCCCATCCGCACGGAATTGGGCCGCGAAATTCGGGCGGCCTTCGTGCCCCGCGAGGGCTGGAAGCTGCTGGTGGCCGACTACTCCCAGATCGAGCTGCGGCTGCTGGCCCACATGTCGCGCGACCCGCTGCTGCTGGAGGCGTTTCAAAAGGGAGAGGACGTGCATACCCGCACCGCGGCCGAGGTGTTCGGCGTGCCGCCCCTGATGGTCACGCCGGATCTGCGCCGCAACGCCAAGACCGTCAATTTCGGCATCATCTATGGGCTGAGCGCCTATGGTCTGGCTGCCCAGCTTGGCATTCCGCAGAGCGAGGCCCAGTCTTACATCCAGAGCTATTTCGCGCGCTACGCCGGGGTGAGGCGGTTCATCGACCGCCAGATCGCGGAGGTCCGGCGGACGGGCGAGACCCGCACGCTTTTCGCGCGGCGCCGTCCCATCCCCGACATCGACAGCCGCAACCCCAACACCCGGGGCTTCGCCGAGCGGACCGCCGTGAACACGCCGCTCCAAGGCACCGCGGCCGACCTGATCAAGCTGGCCATGATCCGCATCGACAGGGAGCTCCGCGCGCGGCGGGCGCGGACCGCCATGCTGCTTCAGGTCCATGACGAACTGGTCTTCGAGGCGCCGCCCGAAGAGGTCCCCGAGATCAGGCGCATGGTGAAACACGAGATGGAGAGCGTACACAAACTTGACGTACCGCTGGTGGTTGACATTGGTGCCGGCGACAACTGGCGGGATGCGAAATGAAGCCTGCAAGCGTGTCGCACATCTAAGAAACAAGGTGCAACTATGCGAAGAAGAACATTTCTGCAGCTTCCTTCCGCCATTGTGGGCGCGGGACTAGCCAGCGCCGCCGATTCCCCGATGCCCATGACCACCCTGGGCAAGACCGGCCTCCGCGTCTCCAGGTTCGTGGTTGGCGGCTACCACATGGCCGTCAAGGGGGAAGAGAACGGGGTGAAGATCATCCATCGCGCCATCGACCTGGGCGTCAACTTCTTCGATTCCGCGCGCCTGTACCACGACGGCCGCAGTGACGAGATCTACGGCAAGGCGCTTCAGGGAGGTCTGAGGAAAAAGGTGCTGCTTATGTCCAAGGCCCACCTGTACGACCGGGACAGTGCCCTGCGGCAGCTCGAAGAAACCCTGAAAGCCATGCAGACGGACTACCTGGACCTGTGGCAATGCCACCAGGTCGTCACGCAGAAGGAGGTGGACCAGATCTTGGGGCCGAACGGGTCGCTGGAGGCGTTTGTGGCCGCCAAGAAACAGGGCAAGGCGAGGCACATTGGCTTCACGGGACATGCCGATCCCGCCGTACACCAGCGCCTCCTGGATTCCTTCGACGGCTGGGAAACCGTGCAGCACCCGGTGAACCTAATTGATCCCCACTACTTGAGTTTCATCAACTCTGTGTTGCCCAATATCAGGAAGAAGGGCCTCGGCCTGCTGGCGATGAAGACCAACGCCATCGGAGGGATCACCCGGGACAAGATTGCGACCATTCCGGAGTGCCTGCGTTTTGCCTGGAGCCAGGACGTGGACGTTGTGGTTTCCGGAGTCGAGACCCCGGAGCAACTGGAGGAAAACGTGGCGGTGTGCAAATCGTTCAAGAAAATGACGCCGGACGAACTCGCCGCGCTGCTGGCGCGGACCAAGATGGGCCCTTACGGTGTCCAAGTAGAGAACTACAAGCGCAAGCCCGGCAGCGCTTCTCTCCCCGTCCATCGCGACGGCGAGACGGCTTAGTCTCTCTTTCGGAGGATCGCCCTCGCGGGGGAACCGTCGCTATCCAAGATGCGGAGGGGCAGGCAGATCAGATCATAGCGCCCAGGCTTTGCTCCGGAGAGATTCAAGCCTTCGATGATCCAGATGCCGGCTCCCAGCAGCGCGCGGTGCGTCTCGGCGCCGTCTTTCTTGTAGCCGCCCACGGAGAGGTAGTCCACCCCCACGGTTCGCGCGCCCCGTTCGGCCAGATAGCGCGCGGCCTCGCTGGTGATGTAGACGTAGTTGCAGTCAAATTCCTGCCTTTTCCAGCGCGCCTCCGAGCCATAAGTCTTGAACAGAATCCGCTCGCCCTTGCGGATTCGATGACCCCGGAGTTCGGCGACCTTGATCGACTCGCGATCCCGTATCTCGATCACGCGCGCCGGGCCGACCGTGGCCTCGAGCGGCATGGTGTCGATTCCCCTGCCCCCCACAAAGAAGTGCCTGGGTGCATCCATGTGTGTGCCGGTGTGGGCGCCCATGGACAGCTTGGAGACATTCGAAGTGCCGCCGCGAACGATCTCCTTGAATGGCTCAATCGAGATGGTGGGGTCGCCGGGCCAGCTCACCATCCCCGTGTGCAATGGCACGGACACGTCGATCCACTTCTTCTTCATGGCCTTTTCTCCGCCTTGCCGGGAAACAAGCTCTCGGGCGTCTTGGGGTCATAGCTCAAGCGACCCCACAGCATGTAAAACGCCTGGTTCGCCCCACTGGCGGGCGGCTCCGGCGCATCGATTTCAAACCCGGCGAATCCAGGCCGGATCATGTCCTGGACCGTCTTCCGCACGAAGGCAGGATCGTTCCATTGCCCGGGCTCGGCGGCCGCTGCCGGCGCGATTTGCCAGATCATCTCCGCCCCGCCAGGGCGCTCTGGGAGGGCCGGGCTGCCGTACTTCACGGGGATACGCAACGGCACTCCGGCGCCGGCAGCCTTGACCTCGACCGCGGGCGTCAGTTCCTGCGGCGGAAACTCGATGGTCACCCGCCTGCCAGCTTCGCTCACCGCCCCCACAAGGACGTCGCAGCGGGACGCGGCAGTGTCGTTTGCCCCGCCCGCGCCCGGCTGCACTTGCACGCTCCGAACCGCCGGACAAGCGGCCAAGAGCGCTTTCAGGCCCGCTCCGGATACGGCTTCCGGACCGATGCTGACGGCGAGATCGACCGCGTAGCCCGATGCCACCTGCGAAATGAGCCGAAGTGCCGCCAGAACGCGCTCACCGGTAATCGCGCTTCCGTCGAAAGCGAGATTCAGCCGGTTGAAGCGGCTCCGCGCCAGCGTCGCGAAAAGCTCCTCCCAGCGCTCGCGGGAACCGAACCAGTCTTTGTCCAGATCTTCGGCCTGGACCGCCAACCGCACTCCTCGAATGGCTGTCGCTGGCGCGCCCTTAGCCGCAATCAGCCAGCCGCGCGAGCGAATCTGCTCAGCGGCCTCCAGCAGCCCATACATCAAACCCCGGATGTCGCCGCCGGACACCCGCCCGGGAAGAATCCGAAAGCACTCCGGAGGGTCGGTGGAAACCTCCGTCTGAATGCGAAACCGCTGCGGTGACAGCTTCCGCTCCGCCAGCGCGCGCTCGAACTCCTGCTGGCCGAAATCGGCCGCGCCCGCCCAGCAGAGAGACGCCGCGGCCAGGCCTAGCGCTAATCTTCGTAGTTTCCGCATCTCGAATCCCAGCGACAACCGCCATTATAGCTGTGTGCTCACCTCCGTTGACGGGTCCGGTGGCGGCGGAAGCCGCCCTGTTGTAACATAAAGAGTTGCGGCTTCTGGTGCCGGCCCTCAAGGAGGGTTGTCTCCTTTAGGTAGCTTCCCGAAGAGATCCAGTAGGCGAGGTTTGTCATGTACGCAGTAATTCAGACGGGTGGAAAGCAGTACCGCGTCGCCCCCGGCGACGTCGTCCGCGTCGAAAAGTTAGCCGGCGAGATCGGCTCCGAAGTCGTGTTCGACAAAGTGCTGGCGGTGTTCCAGGACGCGGATCAGATGCTCTCCGGAGCCGACGCGGGCCAGGCCCGGGTGAAGGCGGTCATCACGGCCCAGGGGCGCGGCGACAAGGTGCTGGTCTTCAAGTTCAAGCGCAAGAAACAGTTCAAGCGGACCATCGGTCATCGCCAGGCCTACACCAGCGTGAAGGTCAGCGAGATTCTGGCATAGGAGGGTGGCATGGCACATAAGAAGGGTCTAGGCAGCTCCCGAAACGGCCGCGATTCCCAAGCGCAGCGCCTGGGCGTCAAGGTTTTCAGCGGCCAGACGGTGACGGGTGGTTCCATCCTGGTCCGGCAGCGCGGGACGCGTTTTAAGCCGGGCGACAACGTGGGACTGGGCAAAGACGATACCCTCTATGCCAAAGTGCCCGGCGTAGTCGCCTACCGCGACCGTGGACGGCACGGCAAGTTCGTGAGCATCCACCCCGCGGAGTAGAGGCTCGTGGCGCGCGGCCTGGGCTGACCGGCCCGCCGCACGCGGCCGGCCCTGCCCATGTTCATCGACGAAGTCACCATTTACGTGAAGGCCGGCGACGGCGGCAACGGATGTATGGCCTTTCGCCGCGAGAAGTACGTCCCGCGCGGCGGCCCGAGCGGTGGTGACGGGGGCCGGGGTGGCGACGTCGTTCTGGTTTCCAGCCAGCACGTTAACACCCTGCTGCATTTCCGCTTCAATCCGGAACACCACGCCGAGCGGGGCCGGCATGGCGAAGGGAGCAACCGGACCGGCCGCGACGGCGTTCCGGTCGAACTCAAGGTTCCCGTGGGAACAGTGGTGCACGACGCCGAAACCGGCGAAGTCTTACATGACTTCACCGCCCCCGGCGACGTTTTCGTCCTCGCGCGAGGCGGCCGGGGAGGCCGCGGCAATGCGCGGTTTGCCACCTCGACGCACCAGGCTCCGCGGGAGCACGAGCCCGGCAAGCCAGGGGAGGAAAGGCGGCTCCGGTTCGAGCTGAAACTGCTGGCCGATGTCGGCCTGGTGGGGTTCCCGAACGCCGGCAAGTCCACTCTGATCTCGAGGATTTCGGCGGCCCGGCCGAAGGTGGCCGACTACCCCTTTACCACGCTGGAGCCGCATCTCGGGGTCGTCAGCGTGGGCGATCAGCGGACTTTCGTGGTCGCCGACATCCCGGGGCTGATCGAAGGCGCCCATCTCGGCCACGGGCTCGGGACCCAGTTCCTGAAGCACATTGAAAGGACGAAGCTGCTGGCCCACCTGGTCGACGTGTCCGAGGCGAGCGGGCGCGATCCCGTCAGCGATTTCGAGGTCGTGATGCGGGAACTGGCGAGCTTCAGCGAGGCCCTGGCCGCCAAGCCCATGTTGGTAGTGGCCGCCAAGATGGACGTGGCTCAAGATGCAGCCCGCGTCGAGGCTTTGCGGAGGCTGGCCGGCGAGCGGGGACTCGGGTTCTATGCGATCTCCAGCGTCACGGGAGAAGGCATCGAGCGGCTGAAGCAGGGAATGGGCGAAGCCGTTCTCGGGCTATTGGGCGCAGCAGGACTGGGTGGACAGCAGGGCCAAGGGTGAGAATTTCCAGCCCTCGGCGAAGAAATCCTCCTGGGAGAGGTGCTTGTACATGATCCCCGCGATCTGGGCGGCGGCAGGGCCACTGACGCCGCTGCCCCCGGTCAGCAGGACGACCACCACCAGTTTGTTCCGCCCCACGGCGTTGAAGGAGCCGAACCAGCCGAGGTGGGTGCGTCTGTCCGTGCAGGTGCCGGTCTTCCCGAGCACCGGTTCGTTGGGATCGTAGTTGGCGCGGCGCGCCGTGCCGTACTCAACCGCCCCCATCATCCCGGACTTGATGTCGGGGAGCCACCGCCCGATGTCCAGACGCCGCTTCACCCTGGGGACGAAATCCCGCACTTCCTCCAGGGAATGCGGGTACTGCAAGTAGTAAAGCGTTCCACCGTTGGAGAAGGAGCCGAGCATGGCGGCCAGTTCCAGGGGGGTCAGCGCGATGCCTTCGCCGAAACTGGTCATCATTCCCACGGGCGTTCCTCGAGGCGGTTCCTTGGGAAACACACCGGGGTGCTCACCCTCGATGTTCAGGCCGGCCTTCTCTCCCAGCCCCAGCATGCGGGCATAGTAGCTAAACCTCTCGAAGCCCAGCTTGGTTCCCAGCATGGCGAAAAACGAATTGTTGGAATGGGCCAGCGCTTCGGTCAGGTTCAATCGGGCCGCACCCTGGACTCGGACCAGCGTGTTGCGTTCGATGATCCCCTCGATAAGCCCCGCCATCGCCACCGGCAGCTTGACCGTGGAGCATGGCTGAAAGCCGCTTTGCAGCGCCAGCTTTTGATTGACCATGGTCAGGATACGGCCGGTCAGCGGGTCCACCGCGACGACAGCGCCGTTGTATCGCCCCAGCGCCTGGACCGCGGCACGCCGGACAGTAAGGTCCTCACCGGTAATGTCGTCGCCGACGGTGGAGTCCGCAAAGGTCGGCTCGCTCCAGGGGCTGTACACGGCGCGCCTCCTCTTTGGGACGGCCTTGGCTGGTGCCCTAGTGGCCGCTGCCTTCGGGGACGCAGCCTTAGTCACGGACCTCTTTGGCGAGACAGCAGCGGTCTTGCTCTTCTTCTGAGGCGCGGGCAGAGCCGCCACAAGAACAATGCAAAAACTCAGCAGAAGAATAAAGCCAGTGGTCTTTTGAATGCGCATTCCACCCTCGTTTGCGCGCGAATACTAGAGATCGGCCAGAGCTGTCGGCCGCCCGGCACAGGGCGGGCTTCTTCATTGTGCGGGATCTGAGCGCGGCAAGTCAAGACTCCGGTCATCGCGTCCTCGCGCTGGCTAATCCGAAACCGGTTTGGGCGTTCTGGCCGTGCTCTCGGGCAGTTCAGGTTTCTTGATGTACTCCGACGGCACTTCTCCCGTAAGCGACCGCATCCACGTGAGGATGGACTGCACCTGGGCCTGGCTCAGTTGTTTCCCCAGTTCGTACTCGCCCATCTGAACCACTGCCGCATCCAGCGTGGCCACCTTGCCGTTGTGGAAATAAGGCCCCGTCTTCTCGATATTGCGCAGCGACGGAACCTTGAAGAACATTTTGTCTGGTTCCGCTTTGGTGACCTGGTAGCGCCCCAAATCGGACTGATCCGGATAAGGCTTCATGACGCCCAGCTTCTGGTAGAGATTGCCGCCCAGGTACGTCCCCACGTGGCAGGTTGGGCAACCCGCCTCCGCGAAGGTGTTGAAGCCAGCTTTCTCTTCCGGCGTCAGCGCCGCTTGATCGCCCCGCAGGAACTTGTCCCAGCGCGCCGGAGTGAGCAGTTTCCGCTCGAAGGCGCCGATGGCCACAGCCATGTTGTCGAAAGTCACCGGGTCCTTCTCCCCGGGGAAGGCCTTGCCAAAAGCCTGCACGTACCCGGGCATGGACTTGAGGACGCCCACCACGTACTTTTCGCTGGGCATGGCCATCTCGACCGGGTTCATGACCGGCCCCTTGGCTTGCTCCTCGACGTCCGCGGCGCGCCCGTCCCAGAACTGAGCGAAATGGCCGGCCGCGTTGTAGACGGTAGGGGAGTTGCGCGTGCCCTTCTGTTTCTTGTGCCCATCCGAAGTCGGTTGCCCGTCGACCCCGTACTTGCTGAGATCATGGCACGAGTTGCAGGACGTCTCCTGCTCCAGCGACAGCCGGGGCTCGTAGTAGAGCATCCGGCCGAGCGCGATCTTCTCTTCCGTCAGCTCGCCCATGACCGGCTGCACCGCTTCGGGCAACGCGGCGAAGACCTGGAGCCTGGAGGGGTCGATCGTCTGTGACGCCTCCTTCCGGCTGCAGCCAGAGCCCATCGCGAAGCAGGCCGTGATGGCCGCACAATAAACAATGTGGGACTTTCGCATGACATCCTCCGAAAACAACAGTATATACCCGCCCTCCCGCCTTCCCAGTAAACTTTTCGGCGCCACGCCTTGGCGGCCGCGCATGGGGATGTGCCGTCTACCGCGAACCGGCCACTACCGCCGAGGGACCCGCCGAAGAACCTAGCGGGGAATCAGGTACGGCAGGTACGTGATGAGCAGCACGGCGGCCAGCAGCATCAGGGAATAGGGCACGGTCGCAACAATGACCTTCGCCAGAGACTGCTTGAAGCGATAGGAAGACAGGAACAGGTTCTCTCCCATCGGCGGCATCAGGTAGCCGAGTTCCATGTTCGCCAGGAAGACAATGCCCAGGTGTACCGGGTCGATCCCGTAGTGCAGCCCCATGGGCGCAATCAGCGGGACGATCACCAACATGGCGGAGTAGATGTCCATCGCCGCGCCGGCCAGAGCGGCGCCCAGAAAGGCGACCCACAAAGTGAGGTACTGGACCACAGGTATCGAACCCGGGATGCCTCCGCCTGCCAGTTTCCGGCCTGCGATCTCGATCAGTGGCACGGCCGACATCAGCGCCAGGATGCCGATGGAGAGCCAGCCTTCGGCGCGCCCAAGGGCGCCGGTGACACTCGAAACCCGCATCAGCCGCCGCCCGTCTTGCGCTTGGCGCGAAATTCGTTATGCAGCCGCATCACTTCGTCGAACAGGTCCTCGGGGATGGCGCCTCCTCGCAGCCGGGGATAAGCGGCTTCGGCCTCCTTACGCCACAGGGTCTGCTCGGCGGCACTCAGCCGGATCACGTTCAGCTTCCGCTTCTGCATCTCCACCACGGCGTCGTCCCCCATCTGGCGAACCTCCGCGCGGACCCGCTGGGCGGCTGCCGCGGCGGCCTTGAGGAACTCCGCCTGCTGAGCGGCGGGAATGCGGTCCCGGACGTAGTCGAACTCCTCAAAGGAGTCGGTCAGCATCGGGAGTTGCAGGCACTCCACGGCGCGCAGTTTCTCGGCGCCATCAATGTCGGTGCCGGCCAGCCGGTCCGCGTCTTGCTCAACAGACAGATAGGAGTAGGTGGCAAACCCCTGGCAGGCAGTCATCAGGAGGCCCTTGTGCCGGGGTGACTCGGCCAGCAGGCTCTCGACCAGTTTCAGTCCGAACGGCAAGGCGCCGCCAACCAACTGCACGTCCTCGTCGCCCTCGTAGGTCGAGCCGCCCGACGCGAGCGCGTCCCCGACCCGGTTAACGGCGAACCGGCGAACGGAACAGCC
The DNA here is from genome assembly GCA_963798455.1 of Bryobacterales bacterium. Lineage (GTDB taxonomy): Bacteria > Acidobacteriota > Terriglobia > Bryobacterales > Bryobacteraceae > CAWCTD01. The sequence goes on from CAWCTD010000003.1 coordinate 3,621,675, forward strand.
CGCCGCCAGGAGAGCTGCCAGCAGGAGGAGGACGATTCTACAACGGATGTTCATGTCTGCCTTCTCCCGCGCATGGACAGGGTGATTTCCACCGTACCGTTGCCGCTTCCACTGAAGTGAGCTCCATCATCATCCAGACCCCTGCGGCCGTCTCTCAGTGCCCTGCGATGGCGTCCTCGAAGGCCCGAGTGATTACCCGGTAGCCTGCGTTGGTCGGATGGACCTCAAATGTGTCGGAGCCCTTCTTCTCGATCAAGAGCAGCCCGCTCCGGCCATCAAAGGCGCTGTGAATGTCGACCAGGACCACCTTCCCAGGGAAGGCGGCCACGACCCCGCCGATCACCTGGTTAAGCGCCGCCACAAGTCCGTCCTCCCCAGGGACTGGGAGCCCAGGGTCATAGTAATTCGCCACGTAGATTCGAACGTCCGGAAACTCCGTGGTGAGCTGTGTCAGGATCTGGAACAGATTGTTGCCGAAGCTTGTCAGGACGGTGGTCGGGTCCGCGCCGCCCAGAACCTGCAGCATGTCGTTGCCGCCCAGCGTGAGAGTCACCACCTTGCGATGCGGCATTCCCGTGTCGCTGAAAAACCGCCTAACTTGCGGCACCTGGTAGTCGAGCACGTCTTTGCTCAGGGCACCAGGGATGCCGGCGGCGCAAAACAGCGTGTCGTTGACCTTGTCGATCGCACCGCCTTGATATAGCTGGTACACAAACCCCTGCGTCACAGGCATCGCTGCGTAGCCGGCTGAGATGCTGTCCCCAAGGGCCATGTACCGCGTGTGGGTCTCGAACGAGACCCATGGTTGTGCCTGTGCTAACGGCATCAGGCTGAAAGCCAATGCGAGCAGCACTTTGCCAGCGCGCATATGAAATCGTTTTTCGCTCATTTGTTTTCTCCGTTCTGATCTGATGAATCCGTATGACCTCGGCCGGTCTGCCGATTGATGGCCTGGGCGGTAACAGGTGGGGCCGCGGGCGATCACCGGCGTATCGGATGTCGGGGTCCTGTTCCTCACACTGTTGACTGTGAGGCAAGATCTCGCGGAAGGTAAGGTTCGACGGGGTTACTTAACAGTTAAGAGTGGCGGGGCACGGCGCGGGCTTCAGCGGGCTCCGGTGACCCGCGCAACCTCACCGATTCGGATCTTCTTCAACAGCGCGGCAAACCGCTTGTCCGTCCGCAGTGCGTCGAAGCGGTGGTCGACCCCCACCCAGGCCAGCCAGGCATCGTGGTCCCGTTGGGCTGTCCAGAGCCACTCGAAGGCCGCCTCCGTCTCGCCCAGCGCCACGTGAATGGCCGCAATCATGACCGGAGAAACGTACTGCCCCCGGGAAAGACGTGTCAACTCCTCCAGCACTTTCCGTGCTCTCGCCCGCTTACCTAGCAGCGCCTCCCGAAACGTGAATCTGGCGGCGTCACCGAGGCTGGTGTTAGCGAGCACGCCGGCCTTGCGAAACGCCTTGAGAGCCTTGAGGAGCATCGAGCGGTTCAGATAGATAATACCCAGCCACCATTGGGCGAGGTAGAAGTTCGGGTCGACCTCCAGAGCTTTCTCAAAGTACCCGATCGCGTCATCGTAGTTGCCCTGGACGAAGTAGAGCATCCCCAGAGAAGTATTGATGGGGGGCGACAGAGGATCCAGCTCCCGCGCATGCCGGATGGCGGCTTCCGCCTCCTGCAGCCTGCCTTGGGGCAGCAGACAGAGCACGCCATACCACTGATACGCCGTGGCGCAATCGGCGTCCAGCTCCAGTGCGCGCAGAAATTCCTGTTCCGCGCCCTCCCAGTCCCAATCGTAGATAGCCCGAACTGCTCCGAGCGAGACATGGGCCTCCGCGAACGAATCCCCCAGCTCCAGGGCCCGTTGGGCCGCCTCGCGCGCTTTCGGCATCAGCTCGCGCGGATCCGACTTTCCGTAACAGGCGAACACAAACTGGGCATCTGCCAGGCCGGAATACGCCGCGGCCATTTCTGGGTCCTGCCGGATGGCGGCCTCGAAGAATTCAATGCTCTTCCGGAAGCCGTCCTCGGTCCACTTGTTCAAGTAGAACCGGCCTCTCAGGTAGGAATGATACGCATCCAGGCTCTCCGTGCGCCACTTCAGAGGGCGCCGCTCGCCCTCGCGCAACGTGCCTGCGATGGCCGCCGCAATCTCCTGCTGTACGGCGAACAGGTCGGTCATCTCCACCCGGTAGGAGCGCGACCATGTGTGATAGCCGTTGCGTGCGTCGATCAGTTGCGCGGTGATGCGCAGTCGCTTCCCGGCCTTCCTAACGCTGCCCTCGAGGATCATGCGAGCGTTCAGATCCACTCCGATCTGGCGGGCGTCGGCCGGCTTGCCCTTGTACTGGAATACCGATGTGCGCGCCACGACCCGCAGGCCATGCACGTTGCTGAGGGCGCTGATCAGTTCCTCGGTAAGCCCGTCACTGAAGTACTCATTCTCCGGGTCGGAGCTCATGTTTACGAACGGAAGAACGGCGATCGAGTCCGGCGCCTGATCCGGCGGTGCAGGCTGGCCGGCCTCCGTCCGCTCCCGCAGTCCCGGCACGTAGCTTCCTTTGGTGTACTCGACCAGCACGGGATCGTCGTGGCCCTCCTTGGCGTAGTATTCCGCCACCCTCGAACGGAGGCTCACCGCCTGCACGCGCACGATGGCGTCGTCTTGCGGGTCGAAAGAAGGCTTGCGTCCGAACACCTCGACAGCGATCGGATACTCCTTCAGGGAGTCCGCGCGGCCGGCCAGAGTTTGCGCCACCGTGAACTCAAGAAAACGCGAGAGCTTGGGTGATCTGGCGAAATGCGTGCTGGCCAGCATCTTAGCCAGTTGCGCTCGAACGGCATCCGCGGGCGGTCCAATTCGAGTGTTGTTTTCCACCAGCTAGATTGTGTCAACCCGGAACAGACAAATCAAGCGGCGGACCAGGCGCCGCATGCAGGATAATGTAACTTCTGTGCAGCAAGCGTGTGCGTGGCTCGATGCCGCCTCTCGCGTGGCCGCGCTCACCGGCGCCGGAATTTCCGCCGAAAGCGGCGTTCCCACGTTTCGAGGCGCGGGCGGGCTGTGGAAGCAATATCGTCCCGAGGACCTGGCCACCCCGGAGGCCTTCGCCAGAGATCCGCGTGTCGTCTGGGAGTGGTATGACTGGCGGCGCTGCCTGATCGCCAATGCGCAGCCCAACCCCGGTCATGCCGCGCTGGCCCAGCTCCAGGACAGGAAACCGTCGTTCACGCTAATCACGCAGAACGTGGACGGCTTGCATGACCGTGCCGGCAGCCGCAAGTTGCTCAAGCTCCACGGCGATATCTGGTGGGTGCGCTGCACGGTCTGCGGGCGGGAGCACAAGGACGAGCGGGCGCCGCTTCCCGAACTGCCGCCGCGCTGCCGTTGCGGCGGCCTGTTGCGGCCCGGCGTGGTATGGTTCGGAGAGCCGCTGCCCACCAGGGTTTGGTCGGAGGCGGAGCAGGCGGCCCGCTCCGCGGAGCTGTTCTTGGTTATTGGGACCTCGGCCGTCGTCTACCCGGCGGCGGGCTTGATATGGCTGGCGAAGTCCTCGGGGGCCAAGGTGATCGAGATCAACCCCGAGGAAACCGGCCTCTCCGCCGAGGTGGATCGTTCGCTGCGCGGGAAATCGGGGGAACTGCTGCCGCAGCTTATCGCGTGAGTATCCGCCGGCGCCGCTCAGCGTTACAGGAGGTGGCGCAGGGTGGTTTCGCGGTGCTCTTCGAGGTACTGCATGAACGGCGTGCCGCCTGTCCCCACTTCGCTGGGATTCGCCGCGCTCTTCTGATGCTGCTGGTGAATGTAGCGGTCCGCGTATTCCAGGTGCAGCATCCCCCGCTCGGCCAGCGCCTCGGAGGTAGTGAGCGGCGTCGCATCGAGACGCGGAAGGTGGTCCAGCGCCCGCCGGACCGTCCCGGAGGCCAGCAGCTTGGGCAGTTCATGAGCGGTCTCCTCCCACGCGGCATACTCACCCGGCAGGGACGCGGCAGGATCGCTCTCGGGCAGGAAACCGCGTTTCATGGCCTCTCCCACCCGTAGTCTAGCGTACGGCGCAACAGTCTAACGTCCACTAACCGCTCCTTGCCGGCTGCGATTTAGTGCTTCCCACCGAACCACGAGCGCCAGCGAGTGGTCGCGCTCCCCGACGAAGTGACCGGCCCGGGCCGCCTCGCGTGCCTGCGCGCATAGAATAGAAATGTGGGTGGCACGGAAGAGCGCAGGCGGGCAGACGAGTTCGGTATGTTGTCCATGCAGCCGATCGGGTATGTCAGAAGCCCCTACAGGGATACCCAGGAGGTTCCGAAGGGGCTAGGCGCCAAGCACGAGGCGGAAGGGGTTCTCGAGATACGGGCGGAATTTGAGTCTGGCCTGTCGGATATTGAAGGCTTTTCTCACCTGTTCGTCATCTGGGCATTCGATCGCTCCGAAGGATGCGACCTGGCGGTAACGCCACCAAGCGACGATCGGCCGCACGGCGTGTTTGCGACCCGCGCGCCGAGGCGTCCGAATCCGATCGGGTTGACCGTAGTCGAGCTGTTGCGCCGGGAGGGTCCGGTCCTCCACGTCCGAGGCATCGATATGCTGGAGGGGACCCCGATTCTCGACATCAAGCCCTATCTCTCCAGCATTCCTCCGGAACGCCTGCGCCGCGGCTGGCTCACCGAAGCCGAAGCGCGCGGCGGGCAGGTGTGATCGAAACCGAAGTCCCCAGCCCCCTCAGGAAGCCGTCACCGCTGCTTCGCCAATATCGGGTACATGACACGCACATAGCCCTGAACGCGATTCGAATCGTCCCCCCACGGGTGGTGCCGCGCGAGATCGATCTTCTGCTGGACCTGTTCCATAGATTCGCCCCTCGCGATCCCGGCCCGAATCTGTGTCACCATGTCCGCCAGAAACGCGCGGTCCCCGCGGATGGTCTCTACCGTCCCCAGTTCCCCATGCCCCGGCACCACGATCGCGACGTCCATCCGCGCCAGATCGTCCAGCACGCGGATCCATGCGTCATGGTTCACATCCGGATCATCCAGTTTGTGCGCCGGACGGCTCACCACCAGGTCGCCGGTGAACAGCACCCGCTCCTTGGGCAAGTAGGCCACCGCATCGCCCCGCGTATGCGCCGGCCCCATGCGCAGCAACTCCACCCGGTGCGTGCCGTCGTCGAAGACCAGCTTGTCGCGGAAGCGGATCTGCGGCTGCTCCAGCCGGTAGGCTTTCAAGTCGTATTCCCCGCTCCCCTTGCTCTCCTTCCAAGCCGCGGGATTCTTCTCCGCCGACTCGGCCGCCGTCTCCTCCGAGGCGATCACGGTGGCTCCGGCATCCACGAAGACGCTGTTGCCGAACGCATGATCGGAGTGATAGTGGGTGTCGAAGACGAACCGCACCGGCTTGTCCGTGGTCTTGCGGATGTCGTTCAGAATGGCGCGCGCCCCCCAGGGGTAATTGGCGTCGATCACCAGCACGTAGTCGCGGAACACCACCCACCCGCTGTTGGCGATAGCTTGCTTCTCCGGGTCTTCCATGCGGACGAACACGCCCGGGGCAATTTGCTTCACCTCGCCCGGAGCCGCCGCGGCCACCGCCGCCAGAAACAGCCCTCCCAGCAACGCTCGTGTCATATACCTCGGAGCATATCAGGCTACACCCTTTGGGGCAGGTCCCCGGCCTATCTCTTAGTTCTTCCGGAACAGCAGCGGCGCGAATTCGGCCAGCGACCAACGCCATACCGGCCACACGTGTCCGCCATCGCGAGTGACGTAGGTGTGTTTGACGCCGTTTTTCGTCAGCGCCGCATCGAATTGCCGGGCGCCGGCACTGTTCGGATCCTGGTTTCCGAAACTGATCCAAATTAGATCGAGCTTCCCCGCCGCGGCTTTTGCGCTGGCGAGCTCCGGATAGCGGGTCACGGCCTCGCCGGTGATGGCCCCCGAGCTGAAGAAGCCGAATTGGCTGAACAGTTCGGTATGCTTGAGCCCCACGTTGAAAGTGGCTCCGCCGCCGGCGGAGAGTCCGGCCATGGCGCGGTTCTTGCGGTCGGTCAGAGTCCGATAGTTCGCGTCGACGTACGGGATTAACTCCTTCGTGAGATAATCCTCAAACTGCGGAGCCGTGCCACCGCCGGCGCCAGGGGAGGCGAGCGGCAGCCGGGGGTAATTGCTTCCGTTGTACGGCATGACCACGATCATCGGCACGGCCTTTTTCTGCGCAATCAGGTTGTCGAGGATGATGTTGGCCGCGCCGGGATTCACCCAGCTACTGAATATGTCGCCGCCGCCGTGCACCAGATAGAGAACCGGATAGCGCACATTGCGGTTTCGGTAGCCTGGCGGGAGATACACGGCGAACTGGTGAAGGTCGTTGTAGGCCGCCGAATGCTGCCAGTTGAAATCGACAGTCCCGTGCGGCACCGCCTGCAACTGCCAGACGGGCGCCGGGCTGCTGGGCACTTCCACAAGGCTGGCCGAAGTCCGGTTGCGCAGCTTCATATCGGGATTCACCGGATCAGCGATATTGATGCCGTCCAGAGTGAAAAAGTAAAGGTGAATTGTGGGCTCGAGCGGCGGCGACGTAAACGTCCAGATGCCATCCGCTCCTTTGGTCATCTTGGTGGTCCCGCCGGTGCGGGATTCGAGCGTGGCCATCCAGTCGCCGGTGAGGGTGACTTCGGTTGCCTTGGGAGCATACAGCCGGAAGGTGACGGTGCGATCGGTATGGACCTCGGGAGAGACCAGAGCCTCCTGAGGCGCGCCGCCTCCACGCTGAGCGAGAGCGAGGGGCGCAAAGGCAACGAGGCCGAGCGCCGCGAGGCGGGCTGCGCGCGGCGAAAACTGGAAACAAGCTGTATGGGGCATGATATTGCTCAGTTTATCTTGCACCGGCGCCGACCGGGAGTAGCCGTCCGAAAGCCTCCCTTCAACGATGTTTTTCCAGGAAGAGGATGCCGGCCTCATCCGGATGGGACCGCATCCCGACCTTGTCGCCCAGCTCCATCACCTGGTCGCTCCTGGCGGGATCAAACGCCTGCCAGCGAGGCAGATTGCCGCCGTTCGGGTCCAGCGTCTTGGCGAAGTTGACCCAATACGTCGAGACGATGCCGGCCAACTTCACGTCGTAGGCATCGGGCTTGGCGTTGGCATAGGTTTGGCTCGCCCGGAGCGCCTCGGAGTGGGAGATATTGTTGGTCATGTAGGCCAATTCCTCTCCATGCGGAGCCCCCAGGCTAGGCGAGTTTGGGTCCACATTCGCCGGCGGCCCGCCGGGCGTGATGCGCGTGAAATAGTAGACGTACGTCTTGAGGCCGGCTTTGGCTTGCGCTTCCACCCAGAGCCGCACGTTCAAACCCATGGTCTCTTCCGTCAGCGACCGTTGCCGGGATTCGACCGCCTGGGCGTCCGAACCGGCCGGGTAGAGCTTGAGATACTCGTCCGCCGCGGCCCCGTACCTCTGGCGCGCCTGGTCGATGAACTGCCGGGCCGTCATGCGGCCGCGCGCGAATAGCCGTCCTTCATCGGAGTTCGAACCTATGAGCGCCGGGACGGGGTTCTGGCGCCCCTTCTGGAAGATGACCAGCGGTTCCTCGGGGAGAACCCAACCGTCGGCGTTCGTACCGGCGGTGTATGGGGCCATGACCAGGGCATCCGCAAGCTTGGCCCGCAGTTCCGCGATCGACTTGGCCCCTTGCGCTGCCGCGAACTTCCGGCCCGCCTGTTCAGCCTGGGCCAGCGGCCCGTTATCGAGCTGCGGGCCGAAGGCCGCGCCGCTCTCGCCGATCACCGCCCGGAACAGCCCCTTTGCCAGCGGCGAGGCTTGCAGGCTGTTGACCGCCATGGATCCCGCGGACTGCCCGAAGATGGTGACCTTGGCCGGATCCCCGCCGAGTGCGGCGATATTTCTGTGGGCCCATTGGAGCGCCGCGATGTCGTCCATCAGACCGTAGTTCCCCGAGGCTTTGTGGTCCGATTCGGCTGTCAGTTCCGGGTGGGCAAAGAAACCGAGGACACCCAGGCGGTAGTTGATCGTCACCACGATCACGCCCTTCTTGGCAAGCTCTTCGCCGTCGTACCACGGCATGGAGCCATAGCCGTCGCGAAAGCCGCCGCCGTGGATCCAGAACATGACCGGAAGCCGGTCGGCGGCGGTCTTCGCCGGGGTCCACACGTTCAGGTAGAGGCAGTCCTCGTTTCCTATGGCCCCCTTTGGGTTAGCGCGCGACGGCTGGACGCAAGGGGAGCCGAAAGTATCCATCTTGCGAACGCCGGTCCACTTGGCGGCGGGCTGGGGTGGGCGCCATCGCAGCCTGCCGACCGGAGGCGCCGCATAGGGAATGCCTCTGAACACATAAATGCCCGGAGTGGATGTAGCTACCCCGGAGATGGCGCCCGTGTCGATTCTCACGGGGCCATCGATCGCGGCTGCCAGCGGCAGCACGCCCAGAACCGCAACGATCAGATGCTTCATGGTACTCCTCTTTTTCCGGCGCGCGACACCGGTGCGAGGCGCCGATGCTGGCTCGCCGCCGCCGTTAGTGCATATGAATCGCTACTGCTTGATCACGATAAACCACGCAGCGACGATCGGACCCTGTGGACCGCGGCCACGTCCGCCCGCCGCCGGTGGCGCCGCGCCGGCGGGTGGCGCCGGAGCCGGACCGCGCTCAGGCTGGAAGAGGTACGCGTTGTGCGTCACTGGATCGACCGTGATCGTCTTCGCGCCGGCGAACGTGTCGACCGTGGCAACCATCGTGTACTTGTCGGGCGAATCCTGGTGGACGACCGTGACGTTGCCCTCGCCCCCATTCGGAATGTAAATCAGCTTTTTCGACGGATCCCATCCCAGGGCGTCAACGCGCGTGCCGTTCTTGATGGTCGCCACGACTTTGCCCGTGTTTGGATCAACGACGACGGATGTATTGCTGCAGCCCGAGAAAATGCGGTTCGACGCTTTGTCATACGCGATGCCCGTCGGCCCTTCACACGGCGCGAGCGGCCACGAGGCGGTCGCCTTCCACGTCTTGACGTCGATCACCTGGATCGTGTTCTTGCCTTCGTTGTTGACGAAGATGTGTCCTTTGCCATCGGCCGCGGCGCCTTCGGGCGCCGTGTCTTCGAGCTCGACGGTGGCGACGATGTCACCGCTCGTTGGATCGATCGCGGTGAGAGTGCCGATCGGGCGGCTGTGATTCGTCAGAATGATCTTGTCGTCGGGCTCATCGTACATGATGCCGTCGAGACCGGGGCCGACCTTGATTTGTTTGATCACCGCCAGCGTCTTCAAATCGAACATGGTGACAGTCTGGTCGCCGCTATTCGTCGTAAAGCCGTGACCAGCCTTGGTGGCGATGCCGGCGCCATGCACGCCCGGCGTGTTCGGAATGTCACCGAGTACTTTGCCGGTGGCGCCTTCGACCACCATCATGTGGGTGGCACGCGAAACGAACACGCGCCCCGTGGCGGCTTCGACGGCGACATAGTCCGTGCCGCCGTCACCCTTGATATCAAACTTCTCAACCTTGAACGTCTGCGCGTGCCCGATGTTGGGCGCGGCAAGGCTGCTTGCGAAGAGAACCGCAAGTGCGGTCAGTAAGCGTCTGGTCATATGGCCTCCGTTGTGGCTTGCGTGGGTTTGCGTGAAGCCTTCCCGATCAATTGTAGTCTCTTTGCTCAGGGCGCTCGAACAGGTCGGGCCGGACCGCCGTTTGGTACGCTGCCCATCACAAGTCCGACACGGCGACTCTTCGGTCAAGTGGATCGGCGGCCGCAAGCGCGTTTGTCGTTCCTAACCCGGCCGGACTTCCCAGAAGGGGACTTCCGAGGAACTTGGAGGTCGGCAGGCTGTTCTCGCGGGCGTCACGTAGCGTTGTCCTTAAGGCTGAGCATCTAGCCTAGTCCCTGGTGTAAGGTGAGTCTATGCGCGACCGGAATCCACTTCCCCCATGGAATCCACGCGTCCCTGCGGAAATCAAGCCCTGTGAATTCGAGAAGATTGTTCTCGGTCGGCTACGAAAATGCTGGACCGGCGACGATCAGCAGATCGAAGCTAAGCATCTCGGCACCATCAAGGGCACCCGGGGCGAGTACAAGATCGATGTACTCGCCAAGATCAACGTCTTCCGTGGAGCAGAGGTAATTGTTCTAGTCGAATGCAAGCACCAGCGCCGTCCGGTCGAGCGGCGAGACGAAATGGTGCTCAAGGCTAAGTTGCTAGAACGTCCGGGCACACAACGGCGTGCTTTTCTCTACCTCCGGCTTCCCAAAGGGCGCGCTTCAATACGCGACTGCGCACCGCATCGTTACGGTTGCAGTTGTGAGCGGGAGATGGCTGTGCGAGACGAAAGGTGTCGGGAGCGCACCAGCGGCTCTGCCAGCGTGCGCACGGCTTCATCATTACGCGGGCGTGCGCATGACCTCGACGGGCGAGGGCGTCTCGTGCCATACTGTCGAGTCGGGACGGATAGACGCCTTGAGGGAATGGTTTGCAGACGGCGCAGCAGCCGAGCAGTATTAGAGTGGAACGGGCGTTCGAGAGCCCCGCTGAGGGACGGCGAATGGCCACGAGCTGCAGGAAGGGCCCATAGAGATGCTAACTGCGGTGCATGCCCCATGACCTGTTCCAGCTTCGCCCTGTACCTCCGGGGATTATGCAATGAGCCACCCTATCGCTTGAGACGTTATGACGCTTGACGTGGGGAAGTGGATTGACGCACTGAAGGTGCCTGTACGCTACTTTCTGGCGTTGCTGGTCGCTGGCATATTCCTGCTGTCTGCTCCCGATCTCTGGTTGGATCGATTTGGGGTCACAGAACTGCGCGGACGGCACCGCTCGTCCATTGGGACTGGAACTCTGCTCTGCGCGGCCATGGTACTTGCGAACGTGCTTGCCTGGATCGGCAAGCGAATAACGTGGAGGACCAATGAGAAGCGGCTTGCCAAGGCTCTGTACTCGCTGTCAGCCGACGAGAAACGGGTCCTAAGAAACTACCTCTCCGGGGACAGCCACACAGGGTACTTCCCGGTGGGCGATGGGGTGATCGGTGGCCTTGAGGCAAAAAGGATACTCTACCGGTCCTCCGGGGTCGTGGTGCGCCTCCAACTTCCGTACAATATTCAGCCGTGGGCACTGGAGCACCTTTCGAGCCACCCTGAGTTGCTTGAGACGGGCGACGATCAACCATACACCCCCCGGGATCCGTGGCGGCGCTAGTCAGTTCCGGGTTGCCTCTGAACGTGACCACTCGGCACCGCATGTGCGAAGGACGGTGAAGAGGGATATCTTTGATCGCTTAGCGAAGCTGCCCCCAAACAACGTTGCGGGAGATCCATCCTGGGAGGTCAGCCAGCATCTGCCGCCGTGCCTCCAGAACCCCGGCTGGATCAGGCTCCAGACAACTTCCCGTATGCCACTTGGGGACATAAGCGCAGTCGAATTTCAGCGGCAAGATTGTCCGCCATCTGAATTGATCCATAATGAGAGAGAATGCTGAGTTGCCGTTAAGCCCATGACCTTTGAAGAAGAGATCAAGGACCTGCCCAAAGAATGCCGGACTCTGCTGGAAGGTCGGGATGGAGGGTGGCAGCTATGCGACGTGTTGCCAAAGCTCTACTCCCCAGAAGACGTTGGTCAACGACGGACCCGGCATTGGGAGGTCTGCGGATTGGCGCTGTTGAATGGTCGTCGTTTTCACGAGGCGATTGCGATTTTTGAACGCCTGTATCTGCACATGCTTGATTACGAAATCCAGACGCAGAAGCACACGATGAAAGGGATGCCGCTCGTTTGGATGAGTGACTGTCATCGTCACCTCGGACGGCCGATGATGGCCAGGCGCTTCATTGTGTTGACGCTGATTGAAGATGCTATTGCCTGCGAGGGAACAGTGTCACCGGAACAGCACGGATCTTACTTCCGGGCCGCCTGGGTTTTTGGCATGCCGCACAACGTCATTACGCATTATGCCAAGGAGGCCTATCGGCTGTTTCAAACTGACGAAACTTCAGGAGCCTTTCCGGAGTGGGTCTTGCAGCAACTCGATCAGGAATGGATTACAGGCTATCCCTCTCCCGAAGAGGTGGACCTCTACCCTGTAAACCGAAAATATGTCATGTTTTTGCTCGGCGGGCTTGGGGATGGCACTGGGAAGCGTTTGGAACTGCTGGCCGAGTATCTGATGAGCATCATGCCAGGGTGCCGCGTATATCGCCGCAAGAGAAGCCATTCGACGGACTACGACGTCGTATGTGCAATGGAAGGCGTCCAAATGGATTTTCGCGCCGAGTTTGGGCGGTACTTCGTATGCGAGTGCAAAGACTGGCAGGCGCCGGCGGGCACAACGGAGTTTGCCAAGTTCTGTCGGGTGCTCGATTCAGTAAAGGCCAAGTTCGGCATCCTCTTTTCGAAGCACGGCATTTCCGGGAGGGGGTCTGGAGACGACGCTGCACGGGAACAACTGAAGGTCTTTCAAGACCGCGGAATCATTATTGTCGTGATCGATGAATCCGATTTGAGTGAGATCGCCAACGGCAGGAGTTTCATCTCCTTGCTCCGCTCACGTTACGAGAGCGTCAGGCTGGATTTAGCTTCCTAGAAGCAGAGTGAGCTGCCTGAGACTTCCTGCACCCTTTGCGGACGGGAATCTGGGCGGGGTAGCGCACGTGGCAACGGGTCCATGCCTGTTCCTGCTGCCGAGAGCCGCTGACGACCCATAAACGGCGTTCGAGGAGATCACGATGCCGCGGGCAACGCACGGCTGCGCACTTCCCCCAAGGGGACTTCCGGCCCGCGTCGGCTGGCATACTTCTACGGGTCGGGCGTTAGAACTAAGCCGCTGGCGCGGCGGACGCTACGCGTTCGGCCTACATCGGCGGTGATTTGTTCCTCGCCGCGCTTGCTTCGACCGACCACTGGAGGTAGGATGAGCCGTGATGCTTCACAGGCCAAAGGCACGCTATCAGCCGCTCTGTGGGATCGATCAACTCCTGTATTTACAGCGGCTTACAATTCAAATCCCATAGCTGCCGCGTTCGCCGCAAGCGCTAGCGGCTTCCTTCAAACGGCCCTATCGAAAGTGCCCCGGCTTGGAGTGTCGGTCGCACTCGAACGGTGTGGTGCCGGAACACCTCCGATAGGGATCTAACGTGATACGTCCTAGTGGTGTGACGGCGACTTCAAAGCCAGTAATCCCGCCGCTGGAGCAGTGACCATCTTCGCCACTGCACTCTCGAAGGTTTCTAAAACTCACATCTCGACGATTCTCCGCTCCTCATCTGTGATCCCGTAAAGCTCGTAAACCAAGCTGTCAATCTCTACGTCAGTGGCGGCGACCTCGCGCTCGATCCGGTCAAGTTGCGAGGGAGCAAGTCTGCCACTATACCTTTTCTTGTTCATTTCCAACATCCGGTCAACGAGCCCCACCATGTGGTCGTGTCGCACCATGTCCGAGGTTTTGTTAAGGTCCATTAAGCGAATAGGCAGAGTTCCGAGAATCGAGGGCTTCACCTGGGCCAGCACCCGGTTCGTTTCCGTCGCCGCAAGACGATAGAGGAAACGCATCAACCGGGAATTCATGATCCCCAGGACGTAATTGCAGCTGACCTCTCGCTTCACGCTGAATAGGTATGCGCCATCTGTCGCAAAATACTGATCGTCATCCCTCGCAAGAATCGGTTCGTCTTCGGTAATCACACCGACGAGCTTCCTTCCCTTTCGGAAGATCCGCTCCTCCCTTGAGCGATGAAGGCAATATAGAGAATGTTTATGATCCCGCACTTCCGTACACGTTATCTGCTTCCTAAAGCGTGCAATGAAGTCCCGGATGTGAGGAAACATCCTGGGGTCATCGGACCGCGTCAAATACACCACCAGCCGATCAGCGTAGTCAATTCGATACCTCTTGATATCGCCACCCAATAGAACTTTGCGGAGCCACGGTTTCTCTAGGCCCTCCGCTTTTGCCTGCCGTGCATCTACAATAAAGGCTTCCTTGAGATCTGGACTAACACCCCTCTGAATGCCATCTTCATCCACTAACTCCACAAGCTGCGCTACTGTTTTACTGTGTACGAGTTTGAACCAGATGTCATAGCGACTCGTTCCACTTACTGGAATCAACTTTCCCGGAAGACCCACAATCTCTGCTTGCCTAACTCGTGACGCACGGGAACCGTTCTCCGCCGACAATGTCTCTACTCTGTCACTTTCACTGAGGCTCGAGAGGTCCGAGACTATCACCTCGTTCCTACCTGGCTTCGTGGACTGCAGCACGAATATGCAACACGGACGAGTGACCCGCGCAAAGACGCGATCACCTAAGTTCACAGCGCGCACTAGGCGGAACCGCTCAATGATTAGCTCTCGCAATCGTAAGTTGTCGGTTTGATATAGAATGACATCAGGCACAATCATTCCAATGTAACCCCTGTGCCGAATGGATGCGCATGCTTTTGCTACGAAAAACATGAACGAATCTATCATCCGCACGATTATAGGTCGATACGTGTCACGTAGGTATCGTAGTTCGTATTCGGAAAAGTCGTAACCCCAGGGTGGATTGGCGATGACTGCGTCAAATCCGCCGTTCTTCATAATTCGGCCAAAGCCTGCAACGTCGGAAGTCCAGTCGAAGGTGTTGATGTGGTCACGTTGATCATCAGTGAAGAGTGCACCTTGGTCATATATTTCTGGGCCAATCAACGAGTTCCCGCAGAGGATGTTCGCCTTAAGTGATGGGAGAATAGATTGCTTGGTAGGCAACTGCTGCTTTTCGCCCTCTAAAGCTTTGAGGTAGAGGCTCATCATTGTGATTTCGACGGCCTGAGGGTCGATATCCACACCGAAGAGATTGTTTCTGAGGATCTGGACCTTCCGATAGACCGAGAGACGCAGCAAACCGCCGGGGTCGTTGTAGACCTCACGCATGAAGTCAAGCACCGGGCGTCTTTGAGCCAGCCCTTCGTGCTCTGGGTGTTCGATATACCAACGAGCGTGGTAGTCTATGAGGCACTGGAACGCGCTGATGAGGAAGGACCCCGAGCCGCAGGCGGGATCAAGGATGCGAATCGCCTCGATCTGGCGGGGCGTTTTGCCACTGATAAGTTTCCCGACTGTGTTCTTGACGATGTAGTCCACAATGTAGCTGGGGGTGTAGTAGACGCCACCGGCCTTGCGCACCTCAGGTTTTTCCTCGAGACGGACCTGTCTGGCTGTGAGCCGAATAGTCTTGCCGAGGTAGCGTTCATAGGTGGAACCGAGGAGCTCAACGCCGATCACATCAAATCGGTACGGACTCCTGGGCGGGTAGAGACGCTCAATGATTCGGACCAGTACTTCAGAGTCGATCCTGATCGTCTCGGAAAGGTGCGGCTTGAAGATTTCGCCGTTGAAGTCCTCATTGATCTGGTGAAATAGATCATTTAGCCACTCGAAAATGTGAAATTTCCCACCGCGTGCATTCCATTCGTCCACTGCATCCGCAAGCCGGCGCTTCTCGATAATGCGACGATCCTCTGCTATTCGTATGAAGACAATGCGGTCCAGCAAGCGTTGGACTACTTCGTTCAGTTGCTTCGCGTTGAACTCGGGATTGTTCTTATAGATGTTCCTGGCAAGGTCTTCCCGCCAGCCACTCATTTCGTCCAGAAATGCCTCGTCCACTGGAATGCGCAATCGCTGCGTGCGTCGATCACGTGGCAGCATTGCATCGAGGGAACCAGCTATGGCGCGTTCCTTTGAGAATTCCCAGAGCTTCTCCGCATTATCTAAATAGTCGCGATAAGCCAATCTGAGAAGAAGCCCCTCATCAGGGTTTCGTTCGTCAGGCCGGATCGAAGCATCGTAGAAACGAAACTCAATAAAGTCTGTGAGAGCCACGAAGAAGACTTGACGGGTGTTCCAGGCATAGCCTTTGGCCTGCAAAATGTGTTTGGCAACGTTCAAAGGCTCGGACGGAGCTTTCGCCTCCGCAAAGAATTTGGTTTGCCCCTCAACACGGAAGCTGTAGTCCGGACGCCCGGGAGTGTCGGTCTCACCCTTTTCGACCACCACCTCCCGCGCATCGTAGCGCAGGCCTTCTTTGTTGGTCACGTCCCATCCGAGCGCTTCGAAGAGCGGCGTGATGAAGTCGACGCGGGCCTGCGCTTCCGAGTAGGACTTGGAAAGGTAGTGCCGTTTGTCGACATCGAAGTTCGAGATGAGTTTCTGTAGACTCGATCGAAAGCTCTCAAGCGTCGCGGTCACTGGTTGGCCCTTTCAATCTGCTCACTGTAGCATGACAAACCCCATGCTATGCATTCTTCGACCGTTCTTCGGCCCAGTTGAGCGGCGCCAATCTCGGAGTCTGGCTGACGCATCGGGGCGCCCGGCTGGCTGATTCAGTCGCTGCCTCGATGGATTACTCTTGGTCAACGCCCATACCCGCCTTGACTAGCCCAACCTGCCCTCCGTCGTACGCCAATTTGCCGCGTAGTCGCCATCCCGGACTTGTGCCGCTGACGGTCCAGACGGCGTTCGAGGAAGTCAGCGCCGGTTAAGTACTGGCTTGTCGGCGTAGAGCCTGGAATAGGCGGCCGACCGTCCGGCCACCTCGGCGGGTCGGGCGTTTCCCGTCCAGTTGACGTGGAGCGGACCGCCACAAGTGATCGCAGCAAAGGACCGGGCGGGAGCCACCCCGCCGCTCCCCACAGTGCATCCCTCTGACCTATATCGGATAGCAGTGGTCCTCAATGTAGTCTGATCCCAGGCTTGCTCTTGTGCGCAACGATCTCGCGAACCCGTCGAGCCCTGGAAACAGGGTTGCGTCGGAAACGTTCATTCTGAGAAGTTCCCTGAGTAGCTCATCGCGGGCCGCGGGGAAGACCTCGAGCCTGTAAAGCCAGTGGGAACCGGTCTGTGCGCAGCCGCGGAGCATGTGTTTGAGCGTGGTCTCGAAGCCCCACCCCCCTTGCATGGAATTCGAGCACAGAAAGAGCCCCTGCTGGATGACTTGGCGCTCATTGGTCACCGAGGGCTCCACGGGGGCGATCAAGGGATCAGTGGTGGACCTGAAAAAAACCTCAGCGAAGTTCTCGGCATCACCGAGCACGGCGGCAGAAGGATGGCTGGCGGCTAGACCGCCGCCGTCGGGGCA
The DNA here is from genome assembly GCA_963798455.1 of Bryobacterales bacterium. GTDB lineage: Bacteria > Acidobacteriota > Terriglobia > Bryobacterales > Bryobacteraceae > CAWCTD01. Next base: position 3,638,798 of record CAWCTD010000003.1, read on the forward strand.
GAGTATGCCAACTGCATGCTGCAATATTGCAGATTGGTCTATGGCCCAAATGACGGAGGGTTTGTGCCTGGTTGCCTCGCTCACAGCGAAAAACGCTGCCACGTAGGGGGACTTGGTCCAGTCTAAGAGGCGGGTCGGCGCTCCGTAGTGCCTCATGAGAGCGAACCAGGAAAGCTCATCGTCCGGTTCGGGCAAAGCAGGCAAGTAGAGGTGCGCACGTTCTTTGAAGTCGCGGAGGATCCGTGCCTCAGCCTTGTTCCAGAAGACCGGCTCTGGGCGGAGTCTCTCGATCGCAGGTGTGAGTCCCCAGTCCGCGTCAGCTTGGCCGCGAAACGCCCACCGGCGTGAGTCTGCGAGTTCAGACGTTTGCAGGCGTTGGAGTAAGGTCCCGGCGTCGTGGAACTCGCAGTTGAGGGCGTAGCGCCCGACCAACTGCTCCCGCTCTAAGGCGCCCATGATCTCGCCTAGATGGGCGGCCTCCGCGTACTTGGTGGGTTCGTCTTTCAGCGCGTCTTCATCGTCTGTCAATGGGCCTCCTACAAACAATAATGACTATCTTCTCGTAATCCTGGTGGGAAAACCAAGGCGGAGAGTAGAAGGGCCGTCCAACTGGTTTCAGGCCCCTCCTTTCGCGATAGATCCCGTGAAACGCCGCTCCATCGAACCACCTCGATGACGGCGCAGGCTATGTGGCCGTGTAGTCGCCTACGTTTCCCTCTGCCTGGCAGGCTCAACGTGGTCCGACCAAGAGGACGGAACGGGCGTTTGCCGGCCATAGGCATGGTTTCCGAGTGGCCCGTCGTGCGCCAGTCGGGCCGAGTCAGATCTGACGGTAGAGCCTTCCGGAGAACGCTGTAACTCCCGTCACGGCCTTTTCGAGCAGGCCGATCACATTCACCTCCGTTCCTTCGAATGTGAAGGCTACCCATTTCGTGCGTGTGTGTTTGATCCGGCTGGACGGCGCTGTCAGTATGCCCTCGCCGGTGAACTGGGCCGGCACCCCAAAAACCTTAACAGCGCCGGGCATGGATGTTATCTTCATGTTCGGATTATTCACAGGGATGGTGACGCTGCCGAACTCGCTCTCGACAGTGTGTGTCTCCGTCTCCGATCGCACCTGCGCCTGCAGCCTGTTGTGCTTGTTCTCGTTGACAATAGAACAAAGGTCACAAAGCCAATCGTCCCCGCACTGAAACGGCTGCATGGCGAGAATCAAGTTGTGCACCGCCGGTGCCTGGGTCTGCAGGCCGGGCAGTGAACTACCCAGACTAGACTTGAAACTGGCATCGTCGCGTCCGAAAGGGAAGTAGACTTTCGGAGCCTGCTTTCGGCCTGCTGTTTGGCCAACGCGACAACACGAGTCGTAGATATCGTGGGCCATGTAGTCGAGGGCGCTACGCAGGTTCTCCATGAGATTCTTGACCGGAATTCTCAGGTCGAGAGATTGATCGCGCAGAGCCTTTGCGTACTCGTGCCGGATGCTCACAAACTGTTTGGCTACGGAGGCTAGAGTTGCATCAACATCTGGTTTGCGGCTCATCTGGCACCGATTATTGCTCTCACCTGCGTCGAAGACAATAGGACTGGGATCGCGAACCGCGCGGTCAGGCAGCTGAGACTCTGGTGAGGCCACTTCCCGGCTCTCACTATGGCGTCACGCGGTCGCATCAAAGCTCCCGCTGCGCATCGATGTGTTGCCCGGATTGTCGGCCGTCCGGAAGCAATTCAGATGAGCGAAAAGTCGGCGAGTCGCGGAAGTGGCGACGATCGGATTACGAATGGGAAGTCGGCTTGTGCCCGCTGATCGCGCTGCGCACCTGCCAGATGTCCGTAGAACGCCCGACCCTTCCTTCTGCCTGCCGCTCATTCCGGGCCTCTTGGTGGTTCAGTCGCGGAGGCCCGCGCGCGGGACACGAGCACCCGGCAGCGCACTTGCGGCGGCGCGGCCGCCCGCGCCGGGACGCCCGAACCTGGGCGACCCTTACGACCGGGAATCGGTGTCACCCCCGGCCGGCGCCGGCCCCTCACCGCCATCCACCATCCGCCAGCCCGCACCCCTCTGCTATCATCCGAGTGGGGCCGCCAACTCGCTGGCGGCAAAGGACATAAGAGCAAACAGGTATTTTTGCCAAACGAACCCATTTGGGGCCTCCGGGGTCCCGCTGCCGCCGCCTGTAGGATAATGAGACTCTTGGACCGGCCGCTACGCGGCAAATCGGGTGAACTGCCGGCTCAACCAATCATATGAAGATGCTGTATCGAAGAGTGCCAAAAAACAGCGACGAGCTTTCGGTGCTGGGCTTTGGGTGCATGCGATTGCCGCGGAGGGACGGCGCGATCGACCAGGAGAGAGCGGCTCGCCAGATCCGCCGTGCTATCGAGAGCGGCGTCAACTATTTCGACACCGCGTGGAATTACCACTCCGGCGAGAGCGAGCTTGTCTTAGGGCGCGCGCTAGCCGGCGGGCTTCGCGAGAAAGTGAAGCTCGCCACCAAGCTGCCCACCTGGCTCGTCAAGCGCCGGGAGGACATGGACCGGTTCCTGAATGCCCAGCTCGGGAAACTGAATACCACGCACATCGACTACTACATGGTTCACGGGCTCCACGGAGAGGCGTGGGACGCCATGAACCAGCTCGGCGTCTCCGGCTTCCTCGATCGGGCCATAGCCGGCGGACGAATCGTCAATGCCGGCTTCTCCTTCCACGGCTCGCTGGAGGATTTCAAACGCATTGTCGATGCCTACCCCTGGACCTTCTGCCTGATCCAGTACAACTTCCTCGACGAACAGAGCCAGGCCGGCAAGGAAGGCTTGCAGTACGCGGCGTCGAAGGGCTTGAGCGTGATGATCATGGAGCCCTTGCAGGGCGGGAACCTGGGCCTTCCCTCGCCGCCGACGCCCGTGGACGCCATCTGGCGCGAGGCCCAGCTCCCCCGGACCCCTGCCGAATGGGCCCTGCGCTGGGTGTGGAACCATCCCGAAGTGACGGTCGTGCTGTCGGGGATGAATGACGAAGGGCATCTCGAAGAGAACCTGGCGATCGCCGCCGAGGCTCATCCGAACTCCCTCACCGCCAGCGAGCTCGAGCTTGTCCGCAGAGCCGGCGAGAAGTACCGGGAAATTATGAAGGTCGGCTGCACGAGCTGCGGCTACTGCCTGCCCTGCCCCAACGGCGTCAGCATTTCTCAGTGCTTCGAGGTGTACAACAACCTCCATATGTTCGGCCCGCCCGTCCTAGCTCGGGTCATGTATGCCCTGCGTTTGAGCGGCTTGTTGTCAGGCCAGCCTGGCTACGCGTCCCAGTGCGAGGAGTGCGGAGACTGCCTGGAGAAGTGCCCGCAGTCCCTGAAGATTCCGGACCTGCTGAAGGAAGTGGTCAAGGATCTGGAAGGTGAGGATCTCGGGAAGAACGAGGCGTATGCCCGGCAGATGCTGATGCTTGGTTAGCCGGCGTGCTCCGGTTTCGGCCTTCCGAAGCTCCCAACACCCGCGTGTAGGATAATGAAATTCTGCGCGACAGGCGCGCATGGCGGCGGTAGCCGCCTCCAGGAACCTCATGAGAATCTGCTACTTGGATGCATTTTCGGGAATCAGCGGCGACATGCTGGTCGGCGCTCTGGTCGACGCCGGCGCTGACGCCGCGGCCATCACGCGAGCCCTCTCCTCACTCCAGACCGGGGCCGAGTTCCATTTCGAAAAGACGATTCGCCGCGCCATCGGGGCCACTAAGTTCCATGTGCGCGGGGGCGACGCCACGCACCATCGCCACCTGCCGCACATACTCAAAATGATCGAGCAGGCGGATCTGCCGGACCGCGTCAAACGCGATGCCTCGGCCGTGTTCACGCGCCTGGGCGAGGTCGAGGCCGGCGTCCACCAGGTCCCTGTCGAGCGCGTGCATTTCCACGAGGTCGGCGCTGTCGATTCCATCGCCGATATCGTCGGCGCCTGCTTGGGCTTCGATCTGCTCGGGGTGGAAGAGATCCACTGCTCCGCGGTTAACACCGGCAGCGGTACGGTCACTACCGAGCACGGCGTGATGCCGGTCCCCGCGCCCGCCACCGCGGCGCTGCTCGCCGGAAAGCCGATTTACGCCCGCGGGCCGCAGGTGGAACTGACCACTCCGACCGGCGCCGCCCTGGCCGTCACGCTCGCCGGCCGCTTCGGCGCGCCGCCGCCCATGAACCTGGCCGCCATCGGCTACGGGGCGGGAACCAAGGAGTTTACCGAGCACGCCAACGTCCTGCGCGTCATGATCGGCGAAGCAAGCGGCGCCACCGAGGCCACCGTGGTCTCCGTCATCGAGGCCAACATCGACGACCTCAGCCCGCAGGTTCTGGCCTATGCCATGGAGCGACTGATCGAGCGCGGAGCCCTGGACGTCTCCTTCTCGCCGGTGTTCATGAAGAAGAACCGGCCCGGCACGCTGGTGCGCGTCATTGCCCGGCCGGAGGACCAGGAGAGCCTGGCGCAGGTGCTGCTCACCGAGACCTCGACGCTGGGCGTGAGGATCTTCGCGGCCGAGCGCCGCTGCGAGCGAAGGGACACCGTCGAGGTGGAAACGCCGCGCGGCAGTATCCGCATCAAGGTCTCCGCGAGCGGCGCCTACGCGCCGGAGTACGAAGATTGCCGCAAGGCGGCGCTGGCCTCCGGCGTCCCCCTCAAGCAGGTTATGGCGGAAGCGAATCTGGCCTATTGGAAAACGCGAGAATGAGCAAAAAGTATTACCTGACGACTCCCATCTATTACGTGAACGCCGCGCCTCACATCGGCCACGCCTATACCACGATTGCCGCCGACACCATCCGCCGCTTCAAGCGCATGCAGGGTTACGAAGCCATCCTGACCACGGGCACCGACGAGCACGGCCAGAAAGTGGAGCGCGCCGCCAAGGCCACCGGCAAGAGCCCGCAGGAGTTCACCGACATCATCTCCGCCGAGTTCCGCAAGCAGTGGGAGACCCTGGACCTGGCCATCGACCGTTTCAAGCGCACCTCGGACCCCGCGCACCACGAGGTGGTCAAGGACCTGTTCCTTCGCTGCCTGAAAAACGGCTACATCGAGAAGGGTTCCTACACCGGCCAGTATTGCGTCTTCGACGAGTTGTACGTCAGCGAGGCCGGCCCCGGCGATCCCTGCCCGGACTGCGGCCGCCCCACCGAGACCGTCACCGAGGAGAATTACTTCTTCAAACTCTCGGCCTTCCGCGACCGCCTGCTGGAACACTACGAGAAGAACCCCGGCTTCATCCGGCCCGAAACGCGGCGCAACGAGGTGATCTCCTTCGTCGAGCGCGGGTTGAGCGACCTGTCCATCAGCCGCACGACCATCAAGTGGGGCATCCCGGTCCCGGCCGAGGGACACCACGTCTTCTACGTCTGGTTCGATGCTCTCACCACGTATATGAGCGCGGTCGCGGGCGAAGGCCGCTGGCCCGCCGACCTGCACCTGATCGGCAAGGAGATCCTGCGCTTCCACGCGGTCTACTGGCCGGCCTTCCTGATGGCCGCCGATCTGCCGCTCCCCAAGCAGGTCTTCGCGCACGGCTGGCTCTTGTTCGAGCAGGACAAGATGAGCAAGTCGCGCGGCAACATCGTGCGCGCCACTCCTATCCAGCAAGTCGTCGGGGTTGACTGCCTGCGATATTTCCTGCTGCGCGAGATCGTTTTCGGGCAGGACGGCAACTTCAGCTACGACGCGCTGGTCAGCCGCTACAACTCTGACCTGGCCAACGGCCTGGGCAACCTCGCCAGCCGCACGCTGACCATGATCCGCCAGTACCGCGAGGGCGCCGTTCCGTCCTCCGAGGGCAGCCCCGAGGTCGCGGCCCAGGCCGCCAGGACCATCCGGGCGGCCTTCGAGGCCTTCGACGCGTTCGAGTTCTCCAAGGGACTCGAGGCCATCTGGGCGCTGCTCGCCGCGGCGGACAAGTACATCGTCGCGCAGGCACCCTGGGCCAACGCCGACGGACGGGACGAGACGCTCTACACCGCGGCCGAGGTGCTGAGGATCGCGTGCATCCTTCTTTATCCGGTGATTCCTGCCTCCATCGCGAAGATCTGGGTACAGCTCGGCATGACCCAGCCGCTGGACTCCGTTCCACTCGAAGGACTCGCCTGGGGCCAGCTCCAATCGGGACAGAAGATCGGGGAAATCGCCGCCGTGTTCCCGCGCATCGACGCCAAGCCCGCCATCGCCAGGATGCGCGCGCTCGAGGAAGCGGAGACCGCCCGGCAGGCGGCGCTGGTGGGCAAGGCCGCGCCCAAAGCCGAGGCCGCGCCCGAGAGCAATCTCATCTCCATCGACGAATTCGCCAAGGTGGAGATGCGCGTGGGTCTGGTGCGCTCGGCCGAGCGGGTCAAAGGAGCCGACAAGCTGCTTCACATGCAGATTGACATCGGTGAGCCCGAGCCGCGCAGCATCGTGGCCGGGATCGCCGAGGCCTACTCCCCCGAAGAGATGGTCGGCCGGAAAGTGGTCATCGTGGCCAACTTGCAGCCCCGCAAGCTGCGCGGCCTCACGTCGAACGGGATGATCCTGGCGGCGACGGCCGAGGGCGGAAAGCCCGTTCTGGTGACCGTGGTCTCGGATGTGCCGCCGGGCACAAAGCTGCGATGAGCCTGATCGACTCCCACTGCCACCTGGACGACCCTCAGTTCGAACCCGATCGGCAGGCGGTCATTGATCGGGCGTTGGCTGCCGGCGTAACCTCCCTGCTGACCGTGGGAACGGGGGATGGCCCCCCGGACCTGGAGGCCGGCATCCGGCTGGCGGACGCCTACGATTCCGTGTGGGCCACCGTGGGCGTTCATCCTCACGACGCGCGCAAGACCGGCCCGGAGACGTGGCGGCGCCTGGAGCAACTTCTGGCGCACCCCAAGGTGGTGGCCGTGGGAGAGATCGGGCTGGACTACCACTACGACCACTCCCCGCGGGACCAGCAGCGGGCGGCGTTCGTCGAGCAACTGCGCATCGCCGGCGCCGCGCGCAAACCCATCGTGATCCACACCCGGGAAGCCTGGGAGGACACCTGGCGGCTGCTGGAGGCGCACTGGGCGCCGCAAGGGCTGGGCGGGATCATGCACTGCTTCTCGGGCGGCCCCGAGGAAGCCCGCCGCGCCCTGGCGATGGGTTTCCTTCTGGCGTTTGGCGGCGTGGTGACTTACCCCAAGGCGGATCGTGTGCGGGAAGCCGCCAGGCTGGTGCCGCTCGACCGCCTTCTGGTCGAGACCGATGCGCCCTACCTGGCGCCCGTGCCGATGCGCGGCAAGCGGAATGAGCCGGCCTTCGCCGTCGAGACGGCCCGCCGGCTGGCCGAACTCCGTGGGGAGTCGCCCGAGGCGCTGGCTTCGGCCACCACGGAGAACTTCCACAGGCTGTGTTTGCCAGGGCCGAGGGGCAACGGGTAAACTGGGACGATTCCATGAAGTTCGGCAAGGTTGGCCAGGCCCTCAGCGCGATAGAACTGCATGAACTGGTCCGAGAGGACCTTCAGCAGGTGGACCGGGAGATCAGCCTGCGGTCCGTCGCCTCAGTGGACGCCATCACCACCATTGGGCGTTACCTTCACGAGAGCGGCGGAAAGAGGTTGCGCCCGACTCTGCTGCTGCTCTCCTCCAAGCTGGCGGGCGACGGCGGGCAGGGCGCCATCCGGATGGCGGCCGTGGTCGAGATGATCCACACCGCAACCCTGGTCCACGACGACGTGATCGATGTCGCCCAGATCCGCCGGGGCCGTCCCTCTCCCAACGTGCTGTGGGGCAACCACACTTCGGTGCTGGCCGGAGACTGGCTCTACATGCAGGCCTTCCAGGTCGCGCTCGAGGAGCGGAATTTCAGGATCCTGGATCTGCTCATTGGCCTCACTCAGACCATGGTCGAAGGCGAGCTGTTGCAATTGCAACGCCTGGGCTTCATGACCGTCACCGAGTCCGACTACATGGACCTGGTGGACCGCAAGACCGCCAGCCTGTTTTCGGCCTGCGCCCGCCTCGGCGCCATCATGGCGGGCGCCGCCGAGGAGACCGAGACCCGGCTGGGCGAGTACGCCTGGAATCTGGGCATGGCGTTTCAGTTGGTGGACGACATGCTGGATTTCACCGCCCATGAAGGCGTCCTCGGCAAGCCCGTGGGCAGCGACTTGAGAGAAGGCAAGGTCACGCTTCCGCTGATCTATTCGCTCGAACAGGCCGACGCTTCCGAGCGCCAGCAAGTGGAAATCGTGCTCCGCGACGGCAACTACGGCCGGGTGTCGCTGGCCAACGTCCTGGCCATGATCGAGAAGCGCCGGGGCATCGAGCGCGCCATGCTCCGCGCCGAGGCCTTCACCCATAAGGCCCGCGGGATCATCGGCGGCTTTCCCGAGTCGCCGTACCAGAGGGCCCTGTACAGGCTGACCGAGCTGGTCACCGACCGCGACCACTGAGACTTTCGCTCTTTTTTCGCCCGCCCAGATTCCTCGTTGACTTTTGACCGGATCGGACTTAAGATTCTCCTTCTACTCTTGGACCACTTATAAACTCGGGGAAGGTGTATAGCCTGGAGGGTCCTACTAATGCTCTTCCAAGTCGGTGAGAAGGTGGTTTTCCCTAACCACGGCGTTGGGACCATAGAGAACGTCAGTTCCCGATCCTTCGGCAGTCAGTACGAGAACTTCTACCTCCTTCGGCTGATGTGTTCCAGCCTCACCGTGATGGTTCCCATTTCCCACGTCGGCGATCTCGGTCTGCGCAAGGTAACGAGAAACGGGGAAGTCACTAAGGTCCTTTGTTTTCTGTCAAATGGCAAGTGTACCTGGTACGGAGACTGGAAGGACCGCTTCAAGGAGAATTCCGAGAAGATGCGGTCCGGCGGCTTGCTCGGCATGGCCGAGGTGCTCAAGAGTCTCTTGCTGCTCCAGATCTCCAAACAGCTCTCCTTCCGCGAAAAGAAGATGCTGGACCGGGCGCGCCACATGCTCATCACCGAGATTGCCGCGTCCCGTTCCATCGCCGAGACCGAAGCGGCGGAGATGCTCCAGAAGGCGTTGTTCAAAGCTTCTCTGGCGCTGCCAGCCGCTCTGTAGGGCCGGTTTCGGCGCCTCACGCCGGCGCTACTAATTCCCTATCGCGTTCCCGCCGATACAGACCAGGGGAGGACTTGGCGGCTTTATGTGTGCGCCAAAAGGGGTCGAGCCCTGGCTGCGACCATAACCTTTGTTAACAGGAGCCTGTTACCCATTGACGATCTTGAACTTCCGTCGGGAAGACTCTACATTGTGAAACACGGATGGACGGGCGTTCTGTCGGTGAAGGCGAGGTACGCTTGCGGTCACGTGGGACTCCCTTGGCCAGGAGGCCCCAGGTGAGCCCGGCGGGATCGGGCCTGTGGGGCCGGCGTGATCCGCGGGCCGGTGAGTGAGGGATTGCGATGCAATGCCTGTATTGTGGCAAATCGTTGGGCTTGCTTAGGCAACTCACCGAAAGTGAGTTCTGCTCCCGCGATCACCAGCAACGCTACAAGCGGCTGACAAAGCGCGCATTCAACCGGCTATTCGAAACACATCCAGGACCCGTGTTCTCCCCGCCGCCTCCGGCGTCGACTCTTTCCCGGCTGCCCCCACCCCAGCCGGTCTCTCTCGCTTCCGTATGCACCGGCGCTCCCAGCCCTCGGTTTCGATTTTCCGCTGGCCTGGCGATGCCGGCTTCGCCAGTTGTGGTGGGCCGCCCCGCGCCCTGCCTTGCGGCGACTCTGGCGCTCCCCCCGCCTACCACGGCAAGCTCGTTAGCTGCGGCCTTCGTCGAGGCCCAACCCGCTGCATTCAGCCGGGGCCCCATTTTGACCATGCCCGCGGGTCTGCAGTTGCGGATCGTGGATTTGCCGGCAAAGGCTGCGCACAACGCCTTCAGCCACATGCCCTGCCGGGAGCCTTCCGCCCTTGAGCCTCGGCTCGGTGAGGCCGAGGAAACCCACGTGCCTGTCAGGGAGGTGGTTTGGAGTCCTCCGCCGGCACAAATCTCCTTTGGCGCGGCTCAGGCCTCACTCGATGATGGATCGCACCTAGGGGCCGCAGGCTATCGGATTCCAGTGGCGGCGTCATGCCTGATCACGGCGAAGGCCGCCGGCGAGCCCATTCCTCTGTTTCTATCGCCCCGCCTCGTCCTGCCGACGATGGCCGCCGCGGCGTCGGCGCTGACCGTACCTGAGGCCCTTGCCGCTGAACTACAGGTGCAGCAAAGCAACGGGCACTTCGCGCCGATCGCGGTACCGGCCCTCGCCCAGACCAGGCTGGGGATGCCCGCGCTCGTCGTGGAACATGTTTCGATCCCCGACCCAGCAGGCTTGATGCCTTTGCGCATGCCGGAGGCCGTGCCCCCCGGCGTGGCGCTGGCAGCCGGGGGCGAGCCGGTCTCCTTCGCGGTCCCCAGGCTCCGGATACCGGTGCTTCGCGCGGCCCCGGACAAACTCGCGCTGAAGGCCGAGGATGCGATCGGAGAAGAGATTTTCGGGGCGGACATTGCGGACGTCCCGGTGGGCGCCCCGCTCGCTTCCCACTTGGGGGCGGCATCGATGTTGCCCGCGCTGGCATCGCTGTTCAGGTACGGACGGCCGGCGCAGGCTGCCGCGCCGCTGCCGCACATGACCGAGGGCCTCAGCCCGCGGAACAGGCTCTCGCTGCCGGCAGCCTACATGGAATTGCCCATGCCAGTGCAGCGCCCGCTGGTGCCGAGGAGCAGCAACCTGCGCATCGTGGAAACCTTCGAGTACCTGAGACCGCTGGAGGCCCCCCCTTTCGATCTGTTCCAAAGTCTCGTGCGACTCTGGAGGACGGCTCCGGTCTATTTCCGATGGGCCGCGGTTACCGCCTGTCTCATCCTGTTGTTCTGGGCTTACGTACCCGGCGGGGGGGTAGCTCGCCTGGTCGAGTCTCGCTGGAGCCAGATCCAGGAAGGCATCCAGAAGCGGGCAGCCGTGGAGTTATCGGAGGACTTTCAGGGAAGCATGCAGGAATGGCAGGGAGCAGGCGATTGGACGAGGAGCTGGCAGAAGAGCAAGGCCGGCTTCGTCCGGCCCGGCCGGCTGGCGCTGTATCAGCCCTCGATGCAAATGCAGGAGTACCAGGTGGAGTTCCTGATGCAAGTCGAGAAGAGGGCGGTGAGCTGGGCCTACCGGGCGACGGACCAAGAGAACTACTACGCCACGAAGATCAGGATCGTGAGGCCAGGCCCGCTGCCGCTGCTTTCCCTGGTGCGGTACCCCGTTATCGAAGGCAGAGCAGGCCCGAGGGTGGAGGTGCCCATCCGTGTGTTCATGCACAACGACACGCCATACCGCGTGCAGTTGACGGTGAGCGGCGACGGTTTCTCGACGTCCATCGAGGGCCAGCTAGTGGATTTTTGGCGTGACGACAGCCTCAAAACCGGAGGCTTCGGCTTCTTCAGCGACACCGGCGAAAGCGCGAGGGTCTACTGGATGAAGCTTTCGCATCAGAATGACTTCATCGGCCGGGTGTGCGCGTATTTCCGCCCTGCCCCTGTCCAAGGGAGGAGTTCAAGAGATACCCATGAGTCAAAAGAAGGAATTAGCCACCAGACAAGCCTGGAACCAAAGCGCAGGACCGCCGCCGATTCAACCGGCTATTCGCTCCGAGCGTCGTGGAGCTTCGCACTCGCTCGCCAAGGCGGTCTCGCTGCACCTGGACGGCAAGCCGGCGGCGGCTCTGGATGAGCTATATGCCGCCATCGACCGCGGAGAAAGGGATGCAGAGGTTTACTCCGCCCTCGGCCACATCCACTTCCAGCTTGAGCAGTTCGACGAGGCGGCCAATAGCTACTGGAAGCTGCTCCAGTTAGAGCCAGCGCACAGGACTGCTTCTTTCAACCTGGCGGTGTGCCTGGAGAAAATGGGGCGGTGGGAAGAGGCCTCCGAGAAATTCCAGAGAGCCATGGACGCTGACCCGCAGAGGAGCGATGCCTTTCTGGGCGTCGGAATCTGCCATCTTCAACTGGGCAAGCTGGAAACGGCGCTGGAGGCCTTCGACAAATGCCTTAACCGGATGCCCAGCCAGGAAGCGGCCATGTTCGGCAAGGCCGTCACGTTGCAGTTGGCCGGGCGGCTGGACGAGGCGGGAGATCTCTACAGAAGGATACTCAAGAGGAATCCCCGCTCCGAGGACTCGCTGATCAACCTCATCGCCATCGACATGGCGCGCAAGGACTCGGATCGCGTTCGAGAGACGGCCGAGCAGTTGCTGGCGGTGCGGCCCAACTCCCTCACAGCGATGGAAGGTCTTGCGGCCGCGGCCTTCTCCAGGAGCGACTATGATGCGGCCACCAGGTTCTGCGCCAAGCTGGTGGAGGGGGCCCCGGAGCATTTCGAGGGATGGTTCAACCTAGGTGTGGCCCACCAGAAGGCGGGCAGGTTCAAAGAATCCGCCCAAGCCTACGCGGAGGCGGAGCGCCTGCGAGGGGACTCACCTCAGGTGCACATGAATCTCGGCATCGTCTATCAGGAGTTAGGCGATTTGCCCGCGGCTCGTAGTTCCTACGAGCGCGCCATCGAACTGGATTCCACCCAGACCGCGGCCGTTTGGAACCTGGCCCTTGTGCTGGAACAAACCGGCGATACCGGCACGGCCGAGGAACTGTACACCAAGCTGCTGGACACCAACCCGGAATGGCACGAGGCCCGCTTCCGCCAGGGTTTCCTGCGCCTGCAGCGCGAGGATTTCCCGGGCAGCGTGGAGGCCTTCGAGAAGTGCCTGCGGAAGCGCGCCACATGGATGGAAGCGCGTCTGAACCTGGGCATCGCGTACTGGAAACTGGGGGAGCGCGAGCCGGCGCGCCGCGCTTTCGAGGAAGTGGTGAAGATGCAGCCCGATTCGGTCGATGCGCTGCGCGGTTTGGCTGCCTTGGCCTTGGAGGGCGACGACCAGCAGGCGGCGCTGGCCTTGCACAGCCGGCTGATCGAGCTCGGCGAGCGCAGCCCGGAGCTGTACTACAACACCGGGCTGCTGTTGCAGAAAGCCGGCGCTATGGAGGAATCCGTCCGGCTATACCGGAGCGCGGTGGCAGAGCAGCCCGGTTTCGCGGAGGCCTTCCTGAACATGGGCCACGCCTTGAAGTCGCTGGGCCAGGACGACGAAGCGAAATCCTGCTGGCGAAAGGCGCTGGAGTCCAAGCCGGAGCTGGCGCACGGCTACTTCGAACCGGCGACGGCATAGGCGCGCCGGAAGGCCATCTGCCTGCTATACTGTCGGTGAACGGCGCTATCGTCTAACGGTTAGGACGGAGCCCTCTCAAGGCTCAAATACGGGTTCGATTCCCGTTAGCGCTACCATGTTTTCATAGACTTACGACCCGCAAGTGACAACAAGTGACAACGCGGGCCGCGCCAGCACTAACACTTCCCTTCTACAGCGGCAAGCAACCCGGGGGCACCCTCGCAAGTCTTGCTACCGGCGTGCTTCACATGGGTGCGGTGGGAACGCCTCCGAACTACACCGAGGCACGTCGCTCGCTAGCTCAGACAATGAACTAGAATCAACTTTCATCCCAACGCCAATGGTAGTACTGCCTCAGCGGAATTCAGGGTTTGCTCTGCTGTGTCGGAGAGGCTGGCTCCGAGGATTTATGGCATGTCAGGCATTTAGTAGTCGCCGCAAAGGCTGTAGGCATGCCGTCCTTGCGCTTTCGTCCGTTGTGGCATTGGGCGCATCCACCCCGTTCATGCGGAAGTTCCATGAGCGGCGGACCTTTCACACCGTGCTCGAAGGGGACCGGGTGGCAGTCGATACAGGAAAATCCTGTATTCCTTGAATATCTGCTTCCGGCCTCGACGCGCAGATGCCTGACATGCGAAAACGGCACCGCATCCATTCGATTCAGTTTGATGATCGAGTCGGTAGTCGGAATGTGACAGCTTGAGCAATCCCGGACCGGGGAGGCAGACTGGTGCCCCCGCGGTCCTCTCGTGCGGCCATCATGACAGGTGCCGCATGCTTCGCCTGTCCGGATGCGATCCATCGTAACGGTCAACGTCTGACCCGACTCCCCCGAATGACAGCTCTTACACTGGTAGCCGGCGCCGTCCGACCCATGCGAGCGATGGCTAAAGACAACTGCTCCCATGCTCACGGACGTACCCGGATACACCACAACGCCTCCATCCTTCCTTGCCGCATGCGCAGTCACTGAGATGGACGCAATACACACCATCTGTGCGATCAGCTTATTGTGGAGCACTCTACCAAACGCCATGTCGTATCACCAATGTGTTCAGCATGATCCAGTGGATACAACCTCCATTCGAGCGGCGCTGTTCTGCCGAATCCATTTTGCAGAATTGGCCCTATTTCGCCGTCGGAGTCGCGCCATGCACTCTTTCCATTTGTCGTCTCGCTCCCAGCAGTGCGTCCCGCCGCGCCTGACCGACTTCCAGGAACTTGCCTACAAGCACCATGTGCGCATCAGCAGGAAGGTTCCTATGATCTACCTCCGTCAGAAAGCGGCCGACAGTGCTGCTCAGCACCTTTTGCTTTTGTCGGTCTCCCGCAAAGGAGACGACAGCAACGGGCGTGGCTGCAGGATAATGTTTCTTGAGCTCAGTGAAGAGCCCTTCGTAATCGAGATTCATGGTATAGAAGATCATGCTTGACTGTGTGGCCATGAGTTTCTTGTTCGTATCTCTACGCCCGGCCCAGTCATCCATGGTGAGGATAGCAGCACTGGTGTCATAGCCAAAAACGGGGCTCATTTTTACGGCTGCGGCAGATGCCTGGAATGCCCCGATTCCGGGAACGATCTCCGAAGGGAAGTCCTTCGGCAGCATTTCCGCGTAGAAGGTGGTCCCGTACATCATGGGATCCCCTCCCTCCAATGCCGCCACCGTTTTCCCCGCTTCCACCGCTGTGCGAATCTTGTCCACAGTTTCCTGACGATGCTTGGCGTTCGTCTCAACGATGGCGCGTATATCGGGATCCTTGACGTCTCTTGGGTCTAATCCAAGACCTACTCTGGCCCCATGGGGGCAGTACCATACTTCTTTGTCACCGATGAAGTCTTTCCAGTATTCCTTTTCCGAAGGCTGTTCCAGCAGTATGATGTTCGCCTCGCGTATTGCTTCCACGCCGCGAAGAGTAATCAGATCGGGAGCGGTGCCCATGCCGACAATATAGAACTTCCCCTGAGCTGCAAGGACAAGGTTGGCCCCGATCAGAAATGCAACCAGTGCAACATAGTTCACGAAACGTCTCACGGTCTTTCTCCTTTCGATTTCGAGAAGGCGGGAAAAGCTTCCGAGGCAGCACTGCCGGCTGCGCGGATGCCCGAACGTCCCACCGAGCCTAGCCAAAACCTCCTTCACCGCCAGGGCAGCCTCAGAATCGATAGCGTAGGTTGAGATACCAGTTCCGGCCAGCCTCGGGGTAGCCGGCGGTGTAGAAGTAGTTCCGGTCACAGAGATTCTTGATCCCCGCTTGCGCGGTTAACTTATCGCGAATAGGAGCTGCGACTCCCAGATCCACCGAGCCGTAGGATTGCCCCCGCGGCAAATATAACGGTGAACTGCTCGCGTAGGTCGTGTCCTGGAGAGTGACGCCACCCTCGTAGCGTGCGCCCGCCATGGCCAGTACCCCGCGCGGCAACTGCGCCGTCACCGTGCCCACCAGCTTGTTCCTCGGGAGCGGAGGCAGGATGATTACGCTGGTGTTGACTCGGCTCACGTTGGCGAACCCGGCGAAATCGTATGCGATGGTGCGATTCAGGTAGCTGTAGCTCCCGTCGACGGTCAAGCGCGAAAACAGCGTGCTTCGCGCTTCCAATTCCACACCCTCATGTACCTCGGTGCCGATGTTCGCCATCTGGCTGCAGAAGCCGGGAATCTTGCTGTTTGGGCAGAAGGTGCCCGGATCAGTGATGTACACGGATTCAATCGCGTCGCGCAGATCGCTGCGGAAGAGCACAACTCTCACCATGGTCCGGGAGGCGAACAGGTGCGAAAACCCGGCGTTCCAGTTGCGGCTGTGCTCGGGCCTCAGGTCGGGAGTCGGCAGGCCCGCGCCCGCTCCCGAAGAGTAGGTGTCCTTCAACATCGGAAAGCGCCCGCGGTCGGCAAAAGTGAAGAACAGACTGCCGGATTCGCCGACGCTGTACGAGGCTGCGACCTGCGGGTTGACGTTCCACACATGCGCCGTGCAGCCGATGAACGTCGTATTGTTCGGAGAAGAGAGGCAAGTGAACGGCACCAGAGCTGTCAGCGCTGCATTGTAGGATTGCGCCTGCAGTCCGCTGAGATGATCGGCGCTGAATCCTGCCGTCAGATGCAGCCGGGGCAGCAGTGTCAGGACGTCCTGCAGGCCGATAGACGTTTGCCGGGCCTTGTCCACCAATGCCGGCTGAACCAGAGGATATGGCGCCATCGCCGGATAGATGCCGTGCTCGGAGTGCGTGTCGTTCTTCAGGAAGAACGATGCGCTGATCGCGTTCCGGGCCAGCGCGTGCGTGCCGTACTCGGTGACGAGGCCCTCTGTGTGCTCGTCGTACATGCTATGTTCGGCGTTCTTGGTGTTCATCAACGCGTAGGTGTCGTCAGAATACATATTGATGCTGTTGCGGAACTGGCTATAGAACGCGCGCAGCTTGAGCGAGCCACGCTCGCCGACGCCCGTGTTCGAGTGGAAATAGTAGCCGTCGGTGTTCCAATACGGCCACTCCCAGAAGTTGCGGAAGACCGCCTCGGTGTTTGTCCCCTGGTAGAGCGGAACGCCTTTTTTCCCCTTCTGGCTCGAGTAACTGAAAACGTATTCATCCCGCTGCCTGGGCGTCCAGCCCGCTCGCCCGCTGAATTTCTCGTCTCGCGAGGCGGAGTGGTTGAGCTCATCCGTCATCGTGATGTGCGGCAGGTTCTTGTACTGGAAGACCGGGAAGGCGCCGGACAGCGGAATGAAGTCCGTCTGCAGCCAGTCGAGCGATCCTTGAATGAAAAAGCGGCGCCGCCGCGCGCCGAGGTGAATTGATGAGAGGAACTGGTCACCCGAACCGGTTCCGACCAGCAGGTCGCCTTCGAGAGGCTTTATTGGTTCTTTCGTGACCAGATTGATCGACCCGCCGAGCGAGTTCGGCCCCAGCAGCGGCGAAGAATAGCCTCTGGAGACTTGAATTTCGGCAATGTCGCTGGTCAGGAAACGGTTGAAGTCCACGTAACCGTCGTATGGCACGTAGATCGGGACTCCGTCCAGATATAAGGGCACCTGCCCACGGCTGCTGAAGCCGCGGACCATGATGCCGGCTTCGTTCCGGTTGCTCGCAATGTGCTGGATGGCGACTCCAGGCAGGAAGTCGAGAGCCTTGGCCACGTTCACGAAGTTGTGAGTTTCGATTTCCGGCGTGTCGAGGCTACTGGCGACGGGAGCGGGCGGCGCGGCGTCCGCCGTAGCCGTGACGTTGACTTCGATCCGCCCCAAATTGAACGCACTGCCCGGTCTCTGCCGTTCCTCTTGTTCCAGCCGCGCCCGAAACGCGCTGACGTATTCCAGAAGGTTCTGCGAGCTTGGATGCTCCGGAGGCGCATTCATGCCTGCGTGGCGCTGCAGTGCCAGGAGCTGAACGTACACGGCGCGCACTTCGGCTGCAGCCTGCGCGGTTTCTGGCCCGGAGTCTTGCGAGCCTGCCTTGAGGCGGGACTGAACCGATTGCAGCGCCGTCAACGCTTGGATCACTGGATCAGCTTGCTGCGAGGCGGCCGGAAACCAGAGAACGCAAAGAGGGAAAAGGAGAAGCAGCCAGCGGACGGTCATAGGAATCTTGCAGAAATGATGGCATTTCGTAGACAAAGCAGACCTCTGTCGTGTTCCAGCAACAGCGTCGTGTGCGCGTTGTCAAGCCATTTGCTTTTGGCCGCCTGTCCGGCCGCCGGAAGCGACCGGACTCTGGAAGGGCAAAGCAGGCGCAGAAAGAAAATACTTGAGATTCTCATATGCAAGACATTGTTTTGGATATAGTACCATAACGCCTGTTGTGATAAGCTGATGCTGTCTTGTATGCGGACGTTCCGTCGTCTCTTCCCTCAGCCTTCCCTGGACTGCGCACTCGATTCAGCTCAGTGCAAGGCGCCCTTCTTGGAAGTCACGGGAGCCGCCAAGCAGCCCCTCCGGCTGAATGCCGCGGACTTCGCTGCGCTACCTCACGCCAGCGCCGGAACCAAGAATGACGGCATTGCGGTGACTTATTATGGTGTGAGGCTTCACGAGATGTTCAAGAAGGCTGGGGCGCCGGTCGGCGCCCAGTTGCACGACAAGGCGCTGGCAAGCTTTCGGGTCGCGGAGGCACAAGACGGCTACCAGGTCGTCTTCTCGCCGGCGGAGCTTGACCCATTGTTCATCGACAATCCGGTTCTGCTGGCGGACTCGGCCGATGGGAATCCGTTGGGGGGCGCGCAGGGACTGTTCCGACTGGTGGCGTCGGAGGAGAAACGTGGCGCTCGCTCTATTCGCATGCTGACGAAGCTGCAAGCAGGACTTCTGCGGAAATAGATGCCCGAAGCCGTTACCAATCAACTCAGCACGATCCGCCAGGCTCGCGGCATCAGCGCCGCAGAGTTGGCGAAGCGAACGGAAGTGAGCCGCCAAACGATCTATGCGATTGAAAGCGGATCGTACTTGCCAAATACCGCCGTTTCGCTTCGCTTGGCCAGCGTTCTGGAAGTCTCCGTGGAAGAGATCTTTCGGCTGTCGGCCAACCCTGCTCCGCAGAGTTCGAAGTTGACCTCTCAGTTGCTGTCCGCTTCTCCAGCTAGAGCCGGCACACCGGTGCGCGTCTGCAAAGTGGGAAAACGCCACGTCGCAGTACCGGCAGAGGCGGCCCCCTACTGCTTGCCGGATGCCGAGGGCATGTTGACCAAGATCGGACGCGGCGCCATCGCGGAACTGCTAACCTTCTCCGATGCACCGGCCAGTGGAAAGCGAGTTGTCGTAGCGGGCTGCGACCCGGCACTCGGGATTCTGGCCGCCGAGATGGCTCGCGAAGGGGGCGTTGAGCTTGTCGCAGCCGCCGCCTCCAGCCGCCTAGCGCTCCGCTGGCTAGGAGAAGGCAAGGTGCACGTCGCGGGCACGCACCTGCGCGACCCAGAGTCCGGTGAGTTCAACCTCCCGTTCCTCCGCCGTGAGTTCGCCGGCGAAGACCTAACCGTGGTCACCTTTGCATACTGGGAGGAAGGCTTCGTTACCGCACCTGCGAATCCGCATCGTATCCGCACCGTCGAGGACTTAATAAAGCGTGGCATTCGCATAGTCAACCGCGAACCCGGTTCCGGTAGCCGCGCCCTGCTCGACCGGCTGCTCCAGGACAGCCATGTGCCCGCAAAGAAGATCGTCGGCTACGAGCATCTCGCCAGCGGTCATCTGGCTGCCGCCTACTCGGTGCTTACCGGTGAGGCTAATTGCTGTATCGCGACGCGATCCGCGGCTCAGGCGTTTGGTCTGGCCTTTGTTCCCCTGCAACAGGAGAGGTTCGACTTCGTGCTGCATCGCGTGGACTTGCAGCTTCCAGCCGTACGCGTGCTGCTGGACACGCTGCAGCGTGCTTCGCTGCGGCGCAGGCTCGAGATGTGGGCTGGGTGTGAAACGCACCACACGGGGGCGACGCTTGGGTAGGCTTGCCGCGTTGCTCCTTCTGATGACAGCTCCGGGCGTTGTTCAGCCCTTCGATTGGCAAATGTGCCAGGGATTTCCCGCGCCGCCTGTTCCGGCGGACAACATGATAGGCCTCGCCCAGGTGGAGTTGGGCCGGCACCTGTTTTGTGACACCCGCCTGTCAGTCAACGACGCCCAGTCGTGCGCAAGCTGTCACCGCCAGGAGTTGGCTTTCACCCATGCACACCCGCTGTCTCTCAGCCCTGCGGAGAAGGCGGATCTCGTGGAGTTTCTGCGGAGCCTAACCGACGAAGAACTGCTGAAAGATCCCACATTCGCCAGGCGGACAGCCGGAACACCCAGTCAGTCCTTCTGGACGATTCCATCCGCCACTTGTTTCGAGAATCCGACCCACGGGCGATGAGGAAGCGGAACAGACCCCCATGGCATTGAGCGAGCCCCAGAGGGGCGGTATCCGTTTCAACAGGAACGAGTGGTCAGGTGCTTTCGGGGACTTGGGTACCGATCTTCCCCTCATCGTCGGCATGATCCTCGCAGCTCACCTGGATGCGGCCAGCGTCTTGACCCTGTTTGGCGTGATGCAGATCCTGACCGCACTGCGTTACCGAATCCCAATGCCCGTCCAACCCCTGAAGGCCATGGCGGCGCTGGTCATCGCCCAGAAGCTGCCAGGCGATGTACTATACGGCGCGGGGCTGGCGATCGGAATCGTGATGCTTCTGCTGACCCTCACCGGGCTGGTGGATTGGGTCGCCCGTATTGTTCCTAAGGCAGTCGTGCGAGGCATCCAACTCGGCTTGGGCCTCCAGTTAGGTAGCATCGCTCTGAAGGACTATGCGGGGCGGGACGGGACGCCTGGCTGGATCCTGGCCGCCATCGGTTTCACACTTACGATCTTCCTCATGGGACGAAAGAAGGTCCCCACGGCCATCGTCCTGATCACCCTCGGTTGTGCATACGCCTTCGCGTTCCGCCTCGCGCCTTCCGAATTCGTCAAGGCCGCCGGCCTGCGACTACCGGCCTGGCACGTTCCCTCCGCGACCAACGTCTGGACCGGCTTCCTCATACTGGCATTGCCGCAGTTGCCCCTCTCGCTTGCCAACTCCATTCTGGCGACACGCCAGATCGCCCAGGACTTCTTCCCGCAGCGCGGCATAACAGTTCGCCAAATCAGCCTCACTTATTCCGCGATGAACCTCTTGAATCCTTTCGGGGGCGGCGTGCCAACCTGTCATGGTTCCGGCGGGATGGCCGGACACTATGCATTCGGAGGGCGCACGGGTGGCTCCGTAATCCTGTACGGGATGTTCTACGTGGTGCTGGGCCTCTTCTTCAGCCGCGGCTTTGACCGGGTGATCCAGGTCTTCCCGATGCCGATTTTGGGGGTTCTGCTCCTGTTCGAAGCATTGACTCTGGCGGTACTCATCCGGGATCTTCATGGGGCGCCGGCTGAGTTCTTCGTCGCCGTTCTCGTGGGCCTTGTCGCCGCCTATGTGCCTTACGGGTACCTCGTCGGCCTTGTCGCCGGCACATTGATCCTCTCAGCGTTAAGACGAGGCCTTCTTCGGCCGCCAGGCGTACTACCCTAGAGCCGCTGAGGTGACGTGGCTCCCAAATGGCTCCATTAAGAGGAGCCCGGAGCCAAGAAGCTGAAACTGGGTGACTTGCTGTCGCCAAGATTTCGCGCCGTAACCGTCAATTTTTGTTTTTTCAATCTACGGTCAATTCCCCAAACTGGACGTCGTGGGTAACCATGCCATTCACGATCGACAACGAGAACAACATCACAGCCTACGGGCGCGGTAATCGGGCCGACGATGTTCTCAACCGGTCACAAGCCTTGCAAAACTGGACAGAGCGAAGAACGCCACTCTCTTCGTGGGCGACCGGAGTGCTGTGATCGACGAGCAGAACATGCCGCCGCGTCTGGTCCAACTGTCGCCCGCGGCATACGCACAGCCAATCACCCCGAGCAGAACCCGGGTGCCGTTCGTGGCCGCTGCGCGCGCATGGGGCTGCTGGTGGCGTCGGCGGCCCACTGCGCCGTCGATTGGGCGAAGCAGTCCTGGCGCGCAGCCACGGCGCCGGTCGATTACGACGCAAACTACTGCGCGTGCTTACGCGGGCCGCGTCACGACCAAGTCGGACACGACGCGATCCAATGTCCGAACCCACGCCGAACAAGTGTGCGGGTTAGGCGTTCTGCGGCCAAGTGAATGCGCAAATCACGCCTTCCCTCAAATATCCCTGTCTATCGGAGCTTCCAAAGCAAGAAGCACTACAGCGTTGCCAGTGCCTCCGGCATTTCATCCCAGGTCCTGCCTTCCAATTCGCGCCCGGCCCTCTTTTTCAGCACACCGCCCCACTGCTTAAAGAAGAACGCCACGCCAGCACTCCCACATTGATCTCGAATGTCCGTCACCCAGTCAGGATCGACTGGCCGAGCAGCCGGCCCGGATTCGCCGCCCACAATGACCCAGTCAATCCCACGCAGCTTCAGTTTCCGCAGTGGGCCCAGCAGCGGTTCCAGCGAGAGAAACTTGACGTGTGCCCCTGTTTTTTGCAGGTGGTCGACCCGGTCGAGGTAATCCTCGTTCTCCACGCTGACACCCATCCAGATTTGCGGCACCCACTCCAAACGCGGGCTCAATTCCATCAGACGTTCTGATCGTTTCGTCAAAACCTGGTACTGGTGCCAGTGCGCACGCCGCATCACTGAAAAAACGTCCTTGATGTAGGAGAGTGGAACGTCCTTGTGGAATAGATCGCTCATCGAGTTAACAAATATCCGCTTGGGGGATTTCCACCTCAGCGGCAACTCCAACATTTGCGGCTGCAGCGTCAATTCGAAGCCGTTCCGGTAGTTCCGCTGGCCCATCGCCTGGAGCCGCACTGCGAGGCGTTCCGCATAGCAGTGTCTGCAACCGGGGCTGATCTTAGAGCAGCCGGTTACCGGGTTCCACGTTGCGTCCGTCCACTCAATGTGCGAATTCGTCGCCATCTCAAAGCCCTTGCTTCCTGCGATACTTGTCGAAGATGTCGTTCACTATACTCGCCGCAGCCGGTTTTTGGGAAGCAAAATACAGATAGTAGATCGTCGAGTTGCTTTTTGTCTTCATCGGCATGGGGGTCGGCACGTACTTGAACCCCGCCTTCCTTTCCAGCCGTTCCCGGAACGCCTCAGCGAACTCCTCATTGGAAACCTTTTCCGGCTCGCTGAACAGGTTTCTATCCGTAGCATAGCCCGCTTCCTTCCAGGACTCGTCCCCCCATAGCCGCGTAAGTTGATCCATCTTGCTCTGAATCGACCTGTCCGGGTTCCGGCGCATGGCATTCCGGTTAATGTCCATGATCATGAGGTTCATGAAAATCTCAACCGACCGAGCCTTACCAGCCGCCTCAATCACCTGCCAGGTCAGATTGATGTTGTATGGGTCCAGAAGGCAGAGTGCCCTGCGGTAGTCCTCATATCTTGCCCGCGGGAATATCTCTCGCACCAGCACGTTGTTGCAATCCTCGCTGTAGATGAAGACGTCCGCCCGCTCTCCCGCCAGCATGCGCAATTGCTCCGCGCGTTGGGATTCGGTGTCGATGAAGTGGTACTCGTGAAATGGAGGATCGGTATTCAGAGCGATAAGAGGGCTTCCCTCCACCAGTTCGCCGCTCGTTTTCGAGAGGTGATACCCCGGTCCGGCATAGGCATCAATGTAGATCCAGCGCAGGCTTTGGATTCGCTTCCGCCGATGCGCTTCCATGATCGTGGCGTAGGCCGACGCATACTCCTTGATGATGGCCAGCTTGACCTCGGACCAAATGCCAATTTCGTCGTACTCGACACCCACAACAAAACTTTAGCAGAATGTTTCGATGTCAAGGGATATACTGGATGCCGCCCGACTAAAGTGACGCATAACCACCGGTCGAAGAACTGAACCGTCCCAATTTCTTTCTCCATGAAGCTTGGCTAGCTGTTCCTTCTATGTGCCCTTCCATCAGACGGACGCCCCGGTCGTTAGGGCCGCCCACGAGGCCGAGTAGTCGCCGACCCGTAGAAATGGATTCTTATCACGGTCGCGGCCAGCCGCAACGACAGGCCCAACACGACGCGATCCTGCGGTGGGACCGCGCCACCAGCAAGTAAGCCCCGCGTGCCAATCGCTGCATCTGTTTGAAAACACGCCGCCTAAAGATCAGCAGGATTCGCAGAATTGACTTGATCGTGTACGCAACCAGAGTGATGAATGTGTGTGCAAGGAGATAAACAGATGGCAAGAACACAAAAAGGCGCCTGGAAAGAGTGGCACGGATTTGCGATTGAGATCAAGCCGGACACCGACCTTCGGATGGGGATCCTGATCGCCGAGTACGAAGGCGGGGCCTACGAGCCGATCGCGGTGGTGGCCACGGTCAACGAGGCGCGCGAGATCGCACAGAGCAGTATGCGCGGCCGGATGCGGCGCCTGGAACGCGGCGAGGAGGTCGCCTGCCCCGAGACCTACAAACTCTGGGCGCCCGGGCTGCGGGGCCGGTACCTAACGGTCCCGGTGGTGATCGAGTAAGCGCGACACGCCCCGCCGGGCGGCGCAGACCGCCCGGTCCTCCCTGATGAGCCGGGGCCGAAACGACTAGGTCGGAGGACTCAAACAACCATGACATTCACAATCGACAACGAGAACAACATCACAGCCTACGGGCGTGGTGAACAGATGCCGGCATTCGACGATTTCGCCGGCGACGGACTCAAGCAGTTCACGAGCGAGAAGGAGCTCGAGCGGGTCGTCCTGGCCTCAGAGCGGCCCGGCGAGCGCTTGATCGAGATCTGGAACTCCCTTGCAGGCGTCGCGCCCTTCGACGACTTGAAGCCGGTCAGGAAGTTCACGGACCGCAAGACGGCGATCGCCCGGATCTGGAAGGCCATCCAGAAACTGGCGCCGGCCACCACCGAGGCGGCGAAGAAGGAGCAGCGCTCCAGCAAGCCCAAGCCGGCTGCGAAGAAGGAGAAGGTAGCCCGGCAGCCCAAGCCTGCCGCAGAAGCCAAGGCGCCGCGCGAGGGGACAGCCAAAGCGAAGGTGATCGGGATGCTGCAACGCAAGGGCGGCGCGACGCTCCAGGAGATCATGGAGACCACGGGCTGGCAGCCCCACACCGTGCGCGGCTTCATCAGCACGCTGGGCAAGAAGACTGGCCTGGTGATCAACCGCACCAGGCGCGAGAGCGACCAGGCGCGGGTGTACGAGGCGCAGTAAGGAGCGGGCGCTGGAGATCCGGAAGCACATGGGAGTAACGGCGGCGCCAGCGAGCGCCGCCGATTTGCAGGCAGGAGGCCGACGTGGTCGCGGTACTGGATGGCACCTGTGTTTCGGAAGTGGTCGTCGGCGCGCCCTTAACGCAATGAGGCAGAACACGGTCCCGCAAAGGCCATCCCGGGGAAGGAATACCGATGCCCTCGATGCCTTCATCCCTCGCTGCTGAGCACCTGGGTCCGGAGGGATTCAAGGCTCTCCATATCCTCGCGGATACGGGGTGCTTCCTGACCAGCCGAGGCGATCAACCCCTCGATGGTGGCAACCAGACCATTAAGCCGGCGCATCGATTCCTTCTCCAGGCTCAGCAGAGCCCCGCTCACATTCCCCTCCCACTGAGCCGCCAGACGGGAAAGGTTCATAATCACCACATCGGCCACTCTCCTCTCGAAGTGCCTCTTCACCACACCTTCGACTAGCACCATCGGTACGAGGAACGAGAGCAGCTCCCAGTTGCGGTCGAAGATCTTGCCGACGCGGACGTCGGGGGAGCGCGGGTCCTCGGTACGAAGATCTATCTGCGTCGTCCTCAGCGGCACGCCGAGGGCCTCCAGGGTTCGTTCCGAGAGCCTGTTGCGGAAATCCTGGAGTGACTGAGACAGGAGGTGACTCACGCGGCGAACCGGCTCGACGAAATCACTCCGATGCCTCTTCGAGAGATCCGCGATCTCCCGGGTCATGCCGTCACTCAGCCATTTGTCGAACCTCTCGATCACCACACTGAGGCTTCGAGTCCAAACCGGGAACTCGCTGTCCAGCCCCGCGAGGGTCCGCTCCCGCAGCGGCTGTTCATCCTTCCGGAGGATCTCCTCAAATGTGGAACGGGACGTATCGGTGGCATGCCGCACGATCAGTCGCAAGGCCAGCCGGGTATCATCCAGAGACGCCTTCTGGCCCAGTATCTTCTGGCGGAGCTGTTCGCGCTCGGAATCGGCAGTCTCCGCGGCTTTCAGCGCGACATTGAGATAGTCGGCGCATTCCCCCACGAGAGAGACGATTTTGTGACGCAAGATGGCGGCGCGTTGCTCGTCAGCCTTGGCGTGGACTTGCGAAAGCAGGCTCTCGTCGATTTGCGCGCGAAGGTGCTCGTACCCGGGCCGGACCGAGTACGGAAAAACCGGCACTGAGCCGCTCCAATACCGCGCGAGTTGCTTCTGGACGAAGTTCTTGACCTGAATCCGTTCACTTTCATCCAGGACGTCGATCTTTGTGAGCAACAACGAGATGTTCGGGGTGTAGCGGCTCAGATTCCGAATGAGTTCGATGTCGTGCTGAGACAGGGGCGGGTCCACGCTTACCGCCACGAGAGCCAAACCCACGTTCGGCAGCCACCCCAGCGAGGCGTCCGTGTTGTGTTCGAGGACGCTCTCGAGACCCGGTGTATCGACGAATCGAATCCCACGATAGCGTTCCATCGAAGGAAGTTCCACGCACACCAAGGCGGCCTGCTTGGAATTCTCCGGGTTCTGGTCTTCGGAGATGAACTCGCCGATGCGGTCGAGAGGAATGGATTCAATGCGGCCATCCAGGAAACGGACTTCAGCCCTTTCCCGAGGACCGTATTGGATTTCCGTCACCACCGACGTAACCGGGATCACCCCAACGGAGAGTAGTTGGCGACCGAAGAGGTGATTGAGAAAACTGCTCTTGCCCGCTTTGAAACGTCCAAAGACCGCGATATTGAGCGTCTCCTCCTCCGCAAAGAGCCGGCAACTCTCCAGGAAGTCCTCCAGGGCTGTGATCTGATACCGGCCGCAAATCGCACCCACCCTGTCCAGCGCCCTTCCCACGCAGTCTTGCGTCAGGGAAGGTGTCATTGGATCTCGCACCCCACGAATGCCGGCAATACATCCATGCGAAGCGACAGGAATTTGATGTGCCGCCCATTCTGATACTCCGGGCGCGCGGCCAGCCGGCACATCTCGAGTATCTGTCCGGGATTGCCGCGTGCGGACGCGAGCACCTTGTGCCGAAAGTCCTCCAGGTCGAGTGAACCAAGCCCGAACTTCGATGTGGCCGCCTCGAAGAGTTTCTTGCACTCAGGAGGCGTGAGCGGCTTCAGGGAGATCTCCTCGCGAGGGTCCCACAACAGTCTGCGTAGACGACCCAGGCAGTCATGCGATCGGGCAGTAACGATCAAACAGTTGCCGGGAAGATAGTAAACCTCCTGCAAGAAGCGGTACATTCGCGGATCAGCGTGTTCAACATCCTCCAACAGGATCGGACGCGGTTTCGCTTTGAGAGCGTCGAGGACCACGCCTTTCAAGGCGATGCTGGTTGCATCGCTCAAAGTCGGGTATCGGGCGGTTCGACAACGGAGCACCTCGGCGAGGCGTACCAGGAGCTCATGTAGCGCACCTGCTGCGCGGAGCAGTGAGTGGGGTCCATGGTAGCGTGACAACGCTTCCTCCAGCAGCCGAGTCTTCCCGATTCCGGTAGGACCGAGGATGAGGCAGGACTGGCGCGACCCAAGCGCGCACACCACCGCTCTTACCTCGGTCTGGCGGCCGACTGGCGGAATCTCGCGATCCACCACTACCCGCCACTCATTCAACTTTCTCATCTTGCGTCGGCGCCTTCTTCTGAACGCGGACTACCTTGACCTCGGATAAGGCCAGCAGGCCAGTGTCCATCATCTCTTCCACAGCCGGGGCCAAGGCGGCCAGATTCTCGGCCGAGTCGACGATAGTGATCAGGATCGGTTGGTCATGGCGAACCACATGAGATCTGTGGATCTCGGCGGTTCCGCCGTAGCCTTCGAGACCGCGAAACACGGTGGCGCCGGCGATCTTCATCTCCCGGCACTTGTTGACGATCGCCTCATACAGAGGCTTGCCCTGGTAGCGGTCAGTTTCCGAGATGTGAATTCGCAGGAGCCTAGCGGGATGTGCTTGCAGCATCGGGCGCCTCCGTCACGGCGTGGCTGCGGACCAGCCTCACCATGTCTACATCGGAACTAACGATCAAACCCTCTTCCAGCATCGCCTCAAGGGCCTCCGCCGCGGCGGCAATCTTCTCGGGAGCGTCGATCACGGAGATCATGATCGGGAGATCCCGCATGGGGTGAAAGACGCTTTTCTTGTGCGCGTGACCCTTGGCGCCGTAGCCCAGGATGCCGCGATAGACGGTGGCGCCGGCGATGTCCATCATTCGTAGCTCCTTCACAATCGCATCGTAGAGCGGCTCGCCGTGCCACTTGTCGTCCTCCCCCATGAAAACCCGCAGCAGCGTTGCGCGCCCCCTTTTCCCCTCATGCGGCAGCTTCGGCTCCGGCTTGGGGGACTTCCTGGCAAACTTGACGACGGTGGTGTCCTGAACCTCGATCAGCCCGTCGGTGACCATCTCGTACAACGTCGGCAAGACCTCTTCGACCTTCTCCGCTGCCTCGACGAACTCGATGCGAATGGGCAGATGCTGCGCCAGAACTTCGATCTTGGGAGTGTGCAGCATCTGGTGGGAACCGAACCCGGAATAGGCCCGGGTCGCTGTGGCGCCGGAGACTCCCTTGTGCATCAGGTAGGCCATGATGGAGTCGTGCAGCGCTGTCATGTGGTGCTGGGTGTCTTCGTTGATGAAGATCACCACCCGTCTCGCGGGGCCTTTGGTCAGCATTCCGCCTCCTTTACTTTCATGATTCCAGATCTCCCACGGGTTCTCCGTAGATTGACTCTTTCGTTTCCGCCTCTCTCCTGGGCAAGAGATGTCGCGGCATGAACCACACATTCGCGATGGCTGTCGGAATCACCGCTGTGCCGATTACCGCGGCAACTAGGTGGGAGTATTGCATTTGGTTGATGATGCCATGGTTCAGACCAAACAGAGCGGAAATCGTCCCGAAGGTCAGCCCCGTGGACATCATCAGTGAATAGTACACGCCGTCGTGACCGACGTGGCCGAAGATCCGGACAGTGGGCAACAAGCCGGCCAGCTTGCAGCCCATCTTGGCGAAGAAAAGCGCCGCGAGTACCAATGGCGCAGCGATGAGCGCCGGCACGGATACGAGACTGCCGGCGCGAATGAAGTAGAACGGCGTCAGGAAACCGAAGGTCAGCGTGCGCAGGCGTCGAATCAGGAAGTGGTCTTTGCCGACGGTGCCGGCCAGTACCATACCGATGATATAGGCGGGCAGCACTGCTTCACTGCCCGACCACGCGGCCAGACCGCCCAAACCGAACAAGAGGAACAGCAGGAATTTCGTTTCCAGTTCGGAGACGCGGCCGCCATAACGCTCGAAAAACCATGGGGTGAAGAACGGCAGCGCCGCGAAGATCAAAATGCCGATGACCAGGAAGATCAGGGTCTTGATAGTGAACGGCGAAAAGATCAGGCCCAGCGCGACTACTGTGCCCAGGTCGTTGATGAAACACGCCGCGAGAATCGTCTTCCCGTAGGTGGTCCGGTTGAATCCCAGTTCGAGCATCACGGAGTAAACCACCGCCACGGAGGTCGTCGAAAGTGCGACACCCGCGAGCCAGCTCGGACGCCACGGCCAACCGAGGATGAAGTGAGCCACCATTGCCGCCCCGAGGAACGGAGCGAAGAAGCCGACTAGGCCCACCCCGGTCGACTCCTTCCACTTCGTGCGAAAAACGTCGGGGTCCAGTTCGGCTCCAGCGAGGAACGTCAGCACGATCGCGCCAGTGCCGGCGAGAAAGGTGATCCAGTTCGCTTTGGCCCCCAATCCATTGCTTCCAACGATGGCGCCGATGATGAGTTGGGCGACAGTACCAACGACAATTTCAGAGAGCGCGGTGGAAACCTTGAGCCAGTTGGCGGCGAGAACCGCGACCAGCGCCAGCAGAAGCCAAAGCGCCGCAACAAACCAAACCTGATCCATGGAAAGGATCTCCTACCTGGGCTTCGTTGTGGTTCGCTACGGGAGGGATGAGGCCACGTGCCCCCACAGCGAAACCACTGTAGGAGTCATTGGCCGTTCGGAACGGCGTAGAGCGGACTCCACCGCTTTCTGTTTCAGTATACGACTGGAATCCACCCTCCATCAAGATGGACGAACTGGAGGCAGCAGGGGCCTTGTCTCTGTCGTCTGTCCGCGAGACAATAGACTCAGGGTGTTGGAGTTCACCTTATAACCGCCCAGATGGGCAGATGACTCCTACGAGGGATCCTCCTCGATAGGAGTTCCTTCCGATCGTGGAAATCCCTGGACTTTGTGCGGCACCGCCGTGTGAGTCGGCGACCGCTGCAGCAGGGAGGCCAAATGGCGAGCGAGAGTCCGTTGAACGAGGCGTACCCGCGGCGGCTGCAGAGCGGCGCCCGGTACACTGACAAGCTCCCGTCGGATATCTGATGCCGTGGACTTCATTCTTCTTCTCGCTCGGCCTCATATTTGGGGCTCTGGCAGGTACAACGGCGTACATCATCTTCTACCGGGAATACATTCAGCATTTCAAGAGTGCCGGCAAGGCCCGGTTGCTGGCTCTGAAGGGGGCGCTGTTCGCCTTTCTGTTCTTTGTGTGCTTGTCGCTCACCTCTGGATATGTGATAAGTCACTTTATTGTTTCAAATCCGTAACAGGAGGGTTTACGGTTGAAAGACGCTACCAACATTCAGTCTCGTGTCTGTCGTGTCGGCGTAAACGCTGATATTGGCGTAGGTGGCTTCTCCCGTTACCGCGTGGTTTGGCCCTTAACGATCATTAACTTGACCGTGCAACGCGGCCGATTGCCCCACGGCGCATGAGCTCCTGAGGCCCATGAAGATTGCGATCATCTCCGACATCCACGGAAACCTTGAGGCCCTGGAGGCGATCACCGAGCCCTGGGACGAGCTCTGGGTTTTGGGCGATCTTGTGAACTACGGCCCGAACCCTTGTGAGGTCGTCGATTTCATTATGCGGAACGCCACGGTTGTCGTCCGCGGCAATCACGATCATGCAATCGGTTTCGGAGTGAACCCCCAGTGTTCCGCGCCTTTTCGAGCGATGGCGCACGCCATGCACGCGTATTCGGAATCTGTCTTGAGCGGCGAACAGAAGGCATTCTTGCGAGAGCTTCCATTGACGGCCGACCGCTCGGTTGAAGGGCGGCGGTTTTTCCTGTGCCACGCGGTTCCGTCCGATGCTCTGTACACGTACTGCCCTCCGGAATCCCCAGCTTGGGCGATCGAAGCCGGTAGGGTCGACGCCGACGTGATCTTGGTTGGCCACACTCATCTGCCCTTCCAAGCGACTCTTGGTGGCTGTCAGGTCCTCAATCCCGGGAGTGTCGGGCAGCCCAAACACGGTTTTCCGCAAGCCTGCTATGCGGTCTGGGAGGATGGGCGGCTTCTGCTGAAATCACAGCCGTACGACGCAGCAGAGACAGCAAGGAAAGTGCTTGCCCTTCCCATCAGCGAGCGTATTGCAGGCCAGTTGGCCAACGTCTTGAACCGCGGAGCTCCGCCGTCCTGAATCGCCGCCACGGATGGCGGTCACTTGGCCACGATGCCATGGGCTATATTGAAAGGTCCGAAGATTGACCGGCGATGGAGTCTCGCCGCTAACCGTCCCGGAAGTTCGGGAATGATAGCTCCTACCGTTTGGTAGGAGCTTTTGTTGTTTTGGGGCCTTGATCCCTCAACTGAAGTTGGTAGAAGGTAGGCCATATTTTGAAGGAGTGTTCCTATGACTGAGATCGTGAAAGTAGTCGGACGGGAGATCCTCGATTCCAGAGGGAACCCCACTGTCGAAGCGGATGTCACCCTCGCAGATGGAAGCGTGGGCCGAGCCGCAGTGCCCTCTGGGGCGTCCACCGGCGAGAAAGAAGCGGTGGAATTGAGAGACGGAGACAAAGCCAGATACGGGGGCAAGGGCGTCACCCATGCGGTGAAGAACATCAACAGCGCAATCCGGACCGGAGTGACGGGCCTCGACGCTACGAATCAACGGGCTGTTGATGCCGCCATGCTTGCACTGGATGGAACGCCCAACAAGGCCAAGCTGGGCGCCAATGCCGTGCTTGCGGTATCGATGGCCGTCGCCCGAGCGGCCGCTAGCGCCCATCGCCTGCCACTCTACCGTTACTTGGGCGGCATCAACACATGTCTCCTGCCGGTGCCGTGCATGAACGTTCTGAATGGCGGGAAGCACGCCGACAACACCGTGGATTTTCAGGAGTTCATGATCGCGCCCCACAACGCGTCATCATTCGCGGAAGCGATTCGCAAGGGTATGGAGACCTTCCACGCACTGAAGCAGGTGTTGCGCGCAAAGGGTTACAGCACGGCCGTCGGCGACGAGGGCGGATTCGCCCCCGATCTGAAATCGAACGACGAGGCCGTAGAGGTGATCCTGGAAGCGATCGTGAAAGCGGGGTACAAGCCAGGCGCGGATATCTCCATCTGCCTAGATCCCGCCGCCAGCGAGATGTGGGATGACGGAAAATACGTCCTCTTCAAGTCGACCAAGAAAGCCATCACTTCGCAGGAACTGATCAAGATCTGGGAGTCGTGGGCAAATCAGTATCCGATCATCTTGCTGGAGGACGGCATGGGAGAGAACGATTGGGAGGGGTGGAGAGATCTCACCTCGGCTCTCGGATCACGAATTGAGCTGGTCGGCGACGACCTTTTCTGCACAAACTCAAAGATCCTTCAGGAAGGAATTGAGAAGGGCATCGCCAACGCCGTCCTCATCAAGCTCAACCAGATCGGCTCGGTGACGGAGACCCTGGACACAATTGAACTGGCAGGGCGAAACAGCTATCGATGCTTCGTGTCTCACCGCTCAGGCGAGACGGAAGACACCTTCATCTCCGATCTAACCGTTGCCACGGGCGCAGGCCACATCAAGACCGGCTCGGGATGCCGGAGCGAGCGTGTCGCAAAGTTCAACCAATTCCTTCGAATCGAGGAGGAGTTGGGAACGACAGCAAGATTCGCAGGGAAATCAGCCTTCCGCCGGTAAGGAGCAATCGACTGCTCGTACAGGAGCCTTCAGCGGCCACGCTCGCGCGGGCGGCTGTCTGCTAACGTTTGGTCGCCTTTCGCTGAGACGACCGACGCTTTCAAAGCAGGCGAAACGAGGCACAGATGGCTTAGTATCGAGCACCGGCGTGCCATCTTCCCAACGCCGCGCACCGGGGTGCGGACGTGCGCGCCCGCCGCCCGCGGTCGAGGGAACCATGGCGCAGGCAACAGCGGGACGCACCACGCGCCTCTAATGCGCAGGAGCGTGCATTTCTATTGTGACGCTTTGCCACAGGCGCTGGACGGGTCTCGCCACGGGCAAGCCGCGCGCTAGCCATTCAAAATCCCCCCCTATATAAGGGAAGAAAAAAGGAGACTTTCAAGTTTTCTCGCATGCGTGCGGTTATTAGTGTTGATATTTGTGATAGTTGTTGATAATTCTCTGACTATCGTACTTAAGTCTTGTGCTATGTATAGGATAGAGTACCTTGGATAGTTGTAAAGTTCATGACTTGAGTTTAGAAATTTGTACTTTTATTTTTCCCTTATATAGGGGGACAACTATCCGGACGGCCGGCGCGGGGCTGATGTGCCGTGGTTGACGTTTTTTTCATACTCTGTATCTGTTTGAAATCATAGGTACTTCCGGGCCAGTTTTGCTCGCGGGTGGCTCGACGGCGCAATTTCGCTAGTCAAGTAGCCGGAATTTGGTGGCCAGGTGGCCGACTATCCCAAGGGCGGCGTGGTGTGGCAGTCGACGTGCTGCAGCGTTGCGTATTAGTTCGTATTGACAATTGCGTACAAGCCTGTTAATTTCTCCGTAGCGCTCTCCGGGGGGCGCCACCATAAGCCTACGGGAGGCCGCAGCAACCCGCCCGGACCACCTGTAGGAACCCCCGTCCCCAAATATGGAATTCGCTCGTCGCGTACACCTGCTCAACTCTGCCGGCACCTGCCTGCGTTGCGTGCATCCCGAAGAGGCGATGCGATTGCTGCTTGCCGGAAGTGCGCGCGCCCACGGCGGCAAGAAGATCCGTGCGGTGGAACTGGTCGAGTCACTGGCCGGGCATCGACGCAAACAGTCTCGGCCGCCGACGCTGATGAACTACATGGGCCAGCGCTACACGTTCATCGAGCCGCTGAAGGATCAGTCCGGGAGCGTGAACGCATACACCGTCTCCCTGAAAAGGATCGATCGCCACGATCGTTGGGCTTTCATTCTCAGTCTCACTGACTGTTTGACTCCTGCTCAGACTCCCGCTCCGGGTTAACTCCGGTGAGTGCGGCCGGCGCTTGACTCCTTGGGCACCGGCCGCGCCGGGATGTCAAAGATCCTTTCTATCGCCATGAACGCGGAGCGGTGTCGCAAGGGCGCGCGGTGGGTTGCAGAAGAACGTGGGGCACTGAAGGACTTGCATGCCGCGGAAACTGGCAAGGCAGGAGGGGTGCAAGATGCTGCGGTAAAGCCGGCCACGTGCAGGATCTCCACTGCAGCGCGGGTGAGTGCCGCCGCGGTGGTGTTGATGGCTAAAGTGTCGGGCCTGAGTGTCAAGGATTTCATGGGGCAATACAGTTGAGCACGACTGCCATTACGCCCGCGATGGCGCGGAGGATCGAGATCTGGCCGATCGACCGGCTGGTCCCGTATGCCCGCAACGCGCGCACGCACTCACCAGAGCAGGTGGCCCAGGTCGCGGCGAGCATCGTCGAGTTCGGATGGACCAACCCGATCCTGGTGGGCGCAGACGGTGTGATCATCGCGGGCCACGCGCGCCTACTGGCCGCACGTAAGCTGCAGATGGAAGAAGTCCCCGTGATCGTTCTGGATCACCTGACGCCGGCGCAGCGGCGCGCGCTGATCCTGGCCGACAACCGGCTGGCGATGAACTCCGGCTGGGACGAGGAAATGCTGCGCGTCGAGTTGGAGTCGCTGAAGGAGGACGAGTTCAACCTGGACATCGTCGGGTTCAGCGATGAGGAGCTCGAGGTACTGCTCCGCGGTGCAGAGCAGACGCGGGCCGGTCTGACAGACGACGACGCTGTGCCGGACGAGCCGGAGAAGGCCACCACAAAGCCCGGGGACGTTTGGATCCTGGGCGAGCACCGGTTGCTGTGCGGCGACGCCACCGAGATGGGCAACGTCGAGAAGTTGCTGGCCGGCGGCCTGGCCGACATGGTCTTCACCGACCCGCCCTACAACGTCGACTACGAAGGCAAGACGGCCAAGAAACTCAAGATCAAGAGCGACGCCATGGGCGAGAAGTTCTATGAGTTCCTGCGCAACTCGTGTGCCAACATGCTGGCGGTGACGAAGGGCGCCATCTACCTGTGCATGTCGTCGTCGGAGTTGCACACCCTCTATCGGGCGTTCACGGACGCCGGCGGCCACTGGTCCACGTTCGTGATTTGGGCCAAGCACCACTTCACCCTCGGGCGGTCGGATTACCAGCGGCAGTACGAGCCGATCCTGTACGGCTGGCGCGATGGCACGAATCACTTCTGGTGCGGCGATCGCAACCAGGGCGACGTGTGGGCTATCAAGCGGCCGATGGCGAACCTGGAGCACCCGACCATGAAGCCGGTGGAATTGGTCGAGCGCGCGATCCAGAACAGCAGCAAGAGCCGGGACACGATTCTGGACCCGTTCGGAGGCAGCGGAACGACGATCATTGCATGCGAGAAGACCGGCCGCCAGGCGCGTGTGATCGAACTGGATCCGAAGTACTGCGACGTGATCGTGCGACGGTGGCAGGAATTCACAGGCAGGCGCGCTGCGCTCGAGGCGGACGGCAGGGCGTTCAGTGAGGTGGCGGCCTAGTCATGGGCGTGAGCATTCGCCAGTACGCGAAGCACCGCGGCGTCCGTCACAGCGCCGTGCAGAAAGCCATCACATCGCGTCGGATCACCCAGAATCCGGACGGCACGATCGATCCGGAACGCGCCGACATGGAATGGGGGAAGAACACCCTCGTCCGAGCAAGCACGCCCCGCGTGGCGAGGATGACCAGTTCCGATGGCAGCGACCCTATCTCTGCGTACCTGAAGGCGCGCGCAGTCAAGGTCACCTTCGAAGCGAAAGAGGCCCAGGCTTCCTACGAGGAGAAGATCGGTCAACTGATCAAGGTTTCAAGGGCTCTGGAGTACGCCACGACGCTCTCTGCCATCGTCCGGGACCACGTGATGGCGCAAGCAGACCGGTTGTCGCCGATGGCGGCGGCGCTCGAAGACGAGGGCGCCATTCACCGATTGATCAAGAAGGACGGCGAGGTGTTGTTGCAGAAGGTCGCCAGGGCAATCAAGGACGCCGGTTTGTCCGTGGTCTGATGCTGGAAGCTCTCACCATTCACGAGGTCGGAGCGGCTTCGATCCTGCCGCCGCGCGAGATCACAGTCTCCGAGTGGGCAGACGACAACCGCGTGTTGACCGGCGGCGCGGCGGCCGAGCGTGGCCAGTGGCGCACGCGGCCCTACCAGCGCGAGCCCATGGACGTCCTGAGTTCTTCGCATCCGTGCCGGCAGGTGGTTCTGCTCAGTGCTGCGCAGATGTTGAAGACGGAAGTCCTGCTCAACTTCCTGGGGTACATCGCGGACGTGGATCCGGGCCCGGTTCTGGTGGTTGAGCCTCGCGCGGAGGATGCAAAGGCGCTGTCCAAGGACCGTGTGGCTCCGATGTTCCGTGCGACCCCCTCGTTGCGCGGGACGATCGCGGCCGTCAAATCCAGGGACTCCGACAACACGACGCTGCACAAGGCGTTCACGAATGGCGCCGGGCATATCACCTTCACGGGTGCGATCTCGCCATCCGGCCTGGCCATGCGTCCGATCCGGTATGCACTGCTGGACGAGATTGACCGCTATCCACTGAGCGCGGGCAGTGAGGGCGATCCGGTTTCGCTGGCTATCCAGCGCACGACGGAGTTCGAGCACAACAAGAAGATCCTCCTGTGCTCGACGACGACCATCGACGGGCAAAGCCGGATCCAACTGGCATGGAACGAGAGCGACCAGCGGGATTTCTTTGTACCCTGCCCGCTGTGCAATCACTACCAGGTGCTCGCGCTCGGGGACAAAACCGGTGGCGGGCTGGTGTGGCCGGAAGGACATCCAGAGCAGGCCGCATATTGCTGCGAGAACTGCCAGAAGCACATTCCGCATCACCAGAAAGCATGGATGGTGGAACGCGGTGAGTACCGCGCGCAGAATCCCGGTTCTCCGATTCCCGGATTCCGTGTCTCGCAGTTGATCTCGCCGAAGCGATCCTGGGGAACGATAGCGACCGAGTTCGTGGCTGCCAAGAAGTCTCCAGAGACGTTGAAAGCGTTCATGAATACCGTGCTCGCCGAACCGTGGGCCGAACGCGGCACGGCGCCGGACTGGGAGAAGGTTTACCTGCGCCGTGAGCAGTATGAACTTGGCGTCGTCCCGGTCACGGGTCTGTTGCTGGTGGCGTTTGTGGACGTACAGGATGATCGCCTTGAAATCGAGGTCAAGGCATACGGGCGCGGCAAGGAGTCCTGGTCCGTGGATTACCGGGTGATCCAGCTCCCGGACCAGAACGGGCAACCGATCAAAACGTCCAGCCCGGAGGTGTGGCAGGAGTTGGAGGAGTTGCTCGCGAAGGACTGGCCGCACGCCTCTGGCGGGACGCTGCCGATCATGGCGATGGGCATAGACACCGGGTTTCGGCCGCAGATGGTCTATGAGTTCGCAATACGGCACCCGCAGCCGGCGCACGGTCCGGCCGGCGACCAGATCTACGCGCCCAGGACGGTGATCCCGACCAAGGGCACGGATCATGCATTTAAGTTGATCTCCGGAGTCTCGGGCACCGATGCCGCGCGCAAGCGCCAGGGAGTTCGTATCTGGAGCATCGGGACCCACTGGGCCAAGCAGGAGTTTTACGACTGGCTGCGCCTGGGGCTTCCGACCGATCCGGAGGAGAGCTTCCCTGCTGGCTATCAGCACTATGCGTACGGCGACGTCGACTTCTACAGGGGGCTGTGCTCGGAGTCGCGGGTCGTTCGTGCGAGTGGACGGATCG
Organism: Bryobacterales bacterium; assembly: GCA_963798455.1. Lineage (GTDB taxonomy): Bacteria > Acidobacteriota > Terriglobia > Bryobacterales > Bryobacteraceae > CAWCTD01. Next base: position 3,676,673 of record CAWCTD010000003.1, read on the forward strand.
AATGGGTCAAGGATCCAAGCGTCCGCAACGAACCGTTGGACTTGGCGGTGGGCTGCCGGGCGGCCGCCGCGATCTGTGGAATGGATCGCTTCACAGACGAGGATTGGGCTGCGCTCGAGGGGCGCATTGCGGACGGTGGCGTGATCGATGGGCGCACGCCGGGCAGCGCTGCGCGCGCTCGAGGCCGGGACTTTTTCGGAGAGCGCCGAGACGGATGGTTCGGCAATCAGGACTGGTTCAATTGATCGAGCTATCTGAACTTCAGTCGATGCTGGACACGCTGGATCGGGCGATCTTCAGCGGAACGAAGCGCGTGCAGTTCACCGACCGCGCGGTCGACTACCACAGCATGGACGACATGCGTAAGGCGCGCGCCGATCTGGTTACGAAGATCAACGCTGCGAGCAATTCGACTCCGTCCTCCTTCAGCCTGGCGACCCACAGCAGGGACTAAATGAACGCCATCGACAAAGTGATCGGCTACTTCGCTCCCGAGCGGGCATACCGCCGTGCGCGCTATCGCGCCGCCATGGAAGTCTTCAGCTACGATGGCGCGAAGAGTGGGCGCCGCACGGACGGGTGGGTCGCTGGCGCCGGCGATGCCAACACCGAGGTCGGCTATGCACTCCACGCACTCCGCAACCGCTCGCGCGACCTGTTGCGAAACAACCCTTATGGGAGCAAGGCGATCACGGAACTGGTCGGGAACACGGTGGGCACCGGGATCGTTCCGCAAGCGAAGACTGGTGAAGCGGCGCTCGATAAGATCATCGACGCCGAGTGGCCCTACTTCGCAGAGAACTGCGACCCGGGCGGGCAACTCGACTTCTACGGGATGCAGTCCCTGAATGTGCGGACCACCGCCGAGAGCGGAGACGGCATCGTGCGGTTCCGCCCCAGGTTGTCGAAGGACAATTTTCGCGTGCCGCTCCAGTTGCAGATGCTGGAGGGCGACTACCTGGATCTGGATCGCACAATGGGAGTCGCCTCTGGGCACATCATCCAGGGCGTGCAGTTTAACCTGATCGGTCAGCGCGAGTATTACTGGCTTTTCAATTACCATCCGGGCGGCGTCTACACGCTGAATCCACGCGGGGGGATTCTGAGTCAGGCAGTTCCGGCAGATCAGGTGATGCACACGTATTGCATTCTTCGTCCGGGGCAGGTCCGCGGCGTGCCGTGGCTGGCGCCGGTGATGCTGGCGCTTCGGGACCTCGACGACTACCGGGACGCAGAGCGCATGCGGAAGAAGACGGAGGCGTGCCTGGCTGGAATCGTCACGCGCGTCGAGGGCGCAGCCGGGCTGCCCCTCGGATCAAAGTCTACGGACCCGAGAACAGGCAACGCGCTCGAGCGGATGTACCCCGGAATGATCGAGTACCTGAAGCCGGGCGAAGACATCAAGTTCAACTCGCCTTCGGCGGCCGGCGGATACCGCGAGTATCTGATGACTGAACTGCAGGGCATCGGCGCCGGGGTTGACGTGCCGTATGAACTGCTGTCCGGAGATCTCTCGAATGTCAACTATTCGTCCTACCGGGCCGGCATGCTCGGGTTCCGAAACACCATTGAGGCGTTCCGCTGGTTGACGCTGATCCCGATGTTCTGCCGTCCCACCTGGCGCCGGTTCATCGACACGCTGGTGCTGATCGGAAAGATCCCAGAGCCGAATTACGGAGTGCAGTGGACGGCGCCGAAGTTCGAGTCCGTGGATCCGCTGAAGGACGCCCTGGCCGAATTGAAACGCATCCGCACGGGCACGCTGACGCTGTCCGAGGCGATCGTGCAGAACGGCTACGATCCGGAGAAGCAGTTGCAGGAGATCAAGCGGATGAACGATCTGCTGGACGAGTTGGAAATCATCCTGGACTGCGACCCGCGCAACGTGAACGACAAGGGAGTCGAGCAGCCCAACGACAGCGGCGAGAAGTCGCCGACAGCGGCACCGACGCCGGCACCGGCTTCGAAGCAGAAGCAGGCCGGCACGGTAAAGGGATCTGCCGAGTTCTATTCCGCGCGGCAGTGGGATTCGCCCACGAGAATCTACAGGTCGTGAATCTCAGCGACAGAAGGAGTCCACTCATGCCCGAACAAATCGCGGCAACAGCGCCGGATACCGCGCCACCGGAGGCGGTCATTGTCGCGGCGGAGCTTGGCCGCGAGCAGGTGGTCGAGCAATCCAAGCCGGACGTGCAGGTGGAGCGATTCACCGTAGCCATGAACTTCGCACCGGCGACCGCCGACGAGAACGAACGATCGATCGATGCGGTGTGGTACACGGGCGTCAAAGTTCCGCGGTACGACTGGCGCACGGGAGAGGAGTACGACCTCATTCTCGACATGAAGGGATGCCGCCTGGATCGCCTGAACGCCGGGGCCCCGGTGCTGGATTCGCATTCGGCCTACGGCGTCCAGAGTCAGCTTGGCGTGGTCCGCAAGGCGTGGACCGAGAAATCGAACGGCAAGGCAACGATCCAGTTCAGCATGCGCGACGCCGTGACGCCGGTCTGGAACGACGTCCGCGCTGGCATTATTCAGAACCTGAGTCCCGGCATCTGGCTTTACTCGAAGAAGGAGACCACCCCGGACGGTCAGCAGCGGAAAGAATTCACCGCGACGGATTGGGAGCCGTTCGAGATCTCGCTCGTACCAGTCCCGGCCGATGCCAACACGACCTTCATGTCGGCGGCAGGAACGCAGCCGCCGGCACAACCGACTGTAGTTGAAACGCAACGGGCATCTGCCCAAGCAAAGGAGACACCTGTCATGGAATCCACCACGCAGGCTGCGGGCGAAGAGGCCCGTCAGAACGAAGCAGCCCTCGCCGCGGCGCGCGACGAGGCGGTGAAGGCGGAGCGGTTGCGGGCGACGAACATTCGCACGATGGCCGCCCCCTTCAAACTGGAGGAGAAGTTCGTCATCGGGCTCATCGACGAGGGCGTGTCCATCGAGACCGCCCGCGAGCGCATCCTGACGAAGCTCGCCGCTCAGAGCGAAGTCGCCCCGATCAACTCGGTCAACGCGTCTGTCACCATGGAGGCCGATGCGACCGACAAACGGCGCGAAGGGATGGAGGCCGCCATTCTGTTCCGCGGCAATCCCAGCGACCCGAAGTTGCGCGACGCCGGTCGCGAGTACGCCGGCCTGACCCTGGTGGACATCGCGCGGGAATGCCTGGATGCTGCCGGCGTGAAGACGCGGGGCATGAGCCGCAACGAGATCGCGCGTGTGGCGCTCCAGGGGCGGTTCGGCGCCGAGCAGTATTTCGCCGGGATGGGCTCGATGACCACCAGCGACTTCCCCAACATCCTGGCGAACGTGGCCAACAAGACCCTGCGCCAGGCATACGAGGCCGCGCCGCGGACCTTCGTTCCGTTCTGCCGCCAGGTGTCGGCGGCCGATTTCAAGCCCATCAACCGGGTGCAGTTGAGCGACGTTCCGACGCTGCCCAAGGTGAACGAGAAAGGCGAGTTCCACCGCACGGCGCTGTCCGACTCCAAGGAGACCTACTCGCTGGCGACCTTCGGTGAGATCGTGGCTATCACCCGCAAGGTCATCGTCAACGACGATCTGCAAGCGTTGACCCGCGTTCCCGCCGGCCTTGGCCAGGCGGCGGCCAACCTGGAGAGCGACACGGTGTGGGGTGTGATCACCGCCAATCCAAACATGTCGGACGGTGTCGCGCTCTTCCACGCGAATCACAAGAACCTGAACGCCAGTAACGCTCTGGCCCTCGACAAGTTGGGCGTTGCGCGCGCCGCCTTCCGCGTGCAGAAGGCGCCCAAGGGAACGGTCCTGAATCTGCAGCCCCGATACCTGATCGTCCCCGCCGCGCTGGAACAGGCCGCCGATCAGTTGATCTATCCGATCAACCTGGCCGCCACCGCCGTGACGGGGGTCGTTCCGACCTGGGTGCAGTCCCTCACGAAGGTCGTCGAAGGCCGCCTCGATGCGGTCGCGTCGGTCGGTGTGACGAACTGGTTCATGGCAGTCGATCCGTCGCAGATCGACACGATCGAGTACTGCTACCTCGAGGGGCAGCAAGGCGTGTACATCGAGACCCGCCAGGGCTTCGATGTGGATGGCGTGGAGATCAAGGCGCGGTTGGACTTCGCTGCTGGTGCGATCGATTTCCGCGGCCTGAGCAAGAACACCGCGTAAGCGGGGAAGACGTGAAGCCGAGGGCGGCAGGACCAATGCCGCCCCATCAACTGCAAGACAGGAGAAAACACACATGAACAATTTCGTTATGAGCGGTGAAACGCTCACACTTGCCGCGCCCTACGATGTGCTGTCCGGCGGAGGCTTCAAAATCGGTAACGTCTTCGCCGTGGCAGCCTTCGACGCGCTTTCGGGCGCCGATGTGGAAGGTACCACCGAGGGCGTGTTCGACCTCGCAAAAGACACCAGCGTGTTCGCAGCGGGGGACCTCGTCTATTGGGACGACAGTGCCAAGAAAGCCACATCGACGGTCGGCAGCAATCTGTTGATCGGCGTGGCCGTGCTCGCTGCGGTGACGGGAGCCGCAACGGTCCGCGTGAACCTGTTCGGCGTGCCCGGCTTTTCCGGCCAGGCGAACGGCGTCAAGGTCGCGCACATGCTGTACGACTTCGCCGTCGACGGCGGGGCCACATGCACTCCCGCCAACAGCGACACGATCCCCGACAACGCGGTCGTCTTCGGCGGTGTCATTAACTCGCCCACGGCATGTTTGGCGGTCGGGTCGGCCACTGTCGCCATCGGCACGGCGGCGGGTTCGGCGAGCAACTCGATCCTGACCGCGACGGCCAAGCCGAGCGCCGACGCCGTCCTGGTGCCGACGTGCGCCGCGACACCGTTCAAGATGACTGCAGCTGGCAAACTCAACATCACGATCGCCAGCGGCCCTCTGACGGCCGGCGTGATCGAAGCTTGGGTGCTTTACGCCGTGGCTAACTCCTAACAGCGCTCCATGAGTGCATGGAGTACACAATCTGGACTGGTGAACGCGGCTGTTCTAGCCGCGTTCGCCCGTCCTGTTTCCTACCAACAGGGCGCGGGTGCCCCATTCACGGTCACCGGCATCTTGGACAAGCGGACGGATGAGGAGCGTCAACACGACTCCTTGTATGCGCGATTGTTCGTGAACCTCTCTGAGTTTTCTGTGCCCCCGGATCACGGAGACCAGGTCACCATCGATGGCGCAGTTTACACCGTGTTCGATCCACAGAACGATTCGGCAGGGGGCTGCTGGCTTTCCATTCGCGAGAGGACCTGATGGCGTCCGTGCACGCGTTCTACATGCTGGGAGGCAAGCGCCTGTGATCGACACGAAGGCTCTGGTCGATGATCTCGTCCTGGCGCTCCAGGACGTCAAGGATCTTGTCGACCAAATGGATGGGGACGCGGAGAGGATCTTCGCGTACCACGACGAGTACCCCAACCGAATCAGCTTAGTCCATGCCATCCACACGATGCCCGCGCCCTCGATCATGGCTGTCTGGCAGGGAAGCGAGCCGGGGTCCTTCGGTGGCGTGGATGTCTGGAGGCACAAAGTGACCCTCTACCTGCGTGCGCGCCCGGCGGCTGACAAGGCGGCCTCAGATTACTACGCCCTGTTCCGTTTGATCGTCAAGGGCGAGCCGACCAAGGTCGGCCAGCCCATGCTGAATGTGACCGTTCACTCCTCCTGCTATCCCATGGATCTGCCCAGCATCCAACGGCAGGTCGACGGGGAAGGACTGGACTATTTCGAGGTCCCACTTTCGTTCACGGAGATCGGAGATCAGTGATGCACAAGGTTTGGATGAAACCACCCTTCGGAGAGGGCGAGCCGAAAGAGGTGGAGGCGACGCCCGAGGTGCTGGTGCCTCTCATGACGGCCGGCTGGAACCAATGCGAGTCGCCCACTCGCCCCGAGGAGGTGAACCCGAATGTCCACAACTAGACTGCAAGAAGTACTGATCGGCTTCGGCAAGGGGAAGCAGACAGACATCGCGACCGCCAACCTGGTCGCGAACGTATGGTCGCTCCGGAAGCTCAATGCGCAACTCGCGAACCCGAAGCTCAACACGGAAAACGACGCCCAGGAGTATGGCAGGGGCCATGAGTTCGCGACTCAGGTGTACAAGACGTTCGTGGGACGTTGGGGGCACGCTCGAGAAGTTCCTGGGCGCGGAAATCGCTGCCTGGGCCATGGCGTTCGGTCTGGGCAAGGTGGTGAAATCGGGCTCGTCGCCGAACTTCATTTACACCTGCAGTCCTCTCTTTCCGGCGAACGGGGACGCAACCGAACTGCCATACTTCTCCTTCATCGAGCAGATCCGGCCAGGCGCCGGCGCCGTGATCGACCGCATGGCCGTGGGGTGCGCTGTCGAGGAATGGGCCATTGCCATCGGGTCGGGCCCGGGGCGCGCGAACAGCAAGATCACGATCCAGTTCGCAGGCTCTGGGAAGCTCACGGAGCCCTCGGCGATCTCCATGCCCGCGGCGACGCTGGAGAAACTTCTGCCTTCCGCGTCGCTGGCGCTCACGATCAACGGCACGGACTACGTGACGAACAAGAACCTCGTCTCGCTCGATACGTCCTGGAAGAACAACATCAAGCTGGCCGAGGGCTTCTTCCCCGGATCCGGATTCCAGACGGCGAATGACGCGACGACGGGCGCCATCCGCGGCCGCATGGAGTTTGGCGATCGCGTGGGTGCGCTCAAGTTCCTAGCGCGGTTCGACAGTGCGTCGACCGAGTTGGCGAAGCTCAAGGCGCAGACCACGGGCACCGCCGTCATCACGCTTACATTCGACACCAACAACTCTCTGGCAATCACATGGCAGAAGGTATCGTTTGCGACCGCTGACGTTGGCGAGACAAACGGCATCGTGACAGTCTCGGTGGACTGCATCCCGCAATACGACGCGACCAACGGCGTCATTTCCGCGGTTGCCAAGTGCAACGTCGACGGGATTTGCCAGTAGAAGGGGCCTCAGAAAACACATGTTCAACAGTCAGGCAGAGTTCGAGATTCCGATTCTCAGCGGCGGCGTGAAGAAGTGCAAGCTGCGATTTCCGACGGACGCCGAATGGTGCGAGGCGTCGCGCAAGCGCAAGGTGCTGCGAGAATCCATCGGGCGCGGGAAGTCCCAATCCCGTGTCTTGGGAACAGAGGCATCCTCGGCGGAACTGTTCGCCAAGGTTCGCATCGACAAGGACGGCGCGCCGTTCGACGGAGCGGAAGCGGGGGCGGCGATCGCCAGGCTGGAACGCTGCAGTGTGATCCGAAGTGAGCGGGACGGTGATGCCTTCCGAGTGACGATGAATGTCGCCGGCGGCCAGGTGGTTCACCTTCTCAAGATCCCTTTGCAATCTGACCTGCTGGCCTTCTCTCGGGCGGCGGCGCCGCCGATCATCGAAGGCCGGCGATCTCAGGAAATCCGCACCTACCTTGAGCCGAGCGGGGAGCTGTGGGGCAAGATCGGAAGGACCGAGTCCGGTTATGCCGAAGCTTCCGCGGTCCCCATCATCCACAAGGACGCTGCGATCACGGAGTTGCTGGTGCAGATGGACGCGGTTGACGGGAACGACCAGGACCCGGAAGTCTAGCGCCCGGCGAGTGGCCTGAATCGCCGGGCCTGCGGTTTCTGATCCGGGCATGGTTTCGCAGTGACAGCCTATGCCCTGGCACTTCAATCTGCCCCGAGGCTACGACCTATGCTTGCGGCAACTGCGCGGACAGCTTTGATTCCCAAATCGATCCTGACGGCTGCCCGTCGTGCGGGGGACGAAACCTGCACATCGAGCGGTGTCCGGAGTGTCCTGGCCGCAAGCTCGAAGAGTCGATGGGCGGGGTGCTCGGCGGCATCATGCAGCGGGCGATGCAACTTGAGGCAGCGCTGCAACTCGGGTTCAATATCACGCTTTCCGATGTGACAGCAGAGGAGTTCGCGGCCGTCTGCATCCTGAGAGAAGAGCGATTGAGGCACGAGGCAAAGCAGGACCCCACAGATGGCGTTCAGCCCCCTGGTTAAGAAGATCGAAAAGGCCCGCTGGCAGGTGGCAAATTTCACGCCTCAGCGCATGGGGGAGGTCGGCCAGGCCGTGACGCGATCCGTCATCAGCAGAATCTACGCCGGCCAGGATGTGGCGGATGCGCCGGCCAAGCCGCTCTCGAAGAGGTATGCACGCCAGAAGCAGATCAAGGGACGGCGGCCAATCCGGGACATGACATACACCGGGCAAACGTTGGGTAGCCTGCATGTTCTCACCGCAACCAACAACAGGTGCGTCATCGGAGCATCCACGCCGAATGAGGCGCGCAAGCTCGCGCTGGCGCATTGGCGAGGGAATCAGTTCGGCATGAGCCCGAAGAACATGGATGAGTTCGTGAAGGCCGTACGGTCGAAGCCCCTCGTGGAGGTAACCAGTGGCGGACAGAGTTGAGCGCATCGTTCTGGAGGTAGACGAGGCCGGCGCCGTAACCTCCATCTCCTCTGCAAACCGCGAGGTGGCGAAGCTCGAGGCGTCGTTCGCGCGCTCCGGTCAGACGATGGAGCAGCGGCTCCTGGCGAAGATCGCCACGCTCAAAGGCCAGATGGCGAATGACCCGGCGCGGCTGAACGAATTGAATGCCCTCCAGGAGAAGGTCCTGGGCCGCATGTCCCAGAACATGGACGGGCTGGGCGCGAAGATCAAGAACGCGATTCAAAACCCGATGCAGGCCGCCGGGTCCGCAATCGGGGATGTTGTCACCAAGCTCGGACCGCTCGGCTCTGTGCTCGCTGCCGGCGGTGCCGGCTTCGGCCTCCTGGCGAAGCAGGCGTTTGATTTCGTGCGCTCCCAAGGAGAGGCGGCGAAGGAGGTCGAGAACTTCTCGATCCGCACTGGGATGAGCACCAAGGAGACGATGCAATTCCAAGCGGCCTCCAAGGTCGTCGGGGTGGACGTTGGCGGACTGGCGCGGTCCATGCGCCTGCTCTCCCAGGCGATGTCGGAGAACTCCGATGAAGGCCAGAAGGGGAAGCGTGCGCTCAAAGACATGGGCGTGGATGCCTACGACGCCAATCAGCAGCTAAAGCCGACGGGCCAACTCATCCGCGAGATTGCGGAGCGCATCGCTGCCATGCCAGATGTTGGGGCCAAAACGCGCGCTCTGACCGCCCTATTGGGCAGGGGCGGTTCTGAATATCTGCCGCTGTTTGAGCGCCTCCCAGAGCTACTGAGCAAGGTGGGCGACGCCTGGGATGAGAACTTGAACAAACACCTTACCGAGTTCGACGAGAAGGTGAACCTTCTGGAGATTCGATGGGGACAGTTCAAGAAAAGCCTCAGTGAGAAGATCCTAATCGCCATTGAAACCACTGGAGTCCTGGACGATGAGAAGCAGTTCAGCGAGAAACAGCGACGGGCTCGCGCCATGATGGGCGCGGATGCTGGATCTGCTTCTGAGGCCGTTTTCTATTCCGAGGGTTCCAACGCGCCTGCTGCTTTCGGGCTGGCCGGCGAAGCAGCAAGGTTGTTCTCCCAGCAAGCAGCCGCACGCACTCCTGAAGCGATCGCGGCGGAACGCAAGCGAGCCGCCGAAGAATGGGACCGATACATTCAATCTTCCGGAACGCGAGAGGAGCAGATCAAGCGCCAACTGACCGCGGCCGAGAAGGACCTGAAGGCCGCAGAGGAAGCGCGAGACATTGCCGCGCACCGGGCCGCTGAGTCTGCCATTGCCGTGCTGGAGGCCGAAAAGAAACTGATCCAGGAGAACCAGAAGCTGACGAAGGAGCTGGAGAAGTTCTCCCCGACGATGGGTAGGGACACGGAGTCTGCGGTCTTCATGTCGAACATGGAAGCCTCGCAGAAGGCCATGGAGATTCTGCGGGTGCAGCGGTTGCCCCAGAACCTTCCGACCGGCGACAAGGACGTCCAGAAGGGCCTCGAACTCTCCGGAGAATGGCAGGCCAAGCAACTCCAGGAGGGCCTGAAGCAGCAGGACGAACTGCTCACCAAGGCCATCGAGCAGGACAAGGAACGGATCAAGACCAGCGACGAGTATTGGAGGCAACTCCAACAGCAGCGCTTCGACCAGATCAAGCGTGGCTTCGAGGGCCTGTTCGACGCGGCCCTTTCGGGCGCTCGCAGCTTCTGGGACGCCCTCAAGCGCATGGCCTTCACCATCTTCCTGACGCCCGTCAAGGAAGCGCTCGGCAATATGTTCGCCGGCATGTTGACCGGTAGTGTAGACCCCCGTTCTCAGCGCTTGGGGGCTCCGGGCGGTGGCGGCGGGTGGGGCGGAATATTCGGGGGCCTGGGAGCGGCGGCGTCCGGCTATGGAGACTCTGGGGGCGGCGCGGGGCTACCTGGATTCATGCCCGGGATGCAGGGGTCGACGGGCGGGAGCTCGGGCGGCTTCGGCGGCGTGTTCGGGAACCTGGCGGGGATGAAGAATATGTTCTGGAATTCCGGTTCCATCTCGATGGGTTCTTCCGGGTCCACTACGGCTGCGGGCATGGGCGGCGTCGGTGGGGACCTGGCAGGATTCGCCACGTCTTCAGGCGGCCTTATGGCTGGCGGGATGCTGGCCACGATGGGCCTGATGCGCGGCGGAAAACTTGGCTTGGGGATGTCCACGGGCGGCGGCGCGCTGGTTGGGGCGGCGCTCGGAACAATGCTATTCCCCGGAATCGGAACCGCAATGGGGGCTCTGATTGGGGCGGGCATCGGCGCCGGCGCGGGTCTGATCCGGATGCTGTTCAAGTCTTCGACCGACAAGGCCCGCGAGAAGATCAAATCTCTCTATGGGGTGGATATCCAGACCAAGGACATTCTGGAAAAGATCGTCACGCTGGCGAAGCAGGGCTACGGCGGGAATCTCGACATGGCGATCAGGACGCAAGAAGTCCGCGATCTGATCCAACTCTACGCGATGAGCACCGGCCAGAACATGGGTGGGCCGGCGCAGATGACAGGCGGGTACCTGGTGCAGAGCGGAGGTTCCCTGTACCAGCCCACGAAGTCTTCCATCGACAGGATACCCGGCAGCGCGCCAGCCTCTGTCGGCGGCGGGACGACGATCATCCCCCTGCAGATCGACTCCAAGCCGGTGGGCCAGGTCATCATCCAGAACGGTAGGGTGGTGGCACAGGGAGCGTTGAACGCGGCCAAGGGGAACTACGGCCGGCTTGAGATGCTGGCGCTTCAGACGGCACCCAACGCGGTACTGGCCTGATGCCAGGATCTGTCGCCAACGCCACTCCCTTGACCGTGATGCCGTGGAGCCTCTCTACGGCGTTCGCGCGCACGCAGGAATGGCCGGTTGCTCTCAACGAGTATAGGGGTGCAGAGGCGCAGCGAAAGGAGTTCGCCGCCTCTACGCGCCTCTCCTGGGCATTGCAGAAAGCTCTGCCGGCGTCCGAGTTGGCTACACTGCTGGAGTTCTGGCGGGACCGCGGTGGGCCGATGGAGCCGTTCTACTTCTACGACCCGCTGGAGACTTCGCCCGCGTTCCACTACGACCCGACCGGAGTCAGTACGGTTGGCCGCTACACGGTTCGATTCGATGGCGCCTGGGAAAGCGTCACCGGGATTGCCCGAAGCAGGGTTGCGTTGAAGCTGGTTCAACTCGCCTAACCCCGATGGCAGACTACATCGGCAGTATCCAAATACCGGATAAGCCTGTGCCCGCGACGGTGTTCCCCATCCGTCCGGACTACGGCTACGGCTACGCCGAAGGACCCGAGGTTGTCGCTCATCCATTCGAGAGCGGCAACGCCAAGATAGAACAACGGTTCAAGCTCGGCAACGGGTTGCGTCGTTTCAAGATCAGTCGGGCAACTCTGAACAACACCGACCGCAAGGCCCTGTTGAATCTCTGGACGGCTACGAAGGGCGGATATGGGGCTTTTTTCTACGACGCGCCGAGCCCTGACGGCACGACGACGCGCTACGCCTGCCGGTTTGAGAACGCGCCCTTGTCGTACGATCTGGTCGGGCCGTTGCTGGCTTCCGCTCAGGTGGTTCTGGTCGAGGATCCAGACAACTCGGCCGCGCCCATCTACACTCTCAACTCGACCGTGACGCGGTTCCCGTCTGCCGCACTCCAGACGGCTCTGCTCTCTCAGGTTCAAGAGTTCATTCATCTGGTCAAGATCACTCCGGTGGGCAACCAGTGCGCTCCGGTGTACCTGGCTGACCGTCGCTGCACTATCGGCGGGCAGCTTTACCTGGCTCGGTTGGTGAACTACGGCGGCATTGGGCAGACCATCTCCACGGAGAACGCCTCCGACCAGGCGGATTTCACCTTCGGCAACGCAGACCGCGTGATGGAACAGTGGGCGGATTCGGTCGACCTGAACCACGCCACGGTCGAATACTCCCAGTTTCACATCGGTACAGGCACCAAGATTGACCTGTGGACCGGCAACATCAACGATTGGAGCGACGACGGAACGCCCGACTTCAAGGTCAAGGCTTCGGATGGACTCTACAGGTTGACGCTGCCGTACCCCTGCCGCACGATCTCCCGCGCCTGCTGGAAGGATGCAAACGACGGGCTGAACTGCCCGATGGATACGGCGGGCGGCACGAATCTCTCCTCGCCTTGCGACAAGGGTTTCGACACACCGGCTGGTTGCGTGTTTCACAACATGGCGGCCTACTTCGGCGGCCTGGCGCCATCGGCCGATCTCATTCACATCAAAGACAATTCGACGGGCCGATTCGGGTACGGACGGCAGACCATCACCAGTGCCTCGATCACCGATGAGACGGTGTTCGAGCAGGTCGTACCCGAGGTGTACACCGACGTTCCCATGACGGTGAATGCCAAACTCATCATGGGGCGCGAGGAGAGTGAGTTCTATCAGGCCATCGGCATCGTCTCGGAAGGCCCCATCAGCGGGTTCGCTCCGGGGGGTACGCTGGACGGCCAATTGCATCATGGGCCGGGCAGCCTTGGCCTTGGTTCGAGTGTCGGCAACGACCCCAACGACGATCCGTTCTCCCTTGAAGCCGGGGGATCGTATGGACCGGGGCGCGCGGCTGGCACGGCCTGGCTGGCGATTCGCCGCAACGACGAGAAGGGTTTCCAGCCGTCCAGACTGTCCGATCACGCCATGCAGGCTGTGGTGGCTGGCGGTGTGCGTGGCTGGACCTGGTCGGCTCCGGGTGAACGGCTTCAGGCCGGTGCGCTGTCGAACCCCATATGGGTTGCCGTCAACGTCCTGCTGCGAGGACTTGGACTGAAGAACGCATCGGCAGCCGTCCAGGAGGCGTACTTCGACGTTCAGTCGGCCATCGACTGCGCGGCCATCTGCGACACCATGGTTTCTCCCCTGTACTCCCGGACGGTTAAGGCGTGGGTCGAGGACACGCCGGCATACTACGACGAACAGGGGCAGTATGTGGCGGCAACCGGCCACTACTCTGACCAGGCCGTCACCCAGGAGCGGCAGTTCGTCTTCCGTGGCGTCATCAACGAGCAGAAACCCTTGCGCCAGTGGATCCAGGAGATTCTGAACAACTGCCTTGGGTGCTTCACCGTAGCCAACGGCAAGATCAAGTTCGCCATCCGGTGCAACGCCTCTGCCGTCGAGGACTTCACGACTGGCAACATCCTGTTCAACAGCCTGTCTCGCGGCCCACTCACGCCGCAGTGGACCCAACTTAGGGCCTCCTTCGGCGACGAGGAGTTCAACTTCGCCGGCAATGCAGTCTCTCTGACTGACATCGACTACGGCAAGTTGATGGGGGGTGCCTCCTCCCCCCTGTTGCCACCCGGTAAGTTCAACCTGTGCGGCACCAGCACCAAATCCCAGGCAGCGCGCATCGTCACCGCTCGACTGCGCGAGGAGTTGGGCGGGATCACGGCGGCCGAGTGGAAGAAGGGTCGCAAGGTTACCTTCACCACAACGGTTCTCGCCTTGAACACCGAGCCGGGGATGGTGTGTTCGGTCACCCATCGGAAACTCCCGGGTGGGTACGGCAAGATTCGAATCACCAGTTGGCGGCTGAATCCCGCCGACATGACGATTCAGGTTGAAGGCCGAACCGTCGTCGATTCGATGTACGACCTGACCATCGGCCCGAAGCCGGCAGACGTGGCGGCCGGGGTAGTTCCAGACGAGACTACCTACGCGACAGTTCCCGACCTTCAGGGATTCCGCGCCGGCAAGTCGCTCGGCAACGGCGCCTTCGCGGCGCAGATGTACTGGGATGCACAGCGCCAGTTGATGCTGGTGGATTACGGCTGCCAGGCGCCATCGGATCGCACTAATTGGATCGGCGTTCAGGTGTGGATCAAGTCGCCAAAGGTAGGCGGCGGGTACACCTACACCAAAGGCGACAGGATCATCTACCGCGAGGACTTTGTTACTTCGGCCAGTGGGCTGGATCTGATCTACTACGGAAACATCGGGATCGAGTTCGCCAGCATCCCCACTCCCCCGGAATCGTGGACGTTCATAGCGGCCAGCGTGGGCAGGAACGGCCAGGTGAACGTCGATGCGCAGGGCAACCCGACTGGGCCGACCGTCCCACTTACCACCCTCACCAAGTCGGACTACGTTCAGAACTTCGCCGCCGTGGTGGTGACGAAGCTGGACCAGACCGGGCAGCAACAGTGGGGTATCTCCGCGACGTGGACCAACGCCGACATCCCGCGCTACGCCAAGACGCGCATCATGCTGCTGAACTACGGAGGCCAGGGCAACGTCCAGCAGCTCAGTGGAGACAATCCCTTGACGGATCTGTCGTCGCTCAACGGCTACTGGCCCTGGCCCGATACGGCGCAGAGCGTCCGGTGCGTCATTCAAAGTGAGTTCGGGGACGGGACGGTCGCCCCGATTGCGTCTTGCCCGTATGTGGATCTGACCGTCCAACGCATCCTGGACTCGACCGGCCAGGAGTATTGCGGCCTGGTCAATAACATCTCGGTTTCGGGCGCCACCTACGCCATCAACAATGACGGCCAGCGGGTGTTCCGCGCGACGATCACCTGGACGCCCCCGGCAAACGACCTTCGCTACGCGGGCGGAACGCTGTGGATCATTCGCGGCGGCGTGTCGATACCGCTCGGGCAGCAGGCTCCCAACGCTTTCCAGTTGGAGACGACGGACTGGCCTGCCGTGGATGAAAACGACACCTTCTTTGTGCTGTCGGTTGACACCGCGCAGAGAGTCAACACCTACGCTGCCCCGGTGACTCCCAAGTTGGATTACACCTGGCACGCGCCGACTGCCGGCGCGCAGGGTTCAGAGTACACGCCCGTCGTGACCGGCTTTGGAGTGGCAGTGACGAATCCGGCTACTTCCGATGGAACCGCCAAGGCAGTCGTGACGGTGACGTTCACCCCTCCAGCCAATGCGACGTGGGGACTGCTGATGGTTCGGTTCAGCACGGACGCCGGATCCACCTGGGACACGCGCAGCGTCGGGGGCCGGTCGCCAATCGTCTTCGACGTTCCGGTTGGAGCCACGGCCGTAACGTACCGGGTGGGCGGCTTTTCCGTGGACGTGAACGGCAAGGTCAACACCTACTATGCCGGTGTCACGCCGACCGTGGACATCATCATCGGTTCGACGGCGGGCGCCCTGGACCTCAGCAAGGCCAAGGCCACCAGCTACGATTCCGACATCTTCACGATCACGAATGGCAAACTGAAAATCTGGGCCTTCGACGGCTCGATCATCGCAACTGGTTCGATCTCCAGTCCTGCGCTCAACACCGTGGAGCTGCTGGTCGGCGGCGGGGGAAACAAACCAGGCAAGCTCGGCGTCTACGGCGCGGCCGGGACGCTGATCGGTTTCATGGGGGTGAGCGGCAGCGACGAAGGGGTCTGGGCCGCGACCGGAGCCTTCGGCGGTTCGGGTTTCTCTAACGCCAATTTCAAGTTCAGTTCGGCCGGCGCCACGATCAGCGAGGCGACCCTGCTCCTGCATCGGACGGAGAACGTCGGACAGTCCTACCAGCAGTCCTACGCGGTCATCATCGACTCGGCCTTCAGCGCTGGCTTTGCGAATCCGACATTCACGGGGCTGACGGTTCGGCGCGAGGGCGGCAACTACTCCCATCGTTGCGTTCACATCAACCGGGGCATCGTCTGCTTGAACAACGGCATGTACCAGGTCGCCGCGCTCTACAGCTACAACGGCGACACGACGGGCCAGGACAATACGACCGAGTTCTGGGGGGAACTGACCCTCAGGAACACCACGGGGGTGATGAACATCTACCTCTGCGGTAACACCGGAGAGGTTCGTACGCTGGGCACGGTCAACGTCACCAGTTCCGCCTGGAACGCGGGGCACGTCCTGCTCGGTAGTAATCACCTGTGGGTGGACGCCAACGGAAGGTTGCGGATCAAGAGCAGTGCGCCCACGTCAGACACGGACGGAACGGTGGTCGGAACTCAATCTTAGGAAAGCACATGGCAGACAAACCAGACGTAGTGATCACATTCGCCATCCCGGCGAAGATTTACAGCCACCTGAAGGAACACCTCTCGCCCATGATGAAGCCAGCCAAGCGCGACCCGGTTTCCGGTGTGGTCATGGCAGAGCCGATGTTCAACTCGGCCGATCCGATCGCGGAATGGCTGAAGCAGATCGCATCGGTGAACATCATGGAGGTTTTGAGGGCAAAGCAGAATCCCCCTGCTCAGCTGGCGCAGCTGCAACAGGCAGTCGCGGACGCACACGACAACCTGATCGGTTTCTGTAGCCCGAGCGTGTCCAGCTCGGAGATCACCAATTCGACACTTTAAGGAGACACGATGGCGAACAACTTCAAACGCGCAGACGCGGCCGTAAACGAAGAGGCCAGCAAAATCGGGGTCCTACTCAACAGCGGCAAGCTCAGAATCTACGACGGCTCGCAGCCCGCCACGGCGGACACGGCCATTTCCGGCCCGGTCCTGCTGGCGGAATTGACTTTTGGCGCGACGGCTTTTGCCGCCCCGTCTGCGGGCGTGGCCGCGGCCAACGCGATCACCCAATGCTCCAGCGCGGCCGCGACCGGCACGGCGGCATGGTTCCGGGCGTTCAAGAGCGACGGCACAACGCCGGTCTACGACGGCTCGGTGGGCACGGCCGGTTGCGACCTCAATCTGAACAGTATCTCGATTCAGATTGGCGGCGTCGTGAGCGTGTCGTCTTTCCAGTACACCGCAACCAAGTCGTAAGCAGTTTTCCAGAAGGGGGACCGAATGGGCCTAACTGTCAAGGTCGGCAGCTTCGCGCAGAAAACTTCGACTGGAACTCAAGCCGTCACTGGCGTCGGGTTCCAGCCGAAGGTGGTCCTCTTCTGGATTCAGGACTTGACGGCCGATGGGAGTGCGGCCAACGCACCGCACTCCTTCGGCGCGGCGACGTCCAGCAGCAACCGTTTCTATCATGCCTCGTGGGTGAAGGACAACGACGGCGTTGGATTCTACCCAACTCTCGGCACTCGGGCGACCAAATGCATCGGCGTGGTGGACGACGCTTCGGGCACCCCTGCTCGGCGGGCCGAAGCCGATTTGACTTCGATGGACGCGGACGGTTTCACCCTCAACTGGTCAACCGCCGACGCCACCGCCAGGGTGATCAGTTACATGGCCTTGGGCGGAACGGACATCGTAAACGTGATGGTTGGAGAGAAGGGCTGCCCGACCGTCACCGGCAACCAGGCGACAACGGGCCTGGGGTTCAAGCCGACTGCGCTCCTGCTGGTCCCGCACGGTTACACGTCGGCCGCTCCGCAATTGCAGGCCACCGACGCGCGGCCCAGTTTGGGCATGGCGACGGCGGCAGCGCAGGGCGTGTCGGCTGCTGTATATGAGCCCAGTGGCAGCGTAGGACAGACGGAGGCATTCCAGACGGCGACAACCGTCGCGGCTCGGATCATTGACTATAACGGCAGTGATTTCGCCACGCTCGGCGAAGCCTCGTTCGTCAGCTTCGACGCGGACGGATTCACCCTGAACTGGACGACCGCCCCGGCCAGCGCCAGGTACTTCTTCTGGATCGCGCTCCAGGGGCCTCGGATCAAGGTCGGCAGCACGACATCGAAAAGTTCGACCGGCACCAAGGCGACAACGGGTGTCGGGTTTCAACCTGCCGGGTTGATTCTGGCAAATACGGATAGCGGGCTCACGATGGGCGCGGCGTCCAGCACCAGCAACCAATTCTCCCGGTACGCGGGTGCCACTTTCGCCAGTCTTACGAGCGCCAGCCAGGATCTCGACCGCGCGGGCATCATGAAAATGATGGTTCCAGGTGGAGCTACACCCACACTGAGGGATCAGGCCCATCTGGAATCCCTGGACTCGGACGGCTTCACGCTCCACTGGACGACTTCGTACGGCAGCTCGAAGACAATGATCTACATTGCCTTCGGCCCGGCTGTCACAGGGACGGCAACGGTGGCGTCGGCGAAGGCGGCGTTGGCAGGTTCGGGTACGTTCACCGCTCCTACGTTCACTGGAACGGCGGCGGTCACTGCGAAGAAGGCGGCGCTCGCCGGAACGGGCGCCTATACCCCGCCCGTCAAGACCGGCACGGCAGCAGTCACCGCGGTGAAGGCGGCGCTGGCCAGCTCGGGCACTTACGCGGCCCAGGTGAAAACCGGGACTGTAGTAGTGGCAGGCAAGGCCGCTTCCATCTCGGGTTCGGGCACCTACTCCACTCCCGCGAAGACCGGGACGGGTGCGGTGGCGGCTGCGAAGGCAGTGGCTTCGGCTTCAAGTACTTACACCCCGCCAGTGAAGACCGGGACAGGCGCGGTTGCGGCAAAGGCGGCAGCACTCTCGGGCTCGGCAACCTACACCACTTCAGAGAAGACAGGCGCGGCTGCGGTGGCGACGAAGGCGGCAGTCCTCTCGACTTCGGGCACTTACACCCCGCCGACGAAGACTGGGACCGCGGCAGTCGCGGCGGTTAAAGCAGCGATGGCCGGGACTGGTAGCCATGTCCCTCCGGGCGGGGCCGCAGTCACCGCCAAGCCGGCAACGGTAGCAGCGTCGGGCACCTACACCACACCGACGAAGACCGGGACAGCGGCGGTGGCGTCCGTGAAGGCGGCGCTTTCGGGCTCGTGCACCTACACTACGCCGACCAAGACGGGCACCGTAGCGGTTGTGGGCAAGCAGGCGTCCGTCTCGATCACCGGGAACTACATCGCGCCGATCACCGGTACTGCGGCAGTGGCAGGCAAGAAGGGGTCCGCCTCGATCTCGGGCACATTCCAGTCGGTGTCCACTGGCACGGTTGCGGTTGCGGGGAAGAGGGCGGCAGCCGCAGCTTCGGGGACGTTCACTCCCCCGCCCTATACGGCTACAGGTGCGGTGGCCTCGAGGAGAGCCAGTGTATCGGGGAGCGGCGAAGTCGTCAGGCCCTTCCCGGCACCGCCCGGCGCAGCCATTCGAGTCATCAACTGGCTTCGGCCAGCAATCTAACAGGAGAAGACACAATGAACCTATCCGATGCAATCAGTGCAGTTGAACAGGGCCAGCAGGCGTACCAGAGCGCCGCAGTGCAGACGGTCAACGACCAGGCCATTGTCGAGGGCATCAAAGTGAAGCTCGATGCGGCCGACCAGACCGTCGCAGCCGACCAGGCCATGCAGGGTTCGGCGGCCGGCGTGTTCAATAGCGCACTGGACGGTCTGATCGAAGCGGCTCAGTCCGCGAAGATCCCCGCCCCTGCCCCTCCAGTCCATCAGTAAAGCAACCCAGAGGCACCGGCCAGCTCCCGGCGCCCCGCACTTCGACTCCAACCAAACAGTTCAGAAAGGACTCTATGCGATTTGCAGGCATCTTGCTCGTTTTGTGCGCGTCCATCGCGCTGTGCCAGTCCGTAGTCCCCGCCGTCCCGGCGCCCGACGTGCCAGCTGCAGCCGCCCCGGCGCAGCCGTCCTACGTCGTGGGCATGGGGGTGGAGTACAACCACTACGGCGACAACCCCGGCTTCATGCCGACGTTCCAGTTCGGCTGGAGAATGACCGATCGTTTCTGGCAAGTCAACACGCTCAACCTGGGCGCCACCACTGCAACTATGCGGGCCGGGTTTGGCTATGCCCTGGTGAGACGCGACCACCTACTGCTGATCGCGCTATCCGACGCAGGGATTACGACGCAGCAGAACGGCGGCGGCGTGCCGCTGGTTCCATCGACGGTCACTCTCGGAAACATCGGCTCCGGGGTCCTGGTTAAGTACGATCTTGGGGCGCTGTGGAAGAAGTTGGAGGGCTTCGGGGCGGGCGGTTCCATGCGGATCGCCGCCGTTACCAGCGTGAGCGTGCAGCCGGCCTTCGCCTTCAGCCTGGGCAAGACGTTCTAAGGAGGGATGAATGCTCGACGTCCTCAAACGCAAACTTGCAGTTTCGATTCTCGGCTCGGCCCTGCGGTCCCTCGCCACGTCCAAGGACACCCAGACCTCTATCGCCGGAATCCTGGCGGGCGCCGTGGTCGCAGTGCCGGGGTTCGATCTCGGCCGGCTCCTGGCCGGTGACTGGATGATAGCCGCGCACGTCGCAGCGGGACTGGCGGTGGCCCTCCTGGGTATCTGGAGTACCCGAGCCAACCGCGACGGCCACTGTACCCTTGTGGGCATCCTGGGGGCCGCCCTGTACGGATGCTCGGGCCAGGTCAGCGATATCGTGACGGCTCTGGTGATCGCGCTGGCGGGCTACCTCACCAACAAACCCACCAGACAGCCCGCGGCGGTGTCACCGTGACGGAGATCGCCCTTGCCGTTCTCCGAAAGGCGGTTTTCATCGGCCTGCTGTACATCACCTACCGGCTGATCGACCGTTTTGAACTTGGGGGATTCAACACCCCGGAGGTGCTGAAGGATGATCCGAAGGCTATTGCTGTTCTGCTTGGTCTGCTCTCTGTGGCCGTCGCCCTGTCTTAAGGGGCAGACCGTCAAATACGACGCCTGCCTGCGGCGCTGGAGCCAGTGGTACTTCCCATGGGAAGACTGGCACTGGTTCCGTGCCCAGGCTCGGGCAGAGTCGGGGCTCAATGCCTTGGCGGTGTCGAGCTGCGGGGCGGTCGGGATCATGCAACTCATGCCGCCCACGGCGCGCGCCTTGCGGGTGAATCCCTACGACCCAGAGGCCAACATTCAGGGCGGCATCCACTACAATCGCGACCTGTGGGGCATGTGGGGCGCGATTCCCGCTACACCGGAACGACGGAAGTTCATGTTCGCCAGCTACAACGCCGGGCCGGGGAACATCCAACGGGCGCACATGGCGGCTGGAAGTGGGGAATGGGCGGCGGTGGCAGCGCGGCTGCCATCGGTGACCGGAAAGCACGCGGCCGAGACTGTCGGCTACGTCGCGAGAATCCTTCAGCTGTACCAGGGGACGTGATCGTGCAGAGCCAGCACCGTTCGACACCAGTGGCACAGAAAGTCATCGAGCACGCCATGGCCGGCCTCCGCGCCGCCTACAAGCGGCTGGACGACGCAGGGGGGCTACCGGACCGCCCAGACCTCGGCGATGAGGCCGAGCGAGTTGTGGGCACGGAGGTCCAGGGGGGGCTGAAGTGGCAAGGCGAAGAATCCACAACTAACACACTGGGGGGAAACCACTGGATGACACCTGAAGCGAAGACCGTACCCCGCGGAGTTCTTTGGATGGTCGTGGGTCTTGCTCTCATCATGGTGACCGGTCTATTGAGTCTGCTTCTGACGATGGCCGGCAACTGGGCGTCCATGGTTGATCGCCGCGGGTTCGACAACCAGGCTCGCATCACGGTCCTCGAGCGGCAGTTCTCTGCGATCGAACAGCAGATGAACCAGAACAACAACGATCACCGGGAGATCAAGGACATGCTAAAGGACCTGAGCCGGGGAAGGTAGTCTTACGGGGTGCCACCCACGCCGCCAGGCAACTGCACCTGGGTGCCTTCCTGCCGGGTCCGCATTCCTCGACCTGCCGGGTCTTGGACAACTTGACCAGGTTGATCCAATCTCTATGAGCCTGGGATAGTTTTTGCGCCAGCCAGCGGCGCGCGAGCAACCTTCTTCTTGCTTCCACTCTCAAAATACCGCCTGTCGAATTTTCGGAAGACAGCGAGCAGGCCGGCCACGTGCCGTTCGATGGCGTGGAGGTAAAAGTCTGGGGCGGCTTCGAGCAGGTCCGCGAAATCTTCCATGAGTTTAACATTCCGCTCGGACATCCGGGCAACCTGATGAGCGACGCGCGGGACGGGCTGCTGGCTCTTCGAGCCCTTCAGCGCTACGTCGACCGCCATCTCGACGAACTCCTGCAGCGAAATTCGCTGCTGTGTGGCCGCGATCTTCGCCCGCGCATGAATTCGGCGCGGAAACCGCAGCGTGACTGTCGGTTCACTCATCCTTGACCTCTTTCCCTGAATCCCCGAGATCGGAAGCACAGTTGCACACAATATTCAATTGACAATTGCGTACAACCCCAGTAGACTTCCTTCGATGCAACGGTTGCGGAAGATAACGACGTTGACGCGCCTGGAGAAGCTGGTCCTGCTGGACGAGCACCGCGGCCTCTTGAGCCGGGTCGCCAAGCGGACCGGCAAAACGCTGGCAACCGTGAGCCGGGTCTATTGGGGAATCGTAAAGCACTCTCCCCGCGTGGCGCGTGCCATCGACCGCGAACTGCGGAAGTTATCCGCGTAACCATTACGCCAGCAGAATAAGCAGTCCCGGCCCCGGAGTCAAGCGGAAAAGAGTACTAATGTCTTTCGATACACGCGTAGAAGTACTAGAACGATACATCGACATTTGTACAGATTTCCGCAGTCTCTTTGTTTGCCGGCAAATCCCCGGGGCGCGGTGGAATGCGAGGAAACGCTCATGGGCGGCGCCGGCGACGCCGATTACAGCGAAGATCATCCTTCGGGCCTTCCCCGGGCTGACGGATCCGGCACTCCTGGCCCTCGCCGCACGACCGCCACAGCGACGCACGCCTCCACCACTGCCGCAGGCACAGCCTCCCGCGCCGCCACCACCGCCAGAGATTCCGAACCTGCGGACCCGACCCTGGAAACACCAGGTGCTGGCGTACAACTTCGTTTTGGACGCCTTGGCGCGCCACGGCGGCACGCTGCTGGCCATGGGGATGGGCACGGGCAAGAGCCTGGTAGCCGTGGCTGCCGCCTGCAACCTGGAGGTCTCCCTCATCCTGGTGATCTGCCCGGCGCGCGTCGTGGACGTTCTGGCCTAAGCAGTTTCAGCGGCACGCCGGCGCCCCGATCCGGGTCCTGGCCCTGGGCGACACAGCCGGTACAGTGGCCAAGAGGACGGAGAAGGCGACCGTCGCGGTGGAGCTCGCCGGCCTCCGGAAGGAGCGCCTGGCGATCGTGATCAACTACGAGTCGCTGTGGCGCGACCCATTCGCGCAGTGGGCGCTGAAGCAACCCTGGGGCCTGATCATTTGCGACGAGAGCCACCGGATCAAGAAGCCGAGCGGCAAAGCCTCCATGTTCTGCGCGCGCCTCCGCACGAAGGCGGCCAACCGGCTGGCGCTCACCGGCACGCCCATGCCGCACAGCCCGCTGGACATCTACGGGCAGTTCCGTTATCTGGACAACCGAATCCTGGGCAACTCCTATCACGCATTCAAGCAGCATTACAGTGTCCTGGGCGGCTTCCAAAACAAGCAGGTGGTGGCTTTCCGCAACATGGAGCAGCTAGAGGGGCTGATGCGGACGATCACGTTCCGCGTCTCCAAGGACGTCCTGGACCTGCCGCCCGAAACCCACGTGACATACCACTGCACGCTCGGTCCCGACGCCTGGCGCGCGTACCAGTCGCTCGAGCGCGACTTCGTCGCCCAGGTGGAAGCCGGCCTGATCACGGCCGCCAACGCCATGGTGAAGCTGCTGCGCCTGCAGCAGATCACGGGCGGCAGCGTGAAGACGGACGACAACCGATATGCACAGGTCGACCGCAGCAAGCAGAACCTCCTAGCCGACACGCTCGAGGACATTGGCCAGGACGAGCCCGTCGTGGTCTTCTGCCGGTTCCACGCCGACCTCGACGCCGTGCACCAAGCGGCGGCCGACATGGGCTGCTCCAGCATGGAGCTTTCCGGGCGCCGCGACGAGCTCAAGCGGTGGCAGGACGGCGAGGCGCAGGTGCTGGCGGTGCAGATCAGCGCCGGCGGCGTCGGTGTGGATCTCACGCGCGCCCGGTACAGCATTTACTACTCGCTTTCTTTCAGCCTCGGCGAATACGACCAGTCTTTGTCCCGCACACACCGGCCCGGCCAAACCAGACCGGTGACGCACATCCACCTCGTCGCTCGCGGGACGGTTGACGAGAAGATCATTCGCGCCCTGGAGCAGCGCGCGGAAGTGATCGAATCCATCCTGAAGCAAATCAAGGAGAAGCGGTGAACACCACAGAACTGAAGGAGTTCGTCGCGCTCGAAAAGGAGAAAGCCGACCTGAAGGCCCGCGGGAAGACGGTACAGGCCCGGCTGGACGATCTCGACGAATCCCTGACGCGGCAGTTCCTGGAGGACGGGATCCAATCTACGAGCGTGGACGGCCGCACCGTCTACCTGCGCCGCGACATCTTCGTTTCGGCCCACGGTGACAAGGAAGCTGTTGTGGGCGCGCTCAAGGCGTCCGACCTCAGCCAGTACGTGAAGGAGGAGTACAACGCGAAGTCGCTGACGGCGTTCGTCCGCGAGATGGTGCTGGCAGCCGAAGAGAAGGCGCGCATCGACGGAGGCGTGCTGGATGATCTGGCCACCGCGGTCCCCCCGCAACTGGCCGCAACCCTCAAAATCTCGACCGTCTTTTCGGTATCGAGCAGGCGGTCTTAACCCCAAGGAGAGCAACACATGGGAAATGACCTAGTGGTTCAACAGCCCTCAGCGGTCGCGCTGCGGGTCTTCAATTCCGACCAAAACCTCGAACTCGTCCAGGCGGCTATCAACGAGAACGTCGGCACGGGCGGGATCACCGAATTTGACTTTGACCGGACCAAGATCCCCGCCGGCGGCGGGCTGGCGTTCAACGTCACCACGCTGGAGGGGGAGTCGCCGGAGAAGAGCATCGCCGGCGTCATCGTCCTGGCCACCGACGCCCGCGCCTACTGGAAAGTCTCGCTGGACCAGAACGGTGGCCGCGGCAATACCCCACCGGACTGCAGTTCCAGGGAAGGAACGACCGGCGTCGGAGATCCTGGCGGGCTCTGCATGAAGTGCCGACTTGCTGAGTTCGGCAGCGACCCGAAGAGCGGACGCGGCCAGGCGTGCAAGGCCATCCGGCAACTCTTCATCCTGCGCGGAGAGTCTCTGCTGCCGACCGTCCTGGCCTTGCCGCCTACCAGCCTCAAGGCCGCCAAGCAATACATGCTGCGTCTCGCCGGCCAGGGCCTGCCCTATTGGGCCGTCGCCACCAGGATCAGCCTGGAAACGGCGCAGAACGCCGGCGGGATCAAGTACTCGCGGGCGGTCTTCACGTTCGCCGGGATGCTTCCCGCGGAGCAGCGGGAAAAGGCGAAATCCTACTCCGAGATGCTGAAGCCGCTGGTCTGCCGGATGGTCCTGAACGCGGACGACTACATCGTCGCAGCGGGCGAGCCCGCCGAATAAGAGGAGCCACGGATGTTTGGGGACACCATCACCACGCTCAACAAGGGCGCCGCCGCGCTTCCCCAGAAGTAGTTACGCCAGGAGCGACCAGTGGACCCCACCACCCAATTTCTGGATGCACTGTTCTCCGGCAAGTCAGATGAGGAGCACATCCTCATCTGGCTGCGGGAGGGCAAGCGGTCGGCCTGGTTCAAGGACATCTCCCAGGCCGCCGCGTTTGTCCAGCAGAATCCGAACCGCGACGTCTATGTGGGTGCCGCACTCTCCCCTCAGGACCACGGACCGGCTAACCGCCTGAAGGTCGAGGACAACGAGCGGCTGCCGTCGAGCCTCGCTGCTTTTTGGTCCGACGTTCGACATACTCAACGCCGGGCACACGAAGAAGAACCTTCCGCAGACGGAGGAGCAGGCCCGCGAGGTGCTGTTCGGGGACATGCCGCCCTCCCTGCTGGTCCACTCTGGCGGCGGCCTGCAGGCGTGGTGGCTGTTCAAGGAGCCGTGGGCCCTCGAACACGCTGAGGAAGTCGCCAAGGCCGGCGCACTGTCCGCACGGTGGATCCGCGCGCTCCGAGCGCGTGCGGCCGCACGTGGGTGGGATCTCGACTCAGTCGGGGACCTCCCCCGGGTGATGCGCGTCCCTGGCACGGCCAACTGCAAGATCGCCGGCACGCCGCGCCCCGTGCGTCTGCTGGAGATCAACGATCGCAGGTACAACCCGTCCGACATGGAGGAGTACCTGGACCTGATCGGCGCCGAGCGTGTCAGCACCACGGCGCCGAAGCAGAGCGCGTCGACGGATCTGGTGTATTCAACCGACGCCAACCCGCCGTTTGATCTGTTCCAGGTGCTCTGTGATGCAGAGCAGAAGTTCAAGAACGCCTGGGACCACAAGCGCAAGGACATGCAGGACCAGTCGGCCAGTGCCTACGACATGGCTCTCGCCGACTATGCGGTCCAGGCGTGCTGGACGGACCAGCACATCGCAGACCTCCTGATCGCACACCGACGCCGTTGGAATGAGGACCCGAAGCTCCGAGACTCCTATTACGCCAAGACCATCGCCAAGGCCAGAGAGAAGTTCACAGCGGGTGACCTGATGCGCGAGATCGATTACCTGGTGACACCCGACCCGGAGAACAACCGCGACGAGGACGGGGAGAAGAAGCCGGCGCCGGCGCCGGAAGACCCGCTGCAGAAGAAATCGCAATTGGTCGATCGCCTCTCTCAGGTCTTCAAGGTCAAGATCATCCGTGTGCTGAAATACGTCTCCGACCCGCCCGAGTACGCGCTCGAAACCGAGCACGGAACCATACGCTTGGGCGAGGTAAGCAACCTCATCGAGCCGCGACCCCTGCGCCTGAAGATCGCAGCCGTCGCCAGCAAGCTGATCCCCATGTTCAAGCAGAACGCGCAGTGGGAAAAGATCGCCGCGGCGCTGCTCGAGGCGTGCGTTGAGGTCCCGGTGGGCGCCGAAGGCACGAACGCTGGCCTGGTGAATAGCTGGCTGGCCGCCTATCTCGACGCGAAGCCGGTGCTGGACTCAGTCGAAGAGGCAGACGGCAGCAAGTCTCCGTTCCTGCGCGACTCCCACGTGCATGTGTATCTGGCGGACTTCCGCAGGTGGGTACACATCAACACCGGCGACCGCGTGCCGCCGAAGGAACTAGGAATTCTCCTGCGACGATCCGGCGCAGAGCCGTCCATGATTCACGTCGCTGGATCCACACGGCAGGTATGGTGCCTGGCCGCAGACCCTGGTCGTGCGCCAGTGGCGCCCGCGCAGCCCCAGGAGCCGGACCACCAGGAGGTCCCGTATGCAGTCAATTGAGCCGCGGTCGGACGGCGCGGGAGCAGGGGCCTCGGCGTAGCGAATGAGCATGCAGGGAGAACTGTTCGGAGACACCGGGCGCAAAAGGAGGCGCGGTGGAGCTCCCCCAGGACCCGAGTACCACATACCAAAAGCACGCCGTAGTTCCCGTATCCGTTGGCTCAACGAGCACGCCGAACAGATGCGGAGATACAACCGCAACTACCGAGAAAAGCACAGAGTGCGGCTCGGCGGAAAGAAATTGGTGTCGCGGCGAAACGCCAGGATCGAGGGGATTGAGGAGTACGGCGGCCGGTGTGCATGCTGCGGAGAATCGCGAATAGAGTTCTTGACACTCGACCACATCAATGGGCGATCCGATGAGCCGTATCGCATCACCGGGCAGAAAGCCTGGGCGCGGTTGAAAGCGCGCGGGTGGCCCAAAGACAACTTCCAGTTACTCTGCTTCAACTGCAACTGCGCGAAGGGGATTTACGGACAATGCCCACATCAGAGTTCATAGGAGCCGGGGCCGGAGAATCGGTTGAATTCCGAATCTTCGGCCCCCCGTAGCGGGGACCGGCAAGACGACGTATCTTTCCAGACAAGTTGCACACGCTGCCGAGCGATTCGGAGCCGACAAGGTCCTAGTGACCAGCTTCACCAAGGCGGCGGCGGCCGAGCTCGCCGGGAGAAACCTTCCAGTCCCGAAGGCCAACATCGGGACGCTCCACGCGCACTGCTACCGGGCCATCGAAGGTGCAGAGATTGCCGAGACCAAGGTTAGCGAGTGGAACACGGAGCATCCCGCCAGCGCACTGTCTGGCGGAAAAGGCTCGCTCGATGAATCGGTGGCCGACCAGCTCTTCGAAAAGCCGGGCGATGAGGTATTCGCCCGTCTGCAGAGCCTCCGCGCGCGGATGATCGACCCGAAATGTTGGGGAGCAGACGTGAAGAGGTTCGCGGAGAGATGGTCTGCGTGGAAGGCCGGTAACGGGCTGATCGACTTCACGGACATGCTGGAGATGGCACTCCATGAGATTCGCATCGCGCCCGGCGACCCGTCCGTCATCGTGGCAGACGAGGCACAGGACTTCTCAAAGCTCCAGTTGACGCTGCTGCGCAAGTGGGGCCAACACACCGAGTACATGCTGGTGGCCGGCGACGAGGACCAGCTTCTCTACGGCTGGTGCGGCTGCACCGTCGATGCATTCCTGAAGCCACTGGTGCCTGAAGACCAGAAACGCGTGCTGCACCAATCTTTCCGGGTGCCTCGCGCCGTGCATGCGGTTGCGCAGCAATGGGTGGAGGCCCTCACACAGCGGGAGCCGAAGGAGTACCTGCCCCGCGACTTCGACGGCGAGGTGCGCCAGTGTACGAGGGGCAACTGGCGATCGCCGGAGCCGGTCCTGGCCGATGCGGAGAAGTACCTGGCCGCCGGCAAGACCGTGATGTTCCTGACCTCGTGCTCTCACATGCTGGATGTCGTGAAGCAGGCGCTTCGGTCTGCCGGCGTCCCGTTCCACAATCCCTATCGCCTCACACGCGGGGACTGGAACCCGCTAAAGACGGAGGGATCGTCGACGGCAGCGCGCCTGCTGGCGTTCCTCCGGCCGCGCGAGGATGTCTGGGGCGAGCACGCAGGAGAGTGGACAGCGGACGAACTGCGGAAGTGGGTTGCGCTGGTGAAGTCGGACGGCCTGCTGAACCGCGGGGCCAAGACCGACCTGGCGGGCCTGGCGCCGGACTCACAGGTAACAACCGAGCTTCTGGTCCGGCTGTTCGAACCCGAGGCGGCCGAGCAGATGATCGCCGCCCTGAGCGACGGCACGATCGCGGACTGCGTTCGCTGGTTGCAGGGCAGACTCCTGGCGGCCAAGAGGAACGCCGCCGAATACCCCGCCACGGTTCTGGTCAAACGCGGCCCGCGCGCCATGTTCGAGCAGCCCAAGGTGATTCTGGGGACCATCCACAGCGTCAAGGGCGGCGAGGCAGACGTGGTGTACCTGTTCCCCGACCTCTCCGGCAGGGGCATGGTGGAGTGGTCGAACCCGGATGAGCGGCGCGACAGCATCATCCGGCAGATGTACGTGGGCATGACCAGGGCCCGCGAGTCGCTAATCTTCTGCAATCCGGCGTCAAGCTGGAACGTTCCACTGAGGGTGCAATGAGCGAACCACTAGAAAAAACCATCGTCGATTCCATCGTGAAGTACCTGCGGACCATACCAGGCTGCATCGTCCGGAAGCGCCACGGCACCACGTTCGGCGTGGGCGGCGACCCGGACTTGTACGGGTCGATGAACGGGCGCCACTTCGAGCTCGAGGTAAAGCGCCGCGGGAATAGTCCCACGCCGCTGCAGGTGACACGCATGCGGCAGTGGCGCGAGGCCGGCGCGATCGTGGGCGTGGTGCACACACCATTGGAGGCTGCAGAGGTTTTGAACGCATGAGCGAAGAGACAATCACCCACGAGTGTGGAGTCAAGACATCGCCGGCGCCACGGTATGACCTGATCCCAACAGCGGCGCTGGACGCGCTGGCTGCCCGGTACGCGGACGGCATGGCACGGTACTCCGACGACAACTGGCGCAAAGGGATCGGCGATGTGGCGTACACGGTCCATCGATTGAACCACGTCATCCAGCACGCGAAGGCTGCGATCGACAAGCTGGAAGGCAAGAGCCCCAACGACGGCGAAGACGACGGAGCAGCCATCATGTGGGGCGGCGCGTTGCTGGTGGAGTCGAAGGCGGCACTGGCGGCCGCGAAGCCGCAGGGGTAGAAATGACCGTGCCGGCATGCCCGGATTGCGGCACCGCACTCCGGCAGATCGACTTCCGGCCTGGCAAGGAGACGTGGTGCTGCCCGGTTGCGATCGAGGGGCAACGCCGCGGCTTGGTGGGCCAGCCCGGGCGGAAGCACAAGGAGGCACTGGCCTACACCCTCCAGCTGAGGCACTGATGGTCTATTCGGTTGACAACTTCCGGCGCGCGCTCGGGCAGAACGCCAGCACCGCCAGCGTTGCCCAACAGGCGCCACCCGAGGCGCCACATGCGACCGACGAGGCGCTCGGCTACTGGAACGGCCAGGCGTTCGTCTCGTGGCGCGAGTGGCTGGCATCCCGCCCGATCGACGAGTTCTTAGACCAGGACGCACTGCGCGCGCAACGCGATCGCGCAGCCAACCCACTACCGCAGATTGCAAGCGCTCGCAGGAGTACACATACACAAATACTTATTGACAGTTGTATACATCACCCTTAGACTTGATTCTGCAATTGTTACCGGAACTATTACACGCGCAGGAGACGCAGTATGGAATACTTCATCCTTGCCGCGACGGTCGCGGTGTTCGGCCTTCTCTCGGCAATCAGTAGAGGCAAACAACCGCTCGTCGCATTCACCCGCATGCTCGTGCACTGCCGCGCGGGCTTTCTCTGGCTTCGGGTCGCAGCCGGCGCCGTCCGGTCTGTCGGCTACCGATACCAGGAGTGCCTGGAGCACGCGCGGAGGGCGATTTGAACAACGGCGGAATTCGAAGGATCCTCTTTTGGTGCGCCCCGACCATCGGCGGCGCTCTGGATTTCTCCAAGTCGAGCATCCTGAACGAACCCAAGATTTCGGGCGTTACGATCTGTGAACACCGACGCACTAAGGCTGTCAAGCGCGGCGGAAGACGGTACAGGCCGCGCCGCCGGAAGATCACGATGGACCGGCCAGATCACTGCGTCCACAAGTACCCGCGCGGCACGCTCGTGCGAAACGGGAAGACCCGCGACGGCAAGCAGATGTTTCGATGCCTGCAGTGCGGGCACACCCGCAGAGGAGAGCACAGTTCCGAATACCCAGATCCGAACAGGAGCCAGAGTTGAATTCAGATCTGACCATACGTGTGCGGGCGCTCCGTGTTGTTGAGGGGGTGTCAGAGGATGCAACGCTCGCGGACTGTCGAGAGGCGATCAAAGAGGCGGGCCGCATCCTTCGCAACGAGCCGAACCCACCAAAGGAGCGGGTGAACCCGATGGTTTTGAGCCAGCAACTCCAAGACGAGTTCGCACTTGGAATGGAACTACTGGCCACCGACCTACAGGTCAGCCTGGAGCTATTACGCGACGCACAGGAGCTTCTGGAGCCGTAACGATGGACCAACTGGCACTTCAGTTCGGGCGCGGCGGAACCATTCGGAAGCGATTCGAAGAGTTTAGTTGACAGCACCCGGAGCTCGCAGGCTTTTTCGAACTGCCAGAGTTGAAAGCCGCATGAGGTGCCCGGAATGCCGCTGCCACATCGACCAGCACACCGCGGATGGCTGCCGCGGCCATGTGGCGGCCACATACCCGGACGACGTCGCGGGCTGCATCTGCCCGTTGCCGCCGGACCAGGTGCGCCAGGCGATCGAGAAGAGAGGACAAAAAGAGTGAGCAAGACCCTTTACATGGAGACGACACAAATCCCCGCCGAGAGGACGGCCGCGGAGATCACGTCGCTATTGGTCACGTCGGGCGCGCGGCAGATCTCGATGGACTACGACGGCGGGAAGATCGTCGGGATGCGGTTCGGGCTGGTGGTGAACGGAGCGCCGATTCCGTTCAAGCTGCCCGTGCGTGTGGATCCGGTGTTCCGCATGCTGAACGGCCGCCGGCCAGAGGCCATCTGGCGCCGCGGAAACCGCCAGGAGATGGCTGAGAAGGACCTTGTGCAGGCCGAGCGGGTGGCGTGGCGGCAACTGCTGCGGTGGATCCAGTCGCAGATGGCCATGATCGAGACCGGCATGGTGGCGTCCGAGGAGGTGTTCCTTCCCTACATGCAGGACCAGGGTGGCCGGACAGTGTTCGAGTGCTTTTCGGAGACGCGATTTAAGGCGCTGCCGGCGCCGGAGCACGGACCAACGGAGTGAGCGGTTACCACAGTTCTTCAGCGGATTCAAGAAACCGGCTGTCGTTCCGCTGCCTGCGCCGCAGCCGCCGAAGATGTGCCCCGTCTGTACGTTGCCTCTTCCCGAGAAGAGACCACCGAACCAGGAGGTCCACGCAGGCAAGTGCCGGAAGATCTGGGTGAAGGAGAAGGAACTAACGAGATGAGCAGCAGCCGCATGTCCGTGCCCGAGATCGCGCGACGCCTGGCCATCGGACGCCTGGCTGTGTACGCGATGCTGGAGCAAGGACTCCTACCCGGCATCCGCCTCGGGCGTCGGTGGATCGTGACGCGGCCAGCCTTTGAAGCCTGGGAGGAGACTTGTGGCACGCAGACGGGCGAGCCGAGCGGCACTGGATTCCACCCCAAGTTTGAGGTAACGGTGTGAACTGATGCCGGTCTACAAACGCAGAAACACATCCGGGAAGACGGTTTGGTTCTACAAGTTCCAATCGCCAGGAGCGACGCGCAACGCTCCGCCGATAAGGGAGTTCGGCTTCGCGACCAAGCAGGAGGCCGTGGATGCCGAAGGGGTGCGCCGCACCGAGGAAAAGCAGAAACTCGAGCTGCGAAAAGCCGGCGCCGCCGGCGTCGCTGCCGCGATGCCGACGACTCTCACCATGCTCCTGGCCGAGTTCATGAAGCAGCACGCCAAGGAGAAATTGTCGCCTGTCACCGTGGAAGGGTATCAAAGGATGATAGAGTACCTGACACCGGAACTGCTCGCGATGAACATGACGGAGATCACTCCGCTGCATCTTAGTCGCGAGTGGGCACGCTTGGTAAAGTGCGGCGGACACTCGCGCAAAACGAAAGCACCCCGCGCGATGAAGCCGAAGACGGTCCGGAATATTGCGGGCCTGGTCTCCTCTGCATTCGCTCGCGCCATTAAGTGGGGGCTGGTCACGGCCAATCCGGTCACCCACAGTGATCTCCCCCGAGTGAAGAAGCGGATCGGTATGGCCCTCCTCCCCGCCGAGCAGGACCTCCTGATCCAATGTGCGCGGGGCCCATGGTGCTTGCCGGTCATGCTGGAGACGTCGACCGCGACCGGTGCTCGGCGCGGCGAAGTGCTGGCACTCCGATGGTCGGATATCAAGGGAATAGACATCTTCATCGATCGGTCACTCTGCCAGACGAAGGAAGGATTGGTGTTCAAGGGGACCAAGACGGATGAGCCTCGCAAGGTGGAGATGCCGCCGTCCCTGATGTCTTGCCTCGAGGCACATCGACTGCGCCAGGATGAGTTCCGCCGACAGTTCGGTCCGGACTACCGCAGCGATCTGGATTTGATCTTTGCCAACCCGGATGGGTCACCGCTGATGCCGAATTCGGTCTCCTCGACGGTGGCCAGGCTCTGCCGCAAGCTGGGGCTGCCCAAGGGGGCCTCGCTCCACGTCCTGCGACACAGCCATGCGAGCCTCCTGCTAGCCGAAGGAGTGGACCTCGCGACCGTCTCCGCGCGCCTGGGCCACTCCTCCGTGCGCACGACGGCCGACATCTACTCGCACGCCATCCGCGGCAAGGACCACGCCGCCGCATTGTGTTGGGACAACATCATGCAGGAAGCCCGCAACGAGAAACCCACGGGCGTAAACTGAGGTACATGGTCGGGCGGCAACTTTCCGGAAACGCCACTTTCGAGGAAGTTGCCGTGGGCGCGTCCCTGCAGATGTTCGTAAACACTGCGGCGTTAGTCGCGGGCGTTCACAAGCCAGCGCTCAATTTCAGCCATCCTCGCGGAGGGCGTTGACCGGGTCGATGCGCGATGCGCGGCTGGCGGGAACGAATGCGGCCAGCAGGCTTATGGCCGCCATCGCCAGGCAGCCGATGGTCAGAACTATAGGGTCGAGAGTGGGTGTCTGAAAGAGCAACCCTTTCATGAGTCTGGTTAGAGCCAACGCTCCCGCGAGGCCAAGACAAAGGCCGACAACCACCATGGATAGGGCGTCGTGCAGGATGTGCGAGACGACATTTCCCGGCGTCGCTCCAAGTGCAAGGCGGATTCCAATTTCCTTACGCTGTTGAATTACGGTGTGTGAAAGCACACCATAGAGGCCGAGGACTGCAAGCAGCACGGCCACCAGGGCAAAAGCTCCTATGAGCGAGGCCGGTTGCGTTGCGCCAGAGAGGCTCTGTTGGCGGATCTGCTGTATGGATCTCAAGTCACCAAGCGCCATATTGCGGTCGAATTCCCAAACGGCTTTTCGAATCGCCGGGACAAGCGCAAAAGGGTCGCCGCTGGTACGCACGATGAAGCTGGCTCCCCGTTGGGGATTCTGTTCAAACGGCACGTATGCAATCGGGTCCTCCGGCCTGCCCGGATTTCCGGCAAGTTCACTACGAATGATGCCAATGATCTCAGTCTCGACAAGGGATGCTTCCAATTTCACCCAGTGCGGAGTAACCATGCGAACGGTCCGCCCGACAGGATTGTCAAATCCGAACACGGTGGTGAGCTTCGCGGCCAGAGCCTGATTGACGATCACTACCTTTGGCGCCCCGGTCACGTCCTGGGGACCGAAACCGCGGCCGGAGACTGTGGCGATACCAACGGTGCGAAAGTACTCGGGGCCGACACGTTTGTACCCGACATCCATACTCTTGTCGAATGCCATGGTCGTCATCGCCTCGCCCTCTTTCACGCGAACAAGCGGTGGATCGGACGCGACCGAAGCTTCCTCGATTCCTGGCGTGGCCTGCAACCGTTCGTTGACCTGGCGAAAGAACTGGGTGGCTCTTTCGGGAGTGGGGTAGGCGGCCAGGGGCAGTTCGACTGACATGGTGATGATGTTATCGAGCTGGACTCCAGTGTTGATGGCCTGGATGTTGAACAAGCTCTTGAGAAGGAACAGCGCTCCGCAAATCAAAACGAGCGAAACGGCGACTTCGGCGGTGACGATCATACGGCGCAGCCCCTCGTGCGACCGCGAGGAACCGCGCGAGGCTTGATTCAGGGAGACGGAAATCCCTCGATTGGAGACCTTCAGCGCCGGTACGAGGCCGATCACAAGGGTCATTCCAAGGACCGCGGCGGCGGCGAACGCAAGCACGCGCGGATCCAGGCCGAGTTCGGCGGTAAATGGCAGGGAGTCGCCGAAGAGCGGAAGGGCGGCGCGAAGGAGCAGTTGGGCGAGGGCGACGCCGGCGACGCCCCCAGCGAGGCAAAGGACCAGGGTTTCTGTAAGCATCTGGGCGACGAGCCGGCTGCGGCTGGCTCCCAGCGCGGTGCGTACCGCCATCTCCTTATTCCTGGTTGCCCCGCGCGCCAGCAGGAGGTTTGTCACATTGGCACAGGCGATCGCCAAGACCATCACAACGGCTCCGAACGCGACGAAGATGGATCGGCGAAGAGTGTCGCCCACCAGCATATAGGTAAATGGCTCCACAGCCACCGCCCAGTTACGTTTCCAGGGAGGAGACAACTCCGTCAACCGGGCGTCAATCGCTAGCATTTCCTGTTGAGCCTGCCGCAGGGTCGCTCCTGGGCGGAGTCGGCCCGAGACCGAGAGCCAGTGGAAGCCGCGTGTACGCTGTTCTGGACTGAACACCAGTGGTTTCCAGAACTTGGCGGTCTCGCGATCAAAGGCGCCTTTGGGCAAGACGCCAAGAATGCGATGCGGTTGGCCATCCAAGATAAGACGGCGATTCAGGATGCTGGGATCGGCGCCAAAGCGGGTACGCCAAGCGCCATTGCTCAACAGGATGACCGGTTCGGCTCCCGGCTGATCTTCTTCGGGCGCGAAAGTGCGTCCGAGTTGCGCCTTCACTCCGAAGACCTGGAAATGATCGGCCGAAACGAGCTTGCCCGGCAAACGTTCCGGCTCGCCTTGCCCCGTGAGAGTGGCGGTGATCCTGCTCTCGGCCGAGAGCGCCTCAAAGACCGTATTCATCCGCTTCCAGTCGAGGAAATCGGCTGCGTTAACGGTGTTGTGGCTACCGGGCGAAGGCGTCTCCCATACTTTGACCATACGCTCCGGTTCGGGAAACGGGAGCGGGCGCAAGAGTACAGCGTCCAGCAGGCCAAACATGGCTGTGTTGGCGCCAATGCCGAGCGCCAGCACGCCGATGGCAACGGCGGTGAAGGTAGGATCCCGTCTCAGGGACGCCACGCCCAGGCGGAAATCGCGCAGCGCGGTTTCGACCCAAAAGACTGTTCGGAACGTCGCGATGTTCCTCCTGCATCTGGGCGACGCCGCCAAAGCTGCGCCACGCGGCGGCCCGGGCATCTTTGGGCGACACGCCCCGAGCGATCTCGTCCCGCTCGGCGAGTTCGAGATGAGACTGGATTTCGTTTTCGAGTTCGCTATCCAGCCGTCGGCGGCGCAACGAGGCCAGAAGGCGCTGAATCAGGTTCGGATTGCTCATGGCTCGGACTCCAGGAAACGCGCTACTAGCGTTGTAGTCTGATGCCATTTCGTCACTTCGGCCTTCAGGCGTTTCTTGCCAGCTTGGGTCAGGGAGTAGAACTTCACTTTGCGATTCGTTTCGGAGACACCCCAGTCTGTTCGAATGAGACCGGCCTGCTCTAGTCGGATCAAGGCGGGATAGGTGGAGCCTTGGTTCAACCGAAGCAGGTTGCCCGAGACCTGCTCGATTCGGCGGGCGAGGCGGTACCCATGCATGGGACCCATGGAACTAAAGGTCTGCAGAATGAGGAGATCGAGAGTGCCGTAGGGGATTTCAGTTTTTGTTTCTGACATGTTGTCTATCCACATCTCACACGTTAAGCTACATACCGGTAACTTGTCAACATGTGGTCATTGAGCGCGGCCGATGGAAGGCCCGTCGGATCGGTCGCAGGCCGCAATCATCGCGACTTCTGCAAAGGCAAACCCGATAGATAACGATCAGTCGCCCAGCGTTTAGGGATCTTCGGAAGCCCACTCCGACATCACTCCCGTGAAACGCCGATCCTTCCATCGAGCTGGCCCAACCCCTGCGGGCTGCCTGGTCGCGTGGTCCGCTTCGGGGAGATGTCAGACGGACTGCCGTCTCCTGGACTACTGGACGCTGGCCGACATATCAGGCCCAATCTCGGATGCGGGAGGACAGATGCCATACGCTGAGCGCGTTGCCAGCTTTCGCGGTTCGGCAAACGCCGGCTGCGGTGCGGTAACGATCGGTACTCTACAACACCAGCCAGCCGCCATGCCGATCGCCGAGCGCACCAGGTTCGAAACCATACACCAGCACTGCCTTAGGGCACGATCTTTATCAACGTGATTCGCCGGTCGAGTTCTTTCCCGGTGTAGTAGCCAGCGATAGAAACGCCCGATGCAATGCCCAGGAATACGGGGATGCCGGCCCCAGCTGAATTCGTGTGAGCCGCGGTGTAGCCTCCTAACACCAGCCCAGTCAGCACACCGACCACTGTACCCATCGTCCTTCCCCAACTGCCGCGCTTTCTGTCCAGCCTGATCAAGCCGATCGAACCTCGGGGAATCGTAGCGCTGCCTTTTGCGTAGTGGCTTTCACCGGACGCCTTCCTGACGTCCATCACAAGCGTGTCCTCTCTGACCGCCACAGCTTCGCCCTTGATGTCTGTTCCATCAGCAAGCATCAGTTCCACGCGCTGGCCGACGATCATACTCCCCAGCTCGTTCCATTTCAGCTCCAAGGGTTTCGACTCGGAGAACGCGTTTGATTGACCCGCACAGAGCAGAGCGAGCAAAAACGCGAATCGGCATGTTGAAGTCATCTGATCCAGCTGCTGACAACGTCTGGCAGCAGCGCCCCTTTCGTTCGAAACACGCGGCGGCGTTCATTGCGCTTGGCTCAGTCTTGTCGCTGGCCGCGATGCGTTTCAAGTATATCGAAGGGCGGCAACTCCTGGTAAACGCCGGTCCCGGCGAAGGTGTCCCGGCCGTAGTTGCAGGTTGGTAAGCGGCGGCAGTTTCATCTTAAGCTACTTTCTCCTTTGATGGCTGAGTGGTCGACTTCGTCTCGCGACCCAGGATCGCTGCCAAGGCCCAAAGATCGGCGTGGCCGTCGATGCGACGGAAATGCTTCTCGGTGAGCAGCCACGCTGAAGCGACCCACCGCTGCACCATGTCTGCGTCGCGCCAGCGCGTCACGTTGTGCGTGCGGCGCTCGACCCCGCCCTGTGGGCTTTCGATAATGTTGGTGGTGGCCAGGCATTTGTGGAGCGATTCGGGAATCTTCAGGCGCTGCAGCGTGAACATCTCCTTCATCCCCTCCCGCAGGCTGCGCGCGGCGCTCTCGTGATCCCGCTCCAGAAATCGCGCCAATTGCTCCAGCCGCTTCTCTCCCTCCTCGGCGGTCTTCACCTTCCATGCTGCCCGCATCAGATTCAACGCTTGACCCTGCTGCTCTTTAGGCAACTCGTCGACGACATTGCGTAGCTTGTGATTGCGACACCGCTGCACCGGTTGATCGCCGCCGAACACCTCCTCGATGGCAGCGCGCAGCGCTTTGGCGCCATCGATGACGAACAGGTATTTGTGGTCTGTCGCCAGCCCTTGATCGCGAAGGCGGGTGAGCAAGCGTTTGACACTGGCGGCATTCTCTGTCGCTCCCGACTCGATTCCCAGAATGTGTTTCTTGCCTTCTGCGTCCACGCCCACCGCGCTGAGGATGTGATGATCTCCGAAGCGTTGGCCATCGATGTAGAGCACCAGAATCTCGACGTTCTCCCAACGCCGTTCCTGCAATTGCTTGAGTTGCTCGGCACTCGCCTCCACCGCTTTGCGGCTGATGGTGCTGCGCGAGACGCCCACCGTCTCGGCCATCTGCGGCAGTACTTCCTGAAACTCTCGCGTCGAAACGCCACGCAACAGTGCACCCAGCATGTGCTGGCCGAGACCGCGGTCCTGTCGCAGGGCTTCGTAGGCGGGAACCTTCACTTCGCCTTCGGTCTTGTGGCGGAGGCGGGGTCGCTTCACCTTTACTTTGCGATCCGCCAACTGGACACAGCCCGGCTGCGACCCGTGGTGCCGGATGTCGCCGCTGGCTTTGCCTGGGGTGCGGGCGCCGGCCACCTGCTCGGCACTCAGCACCAGGATCTGCCCGAGCATCTGGTGTCCGACCTCGTGGATCACGGTCTCGACAACCTGGCTGGCATTCTGAATCAGGTTGACGATGGGAAGCAGGATCTGTCCATTGGTCTGGCAGAACTGCTCGATTACGGCAGCAGACTCGCGCGCAGCGCGCGTCACGATGTGGTAAGTTTTCTTCACGGCGGTAGGCTCCTTTCGGTTTTTCTGCGTTTGGCAACCGGATTCTATCGAAACCGGCGCCAACCGCCGCCTACCAACCTTCAACTAAACTCGGGACGCCTTCCGGAGAACACCCAGGAGTATATCGGGATCATGCGGGGGGGGCGCTGAGACGCTGCTGCAGGACCGGGAGTTGACCGCTTCTCAGGTTCGAGCGCTGGTGCGCGAGGCACAGGATCGGGCCGCGGCGTTTCCGAGTAGTTTCCGATAACGCCACTTTCCGGCCACCATGTTCCGAGCTGATCACTTTGCCGTCAGCGGCGCAAACAGCGTCTCGGTTACCGACTTTCCCATTCCGCAACGAGTTGCTCAATCTCGTTATCTTCGTCTCCGACCTGCCAAAGCTCTCTGCCATCCGGCGCGTACAGGTAGAACAGGTAGACGGGATAGCGAGGCTGTGACGGTTTATCGGGCGCGGGAAGTGATCGTCGGTTGGATATCAAGTACCCTTTGAATGATCCGGCGTGGAGCACACCGTAGTTCACAGCCTCAGGGATAAGTAGCTGGAGGTCTCGGGAGTTGATGGCAAATCGCCAGAGTGCGCCGCGTGTGAGCGTGCAATCCGATACGAAATACACTGCTCGGCCATCATAGGACCATTTTGGAGATCTGAACGTTGAGGAAGGACATGTAGTTCCGTTCCATCGCACGGCCTCACGATAGACCAGACGCGCCTCTGTGCCGTCGGTCCTTACACTCCAGATCTCACGCTGTTTGTCGTCAAGTCTTCTTAGGAAGACGACCGATCGCTTGTCGGCGGACAAATCTGGCTCAGTGTTAGAGCCTGACGCGGTCAAAGTCCTGTCAGTTCCGTTTTCATCAGTGTAGACGATGTTGGCTGACTGCCCGTCTATTCTGTACCTGACCGTCTGGGGGCCTTTCGGCACTGACGGGTAGGTCGCCATTCTCAAGCTGTCCCTCTCGCGTTCCCCGACTTCGACAAAGTGGTCGCCTTGCAGGCGATACCGAACACGGATCATGCCTGCGGAGCAACAGCCAGCGACTTGCCGCTCTGCATCTTCGAAGTCGAGCACCAGACGGCCCTGGATGATTTCGACATTGATCAATCCGCCGTCGGCCCTGGATCCACTCTGCAAAGCCCCAAGGAGCGTCGGAGAGCCATTCTCAAGGGTAAAAACGTAGAGGTAATGCCAGTTCAGCGTCCCGCCCGTGGAAAAGAGCAGGTCTACCGCCGCCTCGTCCCGACCATCATCATTGAGATCGCCGTACGTGACTGACCAGACCATGAGGTAGCCGCCTCTGTAGGTACGCACAGGTGACTCGGACACGGCGAAATCATGCCTGCCGCCAACGACGTGAACACTTGATCTCGATGTTCCCTCCATCCATTTCCAAGTTTCCGGCGCGCCAAGCTTCGGAACATCCCATGCGTAATCGAAATTCTTGAAATCGATTTCGCTGATTCTGGTTGCGCTGAATAGCGTGGAGGCGCAGAGCAGGGGAAGTAAGCCTGCTCTTCGGACGAGCAGCATGGTGCCATTCTAACGTATGCGGCTTAGAAACGGAGTCACCATCTTTTGATTGCGTCATGCCGTCCCGCCGTTCTTACTCGAAGAAGCAGCCGCTCTGTTCAGCGAGATCGCGTGCTCGCTTTACCTCCTGAGCCGAGATCTTGAGCCGATTCCGAAGTGCGCGCTGCGCGATTTCCAGAGTCGGCGTGACCACAGGCTTACACAGCATCGGCTCCCATACTTCGGCGGTGTCGAGATCGATAACCAGAAATTGCACGTGGACACTGGGGGGGTTGGGATTTGCCCAAAGAACCTCAAATGTGATGGTCCTGTGTGGCACCTTCTGTGGCGGCACCAAGGACAGGCCCGGCAAACGTTTTGTCTCGTCAGTGAGAGCAGCCCGGGCGAGACGCTCCGCTTCCTTCTTAGTGAGTTGGCGTTGCCCAGCGACAGCTTCACCGGCCAGCAGAATCGCGAGGATTCCGAATGGAAGTAGCTTCAGCACATCCTCATTATGTGCCCCATTTGCAGAGACTTCCATCTGCTGTACGCTTCTCAAGCGGGATTCGGGGCCGGTAAACGGGGTTTCCGGAAAGTAGCCCGCCCTCAGGAGACCCCGAGTGACAACCGAGTGACAACGTCGCGGGTTCGTAGCGCCTTCTGGAACATCCCGGCGATACCAGTTGAACGTGTTTGCAAACACTTAGACCCAACTGAACTGGACTGAACTGGCGTCATTTCGGTTCGATCCCCGTTAGCGCTACCACGCAGTCTCCTTCGTTTTCAATGATTTGGGTCCGTCCCGATGCTATCTGTGCAGCCAAATGCAGCCATGC
Source organism: Bryobacterales bacterium (assembly GCA_963798455.1). GTDB lineage: Bacteria > Acidobacteriota > Terriglobia > Bryobacterales > Bryobacteraceae > CAWCTD01. The sequence continues at coordinate 3,718,475 of CAWCTD010000003.1, forward strand.
CGATCATCCACCGCCAACAGGCTTGTAGACGGCGGCACTGCCCTACTTCTGTGTCGGTCTGCGATGACGGAGCTGATCGCCCTTGCCCGGCATCCCGAAAGCATGAGTTAGCCTTCCTTTTTCCGGCCCATCAATGTTGACAGCGCCTTCGCAAGCTCTGCCTCATCCTTCAGCGCCTGAGCCAGTCTCTCTGACAACTCAGCTAAGACGACGCGGACGCTACTCGCGATCTCAAGGCATTCTTCGTCAGACCGAGCGTGTACGCCCTCGCTAAGAGCTGCGTGCAGAAGCACCATGGGGTTATGGCCATTGATCAGGAGGCTCTGTGGGATCGCATCCTTCGCGATCGACAGGGCCTTTGAGAACCGCACCTCCTGCATGGCGCTCTGCAACGTCTTGAGGGCTCCGGGTTCGGTGCCGAGCTTCTCGGCAACTTTACTGATCTCAGCAAGGATCCGATTCTTTTGGTTCTCCACCACTCTCCGGTAATACGTGAACGCGCCCACTCCAAGCGCCTGGTTCTCGCACCGGCGGCCCTTTAGGAACTCGTCGCGATCCGGGCCGATCAATGTGATTAGCCGCGAAGGTGTCTGCGGGCCAAATGGCGGCAGTTCACCGAATTTGAAGGCTCTCCCGGTCGGGCTTCCTTTCACATCAACCACAGCGCCGAGCGAGTACGTCTTCTGAGTTTTTTGGCAGTTCGAGCAACGGTAGGTCACGTAGAAATATTGGCAATACTTTGCGTCAAGCGGGAACTCCCGCTCACCGACAATTCGAAAGAATCTGGTGCCGTTGCATGCGTCGCTCGGGCAGTGCAACTGCAAGTCCGGGGTGCGGAGCTGATCCATCCAAAAGCCACGGGACTGCTCCGCGATGGCAAGGTCCGAAATGGATACGAACGGACCTGGTGGGATCGATTCTAGAAAGTCCGCCAGGGACATAGATGCAGGCTTTTCCTTGGCCCCTTGTCCGTGAGTCGTGTCGATCGACGCCATGCTCATTCTCTGAGGGCTAACTCATGTCAAGACTCACCTTCATAAGACCAGCGGTCGCCAGCCTACGACGGAGGTGCAGGCGGCCAGCCCAAACAGCAAGCCTACTTCTTCGTAGTGAATTCTACCATGCCCTGCAATCTCCCCCTCTCCTGGGCGGACGCTGAGGCTGGAGAATCGAGCTGGTGGAAATCCCCGAAGGCGCGTTGACCCCAGAAGCCGGCCTTTTCACGCTCTCCGGCGCTGTCTGTGGGAACGAAGCGCGACGCCCCTGACCACGAGGCGGACAGTTTCCGTGTTGGCTTGCCGCTCTTCGGGCCGTGCCTTCCCGCCTTGCATCGCCTCCATCATCGCCGTGTTCCAGACGGTGGCTGCGTTGAGCTCGTCCTGGCTGAAGGCGTGGCTGTAAACCTGAGCAGTGACATAGACGCTCGAATGCCCGAGCAGCTTGCTGACAGTGGGCAGGGGGACACCCTTGGCTAGCAGTTGGCTCCCGTAGCCGTGACGCAGCGAATGAAGCCCGACATCTTCAAGGCCGGTTTTCCTTGCGAGAAGACACGCTGCGGCCGTCACTGAATCTGGTTTTCGGTAGTTTCCGTCCGGTTCGCAGAACACGAGGTCAAGATCAGTGCGGTAGTCTGGGCCGAATTTTCGGCGCCATTCTTCCTGCTGTTTCCTGTGCTCGTGCAGAGTTTCGATTACTACGCTGGGAAGCGGGACACGCCTAGTCTCGCCGTTTTTCGGAGGCTTTATTCTCAATCCCTGCTTTGTCTGCTCCAGCGATTTCGAAACCAAAAGCACGGCGCTGTCAAAGTCCGCATCAGACCAGGTCACCGCGAGAGGTTCACCACGCCGGCAGCCAGTAGCGGAGGCAACGTCCAGAATTGGATAGAGCCAATGTCCGCGGGCGGCGTCAACGTATCTCCGTGTCTGGCGGAAGTCGAGCGCCTTTGCCTCGTTGCGTTCGACCTTTGGCAACTGGCACGCATCTGCAGGATTGAGTCTCAGGAGCTTCCAGCGTATGGCTGTTCCCAGGGCCGCGTGGACAACGCCGGCAGCGTTCCTTACGGTCTTGGCTGAAAGGGGCCGTCCTTGCTTGCCGCCTGATTCGCAAAGGCGCCTGTAGAGTTGGTCCAAAATGCGCGTGGAGACATCGCGCAACTGCGCGAGTGATGGCGTGCACTGAATCCTTTCAGAGGGATACTTTCGTCGACTGGCAAATGGTAGTGGACAATCCGTATATCGTTGGCGATTTCGTTTGGACAGCCGTGGATTACCTCGGCGAGTCCGGTATCGGCCGATCCTACCTTCGGGATCCAGGCGCGACTGGCCGGGAGCCGTTCATGGGCAGCGATGAGCTCTATCCCTAGCACAGTTCAGATTGTGGCGATATCGACATTTGCGGCTTCCGGAAGGCCAGCTCTCACTACCGGAACATTGTGTGGGATCGGCGCGACAAGCTCTATCTCGGTGTACGCCAGCCCGTGCCCGAGGGCAAGGAGTTGCGCGTCACGACCTGGGGAGTGTGGCCAACCTATGAGAGTTGGACGTGGCCGAGCATGGAAGGAAAGCCGCTCGAAGTGGACGTTTAATCCCGGTACGACAGGGTGCGCCTCTACTTGGATGACAAGCTGATCGAGGAGGGGCCCGCCACGCGCGCCGAGCGGTTCGTGGCGAGCTTCAAGCTGCCCTATGGTCCAGGAGTTCTCAAGGCGGTCGGAGTTCAGGGCGGCAAGCCAGTGGCGGAAGTAGTGCTGAGAACTGTGGGAGAAGCTGTGCTGATTCGGCTGACACCCGACCGAGTCACGCTCCGCGCCGACCGCCAGGATCTGTCTTTTATCACGGTTGAGGCCGTCGATAAGAGTGCCCAACCACTCCCCAACGCGGCCCATGCGGTGACCTTCAATCTCAGCGGGCCGGGTGTGATTGCTGCGGTAGGCAACGGGGATTCGACCAGCGAGGAGATGTACCAGGGGAATCAGCTCAAGCTCTTCAATGGGAAGGCACTGGTGGTGGTGCGCGTCTCGCGGACTCCGGGGACGATTCGTCTTACGGCCAGTGCCCCGAGGCTCAAGCCCGCCACGATCAGCCTGCAGTCCCGACCGGGCCAGGCAGCACCGTATGTAGAGTAAGACGCGGTTCCCAAGCACGGGTGATCTTCGGCGTCTGGTTTCGCTGTGCCCGATGGGGTTCAATGGGATTATGGAATCAACGATGCGTCTGTTGGCTGTTTCTTCCGCCTGCGGTTTGGTCATGTTTCTAGCAGCATTGCCGCACGCCAACCTCTTCGGTCAGCAATCGGGAGCCCCGGCTGCGACCAGGGCGGTCGCCAGTGCGGGCGGTTCGGCTCAACCGGAGAATTGGGCTACTTCGCAAGACCATCAGAACATGATGGAGCAGCTCGGTATCAAGGCTCTCCGTCCTGGTCCAAGCGGGAACGAATCTGCGCCCAATCATGCCAACTACGACGAGGCGTCGGCGAATCCGTACCCCAACCTTCCCGACGTGCTCACGCTGAAGAACGGAAAGAAGGTCACAACACCGGGCATGTGGTGGAAGCAGCGCCGCCCCGAGATCATCGAGGATTTCGATCGGGAGGTGCTGGGCCGGGTCCCCAAACGCGTACCCAAGGTGACTTGGACGGTCGCAAACACGGCAACCGCGACGATCGCCTCTCGTCCAGTCGTCGGGAAGCAGCTTGTGGGGCATGTCGATAATTCGTCCTTCCCGCAGATCACTGTTGACATCCAGATGACGCTGGTGACCCCGGCCGATGCGAAAGGGCGTGCCCCCGTGATGATGATGTTCGGTGGCCGCGGGTTACCGGGCCTCGCAGCTCCCGGCGGTCCCGGTCGAGGATTTGGTGCAATGACCGGCGGTGACCCTCCCGCAACCGACCAGTTGATCGCTGATGGCTGGGGTTACGCCTCCATCAATCCTGGCAGCATTCAGGCGGACAACGGGGCAGGCCTGACCAAGGGCATCATTGGGCTGGTGAATAAGGGCCAGTTCCGCAGGCCGGATGATTGGGGCTCATTGCGGGCCTGGGCTTGGGGCGCCTCCCGCGGCCTGGATTATCTGGAAACCGACAAAGCCGTGGACGCCAAGCACGTGGGGATCGAAGGTGTCTCTCGCTACGGCAAGGCAGCCCTCGTGACGATGGCGTATGACACGCGCTTCGCGGTGGTTCTGGTCGGCTCGTCCGGTGAGGGTGGAGCGAAGCTCCATCGCCGTAACTGGGGGGAAGCCGTGGAGAACCTGACGGGAGCGGGTGAATACCATTGGATGGCCGGCAACTTCCTGAAGTATGGCGCTTCGGAGGCCACGTTCGGCAGCAAGAACGCCGGCGACATCCCCGTGGATGCTCACGAGTTGATCGCGCTGTGCGCACCGCGCCTGACTTTCATCAGTTACGGTGTGCCCGAGAAGGGTGACGCGAAATGGCTCGACCATCAGGGCAGCTTCATGGCTGCTGTCGCCGCCGGTCCGGTGTTCAGGCTGCTGGGCGCAAAGGATCTGGGGACTTCGGACGACTACATGAAGGAGAAGATGCCGCCCGTGAATGTGGGCCTGCTGGATGGCGAACTGGCCTGGCGGCAGCATGACGGTGGGCACACCGACGGCCCGAACTGGAAGTACTTCATTCCGTGGGCCGACAAGTTTTTCAAGCGCGTGCCTCCGCCTGCCCCGGCAAAGTGAATGAAGATGAAGCGCATCGGTCTCCTTCTGGTTCTGGGAATGGCTCAGCCGTGGGTGTCTTCGGCGCAAGCGCCCATCCCGGCAGATCAACCGGTTGCACGTACAGATCAGAACTCTCTCATCGCCCATTCCCAACTGCTTGAGAGAGCCAAGAAAGGTGGTATCGACATCTACTTCGAAGGCGACTCGATTACGCGCCGTTGGGGCGCCACCGACTACCCGGAGTTGCTGACCAACTGGAGGCAGAACTTCTTCGGCTGGAATGCGGCCAATTTCGGATGGGGCGCCGATACGATTCAGAACATCCTCTGGCGGCTCCACAACGGGGAAATGGACGGAGTCAATCCGAAGGTCATCGTCCTATTCGCAGGGACCAACAATGTCGGCAGTCGAATGCCCTCCGGAGGCGACGAAGCCAAAGTGGCGGACATTACCAGGGGGCTGGAGGCGGTCATAGACATCATGCAGGCGAAGGCTCCCGGCGCCACCATCATCGTGACGGGCATCTTCCCGCGCAACGACAACATGGCAGTGATGCCGACGATCAACCAGATCAACAGCAATCTGTCCAGACTAGCGGACGGCAAGAAGATTCGTTATCTCAACGTCAATGACAAGCTGGCGGATCAGGACGGCAGGCTATTCGAAGGCATGATGAAGCCGGACAGCCTCCATCCTGCGATCAGAGGGTACCAGGTCTGGGCGGATGCGCTGAAGCCCATTTTCACCGAATTGCTCGGCCCTCCCGAGAAGGAAGACCACGCACCGCCTCCCACCGGGGATCCGAGCACGAAGCGCTGACAGCGGTCAGCATCCGGGGCAAAACACAAGCAGAGCCGACGAAAGCGTGCCTGCACTCCCCGAGCGAGAAGGCGGGCTGGGTCCTCTCCACTGGTCGTAGGGTAAACCAGTCGGAACTCACAGAACTGCAGTTGGCTGCAGGGGGCTATCGCCGGCGGAAATGACCGTTGCTGCAATGCCGTGGGCCGCTATTCCGGTCTAATGCCTTGATCATCAACATGTTTGGACAGCTGCTGATTTCAGTCGCCGGATGGCTGGGCCGGCGACAGCGGGACGAAATCGATTGCCAGGAAGCTTTCCAAAGTGCCCCTAGTCTTCAGCGATCCGGGTTCCAGGGCCGGATCCTGGTAACAAAACCGACCTTCTCGCCACCGACCCGTCCCGGCCGTGCTGCCATCAACTCCCCGGACCGCCGACCATATGACCTGTGATGCCGGCGCTTCGCGCCACTCCAGCCTCCGGGCGATGGGCTTCAGGATGACCTACGTTCGCTCACTGCCCGCCGACCCGCTCGATACAATGTGGCTAGTGGGGCGTGCGGCTGGAAGGTCATTCGGACCCACGCTTCCGCGCTGCCTATGCGCATCCGGCGGCTGAACCGGGCCGGTCTCGATTACCTCCAACTCAGCATCGACAACGTCGTGCCCGAAGAGACCTCGAAGAAGAGCCTGAAGGTCTTCGACCGCAAGCTCGAATCACTGGCCGCGGACGCCGAGTTCGCCGTGACATTCAATTCCGTCCTCGGCAGTCCCGTTCGGAACCCCACCGACGCGCTCACGATCGCCGAGCACGCACGGGCGCTCGGTCTGACCAACACGGTCAGCATCCTGCATGACGGTAGCGGGCATCTACGGCCGCTCGCCCCCGACCACGCCTCCATCTACGAGCGTATCCTCGCGTTCGAGCAGTCGCTGTTCTCGTTCGCGCAGTACGACCGATTCCAGCGCAACATCGCGCGCGGGCTGCCCAACGACTGGCACTGCCGCGCCGACGGTCGCTTCCTCTACATTTACGAGGACGGCCTAGTCCACCACTGCTCACAGCAGCGCGGCCCTCCGGGGATCCCACTTGAGCAGTACACCCACGATCACTTGAAACGCGAGGCCGCGCGCCCGGAGCCGTGCGCTCCCTTCTGCACCATTTCCTGCGCGCACCAGACCGCGATGCTCGACGCCTTCCGCGAAGACCCGCGCGGGACGCTCGCCGGCATGATCGCTCGCCGCAAGGCGCACAACCCGGCCTATCGGCCGCCGCTGGTCCTCAAGGCGCTGACGTGGGCCTTTCTCGACGGCCGCAACCGGCGTGTGCTCAGCAAACTGGCACTACACATCCTCCGCGCGCGGTCCTGAAGAGCCTATCCCGACGGGGCAGCTAGCTCTACTGCTGAATTGCCGTATACTTTCTGGACGGCCTACGATCCGCTCAGAAAGGAGTAGGCCAGGTAGACACTTCTCCGAGTTGAACAGGTGATAGGCACCCGCTCACTAATCGGTGTGGTCGCAGCGGTCCCACCGCGCCAGCGGTGCTACAAATTCGCGGTCGCCCGCGACCTTCTGGATGTGTCGTTGCCACAGGTGGGCGTGCCGCATTTGCGGCGGAAACGCCAGAGCTGCGGCTCGCTTGGCCGTCGCGCTGCGGGCCGCGTCGAGCAGATCCACCACAGCGATGGTTGGTCGGCAAACTTGTTGCGAGATGAATCCTCTGACCGCGCTGTTTAACGTCGCACTAGACCGATTCCATCGCTGCCTGCAACATGGCGCGGGCGTAGGCCACGTTGAAGACCCAGCCGGCGTATTGACCCGAGTTGGCTTGCTCACGGTCGGCGTCGAGGCCCCGAGGGTGCTCCGGATAGATCAACCGCGAGTACTTCAGTCGCAGTAGCTCCTTCATGACGGCGAACATGTCGACCTCGCCTTCGTCCGGGAATACCTCGGTGTACTTCTCGCGGGGCACTCTCATGCGCACATTGCGGAAGTGCATGTGGTTAATGCAGTCCTTCTTCCCAAAGTAGCGACATACTTCCACGGGATCGTGGCCCATTTCGCGCGTCACGCCGCAGTCGAAGGTGATGCCGTTGTAAGGGCTCGGCACAATGTCCACCAGGCGCTTCCAACCTTCCACGCTGCCCATGATCTGCCCCGAGCCGCGGCTGATCGGGGCCGGGGGGTCATTGGGATGCAGCGCCAGGCGAACGCTGGACTCCCTGGCCACCGGCACAACGGCCTTCAGGAAGTAGGTCACGTTGTTCCACATTTCCTCAATCGGATGCGCGCCTTCTTCCGGCAGAGGTGGCAGGTCCTTGATCTTGTCGTAATCGAAGGACAGCATCCCGGCACCGGCGCGGCCCGGTTCGTCGTAGTAGCCTTCGGTCGCCCGGTGGGCATAGAAGTTGTATTCGATGATGGGCAAGCCAGCCTTGCCCGCGGCGCGGATCGATTTTTGTACGTTTTCGATGTCCTGGTCGCGCCTGGTCTGCCATAGATGGCGTTGTCGAAGCCGCCGATCATCATGTTGATAACGTTGAGGCCGCCGGCCTTATGGCGATCCATGATGGCCCGTAACTGGCCCTCTTCCCACGGAATCCGCGGTCCGCTGAGGATGGCGTAATCCACGCCGATCTGTTTTATACGGCGCATGCTTCGCTCGCTCGGAGTGGCGTTCGATAGCATACAGAGCTTAGGGGTGAGGGGACCTTCGCTGAGAGGCCAGCGGCCTGCGGCCGTGCGTGCGGCTGGAGCTGCTAGGACCGCCGCGCCGGCAGCCCGCGCCATGTCACGTCTTGATAATTCGGCACTCATGTTGAACCTCCGATCGGCCTGTCGGCCTGACGGAAGTATACACCTCCTACTCTTGCTTCGACAGGCAGGGGTGCGGCTCCAATGGAAGCAGGGGGGTGTACAATCGGAGGCGGCCAGGAAGCAAAGCCGTCACGCGCCGCGGCGCTGCGCTCGACGTGGAACGCGATGGTCGGGGCGGAATTCAAGAGATTTCCAGGAGATCCAGCATGAATAGCAAGACCGAGCTAACGCGGCGCGCTATGGTCCGTGCCACCGCAACTGCCGGAGCGGCGGCGCCTCTGGGAGCTGTATCTCTCCCCACGGCAAGCGCCCAAGCAGCGGCCGGAGCCAAAGCCAGGGCGTTCGCGCTCATCGGCGATGAGTCCCACAACTCGGACTACATCCGCTCGGCTCTCGGGAGCACGCTGGTTCAAGACGCGGGTCTGCCCATCGATTTCACCGATGAGGAGAAGGAACTGAGCTACGAAGCTCTCAAACGCTACAGGATCCTGATCATCTTCCGCGACGGCCTGCGGTTCCCTAATGGTTACACCTACGCCATGTACTGGAGGCCCACTCGCGACCAGATCGTCAGCGTCCCGCCTATTGAGAAGAAGATCGGCGGCAGCGGTGTCGGATGGATGACGGAAGAGCAGGGCAAGGCCGTAAAACGGTGGGTGGAGGAAGGCGGTTCCTTGTGGGCTTTCCACAACAATAGCCAGCTCTCATTGATGAACAGGGACTATCGCGACGTGGAAGGGGCGATCTACACCGGGCACCCGCCTATCCGGCCCTTCAAGGTCAAAATCACCAATCGCGACCATCCCATCACGAGAGGCGTCAACGATTTCGTGGTCACCGACGAGCAGCACTTTCTGGTGTACGAAAAGGACCCGAAATACGTACTCGCCGTCAGTGTGAATGAGGATGGCCTTACCTACAATGACCAGAGTGGAAGGACGAGCAATACGTGTGAGTCCGTGTGGGCCTACGACTATGGCAAGGGGCGTGTGTGCTTCATGGCTCCCGGACACGCCATCACGGTGATGTGGAATCCCGAGTACGAAAAGATGCAAAAGAACGCCGTGAAGTGGCTGCTTCGCGAAACCTAAAGGCTCAAGCCGGGAACGGACTCGCTCTCCGCGAGTTCACAGAGCAACCGCGTTCTGCTCCACGTACTGGTCAACCTCGGACAACGCCGGCGGACGCCGGTCGGCGTAGTCGAACCGTTCTGCGTACGGAAGGACGTAATCCCTGCCGTACTCCCGGTAATCGTTGAGCAGGAACTGCCGCACGTACTCGCGGTCCGCCGTGCGGTCGTCGCTGCCGAGCAGGGGAAGGCGCTTGCCCTGCTTTGCCAAGCCCGCTCGAAGCGCTGAACCACGGTTGCCGCCGCCCTGAGACCGGCATTCGACGATGGCGTCGATTTTCTTTTCAATGTGGGAGCTGATGTCCACGATGCGGTTGAACGGCTGCCCCGGCCGGGCATGGAAGTAGTAACGCTCCCGAACGGTATGCGGCTGTATGCCTGCTTCCATGTGCTCGGGAAAATCGTTAGGCATGCCCCCCATCCAGCAGGCCTCCTCCACCGCGCGACCTGTCACCCAGTGGTCGGGATTCTCCTCCCCGTGGCCCCACGGATTGAAGGTGATCACCGTGTCCACTTTGAGCATGCGGAAGATGAGAATCAGCCGGCCACGGATCTCGATGGAGGAGATGCCGTCCATGCGGTGATTCCGGTAATACAGATCGAACACGTCCTTGAAGCCGAGGGCCGCGGCCATCTTGAAGTGCTCCTGCTCGTTGCTCAGGATGTTCTCGGCCGTGGTGTGGCCGCCGCACTTCTCGTCGTTGCTCGTGCGGATGATATAGCCTGTGTAGCCCTCGTTCACGAGCTTGGCGCACAGCCCGCCCGCGTAATAGGGGACGTCATCCAGGTGAGCATGAATGGCGGCGAAGACTTTGCCCCGGTGCGGTTGGCCCGGTTGGTCTTTCTCGATGACGATGCTTGTGTCCATGGTCCTTCTCCTTTCCAGCAGCCGCTTCTACAGCGGGACCGTGTGCTGGTTGACGTACTCTCGGATGTTCCTGGTGTAGGCCGGCCCGGGGCCGATGTAACGGAACGCCTCGGCGTACTGCAGTCCGAACTGCTCGCCGAGGAGCCGAAAATCCCCCAGGAGGAACTGCTTCACGTAGGCGAAGTTCGCGGTCTCGTCGTCCTCACCCAGCATGGGGAGCTTCTTGCCTTCCCTGGCCAATTCTCGCCGCAGGGCTGAACCGGCCGTTCCCGCGGGACCCTTCCCCTTATTGGCGATGTTGGCACGCGTCTTTGCGCCGATGTAGGTGCTGATATCCACGATACGATTCGTCAGGTTGTGGCCCTGAGGCGAGCGGGCGTGGTAATACTTCTCGCGCACCGACGTGGTCTTCAGGCCGGCCTTCAAGTGCTCCGGATAGTCCCTGCTGCCGCCCGCCATCCAGCAGGCGGCTTCCACGGCCCTCCCAACCACGAGATGGTCCGGATTCTCGTCGTAGTGGTCGTAGGGGTCCATGGTGAGGATCGTGTTCACCCGGAGCAGCCGGAACAGGAAGATGAGCCGCGCCCGGATCTCGACAGCCGCATCGTCATCCATGCGATGGTTGCGGTAGTAAAAGCTGTACGCCTTCTTGCACCCGAGCGCCTTGGCCACTTCGTGGTTGTCGATTTCGTTCTGCACCACTCCGTAGCCGAGTGTCCTGCCCGCCGCCTCATCATTGGAGATACGGATGAGGTGACCGGTGTAGCCTTCGTCAATGAGCTTGGCCACCGTTCCCCCGCAGTACAGGGGAACGTCGTCGCTATGCGGCTGGATGGCTGCGAGCACCTTGCCCTGATGGGGCTTTCCAGCCTGGTTGTGCTCCAGAACCACGTCATCTGCAAAGGTGTAGTAATCCGACGTGGCAAACGGGGTGTACGCGGACCTTCGGCTGGCGTAGGCCGCGGGGGTGAACTTGGAGGGCAGATCCGATGGCTGAGCTTGGGCCGCGCGGCCCGCGCGCGCGGGTGCCAGCGCCTCAGAGCCAGAGAGAACCATGCCCGCCGCCATGGATCGGCCGAGGAACATCCGTCGCTTCATGTCGACTCCTCCTTTCGACATGATAGCTTCCGCACTTGTCGCGGCGAATGGACAGGCGTATCCTTAGCAGACGCGGGCCGGGAGGGCCATCGGATGCAAGGCAAACGAATCAATCGGAGAGATTTTCTCAACACCGGGGGCGCCGGATCCCTGGCGATGCTGGGAACCGGATCGTGGACGCCGGAAGCGCGGGCGGCAGCCGAGCGCGTCGGCTCGTTGAAGATCACTAAGATCGAGGCGGTGCGGTTCCGGCGGGACCTGCGTGTCCAGGGAATTGCTCCCAACTGGACATGGGTGCGCCTGCACACGGACAAAGGCATCGTTGGTCTTGGCGAATCGTACTCCGGCGCCGGCCACGAGTCGCACGTGGCCGTGCTGAAAGCATACGCCCGGATGATTCTGGGGAAGGATGCGGCCGACATTGACCGGCTTTGGCAGGACCTCTTCTATCAAATTTCCTATGCGCCGTGGGGCGGGGCGGAGACGCGCATGCTCAGCGCCATCAACATCGCGCAGTGGGATATTCTCGGCAAGGCGTCCGGCCTTCCCGTCTATAAGCTGCTGGGTGGCAAGGCCCAGCAGAAACTGCAAGTGTACAACACCATGAATGGGTGGCCGATCAACGGCATGCGGACGCATGACGCCCCCGAAAAGCTGACCGAGTTCCTGCTCGGCCGGGGCATCAAAGGGATCAAGATCTATCCTTACGACCGCGGCCCGGTAAACGCCGCTGCCAGGCACGGCGGCACCTTCATCAGCCAGGCGGAGCTAAGAGAGTCGCTGGATCCCATACAGCGGATCCGAAAGACGGCGGGCGACGAAATGGGGATATATCTCGACCTGAGCAGCAAGTGGAATCTGACCTGTTCGGTAATGATCGCCCACTCGCTGGAACCATACGGGATCATGTATCTCGAAGACCCGATGCTGGCCGACAACGTGGAAGCGTATGCGACGCTGGCTCGTCAAACCAGCATACCGGTCTGCATCAGCGAGCGGCTGGCGACCCGCTTCGGGTTCAGGGAGATGTTCGAGCAGCGGGCGGTCGGCGTGGTGATGTGGGATGTCACCTGGTGCGGCGGGATCTCCGAGGCGAAGAAGGTGTCGTATATGGCGGACACCTACAAGATTCCGACTTGCCCTCACACCGGGGGCGGGCCGATCCTATGGTTCGCTTCTATCCACACGGCGACGTCCCTGACGAACTTCTTCATCATGGAAAGTGTGTACCACATGTACCACGACCTCTATCCCCACTTCATCGAGAACGTCCCCGCCCCGGTGGACGGCTACGTGACGGCGCCGGAAGCGCCCGGGCTAGGAATCGAGCTTCGTGACGAGCCGTTCCGGAACGGCGATGCCGTAATCGAGAATATCGCTGAGTTGTAAGTGAGCCACCCGGCGCCCAGCAGTACTGGTCTGATTCCGAGGTCCCAAGACCGGGTGGACCGGACGCTTCGGCGGCCATGCGCGACGCATGGCAGTCTTTAGGATGATATGTGGTGGGGATACGGTCCATGAAGAAGATCCTATTTACGATTGTCGGGATGGCGGCCTTGCTTCTGAGCGGCGCGCCGCCTCCCGTCTTCGCGCAGGGGGGAAGGCAGGCGGCGGTGGTCAAGCCGACCGGGCCATGGATGGACAGGAGCCTGCCGCCGGACCGGCGGGCCGACCTGGTCATGGAGCAGATGACCCTCGACGAGAAATTGGGCTTGGTGCACGGAGGCAGTGCCTACTCGGGACAGGCTACGCCCCAACCCTCACAGTCGCTGGGCGGGGCCGGGTTTATCCCGGGAATTCCCCGGTTAGGCATCCCCGATTTGCAAATGACCGATGGCAGATCCGGAGTGGCGAACACCGGCAGGCGCGGCCGCTACGCCACGGCGTTGCCTTCATCGCTCGCGGCCGGCGCCACCTGGGACGTGAACCTGGCTTACGAGTACGGGGCGCTGATCGGCAAAGAGGCCCGCGACCTCGGCTTCAACGTGTCGCTTGGCGGGACCGCGAATCTCATCCGGGAGCCTCGCAACGGTCGCAACTTCGAGTGCTGGAGCGAAGACCCCATCGCCGTCGGCAAGATGCTCGGCCGCGCGTTAAAGGGTACCCAGGACCAAACGGTGATCGGCAACATCAATCGGTATGCCGTGAACGACCAAGAGAACGGCCGAACCGTTTATAGCGCGAACGTGGACAAGCGCTCGCTGCGTGAGACCGATCTGCTGGCATTTGAGATCGCCATCCAGGAGTCGGGTGTCGGGACGGTGATGTGCGCCTACAGCCAGCTCAACGGCATTTACGCCTGTGAGAACCCATACCTGCTGAACCAGGTGCTGAAGAAGGATTGGGCATACAATGGCTGGGTCATGTCGGACTGGGGCGCCGCGCACAGCACGGTAGCTTCTGCTCTTGCTGGATTCGACCAGGAGATGCCCACTGGCAAATTCTATGGCGACGCGCTCAAAGAGGCCCTGGAGAAGGGCGAGGTTCTGATGTCCCGCCTGAACGACATGGTGCACCGGATCCTGCGGACCGAGTTCGCCGTGGGGATCTTCGACAACCCTCCCTCGGTTCACCCGGTCAATCCGTTCACCGGAGCCGAAGTGGCTCAGAGGGTCGCCGAGGAGAGCGCGGTGCTGCTCAAGAACGCCAACGGGCAATTGCCGCTGAGGGGCGGGGCCCTCAAGTCGATTGCGGTGATCGGGTCACACGCCGATGTGGGCGTGCTCTCAGGGGGAGGCTCCGACCAGGTGGATGCGGCGGGCGGCAACCCGGTTCCGGGCCGCGGCGGGGTGTGGCATCCCTCCGCGCCGCTGCAAGCTGTCCGCGAGAAGGCGCCCGGGGCCAAGGTGGAGTTTGACGCGGGTACGGACCCCGCCTCGGCCGCGAAACTGGCGGCCACCTCCGAAGTGGCCATCGTGTTCGTCAACCAGCACACGAGCGAGGGTCGCGACGCGCCGGACCTGTCGCTGCCCGACAACCAGGACGAATTGGTCGGGCGGGTCGCCGCTGCCAATCCGCACACCATCGTCGTGCTGGAGACCGGCGGCCCGGTCACGATGCCTTGGATCGACAAAGTGAACGCGGCGCTGGAGATCTGGTATCCGGGTATACGCGGAGCCGAGGCCGCCGCGAACATCCTGTTCGGCTCCGTGAACCCGTCGGGTAAACTGCCCGTCACCTTCCCGAAGAGCGAGGCCGATCTGCCGCACCCCGCCCTGCCGGGTCCTCCCCCTGTGCCGCCTCAGCCCGCGCCCAGCGCCACGGCCCAGGGAGGCGGGCGCGGCCGTGCGCCCCAGACGCCCTTCGACGTGAACTACACCGAGGGCCTGAAGACCGGCTACAAGTGGTTCGACGCGGAAAACAAGGAGCCGCTCTTCCCGTTTGGCCACGGGCTCTCGTACGCGACTTTCTCTTATTCGCGGATCAAGGCCACGGCTTCCGGCCGGAACGTTACGGTAACCTTCAACGTCAGGAACACGGGCAGAGTGACCGGGGCGGAGGTCGCGCAGGTCTACGTCTCGCTGCCGCCGAACGCGGGCGAGCCGCCGAAGCGCCTGGTGGCTTGGGACAGAATCCAACTCGCTCCCGGCGAGGGCAAAGCGGTTAGCTTGACGATCGATCCCGTTCACCTCTCCATCTTCAACGTGGACAGGGACGCTTGGGAACTCTTGCCGGGCGAGTATAGGGTATTCGTGGGAGGTTCCTCGCGGAGCACTCCCCTGAGTGGAATAGTGACCATCGCTTCCGGTCACTGACGCGGCGGCCCGCTGCCGGGGAGTTTCAGGAGAACTCGGCCCCGCGCTCGTTGGCCGAAGACCACCAGCTCCTGGCTCGGGGCCAGATTTGGCAGCCAGACATCGTAGTAATCCAGCTTCGCGAATTGCGTCTTCGGCACTCCGCGTGGCGGTCTGCGAACAGTGCCAAGCCGCAAGCCTTCGTTGGGTTTCCTCGGAGACCCGAGCCTCAACACTGCAATCGGCAAGTTCGAACCCTCCTCCCCGGTCCGGTTATCTCACATTCGAGGAGTTCGTGCGCAAGCTGCACGCCTCGTACGATGGCGGCGACTTACGCCCCGGCTCTGCGGATGTAGAGCAGCCCGTCCTTAAATTGAAGCTGCCCCGGGTAATCCTCGGGCGCGCGCAATTCTCGCGGGGCGCCGCCGTTAACTTTTCCGCCGGTGCGTTCCTTGCTCTGCTCGAGATCGATCCAGGTGTACTCGAACGGATCGGTCTCGCTGGAAGGCCTCAGGTCCACTTTTACCGCGCCTCCGTAACGCAGATAGGCCACGTAGACGCTTCCGGGGACCGCCGCGCAATACTTTGAAGGAGTGTCCGACAGCAATTCCGGGTGCGGCTCGAGCTTCCACCACTCGATGCCTTTCAGGAACTTCGCCAGAAAGCTCATGGAGAGAGCGCCTGGGTAGTCCAATGTATTGGTCTCGAACGACTTGTCGAGAGGCCAATTGCCCTGGCTGGAGGGCGATTCCGGTACGTGCGCCCACCACACGTGGCCGCCGCCGTAGCTGTGGCCGGCGGCGCCGGATAGGATCGCGGACCACGCTCCGAAGCGAATGTCGGCTCCGCTGGCGCTGCCCGCGATGAACTGCTCCGTGATCACGGTGGGCTTGGCCGGGCGGCGCGCGTAGTCGGCCGCAATGACGAATGGGATCATCTCATTCCGCCATCGCCCGTGGCCCACCTGGCTCTGGTTGTAGTCGAGCCAAGGCTCGGCGTGGAGCACTTCTCCCGTGGACCACTGGCGAGCATCCGCGCCTCCACTCCAGCCCGGTGGGGTGGGATGCGCACCCAGAATGTGCCGGTAGGGATCCTCGCGCTTGACCAGGGCGCCCAGGTCCTTCCAGAACGGCAGACCGAAGCCGCCGTAGTTGTTCATGTTGTACTCGCCAGCCAGCACCCAGAGGACGTTATAGGCTCCCAGGCGATGAATGACATAGCGCCACCAGCGGCGCATCTTGTCTTCCGGGATCCTCTCGTTGAGGCGCTGCCGGCTCCACCAGGGATGAATCCAGACGGTGATTCCCTGCTGTTGGCATAGGCGATGAACTGCTCCACGTTGCGGATCTGTTCCACGTTGGGAAGATCGTAGGTTCTGTTGAGCAGTCCGTCGTTGCCGGCAAAGAAGATCTGCCCGACGGTAAAGCCCTTTTCGGCGCGGTCATCGGCCAGCCGCTGGAATGAATCGAGCTTGATGCCCCGCTTGGACCAATTCCACCAGGTATCGCCCACCCATTCGCCTGTCTTCGCGACGCGGACGAAGCCTCGGCGAGCCGGGTTGGCTTGCTTGTCAGCCTCGCTCCATTCCGCGGCCTGGAGCTTGCCTTTCGCGCTGTTGAGGCCGAGATCCTTCGAGGTTGTCGACCAAGTCCACTCCCCGGCTGCCGGCGGAGCGAAACGCACTTTCCAGGTCTTGCCCCCATCCCAGAATCCAGCCACGGAGTAACGCATGCCGCGCGACGCGCCGCTCGCGCCGGTGAATACCGCCTGAACCAGAGGCGCACCGCCGTCCGGCAGCCCCTCCACGTAAGGGTTGGCGTACTCGGCGCTGGCCTCCAAGGTGACTTCGAAAACTTCCCAAGGGTGAACGGTCTGCGCCAGCATGGCCCGCTGGGAAACCAGGAGCGCCACAGCCAGAATCGCGGGAATCCTGAATCGGCGAAGCATGACTCCTCCTTCTGTCGTTTATTCCTTGACGCCTCTGGGCGGTTGGTCCGATCAGCTCCACTGCCGGTCCCAGGATCGTTCTTTATCCCACGCGGGCGTAGGCTCGAAATAGCCGCCATCGCGAAGATGTTTCTTCACGATGTCCTCATTTAACGTGACGCCGATTCCAGGCTTCTCCGAAACCCGGACGAACCCGTGGTTCACGATGGGTTTCTCCACCCCCTCTGCTATCTGTTCCCACCACGGCGAGTCGATGTTGTGGTGCTCGAGCGCCAGGAAATTCTCCGTTGCCGCCGCCACGTGGCACGCCGCCATGTGGCCGATTGGCGTGGCGCCAGAGTGCATCGCCATGGGAACGCCGAATTCTTGCGCCATGTCGCCAATCTTCTTGGTCTCGAGCAGACCTCCCGAGCAGGCGATGTCCACGTGAATGATGTCCACCGCGTGCGCACGGCACAGCGTCTCAAACGACTCCTTGAGGAAGATATCCTCGCCCGTGGCGATGGGCACGCCAACAGCGTCGGCGATCTGCTTCAGTTGCTCCGTGTACATCCACGGGATCATGTCCTCCAGCCACGCCGGGTTGTATCTCTCCAGCGCCTGGCCGAGCCGGATGCAGGAATTCACCCCGATATGGCCGAAATGGTCCGCCGAAAGCGGCACCTCCATGCCGATTACCTCGCGCACCTGCGCGACGTAGTCCGCCATCATCGAGATCCCTTTTGCGGTCAGCTCCCAGCCGCCCATGTGGCCGAATCCCGAGCCGTAATTCTGCGCCGCCCCCAACGGGCGCGTCACCGTGCCGGGAGTCTTTTCCACCAGGTTAAGGCCCAGGTCCATCTTCAGCCAGGTGTACCCTAGCTCCATGCGCTGCTTGAGGCGCGCGGCGAATTCTTTGGCGGTATTGGCCTCCGGCGTGTCGGCGTAAATCCGGATCTGCTCACGAAACTTGCCGCCCAACATCCGGTAGACCGGCGCCCCGTACGCTTTTCCGGCGAGGTCCCACAGCGCCATCTCCACGCTGGTAACCCCGCTGGCCTGCCGCCCATGGCCGCCGAATTGCTTGATCTTGCGGAAGAGGCGGTCCACGTCGCAAGGGTTCTCGCCGAGCAAGCGGCTTTTCAGCAGCAGCGGGTAGGTCGGGCTGCTGCTCGTGTATATCTCGCCAAGGCCGTAGATGCCCTGATTCGTATCGATCCGGATCAGGGAGATGCTGCCGATCGGTTCGGGCGACGGCCCCAGATTGGCTATGCGCAAGTCGGTGATCTTCAGATCCGAGGGCCGCGAATTCGTGTTCACGTTCTGGGCCGCGCCCTCTGTATCGGCAACCAGGCCCGCGGTCAGGGCGGACGCGGCGGAACTCACAAAGGAGCGCCGCTGCATGTTCAGCGCTGAAGGGTTCATTGGTCCCTCTCGGCTTTCTGCTGGTCTCGCCAGCGGTTGAACTCTTTCTCCATTTCCGTGGTCCACCTGGCGTCGATCTGTCCGGGAGTATACTTGCCCTCGCGCAGCATCATGTGACCCCATTCATCTCTCAGGTGGACCAGCTTCGGCTGAACTCACGACTTTCTCGGCCAGTTGGGGAGGCACGAAAACCACGCCTTCCGGATCACCCAGGACAACGTCGCCGGGCATGATAGTTGTGCGACCGATTCGGATGGGTACATTGATTCCCATAAGCATCACGCCTTCGATGACCTCCGGTGTCGCCCGCCTATAGTAGCCGGTGAAACCCTTGATTTTCGAGATGCCCGATAGATCCCTCACGCCGCCGTTGATAACCACGCCGGCGCCGCTCTTCGAGAATATGGAGGTTGCCAGGTTGTCACCAATCAGGTTGACTTCGCCGAATAGGTCAGCGACGAGAATATCACCAGGCTTCAAGATATCGATGATCCAGGAGTTCTGCGCCCCGATGCGTCCTTCGGCCTTGCCGTGGTCGTTCACCACCGCGTTCACGTCGGGACGCAGAGGCAGGAATAACGCCGTGACGGCGCGTCCAACCAGCCGGGACGCGCCCTGATTGAACACCTTCCAGTCGCCCGTGAACTGATCTGGGTATCTGGCAGCTCGGAGCACGTCCCATGCCTCTTCGGCGGAGACCGTCTTCGCGCGTTCCAGAATTGAATCGGGAACCCTGGGGCGGCCGTCTTCAAAGCGCTCGCCGTGCCATTCCCTCGTGAATTC
This sequence comes from Bryobacterales bacterium, assembly GCA_963798455.1. Taxonomy (GTDB): domain Bacteria; phylum Acidobacteriota; class Terriglobia; order Bryobacterales; family Bryobacteraceae; genus CAWCTD01. Next base: position 3,737,728 of record CAWCTD010000003.1, read on the forward strand.
GATTCGTTGCTCGGGACTGAACAATCCCAGTTGCGCCCGTGTGCTGGAGGCAAGCACCAGCGTTGCGATCAGACAGATGAGTTTCGTGTAGGGGGTTCTCATTGCGCGCCAAGCTCCACCTTCAATCAGGTGTAACCCTTCTTGGCTTTGCCTGCAAGCCGAAGAAGCAAATCACACTTCCGAAGTTCCGAACCAAAGCCGAAGAGCCTCAGTGGTGCAACGGCCGTCCGAATGTAGCCACGCGGATCGTGAAACACGAGATCGATTCGGCAAAGTGAGGCGGCTGTGCCTTTGAAGACCACCACGATTCGCTAGTCGGTACCCGATCTCAAGGCCGCCCAGGGTCTGGCGTGGCTCGCTGATCCTCCGCATCAAACGTTCGTCACGGCTCTGCACGGGGTCCTCCTCCGCCACTACAAGGGCCGGAAGCAGGCGTGGAACACGATTTGAGTTTGGCCGTGCGCTCGTCGTATCCGCATGGGAGAATGTGTGAGCAGTCCGGCTGAACGAGAATAGGCTGAGGAGGTATGAGCGTGAAGAATTACTACCTGACACTGGTGCTAGCGGCCTCTCTGGCGGCGGCCGATGTTGTCCCAGTAGCACCCAAGTCCGGACCGTCTCCGGTGGGACCGTATACGCCGGGCGTTCTCGCGGGTGACTATCTATACATCTCCGGCCAGGGCGCGAAGGCTCCGGACGGCAGCATGCCGGCGACACTTGAAGGCCAAGTCAGGCAGACGCTCGAAAACCTCAAGGCGGTCGTCGAAGCCGCCGGCCTCTCGACGGATCACATCGTTTATACGCAGGTCTATCTGGACGATATGGCAAACTTCCCGGGGATGAACCGCGTGTATCAAACGTATTTTTCGAAGGCTCCGCCGGCGAGAGCCACACTCGGAGTGGCCAAACTGCCGGGGACGCCGGTGGAAATCAACGCCGTTGCCGTGCGTACTCTCGCCGACAAGAGGGTGGTGAGCGTGCCAGGCTACAATTCTGGTGAACCGGCCTCTCCCGGCATCCTCACCAAGGACCGCTTGTTCATCTCTGCCATGCGTGGCTACGATTTCGCAAAGCGCGCGGTCCCTGCAGACCCGGCGCAGCAGGTGGTACTCGCTCTCGACGGGATGGAGTCGGTGCTGAAGGCCGCGGGTCTGACGATGGCCCACATGGTATTCGTGAACCCCTATCTGACAGGAGCGATTCCCTCGGGCGTGATGAATCGGGAGTATGCCAAGAGGTTTGAGTTTGGGAACACGCCTGCGCGGGCTACTATCGAGGTCAGCTCTTTGCCCGAGCAGGCCCAGATAGAATTCACGGGCGTGGCGGCGCGCGATCTGTCTTCGCGGCGGTCCGTCCGACCCAAGAATATGCAACCAAGCTCAACGGCAAGTCCATGCGTGTTTGCGGGCGATACACTGTAGTGTTCTGCCAAGAGCGGCTTCATCCCCGGCCCCAACCAAGGTATCGTGGTCGCCACCATTGAGCAGCAAGTGCGCCAGACAATGCGCAATCTGCTGGACGGCCTGGAAGAGGCCGATATGGAGTTCAGCAATGTTGTATCCACCAACGTCTACCTGGACGACATCAATGAGTTTCAGGCCATGAACAAGATCTACGCGTTGTTCTTCAGAGGCGTCGCACCGGCTCGAACCACCATCCAACAGACTGCTCCCGTGGACCGGAACGGACACCGGGAGGGCATTTATCCGGCCATCGAGCAGATATCCTTGGTCGCGGTCAAGTAGTTGTCAGCATTCAACGCCCACCGTTTCGCTTACGACGGCTGAAAGCCGGAACCAGGGGCAAAACTTGCGCCGGATTCTGGTAATCCTGCGTGTAGGGCCGCACTCCCCGCTTAGATCACTTCGGCGGAATCCAGGCGATCAACTCGATCTCTACCTTGGTGACATCGTCTGGGAACTGGACCCCGATGGCCGAGCGCGCGGGTGCCGCCTTCGGGAAGAACTTCGCGTAGGTCTCGTTCATGCCGTCCCGATCGTTCTTTGGGTCCGCGAGGAACACGGTCACCTTCAGGACGTTCTCGAGGCTGCTGCCAAGCCCCTCTAAGTTCTTCTGGTGTCTTTCCAGAATGCGTTGCGTCTGTTCCCTTATGTCCCCCGGCGGGACAGTGGGGTCCTTGCGCCGTTCCGGCGCCACGCCGGTCGCTCCGCTGGCGAAATACAGGTTGCCCACTCGAATGCCACCCGGCACTACTGTGCGCTCGCCTGGCTCCGCCGCAGCAGCGGCCATGGCGGTGAGCGCCGCGCCACCGCCGACGGCGGATTTCAAGAATGCCCGTCGTTCACTCATTTACAGTTCCTTTCGCCTACTGAGATGGAGTACATATCCTTTGAACTTTAACGCCTGCTCGGCCTTTCGTTCTGCCAATCCACCGCGGCCAGCCCGTTCAAATCCCAAACCACACGACCGTTGTGCACCGTAAGTTCACACTCCAGCTTATGCGTCCCTGAATAGCGCAGGTTGCGCGCGTCGAGGAACCCGAAATCTCCCGTTTTTAAGCGCAGAACGGCCACGTCTGCATCCGCCCCGACGCTCAGGTTGCCTAACTCAGGATGCTTGATTTCCTGCGCCGGGTTCATCGTCGACATTTTGATTACGTCGGCGAGGCTCACCCCGAGATTGAGGATTTTCGACATGGTTGTGGTCATGTCTTTCATGCCGGCGTTCATGCTGTCAACGTGCAGGTCAGTGGAGATAGAGTCGGGCACGAAACCTTGCCGAATGGCCGGAACTGCCTGGCTCCACGAGAAGCTGCCCCCGCCGTGGCCCACGTCGAAGATAATGCCGCGTTTGCGGGCCTCAAACAGATAGGGCAAGACGCGGCCTTGATCGTCGATCATTGGCACCGAGGAGAGATACATGTGGGTGTAAATATCGCCTGGCCTGAGTTTGTGCAGGACCAGGTCCTGGAAAGGGCGTTCCGGCCGGAAGGTGGCAAAGTCCACCATCACCGGAACGTTGGCCATTTGGCCGGCTTCGACTGACCTTTCATACGGCACCCAATCAGGCCCGTCGTAGTGGGCAACCTTGACTCCGACCAGGATGTCCCGGTACTTCTTGATCATTTCGGCGGTGCGGGCAGGCTCCATGTCCTTGAGGTCCTGCTCTATAGTCAGCCGGCCGCCCATCCCCTTGCCGACGATGTTCAACATTGCGAGCACGCGGGTTTGCACTCGATCGATGATCTGCCATTTGAATTGTTCGAAGTTGCGCCACCCGGAGCTCCCCGCATCCACCACGGTGGTAACGCCGCTGCGGAACGTAAACCCATCGGGACGAACGCCGAATTCACCCGTATACTCCCAGTTCATCGACCCGGCGAAGGCGTGGACGTGCATATCGACCAGCCCCGGAACCACAAAAAGACCGCTTACCGGTACAACCCTCCGCGCCTGGCCGGCCGGGATGTCGGCTGCCACCTGCGCGATCTTGCCACCTGCAATGGCCACGTCCATCACTGCGTCAATCTGGTTCTTGGGGTCGATCACGTGCCCGCCCTTGAGCAGCAGGTCATAGCGAGTCTGCGCCGAGGCCACGCTGGCCGTCAAAGCCAGCCAAACCAGAACATGTTTGAACTGCATGCTTCCTACCCCCTTGTGTGCACGACGTAACCGGCCGTCAGAACCAAAGCTCAAGGGCGAGGGTTCTGCGGAACGGACCACTCGATTAGACCGGAGACGGCTGCGGGCCATTCCCGGCCGGAGGGACCCGCGGCGACCTCAGAACTTGAAGCGGCCGCCGAGGACCAGTTGGCCGTTCAACTCTCCCACGGTATCGTAGCTCATACTGTGATCGAATGTATAATATCTTCGACCCGGGAGGGTGGAGGCCAGGGCTGGGAAGCAGCAGGCCGGCAACGGTTTGGAAGAATGAGTTCGTAGTCCCGGCCGACTGAGAATGGATTGACGAGGTGTGAGCGTGAACAGTTGCTACCCGATATTGGTGCTGGCCGCCTCTCTGGCGCTGGCCGACATTGTCCCAGTGGCGTCCAAGTCCGGACCGCCGCCGGTCGGGCCGTATACACCCGGCATTTTCGCAGGCGACTATCTCTATGTCTCCGGCCAAGGGGCGAAGGCTGCGGACGGCAGCATGCCGGCGACATTTGAGGGTCAGGTCAGGCAAACCCTTGAAAACCTCAAGATGGTCGTCGAAGCTGCCGGCTTGACGATGGATCACATCGTGTATACACAGGTCTATCTCGACGATATGGCGAACTTCGCGGAGATGAACCGCGTGTATCAAACGTATTTTTCGAAGGTTCCGCCAGCGAGGGCCACGCTCGGCGTGGCCAAGCTGCCGGGAACGCCGGTGGAGATCAACGCCGTTGCCGTGCGCAATCTCGCTGACAAGAAGGCGGTGAGCGTGCCGGGCTACGATCCCGGCGAACCGGCATCTCCGGGCATGCTCACCAAGGACCGCCTGTTCATCTCCGGCATGCGCGGCTACGATTTTGCGAAACGCGCAGTCCCTGCGGAACCGGCGCAGCAAGTCGCAATCGCTCTCAATGGGATGGAGGTGGTGCTGAAGGCCGCAGGTCTGACAATGGCCCACATGGTGTTCGTGAACCCCTATCTGACAAGCACGCTTCCCTCCGGTGTGATGAATCGGGAGTACGCCAAGCGGTTTGAGTTTGGGAACACGCCGGCCCGGGCAACCATCGAGGTGACTTCTCTGCCCGAAGGGGTCCAGATAGAATTCACAGGTGTGGCGGTGCGCGACCTGTCCGCGCGGCGCTCCGTTCGCCCCAAAAATATGAAGCCGAGCGCGACGGCGAGTCCATGCGTGTTCGCGGGTGATACGCTTTACTGCTCCGCCAAGAGCGCCTTCATCCCCGGCCCCAACCAAGGCGTCGTGGTCGCCACCGTTGAGCAGCAGGTCCGCCAGACGATGCGCAATCTGCTGGACGGACTGGAAGAGGCCGACATGGATTTCAGCAATGTCGTCTCTACCAACGTCTACCTGGACGACATCAATGAGTTCCAGGCGATGAACAAGATCTATGCGCTGTATTTTAAGGGCGTCGCACCAACTCGTACCACCATTCAGCAGATCGCTCCCGTGGATCGGAACAGGCATGGCGAGGGCATCTATCCGGCCATTGAGCAAATTTCGCTGATTGCCGTGCGATGACCGCGGAGGAGACGCAGGTCTTTGATGAACATATTCGGTCCTGAGAAGAGGAGAAGAGATATGTCAGAGAAGGGAAAGGAAATCATGACGTCGACCGGCCCAACGCGCCGGGACCTTTTCGAAATCGGAAACTTGCTCGCGCTGCCGGTGCTATTCGGTGGCGGGGTGGCCAGGGCGGCAGCCGGTCCGCTCAAGCCCGGACCGGAGATCTACCAATCTCTCGGCGTGGAACCCGTCATCAACTGCCGCGGCACTTTCACCATCATCGGTGCATCTATTCAACTGCCGGAGGTCCGGGCCGCGGTGGCTGCCGCCTGCGAGCATTACGTTCAGTTGGATGAATTGGCGGACGCGGTCGGCCAGCGGCTGGCTGATCTCACCGGAGCCGAGTGGGGAATGGTTTCGGCAGGTTGCGCCGCCGGAATGAAGCACGTAACCGCCGGGTGCGTGGCGGGGGGTAATCCCGAGAAGCTCATCCGTATTCCCGACCTGACCGGTTTCGACAAAACTGAGGTCGTCATCCCGAGGAGTTCGCGAAATGAGTATGACCACGCGATACGCAACGTCGGTGTGACGATCATCACGGTGGACACGGCAGAAGAGTTCGAGAACGCGCTGAATGATCGCACGGCGATGATCTACATGTTGGCCGGCGGCGCGTCGTCTAGGGGGATCTCCCTGGAAGCCGCCGCCCAGATGGCGAAAACCAGGAACATCCCCATCCTCGTGGATGCGGCTGCCGAGATCCTTACAATCCCCAATGTGCACCTGCAGCGCGGCGCGACGATAGTCGCGTATAGCGGCGGGAAAGCGATCCGCGGGCCACAGTCCGCCGGGCTGCTGCTGGGAAAGAAGGACCTCCTCATGTCGGCGTGGCAGGCCAGCTCTCCCCACCACGGCCCAGGCCGTGACAACAAGGTCGGCAAGGAAGAGACCGTGGGCATGCTGGCGGCGGTGGAGGCGTGGGTGAAGTGTGATCACGAAGCCGAATGGAGGACGTGGCTTTCCTATCTCGACACTATTGCAAAGCGGGTGTCTACTGTTCAGAGCGTGAAGACCGAAGTGCGTGAGCCAACTGCCCTCTCTAACAAGAGCCCCGAGCTGATCATTAGCTGGGACCCGGCGAAGCTGCACATCACCGCGGAGGAGCTAGCCGAGGAAGTGGCCCGGAACAAGCCCAGAATTGCTCTCGGCGCCGGCGGGGGCCGGCGTGCCCCTGGGGCAGACGCGACGGAAGCCATTTCCATCACCGCGTGGATGATGCAACCCGGTGACGACAAGGTTGTGGCGGAGCGGCTTCACGGGGTGCTTTCCAAGCAGCGAGCTCCTCGCCCCGACCCAGCCCCACCGGCGACCAATGTGAGCGGCCGCTGGGATGTAGACGTCGAGTTCTTCAGCAGCAAGAGCAAGCAGACACTGTTTATCGAGCAGGATGGCAATCGGATCCGGGGCTCGCACAAAGGAGATTTTTCGCTGCGAGACCTGTACGGCACGATCGAGGGCGACCAGGTGAGGCTCCGGAGCAACGAACGCCTCACTGGCGATTCGGTCCCCCTGCTCTTCGCCGCCACGGTCTCGGGCGATACCATGTCAGGCCCGATTTACATGGGCGAGTACCTCAACGCCAAGTTTACGGCCAGGCGGTACAGGTATCCGGCGACAGGAGGCGGGCAGATACTGGTTCCAGGCGGGCCGCCGCTGGCCAACTAAGACAACGCCTTCAACCCCAAATCCTGCGGCAGACGCGGTCGGCTTCTCTGCCGTGTTAGGATTGCCCAGGCGCATAGTCGAACTCGCAGCCGGCAATGGCTGCGAGTATACTGCCTGGAGTCTGAAGCACAAATCCAGCCTGGTGGCGCATGCAACTGTTTGATACAGTGAAAGGCCAGCACAGCAGTCATCGGTTCCACGCGGGGGTAAGGCGTGCGAAACAGTCTGAGATCGTTGCTGGACCCGGTCGGCGTGGCACGGTCGACGGCTGACCGGATCGGCCGGCGGCAATTCCTTGTTTCGGCCGCAGCGGCTGGGAAGCTGGTGGCCGCGGAGACACCGTCCGTGGCTGCGATCGTCACGGAATACCGGAGTCTTTCCCATGCCGATGTGATCGCCGGCCGCGTTCTCGACGGTTACTCCCCAGATGGTGTCAAGGTGAAACCACGCACCCGGATCGTCTCGATGTATACCGACCAAGTCCCGCAGAATGACATGAGCCGAGGCTTGGCGGCGAAGCACGGATTCCACATTTATCCCAGCGTGCGTGAGGCGCTCACGCTGGGCGGCGCCAGGCTTGCCGTGGACGCCGTGCTGCTGGTTGGGGAGCACGGCAACTATCCGTTCAACAGCCGCGGCCAGAAGATGTACCCGAGATACGAGCTTTTCCGCCAGGTTGTGGAGGTCTTCCGCGAGAGCGGCCGTTCGAGGCCGCTGTTCTGCGACAAGCACCTGTCGTATTCGTGGGAGAAGGCCAGCCGGATGTACCGCTGGGCCCGGGAGTTGCGGATACCGCTCATGGCCGGCTCCTCCATCCCCGTGACGATCCGGAAGCCCGAGTTGGACATCCCGGCCGGGAGCCGGATACGGCATGCGGTGTCGGTTGGATATGGAGAGTTGGACGCCTACGGTTTTCACACACTGGAGGGGCTGCAGTGTATGGTGGAGCGGCGGCGCGGGGGCGAGACTGGAATCGCGGCGGTCGAGTGGTTGGAGAACGATGCGGTATGGAAATGGCGCGACGGGGAGGGGCGGTGGAGCGCACCCTTGCTCGACGCCGCTTTGGCCACCGGCGGGAAGGTCAAGCCGGGGCGCCCGGAACAGAACGCGAAAAGGCCGGCCCTGTTCCTCCTCGAGTACAAGGATGGCTTGCGGACCGCCTCGTACATGCTCGACGGGCATGTGAGCGAGTTCGAGTTTGCAGCACAGCTCGAAGGTAGGCCGGAGCCGGTGGCTACGCAGTTTGTCCTCGACAGCGCCCGCCGTCCGCTGCCGCACTTCGACGGCCTGGTGAAATGCATCGAGGATCTGTTCGTGACCGGGCGGCCCGTCTACCCGGTGGAGCGTACCCTTCTGACCACCGGCGCACTCGCCTTCCTTTTCGAATCGCGCGAACGGCAGTCGCGCGTCGCGACACCGGAGCTGAACATCTCTTACAAACCGCCTGAGCACGCCTATTTCGAGCGAGGTTGACATGAGATTGCTTGCTCTGCTGATGGTGCTGGCGGCGACTCTCGACGCCGGGGATGGCGAGGCTGCCAGCTATCGCGCCGAAGCCGACTTCCCGCTTACGGCCGATCCGGTGTCCCAAGCGTGGCGGGATATTCGCGGCGTGTCGTTCGAGCATGATCGCTATGGAGAGCAGGCCCCTGGTTATCTCACGGAGGTGCGCTCGCGGTGGACCGACAACAATTTGTATTTTCTGTTCACCTGCCATTACGAAGACCTGAACCTGAAGCCTAGCCCACCGGCGGATGGCGAGACCTACGGGCTTTGGAGTTGGGACGTGGCCGAGGTGTTCATAGGATCGGACTTCGAGAACATCCACAGCTACAAAGAGTTCGAAGTGTCCCCGCGCGGAGAGTGGGTGGACCTGTCGATCGAGATGAATCCCGGCGGCAAGAGCAAAACCGACTGGCAGTGGAATTCGGGGTTCATCAACATGACGCGCATCGACGAGCAGCACAAGGTCTGGTACACGGAGATGAGGGTCCCGATGTCAAGGATCGCTGCCTGGAAGCCCGAAGCGGGCCGAGCCTTCCGCGTCAACTTCTATCATGTCCAGGGCAAGCCGGCGAAGTTCCTGGCCTGGCAGCCCGTCCATCAGGACTCGTTTCACAAGCCCGAGGCGTTTGGGACGCTGGTGCTGGCAAAGTAGGACACTTGCCTTTGTCTCCGTATCCCTCCGGCTACGCCTTGTGCTTGTCGTAGTCGAAGGGTTCGTTGACCAGGTGCAGATAGGGCTCGCCGTCTTTCTGCAAGTAGTAGGTCTTGAGCGGCGTGCGCTGGAAATCGGTCAGCTTGCGCGGCACGGCCTCGCCTGCGGTCCATTCGAAGATGGGGATCTCCCACGGATTGAAGGTGTCGGTCAAGCCGCGCTCCTTCGCGATGCGAAAGAGGTTAATATTGCCCGGCTCGTGGCCGCCCAGATACATGCCGATAACGTCCAGCCGGAACTTGTCTTTGGAGAACATGACAAGGTTGGTCATGTAGTCGTCGCCCACGGCGAAGCCGTCCCCGTCGCGGGCATAGATCCCTTCGATCATGGCCAGGCCTGTCTTCAGCACGCTCGTGTTGTCGCAAGTCTTGTGCGCCCAGATCTCCTGGCGGATAGGGCTCAACTCAGCCTTGCTGTTGTACCGGCTGTAGCCCATCCGCAGGTGGTTCTCGAAGTATCGTTGCACCATCGCCTCGACGTTTGGATTGATGTCGGGTTTCATGTAATCGGGCACCCCGGTCACCATCTGCCAGCCGGCGCAGAACTGCACGTACGGGCTCACCACCAGCCCCTGCTGGTTCTTCACCGACAGGGTCATGCACATGCCGTGCGATTTCCACTTGGCGATGTCGAGCAGCCAGGTGTCCTTCTCGTTGACCGGCGTGAAGTGCGGGATGCGCAAGTAAACCACGGGGTCCGGCACCCGGGTCCAGGTCATTTCGTAAGAGTCGGCAAAGTGGCGCGGCCGGCGCTCGGGCTCGTTCATCTCGACGCCGAGACGTTCGTTGATGTCCACGAAGCCGCGCACGTTCCAGGTGTGGAAGTTGTTGGCCTCCGGCGAGTAGAACTTCTTCAGGCCGATCTCCTGCAGCCCGCGGACCATGCCCTCATAGAACTGCGGGTCGGTGCCCGTGCCCCAGCACTCCACATCGGGCCGGTTCCGTGTGTGGACGTTGGTGCAGTTGGGTTTGACGATGACACGGTGCGTGATGGGGATGCCGGGCCTGTCCATGGGAAGAAAGATCTCGCGCGCCAGGGTGAGCCCCTCGCGAAGCTTGGATGGCTCATCCATCTTGTCCGGCACGTGGGTGCGCCGTATAAAGACGGCCTTGGGATTCTGTTCGATTAGCGGGTGCAGGCCGAAGAAAGCCAGCGGCGTGCGAAGCGGGGCGGCGTTAAGACGGGTGCCTGCCGCGGTCCCAACGATGGCCGCTGTCCCGGTGCGAATGAAATCCCGGCGTGTCACGCTCATTTCTCCCTCCCAACCTTGCCTTAGTCTAGCCGAAAACCACGGTGCCCACCCGGCGAAGCTCTGGCAGAAAGACTTCCGTTGTAGTCCCGCGTTTCGCAGTCTTGAGGGGTATCGGGGACCCGTCGGGTCGCAGCAGCGTGGCCTTGGCGAATACGCCGTGCACGCGCGCCTGCACGTCGCTGTCGATGGGCGCCCCGTAGTTGAGGACGTGGAGCAGCACGGCCCCGCGCGCCGGGCCGGAAGCGGGCGCGGCGGTGGCCAGCGCGATGAGGGATGGCGCGTTCCACAGCCGTGCGGCGCGCCGTTTGTGGGTGACGAAATCAATCACGTCGAACGCGAACTCGCTCGGGTCGGCGATGGGCTCCTTGTAGGCCACAACTTGGCCCTGCCCGAGTGTGTAGAAATCGCGGTCCTGCTGATTGCGGAGGGGCTTGAGTCCGGCGGCGCGCCACCACGCGTCGCTGCCGGGCGCATCGACCACCACGGTTGCTCCGGCTTCCGCATGGGCGAGAATGCGTCTTGCGAGTGCTGCGGCAGGAGGTTTGATGCTCACCGCAATCAGGACCGACAGGCGGCGCGCGTCGGGTGGAGGCGGAGACGCCGCGGACGCCAGGGCGGGCGACACGTTGTGCCGGTACATCAGGTTAGCGATCTCCGCGGTCGCCTCTCCAGGTTCCACCAGTAAGGTGACGATGGGAAGCACGGGCCGGCCGAACAGGGATGCATTCGCAGCCAGCCACCTCGCGGTGCGCCCCAGTCGGCCCCACGCGGCCCGGGCCTTCTCCTCACCCGTCAGCAGAGCCTGCCGGTAGCGGCTCTCGACAGCCAGAAGATAGTTTCCGCCCCAAGCCCGGGCTTCCGCGAGTGCTAGTTCCAAGGTGTCGAACGGCACGGACCGGTCCGGCTTCAGGCCGGCCTTCGAGTCCGGCAGATATCCGAGGACCGCCGGCCGGGCGGGATAGAGCGCCCTCAGGCATCCGATCCGGAAACCGTTCGCGTCGATCCAGGGCTGGCGGCTGGCGCCGGCGGTCGTATCGTCGCCGCTTCCGGACGAAGGGCCGCGGCTGACGCCCGGCCAGAGACCGGCGCTTAGAACCGCAGGTTTCGCCGGGGACGCGTGCTCCATCTCTTCGAGACCGAGGAACTGGATCTCGTTGGCCAGCACCGTCCTGAGCCCCACGCCTTGGCAGGCCGCGGCAAAGGCCGGGGACGGAGTCTCGAGAATCACCGTGCTTGCGCCGCACTCCTTGAGGAGCGGCGCGTGTTTAGGGTCGGGATCGCCCCAGCGGATCGCCACATCGCGAGAGAGGTCAAGCGGCATGGGTCTATATTAGCTGTCTGAGTGTACCGCAATTGGCCTGTCTTGGAGGCATTGAAGCTGACTGTGGTTCCGGCACATTCTGATCGGATGGATAGATTGAGAGTTGTCCTGTCTCCATCGATTCTCACCTGATTTGGCCTCCCGGTCGGCATTCAATCCAATCCACGGAGGCGGTTGGGTGTAGGATCAATAGTGACCGGGAGGCCAAAACGGAATTCCGGGTATAATGCTACGGAATGGATGCTCACATGCGCGATTTTCTACGCAGCTCGCAGATCGGTTTCCTGATCCTAATCGTCCTGGCCATCATCCCGCCACAGCTGCAGGCGGGACTCATTAGCGGGCCTTCTTTGGACCTTAACTCTATTGGGTGGGGTTATTCTGGAATCGGGTTTACCGCCAACATAGCCTCGACCCTGACGGGTTTCACATTTCAGAATCAGGGTCAACCCGATAACGTGATCCTTGAGGACGCGTCGGGAACTATTCTCTACTCCGTCGCTGTTCCGGCGGCAGTGCCAAGCGATGCGGTTTCGGTCTCATGGGCGCTCAGTCCTGGAACCCAGTATTATCTGCTCCAGAGCACAGCCAGCACTCTCGTTGGACCACCTGGGGCACGGCAGCGCCATCGGACGCCGAAATCACTCTGACCGATACTGCCATCTTCTCCGACGTGCGGAATCCTTCCTTTTTCGGCGTTACGGGGACAGATTTCTTGGCGGCGTTCAACGATATCACGACCTCCGGTCCCGTTGGCGCCGTACCTGAACCAGCCACCCTATTGCTGGTCGGTATCGGCGCTGCTGCACTCAGTCGCCTCAGACGGGTGCATTGAGCCACAGTTCGGCATATCCCAAAAAGGAACTGTCCCGTTGCTCACGGAACGGTGATTCTTTGGGTGTCCGTCTACGGGCGGGGCGGCCATCCCTTGACACGCTTCTTCTTCGCCTGGGGCGTCGCTTCAGCCTTTTCGCGCGCTATCGATTCGCCGGGCTATGCTCTCCACCATGCGGCGGTCTTGCCGGGGCATCTTGTCCACGTAAAGGTTTATGCTGTCGTCTACGATCTGCCACGCGGGGCGGCTTTCCACCGTGGCGGCGGCGTTCAACTTGGCGCGCGTGATCGGGCGAACCGTTACCGCGAGTTTCGGATAGTCACTGATTCGCTCCGGTTCCCCGTCTTTCCCAAGACCAGCCGGCGGGCGGCCTACCCGTTTCTCGGGCTTCTCTTCCATGCCAGTAGTATACAACATTCTGCAATGTTTCTATAAGAAACCTATCGACTTGCCTCTAGAAGTAACGCATCATCGAACCATGAAGGCAATCGGCTACGTCTGTCACAGGCCGACACCCGCCAACAGGGAGTGGGCCGGGTTCGATCCCCGTTAGCGCTACCAGCGGGCACTCCCACCCATCGCAGGCTCCTGGGGATATACTCGATAGAAAGAGGTTTGGACTTCTCAAGGAGGCGCCATGCGCGACCATGTTTCGAAGGTCTTTATTAGACTGACAATCGCGGCTCTTCTAGCCGCATCTTGTCTTTTTGCCGCGGACCCGTTCTTCCTGCGGCGTGCCATTGCGGACATCAAGCCGCAGCCAGACGATCTGACAGCCAACACGAAGGGCGCTTCCTACAAGCCGATCTTCGGTGTCGGCGACAAGGATGCGGACAAACTCCAGGGTGTCGCCCGCTACGGGGAACTCACCGTGGCTCCGGGCGGCGCGAGTGCGGTCGTCAGCTATCCGGCCGAGGAGCAGATGTATTACATTCTCGACGGCAGCGGGACTTTGATCTATGACGATCAGAAGACCCCGCTGAAGAAGGACGATTTCATGTACCTGCCCATTAACGTGAAGCACGGCATCGCCAACTCTTCAAGGGCTCCGATTCACGTAATCGTGATGGGCTACAAGATCCCCGCCGGCAGGCAGGTGGCGCCAACGCCGAAGCTGATGATCGCGAATGCCGACGATGTTCCGCTCCAGGTGCTGGCCTCCCACGGGCCGACCACGCAGTTCAAGCTGCTGATGGGCCAGACCACCAGCCAGCGCGACAAGCTCGCGGCGGCCAGCGAGATGGACAGCCTGTTCATCATGGACTTCGCGCCGGGCGGCACCAACAATCCCCACAGCCACCCTGCCGAAGAAGAGATCTACCTGTTGATGCGGGGTCGTGGCGAGCAGGTGGCGGGAACCACGGCCGACGGTCAGGATGCCCGGTATCCCGATAAGGCGGGCGACTGCTTCTTCTACGGACCGGGTACAAGAGTGGGCTACTACAGCGGAGCCAAGGAAGGGCAGCCTCACGACCTGATCCTGGCGGTCCGTTCGCGTCTGCCGAACGCCTCAATGGGCAGGAGAGGCGGAGGTCGTGGAGGTCGTGGAGATCGTGGAGGTCAGACGCCTCCGGCTCCCGACCCCGCCAAGTAGCCAGCAGGACTCCCCTCATAACCGCGGGCCGGCGGCCGCCGGCCCGCACACGGAATTTCCTCATTCGCGCCCCTAAAGTTGTGCGTGCCTCTGAAGGACCTTCCCGCGCATCAGGGACGATCCAAAGCCCGGTTCAGGGCAGCCTCGTGCAATACTAGTCAGGGCTGGTGAAATGTTAACATCAGACAGTTCACTATGAGCGGCGAAAAGAGCGGGTTGGCCGACCGAGCGTACGCCCGGATTCGTGAGAAGATCCTGCGAGGTCAGCTTCCATTCGGAGCACTCATATCGCGGCGGGAGCTTTCGCTCGAGTTGGGCATGAGCACGCTTCCGATCAGCGAGGCGTTGCAGCGGCTGAAGAACGAAGCTCTCATCGAGACTGTTCCCAGGGTGGGCACGCGGGTGAGGACTCCAACCCCACAGGACATCCGCGGCTTCTACGTAGTGCGGGAGGCCCTCGAAAGCCAGGCGGCGAGGCTGTTCTCCGTGAAGGCCACCCCGACAGATCGGGAGGATCTGGCTCTGCTGGCGGAACGCCTGGATGCCGCTTACAAGACGTGCGCCGGATCGGCGAACGCATCGCCGCAGCAGCTATATGAGTTGCGTGACCTGCACATGAAGTTCCACCTGCGAGTTGCCGAGGGCGCGCACTGCCCGTTTCTTTGCCAAGCCATAGAGAATAACCAAATCCTGATCTTCAACTGGTTTCTTGACCGGCTGTTCGGGTATCCTGGATTGCCGCAACACTGGCACGAGGAGCTTGCCAAAGTGCTCACCGCGCCGGATCCGGAGGCCGCCGATCAAGCCATGAGGCAGCACGTGAGGTTCCGCATGGACGAACTGCTTGTGCGGTTGGAACCGTATTCCACCCTGGATCGGCACCACATCGCAAAGACCATTAGCGGGCTCCCCGCGCCTGCGCACGCCAACCTTGAGCCTTCCTTGCAGCGCTTAAAAGTTAAAGCGTTTTAATACTGGCGCATTACATTTCGTTGTTGACATCGAGATCAACCTGAACTAAAATTACGCCCATTGGGTCTGAAATGTCAGAGGCGCGTTTAGACGTGCCTCTGCCTTTAAGCGGAGGCCAGAAAGCGTATGAAAAGACTATTCGCAGTCTTGTTGCTAGGGGCGTGCTGCTTGTGCGCCCAGGATATCAGGGGCACGATTGCCGGAACGGTGACTGATCCTCAGGGCGCCGACGTTGTCGGCGCCTCCGTGGCGGTGACCAACACCGACACAAACGTCTCCACATCACTGACCACAAACGCTAGCGGCTATTATCAAGCGCCTATGCTTTTGCCTGGCCCATACCAAGTGACCGTAGATGCCACCGGTTTCAAGAAAACCGTTCGCTCCAATCTGGTCCTCACGATGAGGGCTGATCTCAAGATCGATATCCAACTGGAGGTCGGCGAGTTGAGCCAATCGGTGACCATCAGCGCCGAATCTCCCATCCTCGATACCAGCACGGTGACCGTGGGAAAGGCGCTGACCACCCGCGAAATCATGGACCTGCCCACCATGACCAACAACCTTGTCCTGCTGGCGCGAGTGGCTCCCGGGGTGGTGAATCAGGGGACTACCCAGTTCCTCACGCAGGGCATGGTGGGCGGGGACTCGGGCTTTTTTGCGCCGCTCTCCCTTGGCCAGAACGAGTGGAGCATTGACGGAGCGCCGAATCTCGGCAGCGGCGGGATTGGGTTCACGCCCTTCACCGACCAGATCGCCGAGTTCAAGATCGACACGACTAGTTTTGACGCCTCGGTTGGGCACTCCATAGGGTTGAGTATCGCCTTTTCGACCAAGTCCGGTACCAACAGCCTCCACGGCTCGGCTACCGAGCAATACTGGAACACGCGTTGGAATGCGGCGTCGTTTTTCGTAAAACAGAAGTACTTCCAGAACATCGCCGCCGCCAACGCCGCCGGCAACACCGCGCTGGCAAACCAGTTGGCATCGCAGCCGATGCAGCCTGCCGGGCATTCGAACGACTACGGATTCACCCTCGGCGGGCCCCTTTACATCCCTAAAGTTGTCGACGGTCGGAACAAGTTTTTCTGGTTCTTTTCCTTGTCGCAGAACAAGACTCGCCAGCCGGCCCGGTCCAGCGAGATCACCAATTCGGTCCCCACCATGGCGCAGCGGCAGGGGGACTTCTCCGACCTCCTGGCCATCAATTCGAAATACCAGATCTACGATCCGCTGAGCGTAGCGCCCGACCCCGCCCGGGCCGGGCACTATATCCGGACGCCCATTCCTGGGAACCTGATTTCCCAAAGCAGAATTCTCGCTCCCAAGATCTTCGACTGGTACACCAGCCGGCTCCCGGTTCCCAACAACAGCCCATCCAACCCTCTGGCCGAACCGTTCAACAACTTCCTGGCCCTGGGCCAAGTCGACAACGTCAACTACACCGGCTTGGCGGGCCGGGGAGACTATGCGCCCGACATGAAGAACCGCTTCTCGTTCTCGTTCAATTGGAGCCACTTTATCGAGAACGCGCAGGACTGGACCTATGCCAGTTCCCCCGGCCTGCAGGACTGGGATAACATCCGGATACCGCGGGGTGGGATTCTGAACTGGACCTACTCCATGAGCTCGGCAACCGTAATTTCCGCAAGTCTTTCCGCCAACCAGTGGATGAACGTGCAGAGGACCAACGGGGTCAGAAAGTACAAGCCCAGCGACATCGGGTTCCCCGCGTACCTGGATCAGCGCTGCCAGGCTCTGGGCGGGTGCGGCGCGCCCCTGGTGTCGTGGAACGGATTCACGTCCGCCTTCGGTGGAAGCAGCCTGGTCATGAGCCGGTCTCTCTCCGCCGACGCCCGCCAGCGCTCGACGGGCCTCAAGGCGAGCGTGTCGCATGTGCGTGGCGCACACTCGCTCCAGGCCGGCATCGATTTTCGGCAGGCTTACGCCACCAATCCTGGTGGCGCCGGGAACTCCATGGGGAGCTTCACCTTCAACAGCCAGTACGTGCAGAAGAACGACGATAGCTTTACCGCAGCGGGCAGTCTCGGGTTGAGTTATGCGGCCTTCATGCTCGGGATACCCACTTCCATGTCAAGCGACAACAACGCGAGCTACGCGCTGATGAATCCCTATTACGCGTGGTATGGGCAGGACACCTGGCGCGCGACCAGGAACCTGACTCTGACCCTGGGGCTCCGCGTCGAGTACGAACAGGCCCCCACGGAGCGATACAACCGGGCGCTCACTGGGTTCGACTCCACAGCCCAGTTGCCGATCGCGGCCGGCGCTCAGGCGGCCTATGCCGCCAACCCGGTGCCGGAGCTTGCGGCCAGCGGCTTTACGGTCCAGGGAGGGTCGATCTACGCGGGTGTGAATGGCGCCCCGCGCCAGCCATGGCAGAACGAACTGATGTGGTTGCCGCGGATCTCGGCCGCCTGGCAGTTCAGCCCCAAAATGATTCTCCGCGGCGGCTACGGCATCTATTTTGATTCGATCAACGTGCAAAATGAGACGCTGAATCAGTCGGGTTACTCGCGGACGACTTCCACCAATCTGACGAACAACTACGGGGTGAACTGGCTGGCCGGGAACCCCGCCGCCGGCATATCCCCGCTCGCGGATCCCTTTCCTGTCCGCAGTGACGGCACCCGTTTCGATGCGCCCCTGGGAAGCTCGCTGGGGAGCATGTATGTCGCCGGCCAGAGTTTTACCTACCAGCCCTTCGACCGGAGGCATCCACGGGAGCAACAGTGGCGGATCGGGTTGCAGCGGCAGTTAAGTCCTAACATGTCGGTGGAGGTTTATTACTGGGGTTCGTGGGGCGACCACCTCAGGTTCAACGACAAACTGGATGCGCTGCCGGCGCAGTACTGGAACACCACCATGGTGCGCAATAACACGCTGGCCAGCAATATGACTCAGAACGTGACGAACCCCTTCAATATAAAGAACTTCGCGTCCCTCCAGACCTCAAGTCCGGCGCTCTACCAGCAGATGTCCACGCTGGGTTTCTTCACGGGCTCGACCATCCAGAAGAATGTTCTCTTGCGGCCCGATCCGCAATTTAGCTCGCTGAACACCTATCAGTATGACGGCAAGGCCAAGAACAACTCGTTGCAGGTCAATTTCCAGCGGAGGCTCTCCAAGGGCTTTAACCTCACCGCCAACTACACCTACTCCAGCGCCAGCGTTTGGACCTCGATCAACAATGAGTTTGACCCCGCTCCGACACAGTGGACACCGACGAATAGCCCGCTGCCGAACCGCGTCAATGTCACCGGCATCTACGAATTTCCCTTCGGCCCCGGCCGGCCATTTTTGAGGACCGGAATTCTCAGTCACGTTGTAGGCAACTGGCAGGTGGCTTTGACCTATGACTTCCAACAGGGCCCGTTCCTTAGCTGGGGCAACTACTTCTACTACGGCGACCTGAACACGGTCAGCCAAACGCTGACTGAAGGCACGAAGACCCTGAATCAATGGTTCAACACCAGCGCCCCGTTCGAGAGGAGTGCCGACAACGGGCCTGCGTCATACCAGGCGCGCGTGTTTCCCGTCGATATCACCAGCGTGCGGGCAGACGGGCTTAACCAGTGGAATGCCAACCTCCGGCGCGACTTCCGATTGCGGGAAGGAACGGTCTTTGAGGTTCGAGTGGACGCGCTCAACCTTTTTAACCGCTCGCAGTTCAGCGGCCCCGACACCAACCCGTACAACACGACATTCGGCGTTGTCAGCAGCGCGACTTCAACCCTGAACCGGTTTTACCAGATTCAGGGGAGAATCCGGTTCTGAATCGGCCTGGGAACTTCAGCGCGGCGCCGGTCCTTCGGAACCGGCGCCGCAGTACAATCAATGAGCAGGTAAAGCAGCAGGAAGAGAATCGAGGTATTCGACATGTCACAAAAGCAGGTGGATCGGCGTTCCTGGCTTCGCGGATTGACGGGCGCCGGCGGGTTGTTTGCCTTGGACGCGGCATTCACCGCCGAACGCACCAACGCGGCCGCCGTGGGCCCGAACGACAACATCAAGATCAGTAAGATTGAAACGTTCATCCTGAGGAACTCGTGGGTCTTCGTAAAGATCTCCACCGACGCCGGCATCGTCGGCTGGGGTGAAATGCTCAAAGACGACGCGAAAGCGTGCGCCGCGGGCGCACAGGAAGCCGGACGCTTTCTGGTGGGCCAGGATCCCTGCCGGGTGGTCTATCTGTGGCAGCAGATTCAGCGCGGAGCGTTTTATCGCGGCGGTCCCATCAAGACCGCGATACAGAGCGGCATCGACCAGGCGCTGTGGGACATCAAAGGCAAAGTCTACGGCGTGCCGGTCTATAAACTCCTGGGCGGCCCGACCCGCGACCGGATCAGGGTGTATGGGACGGTCAGCGAAAAGACGGGCGTGAACGCCATGAAGACCGGGCCACGCGGTCTGAATCGCGGCGCCATCAAGTATGTCGAGGGGCAGAAGTTCGTGGATGAAGTTGTGGACAACTTCAAGGCTCTCCGTCAGAAATTCGGTTCCGGCGTTGACATAGCTATCGATTTTCATGGCGCTGTGCAGCCAGCGACGGCATTGCTCCTGGTCAAAGCCCTTGAGCCGTACGAGCCGTGGTTCTATGAGGAGGTGGTTCAGTGCCTCAATATCGATGTGATGGCTGAGATTGCAAAGAAGACCAGCATCCCCCTGGCCACCGGTGAGCGTATTTATCTCAAATGGGGATTCCGGGAAATCCTCGAGAAGCGGGCCGCCAGCATACTTCAGCCCGATATTTGTTATGCGGGCGGCATCACCGAACTTCGACTCATCGCGGGCATGGCTGAGGCCTACTATTCACCCCTCGCGCCGCACAATCCGCAGGGGCCCTGTTCGCTGGCCGCCAGCTACCAGATCGCCGCGTCCATTCCGAACTTCCTCATCCAGGAGCGGGGCGACACCAACTACGAGAACCTTCTGGCAAAACCCTTGCCGCCGGTCGAAAAAGGATACCGTCCGTTGCTGACCGATCCCGGCCTTGGGATCACCATCGACGAAGAGAAGCTCAAAGCACAGGTGGGCGAGCCCACTCTGTACCGACCCCGGTTTGACCCCGACGACAACTCAGTGGTCGACTGGTAACGCTGATTTGAGCGGGTGAGGCCGGTTGTACAACCTGTCAACCGGCCTCCCGCGTGATGGTGTGTCTCAGACCCAGTCGGGCGGGTCATCGCCGCGCTGAAACTGCTTCACGCCCGCATCGTCCAGGTCCACGCCGAGGCCCGGCGCCTCCGGCTTGCCGGTCGACCCACCCTTCACCACGGGCGGGTTCTTCGCCATCACGAGAATGCTCGATGCGGACGTCATGCGAGCTTCGCTGGTGAGGAAGTCCATGATCGAGAGCCCGAAGTGGATGGAAGACATGGTGAGCCATATGCCACCCACGTTGTGTGTCGCCACGGGAATGCGGAAGAGCGCGGCGAGGGTGGCGATTTTCATGATGGAAGTGATGCCGCCGCAGAAGGCGATGTCCGGGTAGACGTAGTCCACCGCCTGTTCCTTCAGGAACGGGTAGAATCCCTGCGGCATCTCGCTTTTCTCTCCCGTCAGCAGCGGAACGCGGCATTCGCGCTTCAGGGCCACCCAACTGTCGGAGAATGGCGGGGGCAGCGGGTCCTCGAACCACTTGGGCTCGATGCCCTCGACGGCCCGGGCGATACCCTTGGCGCTGGGCAGGTCGAACTCGTTGTGGCAGTGGACCATGATGTCGTAGTCCATTCCCAGCGCTTCGCGGACGTTGGTGAAACCGTCCCGGATCTTGTGCAAGTCCTGAGCCGAGAGCGTGGTGGTGTAAATGCCCGCCGGTCTTTGTATGGGACTGGTAGTGGTCATCTTGACCGCCTTGAAACCCTGCGGATTCTGCTTGAATTCCGCAGCCCAGTCTCTGACCACAGCCTTGTCTAGCATGTTGTTGGGTCCGCTGTTGATGAAGATCGAAACCTGGTCGCGGAACGGCCCGCCCAGCAGTTTGTACACCGGGAGGCCAGTGAGCCGTCCGGCGAGGTCCCATAGCGCCATGTCGATTCCACTCAGCGCCGGGATGCGGGCCATATAAGTGTGCATGAGCGTGGACATCCGGTGCCAATGGTATTGGATAGCCAGGGGATCCTGCTTGAGGAGCAGCGGCGAGTACCGTTCCAGCCAGGCCTTCATCATCAATCCGGTGACGCCGGATTCCCCGTAACCGGAGATGCCCGCGTCCGTGTCGATGCGGATCATGGTGTGGCCGACCCCGGAGATCGGCTTCATCTTGATGCCGGTAATGCGAACCTTGCCGAGGTCGGCCGCCGTCAGTTTCTCCAGCGGGGCGAACAGGCCGGCCATCGGAAGCGCGAGAGCGGTGCGAAAGAAGTCACGTCGGTGCATAGTGCGCTATTTTAGCTCCGAACCGGGTGGGGCGTTCGGGGACGTGCGGGTGTCGGCCTAGATCCAGTCCAGACTCTGGCCCGCGCCTCCGCGGCGCGCACCGCGCTGCTGGAACGTCTCCTCGTTCAGGTCCACGCCGAGCCCGGGCGCCTGCGGAGCGCTGGCGAAGCCACCCTTGATCTCCGGCGGCACCTTCGCAAACGCGAGGACTCCCCCGCCCGGGCCCCCCAAAGACCCCTCACTGGTGAGGAAGTCCATGATCGAAAGGCCCACATGAATGCAGGACATCGTGAGCCAAATGCCGCCCACGTTGTGCGTCGCGACCGGAATGCGGAACAGCGCCGCCAGGCTGGCGATCTTCATGAAAGACGTGATGCCGCCGCAGAAGGCGATGTCCGGGTAAATGTAGTCGACCGCCTGTTCCTTCAGGAACGGGTAGAACCCTTGAGGCATCTCGCACTTCTCGCCCGTCAGAAGCGGCACGCGGCACTCGCGCTTCAGGGCCACCCAACTGTCGGAGAACGCCGGGGGCAACGGATCTTCGAACCACTTGGGTTCGATGCCTTCGACGGCCCGGGCCATGGCCTTGGCGCTGGGCAAGTCGTACTCGTTGTGACAGTGAACCATGATGTCGTAATCGAAACCAAGCTCCGCGCGGACGTTCTCGAAACAGGTCCGGAGCTTGTGCAGATCCTCGGCGCTGAGAGCAGTGGTGTAGCGGCCCATGGGTATCCCGAAGATGGTGTGGGTGTTGATCTTGGTGGCGCGGAAACCCAATGGGTTCGCCCTGAACTGATCGGCCCAGTCCTTCACCAGCTTCTTGTCGAGCATATTCCGCGGTTCGCTGTTGATGAAGAATGGCACTTTCTCGCGAAAGGAGCCGCCCAGGAGCCGGTAGACGGGAAGTCCTGTCAACCGGCCGGCCAGGTCCCAGAGGGCCATGTCGATCCCGCTGAGCGCCGGGATTCTGGCCATGTAGGTATGCATGAGCGTGCTCATCCGGTGCCAGTGGTATTGGATTGCGAGGGGATCTTGCTTGACCAGCAGCGGCTTGTAAACCGCCATCCAGGCCTGCATCATGGGCAGGGTCACGCCTGATTCGCCGAAACCGGACACACCCGCGTCGGTGTCAATGCGGATCATGGTATGGGACCCGTAGGGTCTCATCTTCAGATCGGTAATACGGACCTTCCCTAGATCGGCGGCGGCAAGTTCTTCATACGTCGCGAACAGGCCGGCCGCCGGCAGAGCAAGGGCGGTACGAAAGAAGTCTCGTCTGCGCATAATGCGGTCATTGTAACGCGGAACCAGATCACGGGAGGCCCTCTTGGTATCAAGGCAACGTCGCCGGGGCAGACCGCGCGACCCCGCCTGATAAAATGTAAGCATGGCGAAACAATTGAAACCGCTGGATCCATCGGAAGCGACGCTGGAAATCGATCCCGAGATCCTCGCCTTCTTCGGCAAGGGCGCCGAGAGAACGCGCCAGATTGAGGGATTCGACTGCCACCCTGGGAAGCAGAGTCGCCGCACCTCGTTCGTGATCCATCTCAGCCGCGGAGGCTCACGCGAATTCCACAAGCATCCAATCGCCCTCAGGCTGAGCTCGCGCGATGCGCGCCAGCTCGGCAGGCTGTTCACGAAAATGGCTGACGACGCCGACGGCATCGTCTGACCGCCGGCCTGACTCCCGGATCCTTTCATAGCGCCGCACGCCGGGGACGAGCCCGAGGCGGAAGAAATGTGGAACGCCTCCTCGTAGAACCCAAACTGCCCGCTCCCGAGCAATTCATAGTAGCGCTGCATCTCGTGCGCCGCGCCGAACCCGCCCATGGAATAGCCTTCCACGGCACGGAATTGACGTTGGGCGGGCGTTCGATAGGTCTTATCCACGTACGGGGTCAGGTCCTTGATGACGACCGTTTCGACCGGCAGCTTGCCGTCATACGAATCGTAGTACCACTTGTCGCGCAGGCTGTTGACGCCGACGACGATCATGGAGGGCGCCTTGCCCGCTTGGACGGCGGCGTCAAGCTGGGCCACGAAACTGGCGCAACTGCGCTGAGTGCCCCCGCGGCCGTGCAGCCAGTACACAACGGGGTGCCGCTTCCGAGGCGAGGCCTCGTAGTCCGGCGGCAAGTGGATCAGGTAGCTCACCGGGCCCTTGATGGTCCTGCTGTAGAAGGTCTTGTACTTGGCGCCGGCCGGCTCGGTCTGGTCGGGGTCCACAAAGCCGGGCTCTTCTGGAAAAAGCAGCGGCGCAAACTCGTATAGATACTGGCGCCAGTTGGTCCAGGTGTGCCCTCCTTCGGAAACGCGGAAAACATGCCGGACCTGTTTCGTATCCAAGAGAGCGGCGAGCTTCTGGCTGGCTGCGAACAGCCAGTCCGCCTTGCCGCAGCCGATCCACAAGACCTTGAGTTGCTGGTTGAGCGCCGCCGGGTCCATCTTCTCGAACGTCTGAAACGTTGCGCAGCGCGCCGCTGAAGGAGGCCACCTAGCTGAACAGGTCCAGGTGCGCCAGGCCGATCGACAGCGACTGGCCGCCGCCCATGGAAAGCCCGGCGATCGCCCGGTGATCGCGATCCGGAAACACGCGGTAGTTGTGCTGCACGAAGGGAACGATGTCGTTCAGCAGATCCTTGTCGAATCCCGCCGAGCCGATTCGTCCCCGGCCATCCGCCGCCGCTTGGGGAACGTGGCCGTATGGCATGACCA
The DNA here is from genome assembly GCA_963798455.1 of Bryobacterales bacterium. GTDB lineage: Bacteria > Acidobacteriota > Terriglobia > Bryobacterales > Bryobacteraceae > CAWCTD01. Next base: position 3,761,901 of record CAWCTD010000003.1, read on the forward strand.
CCCCCAGGTGCGCTCAAGAGCATTTCGATTGGCCGGGTCGGTGGTCCGAATCCCGCCGTCCACGGCGAAGCCGTAGTCATAGAGCCCCGGCTCCAGCGGGCCGACCGTGATGCTCCAGACGCCTTGATCATCCTTCTTCAAAGGCTGGGCTCCCTTGAGGGCCTCCTGCAAAATGCCGCCCGCCAGCAGGACCTCGCTCGCCTTGGGAGCAAGCAGCCGGAACGTCACGCGGCGGTCGGGATGCACCTCCGGCGAGACAGGCATCTTGCTGATGTCTTCGTAGAAGGGGATCGGCTGCTGGGACAGACCAGGCTGGCCGGCCAGGATCATCAGTAGCGCAAGGGCCCGGCGCATAACGGCTTCTCCGTCCGTGTCAGCATAACCCATCTCGCGGTGGCGCTAGGGGACACATCCCGCATTTCGAAATGGAAGCAGCTTCCCGGTTTGGGTGTTTCCTTCGGGGCGGAATTGGCGCTTGGCCGAGCCGAAAGACGGCTTCCGGAAAACAAGCCCAAGAAACTGCAATCTGGAGATCAAGAATTGGCGGCCCGTGATAATCTAACTGAAGACCGGGAGACAAAATGCAAACCCAGGCTGATACTTTGATTCGTCGTGAATTGCTCCGTTTGAGATTCGCAAGATCGCTTGTCCTGTTAATGGGCGTAGCTCTGCTCGCCGCTGGGCTGCTCGCCGACGAAGGCATGTGGATGCCTCAACAGATTCCCGAGCTGGCTGCCAAGCTGAGAGCCCTGGGATTCAAGGGCGACCCGAAAGCCTTTGCCGACCTTACCGGGCAGCCCATGGGAGCCATCGTCTCGCTGGGAGGCTGTACGGCGTCGTTCGTGTCACCGGACGGACTCATCGTCACCAACCATCACTGTGTCACGGGCGGACTGCAGTTCAACTCCACGCCGACGAGCAACCTGCTGAAGGACGGCTATCTGGCAAAGACCCGCGACGAGGAGCTGCCGAACGGTCCGGGGTCCCGCGTCTTTGTAACGACCTCCGTGACCGAGGTCACTGGCGCCATCACGGGGAATATCGACCCGAAGGCAACGGACCGCGAGCGCTACGACCTTATCGACCGGAGGATGAAGGAGCGCATCGCCGCCTGCGAGAAGGGCGGACAACGCTGCAACGTGGCGTCGTTCTTTGAAGGATTGAAGTACTTCGAGATCGCACAGATGGAGATCAAGGACGTGCGACTGGTCTACGTGCCCGCCGAGGGGATCGGTGTATTCGGCGGCGAAACGGACAATTGGCGGTGGCCTCGGCACACGGGGGACTGGAGTTTTCTGCGCGCCTATGTCGGCAAGGACGGGAAGCCGGCTGTATTCTCCAGGGATAACGTTCCGTTCAAGCCTAAGCACTGGCTGAAGGTGTCGAGGGAAGGTATCAAGCCGGGGGATGTGGTTTTCGTGACAGGCTACCCGGGACGCACGCAGCGTCACCAGACCTACTCGGAGGTGAAGGAAACAGCCGAGTGGAGCCTGCCCCGCTCCATACGCCTCGCGCAGGAACAGTTGGCGATCCTCGACCGGCTCTCCAAGCAGGATAGCGCCCTCGAGCTGAAGGTCTCCGGGCGTGTGCAGGGCTTGAACAACACTTTGACAAAACAGAAAGGCGTGCTGGAGGGACTGGTGAAGGGGGGAGGCCTTGCGAAGAAACAGGCACAGGAGAAGGACCTCGAGGCCTGGATCGCGGCCGACCCGGTCCGCCAGAAGAAGTATGGTGACGTACTTCCAGCGCTGCGCGCCCTTCAGGCCGAAGGCGAGAGGACGAGAGAGCAGAACGCCGCGATGACGAGTCTGGCAAGCTCGTCTACCTACCTGAGCGCGGCCTACACGCTCTATCGCCTCTCGGTTCAACGTCCCAAGCCGGACATCGATCGGGAAGCGGGGTTCCAGGAGCGCGACTGGCCCAGGCTTCGCGACGCTCAGGACCGCAACCAGCGCACGATGGATGCCACCGCCGACCGGGCACTGCTCGGTTGGGCGCTGGGCCTTGCCGCCGCCCTCCCGGCCGAACAGCGGATCGTCGCTTTGGACCAGGCTGCCGGCCTGAGGCCCGGAATGCCCAGGACGGAAGCCGACAAGGCGATCGACGTGTTCCTCCAGGCGCTGTTTGAGGGCACCAGGCTCGGTGATCGCGAGTTCCGCCAGGACCTGATCGAGAAGAGCACCGCTGACCTCCTTGCGACCAAGGACCCGTTCATCGTCCTCGCCGCGGCAATGGAGCCGCTCGCGGAAGCAAATCGGCAGGCGACGAAGAATCGCGCCGGAGCGTCCGCGCGCCTTATGCCGCGTTACATGGAAGCCCTATTGGCCAAGGCGGGTGGCCTGGTCGCTCCCGACGCCAACGGCACCCTGCGCGTGACCTACGGCCAGGTGAAGGGGGTGGACGCGAAGGACGGCCTGTATTACAAGCCGCAGACCACGCTTGCCGGCATCGTCCAGAAGAACACCGGCGAGGGAGATTTCGATGCGCCCAAAGTTCAGCTCGACGCCATCCAGGCCCTCCGGTCCGGCAAGAAGACCCCCTACATCGATTTGTCGCTGGGGGACGTCCCGGTCAACTTCCTGTCGACCGTGGATACGACCGGGGGCAATTCCGGATCCCCGACTCTGAACGGAAAAGGCGAGCTGGTCGGCCTTCTGTTCGACGGCACCTACGAGTCCGTCGCCTCCGACTTCCTGTTCGACCCGGTAACCACCCGCTCGATTCATGTGGACATTCGCTACATGCTGTGGAATATGGCCGAGGTGGACGGCACAATAAACCTACTCGAGGAGATGTCGGCCCTCGAGTCCGTGCCTGGAAGATCGGCGCTTACGTCATTTCCGCCCAACGCTGTTGCCGTTTCCTCGGCAGGGCGCAGAGATGATTGAATCCCCTTTATATGGCATTGGTGCGTCCCCAGGGAGGACGGACCGGTGAGCTTCGCCAACCGACGCTACCCATCAGGAGGTCTATAAGACGCATGAACAGACGACTATTTTTGAGCGTGGCATCGGCTGCTCCAGGAGCTACTCCAGCAGGCGCTCTGGGATATAAGGGGCAAGGCGACAGGCATGCCGGTGTACCAGTTGCTCGGTGGGCCTACGCGAGACTATGTAGAGTGTTACTCGTACGGTACAGGCAGCACAATGCGTGAAAGGGCTCGCGCCTGCATGGAGGCCGGCTTCCGATGCATTCGCATCACAACCTCTGGCACGGACAGCAACGGGAGATACAACTCACGTCAGGCAATCCCACGGACGTACGAGTTGTGCCAGCAGGCGCGCGAGGGCGTCGGAAAGGAGGGCGATTGGGCGATCGACTTCCATACCGACCTTGATATGCCCGACGCCGTTGCGCTCGCTAAGCTCATAGAGCCTTTGCACCCTTACTTTGTTGAGGACCCCATCCGGTCCGAGAACCTTGACGTGTATGAGGTGCTGCGGTCCCAAATAAAGGTGCCCATAGCCATGGGCGAGCAACTGGGGACACGCTGGAACGTGAGCAGGCTTATGCAGAATCACCTTATCGACTACACACGCCAGATGTTGCCCAATTGCGGCGGCATCACCGAGTTTATGAAGATTGCAGTTTATTGTGGAACGAATTACATCGGCATGATTCCTCATTTCACGGGCCCTGTTTCCGAAGCCGCTACAGTGCATTGTCTGATGGCTTTCACCGGCCCTGCGATGTCGGAGTTCGCTGGCGCCACGGCCGGGAAGGAATTATCGTATCTGCCGCAGTCTTATGATTTCCGGAACGGCAAAATGTGGCCTAACTCCCGCCCGGGCTTGGGCGTCGAGTTCAATCCCAAATACACACGACAGGTCTCCGAAATCACGGAGCATTTCGTGCCGTGGCCGTTATCGCAGCGGCCGGATGGTTCCTTGACCCAGAGGTAGAAGCGCGGTTCGGGTTGATAGACGAAATCCCAGTATATTGGAGAGTGCTGGAGTCCCACACATGATAAATCGTTCCTGGGCATTTCTACTTGTAGTTCTGCTGTTGGTTTCGGCCGCCGCCTGTTCACGCCGGCCCACGGTTGACGAGGCGAAGACGTTCCTGGACGGGGCAGAGGCCAAGCTCCTTACTCTGAGCGATGAGGCCGGGCGCGCGGCCTGGGTCCAGGCCACGTACATCACCGACGACACGGAAGCCATTGCCGCGCGCGCCAACCAACGGCAGATCGACGCTGCCGTGGAGTTGGTCAAGGAATCGAAACGCTTCGACGGCGTCGAACTCCCCGCCGAGCTGGCGCGGAAGATGAAGCTGCTCAAGCTTTCGCTCACCATGGCCGCTCCCGCGGACCCCAAGGAGAGCGAGGAACTGACCCGCATCGCCGCCGGCATGGAGGGCGCCTACGGCAAGGGCCGCGCCTGTCCCGAGGGGGAGAAAGACCCTTCCAAGTGCCTCGACATCAACCAGGTGACCCGGGTGATGGCTGACAGCCGCAGCCCCGCCGAACTGCTCAGCGTGTGGCGCGGCTGGCACGCGGTCGGCGCGCCGATGCGGAAGGATTACCAGCGCTTCGTCGAGCTCTCGAACAAAGGAGCCCGCGAGATCGGCTTCGCCGATACGGGCGCGATGTGGCGTTCGAAGTACGACATGCCTCCGGACGACTTTTCCAAGGAGGTGGACCGGCTCTGGGAACAGGTGAAGCCGCTGTACGTCTCGCTTCACGCTTACGTGCGCAACCGGCTGCGCGAGAAGTACGGCGACAGCGTGGTTCCGGCAAACGGTCCGATTCCCGCTCATCTGCTCGGCAACATGTGGGCCCAATCGTGGGAGAACATCTACCCGCTGGTCGCGCCGCCCAACGCGGACCCGGGCTTCGACCTGACCAAGATTCTCAAGGCCCGGAAGATCGATTCGCGGGAGATGGCGCGCTACGGAGAGCGCTTCTTCATCTCGCTAGGGTTTGCCGCCCTGCCTGAGACCTTCTGGGAGCGGTCCCTGTTCGCCAAGCCGCGCGACCGCGAGGTGGTTTGCCACGCCAGCGCCTGGGACGTGGACAACGTGAACGACCTGCGCATCAAGATGTGCATCGAGCCCACGGCCGAGGACTTCATCACCATCCACCATGAGCTGGGGCACAACTTTTACCAGCGCGCTTACAACCAGCAGCCGCTGCTGTTCCGCGACAGCGCCAACGACGGCTTCCACGAGGCCCTGGGCGACACCATCGCGCTCTCGATGACGCCGGAGTACTTCGTCAAGCTGGGCTTCATCGACAAGCCGTCCGACCCGTCCAAGGATACCGGCTTGCTCTTGAACAAGGCGCTCGAGAAGATCGCCTTTCTGCCGTTCGGGCTGCTGATCGATCAGTGGCGCTGGAAAGTGTTCTCCGGCGAGGTCACGCCCGACAAGTACAACCAGGCCTGGTGGGAACTGCGGCAGAAGTACCAGGGCGTCGCGCCTCCGGTGGCGCGCAGCGAGGCCGACTTCGACCCCGGCGCCAAATACCATGTGCCGGCGAATGTCCCCTACACGCGTTACTTCCTGGCGGACGTGCTCCAGTTCCAGTTCCACAGGGCGCTGGCGCAGATCGCCGGCTGCAAGGAACCGTTGCACCGCTGCTCGATTTACGGGAACAAGGAAGCCGGAGCGCGGCTGAACGCGATGATGGAGATGGGCATGAGCCGGCCGTGGCCCGAGGCGCTCAAGGCGCTGACCGGCCAGGAACGCATGGACGCGACCGCCATCCGCGACTACTTCGCGCCCTTGCAGAAGTGGCTCGACGATCAGAACAAAGGCAAGCCGGTGGGGTGGTAGGGCGGTCGAGCCGGGGATGCGCTACGTAGTCACTTCAGCGGTGGAATGCCGAGATGCCTGACGAGTTCGCGTCGCTTCACACCGAGAGCGTCTCACAGATGTGGCGGGCAGCAGGCCTTGCCTTGGGAGGGGCAGCCAGCGGTTCCAACATGAGCTGAATGGCGTCCTTTAGATTCTCCCGAGCCTCCTCGAGTGTCCTGCCCTGTGTCACGGCACCGGGCACTTCATTGGTCCAGGCGACCCACCATTTTCCGCGATGGAGGAAATGCGCCTCAAAGGTGCGTTTTCTTGCCGCGATCTCACTGTAACACCTCCGTCATCCACCCGCCTGGGTGTATGATAGTGCCAATCTAGAAGTGCATGGAGGAGTGCAAGTTGGCTAGGGGTGGGCGTCTCGTGAAACGACTTGGGGCCGCAGCACTGCTTATCGGTGTTGTGGTCGCTGCGCCGCAGGGCACGACTAAGTTGTCCAGCGCAGACCCTGCGTCCCCCGCCCCCGTCACAATCGACTACCCGGAGGAAGGATCGATCTTTCCGCCCGAGGTCACGGCGCCCACTTTCCTCTGGCGCGACGCCTCGGAGACGGCAAAGGTGTGGCTGATCGATATAGAGTTCAGAGATGGCTCCCCGCCGCTGCGCGCCAAGTCGACGGGACCAAGGATGCGCATCGGTGAGATCGACCGGCGCGCGATAGGCCCCACCAATGAACTGCCCAAGCTGACCTCGCGGCAGGCGGCCTCGCGGACTTGGATCCCTGACGCCGGCGCCTGGGCAGCGATGAAGCGGCACTCGGTGGAGCGCCCGGCCACGGTGACGATTGCGGGCTATTCAGACCGGGAGGCCCGGCATCCCGTTTCGCGGGGCACGGTCAACATCCGGACTTCAAGAGATCCCGTGGGCGCCCCGATCTTTTACCGCGACGTTCCCCTGATGCCCTCGGAATCGGAGAAGGGTGTGATTAAGCCCCTGGCGGCGAGCGCGCAGCCGCTGGTTGCCTGGCGACTGCGCAGCGTTAGCGAGTCCCGCAGCCGGCTGCTGATGGAAGGCCTCCCCACCTGCGCCAACTGCCACTCTTTCTCTCTGGATGGCAAGACCCTCGGCATGGACCTGGATGGCCCGCAGAACGACAAGGGACTCTACGCGCTGGCCCCCGTCTCGCCCCAAATGTCCATTCGCGACCAGGACGTCATCTCCTGGATTTCCTTCCGGGACCAGCCGGCGGGCCGAATGAGAGTCGGTTTCATGTCCCAGGTCTCACCCGACGGACAGTACGTGGTGACCACGGTCGGGGCAACGGAAACGGACATCAACCGCAATTACTACGTCGTGAATTTTAAGGATTACCGCTTTCTCCAGGTGTTCTACGCTACTCGCGGGATCCTGGTCTGGTACAGCCGGGCGACGGGCCGAAGGCAGCCATTGCCGGGGGCCGATGACCCGCGCTACGTGCAGACCAATGCCGTCTGGAGTCCCGACGCAAAATACCTGGTGTTTGCGAGGGCCCAAGCCAGAGACCCCTATCGCGACGGGCAGAAGATGGCTGAGTATGCCAACGATCCGAACGAGACCCAGATCCAGTACGACCTCTACCGGATCCCGTTCAACGGAGGCAAGGGCGGCCGGGCAGAGCCGATCAGCGGCGCCTCGCGGAACGGCATGAGCAATTCCTTCCCCAAGGTTTCTCCCGATGGCCGCTGGATCGTTTTCGTCCAGTGCCGCAACGCCCTGCTGATGCGGCCCGACAGCCAGCTCTACATCGTGCCCGCAGAGGGTGGCCAGGCGCGGCGGCTGCGGGCAACACTCCGCTCATGAACTCCTGGCACAGTTTCTCGCCTAACGGCCGCTGGCTGGTGTTCTCCTCCAAGGGCCGCTCGTCTTACACGCAGATGTATCTGACCCACCTGGACGAGGAGGGCAACGACAGCCCGGCGATCCTGATCGATAACGCCACCGCGGCCAATCGGGCGGTGAACATCCCCGAGTTCGTCAACATTCCGCCCGACGGCTTGCAGCAGATCGAGATCCCCGTGACGGAGTTCTACCGTCTGTTCGACCTCGCCTGGGGCCTGGCGGACAAAGGGCAGTACGAGGAGGCCATCACCGAGTGGAAGAAGGCCCTGGCCATCAGTCCTAATGATGCCAAGGCCCATAACAACTTCGGCTTTGCCCTGGCACAGACGGGCAGGTTGGACGAAGCCATCGGCCACTGGCGGAAAGCCCTGGAGGAGAACTCCGAGTACGCCGAGGTCCACAAGAACCTGGGGCGCGCCCTGTTGCAGAAGGGACGCTTCGATGAGGCCATCTCGGAATGGCGAAAAGCGCTTGAAATCGATCCTGGCGATGCCCAAGCCCGCGATGAGCTCGGGTTCACCCTGTTGAGACAAGGCAAGTTCGAAGAGGCGGCTGCGCACCTCCGGATGGCGGTCGCCGCCGACCCGAAGGACGCTGAGGCCCACTACAACCTAGGAGTCGCGCTGCTGCGGACAGGGAAGCCCGACGAGGCAATCTCCCACTTCCGGACGGCCATAGAGGCCGATCCGAACAATGCCCAGGCTCACAATGACCTCGCCGTTGCCCTGCTACAGACGAACAGGTTCGACGAGGCGGTGGCGCAGTTCCGGCAGGCCATAGAGATTGGCCCCAGGAGTGCGCAGGCCCACTTCAACCTGGGCAACGCCTTCTACCTGCGGGGAAGAATCCCTGAGGCCGTAGCCGAGTGGCGCAAGGGGCTTCGCCTGGAGCCGGAGCATCCCGAAGCCGAAGCCATCAAGGCCAGAATCGCGCTCCACGAAGCTCGCCGGCAGGCCACTCGCTAACGCTCGTGGCTCGGTGAGCGGCACGGAACCGCGAGCGCCAGCGAGCGGCTTTTCGACCAGCTTCTAGAACTCGAACCGGAGATTAAACTGGCCCGTCCTAGGCGCCGGATACGTATTGTTCTGGTTATTCGTGCTGATCTGGGTGTAGTTGATGAACCCGAAGCCTCCCGTCAGCACGCCGTTCTTATCCCGTGTGGGCGCGGTCGCCGGGGCCGAGGTGCTGGGATCCGGCAGACTTTCCATCCGGTTGAAAATGTTGAAGAATTCCACCCTGACAGAGATGGCCATCCGGCCGCTTTCCGCCCGCAGTGGAAAGCGCTTCCCGAGGCTCATTGATTCAGTCGGCCGCCGCTGGCCGCGGAAGTCGCCGTAGTACCTAGCGAACGTACCCCATGTGCCGGACGGCTGGTCGACCCAGGCAGCAGGATTCAGAACGGTCTCATGCAACGGATCGATGGAGCTGTTCAGATCTTTGAGGTACAACGATTGTCCGGAAACTCGGACCTGACGCGTGCTCAGGCCCGGCAAAAGGTTACCGAGACCGTTGTTCGAGGTGGGCGCCGAAAGCAGCACACCGCTGGTGTACTGGAGCACCGAACCAATGGTCCAGTCGGCCAATAGCGTGCGGGTCAGCCGGCTCCGGTTGATGAAGCCGTAAGCCGGCATCCGATAGTTGATGCTGATAGTCAGAATGTGGGGCAGATCACCGGCCGCGAGGCTCTTGAAAGTGGATCGGTCGAAAACGTTCCCATTGCCGTCGTAGTTGGTCAGGTTCTTTGAGAAGGCATAGGAGGCGCTGAAGTCGAGCCCGTTAGAGTACCGCTTGGTGGCCTTCATTTGAAGGGCGTCGTACCAGGTCGCCCCCAGCGGCGACCAAGTCGCCCCAACGCCGTTGTACTGGGGATACGGCCTGAGGCTCTGTACCACCGTGCCGCTGCTCGGGAAGTTGGCATAGGGCTTGGTAAAGCCGCGCGCCACCGCGTTGGACGAGTCGATCCGTCCGGTAAGCAGAGTGCGATCCGCCGCGTTGGTGATGTCGATGCCCAGGCCGGCGAGGATCGCCGGGTTGATCGCGTCGTAGTTGATCAAGCTGGTGTTATTGAACCAAACGCCGCGATTGCCCACGTAGGCCGCCTCTACTACAAGGTCCTTCATCACCTCCCGCTGGAGCGAGATGTTCCACTGGTTGACCCTGGGGGGACGCCCGCCCTGGGGATCGATCCTGGAGGGAGCGCTTTGCACCGAAGCCCCCGGAACAACCCTCAAGCCTGGATCGTAGCTGGCTCCGTAGAGATCCTGTGGATTCCAGATCAGCCCATCCTGCAGCTTGCCGACCTCGACGTTGGCCTGTGGCGCCGTGAAGTTGATCGAGTTGAAGCCCATGCCCAGGCTGTTGCCGCTGCCGACATACCCGAAGTTGTTGGCGAAGGAGTAGCTGAAGCCCCAGCCCGCCCGCAAGACGGTCTTCGGGTTGATTTGATAGGCGATCCCGAGCCTCGGAGCCACCGCGTAAGGATAGGTGGTGACTAGATTGGAGCTCGTGCGGCCCACTCCAGGCCCCTCATACTTGACTGCCCCTAAAATGCCGTTGGCATTGGGATTGGGCAGCATCGGGTCGAAGGTGCTGGTGCGGTGCCACAGTTCCCGCATGGGCTTCTGCAGGTCCCAGCGGATGCCGTAGTCGAACGTCAGTTTCCGATTGATTTTCCACGTGTCCTGAACGTAAAAAGCCCAGGCCGACTTGCGGTACTGCGGGTCCGTCGAGTTCCCGATCGAACCGCTGTCGTACAAGCCAAGCAAAAAGGTCGCGAAGCTGGAGCCGATGCCGGTGCCGCCCGGCAGCGTCTGGCCATAGAGCGGCTGGGCGGTGACACCGCTCCCGAAGCCCAGGCTCGGGCTCAGGCCGATGTCGGAACGATTCGTGAAAGAGTCGATTCTCCACTCGCCGCCGGTCTTGTAGGTGTGATTACCACGGACATAGGTGAGCTGAACCACCCCGGTCGGCTTGACTTGCAGGTAGAGTCCGCGGTTGGTAGGTCCGACGGCGTGGGACATGCCGCCGAAGGTGTCGTCACCGAGGGCCCCAATCCGAGGGTAGCCGGTCCCCGGCGCGCCCTTGAGCCCGAGCAGCCCTGCCTCGTCATAATTCGCGATCACGGCTGGCGTCGAGTCCGGGTTCCGGTAGCGCACGAAACCGGCCCCCAGGTGCAGCAGCACCGTCGGTGTCAAGGACTGGTCGTAGTTCATTCGGATCGTGCTGCTCTTGATATACAGGTCCCGGCGTTGGGAGACCGGGTCGGGCAAGCCGTCCTGACCCACGTCCTTGTCCGTGAGCTGCTCGGACCAGTAGCCCGAGAGCTTCGCCGAGTTCGGAAGGGTGTGGTCGATCTTGACCGACGGGATTTGCTGGATCTTGCGGAACGGGGTGCGCAACTCGTAGTTGTTCACGATGCCCGTGCCATGATTCGGCTTGGGCATGGTACCCAGAATCTTCGACGTAACACTGTCGAACCGGGCAGTCGGAATCTGGTTGTTGGTGAACGGGTCCCGGATCAGCCTTCCGGTCGAGTCTGTCCTCGTACTGCCCGGGTCGTAGATCTGGTTCCGCAGGATGGACCGGCCCAGGAAGTCGGTGCCCAAGTTCTGTCCCGTCAGCATGGAACTCAGGTCGCCGGCCCTGAAGGCGTCGGTCGGGACCGAGGTGAGGCCCAGGTAGGCGTTCTGCCGGTCGCGGTACTTCTCGTAGTTGAAGAAGAAGAACGTCCGGTTCTTGCCGTTGTAGACCTTCGGGATCCAGACCGGGCCGCCCACCGAGAAACCACCGTCGTGCAGCTTCCTGGAGGGGCGCACGTGCTGACCCTTGCCGTTATCCGTGAACGGGATGCCGGCGTTCAGGGCTTCGTTTGCGATGATGTCGTACGCGCTGCCGTGGAACTCGTTGGTACCGCCGCGCGAGGTGAAGTTGAACAGCCCGCCGGCCACCTGGCCGAACTCAGCCGCAAAGTTGGAGGTTTGGAGGGTGAACTCCTGGATCGCCTCCACCGAGGGCTGCACCTCATCGGAGACGCGCACGTCCAAGGCGCTGGTCGAGTCCTGCCCCTCGAACAGAATGCGGTAGGTGCCCGCCGGATTCCCGTTCACGCGGATGGTGTTCCACCCGGAGATGGTGGAGCCCGGCGTCAGTTGCACGAAAGAGAGCGGGTTGCGGATGGCGCCCGCGCCGATTCCGAAGTTGAGTGGCAGAGCATTGACCGTGTCGCCCGCGATGGTCGAAGACTGCTCGGCGTTTTCCGTCTTCAACATCGCCGCCTCGGCTGTGACCACGACCGAGTCCGAAACTTGGCCCACTCTCAGTTGGACATCGAGGCGCGTCGTAACGGCAACCTGGATGCGGATCCCGGTCTGCTCGTAGCGGCTGAAGCCCGCGTGTTCCACGGTGAGTTTGTAGGCACCCACGACCAGGGAAGGCACTGTATAATTACCGGTGGCAGTGGTGACGGTCTCAGAGCCAGCACCGGTGTCCACGTTTGTCACGGTGATCTTAGCGGAAGGGATCATCGCGCCGGTGGGATCGGTGACGGTGCCGGTGAGGGCACCGCGGTCAGTCTGCGCAGAGACCAAAGCCGCAGACAAAAAGCACAACGCTAGTACATGGTATTTCCCCATCAAGAATTTCCCCCTATCGACTGTATGTTCGGAATATCGTGAGGTCAAAATAAAACTGACCAAATCGTCAAGCCTGACCCCGAGATTGAGGGCTTCCCTCAAAGTCACCTCCCTACGGATGCTCGTGTCGCGTACCCCGGGAGGCAGTTGCGGGAGCCCAACCAAATCGGAGCCCTTGAGCGCGATTCGTTTGATCTCGTGGCCGTCAATGAGTCAGGTGCGTGGGTGGAATGCACACACGCTGCACCGTTCCTCCTACTGGCACTGAGCAAACCTCCTCACGCAAGTCCTTTCCTTTATATCTCAACTTTGGCGGTTTGCCAAGGTTCGTTTCGGAACCGAGATGAGCACCACGCCAGGTATATTACATTACTTTCAGATGTATTATGCGGCCGGCCGGTGGCCCTTAAACTCTTGCCACGCTTGCAGATAGACGGGGGATAACGCACCACACAAAGGACGCCGGCGCCCGTCGTTGCAGGCGCCGGCGCAGGGGTTGCTAGAACTCGAACCGGGCGACAATCTGCCCGCTTCGAGGCGTACCGTCAGTGGTGCTGATGGTATTGAAGTTGACGAAACCGAAGCCCCCCGTCAGCACGCCAGCGGAGTTACGCGTCGGCGTCGTCTGCGGGTTGGAGGTGCTTGGATTCGGCACACCTTCAAGCCGGTTGAAGATGTTGAAGAACTCCACCCGGAGGGAGAGGGCCATGCGCTCGCCGCGAATCGGGAAGCGCTTTCCGAGGTTTATCGACTCGTTCGGACGCCGCATTCCACGGAAATCACCATAGTAGTTAATGAAGCTGCCCCATACTCCTGCCGCCTGGTCGGTCCAGGCCGCGGGGTTCAGGACCACGTCCGTGGTCGGGTTGTAGGGGCCGTTCAAGTCCTTCTGGTACAGCGACTGGCCGGAAACGCGGACCTGCCGGTTGCCCTGGCCAGGCAGATAGGTGCCGATGCTGTTGCTCGAGGCCGGCGCCTGGAGCAGCGAGCCGCTCAAGTACTGGAGTACGGAGCCGATGGTCCAGTCGGCCAAAACCGCGCGAGTCAACCTGTTCTGCTTGACGAAGCCATAGGCCGGCATCCTGTAGTTGATGCTGATGGTCAGGATGTGCGGCAGGTCACCAGCAGCGAGGCCCTTGAAGGTGGACCGATCGTAGATGTTGCCGCTCCCTTCGTAGTTGGACAGGGTCTTGGAAAATGCGTACGAGAGGGAGAAGTCAAGCCCCTGCGAGTACCTCTTGGTCACCTTCGCCTGCAAAGCGTCGTACCAGGTCTTCCCCAGCGGAGACCAGGTAGCACCAACACCATTGAACTGCGGGTAGGGCCTCAGGCTTTGCACGACGGTGCCGGCGTCTGGGTAATTGGCGTAGGGCTTCTTGAAGCCTCGCGCCACTGCCGTGGATGAAACGATGGTCGACGTGAGCAGCGTTCGGTCCGCCGAGTTGGTGATGTCGATCCCCAAGGTCTTGAGGAGAGCCGGGTTGATGGCGTCGTAGCTGATCAAGGCGCCAGTGTTGAACCAGACTCCGCGATTTCCGACGTAGGCGGCTTCCACCACCAGGTCCTTCATGAGCTCATGCTGAAGCGAGATATTCCACTGGTTGACCCGGGGAGGCCGTCCCCCCTGGGGATCGATCCTGGAGGGCGCGCTCTGCACGGCAGCGCCGGGGACGACCCGCAAACCGGGATCGTAGCTGGCCGCATAAAGATCCGCCGGGCTCCAGACCAGGCCGTCGGACATCTTGCCAGCGGGGAGCCCCGACTGGGACGGCGTGAAGTTGATCGAGTTGAAGCCCATCCCCAGGCTGTTGCCGCTGCCGACGTAGCCGAAGTTGTTGACTGTGTTATAGCTGAAGCCCCATCCCGCCCGCAAGACGGTCTTCTCGCGGAGCTTGTACGCGATGCCCAACCGTGGCGACACGGCGTAGGGATAGGTGGCAACCAGGGTGCAGTTGCAGCGGCCCGGTCCGGGCCCCTCATACTTGGTTGCCCCAAGAATGCCGTTGGCATTGGGATTTGTGAGCGTCGGGTCGAAGGTGCTGGTGCGACGCCACAGTTCCCGCATGGGTTTTTGCAGGTCCCAGCGGAGACCGTAGTCCACCGTCAACTTGCGGTTGACCTTCCAGGTGTCCTGAGCGTAGAGAGCCCAGCTCGAGCGGCGATATTGGGGGTCCACGGCGTTGCCGACTGACCCGCTGTCGTACAGACCCAGCAGGAAGGTAGCCCAGCCATAACCGATGCCGGTTCCCCCGGGGAGCGTCTGGCCGTAGAGCGGCTGTCCGGTCACGGCGCTGCCGAACCCAAGGCTGGGACTCAGGCCGATGGTTGACTTGTTCGTGAACGTGTCGATCTTCCACTCGCCCCCTGTCTTGTAAGTGTGGTTGCCGCGGACATACGTCAACTGAACCACGGCCGTCGGCTTGACCTGGAGGTAGAGACCCCGGTTCGTCGGCCCCATAGCCAGGGCCATCCCACCGAAGGTGTTGTCGCCCAAGGTTCCGATGCGCGGGAAGCCGGTACCCACCGTGTTCTTGAGCCCAAGCTGCGCGAGAGCGTCAAAATCGTTGATCACAGGCGGAGACGTGTCGGGGTTGTTGTACCGCTGCACGCCGGCGCCGAGGTGAAGAAGCAGAGTCGGACTCAGGGACTGGTCATAGTTGATGCGGAATGTCTGGCTGCGGATGATCTGATCGCGGCGCGCCCCGATGGGATCCGGCAATCCATCATACCCGTTGTCCTTGTCGGTCGCCTGCATGGACCAGTAACCCGAGAGCTTCGCCGAGCCGGGCAGTGTGTGATCGATCTTGAGCGAGGGGATCGTCTGGATCTTCCGCGCTTTGGCCCGCCGCGCAAAGTTGTTCACCAGGCTGCTGTTGTCCCCCTTGGGAATCAGCGCCAGGATCTTCACCGACACCGGGTCGAACCGGCCGACAGGGATCGTGTTGTTGGTGAATGGGTCACGAATCAGCCGGCCGCTGGAGTCCGTGCGAGTGGTCCCCGGGTCGTAGATTGTGTTCCTCAGAATCGCCCGGCCAAGGAAGTCCGTGCCCAGGTTTTGGCCCAAATTCGGCATCCCGCTCAGATCCCCGTTCCTGTAAGCATCGCTTGGAACGGTGGTGAGCCCCAGGTAGGGAGTCTCCCGGTCGAGGTATTTTTCGTAATTCCAGAAAAAGAATGTCTTGTTCTTTCCGTTGTAGACCTTGGGAATCAGGACCGGCCCGCCCACCGAGAAGCCATAGTCATTCAGCCTCTTTTTTGTGCGCACATGCCCGCCCTTACCGTTGTCCGTGAATGGGATCCCGGCATTGAGCGCCTCGTTGACGAAGTAATCGTACCCGCTGCCGTGGAACTGGTTGGTACCACCGCGCGAAGTGAAGTTGAACAGCCCGCCGGCGACCAGGCCAAACTCGGCCGCGAAATTGGAGGTTTGGAGCGTGAACTCCTGAATGGTCTCAACGGAAGGCTGCGACTCGTCGGAAACGCGCGCGTCCAGGCCGCTCGACGATTCCTGTCCCTCGAACAGGATCCGGAAAGTGCCGGTTGGGTTCCCGTTCACGCGGATGTTGTTCCAGCCGTTCATCAGCGAGCCAGGTGTCAGTTGTACGAAGGACAGCGGATTGCGGATGGCGCCCGCGCCGATCCCGAAGTTGATCGGCAAGGCATTGATGGTGTCGCCCGCGACGGTCGAGGACTGCTCGGCGTTCTCGGTCTTCAGCATCGCCACTTCGGCTGTGACCTGCACCGACTCCGATACTTGGCCCACTGCGAGCTTGATGTCAAGGCGGGCCGTGACGGCCACCTGCACTCGGATGCCGGTCTGCTCATAGCGGCTGAAACCAGCGTGTTCCGCGGTCAGCTTGTACATGCCGACGGGCAGCGAAGGCAGCGTATAGTTCCCGGTGTCGGTACTGACGGTCTCATAGCTCGCACCGGTGTCCACGTTGACCAAAGTGATTCGAGCGGCGGGAATCATCGCCCCGGTAGGATCCGAAATCGTACCAGTAATGATCCCTCGGTCAGACTGTGCAAAGACCAACGCCGTCGACAAGAAACACAACAGTAATACGCTCAAACGGTATTTCCCCATTACAAGTCTCCCGGCGCAAATTCTATCACCTTGCACAACTTGCGTCAATTGAAAATGCACATGACAATAGTAAACCTACGAAGAGCGCCGGCTGAGCCCACGGATATCCTGGTAAGCCTTTGTTTTTCATTACATTACACGTAGTTGTGTGGGGAGTGCGTTCCCGGCTATACCAGGGGCGTCATGTGGCCCTTCCTGGCAGGCGACTGGGGTGGCCGGTCGAGATTCGACGCCGCCGCATGGACAGGACCCCAGCCAGAAGGAGCATAGCGCTGCCTGCGGATCGATCCCGCCAAGGCCGAAAACAAGAGCGAGTACAAAGGAACTGAACCGCGCGATGTGCGTTTGGGCAAGCGGGCATTCGCCTCCGAGGGGCACGTGCTAGGATGGGAGTCCCATTCCCGAGAGCCGGAGGAATTGATTGGCCCCAGCCAGAGCAACGGCGCTTGTCACGGGTGCGTCCAGCGGCATTGGCGCCGCCTTTGCACGCGAACTCGCCGTCCGGGGCTACGACCTGATCCTGGTAGCGCGCCGCAGGGACCGCCTGGAGGAACTCGCCAAGGAACTGAAGAACGTCCGCGTTGAGGTGCTGACGGCGGACCTGACAGTCGAAGCGGAGTTGGCCGCGGTGGAACATCGGCTCTCGACGGCGGACAACCTCGATCTGCTGGTAAACAACGCCGGTTTCGGCACGCGGGGCCGGTTCTCTGAGTCGGACCTGGAAGACCATGACCGCATGCACCGTCTGCACATCCTGGCCACGATGCGCCTGACCCACGCGGCGTTGCAGGGGATGGTGCCGCGCGACAGGGGCGGCGTGATCAACGTCTCTTCGGTGGCGGCCTTCACGGCCACGCCGGGCAATGTCAGCTACCACGCCACTAAAGCCTGGATAAACCACTTCACGGAGGCGGTGGCGATGGAACTTGCGGCCGCGGGGTCTCACGTTCGAGTCCAGGCGCTCTGCCCCGGCTTTACCTACACCGAGTTCCACGATGTGATGGGAGTCGACCGGAAGGTCATCCCCCGGGGCTGGTGGATGCAAGCGGAGAAGATCGCGGCCGCTTCCCTCAAGGGCCTGGAAAGGGGTAAGCTGATCGTGGTGCCGGGGCTTCGCTACCGGCTCCTCGTCGTGTTCATGGCCTTGATCCCCGGGTTCTTGCGGCGCGCGTTGGTGAAGGTCTACGCCAAGAGAACGAAGCGAGTCTGAGGCAATGAAACCAGTCGCACTGACCATCGCCGGCTCAGATCCCAGCGGTGGCGCCGGCATCCAGGCGGATCTGAAGACGTTCCATCAATTCGGCGTGTACGGGGAGGCGGTCATCACGCTCCTCACCGTGCAGAACACGCGGCGCGTGGATCGCGTGGAATGCCTGCCTCCGCTGCTGGTGAGCGACCAGATCCGCGCAGTCCTCGAGGACATCCCCCCCAGCGCGGCCAAACTGGGCGCCCTGGGCAACGCCGGCGTCATGGAAGCAGTGGCGGAACTGGCGGCCGGCTTCGCCTTCCCCTTGGTGATCGATCCGGTGATGGTGAGCACACACGGAGCCATGCTGATGTCCGAGGATGCCCGGCAGCTCTTTCGGACGCGTCTGATCCCCGGCGTGTTCCTCGTGACCCCCAACCTGGCCGAAGCCGAAGCGTTGACGGGCCTGGCGACCCGCAGCGTCCGTGACATGCGCCGGGCCGCCGAGTCGATCCGCGCCATGGGCGCCAAGGCGGTGCTGGTGAAGGGCGGGCACCTGGCGGCAAGCGCGACCGACGTTCTGCTAGCCGAGGATCAGTGGTACGAATTCCCGGCTGAACACCTGGAGACGCGGCATACCCACGGGTCGGGCTGCACCTACTCGGCCGCCATTACCGCCGAATTGGCCAAGGGCACTGCGCTGGTTGAGGCCGTAAGCAGGGCCAAGCGGTTCATTACGGAAGCGATTCGGACCAATCCAGGGCTGGGCGGGGGATCAGGGCCGGTGAATCACCACGCCCGGGCATGAAAGAGGGGCCAAGTCATTGACCCGGCCCCAAAAGGAGATAGGATACTGCAAACTTAACGGGCTGCGAGCAGGGCGCGGAGATGGCGCGCTCTCTCGGGGGAACGCAATTGACGCAGCGCCTTGGCCTCGATCTGCCGGATGCGCTCGCGGGTGACATCGAACTCCTGCCCGATCTCCTCCAGCGTGTGCTCCCGTTCGCAGCCGATTCCAAAGCGCAGCCGAATCACCTTCTCCTCCTTCGGAGAAAGGGTCTTCAAAATGTTGGCGGTCTCGTCCCGCACGTTGGTTTCGATGACCGTATCCACCGGAGAGCCCACCCAGCGATCCTCGATGAGGTCTCCCAGAGCGGACTCGCCGTCACGCCCGACGGGCGTCTCCAGCGAGACAGGATCCCGCGAGATGGTTTTTAGCTTCTGGACCTTCTCGACGGGGATGTCCATCCGGCGGCTGATCTCGTCGTTGGTCGGAGCCCGGCCCAGCTCCTTCTCCAGTTCCCGGTTGGCCCGCAAGAACTTGTTCATGCTCTCGTTCATGTGCACCGGGATGCGGATGGTCCGGGACTGGTCGGCAATGGCGCGCGTGATGGCCTGCCGAATCCACCAGGTGGCGTACGTAGAAAACTTGTAGCCGCGGCGGTATTCGAACTTGTCGGCGGCGCGCATCAGGCCGATGTTGCCTTCCTGAATCAGGTCCAGCAGGTGCAACCCGCGGTTCACGTACTTCTTGGCGACCGACACCACCAAGCGCAGGTTTGCCTCGACCAGGTCCTTCTTGGCTCTCTCCGCTTCAAACTCGCCGTGACGAATAACGGCCAGGGTGTGGCGCAGATCAGCCAAGGGGGCTCCGGCCAGAGCTTCGCGCTTCCGGATCTCCCGGCGCAACTCGCGGACGCGGCTCTGGGCAGTGGTTCCGGAACGGTCCTCGATCCGGCGCAGTTCCGCCTCCAGGGCGCTGAGTTCATCCACGGAGTGCCCGATACTCTTGGCGAACTCCTTCCAGCGCAATGCGGTGAAGGGAATATGGCGGATCGTCAGAGATGCCTCTACCTTGCACCGCCTGAGCTTTCCGGTCCATCGCCGCATGGGCTTCTTTGCGGAAGCGGGGATGTCGTCCACTTTCTCGGCGAGTTGCTGCTGCCGCTTCCAAAGAGCGGTGATATCGCCAAAGAATTGAAGCAACTGGGTGCGCCGGCGCTGGTCGGCGGCGGTTCCTTCTTCAACGTCGCCCAAGTCCGCCCAGCAGTCCAACTCCTCGGAGCCTTTTTTCAACTGCTCGGCGATTCCCGCGACCGCATGCTGAACCAGGGGAGATCGGCTTATCGCCTTCTGCATCCGAAACTTACCACGCTCCATGCGCCGCGCCAAATCCACCTCGCCTTCGCGAGTCAGAAGAGGCACCGCACCCATTTCGCGCAAGTAGACACGAACCGGGTCGTCCGTGTAGATCGAGTCCTCGACCGGCGGAGCGCCATGGAACTCATCTGTCTCCTGGGCTTCCTCCGAGTCGAAGAACTTCTGTTCTTCCTCGAACGGCAGACCAAGACGTTCAGTATGGTCAGCTAGATAATGATCCTCAAATTGCTCCACTTGGGACACACCTCTCAGTCCGTAGGCATGCAATATAGCGGCTTGGGTGATGAATCGCCGTGATCCATTGTTGAATCAGACGTATTGTCGGGACGCTCGCTTTCGAAGGCTTCGCCCCTCGAAGTTGAGCATCTAGTTGATTATAACACCAAAGTCTTTCCAGGAAAAGCCTCCAATTACTTAGATTGCTGTGGGGCAACTTAGGTTTCAGGGCTGGCGCGGGGCACCGCCCCCCACACTTGGGCAGTGCCCGACACCCCCGTTCGCTCTCACTTCCTCTTCTGCCGAATTAGGTTCTTCAACTCGCTGAGAAAAGCCTCAACGTCCTGAAAGTCCCTATACACGGAGGCAAAACGCACATAAGCGATTTTGTCCAGTGTGCGCAGACGTTCCATGAGGAGTTCGCCTATTTCTGTAGTATTTATTTCTCTGTCAACGCTTTCCGCCAGCCTGCCATCGACTTCGTCCACGATTTCGGCGAGTTTGGCCATGGGCACGGGCCTCTTCTCGCAAGCTTTGAGCAGCCCGGTCAGGACTTTCTGCCGGTCGAACTTCTCGCGGCGGCCATCCTTCTTGACAACCATGTACGGGACTTCATCAATGCGCTCGTAGGTGGTGAAGCGCCGCTCGCACTTGAGACATTGCCGGCGGCGGCGGACCACGTCCCCCTCCCGGCTCTCCCGGGAGTCGACTACCCGATCCTGTCTATGGCCGCAGAAGGGGCAGTTCATTGGAGTGAACCAACTTCCATCTCCTTGATCTTACGCCAGTTAAGCCCCTCGTGGACGGACAAAACGAGACCCACAGGAACAATTACCACGAATGTAACGAACCAAATCACGAGGGCCATCCCACTGGCGACCTCCAAGGGAATTCTAAAGATTTCGGTGAGCACCACAATTGAGACCACCTGGACTCCTCCCCCAATTCCGGGGATTTGGACGAGGCTGCCGAAGGCCACAAAGCCGATCAGGATCAGCACATCGGTGAGACGCAGACCGGCTAAGGCGGGGAATGCGCGGAACAGCGCCACGTAACACAATACAATGAGCCCCCACTCCAGCAGGGTGTAAAGAAAGATCCCCCACAAGCTGGAGCGACGCTTTGTAGCCTCCACCCCCACGACAAAGGCGCTAAGCATTTCCCCCGCCCTGGTTCGCCAGTGTTCCGGCAGGAAGGTCAGGCTGTCGAGCATCCTCTGCTGGGCGGCGCGGGAAAACTGCCGCAGCAGGACGACTACGGCGATACTCACGAAGCCCGCCACCGCGGCGACGTAGCCACCAGCCTCAAGCGCCCATTCCAGACGCGGCCCGACTCTTGCGCCAGACCTCTCGACCTGAAGCAAAGCGAAGGCGAATATCAGCAGGGCGCTGAGCAGGTCGCAAATCCTTTCGAGCAGCCAGGCAGCCAACTGCGAAGAAAAGGGAAGCTTCTCCTTAACCGAAATCAAGTAGGGCCGCACCAGTTCCCCCGGCCTGCCTAGAACCACGATGGCCGCAAACCCGATCGCCGTGGCCGAGAACAGACCCCACAAGCTGGGCCGAGGCTTCAGGTGCCGGATCATGACCGCCCAACGCAGCGCGCGCCCATAGTAGGTGGCCAGGGCGACGGCGGCAGAAGCCAGCAGCCACGGCCAGCGCAGCCCGACCAGCGTGGCGGCAAACAGCGTCCAGTCGAACTCGCCGTGACGCCACCGCGTCGCCACGAGCAGCGCGATCACAAGGACCACGCAAGTGACAGCCACCAGAAGACGGCGTCTATGCCTCTGTATGGGACCTCCTCAGAACCTTGACCGCCGAAATCCGACCTTTCGTGCCGTCGGCCTCCGGGCTAGAATGAAGAGCGGCACGTCCGGGCGCGGATTGGTGCGAACTTATCATGATAAAGCCTCGTTTCTCATACTGGAAGCCTGAATTGATGGCATCCGGCCCAGTACCCCTGAGACCCGGAGTCCATCGACCCCCGGCGATCCGAGCGAGGTCATGGCAACATTGGCTCAACCAGTTCCGATGGGGTGGTACCAAAACGCCGCCGGGATCAGAACCGGGCGCGGGTCCACCAAGGCGGGGTGGGGCTCGTTAGCGGGGCAAGGCTTGGATCCTGAACAGGTATTGGTGGAACGTTGCCTGAGGGGCGAGGAGTCCGCCTGGGAGGACATGGCGAAGGCCTATACGAAGCGGGTCTACTCCATGTGCTACCGCTTCACCGGCAACGATGGCCACGCCCAGGACCTCACGCAGGAGGTCTTCCTGCGCATCTTTAGGAATCTGAAGAGCTTCCGGGCGGGCGAGGGCTCGTTCACCACCTGGCTTACGAGGCTGACCCGCAACCTCCTGATCGATCACTACCGCAGGACCAAGCTGGACCGGGCCAGCGATTCCATCGAGGATCAGTTGCCCGTGCTGGAACACCGGCAGGGCGTTGCCAGCCGCGCGGACGGGCTGTTGAGCGGAAGAGAAGCCAGCGAGATCCTCCAGCAGGGCTTGCGGAAACTGTCGCCGGAACTGCGGGAGGTGGTGATTCTGCGCGATCTGGAAGAGATGGAATACCGCGACATTGCCCAGGCTCTGAATGTGCCTGAGGGCACGGTGAAGTCCAGACTGAACCGCGGCCGGACAGAACTGGCCAGGGTTCTGCGAAGGCACAAGGTCTCCATATGAACTGCTACGAACTGGAAACCTTGCTCTGCGACTACGTCGATGGGACGCTCAGTTCCGCCCGGAAGGCGGACGTCGAGGCTCACCTGGCGCAGTGCCCGGGTTGCGCGGAAATGGCGCGGGACGCCGCGGCGGTGGTGGCGCTGGCACGCCGCTCGGCCGAGGTGGAGCCGCCGCCGGAGCTGGTCACCCGAATTCTTTACGATCTGGCGGGCAACCGGGAGAAGGTTTTGGAGAAGCGTCGCGGCCCACTGGCGATGCTGGGGCACCTGCTAGGACCCGTATTGCAGCCGCGCTTCGCCATGGGCATGGCTATGACGGTGCTCTCGCTGGCGATGCTGGCCCGGGCCGCGCGGATCGATGTGCGGCAGTTGAGTCTCTCGGACCTCGATCCGGCCAGAGTCTGGCAGAACGTCGACGACCGGGCTCATCGAGCCTGGACCCGGACTGTCAAGTTCTATGAGAGTTTGCGTTTTGTCTATGAAATCCGGTCTCGCCTGACGGAGCTGACGGCTCAGGACGAAGGGGCCCGCGACTCCGGCGGGGAGACCGCGGCGGGGAGTCCCGCACGGCAATCGGAAGCTGCCCGGCCAACAGGGAAGAGATGAGGCGGAGGTAGAGTGCCATGAACTGCTACTTGCACACAGATCAGCAGGCCATAGCGTACTGTCGCAACTGCGGGAGGCCGCTGTGCGGCTCCTGCCAGAGAGTGGTGGGGGGCACGGTTTACTGCCAGGAACACGCAGCCGTGCTGGAAGCCGCGCCGGAGCCCGCGTGGCAACCCGGGCAGCCTGGAGGCGCTTCCCCCGGGCTCGCCTTCGTACTGGGTCTGATTCCCGGGGTCGGAGCCATCTACAACGGGCAGTATGTCAAGGGGCTGATCCACGTAATCGTGCTCGGCGTGCTCATCAGCATCGTGAGCTCGGACAGCGCCGGCGGCTTTGAGCCCCTGTTCGGGTTACTCATCGCCTTGTGGTTCTTCTACATGGCTTTTGAGGCCTACCACACGGCCAACAGGCGCCTGCGCGGCCTGGCCGTGGACGAATTCTCGAGCTTGATCCCGTTTCACTCCCCCCAGGCCGGCTCCACGGCGACTGCCGTGACTTTGATCGTGCTGGGGACTCTTTTTCTCGTGACGAATGCAAGGCCTGACTGGGTTCGGTTCATTTACCGGCTGTGGCCCGTCGCGCTGATTGCCGTCGGGGGGTACATGCTTTTCGCGCGCTGGAGGGAGCGCGGCGCCGACCGGGCGTCCTCTAAGGAGGTTCCCCATGAACAGTAGCGAGCGCTCTTTGGTCTGCGCCGTCCGGGGGCCCATTTTGCTCATCGCCATAGGCGTGCTGTTTGCCCTGGGCCAGTTCACGCCCTACGGCTTTCATCGGACTTGGCCTGTCCTGCTGATTCTTCTCGGCGTCCTGAAGCTGTTGGAGCGCGCCTCCGGCGGGTGCCAGGAAGCCGGAACCAACCCACCCGCGGGAGTCACGCCATGACAAGACGCCACTCACTGATTGGGCCGCTGATACTCATCCTGATCGGAGGCCTGTTCCTGGCAGCGAACCTCTATCCGGGCTCGGTGTCCCTCAGGATGATCGCGACCTACTGGCCGTTCGTGCTGATCGTGTGGGGCCTGCTGCGGCTGGTGGAGATCCTCTATTGGCGTCTTTCGTCCAAGCCGGTGCCGTCGCGGGGAATTTCCGGCGGCGAATGGACGTTGATCGTTTTCATCTGCCTGATCGGCTCCGGGCTGTTCTTTTTCGTCCAGAGGGGGCCGAGCTTCCCCAGGATTTTCACGGTAGGGCGAGGCGTCGAACTGTTCGGCGAGACGTACGATTTTCCCATCCAGGAACAGAGAAGCGTGTCCAAGGCCGCCCGGATTGTGGTGGACAACTCCCGCGGAAACACGCGTATCGTCGGCGCTGACACGCAGGAAATCAGGGTTGGCGGCCACACCAGCGTCCGCGCCCTCAGCGAGTCCGAGGCTGATGAAGCCAACAAGAAATTGGCGCTCAGGATCACCACCGAGGGCGATCAACTGGTGATTCGCACCACGCAGCAGGCGGGCACGCCCAGCGACTCGACCGTCTCCACCGACCTGGAGCTGACGGTGCCTCGCGGGACGAGCATCCAGGCCAGCGGGCGCTTGGGCGACTTCGACATTCTCAACATCGACGGCGGAGTGGACATTACCAGCGCCAACGCCGGCGTCAGGTTGCAGGACATCGGCGGAAGCGCCCACGTGGATCTCCGGCGAAGTGACATCGTTCGGGCCGTGAACGTCAAGGGCAACGTGGATGTCCTGGGCAGGGGACAGGACGTGGAGCTGGAGAATGTCGCCGGCAATGTGAACATCAATGGCTACTACTCGGGGGAGATCACGGGCCGCAATCTGGCCAAGCCCCTGATCTTCCAGAGCGGGACCACCGAATTCAGAGTCGAGCGCGTGCCTGGGCAGTTCAACCTGACGCTGGGCGATTTCACGGGGAGGAACCTGGTGGGGCCGATCCGGTTGACCGCGCAGTCAAAGGACGTACACATCCAGGACTTCCAGGGCGAAGCGTCCGTCTCCGTGGAGCGGGGTGACATCACCCTCGCTCCGGACCACGCGCCCTCGGCGAAAATCGATGCCGGCACCCGCAGCGGCAACGTCGAGCTCACGCTGCCCTCGGAAGCCAGCTTCGAACTGACCGCCACCACGCGCCGAGGTGAAGTGACCAGCGCCTTTGGAGATTCCGTCCGTGTCCTCAGGGATGGCCCCGGGGCTTCCTTGAAGGGGTCCACGGGCCGGGGACCGGCGATCACCCTCAACACCAATCGCGGCGAGATCTCGCTAAGGAAGAAGTAGGTGCCCCGGGCTTGCCCGGCCGCTACTCCGCGGGCGGGTGCGTTCCGACCAGGACCAGACGGACATCCATTACGTTGGTGTTGGTCGGGCCGGTCTTTAGAAGGTCGCCGAGCGGCTCGAAGAAGCGATAGGAATCGTTGTTCGCCAGGAACTTCGCAGGGTCCAAGCCAGCGGCCAGCGCTCGGGGAACGGTGCTGCCACTGGCGATCGCACCGGCGGCGTCGGTGGGACCGTCGGTGCCATCGGTTCCTCCGCTGAGCACCACGACGCGCTCGACACCAGCCAGATCGATGGCGGCCGCCAGCACGAACTCCTGGTTCCTGCCGCCCAGCCCGTCCCCCCGCAGGGTCACCGTGGTTTCGCCTCCCGAGATCAGGCACAAGGGAGGTTTCGCGGGACGGCCTGAAGCGGCCACTTCCCTGGCGATGGCCGCGTGCACGCGCGCCACATCGCGCGTCTCGCCTTCCATGCGGGTGGAGAGCACCAGAGGCCGCAGTCCGAGCCGCTTCGCCTCAGCCGCGGCCGCCTTGACGGCGAGGTCGTTGCTGCCCACCAACAGGTTCCGGACCCGCAGGAAAAGCTTCTCCGATTGCTTCGGCGTGTCCGGAATCTCCCCCGCGACTCCCTGCTCTATGCGCTCGCGGACCGAGCGCGGCGCTTGGTCCAGGATGCCGAACTTCTCCAGGACGGCGCGCGCCCCGAGGAAGGTGGAAGCATCCGGGGCAGTCGGGCCGGAGCCGATGACATCCAGGTCGTCGCCGATGACGTCGGACAACAGCAGCGACAGCACGGTCGCGGGGGAGGCGAGACGCGCCAGTTGCCCACCCTTCAAACGCGAGATGTGCTTGCGGACTGCGTTGACTTCGTGAATGTTCGCGCCCGAGGCCAGCAGCAGCCGCGTGGTGGCCTGCTTCTCCTCGAGGGTGATGGGAGGAGCGGGACTCGGCATCAGGGCCGAGGCTCCACCGGAGATCAGACAAATAATCAGGTCCTCGGCGCCGGCCTGTTCCGCGATGGCGGCGATCTCGCCGGCTCCGCGCACGCCTGCCTCGTCGGGAACCGGATGACCGCACTCGTGCAATTTGATACGGCGGAGCCTGGCCAGATGACCGTACTTCACGTTGATCCAGCCGGCTTCGATTCTGCCGCCCAGCATACGCTCGACGGCCTGAGCCATGGTGGCGCCGGCCTTTCCGGCTCCGATGACGTAGATATGACGGAAGGAGTCCAGCCTGTACTTGAGGCCGGCCGCGGCCAGCGAGCCGCCGGAGACGCGCACATGGCGCCGGATGGCAACGCCGGGGTCGGAGGCATTCAAGGCGCCCTTGAAGATCTTGAGCGCCAGGCGCCGGAGCTTCAGTTCGGGGGTGGGAGGTTTCATCAGAATAGAGGTAATTGCAGGACAGCCTTGACCGCCGCCACGGGGTCGTCGCTGTCGATGTCAATGCGGTAGTCGGCCAGCGCATAGCTCCCGCGGCGGGCCCAATAGAGCAACTCGAACTTCTCCGGATCACGCGCCAGGGGCCGGTTGGTCGAGCCCTCCAGCCGCCGCCGGATAAGGGGCAGCGGGCAATCCAGCCACACGGTGACCCCGTTGTTCTCGACCAGATCGTAATTCTGCTCGCGGACGAACGCCCCGCCTCCCAGGGCCACCACCATCGGCGTGCCGGCCTGGATCATGCGCACGCGCTTCCCGATGGCCTCGGTTTCCAACCGCCGGAACTCGTCCTCACCAAACGCGTCGAAGATCTCATTGATGGCGATACCCCTCTGGGACTCGATGTCGGTGTCTATGTCGCACCAGGTCCAGCCGAGCCTTTGGGCCAGCAGCCCGCCGACAACGCTCTTTCCGCTTCCCATGAAGCCCACCAGGTAAATCCCGGGCGTCCGTTTCAGTTTCGAGATCATCGCAGGAACGCCATAATGGTAGCATGTCATGCGACTGAATCTGCTCATCGACGCGGACGACACCCTCTGGGAGAACAACATCTACTTCGAGCGGGCCTTCGAGGAGTTCGTGGACTATCTCGATCATTCCAGACTCTCGGCGGAGGAGATCCGCGCGGTGCTGGACGAGATCGAGGTGGTCAACAACCGGCTTCACGGCTACGGGTCCGCTAACTTCGCCAGGAACTTGCAGGAGTGCTTTTCGCACCTGGCCGAGCGGGAGATCCATGCGGAGGACCTGGCCAGGATCAGGAGATTCGGTGAGCGCCTGCTCGACCACCCGATGGAGCTGATCGAAGGAGTCGAAGACACGCTGGGGTATCTCCGTGAACGCCACACGCTCGTTCTGTTCACCAAAGGCCATCCCGAGGAGCAGAAGCTGAAGCTGGACCGCTCGGGTCTGGGCGGTTACTTCCACCACACGGCGATTGTGAAGGAAAAGGACGCGGAGGCGTATCGCAGTCTCGTGTCGGCCCTGCGGCTGGATCCCCGAAGCACGTGGATGATCGGGAATTCCCCGAAGTCAGACGTGAACGCGGCCTTAGAAGCCAGCCTGGGCGCCGTCTTTATCCCTCACGCGCACACCTGGACGCTGGAGCGCGAGGCGATCCGGGAACGCAACGGGCGCCTGCTGACGCTGACGACATTCGCGGAATTACGGGACCATTTCTGAGCCACTCCCTGTCGGTCGCGGTTCGGTGGCAGCGCTGAACCGCGAGCGTGAGCGAGCGGGCTTCACCGGGTCAGCAACGCGGATCGGGCGGCAAAACCAAGAATCAGCGACGGGTACACCCCCAGCACCAGGGTGCCCAGGGCCGAAATCCAGAGCGCAGTGCCCACCGCGGCGCCGAGCGGCGGCAGGTCGGCGGTCGCTTCGGCCGGCTCGCGCATATACATCACCACCAGGATGCGCAGGTAGTAGTAGGCGGCTACGGCGCTGGTGAGCAGGCCCAAAACGGTGAGCCAGACGAGGTCCGAATGCAGCGCGGCGTGGAAGATGTAGAACTTTCCGAAAAAGCCCGCGGTGAGCGGCACGCCGATCAACGAAAGCAGGAAGATGGAAAGCAGCCCCGCCGTGACCGGCTGACGGACGCCCAGGCCGGCAAGATCCTCGATCGCGACGTAGCGCTCTCCCTTGCGCGAGACGTGCCCCACGACCGTGAAGGCGCCCACATTCATGAGCGCATAGGCGGCCATGTAGAACATGACCGCGGCAGTCCCGATCTCGGAGTGCGCTGTCACAGCCACCAGAACGTAGCCGGCGTGCGCGATGGAGCTGTAGGCAAGCAGGCGCTTGAGGTTGGACTGCGCCAGGGCCGCGAAGTTGCCGATGACCATGGTGGCCAGCGCCGTGACCCATAACAGCGGCTCCCACCGGGAGCTGATCGGCCCGAATGCCGTCATGAAAACGCGCACCAAGACCGCGAAGGCAGCCGCCTTCGGACCCGCGGACAGGAAGGCGGCAACGGGGATCGGAGCACCCTCGTAGACATCCGGTGTCCAAACCTGGAAAGGCCAGGCGGAGACCTTGAAAGCCAAGCCCACGAATACGAGCGCGGCCGCGGCCACTAATAAGGGGGAAGCCGCCTGCCCCCGCGTCATCAGCACAGTGCGGATGTCCTCCAGGTAGGTAGAGCCGGCAATCCCATATAGCCAGGCGACTCCGTATAGCAGGAACGCGGTGGCAAAGGACCCGAGCAGGAAATACTTGATGGCCGCTTCGTTGGCCTGCCGGCGGTTCCGCAGGTATCCCGCCAGCACGTAGCTGGCGATAGAGGAGATCTCCAGCCCGATGAAGATGATGATCAAGTCATTTGCCGCCGCCATGATGCACTGTCCCATCACGGAGTACATCAGCAGCGCGTAGTACTCGCCCGACTCGGCCCCTTCCCGGCGAAGGTACTGAAAGGAAGAAAGCGCGGTAAGGATTCCGACTCCGATCACCAGCACCGTAAAGAAAGTGGCGAAGCCGTCCACGAGCAGCATGTCGTGGAAGGCCGGCCCGGGATCCGCGTAGCTCACAACGGCGCCTCCCATGGCCGCCACGAACCCGGCCAGGGAGAGGTAGCCCAGCGCGCTCTGCCCCCGCCGGCCTTTCACCAAAGGCGTCGAGCACCATGACCAGCGTGGCCACCAGAGACAGGATAATCTCCGGCAGGAAGCGCAGCAGCTCCGCGCTCGAAGGGGCAAAGTTATCGGGCATGCGCGGCCTCCTTACCAGGCTGCGGCAAGGAATTCTTCACGTGGAAGACCACGCCTTGTTCCGTGCGCTCGACAATCCGCGCGTTGGTCGCGCTGATGGGCGGCATGAAGGTCTGCGAGGCCATGCCCATCCACACCATCAGGACGATCAGGGGAAGGATCGCGGCCCACTCGCGCGGGACCAGGTCGCTCATGTGCGACCTGACGGCCTCGCCCGCCTCACCGAAGAAGGTCCGCTGGTACAGCCACAGCAGTAGCAGGCGGACAGGATCACGCCGATGGCCGCGAACACCGCCCAGGTGAAATTCGCCTGGGCGGCGCCCTGAAGCACCAGGTATTCGCCCACGAAATTGTTCAGCGTGGGCAGCCCGATGCTGGCCAGCGTGGTGATCAGGAACACAGTCGAAAGGTTGGGCGCGGGCGTGGCCACTCCTCCGTAGTCGGCGATCTCCAGCGAGTGCCGCCGCTCGTACAGGTAGCCGACCAGGATGAAAAGCGCGCCCGTGGAGATGCCGTGGTTCAGCATCTGGTAGACCGCGCCGTCCAGCCCGAGCTGGGTGAAGGAGAAGATGCCGAGCACGACGAAGCCCAGGTGGCTCACCGAGGAGTAGGCCACCAGCTTCTTCATGTTCGGCTGCACCATCGCCACCAGCGCGCCGTAGATGATGCCGATGATGGCCAGCACGACGATCCACGGAGCGCAGTTCTCGCGCGCGGCGGTCGGGAAACAGCGGCAGGCAGAAGCGCAGCAGCCCGTAGCGTGCCCATCTTCAGCATGACGGAGGCCAGCATCACCGAGCCGGCCGTGGGCGCTTCCACGTGCGCGTCGGGCAGCCAGGTGTGCAGCGGGAACAGCGGCACCTTGATGGCGAAGGCGACGAAGAAGGCCAGGAACAGCAGCAGTCTGCTCCGCCGGGTCGAACGCCAGCCCGCCGTCTGACGATCATGTCCGATCAGAGCCGGATAGTCGAAGGTGCCGGCGCGAGTTGTAGAGGTAGATGATCGCCGCCAGCATCAGCACCGAGCCGGCCATCGTGTACAGGAAGAACTTCACGCGCGGCGTAGATGCGCCGCTCGTGGCCCCAGATGCCGATCAGGAAGTACATGGGCACCAGCGAGACTTCCCAGAAGACGTAGAACAGGAACAGGTCCAGCGCCACGAACACGCCCATCAGCCCGAATTCCAGCAGCAGCAGGAAGGCGTAGAACTCCTTGACGCGATCCTGCGATGTGAGCGCCAGGAGATCAGCACGCGATCGGCGTGAGCAGAGTGTCGAGAGCAGCACCAGCCACAGGCTGAGGCCGTCCAGCCCGACGTGGTAGTGGATGTCGGGCGCGGCGATCCAG
The DNA here is from genome assembly GCA_963798455.1 of Bryobacterales bacterium. Classification (GTDB taxonomy): domain Bacteria; phylum Acidobacteriota; class Terriglobia; order Bryobacterales; family Bryobacteraceae; genus CAWCTD01. The sequence continues at coordinate 3,792,817 of CAWCTD010000003.1, forward strand.
GGCAGGTCGGTCTCGAACTGGAATTGGCCTGCCGACCGGTCGAAGCCGACCAGCAGCGCCAGCGACGCCACGAAGACCGCCAGCGAAATCGCGAGGGCCGTCCAGCGGACCAGCCGCGGGCCTTCTTCGCGGAAGCAGCAGCAGCGAGCAGGAATCCCGCCAGCGGCAGCAGCGAGCACGAGGTCGAGCAGGTTCATCGCACCCTCCCAAGGAACACGAAGGCCACGATCACCAGCACGGAGCCCCAGCACGCACCCAGGCCGCGTAGCTGCGGATGTTGCCCGACTGCAGCAGCCGCAGCACGCCGCCGACGCCGCGCGCCGCGCGTCCCGACGCCGTTGACCGATGCCGTCGATCAGCCCCGCGTCCACGCCCTGCCACAGCACCGCGCGCGAGCCGTCCACCAGCGGCTCGCACCACCGCGGCGTCGTAGATCTCATCCACGAAGTACTTGTTGTAGACCAGCGTGTAGAGCCAGCCTGAAGCTGTCGCGCCAACGGCATCGGCCAGCGCCGGGCCTGACCACGTACAACAGATACGCCAGCGCAGATGCCGGCCAGGCCCGCCGCGACCGAGATGTACACCAGAGACGTCGTCGGGCCCGCCTTCCGCCGCCGGGAACATCGGCTCCAGCAACTCGGGGAACGTTGAAGAGTAGCCGCCGCCGAGCGAGAGCAGCCGCCAGCACCACCAGCGGGACCGTCATCACCGGCGGCGATTCGTGCGGGTGCGCGATCGCCGCGGTACTCGCCGAAGAACGCCAGGAAGATCGCGCGGAAGACGTAGAAGGCGGTCATGCCCGGCGGTGAGCACGCCCACCCAGTACATCCACGGCGCGTGATGGTAGGCCGCCAGCAGGATCGCGTCCTTGCTGAAGAAGCCGGAGAACGGCGGCACGCCGGCAATGGCCACGCGCGGCGCACAGCATGCGTCCAGAAGGTGATCGGCGTCTTCTTGCGCAGCCCGCCCATCTTGCGCAGGTCCTGCTCGCCGGACAGCGCGTGGATCACGCTGCCCGCGCCGAGGAACAGCAGCGCCTTGAAGAACGCGTGCGTCACCAGGTGGAAGATGCCCGCCGAGAACGCGCCCGCGCCCACGCCCAGGAACATGTAGCCGAGCTGCGAAACCGTGGAGTAGGCGAAGACCTTCTTGATGTCGTTCTGCGCCAGGCCGATGGTGGCGGCGAAGAACGCCGTCGCCAGCCCGATGATCGCCACCACGTCCAGGGCCACCGGCGCGTGCACGTAGATCGGCGCCGAGCGCGCGACCATGTAGACGCCCGCCGTCACCATGGTGGCGGCGTGGATCAGCGCGGAGACCGGCGTCGGGCCGGCCATGGCGTCCGGCAGCCAGACGTAGAGCGGAATCTGCGCCGATTTGCCGCAGGCGCCCACCAGCAGCAGCAGCGCCGATCGCGGTCAGCGCCCCGGCGCTCGTCTCCACGGGCTGCCCGCCGACCTGCGCGAACACGCGTGGCGAAATCGAGCGAGCCGAAGTTCACGAAGATCAGGAAGATGGCCAGCGAGAAGCCGAAATCGCCGATGCGGTTGACGATGAACGCCTTGTTGCCGGCGTCGGTGGCGCACTTCTTCAGGAAGTAGAAGCCGATCAGCAGGTAGCTGCACAGGCCCACGCCTTCCCATCCCACGAACAGCAGCAGGAAGTTGGCCGCCAGCACCAGGATCAGCATGAAGAACATGAACAGGTTCAGGTAGGCGAAGAAGCGGTAGTAGCCGCCCTCGTGCGCCATGTAGCCGATCGAGTAAATGTGGATCAGCAGGCCGACGCCGGTGACCACCAGCAGCATCACCGCGGTGAGGCGGTCCACGGCGAAGTCGACAGCCGACGCGCAGGTCGCCGCTCTGGATCCAGGTGAAGTAGTGCTCCATGTGCGGCTGTTCCATGGCGCCCAGCGCCGAGGAGCGTCTTCAGCACCCAAGCGAACGACAGCAGCACGCAGCCGATGGCAATCGCGTTGACGACGGCCTTGGACAGCGCGGCGGCCCGAAGAGGCCGTTCAGCAGGAAGCCGGCCAGCGGGAAGGCGGGAATGAGCCAGAGGTGGTGCATGGGTCAGTTCTTCATCGAGTCGACTTCATCGATCTTCAAGCGTGCCGCGGTTCTTGAAGACCGTCAGGATGATCGCCAGCCCGACGGCGGCTTCGGCCGCGGCCACCACCATCACGAAGAAGGTGAAGATGTGGCCGTCGACCTGCTTCAGCTCGTAGGAGAACGTCACGAAGCTCAGGTTCACCGCGTTCAGCATCAGCTCGATCGACATGAACACGGTGATGATGTTGCGCCGGAACAGAAAGCCGGCCACGCCCAGCGCGAACAGCACCGCGCTCAGGATCAGATACCAGGAAAGCGGAACGCCGCAGTCATCTAGTCGATCTCCTTTCGCGCCAGCACGATCGCGCCCAGAATGGCGATCAGGATCAGCATCGAGGTCACCTCGAAGGGCAGCAGGTAGTCCGTGAACAGGCTGCGGCCGATGTTCCGCGCGGTGCCGCCCCGTGAAGCCGCCGAAGACCACCTGTCTCGAGGCGGGGACCAGCGCGTGCACGCAGCAGAGCCATCAGTCCGAGGAACAGCGACCAGCAGCGGGACGCCCAGCATCGCGCCACGAGCGACCGGCCCGTGTGCTGTTCCGCGCCCGCGTTCAGCAGCATGATCACGAAGACGAACAGCACCATGATGGCGCCGGCGTACACGATCACCTGCGCGGCGGCGATGAACTCGGCGCCCAGCAGCAGGTAGAGCACGGCCAGCGAGCCCATCACGCCGATCAGCGAGATCGCGCTCGAGATGGGGTGACGTCTGCACCACCAGGTTGATCGCGCACACCACGGCGACAATCGCGAAGATCAGGAAGAGGATGACGATCCATTTTCTCTACCCGCCGAAAACGGCTACCAGCAAGCCCGTCACCAGCAGATTGATCATGGCGACCGGGAAAAGGAATTTCCAGGTGAAGCGCATCAACTGGTCGTAACGGAAGCGCGGCAGCGTGCCGCGCACCCACATGAACGTAAACAGCAGGAACCCCGCCTTCGCGCCGAACCAGAACAGCGGGCAGCAGGATCGGCTGCAGCAGGGGAACCAGGAACACCGCGGCTATCGCCAGGAAGGCACGCCGCCACGACGGGGAGCGTCCGGCGGTCCCGCTTGCGCGCCGGATGCAGGCCGTGGTACAGCGCCATCAAACCGGCGGCGACGAACAGCAAGGTCGGGAACCAGCCCGAGCCTGTTCCCACCGGCCAAAGCGGTTGCCAACCGCCCAGAAAGAGCACCGTGGCGAAGCAGCAACTGGAAATCATGTTGGCGTATTCCGCCATGAAGAACGAAGCGAACTTCATGCTGCTGTATTCGGTGTGAAACCCGGCGACCAGCTCGTTCTCCGCCTCCGGCAGATCGAACGGCACGCGGTTGGTTTCGGCGAAGGCCGCCGATAAGAAAAATGACGAAGCTGACGATCTGCGGGACTGGCAGTTGGAAGATGTTCCAGCGGGGGAGAAAACCCCAGTAAGAACCGGCCTGCGACTGCGCCAATTGCTTGCAGGCTGAGCGTGTTGGCGAGCAGCAGCGGAGCCACCACGGCCAGCGCCAGCGGCAGTTCGTAGCTGATCATCTGGGCGGAGCTGCGCAGGCCCCCGAGCAGGGCGTACTTGCTGTTGGAGGACCAACCGGCCAGGGCAATACCGTAGACCCCCAAGGAGGATATGGCCAGCAGGAAGAGCACGCCGATGTTCAGGTCCGTCAGCTGGATGCTCGTGCGCCAGCCGAAGATATCGACTTCCGGGCCGAACGGAATCACGGCGACCGACAGCAGGGCCAGGGTCACGGCCAGGAACGGCGCCAGCATGTACAGGAACTTGTTGGACATACGAGGGGACCAAGTCCTCTTTGGTGAGCAGCTTGATGACGTCGGCCACCGGCTGGAGCAGCCCGTGCGGTCCCACCCGTGACGGGCCGAGGCGCACCTGGATGTGGGCGATCACTTTGCGCTCCACCCATTGCAGATAAGCGAGCGCGCCCAGAAGGACGGCTGCCCAAATCGCGGCCTTCACCAGAGTGAGAATTATGAATTCCATCGATACAGACCGCCCGGCGCTTCCGTCACGCTGTTCAATGCTTTCGAGTAGCGTCCCAATGTGCCCGAAGTAAACAGAGTATCGCACGCCGATTGAATCAGGCCGCCTCTGGGCTCAACCCCGATCGGCCTGCCCCCGGCCTGACGGATCTCCGCCTCGACGCTTTCCACGGTCCAGGAACCCAGGTCCAGGTCCATAGCCCCGGCCAGCAACCTGAAGATCTCGAAATCCGATTTGGCGCCCATCGTAGTGATGGCGTGCTTCAACGGCTGCACCTCGCCGCAGACGCTGGTGACGGTCCCCGTCTTTTCGTAGGCGCAGGCGGCGGGGAGCACGACATCGGCACGCCGAGCCGTCTCGGTGAGGAACAGCTCCTGGACCACGACGAAGGCGCCGGCAGAAGCCAGCTCGCGCTCCTTCAAGGGATTGGCCCCGACTACCCATAGCACGTCGAGATCCGGCGCGGCGAGCATCTCGGGGAGACTGAGCCCCGGCGCCTTTCCCGCGCCCGCGAGAAGCTCCATCTCCACGGCGCCCCGGGAATTCGGGTAGTCCACCAGGCAAACGTACTGCACCGGGATTCCCAAGGAGTCGCCGAACTCGACCAACCTGCGCACGTCAGCACCCTGGATGGCGTCGCCGAACAGGATCACCAATTCGGGCTCGGCCTTCAGGGCTTCGGCCAGCGGCGGCAGCGCCGCCAATTCGCGCCCCGGCTCGACCCTCACGCTCAGCGTAGAGATGGAATCCTCGCGCACAGGCCCGCGCGTCACCGCGTACACGTGGCACTGGTGATGCCGCCAGTTGGCCCGAATTTGAAACGCCAGCAAGGGGTGCTGCTGGGCCAGGTCGCTCGCCACCACCAGAATGGCTTTCCGCTGGTACAGATCCGCGGTGCTCGCCAGCGCTTCCGTCCTTCCCTGGAGCGCGGCGAGCAGGTTCGCCACGTCGCCCGTGCGGTGATGGTCGATGTTGCCGGTCCCGAGTCCCTGCCGCGCGAACTTCTGGAGGAAATAGTTCTCCTCGTTGGTGGTCCGCGTCGAGCCGACGACCCCGAACTTGCCGCCTCGTTGCCTGACCTCCTTGAACCTGGCTGCTCACGGCGCCGAGCGCTTTGGACCAGGACACCTCTTCCAGCCTGGCGCCGACCTTCATCAAGGGCGACTGCAACCGCTCCGGGTGAGTGACGAAATCGAAGGCGTAACGGCCCTTGATGCACAGGAACTCGCCGTTGATTCCGGAGCGGTCGCGGTTGTTGCCGCGCATGATGCGGTTGTTCGAAGACGCCGAGCGTGGTGGTGCAGCCGTTGGAGCAATGAGCGCAGACGGTGCCGATGTGCTTCATCTCCCAGGGGCGCGTCTTGTAACGGTAGGCCCCGCTGGTGAGCGCGCCGACCGGGCAAATGTCGATGCACATGCCGCACTCGTCGCACTCCAGGTGGTCGCCCATGTTGGGCGCGATTTCGCTGATAGCCCCGCGGTTGACGATACCCAGCGCCCCAACTCCCATGCCCTCTTTGCAGATCCGCACACACCGGTAGCAGAGGATGCAGCGGGGCGCATCGTAGTAAACGATCGGCGAAAACTGCTTCTCCGGCACGTGCAGCTTGAGCTCGGTGAACCGGCTCTCGACCGACGCCGTAGCGGAAGGTCAGGTCCTGAAGCTCGCACTCGCCGCCCTTGTCGCAGACGGGGCAGTCGAGCGGGTGGTTTGTCAGCAGGAACTCGAGCATCGACTTGCGGGCCTGGACCACCTGTGGGGAGTCGGTCCGCACCACCATGCCCTCGGCGACGGTAAGAGTGCAGGCGGTCATGGAGCTTGGGCGCTTTCTCCACTTCGACCAGGCACATGCGGCAGGCCGCCTGGAGCGTGAGCCCGTCGTAGTAACAAAACGCGGGGATCTCGATGCCGACAGTCTTGGCCGCGTTGATGACCAGCGTGCCCGCCGGCGCCTCGACCACCTTGCCGTCGATCTGGAGCTTGACGAGATCACTCATCCGACCAGCGCTCCTTGTCGAGTTTCTTCATAGGGGCAGGGCTTGCCATCCAGGTGAGCTTCGAACTCGTCGCGGAACTTCTCCACAAAGGAGATGGTCGGCATGGCGGCGGCGTCACCCAGCGGGCAGAAGGTGCGGCCCAACATGTTCCTGGCCAGGTCGCCGATCAGGTCGATGTCCGTGCGCGTGCCTTGCCCCGCGTGGAAACGCACCAGCAACTTCCGGAGCCAGAGAGTTCCCTCACGGCAGGGCATGCACCAACCGCAGCTCTCGTGGGCGTAGAAGCGCATGATTCTCACCAACGCCTTCACCATGCAGGTGTTCTCGTCCATGACGACCACGCCGCCCGAGCCCAGCATGCTCTTGGCCTTGGCCAGCGTGTCGAAATCCATAGCGATGTCGCACTCCTCCGCCTTCAGCACCGGGCAGGAGGACCCTCCCGGTATCACCGCTTTCAGCTTCTTTCCGCCGCGCACGCCCCCGCCCACCTCTTCGATCATCCGGAGCAGGTTGAAGCCCATGGGCAACTCGTAGACGCCGGGTTTGTTGACGTGCCCCGAGAGGCAAAACAGCCGGGTGCCGCCGTTTCTGGGCGTACCGAGCGCGGCAAAGGCAGCGCCGCCATCGCGGATGATGGCGGGTGCCGCGGAGAAGGTCTCCACATTGTTCAGGACCGTCGGGCACTGGAACGCTCCCACGACGGCGGGGAAGGGAGGCCGAATCCTGGGCACGCCGCGCTTGCCTTCGAGCGATTCCAACAAGGCCGACTCCTCGCCGCACTCGTAGGATCCGGCGCCGGTGTGCGTGAAGACGTTGAAGTCGAAGCCACTCCCCAGAATATTCTTCCCCAGGTAGCCGCGCGCCCGTGCCTCGTCAATGGCGCGGTCCAGGATGTCGATGACGTACCGGAATTCGCCCCTGACGTAGATGTAGCCAGCGCACGCCCCGACCGCCAGGCCCGCGATCGTCATCCCTTCGATGAGCTGGTGCGGATCGAACTGCATCAGCAAGCGGTCCTTGCAGGTGCCGGGCTCGCCCTCGTCGCCGTTGGCCACGATGTACTTGGGCTTGGGAGAGTTGCGCGGCACGAAGCCCCACTTCATGCCGGTGGGAAAGCCGGCGCCCCCGCGTCCACGGAGGTTCGAAGCTTTCACCTCCTCGATGATCTGCTGCGGCTGCATCGGGAGCGCCTTGCGGAGGGCCGCGTAGCCGTCGGTGGCGAGATATGTGTCGATGGAGGCCGAGTTCTCCAGGCCGAAGCGCCGGGTGAGCACCTTGACTTCAAGCGGGCTGGGTTGGTTGTAGAGCATGGGCATCACCAGCTTGCTGAAAAACCTGCTGGGCAAGTCAGGAGACATACCCCACGTGGACGCACATCGCTGATTCCAGGTGTGGGATAAGACTCCTCTCTTGTCCTGGTCGGCCTCGATGGCAGGTTTTTCAGCAAGCTCCTCATGGCAGCTTCCGCAGCGCCTCAATCAACTGGTCGAAGGCTTCCGGAGTAACCTTATGGTGGAAATCGTAGTTCGCCTGCATGGCTGGCGCCCAGGAGCAGGCGCCGAGGCATTCGACCTCCTCGAGCGAAAACCGGCCGTCAGGCGTCACCTCCTTGTTCCCGATGCCCAGCTTGCGGCAGGCGTGTTCCCACAGCTCCTGACCGCCGGTGAGCATGCAACTGATGTTGGTGCACATTTGCAGGTGGTACTTCCCCAGCGGCTTCTTGTGAAGCATGGAGTAGTAGGTCACCACCTCATCCACTTCGACCGATTTCAGCCCCAGGCGCCGGGAGATTTCGTCCACAAGCTCGGGAGTCACCGCTCCGACCTCATCCTGCGCGTAGAGCAGCATCGGAATCAGGGCCGAGCGCTGGCGCCCTGGAGGATAACTCTGGAGAAGTTTCTCGAATCGCGATTCCAGTTCCGGTGAAAAGGTCATCGGTCCACGTCCCCCAGGACAAAATCCATACTGCCCAGCGAGGCGATCACATCGGCCAGCAGATTGCCTTCCATCATCCTGGAGGTGGCTTGCAGGTTGCCGAAGCTGGGCCCGTGGATATGGACGCGATAGGGTGTGGCCGAGCCGTCGCTCACCACGTAGTAGCCCACTTCCCCACGCGGCGATTCGATGGCCTGGTAGACCTCACCGGCGGGAACCTTGAAACCCTCATATACGATCTTGAAGTGATGGATGAGCGCCTCCATCTGGGTCTTCATCTTTTCACGATCGGGAAGGACGACCTTAGGAGCGTCGGCGACCCAGCGGCCCGAGGGCATCCCTTCCAGGGCCTGCCGCGCAATGCGCTCGCTCTGGCGCATTTCGTCCAGCCTCACCTGGTAGCGCGCATAGACGTCTCCCTCGGTGCGCGTCGGGATCTCGAAGTCGAACTTGTCGTAACTCGAATAGGGCTCCGCGTCCCGGATGTCCCACTTGAGACCCGCCGCTCTGAGCATGGGCCCGGTCACCCCGAGGTCGATCAGGTCCTCTAGGGGCACCTTCCCGACCCCCTTCGTGCGGCGCAGCCAGATGGGATTCTCCGTGAGCAGGTCTTCGTATTCCCGCAAGCGGCTGGGGAACACGTCCAGGAATGCCTTGATGGGATGCTGCCAGCCCCGCGGAGGCTCCAGCGCCAGCCCGCCCACGCGGAAGTAGCTGGTCATCATGCGCTGCCCCGAGAACATCTCGAAGATCCGCAGCAACTCCTCGCGTTCCCGGAAGCAGTACAGGAACACGCTCATCGCGCCGATGTCGATGGCGTGCGTTCCCAGCCACACCAGGTGGCTCATGATGCGGGTCAGTTCCGTGAGCATGACGCGCATCCATTGCGCCATGGGCGGAATCTCAAGACCCAGCAGGCGTTCGACCGCGAGACAGTAGCACAGGTTGTTCGACAGGTTCGCGAGGTAATCCACGCGGTCCGTCAGGGGCACGACCTGGTGGTAGAACAGAGTCTCGCACTGCTTCTCAATTCCGGTGTGCAGGTAGCCTATGTCCGGCTCGGCCTTGACGATGGTCTCGCCGTCGAGCTCCAGCAGCAGCCTGAGGACCCCGTGAGTGGAGGGGTGCTGGGGCCCCATGTTGAGGACTGTACGCGTGGTGTGATGGTCTTGTGCTTCCGGTTCAGCGACCGGGGCCGGAGGGGTTGGAATCCCAGCTTCGCTCAACGCGCTTTCCTCACTCTTCCTTATACCCGTACTTGTTCCCGTACACCGGATAATCCTTGCGTAGCGGGTGGCCTTCCCAGTCCTCGGGCATCATGATCCTGCACAGGTTGGGGTGGTTGCGGAAGGTGATGCCGAACAAATCGAAAACCTCGCGCTCGTGCCAGTTGGCCGACCGCCAGACGCAGGTGGCGGAGTCGATCTCGGCGGCGTCCCCTGGCAGCCGGCATTTGAGACGCAGGCGCTCGTTCCGGTCCAATGAGTGCAGGTGGTAAATGACCTCGAAGCGCGGCTCCTGGGGGTGCCAATCCACCGCAGTGAGATCCGCAAGCCTAACAAACTGTTGGACATCCTTAAGGAAACGGCAAGCCGCGATAATACTGGCGGGCACGATTTCCAGGGTCAGTTCACCCCGATCCAGCTTCCCTGAGACGACGGCGCCCGGCTGGGCAGACTCCAGAGCCGCAACGACGGGGATCTCCTTGAGGTAGTCAGGAACCATGCTCACTTAGCGCTGTTGCTGCGATGACCCGCCCGGGGACCAATCCAGGGCGCCCTTCTTCCAAATGTAGAAAAAACCACAGAGAACCAGCGCGATGAAGATCACCATCTCGGTGAACGCAAAAAGCTTCAGCTCGCGATAGACCACGGCCCACGGGTAAAGGAAAATCGCCTCAATATCAAAAAGAATGAAGACCATCCCCACCAAATAGAACTTGACGCTGAATCGCTCCCGGGCACTGCCCGTCGGCACGATGCCGCATTCGTAGGGCATGTCTTTGACCCGGCTGCGGATCTTCTTCCCCAGAAAATAGGAGCCGGCCAGCATCCCGCCCGCCACCGCGACGGCTATAAAGATTTGCACCAGAATCGGAAAGTAGACTTGAGGATAGGACGCTGGCATTGACGTGTCTCTGTGTCAGTCGCAGATTTGAATATAATGGGCGGCAAAACGGGGTGTCAAATCAGGCGGGGTGGCAGGGGCAACGCGGTACCATATTTTCGTATGCTCTCTCGTCTGTTAGCTGGATTGGCGGTAGTAGGGACACTGATGATCAACGGCTGCAAGGAGCGGAGTGACGCTGGAACAGCGGCCCGTAGCGAGTTCGCGCGGTTCGTGGACGACTACTTCGACAGGTACTTCGAGTGGCGGCCCTCGGCCGGAACGGACGCCGGTTTCCACCAGTACGACTCGAAGCTCGAGAATTATTCCCCTGGCGCGATCGGTTCGCGCATCGCGACCGTGAAAGAACACCTGGCCAGACTGGAGGCTCTCCGCGGGGGGAACCTCTCCGCCGACGACCAGATCGACGCCGAGATGCTCGACGGGCAACTGCGCGCCGAGCTCCTGGACCTCGACACCCTGCGCCGGCTGCAAACGAATCCGATGCCGTATGTCTCGCTGCCGGGCAGCGCTATCGACTCCCTGATGAAGCGCAACTTCGCCCCCAGCAAGGAACGGCTGAAAAGCGTCATCGCCAGGCTGAAGGCCGTGCCGCCGCTGGTCGACGCGATGAGAACCAACGTCGCCGACCCTCCGCGCGAGTTCACGGATTTGGCGCTCCGCATCGCGTCCGGCTCGGTCAGCTTCTTCAACCAGACGGTCCTGAAGTGGGGAGAGGAGGCGGCCGGCGGCGATCCCGGGCTCAAACGGGCAGTCGATGACGCTGCTCAGGCCGCGGGTCAGGCCATGGGGCGCGCGGCAGCCTGGCTGAAGAGCGACCTTCTGCCCAGGTCCAAGGGCAATTACGCCATCGGCGCGGAGAATTACAGCAAGAAGCTTCTCTACGAGGAATTGCTGGACATCCCCCTGGACCGGCTGCTGGAGATCGGCGAGACCAACCTCGAGAAGGACTACCGAGCGTTTCTGGAGACGGCCCAGCGGATCGCCCCAGGAAAGCCCCCCTTGGAGGTCATGCGGATGATCTCGGAGGAGCATCCCTCGGAGGCGCAACTGGTCCCTTACACGCAGCAGACGCTGGAAAGCATACGGCAGTACCTGGTGGACCACAAGATCGCGGCGATTCCCTCCGAGGTGCGGCCGATTGTCGCCGAAACGCCGCCCTATGCGCGCGCCGGCGTCTTCGCCATGATGGACACGCCGGGCGCCTATGAAACCAAGGCGACCGAGGCGTTCTACTACGTCACGCCGCCGGAGGCGGATTGGCCGGCGAGTCAGAAAGAAGAGCACCTGCGGCTGTTCAACCGGCCGGTCATGAACATGATCTCGATTCACGAGGTCTGGCCGGGGCACTACCTGCAATTCCTCTTCTCCAAGCAGTTTCCCACCAAGACCAGGAAGTTGATCTACTGTTCGACAAACGTGGAGGGCTGGGCGCACTACTCCGAACAGATGATGATCGAGCAGGGTTTTGGAAATGGCGATCCGAAGATCAAACTGGCGCAGCTTTCCGAGGCTCTCCTGCGCGACTGCCGCTACGTGGTGGGCATCCGGCTGCACACAAAGGGAATGACAGTCGAGGAGGGCACGCGTGTGTTCATGGAGAAAGGATTTGCCGAGCGCGCCGTGGCCTTCGAAGAGGCCCGCCGCGGCACGTACGACCCAACCTACCTGTACTACACGCTGGGGAAGCTGCTGGTATACAAGCTTCGGAGCGACTACCAGAAGGCCATGGGCAGCTCCTATTCCTTAGAAGGCTTCCATAACAGATTCGTCCGGCAGGGAGGGATCCCGATCAGATTGGTACGGCGCATCCTGCTTCCGGGCGACACCGCGCCGCTACTGTAGGAATGGAGAGGGAAGACTCGATGGAGAAGAAACAGCTCGGTAACAGCGACATGATGATCACGCCGCTCGGCGTAGGGGCCTGGGCCATGGGCGGAGGGGGCTGGCAGTTCGCATGGGGTCCTCAGGATGACGACCAATCCATCGCCGCGATCCACGCGGCCCTCGACGCCGGGATCAATTGGATCGACACGGCGGCGGTTTATGGACTCGGCCATTCCGAGGAGGTGGTGGCCCGCGCCTTGGCCGGCCGCTCTAACCGGCCTTACATTTTCACCAAGTGCGAGCGCGTCTGGGACGAGAAAGGGCAGATTAGCGGCTCTTTGAAGCGTGACTCGATTCGCCGTGAGGTGGAAGAGAGCTTGCGTCGGCTGAAGGTGGATGTCATCGATCTGTACCAGATCCATTGGGCGCAGCCGGATGAGGACATCGAAGAGGGCTGGACTGCGATGGCCGAGTTGAAGGGGGAGGGAAAGGTCCGCTGGATCGGCGTCTCCAATTTCAGCAAGCGGCAGATGGAGCGGGCCTGGAAGATCGCGCCGATCACGTCGCTCCAACCTCCGTATTCGATCGTCTCGCCGGAGATCGAGCAGGATGAATTGCCGTACTGTCAAGCCAACAACATCGGCGTGATTGCCTACTCGCCGATGAAGTCGGGTTTGCTGACCGGCAAGATGACGCGGGAGAGAGTCGCCAAGATGCCGCCGGATGATTTCCGCCCCCGGACGCCGCACTTCCAGGAGCCCCGGTTGACGCGCAACCTGAAGCTGGTCGATCTGCTGCGGGCGATCGGTGCAAGGCACGGCCGCGCGCCCGGGGAGGTTGCCATAGCGTGGGTGCTCCGCCACCCGGCTGTAACAGCGGCCATCGTGGGTCTGCGTTCGCCGGCTCAGTTCGAAGGGGTGAGAGGAGCGGTGACGTTCCGGCTGAGCCAGGAAGAGGCCGGGGAAATCGCCCGCTTCATGGCCGAGAACCCGGCATGAACGGGCGATTCAGGCGGCCTTCCTTCGCTAGCCGAGCCGGCCTTTCAATATTCCATTGACGACCGCGGGATTGGCCTGCCCTCGGGTCGCCTTCATGATCTGGCCCACGAAGAAACCGAGGACGGCTGTTTTACCGGCCCGGTATTGCTCGACCTGCTTCGGATTCGAGGTCAAGACCTCGTCGATGAGCTTCTCGAGCGTCGAAGTGTCGCTGATCTGTTTCAGCCCTTCGCGATCGATAGTGGCGCGCGGCGGCTCGCCGGAGGCGAACATCTTGGCGAAGATATCCTTGGCCAGCTTGCCGGAGATCTCGCCTTTCGCGAGGAGGCTCAGCAGGTCGCCAAGGTGCGCGGCGCTCACGGGCGACTCAGCGATCTCCTTTCCTTCGGCTTTGAGCGCCCCCGCGAGATCTCCCATCACCCAGTTCGCGGCGCTGCGCGGGTCCCCGGACACCTGGGCAACCCTCTCGAAGTACTCGCTCAGCTCCCTGCTCTGCGTGAGCACCGCCGCGTCGTACTCCCGGAGACCGAACTCCTCGATGAACCGGGCGCGCTTCACGGATGGAAGCTCGGGCATCTCAGCCCGCACGCGGTCCCGCCAGGCATCGCTGATCACGAGCGGCACCAGGTCCGGCTCGGGGAAGTAGCGGTAGTCGTGGGCCTCTTCCTTCGACCGCATCGCGGCGGTCTCGCCGGAATCGGGGTCATACAGGCGTGTCTCTTGGGTGATGACGCCGCCGCCCTCGATGACGGCCACCTGGCGGGTGATCTCGTAGTCCAGCGCCAGCTTGAGAAACCGGAAAGAATTCAGGTTCTTGACCTCGGCCTTTGTGCCGAACTTCTCGGCGCCCTTGAGGCGCACTGAGACGTTGGCATCGCAACGAAGATGTCCTTTCTCCATGTCGCAGGTGGACACCGCGACGTACTGGAGCACCTGTTTCAGCTCGGTCAGGTAGGCGTAAGCCTCGTCCGAGCTGCGCATGTCGGGCTCGCTCACAATCTCGATCAGGGGCGTGCCGCAGCGATTGAGGTCGATGTAGCTGTAACGGTCGGAATCGTGAAAACCTTCGTGCAGGCTCTTGCCGGCGTCGTCCTCAAGGTGGACCCGGGTCACGCCGATACGCTTCTTGCCCGTCTCCAAAAGGATGTCCACCCAACCGTGCTCGGCCAGGGGCTCGTCATATTGGGAAATCTGGTAGCCCTTGGGGAGGTCCGGATAAAAGTAGTTCTTGCGCGCCAGCCGGGAGACCGGACGGATCCGGCAGTTCAGAGCGAGGCCCGCCTTGATCGCCATGTCGACAGCCTGCCGGTTCAAGACCGGCAGCGCGCCGGGGAGGCCCAGGCAGACCGGGCAGACGTTTGTGTTCGGCGGAGCGCCGAAGCCGGTCGGGCACCCGCAGTAGATCTTGGTCCGGGTGGCGAGCTGAACGTGGACTTCGAGGCCGATGACGGGTTCGTACTTCGCGAGGACATCCGGGGACACTATCTCTGCCGAGGGGGGAGACATTCCACCATTATAGTGAGCCGGCTATGTCATCCAGTTGAGCACGAGACGGGGTGCGGGGGACTTAGCCGTCGTGGTCGTCGCCTTTGAGCGCGTCTCTGAAGTTCCTGATGCCTTCGCCCAGGCCCTTAGCCAACTCGGGGATCTTTTTTCCTCCGAACAGCAGTGCGGCAATAGCCAGGATCACGAGAAGCTCTGGGAAACCAATGGTTTCCATCGATTGGCCCTTCCACCAGTTTGGATGCGGCTCCTCCCCTCCTCGTTACACCGTAGTTCGGGGGCAGCCGGGGCGGCGCAACTGAAGCCCTTCCAGGGTCAGGGCGAGGACTTGTAGACCTGAATGAGACGAGGCCGCGGGCCATTTCATCTCAATCCCGGCGACCCGCGTCTCCATCACCGGATACGCCGCGTCGTCCTGCACCCCGCGCAGCTCGACCCCTTAGTCCGCCCACAGCGTCGTAGCTTGCCGCTTGAAAGTCCGCTGCCCGCGCGGAAGCCCGGAACAGTCCCGAGACACAAAGGAGACCTGCGCATGTGGCTTTCATGGCTTCGGCTCAATTTTGGCCTACCGGCTGTACCGCAGGGAGAGGATGCCGTGGGAGTAGCTCCGGCATAGAAAAGATGAAAAAAACGGTTGCCACGGAGGCGGGTAGGTGTACAATCTAAGGCGGTCAAAGAGTCAGAGCGGGAATCCGTAGGATGACGGGTTAGACATAAACCGAGGCTTGTACGGTGTTCGGACTCGGTGAGGCGCATATCTGACCGGGGGTCTCGAAAGGGGGCTCCTGGCCGGCGTGAGGGGGGGTATGTCAATGCGTGGGAAGTCTGCTCTCAGGGTTTTCTTGCTCGCAGTCTTCGCCTGCGCCGTAGTCTCGGCTCAGGTCACATCCGGAACACTTCTTGGCAGTGTGGTCGACCCGACGGACCGAGGGGTCCCGGGCGCGACCGTAACAACTACGGACATCGACAAGGGTACCGTGAAAACCGCTGTGACGGACGATGTGGGCAACTACAACGTCCCGTTCCTGCCGGTAGGCAACTACCGCGTGGCGGTCGAGAGCACCGGGTTCAAGCGGGCGCAATCCGCGGAGATCGTGCTCAACGTCGATGATAGAAGGCGCGTCGATTTCAAGCTGGAAGTCGGCAGAGTATCGGAAAGCATCAACGTCGAGGCGACGGCGCCGCTGGTCCGCGCGGAAAGCGCCGAACTCGGCGAGGTGATTACGCGGAGCGCCGTGGCGCAGTTGCCCTTGAATGGCCGCAACTTCGCCCAACTCGTATACCTGGTACCCGGCGTCACTGCCGGGCAAGCAGGTGAGAATCTGTCCGGGGCAAGCACATTCAACCCGCGCGCTGGCTCCAATTTCAATGCGCTCGGAAGCCAGGGCAACGCGAACGGGTGGCTGGTGGACGGCATCTCGGACAACGAGTACACGTTTAACACCGTGATCATCCAGCCTTCGGTCGAATCGATTCAGGAGTTCAAGGTTCTCACCGGAACGTTCTCGGCCGAGTTCGGACGCGGCGCGGGCGTGGTGACCACGCAGACCAAGTCCGGCACCAATTCGTTCCACGGCAGCCTGTTCGAGCTCCTACGCAACAGCTACATGGATGCGCGGAACTTCTTCAATGCCAAGCTGGATGGCGCCGGCAGGCCGCAGCCCGTGCCTCAATTCCGCCGTAACCAGTTCGGCGGGTCGGCCGGCGGGCCCATCCTCAAGAACAAGACGTTTTTCTTCGGCGACTACTATGGCTGGCGCGAATACAAGGGCCAAACGTACACCAATTCGGTGCCGACCGCGATCGAGCGCAGCGGCAATTTCAGCGACTGGCTGGACAGCAAAGGCGCTGTGATTCCGATCTACGACCCCACGACAACCCGGACAGTGGGCAGCCAGACGATCCGCGATCAATTCCCGGGCAACACTATCGGAGCCGGCATGATCAACCCGGTTTCGGCCAACGTCGTGAGCGTGTACCCGCTGCCGAACCTTCCGGGGCTGACCACGAACAACTACATTTCCACCGTGGCCCGGAAGGTCAACGACAATGGCTTCAACGCACGGGTCGATCACCGGATCAGCGACAATGACTCCGCGTTCGTGCGGTACTCGTTCGAACACTACAACCTCATCGCGCCGCAAGGGCAAAGCGCCTGCTGCCTGCCAACGCCGCCCGACGTCAAGGCGAAGTTCGACCTGGGCGACTATGTGGCGGGGACCCAGAACACGCGTCTGTGGACCAGCGGCATGGCGCTGAACGAGACCCATATCTTCTCGCCGACCATGGTGAATGAGTTCATCGGCGGCTACATGCGTTTCAACCCGATCACCAGGCAATCGGACTTCGGGCACAGAGCGGCGGACATGCTCGGTGTGACGGGCATCAACTTCGCTCCTCCCGCAACGACGGGGATCCCGGGCATCAGCCCCTCGGGCTTCACGGGCCTGAGCGGCGGGCCCACGATGGCGCCGGTCAATCCCCGGGATACCGTGGTGCAGGCTGGCGACACCATCTCGAAGACGGCGGGGACTCATAGCATGAGGTTCGGATATCGCTACATCCGCAACCTGCTCTCCCCCTACGACCACACCAACACCCGCGGAGCGGTGAACTTCGCCTTGAACTACACGAACAACCCGGTCACAAATACCGGCGGTAACGGCATCGCGACGATGCTGCTGGGTTGGAGCACGTCGGGCTCGCAAGGCGTCATGATCGACGTGCCCTATATGACCAGCCATGAGCACGCCACATTTTTCCAGGACGACTGGAAAATCACGCGCCATCTGGCGCTGAACCTGGGCCTGCGCTGGGATGTTTTCACTGCGGACAAAGAGATCCACGATCACCTGGCCAACTTTAATTTGGGCAAACGCATCATGGGTTATGCGAACGTAGACGGCATCTCGCGCACCGCCGGGAGGGAGACGCGATACGGGAACCTCGGTCCGCGGTTTGGGTTCGCGTGGGATCCGACGGGAAGCGCAAAGATGGTGATCCGCGGCGGGTATGGTCTCACCTACTTCCCGCAGCAGGCGTCGGCCACGGGCATGGTGGACTTCCAGATCCCCTGGATCATCGCCCGGAACTACTCATCCGAGACTTACCCAATCGGCATGGCCAACACGCCCACAATTGCCAAGCCGTTCATCCAGAATCCCGTACCCATCCAGCCGAAGACCACGGCGGAGCTCAACGCGGCCAACCCGAACGTCATCGGGAACGACTGGGAGAATCTCACGGCGTACTACCAGACGTGGAATTTCGATATTGAGAAACAGTTCAGCGAGAGCCTGCTGGCCGAGATCGCCTATGCCGGAAGCCGCGGCATCCACCTGTTCTACTGCTTCAACCCGAACGAGGTGCAGCCCGGCCCCGGCTCGCAAGCCTCACGCCGGCTGATCCCGGAGCTGTCGAACATGTCGGGCATCAACGAGTGCGAAGCGCGTAACATGTCCAATTACCACGGAATGCAGGCCAAGCTCACCAAGCGCCTGACCAAGGGCGTACAGTTCCTGGCGAGCTACACCTGGTCGAGAGCGCTCGACTACGGCGGATCTTCGGCGAACGGCGGCGGCCAGGTCGGCGGCCCGCAGACCGTCACCAATATCAAGCTGACCGGTTACGGTCCTTCGGGCTTCAACATTTCGCACCGATTCGTCGGAAGCTGGGTTTGGGAATTGCCCTTCGGCAAAGGGAGAAGATTCGTCAACCAGGGCGTGGCGAGCAAGATCTTCGGCGGCATCGAACTCGACGGCATTACGACCTTCCAGACCGGTCTCCCCTTCACCGTCACCCTCGCCAGCGGCGTCAACAATGGCGCGCCGAGCTGGCCGGACCGGATCAAGTCGGGGAAACTGGACAATCCGGATCCCTATATGTGGTACGATCCGACGGCTTTCGCAGCGCCGCTGGCGAATCACTACGGCAATTCCCCCCGTGGCGTGCTCTATCAGCCGGGCTTCCGGAACTTCGACCTGTCGGCTTTGCGGCGAGTCACAATTCGGGAGAGAATCACGCTTCTGTTCCGATTGGACGCGTTCAACGCCTTCAACATGCCGATTTTTGGAGCCCCGAGCGCCTCGTTCAATCCAGTCGCTCCGGCGGGCACAAACGGCCGAATCACTTCTACGAACCAGGACAACCGGGACCTGCAGTGCACGATTCGTCTCCAGTTCTAACGCGCACCTCGTAGTCGCGGCCGGCTTGAAGCCCCAAGCCATTATTGAATGATGGTATCGCCCGTCCGTGCCTCCAGCTTGATCTCTCCGAACGTGGATTCGTATTGCTGGATGTTCTGGTGGAGCAGGTTGGACAAGGCCTTGGCTTGCTGGGGGCTGATGTAGATGCCCTGAAAGTTCCGGATGGTTACGCTGTCGGGCGAGGTTTGATTGACTGTGCCGAACACGAGGAAGAAATCCCAGAGGTTCAGCCGGACCTGCACGCTGTTGGCATAGCTCTCACGATAGTCGGGCGTACTGGATAGTTGGATCTTAGGTTGGGTGGGTTGGGTCATAGCAACCGCCTCCAAGGGGCAGTGTGTGTCTGCTACTGTTTCGTCGCGCCTTTGGCGCGGTCCACGTACTTCAGGTTCTGGACGTCGAGCCGGATGACGTCACCGGCCTTGATGAACTGGGGGACCATGATCTCGACCCCGTTCTCCAGCAGGGCCGTCTTCCATGTGCTGTCCTGCTGCGCGTGTACCGGAGGAGCGGTCTCGGCGATGCGGCTTTCGATGACATCGGGGAACAGCACGCTAAGCGGACGGCCCTCGATCGATTCGACGGGCAGCCGCATCCCGGGTTGAAGGAACTTTGCCTGGTCGCCAAGCAACGAGGCCGGCACGGCCACCTGATCGTAGGTCTCCGGGTCCATGAAATAGCAGGCGTCCACGTCGGTGTACAGGAAATCCATCGATTGTTTCTCCACCGCCAAGTCGTCCAGCTTCAGTTCGGAACGAAAGCTATGTTCCCACAGCGCACCGGTCGTCAAGTCCTTCAGCCGGGCATGGGCAGCGCCTCCCATTTTCCCCTGTCCGGGGTGGTATTCGGCGGCCAGGACTTTGTAGACCTGGCCCTCGAAACGCACAGCCATTCCGGCACGCAATTGCGATGCAAGGACCATACCCGCCTCCGCTACATGGACAAGGATACTATAGCTCCCACGTTCGGAATACATGCTGGTGGTCTTCCATGGCCACGCATCGCCCTCGGAATCGGACCCCTTCCATCTCCAGCCGCATCCGCTGCTCGTGCGCCATGTCGCGCTTGAGACGGATCACGCCGCCGGCGCCGACCACCCGCTGCCAAGGCAGCCCGTCCCCGGACTTGCGCAGCAATTGCACAACCTGCCGGTGGTACAGAGGGTAGCCCGCGGCGGCCGCCACCTGGGCATAGGTTGCCACCTTGCCCCGAGGGATCTGAAGAATGACCCTGCGCATGGCGGTATCCCGCGCCTCCGAGGGGCGCGCTTTCAGAAGTCGCCGGCTGGCGGTCTGCGCGTTGCCAACACGCTTCACGCCGGTTGACCGTCTCACACTACCTGACGACCGTCTTGGCTACAGTCTGGTTGTCGTAGTCGTCGGTGACGCGGACCGCTACCGAGTGCTCTCCCGGAGGGACAGCCTCCAGAGTGAGCACGTAATCCTGCGCCTGGGAGTCCGAGATCTTGGTGGTCGGCTCGACCACCAGCCAGTCACCGCCATCCAGGGAGTACTCAGCCCCCTGGATAAGGCTGTGGGCGTCGTTGGCCTTCCAGCGGACTTCCAGTTTGCCGGCCGCCCTGGTTGCGGCAAGGCCCGTGATCTCCGGTGAGGAGTTGTCGATCAGGAAGGACGGGCTCGCCAGTTGCGCGGAGAGCTCCTGTCCGGGAGGATTGTCAGGCAGATCCGTCGCGGTCACTCGGATAACGTATTCGCCGTCCGGAAATGCGGTCGAGTCCCAACTCAAGTGCTTTTCCTTGATCTTGTCCTTCAGCAGCCTCCACTCCGATTCCTGGACGCCGCGGATTTCCACCTTATAGAGGAGATCGTCGCCGTTTTCGTCGTTCGCGGCCCACCGCGCTCCGATCTGTCCTTTTTCATATTGCAGGGTGACAACTCCGGAGTCGGCAAGCGGCACCTTGGGAGCGGCTCTCCTCCCGCGGCCGAGCGGCTGTAACGTGAGAGTCCTCGAGGGAGTGATCGACAGCGACTGAACGGGAAAGCGGTAGTTGGCGGGAGTGATCTCAATCTCCTGTACGACCGGGGGGACGTTTTTCGGGAGATAAGCCACAGCGACCGAGCCCACCTCGGGCGAGCCGCCCGCCGCGGAGGCCGCCAGCGTCAGCTTCCATTGCAAGAAACGGGCTTGAGGCGCAGTGACGCGGCCGCCGTCGGAATCCAGCTTCAGGGCGGCCCAAGGGCTCCAATCCTGACGAGGTCTGTCCAGGTTGCCGCTGCGAGTCTCGAACCGGAGGCTTCCTCCATTCATCGAGCCCTCGAAGATGAGGCGTCCCCAAAGGGAAAACAGCCCGGCATCAAACACGTCGCTCTCCACCGAACCCTCTTTCTCGAGTGCCGGCCCCATGCGGTAGACCTTGCCGATGTTCCCCGTGGCGGCGTAGATGCGTCCCTGCCGTCCCGCGAGGAGGCTGGTGACCTGGGACGGCGAGGTCCTGACCAAGACCGAGTAAAGGACGTTGGAGTCGACTCGATAGATCGCGCCCTTGTTGCCGGTGCCGACTAGGGGCCGGCCCTGGCTGTCCAAGGCCAGCGCGTAAGCAATGTCCTGAGCGTGGTTCCAGACCTTGCGAGCGTATCCGTCGGGCTGGATCCGGTAGACCTCCGAGCCCCCGGAAACGGGGGCCGGCTGAGGAACCATGGTCGGCGGCGGGAGCGCGACGGGCGCCGCGGGCTGTTGGGACCCAACCGCTCCACCGACTGGTGCAGCCGGCGCGACAGGCGCAAACGCAGGCGCGGCCGGCGCTACCGCCGGCTGCTTGTTGCCCGCGGCAGCGGCGTAGATGATGCCGCTGGTTGCCACCGTCACCGCGGTGACCTCGCGCTTAGGGGTTTCGTAAAGCACAAAGCCTTCACCGGAGGGAGAGACACGAACCACAAGCCCGTCGGGTTCCGTGCCCACGATGAGGTTTCCCTGGCCGTCCACCGCCAGAGAACGCGCGTGCGTCTCTTGGGTCCTGTAAAAAACGCTCCCCTTGCCCTCGGGCGTGACGCGGTGGACCAAGCCCCGGTCCCCCGTGGCGACGAACAGACTGCCCTTTGCGTCGAAGGCCATCGCCCACACATATTTCTCCGCCGTGTCATAGAAGAGCTCGGCCTTCCCGTCCGGTGTGATGCGGTACACCTTGGCGTCCGGTGACGTGGCGGCATAGATCCGGTCGCTCCGATCCACGGCTATAGCCTGGACCACCAGCGCGTCGAGCTCGGCCAGCAGACGGCTCTTGCCGTCGGGGGAAATCACGTAGACCTTTGCTCCAGGGCTGCCAGGACCGCCTCCGCCGGCGTAGACGTTGCCCTTGGAGTCCTCGGCCAATGCCCAGAGGTAGGGGAGGGACGAATCCAGGACCTCCGTGAAGACCGGCGCCAGGCTGAGGCCGCCGTCGCTCCGCAGGGTGATGTTCGTGAGGTTCGCTTTCTCGAAGTCGGCATAATCCGCCTGCCGCCAGATCCCGGCCGACGCGGCGCCGGCGGGGCAAACGGGTAAAGCAAGGGCAAGAAACAGAATCAGGGGTTTTGGCATCGGGTTGAAGTTACTTCACGGTGACCGTCAGGGAGTAACTCCCGTTGATCACGTAGTCGAAAGGAATCGAGGTTTGCTCGATTGTGGTCTCGCGCGACGTGACGAAAGACCGGTTCGCGGGCGGTCCCGACTGCATAACGTTCAGCACGGAGCCCGGGAGGCTGGGCAGGACCTTGTCATCGTAATAGACGGTCGGACCGGCCAGCAGAAGCGAAACATAGACTTTGTTGTTGGCGCGCTCCTGGTTGATCAGCGAGATGGTCCGGTTCAAGTCGATAAACCGGTTGGCGCGGCCGGCGGCGCTCTGGATGCGGTTCAGCGTATCCGCGTCGCTCAGCAGAATGCGGTGGTCGCCTTTGGGAAGTCCGGCTGGTATCTTGACCTGAAATTCTCTCTCCAGCCGGGGCCCACGGTAAGGCCGGAGGAAGACTTTCACCGGGACATCCTGGCCGGCTTCGACCTCTTTGGAAGCAATCCACGCGCTTTCGATTGTCGCCACGCGCCGCTCGGGAAGCAGATCCACGCTGACATTCACGCTCCGGAACTTCGGGGGTGTGACAGCGTTGGTGAACAGGCGGTTGAAACGGTCGCCGACCCAGCCCGCCAGCAACAGCGACGGAGGGGCCGGCAGTTCGCTGGGCGCCTGCATGGTGGCGAGAGAGAGGCTCCGTCCTCCGTCCAACTCGACCTTGCCGTTAAGGCGATAGGTGTTCTGGTCCCCGAACTCATTCACGCCGGAAATGGAGTTATACAAGGTCGTCATCATCAGCGTCGGCGTGTACTTCTCCTGAACGCAGACGCTGTAGCGGTACGTTCGCTGGGTTCGAACCGTACCGTCCTCGGCCAGCGAGCGCACCGAGAGGCTTACCGGGATCATCTCGGCCTCTTCGCCCAGCACGCCGAGGATGGCGCTATGGCGGTCCTGCGTCACCGCGCCCACGATTTCCGTGGCGTTAGCGAACTTGTTCGGCTGCAAACTGGAAGCGAGGGTCATCAGAACCTCGCCCTTGCTCATGGGCATGCTCACGGGGCCCAAGTTGAGGAGCGAGTGACCAAAGGCGAGCACTCGCCGCCCATCGTTGTAGGTGACGGTGCCCTGCCCCGAGACGGTCATGTCCCCGGAAACAAGCACCGCCGCCACCAGATCACCCGGCCGCAAAGAATTCTGCCAGCCCGGCGCGGGCCGCGAGTCGTGCAAGGCGCCGCTCGCCCCGCCCTGCACCGCCGTGAGACCAAGTTGCTGGAACATCGGACCCAGCGCGCGCAGCACATTGCCCTGAAAGCCGGAGAACACCAATGGCGTCTCAGCCGGCGTCATGGCCGGCGACTGATTCACGAGGCTCGAAGGCGGCCCCACCGCCAGGAACCGAGCCAGGAGTTCGCTCGGAGAGGGGAAGCTCCCGGCAACCCCCGCCCTGTCCGGCGGGCGTGAGTCATCCAGATCGGAGACCTCCAGCATCTGCTCGATCGGCGTGATGCCGCAGATGGCGTCGGGCGACAGGACGCTGATCCGCGTGGAGATGGCGCCCGCCAGCTTGCCATCGATGTACACGGGACTTCCGCTCATTCCGCCCGCCACGTTGGTGCGCTCGGCCTTGCCGCCGAGCTTCGCCAGAATGATGTCCTGCCGCGGCCCGCCGGCGTTCTTGTAGAGGCCGATGATGTCCACCGGGATGGGCTCCGGCTGGGTGCCCTGGAACACGGTCCAGGCAACGCCCCGCATGCCGGGCTTGATCTCGGACGTGCGCAGAAACTCGACCTTGCCGATCTTCGGCGGCTGCGGAACCGAGTCCTGCCCGCGGGCGGAAACGGCGAACACCGCAAAGACAAGAAGGCACCCAGCCCCCCACATTTTCATCGAAACAGCTCCCTTGGTTTGCTGAGACTATTATCGTCCAATCGGGGCGGGGCTCACAATGCGGCGCTACGGCCGTCCGAATCGCCCAACGTCTCGTCCTGGGGAGCGCGGAGCAACTTCTGAAGAATGCTCTTGGCAGGCAGCGAGGACTCGGCGAACTCCGCTCCTTCCGCCGTGATCTCAAACTCCCCGCCATCCGCTGCCCGGATGTACCTCTTCTCCCTCAGGAACCAAACGGTGAATAGGAGGTGTTCGCGCGGGATTGCCATGAAGCCCTCGAAGTCGAGCAGCGACAGTCCGGGCCGATCTGGATCGATCCGCCGGCGGTTGTACAGCAGGCAGAGGATGCCGAGACGGCGGTTTGCTTCGGCGTCGACCCCGCTGAGGAACTCTTTCACCTCGAAGACGGGCAGCGGCCGTAGAAATTCACGATGGCGCGCGGCGTCGTAGGCAGCCCGCTTCTTGCGATCCGACAGCATCTCATATGCCTGTGTTAGCTGGAGAAACCTCTCCGTGTTGCCCGTGTGAGAGTTGTCGGGGTGGTAGCGAGCGACCAGTATCCTGTATACGCGATGGATGGTCTCCATCTCCGCCGCGGGACTGATTTGGAGCAACTCGTAGTAGTCCTCCGGGACGCCGTCGGTAGGACTCGCTTGGATGCGCGTTCCTCCGAGTTCCAGGCCAACTAGGAACTTCGCACCCCGCCGCGTGCAATGGCAGACACAGGCAGTGGCACCCACACCGTACTCCATTACGTTGACAAATAGGTGCGAACCCACCTCCAGGGGCTCGTCCGCCTCGATGCGGGCGCCTGACTCGGAGAGATCCACGCCTCTCGCCCGGACGAACCGGACGGCTCCCTCCCGGTCCCGCCACGAAACAGCGACGTCACAGTCGATCGAACGCCTAACCTGTCTTCTCGCTTCCTTGCCCATGAACACTACTCCCTCTCGCCCTGCCTTGGCTGGCAGCTATAGGCCACTCGAAGTTGTAGGCGGAACGTCCAACTTGGCTTCGCCGCTGCCGTCTATTATTCTAACTGCAATCCCCGTTGCCGCAAGAACAACCCTTCAGCCAAGGTCCTGAAGGAGCCAACTGAGCACCTCAGCCCGCAGCGACCTGCTCAGCCAGGGCATTGCCGCGAACCGGAACCGGTTGATGAAGCCCAGGTCCTCGACGGCGGCGGGCGGGCTTCTTGGATCGCCATGCGCCACACTTACCATGTCTCCGAATCCATGGGTCATAGCAGCGGGAGCCGTTTCGACCACCTTATCTTGGCCCGGTACATGGCGGTGTCCGCGTGCCCAACGAGGGTGTCGAGATCCCGGCCGTCGTCAGGAGACACACTGACCCCGATGCTCGCGCTAACGGTGCTCAGGCGCCCCGAAATGTCAAATGGGGTCCTGAGTGCATCCAGTAGCTTATCTGCGACCGCCTCGGCGTCTGACCTGCGGGATAGAGTCGGGGTTCCGAAGGAGGTGAACACGCATGCACGCTGAAACTCTGGCCAAATCCTCTTACTTGGTGTCACCGCTTCAGCTTCCCGGAAATAGACCTCCCGCGAGCCCCGTCCTAGGAACACCTGGGCGCTGGTACTAGAAGACGACGGCGAACCGCCTACCGCTTTTCACAGGTGAGGATCACCAGATTCGGGATCTTGGTACCTCCTTCCCATCTGGTAGCGTACGGAAGTCCCAAGAAAGAAGTAAGATAGCCGCGCGGAAGCTCCGACCTGTGTACCAGGACCAGTCCGATTCTCTGGGCTACGTATAGGAGTACTAGTGCACTATTGAGTGGGATCGCAAGCCATCCTAATCTCGCATGCAGAGGTGAACAGAATGATTTCGCTGCTAAATGGAAGTGCAAAGAAGGCAGATATAGACGTGCGCGCTCTTTATCGCCAGCGACTGCTTGAGATGGCGGAGAATGGCCAGCACAATGATACTTCGCAGGCTCAAAGTGCCATCGAGGCGGAACTGAGCGAGATAGTCGCTCCTGAGCCTGTGCGGTCTGACATGGCAGTGCCTGAAGGCCTGCAGGAGGGTTCCCCCGAGCAGTCCGAGTCTGACCAGTTTCGGGTCCTTGCGGAGCAGATCGCGCCCAAGTGCATCGAGGCTTTGGCGGAGGCGATGCGGGGAATGCACCGGTTTGCGGTCAACGAGTGGGAGAAGGCCGAGGATGTCATCGACCGGCTGATCGCCCTTTCGGACGAAACCCGGCACATCAACGGCGAGATCTCTTCGCTGCGCGAAACTGCGGATTTCTTGGGCAGAGCACAGCGGGAGCTGACAAATACGGCGGCCACCCTGGAAGGCAAGCTTGGTGCATGCGCGGCCAATGATCGGAAGTTCATCGAGGATCTGCAGACGCTCGCAAATGCCCAGGCTCGGGACCGCGAGAGCCAAGAACAGGCCAAGTCGGCGGCGGAGGAACAGTTGAGGAACATGGGTCAGCGCCTGACAGAGCGGCTCGATGCCCTTGAGAAGCGAGTCACGGCATCCGCTGAAACGGTTTCCTCTACCAGCGAATGTCTGGAGGTGATTCTACGGGCTCTGGAGAAGCAAACTGAGGCCAACGCACGCATGAGGGACAGTCTTTCGCACGTCGAGGAAGGGCAACTTGGCATCGAGCATCGGTTGGACTCTCAGGCTGAGGCATTGCGGACGTTGCACGCGTTCGAGCAGGGGCGAGGTAGCCAATTGCAGGCGGCAATCCAGAGCATCAAGGAAATGACGGTCGGCTGCAGCACGCTGGCGCCGTTGCCGGAGGAACTGTGAAGCGAGACAACCCCCAGAAGCGGCTTGCAGCTTTCCACATCTCTGGCGCGCCTGGGAGACTCGTTGCGGGATTGCGCCCCGACTGTTCGGGCATTGAACCTTCCGGTCGACTCGATGTCCCGGATCCTCAAGCAGCCGTTCTCTTATGCGAGTTGCCGGAGGAGAGTATGCAGCGCCGGGTGAGGAAGCTGCCAGCAGGAGGAAACAGATGAACCTCGTGTTCGGAATCCTTCAAGGGTCTCCCGGCCGGCTGAACTCCGGTCCGAGAGTCCTGCTCGTGGTGGCTCTACTCGGGTGCGCCGGGCTGATTTTGTATCTGGTACGCAATCTCTTGCACTTGGACCGCAGGCTGCAGGCGGTTGACTCACAACTGTCGGAGCTGACGAAGGGCTCGGGCGCGTCGTAAGGGTACCTCATGCGCATGCGGTACATATCGAGGTGCGCACCCCATCCGTCATCTCTGGCCCTGCCAGCGGATGGAGGTGCTCGGGGAGCCGTTCGGGAACTCCGAGATTTGCCTCGCGGCTGGCACGGCGACTTCAGGATGCTGCTCCTCGTCATAGTGGCTACAGCGCTGGCCGTCGGTTTCTTCGGGGTTTTGTGCCTTCAGATCGTGCAACTGGACGGGAAGATCGCAGTACTGCAGCACCAGAGTGGTCTGGCGGAACGCGCTCTTGCCCTGGTGGAGCAAAGGGAAGCCGAAGCCGAGCCACTTCAGGCTTCACTGAGTGACATCTTCCTCCGGGCAGAAGAGTCGGTGGAAGCGGTTGCCAGGCCGCGGCGGTTTGATGGGGCACTGTCGATCCTTCCCAACCACGATCGGCTCTGGGCCACTGATCTCAAGGCTTCCTGGGTCGAAGCTCGGGGGTGCATGGCATCGGCGTCGAACCAAGTTACTCACGGAATTGGAAAGGGAAGGGACTGTCTTATCGCACTGAGGGATACCTATAGCCGGCGGATTGAGGCCTCCACCATACGGAGTGGCAGCTTGCGGGCAGGACTGCTCTACGCTCTTGCTGTCGCCATGTTAACCGCTCTCTTGGTGCTGTACAGCGGTATCTTACTGGTTAGACGGTGGCTTAGGCGCACACGGCAACTGCTCCGAAGCGTCGGAGAATGGCTGCAGGTGCCGTCCTCACTAAGACCAGGCATCCTCCTCCGGGAGGGAACAGCGCGACTTCCCAGGCTGTTTGAGGATTTTCGAGAAGGCCTGAACCGGCTGGTCCAGTCTGTCGAGGAGCATACTAGAAAGGTCGAGAGGATCCTGCAATCTTTGCCACCAGGCGTTCTCTTGGTCTCCGCGGACCGGCGAATCCTATGGGCGAATCGCTCCTACCAAGAGAAATTCAGGCTTCAAATCTCTAAAATCGTCGGGCAGCCCCTCAAGAGCGTTCCCCCGTTCCTTGAGGATGCATCACGCCTCCCGCCGCCCGAGAAAGATATTCTCTCCGGCGACGGATGCCTCCGAACGACCTGTAAGGATGGCGGACGGATCTTTCTAGCTACGTGGATTAACTGTGAGCCGGGGGACATGACCGGTGGTCAGCTCGGGATCGTTCTCGAGGAGATTGCAGACCGGCGGCAACTTCATATGCTTCTTGACCGCACCACCGACTGTGTGCTCATTGTCGACGAACAGGGGCGCGTCGCCAGCCTGAATCAAGCCGCGCAGGTTGCCTTACAGCGTTCTCCAGATGAAATCGCCGGTTTGCCGCTGGAGTCATTGCTGCTGCACGACGCCAGCCCCACCGCGGAGAGCCAACTCGCCTTGCCGTTATGTTCGGACAACTGGCAGCGCAACACCAGACGGCAAGTGACTCTGGTGAGGAGAGACGGCACAGTTCTCCCTACCACGATAAGCGTCGGCGAATACCCGTCGAGCTCCGGATGTTTGGTGCTCGTCAGTTTCCGAGATGAGTCCCAGCATCGGAAAACCGAGCTGTTGGCACAGGGACAGATGGAGCTGATCGAAATGATCTCCAAGAACCGGCCCCTGGAGGAAAGCCTCTCTACTCTAGTCTCGATGCTTGAGCATCAAATAGCGGGATCCGCCTGTGCGGTAATGCTTCGAAAGGGGAACCATCTGAATCCCTTCGTGGCGCCGAAGTTGCCGCAGGGCTACACGCAGGCACTGATGGGAATGCCCATCGGGCCGTTGGCTGCCTCTTGTGGCAGGGCTGCCTTCAAGGGAAAGCTCATCGTGGCCAAGGATATCGCGCGCGACCCGCTTTGGGTGAATTACCGCGAACTGGCGCGTCGGCATGAGTTGCGTGCCTGTTGGTCCGCGCCCATTCACTTGAGCAGTGGCGTCCTGGTCGGGACTGTTGCCACTTACCTGCGTGAGCCGGTTGAGCCCACGGCTGCGGAAACCGCACTGCTGCAGACGGCCACTCGCCTAGCTGCCGTGGCAATCGAGCACAGACAGATGACTGACCAGTTGATGTGTCAGGCCCGACACGATCAACTCACCGGTCTTCCCAACCGACTGGCGTTCGAGGAGCGCTTCCAGTGGGCGGTCGCTCGCTCGAAACGAAGTGGCCGTCCAATCGGTGTACTGTCCTTGGATCTGGATCGCTTTAAGGTAGTCAACGATACCCTCGGCCATGCGGTCGGCGACGGCCTCCTCCGAAAGGTTGCCCGTCGCCTGGAGAGCATGGTGCGCGAAACCGATGTCGTGGCACGCTGGGGAGGGGATGAATTTGTAGTGGGCTTGCTGGACCTGCACGATTTGGAAGACGCTGGTCGCGTGGCTCAGAAACTGATCGATGGGTTCGGGGTTCCCTTTGAGGTCGATGGTCACAGCCTCGACCAGACGGTGACCATCGGGCTCAGCATTTACCCGAAAGACGGGGAAAATTTGGCGAGCCTGTTGAAGAGCGCCGACAAAGCGCTGTATCGGGGAAAGCAAGGGGGCAGGAACACGTTCCACTCCTCGTCAGCCGGGAAGGGTGAGTGGGACGGTTCGCCACTCGAACTGGAAGCTGAACTTCGGAAAGCACTGGAGCGGGGCGAATTGGCAGTTCACTACCAGCCGCAGTTTGATGCCTACAGCGGAAATCTGTTGGGTGCGGAAGCTTTGCTGAGGTGGTCCCATCCTCAACTGGGGATGATTCCTCCGCTTCAATTCATACCCGTCGCGGAGGAAAGTGGACTGATTGTGCCAATCGGCAGTTGGGTTCTCGAGGCAGGCATGCCGACAGCTATCCGCCTGGCGCGGACGGGGATGCCATGTGGGCGTGGTCGCCGTTAACGTTTCGCCCCTGCAGTTCTCACGTCCGGACTTTGTGGACATTGTCTCTCAGGTACTGGCCCATACGGATCTTGAGCCCCAGCTGCTGGAGCTCGAAGTAACAGAGAGCGTTCTGATCCGGGATATCGAAGAATCGATTCGTTGCGCCGCTGCATTGACGAGTCTCGGTGTGAAGGTTGCGCTCGATGACTTCGGGAGCGGCTATTCATCGCTAGGATATCTTCATCGTATTCCGATCGTAAACCTCAAGCTGGACCAGTCGTTCGTGCATGACATTGGGCAGGCAGGAAAGAGCGAGGCGATTATTGGATCCATTGTCGCGCTGGCTCGGACTCTTCGGATCCAAACCACGCTCGAGGGTATCGAGAATGAGGCGCAGCTCCAGGTAGCCCGTAAGGCGGGATGTGACCGTGTCCAGGGCTACTTACTCGGCAAGCCGGTTGCTGCGTCGGAGCTGACTGCTTTCGTCTCAGAACGTGCAGCAACAGAGACAAGAGGACTCTGCGCCATTGCATTGCCGCACCCACAAGTCACAGGAATCGGCCGAGACCTGCTTCTAGGAGACTCCGGCCCATTACCGACGTGGCCGGAGCCACGCGTGCGAATGGCATGTGGAAAGACGCTGCGCGCGGCCTCCTGGTAGAGAGGGTGCTATGGAACAGAGGGAACTCCGGAGCCATTCGCTTGTCCCACTGAGTTGCGAGCGGACGATTTCGTGGAACGACGGCAGTGGCCGGGCGAGGTTTCTGTATTCACCCATCAAGCGTCAACTTGTCGGGGGCGAAGGCGCCACTGATTGCCGCTTGCCAGTGCCGACAGGGTTGAACGTAGTCCTGGCAGGTGAGAATCTGGCGAAGGAGAAGACGGGGACAATGAGGTGCCGGCGGAATCTGCTGAAAAGGCCTGGACTCTTGGCTTCGGGCTCCTTCGGAGGAGCGAAACTGGCCCTCTCGGGGGGGGGGCACTTGGGCGTGCCAGGACTCACAAACTGGGCTCCAACTCAACGACTGCAAGAGAGGCAGGCGGGTGTATGCTGCTGTCTAGCCAGGAGCCTATAACAGGAATCCTGGGTGACTACGAACGACTAACGTAGGGCAGCAGTCCCTTGCTATCCATTTGGAATCTTGCTGGACGGCTTTGAGTCTATTAGAATTCCACACGATGGGTATGACTGTGCCTTCCACAGAAAGTTGATTCGAATGCTGAGCATCCTAGAGAAGACTGACTCTGTGCCGCAGTCCGAGAAGAAGCTGACATTCGAGCGTCTGCAGGAGGTTCTTGCGGATTCGCCGCCCGTGGCGGAACGACCGCGGCGGGTGGTCGCCGTAGACGAGATGCCTGCGGCTGAACCGGTCCTGCCGGTGCCCCCGTCTCATGCTCGCACATCCGCACAGGGGCCACCTGCAAAGGCGGCTGCGAACACCGCTGGCGAGGACGCCGCCCTCCTGGCAGCACTGCATCAATTCGCCGACGAGTTCGCACGTGGCTTCCGGCAGGTGCTTGTGAAGACAGTCTCGGATCTTCAGGCCCCTGCAGTGGAAGAACGTCGCATGCCGGACGCGGTTTTCGATTCGGCCCGGCGCGTGGCCCGAGACCTGGAAGCACTCTCCGCGAGACTGGAGTTGGCCTGCCAGAAGATTGATTCGCAGGCCGCCGCGCTGCAGGAGTTGGCTGGCCAGACCCACAGACTTGAGGACTCGGCGAATGTCCTCGCCGCAGCGGTGCACTCCGTGCAGGATGCCCAGCAGGGGCTAGAGAAGCGAAGCGAATTGCAGGCACGGGTCCTGAGCGAACTGAACCACACGGTTCAGTGCCGTGGGGACCAACTGGACCAGTGCTTCCACGCAGTTCAGAGGCTGCACGGTCCGGGAATCGACCAAGGGCCAAGCCGGCCGCTGCCCCAGAGACTGTTCGAAATTGAGGAGCCAGCCTCGGCTTCGGAACCGGAGCCTGTGGATCGGCTCACCCACTTGCCCCTGGTTCGCATCCGGCCGCCACTGCTCATCTTTCGTCAGCGTGGTCGGTTAGCCGCTCTCGTTGTATGTGTCGCCTTGCTCTGTGGTGCGACCATCGCCCTTCGAAAAGGCGTGTGGCAGAGCCCTGCCCCCCCGGCAAAGCTCCCGGCCGCAACTTCGGCTGTGAGGACTGAATCCATAACTTCCAAGCATCTGGAGTGGCAGGATGCGGGGGACAACCATCCTTCTGTCGGTGGCCAGCGACTACCGCCGGGACAGCCTGCAACCCTCCAACCCACTGGCAGGCTGCTGGTGAGTCTTACCGCTACGGAGGCGACCTGGGTCACCCTGACAGTGGATGGACGGGCTGTTTTCGTGGGCCTCCTCAGTCCCGGCGAAACAAAGAGCTTCCAAGGGACAGAAAGGATGAGCCTACGCGTCGGAAATGCGGGAGGCTTGGAGATTCACTGGAACGGCCAACCGATTGGCCCTATCGGCCGACGAGGTGAGGTCTGCGTGGTTGCATTCACACGGGAAGGATTCCAGATCCACCACCAGGGAATGTGAGTATTGGTCCCCTCGATACCAATCCCACTGGCAGCCTTGAGCCGCGGCTCGCGGGGGAAAGCCGCGTGCGTCCGTGAGTTTCCTCTCCGCCTTCACTCGGCCGCGCTCCTTCGGCTCCCGGCTGTTCTCAGTTTTTAGCGTCTAAACGCACCCTTCGGCACTCCCGACCCGCCTTCGGTGATGATGGGACTGGGGAGCGGCGATGGTTCAGGTCTCGTACATGAACGCTGCAGCCCCATCGGCCCCGCCCCATGGATTCTTCGCGTGTCTCGCCTGTCCGCCTGCCCCCAGTTTGACCGCAGCTACCCAGGCTGCTGCCTGGCAAGTCGGCTCGCCACCCTCGGAATTAGGCGGCGGAGCCGGCTCGGCCGTTACGCCTCGCTCATCGCGTCAACGCATTCTACGATCGAGTGCTGCCATCGGTGGCAGGGAACCTCAATGCGGGTGCTGGGTCACGTCCTGGCACACGAAATCGGCCATGTACTGCAAGGGGCGCTGCAACATTCCGACCGAGGAGTCTTGAATGTGGCCCACCGCCGACATCAAGTGCTCCCACATGCTCTCCCGCCGCTGGCGTTTCTGGCGCATCCGCGCCAAGAACAGCACGATCGACGCTTGGCGGATTGCAGCACCACCGCCCCTCTCCGAGGCCGTAGGCGCGTGATTTGGCGTCACGGACGTGCGGGCGCGGCTTGTTGAGCAGGACCTGGACACCTCAAGGTACGTGGCGGTGGTCGGACTGTGAGCGAAGAGCCGGAGGGCGCCGAGGGGAAGGCGCCCTCCGAGTTTGGGGTGGGTCTCCCGTAGCTGGGAGCGCAACCCACCGGCTTTGTATTCAAATTGCGATCGGCGGTCAGCCAAAGGAACCGTTCTGCCGTGAGGAGGTTGCCCCCGCCGAACTCGACTACCAGAATGGACTCACAAGCCGATCATTTCAATAGACCAAAAACAGCGTTTAGTCATGCGACCAAGCTCTCATAACTTCCGTTAACAAAGGGACTTTCCGGGCGCGCTCCAGCGACGCATCACCCCCCCTGATCGCGGTTGTGGCCGCAATTCCGCGCGGGCTCGGGTTTTCGAGCGCGTTCTGGCGGCGCGGGCGGGTCGAATTGAGGTGTGTCCAGGTATCACGGGCGGGCTGGAAGAGGTGAAAACTGGAATCGGACTGACACCTGAAGGCTTGGTGATGCGGGACTGTCCTTCTAAGCGGGCATCGACTCCCCGGAAGACTGGGTGTGGAATTCGTACTTTTCGAGCTTTACAGCCGCGTTGGTGCCCTGGCAACGCGTGATCCGTCCCCAGACGAGAAGCTTCAGGGAGCACTTGCCGTCCAGGATGCGCATCGTCAGATGGCGGCCGACCGCACCAGCCTGGGAGCCGCTACCGGAACAGTGCTTCAGCTTTCGACGGAGATTCACCAAGTCAACACGGAGGTTTCCACCTTGTCGACACGGGTGGAGGCTCTGGCGGAGGAGCAGACACAACTAGGTCCGAAACTCACTGAGCTCGACGGCCGGATGTCCGAGGAGGAACAGGGGTCCAAGCAGATGCATGAGCGCCTGGATAAGCTGTTCGGCGGACAGGAGGCGACGACACAGCAAATCCAAGCTTGCACAGGCACGCTCTCCGCCCTGGAGGCCCGCATCCTCCGACTCTGTGAACGCCTCGATAGTCTGGACGCAAGCCTGCAGTCGCAGATCGCAACTGGTACTCGTGTGAGTTCGCTCTGTGAGAAGCTTGACCAACTCCATCAGTCGCTGGCCGAGCGTGTGGACTCTCACGAAGGGCTGATCCAGGTTTTGCGCAGCGAGATTCGACAACCTGTCGGAATGCTTGAGACGGCACTGGGCTCGTTGCGGGCTCTGAACTTGAGGAAAGAAAACCGGTTTCCGGTGGACGAACCGGTGACGGTCACGATTGACGGCGAACCGGAGACGGAGATGGCCGGGCGAATCGTGGACGCGTCGGAGAACGGGCTAGGGCTGGTACTGGAAGCGCCCCTGCAGCCTGCCTCAAGAGTCCGGGTTGATGTGAACGATACCTCGCTCACAGGCATAGTCGCCTACTGTCTTCCCAAAGGGGAGAAAAATGCGGTGGGCCTGAAGCTGTCGCAGTCGCTGCACGGCGGGGTCAAGGGTTCCCGCCAGGTAATGTGACACCTTCTGCTGGAAGACAGATCTCTTGACCGGAGACCCAGCCGAGCCGCACGCAATGTAGAATGGCTCGCATGAGGATCTTCGTGGCTCTCTTGTTAGCTGGTGCGGCTTTCGCCCAAACGCAGTACGACCTGCTCCTGAAGGGCGGGCGCGTCATCGACGGAAAGAACAAGATCAGCGCCCTGCGCGACGTGGCCATCAGGGATGGCAAGATCGCCGCCGTCGCGGCAAACATCCCCTCATCCCAAGCCCTGAAGACCGTGGACGTCTCCGGGCTCTACGTGACCCCGGGCATCGTCGATATCCACACGCACGTGTACGCGGGCACCGGCGAGCGCAACTCTTACGCCGGGGACAACAGCGTCTACCCGGACGGCTTCACTTTCCGCGTCGGTGTGACCACGGTAGCGGACGCCGGGTGCGCCGGCTGGCGGAACTTCGAGGACTTCCGGGACCGCGTCATCAACCGCTCGCAGACGCGAGTCGTGGCGTTCCTCAACATCGTCGGCAGCGGCATGCGCGGCGGCAAGATCGAGCAGGACCTGAACGACATGGAGGCCAAGCCCACCGCGGACATGGCGCTCAAGTACAAAGGGCTGATCGTGGGCATCAAGTCGGCGCACTACGCCGGTCCTGAGTGGGCGCCCTTCGAGCGCGCCGAGGAAGCGGCGAAGACAGCCGGCATCCCCCTGATGGTGGACTTCGGCAGCAACCTGCCCCAGCGGCCTCTCTACGATTTGCTCAACAAGATCTTCCGGCTGGGCGACATCTACACGCACATGTACTCCGGTCTGCGCGGCGAGCAGGATCAGCAGACGCGCGGGCCCAGCAAGGCGCTCATCGATGGCCGCCAGCGCGGCGTCATCTTCGATGTGGGGCACGGGGGAGGGAGTTTCCTCTGGCGCCTCGCCGTGCCGATGATGAAAGCGGGATTCGCGCCGGATTCCATCTCCACGGACCTGCACATCACCAGCATGAACTCGGGCATGAAGGACATGCTGAACGTCATGGACAAGTTCCTGGCGATGGGAATGCCGCTCGACGAAGTGATCCTGCGCTCCACCTGGAACCCGGCACGCGAGATCCAGCACGAGGAGCTGGGGCATCTCTCGGCAGGCGCCATTGCGGACATCGCCGTGCTGCGGCTCGAGAAAGGCAACTACGGCTTCCTCGACAGCAGCAATGCCCGGCTCCGTGGGACGCAGAAACTCACCTGCGAGCTGACCATCAAGGGTGGCCGGGTGGTTTACGATCTGAACGGCATCACTCGCGAGGATTGGGACACAAAGTAGCCTCGGCGGGTCAGGTCTTGTACTTGTCGTAATCGAAGGGGTCGTTGACCAGGTGCAACTCGGGCTCGCCCTCCCGGGCAAGGTAGATGGTCTTGAGTGGGTAGCGGGGAAAGTCGGTCAGCTTGCGGGGCGCCGCCGCGCCGTCGATCCACTCATACACAGGAATCTCCCACGGATTGAACGTATCGCTCAAGCCGCGCTCCTTGGCGATGCGGTAGAGATGCACATTGCCGGGCTCGTGGCCCCCCAGGTACAGCCCGATCACGTCCAGCCGGAACTTGTCCTTGCTGAACATGACCAGGTTGGTTAGGTAGTCCTGCCCCAGGTTGAAGCCGTCGCCGTCGCGTCCGTAAATACCCTCGATCATGGCTAGCCCAGTGGTAACAGTGCTGACGTTGTCGCAGGTTTTGTGGGCCCAGATCTCCTGTTCCATCGGTCCGATCCTGGCGGATCTGCCGCGCCCGCCGGCTCGAACGTCGTACCGGACGTAGTTGAGCCTCCTGTGCTGCTCGAAGAGGCTGTTGACGTCCTGCTCCACGCGCAAGTTGATGTCGGGCTTCACAAAGTCCGGCATCTTCAGCACCGTGTCCCAGCCGCCGCAAAAACTGGTGAAGGGGTGCGCCACCAGGCCCTGCTCGTTCTTCACCGCCAGGGTCAGGCACATGCTGTGCGCCTTCCACTTGGCGATGTTGAGCAGCCAGGTATCAGGCTCACCCACCGGCGCGTAGTGGGGGATGCGCCGGAAGACGACCCCGTCCGGCACTTTGGCCCAGTTGATGCCGAAGCCGTCCCGCAGGTGGCGTGGCCGAGGCTGAGACTCGCAGATATCGACACCAAGACGTTCGTTAATGTCGTTGAAGCCCCGCACGTTCCAGGTGTCGTAGGTGGTGGACTCGATGAAATAGAACCGTTTCAGACCCAGTTCCTGGAGGCCGGTGATGATGCCCTCATAGAACTGCGGGTCCGTGCCGACACCCCAGTTCTCTTCCGGAGCGCGGCGGCGGTCGTAGACGCCGGTCGCGTTGGGCTTGAGGATGATGCGGTGGCCGAGCGGCACTCCGGGAACGCCCATGGGGACGAAGATCTCGCGCGCCAGTGAGAGGCCCTCGCGCAGCTTAGCGGGCGCATCCATCTTTTGGGCCACACGCGTACGCCGGATGAAGACCGCCTTCGGATTCCGCTCAATGAATGGGTGCAGACCGAAGTAAGCCTTGGGGACGCGCGCCGCTGCACCAAACAGGCGGGCGCCGGACGCCCATATGGCCCCGGTCCCGAGGAAGGCTCTCCTTGTCTGGCTCATGTCATGCGATCCTCAGTTGAAAACCACCGTGGCCACGCGCTCCAGCCGCGGGATGGCGACCTCGGAGGCAGAGCCGCGGCGGGCGACTTTCACCGAAAGCGGCACGGCTTCCGGACACAGCACGGTGGCGCGGGTGAAGTTGCCCTGGATGCGCGCCAGCACAGGCAGGTCCACCGGCTGGCCGTAGTTGACGACGTGCAGCGCCGCCGCCCCGGTGACGGGACCGGTCTTGGGGGCCAGGGTCGCCAGCGCGACGCCCGCCTGGCAGTTCCAGAGCCGGGCCGCCCTCCGCTTCTGTCCGACGATGTCGATGAGGTCCTGCGCGAACTCGCCCGGATCGGCGACCGGCTCCTTATATGCCACAAGTTGACCCTTCCCGACGGAGAAAAACACACGGTCGGGGTCGCTGCGTAGAGGTTTCATTCCGTCCGTGCGCCACCAGGCCCTTTCGCCGGGCTCGTCGGCGACCACCATGGCCCCGGCCACGGCGTGCGCCAGGATGCGGCGCCGGACGTCATTCTTAGGTGTGCCGATGCCGGCGGCGACCAGCACGAGCCGGCGCTTTGGATCGGGGGCCGGTGGATCCGCGGCGGCCGCGAGCGCCGGCGAAACATTGAACCGGCAGCACAAGTTCGCGATCTCCAGCGAACTGTCGCTCGAGTCCACCAGCAAGGTAACAAGCGGTAACGCCGGCTGGCGGAACAGCGCAGTGTTGGCGCGCAGCCACTTCGCCGTGCGCCCCAGCCTGCGCCATGCGGCCACGGCGTCCGCGGCGCCTTGCATCAGCGCGTCACGGAAGCGCGGCTCTAGCGCCATGGCGTAGTTCCCTCCGGAGACCCACGCCTCAGTCAGAGCCAATTCCAGAGTATCGAAGCGAATCGCCCGCCCCGGTTGGACACCCGCATCCTTATCGGGGAGATAACCCAGGACCGCGGGCTGGGAGGGATATAGCGTCCGCAGATAGCCCACGAGATAGCAGTTCTGGTCCATCCAAACGCTCTGGGTGGCGCCGGCGACCGATGGATCAGGACTGTGCACACCGGGCCACAAGCCCCTCTTGATCAGCGTGATCTCCCCGGGACGGGCTTTGCCGGCGTCAGACAGGTCCAGCAGCCGGACCTGCTCCTCCGGAACGACACGAATGCCCGCGTCCCTGCAGGCTTTCTCGAAACCCTCGTGGGGAGCCGCAATCACAGCCGAGACCCCGCCCTCCAGCAGCAGCGGCACGTGCCGGGGGTCCGGGTCACTCCAACGGACCACGATCTCGCGCGTGAGGTCGAGTTGCACGACGGTTCACCCGAAGTGCCTCTTGGCAGTGAACTTCGCCTGACCGTATTCCGCTAGGTCAACCACGCCGCTCAGAACGCCGCCCGACAGGGTCGCTTCAAAACCGTAACTGAGCGAGGTCCCCTCGTAACGATGGGAGCTGCGGAAGCGCACCCGGTCGCCGTGGACAGTACCTCGCAGGTCTCCTGAAAGGAACTCGGCGCGGTGGGTACCGACGAGCCGTTCTCCGGATTGCTCCAGGAATAGCGTGTGGTTAGCCTGGCCGCGGCCAAACTGGAGATCGGCGTCCCAGCGGCCGGAAACCTGAACCGTGGCGGGCGAGT
This sequence comes from Bryobacterales bacterium, assembly GCA_963798455.1. Lineage (GTDB taxonomy): Bacteria > Acidobacteriota > Terriglobia > Bryobacterales > Bryobacteraceae > CAWCTD01. The sequence goes on from CAWCTD010000003.1 coordinate 3,831,805, forward strand.
CGTCCGGCGGCTCGACTTTGGGCGGATTGGTCAGAACTTCGTAAATGCGCCGGGCGACAACCTCGTCCTCGCCGGGCATCATCATGTACGGGTTGATCGAGAAGGAGGTCTCGCCTTGGGCGTTCACGCCGTCCGAGCCGGTGAGCGCGATACGCGGCCGTCCGGCTTCCAGTGCCGCCGCCAGTTGCCCCCCGGTGGTGCCCACCTTGGCGGCGTTCCAGTAGACGCGCAGGCTCGGAGTCACGTTCGAGGGTCCGGTGGGTTGGGTGATCTCACTGCGCACCGTGGCAATCGAACCGACTCGCTGGCGAATGGTCTGCAGCCAGCCCTCCCACTGTTTCCATTCGGCCTGGTGATCTCGGCGGGTCCAGGCCTCCACCGCGGCCAGCATGCCCATGATCTCCTCTTTGCCGACCTTCAGCGAGCGGCCAAAGGCGTGGTGCGGGGCGCTGTTGATCCAGGCCGCCTGGAGCAGGTCCTTGCGGCCGAGGAGCAGTCCGGCGCACTGCGGGCCACGCAGGCACTTGCCGCCGCTGTAACCCACCATGTCCGCTCCCTTGGTGAGGTAGACGTTGGGGATGGTGAGCCGCTCGGCGGCCGCGTCCACGATAACAGGGATGTTCCTGGCGTGCGCCGCGGAAGCCATCTCCTCGATCGTCATGGGGTGCTGGGAGAGTGCCTCGCCCAGAAGAGCCACCATGGCGGTGGAAGGCCGCAGGGATGCCAGGAACTCGTCGCGCGTCTGCGGGGTGATCATGGTTACGCCCAGCATGCGTATGGCGTGATCGTATACATTGCGCGACGGCCGCGGCATCACCACTTCGTTCTTGAGGCCGGTCAGGTTGGGGAGCCGCTGCATCTTCTCGGGATCGGCTCCCGCGATCGAAGCGGCTGTGGCGTGCGTCAGCGCGGCGGCGCAGCCGGCGGTTACGATGCCCCACTCGGCCTGGGTGAGTTCCGCGAGGCGCTGCCCCACTCCGTCCATCAGCTCGTCCAGTTGCACGTAGTGCCGCGAGGCCTCGTCCATCGCCTGCTTCACTTCGGGCAAGGTGAGCGAGCCGCTGATGATGGTGAATGTCCCGCGGCAGTTGATGAGGGGGACGACGCCGATGTTCTCGTAGAGATTCGTGGCGGCGCGAGTCTGGGTCCCAAGCAGGGGGGACCCGGCGCCCAATGCCCCGAGGATGCCGGTTCCCGTGCCCCGGAAGACGTCGCGCCGGCTGATAGAGGCCAGCCAACCATTCATGATGTTTCCCTCCGCCCCGCGCGGCGGCTCAGATGCAGGCGATGCAGTCGATCTCCACCAGGGAATCCCCTGGGATGCCGCCCGCCGGCGCTACCGTGGTTCTCACGGGAGGCTCCGCGCCGAACCTTCCCAGGAAGACCTCGTTCATTCCCGCATAGTCCTTCAGGTCATTCAAGTAGACGTTGACCTTCAGCACCTTGTCCATGGACGAGCCCGCCGCCTCCAGCGTCTGCTGGATCTGATCGAGCACGGTCTTGGTGTGCGCCTTGATGTCGCCTTTATAGTGCGCTCCGATACCGGAAATGAAAAGCAGGCCGCCGTAAGAGACCGCCGAGCTGAACAGCGGGGTCTTTTCGGGACGCTTCCCGCCCGCCCAATGAACCTTCTTCACCGGCTTCTCTTCGGATGCCGCCAGGGCCGGAACCGCCGCTGCTGTTGCGGCAGCCAAGCCCGTCCCCAACATCCGTCTGCGATTGGTCTTGCTGCTCATGTTGTGTTCTGCCTCCGCTGAAATATTCCCAGTAGCTCACTGTACACTATTTGGCCTGCCCCCAAGCGGCGATTCCGGGTAAAATCGTTGCCATGCCGCAAGAACTGAAAGGGAAATCGGCCTTGGTCACCGGCGCGGGCGGGGGCGTCGGCAAAGGGATCGCGTTGGAACTGGCTCGCGGTGGCTGCGATGTGGCTGTCAATGACATCGATCAGGCAGGCGCCGAAGCCACTGCGGCGGAGATCGCCGGCTTGGGCCGTGTGGCGTTTGCCGTTAGGGCCGATGTCCGGGTGGCGGCCGAGGTGGACGCCATGTTCGCCGAGGTGCTGCGCCGTTTCCCACGCCTCGATATCCTGGTCAACAACGCGGGCGTCCAGACTTTCAGCCCGCTCCTGGATCTGGAGGAATCCGAGTGGGACCGCGTGATTGATACGAACCTCAAGGGCTGCTTTCTCTGCACCCAGCGGGCGGCGCGACACATGAAGGACCAGGACGGCGGGCGCATCATCAACATCGGGTCGGGCTGCAACAAAGTCGCCTTTCCACGCCTGGTATCCTACACGGCCAGCAAAGGGGGCATCGAAATGTTCACCAAAGTTGCCGCCGTGGAACTGGGTCCGTACAAGATCACGGTGAACTGCGTCGCGCCCGGTGCGATTGAAGTCGAGCGAACCCGGCACGAAGTCGGCGACTTCGCGGGTACCTGGTCAAGGGAAACTCCGCTTGGCCGCATCGGCGTCCCCCAGGACATCGGGCGCGCGGTAGCGTTTCTGGCCAGCGACGAGGCCGACTTCATCACGGGCCAAACCGTTTGGGTGGACGGCGGACTTTTCGCGCGGCCCGTGTGGCCCTACCAGTAAACGGGCTCCTATGCTACATTCGTAACGGCGACGAGCACCAAGGCCCCGCCCGGGTGGCGAAACTGGCAGACGCAAAGGACTTAAAATCCTTTTCACCGCAAGGTGAGTGTGGGTTCAATTCCCACCCCGGGCACCAACCCCTGGGATGTGCGTCGGGAGTGCTACCAGTGCCAAGTGGATTTGAGGAGCGAACCAAGCTCCTCTATCACGTGGGCAGACTGCTCCGGGCACCGGCAACCGGCCATGAGGGGATGCCGCCTCCGGTTCCGGCTGCAAGCCCGAAGCTCAATAGTGCTGGTTTAGTATACAGTTGCCTGCATTTTCCACACCTGCTGCTACAGCTTTTTGCCGGGAAATCACCTTGCCACGAGAGGGTCGAACTGTATGTTATTCAAACGACTAAGGTTTCAGTTCGGAGGGAGACGTGCTGTAGAGAACCCAGCAATTTCGGAGGGGGGGCTATATTATGACGACGCCAGCCGGCAAAGGTACTTGGGCCGCAGCCGCAATACCGATCCTCGCGGGGGCTTGTTTCTGCTTTCTGTTGCCTCAGCCCGCCGGAGCAATCCCGGCCTTCGCCAGGAAGTATGGTGTAAAGTGTTACACTTGTCATACGATCCCACCGGCTCTGAACAAGACCGGCTACACATTCAAGCGGCTCGGATACCGCATGCTGCCGGACGACATGGATGGGACCAAGCCGGCGCCGAAGATTCGGGACCTCGACAAGGCTATCAAGTGGAGCCTGACGGACTCGGCGGCTCTGATTACACAGGGGAGCTTCACGGTTGACAAGACCGCGGGGGACAACCCCCAGTCCAACTCCAGCTTCAACCTGGACGAGGCAGCGCTATTCCTTGCCGGGGCGCTTCCCGAGAACGGTTTCTCCTATTTTGCTCAGTACGAGCTGTTCCAGGACGGAGCCTCCGGTCTGGAGCAGGCGGTGATCGGTTACACCGGCGGCCGCGCCAACAGCAGCTACTTCGCCAAGGCGGGCGCGCTTCACCTGCAGGAAGGCGAAGGCACGCGCGCAGCGATGTTCTACAACCTCTTCCCTGACCCGTCCCTGGTCCTCACCAACACGGATCCGCTGAATTTCAGCTTGGACCAGCATCCCGTTGGCATTGATGTCGGATATACCTGGGCGTCCCCTTATTTCAAGCGCGTCCTGGGGCTCTCCGCCAAGGTTACGAATGGTGTGAACGCGGACGGCAGCGAGATTCTCTTCGGCTCGACCAAGAATTCCAAGGACATGTGGTTTGACGCCGATTACTGGTTCGGGCCGGATGGGGGCGTGACCTTCATGACTTATTACGGCCGCAAGGACCAAATCCAGAACCAGGGAGCACCGTCTGAGTTTACCTACCGTCCCACGATCCGGCGATACGGGGTGTTCGGCAACTACCTGTTCTTCGATAAACTGGATGTGCTGGGAGGGTACCTCCGAAGCCGGGACGACTGGCAGGACTCTTCCGGCAGCGCCGTCACCGATTTCATTGTGAACGGGTATCGAGGGGAGCTGGACTATTACCTCCGGCAAGGGTTCGCTGTGATGGGCCGATACGATCGGCTGAGCCAGACGATCGCCGCGGGGCCTGTGGCTCACACGCAGGCTTGGGCGCTCGGCGGCGAGAAGGCTCTGACGGACTTGGGCAACGTGGTCATCCGCGCAACCTACAGCCACGAGCGCGATACGGACCCTGTCTCCGGCTCGGTGACAACGGACAAGTTGTTTAAGCTCGACCTGCGTTTGATGTGGTAAGGAGGAGTGATCGAAATGAAAAACCTAATCCCGTCGGTACTGATTCTTGGGCTGGCCGGAGTCTCTCTGGCACTCTTGGCCCAAACCAGCAATGTTGTACTGCCGCAGGACAAGGGGCCCGACAAGATCAATGTCTCCGCTTATCCCCCGGAGATGCAGAAGGCCTACAAGGTCTTTGCGGGCAAGTGCTCGAAGTGCCATACCATTGCACGGCCCATCAACACGATGATGAGCCGGGACGAGTGGGAGCGCTACGTCAAGCGGATGATGCACAAGCCCAACTCCGGCATCAGCGACAGCCAGGGCAAGGAAATTTTCGAGTTCCTGGTTTACGACCAGACCAACCGGAAAGATAAGAATCCCAAAGCCTTCTTCCGCGCCCTGACCGACGAGGAGATCCAGAAACTGCAGGCTCAGCAGTAACGGGAGCCCGCCATGCGTTATCAGGTAAAGGTCCCCGATCGGGACTACTTCAGCCGAAACGTTCCGTGCCAAACAGCATGCCCCATCCACACGGAGTGCGGGCGCTATGTCCAGGCTATCGGGATCTCCAAGGACGAGGAGGCGTACCTGCTGGCGCGGGCCCCGAACCCATTTGCCTATGTCCTGGGCAGGATCTGCGCGCACCCTTGCGAAGACGCCTGCAGACGCGGCAAGATCGACGAGCCGATCGCCATCTGCGCGCTCAAGCGGTACGCCACGGACCGGCATAACCTGGGACTGGGTCACGATCCCGCGCGCAAGACGCTGCCGCCGGCGCCGAGGCGCGGGAAGGCGATCGCGATCGTAGGCGCGGGCGTCTGCGGCCTGACCTGCGCGCACGATTTGGCGCTGCTGGGCTACCAGGTGGAGGTCTTCGAATCCTCGCCCGTCCCCGGAGGCATGCTCTACCTTGGAATTCCGCATTTCCGCTTGCCGCGGGAAATCATCAAGATGGAGGTCGACAACATCCTGGCGCTGGGCGTCACCCTTCACACGAGCGTCACACTGGGCCGTGACGTGTCGCTTTCCGAACTCCGATCCAGATTCGACGCGGTGCTGCTCGCGACCGGGCTCAACAAGGGTCGCGAACTCGACCTTCCTGGCGTGCATCTGGACGGTGTCTTCAACGGGATAAACTTTCTGAATAGTGTCAACCTTGGCTCTGAACTGCGGTTGGGCAGGAGAGTCGTGGTGGTGGGTGGCGGCAACGTGGCGATTGACGTAGCCCGGGCGGCGGTGCGCGTGGTACAGGAGCCTGCATGGAAGTCTGGCGCCGCCGAATCCGGCGCGGAAAGCCTCCAGCCTGCCCTGGATGCGGCGCGTATGGCATTACGCACGGGGGCCGAGGAGGTGCTACTCGTGAGCCTGGAAAAGCGCCAGGAGATGCCCGCCTGGAAGAGCGAGATCGTGGAGGCCGAACATGAGGGCATCGCTTTGGAGAACGGGTGGGGACCAAGGGAGATCCTGGGCACAGAGCACGGCGTCACTGGTTTGAAGGTGCGCCGGTGTGTCTCGGTGTTCGACGAGCGCGGCCGCTTCAACCCGGTATTCAGCGACGATGAAAAGACCATCCAGTGCGACAGCGTGATCCTGGCCATTGGCCAGCAGGCGGATCTTTCCTTCCTGCGTGGGGAGGAATCAATCGAGGTTACCCCGCGCGGGATTCTGAAGATCGACGACAACCTGATGACCACCGCTCCAGGCGTCTTCGCCGGCGGGGATGTGGCATTCGGCCCGCGCATCCTGGTGGAGGCCGTGGCCAACGGTCATCGCGCCGCCCGCTCCATCCACCTTCACCTCAGTGGGAAGACCAGGGAAACGGTACTTAGCCGGTTCCGCATCTTCCACAACTGGGAAATGCCGCGCGGCTACCTTAGCATCCCCCGCCAAGTGATGCCGGTTCTGCCGGCCAACCGGCGCATCGGCATTGCGGAAGTGGAACTGGGCTTTGAGGAGGCTGAAGGACGCGCCGAGGGTTCGCGCTGTTTGAAATGCCAGGTCAACACGGTTTTCGACGGTTCAAAGTGCATTCTCTGCAATGGCTGCGTGGACATCTGCCCTGAGCACTGCTTCCGCTTGGTGGACCTGAGCCAGATCCGGGGCGACGAACGCTATGAGGCATTGATCTTGAAGCGCTTTGGTGTAGTGGCCAGGGATCTCCCCAGGGGGAAAGGCAGCGCCATCATCAAGGACGAGGAGAAGTGTATTCGCTGCGCGCTCTGCGCCCAGAGGTGCCCGACGCACGCCATCACCATGGAAGCGCTGGAACAACAGGAGCGGGAAGTATTCGACTGACAAGACTACGCGGGAGAAAGACCGTATGCGGCGAAGATCGTTTCTGAGTTGGGGTGCGGCGGGGCTGGCGGCTCTTTGGTCAGGGATTGTGGTCAGCCTTGCGGCGGTCGTTCGGTTCCTCACGCCGAGCGTGTTTTACGAGCCCCCGCGGATCTTCACCATTGGCAATCCTGGGGATTTCCCTTTTGGCTCACCCACTTTTCTGCCCGCAGAAAAGGTTTTCGTGTTTCACGATAAGGAAAAGGGCTTCGCGGTGGCCAGCGCCGTCTGCACCCACCTGGGCTGCACGGTCCAGTACTTCAGCAGCGACGGGCGCTTTCACTGCCCATGTCACGGCAGTATCTTCGCTTCTGACGGCAAGGTGCTGCACGGACCTGCGCCGAAGCCGCTGGAGTGGCTGGAGGTCACCTTGGCCCGCGATGGCCAACTGAGAGTTGACCAGGACCAGGCTGTGTCCGCATCCTACCGCTTGATAGTGTGAGTATGAACCTGCTACGCGAGGTCTGGCAATCGATATTTCGCCGGGACCCGCTCTCCACCGACAAGGGGAAGGCGGAACTGGTTTTTCACAACCTCTGGCTGCACATCCACCCAACCAAGGTAAACAAGGAGCACCTCAAGCTGAGGCATACCTGGTATCTGGGTGCAATCACGTTCTATCTTTTCCTGATTCTCGTCTCGACGGGGATCGCGCTCATGTTCTATTATCGGCCCCACCCGCCGGAAGCCTATCAGGACATGAAAGATCTCCGATTCGTGGTCTTCCCGGGGCCCTTTTTTCGAAACATGCACCGGTGGGCCGCGCACGGCATGGTGATCTGCGTCTTCCTGCACATGTTCAGGGTCTTCATCACGGGCTCCTATAAGAAGCCGCGTCAGTTCAACTGGGTGATCGGCGTTTGCCTTTTCTTGTTGACCCTCGCGCTCTCGTTTACCGGCTATCTGCTGCCGTGGGACCAATTGGCGTTCTGGGCCATAACGGTGGGGACGAACATCGGCAGCTACGCTCCTGTGGTAGGCTCCCAACTCAGGGAATTGTTGCTGGGGGGCCATACCGTCGGAGAATTCGCCTTGCTGCGTTTCTACGTTTTGCACGTGGCCGTTCTGCCCTCGCTGGTGGTGCTCCTGACCATGGTGCATTTCTGGCGAATCCGCAAGGACGGAGGACTCTCCGAACCTGTCTGGAAACTCGCGGAGCCCGCACAAGTGAGTGCAGTTGTGCCGGCATCCACGGAGAAGACGTACGGGCTGATGGAGGTCGTCACGGGCACGCCGTTGTTTGAGACGATCACGTCAGAGGAGGAAGCGGACCTGGTTTTCTCTTACCCTTATGCGTTCTTCCGGGAGGGGATCGCGTTGCTGGCGACGGTCGCCACGGCAATGACCATCTCGCTGTTCTGGAACGCACCTCTCGAAGAGATGGCCAACCCAGCCAAGACTCCCAATCCGGCAAAGGCCCCGTGGTACTTCCTCGGTCTCCAGGAGTTGGTCAGCCACTCCGCTCTGATTGGCGGTGTGGTGGTACCCGCCCTGATGGTCCTGGTGCTCTTTGCGATCCCGTACCTGGACTCCAATCCCAGCCGGCGTCCCGCTGAGCGGAAGTGGGCCATCTGGGCGTTCACTGCGTTCGCGATCGCGAACGTGGTCCTGATCATCATCGGCTATTACTTCCGAGGCCCCGGCTGGGCCTGGGTGCCGCCTTGGGTGCACATATCGGGGGCAGAGTAATGGACCGGCGGATGCCGCAGTTGTTCTTCGCGCTGAGCCTCATCGTCCTGGTGGTCATGCTTGCGGCCGTTTGGCAGGCCACAACTCCGCCGTGGAAGCAGTATCAGGCGCGGTACTACCGTCTGGAAGCGATGGGGGAGCCCAACGCCGCCGCTAAGAACGCCGTCCTGGCCACACCTCTGGCTGTACAGCAGATTCTGCTTCCCGCGCTTCAGCGCGTGGACCGTTGCACCACTTGCCACCTCGGGGTGGAAGATCCCACCATGAAAGGTGCGCCGCTGCCGTTCACCTTTCATCCGAACCTGCTGCCGCATCGCCCCGCCAAGTTCGGCTGCACAATCTGCCACGGAGGGCAGGGGCTCGCGACTGACAGACAAAGTGCGCATGGGGAGGTCGCCTTCTGGAGCCAACCGCTGCTCCCGAAAGACTACGTCCGCGCCTCCTGTGGGCGTTGCCACAAAGAGGGCGACGTTCCCGGCGTGCCTGAACTGGCCGAAGGCCGTCGCCTGTTCGAGACACACGGCTGTCGCGGCTGTCACAAATTGAACGGTGTGGGCGGAAGCCTCGGCCCCGACCTGACCGAAGAGGGCGCCAGCCAGCGAGACCCGGAATGGCTGGAGCGCCATTTTCTGCGGCCCAACTCAGTATCGCCGAACTCGCCGATGCCCAATTTTCACTTTGCGCGAGAACAGGCCCGGGCACTTACGTTCTATATGCTCTCTCTCACCAGCGAGCAGATGGGAGCCTACTACGCCAGCGTGATGCTGATTCCAAGCCCTGCCTACGGGCGCCAACTGTTCGTGGAGAAGAACTGTTTGGCCTGTCACAATATCGGCGGCATGGGCGTCAAGCAGGGACCGGACCTGCTGGGGGTGACAACACGGCATTCGATTGGCTGGCTGGATGAGCAGTTGGTAAATCCTGACGTGGTGTCTCCCGGGAGCATCATGCCGGCCTATGACCTGGATTCAAACCAGCGAAAGGCCGTCCTCGGCTTCCTGGCTTCGGCCACCGCCGAGGATGCGCGGGTGATACTGTCGGAGCGCCCGAGGCTGCTGAACCCGAGCGCATCGGAGATTGCGGCGGGCAAGGAGAGCTTCACGCGCTTCGGGTGCGTGGGCTGCCACGGGATGCAGCTTCAGGGCGGGGTCCCGAACCCCAACAGCCAAGGCGGCGAGGTGCCGTCACTTCTGCACGCTTCGCAAGACTACACCAAGAGCGAGGTCGCCGGCATCATCCGTGACGGCAAGATGCCGCCCTCCCAAGATCCCACGAAGCCCGCTCCGCCCCTGTACATGCCGTCCTGGAAGAACGTGCTGAGCAGAGAGGACATCAACCGAATCGTGGAGTACCTCTGGTCGCTCCAGCCGAAAAACGCATCGAGTTGGTAGAAGAACAGAAGGACCTGAGTAATTGTGCAGAGGTCGGGGGCATGGTAGGATGGTTTGGAAAGTCTCCTGACACGCGGGGACGTAGTTCAGTTGGTTAGAACGCCGGCCTGTCACGTCGGAGGTCGCGGGTTCGAGCCCCGTCGTCCCCGCCAACCCCTCAAGAAAGAGCCGATCCCTTGCGCTTCGGCGCCAGAAATTCGCGCAGGGGCAGGAACGGCCCATCGATGCAGGTGAGCGCACCCGAAGGGCTGGCGCACTTGCCGCAGATCCCGACGCCGCAACTGGTCATGTACTCAATCGATCCGAGGATGCGGTCCTCTGGCGCCAGCTCTCGCTGAATCTCGAAACACTTCCGGACCATCGGCTCGGGCCCGCAATTGATGAATACCAGCCGCTTTCGCTCAGATGGAGTCAGCGCCTCGACGGCTCCGGGAATCAACTCCGGGACGTAGCCATGGCGTCCCTGAGTCCCATCGTCGGTGGCCGTGTACACCGGACCAAGGCGTTCGAACTTGTCGAGGTCGAACAGGTGCTCACGCGTTCTCGCCCCCAGCAGGAAGATCTGTTTGTTGCCCCAGCGGAGGCGGCGCGCGATCTCCAGAAGGGAAGCGATCCCCGTTCCGCCGCCCACGTAGACCACGGTGCTGTCTTCGAAGAGCTGCACGCCACGCCCGTAGGGCCCCCGCAGGAAAATCTCAGCACCCGCCGCCATCCCGGCCAGATACCGGCTGAACTCCCCGGCAGTGCGGACTACGATACTCCGCTCGCTGGCCGAAAAGACCGCGAACGGTTTCTCGCCGATTCCCGGGACCCACAGAAAGAAGAACTTACCCGCCAAATCGCCGTCTTGGTACTCTCCTGGCATATCTTCGAGGACCAGCTTGAACAGCGAGCTGTCGTAGTCCACCCGTGACTGGACGCGCGCGCTCCCATAATCCATCGGGATGGTGGTTTCGCAGGATCGCTCATACCCGGCGCTTCCGCCCGGCCGGCAAAGATCGCGCTCCAGGCTCGCCAGGTACTCCCGCATCTGCCCGCTGTCCAGTCCGGTCAGCGCGCTGCCGATGCCGAACAAGTCCGCGCCCGCGCGGGCATATTGCCGCACGTGCTCGGGCGACGCAATGCCACCCATTCCAATGATGACCGGGTCACTGCCCACCGCCTTGCGCACCTGCTCCACGGCGCGCAGGCCCATGGGGCGGATGCCGTCACCGGAAAGCCCGCCGACGCGGTTGGAAAGAATCGGGCTCTCGCCGAAAGCGGCCATGGCCGGGCCGACCGTGTTGATGAGGGTCAAACCCGCCGCCCCAGCCGTCAGCGCGATAGCCGCTGTCTGGCTCAGGTTGGCAAGCGTTGAGGAGAGCTTCACAAACACTGGCACGCCCGTGGCTTGCACCACCGCTTCCGTGATCTTCCGGAGCAACTCGGTGTCCTGCCCGACTTCCGTTCCGTAGCCTTTGGCGTGGGGGCAGGACATGTTGAGTTCGAAGCCGTCGGCCACCGGCATCAAGGTGCGCGCCGTTTCGAGGAAGCTCTCCACGTCGGAGCCGAAGATCGAGACCAACAGGAACTTGTCCTCGGGGATCTCGATGCCGCGAACCTCGGCCAGAAACGCCTCTGCTCCTGGGTTGGCCAAGCCGACTGCATTGATATAGCAGCCTGGGGCATAGTGCGCGTAAATTGGCTCTCGATACCCCTTTCGCGGAAGGGCGCTGATACTCTTGGTCGTGACTACTCCAATCGAAGGCACCTCCAGGAAGCACTTCTGGATGGTGGAGGCGTGCGTACACCGGATGCCCGACGGGATGACGAAGCGGCCTCGTACCGTCTTGGGCCCGAGCGGGTAGGCGTCATAATAGCGGGAGTCCAACATGCGACCAAATCATAGCAGGAAGCGACCGGCTAGCGGCCCGGCCGCTTCCATAGCTTCTCGATCTCTTCGAGTGTCTTGCCCTTGGTCTCCGGCAGAGCGCGCCAGACGATCAGGAACGTCGTGACGCACATCCCCGAGTAGACCCAAAAGGCGCCGGTGATCGTGATCGCCGAGGCCAGCGACAGGAAGGTCATGGTCAGCACCACGCACGCCACCCACAGGCTGATCGTGGCGATGGACATGGCGCGCCCGCGCACCCGCGTGGGAAAGATTTCGGACATCACAACCCACACGCCGGGACCGAGCCCCACGGCGAAAGAGGCCACGCAAAACAGCATGGCCGCCAGGACCAGGATGGCCGGAGGCGGCTGAATCAGAAAGGCAGCGCCCAGCGCAATCTGGCACAGAGCCATGGCGCCGGCCGAAAACATCAGCAGCGGCCGGCGGCCGAGTTTGTCGATCATCCATACGGCGACGATGGTAGCTAGAACATTGATCAAGCCGATGATAACGTTCGCTCCCAGCGCGGCGGACTCGCTGTTGTGGCCCACCTGCTCGCGGAAGATGACCGACCCATAGAACAGGACTGTATTGACCCCGGTAACCTGTTGCAGGATCGCCAGCGCAACCGCGATGACCAGCGCCCCGCGGAAGCCCGGTTGGAGCAACTCGCGCAGCGTTCCGGACTCCTCCGCGATGACTTCCTTGATCTGAGCCAGTTCCACCAGCGCCTGGCTGTGCCCGCTGACTCGCGCGAGCACATCCAAGGCGGCCTCTTCCCTCCCCATCTCCGTCAGCCAGCGGGGGCTCTCCGGGACGAAGAACATCGCCACCAGGAACAGGACCGATGGGATCGCCGCCACCGCGAACATGTACCGCCAGCTCACCGCTCCCAAGTACGACAGGCGCCAGTTCACGAAGTAGGAGAGCAGGATGCCGGTCGCGATGGCCATCTGGTTCAGCGAGACCAGGCGCCCGCGGATCCCCGGCGGGGAAACCTCCGCGATGTACAGCGGCGCCAGCATCGAAGCGATGCCGACCGCCACGCCGCCCGTGAACCTGGCGACACTGAACTCAGTCAGGTTGCGGGGCAGCGCCGCGCCTATGGAAGAGAGCGCGAACAGCAGCGCCGAGAGCCCGAGGACGCGCCGCCTGCCAAATCGGTCGCTGAGCCACCCGGCAATGCTCGCGCCCAGCACGCACCCGACCAGCAGTGCGCTGGTAGCGAACTCCGTTTCGACTTCCGAGAGGTGGAATTGGTCGCGGAGGTAAATGATGGCGCCGTTGATCACGGCGATGTCGAAGCCGAACAACAGCCCGGCCGTGGCGGCCACGATAGCCACACCGTACACGTAGACGGCACTGCCTTCGGCCGCGGAAGTGGAGGAAGCCTGCGACATGCGCTCGAAGGAACCCATCATGTGTACGTTATCTATGCGCTCATAAGCCTGTCAACGTCCGGCTCGTCCGGCGACCTCCCTCGCGGTCAAGGCAAGTTCCTTAGCGCGACGTTTGTCTCCATCTCGGCCCAACGCGCATACAGGGCATCCACTCGCGCTTGGGCCTCCTGCAGCTTCCGGTAAGCCTCCGGCAGCCGTTTAGGATCCGACGCGAATTCCTGAACTTCACGTTGCCACGCGGCTAGTTCCTGTTCCGCTTCGAGAATCCTCCGCTCCATGCCGTCCCACTCGCGCTGTTCGATGTAGGAGAGCTTCTTCCGCGCCCCAGTCGCGGGCGCCGGCCCTCGCCGCTCTTTCACCACGGAGGTTTCCGCGGCCTGCGCGCCCCGCCACGCCTCCCACTGCGAGTAGTCCGCGAATACGCCTGCTTCGCCCGTTCCATCCAGGCCGATTACCACGGACGACACGCGGTCCAGTAAGTGCCGGTCATGGCTCACCAGAACCAGTGCGCCCGGAAACTCCAGCAGGCTCTCCTCGAGTTGTTCCAGGGTCGGAATATCCAGGTCGTTGGTGGGTTCGTCGAGCAACAATACGTCCGCCGTCTCCAGCATCAGACGCGCAATCAAGAGGCGTGCTCGCTCACCGCCCGAGAGGCTCGACACCGGCATCTCCAGTTGCTCGTCGCGGAACAGGAACCGCTTGGCCCATCCCGCGACATGAATTGAGCGTCCGCGGTACATCACCGCGTCGCCCTCCGGCGCCAGCGATCGGCGCAGGCTTTCTTCAAGATCCAGGTGCGCGGAGCGGTCCTGGGCGAAGCTCACGATGCGCAACGCGTCCGCCCGCCGGATGGTTCCCTCGTCCGGCTCCAGTTTGCCTTCGAGGATCTTGAGCAGCGTGGTCTTCCCGCTTCCGTTGGATCCGACCAGGCCGACTCTTACCCCGGGCGAGAGTGTCAGGTCCAGATCTCGAAACAGCCTGCGCCCGCCCAGTGTCTTGCCCACGCCTTCCGCCCCAATCAGCCGCTTGGTCTTCCGATCGGATGCGGTGAAGTCGATCTTGGCCCTCGCCGTGCGGCCGCGCGCCGTGGCATCCGCCAACTGATCGATCAGCCGCCCCGCCGCGTCGATTCGCGCCCGCGATTTGCCGGTCCTGGCTTTCGGTCCTCTTCGGAGCCACTCCACTTCCCGACGGACCTTCGTGGCCAGCGACTCTTGCCTCTTCGACTGCGCCGCGAAGAACTCCTCCCGCCTCTCCAGGAATTCGCTGTAGTTCCCCTTCACCTGGAACGCACTCTGCGGATACGCCGGATTCAGCTCCGCCATATGGGTAGCGATGTTCTCGAGAAAGTACCGGTCGTGGGTCACCACCAGGCAGGCGTTCGCGCCCGCGAGCGCTCTCTCAAGCCACAGGATGCCCTCCAGGTCCAGTTGATTGGTCGGCTCGTCGAGCAGCAGGAGGTCCGGCGCTTGCACCAGCGCGGCTGCGATCGCCAGCCGCTTCTGCCACCCGCCGGAGAGTGCCGTCGTGGGCGTATCCGGGTCCCCGAATCCGGCCCGCCCCAGCATCACCTGGATGCGAGTCGTCGTCTCTTCTGCTTCCAGAGGCAGACCGTCCAGGGCCGCTGCCAGTACGGAACCCACCGTATCGGCGGGCTCAAACAGCGAGTCTTGGGGGATATAAGCCGCTTTCGCCTGCTTTCGCAGCGCCCGTATTCCGGCATCCGGCGGTTCCTTTCCGGCCAGGATCTCGAGCAAGGTGGTCTTGCCGCTGCCATTGGGCCCGACCAGGCCGGTCCGATCGCCGTCAGAAAGACTCAGCGACAAATCCTGGAACAGGACTCGCGCACCAAACGACTTGCCGAGACCGGAGCAACTGACGAGAACGGCCATGTCTTACCAGGATGACATTCCAGGCCGGCGCGTGCGCCGTGCTACCGTTGAACGGAATGCTGAATCTGGAAGCCGCGCTCACCAATGTAGCCTTGCTTTGGCTGCTCACCGTACCCCACGAGTTCGCCCACGCCTGGGCGGCCACGCGCCTCGGGGACGACACGCCCCGTCTGGATGGGCGACTGACTCTCAATCCGCTGGCGCATGTGGACTGGTTCGGGACCGTGCTGCTTCCGGCCGCCACCTCGCTCTTCGGCGGCGGTCTTCTCGGCTGGGGCCGGGCGGTCAACACGAATCCCTACAAGTTGCGCGGAGGACGCAACGGGCTGGCTCTGGTGGCGCTTGCCGGGCCGGCGAGCAACGTAGCCTTCTCGGTGGTCCTGGCATTTGCCGCGGTGTTCCTGGCCCGCCCGCTTCCCGCGGCCGCCGACTTCGCCGTCCGCGGCGTCACCCTCAGCCTGTACCTGGCCCTCTTCAACCTGCTGCCAGTGCCTCCTCTGGACGGGTCCAAGCTGCTGCTGGCAATGCGCATCCCTCCGTTCATCTACAACGAACTCGCTCGCGCCGGACTCCTCGTACTCCTGGTCGCCATGATGGCCACGCCGCTGGGCCGCTGGATGTCCCAGATCAGCTACCTGGGCACGGTCCGCATTTTGAGCCTCATTCCATTCCGCTTCTGACCTTAGCCAGCGTGCGCGTCGAAAGTACGCTATTCTAAAGGGGAACTGGAAGCCGATCCGCAAACCCTCGCTTGGTATCTGGCTAGCTGATTATTCTTCCGATATATCCTGAATGAAACTTTTTTCTGAACTTTCCCTATGCTCTGGCTTGCAGAGCAACCTGGCAAAGCAGGGCTTTGTCCAGACGACTCCCGTGCAGGCCCAGGCGATCCCTCCGGCGCTCGCCGGCCAGGACGTGGTGGCCACGGCGCAAACCGGAACGGGTAAGACGCTGGCGTTTCTTCTCCCGCTGCTCCAATCGCTGGCAGACGGACGCGGCCAGGGCGGCATCAAAGCCCTCATTCTGAGCCCCACGCGCGAACTCGCCATCCAGACTCACGAATCGTTCACCCAGATCGCCGACGGCATGGGCATCCAGGCCGCCCTGGTGGTGGGAGGCATGAGCGAAGCCCATCAACTGCGGGCCGTCCGGCAAGGCGCTCAGGTTCTGATTGCGACGCCCGGCCGTTTGTGCGACTTCCTGGACCGCCGGTTGGTCAACCTTGGCGGCGTGCGGTTCTTCGTTCTGGACGAAGCCGACCGCATGCTCGACATGGGTTTCCTGCCCTCTCTTCGCATCATTCTGAAGGCCGTGCCGGCCTCCCGCCAGATGCTGCTGTTTTCGGCCACTATTGAAAAGTCGGTGGCGCATCTGGTCGATGCGCACGTGCGCAACGCGGTCCGCGTGGCCATCGGGCCATCCACCAAACCCATTGAACTCGTCAACTTGCACGTGTACGAAGTCGAGTCGGACCGCAAGCTCAGCCTGCTCACTAACCTGATTGCACGAGAGCCGGGAACATTCCTCGTGTTCGCTCGCACCAAACATGGCACGGACCGTCTGGCAAAGAAGCTTGCCGGCACGGGCGTAAAGGCCGCGCGCATCCACGGAGGCCGCACACAGAACCAGCGGAACCAGGCTCTGAACGGATTCAAGGACGGAGAGTACCGTATCCTGGTGGCCACGGACGTGGCCGCCCGCGGTATCCACGTCGAAGGCATCGCCCATGTAGTGAATTACGATCTTCCGCAAGTGCCCGAGGACTTCATTCACCGCGTGGGGCGCACCGGCCGCGCTGGCGCCCGGGGCACGGCCTCCACTTTCAGCACGCGAAGCGAACGTGGCGAAATCCGCCACATCGAGCGCACTCTGAACGTCCACCTCACGCCTTGTGAACTCGCCGCGAACCTGCTGCCGGAGGAAAGACCGGCCCCGCGCGTGATCCGTGCGCAATTCGCATTCGGCCGCCGCAACGCGCGGAGGAGATAGAGTTGAGAAGCGCGGAGATTCGAGCCTCTGCCCCGACGATTCCTCGCCACCCGAACGGGTCACGCACTCGCATATTACTCAGCTCCGTCTTCGGTCCGTACGCCCAGGACGATGATTTCGGCAGCCGCACCATCAACCCGATGGAGCTATACCACAATCAGGTGACCAGGGCGCAGGGCTCGTTTTCGTTGCGCCGCTTCCACCGTTCCTGGGGCATCATGATGATCCAGAAGAACATCTCGGCGCCCTGCACGGTTCTGGATTTCCCTACCCGCGACGCGTTTGCGCGCGAGCTCGCCAGGAACCGCTACGATGTGGTGGGCATATCCTCGATCATCGTGAACGTGGGCAAAGCTCGCGAGATGTGCCGCATGGCGCGGAAACTCTCGCCGCATTCAACGATCGTCGTCGGCGGGCATGTCACGGCCATCCCCGGCGTCGAGCACCTCCTGGATGCCGATCATATCGTCAAGGGCGACGGCATCGCGTGGATGCGCAGCTACCTGGGCGAGGATGCCGATGCGCCCGTCCGTCATCCGGCGCTCTCCTCCGGGTTCGACCTTCGCGTGATGGGCATCAAAATCCCGGACATGGTCGACCGTTCCGCCACTGTCATCGCGTCCGTGGGCTGCCCGATGGGCTGCGACTTCTGCACTACCTCGGCGTTCTTCGGCGGCAAGGGCAAAGTGCTCAACTTCTGCGAGACAGGTGACGAACTGTTCCGGGTGATGGAAGAGGCGGAGACCTCGCGGAAAGTGAAGTCATTCTTCATCATGGACGAGAACTTCCTGCTGCAGAAGCAGCGTGCCATGGATCTCCTCGCCAGGATGAAACAGGCCGGGAAGAGCTGGGCGCTCAACATCTTCTCCTCCGCGAATGCGATCCAAAAATACAGTTGCAGGGAACTGGTGGAGCTGGGCATCGCGTCGATTTGGGTCGGCCTCGAATCGCCCCGCTCAAACTACTCCAAACTCGAAGGCGTCGACACACTCCGCATGGCGCGCGAACTACGCGAGCACGGCATCATGCTGCTGGGCTCCACGATTCTGGGTCTGGACCACCACACCCCGGAGAACATCACCCAGGAGATCGAGCACGCCATCGCGCACCAGACCGACCTGCACCAGTTCATGCTCTACACCCCGGTGCCGGGCACGCCGCTCTATCGCGACATGGCCGAACGGGGAAAGCTGCTCGACGTCGATCTGGCGGACATTCACGGCCAGTTCGGCTTCAACTTCCAGCATTCGGCGATCTCACGCGAGGAGTCCAAAAAGTTCCTCGACTGGGCGTTCCGGCGGGATTTCCAGCGCAACGGCCCTAGCCTGTTCCGCATCTGCCGGACCACCTTCGAAGGCTGGAAGCGCTACAAGAATCACCCCGATCGGCGCGTGAGAGAGCGCTTCGAGCGGGAGGCGCGGAGCCTGCGGCGCGCGTACGCCGGCATCCTCTGGGCGATGGAGCACAGGCTCGCGCGGACCAACCGCTCTGTGTCCGTGCAAATCCGCGCGCTGCGCAAGGACATGGAGCGGGAATTCGGAGTGCTGACCGCCGCCGCGGCCCGCGTGCTCGGTCCCATCCTCTGGTGGACCAGCCTTCGAGAGGAGAAGCGCCTGGCCAAGGGACAAAGTTACGAACCGCCCACCATCATCGAGCGGCAGAACTGGGTGAAGGCGTGAGCACTCTCATCACGCGAGTTCTCAATACACGGCAGATGGGTTCCTGAGAACCGGCTGTCGCCCTCAGCCAGCGGAGAATGCGCGTAAGATTGATGTCACGGGCACGCCCCGCGGTCTGTTATGAGCTCGATCGGCGAAAAGCTCCGGCAGGAACGTCTGCGGCAGAATCTCGATTTGTCCCAACTTGCCAATGAGACCAGAATCGACCGGAGATTCTTGGAGGCGATTGAGGCGGAGGAATGGGGCCGGCTTCCCGGCAAGTTCTTCATCAACAGTTTTGTTCGACTGTACGCCGATGCGCTCGGGGTGGATGCTGGTGAGGTCGACGCTGAGCTGGGCAGGCTGTTCGAAGTTGACAAGCCAGCCTCGGTCTCAGAGCCGGAGCACGTGGGCCGGCTCACCCACTGGTCCCTCGCTCGCATCCGACGGCCACGGCTCATCTTTCGTCCGCGTGGCCGGTTAGCCCGTGTGGTCCTGTTTGTATTCGTCGTTTTGCTCTGTTGCGGGATCTTCGTCCTTCGAAGAGGCGTGTGGCGGAGTCCTACCCCCTTGGCAGAGCGGCCGGCCGCAACTTCGGTTGTGAGGACCGAATCCACAACTTCCAGACAGTTGGAGCGGCAGGGTGAGGGCGGCAACCCTCCCTCTGTCGGTAGCCAGCAACTACCGCCGGAACAGCCTGCGACCCTCCCGCCCACTGGCAAACTGCTGGTGAGTCTCGCCGCTAAGGAGGCGGCCTGGGTTTCCCTTACGGTGGACGGACGGGCTGTCTTCGCGGGCATCCTCAGTCCCGGCGATACAAAGAGCTTTCAAGGGACTGAAAGCATGAGTCTGCGCGTCGGAAATGCAGGAGGTCTGGAAGTTCACTGGAACGGTCAACCGGTTGGCTCTATCGGCCGGAGAGGCGAGGTCCGGGTCGTTGAATTCACACGGAAAGGATTCCAGATCCGCGCCGACAAGGAGTAGAATTTGCGCGAAGGAGGGTCTATGAAGCGCCTGATGGGCCGGCGGCGGTTCCTGAAGCAATCGGCGGGTGGAGCGATGGCCGTCGCCAACGCGCCCGTGATCCTGGCGGCGCAGAGCGGCCCCGCGCCGAGCGATCGTGTCACCATCGGCCTCGTCGGGGTCGGCGTACGCGGGCGCGACCACCACTTGCGGTTCCTGTCGGCAAACCCGCGCGTGGACATCGCGGCGATCTGCGACGTGGATCGAAGCCGTGCGGACCTGGCGGCCGCCATCGCCGTGGAGACGCGCAAGCGGAAGCCGCTGGTGTTCTACGATTTCCGCCGGGTCCTCGACCGCAAGGACATCGACGCGGTGGTGATCGCCACGCCGGATCACTGGCACTCGATCATCGCCATCCGGGCCATGGAGACGGGCAAGGACATCTACTGCGAGAAGCCCATGACGCTGTTCATCGCGGAGGGCAGGCGGATGGCCAGCGCGGCGCGGCAGTACGGCACGGTGTTCCAGGTGGGAAGCCAGCAGCGCTCGGATTGGCGCTTCCGGCAGGCCGTGGCGCTGGTCCGCAACAACCGCATCGGCCGGCTGGTGAAGATCACCACGCATCTCGGCAACCCCGGGACAACCTCGGGAGCATTCATACACCCCGGCACTTGGGAGCCCGTCGAGACGCCGCCCGCGGGGCTCGACTGGAACATGTGGCTGGGCCCGGCGCCTTACCACGACTATTCGCCGAACCGCAGCCACTTCGAGTTCCGTTACAACCTGGATCATTCGGGAGGGCGAATCACCGACTGGGGCGCCCATCACAACGACATCGCGCAATGGGCGCTCGGCATGGACGAATCAGGCCCGGTGAAGATCGAGGGGAAGGGAGGCTTCAGCAAAGCCGGCCCGTACGACTACGCGAACTACCTGGAAGTCCACTACTGGTACCGCAACGGGGTGGAACTGGTGTGCGAGAACGAGGGCGGAAACGGCGTCGGGTTCCAGGGGACCGACGGCACGATCTTCGTGAGCCGGCTGCTGATCGAATCGTCGAACCCCGAGATTCTGAAGGAGCCGGTTGCGGATCTGGACACTCGCAGCTACGACGAGAAGAACCGGCGAGAGGAGATTCCCGGGACCGACGAGCACCACAACAACTGGCTGGACTGCATCCGGAGCCGCCATCGCCCGGCGGCGGATATCGAGACGGGACACCGGTCGGCGAGCGTCTGCCATCTGGGCAATATCGCCATGCGCTTGGGACGCCCGCTCCAGTGGGACCCGGACAAAGAGGAATTCGCCGGGGACGCGGCTGCGAATATTCTGAAGGACAAGCCGTTCCGCGCTCCGTGGCGGCTGTAGGGGGATCCGACACATGCCATCCATGAATCCAGCCGTTACTCAGTGGATCCGGCAGATGGGGGACAGCGACCAAGTGGTTGCCTACTTCTCCTACCAGAGCCTTCTCGAAGAAGTGCTGCACGCGACCGCTCCGGGCCAGGATGCCGCTCAGGCGGACTTGGCCAAGGTTCTGGGCGAAGCCCTGGTGGCCCAGTCCGCCCAGGGGGCGCGCGGCCAGCAGTCCTCCTCGGCCAGCAGCAATCTCTTTTTGGCGGCTGCCGCGCGGCAAGCGGTCCCGTACCAATACCCGCCTCGGGTGCGGGTGAACCTGGCCCGGCTGCTCGGCTACATCCCGCACGAGGCGGCGGCCCCCTACCTTTCCAAGGCCCTCGGTGACCTGGACGCCCGCGAGATGGCGCGGTGCTCGCTGGAGTCGAATCCGTCGGGTCGCGCCACGGAGGGCCTGGTGGGGGCGCTGGGGGCGGCCGGATCGACGTTCACCGTGGGGGTCGTGAACAGTCTCGCTAAGAGAAAGGGTGCGGCGGCAGTGGCCGCGCTTCGCAAGGCAGCGGACGATCCGCAGCCGGAGGTCCGGATAGCGGCGCTCGAAGCGCTCGCCGATGTGCCCGATCCTTCCCACGACGCCATCTTCGAAAAGGCCGCTCGCGGTTCATCCCCCGAGGAACGCCGGGCGGCCCATATAGCCAGGACAAGGCTGGCCGAAGCGCTCCGCGCCTGCGGCAACAAGCAGGCTGCCGAGCGTGTGTACAAGTCGATTCTGGCGAGCGAGGCGGATGCGCCTCAGAAGAAGGCCGCGCGGGTGGCGCTGGGGATGTAGAAGAGGACGCCCCGCCGTTGATGAGCATATCTCATGAGACCTGAACAGTGGGAAGTCTTTAAGAGAGCCGCCAAACTCGGCCCGGGTGCGGGCACGCCCGTCTCCGTGATCGTGGACAGCCCCTGGATTCCCGGCTACCTTGGCTTCAGCCACCTGGACTACTACTTGGACCCCGATTGCTGGTTTCAGGCGAACCTGCGGATCATGCGGGAGTTTCCGGAGATCATTTTCTTCCCCTCCTGGTGGGTCGAGTACGGCATGGCCGCCGAGCCCTCGGCTCTTGGAAGCCGGTGCAGTTTCTATACCGACCGGACGCCGACCCAGATGCCGTCTCTGGTGCGTATTGAAGACGCCGCTTCGCTGGAGCGCGTGAATCCTCTTACGGATGGGCTGATGCCATTCATCCTGCGCCAATATCGCACCCAGAAGAAGCGAATTCAGGACGCGGGCTACACCATACCTGTTGTAGCGGCACGCGGTCCGCTGTGCCTGGCTGGTTTTCTGCGGAGCATCTCCCAGTTCATGTTGGACATGGCCGACGCGCCCGAGGCCGTCCACAGCCTCCTGGAGTTGACCACCGGAACGGTGATCGACTGGCTGAAGGCCCAGGCCGAGGCCGTCGGTGATACGGTGGAGGGCATCCTGGTCCTGGATGACGTGGCCGGTCTGCTCTCGCAGCGCAGCTATCGCGAGTTCGCACATCCCTATCTTCAGCAGATCTGCGCGGCATTTCCCGCGGAGTGGGTCAAGGTGTACCACAACGACGCCAACGTCCGGCCCTTTCTGGCGGATCTGCCGGACACGGGGTTTGATGTTCTGAACTGGAGCCACGAGATCGACGTGCGCCAGGCGCGCGAGAAGACGCAGGGCCGCATCTGCCTGATGGGGAACGTGGCCCCGCTGGACGTTGCAGTTCGCGGCACGCCTGAGATGGTCCGGCAATCCGCCCGTCAGGTTCTGGAGGGAAGCGGGGGCGAGGGCCTGATCCTGTCACTTGGCGGCGGCGCCAGCCCAGGAATGCCCAAGTCCAACCTCCAGGCACTGGCAGAAGCTGCGCGCCGCGAGTAAGCCGCTCCGTCTCAGTACCCCATCAACCTTGCGCGAAGAATGATGCCCGCAGCCGACATCCTCGAGAAGAAGAACGTCTGGTCGCCGTTCCAAAGCCGGGTTGGCTTCCACTTGCCGTCTTCGAAGGTGCCTTCTTCCACGCTCAGGAACTGCGACTGCGCGCTCTTGGAGCCCGCTCGGGGCCTGAACACGACGGACGCGTCGAAACCGGCAACCAGGAACTCGTCGGGCGAGAGCTGTCCGATCAGCACCCGGCCCGTGCGGTTCTGGGTGCCCGAGGCCGAGTAGCCGCCATAGCCGGACTGCAACGTCCCAAAATATGCCACCGCTTCGTAGCGATCGAATACCAGGTGCCGGTTTGTCAGGTACATTTCTTCCACGGCGGCCTTCAGTCGCCCCGTGCCCTGCAATTCCGCGATGGCGGGGATGGCGGGCGTCAGCAGGCGGTAGTTGGCCCCCATATCCGCCAAGCTGGCGTCCAGTTGCTTACCACCACGGTTTACCCCGAAAGGCGCGAAACCCATGGCGTCGAAGTCCGCGAGCGCATAGAACATGTAGCGCGCGAAAGCGGTCGTGCCACCCGTTTCCGGAATGAGGAGAGGATTGTCAGGGCGCTTGTAGCTCTGACACACCTCGCGGTAGCCAGCGTAGTCGGCGACGTAAATGTCCGGCGCGATGACGTCAATGGCCGGGGTGACGGCCTTCCAGATGTCGAGCACGTTCGACGTGGCGCCCCCGCTTGGGTAGGCTTCGCCGGGGCGCATGAACCCCTTTCGCTCTCGGAGCCAGACGTTTACATAGAGCGGCAGCGGGTTGACCTTCTTGCCCGCGGCGGCGACCTCGTTCACATAAATGGCCACGTGGTACGCGGCGAATGCCTCTTCGGCATCCACGCCGAAGACTTCGGACCATGTACCCGGTTTCCTTTTGAGCGCGGTCGTCAGCCCGGCGGGCGCTTGACCCGCGAACAGTTTGTTCGACTCTTCCGAATAATCCCGGACCGTGTCGAGCGAACCAGGCTCGTTCTCCACCTGCACCATGATGACGGTGTGCTGGTCCTTGTCGACCTGCCCCAAGTGCTCCATCAAGCGGGTGAATGCCCGGCGATCGCTGTTGAGGTTCGCTTTCGAATGCGGCGACAGGACCCGCACGGGCTTTCCGGCGGGACCGATCATGCGCGGAAACTGCGACAGGTTCTGTTTGACCCACGGCGGCGCGTAATCCATCACCCCGTTCTTCCACGTTCCGAACCAGAGCAGAATCAGGCGGAGGTTGTTCTGCCTGGCGCCTCGGAGGATCTGGTCGACGAGGTCGAAGCTGTACTGTCCCGGCTGGGGCTCGATGGTCTCCCAGTACACGGGCACCTCGGCCGTGTTGACGTTCATCTGCTTGAGCTGGGGCCAGGCTTCCTCGAGCGCGGACGGCCAGCCGCTCGAGTTGCCCAACTGCGCCCCCAGGACGATGTAAGGCCGGCCGTCCACCAGCAGGCTGTACTTGCCATCCTGTTGGGCGATGCGCGGAACCGGCTGGGCGAGCGCACCGGTTGCCAGAAGCGCGGAAACAACGCAGAGCAGGAGAGCTCTCACCTGAATGCCTCCTTGGTCGATATCCAGAACAGCAGGGAGTATATCAAAACAATCTGCTTCACCGGCTCAGGGCAGTCCGGTGGCGTTCTCCGCAGTCCTCAAACGCTCATACTCGGCTCGCTCGGCCTTCGCCAGGTCCGGCTTGCCCAGGCGCAGGTAGACGCGCGCCAGCTCGTAATGCGCTCTTGCCTGGTGCGGGTTCAGCTCGATGCTGCGCGACAGCTCGCGTTCGGCCTCGGGTAATTTGCCCTGCTTGGACAAAAGCGCGCCCAGCTCCAGGTGCGATTCCCAGAATGCCCCGTTGAGCTGAATCGACCGGTGCAACTTGGTTTCTATCTCCAGGGCATCCGGGCTGGGCGAGGCAAGAAGAGCCTTGGCGTGAAGAAAGGCGGGCAGATAGTTGCCCGGCGCCTTCTTCTCCCACGCCGCGTAAGATGCGATGACCTCCGGCAGCCGCTTGCCTGCGTGCTCCAGGATGCGGCCCAGAAAGACGTACGGCTGCTCGATCGAATCATCCAGCCGGATCACTTGCAGGAAGGCGCTGACCGAGTCCGAGAAGCGGCGCTGGCCATAACAGGCCACGCCATAGGCAAGCACGATCTGCGGGTCCTTCGGGAACCGGAGCTGGCCTTTCCCCAATACAGCCAGGGCTTCCGCGAAGTCCCCCTGCTGGAGAAGCGCCTGCCCATAGCCCGCGTAGAACATAGCGAGCGCGTGCTCCACAGGAGCAGCGCCCGCCCCGAACTTCTCCGCCCGCTCCGCGGCCTGGACCGCCATGTCCTTCTGCCCGCTCTTCAGATAGGTCTGGGCAAGCGCGACCCAGACGACGGCGCTGCGCGGGTCCGCTTTCGCTGCCCTTTCAAGGAATTCGCGCGCACGAACGAGGTCATTGCTGTTGAGTGCGGTAAGCCCCTGCCGAAGGTCCTCCTGGAAGGATGCCTGCGCCAGCGCGGCCAAAGGCCACAGCAGCCAGACAGCGAGCGCAAGCGCAATGGCGCGAGTGTGCCTCATCGCGGCGGCCCGGGTTCCTTGACCCGCACCACGCGGTCACCGGCGACGTTCTTCAGTTCCTGAACCACGCCCGACGGCCAGCGGATCTCCACCAGGTCCGCCGCCTTCTCCGGACCCAGCCCGAAGTGTACGGGCCCGGCGCTCGAGGAGGCGTAGCCGAAGCTGAACGAGACATGGTTATACTGCGTGCCGCTGCTGGTCACGACCTTGATCCGTGCCCCGACGGCATCGCGGTTGCTCTTCGTGCCTTCCAGCAACAACTCCAGCCAGTGGCCAGCCCCGGGACTGTCGTTCATCCAGATCTCGGCCGGCGCTCCGATGGCGCTGACCACGACATCCACGCGCCCGTCGCCGTTCAGATCACCCACAGCCGAGCCACGGTGCTGCTTGGGTGGCTGCGCGGCCAGGCCCGCTTCGGCCGTCAGGGCTGCGAACTTGGCGCCGCCAAGGTTGCGAAACACCGTGTTCTGTTGCTTGACCGCGATGCGCCCCGACGCCGCCAGCGCCTCAACGTGCCCGCGAGTGACGAAGAGGTCCTTCCAGCCGTCGTTATCGAAGTCACAGATAGTAGGCGAGTAGCCTGCCATCGACAGGCTGAGCGCACCCATTCCGCTCTTGCCGGTGAAGTCGACGAAATCGCCTTTGCCCGTGTTTCTGAAGATGGGAAACGTCTCGTCGTCAAGCGCCACGAAGACGATATCCGGGTAGCCGTCGTTGTCAATGTCACGGAAATCGACGCCCATCCCGGAGATCCACTCGGCATTCTCGCTCAATGCCACGTTGGTCTCGAAGGCGACCTCTTCGAACTTCCCGCCGCCCTTGTTATGGAAGAAGAAATTGTCGAGTTTGTCGTTGGTTACGAAGATGTCCATCCAGCCGTCGAGGTCGAAATCGGCGGTTGCGCCTCCCATACCCTTCCCTGGATGCGCGCGGATGCCCGATTCCGCCGAGATGTCCTTGAAGGTCCCGTCGCCGTTGTTGAGAAACAACTGGTTGGGAAGTTTCTTGTAGAATTTCGGATGGCAATAGTCCCGCCCGCCCGGTGTCATGCAGGCCGGCTCCGTGTTGATGTCCCAACTTAGATAGTTGACCACGAACAAATCCAGCAACCCATCGTTGTTGACGTCGAGCCATACGCCGCCGACCGACCATAAGGGGCCGTACTCCGTGTCGGGCCGGTCGATTCCGGCCTTCCGGGTCACGTCGGTGAACGTGCCGTCTCCGTTGTTGTGGTAGAGCCGGTTGCCGTGGACCCCGCCCACGAAGATGTCCTTGTAGCCGTCGTTGTCGTAGTCGGCAACCGCGGCGGCGTTGTCGTAGCCAGTGCCGGCCAGACCGGCCTTTTCCGTGACGTCGGTGAAATGGCCCTTGCCGTCGTTGGCGAAGAGCCGGTCGGAGTACTTCGGCGAGGTCTTCTTCAAGGTGCGGATATCGGCCCCATTTGTGAAGAAGATGTCCAGGTAGCCGTCGTTATTGTAGTCGAACATGGCCACCCCGCCGGCCATGGTTTCCGGCGCGTGACGTTCCGGAGTCTCGCAGGTGTCCAGCGTGAAAGCGATCGGCTGATAGAAAAAGTGAATCGGCGATCCGGCAGGCGCGGCCGGCCACACGACGCCGCCCAGCAACGCGGCCGAAAGGACAACACCCGCTGCGCCGGCGACCCGCATTTGATTATCCGAATTACCTTGCCTACCGCGCTCGGAATTGCGCCACCAGGGTCACGACGGAGCGCGCCGGAATCTCAAATGGCTCGCCCGCGGGCACAGGGGGATACGCCTTCAGTTCATCGCCCTCGCGGTCGGAGGTGACATAAGGCGTGACGTTCTGGAGCCGCCAGTTCCGCTTGCCGAGATTGAAGCTTAGCACGACACGCTGAGGCTGGGTGCCGATGTTCGTGTAGACGGCCACGATCTTTCGCCCAGCTTCGTCCTTGTAAGCCGAACGCATCAAACCGTGGATGTCGTCCTCAACGCCCGAAAGCTCGATGCGCCGCATCCCCGGCCGGACAAACCGGCTGTAGTTGCCCATGGTCCACAACAGGCGCGAGGCGTAGACCGTCTCGGGATCGCCGGGCTTCTGGTAGTCCGTGTAGACCAGCCCGTCATTGGTGTTCACGTTGGTTGCCCCCAACCACCATTGCCAGGCCGATACGTTGTTGATGGTGAGGTCCAGGTGCATGACCCGGGCCACGATCAGCGCCGTGTTCATGGTCAGATCTCGCCCCCGGACGGGCTTGCCGTCCGCTGTCGTCACGCTGGGGCAG
Organism: Bryobacterales bacterium; assembly: GCA_963798455.1. GTDB lineage: Bacteria > Acidobacteriota > Terriglobia > Bryobacterales > Bryobacteraceae > CAWCTD01. The sequence continues at coordinate 3,859,447 of CAWCTD010000003.1, forward strand.
CACCACTCCGACATCCAGAACTTCCAGCCCGGGTATTGATCCATCTTCTTTCTAAGGAGCTGCCGCCATTCCAGGAGGGTCTTGCCCTCCACGTCGGAGCCGTAATCGTGGTAGAGGAAACGGCCGGACAGCAGCGGGGCGATGGACGGATCGCCCAGGAACTCGTCAATGTAGTTCCCGTAGTCTACGCCGTAAGCCTTGGTCATGTCGTCGTTCAGCGAGTACATGTTCGCTATCCGGGAGCTCTCGATGAGAGCTATCTGGGCGGGCAGTTTCTTGGCCTTGAGCCTGGCGGCCAGCTCACGCGTGATCCTCTTGATGTCGTCGTTGCTATTGCGGGTGCCTTCCTGTTTGGTGGTGTTCCACTCTCCCTGCGGCTCGTTCACCGGGCTGATGTAATCGAACAGGATGCGTTCGCGCTGGTCCGGGTTGTTCCGGAAATGGTCGAGGATGTCGACGAGGTACTGGGCGAATTGACCTTCGAAACCCGGCTTGAGGTTGGTCGTGCCGACCCCCTTGGTCGTGAAAGTGATCCCGTTGCGCGTCATGCGCCCCGGCGGACTGTTGACGAACGCTAAGAACTGAGGGACGCCGCGGGCCTTGGCGGCGGCGAGGAACCATCGCTCGCCCGCCTGCCGGCTCCAGTCGTACTTACCCTCGGCGACCTCGAACGTCTCGGCCGTCCGCCACGGGTTGCTGATCTGCGGGTTGATTCCTCCGCCTATGTTGAACCGCCAGCAAGACAGGCCGGCGCCTTTGGTCTGGGAAAAGAGCAAGTCGGCCACGCGGTCCTTGGCGGCCTGCGACCACAAGCCGAGCTTCTGCATGCTCCAGCAATCGGAGGCGCCGAAGTTCTCCATGAGCTGGCGCTCGACGTTTGCGTTGACCGTGTCCGGGCGCGGCGGTTGCCCGGGCAAAGGGTTCGAAATCAGCACTGCGGCGAACAGAAATAACAGTGTTTTTGCGATCATTGCGCCTCTGATAAAGAAAGGCCCCCGCCCGCGAGGACGGGGGCTGGTCTATAGGTCTGCCATCCGGCTAGAAACGCAGCCGAAGAGAGATCTGCGCAGTACGCGACCCCGAGCTCGAAGTGATCGAGCCGAAGGTCGAGTTTTGCAGGTTCAAGTCGGGGTTTCCGAGCTGCGTCTTGTTGAACACGTTGAAGGCTTCGAGCCGGAACTCCATCGCCAACCGCTCGCTGAAGCGGAACGTCTTAAACAAAGAGGCGTCCAGCGTGCTGTTCCCCGGACCCCGCATGTTGTACGCGCCCGCGTTGCCGCCTGTCCCAGCGGCGGGGGTCGTCACGGCGGTGGTATCGAACCACTTTGCCGGGCTCCGGCCATCGGGAGGCGCGCCGTTAGCGTTCTTTCCCGCGACTATGTCAGGCCGGCACGAAGCCCACACGCCCTTACATGCGTTGGACGACAGTGTGAGTGGCCGGCCGGTGCGGATGGTCAGAATGCCGTTCAGCGCCCATCCGCCCACTACGTGATTGAGCGCGGGACTCAGATTGGCCCCGTGGGCCCTGCCCTTTCCGACAGGCAGGTCATAGGTGAAGCCGGTGGTGAAACTGTGGCGAATGTCCCACAGGGCGTTGGCGTAAGCGCTCGCGAAGTTCGTCGGATCGAAGGCGCTCGTTCCGCCGCTCAGTGTAGTGTTCGCATTCGAGAAGGCGTGCCCCCAGGTGTAGGAGCTGATGAACTCCAGGCCCTGGGACATCCGCTTCTCCAACTTCGCGGTGAACCCGTGGTAGTTCCCATATCCGTAGGTGTCAGTCGCCGTGGTCCCTCCGATATACGGAATCTGACGTTGGCCTTCGGCACTGGCGCTCGGGTTGCCGCTGTTGACGGAGGGATTCCCCGTGTGTTGCAGGACTTGATGGATCTGGTTGTTGCCGACGTAGGCCAGCTCCAGACCCAGGCGCCCAGGCAACTCGCGCTGGATCGCCACGTTCCACTTCTGCACCATCGGGTTCCGGAAGTCCGTGGCGAAGCTACGGAATGACAACTGGGCGGGCAGGGTGAAAACGTTCAAAGGAAACCCGGCGGAAAGCCCCCCGGGGAACCACGGGTTCGCATCGAACCGGCCGATCGGGGCCAGATTCTGGTCGTTACGGGCCATATTGATCGTATAGTTGAACGGCGCATTGAAGCCGAGGTTGGGATTGCCGCCCATGTTTTCCTCGCCGCCGTAGAAGATTCCGAAGCCCAGGCGGAGGACGGTCTTCGGGAGCACGCTGTAGGCCAGGCCAATCCGCGGGCCAAAGTCCACCTTGTCCCACGGGTACATGTACTTTGAGACTTGGCCGCGGGATACCTTCACGTTCGGGAAGGCCGTGGCGAAGTTCGGCGGCAGAGGGGCGTCCTGGTTCTTCCCCTTGGGGATGTAAAGGGTCATGTCGGACAAGACCAGGTTCGCCTGCTGCCCAAACTTCTCATAGCTTGGCGAGAACAGCTCGTACCGCAGGCCTATGTTCAACGTAAGCTTCCTGTTTATCTTCCAGTCGTCCTGAGCGTAGAACGCGTAGCTCTTCTTCTGCGAAGAGACTACGTTGCTCGTGGAGATTGCGCCGGTGTCCACAAAGCCCAGCAGGAACGTGGCGATCCCATCGCCGGTTTGGCTGTTGAGAGTCCCGCCGGTGGCTGAGTTCTGAGAGGGATATGCCGTTCCGTCTTGCACGAAATTAAACCTGCCGTGATTGTCCTGGTACTGCGCGAAGGGGAACTGCATAGGCCGGAATTCCGCTCCGAACTTGAAGGCGTGGGAGCCCTTCATGACAGCCACGTTTTGGACGAAGTCCCAGACGTTGCTGTACTCCTTGGTCGGCAGCCATTCGGACGCGCCGAAGGTCAGGTAGCGGGAGGCCGTGAGAAACGGAAGCCCGCCATTCAGATTCAGCATAGGCGTGGGGTCGTACCCCCCGATGCCGAAGGCCTTGTACTGATCCACATCCGGCAGCGGGCCGGCCCGTGTGGACACGAGGCGCGAAAACGCGACCCGGCTTTCGGTGATCACCGAAGCGTTCCACACTCGCGTATAGCCGAGCTGCGCATTGCGGGTCAAGTCCTGCTGCGTCTCACCGCCGAAGCCCGCCGCATCGAGTGCTCCGGGAAGCTGCGTGCCAGTAAAGGTGTTTTGCTCGTTCCAGCTCAGCGAGCCGTAAAGGCTGTCCTTATCGCTGATCCTGAAATCGGAGCGAGCATCGCCTGAGTCTCTTTGCGTATGACCGGGCGTGGAGTAGTAGTAATCATTCAGCGGGAAGCCTTTCACGGGCTGGTTTTCCGCCGGGAAGACTTTGAGGATCTTGGCCGAGGCGGGATCGAACCGGTTGGTGGGGATCTTGTTTCCGATGAACGGATCTCGCACTGAGGCCCCGTTGACTGTGTGAAGAGACAGGGGATCGTAGATCTGGTATTGAAGGATCGCGCTTCCGGTTGCCGGGTCGGTGCCAACACTGTTCCCAAGCACACCCGAGAAATCGCCCGTTGTCATTGCCTGCGTGGGAATGGTAGCGAGGCCGGACCTGCCCACTTGCGCGATCCGGGTGCCTTGGTAGTCGCCGAAGATGAAAAACCGGTTCTTGATGATGGGACCACCCACCGCGCCGCCGAACTGATTCTGTTTGAAGACAGCGCGTGGCTTCGCAAGCCTGTTGTTTGACCACGAGTTGGCGTTGAGCTTGTCGTTCTGGAGGACCTCCCAAACGCCGCCGTGAAGCTCGTTGGTCCCGGTCTTGAGATTGACGTTGATCACGCCCCCAGCCGCCCGGCCATACTCCGCGTTGTAGCCGCTGGTCAAGACCTGCATTTCGCCGATCGCCTCCGGCGGAGGACCGATGACGTACGAGGTTCCGTTCATGAAGTCGATGACGTTGACGTTGTTGTCCACTCCATTGAGCAGGAAGTTATTCTGCCCGTTCGAGCGGACGCCGTTGGCCGAGAAGCCGCCTCCGGCGCCGTCGCGGGAGCCGGCTTCCGCCGGGAGCACGCCTGGCGACAAACGGGCGAGGAAGGTGAACACGCGCTGGCCGCCGAGCGGCATGCTGCCGACGGTGGCCGAATTCAACTGAGCACCAAGCTGCGTGCTTTCGCTTTGCAGCAGCGGTGCTTCACCAGTCACCATCACCGACTCGGTGAGCTCCCCGACAGCCAAAGTGAGAGGGACGCCTACCCTGCTTCCGGCCGTGACCTCGACCTTCTGCTGCGCCACTCGCCGGAAGCCTGTCGCTTCCGCGGTCACGGTGTAAATCCCGGGCGGGAGCGCCGGCCGGGTATAGTCGCCGCTAGCCGTGGTCTGCAGCTTGTAGCTCTGCCCAGTCGCAGCCTCGGTGATGGTGATTGTCGCGCCTGGCACGACCGCACCCGATGGGTCGGTGACCGTGCCTGTGATTGTGCCCAAGTCGCGTTGGGCCAGGGCAAGACCGCTGAACAGCAAGACGAGGGACACCAGCCATACAGAGTATCTTAGGTGTCCTGCGGATCTACAGAACGAACCGATAGACGGCCTCGGTATCACTGCCATGCCTAACCTCCCTCTTCAGTTGATCTACTGCTACCCGTTTCCCCTACGCGGAGTCTCACTCCGCTGCACAAGAAAGACATTGTGACCCGTTAGTCGCAATGCGTGGGTCGATTATAGTTCAGTTTCCGAGGGCTTATCATTAAATTTTATTAATTTAGGTCTGAGGGCTTGTAATGCGGGCAGAGACTACTGCTGCGTGCGTAGGGGAGTCTTAGCCTCGTAGAGGGCAAGCCTGGCCTTCAGGGCCTCCACCAAAGGCTCCTCACCTTCTCTGGTGGCGAGAGCCAGGGCACGGCGCGCGGTCTCGGCGGCTTCGGGGAACCGGCCCGCTTCGGCGTAGGCCGCGGCCAGGTTGGAATGGGCCTCCAGATAGCGGGGACTGATCTCCAAGGCCTTCTGGTAGTGGGTAATCGCCTCGTCCAGCTTCCCTGTCCTGGCCAGGGCCAGACCGAGGTTGTTGTGCGCCGCGGGATAGTCCGGCCTGGTTTCGAGGGCCTTCCGGAAATGGGCAATCGCTTCGTCCGGCTTCCCCGTCCCAACCAGGGCCAGCCCTAAGTTATTGTGGGCCTCAGGATAGCCGGGTCTGATCTCCAGCGCTTTCCGGTACCTTGCGATCGCCTCCTCCAGTTTGCCCTGCCCGGCCATGGCAATCCCAAGATCGTTGTATGCCTCAGAAGACCTGGGGTCCAACTCGAGGACCTTCTGAAAGTGCGCGATGGCTTCGTCCATCTTCCCCGTTCGGGCCAGAGCAACGCCGAGGTTGAGGTAAGCATCGGCGAAGGTGGGTTTGACCTGGAGGGCCTTCTGGTATTGCGAGATGGCTTCCCCTATCTTCCCTGTCCCAGCCAGGGCCAGCCCAAGGTTGTTGTAGGCCTCAGGATACTCGGGGTCGATCTCCAATGCCTTTCGATAGCGGGGAATGGCCTGGTCCAACTTCCCCTGCTGAGCCAAGGCGAGCCCGATGTTGTTGTACCCCTCGACAGAGGCGGGGTTGGCGTCCACCGCCTTCTGGAAGTGCAGGATGGCTTCGTCCAGCTTCCCCGTCGCGGCCAGGGCGAGGCCGAGGTTCAAGTTGCCGCCGACATCTTCGGGACTGAGCTCCAGCGCCCTTCTCCATGCCGCTATGGCCGCCTCGCGCTGGCCTTTCTGTCCCAAATCCCAGGCCTGGTCGAACAGGCGGTAGTACTCGACGGCCGGCGCATCGATCTTCAGCAAGCCGTCGGGCGGGATGTTCACGAACTCGGGGATGTTGACCGCGCGGTTGGCCGCAGTCGCGTTCTCAATCAGAATCGCGGGGCTGTCCTGGCCGTTTTCGTCCAGGTGCGTCAGAAACATCTGCGTGTACGGCGATCGGCTCTTGGAGGAGAAGACCAGCCAGCGGCCGTTGGGCGAGAAGCTGTGCCAGGAGTTCATCAGCGGCGTGTTCGCTCGCATCCGCCGCGCCTGGCCGCCGCGCGCGGGGACGATGTAAAGCTGGCCGTCCGGACGCATCAACTGGCCGTTGCGGCACTGCACGAAGACGATCCAGCGGCCGTCGGGCGAGACCTTGGGAAAGGTGTTGCTCATGCCGTTCGCCGAAGCGCCCACGATGGGTTCCGCCCGGCCGCCCTTGCCGTCGTTGAAAGGGATCCGGTAGAGGTCGTATTGGATCTGGGTCTCGTTCGGATCGTTCGCGTACTCAGCCATCTTCCGGCCTTCGGGATAGGGTTCGGTCGCTTTCGCCCTGGCGAAAACGAGGTACTTGCCGTCGGGGCTCCAGACCGCGTCCGCGTGTACGTAGTGCGGGTCGTCGGCCCCTGGCAGGGGCTGCAAGATGCCCTTCTCCCGGCTGTACCAGGCCAGTATCCCGCGGGTCGGGTAGAAGACCTGAAGGAATCGGTAGTCCTTGAAGTTGGCGACGTAGTAGTTGCCCAGATTGTTCTGCCGGGCTGGTCCCCTCGCGCTCTCCATCCCCAGGCCCTCGACGGTGGTCACGACATGCTGTCCGTCCGGAGACACCTGCGACATGAAGGCGACCCTCAGATCCCCCCAGAGTCTTCCTCGGAAGGAACTCCACGTAACCACATCTTCGTTGCGAATGACTGTTCGCGGAGCGAGGGAAACCAGTGCGTACATCCCCTTGTCGTTCCGCGGCCCGTCCAGGTCCATCCCCAGCGTCTTGCCGTCGCGAGAGAAGGAATGGCAATTGGCGCAGGTGTGAAGGCCCTCCATCAGGAGGCGGCTGGTGGGCTCGCCGACGTTGCGGAGCCGCCAGCCGATCAGCGGCACCGCGCTAGCGTCCAGCGGCTTGATGATGCCTTTTTGCAGCTCCGAGGGCATCAGCGGCACATCCCGGTAGAAGATCGGCGCGCCCACCGGATCTTTCGAGGTGCGAACCGTGACGCTGCCACGCGAAACTGCGCGGCTGGAGTCTTCGTCCCCGAAGCCGGTGATGGTCACGGCAGCCGGCCGGTTTACGGAGCTTCGCTTGATCGCGGCCCAGGTCTCGGCGTCCGGTTTCCAAGCCCACGCCGCCGCCAATTGCGGTGACAGTCTTGGGGGCTCGTTGGTTGCTGCCACGCAGCGCGGGTCAATCTCCCCAATGCGCAGCCGTTCTCCCCGGGATTCGGCATGTATCGCGGCCGAGCCGTCGCCGAACGCCACGTCGATGCGCCACCGCCTCGCGGTTCCGGAGGCATCCCGCCAGAGAAAGGTCGGGGCGGTAATCTCGGGCGGAAAGATCGATCCGTCTTCCGGATAGTCAATGGTGATCGTACCCGGCTGCTGGAGGGCCGGCAAAAGGGCAGCTCCGGCGATGAGAACCCAGGCGCCCAGTCTTCTCATGCGACTTCCCCCAGCCAGCGGACGACGGCAGCACTCGCCTCGGAGAGAGGCAGCGGGCCGGACGGCCAGGTGGCCGAGGGGGACAAGCCCACAACCTGCACGGCGCTGCGGTCGTCGGTCGCAAACAGGCCGAGGGTCCGCTCAGCATAAGCAGGCAGCCGCAGCGTGGTCAGGTACACATATTCGGCCAGTATCTGCGCGTCGACCAGCGAAGAGGGGGCATCGTCCTGTTCGGGCGCGGGATTGGCCCGCGCCTGATCCTCAAACACCGCCACACTGCTGAAGGGCTTCATCTTGCGCCGGATGCCGAATGAGCAAACCAGAAGCTGAGGTTGAGCCCGGCGCATGGCCTCGGAAGCGCCCCACTCCACAAAGGAGTTCCCGAAGAGCAGCGCGCCGTTGCCGCTGAGAAACAGGTCTCGGATGAAGCCCGACAGCCGCGCCTCACGGCGGAGCTTCTCCGGGAGCAGGGGAGCCAGATTGAGGCGGCGCAGGTCGTCGAAGGCCTGGTCAGCGGAGTGGAGGTCCTTTTTGACGATGTTCAGCCGCCGCAAGAACTCCTTCCGCACGGGTCCGAGGGCCTCGAAGGAGAGCACGGTCAGGCCGTCTGTCCCCGGCGCCAGGGTCCGGCTGAGGGCGTCGCCGGCTTCGAACACCCAGGCGCGTTCACCCGCGTCGGCGGCGGAGTCTGTGTGGAGCGCCAGCGACCGCAGGAACTGCTCCGCGCCCGCCCCGAACGGTGTCCGCAATTCGAGGGTCCGGCAGGCCTGCCCGAGCGAGGGTGGTCCTGGCGCGGCCGGGAGCCCGGCCGGCAGTACGCACACGATCACGCTCCTGCGCGATTTCCGGCCTCCGGCGGCCTTGATCCCATCGTCGATCCTCGCAAAGATCTTCTCGACTTCGGAGCGCCACTGGGGATAATACGGCGAGCGCACCAGCAGCGAGGTGTCCGAAATGCTGATGCGATCGCTCGAAGAATCCCAAGCCGGCAATTGCATCTCGGCCTCGACGGCCTTCACCGGCCCGAACAATTGATCCAAATCGCGGGCGGGCATCGCTGCAAGATAGTCCAACTGCTGGCTGAGAGCGCGCTGTTCGGCGGGGAACAGCAGGTCCCACTTGTTGAGCTGCTCGTGAAGCGCGGGCACGAAGGTCCTGGGCAGCCGTTTGAGCAGATCTTTGTCGATCGTGATCATGCTCGAGCCCGAAACTCCGGCAACATTTCACCGGTCGATTGTGTGCACTCCACGCCGAGGAAGGCGCTGAGAGAAGGCGCCAGGTCGATGTGCCGCACGGGCCTCTCCAAAAACGCAGGCTTGCGCGCGGGCGGGCCGAGCACCATCATCCAGGTGACGCGGTTTTCTTCCGTATTGGTGCGATGGTTGAAGAATCCGTTGGTCGTGGATCCGTCGGGGTCCCGCCCGAACTCCGGCATGATGACCAGGGCAGTCTTGTCAGCGTAAGCTGGAAGAGACTGGAGCAGATTCCAGAGCCGGTAGCAGAGCGTGTCGGTGCGGCGTATTCCGGCCACGTGGGCCGAATACACCCCGAAGTGCGCGACCTCGACATCGGAGAAATTGATCATCAGGAAGGCCGGCTCCACCCGGCGGAGCACTTCGGAAGCCACCATGAGGGTCAATTCGTCTCCGCTGGTGGCGCTGTCCGGCCCTTTCATGAAATCCGCCAGAGCGGTCAGGAACGTCTGCTTGAGCTGGGGCTCCATCGTGGCAGCCGGGCCAGGGACCTCCCATCCGATCCGCTCGTAATCCTGCTGCATCACGTCCGTCAATTCCTCGAGCAGCAACTCCCTGTCGAGCCGGGGCCGAGTGCTCAGGCCCATGACGATCCGCTCGACCGCCTCGATCAGGAGCTGTTTGGTGAGAATCACGTTCCCGCCCGCCCCAATGTTCGCGGTGAGCGCCTTGTTGCTGGTCACAACGAAAGTCTGGGTCGGATCCAGGTGGAGCTGGCTCCGAAGGTAGTTGATCAAGGTGGGGTTCCGCGGCAGGTCGCGGCCCCAGTCGTCCACGTGCTGCCAGACGCCGGTCAGGATGCTCGAGATCGCGTTGAAGTGCGAGGTGACGCCTTCATTCACGCAGTTCTCATAAAAGAGCGCCTGGGGCATCAGATCGCCGTGCAAGCAAGGGATGTTGTTCAGCCCAGCGGCCGAGAACGTCTCCTTTCTTCTGACGCCCGCTATGGTAGCCAGGACGACTTTGCGAGCGGGGCTGGCCGAGGGTGCAGGCACTTTGGCGGGCAGTTTCTCCACCGCGGCCACGAGCGCCAGCCGCAGGAGAGTGCGTCTGTCGAACGCAACTCCAATCGCTTCGCGCACCGCTCCCCCCATGGCTGTAGCTTACAGCTTCGCCGCGCCGAGCACAACGACCGCGGACCGCACAGCACAGGCCGGGACGCCTAGCGGTAGCGATAGAGTTTGACTCGCTGGATGCTGCCATTGCGGCTCATGCCGCCGCCCAGCCGCAGGAATTTCCCCTGGCCGTTCTCGTCCCCGTTCAGCCTGCGCCCGGGAACCCAGCGGCCGTTCGCATAGGTGCCCTCGTCAATGGAGACGATGCCGGCGATCGGGGCCCCCGGCGTGTTGGGAGAAAAGGTAACGGTCACCGCGCCGCTGCCGGTTACCAGATACTCATCCGGCCCTAGTGAAATGAAGAGAGCCGCGCCATGGTCCGGCTGTTGGGATAAGCCCGGAAACGCGGGTGGAGGCGCGAGCGTGGGTGCGGGTACGGCAGGCGCTCCGGCAGCGGGCTTGGCGGGAGCCGGCGTCGGGGGTCTCCGTCCCCGCGCGTAACTAGCCTCCAGGACGTAGTTACCTAACGGGATCTTCTGTGGCGGGTCGTCGATGCCCACCACCACACCGGCCATCAGGCCCTTGCCCTGGTTTTCCAGAATCAGCGGGGCCAGTTGAGAGAGGATCGCATAGCTCCGGGCGAGCGGCAGGTCTCCGGGCTCCGTTCTTGCCGCGGAGGCCGGTGTGATGCCCAGCGAGTCGATCGCAAACGGAGTGAAGCCCATGGCATCGTGCTGGCCAATCGCGTAGAACACGTTGTAGGCGCCCGTAGTCCCGTTCGTCTCGGGGATGAACAGCGGGTTGTCCGGGGTGTGGTACCAGGTGCACCAGTCAGCAAGATTGGTGGCGTAGATGTCCGGCGAGCGGAAGTCGATCTGTGGCGCACCGGCCCGCCAGACGTCCCCCACGTGAGGCAGCGGGCCGCCGCTGGGGTACGTCCCGGGCGGCCGGTCCGGACCGGAGAGCCAGGTGTTCACGTACATGGGCAGCGGGTATTCGGCCTTGCCCGCCGCGGCCACCTGGCCGATGTAGCGCGCGTAGTTCCAGGCCATGAAGATCTCATCCGTGTACGCGCCTTTGCCGAAGACCTGTTCCCACGTTCCCGAGGTCTTGAAGCCCGCGGTTTCCCACGCTTTGCGGAAGTCCGGCTGCAAGGCGTCCTTGTGGCTGCTGAGAGAGTCCAGCAACTCCTTCGGCACCGCTGCCTCGAAAGCCTTGTTCGCGGCCTCGCTCCGATCCCGCGTGTCGCCCAGAACGCCCACTTCGTTCTCCACCTGAATCATGATGACCCGGTGTTGAGTGTCCACTTCCTTGATGTGCCGCATGAGGGCGACGAAGGCGCGGGTATCGGCATCGCGGTTCGCGGTGCTCAATGTGGAGAGGGTCTCTATGCCCTTGCCGTCTTTGTCCTGGACCCTCGGGAACCGGTCCTCGTTGGTCTTCACCCATGCGGGAATGTAGCTGGACACGCCGTTCTTCCAGCTTCCGAACCATAGAAAGACGAGCCGCAGGTTGTTGCTTTGTGCATCCTGGATCTGGCCGTCCACCAGGGTGAAATCGAACTGGCCCTCTTTGGGCTCCAACAACTCCCAATAGACGGGGGTCAGCACGGTGTTGATATGCATCGCCACCAGCCGCGGCCATATCGGCTTCAGGTAATCGAGACTGGAGGCGCTGGAGTTGTGCAATTCTCCAGCCAGCATCAGAAGTGGCTTGCCATCGACGATCAACTGGGTGGCGGCGCCCTGCTTCTGAAGATGGGGAATGGCGGTCGGTGCGCCGGTATTCGTTCGGGAGCACGCTGCCAGTGCAGCGAGCAGGCATATTGCCATGCAACCAGAAAGGGATCGCAGTTTCATACGTATCTCCTGGATATGCTGTCGGAGGAATTGTACTCCATTTATGCGAAAGTCAGTAAAGTGCTATGTATGCTTCCGCGGCTTGTAGGTCTTGCTGAAGTTGTTGCGGGCGTTCGTAACCGTGAACGTGCCGTTGGACTGGACGGAAATCCGAATCCAATTCCCGTCGGTTCCGCCTTGCAGGTTGGCGATGTAATCGGGCGGAACATTGGCCTTCTCTCCGCCGGCGAGCGAATAGTGCATCTGCCAGTAGTCCTCCAGCCCGGGCGACGATTTCACGATGTCGAACACAGCAGGTGTGCCGCCCTTCCTGGCCGCGTTGTCCACGATGGCCACACGGGGACGCAGCGCATGGACCATGACGGGGGAGTTGGCGTTGTCGGTCCCGTGGTTGCTCACCATGTACAGATCCACCACACCCACGCGGTTGATGGGGCACATCAGGTCGCGATCCTTGTTCCAGGTCAGGTCAGCGGGGTCGTACATGCGGAACTTTCCGTAGGTGAGCAGAAGGCCGATGGACATGGCGTTTTCGTTGGTGTCTTGGTCGTCCACGATTCCGCGCGCATTCGGCCCCCAGGTCTTGCGGGGGGTGGTCTCGCACGCCGGGTTCGGCTGGCCCGCGCCCTTCAGCGGCTTCTCGATAGCCTTGCCGGCCGCCATGGCGACGAACGCATCGACGCCCTTGATCGGAATTCTGTCGCCCGCCTTGACGATGATTCGCTTGGCCTTGGCGGCGAGGGCCAGGTACGCATCCACGCTCCTCTGTGAATACGCTTGGACGTTCGCTCCGTGATCCACGAACGTGGTGACGGGAATGCGCTCGACCACCGCGGGAACGTTGCCCACATGGTCGCCGTCGTAGTGCGTGACCAGGAGGTAATCGAGATGCTGAAGGCCGGCGGCATGGACGGCATCTACGATACGTCCGGCGTCACGGCCGTTGTTGCCCGGGTTCCCGGCGTCGACCAGCATGCTCTCGCCGGAGGGGGAGACGATCAGCAGGGACTTCCCGCCTTCAACGTCGATAACGTACATCTCCAGTGTCTTGGCCGCGGACAGCCCCGACGCCAGTAGGAGAGAAATCAGCATTGTCTCTATGAGTCTCATGGTGGACCTATTTTCCCCCAGATTATGTTGTTGGAAGAATTGTACTCCATTCAGTAGCGGTACAGCGTCAAGCGCACGATGTTGGGCGCATCAGCCGCGAAGCGCAAGCCCTGCCCGGACTGATGTTGCGAGGCGAGGGCCCCCAGGCTGTAGCCGAGCATCGTGTCGTCGCCATTGAGCCGGCGCCCCGGGATCCATCGGCCTCCCTCGTACTTGCCCTCTTCTGCCACGGCAATGGCTGCGGTCCGCGGGCCCGCCCCGGCGGGCTGGAAGGTCATTTGTATGCCGGCGCCCGCCACGATGAACTGGTCGGGCCCGGTCGAGAGGATGAGGACGTAGGAGGGGATTGGCGCGGCGGGCACCATGCCCGGTGTGCCTGCGGGCGAACCTCCTCGTGCAGCCGGTGGGGCGCCAGGCTGTCTGGCCGGCCTCATGCGTCCCGGCCTGACTTCGAAGGTATAGCCGCCCAACTGGACTTTGTCGGACGGCGTATCCTGATCCAGCCCCACGGAGGCGATCGTGCCCTTGGCCTGCGCCTCCAGGATCAGCGTGGAAAGCTGCCCCAGCACGTCGTAGGCCCGGGCCAGCGGCGAGTTGGCGTCCGCCGAACGCTCAATTCCGAACGGCGAGAAGCCGATCAGCGCGTGCCTGCCGATCGCATAGAACGCCTGGCCCGGGTCCGACCGGGTCTCCGGGATGAAAAGCGGGTTGCCCGAGCTGTTGTACCGCGCGCACCATTCGGTGAACTTGCTCCAGTAAGTGCATGGCGAAAGAATATCGATGCTCGGCGCGGCGGCCTGCCATACGTTGATCACATCCCACAGAGGGCCGCCGCTCGAGTACTGCCCGATCTGATCGCCCAACGCGGCGTTGACGAACATCGGGAGCGGGTACTCCGCCTTGCCGGCCGCGGCCACCCTGCCCATGTAGCTCGCATAGTGCCAGGCCATGAAGATGTTGTCGGCCCCGCGGCCCTTGCCGAAGACCTCCGCCCAGGCGCCTGAAGTCTTGCCGCCGGCGTCCTCCCACTGCTTCCGAAACTCCGGAACGAGGGTGTCGCGGTGCTTCGCCATGAAGTCAATCAGCTCCTTTGGGACCGGACCGTTGAGCGCCTTGCCGGCTTCGGGCGAATGGTCGCGCAACGCGCCCCGAATGCCGACTTCATTCTCCACCTGCATCATGAGCACGGTGCGCTGCTGGCCGTCCACCATGCGGATGTGCCGCATCAGAGCCGCGAAGGCTTTGGCGTCGGCCTCCCGGTTGGACTCGGAAGAGACGGAGAGCATGTCGAGTGCGTTCCCGTTCTCGTCCACGAGCAGGGGGAACCGCCTGGTGTCCTTCTTCACCCAGATGGGGGTGTAAGTCGAGACGCTGTTCTTCCAGCTTCCGAACCACAGCAGAACGAGGCGCAGGTTGTTGCTCCGGGCGTCGCGGATCTGGCCGTCCACCAGGCTGAAATCGAACTTGCCCTCCTCGGGCTCGATCAGTTCCCAGGAGATGGGCGTCAAGACCGTGTTGATGTGCATGGCCGCCAGCTTCGGCCATGCCGGCCGCATCGAGTCCAGGTTGGAGGCAATGGAGTTGCTGACTTCCCCGCCGAGCATCAAGTAGGGCTTGGCATCCACGATCAATTGGGTGGCCGCGCCCCGCTTCTCCAGATGGGGAAGAACCGCCGGCGCCGGGGAAGTCGTGCGCGAGCAGGCCGCCAGTGTGGCGAGCAAAACAGCGGCCGAGAAGCCAGACAGAGTCCGGAGTCTCATCGGATGTCTCCTCCGTTCGGTGTGACGAAGGATTATACTTCATCCTGGCGCCGGACTCCCGCCCTTAGAACTGGTCTGATCACTCTCCGTGGAACGATTGGCTTTCGCCCGGCGTCCGTCTGAGCTATCATCCCTATGGAAGATCGCAGAGGTGCCCCATGCGAGTCCTCGTAGCAGATCCATTCGAACAGTCCGGGCAGGACGGCTTGGCAGCCCTTGGGTGCGAAGTCTTCTGTGAACCCGGATTGAAGGACCAGCCGCTTGCCGGACGGGTCGCCGAGCTCAAGCCGGACGTGCTGATCGTTCGCTCCACCAGAGTCGCCGAGTCCGTGCTTGCGGCCGGACCGCTCAGGCTGGTGGTGCGCGCCGGCGCGGGTTACAACACGATCGACGTGGCGGCGGCGTCCCGCCGGGGCATCTACGTTTCGAACTGCCCGGGAAAGAACTCGATCGCGGTGGCCGAACTGGCATTCGCGTTGATTCTGGCGCTCGACCGGCGCATAGCGGACAATGTGATCTCGCTGCGCGCGCGGCGAGTGGAACAAGGCGGAATACTCGAAGGCCCGCGGGCTGTTCGGCCGCACTCTGGGTTTGCTCGGAGTGGGCAACATCGGCGGTGAGATGGTGCCGCGCGCCAAGGCTTTTGGGATGCCGGTGGTGGCCTGGAGCCGAAGCCTCGACGCGGAAAAGGCGGAGGCGCTCGGGATCGAGCGCAGGGAGTCGGCCCGCGAGGTCGCCGCGGCCGCCGACATCGTGAGCGTGCATCTTGCCTTGACGCCGGAAACGCGAGCCCTGTGCGATGCCGGGTTTTTCGCGGCAATGAAGAAGGGCGCTTACTTTATCAACACGGCTCGTGGCGAAATCGTCGATGAGGAAGCCCTCAATGCCGCGATTCGCGAGAAGGGTATCCGCGCGGGTCTAGATGTCTTTGCCAAAGAGCCGGCCGGCGGGACGGGCGAGTTTACCGGTGAGATCGCGCAGACGCCGGCGGTTTACGGTACCCACCACATCGGCGCGTCCACCGGTCAGGCGCAGGAAGCCATCGCGGCGGAGGCGGTACGAATTGTGCGCGTTTTCCAGGAGACTGGCAAGGTGCCGAATGTAGTGAATCTTGCACGAAAGACCCCCGCCACCTGCATTTTGGCGGTGCGGCATTTGGACCGGCCTGGCGTGCTGGCCGGGGTCCTGGATGCCATCAGAGGCGCGAAGATCAACGTTCAGGAGATGGAGAACGTGGTCTTCGAAGGCGCCGAAGCGGCGGTTGCCCGAATCAACCTCGAGACCATCCCGACTGAGGACCTCCTGGAAACGATGCGCGTGGCCAACCGGAACATTCTTGACCTGAGCCTCATCCGGCTGTGACGGGAAGGAGGGCCAACCAGCCGACCATCCATTGATCCCCAATACAATGGCTGGTGCGCCTGGGGTGACTCGAACACCCGGCCTTCTGGTTCGTAGCCAATGCCGCACGGAGAATCAACAACTTGCAGCGTTGCCCACTGATGCTGAATGAGATGCATTTTCAAAAACTTCCAAAGGACCGCTAGTTAGTGTGAGTAGTGCTGCTATGCAGGGAGTGGGCATACTTTCGGGCATACCTTCGAGGTCGCACAAAGCCGTTTGCGCCTCGCATCGCATAGCTGCTGCCCGTTTCGTTGCCCGCAGTTCCGGCCCCTCTCCCAGAACGCCCGCCGCCCGCGCGGAATCGCCCGCCAAGGCCCCGGCGAGGCCGCGGGAGGGTGGATAGGACTGCCCGGCTGACGTTCGCCTCGTGCGGCCCCGCGTCTGCGCGGCTGGACACCCGCCACGCTCGCACTGGGACGCGGTCCAGCGACGCATCATTCTCCTGACTAGGGCCACAACCGCCAGGAGAGGGCGCGGCCTGTCGAGCGCGTGCTGGCGGCGCGGCAGTATACTTGGACCCGGACGCAGGAGGGGACGGCTTCATGCCAAAACGAGTACTGCTTGTCTTGCTCTTCTTGGCCACCCTGTCGGGCTATCTTTATTGGGGCCGGCAGAGCCATCGTCTCACTCGGCCAAATAACCTCCAACCATCCCCGGCCCTAGCGGAAGGTGAATGGGCCGACACGTCTCCGACTGATACGTTCATCTACATCCGCCCAATCGTAGAGCGCTATCTGAAGGTGTTGCCTTCGGGCTCCAGGCTGCTGGACCTGGGGTGCGGCAACGGGGCAATGCTGGCCTCGTTTGCAGGCCGGGGTTGGCAACTGGTCGGAGTGGACATTTCGAAGTCTGGTATCGAGCAAGCCCGGAAGCGCTGGCCGGACATCGAGTTTGTGCTAGGCGATGCAACCGGAGATCTGAGCGCTCTTGGCCGGTTCGATGGCATCATATGCACAGAAGTGATCGAGCATGTCTTTCTGCCTCGACTGCTGGTCCAAAACTGTTTTCGCCTTCTCAAGCCGGGGGGTGTTCTGGTTATCAGTACGTCCTACCACGGCTGGTTGAAAGACGTCGCCATCGCGGCGGCTGGCCTTAGCGACGAGCACTACGATCCTCTTCCAGACGACGGGCACGTCAAATTCTGGAGTGTGCAGACCCTAAGCAGGTTGCTCTGGGAAGCCGGTTTTGACGAGCTGGAGTTCACAGGGGCGGGGCGAGTCGCCTACCTCTGGGCGAGCATGGTGATGCTTGCTCGGAAACCGTCCGGACCTCGATAGTCCGGGATAGGGACTTGCAGGAGTTACTACGTGAGCTCAAGCATCTGGCCTGAGAACACATGATCTGCCTTGTCGGGTGTGGTGGGCAGTACGCTACTGACCGGGGATTAACCGGCGGGCGGGAGCGGGTCCGTCGCAGGCGCGGCACGTCGAGCGGGGCCTGTAGCGGGGATACCGAGGGCTCGACTCCCTTCTTCTGACGCCTCCCACGGCTGGCTTTCGGGCTCTGAGGGGTCAACACGGGTGGTCGGAGTCGCTCGGGATGGAAAGGATGGAAGGGAGGATCGACGCTTTCGGCTCGTGAACCCTAGAAGCTTGGCCGCGCGAAGAACCCGCCCAGGTCAAGGGTCCGCAGCTCGTGTTGTGTAACGAGGACCGCTGCTCGGTCATTCGAGCTGCGGACTACCCTACCTCTTAGAACCAGCTTCAGCGGTGTCTTCTGATCGAGCCGAAAAGGCCACTCCAGGCTCAGTTCGACAAACTCCCCCACATCCAGAACTTGTTGGGTAGTAAACAAGACGCCGTGGCGGCTGATGTCCAGGGAGGTGCCGGCTCCCTTCTTCCCGCTCGGAGTGCTGTAGCGAACCTTACGTTGAATGGGGAACCGCAGCCCTTTTCGACGATCCTCCCCCTCAAAGTCGCGCACCCTGCACATGGCTTCCTCCGCGTCTGCCACGAGCGCTCACCCGGCGGGGGCGGCACGCCAGTCCCACCTCATTCGGAAATGCCCGTTAAGAGGGAGTGACGACCGCACGCGTAAGGCCATCGAACTCTACACCAACCATGTATCGCGGCCCGATTCGGGTGCAACGGCGCACGACGCCCACGCCGGACAGTTGCGGCTCAGACACCCGGAGTTGGAGGCGAGTACGCACCTTGAGGGGAAACGGCAACTCCAGCGCCATACCTCCGGCCGAGACATCTCGACAGGACCCCTCGTCGGACTGCTTAAGACCAACGCCGTCCCGCCAGGAGATCAGAACTGGGCGGCCCACAAGTCGTCTCTCGTGAAGTCGCGCTGGCCGAATTCGTCGCACCGCGAAGGACACCGAGCAGATGGCGAGCGCGACGCAGCAGAGGACCACCAAAACGACCAGAAGCTGTTGTTCCAATCGCAACTGCGTAAACGGCGTGTCCAGGATCTGCCAGAAAGAGCTCATATTCGTCCTCCAATCATTTCAGAACCCACTCATGGTGGAGTCTGGTTGCTGCCTCCTGGGCTCCTCGGCCCACTAATCGAAAACGATTCTTCTACGACAGCGCGACAGACGGCGCAATAGATAGAAGACCAGGACGACAAGCGCCGCACTCGCGAAGCCTATCAGGAGTGCTTGGTCGGTCACGTTTTCCTCATCTCGATCACGGAACCAGGGGAGGTCACGGCCATCCGGCCCTTGGTTCTCTTCGGTGCTCAGGGTTTTTCTTGGACCCCGGCCCTAGCTACATGAATACCCTGCGTTGACACCAGCCGTCCATCACCCACTGGGCAGGCAAAGTAATGCAACCGCGGCGAGCAGGTACTGGGACCTTCGATTGACCCTAGGAGCCAGGATCACCATTGAGGACTCCTGGGTAGCTGCGAGGGAACACCCTACCGCCTCCTTCAACGCACCTCCAGCGTGGTTGCCCGTACAGGCGGTGCGCGCCGCCCCCGCCACACCCACCCCTACGGCCCCCGGCACGCCCTCTTGCGCGTTTGAGGACGATCCATATGGGGCGTAGGCGCGAAATTTGGCGGGACGGGCACGCGGTCGCACCCTGCCGGTTCCGGCTTGAGGCGGGCGGCATGGGGTTTTGTAGGTTTCGCAGGCGCGGTATGACAGGAGCACGGCGCACCCGAGGCCACCGTCCTCTCAGTGCTTCAGGAGGTCGTCCGTCCCGCTACGCCTTACAGCCCGCAGTGCCGCGATGAAGTCGTCCGTCAATTGAAGGCGATCCTGGCAATCGAAGCACACCAGGAGGTGCTCCTCCAAGGCTGCCGCCTCGCTCTCAGGGAGCTTGTTCAGCGCGTATTGGTCGAGGATGTCCTCTGAAATGTGCGGCACAGGGACAACGACACTCCCATCACGTAGCGAGCACGCCGGCGGGAAGAGTCGCTCACTTCTCCACTTCCGCCCGATCTTTCTCCTCGCGCACCGATTTCAGGCCGACGCGGTGTGACGCCCCCTGCTTCCGGCAATATACCACTTCGCCCACGAGTTGCGTGCCACCAACATCAAGACGGAGCCGGCTGCCGAAAGGCACTGGGGTCTCCAATCGTAAGCCGAGCCCGGAATCCGAGGCGTCAACGACAAGGCCACCGATGGACGCTTCCCTTTCGTCGATCATGACTACCTTGACATCCCGGTCAACGTTTTGCCGTGATCCTCTTCGTCCATCAAGACCCCGCAATGAGCTGATGAGGTTGTCTATCAGACTCCGTCGATGCGCCGCTTCGGCCGTTAACTGCTCAATGGTCAGGTCGTGCTCGTCCAGCCTCGCGTTCAGTGACGCCTGGGACTCCACCACTCTCTCGCAGAAGGCGCTCACTCCACCCGCAGCCTGCGCGTAGGACTGCAAGCTCTTGGCGAGTCCGTCCACCGTCTGGGCCAATGCTGTCACTCGGGTCTCCATGCCTGCCAGCCTGCTCGAAAAGTTCTGCGCCTGCTCCTCCAAGGCGCTCCTAGAATCCGTCAGCATCAAGACGTGGTCTCGGACAGCGTGCAAGTCGGACTCCATCTGGGACGACCGCTCGTCCAGAGCGGCGCGCGAGGAGCAAGTCTCGGATTCACGTTGCACGGCAGACTGCACTTCCGCTCGTACGTCAGTCAGTTGGCGCTCAACCTGGCGCACTTCAGCCGAAAGCTGCTCCAACCCCGCCTTTGTCGCTGTCCGGTCGCTCTCCGCCCGGTCGTGGGCCTCTCTCTCGATTTGGGCCAGCGCCCATTGAATAGCCTCTGCAAGGCGTTTGGTGGCTTCCCCGAGATCCTGCCCATCTGAGCGGTGCTGGACGCTGAAACCTCCGTCGGTAGTCGCCGGCAGAGTCAAAACGGAACCATCAACGCCGGGGATCAGATCTACAGCAGCCTTTGACTCGCAGCTCTCGCTCATTTGCCCCTCACACTCCTGTTCGCCTACTTCCGATTGCGACGCGGGAGATCCGACCACGGCGGCAGGATACTCTGAGAGCAATCTCGCCGCCCGATCGACGTACCTGGGCGTCTCCTCCTGCTTCCCGTTCCTTATTCCGTTGATCGATCCAAGCATCGCGAGAGCCTCCTGAACTCCCCCCAATCCCCGCCAGCCGCCCACAACGACAGGGCATTTGCGGGGACCCTTCCCGCGTCGCGGCGACACCCGGCGCCATACACGCATGCCCTCACCATCGACACCACCCAGTCCTCTGTTGGGAGCGTACTACCGTGAGGGACAATCGGCTAGATCCCAGAAGGATAGCAATGTAATGTTAACGTTAGTGTACCGATGGGATTAGGGGTCTTTCGGTCGGATGCTGCGCATGATTCCTTGACGGACGGTTGTTCAAGAAGACGCGCGGGGTGGAGGTCAAGCTGTGTTCCCTGGGGTACCCGAACGGTGGGAGGCGAGTGATCGTCAATGGCCTCCCTTTGCCGCTACCCCTCGGGCTTAGAGTCGCATCTCATTTACCGCCCCAACTTCCCGGCGCTGTTGTCCCGGAACAGGCTCCCATCCCGGATGTACCGCCGTACCATCTGAACCGAACGATGCCCCGTCTGATTCAAGAACGCCCACGGCGTGTACTTCATCTTCAAGAGCATGGAGCAAGGACCCACCTTCCGCATCAGCCTGCCGAAGTATCCGGCCCAAGACCCGAACTATCGCATCCTGGCGCACCAGCGGAGCCGGTTTACCCACTACTACTTCTACATTCGGGATGAAGTTCTGGGGCCGATCGCCCTGCGGGTGGCGTCCTTCTTCCCGTTTCAGGCCACCTACTACCTCAACGGCCACTCCTTCATCGAGCAGGAACTGCACCGCCGCCAAGTCGGCTTCCGCAAAAACGACAACGCCTTTCTGGCGGTGGACGATGTCGCGGAGTTGCAAGCCGCCGCCGATCGTCTGAGCCCCCAGATCATCCGCCAGCGACTCGACTACTGGACGCTGATCCTGGGCCCGAAGTTCTCCCAGCGGGAACGCCGCCAAATGAACCTGTCGCGGTTCTACGCCATCGCGCAGATCGAGTACTGCCGCAACTTCATCTTCAAGCGCAACTTCCCCATCCACCAGATCTTCGAGCGAAGTTGCGAAATCGGGCTGTGGCGTTTGACCGCCAACAAGATCAGTCAGGTCTTTGGCGTCCGCCGGAACAAGAGACTTCACGGCAAGCTCAACACCGTCCTGGACCAGATCGAGCACGGCCATCATGTCTTCCGGGCCTACTGGAAGAGCGCCTTTCTGAAGCAGTACGAGAAGTTCTCAGCCTTTCTGCGCAACGAACTCTGCTCCAACAACCTCCGCGACTTCGGCTTGCGCAAAGGGCTGGATCATCTGGACGCCGAGCGCCAGAAGTTCCTGGCCATCACCGATCGTTTCGCCGACTTCCAAGCGCAGTGGCTGAACGTCCACGTGGACTTCCCCCTGCTCCAGCGGCTTGCCCTGCCTGTCACCATCGGTTCGGTCCGCTATGCCGGCAGCAAGTTCCACGAGACCCGGATCATCCGGCTGCTGGAGGTCTTGCTGCATGGCGGTAACCATCTCGGCGGCTCGACGACGAAACAGGTTCACCAGGCCGTCCTGACCACCTTTCGCCTTTCCGAGAAGAGCTACGGCCTCAATCAGCTCCGCTACGATCTGCGCAAGCTCAAGGGCCACGGCCTGCTGGAGCGGGACGGCTCACGCTATGCCTACCGCCTCACCAGCAAAGGCATCCAGGTGACCCTGCTGTTCCTGTTCTTCCACAGGCGTCTCTTCGGACCGCTGGCCAACAGTCGCTTCCATCACCAGCCCGACCCCGCCCACAAGCCCAATAGCAAACTCGAGGCCGCCTACCACAAGGCCGACCAGGCCATCCAATACATCGTCGATCTGCTCGCGGCTGCTTGATGCTACGGCTTCAAATCCTGAAGTATTTTGGTTTACGAACTTCGAGGCAAGAATCGGCTCTTCAGGCTTTTTAGTGGCATGAGGGTGCCATGTCCAGACCGCCGCAGTGGAAGTAGATCGCCGTCTGGAAGTTCCTCTTGTTCCGGAATCCGCGGGCGGTGTACTTCACCCATTGGATCTTGGAATTGATTGATTCGCTGGCCGCGTTGGTGATCCGGTGGCGCAGGTAGGTCAGGATGTTCTCCAGTCGCCGCTTGAGCATGCGCGCCGTTTCGATTATCGGCTGTAGCCGACTCCGCACCGCCCACCCGTGCCACCAGCGGAAATGTTTCCTCGCCGGCCGCTCGTAGACGTAGCCGTACAGCGCCACCGCCGCCTCTTTCAAGGCCCACGCCCGCGACGGTCATGTGAAACCAAACGCTCAGGCTTTACTGACAGTAAAAATCCTTGACAAGCAGACAAAAGAATGCTATAGTGTTTTCAGAAGTTGGCTGGACGCTCATCGTCCAATGGCTCTTTGAGAATTGAATAGGTCGTTGCCAAGTGGCAGGGGTAGGTTGTATGGCCCTTCTCGCTTCAGGAAGGGTCGGTTCCCATGAGGGAACCTCTCGACGGCGGCATAAGGGTGGCACCCAAGACACGCGACGCACATGGGGTCGGCTTGAGTTGCTGCTACGTTGCCTGCTCGTGGTCATGTTGTAAGATCCCTATTGCTTCATTGCGAAGTGATGGGACTGCTTCGTGCTCTGTGGATGTAGTCTGCGGGTGAAAGGTTGTGCCGATTCTCCTCTGCTGCGTTTATGGGACTGGACGCAGGAGGCGTCTATCGCATGATTGAGGCAATGACCGATTTGCTCAAAAGCTGTGCAAAGGATCTCGATGAGGTTCGAGCGCAGTTGCCTAACAACCTGGAACCCAGCGTTATCGTGCTGTTTGACAGCGTAGTTGAACGCCTAGAGCAGTGTGAGACGGTGGTGAATGATCGGGCGGCATTGATCGCCCTCATTGATGACGGCCTGAGACTTGCTGGCCGTCTGGGTGAGGTGGCGGTGGTGATCGCTGAAGTCGTCAGACATTGTCGTTGGTAATGCAGCAGACTACAATTCACTCTTAGTTCGGTCGGAAGCTGCCATGAATCTCGGAAGATCCATCAAGATGTGCCGAACGAATCAGGGACTCTCGCAAGGGGACCTGGCCTCGCGGATTGGCATGTCAGTGTCCTACATCTCTCTGATTGAACAGGGAAAGCGCGACCCGGCCTTCTCGACCATAGAAGAGGTCGCCAGTGCGCTTGGCGTCCCGGTCAGCCTGCTAACATTCCTGGCGGCGGAGCCCGGCGAGTTGAGGGGTGTGCCGGAGGACCTGCGCGACAAACTAGCGGGTGTCGCCTTCAAGTTGCTCAATGCAAAACAGAGAGCCTGAGCGCCCGGCCTATCCTTTCCCTCCTATCGGCAGCCGCGCCGCGCTTGCGAGGATGCTTCAGTGCTCTGTCAAAGAGCTCACCCTTGCTGAATCGAACGCGGATGATCGCTACCGCGAGGTCAGGCAGATCAAGAAGGACGGTACTGTTCGGATCTGTTACGACGCAAGACGACCGTTGAAAGGCATGCAGGGCCGCATTCAGTGCTTGATTTTGAAAAAGGTCAAGTACCCCTCCTGCCTGATGGGTGGACTGGCCGACAAAGAGAACCCGAGAGATTACGTGCGCAATGCCAAGGCGCATGTCGGCGCTCGCGTGATGGTCAACGAGGACGTAGCGAAGTTCTTCCCCACCACATCCTCCATGGTGATCTTCGACATTTGGCGATATTTTTTCCACTTCCCGGTTGAGGTAGCCCAGACGCTCACGCGCCTCACAACTCGCAGGAACGAATTGCCGCAGGGCGCAAAGACCAGCAGCTATCTCGCCAATCTGGTGTTCTGGGAGACCGAGCCAGACCTCGTGGCCAAGCTGCGGTCAATGGGCTTCGAGTATACCCGCTACATTGACGACATGACGATCTCCTCAAAGATCGACAGGTCGGCTGAGGAACTTGGCTCTGCACTGTCGCTGTTGGCGTCGATGGTCAAACGGCACGGGCTTAGATTCAAGAGGTCGAAGCACAGCTTGGTACATGCTGGGCAGCGAATGGAGGTCACCGGGCTTGTCGTCGGGAACTATTCTGCAGGATTACGGCAGGCGAAGAGGAGCGGTGTTCGTGCGCTGGTCCACCAATGCGAAGTCCAAGCGCGGCGCGCGCCCGAGTCTGAGGACCTCCAGGTCATGACGAGGCGGGCCGCATCGCTCGTCGGACAGTATGCGCGTCTCCACCCCACCCAGGGCCGAGCCTTGAAGCAACGATTGGACGCGGCTCGAAAGTGAAAGTGCTCTGCTGGTTGGACGCGCTTGGGTTGTCTTGGCTATGTACTGGGGCTGATCGTCCTTGCGCCACGTTCACTGAGCATCTGACCTGCCCCCGTTGTCTCTACCAGTGATAACTAGAGAAGCTCATGTCAGACTACCACTGCTGAGGCTGGGCTTTGGGATGCCCCCGAGGGGGCATCCCAAAGCGGCGCGCCTCGGGCGAACTCCTCGGGCGTCCGGTAGCCCAGACTGCTGTGCGGCCGCTCCCGGTTGTACTCCTCCCGCCACGCCTCGATCTTTCGCTTGGCTTCGTTCATCGTCGGAAACCAGTTGGCATTCAGGCACTCGTCCCTCAGGCGCCCATTGAAGCTCTCCACCCGTCCGTTCTGCATCGGCCGTCCCGGCTGGATGTGAATCAGTCGGATTTGCTGCTCTTCGCACCAGGCCAGGAAATGCCGGCTGGTGAACTCCGGGCCGTTGTCGCAGCGTAACGCTTCGGGCTTGCCGCGTTGCTGGATCACCCACTCCAGCACCCGCGTCACCCGCCGGCTCGACAGACAGCTATCGACTTCGATGGCCAGGCACTCGCGCGTGTACTCATCCACTGCGGTAAACGCCCGCACAGCGCGGCCCGTCGCCAAACCGTCCATCACGAAGTCCATGGCCCACTCCTGATTGGCGCGCGTCAGTTGGGCCACCGGCGCCGCAGGCCGCAGCAGTCGCTTACGCCTCAGCCTCAGCACCGCCAGATGCTCCTCCCGGTACAGCCGGTACAGCTTCTTGTGGTTCATCTTCCAGCCGCGCCTCTCCATCAACACACCCAGCCGCCGGTAGCCGTAGCGTGGTTTCTGCTTGGCCAGGGCGACCATCTCCTCCCGCAGCCGGCCGTCATCGCGGGCTAGCGGTTCGTAGCGGTAGCTGCTGCGGTCCACCTCCAAGAGCTTGCAGGCCTGGCGTTCGCTCATCGCAAACTCCTCGATGACGAACGCCACGTCCCGCCTTCCTCCTACAAGCTCCAGCCGTTTTTTCGGATCACCGCCTTCAGCGCTTCGCGGTCCAGACTGAGATCCGCCACCAACTTCTTCAACTCGCCGTTCTCCCGCTCCAGTTCCCGCAAACGCCGGGCTTCACTCACATCCAACCCGCCGTACTTACTCTTCCAGGTGTAGATCGTCGCCTCGCTCACACCCAGGTCCCGAGCCAGATCCGCTACCTTGCGGCCGGCCTCCATCTGCTTCAGCACACCGATGATCTTCTCTTCGGTGTAGCGGCTCTTCTTCATCTCGAAGCTCCTCTCCCTTTCTGGAGCTTCTCAATTATCCCTGGTGTAGTTTACGGGGGGCAGGTCACATCGCTGACCCCGTACCGACTCCCGGCCCTCTTCCTGCCCTGAGAATCGCCGTTTCAAGGCTGTTCCGTTTCGCGCTCCGTTTCGCGGTGGGATTCTGGCAGCTTGTCGAGGCCCTGGAAATGTGGTTTTTATTGGGATTTGGAGTGGTGCGCCTGGGGTGACTCGAACACCCGGCCTTCTGGTTCGTAGCCAGACGCTCTATCCAACTGAGCTACAGGCGCGCGAAGACCATTCTAACAGATGCGGCCGGTCAGGAGACGTCCACAATGCGCCCGTCGCGGGCCAGGTGCAGGCGCGCGCCACGCCATTTCACGGTGTTACCGGCCAGGCCGCAAAACCAGATAGCGGAGCCCCACAGGTCCCGGAACGGCATCAGGTAGAAGTAGCGCACAACTTCCCGGCTCCCCAGGATGACCACCCCCACCAGTACGCCCACCAGCAGGCGTAAGGTCAATAGCGCCAGCGCCGCCCGCCAGGCGCCGGCCAAAAGCGCCACCAGCGACCACAGGCTGGCGTCGGCGAGCACCAGCCCGGTGTACTCGCCGGTCCGAGAGACTCGAATGGTGCGCGCCCAACGCAACTGGTGCTGCCAGATCTCGCGCCACGTTCGCCCCGTGAGCCAGGTCTCCACAGCCACTCTTGAAATGACCATGCGCCGGCCCAGCCGCGCGATGCGGAACCCGAGCTGGTAGTCGTCGGCCACATAGTCGGCCAGCGCCTCAAACCCCCCGATGGCTCGCAAATCGGTGGCGCGAAACAGCAGCGTCGCCCCCAAGCCGAACTCGTTCACGCCCACCAGGGGCGCCGTCAGCACGGTCGGCGCGAAAGCCGTCGCGATTCCCAAGGCCTCCCACCGGCCGGGCCAGTGGTCGGAGCTGCCTCTGTAAAGGCAAGTGACCATCCCCACGGAAGGATCTTCGAGCGGACCCACGATGCGCCGCAGGTAGTCGCCCGGAACCCGGACGTCGCTATCATTCACCAGGAGCAGAGGGTAGCGGGCCTCCTTGGCGAGGTCGATCAGCGTGCCGACCTTCCGGTTCAGGGCGACGGTGGACGCCTGCACCAGCCGAATGCGCCGCTCGGGGAAGTCCGCGATCAGCTTGCGAATCTCGGGCACCGCGGGGTCGGAGAGATCGGCCACGCCGAACAAAATCTCGTACTCCGGGTAATCCTGCACGGCGTGGGAGCGTATGGCTTCCTGGAAGTGCGGGTCCAGCCCCCGGACGGGTTTCAGAATCGAGATGGGCGGAAAGGCCGACGGCCGCGGCTCCGGCTTCGACAGGTGCCAGACGGCAGCCGCGAGGGCCAGCAACTGGCACGCCGCGGAAGCCGCAACAGCAAGCAGAATGACGATCACAGGGCCACCAAGGCCACGCCGCAGGCAACCAGCAAGGCGCCTACCCAGCGCTTCCGGCTGATCCGCTCCTTGAGAACGTAGCGGGCCAGGATGGTTTCTAGCACATAGCTGGCCGCCGTCGCTGGAACGGCGAAACTCAGGTCCGCGACGGACAGCAAAGCCATGAAGGCGAAGAACGAAATCGCCATCAGCCCGACCGACCCGGCGACGTGCGGATTCCGCGTCACGCGGCCGAAGGACTGGCCCAGCGCGCCCGGGCGGAAGTCATGTATCTCCCCGTGGTTCTTCATCCCGAAGGCCTGGAGGAGCTCCGCGCACGTGGTTGCCCCAACGATGATGGCGACCAACAGCCACCTCATGCGTTTTCCCGCCGATTCTGGCGGCCCTTCGTGGTTCTGACCGGGGTGTTTCCAACCAGCAAGACGCCGCCCATGATGAGCCCGATCCCGGCCCAACGTCCCAAGGAAACGTGTTCCGCCAAGAAGAGCCTGCCCATCAAGGCGGTGAGCACGTATCCGAGCGCCGTAACCGGCAGCACGTAGGAGAGGTCCGCCCAGCTCAGCAAAGTCATGCGCGAGAGCATCCACAGAATCAGCAGCGACACGCCCAGCACCACCCAGGGGTCGAGAAACGCCCGAAGATAGGTCAAGGGAGAAAGAGACGGCGCGAACTCGCCGCCTCGAAGGCCCCGGCTCAGGAAGAAGTTGCCCAGGACGTTGGCCAGAATGACGACGCTGGCGAGAACCCTGGTCTTGAGCAGAAGCCGCGAGCGAGTGGCGGTCATGAGGCGGCGTGGTCCTGGGCGAGCGTGCTGGCTTTCTCCTGCTTGACGAATCGCTTGCGCTTATGGCGCAGGGAGAGGTACTCCCGGGCCTCCTTGTAAAGGCGGCGCCGGTCCGCGGAATCGAACAGGGCCTTGCGCATGATGCGCCAGGCAACGCGCGGGCGGAAGTAGTACTCGCCGTAAAAGCGTTCCACCCAATCCACCAGCTCGGCGCGGTCCAGGCCGGGGTAGATGATGTTGGGGAGCTGATGACCGGTCTCGTCCGTCATTGAGTCGATGGTGATCAAGCCGTTGCGCTGGACGTAGTCGTAGAACTCAGTCCCGGGGTAAGGATGGGCGATGGACACCTGAATGGTCTCCACGTCCAGCCGCTTGGCGAACTCGACCGTGTTCTTCAGGCTCTCCCGGGTCTCGCCCGGCAGTCCCACGATGAAGTCGCCATGGATCGCCAGCCCGAGCTTTCTGGCGTTCTCGGTGAAGCGCAACGCCATATCCACCGTGGCGCCCTTCTTGATGTTCTTGAGGATCTGCGGGTCGCCGGACTCGTAGCCGACGATCAGCAGGCGGCACCCGGCTTCCCTCATCGCCTTCAGGGTGTCGTAATCGGTGGTCACTCGCGAGGTACACGACCAGGTGGCCTGGAGCGGCTTGAGCTTGGCGCAGACCTCGAGGGTGCGCGCCTTCTGATAGTTGAACGTGTCGTCGTCGAAGAAGATCTCACGCAGGCCGGGGAAAGTCTCCAGCGCAAAGCGCGTCTCTTCGGCCACGTCGGCGGCGGAGCGGCGCCGCCAGCGGTGTCCGGAATGCGTCTGCGGCCACAGGCAAAACGTGCACATGGCGGGGCACCCGCGCGATGTATAGAAGGCCAGGAACGGATGCAGCAGAAACGGGACGTTATAGCGATGGATGTCCAGGTCCCGCTGGTACACCTTGGTCACCCAGGGCAGCGCATCCAGATTCTCGATGGATGGACCTTCCGGGTTGTGCACGAAGCCGCCGTTCTTCCTGTAGCTGACCCCGGCAAGCTCGGCCAGGGGCTTCCCCCGGGCGAAGCCGGCGACCTGGTAGTCGAATTCCCCGCGCACCACGAAATCGATCGCGGCTGAGGCGGCCAGCACTTTCTCCGGCTCCACGGCGACCGGGGGGCCCACAAAAGCGATCTTCAGCTTCGGGTTGGTCTCCTTCATCCGCTCGGCAATCTTGACGTCCACCTGGAGACCCGGAGTGGAGGTGAACAGGACCAGAAACTCGAAATCGCCGGCCATAGCGACGCTTTGCCCGATGGAGATCTTATGCGGGGGAGCATCCACGACCTTGCTGTCAGGAAGCATCCCGGCCGGGTAGCAGAGCCAGACCGGGTACCAGTAGGATTCGATTTCCCGGGTAGCTGGCCAGCGAGACCCTGCGCCACCGTCAAACCCTTCAAAAGAAGGCGGATTCAGGAAAAGCGTTCGCATAACCCCTACTTTGAGTGTACGGTAGTCAGCGTGGAACGACAACAAAGGGGAGGAGACCCAAGAGGACTACCAACCCAGAGCACAGATGCGAGACTGCGCAGTCTGCAGGAACGAGTAGTTGCTGTAATGGATGTCCAGTTCCGCCAAGCCCACCAGGCGAGTGTCAACGCGGCTCTCCACCTTGACGGGCACGGCGAGGCCATCGAAGATCTCGTACTCGCGGATAAAATCCACTTGCCTCAGAAAGACGGAGGGGTTTTTCACCAGGCGCCCAGCTTCCCGCACAGGCATGCCCGTGCCGACATCGACCCAAATCTCGCCTTTGAAGAGGCCCAACCGCTGCTTCTTGGGAGTGACCTGAAATATGTAGATCTGACGGGCGTCCGTGGTCAGCACGGCCTTCAGCTTGAACTTGTAGTTCTCAGGGATGATGGCGATGGATTGGGGCCTTCCCTGGCTATCGAAAATGCCTTTGCTTGCCTCCGTCTCCGCCGTCAAGTACCGGGCAATCACATCCTTGTTGACCATCTTGTCACCCGCGGATCGAGCTGCTTCATAGGTGATCTGGCCTACCCGGGTGATCAGACGCAGGGCGTGAAGGCTGCCCTCCTTCTTAAGCCTCGGAAGCCGCGCGTCGATCTCCACTTCCATGGAAGTGTCGCGCAGCCGGGCCTGTTGCTCCTGATTGGCGGCCAGGTAGCGGCTGAGGACTTCGGCCCAAGGCAATGCCGCGCGGCCAACCGGCGCGCCCGCGGGATCGGTCACCGAGGCATCGGTGCCGGCGCTTGCCGTCAACGACAGCAAGAAGAAAAATACGGTTGTGGCTCGCAACAGAGTCAAATCTAACCGTCCGGGTGCGGAGGGGCCTTCGATACCACGAAGGCACGTCTCCAACCTACCAATTACATGATGCGGAATGCAATGCCACGGTGACAGAAGGTCCGGTTGGCTGCCGGCCAAGCCCCCTACCGGCTGCCTTCCAAGGGGGTCTCCGGGTCCATGAACGGCCAGCAGATGGCAGCCAGCAGGTAGGCCGCCACCATGCTGTAAATTGCGTAGTCCCAGTTGCCGGTCGAGCGGACCATGTAACCCATGGCGATCGGGGCGGTAAAGGAGCCCAGGTTGCCGAACATGTTCATCGAGCCCGAGAGTGTGCCCGTGAACTTGCCGCCGACATCCATGCAAGTGCTCCAGGCCGTAGGCACGGTGAGATCGGTGAAAAACGCCACGCAACCCATCAGCATCACGGCCGGCAGAATCGCCTCCGTCTTCATGTGAACAATCACCAGGGCGCCCGCTGCCAGCATGGCAACGCCCCCGATCAGGCGCCGCGCGTTGCGGAAGCTGCCGACCGCGCGGGCCAGGGGCGCGGTAAACATACCCACCGAGAACGAACCTGCGGCCGCGAAGAGCAAGGGGAAGACCGCCCACCGGGAAGCCTCGGCGGCCGGAAGGTGGCGTCCTTCGATGAGGTACGTCGGCCACCAGGTCAGGAAGAAGTAGAAGGGGTAGGAAACCAGGTACCACTGGGCCCAGATCAGCCACACCGTCCGCGACTTGGCGAGCACGCTCCAAGGCACTTTGATCTTGCCGCCGGACGAGGAGGATGTGTCGCCGATAAGGGCCAGCTCCGCGGCATTGACTCCCTTATGCTCACGCGGGCTGTTCTTGTAAAACAGCAGGAAGAAAACGGCCCAGATCATCCCCAGGCAGGCAAAGACGCTGAAAGCCCACCGCCATGTCATATTCCCGATTAGCAGGAGCATCAAGGGCGGCGTGAAGGCCCCGCCCAGACGTGCGAAAGTCCACATCAAGCCCTGCGCGCGAACCCGTTCGCGCTGGGGCAGCCAGATGGTGATCGCTTTGGTCAGGTTGGGGAAGCAGCCGGCTTCGCCCGCGCCGAACAGCAACTGCACCGCGACGATCGAAACGAAGTTCCACGTCCACCCCGTGGCCGCTATGCCGACGCTCCACCAGACCACGATGAACACCAGTATCCTCTTGGGCCCAAACCTGTCCCCCAGCCAGCCGCTGAGCGGGCCGAACAGCGCGTAGGCAAGGGCGAAGGTCGAAAAGACGTAGCCCATCTGCACCGCGTCCAGCCCCAGGTCCCTGCGGACGCTCGGGGCCGCCATCGAAAGGCAAACGCGGTCGACGTAGGCAAGAATCGCCAGAAATAACGCGAACAGGATGACGGAGTAGCGGACGTGGGTGGGCCTCGCGGTCAGGTTAGGGACGGCCATGTGGGATATGACATCATACCCGCGTCGCGCGCCGCAACCCAAAGCAATTGCGTTACGGGCGGACGGGAGGTTTCCGGCGCTCCTCGAGCGGGGTCACCGGGTCCATCAGCGGCCAAGCGAGCGTGCCCAGCAGGTAGGCCGCCGCTACGCTGTACAGGCAAATGGTCCAGTTGTTGTTGGTGTACTTCAAAATGTAACCCATGGCTATGGGCGCGGTCAGAGATCCGAAGTTGCCCATCATGTTCATGGAGCCCGACAGAGTCCCGGCGAACTTGCCTCCCACATCCATGCAAGCGCCCCAGGCGCCGGGAGTCGTCACGTCGTGGAAGAAGGTTGCGAAGCCCATCACGAGCATGGCCAGCAGGGGCTCCTTGATCTGAATGTGGAGCAGGATGAACAGCCCGGCCACAAAGAAGCCGATCATCCCCAGGGCGCGCCGGGCCATGCTGACGCTCCCTGTCCACTTGGCCACGCGCGCCGAGAGCATCCCCGAAACCAGCGAACCGCCGCCGGCGAACAAGAGCGGGAAGACGGCGTACCGCGAGGCCTGCCTGGCGTCCAGGTGAAGGCCTTCCATCAGATAGGTGGGGAGCCATGTCAGGTAGAAGTAGAACGGATAGGAGATCAGGTAGTATTGCGCCCACAGCATCCACACGGTCGGGGACGAGATCAGTCTGCCCCAGGGGACGTTCGCGTGGCCGGAGGTGATCTTCTCTGATCCCTCGAGCAGTGCCAGTTCGGCAGCGTTCACGCCCTTGTGCTGGCTTGGGTTGTCCTTGAAGTAAGCCAGGAAGATGGCGCACCAGATCAGGCCCAACGATCCGAACAGCCCGAAGGCCCAGCGCCAGGACAACCGTGTGATGACCAGCAGCATGAGCGGCGGCGTGAAGGCGCCGCCCCAACGAGCGAAGGTCCACATGATCCCCTGGGCCTTGACGCGCTCCCGCTGCGGCAGCCAGATGGTCATAGCCTTGGTGAGATTCGGGAAGCAACCCGCCTCCCCCGCTCCGAAGAGGAACCGGATCACCATCAGTGACAGGAAATTCCACGCCCGCCCGGTCAGGACGGTGAAGGCGGACCACCACAGGACGATCCGGACAAGCACCTTCTTCGGGCCGAGCCAATCTCCCATCCAACCGCCGGGGATCTCGAACACGGCGTAAGCCAGGGCGAAGGCGGAGAAGACGTAGCCCATCTCCACAGCGCTCAGGTTGAGGTCCTTCCGCATGAATGGAGCCGCCATGGAGATGCTGGCCCGGTCGATGTAGGCAAGCACGGCGAGCGTGACCGAGAAAAGAATCACCCAGTAGCGCGTATGCGTCGGCTTCTGGTCGGATGGCACAACGGATCTTTTCGGGGTGGTCATGGGCAACGGATATGACAGCACACGATGCCAGCGCTCCGCAAGCGTCTAAGGCGCCGGGCTCAGTTCCTGGTCCAGCCAGCTCAAGTAGGCGGGAGAGCCGTCGATTACCGTCAGCGCCAGCAGCTCAGGGACCTCGTAGGAGTGCAGCTTTTCGACATCGCGTCGCAGTTGTTCGAACAACTCCCGGCGGCTCTTGATGATGAGGAGACACTCGGAGGCCTCCTCGACGGCGCCGCGCCAGTGGTAGATGCTGCGTACTCCGGCTACCACGTTGACACAGGCCGCCAGAACGTCTTTCCACCAGTGTTCGTGCAATCACGTCAGCTTCCGCGGCGTTGGAGCAGGTGATCAGGACGACAATCTTGTCGGTCATTGGTGATTTCCCGGCGATTCTTATGGAAAAAATCACGAAAGAGGATTATAAGAGAGAATAAGGGTATGGTTTCACAGATTCTCTCATGAAACTCCCGCTCAGGACAATCCTTAGCACCGGCGCTCTGCTCCTGGCCGGCGGATACCTGCTGTTCAGTTTCCTCGGCCCAGACGGCATTCCCAGGGTGCTGGACAAACGCCACCAGATCCGCGAACTTCAGGGACAGAACGCCGACCTGCGGCGCGAGATCGAGGAGCGGAAAGAGCGAATCCGAAGTTTCTCGGACAATCCCGCCGAGAGGGAGCGGCACGTCAGGGAGGACCTGAGGCTTCTGAAGAAGGACGAAACCATATTCGTCCTGCAGGACCAGAAGAAGTAGGGGCCGGGCATGCCCAGCCCCTACACGCGCGTCGCAAACTGGGATCTTCGGAACAGGAGAACTCAATGAAGGAACAGCAACTCGCAGAGGCGTACCAGATTGCCAAAGAGCAGTATGCGGCCGTCGGAGTGGATGTTAATGCCGCCACGGCAAAGCTCGAAGCCATCCCTATCTCCCTGCACTGCTGGCAGGGAGATGATGTGGGCGGTTTTGAGACCGCGGGCGCGGAACTGTCGGGGGGAGGCATCCAGGCGACCGGCAACTACCCCGGCAAGGCCCGCACCATTGCCGAGCTGCGCGGCGATATCGAGAAAGCTCTCAGCCTGATTCCCGGCCGCCACCGGCTGAACCTGCACGCCTGCTACCTGGACAACGGCGGCAAGTTTGTGGACCGCGACCAGATCGAGCCCAAGCACTTCCAGAGCTGGATGGACTGGGCCAAGTCCAACCACCTGGGGGTGGATTTCAACCCCACGTACTTCTCTCACGCCAAGGCGGCCGATGGCTTCACCCTGAGCCACCAGGACAAGGGAATCCGTGACTTCTGGATCGAACATGGCATCCGTTGCCGGAAGATCGGGGCGGAGATCGGAAGGCAGCTTGGCACGCCGACGGTGACCAACGTCTGGATTCCGGATGGGTACAAGGATATTCCCGTCGATCGCACGGGTCCGCGCGAGCGCCTGATGGATTCATTGGACAAGATGTTCCAAGAGGGCATTGATCCGCGCATCCATCTGGACGCGGTTGAAGCAAAGCTTTTCGGGATCGGCGCGGAAAGTTATACGGTTGGCTCGCACGAGTTCTACCTGGGTTATGCGGCATCGCGCCAAAAGCTGCTGACCCTGGACGCAGGCCACTTCCATCCGACGGAGGTGATCTCCGAGAAGATTTCGTCGATACTGATGTTCTGCCCGGAATTGCTGCTGCACGTCAGCCGCCCGGTTCGGTGGGACAGCGACCACGTGGTCATTCTGGATGACGAGCTTCAGGCCATTGCGAAGGAACTGGTTCGCAGCGGCAAACTCGACAGAGTGCACATCGGCCTGGACTTCTTCGATGCCAGCATCAACCGAGTGGCGGCTTGGGTCATCGGCACCCGCAACATGCTCAAGGCGCTGCTGATCGCGTTGCTGGAACCCACGGACACCCTGAAGAGCGCCGAGCTGGCCATGGATTTCACGCGTCGGCTGGCGATGCTCGAAGAACTGAAGAGCCTTCCTTGGGGCGCCGTCTGGGACTACTACTGCGCGCGGAAGGGCGTGCCTGCCGGCATGTCCTGGTTCGATGAAGTACGGCGGTACGAGCGGGAAGTGCTGTCCAAGCGGTAGCGCGTGGGCCCAGCGGCCTCTATAAAGGGGAAAGGGGCCCGCGAGTGCCAGGCCCCTTTCGCCGCGTCAAACAGGTTTGACCCTGGGAATCTGCCTTCTTGGTCCCCTTCTCATCGGGGCTCTCTCATGTTAGCACGGAGCCCATCTCCGCCAGTAGCCGCTCGATGGCCTCGGGCGGCCCCGGCTCGCCGAGCAGGAAGCCCTGGAATCTGTCGCAGCCGACCCCCCGCAAACTCTCCAACTGGTGACGGGTCTCCACGCCCTCGGCCACAACCGTAAGCCCCAGCCCGTTGGCCAGCGCGACGATGGCCCCCACAAGAGGTACGGTGTTGGCGTCCCTGTCCAACTCCTTCAGGAAGGAACGGTCGATCTTGAGCGCATCGATCGGCAGGCGGCGCAAGTAGCTGAGGGAAGAATACCCCGTGCCGAAGTCGTCGATGGAGATGCTGACCCCGAGGGCGCGCAGCCTGTCCATCTGGCGGGCGGATTCTTCCAGGTCCCGCATCACCACGCTCTCGGTTAGCTCCAATTCCAGTAGTGCGGGGTCCAAGCCGCTTTGGGACAGGGCCTGGGTCACGGTCTCGACGAAATCCGTTCGGGAGAACTGCATGGCGGACACGTTCACGGCCACTTTGACTCTCGAACCGCCCGCCTTCTGCCATGCCACGTTCTGACGGCAGGCCTCCCCCAGTACCCAGACGCCGATGGGGACGATCATGCCGCTCTCCTCGGCCACCGGAATGAACTGTTGAGGAGAAGTCGGGCCCAATTTCGGGTGATTCCAGACCAGCAACGCCTCAAGCCCAGCCAGCCTGCCGCTGGCATCCATCTGAGGCTGGTAGTAGAGCTGAAGCTCTCCGTATTCCAGGGCTCTTCGCAAGGCGCTTTCGATCTCCATCCGCTCCTGCGCGGCAAGCCCCAACTCCGCGGTGAAGAGCTCGACGTTGTTCCTGCCGCGGTTCTTGGCGCGGTACATCGCCGTGTCCGCGTTTCGCTCCAGGGTGGCGGCGTCTTTGCCGTCCCGCGGGTAGATGCTGATGCCGATGCTGGCGGTCAGGAACATTTCGTGCGGCTCGACACTGAACGGCGCCTGGAGACCGTCCAGGAGCTTGCGCGCGACCCGCAGAGCATCGTGAGAGTCGTTCAGCTCCGGGAGGACGATCGCGAACTCGTCGCCCCCCAGCCTCGCCAAAGCATCGCTCTTTCGGAGGCAGCCCTCCAGCCGCCGGGAGACCTGCGCCAGCACCACGTCGCCGGTCGGATGCCCCAGCGTGTCATTGATCTGCTTGAAACAGTCCAGGTCGATGAAGAGCACGGCCAGGAGCCAGGTGTGGCGGCGCGCGTTGTCCAAGGATTGTTCCAGTGTCTGGTCGAACAGGAGCCTGTTGGGCAGACCGGTCAGAGCATCGTGATGAGCTTGGTAGGCCAATTGATCCGTGAGCTGCCTGTGCTCAATCGCAACCACGGCGAGCCGGCGCGCGGCGTGCAGGATCTCAGCCTCCTTTTCGCCGAGCTCACTTGGGCTGCGCCGGAACAGCAGGAAGCCTCCGAGCAGGTTAGGGCCCGACGAGATGGGGATGGCCCGGCAACTCCTGAGGCTCACCGCGAGCAGAAGGTCACGGTGGAGGCGCAGGGCCGGCTCGCTGGCAACGTCGACCGTTGCCGGGCCGGTCTCTCGAAGCACAGCGGCGTAGACCGAGGCCGCCTCCGAAACGCCCGGACCCTCGAAGACTTCACCGAATCCCCGCGGCAGGTTCGGCGCCGCGCCGAGAACCAGGCGTCCCTGCCCGTGCAACAAGACGGCGCAGGTCAGGTCGGGACATTGCGCCTCGACCAGGCGCGCCAGGCGATCCAGAACGGCTTCCAGCGCCTCATTGCCCGCCACCAGCTCCAGCACCAGGTTCCGGTCACGCTCCAGCGCCTCGGCTCTCTTTCGTTCCGTGATGTCGTGTGCGATCCCCTGCACACCGACCGGAACACCCTGCCTGAACACGAGCCGGGTGCCGACCTCCAGGGCGACCCTGCGGCCATCCTTGGTGATCAGGGTCACTTCAAAAGTGGTACGGGGGTTCCCCCCAAGCTCCTCGCGGATCGCCTCCGTCACCAACTCTCGGGACTCCCGGTCCAGCAACTGGCCGATGTTCATCCCGAGGATTTCCGCGCGGCTGTAACCGGCAATCCGCTCCGCGGCCTTGTTGACCGAAGTAAAATCTCCCGCCAGATCGTGGGTGTAGATGATATCGACCGCGTTCTCGAAGAGCTCGCGAAACTGACCTTCGTCTATCACCACTCTAACTATAACCTGAAGTCAGGGACTTCAGATGAGTTTTTCGGCAATAGCTTTGGCCTGCAGAAACTGGAGCAAGTAGTCGGGGCCGCCTGCCTTGGAATCGGTTCCGGACATATTGAATCCGCCAAAGGGATGCGCCCCTACCATAGCCCCAGTACATTTACGGTTGAAATACAGGTTTCCGACAAAGAGCCGCTCGCGGGCTTCGGCGATCTTTCTAGGGTTTTTCGTGTAAACAGCGCCGGTGAGACCGTACTCCGTGTCGTTAGCCATCTCCAGCGCCTGCTGGAAGTCGCGCGCGGGGGTCACTGACAGCACCGGCCCGAAGATCTCCTCCTGAAAGACCCTGGCGCGGGGTTCCACATCGGCAATAATCACAGGCCTGAGGAAGTAACCATCTCCGGAGACCGGACCGCAGCCGGTAACTAGCCGGCCTTCCTGCTTTCCGATGTCTATGTACTCGCTGATCGAACGCAGCGCCTTTTCGTTTATGACTGGCCCCATGTAGTTATCAGGCTGATCCGCCGGGCCGACCCGTAAGGCCTCTACCTTAGTCTTCAGGCGATCGAGGAATTCGTCATAGATCTTCCGGTCCACTATGGCGCGCGAACAAGCCGAACACTTCTGGCCCTGGTAGCCGTAAGCCGAAACCAGCACGCCCATGACGGCCAGATCGAGGTCCGCCTCCTGGTCCACGATGATGGGGTCCTTGCCGCCCATCTCGGCGATCACGCGCTTGATCCAGATCTGGCCCGGCTGAGGTTTGGCGGCCAGTTCATTGATGCGGAGGCCGACGTCGCGGGAGCCTGTGAAGCACACGAAGCGGGTCTTGGGATGCTGGACCAGAACGTCTCCGACCCTGGAGCCGGAGCCCGTGACCAGGCAAAAGCTTTTGGGCGGAAAGCCCGCCTCGAGGAGCACCTCGGCGAACTTTGCGGCAATAGTGGGCGTGTCGCTGGACGGCTTGATGACCGCGACGTTGCCGGTGACCAGGGTCGCGGTAGCCATGCCCAAAAGGATGGCCAGGGGGAAATTCCAGGGCGCGATCACCACGCCGACCCCGAGGGGCAAGTAGACCAGTTCATCGTTCTCGCCCGCCAGGTGCAGCATGGGATGCGGGCCGGCCAGCCGCATCATCTCACGGGCGTAGTACTCGCAGAAATCAATGGCCTCGGAGACGTCCGCCTCGGCCTCCGGCCAGGTCTTGCCTGCTTCGTAGACCAGCCAGGAGTCAAACTCCATCTTGCGGCGGCGGATCAGCTCCGCGGTACGCAGCAGCATGCGGCAGCGATCCTCGGCAGGTGTGGCACGCCATTCGGGGAAAAACGCTGCTGACGACTCGACAGCCAGGGAGGCTTCAGACGGCGTGGCCATCTGGTGCACTCCCACCGTCTCGGAGGGTTTCGACGGGTTCCTGGAGATCAGCTTCTCCGCTGTCTTGCGCGGCTGGCCGCCGATCCAGAGATCGTACTCGCGGCCAAACTGGCCGCGCACCAGGCGCAAAGCTTCTTCCATAGCCGCGCGGTGCGGAGCTAAGGAGAAATCGGTGTAAGGCTCATTGTGGAACGGGGGCAGCGCCCGCACGTCCAGACTGGTCTGCGTGCTCATCGTAAGTTGTGTCTCCCTTCAACCGGAGGGGCTTGGCTCAGCCTACGACCAGCTTCCGGCCGCGCTCCAAAAGCTCGCCCGCTTCTTCGGCGATTTTTCGGCCCTGGCCGTAGACTTCGCGGCCACGCTCAAGAATGTCCTTGCCGGTGTCGGCCAGAGCCTCACGGCCCTCGTCAGTCTTCTTGCGGATGTATTTGCGGGTATCACGTCCGGACTGGGGAGCGTAGAGCAAGGCGATCGCCGCGCCGATGGCGACGCCGGTCAGGAACCATACCGCTTTGCCGCCGTTGTATTCCGATGCCATTTCGAGACCGATCCTTTCCGCGAAACCCGCCTGTCTACCTGCCGTAGAAAGCCGCGTTTTTCGCCGTGAACTCAGCCCACTTCTCGGGCAGGTCATCGAGAGGGAAAATCGCCGAGACCGGGCACACCGGCACGCAGGCGCCGCAGTCGATGCACTCCACCGGGTCGATGTAGAGCATCTCCTCTTTCTCGAAGCCCGCCTCATCCTTTTTCGGGTGGATGCAATCGACCGGACAGGCGTCCACGCACGCGGTGTCCTTGGTGCCGATGCAGGGTTCCGCGATGATATACGCCATCTCTTCCCTCGTTGCTACGACGTGCCCCAGTACTGGACAGGACAATTCCTGTATAGCACGGGCAGGACGAGAACACCAAGCGGCTCGCCGTGTCCGTTGCCGCGCCGAGAGGCCCGGTGAGAGGGACACTTTAGCCGGGTCTTGACAAGCGATACGATGCCCCTTGCTTTTGTGCGGTATACTGTTATACGGCGTTTGACTCTTGTATTTGTTTGCGCAAAAGGTTTCGAGGGAGCTCCAGGGGCTCACCCTTCGCTACGACACTGAGCCGT
The DNA here is from genome assembly GCA_963798455.1 of Bryobacterales bacterium. Taxonomy (GTDB): domain Bacteria; phylum Acidobacteriota; class Terriglobia; order Bryobacterales; family Bryobacteraceae; genus CAWCTD01. The sequence goes on from CAWCTD010000003.1 coordinate 3,899,324, forward strand.
GTGCGATAGGACTGCATCCCGTGGGGCTTTTTTTGTGCCTTCCGCAACCGGGTGTGGGAGTCAGATCCGAAGAATATCCAATGCAGGGAAGTGTATGAAGGAAACTGGTACTGTGAAGTGGTTCAACGCTGCGAAGGGCTACGGCTTCATCCAGCGAGACAACGGGGAAGATGTGTTCGTGCATTATTCCGCCATCGCGGCGGACGGCTATCGGTCCCTAGAGGAAGGCTCAAGAGTCGAGTTTGAGGTAACCCGCGGCCCGAAAGGGCTGGCGGCGGTCAACGTCGCCCCGGTGACATAGGCTGGCAACACTACTTGGGACCGGGGAACAGGCTTCGCGCTGGTTCTCCCGGTCCCAGGTACTGTTTCACAAAGATCAGGCACAAGGAGGAGGATGAGCAAGGAAGACTGCATAGAAGTCTCAGGAACAGTCGTCGAGAAATTCCCAAGCGGTTTGTTTAGCGTTCAGCTCGACCAGGAACGCGTCATACTGGCCCACCTGGCCGGAAAGCTCCGCCGGAACCGCATACGCGTGCTGGCGGGCGATCGGGTGACTCTGGAGATGTCGCCCTACGACCTGACCAAGGGCCGAATCACCTACCGGCACAAGTAAGAAGATCCCCTTGAGATCCCGCGGACCGCGCCAGGCCTGTGCCCGCCGAGTCTCCGTTCGTGCTATAAAACGCCTGAGCGCGTTCCCCCGATGCCCCTGAAGATCCTCTTCGTCTTCGGCACTCGCCCGGAGGCCATCAAGTTGTGTCCCGTGGTGCTGTGTCTTCGCGGCCGCCCGAAGGAATTCGAGGTGAGGGTGTGCGTCACCGCGCAGCATCGCGAACTGCTGGATCAGGTGCTGGACGCCTTCAATGTGGCGCCTGACCACGACCTGGGCGTGATGCTTCCCAGACAGAGCCTGTTCCAGTCAACATCGCGAATCCTCGCCTCTCTGGAACCCGTGCTGGAAGCCGAGCGGCCGGACATGGTGGTGGTCCAGGGAGACACGACCACCACGCTGTGCGGCGCATTGGCCGCCTTCTACAGCAGGGTCCCGGTGGCTCACGTGGAGGCCGGGCTCAGAACGGGGGATCCATTCCAGCCGTTCCCCGAAGAAGTGAACCGCGTGCTTACGACCCATTTGGCCTCCCTGCATTTCGCGGCCACGGAGGGCGCGGCCCGCAACCTCACCGCCGAGGGGGTCGCTCGCGACAGAATCACCGTCACGGGGAACTCCGGCATCGACGCCGTCCTGTTTGTCCGCGATGGCCTGGAGCAGGGCAGGCTGAAAGGTCCGGAATGGCCGCGACTGGATCCGGCGAGCAAGCTGATCCTGGTCACCGCGCACCGTCGCGAGAGCTTCGGAGAAGGGTTCGAGCGCATCTGCCGCGCGCTCTTGCGCCTGTCACAGCGCCGGGATGTGCAGATCGTCTACCCCGTACACCCTAACCCCAACGTTCAGGAGCCCGTCGGCCGTTTCTTGTCGGGAAGAGAGAACATCCTGCTGATTGAGCCGCTCGCCTACGTCCCCTTCGTGGATCTCATGCGCCGGGCTCGAGTCCTGCTGACCGACTCCGGCGGCGTTCAGGAGGAGGGACCTTCGCTCGGCAAACCGGTCCTCGTCATGCGCGACAAGACCGAACGCCCGGAGGCCGTCGAAGCCGGGACGGCGCGTCTGGTCGGAACGGCGGAAGACCGCATCTTCGAGGAGGTCTCGCGGCTGCTGGACGACCCCGAAGAGTACGACCGCATGGCTCGCGTTCACAACCCCTACGGAGATGGCCGTACAAGCCAGCGCATTGCCGACGTAATCGTCTCATTTTTCAGGTAAAACGCGTTTCCAAGGGAGGCTGTGCGGCAGGCCGGGGCAGGCCCCTTTTGATCTGGGAATCGCCGGTCGCCCTCTATAATGTGGCCGGGGGGGATTCCAGGGCAAATGAAAAACGGCGCCGCGCCAGTCAGGACGAAGAGGGCAGTATCCTCACGGCCGCCCGCGATCACGGCCTTGCTGTCCAGGAAAGTGATCGGCCAGCCATCGGCACTGGATGGCATCGCTCCCTACGTTCAGGTTTATCAAGCGGGATTGGCCGCGGAAGGCAGGCCCGCCGGCGTCTTCCTGCTTCTCGGACCCACGGGGACGGGGAAGACAAAAACCGTGGAGGCGCTCGCCGAAGTGCTGCACGGCAGCGAGAAGAACGTCCTCAAGATCGACTGCGGCGAGTTCCAGATGGAGCACGAGGTCGCCAAACTGATTGGCGCGCCTCCCGGCTACCTGGGGCACCGCGAAACCCAGCCCATGCTCACCCAGCAGAAACTCAACATGGTGGCCAGCGAGAAGTCGAGCCTTTCGCTGGTTCTCTTTGATGAGGTCGACAAGGCGGCGCCCTCTCTTACCAGGCTGCTGCTCGGAATCCTCGACAAGGCAATTCTTCGGCTGGGCGACAACACCACGGTCAACTTCGAGCGCAGCATGATCTTTCTCACCAGCAATCTCGGCAGCCGCAGCATGATGAAGGAGATCCGGCCTGACTTCGGCTTCGAGGCCGGCATCTCCAAGATGCGCGCCGACCTGGGGCTCAAGCTGGAGAGCATCGGCATCGAGGCGGCGCGCCGGAAGTTCCCCCCCGAGTTCATCAACCGCATTGATCGCACCATCACCTACCGCCCGCTGGATGACGAGGCGCTGGCCGAGATCCTGGACCAGCACATCGCCGATTTCCAGCACCATGTGGGTATGCGTCTGGGCCCCCGCGCCGTCGAGATCGAGGTCCCTCCCGAAACACGGCGGGTGATTCTCCGCAAAGGCACTAGCGCCGAGTTCGGGGCCAGAGAACTGAAACGGACCCTGCACCGCCACCTCACCGAGCCGCTCGCGGCTTTGGTCGCGGGGGGCGAGATCGGCCCCGGCGCTTCTCTCCGGCTGGTGTTCAGCGAGCGCGAGGACAAGCTCCTGCTAGAGACGGACGCGGGCGAAGCCCTCGCGGATGATGGATACTGACGGTTGATGGCCGGGACTCTCTACCTGGTGGCGACGCCCATTGGCAACCTCGAGGACGTCACTTACCGCGCGCTTCGCGTGCTGAAGGAGGCGGACCTGATCGCGTGCGAGGACACCCGCCGCACGCGCACCCTGCTCCAGCACTATGGCATCCGCTCGCCGGTGGTCAGCTACCACGAACACAACGAAGCCGAGCGCGCCGAAGAGCTTCTCGGCAGCCTTGTTCAGGGGAAGGTGCTGGCTCTGGTGTCCGATGCCGGCACGCCGCTGATATCCGATCCGGGCTACCGGCTGGTGGCTAAGGCCGTCGCACAGGGCATCCGAGTCGAGCCCGTACCGGGTCCCTCGGCCGTCGTGGCCGCGCTGGCGGCGTCGGGCATGCCCGCTGACGCTTTCCACTTCGCCGGATTCCTGCCCGCCAAGACAACTCAACGCCGCAAGGCGCTCGGCAAGCTCCAGGACGAGGACGCGACGCTCGTTTTTTTTGAAGCGCCGCATCGCGTTTTGGCGGCGCTGGAAGATATTGAGGCCGTCCTGGGCCCGCGCGCGATGGTGCTGGCCCGCGAGATGACCAAACTCCACGAAGAATTCCTGCGCGGCACGCCCTCCGAGCTGGGGCAGGCTCTTCGGGCGCGCGCCTTCATCAAGGGCGAGATCACGCTGGTGGTGGGAAAACCGGCCCCGGCCCCGGCAGAAGAAACGCCGCTTGGCCGGGCCGTCGAGGAGCTGGTCGCCTCCGGGATGCCACGCATGGAGGCCATCAAGACCGTGGCCCGCCGCCGGGGCCTTTCCAAGCGCGAGGTCTACAAGACCCTGCAATCCGGGGGGTAGGACGCACGCGGAGGCGTTCCCCATCCGCGCGAGTGCTGCATTGTATCAGCGCACGGGCCGCGTGATATTCTTGATGATCTGCCCAAGGGACTCTGCATAGCGGCTTTCTGCCTCGCGGCGTCCACCGGATGCCTGCGATATACTCCGAGACCGCTCGATCCGCCGCGTCTGGAGACTCAATACAAATCGCGGGATTTGTCGGATCCGAGTCTCCGCGTGTTCGCGGAAGCGAGCGGCAAGAGGGGGAAGGCATGGCCCCCCGCAACCTGGGACTTCGACTCTCTCTCGCTCGTCGCATACTACTTCAGCCCTCAGGTGGCAGCCGCCCGCGCGAGGTACGAGTCCGCCCGGGCGGCCGTCCTGACAGCCAAAGGAAAGCCAAATCCATCTCTGTCGCTCGGCGGCGGATGGACGAACTCCCCCGAATCAGCCCTCGTCCTCCGTTTCGAGCCAGCCATAACCCTTGAGACCGCCGGGAAGCGCGGCTATCGGATCCTGGAAGCCGAGCGCCAAGCCGAGGCGGCGCGGTTGGAGGCGGCCGAAACTGCGTGGAAGGTCCGCGGGGCGGTGCGCGCGGCTTTGCTCGATCACTTGGTTGCCGTGGCGGAGGCGCGAATGCTCTCGGACGAGTCTCGCCTGCGTTCCTCCGCCGTCCGCGTCGTGCAGCAGCGGCTGGCAGTGGGCGAAGCATCCCGGCCGGAGGTGGACGTGGTCCGCGCGGAGCGCGACGCCATCGAGATCGCGATCAAGGACGCGGAAGGCCGCGCGGCGGAGTCCAAGGCGGCGCTTGCCGCGGCGCTGGGCCTGCCGGCTTCGGCCGTCCAGGGAGTCAGCCTGGACAGCGCTCCCCTGGAAACCCTCCCGTCGAAGCCCGGCCAGGAGACGGCGCAGCAGGCGGGGCTGATGAATCGCCCCGATGTCCGGCGCAGCCTCGCCGAGTACGAAGTCACCGAGGCTGCACTCCAACTGGAGGTCGCCAAACAGTACCCGGACGTCTCCCTCACGCCCGGCTACGACTTCGACGAAGGCCATCACAAGTTCGTTTTCGGCCCGGGGCTGCCGATCCCCCTGATCAACCGGAACCGCGGGCCGATTGCTCAGGCCGAAGCACGCCGGACCCAAGCCGCGGCGGAGTTCTTGGCGGTTCAAGCGCAGGCCATCGGAGAGATCGAGCAGGCCCGCGAGCGTTACGCCGCTGCGCTGGCGGAGTTCGGAGCCGCCGGCGCCCAAGTGCGGTTTGTCCGGGAACGGCGCGAAGCCCCCGCGGCCCGCGCGGTGGCGGCCGGCCAGTCCGACCGGCTCGCCCAAACAGATGCTGGACTGGAAACCGCGCAAGCCGCGCGGGGCCGTCTGGATGCGCTCCGCCGTGCGCTATCGGCCTTGGGCGCCCTGGAAGACGCGATGGCGGCGGACCTCCCGGCCCTTGATCCCGCCTCTCCGGTTCCGGCAAGACAGGAGCAGCCATGAACAAGCTGGTCCGCTTGCTCCTAGCCGTCGCTGCGGCGGCAGCACTCGTGTGGCTTCTCGTATGGGGCTACCAGCGCAACCGCAGCGAAGTGCGCGAAGAGGACAAACCGGTGAAGCCGCCAGCGCGTGTGACAACCACCGCGTCCGGAGAAAGCATGGTCACCCTGGATTCGCGCGCGCAGGCAAGCATAGGCCTGAAAGTCGAGCCGGTCCTGGCCATCGGCGTGCAACGCGAGATCGTCGCCTACGGGATCTTGCTGGAAGATCCCTCGCGCTCCTTCACCGTCCGCGCACCGGTCTCTGGAACGCTGCGGCTACCAGCTTCGGGCTCGTCACCCGACATCGGCGATGTTCTCCCGGCCGGCGGCATTGTGGGCAGGCTCGAGCCCAGACTTGCTCCCGCCGAGATCCTGAACCTGCGCGATCGCCTCGCGTCGGAAGAGGCTGAGATGGAATCGGCTTCCGCCTCGGTAGTGGTTTCCCGCGCCGCCTATGATCGCGCCAGGAAGTTGAACGCCGACGATAAGAACTTCTCCGATCGCGCGGTGGAGGAAGCCGAGGCGCGGCTGAAGTCGGACGAGGCCCGGGAGAAGGCCGCCGCCCAGACAGCCGGCATGATTTCCTCGGCCCTGAACGCCGCGGGCCGCGCTCCCGAGGGTTTGCTCCCGCTGGTCGCCGAACGCGGGGGCCAGGTAGCGGAGATAATGGCCCAACCCGGCGAATCCCTCGAAGCCGGGCAGCCAGTCCTCCGCACGGCGCGTTTCGATCAACTGCTGGCCAAAGTCGACCTGCCTGCCGGAGAGGCGGTCGCCTTGCCCCTGCCGGGCGCTCAGATCTTTGTCCTGGGCCGAGAGGACAGGCCGATCCCAGCCATCGGAGTGGGCTTGGCTGCCGCGGCCGATCCCAAGGCGCAGGCGCAGTCCCTGCTCTTCCGAATCCAAGTCCCTGGCCTGAATTTGAGGCCGGGCATAGCGGTCACGGCCCGCATCCGGCTCCCCGGGGCCGCGCGCAGCGGCGCACTCGCGCCCCGCTCCGCACTCGTCCGCTATGGCGGCAGCACCTGGATCTACGTGCAGACCTCGGCCGACAGCTTCGCCAGGCGCGCGATCTCGCTCGATCGCCTCGGAGAGAACGGGTGGGAGACGGTCGCTCTTCACGGCGGTGAACGCGTGGTCGTGGTGGGGGCGCAAGTACTCCTCTCGGAGGAACTCAAGTCGCAGATCCAGGTCGGGGAGGCGAGCGAAGCGCAGTAATGTTGGCGCGCCTGGTCGCATTCTCGATTCGTTTCCGCGGCGTGGTGATCGCCCTTGCCTGCCTGGTGATCGGTTACGGCGTTTACATCACCGCCCACGCCCGCTACGATGTCTACCCCGAGTTCGCGCCGCCCCTGGTGATCATACAGGCGGAGGCCCCGGGGCTTTCTCCTGAGGAGGTCGAATCACTGGTTACCCGGCCCGTGGAGAATGCAGTGAACGGCGTCGGGAACCTGGAGTCTGTTCGGTCGCAGTCTATCCAGGGACTGTCGGTGGTGACCGCGGTGTTCCGTGAGGGCGCCGACGTGTACCGGGCGCGTCAGATGGTCAGCGAACGGCTCGCCGGCGCGCTGGCTGAGATGCCCGCGGGCGCAAAGCCTCCCAGAATGGCGCCTCTAGCCACGTCGACCAGCCTGGTGTATATCGCAGGTCTCACCTCGGAAAAACGGTCTCTCATGGACCTCCGCACGTTCGCCGACTGGACATTGCGGCCGCGGCTCCTGGCCGTTTCGGGCGTCGCCAGTGTCTCTGTGTTTGGCGGCGAGGTCAGACAGTTGCAGATCCAACTTCGTCCGGACCGGCTGCTGGCCTACGGGATCACGACCGACGACGTGCTCGCCTCAGCGCGGCAGGCGACCGGCATCCGCGGGGCGGGGTTCGTGTACACGGGTGTGCAGCGCATCGTCTTGCAGGCAAGGGGACAATCGCTGACGCCCCAGGAGCTCGGCGCGGTGGCGCTTGCGCGCCCCAACGGCGTGACCGTCCGCTTGCGAGACGTGGCTAACGTAGTGAATGCGCCCGAGCCCAAGATCGGCGACGCCACCATCGAGGGCAAGCGCGGCGTCATGGTGGAAGTCACGGCGCAACTGGGCGCCAACACCGTCGAAGTGAGCCGCGGGATCGAGAAGGCGTTGGATGACATGAAGCCGCTGTTCGAAGCCGAGCAGATCGCGCTGCATCCCGGCCTTTTCCGGCCCGCCGGGTTCATTGAGACGGCGATTCACAACATCGGCGCCTCGCTTATATTCGGAGGGGTGCTCGTATCGGTGGTCCTCTTCCTGTTCCTGTTCAACCTGCGGACCCCGTTCATCTCGCTCACGGCCATCCCGCTGTCCCTCCTGGTCGCCGTGATCGTGCTCGACCGCTGGGGCGTGACGCTGAACACGCTGACCCTGGGGGGACTCGCGATCGCGATCGGCGCCGTGGTCGATGACGCCATCATCGATGTCGAGAATATCTTCCGCAGGCTGCGGGAGAACGCCCGCCTGCCTCAGCCCCGGCCTGCATTCGATGTGGTGCTCGACGCTTCCCTTGAGGTTCGGAGCGCCGTGGTTTATGCCACCTTCGTGGTGGCGCTGGTCTTTCTGCCGGTTCTGACAATGTCCGGGGTGCAGGGCCGGCTGTTTGCGCCGCTCGGCGCGGCGTACATCCTGGCCATACTGGCTTCGCTGGCCGTCGCGCTGACGGTCACTCCCGCGCTCTCGTACGCGCTTCTGGTGAAACAGGGCGGCACCGCCGCGGAGTCGCCGCTGCTCGCGCGGTTGAAGGGCGGCTACCTGCGTCTTTTGGAGAGTCTAGCCACGCATCCCAAGCTGGTGATCCTGGGCGCGCTGGCCCTGTTCCTCGCCGCCGCCGCCGCACTGCCGTTTTTCGGCGGCGAGTTCCTTCCAGAGTTAAGGGAAGGCCACCTGATCGTACACATGGCCGCGGTGCCGGGCACGTCCTTGGACGAATCGGTGCGATTGGGCGCCAGGGTCACCTCTGTGCTGAAGGCCATCCCGTACATTCGCTCAGTGTCTCAGCAGATCGGCCGCGCCGAGTTGAGCGAGGACACCTGGGGCACCCACTATAGCGAGTTCCATGTCGACTTCAAGCCGCTCTCGGGGGAGCAGGCTGAGGCCGTCGAGCCGGAGATCCGGCGCGCGCTTTCGCAGTTCCCGGGTGTGTACTTCGCCATCAAGCCCTTCCTCACCGAGAGGATGGAGGAGGTCATGTCCGGCGTGAACGCCGAAGTTGTCATCAAGATTTTCGGAGAGGACCTTGACTCGCTCGACCGCACCGCCCGCCGGGTGGCGAGCGTGGTCGCCGGAATCCGGGGCGCCGCGGACGTCCAGATGGAATCCCCCCCAGGGATGCCGGAGATGGCCATCCGGCTGCGGCCTGACCGGATGCAACAGTTCGGCTTTCATCCGGTTGGCGTGCTGGAGGCTATCCAAACCGCTTACGAGGGGCAAGTGGCCGGCGAGACCTATGAAGGCAATCGGGTCTTCGACGTCTCCGTGATCCTCGACGAGAATTCCCGCCGCGACCCCGAGAGTGTCGGCTCGCTCCTGCTGTACAGCCCCGAAGGCGTGCGCCTGCCGCTCCGCGAACTCGCGGATACCTACCTGACGACGGGGCGATACATGGTCGTGCACGACGGCGCCCAGCGGCGTCAGGCCGTGTCGTGTAATGTCATCGGCCGCGACGTGACCTCCTTCGTCGCGGAGGCGCAGAGGAAGGTGCAGGAAGGCGTCCGATTCCCGAGAGGCGTTTATCCGGAATTCGCCGGCGCCGCCGAAGCCCGCGCGAGGGCGCAGCACGAGATCCTGCTCTATTCGCTGGTCGCGGGCGTGGGCATTATCTTGCTCTTGTCGATGGTCTTTCCGCAATGGCGCAACCTGCTGCTGATCCTGGCCAACATCCCCTTTGCCCTGATCGGGGGAGTGGCGGCGGTCTTCATGACCGGAGGGTGGCTGACGGTCGGCTCGATGGTCGGGTTCGTCACGCTTTTCGGCATCACCATGCGCAACTCGATCATGATGCTGTCGCATTTCGAGCATTTGGTCCGGGAGGAGGGCGCCACCTGGGGCCTGGAGACCGTGCTCCGGGGGGCTTCAGAGCGGCTCTCGCCTGTCCTAATGACTGCGCTCGTGACCGCGCTGGGCCTTTTGCCATTGGCTCTGGGCAGCGGCGATCCCGGCCGTGAGGTCGAAGGACCCATGGCCATCGTCATCCTCGGTGGGCTGGTTACTTCCACAGTTCTGAACCTGCTGGTGTTGCCGACTCTCGCCTTCCGCTATGGACGATTTCAGGCCGGGACCGCGTGACGACCCAGGCTGGGCTACAGGTACTCGTCTCCGAACAGCTCGCCGATCTTCTGCTGGAGCCGCTTGATCGCTTCCGCTTGATCTTTCCGGCAGACCAGCGTCGCGTCCGGAGTCTGGACCACGATCAGGTCGTCGCAACCCACGACCGCGATCAGGTGTTCGGGGTCGCTCGAAGCCACCAACGTGCCCGAAGTTCCCTCCATGATGTGCCTCTCCGCCGCGAGCGCGTTCCCCTTCTCATCCGTGGGACAGGTCTTGGCGAACGTGAGCCATGAGCCGACGTCCAGCCACTCGAGCGGCATGGGCAGCGCCGCGACGCGCAGAGACGGGTCGCGCGAGGCGGGCTCCATCACCGCGTAGTCCACGCTGATCTTCCGCAGGGCCGGATAGATTTCAGCCAGCGCCTGGTCTTGATCGGCCGCATCCCACGCCTCCCTAATCCGCGAGAGACCCTGGAAGTTCTCGGGCGCGAACCGGCGGATGCAGTCAAGCAAGGTCGCCGCGCGCCATACAAACATCCCGCTGTTCCACAGGTAGCGCGCGGGGCCCGCTTCGTAATAGGACCGGGCGGTCTGCTCGTCCGGCTTCTCCTTGAACTCCTCGACCTTCCGCGCGGCGCCGTCAAGCGCTTCCCCGAGTTGCAGGTAGCCATACCCCGTGGACGCAAACGCGGGTTCGATGCCGAAGGTCACGAGCGTATTGGGCGCCTGCTCCACAAGCTCGTAACCCCGGGCCACGATCCGTTGAAATCGGTCGATGGGCTGGATCAAATGATCCGCGGTGAACACGGCGATAGCCGCTTCGGGATCTCGCTTGCCGATGGCGGCGGCGCTGAACCCTACCGCGTTCAAGGTGTCCCGGCCCTCCGGTTCTCCAAGGAAACGCTCCGCGCTCAGCTCCGGCAGCGCCTTGAGAACAGCCTCCCGGTGCCGCAGACCGGCGCACACATAACAGCGTTCCAGCGGCGCCAGTCCGGCCAGCCGCGACCACGCCAGTTGAAGGAGGCTGCGGCCGCCGATGAACGGGATGAGCTGCTTGGGAACAGACTGGCGGCTCATCGGCCACAAGCGCAACCCCGAGCCGCCCGCCAGGATCAAAGCATAGCGCATAGCACGCGTGTAGCGGCCGGGCATGCCCGGCCCTAGCTGATCGTCCGCTCTCCCCGCTGCCTCTTCATGTACTGGTCGTAAATCCAGGCGTAGGTCTTGGCCATTCCTTCCCGCAGCGGGATGCCGGGCTCCCAGCCCAGATGCTTCCGAATGAGCGTGTTGTCGCTGTTGCGCCCGGCCACGCCTTTGGGCGCATCGGGCTGATAGACGCGCTTCAGCTTCACGCCCGCGATGGCTTCCACGATGTCCACGAGCTGGTTGACGCTGACCAGTTCGCTGGAGCCCAGGTTGATCGGCTCGAGGATCTCCGAGTGCGTGATCATCTGGATGCCCTTCAGGCAGTCGTCGATGTACATGAAGCTGCGTGTCCGCTCGCCGGTGCCCCAGATCTCGATCTCCGGCTTGCCGGAGACTTTGGCTTGAATCACCTTGCGGCAGATCGCCGCCGGCGCCTTCTCGCGGCCGCCGTCCCAGGTGCCGAACGGCCCGTACACGTTGTGGAAGCGCGCCACGCGCGTCTGGAGCCCGTAGTCCTCCCGGAAGTGCCGGCACATCCGCTCGCTGAACAGCTTCTCCCAGCCATAGCCGTCTTCGGCCAGCGCGGGATAGGCGTCCTCTTCCTTCAGTGCGGGCACACTGGGATCTCTTTGCCTGTCAGCGTTATACACGCACGCCGAGGAGGAGTAAAAGTAACGTTCGACGCGGTATTCGTTCGACGCCATGAGCATGTGCGTGTTGATCAGCACCGACAGCATGCACAGCGCCTTGTTGTTTTCGATGAAGCCCATGCCGCCCATGTTCGCCGCCAGGTTGTAGACCAAGCGCGAGCCCTTGGCGGCTGCCAGGCAGTTCTCCCTGATGTTGAGGTCGAGCGAGAGGTTCTCGGCATCATCGAACTTCTGATACCACTCGCCCAAGGGTTTGATATCGACAGCGCGTATTTTCTTGTATCCTTGACGGCGCAAGTCCGCGACGAGGTTCCCTCCGATGAAGCCACCGGCGCCCGTCACGACAACCAGGTCTTCCTTCACACAAGCCTCCCAAGAGTCACCATTCAAGAATGACTCCCGCGCCCGCACGAGCGCAACAGCGCCTGGCGCCTGCCCTCTGTTGTGTGGGCGGCCGCTGCTGGTGCACAATGCTCTCCAATGGCACGCCGAGAGAAGACACCCGCCGCCCCCAAGGGGCGCGCCGGACCGCCGGCCACCGGCTTCCGGCCTGAGTTCCTGGATTTTCGCCGGGGGATCCACGTCGGCAACCTGGAGGAAGATCAGAGGATCACACGCATACTCAAGCTGGCTCTGGAATCCCGCCACGGGCAGCCGTTTGTGACCGAGCGCTGGGGGCGCGGCGTTTACTGGCGCTGGATCGGCTTCGTTGCTCGGGCCAACCGCGCAGCCAAGCCGCTTTCTTCTCACGTAAGTTTCGGCTGCGCCAAGTACTTTCTCTCCGTCGAACCGGAGGAGCGGTTGTTCAAGTGCGGCCTCCAGGTCGAACGCGGCTACGCGAAGGCCCCGCGCGGATACCGCGACTGGCAGTTGCAGCCGGATTGGGACTGGAACCGCCTGCTTCAGGGCCTGCGCCCAGGGACTCCCATGGACCGGGAACTCCGCCGCTTGCTGGGCGAGGGTTTTCGGGTCTGGGCGGCAGGTTGGGAGTTCAAAAAGGAGCGCCCTGCCGGCGCAGCCAGGCTGAAGCGGCTCCTTCAGGCTGCGCCCGCCAACCAGTGGGCTGGGTTCCAGGTCTACTACCCAATGACGGAAGACGAAGTGCGAAGCTCCACCGGGGGTGACCTGGTCGATTCCATGCTGGCCGTCTTCGACGAGGTCACCGGGGTCCTGGACATGTCGAGCGACATCCAGCTCAGAAGGCCCGCCGGCTGAGCCCGGCGGCCACGTATCCTTGGTGGGCAGGACTCTGCTAACTATCGCCAGTATTTACAGCTCTGCCCTCTGCCCCCAGAATTGACTCCAGGAGGCCGCGCCCTGTCGCGGCAGCCCGGACTTATGGAAACCGAGAAGCGTAACCCTGTGTCTTCCTTGGTGCTTGCGGTTGGTGTAGCAGCCGTGCTGTTGGCCCCGCTCATTGTGTATGTGTTCCTGCGGTCGCGGGAAGAGGGTCCGGGCCTCCGCGAGGCGACCTCGGCGACCGATACCGTCAAGAGCCAGAAGCAGCGCCCCGCGGCGGCGCCACGGGAGTTCGCTCCCGATGAAAGCGAGGTTAGGAGGCCCGCATCCCATCCCTCGCCCATGCCACCGGTCCTGGTGCAGCAGCCCCCACGCCTTCCCGCGCGAGCGTTCCCTGCCCCCAGTGATATTCCCCTCGGCATGGACAAGACCAAGCTGCTGGCCAGCTTCGGCAAGCCGAGCATGGTCACCACCGAGGTGAGCGAGGGCCGCGCGCTAGAGACGTTCCACTACCTGAAACCCGACGCCGGCACCGAGACGGTGGTGCTCCTCAGGAGCGGCAGGGTGGTCAGCGCCACTTCCGCGTACTACTGAGCATCCCCTTCACGCGGTCCTGCCGCTCCCGCGCGATCCAGCCAGGAAGGCCACCAGGGACAACGGCACGACCTCCAGCGCCCTGAAGGTACGCCCCCAAACCAGTGCGACCGTGGGGATCACCGTGGTGGCGAAGACCTCAAAGAAGCCTTCCGCACAAAGATGCACCACCCACCAGCGCCAGTACTCGACCATCGACAGGTCTCACCGCCCTCACTACCAGGTCCAGAAGATGAAGGCGGCGAACTGCTTCATCCGCTCTGGGTTGCTCACGGTTCCTGGCGGGATCGAGAAGCCAGTGTCGCCTTTCATGAGCACATCCGAGTAGTGCGCCAGGCACACCTGGAAGGCTCGGGCTCGCACAGGCTGGACGCTCAGCACGCCGGCCGCCGGGTCATAGGCGTTGCGCCGGTACATATGACTCGCACGGAGGCGGGCCGGTATGACTTTGGTCACAGCCGGGCGCTGGTTACTCTGAGGGCTTGTTCAAGAAGGAGAGATGGTCGCGGTACTTGGACCGCACCGCGATGAAATCGCGATGCTCGAGCCTCAGCTCGTCGGCGATCTGCCGGATCTCGCTGTCTTCTTCGGTATCGATCGAGTCCTCGGACGCCGCCACGGCAAACAGACAATCCAGCAAGGCGAGCTTCTGATCGCGAGTGGCAATCTCATTGAACTCCCGCGTCACAAGGAAGTTCTCGGTCCCGCCGAAGAGCTTGTTCTGCGTCTTCGCGATCTGGACCACTATAATCGCCTGCGCTTCCGGCAGCCCGCCCTGCTCGGCGACGATTCGTTCCATGGCCCGGGTTTCCAGGTCGCTGATCTTCAGATCCGCCCGCGCGACCCTGCTGAGAACGTAGGCGAACCCGGCGATGTAGCGGGCCCGGTCCGGATCCAGCCGGTCCAGAGCTTCCGCAATCCTCCGGACGGTCTCCGTTTCAGGGGTGCCCAGGGAAGCTTCTCCTGGCTCGAGTCCCAAGTACTTGAATATAGACATCTCTCCTTCACCTTACCGTACCGGTGCGGAGATCGGGTAAACTGCACGGAGTAGCCGCAGAGATCACCATGAAAGTCCGCAAAGCCGTGGTCACCGTGGCTGGTTGGCCAAGGTGGACAGCAGACTCCGCCTGGTCGAAGGCCTCGCCCCCTTGCATCCCAAGCGAACCCGCCATAATCTAAGCTGTATGATGCGACCGATCCTCTCTTGTATTGCCATTGCAGCGGCGACCTTATTGGTCCCGCTCTCCTTGACCGCCCAAGGGCAGCGCGCGGATGCCGCCCGCGGGCTGCAGCTCTTCCAGAGCCTCCAGTGCGCCACCTGCCATAGCGTGAGGGGAGTGGGGGGCAAGGTCGGCCCCGCCCTAGGGGCACAGGCCGGGCAGCCTTACACCCCCAACACGATGGTCAGTGGCATGTGGAGCCACGTGACTAAGATGTGGGAGACGATGGATAAGGCGGGTATCGCCCGGCCCAAGATCACCACGCAACAAGCCGCGGACATTTATGCCTATCTCGGGGGCAGTCGGGTGAAGGACAAGCCCGGAGACGCAAAACGGGGCCGCCAAGTGTTTGAGGCCAAGCTGTGCGCCTCGTGCCACGACAATTCGTACCTGGCGCCGGATCTGTCGTCATTGGCAGGGAAAGTCACCGCTTTCTCCATGGTGGAGAATCTTTGGGAACACGGCGGGGGGATGCTTTCACGCATGGTGTCGAGGAACGTGAACTGGCAGACCTTGACGCCGCAGGAACTAAGCGACATCATCGCCTATCTGAACGCAAAGAAATAAGCGCCGGGGCGGTCTACTTCAGGACCTTCTGTTTCCGCACCCAGTCGATGATAACGTCGCGAAGCAGCGGACCGTCGTTGCCGAATTGCAACCCGCTGACCCCCAACTGACTCGGAGCGCTCTGGTTAGCCGCGGTAAAGTCCGATACCGCCAGCGTGTACTCCCGTGTCGGATCGATCGTCTTGCCGGCGGCCACCACAGGCGGCAGTTCGTGGCCTTTGAACCGGCCGGTCACCACCAGGTTGTCGAAGGGCATGATGTTCCAGACGTTCCGCGCCAGCAGTTGGCCCTTGGGGAACACGTCCCGCACGCCCCCCGCGTTCATGAAGGCGAAATCCGCTCCAGTGGCCGCACACATGGCCCGTTCGATCAAGGTCTTCAGTTCCGCCTTGGAAATCTCGCGCAGCGCCGTGCCGATAGGCTGATCCACTACTTTCGTGACTTCATCTTCCCAGTGCTTGACCTGTGCAGCGACGTCCTCAGCAACCGGCGCTTTGTCGTCCACCGTGATGCGCTTCCAGTTCCACGAGACCAGGCTCTTGGTTTCTTTGTCCACCACCGTCTCCAGGCGACCCAGTTCCTCGCCGTAGGCCTTCACGCGCACCAGCACGCGGTTGCCTTCCGACAGCGGGGCCTGCATCCCGGTATGTACGTGTCCTGTCACTTCGATGGCGATGTCGGGAATGTTGTGGAGGACGGCCGCTTCTTCGATGCCGTCAAGGTGTCCGAGCAGCACGACCACGTCGGCCTTCCGCCGCGCCTCGGCGGCAACGCGGCGCACCGTTTCGTAAACCGGCGTCGTGTGCCAGGAGCCCATCAGCGCCGGCGTGCTCAGGTCCTTCATGCTATCGGTGATCAAGCCGATCACGGCCACCCGCATGCCGTTCACTGGCAGAATCACGTAGGGGGCGGGAGCCAGTAACGCGCCGGTCTGATCGACCATGTTGGCCAGCACGGTGGGGTATCCGGCAATTCCGATGAACTTCTGCGTCTGCCGCCAGCCGTAATCGAAATCGTGGTTCCCGAGCGTCTCCGCATCGAAGCCGAACAGCTTGCTGATTTCGTACACCGGCACGCCGCGGAAGATCGTGGAAACCGGGGTGCCCTGAACCAGATCTCCCGCGTCCACGAGAAGGCAATCCTTGCAGTTGGCCCGCTCCCTGCGAATCAGCCCGGCCAGGCGCGCGAAGCCTCCGTTTCCGTTCTCGAGCGGGGTCAGCCTTGCGTGCAGGTCGTTGGTGTGCAGGATGGTGAGCGTGGCCAGGTCCGCCGCCGGGAGGCAGACGGCGAGGATCAGGCCAAGCCACGCAACTCGCCTCACGAGCCGTCTACAGAACATAGACGCACGCCGACTCGGGTCCTACGTCTCCTGAAGCCAGCTCAACTGCTGATCGACCATGTCGTGCAGCTTGAAGACCCGTCTCACCGATTCGGGTCTCTCCCCGCGGATGTCGATTTTCGCCAGGTCGAACTGGCCCGTTCCGAGTTGCGCCGCGTACTGAAGGTAACCTACCGCATGACCTGGAATGCCCATGACTTCGAGCCCCACCCTGTCCGCGGCCACGTAATCGGGCGATGCGATGGCAACGTGCATGGGCACGGGCGTGCCGCCGGACGGGCCGTTGCCTTCCATGCCCTCGAAGCCGTCGATCAGCGCGGCGCCCCAGTTGGCGCTTAGCTTCTTGGCGGTGATCGACATGCTGTAGTTCATGGCGTGGAAGTTGCCGCCGCCTCCGCGAGCGCCGCCTCGGCCGCCCGCCGCGGGGGCGCCTCCGCCAGCCGCTCTAGGGGCGCCTTGAGCGTGGTACAGGCGCTTGTCGTGCCACACCGGCGTCTCGCCCGCCACGCTGTGCAGCGGCGATCCGATCACCATGTTCTTTACCGACATGGTGGCCACGACGGCATTGTGCGTCTTCAGCATGGCCGAGCTGATAATGAAAGCATCCGGATCGAACATCCGCGCGGCCAGGCGCACCGGAATCGGGCGGATGTTGCGATCCACGATCGCGAAGACCTCGTACTTCCTTTCCCGGTTGAGGTCCACCAGGCTGATTTGCAGAGGCTTGTATTCGGGGATCACTTGCGCGTACTTGAAGTTCTCAAAGCCCTCCAGCGTCTCACCCGCGCTCGACTCCACGATCACCACTGGTCCCTTGATCCTGGGCGCCAGGTAGTCGAGGATGCCTCGCACCGCGTCCACGTGAGTGGCCGCGAGCTGGTTGGTGGTGGAGACGTTGTTCACCTTGATCACCACGTACTTCTTTCGTTTGATCGCCGGCCCGATCTCCTTGTCCACGGCCATGAGGGCTTGGGTAACGTTCTTCCGGCGATCCTCACCCTTGACCAGGGCAACGGGTGACCGCAGATCAAAGGGGTAAATGGGAGGTGCGGGCACGGCCGGAGGGATCTCCTGTTGTCCTTGAAGCCGTCCCTGCGATGCGGCGCCCGCGAGCGCGCCTGCACCCGTCAGGTACAAAAAGTTCCTGCGCGAAAAGTCCTTCATAACCGTACCTCGCCTCCGTCTATGGCGATTATACACCTACGCTGCCGCTGCGACCAGATCGGAGGCAGGGCCAATCAAGGTCCTTTGAGAAACCGCCGCCGGCTTGGTGGTCAGCAGCACGAAGCTGAGATCTTTCTCCGGATCGAGCCAGGCCATGGTCCCGGTCGAACCGCTATGACCGAACGTCCGGGAGGAGGAACCCTTTGCGAGTCTGCCCCCGCCTGTCATCCAGCCCAGGCCCCACGGCAGGTTGAGCCCCTGGGTCTGGTTAGTGATCATGGCTGCCGCGGTCTCCGCTTTCAGCACGGGGGGATCGGGATGGACGAAGTAGTGCAAGAAACGGGTCACGTCACCCGCCGTCGAATGCGCTCCACCCCAGGGGGATCCCAAGTCGCGCCAGTAGGCGCTGTTCCAGTCCCAGTCCGTGTGCTGGTCCACCTGGCACTGCATGGTCTCGGGGATCTTCCGGCCGCCCAGTCCAAGCGAGGTATCCGGCATGCCGAGCCGCTCAAAGACCCCCGCGCGGAGAAAATCGCGCAGGGGACGGCGGGCCACCCGTTCCACGATCTCACCTGCCAGGAGCACGCCCATGCTCTGGTACTGCACCTTGGTCCCGGGAGAGAAAAGGAGCGGCGTGCGGCAGGTGGCCGCCACGAAGTCCTTGAGCGGCGCATGACGCTTGCGCAACTCCTCGTTCTCGGGAAGCATGTCGGGCAGCCCCGAAGTGTGCGTCAACAGGTGGCGTATGAGCACCTTGTCCCGCTCGCCGCCACGAAACTCCGGAATAAACCTCTGAACCGGGTCGTTGAGCGAGAGTTCTCCGCGGTCGGCCAGAATCATCATGGCCGTGGCCGTCATCGGCTTGGTGATGGAGGCCAGCAGGAACACGGCCCGCGGCGTCCGTGCCAAGCCGAAGGCCTGGCCGAACACCTGATTGCCGCTTCTCACGTCCAAGACCGCGGCCGCCACCTCGCCCGCGGTCACCTTACCATTGATAAGCTGCACCGCCTCGTCGAGTCTTTCCCGCCGAAGCGCCATCGCCACGCTGCCAAACAGCAAAGTTCGTCGTGTCACGGTTCCGGCATTATAGCTCAGACGGCCGGCTTCGCTCGCGGCGCCCGCGATCTCTTCGTGGATTCGCGGGCCGCAACGGTAGGCTCAAGAAGAACGGTCTTCGGCCGCGCCGGGGCGCCCTTGGCTTCGATCAGGGCCAGCGCCAGCCTGGCCGCGCGCTCGCCGATCCCGGAGCTGTCCTGATCGACGCTGCTCAAGGGCACGCGCAGATACTGCGAATAGCGGACGTTTCCGCAACCGATCACCGCGACGTCCTCAGGAACTCGCAGCCCGCGCTCCAGGATGGCCTTCAGCGCGCCCATGGCCGTCGGGTCGTTGTAGCAGAACACAGCATCCGGCCGCGGGTCAAGACGAAGCAGTTCCTGCATGGCGTCATATCCGCTGACGTTGGCGGCGTCATCGCTGGATCTGCCCGCGACGACGTACGCTGCCGGTAGCGCGAGATTGTGGCTCGCGAGCGCGCGCCGGTAACCTTCGAGCCGTCCCAGGGCAGTGCTGACCTCCGGTCCCCGGAGGTGTGCAATCCGCCGGCAGCCGGCCTCAATCAGGTGCTCTGTCGCCAGTTCGCCGACCCGCTCGTCGTCCACGCCGACGAAATTGGCGGGCAGGCCGGTGAAGCGTCTGTCGATCAGGACGTACGGCGTCTTTTGCTCTTCGATGCGGCGGAAACTCTCGACCGTCCACTGCGCGGATGCGATCACGATTGCGTCCACGCGGCGGGCCAGGAGTTGGTCGATCTCGTCCTGCTCCAGCTCCGGATCCTCTTCTGAAGACGAGATCAGCAGGCTGTACGACTTCTTCCGAAGCACTCGGGAGAGTCCCTTGGCTACTTCGGCGAAGAATGGGTGCACCAGGTCCGGCACGACGAGGCCGATGGTGTGGGTGCGGCCGGTGACCAGTGCTCGAGCCGCCAAATTGGGGCGATAGTTCAGCTCCTTCATGCGCTTCAAGACGCGCTCTCGCGTCTCCGAGCCGATGTCACTGTGATTCCTGAGGACTTTCGACACGGTCACGACTGATACGCCGAGATCCCGCGCGATGTCCTTCATCCGGACGGCCATGTGCTCATTAGGGCACGCACGCAGGAGTGTGGAATCGATAACTGTATGGGAGAAACAGCAGGCGCTGTGTTAGACACTGTGTTAGCATACGGGGTCGTGAACAGCACAACGGAGCGAGGCTGGCCGTGCTTAGAACTGGAATCCTGAACCCCGCTATCAACTCCCTGATCAGCCGCGTCCGGCACACGAATACCCTGGTCATCGCCGACCGCGGCTTTCCCTACTGGCCCCAGATCGAGACCGTCGACATTTCGTTGGTGGACGACGTGCCTCGCGTCCTGGACGTTCCTGAACGCAATCCGGGCTAACTTCTCCATCGGCATGGTGTTCATGGCCGAAGAATTCCGCGCAGTGAACAGCAGGGAGACGGTGCAAGCCTTCGAACGTTGCCTGGAAGGGGTGGCCCTCTCATTCGAGCCGCACATCGAGTTCAAGAAACGTGTCCCGCACGCGGTCGGGCTGATCCGAACGGGCGACACGATCCAGTACGCCAACATGATCCTGGAGTCCGCTTAACGGCCCGGGCCGAGCCTCACCTCGATACGGAACGATCCGGGAACCGGCTCGCGCGACGCGACGATGAGATATCCTCCTCCGCATCCGGAGTACATGGCGCCCGCGTAGCGCGACTGGTAGCAGCCAAGCAGACCTTTCAGATCGATGCGGATAGCCGGGTGACGGACGGTGTGCGGCAGAATCGCCTCCCAGCACCGCATGCACTCGTTCATCGAGGCGCCCAGCCCGCCGAGATCCATGGCCACCAGCGCGTCGAAGCAGTCCTTCCCGCTCCGGCCAAGCCGGCTGATCCAGCCAGGATCGAGGTTCTTGACCCCGAGTGGATTGTAACCTTCCGGGCGCTGAGCGACGGGGATCACCTGGATGACATCTTCGATCCAGGACGTGACCTTGGGGTCGCGGTTTGACTCCACATGAAGCGGGAACACGCCGCCCTCGTGGCCGGCATCGTAGTCCAACCTGCTGACACCTGGATAGATGATGCCAATCATGTCCTGCGAGCCCGAGGGTTCCTGCTTACCTCGATTTTCGGCGTGATACAGCTCCCGGATGAGCTGGGCCGGATCCCGATCCGGAAGAACTCCCTTCCACTCCCCAATCGCCACGTTGCGCGTTCCCGTGGCCATGCCGGCGCGCTCCATCCAAGGATTCACCGGCTCCAGAGACATCACGACCATGGAACCCGGAGGCGTGGGATTCACCTTGGACACAAACGGCTGGTCAATCCACCCGCCGGCGAGCGCCATGCGGTAAGGGATCTGGGTAATCACATCGGCAATAGTGCTCATGGGATTCTTAGCGCCCGTGCCTCGACCGGAGCTTCCTATCATAGGTCCACTCGGTATGCTCGCAGTTGACTGTGGATTGCCTGCCGCTCGGCGTAGAAGGCTCCCTGATCCACCAGCAGCGCAACCTCGGCCGCACTGTAGCGGTCCACCGTGAGAAAGGCGTCTTTCTGTTCGGGAGCGGCTCGCGCGGCGTCGAACATCCACAGCCAGCGCCGGTAGCCTTGGCGTTCCCGTTCACCCGGAAACACCCGAGCATTCCACAGGGTCCGGTCGTGCGGAGGGACATCGCCGGGCCAGATGTCGGAACAACCGGCTCCGACGGCTTGGAGCCACTGCTCCAGAGTCATGCCGCAGAAGCTCGCGCCCGCATCCACTGTTTGCTTGAACGTGTCGAGCACGCCGTAGCACCGCACAAACCATACCGGCTCGCCGTGGCGGCTGAGTCCTCTGGAGATGTCGAGGCACGCCCCGGCCGGCAACTCGAGAGGCTCGGAGACATCAACGCCGACAACTGCGTTGCTTCCGTGGAGTACGAGGGGGGCGCGCACCCGGCACGCCTCCAACCACGATTCGGAAGCCACTACCGCCGCACCTGTCTGAACATCGGTAGTGACCATCAGGGCGGTTGAGGCCGGAGTAGCTCCGGTCTCCTCTCTGACCAGCGCCAGCCCGCTCGAGATCAGTTGCCGCGTCGAGCCGAAATGAAGAAACGCGCAGGGGTCGGCAATCTCCAGATGCAGAGGAATGGAGTGGAGCGCTGGAAACAGGCGCGCCAGCAAGGGCTCCTGCCACTTGGACCCGCTGGCGCGCGCAGTGCGGATGTGCTGACCCGGCGTGGCTTGGGTCCCCATGGCGCAACAAATCTCACGGTATAGGTCGAGACCATGAGTGAGAACAGACTCGCGCATCTCCGGCTTCCAGCCGAGCTTGCCATCGGCGGCGGGAGCAGCGGTTGCGTCGCAAAAGACCTGCAACAGCGCCGTGGCGCTGGGGCTGTCGAAACTCATGACGGCGACATCCACAATGGAACGGCCCGACGCGTCAATCGCGCCGGCCGCCCGTTGGTCCTGGATCCCAGGCTTCTGCAGGTAGAGGCGCACGGGTTTGCCGGGCTCTGCACAGAAGACGCCATGACGGGAGGCCTCTTCGGGGGTGGTCCACGCTCCCAATGCGGTCAGTCCCGGCGTCGAGAGGTCCACGGCGGAGGGGTCAAAGCGGATGAGCGCATCACCCGCGGCCACCACCACCTGTCCGCGTCCCGGCGGGCCCGGCTGGAGATCCAGGAAGGTCGATACGAGCCGGTCGAACAGGGCCGTCACGACGGGCGAATCGAATCCTCCGGGCAACGGGACGAAGATCTTCCCGCACGCCGAGTATGCCGGCAAACGGCGCGAGTCGCCGCCCGCGTGCAGAATCAGAATGCGGAACCGGCGGAGAACAGCCTCCACCTCGGCGAAATCCCTGACTCCGCCCCGTTCCGCCGTCTCGCGGTTCACGATCGTGAGCAGACACTGGACGGTGCTTGCGCCGCTGCCAATGCGGCGCCCCTCCATGTCGGGCACGACCAGCACCTGGCCGGCCTGCTGAAGTTGTCCCGCTTGGCGGCGAAGGCGGATCTGTGTTTCGTAGGCCTCAGCCTGGCGGGCGTTGGCCGCGGTAACGATCAGGTAATCCCAGGCGCGCCGCGTTTCAGATGCGTTTCGCATGCTCTTTCTGGAAGCGTTAGAGTAAACGTCAAAAAACGGCCGTGGATGCGTCAGACCGGGAAGCGGGCGCGCTGGGGGCAACGGTCTATGCGCCGATGATCTTCAGCGCAATCGCGTGGTCGCAGGGCTTCTGCTCCGGCATCTGCACCGTCAGGCCCTTCTCATCCTGCGTCCACTTCACTTTGCCCTTGAAGCCCAGCAGTTCGACGTTTTTGATCTTGACCTGCGCCACGCTGCTGTTGGTGGCCAAGGGACGCACCACGGCTTCCTTTTGCGGCCAGCCCATGACGAAAGCGTAGATGGTCTTCCCTTTCGCGGTGAAGCGCACCTCCTCGGCGGTGAAGTCCTTGCGGTTCCGCTCGTTGAACCCGCCGCCGCGCCCGCCCGCCCCCGGAGCGGGAGCCGACGCCACCGGACCATCCCCAAAGATCTTCCACGGACGAGTACTGTAAATGCCTTCGCTGTTGACCGCCATCCACCGGGTGATCTCGGAGACGATCTTCATTTCCTCGGCGTCCAGTTCCCCGCTGTTCGGCAGCGGGAAGTTGAGCATCAGGTTGCCGTTGCGGCTGACGATATCGACCAGCATGTCGATGACCAGCTTGGGCGTCTTGTACTTGGCCTCCTTGTCGTAGTGCCAGTTGCCGACGCAGGTGTCGGTCTGCCACGGGTTGGCCGGAATGCCCCCGGCGACGCCCCGTTCCAGGTCCAGGACGCAGGTGCCTGTCTCGCAATCCTGCCGTCCCTTGCTGGTATAGATGGCTTCCACCTTGCCGCCGTGCCGCTTGGCGTTCGAGTTGTAGAGATGCGCCACTAGAAGCAGCCCATATTCCTCGAACGGAATTGCGCCGTCCGTGTATAGAAGATCAGGCTGATAGTTGTCCACCAGGTCCTTGATGCGCTTGAAATAAAGCTGCTTCCAGGAGTCCGGCGCGTTACGCCCCATGGCTTGCGCCTTAGCAATATCGAAATCCTTCGGCAGGGGGTGATAAAGGTCCGAGTACTGGGGATCGGTCCCGTCGTACGGCACGCCAGCTAGCGGGCCCGTCTTGTCACTGCCATGGGAGGTCGAAAACCAGTTGTAGCTGTTCGACAGGTGCTCGCTGACGGCGAACTTCAGCCCCGCCTTCAAGGCCGCCTTGTGGAACAGCCCGACGACGTCCTTCTTCGGCCCCGCGGCGGCCGCGTTCCACCTCGGCTGATACTTCGAGTTCCACAGGTCGAAGTTGTCGTGATGCACCCCCATGCTGCAGAAGTACTTTGCGCCGGCCTTCTTGTACAGGCCGATCAAGTGATCCGCATCGAACCTGGCGGCCTTCCAGGTGGGGATCACGTCCTTGAAACCGAACTTCGTGGGGTGGCCGTAAGTCTTCACGTGGTAGTTGTACTGCCGGCTGCCCTGCATGTACATGTTGCGCGCGTACCAGTCTCCATACTCGGCCGCCGACTGCGGACCCCAGTGGGCCCAGATGCCGAACTTGGCGTCCCGGTACCACTCGGGCACGGTGTACGCCTTCAGGGATTCGCGAGTAGGCTGGAAAGGCCCTGATTCGATTTCGAGGCCCGCCGGAAGTTGGGCGGCAACCGCCCGTTTCAATAGGATCGCAGGAGCGCCTCCCGCCAGAAGTCCTATTGCGCTTCGTCTAGAAATGTTCATCGCCTCCCGCCTCTCCTTTGATCGACCTTAAGCACGCCTGACGCGATCCATAGCTCGATTACTTAACCGGCGGTAGTGTACCACGCGTCGAAGCCGCGCTTCAAGAGCGGGGAACGGTTGGATCTTGACACTTGTGAAATCTTTATGATATCATTATGATCTCATCGGAGGGATGATCATGTACCAGGAGAAAGTCGTACGCGGCGCTTCGGGTTGGCTCATGCTGTTCGTGCTGATCATCGTCGGGATCGTTTCTGTTACGCAAATTGTTGCGGACGCTCAGACAGACGCTGTCTGGGCCCTTATCGTTTGGATCCTGGTTCTCGCGGTTGGCGGCTTCTGTTTCGGAGGACTCACCGTCGTGAATCCCAACGAGGCCAGGATTGTAATGCTGTTCGGCAAGTACCACGGGAGCTTGAAAGAGGCGGGCTTCCGGTGGGTGAACCCATTGAACACCCGCCGAAAGGTCACGCTCCGTATCCGCAACTTCGAGAGCTCCAAGCTAAAGGTCAACGACCACGACGGAAACCCCATCGAGATCGCCGCGGTGGTGGTGTGGCGGGTGGTAGAAACGGCTGAAGCGATGTTCAACGTGGACGACTACGAGCAGTTCGTGCATGTTCAGAGCGAGGCCGCGGTGCGCAACCTGGCCACTTCGTACCCATATGACGCGCACGAGCCGGGGCAGCTTTGCCTGCGCATCTCGGCCGGAGAAATCAACGACCAGTTGAAACACGAAGTCCACGAGCGACTGGCTAAAGCCGGCATCGAGGTGATTGAAGCCCGCATCAGCCACCTGGCGTATGCGGCGGAGATCGCCGGCGCCATGCTGCGGAGGCAGCAGGCCGGTGCCATCATCGCGGCCCGTCAGAAGATCGTCGAGGGCGCCGTGAGCATGGTTGAAATGGCCCTGACATCGCTGAGCGAGAAGCACGTGGTCGAGCTGGATGAAGAGCGCAAGGCGGCCATGGTCAGCAACCTGCTGGTGGTGCTGTGCAGCGAGCACAATACGCAGCCGGTGGTCAACACCGGCACGCTGTATCAGTGAGCGTTGGAGCACCGTAGTGGCGCAACGGAAGCCATTTCTGCTCCGGCTCGATCCGGCCACGCACGCAGCGCTCCAGCGTTGGGCCGATGTCGAGTTGCGCAGCCTGAACGCGCAGATCGAGTTCCTGCTGCGCGACGCGTTGCGCCGCGCCGGCCGGTTGCAGCAACAGGAAGCTCGCCCGCCCCAGGGGGAGGAATAATGGATTCGGAACAGCTACGACGTTTGTGGGATGGCTGGCAGCCGCCGCCGGAGCTGGAACGCAGCCGTCCGCGGCCTGTGCGGTTCACCTGGAAGGGAAAGACTATGGTGGTCGCGATGGTCCTCGCGGTGGTAGCCGCGGGGATCGCCGTCAGCCGGCTCCTCTATGGGCGGACAAGCCACACGCCGCTTTGGGCAGCGCCTCTGGCTTTCATCGCCATGGCCATCGCAGTCCTGTGGACCGCCGTGAGGCTCACCCGCGAGCGGCGCCTGCTCGAAGAGGGCCATGTGGCGCCGGCGATCGTGACCCGGCTCGGGATACGCACGGACAAAGGGCGCATGGTTTACTATGAGTTTGCGACGTACAGCGGCTCAGCAATCAAGGGCAAGTACGGCCCGGTGCACGGGAAATGGGTGCTTCCGGTGGGCGCCCCTATCGTGGTGCTCTATGACCGGGACGAGCCGAAGCGCAGCACGCGATACCCTTCCTCACTGGTCGCTTTAGACTACTAATATCGAGGCGGACCTAAGTTCCGGTAGAATAAGGACAGGACGCCTAGCCTTCATGCGGTTTCTGGTCAGCCTGGTGATGACGGTCTCACTGTACGCGCAGGCCGGTTTTTTCCCGCTCGCGGATGTACGCCCAGGGATGCAAGGGGTTGGAAAGACGGTCTTTTCCGGCAACCGGGTTGAGGAGTTTCAGGTCGAGATATTGGGCGTGCTGGAGAACGCGGGACCCAAGCAGTCCTTGATCCTGGCACGGCTGTCGGGGGGCCCCCTGGAGACCACCGGCGTGCTTCAGGGGATGAGCGGAAGCCCCGTTTACATCGGCGGGCGCCTGGTGGGCGCCGTGGCGATGGCCTTCGCCTACTCCAAGGAGCCCATCGCCGCGCTTCGCCCCATCGAGGACTTGATCGGTGCGGGGCAAGCAGAGCCGGAGCAACGCCTGCGCACCCGGGCGTCGCTCACCGATACGGACCTGACGCGGGGTTTTGAACCCTCGGAAGCCATCTCGACCGGCGGCGCCAAGCTTGTGGACATTGCCACTCCGGTCTCCTTCAGCGGATTCACCGGGAGCACCTTGCAGCACTTCGCTCCGCAGCTTCGGAACCTGGGATTGGAGCCGCAACAGGGGGTTTCGGGCGGCGGCCGGCTGCGGCCGGGCTTTGGCGACCCAAAGTCGGTCGAGCCCGGCTCCATGATCAGCGTGGAACTGTTGACGGGCGACATGAGCGTAGGGGCGGACGGCACCCTCACCTACATCGACGGGAAGCGGGTGTACGCGTTTGGTCACCGTTTTCTGGCCATGGGGGGCACGGACATACCCTTTGCCCGAGCCGATGTGCTCACGTTGGTTCCCAATCTCTCAAGCTCCTTCAAGATCTCCACGCCTCGAGAGTGGATGGGAAGCATCACCTCCGACCGGAGCACGGGCGTGGCGGGGGAACTGGGCCGCCCGTCGGCTCTGATCCCGCTGTCGATATCGGTGACGCACCACCCAGACGGCGGAGCCGCCGCCAAGAGTGTGGCCTACGGCATGGAGATGCTCAGCGACAGCGTGCTCTCTCCGCTGCTGGTGCAAATGGCTTTTTTCTCGGCCGTGGACGCCACCGAACGGGCGGTGGGCAGCTCCACGCTGGCGATCCGCGGGGAGATCCAATTCCAGGGGAATGCGGTCCCTATCCGGCTCAGCAACACTTATGCGGGCGATATGAGCCTTCCGCAACTGGCGTCGCTGTCGGCCGCCACGCCGCTAGCCTACGCACTCCAAAGCGGGTTCGCCGGTCTGAGCCGCCTCAAGGCCGTCAAGCTCGAGGTGGATTCCTACACGGAGCGGCGAGAGGCGCGGATCGACCAGGTGTGGACGTCCCGGCGCGAGGTGCGGCCGGGCGAGACGGTGGAACTGCACGTCGTGCTGACGGCTCCTAACGGCATGGAAACCACCCGCGAAGTCTCCTACCCGGTTCCGGTGGGCGCGGCCACCGGCCCGCTCTATTTGACGGTGGCCGACGGCAGCACGACGAATTTGAACGAGTACCGGCAACTTCTTGCAACGCCCCCCCACTCGCCGTCACAACTGGTGTCCTTCCTGAACGCGCTCCGCGACAACACCAGGGCGTATGTGCGGATTTGGCGGCCGCAGCCGGACTTCGACGTGATGGGCCAGAGCTTCCCCTCGCCCCCGCCGTCGGTCGAGCAGATACTGACCCGATCTCAGCCAGGTCTCGGCGCGACCATGCTTTCGCGCAACTCGAAGGTCGGCGAACTTGAGATCGATGCGGGCGGGATGGTGGTCTCCGGCTCCAAGACGGTGCAGGTGGAAATCAAGGAATGAAACGCTGGCTAGGCTTACTAACCCTCGCGCTGTTCGTGCCGACGGCCTATGGCTCCGGCACGGCCACTTGGGAGTTGAACAATTACAGCGATTTCGTGCGAGGCCGGTTCACGGGCATTTCGCTCAGTCGCGACGGCCGGCTGCGGCTCGCCCCGAAAATGGAGACGGTGTTCTCTTCGGACCAGCCAGTGATCTGGAGCGTGGCCCAGGGCCCGGACGGCGCGCTGTATGCCGGCACGGGCCACCGCGGGCGGGTCTACAAGATCGACAAGGCGGGCAAGAGCTCGGTGCTGTGGACCGCCGATCAGCCCGAAGTGTTCGCCGTGGCGGTCGACCCCAAAGGGATTCTGTATGCCGCTAGTTCACCTAACGGAAAGGTGTACCGCATCCAGGACGGAAAGGCGACGGAGTTCTTCTCGCCGAAAGCGACCTATATCTGGTCACTGGTATTTGGCAAGGACGGTACGCTGTTTGTGGGGACTGGGGACCAAGGCACTATCTTCAGTGTGGATCCGGCCGGGAAAGGCGACGTGTACTACGAAACGGGCCAGTCCCACGTAACCTGTCTGGCTCTGGACCCACAGGGCCGTCTGCTGGCGGGCAGCGAACCGAACGGGATCCTCTATCGGATAGAGCGCCGCGGGCGGGCGTTTGTCCTCTACGATGCCAATCTCCCCGAGATTCGCGCGCTCAGCGTGGCGCCCGACGGCGTCATCTACGCGGCGGCGCAAGGCGGGGCGAGCATGCGGCGCGCGCTGGCCCCCGCGCCCGGCTACACAACTTCTCCGGGCGGCGCGCCGTCGGCGGCCTCCTCGACTTCCATCACCGTGACGGAGGATCTTGCCCAGGGCGGCCTCGATGTGAAGCCGAAGCCGGAGGCGGCTAAGCCCGCCCAGCCGGCAACGCCGCAGGTGACAACGCAGTTTGCGCCGGTGTCGGACTTCCCGGGAGTGGAGAGGTCGGCCTTGTACAAGATCTTGACTGACAATACGGTCGAGACGCTGTGGAGTTCCAAAGAGGAGAACGTCTACGACCTGCTGCGGAGCGGCGACCAAATCATTTTCTCGACCGATGCGCTGGGCCGGATCTACAGGCTTGCTCCCGACGGTCAGGTGACCTTGCTGGTTCAAACCAACGAGGGAGAGGCGACCCGGCTGCTTCAGGGCGTGAATGGCCTGCTGGCAGCGACCGGCGACCTCGGAAAGATCTTCCTGCTCGAGCAGGAGACGGGGGCGAACGGCGCTTTTGAATCGCCGGTGCATGACGCGGGAACGGTGGCGCGGTGGGGCCGGCTGAGCTGGCTTGCGGACCTTTGCCGTGGCTGCGATGTGGCGTTTCGCACACGCACGGGCAACTCCATACGGCCCGATCAGACGTGGAGCGATTGGTCGGAGCCGCTCAAGGACTCCACCGGTGCGCCGGTCTCCAGTCCCAACGCCCGCTACGTGCAGTGGAAGGCTGAGTTCACCGGGTCTTCGGGCGCCAGCCCGGTCCTGGACGGCGTCACTTTGGCCTATCTTCCGCAGAACACACCACCGGTGTTGAAGAACATCACCGTGACGACGCTGGTGGGAACAGCAGCGGCCAAGCCGCCCGCCACACAGGCTGTCTCCACTTCTTACAGCGTTACGGTGACCGCCGACACTTCCGACTCGGGACCGGCGACCTCGGCGGGCACGCAGACGCAGTCCCTGGCGCGCAGCGGAGTTCGACAGATACAAGTCGCCTGGCAGGCGGAAGATCCGGACAACGACCGCCTTACCTTCGCCCTCTACTTCCGGGGCGAGGGCGAGCAGGCGTGGAAGCTGATCAAGGCGAATCTTCAGGAGAGCGCGTTCACGCTGGACGGCGACATTCTGGCCGACGGCAAGTACTTCTTCCGCGTGACCGCTTCCGATCTGCCCAGTAACCCCCCTTCCACCGCCAAGGAGGTGGAATTGATCAGCCCGCCGGTCCTGATTGACAACACCCCGCCCCTGGTGACGGCACTGGCGCCCCGGAAATCCGGCGGCGGAGTTGAGATTGACTTCGACGCCGCGGACGCGGCCAGCCCGTTGCGCCGGGCCGAGTACTCGGTGGACGCAGGACCCTGGACCCCCGCCGAGCCCGCCGACGGGATCTTCGATTCTCTCCGGGAGCGGGTGGTGGTCCATCTCGACAAGCTGTCGCCGGGAGAGCACCTGGTGGTTCTCCGCGTCTATGACTCGGCGGAAAACGCCGGGCTGGCAAAGGTCGTACTGCGGTAGACGGCGCCGCCCCATGCCCGCCCCATCGGTACGGCAGGCTCGCAGACAGCAGGATTCCCTTCAGACACTCGCGAGAACAGGCTGGTATCACAGCTTCGAGTTGCCGGACGGAACGCGAATCGAGGGTCACATCAGCCTGGACGCGCTGTGTGCGAGATACGCGCGGTTTCCATTACCCGAGGATCTGACGGGCAAGCGAGTCCTGGACGCCGGCGCTTGGGACGGCTGGTTCAGTTTCGAGGCGGAGAGGCGCGGGGCGAAGGTCACGGCGATCGATCAAGTCGACTTTCCCACCTTCCGGCAGATCCATCGGAAACTCAGCTCGAAGGTGGATTACCGGATTCTGGACCTGTTCGATCTGGCCGGCCCCGGCCTGGGCAAGTTCGATTACGTCTTCTTCCTGGGGGTCCTGTACCATCTGAAACATCCTCTGCTGGGGCTGGAGACTGTGTGCGGGCTCACCAGGGAGATCGCGGTGGTGGACTCGTTTGTTACGGACGGGGACACGTGGAAGGAGCACGTTGACGACCTCCCCACCATGGAGTTCTACGAAACGGACGAGCTGGCGGGACGGCTCGACAACTGGTACGGACCGAGCGTGTCGTGCCTGCTGGCTCTGTGCCGCGCCGCCGGCTTCGCGCGAGCCGAACTTCTCCACGCTCAGGGACACCGTGCGCTCGTGGCCTGCTACCGGCGCTGGGAGCCCGTGCCTGCAGGCCCGCGTCCGCCGGCTCCGCGAATCCTTACCGCCGTGAATCACGCCGATTTCGGGATCAATTTCACGGCGCGGCGCGACCAGTACGTCACGTGCTGGTTCACCAGCGAGCGCGAAAACCTCTGCCGCGAGGAGCTGCGTTTCGAGGTGGACGGGTACGGAGCGCCGGCTCTATTCCTGCGGCGGGAGGAAGGGCCGCGGTGGATGGCCAACTTCCGGCTGCCCCCGGGCCTGGAGCCGGGATGGAAGGAGGTCCGGTTGCGGCTGGCCGCCACGCCCTTCTCGAATTCGCTGCGCGTCGCGGTGGATGTTCCCCTCGCGGCCGGGCGCCTGCTGTTGCGGGAGGTGCGAGACGGGGCCACCTGGGAACCCGACGCGGTGAGCGCCGGCGATGGCGGCAGGCTGAGCGTGTGGGTCGCGGGGCTGGGCGAGAACTGCGACCGGAGCAATGTCCGGATCTGGCTGGGTGAAACCCGGCTCGGCGTGGACTACGTGGGCGAGCCCGATGACGACGGCTTCCGCCAGATCAACGCACTCGTGCCCGGGGACCTCGATGCAGGGGAGTATTCGCTGCGCGTCGAGTTCGGCCCGGCGGCGGTGATGCACGCTTCTCCGGTGCGGGTCTCGCGGGTACGATAACATAACAAGTTCGTGCCCACATGCCCCTCTATCATGTTGTCGTGCTTGCCGTGGTCCAGGGGATCACGGAGTTCCTGCCTATCAGCAGCTCGGCGCACCTGGCGCTGGCGCCGTGGCTGCTTGGGTGGCCGGATCAGAGCCTGGTCTTCGACATCGCGTTGCACCTTGGGACCCTGGCCGCGGTCCTGATGTATTTTTGGCGCGATTGGACCCAGATCCTGGCGCAGGGTTTCGGAATGCGCTGGGGAAGCGACCAGGAACTCGAGCGGAATCCCAGGCTGCTCTGGCTGATGGCGGCGGCTACGGTCCCGGTCGGCGTCGCCGGGCTTCTCTTGGAAAGCTACGCGGAGAACGCGTGGCGCCACAACCGCCTGCTAATCGGTGGAATGCTGATCGGAGTCGGCTTGCTCATGCTCGTCGGTGAGAGGATTGGCAGGCGATCGAAGGGCATCGACCGCGTAGGTTTATTCGACGCCGTGTTTATTGGCATCGCCCAGGCGTTTGCGGTTATCCCGGGCACCTCCCGAAGCGGCGCGACGATCACCGCCGGGCTGTTCAGGAACCTCAACCGGCCGGCGGCGGCGCGGTTTTCGTTCTTAATCGCGACACCAGCCATCGCGGCGGCCGCGGCCAAGGCGTTCTGGGACCTGCACAAGCAGGGTGGGGTGCCGGCCGACATGCGGCTTCCCTTTGCCGTCGGTATCGCGCTGAGCGGGCTCGTAGGGTGCGCGGTGATTGCCGGACTTCTCCGTTATCTGCGGAGTCACACCCTGAATTTCTTTGTTTACTATCGGATTATTTTTGGCATAATGGTGATAGCTCTGGCCACAGTCTTCCGCTCCTGAGCGGAATGGAATTTTTATCGCCCACCTCTCGACCCCGGCTCAATGAAGCGACAGGTGTGATCCTGCTGTCCGCCGCTGCATTTCTATGGCTGTGTTTGCTCTCCTACCAGTGCCAGGATGCTTCCTGGAACACGGCCGCCGGTCCGGTGCGTCCTCACAACCTGGTCGGACCGCTGGGGGCGCGTCTGGCGGACCTCGGTTTGCAAGCCTTCGGGATGGCTGCGTTCGCATTCCCGGTGCTGCTGCTGCTGCTGGCCTGGAAGTGGATCCGGTCGGAGCCGCTGGAGGCGCCTGGGGTGAGGGTCTTCGGCAGCGCGCTGTTGATCTTGAGCACAGCCACGCTGGTGGCTCTCGTGCCCGGCTGGCGGATCTTCGGAGGAGCCATTCCTTCCGGCGGCCTTATCGGGACGCTCGCCGCCGAATACCTTCAGAGCGTGATGAATCTCGCGGGCACCGTGATTCTGGCATTGACCGGCCTGGTTCTGGCCGTTTATCTCGTTTCGACATTCAGCATCTACAACCTGAAGCACTGGTTCAGCGGCCCGGTGCGGGCCTGGGCTTCCGTGCGGGAGCAGTGGGGCCTGTGGCGCGAGCGGAGGCGGCTGGGAAAGCAGGAAAAGGCGCCGTGCAAGCCGAAGCTGGTTCGCGCCGGGGCTCCGATCGGTGTACCGCGTGCTGTTCCTCCAGAGCCGGGTCCCGAGATCCCGATCCAGACCTTGGAAGACGCGCCGGCGCCACCGCGCCCTGAACCCGTCCCCGCGGAGTTCTGCGCACCTCCCGTTGATCCGGAACCGGCCGCTCCGGCCGAACCCGTGCGGGAGCGCCGTGCGGAGCACAAACAGCGCGAGTATCAGTTGCCTGCCACCGATCTGCTCAACGAATCCGCGGGCCGCAGCCCCTACGACGAACAGGAGCTGAAGGAGATCGCCGCGCGTGTCAAGTCGAAGTTCGAGGAGTTCAACGTTCTCGGCTCGGTGGTGCAGATCAACCCCGGCCCCGTGGTCACGACGTTCGAGTTCAAGCCGGAGGCGGGCATCAAATACAGCCGTATCACGACACTGAGCGAGGACCTGTGCCTGGGGCTACAGGCGGAGTCGATCCTGATCGAGCGCATCCCGGGCAAACCGACGGTGGGCATCGAGGTCCCCAACACCCGGCGCGAGCTGATCGGGCTGCGCCAGATTCTGGAGTCGGATGAATTCCAGAGCACCACGGCCAAGCTGCCCATCCCTCTGGGCAAAGACATCAGCGGGCGGATCAAGATCGCCGCCTTGGAGTCCATGCCGCACCTGTTGATCGCGGGGTCTACGGGCTCCGGCAAGAGCGTGCTGCTGAACTCGATGATCATGTCGATCCTGTTCCGTTCTTCCCCCGAGCAGGTGCGCATGATCCTGGTGGATCCGAAGCGATTGGAGCTGGGATTGTACGAAGGAATCCCGCACCTGCTGACCCCGGTCATCACCGACCCCAAGAAAGCGACCAATGCATTGCGCAACGCCGTGCTGGAGATGGACCGCCGGCTGAGGTTGCTGGCATCGCAGGGCGTGCGCAACGTCGAGCAATACAACCGCAAGGTGCGGCAGGCGCAGTACGAGCCGCGCAACCTGTTCGAGGAGGAAGGCGACGCCGAGGAACCGGAGCCGCTGCCCTACATCGTGGTGTTCATCGACGAACTGGCCGACCTCATGATGCTGGAGCGAGGGAGCGTCGAAGAGTCGGTGACGCGGCTGGCGCAGATGGCGCGCGCGGTGGGCATCCACCTGGTGCTGGCCACGCAGCGGCCGAGCGTGGACGTGGTCACCGGCCTCATCAAGGCCAACTTCCCGGCGCGCATCAGCTTCCGCGTGGCGACGCGGGTGGACTCGCGGACCATCCTGGACGTGATGGGCGCCGAGCACCTGCTGGGCAAGGGCGACATGCTGTTCCTGCCGCCGGGGTCGTCGCGGCTGATCCGCGTGCACGGTGCGCTGGTGACCGAGACCGAGATCAACCGGGTGGTGGACTGCTGGAAGGAGCAGGCCGCGCCCGAGTACGACGCGACCTACCTCGTGGCGCCGCCGTCCGAGGATGACGAGGCCGAACCTGGAGGAGTTCGAGGGCGAGCAGGATCCACTGTACGAAGAGGCGCTCCGCGTGGTGCTGGAAATGGGCAAGGCGTCCACCTCGACGTTGCAGCGGCGTCTGCGCCTGGGTTACGGCCGCGCGGCGCGCATTCTCGACATGATGCAGCGTGATGGCATCATCGGCCCGCCCGACGGCAGCAAGCCCCGCGAAGTCCTCAAGCGCCCCGACTGGCTGGAGGAAGTGGAGACGCAGCCGCGGTAGGAGGGCGCCAGCGAAACCCAAACCGCGAGGGTGTGGCTGAGTGATCCTACTGGAATTCCCTTAGGATCGCGTCCACCTGTCCCGCCTGAACCAATTCACTCAGGCGACCTTCTTCAATCCCCGCGATCCGTCCCAACAGGATTCTCGCGAAATACGCGTGGCCCGCCGTTCCCCACCTTGCCATCTCCAGGAGAGGCGCGAGAGCCTGCGAGCGCAGTTGGCCCAGGAGTGCCGGGTCTCGACTCTTGGTCAACGAGAGGAGGAGAAAACCAGCCTTGTTCCGATCGGTCCACAAACCTGAACGCAGGAGATCGATGAACCTGTCCGCCGGAATCCGGCGACCCGCCTCCGGTTTCGCCTCGACGAGAACGGCCAATGCCCGTACCGCGTTGTTGCGGACGGCGCTGTCAGGGTCAAAGCTGGCATTGACTAAAGCGGCAACCTGTTCATCCGTCTGGCGAGCATAGCCGAGTGCGGTGGCGGCAATGGCGCGGTGCACAGGGTCGGAGGCAGAAGCGAGAACGCGGATTATCGATGGCCCGTTCTGCACGGCATACTCTCGAAGCGCCAGTTCGTTTGCCCGAAGTGCTGGGTCGGTCGAAAGAGTGTAGCCGTTTGAGTTGTCTGCGCCGGTTGCACCCTTTTCTACCGCATTGATCAGAGCGTTCTCCATTTCCTCATGCAGCTTCACGGGGTTCGGCGGCAGGCGAGCATGGCCAGTCGGGACCGGGTTGTACTTAACCCGACTGGCTGACTTTCCAGGCAGTCCGATGTAAACCAGCAGGTTCGCGCCCTCGTACGAGACGATGGCAATGTCCGTCGGGTCCTTGCTTGAGAGCCGCCTCACGACCTCTCTCCCCTCCCGCTTCCACTCATCACCCAACGCCTTTGATATCGTCACGCCGTCACCTTCGTGAAAGGGCAGGGCGTTTCGGATGGAGGCGATGTCGAAACCTTCGTATCCGAAGAAATCGATATGCCGCAGGACGCTCTGTTGTCCGGACAAGATGGCGGCGAGGGCGAAGGTGAGCACCGCCATGACGCATACACGTCCAGCCGCGCGGGGCATGCCCCAATCGTATCGCCAGCCCACCTTGCAGCGAGGCGCCAGGACCGGCTGGAGGAAGTCAATGTACCGTGCATTGACAGGCGAACCTCAGGTCCGATATTCTTTGGTAAGACTTGGTCTTAACAGGTATTACCCCCATGAGAACGCGCCGGACTATGACTATTTCGCTCCCGCCGGGAATGCTAACGGAGGTCGAGGCGGCGAGCAAGGCGGAACACCGCACGCACTCGGAGCTCGTTCGGGAGGCCCTGCGTTTCTACCTCTTCCGCAGGTATCCCACCGTCACCGGCACGGTAGCCGAACTCGCAGCCATCGCTCGCGGTCGCGCGGAGATCCGGAAAGGGAAATACTTGACCCTGGACCAACTCGCCCATGACCTGGAATCTGCGAATCGCAAGACGCGCCGCCAAGGAACTCGCAAAGCTTCCCGATAGAGACCAGCGCCGGATCATTGCCGCGCTGAGATCCATGCGTGTCAATCCGTTCCAGGGTGACATTGGGCGGCTGGTCTCTGAACGAACCGCCTGGCGCCGGCGCGTGAGCAGCTATCGCATCTTCTTCGATCTTGACCTTGAGGATCATGTGATAGACGTTGTTGAGATCAGTCGCCGGACATCGATCACCTACTGAAGCTGAACACCAAGCGTAGCCGCCCACCGTCCCGAAGCGTGCCCTTACAGCTCGAACTGGATGCCCTGCGAGAGGGGCAAGTCAGGGGACCAGTTCACGGTCACGGTCTGGCGGCGCATGTACTGCTTCCAGGCATCGCTGCCAGCCTCGCGGCCGCCTCCTGTCTCCTTTTCTCCGCCGAAGGCCCCACCGATTTCTGCGCCGCTGGTCCCGACATTGATGCTGGCGATGCCGCAATCGCTGCCGCGCGCACTCAGAAAGGTCTCAGCGGAGATCAGGCTGGTGGTGAACATCGCCGAGGAAAGTCCCTGTGGAACGTCGTTGTGCCAGCGGATCGCCTGTTCCAGGGCGTCGAACTCCACCAGGTAGAGAATGGGGGCGAACGTCTCCTCCAGAAGGATCGGCATTTCCGGGCGGGCGCGGACGATGGCCGGCTCCACCCAGCATCCGCCGGGCCGCTCAAGCGGCTTTCCGCCATACAGGACCTCGCCGCCCTGGCCACGGATCCGCTCCAGAGCCTGCATCATTCCCGCGACGGCTTGCCGGTTGATCAGCGGCCCCATCAGTGTCGATTCCTCGAGTGGATCTCCGATCCGGACCTGGCGGTACGCAGCCAGCAACTTGTCGGTGAGGGCTGGGGCGATCCCCGTCTGTAGGAAGAGCCGGCGAATCGTGGTGCACCGCTGGCCGGCGGTCCCAATGGCGCCGAACAGCACGGCCCGCAACGTCAGGTCAAGATCGGCGTCGTTCATGACGACGACGCCGTTGTTGCCGCCCAGTTCGAGAAGGGTCCGGCCAAGACGGCGGCTGACCGACTCCGCCACATGGCGCCCCATCCCGCAGGAACCCGTTGCACTGATAAGCGGCACCCGACGGTCGCCGAGCAGCCTGTCTCCGACCGTGGGTATGTCGCCTATCACAAGGTTCAAGACGGATTTCCAGCCATGACGCTCCAGCACCCGGCTGCAAATCTTCTGGACTGCGACAGATGTGAGCGGCGTCTCCGGGGAGGGTTTCCAGACGACGGTGTTACCACAGACCGCGGCGATTAAGGCGTTCCACGCCCAGACGGCGACTGGGAAGTTGAAGGCGGTGATCACACCGACGACGCCGAGGGGATGCCACTGCTCATACATGCGGTGTGCGGGCCGCTCGCTTTGCATGGTGAACCCGTGAAGTTGGCGAGAGAGACCGACGGCGAAGTCCGCCATGTCGATCATCTCCTGCACCTCTCCCCGGCCCTCGGCAAGGATCTTGCCCGTCTCGATGGTGACGAGGGCGCCCAGGGCGTCCTTGGCGCGCCGCAGCTCATCGCCAATGTCGCGTACGATCTGGCCGCGCTTGGGCGCGGGAAGCATGCGCCATTCGAGGAAAGTCTCCGAGGCGCGGCGCACGACCTCTTCATAGTCAGCGGGTCCGGCCATCCGAACTCGGGCGATCCAAGAGCCGTCGGCGGGGTTGAGCGAGGCCAGTTCCTCACCGGAGGGGGCGGCTATCCACTCGCCCCCGCATGAGCCTGAGTTGACGGGATCGATCTCAAGCCGCTGAAGCACCTCGCGCACAGTTGGGCGAAGCGGCATATGGCTATCCTCCCAGGAAAGGCTACCGAAATAATAGCATCGCCGCGAGGGCTCCGTGTCGCCTCAGCATGGCTCGAAGTAGCGGATGGCGCTCTGGCGCAAGGCGTCGGCATGCAGGCGCAGCACGCGTCCACCCGGGATGCCGGCCGGGTCGATGACACGCACGGCCTTGGCCCAGGCCGCTTCCTCCGGGATGAGTCTGGCGAGGCGGTTGGGCGCCTCGTGCTGGCGAAGGCCCGCACCTTGTGGTACCCCCTCGACGCCCGGACGGGGAAGCCGACGGCGGTGAGCGCCGAGGTCCGAGAGCGGTTTTCGACGCCGGTTTAGCGCACTCAAGTAATTGATTCCCAATAGGTTAGGTGCGAATTGGCTTCGTTCGGCAAAATTGTGTTTTGCGCCGGGCGCGAGGGGTAAAGCGGAGCGGGGATATTCGGTTTTCAGAGAGCAGGCGAGGGGTAGCCGGGAGCCATCCTCGCACCAGCATTAGCACGGGGGGGCGCGGCCGGGGACGGTGTGGGGGCGCAAGTAGGCCGTGGGGAAAGAGATATTCTGCGCAGGGGATGTGACCCGCCCCGGCCCCAGGCGAATGAGTGACGCGGTGGGGGGACGAGGGGGGGCCAAGACTGTGTGATGGGCGAACCGCCCAGAGGCGGAGTTCTGGCCCGCGTCGACTGGTTGCACATCCGCGGGTCGGGCGTTTCCCGACCAGTTGAGGTGACGGGAACTTTACGGGGTCCATTCTGGTGCCAAGTGTCAAGCTGGCGAAGATCAGGGGCCCTTCCGAGCTGATTCGCACGGCGTTCCCTTACATGGTGACGCCTCGTCAGAGTGACCTCGTCTAAAGGCGGAGTGCCTGCCGGCTCCGAGGGAAAGCCCACATCCGCTGAATTCCCCGTTTCGTCGACCGTGTAGACGACGCCTGTCAGTACTCAAACTGCCTCGTCAATACTTCCAACCCTCGCGGCTCATCAGGCCCTGAAGTGTCGTGCACCCCACCTCAAAGTGCCTGCAAACCGTTGGGATACGCACGTTGTTCGGCTTCTCCAATTCCTCGGTGACCACGAACCCGCCACGCACGGCCGCGCTAGCTATGACCCATGGATCAGCAACGGGTGACCCCTCCAGGATACTCCTCCGCTTCACAAGCGACTGAAAAGCATCGACAGAGAAAATCTTTGCGACGAAATCCATCTCGTCTGTCGACGGGGTCTGAAACATTCCCTTTCTGGACGCGAGCCAATCTATCAGGTGTGGACGCGCCTTCTTGTTGTCAAGTTCCTTCCATACCTCTGAGACTGACACCAGCCGGCCTCCGTCCACCAGAGCATTGAGGTCCACCCAAAATGAGGAGAACCTATCGGGGAAGTAGTGCCCAAGCACGACAAAGGAACTCGTGTCCATCACGTATACCATTGTCACTACTCGCCCGCCACCACGAAGTCCTCGAGTCGGGACACGTGTCGAGCCTTGACACGCAAGTGTCCGGCCAGTTGCTCAAGACTCACATTGCCGAGGTAGTACTGCTTGAAAGCGAGGCGGAGATAAGTCTGGCCGAGGTACGTTGCATGTGTAGCGTAATAGTTTCCACCCGACTGGCCCTCCCGCGACTTTATATATTCGCGATTCCATTGCTCAGTTTTCTTCGCATAGGTGGTCTGGCTAATCAAGGTACGATCCAGGAGACGTCGCAGAATGACTTCGCGGCTGACATTGTAGCGCCGGGCCTGCGAGGACACGAAAGCGTCAAGGTCGCTTTTGCCAAGTTCTTTCCACGGGAATGTCGAGCCAGGCACCAGAAATTCAGCGGCAAGGCGATTGCACTCAACCTCAGTAGTGTGCGCAGGCCCCGACAGCCTATCGAGGTACCGCGTATCCTGCTTCGTGATGCCGCTAACTGAGTACAGCAAGTGCGCGACTTCGTGGAACAAAGTAAACACTTGTCGCGAATGCGCCGTGCTATTGTTGACCACGATCAGGGGAAAGGCATCGTCATAAAGGCAGAAGCCGAAAATGTCATCCTGTTTGAACGACCGTTTGAACACCAAGACGCCCGCACCCTCCACCACGTCGCGCCAGCGCTTAAAAGCATCTTCAGCATTCCGCCAGGATGACTGATCGTGAATGGACACGCCGAGGTACGAACGTAGCCGACCTGCCAGATCTTCGACGGTCTGATCCGTTGTTGTTCGGACATCTCGTGTGATAAGAGTGGCTGCTGGGTTCTTGCCTCCCGACAGCTCCCGGACGGAGTCTTGAAATGCTAGCGCTTCGCGGAGTGCGTAACGGGTGTCCGTGGCAAGCATGTCAAGCTCGGCCTGCGGGAGCGTTCTAAACTGCGTGCGAGGGTCTTCTTCGTCTGGCGGACTCGGGAAAAAGAAGATTGCCAGCGGGCGCTTATAGAGTCGTTCTGCCAGTTGCTCGAGCTGGCGAAATGTCGGGGCGTCTTCGCCCGTCTCCCAGTTCGCAATGACCTGCTGCGGTTTCACCAAGCGTGCCGCCACCGCGGCCACCGACAGGCCCGCCCGCTCTCTGGCCCAGCGAAGGACTCCAGGGTTGACGGCTCTAGCTCGGTCGGGCATCGGCGTTGGCCAGACGGAAATAGACTACCACGGAACAAACGTGGCCGCGACCTCTGTCGTGGGCGTTCAAGGGTCGAATAGCCCAAGCAAACAAGGGGGCAGCCGGGGCCGTTCCAAACAGCGAGCGACGACGAGAAGCATTGCTGCCACAAGAGGCTGTCTGGATCGAATTGGCCTCACCGCTGGCGGAAGCCGCCTGGCCGAGTAGTTGGCTTCGCGGGGGACTGTCGTCGTGGCCGGGCGGTAGAATGCTAGCGCGAACAGGCCTCCGCACCGGGAATAAGCAGCACTCCCCTCAAACGCGCGCCAGGGCAATGCTTCCTTCCGTGCGTCCGCGTGCGCGGAGAGGTCAACATCCAACCAAGGGATGGAAAGAACAAAGAAACTCTCGAAGCACGGGCCGCAGTGCCCACGGACGGCAGGAGTTCATCACGGGCGCGTCCCGAGTGGGGAGCTATGAGCCTGGCGGACGCCGGACCCGGCCCGACGCCCATTTCGCACTGCGCCCCGCGTTTGTAGCAACTGATCCTGCTTCGACTGGAAACTGGCCACGATGCAGCTTCGGAAGTGGCGTAGCAGCGCCGGCGAATCGGTCGATTGAGTGTGGGGACTGGCGGAACACCACCGGCATGCGGATCTGGTTACAGCTGTCGGGGCGCAAAGGCGAGTTTCCGGGATGGGCGTTAGCCGTCAAATTGCCCATGCGAAGAATCGGCGGAGCGAAGCCGACTTGAACGAAGTGGCCTTCGGCCACAGACGCTTCGCGTGTGATATTCTCCAGGACAGTGGCAGCTCACCCAGGTCAGCACGTCTCGCCGCTCTCGGGGCTGAAATCGCCCTTGCAAGTCGTTGAGTGCAAAGGGAAATCAATTCAACCCCCATAGCATGCCGGTTACCCGGCATTCCTTCAAGTCACGTTATCGAAAGCGCCTCGGCTCCGTGG
The DNA here is from genome assembly GCA_963798455.1 of Bryobacterales bacterium. GTDB lineage: Bacteria > Acidobacteriota > Terriglobia > Bryobacterales > Bryobacteraceae > CAWCTD01. Next base: position 3,940,807 of record CAWCTD010000003.1, read on the forward strand.
CTTCCTGTGGTGCCCGAACGAGTGTCCGCCTCGGCACTTCCGATCAACGCTAATGACTTATCGTTCCTGATCCAAAGAGTCCCGCGCTTCCTGTCGCGACGGTACTGGCGGAACTCGGGTGCGGCGCTACCGCAAGGTGGGCGTAGTGCCACCAAGTAGATTCGAGTCAGAACGGAACATCTTCGTCGACGATGTGCAATGGCTCAGCCGGCTGACGGTCAGTCTGCACTGACGTGGCGCCCTGCTCAACCAGGAAAAGATTAATCGCCGACGCAAGATGCACTGCGAGGGAAGCATAGGAACTTGGAACGTTCATGACATCCGACCCTTGTCCGTGGCCACCAAGCTCATTCCTCAATATGGCGATACCCGGCAAGACCGCGCCAGAAATCGCTTTCGCGTGATTCTGTGGGATATCGTTCATATAGTCGGCCTCGCGGAATTTGACAAATAGCTCCTTCGCGGTTCCGGACTGAGTCTTCAGGATCGACTTCAGCGTACTTTCGACGCTCTTTAGCGCGGACACGATTGCGTCTATTGGGCGATTGGCCATCAAGTTTTCTCGCGCCTCGCGCATCTCGTCGACCGCGCCGTCAAAGCCCCGAGAAACTAAGGCGGCTTGAGCGCTTTCGATGAGTTCCTTCATGAAGGTGTCGTCGATCCTAAAAAACATGCCATCAATTAGCAGCCACGGGCAGTTGAATGCCGTCATGGAATCGTTTACCGTCTGTCCGAACGATGGCCGTTGGTCGCCAGGAAGTTCATCCCAGAACTGTTCGATCACCTCTAGAACATTTGAGGGATAGCCCTCACGGAAATACACTTCGATCCCTTGCTGTTTACCGGTCTGAGTCTTCGCGATGAGAGCGGTCCTGCCGAGCAAGCGCTTCAACTTAATTTGCGTCTCTGCCAGTCGAGTGGTGTATTCATTCCAACCGATTTCCCACTGGTCATCGCGGGCTAGAATTTGCTGCCAGAGCTGCTCGCGAAGCCTGGGCGGAATGGATACTTTGAGTTTCTTTTCAACGAGTGCTTTCTCGTGGCGCAACGTGAACGGTTCCATGGCGAGGCACCAGATCCATCTTACCTGCAGTCGATGGAGTCAGCCAAACTCGGGCAGGCGCGGTTGACACAAATCGACCATGTTGGGTTCGGCGGTGTAAACCGAGACGGAAAGGTCAGAGGCAAAACGGGGCCTCTCCAAACTGGTACCGCGACGGCTCTGGGCGGACTACAAGGTCCTGAGACGGCTGCGAACGTAATTGCATCGTAAACTATTATCGTGAGAACAGTGGCGCAGAAGGGAATCACGAGGCTCTACCATTACCAGGGTGCGCGGCTCGACTACCTGAGGGACACGCTGATCAATCGCCGGGTCCACTTCTCCAATCCGGACAGCCTCAACGATCCATGGGATTGTCGGCCTTACTTTGACCCGTCCATTGAGGATCCCGGAAGCCGGAAGAAATGGGGAGAGCAGTTGGGCGGCCTCTATGAGCGGTTGCCGCCCGAATTGCTGGCGTCGCTCGCCACGCGGATCGAGGAAAACTGGTACGACCATAAGGAGCTTCTGCGGCGGACCATTGAGAACCTGACTGATTGGGTCTGGAAATTCAATGTAGAACGATGGCGCATATACTGCCTCACGTCTCGCGCGGATTCCGTGCTGATGTGGTCGCACTACGCGGAACAGCATAAGGGCGTGTGTCTCGAATACGACGCCACTCAGGAGCCAATTCGACGAGCGTACGAAGTCCTGTATAAAGAGTCACTCCCCGCGCTTGGACCGGATATGCTGACGGACGCAAAGGCGATGGTCGACGGCGTTCTATTGAATAAAGCTGCGGCGTGGAGCTATGAGGAGGAATACAGGATACTAGCGCGGGATCGCAGCGTTGATCCTGCGTTCTCCGTGACAACGGACGGTGATTTTCTCGCTCTGCCACCTGAAGCGTTGACGGGCATCATTGCAGGCTGCAATGCGGACGTGGAAGTGATTCGCTCCTTGTTGAAGGAAGTTGCGCCCGGCGTCCTGATGAACCGGGCCTTGCTAGCACGACACACCTACAAGCTGGACATTGTAAGCGACCATGGGACGCCAAATCCGTCGCGGTAAACGCCCTAGGGTCGGGTCTGATCCACTTGGCTGCTTTGTCGCCATGTCGGACCTCTGGCATTCGTGGGCGCCAAACGTTTTGTTGCGCCTGGCGGATTTGCGGGCGGGGTGCCGTCGCCCGAAGCCCATGCTCAGGACCGCATGTCGCGGTGGCCTCCGGAATCGGCGTGATAGCCGTCGCACCTCAACCTGGTGTCCTGAGTGAGAAGTCCGCAGCATTACGGCAGCGCCGTGTGGGGCAGGCAATCCTGGCCGCGGCCTGAAAGGCCGCCCCACCTCACGTTGGCGCGAAGTAGCAGATGGCGCTCTGGCGCAGGGCGTCGGCATGCAGGCGCAAGACGCGTCCACCGGGGAGGCCGGCCGGGTCGATGACACGCACGGCCTTGGCCCAGGCCGCTTCCTCCGGGATGAGTCTGGCGAGGCGGTTGGGCGCCCGCTCGATGAGGTTCGCGTTGAGGCGGTTTCCTTCTTTGCCAGGAATCAGCGCCAGGTAGAGGATCTGCATTTCGACCAGATCGTTGAAGAAGTGCGTGCCGAGCGAGACATCCGGCACCAGACCCTCGCGCATCTCGATGACCTCGCACAACGCGGTGACGCTGCTGATTTCGGCGAACGAGACAGGCACCCCGAGAGCGGGCTCAGCGGTGCCCCAGCGTCCAGGGCCGACGAGAAGGAGCGCGCCTTCGGGCCGCTTCTCCAGGCACGTGAGACGGCCAATGAGCCGCGCAATCGAGTAACGGTCGCTCTGGGGCAGCAGGCCATAGACGGAGGGCACGACGTAGATGAGCCGTCCCACCGTCGTTACCATGCTTGGGCCGATGACGGCGCCCTGCGTCTTCAGGACGAGATCGCCGTCGGCAATGGCCTCCGGCTGCGCGAGCACGGGGCCGCCGCCCTTCACCTGGAACGGCCGGCATTGAACCAGGTTTATGCGATAGCTGCCATCGGCGAGAAAGTTCGTCGTGAACTCCACGTCGACGGGATAGTCGTAGGCTTTCTCGAGCGTTTCGAGAAGCGTGCGCATGTCGGTGACGAAGGAGGTCTCCGCGAGGAGCTTCTTGAAAGTGAGGACCCAGGGAAAGGCCGTACGCCCGGTTTCCCTCGACTGCCTTATCAGCTCGGGATCACGCCAGGCAACCATCTCAATGGATTGCTCTCCGCAGGACTTGACGACCTCCTCGAAGGAACACGTCTTCGGTTCCTTCTTCTCGAGGTCCAGAACGTCCACGCGGCATTGCGCGTATCCGCGCACCTCACTGGACGTGGTCTCCGGCCGGCGTGCAGGCGCGTTGAGCGCCACGATGCGCGTGTAGTCGTTGTCCGACCGGCGGACGGCGCGGGTGCCGAGGCCGAAAACGAGCCGCAGGACACCGGCTCTTGGATCGATCTGCTCCGACCAGGCGAAGGGGTTGAACGACAGCCCCACGCCGGCCACCTGCGGAAAGAAAAGGCGGCCGTGCACTGCCCCCGATACGCGCTGCACGAGGAGCGCCATCTGTTCGTCGCGGTCGAGCAGGCCGCGTTGGGCGCGGTAGAGCAGGGCATCGCGCCCCATGGCGCTGGCGTAGATATGGCGCACTGCCGCGAGGAATGCCTCAAGGCGCTCCTGCGGCGAGCCCTGGTTGGCACAGAAGACGCTCTCGTACTTGCCCGAGAAGGCGTTCCCGAAGCTGTCCTCGAGCAGGCTGGACGAACGCACGACGATCGGAGCCTGGCCGAAGTAGTCCAGCATCTCCGCAAACTGGTCGCGCACGAACTCGGGGAACGAGCCGGCGAGCATCTGCTCCTGGGCGCGCTCCACGTCGTCGAGGAACCTGGCGCTGTCGCGCTGTTTCTGTCGCGCACGCCAACAGCCGTTGCTGACGAGGTACGAATAGAAGACGTCGGAACCTACGAAGAAGGAATCGTGCGGCTCGAGGATGTCCTGCCAGCGCCTGGCTGCGTGTCGCAGGATCGCGCGGGCAACCAGCATGCCGGCCGCCTTCCCGCCCAGGAGGCCGGTGCCGATCATGCGACGGCGCACGGCCAGCAGTTCCTCGATCGTCAGGTAGCGTTCCGCCAGTTCTAGCATGCGCTCGTTGCGGCTGATCACCATGTGCAGCAGATGCCGGAAGGTCTCCCGCAGTCGCCTCCGGCTTGCGCTCGCCGCGCCCGACGGCATCGAGCGTCTCCTGCGCCGCCTGGAATGTGCGGTCCCAAAGATCGAAGCGGTCTGTCTCTCTCCCCGAGCCGTCGCGCATCAGGGTCTCGTAGATGCCGCTGATGGTGGTGCTATCCGTCACCGGCCGGAAGGAGTCGCCCAGCCAGACGTGCGGAAGATACATGGTGGGCGAGTAGCGCTGGAAGACTTTGAGGGGATGGACATAGAGCGTACCCTCATGGCGGTGGACGTCAAGCAGGAGCTGCGTGGTGTCCCGGATGGAGGCTACCGCGCGGTACGAATGGCGCCTTCGCAGCAGCGCGAAGTAGGCGATTGTGTCGAGCTCGCGCAGGTAGGGACAGGTGACCATGAAGAAGTTGCCCAGCATCATGTCGCTGCACCAGTCCGCGGCGAGATCGGAGAGGCAGTCGAACAGGTAATAGGCGCCGCGGCCGGCGCGCGCGATGACGCGATGGATCTCCGCCGTGAGTGTCTCGAAGCCGACCGCCGGATCCAGGCGGTGGGTCTCCACGCGCGGGTCCGGAGAGATCAGCTCAACGTGACGCTCGAAGTGGAAGTAGACGAACTTGCGGCCCTGCCGAAGCGCTTCCTCGCAGTAGGGGCGCACAAAGGGCAGGTAATCCTCGATGGAGGCAACCTGCCAGACAAGGTTGTCGCCGGCAATCAACCCTCCGAGAATGCGATCAAGCGCCGGTAATCCGGTACTGGGAGCCGACGACACAGAACATTACCTCCCTATCAGGGTAGCGAGATGACGCCCTGCTGGGTCTGACCGTCCATGCGCACCGACAGAGGCTGGGTCAGGCGGACGTGCCGGACTCCGGGAGCGATATCTTCGCCCGGCAGTGCCTCGAGCAGGTCCCAGCGGACGAACTCCTTCTCGTTCGACCCGCCCAGCGAGAAGTAGCCAATGCCCGCTGAAGTCAAGTTGTGGAAAAAGTGAGTGCCTTGCGACGGCTCCATGGGCAGGTCCCTTGCGGGAACCTCGACGATCACGCGCGCCGAGGATATCTGGTGCCAGGCCACGGGTATTCCGATCCAGGGGTCAAACGAGCCCCAGCGCCCGGGCCCTATGAGCACATAGTGCCGGCGTTCCCGGGTCAGACGCTCGTTGATTTCCGCCACGATCGATGCAACCTCCGCGCTCCGCCCGCGGTCGAATTTAGCGCAATCGACATAGATAATATCACGCAAGCCCTCGATGCGCCCATTTCCCAGCACGCGCTCGGAGCGACATAGCAGCTTCGTCCGGCGGGAGGGACTCCGAGGCGATGTCGCAGCGCTCGCGCAAGGCCACCAAAGGTCTCATCTGCAGCAAGTAAAATTCCGGGTTAAAGGACGGATCAGCGTCAAGGTCCACGGCAAATTCGATCTCGACCGCGAAACCCAAGTCCCGGCGGCAGGCTTCGAGCAGCTCGTTGAGAATGGCACAAAGCGGGAAGAGGTTGTGCTTGAGGATGCGCGCGAATGTGACAACGCGGCTGCCGTGCCGGCCCAGCCCGTCGTATATCCGATCCTCGTCCGTGGCTACAACGCTGCCGGTCAGTGCCAGCGTCCCATCCGCCTCTGCCTGAGAGAGCTGCAGCCGGGCGAGCGTGGCATCCGTGCCGCCCAGCAAGTCGGCTTCGCTGCGCTCGAGGTCCAGGGCGAAAAATTCTCGCTGTGAGACCTTCAAGACCTCGGCAGGCGACCGGAATTGCGGCAGAACCTGCGGGTAGCGCGGCGAGAAGCGCACCGCATCCCCACCCTCGACCACCTGTTTGCCCAGGCCCAGGGCGATGGTTGCCACACCATCTTCCGGCTTCATCTGGAAGATCGGGTAGTAATTGTGAGACTGGGCCACGCCCGAGAAGGCTGGGTAGAAGTACCTGCCGTGCCGATGGCCGACGACTTCCTGGATGATCACTGCCATCCGGGTCTCGGCCAAATCCTGCCCAATTCGCCTCAAGGTAACGCCGCGGCCGCTCGACGTACGCCGAGGCGTAAACCAGCTTCACGGCGGTCGCGAGGTGGTTCAGCCTTACCTCGAAGTCCGGATGGTTGTTAGGCAGCATGTAAGTCGCGTAAAGCCCGGCCAACGGCTGGCAGTGGGAGTCCTCCAGCAGCCCCGACGAGCGGACGGCCAGCGGAACATTCACCCGCGTCACATAGTGCCCCAGGCACTCGCGCAGATGGCGGCCGAGCCGGCAGCCGGCGAAGCGCCGTAGGATGACGTCATCGGCGAGTCCCCCGAAGGACGTTGCCTCCATAGCGTTGTCCTTGAGGAAGGCGTCGGATTCATCCGCGCCGATGATCAGCGTGCGGGGCAGGCGCGTCTTGACGCCTTCGATGCGATCGTCCTTCAGCCACTGGCTGAGTTGCCGGAACATGAATGCCAAGCCGCGGCCTTTGCCGCCCAGTGAGCCGCGCCCGAGCACGAGAAAGGGGTAGTCGGGATCGAATTCCGGCGGACGGAAGTCGGCGATGGCTCCGCGGTATCTCTCCCTTCGCGCAATGGAAATCGCGTTGATCAAGTACTCCTTGAGCGCATCGACCGTTGGAAAGTCCGCGAGGGTAATCGGCCTGAGGACCGCGGCCAGCGTGATTTCGCCGCGCGCCCGGAACCAGTGGGAAAGATCGTTGCGCTCGACGTGGAACACTAACGATTCGTCGGGCACGGTGGAGAGCGCCTGCTCCATCTCCCACAAGTTGGCAACGCGCTTGACCTTTGTCCCGTCCGGCATGCGGAATTCGAAATCGCCGAAGCCGATATCCTCGAGAACGAACTGCTCGATGCCGGCCCGCATGTCCGACCCGCGCTTGTTCAAGCAACGTGCTCCCACCGACCGGGCCACTTCGGCCGCGTCCGGCTCGGACGACTGAATGAGGATTGGGATGCCCGGTTCGCGGGCCGCGACTTCACGCAGAAATCGCACGCCCGCGTCGGGGTCGATGCGGTCATCGTGGAACGTGTGCAGATCGGAGATGATGCCGACCAGCGAGGCCTCATACTTATCAAAAAGCGCGCTTGCCTCGCCGAAAGTGCGCGCCAGGAGCACCTTGGGGCGAACACGCGTCCGGACCTGGCGATCGCTCTCGTTGATGCCCTCGGGCACCAGCATGAAGGTGCGCTGCATGAGCATTGAGTAGAGGTGCGGCAGAATGAGCGAGTAGTGCTCGACCGCATCCTCGATGACGAGAATCGTCCCAATGGAAGCAAGGCCAAGGTCGCGGTCGATGTTCTGGCTGTCCTCGACAAGCTTCATGATCGAGAGCAGAACATCGGCGCTGCCGCGCCACGCGAAGGTCCGGTCGATTCCTTCGGGCTCGGCGCCACGATAGGTCTGGTCGAACCAGGACCCGTCAAAGACGACCATGACGACCGGCAGTTCGGCATGGGCAGCCTTCACCTTCCGGCCGAAGTCGAGCGTGTCCATATCGGGCAGATTGCTGGAGACAAGGACAAGATCGAAGTGTTCCTTTCCCAGAATGCTCAGCCCTTCCTCGCCGGACAGGGCTGTGGCAATCTGCGGGACGTTCTGGAGGTGCAGCAGTTGGGACGTGCCGTAAATATCCTGCGTCAACGAGTAATCGCGCGAGATGCTGAAGGACTCGTAGGAATTCGAGACCATCAGGATCGTGCGCACACGCCGAGCCATCAGGTGGTGGAAGCCGCGAACCTGTGGATCGTAGGCGTAGCGGAGCTGGTCGCGAAGGTCCGGTGGCTTCATCGAAGCCTCGTCAATCGGGGGCCGCGACGCCTGCCGCAGCCGCGGCCCCGATAGCTTGCGACACAGCAGCGCATACTCTAGACTAGACCCTGTGCCAGCATGGCATCCGCCACCTTGACGAAGCCGGCGATGTTCGCGCCCGTCACGTAGTCGCCAGGAGCCCCGTATTCCTTGGAAGTCTCCCAAGCCGCGCTCGTGGATGGAAGTCATGATGCCCTTCAGCCTGCCATCGACTTCTTCCCGGCTCCAGGAAAGGCGCATCGAGTTCTGCGCCATCTCGAGGCCGGAGGTGGCCACGCCGCCGGCGTTGGCTGCCTTGCCGGGGCCGAAGAGGATCTTCGCCGCCCGGAAGTGCTCCACGCCGTCGGGCGTCGTCGGCATGTTGGCGCCCTCGCCCACGACATAGCAGCCGTTCTTGATGAGCGTCTTGGCATCCTCTCCGTTGATCTCGTTCTGCGTGGCGCTCGGAAAGGCGCACTGCGCCGGTATGTGCCAAGGCCTCTTGTTCTGGAGGTATTCGGCCTTGGGGAACTTCGTGAGGTACTCTTTGATGCGCCCACGCCGGCTGTTCTTGAGATCCATGACCCAGGCCAGCTTCTCCGCGTCGATTCCATCCTTATCGTAGATCGTGCCGTCGGAGTCGGAGAGGGTGACGCACTTCGCGCCAAGCTCGTTCAGCTTTTCGATCGTGTACTGCGCTACATTGCCCGACCCGGAGACCAGGCAAGTCTTGCCCTTGAAATCCTCGCCGCGCGTCTTGAGCATCTGCTCGCAGAAGTAGACGCAGCCATAGCCGGTGGCTTCGGGCCGGATCAGCGACCCGCCCCAGGCCAGACCTTTGCCTGTCAGCACGCCCGTAAACTCGTTCCGGATGCGCTTGTATTGGCCGAACATGTACCCAATTTCGCGTCCGCCCACGCCTATGTCACCCGCCGGCACATCCGTGTCCGAGCCGATGTGCCGGAAAAGCTCCGTCATGAAGCTCTGGCAGAAGCGCATGACCTCGAGATCGGACTTGCCCTTGGGGTCGAAGTCGGATCCTCCCTTGGCGCCTCCCATGGGGAGCGTTGTCAGCGAGTTCTTGAAGATCTGCTCGAAGGCCAGGAACTTCAGGATGCCGAGATAAACAGTCGGGTGGAATCGTATCCCGCCCTTGTACGGACCGATCGCACTCGAAAACTGAATGCGGAATCCACGGTTGACTTGAACCCGCCCCTGATCATCCTGCCAGGGGACGCGGAACATGACGACACGTTCCGGTTCCACCAGCCGCTCCAGTATGCAGCGATTCGACGTACTCCGGATGCCGGTCCAACACCGGCGTTATCGACCGCAGAACTTCAGTGACTGCCTGCAGGAACTCCGGTTCGCCGGAGTTTCGCTTCTTTACGGTTTCGAAGACTTTATCTACATATGCTGTCGTGCTCATGTGCTCTCCTAGCAACTTGGGTAGGGCGACGGCAGAGCCGTCATCAAAATACTCTCGCTATCATAGCGCTTCTGTGCTTCTTGGGGATTCTCGCGGCGTCCTGTCCGTGGCGGCGATCAGCGCTCCCGCGTCCCGTTCGCGGCCGGGCCTGTGGATTCGCGGAGAACGAGCTCCGGGTCGATCAGGACCTCCCGTCCCAGCGGCTTTCCTTTCACAGCTCCCGGCACAAGGATCTCAAACGAGAGGTGGCCGACCCGATCCCGTGGGATGTGAACGGTAGTCAGCGAGGGGTAGCAGAACTCGGACAGCAGGATGTTGTCAAAGCCCGTGACGGAGATGTCCTCCGGCACGCGGAGCCCTTGTTCGCGCAGCTCGCGGAGGACACCGAAGGCCATGAAATCGTTGACGCAGATGACGGCGGTCGGATGAAATCTGGAGGCGAGAATCTCGCGCGCCGCGCGGCGGCCGCCCTCGAAGCCGTCTTGATCCGCCACCGTCCGCCACTGAGTGGCCGGGGCGAAGCGCGAGACCGTTTCCACAAAGGCCTTCTCGCGCTCGCTGGTCGGCCCCAAGGTCGAATGGTGCCCCACGTAGGCCAGCCGCGAGTGTCCCAGGTCGTGAAGATACTCCACGATCTTCTCGATCCCGCGCCGGTAGTTCACGCGAATGTTGGAGATGTTCTTCGTCACGGTGCCAACGTCATAGAAGACCGTAGGGATCTTGCTGGCCGTCAGCTCGCTGATCAGTTCGGGGGCCATCTCGGACACGATGACCGCCAGGCCGGCCACGCGGCGCCCGATCATGAGCCGGATGCTTCGGCTCAGCATTTCGGGCTGATAGTCGGTATTGGCCATGACCACGTCGTAGCCGTGATCACGGGCATCCGCCTCCAAGGTCCGGAAGATGTCGAGGAAGAAGGGATTCTCCATGTTGGACACGATCATCCCTAGGGTCTGGCTCTTCCCTCCCGCCAACGATCGGGCGTGAAGGTTGGGGTGGTAGTTCAACTCGGCCACTACCTTCAACACTCTGGCGCGGGTTGAGTTCTTGACGACATCGATGTCGTTCAAGACGCGGGAAACCGTGGCTGTGGAGACCCTGGCCCGCCGGGCCACTTCTTCAAGACTCATCAACACCATAGATTCTCATGAAGGCTGCCGCAAGGCAAAGGAGAAAATGGTCCTAATCGACCCGGCTAGGCTTCGGCCGCAACCCGGCGAAGCGCGGGCAGGACGTCTCCGGCGGCGACGGGGTCTGCCGCGGCCCGTCCCAGGCCGAAGTACAGCTTCCTGTACAGCGGGTAAAGCCTCTCGTAGACCTGGGCGGCGGCAGGCTCCGGCTGCACCGTGCGATAGCTGGGGCACAGCGCATCCTGCGCTTCCTCGATGGACCGGAACGTTCCGGCCGCCAGGAATGCGAAGATTGCGGAGCCGAGGCTGGTGACCTCGCTCTCGGGCACCAAGACCGGCTTGTTGAACACGTTGGCGTACACCCGGTTGAGCGCCTCGTTCTTCTGCGGGACGCCGCCGCCGTTGATGACGCGGCGGATGGGAACGCCGTACTCCTCCATCCTTTCCAGGATGACGCGGGTGTGGAAGGCGGTGCCTTCGATGGCCGCGAACAACTCGTCCTGAGCGGTGTGGGTCAGTTTCCAGCCGAGGGTGACGCCGCCGAGCTCGGGGTTAACGAGCACCGTCCGGTCGCCATTGTCCCAGGTGAGGCGCAGCAGCCCGGTTTGCCCTGCCCTGTAAGCTTCGAGCCCCTGCGACAGGACGGCCACGGTGGTGGAGGCGCGCCTGGCGATGGCCTCGAAGATGTCGCCGGTAGCGGAGAGTCCGGCTTCGATGCCCGCCATCTGGGGATGGATGGATCCCTGCACCACGCCGCAGACGCCCGGAACCAGTTTGGCTTCCCTGGCAATGGCCATGATACAGGTGGAGGTGCCGACCACATTGACCACGTCGCCTTCGTGGACGCCGGCTCCAATGGCGTCCCAGTGCGCATCAAAGGCGCCAACGGGGATGGGGATGCCGGCGCGAAGACCGAGTCTGGCGGCCCACTCCGGCGACAGCTTCCCGGCGATCTGGTCACTGGTGGCGTAGCGCCCTTTCAGCTTCTCCCGGACGCCCCCCAGCAGGCGGTCCACCGCCACCAGGAAATCCTCCGAGGGCAGGCCTCCCAGCACCTTGTTCCACATCCACTTGTGGCCCATGGCGCAGACCGACCGAGGCACGCGGCCGAGATCCTTGATGCCGCACAGCACGGCCGCGACCATGTCGCAGTGCTCGAGCGCCGCGGCGATCTTCCCCCGCTTTTCCGGATTGTTCCGCAACCAGTGGAGCAGCTTGGAGAAACCCCACTCGGACGAGTAAATCCCTCCGCACCACTGGATCGCCTCGAGGTTCGAGCCGGTGCGCCGTCTCTGTAATGAGGGCGGCTTCGCGCCAGGCTCGGTGGTCGCACCACAGGTAGTAGTCATCCAGAGGCTCGAACCGCTCGTCAAGCGGGAGGATGGTCGAACCGGTCGTGTCCAGGGCGATGGCTTCCACCTGCTCCCCCGGTACGCCGGCCACCTCCAGGGCCTGCCTGGTCGCCTCCACCAGCGCCCGCATGTGGTCGGCGTGGCTCTGGGTGGCGTGGTCGGGGTCGTCCTTCTTTCGGTGAAGAGGATAGTCGGCCACACCCGAGCCGAGCCGGCCCTTCTCGCTGTCGACAATAGACACGCGGACATTCAGCGTGCCAAAATCTACTCCGGCGACCTTGGCCATCGAGCACTCCTATTCGTGATAGTAGACGTCCCAGCCGAGATACTTGGCAGCCGCCTCGTGCACGGCGCACGCCGCATCTTCGCTCAGGTTGGCAGCCACATGGTGCTCGAAACCGTTCTCGCAGATGTAGCGCAGCAAGGTCTGGAGGTTCTGAATCTCGACCACGCCCGGCGCCGCCAAAGGTGCTCGAGCGGATCGTCGGTAAACCGCCCGGCGCCCATGTAGCCGCGGATCTTGCCCGGTGACGTCGCTGGTGGAGAAGCGCGCGAAGCTCATGGGGCCGGCCTTGACGCGGCCCACGCAGGTGCCGAATGTGTTCAGCTTGCCCACGGTGCCGGCGATGATCTCCTGGTAGTCCATGCGGACATCCTCGAAGAAGTGCTTGGGCAGGTTGCTGCAGTGGAAGCAGACGCACTTGTTCGGGTCGTCGCCGTAGTTGTTGTTCCAGTCCAGCAGCGCGCTGGGCGTTTCCGAGGCCAGGCGCAGCGCGTACATGGCGACCACACCGGGAACGTCCACCTCGCAGGCGCTGGACATCAGGCTCGTTCGACATCATGCTCATGATGGTGCAAGGCACCACGCCGAAGTACTCCTCCATCGAGGTCCAGCACTGCACCGCGCTGACGTCCAGTTCGCTGGCCTGCATCCAGTCGTCGATCACCGCGCCGAGCTTGGCCATCTTGAGCAGAGCGTGCGCGGGCACGCCCGACGTGGCGACGTAGTCCTGGATGGCCTTCAACTTGGCCTGCGCGGCCGGGTCGTCGTCCTTCATCCTCTCGATGCGTCCGAAGATCTCAGACAGATCGATGGGTTCGACCGCGATGCCGCTCGCCTCCAGGAGCTTCTCGCTGTAGCGCACCGTGTTGAACGCCGCGGGCCGCGCTCCAATGGCGCCGACGCGCAGCTTGCGCAGGCCGTTCACCACGCGGCAGACGGCGGCAAACCAGTCGAGGTCTTTCTTGAACTCCGGCGAGGACAGAGCTTCGGTGTGCAGCGTGGTCAGCGAATAGGGGATGCGGTACTGCTGGAGGTTGTTGCAGGCGCTCATCTTGCCGCAGAAGCTGTCGCGCCGGTCGGCGATGGTCATCTTGCCGGCGGTGTCCGGGGTGGCCTGGACCAGGACCGGAACGTTCAGGTTCGCCAGGCGCAGCGCTTCGACCAGGCCGCGCTCTTCGCCGAAGTTCGGCAGAGTGATGATGACGCCGTCGAGCTGGTCACTGGCGGCGCGGAACAGGGCGGCGCACTTCTTCGCCTCCTCACGCGTCTCGACGGCGCCGTGCTTCGTCTGTTCCGGTGTCGGGCAGACCACGTGGTAGCCGGCTGCGGTGAGGACGGCGATCATCTCTTCCCGGCCGCTCTTCGCCAAATGATCGGGAAAAAAGCCGCGGTTGCCGACGATCAATCCAAACGTCATCTTTCTTGCCATATAATTCCCTTTCCTTCGACTCGTCCCTACCGCTTGCCTCTCGTCGGCGAGAAGGAGTACACGTAAACCAATCCAATCACAATGAGCAGCGCTCCCCACCAGACGCCAACGTGCAGGTTGGCCAGGACCGTCTCACGGCGCACCCCCGCCCCACAGATCGTACAATCCGGATCCCAGGATGAGCACTCCGTAGACCGTGAGGAGAAGGCCGATGAAAAACCAGATTGCAATGGGCTTCTTTTCTTCTGCCATAGCTCCCTACCAAAAGATGATGTTGAGGGCCACAAAGACGGCGCCAACGACCGCTGCCAGGAAGGCCGTGCGCTTGTAGAAGGGCAAATGTCCTTCCGTGGGCAGTTCCGTGCAGCCGTAGACCAGGCCCACCAGTTCCTTTTCCTCCTTGGGCGTGGTCATCATGCTGACGACGACCGTGACCGTCACGCAGATGATCCAGCTCCACAGAGCGCGATACATGTTTTCCGCCATGTCCTTGGCGTTGCTGGACAGCGCGATGATCGACAGTGCGCTCGGGTCGAGCTTGACCCAGGCCCACATGAGGATGGAGGACACGGTTCCGGTGAGCAGGCCCCAGAAGCCCCCCGCCGCCGTGGCGCGTTTCCACAACATCCCCAGCAGCACCGTCCCGAACAGAGGCGCGATGAAGAAGCTGAACAGCGCCTGCACGTAGTCCATGATGCTCAGGAACTGCATGACCAGGTAGGCCGTGCCGATGCTGATCAGCACCCCCAGGACGGTACACCAGCGGCCCATGCTGACGTAGTGCGAATCGCTACCGCTTTTCTTGATGTAGGCGCGGTAGATGTCGTAGGTCCACACCGTGGCAAAGGCGCTGACGTTGCCCGCCATGCCGCTCATGAAGCCCGCGATCAGCGCCGTGATGCCCAGGCCGAGCAGGCCGGGGCCGCAGTAACGCGCCAGCATCAGCGGCAGGACCTCGTTGAAGCTGTGGCCGCCCGAGACGACTGCCTGGCTCTCTCCCACCAGATGCATGGGCAGCAGCCCCAATGCCAGCAGCCCCGGCAGGATGACGATGACCGGCACCATCATCTTGAACGCCGGCGCCGATGATGGGGGCCATCTTCGCCGAGTGCACGTCCTTGGCGGCGAGCAGGCGTTGCACCACGAGGAAGTCCGTCGTCCAGTAGCCGAAGGAGATCACCCAACCGAGGCCGAGGACAATGCCGGTCCAATGGATTCCCATGGGGTTGCCGCTGAACGAGCCCATGGTTCGCCACAGGTGCGTGTAATCGCCGCCGGGGAAGTTGTGGGCGATTCTGGCCTGGAGGCCGCTCCAGCCGCCGGCCTCAATGAGACCCAGGATCGGGATCACCATAGCCCCCAGCCAGATGAGCACGAACTGCAGCACCTCGTTAAAGATCGCGGAACGCAGGCCGCCGAGGGCGACGTAGATCGCCACTGTGATCGAGGAGACCCAGATGCTGAAGTGGATATCCCAGCCGAGCACCACCTTCATGACCAGCGCCATCGAGTACATGTTGATGCCGCTCATCAGGACCGTCATGAGCCCGAACGAGACGGCCGCCAGGCCACGGCTGGATTCCCCGAAGCGAAGCTGGAGGTAGCCCGGCACCGAGTGGGTCTTCGAGATGTAGTAGAACGGCATCATCACCACGCCCAGGAAGAGCATGGCGGGGATGGCGCCGATCCAATACCAGTGCGTGGCCAGGATGCCGTACTGATAGGCCGCGGCCGCCCATCCCATCAGCTCCAGGGCGCCGAGGTTGGCGGCCAGGAAGCTCAGGCCCGCCACCCAGGCTGTCATCTCGCGCCCCGCGAGGAAGAAATCTTCGCCGGTCGCCGTCCGTGTCTTGAGGTAAAACCCGATGCCCAGGACGGCCACGAAGTAGATCACAATGACCGCGGCGTCCACCCAACTGAGAGAGATCAATCGCGAAGTGGTGCCGGCTGCAAGGAAGCAGAAGAGCGGTGCCATAGAGTCCTCCCGCTTGATTTGCTCTCCGCGGTGGGAACGCGGAGCGTGGGGCGCAAGCGGTTACAAAGCTCCAGCGTATTTACAGTGCAGCCGGATGTCAAGCGGGAGGCGCGCCCCGAAGGTCCAGCCGGGAAAGTGCCGCCGCCAGGGCTGCCGCGCACAGGACAACACCCGCCGTCAGCGGCACAACCACCGCGGCGGGCATGAGCGAGGTGAGGCTCAGTGCGTCCCAGGCCCCGCCTGCCGAAGAACCGTACCAGCGCAACAGCGGCAGAAGTCGCACGCGGGGCTCCGGGTAGCCCGCGTAGAACGGGATCAGCTTGACGAGGTACGTGGAGCAGATCACATACGCCCAAAGCCAAACGGCCGCCAGTCTGGCGAATCGGCCCGCCCACCCGCCGCGCGACAGCCCAAGAAAGATCAGGCACCAACCGGGGATGAGCAGCGGCTGTACGAGCCAGGGAGCGGCTGTCGCGGCTGCGCCCCGACTGGACCAGAAAGTCGTGATGGCGGTGTAGGCCAGGGCCGCCCCATAGCAGAAACAGGCGGTGACTGTGATACGCTCGGCTACCGTTTGCCTCCCCCACCGCCAGACATAGAGCACGATTCCCAACGCGATCAGCCCCAGCATCACGAGGGTAGTCCTGGCAGAGTAAGCCGTGAACGAGTTGTTGCCGGTCCAGAGGCTTGCCCTGGCGGTCGCCACCAGCGCCGTGAGCCACGGCAGATGCCAGGCCGCAGAGGCCATGGATCTGATCGGAACACCGCCCGCCGTTTCTTGCATGCCCGAGAGATTCCCGTAAAGCAACAGGTTCCGCAGGTACCACGGCCCGGCCAGAAAGAGCACGACGCCAGCAATGACCAGCGCGGTCCGGAGGCTCAGCTTGCGCTTGACGCTCGCCGCCAGAACCAGCCCGAAGGCGAACGGCACCAGCGCCAGGAAGGATGCCTTGGTGAGGAGACCGGCGGTGAGAGACAGCGCGAACAGCAGGGCGGAGCCGATCCGCGGTTCTTTGTACAGCTCGATCGCCGTGCTGATCACAACCGCGAACAGAGGCACCGTCAGCCAGTCGTTGGTTACGTGGGCTGTTGCGGCATAGAACATCTGCGAGGAGAGGACCACGAACACGGCGGCATGAGCGTAGGCCGCCGGCACTCCCAACTGCCGCGCCAATCGAAGAGCGATCAGGGCGGCAGCCACGGCCGCCGCAATCGCGCAGATCAACCTCAGGCACCATACACGAAGCGGCAGGGGCAGGTGTTTCAAAACAGCGTCCGGCGCCGCCAGCAACGCGTAGGCCAGCGGTGGGTGCTGCGCCTCGTAGTTCAGCATCTGAGTATTGACATCGCCGCTGCCGGGAGGCAGGTTCTCCAGTTGGGCGCGCAGGTTCCGCCGGGAGGACCGGTCCAGACGGAAATACTCGTCGAAGGGCACCACCATCGGCAGGTTACGCTTCACGGGACGGCCTGCCGGCGCGATGCGGAGCGACTGCCAGATCTCCTCGGAGAGGCAGGTCTTGTTCAGGACGGGCAAGGCCGTCTGCCTTGACAAGGTCTGTACGTAGCCGTAGTGAAAGGCCTCGTCAAAGCCGTCCCACAGCGGAAGCAGGGAAGCATAGAGAATGGCGTTCAGAATTCCGTAGACTACCAACGCGAGACGCACCGTGTGGCCCCTGAATATCCTATCCTGGCATATAGTGCCTGAAGTAGGCGGGTCTGGACATGAAAGCACTGCTGCTGAAGAAGTACATGGAGATGGAACTGGCGGATATGCCCGCGCCGGAGATCGGGGCGGGCGACGTTCTCGTGCAAGTGAAGGCTTGTGGCATCTGCGGGAGCGACGTGCACGGCTTCGATGGGAGCACCGGCCGCCGCATTCCGCCTTTGGTCATGGGGCACGAAGCGGCCGGCGTGGTGGCCGGCACGGGCCCCCAGGTCCAGGGCTTCAAGGAAGGCGACCGGGTGACGTTCGATTCCACGATTTCTTGCGGCGCCTGCTTCTTCTGCCGGCGGGGTGAGATCAACCTGTGCGACAACCGGCAGGTGCTGGGCGTCTCTTGCGGAGAGTACCGCCGGCACGGGGCATTCGCGGATTTTGTCGCGGTCCCGCAGCACATCGTGTACAAGTTGCCGGACTCGCTCAGCTTCGAGAAGGCGGCGATGATCGAGGCGGTCTCCGTGGCCGTGCACGCGGCGGACCTGACGCCTGTGAGATTGGGCGACACGGCGGTGGTGGTCGGCAGCGGGATGATCGGACTGCTCGCGATTCAGGCGCTGCGGCTGGCGGGATGCGGGCGGGTGATCGCGGTGGACGTGGATGACAAGAAACTGGAGGCCGCGCGCCAATTGGGCGCCGACGAAGCAGTGAACCCCAACAATGTCGACGTGCCGGCCTTTGTTCGGGAGTGTACTGGCGGACGGGGCGCCGACATCGCCATGGAGGTCGTAGGCGCAACCGGGCCCCTTCAGACGGCCCTGGCGTCGCTTCGCAAGGGTGGCGGCATGACCCTGGTGGGCAACATCTCGCCCCAGGTGGAGCTGCCCCTGCAGTCGGTGGTCACCCGGCAGATCAAGCTCACGGGGTCTTGCGCCTCTTCGGGCGAGTACCCTGCGTGCATCCGGCTGCTCGCGCAGGGCGCCATTCGGGTGGAGCCGATGATCAGTGCCGTGGCGCCGCTGGCCCAGGGCGTTTCCTGGTTTCATCGTCTGTACAACAAGGAACCCAACCTGATGAAGGTCATTCTGCAACCATAAAGGAGACATCTTGAGCCAATCACTTTTTGACCTGACGGGAAAAGTTGCGATCGTGACCGGCGCCAGCCGCGGGCTGGGCCAGTACATGTCCCGGGCGCTGGCCCGGGCCGGCGCGGACCTGGTGATCACGAGCCGTAAGCTGGCTTCGCTCGATAGCTTCAAGAGGGAGATCGAAGAGCTTGGCCGGAAGGCTCTCCCGCTGGAACTCGACGTGCGCGACTACGACAGCATCCAGCGCATGGCGGAGGCGGCGCACGACCACTACGGGAAGATCGACATCCTGGTGAACAACGCGGGCTGCAACGTGCGCAAGCCCGCGCTGGAGGTGACCTGGGAGGACTGGAACCTGGTGCTGGACACCAACCTCCGAGGCGAGTTTTTTACCGCCCAGGCGGCGGCAAAGAAAATGATCCCTCGGGGGCAGGGCCGCATCATCAACATCGGCTCGGTGACCAGCGTGTTCGGTTACGCGGGAATCACCGCCTACTGCGCCAGCCGCGGCGGGGTGAAACAGATGACCATGAGCCTGGCCGATGACTGGGGTCCGTTCGGGATCACGGTCAACTGCCTCGCTCCGGGCTGGTTCAGGACCGCCCAGAACGCCATTCTCTACGAGAACAAAGAATGGCTGGCGTACCTGATCGACAGGATCCCGCTCCGGCGGCATGGCTTGCCTCCGGACCTGGACGGCGCGGTGGTCTTCCTGGCCTCCGACGCCAGCCAGTACATCACCGGCCAGACGCTGCTGGTGGACGGAGGGATCTCAACCGGCTCCACCCGTGCTATGGTCGCTCCGAAGAAGATCTGACGGTTCGGGCACCAGCGGCTTGGTGGGGTCGATCTTCAGGAAGAGCAGCGAGCTCACCGCCACCATGGTGGCCATGGGAAACAGCGGCGCGTTGTAGCTGTGGTAGGCCTCGACGATATAGCCGAAGGCCACCGAGGACAAGAAAGAGCCGACCTGGCCGCCCATGTTCATCGCGCCCGTCACCGCGCCGGCGTATTTGCCTCCCACGTCCAGGCACACCGACCAGCCCACCGGCATCATGCAGTCCATGCAGCCGTAGCCCACGGCCAGGAAGATCGCGGCGGCTTTGTTGCTGGGCGTCAAGGCTGTCATGAACATGAACATGGAAGCCAGCGCAAGCCCGGTAGCTCCGACGGAGCGGCGGCCGATCTTGAGCCCGTACTTTCGCACCAGAAGATCGCTGAGGATGCCGCCCCCCATGGTTCCGAAGGTGCCGATGATGAACGGCAGGGTGGACCAGAGGGCCATCTGAGACTCGCTGAACCCGCGGCCCTTCTCGAGGTAGGTGTGCAGCCACGAAATGTAGAAGTAAGCGCCCCAGTTGTAAGTGTGGTACATCAGCATGATGTTCCACAGATTCCACTTGCGGAGCACGACGCCCCAGGGCATGCCGTGATGCGCGGCGCGCTGCGCACCCGCGCCGATCTCCTCCAATTCCTGCCGGGAGACGGCGGGCTTTTCCGAGGGAAAGTCCTTGTACCAAGCGAGCCAGACCGCGGTCCAAAACAGGCCGATACAGCCGAAGACCCAGAACGATGTGCGCCAGCCGTAGCGTTGTTGGATCGGGACGACGATGAGCGGCGAGATGGCCCCGCCGATCCGGCTGGCCATCCAGAGGACGCCCTGAGCGCGGCCACGCTCGACCGTGGGGAACCAGCGCGCGATGCTGCCCGAGCAGTTGGGGTAAGCCCCCGCTTCGCCCGCTCCGAACAGGAACCGGACAACCAGCATCACGTAGAAATTGGAGACCGTCGCCGTCAGCGAGGTAAACGCCGACCACCACAGAACGATGCGAGTCAGCACCTTGCGCTGGCCGATGCGGTCTCCGAGGGCGCCGCTCGGAATTTCAAACAGCGCATAGGCGAGAGTAAACGCTCCCACAATCCATCCCCAGCGTTCCGGGGGGATGTTAAGCTCTCCCTGCATCCTGGGGCCCGCCACCGAGATGCACATTCTGTCCAGGTAGGTGATGATGGACAGAAGGAACAGCATGGCGAGAACCCGGTAGCGATACCTCATTGGCCAGCATTATGTCACAGTTGGAAGAGTCCATCGACAGGTTTCGCAGAGGGTTCTGGAACAGGCAGAGCATCGACCGCCCTCCCGTGGGCATCGCGGCCGACAGGACCTGGCTGCCCATGAACTACCTGAGAGCGCCGCTTTCCCGTCCGAAACTGCGGCCGGAAGACGTAGGGCCGGATCTCGCCAGAACCGATTACGAAGACTCCTTCGCCGAGCGGCTGGTGAATTCGGATGACTGGCTGCCGTACGTCGCGGCATGGCGCGCCGTGCCGTGGCTGGAAGCCATCTGCGGCTGCCCCGTGCGCACCGCGGCGGGCTCGCTGGTTCCCGGGCGATGCGCAGAGAGATTGGAGGACTTGAAGGAGACCTCACTCGCGAAGAGCCGGGAATGGGTGGAAACCTTGCGCAGGGAGACGCTGCGGCTAAGGAATACGGCGCCGGCCGGCTGCTGGGTGAGCCCAACTATCCTGCGCGGGACCTCGGACGTGCTCGCCGCCATGCGCGGTCTGGACGATTTCTACCTGGATCTGCACGATGACCCGCGGGCGATCGCCGACGCGGCGGCGTGGGTAAACAAGCTGCATCTGGAAGTATTGGATCTGCATTTCTCGCTGGTGAGCCCTAAGCTGGGCGGCTACGGTCACATCTATGGCTACTGGGCGCCCGGGCCGACGACGGTCTTGCAGGAGGACGCGCTCGGTATGTGCTCGCCGTCGGTCTACCGGGACCTGTTCATGCAGCTCAATGCGGACATCGTTGAGCGCCTCGGGGAGCACGTCCTGTTCCACCTGCATTCGACCGGTTACCGGCACTTCCGCCATGTGCTGGCGGTCCCCGGCATCGCGGGGTTGGAGATCACGGTGGAGGCGAACGGCCCGCGCCTCGCGGACATGCTGCCGGCCTTGCGCGAGATCCTGGAACGCTCGCGGCTGATCCTATTCGTGGACGCGCACATGGACGAATTGCCCGCCGTCCTGCGGCAGTTGCCCAAGGAGGGTCTCTACCTGATCGTCTCCGACAAGTTTGTGCGGAACGAGGAGGAATTCCGGCGCCTCATCCACACCGGCTGGGCGTAGTAACATGAACCAGCATGAGGACCCTGCGTAGAACGGCTTGGCTGCTGGCGGCGTGCTCCTTGCTGGCAAGTGCCGCCGACACGATCGAGGTTTTCGGATACGAGTGGCGCGTGCCCGTTGCCGCCGACTGGAAGGTGGTGAAGGAAGGCGGGGTGGAGACGCTCCAACTGCTGGTGCCCCGGCCCTCGACCCAACCTCGGCGGCCGACTCAGTATGCACTGGCGGAGACGCCCGACTACATCCGCGTCACGGTGGAGGCGGAGGTTAAGCGGGAGCCGGAGTCGGCCCGGCAGATGCACCCCTCCTTGATAGTTGTCTACGCCTGGCACGACCCGGACCACTTCAACTACGCGCATCTTTCCGTGGACGCCGCCAAAGACGTGGAAGTCCACAACGGCATCTTCCACGTCGCCGGGGGCGACCGCGTGCGCGTCAGCAGCCGGGAAGGCCCGGCCACCCTCGGCGGGAAGGACTGGCAGAAAGTGCGCCTGGTCTACGACGGGCGCTCGGGCCGGGTGGAGGTCTTCGTGGACGGGAAGACCTCACCCTCCCTGCGCGCCGTCGAGCCTGCGCTCGGCGCAGGTAAAGTCGGAATCGGCAGCTTCTTCGATATGGGCGAATTCCGCAACGTCCGCATCGAGGGCGCGCGTTAGCGACGAGGACGGGCGTAGCCCTTTCACTAGGGCTGCGAGCCGCCCACGGTGGCCGAAGCGCTCATGGAGGTCCCTCCCGGAACGGCGGCCTCCAGCAGACCCACCTCTACGCGGCGGTTTTGCTCACGGCCCTTGCGCGTGGAGTTCTCCGCCACCGGGTTCTCTTCCCCGAAGCCGAGGATGTGGATCCTGTAGAGCGGGATCTTACCCTCCAGAGCGAGGTAGCGCGCCACTGCTTCCGCGCGACTGCGGCTCAGTTGGAGATTGAACTGCTCGGGACCGGTCGTGTCGGTAAAGCCCTCCAGTTGGATCGCGTAATGCTTGGACGCGTCGAATTTCTGGATCATCGAATCAAGCTGCGCCTTGCCTTCCTTGGTGAGCCCGCTGCTGTTGAGCTTGAAAAGGACGCTCTCCGTAGAAACCAGTTTGTAGTTGTCCATGTTCTCCACGGTCGCCTTCTGGGCTGAAAGGCCTCGGTCCACCTCGTTGGCCTTATCCAGACCCTGCTGGGCGAGTGTCCCAGCCTGGCTCGCTTGCTGCTGGGCCTGTTCGGCTTGTGTATTGGCTTTGGCCGCCGCGGTTGCGGCTTCCTGCGCCTTGCTGTCTGCCGTCATCGCCTTCTCATTGGCTCGGGAAACGCCGGTCTCCAACTTGGCTATCGAGGCGCCATGTTCCGTCGATGTCTTCTCCAGCGTGGTCGTCCTTGCCTCAACGGGCGCTACGGTCTGGCTGACGTATTTCTTGGTCGCGCAACCGGTGGTCGCAAGCGCAAGGACGGCGGCGGCGGTCCAAAGTGTGACACCGGCTGAAAATTGCATTCTCATACTGCCCCCTTTCTTGCAGGCCAAGTAACACAACCTGCAGTGCTTTGCCTGTGACCGAGCACATTGTGTGCCATATCAAGTCGGGGGCCTGTTATCAGCGACTTAGTCTAGCTTGGTAACATATGTAACCACTGCGGTGGAGTAAATCTGCCTAGGATTATCGCAGCGGGCCGTGTACGCTTCGCGCGGACCCGGGCCGGCTCCGCGCAATTTCGACGTACCCGGTGAGCCCGGCAAGCGCTCAGGCGGCCATGGCCATCTGCCAACCGGCGTGTTTCGGGGGTTTCCGGTCCGATAGAATGAAGCGGGAGGCATGTCACCTCCACAAATCGATGGCATCTCTGGAAAAGGAAGCGGAAGTCGAGCTGGCGCGCGAGCTTCTGGGCGGCAACCTTGCGGCGTTCGACCGTTTTGTCGAGAGTTTCCGCTCCAGGCTGTTCCAGTACAGCCTGCTGGTTTGCGGGCACCGCGAGGACGCGGAAGAAGTGGCCCAGGACACGCTGCTCAAGGTCTTTGAGAATTTCGATCAGCTTCGCGAGCCTGAGAGGGTGCGCGCCTGGGTGTTCCGCATCGCGCGCAATGCCTGTTTGATGAAGCGGCGCAAGAGCGTCTTTGCGCCCGCGTACGAACTCTCGCTGGACGAGCTGATGCCGGTTCCGGGCCAAGGCGATGGAGAGCGTAAGCTGGAAATTGCCGACTGGTCCAACCTGCCGGACGCCGGAGTCCTGCGGACGGAGCTGAAAGAGGTCCTGAAGGATGCGATCCGGGCGCTGCCCGAAATCTACAGAACCGTGCTGTTGCTGCGCGACGTGGAGGAACTGACTACGGAAGAGGCTGCCAAAATCCTGGAAGTCAGCGGAGACGTTGTAAAGACCAGGCTTCACCGCGCTCGTCTGGCGGTCCGTCAGAAACTCGATGGATACCTCCGCGCGGCCGAGAATTGACGGGACGAACCTATGGGCGATCAGCAGATCATCAACGCCGGGGATTGCCGGGAAGTCTTCGCGCAGTTGTCGGCCTACATCGAGGAGGAACTCACTCCTGAGGCCCGCCGCCACTTGGAGGAACATCTTTGCGGGTGTCCCCCTTGCGTCGAGTTCGTCGACAGCCTGCGGCGGACGGTCGAGTTGTGCCGCCGCTTCGAGCCCGGCGACTCGCCCGGCCCCATGACCGCCGAGGCCAGGGAGCAGCTTCTGACCGCCTGCCGCAAGATGCTGGCCTCCCGCCGCAACCCGCCGCCTCTGTGACCGCCGTCACTGCTTTGCACACGCACTCCTCCTAACCTGGAAGCAGGCGCCCATGTCCCGTAAGCTTTTGAAACGCCGGCCCCCCGACCGCTCGCAAGCTCTGCGTTGGGCGTTCCAGACGGTTTTCCTGCTGCTGAATGTTTGGATCGGAACGCAATTCTACTTCTTTGTACGGCATCACGAGACTGGCAGCGCCACCGCCTGGGCTTCTCGTCCGCCGGGTGTCGAGGGCTGGTTGCCGATCGCCTCACTCATGAATCTGAAGCTGTGGATCGCCACCGGCCGCCTGCCCTCTCTACACCCTGCCGGCACAGTCCTGCTGGTGGCGTTCCTGGTGATTTCCTTCCTGTTGCGCAAGGCGTTTTGCGGTTGGCTGTGCCCGGTCGGCACGATCTCGGAATGGCTGTGGCGCCTTGGCCGCCGGACCTTCCGCGGGAACTTCCGCCTTCCCCGCGGGGCGGACATCGCCCTGAGGAGCCTGAAGTACGCCCTGCTGGGCTTGTTCCTCTACGCGGTGGGATCGATGAGCGTCCCTGCCATCCAGGCCTTCCTGGGAGGCCCTTACGGCGTGATCGCGGACGTCAAGATGCTCAATTTCTTCCGCTTTCTCAGCGTAAGCGCGGCAGCCGTGTTGGGCGTTCTCATCCTGCTCTCGATCTTCATCCAGAACTTCTGGTGCCGGTATCTCTGCCCCTACGGCGCGCTGATGGGGCTGGTTGCCCGCTTCAGCCCGGCCCGCATTCGCCGCGCCCCGGACATTTGCATCGATTGCGCCAAGTGCGCCAAGGTCTGCCCCTCGCTGCTCCCGGTGGACAAGCTGATTACCGTCCGCTCGCCCGAGTGTACCGGCTGCTTGGACTGTGTCGCCGTGTGCCCCGCTGAAGGCGCGCTCTGGATGTCGGCCGGCAAGCGTGGCCGCATCCCCGCCTGGCTGATGGCCGCGGCCATCGCAGTCCTTTTCCTGGGCATTGTCGGTTACGCCCGTTGGGCCGGACATTGGTACACCGACATCCCCAGCCAGGCCTACGACGACCTCATCCCCCGCGCCGGCCAGTTCACACACCCTTAGTCCGCTTCCGGCCAGCGGCGCTACCATGATGGCAGGCGCCATGGCCCGTCCCGTCTGCGTGCTGGCAACGATCCTCGCCGCCCTCGTCCTCGCTGCCGCGGACAGGGGGTTCGAGCTGAGCGGCCAAATCGACCCGCCGCGCGCCTGGGCCTTGGTGGTGCTCGACGGTGCCACTTCTCCTTTCACCGCCCACACGAGCAGCGATTCCAAGGGTCGATTCCGCTTTCGTGACCTAGCGGCCGGACCTTACATTCTGCGAGTGTTCGTCCCCGGCCTGGACGAAACCCTGCAAACAGTGGAAGTGGGTCCGAGCACGGCCGGCGCCCGCCGCCGGATCAGTCTGACTGTGCCCTTCGCCGGCACGGCGGCCTCTCGCCAGACCCGCGAGGCCCCGCACAAGGTGGACCTCCGGGAACTCGGCATCCCCGATTCCGCCAGGCGAGAGTACCGAGAGGCCCAGGTACTATTGGGCGAGGACGACGTTGCCGGGGCGGTCAAACGCCTGGAACGGGCGGTCGAAATCGCGCCGAGCTTCACCGAAGCATGGAACAACCTGGGCACTATTGCCTACCATGCCCGCCGCCTCTCCGACGCCGAGCGCTATTTCCGCCTGGCCCTGGATCACGATCCCGGGGCCTACCCCCCTTCAGTCAATCTGGGAGGCGTGCTCCTCAACCTGGGCAGACACGCCGAGGCGCTGGGCTTTAACATGTATTCCGTACAGCAGCAGCCTCGGGAGGCCCTGGCCAACGCCCAGTTGGGGATGAACTACCTGTTCCTGGGCCGCCCCGGCCTGGCGCTCCAGTACCTCAAGGAGGCCAAGCGCCTCGATCCCGGTCACTTTACCTATCCGCAGCTCTATTTGGCCGAAATTTACATCCAGCAGCGCGACCGGAAGGCGGCCGTCAGTGAGTTGGAAGACTTCCTGAAGCGCCACCCGGACGCAGCGGAAACCGAGAAGGTCCGGGCTCAGCTCTCCCAGCTCCGGGCCGAGTGATGGAGCACGAGACCGACAGCGCCGGCCGGGCATGACCGCTTCCCCTACGCAACCTTTTGGCGGCGGAGGCATCCAACAAGTAGCGACTCAGTTAGGGACTGAGTATGCCTATGGTCGTACTCGTTGACGACAATCAGGAATCAAGGGCGGCGTTGGAACAGACCCTTGTGGCCCAGGGCTATTCCGTCCAATCGGTGGCATCTCTGGACGAAGCCCGCCAGTTGAACGGAGGCTCGTCGCGACTTCCTCTTCTGCTGGCCGGCTCTCTGGAGCGGCCGGCCCACCCGCTCAGCATGCGGGAAGTGGAAAGGATAGCGATCGAGGACGCCTTGCGGGCCAATCACGGCAACCGCACACACGCCGCCAGACAGCTCGGCATCAGTCTCCGCAAGCTCCAATACCGGCTGAAGGAATACGGCCGGCAGATGGAAACCCAGACCCCTCCGTATGCGGGCCGGAGCTCGACCCTGAGGACCACCTGAGCGCTCCGCGGGCTTGAAGGGGCATGCCAAATGCCCGCGCTGCGACGGGATCCGAGAGCCAAGCCAGGTTCCTCGCTCCAGGGCGACGTTATAATGGTTTGTTCCACCATTCTCGTCCCCCAGGAGCAATACAAGACTACTCATGACGACCAAACGCATCGGCATCCTTACAGGAGGCGGCGACGTCCCCGGGTTGAACTCGGTCATCAAGGGCGTCGTTTACCGTGGCAGCGAACTTGGCATTGAGGTTACGGGCATCCGTCGCGGATGGGAAGGCCTGACCCAAGTGAATCTGGAGGATCCGATGAGCCGGGCGCGCTACGTTCTTCCTTTGAACCGTGCCAACACCCGCACCATCGACCGCACCGGCGGCACCTTCCTTCACACCAGCCGCACCAACCCCGCCAAGATGAAGGAATTGCCCGGCTTCCTCAAAGGTAAGGACTTCCCGGTCAGGGAGAACACCAAGAAGGGTGTGACGTCCATGGTCCACGATGTCACCTCGCAGGTACTGAGGAACCTCGAGACCCTTCAGCTCGACTACCTGGTCGCCATCGGCGGCGATGACACGCTCAGCTATGCCGCGCGCCTGGACAAAGAAGGCTTCCCGGTGATCTGCATCCCCAAGACCATGGACAACGACGTGCGGAACACCGAGTACTGCATCGGCTTTTCTACGGCGATCACCCGCGCGGTGGACGCCATCGAGCGGCAGCGCACCACGGTCGGCAGCCATGAACGCGTGGGCATCTTCCGCGTCTTCGGCCGCGATGCCGGCCATACCGCGCTGTACACCGCCTACGTGGGTTCGCTCCGCTGCTGCATCCCCGAGTACAAGGTGGACCTGGAGAAGTTGATTGGTCTCATCATCGATGACAAGCGAAGCAACCCGAGTAACTACGCTCTGGTCATCCTCTCCGAGGGCGCGGAGTGGGAGGGTTACAAAGTGAGGGAGTACGGCGATCCCGACGCTTACGGCCACCGCAAGAAGATGAGCGTGGGCGAGGACCTTAGCGACGAGATCAAGCGCCGCACCGGCGAGGAAACCGTGGTGAGCGACCTGACCTATGATCTGCGCGGCGGCAGCCCAGATTTCCTGGACAAGCTCGTGGCAACGACGTACGCCAATATCGCGCTGGACGCCATCACTGCGGGCAGGCACGGGCTGATGACCGCGATTGTTAAGGGCTGCTTCACCCTGTCGCCCATCCCCGATCCCAAGCTGGGGCCGCGCAAGGTGGAGGTCGATGCCATGTACAATACCGAACGCTACACGGCCCGTTACAGCGCCAAGCTCGGCTTCCCGATCTTCCTCACGCATGCGGACGGCACGGCGTAGGATTGCGTACCGCTTGCTTACGCGCGCGGCTAAGAAACAGGGTTCAGAGCCGCGACCGTCAGGGAGCGGCTAGACTGGATGTAGAGTCATGAGCACCACCAACGCACAGCCCCCGTTCCAGGAAGTCGTCGAGGCCGAAGGGCACCTGATCGACTCCCATGTGATGGAGCAGATCTTCGACAAGGTCGTCGAATACAACGGCCGCTTCGAAGTGGAGCAGTTCACGATCGGACGCACCAACGAAGAGCCGTCTTATCTGCGCCTCCGCGTGGAAGCGCCGGGCCGCGAGGCGATGGAGCAGATGCTCCATCAACTGATGGACCTCGGCTGCTCGCCCGTGGACGCCGGCGAAGCCGTGCTCCGGGAAGTGGAACGGGATTGCTGCGCGCCGGAGGACTTCTACTCGACCACCAACCACCGGACGCTGGTGCGCCACCAGCAGCAGTGGCTGCCGGTGGAGGGCCAGCGCATGGACGCGCTCATCGTTGTCCAGGACGGCCGCGCCTTCTGCCGCCGCCTGCGTGGGATCAGAGCCGGTGACAAGGTGGTGGTGGGCATGCGCGGCATCCGGGTCCTGCCCGAGTCGAAGGAGCGCGACCGGCTGGCCTTCGCCTTCATGGCCAACGGCATCTCGTCCGAGCGGCAGGTAGAGACCGCCGTGCGCCAGACCGCGGCCCTCATCCGGCAGACCCGCGAAGCGGGACAGCAGGTCGTGGTCGTCGCCGGTCCCGTGGTGGTGCATACCGGCGGCGGCGCTGCGCTGGCGGCCATGATCAAGGCGGGGATAGTGCAGGCGCTGCTGAGCGGCAATGCGCTGGGCGTGCACGACGTGGAGGCGGCGCTGCTCGGGACGTCGCTCGGCGTGCGCTTGAGCGACGGCCGCCAGGCCGAGCACGGGCACCGCAACCACATGCGCGCCATCAACGCCATCTACCACTGCGGCGGCATCCGCCAGGCGGTCGAGAGCGGCCGGCTCGCCGGCGGCGTGCTGTACGAATGCATCAAGGCCGGGGTGCCGTTCGTTCTGGCCGGCAGTCTTCGCGACGACGGACCGCTGCCGGAAACCATCACCGACATGAACCTGGCCCAGGACGCCTATGCCGAACATTTGAAGGGCGCCGGCCTGGTGCTTTGCCTGGGATCGATGCTTCACTCCATCGCGGTCGGCAACATGCTGCCGAGCTGGGTCAAGATCGTTTGCGTGGACATCAACCCGGCCGTCGCCACCAAGGTGAGCGACCGCGGAACAGGCCAGGCCGTGGGCGTGGTCACCGACGTGGGCATGTTTCTGGACCTGCTGGCCAAGACGCTGATCCCGTGATCATGAAAAAGGGCTACACCGAACAACACGCTCGCGCGGGCCTGAAGGCCCCGCTGCCCGAGTTGGAGACCTTTCCCAACCAGTTTCCGGGCTACGAAATTGAAATCGTCATCCCGGAGTTCACCTCGGTCTGTCCCAAGACGGGCCTGCCGGATTTCGGCGAGCTCACCATCCGTTACGTCCCCGACAGGCTCTGTGTCGAACTGAAGTCGCTCAAGCTCTATGAACTCGGCTACCGGAACCTGGGCATCTTTTACGAGAACGTGGTAAACCGGTTCCTGCGCGACTTTGTGGCGGCCGTGAAGCCGGTGTCGGCGATCGTGACGGGAGAGTTCAACCCGAGAGGCGGCCTCTATTCCAAGGTGACGGCGAACTGGAGCGGGAAGAAACTTGGCAAACGATGACGCTTCCGCCGGCCTCAAGGCCGAGGAGATTGCCGAAGTAGTCCGCGAAATCCGCGAACGTGTGCGGGCGCGTTACCCGGCAGGGCGGGTGGGCAGCGTCGCGCTGCCGGACTTGATGCCCATCCTTCGCGCTCGCGACGCCGCCGAAGCCAAGGTCGCCTCCATCGGCACGGTGAATCCGCGGCCGCCGGGCATCGTCCACGCTCTCATCCAGGCCTTGAAGAGAACCACAGCCCGTGTTCTGGCTTGGCACGTCCGCGAGCAGGTCGAATTCAACCGGTCGATGGTCAACGCCATCGAGGCCGTCCTGGAGGCGCTCAACGAGAACAATCGCGCCCTCAACCGGCTGGCGGGCGCATACGCCGAGGCCAAGGACGTTCCTGTCCCATTGGGCCGTCTGGCGGCAGGAGTGGGAGAAGAAGCTCTCCATCAACGAAGTCCAGTTTTTGCGGAGCATCGCCGACCTTCAGGCCGGCTTCACGCATCGCGCCGCCTTGATGGAGACGAACTTCCGAGACTTGGTCAAGTCGCGGCACGAGGATTTTGCGCTGGCCCTGGAGCGGTCGGCGCTCGATGTTCAGAAGCGCCTCTGGGCCGACCTGGAGAAGACCCGGCTTGAGTTCGAGCGGCTGATACACGCCGAGCTGCGCCTGGTGCGGCAGCGCGCTGCCGTGTCGTCGCCCGAGCCGGCGCCGGCGGCCGCTGCCCCCGCGGCCGCGCCCGCCTTCGACTTCCTGTGGTTCGCCGAGCGCTTCCGCGGCAGCCAGCAGTATGTCCGGGACAAACAGAAGTTCTATGTGCCGTTCTTCAAGGATTGCGGCCAGATTCTGGATCTGGGTTGCGGGCGCGGTGAGTTTCTGGAGCTGATGAAGGAAGCGGGCATTGAGGCCAGCGGCGTCGATTTGAGCGAGGAGTGCGTAGCGCTTTGCCGCTCCAAGGGTCTGGGCGCCGAGAAGGCCGATTTGTTCGCGTATCTGGACGGACAGGCCGCCTCCGCGCTCGACGGAATCTTTCTGGCCCAGGTTGTGGAGCACCTGCCTCCGGGGCGCATCCCGGAGCTGATTCGCCTGGCCTCCTCCAGGCTGGCCAGGGGCGGCTTGCTGGTCATCGAGACCCCCAACCCGGAGTGCCTGGCAGTCTTCACCACGCACTTCTATCTCGATCCGAGTCACACCCGCCCCGTCCCCCCGGCTCTGCTGAACTTCTACATGGAAGAATCCGGTTTCGGGAAGATCGAGGTGCACCGCTTGTCCCCGGCGGTGGACTCGACGCCCGCGCTGGCATCGCTTCCCGAGGACTTCCGGGACGCCTTCTTCGGCGGCCTCGACTACGCCATCCTCGGCCGGAAGCTCTGATCAGACCAGATCGAGAGTTTCCGCACGGAACGCGCCGCTCGAGTGCTCGTCCCACATCCGCAGGGCCTGGACGCAAAAAACCGTTGACACCGGGTTGACGAAGGGCGTCAGCCCGCCGGCCTTGCGGCCGAACGAGAAGCCGCCGGAAATACGCGGGTTCGAGTCGTGGAACTGGAAGCCCTGGATCGCCGCCACATCGGATTCGGCCTGCGCGGCGTCGAGTGGGGCGACCCCGAGGCCCGCGGCATAGAGCCGCAGGCGCAGTAATTGCGCACAAACGTCCGACCGCTCGAAGTCCGGCCGGACCTCTCGCAGCAGGCGGCCGGCATGTTCGATCCCCTCGCGCAGGGCCTGTGCGCATCCGGCTTCGCCGGCCCTGGGCAGCAGTCCTTCCAGAAAGTAGCAGTACGCATGCAGGCGGTCCATCCGGCGTTCCCGGTCCGGTTCCGCCTCGAGGAAGGACATGTGCGTGGTGAGAAAACCCGCGAGCGCCTCTTCGTATAGCTCTCGAAAGTTGTCCCCACAGCCGGCCCCGGCGGCATCGAGCCACGCCATGGCCGCCTTCAGTTGATAGCAGCCGGGATGGCGCGACCAGCGCCCGTTCCCCTCCACCGGCGCCTTGCCGGGCAGGGAGATCACGGGATGATATCCGGAGGCGCCGCGGAAGTCAGCTTCCATCGAGCGTACGCAGCCAGCCGCTGTGTCCAGGAACTCGGTCTCCCCCGTGGCCCGCCACAGGATCAGCAGGCCGCGTGCAATGATCCCGAGATCGAAGAAATATGCCAGCTCGCCCTGCGCGCGGCACTCGAAGGGCATGGTCTTGAGCACCGGGTTCCATGCGACGCGGGTCAGATAGTGGCCCGCGCGGACTGCCGCCTCCAGGCATCGGTCCTGGCCTGTCGCTCGGTGCAGGTAGACCAGCGCGGCCACGGCGTACCCGGTAATCTCGGTGGAGATGGCTCTGAATTCACGCGTGTCCGCGCGGTAGTAGCGAACCACGCCGCCCGAGGCCTGCTGGATGCCTGATTCCAGCAACCAGTCGACGGCCCGCTTCGTCAAACTCTCTCTTGAACCTGCGACCCGGAGCGAAGTTTGCTCCGCTTCGGTGAAGGGATTGTGCATCTGTCAGGAGTTGCCCATTGTAGCACTGCAAGAATATGGCGAGCGCCCGGCTTGCGCGGCGGGACTTGCTATACTGGAAAGGCAGAAAACCCCAATTCAACGATGAAGTTCTTTGCGGTCTTATTCTTAGCCGCCAGCACCAGTCTTGCCGCGGATTTTTACACGGGCCAGGCTGCCAGGCTGGTCATCGGTCAGAGAACCTTTACCGCCCAGGATCAAGGGGCCAGTGACACCTTGGTCGGCGGTGTGGGCGGAGTGGCCTATGCGCGCGACACCCTGTTTGTCGCGGATGCAAACCGCATTGCCGCCGACCCGAACAACAACAGGGTTCTTGTCTTCAACAATCTGTCCTCGATGCTGCCTTCCCCCACGGGCGAACTTCAATACACACAGACGTGCCCCGTCTGCGGTGGCACGGCCACGGTGGTTCTCGGCCAGCCGGACTTCACAGAGACGGCTTACTCGAGCCCGCCCACGCAAACCGCGCTCCGAACGCCCACTTCCGTGGCTTCCGACGGCGTCAGACTCGCCGTTGCCGACACCGACAACAACCGTGTGCTGATCTGGAACTCCATCCCTTCCGTCAACCAGGCCCCACCGGACGTCGTCTTAGGCCAGGCGGATTTCAAGAGCAACGTCGTGGCGAACCCGCCTAACGCCAGTTCCCTGCGGGGCCCCCAAGGCGTCTGGATCCAGAACGGCAGGCTCTTTGTGGCGGACACGTTCAACAACCGCATCTTGATCTGGAATTCGATTCCGACCACGAACGGCAAGGCGGCCAACGTCGTGCTGGGGCAACCCAGTTTCAATGTTACCGTGCAGGCGGATATAAGCCAGGTCACTCCGAACCCTCAGGCCACCAACCTGGTGAGCCCGGTCTCGGTGACCTGCGACGGGCAACGGGTGTACGTGGCGGACCTGGGACAGAACCGGGTGCTCATCTGGAACTCGATCCCCACCAGCAACCAGCAGCCGGCGGACGTTGTGCTGGGGCAGCCGGACATGATCAGCGCCATCTCCAACGACTCCTCCGCACTGTGCCCGGCTTCCGGCAGCGCACTTACCATTAGTGCCGCAACAAATGCCGCTCCGGTGGTATTCACCACCTCCACCAACCACGGGCTGACCACCGGCCAGACGGTCTCGATTTCCGGCGCCACTGGGAATTGGACTTCGGTCAACGGGACCTTCGCGGTGACAGTGCAAAGCGACACCACGTTCTCGATCGCCGTGGCTTCGACCAACTTCGGCGCGTTGAGCGGCTCGCTCTCCGCGCAGGGTTATCCCGGCCTGTGCAGCGCGACCATGGACTTCCCGCGCTACGCACTGTCAGACGGCAACCGTTTGTTCGTCGCCGACGGGGGCAATGACCGGGTGCTGGTCTACGAAAGTGTTCCGACGTCGAACGGCCGGGCCGCTGACGTGGTCCTGGGCCAGCCCACCGAAAACATCAACCTGGGCTCCGACGCGGCCTACGAGTGGCGCAGGTCCAGCGCCGATTCCTTGCGGACACCTTTGTCGCTGGCCTGGGACGGCACGAACCTCTATGTGGCCGATCCTTACAACCGCCGCGTCATGGTCTTCACCCTGGCCGACAAAGGTATTCCTTACACCGGTGTCCGCAATAGCGCCAGCCGGGCCATTCACGCCGTGGGCTCGATTGCGTTTTCCGGTACGATCCAGGCGGACGACAAGATCGCGATCAAGATCGGCGGCACGGAATACGACTACACGATCGTCGCGGCCGACACGCTCGATAGCCTGGTCACCACGTTCGTCGACCTGATCAACGCCGGCAACGGGGATCCCTTGGTCTACGCCTCGGCGAACCCGACCTTGTTCGCGGTGATTCTGACCGCTCGCGCTGAGGGCAGCGACGGCGACGCGGTCGCTGTCACGCAGGCTACCTCTCGAAGCGATAGTACCGCTGTCCAGATCACCGTCACTGTCCCGGCTACTCTGACGGGCGGGCAAGACGCGGCCAAGATCGCACCCGGCACTATCGTCGAGATTCTCGGCGAGAACCTGTCGGAGCAGACCGCCTCCGCTCCCTCGGACGCGGATCCCTTGCCCACGAAACTGGCGGGTGTGGAGGTTTACTGCGACGGCATTCCCATACCCTTGTTCTATGTCTCGCCCGTCCAGGTCAATGCCCAAATCCCGTTCGACGTCAGCGACAGGACCAGCGTCAGCACGTACGTCCGCGTGAGCTGGGCTGACGGGCACGTGACCGTGACCAACCCCGTGGCGGTGCCCATCATCCCGCAGAATCCAGGCATCTTTGCCCTCGACGGGCAGGACCCGAGGGTGGCCGTGGCCATGCACTATAGCAGCTATGCCACCGCCACGATCTCCGTGGACGGTGTTGCCATAGGCGGGGACGTGTTGAACATCCTGATTGAAGATCGTACCTATACGTACACGGTTCAGGAAGGCGACACGCTGACCTCGATCCGGGACGCGTTCGTCACCCTCATCAACTTCGACCCCAGGGTGGCGGCGTTCCCTTCCAGCATTTGGACGCGAATCCGGCTCAAGTCCAGGGTGCCCGGACCCGAGGGAAACGGGATCAAGATCTCGGTCAACACTCCGGAGGGAGCGTCCGCCATCCTAACTCCCTTCAATGAGGCGCTGTGCTGCGCGAGTGAAGCGGGCAGCCTCGTCACGGACGACAACCCGGCGCAGCCGGGAGAGACCATCGTGGTCTATGCCACCGGCCTCGGCCTGATCCAGCCCGATACGGCCCAGGCGGCGATCCGCTTCGGAGCCAAGTACCAGGGCCCGCAATTCAGCCAGCCGCAGGAGTTCGTCTCCTCTTTGGCGGGGGGCAAGACGGCCAACGTGCTGGCTACGGGCCTCAAGCCGGGCGCGGTCGGTATCTATGAGGTGCATCTGGAGCTGAATTCGGGCCAGCCTACCGACCCGTTTGCCCAGGTGACCATCGCGCAATCGGAGTATGTTAGCAACATCGTAACGGTCCCGGTTTACAATCCCAGCCCCCCGACGCAATAACGGGCGGGTCAGTCTGGCGCTCTCTGGGGGCGGTAGCCGTGGCCCTCCAGGAACTGGCGGGCCGGCTCGGCCGCCTCCGCAAGCACGTAGAAGAAGGCGCCAACCCGCATCTGCTGGAACACGAAGCCGCCTAAATAGTGGTCCGCTTCCACCAGATAGTCCGTGCCCGCGGTGGTGAGAAGCGCCTCCAGAGCCCGGGCTTCCGAGAGCTTCTTTGCGATGTAGACCAGTTCAACGTCCTGTTGCTCGAAAAAATCCTGGTTTCTGCGCATAGGGCCGCAATCAAGCGCCGCGAACGCGCTCGGAGAAGGTCGCGTAAGCTTCCGGAGCGTTTCTGTTCATCCACTGGATGAAGGAGTTGGCGACGGTCTCCAGGTTCTTGTACAGCCCGGGGTTCTTGTACCGCTCGCGCGTCTCCGGAAGCAGGCGCCTGAACCTTTCCCAGACAAACAGGATCTCTCCGCCGCTCTGGAAGAAGAGTTCCTGGTTCAGCACGCCGCTGGTGACGAATGAGGCGACCATCTCCCAATAGCTCAACACCATACGGAAGTAGGCATTTTCTTCGGAGCCGAGCGGGCAGAGCGTGGCAACCTCGTCGAGGGTAGCAGCCTTGAAATTCCTGGCGTACCAGTCCCGGGCGGCCCGCAGTTTCTGCTCCCGCCTCAGCTCGTACAAACGCAGAACGAGGTTGACATCATCGTAGGTGGCGTGCGCTTCCATTGAGTGACCTCCGTAAAGACAAGGGTAACAGAATACGGGTCGAGGCCAGTCCAGCCAAAAAAAATGGACCGCGACCCCATTCGCCCGCTGGAGGTCTAGTACTACTGTGTTATAAACGAAGAACGCCACAGAAAGGACAGCAAGGAAGCTGCCTGATCAAGAGGGCTGCGATGGCTCTGCGGAGAGTGGCGATCGAGCCAGGATCATGCCGTCCGCAGGCTGGCGGGGCGGCCTCGCGGCTCGAAGTTCTCCGTTGGTTTGAGCGCGGGTATTGCCAACTGGCCGGCGCGCGCCGAGGGGGAAAAACGGCTCCTCTCCGCGATCAGGAACCCGTAGGCGGCGACGCACAGGGTGGCGTGATGGTGGAAACCGCGCCAGCCACGTCCTTCGAAGTGGCCGAGTCCGAGTTCCTGCTTCAGTTCTTGGTAGTCGCGCTCGATGATCCAACGATGCTTGGCCATCCGGACCAGATCCTTGAGCTTGGTCTGTGGCGGCAGCGTGGAAATCCAGTACTTGATCGGCTCGGCTTCCCCGCGCGGCCACTCCATCAGCAACCACTCTTCCGGGTACGGTTCCGCCTTCCAGTAGTCCCGGTGCGCAGGCCGGACTCGCAGCGCCGCGAATCGCGATTTCAGAGGCTTCTGTTTGCCTTCGCGCCAAGTGATGCTTTTCCACGCTGAAGAAGAAAGTCCAAGCGCTAACTCTTTGACGGAAACAGGCTGGTGGTGGCTGTCACGGCGAAGGAGTTTGGGCGGACGTCCCTGGCCGCTCCACGGCTTGGCCGGCAAAGGATGGGTTCCCGGCGCCCAAACCGTCATCGAGGATTGAACCCCCACCACATACTGGAGTTGGATTTGGGTCAGACCCGCCCGGAATTGCCCATCGATCCCGTAGCCGGCATCGGCCAGAACGACCCCGCGTGGCACATTGGCGTCGACGGCCTCGCGGATCTGCTCAAAGGCGATCTGCGGTTTCGTTCGGAAGCCGATCGGTTCCGGCACTCCGGTCTGGCGTCGTCGTTTTGTATCTTTCGTCCAGGCTTCCGGCAGGTAAAGCTGGCAGGCAATCGGAAGACTGGCGCTCCAGGTAGCCACCGAAAGGCTCACCGCCACCCGGCAGTTGTCCTGCTTTCCCAACTGCCCGCAATACTGACGTGCCACGCCCACCGAATGCGTACCCTTCTTGGGGAACCCCGTATCGTCCACGATCCACGCCACCACCGGGCACTGCTTCTCCATGGCAGGAAGCACCTGATCGCGAACGCGCCCCAGCAGAGCTTCATCGCTCCAGGGGGCATCGGCCACCAGATGATGCAAGGACTGATGCATCCGGCGCACGTTGTCCGGGGCCAGTCGCGCCGCCATCGGCTCCACGCTCTTGCGTTCGCCCGGAAGCAGCAGGCCCGTGCAGTAGTTCTTCAGCGGGACCACTCGGTCCGCGTGCCCTGCGGCTTGCGCCAGGCCCTCAAGGTAGGCCGCAAGGCGTTTCTGTTGTGGGCCTGGCGCCGAGAGGCGCGATTCCACGAAACAATTGTACTACAAAATGTTCTGTTTATAACACAGTAGTACTAGCAGGCTGCTGAAAAACGGGGCCGTGTAAGTGGATTGCGAGCCTCGGAGGGCATGGGCGTGTTTGCGGTGAGGTGTTTTGGGTGTCTACGGGAGGTCCAGCGCCGCCGCGGTGGCGGCAACAGCGCCTCTGGGAGGACTTTCAGGCAGTCTGTGCCATCAGGTTTCGCATTCGAACCAGATTGTAGGCCGCTGCGGCGAATGTGAACATTCACCCCACTCGATCCGGACCCCGGGAGCGCGTCTTGCGCTGCAGGGCGATGGTTTTCATCCAGCCGAACACCTCTTCCACTGGCTTGAGCTTTCGCTGGCTGATCGCATAGCCCTCGTGCCGCGTCGTCCGCCCGTCAATCGCACTGCGCCGGTTGGATGTGTTTTGCGCCACGTGCGGTGTGATCTCCAAACCACGCATGCTCTTCACAGAGTCCCGCGTGTCTTAGGCGCGGTCCGCGCCCAACGTGGCCCGCTGGTTGCGTCCCGCCATCTGTTCAGCGACCGCGATGGCTGCTTCTCGCTCCGGTAGTTGATCGTCGGGTTACCGCTGGGCGCCTGCGGCGGTGGCAACCGGTCCCGGTTCTTGGTGAACACCGTCGGATGCCATACCGGCTCGTTCGCCGACAAGCCCACGAACCAGCGGAACAACAGGTTGTACTCCAGTTGCTCCATCAGCATCCGCTCGCTGCGCACCGAATACAACATCTGCAACGGCAGTGCGCGCAGCAGACGTTCCGGGGGAATCGACTTCCAGCCGTCCTCGTTGTAGATCTCGTCGAAGCGCCCGTCAAGTGCCTGCAGCGCCTCGTCCACCATCGTTCGAATCGGGCGCAACGGATGATCGGCCGGCACGCGCTCTTCCAGCGAGCCGTAGCTGAACAGGTCGTGTTGTTGGATGTCTTCTCCGCGCATGCAGATAAGACGCTCCGGAGGACGCTACCCAATGGGTGAGAAACAAAACGGACCGTTTCATCTCTCCTTCAATGCCTCCCTCAAGGTCGGTTTCTAAGGATCGCGGGTTACCTCCGACGGAGGCCTGATTCTGGTTCGTGAGTTGGACGAACGCTTGGGCCTCGGTGATCTCATCGCCCAGCACCTGACCGACTCCCGGCCGGGGAGGAACACGCAGCTTCCGCTGGCGGACTTGTTGCGCCAGTCCGTCTACAGCCGCATCGCGGGCTACGAGGACGTTAACGATGCGGAGCGGCTCGCGCAAGATCCGACGTTCCGGCTGATCGGTTCCGAAAAAACTTGGGATCGTGGTGCGGCGCTGACTTCGCGCTTGCAGACTTTTGAGACCGAGATGCTGGCGGACGAGGGGAACTTCAGTAGCTTGGCCCGCATCAACCGCGAACTGATCGGCAAGGCTGGGGCCATTGATGCCCCACACCGGATAGTGCTGGACATGGACAGCACCGAAATTCCGGTGTATGGCCAGCAGGAGAGCGGCGCCTACAACGGCCATTTCGAGTCCACCTGCTATCACCCGCTGCTGCTATTCAATCGGGAAGGCGACTGTTTGGCCGCAAAGCTGCGGCCCGGCAACGTGCATAGCGCCGACGATTGGGAAGACCTGCTCTTGCCCGGGATCGAGCGGCAGCAGAAGCTGGGCAAGGAAGTCGTGTTCCGGGCCGACGCGGCCTTCGCCAAGCCGGAGATCTACGAGGCGCTCGAGGAGCGGGGCGTGAAGTACGCGATTCGCATCCCGTCCAACGACAGCCTGGAGCGGGACATCGCGGAATTGTTGACGCGTCCCGTGGGAAGGCCGGGCCACAAGCCGGTGGTCTGGCACAAGGGTTTTCTCTACCAGGCGGCGAGTTGGAAAGAAGCGCGGCGCGTGGTGGCGAAGGTCGAGTTCCACTTCGGGGAACTGTTCCCGCGCGTGGGATTCATAGTGACCAACCTGGAAACCGCCAGCCGAGCAGTAGTGCGGTTCTACAACAAGGCACGATCAGCATTCCACTTTCGCCCATATCCGGCGCAAGATTGACGTTACCCGACACTTTGAAGAGCCTGCGCCCATCCTGAACGGTGGGCGTAAGAACGAGTTGGAGTGCACCCCAAAAGTGAGACACGAAGTTAAGGGGCCGAATACATTGAATGGAGAGAGGTATGGA
This sequence comes from Bryobacterales bacterium, assembly GCA_963798455.1. Lineage (GTDB taxonomy): Bacteria > Acidobacteriota > Terriglobia > Bryobacterales > Bryobacteraceae > CAWCTD01. The sequence continues at coordinate 3,980,496 of CAWCTD010000003.1, forward strand.
TTTGGCCCGACGAGTTTACAGCCGCGACCTGAAGGTTGCTGCGATGCGAGAGATCGACACTGGGCGGACGGTCGGTGAGGTCGCCCGCCAGTTGGAACTGAGCCCGCACCTGCTGGAACGGTGGCGGGGCGAGTGGCGAGCGCGCGGTGAATCGGCCTTTCCGGGAGTAGGCCGGCGTGGAATGTCTCCCGTCTTGACGGAGTTGCAGCGGATCGCCGAGTTGGAGCGCAAGATTGGCCAACTGGCGATGGAGAACGATTTTTTAAGAAAGGCCTTGCGGCATTTCAGGGATCATCACCCACCCACCGTCGTCACTGGCGAGGTTGCTTGTTTGAAGAGATCCGGGAAGCTGGCACCCAAGGCCAAGCCGTGAATGCCCTGTGCCAGATGACCGGACTGAGCCGGGCCAGCTACTACCGCTGGCGAGTGCCACCGCAGGACTGCCCGGTGGAGATGGAGTTGCGTGACGCGATGCAAGACATCGCCCTCCAGTCCCCGGCCTATGGCTACCGCAGGATCACGGCGGAGCTCGAGCGCCGCGGCTTTGAGGCGAACCACAAGCACGTGCTGCGTCTGATGCGTGAGGATAACCTGCTGTGCCTGCGCCACAAGTCCTTTGTGGTCACGACCGATTCACGGCATGCTCTGCCGGTCTACCCGAACCTGGCGCAAGGCATCCTCCCTGATGCGATCAACCAACTCTGGGTCGCCGACATCACCTATATCCGGCTGCGCAGGGAGTTTGTGTACTTGGCGGTGTTGCTGGATGCGTTTTCGCGGCGAGTGATCGGATGGGCCCTGGGCCGCACCTTGGAGGCCCAGTTGGCCCTTTCCGCACTGCGGATGGCGCTGCGCCAGCGCCATCCGGGGCCAGGGCTGGTGCATCATTCCGATCGTGGCGTTCAGTATGCCTCATATGACTACACCGATCTGCTGAAAGAGCACAAGATCAGGATCAGCATGAGCCGCAAGGGGAATCCGTACGACAATGCCGCCTGCGAGTCCTTCATGAAGACGCTGAAGTACGAGGAGGTTTACCGAACCGAGTACCGGGACTTGGCCGACGCCTACGCCTCGATCGGTGAGTTCATCGAGCGTGTCTACAACCAGCAAAGACTCCACTCGGCTCTGGGCTATGTGCCACCGGCCGAGTTCGAGCAGAACGCGGGGGCCCGACCATGAGGTTGCTCGGCGACCGGATCTTCACCGGGGGGCTCCGCCCCCAGGCCCCTGGGATTTATCGCCTTCCGGCCAAAATGGCTGCTTTCGGAGGCGGCCAAGGCCGCCCCCTGCCATTCCGGCTGCTGAGTCGGCGCTCGGGTTGCGTCCCCGCAGTGCCCTATCCTCCGCTCAGGTACTTCCAGAGTGGAAAACATCAACCCCGCCGTGCAATACTTTTCCATCGAACGGCGACTACCCCCTTAACTCGCTGTCTCACGCCAGGGGTTCACTTCAGCTTTGCCCGCCGCCACCCCCTACAGGGTGGTGCCCGGGGGTGGAGTACCTCTATGCCTAGAGTCCCGTGCAACTCTGTCCTAAAGATAGGATTTACAGGCACGGGACGCTCTCCCTAAAATGAGAACATGCTGGGTAAGAACCTCGTATCATCGCTATCCGAGGATTCTGCGCCCGAAAGACGTCGCGGACACCGCTTTGCGTTGCGCCTGACCTGCCGGGTCACTTTCCCCTGGAAGGAGTCGCGAGAGTTGCTCGGTACCACGGCCGACATCAGCCGTTCCGGGGTTAAGGTGGTGTTCGAGAAGGCCGAGACAAGTGAGGAACTTCCAGGCATCGGGGAGCCCGCACGCATTGTGATCGATCTACCGCACAGTTCCCACATCTCGCCCCGCAGCTTGGAATGCCGGGGTGTGATGGTGCGGACCGAGGTGCTGGTACCCCAACGACTCGCGGCCGCTTTCGAGATCCGGCGGGTTCGCGTCTGCGACCGGAGCGGTCAGCCCTCTCAGCCGGGTGATTCGCCTCTTGCAGGCCTACTCCTGCGCGGCCCTATTCAGTGAACAGCTCGCGCAGAGGGTAGTCTGTGATGGGCAGCACCTCGCTCCGTCAGGCAAGGCTGAGGTACTTCTTTCCGCTTCCGCTCGTCTTCTGTACCAGGCGCGCCCGGTACAGCGGCCGGCCTTGCATCTCCTCTGTAGCGCCGCGCAGCACATCGCGGCAGGAGAGTGGGCCATTCCCGGAAGGCCGCCAACGGCACGACGCAGTTTGAATCCTGGCGGGGGGCGCTTCACCTGAATGGCACCCGGAGCGGGGCGGGGAGGGTACAGGGGAACGGCGTCAGGTCGTCTGAACATCCACTGCCGTGGAATGCTATCGGGAGCAGGGGCTCCGGCCTTACGTGCTCTTCTTCTGTTGAGGCCGTGCGCCCTTGCGTGGGGCTGTCTTTGGCTGCATGGCCCTCTGCTTCAGCCGCTCGACCTTCCAGGACCGGAATACCTGCGGGTGACGGGGCTTGTCCATGTGTGCCTGCTACTCCCAGTCTGGTTCTCTAGCGGTGGTGCGCACTTGCTCCAGGTTCGTGCTGCCCTGATCAGGATGGCCGTAGGCCACTGACCATCCGCATCGATGGATGTTCTTCTGACCCAGAATGATGGTCAAGACTACCCCCACAGTCTCTGCTTTCATTTCGCCTTGCGCTTCTTCCGTCGCTTCGCCCATCTCTTCTTCTGGGCCGCCGAAATGTGCTTCCTCGCTGCCGCGCTCAACCTGTGAAAGACGACTTCAAGCACGCACTAGGCTAGTGCTTTGGCCCAAGGAACTCGGACAGCTTCATCGGCACTGCTCCACCGCGCTCAATTCGACGCTGAACGGCCTGCTGGTAGCGACGCAGGACGCCCTCCCGAGCTGACTCCTTGATCTGACAGTTCTGGATGTCCAGGAGCAGGTCCACTTCCCACGGCTGGAACGTCTCCCGTCTGGTTTCCCCTTGGAGCAGTTCCCTGATCAGCCGGTTGAATCGGCGCAGGATTTCGTCGGTGTCTACTGGGTTTTCCGCCATTGTCCTGGGTCGATGCAGAGAGTTCATCGTAGCAGGGCCGGAATCGTGAAAGGATCAAACCGAAGTTTTCGTTTTGGCTTCCTGCCGCCATCGATTGTACATCCAACCGCCTCCGTGGGAGCCGTGTATTCCATCCTTTGTGTCCCTAATCACTCAGATCTGGAACCCCCTGTTCGAGTGGCTGAGAGGAGTGGGTTCTCTTAGAGACTGCTTGGGGGGGGCAGTTCTGGCCTGGTGCGGAACGTGCAGCAGGGCGTCATGCAGCGGGATTGAGGACCCTCGTCATTGTTCCAACGTTGCATGGAACCATGTGTGCGCAACGGGTGACTTCAGGCGGCTTCAGTTTGCAGGGCTTCCCGGTGGCCCGCGGGAACCAGTTCTAGAACGGGAGGAGGAGCGTCGGAGTGGTCGAGCTGGCGAAGCAGGGCTTCCAGCTTCCACTTCCTCTGGCAGAGCTCCAGCCCGCCTTGCGATTAAGGTAGCCGTCCACTCGGCTTAGTTCCTGAAGCATCTGCTGGTATGCGGCCGACAACGCCCTGTGGACTTCCTGGACCTCGTCGCTGGCGAGCTTCAAAACCATTCCCTCGTACAATCCTTTCCCATTCAAAATGGGGCAACGCGGGGATATCAGGAATAGTCCGGACGCACCATCTGACAAGGTACGTCTGCGCGAGATGTACTGGATCAACAGTCCTGAAGGGGAAACGCCACCACGGGTTGCTCCGCCAGGGAGCAACAGGGTGCGTCAAGCGAAACTCGGACGATTCGGATCTACAGGTTGAAAAGACAAAGCGAAATTACTTGGTTTCGCATGGCTGCTGCGAGCGGCCAGCCGCCAATGAAAACTGCGGGACTTCTCTTTTCCGGTCGGTCCAGGAGGTAGTTGGACATCTAGCCCGCATCTCTCACACTGATCTTAGGGAGTCGGGTTCTGGCTCGCCGGAGGAGGTTTTTGGGGCGGGCTCGACGGTGACGCGATAAGGGGCAGCCAGTAGCGGGTCCGTAAGCTGGGCTGGAGCCGGTTTGTGCGAGCAGGAGACGATTTTTGGCGAGAATTGGGCAAACCTCGCCTGCGGCCCTCTCTGCCTCAGCAACACTTAAAGACTTACTTTAACTATGGCCTCCTTTGGGGGGGCATGCTCGCAGCGGAACTACTGGCCGCAGGTTCTGGCACACCTGCCCGAAGAGCCGTTGCAACGGAAAGCTGGAGGCCATCGACAGCCACACCTTGCGCACGGTGATGCGGATCTGCGCTCCGATTTTCAGTAACCGCAGCCGGGTCGTCGTGGCCTGCGCCCGCTCCAGTTCCGTCCCTTTCAACCCCAGCCGCCGCAACCCGTGCATCAGCACGTAGGCCACCCCCGAGAAGTACAGCCGGAGCTGATTGGCCCGCAGCGTTTCCGTGCTCACCCGTCCGGCGAACAGCGACAACTGCTCCTTGATGCGGTTCTCCATCTCCCCGCGTTCGCAGTACAGATCCTCGTACAACTGTCGCGCCGGCCATTCCTCCGCACTGAGGTTGGTCATCACGAAGCGCGGATTCTCCTTACCCTCGAGCTGTTCGGCCTTGGCCACCACGCGCCGCGCCCGGCTCCAACTGCCGGTCGTCGTCTCATAGGCGAACTCCGCGAACACCCGCGCCGGCTTCACGACGGGAAGGTGTACCGCTTAGCACTCCGTCAGACGCCCAAGCTGGACAAGGTCATTCCGCAAACATACGGCTACGTGCTCGGGCTGTATACGCGCCACCCTGAGTCTAAATCCCTGGCCCCCGATGGCAGTCCCTGCACAGCGGACACACGCGGACTGCTGCAACGGGCTTCGATCATCGTTGGTGGGCTGCAATACGTCGGCAAGGAAACCGACAGGCGCTGGGAACACGGCGAGGACCTGAGCCTGCTGGATTTCAAGCTTGTTCAATACCAATCGTCCGGGCAGATGGTAGCAGCCGACGCTTCACTCAGAGATGAGATTGCCAAGCATGGCTTGCGCGAGCTGATGCGCAGGACCGGGTTGAGCCAACACACGCTTGAGGCTATCCGCCGTGGCCAAACCGTCCGCCGCGCCACGCTCCAGCGGGCACGAGGTTCTGCGAGCCAGTTGCTGAAACCCTCCCTCGCGCCCTCGCTCGCTGCCCGCCCACTCAGCCCCACCCGCGCCTGCGCTCTCGTCCGGACGCTCACACCCGCCTTGTGGTCGCCCGCAGCCCACCACAACATCTAATGGGGGGACCGGTTTCAGATCACCCTATCTCCTATCCCTGGATTCGGTTAACAGGCTCGTGCGGCCAGGTCAGCGAGCGATCAGGGCCGCAGTACCGCGTGGATCGCCTGCACGTCGTCATCGGTGACCCGCATCATGAAGCCAGGGTTGAACTTCCAGTAGCGTTCGACGATCCTGATATCGCTGGCGAACTGAGCCAAGTCCGCTGGATCTAAGGCGTGCAATACGTCATAGTTCGAAACAAGGCCCTCCCACCACTGGCCGCCGACCTTAAAGTGCATCGGCTGGTTACGGAACTTGTGCGGGATCTGAAGCGACACCTGGAATTTCGCCTGTGGCGTGGCGGCGGGAGGCTGGCTTAGAAGGCGGATCAGCTCTTGAAGACTGTTTGACGCTGCACCGAGGAATTGCCTATGGTTGAAGCACCAGGCGCAAACCCGCCGTACGCGCGGTGAGTCCGGAAAAACGGTGGGCGTGTACCCCATCATTGAGTCCACGTTCGCGAAGCCCTGGTCAGCGTAGTGGCCACGGCTTCCGTCATACGCAAGCCGGTCATTCCCTTCGAACAACGCGGGCAACTCGGACCCGCGGTGGAAGTAGACGTGTCCCAACCCAACGCAATGACCCATTTCGTGGAACAGGTTGCTGGCGTTGAACCTCAGGTCTTGGGCGTTCCCTTGCTTTCCCACGGGGCTATTTGCCCCGGGTCTAAACCAGGCGTAATCTGCTTCATCAGTACGCTGGACGAACACATTTCGTCCGGCGCGGGTATTGAACTCCACGATCTTGCCCAAGAGCCAAATCCTGTTGACGCTGGCGTCGATCACGTACGGTACGTGATCTTGCCACCGCGTCTCTTGATTCGCTACGATTGCGGGCATCGTAGGCCATCCTTCCGCCAAATCACCTGCTCCGCAAAGGAGGTACCAGGAGCACCTCCGGTCCGTGCTCAGCCAGGATTTGCGATTTGGTCTCCTAGCCACCGTCGATTGTACACCCACGCGCCCCCGTTGGGGCGGTGTGAGAGCTTGCGGCGGGTGCAGCCCGAGCAGGCCGACCGCGCGACCTCCCCGTGCGCTCGCGCGCCGTTCGCGGGCTGGTGGGGGGGAAGCGCGGCTCCCCGGCTGGCTATATAGGATAATCGGGTCTCATTAGCTGAAGTGTAGCAGTTTTCCCGTTCGTATAGCTCTCCCCATCTGCCTGAGCGAGGCTCGGTGGCTTGCACCACGAGCACTCGCTGCTAGAAGTGGCAGCGTGAACCTCAGATGGGACAATTGCGGATCACAGGTGCTCGACGAGGCTGTCGTTTTGGCACAATGGTTGGCAGTTCAGAGAAGCAGGAGATCATCGCGATGTCAGAGCCTGAACCCACCAAAGAGGAGTTGCTGAAACGGATCGCGGAGTTGGAACAACAGGTTGGTGCCAAGAGACCTACGCCGCTGGAGTTCCGGGTCAGCGAAAAGGGCGCCGTCAGCGTCTACGGGCTCGGACGTTTTCCGGTGACGCTTTACTACGAACAGTGGTCCCGGCTCCTCGACCATGCGGACACGCTGCGCGCCTTCATTGAGAAGAACAAGAGCAAACTGAAGCTGAAAACCCACGCCGCAGAGTGAAGCCTTCCGTTCGGTGGGTTGCGGCTCTGTCTTGAGAAGGCTCGCTTCTCTCGGGATCTCGCGGAGCTGCGGGTGCGCCAGGTGCTGGCGCTCGGCATCATCCCCAGGGCCATGCTCTGCCGCGAGTCGTTCAGCGTTATAGCCGGGCGTGCGTTTCCGCGCCGCGGGGCGCGGCGCCGTGTCCGCCCCCTCGCCCCGCACCGGGCCGATGACCTCAGTGGCGCGCGTCATGCCTCCACCTCATCATCGGCGTGCGCTGTCTCATCCGTCCGGCCCGGTTTGAAATCCTCCCGCTGCCCGCTGAGGAACTCCAGTTCACGCCAGTACTCCAACTCCGCTCGGAGGTGCTTTTCGGCCACCTGGGAGAGTTGCTGATAGCGGGCGCGCCCACGCCGCCCCGTCGCAGCAGTGGTCACGGCATTCTGGTGCTGCCCATATAGGGACCCGAATCTGGTTCCCAGCATTGCCATCGAGAACATCATTTCCTGCGCCCGAGGCTTCGGGTACTACCCTCACCGTACTAGGCAAGAATAGCCTCGACGCAGTATTGACAAGCGGCGTGAATGGAGTAACCTGGAGCTGGAGCCTAGCGGTAGCGGTTCCGAAATTGGCGCTCTTTCAGGCGCCGCTCGGATCGGAGGTCGCTATAGAGCCCTACAGCAGTGAGGGGCGGGCGGTCCAGCACCTGAGGCCAGCAGTGAGAGGGTCGCGAACGGCCGGATGAATGGCGCTTGAGATGCGCCGCGCTATTGCGCACGATGAAGGCGTCAACGCGATGCTCGGGCCTGCGGAGCAAGCGGAGCCCCGCCCCTTCTTGAGCTTTCCTTCCAGGATCTCACCACGGACACCTAGCCTAGACCCAACCGCTTTGTTCTGAGCGCACACACGGATCGGCACCGCCGAGACATTCAAGTCCGATAGATGAAGCCTACGGGCGCTGGACGAAGCCGCTGGCGCGGCGGACGCTCCGCGTGGGGTTATCAGCGGCAGTCGGCGGTGAAGTAATGTTGGGCCACAGGAATGGAGGTTCCTATGACCCGACTTCGCCAACACATGCTGGAGGAACTCCAGCGTCGGAACTATTCCGCGGGTACGATCGCGACCTACCTTCGCACCATCCAGGACCTGGCCCTCTACTGCAGCAAGTCCCCCGACAGGCTGGGGCCGGAGCAGATCCGGCGCTACCAGGTCCATCTGCTCCGCGAGCGTAAGCTGGCCGTCCCTACGGTGCGGCTGGCAGTGGCCGCTCTGCGATTCTTCTTTGGCAAGATCCTCCGGCGGGGATACTCACCGGAACACCTGCCGTACCCCAAACACCGCCAGCGACTGCCCACCGTTCTGAGCCAAGACGAGGTGAGGCGGCTGATCGAGGCGGCCAGTAATCTGTACCATCGTGCCTTGCTCATGACGCTTTACTCCACCGGCATGCGCCGGGCCGAGGTGGCACGCCTGCGGGTGGCCGACATCGACAGCCAGCGCATGCTGATCCGGATTCGGCAGGGCAAGGGAGGTCGGGATCGAGATGTCCCCCTCAGTCCCGTGTTGCTGGAAACCCTGCGCGCGTACTGGCGCTGGATGAAGCCCAGAACCTACCTGTTCCCGGGCACCGTGGACAACTGGAGAGCGGACAAGCCGCTCACCCCCAAGGGGGTGTGGATCGCCTGCCGCGAGGCGGCCCAGCGAGCCGGTATCGACAAGAAGGTTTCCCCGCACATCCTGCGCCACAGCTATGCCACTCACCTGCTGGAGGCCGGGGCGGATCTGCGCACCATCCAGGTGCTGCTGGGCCATTCCAACCTCAGCCACACCACGGTCTATCTGCATCTTTCCCAGCGGCATCTGCGGGCCGTGGCCAGCCCTATCGACGGGTTCGCACTGTCCAGTCCCGCTGAGAGCCAACGTTCGCGCAGACTACGCAAGCCATGAGCCGGCCTGCCGTGGAGGTGGCCGACATCCTCCGCGCCCAGGGCTGCCGGTTCCTCCAGCGACACGGAACCTGGCTCCGCTTCCAGCAGCTCAAGGTGATGCGCGCCATCGCCCGTTGCCGGACCGCAGCCCTCGGAGGCCATGTCGATGTGTGTTGGCAGTGCGGCTACTCGACCCTCTCCTACAACTCCTGCCGCAACCGGCACTGCCCCAAGTGCCAGGTTCAAGCCCGCCAGCGCTGGCTGGCCGCGCGAGAGCAAGAGCTGCTGGCCACCCGCTACTTCCATGTGGTCTTCACCCTGCCCCAACCACTCCGCCCCCTCGCCGCCCACAACCCAGCCGTCCTCTACGATCTGCTCTTCACCAGCTCGGCGGCCACGCTGTTGGAAGTAGCCGCCGATCCCCGGCATCTGGGCGCCCAGATCGGCTTCTGCAGTGTGCTGCACACCTGGGGACAGAACCTGCTCGATCACCCGCATGTGCATTGCCTCATTCCAGCCGGCGGCCTCGCCCCGGACCACTCCCAGTGGATTCACCCACGCTACCCGTTCTTCCTGCCGGTCAAGGTGCTGAGCCGCGTCTTCCGCGGTAAGTTCATCGCCGGGCTCCGCCGAGCCTTTCGGCGCGGGGAACTGCGTTTCCCCAGAGAGCTGACCAGCCTCGCCCTCCCGCAGCGCTTTGCCGCCTTCCTGCGAACGCTGTTCCGGCAAGACTGGGTGGTCTACGCCAAGCCGGCTTTCGGCGGCTCGGCCCAGGTGCTGCGCTACCTCGGCCGCTATACCCATCGCGTGGCCATCTCCAATCACCGGCTGATCGCCTTCGATGGGGCTCAGGTGACCTTCCGCTGGAAAGACTACGCCCACGGCAGCAAACAGCGCAAAATGATGCTCTCCGCCGAGGAGTTCCTCCGCCGCTTCCTGCTGCATGTCCTGCCGCGAGGCTTCGTGCGCATCCGCCACTTCGGCTTCCTGGCCAACTGCCAGCGCGCCAGGCTGCTGCCCCTCTGCCGGCAACGACTGGCTATGGCGCCCCTGGTTCGGTCTTGCCAGACCGCCCCCACGGACCGCATGATCTGGCGCTGTCCACGCTGCCGCGGAGCCATGACTGTCCTCCACAGGCTGACTGCCGCAGAGCTTCGACTGGGCACCCCCACTCTATGCACGTTCTTCGATACCTCATAGGGCGGAGACCCAGCCGCGACCACCAGGAGGCGCGCCCGCGCATCCTGGTACCCATGTGTTCACGCTCGAAAACAAACGCAAAATCCGGCCCCAAATCCAGCTCCCGCACTCGGCTTCCATACACTTCGCGCCACTCGACCAGCCTTGCTGTCCCCAGTTCATTCCCAAGCCCGCGCCCGTATCGGCCCACCCAGGAGAAAAACCGCATTCAAAACCCATAGCCCGCCGCGTCCGCCGCCCACACCAGTGGCTTCCTCCAACGCACGTTATCGAAACTGCCTCGGGCCTCCCGCTCCAACCGTCCCCGCACGGTTACCCCCTCGGCAGTTCCGATCAACGATAGCGCGCTTTGGGGAGCTATCCCTGGGCTACCGGAGGTTCTCCACCAGCATTGGCTCGCTGCCAGTCTTCCGGACCATACACCCTGTGGTTTCGCAGCGCTGACGCCGAAGTCCGCCATGGTGCGCCATTTCCGCAGTGGCGGGCATTGTCGCTTGGTGCGTTAGGCAAGACGCCGTAATCTGAATTTGGCGAACAAAGCCAAAAAGGAGAAAGTCATGAAGAACAACGCATGGAAAATCGGGATCCTGATGGCGATCAGCCTCCTCGTTCTGTTGTCGGCAACTTCCGCATTTGGGCAAACCAGTGCGCGTTTCACCATCCCCTTCCGGTTCCTCGCCGGAGACCAGATGATGCCCGCCGGCCAGTACCTGGTGCGAGTGGACCCCTTGACTCGGACCCTGAACCTGCAGCACGAGAGCTTCATTCCCCTGATGACCCTGCGGGTCATCCCGGGCAAGCGCAGCTCCGACCCGCTGGAAGAGAACAGACTCCTGTTCAAGGCTTACGGGAACGCTCGAGTCCTCTCTCGGGTGTGGATGCGCGGCTTCACGGATGCGAACGACTTGCCGGTCTCCAAGGCCGAGCTCGAGCTAGCCAGAACCGAACGCGCAGGCTCGATTGTCGAGATTGCGTTCGTGCCTGCTAGGTAAGCCCTCCTCTTCCATGCGCCCCGAGGCCTGCCGGTCCGTATGACGGCAGGCTTTGGAGAGCAGTCCCGGTGTAGTTCAGCGGGGCACACCTGAGGGAGGCGTAGAGGATGACGAAGAAATCAATGGCAGTTTTTGAGGTCAGCCGAAGTACACCCGGCACTTTCCCGAACGCCGTTTGCGGCCAGCTTCCGAGTCGCCGACCTTGTGGGAGTCGAGATTTTTGGGGCAACACTGCGCCGCTGCGTTCTGGCAGGGAGACGGTGCGGGAGTTCAAGCGCGCGGTTTGGAGGTTGTGCTGAGCGGCGGATGCGGATGGTACTGGGCAGGCGCTAACGGAGACGGTCCGGCAGGACGCCGTGCCGCGGGGAACAGGCGACGCCCGCGGTCTGGCGGGAACCACCGCGCCATGAGCTCCAGGCGCCGCCGTAAAGGCTGCGCTGGCAGGTAATCCGGCCCACTTCGAGGCTATCCCTCGTTCGGCGCAGCTCCTTATGGAAGCCACGGTCCTCTTCGATCCAGGTTCCCCCGGTCGCCGAAGCCCGATAACTGGATGAAGCGGGCGTTATCGGTACCTATTTCGCCAGCGTAAGCACCCGAAGGCCTGAATGATGGGGCTACTCGCAGCGCAGTGCCTGCGCGAGCGGGGTCTTCGTGGCACGCCATGACGGCACGGCGGTCGCCGCCACCGAAACCAACAGCAGAACAATCGATACTCCCGTGAAGGTAAAGACATCAGTAGGGCTGATTCCGTAAAGCCAACTGGCAGCGAACCGGCTCAAAGCGATTGCCAGTCCCAGCCCGACAACTAGGCCGACACCGGCTGGAATCAGTCCCTGACCAAGTATCAGGAAGAGCACGCCGCGAGCGCTCGCGCCGAGCGCCATGCGAATCCCGATCTCACGCGTCCGTCGGCTCACCGAGCAGCTTGCGACGCCGTACAGGCCGATCGAGGCAAGAGTAAGCCCTGCGAGGCCGAGCACCGTGAGAAGCGTTGCACCTAGCCGAGGCACCAGCAACGCCCTGCTAACTCGCTCGCTCATCGTTCCCGTATCGAATACAGCGAGATCGGGGTCAAGGGTCGCGACCTCATCACGAACGGCGCGGGCAAGTGAGCGCGGCTCGACCGTGGTCTTGACGGCGATCCAAATCCCAGTGAAGCCCACAGTGTTGGCAGCCGCTCCCTCCAGAGGGAGGTACGCACAGGCGGCCGGCTCCTCGGTGAGCGTCCGTGATTTCGTGTTTCCCGCAACTCCGACAACAACATAGGCGGCATTCTGAGAGTCAGTGAGCCGCCGCCCAATCGGATCAACGCCGGGGAAGAGGCGCTCTGCCATCCGTTGATTGATGATCGCTGCGCCTACATCTTCAGCACCACGGTTGAAATCGCGTCCGCGCAGCAGCGGAATGCCCAGAGTCTCAAAGAAGCCGCTGCTGACGCTGTATACGTGTCCGTTCGTCTCGACAGTGCCGACCTCGACACTGGCGGCCTTGAAGTCGCGCGACGAGCCTGCAATACCCAGCGGAACGCTATCCAGGAACGTCATCGAGGCCACTCCAGGCAGCGGAGAGACGCGCTGCCTGAGTTGATCGACGAATTGACGGATTCGCGCGGGTGAGTAGTCCCGGAGCCCGGGATCCACTGCCACCAACAACACGTTCGCAGGCTGCATGCCGATGTCTGTCGAAGAGGCCTTCTGAAGAGTTCGGAGGAACAATCCTGAGCCGATCAGCAGCACAACCGACAGCGCCATCTGCAGTGCGACCAGGGCGTTCTTCAATCCCGTACGTCGCAAATGAGCGAAGCCAGCCGATTCACCTTTGATGATGCTGGCAAGCGAGGGCCGCGTCGCCCGGAGCGCGGGCAGCAGGCCAAACAGAACAGCAGTTAGTGCGGCAACCACCGCCGTAAATGCGACGACACGCAGATCCGGAGCGAAGTCGAACGCGATCGGGATGGGAACCGGCAAATCGAGCTGCGAGATGACGCCAGCGGCCACAGTGGCGAGGCCGAAGCCGGCCGCCGCGCCAATTACCGCTAGCAACATGCTCTCCGTCAGCAGTTGCCGTACGAGCCGTGCTCGCCCGGCGCCGACCGCAAGCCGGATGCCGACCTCTGTCTGGCGATCTGCTGCTCGCGCCAGCAACAGGTTGGCGACGTTCGCGCAGACGATCACCAGGACCAATCCGGCTACGCCCATCAGAACGGCCGTAAGTCTCACCCCTCGCATCACGGTGCCGCGGCCGAGAAAGCCGCCGAGCGTCAGTCCTCCCGCATTCTCGAGCGCTATCGAGACCCTATGCCGATTAGGGTCCTTGCGATGTGTTTCATCGAGTCGATGCCTGACGACGTTCACGGCAGCGACAGCCTGCTCACGCGAAACGCCTTCTCGTAGCCTGCCGTGGATGTTGAGCCATTGCACCTCGCGTTGTGTGCTGACCTGGAACTTGGCAAAGTCGGGCTGCAATTGCTCGTGCATCGAGAGAGGCGCCCAGAATGCAGGGACAAGCCCCCGATCCGTTCCCTGGAAGCCCTGCGGCGCGACTCCGATGATGGTGTACGGGTGCCCATTCAGTACAATGCTTCGACCCACGATGCCGGTGTCGGAAGCGAACCCCCTGCGCCATAGCGCATCACTGAGGACCACAACTGGCTCCCTGCCGAGTGATTCATCATCGGCCGGCATGATTCCGCGCCCAAGTGCCGGGGTGACGCCAATCACCGAGAAGTAATTGCCGCTGACGAGCTGGCCCCAGATGCGCTCTGCCTGACCGGTGCCTGAAAGGTTGGCTGGAAGCAGTGCGAAGTGGGCGGCGACGCCCTCGAACACTTCATTGGTCTGGTCGCGGTAGTCAACGTAGTCAAGGTAGGAGAACGAACCGGCAAAGCTCACCAGCCTCACGGGCTGGCGTACGGGCAGCTCCCTGAGGAGCATGCTGTTGACGACGGTGAAGACGGTTGCGTTGGCCGCAATACCAAGAGCGAGGGACAGCACCGCGGTGACGGTGAAACCCAAACTTCGGCGGAATGTCCGGAGTGCAAACCCCAGATCGCGGAGCCAATCCTCGCCAAATGCCAATACGGTCCACATGTTCTGCTCCCAATTTCACACAACGGAAGTCCCTGTGCGGATGTTCCAGGACAGGGGTCCACTTCGTGGTTACACAGGGACATTGGGGAAGCCTAGGGGCGTTATCGGGAGTTATTTCCCTCCCGCCGCGGCGGATCTCAGCGCTACCCTTGCCGCCCGGATAGGGGGCGGCGGGGAGGAATCAAGCCGGGTGAAGGAGGAAGGGGACGGAGAGGTGTCTGAGAAATGGTTTGAATTGGAATCGAGATCAGGAAGGCATCGACGGCACGTGCTCGATGGTGCGTCGATGCGTTGAGCGTGCGGACCTCTTCCTATGCGGTTGAGACGCGGTTCAGCAAGCCGCCTTGCGGCGCCGGAGCGCCGCGAGCCCGGCCAGCCCCGCGCCCAGCAGGACACACGTCCCGGGCTCCGGCACCGCGGAACTATCGCTCGTCAGAACGACATCGTCAAGGATGGCGCCGACGTTGTCCCCGCCGAGGTTGTGGAACGAGAAAGCCGCTGTCCCGGTTGACGTAGCGGTCCAGCCCAGATTGTATTGGGTGGGGGCCGCGTTCCCGGCTATCGAAGCCACTGTGAGCGCGGCTGTGCCCAGAAGGATATCGACCGTGTTGACATCGCCGCGCAGGCTACCGCCCAACCAGAAACTCAAGTTGTAGTTCACTCCTGACGTAGCGCTGAACGTATGAGCTAGGACGGCAGCCAGTGAAGAGGTGCCATCCAGATCGACGCAGTTGCTACCTGAGTGGCATCCGAAACCGATGATATCTACCGTTCCGCCATTGGTGATCGTCCAAGTGGCTGGGACGAGATTCAAGCCTTGCGCGTCGCCTTCAAAGCCGTCGCTGAAGATGACGCCAGCCTGCGTCGCCAGTGGCAGAGCCAAAATCAGTGTCAGCAATGTCTTCATAAATACGCCTCCAAGAAAGTCCCTGCACGGTGCTGGACGCCTGGACTTCAGGAACAGTCTACACCCGCGTGCGTCTGTTTCAGACCTTTGGATTCAAATTGTGAGTCCTGGTCCCCCGAGGTGCCCCCGAGAGGGTCGTCCTGTTCCTCCCGAGGCCCCCGTGGCCAGCAACTGCGGCCCTTTTGCCTGATTCCGCCGACACCTTTCCGTCCGCCACCTGCTCCTTGAGCGATTTCCCTGCTACCGCAGCCTTCGCCTACCCCGCTGGCAACGGTCCCGCTCAGATCCGCCGTACTATGGCCCCGAGAAGCATCTCCGGTAACTTCATCCCGAAGTGCGGAATTGGCCCGCTCTTGGCATGGGTGGCCCAGTTTCCTGCCCTGGCCCTCCGTAGAGCAAAGTTACCTTGTTCATTGGACCCCGGAGTCCCTCCGGGGCAGACGCTCTGCGTCAGATGCCCTTCCGCCAGCAACAGCCAGAAATATCGAGCGCATGCATGATCAGTCATCACCCTGTCTCCACTAGCCGTTGACGCAAGCTCATCAGGGACCACTTCTCGATCCGGCGGGGGAGACTCTCCAATCTGTCTAGCAGGAAAACCCGCACGACGCGGGCAGCAAATCTGAGCCATGAGACTCAGGGAACTGCCTACGAATCAGAAGCTTAGCCTCCATTTGGAGTCGATCGCTCCCAAAAGGTCGGCTTTGCTTCATCTATCCGGCGTTTTTGGAGTGGAAGCGACTGATTCAATGGGCGTTACTAGCCAGCCCTGAGGTAGGCCGAGCAGAGGGACGTCTGTACTTGTTCACCTTGTCGAGGGGCCGCATCCAGAAGGGGTGAACGTGCGCGGGCACCGGTTCGATGATGGATATTGTGCCGACTATGTCCTGGCTGCGCGGGGCGGTGCTGGCGAAGAATCCGCCCGACGGGATCGACACTTGGCCTCTGCTTGCGGGACAGAAGCCGGGGTTGGAACGGGAGGTCCTGCTTTGCTTCGAGAATGTCGATCTGCAACGCGCCCGTTGGAAGCAGTGGAGGCTCCACGTGGCCCGCTACAACTCGGCAGTCTACAGCCCGGCGCCGGCGGGCGGGTGAGTTGACCTGCTGCTTCCGGCCCCGGAGCGTTACGATGTGGTGAACGATCCGAACGAAAGCTACGACGTTGCGCCGGGGCATCCCGAGGTTGGGGCGAAAATCCGGTCGCACATCCCGCGGTTGACCCAAGGCTTTCCGGATGGTATTCGGAAAGACTACGAGGAGGCAATGGCGAAGAGGGTTTCCTCCACGGCCGTGGTGGACTATCCTGCGTTGAGCCAGTGAGCCGGCACACCCGGCGGGAGGCTAGGTTATGAATCGCCGCGATTTCTTGAAAGGATCCGTAGCTGGGGGCGGAATCGCCCGGTCCGTGCTGGCTGCCGCCCCGCTCCCAGTCTGGGACTTGGTCGTCTATGGTGGAACAGCGGGCGGCGCGATGACGGCGGTGGCCGCCGCGCGGCACAGCTTGAAGACCCTGCTGCTCGAACCCCAGCACCACATCGGGGGCATGACCACCGGAGGTCTCAGCCGGACGGACGTCGGCAAGCGGGAAGTGATCGGCGGGCTGGCGCTTGAGTTCTACTATCGCCTGGGCGAGCGCTACGAAATGCGGCGGTTTAACCAGGCGCTGGCTTGGTTCTATGAACCGCGTATCGGGGAAGAGGTCTTGCGGGAGATGCTCGCCGAGGCGGGCGTGACGGTACTGTTTGACCATGCGTTGCGGGAGCGCGAAGCTGTGCGGCGGAATGGGTCCTTGATCGAGGAGATCGCCACGGAGAACGGCGCACGGTTTGCCGCGCGCATCTTCGCGGACGCATCCTACGAAGGCGATCTGATGGCGCAGGCGATGGTTTCGTACACCTGGGGACGGGAGGCCTCCGCGCAGTACGGCGAAGCGCTGGCCGGCATCCGGGACCGCACTCCCTATCACCAGTTCGAAGTGGACATCTCGCCGTCCGACGGCGGGAAGCTTCTGCCGGAGATCGTGCAGGAGCCTCGCGGGAAGCCGGGGGACGCGGACCGCCGCGTCCAAGCTTACAACTTCCGTGTGATCGCCACCAACGTCTACAGCAACCTTGTGCCGTGGCCCAAGCCGCGCAGCTACGATCCGTACCGCTTCGAGCTGCTGGCGCGCCTGCTGAAGTCGATGGAGGAAAAGTTGGGACGTCCGCAGATCTTCAACGAGGTCGCGCTGGTCGCGTACATCCCGAACGGGAAGGCGGACCTGAACAACAACGGCGCCTTTTCAAGTGACCACATAGGGAAGAACTACGATTATCCGGATGGCTCCTATGCCCGGCGTGCGCAGATCTGGCAGGACCATGCCGACTACCAGCAGGGCATGTACTACTTCCTGGCGAACGACCCGCGCGTTCCGCGCTCCTTGCAGGACGAAGTGCGGACCTGGGGGCTATGCAGGGATGAATACACGGATACGGACTACTGGCCGCACCAACTCTACGTGCGCGAGGCCCGCCGGATGGTGGGCGAAATGGTCGTGACGCAGAAAGACCTTCAGGCGGATCGGACCAAGACCGACGCGATCGGTATGGGTTCGTACAACAGCGACTCGCACAATGTGCGGCGCTTCGTGAATGAGCGGGGCTTTGCCGAGAACGAAGGCGACATGCAGGTGCCTGTACAACCATATCAGATTCCATACCGGGTGATGCTTCCGAGATCCGGAGAGGCGGGCAATCTCCTGGTCCCGGTGTGCTTCTCCGCCAGTCACGTGGCGTACTCTTCTTTGCGCATGGAGCCGCAGTACATGATCCTCGGCCATGCCGCAGGTGTTGCGGCGTCCCTCGCGCTGCGGGACAAAGTGCGCCCGCACCACATCGACGTGACGCGGTTGCAGGAGATCCTACTGAAGGAAGCGGCGGTATTCGAGTATAACGAGTACCAGCAGCAGAGATCGCTGCAAATTCTTCGCGACAGATTGCGGCCGCTGCCGCCGCTGCGGATGAACTGGGAGATGTGAGGCGGCAAGCAGGAGGAGAGTCAGAGCTTGTGTCTGGATCATCGCTACCGGCATCGCGGTTGCGGCTTCTACGTTCGCCCAGCCGGCGCACTCTCGGGTCATCAAAGATGCCGAGTAGGCACGGGCGGGGGATATCCCGCTCCGGCCTGACCTGCAACTGCCGGAAGGGTAGGGACGGTACTCGCTGATAGTCTGGGTCCACGGCAGTGCCTTTTGCTGGGGCGACAACGGGGGCATCCTATGGAGCACGATGCCTTGCGCCGGAGGGAGCGCGGTTACGTGGTTGCCAGCATCAACTCGATTTAGAACATTTGTGCGAGGTTTCAGTGTGCCGACCGGGATCAAAGCATCTTCCTGCTTGGCTAGCACCCTTCTCGGAAAGAGCACGCAGTGGAGTGCACCCCAAAAGTGAGACACGAAGTTAAGGGGCCGAATACATTGAATGGAGAGAGGTATGGATTTGGCCCGACGAGTTTACAGCCGCGACCTGAAGGTTGCTGCGATGCGAGAGATCGACACTGGGCGGACGGTCGGTGAGGTCGCCCGCCAGTTGGAACTGAGCCCGCACCTGCTGGAACGGTGGCGGGGCGAGTGGCGAGCGCGCGGTGAATCGGCCTTTCCGGGAGTAGGCCGGCGTGGAATGTCTCCCGTCTTGACGGAGTTGCAGCGGATCGCCGAGTTGGAGCGCAAGATTGGCCAACTGGCGATGGAGAACGATTTTTTAAAAAAGGCCTTGCGGCATTTCAGGGATCATCACCCACCCACCGTCGTCACTGGCGAGGTTGCTTGTTTGAAGAGATCCGGGAAGCTGGCACCCAAGGCCAAGCCGTGAATGCCCTGTGCCAGATGACCGGACTGAGCCGGGCCAGCTACTACCGCTGGCGAGTGCCACCGCAGGACTGCCCGGTGGAGATGGAGTTGCGTGACGCGATGCAAGACATCGCCCTCCAGTCCCCGGCCTATGGCTACCGCAGGATCACGGCGGAGCTCGAGCGCCGCGGCTTTGAGGCGAACCACAAGCACGTGCTGCGTCTGATGCGTGAGGATAACCTGCTGTGCCTGCGCCACAAGTCCTTTGTGGTCACGACCGATTCACGGCATGCTCTGCCGGTCTACCCGAACCTGGCGCAAGGCATCCTCCCTGATGCGATCAACCAACTCTGGGTCGCCGACATCACCTATATCCGGCTGCGCAGGGAGTTTGTGTACTTGGCGGTGTTGCTGGATGCGTTTTCGCGGCGAGTGATCGGATGGGCCCTGGGCCGCACCTTGGAGGCCCAGTTGGCCCTTTCCGCACTGCGGATGGCGCTGCGCCAGCGCCATCCGGGGCCAGGGCTGGTGCATCATTCCGATCGTGGCGTTCAGTATGCCTCATATGACTACACCGATCTGCTGAAAGAGCACAAGATCAGGATCAGCATGAGCCGCAAGGGGAATCCGTACGACAATGCCGCCTGCGAGTCCTTCATGAAGACGCTGAAGTACGAGGAGGTTTACCGAACCGAGTACCGGGACTTGGCCGACGCCTACGCCTCGATCGGTGAGTTCATCGAGCGTGTCTACAACCAGCAAAGACTCCACTCGGCTCTGGGCTATGTGCCACCGGCCGAGTTCGAGCAGAACGCGGGGGCCCGACCATGAGGTTGCTCGGCGACCGGATCTTCACCGGGGGGCTCCGCCCCCAGGCCCCTGGGATTTATCGCCTTCCGGCCAAAATGGCTGCTTTCGGAGGCGGCCAAGGCCGCCCCCTGCCATTCCGGCTGCTGAGTCGGCGCTCGGGTTGCGTCCCCGCAGTGCCCTATCCTCCGCTCAGGTACTTCCAGAGTGGAAAACATCAACCCCGCCGTGCAATACTTTTCCATCGAACGGCGACTACCCCCTTAACTCGCTGTCTCACGCCAGGGGTTCACTTCACAGTCAGCCCGCGACTGCACTCAAACAAAGGGGTGTAGGGGGAAACCGGGAAGTGAGGGCTCGACCTGCTCCCGGTGGACGGCCTCAGTCATGCCGAAATCACAACGTTTTGACTGGCCATTGAATGCGCCTGGGGTCCGGAACGGGTTGGTAGGACCGTTATCCCTGGCCGCGTTGCCACACGTACCACAGGCTTAATGGGCCATATCCACAGGCAGAACGCGGGGAGTTTGAGTCCTCTCTGACGCGTGGAAGGCTATGCAAAACCGGTTCAGGGAGTTTTTGGCATAGTTCCCGGCATCGGCCCAAGGTTTGGGACTTCCTACTCCTAGAGGCTCGCCAGCCAGGCGCGTCTGACCGATGCGACGCTAGTGTGGAGGATGAGGGCGATCTGGCCCCAACTCTTCCCTTCTGCCCGCAGTCGTGCGACAGCAGACCGGTCGAAGACCGCTTTGGGCCTCCCTATGGGCTTGCCGGATTTCGTCCCATGCCTTCGAGCGTACTCGAGCCCAGCAACGACTCGGTCCTTGATCAGTGATCGTTCCAGCTCTGCCAAGGCCGCAATGAATGTGAACATGGCCTTCCCCATGGGGGTGGACGAGTCCAGCGTTTCCTGGTGCGAGATGAAATCGATGCCCAGGCTGCGGAACTCTTCCAGCGCCAGAATCAACTGCCTGACGCTACGGGCGAACCGGTCAAAGCGCCAGACGATCACTACGTCAAACGCGCCGCGTCGCGCGTCCCCCATCAGCGCATCAAGACCAGGACGGCTGTCTGCGGCCCCGCTGGCACGATCCGAGTACACGTGATGAACAGCCCAACCTCGCTGGGCGACGAGGTCCCGGAGCGGCTGCTCCTGCACTTCGGGATTCTGATCGAAAACAACGGCGTCACCCTGCCGAGACCTGTTGGCTGTGGAGACGCGAACGTACACCGCGGCCCTTTTCATGGCCGCCCTCGTCGCTGCGCGCGGCTGCAGCCGGGACCTGCCGGTGTTAACCGTGAGGGACTTCGAGGAATACACGTGGGCGTGGCTACTCGCGGACTGCACAGCGAACGCGCTGGGGTCAGCCCGAGAATTGATAACACATTCAAGAACAAGGCGTTATACTGCAGCATCTGTCTACCTCAAATCGAGTCTTGGGTCGAGGTAGACGTCAGTCAGAGGGACTGAAAAAAGTGAGTAATGCTGTTCGTGACTGGAACAAGCGGGGAACGGCGGAACAGTGGATCAAAGAGGGAAAGCAGGCGGTCAAGATGACGCGGCTGAGTTGCCACCGGTTCCGCTCCAACCAGGTGCGGCTATGGCTGACCCTGATCGCCTGCAACTTGGGGAACCTGTGGCGGCGGCTGGCGCTACCGACGAGGATCGGCAACTGGTCTCTGACAAGCTTGCAGCAGCGGTTGGTGAAGACCGGTGGCCGGTTGGTCAAGCACGCCAGGTATTACTGGTTGCTGTTGGCCGAGAGCCATCTGACCAAGCGACTGTTCGGGGCGATGGTAGGAAGGATCGCCGCCTTGCCAGTGGCGACGGGGTAGCAGGAGGGCGATGGATGCAGCGGAATCAGGCGGCTAGGAGGTGGGGATCGGAGAGGTGTTTGCGGAAGTCACTGACAATACGCGGCTTCCCGGTTTTGGGTTTTTCCGGCGGGGCGGGATTGGCGCTTGGCAGAGCCAAAAGAGGGCTCCCGCGAAGAAACTCCAAAAACCTGCAATTCGGAGATCAAGAGTTGGCGGCTTGTGATACGCTACCAGCAGACCGGGAACCAAAATGGAAATC
This sequence comes from Bryobacterales bacterium, assembly GCA_963798455.1. Lineage (GTDB taxonomy): Bacteria > Acidobacteriota > Terriglobia > Bryobacterales > Bryobacteraceae > CAWCTD01. The sequence continues at coordinate 4,002,153 of CAWCTD010000003.1, forward strand.
CCGGGTAAACCCTGATGGTTGAGGCATTTTTCTGTACAGCGGTATTCAGGAGGTAAATCTCGGAATGAGACGGTTAGCAATTGTAGCGTGTGGATTAGCGTGGGCGGCCCTGCTCGGCGGCTCCGCATTGGCACAAGGGCGAGCCCAGCAGGGGCAAGCCAACAAGCCGGAGTGGGCCAAGGCTAAGATCTACAACACGGTCAAGCTGAAGCTGGCCCAACACAAGCAGGTCTTCAGCTTCACGGTAAACCACTTCGATGTGGCCGAGTATTGCGAAAAGGCCAAACACTACGACTGGGCCTTTTTCGATATGCAGCACAGCACGATGTGGTTTTCCGATGTCGAGAAGATGATCGCAGCGTGCCCCTACAACGGCGCGATTCCGTTTGTGAGGCTGCCGGACGCGCAGGAATGGCACATTCAGCAAGCCACCGATATAGGGGCGCTGGGCGTCATCGTTCCGACTGTGGACGACGTGGAGCGGGCCCGCGAGGCGGCCAAGTGGGTTCGGTATCCGCCGGTGGCGCGCCGCAGTCTGGGCCAGAACCAAGCCTCGAGGATCTGGGGTCCGGATTACAGGAACTCCATCAACGACAACATCATGCTGGTGCTGATGATCGAGACGCCTACGGGTGTCGCCAATGCCTTCGATATCGCCTCGGTGCCGGGCGTTGACGCCATCCTGGTGGGGAACAACGATTTGAGTTCGTTCTCCGGTTTCGAACTCGAGTCTCCGCAGTATCAGGATCTGCTCACCAAGATTCACGATGCCACGCTCAAGGCGGGAAAGATCTTCGGCTGTGCCAATCCGTTTTTTGCAAAAGCCAATCCGTTGAGCAGCACGACCTACCTCTTCCAGAACGGCCCCTCGAACGACGGCTATGTGCCTCCGCCGGGCAGTATTCAGACCACCGCGGGACCGCCGGCGAAAAAGTAAGACATTTGGTGTGGGGGTGCCCCCAGGACCCAGCAGGAGGGTGGCACCACGGCAATCCCTCGTAAACAGGAAATTCCTGCTAAGGCCGCCTGTGCCATTCAGGCCCGAAAGAAGCGCCCCCAGGGCCGAAAACCGGCCGTTCGGGTCCGAAACGCTCCGTTACGCGTCCGGCTCAGGTATCATCAGTCTAAATGGGCGTCCACATCGGGCTGGACATCGGAGCGATTAGTCTGAAGCTGGCTGCCCTGGGCATGCCCGAGGAACGCGGACTGCTTGAAACGCTCTGCGCTCGAAAGCCTTCCTTCCGCCTCATCGACTGGGGCGGACCGGCCGGCAGCGGCCAGTCGCTGGTCGTCTCCGAATATCGGCGCATCGCCGGCAGCCCCATCCAATCCACGTACGATCTGCTGCAGGAGTTTTACGAGGCCGTGCCGGAGACGCGGATCGAGGGCATACGCGTCACCGGTTCGGGCAGCCGCACCATCGCCAAGGTCCTGGGCATCTATTTCGAGAACGAGTTCAAGGCCATCGCCCGGATGATTGGAGCCTTCTACCCGCAGGTGCGCACGGTCTTCGAGATCGGCGGCGAGAGCTCGAAGTACATCCGGCTGGAGCCGCAGCCGACAACGGGCAGGCGGGGATCGTGGACTACGACCGCAGCGGCGAGTGCGCGGCAGGCACGGGGTCGTTCCTCGACCAGCAGGCGCTGCGGATGGAGTACTCGGTCGAAGAGGTGGGGTCGGTGGTTTCGACGGCGAGTTGCGCCGCGCGGATCGCCGGCCGCTGCTCGGTGTTCGCCAAGACCGACATGATCCACGCCCAGCAGAAGGGCTACTCGCCGGCCGAGATCCTGCGCGGGTTGTGCGACGCCGTGGCGCGCAATTTCAAGAGCGGCATCGTAAAGGGCCGAAAGGTCGATCCACCGGTGGCGCTGATCGGCGCGGTTTCGCAGAACGCGGGCGTGACTCGGGCGTTGCGCGAGGCCTTCGGGCTGACAGAAGACGAACTGATCGTGCCCGAGCTGTACGCCTGGTGCGGCGCCATCGGCACGGCCATGCTGGAGGCCGAGGAGCGCCGCAAGCGCTCCTTCCGCGAGATCCACCGGCTGAACCAGCACGAGTCGGAGGTTCAGGCGCAAGCCGTCACGCCGCTCTCCACGGAGAACGTGGTGCAGTTGCGCGACCGCGTGGACCGGTACGCTGCTCCGCCCGGCGACGAGCCGATTCCCGCCTACCTGGGCCTCGACATCGGCTCGGTTTCGACCAACGTGGTGGCGATCGACGAATGGGGCGCGCGTGATTCACGACGTCTACCTGCGCACCGCCGGCCGGCCCATCGAGGCGGTGCAGCAGGGCCTGGCGGAGGTCGAGAGGGAGTGGGGCAGGCGCCTGGAGATCCGCGGCGTCGGCACGACCGGCTCCGGGCGCGAGCTGATCGCGGAGTTCGTGGGCGCCGACGTGGTCAACGACGAGATCACGGCCCACAAGACCGGCGCGCTGCACATCAGCGCACGCTGGGCGGCGAGCCGGTGGACACGATCTTCGAGATCGGCGGGCAGGATTCCAAGTTCATCTCGATCGAGAACGGCGTGGTGGTGGATTTCGCCATGAACGAGGCCTGCGCCGCCGGCACCGGCTCGTTCCTGGAGGAGCAGGCCGAGAAGCTGGGCATCAGCATCAAGGGCGAGTTCGCGCAACTGGCGCTGTCCTCGCCGGCGCCCACCCGGCTGGGCGAGCGCTGCACGGTGTTCATGGAGCGCGACGTCACCGGCTGGCTGCACAAGGGCGAGACGGTTCCGAACCTGGTGGCCGGCCTGGCGTACTCGATCGCGCTCAATTACCTGAACCGCGTGGTGCGGGGCGGCAAGATCGGCAACGTGATCTACTTCCAGGGCGGCACGGCTTACAACGACGCGGTGACGGCGGCCTTCGCCAGCCTGCTGGGCAAGAAGATCACGGTGCCGCCGTACAACGGCGTGATGGGCGCCATCGGCATGGCTCTGATCGCGCGCCAGTGGCAGCAGGCGACCAGCGTCTACAGCAAGTTCCGCGGCTACGACCTGTCGCGTCTCTCCATGACCTCCCGCGACTTCGTCTGCAAGGCCTGCTCGAATCTCTGCGACATGAAGGAATTCATCATCGAGGGCCAGAAGAGCTACTGGGGCGACAAGTGCTCCGACAAGTTCCGCAAGCCCTCGACGACCGGCCGCAAGCCGGTGATCGAGGACCTGTTCGCGTTCGCGAACAGGCCATCGAGGAACTTGCGGCCGCGGCTCCCGCGAACGCCTCGAAGTTGCGCGTGGGCATCCCGCGCACCATGTCCGTCTTCGACCGGCAGCCCTTCTGGCACCGCTACTTCGCCGAACTCGGGCATCGAAGTCGTGCTGTCGCCGCCGACCGACCACGCAGATTGCGTCCGACGGAATGGAACTGGCGGTGGCGCAGCCGTGCTACCCGGTGCAGGTGGCGCACGGGCACGTGCAGGCGCTGCTCGACAAGGGCGTGGACTACATGCTGCTGCCCAACGTCCTGAATGCCGAGTCCGACGGATCTTCCTCCTGCATCGCGCATTACTGCCCCTGGAACCAGACGCTGCCCTGGGTTCTGCGGTCGGCGCCGCGGCTGGAGGAGCACCAGCACAGGTTTCTGATCCCCACCCTGCACTTCCAGTTGGGCCGCGAGCCCGTCAAGAAGGGCCTGGCGGAAACCATGCGGAAGCTGGGCGTGTCACGCCGGGCGAGCGACCGCGCCGTGGATGCGGCCTACGCCGCGCAGCGCGGCCTTTCAGGACCGCCTGCTCGATGCCGGCCGGCGCGCGCTCGGGACGCTGGATGAGACGGGCGAGCCGGGCCTGGTGCTGGTGGGGCGCGGCTACAACATCTACGATCGCGAACGTGAACTGCGACATCCCGCGCAAGCTGCGCCACCGCTACGGCGCCAACGTGATTCCCGCTCGATTTCCTGGTGACCGGGCGCGAGCACATATCGGACCTGCACTCGAACATGTACTGGATCTCGGGGCAGAAGATCCTGGACGCCGCGCGAAGATCGCCACCCGGCCGAACCTGCACCTGATCTACATCACGAACTTCAAGTGCGGGCCGGATTCCTACATCAAGCACTTCACGCGCGAGGCCGCCGGCGCGCCGCTGCTGGTGCTGCAGTTCGACGGGCACGGCAACGACGCCGGCTACATGACACGCTGCGAAGCCTACCTCGACAGCAAAGGGATTCTGCGATGTTATCAATCGGGGCCGGAAGCTCAGACGGCCGCGGCCAGCATCCACTGAAGGGCAAGAAGGTTTACATCCCGCCCATGGCGTACGGCAGCGCCCGGGCCTTCGCCGCGGCCTTCCGCGCCATCGGACTGGAGGCGGACATCGACGCCGCCCTCCGACGAGCGCACGCGCGAGCTGGGCGCACGCTACACCTCCGGCGACGAGTGCTATCCGGCCAAGGTCACGGTCGGCGACTTCATGAAGCTGCTGGAGAGGCCGGACATCGACCCGGACAAGATACTGCTGTTCATGCCCACGGCCGACGGTCCCTGCCGCTTCGGCCAGTACGCGCCCTACCTCGGCAGATCCTGGACGGCCAACGGCTACGACCAGACCGAGATCATCTCGCCCACCAGCCACAACTCTTACGAGGGGCTCGGCGAGCTGGCCGGGCCTTTCGTGCGCACCGGCTGGCGGGCGCTGCGTGGCGGCCGACATCCTCCAGAAGATGCTGCTCCGCTACCGCCCGCACGAGGTGAGCAAGGGATCGATCGACGCGGTCTACGAGGAGTGCCTGGACGACCTGTGCGCGACCATCGAGAAGTCGCCCACGGCCCCGTCCGTGCAGATCCGCGCCATCCGGGACAGCCTGGTGCGCTGCCGCGACCGGTTCCGCGCGGCGCCGATCCACCGCGACGCCTCCATGCCGCTGATCGGAGTGGTGGGCGAGATCTTCTGCCGCCTGAACACGTTTTCCAACGAGGACCTGGTGCGGCGCCTGGAGGAGTACGGCGGCGAGGCCTGGCTCAGCGACATCACCGAGTGGGTCTGGTACACGAACTCCGAGCACTTTCCGCAAGCTGAGGCTGCACGGGCGCCTCCTGTCGAAAGACGGCCTGATCGCCTGGATCCGCCAGCGCGTGCAGCACCGCGACGAGCACGTGCTGCTCGAGCCGTTCCGGGAGGAGTTCATCGGCTGCGAGGAGCCCGACATCTACGAGGTGCTCGAGTGCGCCAGGCCCTATCTGCCCCGGACGGCGCGCTCGGCGAAATGGTGCTGAACGTCGGCAAGGCGGTTTACCTGGCCAAGAAGGGCGCCGACGGGATCATCGACATCAGCCCGTTCACCTGCATGAACGGGATCGTGAGCGAGGCGATCTATCCGCGGATCAGCCGCGACCTGGGCGGCATCCCCATCCGCAACTTCTACTTCGACGGCACGCAGTCCGACCTGGACCGCGATCTGGGCGTGTACATCGAACTGGCCCGCGGCTACCAGCGCCGCAAGAAGTTCCAGCGCGGGTAGGCCGGTCTCACGCTAAGGCGCAAGGATGCAGAGGCGGCGGAATAACAGAATTTGCTAAATCCTGACGGACGCGCTATCCTCGGCGTGGAGGCCGCCATGAACGTTTCTCTGACCCCTGAACTGGAGCAACTTGTCAACGCGAAAGTCGATTCGGGCTTGTACCAGACAGCCAGTGAGGTGGTTCGTGAGGCCCTTCGCTTGCTGCGGGAACGCGACCAGCGTCTGGAAGGTCTGCGCCGCGATGTTCGCGCCGGCTTCGAGGCCGCCGAGCGGGGCGAGTACTCCGAGCACGATGTCAGGACGACCAGAGCCCTGGCAGCGGAGATCAAAGCTCTCGGTAGGCGGCATCTGGTGGAGGGAAATCGGCGAAGCAGGGCGAAATGACGCGGTATCGTCTGGCAGCCCCAGCTAAGGCGGATCTCGTTGGAATCTGGGTGTTCGTCGCGGACTGTCGGGCAGCGTTGAGACCGCTGACCGGTTTATCGACTCGATCGTCAAACGGTTCCCTATGCTGGCGCGGATGCCTCAAGCGGGCAGACTTCGAGAAGCAATCGATCCGGGCGTGAGGAGCTTCCCAGTCGGCGAGTACGTGATCTACTACCGCGAAATAGAACCGGGAGGAATCATGATAGCGCGCGTGCTACATGGAAGGCGCGACCAGCGGGCCTCCTACAACGCCGCCGACGGCGGTGAGCAGGTGTGACGCGCTCGGCCGAAACCGCCGCAGAAGGCTCCAGCGGGGGTAGGCCGGCCTCACGCTAAGGCGCGGAGGATGGCTCCCCCGGCGCCTCAGGCGAACTTCCAGCCCTTGCGGAACGCCGGCCTGACGTACTTGTTCGCTTCCCTATTGTTCGTGAACTGCATCCTGGCGCTGTCCCACGTCAGCTTGCCTTCGAAATGGAGCGCGATGCAGCCGAGCACGATCCACTCCGTGAACGGGCCCGCCACGCTGAAGTTCGAGCACGACGGATCGCCGCCCTTCGAGGCCCGGATCCAGTCTTGGTAGTGCCCTGGAGACCGTGTCAGCAGTTCGGGCGGCAACCGGTATTCTTTCATCTTTTCCTCCGGCAGCAGGCGCGCGTTCGCGCCGTACGTGTCGGTGGTAAGAACGCCTTTGTCGCCGATGAACACAGCGCCGTTGTTCTGCGCGGGCGGTCTGGGCGGGGCTGTCCCTCTTGCGGCGTCAGCCTGCGCCGCCCCGGACCGGCCCGGAGCCGGTCCCCCACGACCACCGGCGGGTCTCCCCAAGCCGGGCCCGATCAGCAGCTCATCCTGCGGGACTCCCGGGGGCCGCATGGGTGCGTCGTTGCGGTCGTCGTACCAATAGAGCGTGACCGGAGGCATATTCCTGCGGGCCGGAAATTCGAACCGGGTCTTCGAAGACACAGGAAAAGTGGCCGGGTTCTTGCCTTCCTGCTGTAGGACTTCGATGCTGGTGGGCGCCTCCAGCAGAAGGGCCATGTTCACGGACCCCAGGACGTGACACGCCATGTCGCCCAGGGCGCCGCAGCCGAAATCGAAAAAGCCGCGCCAGTTGAAGGGCTGGTAGAAGCCATACTGGGTCTTGGCGTACTCCGCCCCGCCGGAAGCGTACGGGCGCGCCGCCGCGCATCCCAGCCAGAGGTCCCAATCGAGCGTGCCGGGGACCTTCTCCTCGGGAGGAGTCTGCAGCGGGCCCTGCGGCCAGATGGGGCGGTTGGTCCAGGCGTGGACTTCGGTCACGTTGCCGATTTCACCGCCCCAGATGACTTCAGCCGCCACCCGCGCGCCTTCGTTGGAGTAGCCCTGGTTGCCCATCTGGGTGGCGACCTTGTACTTGGCGGCCGCCTGGGTGAGCATGCGGGCCTCCCACACAGTCCGGGTGAGGGGCTTCTCGCAATAGACGTGCTTGCCTCGCTCCATGGCCCACATGCAGGCCGTCGCGTGCATGTGGTCCGGGATGGCCACGATCACGGCGTCAATGTTGTTCCGCTCCTTGTCGAGCATCACCCGGAAATCCTTGTACTTTGGAACCTTCTCGTATTTCTTGAACATCGCCTCGGCACGCTTGTCGTCCGGGTCAGCCAGAGCCACGATGTTCTCGGACTCGCAGCCCCGTATGTCGTCCGCGGCCCGGCCTCCCGCGCCGATGGAAGCGACATTCAGCTTTTCGTTGGGTGACTTGTAGCCCAGCCTTTGCAGCGAGGCCGTGCTGCCGAACCCGCCTGCCGGCACCGCGCCGGCCAGCAGGGAGCCATAGAAAAAGTACCTTCTGGAGAATCGATGATCAAGCATGGGTCAACTCTACCTCCCGGGATTCAGGCCAAAGCGTCTTTCATGCGCCGCGAAATGGGAGTGGCCGCCTTGCGTCCCAAGAACGCTGAGTATACACCCAACCGCCCGGCCGGGAGTTCGGCAACCAGCCACGCCGCCGAAGCTTCCGAGGGGGCCTGTGCGCCCGCCCGCCATTCCGCTGTACACTATGAGACGTGCCCTCCTCAGAGGGAGGCCTATTAGGAGACGACTTCATGCCAGAAGAAACCTTGACCATTACAGATAATCGTACGAACAAGACGTACACAGTGCCGCTTTTTAAGGGATGTGTACGAACCATGGATCTGCGTAAAATCAAAGTCAGTGACGACGACTTCGGAGTGATGGGCTACGACCCGGCGTTCATGAACACGGCGTCTTGCCAGAGCGCCATCACGTTCATTGACGGCGACCGCGGCATTTTGCGCTACCGCGGCTATCCCATCGACCAACTGGCCGAACACTGCACCTTCCTCGAGGTGGCCTACCTGACCTTGAACGGTGAGTTGCCGACCGAATCCCAGCTCAAGGATTGGGTGAGCGAAGTCACGCATCACACCATGATCCACGAGAACATCAAGAAGTTCATGGAAGGCTTCCATCACAACGCGCATCCCATGGGCATGCTGATGAGCACTGTGGCGGCGCTCGCCACCTTCTACCCGGACTCGCGGAACATTCACGATGCCGCGTGTCGCCAGTTGCAGATCCTGCGACTGATCGGAAAGATGCCCACCATCGCAGCTTATTGCTACCGAAACAGCCTGGGGCTTCCCTACGTCTACCCCGACAACTCGCTGAGCTACACCGAGAACTTCATGAACATGCTGTGGAAGTTGCCGGCCGAGCCAAAGTACCAGCCGAACAAAGTGCTGGCAAAGGCCTTGGACGTCCTGTTCATCCTCCACGCGGACCACGAGCAGAACTGCAGCACGAACGCCATGCGCTCGGTGGGCAGCTCATACGCAGACCCGTTTGCATCGACAGCGGCGGCGATCGGCGCGCTGTGGGGACCCCTGCACGGGGGGGCAAACGAGCAGGTCCTGATTATGCTCGACGAGATCGGCAAGCTGGAGAACGTCCCGGGCTTCATCGCGGAGCTGAAGGCGGGGAAGGGCAAGTTGATGGGCTTCGGGCACAGGGTCTACAAGAACTACGATCCGCGGGCCAAGATCATCAAGCGGACAGCCGAAGAGGTTTTCCAGGTCACGGGGCGCAACCCGAAGCTGGACATCGCCCTGGAACTGGAGAAGATCGCGCTGAACGACGAGTACTTCATCAAGCGGAAGCTGTATCCCAACGTCGACTTCTACAGCGGCATCATTTACCAAGCGCTGGGATTCACGCCGGACATCTTCACGGTGCTGTTCGCCATTGGGCGGACGGTGGGCTGGCTGGCTCAATGGCAGGAATTGCTCCTGGATAAGGAGCAGAAGATCGCGCGCCCGCGCCAGATCTTCATCGGACAAGACGAGCGGGACTTCGTGCCGATCGCCAACCGGGGCAAGCAGGCCGCCGCCAAGGGCTAGTCGCCTCGCAGTTCCGGCACGGCCTCGCTCTCCCCGGTCAGGGGAAGCGAGGTCGTGCCGTACTCGAAGCCTTTCTGGAAAGCCATCAGGTTGAGTTCCCGAAACGCCGGAGGCACGGAGTCCTCCACGGCGCGCCGCAGGGCCTGCTCGCCGACCACGCCCGTCACCGCGGCGAAGAAGCCGACCATCACCACGTTGAGCACCATCCGCCGGCCCAGTTCTTCAGCCAGGCGGGTGGCGGGCACGGCGTGAACCCGAATGCCTTCCGGCAAAGCGCTCAGGTGAACCAGGTCCTGCTCGACCACCAGGAGGCCGCCCTCCTTGAGCTCGGGTACGAAGCGATTGTAGGCCTCCTGGGACATGGCGACCAGGATATCCGGGCGGGTCACATAGGGGTACAGAATGGGGCTGTCCGAGAGGACTACCTGGGCGCTGCAAGCTCCCCCGCGCGACTCCGGCCCAAAGTTCTGCGTCATAGTGGCATGGCCGCCTTCGAAGATCGAGGCGGCTTTTCCGAGGATGATCGCGGACAGGATCACGCCCTGCCCGCCGAAGCCGGCGATTCGGATCTCTGTCAACCGCATACGCAACTCGGAGCCTCCGTATATTTGTCACCCAGCCGCTCGACCATCTGGTGCTTCAGCAGCTCGGAATAGTCGGGCCGCTCTCGATCCACGAACTTCCCTACGATGATCTCGCCGCGCATCCCCAGCGCGACCTCACTGGTGGGGATGCCGTTGCGGATTTTGCTCTTCTCCTTGTAGAACTTCATCGTATCCAGCCCTTCGCCCAGCTTGTTGCGGCGTTCATAGAGCGTCGGGCAGGGAGACAGGACCTCGATGAAGCAGAAGCCCTTCTTGCGAAGTATCTCGCCCATGGACCGGCTGAGCTGCCGGACATGGAAAGTGGTCCAGCGCGCCACGTAGACGGCGCCCGCCGCGTCGACCAGTTGGGGCAGGTTGAAGGAGGGCTCGAAGGCGCCGTAGGGCGTCGTGGCCGTGGTCGCGGTCAGGGGCGTGGTGGGCCCGCTCTGGCCGCCCGTCATGGCGTAGATGAAGTTGTTGACGCAAATAACCTTGAGGTCGATGTTCCGCCGGGCGGCGTGGATCAAGTGATTGCCGCCAATCGCGGACAGGTCGCCGTCGCCGGAGTAGACCACGACGTTCAAAGAAGGATTGGCGAGCTTGAGGCCGGTGGCGAAGGGAATGGCGCGGCCGTGGGTGGTGTGGAAGGAATCCAATTTCAGGTAGCCGGCCACGCGCCCCGAGCAGCCGATCCCGGAGACCACGGCCACACGGTCGAGCGGGAGCTTGGAATCCAGCAAAGCGCGGGCAAACGAATTCACCGTGGTGCCGATCCCGCAACCGGGGCACCAGATGTGTGGCATCCGGTCCATGCGAAGAAAAGGCTCGACCGGGTTGACGGGGTCCAGCGTAATACTCTCTGTTGCGCTCATCGCGCTGCCTCCTCGATCTTCCTGGCGATGTCTTCCGGGCGGTGGACCGTGCCGCCGGCGTGCGGCACACCGTAGGTTTTCGCGATGCCCGCCGCGGCGCGCTCGACCTCGTTGACCATCTGGCCCATGTTCAGCTCCGGCACAACAAACGCCTTCGTCCGGCTGGCGAGCTGGCGTATCTTGGATGCCGGAAACGGCCAGACGGTGATTAAGCGCAGTTTGCCCACCCGCAAGCCTTTCTCGCGGGTCATCTCAACGGCCTTTTGCGCCACCCGCGAGGTGATTCCATAGGAGACCACGATGACGTCGGCGTCCTCGGTAGCCTCCTCCTCAATTTGCTCGATCTCGGGCGCGGCGTCGCGGATCTTGGCCAGCAGGCGCCGCACCAGGCGGTCCTGCGTTTCCGGAGTCATGGCAGGGTAGCCACGCTCATCGTGGGTCAAGCCGGTCATGTGGAACCGGTACCCCTCTCCGGCGTGGGCCATTTCGGGAACCAAGTCCTCGCCAGGCTCAAACGGCCGGTAGTCCTCCGGCGGGCGGCTCGTCCGGCGGCGAGGATAAATCTCGATCTGATCCGCGGAGGGAATCACGACCTTCTCGGTCATATGCCCCACGCATTCGTCCATCATGAACATGACTGGCGTCCGATACTGCTCGGAGAGGTTGAACGCGCGGATGGCCAGGTCAAAACACTCCTGCGGGGAGTTGGGGCAAATCGCGATGATCTCGTAATCACCGTGAGAGCCCCACTTGGCCTGCATCATGTCCCCCTGTGCGGGCAGAGTGGGCAGGCCCGTGGATGGGCCCCCGCGCTGTACGTTGACGAAGACACAGGGAGTTTCGGTCATGGCAGCGTATCCGATGTGCTCCATCATGAGCGAGAACCCGGGGCCGCTTGTCACGGTGAAAGTCTTGGCTCCTCCCCAGGCTGCTCCGATGATGGTGATGGAGGCCGCCAATTCGTCCTCCATTTGAATGAAGGTACCCCCGACTTTAGGGATTCTGGCGGCGAAGCGCTCCACCACTTCCGTGGACGGGGTTATGGGATAACCTGCGGCAAATCGCGCACCTGCGGCCAAAGCCCCTTCGCAGCACGCGTGATCACCGTCGAGAAAATGGACACCGGTAAGGACACCGGCGGGGTCAGCGGGCCGCATTGACCTCGTTGGGTTTTTCATCAGTCTCCTTCCAACCGTAGATGGCAAAGTCCGGGCAGTACATACCACAGAGGTCGCAACCGCTACATTTCTCAAGGGCTACGACGTGCGGGGGGTGATACCCCTTCGCGTTGTACTCCGTGGACAGGGCAAGGACTTTGGTCGGGCAGAACTCTACGCAGAAGCCGCAACCTTTGCAGTGTTCGACAACAATTGCTACGCGGCCTTTCGGCATTCCAATCAGATTCCCCCTATTTGTGTAACGTAGCAATGCACATGCCAAGCTCCAAGAGCTAAGGGGCGGCTACGCTGAGCCTGGCGACAGCGATACTCAGCCGACAGCCCTCACACTTCCTCGAACTCCAGTTCGTCCCCCTTCTGCAGTCCCACTCTCGCTGCCGTCCCGGCCGGCAACTCCAGTACCGAGTGCGCCCGCAGGCAAAGAGAAATCCGCCACGGCCCCATGTCCGGGCGGATCTTCAGCACTCTCTTTTTGCGATCCAGGAAGACCACATCGATCGCAAACTTCATACCGACCGTGTGGACCCCTTCGCAGGGCACGATCCACAACCCCTGGCCCTCGGGCAGGCTGTGGTGCTTCAGCAGACCGACATTTCGTTTCAGGCTGGTGTCGGCGACCTCGGCTTGGGTGGCGAGCACGGCTTGCCGGGTGCGGTTCAGGATTTTGAGTTTGGCCATGGTGCAGAAACAATGTTAGCCGAACACAGCCCCCCGGGAAAGCGCAGGGAGGGACCGCCGAGCCGGCTCTCGGGCGGACCGCGGCCGCTCCTGGTGCGCGGGTCTGGGGGAACTCAGGGGTTCACCGCATCGTTTTCGCCCTCAAAGCGACGAAAAGCGCATATAGGTGCCAACCCCCATGCCCGGACTGCGTTACTTCACCCTGATGCTGTGCTGCGCCGGTTTCCTAGGCGCACAGCCGACCTGGACCAGCGTGCGAATCACCACCGACCCGCCAGCCCTGGTCATGACGGTGGACGGAGTGGAGTACTCCGGGTTGACCTCGTTCTCTTGGAGGGTCGGATCGACTCATGAGCTGGCGATCGACCTCAGAAGGAACAGGTCCGGGCCCGGGGCGCGCTATGCGTTCGCCGGCTGGATCGACTCGACGGGCCATCCCTACGGCGGCGCGACGACCATCATGGTCACGGCGGACCCTGCTGTAACGGCCTTTGTGGCGAGCTACACCGCGGAGTACTCTCTCGATGTAAGCTTTTTCCACTGTGCCTACAGCGTCCCCGCCAACTGCGGCCCGCTTCCAGGGACGGTCTACATCGATGGCACGCCCTACTGGAGGGACGTTGAACTCTGGTTCCCCGCGGGGACGGAAGTGAATCTCGAGGCGGTAGCCAACTTGGGCTTTGCATTCGCCGGCTGGGACAACCGGTTCGCCAACCCGCGGTCTCCCGTGCAGACGCTGGGGATGAATTCCGGCTGGACCATCCAGACGGGCTTCGTCGTGAGCCGCACCGTCACCATCGGCAGTTCGCCGCCAGGCCTGAAGCTGGCCGTGGATGGCGGAATCATCATTAGCCCGCGCGATTTCGGCTGGGCGGACGGTACCGGGCACACGCTGGTCCCGTTTTCCCCTCAAGCGGACGAGTCTGGAGAATACTGGGTGTTCGATTCCTGGAGCAACGGCGGCGCCCAGCAGCAGGAGTTCACCGTGGCATCCACCCCGGGCCCGCAGGCTGTCACGGCGCGCTACGTCGCCGGTGTCATCGCCACCATCCTGACCGAACCGGTCGGCTTGAAAGTTAAGGTGGACGGAAGCGACGCGTGGTCGAGTCCCAACTTCGTTTGGGGCGCGGGCTCGACGCACCAGGTGTCGGCTCCTTTGGAGCAAACAGACAGCGCCGGACGGCGCTACGGCTTCCGAGGCTGTTCCGACGGCAGCCAGGACGCAGCACGCAACTTGACGGTGACCGAAGCGGTGCTCAGCCAAGGACTGCGGCTGGCCGCCCGCTACCAACCGCTGGACAAACTCACGGTGGAGAGCACGCCGGTTGGTGTGAGCGTCTTGGTCGATGGAACGGGGTGCCTGACGCCGTGCGCCGTTGACAGGTCAGTCGGCGCCCGTGTGACGATCAGTGCTCCCGCCTCGGCGCCCGTGGGCCTGGATACCAGGCTGGAGTTCGAAGGCTGGCAGGATCAGGCATCCAGAGAGCGCGTGTGGACCATCACGGCCGAGCCTCAGAGAATCTCGGCGGTATACCGGACCATGTACCGGATTCAGGCCACCGCCGACCCGGCCGGCGGCGCCCTCTTCCGCTTCGAGCCGGCATCGGCGGATGCTTTCTACGCAGTTGGCACGCAAGTGGTCGGGACGGCCGAGGCCCGGCCCGGCTTCCGCTTCCGGCGCTGGGGCGGCGACCTGGGCGGGACGCTCGCCTCCGGCGCCTTAATGATGACCCAGCCTCGATCCGTCATTGCCCAATTGGATCGGGTGCCCTACATCCCGCCCGCCGGCGTTGTCAACGCTGCTGGCCCGACGCCGGACGACGGGGTGGCGGCCGGTTCCATCATCGCCATCTACGGCGAGAACCTGGCGCCGGACACGGTAACGGGTCCTCCGAGCCCCTTGGCTCAGACTCTGGCCGGTGTGACCGTGCAAGTGGATGACCGTCTGCTGCCGCTCTTCTTCGTGTCCGGGCAGCAGATCAACGCGCTGTTGCCTTCAGACCTGGAGCCGGGCGGCTACAGCCTGACGATCCATTCGAGCAGGCAACCCGGCGTCTCCGCCGCCTTCCAGGTCATTCGAAACGCGCCCGGGCTGTTCGCCAACCAGATCGACTCTCTGGCGTACGCCGCCGCCATCCATCCGGACGGGAGCCTTGTGCTTCCTTCCAACCCCGCTCGCCCGGGCGAACTGATCACGCTCTACGGGACGGGATTCGGTCCGTACCTTCCCAGCCCGCTGGATGGCTTCCCCGTGCCGCCCGAGGCCGTGTTCCCTCTCGTGGACGCGGTGGAAATCCTGCTGGGCGAGGTGACCATCACTCCTCAGTGGGTGCGCGCCGCCGTAGGATCTACAGGTGTGACCGCCGTCAGTTTGCAGGTTCCGGATGAAGCGCCGCCGTCCGGCTCGCCCCAGGTCAAAGTGAGAATTTACACGCGCGAGAGCAACTCCGTGATTTTGCCTCTGGAGCATTGACGGGCCGTCGGGTGAGAGCGCCCTCGCCGGTTCTGCCGCCGCCGTCAGCGTCCCAGGTTCCGGTCGAAGAACGACACAATCAGCTCCAACATATGGCGGCGGGCCGGGCCGGTGACAGCGTGAGCTTTCTGCGGATAGATCATCATTTCGAAGGGGCGCCCCGCGCGCTCCAGCGCGTCGGCCATTTGCAGCGTGTTCTGGAACAGGACGTTGTCGTCCTCGAGGTTGTGAATCAGCAGGAGCTTCGCCGTCAGGTTGGCCGCCTGGTGGATCGGTGAGCTGAGCCGGTAGGCGTCTGCATTCTCCGACGGAAGTCCCATGTACCTCTCCGTGTAAATGGAGTCGTAGTTCCTCCAGTCGGTGACCGGCGCTCCCGCGACGCCCGCCCGGAACAGGTCAGGAGCGTTGAGGAGAGAGTACAGGGTCATGTAGCCACCGTAGCTCCAACCGTAAACGCCGATCCGTGTCTGGTCCACAAAGCCCATCGAGACCAGGCGGCGGACGCCCTCCTTCTGATCCTCCAGTTCCTTGGACCCGAAGTCGTGGAACAGAACGGATTCCCATGCATGGCCGCGGCCCGAAGACCCGCGGTTGTCGAGCTGCCAGATGACGTAGCCCCGGTGAGCCAGCACTTGCTCCAGGGAGAGCCCCGCCCAGACGTCGCTCACCTGTTGGGAGTGCGGGCCGCCGTAGACAAACACGACCGCCGGGTACTTGCTGGCCGGCTCGAAACCGGGGGGCGTGATGAGCCGCGCGTAGAGCAAGGTTCCATCGGAGGCCTTGACCTCCACGATTTCCGTAAGACGAATGTCGTACTCCTCGATTGGTGTGCGGTCGGCTTCGGCGAACAGCGACCACTCGGCGCCGTCGGCCCGAGAAACAGATCTGCTCACGGGCGATCGCAGGCTGGAGAACGTGTCCAGGTAGTAGCCGCAGCCGGGCGCCATGGAGATGGCGTGAGTGCCTGCCGGCTGGGTGATACGCCGCCGCTCGCCGCCATCGAGACTCACGCGGTAGAGCTGGCGCTCGAGAGGACTGGCCTCGGTGGACACCAGGTAGACCTGGCCCTTGCCTTCATCCACGCCGGCCAGGTTGGTCACCTCCCAATCGCCCGAAGTCAGGCGGCCCAGTTGCTGGCCCTCGATGGAGTAGCGGTACAGGTGACGGAAGCCGTCGCGCTCGCTCGCCCAGAGGAACTCCGCGCCTCCCTTCAGGAACCGTAGGAAGTCGCCCACGTTCACCCAGTAGGGGTCCCGCTCTTCGAGTGTCACCCGGGCCTGCCGCGTGGAAACGTCCGCTCGCAAGAGATCCAGGCGGTTCTGGATTCGATTCAGGCGCTGGATGAAGAGGCCGCTGCTGTTCGGGAGCCAGTTCACACGTGCCAGGAGCATGTCGTGAAGATCGCCCAGGTCCA
Source organism: Bryobacterales bacterium (assembly GCA_963798455.1). Classification (GTDB taxonomy): domain Bacteria; phylum Acidobacteriota; class Terriglobia; order Bryobacterales; family Bryobacteraceae; genus CAWCTD01. The sequence continues at coordinate 4,018,633 of CAWCTD010000003.1, forward strand.
TCCAGCGAGTCGGCCCGCCCGCCGCCGCGACCACACCCAGGCGCACTTCCGCGTTGGGATCACCGGCTTTGGGGTAGCGCTGCGGTTCGTAGACGGGATGCAAGGGAAGCAGGTCCGCATGGGGAAGGAGCGGCTCGTGGCTCACGTCGAACTGCAGGTAGGCGATGCGCTTCGAGTCCGGCGACCACCAGTGCGCGGAGCCGAGGTCAAGTTCTTCGGGATAGACCCAGTCCAGCCGCCCATTGAGCAGCGTGTCCGTTCCATCTTTGGTCAGACGCACGACTCTTCGCGAGGAAACCTCCATCGAGTAGAGGTCGTTCCCGCGCCGGAAGGAGATGCGCAGGCCGTCCGGCGAGAGTTTCGGATCGTGCTCCGTCTCGGCGGTGGCGGTGAGCTGGGTCCAGCCCCCCGCGGCGATTCGGAATTGGAACAGGTCGCCTCCCGCGCGGATCAGAAGAGTGTCCCCGCCGGGAAACCACTGTATGGTTTGTTCCCGTACCCCGCGGTTCTGCCAATCGAAGGCCTGCCGGGCGGGAACTGGTGTCGCAGCGGCACTCAGGGTGGCCAGGGAGATCAGCACCCGCCTGGTCTTGGACCCAATGTCATACAGACCGACGGCCCCGTCCTGCTCGTAGGCGAATCTCCGTCCGTCGGGAGCCCAGACGACAGCAGCGGGACCGGCGGATGGACGGGCGGCCGTGACCGCCTCCACCGTGACGGGCTTCTGCTGAGACAGTGCGGCACACGCGCTTGAAAGCAGCACCCACAACAGGAGTTTCTTCGAAGACATCGCTTGTGATTGTACACGAGGCTGCCGGGGGCCACGCCGTGTGGCATCCTGGTGGTTTATGAAAGTAACGTTCTGGGGCGCGGCGCGCACGGTGACAGGTTCGATGCACGAGGTCGAGGCCAGCGGCCGGCACTACCTTCTCGATTGCGGTCTCTATCAAGGGCGGCGCCAAGAGGCCGCCGAGCGCAACTCGGAGTTTCCCTTCCCAGCTTCCTCCGTCGATGGCGTCATCCTTTCGCACGCGCACATCGACCACAGCGGCAACCTGCCGACGCTCGCGAAGAAAGGTTACGCCGGGCCCATCTACACCACGTCGGCCACAGCCGACCTGTGCGGCGCCATGCTGCGCGACTCCGCGCATCTGCAAGAAAAGGACGCCGCCTTCCTGAACAAGCGGCATCAGAGGCGCAAGGCGCTCAAAGCCGCAGCCGACAACGGGGAAGTCCAGCCGCTCTACACGATGGAGGACGCCGAGAATGCGCTGAAACTCTTCCTGCCGGTTCCCATCCACACGCCCAAGGCCCTGGACACCGCCTTGAGTTATGAGGCCTACGACGCGGGGCACATCCTCGGCTCCACGGCGATTCTGCTGCACCACCACGAGAATGGACGGCGCATCCGCGTGGTCTACTCGGGGGACGTCGGCCGGCCGAATCAGACGATCATTCGCGATCCGGACGCCTTGCCCGAGGTCGACTACCTGATCATGGAGAGCACCTACGGAGACCGGCTCCACAAAGAGCTGGACGCGGTGACCGGCAAGCTGGCGGACATCATCAATCGCACCTGCCAGCGGGGCGGGAAGATTATCGTGCCCGCCTTCGCCGTGGGCCGGACGCAGCAGCTTGTCATCCTGCTGCACGAGCTTGTCGAACAGCAGCGCATCCCGTCCATCCCGGTGTTCGTGGACAGCCCGCTGGCCATTGAAGCGACCAAGGTCTTCCAGAAACACACCGAGTGCTACGACGCCGAGACCAGAGAATTCCTTCTGGAGGGCGAAGATCCGTTCGGGTTCAAGAACCTCCGGTACGTGCGCGACGCGGGCGAGTCCAAGGCGCTGAATGACCTGCGCGGGCCCTTCATGATCATCTCCGCCTCGGGGATGTGCGAGGGCGGGCGCATCCTCCATCATCTCAAGAACAACATCGAGGATCCGCGTAACACCGTGCTGATCACCGGCTTCATGGCGGAGAACACGCTGGGCCGCAAGATCGTGGACAAGCTGCCGGAAGTGCCCATCTTTGGGGAGCCCATGCGGTTGCGGGCCGAAGTCGTCAAGCTTAACGAACTCAGCGGGCACGCCGACCAGCGGGAGTTGGTCAACTGGGTAAGGCCGATGGCCAAGGGACTGAAAAAGATCTTCCTGGTACACGGCGAGCCGGTGCAGTCGGCCGCACTGGCCAAAGTCCTCGGGGCAGAGTTCCATGTGGAGACGGTCATTCCCGATCGGGGAGAGACCGCCGAGCTCACCTAGTCCGAAGTTCCAGGGCCTGAAATAGGGCAATCCCTGTCGGCTTAGTCATTTGGCTTTGTTTTGACTTTCTAATTGTAGCCACTACAGTACACAGATTGCTCTTGTGTCCCATTGCAGAATCGTTTATCATTAGCTATGCCGTCCAGAACAGGCAAGGTGCATGTGGCCACCACATCCCGTACCTACAAAGGCAAGCTCTACCAGTCCCACCTCCTCCGCCGCACCTTCCGCGTCGGCTTCCAGGTCAAGCACGAAACCCTCGGCAACATCTCCCACCTGCCGCCCGACCTCATCGACCTCATTCGCCGCTCCCTTGGCGGCGAGAAGTTCCTGCCCGCCTCGCAAGCTTTCCTGGTCGAGCGCAATCTCCCCCACGGCCACGTCCAGGCCATCCTCGGCTCCCTGCGCCGCCTCGGCCTCGACACGCTGCTAGCCTCCAAGCCCTCCCGCCAGCGCGACCTCGTCATGGCCATGATTGCCGAACGCCTCTTGTACCCGTGCTCCAAGCTCGCCACCACGCGGCTCTGGCAGACCACCACTCTGGCCGAAGAACTGCATGTGGCCGAGGCCACCGAGGACGCCTTGTACCAAGCCCTGGACTGGCTCCTCGCCCGTCAGGCCCGCATCGAAAAGAAGCTCGCCCAGCGCCACCTCCACGACGGCTCCCTGGTGCTCTATGACGTCAGCAGCAGTTACTACGAAGGCCGCACCTGCCCGCTGGCCCGCCTCGGCCACAACCGCGATGGCAAGCGCGGATTGCCGATCATCGTCTACGGCCTGCTTACCGACAGCGAAGGCCGCCCGGTGGCAATCGACGTTTATCCCGGCGATACCGGAGACCCCACGACGGTTCCCGATCAGGTGGAGAAACTCCGCCAGCGGTTCGGCCTCTCGCGCGTGGTCCTGGTGGGGGACCGCGGCCTGCTCACCGAAGCGCAGATCGGCAAGCTCAAACAGCATCCCGGACTGGGCTGGATCTCGGCGCTGCGCGGGCCGGCCATTCGCGAACTGGTCGAGAGCGGAAGCCTGCAACCGTCCCTGTTCGACGAAATGAATCTGGCCGAGATCCGTTCGCCCGACTATCCCGGCGAGCGCCTGGTGGCCTGTTTCAACCCCCTGCTGGCCGACGAGCGCCGGCGTAAGCGAGGCGAGTTGATCGAGGCGACGGAGAAGGACTTGGGCAAGATCGCCGCCGAGGTCAAGCGTCGCACGCGCACCCCGCTCGGCGAGGCCGAGATCGCGCTGAAGGCGGGTAAGGTTGTAAACCGCTACAAGGTCGCCAAATACTTCGTCCTCACCATCGCCGACGGCGTCTTCGGCTGGACGCGGCGAGAAGAACCGATCCGGCGCGATAGCGAACTGGACGGCGTCTACGTGGTGCGCACCAGTGAGCCCAAGCGCCGCTGCTCGGCCGAAGATACGGTGCGCCGCTACAAGAGCCTGGCGCAGGTGGAACGCGCCTTCCGCAGCCTGAAGGGAATGGATCTGCGGATTCGCCCCATCCATCACCACGCCGAGGATCATGTGCGGGCACACATTCTGCTGTGCATGCTGGCCTTCTATGTGGAATGGCACATGCGCCAAGACCTCGCCCCTTTGCTGTTTCAGGACGAGGAACTCAGCCAGAACCGAGCCCGCCGCGACCCAGTGGCGCCCCCCCAGTGCTCCGCTTCCGCGCAGGCTAAGAAGATGGATCGCGTCACCGCCGACGGCTTTCCGGTCCACAGCTTCGACACCCTGCTGCGGGAACTCGCCACGCGCTGCCGCAACACCTGCCGCATCCCTGCCGAACCCAGCGCCGCGACCTTCCAGCAACTCACCCAGCCCACGCCCTTGCAGTCCCTCGCCTTCCAACTCCTGGGACTGTAGCCAGAAACAGGAAGGTCAATTCTGCGCCTTCCCGCGTCAGATCAGTGAGATAGTCTCTGACGCGAAATGGAACTTCGGGCTAACGGGACTCCGCTCAGCTCTTCAGCCGCTTCGGTCCGGCGGTCCAATCTGTGCTCGCCTTGGCGCAAGTGGCGCGACTTGGCTCGGGAGCAATCTGTCAAGCCACTGAACACACCAGCGGTTCCGCGATCCTCTAGAGGCGAGTCTTGGGCGGGTGGCGCCGAGGGAAGCCAAGGAAGAATGGTGGAGAGTCAGAGGGACCATAAAGGAAAGGGGTCCGCCGGCCGATTCAAGCAAGGGAGCCATTCCCTATGGCTTCTCGCTCTATAAGGATTCTTCAACAATGAGAAGACTGGTTTACGCGCATTTGCCGCTGTCAGCGGCTGGCCTGACGCTTGCTTTGGTCATCTCGGGCGCGCTGGCCCATGCACAGCAGCCCAACATCCAGGATCTGCCCAATATGGGCCAACAGATCACGCCGCTGGCGCCCCAGGGTTCCCGGTTCGAAACGCTGAACCCCGATCTCGTCGACAGGCCGGACTGGCTGGCCGGGCAAGCGGTCACTACCGTGGTGAGTCCGGACCACAAGACCCTGCTGGTTCTGACCAGCGGGTACAACCGCGCCTACAGACTTGGCGTCCCAGCACCGCCCTACCCATGGTACGGCCCGGACTCGAACGAGTACGTCTTCATCTACGACATTTCGACGCCGGCGCCAATCAAGAAGCAAGTGGTGCAGATCGCGAATTCCTACAACGGGATTGTCTTCGATCCATCCGGCACGGCTTTCTACGTGGCCGGCGGCGTCAGTGACAATGTCCACATCTTTACTCTGGGCGCCGGCATTTGGGCGGAGGTTGCAGGTTCGGCGCTTGCCTTGGGTCACAACAACCTGGGCATTGGCCTTAACCTGGCGCCTAGCGGCGCCATCGCGATAAACAGCCAGGTTGGCGTGAGACCTTGCGCCGCTGGCGTGGCCATTTCGAAGGATGGCAAGACGCTGGTGGTGGCAAATTACTTTAACGACTCGATCACGGTATTCACCGGAGGCCTCGGCAACTGGTCAAAGGTAAGGGAACTCGACCTGCGCCCCGGCAAGAGCGACCCGTCAAAGACGGGCATTGCGGGCGGCGAATACCCGTTTTGGGTGGTTGTGAAGGGTAACGGATCGAGCGCGACAGCCTACGTATCCAGCATTCGCGACCGCGAGATCGTCGTTGTGAATGTGAGCGGGGCGCCGGCGGTACCGACTCGGATCCCAGTGAAAGGCCAGCCGAACAAGATGACGCTGAACGCGGCCCAGACGCTCCTGTATGTCGTCGAAGACCAGTCGGATACGGTTGACGTAATCGACACCACAACGAACGTCGATCCTCGAAACTATCCCGGTAATCGCTCCCGCGTCGGCAATGCCTTCCTGGCTGGCGCAGTATAAAGGCGCGAACCCCAACAGCGTGACGCTCTCGCCGGATGAGAAGCAACTCTACGTGACGAACGGCAATCTGAATTGCATCGCGGTGGTGGCGCTGGGCGGAACCAATAGCGGCGACCATGTGGTTGGTCTCATTCCGACCGGTTGGTACCCGAACTCGGTGAGCTTCAGCGGCGATGGCAACACGGTGTACGTGGTCAATGCGAAGTCGCCGACGGGCCCGAATCTCGACTGGTGCTATGGGGGCTACGGGCCGCCGAATTCGCCAAACTGCAATCCATCCAATCAGTACAATCCCCAGTTGACCAAAGCCGGCCTCCAGAGCTTCCCGCGCCCCAGCCCGGCGCAGCTCCTGACGCTGACCGCGCAGGTAGTGACGAACAACCGGTTCTCCAGCACCGCGAGCAACGAGGACGCGAGCGGTGATGGAGGCCGTGCGTCAGGGCATCAAGCACGTGATCTTCATCATCAAGGAAAACCGGACGTACGATCAGATTCTGGGTGACCTGGAAATCGGCAATGGCGATCCAACTTTGACTGAGTTTGGAGAGGCGATCACGCCCAATCAGCATAACCTGGCGCGAAAGTTCGTCACGCTCGACAACTTCCTGGCCACCGCCGAAGTCAGCTATGACGGCTGGCTGTGGACCACCGCGGCTCAAGCCCCCGACGTGGTAGAGCGCCAATACCCGGTGGCCTACGCGTACCGCGGCACCAGCCTGGATGTCGAGGTACGAATCGCAATGTGAACGTCGCCATTCCGACCCTGGCCGAGCGCAAGCTCGCCAATCCCTTCACCTCGGACGATCCGGATGTGCTGCCGGGCCAGACCAATGTGGGTGCGCCGGATGGACCGGACAATGAAGTGAATACCGGCTATTTGTGGAACTCCGCGCTGCGGGCGGGTCTCACGGTTCGCAACTATGGTTTCTTCGTGGACGGGACCCGCTATACAACGACCGACTTCGCCATTCCCGTGCTGCGCAACCCGTTCGCAAGCAACACGACCGTGGCCTACCCCTCGGATGCTCAGCTCGCCCCGTACACCGATCCGTACTTCCGCGGTTTCGACAACTCGCTTCCCGACTATTGGCGTTACACGGAGTGGGCGCGAGATTTCGATGCCAGATACGCCGATGTCCATCACGCAGGCCCTAGCCGACGGGATCTGCCTTCGTTGACCCTGGTTCGCTTCATGCACGATCACACTGGAAACTACACTGCCGCGATTGACGGCGTCAATACTCCGGAACTGCAGGTAGCCGATAACGACTATGCGGTCGGCCTGCTGATTCAGAAGATCGCAAACAGCCCGCACGCGAACAACACTCTGATTTTTGTAATTGAAGACGACGCCCAGGATGGCGGCGACCACGTCGATTCGCACCGCACCATCGCCTTCGTGGCGGGCGCCTACGTGAAGCAAGGTGCGCTGGTCTCCACGCGGTACAACACCATCGACTTCCTGCGCACGATTGAAGAGGTTCTGGGCCTCCCGCCGCTGAACCTGAACGACGCACTCGCCAGGCCCATGGCCGACATCTTCAACACGACGCCGGGCACATGGAGCTTCACGGCCGCCCCCGCGCCGATTCTCTACCGCACGTCACTTCCGCTGCCTCTCAAGCGGGCCGGCATGATCGTGCCAAAGCCGGCGCAAAACGCGAAGTACTGGGCGCGGGTCACCAAGGGAATGGACTTCACGACCGAGGATCGGCTCGATCCCGCGGGCTTCAACGGCATCCTCTGGAAAGGGCTGATGGGCAACAAGCCATATCCCGCCGCGCCGACCGGACTGGACCTGCGCCAGAACCGCGAGGAGCTCCTCGCGCGTTACCGGCGGTCTCTGAAGCAAGAAGCGGCGCAGGCGGCCGCGCGTGAATAGCGGAATAACTAATTTGGAGGGATTCTTTGTGAGTATAAAATCACTTCGTCGTTTTGGCTTGATTGCTCTGACGGCTGCCACGCTGCACGGCCAAACCTATTGGTCCACCACGAAGCCGGATTGCTCGAGCTTGGCGGGAGAGTCGCCGGTTGCGATTACGACCTCGTCGGGGACGCCCCTCGGCTATTCCTGCTATGTGAGCGGGACGTTCGTATGGCTCGCCGCGGGCGGCGGGTGGGGCACCTCGATCCGCGTGGCGGCGCCCGCGTCAGCCGCCATCGGTGTCGACTACACGTTCTACGACGCGAGTGGAAACAACCTGGAGTTAGACACCACGTTTGGCGGCGCTTCGTCAACCACATCCAGCGATGGCGTGAACTTTGCCTTGTCCGCCAATCAGCCCGCGGAAGTCAAGCTGCTTGGCGCCACAAGCGGCGCTCCGAGGTACAACTCCACGTCGACCGGCTCCGTGTACGCCGTGTTTTACTGTCCCGACGCAACAACTTGCGGCGACGTGCTTCCGCAGATGCTGTATTCGGCGCTACCCGCCATTCCGTGGTCGCTGAGCGTACCGATCTCGTGGGACACCGAGCTATGGACCCAGTGGTCGGCGGAGGGCATCGATAACGGCAGTACGCAGCGGGTGTCCTTTGTGATTTACAACGAAGACATAACCGCCACGAGCTACACGGTCCGGGTCTACGACAGCACGGGGTCCCTGGCCGGGACGGGCACGACGCCTTCGATTCCTCCCTTGCATTCGCTCAGCGACGGTTCCTTCGGGGAAGGAGGGACATACGGGGCGCTTCTGTCGGATGTGATTTCGACGCCGTTGCCGTCGCGCGTCTTCAAGGTCCTCGTCGACGGCGGGTCGAAGTATTCCGCGGTCGAGGTGCTCCAGTTTGACGGGATGTCCGCGACCGCCTTACAGGTTGCCTATGACAGCGCGCCCAGTTCGCACCCGAGTTTAAGCGCCGCGTCGGTCCGGCAAGCCAACCTCAGGAGCGCGCGCGTGGCGTCCACGCCAAAGGCGGTGTTCAGCGCGCTGGCGAAGTGAAACAGGGGAACGGCTTGCACCGGAGTCGGAGAAATCGCTGATGCGTGCATGCATGGTCTTGTTGGCAATTGCCGTGGCAGCTCTGGCGCAGGATGCTCCAGTGGCTCCAAGCGCTCAGCCGGGGACGACGGTTCCGTCCGGCGTTCCGCTTCGCGTGGCACTGGAACGTCGTGTCGCTATCAAGCGTATTGGCGAACCGATCCAGGGACGGTTGGTGGACCCAGTCTACGTTTTCGATCGGGTGGTCCTTCCGGCCGGAAGTGTAGTGGAAGGGCATATCGCTGAAATCGGCGGAGTTTCAGCCCGCCGGCGCTTCACAGCGATCCTGTCCGGCAACTTTACACCGCCCCGGGACGTTCGTGCGCAGTTTGACGCCTTCGTGCTGAGCGACGGTTCGCGGCTGCTGCTGCGCACTTCTCCCTCGCGTGGAACAGCACGCACCGTGCGTATCGCGACGTAAGGGAAGAAGCAGGCAGCGCTTCGCGCCTTCACAGGGCCGGGCAAGATGAGCCGGCTGAAATCCACTCTGCTCGGGTTGCTTCCCTATCACCGGCAAGCCTGGCCGGCCGGGACGCTTTTCAGTGGCGCATTGCAGGAACCTCTGACGGGGCTGCCGCCAGGTCAGGTCGAAGCGCGAACCGACCACCCTGCCGCTGCCCAACCCGAGGCTCAGGAGGTCAACGCGCGCCTGCTCACTCCGATCAGTTCCGCGACGGCCCGCAGAGGAGCGCCAGTGGAAGCGGTCGTGACCCGACCCCTGTTCTCGGCCGATCATGGGCTGCTGATTCCGGAGGGCAGCCGCCTTCTCGGGGAGATCGTGGACGCGCGAGCAGCCCGCCGCTTTCACCGGAACGGGAAGGTACTTCTTGTGTTCCGCCAACTCCAGGTGTCAGGGGGGCCGTGCGAGCCGACAGTCCGAAGACCCGGTCCCTTTTTCCAGCCATGGCGATAGCCGCCGCCGGCCTGTCGTTCCATCAGGACTATGATGCCCAGGGTGTCCCCGATCAAGACATAGCAGGTCGCGCCGAATCGGGAGCCGTAGGCCTCGGGTTGATTCGCACCCTGTTGGCGCAGACCTCCCGCACCCTGGCTTCGAGTATCGCCTTCACCGGCGCTGGGTTCAGCGTTTACTCAAATTTCATCGCGCGACGAGAGGACGTGGTTCTCCCGGCGAATACACCGGTCAAAGTCAACATCAGAACGCGCAGCGGACGAGACTACGGCGGGCATCCAGTAAGGCAAGGCCTGCACTAAGAAGCGGCGCTATTGTGACCACTGGAAGAAAGCAGGTGTCTGTGCGTTGGAATGGGCGCAGCTAGCCCAACGCCGTAGCGTTTATCGATCCAAGAAGCGACCGGACCCTGCCTCGGCACGTGAACGTACGTGCGCGCGATCTTCTCAGCTCTTCAGTCTCTTGGGTCCGGCCTCGGTGACGTCTTTCGGGCATTCGTCGGCGAAGAGCTTGAAGTTCTCGATGAACCGGGCCGCGAGTCCGTCGTACTTCTTAAGGTACTCGTCACGGCTGCCCCAGGTGTTCGCGGGATCGAGAATATCCGTGGGCACGCCCGCGCACTCGATCGGCACTTCGAAACCGAAGATCGGGTCTTTGCGGAACTTCACCTTCCGCAGCTTGCCTTCGAGCGCATCGTTCAGCAGGCTCCTCGTGTGCTGGATGCTGATGCGCTTCCCCACGCCGAATGGGCCGCCGGTCCAGCCGGTGTTCACCAGCCAGCAGTCCACGCCGTGTCTCACGATCTTGGCCCGGAGCAGCTCGGCGTAATCGTGGGGATGATGGACCATGAAGGGCGCGCCAAAGCAGGTGCTGAACGTGATCTCCGGCTCGATGCCCAGGCCGACTTCCGTCCCGGCGAGCTTGCTGGTGTACCCGGAAATGAAGTGGTACAGGGCCTGTTCGGGAGTGAGACGCGCGATCGGCGGCATCACGCCCGAAGCATCGCAGGTCAGGAAGATGACGTTCTTGGGGTGTCCCGCCATCTTTTCCGGCACGGCGTTCTCTATGTAGTTCAGCGGGTACGCCGCGCGCGTATTCTCGGCGATGCGGTCGTCGTTCAGATCCAGCCTTCGGGTCAGCGGGTCCATGACCACGTTCTCGATCAGGGTCCCGAACCGGCGCGTGCAGGCGTAGATCTCGGGCTCCGCCGAGGGCGACAGCCGGATGACCTTGGCGTAGCAGCCGTCCTCGAAATTGAAGATGCCGTTATCGTTCCACCCGTGCTCGTCGTCGCCAATGAGCCGGCGCTTCGGATCGGCCGAAAGTGTCGTCTTGCCGGTACCGGACAGGCCGAAGAACAGCGCTGTGTCGCCCTGCGGGCCGACGTTGGCCGAGCAGTGCATCGACATAACACCTTCCAGAGGGAGCAGGAAGTTCAGCACGGTGAAGATGGTCTTCTTTATCTCCCCGCCGTAGAGCGAGCCTCCGATCAGCGCCAGCCGAGCCGAGAAGTCGGCGATGATAAATGTCTCGCTGCGCGTCATGTCCACCAGAGGGTTGGCCAGGAACGAGGGCGCACAAAGGATGGTGAACTCCGGCATGTGCTTTTTCAAGGCGTCCAGGTTCCGCGGCTTGAGGAACATGATGCGGGCGAAGAGGCTGCTGAACGCCTTCTCAGTGATCACGCGTACGGGCAGCGAATTCTCGGGGTCGGCTCCCGCGAACAAGTCCTGCACAAAGACGTCGCGGCCCTGGAAGAAGGCCTGCATGCGCGCCAGCAGGGCGTTGAAGTTTTCGCGGTTATAAGGCCGGTTGTACTCGCCCCACCACACATGGCCTTCCGTCTTCTGCTCGCGCACGATGTACTTGTCGGCGGCGGAGCGGCCGGTGTGCTTGCCGGTCAGGACCACGAGCGGCCCATGGTGCGCGACCCTGCCCTCGCCTCGGAAGATGGCTTCTTCGTAAAGCGCGGCGGTGGGGAGGTTCCAGTAGACCTTGCGGGGATTCAAGATCCCGTGGTTCTTGAGGCCGTATTCGCCGGCCGCCTGCCCCGCCTCTTTCCAGGCCGGTGATTCGATGTCGTAGTAGATGTTCATGCCCAATCCCTCACCAGCTTGCGCCCGCCGATGTAGAGCTCGTTGGCGGAGTTCGGGTCGAGAGCCCACTGAATCCGCTCGATCCCCTGTTTGATCTCTCCCAAGGTCCCGCAGTAGCTGACCCGCAGGTACCCCTCCCGGCCGAATTCCTTGCCTGGCACTGTCACGACGCGAACTTTGTCGAGCAGAAACTGCGCCAGTTTCTGGGATTCCTTGTTGTAGGCGCTGAAATCGGGGAAGCAATAGAACGTCCCGCCGGGCTTGGTCACCTTGACGCCGGGGATGGCGCTAAGCCTGGCAATCATCACGTTGCGGTTGTTTTCCAGAGTCATTCTCAGGGCGTCGATGGAAGACTGGATTCCGTTGAGAGCCCCCACGGCCGCCCACTGCGAAGGGGTCGCGGGACCGGAGGTCTCCTGCGACTGGATGTTGGCCATGGTGCGCACCAGTTCCTTGTTCCCCACGGCCCAGCCGATGCGGAAGCCCGTCATGGCGTACATCTTGGAAACGCAGTTGATTACGACGAGCTTGGAGCTCTCGGTCAGGTCCTTGGCGTACTCGTAGCAGTTGGTGGGAGTCTGGCCGTCGAAGATCAACCGGTTGTAAGTATCGTCCATGATCAGGTAGAGGCTCTTCTTCTCGCAGAACTCCACAATTTCGGCGATGAAGTCCTTCGAGTAGACCACGCCGCTCGGATTGTTCGGGCTGTTCAGGATGATCGCCTTGGTGTAGGACCCCACGACGTTCCGCAATATCCTTAATGGTCGGCTGGAAGGTGCCGTCCTGAGGGTGCGCTACCACCGGCACGCCGCCCGCCAGTTTGACCATCTCCGGGTAGCTGACCCAATAAGGAGAAGGAAAGACGACTTCGTCCTTAGGGTCGATGATCGCGTGCAGCAGCACCATGATCGATTGCTTGGCGCCGCTCGAGACGATGACGTTCTCGGGGGCTACCAGCCGGCCGTAGTGCTCTTCCGTGTACCGAATGATCGCCTTCTTCAAGGCCGGAATGCCGTCGGCCGGCGTGTACTTGACGTCGCCGGTATTGAGCACCGAGGTGCAACTGAGGATGGCGTCCATGGGAGTCTTGCTCTTGGGCTCTCCACCTCCGAGATGAATGACGGGTTCGCCTTTCTCCCGGAGCAACGCAGCGGTCTCGTTAAGCTTCAGGGTGGGCGATTCCTGGATCGACCTTGCGAGTTGGCTTAGACTCATACCTTTCTTCCTTCCGATTTCGCTTTCAAAGACGCCGCCCGGTGTGAGGCGCGACTTCAGCGCTTAGGCTTGGTAGTAGTCGAATTGTTCCGCGTTGAAAACACGGCTTCGGGCGGGACGCTCAAGCGTCCAGTCGATGGATGAGTACAATTCGACATGGGCGTCTCCTCGACGGATTTTTTCCATTATAAACCATATGGCGCGGGGAGCAAGTACCCCGGAAAGACAGCCGGGTATAGAGAGGCGTGCCTGCGGTCCGTGAGCGGCAAACTCTACCACATGGGCTTGCGCGGCAAAGTGGCGCGCTCGACACTGGCCGATGCCCACGAGTCCCACGACGGGCGGATCTAGGCGGATTTCGCGCAAGTTTTGATTGGGATCGCCCGGCCGCTGGACCGTGGACGGACATCCCCGCTCCATCGAGTTCCCTCAGTCTTTCTGGGGGGAAATCCTCCCCGCCGTGATGGCGGAATTCCTGGGCCTGCCGTGGGGGCGGGCCCGAAGTCCGCGGCGTCCTGCGCGATCTGCTAGAGAAGGCCAGGACGGATGAGGAACCGGCCGGACTGGAAGCCGTGGGATGGTATCACTCCAAGCATCACTGGCTGGTCCTGACCGCGCGGCAGGCGTGGCGGGCTGGCCAGTAGAATGGAGAGGTTATGCGGGAACTCCCCTTGGTGAGCGTGGTTACGCCCAGCTACAACTCGGGACGCTTTCTCGAGGAAACGATCCGGAGCGTCCTGGCCCAGGACTATCCCCGCATCGAGTACATCGTGATGGACGGCGGGTCCAGCGATGGCACGCTGGAGATCCTGGAGAGATACAACGAGCGATTGCGCTTCGAATCGCGACCTGATCGCGGGGCGGCTGATGCTGTCAACAAGGGATTTGGCCTCTCCAGGGGCTCGATCTTCGCATGGTTGGGCGCTGACGATACATACCTACCCGGCGCTGTCTCAGCGGCTGTAATGGCGCTAGCGGGGAACCCGGATGCGGGGGTGGTCTATGGGGATGGCCTGTGGGTGGACGTTGCCGGGAAGCTTATTGGCCGCTATCCAACCCGGCCGTTTGACCGCGAGTTGCTGGGAAGGGAGTGTTATCTCTGCCAGCCGGCGGCCTTCATGCGCCGCGAGGCGTATGAGCGGGTCGAGGGCCTGGACCCGGGGATCGAGACGTGTTTCGACTATGACCTCTGGATGCGAATCGCCAAGTTCTACCCGATGCTGAGGATCAAGCAGTGTCTTGCCACTTCGCGAATGCACCCTGGCAACAAGACGCTGGGCAAGCGGCGCACGGTCTACTCGGAAGCCTGCCGGATCCTGCAGAAGCACTACCGTTATGTCCCGTTCCAGTGGGCCTATGACTACGCCCGGTTCCTGCTCCAAAAGCGGGACGGCTTTCTTGTGCCGTTCCAGCCTTCCCTTCCGGGTTATCTGCTGAGCCTCATTCTCGGGGTTCGATTCAACACTCGTCATTTGCCGCGGTTTCTGCGCGAGTGGCTCTCCGCGGCGAATCTCCGGTGGCCCTCAGCGTGAGCCCACAGGTTTGAAATACGTCTTGGGAAGCACTGCCGAACACCACTCCTGGGCCTCCGTGAACAGGCTGTAGTCCCTAAAAAAGAAACTATTTCCGTACGAGTTGGGCACGGACCAGCCATAATTGCAGTAGTAGGCGGCTTGGTCGTGTCCCCAAACGCGGTAGAGCACGATGTGATAGCGGTAACCACGCAGCCTCATCTCCTCCACCAGGCTCTGCAGCGTGTACGGCACTCCTGCCTGTCCGAAAGGAGTCTCCTTGTCCCAGAACTCGGCTGCCACCACGGGGTAGCGGAAGTCGCCCATGCCCCGGACGACCTCCAAATCGAGGCCCTCGGTATCGATCTTGACCAGGCTGATGTCCCCCGGGATCGCACCAGATTGGTGCAGGCTGGCCAGGCTCTTGACCGGCACGGTCGTTGTGCCGGTGAAGGGCAAGTCCTCTGGCATCGAGTGCGGGACCAGACTACTGAAGGCGGTTTCGTCCACGTACTGCCTGGACGCGGACAAGTCTTTCGCCAGGTGCAGCGGCATTTCTGTGTCGCCCGACCCGAGCGCAAAGTTAAACGGATGGAAGCCTTCTCGGTTGCCGAGCCGGCTTATCAGCTTCTCGAAGACGGGGGGATTGGGTTCGAAGGCGTAGACCTCATAGCCCGCATTCAGTAGGGATTCCGAAACCTGCCCCACATGGGCGCCGATGTCAACCGCCCTTCGGCTCGGCACGCCGGAGAACAGAAAGGCCATTAGACCCGTCTCCGGGTTGAGGAACTCGTACTTGCTGGTTTCAACGCATATCTGGAGCGACGGTTCACGGTCGGTCAGGAACCTTCCGTCACGCTGGATGGCGATGGTGGCTTCCTGGTGTGAACGCTGGGACTCCTCCAGAGCAGTAATCTGGGTTCGGAGACTTTCAAGAAGCCCTTGCTGCTGCCAGAGCACTCCTCGCTCTTTTCGGGATGCTTCCTGTGCTTGGTGGAAATTCTCCAATTGGTGGATCGAGGCCTGCAAGAGAGCGCCCTGGGTCTCAGCGATGTCCGCTATTCGAAGGCGCAGCTCATTGTCCTGTCGCTCCGACACATCCAGGCGCTCATGAACCGTTCTGACAAGCGCATGGCCGCACATGCGGAGCAATTGCCTTACCTGATATTTCAAGCCCATGGGTGCCCTACCATCTTAGCCGAAGGTGAGGTCATACAGCGACAGAAGCCCTCATCTGCGACTGACCGGGTGCGGTTCGAGCCTCACCGGCTGCGCTCATCCGGGAGGCAAGAAACACTCAGCCGGGGCGGGGAGCCCCGGCTGGATAGAGTTGACGTACGTGCGTATCTTCGGACTACAGAACGGGCCGTCTACGAGGATTTCTTCTGCCTGCGCCTGATGGCCCAAAGCAGCCCCAAGCCCGGCACCAGCAGCATCAGGGTTCCGGGTTCCGGTACTGCCGCTGCCTCGATAGAGATTCCCAAGTCCCCGTCCGTGTCGCTGTTATCGTCGTACCAACTGTCGATGACCCCAACCGCCAGGAAGGTGGCGCCTGTCGGAATGGTCACGATCGTGGGTGCGCCCGTTGGGACCGCGAAGTCCCACGGGATGTCCGTGGCCAGGCCCCCTGGGTATGTCAGATTCGTCCCCCCGATCGGGTCACCGTTAATGTTTTGAATGGAGGAGGTCCGATATAGCAGCGTTTCATCCGAATTCACCGCGGCCATATCTGTGAAGATCGCCCCGAGCGGCATCGCGAGTTCCGGGCACGGATTGCCGACGTAGAAACAAGAGTCGCCGAGTGTTTGCAGCGAAATGTCCATCCCTGGTGTAAGGCCCAGCAACCCGAGGTTGATGAACAGCGGGTCAGTGTATCCCGTCGAGGTCGGGTCCACTCGAAGGTACGTGTCGGTCGGAAGGACAGGATAGATCGTGGCACCGTAGGCCGAACCAGCCAGAAATGCCGTCAGAGCAATGCAGGTTAAGAGTGTCTTGTTGCGCATGTACGCCTCCGAAGAATTAATCTACCATCTTTCTCCACTGGATACAATACCTTTTTCCAATAAAAATGACCTCAGGTCATGGTAGTACCGGAACCCCAGGATCCGGCACGTTCCCGGCCCCCATACCCGGCAAAGACGTCCTCGAACCGTGTATCGGCGGGTCTGCCCTGATGGATCGAGGTCTCCAGCCATTCCACGACGCCGCGGTCGGAGAAAGCTGGCGCGATGGCGGCGGCATTCGTTCGTATCTCCAATTGCACGTGTGGCTTACACAGATGTTCCATGGCTGAGGCGACAGCACCGGGCTCATAGGGAACCGTGATCCCCAACCCAAAATGCTTCACAAATCGGGCAGCACAGGTCGCCTCGCTCCCCACCGTCAAGATGGGGATGTGGGAGGTGGCTGCGGCGAAGAGGATACGGCCGGGGAGGCTGAAGACGGCCACTCCCTTGTTCCGTTCTCCCCCCCCCAGTCGTCCCGACCGGGACGATCACAAACGGATGATTCCGGAGGATACCGGCCAGTTGGGGTTCAGGGACCAGGCCATGTGGCGTAATTCCGGCGCGTGCGAGGTCCTCCGGCGGGAACTTCAGCAGGGGAGAACGGTTGTTTCCGTACCAGTCAATCCCGCGGCCGCAGGTCTCAAGAGCCACGCACAAGCGGTCGAACCACAGTTGGTCCCAGAAGTTGCCCAGCAAAACACCTTTCCCCCCTTCGCTCTCGGGCGGAACAGCCACTGGCACTGTCGCTACGAGATCCGCCGGAACAACCGCAGGCAAGAGGTAGAATGGCAACCCGTACTTCTGCTCATAGGCGAGGCGCAATTCAGGGTGTGTGGCCAGCCGCAGAGCCGACTTGGTCAGGAATTCCCGCATAAGATCGTCGGGGATCCCCTGGCTGGCGATGTTCTGGTCATCCATGAGGTAGGCGCAGAGCGCGACGCCGAAGGTTTCCTTAATGGCGATCGACGTCATCAGTTCATCAGCCTGAAATGGGACCGAGAGAACGCCTGACACTCGCCGGCCGGCAAGGGCGCGGAGCACGTTGTGGAACCACTCTGGCCGGGGTTGGCCTTGTTGCGGGATCTTAACGTCCCAGTCGCCGAAGTCATGTCCTCCCCAGTCATCCCTCGCTCGGATGCAAAAAATGTTGCGTTTGCCGGCCAGAATCCGCTTGACCAGGGGACCCGTGCCGTGCCGGTCATTAATCTCATTCGTCGTGACAACGACATACACGGGTTCGGCGCAGATTGGTGCAGGCTCTGGGGAGCAGCCGGCGCGCTCACCGGCAATATGTTGATCCGAGCCCCCGGCTTCAACCTCTGATAAAGTCATTTGGTTGAGTTTGGTGCGTAGAGTGCGGTTGTGGGAGAAGACCGAGTCCAGCATTGCCTATCGTTTCGTCAGTCCCTTCGCCGCAAGCAGGTGCGCGAGGTCGGGCATTTCGGCCGGCATCAGGTCCTCGTACCTGCCGTCGATGGGCTCGCCGCGGGCGAGCGATTCCCAGATCCACTCCCCGGCGCCTGCATCCGTGAACCGCTCCGCGGCCAGGAGCGCATTGCGGCGCATCGCGAGGTTAGTCTCGGGCTGGGTGATGGCCTCGACCGCGTTAAGAAAGGACCGGCGGCTGTAGTCGGCCACCAGCCCGATGCCAAACTGTTTCAAGAAGCTGGCTGCCCCGGTTTGAGGGCTCCCCAAGACCACAACCGGGATTTGCGAGGTCGCCATAAGGTACACCAGCCGGCTGGGGAGGCTCAGTTGAGCGATGAAGCTGTGGTCGTCTTCGTGGCACAACGTCCCGGTCGGCAGCACCGCGAACCACTCCCCGCGCAGGGTCCTGACGAGTTCTTCCTCCGGGACCGGGTCGTGGGGCACGATCGAATCGGCGGTCAGCTCCTCCCGGGTGCATTCGACCCAGCGAAACTGGCCGTTGCAGTACCAGGACAACGTCACGCCCGAGTTTCTCACCGTCTCTCGGAGCTGGCTCAGCCAATGGTGGCCCCAGATGTTGCCGATGATTATGCCGTGGTTCCGGCGCTCATCGGCCGGAGGCGGATTCAGGAGCGAGAGGATCATGTGGCCTGTAACGACGGGAGGCATGTACCAGATCTTCAAGCCGAACTTCAGCTCATACGCGATCCGGAGCTCGGGAGAGATCGCCAGGCGCAGCGCGGATTTCGACAGCAGTTCCCGCATGAGGTCGTCCGGGATGCCGTCCGCGCAGATGTTCTGATCGTCCATGAGGTACGTGCACAGCGGCACGCCGTAAATCTCCTTCACCGCCAACGCTGTCCGTACGTCGTCGGCGTAGTAGGGCACGCAAAGGGCCCTCCCTGCGGTGCTCGAGCCCATCGCGGTGAGCACGGAGGAGAACACCGCATCCCTGGGCTGGCCGCGGTTGGGCAACCGCAGAGCGATCTCCCCGAACTCGTGATGCCCATCGTAGAGATCGCGGGATCGGATTGAGATAATGTCCGGGGCTCCATGGAACAGCCTGCGAAGAAGTACACCCGTTCCGTGCCGGTCGTTCACCTCCATGCCGGTGATGACCACGTCGCCGTTCTGCACCCCGACGTGCCCCCCGGTCAGCGCCAGCAGCTTGCGGACGAGTGCGTGGAGGTCAACGGTCAGGCCGGGAGAAGCCATCAAGATTTCCTCTGTTCCACCAGAGTTTCAGTCGAGATTCTACCATGCGACCCTAACGATCGAGCGCAGCCGGGGTGCGAGTTGGGGAGGGAGCCGGGGCGGCGGGCAGCAGTTCCACAAACCGGCCCACGGGCGTATACCAGGTCTTACCGAGCCGAAACGCGCCCCGCAGAGCATCGTAGTAGGCCTCGGCTCTCTCATTCTCGACGAGCGTCGTCATCCATCCCACGAAGTCCTCCCTCTTCTGCACCCACAGCGAACACGCCACCACGCGGCGCCCGGCCGCAAAAGCTTGTCCGATCCGCCGTTTCACGATCTCGGCCGCCGCTGCCGCGGAGGTGCCCCGCCGGTCCGTAAACGGGGTGAACAACTGGATGCCCTCGGTGGTGTACCTGTTCCAGTCGCCGTTGAGGACTTCGACGTACCACCAGGTGTCCCAAGTCTCGAATCCGTGTGAGACGGTGGTGACTCGGTCCGGGGGGAACAGGCGCTCCAATTCCCGAACTTCGGCCACGGCCCGGCTGTCCGCTCCGCGCGACGCCGACATAATTCTGGCCGTCCACATTCCGTTCATCAGAAAGAGCAGGGTCAGCGATGCAACCACGAGCCGAAATGTCCGGGTGGACAGGTTGAGATGCAGGTAGTTCAGAACGACGATCAAGGCCGTGATCGAGATGAACATTGGCTGCATCTGCCACTGCGGATCGTGGGGGAAGACGTACAGACTCTCGAGTTCTCCCACGCCAAACAGGACCACCCCGATACCCGCAAGGAGCCTGAGATGGCCGCTCGTGCGCCGGTCGAGCAAAGCCCAGACAGAAACGCCCATACACAACGCCCAATAGAGCCACGAAACGATCATGGGCCTGAGCAGATCCGGGTAGGCGAGAACACGGTAGTCTCCCAGGCTGCGCGCGCCGCTAAAGTAATTTCCAATGCCGATCAGTGCGTAGAGGAACTTGTTCGCCGTAAAGCCGGACCATCCGTCCGGGCCCGCCTTCGTCGGGTACAAGATCTCCCGTAGAGGGGATGACAGACCCGGATACAGCAAGTGCACGATCAGCGCAGCGACTGCGGCCATCCCCAGCAGCAAGAGGGGACAGGCCGCCAGCAGCCAGACGGGGCGCTTGCGCTTCACCACCAAAACAAGCTGGGCGGCGCCGAGCGCGACCACCACGGGAATCATCAGCGTCCAGTGAAAGACTGTCGTCAGCACCACCGAGCCAGCGCATAGCACGAGCCGGCGGAACTTGCGCGTTTGAACGTACGCGAAAAAATGCAGCACCGCTAACACGAAGAAAGCGTAAGCAGGCGTGACATCTTCTGAGTTAACGCTGTGCAGAAGAACAAAGCCCGTGGAGGCGTGGGCAAATGCCACCAAAAGGGCCGCGGTGACGGAGGAGGTGAAGCGGAGAGCCAGCAGGAATACGGCACACGAGGAGAGAGCGGAAAAAAGGGCGTTGAGCACTGCCATCTTGCGGTACGTCACAACCTTGCCGGGAATTCCGTATGAGACGGCTTGATCGGGAATGAGCCGGCAGAGCAGCCCGTAGGCCGGTAAGTAGAACAGGTCTCCCGTATCAACCGGCCGATCCGTGCCGAGTTCCCACGCGTGTACCCACGGGGACTTCCACAGACCGTTAGCTGTGGCGAGATTCGTGTTGTCCAGGTACACGATCAAGCCGATGTAGACAGTGGCCAAGGAGACGAACAGCAGGCACGCGACCCAGTATCGGCTCGGGATCCGGAACCGGCCCGATGTTGCCGGTTGATCTCCTGGTTGGGTTGACATGGCTTAGCCGGTTTTAGCGGAGACGATCCAGCTTCGCCAGCAGCGTCCCGAGACGTTCGATCAGCGCGGGGACGACTGCCTCTTGGTCGAACATCAAGACGATGAAGCTGTACTTCGGTCTGGCTGTGCTCCGCCCCTCGCCTGGCATCTCCAAGATTTTATCAGGCCCGGGCCACGCGATACCCATTCGGGTTCGGGCTTGTGCGGACTTTCGTGAATGTTTGATCCCTCAGTCGTACAACACTGTACGGCTGCACGGCGCCGTTGGATGGCCGTTGGAGCCGCGCCTCGATTGAAGGTTGTGATCTGGAGTCGGGGCCACTGCTGTCCAAATTAACGGGCTAACTGAGCGCGGCGGCTGGCGGCTGAATGGGGGGAGCCACAGGAATGAGGGAGCAAAAGTTCGCTGCCAGGTGGTTGCATCATCGCTTTCTTACGTGCTCTTGGCGAACGCCGGGTTCTGATCGGTGGCGGCGTGTCTTTTGCTGAATACGGCATACTGACCACCCAACGGTATCTTGCTGAGGAGCGGTTCCACCGCACCCAGGTAACGATCGGCTCCCTGAGGAAGATAAAGGAAATACTGTTGTGCGATCGGGCGTAGCCCTGCTTCACCAGCCAAAGCTCGCGCCTCCCGGGCCTGCAGCAGAATTGCATCGGCATCGATGGGAGTCCGGCTAACGATCAGGCGTGTGATTGGGTTCAAAGGGTTGTGTTCGATCATGCAGAAAATTCCGCCAGGCCGCAAGATTCGGACGATCTCGTTTGTAAGCGCGGGACGGGCAACTGGAGGAACATGATGATAGACGCAAACCGCCGTAATGAAGTCGAAGCTGGCGTCTGCGAAGGGTATGCTCAACGGGTTATCCTGTATGCGCGTCTCAACTCCCATGATCTGCTGCATCATGCCTTTCGAGACGTCGCACCCAGCGACATTTGCAAAGTCGGTTCTGAGCAGGTTGAGCAACTCGCCTCGGCCGCAGCCCACATCCAGATAATGCAGCCTAGCCGTATCGATCCTACACCGACGAAAAAACTGTCGAATCAGATCACATTTTCGGCGGTGGAAAAACAGGGACTCCTCTCCAGAGAAGCGATTCCGGATGGGGTCCTTGAGCAACTCCTCATAAGCGGATGATAATTCGTCGAATGGCGGCTGTTCCATCACGGTAAGTGGACTGGCGCTGTGTTCGGGCGCTCGAACTTCAAAAGTACCTCGGAATCTACTGTGAAAGTCCGCGCCACGATGTACAACGGTCGTCCTTTGGCCTGCTCGTAGAGCTTAGCCACGTATTCACCTAAGCCAACACTTCCTTTTTGGCCTTCCGGCCGGCATCAGCATAGCACGCTTCGTCTGATTTTCGCCGCATCCGCCAGCTCCGTCTACCCCGTCGCCACCCGCAGGGCAGCAATCCTTGTCATTATGCTCCCAAACGACCGCCGCGTCAGATGGCTCTCGGCCAGCGTACGCCGGTAGTACCGCGCGTGCTTGACCAGCCTGCCCCCGGTCTTCACGAACCGCTGCTGCAAACTGGCCAGCGACCAGCTCTCGATCCGCTTCGGCAGCACCAGCCGCCGCCACAGGTTCCCCAGGTTGTAGGCCATCACGCTCAGCCTCAGCCGCACCTCGTTGGACCGAAATCGGTGGCAGCTCAGCCGGGTCATCTTCACCGCCTGCTTGCCTTTCTTTATCCACTGCTCCGCCGTCCCCCGTTTGTTGTAGAACCGCACCACCGCCCGGCTGTCGGTCTCCAGGTTGGTCACGATGAATCCCACGCGAGGGAACAGTTCGCCGAGGCGTACTTCACGCCCCGCTTCTCCAGGGTTTCGTAGATCTCCGGCTTGGCGATCAACTCCCGATTGATCGCGGCCAGACCGGCACGGTTCTCTTCTCGGGTCAGCAGTTCCGTCTCAAACGATTCCAGCCGGGAGGTCAGCGCTGCCCCAGGCTCCCAGATTTTGTCCGAACCGATCAACCGGAACGTCGGATCTTGCGAGAGCCGCTCGGCATCGTTGACATCCACACAGCCCGCGATGCGGCTGTAGACGGACTGGCGCAACAGGTCCGCCAGCGGGAGTTGCGGGTTCCTCCCTCGCCGTGAGTCGGTCAGTTGCTGGGCGATGAGTTCGCCGAAGCCCATACGTTCGTCCAACTCGCGCACCAGGATGAAGCCGCCATCCGACGTGACGCGCGATCCCTGAAAATCGAGCTTCAGCGAAGCGTTGAAGGAGAGCTGGAATGGTTGATTTTGTTTCTCACCCGTTGGGTGTTGACCTCCGGAGCGTCTTTGTCACGTTGAAACCTGCATGAATAAAGGCGTCGGAGGCTGTCAAGAAGTTATCAGCAAGCGTTCAAATCGGAAATGCGGGTTCGTCACAAGGTGCGTTCGATGGACGAACGCCGTGGCGAGTCCTTTGTGCAGACGTTTCCTGAATTGGCGGAGTTGCTCGAGACCGCGTGACCGTTCGATGGGCCGGCGCAGCAGCGATTGTGAGCAGATCGCAGGTCGGTAGGCGAGTATGACGTCCCCTGAATTGATGCCGTGCCTCAGCACGAGGAGGCTTGGGCCAGGCATCCCCATGAGCCGAGTCTCCCGCCGGAAGCAACTCCACGAACCGGCCTACCGGGGTGTCCCACGTCCGACCCGTACGAAACGCACCGCGCAGAGCATCATAGTACGCCCCGGCCCTCGCGCCATCGATGACAGTCGTCATCATTCCCGCGAATTCGGCCTTCTCCTGGACCCAGAGGGAGCAGGCCACAACGCGCTGGCCTGAGGCGAACGCCTCGGCGACCCGCCCTTTCACCATCTCAGCGGCCGCCGCCGCGGAAATGCCAGCATGATCGAGGAAAGGAGACAGTAAATGTATGTTCTTGGCGTGGAAGTCGCCCCAGTTGCCCTGGTCCACCTCAACATACCACCAGGTATTCCACGCCTCGTAAACATGTGAAACCCTGGTGTATTTGTCCGGGGGGAAGAGACGCGCCAGCTCCTTGACGGCCGCCACATACTGGCTGTCCCATCCGCGGTAAGCCGCCAGCAGTTTCACGTTCCAGAGGCCAACACCCACGGAGACGACGGCCAGCGAGGCCGTGGCAAGGCGGAAGCCCCGCCTCTTCAAGCTGACCCGCAGATAGCCCAGAATCAGGATCAGCCCCGCGATTGAAAGGAACATCGGCTGCAGTTGAGATTGGGGATCTTGCGGCTGGGAGTACAAGTGCTCCAGTTCCCCCACGCCGAAGAGCAGCCCACAGAAGCCAGCCAGGAGTCTCAGATCGCCGCTGGTGCGCCGGCTGAACCATGCCGAGATGCTGGCGCCAAGAACCACGAGGAAATACAACCAGGAGATACCCATCGTCACGAGGAAGGAGGAACGGAATGCTGTTCGATAGTCCGTGAGCTGTTGCGCACCCAAGTAGTAGTTCCCGATGCCGATCGAGGAATAGATGAGTTTGTTCCAGCCGAAACCGAGCCACCCACTCGGACCTGCTTTCGCCGGATACAAGATCTGCCAGGGGGAGAGGGAGATGTCCGGATAGAGAAGGTTGGCAAACACTGTGGCGAGGCCTATCATGGCCAGAAAAACGAGAGGAAAAGCCACGAGCGACCAGGCGGGGTGCTCCCGTTTCATCACCAGAACCAATTGAGCAACTCCGACGGCGGCCACCGCGGGAATCATCAGCGTCCAGTGGAAAACCGTGGTGAGAGCCAGAAAGCCGGCGCATAGCACGAGCCAGCGGAACTTGCGCGTTTGGACGTACCCGAAGAAATTCAGTACCGCTAGCACGAAGAAAGCGTACGCAGGCGTAACATCTTCTGAATTGATGCTGTGCAAAAGAACAAAACCCGTGGAGGCGTGGGCAAATGCCACCAGAAGGGCGGCGCTGACAGAGGCCGTGAAGCGGAGAGCCAGCAGGAACACGGCCGAAGAGGCCAGGGCGGAGAAAAAGGCGTTCAGCATCGCCATCTTTCGGTACGTAACGATCTCGCCGTGGTCGCCGTATGAGACGGCCCCGTCCGGGATGAGCCCACATAGAAAACCGTAGGTCGGCAGGTACAACAAGCCTCCACTGTCGATCGGCCTGCCCGTGCCGAGCTCCCACGCGCGCACCCACGGGGACTTCCACAAGCCGTTCGTTGTGCTTAGATTCGTGTTGTCCAGGTACACAATCAAGCCGATGTAGACAGTGGCCAGAGAGACGAACAGCAGGCACGCGACCCAGTACCGGAGCGGCATCCGGGACAGGACCGATGTTGCCGGTTGTTCTCCTGGTTGGGTTGACATGGCTTGACCAGGTTCAGCGAAGACGATCCAGGATGACCGCCCGCGGCGGCTGCGCAAGACGGTCGAAACCGGCCGTGCTCTCCACGATGTAGAGCGGGCGGTTCTTCACCTCTTCGTGAATGCGGCCGACATATAGTCCCACGATGCCGGTCATGATCAGGTTCACGCCGCCCAAGAACGCAATGACCACAACGGTGGACGTCCAGCCGTGGACCAGATTACCGTAACCCGTTGCCCACAAGGACAGGGCGTAGATTCCGTAAGCAACGGCCCCCAGCGACACCACTGCTCCCGTCCAAATGGAGAGGCGGAGCGGGAAATCCGAGAAGCCGACAAGGCCATCGAAGGCCAGCCGCAGCATTCTTCGCACGGGATATTTGGTCTGCCCGGCGCCGCGCGAGCGCCTGACATAGGGAACCCCTGTCTGCCGAAGCCCCACCCAACTGAACATCCCTCTTACAAACCGATTGTGCTCGCGCATGCTGCGGAAGGCCTCCAGGGCGCGGCGGTCGACTAACCGAAAATCTCCGGCGTCCATCGCGATGGACGTGGAGGTGGCGACACTCATCAACCGATAAAACAGATACGCGGTCACTCGCTTGATGAACGGCTCACCACGCCGCTCTGTGCGCACCCCATAGACCACGTCGTAACCCTGCTTCCACCGGTCCACCATCTCAGGCACAACCTCCGGCGGATCCTGAAGGTCGGAGTCGAGAATGACCACCGCATCCCCCGACGCCAGATCTGTGCCAGCGGTGATGGCCGTTTGATGACCGAAGTTCCGGGACAGGTTGACGACCTTGAAACGGGGATCACCCTGGTTTGCCTGGAGCAGCAGTTCCAGGCTGCGGTCGCGGCTGCCGTCGTTCACGAAAATGACTTCGGAGGGCCCGTCCAGTCTCTTGAGCAGTTCGGACACGCGCTCAATCAGAAGGGGGATGACCTGCTCCTCGTTGAAGACCGGTACGACGACACTGTACCTCGGTCTCTCAGCGCACGCTCCCGCGGCCGTCATCTCCAAGATTCTACCAGGACAAGAGCGCACCGCCATCGGTGGTCGCGCGGGCGCCCTTGTACCACTCAATGGCCTTCCTGAGCCCCAGTTCCAGAGGTGTTGTCGCTCTAAAGCCAAACTCACGCTCCGCGCGCGAGACATCCAGACGGCGGCGCGGCTGGCCATTGGGTCTCGAAGTGTCCCAAACGATCCTACCCACGAAACCCGTCATCTCCGCGATCTTGGAGGCAAGGTCCCGAATGGAAATCTCCTCGCCGCTGCCGAGGTTCACTGGTTCCGGCTTGTCGTATCGTTCCGCGGCGGCGACGATCCCTGCCGCGGCGTCAGTCACGTAACAGAATTCCCTGGTCGGAGAGCCATCTCCCCAAAGCACAATCTCGCCAGTTCCCGCCTCGGCCGCCTCCAGGCACTTTCTGATCAACGAAGGAATCACGTGGGAGGTTTCGGCGCGGAAGTTATCCCGGGGCCCGTACAGGTTCACTGGTAAGAGAAAGATGGAGTTCATCCCATATTGCGCTCGATAAGCCTGGCACTGAACCAGCAGCGCCTTCTTGGCGATGCCGTAGGGCGCATTGGTCTCCTCGGGGTAGCCGTTCCACAAGTCCTCTTCACGGAATGGAACAGGGGTGAACTTGGGGTACGCGCAGATGGTGCCGAGCACAACGGTCTTCTCTGTGCCGTACGCGCGAGCCGCTTCGATGATTTGGATGCCCATGAGGGCGTTCTCGTAAAAGAAGCGGCCGGGCTCGGCTCGGTTCGCACCTATGCCGCCGACAACGGCCGCGAGGTGGATGACAATCTCCGGGCGCGCTTCTTTGAAAAGTCGGTCGACGGCTTCCGCGCGGGTCAAGTTGAAATCCCTGACCCGAGGGACAATAACATCCCGGCACCCCCGCGCTGCCAGAATCTCCAGGAGGTGACCGCCGAGAAAGCCGGCCCCACCTGTCACCACAATGCGCTTCTTAGCCAGGTCGATCACAGGCCATCCGCCGCAAGTAGCGCCGCACCGGAGCCGCTTGCGCTAGAGCCTAGTATACATCCGAGTACGCAGGCCGTCCGGAGAACTCTGGGGGTCCCGAGCGCCACGTTTACACCTTCCGGGCGAACGGGTCCACACCGCTCCGCCCCAGCGCCGCCGCCGCGTTCAAAGGCGGCCGGGACGTCTTGACCATTTGCCGTCCAAGTTCGTGCAGAATAGGAGCATGATGCGGCTACGTTTCTTATTGGCGCTCGGCCTGGGCTTGGCGGCCCTCACGGCCTGCGGGCCAACCAAACAAACAGGAGCAATCGGACCAGTGAGCAAGCAAGCATTCGGAACAACGGCAGACGGTCAGGCGATTGACCTCTACACACTGACAAACAAGAACGGCATGGAGGCGACGATCATCACCTACGGCGGGAGAGTGGTCACATTGAAGACGCCCGACCGCAATGGCAAGCTGGACGACGTGGTGCTGGGCTACGACAAGCTGGACGGTTATCTGAAGGACAGCGCTCATTTCGGGGCACTCATCGGCCGCTACGGCAACCGGATCGGAAAGGCTAGTTTCACGCTGGATGGCGCGCGGTACAAGCTCCCCGCCAACGACGGGCCGAACACGCTCCACGGGGGGCCCGACGGCTTTGACAGGGTGGTCTGGCAGGCGCGCGACGTCTCCGACGGGCAATCGCAGCGGCTGGAATTGACCTATCTGAGCAAAGATGGCGAGGAGGGTTTCCCCGGAAATCTCACCGCCACCGTAGTCTATGCCCTGACCAACAGCAATGAGCTGCGAATCGACTACACGGCAACCACGGACAAGGACACTGTTGTCAACCTCACCAACCACTCCTACTTTAACCTTCAGGGGCAAGGGGTGGGCGATATCCTGAGCCATGAGCTGACGCTGAACGCGGACAAGTGCACTCCGGTTGACAAGGTGCTCATCCCTACGGGCGAACTGCGCGGCGTGGAAGGCACGCCGTTCGACTTCCGCAAATCGACCGCCATCGGCGCGCGGATCAACCAGAACGACGAGCAGCTCAAGTTCGGCCGCGGATACGACATGAACTTCGTGCTGACCAGCGGCGGAGGCGCGCTGTCGCCTGCCGCGCGGGTGTACGAGCCCAAGACGGGAAGAGTGATGGAGGTGCTGACCACGGAGCCCGGCATCCAGTTCTACTCGGGCAATTTCCTGGACGGAACGGCCATCGGAAAAGGCGGCAAGGCTTACCCTCTGCGGTCCGGCTTCTGCCTGGAAACGCAGCACTTCCCGGATTCCCCCAACAAGCCGAATTTTCCGTCAACGGAGCTCAAACCGGGCCAGAAGTATCAGACGACGACCGTCTATCGCTTTTCAGCGGAGAAGTGATATGAAACTGAAACCGTTGCTCCTCGTTGCGACGCTGGCGGTCCTTTTCACCGGATCGCTGCAGGCGCTCGATAACGGGCTGGCGCGAACGCCACCCATGGGATGGAACAGTTGGAACAAATTCGGCTGCAACGTCAGCGAAGACCTCATCAAGCAGATGGCCGATGCCATGGTCTCTAGCGGCCTGCGGGACGCGGGCTACCAGTACGTGGTGATCGATGACTGCTGGCAGGTCAGCCGCGACAAGGACGGCAACATCGTGCCGGACGCCCAGCGTTTCCCCTCCGGGATGAAGGCTGTCGCGGACTACGTCCATGCCAAAGGGCTCAAGTTCGGCATTTACTCCGACGCCGGAACGGGCACTTGCCAGAAGCGGCCGGGCAGCCGCGGGTACGAGTTTCAGGACGCCCGGCAGTACGCAGCCTGGGGCGTCGACTACCTCAAGTACGACTGGTGCAATGCCTCCACCCAGGACTCCCGCGCCTCCTATGCCATCATGCGGGACGCGCTCAAGCTGGCTGAGCGGCCGATCGTCTTCAGCATCTGCGAATGGGGGAGCACGAAGCCCTGGCTGTGGGCCAAGGACGTCGGCAACCTCTGGCGCACAACACAGGACATCATGGATTGCTGGGACTGCCCGAAGTCGCGCTCTCTGGGCGTGCTGCAGATCCTCGACCTCCAGGACGGGCTGGAGACTTACGCGGGACCGGGACACTGGAACGATCCCGACATGCTGGAGGTCGGCAATGGCGAAGATGACCGCCACCGAGTACCGCGCGCACTTCAGCTTGTGGTGCCTTCTGGCCGCGCCTCTGATGGCGGGCAACGACCTGCGCAGCATGACGCCTGAGATCACCGGGATCCTGACCAATAAGGAAGTGATCGCGATCGACCAGGATCCGCTGGGCATGCAGGGACGCAAGGTGCGCGACGACGGCGATCTGGAAGTGTGGTCCAGGCAGTTGCAGGACGGGAGCCGGGCCGTCATCCTGCTGAATCGAGGCTCCAGCGAACAGAGCGTGACGGCGAACTGGCAGGATCTTGGTTATCCGGAGCACATTACCGCCGCGGTGCGCGACCTGTGGCAGCACAAGGACCTCGGCAAGTTCTCCGGCAAGTTTCCCGCCTCCGTCCCGGCGCACGGCGTGGTAATGGTCACGGTTCGGCCGTAAGGACCCATAAGTCCACGAATTCGCGGACCGGCGTCTCGGCGAGGCGGGCGGGGTCGTCGAACAGGCTCAAGATCCAATCGACCGCGCGCGGAGCTAGCCGGAGGGCGATGGCTCGCTCGAACTTCTCCCGGAGCAGCGGAATACCTTCGGCCCGGCGCCGGCGATGGCCGACGGGGTACTCGACCTCCACCCGTTCGGTTGAGGAGCCATCCCCGAAGAACACCCGGACCGCGTTGGCGATGGACCGCTTCTCCGGATCGAGATAGTTGCGAGTGAAGCGCTCGTTCTCGCTGACCCGCATCCTGTCGCGGAGTCTGTCGATGCGCGGGTCGGCGGCCGCCTCGTCCTCATAGTCGCCGGCGTCGAGGCCGCCTTTAAGCAGCGCCACCGCCACCATGTACTGGAGGCAATGGTCCCGATCGGCCGGATTCGACAGTGGCCTGGTCTTATCAATGATGCGCAGCCCAGCTTCCTGCGTCTCGATCTCGATTCGCTCGATGGCCTCCGGCCGGTCTTTCACCAGGGGATGCAACTCGACGGCGGCCTCCACGGCAGTCTGAGCGTGGAACTCGGCCGGGTAGGAGATCTTGAACAGGATGTTCTCCATGACGTAGCTTCCCAGAGGCTGGCCAAGCGTCACAGCGCAGCCCCGGAAGAGAACGTCCTGGAAGCCCCAACCCTTGGCCGACAGCGCCGACGGGTAGCCCATCTCGCCGCGCAGGCTTTGGAGCGCCAGCCAAACGCCACGGCTGGTCGCGTCTCCGGCGGCCCAACTTTTCCGAGAGCCGGTGTTCGGCGCGTGGCGGTAGGTGCGCAGCGCGCCGCCATCGATCCACGCGTTGGAAAGAGCATTGACCACGTCGTCACGGCTCCCGCCAAGCATGGCGGTGGCGACTGCTGCCGTGGCGACGCGCACCAGTAAGACATGATCCAGCCCCATGCGATTGAAGCTGTTATCAAGCGCCAGGACTCCCTGGATCTCGTAGGCCTGAATCATGCGGGAGAGCACGTCCCGCACGCGGATGTCGCGCCCCTGGCGGCTGAGGTAGTCCGCCACGGCCAGGATCCCGCCGAGATTGTCCGAGGGGTGGCCCCATTCGGCGGCGAGCCAGGTGTCGTTAAAGTCCAGCCAGCGGATCATCGCGCCGATGTTGAACGCGGCGCGGACCGGGTCGAGCTCGTATCGCGTGCCCGGAACTCGCGCGCCTCCCGTCATGCCCGCGCCCGGCACGACCGGTCCGAGCAGTTTCGTACAGGCCGGGTATTCGAGCGCCAGCATGGCGCAGCCCAACGAGTCCATCAGGCAGTAGCGCGCGGTGTCCGACGCTTCCCTGCTGGAGGCGGCGTCACTGCCGAGCACGTAGTCGGCGACGTCCGTCAGCAACCGATCAGGCCCGCGCGTCAAGGGGCTCCCACCCACGCTTCTCAGGGCCGACATAGTCCGCGCTGGGGCGGATCAACACGTTGTGGGCGCGTTGTTCCAGGATGTGCGCGGACCAACCCGTGATGCGGCTCAGGACGAAGATGGGCGTGAACAGCGGCGTCGGAATCCCCAGCATGTGGTAGGCCGAAGCGCTGAAAAAATCGAGGTTCGCGAAGAGCCGCTTCTCCTCCCACATCACCGCCTCGATGGCCGCGGAGACGTCGTAAAGCAATGTGTCGCCGGCTGCCTCCGACAGCCGCTTGGACCAGGCCTTGATGATTGCGTTGCGCGGGTCCCGCTCCCTGTAGACGGCGTGTCCGAAGCCCATGATCTTGACCTTTCGGACGAGCATTTCCCTCAGAGCGGTTCGCGCTTCCTCTGGTGTACTGAAGCGCTGGATCAAATCCATCGCGGCCTCGTTGGCGCCACCGTGAAGCGGCCCGCGGAGGGTGCCGATGCCGGCGGCGACGGCGGAGTAGAAGTCCGACAACGTCGAGGCGCACACGCGGCAGGCGAAGGTCGAAGCGTTGAACTCGTGCTCCGCGTAAAGGATTAGCGACGCGTTCATGGCCCTCCGGTGGAGTTCTGACGGCTCCTTGCCGTGAAGCAGGTGGAGGAAGTGAGCGCCGATGGACTCGTCGTGGGTCTCGGTTTCAATGCGTGTGCCGTCCTTCGCGAATCGGTACCAGTAACAAAGGATCGAGGGGAAAACCGCCAGAAGACGATCGGCCACCTGGCGCCCGCGGCTGAAGTCTCCCTCCGGCTCCAGCGTGCCCAGCAGGGAGCAACCGGTGCGCATGACGTCCATGGGGTGTGCGTCCCTGGGAATGCGTTCGAGGGTCTCTCTGAGCGGTTGTGGCAAGCCGCGCAGCCCGGAGAGCCGCTGGAGGTAGGCATTGAGCTCGGTCCGGTTCGGCAGCTTCCCATACACCAACAGGTAAGCGACCTCTTCAAACCGGGCCTGCTCGGCAAGCGTCTCGATGGGGTAGCCGCGATAGGTCAGCCCGACGCCCGCTTTCCCGACTGTGGCGATGGCGGTCTCGCCGGCGGCCTGCCCGCGCAACCCAGCCCCGGTCGCCTTGCCGCCCGACGTCTTGACAGTGGTCTCTCCCGCGCTCATGAACGCTCCTTTCCGGCGAACAACTCGTCGATCTTCCGCTCGTAATCGAGATAACGCAGCACTTCGTACAGCTCTTCCCTCGTCTGCATGTCCTCGAGCAAGCTCTTCTGCGTGCCCTCTTGTCGCAGCGCTTTGTACACTCTGGCGGCGGCCGCGCTCATGGCTCGGAACGCAGTGAGGGGATAAATCACCAGCCGCACACCCGCCTCCCGCAGTTCGTCCATCGAAAACAGGGGCGTCTTGCCGAACTCGGTGAGGTTGGCCAGAACCGGCGCCTTAACGGCCGCAGCTAACCGGCGGTAGTCGTCGAATGAGGTTGCAGCCTCGAGAAAAACCGCATCCGCGCCGGCTTCGACGTAACGGCACGACCTTTGGATGGTCGCTTCGAGACCCTCGCCCGCCAGGGCATCGGTGCGGGCGACGATGAAGAAGGCTGAGTCCGTCCGGCTGTCCACGGCAGCTTTCACCCGGTCCGCCATCTCCTCAGCGGAGACCAACGCCTTACCGGGGCGGTGGCCGCAGCGCTTGGCCTGTATCTGGTCCTCGATATGACAACCAGCCGCGCCGGCGCGTTCCAGTTCACCAATAGCGCGGGCGATCATCAAGGCGGGTCCCCAGCCGGTGTCGGCGTCCACGAGGACCGGCAAGCGCGTGGCGCCGGTGATGCGCCGCAAGTCCTCGCACACGTCTTGAAGGGTAGTCAGTCCGAGATCGGGGAGCCCGAAAGAGGCGTTGGCAACGCCCGCGCCCGAAAGATAGAGCGCGCGGAAGCCGGCTCGCTCGGCGAGCAAAGCGCAATAGGCATTGACGGCGCCGGCCAACTGCAACGGCCGTTCCGCATCCATGGCGGATCGTAGCGCCGCCCCGGGACTGTGGTGGAAACCGGATTGAGCTGGCATCTGCCCAGAGCCAGATACTATAGCCATTATACGCTCCGGTGGACCTGCGCTACGCTGAAGATAGAGGCGAGCGAATGAGACCGGTGGCCGTCGTAGGCATCGGAAAGACGCCGTTCGGGGCATTTCCGGGGCGGGACCTGCGTTCCTTGGGTGTCGAAGCGGGGCAGAGGTGCCTCGAAGATGCCGGCGCGACGCCAGGGCAGGTGGAAGCGTTCTACCTGGGCAACTTCGCCGGGCCGTCGTTTGTGGGGCAGAATCACCTGGCACCCTACATCGCCGGCGCCATGGGGATCTCCGGCGTTCCCGCGACGCGCATCGAGGCCGCCTGCGCCTCGGGTGGTTCCGCCCTCTTCCACGCACTCTCCAGCGTTGCCGCCGGCCTGTACGACGTTCGTGCTGGTCACGGGAGCCGAGAAGATGACCTCGCAGCCGACGCCAAGAGTGGCCGAGATCCTGGCTGGAGCGGGCGACCTGGCGGGTGAGGTCAAGGCCGGGGCGACATTTCCCGCTCTGTTCGCGATGATCGCGCGCCGTCATATGCACCAATACGGGACAACGCGCGAACAAATGGCGGCGGTGGCGGTCAAGAATCACGCCAACGCGGCGAAGAACCCGTATGCGCACATGCGGAAGGTGATCACGCTGGAGCAGGCGCTCGCCGGCAAGCCGGTCGCCGAGCCGCTGACCGTTTACGACTGCTCACTCATCAGTGACGGCGCCGCGTCGGTGCTGCTCGTGCCGCTGGAGCGGGCCTCGGAGTTCGCGGGCAAGCCGGTCGTCATTGCCGGCATCGCCCAAACGTCCGGCCCGCTGGCCTTGGATCAGAGGGAGGACATCACCACGTTTGCGGCGGTGAGGAAGGCCGCGGAGAAGGCTTATCGCATGGCCGGCGTCAGCGCGGCTGATGTCCAGTTTGCGGAACTGCACGACTGCTTCACTATCGCCGAGATCATGGCGACCGAAGACCTCGCTTTCGTCAAGCCCGGCGAGGGTGGCTCTTACGTGCAACAGGGGTACACGACGCTCTCGGGCGCACGGCCGGTGAACGCCAGCGGCGGCCTGAAGGCGAAGGGTCACCCGATCGGCGCGACCGGGGTCGGGCAAATCTACGACGTTGTCGAGCAGATACGCGGCGACGCCGGTGAACGTCAGGTGAAGAATCACGATCTGGGGCTGGCGCAGAACCTTGGGGGTTCGGGCGCAACGGCGGTGGTGACCATTTTGAAGGCGGCATAGAAGATGACGGAGAAGACCCTCGGCCCAGGCAAGATCTACACCGAGACCGTGGTGTGGTCGCCGCCAGAAGCCTACCTGAACGACGCACCGTACCAGTTGGCCATCGTGCTCCTGGACGAAGGGGAACGCGTCACGGCCCGCATTCTCGGTGACCGCGTGCAGATCGGCGACGGGGTCAGTTTCGCGGAGTATCGCGACGGTGTGCCGTATTTCCGGAAGACGGCATCAGGATCTCCTTCATGATCTCTGACGTGCCGGCGCCGATGGTGTAGAGCCTCAAGTCACGCCAGATTCGCCCGATCGGGTACTCCGTCGTGTAGCCGAAGCCGCCGAAGATCTGCATCGAATCGTAGGCGACGCGCTGGGCTAGGTCCGAGGTGAAGAGCTTGGCCATGGTGACTTCCCGGACTGCGGGCTTTCCTCGGTTCACCAGGTCCGTGGCCCGGTAGACCAGCCATCTCGCGGCTTCCACGTTGGTGCGATGCTCGGCGATCCGGTGCCGCCAGACCTGGTTCTCGATGACAGGCCGCCCGAAGGCTGTCCGCTGTTTGCCGTATTCAATGGCCAGCTCCAGGGCACGGTCCATGAATGACAGGACCAAGAGTGACGTCGCCAGCCGTTCGCCCTGGAGATGCTCCATGAGGTAATGGAAACCACGGGTCTGGCGGCCCAGCACGTAGCGCTTGGGGATGCGGCATTCGTCGAAGAAAAGGTGAGCCGTGTCGGAGGCCACATGGCCTACCTTATTGATCCGCCCTCCCACCGAGAAACCCTTTACGTCGGTCGGAAACAGCACGAGTGAGATACCGCGGTGCCGGTGCTTGCCCGTTCGCACGGCCAGCACGATGAAATCGGCGACGGCGCCGTTGGTGATCCAGAGCTTCTGGCCGTTGACGATCAGCTCGTCGCCCACCTCTCGAGCGGAGGTGCGCATGGCGGCGACATCCGATCCGCACTCCGGCTCGCTGATGCCGAGGGCGGCGATGCGGTCCCCGAGGACCGCCGGCTTGAGGAACTCGCGCTTCTGATCCGCCCTGCCCAGCTTGTCGATCAAAGGGATGGTGAGGTCGGCCTGCACCATGAGGCCGATGTTCAAGCTGGGGAAGTCCGTATAGCGAAGCGCATCGTAAGCCGCGGCGCTGGCCCACCAGTCCATTCCGGCGCCGCCCCACTCCGGGGCCACGCGGATGCCGAACAATCCCAGCTCAGCCGCTTTCTTGAAAAGCTCCCTGGGATAGGAGTGCGCGTCCTCCCACTCCTTGGCAAAGCGGGCAATCTCCTCCCGGCAGAATCTCTTGATGGTTTCTTTGAACAGTTCGTGTTCTTCGGTGAAGTATGGGTACACGCTCTGCTCGAGACTCACGCTTTCTTCCACCAACATCAGCCCCTCCGTTCATCAACCGTTATGCGGCGGCCAAACCGGCTTTCGCTTTTCGCGAAAAGCCAGCACACCCTCGCGAAAATCCACAGAGTTCAGCGCTTTCTCCCGAAACGCCGCGGCCGCCTTCGCCGTGGCCTCGGGCCCCAGGCCCTGAGTCTGCTCCACGAACGCAAGCCCATCGCCGATCGCCTCCGTGCTTCCCCCAGCCATTCCCAGAGCGATCCGCCGAGCTTCCTCGTGGAGCTTGTCCGGCTCCACAATCACGTCAACAATGCCGATACGACCAGCCTCCTCCGCCTCCACCACGCGCGCGGTCAAAGCCAGCTCGGTGGCTTTTCTCACTCCGACCGCGGCCGCCACCACGGGAAAGATCACGTAGGGCCACAACCCGATGCGCGTCTCGGTCAATCCGAATTTCGCGCTGGACGCGGCGATGACCACGTGGGCGTTCAGCGCCAGGCCCAGTCCACCCCCAAGGGCAACCCCTTCGACGGCGGCCAGCATGGGCTTGCGAAGACGCGAGCCGATGGAGAACAGTTCCTGGTGCAGGGCAAGCAGTTCACCCGACTTTGCCTCCAGCACCTCTTTGAGGTCCATGCCGGCGCAGAAGTCCTTCCCGCTTGCATCCAGAAGGAGCGCGCCCACGGCGGAGTCCGAGGCCGCCTCGTTGACAGCGTGGAGGAGACGCCGGCACAACGCCATATCGAGCGCATTGCGTCTTTCGGGACGGTTTAGCGTCAACCGCCGGAGCCTCCCTTCGCTGCTAATCAATAAGCTCTCGCTCATCAACCTCAAGCTCCATACCGAGCAGTGCGGCGCCCAGTGTCTTGCCCTGTGCATCGGTGCGCAGCGACACGGTTCCTCCGCCCCCAAGTGCCCTATGCAGGACAAAGTTGAGTGCGCCAAGGTTCGGCAGCTCGTACCGTTCCGCGGGGCCCTCCACCCGGCCACCGAAGTACTCCAGCACCCGATCAGCGGTCAGTTCCCGGGCCAGAATCGAATAGTATTCCTGACGCCACCCGATCACGCCGATGTTGGCGATGTCGCCCTTGTCACCGGACCGCGCATGGGCCAGACGTGAGAGTGGCACTTTCATTCGATCACCTCTACCCGCGGCCGGATTTCAGAGCGGGGGATCAGCGCCGGCCAGTAGGAAACGATCTCTCTCACCGGCGGCCGGCCCTCGCCGTAGCCCGTCGCGCCAGGGGGACCGCTCAGCACGAGCGGGATCAGTTCCCGGGTGAACCTGTCAACCGCGTCGCGGTCCTGGCCGCGGACACCGATGCGCAACTGAAGCTCCGGAATCTCAGTAGAGAGGGGCGCCGCCGCGCCATGACAGGCGTCCACTCCCAGGAACTCCGTGTAGACCTCATCGAACACAAGACCGAGCCGCTCGATCCGCCGCCGGACGATGCGGTCCGCCTCTCGGGCTTTCTCCAGCGCATCGGGCCAAGCGTAGACCAGTGTACCCACGGCCTTCCATCCGGCCGAGTAATTGATGGAGAGCTTCAGGAACCCGGTGGGAGGAGCGCCGCGAGCCCGAGTGACGCGCACACGGTCCGGCCCGGCATCCTCCACCAGAATGCTGGTGAAGTCCGTCAAGCAATCCGGCCCGTAGTACGTCCGGGGATCGCCGATCTCATAGAGCAACTGCTCCTTGACCGTGTGCGAATCGACGCGCCCGCCTGTGCCCGGATGCTTTGTGACGACGAAGCCGCCGTCCGGCTCCATATCGACGATGGGATAGCCGATCTCCTCGAGATTGGCGAGGCTGCGCCAATCCGCCAGCGAGTTGCCCCCGGTGACCTGCGCGCCACATTCGATGATGTGACCCGCCACCATGCCGGCCGCTAGCAGGCCGTAGTCCCCGGGCCCCCAACCGCAGGCGTGGATGGCCGGAGCCAGGGCCAGTGCAGCATCGACGCATCTGCCGGTTACCACGACGTCGGCGCCCGCCGCGAGGGCCTCGGCCAGCGGAAACGCGCCCAGGTAGGCGTTCGCGCTCAAGATTCGGTCCCGGATGCTGGAGAGCGGCTCGCCGGTGTCCATGTTGGTCATGGGATAACCCTTGCCCAGAAACTCGCCGATCCGATCCGCAACATCGTCGCCAAGCACCACGGCCACTTTGAGATCCGGCGCCAGGCGCCGCACCTCGCGGGCACAGGCCACGGGATTCAGCCCGCCCGCATTGGCCAGGACCTTGATCCGGCCCTCGCGCAGCCTTGGGGCGATCCGGCCGATTAGCGCGGGGAAGTCGCGTGCGTAGCCGAGCGAAGGGTCGCGCTGCCTCTGTTTTTGGAGGATGGCCATGGTCACCTCGGCCAGGTAGTCGAGCGTCAGGAAGTCGATGGGCCCTTGCTCCACCAGCCGGACAGGCGCCTCCAGCCAATCGCCCCAGAAGCCCTGACCATTCGCAATTCGAGTCATGGCAGAAGATCCAGCGGGAGATGCCCGCGCCGCGGATGGGAACTCACGACTTCGAGCAGAAAGGAGAGGACCGGGCGCGTCTCCAGCGGGTCGATGAGCGCATCCACGTGCCCGCGGGCGGCCGCATACGTGGAGTCGAGCCAGCGCTCATAATCCGCCCGGGTCTGCTCGATGGACTGTTCGAGATCCGGCGGCAGGGGTTCGCCTGACCCGCTGTGTTTCTCGATCTCGGGTCCGTACATGGCTTGGATGGCGGAGTCACTCTCCATGACCCCGATGCGCGCGGTCGGCCAGCCCAAAGTGAAATCCGGGTCGAATCCCTGGCCGGCCATTGCGTAATAGCCAGCGCCGCTGGCGTGGTTCAGCGTGAGCACGATCTTCGGCACCGTCGCGCAGGCCATGCTCTCCACCATTTCGGCACCCGCGCGGATGATGCCCCCGCTTTCGGCCGCATTGCCGACCATGAAGCCCGAGGTGTCTTGCAGGTAGACCAGGGGCAAGCCGTGCCGTTCGGCGTTCTCGACAAAATAGGACACCTTGCGGGCCGACTCGGTATAGATGATGCCGCCGACACGCGGCCCCCGGGCGGTCTTCACGAAGCCCCGGCGGTTGGCCACTACCGCCACCGGAATCCCCTCCAGCCGCACCTCGGCGCACAACATCTCCGGCGCGTACTCGGGCTGGAACTCCAGGTGATCGCCGGCGTCGAAGATCGAGGCGATGATCGCCTCCATGTCGTAGGGCAACCGGTGGTCCGCGGGAAGAATCGAGTAGAGATCGGAAGACGCGCTGGCCGGGGCGCCCTGGCGCGGGCGGGACGCGGGTTCCGGGAAGTCGCGGAAAAGGCGCCGGATGAGGCCGAGGCAATCGCTGTCGTCAGCGGTGGTGTAGTGCGCGACGCCGCTGGTCCGGGTGTGCAGCGCGGCTCCCCCGAGAGTTTCGGTGTCAGTCTCTTCGCCGGTGGCGCCCTTGACCAGGTTCGGGCCGCCGAGCCCCATGAAGCTGGTGCCTTCCACCATCACGATGACGTCGCTTAGCGCAGGCAGATAGGCACCGCCGGCGATGCACGGACCCATGACGGCGGAGATCTGAGGAACCCGCAGTTTTCGCCGCATCAGGGAGTTGTAGTAGAAGATGCGCGCCGCGCCGTATTGGCCTGGGAAGATTCCGTCCTGGAGCGGCAGGTTCACTCCAGCCGAGTCCACGAGGTAGACGATCGGGATGCGGCTGCGCATGGCAATTTCCTGCGCGCGCAGGATTTTCGCAATGGTCTCGGGCCACCACGCGCCGGCCTTCACAGTG
This sequence comes from Bryobacterales bacterium, assembly GCA_963798455.1. Classification (GTDB taxonomy): domain Bacteria; phylum Acidobacteriota; class Terriglobia; order Bryobacterales; family Bryobacteraceae; genus CAWCTD01. The sequence goes on from CAWCTD010000003.1 coordinate 4,057,992, forward strand.
GCGTCGTTGGCAACCACAACCGCGGATCGCCCTTCGATTTTGCCTACTCCGGTGACCACGCCCGCCGCGGGGGCATGACCGTCGTACTTATCCCACGCGACAAGCAGGCCAACTTCGAAGAATCGCGAGTCGCGATCCAGGAGGCGTTCCAACCGCTCGCGCGCGGTCAGCTTTCCGGCCCGATGCTGCTTGTCGATCTTGGCTTCGCCGCCTCCCAGGCGGAGGCGAAACTCGAGCAGGTGCAACTGATCGACCAGCGTTTTGAGGTGATCTTGGCCACTGACCGTCCCAGGTCGGCTAAGTCCCATCTATTCTTTATTTTACATCATGGGACGAAATTTTCCGACGTGCTGCTGAATCCGCTCTGTAATTTGGCCGAGCGAGCACGCCTCGACCGTGTTGAGCAACTCGGCAAACACGTTGCCCCCGCGATCCACCGTTTCGCCCAGGCGGTCGAGGGCCCGTGCGGCCTTGGCCGCGTTGCGCCGCTTGAACTCTTTCAGCCGAGATAGCTGGAGCCTCTTCTTGGCGTGCGGTGTCCGCACCCGCTCGACCCGGCGAGTGGCTTTCTCCCCGCTGCCGTAACGCGTGAGGCCCACCAGGGGGCGAACGCCCGAGTAGATCTGGCTCTCGAGCCGGTGAGCGCTGGCCTGGATCTGCGTGCGTTGGTATCGATTCTCGACAGCGCCCAAGACCCCGCCGAGGCTCTCGATGGTGCGGAACTCCTCCAGGATCGCCTTTTCGACCACGCGCTCCATCGCCTTCATCCCCGGCGATCCGGAGAGGGCATTCATCATGTGCCGGAACAGACCGGACTCCTCCAGGATGATCGACTGGGCGTGCGATGCCAGCCGGCTCCAGTCCTCGCTCGGCGTGGTGAAAGGCTCGTCGGCGCTGTTGGAGTGGGACGAGTTCGTGGCGTTTGCGTAGGCCAGCAACAGTTCCACCGCGGTGCGGGTGAGGTTGTTCCGGAACTCGGCCGTGATCAAGGACCGTCCGCTGGTTTGCGTGTGAACCTTGAACAACTGCGCTTTGGGGCCCGCGCCGAACACGTCGCGCATCGCCACGGCGAAGATCTTACGGCACACGCGGGTGAGCGCAAGGTATTCGAGGTCCAGCCCGGAATCCAGAAAGAACGACAAGCGCGGACCGAACTGGTTTACGTCCAGCCCGCGTCCCATCAGCATTTCCACGTACGCGAAGCCGTTTGACAGTGTGTAAGCCGCTTGTTGAACGGGTGTGGCCCCGGCCTCCGCCATGTGGTAGCCGGAAATGGAAATCGGGTACCAGCGCGGTATCTCCCTGCTGGTCCACTCGATCATGTCGCAGAGGAAGCGCAGGGAAGGATCGAGGGGGAAGATGGTCTCGTTCTGCGCCTGGACTTCTTTGAGGATGTCGGCCTGCACGGTGCCGCGCAGCTTTGGCACAATCTTCGCGCCGAAGCGCCGCTTCGCGGCGGCGATGTACATCGCCATGATGATCGGAGCAGGCCCGGAGATGGTCATCGACACCGAGCAATGCGGCTCGCCCAGCGGGAAGCCCTTGTACAAGCGGACCATGTCTTCCACCGTGTCGATGGCCACGCCTCCCTCCCCCACTTTGCCGAATACGCCATCGGCGTCGCTGTCCAGACCGTACAGCGTGGGGCCGTCGAACGCAGTCGAGAGGCGGTAACTGCGTTGCTGCCGGCTCAGGTAGCGAAAGCGCTCGTTCGTGTCTTCGGCCAGTCCCAGACCCGCGAACAGCCGTGTCGGCTCTTCAGCCTTGGCCTGCGCGGGATCGGCCGGATCGAGGTACATCTCGGGATAGGCCGAGTTCACATAGGGGAATTCGCCGGGCAGACCTTCGCCGTACAAATAGCGCGCGATCTCGCCGGGGTCGTCCGTCTGCGGCAACGCCAGGCGCGGCACCTTCAGCCCCGTGGGAATCTCGACTTCGGGCACGGACCGGCGAATCTTCTCCCAACGGGCCAGAGTTTCGGAATGGGTCTTGCCGTCGTCCCGGGCACGCTCCACTTGTCGCGCAACGAAGACATTGTAGGCTTCGACAGCGTCACACACTCTCGCCAGAGAAGTCATCGCCCCACCCCCGTCAGGATCTGAAACAGTTCGTCCACGCCGGGGTCGCGGTGCCGCCGCGCTTCGGTACACACCAGTTTCTGGCCGCGCCCGTTTTCCGCCAGGCGGCGGCCGATCTCCGCCTGCGCCGCCTTCGCGCGAGGCTGATCCGACTTGTTCACGACGACGATGTCCGCCGCATCGAGCATGATGACCTTCTGCAATTGCAGCCGCGCGCCGTAGTCGGGATTCATCACCAGGATCTGGTGGTCGAAAAGTCCCGCCCTGAAAGGCATCGCCTCCTGGCCGGTCCCCACGGTCTCCACCAGGATCATCTCGAAGCCCTGATGAAGGAGGAACTCGAGGCAGCGCTCTGACGCCGAAGCCAGGCCGCCGGCGCGTCCGCGAGTGGCCAGGCTGCGCATGAAGACACGGTCGTGCTGCGAGTGGATCATCATGGCGCGATCGCCCAACAGCGCGCCCTTGCCGGCCATGCTGGGATCGTGCGACAGGATCGCGATGCGTCCGCGCGGCCGCGCGTCGAGATGGCGCAGCACCAACTCGTCGATCAAAGTCGTTTTCCCCGCCCCGCCCGGCCCGGTAACTCCGATCACGGCGACGCCATGCAACCGCTCCCTCACGGTCGCGGCTCTGAATCCCGCTTCCGAGCCGCGCGCGTCAGCAAGCGGTCTTTCACGGCCGTTCTCGATGGCGGTGAGCCTGGCGGCAACATGATCGTCGGGGTTCACGGCGCGCGCCCGCCGTCGCGGCCTGCTGTAACTCTTCGCCACGAAGCGGGTCATCGTTTCCAGCGGTGTTCCCGCAAAGAAAAGTTCATCCGTGCCCTGCCGGCGCATGACGCGCGCATCGGCCTCCGAGATGGTCCCGCCTCCTCCTCCAAACAGGCCGATGTGCCTGCCACCCCGGCGGTCGATTTCGCGGCGCACCTCGCGGAAGAACTCCACGTGGCCGCCGTTGTACGAAGAGAGGCCCACCGCTGCGGCGTCCTCCTGAATCGCCGCGCGGGCGATGTCGGTCACCGAGCGGTGAAAGCCGAGGTACACCACCTCGATGCCGTGGCGAATGAATTCCAGGTTCAGCGTGTTGATGGCGCTGTCGTGGCCATCACAGATCGGTACCGCGGTGAGCAAGCGAACCGGCCGGTTCATTGAGTGGTCCTTGATTTCAAGGTAAATCCCTGCGGAGAGCCGTGGCAAGCGGAAAACAGGAGGCAGGCGTGCTATATTCTGGGCGGGATCGCTATGCGGCTGAGCGGGCTGGAGACTGGGGTTTTTCTTGCGCTGCTGGCGGCTTCGATCTTCGTCTTCGTGCGGAGGCTCGCGCCGGTTGTGGGCCGGGTCCTCCGCTCCAAGCCTGACGCCGATTTCAAGCTGCGCCCCCTTGGCCCGCGGTTCAAGAGGCTCGTTTGGGAGGTCCTGCTCCAAGGCAAGGTGATCCGCGAGCGCCCGTGGCCCGGCTTGGCGCATGCGTTCGTCTTCTGGGGCTTTTGCGCGTTCGTGCTGGTCACTATCAACCACATCTCGGAAGCCTTCGGCCTGACGCTCGTTTCTCGCGATGGCTTCGGGCGGCTCTATTTCCGGGTCGCCGCAGCCTTCGCGCTGGCGGTGGCGGTGTCCATCGCGGGTTTGGCGGCGCGCCGGTTCATCGTGCGGCCCAAGTGGCTTGGAACCGTCTCGTATGAGTCTGGGGTGATCGCGTTCCTAATCTTCGCGCTGATGGTGACTTACCTGGCCCGGTTCGTGCTGGCTGAGGGCACGCCGGCAGCGCGCGCAAACTGGTGGGCGCACACGCTGGTCCTGCTGGTCTTTCTCCCGGTGATTCCTCAAACCAAGCACCTGCACCTGGTGCTCAGCCCTCTCACCGTTTTCCTCGACCGGCGCGGCTTCAGCCAGATCGCGCCGCTCGAAGGCGACGAGGACTTCGGCCTCACGGCCGGCAAGGACGTCACCCGCGTCGCCAGCCTCCAGGCTTACACCTGCGTCGAGTGCGGGCGCTGCACCGAGCATTGCCCCGCCAACAACACCGGCAAGATCCTGGATCCGAAAGAAATCATCCTCGGCGTCCGCCGTTACCTGAACGACTTTGGCCCCGGGGGCGAAACACCGCTGCTCGGCAAGCACCTGTCGATGGAGGCGGCCTTCCAGTGCACGACCTGCGGCGCCTGCGAATACCAGTGCCCGGTGGGAGTGCAGCATCTGCCGATCATCATCGGGTTGCGCCGGGGCGCCGTGAACACGGGGCACTGGGAGGACGACCACGGCACCAGGCTGTTCCTCAACCTGGAGCGGCACGGGAATGCTCTCGGCTTCTCGCACAGCGAGCGGGAGCAGTTCATCCAGAAGCACGGCCTGCCGATGTTCGACGGCGCGCAGGAATACTGTCTGTGGCTTGGCTGCATGGGGTCCTACGATCCTCAGGGGCGCGAGATCGTGCTGGCCCTGGCCGGGGTGCTGCGGCATCTGGGCATCACTTTCGGAGTGCTGCCTAAGGAGAAGTGCAACGGCGAGCCGGCTCGCAGGCTTGGCAACGACCTTTTGTTTGGAGAACTGGCGCAGGCCAACCTGGAAGAGATCCGCCGCAGCCGCGCCACGAAATTCCTTTCCATCTGCCCCCATTGTGTCCGCACGATGAAAGAGGACTGGAAGGAATTCGGGGTGAGCCTGGAGATCGAGCACCACAGCGAACTTCTGGCGCGGCTCACGTCGAAGTTGCCAGAGACTACCGGGGCTCGGCCAAAGGTGGTCTTTCATGATGCCTGCTACCTGGGGCGCTATCGGGGCGTCTTTGATCAGCCGCGCGGGGTTGTCGAGAGATGGGGGACCGTGGTTGACCCGCCGCGGGCGCGCGGCCGCAGTTTCTGCTGCGGCGCGGGCGGCGGCCGGTTCTTCCTGGGCGAAGAAGCCGGCAAGCGCGTGAGCGCGGCTCGATCGGAGGAGTTGGTGGCGACCGGCGCGGAACTGGTCGCCGCGGCGTGCCCCTTTTGTCATTCGATGCTGAGGGACGCACTCACGACCGTCTCGCCGGCCCCGCCCAAACTGCTCGACATCGCTCAAATCGCGGCTGCAACACTGAGGATTGACTATGCTTCCAAAAGCTAGAGGCGGCTCCTTTCTGATCGAGGATCGAGCGCCCGGCGAGATCTTCACGGCGGAGGATCTCAGCGAAGAGCACCTCGCCATCGCCCGAACCGTGGATGAATTCTGGGCGCAGGAGGTCGAGCCGAATCTCAAAGCGATCCGTCACCAGGAACCCGGCGTTGCCCGAGGCGTGCTGCACAAGTCAGCGGACCTGGGCCTCACAGGCATCACCATTCCCGAGAAGTTTGGCGGGATGGAACTGGATTTGGCCTCCGCTATGGTCGCAGCCGAGCACCTGGCACGCGACGGATCCTACGCGATCTGTCATGAAGTGCACACCGGAATCGGCACGCTGCCGATCCTCTACTTCGGCTCCGAGGAACTGAAACAAAAATACCTGCCGAAGCTGGCGGCAGCCGAGTTGGTGGGGGCCTACGCGCTCACCGAGCCGCAAGCCGGTTCCGACGCCCTGGCTGCCCGCGCCCGCGCCGACCTTAGCCCCGATGGCAAGCATTACATCCTCAACGGGCAGAAGATGTGGATCACCAACGGGGGCATCGCCGATCTTTTCACCGTGTTCGCCAAAGTCGGAGGCGAGAAGTTCACTGCATTTCTCGTCGAGCGCGGCTTCCCCGGAGTCACCACCGGCGCGGAAGAACAAAAAATGGGGATCAAGGGCAGCTCCACTACGGCGCTGTATATGGACAATGTCGCCGTGCCGGTGGAGAACGTCTTGGGCGAGGTCGGCCGCGGCCACATCATCGCCTTCAACATCCTCAACAGCGGGCGGCTCAAGATCGGCGTGCTCACGCTGGGGGGCGCGAAGCACGTGCTTGGCCTCTCTCTCAAGTACGCCAAGGAGCGCAAAGCATTCGGCTCGGCGATCTCGGAATTCGGCGCCATCCGGCACAAGCTGGCCGAGATGGCCATCCGCGTGTATGCGGCGGAATCGATGCTGTGGCGCGTCGTGGGGCTCATCGAGAGCCAGCTCGAAGGCCAAGTCATGCTGAAGGCTCTAGAGGAGTACGCCGTGGAGTGCTCCATCATCAAGGTGTATTGCTCCGAGGTTTACGACTACGTGGCGGACGAGGGCGTGCAGATTCACGGCGGCTACGGCTATCACCAGGACTACGACGTCGAACGAGCCTACCGCGATTCACGGATCAACCGCATCTACGAAGGGACCAACGAGATCAACCGCCTTCTCATCCCGGGGATGCTGTTAAAACGTGCAGCACGCGGGCGGTTGGACTTCTTGCCGGCCGCGCAGGCGCCGGCGGAGGGCGCGGATGAAGAGTCCCGCCTGGTCGAAAGCGCGAAGCGGATCGCGCTGCTGTCGATCCGCCTCGCCCGCGAGAAGTATGGCGATGAGACGCAGAGGCAGCAGGAAGTCCTCATGGACATCGCGGACATCGTCATGGAGGTCTTCGCCATGGAGTCGGGCCTGCTGCGCAGCCGCAAGTTCGCGGCAGGCAAAGGCGCGAATGCCGTTGACATGTGCGCCGTGCTCCTGCGCGATGCACTGGGCCGCATAGAGATGGCGGCGAGGAACGTACTGGGCGCTTGCCTGGAGGGCGACGGGCTGCGCACGCATCTGTCCGAACTTCATCAGTCTGCCGCGTACGTTCCGGTGGACGCCGTCGCTTTGCGGCGCAGAATCGCGGGCCGGCTATTGGAGCGAGAACGGTACGCCGTCTAGCCGGCTGCCTTTGCGTTCACTTCGATGACCGTGCGCCCGCGGATCTTCCCTGCCAGGATCAGTTCACCCAGTTCGCGGACTTTTTCGAGCGGCTCCACATGGATCATGCGGTCGAGCAGATTCAGCGGAAGGTCGCGCGCCAGACGCGCCCAGATCTCGCGCCGCCCGGCGTTCAACACCCGCGATGAGTCGATGCCCAGCAGGCTGACCCCGCGCAGAATGAACGGGAACACCGTAGTGCTGAACTCCGCGCCGCCTGCCAGGCCGACCAACGCTATGCTTCCTCCCATGGCCATCGACCGCAGCAGCCCGGAGAGCGTGTCGCCGCCGACATTGTCGATGGCCGCGGCCCAGCGTTGCGTTTCAAGCGGGCGATCGGAGGCAGCAACCAGCGCGGCACGGCCGAGGATCTCCCCGGCGCCCAGGCTTCGCAGATATCCATGCAACTCCGCCCGGCCGGTTGAGGCAACCACCTTGTATCCGAGATTCGCCAGGACCGCGACCGCGATGCCGCCGGCGCCCCCGGAAGCCCCCGTGACCAGGACTTCCCGGCCGCCCGGCTTCAAGCCGTGCCGCTCCAGGGCCACGACGCTCTGCATCGCTGCGAAGCCCGCCGTACCGGCGCCCATGGCCTGCTTCAGCGACATTTGCTCCGGCAACGGCACGATGAACCCGGCGTCGAGGCGCGCCAGTTCGGCGTAGCCGCCCCACATCGTCTCCGAGGTCCCACAGCCCGTGACCACCACCTTGTCGCCGGGCTTGAACTCGGGCGATCTGGATTCTTCCACGACTCCCGCCAGATCGAGCCCCGGCACCATGGGGAACTTGCGGATCACCCCCGGCCTTCCCGTCACCGCGAGACCATCCTTGTAGTTCAGGCTGGAGTACGCGACCCGCACCAGCACCTCGCCCGGCGGCAACACCCCGCGATCGAGTTGCTGAAACGAAGCCGCGACTTGGCCCCCCGCCTGGGTCACAACCAGCGCTTTGAACATAGCCGTCCCTCCGCCATCATAATCACCGTACAATCAAATTGGAAATCCTGGGTTCCCGGCATCCATATGAAGATCGTGATTGCGCTCAAGCAGGTCCCCGCGCGCGACTCCGTTCTGCGCGTCAACTCCTCCGAAACCTGGATCGACGAAAGCGGCCTGAGTTACGAAATCAACGAGCCCGATGCATACGCGCTCGAAGAAGGCCTCGGGCTGAAGGAAAAACACGGCGGTGAAGTAGTGGTCCTGTGCGTGGGTCCGGCGCGCGCCGCGCAAGCCATTCGCGAGGCGCTGGCCAAGGGAGCGGACCGCGCCATCCACGTCGAGATGGAGCACCTCGCGGCTCTCGACCCGCTTCACGTCGCGAGCCTGATGGCCGCCTCTCTCAAGCCGGAACAGCCCGATCTGATTCTGACGGGACTGCAATCCGAGGACTTGGGCTACGGCCAAACAGGGGTCATCCTGGCCGAACTTCTGGGCTTCCCCCACGCCACCATCATCATGGAAGTCGAAAAGGTGGACGGCGGGATCCGCGTCAAGCGCGAACTCGAGAACGGCTGGTTCCAACAGGTCGAGATGCCCTTGCCGGCGCTCCTGGCGATCCAATCGGGCATCAAGAAGCTGCGCTACGCCACGCTCATGGGGATCAAGAAGGCAAAGACGAAAGAGATCCGGCACGTGGCTGCCGCGGATGCGGGCCAACCGCCCCCCACAGGCAACGGCATTCGCCTCCAGCGGGTTTCTCCCCCCGGGAAAACTAAGCGGACCCAGCTCTTCAGCGGCGATCCTAAGGAAGCGGCAGCGAAGCTGGTGGAGCGGCTCAGGTGGGAGGCGCGTGTTCTATGAGCATCCTGGCGATACTCGAGCAGCAGCGCGGGGAGTGGCACCGGATGTCGTGGGAGACGCTCGCCGCGGCGCAGCAAATCGGCGCGGAATGGGGCGAGCCGGTCGAGGCAGCGGTCATTGGCGACCCGGGAGAACTGGCCGCGAAGCGGCTGGAACGCGTCTACGCGGTGGATCATCCTCTGCTGCGCGACTACACGGCTGACGGCTACGCCATCGCGTTGAAACAGCTTCTCAAGGCGGCCAAGCCCCGGCTCGTGCTGTTTCCGCACACCTACCAGGCGCGTGACTTCGCCCCTAAGCTGGCGACGTCCCTGGGGCGCGTGCTGGTCAGCGACGTGGTTTCCCATCGAGTCCAGAGCGGGGACCTGGTTCTGGTGCGGCAGCTTTTTCAGGGCAAGCTGAACGGGGACATCAGTTTTTCGGGAGAGCCTCCCTACCTGGCTTCGCTCCAGTCAAGCGCCTACAGGGCGGATCAAGTGGCCGGGGGGGCTTCCCCGGTTGAGACCTTCACGCCCGAAATCTCAGCGGACCAGATCCGGACGCGGCCTTCGCCCCCGTTCCGGGAATCCCAGCGAGCGGTGGACCTCGCGGCCGCGGAGGCGATTGTCTGCGCCGGCCGCGGGCTCCGGGAAGCAGCGAACATCCCGCTGGTCCAGGAACTGGCCAGTGTGCTGGGAGCCGAGTTGGCCGCCTCGCGCCCGGTCTGCGACAGCGGCTGGCTCCCACCTGAACGGCAGGTGGGCAGCTCCGGCCAGACCGTGTCTCCGAAACTCTACGTCGCGGTGGGCGTGTCCGGAGCCATCCAGCACCTGGTCGGAATGAAAGGCTCCAAAACGATTGTGGCGATCAACAAGGACCCCGAGGCCCCGATTTTCGAAGTGGCGGACTATGGCGTCGTCGGCGACCTGTTCCAGGTAGTTCCCGCGTTGACGGAAGAGATCCGGAAGCAGAAGTAGGAGGGCGCATGGATCAACTGGCAACTCTCACCCTTCAGGGAGACGTGGCTGTCATCCGGCTCAACAACCCACCCGTGAACGCTCTGTCTCAAGGTGTCCAGGAAGCCGTTCAGTCTTCACTCGACGCAGCCGTAAGGGATCCCCAAGTCCGCGCCATCGTGATCACCGGGACTGGCTCGACATTTTGCAGCGGCGCCGACCTGCGCGAGATCGAGAAGATCATCTCGCGGCAGAAGCGCAGGGAGAGTCTGCTGCCCCTGTCGTTTCTCCTGGGGATCGAAGACTGCCCGAAACCGGTGGTCATGGCGATCCACGGAGCGGCTTTGGGTGCCGGGCTGGAGCTGGCAATGTCCGGGCACTACCGGCTGATCTCCCCGTCCGCGCAAGTGGGGCAGCCCGAGGTGATGCTCGGGCTCATCCCGGGCGCGGCGGGAACCCAGCGGCTGCCGCGGCTGGCAGGCGTCGCCAGCGCGGTCGAGATGTGCGCCTTCGGTGAGCCGATCAGCGCCCAGGGAGCTCTTGCTCTCGGCGTGGTCGATCGCGTCGTGGGAGGCGATCTGGTGGAAGGCGCCGTCGCCTTCGCCCGCGAAGCGGCGGGCACGCCGGCGCCCAAGACCCGCGAGTTCAGCACAAAGCTGCTCGACGCCGACCCTGCCGTTTTCTCTTCCGCGCGCGAGCGCGCGCGCAAGACGAGGCGCGGGCAACTGGCCCCGCTCGCTGCCATCGGCGCCGTGGAAGCGGCGACCATGCTCTCGTTCGACCAGGGATGCGCGCGGGAGGCGGAGCTTTTCGACGCCTGTCTTTACTCGCCTCAATCCAAGGCGATGATCCACGCCTTCTTCGCCGAGCGCTCGGTTTGGAAGGTTCCGGATGTCCCCAAAGAGACGCCGGCCCATGAAGTCCGCCGGGTGGCGATCATCGGAGCAGGCACGATGGGGGGCGGCATTGCCATGACCTTCGCCAACGCGGGCATTCCGGCAATCGTGAAGGAGGTGAGCCAGGAGGCCCTGGAACGCGGCATGTCCGCCATCCGGAATAACTACGCACGATCCGCGAAAAAGGGCGCGCTGCCGCAGGCCGTGATGGAGCAGCGGATGAGGCTCATCACGCCACAACTCACTTACGAAGGTTTCGACACGGCCGACCTGCTCGTCGAGGCCGTCTTCGAAGATATGGCCGTGAAGAAAAAGGTGTTCGCCGAGATCGGCCGGATCGCCAAGCCTTCCTGCGTCCTGGCTTCAAACACCTCCACGCTCGATATCGACGAAATGGCCTCCGCGACCGCGCGCCCCGAGTCGGTGATCGGCCTGCACTTCTTCAGCCCGGCGAACGTCATGCGGTTGCTCGAGATCATCCGTGGAAGGGCGACGAGCAAAGAGGTGATCGCCACCTCAATGGCGCTCGCCCGGAAGCTGGGGAAAGTTGGCGTGCTCGCCCGGAACTGCCGCGGCTTCATCGGAAGCCGGATGATGGAGCCCTACTGGCGTGAAGCGGAGTTTCTGGTGGAGGAGGGTGCGTCGGTCGAGGACGTCAACTCGGCGCTGTCCGAGTTTGGGATGGCCATGGGTCCGCTGGCGATGGCCGATCTGGTGGGTCTCGACATCGCCTGGCACATCCGTCAGGTGTTCAAGCAAGTGGCGAAACCGGGCGTGCGGCAGCCGCGGGTCATCGACCTCCTCTATAAGGCCGGGCGGTTGGGCCAGAAGACGGGAAGCGGCTGGTCCAGGTATGAGACGCCGCGCCAGGCTTCGCCCAATTCAGAGACAGCAGCGCTCATCGGCAGGGCGGCAGCGGACGCGGGCATCGAGCGCCGCCACATCACGGCGGAGGAGATCGTCGATCGCTGCATCTACGGCCTGGTCAACGAGGGCGCACGGCTCCTGGAAGAAGGGATCGCGCTGCGCGCATCGGACATCGACGTCGTGTACCTGACCGGCTATGGATTCCCGGTCTGGCGCGGCGGCCCGATGTTTCATGCCGACGCGGTTGGCCTGCGTAGAGTCCTTGCCCGGATCGAGGAGTTCCAGGCCAAACATGGCTCCGACCTGTGGGCGCCCGCGCCACTGCTGAAACGGCTGGCTGAGACCGGCGGGACCTTCTCCGGCCTGTAGACGCGCCCCTATTTATACGCCGGGATTCCGGTAATGCGCTCTCCGATGATCAGGGTGTGGATGTGGTCCGTGCCCTCGTAAGTTTTCACCGTTTCGAGGTTGCACATGTGGCGCATGATCGGATACTCATCGGTGATGCCGTTGGCGCCGAGCAGGTCCCGGCTGAGGCGCGCGCACTCCAGAGCCATGGCAACGTTGTTCCGCTTCAGCATCGAAACGTGCGCCGGGTCCGCCTTGCCCTGGTCTTTGAGCCTTCCGATGTGGATGGCCAGCAACTGCGCCTTGGTGATCTCGGTGATCATCCAGGCGAGCTTTTCCTGGACAAGCTGGTGCGATGCGATCGGCCTCCCTTCAAACTGCTTGCGGAGAATCGCATAACGCCGGGCCGTCTCGTAGCAGTCCATGGCAGCGCCCAGGGCGCCCCAGCCGATGCTGTAGCGCGCCTGCGTCAGGCACATGAGCGCGGTCTTCAGACCTTTTGCCCCGGGCAGGGCGTTCTCCTCCGGGATTCGGCAGTCGGAGAAGGAAAGGCTCGAGGTGACCGAGGCGCGCATGGACCACTTGCCGTGGATGTCCGAGGTGAGATACCCGGGCGTCTCCTTCTCCACCAGGAAGCCACGAATCCCATTCTCCGTGCGCGCCCAGACCACCGCCACATCCGCCAGTGAGCCGTTGGTGATCCAGGTTTTTTCGCCGTTCAGCAGCCAGGAATCGCCATCGCGCCGCGCGTTGGTCCTCATGCCGGCGGGGTTGGAACCGAAGTCGGGCTCCGTCAGACCAAAGCAGCCGATCGCCTCTCCAGACTGAAGCTTCGGCAGCCACCGCTGCTTCTGTTCTTCGGAACCGAAGGTCAGGATCGGATACATGACCAGGGCGCCCTGCACGGACGCGCAACTGCGGATGCCCGAGTCGCCGCGCTCCAACTCCTGCATGATCAGGCCATATTCGACGTTGCTCATGCCGGCGCAGCCGTAGCCTTCCAAGTTGGCCCCGAAAAAACCAAGCGCGCCCATCTTCCGCACCAGGTGGGCGGGGAACCGCGATTCGCGGTAGCAGTCGCGTATGACCGGAATGACTTCTTCTTCAACGAACTGGCGAGCAGATTGACGGACCAGCAGTTCCTCTTCGTTGAGAACCGAATCGACACAGGCATAGTCCACGCCGCGGAAGGGCTCCATGACCCTCATCTTAGCGGCTGGCTGGCATCGGGGTACAGGTTGCCGTTGCGACACGCATCGATGTAGAGTTGACGGTGGGTTTCGAATTCTGATGTGGTGCGGGGGGGGCTTTCCACGCTTGTGCCGGCGCCGAAGCTCGTCCCGGCGCAGGCTTCTCGTCTTTGCGGCAGCCGTTTGGTTCAGTACGACGGCCACCCCAGCGGCCGGGCCGCAGATTCGCTTCGAAGAGATCGCTCAAAAATCCGGTCTCCGGTTCGAACTGCGCAACGCCGCAACCGGCCATTTCACACAAATCGAACTGATGGCCGGAGGTGTAGCCGTCTTGGATTACAACAACGACGGCTGCATGGACGTCTACTTCACGAACGGCGCGGCCATTCCCAGCCTGCGGAAGACCGGGCCGGAGTTCCACAACCGCCTCTTCCGAAACAACTGCGACCTGACCTTCACCGACGTTACAGATCAAGCCGGCGTGGCCGGTGAAGGCTACTCCATGGCCGTGGCCACCGGAGACTTCGACAACGATGGCTACACCGATATCTTCGTCGCCGGAGTGAACAGGAACATCCTTTACCATAACCTTGGCAACGGCAAGTTCGCCGATGTCACTGTGAAGGCGGGCCTTTCGGGGGTGGATCCAAAGCTGGGCAAGCCGTGGTCCATCTCCGCGGGATGGCTGGACTACGACAACGACGGCTGGCTTGACCTGTTCGTTTCCAACTATGTTGTTTGGAATTTCGCTACCGAGCCCCGCTGCGGCACCTCCGATGAGCAGTACTACTGCCACCCGAGCGTTTACCAGGGGCTTCCCGACCAGCTCTTCCACAACAACCATGACGGAACGTTCACCGACGTGTCGCAAGCATCGGGCATTGCCCGTCACATCGGCAAGGGAATGGGGGTTGCCTTTGCGGACTTCGACGGCGACGGGTTCACCGACATCTTCGCCGCCAACGACTCCGTGCGCAACTTCCTCTTTCATAATGAGAAGGGCAAAACGTTTCAGGAGATTGGGCTCGAAGCTGGTGTAGCCTTGCGCGATGACGGCAAGGCTATCGCCGACATGGGGGCAGACTTCCGCGATTTCAATAACGACGGACTGCCGGATCTGGTCGTCTCCGGAATGATCAACGACGCCTTTCTCCTCTTTAGGAACCGCGGCGGTAATCGTGGTTTTGAGGATTACGGACAACCCAGCGGGTTGCTTATGGGTACCCGCCAGTTGACCGGCTGGGGCCTCGGCATGTATGACTTCGACAACGACGGGTGGAAGGACCTGTTCTTCAGCCTCGCGCATTTTACCGAACTGGGCCACTATATCGGGCGCGATTCCGCGCTGGCGAATCACGTCTTCCGCAACTTGGGAGGCAGCCGCTTCGAGGATGTCTCAGGCGGCGCGGGGCCGGACTTCCAGTTAGCCGCCCAGCACCGGGGAGTCGCCTTCGCCGACTTCGACAATGATGGCCGCATGGACGCCGTCGTGTCCGTGCTGAACGGGCCGGCGGAGCTGTTCCACAACGTCACTGCGAACGATTCGCATTGGCTCGCCTTCAAACTGCGCGGAACGCGGAGCAACCGGCAGGGGCTCGGCGCGACTGTGCACATCATCCTGCCGGATGGCCGCAGCTTGTACAACCAGGCAACCACATCTGTCGGATATGCTTCCTCGAGCGAGCCGCTGGTGCGCTTCGGATTGGGCTCGAACCGAACCGCACAGAAGGTCGAAATCCGCTGGCCCGGCGGCGGAACCCAGCAGCTTGCGAGCGTCGCCGCTGACCGTATCGTGGAGGTCATGGAAGCACCGTGACGAGGCTCTGGCTGATCGCCGCGCTCCTGCTGCAAGCGGCCGCGCCGCCAACCTCCAGAACCCAGCAGGACACAGGGCCTGTCGTGGTCCGGCAAGCCGATCTGAAGTCCCCTGGATATCGCGCCTACGAAAGAGCCAACGCCCTATTCACCGCCAAGAAACTCCAGGAGTGTCTGGCGGAAATCGGTGAAGCTCTTCGCCTTGACCCGAAACTCGTCCCCGCGCTGACCCTCAAGGCCAAGGTGGCGATGATAATCAACCGTTTTGACGTTGCCCGCGAGAGCCTGAAACAGGCGCTCGAAGCCGACCCCACTTCGGCTTATGCGCAGTTCCTTTATGGGCTTGACGCTTACCTTACCTCCGATCTGCAAGTGGCTCTGCCGAGCTTCGAGAAGGCCCGGCAGTTGAATCCGGCAGACCCGCGCAGCGCGCTTTATCTGGGACTCACCCGCGAGAGTCTGGGACAGCCAGGCGATGCGCTGAAGCTTTACGAAGAGGCCGTGTGGCTCGAGCAGTCGGCGGGGACGCCTCAGGCCGATACCCTCCTGATCGGTTCGCGCCTGCTCTTCCTCATGGGCCGCCTCGAGGATTGCGAACTTTGGATCAATCGGGCGTTGAAGCTGGAGCCGAACTCACGCGCCGCTCATTTCGAATTCGCGCGCCTCCTGCAGAAAATGGGAAAGCCGCTTCAGGCAGCCAGGGAAGGCGAGACAGCGCTGCGACTCACTGGAGGAGACCCCACCGACGCGCAAATTCACTACCTGCTCATCCGCGCCTACCGGGACGGTGGACAGCCAGCTCAGGCCGCCCGCCACGCGGAGACGCTGCGCGCGCTCGGGAACACGGAATAGCGGGGCGCTTGGCGGCTACTCGATTTCAAAGGCGATGTAGCGGTACCCACCGTCGCGTTCGATCAGCAGAACTACCGGCGAACCCGGCCGCAGCTCGTTCACGGTCGAGCGAAAAGTGTCAAGGGACAAGATCGGTGTATTGCCGAGGGCGTGAATCACGTCCCCCTGCTGTAGAGCTATGTACCTGCCCTGGCCCTCGCTCGACTTGGCTGCGACGATCACTCCGAGACGTCCGCCGCAAGTCCGGCAGCCTCTTGCCGATGTTTTCGTCGACTTCGATGCAGAGAATGCCGAGCCGGGCGATAAGGTTCTTCGCGGGCGTCACCATTCCGGCAAGAAAATCGTCATCATCTTGCTCCTCATCGACTGTGACGCTCAACGCCATCTCCTGCCGGCCCCGAAGGATTCCGACGGTGGCTTTGTCGCCCTTCTGCCGGCGGTAGAATGCCATCTCAAAATCGCTCGCGTCATCCACCGGACGGCTGTCGAGCGAAACCACGAGATCGCCTTGCTTCAGCCCGGCCTGATCGGCGGGTCCTTGGGGCTCCACGTCGGCCACGATGACGCCATCCTGACGGGAGAGGCCGAGACCCGCCGCCAACACGGGGGTAATGTCTTGAACGGCCACCCCGATCTGGCCTCGGTGGACGTGTCCCCTCTTCCGCAACTGCTGGTAGACGCTCTGCACCATGTTGCTCGGGATGGCGAACCCCACGCCTTCGCTGCCGCCGGACTGCGTGAGGATAAAGGAATTGATCCCCATCAGCTTCCCTTCCACGTTGACCAGGGCGCCCCCGCTGTTCCCCGGGTTGATGGAAGCGTCGGTCTGGATATAGGTCAAGGGATCATCCTCGCGTATCTGCCGCGCCGGCGCGCTGACCACGCCCATCGAGACCGAGTTCTTCAGGCCCAACGGACTGCCGAGCGCCAGGACGATGTCTCCTTGCCGCAACGCATCCGAGTCGCCGAACAGAAGTGACGGCAGGCCGGTGCGATCCAGCTTGATGAGCGCGAGGTCAGTCTCCCTGTCGATGCCCACGATGGAGGCCTCAACGGGCGCACCGCGATCCGCGTTCGTTGAGGTCCTCCCGCCGGCTGCAAGGGGAGTCAGTAAGACCCGCACGCTGATGGCGCCGCGCACCACGTGCGCGTTGGTCATAATGTAGCCGTTCGGATCGACGATCGCCCCAGACCCCGTCGATCGCTGAAGCGACAGCAGGCTGACCTGCCCGCTCTCCCCCTCGTTCGCGGCGGCGTAGCTGCTCACCAGGACTTGGACCACCGCGGGAGAGACCCGCTGGGTGAGGGCGCGGATCGAGCGGCTGAACTCAGCCAGAGGATCCGGCGCCGAGGGTGCGGTTCCGGCCTGGAAAGCGTTCATGCACTGGGCCCCGCCCAGCACAACCAGGATTCCCAGCCAGCCGGCATGCACAGTTCCACTAAGTTGCTTCATAGATTGTTCCACGGCTCCGCATCTTATGGTCGCACTTCGCTGAGTGCGCCGCTGGAGACAGTCTTGTCTAATGCAGGATGAGCCTGAAGGAAGGGTGTGTTTCTAACGCAAGATGAGCCTGAAGGCGGGGAGGTTGGGCATGCTGGAGATTGATTGTCAGCATGCAGGATCGGGACACAATGAGCCTGGAGCAGATCCGGGCGTTTTTGGAGGCCAGCGAGCCGGTTCGGTTCGAGGGCAAGAACCGGCGGGAGGTTTATGACTGGGTGACGCGGACATTGAAGCAGCAGCGCTATGGGCAATGCGGTCGGGAGGCGAAGGGACTGTTGCGACGTTACGTGGCGAAGATGTCCGGGCTGAGCCGGGCGCAGGTGACGCGGCTGATCGGCAAGTACGGCGACAGCGGCGAGGTCAAGGAGGCGCTCTACCGGCGCCACCGCTTTGCTTGCCGCTACAGGCTAGCCGACATCGAGTTGCTGGCCGAAGTCGACCAGGCCCATGAGACGCTCAGCGGCCCGGCGACGCAGAAGCTCCTGCAGCGGGCGCGGTACGATTTCAAGGACCCCCGCTATGAGCGGCTGGCGGCCATTTCGATGGCCCACATCTACAACCTGCGCAAGAGCCGGACGTACCGGCAGAAGCGGGTGGTCTACCAGAAAACGCGGCCGGTGCAGGTGGCCATTGGCGAACGGCGCCGGCCAGAGCCGGACGGACGACCGGGCTACCTGCGGGTGGACACGGTGCACCAGGGGGATCTGGGAGGCGTGAAAGGGGCGTATCACATCAATGCCGTGGACGAGGTCACGCAGTGGCAGGTGGTGGGGGCGGCCGAGCAGATCAGCGAAGCCTACTTGCAGCCGGTGCTGGAAGCCATGCTGCGGCAGTTTCCGTTTCACATCCGCGGCTTCCATTCCGACAACGGCAGCGAGTTCATCAACCACACGGTGGCCAAGCTGCTCGACAAGTTGCTGATCCAACAGACCAAGTCGCGGCCGCGGCATTCCAACGACAACGGCTTGGCGGAGGCGAAGAACGGCGCGGTGGTGCGCAAGCACATGGGCTACGGATATATCGACTCCAGCCATGCGCAGGCGATCGAGGAGTTCTACGAGGGATACTTCAATCCCTACCTGAGCTTCCACCGGCCCTGCGGCGTGCCCGAAGTGGAGACCGGAGCCAAGGGCAAGCAACGCAGGGTGTACCGCTGGTACGCCACGCCCTGGGAGATCTTGCGCCAGTTGCCCGGGGTGGTGCGCGCCCTCCGGCCGGGGGTGACCATCGAAAGGCTCAATGAGATCGAGCGAGCCGAAACCGACACGGCGGCAGCCCGCCGGATGCAGACCGCCAAACAGAAGCTATTCGCCAGCTTCCAACGAAGGAAGAGCGCATGAGAAAAGGCTGTGGAAATGCCGGGCCGTGGACAAAGAGGAAAACCAACACCAGGTTTCCCTCTTTGCCCACCGCCCTTGGAAATCGCTGCCGCGATTCCCACATTCCCACAGCCCCGACTCCGAGACACTTACACACTCACAGAAAGGAGCCCAGACTGCTCAGCCCCCATCATCCTTCAGGCTCATCCTTCGATTGGAATATGCTGAGACCCGGCGGGGTTTCCGCAGCCGCCCGAGCCATTCCTGAAAGCCCCCCAGGTAGACGTAGACAACCGGCGTCAAGTACAGAGTCACGAGCTGCGAGAAGATCAGGCCGCCCGCCACCACCAGACCCAGCGGCCGGCGCGCCTCGCCGCCCGCTCCGTATCCCAGGGCGATGGGGACGGCGCCCAAAAGCGCCGCCATGGTCGTCATCATGATGGGGCGGAAGCGGATCAGGCAGCCCTCGTAAATCGCCTCCAGCGGCTTCTTGCCTTGGTTGCGTTCCGCGTCCAAGGCAAAGTCGATTTGCATGATGGCGTTCTTTTCCACGATGCCGATCAGCATGATGAGGCCCACGAAGGCGTAAATGTTCAGATCGATGTGGAACAGCACCAGGGTCAGCAGGGCGCCGAAACCAGCCGAGGGCAGGCCCGAGAGAATGGTAAGCGGGTGGATGTAACTCTCGTACAGAATGCCGAGGACGATGTACACCACCAGGATGGCGATGAACAACAAAATCCACATGTTGCCCAGCGAGTTCTGGAAAGCTTCGGCCGCGCCCTGAAGCTGCGTGCTGATCATGGCGGGCAGTTCGCGCGCCGCGATGCTCTGGATCCGCGAAACCACATCGCCCAGCGCCGCGCCCGGCTTCAAGTTGAAGGAAATGGTCGCCGCGGGAAGCTGGCCGAAGTGGCTGATCGTCTGAGGGCCGATATCGGTGACTGCTTTCGCCAGCGTGTCCAGCGGGATCAGGCCCCCGTTGGAGTTCTTGAAGTAGAGCAAGGACAGAGCACGCGGGTCCTGCTGGTACTCGGGCTTGAGCTCCAACAGCACCTTGTACTCGTTCACCGAGGCGTAAATCGTCGAGACCCAACGCGGCCCGTAGGCGTCGTAGAGCGCGTTCTCGATCTGGGTCACGTTCACTTGCATCGCACCCGCCTTGTCACGATCAATCGTGAGGTCGACCTGGGGCGTCGTGACCGCCACGTCGCTGGCGACATCCTCGGTCCCTGGGATCTCTCCGATCAGCTTCTCCATCTTGGCCGCCGCGGCGTATAGCTCTCGCTTGTCCGGCGTCTGCATGGAGAACTGATAGAGGCTCTTGGTCACTTTGCCGCCGATGCGGATGGTCGGCGGGTTTTGGAGGTAGACCTTCACGCCCGGGAGGCCGGCAAGCTGTGGCCGCAACTCTTTGATGACGTCGTTCACCCCCAGCCTTCTCTGGGCTCGGGGCTTCAGGTGCACAACCAGGTCCGCGTAGTTCGGCCCGCCCAGGTTGGATGCGGTCGTGCCGCCCACGCTGGCCACCGAGGCGTCCACATTCGGATCTCTTGCCACTATGTCCGCGACTTGTTGCGCGTAGCCGGCCATCTGGTAAAAGGAGGTGCCCTGCGAGCTTTCCGTGATGACATCCAACTGGTCGGTGTCCTGGTCCGGAATGAAGCCCTTGGGAACGCCGACGAACATGTACATCGTGGCGAGCAGGACGCCGGCGGAGAGCGCCATCGTGGCGGGCCTGTGCCTCAGCACGAACTGCAGCGACTGGTCGTATGCCCGCAGCATGCCGGCAAAGAAATTCTCAGTGGCGCGGTACAGAAAACCATGTTCTTGCTCTTTCGCCGGCTGGAGGAAACGGCTGCACAGCATCGGCGTAAGGGTCACCGAGACCACACCCGAGATGAGGATCGCGGCGCAGATGGTGACAGCGAATTCCTTGAAGAGCCGCCCCAGCACGCCGCCCATGAACAACACCGGGATGAAAACCGCCGCCAGCGACAGTGTCATCGATACGATCGTGAAGCCGATCTCTCCCGATCCTTTGAGCGCCGCCTGCAGCGGCGGCTCGCCCATTTCGATGTGCCGGACGATGTTCTCCAGCATCACAATGGCGTCGTCCACCACAAAGCCGATCGAAAGGATCAAGCCCATCATCGACAGGTTGTCCAGGCTGTAGTTCAGCAGGTACATGACCGCGAACGTGCCGATGATGGAAAACGGCAGCGCCAGGCTGGGAATGATCGTGGCCGAAAGCTTCCGCAGGAACAGGAAGATCACCATGACCACCAGGAGAAGCGTGAGCAGCATGGTGAACTGCACGTCCTTGTACGACTCACGGATCGTGTCCGAGCGATCGTAAAGGATATCCATGTGGACGGAAGGGGGCATTTCCGCGTGAAACAGCGGCAGCAGGTTCTTGACCGCGTCGGTCACCTTGATGGTGTTGGTGCCGGGCTGGCGCTGGATGGCAAGCACGATGGCGCGGTCGCTGCCCTGATGTGTGTAAAGCCAGGAGGCGGTCTTGTCGTCCTCCACGCTGTCGATGATGTTGCCCAGTTCCCGGAGACGCACCGGGGAACCGTTGCGGTAGGCCACCACCACCGGACGGAACTGGTCGGCGCTCATCAACTGTCCGGTTGCCTGCAAGGTGAAGGCGCGCTGCGGCCCGATGATGGAGCCGGTGGGCAGGTTCACGTTCCAATTTTTGAGCGCGCTCTCGACTTCGTTGATGCCGATCTGCCGGGATGCCAAGGCGTGCGGATCCATCTTGCACGTGAACGGCGTACTTCTGCGCTCCCAGCACTTGCACCTGGGCGATGCCCGAGACCATGGATATGCGCTGCGCGACACGAGTCTCGGCATACTCGTCCAGCGTCCACAGGGGCAGCGTGGGCGAGGTCAGGGCAAGATAGAGGATCGGCTGGTCCGCTGGGTTCACCTTGGTGAAGGTGGGCGGCGTGGGCATGCCCTGCGGCAGCATACGCGAGGCCTGCGTGATGGCCGCCTGCACGTCGACCGCGGCCCCATCCAGCTTGCGGCTGAGATCGAATTCCAAAGTGATTTGCGTCGAGCCGAGCGAATTCGACGAAGACATGGAGTTCAGCCCGGCGATCGTGGAGAACTGGTTCTCGAGCGGCGTCGCGACCGCCGAGGCCATGGTTTCCGGACTTGCGCCCGGCAGGCTGGCGGTCACCTGCAGGGTGGGAAAGTCGACGTTCGGGAGATCGCTGACGGCAAGCTGGCGGTAGGCCACGCCGCCAAAAAGAGCGATCGCCGCCATCAGCAAGCTGGTCGCGATAGGTCTCTCAATGAAGGTCTGGGAAATATTCATCCGTCAATCTCCCGCCTCCATCACGGGCGCCGGGACCCTCCGGGCCATGTTTGCCCGCCACCATTCCACGATACCGGCCATATAGGTGTACACCACCGGTGTCAGATACAAGGTCATTAGCTGGGAGAAGGCCAGCCCTCCGACGACCGCCATGCCCAAGGGCTTACGGGCCTCGCCTCCCGCTCCGTAGCCAAGGGCGATCGGGATGCTGCCCAGCAGCGCCGCCATGGTCGTCATCATGATGGGACGGAAGCGGATGAGGCAGCCTTCGTAGATCGCGTCCGCCGGCGATTTGCCCTCCTTCCGCTCGGCTTCCAGGGCGAAGTCGATTTGCATGATGGCGTTCTTTTTCACGATGCCGATGAGCATGATCAGCCCGACGAATGCGTACAAGCTGAGCTCCACTTTGAACAGGAGCAGCGTGAGCAGCGCGCCGAAGCCCGCCGAGGGCAGGCCCGAGAGGATTGTCAGCGGGTGTACGTAACTCTCGTACAGCACCCCGAGAACGATGTATACCACTAGGATCGCCACGATGATGAGGAGCCCCATGTTTCTCATGGAACTCTCGAAGACAGCGGCGGTGCCCTGGAAGGACGCGCTGATCGTGGCGGGCAGGTTCGCCCGGGCCGCCTTTTCAATTTCGCTGGTGGCCTGGCCCAGCGACGTCCCCGGCCTCAGCGAGAAGGAGACCGTTACCGATGGCAACTGCCCGGAATGCGGGATGCTCTGCGGTCCAGCGGTGGACGTCAGCTTCGCGACGGCATCGATCGGCACCAGTTGGCCGGTGCTCGACTTCAGATAGATCGTCGAGAGGCCGTCCTTGTAACGCTGGTATTCCGGCAACATTTCGAGCAGCACCCGGTATTGGTTGGTTGGGGCATAAATGTTGGTGGAGTACTGGGGGCCGAAGGCGTCCTGGAGCGCGTTCGCGACTCCGATCCAGTTCAGATTCAGCGCCGCGGCCTTGTCGCGATCCACCGTGATGTCAATGCGAGGAGTCTTGATCTGCAAGTCGGTGGTCACGTCCAGGAGGCCGGGCAGGCGCGAGACGGTGCGCTCGAATTTCTGTGCTTCCTCATAGAGTTGGCCGGTGTCGGGTCCGGACAGCGTGAAGTCGTAGCTGCTCTTGGACATGTGCCCGCCGACGCGAATGGCTTGGGGGATGGTCAGATAAACGCGCAGGCCGGGTATGTTCGAGAGCCTCGGCCGCAGGCGGTCTACGATGTCGTTGACTGTCGCCACACGCTGTCTGCGCGGCTTGAGGTTGACCATCATTCGCCCCTGCGAACCGCCATTGTAGGAACCGCCCGCGCTGGAGAAAAAGCTGTCCACGTCGGGATCCCGCGCGACGATCGCGGCGACGCGTTTCTGGTACGCGATCATCTGGAAGTAGGAAGTGCCTTGAGCGGCCTCGGTTTGCACGTTGAAGTTGTCGTTGTCCGTATCCGGGATGAAGCCCTTCGGCACGACGACGTACAGGTAGGCGGTCGCCCCCAGCACGACTACGAAGGTCGCCATCATCCACGCGCGGCGCTGGAGCACCCAATGAAGGCTGCGGGCATAGGTGCGCAGCATGACATCGAAAACGTGCTCCATGACACGGTGGGCCCACCCGTGCTTGGCGCCGTTCGGTTGCTTCAGGAAACGGCTGCAGAGCATGGGCGTCAGGCTGATCGAGACCATGCCCGAAATCAGGATGGCGGTGCAAATGGTGACCGCGAACTCTCGGAACAGCCGGCCCAGGATCCCCGCCATGAACAGAATCGGTATGAACACCGCCGCCAGCGAGAGCGTCATGGACACGATCGTGAAACCGATTTCCCTGGAGCCCGCAAGCGCCGCCTGGTAAGGCGGTTCCCCTTTCTCGATGTGCCGGACGATGTTTTCCAGCATGACGATGGCGTCGTCCACCACGAAACCGACCGAGAGGATGAGCGCCATCATCGAGATGTTATTCAGACTGAAGCCGAGCAGGTACATCACGGAGAACGTCCCCACCACCGAAAACGGCAGGGCCATGGCCGGGATCATGGTGGCGGACAGGTTCCGCAGGAACAGGAAGATCACCAGGATGACCAGCGCCAGCGTGGCAGCCATGGTGAGCTGGACGTCCTGGAACGCCTCACGGATGTTCTTGGAGCGGTCGCCGCGAATCGCCAGATGCACGGAGGGCGGCATCTGTGACTGCAAGACCGGCAACAGACTCTTGATCGCGTCGGTAACTTCGATGGCGTTGGTGCCGGGCTGGCGCATCACGGCTATGGTCACGCCCTGCGTGCCCTGTTTGCCCCACTCGCCGCCGTAGATATACGCGGCGGTCTTATCGTCCTCCACGCTGTCGATGACCTGCGCCACATCGCGCAAGCGAATCGCAGCGCCGTTCCTGTAGGCGACAATCAACTGCCTGTAGTCTGCCGCCCGGAAGAGCTGGCCGTTAGCCTGGATGTTGTAGGACTGGCGGGGGCCCTGCAGAATCCCGGTGGGGATATCGATATTCCAGTTCCGAATGGCGTCGTCCACCTCGTTCAGGCCGATCTTGCGAGCCGCCAGAGCTCTGGGGTCGACCTGGACCCTGACGGCGTACTTCTGTGCGCCGAAAACCTGCACCTGGGCCACCCCGGACACCATGGAAAGACGCTGCGCCACGATGGTCTCGGCATACTCGTCAAGGTCGGAGAGCCGCATCGTCGGCGAGGTCAGCATGGCGAGCAAAATGGGGGCGTCCGATGGGTTCACCCTGCGAAAGGAAGGCGGCGTGGGCATCCCCGGCGGCAGCAGCGGCATGGCCTCGGCAATCGCAGTCTCCACGTCGACGGTCGCCCCGTCGACGTCGCGGTCCAGGTCGAACTGGAGCGTGATCTGGCACGAGCCTTGCGTGCTGTTGGAGATCATGGAATCCAGACCCGCGATGGTCGTGAACTGTCGCTCAAGCGGCGTCGCCACCGCGGATGCCATGGTGTCGGGATTGGCGCCGGGGAGGCTGGCGAACACCGTGATCGTCGGGTAGTCCACCGTCGGAAGGTCGCTGACCGGCAACGCGCGATAAGCTATGATGCCGAACACCGCGACCGCCAGCATCAACAGACTGGTCGCGATTGGCCGCCGTATAAAATGCTCGGAGATGTTCACGGCGAGTTCCCGCTAGGTCCCGCTGGCTACGCTTCCCCTGCCCCCCCGCAGGGCCACGCGGCTGCCGGGCGCCAGCCTCAACTGGCCTTCCGTGACCACAATCTCGCCTGGTTTCAGCCCCTTTTCGATGACCATGTCCTGGTCTACCCGAAGGCCGGTAGTGACGGCCCTGGCTTCCACCGTGCGATCCTTCCCGACCACGTAGACGAACGATCCGGTCTGGCTGGTCTGGACGGCTTGGTTGGGCACCACCACCGCCTCGCGCTCCGTCGTAAGGCGCAGCGTGACGCTCACGAACTGCCCTGGCCACAGCTTGTGGTCGGCGTTGGCGAAGGTCCCTTTGAGCTTGATGGTGCCCGTTGTCGGATCCACGGTGTTATCCACGAATGACAGCTTGCCGGTTTCGTTGACGTCGGGATCATCCTGCAGTTGGGCACGCACCTCCAGGGGCCGCTGGGACATGTAGCGCTTGATTGGCGCCAATTGCGCCTCCGGTACGGCGAAGGTCACGTTGATCGGCTCGACCTGGTTGATCGTCGTCAGATCCACGTTGTTCGCGGTTACGACGTTGCCCGGCTTGATATTGAGGGTTCCCGTCTGGCCGTTGATGGGACTTTGGATGCTGGTGTAATCGAGCTGGAGCTTGGTGCTGTCGAGTGTGGCCTGAGCCGCCACGACCGTGGCGCGAGCACTTTCGATGGCCGCCCTGTCCGCCGCCATGGCGGAGTTGTCGGCGTCGGCGCTGGCTCGCAGTTGTTCCGCTTGGTCCTTGGAAATCACGCCCTCCGCGAACAGTTTGTCGTAGCGGTCTGCCTGCGATTTGGCGTAGCGGGCCTGCGCCGAGTCGCGCTCCAGGGTCGCTTGCGCCTGGGCGAGCACGGCTTGGTCGCGCAGCAGGTTTGCCTGAGCCTCGTTCACCGCCGCCTGAAGCGGGCGAGGGTCGATCTCAAAGAGGGGGCTGCCTTCCTTGACGTAGTCGCCCTCCTTGAAGAAGGCTTTCGTCAACTGCCCTCCGACCTGGGCCTTTACAGAGATCGTGGAGGACGCTTCCACGTTCCCGATGACCTGGATTTCGACCGGCACATCCTTCTGCGCCACGGTGGCGACGGTGACGGCAACATCGCCGCCTCCCCCGGCGCCCTTCTTGCCCCCTCTAGCGCCCGGAGGTGTCGCGCCGGACCCCGTGCAACCGTACACTACAAGAAGTGCGGCGACGACTGGGGCCAACTTCCACCGGAGCCGGCGGTTCATCTGCCCATCGCCTCCCAGGCTCGCGGGCATAAATGTCCTCTTTATAAGCAGACGCTTTAGGGAGAGTTCCAGTTACGCTTCGTCATGGCCAGCCGGTCCGCGGACTAGGCTTATCATGAAGGGTGTGTAACCATTCCAAGCCAGGAGAACAGCATGCACGGAGTGACATCGGAAGAGATTCGGCGCCTCGTGGCGGTCATCGACTACTCGGAAGTGCTCACCATTACGGCCAGTGAAGAAGATGTGCGGGCGGCATGCGGCGCCGCCAGGAACTACCACTTCCGGGCGGTCGTCGCCTTTCCTCAACACTTGGGCATTTTGGTGGACGAACTGAAGGACTCCGGGGTGCGGGCTCAGATTCCAATCGCGTTTCCCTGCGGCGGCGCCACCACCCACGTTAAGTGCCTCGAGGCCGAAGAAGGACTCCGGCGTGGCGCGACGGATCTGGACATGGTGATGAATATCGCCGCCTTCAAAGCTGGCGACTACAGCCGTGTGGCTCAGGACATCTCCGAGGTGATGGCTGTCGCGCGGCCTTTCAAGGTCCCGTTCAAGGTCATCATTGAAATCGGCGTCCTGACCGAGCTAGAGAAGGTCACGGCCGCCAGGCTGGTCATGGACAGCGGCGCGGATTTCGTGAAGACCTGCACCGGCTTCGGACCGGGCCGCGCGACGGTCCACGACATTGGCCTTCTCAGGGAGACGGTCGGCGACCGCATCGGCATCAAGGCTTCCGGCGGCGTGGCTTCCATCGAAGACGGGATCGCCTTGATGCGCGCCGGCGCCACCGTGGTGGCCATGCGGAGGTTCCTGGTCGAGCAACTGGAATCACTCGACTGGCGGCCGTAGATGACGCAGCGAGTTACATGAATCTTAACCTGGGACTGGCCCATCCAAAAGAATGCCCCCTTGGAGTGTGATTCTGAATGAGAACCGGCTCTGTGTTGTTTCTGTCCCTCTGGATCGCAGTGCTCCTCCTCGCCCAGGAGCATACCCCGGAGAACGAGAAGAACCCCATGGCGGGCGACCGCACGGCCATCGCCGCCGGCGCGCGGCTGTTTGGGCAAGTCTGCCAGGCGTGCCACGGGGCGGAAGGCCGGGGAGACCGCGCCCCAGCGCTCGCGGCGGGCGTCTTCCGTCATGGGAGCACCGCCGGCGAG
This sequence comes from Bryobacterales bacterium, assembly GCA_963798455.1. GTDB lineage: Bacteria > Acidobacteriota > Terriglobia > Bryobacterales > Bryobacteraceae > CAWCTD01. The sequence goes on from CAWCTD010000003.1 coordinate 4,085,281, forward strand.
ATCTTCTTCAACATTCGGAACGGCTTTCGCGGGACTCAAATGCCCGGGTTCACGCAGTTCAGTTCCGACCAGATCTGGCAGCTCGTTTCGTACATCCGCAGCCTTGCCGGGGCAGTTGTCGTGAGCGAGAAGGTGGCGGGCGATCCCGCCGAGGGCAGGAAGATTTTTGAGGGGAAAGGACAGTGCCTCTCCTGCCATCCGGTCAACGGCCAGGGCCAGCCTGTGGGACCCGATCTGTCGTCGGCGGGAAAGACCGCGGCAGAGTCGCTCGAAGCGAGTATCCTGAACCCCAACCAACCTCGCGGCGGGCGCGGCGGATTCTCCCGCGCGATGCCCTCCACGGTAATCGTGAAAACCGCCGACGGTCATGAGTACCGCGGCGTGCGCAAGAACGAAGACGTGTTCTCTCTGCAGATGGTGGACCTGCGCGGCGAGCTCCACCTGTTCGACAAATCCAAGCTGGCTGAAGTGCGGGTAGAGGACAAGTCCGTGATGCCGGACGATTACGCCAAGAGGCTGACGCCCGCCGAGCTTCAGAACCTGGTGGCGTACCTGAAGACGCTGAATGGGCCCGGTCTCTCGAAGACACAGCCGTCGCCGGTTACCGGCGGGCTGACCTATGACCGCATCCGCAACTCGCAAGCCGAGCCCCAGAACTGGCTGACCTATTGGGGCGATTACGGGGGGCGGCATTTCTCGTCCCTCGATCAAATCAATACAGCGAACGTGGGGCAACTGCAGGCCAAGTGGGCGGCACAGATGCCGGGGAACGGAGTCGTCGAGTCCGTTCCGCTGGTGGTGGACGGTGTCATGTACACCACCGGACCTCCAGGGCAGGTGTTCGCGCTCGACGCCCGAACCGGCCGCCAGATTTGGAGGTACCAGCGCACGCAGAAAGTGGTGAATCCTTACGAAAGCAATCGCGTGAACCGCGGGGTGGCCATGCTGGGCAACCGGCTCTTTTTCGGCACGCTGGACGCCGCCTTGGTGGCTCTGGATGCTCGCACCGGAACGCCGCTGTGGGAAGTGCAGGTGGCGGACGCGATGAAGGGCTACAGCATCACGTCGCCGCCGCTCGTGGTCAAGGACAAGGTCATCACCGGCATCTCCGGCGGCGAGTACGGCATCCGCGGCTTCATCGATGCCTACGACGCATCGACCGGGGAGCGCGTGTGGCGCTTCTACACCACTCCCGGCCCCGGGGAGTTCGGCAACGATACCTGGGAGGGCGATAGCTGGCAGCGCGGCGGCGCCCCCACATGGCTGACAGGCAGCTACGACCCTGAATTGAATACCCTCTACTGGACGGTCGGCAATCCCGGACCGGACCTGAACGGCGAGGCCCGTAAGGGCGACAACCTGTTCAGTTGTTCCGTGCTGGCGCTCGATCCAGACACCGGACAGCGCAAGTGGCATTACCAGTTCACGCCGAACGACACGCACGATTGGGACGCCACCGAAGACCTGGTTTTGGTCGATCGCGTGTACCGGGGCGAGAACCGGAAGCTGCTGATGCAGGCGAACCGCAACGGCGTCTTTTACGTCCTCGACCGGGTGGACGGCAAGTTCCTCTTCGCGGCGCCGTTCGTTCGGGCAAGCTGGGTCAAGGGATGGGATGAGAACGGCCGCCCCATTACCACACCCGGGTGGCAATCGACTCCCGAGGGCAGCGTGGTCTTTCCAGCGCTGGGCGGCGGCACGAATTTTCAGGCGCCGTCCTACAGCCCGCTGACAGGCTGGCTGTACCTTGCGTATCACGATGGCGGCGCACGCTACTCCTCCGGCCCCGCTCCCTACGAGCCTGGGAAGCAATATTGGGGCCGCGGGTCGGCCGGCGGACCTCCCGGCGGAGCCCCGGAATCGCAAGGAGTCGAGGCCATCGATCCGGAGACCGGCAAAATCCAGTGGAAGTTCGAACTGACCCAAAACTCACTCCAGTCGGGCGTGCTGGCGACCACGGGCGGCCTTCTTTTCGCCGCATCGAGAGAAGGGAACCTGATCGCCCTCGACGCCAAGACCGGCCGGGCGCTCTGGCATTTCCAGGCAGGAGCGGAAATAACATCGTCACCCATGAGTTACTCGGTGGATGGGAAACAGTACGTCGCTGTGTCTTCGGCGGGCGTGCTCTACAGTTTTGCCCTACCTGACTGACCGGCGGCCGGGCGGATCGATACCTGCTCCCGCGCGCCTCAACAACTCGGCGAGAATATCAGCATGGATGACCGGCTGGCTACCAGGGTCTCCTCACGCCTGGCGCACGGTTGGCGCTTGATCAACTCCGCTGGAGCGCCGAAGAAGCTCGTTCAGGAGTTCATCCGGCCGGCGGTGCGTGCCGTGCCTTCTTCGATGGCTGGCAGGATCGGCCCTTGCCGGATTTCGCTTCCGGCGCTCGCGGATTCAACCGTGACCTCGCGATGGACCCAGATAGACCTGGGGCTCGAAGTGACTGTGACCACCTCCGGCTCCGAGGAACATGACATCGCCTTGGAGTTGTTGCTGTGCCTGGGGCAGGTGCTTTGGGAAAGACTGTCCGGCGATGAACTCCAGGCGTATGGGTCGCTATTGCACCGTGAGATCATCGAAGGGATCACCGGCGAGATTGACGACCAAGCGCTGGTCGAGAAACGCTCGCTGCTGGAGAGCCGTTGCACCTCACCAAGCCTGCGGCGGCTCGAGCGTTATGCCTGCGCTTCCTTCGCCGGCACGGCGGCCGAGTATGTCCACTGCCTCTGGCACGACGTGACCGTCCGCCCCGGCCCGGATCACTTGCCGGCGCCTCAATTGCGGCGGCGGCTGGAGTTGCTTGCCCGGTGGTTTCCGGCCGATCGTGGCTACCGTCTCTTCCCCGCGAGCCGCATTACCGGGAAGGCGTCTCGGCCTCGCACCCGCCGGAGGTGAGAAAGCCTTGCTTCGTGGCGTCCTGCCCTTGAATCCGGGATACTACCGGAATGGGCTACCTCGTCAATCTCGCCTTGAAGGGCAGGCCGGCCGTCGTAATCGGCGGTGGTTCCGTTGGAGCCCGGAAAGTCGAGGGTCTGCTGGCGGCCGGGGCCACGGTCACCGTGGTCGCCCCCGACGCGTCCGCGAAGATCCGGTCTCTTGCCTCAAAAGGCTCTTTGGTGGGGCGTTGGAGACGATACAGAACGACGGATCTGAACGGCGCGTTCCTGGCGATTGCCGCTACCGACGACGAGCCCCTGAACGCCCGAATCGCCCGAGACGCCCAGGCCCGGAACATCCTGATCAACGTCGTGGATCGCCCCAGGCTGTGCACATTCACGGTGCCCGCCACCGCTCACCACGGGAGCCTGAGTTTCGCGGTCGCGACGGACGGACTCTGTCCGAGCCTGGCCGGGCTGCTGCGAAAGGAGATCCTGGCGCGGTACGGGCCGGAGTACGCAGAACTGGTCACTCTGTTCGGCAAGTTGCGAACACAGATGATCGCCCTGGGCTGGGGCGGCCGGCGCATCGAGAACACACTGTCGGAGATGTACCAAGGCGGAATCGCCGGCGTTATCTCAGCCGGTGACCGGAGACTGTTGAGGGAGTTCCTCAGGACCAGGCTTGGATCTGAATTCCCCTGGCCGCTCAAATAAAAAGCCGGCTGATCCAGACGAGCAGGACAAGCAAAACCACGCCGATCCCCAGACTCCACGCGATGAGCCGCTTCTCGACGGGCAGCAGCGGCTCGTACTCCATCTTCTTCAGTTCTTCAGAGAGCTTCGCCTGTTGCATCAGTCCTCCTAAATAGTTGGCGGCTTCACGCCGTGGAAGAAGAGCCACGAGATCGCCAGTCCGAACCAGATGATGAATCCAAAGAGGCAGAGCACATACACCAGCGCGAGCCGGCCAATCCCCTCTTCCCAGAGCTTCTTGAAGTTGGACACCACGCCGATCGTGAAGAATGTCATCACGAAGAAAATCCCGCGGAACACATTCGCCTGCCCCATGGCGGCCTTCGCCTTTCCGACCAGGCCGGGCAGCAGGATGCCTATCAGCATGATGACCGCGAAGGTGGCCACGTAGCCGAGGATAAACTTGGGAAAACGAAGGAATATCTCCCTGGCCTTGACTTTCTCACCCGGCCGGCGCTCGATCTTCGATGACCATATCCAGGCCAGAATGCACGCCCAGATGCAGATGAAGACGTCGATAAACACCTTCACCGTCGTGGTGGTAGCCATGATCCAGCCTTCCTTGTAGCGGACGCCGTCCACTGCGAGCGCCTTGGTCCGGATCAGGGATTCCGCGATGGCCCCGCTGGCCACCGCCGCGCCGTCGGTCTTGACGGCGAGGCCCATCCAGGCGCCCGCGACCATCGGCTCCCTGTAAAGGAATTGCTGCGCGATAAAGGGCAAAAATAACAACTCGACCACCGCGAAGATCACCACCAGCGAGGAAACCATGATCGGCACTATGGGCCGCGCCTTGATGGCCGCGCCCGTGGCAATGGCGGCCGAAACGCCGCAGATCGAGATGCCGGAGGCGAGCGGCACGGCCCACTCCCGGCTGAATCCAAAATATCTGCGGGCGATGAAGTACACAATAGCCCAATAGATCAGGTAGGCCTCCACGATGGCACACAGGCCGCGGAAGATCACGGAGGAGGCCAGCCCGAGCTGCTCGGCCGCGGTCACCCCCAGAAAACCGCCGAGGATGACGATGGCGGTCTTGATATACAGCTCAGGCCGAATGGCCTCCTTCATGTAGGCCGCCAGCCCAGGCATGAAGTTGCCGACGAGCAGACCCGCCACAAGCGCCACAATGTAGCCCGCTTCCGATGTCAGGTTCATCGACCAACCGATGTGGAAGGCCTTCAATTTGTCCGGAGTCGCTGCCACGTAGGCCCAGCTTCCGGCGATCCAGCACAGGTAGCTGATCAGGAAGACGATCGAGAAGCCCTTCACGAATTCCCGCACGTTGGCCCGCAGGGCCGCTGCTCCCACCGACATCAGCACCAGCAGAAACAGGTACGTAAGCAGCAACGCGGCGACGCCCGGCAGCCCCGCGTATGTCTTGGAGGCGGTTGTCAGGGACTTGGAGACATCGGTCCAGACGGTGGTCGAGACCGCCCAGCCGAGCAGGTCCGCTCCGGCGAAGGTCCCAAGCGAGAGAACGAACAGGAAGAGGCCGATGATGACCGCCAGCCAGTCTTCCGTGAGACGAGACTTTCTTGGCTCCATTTCTCCACCCTAACCAGCCAGGCTCTCCCTGACGGAGAGTGTGATCTTGTAGAATACCGTGATCATCAGGAACCCGATAGCCCAAACAGCCAAAACGATGGACACCTCGGGAAGCGTGGGAACGTACGGGGTCACAGTGCCAAGAGGAGACGGCACGAAGCCGCCCACTATCAAGCCGAGTCCCTTGTCGATCCAGAGAGACAGAAAAACGATCGAGCAAGTGAATGCCAGCACCCGCTGGTCCTTGCGGAACCTGGGGACCAGCAGCAGGACGAGCGAGAGCGCGGCCAGAGACGCGGATGTCCACATCCACGGGACCAGGGAGGACTGACCTTCCAGGCCCGTGAAGAGGTATTCGAAGTGCTCCATGTGTTCAGGAATCCGGCTGTAGAACACGGTGAACAGCTCCATGAGCACGAGGAACACGTTGACGATCATGGCATAGGTCACGATCACCGCCAATTTCTGAATGGGTTCCCGTCCCACGTCGAACTTCGTCACCTTCCGGATAATCATGCACAACAGGATCAGCAACGCGGGACCCGCGGCGAAGGCCGAGGCCAGGAACCGCGGGGCCAGGACGGCAGTGAGCCAGAAGGAACGCCCCGGCAGGCCGTTGTACAGGAAGGCCGTGACCGTGTGAATGCTGACCGCCCAGGGGATGGAGAGCAGGATGACAGGCTTGATCCACCCCGGCGGCGCTACGCTCTTACGCTCGGCGCTAAGTGTAACCAGGGCGATGACCGCGTTCAGCAGCAGGTAGCCACTCAGCGAAATCATGTCCCAGAACATCATGGAATGAAGAGTTGGGTAGCGCAAGATATTCAACACCCGCGCCGGCTGCCCCATGTCCACAAAGATGAAAAGCATGCACATGGTCACCGCGGAGATGGCCAGAAACTCCCCGAGAATGGTGATCTTCCCGAACACCTTGAAGTTGTGCAGATAGTAGGGCAGGACAACCATGACCGCGGAGGCCGCTACGCCGACGAAAAACGTGAATTGAGCGATATAGAGGCCCCAGGTGACGTTGCGGCTCAGCCCCGTGATTCCCAGGCCGGTGGCGAGCTGATGCAGGTAGTTGAGAAAGCCCAAGCCGATCACGGCTGACAGACACAGTATCCAGACCCAGTATCTGCGGCTGCCGACGACCGCCTTTTCAAACATGAACATGGCTGTGCCTCACACCAAGTAATAGATCTGCGGTCTGGTGCCCAGTTCGGGCCTGCGGCGGATGGCATAGCGGGTCCGGAGCAGCGCTCGAACCTCCGAGTCCGGATCCTCCAGGTCGCCGAAGACCATCGCTTTCTCCTTGCAGGCCGCGACGCACGCCGGCAGCCTGTCCCTGGGCGAGACGCTCCTCGCAGAAATTGCATTTCTCGACCACGCCGCGGGTACGCGTCGGGAAGTCGAGGTTCAACTGCGCGATCCGGGGTCTGGGGTCGAACCAGTTGAAACTGCGGGACCCGTATGGGCAGGCGGCCATGCAGTAACGGCAGCCGATGCAGCGGTGCCAATCCATCATGACGATGCCGTCTTCCCGCCTCCAGGTTGCCTGCGTGGGACATACGCGAACACACGGCGGATCGTCACAGTGGTTGCAGAACACCGGCAGTGGCGTGTCGCGGAAGGCCGCCAGCGTGTACTCCGCCCCCTCGGGCGGAAATACGTGTTCAAAGGGCTCCTTCCAGATCCACTTGACCTCGTGATCGCGATCTTTGAACTCCGGTACGTTGTGGGTTACATGGCAGGCCTCGATGCACCGGGTGCACCCGGAGTCCTGCAAGCATTTCTTGATGTCGATGACCATCGCCCAGCGCTTTGCCGGGCGGGTTTGCGCCTTGCCGGCCTGCGCCGTTCCGGCTACGGCGCTGATCACTTTCTTGCCCGTCAGCGCCAGCAGGGAGAGCCCCGTCAGTCGTAGAAACGCCTTTCTATCGATGCGCATACTCTACTCCTTTGCGGGCCAGCTTGGGGTCGATATGGCAATCCCAGCAATACACGTTCACTCCGGCGTAGTTGTGGCAGCGGTCGCAGAACTGGGCCTTGTCGGTGTGGCAACCCAGGCAGGTTCCGGTAAGGCTCATTTTGTAGGTCTTGCCGTTGAAAGCGGTATAAGTCCGGATGTCGTTTCTAACAACCTGCTCCCGCCAGTCGATCAGCAGTTTCATGTGGGACGTTTTCATGTACTCCGTGGGAGCGACGCAGGACTTCTCCTTGGCGGGCAGCACGGGTTCCGGCCCCTTGGATGTGACCTTGGCGGCGGAATCCCACCAGATAGGGAAGGTGATCAGGACCAGAAAGGCCACCAGGCCGCCCAGGATCAGCGCCTTGTCACGCATGAACCTCATCCTCCTTGGACTGAAGGGTCTCGCCGCGCAGGTCGGTTGTCCTTTCCTTTTCTCCCTTCATGATGAGGGCGTTGCCGACAAGCTCATGCACGCCGGCCACCTCCACGCCGGGAACCCAGTATTCGAGCAATGGCGGCAGCGTGGCCTTGTCGATCGCACAAATACACACCAGCACGTTCACACCGAACTTGTCCTTGACGTACTTGACGGCGTTGGCCCGCGGGAAGCCGCCCCGAAGACGCATATCCAGGTTTTCGTCGGTGCCCAGACCCGAGCCGCTGCCGCAGCAGAAAGTCTGCTCCCGGATGGTGTTCTCCGGCATTTCGTGGAACTGGTTGCAGACGCTCCGGATGATGTAGCGGGGTTCCTCTAGCAGCCCCATGGCCCGCGCCGGGTTGCAGGAGTCGTGGAAGGTCAGGTTCCAATGGTTGTTCCTGCTCGGGTCGAGGCGGAGCCTGTTGTTCTTGATCAGGTCCGCGGTGAACTCGCAGATGTGAACCATCTTCGTGGAGGCGGCGTGCTCGAACCTGGTCCCGGTGACCGGGGAAACCGGAACTTCCAGAAAGTCCGCGGGGCCGTTCATGGTGTCCATGTACTGGTGGAGCACCCTCCACATGTGCCCGCACTCGCCGCCCAGAATCCACTTCACCCCCAGCCTCTTCGCCTCGGCGTAGATCTTGTTGTTCAGCCTCTTGATCATCTCGTGGGAGCTGAAGAGGCCGAAGTTGCCGCCTTCGGAGGCGTAGGCGCTGAAGGTGTAGTCCAGACCGATTTCATGGAGAAGCATCAGGTAGCCGAGCAGGGTGAAGTAGTGGGGAGTGCCGAAGTAGTCGGCCGAAGGCACGACGAAGAGAACTTCGGCGCCCTTCTTGTTGATGGGCGCTTCCACGCGGATGCCCGTCATCTCCTCCAGTTCGTCCACTGCAAAGTCGATGCTGTCCTTGAAGCCGTGCGGTTGCACGCCCAGGTGATTGCCCGTTCGGAAGCAGTTCGCCGCTGGCTCCAGCACCCAGTTGATGTTGCAGCCGATCAGATTCAGCAACTCCCTGCCGATCATCGTGATTTCGGCGGTGTCGATGCCGTAAGGGCAGAAAACGGAACAGCGGCGGCACTCCGTGCACTGGTAGAAGTAGTAGAACCACTCCTTGATCACGTCTTCGGTGAGGTCGCGGCCGCCCGCCAGCTTTCCCAGAACCCGCCCCGCCGGGGTGAAGTACCGCCGGTACACCGAGCGGATCAACTCCGCCCGCAGCACCGGCATGTTCTTGGGATCGCCGGAGCCAATATAAAAGTGGCACTTGTCGGCGCAGGCGCCGCAGCGCACGCAGATATCCATGAAAAGCCGGAAGGAACGGAACTTGGCCAGCCGGTCCCGCATGCCGTCGAGAATGATCTGCTTCCAGTTCGGCGGCAGCTTCCAGTCTTTGTCGAACGGCTGCCATTCCCGCGGGTTAGGGAGGCCAAGGTAGGCCAGATTCTTCGGCAGTGCGCTGTAGCAGTAAACGCCCTTCTTGAACTCTACCGCCGGATCCAGCCAGTCCTTTCGCGGGGGGGTGTAGTCGATCTGAACGAGCTCACCGGCTTTGGGAAGACTTTCGGCCATCTCTCTATTCCTTGTCGAGCGGCAGTCCGGCCGCCACGATCTTGTCTCGGAACTCTTCCTCCCATTCCTGGTACGTGTGGACCTTGACGGGATAGTCCCAGGGATTGACGTGCCGCTTCATGCGGTTGTTATTCGCCATGTTGCGCGTGGGACTGAGGAAGACACCGGGCATGTGCATGAGCTTGCTGAAGGGAAAGTAGGCCAGGAGCGCACTCACCAGCATCAGATGCACAAAGAAAAGCGGGCTCACCGTCGGCGGCACCACCGGCGTGAGCGTCACCAGGCCGATTCCGAATTGCTTGATGGCCACGACGTCCGTCCTGGTGAAGTAGCGCATGAGAATACCTGAGGTCGCCAGCCCGAGCAGCAGGAACAGCGCAAAGTAGTCGGTGAACAAGGAGATATAGCGGATCTGGGGATTGACCAGCCTCCGGAACAGCAGGTAGGTCAGGGCAGCCAGAAGGATGACTCCCGTCATGTACAACACGGGCGTTCCGAACTGGAAAAAACCGTCCACGTCCTCAATCAGAACCACGAAACGCGGGACCGGCTCCATGAAGAACCGCAGATGCCTGAGGAAGACGATGAGGAACGACCAGTGAAACGCCAGCGCTCCCAGCCAGAGCCATTTCTCCTCCCCGTAGACGAGCTGCGGGCCCTTCCGGAGCTCCGGCTTGGTGTTGCGGAACAGGGAACGGAACAGCAGGATCTCCAGGGCCATCCGGCCGATCACCCCAAGCGTCGTGACCGGGCTCTCGAGCTTCGCGCGCTTGATCCACGCCAGCGACTTCTGCTGCCCGCAGGTCGTGGGGATGCGAAAAGGAACCGGCGTGAGAGTCCAGCGAATGACGCGCCAAGAGAAACCCGCCAGAAAGATGACTATAGCCGCGTAGGGGAGGACAGTTCCAAGGATTGGGCGGAGCCCCGCGGCCTGCCCGCCGGCATAGCTGAGCGCGACAATCACCAGCACCACGACGAGGGAACTAACGGGTTTCATCGGACGCGCCTCTCATTGGACCGCACCATCGCGGTCGCGTCTCAATTGCAGGTACAGGCTGCGTTTGAGTTCGCCTGCCTTGATCTCGTACATCTTCTCGCGGCACCTCATGAACAGGTCGAAGGCGAGTATCGCCAGCTCATCGATCCTCCGCTCCACGTTCCCAAGGATTTCCTTTTCGTCCCGTAGTTGCTCCTGGGCGACCTCCCTCAGCAGAAACACGAACGACACCGCCTGTCCCGCCGTGAAGTCTTGAACCGCCCGTATCCTGACGATGCCGTCCAAAGCGGGAGTGATCCTGGCCAGGTCCATCCCGCCAAGGATCTCCTCGGCGAGGATGCACAGCCCCTCCCTTAGCGCGTTCCCCACAGGGTTCCGGAACGGGTCCTTGTCGAACTGCCACGACCGGGAGGAATTCCCCGGGTATGTCTGAAGGACGCGTTCCAGCCACTGTTGGGCGATCAGGCGCTTCTTCTCCGAGAGACCTGCCGGCGCCTCACCCTCGGGAGCCACAACGCCCCCTATACGCAGCCGGTCGGCTTCGGCAGGCCCGCCAGCTTGCAGGCGCCTTTCGCGGGGCCGGACGGGAACAGTTCGTAAATCTGATTCAGCTTGAATCCGGTTTCCTTGCACAGCTTCCGGATCATCGGCGCGATTCCATACTGCAGATAGTAGTTCCTGAGATAGTGGATGATCTTCCAGTGGTCCGGAGTCAGCTCGGCGACTCCTTCGGTGCTCGCGAAATCACCGGCGACAGCTTCACTCCAGATCTCGGGATTCTCCAGGAAACCATCTTCGTCTACGTCGTAGTGTCTTCCCTGGACGTCAAAAGTAGGCATAGCTTATACCTCCAGAATTGCTTCAAACCATCTCTATGTAGCCGCACGGGCACGCGTCCGCGCACTTCTTACACCCGTTGCACACTTCCAGCTTGACCTTGTAGTGCTCGCCTTTGGGCAGCCGTACGAAGCAGCTATTGGTGCAGTACATCCAGCACGTCTCGCAGTCCATGCACATCCCGCACGACATGCAGCGCTTGGCCTCTTCGATGGCTTCCTCCGGCGAGAGCCCGGACTCGATCTCCGTGGCCAGATCTCGCTGATCCAGCGAGGTGTGCCTGCGCTCGTGCCGCTCGGCCGGCTTGTACCAATCCAGCTTCATCTTGTCCGAGGTGATGCAAGGCAATGGCGGCGGCGTTTGCAGTGCCCGACCGCGGAAGCGCGCGTCGATCGCGTCGGCCGCAAATCGGCCCTGGGCAATCGCGATGGTCACCAAGCCGAGCTCCACATCGTCGCCGCCCGCGTACATACCCTCGATGCCGGTGGTGCCCCAGGTGTCCGTCTTGATCCAGTCCTTCCCTTCACGCAGGCCGTCGAAACCCGCGAAATCAGGCTCCTGGCTGATGGCCGCGATGATGGCGGTTGCTGGGACATCGAATTCCGATCCCGGCTTGGGCACCGGACGGGGCCGCCCGGACTTGTCCGGCTCGCCCAACTCCATCCGGATGCAGCGGGCGCCGACCGCCGTACCGTTGTTGCGCAGAATTTCCACGGGCGCGGCCAGGAATTCGATCTTGACGCCCTCTTCCAGAGCGCCTTCGATCTCCGGCTTGATGGCCGGCATCTCGGCCCGCGTGCGGCGGTACAGGATGGTCACGTCCGCCCCGAGCCGCTTGCTCACGCGAGCAGCATCAATGGCCGTGTCGCCGCCGCCGATTACTATGACCTTGTTCCCGATCTGGACCGTCTCCCCGGAGTTGGCTTTGTTCAGGAACTCGGTCCCCGTGAATACGTTCGAGGCGTCATCGCCGGAAACGCGCAACTTCAGACCCTTGTGCGCGCCGATGCCGACGAAGATCGCCTGGTACTCGGATCGCAGTTGTTCGAGCGAGGCGTCCTTCCCGACGATGAAGCCGCACTTCAGTTCCACGCCCAGATCGAGGATCCGCTGGATCTCCCCGTCGAGTACGCCCCGCGGAAGCCGGTACTCGGGAATGCCGTAGCGCAGCATCCCTCCGGCCTGGCCGAACGCCTCGAACACAGTCACCGAATAGCCGCGCCGCGCCAGTTGGTAGGCGCAGGAAAGCCCCGCCGGCCCGGCGCCGACCACGGCGACCTTCTCGGGAAAGCGCTCTTCGGTCAGCTTGGAGAGCGCCAGCTTGTTCTGGATGCCGAAGTCCCCGATAGAGCGCTCTACGGCGTTGACGGAGACGGACCCGTCCTTTGCCTGGCGATTGCAAGCGTCTTCGCAGGGGTGCGGGCAGACACGGCCGCACGTCGCAGGAAACGGGTTGCGTTCTGTGATCATGCGCCAGGCGGCTTCGTAGGCCTGATCGTTCGTTCTCCCGTAGGCCTCAGCCTGTGCGAGAGTGACCATCACGCCGCGGATGTCAGTGCCGCTCGGACATCCACCGGAGCACGGCGGCGCCTTGGCAACATACCTCGGACGCAACGGGCTGATGTCGCCGCCCGCCCCAGACGTCGCCTTGATGATTGGTTTCTTGACTTCCTTAAAAAGACCCATAGTTGCGTTGTCTACCGTACGAAAATCATGCGTAAGGGTGGATCCCCCGCTTGAGATCCTCCAGGTTGCCCATCAAGCGGTCGTGTTTCTTTTCGTCCTCGATGAGATAGTCCAGGAGCTGCCGCTGGATGACGAGCGGACAATTCGCCTTCGACTCCTCGGCGAGACGGATGGCCTCCTTTTCGGCCGCGTCGTGTTTCTCGATCATGTCCCAGATCTCGGCCAGCTCTTCGGGCTGGAGGCTGAAGGCCTCCTTTTCCAGGCTGTCCAGAATCACCTGCTGCACCTTCTTGTGCATGACGGAGTCCTGCTGGATAATCTCCATAACCAGCCGGATGAGCGGGTTCTTAGTCTTGGCGAGTACGCTCGTGGTGAGAGCCACGCTGCCGTCCTCGATTCCCTGCCACTTCCTGAGCAGCACAACCAGAGTCTGCAAGGCTTTCTTCTTCGTCGTCTTGTCGTCTTTCATGTCAGTACTCTCCTCAAGCAACGGCAGACCGAGGAGCCGGGCATGCCCGGCTCCTACTCGGGCGCGGCCCCCTCCTTGTGCGGCAGCGTGATGAAGCTGCCGCCGAAATAGCTGTAGACGCATCGGCCGGAGTCGATGAGCTGGCGGATGGCCTGCTTGCAGTCATCCTTGGTGCAATTCTCCGCGCCGAACTTCTCGATCATGGCCTTGGTCAGGTCGCCCGCTTTCAGGTTCTTCTTCCCCAAGTACTCGGCGACCAGCTTGTACATTTCTTCGGCCACAGCCTCAATGTTTACCGGCATGACTCCCCCTAGAATCTCAGATGCGTGGACCGCGAGTAGGTCAAGCCCGCATGCTTGAAGTCGTCGATGTGATAGCGGGTGAACGGAATTCCGGTCAGCTCGAAGAATTTCGGCCAGCCAATCCTCTCGATCCACTCGCCCATGCGCTCGAACTTCCTCGCGTTCTGGGCATACACGTCCACAATGTTGACCACCGCATCCACCACTTCGGGCCAGCGCGGCGGATTGTTCGGAATAAACGGGATGGCGAGTTTCGAGAACTTCGGAGCGCTGCGGGCGTTGCTGACCTTCCCGCCAACCCAGATGGAAATGCCGTCGTTTTCCGGATCATTCAGTGGCATGGCAGGGCAGACCGTGTAGCAGTTGCCGCAGAACATGCACTGTTCTTCCACCACGTCCACCGACTGTTTCCCGTCCACCGTGGACGGCCGAATGGCTCCCGTGGGGCAGGAGGCAATCAGGGTCGGGACCTCGCACATCTTATTCAGCGCGTCCCGCATGATCTTGGGAGGCTTGCGGTGAATGCCCAGGATGGCGATATCCGAGCAGTGCACCGCGCCGCACATGTTCAGGCAGCACGCCAAGGCGATCCGCAGCTTGGCCGGCAGATTCTCGTGCGTGAAGCGGTCGCAAACCGCGTCCATGACACTCTTGACGATGCCGGAAGCGTCGGTGGCGGAAGAGTGGCAGTGCACCCAGCCTTGCGTATGGACGATGTTGCTGATGGCGTTGTTGGTGCCGCCCACGGGGAAGCCAGCGGCCTGAAGCTCCTCTTTCAGAGGCTCGATATTCTCCTTCTTGTCGAGCAGGAACTCCACGTTGTTGCGGCTGGTGAATCTCAGGTAGCCGCCGCAGTACTTGTCCGCCAAATCCGCGAAGGAGCGGATGGTCTGCACGCTCAACAGGCGCGGCGAACCAGCCCGCACCGTGAAGATTCGGTCGCCCGACTCGGAGACATGACACAGCACTCCCGGGGCAATCGTCTCGTGGTACTTCCACTGCCCGTAGTTCTGCTTGATCAGGGGATGCAGGAACTTCTCATAGTGCGGCGGGCCGATGTCGGTGATTCTCTTTACTGGTTGGGTAGCCATCTTCTCATCTCCTCGATTCCATTTGCACTCACTTGTCCCCATCCTTCTGGAAGAAGATGTAGGGGTTGTCCCTGGGGGCCGAAATCATCTCGGGCGCCGGATCCAGTCCGATGGCGTCCAGAAAATTCGCCATCCCGACGCGCTGAATCAACTCGCCGACTCTTTCGCGGTTCTTGCCGTACTCGTCCCAGAATTCCCAGACACGCCGGACGAGTTCCTTGATGGTCTCCTCCAGTTCCTCCGCCGGGACGAAAGGCACCAGCACCGAGGAGAGCAGGGCCCCTTGCACGATAGGCGCCTTGGAGCCTATCAGGAGGGTGGCGCCCTTCTCCTTGCCCGGCCGCAGGGCCTTGGGCATCACGTTGATGCAGTGCATGCAACGCACGCACTCACGGTTGTTGATCGCGAGTTTCCGCCCGTCCCAGTCCATGCACTTGCTGGGGCAGCGATCGCACACATCCTTCTGGATGTTCAAACCCTGAGCGGCGTACTCCGCAACCGCGGCGTCATCCTGCTGGATGTCATCTTTCCAGGTGCCGATCACGGAAAGATCAGCGCGCGCGATGGAAGCCACGCAGTCGTTCGGGCAGCCGGCGCACTTGATCTTGAACTTATACGGGAACGGCGGACGGTGAAGCTCGTCCTGGTAGTTCATGGTCAGGTTGTAGCAGAGTCCCATGGTGTCATAGGAGGCCCATTCGCACCGGGCCTGTCCCACGCAGCATGAGGGAGTACGCATGCAGGAACCCGACCCGCCCAAATCGAAACCAGCTTCGGTGAGTTCCTTGAATGTCGGCTCCAGTTCGTCGGTCTTGGTGCCGAGGAAGATGATGTCGCCCGTGGAGCCGTGCATGTTGGTGAGGCCCGAGCCGTGCCGCTCCCATATGTCGCACAACGTCCGCAGCGCCTCGCTGGTGTAGAACCAGCCCGACGGCTGGTTCACACGCAAGGTGTGGAAATGCGCCACGTTCGGGAACTTCTCAGGCAAGTCGCTGTACCGGCCGATCACGCCGCCGCCGTAGCCCAGCACTCCCACGATGCCGCCGTGCTTCCAGTGCCCCCTCTTCTCCTCGTAGGACAATTCGAGCTGGCCCAGAAGATCGTCGCACACCGGGCTGCTCTCACGAGCCTTCTTGATTTCCTTGACGAAACTGGGCCAGGGTCCTTGCTCCAGCTGATCCAGCAATTTCGTTTTCGGCTTCCCGTCTTCAGCCATATGAAGTTCTCCTTTAAGTCCTCAACTGCGAACCGTCATTCGGAGCAGATGTGCTGCTCCCCCGGGGGCGCCGGACCGGCGCCGCAGGTCTTTCAACCGGCCCCGCTCGACTGCGGCAAGGCCACGTCAACGGATTTCGGGCGCTTCTCCGCTCCCTTGAACGCCGCGATGGCCACCGTTCGATAGGCCAGGTGCGCAAACTTCGAATAGGGCGCGTACAAAAAGAGCGCAAAGATCAACACCAGGTGAACGAAGTAGACCGGATACATGACGCGCAACTGCGCCAGCCGAAGGACCTCCGAAATCAGGCCGGTAGCCGCCACCCCGCTGAGCGTCAGCAGAAAGAACCAGTCAAAATAGGTACTGGCGGCCCTTTGGCGCGGGTCCCCCGCCCGATCCACAAACATTAGCGCCAGCCCGGCTAGAACCACGACCGCGCACAAATTGGCGAAAAGCTTCGCGGGATGCAGCAACGGCAGCGGGGTATGCATCACTCCGAACATGGTCCCGATACCCACAACTGTCCCCACCAGCGCAAGACCCGCGAATCCCCACAGCGTCAGCAGGTGACCCCAGAACCGGGTACGGCCATCGCCGCACTTGGCGAACCGCTCGTGGGTGGCGATCACGGACAGGGCGGGCAGAAGACCCGTCATGATGTCGCCCGGGCCAGACGTTCTCAACGCCGTGATGAATCTGTAAAGACTTACCGCCAAGGCCAGCACAACCAGGCCAGCCACGGTAAAAAAGAGCATCTCGAGAATAGGGATCGGGAACGCGTTTGCGAATTCAAGCTTTTCGGTGGGCGGGCCCTTTGGCGCCCAGAGCAAAATGGCCGTGAAGATCATCGCCGGCAACAAGAATAGAGCCGGCCACAGCTTTGAGCTGGCCACCATCCTCCCCACAAACGCAGGGAACGAGAAGCACTTGATGGCTTCCCGCCGCAGGGCGCCCAGCACGTCACCCGGCCTGGCTCCGCGGGGGCAGTAGGTAGTGCACTGGCCGCAGTTTTGGCAGAGCCAGATGGCTGGATCGGTTAGCACCCTGTCCTTGAGCCCCCACTGTGCCTCGATCATCTGTTTGCGGGGGAATGGCGCATCCTCCGGCGAGAGCTGGCAAACCGTCGAGCACGTGGCGCACTGAAAGCACTTCTTCAGATCGCCCCCGCCCGAGGCGAGCACGGCCCGGATGAAATCCGTATCGGGTTTGACCAGAGTAGCCGCGGTCATGCCTAAAATCCCTTGTACGGATTGGGACCCATGTCCCGAATCCTGTCCACGAAATCATTGAACAGCGCCGGCAGCTTGTTCCACTCGCTGATGGCCAACTGCGTCGACTGAAGCCGCTCCGGCTCCAGTTGAAGCCGTTGGAGCGTTTCCTTGACGTTCTCCAGACGCCGGTTGGCAAGTTCGCTGCCCCTGACGAAGTGACACTGATAATCCTCGCCGTACTTGCACCCGACCAGCATCACGCCGTCGATCCCGCGGGAGAGTGCATCGGCGATCCAGACGATATTGACCGATCCGAGACACCGGACCGGGATCACGCGCACGCTGGCGTCATGGTGCAAGCGCTCCAGACCGGCGACGTCGAGGGCCGGGTAGGCATCGTTCTCGCACATCAACACCAGCACCCGCGGCTTTTCCTCGGTTTCGTCCGGGACCTCAATCGCTTTGATCATGGAGGCGATCATGTCCACCGAGTAGTTCTTGAAGGAAATGATCCGCTCAGGGCAGGCGCCCAGGCACACGCCGCAGCGGCGGCAACGGTACGGATTCGGCTTCGGTGTTCCCTTGGCGTCTTCATCGATGGCGCCGAACGGGCACTCTTCGGTGCAACGCTTGCACTGCGTACAGCGCTGCAGGAAGAAACTCGGGTAATAGGCGTCTCCGCTCCGGGGATGCACCGCCTGCCCGCTTGAGGCCAGTTCCACGGACTGAATGGCTTTCAAGGCGGCGCCCAGGGCGTCGTCCTCGGCATGAGCCGCATCCATGGGCGCGCGGACGGCCCCCGCGGCGTAGATTCCCGTGCGCCGCGTTTCATAAGGGAAGCAGATGAAATGAGAGTCCGGAAAACCGTCCCTGAGAACCGGCAGGTCGGGGCCTTGGCGGTACTGAAGATTCAGGATCTCGGTGCCTTCGTGACGCTTGAGATCTTCGGCCTGGCGCGCGGCTTCGTTCCGCTGATTTTCCGTCTCGCCCTTCACCATCTTGGCCTGGGCGTCTTCCAAAGCTCGGATGGCTTCCCCGTCGGCGGAGTTGGGGACCATCCCCGTCGCCAGAACCACCAGGTCCACATTCAGAATAACGTCCTCGCCCAGCAGCGTGTTTCTGACCGTCACGCCGAGTTTGCCTTCCAGAGCCTTGTCGACTCGCGCCACTTCTCCCTTGGTGAGGAAGGTCAGAGGGTTGTCCTGGGCCTGGCGATAGAACTGCTCGTACTGCCCAGGTGTGCGCATGTCCTTGTAGATTACATAGACCCTGGCGTCGGGATTGCTTTCGTGGACATAGCCCGCGTGCTTCAGCGTGGCCATGCAACACACCGACGAGCAGTAGGGCAGTGCGTTCTTGTCCCGCGAGCCCGCGCATTGGATGAACAGGACATCCTCGACCGGCATCCCGTCCGAGGGGCGGACGATCGGGCCGCCAGCCGCCATCTTCTCCAGGTCCACGTTGGTGATGACGTTGGGGCTCAGCCCGTAGCCGAGATGGCCGAGGCCCGAGGCGTCGTAAGGCTTCCATCCGGTGGCAAGAACCACCGCGCCTACGCGCACCCCCGCCGTGCCGGCCTCGCTCTGAATGGTGACGTCGAACATCCCCGGCTGGCCTTCGGTCTTCAAGATCTTCGCGGAAGTGAAGACCTGAATCTTGGGGTGATAGAGCACCGAATGGATCTTGTCGGCGACGCCGTCGCTGACCGGCGCCACGTAGGGCGCGCTCGTCGGGAAGCGGCTCTTGAGCGTGGCCACAAACCCGCCGAGTTGGGCCGCCTTCTCTACCAGCACCACCTCATAGCCGGCCCCGGCCGCCTCCAGAGCCGCGGTCAGCCCCGCCATTCCTCCGCCGACGACCAGCAGTTTCTTGGACACTACCTCTCCGAGGGGTTCGGGCGGTTCTGTCTTCTGCGCCCTGACGATCCCCATACGCAGGTAGTCCTCGGCCAGCATCTGCGTATCTTCGTCCCCGGGCTTCTGACACCAGGCCACGTGCTCCCTGAGGTTCACGCGCTCGACCACGACAGACGAGTCGAAAGCGAAAGCATCGGCTTTCACACGTGGAGAGCAGGCCGCGAGGACGATCCCGTCCACGCCGCCATCGCCCGCAGCGCCGGCGAGATCCTGGCGGATCGTCTGAATGCCTTCCGGCCCGCACAGGAACGGATGAACCTTGCAGATCGGGACCTTGTACTCCTTCGTCGCGACCTTTTCCAGCTTGCCCGCGTCAACAGCTTCCCCGATGGAGCACCCCGTGCAGATGTAGACTCCCAGTCGCTTAGCCATGGTGGGCGCTCCTGGCAAGGCATTGCAGCGCTTTCAGCGCTGCGCCGGTCGCATCCTGGATCGATGCGGAGACTTCCTCCGGCCGCCGTACGCAGCCCGCGCCGTACATACCTATGTTTTCGGGCTTGTTGGACACAAAGCGGAACTCGTCCAGGGCCAGACCCGCGGGCAGCCCTTCCGTCTGGGGAACGATGCCCGTGGCCAGAATCAGAAGGCTGACTCTGCGGGTGATTCGCTTGCCGCCCAGAACATCCTCGGCGGTCACCAGGATATCCTTGGTCGCCGGGTCCTCCTCCACCTTGGCCGCCTTGCCCTTGATCAACTCTACGTTCCCGCCGTTCGCCACCTTGTCGTAGAACTCCTCCAGCCGGCCGGGCGTGCGGATGTCGATGTAGAAGATCGTGATCTTCGCATCGGGGTATTGAGAACGAATGTAGGTGGCCTGCTTCAGCGAGGCCGAGCAGCAAACAGCCGAGCAGTAGGGCAGGTGGTTCTCGTCGCGGCTGCCGGCGCACTGGACGAAGCCGACCTCAGCAGGCGGCTGTCCGTCCGACGGCCTCAGGACCTTGCCGCCGGTGGGCCCATTCGGCGAAGCGAGGCGCTCCATGATGACGTTGGTCACCACGTTGGCGCATTTTCCGTAGCCCAGGTTGTCCAGTTTGCCGGCGTCATAGGGTGCCCACCCCGTGGCTGCGATCACAGCCGCCACGCGGAAGGTCTTTTGTTCTGCCTGCTGGCCGAGGTCGACGGCGTCGTATTTGCACGCTTCCACACAAGCCTTGCACGCATCCTGGCAAGCGCTTCGGTCGATTACGTAACGCGCCGGGAAGGCCGCGTTGTATGGGAGATAGGCTGCCTTGGTAGCGGACAGGCCGTAGTTGAAATCATCCTGCCTCTTGGCGGGACAAGCCTCAGCGCAATCGCCGCAAACAGTGCATGCTTCGGTGACATACCGGGGCGACAGCCTGATGACGGCCTCGTAGTCCCCTGGTGAGCCCGAGAGCTTCTCCAGTTGGGCCATCGTGAGCACTGTGATCCTGGAATTGGTCCGGATGCGGCGGAAGTTGATCTCCAGCCCGCAGCCGGGCGGGCACAGCTTCGGGAAGTACTGGTTCATTCGAGCGACCCGGCCGCCGAGGTAGGGAGATTTCTCCACCAGGACCACATCGCAGCCGGCTTCCGCCGCCTCGATGGCGGCGGTCATGCCGGCGATGCCGCCGCCCAGGACCAAAATCGATTTCCCGTTCCCTGCTGTCACTAAACGTCCTCCTGAGCGGATACGGAATCCTGCGCTCCCCGGCCCGGTGCGACGTTCTTCCGCATCCTCATGGTTCTGTCGCCGCACAAGCTGAACCGCAGCCACTGCATGGCGAACTCCAGCAGTTCCTCGTCGTCACTACGAATCGCTTCCACCCGGGCTTCGTCCACCTCGAAAAGTGTGAGGAATCGCGTCTCGAAGACGAACCGGCGGAAGCGGTCGAGGTCGAAGCAGGCCATGTAGTACATGTCCATTTTCTCGGGCTTCAGCTCTTCGTCTTTGTCCCAGAAGTCGTGGAGCATGAGGTCGCGGAACGAGGCGCCCATCATTTCGTACTCCTCGATCCCCTGATCCGCCAGCCACTGGCGGACGGTCAAGGTCGGCCCCTGGTCGTGGCCGTGACACAGGTCCTCTCGAATCAGGAAATGGAATCCACGCTCCGACGGAGAGGGGTTCTTGGGTTCGGCAACGCCCAGCGGGTACATGCGGCAGGCCCACGGACGATCGGCGTAGACGCCGCAGCCCCCGTCCGTCACGAAGGGGCAACGCTTGGTCTCGGGGTCCATCCGGAGGAGGACCGCCGGGACTTTTTGTTCCTTGGTGAAAGGCGACAGCGTGTACGTGTCCAGAAACTCGGAAGAATCGATCCCTAGAGACCGCTTGAGCCTGAGCACGTCGTAGGGAGTCAGAACGATCGAAACGTTGGCACAGCAGCGTGTGAAGCAGTCCAGCGAACGGCTGCACCCGAAAGTGAAGCGATCATCCAGTGTCAACCTGGGGGCGTCACGCAGAATGCTCTCTTGAGTCAAGGTTTCGCCGGACATGACAGATCTCTTCCTTCGGTTATGATGCCGCCCTTGAGCGCTTCCTTCGACCACACGGGGAGCGGTCCCGTTTCCATGGTGGTTGGATCCAGGCGGTATCTGTACGACGCAGTGACATTGAACTGACTGAGCATCCAGGCCCAGCCGCAGACGAAGTAAGGGCACTCATCGTTGAAGCACACGTACTGGAACTCGCCGCTCCACGTGCTCAACTGGGGGTTCTCCCAGCGCAGCATGGGTTGATCGCAGTACCGACACTGGATAGCCATTTGCCCGCTCACAGCCAAATTCTTCTTTCTGGAGTCCCCGCTTAGGCGGCGGGGACCCCAGTGCAGCCTTCAAGGCGCTAGCCGCCGAGCAGCTCGTGCTCCTAGGCTTGCGGGAACAAGTGCAGAATCGGGCGCTTGAGTCGTCTCCCATTTGCCCGACTTGGGATCGTACTTGCAGTTCGCGAACGCGAGCCAATCCTGCTCGTCCATCTTCGGCTTGTCGGAGCGGAAGTAGTATCCCGGCCAGCGCGTCTCCTGACGGAACAGGATGGTCCGGACATGCGCTTCCGCCTGCCACATGCGATGGACGTTCTCCCAGCAGCGCATGAGTTCGTGCAGGTTCGAAGCGGCCAACTGCTCCGCGTCTTCCCTGAGGAAGTCCAGCAACTCCAGAGCACGGTTGAGAAGCGCCTCGTTGGTGATGAATTGGGCGCTGATGCCGGCGGCGTATTCGTCCATGATCTTCTGCAACCGGAACATGAACATCCGCGGCTTGATGTAGTTGGGGTTGATCTCCGGGTCCGTCGTAGCGCCCTTATGCTGCTCATAGACGTCCAGGGGCTTCAGGATCTGGGCCTTCAAGGCATCGACCGCGGCCTGGTCCAGCTTGGGCGCCTGGTTGTTTTCCACGATGAACTTGATGGCGGCCTTGGCCGCGATGCGCCCCTCGGCGTGCGAACCGGAAGAGAACTTGTGGCTGGAGGCGCCCGAGGCGTCGCCCGCGCAGAACAAGCCCTTCACCGTGGACATGTTGGCAGTAACCCCAGAAGTACTCGCTCTTGGTTTCGGCCGTCTGTAGATCTTCCGGCCCGCTCACCCAGGCGCCGGAAGCGCCGGAGTGGGAACCGATGAAGTACGGCTCGGCAGCGGCGATTTCGGAGCTCCGCTCCTCGGGCTGCACGTTGCTGGCGGCCCAGAGAATCGCCTGGGAGATGGTCATGTCGAGGAAGTCTTCCCAGGCTTCCGACTCGAGCTCCTTCATCTTCTTCTTGTAGGCCTTCGGGTCGTCCTTGTAGGCGTTGGCGATGTTCTGGATGGCCTGCTCCGTCCGCATGTAGATGGGGCCTTTGCCTTCCATAATGTCCAACATGCCGAGGTAGTTGCGCAGGTTCGCGGGAATGGGTTTCACCCTTCCGTACGGCACCCATTTCTCGAGTTCCGGCTTCCGCTCAACCATGTAGTTGCCGCCCTGCGAGTTGGTCGCGACGGACTTGAACAGCAGGAACCACGCCCCCACCGGACCATAAGCGTCCTTGAAGCGGACTGGGATGAAGCGCACCTCCTGGCAGGTCATCTCCGCGCCGGCCTTGATCGTGAAGTACGCCGAGGAGCCTGAGTTCCATGGTGGATACCAGGCGCGGCCCATGCCTTCGCCGGAGCTCCTGGGCTTGAACACGTGTACGGCGCCACCCATGGCGACCAGGGTAGCCTTCGCCTTGAATACGTAGAACTTGTCCTCGCGCACCGAGAAGCCCACTGCGCCCGCGCACCGGTCGCCGTCCATCAGCGGCCCCACGATGAAGATGCGCTCGAAGATTTGCCCGGCCGCGCCGTCCTGGAGCAGGGCGTTCTTGGCGGCTTCGGCCACCACGACTTTGTAGGACTCGCCGTTGATCATGAGCTGCCACCGGCCCTCATGCACGTAGTTGCCGGCCTCGTCCTTCCAGATCGGCAGTCCCCATTTCTCGAACAGGTGAACGGTCGAGTCCACGTGCCGGGCGATGTTGGCCACCAGGTCCTCCCGGGTGACGCCCATGAGATCGTTGCGCACGTAGTCGACGTAGTCCTTGACGGTGTTCGCGCCGTCCCTAAGGCCGACGTATTGATTGATGGCGGAGAGGCCCATGGCCACTGCGCCGGAGCGATCCACGGCGGCCTTGTCCACGAGCGTCACCTTCAGGCCGTTCTGTTTGGCCCAGTAGGCCGCTTCGACCGCGGCCCCGCAGGCGGCCATGCCGCCGCCGAGAATTAAAAGATCAGTGTCTACGATTACAGTTTCAAAGTTGGCCATCTGGTTCCTCCCCTAGTGCTTCAGCGTGAAAACTTCCGGCAACCCCGTGGAAGCCGGTTCGGTAAACAGAGCCGAGCTCGCCAGGTCACCACCGGTTGCGAAGCCGCCGTCCGGCGCCGCCGACCCCTCCGGGGTGGTGCGGATCGGAAACTTGAAGCGCTTGATCATGCCGTTGCGGAACTTCACGGTCCACAAGATGGAATCCGTGGAGCGCAGCGGCGTGGCGGAGGCGCCCATGGGAACAAAGTCAGCGTATCCGCGGACTTCGACTGCCTGGGTGGGGCAAATCTTGACGCAGTTGTAGCACTCCCAGCACATCGTAACGTCGCGGTTGGTAGCTTTCATGGTCGCCTTATCGAGGACCATGAGATCGTTGGGGCAAATGTACTGGCAAGCGGTCTTGTCTAGCGCTTTGCACCCGTCGCACTTCTCAGGATTGACGTAGCTTGGCATTCAACCACCTTTTCCTTCCCTACTTGGCGCCGATTGCCGGGCTGGCGACCGGTGCCTGTCTTTCGCTTCTGTGAAGCTTGTAGAAACACTTGCGCCGACCTACTTCCCCAAACCTGCACTGGTCGCGGACATACACCTCACACTGCAGGCAGATGGCGTCCGGGTCGGCGCCATGACTGACAATGACACCCGCGAGCCGGTCCAGAATTTGCGCGGTCTGTCTCAGATCTCCCGCCGAGAACTGCGCAAAAACCTTCGCGACCAACTGGTCACGAGAGGCTTCGTAAGCCTCTATAAGGCGGCGGCCGGCTTCGGTCAAAAATAGCTGGCTGGACCTGCGGTCCGCCTGGACTTCGACACGTCGCAGCAGTCTGCGCCGGACCAACTTATCCACCGCCTTGCTGGCGGCGGCGTTGCTGACCCCGAGAAAGGCCGCCGCGTCGCTGATGATGTGGTCGTCCGTATGTGCCACCAGGTAGAGGAGCTTGAGCTGCGCAAAACTGAGCTTTTCCCCTGCCACATCACGCAGAATTTTCTTCTCGATGACCTCGCGGACCGACCAGGCAAACACTCGCGCGCTGCTGAGGAACTCGTTGCTCAAGTCCGGCGTAATCATCTCTGCACTACACCGCGCTCCGGGGCCAAATATGACTCCCGAACTCATGTTTGGGAGGTCTGGAATTTACTTCACCACGTACAATTTAAACCTGATTAACTCTTAGCGCAAGACCTTTTTTAGAGAATAAGACCTTGATGACTGAAACCATTGAAATTATTCTTGCCAGCCCCACCAGGTCAGGTATCCGCCGGAGAGGTTCCGGACGATGAAACCGTTTTGCGCGAGGAGCCGTAGAGCATAATAGGAGCGCTGGCCGACGGCGCAGTTGAGCCAGATCTCGCGGTCGCGGGGCAATTCCGACAACCTCTGACGCAGTTCGTGCAGCGGCAGGTTGACGGCGCCATTAATGTGTCCTGCTGCGTATTCGTCAGGGTCGCGCACATCGACCACAAGTGCTTCGGTCTCAGCGAGTTTCTCCCACGGGGCGAGTCGCACGTCGCCGCGCAGGACGTTCGCGGCAATCATCCCCGCAAGATTTACCGGATCCTTGGCGCTGCCAAACTGAGGGGCGTAACATAATTGGCACTCTTCCAGGTCGAAGACTGTCGCGCCCTTCTGGATCGCCATCGCGATCACGTCGATCCGCTTCTCGACGCCATCTTCCCCCACCGCTTGAGCTCCCAGCACCCGCCCGTCTTGTCCAGCGAAAACGAGCTTCATGTGGAGAGGCATGGCGCCCGGATAGTAGCTCGCGTGGCTTCCCGGGTGGAGGTAAACCGCCTGGCAGTCCGGGATGCCGGCTTCCCGCAGCCTTCTCTCCGAGGCGCCGGTCGCGGCCACGGTCATGCCAAAGAAGCCGCAAACGATCGTGGCTTGCGTTCCGCAAAACGAGGCTTCCCGGCCGCTGATCGAGTCAGCCGCCACCCTGCCCTGGCGGTTGGCCGGACCCGCCAGCGGAACGACCCGCCACTGGCCGGTGACCACATCGCGAACCTCGACCGCGTCGCCCACCGCCCAGATGCTGGGATCGCTGGTCCGCATGGACTCGTCCACGCGGATGCCGCCTGACTCCCCGATCTCAAGACCCGCGGCCTTCGCCAGCTTCGTCTCCGGCCTGACGCCGGTCGAAAGGATGACCAGGTCGGCCGCAATCCGGGCTCCTGATTCGGTCCGCACCGAGAGCCGTTCCTGGTCCTCCTCAAAGCCGGTCACGCCGTCGCCCAGATGAAGGGACACCCGGTTGGTCTCCAGGTGTCTGCAAACCGGCTCGGCCATTTCGAAATCGAGCATGGGCAGTACCTGCGGCAGCCTGTCCACGACGCTGACTTTGAGTCCCCGATGGACGAGGTTCTCCGCCATCTCCATCCCGATCAGGCCGGCGCCGACGATGACGGCTGTCTGCGCGGATCGGGACTCGATCCAATCCCTGATCCGGCGGCTGTCCGGTATGGTCCTCAGAGCGAAGATCCCCGGCAGGCCGATTCCCGGCAGGGAAGGCCGGATCGGCTCCGCGCCCGGCGCCAAAACGAGCGCGTCGTACGCTTCATGGCTTACCTGTCCCGTGTGGAGCGCCAGCACCTCGATCTCACGGCGGGACCGATCAATGGCGCGGACTTCGTGCTCGGTGCGAACCTCGATGTTGAAGCGTCTCAGGAACAGTTCCGGCGAAGAAACCAGGAGCTTGCTCTCGTCCTGGATGACGTTTCCCACGTAGTAGGGCAAGCCGCAGTTGGCAAATGCCACAAAGGGGCCGCGGTCGAAAATGATGATCCGCGCACTCTCGTCTATCCGCCGCAACCTGGTGGCGCACGTGGCGCCGCCTGCGACGCCTCCCACAATAAGAACTCTCTTGTGCATAGCTCTCTCGCAACTCCTCGGGAACCCCGCCCCCGTCACATTCTCTTGGCGGTAACAAGTATTGTGCCGGCTGGGAGAGCTTCCGAGCGAACGTCGGTGAAACCAAGAGCGCCCAACGAATCCCGGAGTCTCCCGACCGACCAGTCCCGGCAGCCGTCACGGGTGATGCGTCGCACCAGTGCTCCCAGCGTCACCTCCGGGGGCGGAAGAACGCCCGCGGGCAGGAAACTGTCGTGCAGGACCAGCAACCCGTTTCTCTTCAAGACCGAGGTCGCCGCTTCGAGCATCCGGTCGAGCTCGCCTCGCTGGCAGGAGGCGAGCAGTCCCGACAATAGAACCGCGCCGTATTGGCCTCCGCTGGGAAGCGGCTGTCCAAGGAACGGGTTTACCGCACGGAAATCCGCCTGTGGACAGTGCCGCTCCAGCACTTCACCGTATGCGTCACCGCCCCATCCCAAGAGCAGGATAGGGCTGCGCCCGGCCAGATCCAGCTTTTCCACCACCGCGGGAGCAGCGAAGCGAGCCAAGGACTCGCAGGCATCTTGGTAGAGATCCAACTCTCCTCCCGGAGACAGATCTCCCCGGCCGTTGAGGACGTACTGGGCCAGATCCTCCCAGCAGTCAGACTGCCCGGACAAGTAGAGGACCGCGGCTCTCAGGCTCCGGGGCGAGTCGCTTCTCAAGTAGTGCGAGGCCAGCTCCAGATTCCGGTATCCATCCGAGCCGGTCTCAAGCAAGCCAATGGCCACGAGATTGTTCAGGATCTCACCGAGCGCTGCCGGATCAAGGCCGAGGCAGGAACCAAGTTCCGCCGCCGGCCTGAACTCCTCCAGCTTGTCGAAGAGCCCAAGTGCGAGGGCCAGCCTCAGCACTTGGCTCCCGATGCCCGCGGTGGCGAGGCGGAGCAACTGGTCGGGCGCGGGGGCAGGATCGAAACGTGAGCTGCCGTCCGGGCGGCGCCGGAGATCGCGCTGAGAATTCTTCAGCTTGTCCCGCAGGCGAACCACTTCTCCCACTACCAGTGTCGCCGGAGGCTTGACTTCCGCGAGGCGCACCGCCTCGGCGATGTCCGCCAGAGTGCTGGTAACCACTTGTTCGTTGTGCCAGTACGCCATCTGAATCATCGCCGCCGGCGTCCCGGGATCTTTGCCATGCTCGATGAGCCTCCGAGCGATAGCGGCCGCGTTGTTGACGCCCATGAGGAAGACGAGCGTTCCGACACGGCTGAGAGCCTCCCAGTCCAGCCCGCTGGCCTCTGTCTTGGCTTCGTGGCCGGTCACGACCGTCACTGAGGACGCTAAATCCCGATGGGTCACCGCAATACCGGCGCTCATGGGAGCGGCAAGCGCCGATGATACGCCCGGAACGACCTCGAAGGGCACCCCGTGATCGGCCAGGTACTCGGCCTCCTCGCCGCCGCGGCCAAACACGAACGGATCGCCCCCTTTGAGGCGGACCACCTTCTTCCCTTCGTTCGCTTTCCTCACCAGGAGTTCGTGAATCTCCATCTGACGCGACTCGTGCCGCCCAACCGGCTTGCCCATGTAGATCCGTTCCGCGCTGGGCTTGGCGAGCGTGAGCACCTCTTCCTGGATCAGCCGGTCATAGACCACCACATCGGCGCTGCTCAACAGTTGCGCGGCTTTGATCGTGAGTAGCTCGGGATGGCCCGGTCCGGCGCCCACTATATAGACTTTGCCGGGCTGAGCGGTGAGGCTGGCGGGGTCATTCATCACTGCGTAAAGACACTATGCGGGCTAGGCACTCATGATATCATAGTCGCAAACCTGCGGAAACCATCGGCAAGACAGGAGGCACAGCGATCATGTCTGTTATCACCATCTCCAGGGGTTCCTTCAGCGGCGGAAAGATGCTGGCGGAATCCCTCGCCGCCAGGCTCGGGTTCCGTTGCATCGACCGGGACGTCATCGTGGAGAGAGCGGCCGCCAGTGGAGTCTCCCAGGACGAATTGCTGGATGCGCTCCTGAAGCCGCCCACCTTTCTGGAGCGGTTCAGCCACAAACGATACCTCTACCTGACCCTGATCCAGGCTGCTCTCACCGAAGAAGTCCGGACGGGCAAGGTCGTTTACCACGGCA
This sequence comes from Bryobacterales bacterium, assembly GCA_963798455.1. Taxonomy (GTDB): domain Bacteria; phylum Acidobacteriota; class Terriglobia; order Bryobacterales; family Bryobacteraceae; genus CAWCTD01. Next base: position 4,113,845 of record CAWCTD010000003.1, read on the forward strand.
ACGCCGGGCATCTCCTGCTCAAAGCGGCCAGCCCGGTGCTGCGCGTGCGAATCATCGCCCCCCTCGAGTTCCGGCTGGCGATGGTACAGGAACGCCTGAAGCTCAGTCGCCAAGAGGGGCTGGCTTACGTCCAGAAGGTCGATGAGGGCCGGCGGAAGTGGACCCACTTCCTGTACGGGGTGGACTGGGAAGATCCCGCCCTCTACGATCTCGTGATCAACCTGGAACACATGAACATTCAGGAGGCCTGCGACGTGCTCGAGGCCGTCGTGGAGCAGCAGACCTGCTTCGAGTTCACCAGTGAATGCCAGGCCACAATGGACGATCTGGCGCTCGCCAGCCGTATCCGGGCGAACCTGGCCCTCAACCCGTCCACATCGCACCTTGAAGTGGAGGTGACGGCCTCCCACGGCGCCGTTCGAATCAAAGGCAAGCTCACCACCCCGGATGAACTGGAAGAGGTAAGAAGCGTGGCCATCGCCGTCGCTGGCTTGACCAGTCTTAATGTGGACGAACTGGTGCCCGCCGTGCACGTGTAGTTCTTCTGTCGCATTTGTCCGGAACCGTCGAAACCGCCGAGAACGTGATTTCCTGCATATTCAGTCATTCAGGCCCGATTGTGCAAAAAAGTCTTGCGCTAAGAGTTAATCGGGTTTAAATTGTACTTGGTCAAGTAAATTGCAAGGGCCTGAACCATGACTTCCGGGGTCATATTTGACTCTTGCGGTAAAGTTAAGGCCGGACAAGCGAGGCCGGAACATGTCGATTTTCCTGCCGGTCGCGGGGATCAGCATCAACCTGTTCCTTCTGGTTGGAGCAGGCTCGATGGTGGGCTTCCTCTCGGGGCTTCTGGGAGTGGGAGGAGGTTTTCTTCTCACTCCGATCCTGATGATGATCGGCATCCCCCCCACCATCGCAGCCGCGTCGGACTCCTGCCAGATCATAGCAGCGTCCTCCTCCGGGGTCGCGGCCCACTTCCGGCTGGGCAACGTGGATTACAAGATGGGCAGCATCTTGCTGCTCGGGGGCCTGCTGGGATCGGCCATCGGTGTGGAGGTGATCAAGGCCCTGCGGACCCTAGGCAACGCCGATCTGCTGATCACGGCCACATATATCATCGTCCTGGGCGGCGTCGGAGGAACCATGCTCATCGGCAGCCTTCGATCGCTGCGACGCGGGACGGTAGTGGTCAAAGCGCAGAGGCCGGCCCAGAAGCAACGTCTGTTGAGCCGGCTCCCGTTTCAGATGGACTTTCCGCACTCCAGAGTGAGGCATTCGGTCTTTGTTCCTTTTGCGCTCTGTACCCTGGTTGGAGTCCTGGCTGCCATCATGGGGGTGGGCGGCGGCTTCATCATGGTGCCGATGATGGTCTACCTGCTGCGGATGCCCCCGCACGTGGCGGTCGGTACAGACTTGTTCCAGATCCTGTTCACGTGCGCCGGGGTGACCTTCCTGCAGGCCACAAGAAACCAGACCGTGGATCTTGTCCTGGCGCTGCTCCTGGCGGCGGGCTCCACGGTCGGCGCTCAAATCGGGGCGCGCGTGTCTCGTTACCTGCGCGGGGAGCAACTGCTGATCCTGCTCGCCATCCTTGCCCTGGCCATGACATTCAAGATGCTGGTCGGGCTTGTTCTCACCCCGGCGAACCTCCTCCAACCGGCCAGCGGACACGCCTATGTGAGCCCGAGCCACCACCAGATGTTTATCGCATCGGGGCGGGAGCCGGGACCGGCGCCGCCCTGGCTTCCCGCGTTCGTGTACCACCGGGGATTCGGAGGTTGAATCATGCCTTTTCGAAAGATGAGATTAGCCGGGCTGGCGACGCTGGCCCTCATGTTCCTGCCTGCTCTCGCTTCCGGAGCCTCTAGCGAGGAAAGCCCGATTGTCTTCGTCGCCGACTCCCGCGGGCTGACGGGCTGGCGCGCATGGTGTACTAACCTTTACAACGAGAACCTTTTTTACTTCGCGCTCCTGACGGTGATCACGATTCCGGTCCTGGCGTTTATTCTGGGTTCGATCACCAACTTCTTTCTGTCGCGAAGCGGCATTGACTTGAAATCGCGTGTACTGGCGGAGCACTAGCTCAGGAGGAACGATCCCGTGGATTGGCTATTCGTGCAGATGCCCATTGCGGGCATCCACATATTCTGGCCGGGCCTGCTCATCCTGGGCCTCGGCGTTGGCATCATAGGAAGTTTCTTCGGCATGGGCGGAGGGTGGATGGTCACGCCGGGCTTGAACATCCTGGGTTTCCCCATGGCGTTCGCCATCGGCACCGACATCACTCACATGGCCGGCAATTCGCTCATCTCCACCATGCGGCACTCCAAGTTCGGCAACGTGGACTACAAGTTGGGCCTCGTCATGGCGCTGGGCACGGTGGGCGGATTCGAGACGGGGGCCCAGATGATCATGTGGCTGGAGCGGATCGGCAAAGTCGACCTTATCGTCCGCGTGGGATACCTCATCTTGCTTAGTCTGATCGCATGGGTGGTGTTTACCGATGTTTATCAGCTACGCAAGAGGCACAAAGAGGATCTCGCCTCCGGCAACCCGAAGCAGGCGGTGCCGGCGGGAGGAATTCAATGGTACCGGACCTTTCAGAAGATAAAGATTCCGCCCATGGTTCACTTCAATCGTGCCGGCATCTATTGTTCAGCCTGGCTGCCTATCTCGGTCAGCTTCATGACCGGCTGGCTGGCGGGTATCCTGGGCATCGGCGGCGGCCTGATCCGGATGCCGGCTCTGATCTATCTTGTCGGCGTCCCCACCCATGTGGCTGTGGGCACGGACTTATTTGAAGTTGTCCTGTCCGCCCTGTACGGCGCCGGCACTTATACGTACAAAGGCCGGACGGAACTGGTAGCGGCCGTGATCATGCTGGTGGGCGCTTCTATAGGCGCCCAGATCGGCTCGGTGGCGACAAAGTACGTCAAGGGATACGGCATCCGGGTCTTCTTCGGGGTCGCCGTAGTGGGCTGCGCGCTCTCCATCGCGTTCAAGCTGGTCTCCTCGTACTTCCCGGAGGTGAGGCGTCTGTTTGACAACGCCGCGGCCGTCCTCATCCTCATCATGATCTCCGGCCTCTCCCTGTTTATCTTCCTCAAGTTTCTTAGAGGAGCGCGGGAGGAACTGGCGCTCAAAAAAGCCATGAGCCGTGCCAGTGTCGCCGGCAGTTAGGAAAGGGTTTGCACGGAAGGAGGCCTGTAATGGCGCTCGTTAGAAAGCGACTCGTTCTCCCGGGAGTTGCCTGCCTGGCTCTCCTGGCGGGCTGCGGCAAATTTGGCAAGGTAAACCAGGGCCGCGTGGTTGAATACGATGCCGCCCGAGGCCTGGTTACGCTCATTTCCGAGTCCAGCCCCCAGGACCGGTCATCTCTCAGGTACGGCGTCCTGCCTCCGGTCACGATCCAGGTTCCCGATGACCCCGCACAGATGGGACCGGCCCCCAAAGCTGGCAAGCTGATGTTCCTGGACAGCCCGAACCGGAAGCTGGTGATTTTCGATGCCCGCGCCCAATCCTTTGAGACCATACCCTACAACTTGGTCGAACAGCGGGATGGTGTTTTTGCGGACGATCCTTCCCTTAAGGGAGCCACCTTCCCGAAGGTCGACCGTGTCCGGAAGACCATCACGTTGTACTCCCCCCAACGGCGGCAACTGGTCACATTCACGATTCCGGACGAGTACTTTGGGCTGCCGACGGACACATGGAAAGCGGGGGACGAAGTTCGCTACTACTACAAAGACCCGCACAAGGCGCTGCGGCTCATGAATGTCACCAGCAGCGCCGGTCTCTGACTCGAGCATCGAAGCGGACCAGTAACATGCATTCCGAGAGCGGCACAAAGCGAGGTCGGGGACGGGTCGCGGCGATCGTTGTCCTCGATATTGCCATGCTCATCGAGCTGGCGGTAGCGATGTATTTCGCCAACCAGCGCCATTCCGATTTCACCGTTGTTTTTCTGAAAACGTTCTTCGGGCTGCTCATCCCCACGCTGCTGTTGTGGCGCCAGGGGGTGAAGAAGATACTCTCGAATCCGTGTGACCGAAAGGCCGGCGGCGGCCTGCCGGCGGGAGAACAGCCATGAAGATCGCCACCCCGCGGCTGGCGCTCGGGTTTGTGTCCTTCTTGCTGTTCGCCCAGCGCGCCGCGGTGCCGGCTGACGGAGTGGGGGAGCCTGTCGTCAGACTGACGCCGGAGCGAATCGAGATGGGCTCCTTTTACAGCGGCGCACGGCTCAGAATCGAAGGCATGGTCGGCCCCGGCTCCAAGGCGATCGTAGTCGTGCGGGGATCCGACAGGAAGGAATCGTTCAACACGAAGGCGAGGTTCGGACTCATCTGGGCAACCTCGGGCAAAGTGGAGATCTCGGGAGGACCTTCGCTGTTCCTCTGCTTCAGCCCGGAGCCCGTCAGCGCGCTGCTCGACGCCGGGGTGATCCGGCGAAGTCTTCTCGATGAGGCGTCTATCCTGACCCGCCTGCGGGTCGATCCAGAGCAGGCAGCAGATACGGCGGGCCCCATCCGGTCCCACTTCCTGGATCTGAAGAAAGCGGACGGCCTGTATCAGGTGTTCCCCCAAAGTTTGAAGATGGGCGAACCTCGCGCTGGCGGCACGCCGTTCTCCGTCGAGTTCCTCTGGCCCAAGCTAGCCCCGCCAGCATCCTACACGGTCAAGGTTTTGGAGTGCCGTGACCGGGCCGTCAGCCGGGAATCCTCTGTGCCTCTGCAGGTAGTGAAGGTTGGATTCCCGGAGAGTTTCGCGGTTTTGGCGAATCAACACGCGCCGCTGTATGGGATTCTGGCCGTGCTGGCAGCGGCCTCAGCGGGCTTTGCGATCGACTTTCTCGCATCGAGGCTGTTCGGCAGAAAGCGGCGAGTGGCTCACTGATCGGAATAGAATAGTGGTGAGCGTTAATTTGCATAGCGGGGCAACGTCGTTCCTTGTGGGTGCGGGGAGGAGGTTTTTCTCACTCCCGTGGACCTCGCGGAGCGGCTCAGCCCGGAACGTCGAGCCTGCCGGCGACTCTGGCCGTGACTCCGAGGAAAGGCTCCGGCGGAAATACGCGGCCTTCCGGGAACTGCTCTCCCTCAACAACGAGTGTCTGGAGTTGATAGCCGGCCTCCAGGAGGACCTGCGGTTCATCGTTCCCCAACTCGACGTCGTCGGGGGGCGCGTGTCGGCGATCTTCGAAAAAGCGTCGGGTGCCGTCGGCGCCCTCGAGGCGCTCGCCGGACTTCGCTACACCCAACTGACGGACGCCCTGAACGAGCAGCGCAGCGAGGTTGAGCGTTACATCGCGGCCTGTCAGGAGCTGGTCACCCCGAAACTGTCGGCGTGGCTCACCGAATTCGGCATGGAGGCGGTCTCCGAAGTGGGAGGCAAGGCTGCCGCTCTCGGAGAGATCAAGAACAAGCTCGGCCTCCCCGTCCCCGACGGCTATGTGTTGACCACGGCAGCCTACAGACAATTCTGCGGGATCCCTCTTTGGGAATCGATTCGCAATGCCGTGCGGGACCTCGAGGTAGACGACATCGAGGGATTGCACTCGGCCTCCGCGAGGCTGGCGGAGATGGTGCTGGCGCGTCCGGTGCCGAGAGCTATCGAAGTGGCCATCAGCGAGCGGGCGTTGACGCTGAAGGCGGGCGAGATGGGGCTGGCCGTGCGTTCCAGTGCCGTGGGTGAAGGAGGAGAAAGGACCTTCGCCGGCCAGTTCCTGAGCCTGATCAACGTTCCGAAGGACCAGGTCGTGGAGGCCTACAAGCAGGTGGTCGCCGGGCGCTTCGGCGCCAGTGCCCTCTCTTATCGGCTCAGCACCGGACTGCTTGAGGTGGACAGTCCGATGGCCGTCCTCTTTCTGCCCGTCATCCGCGCCCGGGCCTCGGGGATCATGTACACACGGGATCCCGGCGAGCCGAAGAACAAAGTCCTCTGGGTCACCTCCACCCGCGGGCTGGGGCTGGAGATCGCCAGCGGAAGGGTCCCGGCCGACCTGTTCATCATGTCCCACCGGCATCCCCACGCCGTCCTGGAACGCCACCTCGTCCGCAAGGACGAAGAGATCACGGCGCTGGCGGGCGGCGGTCTCCAGCACCGGAAGCTGGAACCCTCGGAAGCCGACACGGCCAGCTTGGAAGAAGGTGAGTTGCAACTCCTGGCTCAATGGGGAATCCGAATCGAGGACCACTTCGGGACACCCCAGGACGTGGAATGGGCGATGGACGAGCAACGCAACATCTGGATTCTGCAGGCCCGGCCTCTCGCGCTGGCCGAGCCCGCGGGCTCGCGTAGGCCCCGGCCGCGGTCGGAGCCGGTGCTTTCAGGGGGCAGAACCGTGTTCCCCGGTCAGGTAGCGGGCCCTGCGTTCCTGATAGAAGAAGTCCAGGATCTGAGCAAGACGCCCGAAGGGGCGCTTGTATTTCTGCGTAAGGCCTCCCCGGAGATCGTGGAGATCCTGCCCCGCATCGCCGGTCTGGTAGCGGAGTGGGGGAACGTGACAGGGCACGCGGCGACGTTGCTTCGCGAGTTCAAGGTGCCGTCGGTTTTCCTGATGAAAGGTGGCTTCGAACAACTGAAGACAGGAGACCCAGTCAGCCTGGATGCGGTCCAGGCAAAGGTGTACGCCGGCTTGTTGTGGGAGGCGCGCCGGCCCGGGACAGGCTCGCCAGACCGCCGGCGGGAGCAGAGTGCCGACCCCATCGCCAGGCGGTTGCTCACGCTCAACCTGCTGGATCCTTCGGCGTTCAACTTTCGTCCGGCGGGCTGCAAGTCCACTCACGACGTGCTCAGGTTTTGTCACGAGAAGGCGGTCGAAGCGATGTTCGTCGTGAACGACATCGAGCTGGAGCAGCACCAGCAGCGATCGAGGAAGCTCGAGACCACCATGCCGCTGCACGTCTACGTGCTCGACCTGGGCGGGGGCCTGGCGCTGCACAAGCCGGACAGCCGCCAGGTGTCTCCGCCGGAGATCGTCTCCAGACCGTTCCAGTATTTGTGGAAGGGGCTGACTCATCCGGCGGTGACCTGGAAGCGCGAGATGCCCGCCAGCTTCAGTGATGTGGCCTCCGTGATGGCCGGCTCCTTGTCCTCCCAAAGCAGCGCCACGCGGGGCTTCGGCGAACGAAGCTACCTCTTGGTGGCGGATGACTACATGAACTTCAACTCGCGGCTGGCGTACCACTTCTCTCTGGTGGACGCCTGCCTGTCGGACGCCCCCAGTGCGAACTACATCTCTTTTCGATTCGCCGGCGGGGGCGCCACGCGGCAGCGCCGCGGCTTGAGGGCGTGTTTCCTTGAGGCTTGCCTCACTCACTACGGCTTTCAGGTGGATCGGCGGGGGGACTTGCTGAACGCGTGGTTCAAGAAGGGACCGGCCGAGGACACCGGAGCCAGGCTGGACATCTTGGGCCGTTTGCTGGTGAGCAGCAGTCAGCTCGACATGTACATGAGCAGCCAGGATGTCATGCGCTGGTACGTGCGGCAGTTCCTCGACGGCAATTACACGTTCCAGGTGCCGGAGGAGCAGGAAGCATCGGACTCGGCTCAGAAGAAGTGACTATGCAGCCACGCCTCGTCATCGCCGGGCTTTCTGGAGAATCGGGCAAGACGCTGGTCTCGCTTGGACTCATCCTGGCGGCTTCCCGGGCGGGTCTGCCGGTTCGCGCCTTCAAGAAAGGGCCGGACTACATTGACGCCGCCTGGCTCTCCTGGGCCTCGGGCCAGCCGGCGAGGAACCTGGACACATACCTGATGGGCTTCGAGGGGGTTGCCCGGAGCTTCGTCCGGCACGGCTTGCCCGCGGGACTCAACGTCATCGAGGGCAACCGGGGGCTGTACGATGGCGTGGATGCCAAAGGCACGCACAGCACGGCTGCGCTCGCCAAGCTGCTCCGCGCGCCGGTCGTGCTCGTGGCGGACGTAACCAAAGTCACCCGCACGATTGCGGCCTTCGTCCTGGGCTGCCAGAAGCTCGACCCTGAGGTGCCCGTCGCGGGTGTGATTCTCAACCGGGTAGGCAGCCGCCGGCACGAGCGGGTCACCCGCGAGGCCATCGAGTGTGAGTGCGGATTGCCCGTCCTGGGCGCTGTGCCAAGAGCGGAATCGGGCGTCCTGCTTCCGGAGAGGCACCTCGGTCTCGTTCCCCCGCAGGAACACCGGCAGACGGAGAAGCTGAGAGAGAACCTCGCCTCACTGACCCGGAACGCCCTGGATACGGAACGCCTCTTTTCCATCGCACGGCAGGCGCCCCGGTTGGAGGTGGCTGACCATCCCGCCCCGGAACTCGTGGATGGCCGCGGCCTGAGGATTGGGTTCCTGAGGGACTCCGCCTTCACGTTCTACTACCCCGAGAACCTCGAGGCCCTGGAGTCGGCTGGCGCTGAACTGGTCCCCATCGAGGCGCTGGCCGCGAGCCAGCTCCCGGCAGGTCTGGATGCGCTCTACATCGGCGGCGGTTTCCCGGAGACCCACGGCGCTGCCCTGGCGGCGAACAGGAGCTTCTTGGCCTCCCTGCGCGATGCGGCCCGCCGCGGCCTGCCGGTCTATGCGGAGTGCGGCGGTCTCATGCTCCTCGCACGGGCCATCTCTTGGGAGGGGCGGAGCTTCCCCATGGCCGGTGTTCTGCCCTTCGACGTGGAAGTCTGTTCCGCGCCGCAGGGGCACGGGTACGCTAGGCTGGTAGTGGACGGACCAAATCCGTTCTTTCCCGAGGGCACATCTCTCAAGGGCCATGAGTTTCACTACTCGAGGATTCTGCTGGGCGGCAATGCGCCCCCCACCGCCTGCTCCGTAGTGCGCGGCACGGGATGCTTCCATCAACGCGACGGCGTGGTCATTGAAAACGTCATGGCCAGCTATGTCCATCTGCACGCCGCTGCAACCCCCGAGTGGGCGCACGGGCTGTTGGATGCCGCTCGCCGCCATGCCCGGCAGAGCGAGGCTGAAGTTTTGATGAACGCAGATCTAAGTTAATAAGGAGAACTAACTATGAGTAAACTTGTTCCACCCCACGGTAGTCCGACGCTGAAGCCCCTTCTTCTGGAAGGCCAAGCCAGGCAGAAGGAGGCCAGCAGAGCAGAAGGCCTCAAGAAGGTCCCCATGACCACGCGCGAAACCAGCGACCTGATCATGATGGGGATTGGGGCGTTCACCCCCCTGGATGGCTTCATGGGCAAGCAGGACTGGCAGGGCTGCTGCGACAGCTACGCCCTGCCTTCCAAGAAGGGATTGTTCTGGCCCATTCCCATCACTCTTTCCGCGGCCGAAGACCTGGCCGGCTCCATAGCAATCGGAGAAGAAGTGGCTCTCTGGGACGTCGAAACGGAAGCCATCATGGGCACCATGAAGGTGACCGAAAAGTACACCATCGACAAGGAGCACGAGTGCAAGCAGGTGTTCCGCACGGCCGACTCCGCCCATCCCGGCGTTCAGAAAGTGATGGAGCAGGGTCCCATCAACCTGGCGGGCCCGGTCAAGGTCATCTCCGAGTCCTACTACCCGGAAATGTTCCAGGGCATCTACCAGCGGCCCGTCGAGGCCCGCGAGATCTTCCAGCAACGCGGCTGGAGCACGGTGGCCGCCCTGCAACTGCGCAACCCGATGCACGGCTCGCACGCCTACCTGGCGTGGGTGGCCATCGAGGTCTGTGACGGGGTCTATATCCACCAGCTCGTGGGCAAGCTGAAGCCCGGTGACATCCCCGCCGAAGTCCGCGTGAAAGCCATCGACGCTCTGGTAAACAAGTACTTCCGGAGGGACCGCGTGGTGCAGGGCGGCTATCCCATGGAGATGCGCTACGCCGGACCGCGCGAGGCGCTCTTGCACGCCGTGTTCCGGCAGAACTACGGTTGCTCGCACCTCATCGTGGGGCGGGACCATGCCGGCATCGGCGATTACTACGGGCCCTTCGACGCACAGAAGATCTTCAACGAGATCCCACCGGACGCCTTGGTTCTGCGGCCGCTGTGCATGGACTGGACCTTCTACTGTTACGAGTGCGGCAGCATGGCGTCGATGAAGACCTGCCCGCACGAAAGCAAGGCTGTGATCGACGAGAACGGCAACTACAAGGGAGGCGCGCGCCTGTTGCTTTCCGGAACCATGCTCCGGAAACTCATGAGCGAGGGCAAGCCGGTTCCCTCCGAGTTCTCCAGGCCCGAGGTGATTGCGGTCCTGAAGGAATACTACGACAGCCTGGAAGAGAAGGTGGAAGTCAAACTTCACAAGTTTGCCACGGGCGATATGAAGAAGTAGGCGTGACTTAACGGGGCTATCTGAGCAAAGCCAGGTAGCCCCACAAATAATTCAGAGCCACGTACAGAAGGATCAGTGCCAGCATCCCCTTCAGCCATCTGGCGGGGACAAAACGCTGGGCGCGAGCCCCTAGGTAGATGCCCAGCATTCCTCCCGCCCCAAGCAGGGAACCCAGCAGCCAGTCCGGCGTCACCTCCGTTCCTCTGCCCCGGTAGAGCGGCGCGATCATGTGGCTGAAAGCCACGCCCACCACGGAAGTAATGAAGGTGCCCATCAGCGTCGCCCCCGCAATGGTATGCACCGGCAGCCCGAGATGGGTGACGAAGAACGGGGCTATGATGGCGCCGCCTCCGATCCCGTAGATGCCGCCTACCATACCGACAATCAGAGAAATCAGAAAGACAAAGCGTGTGCTGCACTCATACCTGCGACCCTGAAACTCGAAGACGAGCCGCCGGCTGTTGAACTCCAGGCAACGCACGCTCCAGTCGGAAGCGCTGACGCCCGCCGCCTTGCGATCGGGTCTGCGGGCCTCCAAGAGCATGCGGACTCCGATGTACGCCAGCACGAACCCCACGAAGGCCTTGAACGGCCGCGGATTCGGCAGCCAGTTAAGCCGTACCAGTAATCCCAAGATGACGCCGGGCGCGGTGCCTGCCACGACCATCCAGGTGAGGGGCCGGATCATCCGGCCCTCGCGCGCGTAGCGGTAGATCCCACTGGGTATGGCGATGATGTTGAACACCAGGTTGGTGGGGCTTACGGCGGGACTCGTAAAGCCAAGCACGCTCATCTGGAAGGGCAACAGCAGCACGGCGCCGGAAATCCCGCCCATGGAGGAGAAGAACGACACCACAAAAGCCACCAATGGCGGAACCCAGAAAGGCGTCTCCACACCGGAAACCGGAAAAATCGTCGCAAGCGGCGGCATCTTTTCAGGTTAAGCGATCCGATCCCCCTTGACACACCCGGGCATCAATGGTAAATGTTGAGCGAGCCGATAGACTCGATCGGGACGGGAGAGTGTATGAGAGTCAATACGCGAGCCTGCTACGCGATCCGCCTCATGGCCAACGTCGCCAGGAACACGCACGAAGGCCACCCTGTTTCCCTCCGGGATGTCGCGGAGCGCCAGCATCTTTCGAGGCTTTATCTGTCCCAGTTGGCCCTTCCTTTGAAGAACACCGCCTTGCTGAGGAGCGTCTGGGGCAACAAGGGAGGCTTCCTGCTGGGCCGCCCTCCGGGCGAGATCAGGCTGCTGGACATCATTGAGGCCGTGGACGGTCCGGTGGGAATCATGGATTGTGTCCTCGACCCGAACTTCTGCGGCCGCGTGAGCACCTGCGACTGCTTTGGAATCTTTTGCGCCATCAACAGAGAGATCGTCGAGACCTTGACGAAAAGCACGCTGCAGGACCTCTTGGCGCCGGTTTCGGCTCCACAGTGAAGGTGAAGACTTATGACGACCATCTTGTATGCCATCATCTACCTGGGCTTCTTGACATTTTTGGCCGGCTCCCTCGCCAGGGCCATCTGGTACGCAAGGGCGCCCGTGCACTTGCGCTGGGAGTTGTATCCGGTGCCGCACGAAGAACCAGGGCGCGCCGAACACGGCGGCTCATACTTCGAAACCGCCGACTGGTGGACCAAGCCCCTCCACTTCAGCCTCTGGGGCGAGCTGAAGGCCATGATCCCGGAGATGACGTTTCTGAAAGGACTCTGGGAGTTCAACCGGCCTATGTGGCTCCGTTCTTTTCCGTTTCACTTCGGCCTTTATCTGGTGATCGCTGCCGCGGTGTTGGTTGTTCTCACGGCACTCGTCTCCGTGCTTGCGCCGGCGCTCATGGCCGCTCCGCTCGCGGCTGCTTTGCACTATCTCTACAAATCCACGGGGCTGCTCGGCGCCGTCCTGGTGGTTGCCGGCGCTTTTGGACTCTTGGTAAAGCGCCTTAGCGACCCCAACCTGCGCAACTACACCGCGCCCGGAGACATCTTCAACCTCATGTTCTTCATCGTCACCTTCGGATTACTGATCGCGGGCTACGCATTGCGTCCGCCGGGCTCGGCGGGAGCACTGGACCTGGCCACAGGCTTGCTGCTGTTTGACACGAGCTTGAAGGTGCCCGCCCTGACCACCGCCGGGTTGATCGCCGGCGCTCTGCTCGCAGCCTACGTTCCGATGACCCACATGTCGCACTTCGTCGGGAAGTACTTCACGTATCACTCCATTCGATGGGATGACCAGCCATCCGTGAACAACGAGAAGCTGCGGAGGAAAATCGCGGAGTACCTCACCTACAGGCCGACGTGGGCTGCGAAGCATGTCGGAGCGGACGGGTCCAAGACATGGGCCGAGATTGCCACGGCCAACCCGGCGCAGGAGGTGAAGAAATGAAGGATCAAGTCAAGCTGGAAGAAATGTCGCGCCCCGACAGGCGCCCTTTGACGCACCTCGAAAATGAGGACTTGATGCCTCTTCCGGCTCCTTTCGACGACCCATCGAAGGACCATAATTGGACGCCGCTCTCCGAACAGGCCCAGGAGAAGTACGAGTGTCTCCTGGATGACACCTGCGCCGTGAGCATCCCGCGGCCAAAAAGCAAAGAGGAGGAAGACCAGCTCGTCGGAAAATTCCTGTCAGGGCTCGAAAAGCTTTTCAGCCGGGAGAATAACTGGACGTTTCTTCAGCCGCTCCTGCTCACCATGGAGCACTGCGCCAAGTGCCAGACCTGCTCGGAAGCGTGCCACATTTTCGAGGCCAGTGGACGCAACGAACTCTACCGCCCGACGTATCGCTCGGAGATCATGCGGCGCCTGTACTTCAAGCACGTCAAAAACGGCGGCCTACTCAGCGCCTGGCAGCACGGCGACATCAAGCTGAATTGGCCTCTGGTGGCCCGGTTGATCGAGCTTTCCTACCGGTGCAACCTCTGCCGCCGGTGCGCGCAGACATGCCCGATCGGCGCCGATAACGGCCTGGTGGCTCACGAGCTCAGGAAGCTCTTCAGCCAGGAGATGGGGATTGCCGCCAAGGAGCTTCACGACACCGGTTCGATGCTTCAGCTCAAGGTCGGTTCCTCCACCGGCATGAATGCGGAGGTAGTCAAGGACAACATCGCGTTCATCGACGAGGACATCTCCGAGAAGACGGGCGTCCAGATCGAGACCCCCTGGGACGTGGAGGGCGCCGACGTCCTGCTGATCCACAACGCGGGCGAAATCCTGGCCTGGCCCGAGAACCCCGGCGCCTTCGCCTTGATTCTGACGGCTGCGGGCATCAAATGGACGTTGTCTTCCGAGTTGGCGGGCTACGACTCCATCAATTACGGCCTCTGGTACGACGACGCGCAGTTCGCCCGCGTGGCCATCAAACACGCCGAGGCCGCCAGAAAGCTGAAGGTGAAGAAGATCGTTCTCGGCGAATGCGGCCACGCGCACAAGGCGCTTTCCGTCATCGCGGACCGTGTCCTCGCCGGGGATCTGAACGTCCCCCGGGAGAGCTCCATGACGCTGCTGCGCGACATCGTCATGAGCGGCCGCCTCAAGCTGGATCCCAGCCGCAACGACTTCCCCGTTACGCTGCACGACCCCTGCAACCTGGTCCGGCTGATGGGCGTGGTCGAGCCGCAGCGCGAGGTCATCCGCCAGATCTGCCCGAAGTTCCGGGAGATGGAGCCCCACGGGGTCGACAACTACTGTTGTGGCGGCGGCAGCGGCTTCGCCATCATGAGTGGCCACAACTTCCCCGATTGGCGCTTCCACGTCTCCGGCCGCAAGAAAATGGAGCAGCTTCTCAACGCCTTTGCCGAGTGCCTCGATCCTTCCATTCCCAAATACCTGTGCGCCCCTTGCAGCAATTGTAAGGGCCAATTCCGCGACATGCTGGCGTATTACAATATCTGGGAAAAGCACCGGATCCAATACGGTGGCCTGGTCGAGCTGATCGTCAACGCCATGGCGGACGTTCGGCCCGGTTTTATCGAATGGGAGTGGCACTGATCTCCCGCTGAGAGGAAACGGTGGCCGTGCTCTTGCGCCCGGTCCTGGCAAGCAGCTCGTCGATGGACGCCACAACGGTTCTCCTGATCTCCCGAGGCACGATGTCAGGGGGGCAAATGATCGTTGAGTGCCTAGCGAAGCAGGAGGGCATCCGCTGCCTGACGCGGGAGGATCTCCTGGCGGCCGTGAACAACTACGGGGACCTTGCCACCCGCGTCACGGCCGAGGTCGAGAGGGCGATTCAAACCTATGAGCAATTCAGCGAGCTCCGCCGCCCCTATCTGATCTTCATGAAGCGGGCTCTTCTGGAATGCGTGCGGCAAGGCCGGCTCGCATATTTTGGCTACTCCGGCCACCTGCTGTTGGACAAGGTGCCCCACTTCGTGCGCATTCGGCTGATCGCCCCCATGGAGTTGAGGATCGCCAAAACACGAGAACGTCTCCGATGTTCCGAGGGGGAAGCGCGCGAATATGTCCGCAAGATGGACCAGGATCGGTTGCGCTGGGCGCGCCTGATTTACGGCCAGGACGTCCGCGATCCTGCGCTTTATGACCTGTGCTTGAACATCGAGCGGCTGTCGATGGAGGGGGCTTGCGACATGCTGCGCAGGGTAATGCACCAGGTGGATTTCCAGCCTACGCCGGAATCGATCGCGCGGGTGGAGAACGACTACATCGCGACCGAGGCCCTGGCGTCGCTGGTAGCAGACTCCAGAACGCTGCAACTGGAACTGTCGGCGAGCATGAGTGATGGCCAGCTCCGTCTCGTGGGGCCCTACTTGCCCGAGGCAGACATGAAGACGGTCCTGTCCATAGCCGGGGCGGTCCCGGGGGTGCGTAGCGTGGAGTATGAGCCAGGATATGCGTCGGCATTCGGGCGTTCCTGAGCAGGTCTGTGGCAGTGGCGTCCCGCTTCGGGCCGGTGCGCGGGAAGAATGCGGAAAGGAGATGAAAAGCGATGTCGGAGTCCCACAACGGTGGCGATAATGGGCACAGCTCGGACACAGTCGTCGGGCTGCTGGCGAAACTGACGGAACTGGGCGAGAAGCAGGTCGTCGCCACACTCGAGCAGAATGATCTGGCCAGGCAGAGGACGGACACTACTTCGAATCTGGCCTTATACGCCTCCAAGACGTCCGACAATGCCGAGAAGCAGACCGGCATGGCCCTGGAGAGGACTGCTCTCACCCGCGAGCAGACGCGGCTGTCCACTCGAAGCACGGAACTGGCGAACCTCAGGACCGAGCTCGCCCAAGAAAGAACGATCCAGACCGAGGAAAGGACGAGGCTGGCGACGCAACGGACCGACATGGCCGGTCGCCGCACCTCGCTTTCGGAGCGGCGCACAAACCTGGCTCAACTGCGCAACCGCCTCGCCGGGGAAAGAACGGTCTTCGCCGTCACCAGGACGCGGCTATCCTTCCAGCGCACGGAGCTCGCCAGGGGGCGAACTTCCCTGGCCATGATTCGCACGGGGCTGGCCTTCCTGACGGCTGGCATCACGCTCTTCCGCTATTTCGGAATATCGATGTGGACATTCTTTGACCTCGGTCTGGTCTTGTTCAGCGCTGTGATGGTCTACTTCGGCGTCGCCGGCTATCGCCACTCTAAGGCGGTGGACCAGAAGCTAGGGGGACTGCTCGCCAACGATCGAGGAATATTCGTCTCGATCCACGCGGGCGAACCGGTGCCATCGGAGCCGCAGATGCAGTAAGCCCGCTATGGAACTGTGCTCGCACGTGGAGGTATGCGCTCGAACAGCGGCGTGATATCTTTGGTCTGTGCCCCCGCCCTCAGGGACCCGCGAGGAGTGGATCTGCCATCAGGCCCGGCGTCTTGCGCTCCACCCGCTCCCCGAGCGGCTGTCGATCGTGGACGACACCACCAACTACATGTCCATCGATCCTGATCACGTCGTTGACTTGGAAGGGGCCGCCTTTCTGATCCGCGGCAACGAGCGCGAGGGACGGTTTGGAATCGACGACCAGCCTAAGTTCTGGGTCAAGCGCGCTACTGACCTGGAAACGGGAAAGCTGCACATCCTCAAGCTCGTTTTTCACGAGGAGTTCCACGCACAGATCGGGAGCCTTCACGTGAGGTGCGTCCGCAGCCCCGAGAAGGAGGGACGGGTGCTGGAACTGGTCCGCGGCGATCCCCGATTCATGCAGGGCCGCACGGCGCGCGACGCGCGCGGCAACCTGGTGCGGGTCATTGCCTACATCACGGGCGTGGATCTGCTCAATCACGTGCATTCTCTTCCGGCCGGTCACGAGGAATACTTCCACACGCACTTCCCCCAGATACTGCCAAAGATCATCGATAGCCTGCGCGCAATTCAGCGCCTGCACGACGCGGGGCTGTGTCATGGCGATATCCGCAACGATCACCTGATCATCGAGCAAGGCACCGGACAGTACAAGTGGATAGACTTCGACTTGAACCAGGACTTCGCCGACTTCGACGTCTGGAGCGCCGGCAACATCCTGCACTACGTGGTGGGCCGGGATTTTGTGACATTTCGTGATGCCATTCAAGCGTCCCCGGAGCTGGCAGGCCGCCTCTCCAATGACGACGCATCCGTGTTCTTTCCTCATCGAGTGATGAATCTGCGCAAGGTGTTTCCTCACGTGCCGTCAAAACTGAACGACGTTCTCCTGCGGTTCTCGGCCGGAACCCAGGTCTTCTACGACAAGATGTCGCAGCTTGCCGACGACCTTGCGGACTGTGCAGCCTGTATGGGATGGAACCACGCCGCTTGAGCGGGCAGTTTTGACCATGCGACGCCGGAATGCGGCCCTCGAGTTGACCTTGCTGACCGTCTTCGTGATGACGGCCCTGCTGGTGGCGTCCTCATTGCTCATGCTGCATTGGCAGCGGTCCTGGCTGCTGCAAGAGGCGCGACGCGGGCTCTTGCTGACTTGCGATGCGGTGGAGGCCGGCCTGCGCCTTGCCATGATGCAGAACCACCGGGAGGAGATCCGTGCCAGCATCGAGCGGATCACGCAGCAGACGCAAGTCCGCCAGATCCGGCTTGTCGAGCACCGGGGTAGGATCACTCTCTCCGCGAATCCGGAAGACGTGGGCCAGCGCCTCGGGCTGGACGCGCCGCCGTGCGCCCTTTGTCATGCGAACAAACGGACGCGGCCCGCGCCTCCCCACGACGTACAGGCTCGGACCATGCTGGACGCAGGCAACCTGCGGGCGTTCGCGCCGATCCTGGCCGAGCCCGGCTGCATCAACCAAGCCTGCCACCGGCAGGAGAAGGACTCGGGCGTGCTCGGCGTGATCGACATCAGCCTGCCGCTGGACCAGGTCGAGAGAAACCTGGCGGAGACTCAGGTGCGATCGGTCGCGTTGTCAGTCGCATCCGTCCTGGCGGGCGCCCTCGTCGTCTGGCTGGTGCTGGCGCGCCGCTTTCGCCGTCCCATGCAGGACCTGCTGCGCGGTATCCGCCGTGTAGCCGCGGGGAACCTGACCCATCGCATCACGGCGCGTTCCAACGACGAGTTTGGAGAGCTGGCCCGTTCCTTCAACGCCATGGCCGAGCAGTTGACCGCCACCCAACAGAGCCTCATTCAGTCCGAGCGGCTCATTTCCATGGGCAAGCTTGCCGCCGGGGTCGCCCATGAAATCAACAACCCGCTGACGGGGATCCTGTCCTACGCCGAGAACCTGCTGGAAGACGCCGCGCCGGCCGATCCGCGCCGCAAGGATTACGAAGTGATCCTCAACCAGGCCCTGCGGTGCCGGCGCATCGTGCGTAGCCTGCTGGACTTCGCCCGTCAGGATGCCCTGACGCTGTCGCCGTCCTCCCCAACGGACCTGATCGAGAAGGCAGTGGACGTCGTCGCCCGGCAGGCGGTCTTCCGCGACATCGTGTTCGAGCGCCGGATCGAGCCGGATCTTCCGCCCATCGAGGTGGACCGTCTCCAGATCGAGCAGGTCCTGCTCAACCTGGTCCTCAATGCTCAACAGGCCATGCCATCAGGAGGCAGGATCGTCCTCGGCGCCAGGCGTGCCGGGACGAACCTAGTCGAACTCTCGGTGCGGGACGAGGGCACAGGCATTCCGCCCGAGGTCCGCTCGCGCATTTTCGAACCGTTTTTCTCCACCAAAGGAGGGAGGACGGACGGGCTCGGACTGGCAGTCTGCCTGGGCATCGTCCAGCGGCATGGCGGCGCCATCCAAATCGAAAGCCAGCCGGGTCGGGGGACCATCGTCCGGGCAACGCTTCCCGTCACGCAATCTCGCCCGGCAGCGAAGGAGGAAGATAAGGTCGATGGGTGAACATGTGCTCGTGGTCGACGACGACGCAGTCGTCCTGGACGCGGTTCGCAAGGCGCTCCGGCAGGATGATCTGGCAATCGACGCGGTCCAAAGCGCCGCTGAAGCCCTGGCGCTCTTGGCCGCGCAGCCTTATGCGCTGGTGATCACCGACCTGATGATGCCCGGCATCGACGGATTGGGTCTGCTCCAGCACCTCAAGCAAACCGGGTTGCGGCCGCGCGCAATCATGATCACCGGCTATCCGACGATTCAAAGCGCCTTGCACGCCAAGCGGCTGGGAGCCTTCGAATACGTCACGAAACCGTTCACTCGCCAGGAGTTGCGCAGCGCTGTAGTGCGCGCCCTGCGCACGCCCGTGGCCGCGGCCGGTGCGCTCGCTCCGGTGGAATCCTCTCCGGCGACTTGGTGCATCCCAAACCACGCCTGGGTCCGGCTTGATCCTGACGGCGCCGCCCAGGTCGGCGTGGCGAAGGCATTTGCCGCTGCGGTGGGGGAGATCGCGGGTCTCGAACTCCCCGTAACGGGCGATGTGCTGGAGCAGGGACGGTCATGCGCCTTGATCCGCGCTTCCGATTCGGTGGAGCATTCCCTTTATTGCCCGCTCAGCGGCCGCGTCATGCAGGTGAACCCGGCCGTGGTGGCTGATCCGAGCTTGGTGCAGTCAAGCCCCGAAGAAGCCGCCTGGCTGTTCCGCTTAGCGCCCCTGCACGCGGAGAAGGAACTCCCTAACTTGGTCCGTGGCTAGGCAGGAAGGGATGGCTGTCCGGCCGCGGGCCGCTTCATTTGCCTCTCCTGAGTATCGCGACAACGCGCGCGTGCCCCATTCTTGCCGCCACGGTCTCGGCAGTCCACCCTAGATCCGTTGTCGCGTTCAGGTCGGCGCCTTTCGTCATCAGAAGCTCCACAACGGCGGCGTGACCCCCGTTGGCTGCAAACATGCAGGCCGTCCAACCCGCGCTCGTCTTGACGTTCACATCAGCGCCCTTGGCAAGGAGCACTCCGACAACCTGGGTATGTCCGTTGACAGCGGCTCGCATGAGCGCGGTTGCACCGCGCACGTCTTTCATCTCCAGGAGAGCCCCGGCGGAAAGCAACGCTTCCGTAATGGCGGCATCGCCCCTCTGCGCCGCCCGCATCAAGGCGGTTGTCCCGTTGATGTTCTGTGCATTCACGGCCGGCTTTGCGGCCAGCAAGGCCCGCACCGTCTCGATGGCGCCGGACCTCCCGGCGGACATCAGGGCGGTCACGCCGGATGCGGATTTTGCATTCACGCTGGCGCCATGGGCCAGCAGAGTTTCCACGGTCTCCGTGTGCCCGTTCTGCGCCGCGAGGATCAGCGGGGTCATGTAGTCGTCGCCGTGCGCATTCACATCAGCGCCCTGAGACAACAACGTCTGCACTTTGCCATGCTCGCCATGTTCCGCGGCCTCCAGCAGACCAGTGTTCAAATCCTCGGCACAGGCTGTCAGAGTGACCACCAAGAACGTGGCACAGAGTGTAAGGCACCGCCTGCGATGCATCATGAGCCTCCTCTGTTCGCACGCGCGAACGGGGTCTTAGCGACTGTAGCTCAATAGTAACGCCGGCGCAGCAGGAGTCAATACCAAAATGAGGTGAATCGGGAGAATTGGCTCACCCCTTCCAAAGTTGACTCCGGGAGTAAGAGTTGACCAGATCGCAACCCCTAGCGCCTTACCAGGAACACCGCCACGGCGGCCATGAGGTTGGGGAGGAAGCGGCCCATGTGGTGGCCGGAGACGAAGATCTTGCGCTCGACCGTCCAGTTCTC
The DNA here is from genome assembly GCA_963798455.1 of Bryobacterales bacterium. Taxonomy (GTDB): domain Bacteria; phylum Acidobacteriota; class Terriglobia; order Bryobacterales; family Bryobacteraceae; genus CAWCTD01. Next base: position 4,134,174 of record CAWCTD010000003.1, read on the forward strand.
CCGCCACACCAGCTCTTCGAAATCCTTCACCGTGAGGAAGTGGATGTTGGGCGAATCGTACCAGTCGTGGGGGAACAGCCTGGTCTTGGGCGCGCGGCCGCTGAACAGGTGGCTAAGCCGCACCGACCAGTGGCCGTAGTTGGGAAAGGTCACGATCACGTGCCGGCCCACGCGGAGCATCTCCCCCAGCACACCTAGCGGATGGCGCGTCTCCTGCAACGTCTGGCTGAGGATCACGTAGTCGAAGACCTGGTCGGGGTAACCCGTCGAGCCCCTGGTCGATGTCCCCCTGGTAGACCGAAACCCCGCGGCTGATAGCGCGCTGCACTCGCGCGCCGTTGATCTCGATCCCCCGCCCCTCGACGCCCTTGTTCTCGGCCAGCCACTGCAGCAGCTCGCCGTCGCCGCAGCCCAAGTCCAGCACTTTGGTGCCGGGCTCGACCAGGTCGCTGATGATGGCGTAGTCGCTGCGCCCGAGCACGTCCCGGACGAAAGGGCGCCGTTGGGGCTCAATCACGGGGGCCATGGTCAGGCCCTCTCCTTGAAGGTATTGGCCAGGAACCCCCGCAGGATCTCGGTCTGCTCGCTGATGTCCACCAGGAAGGCGTCATGCCCGTAATTGGACGTCAGCTCGCAGTAGGCCACGTCACGGTTGCGGCTTCGCAGGGCGTTCACGATCTCCAGCGACTGGTAGCTTGGATACAGCCAGTCCGAGGTAAAGCTGACCACCAGGAAACGGGCGGTGGACTCGCCCAGGGCTTCAGCCAGGGAGCCGCGTCCGTTGGCCAGGTCGAAGTAATCCAAGGCCTTGGTGATGTAGAGATAAGAGTTGGCGTCGAAGCGTTCGACGAACTGCGCGCCGCGGTAGCGCAAGTAGCTTTCCACCTCGAAGTCGATGGAGAAATCGAACCCGTAGCGCTCCTTGTCCCGCAGGCGGCGGCCGAACTTCTCCCGCATCGATTCGTCGCTCATGTAGGTGATGTGACCCACCATGCGGGCGACGGCCAGCCCCCGGGCCGGCAACTTACCGCCGTAGTAGTTGCCCTCGTTCCAGTCCGGGTCGGCCATGATGGCCTGGCGGCCGACCTCGTTGAAAGCGATCTGCTGCGCGCTATGGCGCGCGGTCGTGGCGATGGGGATGGCCGCCACGACGGAATCCGGGTAGGAGACGGCCCATTCCAGCGCCTGCATTCCGCCCATCGAGCCGCCCGACACCGCCAACAGGCGCTCGATGCCCAGGTGCTCGATCAGCTTCTTCTGGAGCCGCACCATGTCAGGGATGGTGATCCCGGGAAACGACGTGGCGTAGGGTGCGCCGGTCGCGGGGTTGATGGACGCGGGACCGGTCGTGCCGCGGCAACCGCCCAGCACGTTTGAGCAAATCACGAAGAACTTCCCGGTGTCGAACGCCTTCCCCGGCCCGATGGAGTTGTCCCACCAGCCTGGCTTTCCCGTCTCCTCGCTGATGCGGGCCGCGTGCGCGTCGCCCGACAGCGCGTGCAGGATGAGGATGGCGTTGGACCTGGCCGGCGTTCAGCTCGCCGTAGGTCTCGTAGGCCACCTCCACCGGGGCCAGCGTGGCGCCGCAATCCAGTGGCAGCGAGTCGAAACGGGCAAATTGCGTCTTGACGATCATGGATCGTGGAAAGTGTACCTTATGATACCAAAGCGCGCCGGTTGAACCTCCGCCCGCGACATGCTCCAATAGGAGTTACCCCTTCCCTGGAGGAAAACCGGATTGAATAAAGCGATCCTCGCCCTGGAAGACGGCACGGTCTTCGAGGGCAGGAGTTTTGGTGCGCCCGCACGAGACGAACCGGCGAAGTCGTTTTCAACACCGCCATCACCGGCTACCAGGAAGTCTTCACCGACCCCTCCTACTCCGGCCAGATCGTCATCCTGACCTATCCCGCAGATCGGCAACTACGGCACCAACGCCGGACGACAACGAAGCCGCGCAGGCCCTACATCGAAGGCCTGGTGGTGCGCGAGTTCTCGCCGATCGCCAGCAACTGGCGCTCGCGACGAAGCACGCCGAGCGAGTTCCTCGAGCGCGCACGGCATCCCGGTCATCGCCGAGATCGACACGCGCGCGCCTGGTCCGCCACCTGCGCACGCGCGGCGTGATGCGCGGCGTGCTCTCCGGCGTGGCCGGCGATCCGCCAGGAACTGGTCGAAAAGGCCCGCGAACATGCCCGTCCATGGCCGGGCTCGATCTGGCCACCCGCGTCTCCACGAAGGCGCCCTACGACGTGGACCGAGCCTGTCGAAGCCGTGCTCGCCCTCCGATCCGGTCGGCGCAGCCCGCCGCGCCGCGCTTTCACGTGGTCGCCTACGATTTCGGCATCAAGCGCAACATCCTGCGCCGCCTGGTGCACGTCGGGCTGCCGCGTGACCGTGGTGCCGGCCGCGCACCTCGGCCGAGGATGTGCTGGCGCTCGAACCCGACGGCGTCTTTCTCTCCAACGGCCCCGGCGATCCCGAGCCGCTCGCAGTTCCAGGCCGCGCAAGTCCGCAAGCTGATCGGCAAGACGCCGATCTTCGGCATCTGCCTCGGCCACCAGATTGCTGGGCCTGGCGCTGCGGCGGCAAGACCTACAAGCTGAAGTTCGGCCACCGCGGCGCCAACCACCCGGTGCTGCAACAGAGTCACCGGCAAGGTGGAGATCACCTCGCACAATCACGGCTTCGCGGTCGATCCGGATTCGCTCAACGCGAACGACGTCGAACTCACGCACATGAACCTGAACGACCAGACGCTGGAAGGCTTCCGCCACCGCAGCTCATCCGGTCTTCTGCGTGCAGTACCACCCCGAAGCCGCGCCCGGCCCGCACGATTCGCACTACCTGTTCGACGATTTCGTGAAGCTCATGACGGAGTTCCAGCGAGGCCATAGACACGGATGCCCCGACGCAACGACATCCATCGCATCCTGATCATCGGCTCCGGCCCCATCGTCATCGGCCAGGCCTGCGAGTTCGACTACTCCGGCACGCAGGCCTGCAAGGCGCTGCGGGCCGACGGCTACGAAGTGGTGCTGGTCAACTCGAACCCGGCCACCATCATGACCGATCCGGACCTGGCCGACCGCACCTACGTCGAGCCGCTCACGCGTCGAGTATCGTCGAGGAGATCATCCGCACGCGAGCGGCCCGACGCGCTGCTCTCCACCGTCGGCGGCCAGACCGGCCTGAACCTCTCGGTGGAGCTGGCCGAAGCCGGCGTGCTCGACAAGTACGGCGTCGAGCTGATCGGCGCCAAGATCGACGCCATCAAGAAGGCCGAGGACCGCCTGCTGTTCAAGGACGCCATGCGCAAGATCGGCCTGGAGACGCCCGCAATCGCAGCTGGTCAACAACGTCGAGGACGGGCTCGAGTTCGCCGCGCGCATCGGCTACCCGGTGCATCCTGCGGCCCAGCTTCACGCTGGGCGGCACCGGCGGCGGCATCGCCTACAACCGCGAGGAACTGGTCGAGATTCTGGAGCGCGGCCTGGACCTCTCGCCGGTGCACGAGGTGCTGATCGAGGAGAGCGTGCTCGGCTGGAAGGAATTCGAGCTGGAGGTGATGCGCGACCTGGCCGACAACTCCATCATCATCTGCTCCATCGAGAACTTCGATCCCGATGGGCGTGCACACCGGCGACTCGATCACCGTGGCCCCGGCGCAGACGCTGACCGACCGCGAGTACCAGATGATGCGCGACGGCGCCCTCGCGCTGCCTGCGCGAGATCGGCGTGGATACCGGCGGCTCGAACGTGCAGTTCGCCATCAACCCCGCGAACGGGCGCATGGTGATCATCGAGATGAACCCGCGCGTCTCGCGCAGCTCCGCGCTGGCCTCCAAGGCCACCGGCTTCCCCATCGCCAAGATCGCCGCCAAGCTGGCCGTCGGCTACCGCCTCGACGAGATCCCCAACGACATCACCCGCAAGACGCCCGCCTGCTTCGAGCCGACCATCGACTACGTGGTGGTGAAGATCCCGCGCTGGCAGTTCGAGAAATTCCCCGGCGCCGACCCGGTGCTGGGCACGCAGATGAAATCGGTCGGCGAGGTGATGGCCATCGGCCGCACCTTCAAGGAGGCGCTGGCCAAGGGCATGCGCAGCCTGGAAACGGGCAAGGCCGTCGGCCGCCGAAGTGTACGACGAGGCGCTGATCCCGCAGAAGCTGATCACGCCCGACGCCGGACCGCCTCGGCTACATCCGCTTCGCCTTCGCGCGCGGCTACACCGTGGAACAGATCCACGAGCTGACCTCCATCGATCCCTGGTTCCTGCGAGCAGATGCAAGGAGGTGGTGGATCTCGAAAGCGAACTGGCGCAGGCGACGCCTGGATTCGGTCACGCCGCGAGCAGCTCGCGCGCGCCAAGCGCGACGGCATCTCCGACGCGCTAGCTCGCCAGGACCTGGGACGCGGACGCGCTGGCCGTGCGCGCGCCGCCGCAAGGAGCTCGGCATCCGCGCCGTCTTCAACCGCGTGGACACCTGCGCCGCCGAGTTCGAGAGCTTCACGCCGTATCTGTACTCCAGCTACGAATCGCGAGTGCGAAGCCGACCCGTCCGACCGCAAGAAGGTCATGATCCTGGGCAGCGGCCCGAACCGCATCGGCCAGGGCATCGAGTTCGACTACTGCTGCTGCCACGCCTCCTTCGCGCTGCAGGAATTCGGCGTCGAGTCGATCATGGTCAACTGCAATCCGGAGACCGTCTCCACCGACTACGACACCAGCGACCGCCTCTACTTCGAGCCGCTCACGCTCGAAGACGTGCTGAACATCTGCGACACCGAGAAGCCCGACGGCGTGATCGTGCAGTTCGGCGGGCAGACGCCGCTCGACTCTGGCGCTGCCGCTGAAGCGCGCTGGGCGTGCCCATCATCGGCACCGACCCCGCCAACATCGACCTGGCCGAGGACCGCAAGCTGTTCGGCAAGCTGCTCGACGAGCTGGGCATTCCCTCGCCCGCCAACGGCACCGCCACCAGCGTGGAAGAGGCCTGCGCGGTGGCCCGGCGCATCGGCTATCCCGTGCTGGTGCGGCCCAGCTACGTGCTGGGCGGCCGCGCCATGGTGATCGCCTACGACGAGGAGACGGTGCGCCGCTACATGCGCGAGGCCGTGACCTTCTCGCAGGACCGCCCGGTGCTGATCGACCGGTTCCTGGAAGACGCCACCGAAGTCGACGTGGACGCGCTCTCCGACGCCGACGACGTGCTGATCGCCGGCATCATGGAGCACATCGAGGAGGCCGGCGTGCACTCCGGCGACAGCTCCTGCGTGCTGCCGGCCATCGTCGCTCGGCGAGCCAGGACGTGCGCCACCATCGAGGACTACACCGTGCGGCTGGCCCGCGCGCTGAACGTCGATCGGCCTGATGAACGTGCAGTACGCCATCAAGGACGGCACGGTGTACGTGCTCGAAGTGAACCCGCGCGCCTCGCGCACCGTGCCCTACGTGAGCAAGGCGACCGGCGTGCCGCTGCCCAAGATCGCCGTGGGCCTGATGCTGGGCAAGAAGCTGAAGGAACTCGCCCACCTGACCGGCGGGCTGTCGTCGGGCTGTCTGCCGGTGCCGCAGTTCTTCGTCAAATCGCCGGTGTTCCCGTTCAACAAGTTCCCCGGCGTGGACCCGGCGCTCGGTCCCGAGATGCGCTCGACCGGCGAAGTGATGGGCGTGGGCGCGAACTTCGGCGAGGCTTTCGCCAAGGCGCAGTTGAGCGCCGGCACGCCGCTGCCGGACAAGGGCATGCGTGTTCATCAGCGTGAACGACCGCGACAAGCCCGCGGCCGTCGAGCGTGGCCAGGCGCTTCGCCGGAACTCGGCTTCTCGCTCGTGGCCACGCGCGGCACCGCCGCGGCCCTGCACGCCGCCGGCCTCCGCGTGAAGACCGTTTTCAAGGTGAACGAAGGCCGCCCGAACGCGGTGGATCTGCTGAAGGCGCGGCTCGATCCAGCTGGTCATCTACACCGCCGACCGGCGCGCACTCCTTCAGCGACGAGAAGGCCATCCGGCGCACCGCCGTCGCCTACCGCGTCCCGTGCATCACCACCATGAGCGGCGCGCAGAGCCGCCGCCGAAGCCGTGGCCTCCCGCCGCCGCGACCCCATCCGCGTCTGGAGCCTGCAGGAGATCCACGGGAAGACGGCCGCCACCCCCGCCGATTGACGGCGCGCCAGGGCGGGGCACACCCACAATCCATTGATTCCAAGCAGCTTGTTCGAAATTGGGTCCGTTTGGCAAAAACGTTCCTCGCGCACGGGCGGAGTGTGCCCCGGCGGAGCCGTGGGCGGCGCGGGGCACCGACTCCATGGTAAGGGGCAGCGGCCGAGCTGGCGGGAAGCATAGTTCGGAAGTAGTTGAGGGGAAAGAGCCAGGGCAAGAGAGTGCGTGGGTGACTTCCGGTGTGGGCGCCGTCAGCATTGTGGAGAGGCATAGGGTTTCGTGGCAGGAGTATGTTCGCCACCGGAACGGGAGCTGGTGGGGACCGATCAGGAAACCGGAGATACTTCCGTGACGGGCCTCACCGGAGAAATGGGCCTCACGGGCGCTCGCTCACGCCTTTGAGGAGCCCAAGGCGGCTATCGCTGGCAATTCTCCCGACTGCGGCCTCTCGGAGTCCGACGGATCGGCTGGGGCATTTCCGCGGATAGCACGGCCTCCGCACTGGTGGCCAGCCGTTCGGCCAGACGCACTAAAGGCCCGGCCAGTGGACGCTCAGCGCAAGTCACCACGCGCAGCAGCCACAACAGCGGCCGTCAACGTTTTGAAACGCTTCCTATTACAGTGCCGCGCCAAACGAATCCGCAGTGACACCCGGCGCACTGCACCGTTAATCGACTTTCGCAACCGGTACTCGAACAACGGCATAAGGAAATGCTTCCCAGACACAATATCAATCGCCAACGGAAGAGACCCAACCCTCCTAGAAACCTTGTCCCGTAACACAGCAGCCACCTCCATCCCAACCACCGCTGCCGTCTTGTCGTCGATCGCACGACGCACGACCTCGACCTTACGACGATCCAACTCCGGCAACTTTCGTCGACGGGATGCAATCACGGAACCAATACCAAGCCCAACGGTACGTTCATCTGGCTTCACTGCATTTAGCAAGGCCAACGATACAAAAAGGCCGACGAGCGGCCCTGAAATCTCATCCATCCATTCCCCAAAGGCCAACGCTGCTCGTGCCTCACCCTCAGGCAAGGCTGCTTCCTCGATGATCACCTGCACGCCCGCGTCCTCATCAATCAGCAGGTTCTCAATGCAGTACGCCGGCAGTCGGTAGACGCCAGCCACGTCTGGCGGTGGTTCATCCCGCACCCACTCAAAGTCTCCATCAATCAGGAACAGCGCACGCCTTCCCGCGAAGTCATGAGTCCTGGCCCGATCTACCACAGATAACCGATCACCTGCCGAGAAGACGCGCACCAGTCGCACTTCTTTAGGCACGATCCGCTTCATCAGCTCCGTGTAGAACACTTCATCTTGGGAGTCCTCTATGTACAGGTCAATGTCCTGTAGCGGAGAAAAGAAGTACGCGAGTGCCGCCTGCGCCTTGGTCGACCATCGAAGACTCATTATCGCTGCGCCTCAACTGAGCGAACGGCAATTCTCCCTCTTGTCAACTACTATCGCGGGAGAGTGAGTAGCCATAATCAGCTGAACACTCGGATTAGCCTCACGAATCGCGTCGACGAATTGCTCCTGCCATCCGAGGTGCAACGACAGCTCGGGCTCGTCAACCATAAACACGCCGCTTCCTTCTAGCCTCGGGTTCAAAGACAAATGGGCCAGCATTATCACCAATTGGCGCTCTCCGGAGGACAAGGCATGTAGTGGCCGTTCGGTGTCATCCCCTTCAACTGTCACAGCCAGATACCCTGGAGACTTGACTGAGAGCCTCTTCTTCGTTTGGATCAGGAATTGATTCGCCAGAGTCAAGAACCGATCAATCGGCTCATGCAATTCCGCTCGATTTGTTCCGTACTGTTCCAAGAGCTGTATGTGGCTGAATATACGGTCTGCTTGCGACCTGTTGAGAAACCACTCCAACAGGACGTGCTCCGGAAGGGCGGCCCCCCCTGCACTGCGGCTCTTTCCCTTCTTTCGCTGCTTAGTGGCTTCATTGGTTTGCTTCTCGATAACATCAACCACTTGATTCATGCGCTCGAAGAAGTTGCTCAGCGCGGACTGCACCGCGCCGACAGGCAGGCTGAGGCCTGCTGCCGCTTTTTCGACAGCCGCTTGGCGGGCCTTGTATGCCTCTAGTTCCGCCCGTTTGGGCGGTTGGCCAGGATCTCTCGCCTTCGTTGGTTCGTACCGAAACGCATCGAGGAAGATCTGACTTCGAAGTGTCTCATCTAGGCGCTCTTGTGACGCTCGAATTTGCCCGAGCTTTACGTAGACGAGTTCGTTAACGTCTCCTAGGCTCGCACCAACATTCGTACGGATGGCACCTTCGGAAGTCCAAGGGCGCCGGGGTAATATCCGGCGGCGCATTCGACGGATGCCATCCCAGGTTGGCCCTATGGAGAAGCGGCGGTCTAGGCCTAGAAACATTGGTGTCGACATCTTTGACAGTTGCTGGAAAACTGGATGAGCGGAAATCTTTTCCAGTACGTGCGAGCGAGGTTCCTCGCCTTGGCCAGATTCCGCGATCAGCTGGAGCTCGGCAGACGATACCGACAGGAGACCGTCAATCTCACTGGTCGCGACTGAAAGGCTGTCCGGGGTCCGAATAGCTTCAATGACGATCTCCCGCCCCTGATCTGACACGGTTGCCACGGCTCGGTGGAACGCAATAGCACCGAGTTCATCGAGGTTCGGGGCAAGTAAGCCCATTAGCAGACGTAGTGCGGTGGTCTTGCCAGATCCGTTCAAACCGGTGAGAAAGGTGAGATCAGGTAGGAACTCCACGGAGATGGGGAGGTATCCATGGACCCTCTCGGCTTTAAGGCTGCAGACTCTCATATCGGGTCACCGGGAACAGAATACCATGAGGCATCATGTGGCAGTGTCGGCTCCAAGGTCCGTATCCGCTCCGGGTGCGGGTGCGTTGTTCTAGGCCGGTCGGTCCTAGATTTGTGGAACCACCGTGCGGGCTGCGGGAGCGCGTTAGATTGGTGACGGCAAGTCGGCCAGTGCCGGGCACGAGATCGTGACCCGCGGGGATGCCTCTGACCGATGCGGCCATGACGAGGATAATGCACCCTGCTGACAAAATGCGGCTCTGATGGCCCGCTGGAGGCCCCGCACTGATACGAGACTGGGATCATGACCCGGGTGAGAATGGACAAGTGGCTGTGGGCCGCCCGATTCTTCAAGACGCGTTCGCTCGCTCGACGGGCATGTGACATCGGCAGGATTGAGTCCAACGGACAACCGGCCAAGCCCGCGCGCGAGGTCCGAGTCGGCGACGGTTGCGCAGACGCTCTACCTCCGTCGCCTACCGTGTGCCCTGTATCACCACCATGAGGGCCGCCGGCTGCAAGCGCGGGTTCGGCGCTACACAAGTTGGATCGTGACTCGGCGGCCGACCATGGCCGCAGCTCGTTGCAAGCTCGACAGCGTGATGTCGTTCTTTGCATCTAGCAGCCGGTCAACCTGCGTGCGGCTCGTCTTCAGCAGCGTGGCCATGCGGTTCTTCGATATTTTCTTTTCCTTCATCGCCTGGGCCAGTTGCCAGGCGACGACCTCTTTGACCGCCTCTGCTTGCAGCTCTTCAAAAACTCCCTCCTCTTTCAGGAAGTCATCAATGCTGGAACCCATGTGTTTCTTGCTCATCTCATTAACTCCTTCTGGCGCTTGCGCGCCAACGCCAAATCCTCGTCCGGCGTTGCCCGCGTTATCTTGATGAAGCCGTGCAGCGCCACCAAATGTTCGCGGTACAGGCACAGAGGCATTCCGACTGGCCAGCGCCATTGCGCCCGTAACAGATCCCTCCCTACGGCCTGACGTTCGGCCTCGGGCAATTCCTTCAGCCACTCCCTTACGGGTTCCGTCCCCTTCCCGGAGCGGAAGAAGATCAGTGGGATTTTCTGCGCCGTTGGGTCCTCTGTCATCTCTTATTCTTGCACCTTATACAGTACATGTACCATAGATTGTGCATACGGGCAGGATGCCACGCGATGGGGGCGACCCTCAGCAGCGATGATTCATGGCATTCGCCCGTCTCACGCAGGCGTCAGCGAGTAGTCGCCAGCATCTATTACTCCCCGCAGGTCGGCCAGTGTCCGGCATAATTCCCGTGGCCCGGCGGGATGCTTCTGCTGGAGATCCCGCCCTGATACGAGAATGGGATCATGACCCGCGTGAGGATGGACAAGTGGCTCTGGGCCGCGCGGTTCTTCAAAACGCGCACGCTCGCGGGGCGGGCGTGCGACCTCGGGCGGATCGAGGCCGACGGACCACGAGCCAAGCCTGCACGCGAGGTCCGGGCCGGGGACCTATTGCAGATGAAGAACGACGCCGGCGACTTTCAGGTGGAGGTCCTGGTCCTCAGTGAGATGCGCGGCCAGAAGGGCGGCGACCAAGGGGCCGACCTCTGGCCGTTAGGTGTCGTGCTCTACGAGATGCTCACCGGTGGTCAGATGTTCAGCGGAAAGACGATCTTCGAAACCTGGTCGTGGACCTGAAGGCGGAAATCATCGTTCTGCCTCGTGGCTTGAACGTTCGTTGGACTGCAGAATCCCCAGCATTGTTTGCGAGTATCTGGAGAAGGCCGCCTTGCCCTTGTCCGTGAGGCGGCACACTGTCAGCGGCACTTTCCCCTTGAACTTCTTCTCGATCTCCACGTATCCGGCCTCCTCCAATCTGCCCAGGTGGCCGGACAAGTTCCCCTGCGTGAATCCGCCTTCGCGCTGCAAGTAGAGGAAGTCCGCTTCGCCCACCCCGCCGAGGATCATCATGATCGTCAACCGGACCGGTTCGTGGATGAGGCGATCCAGTCGGGCGATTTCCTGGACTTGCGAGGTCACGTCCGCGCGCCTTCCGAAGCCTGCGGGTACGGGTTATCGCGCAGGTACTGGATCAGAGTCAAGCCCCCTAGCAGCACCAGCCACGAGCCGCCCAGCAAGACAGGCAGGAACGGCCGGAGCAGTGATGGAACGTCCACCCACAGAAACACCAGCCCCATGAAGCCCAGAACCGATAAGGACCACCATCGGTAGGGGTGTTCCGACTTCCGGTTCAGCGCATACAGCGCGGCTGCGAGGGCAGCCATGAGGGAAGGCACGAACCAACGTGGCAACTCGTCCGAAGGATTGTTGAGGAAAGGCACGACAATAAAGACAAGAAAGAAAAGGAAAACTCCCACCGTCCGCCACCCGAATGACGTTACGTTCTCCTTGGGAGGAGGGGCGGGCTGCAACGACAGCATCGTCAAGGGCTCACCACCTAGACTCTCTATTTCCTCCGGTGGCTGCGCGTAGCCGGTGCGCGGATACGTTAGGCGGGATTTAACGAGATCGAGGATGCGGCGTTTCGTCGAGCCGTAGAGCAGTATTCCCACCCACAGGAAGACCCAAGAGAACTTCATCCATGGGGCGGGTGCATAGATGCGCCACGTGAGTGCGGATGCACCGGAGACGAGGAGTGCCGATCCGAACAGAATCTCCTCGAGGCCATCGACAAACCAATAGGAGGCGGCTCGCCTGCCTGCAGAAGCCTTTGGCATTGCAGAATCGTCCTTTACGCAGTGTAGTTTACTATAGAAACTAGTCCTTGTCAATGCGACAATGCTAAGGACAGCCCGCCGACGAGCGCCGACACTGGCGGCCCATGGAGATCCCGCCCTGATACGAGAATGGGATCATGACCGGCGTGAGGATGGATAAGTGGCTCTGGGCCGCCCGATTCTTCAAGACGCGCACGATCGCTGCGCGGGCCTGGGGCGGTTGCGCAGACGCTCTACCGCCGTCGCCTACCGTGTGCCCTGTATCAGCACTATGAGCGCCGCCGGCTGCAAGCGCGGGTTCGGTGCTACACAAGTTGGATCGTGACTCGGCGGCCGACCATGGCCGCAGCTCGTTGCAAGCTCGACAGCCTGATGTCGTTCTTTGCATCTAGCAGCCGGTCAACCTGCGTGCGGCTCGTCTTCAGCAGCGTGGCCATGCGGTTCTTCGATATTTTCTTTTCCTTCATCGCCTGGGCCAGTTGCCAGGCGACGACCTCTTTGACCGCCTCTGCTTGCGGCTCTTCAAAAACTCCCTCCTCTTTCAGGAAGTCATCAATGCTGGAACCCATGTGTTTCTTGCTCATCTCATTAACTCCCCCTGGCGCTTGCGCGCCAACGCCAAATCCTCGTCCGGCGTTGCCCGCGTTATCTTGATGAAGCCGTGCAGCGCCACCAAATGTTCGCGGTACAGGCACAGAGGCATTCCGACAGGCCAGCGCCACTGCGCCCGTAACAGATCTCTCCCTACGGCCTGACGTTCGGCCTCGGGCAATTCCTTCAGCCACTCCCTTACGGGTTCCGTCCCCTTCCCGGAGCGGAAGAAGATCAGTGGGATTTTCTGGGCCGTTGGGTCCTCTGTCATCTCTTATTCTTGCACCTTATACAGTACATGTACCATAGATTGTGCATACGGGCAGGATGCCACGCGATGGGGGCGACCCTCAACAGCGATGATTCATGGCATTCGCCCGTCTCACGCAGGCGTCAGCGAGTAGTCGCCAGCATCTATTACTCCCCGCAGGTCGGCCAGTGTCCGGCATAATTCCCGTGGCCCGGCGGGATGCTTCTGCTGGAGATCCCGCCCTGATACGAGAATGGGATCATGACCCGCGTGAGGATGGACAAGTGGCTCTGGGCCGCCCGATTCTTCAAGACGCGCTCGCTCGCTCAACGGGCATGTGACATCGGCAGGATTGAGTCCAACGGACAACCAGCCAAGCCCGCGCGCGAGGTGCGAGTAGGCGACCTGTTGCAGGTGAAAAGCGACGCCGGCGACTTTCAGGTGGAAGTCCTGGTTCGCAGTGAGATGCGCGGGCCGGCGGCGGTGGCGCAGACGCTCTACCGTGAGACAGAGGCGAGCCGGGAGTTGCGGCTGAAGGTGGCGGAAGAGCGCAAAGCGATGCCGCATTTCGAGGCGCCGCGCAGAGGCAAGCCATCGAAGCGCGATCGCCGTGAAATCGGCCGGCTTCGGGGCAGAGTGTGACCACAGAGCAGAACGGCGTCGGGCGTGGGGACCGCTCCCTGCCCAGGGGGCACCCAGTCGCGGCTCGGCAAGCTGCTGTGGGGGCTTGGGCTTCCAGTCTCGCAGGCCACTGAAAGGCGATGGCCTGCGCCACGCAGAATCCTGCAGGGGTTAACAGCCCGTGGACAAAGTCCCTCTGCTCCAGCGACACGCAGGCGGAACCGCCCAATGCCACTTAAACAAGCCCTGGCATGAAGCGTAAAGGCTGGTTTATGTTTCAGTTATGGACCAGCCTTGCTCAGACGCCATGGGATTGTACCAGCGGTGCTTGTCGAGCGCCGTGGTGGAATATTTGCAGAAGCAGACGCGGGTGAAGGTGCGACGTTGCGTCTACTCCGCACAGGTGGTGATTTGGCTGATGATCCGGCAGCGGCTGCAAGCGCAGGGGACGCTGGCCAGCGCCGTGGAGGCGCTCTCGGATGGTGCGGCCGACTCCTTGCTGAGCCGTCAGGCGCGCCTCCGGCGGAAGCGAATTTCGCGGCGCACGGGTGGATACAGCCACGCGCGCCAGCGGTTGCCGAAGCTACTCTGTAAGAGAGTGAGCCAAGAACTCATTGTGCGGCTGCGGGAGATTCTGAATCCGGAGGACAAGCCAACAGCGTATCTTCTGGACGGTTCGAGTCTGGAACTGGAAGCCAGTCCTGGATTGCGCCGGGCCTACCCGCCCGCCCAGAACCAGCACGGGCGGGCCCACTGGCCGGTGCTGCGCATCGTGGTGCTGCATGAACTGGAGACCGGGTTGGCGGAGGAGCCGCAGTGGGGTCCCATGTATGGGCCGGCGGCTGTCAGTGAACAAACGCTGGCGGAGAAAGCCATGGATGCGCTAGCGCCTGGTTCGGTGGTGGTGGGGGATCGCAACTTCGGCGTGTTTTCGATCATCTGGGCGGCTGGGCTGCGGGGTCTGGGAGTGGTCACACGTCTGACCGAACCGCGGGCGCGCAAACTGACGGGAGAACCGATCCAGCAGGAAGGCGAGCGCGCGGTGCGTTGGGAAGAGAGCCGCTTCGACCGGCGGCGGCAGGGCGGGATGCCGGAGGCGGCGTGCGGGGAAGGACGCTTGATCAGCGTGCGGATCGGCCGGGGCCAGTCGAAGGAATGGCTCCATCTGTTCACCACGCTGAGCCTGCCGGCGGAGGAAGTACTGGCTCTGTACGGGCAGCGCTGGAAGATCGAAACCGATCTGCGGAGCCTGAAACGAACGGTTCGCCTGCATCACATCGTTGCGCGCAAGGAGAGCATGATGGAAAAGGAATTGATCACCGCCGTGGCGGCCTACAATCTGGTGCGCACCGTCATGGCTCTGGCGGCGCGCCGCCACCACCTTTCCCCTCGGCAACTCAGCTTTACCTTCGTGATGAACGTGGTCAGCGGCTCCTGGCACAAACTGCAAACCGCGCTGGATGCCAAGACCTACCAGCGTGAGGTGTTTAACCTGTTGGATGCCGCCGCGCAGGGTACGCACCCCCGCCGCAAGAAACGCAAATCATTTCCCCGTGCCGTATGGCATCGCCGCCATACGTTTCCCGCCCGCAAGGAGGATCCCAATGCAGTTGCTTAAGTGGCATTGGGCGGAACCGCCTGCGCCACCAGGGGAATCAACTGCTTGGCGGGGAGTGGGCCGTTAAGACCGCTCCCTGCCCAGGGGGCACCCAGTCGCGGCTCAGTGCCTCTGGCTCAACGAGATGCCGCGGAACCACGACTGCGAGGGAGCTGCGTACCCACTACAAATCCGCGAGGATTGCGTCACGCGAGACACGCTTGTGCCGGGCGATCGCGTGGAGGAAGGAACTGAGCCTCCCGACTTTGTGTACTGCCATCTTCGGCACAAGTGGTCAGCGAGGTGCAAGCCAGAGAGGCCGCGAGGAATCCTCATGCGACCGACAGGATCTCGTCGCGAACAAGGTGGAGGCGAATTCGATCAGGCCGCGGCCGATCAAAAAAGAACGCGGCGGTCGCCTCGAGCACGTTCCTCCGCAACTCGTCCCACGTATCCCCTTCGGTGAAGATGCTTTCCGTCAGGCATTCGGCGGAGTAGCCGCCATCGGACTCCTGGACGACCTCGAACACCAATTCAGGCATACGTCTATCATACGGCAGGGGTCCTCAGTGGCAAGGCGGTCGCCCCGATCGCCCACTGGAGATCCCGGACTGATACGAGAGTGGGATTGTGACTCGCGTGAGAATGGATAAGTGGCTGTGGGCCGCGCGATTCTTCAAGATGCGGGCGATCGCCGTGAAATCGGCCGGCTTCGGGGCAGAGTGTGACCACAGAACAGAGCGGCATGGCAGAGCGTCTGTACCGCTCCCTGCCCAGGGGGCACCCAGTCGCGGCTCGGCAAGCTGCTGTGGGGGCTTGGGCTTCCCGTCGCGCAGGCCGCTCATCGGAGTTAGGGGGCGGGCGGCTTGGAGATGACGGCCGGGGCGGCGGAGCTCGCGTCTTGAGGCCGGGTGATGTCGATACTGCCCTTGAAATAGGCCCCGTCCTCAATCACCACGCTCGCCATCTTCAAATCGCCGACCAGCTTCGAGTTCTTGCGAAGGATAATCCTCTCGGCCGCCTCCACGTTCCCGTTTATGACGCCGTGCAAGTCCACCTCCCTCGCGGCGATATCGGCCCGAACCGTTCCGTTGGGGCCCACCACCAACCGATTCGGGCCCAGGTCCAGCCGGCCTTCCATTTTCCCGTCGATCAGGATGTCCTCTTCGCTGTGGACTTCGCCTTTGATCGCGACGGTCCGTCCGATGGTCGTGCTCCCCTGCGCGGCGACCGGCGTGGTGTGCGATGCCGGGGGCGCTGCCACCGCAATGTGGGGCGGGCTGGGCTGCGCAGTCACGCGTGAAGGCGCTCCGGCCGGTCTCGGAATCTCCTCATCCTCTTCCCTGCGTTTGGTAAACATGCTCATGTTGTCGTTTCCAATTTGGGTTTGTCAGAGTAGGGGAGCACTTCGGTGGCCAGAAGCGTCATCAGCCCAACCGCTTGCAGATGCAGGGAGAGCTTGGACCGCGGCTAGCCGGAGAACAGGTAGAAACTTCGGGGGGCTGTAAGAATTGCACCGTAGCGCGGCCCGGCGGCGGTTGCGCAGACGCTGTACCGTGAGACGGAGGAGAACCGGGCGGGATATACTCAAGCAGAAAGGAGCACCATGCGCAACATCGCGCTCGTCCTCACACTGGCTGCGGTGACGTCACTCCTCGCGCAGTCACCGCCATCTTACCGCATCACACAAACCTACACGCTGGGCGGGGATGGCGGCTGGGACTACATCGTGCCCGATCCACCCAATCACCGTCTGTTTATCGGCCGGCAGAATCGCGTGATGGTCGTCGATGAAGACCGCGGGACGCTCGTCGGAGAGGTCACCGGCATCCAGGGCGCGCACGGAACCGCGCTGGCGGAAGCCACGGGGCATGGATTCGCCACCTCGGGTAACGACCAGTCCGTGGTCATGTTCGATCTGAAGACCTTCAAGGTGCTCGGCCGGATTCCGGCCGCCGAAGATGCCGACGCGATCATCTACGACAGCGCATCGAACCGCGTCTTCACGTTTAATGGCGACGCGCACTCCTCGACGGTGATCGAGCCGCGGGCGGGGACGCTGATCACGAACATTCCACTCGGCGGCAAGCCGGAATACGGCGCGTCAGCCGGCGACGGCAAGGTGTACGCGAATCTCACCGATACGAGCGAGGTGGTTGAGATCGACGCGAAGACAGCGACCGTGGCGCGGCGCTGGTCCACCGCCCCGTGCAAGCAGCCGGTCTCCATGGCCCTCGACACCGCCCACCACCGGCTGTTCAGCGGATGCCGCAGCGGGGTGATGGCGATCTCCGACTATCAAGCCGGCAAGGTGGTGGCAACGGTCCCGATCGGGACCGGCGTCGACGGCGCCGGGTTCGATGCGGCCTCGGGCAACGCGTTTGCCTCGAATGCGGACGGCACGCTCACCGTGATTCATGAGGACACTCCGGACCAGTATCGCGTTACGGAAAACGTACAGACGCCACAGGGGGCGCGCAACATGGGGCTCGACCCAACGAATCACCGCGTGTTCATCGTCTCCGCGAAGTTTGGAGCGGCGCCCGCGGGTGGCAGGGGCCGAGGCCCGGTGCTGCCCGGATCATTCACGATGATGGTGGTCGAGCGCGGTCCAACCGCCCGCTGACCGCAGGGGGAAGTTGGCCAATCGCGCACGGACAACTGACGTGAGAAACTCGCGTGTCACGAAGCAATGAAGCCGGCGGGCCACTCGAATGGGGACAAGATCGTAGGTCAGGAGTTTGAAGCCGCTTGCGGACACGATGCGTTCCCATCGCCGGATTGTCATCCGATTCAGTCCCCCGGCCGCCTCGTGAAACCGTGTTGCACCGTCGCTCTTGAAATCCGAGCGCCAGCGGATGAGCGCCGCCTCGGTGAAGATCAAATGGGCCCAAGGGAAGACGGAGAAGAGATGCCCCCCGTAAGGGTGCAGCCAGGGGTAGCCAAACTCCACCAGCAGCAAGCCATCCGGTTTGAGAAGCCCGCGCATCACCTGGAGGATTCTTTCTGGCTCGTCAAAATGTTCGAAGGCGTCGGTCGAGAGGATGACATCCACGGGCTCGGACCACCCCGAAGCGAAAACGCAGCGGTCCGCGACCCCAGCCGACTCAGCTCTAAGGCGGGCTGTCTCAAGAAGGCGCTCCTGAACATCCAGGCCGATGACGCGGGTGCAACCACACTGCGCAAGTTCTATCGCGTTTGAACCTTCACCACAGCCGAAGTCCAGGACGGTCTTTCCCCGTAGTTCATCGAATACATCCGGGCCGAACATCTTCTCGATCTTGCTGACCCCCGCCCGGGCGTACGGATCACCCTGGCTCATGGGCACGCCGGACCCGCCCGGGTAGAAGCGCCGCAGAAACCAATAGGCAAGTGGCCCGCCAATGAAACCCATGATGCCCTCCGAGTCGATTATGCCATCTCGCTCGAACTGGACGAAGGTGCGGGTGCGACGCTGAAGCCGTGGCCTCCCGCCGCCGAGACGAAGCCCGCGCGGACCTCTCAGTAGTGCTGAACCTCCCTCATCGGGTAGTGTTTGCGGTTCCGCGTCCACAACTTCAAGCCGTGAGTCCCGGCAGTGGCCGCAATCAGTGCATCGCCAAGCTCCACGCCATGGCTCCGCCGGTAGAGGCGAAGGTACTCCCCTGCCTTGCGCCCGATCTCCGCGTCTATAGGCACGCAGACCATGCTGCCGAAGAGAGCCTCGATGACGCCCCGCTCGCCGGGCCGCATGCCGTGCCAGACCTCGGCTACGGTGACTGGCGAGTATGCAAGCAGGGCATCCGCGTCCGCCAGAGCCCCAAGGCGCTCTTGCAGGGCCGCGTCGCGGCCGCGAAGAAACTCAATGATCACGTCGGAGTCGATCAGAACGGCGGTCATCTCACGCTTCTCTCCAGCCTGCCGCCCTTTCGCAAGCCCCGGATGTAGGTGCCGGTTCGCCGCAGGTCCTCGCGATCCCGCCACAGGCCGGCCGCGTCGCGCAAAGCCTGTTTGCGGTTGACGCCGGGCAGAAGGTACTTCTCACGCAGCGCCTGCCGGACGAGTTCGGACAGAGTGGTACCGCCTTGCCCTGCGAGCAGGTGCAGTCTGTTCCAGAGCTGGTCTTCCAAGTAGAGTTGAGTGCGCCTCACGATGTATAGTATACACCGTTAAGACTCAAAGCACCCGCAGGCTCTGTGGCGGGAACTCGATCACCCAATCCCGGCTGTGCTTCCGCTGCTCGTACTCGGGCCGGGGCAGCTCGGCGGAGATATCGCCGGCGAATTGAAGCCGCACGCTCCGCGGCCTCTCGGTCACGTGGAGAAGCTGCGCGGGGACCTGGTTGGGGCCGGGCTTGGCGCCCGCGGGCAGGGCCAGCAACTCTTCGGGCCGCACGCAGAGCGTGCCCCGGTCACCCCGCAAACGTCCCGGAAAATACGGACCGGTCAGTTCCACCTGCCCGAGGCGCAGGCGGCTGGTCTTGTTCACCGGGTCGAGCGCCGTGATCTCCACGGGCAGGAGATTGAAGTTGCCCAACATGCGGGCGACTTCCACCGTCGCTGGCTGCTCGATCACCTGACGCGGCCGCCCAGTTTGAACGACACGGCCAGCGGCCAGCACCAGCATCTCTTCCCCCAGCTCGAAGCACTCATCGGCTTCCTGGGTGGCCAGCAGGATGGGGACCCCGAAGTCCGACCGCACCTGCCGCAACACCGCGCGCAGCTCCGCGCGGAGCGGCGCGTCTAGGCCGTGGGCCGGTTCGTCGAGGAGGAGCAGCTTGGGCCGGCCGACGAGAGCCCGCGCCATGGCACAACGCTGCCGTTCCCCCGGCGACGCCTCCCGGGGGCGACGCGTGGAGACGTGCGCCAGACGGAACCTTTCGATCAGCTCGTTCACCCTGCGGTGCCGTTCCAGCCTGGGCAGGCGGCGGCAGGCGGCGGCGAAGATGAGATTCTCACGCAGCGTCATGTGGGGGAACAGAGCGTAGTCCCGCAGCACGTATCCGCAGGGGCGCGCCTTCGCCGGAAGATTGACGCCCGCGCCGCTATCGAACAGGATCTGGTCGTCGACCAGAATCCGCCCTTCGTCCGGCCTCACCAAGCCCGCGATGGCTTCGAGCGTAATGGTCTTGCCCGACTTTTGAGGGCCGAACAATACTGTGACGCCCTCTCCCGTTTGGAATGCAACGTCAAGAGAAAAGCCACGGGCTGAGGGACAAACCTTGTGGAACCGAGCCTGAATCATCCGACTGCCTGCTTTGGCTTGAGCCGGTTTGCCAGGAAGAGAAGCCCCAGAACCAGCGCCGAGATGACCAGCACCAGGGCCCGAGCCATGGCTCCGTTGCCCTTTTCGACCGCATCGTAGACGGCGACCGAGAGCGTTTGGGTGCGGCCCGGGAGGTTGCCTGCAATCAGGATGGTGATTCCGAAGTCCGCCATGGACCGGGCGAATGCGAGCAGCGTGGCGGCGAGGACCGCCCGGCGGGCGAGCGGCAATGTCACTCGCCAGAACACACGCCAACCGCCGGCGCCCAGACCGCGGGCCGCCCGCTCGTAACTCGCGTCGACGTCCTCAAAGGCCGCCCGAGCCGATTTCACGAGGAAAGGGGCGGCGTAAATCACCGCCGCCACAACCGCGGCCTGCCAGGTGAACAGAAGCGGCGCCCCGAACACCGAGGCATAGACCCTGCCCAACAGCCTGTCCTGCCCCACCAGGACCAGCACGTAGTAGCCGAGCACGGTGGGAGGCAGAACCAGCGGCAGCTCGACAGCGGCTTCCAGCAAGCCCTTGCCCCGGAACTCCCGCTTGGCAAGCAAATGAGCGAGCCAGAGCCCGAACGCGAGGGAGACACCTGTGGCAAGCGCGGCTACACGCAAGCTCAGCCACAGCGGAAACCAGTCAATCTGCATCGGAGAATCAATTATACCGGCACTTCGATGTTGAGCACGTGGCGACGATCTCGTCAGGCCTTCTGGCGCCCTTTCTTGAGCGGGTACTGCTCGGCACGGACAGGAACGAGATTCCGGTCTACGGCCAGCAAGAAGACAGCGCCCACAGCGGACGCGTTCACTCCTACTACGGTCGCCCGCCGTTGCCGTTCAACTTCGAAGGGTGCTGTGTGGCAGCCAAGTTGCGGCCTTGCAGAATCCACAGCACGGCTTGTCGTCTACCCAGTACATTCGGTACTACTAGATGCACTTGGTAGGGAACCAACTCATGCGGCTGCTCTCCGGCGGCGTGGGACTGCGGGCCCCGACGTGCGCAGAGCCGGCCAAGCGGGGCGGCCGCTGGCAAGCAAGAGGGGTGGAAAGAGAGAGTGCTTTAAAAACTGCTTGGAATGAGTTACTTACGGTCTTGTCTCTTTCCGCTGGAGGTGCAACCGTTCCTTCGTGAGGCCGCTGCGCTGGCTGGTTCTGGAAATGTTAAGAAAGGCGCATCAGCGGGGGCCGGTGGATGTATAATCGACTACGTGAGGAAAGCCGAGACGGGAAACCCCGGTTTGCTTGGATTACGGTTGAACTAACATGGGCTGACGTTCTAGTACTATAGAGTGGTCCAAGCGGGAGGCACACGTGGACGGGAAGGGATTTCAAGAGGGGCTGCTCACCACAGCGGAGGTTGCCAAGTGCCTCCGCATAGCGCCACGCACGGTCTGCACCTGGGCAGAATGCAACGAACTACCCGCGATTAAAGTCGGCCGACAATGGCGATTCCGCCGGGCTGACGTCATGCAGTGGCTGGAACACTCGACCCCGCAGCCTGAAAGACGCGGCGCAACCGCTACAGCCGCTGAAACCGCACCAGCGGCATACACTTCTCCGAGGAGGGGAGTATCAGAAAGGTTGGAAGGAGTCAGGAGCCAATGGCAAGACGCCCGATTGCATCACTCCTTGAGCCACTGATCGTCGTCTCCCTGTGCAGCTATGCTGCCTGCCCCACAAACGCCCAGGTGCCCGCCAGTGTGCGGTCACAAACCTAGACGTCGTTGGCCGAGCCCTCGGACAGGGAGCTGGTCTTCGGCTTCTTTGGTCTTGTCCACTCGCTGGCTCAGGATCTGAAGCAAGAGGGCCAGACTGATCCAATGGCCGCCGATCGCATCAAGATGGCTGGTATGTCCCTGTTTGGGATTAGCGAAGCTGATTTTGTAGCCCTCACCGTGGTGGCGGCGGACCGCGTTGGGCAACTTACGAATCACGCGGCTGGCGTAGTCGCTTACGCGGAGGCGGAGCGCAAAGCCGGAAGGACGCCTGCCGCGGCGAAATTGAGGGAGTACCAGGAACAAAGACGCATCTTGCTGGAGCAGGGGCTTGCTCAACTCCGGGGGAAGCTCTCCCCGGAGGGGTGGAATTCGGTGTGGTCCTACATGCAGGATCGGTTGCGGCCCAGTCTCGTGCGCAGCCAGCTCCGGAAGGAGGAGAGATGAATACTCCGTCAACCAGTCACCCCGGCCACCCGGGGGTGCCTGCTTACCGGCTTGGTAACCGCATGGCGGGCGGTGCCGGGTTTAGAGCGGTAGTATTGGTGCTGTTACTTGTCTTGGCCGCTTTTGTATCGCGCGCGCAATACGACTTGCCGGGCGGAAACACCTACGGGTGGGGTCTGTCTCAGGTGCTGCGATACGCCGACAATGCGGTGCGACTGTATTCGTCCACGTGGATCAGCGGAGACAACTGGATGGACTGGACAGCACTGCTCGACAACGCAATGGGGTACCAAAACGGCAGCCCGATCGACGGCCCGGTCTACGTCATAGCCCCGATGCGCTACTACCCGCAGGGCGCGTGGGCGTACCACAATTTCACACTGTCGCAGCAGGGAGTAGGAACCTACCAGAGAACGGCACAGCACAGGGCATCCCACACTCTCTGGGGGACGTACTACATTGGTCAAACCAGCGCGAGTCAGTTGATCTCGCGCCCTACCATATATAGGGATGGTCCCCAACCCTGGTACCTCGGCGGCAGCGCCACAAGTGGGACCTACACGAGATCCACCACATTCCGCTCTGACCCCATGGGCGCCACCTCCACGCCGCACTGGTTCTTTGTAGCCGGTTCTGGCACGGGCTACGCAACACTGAGCTGTCAGGACTGCACCGCGCCGGTGTACACTGTGACAAACGGAAGTCCAGGATGCTGGCAGTACAATGTCCAGATCCGAGCCAGCTATGGTGGCCTGGAGACCGACACGTTTTGGATATTCAATGATTCGCCCTACAGCCTTGACCACATGAGAACGACCCCCGTCTACGGACTTGAAGGGTGGAAAACCAACAAGACGCTCAAGGTTCTTGACATGTGTGGAGGAGGGATGAACTGGGTGGCGGTCAACGAGACATTCCAGGGTGCGTGGTTCCCGTACCCAGAGCAGACCTCCCTCTGGCTACCGTTCAATTGGCAATGGGCAGTCTGGACACAGTTCAATCAGTATGGCGAATTCGACGACGAAATGTGGGAGTATCGTCTGCCCGGCAAGTACCCTCAGCCGATGGATACGGGAGCGAATGGGAACTCGGAGGCGCCGCAACACACAGTGAGCCAGGCCAACCAGAAGTTCTATGCCGGCTCGCAGACGGGTGGTGCTGGAGTTCTGGTGCAGCAGAACGTCCAGCTCCACTACCTGGACCATGGAAATCATCATTGAGAGGCGTTATGAGGACGGGGATAATCGTTTTGCTCTCCTTCGCGCCGTCGATGGCGCAGATCAACCTCGAGTACGTGGCAAAGCAGGCAGAGGCCGTGGTTGTCGGGCGCGTCTCGGATGCGGCCCTACAGCCCGCGGGTGCCGACTTCAAGCTGGCTGTCCTGCGGAGCGTACACGGAAACGTTCCGGCAGGCAGCATCCTGAACATTACAGCCAAGTTCCCTTCGACCCAGGGCGCTGACCTCAGTCATGGCAATTGCTCGCTTGTCTTTCTCGCACGTGGTTCGAGCGGTTGGGAAGCGTTGGGATCGGGGATGTCGCCTTCTCTGAGCCGATTCATGGTTCCGCTGGTGGGCTGTGGCGAAGCACCCCCTGTTGCCGCCGAGGGGGCTTCTGTCTTCGATAAGTGCTTCGCTGAGATCGCACTGTCCGCCACACGAACGCATGGTCCCGAGGCGGTTCCTGACCTATTCAATCTCGCCGGAACCTCAGACTCGCCGCTGGTTACCGGGATCATGCACCAGCTTTCCACGTCCACTGAACCCCGGCTTAGGGCGCAAGGGCTGGCCTGGGAGGTGAGGCGCGGAGACGCTGGCGCGCTTGTTGAACTTGCGGGGCTGGCGCTGTCGACGCCCGAAGGTGACGTGCTGGGGACTCTCTCTGTGGCGGTGCGGTACTACGCGAACACTGACGCGACTGGGGTCGCCGCCCTAGGCAGGCTGGTTTCCGATGCTGGCCTCAGCGACCAGGACTTGAAGCACGGCGCGGCCCATGCTCTCCGAAACATTCACAGCCGGGAGGCCGTCCCATTCCTGGCGGGGATGTTGGATTCTCCAGACCCCAGGATGACGATGGAGGCGGTTTCGGGCCTCACCGAGCACGTGATTGGGGTCCGGGCAGTCTCCGATGGGCCGGAGAAGCTGAAGGCCGTCGACGAAGTCTTCAATCCGGCCCACAGGAAAGACCCTTATATTGGTGTTGACCCACAGTTCCTGCATATGGGCTTCTTCAAAGACAAGGAAGAAGAAGCCCGCGTCATCGACTACTGGCGTCAATGGTGGCAGGCGAACAGGGTCCAGTTCGCCACCCCATAGCGGCGCCGGCACGCGGTGCACGCAGAGTTCGCCACAGCGGAAACCAGTCCATCTGCATCGGAAAATCAATTATAGCTTTCGGCCGCCGGCCGGAAGCGCGCGCTGAAGTGCCTTAGGAACTTCGGCTCCGACACGACCTCGAAGCCGCCGAGCTCCTGTTTGCGTTGGTTGACTTCGAGTATCGCCTCGACCACGTAGTCGATGTGGCTCTGCGTGTAGACCCGCCTCGGGATGGCCAGACGGAGCAGCTCGTGCTTGGCGTGCTCGCCGAACATGACCGAGCCAATCTCCACGCTGCGGATTCCGGCATGGCGGTACAATTCCACCGCCAGCGATTGGGCCGGGAATTGGCTCCGCGGGATGTGCGGCAGCATGCGGCCGGCATCGATGTAGATGGCGTGGCCGCCCGGCGGTTCCACGATCGGAACCCCGTGATCCGCGATGTGCCGCCCCAGGTAGGCGGTCGATACGATCCGGTAGCGGAGATAGTCCGGATCAAGAACTTCCTCCAGTCCGACGGCAATGGCCTCGAGATCCCGCCCGGCCAGACCTCCGTAGGTCGGGAATCCCTCGGTCAGGATCAAGAGGTCCTTCTCCTGGGCCGCAAGCCTGTCGTCGTTGGTGCAAAGGAACCCGCCGATGTTGGCGAACGCATCCTTCTTGGCCGAGAATGTGCACCCGTCCGCGAGGCGGAACATTTTTTGTGCGATCTGTTTCGGAGACCAGCTCTCGTAGCCGGGCTCGTGCTGGTGGACGAGCCAGGCGTTCTCCGCGAAGCGGCAGGCGTCCAGATAGAGCGGGATTCCATGGCGCGCCGTGACCGTCCGGACCGCTTCGATGTTCGCCATGGACACGGGCTGCCCTCCGCCCGAGTTGTCGGTGACCGTGATCATCGCCAACGGGATACGCCCGGCGCCCTCCCGGCGTATCAGGTGTTCGAGCGCGCCGACATCCATGTTGCCCTTGAAGGGAAGCCGGGCCTGGGTGTCCATGGCCTCGGGCAGCGGGAGATCCTCGGCGCGCGCCCCGGTGAACTCGATGTTCGCGCGCGTGGTGTCGAAGTGCGTGTTATTCGGGACGATGTGACCGGAGCGGCACATGACCGTGAACAGGATGCGTTCGGCCGCCCGGCCCTGGTGCGTCGGGATGACATGCTTGAAGCCGGTGAGGTCTTCGACCACGCGCTTGAGCCGGAAGAAACTCTCGCTGCCCGCGTAGGATTCGTCACCGCGCATCATGGCGGCCCACTGCCCGGTGGACATGGCGCTGGTGCCGGAATCCGTCAGCAGGTCGATCAGGATGTCCTTCGCCTGGATGAGGAACAGGTTGTATCCCGCCTGTTCCAGTATCCGCTCCCGCTCCTGGCGGCTGGTGTGGTGGAGAGGCTCCACGGTCTTGATGCGGAAGGGCTCGATGATGGTCTTCACAGCACGGAGTCTAGCACCGTTGGCGGCGCCGTTTTGGCATACTGGGAATGCCTTGCTCGAAGCCGGCATGCCCTCCACGGACTCTTCGGAATCCATACTGACGCGGGCCGCGTTCTGGCTCACGGGCAGCGCGGCGGTGGCCATTCTATTCTCGATTGCGGCTTGCCAGGTTCTGCTCGCCCTCTCGATCGTGGCGCTTCTGTTCTCGCGCACGAAGCTGCGCTTCCCTCCGCTCCGACTCCCTTTGGGCCTCTTCATGCTCGGCACGCTGATCTCCCTGGTGCTTTCGGGAGATCCCGTGTCCGGCCGCCCGCAACTCCGGAAGTTCTACGTGTTCTTCATGCTGCTCGTGGTCTACTCGGCTTTTCGGGAATTGATTCACGTCCGGCGGCTGGTTCTGTGCTGGGCGGGCGCCGGCGCGGTGTCCGCTGCCCGCGGCCTCGTCCAATTCGCCGAGAAGTATCGCGAGGCGCAGTATTCGGGAGAGAGCTTCTATGAATACTACGTCGGGGAACGGATCACCGGCTTCATGAGCCACTGGATGACGTTCAGCGGGCAGCTCATGATTGTGCTGCTGCTGCTCGTCGCATTCCTGTTTTTCTCACCGGCCGCCCGTGGAAAACTGTTGTGGTTCGCATCGCTCTGCGCACTGCCCGTGGCTGTCGCCATCGTGCTGGGGTTCACCCGGAGCATCTGGCTGGCCTGCGGCGTCGCGGCTTTGTACCTGCTGGGGCGCTGGCGGTGGCGGCTCCTGTGGGCGCCGCCGGTCCTGCTGGCGCTGGGCATCTGGCTGGCGCCCGGCGCGGTGCGCAGCCGGGTAGTCTCCATGTTCCAGCCACAGAAAGAGATCGACTCCAATCAGCACCGCATCGTGTGCTGGCGAACCGGCTGGCAGATGATCAAAGCACATCCCTGGTTTGGCCTGGGGCCCGAGCAGGTGGGTGTCCAATTCGACCGTTACGTCCCGCCCGACATTCCCAGACCCCTGCCCAGGGGCTGGTACGGCCACCTGCACAACATCTATATACACTACGCCGCCGAACGCGGCGTGCCCACCATGCTGATGCTGGTCTGGCTGCTGGTAAAAATTCTGTACGACTTTCTGAGCGCCGTGCGGCGCCTGCCTCCCGGCCCCAGCGATGCGAAGTTCCTGTTGCACGGGGCCGTCGCGGTGGTGCTGGCCATCATGGCCGCTGGTATCTTCGAGTTGAACCTGGGCGACAGCGAGGTCCTCACGATGTTCCTCATCGTTGTGGCGGTCGGATACACGGCTCGCGACCAGGCTCTGGCCACGGAGCCGCAGGTTGCCTGAGACGCTGGCGGGCCTGGAAATCGTGCTCGCTGGAGGCGCCGGCGGCATCGGATCCGCCCTAGTGGAACTGCTGGCTGCCGAGGGTGCACGGCTGGTAGTAAGCTATCACTCGAATGCGGACCGGGCGACCCGACTGGCAGGCATTGCTACCGTGGTTCAGGCCGACCTGACCAAGGCCGAGGATCGCTTCCGCCTGCTGGATGCAGCCCCGAACCTCTACGGCCTCGTGGTGCTTGCCGGCGATCCCGCCCGAGTCGTTGACCCCTCTCAGTTGGAAGACGTGATGAGACGGTCGCACGAGGTCAACTTCCTGGGACCGGTCTTGCTGGCCCGTGAGGCCGCCGCCCGCATGAAAGAGAAACGAACGCCGGGAGCGATTGTCTTGTTCTCCACCATGCAAGGCTTGGCCTTGTTTCCGGGTTCGACGGCATACGCCGCCCCAAAGTCCGCGCTCATTCACGCCGCGCGCATCCTGGCGAAGGAGTGCCGGGGGCCCGCCAACGTCCGCGTGAATGTGATCGCGCCCGGCGTGACCGCGGCCGGCATGGCGGAGGCCAGCATAGCCTCCGGCAAGTACGACCACTATATCGGCGACGGGATTATCCCGCGGTTCGGCCGCGCCCTGGACGTCGCCCGCGCGGTCCGGTTCTTCCTCGAGCCCGACAGCTACATCACCGGCCAGGTCCTGACCGTGGACGGCGGCCTGACGCTGTGATCCTCGCAGAAAAATGGTCAATTTACTTGACCGGTCACAAAAACTGACTTATCCTGGTAGTGTGCAGACGATCAGTGCATCGAAGTTCAAGGAACACTGCTTGTCGCTGCTGGACTCGGTGACCCCGGACGGCATCCTCATTACCAAGCACGGCAAGCCCGTGGCACGACTGGTCCCGGCGAACGCCAACCCGAGCGAGCTCATCGGCGTCTTGAAGGGTAAGGTGAAGATCAAGGGCAACCTTCTTTCGACCGGGGTTCGATGGGATGCTGAATCTTGACACTCATATCCTCCTCCACGCTCTCACGGGCGAGCTGACGGCTCGGGAGCGGACGCTGCTCTCGGCCGAGGAGTGGAGTATTTCGGCCATTGTCCTCTGGGAAGTGGCCAAGCTTGCTCAGCTTGGCCGCATCGACATCGATATTGAATCCGCTGAATTCGGCCGCCTGCTTTCGCGGGTCCATGTCTGGCCCCTGGACTGGCCCGTCTGCCGTGCGATCACAAGCCTAGACTTCCGTGGCGACCCAGCGGACGAAATCATCGCCGCCACGAGCCTCGTGCATGAGGTTCCACTCCTGACGCGCGACCGGACGATCCGGAATTCGAAGAAGGTCCCCCTCGCCTGAGCCGAGCTGCACCACCCAGCGCTTTCACCTCCGCCGGCGTCAGTCTTCGATACTTCCCGATCTCCAGGTCTCCGATCGTGATCGGGCCAATGGCCGTGCGCACGAGCTTGAGCACCTTGCTCCCGATGGCTTCCACCATGCGGCGCACCTGGCGGTTTCGGCCCTCCGCGATGGTGATCTCGAAGAAGGTCTTGCCGCTCGATTCCCGCAATCTGGTGACCGAGGCCGGCTTGGTCGGGCCGTCGCTGAGGACGACTCCGTTGCGGAGCTTGTCGAGTTGCTCGTCGTCCAGGCGAGTGGCGGCCTTGACCAGGTAGGTTTTCGGAACTTTGTAGGCGGGATTGGTGATCCGCTCGGCGAGTTGCGTGTCGTTGGTCATCAGCAGCAGGCCGCTGGTATCGAGATCGAGCCGCCCCACCGGGAAGACCCATTCGCCCACATCCGGAATCAGGTCGTAGACCGTCGGCCGCCCTTCCGGGTCCCTGTACGTCGTGAGGTAGCCTTTGGGCTTGTAAAGCAGCAGGTAGATCTTCTGAGATGCTCGTACGGGCCGCCCGTCCAGGGTCACCCGGTCACGCTCCGGATCGACCCAGTGATCCGGCGTCCGGATGACTTTGCCGTTCACGCTCACGCGGCCGGCGGCGATCCACCGGCGCGCCTCCGTGCGGGAGCCGAGGCCGGCTTTCGAGAGCACTCGCTCCAGGGTCTTGAGCGGCCTCGGGTCCTCCTCCCGCCGGGGCATCGCGGTCAGTCCCTCTGAACTCTGAACACGAAGATCTCGCTGCACAGGAAGTTCGCCAAAGACGTGGTTGCGATCGTCAGAACGTTCGCCAGCAGGTAGTGCAAATGGAACGTGCCGACGAACACGCGCATCAGGACGAGATTGGCTGCAATGGAGACAAGACCCGTGGTGAAGTTGAACCGCAGCAGCCTGGTGAACAGCAAGCCCAGGCCCGGTGACTGGCGGGTTCGTTCCACCCAGGTCCAGCGCTCGTGCCAGCAGAAGTTGTGCAGCACCGCGACTTCGACCGCGAGGGCCGTGGCGGTCAGATAGTTGAGACCCGCAAGGCTCTTGAAAAAGGCCAGGGCGGCCAGTTGCACTCCCGCCCCAATGACTCCGACGGCATGGAACTTCAATACCCGCCCGGCCAGGCGGCGGATTGGCCCGGCGGCGCTCACGGGATACGCTCCGCGCGATAGAGCGCCAGGGTGTGGCGGGCGACGGCGGTGAGCAGCATCAGACTCATCCCGATGATCCCCGCCATCCCGCCCACGTCGAAGAGCCGATAGCGCGCGCCGAACAGACCGACCACCGGCCGGTACAGCAGGGCAACGTTGCCGATTATCAGCAGGATTCGCAGTTCCGTCGGACTGAACTTCCAGAACGAGAGGTGGAAGGTGCCCAAGGTGTAGGTCGCAAGGTAGACCTCGATGGTGAGCATGAAATACACGATCAACAGTCCCGTCGCGACTCGCTCGTTCATGTAACCGGACTGCCCCAATCCGTACAGCAGGAAGAACGTGCCCAGCATGTCGACGGCGTGGTCGACGTAGAAGCCGTACTTGGGCCGCTGTCTGTTCCGGACCCGAGCCAGCGTGCCGTCCAGACTATCGCCCAGCCAGTTGAGAGCGAGACACGCGATTACAATGACGAGTCCTGCTTTGTGCCACCTTGCATACCAGTAGCCCAGACCGGCGCCCAACAATGCCAGGAGTCCCAGGGCGGTGAGGTGATCGGGATTGATGAAGGCGGGGGTATGGTGCGCCAGCCAGATGAGGCATCGTTTTTCCAAGGGAGCAAGAAAGCTCACCTGGGCGCGGTCCGCTTCCCTGAACTTGGGGTCTTTCCTCATCCGTCTCCGGCGCTGGCCGATCCTCCATTGTGCCAGAATGATGCACATGCGAGCTGTTGGCGCCGCGGGGTTCCTGGCATTGTTTCTGGTGTCCGCCGGTGCGGCCACGGAACTGAGGCAAGAGAGCCTGGAAGACTTCCATCAATACATCCGGCAGACCGAAGCGCGCATCGCCGACCAGGTGAGTGGCAAGAGGAGTTTCCTCTGGACCGACGAGTCCAGGCAAAGACTGGAACAGGTCCGGCAGGGGCAGGTGGCCGTGCAGCTCTGGAACGGCAGGGGACCCGAACACGTGCGCGATGGCTTGATCCACGACTGGATCGGAGCGATTTTCGTGCCAGGCGCCCCCCTGGAGAGTGCTTTGGCGCTGCTCCAGGACTACAACAACCATTACAGGATCTACCAGCCCGAGGTCGTCGCTTCCCGAATCCTGGAGCACGACGGGAATCACTACAGGATCTATCTGCGGCTGCTCAAGAAGAAGGTGATCACGGTTGTTCTGAATACGGAACACGATGTGCAGTATTACCCTCTGGACAGCACGCGCTGGTACAGCCGCTCCTACAGCACCAAGATCGTCCAACTGGAGAACCCCGGCCAGTCCAACGAACGGGAGTTGCCCGTGGGCCAGGACGGTGGCTACCTCTGGCGCCTGTATACCTACTGGCGCTTCCAGGAGCGTGACGGCGGCGTGTATCTGGAGTGCGAGGCGATCTCACTCACGCGGGATATTCCCACGGGGCTGGGCTGGCTCATCGAGCCCATCATCCGCGAGCTGCCCAGGGACTCGCTGGTCAAGACCCTCGAGGCTACCCGGCGTTCCCTGGGCCGGTAGCCGCATCGATTGGCGGAAGCTAGTGGGAGTCGAACGAAAAGGCCCCGCTGAAAACACGTAACTTGCTCATTCTACGTTAGGCCAAAACGGGCAGAAGTGCCAGAAAAGCGGTTCCGTGGTACAAATCTGGTACAAAACCGTAGACAGCCTATGGGTGCGGCGAGCGCGGCGCGAGATCGACGCTGGGTTCCGCTTTGGACGTGAGCGTGACTGCAATCGTAGCTACAGTCGCCGTCGCTGCATCTGGCGCTTTACGGGACAATCCAGTCATAGTTCGAGAGGACGTGGAACGACGTGAACGCGGAACCGCTAAACCGTAGCCCCAATGCCCCGACGCCAAATCCCGAAGCCTGAAACTCAATGACCCCACGCCGTCCCGCTGTCGAGACCCATGTGTCAGGTAGTGTAAAGGCCGTGTGGGAGTAAGCCCCCAGTGTAATCGTTCGCTGGTCGATGATCTGGCCCGACATGGCCCGGACATTGACCGGGATCACCACGGACGTGAGTGTGGGGTTCGCAAGTGCGATGGCACTGGTGAACGCAGTGTTGTCGAAGATCAGCACGAAGTGACTGTCGAACTGATTGACAATCGGCACCACCGCCTCTTGATCGAAGCGACCCGGAATACTCTGGCGGAATATCGCCATCCCGCCAACCGAGTCGTTCGTTCCCTTGGAGAGTAGAGCCCAACCTTGAGCAAGATTGGTCGATGCCCCTGCGGTCTCAAACTCCACACTCTCAGTCGCTTTCAGCGTGACACTCACGCCGCGAACCAAGCCTAACCCGACGACGGACGCGTACAGGTCAGTGCCGTTGTCCCTGAAGAAGAGCACGTCGAAGTCCACGGTGTAATCTTCCAAATTCACCAGAAAGACGCTTGTTTTCCAGGAGGCACCGTCCACGAACTGCGGGATCACGCGATCGCCCGCGAAAACTACGACCTTGTTCTGTCCGCTTTTCTTGCCCGCGCTGTCGCGCTGAGCCAACAACTCCTGATTCAACGTTGTTTCGGTTCCGGGGCCAGTCAACCCAACCACGGTCTGACCGAAGAGGTCTACTGCGAAAATCACGAACATGAGTAAGCTCTTCATCCCTGCCTCCTTCGACGACGGGGCGAAGACACAAACTCGCTTGCCGTCGGCACCCCGATTCTAGCTCCGTAGCGGGTTCTCGGCAATGCCTACAGAAAAGTGTCCTGGGTTCTCTAGTTTTTTCGGGAAAGTGGCGCAGGCAGCACGTACCGGAAGCGTAGGTACTGTACTTTTGGACCGCCCCCTCCCCCTCGGTCGGGGTCGCCGCTTTCGAGGGGCACCCTAGGCTCTCCCTGGCTGGCCGCCCGGCTGCCTGCCCACGCCTGAACCTGCCGCGCCGCGCCGCCGCTCCTTTGCCTGCTGCCCGCAGTCGTACCAGCAGCCTGTAGTGTGCGGTGATCGACCAGTGCGGTGAGCACGGCTGAGAAGGAAGGGCGCCTGCCGGGGGTCAGGGCTCGGCTTCGGCGGGCATGGGGACGTGGCTGACGGAGCACTGGTCAACGTCGGGATGCCTCGCGCTCGCGTTCCTTCTGGTGCTGCTCGGCTACCACAGCCTGAGGCAAGGCGAGAGGCCGGGAGGTGTCCCGAGTGGCCGTCTTCAGGGCCTCAGAGTAAGTGGCCGCTTCATGCTCTGCCGCTCCCGCCACCGAGCCATGAACTGAGGCTGTAAATCACTGCGTGAGCCCTCGGACTCCAATCACGCCCCCTTGTTTTTCAACGGTCTACCCTTTTCTAAAGAAAACCATTGACAGCCGATTCGGGCTGACGCATACTTGCAGCATGAAAAAAGCCTACGGATATCTGAGGGTGAGTGGAAAGGCGCAGGTCCAGGGCGACGGCTTCCCGCGGCAGTTAGAGGCCATCAAGGGCTATGCTGCCGAACACGGCATCCGGGTTGTGAAGGTGTTTCGTGAAGAAGGCGTCAGTGGGACGAAAGACCTGGAGGATCGCCCTGCTCTATCGGCCATGCTGGAGGCCCTGCTGTCCAACGGCGTCAAGACTGTTCTCATCGAAAAGTTGGACCGGCTCGCCCGCGATCTTATGATCCAAGAAGGCATCATCGCTAACCTCCAGAGGCGGGAGTTTGAATTGGTCTCGGTTCTAGAGCCTGATCTGCTTCAGGACGACCCTTCAAGGAAAGCCTTCAGACAGATCATGGGTGTCTTTGCCGAATACGAGAAGAGTATGATCGTCCTCAAGCTCAAAGCGGCACGAAACCGCGTCAAGTCGGCCACGGGCCACTGCGAGGGCCGGAAGCCATACGGCCACTACGAGGGCGAGGCCGAAGTCATCGCCCGCATGAAGGAGTTGCGGAGTTCGGGGCTGTCGTACGACGCCATCGCTGCGAAGTTGAATGGAGAGGGCGTCTCGACACGGACGGCGGGCAAGCGATGGTTTGGGGCGCCCGTCAGCGCCATCCTGAGCGCACAACCCGAGCAAAAAACAAAACGGGCCTGAAATGGTGTTGCCGGGCCGTAGGAGCCCCGTGGCGCGTTCCGGGGCAACTCCCGCGTGGGTCACGGCACCCGGGAGGCGGGACAGGGCTCCGGCAGAGGTATGGCACCCGGCGCCGGGCCTTCAGCGAGCCGGGCGGGATGTTACCCCCCACTTACGGCGCGCGGTGTGGCATGATGTGAGCCGTGAAGAAACGGCCGCCATGCCCGCGGCCACCGGGCGAGCCCACGCGAGCCGAGGCCCGACGCCACGGTGAGCCGGAGGCCGAAGACTTCCTGGAGGCTGAGGGGTACAACCTCGCCACCGGGCAGGCATTCAGGAAGCGCGTGACCCGCGGAGAGAGCGACGACCCCCAACGGTCCGTGGCCGTCGAGAAGATCCTGGCGGCGTGGCGCCCCGGATCCCGGCTGGCGGCAACAAAGGAACGCCCCGACCATCCCGTGACGGTCGGGGCATGAGGGCGGGGTCAGGCGGCGGGAGCTTTGGCCTTAGACCCGGTTGAGTCGCTCTGCTCCGGGTCTTCATAGACGCCCTTATAGCACTCCACAAATTTTCGGGCGGCGGGCAACTCGTTTTTGAGGTAGCCCAGGATGCTGTCTAACCTTTCCCGCACAAACTCCGGGTCGGCATTCGCGGACTGCGGACCCCCATAGGTCACCTCGATCAGGATGTCGTGAATGAAGCTGCCGAGCCAGTTGGGATTGTTGAAATCCTCCCAGTAGGTATCACCGTACTCGAATAGTTCGACCAGAGCAAAGACGCTCATCAGGTGGTATTGGTCGAGGGCCAGAAGCCTTTTCAATAAGCCTTGGGTGTTGCCCGTCATGGCTTCGTAGTACTCACGTTTCTCCGTTCGAGCAGCGACTACCTCCGGGGGTAGGTCGCCAGGCTTGGGTTCAGGCGCCCCGATTGGCTGCGGGCCTGGGGCGGTCCGTGCTGTCGAAGTCGTTTGAGCGACTCGCTTCGCGTTATGTGCTGTTGCCATTTCGTTCTGTTCCTTTCCTTGAGATCGGCCGTCAAGCGGCGTAAACCCGGCGGATGGCGAGAGATTGTGTCTGCGCCGCGGCGTCAAGGAGCATCTTCACTGTGCGCTGATGCTCCGAGTCAAGACCCGCGGCTTGCATCTGTTGTCGCAGGGCGGCGTTGAGTTCCCGCCTGTGGCGTACAAGCATTCGCTTGACCTCGGCGGGCGCTTCAGGATGTAGTTTTGCCATTTCATCTCCCCTTTGGTGCCCTGCGGGGGCGCTTCCTGAACCCCGCGAGCGTCTCTTTGAGGCTTGAATATTCGGCTTCGGTGAGCGTGATGAACTCGACCTCTCCCCCACCGCTGAAGTGGGCGAGTTGCCGTTCATCATCGCTTGGTTTGTTCTGCTTCATGAGGACTTCTCCTTTCGATTGCGCCCGAAGGCGCCTGTCACTTCCCTGCGCCCGCGTTCCCAGGCCCGGCGGAGTTTCCAGAAGCCCCAGGCGAAGACCGCGAGTTGCGCCAGGCCCCACAACAACCAGACCCACCAAGGACCCGGCGAAAGCACGTCATAGCCTGTCGGCGGCGGGAGCATTGCGTTTTCCTCTTGTGCGAGTGACGCACATGAACGTATAATAGCTTAGACCCTCCCTTAAAGCAAGGGAAAAATGGGCGGGCCAGCTTTCATCCGGTGTAAGCTGGTGCGAATGGGCAAGGCGAAGCCACCGGAAGAATGGCGGGTGAAGATGGCGAAGTTGTTCAGGCAGAAGGAAGTGGCGGAGTACTTCCGGGAGATGGGGCGCCGCGGCGGGAGAGTGGGCGGCGCGATCGGCGGCACGCTCGCCGCAGCCCGGATGACTGCTGAAGCTCGCCGGGAGCGCGCGAAGAAGGCCGCGGCTGCCAGCGCCAGGGTCAGGAGCGCGAAGGCGCGGGCGAAGCGGGCCGAGGCGAAGAAGGCCGGGGCGCGGCGGGCGCCGAAGAAAGCGCCGAGACAGAGGTAGAATCAGGAAGGCCGCCTAGCCACGCGAGGCGACAAGCAGGCTCCCCTGGCCTGTTGGCGGCTACCGAATACCAGGGGCCACTGAGGGGGTGGCATGGCAGACCACGAAGACCAGCCAATTGCAGAGAACCCACCAAGCGGGGGGCGGAAGCGTCTCCGGCTACTTGACGATGAATCCCTTAACGACGAACTCCGCGAAAAACGGGAGGCCCGGGAGGCGCAAAAACTGGAGACGCGGATAACTGTCCTCGAAACAGTCAAGAGCATTTTTGACGTTTTTGGGGACAGGGACGCTATCCGCGAGGCGTTTGCTGCCCAAGCCGCCCTGCCGCAGACTCCGCCGGCCACGCCGCCCGAGCAGCAGACACGGCGCGGCCGGCACACGGCAAGTGCCCATCCCGCAGCCAAAGGTGGGAAGGGCGACTTGGCCCTCCTGGGGGATAACCCGGCGGTCTCATTCCGCACCGCCGCAAAGTTCCTCGGCATCGGCGTCAGGCAAGTGCAAAAACTCGTCAAGAAGGGGTGCCTAAGCGCCGGGGGTGGACGCAACCACCGGAAGGTGACCACGGCATCCGTGAAACAACACGCCGGTCTTTCAATAGAAAAGCCGAACAATCCCGAACTACAGCGAACCCAAGCGAACTAACGCGAACTAAGGCGAACTCTTCCCCCTTCCCATAGCAGCACAATAAGGCTTATAAACGAAGTGTAAGTACAAGTGGAGCCTGATTTCAGGGCTTACTTGAGACCGAAACCCGAAGCCTTGAGGGGTCAAACTCAGGGCGGCACCGAATTGGGCGCAAGTGGGAGAGGTGCGTGACATTCGAGGGTGAACGGCTTCAGGAGACACTGCGGAAGCAGGTCGGGGCGGTTGTGCTGGTGGACGTGGATGGCCGCGAGCGCCGGGGAATCAGCCCCAGTTACGCCGCCGACTACATCCACGGCCGAGCGTTCGTGGGCTACGGCAAGAATCGCGTAATTGAGCTTGTCAAGGCTGTCGAGGCACCAAGACGCCGGCGGTTCGCCACACCCCCTGACATCCGCGAGTTGCTCACGGACTTCCCGCGGCGCTCCGTGGCGCACACGGTCAGGCAGGACGGCCTGGAGTGGAGGGCAGACCCGGCGCACAGTAACACCGGCGCGAAAGGCGAGTTTTTGACGGTCCATTTTGGAGAAAAAGGAGGTGAACGGTGACTGTGACGAAGTTACTGTCAGTCCCAGAGTTCGCACGCGCAACCGGGCTCGGTTATCGCCTTGCACGGAAGCTCGTGGCCTCAGGGGAGGTTGCGAGCATCAAGGTCGGCTGTCGCCGTCGCGTTGATGTGCGCTGGGTCAAGCATTGGCTCGCACAAGCGACGCCTGGCGTGCCGGCGCAATCGGGCTTGAGTGCGGAAGAGGGCGGCTCGGCGGCCGGTGATTGAGGGCAGAGGATGACATCGACCATCGATCCGAACCTCGCGGACCTCGCCCGGCACCTGGGCTACAAGCCCGAAGACCTATCGCCCACGGCCCTGCACTCCCTCCCTTCGCTGGCAGCGGCGAGTGATCTGATCGCGCGCGACGGAAAGGGCGCGGAGGTGGACGCAGCCCTGCCCGAGGCGGCGCCCGTGGACGGCGGCCAGGAGGCGGGAGCGGGCGTCGGTGAGAACTCGAGCCCGGCCGCCGACACCGAGCCCGGTAGCGCGGCCGAGACCCCGGCCGACGACCAGGGAACCGCAGCCAGCAACGCTCACGATAATTTGCGGTCCCCAGAGGCCGAAAAGCCCGAGAAGCGCGCCACGGCGACCACGAAGGTGACCCGCGTGGAGGAGGACGGCCCTGTTTTCCTTGCAGGGCACATCAGGCTCTGGCGGAAGCTGATGGCGAACCCGATCTGGACTCAACTCCAACCCAGCGTCCTGAAGGTGGCGATCGCCTGCCTGCTGCGGGCGAACTGGCGGAATTGCCGGTGGTACGACGGGCACAGTGAAATTGAGGTTTTCCGTGGCTCCTTCATCACAAGCTATCGCTCGATGGCACAGTTGACCAGGCTCTCCCTGAAGGAGGTACGGACAGCATTTGGGCACCTCAAACGGACACAGTTTGCGGCATACTCGCGGGCAGGCAGATACACCATTGTAACTGTCACAAACTACGAGGATTATCAGTCTCCGAACGACGAAGCGGGCACAGTCACGGGCACAGTCACGGGCACAGTCACGGGCACAGTCACGGGCAGGGTCACGGAACGCGCTGAAAACAGCAGGCGGGCACAGACACGGGCAGGGCACGGGCAGGGCACGGGCAGGGCAGGGGCAACAGATGAAGAAGAAGAAGAAAGAGAACAAAGAAACAAGAACACGGCATCACGCGCTGAAAACGCGCGCGTGTTCAACTCTGAGTTCTGGCCGATCTACCCAAGGAAGAAGGCCAAACCTGCCGCTCTGAAGGCATTTCTGAAGAAGACCTCGGATGGGACGACAGCGGCCTCGATTGTTGCTGGGCTTCGTTCGCATCTGCCCGAGTTGAGTGGGCGTGAGCGGAACTTTGTCCCGTACCCGGCAACTTGGCTAAACCGGGAGCAGTGGAACGATCCGGTCGAGCCCGAGCCGGCCGACACCGCGAGCGACGACCTCCCGGAGTACCAGGAGCACTGGAGGCAGAACAGTGCGAAAGCATAGCGGCGTCGAACTTCCCCTGCCGGCCGCCCTGGACGCCGAGAGGCTGATCCTGGGGAGCCTTCTGGTGAGCCGCATCAGCCCCGGCGAGGTACCCCTGACGCCAGATGACTTCTCCATCGAAAAGCACCGCCAGATCTTCACGACCGCGGGAGAAGTGCACGCGCGCGGCGAGGCGGTGAACCGGCTGACGGTGGCGGATGATCTCCAGCGGCGCGGGCGGCTCGAAGCCTGCGACGGCCTAGCCTACCTGGTGGACCTTGAGGACGAGTCGGTTCAGGTGAACCTGGACAGTTACGTCCGCCTGGTGCACAACAAGTCCATCTTGCGGCGCGCGGCGGTGGCCGGCCAAAGCCTCATGGATGAGTGCCTGAGGGCGCACGATGCGCCCGCCGAACTCCTGGCGCGTGCGCAGCGGATGCTACAGGACCTCAGCGACGGCGCGCGGCCCGCTGGCAGCCTCCGGTCCCTGGGTGAGTTTGTGGAAGGGTACCCCGATGGCTTAAACGGCCTTCTGCAACCGGAGCGCAGCACCCCGCTGGTAACGACCCCATGGCCTTCGGTGAACAGGCTGGTCACCGGATTTCGCCCCGGGCAACTCATCATCGTGGCCGGGCGCCCTTCTGTTGGGAAGACGGCGTTTGCTGGGCAGGTTGCTGAGCGGGCTGCTTGCGCGGGCTCGGGAGCAGCCTTCTTTTCGCTCGAAACGAGCACAGAGGAGATCTTCTTGCGGCTGGCCTGTTCGAGAGCAAACGTGGACGCTCATCAGCTCCGGCGAGGTGAATTGAGCACAGACGAGCGCGGGCGGCTCCAGGCTGCGGCTGCGGCTCTGGCGGAGTTGCCCTTGTATGTGGACGACGCGACCGGCTGCAACGTGGCGTCGATTCATGCGGGGCTGCGGAGGCGCGGAGCCAAGAATAGCATCCGGCTGGTGCTGGTGGACTACCTCCAGCTCATGGAGGCGCCCGGCCGCAGGGAGAACCGCACGCAGGAGGTCTCAGCCATCACCCGCGGACTGAAGCTCATCGCGCGTGAGTTCGACGTGCCGGTGGTGGCCCTCAGCCAGCTCAATCGCTCACCTGAGACCGAGAAACGGCGGCCCAGCCTCAGCGATCTGCGGGATTCCGGGTCCATCGAGCAGGATGCCGATGTCGTCATAATGCTCCACCAACCCGAGGCGAAAGATGGGGCCCCCGCGCAGGACGCCGAGATCCTCGTGCGGAAGCAGCGCGGCGGTCCCCGCGGGAAAGTGGCTCTGCGGTTCAAGCCCTGGCTGGTGAGGTTCGAGGAGCCGGCGCGTGAGGACGAGTCGTGACCGCCCGCGAGGAAGGAGATCAGACATGAAGCAACCCCTCGAAAAAGCGAAGGCAAGCCTCCGAACGACAATTCAGGCGATCGAAAGCAAGACGGAGGTGTTCTTGAAGCCGGATTACCTGCGCGAGGAACTGCTGATGCTGGTGGCCGTCATGGACCGAATTGACGAAGCGCAGCGCGGCTTGCGCCAGAGGGCGGCGTGAAGGGCGACGACCACGAGCGCAGCAACCGCGAGGCCGCTTTGCTGATCCTCCGCGACATTGCCGGGCATGGCGGGCCGGAGTCCGGCCTGGTGCGCTGGGCGCGGCTGTGGATGGAGCGGCACGGCGCGGCAGAGCAGGAGCGGGGCGGCGGGCGTCAGCCAGACGGCGGCCCGCAGCTCGGGCTGTTCTCGCCCGAAGCGACAGCAGCTACGGAGACAGGAGGTACAAGGTAATGGCGTTCCAACCAACCAGCATGGTAAAGACGCTTCCCTGGCAGCCGAGGCTGCTAGACAGCGCGGCAAACCAGCCGCAGTTCAACGAAGACGAAGCGACCAAGGCCCTGAATGACCAGATTAAGAAACTGGGCGCCGACTACAACACCAGGCTTGCCCAGGTGGGCCCGGCTCCACAAAGGAGCGACTTCCCGGACCAGGTAGCCTATGCGAGCACGTTCAATGCTTGGGCCGCCCGCAAGCAGCAACTCGATGCCGCTTTCGATGTAGCGCGCCAAAACGTGGTCCAGGCTCACAATCAGAAACTTCTCGCTGCCAAGCGTCCGCCCGTCATCCCCGCCTGGAAGCCTCAGCAGGGACCACTGCCGCAAGCGCAACCGCTCTCCGTGGGCGACGTGCGCGCGTTGCCCAGCGTGGGTGCGCAGGTCGAGGCCTTCAGACGCAAAATGACCGGGAAACCTACGCCCTGAGGGGGGGCCAAGGCCGATGCTCGAAAACTTGTACACGCCCCACCAAGTGAGTTTTATGTTGGCGGTCAAGGAGCAGGCCGTCTGGCGCTGGGCCAGAAAAGGCAAGCTGCGCGTGTGTCGCTTCAAGGGTGGTCGATGGGGAAGAATCCGGGTACCGGAATCCGCGCTGAGAGAGTTTCTGGGGCTCCCGGAAGCGGACTCAGAAAAACCACTCAGTGAAGCTCTCGGCCTGCCTCCGCACAGGGTGCCCGAAAGCTCCTTCTCATCCAAAGCGGGCAAAAGCTACATGAATCGGGCTGCGAAGGCGCAAGAGTTGTTAAGCACACCGCCGTGGGAGCGCGAGCGCCAGAAGGGGCCTTGTGCGATCAATTCGAACCCGAAAGAGGTCACGGAAGCGGCGGGGGTCATCCGGCGGGCGTTGAGAGGGAAGCTCTGAGGAGACTGACCGGGCGTGAGCACGACTCCCACAGTTGAAGCCGCGGCCTTCGAGAAGCATTACAGCGCGAAGGAACTGGCCGAACTGTGGAGCTTGGACCCGAGCAGTGTGCGCCGGCTGTTTCAGGACGAGCCGGGCGTGCTGAAGATCGGCAGGAGCGGCCGGCGGGACGGCAAGCGGGATTACGTGACGTTGCGGATCCCGGAGTCGATTGCCGCAAGGGCGCATGAGCGATTGTCGCGCCCCCAGTGGCGAGGGAAGACCTGACCGTGTATGATCGCTAACACCGGAGAAGTGCTGAACCTCTACCGCAGACACAACCGGGAGTGCCCGCAGCGCGCGAAAGGACCGGGCTTCACCAAATGCACGTGCCCGATCTGGTGTGACGGCCTGATCGAAAGGAGGCGGTACCGGCAGTCCCTAAAGACCAGGGATTGGTCGCGGGCGCTCAAGCGGCTTGAGTCGGTAAGCAGCGAACCGGAGCCGGCGCGGGCTGTTCCCACGATCCGCGGCGCCGTTGAGTCGTATCTGGGCGATTGCCGGGCCCGGAACCTGGCGGCCTCCACGCTTGTGAGCTACCAGCAGACCCTTGAGTACCTGACGGCGTTCTGCGAAGCCAGGGGCCGGCGGGACATCACCGCCTTGGATCTGGGAGTACTCACCGACTTCCGGGCCAGTCGGAAGGTCGCGGCATCGACCAGCGGCAAGGAACTGGAGACCCTGCGCGCCTTCTGTGCTTTCGCCAGGAAGCGCGGCTGGATGGCAGAGAACTACGCGGCTGAGTTGCGGCCTCCGAGAGAATCGGGCTGCCCGACCCTGCCCTTCGAGCGCGAGGAGATTGCGGCCATTCTGGACGCGTGCGACCGCCTGGAGGACGACAACCCGGGCACCATAGAGCGGACGCGGGCCCGCGCTCGAGCGCTGGTGATGGTCATGCTCTACAGCGGCCTGCGGATCTCAGACACGGTGAAGCTGGAGAGGAAGGCCGTGGACCTGCGCACGGGCAAGTTGCTGCTTCGCGTGATGAAGACCGGGACACCGCTGTACTGTCGCCTGGGCCGGCCCGCAACCGCGGCGCTGGAGGCCCTGCCCTGCGAGAGTGCGGAGCACTTCTTCTGGAACGGTGAATCGGGCCTGTCTACGGCGATCGGCAACGCGCGCCGGACCATTTCCCGCGCGCTCGCCGCGGCCAAGGTGGAGGGTCACCCGCATCGCTTCCGGGACACATTCTCCGTCCGGCTGTTGGAGGCCGGCGAAGACCTGAGAACCGTGCAGCTTCTCCTGGGCCACACCAGCATCAAGACCACGGAGAAGCATTACGCTCCGTTCGTGAAGTCCTTCCAAAGCATCCTGGATGCGGCGACCGCCAAGCTCGACTTTGGGCAGGACTTTGGTACAAATTTTGGTACAAACCGGGGGGCGTTTCCGCAAGCCGTTGGATCTGAAGACGTTGATTGGCGGAAGCTAGTGGGAGTCGAACCCACCTGTGACACGAGACGCGCCGCACGCTGGTTTTGAAGACCAGGCCCAGCACCGGCCAAGACTAGCTTCCAGGCCGATTCTACCACCCTTCCTCAGACCGTCCCTTCGAGCCCGAGCGGCGCGGCGATGCCTTGCATAGCCCGGATGCACGTCTCGATGTGCTCTTCCAGCGGCACTCCCAGCTCCGCCGCTCCATTCACGATGTCGCCGCGGTTCACGGAACGGGCGAAGGCCTTGTCCTTCATCTTCTTCTTGACCGACGGGACATCCACCTCGGCGAGGCTGCGGTGGGGTTTCACCAGGGCGACGGCGGTGACCAGGCCCGCGATCTCGTCGCAGGCAAACAGCGCTTTCTCCAGAAGAGTTTCACGGGGCACCCCACTGTAGCTGGCGTGCGAGAGCACGGCCCGCCGGATCTCCTCGCTCACGCCGCGCTCGGCCAGCATGGGCTCTCCCTTCATGGGGTGGTCGGGCGCCTCGGGATGGATCTCCCAGTCGAAGTCGTGCAGCAGCGCGGTGACGGAC
Organism: Bryobacterales bacterium; assembly: GCA_963798455.1. GTDB lineage: Bacteria > Acidobacteriota > Terriglobia > Bryobacterales > Bryobacteraceae > CAWCTD01. The sequence continues at coordinate 4,177,167 of CAWCTD010000003.1, forward strand.
CACTTGGTTTCGTCCTCGCCGAACTTCCTGGCATAGGCCAGAATGCAGGCTTCCACCGCCAGCGCGTGCCGCCGCAAGTTCTCGGACTTCGTGAATTCATACAGAATCTGCCAAGCCTGATCTCGGTTCATCTTCATGTACTATAATTGAATAGATTTCACGCGGTGTGGGCCTGTGGCGCAGTTGGGAGCGCGCTTCCATGGCATGGAAGAGGTCGTGAGTTCGAATCTCACCAGGTCCACCAAGCCCCAACTAGAGAGCTGATCACGATCCGGCTCGCACAGCTAAAGGATCTTCGCCCCTTTTGACAGGTTGTGCCGAACACAAAGCAATTGAACGTTCTCGGCCGTTACCGAAGTGCCGCCCAATGAATACGGAAGGTCATGGTCGAAGTGGAGTTCGTCGGTCGCGCCACAAACGACACACCTTCCGCCGTCCCGTCTCCAGACCTCCATTTTGACGGATGTGGGAATTAAACGCCGACGTTCCCTTCTGGCAACACCCGTGGGCGGTGCACCATCAGCAGATTCGACTGCGGCCAGCTTGAACTTGAAGACCATACGCTGACCATCGTGTTCCCGCCAGGCATCTACCAGATGGAAAACGCCGTTGTACGACCATATTCCTTGTCGGATCTTTTCATACACTCGTACTGCCTTAGGAGTCGCACCTCCGCTCTTGTATTGAAGGGCAGAATGATAGAACCTTCCGTTCTCGGTTAACGTTCCCGCAGGAGTGCACTCGGGCTGATCGATTGCTTTGGGATTAGGCACGGTACGAGATCGCGGAGCATCGTGGCCCTCGTAACGGTTGATCCATCGTCTTCGAAACGATCGCGGTACGGGGCGTTGGGGTGAACTGACATCAGGATTACTGAGTAGCCTGCCACGAGATCGAAGTTCATGCCACGCTGAAGACTGGACGATTCACGCTGGCACATCTCGATGTAGGAGATGATTTCGTTATCCATCCCATCCTCGAATATTGATTGTACGTGGAGACGGCGCCTGCGGCTGCGGGATACGTTCTCCCGCGCGCGTCGCCCCTGGCGCCCCATACGGCATAGCCGTATAATGATCCTGTGCGACGCGTCATCCGAAGCAGCCGCTATGAACGGGCCGCCGTCCGGCTGTTGCGGCCTTCGGTGCAACAGGAACTGGAGGAATCGATCGCCGCTGAGCCCGAGCGCCATCCGCTGATCCCCGGCACGGGCGGGTTTCGCAAGGCGAGGTGGCGCCGCCCCGGCGGCGGCAAGAGTGGCGGCGTGCGAGTGATCTACTATTTCATGGCCCGCCCGGATCTGGTCTTCCTCGCGGACCTGTACGCCAAGAACGAGAAGGAGAATCTGACCCATGCGGAAAGAAACCAGCTCCAGAGAATCGCCTCGGAAATCCAGCGGGAGTTCGGCGGCTAAGCCCCGGCGCCGGACCGAAGCCCCGCTCGGGGAGCGCTTGCTTGATTCGATGAAAGAACTGCAGGCACATCTGCGGGGCGAGATCAAGCTGAGCGAGACGGTCTACCACGTCCCGCCCGAGACGGACGTGCGGGCGCTGCGCGAGACGCTCGGGTTGTCGCAATCGGACTTCGCCGCCCTGTTCGGCTTCAACCTGCGCTCACTGCAGGACTGGGAGCAGGGCCGCCGGCGCCCGGAGATCCCCATCCGTGCCTACTTGGCCGTAATCCATCGTGACCCGCAGGCCGTCATCCGTGCCCTGCGCGCGGCGTGAGCCGGAAGCCCAATCGAGGCTGGATTTCACACCGGCTTCGGACGCTCGGGCCGCGGCTCTAGCGGGCACGTGGGCTTCTGCAATATAAGGAGACCCTTTTCTTCGTCCTGCACGAAGAATTGGGAAGGCGGATTCGACCGCGCGCGTGCGCGCGAAAGCATGTGGAATGCCACACGCCACACGCACCAGAAGCGACTTCGATTTCCGGTCTAAGTTTGAGGTCCACGTGAGGTCCAGACTCGCATGGAAGCGCGCATGAGGTCCAAATGAGGTCCAAATCGCCGTCGCGGAAATCTCGTGTTTTCAGTGTCGTTGTCTGTAAGCTATTGATCCCGGGACCATGGCATGGAAGAGGTCGTGAGGCGCGAATCTCACCAGGTCCACCAAACTTTCCGTTGCCCCCTCAAACACTTGCACGTCATGCATGCGCTCTTCCGTGCTGTGGAAGAGGTCATGAGGTCCAAACGAGGTCCAACCAAGGTCCGCAGTCCGCTTCAGTCCTTGGTGTTCATGGACCCCACATCCGTACCACCCGACCACGCTGATTCCTGAACCAGTTGGTATCCATGGTGGTCGTGGTAGCCATCTTTCGGTCTGCTTCGTCCAGCACGAAGAAAAGGGTGCTCTTATATAGCAGATCGGCCGGATGCCTCCCATGACTACCAACAGGCTGCGGAAGCATCGCGAGATCAACCTCCCGCCGGACCACCGTTACGATCCAGAATGGGAACTCCGTGGCGACACCCCCGAACCCGAAGATCTACCACATCACACACCTGCAAAACGTGGCCGGAATCGTGGACCAGGTTCTCTGGTCGGACGCTGAACGTATTCGTCAGGGCTCAGCCTGCACCGTCGTGGGGATGGGTGAGATCAAGCGTCGGCGTCGCGAAGAGTTGGAGGTGCATTGCTACCGGCCCCGTAAGCGGCCCTACGCTTCGGGCATCTTCTCTCGAAGCTTCACCTCGAGGCTTGGGGCTGACAGCAGCTCGAAACCGGCAGTGGCTATTCCCACGCGATCGCTGTTCTTGTCAACCTCCTCCAGAATGCGCGAGAACAACAAGTCTCGTGTGACGCGGCGGCGCTGATAGTCCACAACGTACCGGACGGTGTACTCGATCCAGTTCTGGTCGGCGCGAATGGTGACCATCGGATCAATGCGCGCGTCTTCGATCCTGTACTTTCGGACTACCGTTATCCAGGCGTCCTTCGATTGCCTTGCATACTCCCCGCAGACTTCATTCACCACAGCCTCGATCATGTGCCGGGCAAATTTCCAGTCAGAGCCGTAGCGCACAGGAAAGACGACTTCATCCCACAGGAAGGGGAAATCGCCGGAGTAGTTGAAGACAGGCTCCTTGAAGACGAAGCTGTTGGCAACCCGGACGATGCGTCCGTTGTATAGATCGCCGTCGACCCACTGACCGAGTTCCATCAAGGTAGTCCGGAGCACGCCGATGTCGATCACGTCCCCCTTGATCCCACCCAGTTGCACGCGGTCTCCGGGATTATAGAAACCGCCGAAGGAGATGGCCACCCACCCGGCCACGCTTGCGATAACTTCCTGAAGGGCGAAGGCGATTCCGGCACCGGCGACTCCGAAAGCGACGGTAAGCCCGGTGAGCCGGTCGCTAAGCACGGTCGCCAGGATGAGGGCGGCTGTCAGGTAGCCCAGGAACGTGGCAATCTTCCGTGCCCGGTAGCGGCTGTCCGTGTCCTGGACATACCGGCCGATGGAGCGATGCAGGACGCGCACCAGTATGTAGACAACTATCAACGCGACCGCGGCAACCACCGCTTTGCCGACGAACGGATCAAAAAGCCATCGTCTCAGAGTCTCTTCCACAATCACCCCCATCAGCCATCCGCCGCCGCGGACGGGATTGCGTTGCCGTGCCAGGGCTGCAACAAGCCCAGCCGCAGAAACTCGCGCTTGGCGCGGGTTGTGATTTCGCTTTGCATCCTCGGCTCGAAGCGGTGGTCGCAAACATATGCCTTGATGCGCAACCGCAAGTAGGGCATGCGGTCGAATGCGTCGGAGACGAGAACCACAACCGGCTTCCGCAGGTAGACATACGGACAGACGTAGGCTGCTTCGTAGCCGATGCGGGAGGCCACATCCGGGTCCGTTTCGATCGGAAGGTAGAGGTCGGTGACGACCTGACAGTCCGGAACCCCCGAGTTTGCATTGAACACCTGGCTGCTCATTATGCTGGCATTGGGAATCGTGACACGGGTGTCCTCTGGTGTCGTCAGCTTCGTGCTGCGGAGCCCGATGTGATCGATTTCCCCGTACGCATCCCCGATCCTGACTCGGTCCCCAAGTTGGTATGGGCGATCCCCCAGGATGACCAGTCCACCGATGAGGTTCTTGATCAGATCCTGGGCGCCCAGGCCAATGGCGATGGCCACCGAGCCGATTGCCGCCAAAAACGTCTCGCGGCTGGGAGCCAGAATATCGAAGCAAACAAAAATAGCGAGGAACCAGAGGGTGATACGCAGGATCGGCTCCAGCCATTTCACCAGGAACCGGGCCCGTGGCCCACGGGCCGCCAGCAGGTTCAGCAATTTCGAGGAATAGCGGATAAGGGACCAGGCAACGAGTAGGATCAGCCCGACGCGCGCGATCCTCCCCACAGTGAAGTATTGGAAAACATCGCGGCCAGGAGCAGCTTGCAGCAGCATCGCCAGTGGCATTCGAGGCCTCCCTACCAAAGATTGTTCCGGTGCAGAGCGTCTCGAACGAATCGCCCCGCCTGTGGCCGCACGCGGAAGCCGGGGCACCCCGGATCAGGCTCCAGGATATCCAGAGCTCGCAGCTTCTCGATGCGTCTCTGGCTTTCCGAGAGCGGCGAGCCAAAGATCTGTGCCAGTTCGTCTTCAGCCAGCCCGCCATGCTGAAGAACCGCCTGCAACGTGAACATGTCCTCCTGCTCCAACTCGCGCAGCAGCGGCCGGTAATCCGGGTCAAGGGGCTGGCGCATGTGAACCACGCCACCCTCGACCCGTTCGATGCAGTCCTGCCAAAGCTCGAAGGCGGACCGGAAGATCCCTTCCGACTGTTCGTAGAGGCCGTCGAAGAAGAGTTCCTGCGCGTCGTGCTCTAGTCCTACGAACTTGCGCAGCCGTCCAATCCGCGGATCGCCCTCAGGGAGGGGCGCAAATTCCAGCCGAAGACCTGAGAGGTTGTGACGCTGAAGGATGGCGTTGGTGATGTGCTCCCGCCTGACGGACATCGCATTGATTCTGTGTGAAAAGGTCCCGCCCAGGGAGACGGCCGCATTGAGGTACTGAAAAGAGATCTCGTTAATGCTGAGGATCCATAGCGTCGACTTTGAAGTGGCCTCCACCAGGCGCAGAAAAGCGCGTATGGCCTCAAACCCGCCGACACCCCGCAAGAAGGTGCGCTCCAGTTCCTCCAGGATGACGACTCGGCGGCCTTCGGATAGAGCGGCCGGCAGGTCGGTTTCCTCGGAGAATTGGAATAAGCCTCGCAAGAACCGATGAAGCTGATCGACTCGCCAGATCCGACTGCAAAACTGAGACGCAATCACCGGCAGGCCCGTGAGCACACTGGAAGCGGCGCAGTTGAGAAGACTGGTCTTCCCGCTCCCACGGGCCCCGAGAACCACCACTGCCGTCAATTGGCCGGCCTGCCAGCTCCCTACTGCATTCAGGATCCCCTGCATCTCGGCATCGCGGCCAACTAGGAAGCGAGGCTCCTCGACGGGCGCCAAGCGGAAAAGGCGCCGGTACAACATCGGCAAATCGCGGGTGCCGAACTGGACCTCGAGTATCTGGCCGAGAAATGCGCGCTCGCTTACTGGCTCCAGCGGCCTGCGCGGGGGCGTGACCCACCCGGCCTTTTGGAGGACCCAATCGAAGGCCCCCTGCACCAACCGCACGGCCTTCTGAGAGAGGGTGCGGATCTTCTCTAGGGAGAACTCCAGTAGCTGCTGGGCGCGATGGACCCCGCGTTCCCTCGCCAGATAAGCCAATGCTCCAAGCCGGCTCTCTTCGAGGGTGATGTGGGTTTCTAGCAGCGTTACCGCCTGCCCACGACTCAGGCCGCGTTCCACGGACGGCTGCGGGTCAACCACAGATCGCTTCTGATAGAGCAGGAGACTCAGGGCGTTGGCAACTGCCTCATCGGCAAACGTGGCCCCCTCGGCCGTCGGGCTGCTGTTTGACTCAAAACCGAAGGCTACGACTTCGCGAGCACGTTCGATCTCCCGCACGACGCCCCGGTGGGCTGCTTCGGCTTCCTTCAAGCCTTCGATCACAACGGGCCGGCCGGCGCTCTCCAAGGCGTTGCGCAAAGCCTTCTCGGGCTCCAGCCGCCGAAACGGATCTCGCCACCCTGGCAGAGACCGTCTGGGCGCCACTGCCTCCAGTGCCGCCGGGAGCAGAGAACCGGCCGATCGTGACACGCGGCCCAGCCAATGGCGAGCACGCTCTTCGGCCGATAGCAGCCTCGCAGAAGGAGGAGGAAAGGGCTGGCTCCGGTCGCCTGCCTGCCAGGCCGTCAACCACTGGAGCACACGATCAAGCTCATCCAGCAGTTCCTTGCGCTCGGACACAACGGACTCGATCGCCAAGGCGCTCGCCTGGACGACGTCGCCCCCCAAGTTCGCCGTCTCCCGCTCGATGTCGACCAAGGCGTGAACTGCTCGCTGCTGGCGAGACCAGTAGGCGAAGTACCGCCGTCGCCGTTCGAGCTGCTTCTCCCGGCCGGCGTGCGAAAGAGGACCACGCCGGCGCCGGACCGCCACGATGAGCCTCCTTGGCGACGACGAGGCCCAATCCCGATAACTCTCCAGGAGCCGCGCCCCTTGGATTTCGTAGGCTGCGGACGTCTCAAGCCACCATCGACGCTCCTTTTCCCACTCCTCGCGGCTGTGTGCCCTCCCCAGCAACGAGTACAAACCGCGGTGCCGGCAGTCCTGCCAGGGGCCAAGGAGGTGAAGGCAGGACTGTGCCAGGAGCAACTGCGCCATACCGTCGAGCTGCGCGCGCCGCAGCGTCTGACGCTGGAAATGCGACAGGACGATGTCCCGGAGTGGGATAGCCTTGACTGACTTTCGGTAACCGAACCATCCCCCGCGTCGACCCGCGATACCATCCGGATCAATGGTCCGTACAAACTCACCCAGGGGCGCGTCCACCTGTGATGGCAGCAGTCGAACGAGGTCGTCGAGTCCGGACTCATAGTCCTCGATGGCTGACAACGCCCTCAGCAATGGCCACTTTCTCAGCAACGCGGCAAACGGATCATGCAGCAGACGCCTAGCGTTACTCTCGAAGAGCGTCTCCAGCGACTGTACCTTGACAGCATCAGGGGTAGCCCACTCCTGGCTACGGATCACTTCTTGGAGGGTACGCATCAGTGCGTGGACGTCTTCCCAAGCCCCCTCCACTTCGCTTACGAAACGCGCGGTGCGGGTTGTGAACTCTTCGCGAAATCCGTTCCAGGATAACGTCAGATCAGGAGCCATGGCTTACCGGTCTCGCCCTATCATGATAGCTCCGCAAAGGAGTGCTCCCCGTGTGCCCTTGTTCCCCGGCCACGGGGGTTGCGCAAGGGCAGGCCCAGAGCGGTTCACGCCGCCGCTATCAGCAACGCGAAGAAGAACCAACTTTTCGATGTGCTCCATCTCTCGAGCGCTGATTTCAAGCGCAAGACAGTCAGAGCCGCTTGTTATTGGCGTTCCTGATCCCGATCTCCCCGCGGCGCGAGAGCGCGCCTGGCAACCCAACCTCGTGGTGCGGAGCCGGCTCCCAGTTCTGACCGGCCCCTTTCGCAAGCAAGGCATTTTTGCCAGTTGGGCTGTGATGGATACGGCCAGCTTTTTGCAGGGCGTCGTGGGTGGCGTCCAAGCCCTCCGAGGCGCCATTCTGCGGCCTAACATCTGCTTTCTTACCTCGCCGAAGGACGCTAGCCGCCAAGCGGACGTGCGCAGCATCATCTCCAAGTCACGCGAATGGCAGGTTGGGGTGCTGCTGTTTGCGAGGCATCCCACGGCCAGTCTGGGTTTGGAGAAGTCCATCAACCTTTGGGTGGCAGATAGGAGTCCAGATTGGCAGATCACGATGGAACTAGGCAGCCTGGATCTCTGCATCCTGGTTGCCTATCTTCTCAAACGCAACTGGGAGGCGGAACTGAACCTGATCACGGTGGTCCGAGACGCCAACGAGATATCGAACGCCAGGGAGTTTCTAAGCCGTTTGGCTGAACTCGCGCGACTTCCAAAGGATACTCGCCTGACCGTCCAGAGTGGTGACCTCGCTGATCAGTTGTCCCGAGCGCCCCAGGCTGACCTGAACATCTTCGGAATGCCGGACGATGTTGACTTAAACCTGCTCCGCCGCATGGTGGATGAGACGCGGGCGTCCTGTGTGTTTTTGCTCGAATCCGGGGAGGAGAGTGCCCTTGCATAGATAAGCCACCAACTCACGAGATCGCGATTCCAAACTCCAACGGCCATCGGACTGTTGCAAGGCTCTGACGCAACAACGGTGTCCGACCCTGGCTCCGCACCGATTGACTATGCGGGGCATCACGGCTTCGGATAATGGGTATCTATGCCCGCCTCGACCCGCAGGAAAGAGCGCTAAGATGGGATGCACAGACGAGGCCGCCAGCGCGCCTCGTCGCTTGGGCACCACAGCTGAGTCATCATTGCCGCAGCGATCGCGTGTATAACGCTGGTGGACAGGCGCGAGAGAGGCCAAGGCACAGTCTGAAACTCCTCCTGCGGACCAGCATCAAACCTGAACGGCCGCCGATCGAGGGAGTGCGCGGGGATCAAGGCCGGGTGGGTGGGTCCGCAGCGGACGCTGAGTCCCGGTTGTGAAAGAGTCGCGACTCGGAAACAATCCTTTGTGGTAACGCGGATCTCGATACCTTGAAGCCACGGGCGGCTCACCGCCGATGATGCCCGGGCACTTGAAAGAAACGGGCTGGAAGCAGGCCACTGTCAGATGGGAGCGGCATCTGAAGTCCGCGCCGCTATCTGGTAGGCCATGACTTTCGTCGAGCCTGGTAGATCCCCTTCTTCTTTGGGCCCCGTGGGCTGAGCTTTGCCGGCTTCTTCACCGCGGCCTTCCTCACTGCGACCCTCTCTTTCGTGCCAAGTGTGGTCTCCCTGGCCACTGCCTCCTTGGCCACCGTCTTCTTGGCCGTCGAAACAGGCGCTGAGACCGCCGCCGCTGGCCTTCCCCTCCGGCCGAAGAAGGTGGTGAGCGACCGTTGCATCTTGCCCACCGCTTCACCGACTGCGGCCGCCATCTTCGTAGCCTTCGCGCTCGCGCTCAGAGGCCGGGCTCCCGCGGGGCGTACCTCAATCAGACAGCGCTTATCCGCTTGGCCCGTCTTCCTGTTATCGACGTCGCAGAGATGGACCTCCACCCGCGTAAGCCTTGTGGCGAACCTGCCCAAAACGCGACTCACCTTGTCTTCGACAAAGCGCGTCAGGCTGGCGTCTACGGCAATCGTCTTGTCGCTATTGACTTGAATCTTCATCTGATCCTCCGGCAGAGAGCGGCATCTGAACTAGTTAGCTAAGTTTAACCCATCGAGAAGCGAGTTGCGCCTGGATGCCGCTGGATCTTGACGGCACACGCGGAGACTACCTGCTGCCGCGGTTGCGATCGAGGGAGAACGAACTGCTCGCACACGATCGTTCCTATAGGGAGATGGTTTCATCTCAGCCGGATCCTGGCTGGTCCTTCTGCGTAGTCACGCGGGACTGGATTCTGTTCTGGCCGTTCAGCCCGGGCTCCGGCCGTTGACCGTTTCCAGCGGTCTTGGCAGCCACAGGAGCTATCACGGGCGTTCTGCAATATAAGCAGACCCTTTTGTTCGTCCTGCACAAGGAATCGGGAAGGCGGATTCGACCGCGCGCGAGGGCACGTGGAATGCCATAGACTCGCCGTGAAAAGAGCGAGGTCTAAACGCTCACGTTCTGGCCGAGAACCTGTCGCCATGTGAGGTCCGAAGTCCCATGGAAGGGCCCGTGGGGTCCAAATGAGGTCCAAATCGCCGTCGCGGAAGTCTTCAGTTTTCCGTGCCGATGTCTGCATGTGATTGATTTGGCGACCATGGCATGGAAGAGGTCGTGAGGCGCGAATCTCACCAGGTCCACCAAGCCTCCCTGAGGAAACCTTCTCAGCCCCAGAGCGTCTTTAACAATAGAGACATTTCTCAGAGGAGCTTTCCGTATGACACGTTGGTTGATCGCATTAGCTCTGGCCGGCGTTTCCATCGCCAGCGCAAAGACCTATTCCGTTACGGTCGCCGAACCGTATGTTGTCGGCACCAAGACGCTGATGCCGGGCGACTACAGACTGGAATTACAGGGCTCGCAGGTTCTCTTTCTGACGGACCAGCACAAGACAGCCGCCGAGGCTGCCGTAACAGTGGAGAACGAACACCAGAAGTACGAGAACACCGCCATCGTGTCCAAGCACGTCGGCGACCAGCAGCGCATCGAGCACATCGAACTGGGCGGCACCCGGATGAATCTCCAGTTCAACTGACCTGCCAGGCTCGTCAGTATTTCAGGAGGAGAGCAGCCCCCCTCCCATCGCCACGGCTTCTGTCGTACCCTGGAAGCCATGCGACAAGTTGTGCTGGAGGAGCCCTTTCGTTTGGCGGAACGGACCGTGCCCCCGCCGGAGCGAAAGCCCGGCGAGGCGCTGGTTCGGATTCATCGGGTTTGCATCTGCGGGAGCGATTATCACGCCTTCGCCGGCCGGCAGCCATTCTATGCGTACCCGCGGGTGATGGGCCACGAAGTGAGCTGTGAGGTCCTGGAAGCGCCACCCAACGACCGCGGCATCAAGCCCGGGGACAGGTGCGCCATGGAACCCCTCCTCAACTGCGGCGTGTGCAGGCCCTGCCGCCTGAACCGCCCCAACTGCTGCGAGAACATTCAACTCCTCGGCGTGCACCTCGACGGCGCCATGCAAGGCTTGTTCACTCTCCCCGTGGACCATCTGCAAAAGTCGGCCAAGCTCTCGTTCGATCAACTCGCGCTGGTCGAGACACTGACCATCGGCGCGCACGCCGTCGCCCGCAGCGGCCTCACCGCGGGCGAGGAGGTCCTGATCGTCGGCGCGGGCCCCATCGGCCTCTCCGTGCTTCAGTTCGCGCTGGTGGCGGGGGCCAGCGCCAGGATCATCGAGAAGGTGGAATACCGGCGTGAGTTCGCCAAGCGCTTCGGCGTCGAGGTCCTGCCGGAGTTCGACGGGCGTCAGGGGTTCGTGGTCTTTGACGCCACCGGGGACGCGGAGGCCATGGAGGCCAGCTTCGACCGCGTGGCGCAGGCGGGCCGCCTGGTGCTGGTCGGCTACTACCAGGGCCGGCTCTCGTTCGATGAGCCGCAGGTGATCCGGAAGGAACTCACCCTGCTCGGCAGCCGCAACAGTCACAATCAATTCCGCCGAGTGATCGGCATGATGGAGCGGGGCGAGATCGACGTGACTCCCTGGATCACCCGCCGCATGAAGCTCTCCGAGGTGCCGGAGGTGTTCCCGGAGCTGGCCGGGCACAAGAACTACATCAAGGCCGCGGTGGAGGTCCACGACTCGGACCTGTAGGGCGCCAGGGTTACTCGGCCCCTTCTTCCAGCAGTTGCAGTTTGCGCTTCAGCTCGGCTAGTTCCTTGCGCATCTCAGGGAGCCGCGACTGGTTGGCCAGCATTTCCAGGTACTCCTTCAGCGGGCGGGCGGGCGTTCCCCAGACCACCTGTCCGGAGCGCACGATCTTGGACGTAAGCACGCCGCAGCCCGACCCCAACACGGCCCGGGACTCGATGCGCGCCTTGTCGCCGATGCCGACCTGCCCGCCGATCACCGCGTAGTCCTCGACGACCACGCCGCCCGAGAAGCCGGTCTGCGCGGCCACCACCACGTGACGGCCGATGCGGCAGTTGTGCGCCACGTGCACCATGTTGTCGAGCTTGGTGCCCTCGCCGATCCAAGTGACGCCCAGAGCCGCCCGGTCCACGCAGGAGTTGGCGCCGATCTCCACGTCGTCGCCTAAGGACACGCGTCCGATCTGCGGGAACTTGTAGTACCGGTCGCCCTCGAGCACGAATCCGAAGCCGTCGGCCCCGATCACGCAGCCGGAGTGCAGGATGACCCTCGACCCGATGTCCACATTGTCATAGATGGCCACGTTGGCGTGCAGCACGCAGCCTTCTCCCAGCGTGACTCGACGGCCGATGGAGCATCCCGCTCCAATGCTCGATCCCGCCCCGATCCGCGAGCCTGCCCCCACCGTCGCCATGGCGCCGATGGCGACGCCGGGGCCGATTTCGGCACTCGCGGCGATCACCGCGGTCGGGTCCACCCCGGGCGTGATGGGAGGCGATGGGTGAAGACGGCTCACGGCGCGCGCGAAGGCCATGCGCGGCTCAGGCACGCGGATCACCGTGCGTCCCGCGGGGTCCGGATAATCGAGCGGCACAATCAGGCAGCCCGCGGCGCAGGATTCGGCCTGGCGGGCGGCCTTGCGGTTGCCGACAAAGGCCAGGTGCGAGGCGCCCGCGGCTTCCAGCGAAGCCGCACCCTCCAGCTCTTTCTCACCGTCGCCTTCGAACGGCGCGCCGAGCCAATCGGCGAGTTCGCGGACGCGCACTCTTCCTCCTACCAGGGCCGGCTACGCCCGGCCTCTACAGTATCATACAAGGTTATGCTCATCGATCCCTCGGCGAGCGTCGCTCCCACGGCGCGGATCCACCCCGATGCCCGCATCGGCCCGCGGACCGTCATCGGGGAGTACTGCGTCATCGAGGCCGACGTCGCCCTCGGCGCCGGCTGCCGGCTTGAGCCGTACGTGTATGTCAAGCGCTGGACCACCATGGGCGACCGTAACCAGATCTCCGCCGGCACGGTGCTGGGCACCGATCCTCTGGACAAGGCGTTTGCCGGAGAACGAAGTTACCTGAACATCGGAAACGACAACATCATTCGGGAGCACTACACCATCTCGCGGGGCACCCAGCCGGAGTCGGCGACCGAGATTGGCGACGGCAACTACATCATGACCTCGGGGCACATCGCGCACAACTGCAAGATCGGCAACCAGACGGTGATTTGCAGTTGCTCCCTGGTCGCGGGCCATGTCGAGATCGAAGACCAGGCCTTCGTCTCCGGCGGCGTGGCCATCCACCAGTACTCGAAGATCGGGCGGCTGGCGATGATCGGGGGAGAGACCCGCGTGGACCGGGACGCTCCGCCGTTCTTCCTGTATGCCGGCTGCCGCATCACGCCCAGGGGCCTGAACCTGGTGGGGCTCAAACGAGCCGGTTTCTCCAGCCAGGAGATCTCCACGCTCAAGAAGGCCTACGTGTTGCTATACCGCTCCCGGCTCAAGCTCGAAGACGCGCTGGCGCGCATCGAGGCAGAGGTCCCCACCGAACACACGCTGCATCTGGCGAGGTTCGTCAGGGCAAGCAAGCGCGGCATCTGCCGCGAGCGGAACGCCTCAGGGCTGCGCGAGTACTGAGGGCTGGACGCGGCCTTCGGCCACCGAGTGCTTCTCCAGAACCCACAGCACGGCCAGCGCCACCAGGTACAGGGCGCCGCCCGCCAGCAGAGTCCTGTGCAAGCCCTGATAGATCGCCAGGAAGATCGCGCTCACCGAACCCAGCACGCTGGACGCTGAATTCAAGGCCCATGCCCATTTCACCGAGGGCTTGTGATGCAGTTCGAGCATCGACAGGCCGGTGGGCAGAGGCATGCCCATGAAAAACGCCGGCGGCGCGATCATCAGAACGGTCAGCAGCACCTTGAGCCAGGACGGCCAGCCCACGCCCGCTTCCGTCACGGGCCCCACCACGGCGGAGAGCAGCGCCACCGACAGCGCCACCAGCGTCATCATGACGCCCAGGCGCGCCGGCGACAGTCCCACGATGCGCCGGCTGAAGTAGCTGCCGAAGCCGCTCGCCAGCAGCATCGAGAAGATGATGACCGTAAGAGCGTAAGTGGGGTGGCCCAGGAAGAGGACAAACCTCTGTATGAGGGCGACCTCGATCAGGATATAGCCGGCGCCGATGGAGGCGAAGTACAGAAGGAACTTCAGCACCTCGCTGTCCCGCGGCACGCGCGCCCCCAGCAGAAGAGGCGGAAGGGCCAGAATGACCGCCGTCGCGAGCAGGCTCACCGCCATCAGGCCGAACATCACCGGGACGGCCATGTTCACCTGAAAATCCGCCCTGGACGAGGCGGGCTGGTCTCCGCGCCAGAAGTGTCGCAGAAAGCTCAGGATCTCGCGGGGCTGCACGGTATAGAAGAAGAACGGCCGGTCGTCGTCGACGGGGCTTACGTTGAACGGGTACTGCTCGTAGAATGTTTTGGGATCGCGGGCGCGAAGCAGCTCGGTGAACGGGTTCTGAATGGACTCGTCCGGCAGGTAGAGCGTCTGGAAGCCCGCATCGCGGATCGCTTGGCGGGCCCGCGCCAGATCCGCCGCGGTGAAAGGCCTCCGGCTGACCAGCACCGTGTCCAGAGCGCCCCATCCCTTGGAGTCTTCCGGCGTCCCCTCCCTTACCACGATTACGTTGCGCCAGGCTTCCTTCTCACCCAGGCGCGCCAACGCGACCCGAGCCAAAGAGAGAAGACGCAAGGATTCGCGCGGCGGCTCCACTCCCCAGCGCGTGAAGGCCAGCAATCCGTCGCCGGTCAGGTGCTTGAGGTAATCGTAGAACGCGTCGCTGGTGTACAGGTTGTTCTCGGAGAGCGCGTAGGCGCCCGCGGCGGTGGAGGCCCAGGTGTCCACCAGCGTCGCCTGCAGGACCTGGTACTTTTCATGGCTGCGCCGGACGAAGCTGCGGCCCTCCTCCACCACGATGTGCACTTCCGGCCGGGTGTAGAGGCGGCGGCTGTAGTCGAGAAACCGCTTCTGCATGACCGTCTCGGCGATGATGGGATTGATCTCGACCGCCGTCACGTCGCGGCTGCCAGAGGCGAGCGCGCGCGCCACGTCCCATCCTCCCCCCGGCCCGATGATGAGCGCCTTCGCGCCGGGCCGGAGGATGTACGGAAACCCGGGGCCCGGGCGAAGCAGTTGCCGGCGGTCCCGATCCGTCAGGCTCTCGAAGTCGAAATTGGCGATGCCCGTGGACGCGTCGGCATCGATAAAAACCGACGGCGCGCCGGAGCCCCTGTCGGGAGCGACCGCGACCCGCGAGAAGCTGTTCCACTTCACGAATTCTTCGTTTTGAAGGGCCTGACCCTTGGCGTACTTGACGTCGATGATGCGGAACTTGGCGTTGTAGCCGAGCAGCGTCAACATGCCCAGCGCCAGGGCGACGCTCGCCACTCGGCCTCGGACCCTCCCCGCCAGGCTGTACCAGATGGCCGCCGAGGCGGCATAGAAGGCCGCCGTCGCCAGGACCGTGTTCGGCCCGCCAAAGGTGTTCAGCAGAGGCACCAGCAGCAGGCATCCGGCGCCGGCGCCGATCAGGTCGTAGAAATACACGCGGTCCACGCGCTCGATGCGTTCCGAGATCGCCAACGAAACCACGGTGCCGGCCAGAAAGAACGGCAGCGTGCTCGGGAAATAGACCGCGGCCAGCGCCCAGAAACCGAGGTCCTGCCGGATAGACAAGCTGAGGATCAGCGCCAGCAGCACGAGCACAGAGTTGGCGGCGGCCAGAGCGCCCAGCTTGGTGAACAGGTCCCAGCGCCAGTCGGCCACCAGATAGGAGAAGACGCCCCCGGCGCCAAGCCCGAACAGAGCGATGGAAATGGCCAGAAAGGCGAAGTGATAGTGGAAGACGACGGAGAAGATCCGCGTCAGGGACAGCTCCAGCAGAAGCGTCGCCAGCGTGGTGAAGGACACTCCCAGGTAAAAGACCGGCCAGCGAAAACGTTGTGATCCAACGGTCGAGGTGCTGTAGCCCAACTTTCATGTTACATCCTGCCTGCCCACGTCGCCGGAGCAGTGTCGTAATCTGTAGGGTCGGGAGGCATTGTGCGGGAAGAGCTTGCGGGCAAGACGGCGCTCGTGACCGGCGCCTCGCGCGGTATTGGGTCCGCTGCGGCGGTGGCGCTGGCGCGGAACGGGGTCCGCCGGGTCGTGCTGCACTATGGCGGTCACCGGGAGGGCGCCGAGCGGACGCTCGCCGCCGTGAGAGAGGCGGGAGCGGACGGGGAGATCCTTCAGGCGGATCTCGGGGAGACGGTGGGGATCCAGGCGTTCGTGTCGCGACTGCGGGAGATGGATGCCAGGGCGGACATCCTGGTAAACAATGCGGGGGCGCTGGTGGCGCGCGCCAGGCTGGCGGAGTGCAGCGAGGAGTTGTACGACCGCGTGATGAACTTGAACGTGAAGAGCGTGTGGTTCATTACGCAGACGGTGGCGCCGGCCATGATCGAGAAGGGCAGCGGGGTGATCGTCAACCTGAGCTCGATCGCGGGGCGCAACGGCGGAGGTCCGGGCGCGACCGTGTACGCCGCGGCCAAGGCGGCGGTCACCTGCATGACCATGGGTCTGGCGAAGGAGCTGGCGCCCAAGGGCATCCGGGTGAACGCGGTCTCGCCGGGGACAGTGGACAACCACTTCCACGAGATCTTCTCGACGCGGCAGATCCTGGATTCGGTGCGCGCCGCGACCCCCGCCGGCCGTCTGGGCACCAACGAAGACGTGGCGGACGTGATCGTGTTCCTGTGCTCGGACGCGGCGCGGTACCTGCACGGCCAGACCATCGAGATCAACGGCGGCATCCTGGCGCCGTGACGACCTGTATTTCGGGATTTCGGGGATTTCGGGGACAGGCTACGCAACTCCCAAACGCCAGCGGCTGAGTGATTGGGAGTTGCGTAGCCTGTCCCCGAAATGAAACGCGGATTGACGCCGCGCGAGGGCGAGAGTAGTCTAAGAGTGGTTGGCGGTTTTGATGACGAGGTACCTCCCATCCCGCAGCTACGTCTGGATGGGCCTTGCCGCCTGGCTCGTGGCGGCACTTGCAGGATGGGGCGTGACCGTCTGGCCTCCCGCCATCGTGGTCCTGGCCCTCGCTCTGGCTTGCTCCAGCCTGCTGGTGCTGGCCGGGATCAGACCAGCCATTGAGGTGCGTGATCAGCATCTTGTGATCGGCAGCCGCGCCATCCCCTGGAGTGAGATCCGGCGAGTGGACCGGACGCACTGGCGGTCGCCGCTGGTAGTCCGCCTGACTCTGGCCGACCTCTCCCGCATCCTGGTAATCTATCCGGGCGATCCGGAGTCTTCCAGCCGTCTGCTCCGGCAGATCCGGCGTTCAGCGCGGCAGGCACTTATCGACGGCAGGCCTTATCACGACTTTTGGGGCGAAGCGCCGGTATCCGCTCAGGACCGTAAGAAGGTGTCCCCGTCCCGTTACCGTCTGCTGCGGCCCGAGGACGAGGCTGAAGTCGAAATGCTATACCAGCGCTTGAAGACAGTCGGACGGCTGGATTCCAAGAGCTTCCCCGACGAGACCTAGTTCGTGGCCCGTACCCGCTTGTTTCGCCGCTGGTGGATTGTCCTAATTGTTGTCGTCGTGGCGGCCGTCCTGGCACACCCGCTGTGGATGGGGGCCCTGGGCTGGTATTTGGTGAAGGCGGAGGAACCTTCGAGGGCCGACATCGCGGTCGTGCTGGCGGGCGACGGCTACGGCAACCGGATCCTGAAGGCGGCCGATCTGGTGCGCCGCGGATTCACCACCAGGGTGCTGGTCAGCGGCCCGGACGGCATGTACGGCTACGACGAGGCTGAGCTGGCCATCTCTTTCGCGGTACATCACGGAAACCCTCAGTCGTGGTTCATTCCATTTCCGAACAAGACGCACTCCACGCGCGAGGAGGCCCAGGCGATCGTGCCGGAGCTTCGCGGACTCGGGGTGCGGCGGGTCCTCCTGGTGACCAGCAATTACCACACGCGGCGGGCAGGGGGGATCTACCGAGCGGAGGCTCCGGAACTGCAATTCCTCGTGGTCGCCGCGCCGGACGAGTTCTTTCGGCCCGGCGATTGGTGGCACACGCGCGAGGGCCAGAAGCGTTTTGTGCTGGAATGGATGAAGACCATCTCGGGATGGTTTGGAATCTGAGCCGATGCGGGAGAACTTCCGAACCCTGTGGCCCTACCTGCGACGCTACCGCCACAGCCTGATGCTGGGCGGCGGTTCGCTGATCGTCAAGGACCTGATGACCGCGGCGCTCCCCATATTCATCGGCCGGGGCGTGGACTCCATGCACAAGGGGGCCTTTGACCTCCGGGCGGTGCTCTGGTTGTCGGCCGCCATCGTCGCCTTGTCGGCCCTGAAGGGGCTCTTCCAGTATTGGATGCGGATCATCCTGATCGGTGTCTCGAGGGACATCGAATACGACCTCCGCAATGACTTCTTCCGGCACCTGACGGACCTCTCCTGGGATTTCTACGGGCGGATTCGCACGGGCGACATCATGGCCCGCGCTACCAACGATTTGAATGCGGTGCGCATGATGGTCGGGCCTGGCGTCATGTACTCGGTGGAGACGGCCTTCACTCTGGCTTTCGTGGTCTCGATCATGCTGGTGATGGATTGGCGTCTGACGCTTCTGGCGTTGCTGCCGGCCCCGCTGATCAGCCTGGTCGTGAGTTACTTCGGCCGCCTCATCCACGCGCGGTTCGATCGCATTCAGGCGATGTTCTCCGACATCAGCAGCCGGACACAGGAGAACATCGCCGGTGTTCGGGTCGTCCGCGCGTACGTGCAGGAGGACGCTGAACTGCTGCAGTTCGAAGGGCTCAACCGGAAATACGTCGGCGAAAACGTCCGGCTGGCGCGGCTGTCGGGCGCCTTCATGCCCTTACTCCAGTCGCTGATCGGGTTGACCCTGCTGATCGTGTTGTGGGTGGGGGGAATGCAACTCCTGGAGGGCCGCATCACCCTGGGCGAATTCGTGATGTTCAACACGTATCTGGTCATGCTGGTTTGGCCCATGATCGCCTTTGGCTGGGTGGTGAACCTTGCGCAGCGGGGCACGGCCTCGCTGGCCAGGATCAACGCCATTCTCAAGGAGCGGCCCTCGGTCAGGGAACCCTCCGACGGGCCGGCCCCCTCGGAGCCCTTGCGGGGAGAGATAGAGTTCCGCGCGGTTACCGTGGAACACCCGGCGGGAAAGGCCCTCGATGGGATCGATCTGAGAATCCCCGCGGGGACAACCGTGGCCATCGTCGGGCATACGGGCAGCGGAAAGACGACCTTGGTCCAGCTCATCCCGCGTATCATGGATCCCACGGGGGGCAGCGTCCTGGTGGACGGGATCGACGCGCGCGACCATTCGCCCGCCGCTCTGCGCCGCCAGATCGGCTTCGTGCCGCAGGAGACCGTGCTGTTCAGTGCGACGCTGGCCGAGAACATCGCGTTCGGAGTGGAGCAGGCCCCTATCGAGGCTATCCGGCGAGCGGCGGAGCTGGCCGGGTTGGGCCCGGACATCGAATCCTTCCCCGCGGGCCTCGACACGGTGATCGGAGAGCGCGGCATTACGCTGTCCGGGGGGCAGAAGCAAAGGACCGCGATCGCCCGCGCCATCCTGCGCGAGCCCCGAATCCTCATCCTGGACGACGCGCTCGCCAGCGTGGACACCGTGACCGAGGATCGGATCCTGAACGGGCTGGCAACCGTCATGCTGGGCCGAACCACGATCCTCATCTCGCATCGCGTTTCCACCGTGCGAAACGCGGACCGGATCTTCGTCGTGGAGAAGGGCAAGGTTGCGGAGGAAGGCACTCACTCCGAGCTGCTGGCCCAGGGCGGTTACTATGCCGACCTGTACCAGAAGCAGCTCCTGGAGGAGGAACTGGAGGCGATCTGACGCCCGTGTACCCATGAAGCAGGCGATTCTGGTTCGAGGCGCGCGGCAACTTGTCACGTTGCGCGGGCCTTCAGGACCGAGGCGGGGAACGGCTCTTCGGGAACTCGGAATCATTCAGGACGGGGCCGTGTTGATTCGCGACGGCCGCATCCACGCGGTGGGTCAAGGCCACCGCGTGGAGAACCTGGCCGAGGCTCGCGGCGCGCTGGAGATCAATGCGGCGGGCAAGGTCGTGCTGCCGGGCTTCGTGGACAGCCACACGCACCTGGTTTCGGGTCCGCCCCGTCTGGCCGACTACGAGATGCTGGCGTTGGCCGGAGACCATCAGGAGCTCGCGCGCGCGGGCGGGGGTGTGCGCGGCATCATCCAGGCGGTCCGCGCTACCCCTTCGCGGACATTGGAAATTCAGGCCCGGGAACGCCTCGCGATGTTTGCCCGCCACGGCACCACGACGATCGAGGCCAAGACCGGCTATGGGCAGGACAAAACCGGCGAGATGAAGACACTGCGGGTGCTGGCGAAACTGGCCCGCTCGCCGTTGGACGTGGTTCCCACCTATCTCGGGGCCCACACCGTGCCTCCCGAGTACGAGGGCAGGCCGCACGATTACATCGATTGGGTCGTTTCGGAGATGCTGCCGCTGGTCGGACGCCGGCGGCTGGCGCGCTATGCTGACGTCTGCTGTGGCCGGAACGGCTTCCCCATTGACGACGCCCGGCGCTACCTGAGAGCGGCTCGAAGTGTGGGTTTGGGTTTGAAAGTCCACGCCGACCAGTTCTCGCACTACGGCAGCGTGCGCCTGGCTGTAGAGCTGGAGGCCGCCAGCGCCGATCACTTGCAGTTCGTGGACCAGGATGACATCGCGATTCTGGCGCAGTCGTCCACCATCGCAACGCTGTTGCCCGGCTCGGCGTTCCATCTGGCTCTGGGCCGTTTCCCGCCGGCGCGGGCGCTGGTGGAGCAGGGAGCCGCTGTGGCGCTTGCCACGGCTTTCAACCCCGCGACAAGCCCCACCTGCAACATGCAGATGATTCTGTCGCTGGCTTGCACACAAATGCGGATGACGCCCGCGGAAGCCATCTCCGCCGCCACCATCAATGGCGCGCACGCTCTGGGCGCGGCGGACCGGGCCG
Organism: Bryobacterales bacterium; assembly: GCA_963798455.1. Classification (GTDB taxonomy): domain Bacteria; phylum Acidobacteriota; class Terriglobia; order Bryobacterales; family Bryobacteraceae; genus CAWCTD01. Next base: position 4,197,850 of record CAWCTD010000003.1, read on the forward strand.
GCTCGCTGGAGGCGGGCAAGTTCGCGGACCTCATCCTGCTCGATGCGTCCGACTATCGTGAGATCCCTTACTACTTCGGCGTCAACCTGGTCTCCATGACCATGAAGAGAGGAGCCGTCCTCTACCGCCGGGGGGAGGTCCAGTGCGGGGAGAGCTAGTCGAATGCGTCCCGAATTTCTCCGAAGGCCGCGATCGGCGCAAAGTCGAGGCGATAGCAGCCGCCATGGGATCGGCCACCGGGGTGACGCTGCTGGACCGGGAACTCGATGCCGATCACAACCGCTCCGTGATCACTTTCGCCGGACCTGGTGAGGCCGTCGCCGAGGCTGCCGTGCGTGGCGTGGGCCAGGCAGTGGCGCTCATCGATCTGAGCCGTCACCAGGGCGTGCACCCCAGAATCGGCGCCGCCGATGTAGTGCCGTTCATTCCGCTCAAGGGGGTCACGCTCGAGGACTGCGTCCGGATCGCGAGGAGCGTGGGGGAGGAGATCTGGAGGCGCTTCGGCGTCCCGGTCTACTTCTATGAAGCGGCGGCGCTGCGGCGCGACCGCCGCAATCTGGCTGAGCTGCGTCGCGGGCAGTTTGAGGGCCTGCGGGAAGAAGTGCTATCCAATCCGGATCGCCGGCCCGACCTGGGAGACGCGCGTCTCCATCCCACGGCCGGGGCCACCGCCGTCGGCGCCCGCGGCTTCCTGATCGCCTACAACATCAACCTCGCCACTGCGGATGTCGAAATTGCGCAACAAATCGCCAGGAAGATCCGCCACTCCTCGGGCGGGTTCCCTCACGTCAAGGCCATGGGCGTGTTGCTCGGCTCGCGGGGGCTGGCCCAGGTCTCGATGAACCTCACCCACTTCGAGCAAATCCCCATGGACTGCGTCTTCGAGGCGGTCGAAAGCGAGGCCGCGCGGCGTGGCGTGAAGGTCGCTTCCAGCGAGATCGTCGGGCTAGTGCCAAAAAAGGCCTTCGACATGGCGCCGGAGTTCTACCGCCGCGCCGCCAACTTTCATCGCGGCATCATCCTGGAAAACCGGCTCAAGGCGCTAGAATCGAAATAGTGCTGGTCAGTATCGCTTCCAAACCCGTGCGCCCTAGTTGGCTCCGTGCCCCCGCTCCCGTGGGCGAGGGCTATCGTGACGTGAAGTCGCTCATCGACTCGCTCCGGCTCCACACCGTCTGCGAGAGCGCCGCATGTCCCAACGCCGGGGAGTGCTGGAACCAAGGCACCGCCACCTTCATGATCCTGGGCAATGTATGCACGCGGCGCTGCGGGTTCTGCGCCGTCGCGAAAGGCGCTCCGCTCCCGCTGGATTACGACGAGCCGAGGCGAGTGGCGGAGGCGGCGGCCGCGCTCGGCCTCCGCTACGCCGTCGTCACCAGCGTGAATCGGGACGATCGCAAGGACGGAGGCGCCGAAATCTTCGCGCTGACCATCCGCGCCATCCGCGGGCTGGTTCCCGGATGCAAGGTGGAAGTGCTCATCCCCGACTTCCAGGGATCGCACGCGGCCATGGACGTGGTGCTCGACGCCGCGCCGGACGTGCTCAACCACAACCTCGAGACCGTCTCGCGGCTGTACCGGCAGGTGCGCCTGGGCGCGCGCTACGAGCGGTCACTCGAAATCCTGGCCTATTCCAGGGCGTCGCGGCCGGGCATTCCGACGAAGTCGGGTCTGATGGCCGGCCTGGGAGAAACCATGGACGAGGTCCTCCAGGCAATGCGCGACCTGCGCGCGCACCAGGTGAACATTCTCACCATCGGGCAATACCTGCGGCCGACCCCAAAACACCTGCCCATCGTCCGTTACGTCACGCCGGGTGAGTTCCAGGAACTTCGCGACGCCGGCCTCGAGATGGGCTTCACCCACGTCGAATCCGGCCCCCTGGTCCGCAGCTCCTACCACGCCGCCCAGGCGGCATCGCAATCGTAAACGCCCCGGTGGCGTTTGACGGGCGTTCGCAAATTGACGAACATCAGAGAGGTGGCATGGCTGGCAAGCGGAAGCTCGAGTCGGAAGCGTTGCAGTATACTTATGACCACTTTATAGCCGGAAAACCGGAACAGGAGGAGGCTTACGAGCAGGCGCTCTTCGATACCGAGGTGGCGTCGTTGATCTTCAGCCTGCGGACCGAGGCGGGGCTCAGCCAGCGCGCCCTGGCAAAGAAAGTGGGCACCACCGCCTCCGTCATCTGCCGTCTGGAGGACGCTGACTACGAAGGTCACTCGCTCGCCATGCTGCGGCGCGTCGCCGCCGCGCTCGGCAAACGCGTCCAGATCCGCTTTGTCCCCGCCTCGAAACCAAAGCCCCCAAGGCCACGAAGGGCGGCGTGACGCGACCCGGACGGGACGCCGGGCATGAGTCCTCATCGCGTGAATCGCTACACGCCCGACTCGGTCACTCCGGCTTCCGGCCCGTCTGCACTCAACGCTCAAGCACTTGCGCCGGTTCGGTCCTCCCCAGGCTGCCGCCTTCCAGTACCATAGAAAGGGTAAGCCACGCGCCCGCCGGTCGCTGGCACGCGCCGCACACAAAAATGGCCAAACGGACCCAATTTCGCGTAACGTCTTTACAATCAACGCGATAAGCTCGCTACAATGGCTACGAGGTGACCTTGATCCCCGTTGACGAACAGATCACGTACTTGAGGAAAGGCTTCGTGGAGGTCATCCGCGAGGAGGAGCTCCGGGAGCGGATTGCGACTGGCCGGCCGCTCAAGGTCAAGGTGGGTTTCGATCCCACCGCCCCCGACCTGCATCTCGGCCACACCGTGCTCCTCCGCAAGATGAAGCACTTCGAGGACATGGGCCACAAGGTCATCTTCGTCATGGGCGATGGCACGGCCCGCATCGGCGATCCCACCGGCCGCAATATCACCCGGCCCCCGCTGACGCAGGAGGAGATCCTGGAGAACGCGGCCACCTACAAGGTCCAGGTCTTCAAAATCCTCGACCCTGGGAAGACCGAGATCCGGTTCAACAGCGAGTGGCTCGACGCACTCGGCTTCGAGAACATGGTCCGCCTGTGCGCCAAGTACACCGTGGCGCGCCTGCTGGAACGCGACGATTTCGCCAAGCGTTACAAGGATGGCACCCCCATCTCCGTCCACGAGTTGCTCTATCCTCTGGCGCAGGCTTACGACTCGGTGGCCCTCCATTGCGACGTGGAGCTTGGCGGCAGCGACCAGAAGTTCAATCTGCTCGTCGGCCGGGAGATCCAGCGGGACTATGGCCAGCTTCCCCAGATCATCGGCACCACCCCGCTGCTGGAAGGCACGGATGGCGTCAACAAGATGTCGAAGTCGCTGGGCAACTACATCGGCATCACCGAGCCGCCGGAGGAGATGTTCGCCAAGGTCATGTCGATCAGCGATGAGCTGATGTTCCGGTACTACGAGTTGCTGACGGACGTGAGCCTGACCGAGATTGGCCGGATGCGCTTGAAGATAGAGCGCGGGGACCTGCACCCGATGCAGGCCAAGATGGACCTGGCGCGCTCGATCGTGCGCGATTTTCATTCCGCCGCCGACGCCGACCGGGCCGCCGGCGAGTTCAACCGGGTGGTACGCCAGGGAGAGACTCCCGCCGGCATTCAGACCTCGCCCCTGCCCGAGGGGGTGCGGCACTCGAGCGGGATCCGCATCGACAAGTTGCTGGCCAGGGTGGGCCTGGCCGAATCCGTCAGCGACGCCACCCGCAAGGTGAAGGCGGGCGCCGTGTCCGTGAACGGCAGCAAGGTCTCCGAACTGGTGCTCCCGGAACCCGCCGGCGAGTGGATCATTCAGGTAGGAAAGAACTGGCATCGCATCGTTCCCTAGCCAGAGCAGGTTTCGCATGATACGAAAACGCTTCGAGTGGAAGTTGAAGAGCCGCGAGATCCAGCTCGGCGAGCACACGCTGGTCGTCGGCGTGCTCAACGTGACGCCGGACTCCTTCTCCGACGGAGCCAAGTACCTGGACCCGGACCGGGCGTACGCGCGGGCCATCGAGATAGAGGAGCAAGGCGCCGACATTGTCGATATCGGCGCCGAATCGACGCGGCCGGGTTCGAGCCGGATCTCCGAAGAGGAGGAGTTGCGGCGGCTGATCCCGGTGCTGAAGCGGCTCCGGGGCAAACTGTCCATCCCGGTCTCGGTGGACACCTGCAAGTCCGCCGTGGCCGAGCGCGCGCTGGAGCTGGGCGCGGAGATCATCAACGATCCGAGCGGGCTGACCTTTGACCCGCAGTTGGCGCCGGCCGTGGCCCGGTATAATGCGGGGCTGATCGTCAACCATATGCGGGGCGCCCCGGAGACCTGGGCCAAGCTGCCGCCCCTGCCGGATGTCATGGGGACAATCGTCCACGACTTGGACGCCTCGGCCCACCGCGCCCGCGGAGCCGGCGTTGACCGCTCGCGCGTCGTGATTGATCCCGGGCTGGGATTTGGGAAGCGCAAGGAACAGAACTCGGAAATCCTGGCCAGACTCGCGGAACTGGCGAGGCTCGACTACCCGATTCTGGTGGGTCCGTCGAGGAAGTCCTTCCTGAAACAGGACACGGAAATGGGGACTGCGTTTGCCACGGCCGGCGCCGTGGCCGCCGCGGTTCTGGCCGGGGCACACCTCGTGCGGGTACACGACGTGCTGGACATGAAGGTGGTCGTAGGCGTGGCCGACGCGGTACTGAACGCCAAAGGCGACTGAGTCAGCGGCGCTGGCAGCGCGGGCAGAAGTGTGTGCCTCTCTGCGACACCAGGATCCGGCGGATCGGAGCGCCGCAAACCACGCAGGGCTCGCCGGTTCGCTGGTAGACCCGATGCTGCAACTGGAACCACCCCTGGCGGCCGTCGGCGTCGACGTAGTCCGAGATGGAGGAACCGCCCGTGGCCACGGCCTCCGACAGCACCTCTACGATGGCTGAGTGCAGGCGCAGCGCGCGCTGCCTCGTCAGCCGCGCGGCCATCGCCAAGGGATGGATGCCGGCGCGGAACAACGCCTCATCGGTGTAGATGTTCCCCAACCCGCGCAGAAAGGACTGGTTGAGCAGCAGCGGTTTGAGTCTGGCCTTGCGCGCGCGCAGGCGTCGGAGGAATTCCTCGGCGGTGACCGCCAGAGCGTCCGGACCCAGCTTCCCGGGTTCCCGGCGCAGCCAGCGTACCGAGCCGAACTGCCGCACGTCGTCGAACCAGATCGTCCCGTGATCCAGCACGAGAACGGCCCGGGTGTAGGGCCCCTCTTGGCTTGAGGCCAGCAGCTTGCCCGTCATCCCCAGGTGGATGGCGAGCAAACCCTCGTCGAGCTCAAGAAGGATGAATTTCCCATAGCGGCGAACGGCGTGAACCGTCTGTCCGTTGGCCTTGCGCACCGACCGGGCCCATGACTTGCGCGTCAGACAGCGCACCTCGAGGAGCCGGCGGCCGACCAGCCGGGGGGCTACGGTTCGAACCACGGTTTCCACTTCAGGAAGCTCGGGCACGATGTCAGGAGACCTTCTACTGATTGTCGCCGATGCTGATAGAGTGAATCGAGACATGCTGCGAGCTTGGCTGGCCTTGGCTCTTGCCGCGGCGGCCTGGGGGCAGGCCGTCCCCGGGGCCTCCGTCGAAACAGAGGAAAGACTCGTTGGCCCGTTCGCCATCGGCGAGCGCAGTTTCCAGGTGACTCTCGCCATTACGAAGCTCGCCCGCGCGGAAACCGTCTCGAGCGTGCAGATCAAAGACGCGGAGGGAACGGTGTGCTTCGAGAAGAAGCTCCCTTATCAAATCGACGCCGGCCGCTTTTTTGAGACGACGACGGTACAGGCGGAACTCCTCCGCGGAAAGGGCGGCTCCGGTCTGCTGCTCACGTACGCGGTGGATCCATCTACGCCGTTAGGGGGGAGGTCCTGGCAGGTGCTTGGCGTGGTGGATGGGAAGCTTGTGCCGCTCAGCCCTCCGGTGACGACGGAAGGAGAGCTCCTGGGCCAGTCGCCTGGCACCGCGATGGATGCTTCCCGGGATGAAGCGCTTCGGGTGGATGTCCTCAACTTCCGGATCTGGACGGGCAACTTCTTTGTTATCGTGCCGCTCGAGGTCAACTGGGAGGTCGGATACGTGCGTCCGGCCTACCGCCTGGTGGAGAAGTGCCGTATGCTCGTCGAAGGCCAAAGGAAGCCGGCGGAGAGCGAAGCCGCCGTCCAGCTCTTCCCGGAATCGGACGAGACGGTGGGCGCTCCCATACAGGTGGTGGTCAAGAAGAATTCCGCTGTGGAGTTACTGTGGGCTGAGGGGCGCATCGTGTGGGAGGAATCCGAGGACCGCGTGCAATTGAGCACCTTTGAGGAGACTTGGCTCAAGGTGCGCATTGACGGCAAGGAAGGCTATATCCATACGACCGAGGACTTCAGGACGATCGGCCTGCCCGACGCCGGGTGAGGCGGCAGAGCCCGCTCAAATCACATCCGCGAAGCTCTTCCGCAGCTTGTAGAACCAGGCGTGGCCGAGAAGGAAGACCGCGGCGGACACGAGCCAGAGCTTCCACACCGGCCCGAAGGCCGGTGGCCCGCCCTCGAGCAGGATCGTGCGATAGGCCCGCACCAGGACAAAGAGCGGGTTCTTCGAGAGGAGCCACATCGCGCCGGCGGGCAGTGAGGCTTCCGGGTAGCAGATGGGCGTCAGGAAGAACCAGAGCGTCAACAGAAACCCGTTGATCTGCCCAAGGTCCCTCACGTAGACGCCCAGCGCGGCCAGAAACCAGCACACGCCCAAGGTGAACAGCACCTGCGGCGCCACCAGCACCGGGAGCCAAACCACCGACGCGGGAATTGCGCCTCGCGTCACCACCAGAAGCGCCAGGAACACGGCCACCGCAAAGGCCTCCGTGACCAGCCCGGAAACCGTGAGGTTGACTGGGAGTGTCTCCAGGGGAAAGACCAGTCTCTTGACGAAATTGCGGTGTTCCATCATCACCGCCGGCGCGCGGCCGGCCGCCTCGCTGAGGGGCAGCCACGGCAGCATCCCCGCCAGGAAATACAGCACGAAGCCCGAGCGGCTGGGATCTCCGGCGAACCTGGTCCGAAGCACGATGCCGAAGACGAAGAAGTAGGTCAGCATCAGCAGCAGGGGGTTCAGCACCGTCCAGAACACGCCGCCGACCGAGCCGCGGTACCGGCCCAGAATGTCGCGGCGCACCATGGAGCGGATAAGGCCGCGATTGCGCCAGATGTTCGAGACCGGGTAGGTGAAGGCGCGGCCCGCGGACCTCAGAAGAACGGCGGCACGCAGGGAGCGCGCCGTCAGCACTCGCCAGCGCAACAGCCTCGCCCGGCCCTCTTCCACGGCCGCATCCATCACCAGGAAGGGCCAGCCGCGCTGGTAGTACCAGCACAAGTCGTCCCGCATGGGCGAGACGTAGAGGCGATAGTTCCCTCCCGGTTCGGGAAGTTCCACTTGAAGCTCGACCCCGCCGGTGGATCGCGGAGCGATGTCCGTGCCAGGGACGACCCGCGGGCCGTCTTCGATATAAGCGTGCGTCTCCGGATCGAAGATCTGAGCGCCGATGCGAAACCCGTCGCACGCCCTCCACATCCCGCCGGAGCGGTTCTCGATCTGGAACCGCACCAGAAGCGTCCGGCCTCGGACGGCGACATCGACGCCAGTGTAGGCGGCACTCATGGCTCCAGCCCACCGTACAACCAGGACGGGTAGCGGTTCTTCACGGGCCCCCGCTTGCGGCCCACGGCATATATCCCGTCTCCCCGAAGGGCTGTCGAGAGCTGATAGCGCTCCAGCAGGTGCGAGACCCAGGCCAGTTCGGGCCGGGGCGCCTCACGGAACGGGCCGGTTTCCAGCAGCGTCACCTCAAGACCCGCGTCTTCGAGCAGCAGGTGAATCTCAATCGGCGTGTATTCACGATGATGCCGCGCATCCTTCGGTTCTCCTCCGGAAGGCCGCAAGTAGACCGAGAACAAGCCGGGATGGTAGCCGAGCAGCAGCGCCGCGGCGGAACGCAGCGAGGCCAGGTTCGGCGTGGTCAGTACCACGTGGCCGCCGGGCTTCAAGATCCGGTTGATCTCCTTCATCGTGTGCATGGGATCGGAGGCCAGGTGCTCGATCAATTCACAGCAAAGCACCGTACTGAAATGCCCGTCGGGGTAGGGAAAGACATCCTTCTCGGCGTCGAACAGATCGATGTCGCATTCGAAGAGTTCACCGTCCGCCGACCGGACAGCTTTGTGCTCGACCGTTCCCAGCGGCCCGAAGTAACATCCTCTCACTTCCCGGTAGCCCAGCCGCGTGCGGAGCGCCGGCGTGATCTGAAGGTAAGCGCCCATCTCGAGGATGCGGTCTTCCGCTCCGCCGGGCGGAATGATCGCAAGGGTCTTCTCGAGGCGCGTGAGGTGGGTGTCGACGTAAGCCTGGGCCGGTGTGTCTGGCGCGGTCCAGCCGAGGACGCATTCGGCGGCGGGCTCTGCCGTTTGGGGCCGCGGTTGGGGCCCGGCAGCCGGCCACTGATCTTCCGTCTTCCACTCCGCGCCCTCCATCACCGCTTTGAGAAACCGAACATAGCGCTGGGCGACCAGCGCCCAACTGCACTCCGTCTCCACCCACTGCCTGGCCCGCCCTCCCATGGCACGGGCAACGCCCGGACGCGAGACCAGCAGGTTCAGGTACTCGAAGATGATGTCCTCTTCTGTGGCATCCACGGGCACCTTGAGGCAGATTTCGTCCGGGAACTCCCGGAAGGAACCCACGTCGGAAACCAGGACGGCTTTGCCCAGGCCCAGGGCCCGCAGCAGGCTGCCGGAAGTCTCCCCCACCGTCGGATAGCGCAGGTTCAAGATGACGTCGCAGGCAGCCATGTAGCCGGCAAAATCTTCAATCGGCAGGAAGCCCAGCACGCGCACATTCGCGGCAAGGTCCAACCGCCGGACGAGAGAGGACAGGGGAAGGTCCGGGTGCGGCTCTCCCGCCAGTATCATCTTCACCCGCGGCTCCAGGCACACGAGGCGCCGGAAAGCTCGCAGCGATTCCGCGATGCGCTTGTAGGGCTTCAGGAAGCCGAAGATCCCCAGAAGCGGCGCCGTCTCGTCCAGGCCCAAGCGCTGGCGGTAGGCCATGCGATCCACCTGGGGAATCCAGGCGCCGTGCGGAATCTTCGCAACCGGCCCAAGGAAGCCCGCTTTCCGAACCTCCTCCTCCACGAATCGGCTGTGCACGATGACGGCGCGGCTGCGCTCGAGCAAGCGGCGGAGCATGGGCACACCGTCGTAGTCCGGCCCAGTCTCCAGGGCGCGTACGCGCCGGGCGCAGGCCAGAGCCTCGGGCCCGCCGTCGTATTCCACCTCGCGCAGATAGCCGTCCCAATCCCCCCTTTTGATGGTCAGATCCGCCAGCAGGTGATGTAAATTCGATTCGTGTAGTACTACAACCCCAGGGTGCTTCAGTGCCAGCTCGTAAGCAAAGCCGTGGTGAGGGTTGTTGCCGATCTGGTAGACCACAAGGTCGTAGTTGGAAGGGTCGAAGCCAGCCGAGGAAAAAGCCGAGACATCCACCACATCGTGCAGAGCAGAAAAAAGCGCGGCTGAGTAGTCAGCGATGCCGCTCCTTGACGGCGGCATGGGGGAGACCAAAGCCAGACGCATGATCAAGGGGCCAATTCCATGGTGAAGACGCCCAGTGGCAGCGGCACTCGGACCAGAACGAGGCGTCTTAGCCGATCTTGGGCGAAGAAGATCTCGAAGGTCAGGTCGGACGCGGCTCCCTTGACCGAAGCCGTGATCCGGTCAGCTTCGACTTGTTCGTCGCCGACGCTCAGCTTCTGGCTGCCTCCGTATTCCAGGCGGACTTGATAGGGGCCGCCGAAAAAGACGGTTTGCGGCGGAGGCAGCCGGCCCTGGGCCAGCTCGCGCCGGACGAAGTACAGGAAGGCCAGGGCGTCCTTGGGGCAAGGAGGAGTCGCCAGTAGAGACTTCCCGCCTCCCTGCGGCACAAGCGTCTGCCGCGTTGCCGATTCGGCTGGGAGGTCGAAGGTGGTCAACTCCTTGCCGGTCTTCTTGCCGTGGGTGGTGTCTCTCTCAAACTCCGTGGAGCATAGCTCCGAGGTCGCCACGGAGCGGAAGCGGTCGGCCACCGTGAAGCCGGGAATGGCCGCGTCCAACGAGAGGCGTAATTCCCAGCGTTCCCGGGAGCCGTCCTGCGCCGCTGTTTTCTTCGCCTGGAGCCGGGCCTCGCCGAGGCTCAGACCGCTCGGCCAGTTGACGGTGTAGGTGAAAGCCTCATTGTCCATGGGCGCTGAGGATTGCGCAATTGCAGGGGGTCGGAAGGACAGGAGGACGGTAAGCGCCAGGACAGCGTGCCTCATGTTGAGACGGAAGCGGACCTCAGGGATTTTGCGTGGACCCGGCCGCGGCCCACAATTTCATAGTAGACCTTCAGTGTCCTGTCCGCCGTCTCTCTCCAACTGAACTGGGCGGCGCGATTCAAGGAGAGCTTCTCCATTCGCGCCCTTAACTCGCGATCCCGCACCAGATCGGCAATGGCGCGGGCCATTTCGTCGGTCGAGCACGGGTCGAAGAATAGGGCCGCGGCGTCGGCCACCTCGGGAAGGGCGGAGGTATTCGAGCAGGCAACGGCGCGCCCGCAGGCCATGGCCTCCAGGATCGGCAGCCCAAATCCTTCATAGAAGGACGGAAAAGCGAAGACCTGGCACGCGTTATAAAGCAGCAAAAGATTCTCGTCGGAGACGAAGCCGACGAAGTGGATGCGATCCGATACACCTGACGCGCGGGCGGCGGCGCGGACGTGCGGCGAGAACCACGTGTCCTTGCCTGCGATCACCAGGCTGCAGCGAAGCTGTGGCAGGTCGCGCGCCATACGAGCGAATGCCCGGATGAGGCCGGCTTGGTTCTTGCGAGGCTGCAAATCGCCGACGGTCAGCACAAAAGGTTCCGAGATCCCGAACTGGAGGCGCACCCGATCGGCTGCGGTCTGCCGGTCCATCGGCCTGAAGATGGAGGAGGCAGCGTTCGGAATGACCGCAATGTCGTCATGATCCAGGCCATAGGCCCGTGCAATCGAGCCTCTGGAGAATTCGCTACCCGTCACGACTTTGGCGGCCGTGCGAACGGTGCGGCGCACGGTCAGGCGCAGTTGCCTGCTGCGGAGGAACTCGAAGTACTCGGGATGCTCAAGGAAACTCACATCATGTATGCTGACCACGACAGGCACGGGACAGTTGAGAGGCGCCGTGTACTGAACGTGGATAAGATCCGGGCGGTCCTGCCGCAACTTCCTGGAAAGGTCGTAGCCCAATCTTAGGAACGGGTCCCGAGGAACGGCGCGGCGATGAACGCCGGGGGGGACCCATCCGTTCGCATCGGCCGCCGACAGGTAAGCGAAGATCTCCGCCTCGTGCTCCAGAGACGCAAGGTTCGAGAGCAAATTCCTGACGTAGACTTCGTTGCCGGTGAGCCTGCGGCCTATTGCGTGGGCATCAAGAGAAAAGCGCATCCGACTATACCAGTATAACGGCAACCGTGAAGGTCAACTACACTAGATCCCGGCCGAGTGGAGTTTCGACCATGCGGCTTCCCAGGTAAGTTCCGCTTCGAACAGGCGGCGCCCTGCCCCACCCAGGCGCTCCCTTAGGTCCGGGGAACCGAGCAACGAAGATACTGCCTCGGCGAACTGCCGCGGCTCGTCGGCGATCAAGAGGTTGACCCCGTCTTCGACAGGCAAACCCTCGGCGCCGAGGCTCGTCGCAACTACGGCCCGTCCGGCCGCCCAAGCCTCCAGTATCTTCACCCGCGTACCGCTCGCCACCCGCAGCGGCGCCACTACCACCTGGGCGGCTGCCAAAGCCGCGACCGCGTTCTCAGGCGGCCCAGCCAGTTGGACGCGCGGGTCGCCGCGGACGTTCCGCCGGACAGCCTCGGAATTCTTTCCAATCAGCCGCCACACCAGCTTCGGCCAGCGGCTCTTCAGCAGGGGCCAGATCCGGCGGTGGAAGTAGCGGACGGCATCCGTATTCGGATCGTACTCAAAATTGCCGGAGAACGCGATCACATGCTCCTCGCGCACGTTGGGCCGGGGCGACGGGGGGAGCGCGTTTGGGTACACGTGCACCCGGCTCGCCGGATAGGCGGCGCGCAGCAGGGCCGCGTCGTGATCGGACGCCGCCAGCAATCCATGGAAGCGCGGCAGCCACCTGCGCTCCAACTCCACCGAAGCCCGCTGGAAGCGGCGGAAGACAGAGTTGGCGGGGAAGGTCGCGGCCCACGCCCGCCGCGCCATCAGCACCGACTCGATGTTGTGCAGGTCCAGGAGGACGGCCTTCGAGTGGGGCGCGACTTGCTCCCAGTAGGGAGCGCACCAGAAGTGCTCGATCAGGGCCACTTCATAGCGGCGTCCTTCGAGGAGAGTATCGAGGGCGGAGCCGAAGCCGGTGAACCGGTCATTCAGCGGCGGGACTCCGCGAATCAGCCGGCTGGCGGTCCTCCCCAGCCGGGCCAGCGGATGCCGCGAATGGACGGGCAGATCCAGCACATCGATACGCCTGACCAGACGCGAGGGGATGGCCTGGCCCGGGTCTGGGGCGTGCGGCTCCCGGAACGCGATCACGTCCACCGAGTAGCGGCGGCCCAGGTACTCCAGCAGGGAGGCCGAGCGGAGCGCACCTCCACCGGCCAGTGGGTAGGGCGCCTCCGGAACCAGGAACAGCGCGGGCGGTCCAGCGATTGCTTCCACCGGCTTATCCCTCAAAACGGTGCAGCGCCTGTGCGTAAGCGGCGCGGGTGAGCCGCGCTGTCCGGGCCCATGAGAACGACCTCGCTCGCCGCAAGGCTTTGCCTCTCCATGCCGGGAGGCTCTCGGCGTGTGCTGCCGCCGCGCTCATGGCCTCAATCCACGCGCTGGCGTCCCGGGGATCCAGCAGTAAGGCGGCGTCGCCGGCCACTTCCTGAATGGCAGGGATCCGGGATGCCAGCACCAGGGCGCCGCACTGCATCGCCTCCAGGACCGGCAGGCCAAATCCCTCGTAAAGCGACGGATAGAGGCAGGCGATGGCTCCAGAGTACAGGCCCGGTAGGTGTTCATCGGAGACTTCACCCAAGACGCGGAGCCCCGGCTCGCACGCGGGCGGTGTGAAATCGCTCCTGGCCCGGCCCACCAGCAGCAGATCGACCGGACGCCGTTTGTAGATCTCCCGCCAGGCCCTGAGCAGCGTGTCAAGATTCTTGCGCGGCTCGAGCGCGCCGACGTACAGAAAGTACGGAGCCGGAGGCGGAGGCGCCGGGACCGGGCGAAAATGGTCCGCCGCGGCCAGCGGAACGGCCTGGATGCGGTCCGGGTGAATGCGGAAATAGTCCATCACCTCGCGCCTTACCGCCTCGCTGTGCGTGAGGATCATGGTAGCCAATCCCAGTCCCACCAGGTACGGGGCGCGGCGCCGCACGAAGCGCGCATCGGCCTGCCAAGCCGGATCGAGCCACGGGGACAGATCGTGCAAGGTCATGACGCTTGGCCGCAGTGGCAGCCACGGCACCGTGAAGTGCGTGCCGTGGAAGATCCGGGCTGCACTCCGGGCCATCTCACGATGGACGCCATACAGCCACCATCGCTCCTCAAGCCAATTCCGCGGCCCGGATCTCGCGCGGAGGTTGTGGCGGCAACCGGGAGGGGCCTCAAACGGCTGGTCGGAAACCAGGACGAAATCGTCCTCGGGGAACTCCTGAGCCAGGGCTCCGCTCAGTTCCCTCACATAGCGGGCGATGCCGCCGCTTGCGAGCGTCAGAGGCGTGGCATCGAGGGCCACTATCATTAGGAATCCAGTCGGGCGTCAGAGGTTGGCGGCTGCTCCCGCAAGCTCCATGGCCGCCCGCTGCGACTCTCTGACAAAATTCGCCGCGCGCAGCAGCGACTCGAAGGTGCCTGCGTCCGTCCACCAGCCTTCCAGGAAGGCGAAGGTCATGGTTGCTTCGACAATGTAGGAATTGTTGGCGTCGGTGATCTCCAGCTCGCCCCTGGCCGAAGGGACCAGCTTTCGGATCTTGTCGAACACCGTCGCGTCGTACATATAGATCCCGGTCACGGCGTAGTTGGATTTTGGACGTTCCGGTTTCTCTTCGATGTCCACGATGCGGTCGCCTCTCACCTCGGCCACGCCAAAGCGCTTGGCATCGGGGACCTCCTTGAGCAGGATCTTGGCGCCCGCCGGTTGCCGCTGGAAATCCTCCACCGCTTCCCGGATGCTGCCGCCAATAATGTTGTCGCCCAGGATGACGCAGAGTTTCTCGCCGTCGGCGAAGTGCTCGGCGAGGCTCAGGGCTTCCGCGATTCCCCCCTCTCCCTCCTGATAAGCGTAATTGATCTGATTCAGCCCGAACTCCTTGCCATTGGCCAGGAGCCGCAGGAAGTCGCCCGCGGTCTTGCCCCCGGTGACGACCATGATCTCCCGTATACCCGCTTCGACAAGCGTCCGGATGGGATAGTAGATCATCGGCTTGTCATAGATGGGTAGGAGGTGCTTATTGGTGATCTTGGTAAGCGGATATAATCTGCTGCCCGTTCCCCCCGCGAGGACTACACCCTTCATGCCCACCTCCGAGTCACGCGAATCCCCATGATACAATACCGGCGACACGGCTCCTGGCCGATTCGATGGGATCCATGTATCGCCGCATCGCCACCCTATTGCTGTTCGCTTTGCTCGCGGTGAACGTGTACCGGGCGTACACCCAGTCGATTACCACCGATGAGGCTTTCGCACAGAGCCTTTTCCTCACCGGATCGTGGTCGCAGTTGTTCAATTCTTTCGATGCGTGCCACCACGTTCTGCACACCATCCTCTGCAAGCTGTCTATATCGTCGTTTGGCCTCTCCGAGCTCACTTTGCGCATCCCGAGTCTGCTCGGCGGGCTGCTGTACCTGGTCACCATCTTCCGCCTATCGCGGCGCCTTTTCGGGGAAGGGCGGCTGTTCCTGCTGTCGGTGGCCCTGCTGAGCTTGAACCCGTTGATCCTCGACTACCTGTCCGTGGCGAGGGGCTACGGCCTGGCCCTGGCTCTTTTTTTGTGGGCGATGTACCAGATGCTGCTCTACACAGGCGCGCCGGCCGACCGTGTTCTGGTCTACAAAGCAGGACTGGGGCTGGGCTTGTCGGCAGCGGCGAACCTGACGTTACTGGTGCCCGGCGCCGCTCTGGCGCTGATCTTCCTGGCGATTCTGGCGTGCGACCGCCGGGTATCAGAGGCTATCGACTGCTTTGTTGTCCCGGGCATCGTGACTTCCTTCGTGATCGTGATCCTGCCACTCACGAAGGCCCACCGGGACAGCTTCTACGTGGGACAGCCGTCCCTCGGAGACACCCTACGAAGCTTGCTGGCGCCGTCTCTGTTCCATCTTCCCGTGGACCAGCGGGTGTTAGCCTTCCTGCCCCCATACGGCTTCTGGTTTCCTTTGTTTACCTACGTGCTTGTGCCGCTGGTGCTCACTGCAACGGCTCTGGCATGCTGCGTGTTTCTGTACCAGTGGGTGCGGCGGAAGGCCTTCACCCGGCTCGAGCCGGAAGCCCGGTTTCTGCTGCTGGGCGGCGGCGCTCTGCTGGTCTCTATAGGCCTTCTGGTAGTGCTGAATCGCGCTTTCCATGTGCTATACCCTTACGAGCGAACGGGGCTCTATCTGGTTCCGCTGTTCGTTCTAACGGCGCTGGCTCTGCCGCTGGTCCTCCGCGAGCGGCGCGTTGCCTTCCTGGCGGCCGGGCTGCCCGTGTGGCTCGTCAGCCTGCTGTGCCTGGTCCAGTTTGGGGCGCAATTCCAGACGACACACTACAGTGAGTGGTATTTCGATGCCTCGACGAAGAAGATCGTCGGGCTGATCCGCGAGCGCCAGGCCAAGCAGCCGCTTGCCAAGGTGCGCGTGGGCGTTACCTGGATGATCGAGCCCAGCATGAACTTCTATCGACGGATGTACAAGCTCGATTGGCTGGAGCCCTTGACCCGCAACGGCGCGGATGGAGAGTTCGACTATTACGTTCTGCTTGCCGAGGACGCGCCGCTGATCGCGAAACGGGGCTTGTCCGTGCTCTACTCGGACAGCTTGTCCGGCGCCTCTCTGGCCGTCCCGGGCCGAGCTGGACCGGCGCCATGATAGAATACCGGCCGATGAAGCTCTACAGTTGGGACCACATTCCGGAAGAACAGATGAATGCGCTGGTGTCGCGCCGGGTTATCCACGGCGAGAAGACGACTCTGGCGCTGATTCATCTCCGCAAGGGCGCGGTCGTGCCACTCCACCATCACACTCACGAGCAGTCCAGCATCGTTCAGAGCGGCAGAATTCTTTTTGTCGTGGCCGGCGAGGAGGCCATGTTGCAGGCCGGCGACATGATCGTGACTCCGCCCGACGCCCCGCACACGGTGGAAGCGCTCGAAGAGAGCTTCGTGCTGGACATCTTTTCCCCGCCCCGGGACGACTGGCAGCGCGGAGACGACGCTTATCTGCGCCGCTGAGCAATCGACACTATAGTCGAGCGCGGAGGCCGCCGATCTTTGAATCGTGCGGCGCAGGCGTGGGTTCAGACTGGTCCTGACCATCCAGGTGCTGGTGCTGCTGTTGGGCGGCAGACTGGATTGCCGCGCGGCGGACAAACGGCCGTGGAGAGGACGGTGGTGGGCCTCGGTGGCGCTGGTTATCGCGGCCAACTTTGCCGACATCCGTTCGTCCCGGGGACTCGCGGAGACGAACCCTCTGTTACGCAACGGGCAGGGCGGCCTCGACTGGTCGAGGGGGGGCATGGTCAAGTCGGCGGCGACGGGCGGGTTCCTTCTTGTGGAGCTTGTTCTCCTCAGGAAGATGCCGCGGCAGAAACTGGAGAAGCCGTTTGCCATCACCAACAGCCTGGCCGCGGCAGCCATTGCGGCCACGGCCGTGCGCAACTATAGGATTCCCCGCGTTGACCCTGACGGCCTCCCCCGCTGATACAATCGCGGTGTGAAACTTCCCGTCTTGACAGTGTTCTGCCTGGCTTGCTGCCTGCTGGTTGGGTGCGTGGGCGGGGACTCCGGCCAGAGAGCGGGGGCGCAGGAGTTCCTCCGCATGTACGATGGAATGGATCGGCGCCTGGGGACCGTCGCCTCGGAGGCGGAGTGGAAGGCCGCCACGGATGTGAATGAGCGGAACACCGGCGAGCGCATCGGGGCCGCCAGGGCCTTGGCTGCCTTCCAGGGAAGCCGCTACGTGATCGAGAACAGCCGCCGGTTCCTCTCGCAGAGGTCCGCTTTGAGCGACCTTGAGTTCCGCGAACTCGACAAGATCCTGCTCAACGCTGCCGAATCCCCCGCGACCATCCCGGACGTGGTTCGCGCCCGCATAGAAATGGAAGCGCGCCTCAGCGCCATTCTTGATGGGTTCACCTTCTGCCTGGAGAGCCGCGGAGGGAGATGCGTTAAGCCCATCACTCCCAACCAGATCGACGATGTACTGCTGTCCTCGAGAAACCTCAGAGAGCGGCTCAAGGTTTGGGAAACCTCCAAGCAAACCGGCCCGCCACTCAAACCGGGCCTGGCGCAGGCGCGGGACCTGCGGAACCGGGTGGCCACGGAACTTGGCTACACCTCCTACTTCCATCTGCAAGTGGCCGACTACGGCATGAGCGTCGCCGAGATGATGCAGTTGATGGACAAGATCCTCATAGACTCGAGGCCGCTGTACGACCAACTGCAGCTCTATGCCCGCCGGCAACTGGCCAAGCGCTACAAGCAGCCCGTGCCCGATCAGATCCCGGCGCACTGGCTGCCCAACCGCTGGGGCCAGGAATGGCCGGGCCTGGCCCAAGACGTGGACCTGGACGACCTGTTCCGTGACAAGAAGCCCGAGTGGATCGTACAGCAGGCGGAGCGGTTCTACACCTCGCTGGGCTGGCCCTCACTGCCTCGCAGTTTCTGGGAGAAGTCGGACCTCTACCAGCTTCCCCCCGGCTCAAAACGCAAGAAGAACACACATGCTTCGGCCTGGCACATCGACCTCGACCAGGACGTGCGCAGCCTGATGAGCGTCGTGCCTGACTTTCGCTGGTTCGAGACCAGCCACCACGAGCTGGGACACATTTACTACTACCTCGCCTACTCGAACCCGCGCGTCCCGGTGGTGCTGCGCGAGGGCGCCAACCGCGCCTTTCACGAGGCTGTGGGCGATCTCATCGCCATCGCGGCCCGCCAGGAGCCCTATCTCCGCCAGATCGGGGTGCTCCCGGCCGGCCGCCAGATCGACCGCACCCAGTGGCTTCTCAACGAAGCGCTGGACAACGCCGTGGTCTTCCTTCCATGGTCGGCCGGGACCATGACCCACTTCGAGTATGATCTGTACGAGAAGAAGCTCCCCGCGGACCAGTTCAACCGCCGCTGGTGGGAGTTGGTGAGCCGCTACCAGGCTATCGAGCCTCCCTCCCCGCGCGGGGAGCAGTACTGCGACGCTTGCACGAAGACCCACATCATCGACGATCCCGCGCAGTATTACGACTATGCGCTGGCCAATCTAATCAAGTACCAGTTGCACGACCACATCGCCCGTCACATCCTGCACCAGGACCCGCACAACTGCAACTACTACGGCAACAAAGAAGTGGGCAAATGGCTGTGGGAGATCCTGAGCCTGGGGGCCACGCGCGACTGGCGGCAGGTGATCAGGGAGAAGACCGGCGAGGACATCAGCTCGCGCGCCCTGCTGGAGTACTTCAGGCCTCTGACCGAGTACCTGGAGAAAGAGAACGCGGCGGCCCAGTAAAGCTCACTCCCAGCCCGCGCCGCCGCGCAGCGGGACGAAGCGGCAGTAGGTCGCCAGCCGGGAGTGAACGGCGCCTTCTCTCTTGGTGAGGACGCGGAGTTCCTGTTCCCACAAGGAGCCAACTGGGATCACCAGTGTCCCGGGGTCTTTGAGCTGTGCCAGGAGATCGGGAGGCGGCTCCGGCGCGGCCGCGGCCACCGAGATCGCAGCATAGGGAGCGTATTCGGGCCAGCCGCGCGAGCCGTCGCCCGAAACAATCAGGACGTTGCGGTCCAGTCCGTTCTCCCGGAGATTCTTTCGGGCCATCCCGGCAAGTTCCGGAACGATTTCGACCGAGACGACACGAGCCGCCAGAGCGCCCAGGACGGCAGCGTGGTAGCCACATCCGGCGCCCACTTCCAGCACGGTTTCCGCGCCCTCCAGAGCCAGGCAGTCCACCATCAGGGCGGTGATGTAGGGCTGGGAGATGGTCTGCCCGAACCCGATCGCCACGGGTTCATCCTCGCAGCTCAGGTGGCGGTGCTCCTCGGGAATGAACCTTTCGCGAGGAATGTCGCGCATCGCCTGGAGGATCCGCGGATCACGAATTCCGCGGGCTTGTATCTGGCGCTCCGCCATGTCGCGGCGGCGCGAAACCCAATCGATCGTAGCAGCCGGCCTGCTCACTTGAACTGCTTTCTATACTGAAACTCTATCCCAAACAGCCCATTTTCTTCCCGCACGGCCAGGATAGACCACTGCCTGCTGACGTTCCACTCCACTCGGATAAGCTGCTGCTGTTCCTGGGCGAGGCTGGTGACGTAGGTGAAGGTGATGTTCTGTGAGACCTGCTGCTCCAGGGTGAGCTGAGCTCCCGGATAGTTGCCCAGCCCGGTCAACTGGGGGTCGATCTTGATGCGGCTCACCCCGAAGAACCTTTGAAGTCTGCCGGCTACCGGAGCCGCGAGCGCCTGCCCGACCAGCGTGCTCGCCCCGATTTGCTGCCAGCTTTGATCCCGCTCGGATTGCCGTGCCAGCAGTGCTGGATCAGAAGTTGGCGCACGGCCGACCGCCAGCAGGGCGATGATCTCCTGAACCTGGAGCGGCGGGTCAGATCTGTACGTCACGTTCGGCCGGTCCAGGGGCCCGGTGAAATTCATGCTCACGTCGATCCCTCTGACCCTTACCGCCAGGTCCAGGTTCAGCACCGGCTCCAGGCGCACTGGATTCAGAAAGGAGATCTCTCCCCGGGTGATCGTGTACCGATTCCCCAGAAAGTTGATCTCTCCCTGACTAATCGAAACGCGTCCCAGCAGAACCGGCTTGTAAGGGGTCCCTCGAAGCCGCATGTCGGCCTCGGCCCGGATATCGCGCGTGAGCATGGTGTCGAAGCGCGCGTTGGGAGATGTCTCGACCTTCACGTCGAACTGCATCCCGCGCAGCAGCTCATTCTGCGTGGCGGGAGTGACCATCGGCTGGGAGGAGCGGGCCAGCAGGCCCGCCAGGTCCGTGTTGGGAGAGACCGCGGACCGCAGGATGGTCACCGTACCGGACAGCAGGCTTCGGCTCGACGTGCCCGTGAGGTCGAGCGAGGCGTCCACGGAAGTGCTGACTCCTTGCGGGACGCGCACACGAATGTTGCTGGCGGCGCCCTGGAGCCGGTAGCTCAGGCGCCCCGCGCTATATCCCACAAAGCCGTTCAGCTTCAGTTTGCCGCCGCCCGTTTCCGCAGTCACGTTTTCGATGGTGGCCCGGTCGCGAAAGAGGAAGACCACGCCGTTCACATTGTCCAGGCCGTTCGGCACATCGCTCAAGTAGAGCGAGGCTTTCTTCAGGTCGAGGCGCCCGTAAATCTCGGGCTGGGACCTGGGCCCGCGGATGTTGGCGTCCAGGGAGGATTCTCCCGACGCCGTCAGGTTGGGATCCAAGTTGCGCAGGATGGCAAGGTTGATGCTCCCGCGAAGGCGCAGGTCGTAGGCGTTGTATTTGGTGACGAGATCGATCTTGCCGGTGGCATCCACGTTCGTATCCAGGCCCGAGAAATGCGCGCCGAGGATGCGGACTTCCTTTCGGCTGACCGCGAGCACCACCAGACCTTCATTGCGCAAGCCGGGCACGGGGCTCTTCGCGCTGGGAGGCGGGAGAATCTCCACCGCCGGCATCTCCACGCGCGCGCTCCAACTGTCAGGGTCGAGACCCGCGCCTCTAAACACGACGCTGCCGTCCGCGGAAGCTTCCAACGGCGGGAGCGTGCCGCCGCCGGATGCCAGCCACGGCCGCAGCGCGGAGAGCGAAATCCTGCTGAAGGTCAATGCCCCCTGGACCGGGTACTTCCCCCGGAGCAGGCAACTCGCCTGTCCCTTGACCTTCGCTCCCGCCAGCTCTCCGACCCCATCCAGCACCAGCGTCTCCGCCTGGGTCTGGGCGGTCAACTGGAGATCGCCAGCGACTCGGCCGTCGACAGCGATCTTCCGCAGAAGAATCTTGCCCTGAAGATCCTTCAGAAGGAGCTTTGCGTCAGCGACCGATGCCGTTCCGCGGAATTGCAGGTCGAACATGCCATCCAACCCTTCGGGCAGCGCGACGGAGGCTCGCAGGTCTTTCAGCCGGAGGCTGGAGCCGGAAACATCAAAGTGCAGAGCGCCGCTCTTCCATTCGCCGGCGCGGTGCTCGAACTCGGCGCTTCCCCGAACCTGCGCCGCGCCCGAGTGCAGCTCGAAAGAATCCACTGAGAGCGTTCGGGAGGCGTAGCGGACTTGCCCACCGCCCTGGTCCGCGCGCTGGCCGAATGCCTCGGCCTGGGCCAGGCTGAACTTCGCCGTGACCTGGGGCTCGGCGACGGTGCCGGCCAACTGGAAGGTCCCGGACAGAGTGCCGCGCACGGCGACCTTGCTGCCCGCTTCGGCGACTAGTCTCTCCAGCGGCACTCCGCGCAAGGTGAAGGCGCCCGAGACCTTGCTGGTCTCGCCAAGCTTCCAGCCGGCGAGCGCAACCCGGCCGCGGCCCTCCAGGCTGGCCCCCGCCTGGTCCAGCACGAACTTGCTGGTATCGAGACCGGTCTTGGAAATCTCGCCCTCGGCCTCCAGGCGATCGAACAAACGGTTCTCGTAAACAAAGTTGGAGACGGAGACATGACCCGACGCGCGGGGATCGTCCATGCCGCCGGTGACTGTGCCGCTGAACCGGGCCGACCCGCCCCGGAGTGCGATGGGGAGCTGCCGGGGAGCGGCAGGACTGAAATAGGAGGCAACGCGCAGGACGTCGTCGAGATCCTTCGATTCAAATCCCACTTGCAGGCGCCGGCCTGGATCGCCGCTGAACTCGAGCCGGGAAGCGGCCGTGGCAAGGCGGGAGTTCGAGATGTCCAGCGTGCCGGCCCGTTGATCGAAAGACACATCCAGGAATCCTTCCAGTGGCCGCTGTGCGTCGGAAGGCGCCACGTTGAGCTTGCCGGCCAGCTTCACGTCCCGCAGTTCTCCGGAGGCCAGCGCACCTTCCAGCGAGACCGGGCCGGATACCGAGACGTTCCAAGGAGGCGCCTGCATGTGGCGGAGGGAGGCAAGCTCTGAGATGGAGATGTCCCGAACCTCGCCCGCCAGCCGAAGACGCCCCGGCCTCTCGAAGCCGGCGCTGCCCGAAAACGCGCCCCCGAGAGCCGAAACCGAGAGCTGGGTCAGATCAACCCGCTCCGGGCCGAGCTCCATTCGGGAGGCGACGCTGATGCCGCGGAGGCTCATGCCCGCGACCTTCGCCGACAGGCCCGTGCCGGAGAGTCTCGCCGCCAGCTTGTACTCGGACCGGCCCGCAAAGGACAGTGTGCCGGTAAGCCCCAGCATTCCCTGCACCGCGGGCGGCAGCTTGGCTACGGACTGCATTTCCGCCAGCGAGAGTTTGGCGGCGACGGACAAGTTGACCCGCGGGGAGAGGAGATTATCGACGACGCCCGATACTTGGGCGCTCGACCGGCCCGTGGCGAGGCGCGCCTTCCGGAGCACCAGGCGGTTGCTCTCCAGGTCCAGGGAAACATCCGCGTCCATGGCGACAGGCAGCCAGGACGGAGAGGCCAGGTTCAGCCGCCGGAAGGAGACATCGCCGGTGTAGCGCGGGCCGGCGGCCTCATAGAACAACCGGGCCGAGAGGTCCTCGCCGCGCACGTCGAGGGGAATCTGCCTCTGGTCGATCTCAAGGAGGCCATTCCGCACCTGGAACTTCCCGATGGCCAGCGCGAGCATCTGTTCGACCGGGTTTGGGCGCCGGCGAGCGACTTCGGGCTGCGGAAGGTTGGTTCGCCCGTCCTCGTAAGTGACCACGCGCACTCTGGGTCCAGTAACGGTCAAAGACGCAATGTCTACGTCGTGCCGCAAGAGGGAGACGATCTTGAGACCGACCTGGACCGAATCGGCGCGGAACAGGGGCGGCTCGCCGGGCTTTTCCGTGCCATGCAAAACGAAGGGACGGACTTCCGCCTGCAAGTGATTCCAGTCGAACAGAAACTCGCCAATCTCGGCTCGCCCGCCGGTCGCGGCCTCCACCTCACGGATGATCCACTGCCGCACCTGAAGCCTGAACCAATCCGAGCGCAGGACGGCGACCGCGGAGATCAGAACCAGCAGGGAGAGAACCGCCAGTCCGGCGCCGGCCGAGAGAACGAGCTTTCGCGTTTTGGTCACTGGAAGGCCTCTGGCCTATAATCGATTCGCGTCCGCTCCTTGGTTTCCTTGAGCCAGTTGTCCATCAGACTATTCACCTGCTGCTCCCGGAGCGTGTCTTCGATCTCGGAGCGGACCTCCTCGAAAGCGGGCGGCGGCTTCTTGTTCTTATTCTCCCATTGCTTCACGAAGTGATCGTTGTAGTAGTCGCGCGCGTCGGCTTCGAGAATCTGAACGGCGGGCCCGAATCGGGCATCGATGAAACGCAGGACCGCCAGTTGCTGAAACAGGTAGTGCTGGAGGTCCTCCTCCCGGATGCCGTACTTTGCCAGCGCCTCGCGGTAGGCATCTTGCGTGGGAAATCGCTCCTGCTTGAGCTGGGCAATCTCCGAATCAACCTTGGACTGCTCCGGCGCCACGTACTTGCCGATCTCCATTTCATTGTCGAACAGGGCGCGGTCCACCAACCGGCCGGCGGTCTTGTTCCTGGAGGCGGGCCCGAAGTCCGGCTCCGACTGGTTCATGAACGCACTGAGCCGGATCTCCGTGAGAATGTCGCTCTGGGTGATTACCCGCTTGCCCACGGTGACCGCAATACGGTCGATGATCTCCGCGCAGCAGGCCGCCGTGAGAGCGAGAATCAGCAGCAGGATACGGCTCCGCATCAGAATGTCTGCCCCAACGAGAAGTGAAACTGAAACCGGTTGATCCGCTGATCCGTCGGCACGCAGGGGCTGAAGAGCAGTTGTTGCAGCGTACCCTGGCATCCGTGGAAGCGCGGGCTGTTTGGCGAGAAGGCGAAGTCGATTCGGACCGGACCAATCGGAGTTCTGTACCGGAGTCCCAGGCCGACGGAGTGCACCATGTAGTCGAAGTCCGTCTTGTCGCGCTGGATCACGCGGAAAGAAACGTCCTGAAGGCTGGAATAGACGTTGCCGGCGTCGTGAAACAGGACTCCGCCGATGTTCTGGCCATAAAGCGGAAACCGAAGTTCGGTCCCGAACAGAAGCAGGGCCTTGCCGCCGAGAGGAAAGCCGGTGACCAGGTCGCGAGGCCCGGCTTGATTCTCCGGGAAGCCGCGGTGCGTGGAAGCGCCGCCGGCGAAGAACCGCTCGGGCAGAGGGATATCCTGCGGGCTTGGCGGCAGCCCTGGGGGCTTGCGCAACGTCCGCATGAAGCCGAAAGAGGTCGTGCGCGCCAGCACCAGCCTGCTGCCGATCCGGTGGTAGGTAGAGTTGCGGCCCAGCAGCCGGAAGTAGTCCGTCTGCGAACCGAAGATCTTGGAGGCGATCCCCAGGTCCAGCGAATTGTAAGTGCCCCGGTGGGAATCGGCAGGGTCGTCGCGGCGGTCATCCAGGTAGGATGCCGAGAGAACGCCCACACGGACCGGCTGGGAAAGGAGCGGGATCAGCTCCGGCTGGATCTTGAGAGTCGCTTCATCCACGCTCACCCGGCGGTAGGCGAACCGATAGAAGAACGATTTGGAGCGTGTCCAGCGATGAGCGAGCTGAGTGGAACCTTCCCACCGGCGAGCCGAGAAGGTGCGGACGTCGCGGGAAGAGTCAAACAGCGCCGTGAAAGACAGGTCCAGGTTCGACCGGCCTTGAAACTGCGGGGCCGTGTAGGTCACCAGGCCGCGCTGCTGCAAGCTGGAGACGCGGCTTTGCAAGCTGACAGCGTGTGCTCTCCCGAAGAGGTTGAGGCGGCTAAAATTGAACGACGCGCTGGGGCTGAAGCCCGCCTGCCCGGCGGGTGAGTCCAGACTGGTCTGGCTGCCCCCGATCCTGGCGACCTCGGCGCCGAACCCGAAGGCAAAAGAGTACTTCCTGGATTCTTCCACTTGAAGCAGTACGTATTTGTCCCGTTCCACTCCGTCCGGGTTCTGTATTGCCATGTCCACCTTGGCGAAAATGCCCAGGTCGTAAAGCCGGCGCTCGGTTTCCAGCATTTGGGCCTGCGAGACCGGGTCCCCCACATTGATGCCGATGCGGCGATTCACGAGCTGCGGCTCGGTGGTTTGGAGCCCGCTGATCAGCACTTCGCGCACAAAGCGCTGCGGCCCCTCCGAGATCGTGAAGCGCAGATCGACTTGCCGGGGCGCGGAGGATTCTTTGTAACTCCACTCGAAGGACGCACTAGGGTAGCCCCGGTTGAAGTAATAAGCCAGGATGTTGTCACGGTCCAACGCCACGTTCGCCTCGCTGAAGGGCTCGCCGGGACCCGACTGGAGCATGGACCGAAGGGCCTGTTCGTGCTTCGCGCTCGCCCCTTCGAACTCCATGCTGGAAACGAACCACTGGTCACCCTCTTGAATCTGGATCAAGACGGCGACGTCGCCCTTCTTGCCGCGATAATCACCCCGGACCTCCGAAGTGACACGGACGTCCCGAAACCCGTTGGCCCGGTAGACGGCCGAAATGGCGTCCAAGTCCCCTCCCAGCAGGCGGGAGCTGTAGCGGCCTCGGCGCACCTGCAAGGATGCCGGAGCCACGAGCATGCGCTCCCGGAGGGTCTTCAGGTCGAAGTAGCGGTTCCCTTTGATCTGCACGTCGACGAGCTTGTGCCGTTCGCCTCGGTCGATGGAGTAAAGGATGCGGAGAAGTCCGTTCGTGATGGGGCTCGAGCTGAACTCGACCTTGGCGTCGAAGTAGCCTTGAGTCTGGAAGTACTCCGTCAGGTCCCTCGCCCCCTCCATCAGAAGATCGCGGTCGACCGACTGCTCCTCAAAGACCGGGATCAGCCTGCGGAGGCGGCCGCGGGATACTTTCGCCCCGGTCGCCTCGATCAGCACTTTCGGTCCCGGGCTGATCTCGATAGAGGGGCTGCCGGTCTTGGGGTCGATACTTTCCAGGGTGACGCGGGCCATCAGGTAGTCCCGCTTGCGGTAGGACTGGAGGACCCTCTCGATGCCGCGCTGCACGCGGTCCTCAGTGAGGGGATGCCAGCCGAACCATCCTTTCCAGTGAGTCTCCTTGACGATGCTGGATTCCGGGCGCTGCAAATCCCCCTTGACGATCGGAGGCGCGAAATGCGCCCTGTCTCCCGGGACGATTCCGAAATGGATGTTCGCCTGCTCAGTGGGGTTCTCAAGCTGGACGCGCGGTTCGATCTTGGGCTGGAAGAAACCGTTGTTCGCCAGAACCTGTCGCAGGCCGGCCGTGGCTGGCTCGAACGTCCTCGGTGTGGAACGGGCTTCCGAGGCCCAGGTTTGTGGAGTACGCCAACTGCTCGGTGCTGGGAGGGAACGGGACACTTTCCACCGACACTCGCCCCACGAACCAAGTGCCCTTCGTCACGAAACGGAGCACCACGAGATTCTCTTCGAGGTTCGCCTCCACCACGATGTCCGAGTAGCGGCCCGTGGCATAGAGCCTCTCGATGGCTTCCCGCACCGCGGCCAACCGGAGCGGCTCGTTCTTCTTGAGCGGCAGAATGCCGGCAAGCTCGTCCGGGGTGAGGGGTTGCCGCTTGGGCTCAAAGGCGATCTGACCGATCGATTTGCCGATGAAGTCCTCAACGGCGCCGGACACAATACCTGGGATCAAGCACAAAAGCGGGACAAGCAGGTTCCAGGTTCGCAAGCCGGGCAGCCGCACTACCTGCATGATACTGCAACGGTTGCCGCGGCTGCGCCAGTCGATGCCCCGCGTTGCTTCGGCCGCCTCGCTTGGGCGAAACTGGTGGCGTGGCGGACTATTGCACTTGCGGGGCTGAGCTTCCGCCGGACGCCCGCTTCTGCCACAAGTGCGGCAAGCCTCAACGCGAGGAACCGAGCTTCGTGCAGGAACCGCCCGTGCCCGCGTTCGAGGAGCGGCCAGCCGTGCGGCCCTTCGTGCCCGTGGCTGCTCCTGAGATCGGGTTCCACAATTCGCTCGCCCTTCGCGTCAGCCTTCTGGCCGGCTGCCTGGCGTTCGTTGCCAGTTCGCTGCCCTTCCACCCGTTGATTCGGCTGCTGTTCCTGCTCGGCGCCGGAGTTTTCGCGGTGTACCTCTACCGCCGGCGCAGCGGCTACCCCGTGGAGGTCCGCGGCGGCGTGAGGATAGGCTGGATCACGGGTCTATTTTGCTTCGTGATCTTCACCGTTCTGTTCACGGTCAGCTTTGCCGCACTCGCGTTCATCGTGCACGACGGAAGCATGATCGCCTACATGCGGGAGCAGTTGAGCACCATGGGCATGTCCCAGGAGCAGATCCAGCAGGCCATAGAGATCTTCCAGAACCCCGTTCAGATAGGGGGCATGCTCATCTGGCTGTTCCTGACCTCGACCTTCGTCCCCGCGCTCGGCGGCGCGCTGGGGGCCAAGCTGCTGAGCAGGAACTAATCCACCTCGACCGCCGTGGGCGCCGGGCTGTAACGCTTCACCACCGCCACCCCCAGGAAGATGACGGCCATGCCACCGGCGTCCGTCCAGCCGAAAGGTTCCCGGTAGAACAGCCAGCCCAGGAACACCGCCACAATCGGGTTGACATAGGTGTAGATGGAAACCAAGGCCACGGGCAGCTTGTCCAACGCGTACACGTAAGCGCTGTAGCCCACAATGGAGCCGAACACCACCAGATACAGCACCGCGGCGATGCCCCGGAGCTGCCAGTGGACGGGTTGGCCTCTCTCCAGCAACACCAACGGCAGGCAAGCCAGACCGGCCGCCAGTTGCTGTACCGCGCCGCTGATGATGGGATGCGCCAACCCCTGCATTCTCCTTTGGCGGATGGAGCCGAGCGACCACGAGAAGTTGGCAAGCTGAAGCAGGAAAAAGGCTCCCCACAGCAGAGCGGTTCCGGCCTGCCCAACCCCGCGCGGGGCCACCAGCAACACGGCCCCCGCGCCCCCCACCAGAATGCCCGCCATCGCCGCCGCCCGCAGCCGCTCGCCGCCCGGGAGCAGCGCGTCGATTCCAACCATCCACAGCGGGGAGGCCGTGATGATGAGGGCGGCCAGGCCGCTTGGGATCCACAGCTCGGCGAAGGTCAGGCAACTGTTCCCAACGCCCAGGATCAGCACCCCGTTCAGGGCCGTCAGCAGCAGTTCCCTGCCCCGGGGCAGGCGCGCCCTCGCGGCCAGGGCGCCCGCCAGCATGAGCGAGCCCGAGAGCAGGAAGCGGGCGCTCACCATCGCCAGGGGAGGAAACGACTCCAGGCCGATGCGGATGGCCAGATAGGTGGTTCCCCAGAAGAAACAGATGGCAATCAGCGCCAGGTAAGGTTTGAACAGTGGATGACGGCGCAAGCCGCCAGCTTAACATGGACGGCGGGCGGTGGGCGCTGGAGAACGGTTGATAGAATAGGGGCTTGATACTCACTCTCACAGTCAACCCAGCGGTCGACCGCAACGTGACGGCCGACCGTCTGGTTTTCGAGGACCGGGCCTACATCCTCTCCCGCAGCGAAGTCCCCGGAGGGCGAGGCGTCAATGCCTCCGGTGTGATCCATTCCTTCGGCGGCGCGACGGCTGCCATTGTCACCTCGGGGGGAAAGAACGGCGCCCGCTTCGAACAGATGCTCAGCGGGTGCGGCTTCCCCGTCCATGTGGTGAGGATTCGAAATGAAATCCGGATGAATTTCACCATCTCGGACAAAACCGGTCTGACGGTGAAACTCAACGAGTTCGGCCCGTCCATGAGCAGGCCGGAGCTGAACCGGCTGGAGCGCATGGTCGAGGAGAAGCTGTCAGACGCAGCCTGGCTGCTGATCTGCGGCAGCTTGCCTCCCGCTGTCCCGCCGGGCTTCTACTCCAGACTCGTGGCGATGGCTCGGGAGCGGAAGGTCAGGACGCTGTTGGATACTGACGGCGACCCGCTTCGCGAAGCTGTCGAGGCAGGTCCGACCGTGGTGGCGCCGAGCCAGCAGGAGGCGGAGCGATTGTTGAATCGGGTGCTCATTACCAGGACGCATTTCATCGAGGCGGCCGGCCGCATCCGGCACATGGGAGCCGAGTCCGTCATCCTGTCGCTGGGCAACCGCGGGGCCGTGGGCGCGAGAGAGGGCCAGATGATCGAGGTGCTTCCGCCCCGCATAGAAGCGGTTTGCCCGATCGGCGCGGGCGACGCCCTGGTCGCGGCGTTCGCGTGGTCGATGGCGCAGAAGGACGACTTCGCCGATGCGCTCCGCTGGGGCGTGGCGGCCGGAACCGCCTCGGCCAGGCTGCCCGGCGTGACCTTCGCGTCCCTCCCCCAGACCAGGGAGATCTACGACCGTGTGGAGGTCAGGCAGATCTGAGACTAACGACTAATGTGGCAATAATATACTTGACACATCACCACAGAAGTGGGATGATTGTTTGTATGGGGCGAGGAGCCTCTACGAGTTGCTGAGGGTAAATGCGGACCATTACGTGCAGATCGGGAAGTCCTTTGGGTCCGCGAAGCAGTTTTTTGATGGCGGCTTGTTCGGCTCGGTTTTGACAATTGGTGACTTCCAGGCGAGCGTGTTGGTTGAGAGCTTGCGGGCCATACATTCACATTGCTTGGCTTTGCAGCTTGAAGTCGCCTCCGGCCTGATAGAGGAGTTCTTCTCCGAGTACAGCAAGAGCCTCCCGACATTGGAAGTGGTGAAGCAGCGAGTTGAGATGATAGAGCGGGCATTCCGAATCGAATTGGCGTCCCGCCTCTTTATTTTCATCTTGCCACACCGCACGCCGTACTTCAGCGATGAACAGACGACCGGTTCCGAAGTTGGCTCGTTAGAAGGGGCTTTGGAGAACTTTCAATCAGCCCGTTTTGACCTTTATGAAGCTGGCGTGTGCTTTGCTACGGGGAGATTCACGGCCTGCGCCCATCACCTGTCGAAAGTCGTTGAATTTGGGCTTGTGAGCTTTGGTACCTTTGCTGGGGTCACGGACCCAATCAACTGGAACACGGCCTTGAATCAGGCAAACGCGAATCTCCGGGGTCGAATCGGCAAATTCAATGGAGCCACGGCGGCTGATGAGCAATACTACTCTGAGGCGATAGGGCTTCTGCGAAATTTCAAGACCGCTTGGCGGAATCCAGTTTCTCATATTCCAGAGGTGTTTAATGAGCCCAAGGCTAAGGCTTTGTTCTCGATTGTGAAGGCAACGATGGAGCACTTGAGCAAGCGTTTTGGTGAAGTCCCCATACCGAACAAGGTCTAAAGAGATGAGCGGACGACCATCGGCGTTGATCGACACGCGAATCATCTACTGCGGCGACTGTCTTGACCGACTGCGGAAGTTGCCCGAGCGTTGCGTGGACCTGATCTACATCGATCCTCCCTTCAACTCGAATCGCAACTATGAAGTCTTTTGGGGTGAGACAAAAGAGAAGCGTTCCTTTGAAGACCGGCACGAATCCACGGCCGCATACATCGACTTTATGCGACCGCGATGCGTAGAACTTGCACGTGTTCTGAAGGACACCGGGAGCTTCTATTACCATTGCGATTGGCACGCTTCACATTACGTCAAGGTGATGCTCGACCAGATTCTAGGGGAGAACTGTTTTCAAAGCGAAATAATCTGGCGCCGAACACTTTCCAAAGGGTTGGCCTTCACCGGCTTTCCGAACAACCATGACACACTTTTCTTCTATGGCGGCGGCGGTCAGTTGACGTGGAATCGCCCCTACACGCCATACGACCCAGACAACTTGGATTCCAAAACCTCTTCAAAATACTCCCATCGTGATCCGCATGGAAGAGTTTACCGGCTCGACAACTTAATTAATCCCAATCCTGACCGCCCAAATCTAACCTATGAATTCCTCGGCGTGAAGAGAGTATGGCGGTGGACAAAAGAGCGGATGCAGGAAGCATACGACAACGGGATTGTTGTTCAGACGAAGCCCGGTTCTGTTCCTCAATTAAAGCGGTACCTCGATAAGCAAGAGGGACGGCCCATTGATACAGTTTGGACTGATATTCCACCGATCAATTCGCAGGCGCAGGAACGCCTTGGTTATCCGACGCAAAAACCGCTCGCCCTTCTCAATCGTATTGTCAAAGCCAGCAGCAACGCGAAGGATATCGTCCTTGACGCTTTCTGTGGCTGTGCCTCGGGGGACACCCAAAAGCGGCCATTGAGGGACACCTCAAAACCGGCCATAGGAGCTGACTCAGGACATTGACCACGACGGGAGGTTTACCCTCCGTCGAGATGAGCAATGTCTTGAGCGAAGAAAAGAAGCAACAGATTATCGCCTTGGGGCGGCTGGGTTGGACGCTGCGGCATATCCAACGGGCTACCGGTGTGCGCCGCGAGACCGCGGCAGGCTACCTGCGGGCCTCCGGAATCGAACCCCGGTCACCGGGCAGATGGGGACAGCAACCGCCGGCAAAACCGGCCATAGAGGTGACCCCCGACCCTGGCTCAGTTTCAAAACCGGCCATAGAGGTGACCCCCGACTCTGGCGCACCTTCAGCCCCCGTCCCGTCCGCCGAACCAGAGCCGGCGCCGGGGCGCAGTCCCTCCGCCAGTGCCTGCGAGCCCTACCGGGAGGTGATCGAGATCGGACTCGGCCAGGGCCGCAACGCCAAGGCCATCTGGCAGGATCTGGTGGACGATCACGGCTTCCGCGGGGCCTACCAGAGCGTCAAGCGTTTTGTTGGCAAGCTCCGTGGTACCCGGCCGCCGGAAGCCCGTGTGGTGATCGAGACACCTCCCGGCGAAGAGACGCAGGTGGACTACGGCAGCGGCCCGATGGTCCGCGACCCGGCCAGTGGCCGCTATCAGCGCACGCGGCTGTTCGTGCTGACGCTCGGCTACAGCCGCAAGTCGGTACGCCTGCTCACCTTTCGCTCCAGTACGCGCATCTGGGTTGAACTGCATGAGCGGGCGTTTCGCCGGCTCGGCGGGGTCACCCACGTGGTGGTGCTCGACAACCTGGGCGAAGGCGTGCTTGCCCCGGACATCTACGATCCCGCGTTGAATCCGCTCTACCGCGACATGCTCGCTCACTACGGCGTCGTCGCTCTGCCGTGCCGCGTCGGAGATCCGGATCGAAAGGGGAAAGTGGAAGCCGGCGTCGGCCACGCGAAGAAGACGCCCTTGAAGGGGCTTCGTTTCGAAAGCCTGGAAGAGGCCCAGGCTTACCTTGATCGCTGGGAAGAGCGCTGGGCCGATACCCGCATTCACGGCACCACCAAGCGGCAAGTGGCGACGATGTTTACCGAGGAACGGCCGGCGCTGCTGCCGTTGCCCCTGGAGCCTTTCCGCTACTACCAGTTCGGCGAGCGCACCGTGCATCTGGACGGCTGTGTCGAAGTCGAGGCCGCCTACTACGGCGCGCCGCCGGGCTGGATCGGCCGCCGTGTCCAGGTCCAGTGGGACGAGCGGCACATCCGTCTCCTCGATCCAAGGACCGGCCAACTGCTGCGCGAGCACCTGCGCCAGCAGCGCGGCGGCCATCGAATCAAGGATGAAGACCGCCCCAGTCGGACGCCACTCGGCACACTGCAACTGCTGGCCAGAACCGAAAAAGCCGGACGCCACATCGGGATGCTCTGTCAGGGCATACATCGACACCAGGGCGAACCTGCGGTGCGCCGTATCTTGGGGGTGCTCTCACTCGCCAAGAAGTACGGAGCCGCGGCTACCGACGATGCCTGCGCCGCGGCTCTGGAAGTGGAAGTGTTCGAGTACCGCTTTGTTCGCCGCTATCTCGAGCGGCGTCCCCACAACCCGCTCAGCTTGCGGCAAGTCGATCCGTTGATCCGCCAGCTCACTCTGTACCGCGACTTCATCGCCGACAAAACCAAGGAGGAAAACGAACCATGAATCTCATTGAGCTGCAGCGTTCGCTGCGGCAGCTTCGCCTCGGTGGCATCGCCGCCGTGCTGGAAACCCGGCTGCACCAGGCGCAAGCCGAACCCATGGCGCCCATCGACTTGATCTCGTGTCTGGTCTCGGACGAGCTCACGCGCCGCTCGGACCGCCTGCTCGAACGCCGGCGCAAACAGGCCGGCTTCCGTGATCCCGACAAGACTCTCGACAACTTCGACTTCGCTTTCAACCCGAAGATTAACCGCAGCCTGGTCTTCGACCTGGCCACCGGCGCGTTCATCGGCCGGCGCGAGGATGCGCTCTTCCTCGGCCCGGGCGGCGCGGGCAAGAGCCATCTGGCGCAGGCCATCGGGCAGGCCGCCATCCAGCAAGGCTACCGCGTGCTCTACCGGGAGACTCACATCTTGCTGGAGGAACTCGCCGAAGCCGTCATCGACGGCACGCGCAAACGGTATGTGGAATCAGTTGCCACGGTTCCCTTGCTGATCATCGACGACTTCGGCATGCGTAAGCTGCCGCAGACTGCGGCAGAAGATCTGCTGGAAATCATCATGCGCCGCTACGAACGGGCCAGCACGCTGCTGACCTCCAACCGCCCGGTCGAGGACTGGGGCAAACTCCTCGGCGATGCCGCCGCCGTCGGCGCCATGCTGGACCGGCTGCTCCACCACGGGCACCTGCTGAAGTGCGGCCCGCGCAGTTGGCGCACCAAGACCGCCGCCACGGCCGGATGAGGTAATCCCATGAGAACAGTGATTCAAAGAAGGGACCCAGGCGGAGATGTTGCGAAGCGCGGTGGAAATGCCGGGGCCATGGAAAACCTGGAAAACCAGACTGCGGTTTCCCACGTTTCCCACCGCCCCTTGGAAATCGCCCAAGGCGCGATTCCCACATTTCCACCGCGCCGGCGACGATTCCCTCTTCTCGCAAACCCAAAGACCAAAACGTCGCGGCTGGCGCCCTTCGGGTGCTCACTGCCACGCAACGAAAGGAGGATTCACCTGCCGCCGAGCGCCGACCCAGTCCGCGGTTGTTCAGGCTCATGCCTGAACTGGAAAATGCTGACTAGAAAAAAAGCTTGCCGGAACCGTCTCCGGTAGGGTATAAATCGTGTGTTCTGGGTCGGCTTCCTATGGCCGGTTTTGAGGTGTCCCTCAATGGCCGGTTTTGAGGTGACCCCCGAGGGCTGTGGAACCGCGCTAGTGGCAGCACAGCAACTTGGGCGGCAGTGGATTGGCATTGACATATCCCCGACAGCGTGCCGAGTCATGGCGAAGCGGCTGCAAGACGATTGCAGTTTGCATGAAGACGAGAAGCTCTGGGTAATAGGGCGTGGATTCATCGTCCGAGATTTGCCGCGAACTGAGGCTGAGTTGCGCCGCATCCCGCCGTTTGAATTCGAGAATTGGGCCGTCATCGCTCTTGGCGGAATCACTAACAGGGCCAAAGTGGGTGACATGGGGATTGACGGTCGGATCTACCCGCTCTCTGCGATGCCGAAGTCTTCGGGGAAGCAGGCCGGGGAGCTTGACTTCATGGATCAGTGGTATCCGATCCAAGTGAAACAGAAGGATAAAGCCGGGAGGCCCGACATTGACCACTTTGAAGCTGTGATGGCACGTGAGAACCGTGCCAAGGGCTTCTTTGTATCGTTCGGCTTCACGTCCGATGCGATGATGGAGGTCGGCAATTTTTTCAAGCGCGAGCATCGAATCATCATTCCGCTCACCGTCCGCGAGATTCTGGACGATCAGATTGCCCAAAAGCTGGCTTGAGGGAGACGCCACGGAGGAAGAAGATGTCAACTGCCTCATCTGAACGCAGAGCCTTTACGAATCTTGTAGACCGCGTACTTGCGGTTCCGCACTCCGAAATTGCAGAGCGACAGCAGCAGTACCGCCGGCAATCCGAGATGAACCCACAGCGGCGCGGCCCGAAGCCGAAGATAAAACGTCAGAGATCAAAAAGCTAGTAGTACACGTCATAATCTACTTCGACGGGTTCATGCTTGTTAGGGTTGGAAATAATTAGGTACCACGGGCCAGACAACGGAATCCACACTTTCTGGCTTTGTTTTGAACGCGGTTCTGGGAAGCCGCCCCAATATGGGAAGCTGTCGCTACCTTCTTTGAAACGGCGAAGGCCCGTAGGCCCGACAATGTACGTTCGTACCGGCAGGTCGGATTCAAGCTCGAACTCAATAGGGCCTTTTTTTTGAAGCCTATACTCTAACGTTGTGTACTGGTCTGGGCCAAGAGTGATGAGTGGCATCGCTATGTCTCTTCCGTGTTCTGTGCATAGGGCTGTTGGCGGGGAGATGGGTTCTGGACGCTTGGACCCTGAGCAACTGGTGCGTGCGGTGCCGTTATGCCGGCAAACTTCTCTGCCCTCTCCAGGAACCCCCGGATTGTCCGGTAGAACAGGGGTATCAGGAGAACCAGCCCGATCTTCCAGTTCTCGCTCAGCATTGTCAGAATGGCCTGTAGACGGCTCTGCCGGCTGAGGTATTCGGGACCCTTTAGAACCCAACACATTTCGTAAAGCGCCGATGCAGAAACAAAAACAAACAACCCTGCAACAGTAATGAACTCGAAGACCCTTAAGCACCTTTCGAAGAAAAGTTCCAAAGAAGTCTCGAACCACGAGGATGGCGCGCTTTGCGTCTCTGCCACGTCCTCTACCGTAGGTTTGTTCATGAGAACACATCTTGGCCTTTCCGCCGTAGTTGTGATACACTACGTCTACAGGCAGAAAAGGCCCACGCCGACTCGCCTGCAAGCTTCGACGGCGTGTTTCTCTTCCCGACTAGATTATCACTTTGCGTGGGGTTGCAACCACCATGCCCCTATCTGTTCTCTACTTGACGTTCGGTCGAGGTCCCCTTCTCAAGCGACCGGGCTTAGTTAAGCGTCGTCCCGCCTGTGTTTCCGGTGACTTCGGCGTAGGTCAGGCGCTTGCCTACCAGCATCCCGGCAGAATTCCGAGACGGTCGGAGTCGGGCTGGTCCCGATGGTTGTACCGGAAAGCCTGCTCCTCAACGTACCTGAACAGATGGAAGGGATCGACGCTGATGTAGGTCCCCTTGAGGCCGCGTTTCAGCAGGCTCCAGAAGTTCTCCAGAGTGTTGGTGTGCGCCTTGCCATCCACGTAGGTCTTGGCGTGATTCACGGGCAGATGGAGGTAGTCTGCCCGCAGGCCGGAGTACGCCTTGGCTTCATCGGTGAACAGGTAGGAGCCGGGAGCGACATGCCGCCGCACGTTTTCATGGAGAGTGACTTGCTCGGCGTCTTCGATCACAGCCGCCCGTACTTCGCTCCCGCGTGCCAGGATGCCCTGTACGCCGGTCTTTCCGGCAGTCCCCCCACCTTTACCTTGCAGCAGTCTGGCCTTGCGGCTCTTGTGCGTGTTCTGGGCCTTGTCGCCGACGTAGGTTTCGTCAACCTCAACCTCACCGGACAGCTTCCCGCTGGGAGTGTCCTGCATGGCAAGCCGAATGCGGTGGAGGATGAACCACGCTGTCTTCTGCGTCACACCGAGGCTGCGGGAGATCTTATAGGAACTGACCCCGTTGCGGCAGTTCGCTACCATCCACATGGCGATGAGCCACTTGTCCAGGCTGATCGGGGAATCCTCAAAGATGGTCCCGACCTTTACGCTGAACTGAGACTTGGCGTGCCGAGTCTTACACTGCCAGACGCGCCGGGAAGGGAGGAAAGTCACATCCTTGGAACCGCAAGTAGGGCAAACGACCCCCTTGGGCCAGCGCCGTGCGACGAGGAACTTCAGGCAGTTGTCGGGATCGGCAAAATGAAGGATTGCAGCCTGCAATGTATTGATTTCGTTTGCCATGATGCAATCATACAGGAGAGGGGCTGATGTGTCAAGTATGTTATTGCCACTAATGTTGCGTGACGTTGTGGAAGTGAGGCCTCTGGAAGGGCAGAAGCTGTTCATACGCTTCGAAGATGGGATGCAGGGTGTCGTTGACGTTGCGGAGCGGCAGTCGGGTGTGTACTGGGGGCCGTTACAGAGGGAAATCCTGGTTGACGCGTCTGAAGAGAGCAGAAGTGTCGCAATGCTAAGATGTGGAAGCGCATAGGTGACGCTGATGGCTGCGCCCGAGGGCAATGACGCTGCCCGCCAGCTTCTTCCGGTAGAAGATGTCTTGGGATTGATTCCGCTGCTCGTCCGCCGTGGATACGAGGTCACCGGCCCGACGGCTCGGGACGGCGCGATCGTATACGATGCCATCGAATCCCCCGACGAACTCCCCCGCGGGTGGACTGAAGAGCAGGAAGCCGGCCGCTATCGCCTCACAAGACGCGGCGACAACGCACTGTTCGGCTATACGGTCGGGCCCCAGAGCTGGAAGAAGTATCTCCATCCTTCGGAGGTACGGCTGTTTTCGTCGAGAGTGGACGGAGAATCGTTTCGGATTCTGAACGATCCGCCGGCGCGGACCAGGCCCTACGCGTTTCTGGGCGTGCGCGCCTGCGAGCTGGCGGCGATCGCCATCCAGGACCGCGTCCTGCTAAGGGACCGTTACGCGGACGGCATTTACCAGGCGCGGCGCGACGGCCTATTCATCATGGCGGTCAACTGCACACAGGCTTCGCCGACCTGTTTTTGCGCGTCCATGGGAACCGGGCCGCGCGTGAATTCCGGCTATGATCTTGCCGTGACCGAGCTGGTCCGGCCGGAGAACCATGTATTCCTGGTTCAGGCGGGCAGCCCGCTGGGCGCGGAACTCCTTGGGGAACTTGGCGCGCGCGAGGCCCCGGAGCAGCTTTGCATGGAAGCCGATGCTGCCATCGCAACCGCCGCCTGCCAGGTGCGCCGCCTCGACAACACCGGCATACGCGATCTGCTCTACGGTAACTTTGAGCACCCACGCTGGGATGACGCGGCGCGCCGGTGTCTGAGCTGTACGAATTGCACAATCGTCTGTCCAACTTGTTTCTGCACGACCGTGGAGGACACAAGTGATGTCGCCGGCGAGTGCGCCGAGAGATGGCGGCGCTGGGATTCCTGCTTCACCCAGAGCTTCTCATACATCCATGGAGGCAGCGTCCGGTCGTCTTCCCGCTCGCGTTACCGCCAGTGGCTGACTCATAAGCTGGCATCCTGGATCGACCAGTTCGGAACGTCGGGCTGTGTCGGATGCGGCCGGTGCATTACCTGGTGTCCGGCGGGCATCGACATCACCGAGGAAGTGCGCGCAATCCGCGAATCCATCCTCCCGGCGCCGGCGGGCGGAAGAGGAGATTGAAATGGAAACTCTTGAACGCATCCTGGCACAGCATCCCTTCTTTGTGGGCCTGAACCCCCAATATACGAGCCTGCTGGTAGGTTGCGCTTCGAACGTCCGGTTCGAGCCGGGCGCCTATGTTTTTCGCGAGGGTGAAGAAGCCAATGAGTTCTACCTGGTTCGAGAGGGGAGGCTCACAGTCGAGGTTCGCGCGCCGCAGCGCCAGCCCCTGATTGTCGAGACCTTGGGAGAGGGCGACATTCTCGGCTGGTCGTGGCTCATCCCGCCTTATCAATGGCGCTTCGACGCGCGGGCGACCCAGCGCACGCGCGCGCTCGCGCTCGACGGGAAGTGCCTGCGGAACAAGTGCGAGGAGAATCATGACCTGGGGTACGAGATCCTGAAACGATTCGCCCACATTGTCGATCGCCGCCTGGAAGCGATGCGGTTTCAACTGGTGGACGTGTACGCTGCCGGATAAGAGCAGGAAACCAGGCAACATGACCGCGCCAACCGTCCATCCCATGATTCCGGCGACCTATCGGGTCGGCCGAATACGGAAGGAGACGCACGACACGGTTACCCTGGCAGCGGCGCCCGTGGAAGGCGAAACCCATCCTTTCGCCCCCGGGCAGTTCAGCATGCTTTGGGTGTTCGGAGTGGGCGAATTGCCCATTTCGGTCAGCGGGGATCCCGGCGAGAGGCAGGAGCTCGTGTACACGGTCAGATCGGTCGGACGTGCGACACACGCGTTGGTGAGCCGTAAGCCGGGCGAGCCGCTGGGAGTGCGCGGCCCGTTCGGCTCCTCCTGGCCGCTGGAACGGTCAAAGGCCCGGGATGTGCTGATCGTGGCCGGCGGCATCGGCCTGGCCCCGCTGCGCCCCGTGATCTACCACGTGCTGCGCCATCGGCAGAGCTACGGGAGGCTCGTTGTCCTCTACGGCGCGCGCACCCCGAGGGACGTTCTTTATCGTAAGGAACTGGCCGGCTGGGCCCGCCAGGCGGACACCCGCGTGCTTACCACGGTCGACTCCGGTGGTCTGAACTGGCGGGGGCATGTGGGCGTGGTCACCACGCTGTTCCGCTTCACCCGTCTGGAGCCGCGCCGAACCGTAGCCATGGTTTGCGGACCTGAGATCATGATGCGATTCGCCATCCGAGAGTTGACCGCGCGCGGGTTCGACGACTCCGATATCTATCTCTCCCTGGAGCGCAACATGAAGTGTGCGGTCGGGTCCTGTGGTCATTGCCAGTACGGACCCTACTACGTCTGCAAGGACGGCCCGGTGTTCAGTTACGAGCGGGTGCGGCAGTGGTTGGGGAAGCATGAACTCTGAGAAGAGAACCAAGCCGCGGATCGCGGTGTTCAAGTTCGCCTCCTGTGACGGCTGCCAGCTCAGCCTGCTCGACGCCGAGGATGAGCTGCTGGCAGTGGCGGACGCGGTAGACATCGCCTGCTTTCCCGAGGCAACCAGCGTGATGCTCAGAGGCCCTTACGATGTGGGCTTGGTGGAAGGCTCGATCACGACACATCACGACGCCGAACGCATCCAGAAGATCCGGCGCCAGTGCCGCACGCTGGTCGCCATCGGGGCGTGTGCAACGGCGGGAGGGATACAAGCCCTGCGGAATTGGAAGGACGTTGGCGAGTTCGTAAGGGCCGTCTACCCCCGGCCGGAGTACATCAACACTCTGGAGCTTTCGACTCCCATCGCGGAGCATGTGCCGGTTGACCTTGAACTGCGAGGGTGCCCGATCAACAAGAAGCATTTGATCGAAGTCATCAGTGCGGTCATCGTCGGCCGCAAGCCGAGCATCCCGACGCACAGCGTCTGCCTTGAGTGCAAGAGGAACGGGAACGTGTGCGTCGAGGTGGCGCTCGGCATCCCCTGTCTTGGTCCCGCGACCCAGGCCGGTTGCGGCGCGCTCTGCCCCAGCTACTCCCGCGGCTGCTATGGCTGCTTCGGGCCGATGGAATCTCCCAACACGGGGTCGCTCTCACACCAGTTCAGGATTCTGGGACAGGACGCGGAAGACACCATGCGCGCCTGGCGGGGGTTCAATGCCTGGGCCTGGCAGTTCCGCCAGGCCAGCGAGGAAAGCGAAAGAGGATGACCCAGGGAACGCGCACCATCAAAGTCGACTACCTGGCACGAGTGGAAGGGGAAGGCGCCCTCTACGTCAAGCTGAAGGGCGACCGGGTACAGGACGTCCGATTCAAGATCTTCGAGCCGCCGCGATTGTTCGAAGCGTTCCTGCGCGGGCGGCATTTCTCGGAAGCTCCGGACATCACCTCGCGGATTTGCGGGATCTGCCCCGTGGCCTATCAGATGAGCGCGGTGCATGCGATGGAGCGCGCGCTGGCCGTCGAGATCGATCCGGCCGTGCGCCTGCTCCGCCGGCTGTTCTACTGCGGCGAGTGGATCGAGAGTCACGCACTGCACGTATTCCTGCTGCACGCGCCGGATTTCCTCGGCTATCCCGACGCGATCCGGATGGCACGCGATCACCGGGATCTGGTCGAGACGGGCCTCCGCCTGAAGAAGACCGGCAACCGCATCGTCGCGCTGTTGGGCGGGCGCGAGATTCATCCGATCTCGGCCGCGGTGGGCGGTTTCTACAAGGTTCCGCGGAAGTGTGACCTGAAGGCTTTGGTCGACGACCTGAAGTGGGCGCTGGACGCGTCCATGAAGACGGCGCTGCGCGTTGCGGCTTTTGATTTTCCCGATTTCGAGGAAGACTACGAGTTCGTGGCGCTGCGTCATCCTACCGAGTACCCTTTCAACGAAGGGAGGATCGCATCCAACAGGGGTCTCGATATCGACGCCGCCGAGTTCGAAGATCGGTTCAAAGAGCAGCAGGTAGCGTACTCCAACGCGCTTCAGGCGTTGATAGTCGGCCGGGGCTGTTACCTGGCCGGCCCGCTCGCCCGCTTCAACCTCAACTTCGATCGTCTGCCCGCCGTCGCCCGGGAGACGGCCCGTGACTGCGGCCTCACGGTCCCTTGCCGGAATCCGTTTCGCAGCATCGTGGTACGGGCGATCGAGATCGTATTCGCCTGCCACGAGGCGTTGCGTGTGATTGAGGATTATGAACCCCCAGCCGAGTCCCGTGCCGCGGTAACGGCGCGCTCCGCCACGGGCCAGGCCGCGACGGAAGCGCCCCGCGGCTTGCTCTACCACCGCTACCAGATCGACGGCGACGGACGTATCCTGGCCGCGAGGATCGTTCCGCCGACCTCGCAGAACCAGAAGCGGATCGAAGATGACCTGCGGGATCTCCTGCCCCAGTTGGTGGACTTGTCCACGGAAGAGATAACGCTGCGTTGCGAGCAGGCGATCCGGAACTACGACCCGTGTATTTCTTGTGCGACCCACTTCTTGCGGCTCGCCTTGGACTGCGAGTAACTAATCGGAATCGAAGTCCACACGCACAATCGATAGAGAGGCGCGGCGGGGCCAAAGCCACTACTTCTCTAGGGGAACTTGCGTCATCCGTTACTCGTGCCGGCGGTTTCTCTTGCCGCGGGGATCGCAGCCGGCCGGTTCGTCGATTTCGGGAGCCGGGAACTCACTACCATCATCGTTGCCTTTCTGGCGCTGGCCGCCGTGTCCCGCCTGGTGCGCGCGCCTCGCCTGACGCACGTCTGCCTGTGGTTCGCAATGTTGTTCACCGGTGTCCTGGTGGAACTGGTCCACCGCCCTGGTCCCCCACCGGAAATCGATCGGCGGCCTAGGGAGATCATGCTGCTGGCGGGCTGCGTGGTGGCGCCGCCCTCCCTGTTCCCGAACCATGAGCAGTTCGTGCTGGAACTCGATCCGGGCGCCCGCGCCCGCGTGAGCCTGTACCCAAGGCCAGGCGAACAGCCTCCCACCCTCGAATACGGCCAGAGAGTCGAACTCGAGGCCAGGTTGCGCCGCCCTCGCAACTTCGGTAATCCCGGCGCTTTCGACTACGCCGGCTACCTGGCACGCCAGCAGGTTTACTGGACCGCCTCGGCTGGGGCCAGGTCGAACCTGAAAGTCCTACCAGGGCAATGCGGCACCTGGATGGGCCGGCTGATTTTCGGCCTGCGCACGACTGCCCTGGACCGGCTGGAGCGGCTCTACGCCGGCAAGCCCTACCAGACAGGCATGATGCAGGCCCTTCTGATCGGCGAGAGCTCGAAGGTCGACCAAAGCTGGACCGATCAGTACCGCTTGACTGGCACATATCACGCACTGGTCATCTCCGGCATGCACTTGACCGCGCTGACGGCGATCATCTTCCTGGTCTTTCGACTCCTGCCGCTGGGGCAGATGACGCCGCTCGTCGCCGCCACCGCCTGCTCCTGGGTCTACACCATGGTCACCGGCTGGCAGACTCCCGTCGTGCGGTCGGCTGCCGGGTTGACTCTGTTCCTGGTCGCGCGCTACTTCTACCGCCGGCAACGACTGCTGAACATGCTGGCCGCCGTCGCGATCGGATTCCTGGTGTTGGATCCCTACCAGTTGTTCGAGGCCAGCTTCCAGCTTTCCTTCCTTTGCATCGTCGCCCTCGCTGCCCTGGCCGTGCCGGTCCTGGAGGCGACCTCGGTTCCCTTCGTGCGCGCGCTCTCCGCGCTGGAGGACCGGGACCGGGATCTCCACTTTCCGCCCCGCACCGCGGCGTTTCGCGTGGAACTGCGCCTGGTGGGGGAGACGGTGTCGTTGTGGACCCGAATCCCGGAGCGCTGGCTGCTGCGGGCAGGCGCGGCCGTCCTGCGGGCCGTCTTCTATTTTTACGAATTGGCGGTCATTTCGGCATCTGTGCAGGTGGGGCTGGCGCTGCCCATGGCCGTCTACTTTCACCGCGTTTCGTTCTCAGGGGTGTCGGCCAACATGGCCGTGGTGCCCCTGCTGTCCCTGGCGGTGCCGACAGGATTTCTGGGGGTGTTTACCCGGTGGAAGTGGGCGGCAGGGTTGGCCGGGTGGCTGCTCGGCCTTTCCAAAAGGGTGGTCGATTGCCACGCGGGATGGGAGCCGGCCTGGCGGATTCCGAATCCGCCTCTGTGGCTCGGTCTCTGTCTCTCAGCCTCGTTGGTTCTGCTGGCATTGTCCGCGCGGTGGCCGGTCCGCTGGCGATGGTTGCCGGGGTCGGCCGCCGCCCTCTTTCTGGGGCTCCTGCTGTGCCACCCGTTCCCCCCTCAGGTCCAGCCGGGCGTGCTGGAGTTCACCGCCATCGACGTTGGCCAGGGAGACGCATTCTTCATCGCCTTCCCCGACGGCAAACTCATGCTGCTGGACGCCGGAGGCTTCCCCTCCTACAACGGACGCCAGACCAATCTCGACACCGGCGAGGACGTGGTGTCCCCTTACCTGTGGACCCGCTCGATCAAGCGGCTCGACATCGTCGCCGTTTCCCACCTCCATGAAGACCATGCGGGAGGCATACCTGCCATTCTTCGCAACTTCCATCCCAAGGAGGTCTGGACCGGAGCCCTGCCGCGATCGAGTGAGGCAAGGCGCCTCGTGGAGTTGGCAAGTCAAGGTGGCTCACGATTGAGGAGGATGGCCGGGGGAGAGCAGTTTGATTACGGAGGCAGCCGGATTTCGATTCTGGCGCCACCGTCAGATGATTTCCCCGCGGATAGCATCACGGATCAAGATTCACTGGTGCTGCGGGTGCAATTCGGAAATCGTTCGATTCTGCTGACGGGCGATATGGAGCCAAGAATCGAGCAGGAGCTGACGGAACGCCACCTGTTTCCCGCAACCGACATTCTGAAGGTCCCGCACCATGGCAGCCGGAAATCCACCTTGGATGGGATGCTGGAGGAGCTACGCCCTGTTTTCGGCGTGATTGGCGTGGGCGCTGACAATTCCTACAACCATCCACACAAAGAGGTTCTCGACCGGCTTCAGGCCTGGCATACGACCCCGCTCAGAACGGATCTGCTGGGATTGATCCGGATTCGCACGGATGGCCGCCGCCTCGATGTGGAAACGGGGAGCGGGCCCGGGCGATAGCTATTGCCCGCCTTCCGAGGCCTGCTCCGCCTCCTCGGCCCCTCGCGGCCCGGCGGCTTCGGATTCGGCGATGAGCCGCAGAGCTTCTTCCAGCAGGGACTTCGGGACGCGGATCTCGAACGGCAGACTTGGTATGACGCCACCCCCCACGATGACCGAGGAGATGCCGCCGGCTTCCAGGACGCCCTGAATGGCCAGAGCCTCCATTTCAGAGGTGTGCTTGTCCGAGCTGAAGACAGTTACCAGGTCCAGGTCGTCGGACGTGTCCAGCGGCTCTGGCAGTTCTGAAAGTTGGTCCGACTCCGGTTCAATCGCCATGCTTCGAGGATAGCGCGTTCGCCACGAAAGCTGGCGCTTCTGCCGTGGGCACGTCCACGGATTCGCGCGTGCGGCGGTTCAGCGAGAGCCCTCTTCCAGCAAGCGCAGGACGGCGGCGAGCAACCGGGGTATGTCGCGTTCGACGATACCGCCGAGCACGGCTGGGTTCACCTGATCGTAGGCGTGAATCAGAATGTTCCGTGTGTCGATAATGCTGCGCCACAGAACCT
Organism: Bryobacterales bacterium; assembly: GCA_963798455.1. GTDB lineage: Bacteria > Acidobacteriota > Terriglobia > Bryobacterales > Bryobacteraceae > CAWCTD01. The sequence continues at coordinate 4,242,729 of CAWCTD010000003.1, forward strand.
CGGGATGTGCCTGCCTGAAATCCGGAACCAGCTTTCCCGCGGCTTCTCCTATGATTTCCAGATTGCGGCACACGGCATCCACCAGCAGTGGCGACTCGGGCCATCGCGGTCCGGGCCCTGCCGTGTAGTGAAGGATCCGCTCGCAGGATTCACGTATGTGAATCAAGTAGAATCTCGGGTCCTTGTCAGCCATTTGGTCAGAGAGGAACAGCCTCGGCCACCACACGGTCACGAATGTATGGGTGGACGCAAGTGGCCTCGACCACGTCAACCTGTTCGCCTAGGAGGTCCTTCAGGTCCGCCAGAAGCCCGCCGAGATCAAAGAGGTTGCGGCCGGCGTCCAACTCCACCAGGAAATCGACGTTGCTCGCAGCGGAGTTCAGGCCGGTGGCGACAGAGCCGAACACGCGGACGTTGCGGCAGCCGTGAATCTGGGCCAGGCGCAGGATTTCCGCTTTCTTCTCTCGCCGCAGCGTGTCCAATGTCAGCATCGCCTTCAACCCTATTTTCCCCCAACTGCCTCCCGCGTGGCGTGCGCCACGTAGATGGCCGCTTCTGCCGTGGGCACGTCCACGGATTCGCGCGTGCGGCGGGTCAGCACTTCGACCTTGCCTTGACCCAGCTTCTTGCCTACCGTGATGCGGTAGGGAACGCCGATCAGGTCGGCGTCTTTGAACTTGACGCCGGGCCGCTCGTCGCGGTCGTCGAGCAGGGCGTCCAGGCCCAGCGACAGGCACTCCCTGTAGATCGTATCGGCGGCCTTCCGTTGGGCCTTGTCGGAGCTGTTTACAGGCGTAATCACCACCTCAAACGGGGCGATGGACGGCGGCAGCGCCATGCCGTTTGCGTCGTTGTAGAGTTCCACCGCGCCGCACAGGATGCGCTCGATGCCGATCCCGTAAGACCCCATAATCGGCGTGACCTCCTCGCCCGCGGCGTTGAGCACGCGCAATCCCATGCTCTCGGAGTACTTGTACCCCAGCTTGAAAATGTGCCCGATCTCGACGGTCTTCTTCAGTTCCAGGCGTTTGCCGCATTTGTGGCAGCCGTCCTCTGGCGTCGCTTGCCGCAGGTCGTGCCACTCCGGCGAAAAATCCTCGCCCGGCGTGACGTGGCGGAGGTGGTAGTCGTCCTGGTTGGCTCCCGCGATCATGTTGCGGCGGCCCTTGAGCGCCAGGTCGGCGAGGATGCGCAGATTGCGAACGCCGACCGGACCGAGAGAACCAGCGTCCGCCCCGAAACGCTCCCGGATCTCTTCGGGGTGAGCGGGACGCACTTCGCTGGCCTGAACCACGCCGGCGAGCTTGGTCTCGCTCAGGCTGTGGTCTCCTCGGACCAGGATCAGGAGGACCTGCCCGTCTGCCACCATCACCAGACTCTTCATCTGGGAGGTCTCGGGAAGGCCCGTGAATTCGGCGACTTCGGCGATGGTCTTCCGTCCCGGCGTGTGGAACTTCTCAGGCGCCAGTTCGCCCGCGGGGTCCGCGGCGAGGGGCTCGGACGGCACGGATTCCGCCTTCTCCAGATTGGCGGCATACCCGCAGGAAGGACAGAGCACCACGTAGTCTTCTCCCGCCTCGGTCGGGACCATGAACTCGTGCGACTGGCTGCCGCCCATGGCTCCCGAGTGGGCCTCGACGACGAAGTACTTGAGGCCGCAACGGTCAAAGATCCGGCCGTAGGCGCGGTAGTGCTTCTCGTAGGCGGCATCCAGCCCGGCGGCATCCAGGTCGAAGGTGTAGGAGTCTTTCATGATGAACTGCCGCACGCGCAGCAGGCCGGACTTAGGACGCGGCTCGTCGCGGAACTTGGTCTGGATCTGATACCAGATCTGCGGCAGTTGCTTGTAGCTCCTCAACTCTCCGCGGGCAATGGTGGTCATGACTTCTTCGTGCGTCATCCCCAGGCACAGGTCGTGCTGCCAGCGGTCCTTCAGGCGGAACATGTTGGCGCCCATCACTTCCCAGCGGCCCGATTCCTGCCACACCTCGGCCGGGTTCAACGCCGGCAGCAACATTTCCTGAGCGCCAATGGCGTCCATCTCCTGGCGGACAATGCGGATGATCTTCAACAGCGACCGCTGCGCCAGAAACAGGTAGCTGTAAATGCCCGCGGCGAGCTGGCGTACATAGCCCGCGCGCAGCAAGAGCTGATGGCTCGCGACTTCAGCCTCGGCGGGGTTGTCCCGCAGAGTAGGGATAAACAACTTGCTCCAGTACATGGGAAATCCCGAAGGGAAAACGGAACGAAGATGCCATTCTAGCATGTTAGAATTAGGTCGGATTTCCATGAAGATCGCAATTGGAGCGGATCACGCGGGCTTTCCTCTCAAAGAGCAACTCCGCGACCGGCTGACCCGGGAGGGTCACCAAGTAGTTGACTACGGAACGCACGGCTCCGACTCGACTGATTACCCCGACTATGCCGCGCCCGTGGCTCGAGACGTGGCATCAGGACGGGCCGACCGGGGGATTCTGGTGTGCTCCACGGGGGTGGGCATGTCCATCGCCGCCAATAAGATTCCGGGGGTCCGCGCGGCGCTTGGCACCAATCTGGAAGAAGTCCGGCTGGTGCGCGGACACAACGATGCGAACGTCCTGACCTTGGGGGCCAGGTACACCGCGCCCGAGGAAGCCGGAGCGCTGGTGGAGGAGTTTCTGAGCGCGGAGTTCGAAGGCGGGCGGCACGCGCGCCGCGTCGGCAAAATCACGGCGTTGGAGCAGGAAGCAGCATGCAAGGAAACCGAGGGCCTCAGGCCATGACCCTGCAAGATCGGATGGCGAGGCCGCTGGCCGGCGTCGATCCGGAAATCTATGGTGCCATCCAGAGCGAACTGGATCGCCAGAATTCAAGACTGGAGTTGATCGCCAGCGAGAATTTCACCTCCGAGGCCGTGCTGGAGGCGACCGCCAGCGTCTTCACCAACAAGTACGCCGAGGGCTACCCAGGCAAGCGCTACTACGGAGGGTGCGAGTTTGTCGATGTCGTGGAAAACCTCGCCCGGGAGCGGGCCAAGAAGCTCTTCCACGCCGAGTTCGCCAACGTACAGCCCCACGCGGGATCGCAAGCCAACGAGGCGGCCTACGGCGCCGTGCTCGATCCCGGGGACACCATCCTGGGAATGAATCTGTCGCACGGCGGCCACCTCACTCACGGCCACCATCTGAATTTCTCCGGAAAGCGTTACAAGGTGGTCCCCTACGGCGTTCGCCGCGAGGACGAGAGGATCGACTACGAGGAACTGGCGCGGCTGGCCGAGGAGCACCGGCCCAAGATGATCATCGCCGGCGGCAGCGCCTATCCGCGCATCATCGATTTCCGCCGCTTCCGGGAGATCGCGGATTCGGTGGGCGCGGTGCTGCTGGTCGACATGGCGCACTTTTCCGGCATGGTGGCGGCGGGGTTGCATCCGAATCCTTGTGAGCACGCCGATATCGTCACCTCCACCACGCACAAGACCCTTCGGGGGCCCCGGTCGGGGATTATCCTGGCCAAGGAGAAGTTCGGGCCGGCCATCGACAAGAGCGTCTTCCCGGGCGTGCAAGGCGGGCCCCTGGTGCACGTCATCGCGGCCAAGGCAGTCTGCTTCGCGGAAGCCATGACGCCCGAGTTCGTCGAGTACCAGAGGCAGGTGCTGGCCAACGCAAAGGCGCTGGCCGCCGGGTTGCTGGACGCCGGTTTCCGCGTGGTTTCGGGCGGCACGGACACGCATCTGCTGCTGCTGGATGTGTTCGCCAAGGGAATCCGCGGCAGGGACGCCGAGACCGGCCTCGACCGGGCCCACATCACCGCCAACAAGAACGCCATTCCGTTCGACGTCAATCCGCCGCTAAACCCGAGCGGTATCCGTCTGGGGTCCCCGGCTGTCACTACCCGCGGTTTCGGCGAGGCGGAAATGCGGGAGGTCGCCGGTTTGATCGCTGAAGTCCTGGCCGACCTCGGCTCGGAAGAAAGGCTCGCCGCCGTGCGGCAGCGCGTCGCCTCTCTCACGGAGCGTTTTCCGCTTTACGGTTGGAAGTTCCACACGGTCGCCACGGGGTGAAGGCCGATTCGCATCGTCATCGATACTCGGCATATCCGCGACTTCGGAATCGGGACGTATATCCGGAACCTGGTCCGGGCCTTGGCCCGTCTGGACGAGGACAATCACTACATCCTGGTGGGCCGTTCCCAGGACGCTCAGGAACTGGGCACGCTTCCGGCTAACTTCGAGATCGTTCCGTACGAGAGGCCGGATCGAGCGCTGGTGGACCAGGCCGCGTTTCCGCTCTATCTGCGCCGATTCCGGGCCGACGTCTGCCATATTCCGCTGAACATGATCTCCCTGTTCATGCCCAAGCCTTTTGTGGCCACGGTGCACGACCTGAGCAGCCTGCTGTTCGAGGACCCGGACGGCAAGCATCGGCGCTTCCGCCTCTACCAGTTCCGGCGCGGGCTGGAGCGCGCGGACAGGGTCATCGCGGTGTCCAACGCCACGCGGCGGGACATCGAGGACCTGTTCGGCATCCGGCCGGAGAAGATCAGGCAGATCTACAATGCCCCGGACCCCAGGTTTCTGGCCGACGGGCCTGGCCCTGGTGACATGGAACGCCAGATGCTCCTTGAGCGCTATCAGATCAACCACCCTTTTTTGCTCTACGTGGGCACCATCCGGCCGCAAAAGAACATCCCACGCCTGGTGGAGGCTTTCGCGGTCCTGCGTGGGGACCTGGAAGATCAGCCTCTGTTCAGGGACTTGCGGTTGATCATCATCGGAGATGAGATCTCCCGGCACCCCGCCGTGCGCCGCACGGTCATACAAACCAGGATGGAACAGTTCGTCCGGTTCCTCGGTTTCGTGACCTTTGACACGCTCCGGACGTTCTACGCCTCGGCCTCGGCCTTCGTATTTCCCTCCCTTTACGAGGGCTTCGGTCTGCCGCCTTTGGAGGCCATGGCCTCAGGCACGCCGGTGGTGACCTCCAACATCAGCTCGCTTCCCGAGGTGGTCGGAAACGCGGCTGTGCTGGTGAACCCCGAGAACGTTTTCGAGATCGCCAAAGGCATTCGAGAAGCTCTCACCAACAGCACTCTGCGCGCCACCCTCATTCATAGGGGGCACGAGCAAGCGCGCCGCTTCAGTTGGGAGTCGACGGCCCGCCAGGTGCTATCGATCTATAAAGAGGTGGCGGCCGCACATGGCCGTCAGTGAGACGGCAGCGTCCGGCCCATCCAGGCGACTCTGGCTTTGACGACGTCTAGCAGGTGGCAGCCCTTCAGCGGAAGAGCCTCGATACTTTCCGAACCCTCCGATGGAACTCCTCTCAGCAGCAGCAGGTCGCCGCGCTCCATTCGGAGCCGCCTCACCACGCCTTCTCCATAACGGCTCACCACATACAGCCCATCTTCGCCGGGGTGCAGCCGCCGGGCAGGCGACTTGTCCAACAGAACCAGGTCGTTCTCCCGCAAAAGGCCGGACATGCGCGCGTCCCGGGCCAGGCGAGCGACGAGCGGGTTTTCCAACGAAGACAGAAAGAAGCACGGAAAGGGACAGCCGTCCACCGGGCTGGGCTGCCTGGGCAAAGGAAGCCCCGGCCCAAGCCATCCCTCCAGCACGGGAACCTCGATCGAGCGGGCCGTGCCGCCAGACCGGGAGCACGGCCCGGCGCCCGGCTCGTGCTGCTGAAGCAGGTCCCTCACCGTGAGCCCCAGGCGCCGAAGAATTGTGTCTGCTGCCGAAAGCGAGAGAATTCTCGCCCCTTTCAGCACATTATGTACATGAGGTTGTGAAATTCCGGTAAGGTGTGCGAGCCGACGCTCAGTCAGCTCGCCGTTTTGCAGGCGGGTTCGCAAGACTGCGATCAGCCGCTTTTGCAACACATCGAAGTACATCTGGCTTATGCCCAAGGGCTATTTCTGTCTGAAATAGGACGAACGTCCTATGAAATAGTAGCACAGAACTATAGGTAATAGAAGTCCTAATCCCTCCAGAACTATACTCCTATTGTTGAAAACAAAGATCTTAACCAATTTGAAATGATCTAAGAATTTCGGCGGAAAAATATTAATTCAAACTCTTGACTATTCCCCTCTCCTGTTTACAGTGGTAAACGGGATAGGGAGGACCCAAGAGACATGGAGTGGAACCGATCCGACACAATCGCGCTGGCGAAGCAGTCTTGCACGCAGTGCCACGGCCTAGGACTACGGGGGTTCGGCAGGGGAAGCAAGAGCCCCTGCAACTGTGTTCTGAGAGCGATTTTCCGCGCCTGCTACGCGCGGTTCCGGCATTGCGCCACCAAGGAGAAGCACATGAGCCATGCCTCCGCGGAGTTCATCGCCGGCCGGGAAGGCAAGTTGACCTGGGGCCGCAAGGACGAGGAGTACATAGCCGACTTCTGCCTAGTCAGCCGCAGGGCGCTGGACGAATTGGAGTACAGGGTTTTCAAATTTCATTTCTTACTCGGCGCCGACTGGAGGCTCTGCACCCGGCGCTTGAATATCGACCGCGGCAATTTCTTCCACATTGTGTATCGCATTGAGCAGAAGCTGGGGCGGGTCTATCGCGAGCTGGAGCCCTACGGGCTGTTCCCGCTGGACGAGTACTTTCACGGGCCCCGGCACCCGCCGCAGCCTCGGCCGATCCAGATGGCGCCGGGCCTGGGGTCCGGGTTCACCCCTCCTCTGGCGGCGCTGCGGCCGCCGCTGGTGCAGCAAATCGCTTGAGTCCGGATCGCGTTAGCGTCGCTCGCGGAAGAACCTTTGCAGCAGTTCGGCGCACTCGGCCGCGAGCACGCCTTCCACGACTTCGACTCGGTGATTCAGCAACTCCGAGTCGGCGATGCGGAACTTGCTGCGAACCGCGCCGAAGCGCAGGTCTCTTGCGCCAAATACGAGCCGGCGAACGCGCGCGGCCACCAGTGCCCCGGCGCACATGGGACAGGGCTCCAGGGTCACGTAGAGCGCCGCTTCTTCGAGGCGGTAGTTGGCGGCCGCCGCTGCCGCCTCTCTTAGGGCCAGAATTTCGGCGTGGGCGGTGGGATCCAGGCGGGAAACCGGTGCGTTGTAGCCCCGGCCGAGGATTGCGCCGCCACTGACCAGGACGGCCCCCACCGGAACCTCCCCTTGCCCGGCGGCCAGCCGGGCCAGCCGGAGCGCCTCCGCCATGAAGAATTCGTCGTTCATTCTCCGCTGTTCGGATTCCTCTCCTGGCTCTAGAATACTCGTGTGCGCGGGCGGAGAGCGGAGGCGGGCGACATGGGCTTCACGATGGGGAGTTATGAAGTGACAAAGCCGGCGGGTGGAGTGCACCCCAAAAGTGAGACACGAAGTTAAGGGGCCGAATACATTGAATGGAGAGAGGTATGGATTTGGCCCGACGAGTTTACAGCCGCGACCTGAAGGTTGCTGCGATGCGAGAGATCGACACTGGGCGGACGGTCGGTGAGGTCGCCCGCCAGTTGGAACTGAGCCCGCACCTGCTGGAACGGTGGCGGGGCGAGTGGCGAGCGCGCGGTGAATCGGCCTTTCCGGGAGTAGGCCGGCGTGGAATGTCTCCCGTCTTGACGGAGTTGCAGCGGATCGCCGAGTTGGAGCGCAAGATTGGCCAACTGGCGATGGAGAACGATTTTTTAAAAAAGGCCTTGCGGCATTTCAGGGATCATCACCCACCCACCGTCGTCACTGGCGAGGTTGCTTGTTTGAAGAGATCCGGGAAGCTGGCACCCAAGGCCAAGCCGTGAATGCCCTGTGCCAGATGACCGGACTGAGCCGGGCCAGCTACTACCGCTGGCGAGTGCCACCGCAGGACTGCCCGGTGGAGATGGAGTTGCGTGACGCGATGCAAGACATCGCCCTCCAGTCCCCGGCCTATGGCTACCGCAGGATCACGGCGGAGCTCGAGCGCCGCGGCTTTGAGGCGAACCACAAGCACGTGCTGCGTCTGATGCGTGAGGATAACCTGCTGTGCCTGCGCCACAAGTCCTTTGTGGTCACGACCGATTCACGGCATGCTCTGCCGGTCTACCCGAACCTGGCGCAAGGCATCCTCCCTGATGCGATCAACCAACTCTGGGTCGCCGACATCACCTATATCCGGCTGCGCAGGGAGTTTGTGTACTTGGCGGTGTTGCTGGATGCGTTTTCGCGGCGAGTGATCGGATGGGCCCTGGGCCGCACCTTGGAGGCCCAGTTGGCCCTTTCCGCACTGCGGATGGCGCTGCGCCAGCGCCATCCGGGGCCAGGGCTGGTGCATCATTCCGATCGTGGCGTTCAGTATGCCTCATATGACTACACCGATCTGCTGAAAGAGCACAAGATCAGGATCAGCATGAGCCGCAAGGGGAATCCGTACGACAATGCCGCCTGCGAGTCCTTCATGAAGACGCTGAAGTACGAGGAGGTTTACCGAACCGAGTACCGGGACTTGGCCGACGCCTACGCCTCGATCGGTGAGTTCATCGAGCGTGTCTACAACCAGCAAAGACTCCACTCGGCTCTGGGCTATGTGCCACCGGCCGAGTTCGAGCAGAACGCGGGGGCCCGACCATGAGGTTGCTCGGCGACCGGATCTTCACCGGGGGGCTCCGCCCCCAGGCCCCTGGGATTTATCGCCTTCCGGCCAAAATGGCTGCTTTCGGAGGCGGCCAAGGCCGCCCCCTGCCATTCCGGCTGCTGAGTCGGCGCTCGGGTTGCGTCCCCGCAGTGCCCTATCCTCCGCTCAGGTACTTCCAGAGTGGAAAACATCAACCCCGCCGTGCAATACTTTTCCATCGAACGGCGACTACCCCCTTAACTCGCTGTCTCACGCCAGGGGTTCACTTCAGGGTGGGACGAAGACCGTAGCGGGGATGGGCAAATGCGTGACGATTTGGAAGAAACAGGTCGGCGCCGAGCAGGTCGTTCGCGGCCAGGTCAGCGGGTCTTTTCAAAAACGACCAGGCCGTTCCTCAGGGCTTGCGAGATGACGTGCTGGCGGACGCCGGGTGTTTTGAGCTGACTTTGCGCCCTCCGCGCCTCAGCGGTGGGCCCTTAGTAAGCATGACCCTAGCCGCACGGGGCTGCTTCAGGACCCTCGGGAAATCATAGCGGCAGCAGCCGGATTCGCTCGCGGGCGGGATCGACGGTGACAAGAGCCCCTGCCTCAAGGTGTGCACCAGTGGCCTGGATGCTCCTGAGTACGATGTCCCCGATGGCCGATGGGAGGACGTCCTGAGCGCGGATCTGGATCACGCTGGGCGCTATCGTGCGCCGCGCGGCAAGCAGCATCCCAAAGTCCAGGTCGTGCGTGAGGAGCACCAAACCATTCGCTACCGCTTAGTCAAGAATCTCCGAGTCGGTTGCGGAGGCGGAGCCCACGTCGGACCAGTGAATCGCCTCGAGAGCATGACCGGACAGGAACTGCACCCACAGGGGACTCAAGTTCATGTCGATCAGGATCTTCATGCGGCAGGAAGGGGCACTTCCATTTCCTCGACGCGCCAGGCGGCGTAAGACAGGGCCTGCCGGATGTCTTCGTCCTCAAGGTACGGGTAGGCGGCCAGGATCTCGGCGTGGGAGTGCCCAGCGGCGACCATCCCCACAATGGTGCCAACAGTGACTCGGATGCCCCGCACACAGGGCTTCCCGCCCATGATTTCCGGATTCCGGGTAATGCGATCCAAAGGAGGCACGGCAGCTACCATTGTAAACGGCGGAGCCCCAGCAACGGAACCCCGCGGGGGTTTTCGCGGCGCGCCGAGGCGCGGAGACGCCGGGTGTTGTGAGTTCACTTTACGCCCTCGGCGCCTCAGCGGTGGGCCCTGATCGTGCTATAACCTCCGGTTGGAGGCCATCATGCGCGTTCTGAAGGTGGGGACGGCGGCCCTGGCGCTGGCTGTGCTCGCGTCCTGCGTCGGCTCCCGTCAGGCGAAACCCGATCCCGAGGTATTGATCGAGGCCGACCGCGCCTTCGCGCAGGCGACCGCCGAGCGCAGGCTGGAGGGCTTCGCGTCGTTCCTGGCGGAGGAGGTGACGACCATACGGCCCAACTCGCCGGTCATCAAGGGGAAGGAAGGGCTGACGGCCCGTTGGGCGGCGCTGCTGAACGATCCGGCGATGTCGATCGCCTGGAAGCCGCTGGGCGCGGTGATTGCGGACGGCGGCGACATGGGCTACACGGTGGGGAGTTATGAGGTGACCAAGGCCGCGGGTGGGGCCAAGACGCCCGCCGGGAGCGGCAAGTACATCACCATCTGGAAGAAGCAGCCCGATGGCGGGTGGAAGGTAATCTTCGACTCCGGCGTCCAGGACGCCGCGCGGGAGGAAGGTGGGGCCCGGAGACACTGAAGTCTCCGGGCCCCGCTATGGCAGATTACACTACTTCTTGCCGCCGCTGCTGCTCGAATTGGTGTGCGGAACGACGATGTTGCCGCCGCCAATAACCTGCGCGTTGCCGCCAGTGCCCGGCGTGAGTCCTGAGGCGGGCGTTTGGAGCGACAAATCCGCGCCGCCCACGACCCGGACCCAGGCACGATCCGCCCCGGTACCGGGCTCATTCTGGTCCTCCACGTAGAACGCAAAGTCGTGGTTGCCTTCGGGTCGCGTCATCGTCCATTGGTCGAAGTAAGTGGACTTGCCGCTGATGGACGCCCAGCCTATGGTGCTCGTTGCATCTGAGAGTGAAAACCCGTCCACTGCGTTGCTCTTCATGCGCACGATGGTATCGTCCGACCGGTGCCGGATCACCAGCACGTTCCCTTGCGGATTCGCCCCCTTCTTGTTGTACTTCATGTTGAAGCCGAAGTTGGTCTTGTCGCCAGGGTATCCCGAGTCGGGATCTGCCGTGCCGGGCCAGTAGAACCAGCCGCCGCCTGTCGTAAACCCAAGGCTTGGGTCATAGACGGTCAGCACGTCTTCCACCGTACCGGTGTAGTAGCTGCCATTGATGTCTAGAACAATTGAGTACGTGTTCAGCGGGATCGGACCAGTGACTGTGCACGTCAGCGTCAGAGTCCCGCCGTAGCCGGAACTATCGTAGGCTGGCGGGTTTGGTGAGCAAGAACCTGGCACGAGACTGCCGGGTCCGACGGGTTCGAGCCTGAAGTTGCCCAGAACGGCGTTCCGGATGTCGCCTTCCGCTTGGTGGGCCGTGTCGCCCTTTGGATTCGGCTCGCCTTTTGAAGCAACGTAGCTTTCGTTGACCGTGACAATGACAGTCAACGGCCCCGCATATGAGGTTTCCCCTGGGCTAACCGCAATGCCACCAGGATTCCCGCTGGTGATCGTGCCGCCGGCGTCTTCCTGGGTGATGGTGATAGTGATTACCGTAGAGCTTATGTCGAGCCCATCGCTGACGTCAACTTTGATGTTGTACATCCCGGCGGCCAAACCTGCGGTTCCGGCGAGCGTCCACGACTTGCTCGTTGCTGTCCCTCCGGAGTTCGCTGACAGGCTCAGAGAACCCGGCAGGCCGCTGGTGTAACTTGAATCGGTGCTCTTCTTCCAAGAGGTGGTGGCGCTCAAACCCGTTCCCGGCACCCCGTCGTCGGTGGCGGTCACAGTCACAGGATTGATATAATCGCTGTACTGCGAGGACGCTTTCGGCCCATCGTTGGTAACCCCTGGAACAGCGTTCACGACCCAACTCCAGGAGTCGGTCGCCGAATTACCCGCTCCGTCGAGCGCTTTCACCGTAAACGTATGGCCCCCTGCCGCGAGTACCCCAAAACTAGCCGCACTCGTGCAATCCGCAAAGGCCCCACCATCCAGCTTGCACTGGAACGTTGGCCCGCCCGAGGAGGGTGGCGCGTCGCCGCCGGAGAAGGTGAAGGACGCTGGCGTCGCGGCCGGGCTGGGGTTCAGCGGTTTAGATCCGATCGCCACGGTCGGCGCCACCGTGTCGATCTTTACCGTCCCGGTGTTGCTCGACTCGGCCGCCGCCCCGCTGTTGCCCGCCGAGTCCGCCGCCGTGCAGGAGATCGGGTGTGTCCCATCCGTGTTCACCGAGAAGGTCCCGCTCGCCGCCGGCGTCCCGATGTTCGTCAGGTTGCCGACTGACACCGGCGACCCGTCCACCGTGCAGGCGAACGAGGATACGTTCGAACGTCGCATCCGTCGCCGATACCCCCACCGTCACCGGCTTGGTCACAAAGTAACCGCCCAGCCCGTCCGCCGTCGGAATCGTCACCGTCACCACCGGCGGCGTCGTGTCTACTTTCCAGGCCTGGCTGACTGGCGTGCCCGTGTTCCCCGCTGTATCCTTGGGCCGCACATAGAAGGTGTGCGAGCCATCCGCCAGGCTGGTGAGGTTCACCGGGCTCGTGCAGGCCGCATAGCTCGCTGCATCCAGCTTGCACTCGAACGTCGGCCCGCCCGAAGAAGGCGCCGCGTCGCTGCCCGAGAAGGTGAACGTCGCGCCGCTTGTAGTCACCGTCCCCGTCGGACCCGAGTCAATCGTCGCTGTCGGCGCCACCGTGTCGATCTTTACCGTCCCGGTGTTGCTCGACTCGGCCGCCGCCCCGCTGTTGCCCGCCGAGTCCGCCGCCGTGCAGGAGATCGGGTGTGTCCCATCCGTGTTCACCGAGAAGGTCCCGCTCGCCGCCGGCGTCCCGATGTTCGTCAGGTTGCCGACTGACACCGGCGACCCGTCCACCGTGCAGGCGAACGAGGATACGTTCGAACGTCGCATCCGTCGCCGATACCCCCACCGTCACCGGCTTGGTCACAAAGTAACCGCCCAGCCCGTCCGCCGTCGGAATCGTCACCGTCACCACCGGCGGCGTCGTGTCTACTTTCCAGGCCTGGCTGACTGGCGTGCCCGTGTTCCCCGCTGTATCCTTGGGCCGCACATAGAAGGTGTGCGAGCCATCCGCCAGGCTGGTGAGGTTCACCGGGCTCGTGCAGGCCGCATAGCTCGCTGCATCCAGCTTGCACTCGAACGTCGGCCCGCCCGAAGAAGGCGCCGCGTCGCTGCCCGAGAAGGTGAACGTCGCGCCGCTTGTAGTCACCGTCCCCGTCGGACCCGAGTCAATCGTCGCTGTCGGCGCCACCGTGTCGATCTTTACCGTCCCGGTGTTGCTCGACTCGGCCGCCGCCCCGCTGTTGCCCGCCGAGTCCGCCGCCGTGCAGGAGATCGGGTGTGTCCCATCCGTGTTCACCGAGAAGGTCCCGCTCGCCGCCGGCGTCCCGATGTTCGTCAGGTTGCCGACTGACACCGGCGACCCGTCCACCGTGCAGGCGAACGAGGATACGTTCGACGTCGCATCCGTCGCCGATACCCCCACCGTCACCGGCTTGGTCACAAAGTAACCGCCCAGCCCGTCCGCCGTCGGAATCGTCACCGTCACCACCGGCGGCGTCGTGTCTACTTTCCAGGCCTGGCTGACTGGCGTGCCCGTGTTCCCCGCTGTATCCTTGGGCCGCACATAGAAGGTGTGCGAGCCATCCGCCAGGCTGGTGAGGTTCACCGGGCTCGTGCAGGCCGCATAGCTCGCTGCATCCAGCTTGCACTCGAACGTCGGCCCGCCCGAAGAAGGCGCCGCGTCGCTGCCCGAGAAGGTGAACGTCGCGCCGCTTGTAGTCACCGTCCCCGTCGGACCCGAGTCAATCGTCGCTGTCGGCGCCACCGTGTCGATCTTTACCGTCCCGGTGTTGCTCGACTCGGCCGCCGCCCCGCTGTTGCCCGCCGAGTCCGCCGCCGTGCAGGAGATCGGGTGTGTCCCATCCGTGTTCACCGAGAAGGTCCCGCTCGCCGCCGGCGTCCCGATGTTCGTCAGGTTGCCGACTGACACCGGCGACCCGTCCACCGTGCAGGCGAACGAGGATACGTTCGAACGTCGCATCCGTCGCCGATACCCCCACCGTCACCGGCTTGGTCACAAAGTAACCGCCCAGCCCGTCCGCCGTCGGAATCGTCACCGTCACCACCGGCGGCGTCGTGTCGGCGGCGGTGGACGTCAGGAGGGTTTGACCGCTGCTGTTCTTCCAGTTGTTCGACGATGCGTTGTAATTAGCGTCGAGAGTCCCAGTGTTGATGTTGGTGGGGGTAAAGTTCACAGAGCAGTTTGAGTTGTTGGTGCTCCCAATCCGAGCCAAAGCGCAAGTGGAAGGAGAAAAGCTCCCTGTGACGTGGTTGATATTGAAGGCTACATTCCCTTGGGGATAGCCGTTCGACGGTGCCGATTCACTATTGTTGACCTGCGCGGTGCATGTCGTCGCGCTCCCCATCGAAACCGGATTGGGCAAGCAAGAGACTGAGGTGGTTGTGTCATCGCCGCTGGCATCCGTAAACCTCGTTGCTGCCTGAGATTCCGAGCCGGCGACAACCAGCTCCAGCGTCAGACCGAGGTCGGCTGGCGACGGGGCCCAGACCGCAAAATGCAGGTTGCCGGATTCGTCAGCCGCCGTATCGATGACTGAGTCCTCGACAGGAGTAGGGCTGTTCACGCGGTGGATGGTGAGCCTTAGCGGCTCGCTCGGCTTCCAGCCGGCGCCCGTCACCGTGACGATCTCGCCGGGGGCGTAATCGCCTTTATCCGTCTTCACCGTCGCAAAACCGAAGAACTCGGCAGTGTCCAGGCCGCTACCGCCGGCCGCCACCGCGAAACCCTCGAGCTTCATGGCGCTCGCCGCCGCGCCCGCGCGGGCCGCCGACATCGGGCCCACCGGCACATAGCCGCCGGTCCACGAACGGTAGAGCTGGGCGGAAGCCAGAGCGGTCCCCGCCGAAGAGCCACCCGCGATCAGCACGTTCGCGTTGTGGGGCAGCGCCACGGCAGCAAAGCCGCTGCGGGCCGCATCGAGAGATGGTCCCTCGGCGGAGAGGCCCGTCGCCGGGTCGTAGATCTCGACCGATGCCAGCTCCTGCTGGGTGACGCCGTCGGACGCCAGGCCGATGCCGCCGCCGATCCAGACCTTGCCGTCGATGAGCGCCGCGGCTGCGTGGTTCTTGCGGGCTTTTGCCAGGGGGCCCGCCGCGGTGAAGGAGTTGGTCTTGGGGTCGTAGATCTCGACCGAGTTGAGCAGTCCGAGCGCATTCTCGCCGCCGGCGATCAGCACCCGTCCGTCGGGGAGCGCCGCAGCCGCGTGGCCCGCGCGGCCCGTCACGGGCAGCGGCGGGCCCGCCGTCCAGGCATTGGATGCAGGGTCGTAGATCTCGGTGTCGATGGAAAAGGTTCCCCCGGTGGTGACGCCGCCCGCCACCAGCACCCGCCCGTCGGGGAGCGCCGCGCAGGCGTGCCGGGCGCGAGGAACGCTCATGGGGCTCGCGGGCGAGAAGCCGCCCGTGACCGCGTCCATGACCTCCGCGCCGGCCAGGGGCGCACCTGAGCTGTCCACGCCTCCGCTGACGAGCACTCGCCCGTCGCCCAGCAACGCGGCGCAGGCGCCGGTGCGCTGTTGAGCCATGGCCGCATCGCCAGCCGCCCAGCCGTTCACCGGAGCCGAAGGCGATGAGCCACGGAGGAATACCACAGCCACTAAGAGGGCCAGTAGCCCGATGACACTGGTAACTTTGACCTTGCGCATACCATTCTCCAAAATCTGTAGGCGTTCGCGGACGGCGCACCCCGTCTGCGTTGTCAATCATGTCACGGGCTCCTCAAGGGCACAAGGTCTATTCTGGATAGGACTGTCCGGTTTTGGTTCTAGTACCACCAGGCCTGGATGGGCGCGGAAGACCCTATACGAGTGGCAGGAATGGTTAGTAACTTGCAAGTAGGAACCTCAAGGCGCTGCCAGGAGTGGCGAGGCAGAACACAGCCTCTCACCATTGGAGTCTTCAGGGCGAAGGAAAGGGCCGGCCCGGCGGGCCGGCTGGACAAGACTGGAGTCTTATCCCACCCCGGGGCGGACCCGGCGCCAGCCCGCGCGCGCTAGAATAGGAGCAGTCGCCTGGCTGGCTGCCCGCGCCCCACCTGGAGCGCCGGCGTTCGAGCCGAGCCAAGGCGCGACAAGCACACCATGCAAGAAAAGATGAATATTGCGGTGTTCGTCGACTACGACAACATCGAGATCGGCGTCAAGAGCACGCTACAGCGGGAGTTCGACGTCTCGGTAGCGCTCAACGCGCTCAAGGAACGGGGTGACATCGTCGCCAAGTTCGCCTACGCCAACTGGGCCAGGCAGGAGGGGGCCACCCGGCAGATGGCCGCCAATGCCGTCCAGATGGTGCAGCGCATTCCTTCTCCGCGCGGCGACAAGAACGGCGCGGACATCAACCTCGCTCTGGACGCGCTGGAGATGGCGTTCACCCACAACCACGTCAACGCCTTCGCCATCGTGAGCGGCGACAGCGACTTCATCCCGCTGGTCAACAAGCTGAAGGAGTTCGGCAAGACCGTCTATGTGCTGGGGGGCAGGGCCTTCACCAGCACGATCCTGCAGCAGAACTGCCACGAGTTCATCAGCTACGAGTCGCTGCTGGACGAGACGCAGAAAGCTCAGCGCCAGCCGACTCAGCAGCATCCGGCGCAACAGCAAAGGCCTCCGCGGCGCAGGGCGGCGCCTCTGGACATCGCGCAGGCCATGCCGCTGGTCGAGCGCGCGCTTCAGGTACTGGAGCGCCGCGGCGTGCAGCCTCAACTCGGGCTGCTCAAATCGACCATGCTTCAACTGGACGCCACTTTTAGCGAGAAGGCGTACGGCTGCAGCAGTTTCTCGGATTTCGTGGAGAAGCTGCGCAACGCCGGTTACGTGAATCTCAGCGGCAGCGAGGGCCGTTACTTCATCGAGCGCAAGACCACGACCAAACCCGAGACGCCCGCCCCGAGGCCGGAGGAGGCGCTGCCTCTGCTCCGCGACACCCTCGAGACCCGCCGGCTGGACATGGAGAGCGGCTGCGTCGCCGAGCAACTCGAGAGCTGGGTGCAGGAGGCGCACCCTGATTTCAGCACGGCTTCGTACGGCTTCCAGGAATTCACGGAGCTGCTGAACTTCGCGCAGGACAAAGCGCTGGTCCGGGTGGAGCCTGACGAGGAGAAGGGACTGCTCGTGTATCTGGGCGCCGAGTTCTATCCTCCCGCGCCGGAGCCGGAGCCGGAAGCGGCCGCTCCGGAGCAGGAGGAGGAGGAGGACGAGCCCCAGCCGATCGTGAAGGGCCAGCCCTCCGCGTTCGCGGAACCCGAGCCGGAGCCCAAGCCGACCCGCTCACGCCGCCGCAAGACCACGGAGCACGGCGCCTCGACGGCGGGCGGGACCGCCGCGCGCAAGCCGCGCCGCAGGACTCCGTCGCCGCGTTCGCGCCCACGTACGCCGCACTTGCCGATGCAGTAGAGCGCTCCGCCGCGGAGGCGTGTGGTAGCATCGGGGTTTTGAGGAGCGTCTGGCTTGCTCGACCTGTTGAAAGCGCCGGTCTTTTCGGTGCAGAACTTCTTCGCGCTGTCGGGAAGAGCCATCCGAAATGTCGTTCGGCGGCCGCACTACCTGGACGACATCTTCCTTCAGATGGACGTGATCGGTTTCGGCAGCCTCCCGATTGTGATTCTCACCGGTTTTTTCAGCGGCGCGGTCATGGCCCTGCAGATGTCCAAGGCGCTGGCCCAGTACGGGGCGGTGGGCAAGACACCCGATCTGGTGACCATGGCCCTGGTACGGGAACTGGGGCCGGTGCTGACCTCGCTGATGGTCGCCGGCCGCAACTCGTCTGGTATGGCCAGCGAGCTCGGCTCGATGAAGGTGACCGAGCAAATCGACGCCATGCGCGCGCTTGGCACGGACCCCGTCCAGAAGCTGGTGACGCCGCGGCTGGTCGCCACTTGCCTCGTATTGCCTCTGCTCACCGTCATCTCCGATTTCCTGGGGATCTTCGGCGGCTTCGTCATCGCCTACACGCTGCTACGCATGAGCCCCACCCAGTACTGGAGCAGCTCCTGGCAGGCCATCGAGTACAGCGACATATTCCAGGGCCTGATCAAGCCCTTTTCCTTCGCCTTCATCGTCGCCCTGGTGGGATGCCACTACGGCATGGAGACCTCGGGCGGGACACAAGGCGTCGGCCGTTCCACCACGCGGGCGGTGGTGGTGGCCTCCGTGTGGATTTTCATTCTGGATTTTTTCATCACGCGATTCTTCGTCGGCGCCTGAGGACTTCATGCCGGGGAAAGACAGCCGCAGCGTCCTTCGATTCGAGCACGTGTCGCTCGTCTTCGACGTGACGCCCGCGCTGGATGATGTCAACTTCGACGTCCCGGAAGGCGAGACGCGGATCATCCTTGGGAACGCGGGAAGCGGGAAGACGACGCTTCTGAAGACGGCGCTGGGCCTGCTCAAACCCGACTCGGGCCGCGTCTTCGTGTTTGGAGAGGATATCACCCATCTGAGCGAAGCCGAACTGTTTGACATGCGCGCCAAGGTCGGCATCTTGTTCCAGGAAGGCGGCATCTTCGACTCGCTCACCATCGAGGAGAACGTGGCCTATCCCTTGCTCAACCAGCGGCTTCTTCGTGTTCCTCTCTCCGAGGCGCTGCCGCGCGTGGAGGAGGCGCTCCAATTCGTGGAGCTGGAGCGGACCCTGGAGAAGTTCCCCAGCGAGCTTTCCGGCGGGATGCGCCGGCGGGTGGGGATCGCTCGGGCTGTGGTGGCGCAGCCGCCGCTGGTGCTGTACGATTCGCCCACCGCGGGCCTTGACCCGATTACGGCCTCCACCATCATCTCGCTGATCATCAAGGAGCGGGATTTGAAGAACACCACCACCGTGATCGTCACGCACCGCTACCAGGATGGGACTTGGCTGGGCGATTTCCGATACAATCCGAGAAGCGAGCGTCTGGAGCCCGTCCATCACGACGGAGGGCCGGAACCATCGAGCACGAAATTCATGGTGATGCGCGAAGGACGGATCGTATTCGAGGGGAGCCGCTCTCAGTTGGAAGCTTGCCGGGACCCTTACGTTGCCAAGTTCGTGAAGCACTAGGCGAAGAACCATGCCATCGGCGAAGAAAGTGAAATGGGCTCAGTTACGCGTGGGCTTGATGGCAGTAGTTGCCATGGTGATGCTGGGGGCGCTGGTTTTCCTGCTCACTGGCACGAAGAAACTGTTCGTCACGAAAGCCACCCTCTACACCTATATGGACGATTCGGCGGCGCTGGCCACGGGCTCGCCGGTGAGGCTCAACGGCATCCTGATCGGCAACGTCAAGAATGTCGAACTATCGGGCCAGACCGCGCCACGGCGGGCGGTGCGCATCACGATGTCGGTGGACGCCGCGGACCTCAAGTCGATTCCGGTGGACTCGGTGGCCGCCATCAGCGCCGAGAATGTGCTCGGCACCAAGTACATCAACATCGAGATAGGCCATAGCAGAACTGCCATCCAGGACCGAGGCGAAGTGCCGAGCAAGGACGTCAGTGAGTTCGAGGAAGTGGTCCAGTCGGGTTATGACGCGATGGTCACGGCGCGCGCGTTGCTCAAACGGATCGATGGCGTGGTAAGCGGGATGGAAAACGGCAAAGGCACGATCGGCCAGCTTCTCGTCGACAAGACGCTGTACGATCGTTTGAACTCCGCCGTGTCCGAAGTGCAGAAGGTAGCCGAGACCGTCAGCAGCGGCCAAGGGACCGTGGGCCGCCTCCTCAACGACGAAACGCTTTACAACGACATGCGCACCGCCGTTCGCCGCCTGGATGAACTCCTCGCGGGCATCCAGGAGGGGCAGGGCACCGCCGGGAAGCTGGTCAAGGACCCCGCTCTTTACGACGACGCAAGGAAGACCATGGACGAGTTGCATCGCCTGGTGGCGGATCTCAACGCGGGTAAAGGCACGGCGGGAAAGCTGCTCAAGGACGACCAACTGCACCGCCAGATTCAGGATACCGTCGCCAAGCTGGACTCGATTCTGGACAAGGTCAATACCGGCCAGGGCACCCTGGGGCAGTTGCTGGTCAACCCCAACCTGTACGAATCGCTCAACGGGGCGAGCCAGGAGATGCGAGACCTGATGAAGGACTTCCGCGCCAATCCGAAGAAGTTCCTGAGGATCAAACTGGGGCTGTTTTGAGCGCTCGGACGCTGCTCGTCGTCAACGCCGATGATTTCGGCTTCACTCGCGACGTAAACGAAGGCATCCTCGCGGCCCACCTAAGTGGCATCGTCACCGCCACGACCCTGATGGCCACCGGCGCCGCTTTCGAACATGCCGTCGGGCTGGCCCTGGAGAACCCCACGCTCGATGTCGGATGCCACCTGGTGCTGGTGGGCGGAAGCTCCTTGCTGCCGCCCTGCGGGGCTTTGCCCGGATCCACGGCCGGCCTCATACGCGCGCTCGCGCTGCGGCGGATGCACCCTTACGAAGAGCTGCGCGCCCAGATGCACAAGCTCCTGGACGCGGGCCTGAGCCCTTCTCATCTGGACACCCACAAGCACACCCACCTGCTGCCCCAGGTGGCTGAAGCCGTGGGGAGAATCGCGGAGGAGTTTCGCATCCGCTGGGTCCGCCGGCCGCTGGCCGTCCCCGTCCTGGGGAGTTGTTTGGCGTGGATCCTTAGCCGGCACGGTTGCCGGATGACGGACCGCTTTGAAGGTTTCCGCCTGACCGGCCGTCTGGACACCCCCGCCCTGGTGGGCCTCCTTGCCCAAGTGCGTCCGGGGACGACGGAACTGATGTGCCACCCGGGCTATCTGCGAACGGAACTCCTCCAGGCGGGCACGCGCCTCAAGCAGAGCCGCGAGCGCGAAGTCCTCGCGTTGGTCTCCGCCGAGGTCAAGCAGGCCATCCTGGACGCCGGTATCCGGCTGGTGAACTACGTCTCGCTCGGCGCTGAGGCGTAGTAGCGGCGGTGTTCCACGCTGGAACTCCGTCGAGCGCTCAGGTTTCAGATCGGAACAGAGCGTGATGCGCAGTCGCTGTACGCCCTCTCCGGCATCTCGAAGCATTCCAGGCAAGTTCTTCAATCCAAGTAGGTAACTCACCCTAGAAACAATCTGCCGTTTTCCTCGAGTTCTGGCCGCTGGCTTGCTTCTGTTACACCGTCGGCAGCCTTGCCCGCCGGTGAGTCCCCCCGAGACGAGGAGGGACCGAGCAAGACTGAGGGCCAGGTAAGTCCGGCCCCTACGAAAGCGAGGGAATCCAGATGCGCGCCACCAGTGTGCCCAGTGCCGAGACCACGCGGAGGCAAGAACGGGACCAGATCATCCTGGAACACTTGCCGCTGGTGAGAGCGATCGCAATTCGCGTTCACGAGAACTTGCCTGTTCACGTGGACATTGACGATCTCGTGCATGCCGGGATTCTGGGACTGTTCGATGCCACCGACAAGTTCAACCCCGAGAAACAGGTTGCCTTCTCCAGTTACGCCAAACACCGGATCAAGGGCGCCATCCTGGACAGCCTCCGCCAGCTCGACTGGGCTTCGCGCGATTTGCGCCGCCGCCACAAGCAGATCGAAGCCGCCACACGGGACCTGGCCGTGGTCCTGCAGCGCAACCCCACCCAAGCGGAGGTCGCCGAGAAACTGGGAGTGGGACCGGAACGCTGGCGCCGCATGATGATGGAGTTGCGCAACGTGGGCCTGGTCTCGGCGTCCGGAGGCGCACAGGACCGTGATGAGCCGGCTGTGCCCGATTTCCCCGCCGAACAAGGGACACATCCCGACCGCATGTGCTGCCAGGAGCAACTGAGGGTGTACCTGCGGCTGGCCCTCGGGGCACTGCCGGAGCGCTATCGTCAGGTGGTTCAGCTTTACTACACCAACGAGATCACGATGCGCGAGATTGGCGAAATGATGGGGATCAATGAAAGCCGCGTTTCACAGATCCACAAGTCAGCCTTGCAGAAGATGGCGGTGGCGCTCCAGGCCGCGGGCATCGAGTCCAGTGCGGCGTTCTGAGGCCAGGCGCGGCGCGATGCCCTACCGCACCTGAATGGAGTACGGCATCAGCCGGAAGTAGCCGCCCTTCGCGAGTGCCGGCGCCGGCCATCGGTTGAGGAAGGACCGCAGCCAGTCCGGCAGCCGGACTTCATCGGAGCGGCTCAGCAGGCGGTCGAAGAGGCTGCGCTTGGGGGGATAGAGGACCAGCGTGACGTCCTCGCCGCGAGGGATTCGGGCCTTCTGACGAACCAGCTCCATGGCTCGGTCCAACCCGCCCAGCTCGTCGACCAGGCCGTTCCGTTTGGCTTGCGTTCCGAGCCACACGCGCCCTTGGGCCAGCGGTTCGATCTCCTCGAACTTGCGCTTGCGGGCCGCGGCAACCTTTTCCACGAAGACACGGTAGTTATCGTCCACTCCTTCTCTGAGCTTCTGGCGCGCGGCGTCGCTGAGAGGCTCGTAGTCGGAGTCGATCGCCGCGAAACGCCCGCGCGTGAGCAACTGCTTCTTGATCCCCAGCTTCTCGTAAAGCCCGCGGAGGTTCGCCTTCCCGAAAACCACCCCGATCGAACCCGTGAACGTGGCGGGGTAGGCGACAATCGGATCGCCGGTCATGGAGATGTAGTAACCGCCGGAGGCGGCCTCGTCCGACATGGAGATCACCAGAGGCTTGCTCTTGCTCAGGAGGTTCATCTCGCGCCAGATCTCGTCCGAAGCGAAGGAGTCACCCCCCGGGGAGTCCACCCGGACGATGACCGCCCGTATGCTGGTGTCGCGGCCCACCTGCCGCAAGAGTTTGATGAACGCCGGCGCTTCCAATCCGGTGTCTCCGTCCAGCCCGCCGGCCAGGTCGCCCCCAATGGCGCCCTCTCCAACCACCAGGGCGACGCGGTTCTTCGTTCCCGCAAAGCCAGCCGCCTCCTCGGCCCGCAGGTAGTCCCGGATGCCGATGCGTTCCAGCCGGCCTGCGCCGGCCGTCTTCTCCAACTCGCTGAACACCTGGTCCTCATACCGGAGCCCGTCCACCAGTCCTTGCGCCAAGGCCTGTTTGGAGAGAAACGGTCCTTCGTCGACGATGGCGCGAACTTGTTCCGGGCTCTTGTGGCGGCCCATCGCGATGGTCTGGATCAGAAGCCGGTAGACCTCGTCCAGAATCGAGTCGAGCACTTCCCTGGTCTCGGGGCTCATCGACGTCCTGGTGAACATGTCGCCGTAGTCCTTGTACTTGCCGGCATGTTCGATCTCCACCTGAACGCCGATCTTGTCCAACGTCCCTCGAAAGTAGGTCACCTCCGCGCGCAGGCCCTTCAGGTCAAGCATGTCCTCGGGGGCCATGTAGACGCGGCTCGCCGCGGTGGCCAGGTAATACTCTCGGGTGGATGGGGCTCGCAGAAAGGCGAAGACGGGCTTCCCTGCCTTCACCAGCCGCACCAGACAGGCGTGGATCTCCTCGAGCTTGCCCCAGCCCGCATCCACGCGTCCGGGCATAAGGACGATAGCTTTGATGCGGGAATCGGTCTCGGCTCGCCGGAGCACTCTCCAGAGATCGGCCACCGTGAGGGGCGCCCTCCGTTCGAACATGGGGAGCGGGATGGTGAGGGGGCTTCGTTCGACGACCTGGCCGTCCAGGTCGAGAACCAGGACGCTGCGCTGGCTCACCTCGGGCGGCCGTTCGCCCAGGCGCACCAGGGCGAATGCGGCCAGGATCAGAGACAGGACCGCGAGCAAGAGTCCCGCCAAAAGACCGATCAGAAATTTAGCCATAGCGTGTAGACACGATTCTACACGTAGTAGAGGCCGGGCATGCCCCTACACCAGGACCGGCAGTTGGATGACTTTCTTCTGGATGGCGTACTGCACGAGCTGCGCCTTGTTGTGTATATCCAGCTTGCGCATGAGATTGAACTTGTGCGCCTCGACGGTTTTCACGCTCAGGTTCAACTGACCGGCGACTTCCTTGACCGAGTTGCCTTCGGCGAGCATCTTCAGCACTTCTTTCTCGCGGGGTGTGAGCGTGGCAAAGCGTGGCATGCGATCCGTGGTCTTGACCCGTGTACGGAAGTCGTCCACCAACTGCGAGAGCATGCGTGGACTCAGGTAGCTGCCGCCCCGGCAGACGTCACGCACGGCGGCCACCAACTGGGTCGCCGGGCTGTCCTTCAGCACATAGCCGCTGGCTCCGACTTGCATGCTCTCCACCAAGTAGTCCTCGTCGTCATACATGGTGAGGAAGAGCACCCGGGTCTCGGGCCGGTTGCGTTTGATCGAGCGTGTGGTCTCGAAACTGCTCGGCCCCGGCATCCCGATATCCATCAAGACCACGTCGGGCTTCAGGTCGGCCGCCCTGTCGGCGGCGCTGATCCCATCCGAGGCCTCGCCCACCACTTCCATGTCGGCTTCAGCGGTGAGCAGCGTTTTCACTCCCTGGCGGAATAATGTGTGATCGTCCGCCAGCAAGATCCGAATTTTGGCCATAAGAGTCACTCAACTTCCCGGGGCTGGTGGCCCCTCCTCCCGCGAATAGGCAACTCGATCGACACTCTGGTTCCCCGTCCGGGCCGGCTCGTCACGTGGAATTCGCCGCCTAGCAAAGCAACGCGCTCGGCCATGCCCGCCAAGCCTAGAGATCCGCGCTTGGCCAGCGCTTCCTCGACACGGAAGCCGACGCCGTCGTCCTCCACGCACAGCCTCAGTTCTTCATCGGCCGAAACCACTGAAATGTTTACAAGGGTGGCTGAGGAGTGCCGTGCCACGTTGTTGAGGCACTCTTGCATCAGCCGGTAACCGACGCTCGCCACCTGCTGCGGCAGGTCCCGCAGGGGGGTGACGTGCAGCCTCACCTGCATTCTTTGAAACCTCCGCAGACGCGTGGCGAGTTGCCGCAAAGCCGCCTCCAGGCCCAGTTCCTCCAGCACCGCCGGGCTGAGAGCTGAGATCAGACGGCGGATTTCGACAATGGTCCTTTCCGTGAGTGTGCGCGCTTCGCGCAAGCCCTCCCTCAAGCGGGCCGAGTCCTCTGGTAACGAGTTCTCCAGCATCTCCAACTGCAGCCGGACGCAGAGCAGTGACTGCCCCGCTTCGTCATGGAGTTCGGAGCCGATGCGTCGCCGCTCCCGTTCCTCCACCTGGAACATGTGGCCCGCCAATTGGCGAACTTGCGCCTCCCTTGCCGCCAAATCTTCTACCAAGCGGGCCTTGCCAGCCGCCAGCAGGCAGCGGTCGGACGCGGCCGAGAGTAATTCCACTTCCCTGGGCAGCCACTCGTAGGACTGGGAAAAGCCAAATTGCATGACACCTTGTGGCTGGCCCTCCTGCATGAGTGGAACCGACCAGCAAGTGCGGTATCGATCGCGCCAGGATGGGTGCAGAGCCAGGTCCAGCTTGTCCCGGCCGGCCATGAGGCAGCGCGCCTTCCCCAGACGCGCAGCGAGTCTGGATGTCACGGCGACCTCCCGCCCCAGCAGGGAGTCTGGGGGCTGGCGTGGCGTGACGGCCCTCAGCAGCCACTTGGACGTCCCTCGCTCCCGCAAAAACAGTGCGCCCGGCTCCGCGCGGCAGAACTGCCCAAGCGACTCCACCATCCTCACCAGGAGTTCGTCCAGGCTCCGGGATTCCAGCTCGTTCCTAAACAACTCATGGTAGATCTGGGTTTCTGATTCGGCTACCTGGTAGAAAGCGTTATTCAAGGTCAGGACGACACAGAAGTACCACTGTTCCAGCGCCCGCCTGAACTGAGCCTGTTCGGCGGCCCCCAGGGAGCCGGCAAATGAAGCGAACAACAGGTCGTACTCTTCGAAGGCCCGCACAATCCGGTCTGGAGCCAGCTTCAGGTTGGCCAGCCGGCGTCCGTTGTACTCTACCTGCTCGATGAAATCCGGCGGCAGACGGCGGGCCGAGAGCACGGCTGCGGCCGCTCCCGGGGTAATGGCCGCCAGTGCCTTCCTTTGACGGGGGTCGTAGCCCAGCCACCGCAGCCGCTTCAGGAACTGCGGTTCCAGTCTCCTGAGGTGCGGCTGCAGCACCTTCGCCAGGAGTTCGAGATGGTTCCCGAGCCGGTCGCCGAAGACGTCGGAGGCGGCCAGAGCAGCCGGATTTGCCGTTGCTCGCACCTGCCCATCTATCGGGCTGACAAGTGTTGCGCTTTAGACGCGGGCCGCGAACGCCGGGTTCGGAAGGCGGCGGCGCTCAGGTAGCCTCCGGCACGCCGGCTTCCAGCTCCGGGATCTCGATCTCGATGCGTGTGCCGCCGTCCGGCCGGCTGTCCACGTACATGCGATAGTCGTTCCCGAACAGCACCTTGAGCCGTTCGTTGACGTTGCTGATCCCGATGCCTTGTTCCAGCAGAGTGGCCAGTTTTGTCTCCGGGATACCCACGCCGTCATCCTCCACGGCCAGACGGATACGCCCGTTCCCGGCCTGGCTGCGGACCCGGATCATGCCGCCCTCCAGCTTACTGCTCAACCCGTGCCGGATGGAATTCTCCACAAGCGGCTGCAGCAACATGCTGGGAACCAGCAGGTCCAGCGTATCGGGGCTGATGTCTTTCTCAAACCGCAGCTTGTCGCCGAAGCGCACCATCTCGATCGCCAGGTAGTCCTCGATGAAGCTCAGCTCATCGCGCAAAGGGCTGAGGTTCTCGTGCTTGCGCAGCAGGCGCCGCAGGATGCTGGACAACTTGTACACGACGGCACGGGCCTGGTCCGGGTTGGTGCGAATCAGGGATGAGACGGAATTCAGTGTATTGAAAAGAAAGTGCGGATTGATCTGGCTGGAAAGTGCGGCCAGGCGGGCCTCGATCAGCAACTGGTTCTGCTCCACAAGCTTGGTCTCGTTGCGGGCGTTGTTCCAGATTTTTAGCGGCAGCGTGATGGAGAACAGGGTGGTCACGTAGACAATAACAACGGCCAGCGGATGGGGCGCTGTCCACTGTGGATGAAGATAGAAGACCGAGCTCGGGAACAGGTGCCCCAGGGTGTATCGCAGGAATTCCGCCAGAAGGATCGCCAGCAGGAAGAAGAGTTGGAAGGCGGTTCGCCGGTGGTCGTGGCCGCGCTGGAAGAGACGGAAGATGCTGAGGTCGAGAAGGGGGGAGAAGCGCCAGATCTCTTCGGTATCCGGTGCGCAGTCGCGCAACAGGCCTCCCAGGACTCCGACAGCCGCGAGCAGCGGCATGGTCAGATACTCGCCCGCCAGCATGGCGGGGATGGAAATCAGGACTCCCGAGAGCAAGCCGGTCACGTAGCCCGCCAGAAGGCCGGCGAGCAAGCTCGCCTCCAGGCCTAGATCGGCCGCCTGGTAGCCATGCGTAAGCACTCGGATCGCCACGCCAGTGCCGAAGATCCCGGCAAAAGAGAGGGCCAATACAAGCCGCTGGTTCAGGGTCCGCTGCTCGCGCATCAGCATGCGCTTGAAGGCGTTCGTGCGGACCATGAAGCTGGCCAGAACGGCCACCACTCCCAGTTTCACCAGCAGCGTGATCAGGTGCCTTTCCATCATAGGTCGCCGTTCATTCTATAATCTTAGGTTAGCGGGGTTTTTTCCGCTCAAAGTCCTCCATTCCATGGATCGCGCCGTATCGGCTCTGAAGCTACAGAAGGTAGCCGAGGCCGATTTTCCATCTCGATTCGGAAACTTTCGGATCTTCGGATTCGCGGGGGTGTACTCTGGCCGGCGCGAGGAGGCCGTGGTCTTGAAGATGGGGGACCTGGCTCCTGGCCCGCCTCCCCTGGTGCGTATCCACTCCCAGTGCCTCACGGGTGACGTCTTTCACAGCCTGCGGTGCGACTGCCGCGCCCAGCTCGAACTTTCTCTGGAGAGCATCGCGGACGAGGGACGCGGCTTGCTGATCTACGAACACAAGGAGGGCCGCGGAATCGGCCTGCTCAACAAACTGAGGGCATACGAGTTACAGGACGACGGGGCCGACACCGTGGAAGCCAATGAGAGGCTGGGCTTTGAAGCCGACCTGCGCGACTACAGACTCCCCGCCGAGATACTGCTGTACTTCGAGCTGAGGGAAGTGCGCCTCTTGTCCAACAACCCTAAGAAAATACAAGCTTTGGAGCGTGCCGGCGTGAAGGTGGTGGAGCGCGTTCCCTGCGAGCCTCCGCTGGTCGGCTCCGCCGAGACCTACCTGCGCACCAAGAAAGAGAAACTGGGGCATCTGCTGGATTTGTAGCCGGACGGCCACGTCACCTCCGCTGGCTATTCCGCATCCTCAAGTTGAGAGTCAACATGCCCTTATACGAGTACCGCTGCAAAGATTGCGGGGAGTTCTTCGACAAGCTCCGGCCAGTGAGCAAGGCCGACGACGAAATCCGTTGCCCCCGCTGCCAGTCCAAGGAAACCGAGCGCCAGCTCTCCACTTTCGCGGCCGGCGGCTGCGGCGGCTCCAGCAGCGGGTTCCGGTGAGGCTGACCCCCGGCGGCCGGTCGGCCGCCTCACTCCCCTCGCAGGACTTCGAGTGGTTTCTGTCCCAGGATGCGGGCGCTCGCCAGCCAGCCGGCGGCCACGGCCACCAGCGCCGTGAGGGCGATAGCCAGCAGGTTGGGCACGACGTCCACCCGGAAGGCCGTCTGCCGAAAGAGCCGGTCCAGCGCCAGCGCCGAGAAGCCTGAGGCCAGCAGGCTCCCCATCAGCCCCGCCACGCCTCCCAGAATCAAGAACTCCACCGAGAAAATGCTGCCAATCCGCCCCCGAGTGGCCCCGAGGGTCTTCAGAATCGCCACCTCGCGCACCCGCCGGAAGCGCGTGCCGGCCACACTGGATGCCAGGATGATGGCCCCGGCGAGGATCACAAACGCGCAAACGAAGCGCGTCACCATGGCCACCTGGTCCATCACGTCCTGCACAATCACCAGCACGTCGGCGATGTTCACCACCGTCACGGTGGGATAACGGTCATAGACGGCCCTCTGCAACCCCGCCACCGCCTTAGGCTCGACGCGGACACCGCCGTAGTAGGTCGTCGGCAGCCCGTCGAGCGATCCCGGGCTGAAGATGTACTCAATGCTGGAGCCGGGCCGGACGGCCTCGGTGCGGTGCAGGCACGCCACGCGGGCGTTCACCACCCTGCCGGCCATGGTGAATTCCAGCCTGCTGCCCGGCTCGATCCCCAACTGCCGGGCCGCTTCTTCCGCCACCGACACCGAGGGCTCGCTCGGGCGCGGCGATGCGCTCCACCACTTGCCGCTCACGATATCGGTGTCCGGCGGTATGCTCTCGGCCCAGGTCACACTGCGCGACCGCTGGGTGCGGGGTCTCTGGCCTCGCTGTTCCCGCCGGTCCCGGTCGTCGCGCCGGTCCCGCTGCGGCTCTCTGGGCCTGGGTGGCTGCAGCCGCACACCGTCAATCGCGGTCAGCCTGGCCTCGACCGAGGCAATCACCAGCGGCGGTTGCAGCACGCCGGGCTGCTTCCGGATCAACTCGACCAGCCCGGCCCGCTCCGCTTCGGTGACGTTCACCAGAAAGACATTCGGCATGTCCGGCGGAGCGCTTTCCATAATCCGGCTGAGAAGAGAACGCTGCACCAGGTAGACGCTGAGCGTGAACATCACTCCTGTCCCCAGCGCCACCAGGACCGCGCCGGCGTGGTTGCCCGGCCGGTAGAGATTCGCCATACCGTACCGCACCGGCACCGGCAAGCGCCGCCCGGTGCGGCGCAGCAGCGACCTGAGCGAGCCGAGCAGCGCCCAGGCCACCCCTGACATCACCGCCAGGCACACCGCCGCGCCACCCACGAACACCCCGGCAGTCCGCCAGGAGTCGCTTAACCAGGCCGTGATCAGACCTACTCCGGCCACCAGGATCACACCGGCAACCAACGGGGCCTGGGCGGTCCTGAGACGGGCGCGCCAACCGGGGCGCGCCTCCGGCATGTCGCGCCGCAGGATCACCGTGGGACGGATGCGGCGAATGCGAAGCAACGGCGGGAGCGTGAACAGGAGGGTGACGACGACCCCGACAAGCAATCCCTGCGCCGCTGGGACCGGATCCAGGCGCCACCCCGGCCGGATCGAGAAATAGCGAGCGATCAACAGCGGGAAGACGCGCTCGATGAGCACGCCCATGAGAATCCCCAGCAGGCTTCCGCTCACCCCCAGTATGGCGGTCTGTAGCAGATAGATCCGCATGATTTGCCCCGATCGCCCGCCCAGCGATTTCATGACGGCGATCGAGTCCATCTTCTGCTCCAGGTGCGAACGCATGGCGGTCGCCACTCCCACCGCGCCCACGATCATGGCAATCAGGCTCACCAGGCTCAGAAACACGGTCGCGTCGTCCAGGCCGTGCGTGATCAGCGGGTGGCTCTCGCGAAAGTCCACGATCCGGGCTTGCGGGAAGACCTTCCGAAGCTCGTTTCGCACCTCGGCGACGCCAGGACTTTGGGGCGAAAGCCGCAGCAGGTAGCGCTCGGCGGCGCGGCTGCCGGTGGTGATCAGGCCGGTGCGGTCCAGGCCGCCCCGGCTCATCATCAAACGCGGACCGACGTTGAAGCTGCCGGTCATTCGGTCGGGCTCTTCCACCACCACCCCCGCCACGCGGAATTCCTGCCCGCCCAGTCTCACCGATTCC
The DNA here is from genome assembly GCA_963798455.1 of Bryobacterales bacterium. Classification (GTDB taxonomy): domain Bacteria; phylum Acidobacteriota; class Terriglobia; order Bryobacterales; family Bryobacteraceae; genus CAWCTD01. The sequence goes on from CAWCTD010000003.1 coordinate 4,273,062, forward strand.
CCCACCTTCACGCGCAGGCGGATCAACAGGTCCTCGGAGACGGCCACCGCATCGTCGGTCAGCCTCTCGGAAAGCTTGCCCGGCGGCTCCAGGCCGACTGTTCCGTAGAAAGGGTAGACCGACGGATCGATGGCTTTGACCGAAACCAACAGGGGTTCGGGAACAGCCGCCGAGGACACCATGGAGACCGTTTCGGTGACCTGGGTAAGCCGCACGCCGCGCTTCTCAAGCCCTCCCAGGACCGCGGTCTGGTCCGGGGTGGGCTGCGAGAACACGCGGACGGTCAGATCCGCCGCCATCAGCGTGCGCGCTTCGACCAGCAGGGCGCCACGGAAAGCACGGCTGAAACTGCGCACACCGGTGAGAGAGCCCACGCCCACGGCCACCGCGAGCACGACGAAGACAAACTTGGCCGGCGCGGCGCGCGACTCTCGCCCCGCGATCTTCAGCGCCGTCCGCCAGGGGAAGCGTTTAGTCATGTGGGTGAAGCTCGTCGGCCACGATGAGCCCGTCGTGCAACGTGATGGTGCGGCCGGCGCACGCCGCCAGTTCCTGTTCGTGCGTCACCAGCAGCAGCGTGGTGCCTTCCCGCTGGTTCAGTTCGAGCATCAGGTCCAGAACATGGCGCCCGTTCACCGAGTCCAGGTTGCCGGTGGGTTCGTCCGCCATGAGAATCGGCGGACGAAGGGCGAACGCCCGCGCCAGCGCCACCCGTTGTTGCTCCCCGCCGGAAAGTTGCACCGGATAGTGGTCTCGCCGGGGAAGCAGGCCGACGCGATCCAGCAGCTCGCGCGCCCGGTCCACGCCCCCGTCGCCCGCCAGTTCCATGGGCAACAGTACGTTCTCCTCGGCCGTGAGCGACGGGATGAGCTGATACGACTGGAACACAAACCCCACTTTGCGGCCGCGCACCACGGCCAGCTTGTCCTCCGCCAGCCCGGTGATGTCCACGCCGTCGAGCACGATGCTGCCCGAGCTAGGGGTGTCGAGGCCGGCCAGCAGACCCAGCAAGGTGCTCTTGCCACTACCCGAGGGACCCATGATGGCGACAAACTGTCCAGCCAGTACCTCCAGATCGATGCCGCGCAGGATCTCGACGCGGTGCGTGCCTGTGTCGATGGTCCGGATGAGGCCCCGCGCCTGGATCATCGGAGTGTCATTCGACATACTGCCTCTTTCTTAACTATTCTGACATTGAGTGAGACTCCATTACCTCCTCCTGGCCGCCGCTCTCGTCTGGGCGGGTTGTGGCCGCGACCGCCAGCCGGCAGCCAAGTCCTCGCCGGAGGAGAGCGCCACAGCGCCGCCCCAAAAAGCAGATACGCGCCCGGTGATCGTTGCATTCGGCGACAGTCTCACGGCGGGACACGGCGTCGATCCCGGCCAGAGCTACCCGGATTGCCTTCAAAGGGAACTCGACCGGCGCGGCTACGCCTACCGGGTCGTGAACGCCGGCATCAGCGGCGACACGACCACCGGGGGTCTGGTGCGCGTCTCGGAGGTGACCGGCTTGCGTCCCGTCATCGTGATCCTGGAACTGGGCGCCAACGACGGCCTCCGCGGCATCCCTGTCAGCGCATCCCAGGCCAACCTGGACCAGATCATCGTGGCTTTGAAGAAGGGAGGCGCTGAGGTCGTGCTGGCCGGGATGACTCTGCCCCCGAACTATGGCCCCGACTATATCCGTTCCTTCGAGCGCATGTTTACCACCCTGGCCGCCAAGCACAAGCTGCCGCTCATTCCCTTCCTGCTCGCCGGAGTGGCCGGCACCACCCGCTACATGCAGAACGACGGGATGCACCCCAACGCCGAAGGCTGCCGCCTGGTGGCTGCGAACGTCCTCAAGACGCTGGAACCGTTACTCGCCACCCGACGGCAATGACACAGCCCCCTACGGGGCCAGACGCTGGATCAGCGCCCAGATCTCGTCGATGTCCTGTTGAGTCGTTCCGAGATTCCCGATCGAGAAACGGATCACGAACCGCCCGTCGAGCACGGTGTGAGACAGGAACGCCTGGCCGGTGGCGTTGACCGCATCCAGCAGTTTCTGGTTCTCCTCGCCCGAACCCTTGTAGCGGAAACAGACCAGCGCGAAGTGCACCGGCGCCACCAGCTCAAAGCGGGCGTCGGCTTGGATGGCGCGCACCACGCACTGTCCGAACTCGATGTGCCTGCGCAGGATCTCAGCGACGCCTTCTTTGCCGTAGTAGCGCATGACGAACCACAGCTTCAGCGACCGGAAGCGCCGGCCCATGGCGAGCGAGTAGTCCATCATGTTGGTCGCGACCGAATCCTGGCTGGTGCGCAGGTACTCCGGGACAAGCGTGAAGGCGCGTTGCAGGATGTCAGGCCGCCGGGTGAAGAAGGCGCTCAGGTCGCTGGGCGTGAGCAGCCACTTGTGCGGGTTCATCACCAGCGAATGCGCGCGCTCGGCGCCCTCCAGGATCCAGCGGCGCTCGGGCAGGATCGCCGCCGAGCCCGCGTAAGCCGCATCGATGTGGAACCACAGGTTGTACTTCTCGGCCACACTGGCGATCTCCGCCACCGGATCGACGCTCGCCGAGGACGTCGTTCCGACTGTACCCACCACGCAGAATGGCTTCTTGCCCGCCTTGAGGTCGGCCTCGATGGCTTCCACCAGCAGGCCGGTACGCATGCGAAATTCGGGGTCCGCGCCGATCTTCCGCACGTTCTCGCGACCGATTCCCACGGCGATGGCGCCCTTCTCGATCGAAGAGTGGGCCTGCTCGGAAGCATACAGGGTCAGACCCCGAACGGCTCCCTTCGTGCGGATCTCAGGGTCGGCCATTTCGCGCGCCGCGGCGATGGCGTGCACGGCGCCAGTGGAGGCCGTGTCGTAGATGATGCCGAAGAATTCCGCCGGCAAACCCAGCCACTGGCGCAGCCAGCTCATGGTCACGCCCTCCAGTTCGGTATTCGCCGGGGAGCTCTTCCACACGATCGCGTTGGTGTTCAAGGCGGCCGACAGCATCTCACCCAGAACGCCCGGCGGCGAGGCCGAGCTTGGGAAGTAGGCCATGAAGCGGGGATGATTCCAGTGCGTTACCGCGGGAACGATGAGCTTATGAAAGTCCTCGAGAATCTCGGCCATCGGCTCGCCATTGTCCGGGGCGGAACCCGGCAGGCGCCTGGCGAGATCGCCCGGCTGCATGTTCGGCAGAACGGGGAAGTTTCTGGGGTTATCAAGATAATCTGCGATCCAGTCCACGATCTCGTGGCCGGCTCGGCGAAAGTCATCAATAGGTTTACTCATCTGATTTGAACGACGCCGGCGGCGGCCAACTTCGCGGCTTGCTCTGCCGGCACTTTCCAGTTTTGATCGAAATTCCCCGCGGCGACTACGTTGGCGAGTGAACGCCGGAAGACAACGTAATCTCCCAGATCCAGCAAAGCTTGGTAGGGAGGAGGCGCCGGCGCTCCGGGTTTCGCGGCCTTGTCCACGCCAGTCCACCAGACCAGGCCCGAGCTCACCAAAATATATCTGTCCCCGGCCGGCGCGATCTCCACCATGCCGTAGTCCGCCGCCGACGGGTTCAGTTCTATGGGGAGTCGACTCCCGAAGCGGGCGATCAGGCTGTTGGTCTGCCTTGTGCCGAACAGCACCAGATCCGCCCCCTTGAGATCGTCTTCGGTAGCGTCCTTGTCCGCCATGGCGCGCAGCGTCAACAGCAACGGATACGGCGGCGCCGCCCAGTTAGCGGCCCGTTCGGCCTGGGCGCGCCGGCGCGCCAGTTCCTTCTCGTCGGGCAAATCGGCAGTGCCATAGACATAGAGGTGCTTTCGCGCCAGGGCCTCCCGGATGGGGCCCTCCTGTCCCGGCCCCTTGGCCGACGGCGGCCGAACGTAGCGCGCGGCGATCCACCCTCCCTGTGTCTTGGTGAAGGAGAGTGCGGCCTGCGGCCCGGCTTTCAGCTCTGTCCCATCCACCTGGACCACGGCCGGCCGGCTGGCGTCATACATAGGATGGCCGGCCAGGTGCAGCGTGAAGCCATCGAGGCCCTGCGTGCGTATCGCGAGCCGATTGGGCTCGGTGAAATTCGCATCTATGGAAGCGACGTTCTCGGGCGTCAGGCCGTCCAGTTGCACCCAATAGGAAGAACTGTACTCGTAGCTGCGCGTCACGAAACGCACCTGGCGAGGAAAGCGGTCTCGCTTGAATCCGGCGAACCAACTGAAAATAGAAGCGTCCCGGTAGGCGTAGTCCCAGGCGTTGTGCCGGACCAGCGGATACTCGGTGTACTCGACCTTCACCCCGGCCTCCTCGAGCCGGTCTCGCCATTTCCGGGACGACGCGGCGGGCACCACCGGATCCTCCTCCCCCTGAAAGAGCCGCACCGGCAGGTCCAGCGCGTTGGGCGCCAGTTCTTCCGTGCCGGGAGGGGCCTCCGGGCACACCGCCGCCACCGCAGCCCACAGATCGGGGCGCGTCAGGCCGAGCCAAAGGGCTCCGCCGCCCCCCATGGCAGCTCCGGTGAGATAGACGCGGTCCTTGTCGATGGGGAAGTGCTTCTCCACCTCGCTGAGGACGTCGTAGACGTCCTTCTCGGCGATGCCCTGGTAGCCCATGCTTCCGCGCGCCAAGGGGGACGCCACGATGTAGTCCACGTCGGGGAAGGGTGGGAAAGGACCGTTGGCGGCCTCCGCATCGGTCTGATGGAAGAAGTTGCCCCGGCCAAAGACGCGGCGCAGATCAAGGCGGTGATTGGAGCCTTCGGAATGAAGGCTGATCACCAGGGGGTAGGTTTTCGAAGCGTCGAAGTGCCGGGGAACGTATAGCCCGTAAGGCTGCGCGTTGCCGTCCACGTCCGAGATGAAGATCTGCACCTGCGGCCCGGGTGCGTAGGTCTGGCCTGCGAGGAGGAATGCGAAGATCGGGGCGATCCAGGCGGGCCTAGACACCGGCCGACTCCTTCAGCACCGACGGCAGCCATCCCTGGAACCACTCACGGAATTCCCCCAGCCGCTGCTGCGTTTCCTTTCCGGCCGGCGCCGAAGGCGGTCCGGTCTTGAGACCGCGCAGGGTCAAGCCCTCTTTAAGGGCCAGCGGGAATGGGAAGCGCTCGACCCAGGCGATGAACTCGTGCAGGCGGGCCTCCAGCCTGTTTGTCTGGGGCTCGGAGCCGGCCCGGATGGCCCGGTCCAGGCCCAGCAGCAGTTCAGGAATGACGCCCGCGACCCCTGAGACCACCCCGTCGGCGCCCTCGGCGCGGGCCTCCGCGAAGACCCGGTCGTGCCCGATCAGCAGCGTGAACGGAGCCTGCTTCTTGACCGCCATCATGCGCCGGAACTCGTCCAGTTTCCCGGAGGAGTCCTTGATCCCGGCGAAAGCACCCGTGGCCAGCAGCTTCATGACCGTCTCGAAGCGTAGCTCGCCGGTGAAGGCAGGCACGTTGTAGAGCAGCACCGGCGGCCCGCCGCCCAGTTCCTTGGCAAACCGCAGGTAGAACTCCTGGACGTCCTCCTGGCTGTAGTGGAAGAAGTAAGGAGGCATCAGGAGCAGGGCAGCCGCCCCGAAAGAGGAGGCCCCGCGCGCCAGGGTGACCGCGCCGTCCAGCGACGAGTGCGACACGTTGACCGTGACCGGCACGCGGCTACGCCGGATGGCGAACTGCGCCAGGTGGAGCCGGTCCTCGATGTCGAAGTGCGGGAACTCGCCCGTCGAGCCGGACAGAACAATGCCCTCCACGCCGCCGCGCGAGACAAAATCGACCAGATCGAGGGCTGCCCCCAGATCGGTTTGGCTCAAGTCGGGGCGGCGGGGCGTCGTAAGCGCTGCATGAACTCCCTGGATCAGAGTCAAGGCGGATTTCACCCCGGCATTTCCATTGTCGCGCAGTGAGGGGGTCTTGATAGATTGAAGGGAAGCACCCCATGCGCGAGATTGCGGAAGCCTTCACCTTCTTCTGTGCCGTGCTGCTATTTCTCTGGTTCCTGGCGATCCCTCTGCCGTGGACGGGCGGGTTGTTGCTCGTGGCCATCGGAATCTCCTGGCGGAGACGCTCACTCGGGTGGGCATCGCTCGGCCTTGGCTGGAAGGAGCTGCGCTGCTCCGCCCGGCGCTGGAGCGTGCTGTGGATCGTCTGCACACTGCTCTTTGTGGTCCTCGGCCATCGCACTCTGTTCAGCCTCCCGAGGCTGGAAGGGGGCTTGGTCTACTTCGTCTGGAGCGCGGCGCAGCAGGTCGTCTATCAGTCGATGATCTTCATGCCGCTCAGAAAGAACCTGCGCAGCCTGGCACTCGCGGCCGGCATCGCGGGCTTCGCGTTCGCGGCCGTGCACGCCCCCAATCCGATCCTGGTGCCGGCAACGCTGGTTTGGGGCATTGCCTCAAGCCTGCTCTTTGAGCGATGCCGCACGGTGTGGGGACTGGCCTTGATGCAGGTGATGCTCTCCTCCATGCTGATGTGGGTGACGCCCGCCGAACTGCACCACAACTTCCGGATCGGCCCGTACTACTACAAGACCCTCGGGCCGGCCTTTGCCCCGCCTATCGACGGGCCACGGTGATTGGTTGAGCCGAGAAGAAGATCCGCCCAAGCTCGGTAAGGCCCTACCGACGACGACGACGGCCTAATCCGATTCCGCGAACTCCACTCGGTTCCTTCCTCCTGCTTTGGCGCAGTACATCAGCGAGTCCGCTCTCCTAACCAGGGATTGCGGCGTGTCGTCCGCTTGCGCCATTGTGGCGCCAATCGAAACGGTCACTCGGATCTGGCTCGACCCCGTGTCCAGCGCCGACACCGCCACCAGCCTCCGGCTGCGCTCGGCCGTCAGCAGCAGGTGTTCTACGGTGGTGTTGGTAATTACAGCGACAAACTCCTCGCCACCCCACCTGCCGACCTCGTCCACGGAGCGCAGGTTGCCCGCCAGCGTCCGCGCCACCATCCGCAATACCCTGTCTCCGACGTCATGCCCGTGGGTGTCGTTGACCGCCTTGAAGTGATCCACATCCAAGAAGAGCACCCCGAACCGCCAGCCGTAACGCTGGAAAGCGTCCAGCAACGCCCTCAGCCTCACCTCGGCGTACCTCCGGTTCCCCACCCCCGTCACCGGGTCGAGCAGGGCCAGTTCCTGCAGCTCAACCAGTCTGTCCAGCGCGGCGGTCTTGGAGGAGTTTTCACTGAACGATTCCACTGCCCCCATGATTTGCCCCTCGCCATCTCGGATGGGGCTTACCCGCACGGAAACCGGCACCCTGTGCCCCGCCTTGTGGCGCAAGAAGATGTCCGCTTCACGCGCGCCGCCGTCTTCAATCGTTGCGGCCAGAGGGCATCGGCCCGTGCACAACTGGCACCCTTTCCCGTCCACGTGAAGGAGAATATTGTCCCAGCAGTGCGCTCCCAGAACTTCGCCGGCGGAAAAGCCCGAAATCCTCTCAGCGCCCTTGTTCCAGTACGTGATTCGCCGCTCCCGGTCCACGAAGTACACGCCGTCGTACAGATTGTCCAGAAGTTGCTTGAAGAATGCGTCACTGGGAATCATGTGGTTGCCTGCGTTCGTGCGAATCCCAGCGAATCCCTCGGGAGCAGCGCCGTCGGATGGATCGTGTCAACTGGGATTCCCGTTTGGCACTCCCGATCATGTGTGAGCATACACCAGATCGACTCCCCACGCGAGGGTGCAGCCCGATTCCGCGCCCGTGCCGCGAACAGGACAGATTCAAGTTCCGGGGAGCACCTGATGCGAACCGGTCACCGCCGCACGGTTTGGCATGTGGGACTGTAACGGCAGGATCGACGGTTTCGGATCGTGAACCCTAGAAGCTCGACCGCGCGAAGTACCCGCCTAGGTCAAGGGTCCGCAGCTCGTGTTGTGTAACGAGGACCGCTGCCCGGTCATTCGAGCTGCGGACTACCCTACCTCTCAGAACCAGCTTTAGAGGCGTTTTTTGATCGAGCCGAACAGGCCACTCCAGGCTCAGTTCGACAAACTCTCCCACATCCAAGACTTGTTGTGTAGTAAACAAGAGGCCCTTGCGGCTGATGTCCAGGGAGGTGCCGGCCCCCTGCTTCCCGTTCGGAGTACTGTAGCGAACCTTCCGTTGAATGGGGAACCGCAGCCCTTTTCGACGATCCTCCCCCTCAAATTCGCTCGCCCTGCGCATAGCTTCCTCCGCGTCTGCCACGAGTGCTCACCCGGCGGGGGCGGCACGCCAGTCCCACCTCATTCGGAAACGCCTGTTAGGAGGGAGTGACGACCGCACGTGTAAGGCCATCGAACTTCACACCAACGACGTATCGCGGCCCGATTCGGGTGCAACGGCGCACGACGCCCACGCCGGACAGTTGCGGTTCAGACACCCGGAGTTGGAGGCGAGTACGCACCTTGAGGGGAAACGGCAACTCCAGCGCCATACCTCCGGCCGAGACATCTCGACAGGACCCCTCGTCGGACTGCTTAAGACCAACGCCGTCCCGCCAGGAGATCAGAACTGGGCGGCCCACAAGTCGTCTCTCGTGAAGTCGCGCTGGCCGAATTCGTCGCACCGCGAAGGACACCGAGCAGATGGCGAGCGCGACGCAGCAGAGCACCACCAAAACGACCAGAAGCTGTTGTTCCAATCGCAACTGCGTGAACGGCGTGTCCAGGATCTGCCAGAAAGAGCTCATATTCGTCCTCCAATCATTTCAGAACCCACTCATGGTGGAGTCTGGTTGCTGCCTCCTGGGCTCCTCGGCCCACTAATCGAAAACGATTCTTCTACGACAGCGCGACAGACGGCGCAATAGATAGAAGACCAGGACGACGAGCGCCGCACTCGCGAAGCCTATCAGGAGTGCTTGGTCGGTCACGTTTTCCTCATCTCGATCACGGAACCAGGGGAGATCACGGCCCTCCGGCCCTTGGTTCTCTTCGGTGCTCAGGGTCTTTCTTGGACCCCGGCCCTAGCTACATGAATATCCTGCGTTGACACCAGCCGTCCATCACCCACTGGGCAGGCAAAGTAATGCAACCACGGCGCGCAGGTACTGGAACCTTCGATTGGCCCTGACGGGCCGCGGGCGCTTTGGCATGTTAGACTGCAATGGGAGTAAGATCTTGCTGCCGCGCCTCACGCTGACAATCCTTGCCTCGTTGGCATGCGCGACTATCGGCCGTGGTCAAGCCGCTGTCGAGTACGCGCTGAAATCGTCAGGAAGCGCGGTTACAGCGAGTGGTGCAAGGGCCGCCATTGGTGGTTGTAGAGTCGATTCCACGCTGCTGACGTGTCTTAGCCGGTCGTATCCCAAGACCACGATCGTAGTGGTCGGGCTGCTGGCCCTGATGATCTTGTGGTGGCTGGCTAAAGCGTATACGTCGCGGCGATAGAGTCTGACCCAGCGCCGTTGTTGAGAGGTCTGGTGGGCCCTGTAGGATTCGAACCTACGACCAACGGATTATGAGTCCGCTGCTCTAACCGGCTGAGCTAAGGGCCCGGGGCGGCGGTCTCGTCGCGTGGCGGGAGGCCGCGTCGTAAAAAGTGTAGCACGGCTTGAGTGCCGTCCCCGCTGCGGCGTACACTGGAAATATCTGGGTTTATTCGCATTCCTTCTGAACTCGCGTTACAAATTTGGCCAGACTCACTCTCGACAAGGAGGGGCGATGAAGATCTGTGTTCCGATGCTCGCCGTCGTGTTCCTCGCGCAAGTTGCCGGATTTGCCCAACCACAGCCGCTCACACTCAACCAGGCCGTCCAACAGGCGGCTGACAAGTACCCCGCCGTGCGTGCGTCCCTGGAGCGCGTCTCCGTCGCCGCGGCCGGGGTCAACCTGGCGAGAACCGCGTACCTGCCCCGCGCCGATTTCCTGGCGCAGATTAATCGTGCGACGCGAAACAACACATTCGGTCTGGTCCTCCCGCAGTCCGTCATCCCCTCCATCTCGGGACCGGTGCTGGGGACCAACGGCCTGACCAACGTGTGGGGCAGCGCCACGGGCGTGCTGGTCTCCTGGGAGCCGTTCGACTTCGGCCTGCGCCACGCCCAGGTCGAGGCAGCCCAATCCGGCACGCGGCTCGCCCAGGCGGACGTGGACCTGACGCGCCTTCAGGTCGAAACCGCCGCCGCCGACGCTTTTCTGACTGTCCTGGCCGCCGAGCAGGATGTGGTCGCCGCTCGCGCCGGCCTGGAAAGGGCCCAGGTGTTCGAGAAGGCCGTGGGCAGCCTTGCCGCCTCCGGCCTGCGCCCCGGGGCCGACGCGGCGCGGGCAAGGGCCGAAGCGGCGCTGGCCCGGACACAACTGGCGCAGGCGGAACAGGCCGTGGAGGTAGCCCGGGCTGCGCTTTCGCAGTTCCTCGGCGTGGAGCCCGCCCAGATCGGCATTCAGTCCGGGCCGCTCCTCGGCGCGCCGCCGCAGGCGCCGCCCGAAGCCGGCTCCCCAGCGGACCACCCGCTGGCCCGGGAGCAGCGAGCCGCGGTGGAAGAGGTCAAGGCCTCCGAGCGCGTGCTGGCCCGCTCCTACTTTCCCCGATTCACCCTGCAAGGAAGCTCCTACGCCCGCGGCACAGGCGCGCGGACGGACGGCGCCACCGGAGGCGCCTTCTCGGGAGTGGGACCCAACATTCAGAACTGGGCAGTGGGAATGACGGTGCAGTTCCCTCTCATGGAACTGCCCTCCCTCCGCTCGCGCCGTGAGGCCGAGTTGCACCGCGAACTCTCCGAAGCCGCTCAGTACGACCGCGTGGTACAGGACTTGGCGGGCCAGTCCGCCAAGGCTCGGGCCCTGCTCGAAGGCGCCCAGGGCGTGGCCCGGAACACGCCGGCCGAACTGGAGGCGGCGCTCGCCGCCCATGAGCAGGCCACGGCCCGCTATAAGACGGGGCTCGGCACCGTGGTCGAGGTCGCCGATGCCCAAAGGCTCCTCACCCAGGCCGAAACCGACGACGCACTGGCCAAGCTGGGCGTCTGGCGCGGGCTGCTGGGTGTCGCCGCCGCCCGCGGCGATCTCCAGCCATTCCTGCAACTGGCGGGCAAGTAGGAGAGGAGACAAATCATGTGGCTAGTCCTCACCTCGATGCGAAGGCCGATCACGATCCTCGTGGTGGTTCTCGCCGTTGCTCTCGCCGCCGCGCTGGCCGTGCGCCGGATGCCGGTCGACATCTTCCCCCAGCTCGGCGACCCCGCAGATCTACGTCGCCCAGCCGTACGGCGGCATGGACCCGAGCCAGATGGAAGGCTACCTCACGTACTACTACGAGTATCACTTCCTCTACATCACGGGCATCGAGCACGTCGAGTCAAGCAACATCCAGGGCGCGGCGCTCATGAAGCTGGTTTTCCACCCCGGCACGGACATGAGCCAGGCGCATGGCCGAGACGGTCGGCTACGTCAACCGCGCGCGCTCGTTCATGCCGCCCGGCACGGTGCCGCCGTTCATCGTCGCGCTTCGACGCCGGCAGCGTGCCGGTCGGCCAGCTGGTCTTCTCCAGCCCCACGCTCGCACCCCGGGCGAGATGCAGGACATCGCCCTGAACCGCGTGCGCCCGCTCTTCGCGACGCTGCCCGGCGTCTCGGCGCCGCCGCCCTTCGGCGGCAACCAGCGCACCATCGTGATTCGCGTCGACCCCGCCCGGCTCCGCCAGTACCGCATCTCGCCGGAGGAAGTCATCCGCGCGGTCACCCGATCCAGCATCGTGCTGCCCTCGCGGCAACATGCGGACCGGCGACCTGATCCGCATCGCCGACACCAATGCCACGCTGGGCGCCAACATCAAGGAGCTGCTCGACACGCCCATCCGCCTCGGCGCGGGCCCGACCGTCTATCTGCGCGACATCGGCACGATCGACGACTCGACCGACATTCTCGTCGGCTACGCACACGTCAACGGCCGCCGCACGGTCTACATCCCCGTCACCAAGCGCGCGGACGCCTCGACGCTGGCCGTCATCCAGCGCGTCAAGGCAGCCCTGCCGCGCATGCAGAGAGGTGGCGCAGGCTGTCGGGCCCGACGTCCAGATCGACTTCGAGTTCGACCAGTCGCCCTACGTCGTCAACGCCATCCGCGGCCTGATTGGGGAGGGGCTGCTGGGCGCGCTGCTGACCGGGCTGATGGTGCTGCTGTTCCTGCGCGACTGGCGCAGCGCCCTGATCGTGGTGGCGACGATCCCGTTCGCTTTGCTCGCGCGCGGTCATCTGGCTCTGGATCACGGGCCAGACCATCAACATCATGACGCTGGGCGGCCTGGCGCTGGCGGTGGGCGTCCTGGTGGACGAGGCCACCGTGGTGATCGAGAACATCCACACCCACATCGCGGCCGGGCCTGGCCCGGGCCCGCGCCGTGGTCGAGGCCTCGCGCAGGACGGCCGTCCCGCGCCTGCTCTGCATGTTCTGCATCCTGGCGGTCTTCGTGCCGTCGTTCTTCATGATCGGCGTGGCACGGCAGTTGTTCGTCCCGCTCTCGCTGGCGGTCGGCTTCGCCATGATCTCCTCCTACCTGTTGTCCGCAGCTGGTGCCGGTGCTGTCCACGTGGGTGATCCGCAGGGGGCACGGCGGCGAAGAGCGATGGCTGGCTGCGGACGCTGTACTACAGCGCTATCTCGAGTCTCGTCCTGCGCTTCCGCTGGCCGCTGGTGGGTGCATACGTGGTGGTCACGGGAGTGTTCCTGTTCCTCCTCTACCCCAGGATCGGCACGGAGATCTTCCCCGCGGCGGACGCCACCCAGTTCCAGATCCGGCTGCGCGCCCCCACCGGCACGCGCGTCGAACGGACCGAGCGTCGCGACGCTTCAGGCGCTCGACATCGTGAAGCAGGTGGCCGGGCCCGGCAACGTGGCCATCACCACCGATTTCGTCGGCGTGCAAGGCTCGGCTACCCCATCAACACCATCTACCTGTTCACCAGCGGCCAGCACGAGGCGTGCTGCAGGGTTGCAGTTGAAGCCCGGCGCTCCGCTGCGGGGCGAAGAACTCAAGGAGCGCTTGCGAAAGGCCTTTCGCGAGGGGCTGCCGGAGGTGGCCTTCTCCTTCGAAGCCGGCGACATCATCAGCCAGGTGATGAGCTTCGGCTCGCCGACGCCCATCGAGGTGGACGTGCAGGGGCCGAACCAGCCGGCCAACCGCGCACACGCCGCCAGGGTCTTCGCCGAACTGGGCAGACTGCCCGAGCTGCGCGACCTGCAGTACGCCCAGCCGCTGGACTATCCGACCCTCGACGTGAACATCGACCGCGACCGCGCCGGGCAGTACGGCCTCACCATGGCGGACGTGGCGCGCTCGCTGGTGGCGGCCACTTCGTCGAGCCGCTTCATCGATCCCAACTACTGGCGCGATCCGAGGAGCGGCAATGCGTTTCAGATCCAGGTCGAGATCCCGCAGCACAAGGTCGCCTCCCTGGAAGACTTGCAGAATCTGCCCGTGATGCCGGAGGGAGCCGCGGAACCTTCCGCCCACCCTCTGGTTGGCGACGTCGCTCAGTTGAAATACGGGACCGCGCCCGGGCGAGGTGGATCGCTACAACATGCAGCGCGTGGTGGGAATCACGGCGAACATACACGGCGAGCCGCTGGGCAACGCTGTTCCCAAGGTGCAGGCCGCCATTGACCGCGCGGGCAAGCCGCCGCTGGGCGTGACCGTCTGCGGTGCGCGGCCAGGTTCCGCCTTTGGAGGAGACGCTCTCGGGGCTCAGCACCGGTCTGCTGCTCTCCATCGCCGTGATCTTTCTCCTGCTCGCGGCGAACTTCCAGTCGTTCCGTCTGGCGATCGCGGTCGTCTCCACGGCGCCGGCCGTGATTCTGCGGCGTGATGCTGACGCTGCTTGTGACCGGCACCACCCTGAACATTCAGTCGTTCATGGGCGCCATCATGGCGATCGGGATCTCCGTCGCCAATGCGATTCTGCTGGTCAGTTTCGCCCAAGCCAGCCGCCGGCAGGGGGCCTCCGCGGTCGAGGCCGCGATGGAAGGCGCCCGGGGGCGGCTTCGAGCTATTTTGATGACCGCCGCCGCGATGATGGCCGGCATGGTGCCGATGGCGATCGGTCTTGGCGAAGGCGGCCAGTCGGCAGCCCCATTGGGGCGCGCCGTGATCGGAGGACTGGCCTCCGCCACTCTCGCCACGCTGACCGTGCTGCCATCGATATACGCGATTTTCGAAGGGAGGTCTTCCGCGGCCTCTCCGTCCTTGGATCCTGATGACCCAGCGAGCCGTTACTATGAATCTGCCTAGAACCTGTCTGATCTTCTTGTTCGCCGCGGCGCTCGCGGCGCAGCAGTCCGTGGATGTGGCGCCGGTGGTCTCCAAATCGGTCGAGCGCAAGCTTCGCCTTCCCGGCGAGATCTCGCCTTATATGAGAGTGGACCTCTACGCGCGCGTCAATGGATTCGTGGAGCAAGTCGAGGTGGACCGCGGCAGCGTGGCCAAGCAAGGCCAGTTGCTGGTGCTGCTGTCCGCTCCGGAGCTGGCTGCCCAGCGGGCGGAAGCCGAAGCCAAGGTGCAGGCAATCGAGTCCCAGCGGGCCGAAGCGCAGGCCAAGCTGGTCGCCGCCGAGAGCACGTTCCAGCGCCTGAAGGCCGCCTCCGCGACCCCCGGGGCGGTAGCCGAAAACGAAGTCATCGTGGCACAGCAGGCCGAGGCAGCCGCGCGCGCCGTCATCGCGGCCCTGGATGGCTCGAAGAGCGCGGCCCAGGCCGCCGTCCTACCGCTGCGGGAATTGGAAGGGTACTTGAAGGTGACCGCGCCCTTCGACGGCGTCGTCACCACGCGCTTCGTGCATCCCGGCGCACTGGTGGGACCCGCGGCCGGGACGCCGCTCGTTCGCCTGGAACAAACCACGGCCTTGCGGCTGGTGGTGGCCGTGCCCGAGGCCGACGCGGGCGGCATTGTACGCGGCGCCCGAGTACCATTCACGGTGCCCGCCTGGCCCGGCGAAAGCTTCAGCGGAGTAGTGGCGCGGATCGCCGACTCCCTCGATCCCAAGACCCGCACCATGCCCGTGGAATTGGACGTGGCGAACGCCAATGGCCGCCTGGCTCCCGGCATGTATCCCGAGGTCACCTGGCCGGTGCGCCGTTCCGCGCCATCCTTGCTGGTACCACCCACCAGCATCGTCACCACCACCGAGCGCACTTTCGTGATCCGCGTGCGCGACGGCCGCGCCGAGTACGTCGATGTCACGCGCGGCGCGCCGGTAGACGACCTCGTGGAGGTCTTCGGCGCGCTACGTCCCGGAGATGAGGTCGTGCGCCGCGCCACCGACGAAATCCGGCAGGGGGCGCAGGTCAGCGTACGCCGCGCGGCGGGGACGAGAGGAAGCTAGCAAACACCAAGAGTATACGTGCAATCGGGCGTGACCCGGAGTCACTCCCACTCGATCGTGCCCGGGGGCTTGTGGGTCAGATCGTAAAACACCCCGCAGACGCCGGCTACGCCGAGCACCTCCGCGGTCATTTTCTCAAGCAGGGTCTTTTCCATGGCGACCGACTGGGCGGTCATGCCGTCCACCGAGTCCACCGGCCGCAGCACCACGGAGTCCGGCCGTTGGGGAGTACCGGCCGGAATCAGTATCACCGGGAATTGCCAGACTCGGCGGTCGAAGCCGCTCGCGTGCGACAGGCGCCGCACGATCGCATCCACGTTCCGGAGCCGGCCCAGACGTTCTTCGCTCAATGAGCCTTCGAGTATCCGCATCTCAGAGAGCGGGGCCCTGCTATCCACCCGGGCCACGATGCGGTTGATCCCCGCGATGCGATTGATCAGCCCCGTCGCCTCTCCCTGGAGGTCCGCCTCCGGAGAGGGAAACCGGTCCAGGCAAAGCACGTGGGCATAGCTTCGTGAGTCGCCTTGCACGCCCACGGAACGGACCGGAAGGAGCCATCCGCTCTCCAATCGTTGCAGCGGCTCGCCGGCTTCGGCGCACAGGCAGCGGATCGCCAGGCCCGGTCCCGGGAACGGGTGCCGCTCCAGCAGTTCCTCCGGCAGGCCGAGTTCTCGTCCCACTTCCCGCACTTCGTCCTTGTAGAAGAAGCTCAGCGGCTCCACGATCCGGTTGGCTTCCATCAGCCGCACGATCCCGGGCACCCGGTTGTGGTGCGTCTTGATGACCGCGGCCTTGGCCGTCCCGCCGGATTCGATCGTGTCGGGATAGATTGTCCCTTGCCCCAGAATCCAGTCCTGCTCCAGGAAGTGGTGCGACTCGATGGCGCGCTCCTGCACCTGAACGAACTCCTCTCCGATGATCCGGCGCTTGCGCTCCGGGTCGGTCACGCCCCCGAGGGCATTCAGAAACTGACGGTGCGCGTCCTTCACCAGGAACGAATCTCCGGAGTCCCGAAAGATGCCGCGCACGAAGTCGGTCTCGCCCTCGCGCATCAAGCCTGTGTCGACATAGATCCCGCGCACGCGCCCCGGCCCGAGGGCGCGCTGGCAGAGCGTGAAAGCCACCGTGGAGTCCACCCCTCCGCTGACGAAGAAGAACACCTTGCGGTCCCGCACGGTCTCGCGGATCTCTTCCTCGATGAGCGGAACGCGGTGCTTGGGGTTCCAGTCGCGCTGGCATCCGGACACCCGGAACAGGAAGTTGGCGAGTATCTCCTTGCCCTGCCGGGTGTGCACAACCTCCGGGTGAAACTGGACCCCGTACAGCCGCCGCTGCCTGTCGCCCATGGCGGCCACGCGGCATGTGCCCGTGCTCGCCAGGAGACAGAACCCTTCCGGCATCTGCTGCACCGTGTCCCGGTGGCTCATCCAGACCTGCTGGTGGTCGGCGACCCCCTCCAGGAACGGGTCCTGCACCTTCAGGTCCAAAAAGGCCAGGCCGAACTCGCCCTTCTCCCCTTTCTGAACCACGCCACTGAGCCGGTAGGCCATCAACTGGTGCCCGTAGCAGATGCCCAGAACCGCGGGCCCCGAGGAGAAGATGCCGGGATCCACGGTCGGGCTGTCCTTCTCGTACACGCTGTTGGGACCGCCCGAGATGATGATGCCCTTGCGCGAGCTGAGCTCGACGGCCGGCGTCTCGCTGGGGCGGACTTCGGCGTACACACCCATGTCCCGGACCTTGCGCGCGATGAGATGGCAATACTGCCCGCCGGCGTCGAGCACGGCGATCTGCGGTTCGGGGATGCAGTGGGTCAACGTTACTTCGCGCTGCGCTGCGCGAGCAGCTTCTTGGCGTTGTCCAGCAGCGCCCTGGCCTTGGGCAGAGACTCGACCGCCCTGGCCACCTCGGGGTCCGTTTTGATCGCGGCGAGGTTGGCATCGTCCACGCTGAAGGCGTAGGCATATACTTCGCGTTTCAGTTGCGAGCGCACCCAGTCGTGGTCGGCGGAGTACTCAGCTTCGGTGAAGGATATCCCGGAATCCACAAGGAACCGGTGGAACGCATTCTCGACCGCTTGGTCGGGTTCCCAATCCCTCGGCAGCTTGGAGTTGTTCGTGCCGAAATACTGGGCCGTGAAATTGAAGAACGCGTCCTGGCGAATCAGCTCAACCTGAAAACGGTCCAGCTTGGGGGGGGTGTATTTTTCATCGGGTGCAATCCCGCCGCCTCCATACACGGTCCGGCCGCTGTCGGTCATCTTCACGTCCTGCGTGTTCTGGGTGCCGTCGGTCTTGCGGTAGTAGTAGTCGAAGAACGACATGCTCGAGTAATCACGCTGGATCAGGCGGTCGCTCGGCGTGTAGTACTTGGCGGTGGTCAATGCCAGCCCCGTGTTCTCCGAAAGCGGGTACACGGTCTGCACCAGGCCCTTGCCGAAGGTGTTATCTCCGAAGATCCAGGCCCGGTCGTGATCTTGAAGCGCGCCGCTCACGATCTCCGCCGCCGAGGCCGTCGTGCGGTTCACCAGGACCACGATGGGATAGTCCCGGCCCGCGCTTCCGTTCCGCGCCACGTAGCGCTTCTCCGCCGAGGCCCGGCCCCGGTGACTGACGATGAGCTGTCCCTTCTGAAGAAACCGTTCCGCGACGGCCACGCCCTCATTCAGAAGGCCTCCGGGGTTGCCCCGCAAGTCGAGAATCAGCCCCTTGATATTCTGCTCTCCCAGCCGCTTCAGGTTATCGTCCAGCTCACGGCTGGTCGTATCGTTGAACTGCTCGATCCGCACGTAGGCGACACCCGGCTGAACGAAAAAGCCATCGGGCACGCTCTTGCGCGTGATCTCGTCGCGCACCACATCCAGTACCAGCAGTTGGTCGTGGCCCTGCCGCATCACCCCGACCTTCGCCACCGTGCCGCGCGGGCCCTTGAGCAGGTCGGCGACGTCCGCGGTGGACATGCCCTCGGTCTGCTTGCCGTTCACTTCGGCGATCACGTCGCCCGGCCGCAGGCCGGCTTTGTAGGCCGGCGCGCCCGCGAAGATCTCCATGACGATGACCTTGTTGTTTCGCGCCCCCACTCTCATGCCCACGCCATAGTAGTGTCCCCGCTGCTCTTCGCGCATCAACTGGAAGTACCTGGGATCGAAGAAGCTCGAGTGAGGATCGAGGGTCCTCAGCATCCCGGGGATCGCCCCGTTGTACACGGCTTTGTCGGGATCGAGGGGCTCGGCGGCGTTCTGCTCCACCTCGGTGTACACGTTGCTGAAGATCTTCAGACTAGCGCGGATGTCGTCTTCCGACGTTGCCGCCGATACACCCGCCGCCCCCGGCGCGTAGACACCGCCCGCCAAAGCGCACGCCAGAATAATCACCGGCGCAAGAAAAGAGAGCCGTCGCGTAGGTTTCATCCCTAAAATATCCCCAGCACTAGATATTATAGCTCAGCCACGCGGGCTAGCCCGCCCGGATCTTGCGAATGGCCGGCAGGCTCTCCTGCTGGGCCGGCTTCCTGGCGCCGGGGCCGAGCCGCTTGGCATGGTCGCTGACGCACACCAGGAACATGGGCTGGCGCGCATTCTTCAGGATGTCGATCACCCGCTCCTGGCGATCTTCGAGGAAAATGGTCCTCCCGTCGGTGAGCAGGTGCAGACTGGATTCTCCGGCCAGCACCTCGCTCAAGCGGCGCCCCATGTCCTTCTGCAAGTACCGCAGCACCCGGCGCAACTTCTGCAAGGAGAAACCCTTGCGCCGCAGCTCCGAAATGACCGTTACCTCCAGCACCTCTTCCGCCGTATACATGCGCCTGTGGCCCTGATGCCGCGGAGAAACGACGTGCTTCTCGTCCCACCACTGAAGCTGCCGCAGGCTCACACGAGCGATCTTGGCCACCTCGCTGCTGACATATGTCACGGCCGGCGGGGGTGTTTCGGGGCGGGTCTTTCTGGCTGGCTTGAGCATGAGGTTGCGCTTTCGTACCGAAAAAGGGCGACTCTCAGATTTTACTCGACTGGAGCCTGTAGTCAAGAGGCGATTTTCTACTTTTCCTTGGGCGGTGGTGCCGCGAGGAAGCCGCGTGGTAAAGTGATGGTTTATGGGGATCCCCAACGTCAAGCGGTTCCGGCCCTTTTGTCCGGAGTGCAACGAGAGTTTCACCCTGATGGCCGTGCTGCCCAAGAATGCTGACGTCAGCGCCTACCTGGCCGACGCCGTGGCGCGGCACGATCACAAAGCGTATCAGGAGTCCAAGCAGCAGCACTTCAAGATCCGCGTCGGGCAGCAGAAGCAGCGCCGGGCCAAGTAGGGGCCGGGCATACCCGGGGCCCCTACCTCAGCCTCGCACGAAGACCGCGCAGCGCCCGCACCGCCTCGCTGGCCACATCCACGTTGGTGTCGTGCGTGAGCGATTCCAGCAGAGGCTCCGTCTCCGCATCGCCGCTCACGGCCAACACCCGGGCCAGGCCGATCCTCTCGTCCCGCATCCCCCGCTGGAGCGGCTGGTAGAGCGCCTGCCGCACTTCCCTGTTCCGAGCCGCCTCGACGAGCAGCGCCTCGGCCGCATTGGCGCGGGCGGCTGAGTTCAGGGTGTCGATTAAGTATTGCAGCGGGCTGGACTCCGAAAGCTCCAGCTTGCCCTCCATGACCAGGGCAAAGGCAAACGACACCCGCGCCAGGTTGCTGCTCTCGCCCTCGAAACCCTTCTCCAGCACGGGCAGGTCGCGAGGGTCCTTGACGCGGCCCAAGCCCTCGGCTGCCGCCGCGCGCAGCCGGTCGTCCCGGTCCGCCAGGTATCCGGTAAAGAGGCCGCGGTCCGAGGGATCCCGCAGCATGGCGATGGATGTCAGCGCTGCCTGCCGCACCCGCCTGCTTCGAGTACGCGCCAGAACGTCTCGCAGGTCGGGCAGGGCCTGGGTGTTGTACAACAGCCCCGCGGTCTCCACGGCGGCGACCTGCACCTTTTCGTCGAGGTCTCGCAGCAGGAAAGAAAGCCCAGGGCCGGCGCTCGTGTCCTTTATCTTTTGAAAGGCGATCAGGCACTCGTAGATCACCTGCGAATCCTTGGAACGCACAGCCGCCAGCAGGTCGGGCGCCGCCGCTCTCCCGCGCAGGATGCCCACGGCGCGGGCCGCGTTAGCGCGCGACTCCATCGAGGAGCCGGAACGAACCAGCCGGCCGAGCGCCTCGATCACCTCAGGACGCACCTCCACGAATGGATCGATCACCTGGTCGTTGTTGTCCGTGAAATGGCTCGTGACGCTGTCGCCGGCGCGGCGCAGCGAGGCGCTGAGCCCGGTGCGCACGTAGCCGGGAAGATAGAAGTTGACCAACCCGTCGGTGGCTCGTATCTGAATCTCAGGGTCGTTGTCCCGCGCGGCCTTGATCAAGGGGTCCAGGCTGTACTGGGTGCCGATGTCCACCAACGCCTTGACCGCCTCGATGCGCACCGCCAGGACGGGGTCCGACAACAGCGGCGTCAGCTTGGGAATGGCTTCCGAGCCCTGCCGGGCAAGCGCCCGTGCGGCCCTCTGGCGCTCTCGCGGATCCTGGCTGGCGGGATCCTGGGCGTTCAGCGCACCGCCGGCGAGGCAGATTGCGCACAGCAAAGCGGCGACAGGCCGGTCCATAGATCCAAGTCTAGCGAATAAACTCGACCTGCACCTTGTGTTCGATCAGGCCGGCCTCGTAGCCCATATCCAGCAGCTTCTGCGCCGCCTTGGGAACCAACTCGCCGCAGTCCACGGTGTAGTGGTTGACGTACAGGCCGACAAATTTCTCGGCCAGCGCGGGGTCCATGTCGCCCGCGAACTGGAGCGCGTAGTCGAGCGCCTCGGCGCTGTGATCGAGAGCGTACTGGATGCTGTCGCGCATCATGCGGCAGCACTCCTCGCTGACCTCCGGAGCCAGCGACCTCAGTAGCGCGTTGGCTCCCAGCGGCAAAGGCAATCCGTGCGCCTGCTTCCACCACTTTCCGAGATCCAGCACCGCGTGGAGGCCGCCGCTGCTGTAGGTGAGTTGCCCCTCGTGTATGAGCAGGCCGGCGGCTACCGAGTGCTCGCGCACCGCGTCCACGATCTTGTCGAAGGGCGTCACCACCGGCGCAAAGTCCGGCTCGAACAGTTTCAGCGCCAGGTACGCCGTGGTCATTTTCCCCGGCACCGCGATCCGTTTCCCTTTGAGTTCCTCTGGCGCCATGGGGTGCGTGGCCACCACCAGCGGTCCGTAGCCATCGCCCACGCTGGAACCGCTGGACATCAACACGTACTTGTCGGCCACGTACGGGTAGGCATGATAGGACAGCGCGGTCAGCTCGTAGGCGCCCTCCAGGGCTTTCCTGTTGAGGGTCTCGATGTCGCTCAGCACGTGCCCGAACTGAAGCCGGCTGGACCGTATCTTCTGCGTAGCCAGGGCGTAGAACATGAACGCGTCGTCGGAGTCCGGGCTGTGTGCGCAGACGATGTTTGTGGGATCGCGCGGAATCATAAGGAAGGAAACGTACCCATCATAGCAGAGAGCCTCTCGTACCATGCCCTCCCGCTGTAGTAGACTGAAGTGGCAAGACCGGGAGGTGGGTCTTCTCGAGTAGCACCAGATCCCGCTCGCAACTGTTTCCGGTTGGGCTGCCCAACCCCATCCTGAAGCTTGCGTCTTCCTTCGCCAGCCTCCTCTTTCCCGACGACTGCCGCCTCTGCGGCCAACCGTTACGGGACTTGTCGCGAGTACCCGTGTGCGAGGCCTGCCTCCGGCTGCCGTCCCCGCTGGCGGCGGATTTCTTCTGCGCCACCTGTCGTACCCCGTTCTCCAACCCTTTTCCGCTGGATGCTTCCGGCCGCTGCGCCCTGTGCCGCGGCAATCTGCAAGGCTTTGATGCGGCCTACTCCTTCGGGGCTTATGAAGGCGCTCTGCGCGAGCTGATCCATCTGCTCAAGTACGACCGGATCCGCACTCTGGCCCGGCCCTTGGGCGATTTCCTCATGGCCGCCTACCCGCGCGAGCAGCGGTTCGACGCCATCGTCCCCATGCCGCTGCACTGGCGGCGGTACTGGCGGCGTGGCTTCAATCAGTCGGAACTGCTCGCCAGGGAGGTAAGCCGCCGTTGCGGGCTGCCTGTCGCCCGGGGCGTCAGACGCTTGCGCGCCACGGCCCCACAGGCGGGATTGACCAACGCCAAGCGGCGGGTCAACGTTTCGGGCGCCTTCGCGCCCGCACGCCGGCGGTCGGTCGAAGGCCTGCGTGTTCTGCTCGTGGACGATGTGATGACCACGGGCGCCACCGCCAGTGCCTGCTCGCGTGCGCTGAAGAGCGCCGGCGCCAAGTACGTGGCCTTTCTGGCCCTGGCCCGGGCTGACCGCCGATTCCAGCCGGTCGCCGGCACGCTGCCTCACAAGTCCAGTTATTCGGGAGCGTTGTAGATGACCAGCGGCGACCGTTTGCACAGACCGGTGCTGGTCCTGAACGCCAGCTACGAGCCCATCAACATCTGCGCGGCCCGCCGGGCCATCGTGCTCGTCCTCAAAGGCGTGGCAACCGCTGAGGAGCAGTCCCACCTCATGGTCCGTTCGGCGCTGGACTCCATTCGGCTTCCGTCGGTCATCCGGCTGCTCGGCTACCGGCGGATCCCCCACCAGACCCGCGCCCTTTCGCGCAAGAACATCCTGATCCGGGACCGGTTCACCTGTCAGTATTGCCTGCGCACCATGCCTTCCGGAGAGCTCACGCTCGACCACGTGGTTCCCCGCTCCCGCTCGGGTGAGAGCGCCTGGGAGAACCTCGTAGCTTGTTGTCATGACTGCAACAACCGCAAGGGGAATCGCACGCCGGAGGAAGCGGGCATGCGCCTCAGCCGGCAGCCCCGGCCCTTCAGCCTGCACACCAGCCGGCACCTGATGCGGTTGCTTGGCAAGAGCGATGAGCAGTGGAAAAAGTACTTGTTCTATTGAGCGGACTCGGGCGCGGCACCCGCGGGGGGTGACACCGCCGGCTGGGCCTTCTCTTCCTTCGGCTTCTCCTTCTTGCTGGCGGTCTTCACCGGGCTGATCAGCACGTGTGCGAAGCGCCCTTCCAGGCGCGGTTGGCCCTCAACCGCTCCGTGGGCCGCCAGGTCCTCCGCGAATCGCAGCAGCAGTTTCTTGCCCAGGTCCACGTGCGCGATCTCCCGCCCGCGGAACTGCACCATCGCTTTCACCCGGTTCCCTTCGTTGAGAAACCGGATGGCATGGTTCTTCTTGAACTCGTAGTCGTGATCGTCGGTATTGGGGCGGAACTTGAGCTCCTTCACCTGGATCACGTGCTGCTTCTTCTTGGCTTCCTGCTGCTTCTTCTTCTGCTCGTATTGCCACTGGCCGTAATCCATGGCCTTGGCGACCGGAGGCTCCGCCGTGGGCGAGACTACGATGAGGTCGAGGCCCAACTCTTGAGCCCTGCGCAGCGCGGCCGGCGTCGGCATGACCTCCACGGTTCCATCGGGGAAGATGGCTCTTACTTCCCTGGCGCGAATTGCTTCGTTGACATTCTCTCGGATTCGGGGACGGCGAGGTGGAAAGTGCCCGCGTGGATACATTAAGCTCTGAGTCCTTCAAAACGGAATCTGGTCCATTCCATGTTCCCCTATCAAAGCACAAATCCAGTTCGGTTTCCAGGGGGAGGGCTTGGCTGCCCCGTTGTGCGGGGTGCGACACCCAAACAATCGGCGCCGCTTCTGTTTCCATGTGGTGACCCGCGAATGACAGGATTCTTCCGTCTTGTTCTTTTGACCTGTGAGTCATTGATTTGAAACGGAAAATAAATGCCCAAATGCGCTGGTCTTGCAGCTCGCCTTTTGTGCTAGACTGTCTTGCGTTCGGTCCTACAGGGCCGTCACGGCAGTTTGGTTCACCTTCGATTCCAAACAGAATCGGGAGCGCTGTTCACAAGATTTCCTCAGGTTGTGGGAAACCTGTGGAAAACTGGGGGTGGTGGTGTGCCTGTAGTCGATGTAAACGCCTGGGAACGGATCAAAACCCATCTAGGCGGATTACTGAGTGGCGAAAGTTTCCAGAACTGGCTTGCAAAGTCCAGGTTCCGAGGTTTGGAGGGTGGAACCCTCCACGTAGCTGTTCCAGACGAAGCGACGCGCGCCTGGATGGAGGAGGAGTACGCTGACCTGATCACATCCGCCATCCACCTGCTGGCGCTTCCTGTAAGACGAACCGTGTACGAGATAGGATCTGGGGACGTAGAGACGCCTCCGATCAATGGCGGGTCCAGCGAAAGGAGCAACACGGAGTTCCTTACGCATGCCCCTCAAGCTTGCTTGAACCCGAAGTTCACCTTCGGCAGTTTCGTAGTGGGCTCCTGCAACCAGTTCGCTCACGCCGCGGCGATGGCCGTCGCGACAAGCCCTTCGCGCTCCTACAATCCGCTGTTCATCTACGGCGGGGTGGGTATGGGGAAGACACACCTCATGCACGCCGTCGGGCGGGCGTTGCGGGACAGCTATGTGGGCATGAGAATTGTCTATACCTCCAGCGAACGCTTCATGAACGAGTTGATACAGTGCATCAGCTCGCAACGGATGCCACAGTTCCACCAGCACTACCGCAGCGCCGATGTTCTGCTTGTCGACGATATCCAGATACTGGGAGGCAAGGAGCGCACCCAGGAGGAGTTCTTCCACACATTCAACGAGCTGTACGATCATCAGAAGCAGATCGTGATCTCGAGCGACAGTTCTCCCAAAGAGATCCCCGGCTTGGTCGAACGT
Organism: Bryobacterales bacterium; assembly: GCA_963798455.1. Lineage (GTDB taxonomy): Bacteria > Acidobacteriota > Terriglobia > Bryobacterales > Bryobacteraceae > CAWCTD01. The sequence goes on from CAWCTD010000003.1 coordinate 4,298,056, forward strand.
CTTCGCTCCCGCTTCGAGTGGGGGCTCATGGTGGACATGCAGCCACCGGACCTGGAGACTAAAATGGCCATCCTCGACAAGAAAGCCGAAGCCGAAGGTGTCAAACTGCCGGAGGACGTCCGAATCTTCATTGCCACCAAGACTAAGTCAAACGTGCGAGAACTTGAGGGCGCACTGGTAAAGCTGATTGCCTACTCCTCAGTTACACAGACTCCCATCAACCTCGCCATGGCACAGCACTGCCTGAAGCATCTGGCGTCCTTTCAGGAGCGGCGGATTACAATCGAGACCATTCAGAGAGCCGTGGGCGAGCACTTCAAGCTCCAGATAAGCCAACTCAAGCAGAAGACCAATGCCAGGCACATCTCCGAGCCGCGGCAAATCGCGATGTACCTGGCGAAAGAACTCACCGGCGCTTCGCTGCCCGAAATCGGCCGCGCCTTCGGGGGCAAGCACCATACGACCGTCCTGCACTCGGTCCACAAGATCGATCGGTTGCGGCACCAAAACACCGAAATAAACAGGACCGTCCACAAGCTAATCGACTCAATCAGTTGAACTTAGAAAGATTTCCACAAAATGACCCCAGCGCCACCTCTGCAAACCGGTGGAAGTCGCTTCCGCGGCCGCCGGGCCACTCGGATTCCAGCCCCCCATCCACAGCAGGACGGGACAGGAAGGACTTGGATTTTGTATAATTTAGGGGGAATTCTACATTTCAACAGCCCCTACGACTACGACTCTTATAGATTTATTGAGATTACAGAATCAGAGAGTGCAGGAGAACGGTTCCGATGGAATTCACTGTGAGCAAGGCTGAACTGGTTCGTGAGCTGAATCTGTCCCAGGGCGTGGTGGAGAAGAAGACCACGATTCCTATCCTCTCGAATGTGCTGCTGGAGGCCGCCGGAGAGCGGGTCGTGTTAACGGCGACCGATCTGGAACTCGGGATTCGTTGTTCTTGCCCGGCTCGTGTCCGCAAGGATGGGGCTGGAACCATCCCGGCGCGTCGGTTGCTCGAATACGTGCGGCTGCTTCCGGATGTTGATCTGAACGTGAAGTTTCTGGAGAACCAGTGGGCGAGTCTTGTGTGCGGCCGTTCGCGCACCAGGATCGCCGGCATGTCGCGTGAGAGCTTTCCCGAGTTGCCTGCCATGCCGCAGGCCTCGGCGGAGTTGCCGGTGTCCGTGCTTGCGGATCTAATCGCCCGGACTGTTTTTGCTATCTCCACCGAGGAATCGCGCTTCAGCCTGAATGGCGCGTTGCTGGTCGTGAAGGAACGCGGGCTGGCAATGGTATCGACGGACGGGCACCGCCTGGCGTACGTGGAGACGCGCCAGGATCTGGCTGGGATCCGCAGTCCGTACCGGGCTCTGGTGCCGCGCAAAGCCATGGGCGAGATTTTGAAACTGGCTCAAGAATCTGCAGCCGACCTGGTAGTGAGCTTTGCGGGCGATGAGAACCACCTGTTCTTCCAGTTCGGGGAACGGCTCCTGATCAGTCGCAAGCTCACGGGTAATTTCCCGGATTTCGAAAGAGTGCTGCCCAAGGAGCACCCGCACTCAGTCGTGCTTGAGCGCGAGGAGATCAGAGCTGCCGTGGAGAGAGTCTCGCAGTTCTCCGACGAGCGCTCGCACGCGATTCGGCTTCAGGTCTGTCCTGGTGAAGTGAAGGTCCACTCCTCCGTTTCAGAGACGGGAGAGAGCGAGGAAAGCATCCCTGTCCCGTATGATGGTCCCACCGTGGAAATCGGCTTTAATGCGCAGTACCTGCTCGAGTTCCTGCGCGCCACTTCAGAAGCGCAGGTCTCGGTGCACTTCAAGGATCCGCAGAGTGCGGGTGAGTGGAGGCCATCCGGAGACGGAGAGGCTTACGACTACCGGTACATCGTAATGCCGATGCGGATCTGAGATAGAGTGGCGCGGAGCCATGCTCGGCGCAAGAGAGGCGTTTTCTTCTATGGGGAGTAAAGAAGTCGCGGTAAATGGAGCCGGGGTCTACGATGCCAGCAGCATCAAGGTGCTGGAGGGGCTTGAGGCGGTGCGCCTGCGCCCCGCCATGTACATCGGGTCCACCGGGGAATCCGGCCTGCACCACCTGGTCTATGAAGTTGTTGACAACTCAGTGGACGAGGCGCTGGCCGGTTTCTGCTCGGAGATCAATGTCACCATCCACATCGACAACTCCGTCACGGTCGTGGACAACGGGCGCGGCATTCCCGTGGACGTCATGAAGGAGGAGGGCCTCTCGGCGGCGGAAGTGGTCATGACCAAGCTGCACGCCGGCGGGAAGTTCGATTCGAGGTCGTACAAGGTCTCGGGCGGCCTGCACGGCGTCGGCGTGAGTGTCGTGAACGCGTTGAGCGAAAACCTGAGTCTTGAGATCTGGCACCAGGATCCGGCCACCAACAGCGGGCCCAGCTTCACCTGGACCCAGGAGTACGAGCGCGGAGTCCCCCTCGCGCCGCTGCAAAAGAGCGGTAAAGCGGGCAGGAAGACCGGAACCAAGGTAACCTTCAAGCCGGACGGTACGATTTTCGACGTCACCGAGTTCAACTACGATACCCTCGCGCAGCGGCTCCGCGAGCTGGCATTCTTGAACGGCGGCCTGAAAATCACCCTGACCGATGAGCGGAGCGACCCTGTCAAGACACACGAGTTCCTTTACAGCGGCGGCATCGCCGAGTTCATCAAGCACCTGAACCGCGGCAAGACCGCGCTCCACGACCGGCCTATCTATATCGAAGGCGAGCGTGACCTACCCAACGGCGGCACGATTGCCATGGAGGTGGCGCTCCAGTACAACGACGGCTATACCGAGAACATCTTCTGTTTCGCCAACAACATCAACACCGTCGACGGCGGCACGCATCTCAGCGGCTTCCGCAGCGCGCTTACCCGTACCATCAACTACTACGGCCAGCAGGCGGGGCTCTTCAAGGATGTAAAGGAGAATCTCAGCGGGGAGGACGTGCGCGAGGGCCTCACCGCCGTGGTGAGTGTCAAGCTCCCACAGCCGCAGTTCGAAGGCCAGACCAAGGGGAAATTGAACAGCGACATCCAGGGCTACGTGGTCCAGCTCGTCAACGAGAAACTGAGCGAGCACTTCGACAAGAACCCCTCGGTGATGCGCAAGATCGTCTCCAAGGCCATCGACGCCTCGCGCGCGCGAGAGGCTGCCCGACGCGCCCGCGATCTCACCCGCCGCAAGGGCGCGCTCGACTCCGGCGGCCTGCCGGGCAAACTGGCCGACTGCCAGGAGCGGGTTCCCGAGCATTGCGAGCTGTTTCTGGTGGAGGGCGAATCCGCCGGCGGCACCGCCAAGGCGGGCCGGGACCGCAAGTACCAGGCGATCCTTCCTCTGAAGGGCAAGATCCTCAACGTGGAGAAAGCGCGCTACGACAAGATGCTCGCTCACGAGGAGATTCGCGCCATGATCACGGCCATCGGCACGGGCATCGGCAAGGAGGAGGGCGACTTCGACCTGGCCAAGCTGCGCTACGGCAAGGTCATCATCATGACCGACGCCGACGTGGACGGCTCGCACATCCGCACGCTGCTGCTGACCTTCTTCTTCCGCCACATGCAGGAGCTGATCACGCGCGGCCACGTGTTCGTGGCGCAGCCGCCGCTCTACCGCATCAAGAAGGGCAAGAGCGAGAAGTACATCAAGGACGAGAAGGAATTCGTGCGGGAGATTCTGCGCCGCGCCACCGAGAACGTGGCGGTGGAGTACGGGCCGGGCAACGGCCATCCCCCGCCGCGCGTGGAAGGCGCCGATTTGCGCAGCTTCCTGATGTGGCTCGACGAGTACCTGCAAATGTCCCAGAAGGTGGAGCGCAAGCTGCGCGAGGCGCGGGCAGTGGCCGTGGTGGCCAATCCGCAACTCAAGATCGACACCAAAGCCGACTTCGCCGGCGAGGGGAACCTGAGGAACCTGGTCGAAGCGCTCGAAGCGGCGGGGCTGAAGAGCCAGCTTGAGCGCGACGAGGAACACTGGCGCCTGGATGGTGACCTACCACGACTCGACCAACGCCAGCGCTCCATCGGTCTGGAGCTGGCCGCGCAGCCCGAGTACCGCCGGCTGCGGAGCCTGGCCAAGCAGCTTGCGCGTTACAGCCAGCCGCCCTACGTGGTGGCCAAGGATGCGGCGCGCGAGACGCTGGCGAACTGGGGCGAGCTGTTGGAGTACGTGAAGAAGGAAGGCACGCGCGACGTCAACATCCAGCGCTACAAGGGCCTGGGCGAGATGAACGCCGGGCAGTTGTGGGAGACGACGATGAACGCCGAGACGCGCACCCTGCTGCGCGTGCGCCTGGAAGACGCGGTCGAGTGCGAGGAGATCTTCTCGACGCTGATGGGCGAAGACGTCGAAGCCCGCCGCAAGTTCATCGAAGAAAACGCCCTCGACGTCCGCAACCTGGACGTGTGAGGCCCTGCCGGCATCATGCAATTTTGCATTTGGAATGCAAAATTGCAGGCAGAACGGAACCGCTCGCTGACGCTCGCGGCTCAGCAAAGGGAACTGAGCCGCGACCGTGAGGGAGCGGTCATGGCAGTGTCACCGAATTCCGTAAATCACTGAAAAGCGTCGGCCCGCGCGACTACACGTACACCCTTGGCACCCGGGCGCTGATGCCGCACAACACGGTGTAGGAAATCGTACCGGCCCAGCGCGCCACCTGCTGCGCGTTCAACTCGACGTTGCCCTCCCGCCCGAGAATCGTCACCGCGTCGCCGGGCTCCAGTCGCGGCACGTCCGTGACGTCGATGGTGGTCAGGTCCATGGATACCGCCCCTACCACCGGCACTAGTTGGCCGCCGGCAATGACCTTCCCGCGGTTCGACATCCGGTGCGGCACCCCGTCGGCGTAGCCCGCCGCCAGCACCGCAATCCTGGTGGGCCGCTCCGCGCGGAACGTGCCTCCGTAGCCTACCAGCGCCCCCACGGGCAAGTCTTTCACCGCCAGGATGGTCGCCTTCCACGCCAGCGCGGGCCTCACATCCAGTAGCCTGGCGGGGGCGTCACCCTTGGCCGGCGACACGTACCCGTAGAGCAAATGCCCCGCCCGAACCATGTTCCCCCAGGCGGACCTGCGCCCGTAGGCAACCGGATTGGTGCTCGACATGTGAACCCAGGCAGGCTCCGCTCCGGCTGATCGGAAAGCGGCGAGCGTTGCCTCGAAGGCTTCGACTTGCCGGTCTGTCTGAGCGCTGCCATAGTCGGCCGATGAGGCGAAGTGCGTCATCAACCCTTCGCACTCCGCGTGGCGGCAATGGCGGACCGCCGCCGTTATCTCGCCGGCAGTCGCGCGCGTTCCCAGCCGCCCCATGCCCGTGTCGAGCTTCAGGTGATAGCGGAGTCGGGAGCTGCGGGCCGCGGCGAATTGGTCCAACTGCGAGAGGTCCTCGAGCGAGTGGACCACCGGCGTCAGGTCATGCTCTGCCAGCGCCTCGCGCTCAAACGGCAGTGAGTCGGCCATCACCAGGATGCGGGTACGGATACCGGCCTGCCGCAGCGCGACGCCTTCCTCCACGTTGCTTACAGCCAGCCACCGGGCTCCTTGGGCCTGAAGCAACCGCGACACCTCCACGGCTCCATGCCCATAGGCGTCGGCCTTCACGACGCCCATCACCTCGACCCGCGGCCCCACCGCCTCGCAAACCCTCCGATAGTTCTCCGCGATCCGCGAGAGCGACACTTCCACCCAAGTGCGGCAAGGCAGCCTGATCATTTCCCTATTATCGTTTCTGGATCAGCCGCAGGAAAAGCTGCTCGTAGGCATCCGTAACGGCCCCCCAATCGTAGCGCTGGCGGACTCGCTCCACGGCCCGTGCGCGCCACTGATTGCGTTCGCTCTCCGGCATCGCCAGCGCGCTTTCAAGCTTGCGGACGAGGTCGTCCTGGAAGGCGATGCCCGCGCCGCCCGCCACCTCCGCGTTCTCGGGGGTATTCAGGTACAGCACCAGGCAGCCGCGCCCCATCGCCTCGATCAGCGCCGGATGAGTGCCGCCGACCTCGGTGGCATGGACGTAGGCGAAGGCGTGCGACAGCAGTTCGTGGTATCCGCGGCCATAGATCGCTCCCGGTATGACCACGCGCGCATCGCTGGTGTCGCGCACTTTCTCCAGGTAGCTTGCCGCATAGGGCGCGTCGCCGACCAGCGCCAGCTTGAACGGCGTCGCGACCCGCTCGAAGGCTTCGCGAACCATGAGCGCGTTGTTCTCCGGCTCCATCCGGCTCACGTACAGGAAATAGCGGCCCGCCTCCAGCCCCAGCTTTTGGAGGACCTCCGTGCTGGCAATCTTCCCCGTCTCAGCCCCATACGGGATGAACTCGGTGGCTTTCTGATAGCGCTCGAGATAGTAGTCCGCGATCGCCCTGGCGTCGGTCACCACGGCGCTCGGCAGGAAGGTCGCCAGCCACTCGGACAGGGTGTACCAGCCCTTCGCCAGGCGGTTCCACTTGCGGCGCTTGCGCTCCAGGCCATCGACGTTGAGCGCCACCGGAATGCCCAGCAGGCGTGGCGCCAGCGTGAACAGAGCGTTGGCGGCGTTGCAGTAGAGAGCTGCGTCCTGCCTGTGAGCCGCGAGGTCGAGCGTCGAAAGCAACGTGTGCGCGAGGGTGTCCAGGTACTTGTGCCGGATGGTTGGCAGGCGCCTGAGCCGCACGCCGCGGTAGATTGGCTCCGTCGAGCGCTGGCGGCAGTAGACGGTGACCGTGTGTCCCCGCTCGGCCAGACGCCACGACAGTTCCTCCGCGAAGGTTTCGTAGCCGCCATAGCTGGCTGGGATGCCGCGGGTCCCCAGGATGGCGAGCTTCATCAGCGCTCGACAGCGCGGGAGGAGCGTTGCTGGAGCCGGGTGGAGACCCTGGGCGCGGGGTGGCTCACCGGGAGGTACCGGAACCAGCCCGCCATGTACTCATCGTTGACGCGGCGGCGCTGCATGATCTGCCGGCGCTTCTCCCACACCCGGCCCCAGTTGCGGGCGAGGTACCAGAAAGCCTGGAGCGACGTGCGCTCACGCAGCAGGCAGCACCCGACCACGACCAGGTCCCGGACGGTGACGGAAAAGAAATTGCGCAGGTAAAGATCCCGGGTCATGTTCTTGATCCGCATCAAGAATCGGTTCTTTACCGAGTGCATGTTAATCAGCGGCGGCAAGGCGCGCCGGTTCCCCGGCAAAACCTTGCGGACGTGATAGCCCCGCGCGTGCGGGGTGTAGATGCAGCGCCAGCCCAGCAACTGCGCGCGCCAGGCGACGTCCGCGTCTTCGCGATAGACGAAAAAGTCGGGGTCGAAGAACTCGTCGTCCATGGAGACGTCGTCGATCATCTCGCGCCGGTACAACGCCGCCGCCGCGCTGGCGCCGAACACGTACTCGTAACGCAGGAAGTGGCCGTTGTCCACCTCCTGGCTGCCGCGGTCGAGGTGGCGGAACATAGGCGTGAAATAGATGCCCGTCGAGTCGACCAGAGGCTTGTCCGGGAAGTCAAACGTGGCTCGCATGGTGAGCAGCTTGCCGCAAACCGCCCCGATCCTGGGATGGATGTGACCGGCTTCCACCAGCGCCTGAATAAAGCCGCCCAGCAGCAATACGTCCGGGTTCAGGGTCAGTATCCACTCGCCCGACGACATGTGGATGGCCTGGTTCTGGGCCGCCGCGAAGCCTAGGTTCTCGTCGTTGTAAACGATCTGGCAACGATCCTCGAACTGCTCCAGGATGTCGACCGTGCCGTCGGTAGAGGCATTGTCAATGACGATCACTTCTTTGTAGGCGTACTTCTGAGCAAGCACCGACTCTAGACATCTCTTAATGAATCGGCCGCTGTCGTACGTCACTATCGTGACGGAGACAAGATCGTTATGTGCCATGCGCGTGATTGAGATCTGTAATTGTTTTTGCTCTACTGCCGCGCTAAAACGGGCGAACTGCCCGCCTCCCCGATCCGGCCCGACACCAGCCGGAGGCACGCGAACCGAATGACCTTACAATACACCCTTAGGGGTCTCCGCTTCCACCCCCTCAGGACCCCGCACAGTATCCTGAGCGCGCACCCTGCCACCACCGCCGCCGACACCCCTATCCGGCCGGGGAGCCGGTAATGCTTGAAACTGTACCTAAGCAGGCTACCATACCAGAAGGCAAGCCGCGACTCCTCGCCCAGCCGGCCCACCGAATGTCCTCCCCGGTGCCGGGCCACAGCCTGCGGAACGTAGCGCACACGGTAACCCGCATCCTGCAAACGCTTAAGGAAATCCACATCTTCGAACCACACCGGACGGAATTCTTCGTCGAACTCTCCTGCCGCCTGCCATGCCTCGCGCCGGATCATGAGAAACGCCCCGGCCGGCTGCTCCACGTCCGCCGGAGTCTCCGGATCGAAGTCCAGGCAGCGGTAGCGCCGGTTCACCGGGTTGCGTTTCCAGATCCGGTTCAGGCCGAGGACCTCGAAAGCCAGCGCGGCCGGTGTCGGGAACCGCCTGACCAAGAAACCGATTTGAGCGCGGCCCTGCTCATCGACGAGCTTTCCGGCGGCCGCCGCGACACCCGGCTCACGCAAGCTCTCTGCCAGCGGCTCCACCCCGGTCTCGAGCACGGCATCGGGGTTGAGGAGCAGAAGGAGAGGCGCGTCCAGGAACCGGCAGCCTTGATTCACCGCGGCCGCGAAGCCACGGTTCTCGGGGTTTGAGATCAATACGGCTGTGGGTTTCTTGCGGACCTCTTCGCAGGTGTGGTCCGTGGAGGCGTTGTCGACGACCACAAGCCTCTCCACTCGGCCCAGTGCGGCGTCCAGGCAGGGGCCGATCTCGGCTTCGGAGTTGTGGGTCACGACGACAGCGCCGATCCCTTTCATGTCAGTGCGAAGTACAGCCTCCAGTAAAGGTCGAAGCCCGTGCGCCTCTGAAGCGCCAGCAGATCCTTCTCGCTCTCCTCCACGATGCTCCGGACATCACCTGCCTCCGTCTCCTGGGAGGCGGCCCGCACCTCGCGGAACTGGCGCAGGCCCTCCAGCTTGCCTCGGACGAAGGGCAAAACTGCCCCGTGGCGCGCCGCTACTAGGCCCCACAAACCCTGGGCCACGAACACCGGCCAGCCGTATCGCAGAATCCACCCGCTGGGGAAGTGCTTGGCCACCAGCAGGACTTGGTTCCGCGCCATCCGCCGGACGGTCTCGGGGTGCCAGGGCCCGAGCGTGGCGCTCCCGGCATGGTACGCCACGGCTTGAGGAACGTAGATTCCCCCGTAGCCTCGCTTCGCGCAACGCAGCCCAAAGTCCACATCTTCCAGGTACGACTCGAAACGCTCGTCCAGCAGTCCGACCCTTTCGAACAGCTCCTTGCGGAACAAGGCTGCCGTGAACGGGACCAGCCGGATCGGTCTTGCGGCGCCCCACTCGGGCGCGTCGGGATGTCCGTGCCCCGCGCGCCAGGAGCAAGCACCGCGGCAAATCGTGTCGAAGGTGCCGTCGATACGGTCCTTCCGCTCTGCATTCAGGAGCTTCCCCGTGGCGAACCATACCTCATCCGGCCGCCCCGCCTCGAAAAGGCACTCGAGCCAGTCCGGCGCGAGTTCGACATCGTTATTCACGACCGCGATCCAATCCGTCCGCGCCGCGCGGATCCCTTGGTTTACGGCGCGGCTAAAACCCGCATTCTCGCCCATCTGGACGACCCGTGCCCCCGCCGATTCCGCGGCCTCCGGCGAGCCGTCCGTCGACCCGTTGTCGGCTACGATGACCTCTTCGATTGGATGGGTCTGCCGTCGAAGGGACTCAAGCAACCGTTCGAGATGGTCACGGCGGTTCCAGTTCGGGACGACCACAGTCACGCCGGACATGACTTGATTACCTTACTCTTTCAAGAAACCGGGAACGGAACGCAGGCGGGTGAAGCTCAATGCTAGCACTAATTCCTTAGCCTGGCAAACCGTTTTCGCACGAGAAAGAGTAAATTGGCGATCCCGTCCCGCCAGGGGTTCAGCTTGATCTCTCCCAGACGCGAGGTGTACATGATGGAGATCTCGCCGAAACGGATTCTCGGGTTCCGAATGGCCTCGACCTTGATCTCCTCGGAGAAGGACATCCCGTCGGACTTGAGAACCATGTGATCCAGGATCGAGCGCCGGAAGACCCACATTCCGGACTGGGAATCCCGCACCCAGCGCAGGAACAGCAGCGACATCGCCAGAGACAGGACCAGGTTGCCCGCCTTATGTTTGAAGCTCATGGCCTTCGTGTCTCGCACGGGGAAGCGGGAAGCGTTCAGGAAGTCCACTTCAAGGTGCAGAAACGCCTCGAGCAGGTAGGACAAAGCATCCACCGGATAGCTGTGGTCTCCGTCAAGAGTAACAATGACGTCACCGGTGGCATGCGCAAAGCCTTGCTTGTAGCTTCTGCCATAGCCGCGCACCCCCTCTCGGATCACCCTGGCGCCGAAGGAATGCGCGACCTCCGAGGTGCGGTCGGTGGATCCGTTGTCCACGACAATAACCTCATCGACAAAGGCGGGCATGCGGCCCAGAACGAGCTCAATGCCCTGCTCCTCATTCAGGCAGGGGATGATGACGGTGAGCTTGATGTCCTTGTACATGCTGTATGATGGGGTTGTGATGAGACCAGCCGCCCTCCTATTATGCTTCATCGCTTGCGCGACAGCGTGCTTCTGCTGGGCGGCGGACTTGGGGAAGGTACACAGCGTTTACCTGCTGCCTATGGCCAATGGCTTGGATCAGTACTTGGCCAACCGCATTGCGGCCTCGGGCGTGTTCCAGGTTGTCGCTGACCCCAAAAAGGCCGATGCGATTTTTACCGACAAGCTGGGCGAAGCCTTTGAGGCACGCCTCAAGGAGCTGTTTCCAACGCCCGTCGAGAAGAAGGAGTCGTCGGCTGCCGACAAGAAGGAGTCGTCGCCCGCTTACCAGTCGGACCAGCAAGTGATGAACTCGTCGTTCGGCAGGGCAAAGGGTACGATCTTCCTGGTCGAAACCTCGTCTCGGAGCGTGGTCTGGTCCGCCTACGAACGGCCCAGGAACACGACTCCCAACGAACTGGATCGCACCGCTCAGCGCATCGTGGAGAGCCTGAAGAGCCCAGGCAAGCAGAAGTAGCGGCCGGGCGCCCGGCCCTTACGGCAGCCGCCCCCGCTTCTCCCGGATGGCCGTGCGGTAACTCTCGATCAAGCGCTCGGTCGCCTTGCCGATGTCCCAGTTAGCCTCCACCTCCGCCCTGGCGCGAGCGGCCAGTGCCAAACCCTCCTGGGAATGGTCGAACAGGGACACGATCTTGGCGGCGAAATCGCCGGCTTGGTCGGCCAGCCGGCAGACTTCACCGTCGATCTTTGTCAAACCCTCTGCGCCCTGCCCCGTCGACACCACGGGGATGCCCGCGGCGAACGCCTCCAGCAGCTTCACCCGGACCCCGGACCCGCTCAGCACCGGGCAGACAAACACGGCGTAGCGGCCCAGAGGCTCGCGGATATCTTCCACGGACCCGCGCAACTCCACGTGGTCGAGGCTGTGGAACGCATGAGGCGGCGGCGGATCACTTCCCACCACAACCAGGCGCGCGGCCGGTTGCCGAGCGCAAACCGCCGGCAGCACTTCCTCGGTAAACCAGGCCAAGGCGGCCTGGTTGGGCAGGTGCCGGAAGCTGCCGACAAACAGCATGGTGTACGGTTCTCGTCCCTCCGGGTGGTAGCCATAACGCGCCGTGTCGATGCCGGCCCGGAGCCCCGCCTGGATCTTCCCCGCGAGACTTGGGACGTAGGAGAGCAAGTACTCGAGATTGTCTCGGCTGCACGCCTGGATCAGATCCACATCCTTCAACATGCGGGTCTCGTAGTAGAGCGCCCTCAAGTACTCCACCCCTGCTCGCAGCTTCTCCGCCAAGCCGGGCACATAGGGCCAACCCCGCGCAATGGACTGGAAATACACATCGTGCTCGAACAGAGCACAGATCAAGCGGCGAAAGCGGCCCGCGTACTGCCCCAACGGCGTGTATTCCAGTTGGACGACGTCGATTTCGCGCGTCTGGATCTGCCGGTGGATGAGCCACTCGAGATCGTCTTCGGCGAACTCGCGCACCGCATGGGGAACGATGGACGCCGCCGCCTGTGGGCGGGCGTTGGTTTTCACCAGCAGCTCGACGGATTTGCAGATCTCCTGGAGCGGCTTGTGCGCGGCGAGCTCATGCGGGTAATGCAACAGCGCGATCAGATGCAGGTCACAGATCTTCGCCAGTTCGGAAAGCGTCTGGTACATGAACACGCCGCCGCCGTGCACGGGCGGGAGGATCGGATAGGGAGATACGAAGAGCACCTTCAGCCGCTCGGAGATGCGCGGGATGGCCGCGAACCGGTCGCGAAAATAGCCGCCCAAGGGCCTCCGAAACGCTTCCGTATCGTCAACCGACGCCAGGCCACGCGCTCTCCAGCGCGATCGCACCGCCCGCGGAAGCTGCCGGAATGCGCGCCAGATGCCGTCCAGCGTGCTCCGCTCCGGGGAGTCGCCGAACGCCACGCTGACCAGAGCCCCGGAGTAGGTAAAGAGGAAATGCGAGCTCAGCCTGCGCCACTCATGGATGTTCTTCCACGACCACAGAATGAAATTCTTGGCCAGCACGCCGCGAATCTGCGCGTCGCTGAACCGCTTGCCGATCGTCCCCCGGTGCTCGTGGTAGACGACGCTCCGTGGCTGATAGAGAACCTTCCAGCCCCGCTTCCAGGCGAGATAGCCGAGATCCGTGTCTTCCAGGTAGAAAGGCGCGAGGAGGGGATCGAAGCCGCCCAGTTCGAGAAACTTATCGCGGTCGTAGGCAGTCGAGCCGCCACCGCCGTAGAAGCACGGATACAAGCTTCGGACTCCCTCATCCACGCGGTGCCGGACCCGGAGCGTTCCATCTTTCCACCACCCTTGGGACAGGCCCGTCTCCTCGCGGCGCTTGGCGGGATCCGAGAAGAAGATCTGGCAGGAGACCGAAAAGACTCGCTCGTCGGCGAAACCGTCCAGGAGGGGCTCAAGGAAATGGGGCTCCACGCGCATGTCGTTGTTGAGCAGGACAACGATATCGTTCCGCGCGGCCTGAAAGCCGGCGTTCGAGCCGCCGCCGAAGCCCAGGTTCGAGGGCATCGCGAGAACCTTGACGGCCGGGAACGTCTCACGGACGAAGCCGGCCGTACCGTCGGTCGAGGCGTTGTCCACCAGGACGATCTCGTTGCGCGGATTGCCGTCCAGCGCCGCGACGACCGAGGGCAGATACTTCTCCACCAGGTCGCGCGCGTTCCAGGTCGGAATAACCACGGTCGCGGCGTCCGTGCGGGGCCGCTTGTCCGGGCGGAGGCGCCCGCGCGGGCGGACGAGCCAGACCAGATCCGTGAGGGCCAGGGTCAAAGCGGCGGCCAGGACCAGCAGCGGGGACAACAGGAGCAGCGGCAGCGCCCGGAGCAAGCGCGACAGTAGTTGCATGCTACTCGTTCCGCAGCCGCGGTCCCACGCCGAATGCGTTGCCGAGCCTCAGCCAGCGCGAGGCGCGCACCTGCGCCAGGCTCGCCTCCAGGTCTCGGACCCGGTTGTCGAGGTTCAGTGCCCAGTTGGTTCTCTCTTCAAGAGTCTTCTCGACAGTGTGGAGCGCCTCGACGCATTGGGCGAGTTCCTGACATTTCCCGGCTAAACGGTGGTCGGTTTCGATGGCCCACTCGGCCTTCTTCCGGTTGTCGTCCTCGAGTTCCGCGATCTTGGCCTCGTAGCCCCGCGCTTGCTCCTCGAGTTCGTCTTTTTGCCTGCGGAACATCCCGATCAGCTTGTCTCGCTCTTCGGCGAGCTCCTCAATCGTCTGGTTCTTGAGCTCGACCTCTTCATCCAGCTTGTGGATGTGATGCTCGCGCTCTCGCAGTACGTTGGCGGCCCTGGGGATATAGAGGAAGGTCGGGGCCCCCGTCTGAGGAGAGAGGGCGCACACGGCGATAAAGAAGTGCGAGTGTTCCGGGCGGCCACCCACGCTCTCCACGCGCGCCTCGGCCGGGGAAAACGTCGGCGCGGGCTGGAAGACGAACCCCTCTGTGTGGTTCTGAAGGAATAAAGAAACGTGCGGGAAGATGCTGCGCAGCTCGTCTCGGAACTCCTCGAAGCTGAATTCGTGCGCGTGGTATGGATTCTCGCCTGCGTGGCCGCGTGAGTCCACGTAGTAGGCCTTGTTCGGGGTCGAGAAGACGCACTGGCCGCCGGGAGACAGGAGACGGCGCGCCTCCAGCAGAAAGGCGCGCCAATCCAGTAAATGCTCGATAACCTCGAAGGCTACGATCAGCTCAAAGCCCGCGGCGGCAAAGGGCAGCGCCGTGCAGGACGCCTGGAGAAATTGAAGGTTCGGCAGGGAATAGTGCCCACGCGCGTACTCTACCGCCTCACGAGCCACATCCGCGCCCACGACCATGCCGGCCGAGCGCGCCAGTTCCGCGCTTCCATAGCCCGAGCCGCAGCCAGCGTCCAGCACCCTTTTTCGGTGCGACAGCCGCGCGGCAAACGCATATCGTGCGAAGTGCTCGTTCCAGAGATCCTCGTCGACCTCGCACGGGATCACGCGCTCGCCTGTGAACTCAGCCAAGGATTCTCTCCGGTGCCGGGTTCTGGGAGTGAAGCCGGCTGTTGACCTCGACCCGGCAAGGCAGGTGCATGTACCCGTACACCTGCATCTCCCCGTGTCCCATCTGTAGCGCAATGGCGTTGTCAATCCAGTCGCACATCTTGTAGCTTGTCAAAGTTCCGTCGGCGATGGCAGGGGTGAAGGAGAAAGAACCGGGATACAGCTCGGGCAGTCGCAGATGAAAGTCCACAGTGCATACGTCGTCCGGCGACATCGGAGGCAGCTCGAAGCCCAGCCGCGCGGTGTTCGTGCCTGAAAAGTCGATGCCGAGATGGTTGCGAAACATGAAGCCCACAATGGGGAGGGCGACCTCTTCCTTGGCCTGCACGCTGATCCTCACCACGATGGTGGACGACGGCTCCAGAAGCTGCAAGGGCTGGCCCTGCGGGTCCAGAATCGCAATGCCGATGACCTCGGCCCTCCCGTCCCCATGTCTGTGGTCGATGTTGGGAATGTGCTCCACCACCTCGGGGGGAACAGAGCGCCCGCCCTCCCGTGCCCGAGAGGGCCGCGTCTGCAAAGTCACGTAGGCAGAGTCCTTCTCGACCACAGCGGCCAGGTACTTGGCAACCACCAAGTCCGTATCGCCAATCTCGCGCACTTTGCCATGATCCAGCCACATGGCACGGTCACCGATTGCCTTGACATCGCCGATGGCGTGCGACACAAACAAGATGGTGATACCCCGCTCGCGCAACTCGTGGACCTTCCGCATGCAGCGCTGGCGAAAGTAAATGTCACCCACGGCCAGGGCCTCGTCCACCAGCAGGATCTCGGGATCCACGTGGATCGCGACAGCGAAAGCCAAGCGCACGACCATGCCGCTGGAATAGGTCTTCACGGGTTGGTCAATGAAGTCCCCAATCTCAGCGAAGTCCTCTATTTCCTTATACCTACGGTCGATATCCGCAGCCGAGAATCCCAGGATGGCACCGTTGAGATAGACGTTGTCCCGGCCAGTGAACTCGGGGTTGAAGCCTGCACCCAGCTCGAGCAACGCCGAAACCCTTCCGTTAACGTTAACTAAACCTTCCGATGGTGCCAGAATCCCTGCAACCATCTGAAGCAACGTGCTCTTTCCGGCTCCGTTCTCTCCGATCACACAGAAAGTCTCTCCCCGCCGGACGGAGAAGGTCACGTCCTTGAGCGCCCAGAAATCCCTGTGACGCCGCACACGGTTCAGAGTCACCAGTTCTTTCAGGCGGTCTCCCGGGGATGCGTAGATCGGGTAGCTCTTGGAAACGTCCTGGAACTCGACCGAATGCACGCGCTGTTTCCTGTTGTAGGGACTTGAGACACTACGAATCTACTGAAGTAACGGGGACGCTGTCAATTGCGAGGTGGTGGGCTCAGAAATGGAACGGGCGGCCGCCGCCTCTCGACCGAGAGTCCAACACCCCGGCGTCTTCCCGCTAAGGTCGCGCCAGAATGCTGCGCTCAGCCTGGCTGCACTCGCCTTCGTATGCGGTGCATGTACCGCCGCGCCTGCGGTCCATCTGGATCGTTGCTCGGCGCCTCGGGCTCACAGCCAGTCGATCGAGGAAGCTGGTAGCCGCCCCCTAACGTGGACGTTGTCTATGGACTTCCTCCTTAGCTTACCTGTGATCCCACCTACCAACTGGGACCACAACCCCCCCACCCACTGGTGGAAGGAGGAAACTTCTGTTTCCATCTCAAATATGATCTCCCATGGCGCGAATGTCAAGAGGCAAGCCGGCGAGGCAAACACCTAATTCGTTGACAAAAGCGGGGGCCACTGAATACGCTGGTTATTGTAGTCCGCTAGTCTGCCGGCGTAGCTCAGAGGCTAGAGCAAGGGTCTCATAATCCCTAGGCCGCTGGTTCGAGTCCAGCCGCCGGCACCAGCTATCGCTTTGAGTCCCCGGTAATCAAGCCGTAGATGCGGTCGAGCTCTTCTGAAGAGAAATACTCGATCTCAATCCGGCCTCGCAGCTCCGACTTCGGCACGATCCTCACGCGCGTGCCCAGCACCCGCTCCAGTTCCTGCACGGCAGCCTTGACGTTAGGATCCTCAAGAACTTCTTCCGCGCTCTTGGGCTCGCGGGATGCAGTCATCTTCTGGATCAAGCGCTCCACCTGGCGCACCGAGAGGCCCTGCGAACTCGCCTTCTCGGCGACTTGCCTCTGCAACTCCTCGGTAGGAAGCCCCAAAATAGCCCTGGCGTGCCCCATCGAGAGCCGATGCTCCGACACCAGTTGCTGCAGATCGCTTGGCAGCCGCAGCAGCCGAAGAGTGTTGGTGATCGTGCTCCGTTCCTTCCCTGTCCGCCGGGCGATCTCCTCGTGGCTAAGTTCCAGGTCCTTCACCAAGCGTTCGAAGGCGTGCGCGACCTCGATGTGGGTCAGATCCTCTCGCTGTATGTTCTCGATGAGAGTCACTTCAAGGAGTTGGGCGTCCGTAAACTGCTGCACAATGACCGGGACTCTGAGCAGACCGGCAATCTTCGCGGCACGCCACCGTCTCTCGCCGGCCACCAGTTGGTACCGGTTGCCCACTCTGCGGACTACCAGCGGCTGTATGACCCCGTTGATCTTGATCGACTGCGCCAGTTCCTGAAGACGCTCAGCCTGGAAGATCGTCCGTGACTGGAGCGGGTTGGGATCAACCTGCTCAACTGGAACCTGCAAGACCTCATCGCCAGCCCGCTTTGCATCCGCGTCCGCGGCTGTCTGTTGAGGCCCCCCGGGAGGCCTGGGGCCGAGCAGGGCGGACAGCCCCTTACCAAGTGCCTTTCGAGGTTTCTCTGGCACCTTGTTCATTCGCCAGTATCTCCTTTGCTAGCTTGATGTAAGCCTCCGCGCCGCGGGACCGCGGGTCATAGGTCAGAATCGGCTTCCCAAAGCTGGGCGCCTCGGCCAAACGGATGCTTCTGGGGATCAGCGTCTGAAATACCTCCTCGCCGAAGAACTCCCGGAGATCGGCCGCGACCTGCCGCGCGAGGACCGTGCGGTCGTCGTACATGGTGAGGAGCACGCCCTCGATTTGAAGTGAATGGTCGAAAGACTCCCGAATACGATCTATCGTGTCCAGAAGCTGGGAAATGCCCTCCAGAGCGAAAAACTCACACTGTATGGGGATCAAAACCGAGTCGGCAGCCACCAACGCGTTCACCGTTAACAGGTCCAGAGCCGGCGGGCAATCGATAAGGACGAACCGGTAGCCATCGCGCAATGGCGCCAACCTCCGGCTGAGTCTTGCCTCCCGGTCACTGTGCTCAATCAATTCGAGATTGGCCCCCACCAGGTTCCTGTCGGCCGGCACAAGGTCCAGGCCTTCGAACCCTGTTCTCAGAACCACCGAACCCAGCTCCATCTGCCCCAACAGCGCATCGTACAGGGTGGATCGGGACTCACTCTTCTCCACGCCGAGTCCGGTTGTGGAGTTGCCCTGAGGATCGGCGTCGATCAATAGCACTCGAAGGTCGTTCGCTGCCAGAGATGCCGCCAGATTGATCGCCGTGGTTGTCTTCCCAACCCCACCCTTCTGGTTCGCGATCGCGATGACTTTTCCCACAATCCGGTCTCCTGCTTCGAACTAAGAATCGTATCACGTTCCACGTGGAACTTCGCCGAGCAGCAGCACCTTTTGTTTCGCCCACGGCAACGGAATAGGCTCGTCCCAGAGCAAGCCCTTCTCTTTCAGCAAACTGTGTGCGTCTACGGCGGCCATCAGGAGCGCCACATGTAAGGCAGTTCTTCGGGCGAAGGTCGAAAGGTCTCGCCAGGAAACAGCCCTTGAGGTCAGCCAGTCAAATCTGTGTTCGACCTCCTCCGCACGTCTGGCCACAACCTGCACGTTAGGGAGACTGCGGGTTGCTTCCCTCAGGAAGACCGCCTTACGCTGGTGGGACTCCACCAGGCAGACGCGGCAATCCGGGCGGAGGACCGCCACTGGAATCCCCGGGAAGCCGGCACCGGAGCCTACGTCTACGACGCTGACAGGCTCACCGGGCAGATTTGCCCCGAGGAAGAGAGATTCGCAGTAGTGCCGGACTACCACAGAGTGAAAGTCGCGGATCGAGCTCAAGTTGAGCACCCGATTCCAGCGGCCGAACAGGCAATGGTGAGCGTAGAGCGTCTCCACCTGCTCAACAGACAACAGGCACACCCCCTCAAGATGGGACCGGAGAATCTGCCCGAAGCGCTCAGCTTCTCCTCCAGGGGATTCAGTTTGTCTTGGCTTCCCGGCGTGAGGCAACGCTCAAGTATACATCCAGAACGGCGATGGCGGCTGGGGTGACGCCGGGGATGCGCGCAGCTTGGCCGAGATCGATAGGACGGACCCTCTCCAGCTTGTCGCGGATCTCTCGGGAGAGCCCCGGCACCCCTGAGAAGACGAAACTGGCTGGAATCGGTCGCCTTTCGGCGTCCTTCAGCCGCTGGATCTGTTTCTCCTGCTGAACGATGTAGCCCTCGTACTTCACCTCGGTCTCGACGGTCGTCAGCACCTCCCGGATCAGCGGCTCACCCAGGACCCGGCTGAATCGCTCTCGAAACCGCTCAATGCTCGCTTCAGGACGCTTGAGCCAAACGGCCAGAAAGCTGCTGCCCCCGCCGGTCGTCTCGGCCCGTTCGAGCTGGATGAGCCGCCGCAGCGCCTGCTTCTGTTGCTGCTTCTTTTGGAACAGAGCCCAGCGTTCGTCTGTCACCAAGCCCGCACGCCGTCCGACTGGCGTGAGCCGCTCATCCGCGTTGTCGATCCGCAGGTGCAACCGGAACTCAGCCCTTGAAGTGAACATGCGATAGGGCTCGTCCACGCCTTTGGTGACCAGGTCGTCGATCAGGATCCCGGTGTAGCCTTCCGCTCGCGGCACGATGACTGAGGGCTTGCCTGCCAGTCGGCACCCGGCGTTCATGCCCGCTATAATTCCCTGGCAAGCTGCCTCTTCATATCCGGACGTTCCGTTGATCTGTCCCGCCAGGAAAAGACCTTCGACGGACTTGACCTCTAGGCTGTGAGCCAACTCTCGGGGGTCGATGGCGTCGTATTCGATAGCGTATCCGGGCCGGATCATTGCCGCCTTTTCCAAGCCGGGGATAGACGCCAGCACTGCGGACTGCACGTCGATCGGCATGCTAGTGGCCATGCCGTTGACGTAGACCTCGTAAGTACGCAGCCCTTCCGGCTCCAGGAAGAGCTGGTGTCTCTCCTTGTCCGAGAACTTGACGACCTTGTCCTCGATGGACGGGCAGTAGCGCGGTCCGATCCCCTTGATCTGCCCGCCATACAAGGGCGAACGGCCGATGTTGTCCCGTAGAATCCGGTGCGTCTCCGCGTTCGTGTAGGCGATGTAACAGCGGATCTGCGCGCGCTCGATCTTCTCGGTGAGGAAGGAGAATGGAGTAGGGTCCGCGTCGCCGTCCTGGGGCTCGAACCGAGACCAGTCGATGGTGCGCCCGTCCAGGCGGGGAGGCGTGCCGGTCTTGAGTCGCACCCAGTTCAGACCCAGGGTTCGAAGCTGCTCGGCCAGCAGTTGGGAGGGGGGTTCGCCGCTGCGGCCACAGGTGTAAATGTTTTCACCTATATGAGCCAAGCCGTTCAGAAACGTACCAGGTGTGAGGATCACCGCGCCGCTCGCAATCGTGCGGCCGTCGCGAAGCGTGACGCCGCGGGCACGGCGCTTGGCGCCTCCCTCCATAACCAAGCCGGCGACCTCCGCCTGCATGATGCGCAGGTTGGGCTCATGCTCCAGGAACTCCCGCATCAGGACTCGATACTCGCGCTTGTCGCACTGCGCGCGCGGCGACCACACGGCGGGCCCGCGGCTCGTATTCAGGAGCCGAAACTGGATCCCGGCGCGATCCGTGATCTCCCCCATCACGCCGCCCAGGGCATCCACCTCCCTCACCAGGTGGCCCTTGGCGATCCCGCCCACGGCCGGATTGCAGGACATCTGCGCGATCAGGTCCAGGTTCATCGTGATCAGCGCCGTCCCCAGTCCCAAACGTGCGCACGCACGAGCAGCCTCGCACCCGGCGTGGCCGGCGCCGACGACCACAACGTCATACGGGGAGCTATTGAGTGAGCCCAATTAGTTCTATTCTAGAAAAGATCGGGAGACCTGCATTGAAGATCCTTGTTCTAGGCAGTGGAGGACGCGAACACGCCATCGCCTGGCGACTGGCGCAGAGCCCCTCGGTTCGGAAGCTCTACGCCGCGCCGGGAAACCCTGGCATCGGCAGGGTGGCGGAGTGCCTGAAGCCGCCCGATTCCACTCCGGAGGGTTTGCTGCACCTGGCGAACGCGGTGGATGCCGACCTCACCGTCGTCGGGCCGGAGGCGCCGCTAGTTGCCGGCGTGGTGGACCGCTTTCGCGAGGCGGGCCGGCTCATCGTCGGCCCCACGGCCGCTGCGGCTCGACTGGAGGGCAGCAAGATCTTCGCCAAGCAGGCTCATGGTGCGCTTCGGCGTGCCCACGGCGGGCTACCTGACGGTGGACAATCGCAGCGACGCCGTGAGGGCACTCGACCGGTTCCGCTATCCCCTGGTGCTGAAGGCCGACGGGCTGGCTGCGGGCAAAGGAGTGATTATCGTACAGGATCGGGCGGAAGCTGAGCGGACTTTAGAGGCACTGCTCTCGGGCACCCTCGTCGGAGGCGCCGGGTCACGCCTCGTCATCGAGGAATTCCTGACCGGAGAAGAGGTCAGCTTCATCGCCCTCAGCGACGGCGAGCGCATCCTGCCACTCGCGCCCACGCAGGACCACAAGGCCGTCTTCGACGACGATAGGGGCCCCAACACCGGGGGCATGGGCGCTTACTGCGACAGCCGTATTCTCACGCCGGCCCAGACCGGCGAGATCATCGAGCGCGTGATGCTGCCGGTCATCGCCGGCATGCGCCGCGACGGCTGCCCCTTCGCGGGATTTCTTTACGCTGGCCTGATGATGACCCCCGCCGGCCCCCAGGTGCTGGAGTTCAACGTGCGCCTGGGCGACCCGGAAACCCAGGCCCTGATGCACCGCATGAGCTCCGATTTCGCCCCGTTGCTAATGGCCGCGGCTCGGGGCGAGCTCGCCGGCGCCAAGGCTACCTGGCACGAGGCGCCCTCGGTGTGCGTGGTAATGGCGTCCGAGGGATACCCGGGCACGCCGCGCACCGGGGACGCCATAACCGGGATTGACGAGGCCGGGACGCTCGGCGCGACCGTGTTCCACGCCGGGACCAAGCTCGCGGACGCGGACCTTGTGACTTCCGGCGGCCGCGTGCTCGGTGTCACCGCCTCCGGTCCGGATCTTGCCCGCGGCGATCGAGCAGCAGCTATGCCGCCGTTTCCAAGATCCACTTCCGCGGCATGCACTACCGCCGCGACATCGGCCGGAAGGGTCTGAAGCGCTGGCCCCCTACGCTACAATGAGGACTGGCGATGGGGACGTAGCTCAGATGGATAGAGCGGCCGCCTCCTAAGCGGCAGGTCGGCAGTTCGAATCTGCCCGTCCCTACCAGACAAGCAGGCGCATCCTCCCCCGGCGTCTATACTGGTACGGAAATGCCCGACCGGCCCTTCGTTCACCTGCACTGCCACACCGACTACTCGCTGCTCGACGGCGCTTGCGAGATCGAGCAGTTGATGAAATTGGTCGAAGAGCAGAAGCATGCCCGCCGTGGCCATGACCGATCACGGCAATCTGTTCGGCGCCGTCCAGTTCTACAACGCCGCCAAGGCCAACGGGCATCCACCCCGTCATCGGCTGCGAGGTGTACGTCTCCCAGCAAGGGCGCACACGTCCGCTCCGACACCGACCGCTACAACCACCTGGTGCTGCTGTGCGAGAACCAGGAGGGCTACCGCAACCTCATCAAGCTGGTCTCGACCGGCTTACCTCGAAGGCTTCTACTACAAGCCGCGCATCGACCTGGACCTGCTGGCGCAGCACTCCAAAGGGCTGATCGCCATGTCCGCCTGCCTGCGCGGCGACATCAACGAGACGCTCCTGGCCGACGAGTACGACGAGGCCAAGCGGCGCGCCTACACCTACGCGGACATCTTCGGCCGCGGCAACTTCTTCCTCGAGATTCAGGACCACGGCCTGGAGCAGGACCGCAAGCTCCTGCCCCGCAGGTGAACCGGCTCTCGCAGGAGACCGGCATTCCGCTGGTGGCCACCAACGACTCGCACTACCTGCGCAAGGACGACGCCCGCGCCCACGAGATCCTGCTCTGCATCCAGACCGGCAAGACCATGAGCGACGCAGTCGCGCATGAAGTTCTGGACGCCGGACTTCTACCTGAAATCGCGCGCCGAGATGATGGCGCTGTTCGGCGAGGTCGAAGACGCCGCTCGACCGCACCTGGGAGATCGCCGCAGCGCTGCCAGGTGAAGCTCGACAAGGTCAAGGAGCCCTTCCCGCAAGTTCGACGTTCCCGCCGAGCACACCACCGACACCTACTTCGAGTACGTCGCCCGCCAGGGCTTCGAGAAGCGCCGGGCGCGGCTGGAAGCCCTGCGCGCGGCGGGACGCCTGAAGCACGATCTGGCCGAGTACGCCGAGCGCCTGGACCGCGAGATCCGCATGATCCAGCAGATGAAGTTCTCCGGGCTACTTTCTGATCGTCTGGGACTTCATCCGCTTCGCCAAGTCGCAGCGGCATTCCCGTGGGCCCGGGCCGCGGCTCGGCCGCCGGCAGCCTGGTCAGCTACGCCATGGGGATCACCGACATCGATCCCGCTGCAGTACGGCCTGCTGTTCGAGCGCTTCCTGAATCCCGAGCGCATCAGCCTGCCCGATATCGACATCGACTTCTGCATGAACCGCCGCGGCGAGGTCATCCAGTACGTCACCGAGAAGTACGGCCGCGAGCAGGTGGCGCAGATCATCACCTTCAACACGCTGGGCGCGCGCGCCGCCATCAAGGACGTGGGCCGCGTGCTCGACATGAGCTTCGCCGACGTGGACCGCATCACCAAGCTGATCCCGAACGTCCTCAACATCACGCTGGACGACGCCATGAAGAAGGAGCCGGGCTTGCGCGAGGCCGCCCGCAAGGACCCGCGGGTGGCCGAAGTGCTGGAAGTCGCGCGGCGCCTCGAAGGCCTGTGCGCGCAACTGCCTCGGTGCACGCGGCCGGGCGTGGTGATCTCGCCGCGAGCCGCTCCAGGAACTGGTTCCGCTCTACCGCACGAACCGCGACGAAATCGTCACCCAGTTCGACATGAACGGCCTGGAGAAGCTCTCGCTTCTCAAGATGGATTTCCTGGGTCTGACCACGCTGACCCTCATCCACGACGCGCTGGCGCTGATCGAGACGAACCACGGCGTGAAGCTGGTGCTCGAAGACCTGCCGCTGGACGACCCCGAGACCTACGAGATCTTCTGCAACGGCTACACCAGCGGCGTCTTCCAGTTCGAATCGTCCGGCATGCGCGACATCCTGCGGCGCTACCAGCCCACCCGCATCGAAGACCTGATCGCGCTCAACGCGCTCTACCGTCCTGGTCCCATCCAGGGCGGCATGATCGACGACTTCATCGAGCGCAAGCACGGCCGCAAGGAGGTCGCCTACGATCTGCCCGAGCTGAAGGACCATCCTCGAAGAGACCTACGGCGTCATCGTCTACCAGGAGCAGGTGATGCAGATCTCCAACCGGCTGGCCGGCTATTCGCTGGGCGAGGCGGACATCCTGCGGCGCGCCATGGGCAAGAAGAAGCCGGAAGAGATGGCCACGCAGCGCGAGCAGTTCATCGAGGGGGCGCGCGCGCAAGGACTTCCCCCAGCGCAAGGTCGCGAAGATCTTCGACCTGATGGAGCAGTTCGCCGGCTACGGTTTCAACAAGTCGCACTCGGCGGCCTATGCTTACCTCGCCTACGTGACCGCGTATCTGAAAGCGCACTATCCGATCGACTTCATGGCGGCGCTGCTGACGTCCGAAACCGGCAATACCGCCAAAGTCGTGAAGTACATCAACGAGTGCCGCGGAGATGGGCATCCCGGTGCTGCCGCCCGACGTGAATTCCAGCGACTGGAGTTTCACGCCCGATCTGACCGGCCGGACCGCCGGGCCATCCGCTTCGGCCTGGGCGCGGTCAAGAATCTCGGCCACTCCGCGGTCGAGGCGATCGCAACGGGCGCGCGGCGAGGTGGGCCGGTTCCGCTCGCTCTACCAGTTCTGCGAGAAGGTGGACCTGAGCGCGGTCAACCGGCGGATGCTCGAAAGCCTGATCAAAGCCGGCGCCATGGATTCGCCTGGGCGGGACGCGGGCCCAGTTGTTCGCGGCCGTCGAACGGCGCGATGGAGTCCGGCCAGCGGGCGCAGCGCGACCGCGAGAGCGGCCAGGCCGGCTTGTTCGCGCTCTCTCCGGCCGAAGAGGAGAGCCAGGAGGAACCGCTGCCCGCGGCGCCGGACTGGAGCCCGCACGAGAAACTGGCCGGCGAAAAAGAGGTGCTCGGATTCTACGTGACCGGCCACCCGCTGGATCAGCACAAGGACAAGGTCAGCGGAGCTCGCCACGCACGATTCCTCCACGCTGGAAGGTCTGGAAAGAGGCGCCGAGGTGGCACTGTGCGGCATCCTCACCGGCATCCAGCGCAAGCGCAACAAGGAGGGCAAGCCCTGGGCCTCGCTCCAGCTTGACGACGTGCAGGGCACGGTCGAGGCGCTGGTTTTCACCACCAACTACGAGCGGCTCCAGGCGGAGCTGGTCGAGGACCGCGCGGTGCTGGTGAAGGGCTCGGCGCTGCCCGACGAGAACGCCCCGACCAAGATCTCGGTGCAGGACATCGTGCCGCTGGAGGTGGCGCGGGTGGCGCTGGCTTCGCTGATCTCGATCCGGGTGTCGTTGGGGCAGAGCGGCCTCGCGGCACCGCTCGCGGAACTGTTCCAGCGCAAGCCCGGCGACGCCCAGGTGCGGCTGCGCCTGGAGAAATCCCGCGACTTCGCGGTCATCCTGGATATTGACGCCAGGGTCCGCCCCGACAAGGAATTCCGCGCCGACGTCGAGCGCCTCTGCGGCCCCGACTCCCTGGAGATCCTGGCAAACTGATCCGCTCCCTTGCCGGCTGGGACTTGCAGCGGGGCGTTCAGAGTGATGGCTTCAATGCGCAGATGGGTGAGAACGTTTCTTCTCGCCCAGCACGAACCTCTTCAGCCAATCCGGGCACCACACCCAATTCCTGGTGGCCGCGAACAGGTAGCCAACCAGAAGTGCAACGACAATGGCAGCCGCTCGGGCCATGGCAGCTTCACCTTACCACAGAGGACGAACTTATGCTGCGGCGCTTCCACCGCCCGCCATCCCGACGGTGTGCACGGTTCGGGCCCAAGCGACAGAGACAGGGGACGTTCAGATAACTGGCGGTTCGGACGCAAACGAGATACTCGCACCCTGTGGACGGCACAAGGATGTCTTCGAGTTCTCGATCAGCCTTAGCGCGACTGGTGCGGTTCTATGCCTGAAGAGGCTGAACTGCTTCTCGCTGCCTCAGGTTTAGCCGCTCGCGACTTCGTGGTCATCCTGGACATCGATGCCAGGGTCCGCCCCGACAAGGAATTCCGCGCCGACGCCGAGCGCCCCTGCGGCCCCGACTCCCTAGAGATCCTGGCAAACTGAAGGTATTGAAGGTTTCATCTGCCGGGCATAGGGAGGTTTGCCAATGCTATTCGCGCGCCGTGTACCCATCGTTCTGGTTTGCTGTCTGCTTCTGTCGGTGCCGCTCTGGGGCGACTGGACGTCGCTCGGGCCTATGCCCCTGGCGCGGCAGATCGACCAGGGCATAGAGTATCGCAGCTCTCAGGGGACGGTTCGGCTCATCGTGCTGAGGCAGGGGATCATCCGGGTTCGCTTCACCCACAAGGCGGAATTCGACAGGGATGATTCGTACGCTGTTCTGCCGGAGATGCTGCGGGCCACGCCCGGTGTGCCTGGAGCGGCGACCTTCCAACTCATCTCCAACGGCTTTCGAGATCGTCTTCAAACCAGCGATCTGGCGGTGGAGATCCGCCGCGATCCATTTCGCTTGCGCTTCCTGGACGCCAAGTCCAATGTCTTGGACCAGGACACCGACAGCATGGGAATGGCGTACGACCCAGATGGGCGTGTGAGTGTTTGGAAGGTCCTTGACGATGACGACCACTTCTTCGGCTTCGGAGAGAAGACCGGCCCCCTCGACAAGCGCGGCCTCAAGCTGAGCGGGGCGGACATGGCGATGTGGAACTCAGATGTCTACGGCTATGACAACTCGGTTGACCCGCTCTATGCCGACATTCCGTTTTTCATCACTATCCGAAAAGGGGTCGCGCACGGCACGTTTTTAGACAACACGTGGCGGAGCAGCTTCGACATCGGTCACCAGAGCTTGAAGTACCTCCAGTTCGGTGCGGAAGGCGGCGAGTTGAACTACTACATCCTGGCCGGCCCCACGCCGGCCGAGGTTCTGCGCCGCTACCGCGAGCTGACAGGGCCCATGCCTTTGCCGCCTCTGTGGGCTCTCGGATACCACCAGTGCCGATACAGCTACTATCCAGACGCCCGCGTCATGGAGATCGCAAAGAACTTCCGCGAACGGCACATCCCTGCGGACGTGATCTGGCTCGACATACACTACATGGACGGCTACCGCCTTTTCACCTGGGACCCGAAGCGATTCCCGGATCCGCGGCAGTTGATGGGTGACCTGGGGCGAATGGACTTCAAGGCCGTGGCCATCGTGGATCCCGGCGTCAAGGTTGACCCAAGCTACACCGTTTACCGGAGCGGGCTTCGGGACGGGATCTTCGTCAAGTACCCGGATGGGAAGCTGTACAGCGGACCGGTGTGGCCGGGCGAGGCAGCCTTCCCCGATTTCACGGATGCCAAGGCGCGTCAATGGTGGTCTCGCCAGATCCACGATTTCGCCGCGCTCGGGCTGGCCGGGATCTGGAACGACATGAATGAGCCCACAGTCTTCCAAGTGGCATCCGGAACCATGCCGGACGACGTGGTCTTCGATCACGACGGGGCTGCGGTGGCCCATGCGGCGGTCCACAACGTCTATGGCCAGCAGATGTCACGGGCCACTCAGGAGGGTCTGCTCCAACTCCGCCCCACCGAGCGCCCCTTCGTGCTGACGCGGGCCACGTACGCCGGCGGCCAGCGTTACGCCGCCCTCTGGACCGGGGATAACACCGCGGATTGGTCTCACCTGCGAGACGGGATGGCCACCCTTTTGGGCATGGGGATCTCCGGCTTCCCTTTCGTCGGCAACGATATCGGCGGGTTCGCGGGGCGCGGGGATGCCGAGCTCTGGACCCGCTGGGTACAGGCGGGGACCTTCTTTCCCTTCATGCGCGCCCACGCAGAGCTGGGCGCCCCCAACAAGGAACCTTGGGCCTACGGCCCCGAGCATGAGGCGTATAATCGACACGCGATTGAGCGCCGCTACCAGTTCCTGCCCTACATCTACAATTGCTTCTATCAGGCCTCCCAAACGGGCATGCCCATGATGCGGGCGTTGATGCTCGAATACCCGGACGACTCGGCGACGTACTCCCTCACCAATGAGTACCTATTCGGATCGGACCTGCTGGTGGCGCCCGTTCTGACACCCCAGACAAAGGCTCGCGAGGTCTACTTGCCCCGTGGGACCTGGTACGACGTCCCTGGCGATCGAGGCTACGATGGCGGGCACACCGTCTCCGTGAATGCCGGAATCGACGAATTGCCGCTCTTCGTCCCCGAGGGCGCGGTATTGTTCCGCGCGCCCGTGATCCAGTTCACCGCGGCGTGGCCTTCGGCCGAGCTGACGTTTGAGATCTTTGCTCGAAAGGCGACTCATCGGGAGTACTACGAGGACGACGGCGCCAGCTTCGACTACCGGCAGAGCGGCTACTTCAAGAGAGAGGTATCTTTTGTGCCATCAACCAGCGGGGCCACGGTGACGCTCGGCGCGGCCGAGGGCAGCTTCGCGCCGCAGCATCGGGACAACATCGTCCTCTTGCACTTTGCAAAGCCGCCGCGAACCGTGCGGCTCAACGACGCCCCCCTGGCCGCAAGCGCCGTGCATTTCGATTCCGAACATGGGACACTGTCTCTCCACGTCCCGCAGTCCCGCAGCCGCCAGACGCTGGCCATCGAATGGTAACCACGGGCGCTCGCGGACGTTCTACTATGTAGGGGATGGATTCCGACCTTAACACCCAGCGTGTCGCCGCGCTCGAGGCCGAATTGGCCAATATAAGGCAGGCCCAGGCCGGCCAGCCGTGGCAGCGCGTCCGGCTCGCCCGCCACCCCAAACGGCCCCACTCACTGGACTACATCCAGCGCCTCATCACGGGCTTCCAGGAGCTCCATGGCGACCGGGGTTTCGCCGACGATCCCGCCATCGTCTGCGGCGTGGGCTTCTTCGAAGGGGCTCCTATCGTTGTAGTAGGACAACAAAAGGGCCGTGACACCAAGCAAAAGCTGTTCCGCAACTTCGGCATGCCCAAACCCGAGGGCTACCGTAAAGCCATGCGTATCATGCGCATGGCCGCCAAGTTCGGCCGCCCAGTGGTGACCCTGCTGGACACGCCCGGCGCCTATCCGGGCATCGACGCCGAGGAGCGTGGTCAGGCGGAGGCCATCGCCGTGAACCTGAGGGAGATGTCGCGCCTCGCCACCCCGATCGTGGTGATCTGCATCGGCGAGGGGGGCAGCGGGGGCGCGCTCGCGATGGGGGTCGGCGACCGCGTGTACATGCTGGAAAACGCCGTCTACAGCGTGATCTCGCCGGAAAGCTGCGCCGCCATTATCTATCGCGATTCGAGCAAGGGAGAACTGGCCGCCAACGCCCTCAAGCTCACCGCGCAGGACCTGCTCGGCCTGAAGCTGATCGACGGCATCATCCCCGAGCCGGGCGACGGCGCGCACAGCGACGTGGACCAGGCAGCGCAGTTCGTAAGGGAGAAGTTGCGCGCGGCGCTGGACGAGCTCCGGCCGCTGGCCCCCGCCAAGTTGGTCGAGGAGCGTTACAGGAAGTTCCGCAAGATGGGCAGTTTCTTTACGGAAGCGGCGGGGTGAGATTGGTTGACGACGCCATTGGAGAGAACAGGCTGGATGCTAATATGGAGGTGGCTGGAATCGCCGAACAAAGCGGCCCGATCCTGCGTCTAACCTCGTTGGAGCCAATCTCTTGAAAACAAAATGGAAAATCTGGGTGGCCATCCTTGCGGTCCTGGTCCTCAGCGGGGGTGTGTACTATGGCGTCAAGAGGAGCCAGGCGGACATCGTCACCGTCCAGACGGGGACCGTGGGGCTGCAGGACATCGCCTCCGTGGTGACGGCCACGGGTGAAGTGAAGCCCCGCAACTACGTCAATATCGGCGCCAACGTGATGGGCAGGCTCACCGACATTTTCGTCAAGGAAGGCGACCATGTAAAGCGCGGCCAGCTTCTGGCGCAACTGGAGTCGATACAGGCCACGGCGGACGTGGACGCGCAGAGAGCCGCGTTGAGCTCCGCCGAAGCCGACGCCGCGGCAGCGGAGTCGGGCCTCAAAGCCGCCGACGAGAACCTGCGGACCAACCAGGCCTCCGTGGACCGGGCCAAGGCGGAGCTGGAGAGGGCCAAGCTGGACTACGGCCGCGCGGAGCAGTTGTTCGACCGCAAACTGATCGCGCGCCAGGAATATGACCAGCAGAAGGCCGCCTACGATTCCGCCAGCGCGTCGTTGCGTGAAGCGGCCGGGCGCCAGGCCCAGGCCAGCGCCCAGCGGGCCCAGACGGCCGCGAACCTGGCGAGTGCGCAGCGCAGGATATCGCAGGTGAAGGCCACCGTGCAGCGCGTTTCCGACGTGCTCGAGAAGCATTCGTCGGTTTCGCCCCTGGACGGAGTGGTCACCAACTTGCCGGTCCGGGTAGGCGAAACGGTGGTGCCGGGCATCCAGAATTCGTCCGCCAGCTTGATCATGACCATTGCCGATATGTCCGTGATCACTGCCGAAGTGAAGGTGGACGAAACCGACATCGTGAACATGAAGCTCGACCAGCCCGCCGACATTACCATCGACGCCATCCCCGACCAGACCTTCAAGGGACACGTCATGGAGATCGGCAATACCGCCATCCTCCGCTCGACCGGTTTGGCCGCCTCCCAGAGCGCCATCTCCAGCCAGGAGGCCAAGGACTTCAAGGTGGTCATTGCCCTCGAAGATCCTTCTTCAGAAATCCGCCCCGGGCTGTCCTGCTCGGCGAAGATCACTACGGCCACCAGGAACCAGGCGCTGACCATCCCCATCCAGGCCCTGACCGTCCGGCAGAGGGGCGACCTGGAGCCGGTGAGCAAGAAGGGCGTTCAGGCGGCGACGAAAACCGGCCCTGCTGCCGAGAAAGCCAAGAAAGAGGAATTGCAGGGGGTCTTTGTGGTGTCCGGCGGCAAGGCCGTGTTCCGCAAGGTGGAGACGGGCATCACCGGGGCCACGGACATCGAAGTGCTGAACGGCCTTAAGCAAGGTGAGGAGATTATCACGGGCAGCTATAAGGTGATTCGCACCATCCGCAACGAAGCCCGAGTGAAGGTGGACAACCAGGTGACGACGCAGTCGCAGTGAGCCTGGGGACCTAATATCTTTCAGTTAAGAGAGTAAATCATGGCAAAAGTAGCAACCGAATTGGCCCAGCGTGGCGAGCAGTTGAAAAGGGACGGCATCGTCATTCAGACCTACGACCTCTGGAAGACCTACCTCATGGGCGACCAGGAGATACACGCTGTCTCCGGTGTGGATGTCACGATCAATCGCGGCGAGTACGTGGCCATCATGGGACCTTCCGGTTCCGGGAAGTCCACCCTGATGAACCTGATCGGGTGCCTGGACACGGCTACCAGCGGGCAGTACTACATCAATGGCAACCTGGTCAGCGACCTGACCGACGACGAACTGGCGCGCATCCGGAACAAGGAGATCGGCTTCGTCTTTCAGACCTTCAACCTGCTGCCGCGGGCGACCGCCCTGCACAACGTGGAGCTTCCCCTCATCTATGGCGGTTTCGGTTCGGAGGCGCGGCTGGAGCGCGCCGTCCAGGCCTTGCGCATGGTGGACCTGGAAGACCGGATGCACCACAAGCCGACGGAGCTTTCGGGCGGCCAGCGCCAGCGCGTGGCCGTCGCCCGGGCGCTGGTCAACAATCCCTCCATCCTGCTCGCCGACGAGCCCACGGGGAACCTGGACTCGGCCACGGGCAATGAGATCATGGGCCTGTTTGACCGCCTCTACCAGCAGGGCAACACCATCGTGCTGGTGACCCACGAGCACGACATCGCCATGTATGCGCACCGCGTAATACACATCCGCGACGGCAAAGTCGAGCGCGACGAGAAGATCAAGTAGAAGCCGGGTCTTCCACAACCCGCCTCTCGGCGGCCAAGCAGATTCTGCTCCGCTCCGCGGGAGAATACAATGGGGAGGATCGGGGGTATCATGAACGACAATTCTGCGCGGAAGGACTCTCTTAGCCGCCGCGGACTGCTGTCCAGGGCTGTCGGCGCGGCCGGCCTCATGTCGGCATTGGAATCGACGGGGCTAGGGGCGGCTCAGGCGCAACCCGCTGCCGCGAGGCTGAGGGAGAGCTTTGACTTCGAGTGGAAGTTCAACAAAGGCGATGCGCCGGGGGCGCAGGAGGCCGGCTTCGCGGACGCGAGCTGGCGAACCCTGGATGTTCCGCACGACTGGAGCATCGAAGGACCGTACGACCAGCAGAATGCGGCTCAGGGGAGCCTGCCCACGGGCATCGGCTGGTATCGCAAGCGCTTCCGCCTGCCGGCGTCTTCTCAGGGCAGGAAAGTCTTCATCGAGTTCGACGGCGTCTTCGAAAACAGCGAGGTGTGGATCAATGGCCAGTACCTCGGCAAGCGTCCCTTCGGCTACATCGGCTTCGAGTACGACCTGACGCCACACCTCAATTTCGGCGCGCGCGAAAACGTGATCGCGGTGAAGGTGGACAACTCCACCCAGCCGAACTCGCGCTGGTACACGGGCTCGGGAATCTACAGGCACGTGTGGCTCACGACCACGAACAATCTGCACGTGGCGCACTGGGGCACTTTCGTCACCACCCCGCAGATTGCCGAGGCGGCGGCCAACATTCAGGTGAAGACCCGGATCAACAACGAGGGCAAGACCACGGCCAAATGCACGCTGGCCACCAGCATTTTGGACCAGGATGGCAAAGTAGTCCAGACCGACGAGACGAGCCAGGAGGTGGGGGCGAACGGCGAGTACGAGTTCGTGCAGGTGCTGAAGCTGGACAAGCCCAACCTGTGGTCGGTGGACACTCCGTATCTGTACAAGGTCCGCAGCACAGTGCGTGATTCGAGCGGGGTCGTGGACGTGTACGACACGCTTTTCGGGGTCCGCGAGGCGGTCTTCGACGCCGACAAGGGCTTTCTGCTGAATGGCCAGCGGGTTAAGATCAATGGCGTCTGCCTGCACCACGAGGCGGGGCCGGTCGGCGCCGCGGTGCCGGCGCGGATGTGGGAGCGGCGTCTGGAGGTCCTGAAGGGCATGGGGTGCAATGGCATCCGCACCAGCCACAATCCTTACAGCCCCGAGTTCATGGATCTGTGCGACAAGATGGGCTTCCTGGTAATGAACGAAGCCTTCGACGAGTGGCGGGTGTCCAAAACTCGCAACAACGGCTATGCGCGCTACTTCAACGACTGGCACGAGCGCGATGTGACCGACTTCGTTCACCGCGACCGCAACCGCCCCTCCGTGGTCCTGTGGAGCGCCGGCAATGAGATCGGCGACCAGTCGGCGCCAAATGGAGCGGAAACCCTGAGGGAACTGCTCACCATCTTCCACCGGGAAGATCCTACGCGCATGGTGACCTGCGGTTGTGACAGGATCGAGTCGGAACCCCTCTCCAACCGGGCGCGCCCAGAGTTCCTGGCTCTGCTGGACGTGGTCGGCTACAACTACGTGGACCGCTGGCGCGACCGGATCGAGAAGTACTACAGCATCGACAAGGCGGCCTATCCGCAGAGACGCATGATCGGCACCGAGAGCGGCGGCATGGGCGGGGTACGCGGCTCGTACGGCGGGATCTTCCCGCCGGCGCAGCCTGCCGGGGCAGCGGCAGTCCCCGGCCCCCCCGGGGCCATGCCGGCTCGCGGCGGCGCTCCCGGCGGAATGATGATGATGTTCGGCGGTCGTGGCGGAGGACGGCCCAACATCGGGACCGAGTTGCTGTGGAAGGACGTCTCCACCTACGACTACGTGGCCGGCGACCACATGTGGACCGGGATCGACTACCTGGGTGAATCCCGCTGGCCCGGCAAAGGCGCCACGTCGGGGGTCATCGACTCCTGCGGTTTTGAAAAAGACGGCTACTACTTCTACCGGAGCCAGTGGACCAAGGCGCCGATGCTGCACTTGTTCCCGCATTGGAACTGGAAGGGCCACGAGGGGGACTTCGTTCCGGTCACCGTTTACACCAACTGCGACTCGGTGGAGTTGTTCGTCAACGGCAAGTCGGCCGGAGTGCAGGGATACCAATTCCCGCGGTACGGGATGACCGAGAGATACGGCAACTACGGCCCAGGAGCCCGTCGCATGCAGACGACGGGGGATTTGCACCTGTCCTGGACCATCCCATACCAGCCGGGCACGCTGAGAGCCGTCGGTACCAAGGACGGCAAGCAGGTCGCTACGGTGGAGGTCAGCACCACCGGCGAGGCGGCTGGTATCGACTTGAAGGTGGACAGGGACGCCATTTCAGCCGACCGCCGGGATGTGGCGCATGTCACCGTCCGGATCGTGGACGCGCAAGGCAGAATGGTTCCGGACGCCGCCAACGAGGTGGCCTTCGACATCCAGGGCGAAGGCAAGCTGATCGGCCTGGACAGCGGCGACATGCAGAGCCACGAGGACTACAAGGGCAAGACCAGGAAAGCCCTCAACGGGATGTGCCTGGCAGTCGTGCAATCCACCGCCAAGCCGGGTCAGCTTCGGCTCACGGCGACCTCGCCGGGGCTGAAGCCCAGCACCGTCACGATCACCACCAAGGCATGATGGGGGGCGCCGCGCACGCCGGCCCGTCACTTTTCCAGAACAGCGTTGAGCGTGATATTGGTGTTGAAAAGCTTGGAAACCGGGCAGCCCGCTTTGGCGGCCTGCGCCGCTTTCTGGAAGGCTTCGCCGGAAGCGCCCGGGACTCGTGCCTTGAGCTCCAGGTGGCTCTCGGTGATGGCAAAGGCTCCGTCCTTCTGCTCCAGGGTGATGGTGCAGGCCGTCTCCAGATTCTCGGCCTTGAGCCCGGCCAGAGCAAGCTGCGCGGAAACAGCCATGGTGAAGCATCCGGCGTGGGCCGCGGCCAGAAGCTCTTCCGGGTTGGTGCCTTTGCCGTCCTCAAACCGGGTGTGGAAAGAGTAGGGAGTCTCGGAAAGAGTTCCGCTTGACGTTGAGATTGCGCCCGAGCCGCCCTTCAAATCCCCCATCCATTTCGCACTCGCTGAACGTTTCATTTCTCGCGCTCCTATACTCCAAGTTTATCCCGGTCTTACACCCGATCCGCGGGACGGGGCGGGAGTATGTCTCGCTCGGTCTGCTGGTTTGACGGGGGATCTTCGTGCCAGATAGAACGAGCGGTAGCCCGGACGAATCATCGGATTGCCCTTGAAGAAACGCGCAGCGTCCCAGGCGCGGATCTTCTCGAAACCGGCCTGGCCCAACGTGCGACGGATTTCATTCGGGGTCCAGCACACTTCCTCGATGCGCTCGCGAAACCGTCGCCAGCAACGCCCCTCCCGAATAAACAGCTCTACGTCCGAGAAGGCCGTGGCGCGGCTGCGATCGTAGCCGCCATGCATGACAACCACCACGCCGGGCTTCTCTGTCCACCAAGTCCCCTGCCAGACTTTCTCAAAAGACAGGCGGTTGTTGACATCGAAGTAGAAGTAGCCGCCGGGTCGTAGCGCTCGCGCCACTGCGTGCGCCACTGGCGCCAGGTCGGACTTGCGCGGGACGTGATTGATGGCGTCAAATTCGCAGGTTACAAGGTCAACTGGCTCAGGGAGGCGGAATCTCAGCATGTCGGCGTTGAGGACGGTCACGGGCAATCGCGCGCGGCGCGCTTTCTGGCGAGCAAGATCGCACATGGTGGGGGAGAGATCCACGGCGAATACGCTCAGTCCCTTGCGCGCCAGTGCCAGTGCGGTCGTGCCCGTGCCGCAGCCCAAGTCGCAAGCGGAGCTTATAAGCGTAAAGACCTTGCCAAGCAGACGTTCCCGGGCCGCCTCACCCACGGGCTGATAGTCGTGGAACAACTGGTCGTAATGCTCTGCCAGCAATGTGTAAGGCCGATTGATTGTGATTCCACGCATGGTCCGTGCCATCCCTTGGCATTGCCCTTCGAAGCGATGGAGAGGGCCTCCCAGCCTCAGACAAGGATACACCCGCTGCCTCGGCGTGAGCCGCCAAAGCGCAGCGCTTTCCTTCCCGCGAGCCGGGCTGGCTGTGCCCGGCGTCGGGTGTGTGCAGACCGGGTGATCACTGGACAGTCTGAATCATGCTGAGATGGATTCTGTGCAACGGTTCTGAAACGCGCGGCGTCCCACTGGTTCGTGCTCTCGCGAAGAATTGCCATTCTCGTCCTGCTCGTGATTCCGCCCTGCCTGTTCGCACAGAAGATCTCGCTGGGAGTGGTCGCGGGAACGAACCTGACGGACGACTTTCAGGCCGGCAGCACGACCTTTTCGGGAGGCCTGCTTCCTTCGGGTGAAATCTTTTCTGAGACTCTTGTCTTTGCGCCCGGATCGAGGCGGTTCATTATCGGTCCGAAGGTCGAACTTGGCCTGCCCCAGAACTGGGCCGTGGAGGCCGATGCCCTCCATCGGGTGCTTCGCTCCACCAGCACGACACTTCTTTCACCAGGGGTGCCGCTTCCGGACGGTACCAGGCTCACCGTGCTCGGACCCTTAACACAGACCCATAGCACGTGGGAGTTCCCCTTGCTGGTCAAGTACCGCGTGCCGGTTTCAAGATTCAGGCCGTTCGCCGCGTTTGGGCCTTCGTTTCGTCCGGTCGGCACAAGCTCGGGGCTTTCACACCACGGCATAACCGCCGGGGCGGGCCTGGAGATCCCCCTGCGAGGGGTGAGGATCGCACCGGCGCTGCGCTATACTCGCTGGTCCGCCGCGAATCAATCCCCTTTCGGGGGAGCCATTTTGAACCAATTTGAGTTTCTGGTCGGCTTGGATCGTCCTTACACGTTGGTCGGGCCGAGTGCCTTCGGGCAGAAGATCTCGCTCGGCGCGATCGTGGGGCTCGGATTGGGCCGCGATTTCCGGCCCGAAACCGGCGCCACGTTTGTTCAGGTCCCCGAGTCCAACAGCCCGATCATCGGTGCGCTAGTCGAGGTCGGGCTCCCGAGGAATCTGTCATTCGAAGTCAACGGCCTATACCGGTCGCTGCATGCTACCGATATCCCGGTGGATGAATCCGGGGAAGGCCGCCGCCTGCGTTTTGCCACGCTTACCTGGGAGTTCCCGGTGCTGCTGAAGTACAGATTCCGCGTCTCCCGGGTAAAGCCGTTTGCCGAGATCGGCCCCTCTTTTCGCGCTATCGGGAATGTGTCGATCGCGCCGCCGTCGCATCACGGGGTCACTGCCGGAGTTGGCGTGGAACTGCGACTGGGTCGCATCAGAATATCTCCGGTCTTTCGCTATTCCCGCTGGGCGGGGGATGGCGCAAATCCGGTTGGCGCCCACTCATTCCAGAATCAAGCCCAGGTGCTTGTCGGGATTTCCTATTGATGCGGGCCGGGCAGGCCCGGCCGGGCGAGGCACACGTCGCCCCGCTTCTCCAGGAAGAAGTTGCCGACGAACATGGCGTCGATGCCTGAGGAGTAGAAGCTGCGCACGGCATCGCGCGGGGTAGAGACCTGGGGTCGCCGAAGAGATTGAACGAGGTGTTATAGAGCACCGGCAAGCCGGTGGCCTGGAGCAGTTCCCAGAACAACAGATTGGTCGCCGATGGAATAGAGCGCAACCGAAACAATGCCCGGCTCGGCACTGATACTTTCCCGGAACGCCGTTTGGGGGCAGTCCCTGGTAGACCTCGCGTGAAATGCGTGCTCGGGCCCGACAGATTTGCTATGGGAGATCGCGCGCAACCATGCGGGCTTCCGCCCCCTTACGCCGCCAAGCGTGTTTCCCGTATACGTCGCCGAGCGTCGCCACACCCGGCACCGGGAAGACGTACACGATATTGTTGTCCGAGCCGATCGCGAGGCGCTGTTGTGCAATTTCGTTTGAGTCAGCATATCGATCGATCCGAGTCGCAAGCCATGGGATAGCAGAATCGAAGACGATGTGGCCATCGTGATCGCGCTGCTCTCCGCTGGGAGTGATGTCATAAGAGCGGACATCGAGCACTGCGGAGTTCGCCGAGTACCAATGACGCTTGGCGGACACCTCCGTGAGACCTGCCCCCGGCATTGGCACAGTATCCACCATCCGACCATGCACGTTGTAAGCCACCCACGTTCCGGCAAGCCTCCGGGCCGTTCTCCAACATCGATAGCGGTTCACAAAATCCCAGCACTGGCTGGCGACGATGTTCGCAATGAATCCGAGAGCTAGGCCAAACCAGAAAATCGAAGTCATCGCTTCTCAGTCTAGCCCTGGATGGACGCTGCCGGGCACTATCGCAGTTCCCGGCGACCCACGTCGGGGCGTGCCGCCGAAGGGTTAGCGGGTCCCGATCTGCTCGATTCATCGTCGATCGAAGTTTCAGAGTGATGGCGGGATGAAAGGGTGTCGGGCAAGCGAAAATGGGGCGATGACTGAGAATGCTGCTGACGATCACGAGTCTGAGGGGATCCAGCCGAAATCGCGGTTTGAGGAATTCGCTGAGATCCTGAAGCCGCTGTTCTGGGCGGATGATTTCAACCGTGCAGATCGAATGCTGGAATTCGTTTGCACACTGGTGAGGGCAGCCGGCCTCGAAGACACAGGATGGGATTCGTATCAGGAATCGCTGGCGCTCCTTGAGGACCTGAAGAGGCTGTGGAGTCTGGACCTTCCAAAAGAGACCTTCCCGGAACCCGATAGCACGCGCATGCGCCTGTACTTGATCTCGTACTGCCACGTGACGGAGATGAACCTCCCTTATGAGCTGATAGCAAATCTTCTGCATCTGCGACTTGGGAGGAAGTATGCAATCGAGCCGTTCGGGGTCTTGTACCGGAAACCCACTAAGAAACCCAAGGTGCCGAGCTTCATGCAAGGGCGGCGTCCGCCAAGCCCCGAGGCGAAGATCAAGGAGATCGAAAAGCTGTCACAGGAGGCGGGGCTGCCAGGTGTCGGTGTAGCGCTGCGAAGCGTTTATGACAGCGTAATCCGCAATGCCGTGTACCACTCCGATTACGTTCTCCATGACGGCTCAATGCGGCTGTTGTCTGGGTATCGGAAATCGAGAAGAGAAAACGTGATGACGGGGAGGGTGCCGTTCGATGAGCTGTTTGAGAGCCTGGAAGAGGCGTTCGCGTTCTTCTCCGCGCTGATAGTTCTCTACAATCGGGCGAAGTCGTCGTTCAAGGGTTTCCATCACAGCATGTTGCCATTCGATGCGCATTATAAAGGACTGCTCGAATTGACGTTCGATGGCAATGAGCTGACCGGATTTCGGGCATACTGGCCCAACGAAAGCCTGAGCATCTACGCCCGAACCAAGAACGGCTGCATGGCGCAGAACATTACGTTTGAGGCCGATGGCAGTATCAATTTCATGGTCGGGCTATATGCGAGCAGTCCCGGAAAGTTTTCGCCGTTGGTCGAACGTGATGCGGAACCAATCTATCCAAAGATTCCCGGAACGGACGTTCGACCGTACTGGCCAGTAGAATTGAAGCCGTATTGCGCATATTAGCAATCCGTGAAGGCGACGGGGGTGTGGCAACTTGCCATCGAACAGCGAAGCTTTCAGGTGTAAAACGCGGCTATCGGAAAGTGACTGGCGGCGCGGGCCGGAAGTCCCGTTGTGGGAAGCGTCAGCGCGGCGCACCCGTTGCTGATCACTGACACGAACGCGCCTTTTGCCGGCATTGCGAGCCACCTTCCCGTCAACCGTGGTCGAATCTGCGCTCAAGCCCGATCAACCGCTTCCTGACGGTCGCGGAACCGGTGTCAGAGCCGGGCGAGGCGGGCCTGGCCTCTACCTCTCCGGGAAGAAGTTGCCGAAGAAGATGGCGTCCATGCCGGAGGAGGCAGAGATCAAGAGCACTTCAAGTAGCCGGGTTGACCTCGATCACTCCGGCGATGCTTGAGGGGGCGGGGATCGCCAGGCCTTCCTGGCGCAAGCCCTCGAGGTGAAACTCAATCGCCTCCTGGATGAGCCGCTCCACCTCTTGCCGTGAATCGCCAACAGAAATGACCCCTGGAAGATCCGGGACATAAGCGCCCCACGAGGCGGGGCCTTCCTCATAGATCACGGTATACGTCATCGGCCTTCCCTATGGTACAGCCGCACAGCAATGCACCGGGCCGACCCTGCGGGTCGGCTGGACAAGACGGGAGTCTTATCCTACTTCTCCAGGAAGAAGTTGCCGACGAACATGGCGTCGATGCCTGAGGAGTAGAAGCTGCGCACGGCGTCGCGCGGGGTGCAGACCAGGGGGTCGCCGAACAGATTGAACGACGTGTTATAGAGCACCGGCAGACCCGTGGCCTTGCCGGTGGCCTGCAGCAGTTCCCAGAACAGCGGATTTTCCTCGCGGCGCACGGTGTGCACCCGGACCAGGTCGCTCCCCAGGATGGCGCCCTCGAAGTGCTTGCGCTGCTCCGGCCGGACGCGGCCCACGGTAGCCAGAAAACGGGCGTTCGGCCCCACGTCGAAGTACTGGCCGGCGACCTCCTCCGGAACAGAGGCGGCGAACTTGCGGAAGGGCTCACGGTGCTTGATGTAGATGTTCAGGTTCTCCGTCGAGTACGGGTTCAGCGGAGAAGCGAGAATGCTGCGGTTGCCGAGCGCGCGCGGGCCGAACTCCATGCGGCCGTGCATCCAGGCTACGATCTTCTGGTCGTGGATCTCGCGCACGGCGGTTTCGATGAGCTCGCCGGTGGTCAGCAGGTACCGGAAGTTGAGCTTGCAGTTTTCCAGAACCGTTTTGCACTCCTCCGCGGTGAAGCTTGGACCCAGGCAGAGATCGTCGAAAGAAACAGGCGTGCGCTCGTGAAAGACGTGGTGCCAGGCGTAGAGCGCGGCTCCCAAGGCCGTCCCGGCATTGCCTGCCGCGGGCTGCACGAACACGTTCTTCCAATGGCCGCTGCGCTCCAGGGCGGCCACCAGCAGCACATTCAGCGCCAATCCGCCGGCCAAGCAAAGGTTCTCGCCCTCTCCCGCCATCCCGATGACCGCCTGCTCGATGGCGTGCTGAAGACCAGCCGCCACCGAAGCCCGCATGGGGCCGGGGATTTCCGCGCCGTCGGTAACGCCCAGCCGCTTGTAAAACTTGGGGCTGAAACCGCCGCGGCTGTTGTCTTCGCCACGCAGGAAGGAACGGTCGATCCGTGGCCATCCGGCGTCCCGGGGAGAGAGAATCTGGAGGAACATCTCGTGAAAGCGGGCGTCCCCCGAGGTGGAGAGCCACTGCACCTTGTGCTCGTCGGCGTTGGGCTCGAAGCCGAGAAGCGCGGTCACCCGGCCGTAAAACTCACCCAGAGAGTCGGGATGATAGAGCTCTTTGTCCAGGATCAACTGGCGCCCTATGGCTTTCCAGCGGGCGCCGCAACGGAAGTCCCCGTTGCGATCCAAGGTCAGCACCGTGGCTTCTTCGAAGGGAGAGGCGTGACCGGCGGAAGCCGCGTGCGCCAGGTGGTGCTCCACCAGAACGACCTCGCACTTGGGGAACATGTCCCTGAGCTGGAGCTGGACGACCGCCTCGCGGTCGTGCGTAAAGGGCCGCGCGATCGCCACGCAGTCCACGTCAGCGGCCCGCACCCCGGCGATGCGCAGGGCGGCGGCGATGGCATCGGCGGGAAGCTCGCCAGGCTGGAAACGCCGTGCCACTTTTTTCTGCTCGACCGCGGCGACCAGCGCGCCGTCCTTCAAAACGGCGCAGGCGGCGTCGTTCAGCAGGCCGCCGATTCCAAGAATGATCATCCCTTTTCCTTGAGAGCTTTCTCGATCTTGGCCCAGGTGTCCCTCAGCACCACTGTCCGGTTGAACACCGGGCTATCCGGTTGCGAGTCAGGGTCCACGCAAAAATAACCCAGCCGCTCGAATTGATACCGGCTGCCGTGCGGGGCGCCCGAGAGACTGGGCTCGAGCTTGCAGCCGCTCAGAACCTCCAGGGACTTCGGATTGAGATAGGCCGCGAATTCCAGTCCTTCGCTCTCATCGCCCGGGTTCTCGCGGCTGAAGAGAGTGTCGTAGAGGCGCACTTCGGCTTCCACGGCGTGGGCGGCGGAGACCCAATGAATGGTCGATTTGACCTTTCGCCCGTCGGGAGGAGAGTTGCCGCCCCGCGTTTCGGGATCGTACGTGCAATGGAGTTCCACCACCAGGCCCGTCTCCTCATCTTTCACCACGCGGGTGCAGCGAATGAAGTAGGCATACCGCAAGCGCACCTCGCGTCCGGGAGCCAGCCGGAAGAACTGTTTGGGCGGATCTTCGCGAAAGTCCTCCTGCTCGATGTAAATCACTCGTGAGAACGGCACTTTGCGCGTGCCCATGGCGGCGTCCTCGGGGTTGTTGACCGCGTCCATGTCCTCGACCGCACCTTCCGGGTAGTTGTCGATGACCACGCGCAGGGGCCGCAGCACGGCCATGACCCTGGGGGCGCGCTTGTTCAAGTCCTCGCGAATGGAATGTTCCAGCAGGGACAGCTCAATCGTGCCATTGGTCTTGGACACGCCGACCCTGGCGCAAAAGCTCCGAATTCCTTCAGGTGTATAGCCGCGGCGGCGGATGCCGGAGAGCGTCGGCATGCGGGGGTCGTCCCAGCCGCTCACGTGTCCCTGTTGCACCAAGGTGAGCAGCTTGCGCTTGCTCAACAACGTATAGGTGAGATTGAGCCGGTCAAACTCGATCTGCTGAGGATGATAGACGCCCAACTGATCGAGATACCAGTCGTAGAGCGGCCGGTGATCTTCAAATTCCAGCGTGCAGATGGAATGCGTGATGCCCTCGATGGAGTCCGACTCTCCATGGGTGTAGTCATACATCGGGTAGATGCACCACTTGTCGCCGGTGCGATGGTGCTCGGCGTGGAGGATACGGTACATGACCGGGTCGCGCATGTTGAGGTTGGGAGAGGCCATGTCCACCTTGGCCCGCAGGGTGCGGGAGCCGTCGGGAAACTCGCCGGCCTTCATGCGCTCGAACAGGTCCAGGTTCTCTTCGATCGAACGGTCGCGGTAGGGGCTGTTCTTACCGGGCTCGGTGAGAGTGCCGCGGTACTCGCGGATCTCATCCGCGGTCAGATCGCACACGTAAGCCTTTCCGGCTTTGATCAACTGCACGGCCCACTGGTACAACTGGTCGAAGTAGTCGGAGGCATAAAACAGCCGGTCCTCCCAATCGAAACCGAGCCAGCGCACATCGCAAATAATGGACTCGACGTACTCGAGTTCCTCTTTCGAGGGGTTGGTGTCGTCGAAGCGCAGGTTGCATTTGCCGCCGAACTCCGCCGCCAGGCCGAAGTTGAGGCAGATGGACTTGGCGTGGCCGATGTGGAGGTAGCCGTTGGGCTCCGGCGGGAAGCGCGTGTGGACGCGCCCTCCGAACCTGTTTGTTTTCAGGTCTTCGAGGATCATCTCGCGGACGAAATGGGAGGGACCAGTCCTTTGTTCGGGCGGGTCGGGACTTGACGTGCTCATGATCGCAACCTCTGAATAGCCTGGTCGATACGTTTGAGGCAGGTTTGCGGTCCGAGAGCCTCCAGGGTCTCGAACAGGGGAGGCGCCGCTTTCCGGCCACAGACGGCCACGCGAATCGGCTGGAACATCAGGCCGGGCTTGACCCCCATGGCGGCGGCCTCGGCCCTCAGCGCCGGCTCCAGGGCCGGGTGAGTGAACTCCGTCTTTGCGAGCAAGGCGAGGGCCCGTTCCAGCACGGCCAGGGCAAGCTTCGCGTCTCCCTTCTGGGGGATCAATTCGGCGACGTCATACGGTGGCAGTTCATCGAGGAAGAAGAAGTCCGCTGCCGCCACTGCTTCCTTGAGGGTCCTGATCCGCTCGCGGATCAGGGGTGTCACCGCGAGGAGCTTGCCGGGCTCGACACGGTAACCGGCGGCCTCGAGGAACGGCTCGATCCGGCCGGCAAGCTCGTCGATGGGCATAGCCCGGAGATGCTCCGCGTTGAGCCAGATGGCCTTCGGATCGAAGGGGTCGTCCTCGGTGAAGTTCACCACCGCGTTGGACTTATTGATGCCCTCGAAGGAGAAGGCCTGGATGAGT
This sequence comes from Bryobacterales bacterium, assembly GCA_963798455.1. Lineage (GTDB taxonomy): Bacteria > Acidobacteriota > Terriglobia > Bryobacterales > Bryobacteraceae > CAWCTD01. The sequence continues at coordinate 4,342,066 of CAWCTD010000003.1, forward strand.
TCCTGGCGGGACATCTGCTGGCGGTCGTCCTTGGGCGACCAGCCGAGAAGGCACAGGAAGTTGACGAAGGCGTGCGGCAGGAAACCTGCGTCCCGATAGGTTGTGACGCTCACGACCTGGCCGTGCTTGCGCTTGGAAAGCTTGGCTCCGTCTGGGGCGATGAGCAGCGGCAGGTGGGCGAACTCCGGAGCTTGGGCACCGACGGCCTCGAAGATCAACACGTGTTTGAAGGTGTTGGTGAGGTGATCCTGGCCGCGGATCACGTGCGTGGCGCCCAGGTCCACGTCGTCGGCGCAGGAGGCCAGGTGATAGGTCGGCATGCCGTTGCTGCGCAGCAGGGCGAAGTCCTCGATATCGGCGGTGGACTTGGCCTGATCTCCGAAAACCGCGTCGCGGAAGCGGATGGAGTCGCGCGATTCACGCGGCACGCGGAAGCGCACGGCAAAGGATTCTCCCGCGGCGGCGCGGCGCTCGCTCTCCTCATTTGAGAGCTCGCGCATGCCGGGATTGAAGAGCCACGCGCCCTCTCCATAAGGCCGCTCGTCCATGTCGCCGTGGGCCGGGGTGAAGTCGCGGTAGGCGAGCCCTTTCTGAAGAATCGCCTCGGCGACCTGACGGTAAAGCGGCAGGCGCTCCGACTGGCGGTAGATCTCGTCCCAGCCGAGTCCCAGCCACTTGAGCCCGTCGAAGATGGAGTCAAGGGATTCCTGCGTGTTCCGCTCCACATCCGTATCGTCGATGCGGAGGATGACGGCGCCGCCGTGATGGCGGGCATACAGCCAGTTAAAGACGTAGGTTCGGGCGCTGCCGATGTGCAGGTATCCAGTTGGAGAGGGGGCGAAACGAACCCGGTGCATTAACACCTAAGTATAGCGGACGGCAGCAGGAGACTCTCAGGAGTCGGGCTTCAAGCGGTGATAGAGCGACTTGAATTCAGCCAGAGTGAGTTGCTCGGCGCGGCGGGAGGCCTCGGGCATTTCCGCCAGCAGGCGCTTGTCGCAGAAGCCGGCGAGGTTGTTGCGAAGCGTCTTCCGCTTTTGGTGAAAGCAGCGGCCCACAAACTCCAGCAGGCGCTCTGCGCCGGGCTCTTCCTGGGCGTGGGGCGTGAGCCGCACCAGCGCCGAGTCCACTTCGGGGGGCGGGGAGAATGCCGAGGAGGGAACAGAGAAGAGAAGTTCGGGCCTGGCGTAGAGAGCCGTATGCACGGTGAGAAACCCATATGCGCGGGTGCCGGGCTGTGCGGTCAGGCGTTCCGCCACCTCCTTCTGAACGAGGAACACCGCACGGCGGAGAGTGCCATGGAGAGCCAGGACCTTTCTGAGAATCGGCGATGTGATGTAGTACGGGAGATTGCCGGCGACGACCGCGGGCCCCCACTGAGCCAGGTCGGAGCGGAGAACGTCGGCGTGAACCAGCGTGAAGTTCGCGGCGGAGGAAAATTTCTCGCCCAGATAGTCGACGAGGAAACGATCTGTCTCGATGGCAATCACCCGGTCGGTTCGTTTGAGCAGGTGCTGCGTCAGAGCGCCCTTGCCGGGCCCAATCTCGATGACGAGCGGTTCAAGGGAGGGACACGCAGCCTCGGCAATGCTCTCAAGAAGCAACCTGCTGGTCAGGAAATGCTGGCCTAGCCGGCGTCCCACGGGGATGAACGACGTCAGCCTCGGACGTCGATGTAACTGCGGCGAAGAATGATACGAATCTGCGACGAGGCGGGTTGCCCGAACGTGGTACCAGGAGAAAACCGGGTGAACAGCAGGGCATTCCCGATGCTTCTTCTCACCTCCGGGTCCCTGGTCCAGGCTGGGCCGCCGGGCAGCGAGAATTCCATGAACCGACCCTGGCTGTCCAGCCTGACGTCCACGGCGATCGGTTCCTCGAGGCTAAAACCGAACGGCCCCAAACCGACGAAGATCGGCTCGCTGGACAAAATAGTGGGCACGTCCACGCTGTGCGAAACACGATGAGGCGCGAAGAAGTTCGGCACCACGAGAGCGAACAAAACCACGGCCGACAGCAGACCGCCAGCCACGGGCAGGGCGAGCGGCCGCATCAGAGCTTCCGTCCTGATTTTGACAGGCACGGCCCACCGGGCCAGCCAGCCAGCCAGTCCCACCCCAAACTGCCGGCGCGCCCTTTCGCGCGAAGCCAAAATACGGAGAGAAGTAAGAAGCTGCTCGGGCGGTGTCAGCACAGGCAATGCTCGCAAGGCCGCCCGTTCGCGAACGTATTGCTGGGATAGCGAGGCGCAACTCCGGCAGCGGGCCAAGTGCGACCGAACAGCCTGCCGCTGATCGCTTGACAGACTGTTGTCGCAATGACCCGCCAGAAACCGCCTAACCCTGTAGCAGTCCATTTTGTTACTCCGCCAATTGGGGAAACAGTCGAAGCTCGGCTTCCGGCTCGAGTCTCTTCTCCAGTTTTCGCCGGAGCGCTTCGCGACCGCGAAGGATTCGAGACTTCACCGTCCCCAGCGGGAGCCTGAGAATCTCTGCGATAGCCTCATAGCTCAGATCCTCGACATCCCGCAGAACGACAACCGAGCGGAAGGCTGGGCTCAACTCCGCCAGCGCCTCTTCGACCATTCGGTGCCGTTCCTGATCCAGTGCATAGTCATACGGAGAGGAGCCGGACGCAGGCAAGGTGTCACGGTAATCCCTCACCTCCCCTTCTCCCTCCAGACCCACTTCGTGTCCGCGGTGACGCCCGCTCCAACGAGAGTGGTTGTGGGCCTCGTTTACGGCAATTCGGTAGACCCAGGTCTTGAGGCTGCTGTCTCCTCGAAAAGAGCCGATCTTACGAAAGACCTTCAGGAAAACTTCCTGCACCACATCGCAGGCATCGTCAGCCTCCCAGAGCAGGCGGCTTACCAAGTTGAATACCGGCTGCTGGAAGCGCTCAAGGAGGCCCTCATAAGCCCATTCGGCCCCTTGCTGCAAGCCGTCGATCAGACGACGGTCCTGGTCCTGTCGTGCATCGTCGGCCTCTGGGGCCAGCACAGCATCGAAATCAACCAACTCGTCGGCCACGGTAGCGCCTCAAGGTGATGTCAACTTCAAGCTACCACGACTCAACTGCGAACCGCAAAAGATTGGACGCTGGCTGTCAAGCCAAAGTTCCCGGGCGGGAGGGATGGGAGTTAACCTTCATTGTTTCAACGCAGTAGAAGCGCCGCAGATCTCCTCGTAGTAACGCTCGTACAAGGGAATCACGCGCGAACTGCAAAACTTGGCCACGGCGGTGGCCCGGGCGGCTTCCGACATGCGGCGGTACAGAGCCTCATCGGTGAGCAGTGCGGTCACGCGAGCGGCCTGGGCCGCAACGTCTCCTGGCGGCTCCAGGAAGCCGTCCACTCCGTCCGTGATCAACTCGGGCAGGCCGCCCACCCTCGTGGCCACGGCCGGCACCCCGCACGCCATCGCTTCCAGAGCCACCAGGCCGAACGATTCGAGCTGGCTGGGAAGGAGAAGAACGTCGGCCACGGGGATCAGACGCTCGATGTGGTTCTGCTTCCCCAAGAAAGTCGCGTGGCTCTCCAGTCCAAGCTCGCGGACCAGATTTTCGGCCGGGCCTCTCTCCGGGCCGTCGCCGACCATCAGCAGGTGCGCGGGGACGTCCCTCCGGACGGCCTCCAGGATGCGGATGCAATCCTGCGTACGCTTCACGGGCCGGAAGTTGGAGATGTGCATCAGCACCCTGTCGCCCGGAGGCGAATAAGGATTCTGGGGGTGCATCTCACGGGCGGGACGGTATATGTCGCAGTTGACGAAGTTGCGGATGACGCGGATTTCGTTCCGTATGCCGAACACATCGACGGTGCGGGAGCGCAGATCCTCGCTGATGGTGGTGATCCCGTCGGACTGCTCGATGGAGAACTTCGTGATCGGGAAGTAGGACCGGTCGGTCCCGACGAGTGTAATGTCCGTACCGTGGAGGGTAGTGATGAATGGCAGACGGCGCACTGGAGCCAGCATGTCGCGGGCCAGCAAGGCCGAGATGGAGTGAGGAATCGCGTAGTGGACGTGCAACAGGTCGAGCGCATACCCTTGCGCGACTTCCGCCATGCGGCTGGCGAGGGCCAGGGAATACGGCGGAAACTGAAACAGCGGGTAGGTGGACACCTCCACTTCGTGATAGTGGATGCGCGGATGGCCCGGATCCAGACGGATGGGGTTCGCGTAACTGATGAAATGAACCTCGTGCCCCCGGTTGGCGAGCTCGAGACCCAGCTCAGTGGCGACAATCCCACTGCCGCCATAAGTGGGGTAGCAGGTGATTCCGACTCTCACTTAGACAGGTTAGCATCAACCGGCTCCAGAGTGGCCAGACCGATTTGGCCGTGCAGGTCTTGAGCTGGCGTGGCGACGTCGCCGCCGCCATACCAAACGCGAAGACGGCTCCCTTCCAGCATGACGGACGGGTCACAGACCACCTTGGAGTTCCACGCCCAGGTTCCCGCAAAGACCGAATCGGCCGGCAGCCGGAGCCAGCGCACGCCATCCGAGGACCAGGCCTGTCCGATGCGGCGGTTCTCCGAGCGGTCGCGGCCCGTGTAGAGCATCCAATAGCGGCCCGGGGAGGCCCAGACCGCGGGCTCGCCCAAACCGTTCTCATCGAACGCGCCAGCCCCTCCCAATTCGAGGATCGGATTCGACAGGAGTTTCTGCCAGCGGACGCCATCCTCGGACCGTGCCACGCCCAGACGCTGCCGCCGCGCCCTGTCCTGGCCGAGATAGTACAAGTAAAAGCGGCCTCCGACCTGGATCACATAGGGGTCGGCCACACCGCGCTCGTCCCAACTGCCGCGCGGCCCGGCCTGAAGCACGGGCTCAGGCGCCTTGGTCCACCGAAGGCCATCGCGGGAGCGGGCCAGCCCGATGCCCGGCGGCGTTCCTGCCTGGTACCAATAGAGGAACTCATCCCCAGACACCAGAACTGAGCCGTTGGCGGCGATGTAGGCGCCCTCCCAAGCAGCCGGTCCAGGAGAAAGCACTTTCCCCTGCTTGGTCCAACTCAGCCCGTCGGAGGACAGGGCGAGGCCGGTGCGCCAGGTCTTGCCGTCGAAGCCCGAGTACAGCAGATAGTAGAGCGCTCCGCGTTTCACCACCGAAGGATTCAGGACGTTCGACTCCGTCCCACTCGCCGGCGGGGCCACGGGTGAGAACAGGCGCAGAGAGCGAGTCCCACCGGAGCGCGACAACAGCGGCGCCCGCCGGAGGGGAAGGCAGCGTGAAAGTCGCGTACTGGGAGCAGCCGGTCGAACCTGCCGCCAGGATGGACACAAGCGCCCAGCCGGGCAAGCTGCCCAGCGGCTTCATGCCGGGACTCGGACGGTGATCGACGCGCCTCTTTGCGGGCGCGACTCCACCACCAGCTCGCCGCCCAGCGCGCGGACCCTGGTCTGGATGCTGGACGGACCCAAACGCAGCAGTTCAAGTTCGTCCTGGTTGTAGGCGCCGTTGAAGGAAAATCCAACGCCGTTGTCCTCGACCGAAATCTCCAGCCGGTTCGGGCCGCCCTGGACGGTCACGGCGACGCGGGTGGCCTTGGAGTGCTTCTGGACGTTGTGGAGGGCTTCCCTCACGATTTGCACCAGTTCCGAGCAAGTCGCAGCCGATTCAGACCGGGGCGAACCGAGGCTGCGAAACGTGGCCGTGATGCCGCTGTGTTTCTGAAATTCCGCCGCGACCTGGCGCAGGGACGCGACCAGGCCGGCCTGCCCCACCTCGACCGGCCGGATACCGCGCAGAAACGCCCGCATCTCGGCGGTCTGGGACCTGGCGAGTTCTTGCAGGGAGCGGAGTTCCTCTTCGGCGGCCTGAGGTTTCCGTTCCATGATTTTTCGCAAGACCTCCAGCCGGAGCTGAAGGCTGGTGAAAGCTTGGAGCGGTCCGTCGTGGAAATCGCCGGCGAGCTTTCGCCTTTCCGCGTCGCGCGCCTGCTCGGCCTGTTCTCGAGACTCCCTGGCCTGCCGAGCGGAGTCCGCGAACAGCTTCTCTCGTCTCGACTTGTGCAGGGAACCCGCGGCTGCCAACAAGCCCAGCCAGACCACCACCGGCAGCAGGGCGGCCGTCCGCTCGGTGCGGACCACGGCCAGAAAGCCGCTGCTGACCACCGCTACGATCCAGGTGTCCCACCACGAATGAAAAAACATGGTGGCGAGCAGCAGGTGGAAATAAAGCGCACAACTGAGGACCGTCCTGCCGGTGGCGCCAAACGCGGCGAACACGAGGAAGAAGATCGTCTGGCCTACAAGGGCGAACAAGTCCACGCCTGAGCGCCCGTCCCAGCGGAGCAGCAGGGCCGCGAGCGCGTAGCAGGCAAACAGGACGCTCATCGCAGTGACGGCCCAGTAAGACTGCGCGTCTGGCTCCAACTGGACGAAGAGGCAGCCGAACGCGATAGCCGCGCGCAACGCAGCCATCACGCGCCGGAACGGGAGGACTTCTTCCACGCTGGCAGTCCGTTCCACTGGGGACAATCCTACCGCTTATAGAGGTAAAGAGTGTGGCTGCGGCCCTCCCCGTCGTCCTCGATGTGCTGAACCTCATCGGGGGTCCAGCCGGCGATCTCAAAGTCATGCGCGACGACACGCGTGCCTTTCTTGAGTTGCTTTTCAAGCATCGGACGGACTTTCTCGTTGGAGGCAGGCAGCAGGTACACGGTCACCAGGTCGGCCGAGCCGACGTCCTGCCTGAGGATGTCGCCGTTGATGATGCGGGCGGTCTTCTGGAGTCCAAGGCTCTTGATTCTGTCCACGCTTTGCCGCCACAAGTCCTTGTCGAACTCGATGCCAGTGGCGTCCGCATGGTACTTCTGAGCCGCCATGATGACAATCCTTCCATCACCGCTGCCCAGATCGAACATCTTCTCTCCGGCCTTGAGGCCGCCGAGTTGGAGCATCTTCTCGACGATGGTCTCCGGAGTGGGGTAATAAGGGGCGAGCTTCTCGATCTCCTGCTTGGGCTCCTGGGCCAGCGCGGCAAGGCACGCGAGCACGAGAAGCGCGAGCTTTCTCCTAAAAAACATGCTATCTCTCCACACGATCTCTATACGGAGGACGACTCCGCGCCGCCTAGAGTCCCAGGTCAATCCTGACGTGGTTGCTCTCACGGCCGCCAGCTTCCAGGTGAAGCTCCCCTGGGCCGGCGTTAACCACAGGCGGCAATTGAATCTCCAGCAGGTAGAAGCCGACGTAGCCCGGCGCCAGCGTGGCGCGCGTAACTTCGACCGGCTCTCGATCCAGGTAGGCATGCACCTTGGCCACCACGCTGGGCGGCTGCTGAAGCGGAGCTGCCATCCCGGTCGGCCAGGCCGGCTGGACCCGGCCCAACCCGGTAGCCAGTATCTGCACGCGCGCACCGGCGCGGGCGGGGTGAAGAGCGTCCAGCAACACCCCGCTGGCGCCATCCAACAGCAACGGGCTCCCATCCCGATCCACGAAGATTGCCGGAGAGACCTCCCGCAGCGGCAGGCTCATTGTGAGGCGGCCCCGGGTCAGTTCCAGCGCCAACTGCGCGGAGTCGCCGCTGATCTCGAACGGAACCTGTATCTGGGACTCCGTGTCAGTGGCGTTCAACACCGGCGCCTCGATCAGGCCGGCCTGGGCCCGGACCAAGCGGCCGCCCAGCACAGTCAGAAGGGAACCGGGCGCAGCCGGGCGGAGACTGAAGTCCGCCGAGTTGACCACTTCGACGTCCAGAAAGCGATGCGGGGTCGGCGCGGCATACACCCCATATCCGGCCAATGCGATGTATAGCTGATTGCCCGCCTCGTCGAGCCGGACGTCCACCGCCTGGGCCCGGGGTAAGTTCTCTGACATCGAGATCCAGTGATCCGCCAGGCCCGACAATCCCGTGTCGAGAAGACGAAAGTAGACGCCTCTGGAGGTGGCCACGTACAGCGCGTGACCGTTTCGATCCGCGGTCAAGCCATAGGCCGAGCCCGGGGGCAGATCACCGGTCAAGTCCTCCCAAGTGAGGCCGCCGTCCAAGGAGCGCAGTACCCTGGCGCGGCCGCTTCCCCCGGCCACCTCAGCGTACGCCGCAAAGACGACCCTGGGCTCATCCGGCAGCGTGTAAAGCGCCTCCACGGGCGCGCCGCTCTCGGGGCGCGAAAGGCGCCAGTCTCCCCCCAGGTTCGAGGAGACCCACAGGCTGCCATCCGTGGAGCCGGCGTAGGAGTAATCGCCGTGCAGCAGGATGGCGGTGACGGGCGTGCCGAGCTCGGTGAAGGCCGCCAGGCGAGCAGCCTCCTCCCGTGCGCCGGCGGTATCCGTCACCGGCTGCCACGACTGCTTTTCTCCAGGAGCCCACTCCAGCGCCTGCCCGCCGGAGAGGAGAATCCTGGTCCCGCGCGTGCCAGCGGGAGCACCCAGCAGCCTCCGTACTGGGAGGTTCGGCAGCGTGTCATTGAGGCCTGTCCAGGAGAGCCCCCCGTCGGCCGTTCGCCAGACGCCATACTGGTTGACCGCCACCACTACGTCGGGGTCCAGCGGCGAGACCGCGAGATCCTTGACGTCGCCGCCAATGACCGACAGGCCGCGGAAGCCGGTGAGGTTCGTCCAGTGCCGCCCCGCATCCTCGGAACGGTAAACCTGGCGGCCGAAAGCGTAAAGCCTCGCGTAAAACGGGTCAGCCGCGCGGACAGCGGCTTCGGGCTCCGGCAACGCGGGCGCCACCGGGGCAAGCGCCGTACTCACCTCACGGGCGGACAGTTCGGGACGGAGCCGCCAGTTCTCCAGGTCGTCGCTCTCGAAATAGCTGCCCGAGGCGGTGCGCACGAACACGCGGTCCCCGGCATCGGAGAACCAAACCTTTTCGACCGGACCGGTGGCAGCCGAGGCCAGGAAGACTTCGTAAGAACTATTGCCAATCCGGCGCCAATCGGGCGTCAGGCTTGCAGGCAGGGAGTCCGCGGGCTGTGCCTGGATCGAACCAGCCGCAGCCGTCCAGGCCAGGATCCAGCCTGCCAGCCATCCAAGTCTCCGGGTTGGGGCGTCTTGACACATCGAACGAGTCTATTTTATCCCTATTTCTAATCGGTCTGCCTCTTGAAGTTCATGAGGCTGCGTGGCTTTGCAAGAAAACAGACACGGATGTCTGGTTGCAGAGAGCTTTTGATGATACACTGTGGTGTTGTTGTGTCGGCATGGAACGGCGGTCGCGGATAGGCTAGGATGCAGCATATGAGGCGTGCGGCCTTCAGCGTGGGGTTGTGGCTCTGGGCGGTCATCGCGGCTGCGCAGAGTCCTCTGCCGTTTTTCGCCTCGCCTGAGGCCGCCAAGGTGATCACCCTGAGCGGGCAGGTGTCCATCCTGCACGACGCCCAACCCTGGGCGCTGAACCTTGGAGACGAAGTCAAACTCGGCCAGGTCATCCTCTCCGGACCAGACGGCTACGCGGCTTTCGAGGTTTCCGACGGCAGCACCTTCGAGGTCTACCCCAACTCGCGCGTGGTCTTCCGCACGACGCCGGGAAACCTGAAGGACCTCCTGGATGTGTTGATCGGACGGGTGAAGGTACACATCCAGAAATGGGGTGGGGAGCCGAACTTCAACCGCGTGTTCACGCCGACGGCCGTCATCTCCGTGCGAGGCACGGTCTTCTACGTGGAGGTGGAGGACGAGGAGGACACGACGCTGGTCCTGGTGGACGAGGGATTGGTGGAAGTGCAGCATGCACAGCATCCCGGCCCGCCCAAGTTTCTCAAAGCCGGCGAGTGGCTCCGCGTTTACAGGAACGCGCCGCTGGCCTCGACCACGGTGGACAAGCAATCCGTGTTGAAGGCCGCCTTCCGTGCTCTGTCGGATGCCCTCTACACCGCCGTTTACCGCAACCAGCGGGTTCCCACCCTCGGAGGCGGGCCCAAGCCGCCCCTCGGCGGTGGCGGCGTTACGCTGCCTGGCGATACAGGAGGAGGCGCACCTCCGCCCCCGCTGCCCGGCGATAAGGGAGGCACCACGCCGGCCCCACCCCCACCCCCACCTCCGCCCCCCGGGGGCTAGAGCGTGAGAAACTAGCCTAGAGAGGAAGATGTGATGAGCAGCTCCTTGGGAGGGCTGGTGTGCCTGTGCGTAGTTGCCGAACTACTGTGCATTCCCGGCCTGCGCGGCCAGAGCGCCGGTGTGCCGCCGGAGTGGGAAGTCCGGAAAGATATGGCCTCCCTGGTGGACCAGACCAGCCGGTTGAAGCCTCTGCTAGACGCCGTCAAGCCGGAGCAGTGGGCCGGAGAAGGGGCTCCGCAGGCTTACGTCGCGCAGTGGAAATCAATCATGGCCGAGAGCAACTACCTGGCTGGCTCGGCCAAGGAGTTGGCGGCGGAACCGGAGCGTCTGACACTGGCGCTGGAGACCTACCTGAGGCTGCAATCACTGAACGCACAGCTCGACTCCCTGAACGAGGGAATCCGCAAATACCAGAATCCGGCACTGGCGGATCTCATCCAGAGCGCCATGACCGATGGAGCAGCCGGGCGTGAGAAACTGCGGCAGTACATTGTTCAACTGGCAACGATGAAGGAAGAGCAACTCAAGGTCGCCAATGCGGAGGCCCAGCGGTGCCGCGGCATTCTCCTTAAGCAGCCCCCGCCGCAGAGCCAGGGCAAGAAGGCGGCGCCGAAATGAGCGAGCCCGTGACCTTTTCATGTTACATCTGCGGCGAGGCATCTTCCCGGATCTGCGTCTACTGCACCAAGGACGCCTGCGACAACCATTTGTGTGAGAAATGCCGCCGTTGCAGCGACTGCTGTGTGTGCGAAGTGCCGCTCGAAGCGGAGGCGGCGCAGGAGCAGGGACCTTCGGCCTGAGAGGCTTTCGCGCTGGCTGCGGCTACCTGGCGCGCCTTCCTGACGATGAGAATTTCGAGATCACCGCTTCCCGCTCGCCATTGCTCCAGGTCTCCTGGATCTGGTCTTCGGTCATTCCGGCGATTCGCCCCAGCAGGATATAGGCGGGCAACGCATACCTGAGGCTCTTCCAGCCGGCCATCTCGGTGAGCGAAGGCAAAGCGCGCTCGCGGAGCTGATCCAGGGCGCCGGCGTCCCGATTCTCGGTGAGAGTGACCAGGAAGTTGGCGGCTTGCGCGCGGTCTCCCCAGGCGATCGAGTTCAACATCTCGATCGCCCAGGTCGGCGAAATTTGTATTTTCGCGCCGGGGTTCTTGGAGGCGAAAATAGCCAGTGCCGCCAGCGCGCGGAGTGCGGCGTGGCGCACGGCCTCTTCGGGATCCCGCAAGGCATACTGGAGCGCTTCGACGGCCGCACGCTTGTCGGGCGCGTAGCCGATCACGTAAGCCGCCATCGCCCTTTGATCCGCCTCTGTCGAATCGCGGAGGACCTGCTGCAACTCCGTGAAATTCTTTTCCGCGAGGCTGACAAACCGCTCCTGGTAGGCGCGCACTTCGGGGTCGGCCGACAGCGCGTAGCCGCGGGTGAGACTCTCCCGGTCCTCGCCCGACCTCGCCGACTGTTCGTAGCGATCGAGAAAAGTCCGGTAGGCTTCCACAATGTCATCCGGCAGAAGCACGGAGGAGGCGGGATCTGCGTGGAAATCGAAGTGCGGCGCGCCTTTTTCCTCGATGCCGACAAACAGGATCGCCGCGCCCGCCTCGCAGCAGACCGCTTCCAGACGCGCCTCGACGACCCCATCGACCTGCTCCAGCCGGTCTTCGGCATCGGCCTTGGAGGGAGGCAGCGGGTCCCCTTCGCGCGCGCCCAGGGCCTGTCTCAGACGGCTTTCGGGCACTTTCTGCAGCCCATAGAAGTCGATGACCCCGATACGGGGGATTTGCGCCTGTCCCAAAGCAACAGCGCAGGCGAACAGACACAAGACGAACGGCTTCATGCTCAATAGTTGGACGGTTGTCCCTCGTCCAACGGCTACGCCTGTTTTTCTGCGAAGGGGCCGATGACAGGCAGGACTATCTTGCTCCCGCCATACGTCTTGATGATCAGCACCAACCAAAGCACGACGGAACCGAGCCAGACAAGCAGCGAAACCACGCCCATGAGCGCGGCCCCCAGCATCGGAATCACGGCGCCCAACACCGAACCGAAGATCGCCAGCACGATGTAAATAACGATCACGGCAACGTTCAAGAAAATGGACTGAAACGCATGGAAGCGGACTTCACGGTCGCGATTGTACGGCTCCAACACGAGGAAGAGAATCCCGGTGATGAAGCCCAAGGCATAGGCGAGAGCCCCAGCCACGTTCGGGGTCATCCCCGACGAAGCCTGGGACGGGGGCGTCGGGGGGGCTGGAGCGCCAGCAGGCGGCGGGGCGCCACCCGCCACAGGGGTCCCGCATTTCGCGCAGAACTTGCCCTCAACGGGCGCTCCACAACTTGGACAGAAAGCCATGATTCCTCCAGTCAGGCACTACTCTACCGGAAGCGGATAGCTTTGGCAAGAATAAACTCAAGGCGGTTTACCGCTCTACAAACTCTGCGCCGCGCTTGGCTTCATCCACGCCCAGCAAGCGAGCCCCGCCAGATTCAGCAACGCCGCCGTATAGAAGTAAGTCCCGGCGCTGCCGGTGAGCCGATGCAGGAAGGGGAACGCGTTCGAGCTGACGAACCCGCCCAGATTGCCGACCATGTTCATCGCGCCCGAGACGCCCCCGGAGTTCTTTCCGCCAAAATCCATGCAGTAGGCCCAACTCGGGCTGATCGTCAATTCCACGCCGGATATGGCCACGGCGAAACCGACGACCGCGGCCAGCGGACCGCCCGCCAGCGATACCGAGAACACGCCGGCGGCGGCCAGCAGGAAGCCGCAGATGCCGGGCAAACGCCTCGACCAGGCTCGATGCTTGGAGCGATAGAGCCAATCCACCACCAAGCCCGAGGTCCAGTTCGAAACCGCGCCGCAAATCAGCGGCGCCATGGCATAGTTGGCCGCTTGCCCCGGCGACAGTCGGAAGCGGTCCGTCAGGTAGGGCAGCATCCAGGTCACACCGAGGTAGAACGTGAAGTTGCCCACGAAGTACTGGATCATGGCCAGAACCATCGGCCCGCATCGAAGCAACTGCGCGAAGCTCATGCCCGGGGCGCGCTCGGAAGGCTCCGGAACGACCGGCCGGCCAGGATGGTTGCGGAATAAGATCAGCCATAGCGCCGCCCATAAGAAGCCGGGAACCGCCAGGAGGTAAAACGCCCACCGCCATCCGAATGCGCCAAGCAGCCAGGCGCAGATCGGAAATGAGATGCCTCCGCCGATCATCGCGCCCGAGAACAGGATGCCGTTGGCGATGCCTCTTTCCCCCGCCGGCAGCCAGTTGTAGAAGGCGCGGGCCGAACCGGGGAACGCGCCGGATTCCGCCATGCCGAACAGGAACCGGGTGACGAGCAGCGAGCCCAGGCGGGAGGCTCTACCTGTCAGAAACGTGAAGAGGCTCCACAGCCCGACCAGCGCCGAGAGAGCGATCCGCGGCCCGCAGCGGTCCGCGAACCAGCCCGAAGGAATCTGCATCAGCGAGTAACCAAGCACGAACGCGCTGAACACAGCCCCCATGGCCTGGTCGGAAAGACCAAGCTCCGAGGCGATTGGCGCCTTGGCCGAGGAGATAGCCGCGCGATCGATGTACAGGATCCAAGACAGGAGGAAGACCCCCGCGACGACCAGGAATCGCTGGCGCGGCCTCGGCCCCGCCGGCGGAGCGAACATCGGACCGCTCGAAGTGTCTTTGCCTATTCCCACTTGACATAGACCGTCTTGACGTTCGTATAGAAGTCTTTTGCGGTGTGTCCGATCGAATAGGCGCCCAGCCCGGAGTCCTTGACTCCTCCGAACGGCACGTGCGCCTGGCTCGCGGTGCCGTGGTTGACATGAATCATGCCGGCCTGGACCGTCCGCATGAAGGCGTGCGCGAATGCCATCTTCGAGGTGAACAATGCAGCCGCCAGACCGTAGCGGGTCCCATTGGCAACCGCCAGGGCTTCCTCGAAGCCGCCTACCCGAATCACGGGCAGCACCGGCCCGAAGATCTCCTCTCGCGCCAGAGCAGAACCGGCGTCCACGTGGTCGAACACCGTGGGCGCGTAGAAGTAACCCTCGCGATCCGGGTCATCCACGAGACGGCGCCCTCCCGCCCGCAGTTTGGCGCCTGTCTCGATGCCGCGCCGTACATAAGCCTCGACCGTTTCCAACTGGCTCTTGCTCGACAAGGGCCCCATGGTCACTTTTGCATCGAGCCCATCCCCGACCTGGATGCGGTCCACCTGCGCCAGGATCTGTTCCACCAGAGCGTCGGCCTGGTTTTCGGCAACGATCACGCGGCTCAGGGCGGTGCAGCGCTGGCCGCTGCACTGGAGAGCGGCACTAACAATCTGGCTGGCGGCCCCGCTCAGATCGTCACAGTCGACCACCACGGCGGGATTCTTCCCTCCGAGCTCGAGCTGAACTTTGGCCAGGCGGCGGGCCGCCCGCTGGTTGAGGGAAACGCCGACGGCGGTGGAGCCCGTAAAGGTGATACCTCCCACGCGCGGATCGTCCACCAAACGGTCGCCGATCACGCCCCCGCTGCCGATCACCAAATTGACCACGCCCGCGGGAAATCCCGCCGCCTCGAAAAGCCGCACGAGGAAAACTGCGGACCACGGCGTCAGCGAAGCAGGCTTGAACACCACCGTGTTTCCACATGCCAGCGCCGGGGCGATCTTTCGAACGGGTGAAACCACGGGAAAGTTCCACGGCGAGATGGCCGCCACCACGCTCAGCGGCTCCAACACGCTCCAGCAGGAATAGCCAGCACGCTCACTGGCAAAGGTATGCCCGTCGAGGCGGCTGGCCTCTCCGGCAGCGAAGCGCGCTTCAGTGGCGGCGCGGCCTACTTCGCCGGCGGCTTCGCCGAGCGGCTTGCCCATTTCGAGCGTCACGATTCTGCCCAGTTCCCGCTTGCTGTCTTCCAGCAACTGGGCAAAACGGGACAGAAGCAGTCCGCGCTGCGGCCCCGGGACCGCGGCCCAATCCGCCGACGCGCCCGCCGCGGTGGTCACTGCCCGATCCACGTCCGCTACGGTCGAACTCGGGAATTCACCGAGCACCTGGTCCGGCTTGGCGGGATTGCGGATCGAGTACCGCCGGCCGCTTTCGGAAGCCTGCCACTCGCCGTTGATGAAGTTGTTGAGCTGTTCCATGGTGATCAGAGAGTTTCCTTGAGAAGGGCCCGCAAATCCTGGACCGACGCGCGCCGCGGATTGACTGCAACATTTCCGCTCTTGATGGCCTCGGTCGCGACGGCGTCGATATGCTCCTCCCGCATGCCGAGCTCGCCCAGCCGGCTTGGGATCCCGATGTCCTGCGCGAGCTTCGCCACAGCCACGAAGGAGCGGGCGGCGGCATCGCGCGCCGGCAGCGAGTCAACGGGTTCGCCGAGCGCCCGCGCCACGTCGATATAGCGCTCGAACCGCGCCAGGTGGTTGAACTTCATGACAGCCGGAAGCGTGACGCCGATGGCAAGACCGTGCGGAATGCGGAGCTCGTAGCTTCCCAGCGGCATCGCCAGGGCGTGCGCCAAACCGAGCCGGGTCGAATTCATGGCGATGCCCGCCATGGTGCTCGCCAGCAACATGCCGTAGCGCGATTCCATCCGGCGGCCGTTCAGCACGGCGCTCCTGAGATGACGGCCGATCAATTCGACGGCTTTCAGCGCGAGCGCGGCCGAGATCGGCTGGCAGGCATCGTTCGTGTAGCATTCAATCGCGTGACCCAACGCGTCCATGCCGGTGGCGGCCGTCGAGGGCGGCGGCAGCGTGAGCGTCAGCTCCGGGTCGCACAAGGCAACGGTCGGAAACAGCAGGGTGCCGCCCGCCGCGACCTTGAGTCTCGTCCGGTCGTCCATGAACACCGACCAGAATGTCACCTCGCTGCCCGTGCCGGCCGCCGTCGGAATTGCCACTACGGGGATCGGCTTATGGATGAGCTTGTCGATTCCGGTGTAGTCCAGGATCGAGCCGGGATTCGTGGTCATGGCGGCGACGGCCTTGGCCGTGTCCAGCGAGCTGCCGCCCCCCAAACCTATGACGACATCAGCGCCGGCGTCCTTGAGCCGCGCCACGGCTTCGGCGATCAGTCCCGTCCCCGAGTCGGCGGTAACGGAATCATAGACGGCGAAGCCGATCCCGGCGGACGAGAGCAGCCGCTCGATCCGTTCCACGGCGCCGGCTGCCCGCATCCCCTGGTCGGTGACCAGGAATGCCCTGCGACAACCCAGCGCGCGGAGCCGGTCCGGCAACGCCGCCACCAGTCCACAGCCAAAGTGGATCTCCGTGGGAAGCGGCAGAAACCTGAAACTGCCATCAGCACTCACCCGGGACTCCTTTCACTGCTTTCCTTCCACTCCACCCTCGGCCAGCTTGGGCAGGCCGAGCAGTTCCAGCGTGGTCTTCCCCTTGCGGAGCTGGTCCATGAGCTCTTGCTCGCGCTCCTGACGGTCGAGCGCGGCTTCACAGACGTTCCCGGCCACATCCTGGCCGATGATCACCAGCCCGTCGAGGTCTCCGACGACGATATCGCCGGGACGAACCCGGACCCCGCCAAAGAGGAGCGGCTGGTTGATGACCCCAGACTTCTCCTTCGTGCAACTCCCGATGGCCAGCCCGCGGCTGAAAATAGGGAAACCATGATGGGCGACCGCCTCGCTATCGCGGACGGCGCCGTCGATCACCAGGCCCGCGATCCCTCGCGCCTGGGCGGCCACGGTCAGGATCTCTCCCCAGGCGCCGGCAAGAACATGGTTATCCACCGATGCCACGAGTACGTCGCCGGGGCCCGCCACTGTCACCGCCTGGTGCAACGCCAAGTTGTCGCCCGGGGGGCAGCGCACCGTCACGACGGGGCCGCACAAACGGGCTCCGTTCCAGGCCGGACGGATAGCCGGATCGACCATGCCCTTTTGGCCCGCCGCCTCGTACAATGTCGCGGCGCCAAATGACAGGAACGTCTCGACAAGTTCCGGCGAGACGCGGCAAGCTTGTTCTGCCCGGTGAGTCATCCTATCCATATCTACTCTGAACGGCGCTCGAGACTGGCGCCCAGCAGTCCGGCCAGGAAATCCGCCGCCGCCGAGAAATCCTCCCGTCCTCTGCCGGCGGAGCTTGCGGCCGCGAAGATCTGGGTCGCCGTGCCGCCGAGCAACAGGGGGATGCCGAGCGCCTGCGCCGAATCGACGCCCAGATTCAAATCCTTCTTCATCAAGTCCAGCTTGAAGCCGGGCTGAAAGGAGCCTGCGAACAGAAAGCCGGGCAACCGAAGATCCATCATCTTCGAGTAGCCGGACGAGGCTTTGATCACGTCGTAGAGCACCTTCGGATCCGCGCCGCACTTGATGCCCAAGGCGAATCCTTCGCCGATTGCCAGCAGATGGATGGCGGCCATCAGTTGGTTCACCATCTTGACGACCTTGCCTTGCCCAACCGGCCCGACGTGCATGATCCGGGTCCCCATGGTTTCGAGCAGCGGGCGGCACTCCTCCAGCAGCCCCGCCTCTCCGCCCACCATGATTGTGAGGGTGCCCTGTGCGGCGGCGGACGTGCCGCCGCTGACCGGGGCGTCCAACACACGCCCGCCCGCTGCGGCCACGGCCTTCTCGACTTCTTGCAGGCCCGCGGCCGTGCCAGTCGTCATGTCGATGAGCACTTTTCCCGGAGAGAAGCCTTCTAGAAGACCTCCGGCCCCGAAGACAGTCTGCTTGAGCTCCGGATCGGCCGGAAGAATCGTCACCACCACGCCGGATGCGCGGGCGACTTCAGCCGGAGAGGCTAGGACCGAAGCCCCCAGCCCAGCTAGTTCGCCGGCGGGCTCCCGCCGCTTGTGAATCGTCGTAAAGACCTGATGCCCCGCGCCCACGACACGCTTGGCCATGGGCAGCCCCATGTCGCCCAAGCCGATGAATCCAACCCTCATGGATTACCTCCAAGTACGCTCACACTAATCCCTCTTGGATCGCGGAAAGCCCCCCAGCGGGTGTCGAAGAGTTCACGGGCCGAGCGAAATACGAGATATGAGGCATTGCATACCGTATGTCATGTAGCCCGGTCTCAGCAAGTTTACGCGTGAGCGCGATGGCTGTCAAGCAGGTCCAATACCAATCAACTGCAATGCAGAGCAGACCCTCCTCGCGGCCCCGGCCAGCGTCAGCGCCGGGGAACAGGAACCGGTCGAGCCCCCCTGAACCACTCGCATTCTCCTGCGAATCTTCGCCCGGTGGGGCACTATTCATGTATAGCCCCCGAGGCTCTACGTGGTGATACGCAATGGCCTTCTGCTGGTCGCCGCCTGTCTGGCGCTAAGCGGCCAAGCCCCGGATCCAGCTTGGGATCCGCTCGACAAAGCCTACAAGGCACTCGAAATAAAGGCGTATGACAAGGCTGTGGCGCTTTTCCTGGCCGCGGCCAAGGAGGCGCCCGACCGCCCGTCGATCCGAAAGGATCTGGCTTACGCCTATCTGAAGATAGGGGAAACCGGAGCGGCACGGGACCAGTTCGCCGAGGTGGTCCGGCTGGCTCCCGGGGACTTCCAAGCAGCCCTGGAGTACGCGTTCCTCTGCCACGAAACAGGCAAGACGGCCGTGGCGCACAACGTGTTTGACCAGGTCCGCAAGGCAGGCGACTCGGTTTCGCGGGCTGCGGCCGAGACGGCCTTCCAGAACATCGACAGGCCACTGGCGGAAGGGATCGAGCGCTGGACCGCGGCGCTCGAGGTGGATCCCGGCGATTTCAACGCGCACCGCGAGCTGGCCATCCTGGCGGACAGCCGGGAGGATCTGCCGCTGGCGGCGGAACACTACCTGAAGGCCTGGCGGCTTCGGCCGGAGCAGCGGCGCCTGCTGGTCGATCTCGGGCGCGTGTGGCTTGCCATGGGGCTGACCGAGCAGGCGCATTCGGCGCTGTTGGCCGCATCGCGAGGCCCGGAACCGAGAGCTTCGGAGGAGGCCCGGAAACTCCTTCCGGAGCGATATCCCTACGTCTACGAATTCAGGGAGGCGATTGAGCTGGACCCGGGCAACCTTGGGCTCCGCCAGGAGTTGGGCTACCTGCTCGAAGCCATGGGGCGGACCGAAGAGGCGCAGACCGAGTTCGCAGCGCTTCCCCGAACCCTCAGGCAACGCCCGGAGATCTCCGAGCAGCACAGCGTGGAGGAGGCCAAGGCGCTCGCCGACAAGAGCTATCGGGCCGGGTATCTGCGCGACGCCGTGAAGTACTACTCAGCCGCGAACGAACAGGACCCGTTGGATTTCCAAGTCATCCTGCAACTCGGCTGGGCAAACAACGTAATGCGGCAGGACGCCCAGGCCATACGCTGGTTTGGCTTGGCGCGCAAGAGCCCCGACCCGGCGGTGGCCGATGAAGCCAAGCGGGCGTACGAGAATCTGCGTCCTTCGCTGGTTCGCTTCCGGACCACGGTCTGGTTCTTTCCGAGCTACTCCTCCCGCTGGAAGGACGTGTTCGGTTACGGCCAGGTGAAGACCGAATGGAAGCTCGGGAAGCTCCCTCTCCGCGCGTATCTTTCGACGCGATTGATCGGGGACACCAGAAAGATGGCCGGGGCGGCCTCCGCACAGTACCTCTCGGAACGCTCACTGATCTTCGGCGCCGGCTTGGCGACCAGCTACTGGCACGGCCTGATGCTGTGGGCCGAGGCCGGCAGAGCAGCCCGCTACCAGGACATCAGCGGCGGCCTGCCTCGCATGGCGGCCGACTACAGGGGAGGCGTGGCCTTCTACCGTGGTTTGGGAAGCCTGCTGGTGGCGCGCACAAGAGGCGTCTTCACCGAGACCAACGACGACGCCGTTTTCGTGAGCCGCTTTCAAAATGATTTCGTGTTTTATTCCCAGAACCGCTCGGGCTACAGCTTCGCTCCGGTCAGCGCTCTGGGGGGACTCCAGACTCAGTGGTACTGGAACACGAATTTCAGCGTCGATCTCCGGCGGCAATATTGGGCGAACATGGTGGAACTGGGACCCGGACTCCGGTTCCGCTGGAAGTGGATGCCGTCCTCGTGGGTGTTCTCGGTGAACGTGCTGCGGGGGGTGTACGGCGTCACCGAAGGCAATCCCTGGGGGCGCCAGTACAGCGATGTGCGTGCGGGCTTCTGGTATGCCGTCACGCGCTAACTGGCCCGCCGTTGTGGGCATCCTGGCTTGGAGTTGGACTGCGACTCCGTCCAGTGTTCACACCTTCGGGGCTGACCCGGGCCCCTGGCCCCAAATCCTCGGATCGGTAGGTTTCGAAGCGGGAGCGCCGGGCAAGACGGAGATCTTCGTGGTTAGCGCGGGCCAACCCGCGCCGGGCGGCGATTGGCCCTCCCGGTTGGAAGGCGGGGCGTACCTGATTCTCGAGGGCGACAATGCCCTCGCGAGGTCGTTCGGATTTGAGCCCGCCTCGCCCCCGGTGCGGGTGCTGAGCGTGGAGGACACCCTCAACCCGAGGGCCGAGATCGTCTGGGAGCATCCCGATGAAGTCCCGTTCTTCAAGATTCCTCGGGAAGCCACCGTCTTTGCCCGCGAGCGTTGGGGCGGCGCCCCCCTGGTGGCGGGTCTGAAGCGTGGCGCGGGCGGTGTTCTGTGGGTAGCGAGCTCCCCGGGCCAGCGGGGATACGAAAGGTTTCCTTATCTGTTGCAGGCTCTTTCAAAGCTCGGCCTGTCACCTCCGTTCCGGTCCAACCGGCTGTGGGCGTTCTTCGATTCCTCGTACCGCACGCGTGCCGACACGGAGTACCTGGCCGAACGGTGGAGACTGGCCGGCATCCGCGGCCTGCACGTCGCAGCCTGGCACTTTTTCGAGCCGGACCGCGAAAGGGACGCCTATCTCGCTGGCCTCATCGAGAGCTGCCACCGCCGGGGCATTCT
Source organism: Bryobacterales bacterium (assembly GCA_963798455.1). Lineage (GTDB taxonomy): Bacteria > Acidobacteriota > Terriglobia > Bryobacterales > Bryobacteraceae > CAWCTD01. The sequence continues at coordinate 4,362,914 of CAWCTD010000003.1, forward strand.
GGTGTATGCGTGGCTCGAATTGCCACATGTCAGCGAGAAGTTCTGGACCGATCATCCGGCGTGGCGCGAGAAGACCGCGCTGCTGCAAGACGCCCACCTGGACTGGCGAAAGTTGATGAATCTCGCCAACCCCGCTTGTTTTGCCGCTGTTTCGGCGGGAGTGACGGACCTGGTGGCGCGTTTCGACTGGGACGGCGTCAACCTGGCCGAGCTCTACTTCGAATCCTTACAAGGCTACGAGAATCCTTCCAGGTTCACGCCCATGAACGACGACGTGCGCCGCCGGTTCCAAGCAAGCCACGGGTTCGACCCACTGGACCTGTTCGACGCTTCCTCGCCCCGGCGCTATGCAGGGAACCAGCGAGGGCTTCGTCAATTCCTGGAGTTCCGGGCCGAGCTGTCGAGCAGCATCCAAGGACAGTGGCTGGCGGTGCTGGAATCGATCCGTCGCTTGCGCCCGGACCTGGACGTGGTGCTCACCCATGTCGATGACCGGTTCGACCCGAGGATGCGGGACGCCGTGGGCGCCGACGCAGCCGCGGTTCTGCCCCTGCTCGACCGGCACAGTTTCACCTTCCTGATCGAAGATCCGGCCACGGTCTGGAACCTCGGGCCGGAGCGCTACCGCGACATCGCCGGTAAGTACGCGTCCCTGACACCGCACAGCGACCGGCTGGCGATCGACCTCAATATTGTCGAGCGCTACCAGGACGTCTATCCGACAAAGCAACAGGCGGGGACAGAACTGCTCCAGCTTGTGAGCCAGGCGGCGCGTGCTTTTCCCCGGGTGGCGTTGTACTTCGAGAACTCGATACAGGCCCCCGATGTCCTATGGCTGTCCTCCGCGGCGGCCGCCGTGGAGCACTGCCAACCCGAGGGAGAGAAACTGCTTGTGGACTCTCCCTATGGCGCAGGCATTCGTTGGGAAGGCGAGGCCCAGGTGGACGGGCGACTGTGGCCGGCCGGCGACGGTCAGACGCTCTGGATCCCACGAGGCCGCCACACCATTCAGCCGGCCACCCGCCGACCCGCCATGCGGCTGCTGGATCTGACCGGGGAACTAGTCTCAGCGGCCAGCCTCGAGGGCGGGCTGGAGTTCACCTACCAAAGCTCCGCAAGGGCGTTCGCGATCCTTGAAAGCCGGCCTGGCAAGGTACGAATTGACAGCCTTCCGGTCCGGCCTCCCGAGCTGGAGTCTCCCGGAAGGGTCACGCTACAACTGCCACACGGCCGGCACGTTGTGCGAGTGGAGTCCCCATAGCCGCCCCGGGATACGGACAGAATGTCAGGCTAGACTCCCGAAGGCGGCTTGGTCAGAGCAACCCGGTCGCCCGCACTCAGACCGGATAGGATCGCGGCCTGAGTCTCACTCCTGGTACCGACTTCGACGTAACGCTTTTCGAACTGAGGGCCTGCCCTGAGGTACACGAAGTACTTTCCACCTTCCGATTGCAAGGCTTCGAGAGGGATGACCGGCTTGGTCTCCGCGCTCCCGAGCAGGATATCCGCCGCTCCGGACAGGTCCGGAATGAGGCGGGGATCAGTGCCCTGAATACGCACGACAACCGGCACGGTGCGGACGTAGTAGTTCTCGAAGCGGCCCTGGCGAGCCATGGCTCCCACACTGTAGACGGTGCCGGCCAACTGGAGCCCTGGGAACGCGTCCAGCGTAACCTTGGCCGGCGCCCCGACACGGATTTGTCTGGCTTCGGTCTGGTTCGCCTCGGCTTCCACCTGCATGCTGGAGGTGTCCACGATCTTCATGAAGGCGCGGCCAGGGTTGACCCCGTCACCCACCGAGTACTGCGCGTTGGTTCCGCCGCTGCGCTCTACCGTCTGCAACACGACCAAGCCGTCCATGGGGGCCCGGAAGGTGAAACCCTTGAGGTCGTTGAGGCTTTGGTTATAGTGCAACTCCTGGTGCTGGAGGGAGAGTTCGGACATCCGCAACTGAGCGTCTTGGGAGATCTTCTTGAAGCCCAGACTCGCCTGTTGCTGCTTATACTGCGCATCGGCCTGTTCCATGCTGAGCCGCAAGAGTTCCTGCTCGATAGGGGTCTTCACTTCGGCCGCCTTGTAGTCCCACGTGGCACTATCCAGCGTGGATTTGAAGGCTCGCAGGGTCTGGGTAAGGTTCGTCCAGTCCAGGGCTAGTTGGGCTTTCTGTCTCTCCAGGTTCAACTGGGACTGATCGAGGTTCGACTTGAGGTCGTCGATTGCGTTCAGCATGTCTTCGGCATCGAGCTCCGCCACCACGTCACCCGTCTTGACAGTGGTTCCACCCGGCGTCAACTTGGTCAAGACCAGGTTACGGCCGTGGCCCATGCCCGGCTGGCCCCGGAACCTGGCGACAACGATGGACGCATAGTTCCTGGCAGAGGTTTGGCCGGCCACCCGAAGTGTGCGCTGCAACGTGCCTGTGGTTACCACGGCTGTCGGCACCGCGGCCACCGCCGCCGCTTGCGGGGACTGGGCAGGCCAGTCAGCCAGCAGGTAGGCGCCCCAGCCCGCCAGCATGACTCCGAGAACAAGGAGCCAGATAACCCATCGTCCGCGCCCACGATGCACCGGGGGGGGGATCTTCTCAGCGCCCTGCAGGTGGACGCCGTTGGTTTCGGGGGATGGATCACTCGCTGTTGGCATGACCTACCTGCCAGGGTACTACAGACCAACTCATTCTGTCAGGCATCCCCGCGCGACCTAGGAGATCAGTGCAGAAAGAAAGGTGACCCCGAAGCGACCGAGCCACACAAGCGAGGCTATCTCGCGTACGTGTGGGAAGCGGTTGGCCGCGCGGCGCTAGAGCAGGTGCTCGGCACGGCCGAGGCGAGGGCGCGTAACGGCGCTGCGGGTGCGCTGGAAGAAGATGCGCGGTTGACGGCGCTGTTTCTGTGGGCGCTGCAGAGCACCGACGGGAATGGAGAAGAGCCCTCACCCCGACCCTCTCCCAGAGGGCGAGGGAGCGGAGAGGAAGGCGACGAGGAGGAGGAGGAGGAAGAGGAGGTGAGGCCCCTGCGCCACAAGGGAAGGGGAAGAAGAAGGGATTCAGTCTGATCTTCGACGTCGTGCGGCGCTTCGCGCAGCCGCTCGGGATTCATCTGCCGGACTGGGAGCACCGCATCATCGAAACCGACAAGGGCGTCGTGCGCCTGCTGCCCGTTGCCGAACGCGCCAAGCAACTCTTCGGAGAGG
>CAWCTD010000004.1:0-242500 GCA_963798455.1 Bryobacterales bacterium
CGTGGAGGAAGAAGTCCTGGTTCAACGACCGGCGCTATGTGGCTGGAGTATCTTTCCATGCTCGCCGCCCAGCGGTTCAATGGTTCAGCCTCGACCTTGGGAATCGGGTACGACTGCCCAGCGGGTCTGAGGGACACCTACTTCTACTTCGCTTGCCCACCGTTCCTGGCTTCCGTGCCGGGATAGGAACGTGGCCGGGCGGCGGGCTTGCCCGACGCGGAGCGCGATCGCAACCTGGAAATGCTGCGCTTCATCAGCGACGAGGCCGAAGCGCGCGGGCTCCACTTCCAGTTGGGACTCTGGACGCACGCATATCAGTGGCAGAACAGCCCTCGGGCGAATTACATCATCGAGGGTCTCACACCCGAGCGGCAGGGAGCGTACTGCCGGGATGCTCTCATACGGTGCTCGACGCCTGCCCGTCGATCCGGGGAGTGACGTTTCGCATCCACGGGGAAAGCGGTGTGGCTGAAGGGAACTACGACCTCTGGAGAACGATCTTCGAGGGAATCGTGAAAACCGGGCGGCGCATCGAGATCGACATGCACGCCAAGGGCATGGACTTCAAGATGATCGACGTCGCCTTGTCCACGGGCATGCCAGTCAACGTCTCGCCGAAATGCTGGCCGAGCACATGGGTCTGGCGTATCACCAGGCTGCCATACGCGAGCTGGAGATGCCGCCGCGCGGCCGCCAGGATGCGGGCTTCTTCTCGCTCAGCGGCGGGTCCCGCAGGTTCCTGCGCTACGGGTACGGCGACCTGCTGACGGAGGACCGCCGGTACGGCGTGTCGCATCGGCTCTGGCCGGGACGCAACGCCTGTTGCTCTGCGGGAGACCCGAAGCTGGCCGCCGGTTACGGCCGGGCTTCCAGCTTCTGCGGCAGCGCCGGCATGGAGCTTTGCGAGCCGCTCTTTTTTAAGGGACGCAAAGGATCAGGCCTCGCGGGCGGGCGTTGCGCCTACGCGGACAAGTCGCTCGATCCGCGCTGGGACTGGGAGAAGTACCTGTACACGTATCGCGTCTGGGGCCGTCTTCTCTACAACCCCGAGGCCGAGCCCGAGACGTGGCGGCGCCAGTTGCGGAAACAATTCCTGGGCGCCGCTCCGGCGGTGGAGGCGGCGCTCGCCAGCGCCGGCCGGATTCTGCCGCTGGTCACGACGGCGCACGGCGTCTCTGGCGCCAATAACGACTATTGGCGGAGATCTACACCAATCTGCCGATGGCGGAATCATCCAGACGGCCACCATATACCGACACGCCGGACCCCAAGAGGTTCGGCACTGTCTCGCCCTTCGACCCGGAGTTGTTCCTGACCACGGACGCGACCGCCGCGGAACTGCTCAAAGGGGATCGGAGCGGCCAATATTCGTCGGTTGAGGTGGCGCAGTGGCTGGAAGACCTGGCTCTGAACGCGTCCACGCAACTGAGCCTAGCCGAATCGCAGGCGGGCGCGCGGAGCGCACCGAGTGGCGGCGGATGGCCATTGACGCCAGGATCCAGGCCGGGCTCGGGCTCTTTTTCGCCGGCAAGCTGAGGGCCGGCGTGCTCTACAGCATCTACAACACCACCGGCGACAGGAGCGCGCTGGAGCAAGCCATCCAGGTGTACCGCGCCGCGCGCGCGGCCTGGGCCGATCTGGCGGAACTCGCCAAGGGGGTCTATGTGCCGGACATCACCGTGGGCGAACGGAACCTGCGAGGTCATTGGCTGGACCGGCTGGCAGCTTTCGACGCAGACATCGCCGACCTGGAGCAGCGGCTGGCGAAGCCCAGAACCGACCTGCCGGCCAGTGACGCTGACCGCGTCCGCCAAGCGGTGCAGTCGGCCCTGGCGCGGCCACGGCGCGCTTCCCTGCCCTGGCGGCACAGGCCCCCACTCAGGTTCCAGCCGGGGCAGCCTCTGGCCGTTGAGTTGACGGTTTCTCGGGCCAAACCGCCATCTTCCGTCCGGCTGCATTATCGCCGCGTGAACCAGGCGGAGCGATATGAGGTCGCGGAGATGAAGGCCCAGGGCGGAGTGTTCCACGCCGTGGTCCCAGGCGACTACACGAAGTCACCGTACCCGCTCGAGTACTACTTCACGGTTCACGACGGCGCGGCGGCATGGCTGCTGCCGGGGTTTGAAGCTACTTTGTCAAACCAGCCGTATTTCGTCGTGCGCCGGGCGTAGCCTACAGCGCACTGCGATACCACGCCAGGGTCCGCCGCAGGCCCTCTTCCAGGCTGAAGCGGGGGTTGAGTCCGAGATCTCGCACAGCCGCCGTTGTGTCGGCCTGAGAATGACGAACGTCGCCGGGCCGAGGCGGCCCGTGGCGGGCAGGGATCTTGACGCCCTCGATTCCTTGCAGGACTTCCCAAACCTGGTTCAGCGTGTACCGGTTGCCGTTGCCGGCGTTATACAGACGGCCCGCAACGCCCGGAGCCCGCGCCGCCTTCAGGGTCACATCCACCACGTCCTCGACAAAGGTGAAGTCCCGCGAGTGCCCGCCGTCGCCGTAAATGGTCGGCGTCATGCGCTCCAGCAGGCACTTAATAAAGACGGAGATCACACCGGAATAGGGGCTCGACGGATCCTGCCGCGGCCCGTACACATTGAAGTAACGCAACGCCACGGTTTCCACGCCGAAGCAGAGGTGGAAAACACGCGCGTAGTGCTCACCCGTCAGCTTCTGCGCGGCATAGGGGGACTTGGGATCGGGCGCCATACTCTCGACCTTCGGCAGTACGTCACTGCCCCCGTACGCGGAGGAGGAAGCGGCGTAGACCACGCGGCGAACGCCTCCCTCGGCGCAAGCCCGCAGCACATTGAACGTGCCGTCGATGTTGACCTGGTGGGAGGGCACGGGATCGGCGATCGAGCGCGGGACCGACGGGATGGCCGCCAGGTGAAACAACGTGTCGGCGTCGCGGACCAGGGGCGCCAGTTCGCCGTAGTCGCGGATGTCAGCGCGGTGGAACTCGATCGGACCGCCGCACGTCGTCCAGATTCTCTTCGTGACCGGTGAGCAGGTTGTCGATCACCACCACTTGCCCGGCTCCCGCCGCGAGAAGTCCTCTCACCAGCGAGGAACCGATGAACCCGGCGCCGCCGGTTACCACGTATTTGCTCATGCTCTTATCTTCGCAATGACGGACTGCATGTGCCGCAGTGACTCGCTCATGATCCTTTCCGGGCCGAAAGAGAAATCGAAGGCTCTCGACCGAGATCCAGCCGGTGTATCCGCGGCGGTGAAGGACTTCCAGGACAGGCAGGAAGTCATAGTCGCCGCAGCCGGGATGCTTGCCATCCCTCTCGTTGACGTGGATGTGGCGGATCAGATCAAAGTAGCGGTCCACCAGAACGGCGTGCGGTTCTTTCTCCTCCACGGCGTTGTGCGTGTCGAACAGCGTCTTCACCCCCGGGCTATTGATCTCGCGGACAATCGCGGCGGCCTCCTCCAGCGTCGTGACGACGTCGGTTTGATCGGGAGAGAGGGCCTCGACCAGTATCGTGACTCCCCGCTCGCTGGCGTGGCCGGCCACTCCGGCCAATCCTTCCACGAAATGGCGGGTGGCCTCTTCCGGGCTGAGGCCACCGATCGAGGAGCGTTGCTGGGGCGATCCAAAGACCATCACGCTGGCCGGGCCGAGATCCGCGCTGAGATCGACCAGCCTGCGGACGTAGTCCCAGCTCCACCGCCGCTGCGCCGGGTCGGGCGTGGTGACGTGCAGGGCCCTCGGAGTCGCAAGCAGCCAGTGAAGGCCGACGTAATGCAGCCCTTCCCCTTCGATCGCGGAGCGGTACTCCAGCCGCTTGGCAGGCTCCAAAGCGGCCGGATCCTGGCCGAGGGTAAAGGCGCCGATCTCCACGCCGGTGTAGCCGGCCGCCTTAACGGCTTGCACGGAGCCGGCGAAGGACCACTCCCGAAAGATCTCGTTGCACACCGCGTGGCGAAACGCAGGCACCGCTTCGTCTCCCTATTAGCCCGTGGTGAAAGTGAGTTGAGGGGTCGTATGGTGCCAATTTCGGGAATTTCGTAGCCTGTCCCCGAAATTGAAATTCCCGAAATTCGTCACTTTCACCACGGGCTCCTATCCTGTCTTACGAGCGACAGCCACCAGCGACAGGCCGCGCCACGGCAGCAGGCCATCCACCCGCCGCCAGAACCAGACCGTCTTGTCGAACAGTTTCAGTGTAACCTTGCTGATGTAGCGCCGGCCGAACAGCTTGCCGGAGAGCCACCAGGCCGGCGCGCCGATCTTGTTCAACTGATGCACCTGCTCGACCAGGAAGCCGGCCTGCTCCAGCAGGGCGCACAACTCCCGCACTGTGAAACGCCGCTTATGTCCCAGGGTACGGTCGATCCCGGCAAACAGGCCGGGGCCCTGCGGGACGAGCACCAGCAGCACCCCGCCGGCGAGAAGGGAGTCGTGCAGGGCCGCGAGCAGGTCGAAAGGACGTTCGAGGTATTCGAGCACGTTCAGACAGAGGGCTGTGTCGAAGGTCCGCTCCAGCCCTTTGAGAGCCGCCGGATCTTGCGGGTCCAGACGGCGCACGCTGACGTTCGGCGTGCGCAGGAAGCGGTTGTGCAGGGCGTGGAGGTAGAGCGGGTCCTTCTCGGCGGCGATGTAGTGAAGCGTCTTGCCCATCAGCCGGGCGGTGATGTTGCCGATGCCCGCGCCGATCTCCAAGCACCGAGTCGCCGATATAGGGCCGAAGTACGCGGGCCATCCAGCTCAGGTACTGCGGCGTGCCGGTCATGTTGTTCAGCAGGCCGCGGCCGTAAGGCTCGGCGTACAGGTCGTCGATCAGCCAGAAGTGAAGGATCGTCGCCAGCGCCTTGATCCCGTCCTTCCAGCCGATCTTCTTGCCTTCCTCGTAGGTCCGGCCGTGATAGCTGATCGGGACCTCGTAGATCCGCAGGTTCCGCTTGGCCGCACTTCATCACGATCTCGGGCTCGAAGCCGAACCGGTTGGAGCGGATGGGAATGCTCTTCAGCAGATCGGTGCGGAAGACCTTGTAGCAGGTCTCCATGTCGGTCAGGTCGAGGTTGCAGAAGACGTTGGAGATCGCGTGAGGTATCGGTTGATCATCGTATGGCGGTACGGCAACACGCGCCTCTGCCCGCCGGCGAGGTAACGCGAGCCGAAGACCGCGTCGGCGTGGCCGTCCAGCAGCGGCTTCAGCAGACGAGGATATTCGGAGGGATCGTATTCCAGGTCGGCGTCCTGCACGATGCAGAAATCGCCGGTGGCGTGCTGGACGGCGGTCCGCAGCGCCGCGCCCTTGCCGCGGTTGACCTCGTGCCGGAACAACCGGATGCGGGGTTCGGAGGCCGCCAGGCGCTGAAGGATGTCCCAGCTCCCGTCCGTGGAGCGGTCGTCGACAACGATCAGCTCCCGGTCCATGTTCTCCGGCAGCGCAGCCGCCAGCACCTGCGACAGGCTGCGTTCGACGACCGTGCGTTCGTTATAGACCGGGATCAGGATCGAGAGCTTCACACGAACCCCTCAGTATATCCGGTGACACAGTCCGGGGGCCGAGGTAATGAGCCTCGCCGTTCCCCAGGGGCTTGCATGGGAAGCAGCCATAATGTATCTTCATTGTAGAAACATGCTCTGAGCCGTCGCGGGGCCGTGTGGAGGAAGGAGCCGGCATGAACGTTACCGTTCAACGTTGGGGGAACAGCCTTGCAGTGCGGATACCGAAGGCCGTGGCTGTTGAATCCGGCCTGGAGGATGGGACGATTGTGGATCTCAAGCCCGTGAAAGGAAAGGTCATCCTCCTGCCTTTACGCCCTCGGCAGTACAGTCTGGCCGAGCTTCTGGCTGGGGTGACGGACGTGAACCGACACCACGAGATCGAGACCGGCGCTCCGGTGGGCGGGGAGTCGTGGTGAAGCGCTGGACACCCGAACGCGGCCTGGCTATCTGGATCGACATGAATCCGCAGAGCGGCCACGAACAGAGAGGCCGGCGCCCGGCGCTGGTGCTCTCCCCGGCGGCTTACAACACCAGAGCCGGGCTGGCCCTCTTGTGCCCGATCACCAGCCAGATCAAAGGGTATCCGTTCGAGGTGCCCATCCCAGAAGGGCTCAAAGCCCGGGGCGCCGTCCTGTCGGATCAGGTAAAGAGCCTGGACTGGAGAGCGCGCGACGTGGCGCCCATTTGCAGGCTGCCCGACGATACCGTACAAGAAGTCCTCGCGAAGCTGGCGACCCTGCTCCACCCATGAAGCGTGGCCGCCAAGCCGCGGGCTTGTCCAGCGGCAGTTTTCCAGGCTGTCAAGCCGTTCCAATTTGCCCGGAGATGTGGTACCAGTAGAGACATGCTTCGCGATCGGGCGCTCGTGCCATTGTCGCAGCAGCACCACAACGCATTGGCTTTGTGCGTCCTGACCGACCGCAGCCTGGAGAAAGACGCCTCCCCGGAGACCGTGGCGCGCTTCGCCGCCCGGGCCGTCGGCCGGTATGATCTGGAGATCTCGAACCACTTCGCCATCGAGGAAGAGATCGTGTTTCCAGCGATCGAGCAGGAACTGGGCGCCCAGCCTATCGTCGCGGATCTGGCCGCCGAGCACCGCCAATTGGAGAAGATCGTCGACCATCTCCGGGTGGCTCCGGACACCGAGACACTGCGCGAGTTCAGCGCGCTTCTCCGCAAGCACATCCGGCGCGAGGAGAACGAGCTGTTCGAGGCCATACAGCAGCGTATCCCCCGGAAGGTCCTCGATGCGTTGGGCGCGGAGATAGACACCAAGGCAGTTCGCATCCCCCTGTGACTTATGGAGCAAAGCACGAATTCGAAAATCCTGCTTCAGACCGACCTCCCCGGCGTTCCGCTTCTCGGACGCGGGAAGGTGCGCGACGTCTACGCGCTGGACGACAAGCTGCTCATTATCGCCAGCGACCGGATCTCGGCCTTTGACTACATACTCGCCACCGGCATCCCCCACAAAGGCCGAATCCTCACCCAACTGTCGGTGTTCTGGTTCGATTTTCTGAGCGCTTTGACGCCAACTCACTTCCTGACGGCCAACGTGGAGCAGTATCCCGAACCGCTCGGCCGGTACAGGGACCAGATCGAAGGCCGTTCGATGTTGGTGAAGCGCGCCAAGATGATGGACATGGAGTGCGTGGCGCGCGGATACCTGGCGGGTTCCGGCTGGAACGAATACCGCCAGACCGGCGCCGTGTGCGGCATTCCGCTGCCCTCCGGTTTGAAGGAAAGCGACCGGCTTCCGGAGCCGCTCTTCACCCCCGCCACCAAGGCCCAGACCGGGCACGACGAGAACATTCCCTTCGAGCGGGTCGTGGCGATGGTGGGCAAGGACCTGGCGGAGCGGCTCCGCGCGCTGACCCTCGGGATCTACTCCAAGGCCGCCCGCTATGCCGAGACGCGGGGCGTCATCATCGCCGACACGAAGTTCGAGTTCGGCCTGATCGGCGACACCCTGATTCTGGCCGACGAGGTGCTGACGCCGGATTCCTCGCGGTTCTGGCCGCGCGAGACATACAGCCCGGGCGGACCCCAGCCGTCCTACGACAAGCAATACGTAAGGGATTACCTGGAGTCGATCCGTTGGAACAAGCAGCCGCCAGCGCCGGCGCTGCCGCCCGACGTGGCGGCCAGGACGGGCGAGAAGTACTTCGACGCCTACAAGGCACTCACTGGAAAGACTCTTTGAACTGGCTCGACATTGTTCTGCTGCTGGTCCTTGCGGCCTCCTTTGTCAGCGGGGTAGCGAAAGGATTCGCCAAGCTGGCGATCGGGCTTGCTTCGGCCATCCTCGGCTTCCTTTTTGCGCTTTGGTTTTACGGGACCGCGGGCTCGTTCCTGCTCCCCTACGTGAGCCACAAAGGCATTGCGAACTTCATCGGCTTCGTGGCGATCTTCACTGGCATCCTGGTGCTGGGAGCGCTGACCGGCAAGCTGCTGGGCATACTGTTCAAGTGGGTGGGCCTGAGCTGGCTCGACCGGCTTCTGGGGGGTGTGTTCGGCCTGCTGCGCGGCGTGGTGTTCGCCATCGCCCTGGTGCTGGCTCTCCTGGCATTCTCACCCAATCCCCCGCCCCGTTCGGTGGTGGAGTCGCGCCTGGCTCCCTACGTGATCGACACCGCCCGCATCTGCGCCAACCTGGCGCCGCGTGAGGTGCGCGAGGCGGTGTCCGAGAGTTACCAGAAAGTGAAAGACGCCTGGGCGGAGCTGATGGAGAAGGTGCACAAAGGCAAGACCGATCGGAGCATTTAGGGTGGATGCTAGGATGAAGCTTGGCCATTGACCTGATCATTTTTGACCTGGACGGAACACTGGTCGACTCCAAGCGGGATCTGGCGCAATCGGTAAACGCGACCCGCAAGCGCTTTGGGCTGCCATCGATCGAGAACGACCTTGTCTATTCCTACGTCGGCAACGGCGCGCCGGTGCTGATCCGCAAGGCCCTGGGCCCGGACTACGGCGACGCGGAGATCCAGAAGGCTCTGGAGTACTTCCTGGGATATTACCGCGAGCACATGCTCGACGACACGACGCTCTACCCCGGCGTCCGTGAGTCGCTGGACCGGCTGAGGGACGAGGGCGTGCGCCTCAGCGTGCTCACCAACAAGCCCGTCCACTTCAGCCGCGAAATCCTGGCCGGTCTGGGCGTGAGCGGCCACTTCTTCCGCGTTTACGGGGGCAACAGCTTCGAGCAGAAGAAGCCGGACCCGATAGGGGTCTACGCCCTGCTCTCGGAGTCCGGAGTGCCCAGGGAAAAGGCCATGATCGTTGGCGACAGCGCGGTGGATGTGCTGACGGCGCGCAACGCCGGGCTTGCGGTTTGCGGCGTCACATACGGGTTCCAGCCCGAGACACTTCGGGAGCAGCCGCCCGACTTCACCGTGGACCGCATGGAGCAACTGGCGGATATGCTGATCGCCGAACGCCGGCCGAAAGGAGAACCAGAATCGTGAATCATAAGCCTGGCACCGAGGTACCCGCAGACGGAGTGTATTGGTGCACCGTGTGCAAGCGGCCCGAGCGTTTCCAGAAGGGGCAGCAGTTCCCCGAGTGCAGAAACATGTGCGGGCGGGGCTACTGGCAGCTCGTCAAGACGCCCGACACCCCCGCGCAGGGCTGAGCCCGAGTCCTCAGGCCATTGTTGTTCCCCACAGTGGGCGTTTAGTTAGAGCCCTTGTAGTATACTGAGTCACGGCGTTGGCACCATTCGGGTGGAGTTCCCGCGGGACGTCAGCCGCGCCTGGAGGTCCACCGTGCCGCTCGAGCCGTTCCTGAACGCGTCGCGTCAGATCAATCGTCTTCTTTTTTCTCGCCGGGGCATGCTGCAGGCGGGGCTGCTACCCCTGCTTGCTCTGCGCGGGTCGGCCGGCCAGCGCATGCTGGCTGGCGTCCGGCGTCCGGCCGTGGCCTTGCAGCTCGAAGGCGGCGAAACGGGCACTCATCCGATGGCCATCAGCCCGGATGGAGCCACTGCCTATGTCGCCTTCCAAATACCCGACGTGGTTTTGGTGGTGGACTTGCGAGCCGGACGCCTGCGGTCCGGGATCGACCTCACGCCGGCAGGTCCCATGACGGGGTCCAATCAGGCGGTGCTCTCGGCGGACGGCAAACTCCTGTTTGTGGCCAACCAGGGGATCGGCAACGTCGCCGTCATCGACACGGCGACGGAACGCGTGGTCAAGGTTCTTCCGTTCTGCCCCGGTTGGGACGTTCCCATTAAAGCGTCTCCCGCCGGGAAGGTCTACATCGGACTCGGGGACGGACGGCTGGTCACTGTCTCCTGCGCCGACCTGTCTTACACCACGATGTTTCTCGGCGTGCAGTTCAACTCAATCGCGCTTTCCACACAGCGGGCCAATCTCCTCTACGCCGTGGATTCCCGGAACGACCAGAGCTATTTCCACGCCTTTAATCTGGACACAGGGAGTGAAGAACGGCGGGCAGTCCTGCCCAAGGAGGCTTGTAGGCCATTGGGAGGCGTCAACCAACTGCAGCTGGCCCCTTCCGGCGATGTCGCCTATCTCGGCTGGAACTTGCCGATTGATAACCGCGGCTTTGGGAATCTTACGGCTTTCGACCTAGTGGCTTTTCAGCCCATGGCGACGACGCCGATCGAGGACGGCGTTGCCGATTTCGCGGTCCATCCCGAGACCGGCAAGGTCTATGCGGTTGGCGACTGGGCGGGGACGATACAAGGGCGGATAGATGGAACGACGTACATCTCGGAATGGGATCCCGCGTCTCAAAAGGTCACGCGCCGCCTTCCCATCTCCCCGTCCAAGCTTGTTGGCTCCATCCATTGCGACCCGCTGAATCCCCGCTTTGTGTATACGACCGAGATGGAATGGGGTTTTGTTCGAAAAGTGGATACGCTAGCCGGAACCGAGATCATGCGAGTACGGTTCTTCTCCGGCAAGAGGATGCCCTATGCGGCGACAACCTCTGGGTCGCTTGGCTACATCACCGGCTCCCGGTCTCCCCTGATCCATAAATTGGACCTCAATTCCGGCAGGCTTGCGGGAACCCTCGACCTTCCGGGACTATCCGGCTCTGGCGAGTGCGCGTACTACGACGGAAAGCTCTACGTAGGACATTTCAGCGTGATCAACGCCGCGGACGGCTCGCTGATTCTCAGCCGCGATGTGCCTGGCGGACTCTTCCTGGTCAAACCGATGATGTTCTTCCGGGACAGGATCGCCGCAGTAGCCGGTCCCATCGGCGGGCAGACTGACCGAATACTCATTCTCGACGCGCGCACCCTGGATGTTGTCGATACCTTCGGGTTTGAGCTGCAGGTGTCGGCGGCGGGGGCATGTGTGGTGGCTTCGCCGGACGGAGCCAAGCTATACGTGCAGCAAGGGTTCAACTATCAGAAGGCGATCCTCCAGGTTTTGGATTCAGCCACGCTACGGGTGCTCAACCGGATCGAACTGCCCGCCACTAACCGCCAGGGAGGCGTCGGCAGCGGTTACGGCGACTTCGACGAACAGACACGCATTGCCTATCTGGCCGGGTTCTGCTCCATCTACAAAGTCCACATGGACACCGACGAGTTCCTCGGCATGTTGAACATCTTCGATGTTTACAAGGAAATGGGCCGGGAGGGGGCGGGCGGAGGGGGCTGGCCGGCCAGCGCACCGTCAGGCATCCACCTGTCGCCGGCCAAAGACCGGCTCCTGATCACTTCCTTCGACGGGCACTGCGTCTTTCAATACGACCTCCGGAATGAAAGGTGGGTCCCGCGAGTCGTCCCGGTCGGTCTGAGCCCTGCCGCCACCATGATCTCTCCGGACCGAAAGAACCTGTACACGGTGAGCTATCGATCCGACACCATTACTCGTCTGGACACAACCGTGGGCGAAGTGGTGGACGTGATACCACTGGGTGGAGCCGTGTCACAACTGGGCCCAGAAAGCCTGCAACACGGCGCCAGTTATCAGGGTGTGGGTGTAGTGCCCGGCTGTGTCATGGTAATTCGCGATGGAGGGACGCTCCCCGGCGTGATTGGGCCGCCCTTTCTGACCTCGGCCAGGCTGGACGCCTTCGGCCGGCTGGCCACCGAACTGGCCGACACCAAGGTGCTCTTCGACGGAGTCCCGGCGCCCATCCTATATGCCTACGCCGCGCAGGTTCTTCTGGTGGTGCCCTGGAGCGTCGCGGGAAAGAAGAAGGTGACCGTGCAACTCGTTTATAACGGCGAGGAGAATTCTCCTGTCGACTACAACGTCGCCGACGCGGCCCCTGGCATCTTCACCCTGGATTCGTCCGGCCAGGGGCAGGCCGCGATGGTCAACGAAGACGGCACGCTGAACGGATCCGATCATCCAGCCGCGAAAGGCTCGGTCGTCGTGTTCTATGCGACCGGTTTAGGGCAGACGGATCCGCCGGGCGTGGACGGAGAGATCACCAGGGACGTGCTTGCGATCCCCCGCCTGGGGGTGGTGGTCTGGATCCAGGGGCAGCAGGCCGAGTTGCTTTACGTAGGCGCAGTTCCGGGGGCCGTGTCCGGCGTGATGCAGGTAAAGATTAAATTGCCCATGGGCATTCCCTCCGGCAACAGCGTAGCGGTGACCATGAACGTGGGCGGCTGGGGGCCAAGCCCGGACGGCGTGACCATGGCGGTCAGGTAGAACCGGGTGAACGGAACTCCCCCCGCTTTTCGCAGTCAGGGGTTGGCGGATTTGTTGCGGACTTCGATGTTCAGGCGCTTGATCTTCTGATTGAGGGTGGAGAGCGGGGCGTGGAGGCTTTCGGTGGCCTCGGTCTGGCTGCCGGAGGCGAGTTCCAGGTGCTCCATGATGATGCGGCGCTCGTAGTCGGCGACGATGTCGAATAGTGAGGCGGCGGCCTGCAGGAAGTAGTCCGGCAGCACGTCGGCCGGCACTACGGGTGCGGTGGCGAGCACCTGTGTGTAGCCGGGACTCCCTGACAGTTTGGAATCAGTAACTTTCGAGTCAGTCCCCGTCGTACCTCGCGGTCTCATTAGACCTTGTTTCAACGGTGCTTCGTGCTCGAATTCAATCTCTCACTCCTACCGGCCAGTCCAGTCTTCTTGCGCAGTCGAACTGACACGGCCCTTGAAGTCCTGGCCCTCCGACAGCAGGTCGCGGTACTTCCTCCTCGCGGAGGCCTACGTGGCACCGGGCGAACGTTACATTGGCACGATTGAGGGTGCGGATTGGATTCTGGCTACGGACACCGGGCAGACCGATCAGAATCTCCTGGTGGTCAAGGCTTTCTCCCAATCTGGCCTTACCAGCCTGAGATCCGGTCTGCCCCCCCGTTTTTGATCAGGAGCCAACACGCCGGAATCGGTGCCCGCGTGGCGCTCCCTTGGGCCGACCTGGAGCCGCATGCGGCCCACCTTGTCCAGCGGGCCTTTAGCATGATCTCGTCGTTTAACCGGAAAGTGCTTTCGTCCCCAAGGCAAAGGCCGCGGAATCGGAGACCGTCAAAACGATGTCAGCGCGGGCCCAGTACGCGAAGGACATGCATGCGGAGATCCCAGCGGATCGGTTTGAAGCGGCGATTGTGCTTCAACCCAGCACGGGCAGCCAGGTCGTGAACGCCCCGGTGGGGTTGAAGCGGAAGCCGAGGGCCGTGAAATCGGACGGCGAGGTGAGCACCCGCATCCATCCTTTTTGATTCGCGACAACCGGGTAGCGGTCCGTGGTCGCGAAGGCGAGCTGATTGTGGCTGGCCATGCTCTCGTGCGCCAGAATCAGACGCACACCGCCCTGGTCGACGAACTCCAGATCGAGTGTCCGCGGCGCGGTCGCGGTGTTGGCGAAGGCGACGGAGGTGACGTTTCCATTGGTGTTGTCAAACGCCATCGCCAGCATAGCCGTTGGTTGCGTGGGGAACGGAATGATACAAACGGGCTGGGCCCAGGAAAGCATCGGAACAACGGACTCAAAATCAGGCCGGCCAGCAATACGCTGCCGAAAGATCCCCTGGCCACGCACGTTCCCGGAGACAATCACTCCAGCCCAACCGGTCGTGATGCCCTGGGAAGCAGTCTCGTCCAAGTCCACCTGAATGGACCCGCCAGCGGGAATATCGAACTGATGCTGTGAATCGGATGTGCCGCCAACCACCGGCACCGCCAACGGGGCTCCGGTCGGCGCGTAGGTGAGTAGCTGCACCGTAGCCGCACTGGCATCGGTGTTGATGAATATGAAGCTGGTCTTCCAGGAGCCGACGCTGTCCGTACCGTAGGCGATGTGTGCGAAAGAGTTGGTTATCGTTGTGGTGTCGGCGTTGACGGGCAGGACACCCTGTGCCCGCAAGCGCGATCCAACCAGCCCGAGGCCCGCGCAGGCGAGCAAACCCCGGCGCGAGAACAATCGGGGTGATTCGATATTGCAGTTCGACTTCTTCATGAAAAGCTCCTTTGCCACCAGCTACCCTAAATCCAACCGCCTCCGCTGGACGCGCTTCTTTCATTCTTGGCATCCCGAGCGAGTCCCGGGACTCTGGAAGAGGTTGGGCCCGGCCTCCTTCACGTACGGAGACACCCAGCTGTGCCTCATTTCAAGCCAATTCGACCACATAAGCCTGTATTCATGCAAAGATGGCAAAGTGGCGTCGCCACACCGTGGAGTTCAAGCGGCAGGTCGTCGAGCGAGGCGAGTTTCGGAACAGGCACATAGTACTACTGTGTTATAAACGAAGAACGCCACAGAAAGGACAGCAAGGAAGTTGCCTGATCAAGAGGGCTGCGATGGCTCTGCGGAGAGTGGCGATCGAGCCAGGATCATGCCGTCCGCAGGCTGGCGGGGCGGCCTCGCGGCTCGAAGTTCTCCGTTGGTTTGAGCGCGGGTATTGCCAACTGGCCGGCGCGCGCCGAGGGGGAAAAACGGCTCCTCTCCGCGATCAGGAACCCGTAGGCGGCGACGCACAGGGTGGCGTGATGGTGGAAACCGCGCCAGCCACGTCCTTCGAAGTGGCCGAGTCCGAGTTCCTGCTTCAGTTCTTGGTAGTCGCGCTCGATGATCCAACGATGCTTGGCCATCCGGACCAGATCCTTGAGCTTGGTCTGTGGCGGCAGCGTGGAAATCCAGTACTTGATCGGCTCGGCTTCCCCGCGCGGCCACTCCATCAGCAACCACTCTTCCGGGTACGGTTCCGCCTTCCAGTAGTCCCGGTGCGCAGGCCGGACTCGCAGCGCCGCGAATCGCGATTTCAGAGGCTTCTGTTTGCCTTCGCGCCAAGTGATGCTTTTCCACGCTGAAGAAGAAAGTCCAAGCGCTAACTCTTTGACGGAAACAGGCTGGTGGTGGCTGTCACGGCGAAGGAGTTTGGGCGGACGTCCCTGGCCGCTCCACGGCTTGGCCGGCAAAGGATGGGTTCCCGGCGCCCAAACCGTCATCGAGGATTGAACCCCCACCACATACTGGAGTTGGATTTGGGTCAGACCCGCCCGGAATTGCCCATCGATCCCGTAGCCGGCATCGGCCAGAACGACCCCGCGTGGCACATTGGCGTCGACGGCCTCGCGGATCTGCTCAAAGGCGATCTGCGGTTTCGTTCGGAAGCCGATCGGTTCCGGCACTCCGGTCTGGCGTCGTCGTTTTGTATCTTTCGTCCAGGCTTCCGGCAGGTAAAGCTGGCAGGCAATCGGAAGACTGGCGCTCCAGGTAGCCACCGAAAGGCTCACCGCCACCCGGCAGTTGTCCTGCTTTCCCAACTGCCCGCAATACTGACGTGCCACGCCCACCGAATGCGTACCCTTCTTGGGGAACCCCGTATCGTCCACGATCCACGCCACCACCGGGCACTGCTTCTCCATGGCAGGAAGCACCTGATCGCGAACGCGCCCCAGCAGAGCTTCATCGCTCCAGGGGGCATCGGCCACCAGATGATGCAAGGACTGATGCATCCGGCGCACGTTGTCCGGGGCCAGTCGCGCCGCCATCGGCTCCACGCTCTTGCGTTCGCCCGGAAGCAGCAGGCCCGTGCAGTAGTTCTTCAGCGGGACCACTCGGTCCGCGTGCCCTGCGGCTTGCGCCAGGCCCTCAAGGTAGGCCGCAAGGCGTTTCTGTTGTGGGCCTGGCGCCGAGAGGCGCGATTCCACGAAACAATTGTACTACAAAATGTTCTGTTTATAACACAGTAGTAATAGTCAGGCTACCGCCAACGTCACACCGGGCCGAGTAGTTGGATTGCCCGCGCGTAGAAGCACGGGCAGGGCGGGTCCAGGCGTGACCGCCTGTGGAATCCGCACGCCGCACAGCAGGACGCCGGCCAAAAGTCCTGGCATTGTGGTGGTGGACTCCACGTTCGCGTTCTGACCACCGACGGACGCGGTCAGGGGCAGCGTGGGTCCATCCCCGCGGCCCGCGCCAGTTAGGAAAAGAGTGACCAAGCTTCCGCGAGCCGCCGGATTGGCCGCGGTCACCAGTTTCCCGGCGCTGTCGAGGGCGAGGGCGGGGCCAGCGCCCGTGCCGTCCGCGGTGAAAAGGCCGGGCGCGCTCTCGGCTGTTTCCAATTCCAGTTCCTCGGTGACTTCGCCCTGGTAGTCGATGGTCAGCTGCACGCTGCGGCCGGCGATCAAGTCCTCCGGGACCCGCGCATAGATCTGGTTCGACTGCACGTACAAGAGGGGCGCCTCGGCGCCGTCAAAAAGGACCCGGACACCCGCGAGGCCGGAATCCGCGGCCAGGCCTTCTTCCGGGCCGAGGCCGGCGCCGAAGATGGTGATCACTTCGCCCGGCGCCACCGGGCCGGGCAGAAAGCTGGCGGCATTGACCACGTTGGCGCGCAGCAGGCGGTTTCGCGCCGGCGCTGCAAGGTCGATGACGCGGAGCAGGCGGCCGCGGACGGTATCGAACATCGACACCGAATCCGACTTCGAGTTGGCGGTGAAAAAGAAGCGGCCGTCGGGCGAACAGGTGCTGTCGGTTTGAAAATAGCCGTGCGCGTTCATCAGGTTCGGCAGCCACCGTTTCGCCGACAGGTCTTAGGTGTAAACCAGGTGGGCGTCGCCGCTTGCCACCATCAGGCGGTTGCCGGCGCCGAACCGGATGCCGCAGAGGCCGGTGGCCGTCCAGCCGTTCTGGCGGTTGATCTGGGCATAGGCGTCCCCCGGGCGGAGCGAGTCCAGCAACTGATCGGAGTCCATGTCGAGACGGAACACTCGCATGAAGCCGAGGATGTAAGCGACGCGGTTCACGGTATCGAAGACGCCATCTACGAATCCAGTGCTGCCGTGTTCCCAGTTGCCCGAAGGAGCGTTGATTTCGGTCCGGAGGTCCCAGGTAGGGGTATCGTACACCAAGATCCGCGCCGGACCCTGCATAATTCCGACAGTGAGGTAAGCCTTGTTCCCCTCGGGCGACACGATGACGCGGTGGCCGGCGCTTGTCGAGGGCAGGGGGATGACCTTGCGGACCGCGCCCGAAGCGGCGTCCACCACCACGAGGTTGCGCGCGATCATGCCGGATTCGAAGTCCACGAAGGCGACCGCGTCCCCGGCCGGAGTTCCGCAGATCGGTTTGAACGTGCGGCCGAAGCGAACCTCGCGGACGATGGTCCACTGATCGGGGTCGACGGTGGTGATCCGATCGTTCCTGAGGAAGTGCAGCAGGCCGCCGGAATAGAAGCCGCCAGTCGTACGGCCGGAATCCCCCCTGATTTGGTGCGCCTGCGCCGCGCCGGTGCGCATATCGATCTGGAAGAACAGTCCCGACCCCTGGCAGCCCACGATGGTGCGCCAGCCGGCGGTGGCGAACGAGTACGGGTTAATGCTGGAGCTGGGGCTGAAGCGCCAGGACGCCACCTGGTCGCCGCTGGTGAGGTCCACCTTGCGGATTTCGTTGCGGTCGCCTTCGGTGTACCAGGCGCAGCGCGGATCGGCGGGGTCGAGCGCCATCGCTCGCAGGTCGGAGCAGCCGTTAAAGAACATCTGCCGGGTCACCGCGCGCGAGGGGATGTCCCATTCGGTGACCGGCAGCCGGCCGGGCGAGGTCCCGCCGGACCAGAAGCCGATGGTGCAGATGCGGCGTGTGTCCTCACGCAGGACGAAATCGCGTACGCCGTAGTCGATGTCGCAGGAGCCGGTCACCTCCAGCGTCTTGAGGTCCAGGACGTGGAGCTTTCCGTAGCCCCGGTCGTTCAAGAACTCACACGTGCCGAGGTAGCCGGTGTCCTCCTGTGCCGAGAGGATCAGTCTGGCTTGAACGCCGGCATGCCAGAACGTCGTACGGAAGCTCGCGATCGAGCAGTACCGTGCCGTCGGGGACGCGGTAGCGGACCAGTGCCTGTCCCTGGCGCCCGCCGCAGGCACGCTCGCCGAGGGCGTAGATCACGCCGGGTTCGCGCCGCGATGCCGCCACCGCGCGGAAGCAGATGCCGCCGGCGGGCATGCGGCGGAAGGAGTTGTCGCCCACGCTGATTTCATAGAGGCTGGTGGCGGCGACGTAGACCTTCGACCCGTCCGGCAGGCAAGTCAGGTCATCGCCGCCACTCGGCGGGATGGCCAGCACGCCGCGCACCCGTCTGCCGGCTGCGTCGATGGAGAGTATGTTCTGCGTCCCAAAGTTGGCGACGTAGAGGTTGCGGCCGTCCGGGGTGAGCAGGACCTTCTCGGAAGAGAGCATGTGCCCGGCGGAAGAGACGTCGTAGCCGCCGAGAGCGCCGCTTGCGAGATCGACTTCGACGACGCCGTCGTCCAACGAGAAGGCAACATAGGCCGTGCGTCCATCGGGACTGACGGCCAGGCCGAGCGGGGCGGGCGCCCAGCCGGTGGCGAAAGGGTCGAGCGGCGCGGTAGTTGCGATGCTGGGCCGCAGAAGGTATGCGCCCACGAGCGCAAACATCTCACGGCGCGACGGTCCCGCATTGCTCATCCGGAGAGGCCTTTCAGCGACTTTTCATGCTCGGATCGTCTTATACGGGACTTCGATTTTGGACCCCAAACTCCTTTCCAGTGTACACGAAGCCGCCGTCAGAGCTGACCCGTGATCCTTGAAACTCGACCTTGAGGGAAGCGTTGAAGGAGATCTGAAATGACCCGTATTGTTTCTCACCCATTGGGTGTTGACCTCCGGAGCGTCTTCATCGCGTTGAAACCAGCATGAATAAAGGCGTCGGAGGCAAGCAAGAGGTTATCAGTGACTACTCAAAACGGAAATGCAGGTTTAGTTGGCTTCTCGACACTGTGTCAAAACTGAGCATCGATAGCCTTCGGCACGGCGCTAGTTTTCAGCCCGTGGGGGTAGTTTCGGGGTGTGTCATGGTAGTTCGCGATGGGGGGGGATTCCCCGGCGAGATTGGCCCGCCATTCCTGACCTCGCTCCGGCTGGACGCCTTCGGCCGGGTGGCCACCGAACTGGGCGACACCAAAGTGCTTTTCGACGGAGTCCCGGCGCCCATCCTCCATGCCTATGCTGCGCAGGTTCTTTTGGTAGTGCCCTACAGCGTCGCGGGAAAGAAGACGGTGACCGTGCAACTCATCTACAAGGGCGAGGAGACATTTCCCGTCCAGTTCAACCTCGCCGACGCCGCCCCTGGCATCTTCACCATGGATTCATCCGGCCAGGGGCAGGCCGCGATGCTCAACGAAGACGGCACGCTGAACGGATCCGATCATCCGGCCGCGAAAGGGTCGGTCGTCGTGTTCTATGCGACCGGATTAGGCCAGACGGATCCGCCGGGCGTGGACGGAGAGATCACCAGGGACGTGCTTGCGTGCCCCCGCCTGGGGGTGGCGGTCTGGATCCAAGGGCAGCAGGCTGAAGTGCTTTCCGCAAGCGCAGTTCCAGGGACCGTGTCCGGCGTGATGCAGGTAAAGATCAAGTTACCCATGGACATTCCCTCCGGCAACAGCGTGGCGGTGACCATGAAGGTGGGCGGCTGGGGGCCAAGCCCGGACGGTGTGACCATGGCGGTCAGATAGAACCGGGTGAAGACGTCGTCTGCCGGGCTCGAAGCGCAGCAGGGCGTGGCCGTCCGGCGCAGCGTGATAGCCCTCAAAGCATTCCCCAAAGCATTGCCCCCGTGAGTGAACTCCAAGGGTGTATAATCACTGCCGCTATGAACAGACGCGACTTTATTGCACAAACCGGGGCCGTCGGCCTGCCGCTCGCGGCCGCTGCCGCACAGCCTCCTGCCGCACAACAACAGGCTCCAACACCTGGGAGGGGGGGACGAGGTGGCGCCCCACAACCGCCGCCGGTGCGCTACACCGGAAAGCCGGAGCTGAGAATCACCGACGTCCAGCCGTTCCTCGTGAACGCGGGGAGAACCCTGGTCTACGTGAAGGTATCCACCGACCAGGGCATCTACGGCTGGGGCGAAGCTTATTCCTGCGGACCTGACGAGGCTACCGCCGCGACCATCCGCGACTTCAAGGAATGGCTGGTTGGGAAGGACCCGCGGAATGTCGAGTACCTGTGGGCCACCATGTACAACTTCACGCGGTTTCCCCCTGGATTTTCGGGCCTGGCGGCGATGAGCGGGATCGAGCACGCCTTGTGGGACATCGCGGGCAAAGCCGCCGGCCTGCCGGTTTACATGCTGCTCGGCGGGAAGTGCCGCGATAAGGTCCGCGTATACCAGAGCACAGGCTCCCCCGAGAACGCCAAGGCGCTGATGGCCAAGTACGGGTACACGGCTTTCAAGTCCTCGGCGCAGGCAGGGTACCGAACGACTCCGTACAACGCCGAGATCCGCGGCATCGCACAGCGGGCAGAGGCGCTGCGCGCGGCGGTGGGGCCGGACATCGAGCTGGCCTTCGACGCCCACGCTACCGTTTGGGAGCCGTTTCGCGCGTTTGAAGTGGCCGAGGCGCTCAAGCCGATCCGCCCGCTGTTCCTCGAGGAGCCGCTCCGCATGGAGAACATGCAAGCACTCGCGGATCTGCGCCGGAAGGTCCAGGTACCCATCGCAACGGGAGAGTGCTTGTACACCAAGTACCAGTTTCAGCAACTGCTAGAGTTAGGCGCGGCCGATATCGTCCAACCGGATATTTGCCTGGCCGGCGGGTTCCTGGAGCAGAAGAAGATTGCGGCCATCGCCGAAGCTCACTATGCCATGGTGGCGCCCCATAACCCGATGGGTCCGCTCGCCACTTTGATAAACGTGCACTTCGCCGCCTGCATACCGAATTTTCTGATCCTGGAATACACCCCGGACGACAGATCGCCGCGCAAGGATCTGATCAAAGGCGACCCCATCCTGGCGAAGGACGGCTATCTGCCGATTCCGGACAAGCCGGGCTGGGGCTATGACATAGACGAGGAAGCCCTCAAACGCATGCCGGGGAAGCCGTGGCACCGTGCCTTCGCTTATCGGGAAGACGGCGCGCCGGATTTCATCTGAGACTGCGGAATCCCAATCCCGGGCAAGAAAGGTGTGTCCATGAACAAGCCATCCCGACGTGACTTTCTGAAGACCGCGACCCTGCTAGGAGGGGCTTCCACGCTGGCCAGCTTCAACGCCATGGCGGCCGACGAGAGGGGCAAGGTCAAGATCCGAGACATCAAGGTCATGGTGTTTCAGGGCCCCCGCACCTACACACTGGTCAAAGTGCTTACCGACGCCGGCGTCTACGGCATCGGGGAGGGCTACGGCAGCCCGGGTGTGGGGATCAAGGAGGGCGTGCTGGAACTGCGTGAATACTTCATCGGCAAGGATCCGCTCGACATTGAGGCGCTTTACCTGGGCCTGGGCCAGAGGGTGGACGGCTCCGCTCACATGCTGCTGCGGGCCGTCAGCGCAATCGAGCCCGCTCTGTGGGACGTGGCCGGCAAGATCCTCAACGTGCCGGCGGCGACGCTGCTGGGGGGCAGATTCCGCAACCGCGTGCGCATGTATCACGACGTAGGCCCGCGGAACATGCTCGACAAGGCGAATTGCCGCGACTGGGCGGCCAAGATGAAGGCCCACCCGGCCGGCTGGACAGCGTTCAAGTTCGGTCCGCCGCGCTCGACGCCTGCCACGGACAGGGCCCGTGACGGGTCCAACCGCCTTCTCACCTCAAAGGAACTCCGAGACATCCGCCAAGGCTTTGAGAATTGCCGGGAGGCGATCGGCTGGGACTACGACATCATCGTGCATTGCCATTGGGAGTACGACCTGGTGACCGCCATCCAGCTTGCCGAGGCCATCGAACCCATCAAGCCGTTATGGCTGGAAGATCCGATGCCGCCGGACTATTCCAACGCCTGGGTACGTTTGACTAGCGTGTCGAAAGTGCCCATCCTTACCGGCGAGAACCTGGCGCGCCGCCAGGGTTTCTCGGACTTCATCGTGAACAAGGGCATCCATATCGCGCAGTTGGACGTGAGGAATACGGGGGGGCTTCTGGAGTCCAAGAAGATCGCCGACCTCGCCGACATGAACCTCATCCCCATGTGCGCGCACGACACCGGCAGCATCGTCTGCAACTACGCCACGGTGCAATGGGCCTGCGCGGTCCGTGACTTCCTGGCCGCGGAAACCGTGATCGGCAATGGCGGGTGGATGGATGACATCATCGTTCACGACGGGCTGATCGTGAAGGAAGGGCACATCGCTCTGCCGGACAAGCCCGGCCTCGGAATCGAGCTGAACCCGGAGGTGGTCAAGGCGCATCTTGCCAAGGGCGAGACCTATTGGGAGTAGTGCTACCGTGTCATGATCGACGGGGCGAAGCCGTACCAGCCGCCGGCTACTGAGCAGGCGGGGGCACGGCCACCGTCATGCCATGACGCCGGAAGACTTCCATCATCTTCGCGCGGTCGGGCGGGCCACCGCCCGCGGCGCCGATTACTTCGGCAGCTTCGCGGAAGTACGCGGGGCCCATTACCGCAGGGCTTATGACGGCGATCTCTTTCACATCCTCGCTGCCGAAGTTATCGAAGCGGTGCACCGCGCCTCGGGGGATGCACAGCGCCTGCCCAGGACCGACCTCGATGGGCGTGCCGTCAACCGTCCAGGTAAGGACGCCCTCGATCCCGTAGAGGATCTCCTCGTAGGCATCGTTCTTGTGAGCCGGCGCCGCCAGCTTCTGCCCGGCGGGGACGAAAACCTCGAACACCGACACGCTGCCGTTGGAATCATCGCCCGTGAGCAGGAACCGGATTGCTAGCGGACCAATCTTGATAGTCTCTTCTGAAGGATTGACTCTGGTCGTACCCTGCTGCATAATCACTCCCCTCTGAGCAAACTTCTCCGCTATTTCTTATTTTACCAGCAGTCACCCCCTCAGGGGGGGTGACTTTCTCTCCTGATCTGCGGCACCCGGATCTCGTCGCGATACAATCTTGACTATGGTTCGAGCTATTTCGCTGCTGCTGCTGCTCGCATGGCAAACCTGGGCGCAGAAGGCCCCGTTCGACGTCCAGGCGCTGATGAGGGTTGCGCGGATCAGCGATCCCCAGCTTTCACCCAACGGCTTGACCGTGGCCTTCACCGTGCAAAGGATCGAACTCGATAACAATCTCAGACCGGCTCAGATCTACGTGGTGCCGCTCAACGGAGGCGAAGCCAGGCAAATCACCAAGGACGGCGCCCGGAACGAGCGGCCACGGTGGTCTCCGGACTCCAAGCAGATCGCTTTCGTATCCGATCGCGGAGGCTCGTCCCAGATCTGGCTGATGAACGCGGACGGGTCCAGTCCCAGACAGATAACAAGTCTTTCGACGGAGGCGGACGGCGTGCTTTTCTCCCCGGACGGCAAGCGCCTGGTGTTCACCAGCGAGGTCTATCCGGACTGTCCCGATGACGCCTGCAACAAGCAGAAGCTGGAGGCGGAGAAAGCCTCGAAGATGAAGGCACGGGTGTACACCTCGCTGCTTTACAGGCACTGGACCCAGTGGCAGGGGCAGAGGCGGAAGCATATTCTAGTGACCGACATCTCCGGCGGCGCCCCGAAGGATCTTACCCCAGGCACGCGCGATATCCCGCCGTTCTCGCTGGGCGGACCCGACGACTACGCCATCTCACCGGACGGGCAGGAACTCTGCTACGTGACCAACGCCGACCCGGAGCCGGCCATCAGCACCAATTCGGATCTTTACGTGGCGCCCATGGAGGGGGGACAGCCTTCGAAGATCACCCTCAACGTGGGAGCGGACAACTCGCCCCAGTATTCCCCCAACGGGAAGTATCTCGCCTACCGCACGCAGTTACGCGCGGGTTACGAGAGCGACCGCTGGCGCCTGGTGGTCATGGACCGGGCCACCGGCGAGGCTCGGATCTTGACGGAAAACCTGGACCGCCCGGTGGGCGGCTTCACCTGGGCGGTGGATTCGACGAGGCTGTTCTTCACGGTCGAGGACCGAGGGCGGCAATCCATCCAGATGATCTCCGTGACGGGTGGGGCGGCGCAGGTGGTCGCCAGCGGACCCAGCACGCTGGATGACGTTCAGTTGACCGCCGACGGCAAGAGCATGATCTACACCGAGCAGAGCGCGTCCCGGCCGGTTGAGATCTTTCGCGCGGCCTCCAGCGGCGGCTCCGCTCAACCGCTGGCCAAGCTCAACGATGCGGCCTTGAATAAGTTCCAGCTCACCCCTGCCGAGGAGTTCTGGGTGGAGGGCGCCGAGGGAGTGCGCGTCCACAGCTTTCTGGTCAAACCGCCGGGCTTCAAGACGGGGGTCCGGTATCCGGTGCTCTTCCTGATACACGGGGGCCCGCAGGGGTCGTGGGGCGAGAGTTGGACCTACCGGTGGAACGCCCAGGTGTTCGCCGCGGCGGGCTACGTGGTGGTGATGCCGAACCCGCGCGGCTCCACGGGTTACGGCCAGAAGTTCACCGACGAGATCAACGGGGATTGGGGCGGCAAGGTCTACGAGGACATCATGCGCGTGGTGGACTACGTTGCCGATCAGCCCTACGCCGATTCGGACCGCATGGTGGCGGCCGGGGCGTCCTACGGCGGCTACATGATGGACTGGATGCTGGGGCATACCAGCCGCTTCAAGGCCCTGGTCACGCACGCCGGCGTGTTCGATCTGAGAAGCGAATTCGGCGAGACCGAGGAGTTGTGGTTCCCGCTTTGGGAGTTTCATGGAACCCCCTGGGACAATCCCGAGATGTACGCCCGCTGGTCGCCGAGCTTTTTCGTCAAAGAGTTCAGGACGCCCACGCTGGTCACGCATGGCGAGATGGACTATCGCGTCCCAGTAGGCCAGGCCCTGCAACTGTACACGGCCCTTCAACTCCAGAAGGTCCCGTCCAAGCTGGTGCTGTTCCCCGACGAAGGCCACTGGATCTCCAAGCCGCAGAACAGCGTCTTCTGGTACAAGACCGCCATTGATTGGCTGGACTCCTGGGTGAAGAAGCAGTAGGGACCGCACGCAACGGAGGAGGCTCAACTTGAATCGGAGAAACTGGAGACCGCACGTTCTGCTTCTGCTTTGCCTCTGGGCAGCTCATGGAGGCCTGGCGGACCAGGTGACGTTGAAGAATGGCGATCGGATAACGGGGGCGATCGTCAAGAAGGATGGCAAGACGCTCACCATCAAGACAGACTCCTTCGGCACCGTGGCGGTGCCTTGGGAGCAGGTGGTGGCGCTCGAATCCGGGGAGCCGCTGAATGTGGTGCTGCCGGATGGCAAGACTGTGCAGGGGACCTTCGAGACTTCCGACGGCAGGATTGTGCTGAAGGAGACGCGGCAAACGCTCACGCCCGCGGATGTGGTGACGATCCGCAACGCGGATGAGCAAAGGGCCTATGAGCGGCTGCTGCGCCCGGGTTGGGGCGAGCTTTGGGCCGGCACGGCAACCATCGGTTTTGCGGGCACGCAGGGGAACGCGCAGACCAGGACCTTCACCGTGGGCTTGAATGCGGCCCGAACTACAAAGACGGACAAGGCCAGCCTGTACTTCAACGCTGTCAAGGCCTCGGCCTCGATCAACGGGGTCAACGCCGAGACCGCCCAGGCGGTCCGGGGGGGCTGGGTGTACAACCGCACGGTCTCGTCCCGCCTCTTCGTCAATACTTTCAACGATTACGAGTACGATCGCTTCCAGGACCTCGATCTGCGGTTCGTGCTCGGCGGCGGCCTGGGTTACAGCGTCTGGAAGGAAGAGCGCGGGCGGCTGGATTTCACCGCGGGCGCCGCGTACAGCCGCGCGAAGTTCTCACCCCCCTCGCCAGAGCCCGAGTTCACTCGCAACTCGGCTGAAGCCTACTGGGGCGAGGACTCGAGCTACAAGCTGAGCGCCGCGACTTCTCTGGTCCAGAGTTTCCGCATGTTCAACAACCTGTCCGACACGGGACAGTACCGCATGAACTTCGATCTCGGGGCGAACACCAAACTGCTGAAGTGGCTCACCTGGAACCTGAGCTTCAGCGACCGTTACCTCAGCAACCCGGTCCCGGGGCGCAAGACCAACGACATTATGTACACCACAGGCATCGGCATCAAGTTTGCCCGCTGAGTGCGCCGCCGCAAGTCTCCGGCCTTGCTGCCCGGGAACTCAATCTGCGCTAGCATAATGATAGCGATGCCACAAGTTTTGGTCAGGAATCTCGACAAAGACACACTCGGCGCCCTGAAGGTCCGGGCTGGCCGTCACCGTAACTCGCTGCAGGCGGAGTTGAAGAGCATCCTCGAGGAAGCTTCTCGCCCCGTCGCTTCCGATGCCCTGGCGGCCGCAAAGCGCATCCAAGCCAATCTCCGCAAGCGAGGGATCGTCTCCACCGATAGTGGGCGGCTCCAGGCGGAGGATCGCAGGCGTTGAACCACTGTGTGCTGGATGCCAGCGTCGCGGTGAAGTGGTACGTGCCCGAGGTGCACAGCGAGAAGGCGTTGAGTCTGCTGGAAGCTCAGCGCGGCGCCGACCTCACGATCCATGTACCTGATCTGTTCCTGGCGGAGACGGGCAACATCGTCTGGAAGAAGGTCCGCCGCCGGGAGATCTCAGAACGGGAGGCTGGCGAGATCTCCCGGGCCTTGCTATCGGTTCCCAAGGTTGTCTACCCAACGGAGGTGCTGCTGCCAGCGTCTCTCGAACTGGCTTGCAGGCTCGGCAGGACTGTGTACGACAGCTTGTATCTGGCTCTGGCGGCGCTTCTTGACAGTCCGCTGATCACGGCGGACCAGAGGCTTTTCCGTGGCTTGGCGCAGGCGGGATGGACGCCACTCGTACGTTGGATCGGCGATCTGTAAGACCATCGCCCCCCGCCGCGAGTCAATCGAGCGCCTTCCGCAACATGTCCAGGGCGTACTGGGCGGCCAAGGCCCTCACCCGGGCGCGGTTGCCCAGGAAACGGACACGCTGCGTGCGGCAGCCGTCCGGGCCGGCCAGGCCGAAGACCACGGTTCCGACCGGCTTGGCCTCGGTGCCGCCCCCGGGCCCGGCGACTCCCGTGACAGACAAGGCGAAGGTTGAACCGGTGCGGAGCCTGGCTCCAGTCGCCATCATCTCGGCCACCGGCTCGCTGACGGCACCGTGCTCTTCGAGCAGCTTCGCATCGACGCCAACGAGCGATGCCTTGAGCCGGTTGGTGTAAACCAGAAACCCGCCGGTGAAGTAGTCCGAGCTTCCGGCGACGGATGTGATCCGCTCGGCCACGAGGCCGCCGGTGCAGCTCTCGGCCACGCTCAAGGTGGCGCCCCTGGCCCGCAGACGTTCCCCGATCAAGGCTTCCAGCGGCTGGCCCGTACGCGAATAGATCCGGTCTCCCAGCAGCGCCTCGATCTGTTTGCCGAGTTCCGCCACCAGCGCCTCGGCCTCATTCGCGTCCGCGCATCGCGCCCGAAGGTGAATCTGGATGTCGCCGGGGGCCGCCAGGATGGTGGTCGCCGGATTCGAGTATTTCTTGTAGACCGTCGAGATGAGCTGATCCAGATCGGATTCCGGCATGCCGGTCACGCGGTAGAACCGCGTGCGGATAACCTGTTGGGGAACGAGGCGCTCCAGCTTCGGCAAGCACTCAGCCTCAAACATGGGTTTGAGTTCGGGCGGCGGGCCGGGCAGCAGCACTACCACGCGGCCCGATTGCTCGATCCATTGTCCGGGGGCCGTGCCATTCGGATTGGGCAGCGCTTCCGCTCCCTCGATCACGTAGGCCTGACGCTTGTTGATTTCCGCCATCTTTCGGCCCATCCGCCGGAAGCGGCGCTCGATACCTTCGCAGATATCGGGGTGAAAGACGAGCGCCCGGCCGAGGGCTTGGGCGGTGGCTTCCCGGGTCACGTCGTCCTCGGTGGGGCCGAGCCCGCCGGTGAGAATCACGATCCCGGAGCGCGAGAGGGCTCCGCGCACGGCCTCGGCGAGGCGCGCAACGTCATCGCCGATCACCATCTTCGCGACAACCTCCACCCCCAGGGCGTTGAGCTCGCCGGTGAGGTAAAGAGAATTCGTGTCCAGCCGCTCGGGGGTCAGCAGCTCCGATCCCACGGCAATGATCTCGGCGTCCATCTAGACACGATCGTACTAAATGCAGCCGTTTGCTACAGTAGCCGACTGGGGAGGTTATTATGCTTCGGCCCTTGATCGCCTCAATCATGCTTCTTCTGGCCGCGATCCGTGTCGCGTCAGGGGACACCCAGCGGGTCGTCTTGGAAGGCGCCACCTCGGAGCACAGGTGGGCATTGAAGGATCTGAACCCGAGTTTGCCGTCAGACTGGACGGGCTACGACTTCCTGGTCCTGGAGATGCGAGCGTCTTCGCCGCAAAGGTTCTCCCTGAATCTCTACAGCGCGAATCTGGTGCAGTCGAGGCGTATGCAGCCGCTGGCAAACGCCTGGATCCGCGCATCCGTACCGTTGACCTATTTCCGCAAGCCAAACCGGCAGGGGTTCGATCTGGCCTCTGTGGGCAAAGTGCCCCGGAATTCGTTCTGGATCAGCACGGGCGGCGTCTATGGACCCGTGGACGCGGTCCAGGCGATCGGAGTGACCATGGAGTACCCGCTGGGCAAGCCGACGCTCGAGATACGGTCCGTCCAGCTTGCCAAAGAGGATCCGGGATCGGATGTCCTGGAACCGAAGCCCCTGGTGAATGAGTTCGGGCAGTGGATTCCGGTGGACTGGCCGGGAAAGATCAAGAACCTCGACCAACTGAAGAAGGAATGGGCGGAGGAAGACAAGAGCCTGCGCCCCGGCGACTTCAGCTACTGCCGCTACGGAGGCTACCAGAACACGAAGGCGAAGGCCACGGGCTTTTTCCGGGTCGAGCAGGTGGACGGGAAGTGGTGGTTCGTCGATCCTGACGGCCATCTGTTCTTCTCGACCAGTTCGAACGGAATGTCCGCCGGCGGAGGCGATGCGAGGATGCAGGGGCGGGAAAGCTACTATGCGGCTCTGCCTCCCTCCGATCTGCTCGCGCCTTCGACTTCCGGCCGCCAGACCCAACCCGGATTCTACTCGTGGAATCTGTGGCGCCGGTTCGGTCCGGAGTGGAACACGAAGTGGATCGACCTGGCCATCCGCCGCCTGGAGGACTGGGGGCTGAATACCATCGGAAACTGGAGCGATTCCAGGCTGTGGGACACCCATCGGAAGGCCTACATCGTGATCCTGCGAGGCTGGGGCATGGAGACCGGCTATCTGGGCATGCCCGACGTGTTCGCTCCGGATTGGCCGGACATGGTCGATAAAGCCGCGGCCTCGCAGTGCGCTCCGCGAAAGGACGATCCCTACCTGCTGGGGTACTTCATCGGCAACGAGCCTCCCTGGCCGGGGCGAGAGTCGCTGGTCGTGGACACAATCCTGGATGCGCCGCCAAGCGCCATCCAGCGCGAAGCGAAAGCCTTCCTGTCGCAAGGGGACACACCCGAGCGCCGCAAGGCCTTCATCTATCGCGCCTTCCAAAGGTATGTCGAGGTCATCAATGCCGCGATCCGCAGGCACGACCCGAATCATCTGAATCTGGGGTTGCGGTTCGGAGGCGAGGTCCCTCCCGCGGAAATGGTCCGGGTTTCGCGCAGTTTCAACGTCTACAGCATGAACTCGTACGCCTACTCAGTGAACCCGAAAGTCATGGAAGAGGTGTACCGCATGACCGGGCGCCCGATCCTCATCGGCGAATTCCACTTCGGGGTGCCGGGCCGGGGACTGGCGGCGGGTCTGGTCCAGACGCGCGACCAGGCAGAGCGCGGCGTGGCGTACCGCTACTACGTCGAGCAGGCAGCCGCGTTTCCGGCCTTCATCGGCACAGGCTGGTTTCAGTGGATAGATCAGCCGTCTACCGGACGTTCCGACGGGGAGAACTACAACATCGGCCTGGTGGACGTTACGGACCGGCCCTATAAGGAACTGGTGGAGGCGGTGAAGGCCACCAACAAACGGTTGTACGCCGTGCATTCCGGCAAGGCCGCCCCGTTCAGCCAGAAGGCGCGGGCGCAGTAGCCGGGCCCGCTACGGCAGCGGCTTGCCCTGGATGCCGACGTCCACCCGGTACAGCATGTTGGTGGTGGCAACGATCATCGAGCGCGAAGGGGTGAACGCCAGTCCGATGATGTGAGGGCCCGCGAGAAACAGTTCGGCCGAGCGGTCGGGGCCGATGCGCACCACGCCTTTGCGGCCGCCGAGAGAAGCAGCCACGTAAAGAAGGCCCTCCGCGTCGAAGGCCAGACCTTGGGGCCTTCCAAGCCCGCGATAGAAGATCTCGGCTTCCCCCGCGGGTGAGACCCGGTGCACCGCCTCGAAGCTGGAGGTGGTCGGCCCCGCCACGTACAGGTAGCCATCCGGGCCGAAAGCCAGATGATAGGCCGCCATGGACGGCTCCATCGTGGCGAACACATAGATCTGCCGGTCGGGACTGATTTTGAAGATCGTTCCGCTGCGGTCGCCGACGAACAGGTTCCCCACGCCGTCAAAAGCGAGGCCGGTGGCGACGCCCATCCCTTCCACATAGACGGACAGACTGCCATCGGCGGCCGCCCGGTACACCGTGCCATCGTAGCGGCTCGACACGTGGAGCACACCCTCCCGGTCGAAGGCCAGGCCCGTGGCGTTCATGAGGTCGGAGACAAAGGGCGTCACGCCGCCGTCGCGGTCAATCTTGTACACGGCGACCGGCGTCTTCTGGCCACGAGAACCGCTGAAGGTCGTGAAGGCGTTGCCCTGGCGATCCACGGCCGGGTTGGCCACGGGGTGGAGGCTGTCGGCCACCTGCACCCCAATCACGCAGGGCCAGGACGCGACCTGCTTCTCTCCATTGCCAATGGTCAATTCCCGGGCGAATGCGTTATCCGGCACACGCGCCACGACGAACGAATCCGAGCCCACCAGAATTCCGGCCGGGACATCGCCCAGTTTCACCTGGGGCCGATGCGAGCGCGCCAGTCCGCGGCCTCGGATTTGTATCTCTCCACCGGCAATCGCGGCCCCGGGCGAAACGTGCTCGATCTGGGGCCTCTCGGAAGTATCCTTGCGTATTCCCATCTTCAATAGAGATTGAACCATCCCGCTGCAAACAACACAAGGGCGCCGGCAAGACCAGCTAGCACGTCGTCGGCAACAATGCCCAGCCCGCCAGGCAATCTCTCCGCCTGCCTGATGGGCGGAGGCTTCAGGATGTCGAATACCCTAAACAGGAGAAACGCCGCCAGCCAGCTCTTCCAGTTGTACGCCGTGGCGCCGGCCAGCGTCACCCACTGCCCAATGGCCTCGTCCACCACGATCTTGGAGGGGTCTTTCTGGTTGCTGGCAGCCGCGACCACATGCGCCGCCCAGATGGCCGGAACAGACGACACCGCGGCGAGCAACGCGAAGTCCGCCCGACCCCAGCCCCGGTAGTGCGCCAGCAGGGCTCCCACAGCCAGAGCCCCCAGCGAGCCCACCGAGCCCGGGGCCACGGGGGCACAGCCCAAACCCAGGCACGTGGCGATGGGGGACGCCACCCACAGTCTCCGGCTACTCCCCATCTTTGTCCTCCGCGGTCTCTTCTTCTTGCTGCGCTGAGGTCGCGGGCGTCGAGATCACGTACTTTCCCGCCGCCCAATTCCCCAGGTCGATAAGCCGGCACCTATCGCTGCAGAACGGCGCGCAGGGATCTCCAAGGGCGACCTCCTTCTTACAGATCGGGCACTTCATGGCCTGTGGCACGTGGCTGGTAAGCCTTGATCCACGATGATCGGAAACATGGCGGGCTGCGCTTGCCCGCCCTCTTCCAGTATCGTCCCAACCAGATCGTAGTGGTGCGCCTCGGTGACTCGAAAGCGGCGGATCTGACCGGGTTGCGGAGGCCCGCCCGCAAAATCGTTGATCAGGCAGACGCCGTCGATCTCTGGCGCTTGCACGGGCATCCGGGCTTCCCACAGCAGGCTGGTCTCCTGGCTGGGGCCTTCCACCAGCACCGAGGTCTCCTGCCCGATGCGGCGGCGGTTGTTGGCCCGGGAGATCTTGCGCTGGATGGACATGAGGCGCCTCCGGCGATGGTAGAGCGTGCGCCGGTCCAGCTTGCCGTCCAGACCGTGGCTGCGGCTGGTGTCCTCATCCGAGTATGAGAACACACCCAGGTGGTCGAAGCGAGCCGCCTCGATGAACTGGCACAGTTCCTCAAAGTCGCGGGCGCTCTCGCCGGGAAAGCCGACGATCATGCTGGTTCGGATGGCCACCCCGGGCACCGAGCGCCGGATTCGCTCGATAAGCCTAAGAAAGATCTCCCCGGAGGCGCCTCGCTTCATCCGCTTGAGGACGGAAGCGCTGGCGTGCTGCAGCGGCATGTCGATGTACTTCACCAGGGACGCGTGTTCCGCCATGGTGTCGAGCAATTTGCCGGTGACCCGGTTGGGGTAGGCGTAAAGGAAGCGGATCCACTTCTCCCGCGCGGTTGGGATGGCCGCCAGACGCGCCAGCAGCCCGGCCAGCCCGTGCTTAAGGCCCAAGTCCTCGCCGTACAAGGTGGTATCCTGGCCGACCAGGTTGATCTCCCGCACGCCCTGGGCGAACAAGGACGCCGCTTCCGCGGCGACGGATTCCGGCTTCCGGCTGCGGAAGTCGCCTCGGAACTGCGGGATCACGCAAAAAGTGCATGGGTGATCACAACCTTCGGCGATCTTGATATAGGCATAGTGACGCGGCGTGGACAGCACGCGCGGGGTCAGATCGTGATAGAGATAGGGCCGGGCGGCCAGCGCTCCGGCCGGCCTGCCCTCGCAGGCAGCCACGATCTCCTCGACCTGGTTGGTTCCAAGAACGGCATCCACCTCGGGAATCTGCGCGCGGATCTCGTGCCGATAACGCTCCACCAGGCACCCGGCCACGATCAGCCGTCTGGCCTGCCCGGTTCGCTTGAACTCGGCCATTTCGAGAATCGCGTCGACGGACTCTTGCTTGGCCGGGTCAATGAAGCTGCATGTGTTGACGACGATTGCGTCAGCCAGACCGGGGTGCGGTGTCAGTTCGTGGCCTCGCGAGACGAGCAATCCCATCATAACCTCGGTGTCGACCAGATTCTTGGGGCAACCCAGACTGACGAAGCCGATTCGCAAGGCTTTATTCCACAGGAGAAGACGTCGGAGACTTCAGGATAGCACGACCGAATTGTTGAAAAAATCCACACACGCCCCCTTCGTCTTTCTACTATTATGATAGTAAATGTGAAATTGTGTATTACATCGTTAAAAACAGAGAAGACGGAGGCTGTGTATTGGACATTCTGGGTTATATTTAGTGTACAAAGGTAAGGAAGGCAGTCTACATGATCAAGGAGCTGCGTTCGTCCCAGCGCCCGCTGCTAGAGTTGGCGCGGGTTCTACTGGTGGACGACGATCCCGCCTCCAGGCTGACGCTCCAAACGGTATTGCGGGCAGGCGGCTACCACGTTGACGCAGCGGCCTCCGCCGCGGAAGCCGTCGGCAAGCTGGATGAGGCGGAATATGAACTGGTCCTTACGGACCTGCACATGGAGTCGCCCGAGTCGGGCCTGAAAGTGCTGGCGCACGCCCGCATCATGGACTACAAGCCAGCCACCGCCCTAATCACGACCTACAGTGATAGCCCTCGCCCCAGGGGTCCCGCCAAGAGGACCGACAAAGGCGTGCTGATTGAACCCGAGGATCTGCCCGAACTGCTCACGAAAGTTGCCGATCTGGTCAGCGAACGAGCGACGCGGCGCGTCGAGCGCGGTCTGAGACATAACAGCGACTAAGCGGCGTTCGCCGACTCCGCCGCTTGGGGTATTTCCGAGCGGCTGAGTTCCTCCGCCAAAGCCAGCAAAACGCGCTGGGTGATTTCGTCGATAAGCACGGGAAGGGCTGCTTCCACCGCCAGTGTAACCGCGGCGCGCACAGCTTGGGGATCGGCCGTGGGGCGGGAGGGAACCAGGAGCGCCGTCTCGCACTCGGCCTCGGGGAGCGGCGGCGGTTCGATTTCCGTCGAAGCAGCCACTTCCGCCCCCAGTTCCCGGGTTCTTTGAGCGTCCTCCACCAAGCGCTTGACCGCCGCCAATACCACGCTGGCTTCGAAGGGCTTCCGAAGGTTCCCGTCAGCCCGGACGCGCTGGGCCTCCTGCTCATCGATAGGTTCCATCGCGCCGGCTGTCAGCAGCACGCTGACGTGGTGGTGCTTTGGTTGGTTCTTGACGTAGTCGCAGATCTCGTACCCGCTCTTGCCGGGGAGCGAGACATCGGCCAAGATAAGGTCGGGATCCACGTCGTTCAAGCGGACAAGCGCCGTTTCCCCGTCCGTGACCGAGACAACCTCGTGGCCATCCTCCCTAAGGATGAACTCCCCCATGCGCTGGGCGTGCGGGCTGTCGTCAGCCAGAAGTATGCGGCTCATGGGGCCTGCTATTTTTTCTTCTGCTGCTGCTTCGAGTTCTGGTTCTTCTTCGGGTCAGGCTGCTGGTTGGTTGGCAGCGGCTCGTTCTGCGAGGTTCCCTGCCCGCCGGAGGCGGCCGCGCCCGGCGGATTCTGGCGGGCGTCCGGCTGGGTGTCCAGAGCGGAGGAGCCTGTAATGGTCGCTGCCGTCACGTCCGCGGTGGGGGCTTCGCCGGAAGCCGCCGGTGGGACGCTGACCGGCACGCTCGGACGCAACGCGTCCGTGGCCGGAGCGCCGGACTTTGCCGCCATGGCCACGCTCGGGCTCTTGCGGAAGAGTCCCCAGAAGTGGCTCATCAAGCCGAGCTTGCCCTGGTTCGCCAGCTCGTACTTCATCCGCGCCATGGCAACCGGATCGGCCTCGGGAACGGGCCGTTCCATGCGCTCGAGTTTTTGCCGGGCGGAGCTCGCGTAATCGCTGAGCGGGTAATCCCGCACGATTCGGGCGTACGCCTCCACCGCCCTGTCGGCGAACCTCGCGGGCATGCGGGAATACGAGTCGGCCAGTTCCCACAGCGCCTCGTCCGCCCTGCTGTAAAGCGGATAGTGGTCCACCAAGGCCTGGAACCGCGCAGCCGCGGCAGGAAAAGAACCCTTAGTGTGGTAGTAGTCTCCGACGCGGTATTCGTGTTCCCCCAGCACCTCCTGGATGTCCCTCAGCTTCTGTTCCGTGGTCGGGGCATACTTGCTGTTCGGGAACTGGACCAGCAACTGGCGGCACTCTTCGTCCGCGCGTAGCGCCTGGTCGGTGTCGCGATCCGGCTTGTCCATCTGCCTGTAATGGATGTCGCACACCTTCGCCTGGGCTTCCGGGGCTTCCTCCAGAGCGGGGTAGAAGAGGATGAACTCCTTGTACTCGGCCTCGGCCTGTGCCAGGCCGTTGCCGCCGCCCTCGCGGAACCAACTGTCGGCGATCGCAAGCTTGGCCTTGGCCAGGTACTCGCTCGTGTCATACGTGCTGATGAGAGTCTGCAGAGTGATCCTGGCTACATCGAAGCGCCCCTTCTCAATGTCGTTGACCGCCTTGTCGAAGAGGATCTTGTCCGGCTGCTGGGTATTCTTGGTGATGGGGTTCTCATATTTCTTGCGGAAACCGCAAGAAGAGAGAAGAGCGGCCACCAGCACCATGGCGATCAAACAGAAAAAAAACCTGCTTGCTTTCTTCGGCATAACACACCAACCATTTTGAGACTTCATACCCGGACCGCGACGGCCTCCCCGGCGATGCGCCGCATTTCCATTACCGTGGACGCCGGATCCGGAGAAAGGAAAACAGTCGATCCGGTCACCACCCAATCCACGCCGGATCGCACAACCTCGGCCAGGTTCTCCAAGGTCACTCCCCCGTCGATCTCGATGGGGAACTTCAGCCCCAGGCCGTTTCTTGCAGCCGCCAGGGCCTTCGCCTTGTGGAGGACGCGCGGGATCAGCCGCTGCCCCCCGAACCCCGGGTTGACGCTCATGAGCAAAACATAGTCCGCCGTCTCGAGTACGTCTTCTAACATTGTAATCGGCGTCGAGGGGTTCAGCACAACGCCGGCCAGCGCGCCCTCGTTTTGAATCAGCCGCAGCGTGCGATCCAGGTGCGGGCAGGTCTCCTGCTGCACGGAGATCTGGTCCGCGCCGGCTTCGACGAACAAGGGCACGAAATAATCCGGGTCGGTGATCATCAAGTGGACATCCAGGGTCAGTTTCGTGACCTTCCGGATGCACTTCACCACCGGGGGACCGACGGTGAGGTTTGGCACAAAGTGCCCGTCCATGACGTCGACGTGCAGCATGGACACCCCGCCCTTTTCCACGCGGGCGATTTCCTCGCCCAGCCGCGCAAAGTCAGCAGAGAGAATAGAGGGAACAATTTCCGACATGGAGAAAGCTACGTCGATCCTATCACAGCGGCGAAGAAGCCGTCTCCGGGGTCGATGCCGGGGAGACGCATCACGCTCTTTTCAGGGACGCTTCCCAGCACGGTTTCAAGTACAGCCTCGTTCTCTTCCCGCTGTAGCGAGCAGGTCGAGTAAACCAGCTTGCCGCCGGGCGCCAGCATCTCCAAGGCGTTCGACAGGAGCCTCACCTGGCGCGCGTGGTGGCCGGCAAGGTCCTCGGGCCTGAGCCGCCACTTGATCTCGGGATTCCGGCCCAGCGTCCCGGTCCCCGAGCACGGGGCATCCAGCAGGATGCGGTCAAAGCGGCGCCGGAAAGGGAGAGGAGTGAGCCCGTCCAGCACGACCAGATCGCAGCCGAGCCTCCGGAGGCCCTTCAGGCGGCCGAGGCGCAGGTCGCACGCCACAACCCGCACTCCGCTCTCCAGGGCCTGGGCCGTCTTGTTCCCGGGGGCGGCGCAGATATCGAGAAGCGAGAGCCCTGGCCGGAGTTCGAGCAAGGGCACGACCGACTGTGAGCCTATGTCCTGGACCCGCAGATCGCCCCTGTCGCCCTCCACGACGCGAAAGCATCCGGGGATCCCGGCCGGCTCCGCCTTGAGACCGTCAGGGATAGTCCCGCTCGGTATCCGCACATACGTCGCGGGAGCTTCGAGGGAGGCTTGCGCGATCTTCTCGGCGGTTTCCCGGCCGTAATGCACGGACCATCGCCCGAGCAGCCAGGCCGGGAGCGATAACTCGATGGCGCGGTCAGGCCAGGCCACCGGATCCCGATGCACCTTCCGCAGAACCGCGTTCACGAATCCGGCGGAGGAGCGCTTCCCCGCCCGCTTGACCAGATCCACGCTCTCGGAGACCGCGGCGTGCGCGGGAACTCGGTCGAGGTGGCGCAATTGGTAGATCCCCATCCGCAGCGCAATGCGGACCTCGCGGTCCAGCCGCTCCGGCGCCCGTTGGGAAAGCTGCTCGATCAGAAAATCCAGTTGGCCTTGCAGGCGGAGGCACCCGTAGACGATCTCGGAAGCGAGGCCTGCGTCCCTAGAGTCCAGCCGGCGGGTCCGGCTCAGGAGCAGGTCGGAGGCGTACCCGCCCTGTTCGACCAGAAGCAATACTTCAAGGGCCACTTGGCGTGCAGGCGACATCGGGACCGACTCCTATAATAAGACTTGGACCTAGATAAGACGCTCCTTCACCGCGCCGGGGAAGCGATTGCCCGCTACCGCATGATACGGGAGGGCGACCGCGTGGCGGTAGCCCTGTCGGGAGGCAAGGATTCCCTCACTCTGCTGGAACTCCTGCTCAGGCTCGAAAGGCGTGCGCCCGTCGAGTTCTCCCTGTGCGCCTTCACCGTGGAGCAGGGCAAGTTCCTGAGGCCCGTCGAGCCACTGTCGAAATACCTCGAGGAGCGCGGGGTCGCCTGGACCTACTATCGCGACAAACCCTCTATCCGGCTCATCAAGGAACAGCCGGAGCACGGCTGCGACCTGTGCAGCCGCTACCGCCGCCGGGCAGTGTATGAAGTGGCGCGCGGGCTGGGGGCCAATGTCATCGCCTTCGGGCACACCTCGGACGACTTCTGCGAAACGTTCCTTCGCAACGCGCTGTTCACCGGGCGGCTCAGCGCGCTCCCGCCGGTGACGTGGTCGAGGGACAGAGAGTTCCGGCTGATCCGCCCGTTGGTCTTCATACCCGAGAAGTTCACCCGGGACTTCGTCGCCTCGCTCGGCGCGCCGCTGATTCCCTGCGGCTGTTCGCAGAAGACGGGGACCGTGCGGCAATCGTTGAGGGAGCTATTCACTCGCCTGGAGCAGGACTATCCCCACCTCAAAGAAACCATGCTGGCCGCCATGGGTAACGTCGAACTCGGCCGCCTGCTGGATCCCCGCTACCTGGAAATCGACAGCCACGGCGGTCCACGCTGAGCCGTTGATTTCGCTCAGATTTCAAGGTTTTGACATCAGCCCGTAATCATGGCCTGCGCATCCTGAAGGCAAGGATATGGCCATGCATACGTCGCGGATTCACTCTCTCTGGCAGGAACGTGCGGTGTTGCGCCGCTTCCGCACCGCGGTCTCTTTGCACAGCCACACCATGCACTCCGAGGAGACTCTGCGGCTGCTTCCGCGTTACGTGCGCCGCATCCCGGTCGTGAGGAGCGTGTTCCGGGCACTGGAGGAACGCTATCGAGCGGTCACCGGGAGGCCCTTCGACTATGGGTGCGCCTTCTGGACGCCGCCGCTGCCCGCCCAGGAGGCGCTGTCACTGGAGCGAGGCCAGATTGAGGGCGTTCTGGGACTTGCGCCGCTGGTCTCGCTCACTGATCACAACAATATTGTGGCCAACACGCGGTTGCAGGTCCTCGGGCGCGCCCGAGGGATCCCGGTCTCGTTGGAGTGGACCATCCCGCTGGGGACGTCCTTCCTTCACCTTGGGCTCCACAACTTGCCTCCGGGCCGGACGCACTTCTGGATGCGTGAGTTGGCCGGTTTCACCCGGCGCCCGTCCGCTGCCCTCCTATCGCAATTGCTGGGGGGCCTGGACGATTCGGACGAGACCCTCGTCGTCCTGAACCACCCGCTCTGGGACGAGCCGGGGATCGGAGCTCCGGCCCATTTCCGGATGGTCCGGGGATTCCTGCACGATCACGGGCGCTGGATACACGCCCTCGAGATGAACGGGCTTCGCCCTTCGGCTGAGAACCAGGCGGCGGTGCACCTGGCGCGGGCCCTCGGCTATCCAGTCATTTCGGGAGGCGACCGCCATGGAAGCGTGCCCAACGCGCTGCTGAACCTCACCAACGCCTCCAGTTTCAGCGACTTCGTGGCCGAGATCCGGCAGGGTCACCGGAGCGAGATCCTCGTGACGCCACAGTACTACGGACCACATGCGCTGCGCTGGGCCGAGTGCGCCCTGGACATCGTGCGTGAGTACCCTGAACTGACCGGACGGCGTCGCTGGATGGACCGGGCGTTCTACAGGGAAGCCGACGGCTCCGTTGTTCCCCTTTCCACATACTGGGAAGCGGATGCCGTGAGCCCCAGCACCTGGCTGCTCTCAATGAGCCGGCTGTTCGACAGCCGCCCGCTTCGTTCCGCGGTCCGGGCAGCGCTGGCCGCCTATCAGGCATCCCCGTCGTAGAGGCTTCCGGCCGCGATCAAGGCCGGCGGTTCCCACGATTCGCCTGCGCCCTTGTCCGCAGCCGCTCGCTCCAGCACACGGATGAGTTCCCCGGCTTCGAACGGGAACGGCAGCACGTCGTGGCCACCGACATGCAACACCTCAGCCCAGAGGTGGGCGTCGGCGAAGGGGGAGATCACAATGAGAGGCGTCGGGGTGGTGCATGACCAGAGTTCGTCCAGAACATCCATCCAATCCCCGTCCTGCAAACTCGTTTCGCAGATGACGGCGTGGTAACGCCGCTCACGGAGCCGAAGAAGAACCTGTATACAGTTTTCGGCGGTGCGAATTTCCCAGCCGCGAACGATCAGGAGGCCGCTCAGAGAGGCTGTTTCTTCATTGGAAAGTCCCACTGTCAACAGTGTCTTCATAGCCAAAGACTAGCCCACG
The DNA here is from genome assembly GCA_963798455.1 of Bryobacterales bacterium. Lineage (GTDB taxonomy): Bacteria > Acidobacteriota > Terriglobia > Bryobacterales > Bryobacteraceae > CAWCTD01. Next base: position 39,636 of record CAWCTD010000004.1, read on the forward strand.
GGCGTTACAGCTCCGTGTCAAACCAAACAAAGTACGCCCAATAAAAAGGAGGGCAGGCCGTGGGGCCTGCCCTCGGAGAGTCGGACCACGGATGGTTAGAAGTTGAAGCGCAGAGCGAGTTGGATCTGCCGGTTGGTCCCCATGCCGATCTGGTTGGACACGGTGGAGTTGAGAACTCCGAAGTTCCCGCCCGCGGTCGATGTGGTGAACGCCTGGCCCGGCTGCAGGCCAGACGCGCCGGGGCCGCTCGGCACGATCTGCTGTACGCGCAGGTTGGCTGGATTGGCGAAGTTCGCGTGGTTGAGAATGTTGTAGATCTCCGCCCGGAACTCGATGTTCGTCTTCTCCGTGACAAGAAACCGCTTGCCCAGCGTCAGGTCGAGCTGTGCCAGCCCCGGCCCTGTGAGGCTGTTGCGGGAGGAATTGCCGAAAGTGCCCGGCAAAGGAATGGAGAAGGCCGCCGGGTTCACCCAGCTCAGGCCGTTGTGCAAGTATGGATCCACGCCCGCCACCACGTCTGGCCGGCGCACGTTGCGGCTGTTGCCGCCGCCAAGTGTGTTGATCACCGGCACGGTGTAGACCGTTCCGCCGACCACCACCGGGTTGGCGTAGTAGTTGCCGTCACGCGTGTCGCGGTACAGAATATCGGGCCGCGTGATCAGAATGTCAATCGGCACGCCGGTGCGCGCGTTCGCGACGCCGCCCAACTGCCAGCCGCCAACCAGCGCGTCGGCGGCTCGGGAAGTCTGGCCCAGATACTTCTTTCCTTTACCGAACGGCAATTGGTACAGCGCCGTCATGTTGAAGCTCTGCCGGATGTCGAAGTTGTTGCTGCCGCGGTCGGCTGCGAAATTGAAGGGGTTTCCGGCGGTGTTCGCTTCGTTGGATCCGCCCGAATCGCCGATGCTGTGTCCCCAGGTGTACTGCGCCCCGAGTGAGAGGCCGGAATTAAAACGCCGGTTGAGCGTCATCTGCAACGCGCTGTAGTAATCAGTGCCGCCGCTGGTCTTGTAGTCGATCTCGGCGAAGCGATTGCCGAATTCCCGGTTCACGATGGCTGCGCCCGTGGTTTGGTTCATCCCCACGCTGACGATCTTGTTGGTGATGCTGCGCAGGAACAGGTTACGCCCCTGGCTGCCTACGTACGCGGCGGTCAGCAGGGTATTTCCCGGCAGTTGCTGCTGCACCGAGGCCGTGTACTGCAGGATGCGTTCGGGGATGGTATAGCCTGGAGCATACGCTCGCGGCTGAAAGCCGAGGTTCGGATCGTTGATGTCGTAGGACGCAAAGATCTGGTTGATGTCGAGCGGATACGCTAGCAGCGGACCCGAGCTGATGGTCTTGCCGATGCGATCGTTGGCTTCCGGTTGGAGCTGGTCCTCCGTCTGGCCGGGCCCATAGTAGTAACCCGATCCGATCCGGAAGACGGTCTTGTCGCCGAGGGCCTTCGGCGCCCAGGATAATGCCAGGCGCGGTCCGAAGTTGTGAGTGGAAGAGTGATACCAGTCTTCCGAATAGCCCGGGAACATCGTGCCTTGTGCCATGCTGAACCACACGTCCTTGTTTCGGGTCTCGTGCAGCGGCTGATAGTACTCCCAGCGCAAGCCGTAGTTCATGGTCAGCGTGGGACTGATCTTCCACTCATCCTGCCCGTAGAAGATGTAGTAATTCTGGCGCATGTGCGCGACTCCCGAGAGGCCGGTAAAGGGGCTCTTCGCGCTGAGGTCGCCGTTGAAGGCGATGGAGGAAGGCTGATTGGCCAGGAACGCGGAGACGTTCGGAAAACTATAGGTCGTGCCGCCGAGTTGGTCGTTGTACAGCGTGATCGCACGGATCTCCGCGCCGAACTTCATGCCGTGGCCGCCGTGGAGCACGCTGAGGTTGTCAATGTACGACGTTGAGAAGTTCGTGTAGGGCGCTCCGCGGCCGTTGAACGAGCTGCTCAGCCGGATCAGTCCGCTGGGAATGGCAAGGCCGGCGCTGCCGCTTTGGCCCGCGATTCCACCCAAGGCCACACTGCCGCTCAGATTGATGGTCACGCCATTGATGTCGGCGTTGGGACTCGGGCCTGGAATGCCGGCAACCCGGGTCTTGGCGCCGTTAAAGCCGAATTTCGTCTCGTTGACGATGCTCGGAGTGAGGACCTGGGTCAGGCCGACGACCGCGTTCTGCGGAACGATGCTGGTCGCGTAAATGCTCCCGGTCGAGTTCTGCATCTGCGCCGACTCGCCCTGGTCGCGAAAGTATCGCACGTTCAGGCGGTACTTGCCGCTGAGATCGTAGTCGAACCGGACGCCGCCGGAATTCTCGTTGACGTGACTCGGCGCGTTGACAGTTACAATGTCGAAACTAGGGTCCGAGGACGGTATCTGGCCGACTGGGAAGGCCCCCAACAGCGGCTGAATGGACGGGACTGCCTTGGCGCGAACCGCCGCGCTCAAGGTGCTCTCCACGATCGGCGCGCTGGTATGCTGCCGCAGCCCCTCGTAGCTGGCGAAGAAGAACGCTTTGTCCTTGACGATCGGACCGCCCGTGGAGGCTCCGAACTGGTTCAGCCGCAGGACGGACTTGGTCGCCTTATCGAAGAAATTGCGAGCGTCGAACGCGTCGTTGCGGATGTAATCGAACACCGAGCCGTGAAAGTCGTTGGAGCCGGATTTCGTGATGAAGCTGATCTGGCCGCCCGTTCCGGTTCCGTACTCGGCCGGGTAGTTGCTGCTGTCGATGCGGAATTCCTGGACGTTTTCCAGGCTCTGCTCGAGCCGGAACAGCGAGGTGGTCTCGCCATTCAGATTGCCGGGCGAAGCATCGACAATACTGGTGCCTTCCACGCCGTCGATCCGGATGACGTTTTCCTGGTTCGCCATGCCGCTGAAGCGGATATTGTCGAAAGTGCCGCTGCCATTGTTCACCGCGCCCGGAGCGAGCAGGTAGAGTTGGGAGACCTGCCGCCCGTTCATGGATAGTTGGGACACCTCGCGCGTTGAAATATTAGCGCCAATACGGGCCGAGCTGAGGTCGACTACTGCCAGCTCTCCTCCTGCAACGGTGACTTCGGTGGTCATGCTGGCCAGCTTCATGCTTATGTTCAGCGTGCGCTCCTGGCCAACCTGCAAGTTGATCCCCGTGAACTCAGCCGGGGCCATCCCGGGCGCTTCGGCGGTGATCTGATAGTTAGAAGGCTGCAGTTGCGTAGCGATGTACAGCCCTCGTTCGCTGGTCTTCACGACACGGCTCTGCCCGGTATTCTCGTTCTTGACGGTAACGCTGGCCCCGGGAATCACGGCGCCGGATGCGTCGGAAACCGTGCCCACAATTCTGCCCTGGTCTGTCTGGCCGGCGACGATCCAAACCAGACATAGAAAAAGCGCGACAACTTTGACGAGTTTCATATCGGTATGACTCCTGTTTGGACCAGATTACAGGCCGCGTGTTTCAGGCTTGTTACAGCGGGGTCAATTGTTGGTGAACCGTCCGGGACCTACTCCTCAGCGCTTTCCAGCACCACCACGCCATTCCGGTAGTCCAGTGTCAGGATGAAATCCTGCAGGACAGCATTGCCCAGGTTGCCGCCTCGCTGCTGAAGAACTTCGTCGTCCCCGTAGCCTCTCCGGACGTAGGCGACTTCGATTGCCCCCAGGTCAATGGTCCCCAACACTACCGAGCGGACCCATCCTTTCGTGAGGCGCGCCTGTCCCCGGTAGCCGGCCGCTTCCATCGGGTTTCCCGTCCGGGCCAGGTCCTCCAGACCTAACAGCCGGACGGCATTGGGGAACAGGACCAATCCCAGACTGGAGCCGGTGTCAAGGGTAACCGCGATCTTCGTTCCGTTGACAAAGCAGTCTTCCAGGACGGGAAGGATGGAGCCGGCGCGGAACCGCATGGGAAAGGTGATGCGCCGCGCGTCGTCGGGCAATGAGGCGGAAGGCCGGGCAAGAAACCGGATACGCCGGCGAAAGTAGTCAACCTGCGTAATCCGCGAAGCCAGGAAGTTGGTCCCCAGAACCCCATGCAGCGGCCGTCCCAACTGCGCGGAGACCCCGGAAAGATCCAGGGCCACGGCCGGAAGCTTCTGAACGACAAGGTCCCCGACGTGGACATCCTCCAGCATCGTCGCCTGCCCGAAGACCCGGGTGCTGCCGACGCCGCGGCTCTCGCTCCGGGCAGCAGCCAGCGGCAGCCGCAACCGGCGTGCCAGCCCCAGGTCGATGGTTGAGGCGTGGGTCCCCGTATCGAGGACGAAGTTGTAGGGGCCGCTGCCCTTGAGTGTCACTTGCAGCACGATCTGGTTGTGCAGGAAGTCGTAGGGCACGTCCAGATCCGCGCCAGCCGGCAGCGCGAGCCCCGGAAAGAGGATCGCTGCTCCGATGATTCGCCGGATCGTCAATCCCCTTCCGCGTCCTGGGCATCCGGCTTGGCCGCGAGCTTGGCCGTGAGCAGCCACTGAATCACGCCTCGGGGCTCGGCACTGGGGATCGCCAAGTCGATTCGGAGCAGGGCGCCTTTCTTCAGCTCGACCACAACCCGCGAAGTGCCCAGCAGGTAGCTGGCAGTCTCGCTGAGCAGAGGCTCGTGGCCGGCCAGCAAAACCGCAGCCTCGTCCGCGTGCGCGCCAAGCTCCCGCCAGACGGCGCGAGGAGACGAAGACGGCAGCAGGGCATCGGTCCGGACGATAGCGCCTTTGTAGCGCAGAACCTCGGCCGCAATCTCGGCGGTCTCGACGGCTCGAGCGAATGGGCTGGTCAGGATCAGGGATGGCTCGGCTTTCGCGGCCCGCGCGCGGGCCAGCACGAGCCGCAGCTTTTGCCTGCCCTCTTCAGTGAGCTTGCGGTCCGCGTCAGCCCGCCCCGCGTGGCGAGCTTCCGCGACGCCGTGGCGCAGAATATAGATTTCCATCAGCCTTGACGACTCGCCCTCCGCCGCGCCGCGGGGCGTGCCGGTTCTCCCGGGGGCTTTCCCGACTGCAGCGCCGTAACGTGGTTCCGCAACTCACGGAAGATCACTTCGGCCGGACGGGTCGCATCCACGACCGTGAAATGGTAGCGCTTGGCCATCCGGTCCAAGGTGCTCACCAGCCTGGTCTGGTAACGGACGAAGCTCTGGTGCATGTCCGCGCCGAAACGCATGTCCATGCCGCTCTCCCAGTAGTCGAAGGCGCCACGGCCCAGCACCACGCGGGTCACCAGGTCCTTCACTTCCGCCCGGAGGTAGTAGACCGCGTGGGGGACAAGGGCAAACCCGGCGACTTGCTCGATCCACCCCCGGTCCTCGCCCCGGGCAATAGCGCGCGCGATGATCGAGAAGATGTAGCGGTCGATCAGCACCACGAACCCGGCGCGCAGCGCGGGCACGATTTCGTTCTCGAGCCGGTCCGCGAAATCCGTGGCATAGAACAGCGTCATGGTGATAGGGCCGAACGTGTTCCCGCCCTTGGCCTCCTGGATGGCGCGGCCGGCCAGGGCCGAGCGCGCCATGCCCGTGTCCAGCACCGCGTGACCCTCCTGCTCCAGCCACTGCTTCAACAACGTGATCTGGGTGCTGCGGCCCACGGCGTCCGGGCCTTCCACCACGATCAGCTTGCCTTGCAGTTCCGAGCAGTCGACGCCCGGCAGCGGTTCGGCATAAAACTGGAGCGGCTTAGTTGCCAGCATATGCCGCTCCCACGGGCGCCCGAAGGATGCCCGCGGCCAGGTGCTCGCCAAGAGCCCGCATGACGATGGATCGCATCTGCTGCTGCTGTTCCTCGATCGACAGCGTGGCGTCGATAATATGGAAGCCCATCTCCTCCGCCATGGCCTCGTATTCATCCAGAATGCGTCCCTGGAAGATCCGGAAGCTCTCCTCTATGTCGTGGCTCAGGCTAAGGTCCATGCCCGCCTCGTAGTACTTGATCGCGTTGCGGCCGCCCACGATGCGCTGGATGGCGACGTCCAGCGGCACCCGGAAGTAGAAGCACAAGTCCGGCTTCAGGGCGAATCGGTAAAGGTTGCGGACCCAGCGCCGGCTCATGCCGCGGGCCACATCCCTGGCAAAAGCCGTGTAGGCATAGCGGTCCGCGCAAACCACCGCCCCAGCCTTGACCAGGGGCAAGATGTAACTCTCCATGCGGTCGGCGAAGTCGGTGGCGTGGATCAGGCTGAAGGTGGCGGCCGTGAACATGGCCTTCTTCTTTCCGCGCCGCGTCGCCTGGCGGACGAGTGGCGAGGAGTTCCACTCGCTGAAGGCGACGGCGTAACCCTGCGACCGCAGCCACTGGCTGAGCAGAGCGAGCTGGGTGGACTTTCCGGATCCGTCGATCCCCTCGACTACGACGAGCCTTCCGCTGTAACGGTTCTGTAACAACAAGGGCGCGCTTCTCACCGGAAGGCATATTATCATATCGGATACATGCCCCGCTACGCTGCGATTGATATAGGCAGTAACTCCGTCCGCATGGAGGCCGCCGAGATGGCTCCCGGCTCTCCCGTGCGCATTCTGGCGTCCGAGCGCGAGGTGACGAGGCTGGGAGAGAGCGTGTACCGCACGGGGAGGATCAGCCGCGAGGCCGCGGACCTCACCTGCGGCGTTCTCGCCAGGATGGCGGCGCAGTATCAATCTCTGGACGTGGCCGGCGTGCGAGCCGTGGCAACCAGCTCGGTCCGCGACGCGCGGAATCAGGCGGAGTTCGTCGAGCGCGCCGCCGAGGCCGCCGGCACGGCCGTGGAAGTCATATCGGGCCGGGAAGAAGCGCGGCTGGTTCAACTGGGCGTCGAGACGCGGTGGCCGCAGCCGGGCCGCCGGCTGCTGATCGTCGACGTCGGAGGAGGCAGCGCCGAGATCATCGCCAGCGAGAACGGCCGCATGCTGGACGCCGTGTCCAAGCCGCTGGGAGCGGTGCGCCTGCGCGAGATCTTCTTGTCGGACGACCCCCCGACTGACACCGAGCTCCACCAGATGCAGTTGTACATCGCCGAAAAGCTGGATGGTGTGACCCGCCGCTTAGGGGCCTCCGGGTGGGAGCGCGCCATCGCCACTTCGGCCACGGCCTCCGCGGTAGCTTGCGCCATCAGCGGCGTTCCGCGGCCGAAGCGAGACCGCGCGGACCGGCTGCGGGTGCCGGCGGCGCAGGTCCGGGGATTGTACAAGAGACTCAGCCGGCTGGACCTCGAGGGCCGGCGCCGGGTGAGCGGGATCGGCCCGCGGCGCGCCGAGATCATCCTCCCGGGCGTCAGCGTGCTGGCAAATATCCTCCAATGCTTCGGGCTGCGCTATCTGCACTACTCGGCGGCCGGCGTCAGAGACGGAATCATCGCCGACTTGGCCGCCCGCGGCGTCGGCAAAGAGCGTGCGCAGCTCGGCCCGGATCAGAGAAGAGAAGTGGACCGGCTCAGCCTGCGCTACGCAGTCCCGAGGAAACACGCCCGGAAGGTGGCCGGGCTGGCACGGCTCCTTTTCGACTCGCTCCAGCCGCTGCACCAGCTCCTCATGGAGTCGGGGAAGGTGCTCGAGGCGGCGGCTTATTTGCACGACGTGGGCCACTACGTCAGCGACGCCAGCCACCATAAGCACTCTTACTACCTGGTGGCGAATTCCGACCTGCCTGGTTTTACTAACCGCGAGCGGGAGCTCATCGCCAGCCTGTGCAGGTATCATCGCAAATCTCTCCCCGCCGCCCATCACACAGGGCAAAGGTCCTTGGGCGAAGACGAGGCGCGGACCGTCCTGCGGCTCATCCCTTTGCTTCGGCTCTCCGACGCTCTGGATCGCGGCCACGCCCAGCGCATTGACTCGGTGGAGTGCCGCCTCCAGGACGGGCAGGTGACGATTCAGTTGGTTTCGTCCGAAAATATAGACTTGGAGCTGTGGGCCGCGGAGCGCACGGGCGAGGTCTTTCGCCAGGTCTACGGCCGGTCCCTGGTTGTCTCCAGAAAGGCGAGGTGAGGCATGAGGCCCGCGTCACAAGAGCGCAAGCCCTCGGCGCCGATGCGCTCCTACGCCGCGGCTCAAACGTCCGATTTGCTTCGGCGGGTGGCCTACCAGGCGAACCGGACCTCGCGCCTGAAGAACGCCGACGCGGTTCATGACCTGCGTGTCTCGATCCGCCGGCTGTCGCAATGCCTCCGGGTCTTCTGCCAGTTCTTTCCCCACGAGAGCGGGAAGAGAATCCGGCTGAAGCTCGACAGGGTGATGGATCTTGCTTCCGAAGTCCGCAATCGCGACATCGCATCGGAGCTCCTGCGGAAGGCCGCGTTCCCGGCGGGATCGCCCCTGGTGCGCACGCTGTTGCAGGAACGGCAACAGGCCGAACGCGCTCTGGTGGCGGCGCTGAAGCGCTGGAACAGGAAGGATTCTCAAAGGAAGTGGCGTTCAAAGCTCGGCATCTGACATGGCCAGAAAGAAACCCATTTGGGATGAGTCGTCAAACGCCTGGATGAACGCGCGAGCCAGGCTCCCGGAAATCGCGCGCGCCTACTTCGAAGAAGGCAGGAAACTGATGGTCCCGGCGCCCTCGCCGGCCGCGATGCACCGGTTCCGGCTGCATACCAAGGCGCTGCGGTACACCGTGGAGCTGTTCCGGCCCTGCTATGGCCCGGGACTCGATCTCCGCCTGGCGGCCCTGCGGAAGATCCAGGACTGCCTCGGCGCGATGAGCGACTACGCGACAACCAAAGACCTGATCGCCTCCAAACTGCCGCGCGGCGACCCGGAACGCCTCCGGCTGAGCCGGCTGCTGACCGCGCGCACCCGGCGGAAATGCGCGGAGTTCCGCCGCTACTGGGGGCAGAGCTTCGACAAGCGGGGCGAACAACAGCGCTGGCGCACCTACCTCTCGCGCCCGCGGACTCCCCGTTGAGCATCCCACGGGTGTGCGTGATTTGACTTCGCGCCTAACGTACTGTAGGCTAATATTTTTGTAGCAGTTGAGCCGAGAGGTTAAGTTTGTCCATGAGTACGCCATTCCCCTCCGGGAACGATATCAAGCGAAACTGGTACCTGATTGATGCCGACAACGCGGTGCTCGGCCGGGTGGCCAGCAGGGTCGCAAGGCTGTTGATGGGAAAGCATAAACCTTCCTACACGCCGTTCCTGGATATGGGCGATCACGTGGTTGTCATCAACGCCGCTAAGGTGCGGCTGACGGGTGACAAGGAAAACCAGAAACTGTACCGCCGCCACTCGGGCTATCCGGGCGGCTTGTCCTCGGTCAGCGCCCGCCAGATGCGGGCCAAACACCCGGTGCGGATCGTGGAGTTCGCCGTGGCCGGCATGCTTCCCAAGACAAAGCTGGGCAAGCACATGATTCACAAACTCAAGGTCTACGCCGGCGACAAGCACCGTCAGCAGGCCCAAAAGCCGGTCCAGATCCCGGCGACAGCGGATTGAAGAGGTCCAGGAGAGGATTCTTAGTGGGAACGACTCTAGTTCAACATTTGGCGACTGGCCGGCGGCGGCGCGCCGTGGCACGCGTCTCCCTCAGGCCGGGCAAAGGCCAGATCACGATTAACCGACGGGCTTTCGAATTGTATTTTCCCACCGAGGCCGCACGGACGCAGGTTCGCCAGCCCCTGCTGGCCACCGAAACCGCGGACAAGTTCGACGTCTTGATTTCGACTTCCGGAGGAGGACTCCAGGGCCAGGCCGGCGCAGCCCGGTTGGGCATCGCCCGGGCTCTGGCGGGGTACAACTCCGAATTGCGGCCGAAGTTGAAGGAACTCGGGTACCTCACCCGGGACCCCAGGAGCCGCGAGCGGAAGAAGTACGGCCAAAAGGGCGCCCGCAAACGGTTCCAGTTCTCGAAGAGGTAACCCAGGCAGTGTGGATACCGGCCGGGCCGATGAGCTGGGAAGCGGCAACCATCCGACATTCCGGCTCATGCTTCTCACTCGCGCGCGTAAATCTCGTTTGGACTGCGCGCGCGGATTAACCACAGGTTGGAGCAAGGAGGCAGTTTGCCGTCGATTTCAATGAAGGAATTGCTCGAAGCCGGCGTTCACTTCGGGCACCAGACCAGGCGCTGGAATCCGAAGATGAAAGAGTACATCTTCGGAGAACGCAATGGGATCTACATCATCGACCTTCAGAAGACACTCAAGCTCTTCAAGGACGCCATGCGCTTTCTGGCGGAAATGGCCGCGCAGGGCAAAACGGTTCTGTTCGTCGGCACCAAGCGGCAGGCGCAGGACGCCATCGCCGAGGAGGCCAGGCGTTGCGGGATGTTCTATGTGAATCAGCGCTGGCTGGGCGGGTTGCTCACCAACATGGTCACCGTCCAGAAGTCTATTAAGCGGCTGAAGGAACTGGAAGCGATGGCCACCGCCAACGACTACGAGGGCCGTCCGAAGAAGGAGATCATCCGCCTGGAGCGGGAGCGCAAGCACCTCCAGCAGAACCTGGAAGGGATCAAGGACATGGGCAGGCTTCCGGACGTGGTCTTCGTGGTCGACTCCAGCAAGGAGGCGATCGCCGTCAAGGAAGCACGCAAGCTCGCCATTCCCGTGGTGGCCGTGGTGGACACCAACTGCGACCCGGACGAAGTCGACTACGTGATCCCGGGCAACGATGATGCCCTGCGCGCCATACGGCTGTTCACCAGCAAAGCCGCCGACGCCATCGCGGAAGGAAAAGCGCTGGCTACCGAGCAGGAATTCACCGCCGAGAGGATCGTCGCCGACGAGACCCCGCCGGAGGAGATTCCCGAGTACACGCAGTACGTGGACCCGCGCTACGCCGAACAGCTCATGGCCGAGAGCATCCCCGACGAGGATCTGCCGTCCGTTTCGCTGCCGCGAAAGAGCGCTGCCCCGGAAGCCGTGGAGCATGCCGAGGCCGCGGAGCCGGCGGCCGAAGCGGAGAAGTGAGCCGGGCCCGGACGGATCGCGGGCCTGCATAGACGCAACCAGAGTGTCAGGAAGGGAACATGGCGGAAATCACCGCACAATTAGTTAAACAGCTCCGCGAGCGCACGGGCGCGGGAATGCTGGAATGCAAACACGCGCTTGAGGAAGCCAAAGGAGATCTTGCGGAAGCCGAGGTTGTCTTGCGCAAGCGCGGCATTGCCTCCGCGTCCAAGAAGGCATCGCGCGCCACGGGTCAAGGGGTGATCGGCGGCTACATTCACCCCGGCGCGCAGCTCGGCGTGCTGGTCGAGGTTAATTGCGAATCCGATTTCGTGGCCCGCACGGAGGAGTTTCAGGGGCTGGTCCACGACGTCGCCATGCAGATCGCCGCGCTCGATCCCCGGTTCATCCGCCGCGAGGACGTCACGCCCGAGGTTCTCCAGAAGGAACGCGAGATCCAGCGCGACCGCGCCATCGCCGAAGGCAAGCCGCCGCAGGTGGCTGAAAAGATGGTGGAAGGAAGGATGAACAAGTTCTTTGAGGAAGTCTGTCTCTACGAGCAGCCCTTCATCAAGGACGGCGCCGTGACCGTCGGCCAGCTCGTCGCCATCAAGATTGCCAAGATCGGAGAGAACATTGCGGTCTCCCGATTCATGCGCTTCAAGGTGGGCGACTCGGCGGCCGGGGAGTAGTAGAGCGCGGAGGCTCCGTTGCCGCAGTACCAACGAATCCTGCTGAAACTGAGCGGAGAGGCGCTGGCCGGCCAGGCCGGCTTCGGCATCGACGGCGGGCGCGTCCAGAATCTGGCTGCCGAGGTCGCCGGGGTCGCCAAGGCGGGAATCGAGATCGGCGTGGTGGTGGGCGGCGGCAACTTCTTTCGGGGAGTGGGCCCGTCGGCAAAGAAGATGGACCGTGTGACCGCCGACCACATGGGCATGCTCGCCACGGTCATCAATGCGCTGGCTTTTCAGGACGCCCTGGAATCTGCCGGCGCCCCCTCGCGCGTGATGAGCGCGATTGAGATGCGGCAGGTCGCCGAGCCTTACATTCGCCGCCGGGCCATGCGGCACCTGGAAAAGGGCAGGGTGGCGATCTTCGCCGCCGGCACCTCGAATCCCTACTTCTCGACGGACACCGCCGCGGCGCTGCGCGCCCTGGAGATCCGCGCCCAGGTGCTGGCCAAGGGCACGCGGGTCGAAGGGGTCTACGACAAGGACCCGCTGCAACATCCCGATGCGGTTTTGTACCGGGACATCTCCTATACCGAAGTCCTCTCCCGGTCCCTGGCGGTGATGGACTCCACTTCCATTGCCCTGTGCCGTGACAACGGACTTAGGATCGTCGTCTTCAATTTGAACGTGCCCGGCAATATAATGCGAGTATCGATGGGCGAAGCCGTCGGCACTTTGATACACCCTTGAGGCGATATGAAACCAGACACCCCAACTGCTTCCAGCATTCAGACTTTTCAGTCCATCAAAGAAATTGAAAACCATGCCAAGACGCGCATGGAAAAAGTGCTCAGCGATCTGCAGCACGAAATGGCCTCGATTCGGACCGGCAGGGCCTCGGTCGGATTGCTGGAGCCCGTCCGGGTCGACTACTACGGAACCCCGACGCCGATCAACCAGGTGGCCACGCTGCACGTCCCCGAGCCGTCCCTCATCACCGTCCAGCCCTGGGATATTTCCCAGCTTGGCGCCATCGAAAAGGCCATCCGCGCCTCGGACCTGGGACTGAACCCAAACAACGATGGGCGGGTCATTCGCGTTCCGATCCCTCCGCTGACCGAGGAGCGGCGTAAGGAGATCGTGAAACGCCTGCACGTGGTCGCCGAAGACCACAAGGTGGCGGCCCGCAACATCCGGCGCGACGCCAACGAGAACATCAAGAAGCTGCTCAAGGACAAGGTGATCAGCGAGGACGACGACCGCCGGGCTCACGACGACGTCCAGAAGTCCACCGACGGCTACATCACTAAGGTGGACCAGGCCGCCAAAGCCAAAGAGAAGGAAATCCTCGAACTGAAGTAGGGGGCGGGCAGCTCTTGACGATTCGCTCAGATGAACAGGCTTGAGGGATTCGGTGGAAGCGCCGGTGGCCGTTCTACGCGGCCAGGACCCTGCTGACGGTGCTGAGCAGATCAGCGGGCGAAACCGGCTTCAGCAGCGTGGCATCGGCTCCCAGGGAGGCTGCGGCGTTGAGATAGCGTCCCTCGAAGGCCCCGGAGACTGCAACGATCTTGAGGGCGGCGTTCGACCTGCGAAGCGCCAGAATCGTCTCGATGCCTTCCTGCTCCGGCATCACCAGGTCGGTGATCAGCAAATCTACCTTCCGGCTGTGGATGATCTGGGTCGCCTCACGCCCGTTGGCCGCATCGACCACCTCATATCCGGCCCCGCTCAGCACCAATCGAAACAAGCTGCGAACGCTGGCATCATCGTCAGCAACCAGAACCGTCACGATTCCCCCTGTCGAAGCCCACAGCCCGCGAGAAGCGCCGCATCAAGCCTGGCGCCCTTACGGCTCATGTTAGCACGCTAGACGGCGGCGAAAACAGGGGCTCAGGCCGGGTGACTCCCGGGAATTCCGACGGGCAGGCGGGTGTAAGAATTGCCGTCAGCCGTGTCCGTATGACCCCTATCGGCCGGCTCTCGGAGAGGAGGAGAGCATTGACAAGAAGAGGCCTAGTATCACTGCGGCTGCGATTGCGGCTGTAAGCAACATTCGCTGGCCACCTCCTTCGACGTGCACATGAGCAATTTGCCTGCCAACTCTTTGTGGCCGATGCGATCCCCTCGGACGGGTTGACATTGGTGCGGCGCTTCGGTATAGTTCTTAACGTACTTATCTACCAACGGCTTGTCGGTGGAACCTCGCGAATCCTCAGTCTTGTGGCGGCATGCGAAGGCAGCGATAACACTGTCTGCCCGGTCCAGCCACGCACACGGGTGAACCAGTTCCGATGGGGACTCCTGCGACTGTTGGTAGTGCTTCTGACCTGGAGATTTGGTCATGGCCAGCCACCGAGATGAGGTGCGAAAGGAACCCTCCGTTCCACCCGAGATGACGGACTACGAGCAACTCATCGACGATTACAGTCATTTCGCTCCCCCGGCGGAAGGCGAGGTCCTGCAAGGCCATGTGCTGAAGGTCACTCCCACGGAAGTGATCGTGGACTTTGGCTACAAGTCCGAGGGACTTGTTCCCATCGCTCAGTTCGTCCAACCCGATGGCGGTATTTCGGTGCGCCCCGGCGACGTTATTGACGTCGTCATCGACCGGAAAGGCGTGGAGCCCGAGGGGTACATTCTGCTTTCGCATGAGAAGGCCAGCCGCCTTCGCGCTTGGGACAACCTCGAGAAGGCCTACCGCGAGCATCTGCTGGTCTCGGGCCGGGTGCTGGGGCGGATCAAAGGCGGGCTCGCCGTGGATGTGGGAGTCGAGGCGTTCATGCCCGGATCCCACGCCGATGTTCGGGTGCTGCACAACCTGGACGTGCTGATCGGCCAGGACATCGCCGTGCGGATCGTCAAGATCAACCGGCGGCGCGGCAACGTGGTCGTCTCCCGAAAGCAGGCGGTGGAGGAAGAACACCAGGCGCGAAAGAATGCGGTCCTGTCGGCGCTCCAGGAAGGCGCCGTGGTGACCGGCACGGTGAAGGGTCTCACCGAGTACGGCGCTTTCGTGGACCTGGGCGGGATCGACGGCTTGCTCCACGTCAGCGACATTTCGCACGGGCGGGTGGGCCATCCCTCCGAGGTGCTGCACATCGGGGATGAGATTACGGTCAAGGTGCTCAAGTTCGACCGCGACAAGGAGCGGATCTCGCTTGGTTTGAAACAGGCCCTCCCGGACCCCTGGATGAACTCGGCGGAGCGCTACCCGTTGAACCACCGTGTCATCGGACGCGTGGTGAGCATTACCGACTACGGCGCGTTCGTCGAATTGGAGCCGGGCGTGGAAGGACTGATCCACGTCTCGGAGATGACCTGGTCGCGGCGGCTGAAACACCCCTCCAAAGTGGTCAAGGTCGGCGACCAGGTGGAAGCGGTGGTGCTTGGCGTCCTGAGCAGGGAGCGCCGGATCTCACTCGGGATCAAGCAACTGGAGCCGGACCCCTGGACCACGGTAGAGTCGCGTTACAGCATCGGCTCGGTGGTCGAGGGCCGCGTCCGCAAGCTGGCTGATTTCGGCGCTTTTGTCGAGATCGAGGAGGGCATCGACGGCCTGGTCCACGTGTCCGATTTGTCCTGGAGCAAGCGCGTCAAGAATCCAGCCGAGGTGCTCAAGAAAGGGCAGGTGGTGCAGGCCGTCATTCTCAGCATCGACGCCGCCAATCGCCGCCTTTCCCTCGGGATCAAGCAACTCCAGCCCGATGCGTGGGAGACGTTCTTCCGCTCCCATCAAGTGGGGGACGTGGTGCGGGGACGCGCGTGCCGGGCGGCGGGTTTCGGCGTGTTCGTGGAACTGGCGCCGGGCATTGAAGCGCTGTGCCACAACTCGGAGATTCCGCCATCCGCGGACCGAAGCCGGGAGGAACCTCCGCTGCCCATCGGGGAAGAATTCGAGTTCAAGATCATCCGCCTGAACGAAGCCGAGAAGAAGATCGGGCTCAGCATGCAGGCCGTGACGGATGACGAAGAGCGCAGCCGGCTGGAGGACTACCAAAAGCAAGCGGCGGCTGCTACCATGACGATCGAGGAAGTGATGCACCTGAAAGGTCGGGGCGACACCCGCTCATGAAGATCGCCTGGCAGGCGCCGGCCTGAGGATAGCTAAGGAGAACGTGGAATGACAAAAGCCGACCTGATTGAGGAAGTCTCGCGGGTAGTCGAGCTGACCCGCAAGGAGTCAGAGGTGATCGTGGAGGCCATCTTCGACAGCGTGGTGCGCTCTCTGAGAACCGGGGACAAGATAGAAATCCGCGGCTTCGGGAGCTTTCGGACCCGGGAGCGCCAGGCCAGGGTTGGCCGCAACCCCAAGACCGGTGCGCGTGTGGAGGTGCCCGCCAAACGCATCCCGTACTTCAAACCCAGCAAAGAACTTAAGGATCTTGTCAACGGCGAGACAGCCGAGCCGGTAGCGTATGGTGAGGCGCCCCCGGCCGGGCCCGTCCCGTCGCTCTGACCGCCGTAGTGCCATACGCATGGACCTTCTCTGGAGCCCTTGGCGATATAATTACGTCAGCAAGGCCAGCCCTTCCGATCCGTGTATCTTTTGCGAGAAGGGATCTCAGGACCGGGATGCGGAGAACTACGTCGTCCACCGTGCGCGGAAGAACTTCCTGCTGTTGAACCTCTTCCCGTATACGACGGGCCACCTGATGATTGCCCCCTACGAGCACGTAGCCACCCTGGAAGACCTGCCCGACGAGACACTGGCGGAAATGATGGGCATGGCCCGGCTCGCGGAGCATCATCTACGTGCCGTTTACCACCCGCACGGATTGAACATAGGCATCAACGTGGGCCAGTGCGCCGGCGCCGGCGTGGCCGGGCACATCCATATGCACGTG
Organism: Bryobacterales bacterium; assembly: GCA_963798455.1. Lineage (GTDB taxonomy): Bacteria > Acidobacteriota > Terriglobia > Bryobacterales > Bryobacteraceae > CAWCTD01. Next base: position 55,971 of record CAWCTD010000004.1, read on the forward strand.
CTGCCTCGCTGGCCTGGCGACTCCAGTTTCATGACCACGATAGGAGAAACCCGCGTCCTTCCGGAGAGCATCGACGATACCTACGCGAGGTTGTCCAGCGCATTCCGCAGGGATAGCTAACGGCGCCCGCCGCCCGTTATAATAGAAGATCAACCCAGATCCAGAGCGTGAAAGTGTTCGTATGTTCCTGAGCATACATGAGATGGAGCTGCGAAAGGTCCGGTTCGACGAGACCTTTCCGCCCGGGGAGATTCAGTTCCTGGACAAGCAGCTCTGGCAGACCGGTCCGCTCCAAGCGGCGGGCGCGGCTGAATTGTTGCCGAACACGGGCGGCGAAATCCGCCTGGCGGGACACCTTGCCGTCCGGATGGCGGCGGAGTGCGACCGCTGCCTGGACGTGGCGGAATACCCTGTTGACGTGGACTTCGATCTGTTCTACGAGCCGGCCAAGTCCGGCCCCGAAGGCCAGGAGGTGGCGCTCGATACCGGGGAGAGCGAAATCGATTTCTACCAGGGCGAAGGACTGGAACTGAAAGATGTGCTGCGGGAGCAGATTCTGCTCGCGCTGCCTATGCGAAGGACTTGCAGAGAGGACTGCAAGGGCATTTGTCCCGTCTGCGGACAGAACCGCAATCTGGCTGAATGTGGCTGCCAGGTGAAGGCGCCCGACGATCGGTGGGCCGCTCTTCGCAATCTGTGAGACAGGGGAAAGCCCAGCAACTAGACTTTTCGAAAAGGAAACGAATCCATGCCGAATCCCAAGAGAAGACACTCCGCCAAGCGCACGGCCACCCGGCGCGCCCACGATCACCTGCGTCCGGCGGGCCTTTCGGAGTGCCCGAACTGTCACGAGCCCAAGTTGCCGCACAGGGTCTGCCCCCATTGCGGCATGTACAAGGGACGTGAAGTAATCGAAGTCGTCCAGGAATAGCCTGGTCCCACGACAGAGGGGCACTTTCAGGCCATGGTTACGATTGCGGTGGATGCGATGGGCGGCGACCACTCGCCCAAGACGGAGGTGGAAGGCGCCATCCGGGCTGCCAGGTCCTTGGGCATCAAGGTCCTGCTGGTCGGACAGGAGAGCCTGGTTCGGGAGGAGCTCAGCCGCCACGACGGAGCCCGATCGCTGCCCATCCAGGTAATCCACGCCAGCGAGCGCGTCACCATGGAGGAGAGCGCCGCCAAGGCCGTCCGCGGGAAGCGCGACAGCTCGATCCGTGTGGCCTGCCGGCTGGTGCGCGATGGCATCGCCGAAGGTCTCGTCTCGGCGGGCAATACCGGCGCCGTGATGGTCACCGCCAAGCTCGTGCTGGGGATGCTGCCTGGGGTGGACCGCCCCGCACTGGCGCAGGCCTTCCCGACGCTCAGCGGCAAGCCGGCAGTGATGTTGGACGTGGGGGCGAACGTGGACTGCACCGCCCGGATGTTGGGGCAGTTCGCCGTCATGGGCGACATCTACGCACGCGTGCTTCTGCACGCCGAGAGCCCGAGGGTGGGGCTGCTTTCCATCGGGGAAGAGGAGCACAAGGGCAATGACCTGACCCGCAAGTCGTTCACCCTCTTGAAGGCACTGCCTCTGAACTTCGTGGGCAACGTCGAAGGCCGCGACGTGTACAGCGGCGAGGCCGACGTATTGGTCTGTGACGGCTTCATCGGCAACGTGGCGCTCAAGGTCAGCGAGGGGTTGGTGGACATGATCAAACTCACGCTGCAACAGTCGCTCGATGCCACCATCGCCGGCAAGATCGGCTACGTGCTGGCCAGGGCCGCGTTTGCGGACTTCAAGAAGCGCCTCGACTATTCCGAGTACGGCGGCGCGCCCCTGCTGGGTGTCCGCGGGATCTGCACCATCTGCCACGGCCGGTCCAATGCCAACGCCATTAAGAACGCTATCCGCGTGGCGGCCCAGTTCTCCAGCGTGCAGATCAACAACCGCATCGAGAAGGAGTTGCAGCGCTGGTCATCCAGCGCCTTGGCTGCCGCGCAGGCGGACTAACGTGAAGTTGAGCCGCACCGCCGGATTGTTTTTCTTGCTGCTCGGCGCGGCCTGTGCCCAGCGTCTCGACCCGGTCCAGTGGTCCCTCTCGGTTGAACCTCCAGCCTCGCCGCCCGGCTCCAAGGTGCTGGCCCGGCTAACCGCTACGATTGACCCCGGGTGGCACCTGTACTCGCTTTCCACGCCGAAGGGCCCTATCCCAACCACCGTCCGGTTGCTCGATAACCCGGCGATCGCGCGTTACCAGATTTACCAGCCGAGGCCGGATGTCCAGTTCGACCCAAACTTCAAGGTGGACACAGAAACATTTCAGAAGGAAGTTGTTTTCCTTCTGAACATTGAGCTGGCGAAGAACGCTCCACCGGGTCCGCTGGAGATCACGGCTCAGGCCCGCTACCAGGCTTGCGACGCCAGACAGTGCCTGATTCCAGTGCGCAAGCCGGCCTCCGCCACTGTGCGCATCGACCCCGCGGCTGCCCCTGCCGCCCTGGCGATGCCCGCAGGATACAGCCTCTTCGAACCCGGCAAGGCTGCCTCCGCGCCCGCGGCGCCGGTCACACAGGCCGGTGGAGAGGTTCAGGGGCTGGGTGCATTCCTTCTCATTGCCTTCGGATTCGGGCTGGCGGCAATCTTCACCCCTTGCGTTTTCCCGATGATTCCCGTTACCGTCTCCTTCTTCCTCAACCGCCAGGGGAGCTCTCGCGGCCAGAGCGTGTTTCAGGCGGCTGTCTTCTGCCTGGGGATCATTGTGCTGTTTTCGACGCTGGGCTTGGTCGCGACCGCGATCCTGGGTCCCTTCGGAACCGTGCAACTCGGCTCGAACCCCTGGGTGAACGGATTCATCGCCCTGGTTTTTCTCGTCTTCGGGCTGAGCCTCCTGGGGGCTTTCGAGATCACCATCCCTTCAAGCGTGTTGACGGGGATGGACCGGGCCTCGCAAAGGGGTGGTGTCGCCGGCACGCTGCTGATGGGGCTGACGTTCTCGCTCACCGCCTTTGCCTGTGTGGGTCCCTTCGTGGGGACGCTGCTGGCCGGGTCGGTCTCCGGGGGAGGCATCCGCCCTTTGGCCGAGATGGTCGCATTCGCTTCGGGCCTCGCGCTGCCTTTCTTCGCGCTAGCCTTGTTCCCGTCGTATCTCAGCCGGCTGCCTAAGAGCGGAAGCTGGATGGCGCGCGTCAAGATCGTGCTGGGCTTCGTGATCCTGGCGGCCATGCTGAAGTACGTGAGCAACGTAGATGCGGTGCTCCAGTGGAACATCCTCACGCGAGAGCGGTTCCTCGCCGCCTGGGTGGTGCTGTTCGCTCTCCCCGGCCTCTATCTGCTCGGCTTCCTGCAGCTGGAAGGCATCGGCCCCGATGAGAAGGTCGGGATCTGGCGGCTTTTGACGGGTACGGTTTTCCTGGCCTTCGCCCTAAGCCTGGTTCCCGGCATGTTCGGCGGGCGGCTCGGCGAGCTGGACGCGTATGTCCCAGTGGCGCCCGGCCAGACAGCGGCCTGGATGAAGAACGCATACACGCAGGCCTTGGCCGAGGGGAAAGCCGAGGGGAAGCGCATCTTCCTCAACTTCACAGGCTACGCGTGTACCAACTGCCACTGGATGAAAAGCAACATGTTCACCCGGCCCGAGATCGCCGAGGCCCTCGGCCGCTACGTCCTGGTGGACCTTTATACCGACGGCACGGACGCAGCATCGGAATTGAACCAGAAGATCCTCAGCCAGAAGTTCTCCTCGGTTGCCATTCCGTACTATGCTATTGTCGATCCGGACGGGAATGTCATCGCCAGCTTCGCGGGCCTGACGCGTGACCCGGCGGAGTTCCTGAAGTTTCTGAGAGCGGGCCAATGAGACCCTTCCTTTGCTTCGTACTCTCCCTGTCACTCCTGGAGGCCCAAGCCCCCATCCGTGGCTATCCCCGTGACCAATGGCAGCCCGAGCGGCAGACCGAAACCAACGTCCGCTCCATTCCAGAACCGTCGCGGATTCGCCAGTACATCCAGACCATGTCGTCGGAGCCGCACAATGCCGGATCTCCCCGGTCCAAGGAGGTGGCGGAGTACATCCTGGGCCTGCTGAAGGAATGGGGCCTGGAAACGCGCATGGAGACCTTCGATGCCCTGCTGCCCTACCCCACCGAGCGCCGGCTGGAGATGACCGCGCCCTCAAAGTACGTCGCGCGGCTGGCCGAGCCGGCGATTCCGGAGGACCCCGATTCCAGCGATCAGAACCAGTTGCCCACCTACAACGCCTATTCCGGTTCCGGCACCGTGACGGGGCCAGTGGTCTATGTGAACTACGGCGTTCCCGAGGACTATGAGACCTTGAGCGAGCTGGGCATCGACGTCAAGGACAAGATCGTTTTGGCCCGCTACGGGCGAGGCTGGCGGGGCACAAAGCCCAAGGTCGCTGCCGAACACGGCGCGATCGGTTGCCTGATCTACTCCGATCCGAGGGATGACGGTTACTTCCAAGGGGACGCGTATCCGAAGGGCCCCTTCCGGCCGGCAGCCGGAGTGCAGAGGGGCAGTGTGATGGACATGCCGCTCTACGTAGGCGATCCGCTCTCGCCGGGCTGGGCTTCCGTGCCGGGCGCCAAGCGCCTGCCCGTGGCTGAGGCTCAGACGCTGCTGAAGATTCCCGTCCTTCCGATCTCCTACGAGGACGCACAGCCGTTGTTAGCCAACCTGGGCGGCCCGGTAGCGCCCGAGCCATGGCGCGGAGCGCTTGGCCTGACGTATCACGTCGGTCCGGGGCCCGCTACCTTGAGGCTCCAGGTGCAGTTGGACCAGGGGATCCGGCCGCTCTACGACGTGATCGCAACCATTCCGGGCAGCCAGTTTCCGGACCAGTGGGTTCTTTATGGAAACCACCACGACGCCTGGGTGAACGGCGCGAGCGATCCGGCCAGCGGCGCGGCGGTGGTGCTCGAGACGGCGCGAAGTCTTAGCGCGCTCACCAAGAAGGGCTGGCGGCCCAAGCGCACGATCATCCTGGCCTTGTGGGACGGCGAGGAGTTCGGCCTCGTCGGCTCCACCGAGTGGATCGAGAAGCACCAAGCCGAGCTGGAGCAGAAGGCAGTCGCCTACCTGAACTCCGACACCAACGGAAAGGGCTGGATCAGCGCCGCTGGATCTCCCTTCCTCGATCAGTTCATCCGAGGGGTCCTGGATGAAATCTCCGATCCCGACACGGGAAAGAAGCTCCTGGCGGTGGCCAGGCCGCGCCGCGACTCCGACACCCGGGAGACTCCTCCGCCTGGCTTCCAGGTGACTGCGCCCGGCGCGGGATCCGACTACACCGCCTTCGTTCATCACGCCGGCATACCGGTGCTGAACCTGGGCTTCTCCGAGGACGATTCCGGCGGCGTGTACCACTCCATATATGACTCCTTCACCTGGTACAGCCGTTTTGGGGACCCGGATTTCACCTACGGCAAAGCATTGGCTCAAGTGACCACCACTTCCCTGATGCGGCTGGCCGACGCACCCATCCTGCCCTTCGAGTTCGGCACGCTGGTGCGCGGGGTCCGCGGGTATGTGAGCGAGATCGAGAAGCTCGCGGCAACCAAAGCGGGCAAAGTCGATCTAGCCGGAGTGAGGGCCAAGCTGCTGTCAATAGAGGCGGACGCCCGGCGTTACGAAACGGAGCTGGGAAAGGCCATGCCGAAAGCGGCCAAGGCATCGCCGGACAAGCTCGCCAGCCTGAATGAGTTGCTCTACCACGCGGAGCACACGCTGACGCTTCCCGAGGGTCTACCGGGCCGGAGTTGGTACAAACACCAGATCTACGCCCCGGGCATGTACACGGGCTACAGCGCCAAGACCCTTCCCGGCGTCCGCGAAGCCGTGGAGGCAGGACGCTGGCAAGAGGCGCAGGCCCAGGCGGCCTCGGTGGTAAAGGTGCTGAGCGCCCTGGACGACCAGATCCGGCAGGCCACGCAGGCCCTGAGCCGGCTGTAGAGGCCGGCCCTTACTGGATCAGGCCGGAGACCTCCGCCGGCGCCGGCTGGCAGAGCACGTTGTCGATGAGCCGCGTCGCGCCGAGCCACACAGCCGCCGCCACGCGGACCGGCGCGGAGATTCGTTCCACGGGCTGCATCTCGTCGGGGTCCACGACCTCCACGTACTCCGCCCGGACCTGGGGTTGCTTGGCCAGGACCGCGAGCGCGGCGGCCCGGACCTCCGCCGGGTCCGTCGAGCCGCCGGCGATGAGCTGCTGGGCCACCAGCAGAGCTTGAAACAGAATGGGAGCGGCCTGGCGCTCCTCCGGACTGAGGCCTTTGTTGCGCGAGCTCAGCGCCAGGCCATCCGCTTCGCGGACGGTGGGAACCGGCGCCACCTCCACCGGCAGACTCAGGTCTCGCACCATGCGGCGGATTACGGCAAGCTGCTGCGCATCCTTTTCACCGAAGTAGGCGCGGTCCGGCTGGATGATGTTAAAGAGCTTCAGCACGACCGTGGCGACCCCGCGGAAATGCCCGGGCCGGAATTCGCCGCAGAGTCTCTCGCTGACGCGGTTGACTTCCACGAATGTTCGCTGGGGCTCCGGGTACATCTGTTCCCCTTTGGGAGCAAAAACGATATCCACGCCGTGCTCGCCGCAGAAATGCAGGTCCGCGTCGAGCGTGCGCGGGTAGCGCTCGAAATCGTCCTGCCGGTCGAACTGAATGGGGTTCACGAAGATGCTGACCACAACGCAGTCCGTCTCGCGCCGCGCCAAGTCCATGAGGCTGCCGTGGCCTTCGTGCAGAGCGCCCATGGTCGGGACCAGGCCGATGGCCGCGCCCATGCGCCGCACCCGCGCCAGCATCTCGCGAATCTCGTCGATGTCGCGGAAGAGTTGCGCCTTCACCGCGTCTCCTTGCCGGGGGTGGGGAAACGGCCGGAGCGGACGTCATCGCCATATCGCTGGGCCGCTTCGAGGATCGCCCCGCCCAGATCGGCATAGCGTCTGACGAAGGGCGGCGCCGTGCCCTGCGACAGACCGAGCATGTCATAGCAGACAAGCACCTGGCCGTCGCAGTACGGGCCAGCGCCGATGCCGATGGTGGGAATGCCGAGTTCAGCGGTTACCGTCGCGGCGACCTCCGCCGGGATCGACTCGAGCACCAGGGAGAAAGCGCCGGCCTCCTCCAGGGCGCGCGCCTGTTCGAGCAACTTCGCCGCTTCCTCCTCGCCTTTGGCCCGCTGCCGGTATCCTCCCAGTTGATGGACCGACTGCGGCAGCAGACCCAGGTGGCCCATGACGGGAATACCGATATCGACGAGGCGGCGAACGACATCCAATACCGGCCTGCCGCCCTCGATCTTCACCGCCGATGCCCCGCCCTCACTCATCAGGCGGCCGGCGTTGCGAACCGCGTCGCTCACGCTCACTTGGGCGGCGAGAAACGGCATGTCGGCCGCCACCAGCGCGCGTCTGGCGCCGCGCGTCACCGCCGCCGTGTGATGAACCATGGCGTCCAGCGTCACCGGCAAAGTGGTCTCGTAGCCTAGAACGACGTTGGCCAGCGAGTCGCCCACCAGCAGCACATCCACCCCGGCGCGATCCAGGATCTGCGCCATGGTGAAATCGTAGGCCGTGAGCACGACGATCTTCTCGCCGCGCTGCTTCTTCTCTTTCAGATCAGGCACCCGAACGCGCTTGATCGTGTCCGCCATTTCCACCTTCGCCTTCTCGCAAGCACCTCTCCACCAGGCGCGCTCTTTCTTCGGAAAGCCCGCGGCGCACCGCCATATCGAGGGCGTGGAGCCCGGCCCAGCGATAGAGTTCGCGCACGCTTTCCGGCGCGCCCTCAAGTGCCCGCACATGGCCCTCGATGGTCAGCAGGTCGCCACGCTGGATAGGGCCGGTGAGGGCCTCGACCGGGCCAAGACGAAGTGCGTTCGCTGCGCTGGCTTCCACCAGAGGCCCGATGGCCCGGAGCGCCTTCTCCCCGCGTACTCCTGCCGCATCCATCAGCATAGCAGCCGCATCCACCAGGGCGACAATGTAGTTGCTGGCCATGACCGCCGCGGCGTGGTAGAGCAGCCGGCTCTCGGCAGGGATGCGCAGCGTCTCGCCGCCGAGCAGGTGTGCGATTCGCTCCGCCCAGGCGAGCGCGGCCGGATCCCCATCGATGGCGAACAGACAACCGGGAAGGGCGGAGAGACCCTGCTCGGGAGTAGCGAAGGTCTGAAGCGGGTGCAGCGCCCCGCAGGAGACGCCCGCGGAGGCCAGCGGGGCAAGGGCCTCGGCCCCCAGTGCCCCGCAAGTGTGCAGGGCGATGCCGCGCCGCATGCCTTGCTCCACCAGGCGTTGGGCGACCTCGGAGACCGCGCTGTCGGTGACGGCGATGAGGACTCGCGTCGTGCGTTTCGGAGGAGCCGCGAGTTCCGCCGGTTTGACGCGGTGACCGATGAAGGCGGCAGCGGCGGCGGTGCGGCCGGGGTTCCGGCCCGCCACCGCGAAGACGGGTTCGCCGTGTTCGACGAGCAGGCGGCCCAGGGCCTGCGCGACGCGCCCGGCGCCAACGATGAGGATGGGGTCCTTCGAGCGAATCGGCATAGCACGGTTCTATCACATTGGCGGCACGGGGGACGGTGCCCCGAAGATTCCCTCCTCCAGAGGCTGCGAAGCTCACGGAACTTGCCCCCTGCATCAGCTTGGCCTCCTGCCTCTCGTTCCCGAACACGCCCTCATAACTCACGCCCTGGGGCATCTCGACAGGTGCCTCTATCCGCCTCGGCTGGCCGCCTAATGCAACTCGCGAAATCAAAGGATATTGGCTAGGTGTATACTGAGCAGGACGCAGGGGTCCGACATCCCAGATGAAAGGAACAGAATGGAATTCACAAGACGAGATTTGGGCAAGATCGCGCTGGCGTCTGTGCCGCTTGGAAGGGCATTTGGCGGGAAGAGGATCGACTCGAGGTTCGGTGGCGTTCAGATCGGCGCCATTACTTACAGCTTCAATCTGATCGCCAGCCCCGACCCGGAAGCGATCATTAAGGCGTTCGTCGAGATCGGGTTGGGTGAGGCCGAGCTGATGTCGAACCATTGCGAAGCGTTGGCGGGCGTGCCCCCGATGCCGGCGTTCGGCCGCGGCGGGGCGGGCCGAGGCGGCCGCAACCCGCTGACGCCAGAGCAACAGGCCGAGAGGCAAGCCGCTACGCAGAAGATCGCGCAATGGCGCGCCTCGACGAACGCCAATACATGGAAGGGTGTCGCCAGGAAATTCAACGACGCCGGCGTCGATGTCGCCCTGCTCTGCTACAACATGCAGGACAGCATGAAAGACGAGGACATCGAGTACGGGTTCCGCATGGCCAAGGGCCTCGGCGTGAAGGGCATGACCACGAGCACGACCCTCACCATGGCGAAGCGCATCGCGCCGGTCGCGGACAAGCACAAGCTGCTGGTCGGTTATCACGGCCACGACGCGACCAACGATCCCAACCAGACCGCCACTCTCGAGAGCTACGACACGCTGATGGCGTACGGCAAGTACAACGGCATCAACCTCGATATCGGCCACTTCACCGCCGCCGGGTACGACGCCGTCGCGTTCATCAAGAAGCACCACGATAAGATCACCAACCTGCACATCAAGGACCGCAAGAAGAACCATGGCCCCAATGTGGCCGTCTGGGGCACGGGCGACACCCCCATAAAGGAAGTGCTCCAACTTCTCAAGAAGGAGAAGTATCCCTTCCCGGCGAACCTGGAACTGGAGTATCCGATTCCTCCGGGTTCGAACATCGTTGCCGAGGCCAAGAAGTGCCTCGCCTACGTCAAGAGTTGTCTGGTGTAGTCCGCGGACTACGGATTCGGAGGTTGCCATGCAATTATCGAGGCGTTACTTCTTTTGCGGCAGCCTGTTGGCCGGCGCTGTTCCGGCGGCAGGGTTCGGCAGCACGCCATCCTTGAAATCCGCGGGGTACAAATCCCCCAACGAAAAACTGAACTTCGCCGCGATCGGCTCCGGCGGCCAGGGCGCCTCGAACCTCTCGGCCGCGGCGCCCACCGAGAACATCGTGGCCCTCTGCGATGTGGACGACCGCCGCGCCGCCGATACGTTCAACCGCTTCCCCAAGGCGCCGAAGTTCCGGGATTTCCGGCAGATGCTCGACAAGGAAGGCAAGAACATCGACGCCGTGATCGTCGCCACGCCGGATCATATGCATGCCACGGCGGCCATGTGGTGCATGGAACGCGGCAAGCACGTTTACGTGCAGAAGCCGCTGGTCCGCACGGTCTGGGAAGCGCGCCAATTGCGAGCGGCGGCCGCGAAATACAAGGTCGCCACCCAGATGGGCAACCAGGGCTATTCCAACGAAGGCACGCGGCAGTGCGCCGAGATCATCTGGAACGGCGATATCGGCAACGTCACCGAAGTGCACGCCTGGAGCGACCGGCCGATGTGGCCGCAGGGCCTCACCGAGATTCCGAAAGAGGATCCGGTTCCTTCCACTCTGGACTGGGACCTCTGGCTCGGCATTGCCGAGAAGCGGCCGTTCACGGCGGGTGGCAAGACCGAGCCCGACCGCAACGGCGGCTTCTTTTACCAGCCGTTCAACTGGCGCGGCTTCTACGACTTCGGCTGCGGCGCCCTGGGCGATATGGCCTGCCACATCCTGGGCGCGCCGAACATGGCGCTGCTATCTCTCGAATCGGAAGCTTCGTCAGCGTCGAGTGCATCAAGAAGGAAGGCGTGAGCCCCTTCATGTTCCCGAAGGGCTCGGTGATCCGGTTCGACTTCGCTGCCTACGGCAACATGCCGGCCCTCAAGGTGTTCTGGTACGACGGCCTGAAGGAGACTCCCAAGATCACCGGCGTTCCGGACGGCGAGTGGCTCGGCGATCCGCCCAGCCTCCCGCGTCCGGAAGGAAGGGGCGGAGCCGGCGGCGGGCGAATAGGAGCGGGCGCGACGCGCCCGGCGGACGACGAATTCCAGTCTCCCGGCCGCGTTTTCAACTGGGAGGAATTCGAGGCGCTGAAAGCAGCCACGGCGCCGCTCCGCTTCCCGCAGCCCGACGGCAGCCTCTTCATCGGCGACAAAGGCATGCTGACCACCGGCACCTACGGCGAGATGACGCGCCTGATCCCGGTCGAGAAAATGAAGGACTACCGGATGCCGCCGCCGCTGCTGACGCGTTCCCCCGGCCACATGCGCGATTTCATCCGCGCCTGCAAGGGCGGCGACCCCGCATGCTCGAACTTCGACGTTGCGGCGCCGTTCGTGGAATGGATGCTGCTGGGCGTCATCGCGCTCCGCCACGAGGGCAAGCTCGAGTACGAACCGGAGAGAATGCGCATTACCAATAACACTGATGCCAATAAGCTCCTCAAGCCCACCTTCCGTAAAGGATGGGAATTCCACACGGCCAAGTCGTAGAGCCGTCTGACAGGAGCGTGGCGACTACTCTCGCCGGATCTGTATCTCGAAGGCCGCAGCGCTGGTCTCGCCTGTCGCGGTGAAGGTGACAATGAGCCGTGTCTCTCCTTGCGGCACATCCAGGTTGGTTGTTACCCCGGTTTCCAGGTCCATGTCGAGCAACGTCTGCGGTGCACGGGACACTACCCGCAGATGTCCACTTGCGGCCGGCTCGAAAGCCACGCGGACACGGTCCTCTTTACCGAACACCGTGTCTGGCCCCACCTCCACATAGTCGCCCGCGGCATCCGCCCGGAGGAGCTTGTAGGGGACCGGCGAGGAGCGCGCGGCAAGACTTGAACGGGCGACAAGCCCGTCCGCGGAGATCTGCCGCGGCGCTGGGACCGCTTCAGGCCGGGCTGCCTGCCCGGAAACGGCAACCGCCGCCACCTCGGGCTTGGCCTTGCCGGCCTCCAGGTCCTTGCGCGCTTCGAGGCGAGCCGGCTGCTTCGGCGGCTCCGGTGAAGCCTCCCGCTTCGCCATCAGTACCGTCTCTGGCTTCGGGGATATCGCAGGCGGCCGGACGAAGATTGCCACCAGCATGGCCGCCGCTACGAGCCCGCCGGCCAAAGCCCAGGTTGCCGGACGCTTCCACCATGCCGTGAATCCAGCCGCCGGGTCGCGCTTCTCTTCGACTGCGTCCAGCAGTTGCCGCCGCGCGAGCGGGTCTTCCAGCAAGTCCTTGAGCGCCTGTTCGCGCGCCAGCTCGTGGAAGAGTTCCTGGTCGGAGAGCGCCGCCTCCAGTAGTGCCCGGCGCTCTTGGCCGGTGAGCGTGCCCATGGCATAGCCACCGACGAGTTTCCGGACATCCCGCGGTTTCACGGCTCCGCCTCCCAGCTTCCCCCGAGCCTCTCCAGCAACTGCTTGCGGCAGCGAAAATCCCAGGTGTAGATCGTGTTGATGGAGCGGACTCCCAGGATCTCCTGGATTTCTCCGAAACCCTTCCCCTGCAACTTTAGCCGGAACAACTCCCGGCATCGCCCGCTCAGTTGCCGCAAAGCCGCCGCCAGCCGTTCCAGCATCTCCTTCTTCTCCACATAGTCGCTCGGGCTCATGCCTGGGTCGGCCAAGACCGTCTCCTCGCCGGTGGTCTGCCGGTCCTCCCCTCGCCGGTGCGCCTTCCTCCAGGTGGCTGCGATCTTGAAGCGCGCGATACGCAACGCCAGCGGCACCAGGTCGTCGAGATCGCTCACCCCGCTATACTTCGTGTGAAGAAGCAGCAGCACTTCCTGCGCAACGTCTTCCGCACTGTCCCTCGATAGATGGGATGCCGCGAAGGCGACAATCCTTTCGCGCAGCCTGGAAAGGATCTCGTCCCTTTGCATCTCTGTCCGCCGGTCGCGCTATTTCCTCCCCGGCGCCGGCTTGCTTGGCGTAGGAGATAGGGCGCCCCCTGCCACCAATAATCTCGGGAGGGATCGCATGGCAAGACTATTCTATACGATCGGCGTGTGCATTCCGATGGGGCTGTTAGGAAAGGGCTCTCACGGAGGCGGTTCGATGTACAATCGATGCTGGCCAGGAGGAAACACATTATGAAGAGAGACGTAAGTCTGATCGGGCTGATGTTCATCATAAGCGCGGGTCTGTTCGCCGCGGACAACGTTTTGACACCCCAAGAGAAAGCCCAAGGTTGGATGCTCTTATTCGATGGCAAGGCCCTCGATGGTTGGGACTCCGCCGTTGCGCAGCGCGGCGGCGCCGGCCGGCAAGGTGGCGCCCCGAAGCAGGCTGCGGCGCCCGCGCAGTCCGGCGCCGCTGTGGGTTCCAACCCGCGGGCCTGTTCCACTCCGCAGGGGCAAGCGCCTGTGCCGGCTGGCGTTTCACACTGGGAAGTCGTGGATGGCGCGCTGACGCCATGCGGGGATCCCGCCGGCTACCTGACGTCGAAGGGAAGCTAGGCGGATTTTGTCCTTACTCTTGATTTCCGAGCCGGCGAAGATGCGAACAGCGGGGTGTTCATTCGGGCTCCCGGAGGCACGGGTGGTTACGAGGTGCAGATCTGGAAGGCGCAGCCGCAGGGCTACAACACTGGCTCGATCGTAAATACTGGAAAGACCGGTGGGGAGTTCAAGTTCCTTGCGGACCGGTGGAACCACTATGAGATTACCGCCGACGGCGATCATATGGTCATTGTTCTGAACGGAATAAAAACACTGGACGTTCACGACTCGAAGTTCTCCAATGGTTGCATTCGGTTTCAGTACCAGAAATACCCCATCGAGTTCAAGAACATTAAATTGAGGGCGATCAAACACTGAAATCGGGGCTTTGAGAGGAGGTTACTGGCTCATGTCAGCTTCACGCAGATCTTTCTTTGCCCGTGCGGGGGCGATCGCCGCCGCCCAGGGGCTGGCTCTGAAGGCGCAGCAGTATCAGCCGCCGGTCGATCGGGGGGCGACACCGCAGGACCCCCGCATGGCCACTGCCGATGTCGCCAAGTTTTTCAAGTATTCCGATCGACGCTCCAAAGTGGCCCTGATCAAGGGTGACAGACGGCGCAAGAACATTTACGAGGCGCTGGTCGCGATCGACGACCAGATCCGGCCCGCTCTCAAGACCAAGAAGTACGTTCTCATCAAGCCCAATGGTCTCGACCCCAACAGGCAACTGATTTCCACCCACGCTGATACCGTGCATGGAATCCTCGACTACCTGGCTCCCCGCTTCAAAGGTCCCGTGGTAGTCGCCGAATGCGGTGGCAGCACGGCCAAGCAGGCCGTCGATCAGCTCGGCTGGGGCAAGATCTTCGCCGAGCACAAGCCCTTCGCCATCACCATGGACGTTCCAAACGAGGGGGGCCGCTACGAACTCATGCTCGGGATCGACTACGATATGCACCTGATCCCCATACGGCTGGGTGCTCGATTCCTGGACCCCGATGCTTTCGTAATTTCCTCGTCGGTGTTGAAGACGCACAATATGGTGGTGGCCACCATGTCGATCAAGAACATGGTCCTGGGAGCGCCGCTGCCTCCGCCTCCTGGGCAGAATCGGTCTTGGGGGGAGAGCGAGAAACGGAAGTTCCACGTAGGCATCCGGGCGGGCAACTACAACATGTATCTCGGCGTCCAGCGAATGATCCACAACTGGGGGGTGGGGCTCGTGGACGGGTTCGAGGGCATGGAGGGCAACGGTCCCGTTTCGGGCACGCCGGTGCCGCATCGCGTCGCCTTGGCCTCGACGGATTTCCTGGCGGTGGATCGCGTGGGCCTGGAGTGCATGGGAATCGATGCCGGTTGGCCCGGCTATCTCAACTACGCCTACCAGGGCGGCCTTGGCCAGTACGATCTTGCCAAGATCGACGTGGTTGGCGTCAAGATCGCTGATGTCCAGAGGAAGTACCGGTTGCACGCGGACGTGGAACGGATGCTGGAGTGGCGAGGCCCGATGCTGGACCTGCCGCCGAACCTGGGCCGCAATCGGTCTCCGCTGGAAGAGGATCTCTCCGCTTACGCCTGATGCCGGCGGGATCGATTCAGCCCCAATAAGAGCAGGGCGACGGCCACATACCCGGCGGCTGTTCTCATTTACGGGCCGGTTCGCGCGGGGTAGCGAATCACGGTATAGTTACGCAGGGTCACAGTGTCGGTCGTGCTGCTCGAGAACCAGCCTCGGAGATCAATCACGAGCGGCGAGGCAAGCGAGTCCGTGGCGTTTCCGGTCCCTGAAGCCAGGGACAGCGCCGCTCCCCAGCTCTGCACGTCATACTGCGTTCCAGCCGCGGCGTACACGCCGAACTCAGTCCTCCCGGAGACGCGCGATTCCGAGGTCGAGCTCGACCGTGACACGGCAGTGGTGGCGCCCCAATGGAGTTCGAAGGTGAACGCCCGGGCGGTGCCCTCATGCGAAAAGCTGAAGAACACCTCAACCCGGTCGCCCGGACCCAGGTAACTCGCCGGGATGGTGCAGCTCCCCAAACTGGTTGAGGTTGCAGCGCTGGTGCTTGAGCCGGTGCTGCTGCAAAGGACCTGCGCCGCGTTGGACCCCGCAACCCTCGGGTCCGCGTCGGTAACGTACCGATTGGTGGTCGACGGCGTACCCGCCGTTCCCGCCAAGGCAGCCTTTTGATCCACGGAGGGATCGTTGACGCCGGTGTGAGTGGGATAGTTTAGCGACAGCTTCGCTTCGCTGATGGCCGCCACGTCCGAGATGTTGACGTCGCCGATCACGCCTTCCGCAATGGAAGGGTTCGGATACGTGCCCGTGAGTGCGCCCCCCGCAGTCCCGGCCGGGTTGCTGGCGTCCGCCAACCGGTAAGAGCAAGTAAGCACGTCCCCCGTTTGCGGCGCCAAAGCCTGCGCAAAGGTGACCACGTTGTTCGCGATGGTGTAGTCCAGCCCCACTTTCTGGAGGACCCCGTTCCTGAAGAGTGTCAGGCTCGACGGCGGGCTAGGCACGTCGGCCAAAGTGAAGACTTTATTGGCGCCGTTGACCGATCCCGCCGGTGTTTCAGCGTCCACAAACCCAGGCCCGGAGCTGTCGACGAGGCCGCACGGCCCTGCGGTTCCGTCCACCCGCACGCAGTCCGTGAGACTTCCGAGCACGGCCTCGAGCATCCCTGTCTCGCTGATGTACACCGCCCGGGACGGCGCGAAGCCCGGCCCTTTGAGCGGCCGCGCCTCCAGGTCATCCACGAGGCCTACCACGTCCGATTCCTGGATCGTGGTCTGGTCCCCTGCCGGAGGAAGCACCTGGCTTCCTGAGGTGGCGCTCGGTACGCGAACATCCCGCAAGTGCAGCGTCGTATTGCTCGGGGGAACCGCCCAGATCTCATCGAATTGAACCCGGCCGTCGCTGGAGTAGCGGACCGAGTAGTACGCTCCGGGCGTGGCGTTGGTCGTCGGGACCAGTTGCACCCGGATCACCCCGTTGATGATTGTCACCGTGACGCTGTGCGTGGCGATGTTCGAGAAATCAGCCGCCTGGAAGCTCTTCCACTCGACGAACGCTACACCGGCGAACTTCGACCCGTCCGCTTTGTACAGCACATCTTCGATGGTGGTGAGGGGAGGAGCCGCGACGGCTGACACCCAGAACAGAATCGTCATCGCCGCAACCCTGCAGCAAATCCGCATGATCGGCCTCCAAAAAAAAGCCCAGCCTGCTTGAGCAGGCCGGGCTGGCTGCCTAAGCAGCCTTCCGGCTCCAGTTTAGTAGCCGTTATGCGGCCGGCACCGCGGGTGTCAGGGCGCGCCGCTCGTTAAGTCATACAGCTATAAGGGATTTGCGGGGCCCGACGGCTCCCTCTTGACGTTGTGACTGGCAGCGGCCCCGAGACCCGTTTCGCGCCATTCACGGCCCCGTCTTCCGCCGCTTATTCGAAGCGGACACCGCAGCTTCCAGATCTCGGTTTCGCTTGGTTTGCCGCTCGAGATCGGCACGAAGCTTTTCGATCTGTTGCACCAGCGGTTCCCGATCGCCGTCAGCCTCGAGGGCAGCCGGACTCGGAGGAGGTTCGGCGGGCTCACCGGCAAAAGTGGCCACTCCGTCGACGCTCCCGCCCTGCGTGAGGCCTATCTGCAGGCGGGCGCGAATGTCGCCCGACCGCCTGACATAAGTGAAGCTTCCTTTGCGGATCTGTTCTGCATCCAGCCGAAAGGCGGACTTTCGCCCGCTATCGGAGATCTCCAGGACGCCTCCTTCCGCCTGGCGCACGGACCCAGAGGAATGCTCCCACGAAATCGTGAGCTGTCCTGCCGCGTCCGACAGGTGCAGCGCGAGCGGAGCGGGGGGCTTCGGCAGCCAGTAGTCACGCAGGGCGAAAGCCAGAGCGGCGGCGGCGATGCACCAGGCGACCGCGAACAACAGCCAGGATACCCGGCCGGCGGATCGGGGAACTGCCTCGGCTGAATCGGAACCGGCGATTTCCGGTTCCGGTGCGCTTCTTGCCATGGGAGGGATCGGCTTGGGCGCCTTCGGCAGATGGTCGATCTCGAATTCCCGGTAGCTGGATTCCCGATGCACGCTCCCGCCATCCTCCCGGAAAAAAAACCCCGCGCGCGTGACCTTCGTCTTTTCCGGATGCAGGACCAGAGCGACTTGCCACGGCTCGGGGAAGTGGCGGTCGTAGATCTCCAGGTCCTGTTCGGAGAGGCAGATCCCGCTGCGGGTGTGGGAATGATACCAGCCCACCGGCGCCATCCCCTCCAGGTCCGGGTCGGCGCCGGCCGACTGGAGCAACTGTCCCAACCCTGATTCATCCTTCTCGGACAGAGTGAAGGATGGCCCGGTGGCGTGCTCGCAAGCGACTGGGCGCGAAGCCAGAACTCGCACGGAATTGCCGGTCCGTTGTCCGAACAGAACGCCACCGACCTCCAGCCCGCCCCTGGGGAGTTTGTAGTAGCCTTCGACGACGGCCGCGCGCACCGCCTCCATGGCGGATCGCGAGTACTCTATGGCCGCGGGCCGGCCCTCCACGCTCCAGCGGCCGAACTGGCTGTTGCTTTTCTTCTCCAGCATCGGAGGTGGACATTGTAACGCGGATTCCCCGGCGGGGGCCACGTCGGGTGGCCACATTCGGCGCCATCGGGTTGCTGCGGCGGTGATATATTGAGGATGGTTCAATGGTCAGAGCCATAGCGTTGCTGCTCCTGCTGGCGTGCTCCACAATCTATGGGGCGCCCCGGGTCGTCGCCGTCGACATTGACGGAGTGGTCCACCCGATTACTGTCGAGATCATCACGCACGCCCTGGAACAAGCCCGGCGCGAGAATGCCGATCTTGTCCTGGTTCGCTTGAACACGCCCGGCGGGTTGATGGATGCCATGCGGGAGACCGTCGAGAAGATCGTGGCCTCGCCGGTGCCCGTCGTCACTTACGTCACCCCCAGCGGCGGACGGGCTGCTTCGGCTGGCTTCTTCATTCTTCTCTCCGGCGACGTGGCGGCCATGGCGCCCGGAACCAACACGGGCGCGGCCTCCCCGGTTCTGCTGGCGGGGGAGATGGACGTGGTCATGCGGAAGAAGGTGGAAAACGACGCCGCGGCCTTGCTGCGCGGCATAGCGGGGAAGCGGGGACGGAACACCGCCCTGGCGGAGCAGGCTGTTTTGGAAAGCAAGTCGTTCACCGACAAGGAAGCCCTCGACGGCCACCTTATTGACCTTATCGCGCGCGACCAGGCTGATCTGTTCCATCAGCTCGACGGGCGCGAGATCACCCGGTTCGACGGGCGCAAGCAGGTGCTGCACAGCGAAGGCGCTGCCGTCGTGGACTACGAACCCACCTGGCGGGAGCGGATCATCAGCGCCGTGAGCGATCCCAACATCGCTCTGGTGCTGCTTGTGCTGGGAGCGCTGGGAATTTACATAGAGTTCTCTTCGCCTGGCCTGATCGCACCCGGTGTCGCGGGGGGCATTATGGTCCTGTTGGGTCTATCCGCTCTCTCGGTTCTGCCCATCAACTGGATCGGCGTGGCGTTGCTGCTGCTGGCCGTAACCCTCTTCATCCTGGAGGCCAAGTTCGCTTCGCACGGCGTCTTGGGCGCGGGTGGCGCCGTTGCCATGATCCTCGGGGCGACCCTCTTGGTGAACAGCCCGATCCCCGAGATGCGCGTTCGTTTGGCAACCGCCGTGGCCATCACGCTGCCGTTCGCCATCATTACCGTCTTTTTGCTCTCGTTGGTTTTGCGGGCCAGGGCGAGCAAGGTGGTGACTGGAGTTTCGGGGCTGATGGGAGCGGCCGCGGTCGCTCGCACGCCGTTGAACCCGGCGGGCAAGGTATTTGTGCATGGAGAGTTATGGGACGCCGTCTGTTCCCGTCCCGTGGAGACCGGCGCCCGCGTGAAGATCACTGCTGTTGAGGGGCTCGTCCTGAGCGTGGAACCTGATTAAGCTGTCCCGGAGGAGACACTCATGATTTCCGTTCCAACCATCGCGCTGATCATCATCGTTCTGTACTTCCTCGCCTCGATCAAGATCCTGGCGGAGTACGAACGCGGAGTTATTTTCCGGCTTGGCCGCGTGCTGCCCAAACCCAAAGGGCCGGGCATCATCCTCGTGTTTTCGCCCATCGACCGCATGGTCCGCGTGTCACTCCGGGTGGAGACGCTGGAGGTGCCGCCTCAGGACGTAATCACCCGCGACAACGTGACCGTGAAGGTAAACGCGGTGATCTACTTCCGCGTCATCGACCCCACCCAGGCCGTGATCGAGGTCGCCAATTTTCTCTATGCCACTTCGCAGTTGGCTCAGACAACATTACGCAGTGTTCTCGGCGAAGTGGACCTGGACGAGTTGTTGAGCCAGCGCGAGAAGCTCAACATGCGCCTGCAAGCCGTCCTGGACCAGCACACCGGGCCATGGGGCGTGAAGGTTTCCATGGTAGAAGTGAAGCAGGTCGACCTTGCCGAGCAGATGATCCGCGCGATCGCCCGTCAGGCCGAAGCCGAGCGCGAGCGCCGCGCCAAGGTTATTCACGCGGAAGGCGAATTCTTGGCCGCGGAGCGGCTCGCCATGGCGGCCGAGCTAATTCAGAAGCAGCCGGCTGCCATTCAGTTGCGTTACTTGCAGACCCTCGTCGAAATCGGACAGGAGAAGAACACCACGGTCGTGTTCCCGATTCCGATCGACATCTTCTCCGGAATCCGGGAGTTTTTAGACAGGATGAGCAAGTAGGGGTCGGGCAAGCCCGGCCCGCGGTAGGGTAACCTCAGAAGAGCACGCCTATGCCGAGAAACGTTGACGGCGAGTTTGAAATATTGCTGGGCAACAAGCAGTTGCTGAGTGTCTTTTTCATCGTAGTCATCCTGTTCGGGGTGTTTTTCACCATGGGCTATGTCCTGGGACGGCATTCCGCGTCCGGCGGCGCCTACGCCCAGTTGACGTCGAGAAGCGCCACGCCTTCCGCGCAGGCTCAACCGAGCGGCTTCTCCGACACATCATCGCCGGATTCCGCCCAGCCGGCCGGGACTGCGGACACGGCGTCCGCCATTGAAGAAGCGGCGGCCCGGACCGGCACACAGCCCCAGCAGCAACTGCCGGCGGCGGAGCCTCCCAAGCCCGCTGTTGCCCCCCCGCGAGCCATGGCTCAAGTTCCAGCGGAGCCCGCCGCGGGCCTGGTCTTCCTTCAGGCCACTGCCGCCAAGCGTCCGGACGCCCAACTGGTCGCCAGCGTTCTCAAGCAAAAGGGCTTCCCGGTTGTCCTTGCGCCGGGTCCCACCGAAACCGTGCTTCGCGTGCTGGTGGGGCCATTCTCCGGCTCGGAAGCCTTGGCGAAGGCCCGCGCCGGGCTGGAGACAGCCGGGTTCAAGCCGTTCCTGCGGAAGTACTGAGCTGTGCCTGCCGCTCTCATCCAGTCGCGGGCGCGAAGCCGGTCCGAGCCCCGCCTGCCGGAGTGGCTCCGCAAGCCGGAGACCCACCACGAACGACTGCACGCAATCAAGAGCGGTCTGAGACAGCTTGGGCTCCACACGGTTTGCGAGTCGGCTCGTTGTCCGAACATCCACGAGTGCTTCGGCCGCGGCACGGCAACCTTCCTGATCCTGGGCGGAGCCTGCACGCGCCGTTGTGGCTTTTGCGCGATTCCGCGGGGAGCTACTGGGCCGCCCTCCGCGCCCGACCCCTTGGAGCCCGCCAACGTGGCCCGCATGGCGGCCACGCTGCAACTCGAGCACGTGGTTATCACCAGCGTGACGCGGGACGACCTGGCCGACGGTGGATCTTCCCATTTCGCGCTCACCATCGAGGCCGTGCGCCAGGCTCTTCCCGAGGCTCGAATCGAAGTCCTGACGCCCGATTTCGGCGGCGACCCCGAAGCCCTCGCACGCGTCGTCGAAGCGCGTCCCGATGTCTTCAACCACAACCTGGAGACGGTCGCCCGCCTGTACTCGCTTGTCCGTCCGCAGGCTAGCTACACGCGGTCGCTGGAGGTCCTCCGGCGCGCGCGCGCAGGGGCGGGGCATGCCCGGACGCCCGGTCTGCTCACCAAGTCGGGCCTGATGGCGGGACTGGGTGAAGCCCCGGCCGAGTTGGAGAGTGTCCTCCGCGATTTGAGAGATGCGGGCGTGGACCTGGTGACCATCGGCCAGTACCTCCCGCCATCGCGGCGCAATCTCCCAGTGGCATCCTACGTCCCGCCAGAGCAATTCGAGGCATGGCGCAAGTATGCCCTTGCGCTTGGATTCCGTGTCGCATGGAGTGCGCCTTTGGTCCGCAGTTCCTACATGGCGGGCGAGATCGGCAAGCTGCCTTCGAGGCCCGCGTGCTGAACGTCCTGCTGGCCCTGCTTACGGCGGCGCTGCTGATCCTGGCCTTCCCCCGCTTCAATTTTTCGCCACTGGCCAGCGTGGCGCTGGCCCCCTTGCTGGTGGCGCTGGCTCGCGAGTCGCGTGCCCGCGGAAGATTCCTACTGGGCTACATAGCGGGCGTCGTGTACTGGTTCGGCGTCTGCTACTGGATACAGGCCGTCCTCGAGGTCCATGGCGGCATGGGCGTCTTCGGGAGCTGGGGAGCGTTCCTCCTGTTCTGCCTGGCGAAGGCTTTGCACATGGCCGTATTCGCTCTGGCGGCGGGCGCGGTCATGCGCCGTGCCTACGCTATCCCGGCAGTGGCTGCTCTATGGGTGGCCATCGAGAGCACCCACGGGTGGTTGGGCTTTGCCTGGCAGGCTCTGGGAAACGCGGGGATCAACATGGGCGTCCCCATGCGGCTGGCGCCCTACACCGGCGTCTACGGGCTCTCGTTCGTGTTCACGGCCATGAGTACGGCGCTCGCGCTGGTGGCGCTGCGCCGCAGGCGCAGGGAATTGGCTTGGCTGCTGGTGCTGCCTCTGCTTTACCTTCTCCCTCCCTTGCCTGGGCCAGAGCGTGGCGCCGAGCGCGCCGTTCTGGTCCAACCCAACTTCTCGGAGAGCGAGGAGTGGACCTGGAGCTCGCTGGTAAAAGCGCGCGTGAACATCGGCGCCCTCTCTCTTCAGGCGGCTCTCAGGGGCGATGGGACGCCTCCGCGCCTGCTGGTCTGGCCCGAGGTTCCCGCGCCGTTCGAGTTTGACGAGGATCGGGAGTTTCGTGACGAGATGACGAGAATCGCGCGAGCGGCCCGCACCAGCTTCCTGTTCGGCACGATCGCGCGCGCCCCGGATGGCGCTCCGCTCAATTCCGCGGTGCTATTGGGGCCGGGCGGAGAGTACCTCGGCCGGTACGACAAGGTGAACCTTGTGCCCTTTGGCGAGTTTGTGCCGCCGCTGTTCGGCTTCGTCAACCGCATCACCAGGGAGGCGGGCGACTTCCGGCCTGGAAACCGGATCACCGTTTTCCGCTCGGAAGGGCATCGAATCGGGGCCTTCATCTGCTACGAGGCCGTGTTGCCGGATTTCGTGCGTCGTTTTGCCTCCAATGGCGCCGAGGTGCTGGTGAACATCTCGAACGACGGCTGGTTTGGGCGCAGCGCGGCCCGGGAGCAGCACCTGAACATCGTCCGGATGCGCGCCGCCGAGAACCGCCGCTGGATTCTGCGCGCGACCAACGACGGCATCACCGCCGCCATCGACCCGGCGGGCCGCATCCGTGCTCGCCTGCTTCCCTTCGAGCGGGCCACGCTGGACACCAGCTTTGCGTTCGTGAACACACAGACGCCTTACACGCGGTACGGAGACTGGTTCCCGCTGATCTGCGGGCTTGCCGGGATTACGTCGCTGGTGGTGCGGCCGAAGCGCGCCGCCTGAGAAGAGAAGCTACTTCTGCACCATCTGGTACTTGCGCCGGAAGCGGTCAACCCGGCCGGCCGGGTCGATCAGCTTCTGCTTGCCGGTGAAGAAGGGATGGCAATGGGAGCAGATTTCCACCCGGAGGTCGCCCTTGTGGGTGGAGCGCGTCTGGAAGCTGTGTCCACAGGCGCAGATGATATTGGTCTCGCTATAAGCGGGATGAATACCTGGCTTCATTCCTGACTGGATCCTTTCGTTGGCCGGATGAACCCTCAGTATAGCACGCGGAATGGAAAACCCCCGTCGTGCCTCACGGCAGGACGGGGGTTCGGTAGCCAAAGGAGAGATCCTGAGGCACGGCAAATCGCGCCGAGATGGCCGGTCCGCAGGAACTTAGGCCCCGCCACTGCAACGGAGCCAGCTACGTCGGAACGGTCACTCTAACAGTCGGCCACCTCGCGCTTGGTACTACTGCCAGATAACATTTTTCCTGGACCACCTCCTTTCTCAGTGATGTTTCCATACTAAAATCGACCGGCCCGTTTGTCAATATCAAAGTCCGCGTGACTAGAGGTTCCGCGACAGAAACCGGCACATCAGGAAGGCGTCGATCAGGTTGAAGGGGAACTCGCCCGTGGTGTAGTGCGCGCAAGGCAGGGCGACGGAACGGACACGGCAACCCGTTTTAAACATTGAGGTTATGAATTGTTTTGAGTATTCGGGCAGGAAGGTCGTGTCGTACCGCGCCCACACCAGCAGGCTGCGCATGTCCCTGCCCGCGAGACGAGGCACGTAGGTTGCGGGGCTGATGAGCCGCCAGCACTCGCGCAGCTCGTCTTGAGTGAGGGACTCGCCAAAGCCCAGCCGCACGTGGCGTGTCGCGAGTCCCGTCCAAACCACGTCTCCGAAGTACATCGACACATGGTTGAATACTCCCGCCCGGAGCCTCTCATCGTGGGCGGCCGCAATGAATGCGATGCAGGACCCCAGGCTCGTCCCCAGAATCCCCAGCTTCTGGTAGCCCTGGCTCAACAGCCAATCCAGGCAGCAACGCGCGTCGATGACGGACTGCCGGCAGGCGTGAATGGTGCGGCCCACGTTGCTCGAAACATGGTAGTCCGCGCGCTCCAGCTCCGGCGGCATGCGGGCGTCGTGGTACGCCATGCTCATTCTCAGGGCGGTCAGCCCGAACCTGTTCAGCAGCCGGCAAAGCGCGACATGTCCGGACGCGCCGGAGTTCCACTGGGGCAGAACCACGACGGCCCGCCCGCGGTCGTGGGCGGCGGGGAAGAAATCCGCGTGGACTCGATTGTTCTCCGGATGGGGCGAGACCAGGGGGCTGGTGAACGTCAGGTGGCCGCCTTCGATAGCGAAATCCGTTGGTGTCCGGTAGGCGAAAAACTCGTCGGAGCACGCCACCGCCCGGCGAGTGTACTCCGCCACATAGCGGGACGGGTC
The DNA here is from genome assembly GCA_963798455.1 of Bryobacterales bacterium. GTDB lineage: Bacteria > Acidobacteriota > Terriglobia > Bryobacterales > Bryobacteraceae > CAWCTD01. Next base: position 80,481 of record CAWCTD010000004.1, read on the forward strand.
GTCCGTGGCGCGGGCGCCGTCGAGCCACTCCGTCCCCCACGCAAAGGGGCGCAGGACGCGGTTGGAGTCGCGCCCGGACAGCCTGCGCTCCCAGGCGTCGATCCAGCGTGCATAGAATCCAGGCATCGCGGGCGAAGGCTTCAGTCTAGCATGGGCGTCCGCACGTTCCTGTATAATCACAGGTCAAGCGGAGGAAGGTCTCAAGTCCGCGGGAGGGAAAGGAAAGCTCATGCAATTCAAGAAGACACTACTGAGCCGGCGCAGCGCGGTTCGGAAGGCTATCGCCGCGGCCGGATTGAGCGCAATTTTCAAGATGACAGAGGGGCCGGCTGAGGCCCAGGCACGCAGGGGCGGCGGCCAGGCTCCCGGCGGCGGGGGTCGCGGCGGCGGGGGGATGGGCATGGGTATGGGACGTGGCGGCCCGAACGTCCGCTATGGCCCGATCAACAAGCTCTCGGCGCCCAGCGACCTGCGCATTACCGACATGCGGGTCGTCACGGTGGCGTCCAATTTCGACTACAACATCATCCGCCTCGACACTAACCAGGGCGTGTATGGGTTGGGTGAGGTCCGGGACGCAGGCGACAAGAATAGCGCACTGATGCTGAAGCAGTTCGTGGTGGGAAGAAATCCGCTCAATATCAGCGCCATCCTTCGCACCATACGGCCCTACGCCTGGCACGGCCGTCAAGGCGGCGGTTACTCCTCCGTGGACCTGGCCCTGCACGACATCGTCGGCAAGGTCTTCGGGGTGCCCGTCTGGCGGCTGCTGGGCGACAAGTACCGCGACCGCGTCCGGATGTACTGCGACACTACCTCGTCGAAGGACCCCAAGGTGTACGCGCAGCACATGCTGAAGCGCAAGGAAGCGGGCTACACCTTCTTCAAGATGGATATGCAGACGATGCAACTGATCGGGGACCGGCCCGGCGCGGTGGACTTTCGCGGTGTCGCCACCGCGAAGGGACTGCAGATGCTTTGCGAGTACATCGCGGCAATACGGGAGATTATCGGCTGGGACGCTCCTCTCGCCGCCGACCACTTTGGGCAGCTCAACGTCTCCGACTCGATCAACTACGCTCGCGCCTTCGAGCCGTACCGGCTCGCCTGGGCCGAGGACATTCTCCAGGTGGACACGCTGAACCGCGGTGACGCGCCCTTGAACTGGCGGGCCTACAAGGAAATCATGTCAATGACCTCCACGCCGCTGGCGATGGGCGAGAGCCTCTTCGGGCTGGAGGAGGGGTTCAAGAATTTCCTGGATAACCGGGCTATCAGCATCATCCACCCGGATCCGGGAACCTCCGGGCAGTGCCGCGAGACCAAGCGGATTGCCGACTACGCCGCGCAGTGCGGTATTCCGACCGCCATCCACATGGCCGGATCGCCGTTGGGCACCATGGGTGCCGTCCACACCGTCGCGACCATCGAGGACTTCGTGGCCATGGAATGCCACGCTGTGGATTTCATGTCCTGGTGGCAGGAACTGGTCACCGGCATTTCCAAGCCGATCATCGACAAGGGCTACATCACCGTGCCAGACACGCCCGGGCTGGGCATCGAGTTGAACGAGCCGGTAGTGAAGGAGCACCTGCGCTATCCCGGCTGGTTCGAACCGACCACCGATTGGGACCACGCCACGGCGAGGCCGCAAGGCGGCACCACCGGCTATCCGCACTTCAACGGCGAAGGTCAGTGGGTCACCACCCGGGAGGAGTAGGCAAGCACATCAGACCGGGGATGGCTGAGAGCCACCCCCGGCCCATTACTTTCTTGAGGGAGAGACTATGCGCAACTACGTTTCAAAGACTTCTACGCGACTTGTGTTCGCGGCCCTGCTGACCGCTTCCTGTCTTTTTGCCGCGGATCCGTTCTTCCTGCGGCGCGCGTTGTCCGACATACAACCGCAGCGCGACGACCTGACGGTCAACGCCAAGGCGGCCTCCTACAAGCCGGTCTTCGGCGTCGGGGACAAGGACGCGGACAAGCTCCAGGGTGTCGCACGGTACGGCGAGCTGACGGTCAGCCCGGGCGGCGCCAGCGCCGTCGTCAGCTACCCGGCCGAGGAGCAGATCTACTACGTCCTCGAGGGCAGCGGCACGCTGCTCTACGACAACCAAAAGGTCCCGGTGAAACAGGACGACTTCATGTACCTGCCCATCAACGTCAAACACGGAATCGCGAACAGCACGAGCGCCCCCGTTCGCCTGATCGTGATGGGCTACAAGATCCCCGCCGGCAAGCAGGTCGCCCCCACCCCGAAGCTGATGCTCGCGACCTCGACTGATGTGCCGCTTCAGGTGCTGGGCGGGCACGGACCGACCACGCAGTTCAAGCTGCTAATGGGCACGACCGAGAGCACGCGAGACCGGCTGTCGGCCGCCAGCGAGATGAGCAGCCTCTTCATTATGGAATTCTCGCCTGGCGGGACCAACATCCCCCATAATCACGCGAGGGAAGAGGAAATCTACCTCCTGATGCGGGGCAGCGGCGAGCAGGTTGCCGGCAAGAGCGCGGATGGGCAGGATGCACGGCACCCCGTCAAGCAGGGCGACGTGTTCTTCTACGGTCCGGGCACGCGGGTGGGCTACTACAGCGGTGCGAAAGAGGGCCAGCCGCACGACCTGATCCTGGCCGTGCGATCGAGCCTGCCCGGCGCTGGTGGCATGGGCCGAAGAGGAAGAGGCGGAGACGCGCCGCCGGCTGCAGCAAAGTAGCGGGGAGTAACCGCCCCGGCCGTGGGGGTCGCGGGGGCTTTGGTGGTGGACGTGGCGGCGCGAACGTGCGCTACGGCCCGATCAACAAGTTGTCGGCGCCCGGTGACCTCCGCATCACCGACATGCGAGCCTTGACGGTTCGCCGTTGGGCACCATGGGCGCGGTGCATACCGTCGCCACCGTCGAGAACTTCCTCGCCATGGAATGCCATGCCGCGGACTTCATGTCCTGGTGGCAGGAGCTGGTAACCGGCGTCTCGAAGCCGATCATCGACAAGGGCTACATCACCGTGCCGGACACCCCAGGGCTTGGGATCGAGCTGAACGAGCCCGTGGTCAAGGAGCACCTGCGCTATCCCGGCTACTTCGAACCGGCCACCAATTGGGACAACGCGACGGCGAGGCCGCAACCTCTCGGCACCGGCTATCCGCACTTCAACGCCGAAGGCCAGTGGGTCAATACTCGGGAGGAGTAGGCAAGCCGTCGCAGGTAGCCGATGTTGTGGCCGCAACTCACCGCAAGGCAGAGTTGCGGCCGCACCGGCCCGACAAGAGAAAAACCCCGCTACCCGCGGGGCCGGGAAAATCCCTGGAGAGGCAACCCACCAAAAGCGAACAACCCCTTCAAACCCACCCTCTGTTGTGCAATCTCCCTTCCAGACGGCCGGCGCTTGAGGCACAGCAACTTAGCCTCCGCCGTTCTTCACTTTTTCATAGATGGAAAGCTCCTTCTCCGGGAATCTGAAGAGTCCCCTGTCGCCACACCCGGCCGGCGCGGCGCGTTACAATACCCAATTGGTTCCCGACCCCGTTGGCAGGTAGCCCCGGCCCGCGCCGGGCAAGACAGATACGCACATGCTGCAGGCCTCGTCTGCCAGAAAGTGTCTCTCCGGTTTCTTCCTAACCGGCATCGTCGTGGCCTTCCTGGGCGCCATCCTTCCGGCTTGGGGATACCATCTCGACTCGAGCTTCCTCACCGTCGGCAACTTCTTCCTTAGCCTGAACATCGGCATGCTGGCATCCATCAAGCCGGCCCTCTACATTCTGTCCAAGCGGGGAATTCGCTTCCTCCTGATTCTGGCCTCGAGCCTCGCTTCCGTGGGATTCTTTTACCTGGCGCTTGTGCCTCCGGCGGCGTCGCCCTGGTGGCGCATGGCGGGTGTCCTCCTTCTTGGCGTAAGCGCGGGCTGGATGAGCAGCGCGGTGTTTCAAGCGATTTCGCCTCTTTATGCGCGGGACGCCGCCGCGACGCTGAACTTGGCCGGGGCCTTTTTCGGTCTGGGCTGCCTGGTGACCGTGCTGGTTGTGGCAGGCGCCTTTTACGTGTACACAGTACCCAGCATCCTCATCCTCCTGGCGTTGATCCCGGCCTTCTTCGCCGGCATCTTTGCCAAGTCCGGCTTCGACCTCCTGCCCCTGCCCCACCAGCCTTCGCTTCGGGAGGCCATTCATGACTTCAAGAGCCCTGGCGCGCTGCTGTTCAGCCTTTTGCTGTTCATCCAGTTCGGCAACGAATGGTCGCTGGCGGGGTGGCTACCTATCTTCCTGGTCCAGCGGCTCGGAGCGAGTCCGGCTGCGTCCTTGAAGGTCCTCGCGACCTATTGGCTGGCGCTGCTGATGGGACGCTTTGCCATGCAGGCCATCTTGCCCCGTGTGCGGCACCCGAGGGTGCTGATCACCAGCGGTCTCTCGGCGCTGTTTGGGTGTGCCATTCTGTTTTACACCAAGAATCTGTTCGGCGCGGCCAGTGGCGTCCTCTTTATCGGTGGCGGCTTCGCGGCGATCTATCCGGTGGTAGCCGAGATGATCGGCGACCGCTTTCCCTACTACCATCCCGGCTTTTTCAACGGCATCTTTTCGCTGGCCTCGACGGGGGGATTGCTGGCGCCTTGGACACTGGGCATCTATGCGCACCTTTGGGGGATCCGCGCGGTAATGCTGCTGCCGGTGCTGGGAGCTTGCGCCGTCTTCCTGCTTGCGGTGCTGATATGGGTCTATGCCAGACTGACGCGCATCCCGGAGGCTGGAGGAGTGCCGATCTAGCCCGGGGATGCATGCGGTACTTCTTGCTCCTGCTCGCCGCCGAGAGCATTCTCTGCGCCCAGGCGCTCTCCGAGAAGATCGCCTCCGTGCTGGACACCTCCGCGGCCGCCCGATACGGGTTCTGGGGCGTCAGCGTCGTCAACTTGAGCACCGGGGAGACGCTCTTCGAGCGGCAGCCGGATCGCCCGTTCGTGCCGGCCTCCACGGCCAAGCTCTTCTCGTCCGGTTTGGCTCTTGAGCGCCTGGGCCCAGACTACCGCTTCCTGACCACTGTGACTGCCGGCCAGGCCCCCGACGCGTCAGGGCGCCTCGAAGGCGACCTCGCGCTGGTGGGTTCCGGCGACCCGACCATGTCCGCGCGTCCCCTCCCTTACGGCAAGGGTCCATCCTCCGGCAACCCCTTGCAGGCGATCGAAGATCTCGCGGACCAGGTTGTCTTGCGGGGAGTGCGGCGCATTGAAGGCGACATCGTGGGGGACGACACAGCCTACCCTTGGGAGCCCTATGCGGAAGGCCGCGCCCAGGAAGACGCGCTATGGGAGTATGGCGCTCCCGTGAGCGCGCTCAGCGTCAATGAGAATCGCCTGACTCTCACCATAAGTCCCGGCCGGCGAGCCGGCGATCCCGCGCAGCTACGGCTGTCGCCGCCGCTTGAGTACTTCGTCATCGACAACCGCGTCCGGACCGCCGGCGGCTCGCAAGCCAGGATCGATGTGGAGCGCATGCCGGGGTCCCGCCAACTGCGCCTCTGGGGCGTCGTGCCGCTCAAGTCGGCCCCCGTCGCCCGGCTGTTGGCCCTGGATGATCCGGCGCAATACGCCGCGTCGGCTTTGCACGATGCGCTGACCCGGCGAGGAGTACGGATTGAGGGGCGGCCGATCGCAAGGCACCGCTTCGTCAACGAAGTCGCCGATCTGAAGACGGGAAGCGCGCCTGCCGCGGCGCCGGGCAGGATCGAACTCGCGCGCCGGCTGTCGCCGCCTCTCTCTGAGATCCTCGAAGTCGCGCTGAAGGAGAGCCTCAACCTGTACGCCGAGCTGGTGCTGCGTGAGGTGGCCCGCGTGCGTCGCAACGTGGGCAGCCGACAGGCCGGCATCGAGGAATTGCTGGCGTTTGCCCGGGACGCGGGTATTCCCACGGGTCAGCTCAACCTGGTGGACGGCTCCGGCTTGTCGATGCTCGACATGGTGACGCCCCGGGCGGCGACGATGCTTCTGGCTTACATGAACAAGTCGCCGAATCGCGCGGCCTGGTTGTCCTCGCTCCCCGTGGGCGGCCAGGATGGCACGCTGCGGCAGCGCTACAACGGCACACCCGCCCAAGGAGGCATCCGCGCCAAGACCGGCACGATGAGCCACGTGAGCGCGCTGGCCGGCTATGCGCAAACTACAAGCGGAGAAACACTGGCTTTCGCCATCTTCGTGAACAACTACACGGCGCCGGCCTCCGAAATTCGCGCGGTAATTGATAGAATCGGTGTATTGCTGGTCCAGTGAGGGAGAGCGAATGCCGATTTACGAATACCGTTGTGACGACTGCGGCGCCGAGTTCGAGAAGCGCGTAGCCCGTGCCGCCGATTCGGACGGAGTGCGCTGTCCGGCGTGCGGCCAGAAGCGCCTCACCACGCGCCTCTCGACGTTCGCGGCCGTTACCGGAGGCTCCGCCTCTCGCGACACCGCCCCAGCGTGTCCGTCCGCCGGTTCATGTCCCAACCGGGGCATGTGCGGCATGGGGTGATCTGCCTACTAGAACCGCTCCAACAGCAGCAGCCCGTAGATTACGGGCATGGCGAACAGCGTGCTGTCCACGCGGTCGAGCCAGCCACCGTGGCCGGGCAACAGGGTCCCGCTGTCTTTCAGGCCCGCGCCCCTCTTCATCTGCGACTCGGCCAGGTCTCCCACCTGGCCCGCGATGTTGCCCGCCGCGGCAATCACCAGTCGCGCCACCGGAGTCACTTCCGGGATGAGCCAGCCCAAATAGAAGAAACCAAAAGCCAGGCATACAACCAAAGATGCGATGCTTCCTTCCCACGACTTCGCCGGGCTGAGCCTGGGCGCCAGCTTGTGCTTCCCCAGAGCCCTGCCGGCCGCGAAGGCAGCCGTGTCCCCCACCCAGCTCAGGGTCAGCGCGAAGAACAACCAGTAAGGGCTCACGGCGCGCAGCGGAACAGCGCAACGCCAGGCGCCGAAGACGTACACGATCCCGAGCAGGAACGCCGCCGCACTCGGCAATGCCTTGGCCATGTCCGCCGAGCGCAGCATCAGCCCCAGCGCGAGCAGGGTTATCAGCGTCAAGAGCAGGATCTCGCCCTTGGGGACAAGCAGAACCAGCAGACCGGCCGCGTAGCCCGCGGGTCCGGGCGCCTCGATCCGGTGCGCCGCGACGATGGAGCAGTACTCACGGAACGACAGCAGGGCGGCCACGGACAGTACCAGGAGGAACAGCCAGTGCGGGCCCCACAGAGCCACGTAGGCAACCGCCGGAATGAGAACAGCCGCGGTCGCAATCCGCTTCATCGGTGAGAGACGCTGGCTGCCGCCAGATCCCTTTCCACGGTGGCCGGGGAGGACGCGCTCAGGCCCCCAAAGCGGCGGTCCCTTTTCTGGTAGTCGAGAATGGCTCGCAGAAGATCGGCCCGCTTGAAGTCAGGCCACAGGACCTCGGTGACGTACAGTTCGGCATAGGCGATCTGCCAGAGCAGGAAGTTGCTCACGCGCATCTCACCGGAGGTTCGGACCAGCAGATCCGGATCGGGTAGGTTGCCGGTGTAGAGGTGAGAGGCGATGGCGGCTTCGTCCACGCGCAAATGGGCCAGCCGCTTCTCACGCGCGGCCTCCTCGAGGACTGCGTTGAAGGCGTCCACCAACTCGCTCCTGCCCCCGTAGTTCAGCGCCAAGCTTACGCACAGGCCGGTGTTCGCCGAAGTGACCTGGATGGCCGATTCCAGTTCCTCCCTGGCCGCGGCCGGCAGCGCCGCGAGCCTGCCGATCGCCGACAGCCGGACATTGTTCGTCTGCAAGCTGGGGAGTTCCCGGCGTATGTAAACGTGCAGCAAGCGCCACAGCGTGTCCACCTCGGCGCGCGGGCGCTTCCAGTTCTCCATCGAGAACGCGTACAGCGTGAGAGCACGGATGCCCATCTGCGCGCAGGTCTCCACCGTCACACGCACGGCCTCGGCGCCGGCCTTGTGCCCGGCCACGCGCGGCAAATTCCTCCGCTTGGCCCACCGCCCGTTGCCATCCATGATGATGGCGATGTGAGCGGGGAGGCGGCGAGGATCGATCTCTTTAGCCAGTGCCCAGTCCTTGCCGTTGGGCTTAAGCACCTCGAACAGGGCCTTCATGGGATCAATCCCCTATGGTACACCACGCTCCGAAACCGGAAGCCTCAATCGGGGCGACGCAGGTACCGATGAGCGAGGCAGTAAAGGCACGGCATCGCCAGCAGGTTCAACAGGAGCGTCGAGATCAAGCCGCCCAAGACGACTGTCGCCAACGGCCGTTGCACGTCGCTGCCGATGCCTTTGGCGAACGCCGCCGGGACCATGCCCAGCATGGCGACCACGATCAACGTCAGCAGGGCCCGAAACTGCGTGGTTGCACCAGCCAGCGCCGCCTCCGGCAGACAGCGATTCCCATCCGCGCTCTGCCGGGAGATCTCACTGACGTTGAGCACGCCGCTCATCACCGCCACCCCAAACAGGGAGACGAACCCGACCGCAGCCGAGACGCTGAAGGGGATACCTCGAAGATACAGAGCCGCGATGCCGCCCACCATCGATAGGGGCACTGCCATCAGGACCAGAGCCGCGTTGAGCACGGAGTCAAAGGTCCAGTACAGGATGGTGAAGATCAAAGCGATGGTGATCGGAAGAATCCAGCTCAATCGCCTGCGGGCGCGGTTCAGATTCTCGAATTGTCCACCCCATTCGACCTTGTAACCCGGGGGCAGTTGAACTTTGGACCGGAACAGGCGCTGCGCGTCGGCGGCGAAACCTCCTTGGTCGCGCCCACGGATGTTGGTGCGCACGCTGATGGTCCTCTGGTTCTCGCGCCTGGCGATGATGGAGGCTCCTTCGGCCACCCTCACCTGGGCCACTCGGGAAAGAGGGATTCTGGCCCCGTCCGCGGCGGGGACCAGGATGTTCCCGATCCCGGTTAGGGTGCTTCGGGCGTCGGGCGCGTACCGCACCACGATGTCGAACCTGCGGTCCCCCTCGAACATAGTGCTTACGGGCCGGCCTCCGATGGCCAGCTCCACCACCTCCTGGATGTCCGCCACGTTGATGCCGTAACGCGCCGCCTCCTGCCGGTCGATCTCGATCCGCAATTGAGGCTGGTCCGCATCCTGTTCGACCGCCGTGTCCGCCGAGCCCGGAACCGTGCGCAGGAGCCCCAGGACCTGGCCGGCCTTTGTGCGAAGCAGGCCGAGGTCGGGCCCGCTCATGATCACGGCAAGGTCCGCCGAGGACCCCGTAACCGCCTCCATGACCATGTCTATGATGGGCTGCGTGAAGTTGAGTGCGGCGCCCGGAAACCTCGGGCGAAGCTTGTTCGCGAGATCTCGCACGAAGTCGGCCTTCACCCTGCCCGCCGGCCAGGTCGAATAGGGTGTCAGCATCACCAGGAACTCGTTGCGGTTTGGCCCGAATGGTTCCGTGTTGGACTCCTGGCGCCCCGATTGCGAGGTCACCAGGCGCACTTCCGGAAACTCTCGCACGACGGAGCGCATGCTCGCGGCGACATCGGCCGATTCCTCCAGTGAGATCCCGGGGGGCAGGTTGGCTCTGATCCAGACCACGCCTTCGTCGAGCTGCGGCAGAAACTCCGTGCCGAGCTTGGGGGCAAGAGCCATTCCAAGAAAGACGATGACACCGGTGCCAACCACTACCTTCCCACTGTGGCCCAGCAACCACCGGAGCGCAGCTTTATAGCGCCGCGACAGCCATTGCATCACTGGGTTCCTCCGGTGACCCACGCCTTTCGGAAAGAAGCAGGTTGCCAGCACCGGGACCAGCGTGAGGGAGAAGATCAGGGACCCCAGCAGGGCGGCGGCGATGGTGAACGCCATGGGCATGAACAGGCGCCGCTCGACCCTCTCCAACAGGAACAGCGGCAGGTAGGCCGAAATGAGGATCAGCATGGAGAAAAAGATCGGCCGGGTCATCTCGCTGGCGGCCCTCCGGATGACGCCCATGCTCGCCTCGGCCTCCGCCTTGCTGTCCAGCGACCGCACGATACGTTCCACCATCACCAGGGTTCCGTCCACGATGATGCCGAAGTCGATCGCGCCCAGGCTCAAGAGGCTGGCATTCACGCCGGCGAAGTACATGCACGCGAAGGCGAACAGCAGGCTCAACGGGATGAGGACCGCGGTCAGCACGGCGGCCCGCAAGCTGCCCAGGAAGAACACCAGCACGAGGAAGACGATGACCAGCGCCTCCAGCAGGGTCCGGGACACCGTGTGCAATGTCGAGGCCACCAGGTCGGTCCGGTCGTAGATCGGCTCGATCCGGGCGCCATGGAGCAGCGGGGATTGGTTGAGTTCGTCCACTCCCGCGCGGATGCCCTTCAGTACCTCGCTCGGGTTCTGGCCGCGCCGCATGACCACCACGCCTTCGACGCCGCCGGTCTGGCCGTTGAGCCCGAACATCCCGGTGCGCGGGGCGGAACCCAGATCCACGCGTCCGATCTGGCGGACGAAGACAGGGGTGCCCCGCTTGGCGGCCACCACCACATCTTCAATGTCCGTCACCGACCGTATGAGCCCCAAGCCGCGCACCACCAGCGCTTGCTGGCCGCTGGCCAGAAGCGACCCGCCTGCGTTCTGATTGTTCGCGCTCACCGCATCCGCCACCTGGCGGATGGAGAGGCCGTACTTGTACAGCGCCATCGGATCGATGGCGATTTGATACTGCTTGATCAGGCCGCCGAACGGGAACACGTCTCCCACGCCCGGCACCTGCTGCAGCCTCGGCGCGATCACCCAGTCCTGGAGTTCGCGCAGTTGAATCTCGTCGAACCCCTTGCCGGCCACCACATAACGATACAGCTCGCCCGCCGGTGTGGTGGGAGGGGCTAAGGTCGCATCGACGCCGGCCGGCAGCTCCGCGTCCCGAAGCTTCTCCAGGACCATCTGGCGGGCGACGTTTTCGTCGGCGTCATCCGAGAAGGTCAGATCCACCACCGAAAGCCCGAAGATAGTCCTGGATCTCCTCGAAATGACCTTCGGAACGCTGTTCAGCGCCCGCTCGATCGGAACCGTGACCTGCTGTTCCACCTCTTCAGCGGCGTGGCCCGGTTGCAGGGTGATCACCGTCACCTGCAAGTCCGAGATGTCGGGGTACGCTTCCACCTTGAGCTGCACGAAGGCCCAGATGCCCAAGCCCGCCAGGCACAAGCTCAGGAATACGACCAGAAACCGGCGATGAAATCCATGTTCCAAAAGGCTGTCAAGCATGGCGAATGGACCTCATCAGTGCCCCAGCAGCACCGCGCCGTCGACAACCACGCGCTCGCCGCCCCGCAAGCCCGAAAGGACTGGGACGAAACCGTCGCGAGCATCTTCTACAACGACCTTGGTCTTCTCGAACACGCCTTGTCCCTTCTCCTGGTAAATGATCGGACCTTGTGCACCCTGCACGACTGCTCCCGCGGGCACCACCGGAAGGACTCGTGATCCGTGGGAGTGAAGAATGCTCCCGAACATTTCGGGCCGGAAGCGGCCGGCGGGGTTCGCCAGTTCGGCTTGCACCTTCACCGTCCGTGTGTCCGGGTCCACGGTGTCCGCGATGCGAGCGACCCGGCCCCGAAACGACTCGTTGGGAAAGGCCGCCAGCGAGATCACCACGGGTTCCCCCACCTGGATGAGCCGTATGCTCGACTCGGGGACGCTGGATGTGATCCAGACCGTGCTCAAGTCGGCAATGGTCATGAGACTGGCCGCGGTGTCGTTCCGGTATTCTCCCGGGGTAACCGCGATCTCCAGCACCTTTCCTGCGATGGGGGCTCGGACGGTCACCTCGCTGGTCTCTCCACCGGGTTTCAGGCCGAGCACATCGAGCCGCGCGCGGGCTGCCTCGACCTCCGCCCGACTCTCCTGGACACCGGCTTCCGCTTGAACCAGATCGTTCTCCGCGCTGGTCACGTCCTTAAGCGCCGCGGCGCGGTGTTCATACAGGTCTTTGATCCTCGCCAGGTCTTTCTCTGCCTTTGCCTGCGTGGAAATCGCCTGGCGCAGCCGGGCGTCTGCCTGACTGAAGGTGGATACGGCGGAGCCGGCCTCCGGGCTCTCGACGGTGAGCACGGCCTGGCCCTCCGCCACCGGGTCGCCCAGTTTCACGAGCACGGCCCTTACGCGTCCGGCAACCGGCATCACCACACGCGAGACGCGGTTGGGATTGACCTCCACCTTGCCGGGCGCGGTCAGCTCGTCGATAGGTATCTCCCGCGTCTCCACCACGGCGGTGCGTATCTGCTGAAGCGCCGGCGCGCCTGGGGGGAAAGATATCCTCGCGCCGTCGCGCACCTCCCCGGGCGGCGACGAAGCCTGAACGCTCTCGGCTGGCTTCTCTCCGCAGCCGCAGGCCATGAGGCCGAGCACGCCGCCGGCTATGAGGCTAAGAATTCCGCTTTTCACTTGGTCACCACCTTTCCGCAGACTGCGTCCAGCACGTACAGGCTCCGGGCGTGTTCCGCCCGCGCCTCGTTGTAAGCCTGCATGGTCTCGTTGAAAGCGCGCTGGGCATCGAGCAGCTCGAGCAAAGTGGCTTCCCCGCGCTTGTAAGCAAAGTCCGTGATTTCCCGGACGTCCCGTGCTTCCGCCAGCAGCTTTCCCTGGATACTGTCCAGCAGTTCGCGTGCCGCCAGGTACTGGTTGTGCGCGTCTTCCACCTCTTCCGCGATGGCCAGTTCCTGCGCGCGCACGCGCAACTCGGTCTGCTTCTGTTCTTGTGCCGCGCGCGCGATCTCTCCCTGGTTTCGATTGAAAACGGGCAGAGGCGCGCTCACGGAAAACCCGAGCGAGTTGCTCAGCGCACCCACTTGCTGGCGCCGGTACTCCGTGCTGAATGTGAGGTCAGGTTTTGCCTGTGCCATCTGCAGCCTCAGTTCGGCCGCGGCCCGTACCCCGTCCAGGCGGAAGGCCACAAGGTCCGGCCGCGATTCCAGTGCGATGGCGCACAACTCGGTCAAGCTGGGAACAGGCGCTTCCTTGCGAAGGTACCCCGCGACCTCCGGCGCCGGGGAGCCCGGGCCTCTTCCCAGTAGCGTCTTCAGCCGCATCGCCGATATCTGCACTCCGAGTTCAGCCCTTCGCACGGAGTTCGCGTATTGCAGGGCGGCTACCCTGGACCGGATCAGCTCCACTTCGGCGATATCCCCCGCCCTGACCCGTGCCGTATTGATTGCCACGATCTGGTTAAAGGAGTCCAGGTTTTCTCTGGCTAGGTCGAGGTTGTCTCTTGCCAGCAGGGCATCGACATACGCATTCTGGACCTCCAGGGAAGTCCTCCGCACGACGTTCGAGGAAGACCGACTCCGCCACGGCCTTCGACTTGCCGGCGACATCGATCCGCCTGTCCCGCTTCCCCCCGCGCTCCATCAGGAAATCGACAGACAAGCTGAACTCGGTCGGACCGCCGTGATTGACATCGTTGAACCCCGTGCCGAGGAGGTCCAGGTGATCGCCGGACGCGCTCGACACCGGGTTGGGGCGTAAGCGAGCCGTCAAGATGCGCGCGTCCGCGATCCCGATGTTGGCGCGCTCCGCCAGTAGCGAGAGATTGTTCTGGATCGCCTCGCTGACCGCCTCTTCTATGGTCAGCGCCGCGGGCGGCGGCGACTGCGCGAGGGCCGGAAACGCAAAGCACAAGACCAAAAGCACTTGGGCCGAAACGTGAACGTGTACTCCAAACCTGCAATGCCCCATGGATCCACAAGCTCCTTTGCGTCCCCCGTGAGACGCGGGTTCAAAGACTCACTGCCTGGGGGATGCAGCTAAGCTGGGGGAGCCCGGGAGGCCCGATGTTGCCAGTGCCAGCCCGCAACCACGGCGGCGTGCTCTTCGGGAAGACGGCCCTGTTCCACCGAGGGCGGAGCGATGACGATCGAGCCGAAGGCCTCGATCGCATTGCCATGTTCGACCGGGAAAAAGTTGCAGTACTGGCGTCCCTGACTCGGGTCTCTGTGCCAGGGGCTGTAGAGGAAGAGCTGGAGCACCAGCACGGCGCAGATGATAGCTGTGCCAATGGCGACTCGCCCGAGAACCGTACGGTGCGCTCTCACGTTGGTGAATAACCGGGTTCAGAGCCGATATGCACGGTCAGATCCCGTGAGCCCGATTGCATGAAGTATACAACATCGGAGAATGACGTGTGATTCTCCGCCGGTTTCGTAGCTGCTCCCAGCCTATCCCGCTCAGGCCCCCAACGGGCCCTGCAACAGCCCGATCACGATGCCCGTCGCGCCCAGAAAGCTGCCCAGCGGGAGCTCGTACGTGGAGTAGTCCTTCTTCGTGAGCCGTATGTAGATCAAGCCGATCACGGAGCCCACCAGCGAGGCGACGACCAGCGTCTGCAACGTCCCGAGCAATCCCAGGAACGCTCCGGCCATGGCCAGCATCTTTATGTCGCCGAGGCCGAGTCCCTCCTTGTGACGCACGGCGTTATACAACTTGCCGATCAGCCATAGCAATCCGCTGCCCATCAAAGCCCCGAACACCGACTCGGCCACCGAGAGCCAGCGCCCGCTCAGGACCGGCGATAGGAACATGTGCGCGTATCCCCAATCCATGGGCACCACGGCGGCCAGCACGATCCCCGCCGCCGTCCCGCCCAAGGTTAACTCATCGGGGAGAATCCGCTCCTCCAGATCGCTGAAGATCAGCCCAACCATCAGGGCTTCGAACAGGCACCATTTTGCGGCGGGAAACCCGGCGCCCAGCCTCTCGACGGTCAAGAAGAAAAGCCCGCCCGTGAGGAGCTCGACCAGCGGATAGCGCAACGGGATCCGAGCATGGCAATGCCGGCAGCGTCCGCCAAGGATGAGGTAACTGGCCAAGGGTATGTTGTCGTACCAGGCGATTCTCCTCTCGCAGGCCGGGCAATAAGAGCGTGGCCGCACCACGGAGAGATCCCGCGGCAGGCGATAGATGCAAACGTTCAAGAAGCTGCCGATCAACAGGCCGGCAGCGAGGGCGAGAAATGCCTCTAACATGTCATGTTCCGTGCTTTGGCGTACTTCAGGAAGTTGTAGAAAGCGGCCATGAAGGCGATCGTCATTCCCTCCATCCCGTCCAGGAATCCCGCCTGAAAAACGTAGGTGCGGGTGAAGGTCCAAAACGGATCTACGGCCAAGTCATCCCAGCGAACCATCCGCCCCTGGGCCACTAGTTCCTCCGCCGCCAACGTGGTGTACCGGTCCATGCTCTTCAGGTGCTCTGACAAGGAGTCGAACGTGTAGTGCAGCAGGTTGCACTGAAGGTGCCCGACGCTGCCATGGACCTGGACTGCTTCATGGACGTAATCGCCGACCCAGCGAGCCTTGCGGCGGTCATACAGGCGCACCTTGCGATCCGGGTACCACCCCGAATGCAGTATCCACCGTCCCAGATACTTCGCCATCCGAGGCATCGTGTAGGCGTCATGTTGCGGGCCGTTCTTCTTGATCTGCCAGATTTCGGCCTCCAGGGCTTCGCTGAGCGCCTCGTCGGCGTCGACCGACAGCACCCAGTCATGGGACGCCTGCTCCCCCGCGAAGTTCTTCTGGCCCGCGTATCCGCGCCAGGGCAGCTCGACCACGCGGGCTCCCAGTTTGCCGGCGGCCTCCAAGGTCCGGTCGCTTGAACCGCTATCGACAACCACCACCTCGTCGCAGCAGCGCAGGCTCTCGATCGCCCGGGCAATATTCCCCTGTTCGTTGAGGGTGATGATGGTCGCCGAGATCTTCATCCCCTCACAGTCCTCCGGCGGTCTCGATGGGCGCCAGCATGAAACAGAGCAGGAAGATGGCCAGCGCGACCAATCCGAGAATCTTGCGGCGGCGGTCCGGCTCGGTCATGTCGTAAATCATAGGGTGACGCAGTCCGAAAAAGAACAGGACCACGGCCCAAAATAGCCAGGGCCAGTACAGCAGGCCCAAAGGGACCAGTGCAAGCGTGAAGATCCTGGAGAGAAGCCGGTGGCGCTCGCCGAAGAACGCATACAGGATATGTCCCCCGTCAAGCTGGCCGATGGGCAACAGGTTCAGGGCAGTGGCGAATACGCCGACCCAGGCGGCTCGAGCAATGGGATGCAGGGAGAGGTCCGAGGGGGATGTCCCCGGAAAAACCAAGCGCTCAAAAATCGAGAACAATGGAGGCGTCCCGAACGCGAGGTCGCCCCGCGCTGCGATCCCCGGCACTACCTTCGAAAGAGCGATCCCGATGAGCGCTGCCGGCAGGATCAGAACGAATCCTGCCAGCGGCCCGGCAATCCCCACGTCGAAGAGCACCCGGCGGGAGTAGATCGGCGATCGGATGCGAATGAAAGCCCCCAATGTCCCGATGATGCTCGGGAACGGCATGAAATAGGGGAGGCTGGCGTCGAGCCCGTAGCGGGCGCACGCCGCAAAATGACCCATCTCGTGCGCCAACAGGATCGCCAGCAAGGGGAGGGAGTAGGCGAGTCCGTTCCACCAGGAGCCCGGATTCGAGAGGAGTTCTTTGTAGGCCGCCAGGTCTTCCGCAAGATAGACGGGAGGCCGGTCCGTGCGAAAATTCTCAACCAGCCGCGCGCCGATGATCGTGGTCGACGCCAGGGTGAGGAGCAACAACAGGATATGGAGCCAATATCGGCGTGGGTTGCCGCCTCTCTGCAGCGCCCGGAGCATTGGTCCTGTCCCCTCAGGATCCTGCGGAGCAAAGGTATCTGGAGAATATTCCTCGGGAAGCACGGACCTCTTTGACCCCGGGTCGAGCGCCACCTCGGCGCACAAACCTCTTGCACCTTCGGGCGAGCCGGCGCGTTACAGAGACTGTAGTTCCTTGCCCGGCTTGAAACGCACGGCCCTGCCAGGGGGAATCGCCACCTCGGCGCCGGTGCGTGGGTTCCGGCCGATGCCCGTCTTCCGCGGCCGGACGTTGAAGATTCCGAATCCTCGCAACTCGATGCGCTCACCCTGACCCAACGCCCTTTTCATGCTTTCGAAGACGGTCTCGACCGCCATCTCGGCCTTAGTCTTCGTGATCCCCGTCTTGTTGACGACCTCGTTGATGATATCCAGCTTGATCAAGACATCCTCCTCCCGAACAGTAGTACGCAGCGGGCGTTGCCAAGCGGGCCCAAGTCGCGGGCAAACTTAATGATATGGTTAGGCTTAGCTCGCTGTCAAGCCGATAAAACAGCCAACGACCGGGCTGCGTTGAGCGCCGCCTCGTAGTCGGGGTGGTCGGTGACTTCCTTGACGTACTGCACGTACCGGACCACGTTCTCCTTGTCCAGGACGAAGATGGCGCGGCTCTCGATGCGCAGCTCCTTGATCAGCGTCCCGTAGTTCGTCCCGAAAGAGCCGCTTCTGTGATCCGAGAACATCTTGACGCGGTCCACCCCGAAAGCCCCGCACCACCGCTGCTGCGCGAAAGGCAGATCCATGCTCACCGTGATGACGTCGACACCGCTCAGCTTGGCGAGTTCGTTGTCGAAGCGCTTGGTCTGCGCGTCGCACACCGGCGTGTCGAGCGAGGGCACAACACTCACGATCCGCACCGAGTTCCCCGTCTGCTTCAGGTTCACCGCCGCGAGATTGTTGTCCACAGCGTCAAAATCCGGCGCCTTGTCCCCTACCTTCAACTCCGGGCCAATGAGCGTAAACGGATTTCCTTTCAGAGTCGTAGCTCCTGGTCTTTCCATCTTTCCTCCTGATTTCCAGTTCTGAATCTTGAGCCTGCAGTGCCGAATTGACCCTATTTTAGCAACTCGACGAATTCCGCCACAGTCGTCACTGGCGACTGGCAAACGTAGTGCTTGCAGACATATGCTGTCACCCCTCCCAAACGCGGCCACTTGTCCGCATCGCCGAGGGACACGACTTTGTTGGGCACAAACCGCTGCCGCAGGGCGCGCAAAAAAGCCGCGGTGTCGTCCTGCTCCCCGTCCCCCGAAATGACGATCTGTTTCGGAGTGGCCAGGTGGAACCCGAGCGCCACCAGCATCCGCGGCATGGTGCCCGGCGCTCGGTACAACTGGGAGGCAAACGAGCCCAGCGTCCGTTCCCCCGATTGGCGGAAGTCCTGCCTGTCGGTCAGCTCGCCGAGACGCAGCAGGTTCAGCGCGGTCACCGAATTGGATGCGGGTTCCGCGCCGTCGCTGTCGTCCTTCAGCCGCAGCACTAGGCTGTCGTCGCTCTGGGAAGCTTCGTAATAGCCGCCACCCTCGCGATCCTCGAAAAGCTCGCGCTGGCGTTCCATGAGACGGACCGCCGTCTCCAGATGCTCACGATCGAAATCCGCTTCGTACAAGTCCAGCAAGCCCTCGACGAAAAGGGCGTAGTCGGCCGCAAATCCGTGGACTGCTCGCTCGCCCGCGCGGAAGCGGCGGAACAGGACGCCGCTGGCCGGATCCCACAAGCGGCTGAGAATGAATTGCGCCGCCTCCCGGGCCGCCGCGAGGTAGGCCGGCTCCTCCAGCACCTGCGCGCCCAGGGCGAACGCGGAGATCATCAGGCCATTCCACCCCGTCAGGATCTTGTCGTCAAGCTGCGGGCGAACCCGCTGGGACCGCGCAGCCAGCAGCGCCTGCCGGGAGGCATGGAGCGCGCTTCGATCTTCGTCTTCAGGTTCGAGGGCTTCGTGCAGGATGTTCTTTCCGGAGAACTCGCCGTGTGTATCGCCGGTCACATTTCCCGCGGTTTCGACGCCGTATACGCGGCAGAACTTCTCCGCGGCGGCTCCGCCGAGGAGACCTTCGATCTCCCCGCGGCTCCAGATGTAGAACGCGCCTTCGCCTTTGACCTCCGGGCGCGCGGCATCGATCACGCTGTCCGCATCTTCGGCGGAGTAGAAGCCGCCTTCGGGACTGGTCATGTCGCGAAGGACGTACTCGAAGATGCCGCGGGCGACGCCGGAGAAGAACCGGTCTCCCGTGATCTGGAACGCCTCCAGGTAAGCGGTCGCCAGTTGCGCCTGGTCGTAGAGCATCTTTTCGAAGTGCGGCACGAACCAGCTTTCGTCCACGGAATAACGGTGAAAGCCGCCGCCGAGGTGATCCCGAATCCCGCCCCTGGCCATGGCGCGCAGCGTCACCAGCGTCATATTCAGCGCTTCCTGGTTGCCAGTGCGGGCGTGCTCGCGCAGCAGGAAACGGAAGATCGCGGGCTGCGGGAACTTGGGCGCGCCTCCAAAGCCCCCGTGCCCGGCATCGAACGCACGGCGGTAATAGAAGAAGCCGCTATCGAGCGCGCTCGCATCGAGCAAGGCGGCGGCGGGACTGGCTTCGATGCGCTGCTTCAAATCGTCCAGCACGCTTTCGCTCGATTGGACAATCTCTTCGCGATGACTCTCCCAGGCATCGGCGATCTGCTCCAGAACGCGAGTGAAGCCGGGTCGCCCGTAGCGGTCATCGGGGGGAAAATAGGTGCCGCCGAAAAACGGCTTCAAGTCCGGCGTCAGCCAGACCGACATGGGCCATCCGCCGCTGCCCGCCGTGGCCTGCACGAAGAGCATGTAGACGCGGTCCACGTCAGGGCGCTCCTCGCGGTCCACCTTCACCGGAACGAAGCGCTCGTTGAGCAGGGCGGCGATCCGCTCGTCTTCGAACGATTCGCGCTCCATCACGTGGCACCAGTGACAGGTGGAGTAGCCCACCGACAGGAAGATCGGCTTCGCCTCGCGCCTGGCCTTCTCGAACGCCTCCGGTCCCCACGGAAACCAGTCCACGGGATTGTGCGCGTGTTGAAGGAGATAGGGACTCTTCTCCTGCGCTAATCGGTTTGTGTGCATCCCTCTGCGCTACCGTCCCAGGCCCACCATGGTGGCCGGCTCCGGGAGATAGCGCGCCTCTCTGAGTTTGTCCAGTACCGCTGCCAGCTTCGCCCGGGCCCCTTCCGGCATGGGCCCGACCGGACGCCGCGAGCGCCCCACGTTCATCTCCGCCATGTTCATGGCCTCCTTCACAACCGACGGGAACGTCCCCAGCGAAAACGCCAGCCTCAGCGGTTCCACCAGTGCATACAACCGGGCCGCCTCTCTCAGTTTCCCAAACTGGCAGGCGCTGTGTCACCCGCGCGATCAGGTTCCCGTTGTGGTCGTAAGTCAGCGTGGTGGCGCCCCACTGTGTGAGCCGGTTGGTGGCGTCGTAAACCGCCGAGGCCAACGCCTGCGTCAGCCGGCTGGCGTCGTCGTACGTCTGCGTGGTCGTTGAGCCATCCGCGTACGCGACTGGCGTCATCCGCCCGAACCCTTCATACGTGAAGTCCGTGGCCTGCTGCTTGCAGTCCGTGAAGCGCGTGAGGTTTTCGGCATTGTCGAACAAGTGGCGATTGTATAAGACAGCTAAAGAAAAGCAATAATGCCGAAGGACTCCCCGGCAGCAACCGCCCCCTTCCGCACAGTACCGCTACCGGCGTCAACCGCCACCCCTACCCCCTGCGCAAAGCGCTCTCTACCGTGGCCCCAAAAGGAACCGACTCAGCGACGCGCGGCGGACTCCTTTGGACCGCGGCATCGGGAAGGGATAGCCGCGGCCAAGCGGCTAGGAAGGAGCCGCCTGGAACTGCCTATGGAAGCCTGTTTCCCCTTTCTGAGATTCCTGTTCTACTGAGCCTTCTTACGATTAGTGCCGTCAAGACGAACTTGGAACAGGTTGGCCGGCGCTCTAAAAGTGTTAAAGTCAACCTTATCCACATCAGGAGCGTAATAGAAGTTTACTATAGCCGGATCTCCGCGAGAAATGCCTTGCAGCTCGAAATAATCCGCTCCATCAGGATAGGCTTTTGTGATTGTGCCAGGCGAAACAATCCGCTTCACGTGGCTCGAGTCGCAATCAAACACATATAAGCCAGGTTTTCCATAGATCGGACTCGTCGTATACACGAGTGTCCTATCCGCAGCCCAAATCATGCCTGTTACATCGTTGACCGAAATCCGGCCATCCTGGCCTGTGGTCAGCATCAAGAAGCCGCCTCTGTCAGATGTCTTGAGGCTAGCTTCGCATTTCCCATTGGGAGAACTGAATGTTCCTGGCCTCTTTATAGGTTCTTGTCCGTCCCGTCTGGGGATTGCCTGCGCGGTGTTCGCTCCAAATAGATGCCCTCCCAGAAAGAGAACCAAACCCGGCATTCCAAGAACTCGTTTAAGGTCCATCGTTGCCTCACTGAATTCTGATCTTAGTTATGGGGTCCGTTTATTAGAGCTGATGCAGAATCTGGGCTGTTTCATTGCTGACACGGATGCAGCCTAAGGTCTTGGAGGTAGGCCCAGAGCGGCCGCCGTGTATGCCGATGCCTCGTTGGCGAACAATTGACCCAGGTGCCCCAATCGGGAAGAAGTATGGTCCATATGCTGGGCTGCTCCCTGTACTCACTGGTGCCTGGACCGGGAACGTGCCGCTCGGAGCTGGACCGTTGCTTCCTATTGTGTTCGGATTGCCTCTCGGGTTTGTCGTGAAGTTGCCGGCTAGGTAGACACCCACCACATTCCCATTGCCATCAATCACAGTCAGAGTTCCGGAAGAGCGATTGAATACCAGGCTCGACAGACCGGACGGGTCGAGCATCTTTAATGGATCATTCCCTACATACGCGTACATGTTGACCCCACCGCTGAATTCAGTCGGATCCTCGCTGATGAACCGCTGGAGGCCGGGATGGTAGTACCGCGCCCGGTAGTAGTACAGCCCCGTGCCGTCGTTCTCCCGGCTGGTGTACTGGAATGGGTTGGCGCTGGAGGGACCGTTCACGGTCGCCTGGCCAAACGGTTCGTAGGTGTACTGCGTCTGCACAGCGCCAGCGCCGTCCGCCAGGGCCAGTGTGGATCCCAGCGCGTCGGTGAGGAAGTGGCGCGTGCCGGAGGAATCCGTCCGCGTAAAGACTTCGTCGATGCCGAGGCCCGTCAGGAGGTTCGCCGTCGTCGCGGAGGTCTCCCGCACCGCGTTCACCCCGTCGTACAGAAACTGCGTCGTCACCGACACCCCCTGCCCGGACGCATTGTACCAGAACACGGTCGCCGGAATGCTCGAGATCGGCCCCTGGATGCTCGTCAGATTGCCTCCGGCGTCGTATCCGAAACTCGTGCCGTGGTTCAACGGGTCGGTGACCGCCGTCAGCCGGTTGTACGTCGCCAGGCAGTCCGACGCCGTCTGATACTTGAAGAGGAAGTTCATCATCGGCGGGCCCCACGCATCGGCGGAAAAAGTAAAGAAACCGCGTCGGGCTGGCGCAGATGATCTTCAGTCTCGGCGCCCAAAGGCTTTATCCCTGAAGACCAAGCTGTTTCGGTGAGCATCTCGCAGCGCGGTTCGCCGGCTTACCTCCGTTTCTTCAGCCGAAGATAAAGGACCGACGCAAGCATTTGGAAGACATAACAAGCCAATACCAGCAGGACCGCTGGCCAGATCGGTATCCCCTGCGCGACCACGATGGCAAGGGCGATGAGCCAAGGGGAGACCCCAAGGATGACGACGATGACGACCTTCCACTTGACACCGGAGGGCAAGGGGTCGTTTACTGGCATTGGCAGTTGCCCGGGCGGTTTACCATACTGCCCCCTATCCACCACCCCCCTCCAGAGTTCCAGTAGGGGTTCGTCGAGGTTGCTTTGGAAATGATCTTGGCCGCATCGGGACCGTATTTCGCAAGCACCTGCTCCTCGGAGAGGAACGAATGGCCGGTAATGCGTTCGATCGCTTTTCCAGGGAGGCCTGCCCAGCCGACGCGCTTTAGTAAATTTCTAGCCGAGGAGATTTGCAGCGCCCTAGCCAGCTCACTGCTCCCTGAACTGAAGACTAAGGGCAGGGCCTTCGCAGTAGCCGCATACGCAAGTCGACCAACGCCGAGGACAAGGGGGACCTTGTCTCCGATACGATACGCGAGGGAACATTCATCGATGTCGCCCCTCCAATTGTTGGGAAGACGCTTCGTTAACGTGAAAGTCAAGCTGTCTACAATTCCCATCGAGAAATCATCAAAGGCATTCATTCCGGACGAGTCGCGGAAACCCGTAGGATCGTCAAAGGTGTAGGTCTGCAAATTCGTGTCGCCCCCAATGAATCCGGCTGGATCCTCGCTGATGAAACGCTGGAGGCCGGGCTGGTAGTACCGCGCCCGGTGGTAGTACAGCCCCGTGCCGTCGTTCTCCCGGCCAGTGTACTGGAACGGGTTGGTGCTGGAGGGGCCGTTCACGGTCACCTCACCGAACGGCTCGTAGGTGTATTGCGTCTGCACGGCGCCTGCGCCGTCCGCCAAAGCGAGAGTTGAGCCGAGCGCGTCGGTGAGGAAGTGGCGCGTGCCGGAAGAGTCCGTCCGCGTGAAGACTTCGTCGATGCCGAGGCCCGTGAGGAGGTTGGCTGTGTTCGAGGAGATCTCTTGCACCGTGTTCACCCCGTCGCACAGGAACTGGGTCGTTGCGCAGATGGTATGGCTGGTACGGCGTGGCAGCAAGCCGTGCCGAAGCTAGTTCCCGCCATCGACGTCAACCGGTCCCCGGTGTCCCGGCTTGCTACTCTGCCACGACCCTGATGGGCGTGAGACCCTTCATCTGTACGGTGTACAAGTGGCCTTCTCCTCGGCTGGCAAACGAAATCTCCCATTCGGCGTTTTCAACGGTACCTTTGGGGATTGTCATGGACGAAATCACGAATTGGTTCGGCGGGGGATCGGCCCCGGTCGCTGGGTTCCAGCGGTGCCATTCTTGGTGGAGCGACTGCCCGATTCCATCGCGTAGACTTGGCCACTCTTCGGTCAGCTTCCTGAAGAATTCCTGTTGCTGCTCCATATTGTCTGCAGCCGAAGCCTCGACAAAAACCTCGATATCCGACTCAGCCCAGTGGAATTTCGTCTTGGCTTCCCAGTACTTCGCGTGGTCGCCCATATAGCGCATCCGACCGAAGACAGGATCATCGCGACGGGGCTTCCCCCAGCAGTTGAAGATAGAATCGATGAAATTGACCATCGGCCCACGCTCTATCAACTTCTGGTCTGTCTCAAGACATGCTTAGCGTTCTGCCTCGCTGTGCACACTACCTGCATTCGCACCTCCCCCTAGTCAGACTCCAGCCCTTGCCAACAGCATCAGCAGTCGCAACTTTTCCCCAAGTCGGCGAACCCGCCCAAAGGCGCCCCACACCTGTCATTTGGTGCATGGCTGTATGCTCCTCCGCGGTCAACTTCGTAATGTTCCACGGTTGGTTCTTGACCACTTGTGGAACTCCCGCCCCCCAACCGTTCTGTGGTATCGCCCAATGGTGAAATTGTAGGCCTGGAAGATCGCGCCAACCCACGCTTGTCATCCACTTTCTTGTTGCGTCCCAAGTGTGGCTTCCCGAGATTTTTGCGAGCCCTCCGACCGCGACTTTTCCTATAGTAGAGGCGAGTGATTTGACGAGGAACGCATCAGACGCGGCCAAGGCGGTATTTAGGAAGCCGCTAGCCCAGTCGCCGCACTCGAAATCATGCACTGCCTGCCGTCCCGAACCCCAGATGGGGATCAAGCTTTCCGCAAATCCTGGAGCATCTGTCATTCCGGAAGGATCCGTCAAGTCAGCGGGTGCGCCTCCGACATACGCATAGAAATCTGCATCGCCACCTGCGAACCCGAGCGGATCCTCGCTGATGAACCGCTGGAGTCCGGGATGGTAGTATCTCGCCCGGTAGTAGTACAGCCCGGTGCCGTCGTTCTCCCGGCCAGTGTACTGGAACGGGTTGGCGCTGGAGGGGCCGTTCACGGTCACCTGGCCGAACGGCTCGTAGGTGTACTGCGTCTGTACGGCGCCTGCGCCGTCCGCCAAGGCAAGTGTTGATCCCAACGCGTCGGTGAGGAAGTGGCGCGTGCCGGAGGAATCTGTCCGCGTAAAGACTTCGTCGATGCCGAGGCCCGTCAGCAGGTTCGCCGCGGCGCCGCCAATCTCCTGCGCGGGGTTGACTCCGTCGTAGAGGAACTGGGTCGTCGCCCCGCCAACGGTTTTGCTCTTCCTACGCCCGAACGCATCGTACTGGAAATTCGCCCCGGTCATCGACGCCAACTGGTTCCGGGCGTTCCAGGTGTACGAGTTGAGGCCGTCGCTGGTCAGGTTCCCGTTGTCGTCGTAAGTCAGCGTGATGGCGCCCCACTGGGTGAGCCGGTTTGCCGCGTCATACACCGCCGAGGCCGTACGCGTCCGGCAAACCCATCTTCCGTGTTTTGAGGTAAGCGGTCATACTTCCTTGTGTTGATGCATGTGCGCCCGGAGTGCGCGCGCGGGCACGAGGAGGAGCAGAAGTGAGCCAGAAGCACGATGTGGAGAAGGCGCGGTACTGGCAGGCGGTCATTCGGGATGCTGCCCGGAGCGGCATGTCGACGCGGGCCTTCTGCCGGCAGCGGAAGCTGAAGGAGTGCCAGTTCTACTGGTGGCAGCGCCGATTGAAGGAGAAGCGTCCGCCCGCTTCAACGCCGCGGGGCTCAGCGAACGGGCCGGCCAGCTTCGCCCTGGTCAGCGGCGAGCCGGGCTCGGCGGATGCCGGCATAGAGTTGGTGCTGGCCGGCGGGCGGCGGCTGCGCCTGGCCAAAGGCGTCGATGAGCCGACCCTGCGATCGGTGCTGGCGGCGCTGGAACAGCCGGGATGCTGAGCTTCCCGGCGGCCATCAAGGTGTACTTGTGCACCGTGGCCTGTGACATGCGCCGGAGCTTCGACGGTCTGTCCATGATGGCCGAGCATATCATCCGCTGCAATCCCTTCTCGGGGCACCTGCTGGTGTTTTGCAACCGGCGTAGCGACCGTCTGAAGATCCTGTACTGGGATCGGGATGGGTGGGTGATCTGGTACAAGCGGCTGGAGGCGGGCACCTTCCAGTTCCCCTTCGCCCAAACGGGCCGGCGGGAGATCGCGGCCTGGGAGCTGGGCGTGCTGCTGGAGGGCATCGACCTCGGCAAGGGGCGACGGCGGAAACGCTACGCGCTGCCCGCCGCGGCATTCGAGGCGCATGCGGAGCTGGAGGCGTCAAAACAATAGCATGCTCCTCTGTTTTTTGTTGACTTATGAGAGTAAGTGTAGTAAGTTAGTGTTTCAGATACTTACTCAGCGCGATGGCGACAGACCCTCCAGACCTGCCCAGTGACCCAGCCGCCCTGCAACAGATGCTGCTGCGGACCCTGGCGCAACTGGACGCCACCCAGGCGGCACTGGCGGCCAAGGAGTACGAACTCGAGCGCGTGCGGCACTGGCTCCAGCAGATGCTGCGTCACCGCTATGGACAGAAGCGCGAGCGGGTGGATGAGAACCAGTTGTTCCTGTTCGCCGCCGAGATCGCCAGCCGGGGGGAAGAGCCGCCGCCTGAGCCGAAGTCGGTCGCGAGCGAACCGCGGCCATCTCCGCCGGGGCACGGACGGCAGCGGTTGCCGCAGTCGCTGGAGCGGCGCCGTGTAGTCTATGACCTGGCTGACGACCAGCGGCGGTGCCCGGAGTGCCAGGCGGAACTGCGGCACATCGGCGAGGAGATCAGCGAGCAACTGGAGTACGTGCCGGCCTCGTTGCACGTCGTCCAGCAAGCCTGCCAGAAGTACGCTTGCCCCAAGGGCTGCACCGTGGTCACGGCCGCAAAGCCGCCGGCGCCGGTGGAGAAGGGGCTGGCCGGGCCGGGACTGCTGGCACACGTGGCGGTGAGCAAGTTCGGGGACCATCTTCCTTTGCACCGCCAGGAGGCGATCTTCACCCGGCAGGGCGTGGATTTGTCTCGCCAGACCATGTGCGACTGGATGCGGCAGTGCGCGGAGTTAGTCGGTCCGCTAGCCGATCTGATGAAGGAGCGGGTACTGAGTTCCAAAGTCGTGCAGACCGACGACACGCCGGTGCCGGTGTTGGACCCGGAGTTGCCGTGCACGCGTACCGGGCGGATCTGGACCTACGTCGGGGACGCGCTGCATCCCTACACGGTGTACGACTACACCCCGAATCGCTGCCGCGAAGGGCCGGATGAGTTCCTGAAGGACTTCCACGGATACCTGCAGGCAGACGCCTACTCGGGCTACGACCAGATCTACAAGGAAACCGAGCGCGGCATCACGGAGGTGGCTTGCATGGCGCACGCGCGCCGCAAGTACTTCGATGCGCAGTCGTCCGACATCATGCGTTCGACGGTGATGCTGGCCTACTTCCATCTGCTGTACGACGTCGAGCGCGAGGCGCGGGAAAAGCAGTTGGACGCCGCCGGGCGCCTGGCGCTACGCCGGGAACGGAGCCAGCCGATGCTGGACGACATCCAGGCGTATTTAGAGCGCGAGCGGCCGCGGGTGTTGCCGAAGAGTCCGATCGGCCAAGCCATGGCCTACACGTTGTCCAACTGGGAGGCGCTGGTGCGCTACGCGAAGGACGGCGATCTGGAAATCGACAACAACGGCGCCGAGCGCAGCCTGCGCGGAGTGGCTGTGGGACGGCGCAACTGGACCTTCTTCGGCAGCGACAACGGCGGACGTACGGCGGCGGTGCTGACGAGTCTCATTGCCACCACGAAGCGTCACCACATCGACCCGTTCGCGTATCTACGCGACGTGTTCACTCGCATCGGGGCTCACCCGCAAAACCGACTCGAGGAATTACTGCCCGACAACTGGCTCGCGGCACGGGTGGCCAGCAAGGCCTGAACCCCACCCCAGCCTTCAACCGTACACGCGTCTGGGCCTACATGTGTTCGCCGGACGCGTACCCGAGGCCAGCGCCTGCGGCAGGCCCGCTCGCCCGAAGCTTCCGCCGATCGCCACCCGGTTGCCGGCCGCATCGTACTGATAGCTCAGGTCGCCGATCAGCGTGTTCCCCTGCTTGTAGTCAATGCGGGTAAGCTGCCCCGCGTCATCGTAGGCGTACTCCATGCTCACCCCGTTGGGCAGCGTCGTCTTGGTCCGCCGGTCGGCATTGTCGTACTCCATCGTCACCGTCGAGCTTCCCTGCGTGATCTGCGTCAGCCGGTCGGCGTTGTCGTAGGTGTAATTTACCGCCGGCTGCCCGGCCACCGTCATGCTTGTACGCCGCCCCGCCGTGTCGTAGACGTAATCGACCGTCCCCTGCGGCGTCACCTCCCG
This sequence comes from Bryobacterales bacterium, assembly GCA_963798455.1. Lineage (GTDB taxonomy): Bacteria > Acidobacteriota > Terriglobia > Bryobacterales > Bryobacteraceae > CAWCTD01. The sequence continues at coordinate 108,479 of CAWCTD010000004.1, forward strand.
CGTCAGCCGGTCGAAATCGTCCCAAGTCAGCGTGATCGTCCCTGAAATCGAATCTACCACCTGCGTCAGCCGGCTGGCGTCATCGTACGTGTTGGTGGTCGTCGAGCTATCCGCATACGTGGTCGTTTCCAGGCGGCCGAAGGGGTCGTACGCGAAGTTCGTGACCTGGCGTTTGCGATCCGTGAACCGCGTCAGGTTGCCGCCGAGGTCGTAGACGTAGTCCTCCGCCTTCGTCAGCGGATCCGTGCGCGTCTGGAGCTGGTCCATGTTGTCATACATGTAGTTCGTGGTCCCGCTCCTGGCATCCTTCACCGTGAGCAGGATGCCATTGGGATCGTAGGTGAATTCGTTCCTGCCGGTGAGCGGATCGATGAGCCTGGTCACACGGTTCAGCGCGTCGTATTCAAAGTGCGTTCTCTGCCCCAGCGCATTCTCGACCATCCCTAGCCGCCCCGCGTAGTCCGTCACCTGTGTGGCCGTGCGCAGCTGCGGATCCGTTACCGTCTTCAGGTCGCCGAGATCGTAGCCGAACTGCCAGGCCTTGCTCAGCGGATTCGTCACGGAGGTCACTTGGCCGGACGAATTGTATCCGTAGACTGCCGCCGGGATGCTCAAGATCGGCCCCTGGATGCTCGTCAGATTGCCTCCGGCGTCGTGGCCGTAGTCGGTCTTCCGGCTCAGCGCATCGGTCACCCGCGTGATCAGGCTCGTCCCCGACTGGCGGTCGGAATACATCGCGAATCACAAGAATAAGCGGGATAGCCGCAGCCTTCAATAGACGATTGGATATGGAACTCTCATTCCCACGCATCACTAGCCCGGATCACTGCTGTCCGGCTTGAACTCGAACAGAATTAACTGGCTGGCGACACGGGGTAAAGCGTTCTCGGAGTCGGATGTCTGAAGTGCCTATAAAATGGGGGCTTCTCGAGAAGCGCGGCGCTCAGAACCTGCAGAATCTGGTAGAGGTGCGCATCCGGCCCCAACCGCCTCCGGACGATGGCGACCAGCACGTGGACCGGGAGGGCAATCCAGATTTTGCGCGTGGTGAAGCAGATAGGGACTCTTCTCCTGCGCTAATCGGTTTGTGTGCATCCCGCCGCGTTATCGTCCCAGGCCCGCCATGGTGGCCGGCTCCGGGAGATAGCGCGCCTCTCTGAGTTTGTCCAGCACCGCCGCCAGCTTCGCCCGGGCCCCTTCCGGCATGGGCCCGACCGGACGCCGCGAGCGCCCCACGTTCATCCCCGCCATGTTCATGGCCTCCTTCACGACGGAGGGGAACGTCGCCAGCGAAAATGCTTGCCGCAGCGGCTCCACCAGGGCCTGCAAACGAGCCGCCTCTTCCAGATTCCCAGCCTGGTAGGCGTTGTATAGGTCCACGAAGGCTCGCGGGATCACGTTGGCGCAAGCGGTCACCGCGCCCGCGCATCCCATCCGCAGCCCATCCAGGATCATGTGGTCGCGCCCGATGAACACGGCGAGCCCGGCCCGTTTCCAATCCGGGATCAAATCCAGCTTGCCGCTCGAGTCCTTCAAACCCACGAAGTTGTCGTTCGACTCGGCCACGCGCGTGAGCACTGCCGGCGTCAGCTCCACCCCCGTGCGCTCCGGGATGTTGTAGGCCAGCACGGGAGTCCTCACGCTTCGGCAGACTTCCGAATAGTGCTCGTACAACTCGTCGGCGGACGGCTTCAGGTAGTAGGGCGTGATCACCACGACATAATCCACGCCGTCGTCCTGGGCCCGTTGCGCCAGCCGGACGGTCTCCGCCGTGGTCACGGCGCCTACATTGACGTAGAGCGGCAAACGCTTCGCTACGGTCTGCGCGCAGAACCGCGCGGCCACGGTTCTCTCCTCCTCGGAGAGAGTGAAGAACTCACCTTGTCCGCCGACCACGAAGAGGCCGTGCACCCCGCTCGCGATCAGGTACTCGAGTACGTTCTGCCAGGCTGAGTAGTCGATAGCTTCGTTTTCGCGAAATGGCGTAATCACGGCGGGCACGATCCCGCGGAGCGTTGCGGCAGTCATTCTTTTATTCTAGCCCCAGGAGCTTGTTGAAAAACCTGCCCGAATGCCGGGCCAGGACAAGACAGGAGTCTTATCCCACACCTGGAACCGGAGACTTGCGCCCATGTGGGGTATGTCTCCTGACTTGCCCAGCAGGTCTTTCAACAAGCTGCTTGGCGTATGATCGAGTTATATGAGCTACTACCAGACGAACCGCGAAGCCTTCCTGGAGGGGCTGAAGACCTTCCTGCGCATCCCCAGCATCAGCACGCTGCCCGAGCACAAGCCCGACATCCGGCGCGCGGCGGAATTCGTTCGCGAGCAACTCAGAGCGGCCGGCCTGCAAAGCGCCGAGCTGATCGAAGGCGAGGGCAACCCGCTGGTCTACGCCGAGTGGCTGGGAGCGCCTGGCAAGCCCACCCTGCTGCTCTACGGGCACTACGACGTGCAGCCGCCCGATCCTCTGGACGAGTGGAAGTCGCCGCCCTTCGAGCCGGAGGTGCGCGGCGACGACATCTTCGCCCGCGGCGCCTCCGACGACAAAGGACAGACCTTCATCCTGATCAAGGCCGTCGAGGGTTTTCTGAAGACCACCGGCCGGCTCCCGGTCAACGTGAAGTTCCTGATCGAAGGCGAGGAGGAGATCGGCGGCGAGCACATCGAGGCCTACGTCGCCACCAAGCCGGCCCGGCTCAAGGCCGATGCGGCTGTCATCTGCGATACCGAGATGTTCGCCCCGGGCCTGCCGACCATCTGCGTGGGCTTGCGCGGGATTGTCTACTTCGAGCTGAATGTGCAGGGCGCCGATCACGATCTGCACTCCGGCGTCTATGGCGGTGCCGCGCCCAACCCCATTCAGGCGATCGCCGAGATCCTTTGCGCGCTCAAGGACCGCGACGGCCACATTCTGATCCCCGGGTTCTACGACCGTGTCCGCCCGCCCAGCCGCAAGGAGCGCGAGGCATGGGCCCGGCTGCCCTTCGACGAGAAGGAGTACAAGCGCAAGGAGATGGAGGTGACCGAACTGGTGGGCGAGCCCGAGTTCCCGCTGTTCGAGCGCGTGTGGGCCCGGCCCACTCTGGAGGTCCACGGCATCCGCGGCGGCTTCACGGGAGAAGGCGCCAAGACCGTCATCCCGGCTCGCGCCAGCGCCAAGATCAGCACGCGGCTGGTCGCCGATCAGGACCCGGATGAAGCGCTGGCCCAGTTCCGGGCCGCCGTCCGCAATGTGACCCCCAAGGGCGTCACGGTCGAGGTCAAGCCCATTCACAGCGCGGCGCCCTCGCTCGTCGATCCCACAAATCCCTTCATCCACGCCTCCGCCGAGGCGATGAACCAGGTCTTCGGCAAGGAGACGGTCTACATCCGCTCGGGCGGCTCGATTCCGATCGTTGGTCTCTTCGACCAGCACCTGGGCATGCCCAGCGTCCTGATGGGCTTCGGTCTGCCGGACGACAACCTGCACGCCCCCAACGAGAAGTTCCACCTGCCGAACTTCTACCGCGGCATCGAGGCCGTGGCTCACTACCTGGAGTTGCTGGGGCGATAACTCCGCCAGAGCCGCGGGCGCGCCTGTCAAGAGTTTTTTTGCCACCGCGCTTCCGGCCGCGCTTCGATCTGTGACAATGGTGGCTATGGCGGTGGTCGAGATCGAAGGGGTCACTCTGCATTTGGCGCACCCGGACGAGTTGCCCGCGCGATGGGTGGGACAGGATGAGCCGCTGCGCCAGCTTCTGGCGGCCTGGCTGGTGGTCGATCCGCGAGATTTGCCGATGAATCCCCGGCTGGTGGGCAAGCCGGGCGTGGGTAAGACTACACTGGCCTACGCCGCCGCCAAGCGGCTCGGCCGCGAAGTCTACATCATGCAGGCCACGGTGGACACCCGCCCCGACGACCTCCTGGTCACCCCCGTCATCGAGGGCGAAGGAAGACTGCGCTACGTGGCCTCGCCGCTGGTCACGGCCATGACCCGCGGCGGGGTGGCGATTCTCGACGAAGGGCAACCGCATGAGCGAGAAGAGCTGGGCCAGCCTCGCTCCGCTGCTCGACGCGCGCCGCTACGTGGAATCCATCGTGGCCGGCATCAAGATCAAGGCCCACCCGGACTTCCGGTTCGTCGCCACTCTGAACGACGATGCCTCCACGTTCGATCTTCCCGAGTACATCCACTCCCGCCTCCAGCCGCAGATCCTCATCGATTTCCCGGAGCGCGACGAAGAGTACCAGATCCTCAAGGAGAACCTGCCCTTCGGCGAGGAGAGGATACTGCAATACGTGACCGATTTTCTCCAGCAGGCGCACTCGGCCGACGAGCGCTTCACCGTCCGTGACGGCATCAACGTCGCCCGCTTCGCCATGAAGCTGCAAAGCGAATTGCCCCACCTGGACGAGGGGCGCGCGCTGGAGGTCGCCATCCTGGAGACCCTCGGGGAAGAGGCCCGGCGGTATGTCCCTCGAGTCCGCGCCTGAGGCCGGCAGCCTGCGCCGCGGCCGGTTCACCTATTTCCCCGTCGCGCCCGGACGTCTGGAATTTGCCGTCGAGCTGCGCCGGGCGCTGTTGCGCGAGCGGCCCCAGGTGGTCGCGGTCGAGTTGCCCGCCACGCTCGAAGCCGCCTACTTGCGCGCCGTCGAGCGTCTGCCGGAAATGTCGGTGATCCTTTACCCCGACCAGAGCGAAGACGAGGACCGCGCCATCTACGTCCCGGTCGAGCCCGCCGACCCGTTCACCGAGGCCGTCCGCACCGGACTGGAGATCGGCGCCGAAATCGTCTTCGCCGAGCCCGGCTTCGGCGAGCGTCCTCACCTGCCCGACCGCTACCCGGACCCTTACTCGCTCCGGCACGTCCCCCTGGAGAAGTACGTCGAGGCCTACCGCGTCTACCCGCAGCCGCGCTCCGATGAGATCGCCGCGCACGCCGCCGGCATCGCCTGGAAGCTGCAAGGGGCGGACCCGCTGGCCGCCGTGTTCGTCGTCGTGTCGCTCAATTTGCTTGACCCGGTGCTCGACGCCATGGAAGAGCCGCAAGCGCAGCCCATGGCGCGAACCTCGCGCACGGACGTGCAACTACTGAATCCGCATCCCGACTGCCTGGCGGAGATCGCCATCGAGTATCCGTATCTGCAATATCGCTACGAGCAGTTCCGCGCCGCCATGCAGGAGGACCAGCTTGCCGACCGGAGGCGGTCGCAGCTTGCCTTGCTGCTCGATGCCGAGAAAGCCTACGAGAAAGCCACCGGCGAGCGCGTATCTCACTGGCAACGGCGCCTGCTCGGCCGCTACACGCGCAACTTGGCCCTTTCCTCCGGCGACCTGACGGCGAGCCTCTTCGACATCACGGTCGCGGCGCACTCCATCGTGGACGACAACTACGGCTGGGACGTGTGGGAAACCGGCGGGAAGTATCCGCCGCAGAAGACGCAGAGCGACCTCGTAACCGTGAACCTCTCGGGGGAGGAGGTCTGGCTCAATACCCGAAGGATTCGCCTGCGCCGGCGCTTGCCCAAGCCCAAGCAGCGGTTGAAGCCGGTTGGCCTCAAGTCGCGGAAGAAGGAGAAGTTCCCCGGGGAGTGGGCGCAGCAGATCGATGGCACCTCCATCTGCTCCTATCCTCCCGAGGACATCGTGGTTGAGGATTTCGGCCGCTTCCTTCAGAAGAAGGCCAAGAGCATCCTGTCGGAAGAGCGCACCCGCACGGAGCCGTTCACCACGTCAATCCTCGACGGGATCGACCTGCGGGAGACCATCCGGCACTGGTACGAGAACAAGATCTACGTGCGGCAGTTCGACAAAATCGCGGGCGAGGTGGGCTCGGTGGTGGTCATTTTCGACGAAGACCGTGACGACCGCTACCCCTGGCTCACCACCTGGCTCGGCGAACACGCCAACGAATCCGACATGGCCTTCTACTCCACCGACCCGTTCGGCAATCTGGTGGGGCCGGGCATCGGGCGGGCGGAGTATGGCGGCTTCCTCCTGAGCCTGCCGCCTCGCCGCATGATCGACGTCTGGAGCGACCCCGACTACGAGTTGGCCGCCACCAAGCCCGAGCGGCTGTTGCTGGCCGCGCTCGACTACTCGATCCACCGCCACGTGGTCTACGTAGCCGCCAAGCCGCCCCGCTCGATCTTCCGCACCATCGCCGGCCGGCTCGGCCGGTCCATCCTCTACGTTCCCATCGGCCAGCTCTCCCCCACCAAGCTCAAGAAGCTCCGTGTGGTCCACGTCCTCGACAGCCACGCCCGCCGCAAGCTCGCCAAGGACTATGTCTGGTAGGCTGCTTGCCGTTGGTAGGATGAAATGTCATACTCAAGCCATGGTCGTCAAGGTTGCCGTTACTTTAGACAAGAGGACGGTCGCGGATCTTGACCGGTGGGTCCGCGAGGGCAAATATCCGAATCGCAGCAGGGCGTTACAGCGGGCCGTAGACCTGTTGGCGGAACGCGAAAAGCGAATGCGCCTCGCGCGTGAACTGGCGAAGCTGGATCCGGCGGAAGAGCTGAAGATGGCCGAAGAGGGCTTGGGAGATGTCTCGTGGCCAGCATCCTGAGAGGCGAGATCTACTGGGCAGGTCTGAATCCGGTCCGCGGAAGGGAGCAGGCGGGGCTCCGCCCCGTCCTGATCCTCAGCAATGATCTCCTCAACCGCCGTTCCGGCACTGTCATCGCGATGGCCATAGCCAGCCAGCCGCAACGCGCGGGCTTCCCTCTGACCTTCGAGCTGCCCGAACACAAGCTCTCGATGCCTTCCTGGGTAAAGATTTCTCAGGTGCGGACGATCTCTGTCGATCGCCTCACCAAGCGCATGGGCTCGCTTGAGAAAGAGGACCTGGACAGGATCGTCGACGGCTTGGTTGAGCTGCTCAGTTGAAGCATCGTGCCTTGCGTCTGGCTGCACCGTAGTCCCCCCTTGTCGGCGACTCGCCAGGTAAAGGAGCCTCGCCGAAGGAAAGCACCGACCTGGCGGCGTACTGCCGGCATCCGGTGAATCGAGTCCGGTTGCGGTGCGTGACATCCGAGGAATCCGTCAGCGACACTTCCGAGGCAGCCGGCAGCAGGAAGCTGGCGTCTCCGATTCGCGCGCGGCTGTAGTCCACGGTGTCGATCGCCTCCTTGATTCCAAGCTCCGGCGGGACATCGTCCGCGGCTACCGTCAGACGTACCAGGTCGAGCGTTTCCGCGTCCACCCAAAAGGAGCCGGAGAAGCCTACCTTGGCAGCTTCGGGAGGGACACGGATCTCGTAAGCGCCTGCCGAGCGGGGCACGCGGTAGTCGTAACGGATCGTCTGGAGGCCGAGCAGGCTCTGCTCGCCGGCGTAGGTGAAGGCGGGTGAGTTGGTGAGGAAAACGTTGTAGGCGTGCATCGCGAAGCTCCCCGTGCTCCTCACCCCGGCTTCCACCATCTGCGTGACTGCCTGCTCCTGGAACTCGCCGGCTCCGGGCCACGCAAATAGTTCTCTTCTGCCGATGTAGGCTACCTCCAGACGCACCCGGTCTTCCAGATCGAAAGAACGTGACTGTGTCCCGCGCACCGACCTCTCGATCGTCTGGAGGCACGTATAGTTGGGGAGGCGGGTCAGGTTGTCCGCTGCCCGGGCCCGGATGCGAGCCAGGAGCTCCGCATCCGGCGGAAGGGCGGTTTGGCCCGCGAGTGTCCCGGCCATCACCGCGATCCACAAACCCCGGCGCAGCGTCCCCATGGCAACCACAATGATCCTCCCCGCTGCGCGCAAGCCGCCCAGGGGTCGCCCCATGCCCCGCACGAATCAAGGTTAACAGCGTTTGTCCTTGCTGTACAATGAATTCTGCAAGTGGGACTAGAGGGGCTGTTGGCCGGCCGGCAGGCAGGCTGAGGTGGCCGGCAAGACAGTCTCTCGCTACACAATCCTCGACACGGGCAGCGAAGGTGGGAGGGGACGTATTGATAAGGCCGAGGAGAATTCGGTTGGAGGCGACATCCGCCTGCCAACTGAGGTGCCCCGCCTGCCCAACGGCCTCGGGCGACGCCGCTCCGGTGATTGGTAGAGGCCACCTCAGGTTTGCGGACTTCCAAGGGCTCGTCGACGATAATCCCGACATCGCCCAGATTGAACTGAGCAACTATGGGGAGCCCTTCCTGAACCCGGAGTTGCTGGAGATCCTGGCGTACGCCCACCTGCGAGGGGTTCGTCTGACGGCCGACAACGGGGTGAACCTGAACACTTCTCGGCTGGCCGTGCTGGAAGGTCTGGTGAAATACCGTTTCCGAAGTCTCACATGCTCCATTGACGGCGCGACGCAGGAGACCTACTCGAAGTACCGGGTCGGGGGCGATTCCCGTGCCGTCATGGAGAACCTGCGGACGATCAACGCTTACAAGGAGGAATACGGCACGCCGTATCCGCGGCTAACCTGGCAGTTCATTGTGTTTGCCCACAACCGGCACGAACTGGAGGCCGCCCGGCGCTTGGCGAAACAGCTACGGATGAGGTTCGTGGCCAAACTGAACTGGAATGAAGACAGTTCCGGCGAGGAGCCGAGCCGGAGCGCATACCGCAGCCGGTATGGTGTCGAATACATGCGCGGAATCTGTCATGAACTCTGGGTTATGCCACAGATCAACTGGGACGGCCGGATCCTCGGATGCTGCCGGAACTTCTGGGGCGAGTTTGGCGGAAACGCTTTCGCCGATGGCGTGCTCGCGGTATCAAACAGCGAAAGAATCCACTACGCGAGGGGCATGCTTCTTGGCAGAACTCCGCCGAGGGAGGATGTTCCTTGTTCGACCTGCGAGCAGTACTTTACCATGGCTAAGGGCGGGCGGTGGCTGACGCCCTCCGAGGCCAGGCTTCCACAGCGTGTGCAGCGGTGGCTCTATCGGCACGGTCTGGCGAAGCCAGTGATTTTCTTCGCGCTCGCCATTTTGATTCGGGCGGCAGAGACGGTCCACTGGATGCAGTTCAAGGTACGGCGCAAGCTGAGACGTTTCCATGAAACTGGCGCGCGGGCAACGCCGTGAATCGCTCTGGAGGCGATTACCATGGACATCTCCGTCATCGTTCCGTGCTTCAACAATGAGCGCTACCTCCGGCGGTCCATCGAGGCGTTGCTCGCGCAGACCTGCCCGAGAGACAGGTATGAGGTGATCCTCATCGACAACAACTCGACGGACCGGTCGCTCGAGATCGCACGGGCTTTTCCGGAGCTAACAGTCCTTGAGGAAGGAATCCAGAGCTCCTATGCGGCGCGGAACCGTGGCGTCGCACAGGCGAGAGGCGAGATTCTTGCTTTCACGGATTCCGACTGCGAGGTGAGCCCTACGTGGCTCGATGAGATGGCCTCCTCCCTGGCCGAACCGGCTGCGGCTGTGGTGCTGGGACGCATGCGCAACGCCAGAGAGTCGTTTCTTCTCAGGATGGCGGCCGATTACGAGACGCAGAGGGCGGAGTATGTGTGCACGCAACAGGACAGGCGCCTGTACTACGGGTACACCGGCAACATGGCCGTGCGCCGCGAGGTGTTTCAGCGATGCGGTCCGTTCATGCAGATCGCCCGGGGCGCCGATACAGTCTTCGTCAGTAAGGTGATCGAGACCTACGGTCCGGAATCCGTGCGGTATGCGGAGAAGGCTCAACTCCGTCATCTCGAGATCGACCGTGTCTCGGACTGGTATCGGAAACTGAGCACATACGGCCGAAGCTATCACGGCTACCACGCCTGGAGCCACACCAGACCTCTCGGTTTCAGAGAGCGCTGGGAAGTGCTGCGACGGACGATTGCGCGCAACCGATACTCCTGGGCCCATGCGCTGTGGTTGGCTGCATTGCTAGCCACCGGCGGGGTTTCCTACGAGCTTGGCGGGATACTGGAATGGGTGCGCCGGAAGGCCGCCGGGCAATCCTGACCGCTGGCGGGGACGGAAGCAGAGGCCCCCCTCCCCAAATCGCCCAACGCCGTTGCCGCGCGGGATGGGCTGCTAGAATAGGTTCTTTCTCGCTTATGCTGGAAACGACGCTAGCGGAACTGGAAGCCAGCGCGCGCGAGCGCATCCGCGACGCCGCCGCGGCGGAGGACCTGGAGCGCGTGCGCGTCGAGGTGCTCGGCCGCAAAGGGGCGCTGGCGGAGATCAGCAAGACCCTCGGCAAGCTCGCCCCCGGGGAGCGCGCCGGCGTGGGGCGGCAGTTGAACGCGGTGAAACAGGCGCTGGAGGAGGCCCTCGAAGCCCGGCAGGCGCAGTTTCAGCAGGCGGCCACCCAAGCCCGCCTCGCCGCCGAGTGGATCGATTTTACGTTGCCTGCTCCCCCGCCCGAGCGCGGGCATTTGCACCCCATCAGCCGCATCCAGGCCGAAATCGAGGACGTCTTCACCTCGCTCGGCTTCACCGTCCTGGACGGCCCGGAGGTCGAGACCGAATATCACAACTTCGATGCGCTGAATATACCGCCGGACCATCCCGCGCGCGATATGCAGGACACTTTCTGGCTGGCCGACGGCAACCTGCTCCGCACCCACACTTCGCCGGTGCAGGTGCGCGGCATGGAGAAGCTCGGGCCGCCGCTGCGCATGATCGCGCCCGGCCGCGTGTTCCGCAACGAGGAAGTGGACGCCTCGCACGAGCACACCTTCTATCAACTGGAAGGCATGATGATCGACCGCGAGGTCTCCGTTGCGCACCTGGTCTATTTCATGAAGACCCTGCTGGGCGAGGTGTTCAGGCGGGAAGTGACCGTGCGGCTGCGCCCCGGCTACTTCCCCTTCGTCGAGCCCGGCTTCGAACTCGACATCCAATGCCTGATCTGCGGCGGACAGGGCTGCCCGGTTTGCAAGCAGGGAGGATGGGTGGAGTTGCTCCCCTGCGGCCTGGTGCATCCCAACGTGCTCCGTATGAGCGGAATCGACCCTGAAGAGTGGAACGGTTTCGCCTTCGGGCTGGGGCTGACCCGTCTGGTGATGATGCGCTACGCCATCGACGACATCCGTTACCTCCAGGGCGGCGACCTGCGTTTCCTGAACCAATTCTAGAGGTGCAAATAGCTTGAAGTTCTCGTTCAACTGGCTTACCGAATTTGTAGAGGGGGCTGACCTGCCGCCCAAGGAACTGGGCCGTCTCGTCACCATGCAGACCGCCGAGTGCGAGGGTGTCGAGACCGTGGGCGCTTATCTCGCCGAGGTCTGCGCCGCCCGCGTCCTGTCGGCCGAACCCATGGGCGGCGGTCACAACCTGAAAGCCGTTGTGGATACCGGCCGTTACGGAACCAGAACCGTGGTTTGCGGCGCGCCCAACTGCCGTCCCGGCATGGTCAGCGCCTACGTCCCCGCCGGCGTCCGGCTCGGTGACCGCGAGATCGGCAGGATCACCATCGGAGGCGTGAAGAGCGACGGCATGCTGGCCAGCGGCGCCGAACTGGGCATGAACCGCGATGCCGCCGGCATTCTCGAACTGGACGCCGAGCCCGGCGCGGCTATCCACGGATGTTCTCCGGACAGCATCATCGAGATCGACAATAAGTCCATCACCCATCGTCCCGACCTTTGGGGCCATCACGGTCTGGCCCGCGAAGTGGCCGCCATCGTGGACGGCCTCTTGCGCGACCCGGTGAAGCTGGATCTGCTGCCGCCGGACGCTTCGCCCGTCAGCGTCGTGATCGAGGATTTCAACCTGTGCCCGCGTTACAGCGCCCTGGCCTTCGAGAACGTCACCGTCCAGGCGTCCCCGCTGTGGCTCCAGTACCGTCTCTCGGCCATCGGCCTGAACCCGATCAACAACATCGTCGATGTGACGAATTACGTCATGGCCGAGCTGGCGCAGCCCATGCACGCCTTCGATTGGGACCTCTTGCGAGGTCCCGCCATCCTGGTGCGGCCGGCGCGCGCGGGCGAGCACATCGTCGCGCTCAACCAGGAAGAGTACCATCTCGACTCTCGTGATCTGGTGATTGCCGACCAGCGGGGGCCGATCGCCATCGCCGGAGTCATCGGCGGGCTCGACACGGGCATCCACCAAAGCACCCGCCGGCTGGTGCTCGAAAGCGCTAACTTCCAGGCCTCGTCCATTCGCAAGACCTCGGCGCGGCAGAAGCTGCGCACGGATGCCTCCATGCGCTTCGAGAAGGCGCAGGACCCCCGCAACACCGTGCGCGGCCTGGCCCGCGCGCTGGAGCTGTTCGACGAGGTCTCGCCCGGAATCCGGCTGGCCGGCGGCGTGGCCGACGCGAAGAAGGACCTGCCGGTGCCCGCGCCCATCCTGCTGCCCATGGATTGGCTGATTCGCAAGCTGGGCCGGGAGGTAGCACTGGCGGAAGTGGTGAATATCCTGGAGCGCTTGCAGTTCGCCGTGAAAGAGAGCGCGCCGCGGGTCCTGTCGGTGACGGCGCCAAGCTGGCGCGCCACCAGGGATGTTTCCATCAAGGACGACCTGGTCGAGGAAGTCGGCCGGATGATCGGATACGGCTCGATCCCGATCCAGCCCCCGGCGTTGCCCGTCGTTCCGCCCCAGCGCAACCAGGAGCGGCTGTTCCACCGCGCGGTGCGCACTACCCTGGTCGAGCTCGGTTTCACCGAGGTCCACAACTACTCCTTCGTGAACGAAAATGAGGTGCGCGCACTCAGCATGGATCCGGAGGAGCACATCAAGGTCGCCAACCCGATCTCCTCGGATCAGGGCCTCATGAGGCGCAGCCTCCTGGCCGGCATTCGCAGGAACATCCAGGAGAACAGCAAGTACTTCGATCATTTCCGGCTGTTCGAAATCGGGCGCGAGATCCACCCGCAGCCCGAGGGGCTCCCCCTGGAGATCCCTCACCTGGCGGCCGTGGTCTACGCCCGCGACGACGGGCGGGCCGGCCTGATGGCGCTGAAGCGGGCCGCCGAGTACCTCATGCCGGGCTGCGAGCTGACGCAGGCCGAGGCCGAAGCCTATGAACACCCGGTCCGTGCCGCCGAGGTTCATTGGCGCGGCCAGGTGACGGGCCGGCTGTTCGAACTGCACCCATCGCTGGTCGAGACCGGGCGAGCGGCCGTGCTTGACGCCGACCTCGCCGTGCTCCAGGCTCTGGCGGCGGCCGAAGAGAAGCGCTACACGCCCATCCGCCGCTACCCGTCGAGCGCCTTCGACCTCTCGGTAGTGGCGGGCCTGCGCGAGCTGGTGGGGGACATTCAGAAGAAGCTCACGGCTTACGCCGGCGCGGACCTGGTGTCGATCGAGTTCCAGCGCGAGTACACCGGTCCGCCGCTCGCCGAAGGCGCGAAGAGCGTCTCCTTTCGTCTCACCGTGGCCGCTTTCGACCGGACTCTTTCGAGCGAGGAGGTCAGCGGCATCCGCGCCCGCATCATTGACGCCATGCGTGGCGAGGGCTACGAGCTGAGGGTCTAAGAGCAGGAGTCACTATGAATCGATATCTTGCCATCGATTTAGGCGCGGAGAGCGGCCGCGCCATTCTCGGGACACTCGACGATAACAAGCTCGGGCTGGAGGAGCTGTATCGTTTTCCGAACACGCCGGTTCGCACCGCCACGGGCCTCCACTGGGACACCTTTCGCTTGTTCCACGACATCCAACAGGGGCTCGCGGCCGCGGGACGGGAACGCAAGGTCCACCTGGACGGGATCGGCGTGGACACATGGGGCGTCGATTTCGGCTTGATCGGCCGGGACGGCTCGCTAGTCGCCAATCCCATGCACTACCGGGACTCCCGCAACGACGGGATGCTGGAGAAGACCTTCGCCGCAGTCCCCCGTGAGGAAATCTTCGCCCAGACCGGCATCCAGTTCATGCAGCTCAACACGCTGTGCCAGCTCTACGCGATGAAGCTGGCCGGATCGCCCGCCTTGGACGTGGCCGACAGGCTGCTGATGATGCCCGACCTGTTCAACTACTGGCTCACGGGGGTGAAGCGTAACGAGCTGACCGACGCCAGCACCACGCAGTTCTACAACCCGATCCAGAAACGCTGGGCCACGGAACTGTTCGAACGGCTTGGCTTGCCCGTATCCATCCTTGGCGAGATTGTCTACCCCGGCGCCTTGCTCGGGCCCCTGCTGCCGCACGTGGCGGAGGCGTCCGGCCTGGATCAGGCGCCGGTCTTCGCCACGGCCAGCCACGACACGGCCGCGGCGGTGGCCGCTGTCCCCGCCGAAGGCAACGACTGGTGCTACATCAGCTCCGGCACGTGGTCCTTAATGGGTCTGGAACTGGACCAGCCCGTGGTCAACCAGAAGTCGCTGGCCTTGAACGTCACCAACGAGATCGGCTTCGCCCACAGCGTCAGGTTCCTGAAGAACATCGCGGGGCTGTGGCTGCTCCAGGAGTGCCGCCGTGCATGGGCCACCGGGGGGACCGAGTACAGCTACGAGGAACTGGCCCGCATGGCGGCCGCGGCGTCACCCTTCAAGGCCATCATTCACCCCGATGCGTTTCTCCATCCCGGGCAGATGCCGTCGAGGATCGCCGCCTACTGCCGCTCGAACGGCCAGGCTCCGCCGGAAACTCCCGGCGAGTTTGCCCGCACCATCCTAGAGAGCCTCGCGCTGCGGTACCGGCAGGTGCTCGAGGGCCAGGAGTCGGCGGCGGACCGGAAGATCAAGGTCATCCACATCGTGGGCGGCGGCTCTCGCAACCAGGTCCTGAACCAGTTTGTGGCGGACGCCACGCGACGGCTGGTGGTGGCAGGACCTTCGGAGGGAACCGCCGCGGGCAACGTTCTGGTGCAGGCGATTGGTTCGGGGGCGCTGGCGGGTCTGAAGGAAGCGCGCTCCGTGCTGCGCAACTCGACCGACCTGAAGCTGATCGAGCCCGCCCTCAGCAGGGCGTGGGACGAGGCCTACGCCAGGTTCTGCAAACTGCCCGCCGGCTAGATCTTCACGACCGGGGACAAGTCGCGGCTGGTGATGACGCGGTCGATCATGCCGTATTCGACCGCCTGCGGCGGGTCCATGATGTAGTCGCGGTCCACATCGCGCGCGACCTTTTCGGCGGTCTGCCCCGTCGCTTCCGCCAGAATCTGGTTCAGACTCTCGCGCATCCTCAGGATTTCCTTGGCGTAGATGTCGATGTCGGCAGCCTGCCCTGCCAGGCCGGTCATGGAAGGCTGGTGGATCAGGATGCGCGAGTGAGGCAGGCTGTACCGCTTGCCCTTGGTCCCCGCCGCCAGCAGCACCGCCCCCATCGAAGCGGCTTGCCCGACGCAGATCGTGACGATGTCGGGTTCCACGAACCGCAGCGTGTCCAGGATCGCAAGCCCGGCCGTGATCGATCCGCCGGGCGTATTGATGTACAGGGAGATGTCTTTTTCGGGGTCCTCGGCGGCCAGGAAAAGCATCTGGGCGATCACCAGATTGGCCACCGCATCGTCTATCGGCGTGCCCAGAAAAATGATGTTCTCCCTCAGCAGCCGCGAGTAGATGTCATAGGCGCGCTCGCCTCGCGCGGTTTGCTCGACCACCATGGGGACCAGCACGGAATCGACCATCCTTTCACCCCGCCGGCCTCCAGCCGGGGCCGCTCACTTCTTAACGGCGGCGCGGCGGCGGCGAGGGGGTTTGGCAAGCGCCCGCCGCTTCTCCTCCAACGCCGTGTGGACATCGGAGATGGAGGTGTGTTCCAGATATTCTATGATACGCGAACGGAGCAGCTTCCAGGAATCGTGCATGCCGCAGGGCTGGTCGTCATTGCATTCCGCCAGCCCGCTAGCGCACTTCTCGTAGTCGGAGAGGCCGTCGAGCGCCTCCACAATGTTCATCAGGGAGATCTCCTCGGGCTTGCGGCGGAGGCTGAAGCCACCGGTCGGGCCCTTGCTGGAACGAAGCAGTCCTTTGCGCGCAAGTTGCTGAAGGATCTTGGCCAGAAAATGGGTGGGAATCTTCTCCTGCTGGGCAATATGCTTCACCATGGCGTACTTGCCCTCGGGCACCTGCGAAAGGTTCACGAAGGCGCGGATCGCGTATTCCGCTGAACGAGAGTAAATCATCCGGCTCCCCCTCCGACGGGAATTCGGTACTTTTTTATCTTAATAATTTCGGAGTCTAGCCCGCAAGTGGGAGCGTCATTTTCCGCCGGAGCGGTTCACCAGGTCCGCCCAACGGCCAAAAACCAGACCTGAAAGCTCACGCAGCCGGCCTGAATTCGCCTCGGGGTCCGGGAGCGAATCCAGTTCCCTCACGTCACCGCGGTTGAGGTCTTGCGCGACCCAATCCGCGATCATCTCCGGCGTTACTTCCAGGTGAAACTGGAAACCATAGATGTTGCCGCCCCATCGGAAAGCCTGGTGCCGGCAAGCCTCCGAGCTGGCCAGCCACTGGGCGCCGGCGGGGAGGTCGAAGGTCTCTCCATGCCAGTGGAAAACCATCTCGTGTCCGGACAATCCAGCCAGCAAGGCGTCGCGCGCGGCGTCCTCGGTCCAGAAGACGGGATACCAGCCGATCTCCTTGACGGGATTGCGGTACACGCGCGCTCCCAGGGCCTTGGCGATCAACTGCGCGCCAAGGCAGATCCCAAGCACCGGCTTGCCGGCAGCGGCAGCGCGCTCAATGAGGGAGAGTTCCTCGCGGATGTAAGGCAAATCGTCATTGGCAGACATCGGCCCGCCCATGAAAACCAGCCCCTGAACATCGTCGAGATTGGCCGCGGCCTCCGGCTCCCGGAACAGATCCATGTACTCGAAGCCGACGCCTTGAGACTCCAGAGCGGGCGCGATCAGGCCCATGTGCTCAAAAGGGACGTGGCGAAAGGCAACCACCCGCATGAGTCCAGGATACAGGACGGCGTCCGGCTCAGGGCTTCTGTTTCTCCGCCACCTGGAAGCGGCTGAGCGTGGAGGCGTACTGAGAAACGCCGTTGAACAATCCTCCGGCGATTCTCTGCCGGTAGTCCTCGCGCTTCAGAAGCCGTTCTTCGCGGGGGTTGCTGAGAAACGCGATCTCGCTCAACACCGAGGGCATGGCCGCTCCGATCAGCACGATGAACGGCGCCCTCCTCACCCCGCGGTCCCGCGACGCCGGGTCCGTGCGCGCCAACTCCTTGACGAGCGCCGCCTGGACCTTGGATGCGAACTCTCTGGATTCGTCCACTTTGTCCTTAAGCGCGATCTTTTCGATGAGACCCTGTAACTCGTGGATGCTGCGCTGGCTGCTGGCGTTCTCCCGGGCGGCGACGTCCATGGCGGTCTTGGAAGTAGTGAAGTTCAGATAGTAGGTCTCCGAGCCCGTGGCCGACGCTACGCCGGAGTTGGCGTGGATGGAGAGGAACAGGTCCGCCTTCTTCTCGTTCGCCAGCGCCGTGCGGTCCTCGAGGGACACGAAGGTGTCGTCGGTCCGCGTGTAGAAGACTTCGGCGCCCAGACGCTCTTCAATCAAAGCCCCCAGCCGGCGCGCCACGTCAAGCACCAGATCCTTTTCCATCAGACCCGCGGGCCCGATCGAGCCGGTGTCGTGCCCGCCATGGCCCGGATCGATCATCACTCGCCCCAGTTTCAGGCCGAGCGCGCGCACCAGGGACCCAGTCCCCGTCACGCTTTTCTTCGCGGGCAAGGGAACCCGATCGTCTCCCGGCTTGACCGGCTCTTCCTTTGTCTCTGTCTTGGTGGGGGGGGCCACGGGCGCCCGGGCCGCGATGGGTGCGGCCTGCGTCTTGGGCGCATCGGGAACCGCCGGAGCGGGCGGCTCGGACGCGGCTTTGCCGGGGGCTTCCGCCGGAGGGGGGACGGCCAGCCTGGGGCTGTCTTGTGGAGGTTTGCCTCTGGAGCGAAGCTCCACCACCAGCCGGTCCGGGTTGGCGAGCACCGCCGCCGAAAAGTCCGCGGTCTCTTCCAAGTCGAGGACCACCCTGGTCACGCCCGGTTGCGTCTCCGATACGCGTATCTGCTTAAGCAACCGGTCGCCCACTGGGATGGTGTGGATCGTTTGCTCGGCGAACCAGGGCTTGGCGCCCGCAATATCGAAGTAGATGCGATCCGGGTTGAACAGCCTGTCGTGGCGATACTCGAAGTCCCCGCTGACCTCGATCACGACACGGGTCGTGTCGCCCAGAGACCAGAAGCGCACGGCCTTTACTTCCAGCTTGCCGCTGTCACGCTCGGCTGCCTGGGACGCGCACGCGGCGGAGGCCAGCAGGGCCAAAGCACAAGCTGTCCTTCCTGCTCGCCTTGATGCCCGGCCTTGGCGTGAAAGCAGAAAGGCCATGGGGCCTACCTCGTCAGAACGTGCAAATTGCCCTGCTCGTCCGTGAACCGCTCTATGGGCCGGTACACCGGCTCGGATTCCACCGCCGGCGCTTCCTGGGGCCCGGCGGGAACATCGGTGGCCTTCTTGGCGCTGCTATAGTTGGCGCCGACCGCGCGAACGTAGCTCTGAGTCTCCGGATACGGGGGAACGCCGCCGTAGCGGATGACCGCTTGCTCACCGGCGTTGTAGGCCGCCACCGCCAGCTTCTGGTCTCCGAAAAGATCCAGCAAGTACTTCAGATACCGCACCCCGCCCTCGACGTTCTGCGTGATGTTAAAGCTGTCGGCGACGCCGAAGCGCCGCGCCGTGGAGGGCATCAACTGCATCAGGCCCCGCGCCCCCTTGGGGGAGAGGGCAAACGGATTGTAGTCGCTCTCGGCCTCGATGACCGAATGCACCAGCAGCGGGTCCAGTTGGTGCGACTCGGCGGTCTTCCTGACAAGCTCGGGGACCGCTGTGCCCGAGGCTGCGCGGCTCTGGCCGGGCAGCGCCACAACCACACCGCGCACCAGCCGTCCGGTCCGCGGGTCGGCACGCACCACCAAGGTCGCCCGGGCCGCCGAATCCTCCAGGCCCGCCGCCGCCGCGGCCGCCGCCAGCACCAGGCACCCAAGCAAACCTAAACAAGATCGCATATTCTTGTTTGATGAAATTATAACCCTGATCTCATCCCCCGCCAACTGGGTATCTTTCGGACCGAGCGCCGCCGAAATCGGCTGAATCGCCTCTCCGAATGTTATCATTCTTGCATGAAAGCCTCCGGCTCCACGCCGGCAGGCGTTCCGGACCCATGGCTGAGCAGTTTCCACACTACATCGAATTCCGCCATGTCTATAAGACGTTCGATCTGCCGGTTTTGGACGACGTGAATTTTTTCGTCGATTCAGGGGAAACCGTGGCGATCATCGGACGCAGCGGTGTGGGCAAGTCGGTCACTTTGGCGCACATCATGGGTTTTCTGAAGCCCGACCAGGGCAGGGTGATCGTTGCCCACGAGGACATTACGGACTGGCGGGAATCGCAACTTCGCCGGATCCGGAAAAAGGTGACCATGGTCTTTCAGTCCGGGGCGCTGTTTGACTCCCTCACCGTGGGCGAGAACATCCTATTCTCCCTGGAGTTGAGGGAGGACTACGACGCGTCCAACAAGGAGGACGTTGTCAACGGCCTGCTTTCCATGGTGGACTTGCTCGACTATCGGGATGTCTACCCCACCGATCTTTCCACCGGCCATCGCCGCGCCGTCGCGATCGCCCGCGCTTTAGCCGCCCAGCCGGAGTGCGTCCTGTACGACGAGCCGACCACCATGGTCGATCCCATCATGTCCGACCTTCTGATGGGTCTCATGCAGCGGCTGAAGGAGCAGTTGAGCCTCACCTCGGTGGTGGTCACGCACGACCTCGATCTCATGCGGCGGGTGGCCGATCGCGTGGTCGTTCTGTATGAAGGAGGCGTGATCTACTCCGGCGCCGTCGAGGATATCGAGAAGTCCGGCCATCCCCACATTCGCACCTTCCTCGACCTGGACAGGGTCTCGCCGGCCGGGATTTGAGGGCCGACCCCGCGGGCCGGCGGGACTACCTCTTCTGGCGGCTGAACAGGGAATGCCAGGCGGAGGAGAGCCGGGCGCGGAGGCGCGCGTGCCAGGGCTGGGTGGAGGCGGCTTGAGAGCCGGCGGCGGGCTTCGGCGGCGATGGTTGGGCCGGTGGATTCCACGGGGCTTTCGATACTAGGCGCACGTGGTAGCCCTGGAAGGCGTAAGTCCTGAGCAGCCGCGCGCCGTCGGTGTCCTCCACGAGGACCGAGAATCGCGGAGGCGAGCCGGCGGGCCTGTCGACCGCGACCGGGTAGTAGCCCTTCAGGTTCCGCTCGACGTAGGCGGTCTCGTAGCGGTGGCGGCGCAGGCTCCAGACGAAGACGCGAAAGCTGTCGAACTCGTAAGGTTCCCGGCCCGTGGTGATGGTGGTCCACAGCCAGTTGTGCTTTACCTGGTCGCCGTCGCGGACATCTCCCAGGGAAAAGTACGATGTGATGCGATGCCCCTCCGCGTACTGCGCGACCTCATCGGGAATCGACATGAAGAGCATGCCAGAGAGGACCCAGCCGGCCTCCGTCGCAGAGAGCCTCACCAGGGTCCAATCGTCCGGGGGCAGCTCGGCGGGGGCCCGGGGCATAAGCCGGTGTTCGAGCACGGCCACGTGCTCTCCCTCCCTTATCTGGTAAAAGCTCGGGGCCTGGCGTTCCGGCTGGGTGTGGACATTCAGCGTGTCCAGCACGGTCGCGTCACCTTGAGAAGGGACCTTCGCCGCCTGCTCGCCGAGAGCATGGAGTTCCTCCATCTGCTCGGTGGTGAACAGCAGCGCGCTATCGGTCCACCCCACGGCGCCGGACTTAGTTCGGACTTGGACGAATCGGCGCCGGGTGGCGAGGATCTCCACGCGCTCGCCGTGCTGGACGGTGGCGACAGACGGCTGCCGGGGGCCCAGGTCCTTGCGCAGGTTCAGCGTGGCGGGCGCCACAAAGCCTTCGCCGATGGCCGGCTCCTTGCTTTGGCGGCCGCAGCCTGCCAGCAGGAGCACCAGCAGCAGGCAGCTACGACGGCACATAGGTCCTGAGAAACACCGCCCTGTTCCCGGCAGCCAGCGTGAACGGTTCGGCGCCTTCCGGCACGAACCACACCTGCCCAGGAGCAAAACGATCTTCGCCGATCTTGCCACTGCCCTCCACCGCCGTCAAGAGGTGGAACTTCCCTGTGTCCAGCGCACAGCGGCACTCGGTTACTTCCATTCGCTCGGTCACGAAGTACGGACACGCGACGAGTGACGATTCCTCGGGCTCGGCCGGACCGGGATACGCGGTGAGGCTGACGACGTTCGAGCGCCTTGTCCAATTGGAGTTCACGAGGCCGGCCGTAGTCGTAGAACCGATAGGTGATCGGGTTGTTCTGCTGGACCTCGCAGAGGGTGATTCCGGGCCCGAGAGTGTGGACCGTCCCCGAGGGTATGTAGTAGACCTGGCCTGGGCTCACAGGCCACCATTGGAGCAAGTCCTCGATCTCGCCGCTGATGGCCGCCCGGCGGACCCGCTCCCGCGTCAACGGCTGGCGAAAGCCCGCCGCCAGTCTCGCGTCCGGTTCCGCGGCCAGCACGTACCACATCTCCGACTTGCCTCCGCAGCCCTCGTGGGCCCGGGCATATTCTTCGCCGGGATGCACCTGTACGGAAAGCCGGTCGGAGGTAAAGATGAACTTGACCAGGATCGGCAACACCGCCCCCTCCGGCATCGAAAACCACACCTCGCCGATCCTGCTCCCCGGGGAGCGGAACCACGGCTCGAGCCGGCTGGCGCCCCAAATCTTCTCCCGGAAGCTGGGGCTCAGTTGGAGGGGAGCACGTTTCATTCAGCCAGATCCGCGAGGAACTCTTTCAGCCGCAGCAGCCCGCGCTCCAGCTCGCGCGTGGAGACAGCGAAGGTGATCCGGATGTGGTCGGCCGTTCCGAAGGCCTCGCCGGGGACGACGGCCACTCCCGCCTGTTCGAGGAGCCGCTCGGCAAACTGCGTCGTGTCTTGAATCCACTTCCGGCCCAGGAAGGACCGGATGTTCGGATACAGATAGAAGGCGCCCTTAGGCTGGTGGCACCGAAGGCCGGCCATGCCGCGCAGCCTCTCCAGGGCGAAGTCGCGCCGCCCGCGGTACTCCGCCAGCATTCCCGCCCTGAAATCTTGCGGGCCTCTCAGCGCCTCCACGGCCGCCTTTTGCGCGATGCTGTTCGGGTTAGAGGTCGACTGGCTCTGGAGCTTGGTCACCGCCGAGACCACCAGCGGAGGAGCCAGGGCAAAACCGATCCGCCAGCCGGTCATGGCGTAGGTCTTGGACAGCGAGCCGGCCACGATGATGGTGCTTCGCGCGCCGGGGATGGAGGCCGCCGAGAACGGCGTCGACTCGTATACCAGGTGCGAATAACACTCGTCGGTTATCAACCAGATGCCGCGCTTCGAGGTGAGCCGGTAGATCCGCTGCCATTCCTCCGGCGGGATCACCTCGCCGCTCGGATTGCAGGGTGAGTTTAGAATCACCGCCCGTGTCTTGTCCGTGAGGTGCTTCTCGATGAGTGAGGCTGTGATGGCAAAGGCGCTCGCTTCATCGGTTGGCACGCAGACGCTGATTCCGCCACAGTAGCTGACAATATCGTGGAACGATGCCCAGAAGGGCACCGGGATGACCACTTCGTCGCCGGGGTCGATGAGTGACTGCAGGACATTGAAGAGGGCGTGCTTGCCGCCCGCTGAAACCACGCACTCCGACGGCGTGTAGCTGGAGCCGAAGTCCGCGGCGTGCCGCTCGCAGATGGCCTCCTTCAGTTCCAAGGTGCCCCCGGCCGCGGTGTAGCGGGTGAAGTTGTCCTGGATGGCGCGGATGGCGGCTCGCTTGACGTTCTCCGGGGTGGGAAAATCCGGCTCGCCGGGGCCGAAGTCCACAATGTCGCGGCCGCGCGCGCGCAACTTCGCCGCATCCGCGGCCACCCTCATTGTGGCGGAGACCTTGATCCTCGAAATCCGCTGTGACAGCCGCGTGGGCGCCTGCATCGGGTCCTACCCGCCTCCCCCGACGCGGCTTCTCAGCCTCTGTTCGACCAGCGGCGGCACCAGACCCGAGATGTTCCCGCCCAGGCCGATGATCTGTTTCACCAGCCGGGAGCTGACGAAGGAGTACGCTTCCCGGGACATCAAGAATACCGTTTCGACGTCCGGCGCCAGCCGGGTGTTCATCAACGCCATCTGGAGTTCGTACTCATAGTCGGAGATCGCCCGGATCCCGCGCAGGATGACCTGGGCGTGCTTGCGGGCCACGTAGTCCGCCAGAAGACCGCGGAAAGAATCCACTTCCACGTTGGCAAAGGGGCGAAGCACGTCGCGCAACATCTCCATCCGTTCCTCGACCGTGAACAGGGGGGCGTCCTTGGCCGCGTTGTCCAGGATGGCCACGATCAGCTTGTCGAAGAGCCTGGCCCCGCGCTCGACCAGGTCGAGGTGCCCATTGGTGATGGGATCGAAAGATCCAGGGTAGACGGCAAGCACGTTCCGGGTTCTCTCCGCCAAGGGATTCACAGCCTTTCCCGATGGATTGACACTACATTCTAACAACTGGCGGCGACGGCCTGGGTTGTTGGTACGATCTATACTGTTATGCCTTCCATTGAACTGAGCGCCATTCTGGACTCGGGCGACGAGTCCATCTACAAAGTCCCAACCCAGGCTCCGGGGCCTCCGGGAGCCTTGCCGCTGACCCCGGAGATCATGCGGGAGCACCCTTCCGGCGACCTGTTCGGCTGGAGCATGGATGCCGCCATGGGCTGGGATCCGGGCAAGCTCGGGGGCAAGGAGATTCTGATCCTCAGCACCCACGGAGGTCTGCGGGCTCCCGACGGAACGCCCATCGCGTTGGGCCTCCACACCGGGCACTGGGAGGTCAGTCTTCTGGTCGAAGCCGCTGCCCGGGAACTGGCGTCTCTGGGCGCGATCCCCTTTGCGACCTATTGCAGCGACCCCTGCGACGGCCGCACCCAAGGCACGCCGGGGATGTTCGACAGCCTCGCCTTCCGCAACGACGCCGCAGCGCTGTTCCGGCGGCAGATCCGCTCGCTGCCCACGCGCAGCGGCGTCCTGGGAGTGGCCACCTGCGACAAGGGAGTGCCTGCCATGATGATGGCGCTGGCCTCCATGCGCGACCTGCCGTCGGTGCTGGTTCCCGGCGGCGTCATGCTGCTGGCCGAGGATGGCTGGAACGCCGCCGAGGTCCAATCCATCGGCCCTCAGTACCTGCACGGGCAGTTGACGCTGGAAGAAGCCGCTTCCGTGGGCTGTCACTCCTGCGCCTCGCCCGGCGGAGGCTGCCAGTTCCTGGGCACGGCGGCCACATCGCAAGTGGTCGCCGAAGCGCTGGGGCTGACGCTGGCCCACGCGGCGCTGGCGCCCTCGGGCCAGCCCATCTGGCTGGACATGGCGCGCCGGTCGGCCCGCGCCCTGATGGCCACCGAGCGACGCGGAATTCACGTGCGGGACATCCTCACGGAGGCCTCGATTCGCAATGCTCTGATCACGCACGCCGCTTTCGGCGGATCGACCAATCTGATTATTCACGTGGCCGCCGTGGCGCACGCCGCGGGACTGCGCCGGCCGAACCGCGACGACTGGGCGGCGGTCAACGCCAAGGTGCCGCGCCTGGTCGATGTCCTGCCCAACGGCCCGCGCAATCACCCCACGGTGCAGGTGTTCCTGGCGGGTGGCGTCCCTGAAGTCATGTTGCACCTGAAGCGCGCCGGCCTGCTGGAACTCGGCGCGCTGACCGCATCCGGTGAGACGCTGGGGACCATGCTGGAATGGTGGGAGAAGTCCAAACGCCGCCAGGTCTTGCGGGAACTCCTCCAACAGCGTGACGGTGTGGACCCCGGTGACGTGATCATGGACCCCGAGACGGCGATCAGCCGGGGGATCACTTCCACGGTGTGCTTTCCCACCGGGAATCTTGCTCCCGAGGGGTCCGTCATCAAGAGCACGGCCATTGATCCCAGCGTGGTGGACGCCGACGGGGTCTACCGCAAGATCGGGCCGGCCCGGGTCTTCTTCACCGAGACGGCGGTCATCGCCGCGATCAAGAGCACAGGCCCCGATCGCATCAAAGCGGGCGACGTGATCGTGCTCGCCGGGCGCGGTCCCATGGGCACCGGAATGGAGGAAGTGTTCGAAGTCACGGTGGCGCTGAAATACCTGGACTTCGGCAAGCACGTGGCCCTGGTGACCGACTCGCGCTTCAGCGGCGTGTCCACCGGCGCCTGCATCGGGCACGTCTCGCCCGAAGCCCTGGCCGGTGGCCCGCTGGGCAAAGTCCGCGAGGGCGATGCGATCGAGATCATCATCGACCGGAAGCGGTTGGAGGGCTCGGTCAACATGACCGGCGCGGACGGCAGGGTCTTCGGCCCCGAGGAAGGCGCGCGCGTGCTGGCTTCCCGGCCGCCTCATCCCGACCTGGCGCCGGACCCCAGGCTCCCGGCGGACACGCGTCTTTGGGCGGCCTTGCAGGACGTCAGCGGCGGCTCCTGGGGCGGCAGCGTCTTCGACGTCGATACGATCCTGGAGGTGCTTCAGAAGGGCAAACAGGCGCTGGGGAAGTAAGCGCCGGAACCGGTCATCGACAGAGGTCCCGGGGCTCCATCGTGTACGATAGTGGTTGATCACCCTCACATGTCATTGAAAGACGTGGACCTCAAGAAGACTATCAACCTGCCTCGGACCGACTTCCCCATGAAGGCCAATCTCCCGCAGACGGAGCCGAAACTTCTGGCCCGGTGGGAGCAGGAGGACCTCTATCAGCAGATTCGCCAGGTCCGCGCGGGCCGGCCCGTGTTCGTGCTCCACGATGGACCGCCCTATGCCAACGGCAACATTCACCTGGGCACGGCGTTCAACAAGATCATCAAGGATTTCATCGTCAAGTCCCGCAGCATGGCGAACTTTGATGCTCCGTACGTGCCCGGCTGGGACTGCCACGGCCTGCCCATCGAGATCAAGGTGGACGCCGAGCTCGGGCCGCGCAAGGCCCAAATGACAGTGCCCCAGATCCGGGAGGAGTGCCGCAAGTACGCCCAGAAGTATGTCGATCTGCACCGGCGCGAGTTCAAGCGGCTGGGGGTGTTCGGACAGTGGGAGCGGCCCTATCTGACCATGACCGCCGATTACGAAGCGGTCATCGCCGAGGCGTTCGTCGACTTCCTGGACAAGGGCTACGTCTACAAGGGCCTCAAGCCGGTGCACTGGTGCATGCGCGACCGCACCGCGCTGGCCGAGGCCGAAGTGGAATACGAGGACCACGCCAGCCCGTCCATCTGGGTGCGCTTCGCTTTGACCTCAGACCCCGCCAAGATCGACCCATCCCTTGCCGGACGGCGTGTCTGGGGTCTGATCTGGACCACCACGCCGTGGACCATCCCGGCCAACATGGCCATTGCGTTTCACCCGAAGTTCGAGTACGTGGCGGTGGAGGAGAGAGGCGACGTGTACATCGTCGCCCGGGACCTGCTCAAGGCTACCGCGGAGAAGTGCGGCTGGCCGGATCCCAGAGTCGTGGCGAGTTTCGCCGGCAGCGCGATGGAAGGCGCCACTTTCCGGCACCCGTTCCTGGAGCGCGATTCGCCGGCATCCTGGCCGAGCACGTGACGCTCGAACAGGGCACCGGCGCCGTACACACCGCACCCGGCCACGGCCAGGAAGACTACGCTGAGCGGCCAGCAGTACGGAATCGCCATCTATTGCCCGGTGGATGCCGGCGGCCGCTTCTTTCACGCGGAGGGCGCCGCAGGGCGGCTGCCCGAGGAGATCATCGGCAAGACGGTGTGGGAAGCGAACCCGGTGGTCGTGGACATCCTGAGAGAGCGCGGCGCACTGCTCGCCGAAGGCCGCCTGGATCACAGCTACCCGCACTGCTGGCGCTGCCACAAGCCGACCATTTTCCGCGCCACCGAGCAGTGGTTTATCGGCATGGAAACGAACGATCTCCGCGGCCAGGCGCTCGAAGCCATCCAGTCGGTCAAGTGGATCCCCGGCTGGGGCCAGGAGCGCATGAGCGCAACATGGTGGCGACCGGCCCGACTGGTGCATCTCGCGCCAGCGGGTGTGGGGCGTGCCACATCGTGGTTTTCTACTGCGAGGACTGCGGGGAGCCGCTGACCGACCGAAAGTACCTCGACCGCGTGGTGGACCTGTTCCGTCAGCACACCACCGACATCTGGTACGACAGCACCGAAGCGGAGCTGCTGGGACCCGAGGCGCGCTGCGGGAAGTGCGGCGGCGGAAGGTTCCGCAAAGGAGACCGACATTCTGGACGTGTGGTTCGATTCCGGCTCCAGCCACCTCGGCCGTGCTGAACGAGAGTTCGGCCTGCCGTGGCCGTGCGATCTCTACATCGAAGGCGGCGATCAGTATCGCGGCTGGTTCCAGAGCTCGCTGCTGGTGGGGGTCGGGCTGAAGGGCGGCTCACCGTACCGCGCAGTGCGCCACGCACGGCTGGACGCTGGACGGCGAGGGCCGCGCCATGTCCAAGTCCGTGGGCAACATCATCGAGCCCGAAACGATCGTCAAGCAGTACGGCGCCGAGGTGCTGCGGCTGTGGGTCGCCTCGCTGGAGTTCACCGAGGACGTGCGGATCTCGGAGACCATCCTGGCGCGGCTGTCCGAGGCCTACCGCAAGTTGCGCAACACCTTCCGCTTTACGCTGGGCAACCTCTCCGATTTCGATCCGCGAAGGACGCTCTCCCCGCCGGCGAGTTGCAGGAGCTCGATCAGTGGATCCTGCTGCGCGCCGAGCAACTGATCAAGCAGTGCCGCGACTGGTACCAAGAGCTGGCCTTCCACAAGGTCTACCACGCGGTCTACGACTTCGCCATCTCCGATCTGAGCGCCCTTTATTTCGACGTGCTCAAGGACCGCCTTTACACCGCCGCTCCTCGATCGCGGCGCGCGGCGCAGCGCCCAGACGGCTCTCTACCGTCTGACCTACGCCCTGGTGCGCCTGCTTTCTCCGATTCTCACCTTCACCACCGAGGAGGTATGGGGGCATTTCCGAAGACCACCGGGCGCGCCTGAAAGCGTTCACCTGGCGCTGTTCCCGGAGCCCGGAGAGCTGGTTCAGGGTCTTGCCGCTCAGCATCGCAAGCGCGCCAGGCATACTGGGACCGCCTGATGGAGGTCCGCGAGCACGTTCTGAAGAGCCTGGAGGCCGCGCGCCAGGAGAAGTTCATCGGCGCCCCGCTGGAGGCTCGTGTGCACCTGAAGGCCGGCGGCGACCTTTACCCGCTGCTCGATGAGTATACAGCCGAGCTTGCCGGCGCTGTTCATCGTCTCGCAGGTCCGGCTCGAGCAGCACACCGAGAAAGTGCTGTCGGTCCATGTGGAGCGCGCCGAGGGCGTCAAGTGTGAGCGTTGCTGGAAGTACACGACCGACGTCGGTTCGGTTGCGGAGCTTCCCACGGTCTGCGGGGCCTGCGCTGCTGCCGTGGCCGCCATCGTGGGAGGCTGAATGTCACGCCGCCTTTGCGCCTACGGCCTCGCCGCCGCGTGGTTCGCCCTGGACCGCGTAACCAAGCTGCTGGTGCAGGACGGGATGAATCCTGAAGATGTCTCCACCGTCATCCCGGGCTTTTTCAACCTCGTGTACACGAAGAACCGCGGCATTGCTTTCAGCCTGCTCTCGAACAGCGAGAGCGAGTGGCGGTCCTTCTTCCTCATCGGCCTGACGGCGCTGGTGATCGCCTTCGTCGCCAGCATCCTGTGGCAGAGTTCACCGCGCGGGATGGCCGCCAGCCGATTGTCTCACGTGGGCCTGTCGCTGGTGCTGGGCGGGGCGCTCGGGAACCTCTACGATCGTCTGTCGGAGGGAGCCGTCACCGACTTCCTGGATTTCTACATGGGCAGCTATCATTGGCCGGCCTTCAACGTGGCCGATAGCGGGCTGACCGTGGGCGTAGCGCTCATCCTTTGGGACCTTTGGCGCTCCCGGCGCCGGGAGGCCGCGATCTAAATGTTTCCTCAACTGCTCAAGTTCGGCAACTTCTTCATCCCCACCTACGGGGTGCTGGTCACCTCCGCCTTCTTGATCGCCTTGTGGCTGGCCACCCGGCTGGCCGCGAAAGCCGGCCTGGATAAAGAGGCCGTGCTGAATCTGGGCATTTATTGCGGCCTGGCTGGCATTCTCGGCGCCAAGCTCCTGATGATCTTGGTGGACCTGGGCTACTACGTGCGGAACCCGGGAGAGATCTTCTCGCTGGCGACTTTGCAGGCGGGCGGAGTCTTCTACGGAGGCCTGATCCTGGCGCTTGTGACCGCCTTTGTGTATATGCGAAGGAAGCGGCTGCCGGTGCTGGCGACGGCGGACGTTTTTGCTCCCGCGCTCGCGCTAGGGCACGCCATTGGCAGGCTGGGTTGCTTTTCCGCCGGCTGCTGTTGGGGGATCGAGTGCCAGCGAGCCTGGGCGGTGACTTTCACCAACCCGGTGGCGCACCAACTCGTCGGCACTCCGCTCAACGTTCCGCTCCATCCGACGCAGCTTTACGAGGCCGGCACGGAGACGCTGAGCTTCGTCATCTTGTACAGCCTCTTCCGCCGCGCCCACAAGCCCGGGGCCATCATCGGTCTCTACCTTGTGCTTTACAGTTGCGCGCGCTTCGTGATCGAGTTCTTCCGGGCGCCGGAAGGACCCAATCCCTTCGGCGGCCCGCTGACCGGGGCGCAGTGGATCTCCATCGCGTTGCTCCCCCTGGGCGCCTGGCTGCTGCTCAGGAGACCGCGGGCCCGAAAGGCTGCGCGTTGAGAGTCCGGCTGAGCTTGCCCTCGGCCTCCGCCAATCGCTAGAGTGAGATAGTCTCTTGTCTTCGCTGGTTACAGATCTCCTGCTGGTCTCGACGGTCACGGCCATTGCGCTGGTGAGCGCGTCGTTCGGCGTGTGGCTTGCCACGGCGCCGCGCGCGGGCCGGTTCCTGGTCCCCTTCGGAGCGGGTCTGTTGATGGGGATGGCGGCCTTCGGCGTCTGGCCGGAAATGGCGGAGAAGACCGGATGGCTCAGCGGGCTGGCCGTGCTCGCGCTTGGCTTCGGCCTGCTGTGGTTCGTGGACCGTTTCGTCCACCCGGTATGCCCTTCCTGCTCCCACACGCACGACCACGGCACGTGCAGCGTAACCCTGCACGGGTTTGCGCTTCCCCTCGTCGCCGCCGCCATACTGCACAGCTTCATGGATGGACTTGCGGTCGCGGCGTCTCATGGGGAAGCAGAGGCGGGCCTGGCATGGGGAGTCTTCACGGCTGTCGCGGTGCACAAGATACCCGAGGGGCTGGCATATGGAGCGATCCTGCGCGCGGCTGTGCGCTCGCGCTTCTCGGCCCTCGCTTGGTGCGCGGTGGCGCAGGCGCCCACCATCGTGGGCGGCGCGGTCGAGTCTTTGCTCGCGTCGCGCCTCGGCCAGCAGTGGATGATTTTTCCCTTGGCGCTGGCGGGGGGCAGCTTCCTCTACCTGGGATTCCACGCGGTACACAGCGAGTTCAAGCGGCGCGGCGCCTTTCCGGCCCTCGCTCCGGCACTCAGCGGCGCGGCCGGCGCGGCTATCCTCCAGCAGAGCCTGCGGGTCTTTTTGGGCTAGGCCGGATCACGCATCGGTACTCGCCGGATCAATTTGCCGGATTGATCGATCACAACCAATCTGATGCAATTAAGGAGATCATCGAGTGGTCCGAACCAGGGAAAGAAGCCACGATCACCATGACCGGATTATCCCAATGACTGCCAAACCTCCGGTTACGCCTGTACCGCCGCCAGCCGGCCTCACGAGTGATGAAGCCCGCCGCCAGCTCGATCAGTTCGGTCCAAACACAATTCCCGACACGACGCAGCATCCACTCCGCAGGGCTCTTGGCAAATTCTGGGCGCCGGTTCCATGGATGCTCGAAGCCGCGGTCGTGCTCGAGTTGGTGCTCGGCAAGTACGTTGAGGCGTCGATCATCGCGGGTCTTCTGGCGTTCAACGCCGTGCTCGGATTCTTCCAGGAAGGGCGCGCCCAGGCGACGCTTGCCGCGCTGAAGTCGAGGCTCGCGCTGAACGCCTCAGTCCGCCGGGACAATGCCTGGAGAACCATACCCGCTGCTGGACTGGCGCCGGGCGACATTGTGAAACTCTCGCTTGGCGCCGTGGTTGCCGCCGACGTGCGTCTGGTCGAAGGCGAGGTCCTGCTCGACCAGTCCATGATCACCGGCGAATCGATCCCCATCGAGGCGGGGCCAGGCCTGGAAACCTATGCGGGGGCGCTGGTACGGCGCGGCGAAGCCGTCGCGGAGGTCACGGCGACCGGCGTGCGCACAAAGTTTGGACGCACGGCGGAACTGGTCCGCACCGCGCACGTCGTCAGTTCCCAGCAGAGGGCCGTTCTGCGCGTGGTGCGCAATCTGGCCATGTTCAATAGCGTGATTATCGTGCTGCTGGTGACGTATGCCTACGCTCTCAGGATGCCGGTTAGCGAGATTGTTCCCCTGGTGCTCACGGCGGTTCTGGCGTCGATCCCGGTAGCGCTGCCGGCTACCTTTACGCTTGCGGCGGCGATCGGCGCGCAGGCTCTGGCCCATCGGGGCGTCCTTCCCACCCGGCTCTCCGCTGTGGATGAAGCGGCAAGTATCGACGTCCTGTGCTCGGATAAGACGGGCACGTTGACGCGTAACGAGCTGAAGGTGACTAGCCATCCGTCCCATGCGCGGCTTCGACGAGGCGCACGTTCTGGGAATGGCCACCCTCGCGAGCTCGGATGGCGGGCAGGATCCCGTGGACGGGGCCATCCGCTCGGCCGCCCTGCAAACCGCCGCCTCCGATCTGCCGAAACTAAGTAAGTTCGTGCCATTCGACCCCGCCACGAAAATGTCCGAGGCCACGGCCGTAGATCCGAGACGGAGCCACGGTGCGCATCGTAAAGGGGGCCTTTGCCGCGGTCATGGGCCTCACGCCATCCATGCCGTCTGCCCTGACGGCGGCGAATGAACTCGAGGCCCAGGGCTTCCGGGTTCTGGCCGTCGCGGTGGGTCCGCCGGAGGCGATGAAGCTCGCAGGAATCATTGCTCTCAGCGACCCGCCAAGAACGGATTCGGCGGCGCTTATTACGGAGTTGCGCGCCTTGGGCGTCCGCACCGTAATGGTGACGGGCGATGCCCCGGCGACGGCAGCTATCGTGGCTCGCGCGGTGGGTCTCGATGGAGCGGTCTGTCCACCCGGGCCCATCCCCGACAGCGTACGCGCGCGAGGATTTCGCGGTCTTCGCCGGCGTTCTTCCGGAGGGAAAGTACAACCTCGTCAAGGCGTTCCAGAAGAGCGGCCACACCGTCGGCATGTGCGGCGACGGCGCCAACGACGCGCCGGCGTTGCGCCAGGCGCAGATGGGAATCGCGGTGTCAACAGCGACCGACGTCGCCAAGTCGGCCGCCGGCATCGTGCTGACCGAACCCGGACTCGGCGGCATTGTCGCTTCGGTAAGAGAAGGCCGCGTGACATTCCAGCGTATTCTGACCTACACGCTGAACTCCGTGATCAAGAAGATCGTGCAGGTGCTCTTTCTGGCGGTAGGCCTGATCATGACAGGGCAGGCGATCCTGACCCCCATGCTGATGGTCATCCTGATGATCACCGGTGATTTTCTGGCTATGTCCCTGACGACGGACAACGTGCGGCCGTCCCCGGCGCCCAATGCCTGGCGGATCGGCCCGTTGACGATCGCGGGCGTCGTGATGGGAATCGGTGAACTGATCTTTTGCACCGCCGTCCTGGCCGTCGGCAAATTCCGGATGGACCTCGGAATCGAGGCGCTGAGAACCCTGTCCCTGGTCGCGCTCGTGTTCGGCAGTGAGGCGACGCTCTACGCCGTTCGCGAACGGCGGCGCCTGTGGAACTCCCGCCCAAGCCTCTGGGTGATTATGTCGTCGGTCTGCGACCTTTTGATCATCGTGACGCTGGCCACGCGCGGAATCGCCATGACGGCGTTGCCGCTTCTCGTTGTGGCCAGCGACGCTTGCCGCGGCGGTCGCCTTCGGATTCGTCTTGGACCTGGTAAAGGCGCCGGTCTTCAACCGCCTGAAGATTACATAGATCTGGCGTCACATCGGGAAGGCGCTGGAGGGGGCGAGCGCAAACCTGGTTCCGCGGTTTCCGCGTAGTGGGGCGGCCCCGCCGCCTCGATTCTGTTCTGATGATCCTCAGTTGTATCAGGGGGGCGTTTGTTCGGGAGGGGCCTCGTCGAATTTGATGTGGGTCTCGGCGGAGAACTTACGGAAGGGCGCGTAGCGGAACAGGTGCTCCACCTCCAGGCGGTCGTCGAGGTACTCACGGTGGACCACTGTGGACGGCAACAGCGCGCCGTAGGGGCTCATGGCGTAGTCCACAGCCGCTTCATCCCGTAGCCGGTGCCGTCCCTGCGCTCGGCCGGTCCGAATCAAGACACGCAGAGGGAGGCTGTCGGACTCCCGCACCCACAGCTCGCCTTGGATGGATTCCCGCCGCGCATTGCGGCCCTCGAAGACGGTCACGGAACTGGCCCCGCGAGTCTGGAGGAAGTTGAAGATCAGGGCCTTGTCAGGGGGGATCTCGCCGTGACCGGCTAATTGGAACTCATAGTCGCCGGCGTGCGGAGGGGCAAACAGGAGAATCATCTGGCCGAGGTCAATGGCCGCCGAAGTCAAGCCGTAGGTCTCCAGTTCCCTGAGCATGCGTCTCTTCACGCGGACGTCCCGGGAGCTGGCGCCCAGACTGAGGGTGAGGCGCGCCGACTCGCGGTTGCGAACCTGCCTGCCGTCGACGGAAATAACCTGCCGGATCTCATGCAGCACGTTGGGGGAGTCGGCTAAGGTCGAGAATCCGTACTCGGACACGATCTCCCGTGTCTGGAGCCCGGGCTTGCCGGACTGGCCTCGCGGTGCGCCGGGCTGCGGGCGCAGAAGGGAGGGCGCCCGCCAGGTCTTCTGCACCAGTGTCTCTTCCGAGAGCGCGAGCGGTGCGACCCGGAGGAAGGCCTCGGTCGCTTCGGCCAGCCGGGACAGAACCCGATCGAGGCGCTCGTCCGCGGCGAGGAGGCACGGAAAAAACAGAACAGCGGCCACGGCGCGGGTGTCCACGGCCTGATTCTAGCGCCCAACGGAGGCTGCTTGCTGCGCCTTGACGATGCGCACGTAGACCACGCGCAGGATGGCCAGCACCGGGATCGACAGGAACATGCCAGCTACGCCGCCCATCTGTTCCCCAGCGAGTACCCCGAAAATGACCCATAGGGGATGCAGTTCCACGCCTTTGCTCATCAGGAATGGCTGCAAGACGTAGTCCTGGAACAGACGGTAACCCAACAGAAACACGACGATCCACACCGCGAGGTTCGCGTGGCCGCTGAGAATCGCAACCAGAACGATCCCCACGCCGGCCGAAAAGGGACCGATCATCGGGATGAACTCCAGCGCGCCCGCCAGCCCAGCCAGCAGCACTGCGTAAGGCAGCCCGATCGCCAGAAAGAACGAACCGTAGAACACCAGTGTAGCCGCGGCCAGAACCACCAGGGCTCGCATGAACTGCCCCAAAAGCACGTGCACATCGGACAGCAGGTCCTGAACCAGGACGTGCCTCGCCGTGCCCGCGAACTGGCGCAGGATCCACCCCCGGATGCTCTCCGCGTCCTTCAGGAACAGGAAGCTCAGGATGGGCACAAGGATGAGGAAACCGAGGTTGCCCAGCAGGGAGAGGATCCCCTGTCCTAGCTGGCCGACCAGGGGCACGAGCTGTCGCGCATCAGTCTCCAGTTCCCGCTTGACCGCTTCGACGGCCGTCACTTTCCAGCCTTCCAGCCAGGAAGGAACCGGCAGGTTGCCCAGCGGGTCGGTGCTCGTAAGCCACTCCGGAACCTTGCCGGCGAGTTGGGTGGCTTCTTGAAGGATGCGGGACCCCACGGCAAAGGAAGCGAACCCAAGGATCGCCACGAGCAGAAGGTACACGACAGCGAGCGAAACGACGCGCGTCATCCTCCTCGGCGTGACACGGTCGATGAAGTTGACCAGTGGCGCCAGCAGGTAGGCCACCAGGAGCGCAGCGACGAAGATGAAGATTGTCCGCCGGATGAGGTACACCGCGCCTGCCGCCAAGGCGACCAGCAGCACCGTCCAGGCCGCGCGGGCGGCTCGCGCGTCGATCCCGAGCATGCCCGTATCCTAGCGCAGCGTCAGCCGGCAGGCGGTTAGCCACATGTTGGGGCATTGTGACATAGACCCCAGCATGTGGTATACCGCTTTACTTTTTGGGCAACCGGGCTTAGGATGTAGGTATCCCCCGAGCCGCTGCCGAAGCGCGCGGAAACTCTGAGCGACGAAGGAGAGTAGACGCTTTGCTCAAACTGAAGCGGTTGGAGCTGCAAGGGTTCAAGTCGTTCTGCGACCGCACCGAAGTGCGGTTCAACGGCAGCGGCATCATTGCCGTTGTCGGCCCGAACGGCTGCGGCAAGAGCAACCTGAGTGACGCCATTAGCTGGGTGCTGGGGGAACAATCCGCCAAGTCCTTGCGCGGGAGCCGGATGGAAGACGTCATCTTCGCCGGCACTCACGACCGCAAGCCACTCGGGTTGGCCTCTGTCACCATGTCGCTGGTGGACCCGGCGGCGCAACCGGATCTGCCGCCGCAGGCTGCCGCCGAGGGGGAATCCCGGGCACGGCCGGGAGAGATTGTCATCACCCGGCGTTTGTTCCGGTCCGGCGAGAGCGAGTACCTGATTGACGGCCGCCCTGGGCGTCTCCGCGACATCCAGGACATCTTCATGGGCACCGGCCTGGGGCCCGAGTGCTACGCCATCATCGAACAGGGCCGCATCGGACAAATCCTGAGTTCCCGCCCCCAGGACCGGCGCGCCGTCATCGAAGAGGCCGCCGGCATCACCAAGTTCAAGACCAGGCGGCGCTTGGCTGAGGCGAAACTGGAGGGGGCCAAGCAGAACCTGACCAGGGTTTTCGACATCCTGGAAGAGGTCAGCCGGCAGGTCAACTCCCTGAAGCGCCAGGCGTCCAAGGCCCGCCGCTTCGAGGAACTCCGCACGGAGTTGAACCTTCAACTGCGGCGCCTGCTCTCGGGCCGGCACCGGCTTCTGGAACGCGAGGCGGCCAAGACGGCGTTGGACCTGAATCTGGCCACAACCTCGGCGCAACAGGCGGCCGCCCTGGTATCCCAAAAGGACGCCGAGCAGAGCCGGCTCCAGGCCGAAACCTACCAAAAAGAGAGCCAACTGACGGAGGCCCGCCGGGGGCTTGCCGACCTGAGGCTGGAGGCGGAGCGCACGCGGGGTAGGCTGGAGAGCCAGGCTCAGCAGATCGGCTCCATCGAGCGCCGGCTGGCCCAAGGGGAAAGCGAATCACTGGAACTCGGCGGCCGGGCCACCGCGCTGGAAGCCGAGCTGAGCAGCCAGGCTGAGCGCGTATCGGAACTCGAACGGGACGTGGAGTCAGCCAGGGCGTGGCTCGCCTCGAAGACGATCGAGCGCGAACAGCTCCAGCGGACCGTGCGGGAAGGAGAGCAGAAGATCGAGTCCTGCCGGCAACTCGTCCTGCGGCTGCTCGGGGAGGCTTCCGCGCTGAAGAATCAGCTCGCGCAGGTCAACGAGTACTTGGCGGGAGTCGAGCGCGAGAAAACCAGGATACAGAAGGAGGAGCAGACTTCCCTGTCCGACCTGGAGTGGCTGGCGGCCTCCAGCGGCGAATTCTCCCGCCGCATGGCCGAACGGCAGTTGGAGCTGGAGTCCGTCGCCGGCCAGAGGCGCCAAGTGGAAGCGGCGCTGGCCGATCATCGCGGCCAGGCGGCGGAGACACGCCAGCGGCTGGATGCTTTGCGGTCTGAATTCTCGCACATCAAGGCCCGCAAGGAGTCCTTGGAGCAGATTCTCTCCCACCGCGCCTATACCGCCGAGGCGGTGAAGCGTCTGTTTACCGCGGCGGGCCAGGATCAGGCGGGCGGGCTGCGCCTGGCCGGAGTACTGGCTGATTTCGTCGAGGTGGACGCGGCGCATGAGAAGGCGGCTGAGGAGTTCCTGCACGACGAGCTGGAGTTCGTGATCGTCGAGGACTGGGGACAGGCCGAACGCGGCATCAACCTGCTGCGCACGGATCTGGAAGGACGCGCCACCTTCCTGGTGCATCCCGACAAGGACGCGCACCTGGCAGACCCCCGGTTTTCCGAGCCCGCCATCGGACCCGAAACGGGGATCGTCGCCCGCCTCAGCGACGTACTGCATCTCACCAATGGCCTCACGCACGCCCCGGCCGAGCTGCTTCCCAGGCTGGCCCGCTGTTTTCTGGCCGAGGACCGCGCCGCCGCCCGCAGGCTGGCTCTCCAATACCCTGCCTTTTACTTCCTCGCCCCGGACGGCGTGTGTTATTCCGGCTATGCCGTCAGCGGCGGCAAGAAAACCGGCAGCGGCCCACTGGCTCTGAAGCGCGAGCTGCGCGAGCTCATGGGCTCGGTGCAGGCGAAGCAGAATGAGATCGGGTCCACGGCCGCCCTACTGGAGAGGCTGGACCGCGAGGTAGCGGCTCTGGAGCAGGACCTGGAAAGGCTCCGCTCGCTCCAGCAGGGCCAGGAGAAAGAGGCGCTCGCCTTGGACCACGAGATGCGCAAGCTTTCCGAGGAGACGGCCAAGGCCAACTCACGGCTCTCGCTGGCGCGCCTCGAGCTTAGGCGCCTCGTGCAGGAGCAGGAACGCGCGGCGGCGCAACGGTCGTCCGCCGAACGGGGCATCGCCGAGAAGGAGCAGGCGCGCCTGAATGAGGAGGGCGCGTTGGAGGCGACGCGGGAGGAACTGGAGCGTCTGCAAGCCGAAGTCTCGCGGAGCGCGGAGGAGCACGCCGCGTTGCGCGCGGAGCTGGCGGGGCTGGAAGAGCGCAGCCGTGCCGAGCAGGCGTCGCGGGCCCGTCTCGGAGCGCAGCTCCAGGAGGTGGAACGACGGCGCCAGGAACTCACTGAGGAACTGGAACGGCTGGGCGTCGAGCGGGCTCGCCTGCTCCGCGACAACATCGAACTGGATCAGCGGGCCTCCACGCTCTCCGCCGAGACCGCCCAAGCCGAAGCCGGGGTGGAGCATCTGGCGATCGAGGAGACTTCGATGCGGGAGGCGCTGGCCGCGATCGAGGAATCCCTGCGCGTTTTGCGCGTCGAATGGCAGGAGGTTCAGGCCAAGCGCGGCGAGATCGAGTTGGAGCTGGTCAAGCGCCAGGCGGAGCTGAGGTTCCTGGATGAAACCAGCCGGAAGGAGCTAAGCGCTCCGATCGCGGAGGTCGTCGAGCCCGACCAGCCCGTGCCAGACGAGATCGGGCTGGCGGAAATCCAGCAGAGGTATGACGAGGTCAAGGCGCGCGTGGAAGCGCTTGGCCCGGTGAACCCTCAAGCGCTAGAGGAGTATCAGGAGGCGCAGCAGCGCTACGACTTCCTGAACGCCCAGCGGCAGGACCTGCTCGACTCGATTCGGGACACCGAAAAAGCCATCCAGGACATCGACGTGGAAACGCGGCGCCGCTTTTCGGAAGCTTTCGAGAAGATCAACGAGAACTTCCGCGGGATGTTCCGGGTCCTGTTCGGCGGCGGCGCCGGCGAGATGCGGCTGACCGACGAAGCCAACGCCGCCGAGTCCGGCATCGAGATCGTGGCTTCGCCCCCGGGCAAGCGGCTCCAGAACGTCCTGCTGCTCTCGGGCGGAGAGAAGGCGCTCACCGCGCTGGCTCTGCTGATGGGGATCTTCAAGTATCAGCCCAGCCCGTTCTGCATCTTCGACGAAGTGGACGCGCCGCTGGATGAGCCGAATATCCAGCGCCTGACCAAGCTGCTCAAGGAGATGTCGGCGCACACCCAGTTCATCATCATCACCCACGCCAAGCGGACCATGGAGGCCGCCGAGGCGCTTTACGGCGTCACCATGCAGGAACCCGGCGTCTCCCGGCTGGTTTCGGTCCGCCTCGGGCACGCGGCGCTGGCCCCGCCGCCGCCACCTCCAGCGGAGCCGGTCGCCGCGGCGCTGCCGGCATAGGCGGGCTCAGCAGATCACCTCAGCAGGCGGATGCTGCCGTTGGACGTCGTAAGCTCCAGCAAGGGTCCACCGCCGCCGATCGTCCCATCCAGGTGGTGCTTTTCGGAACGGCCTTTGAAGTCGTCGTCGAATTCGTTGGTGATCGAGCCGTTGGAGTTGGAGGCCCTGACATCCGCCGAGATCTTACCCGGGAGCCGCACCGTGACAGAGCCGTTGCTGGTCGTCACCGTGACATCGCTGCGGCCCAGTTTCTCGACGGAAAGCTCCACGCTCCCATTCGAGGTACGGAGCCTGACCGGCCGCCCGTCCTCCATGCTATTCACGGAGGCCCGGATGGAGCCGTTGGAGGTGTCTGCCTCGATCGCTCCTTGCACGTTGTCGGCGCGCACCCTGCCGTTAGAAGTCACCAGGCGCACCGGCGCTTCGATAAAGCTCACCTCGATCGAGCCGTTCGAGGTCTGAATCTTCTCGAGCGATGTCCGCCGGGGAACGCGGATGGTATAGCGGGCGCCCATGTTGCCCCAGTGACCCGAAGGACGAACGGTCCGGACGCGGATTGAATCACCCGAGGCCACCACGTCGATCGTGACGGCGTGCAGCATCTGTTCCGTGCTCGCGAACTTTGTGCCGCTGATGTCCACGGTTTCCTGGTACCAGCCGGCGATGTCCACCGCGCCGTTGAAATTCTCCAGGTAGAGCCTGCCGCCGGGTTTCAGCGCATGGCTTTCGTGAAAATCCTCCTGATACCGTGAGGAGTCGCCGAAGTTCAAGTCCTCGAGATTGCAGCCGGTAAACAGCACGAGGAACGGAACAAGCAGCCAAAAGAGCATTCGTCTTGGCATGAGGCACCTCTCTGAGCAATACGGGGGAGAGGCGGACACTGTTCCTCCTATTTTTCGGAGGCCGGGTCGATCAGCCGGACCGAGCTGAGATTGACGGTGAGGATGCGCTCGTCGGGAGGACTCTGCCAGGTGGGAGAGGCCTGGATCTCGACCCGGTACTCAGGCGCGGCGGGAAGATCGGCTTCGAGCACGAAGAGGCCGGTGCGCTCCAGGGTCCAGTGCCCCGCTCTGCGCCCGTTGGCATGAACTTCCACACGCACCGGCTGGCCTTGCTCGAAGCAACGCTCGGGCGCGTGGCCGCGGATACGCAGCCGCTGTGGCCGCGTCGTCAGGGGCGCCAGGCGCAGTGCAGCGCCGGGGCCAATCCACCGATACTTGTTCCCGAAAACGCCCTCCACCTTGTGCCAGCCGTCCAGCAGCGCTGTTTCGTGTCCCGGCAGGGAGAAGTCGATGATGTCGCTGCGTTCGCCCGGATACAGTTCCTGCTTTTCGGCCGACCGGAGGAGGTTGTAGACTCCGCCCTCGTTGGGCGCGCGGTAGCCGCAGCCGCAGAAGAGCGCATCTTCGGCATCGCGCGCCAGGGCCCCATGGCAATCGGGACAGCGCAGCAGTTCCTCGAACCGGTCAGGCCGGGCTTCCAGGCCGGTCTCTTCGCCCGCCTTCCGGCACACGGCCGCAAGAGTCCCTCCCAGCAGGCGCGCCGCCGTCCATACGGAGCGATGCGGGTCGAGCCGGGTTGCCAAACTCTTGACCGCGCCTTCCGCCCACCCGCGATTGGGCACGAACATTTCATAGCGGTGATCCACAAAGTGCTTCTGAACCAGCCGGTGCCACCCCTTCAGATTGAGGCTGTGGTTCTGGCGGATGCCGAAACTCGCTTCCTGCGCCGCGCCGATCACGTCCTTGACCAGGAAGCCGAGCAGGCCCCGGTCATGCAGCCGCCGCTCCCACGGTTTCATCGTTTCGTAGTAGGGACACCGGTACAGGTTGAGGGAAAGCAGACGCCGCAGGGGCTCCTCGGCGAAGAAGAAGACTCCCCCCGGCGCCAGGACGCGTTTCACCTCCAGAAACACGCTCTCGATATCCATGAACTGGCAGAGCATCTGGAAGGCCATGACCAGGCGCAGCGAACCGTCCCGGAAGGGCAGATTCAGCGCGTCGCCGGCGATTCGAACCGGCGTGCGATCGAAACCCCAGGCGTCGCGAAGCGCCGCCCCGTACCGCAGCGCGTCCGCCGAGAGGTCGAGCGCGAAACCCTCGGCGTCAAACTCGTTGGCCAGCATGTAGCTGGTGTGGCCCGCATTCGCTCCGA
The DNA here is from genome assembly GCA_963798455.1 of Bryobacterales bacterium. Classification (GTDB taxonomy): domain Bacteria; phylum Acidobacteriota; class Terriglobia; order Bryobacterales; family Bryobacteraceae; genus CAWCTD01. The sequence goes on from CAWCTD010000004.1 coordinate 149,443, forward strand.
TCTCGAGGAACGGCGACATCGGTCCCATGAACTCGAGATGCTTCACGATGATGCCCCGCCGCCGCTCATTCTCCTCGGCGTAAGTCCGGATGGCCAGCTCCGGTTCGCCCAGGGAGGCGAACTTGTGAAATTCCACCTCGGCCCGCTTGACCGACAGGGACTGGGCTTCTGGGTTGTGGTGTGTGGTCACGGCCAGAGCAGCACCTCCGCCGGCAGAGAGCGCAGGTCCTCAACCAGCACGTCCGGCCCCGCGGCCTCCAATTCCTGCCAACTGGACAGGCCCGTCGCCACGGCCACCGCCAGAACGCGATTCGCCCGCGCCGCCTGCACGTCCCTCGGCGTGTCGCCGACCAGCGAGAGGCGGGCGCCCGCTCGGATCCACCCTTTCTCCCGAGCCTGCCGGATGGCGAGCCGCAGCAGCGACGCCCTGTCCTTGCCCATCCCGGCGAATGCGCCGATTCGGAAGTGATGCTTCAAACCGGCGCGCTCCACCTTCTTCCACCCGATTCGGATGAAGTTGCCGCTGACCAGCGCCATCGGAACCCCCGCTTGCCGCAAACGGTTGAGAAGCCGGCGGACACCCGGGCACACCTTACGCTCCAGGGCGGGACAGCGCCGCACGTAGATCGCTTGCGCGCGCCGCTGGATATCCGGCATCGCGCGGCGGATGACAGCCGGAGAGGCTCCCGCGTTGCGCATCATGGCCGCCAGAATCTCGGGATCCAGCATTCCGTGCAGCGGAATACCATCGACGCTGGTCTCCAGCCCCGTGACACGTCTGATGGATTCCACCAGCGCCTCGCGGTGCTGCGGACCCGCCCGCCGGATCAGCGTGCCGTCGATGTCAAAAAACACCATCGCCTGGGGCGGGGTTTGCTTAGGGGCCATGCTCTACTAATATAGCGGCATGGAGAGGAGATTCTCTAACGGGAAGATCATACGGCTCGCGGCCGGCGACATCACCCGGCTGCCGGCCGACGCCATCGTCAACGCCGCCAACGCCAGGCTGGCCGGCGGAGGAGGAGTGGACGGCGCCATCCATCGCGCGGGCGGGCCGGCCATTATGCGGGAACTCGACAGCATCCGCGAAAAGACCGGCGGTTGTCCGACCGGCGGCGCCGTCGCCACGGCCGCCGGGGACCTTCCCGCCCGCTATGTGTTCCACGCCGTGGGCCCGGTTTATCACGGCGGCAAACGGGGGGAGGCGGAGTTGCTGGCCTCCTGCTACCGCGCCTGCCTGCGGCTGGCGGAAGAGCGAAACGCGGGCGTGATCAGCTTTCCCTCCATCAGCACCGGCGCATACGGCTACCCGATCCAGGAAGCGGCCCCGATCGCCCTCCGCGAGGTGATCGAGCATTTGAGCCAACGCGGCGCCGCGGTGCGAGAGGCGGTCTTTGTGCTCTTCGCCCGCGCGGACTACGATGTCTACGCCGGGGCACTCGAAGAACTCTCCCCGCAGAAGGTAGAATAGGGGAACATGCAAGTTCTCGAAGCCGGCGGCAGGCAGTTCATCGAGTTGGAGCTCGATCCCGAGCTCGTCTCCAGGATCGCCGAGCGGACCGGCTTCGTCTGTGAGCTCACCGACGGCAAGCGCGGGCTCGTCGCGGAATTGAGAGCGGAAGGCAGGCAAGTGCCCCTGCTGTTGTTCGACGCCGCCGAGCCCTCCAACCTCGGCTGGTTCTCGCGCTGCCAGTTCTATGTTGACGGCCTGACGGGCGTGGTGCTTCAGACGCCGATGTATCTGGCGAACCTCAAGGATTCCGTAGGCCGGCCGCTCTCCAACGCTGTCCGCCTTCAGATATCCAAAGAGCTTCCTGCGCATTTCCGAGTCGCGGGCAGGCAGCCGGTGAGCGAACAAGTGGTCTACACCGTGCTCGCCAACCTGCTGGCCGCCCTCCTGGAGACCGGTGTCGGCATCTGCGGAGGGTCGGTGGTCAAGCCCCTGGCAGGACGGATCAAGGACTTGGCCGGCCGGAACTGAACCGCCCGCATCTTAGTACCGCGGTACTAAGGCGGAGCATTACTCCTTAGTATTTACAAAATCCCCCTGTAAGCGTATTCTTAGTGTAGCAATGAGTGATACCCTACACAGCGGTGTGACGGCGCCGAACCTGTTCTCACAGTTTCTCTATCTTCAGTTGCTGGATGTGCTGACGACGCTGGCTTTTCTGGTCGCCGGGGTCAGTGAGGCCAATCCGGCCATCAAGCTGCTTATCTGGGGCGCGGGATCTCCCTTGGTGGGACTGCTGGCGGCCAAGTCGATCGCGTTCGGGCTGGCCGGGTACTGCTGGCTAAGCAAGCGGACCCGGCTCCTCGCACGGATCAACATCTTCTACGCGCTCCTGGTGGCCTGGAATCTGCTGGCGTTTCTCATCCATGCCGCCGGCTCATCGCCGGCATAGTACTACTGTGTTATAAACGAAGAACGCCACAGAAAGGACAGCAAGGAAGCTGCCTGATCAAGAGGGCTGCGATGGCTCTGCGGAGAGTGGCGATCGAGCCAGGATCATGCCGTCCGCAGGCTGGCGGGGCGGCCTCGCGGCTCGAAGTTCTCCGTTGGTTTGAGCGCGGGTATTGCCAACTGGCCGGCGCGCGCCGAGGGGGAAAAACGGCTCCTCTCCGCGATCAGGAACCCGTAGGCGGCGACGCACAGGGTGGCGTGATGGTGGAAACCGCGCCAGCCACGTCCTTCGAAGTGGCCGAGTCCGAGTTCCTGCTTCAGTTCTTGGTAGTCGCGCTCGATGATCCAACGATGCTTGGCCATCCGGACCAGATCCTTGAGCTTGGTCTGTGGCGGCAGCGTGGAAATCCAGTACTTGATCGGCTCGGCTTCCCCGCGCGGCCACTCCATCAGCAACCACTCTTCCGGGTACGGTTCCGCCTTCCAGTAGTCCCGGTGCGCAGGCCGGACTCGCAGCGCCGCGAATCGCGATTTCAGAGGCTTCTGTTTGCCTTCGCGCCAAGTGATGCTTTTCCACGCTGAAGAAGAAAGTCCAAGCGCTAACTCTTTGACGGAAACAGGCTGGTGGTGGCTGTCACGGCGAAGGAGTTTGGGCGGAACGTCCCTGGCCGCTCCACGGCTTGGCCGGCAAAGGATGGGTTCCCGGCGCCCAAACCGTCATCGAGGATTGAACCCCCACCACATACTGGAGTTGGATTTGGGTCAGACCCGCCCGGAATTGCCCATCGATCCCGTAGCCGGCATCGGCCAGAACGACCCCGCGTGGCACATTGGCGTCGACGGCCTCGCGGATCTGCTCAAAGGCGATCTGCGGTTTCGTTCGGAAGCCGATCGGTTCCGGCACTCCGGTCTGGCGTCGTCGTTTTGTATCTTTCGTCCAGGCTTCCGGCAGGTAAAGCTGGCAGGCAATCGGAAGACTGGCGCTCCAGGTAGCCACCGAAAGGCTCACCGCCACCCGGCAGTTGTCCTGCTTTCCCAACTGCCCGCAATACTGACGTGCCACGCCCACCGAATGCGTACCCTTCTTGGGGAACCCCGTATCGTCCACGATCCACGCCACCACCGGGCACTGCTTCTCCATGGCAGGAAGCACCTGATCGCGAACGCGCCCCAGCAGAGCTTCATCGCTCCAGGGGGCATCGGCCACCAGATGATGCAAGGACTGATGCATCCGGCGCACGTTGTCCGGGGCCAGTCGCGCCGCCATCGGCTCCACGCTCTTGCGTTCGCCCGGAAGCAGCAGGCCCGTGCAGTAGTTCTTCAGCGGGACCACTCGGTCCGCGTGCCCTGCGGCTTGCGCCAGGCCCTCAAGGTAGGCCGCAAGGCGTTTCTGTTGTGGGCCTGGCGCCGAGAGGCGCGATTCCACGAAACAATTGTACTACAAAATGTTCTGTTTATAACACAGTAGTAATAGGAGCTTGCTGAAAAACCTGCCCGAATGCGGGCCAGGACAAGATGGGAGTCTTATCCCACACCTGGAACCAGCGACTTCCGTCCACGTGGGGTAAGTCTCCTGACTTGCCCATCAGGTTTTTCAACAAGCACATAGTCTCCGCGAGGGGAGATCACACCCCGCAGGCGGCCTTGGCGTCGGCCAGCGCGGCCTCCACTTCCTGGCGGTACTCGTGGAGGAGCTCAGGCGTGGTCGCCTACAACCTCGGTAACCTCTGCCGGCGACGGGTGCCGCCGAAGAGGACCGCCAACTGGCCGCGGGCCCGTGAGCCTCGCTTGACACAGGAAACCATGTGCGCGCAAATGGGCCAGGTGCCCAATCTGGCCGGGTTCGAGTAAGATATTCGCTAGCAGAACGAGAGGAGCCACGATGAGAACTCAAGGTCTTTGCTGGCTCGCGGCAGGCGGTCTTCTGTCCCTCTTCTTTTTCCCCTCTTGCACTTCGGGCCAGACTCCTGCCTCCAAGACCGCGAAGCCCGCTGCTCAGTCCCCGCAATGGATCACACACAAGGACCCTCAATACTACTCGGTCGAATCGCCTCCGGGTTGGACTGCGTCGCCCGACAGGCAGAAAGGCTGGGTACACCTCATTGGAACCCAGGGCGAGGACGTCCTGATCTGGCCCGTCTTCATCCCTGGATCGGTTGACACGCGTTTCGCTCCGCTCATCCACCGCAGGCTGGCCGCGGCCAGCCCCTATAACGCCCAGTGGGAGACCCCGCAACCGGTCGCTCCCAACGCTCTCCGCGCCCGTGGAGCGAGCGCGAACACGGTCGCCACCTCCGTGTTCACTTGGGTTTCGAGCCCCAAGGGCTTGGCCGGTTTCTTCTATGTCGTGGCCGCCCGCGAGCCGGACTACCGTCAGAAGCAGAACGACTTCGCGCGAATCCTCCAGAGCTTCCGCATCATTGGCGCGGAGGCGCCCAGCGCAGCGGCGGCCGGCGCAGTTCAGTACGTGCGGTTCTCCGACCCGAAGGAGGGCGCATTCACATTGGATGTGCCTGCCGGCTGGAAGACGGACGGCGGGCTTTTCCGCTTCAACGCGTTGGATTATCGGCTGGCCGTGGAAACCGTGTCGCCCGACGGCCAGATGCGAATCATGGTCGGAGATGCGGCGATCCCCCCGTTCACGGACCCGACAGGGAACGCCTATCTCAGTCGCTTTCCGGAAGGATCTGTCTACGCCCCCTATGGGTTTGCATCACAGGTCCGGCGCTTCACACCAGGAGCGGTCTTTTGCCGGGATTACGTGCTTAGCAGGGTGTCTCAACTTTGTCCGAATCCGCAGATCACCGAGGTGAAGGACCGCTCCGATCTGATCCCACAGGCCGTGGCAGCCAGCCCGGACCTCGCTCAAATGCCCCGTGTCAGCATCGGAGAGGCGTCGTTTCGTTGCGGCGGCGAGGCTCAGATCAAGGGTGGTTTTTGTCAGGCGTTGACATCCGGGAGCCTGATCAGTTGGAAGGTGCGCGGGATCGAGGGCTACCTGGCCTCTCCTGAACAAGCGGTCACGGCGGACTCAATCATGACGCATATGGGTAAGTCCCTTCAGTTCAGCCCGCAATGGACCATGATGCAGCTCCGGAACGAAGGTGCAACGTCACAGATCGTCAGCGAAACCGCCAACCGGATTGCCGATATGGCGGCGAACAGCCAGCGGGCTCGTGACGCCGTCGATGACGAGATCGCCCGGCGGCGCTCCAACGCAACCCTGGGCATCGTGGACTTGGCCGATCCGGAAACCGGACGGCGGATAAGCGTGGAAAGCGGTTCCAACTATTACTGGGTCGATCCGCGCGGCGTGATCGTCGGCACCAACACCGACGCACTCCCGAACGTTGATTTCCGCGCACTGGTGCAGTTGCCGTAACTGCGGTCGGCCAAGGTTCAAAGAAATACGCGTTCAGAGGATCCTAAGCGTTCAGGCGAACCGATCTTCTGTGGATTGAGGACTGGGGCATACTCCTCTGTGTTGGCACATGTGCGCTTGAAGTGCGTTGACACCGACAGGGAGGATTCCCGCTTACACCCCGCAGGCGGCCTTGGCCTGGGCCAGAACGGCCTCCACTTCCTGGCGGTACTCGTGGACGAGCTCAGGGGTGGTCGCCTCGAAACGCAGAACCAGAACGGGCTGCGTGTTCGACGCCCGAACCAGGCCCCAGCCGTGGTCGAAGAGCACGCGCGCTCCATCCACATCGACAACCTGCCGGATCGACTTGAAGTGGTCCACCACCTTTTTGACCACCTCGAACTTCGTCTCATCCGGGCAGTCCACCCGAATCTCGGGGGTGGCCACCATCTTCGGGAGCCCCTCCAGTTGCGCCGATAGCGGCTTGCCCGAGGCGGCGACGATCTCCAGCAGCCGGCAGGCCGCATAGAGAGCGTCGTCGAAGCCGTAGTAGCGGTCGGCGAAGAAGATGTGCCCGCTCATTTCACCCGCCAGCTCGGCCTGGGTCTCCTTCATCTTGGCTTTGATCAGCGAGTGCCCCGTCTTGTACATGATGGGATTGCCCCCCAGCCTGCGAAGCTCGTCGTACATTACCTGGGAGCACTTCACCTCGCCGATGAAAGTGGCGCCGGGTTTGCGGGTCAGAATCTCGCGGGCGAAGATGAGCATCAACTGGTCGCCCCAGACTATGTTGCCCTTCTCGTCCACCGCGCCGATGCGGTCCGCATCGCCGTCGAAGGCGATCCCCAGCTCCGCGTTCTGGCCGCGCACGGCCGCCACCAGATCGGTCAGGTACTCCTCCACAGTGGGGTCCGGATGGTGGTTCGGGAAGCGGCCGTCCATTTCGAAAAACAGCTCCGTCGCCTCACAATTCAGACCGGCGAGGAGTTTGTGCATCACCGGCCCGGCGGTGCCGTTGCCCGCGTCGAAGACAGCCTTCACACGCCGGGACAGGCGAACCCGCGCGCCGACGTCCTCTACGTATGACGCGACGACATCCGCCGTCGTGAGGGAGCCCGCGCCGGAGGCAAACTGGCCCTCTTGGACGATCTTCCACAATTCCTGGATCTCGGCCCCATGAATAGTGGCCGGCCCACGCATCACTTTGAACCCGTTGTACTCCGGAGGATTGTGGCTGCCGGTGATCATCACCGCGCCCTCTGCCTTCCCGTGAAACACGGAGTAGTAGAGAAGCGGCGTGGGAACGACGCCCACATCGGTCACCTGCCGGCCCGTCGCGACCAGGCCCTTCACCAGGGCGTCGCGGAGGCGTTCGGAACTCAGCCGGCAGTCGCGGCCAAGGTTCACCGACTTGGCTCCGTTGCGCTCCAGGTAAGTGCCGATGGCCCGGCCTAGCACTTCTACGTCCGGATCGCGCAGATCTTCTTCGGCGACCCCCCGTATGTCATACTCGCGGAAAATCGTCGGTCTGAACATGTACTTAGAAATTAGCATAGGCGCTGTCAGCGGCTTAGGAACCGGCTGCCGGCGATGACATACCGCAGCGGCCAGTCCGCGGAGTGGCGTATCCCGATCCGGGGCGTCACGCCGATGCGGAATGGTTCCCCGCCCTCCAGCCGGCGAATCGTGAGAGGCCCCTGCGTCAGGTCCGCGCCGTTATGACGACGCGTGATCCCCAGGGCAATGGTCAGCTTGCCGGGACCGGAGGCCAGGTCCTCCATGCGCTGAACCCCGGGCCTGCGGCGCCGCATGAGAGCCACTCCGGCCAGCGGCTCCAGCGCTCGAATGAGCACGCAGCCGGGTGACCCTTCCGGCTCGGCAACCACGTTGAGGCACTCATACATCCCGTAGACAAAGTAGACGTAGGCGTGACCCGGCGGCCCGAACAGTACGCTGGTGCGGCCGGTCAGTCCACACCAGGCGTGCGCCGCCCGGTCCTCGCGGCCGAGGTAGGCCTCCACTTCCACGATCCTGCCGGCGCTCCGGCCTCGCACCAGGATCTTGCCCAGCAGGTCGCGGGCTACTTCGACGGCCGGGCGCTCATAGAAACGCCGGGGGAGAACCTCGGCCTCCCTAACCAGCGGGTCCCACGGCACTTCTTTGTGTTCCGCGATTGCAACCGCGAGCGATTTCACAGACAATGGCTACCGTAAGGAGATTAACACTCTCCTCAAACTGGAATCATGCGGCTGTTCACTGGAATTGACCTGCCCGTCCCGGTAAGGGACCGTCTCGCCGCTCTCATCGGCCAGCTCCGGCCCGCCGCCCGCTTGAAGTGGAGTGCCGCGGACAACTTCCATGTCACGACGAAGTTCATAGGCGAGTGGCCCAGCCAACGCCTCGAGGAACTGTCGGCGGCGCTGCGGGGTGTGCCCCCCCCACCGCCAATTCGCATTGCCATACGCGAGCTGGGATGGTTTCCGAACCCGCGCGCGCCCCGCGTCTTCTGGGCGGGCATACAGGCCGACCCGGCGCTGGCGGATCTGGTCCGCGACACGGACCGCGCTCTGGCGCGGCTGGGGGTGGCTCCGGAAACCCGCCCGTTCTCGCCTCACCTCACCCTGGCGCGCGTCAAGGAGCAGGTACGGCTCGATCGCCTTCGAGAAGCCGTCGCCTCGGTGCCATCCGAGGACTTCGGGGAATTCGTCGCGGACCGTTTTCACCTGTACCTGAGCGAACTCGGCCCCTCCGGCTCCGTCTATACAAAACTAGAGGAATTTGTCTTTACCAGATCATGAACCCGCTACTCGCTCTGCTCCTCGCCTATCTGCTGGGCGCCATACCGTTCGGCTACCTCATGGTCAAGCTACAGACAGGAGGGGATGTGCGTTCCTCCGGGAGTGGCAACATCGGCGCCACCAACGTGCTGCGGACCGCTGGCCGGGCCGCGGGCGTCGCCACACTGGTTCTGGACATCGGCAAGGGCTACCTGGCCGTGTGGCTGGCTTCGCGGCTCACCCAGGGCTCCGGCCTCTGGATGAGTCTGGCGGCGCTCAGCGTGATGGCGGGGCACGCCTTTCCGGTCTTCCTGAAGTTCAAGGGGGGCAAGGCCGTGGCAAGCTGTGTCGGCGCGTTCTCGTGTCTGACGCCGTTGCCTCTTGCCGCCGCCCTGGTCGTCTTCGTGGTGACCGTCGCCCTGACTCGTTACGTCTCCTTGGCTTCGGTCCTCGCGGCAGGTTCTCTGCCCCTGGCGGTTTGGCTCATCCTGCATCCGCCGCCGCCCGCCTTGGCCGCCTCGCTCGTGGCCGGCGCTTTCATCATCTGGCGGCATAGGTCGAATCTCCAGCGGCTGCGAGCGGGCACCGAGCATGTCCTGTCCTTCGGGGGGCGGCGCAAATGAGGAATCTGGCCATCATTGGGGGCGGCAGTTGGGGAACCGCCCTTTCCATCATCCTCGCGCCGCGGTTTTCCCGGATCCGGCTGTGGATCTACGAGAAAGACCTTGCGCTGCGCATGTCGCGCCTGCGGGAAAACGACATCTATCTGCCAGGCTTCCAGTTTGCCTCCAACGTCACGGTCACGACGGAATTCGAGGAAGCCCTGGAGTCCGCCGACGTTGTGTTGGGCGCCATGCCGTCCCACCATGCGCGCGCCCTGTACACCGAGATGCTGCCCTACCTGCGGCCGTCCATGCTGCTGGTGAGCGCCTCCAAAGGTCTCGAAGAGGGCAGCCTGGCGCGCATGTCCGAGGTGATTCGCGAGGTCATCGGGAACCGCTTCAAGCCCCCCGTCGCCGCCCTCTCGGGGCCGACGTTCGCCCGGGAAGTGGCTCGCGGAGAGCCCGCGGCCGTGGTGGTTGCCTCCACCGACCAGAGCCTGGCCCGAAAGATCCAGCAAGCCTTCTCGGGTCCCACGTTGCGGCTGTACACCAACTCGGATCTGGCCGGGGTGGAGCTGGGCGCCGCACTGAAGAACATCATTGCCATCGGGGCCGGCGTGTGCCACGGCCTGGGCCTCGGCAACAACACGATGGCGGCGCTGATCACGCGCGGTCTGGCCGAAATCACGCGGCTGTCGGTGGCCATGGGCGCCAGGGCCCGCACGCTGGCGGGTCTGGCGGGGCTGGGCGATCTGGTCCTGACCTGCACCGGGGAACTGAGCCGGAACCGCACCGTGGGCCTGAAGCTCGCCCGCGGGCACCGGCTCGAAGAGATATTGGCCTCCACGCACATGGTGGCCGAGGGGGTGCGCACCACCTACGCCGCCGTCGAGCTTGCCCGGAAGCAAGCCATCGAGATGCCCATCACCCAGCAGATGTTCGAGATGCTGCGGCACGGCAAGCCGCCGAGGGAAGCCGTGCGCGAGCTGATGGAAAGGTCCCTCAAGGGCGAGTAGGAGCCGTGCTGGCCGGCCGGAGACGCGGGCGCAAGGCGTCAGTACGCTTGAAGGTTGTACAGGAAGACGAATTGCAGACGGATGTTGTCGCCACCGAAATCGGCCGGGAGCGGAGGGAAGGGGTTGGATGCACTGATGCCGGCCACTGCGGCACGGTCCAGAGCGTCCGCGCCGGAGGCGGATGAGATCACGAGCTTGGGGACACTGCCGTCGCGCGCGATGACGAACTGAATTGCCACACGTCCCCGGCGGCCCAACTTGGCGCTCTCCGGGATGACCGCCATCCAGTTGCGCTTCACGGCCGCGAGGATGCGGACCAGGTACGGCTTGAAATCAACACCCCTGGGGTCGCTCAGAAGTTCGAGGCTGCTGCCAGTCCGGCCCGGAGCGGGTTCGTTCAACAGCCCCCCGTCGAGCCCTCCGGGCGGCGGGCCGAAGTCCTCAATGACCACGCCGCCGGAGCGGCGTCCCCGGGCAAGATCCCGTCCCATTTCGGAGATCGACGTGTTCGGCGGCTGAACTGCCGGCGCACCCCGGGCGGAGCCAAGCGCCGCCAGCGGCAGTTTCGGCGTCTCCTGAGGCTGGATCTGCGGCGGCGGCAAACGAGCCCCGGCGGGCGCCTGGCCGAGCGGCGGCACCTCTCCCTGGGCTATCTCGATTTTCGGCGGCTCAGGCAGGGACGGCGGCGCTGGACTGCCGGACGGGGGCGCACCCGGCGGCACTGCCGGGGGAGCGTACACACGAGGTCTTGGCAACAGGCTCTCCAGGTCGAACTCCTTGCCCACCTTGCCCCTGTTCGGAGCCTTCTGCGTCAGCTCCTTGGGTGGGGCGACGAGCGTGAACGGCTCCTTGAGTTGTCCCAGGATCCTCCCCACATCGTGAACCGGAGTCCGCCCGAGCGGGGTGAAGAAGAGCACGAAAATGACAAGCAGATGGAGCCCGACCGAGGCCAACCGCGCCCACCAGGCCATGGTCGCCGCTTCGTGGCTTCGCCATTGCGGGAAGAGGTTAAGTTCTTCACCGGCAACGCCCGCGGAATGGACGGGTAGATCCATCTACACCTTCTTCAGAGACGCCAGAGTCCGGGCAACAACCTGGGAATGTTCTTCCATCCTCGCGGCAATTGCCAGAGCAACTTCCAGAGCGCGGCAGGCATCACGGCCGCCCACCCTCGGGGCGGCCCGGCTTTCGACGCAGTCGAAGAACGACTCGAGTTCCAGGCGCAAGGGTTCGTCCTTTTGCACCGGCATAGGGTTGGACGAGATACGGCGGTCCGGTGTTACCGCAACCGAGAACGCGTCCTGCCGGGAATAATCGATCGAGATGTACTGGTGCGGCTGGAAAAGCCGCAATTTGCGTACCCGCTCGGTGGAGACCCGGCTGGCGGTCAGGTTGGCGACGCAGCCGTTGGCGAAGGCCAGGCGCACGTTGGCGATGTCGACTTTGGGGGTCAGGATCGAGATCCCAGCGGCGCGAATCTCCTCGGGCATCATCCCGACCATGGAGAGCACCACATCAATGTCGTGGATCATCAGGTCGAGCACCACGTCCACATCCAGGCTGCGAGGCGTGAATGGGCTCAGGCGGTGTACCTCGAAGAACAAGGGAAGATGGACCACGCCGGCCAGGGCCGTCACCGCGGGGTTGAACCGCTCCAGGTGTCCCACCTGGAGCACCCGGCCGCGCGACTCAGCCGTCTCGACCAGCCGTAGGGCGGAGGCGAGGTCATTGGCGATCGGTTTTTCGACGAGGACATCGATCCCCGCCTCGGCCAGGGCGCAGGCTGTCTCAACGTGCGCCGTGGTGGGAACGGCGACAATGGCGGCATCCGCGCGGCCCTGGATGGCCCGGAGGTCCGGCAGTGCTTCGCACTGGTATTCGGAGGCGGCGCCGGCCGCGCGCCCAGGATCGGTGTCCACCACCGCCGCCAGTTCGGCGCGTGGCGACTGGCGGATGACGCGCATATGCCGCCGGCCGAACTCCCCCGCCCCGACCACCGCTACGCGAAGTTTCTTCATTCGATTTCCTGTCACTCCTCGGGCTGGCAGCCCAAAACTGCGATGCCCACCGCATCGGCCGACGCGAGCATCTCGTCCCGGTCGATAAGCAGCGTGCGCCCGGCGTCCACGGCCAGGGCGGTCGCCCCGGCCTCGCGCATCACGGCGATGGTCGCCGGGCCGGCCACCGGCACGTCAAAGAGTAGATGCTTCCGGCGGCGCGAGACTTTCACCAGCCGCAGAGGACGGCCGTTGACCAAACCGGCCGCCCGGCGCAGCATGGCGTCGGTGCCCTCCATGGCCTCCACGGCCACGCAGGCACGGTCGCTGATGGCCACGCTCTGCCCGATGTCGAAGCCGGCCAGGGCGCCGGCCACGCGGCGTCCATAGGCGATGTCCTCTTGCTCCTCCGATGACGGCCCGCGCCGGGTGAGCGGGCCCACTCCGGCGACCAGCGGCTTGAGAAGGGCGGTCGAGTCGCGGAGGCGGATGCCCTCATCCTCCAGGAGCTTAGCGACGCCGCCTATCAGGGAATCGGTGTTCTTCGTGGTGAGCGAGGCCAGCAGTTTGATGAGCCGCCAGTCGGGCCGGATGGAAGAGAAGATCTGGGCGTGCTTGACCTGGCCCGCCAGGATGACCTCTTCGATGCCTTCCTGCTTGAGGATCTCGATGAGCCGGCTCAGCTCGCCGAGCGAGATCCAATAGCAGCGCGAGGCCAGAGGCTCGATCTCCGGCGAGGCCTCCTCCTTGATCCCCACGGCCACCACCTCGTGGCCGAGCTTGCGGGCGGACTCCAGGGCCAGAATCGGGAAACGGCCATTGCCGGCGATGAGAGCGTATTTCATGCGGCCAGGTTGGGCCGGGCATGCCCGGCCCCTACTTTATTACGCCACGTTCGGAGGCTTGGATGAAAGCCATGAGTTCATCGATTTCGGGGGAGGCGGGGATTTCGCTCCGGATGCGTTCTATGGCCTGAGTGGTATTGAGGCCCGAGCGGGTCAGCAGACGGAAGGCTTTCTGCAAGCTGTCGATAACCGCGGCGGAGAAGTCGCGGCGCTCCAGGCCGGTCTTGTTGGCGCCGAAGACCGCGATGGGGCGCTCGCTGGCGGTCATCGAAAAGGGCAGCACGTCCTGGGTGACCACGCTGTAGGCGCCGATCATGGCATGACGTCCGACACGGCAGAACTGGTGCACCCCGCTGAGAGCGGCGATGACCACCCAGTCGCCCACGATGACGTGACCGCCGATGGTGACGCCGTTGGCCAGCACCGTATGATTGCCGATGCGGACGTCGTGGGCCACGTGGACGTAGGCCATCAGCAGGTTGTCGTCTCCGATGGAGGTGACCAGTCCCCCGCCCTCGGTGCCGCGGTGGATGGTGACGAACTCGCGGATCTTGTTGCGGCTGCCGATGCGGGTCTCGGCCCGCTCGCCTTTGTACTTCAGGTCCTGCGAGGCGACGCCCACGGTGGAGTAAGGGAAGAAGACGTTGTCCTCGCCGATCCAGGTGGGGCCTTCCAGGTAGAGGTGGCCCATGAGCCGCGTGCGGGCGCCGATTTCGACCTCGGCGCCGACGATGCAGTAAGGGCCGATCTCGGCGGACTCCGCGATCCGGGCCGACGGATCGACGACGGCAGTCGGATGAATCGGCATCGAAGTCTATTCGGAGGCTTCGGGCTCGCCGGTCAGCCAGCTTGCACAGCACTTCGACTTCCGCCACGACCGCGCCGTCCACGGTGGCAACACCCATCATCTTCGCCACGCTGGCTTTCTTCTTCACCACCTTCATCTCGATGCGGAGCTGGTCGCCGGGCAGCACGGGCCTGCGGAACTTGGCGTTGTCGATTCCGGCCAGGAAGACCAGCTTGTTGGCCCGGTCGGGGATTCCCTTGAGCACCAGGACGCCCGCCACCTGGGCCATGGCTTCGACAATCAGCACCCCGGGCATGACGGGGAAATCCGGAAAATGGCCGGCGAAGAAAGGCTCGTTGACGGTAACGTTCTTGATCCCGACGATGCGCTCCGGCTCCAGTTCGAGAATGCGGTCCACCAGGAGCATCGGGAAGCGGTGCGGGAGGATCTTACGGATCTCTTCAATGTCCAGGATCGGCATGGGGAGAGCTTATTATAGCAGCCCGCCTTTGAGCCAGCGGAATCCTAAAGCCGGCCTTTGGCGGCTCGGCATCCGGTGATGAGATAATCGCGGAAGCAGACCAGAGGAACTGAATATGAAGAAAGGATCAACGAGGCGTCAATTCGCCGCCAGTGCCGCGGCGCTGAACATGAGCAGTCTCTTGGGCTGCGCGAGCCAGACCGGTGGATCCGCGGATTATGTGGTCGAACCCGAGAGGCGCGTCAAGATCAGAGCCAAGGTCGACGTGCTGGTTTGCGGCGGCGGGCCGGCGGGAGCCGGCGCGGCCATCGCGGCGGGACGAACCGGCGCCAACACGCTGGTGCTTGAAAACCTGGGGTGCCTCGGCGGCATGGCCACCAGTGGCATCATGAACCGCTTCGGCCCGTTTCACGACCAGGAGAAGATGATCGTGGGCGGAATCCCCTGGGAGATTCTCGAAAAGCTGGTGGCGCGCAAGGCAGCCATCATGCCCAAGCCGATCGTCTTCTCGCAGGGCGCCAACGCAGGGCCGGATTACTGGTCTCCTTTCGATCCCGAAACCCTGAAGCTGCTGCTGGACCAGATGGCGGAACAGGCCAAGATCAAGGTGCTGTTCAACGCGCGCGTGGTGGGCGCCATCGTGAAGAACGGCGCCATGCAGGGAGTCTTCATCGAGAGCAAGTCGGGCCGCGAAGCCATCCTGGCCAAAGTCGTGGTCGATGCCACCGGAGATGGCGACGTGGCCGCCTCAGCCGGCGCGCCTTTCGAGAAGGGCCGGCCCGAAGACGACCTGATGCAGCCGACCAGCATCATCTTCAAGGTACACGACCTGGACCGCGACAAAGCCCTCGCCGCGCTCCGGGAAGGGCGGGAGAAGATCGCGGCCGCAGCCAAGGCGCGCGGTGAAGTCCTTCCCAGCCGCTTCGGCCCCGGCAGCGACAACATGCTGCGCAAGGACGAAACCTATTACAACGAGGACCAGATGCACCGGGTGGACGGCGCCAACGTGGAGGACGTGACCCGCTGCTGGACCGAAATCCGCAAGCAGATCTGGCAGGAGCTCGATTTCGCGAAGAAGAACGTGCCGGGGTACGAAAGAGCCTACCTCGCCTTGACGGCCTCGCTGCTCGGCGTTCGCGAAACGCGCCGCATTGTGGGCGAATACCAGCTCAATGGCGAGGATGTGCTCTCGGCGCGGAAATTCCCGGACGCCATCGCCCGGTACGCCTGCTATGTCGATTTGCACCCGGTGGGCACGCCCGGAAAGGAAAGCCGTCTCGGACTGAAGATCGCCGAGCCCGGCACCTCTTACGACATCCCGTACCGCTGCCTTGTGCCGAAGACAGTCGATAACCTCCTGGTGGCCGGCAGGTGCTTTTCGGCGACCCACGAGGCGCTGGCTTCCGCCCGTCCGATGCCCTCCTGCATGGCCATGGGACAGGCTGCCGGAACCGCCGCGGCTCTGTGTGCCGATAGGGGCGTGGCGCCGCGGAGACTGGACGCTGGATTTCTGCGCAAGACCCTCATCGCTCAGGGCGTCAACTTGGGCTAGTACTACTGTGTTATAAACGGAACATTCTATGGTAGAATTGTTCTGTGGGAACCAGCCATGGCGCGCCAGGCCCACAACAGAAACGCCTTGCGGCCTACCTTGAGGGCCTGGCGCAAGCCGCAGGGCACGCGGACCGAGTGCTCCCGCTGAAGAACTACTGCACGGGCCTGTTGCTACCGGGCGAGCGCAAGAGTGTGGAGCCGATGGCCGCCCGTTTGGCGCCTGACAACGTCCGCCGCATGCACCAGTCTCTGCACCACCTGGTGGCCGACGCCCCGTGGTGCGACGAAGCGGTTCTGGCGGAGGTCCGCGCCTACGCGTTGACGGCGATGAGGCAGAAGGGACCGATCCAAGCCTGGATCATCGATGACACCGGGTTCCCGAAGAAAGGGACGCACTCGGTCGGGGTGACACGGCAGTACTGCGGGCAGGTGGGCAAGCAAGAGAACTGCCGGGTGGCGGTGAGTCTGTCGGTTGCCACTAACACGGTGAGCCTGCCGGTCGCGTGGCGACTGTATTTGCCAGAAGTCTGGGCGAATGATCGGGCGCGCCGGAGAGAGGCCGGGGTGCCGGACGAGATCGCTTTCGATATCAAGCCGGCGATCGCCCTGAAGCAGATTCGCGCCGCAGTCGCCGTTGACATCCCCAGGGCGCCAGTCCTGGCCGATGCAGCCTATGGCACCGACACGAAGTTCCGCGAGGGGATCACCGAACTGGAACTGCTCTACGTGGTCGGCATCCAGTCCACGGTGACCGTTTGGAAACCGGGCGAAGGGCCGTTGCCCAAGCCCGTCTGGAAGGGGACCGGGCGTCCGCCGAAACTGCTGCCGCGGAGCCAGAAGCATCCACCGGTCTCGGTCCAAGAACTGGCGCTCGCGCTGCCGGCGTCGGCCTGGAAGAAGCTGACCTGGCGTCAGGGTGTGAAGCGAGGTCTTTCCTCCCGGTTCGCGGCGGTACGCGTCCGGCCTGCCCACCGGGACTTCGAGCGGAGCGAGCCGTTTGCGGAAGAGTGGCTGTTGATCGAGTGGCCCAGCAACGAAGCCGAACCAACCAAGTACTGGTTGTCCACCTTGCCAGCTGACACGAAACTTACCGTCCTAGCGCGGCTGGCGAAGCACCGCTGGATCATCGAGCGCGACTACGAAGAGTTGAAACAGGAACTCGGCTTGGGGCACTTCGAGGGACGCGGCTGGCGCGGCTTCCATCACCACGCCATCTTGTGTATCGCGGCGTATGGGTTCCTAGTACTACTGTGTTATAAACGGAACATTCTATGGTAGAATTGTTCTGTGGGAACCAGCCATGGCGCGCCAGGCCCACAACAGAAACGCCTTGCGGCCTACCTTGAGGGCCTGGCGCAAGCCGCAGGGCACGCGGACCGAGTGCTCCCGCTGAAGAACTACTGCACGGGCCTGTTGCTACCGGGCGAGCGCAAGAGTGTGGAGCCGATGGCCGCCCGTTTGGCGCCTGACAACGTCCGCCGCATGCACCAGTCTCTGCACCACCTGGTGGCCGACGCCCCGTGGTGCGACGAAGCGGTTCTGGCGGAGGTCCGCGCCTACGCGTTGACGGCGATGAGGCAGAAGGGACCGATCCAAGCCTGGATCATCGATGACACCGGGTTCCCGAAGAAAGGGACGCACTCGGTCGGGGTGACACGGCAGTACTGCGGGCAGGTGGGCAAGCAAGAGAACTGCCGGGTGGCGGTGAGTCTGTCGGTTGCCACTAACACGGTGAGCCTGCCGGTCGCGTGGCGACTGTATTTGCCAGAAGTCTGGGCGAATGATCGGGCGCGCCGGAGAGAGGCCGGGGTGCCGGACGAGATCGCTTTCGATATCAAGCCGGCGATCGCCCTGAAGCAGATTCGCGCCGCAGTCGCCGTTGACATCCCCAGGGCGCCAGTCCTGGCCGATGCAGCCTATGGCACCGACACGAAGTTCCGCGAGGGGATCACCGAACTGGAACTGCTCTACGTGGTCGGCATCCAGTCCACGGTGACCGTTTGGAAACCGGGCGAAGGGCCGTTGCCCAAGCCCGTCTGGAAGGGGACCGGGCGTCCGCCGAAACTGCTGCCGCGGAGCCAGAAGCATCCACCGGTCTCGGTCCAAGAACTGGCGCTCGCGCTGCCGGCGTCGGCCTGGAAGAAGCTGACCTGGCGTCAGGGTGTGAAGCGAGGTCTTTCCTCCCGGTTCGCGGCGGTACGCGTCCGGCCTGCCCACCGGGACTTCGAGCGGAGCGAGCCGTTTGCGGAAGAGTGGCTGTTGATCGAGTGGCCCAGCAACGAAGCCGAACCAACCAAGTACTGGTTGTCCACCTTGCCAGCTGACACGAAACTTACCGTCCTAGCGCGGCTGGCGAAGCACCGCTGGATCATCGAGCGCGACTACGAAGAGTTGAAACAGGAACTCGGCTTGGGGCACTTCGAGGGACGCGGCTGGCGCGGCTTCCATCACCACGCCATCTTGTGTATCGCGGCGTATGGGTTCCTAGTGGCCGAGCGGAGCCGTTTTTCCCCCTCCGCCCGCGCTGGCCGGCTGGAAGTACGCACGCCGGGGATTCCGCCCGACTTCCAACCCCGCGGCTCAGCGCGTGCGCGCCGAGCGGCATAATGCCAACTCGATCGCTACACTCCGAATCAGAATTGCGAGAGCGCTTCTCCGGCAGCTCCCCTGTTGCCCGTTTTGTTGTCTTCTTCGTTTATAACACAGTAGTACTAGCGATAGCCGGCGGCCTGAAGGCCGGCCCACAGGGTATAATGCGGAAAGCTGGGTATGCGAAAAAGCGTGTGGCTTGCCGTGTTGGTAGCGGCCCTTTGGGGCCAGAAGATCAGCACCGGGCCGGAAGTGGGCAGCACCGTGCCGGATTTCACGGCCCAGGACCAGGCAGGCCGGACCGAGACCCTCAATTCCATCATGGGCCCCAGGGGCGCCATGCTGGTCTTCATCCGTTCCGCGGACTGGTGACCCTTCTGCAAGACCCAGCTCGTCGAGCTGGAACGGGATTTGAGCCGCATCCGGAAGCACGGGGTCGGGCTGGCGGCCATCAGTTACGATTCGGTGGCGGTTCTAAAGAACTTTGCCGACCGGCAGAAAATCACCTACCCGCTGCTCTCGGATCCGGAGTCGAAAATTATCCGCGCCTTCGGGATCCTGAACGAATCGGTGAAGCCGGGTACGGCCCAGTACGGCATTCCTTATCCGGGCACGTTTCTCGTGGACACCAAGGGAAAAGTCCTTTCCAAGTACTTCGAGGAGGACTTCCGGGAGCGTGTCTCGGCTTCCGACATCCTCGCGGGGCGATTCGGCGAGCCCGCGGATGCATCCCGCCGCACGGTGGAGGCCAAGCACGTCAGGCTGACCACCGCCGCCAGCACGTCAGTGGCGTACCCGGGACATCGCATCCTGCTCAGTCTGGAGCTCGACCTCGGGCCGGGGATGCACGTCTACGCCCCAGGCGTTACAGGCTATATTCCGATTGACTGGACGCTGGAGCAGACCGGCGCGGCAAAGACGCTTCCTTTCCAATATCCCCCGGCGCAGAAAGTCCACCTAAAAGCCATCAACGAGACGGCGCTGGTCTATCGGGGGCGCGTGCGGATCACGCGGGAGATCACCTTCGGCGCGGAAAACGCGGTGAAGCCGCTGGTGAGTCCCTCGGGCGAGCTGGTCCTCAGAGGATCCTCGCGGTACCAGGCCTGCGATGATCGGGAGTGCTACGTGCCGGAAACGGCGCCGCTGGAATGGCGTTTCCATTTTGAACCACTGGAGCGCTAGCAGCTCGTTGAAAAACCTGCCCGAATGCGGACCAGGACAAGACGGGAGTCTTATCCCACACATGGAATCAGCGACTTGCGTCCTAGTGGGGTATGCCTCCCGACTTGCCCGGCAGGTGTTTCAACAAGCTCCTAGGGCGAGGGCGCCGGTGCGGAGGAACCCGACAAGGTCAAGAACCAATCCCACTGTCTCTGCACGCCCATAGGAAATGACCATTTCGGCTCATATCCGATCAGGGACCGGGCTTTCTCGATGTCCGCGTAAGTCTTGTCAGGGTCGCCGGGCTGGCGCTCCCGGTGACGGCGGACGGAGCCGAGTCCTGTGATGCAATCGACGGTGTCCAGGCACTCTTTCAGGGAGATGGGATTCCCGCTGCCGATGTTGAGGACCTCGTACCGCACGTCCAGGTGCATGGCCGCCATGCACGCATCCACAATGTCCTCGACGTACGTGTAGTCCCGCTGCTCCGCGCCGGATCCCAGCAACTCGACCGGCTGGCCGCTGCCGGCGGCATGCAAGAAACGGTAAAGACCCATGTCGGGCCGCTGCCGGGGACCGTAGGCCGTGAAGAAGCGCAGGACCACGCTGGAAAAAGAGAACTCGTGCGAGTAGGCGAAGCACAGGTTCTCCGCGGCCAGCTTCGATACGCCGTAAGGAGAGATCGGGCGCGGCATCTGAGCTTCGCTCGCGGGATAGCGCTCGCACACACCATAAACCGACGAGGAGGAGGCGAGGATGAAGCGCCGTGGCGTGCAGGGACGCAGGGCGTCGAGCAGGGCCTCCGTGGCGACGACGTTACGCCGCGCATATTCGACGAATCCCTGACCCCAGCTTGCGCGCACGCCAGGTTGGCCCGCGAGGTGAAAGACGTACTCCGGCCGCGCGGGGCACATCGCAGCCGTGAGGTCCGCAACGTCTCTTTCCAGCAGCCAGTACTTGGGGTGGCCCCAGGCCGCTGCGAGATTCTGCCTTTTTCTCTCCTGGGAATAACAAGGGGTGAACGAGTCTACACCGATTACAGCGTGTCCCTCTCGCAGCAGCCTATCGGCCAGATGCGAACCGAGGAAGCCGGCCGCCCCAGTCACCATGCACACGGACATCAGAGCCAGTATACGCGGCTTGCGGAGGCCAAAGAGGGAGATGCCCCCAACGCGCGACGCCGGCGCGGCGTTAGCCCAGGAAGCGCTTCTCGATTTCCTTCCAGTTCACCACGTTCCACCAGGCGGCGAGGTACTCGGCGCGGCGGTTCTGATACTTCAGGTAGTAGGCGTGCTCCCAGACGTCCACGCCCATGATCGGGGACTTGCCCTCCATGATCGGGCTGTCCTGATTGGCCGTCGAGTAGATGTCCAGCTTGCCGGACTGATCCTTGATCAGCCATGCCCAGCCTGAGCCGAAGCGCCCCATGCCGGCCGCGGTGAGCTTCTCCTTGAACGTGTCGAAGCTGCCGAACGTGCTCTGGATCGCCTCGGCCAGCTTGCCCGAGGGCTGCCCGCCCGCCTTCGGTCCCATGATCTGCCAGAACATCGAGTGGTTGAGATGCCCGCCGCCGTTGTTGCGCACGGCGGTCCGAATACTTTCCGGAACGATGGCCAGGTTGTTGGCCAGCAACTCCTCCGTGCTCTTATTCGCCAGTTGCGGGGCCGACTCCAGGGCCTTGTTTACGTTGGTCACGTAAGCGCCGTGATGTTTGTCGTGATGGATCTCCATGGTCATCCTGTCGATGTACGGCTCGAGCGCATCGGACGCGTAAGGCAGGCCGGGCAGTGTGAATGGCATCTTGTTCTCCTACTGCAAGGGATGCGCGTCGGGTGTGCGGGGATTCTTGGCGGAAGAAGCCGGTTCAGCCTTCGACGCCGCCGGCCTTCTCGAACGCGCCGGCCAGGCGGAGCATGCCGGCCTCATCGAAATGCCGGGTGAGAATCTGCATGCCGACGGGCAGGCCGGAGGGCGTCTTGCCGCAGGGAACACTCATGCAAGGGATTCCGGCCAGCGAGCCGGTGATGGTGTAGATGTCCGAGAGGTACATCTCCAGCGGGTCATCGATTTTCTCGCCCAGCTTGAACGCCGGGAAGGGAGAGACGGGCGTGACGATTGCGTCCACCTGCTGGAAGGCGCGCGCAAAATCCCGTGCGATCAGCGCCCGGACCCTCTGGGCTTTTAGATAGTAGGCGTCATAGTATCCCGCGCTCAGGACATAGGTGCCGAGCATGATCCGCCGCTTGCATTCGGCCCCGAAGCCTTCCCCGCGAGTAGAGCGGTACATGTCGATCAAGCTAGCCGGGTCCTTCGTCCGGGTGGTGTAGCGGACCCCGTCGTAGCGGGCCAGGTTCGAGCTCGCCTCGGCGGTGCAGATGACGTAGTAGGAGGCGATGGCGTACTCGGTGGCCGGCAGGCTGATCTCGCTGACCTCGCAGCCCAGCTTCTTCAGCGTTTCGACTCCGCGCAGGATCAGGTCTCCCGTCTCGCTGGCCAGCCCCTGGAAATACTCCCGAGGCAAGCCGACTCGGACACCTTTGACCTTTCCGTCGAGCAGGCTGACGTAGTCCGGGATCGGGGCGAACGCCGAGGTGGAGTCCATCTCGTCGCGTCCGGCGATCACCTGGAGCAGCAACGCCGCGTCTCTTGTGGTTCTGGCGAACGGGCCGATGTGATCCAGGCTGCTGGCGAAGGCGATCAGGCCGTAGCGCGAGACGCGGCCGTATGTCGGAGTAACGCCGGTGACGCCGCAGAAAGAGGCGGGCTGGCGGATCGAGCCGCCCGTGTCCGACCCCAGCGCGACGACGGCGGTGCCCTGCGCCACAACGGCGCCCGATCCGCCGCTCGAGCCTCCCGGCACGCGATCCAGAGCCGCTGGATTCCGGACCGGGCCGAACGCGGAGTTCTCCGTGGATGACCCCATGGCGAACTCGTCGCAGTTGGTCTTGCCGAGGATCACCCCGCCGGCCTGTTCCAGGCGAATCACCGCGGTGGCGTCGTAAGGCGGGACATAGTGCGCCAGCAGCCTGGACCCCGCCGTGGTACGCACTCCCTGGGTCAGAATCACGTCCTTCACCGCGACGGGCACGCCCGCCAGCGGGCCGGCGTTCTCGCCATGGGCCAGTTTCGCGTCTACCCGCCGAGCCGCCTCCAGCGCGCGGTCCGGACAGAAGTGGAGGTACGCGTTTGTCTTGGGGTTCTCGGCTTCGGCGAAGCGCAATGCCTCGCGAGCAAGTTCCTCCGCGCTGAAGCGGCGGGTTCGAAGGCCCTCCTGGACCAGGTCCACCGTCAGAAAGGCGATGTCCATGCGCGCTACCTCTCGATCACCAAGGGCACTTTGAAGTAACCCGACCCAGCCATCGGCGCGTTCGCCAAGGCGTCTTCGTTCGCCAGCGCCGGCCGCTCGCGGTCCTCGCGCAGCGTGGCGGTTTCCTCGGCGTCGTAGAGAACCTGCGCCATGGGCTCGACGCTGGTTGTGTCGAGTTCGTTGAGTTTGTCCATGTGCGCCAGGATCTCGTCCAGATCGGCCCGCAGCTTGCGGACCTCCTCATCGGAGAGTTTCAGGTTGGCCAGGTCAGCCACGTAGCGGACCTGCTGTTCGGTGATCTTCACGCGGACCTCCTCCGGCGCTGCTGCCTGTAAATGGTTCTCAGAACCGGATCCGGGATCTGGTCCGCGTCATCCTGGCCTTGGCGAGGCTCGGCGGCGCGCTGGGGCAGCCTGCGGCGCGGGGATACCCGAAACTCGACGTCCTTCACCGCGCCCTGCCCCAGGACTTCCGCCAGTTTCTTCAGAATCTGGCCCTTCAGCACGGTGAGCTGGCGCTGCCAGATCGCGTCCTCCACTTCGACGCGGAGGCGGCCCCCGGCGAGGTAAACCGCACGTGTGCGGGCGGCGATCTTCTTGCCGACCGCCGCGGGCCACCCGGCGCAGGCCAGTTCCTCAACCGACACTGTGCCCGCGGGGAGTCCCAACTTTGAAATCAGTCTGCCGGCGCGCTCCATGGCGGGGAAAACGGTTCATTGTACCATGCAGGTATGCTGGTTCTGGCTTCGCAATCGCCGCGCCGCACAGCGAAAGGGCGCACGGCACCAAAGGCTCTTCCAGAGGGGCCAGCCGCAGCGCCCTCGCGCGGAGGACGCCTGTGGCCGATGTTGACTGGATGAAGACCGTGGTCACGACGAATACGGACACCCGCGGTTCGACACGGTGCGGTCCCCGCTTGGCGAGCTCGTGTGCCGCCTGAGGTATCGACGGGATCGGACGGGCCTGCAGGAATTAGTTGAGGCCGCCGGACTTCTGAGGGATTGGGGCGTGAAGGTCGATGCCCTTGTGCCGGTACCTCCGTCCTGGGCTGGCAGGAAGTCCCGACGGGTGCCGTTCAACAGTATTTCGCGGCAAGTGGATACCGGAATATGACCGTGTTCTGTGCCGGCTGGTGTAGGAACAACGTCGGAGGTTGGCCCGCGCGCAAGGTTCAGGCCGAATCGCCACGACACGACTTCGCCTATTACGCCGCGAAAGATGGGGTCATGGCGCAGGAGGCGAGGTGCGGGGCGATGCTATGGGATGGCAGGAGCAGGGGCACGCTGCATAACATCCTGAACCTGATCCGCGCCGGCAAGAAGACGTTGGTTTACCTGGCTCCGGAGAAGGCGTTTCATAAGTTGGACGACGAGAAGGATCTCCAGATGCTGCTCGCTCGGTGTGACCCGCGCATTATCGCGCGGGCTGAGGGGAAGCTGGACGTTGCCGCGACGTCCCGGCCCCAGCGCAAGCCGTACGTGGCGCCGGCGCAAGTGTAAGGGTCGGGCACGCCCGGCCCACGTATCCTTGTAAGCAATGGATTGGGTGTGAGTTGTAAGAAATCGGCTTCGATGGTTGTGCCGCTGGCCAGCCTGCTTCTCCCACGGGAGGAATTCGCAGTCGCTGGAGTTTTGGGGTTGCGTAGCCTGTCCCCGAAACTACATTCATTTAGACCCCGCGCTCAGTCCTTCGTTCGATATTAACCGCTCGTCACGGATGTTACGCTCAGGCTGTAAGTGCGAATGCACATCCCAGGGAAAGGAGAACGAACGATGAAAAGATTGATTCACTGGACCTTATCCAGAAAATTCTGGCGGGATACGCAAGGGCAGGATCTGATCGAGTATGCCCTGATGGTCGGGTTTGTGGCCGTGGCCGCAGGGGCGATCATGCCTGGCGTTTCAACCAGCATCAGTACTATTTTCAGCAAGATCGGCAGCGTACTGGACGTCGCCGCCGGCTAGACATGTCGCGACTCCACCCGGCGGTCGGCACGAACCTCTCGATCGCCGGCGCATTCTTATATCCGCCCGGCCTCCAGTTCCCGTAGGTTGGGCAGGTCTCCTTCCGCGTCGAACGGAAGTTGCAGGGGCGGGGAGACAACCTCCAGTGCCGGGCTCTTCCGGATCTCGCCAAGCAGGTTCTCGCTGAGCCCTAGGACGCCTAGTCGCAGCGTGTCGCTAATCCAGCCTATCGTCATCTGAGTTGGATCTGCTCGTCCGACCGTCATCGCGATGCTTTCCAAACACTGGCGGTCGGTCGGGAAATGCATGGGGGTCCTGGTGCCCGCCGGGTTGCCCGCGGTGAGCCCGTTCAGGTAGGTTGCTCGCCAGTTGATCTTCCCCAGAAGCCGGTCGGAGATGATGTCCGCCATTCCGACTCCGATGGCATTCCCGTCGCTGTGGGGACTTAGATCGCGCACGTAGATCCGGCGAATCTCCGGCAGGCCGGGGAAGCAATTGAAGAGCCCTTCAATGTTGCGATTCACTACCTTGGTATCCATCCCCGTGCCGCTGATGCTCTTGCCCATCTGGTCCACGATCAGAAGGTCCAGGAAATCGACCGGGATACGGGCCATCCATGACTTGACCTGCTCCAGGAGTTCGGCTTCCCGCTCCTCCAGTACCTCCGTAGGGAGCGCGGCCACCCGCGCCGTGCCGTGGCGGGCGTCTTCCAGGATGGCCAGCCCGCCCAGGAGCTTCCCCGACCTGGCGACTTGGCGGAAGGCGCTTCGAATCACCCGCTCGAGTCCCAGGCTCACGCCGGCAACGTGATACTGGTGAGCCCCGGCCAGCTTGCCGGCGCCGATGGCCGCCATCTTGACCAGCCCGCTCTCGGTCTTCCCGGTGAAGTCCGTGTGCCACTTGACGCGGCCGACCAGCATCACGCCATCGCTCTCAAAGGCCTGCCGATCCATGAAGGTCTCGATGCCCTCTGGCGTGAGGCCAGTCGGGACCACCTCCAAAGAGCTGATGATGGGGCAAGCCATGGCCGATTCGGTGATGCCGTAGCCGGCCAGAACCTCGGCCTGGCCCTCGGCCGTGGCCGACCCGTGGCTTCCCATCGCGGGAAAAACGAAGGGCTTACAGCCGTGAGCGTGCCAGTACTCGACCACGGCCCTGACAATAGCCGCAATGTTGGCGATGCCCCGGCTCCCGGCTCCGATGGCGATCCTGCCTCCGGCTCTGACCCTTCCGGCGAAATCCGCCTGTTCGAGCTGGCTTCGTACCTCGCCGGGAATGTCCTTGAGGCTGCGGTCGGTAAGGTCTTGCCGGACCAGGCAGATGCGCGGGAAGTTCACGCCCTGATTATATCAACGCGATTCCGGCCGGGCGCGGTCACCCGGTCCCCCATTCCTTCTCCAGGAGCCGCGCATATTCGCCTGAGGCATAGAGCTCGAACTGAAAGTCGGCGGCACGGAGCTTCGGGGAAGCCGCGCTCTGACAGCGGCACTCAAACAGACAGTCGGTGTAGCGATGATGATAGCGCAGGAAAGCATCGGCGAGGTTCTCGCGCTCCGGAACCGTCGCGAACACCACGTGCAAAGCCAGCGCACGCCGGAAGATGACCTTGTAGTCCACTACACCCCACCGCTGCAGCTTTTCACGGACCGGGCTGGGAGCGTCGTCCATCAGCAGCGCGGCGAAACTCTCCGGCTCGATTGCCGCGGCGCGGAGCTCGTCGTCGCGCTCCACCACCTCCATGCACTGCTCCAGCCAGCGAGAGAGGTCCTTGCCCACATAGAACAGCATCTTGACCTCGCTGTATCGGCCATCCAGTACCCGGCGGTCCAGTTCCTCCTGGCTCAGGTCCTCCGCGGGCAACAGGCCGTGCAGGATCAGGCTCGCACGCGCGCTCATGGTCAGCCGGTCGGGCGCTTGGGGATCTGAGAATGGGTGCAGGATCAGCGGAGGCAGCTTTCGGCACGACTGGAAGGAGCGGGCAGACGGATGCGTTCCCATCACTAGACTATCGTCCGGAATTGCCTCGGAGATTAGCGCGACGGCTTCACGTATCGCGGCCGTCCATCCGCTTCCAGCAGCCGCTCGGCCACCGACCCGATGAAGCCGACCAGTCGCGCACCCGCCGGCGCGTCGATCTTGTCCCAGGTGTCACGCGGGGTGTGATAGTCCGGGTGCAAGCCAGTGAAAAAGAACAGGATGGGGATCTTCTTGGGCAGGAAGGAAAACTGATCGCTCGATCCATAGCCGTCGTTGTCGGAGGTGTCCAACTTGAGCCGTGCCTCCCGGTTGACCTCCTCCATGACTTTTCGGAAGTCCGACCCCGTGGCAGCTCCCCCTACGTATACTTCGCCGTCGCGCAGCCTGCCGATCATGTCCATGTTGATCATGGCGATGGCTTTCGCCAGCGGCAGCAGCGGACTGTCCACGTAATGGTTGGAACCGACCAGGCCGATCTCTTCTCCGGCGAACGCCAGAAACAAAATCCCGCGCCGCTGCTCCGGCTGTTTGGCGAACCAGCGGCCCAGCTCGATGACCCCGGATGTCCCCGAAGCATTGTCGTCAGCGCCGGGGTGGACCGTTCCTTTCATGGCGGGGGCCATGGAAAACTGCTCTCCCAGCCCGACGTGGTCGTAGTGGGCGCCGATAATCAGGTACTCTGCGCTCCGGCCAGGCAAATATCCGGCCACGTTCTGAACCAGGCGTGACTGCTGCCGGACGTCCGCCGACAGCTCCACCCGCAGGGAGCCGGGCAGCGCGAACGATCGCGGCCGGAGGTTTCGATCGATGGCGCTCACCGCCTCTTCGAGGGAATGCCCGCCCAGCCGAAGCCAGTGATCGGCCACATCCGCCTTCACCTGGACGAAAGGAATTCCAGCGCAGGGCGGCCCCGGGTTTCGGGAGAACTCCGCCAGTTCGTCGGGTTCGCTGGGATGCGTGGGCTGGTCGTTGGTGAACAGGACCGCGCGGGCACCGTGGAGCTTGGCGTTGAGCGCCTTGCTTTCGATCTGCGCGTGATCGGTGTATATCTTTCCACTGAA
The DNA here is from genome assembly GCA_963798455.1 of Bryobacterales bacterium. GTDB lineage: Bacteria > Acidobacteriota > Terriglobia > Bryobacterales > Bryobacteraceae > CAWCTD01. The sequence continues at coordinate 177,322 of CAWCTD010000004.1, forward strand.
AACGCTCTCAGGGTCGAACTCCCGCGGCTCGTGCCGCAGCACCAAGACCAGCTTGTCCTTGACGTTCAGGCCCGCGTAATCGTCGTAGCCGTACTCGGGCGCGGTGATGCCGTAGCCGGCGAAAACAACCTCTCCCGAGACACTGCCGCTGGCCGAGAAGCTGAACGGACGGAATTCCTCGTCCAACTTGAGGCTGATCCTCCTCGGACCCTCCCAGTAGCCGAGCTGGTTTGCCTCTCCCGGGCTGGCATCCACGATGATCGGAAACGAGTGGAGGTAGCCATCGCCTCCGACAGGTTGAAGCCCGAAGGCCCGGAACTGCCCCGCGATGAACTCCGCGGCTGCGTCGAGTTCCGGCCTGCCGTCCGCCCGGCCTTGCATCTGCTCCGAGGCCAGGACCTTGATGTTCTCCAGGAACCTTGACGCATCGATGTCCGCCGCGTCGGCCAGGCACGCCACGGCCGCCAGGACGATCACTGGGAGAATCGGCTTGCGCAGTCTCACGCCGTCCCCTCTATTTCTTGGGTAGCGGTGAGGGCAGCGACACCTCGCAGCAGGCTTGGTCGCCGGCGTTCTTAGCCGTCTTCTGGTACTGGAGTTCGTTGTCGATGATGCTCTTCAATTGAGGCCAACTGCTTTGCGAGGAAAGGCGGCGGCCGTTGACGAACAGTGTCGGGGTCCCGGTCACCTGGAGCGCTTTGCCGAGCGCCAGCGAGTCGTTCACTTCCCTCTCCGTGTCTTTGCTATCGATGCAGCGGCCCAGTCCCAGAACTTCGAGCTGGTCTTTCTGAGCGAACTCCATGACCTTTGCCCGCAGGTTCTCCGGCTTGATCTGGTCCTGCTGCGCGAATATCCAGTCGTGGAAGCGCCAGAACGCGTCCGGGTTCTGCTGGTACACGCAACGCCCGGCAATCGCGGCCGCCTTGGCCCACGGGTGGATCTGCTCCAGCGGGAACTCCTTGAGGTAGAGGCGCACTTGCTTGGGATAGGTTGCGAGCAGGTTCTGGCGCAGCATGGCCGCCTCTTCGCGGCAGTAAGGGCACTCGAAATCCGTGAACAGGACCAGGACGACGGGCGCGCCGGGTGTGCCCAGACTAGGGCCGTCCACGCCGTTCAGCTTGGACAAGTCCGAGTGGAACGGGTTTTGGCGGATGTCGTACACAGTCCCCTGGATGATTCTCTGGCCATCCTGTGAGATCAGAAACTGCTGCTCCACGCTCTGTCCCCCCGCCGAGGCGCGGACCGTCACTTCGCTCAGCCCGCTGATCCCCGAGGGCTTCGCGTCTCCGAGCTCCACTTTGACGTCCGGGCCCCATGCGAACAGATGCCGGATGTAGGTCTCCAGGGCCGTTTTGTCAAAGGCTGACGTGGCGGGTGCCGGGATCGTCGCCGCGTTCCTCTGGCAGGCGATGGGCAGGCAAACAAGATACAGCCCAAGCAGGGAAAAAGGCAGCCTACGCAACGAAAAACCCATACTAACCATTTTACCGGGTCGCACCCCCCGGTTGAGAACGCGGGGGGCGCGGCGTATACTATGGGACCTGGGATTCCGAAACGGGGAAACGGGGTCTATAGCATGCCGGAAGAGGGAATGAGCAAGCGCGCTTTTCTTAAGACGGCCACGGGTGCGCTTTGGGGGGCGGCGTTGTCCGCCCAGAGCATGAGCCAGAGCAGGCCTCCCAACATCGTCTACATCAATACGGACGATCTCGGTTATGGGGACCTCGGCTGTTACGGCTCCAGCATTCGCACCCCGAATATCGACCGCATGGCAGCGCAGGGCGTACGCTTCACCCAGTTCTATTCTGCTGGTCCGGTCTGTACGCCTTCGCGCGCCGCGCTGCTGACGGGGCGCTACCCGACCCGCTCTGGCGTGACGGCGGTCCTCACACCCGTCGACACGTGTGGCCTGCCGGCTTCGGAGACCACCATCGCCCAGACGCTCAAGCTCGCGGGCTATCGGACGATGTGCGTTGGCAAATGGCACCTGGGAAGCCTAGCGCAGTTCCTGCCCACCAACCACGGATTCGACGAGTACTACGGCGTCCCGTACAGCAATGACATGTCGCCGTTGACGCTGCTCCACAACACGGACGTCATCGAGAATTCGACCAACCTCACTACGTTGGCTTCGCGCTACACCGACCAGGCCGCGAAGTTCATCACGCAGTCCAGAGAGTCTCCGTTCTTCCTCTACCTGGCGCATCATATTCCCCACATCCCCTTGACGCCGTCGGACCGGTTCAACGGGGCTTCGGGGCTAGGGCCTTACGGGGACTCCGTCATGGAACTGGACTGGAGCGTGGGGCAGGTCCTGCGCGCTCTCGCGGCCAACAAACTCAGTGAGAATACCTTGGTGATGTTCTCCAGCGACCACGGCCCCTGGTATCAGGGCAGCGCGGGCAGGTTGCGGGGCCGCAAAGGAGAAACCTACGAAGGGGGCATGCGCGTGCCGTTCATTGCGCGTTTCCCCGGCCGGATTCCCAGAGGGCTTGTCTCCCAGGGAGTCGCCTCCAGCATGGACATACTCCCGACGTTGGCTCAGCTCACGGGCGCGCCGCTTCCAAGTAACGTTCTCGACGGCGTCGACATATATCCGCTGCTTACTGGAGAGAAGGCGACGGTGGATCGGGAGCTGCTGCTCTACTTCGATGACTGGAACCTCCAGTGCGCAAGATCAGGAAAATGGAAGCTGCACGTCTCGCGTTACAACAGCGTGGTCTGGACGCCAGATCCTCCGGGCGGCCGCTTCAATTTACCGCTCCCGAACCCGGAGCTCTACGACCTGGAGACTGACCCGGAAGAGACCTACGACGCGGCTGGGGATAATCCGCAGGTGGTGGCCAGTATACGCACTCGCTTGGAGGAATTACTCCCCACCTTCCCTGGTCCGGTGATGAACGCCTGGGTGGCCACCATGAGCATGAAGGTCCGAGGCGGCCCCGCGGGAGCGCTCCCCGTGCGAGTGGCATAGACCGTCAGGCAGCCATGCCAGCGCGCGGGGACGGTCCTATTTGATGTTCACCGTTACGGTGTTGGCAGCCACGCCGTCCACGGTCAGCACGATGTCCGAGTCACCGTGTCCCGCCAGGCTCCGCGGGATCTGCACATTGGCCCAATCCACACCCGGGAAGTCGGGGTCCGGCCCGTTGGCCAGGACCTGCGCGGCCACTCCACCGATTGTCGCGCTGAAGCCGGCGAGCCCGCTGGCGCCGCGAAATCCGGTGCCGGGCAGCATCAGATTGACTTGATCGGTCGGGCCGCCCAGATCGACAGGGACACTGGTGCGGCTGCCGATCGCGGCAGTGGGCGTGAAGACGTACTGCGCGCTCTGAGAACCGTCGGCCTTGATTGTCACGGCGACCGCGGCGGCTACGCCCTTCCCATTGGAGTTTGCGGAAAACAAGCCAGGCGCAATCTGGCCAACCTGCAGCGTGCCGGTAGCCGAAACCAGAGTCCCGTTGACCACGGTCACGGCGGCTGGTCCCAGCGCCGTCCCGCTCGGCACCACGTAATTGATCTGGGCCGGCGAGACATAGATCAGCGGAGCCAACTGCTCGACCCCGGCGCTGTCCTTGATCTTCACGGCAGCCCCTTCGATCGCGGTGGGAAGCGGGAGTGTGCTTGCCGCCTGGCTTGCCACCGCCAGGCCCTGACCGAAGCTGCTAACGATCGACTCGGGAGCGGCGGCCGACACGCGGTAGCTTGCGGCCGATGCCGTGATGACCGTGGGCATGGCGTAGAGATCGCGCATGCGGAACGTGCGGTAGTTCGGTGTGCTCACCTGGATGGCGTAGGCGACCTGGCCGCCGGGATTCACCTCAACCGACTGGCTGGTGTCGGTCGTGCCCTGGATGATGCCCACGTTGAAGTGGTAGTTGCCGTTGGAGAGCCGCTGCGCGGAGCCGAGCGCGTAGGAGTACGCGCCCATATCCGCGTTCAGAACCAGGGTGGCAATGCGGGTCTGTTCATCCAGTCGAAGCACCTGGCCGCGGCTGTGAGCGTTCGGGTCGGTGGCGCGCCGCACGTTCCCGTCGTCGAAGACGGCCAGGGTGGTGTTGTCGCCCGGCACGAAGCCGGCGTCGTGCTGGTGGGAGAACCATGGAGACGGGTCAGTCGAGGTGATGCTAAAATCGCCGTCTTTCCCGAGCCGCCAGAGGATACCTCCATTGCCCTGGCCGTTCTTGAAAGCGATTTTGATCAGCCAGTCCTGGTGGCGGACCGAGTAAAGGATGTTTCCGTCGGGCGTGAGCTGGAGGGAATTGCCGTGCAGCCAGTCGATGGCCTGAGGGGCCTGGTAAAACGGAGGGCATCCGCCGCCGATGGGGGTGCACGTCTCCCCGAGCGTCGGGAGACGATGGGGATCCAGGTGGTCGAAAGCGTCCCAGGTCCACACCACTTGGAGGTTCTGGTCCAAGACCAGGATCATGTCCCCAAGCACGTCCACCGATGCCGTGCCCTGAATCCCGCTCATGATCTGCTCGGTGGAGGCCAGCGTGAGGATCTTGCCATCGGGCAACAGCGTGGCCTCGTGATGAAAGGAGTTGATTCCTCGCCGGCCCATGGAGGCGAGCTGCTCGCTGACCCGCGCCGCGTTAGTTTCGAGAAGTGTGGTTCCGGCGAGGTCGAATTCGCGAAGAATCTGGTAGGACGAGTCCAGAGTGGGGTCCTCGTAGACTCCGAAAAAGAAGCCGCCCGGGACCGGCCGGGTGATGAACGAAACCGTGCCGGGGTAGTACCACACCAGGTTTCCTGACAGATCCGTGGCGAGCGTGAGCTGGTAATTCAGAATGGCTGTTTGCAGTAAGATGCCTTCCGCGACAGGTTGCTGGGGCGGCTGCATGACGGTATAGCTCGGCATTTGAAGCGACACGCTGGGGGTGGCGATCGTCATCACAGGACCATCCACGGAGTTCGCCCCCGCCTGGACGGTGTGTTTCACCGTGTACTGGGAATTCGCCCGCAAGCCTGCCAGGTAGAAGTTCATGCTCAGGCCGGCGACACATGGCTTGGCTGGCGTGCTCTGTACATAGCCGTCTGGGGACACGAACTCGACGCTCATTTGCCCTCCGGCCGGGCAGGGAGGCGCGCTATACAAGAAAACCAGCGGATTCGAGGTTGGGTTGATGAGCGGCGTGGCGCCAGTCATGCGAGACGTCATCTGATACTGAGCGGAAGTTACAACGGTTTCTCCGGTGTCCCGATTCCTGACGGCGAGCTCCACTTCGTAGATCCCCTCAAGGCCGCTGGCCGTCCAGTCCAGAGTGCTGACCGGCCCGTAGTCCCGTACCATTTGGAAGCCGGCACCCACCAGACGGGAGCGAAACCGGTACCACAGAGTGCCCGGACTCGCCCCCGTGACGTTCGCGGACCAGGTCACCATCGTGCCGACGGGGGAGGGAGACGGTACAGACGCGTTGAGCGAGGCGGACATAGCTGCCTCGAGATGTGGAAGAAGGCCGAGAGCCACGAACAGGCCCATGGCAAGCGTGCAGATGCGCGCGAAGTGGTTCTTCATCGTACTGCCCCTCGAAATTGAAGTATACTGCGAAAGCCCAGAAAACGTCTTACTAAAAAGACGCAGGACCGCTTCAGGTGATTCACTAACCCAGGTACTGCTCAGTCCGTGCTGTAGTTGATTTCGAGCTTGCGGACCGCGCGCGAGGCGACCCAAAGCACCAGGGCCGTCAGCAGCAGGAGACCTCCGACGGCCAACGCCTTGGAGGGCGGGGCGGCCGGCGAAAGGAAGAAACGCAACAGGGCGGGCATGTCCGGGTCGGGGGGAGCCGGCACGGGGCACAGGGCCTGCACGTAGTACAGGACGCTGACCTTCTGAAGCATGGAGGGCAGAAACGGGTTGACGCTCTCCCACGCGAGCAGCACCGTTGCCGGAAGGATCGGGTTCCTCACGAGCAGGCCGGCCGCCAGGAACACGCTCCCGTAGCCGACGCAGGCCAGCACCGTGGCGGCCGCGTAGGAAAACGTGTGAACCAGTCCGTACTGCTGCCAGAAAGCCTGCAGTTCGGCCGGTTGCTGCGGCCACAGCATGAAGAAGAAACTGAGCATAGCCCCGGCCGTGAAGATCAGCGATGCGGCGAGAAGGCCGGCCAGGTAGTTGCCGCACAGAAGCACCTCCCGCCGCGCCGGCGCCAGCAACCAGAAGTGCAGCGTCTTGTTCTGCATCTTGCCGCGGAACAGGTTCACGAAGATCCCGAGACACCCGAAAAAGACCGCCAGCCTCAGGTAGAAATGCTGGAAGACCGTGGCGAAGATCAGGCGGTCCTCCTCGATGCTCGCAATAGGCCGGACGCGTTTGGAGTCAAGCTCTCCGTTCCTGAAGACAAAAGTGGCGGCGCGAGTTCCGTCGAAATACTCCAGGCGCCGCATCACAGCAGGCTTCCTGCCCCGTTTTTCCCAGGCAAAATCACTGATGGGCTTGCCCAGCCGCGCCAGTACCTGCCGCTCCGCCTCCTCCTCCTGGACTGAATCGAGCAGCGCCGCGGACGTGACGCCGCGGGCCGCATACCTGTCGCGCATGATCCTGACGCTCAGCCCGTGCCCGAAGAAAAGGGCGGCGGGAAACAGGGCAAGCAGATAGACCCACAAGGCGCGTTTCGAGAAGAAAGCCCGCCGCGTCTCGAGCCTGGCGACAGCCCACACCTGGCGCAGCCTAGGAAGCTGTGAAAGAATGCCGGGTTGCCCAGTGGTGATGAGCGCACAGGCTGAATGCCTGTGCCACCTCAACGGCGTACGGCCCATCGTGGCACAGGCCTTTAGCCTGTGGAGCATTCTTTCACAGCTTTTGAATGCCGAGGTCATTCGCCGCCTCCGATCAGGTACCTGTACAGCGCATCCACGTTCTCGTCGGAGGGCAGGACGCCCTCGATGCGGTGGCCCTCGCCGGCGATGCGCGTCAAAGCCCGCGAGAGAGCCTCCTGGCTGCGAGTCGCGACCAGCAGTCCCTGGCGGTCTTCACTGATGCGAATCTCCGTGATGTGGTCCTGGGCGAACAGCACCGAGGCGATTCGCGAGGGGTCCTGGCAGCGCAGCAGGAACTGGCTGGGGTGTTGCTGCATCTCTTCGCGGACGCTTCTGACCTTCCCCTCGGCCGCAATCATTCCGTTGGCGATCAAGATCACCTGGTCGGAGATGGCATCCACCTCCTGCAATACGTGGCTAGAGAGGATCACGTGGCGGCCCCTGGCCGCGTATTCGCGGAACAACTCGATAGTCTCGGCTCTCACCAGAGGGTCGAGGCCGTTGAGCGGCTCGTCGAGAACCAGGATCTCGGGGTCGTGCGCGATGGCTTGGGCCAGCCGGACCCGCTGGCGCATGCCCTTGGAATAGCCAGCCACTTTGCGGCGCGCCGCCTCGGTCATGCCGAGACGCTCCAGCGCCTTCCACGCCAGCCGCCCTGCCTCGGCTGGCGGGTGGCCGTGCAACTCCAGGAGCGAGGCGACGAAGTCGAAACCGGTGGTCCCCTTCGGGGCGGCGTCGTACTGCGTGGCGTAGCCCGTGATCCGCATCAGGCGCTCCGGATCGGACGGAGGAATGCCTCGCACGGAGATCGTCCCACGGTCCGGCCGCACCAGGCCGGTCATGAGATTCATGAGCGTGGTCTTGCCGGAGCCGTTCGGGCCCACCAGGCTGGTGACGCCCGAAGGAATCCGCATGGTCACGCGATTCACTCCCAGGATCTCGCCGTAAAATTTCGACACGTCGTCGAAGATGACCTCGGGGAGGCTCACGAGACCACCTCCACGGGGCGCAACTTGCGCTCCAGGACCCAGCACAACAAGGCAGCTGTCACCAGCAGCGAGGCGGCGCTCGCGGCCGCGCCCGGCCCTTCCGACAGATCCAGGCCCAACATCGGGGTCACCACCCGAGACATGCAGCCCGCGGGGTTGAACAGGCTGCTCCATTCCACCCGAAGGACCTGATGCACGATCTGGGCGGCGCCCGCCAGGACGAAGAAGAATCCCAGGATGAGAGCGCCGGCCACCACCCGCCAGCGGACATAAGCCGACGAGGCGAGCGCCACCAGGCTCAACAGCAGAATCCACATCCCGAATCCCGCGAACATGGCCGTGCCCAGCCACCAGTTGGCGGAAAACCAACCCCACCCGGCCATGCCCGACTGCATCCCGAACAGCAGCAACCCAGGCACCCACGTAACCAGCGACAGCAGCCCGAGCAACACCAGAAGCCGGGCCAGCACGTACTCGAAGCGCGAAAGCGGACGGCTCAAGTACAGAGGAAGGGCATTATTGGTCAGGTCGGGGGCCACCAGGCCCGGGCCCGCCAGCGCGGCCAAAAGCATCGCGGCCACGGCCTGGACGATCATGAAGACCTGGAAGAACTTGCCCTTCACCTCGAGGAACTTGAGGAAATCGCCGCCGAACCCCCTGAGGAACTCGGCGTGATTGGACAGATAGATGAACGCCGCCGAGACCAGCGGCCAGAACAGCGACAGCACCAGCACAATGACCAACAGCCGCTGTTCCATCAGGCGCTTCCAGGCGTAGCGCGGGAAGGCCAGCACCTGGGACGAGTGCGAGGTATACGGCCCGCGGTAGCGCTGGTAGCCGCGCTTATAGACGGCCATGACTCATCGCCTCCTGCTCCGCCCGGGCCTCGTCCCCCGGTGTCCGCTGCAAATGGCCAACGGCCTTGAGGAAGATCTCCTCCAATGTGTCGCGGCGGTGGTTCATTTTGTGCACGCCGAGATTCTGCCGCGCCAGCAGCGTCCACAGCGAGTCAAGCTCGACGCCGGCGGGCATGACGACACGCCAGCGGCCGCGTCCCTCGTTAACGCCTTCGGCGCCTTGTTCTCGCAGGGCGGCGGCCAGACCCCGATCGTCGCCCGTGACCTCCAGCTCGACGAAGCGCAGGTTGGACCGCCTCTCCGCTTCCAGATCGGCGTGATGCACGATGGCGCCATCCTTGAGAATGACAGCCTCGTCGCAGACCTCCTCCACGTCGCCGAGCAGGTGCGAGCAGAGCAGCACGTTCATGCCGTGCGACTCCTTCATCTCGCGGATCAGCGCCAGCATGCGGCGCCGCGCCGCCGGGTCCAGGCCGTTGGTCGGCTCGTCCAGGATCAGAAGCTCCGGTCCGTGGACAATGGCTTGCGCGAATTTCGCCATCTGCTTCATGCCCTGCGAGTAGGTGCCAAGGGGGCGGTAGCGGCTCTCCCCCAGGCCCACGTGATAGAGGACTTCGTGCGCTTTCTCCAGTGCCGCTTCCGAAGGCAGGCCCGAAACTTCGCCCATGAGCCGCAGAAACGCGACCGCCGTCATGCCGGAAATGAACGCTTCGGTCTCGGGCATGTAGCCCAGGCGCGCTTTCACCGCTCGGGACCCGGCTCGGGAATCGTGCCCGAACAGGCGTGCCGCGCCGGCCGAAGGGCGGTGAAAACCCAGCAGAGTCAGAATCAGCGTGGACTTGCCCGCGCCGTTTGGCCCGAGCAGCCCGATCGCCTTCCCCGTGCCCGAGACACCCAGCCGGCAGGAGATCCGATGGAGGATCTCCCGCCGGCCCAGGCGCACGCTCAGGTTTTCCAGCTCAATGACTGGCGGATGTGGGTCCATCTCCGGAACGTCCCGCCGGGGGCAGCCCGCCGGCCATCATCGTGGTCAGCAACATACTCATCAAGCGGGTACGGCTGGCGAGGCGGATTCGTTCCGTTTCTCCGTTGACCACGGCCAGGATCGGCTCGCGGCTCTGGAGCAACGACTTCAACGTGTCCCCACCGAACACGGCCGCGACGTCGGCCAGGGGCCCCTGGGGGTTGAACCAGAAGAAGCCGGACTGGTGCAGGCCCATCGAGGCAGGCAGTTGCGCCCGGAACGCGTCGGAGCGCACCAGCGGCAGACCCGACGCGCGCGTGGCGATCGCCTGCGCCGCAAGACCCCGGTCCAGGCTCAGGACCCAATAGCCGCGATCATAGGTCCAATACAGCGCGAGGTTCAGCTTGGGGTTGCGCAACTCCGTCCAGGTCCGGCCATCGGCGGTCTGCTGATCCAGCACAAGCCCGGGATTCTGGCCGGTCGGATCGGCTTCATGATTGACGGCTTCCACCAGGCGGTGGACAGCCGCGTCGAGCACGCTGGGCTGATTCACCTCGACCGCCGCCACCCATCCCGGCAGCGGGACGGTTGGTCTTTCGATGGCGAAGGTGAAATCCGTGCCTAGGGCCGCTGCGATATCGTCGGACACGCGGATGCCGGCTTTCGCTTCCAGGTCCGTCAATCCTTGGCCGAACTTGGGATTCACCTGGCTGGCCAGCGCCACGAGTTCATCGAAGGCTTGCCGGGGGTTTCGGGTGCAGGCAGACACCGCGGCGATCGCGCCGGCGGTCACGTACTCGGCCGAGCCGGCCACTCCCGGAGACGCCAGCCATGAGGCGATGCCGCTTCGAGGGCCGTCGAAGGTGAGCGAGGCGTCCACCTCATCGCTCGCCTGCGCCGGCCGTTGCTCGAAGAAGATGTATTTCAGCTTGTCCGCACCTAGAATGCCCGCCAGTTCGCCTTTGGGGGACATGGACGTGGCGTCACTCGCGAACAACACGCCCACCCCGTCGCGGTAATGAGCGGCGATCTCGGCCGCGAACGGGCTTCCGGCGCCCTTGCCCAAGCGCCCCAGGATCGAATCGAGGTGCGCCTGCGAATCGGAAACAACCAGCAGCTTTTCCGAGACCGATGCCGCCGCTGGCGTGCCAGCCAGAAGCGCATCCAGTGCCTGACGCAGGCTTGCCTGGCGCCCCGGCTGCACTTCGGCCAGCGTGGCGCAAAGCGGCGCGCCTGAATCCGCGGGGCTTTTCGAAAGGACGAACACGACCTCGTCCCCGAGCATGGGCGACAAGGTGTGCACGCGATTCAGCAGATCCTTGAAATGCTGCCGGTCCGCCGAGGCCCACCATTCGCGCAGGACCGCGCTTTCCTGGGAGCGTTGCTCGATCATATTCACCGCCTGGTCGAGCGCGGGTCCCAGGTTGGGAAGAGCGATGTAGACCACGGCGTTGCTGGGGAGTTGCGGCAGCAGCCTGGCCTCGGTGCGCGGCGCGGGGGTGGCGCTGGCCGCGACCGCCGCCTCGATCTTGGTCAGTTCCCCGAGCAGGGCATAGTACTTGCTGGCGTTCTCGCTCCAGGCGACGCTCATGCGCACGGGGACGCCCTGGACAGCCCGGGTCGAGGCCGACTGCTGGCCGCGCGCGAGCACGCGCTCGCCGCCAGGCTGGGTGACCTGAACCGAACCTTCCACCACCGATACGAGCGAGCCGGTCAAGCCGGCGGACACCGCGAACACAGTCCCCTTGACGGAGGCGACAGAGTCGCTTGTCACCACCCGGAGCCGGCCTCGCCGCTGCTTGGCGGCCTGGACGATGATGTCGCCACGCTCCAGCCGGATGGATTGGCCGCTCCAGGCGGCCTCGACCGAGAGTTCGGTGCGGTCGTTGACCTCCACCAGGGATCCGTCCCTCAGCCGCAGCACGGCGCGGGCTCCGAGCCCAGAGCGGACCGGCTCGCCTTCATTGAGAGTCGCGCCCGCCACCAGGATTCCTTGCGGAAGCCTGTACAGGCTCCCCTTTACGCTCATCACCGTCGCGCGCGGGCCTGAAGGCGCCAGCGCCCGGTCGATGGGTCCACGCCCGAGATACATCGCCGCTGCCGCCAGGCCGGCGGCCATTGCCCAGCGCGGCCATACCGGCAGGACCCGCCGCCGCACGACGGGCATGGGCCGTGTCCGCGGCTCGCCCTGGAGCTGGGTCAGGGCGCGCCGGCAAGCCGTGCAGCGGGAAAGGTGATCTTCCAGCAACAAGCGCCGCGAGCCCTCCAGGCGGGCGCCCGCATACCCTTCCAGGTCGCCCCGGAACTCAGGGCAGACCGCCGGCGCTGAAGCCGCGAGCTTCTGCCAGACGCGCTTGGTGGCCGCGTCGACTTCCTCGGGAGGAACGTTTTCGTTGCGCATTTCGTTCAGCATTTCTTCCAGGCGATCTTCCGGCATGGCGAGTTCTCCTTTCACTCCTCGATGGCTTTCTGCAAAGCCTGGCGGATCCGAAATAACCGGCTGCCGACCGTACTTCTCTCAATCCCGAACTGCTGTGCCAGCTCCAGCGTGGACCAGCCTTCCAGGTTGCGGAGCAGGAACAGCTCGGCATCCTCGGCGCTGAGTCCGGCGATGGCACGCCTCAGGCGCTCTTTGAGCAGCGGCGTCGTCTCCCGGGCGGGCTGAGAAACCATCCCGTCGAGCGACGTTTCGGCGTGCGCCATCCGGCGGCGGAGGACGTCGATGGACGCGTTCGTGGCCGCGCGGCGGAAATAAGCCTCCGCGGACGGGAGTTCCAGCCGCAGGTCCCCTTGGTTCAAGACCCGCAGGAAGACCGTCTGGAGAACGTCCTCGGCATCGGCCGGATTGCCGGTGATGCGCCGGGCCGTACGGTAGACGAGGGCCGAGTATTGCTCATAGAAGCCGTCAAATCCCGGGGGTCTGGTCACTGGAACAGGTACTGCGTGAATTGCCAGGCATCTGGTCGCCATCTCAGTGCTCTCATCTGGCTATACGCAGTCCGACGACGATTATTCCATGATGGTGGTGAAAAACAGGAGGTCCGGGACTTGACAACTCGGGAGCTTACTTCCATAATTGAAATGTTTCAGGAGTGAAATACGGCCACGGAGAACACATCGTCCGCCAATCCGAATGCCTCGCTGGACAAGCAGGCGTTGGAGCTGATGGCTTCGCTTGACGTGATCTTCAGGCAAATGATGCTCCGGCGTCCGCCCTCCTTCATGGCCGATGTGGAGATCTCCATGCAAGAGGGAAGATCCTTGGGGCTGCTCTCTTCTCGTGGATGTATGATTATGAGCGCTTTTGCCGAGGCTCTGGATGTGCCCCTAAGCACGGCGACGCACACCGTCGATCGGCTGGTCGCCAAGGGTCTGGTTCAGCGTTCACGTCCCGATGACGATCGGCGTGTGGTGGAAGTCGATCTGAGCGAAGCGGGCAAGAGGCACTTCGGTTTCTTTCAAGAGCAACGGCTGGCCATGACGCGCAGCATGCTCGCGGCCTTGACTCCGCGCGAACGGGGAGTTCACCTGAAGCTGGTGGCCAAGATGGCGCACATGGCCAAATTCCCAGACGCGGCAGGGTAGACCGCAAGAATGGAGAATGGCGCGCATTCGGTTCCCTCCCGGCGGCGTCTTTAATGAGAGAGGGCGTGTGCCGCTCAAAGGGAGTGGACGGCTATGAAGTCGAAGATTTGGCTGGCAATTTTAGTAGTGCTTGCGCTCGCCGGGGGCGTCTACTACGGCGTCCGGAGAAGCCAGGCGGGCATAGTCACGGTTCAGACCGGCCGGGTAGAGCGGCAGGATCTGGCCGCCACGGTTACCGCCACCGGCGAGATCAAGCCCCGCGATTACATCAACATCGGCGCCAACGCCATGGGCCGGATTACGGAAATCCTGGTGAGGGAAGGGGATCACGTCCGCAAGGGGCAACTCCTGGCGCGGTTGGAGGCGGTACAAGCCACCGCCGACCTGAGAGGTCAGAAGGCGGCTCTTGATTCCGCCGTGGCGGATGTCGCAGCCGCGGAAGCCGGCCTGGAGGCCTCCGACGATAATCTGAAGACGGCGCAGGCTACCTTGGACGGCTCCCGGGCGGACGCCGAAAAAGCGAAGCTGGACTACGACCGGGGGGCCCAGTTGCTGGCAAAGAAGCTCATCGCGCAGCAGGATTTCGACCAGAGGAATGCGGCCTACTCATCGGCTGCCGCCGCCATTCGGGAAGCGGAATCGCGCCTGGCGCAGGCGCGGGCCCAGCGGGCCCAGACGGCCGCCCAGTTGGAGGGCGCCAGAAAGCGGGTGGCTCAGGCGCAAGCCGCCGTGGTGAGGGTGACCAACGTCGTGGATAAGTACCAGTCCTTCGCGCCGCTGGATGGGGTCGTAACGAACCTGCCGGTGCGACTGGGCGAAACCGTGGTGCCGGGGGTTCAGAACTCCTCCGCCAGCCTGATCATGACCATCGCGGACATGTCGCTGATCACGGCTGAGGTGCGGGTGGACGAGACCGACGTGTTGAGCGTGCGTCTGAACCAGCCGGCCGAGATCACTATCGACGCCCTCCCCAACAAGACCTTTCTGGGACACGTGACCGAGATCGGCAACACAGCCATCCTGCGCAGCTCGGGGCTGGCGGCATCGCAGAGCGCCACTTCCAGCCAGGAGGCGAAGGACTTCAAGGTGGTGGTGGCCCTGGAGAATCCGCCGGAGGAGATCCGCCCGGGGCTGAGCTGTAACGCGAAGATCACGACGGCGACCCGTAGCGCGGCTCTGACGATTCCGATCCAAGCCCTGACGGTGCGGCGGAGAGGCGACCTGGAGGCGGCCACGCCGGCCGGCGCGCAAGCAGGCGTGGCCGATCCCGCGGTGGAGAAGGCGAACAGGGAGGAGCTGACCGGGGTGTTTGTCGTCTCCGGCGGTAGGGCTGTCTTCCGGAAGGTGGCGACCGGGATCGCGGGGGCAACCGACCTGGAGGTGCTGAGCGGATTGAAGGGCGGCGAAGAGATCATCACGGGCAGTTACAAGGTCGTCCGCACGCTGCGCAACGGGACCCGCGTGAAAGTGGACAACCAGGCGCAGAACGCGTACGAGTAGGAGCGAATGATATGACAACTCGACAGTTTCCGACTGCAGGATTGTGTGTTCTATTGCTGCTTGCTCCGATGCCGGGCCTGGCTCAGTCAGCCGGCGCCAGGCAAGCTGCGGCGAGCCAGTTCGCCGGGCCGGTGGGCGGACTTTGGTCGCCTTACCAGTTCAGGCAGGAACCTCCTGTCAAACTGGCGAATTCCAGCCGGCTGGAATCCTTGCTGCGCGGGGGCAACCTTTATCTTTCTCTTCAGGATGCCGTCGCTCTGGCGCTCGAGAACAACCTGGATATTGCGATCCAGCGCTACGCGCCCCGGTTGGCCGACGCAGGCCTTTTGCGCGCCAACGCCGGGGGAGGCGCCATCCCCAGCCTGGACCCCACGGTCAGCTACAACCTGAACCGGGGGCACCAGACCTCCCCACAGACCAGCTCCTTCCTGTCGGGCACTTCCGCGCTGGTGATGTCGACGACGCAGTCGAACGTCTCTGTTGCAAAGGGTTTCCTCACGGGCACGAATGCAACCTTGAGCTGGAACAACAACTTCGCGCTCAGCAACTCCTTGACCAACAACTTTAACCCCTCGACGAACGCCAGCCTGAACCTGACGGTCACTCAGCACCTCTTGCAGGGATTCGGGATCGCCGTCAACCGGCGGAATATCCACATCGCGCAGAACAGCCGCAAGGTGTCGGATCTGGCGTTCAAGCAGCAGGTGATCGCGACGGTCGCAAGTGTCATGAACCTGTACTGGGACCTGGTCAGCTTCATCGAGGACGTCAAGGTGAAGCGCCAGGCGGTTGCACTGGCGGAGAAACTGCGGGACGACAACCAAGGACAGGTGGAAATCGGCAGCCTCGCCCCGATTGAGGTCCTCCGGGCGCAAGCTCAGCTCGCCAGCAGCCGGCAGGATCTGGTCGTCTCTCAGACACGGGTATTGCAGCAGGAGACGGTTCTGAAGAACGCGCTGAGCCGCACCGGCGTGGCCAGCCTCTCGGTAATCGACGCGCACATCATACCCACCGACCGGACCAAAGTGCCCGAAACCGAGGCGATTGAGCCGATCCAGGACCTGATGGCCAAAGCGCTGGCCAACCGCCCCGAATTGGCCCAGACTGAGCTTCAAGTGCAGAACAGCAGAATCGCGCTCCAAGGGACCAAATCCGCCCTGAAGCCCACGTTGGACGCCGTCGCCGCGCTCCAGAACTCAGGACTGGCCGGGGAGACGAACACCCTGGTCTCCTCGTCGCCGCTGGCGGGCTTCCTTGGAAGTATCAACCCCTACTTCGTTGGCGGTTACGGCACGGCGCTGGGCCAGGTGTTCCGGCGGAATTTTCCGAACTACAGTCTCGGCATTCAACTCAACATCCCCCTGAGGAACCGGGCGGCTCAGGCCGACATGATCAGCACCCAGTTGCAGCTCCGGCAAGCGGAGCTGCAACAGCAGCAGCAGATCAACCAGATCGGGATGGAGATCACGAATGCACTGATCGGGGTGCAGCAGGCGCGCGCCGCTCTCGACGCGGCCGTCGAAGCCAGTAACCTGCAAGAGGAGACGATGACTGCCGAGCAGGAGAAATACCGGCTCGGCGCCTCTACGAATTTTCTGGTGATCCAGACCCAGCGCGACTCCGCGGCAGCCCAGTCCGTGGAAGTCGCCGCAAGGAACAACTACGCCAAAGCCAAAGTGACGCTCGACCAAGCTACGGGCCGGCTCCTGGAGGTTAACAACATCCAGATCGACGAAGCCTTCAGCGGACAGGTCTCTCGCCCGCCGAGCGCCCTGCCACCGGCCGTCAACAACTGAGCCACTGATTCGGCGGGTACCCGCCTTCTGTTAGGGTCGCGGGGAGATGTATACTTGTGTGACCTCGGCCTGTGATGAGACCAGCCCTTCGGGAGGATGCCGTATGAAGACCACGTTCGTCACGATGATTTACCTGCTGCTGGTGGCCGGCGCACCAGCGATCTGCCTGGCTCAGGACGGGCCCGGGGTGGCTCCGGCACAAACGATCGCCGCGGACAACCTCGCGGAGGGCACTCCTGGGCTGCGGCTGGGGCAGATCCGCGGGGTCGGCCTGCTGCCTCCGATCGCGGCTCAGAAGTTGTCTGCCCGTCTGTTCCCGCCCATACCGGCGGGGGCGCCCACGGCTGCCTCGAATGAGCCCCAGGCGTCCCAGAACCGGAGTCCCACTGGCAGGACGAATGCTGCGAGAGGAGGCGGCAAAGGCCGGGCCGCCGCCATGCTTGTGGGCCTGGGGATGTTTGCGGCAGGACTGTATCTTACACTCACGCGTTGTTCCAACCAGGAGGTGACGACAGGCGGCGTCACCACGACCACGAAAGAGTGCCAGCAGTGGAAGAAGTATGCCGGCCCGGGCCTTATGGCCGCCGGCGGATTGGTCACCAGACTAGGGCGCTGACGGCGCCGGCTGCTTGGCGCGCCAGCGCACCCCATCTCGCGGATCTGATATAAGTCAATCGGTGCGCAATAAGGAGGAGTGCGGCTGTGTGGACCCTCGCGAATGACATGTTCCCGTTGTCGGTTCCGGTGGCGGAGAAGATCCTGCGCCCGGTGATCGTCTACCTCTTCTTGGTGGTTTTCCTTCGGGTTTTCGGCAAGCGGGAACTGGCGCAACTGAACCCGTTCGACCTGGTGGTGCTGCTCTCGCTGTCGAACACGGTCCAGAACGCCATCATCGGCAACGACAACTCGGTGACCGGCGGCCTGATTGGCGCCTTCGCGCTGATGGGCGTGAACTACCTGGTGGTGCGTTACCTTTTTAAGCACCGGCGGTTGGATCAGGTCCTCGAGGGCAAACCCACGGTGCTCATCGAGCGCGGCAGAGTGCTGCGGCGCGCCCTGGCCAAGGAACTGCTGACGGAATCCGAGCTGAAGACCGTTCTCCACCGCCAGGGTTTCGCACGGCTGGACGAAGTGCAGCGGTGCATCCTGGAACCGGGCGGCACCTTCTCCATCGAGGGCAAGACCCCGCCTCGGGAGGAGCAGCGCCACGCGGAACTGCTGGCCCGGTTGGACCAGCTCAGCCGCGAGGTCGAAACGCTGCGCGCGATTCCGCCGGCTGCCCCAGGCGGATCGTGAGAACCTGTGGAGAGTGGGGGACGCGCTGTTCGGTCGGTTGCGCGCCCGCCTGAGGAGGAACCGCCGCCATGGTATGGAGTGTGATCGGCGCCGCCGGCCTCGGACTCGCGGTGATGCTGGGCGCTTTTGGGGCGCACGGGCTGCGAGGCAAGCTGGATGCCTACTCGATGGGGATCTACGAGCGCGCCGTGTTCTACCACTTCATCCACGCCATCGGACTTCTGGTGGTGCCCGTCCTGGCGCACATGAACGCACTGAGACAATCGACGGGAACGCTGGTCTGCGCACTCCTCCTGGCCGGAATCGTGTTCTTCTCCGGCAGCCTGTACCTGCTGGCAGTGACGGGGGGGCGCTGGCTGGGGGCGATCACCCCGATCGGTGGCCTGTGCTTCATCGCGGCGTGGATCATCCTTGCTGTAGCCCTCGCGCGAGGCTGACGGCGCCCGCCAACTCAGCGCCCCTCCTGCGAACTTCCACCGGCCACGTCACCGGCGCCAGGGTTCCGCGTATAGTTCGGTTAAGCTTGAGGGTTGCGCTGCAATGTCAAACCACCTCGCCACATTGGCTTTCGTCTTCGGCTTCTCCACCGTCCTCTGGGGCGCGGCGGTAGGGAGTCCGGAGACGTGGGTTCCGGCTCGCTGGCAGGGTGGGCCGCTGGAGGTCGCGCGCCGGACGAAGGACAAGGCCTTACCGCCCGATCCCGCCATTCGTGACGCCATTGCCCGGTGGTATGACGCTCAGACGCTCGATCTGCTGAAGGGCACGCCGATCAATTGTCTCCTCGTCACATGGAGCGCCGGGGAGGATGCCGGCATCGAGCGTCAACAGCAGGAACTGGTAAAGGCCTACGCTCGCCAGTCCCACGAACGCGGGATCGCCATCCTGGGCCTGGTTTATCCCGGGGCGGATCCCTCGAAGTTCGTCGGTCCGGCCGTGGAGGCGGGGCTGGACGGACTGGTGTTGGAGGGGGAATTCCCCGGCGGGGCCGTGTTCGTCCAGCAGGTGGAAAAGGCGCTGGCGGCGGCGGCGAGCGCGGCTCTGGTGATCCCGATTGCCCGGGAAGCGGCTTCTGAACGAATGTCGACCAGACCGATTGTGGCCGTTCAGGGAGTTCGGCCCGGGAGTCGTAACCTGGCGGACATGGGCATCCGGTCCGGGCCGTCGGCCCAACCCTGGATCGACTCCAATATATGGCTGGTGCGCTCTTTTCGTTTTGGGGCGGCCTGGCGCCCGGTCTGGATCAGCCAGGTGCCGAAAGCCGCCACGCCGGAGGATTACATCCGATGTGCGGCTGAGGCAGCGGTGGCCGGGGGCCGATGGCTCGTTGCATTGGAAGACAAAGTCCGGGCCATGCTGTTCCGCAAGGACGCGGACGCGTTAGCTTCCTGGCGAACGATCGCGGCATACCTCCAGTTCGCGGAAGACCACGCCGGGTGGCGAGTCCTGAGCCCTTACGGAAACCTGGGAATCATCCTGGACACTGCCAGCGCGCACCCTGAAATCTCGAATGAGTACCTGAATCTGGTGACGCGGCGCCAGGTGCCTTACCGGGTGATCCTTCGTTCACAACTCAGCACCGTCTCACTCGCAGGCTTGCGGGCGGCGCTGGCCGCGGACCTCGCTCCTCCGGCCGATGAGGAGCGGAAGATCCTGCGGGCTTTCGCCGAAACAGGCGGGCTGGTCGTGATTGGACCCTCCTGGGGCGATCCCCCGAAGGACCAGCCTTACGCCGAGGTGTCTCTCGGAAAGGGACGCGTGGCCGTTTACAAAGACGATCCGCCCGATCCCGAGTCGGTCGCCAGGGACTTGCAGGAGTTGCTCTCGCCCCAAGAAATGGGAGTCAGCGCGTTCAACGTCCCATCGGTGCTTACTTATGCCAGCACCGGCGGCTCTGGCGCTCGAATGCTGGTCCAATTGCTCAACTATTCCCGCTTCCCGGCGGAAGCGATCACCCTGCGGGTCAATGGGACTTACAAGAAGGCCCGCTGGTACGTGCCTGAGGCCCCACCTTCCGATCTGGCCGTGAGAAAGGTCGGCAGCCGGACCGAAGTCAGCATACGAGAGCTCCGT
The DNA here is from genome assembly GCA_963798455.1 of Bryobacterales bacterium. Lineage (GTDB taxonomy): Bacteria > Acidobacteriota > Terriglobia > Bryobacterales > Bryobacteraceae > CAWCTD01. The sequence goes on from CAWCTD010000004.1 coordinate 197,138, forward strand.
GTGTGGGGTGGGGTGCTCTTTGAATAGTGGAGCAATGAGAGGATAATGGAACCTCAAAGGAGAGCTGATATGCCACGCACGCAAGACTGTCTTTCACGACGGGAACTCTTCGCCGTCTCCGGGCTGGCGGCGGGCGCGTTGTCCGTCACTCGCGGCGAGGCCGCTGCCGCCTCGGCTCCCACCGCTCCTGTGTCGCTCTCGAAGGTCCGGAGCTACGATGAGGATCTCGTTGCCCAGTTTGAGAAGATGTGCGATCAGATCGGGGGAATCGGCAAGCTGGTGATAGGCAAGACGGTCGCCATGAAGTTGAACTTGACAGGCGACGGCCGTTTCGAAGGTTACACCGCCGGCCAAACTCACTGGGTACACCCGAAGGTGGTCGGCGCCTTGACCGCCGTATTCGGCAAGCTGGGCGCCAAGCGGGTCCGGATCCTGGAAAGCGCGGGCCGCAGGGAGGGCGCCTTGCTGGAAGACAAGCTCCTGTCCGGCGGCTGGGACGTGAACGCCATCAAGAACGCCGCCCCAGCAGTGGAATTCGAGGATACGAACGGGCTGGGCCAGGGCAAGCAGTATTCAACGGTCAAGGTGAAGACCAAGCCGCACATCTTCCCTGCTTTCAGCCTCAATCACTCCTACGAAGACTGCGATTTCTTCGTCAGCGTGGGCAAGATGAAGAACCACGAGGAGATGGGCATAACCATGTCGATGAAGAACCTCTTCGGGATCACGCCTGAGGTGCTGTACGGAGGCCGCGAGCGGGTCTTCCACTACGGCGCTGTACAGGCCCCATCCGGCGCGCCGCCGGAGATCGACCCCAAGTCGGACCGCTACGAAGGCTGGCGCATGCCGCGGCTGATCACGGACATCTGCGGGGCGCGCCCGATCGATCTGGCCATCCTCGACGGGATTGAATCCTGCGTCGGCGGCGAGGGCCCGTGGTGCCTCGGAAGCAAGCCGGTGAAACCCCAGTTGCTGCTTGCCGGACGCAATTGCGTGTGTACCGATGCCGTGGGGCTCGCCGCCATGGGCTACAACCCCCGCGCGGGGCGTCACGAGGCCCCGTTCCGGTTGTACAAGAACCCCAAGAATCATCCTCCGGAGCAGTTGATTCCGCCCGGAGAAACCCATCAATACGCGGATAACATCCTGCTGATCGCTGAAGCCGTAGGCATGGGCTCCGCGGACCTCACCAAGATCGACGTTCGCGGCGTGCCCGTCCGAGATGCGGTGTTTGATTTCGAGGCCTTCTGGAAGGGCCAGATGAGGGTTTGAGACGCCTGTTCGATGGGCGCTACGCCTGGATCGAGGTGCGCGATGGCAATGACGAGGATAGCAGTAAGTATTGACGTCAACGCTCCGGTCGAGGCGGTGTTCGCGTTCGCCCGTCTATAGCCAAGATGGCAGAGTGGCTTCGTCACACCGTGGAGTTCAAACAGCAGGTCGTCGAGCAAGGCGAGTTTCGGAACAGGCACATCGTCAGGCAACCGCCAGCGTCACGTTGGGCTGAGAAGCCGCAGCGCCCGCGCGCAGAAGCACGGGCAGGGCGGGTCCAGGGGCAGCGCCCATCGGAATCCGCACGCCGCACAGGAGGACGCCGGCCAAATCTCCGGTCATTGCCGTGGTGGACTCCACGTTAGCGGCGAGGCCACCGACGGTCGCGGTCAGTGCCGGCGGAGCCCCGGCGCGGCCCGCGCCAGTGATGAAGAGAGTGACCAGGCTCCCACGCACTGTGGGATTGGCCGCACTCACCAGTTTCCCGGCGCTGTCTTGCGCCAAGGCGGGTCCAGCGCCCGTGCCATCCTCAGTGAAGAGGCCGGGCGCGCTCTCGGCTGTTTCCAATTCCAGCTCCTCGGTGACTTGTCCCTGGTAGTCGATGGTCAGCCGCGCGCTGCTGCCGGCACTCACGCCGTCCGGGACCCGCGCATAGATCTGGTTCGACTGCACGTACAAGAGGGGCGCCTCAGCGCCGTCGAAGAGGACCCGGACACCCGCGAGGTCGGAACCCGCGGCCAGGCCTTCTTCCGGGCCGAGGCCGGCGCCGAAGATGGTGATCAGTTCGCCCGGCGCCACCGGTCCGGGCAGAAGACTGGCGGCATTGACCACGTTGGCGCTCAGCAGACGGTTCTGCGCCGGCGCTTGAAGGTCAATGACGCGGAGCAGGCGGCCGCGGAGGGCATCGAACATCGACACCGAATCCGACCTCGAGTTGACGGTGAAGAAGAAACGGCCGTCGGGCGAACAGGTGCTGTCGGATTGAAAATAGCCGCGCGCGTTGATCAGGTTCAGCAGCCACCGTTTCGCCGACAGGTCGTAGGTGAAGACCTGGTGCGAGTCGCCGCTGGCCACCAGCAGGCGGTTGCCGGCGCAGAACCGGATGCCGCTGAGGGCAGTGGCTGACCAGCCGCTCTGGCGGTTGATCTGGTCATAGACGTCCGCCGGGCGGAGCATGTCCAGCAGTTGATCGGAGTCCATGTCGAGACGGAACACCCGCATGAAGCCGGTAATATAAGCGACGCGGTTCACGACATCGAAGACGCCATCGCAGAATCCAGTGCTGCCGTGTTCCCAGGTCCTCGGAGCAAGGACGATTTCGGTCCGGCTCTCCCAGGTAAGGGGATCGTATATTCGGATATGCGCGGGCCCCTGCATACCGCCGAAGGTGACGTATGCTTTGTTCCCTTCGGGCGATAGTATGACGCGGTGTCCCACCGACATGGTAGGCATGGGGATGATCTTGCGAGGCTTCCCCGAAGCGGCGTCCACCACCACGAGGTTCACCACGCCGGCGGCAGAGTCGAAGTCCAGAAAGGCGACAGCGTCCCCGACAGGCGTCCCGCACTTTGGGTTGAAGTTGCGGCCATAGCTAACCTCGCGGACGACCGTCTCCCGATCGGGGTCGTAGGTGGTGATCCGGTCGGGCTTGAGGTAGTGCAGCAGGCCGCCGGAAAAGAAACCGCGGTTGTTAGGGCCGGAAGGACCCTTGATTTCGCGCGTCGCGCCGGTTCGCATATCGATCCGGAAAAGCCGTCCCGGCGCCTGGCCGCCGCCCACGAAGGTGCGCCATCCGTCCGTGGCGAACGTGTACGGGACAATGTTGTTGGGGGGGGTGAAGCGCCAGGATGCCACCTGCTCGCCGCTGGTGAGGTCCACCGCGCGCATTTCGCTGCGATCGCCTTCGGTGTAGTAGGCGATGCGGGGATCGGTGGGGTTGAGCGCGATCGCCCGCAGGTCGGAACAATTGTCGAAGAACATCTGCCGGGTTACCGCGCGCGAAGGGATGTCCCATTCGGTGACCGGCAGCCGGTTGGGCGAAGCCCCGGACCAGAAGCCGATGGTGTAGATGCGGCGGGTGTCCTCACGCAAGACGAAATCGGTGACGCCGTAGTCGATGTCGCAGGAGGCGGTCACCTCCAGGGTCTTGAGATCGACGACGTAAAGCTTTCCGTAGCCCCGGTCATTCGATACCGTACACGTGCCGATGTAGCCGATGTCCTCCTGCGCGGAGAGGATCAGGCGGGCTTGACCGCCGGCATGCCAAACTTCGTACGGAAGACTGCGATCGAGCAAGACCGCGCCGTCGGTGACGCGGTAGCGGATCAGTCCCTGTTCCTGCTTGCTGCCACAACGCTCGCCGTAAGCGTAGATCACGCCCGGTTCGCGCTGCGATGCCGCCACCGCCCGGAAGCAGATGCCGCCGGCGGGCATGCGGCGGAAGGAGTTGTCGGCCACAGTGATTTCATAGAGGTCGACGCCGGCAACGTAGACCTTGGACCCGTCCGGCAGGCAGGTCATGCAACCGAAGGAACTCGGGGGAATCGCCAGGACGCCGCGCACCCGTTTGCCGGCTGCGTCGATGGAGAGTATATTTTGTGTCCCATTGTTGGCGACGTAAAGGTTGTGGGCGTCCGGGGTGAGCAGGACCTGCCCGGATGCGAGCATGGGCCCCGCGGAGGAGACGTTGTAGGCACCCATGGCGCCGCTGGCGAGATCGACCTCGATGACTCCGTCGTCCATCGAGAAGGCGACGTACGCCGTACGGCCGTCGGGGCTGACGGCGAGCCCGAGCGAAGAGGGCGCCCAGCCGGAGATGAAAGGCTCGAGCGGCGCAGTCGTTGCGATGTTGGGCCGCAGGAGGTATGCGCCCACGAGCGCAAGCACCTCACGGCGCGATGGTCCCGTATTGCTCATTCGAAGAGGCCTTTCAGCGACTACTTATGCTCGAAACGTCTTGCCCGGGATTCCCTTTTTAGACCCCAAACTCCTGTCCAGTGTACACCAAGCCGCGTCAGCAATTCCGCGATGTCCCGCTCCAGGCTGTCGTTGGCGGGGATTCGAATCGCATACTTCTTGGGTGTTGACCTCCAGAGCGTCTTCGTCACGTTGAAACCCGCATGAATAAAGGCGTCAGAGGCAAGCAAGAGGTTATCAGTGACTACTCAAAACGGAAATGCGGGTTGCCTCGGACTGGCGGTGCTGGGCGCCCTCCTAGCCGTTCTTCTCATGCGGCCAGGTTGACGCACCACCTCCTCCATGCACGGCTGGATCGGAGGGGCTAGAATTGGCCGGAGAGGAATACTCCGTCTATGACGCCCGACCCTACAACGCTGGTTACTGTCATCGCGGTCCTCGCGGTTCTGATCATCCTCCTCAGGTCGATCTACAGCATCGGTCCCACGCAGGTCGGATTGGTTCGCAAACGGTTCGGAGCCAAACTGCCCGGCGATAATCCCGTGGCATTTCGCGGGGAGGCAGGATACCAGGGCGAGATGCTGATGCCCGGCCTGCGATTCAAGCTGTGCTTGGTGTATGCCGTCACCAAACATCCCTGGGTACAGGTCCCGGCGGGCCAGATTGGCGTGGTGATTGCACAGGTCGGCGAGGCCCTGCCCATCGGCGCGAAGTCGGCTGTGTACAAGCCGGAATTCGGCAATTTCGCCAACCTCAAAGTCTTCATCGAAAAAGGCGGAGAGAAAGGTGTACAGCGCCCGGTGCTGCCTCCCGGCACGCTGGCGCCCATCCACCCGGTGGCCTTCCTGGTGATCACCAAGCCCGAAGTGTTCGGCGTCCCCTTCTCATCCGACCTGAGCGCGTTAGCTCGCAGCAAGGGCCGTCTCACGCATGAAGCCTTCGGGCTTGACCCCAAACAGCTCGAAGTCACCCGGATCTCACCGCGGCCGGCCGAGGGCGGAAGAGTGGCCGACATGGTCGGCATCGTCACGACCTTGGAGGGCCAGCCACTCCCTGCGGGCGACATCGCCAGCCGGCTCTGCGGCTTCGCGGACATCGCAGCCCTGGAGAGCGCTGCCGCACCCGCGCCGACCACGGACGCGCGGCTCATCGAGACCATCCTGGGCAGCCAGAACGACCGGCACAATGCTTATCAGGATTTCCAGAAGTTCCTGGATCTGGGCGGAAAGATCGGGCTCCAGTACGATCCCCTGCTGTATGGCGCGTACAACCTCAATCCCTTCCTGGTCCGCGTGGAAGAAGTCCCCATGCTGGTCATCGAGCAGGGTCAGGTCGCCGTCATCAAGGCCTACGTCGGCCTGCCCACGCAGGACACTTCGGGCGCGGAGTTCAAGTTCGGGAGCCTGGTGCGGCCCGGGCATCGTGGCATCTGGCAGGAGCCGCTGCGGACGGGCAAGTATCCGATCAACCCGCGATGCTACCAGGCCGTCATCGTACCGACCTTCATCATCACGCTCAATTGGGCGGATGCTGTGTCGACGGCGCACAACCTCGACTCGCAGCTCAAGCAGATCGAAGCCAAGAGCAGCGAAGGCTTCTCCTTCGCCATCGACCTGCAGGTGCAGATTCACATCCCCGACACGCTGGCTCCGTACGTGATCTCCATGGTCGGCAGCGTGGCCAACCTGGTGAACGAAGTGTTGCAGGCAGCGGTTGGCAACCATTTCCGCAACAAGCTGCAAGGCATGCCCGCGGTAAAGTTCATCGCCAGCCGCGAAGCGGTCCAGCAAGGCGCGTTTGAGTACGTAAAGGAAGAACTGGCCAAGTACCGCGTGGAAACGCGCGGGGTGTACATCCAGGCGGTGGTGCTGCCGCAACTGCTGGTGGAAGTTCTGACGCAACGCGAAATCGCCAACCAGGAAGTGGAAACCTACAAGATGCAAAAGTCCGCGCAGGACCAGCGCACCGAAACGGAAAAGGCGAAAGGCACGGCGGACATGCAGGCTGATCTGGCCAAGTCCCAGGTCGGCGTGGAGATCCAGACCAACCGGACCGCCGCCCGGAAGATGGAAGCCCAGGGGGAGGCCACGTTCATCGAGCAGACCGGAGCCGCGCAGGGAGCGCAGGTCAGATCCGTGGGCCTGGCGAGAGCCGAGGCCTACGCCAGGCAGGTTGCGGCTCTGGGGGCGAACGCGACCGCGCTGGTCAACGCTGTCGAGGCCCTGTCCAAGAGCAGCGTCCCGTTCGTGCCCAACACGCTGGTGATGGGAGGATCCGACCGGGGTGGCGCACTGGATGGCCTCATCGCGCTGTTGATGCGTCAAGTCAACGCCGGGCTTGCGAAGGCCGAACCAAGGCCCGGGGCGTGACCGCATCCGCCTACACCTGCTAGCATGGGAGGTTGTCAGGCTCTGGGCTTCGTGCAACGGGCGGCCGCAAACCCCGCCAGGTCCGGAAGGAAGCAACGGTAGTGGTTTAGCACGTGTGCCGCGGATCACCCGGGGCCTGGCATTTCTTCGATCGCCAGCCCTCATGTACCAGGTCATCGCCAGGAAATACAGGCCGCAGAACTTCGCCGAGCTGGTCAGCCAGGAGCACGTCAAGACCACGCTCGAGAACGCCATCCTCCAGAACCGGATCGCGCACGGCTACATCTTCTCGGGGCAGCGCGGCACGGGAAAGACGAGCGTCGCCCGCATCCTGGCGCGCTGCCTGAACTGCGTCGAAGGTCCCACGGCAACCCCCTGCGGCGTCTTGCGCAAGCTGCCTCGAGATCGCCGCCGGCAACACGGTGGACGTCATCGAGATCGACGCTGCCTCCAACCGCGGCATCAACGAGATGCGCGAACTGCGGGAGAACGTGCGCTACCGGCCCGCCCGCGACCGCTACAAGGTCTTCATCGTCGACGAGGCGCACCAGATCACCAGCGAGGCGTTCAACGCTTTGTTGAAGACGCTCGAAGAACCGCCGGAGTGGGTCGTGTTCGTGCTCTGCACCACCGAGGCGCACAAGATCCCCGCCACCATCGCCTCGCGCTGCCAGCACTTCAGCTTTCGCTCGGTCGATTTCGAGGACGTAGTGGCAGGATGGAGTGGATCTGCGGCCAGGAGGGGATACAGGCAGACGCGGAGGTGCTGGCGGTGCTGGCCCAGGCCGGCGAGGGCAGCGTGCGCGATTCGCTTTCCGCTCTGGACCAGGCCATCGCTTGCTGCGGCAGCGAGCTGAAGGCGGCCGAGGTGCGCGCACTGCTGGGCGCCTTTTCGCTCGATTCCCTGCAACAGGTAACCGAGGCCCTGGCTTCGTCCGACTCCCGGCGGATGCTCGAAGTGGTGGCGGACATGGAACGCAACGGCCACAACTTGCAGCAATTCTGCCGTGAATTGGCCGCGATACTTCCGCAACCTGATCGTGGCCAAGATCGCAGGCAAGGAAACCCGGTCTGATCGCCGCTTCTCCCGGCGAGCGCGAGCGCCTGGCCCAGATCGCGGCCGGCTTCACCGAAGAGGATCTCACGCGGTATCTTCACCTGGCGCTCGGCCTCTACGGCGACTTGCAGCGATCCACTCAGCCACGGCTGCACATGGAGATCGGGCTGCTGCGAATGGTCCAGGCCGGCAAACTGCTTCCCATCGAAGAGGCGCTCTCGATGATCGGGGGAACGCCCGCTCCCAAAGGCTCGCCGCAGCAGTCGAAACCGCAAAGCGCGCCGAGCGGCTGGCAGGGAAAACTTCAGCGCGCTTTCACCGATCTGAAGATGCCCTACTCGGCGGACGCGATTCAGCATTCGCAAGTCACCGAGAGCCCCGAGGGCTTGAAGATCGAGTCGCCTGCGGATTTCAAGCTTGCCTTGCGCAAGGCCGAGCTTCAGAAGGCGCTACAGCACCTGGGAGAGGCAGGCATGAAGTTCTCTATCGCCTATGTGGAGGGAGGGCCGGTCGCGGCCGCGGGACCGGCGCTCGAGGGAGACGAGGAACTCACCCGTCGCGCCCTCTCCCATCCGGAGGTCCAGCGATTTCGCGAGACGCTCGGGGGGCAGGTCCGCACGGTCCGGGATTTGAAAGAATAGGCTCAGGAGCACCCATGAAACTACCCGGCAACATGCAGGCGATGATGAAGCAGGCCCAAGATATGCAGCAGCGCCTCCAAAACGAGATCGCGCAGGTTCGCGTGGAGGCCTCCGCGGGCGGCGGCATGGTCACTGTCCAGATGAGCGGCCAGAAGAATGTACTGGGGGTCAAGATCGATCCCGAGGTCGCCGGCGATGTGGAAATGCTGCAAGACATGGTCATGGCAGCCTGCAACGAGGCCTCCAAGAAGGTGGATGAGGCTATCCAGCAGAAGACCAGCGGCTTGCTGGGCGGGCTGGGTCTGCCTCCTGGTTTGTTCTAGCTTATGCCTGACTTCGCCGAGCCACTCGCGCGGCTCATACAGGAATTCAAGCGGCTTCCCGGCATCGGACAAAAGTCGGCTCAACGGCTCGCCTTCCATGTCCTGCGCGGAACCAGGGAAGATGCCCAGCGGCTGGTCGAGGCCGTTCTGGACGTCAAGAACAAGCTGGGGCTGTGCCCGGTGTGCAACAACATCAGCGAAAGCGATCTGTGCCCCTTCTGTCTGGATCCTCACCGCGACCGGGCGGTCATCTGCGTGGTCGAGGAGCCCCACAGTATCATTCCGGTGGAGACCACGCGGCAGTTCCAGGGCCTGTACCACGTGCTGCACGGCGCCATATCTCCGCTGCGCGGGGTTGGACCGGATCAGTTGAAGATCAAGAATCTGCTCGAACGTCTTGAGGGTTCCGAGGTGCGGGAGATCATCCTGGCCACCAACCCCAACGTGGAAGGGGAAGCGACCGCGGCCTACCTGGCACGCCTCCTGAAGCCGCTGGGCCTAAAGGTGACGCGCATCGCCATGGGCATCCCCGTGGGCAGCGACCTGGAGTTCGCCGACGAAGTGACTATGACCAAGTCCCTGGAGAACCGGCGCGAACTGTAGGGACTTGCGCGTCGCGAGACTCTACAGCGCGTCGACGATGGCCGCGGTCATTTCCCGTGTCGTGGCCGCGCCCCCCATGTCGGGGGTCCGCACTCCGCCCTTCCGGATCACGGCAGCGACGGCCTGCTCGATCTGCAGCGCCATGGGCGCCTCGCCGAGCCATTCCAGCATCATCTTCGCCGCCAGGATGGAGGCGATGGGGTTCACCGTGCTGTGACCGGCCATGCTGGGGGCCGAGCCGTGTGTCGGCTCAAAGACCGCGTACTTGAGCCCGATGTTGCCGCTGTAACCGAAGCCCACGCCCCCGACCAGTTGTGTGCACACGCTGGACAAAATGTCGCCAAACAGGTTGGTGGTCACAATCACATCGAAGTCCTCGGGGTTCTTCAGCAGGTAGAAGCAAGCCGCATCGATGCGGATATCTTCGAATGCAATCTGCGGGTAGTGTGACGCTACTTCTTTGGCCTGTTCGAGAAACAGGCCGCAGGTGGCGCGCAGGACGTTGGCCTTGTGGATGGCGGTCACCTTGCGCCGCTGGTTGCGCATGGCGTACTCGAAGGCCGCGCTCACGATGCGCCGCGAACCCTCCCGCGTGACGCTCCTCACGGAGATGGCCGCGTTGGGAGGCACGCGGGCCATCGCCGGCTCCTCGAACAGCCGTTCCGGAACGCGCGCGAACTCCACCCCGATGTACATGCCCTCGGTGTTCTCCCGGAACACAACGATGTCCGTGATGTCGCGATAATTGAGGGGATTGCCAGGAAACGCCTTGCAGGGCCGCAGGCAGACATAGAGGTCGAGCAACTGCCGCATGCTCACGATGGGGCTTCGGTAGGCCAGGCGCCGGCCCTGGAACTCCGGGGCGAGCTCACGCTCCTCCTCCGATACGGGTTTGGACGTGATGGCGCCGAAGAATGCGCAGTCCGTGGAGCGCAAGAGCTTGATGGTGCGCTCCGGAAGAGGGTCCCCTTCCTTCCTCCAGAACTCCCAACCTACGTCGCCGTGGATGTAGTCGGCTTCAAAGCCGGCGGCGTCGAGCACGACTCGCGCGGCTTCGCAAATCTCCGGGCCGATACCGTCTCCCGGCAGCCAGGCGATCCGATGTCTGGACATAGAAGCTCCCGCAAAGGCCCGCCGTTGCCGCGCCCCTGCGACTTGCCCCCCAATGATAGTACAACCCGCCTGCTCAGTAGCCTTTCCCGCGATCGACAAGGTTCAGCAGGGACTCGCCAGCGACAAAGCGCCGGAGGTTCTCGGCGAACAGCGCCACCAGCCGGATCTGGCGATCCGGACCCCATCCGGAAGTGTGCGCGGTCATGACCACGTTCGGGCAGTCGAAGATCGGGTGTTCGGGCGGGGGCGGCTCCTCGGGGAACACGTCCAAACCCGCGCCCGCGATCCAGCCCTCTTTCAGGGCCTTCACCAGGGCCATGTCGTCGAAGAGCTTGCCGCGCGAGAGGGCCAGGAAATACGCGGTCCTCTTCATCCGCCGGAAGACCTCCTGGTTGAACATGCGCTCAGTGGCCGGGGTGAGGGGAGCGGCGGCCACGAGCACATCCACTTGCGCCGCCATCTCCATAAACCAGGACGGATCGCGGAGTTCCTCAACGTACTCAGGCTTCACCTCCGCTTTGTCGGTCGTGCCGACCACCTTCATTTCGAAGCCGTAGTGGGCCTTCCGGGCCAGAGCCTTGCCGATGCCGCCCATGCCCGCGATCCCCATGGTTCGCCCGGCCAATTCGGAGTGGTGGTCCGATTTCATCGTCCCCACCGGGTTCATGCTGCGCTTGAGGAACTGCGGAATGTAGTACTTGCTGATACCCCGGGTCAGGCAGAGGAGCATCCCCAGCGCCGTCTCCGCGATGGCGGGAGCGAATGTGCCGGAGTAGTTGGTCATTGGGACCGGGCACTTCAGCACAGCTTCATCCACATGGTCGAGGCCCGCCGCACCGGCCTGAATCCACTTCAGCCTGGGAGCCAGCGCCAGGTCCTCGGCGCGCAGGTCGCCGTAAACCACATCGGCGACCGGGAGTTGGCGGTGGAATTCCTCTCTTGTCCCGCACAGAGCGATCTCGGCGGCCCCTGGCGGGAGTCCCGCCTGGATGCGGGCAACCTCTTCCGGCTCAAAAGGATACATCGTGACCACGCGCAACGGTTCTTGGCTCATGTTTCCTTGGCCCATTATCGCCTGTGTGCTACCCTGAAAGTGCAATACGTCAGGAGGAGCAGAGTTTCTATGTTGCGTTCTCACGCCCTGCGGTGGCTGTTCACGCTGAGCTTCCCGTTGCTTGCTGCTCATGGAGCCTTCGCCCAGGCGAAGGTCGGAATCATCAACACCCAAGTCGCCTTGTCCCAGACGGCCGAGATCAAGAAGGCGCAGGCGGACCTTGAGGCCAAGTACAAGCCCCGCCAGGACCAAATGGCGAAGCTCCAGAAGGATCTGGACGCAATCAACCAGCAGTTGAGCCTGGGTGACAAGCTCACCGGGTCAGCGCAGGCCGATCTCACCACGCAGGGACAGCGCAAGCAGCGCGATTTGCAACGGCTCACCGAGGACTTGCAGGCGGACGTGGACCGCGAGCGCACCGATGTCATCACCAAGTGCAGTGAGAGAATGCGGGGCATCGTGGCCAAACTGGCGGAAGAAAAGGGTCTGGACGTTCGTGATCGACACCGTTAACACGATCTATTTCAAGCCAGCCCTGGATATCACAAAGGAAGCCACGGCCGCATACGACACGGCCTATCCCGCCAAGTAACAGCCATGCGCGGCTATCTGGAAGGATACGGCGCCGGCGAGGAGAAGCGCGAGAGGCTGATTCACCGTGTCTTGCTTGTGGTCGTGTTGCTCCTGGCGCTCGGAGGCACGCTCTATTTCGTCTTCCGGAACTACACGGAGTCGCGGCAAGCCGAGCGGTTTTTCGATCTGCTGCGCAAACAGGACTACCGTGCCGCTTACGCTCTGTGGGGCTGCACCGAAGCGAGCCCTTGCCGCGACTACACTATGCAAAAGTTCCTGGAAGATTGGGGCCCGAAGAGCCAACACGCGGACCTGTCCGGGTTGAAGATCACGCACACGCGCGGCTGCAGTTCGGGCGTGATCATCGAGGCCAGCTTCGGCCTCGGGCGGACGGAGTACTTGTGGGTGGACCGCGAGAACAAGAATCTGGGCTTCGCCCCCTGGCCGGTTTGCAATCCCCGCCTCCCCAAGCAGCCGTAGGGTGGCTGTAGCCGGGTTTTAGAGGATGGGGAGCAGCACTTCTTCCGTGGTTGGGACGGGCTTTACCTCTCTGTAAACGACCTTCAGCAGCGGAGGCGAGATGATGGTGGTGGCCACCGCCATGAACACCGCGACTCCGTAGGCCTCCTGTCCGATAGCGCCCAACGCCAGCCCAAGCTGGGCCACGACCATGCCGACTTCACCGCGCGGGATCATGCCCACCCCGATACGAAGAGCATCGGTTCGGCCCAGGCGCCAGGCCGCCAGCCCGCAACCCGCGAACTTGGACAGCAAGGCAGCCGCGAGGACCAGCAGAGCCAGGGTCAGGACTCGCGGGTCGGAGAACAACCGCAGGTCTACGTGAAGGCCAATGCCCACGAGGAAGAACGGCACGAGCAATTCCGAAACGCCCTGCGCCAGGTGATGGACGCGAGGCTCCACGTGCTCGCCCAGCGCCATGCCCGCCAGGAAGGCTCCGACAATGGCGGCCACGCCGATGTACACCGCCAGCAGGGACAGGGCGAAGAGAAGCACCAGCGCGAGGGCGAATTCAGCCTCGGCGAGCTGGAGCCTGTCCTGGACCTTGCGGACCACGCGCCCCGCGGCCTTCGGACCCCAGACCGCCATCACCACCGTGAAGCCGGCGGCCAGAATGGTGGTCAGAAGGATTTCCGCGACGTTGACGCTGCCCCGCGCCAGGCTGCTGACCACAGCCAGGACCAGCAGTCCCTGCACGTCATCAATCACAGCCGCCGCCAGGATTACTTTACTGGACCGCTCCGCCAGCAGGCCCCGGGAGGCCAGCACGCGCGCGGTGATGCCGACGCTGGTCGCGACCATGGTGGCCCCCATGAAGAAGGCCTCGATTTGTCCCTTCCCCCAGAGAATCATCAGGCCCCAGCCCATCAGGAGGGGCAGAATCACGCCGCTGGTGGCCACCAAAGTAGCCGTGCCGCCCACGCGCATCAACTCCGAGGCCCTCACCTCGAGGCCTACGCGAAACAGCAGGAACATGGCGCCCAGCTCGGCGAGGGTCGAGAGCAGATCGTTGGGAGCAATCCAGGCCAGCACGCTTGGTCCGAGCAGCACCCCGGCCAGGATTTCGCCGACAATCCCGGGCAGTTTGATTCTCTCGCACAGTTCCGCCAGCAGCTTTGCCGTCCCGAAGACGAGCAGCATGGCGAACGGTATCCGCACGTCTCCCACGAGCAGAAGGGCGAGATGGTTCAGTGGAGTCATTGCCGCGTCAAGATCTGTGAGCCGCCCGCCGCCAGTTCCAGAGGGCCAGCGCACCGGTTCCCAGCACGACGGGCGCGACCGGCGCGCCGCTCCAGAGTAGAAAGATCCAGGCCACCAGCGCCGCCGTCAGAAAAACGTTCCACTTCATCGCAGCACCGCCGTCAGGGCGAGCACGGCGACTATCACCAGCAAGCCCAGCGCCGGGGCTAGCAGCGGTTTGGTCCAAGCGGGCTTCTGTGTGCCCTCGCGCATCAGCCGTCGGATTTCCCGCAACTGCGTTCGCGCCAGCGAAAGCTCCCAGGCGCTGCGCGCCAACCGCACGGCGTTGAGCGTCTCCTGCTCGGCGCGGGGCAACGCGCGGAGGCGGTACAGCAACTCGGAGTACTTCAACTGCGCGAAGAAATGGCCGGGATCCAGCCGCACCGCCGCCTCCAAGGCGTCCATCGACTTGTAAGCTTCATAATTCATGGCGTAGGCCATGCCGAGGCAGGTGCGGAGGTCGGCCGAGGAAGGGTTTTCCGCACAGGCCTGTTCGAGCCGGACGATGCCATCCGCGAGTTCCTCGGGAGGCACGGTGTGCGGGTCCCGCCAGGGAAAGGGCAGCACCCGCACCTCTTGCGCGGGCGCCTGGGGTGTAACTGTTTGCAGTTGTGCCACCATGGCTCACCTCCCAATCGCGCTGGCTTTGATCTCGAACTCCGGGTAGCCTAGAGCGCCCATTTCAGGCATGTCGAGGCCCTCCATTTCCGCCTTGGCCGACACTCTCTGCCCGACGATCACGTCCACCAATACGCCGAAGACGAAAGTGGCGACGAAGACCACGCCCACCAGAGCCGACACGCCGATCAACTGTGCCACGAGCTGGCTGGAATCCCCAAAGAACAGGCCTGTAACCGAGCCGTTGACCCCGTTCCAGGAGCCGCCATAGTTGCTTCTGCCGTCGGCGAACAGACCCACCGAGATAACGCCCCAAATCCCGTTGGTGCCGTGCACGGAGATGGCGCCGACCGGGTCGTCGACCTTCATCTTGCGCTCGACGAACTCGACCGAGAGGCAGACCAGCCCGCCGGCAACCAGTCCGATGATCACCGCGCAAACCGGGTTGACAAAACCGCAGGGGGCCGTAATGGCCACCAGCCCGGCGAGCAGCCCGTTGCCCGACATCGAGGCGTCCGGCTTGCCATAGCGCATCCACATGTAGAGCATGGCGCCGAAGCCTCCCGCCATGCCCGCAAGCATGGTGTTGACCGCGATGGATCCGATGCGAAGACTGCCGTTGCCGGAAGCGCCCAGCGTCGAGCCAGGGTTGAACCCGAACCACCCGAAGGCCAGGATGAAGCAGCCGGTGAGCACCAGCACGATGTCATGGCCGGGGATGGCGTTGGGCTTTCCATCGCGGCTGAACTTGCCGATCCTCGGGCCGATCAGGATGGCCATGGCCAACGCCGAAAGTCCTCCCACGGCGTGCACCACGCCCGAGCCGGCGAAGTCGACGTAGCCGTGCCCGAGCCCGAAATTCGCTCCCAGGTTGGCCAGCCAGCCACCGCCCCAGGCCCAGTTAGCGAACATCGGATAGGTGAACGCGCCCATCAGGAACGAGGAGATTAGGAACGCCGAGAACTTCCAGCGTTCGGCGGCGGAGCCGGTCACGATGGTCAGCGCCGTGTCCATGAAGACCATCTGGAACAGGAAGACGACCATCACCGACACGTCGTAGGTCCCCGCGTGCATCAGGAAGAAACCGTTCTGCCCGAAGAGGCCGAACGGCTTGCCGAACAAATTGAGGACGAGCTCGGAACTCAACGGCGGAGTGCCGCCCAGGTTGCCGATGGCGCCCACCCCGCCCATCTGGAGCGGGAAGCCGATCAGCCAGTAGGCCAGCATGCCCACGCCGTAGACCATGAAGTTCATCATCATGGTGTGATTGGCGTTCTTGGCGCGGCACAACCCCGTCTCGACCACCGCGAAACCGGCCTGCATGAACATGACCAGGAAGCCGGTGACGAGCGTCCACATGAAGTTGATGGCGATCTTGTTCTGTCCCACCTGGTTGACCACGTCCGCAATGGTGAGACCCTTCTTGGCGTCACTCACGGCCACGTCGGCGACGGTGCCGGTGAGCGAGCCATCCGGGTCGCCCTTGGCGCGCACTTCCGCCTTGGGCGCTTCCACTGCTTTGAGGTCAGCATCCGTGATGGGAACCGGCGCGGCCGCGGGTGGCGCTTGAGCCCATCCCACGGCGGCCAGGGCGAGCCATGCCAGCGTGATGCATAGTCTTCGTCTCATCTCGATCTCCTATTGCCTCCAGATAGCGTTCTTCACGTAGGCGGGGTTGAGCAGCCCGATGATGCCGATCAGCGAGACGGCCAGACCCGCCAGCACAATCGCCAGGCGCGCGCCCGGCGAGTCGGCCATGATCAGGCTCAGCAGACTGATGACGAACCCCAGCATTGTCACTAGCAATCCTGCGATAGCCATAGCTCCTCCTTAACTCTCCTCGTGCTCCCAAGGCTTGGCCTTGACAAACAGCGCGAACGAGACTGCCAGCAGCACAAGACCTAGCAAGATGATCAGCACGCTGCCGCCCGCCGCCATCCCGGCGGCAATGAGCACGAACGCCGCAAAGAATAGAGAAACACCAACCGCTTGCGTACGATTTGCTCCCATGGTTAACTCCTCCCTTCGAAAACAGTTACCGTTTGGGTCCGAAATAGGCCACGAAGCCGGCCAGCAGAGTGGTCTGGCTCGTGGAGGCCGCCGGCGTCGCCCCGCGATCGAAGAACGGCTGATCGGACCAGTCGCGGCGGTACTCGACGCGGCTGAGAAGACCCTCGACCCACTTGTACTCGCCGGTGAGCGTGAACTCCTTCAGCTTCTGCGCCGTGCCGGTCGAGAAGCCGTCACGGTCATTGAACCATTCCAGTCGCGGCGCGACGGCGACGTGCTTTGTGAAGGCGTAGCGGACCGCGCCGGCCACGCCGTACCAGACGTTATCGGTGGCGCCGCCGGCGGCCTTCTTGTCCACACCATAGTCGAAATTAAAGTACGCGCCGGCCTTCGACGAGCTGACCAACAAGGTCGTGTCGTAGAGATGCCTCCAGCCCCGGTTCGTCCCGGTTTTTTCCGGACCGGCGTAGTAGTTGTTGGACCAGGTTACCGGCCCGGCGGCCACGGTCCCGGTCAGCCCGATGGTCTTGCCGCTGTTGTTGTCCTCCACGTTGTTCCAGCCGTTCACCAGGTGAAACCCTCCGGTGAAGTACTTGCCGATGGGCATCGACGTTCGCAACCCGAAGTGGTAGTAAGGGATGGCCAAGGCAAACAGCAGGGACCGGGAATAGTTCCAGTTGCTGTATGTCTCGATCACCTCAGCCCCCGCCATGGTGACGTGCTTGCCGAAGTCCAGTTGCAGGCCGTGCGCCTGCGGCGGTTTGTAGCTGATGTAGGCCTGCTCGATGTTCCGCACGGCCGATGTGTCCGCGCCGTTCACCATGTCGAAGGCTTTTCCGAAGCCAAGGTCAAAGCGAAAGCCGACCGGGTCGGCGGAGTGCTCCATGGTGAGCTTCGCCATGTTGAGACTGAACTGGTTGGCCTTGACGTCGAAGTTGCGGAGTTGGTTCGCCATGGAGGCGGGGTGATTTAGGTTCAGGCTGTAGTAGCCGTCGATCAACCCGCTGAAACTGATCTCGCCGACGGACCAAGCCGGCGGGGCGGACGGGGGCTGGCTGTTGTCGGAAGTGGACTGGGCGACGGCCGACCCCACCATCCCGATGAAGACGGCGCTCCTCAAGAGACACTCCAGGCATTGCATGTTGTGTGACCTCCAAACTCTGGATATTCCCCAGGCTGGCGTTGGACGGGGAGCCCGCCGGTATGACTCGATTCTAAGCCGAGCCGCGTCCCGGACGCCAATAGAAAATTTGAATTAGCTCCATAGAAACGTTGTGTTATGAGTTCCGACTCAACGGGTGCATGATGAAAACATACTGCCGCGATCGCAGTTATCCCCGAGGAGATTATGAGAGTGCTGAAATACTACTTGACTTGGTTGTGCGCGATCCCCTTGATGGCCCAGACCCCGCAGGGCCTCGACGCCAAGCTGGCCGCTCTCGACGCCGCCACCAAGGCCGCCCAGTCCGCGGGCGACAACGCATGGATGCTGGTCAGCGCCGCGTTGGTGTTGATGATGACCGGGCCCGGGCTGGCCCTCTTCTATGGAGGACTGGTTCGCCGGAAGAACGTGCTGGGAACCATGATGCAGAGCTTTGCGTTGATGGCTCTGGTCACGGTGCTGTGGGCCGTCGCCGGATATAGCCTGGCTTTCAGCGAAGGCACGCCCGTACTGGGCGGCCTCGGCCACCTTTTCCTCAACGGTGTGGGCGCGGAACCCAACGCGGACTACGCCGCCACGATCCCGCATCAGACGTTCATGATCTATCAGTTGATGTTCGCCGTCATCACGCCGGCGCTCATTTCGGGCGCCTTCGCCGAACGGATGAAATTCAGCGCCATGCTGCTGTTCACGACCCTGTGGATGCTGATCGTCTACTTCCCGCTGGCGCACATGGTCTGGGGCAAGGGAGGCATGCTCAACGCTTTCCTGGGCGGGAAGATCCCCACCTTGGACTTTGCCGGCGGGACGGTGGTGCACATTTCCTCGGGGGTTTCAGCCCTGGTTTGCGCGTTGTATCTGGGCAAGCGGCACGGTTATCCGACCGAGCCGATGAAGCCGCACAACCTGACGTTGAGCTTCATAGGAGCATGTCTCCTGTGGGTCGGCTGGTTCGGATTCAACGCCGGAAGCGCGCTAGGAGCATCGGCGCTGGCGACCAGCGCTTTCGTGGCGACGCATTTCGGCGCGGCCGCCGCGGCCCTAGGTTGGATATTGGCCGAATGGATGAAGAGCGGCAAGCCCAGCGTATTGGGCGGCATCTCGGGCTGCGTGGCCGGCTTGGTGGCCATCACGCCAGCGTCGGGATTCGTGAAGCCGTTTCCGGCGCTGGTGATCGGATTCACGGCCGGAGTCGTCTGCTACTTCATGGTGACGGCCGTGAAACATAAGTTCAGCTACGATGACTCCCTGGACGCGTTTGGAGTGCATGGAGCGGGCGGAACACTGGGCGCCCTGCTGACCGGCGTGTTTGCCACCAGCGCCGTCAACAGCGCGCTCAAGGACGTCTCGGGGCGCCCGGCGCCGCTGGGGATGGTGGATGGCAACCCGGGGCAGGTTGTCAACCAATTGATCGCCTGCGCCATCGCCTGGGTGCTGGCCGCCGCCGGCACGCTGGTGATCCTGAAGATCTGCGATATGGTCATGGGGGTGCGCGTCGCGGTCGAGCAAGAGGTTCAGGGTTTAGACCTGAGCTTACATGGCGAGGAAGCGTACAATCTCGAATCATAGGAGCTTGTTGAAAAACCTGCCAGAATATCGAACAAGGACAAGACGGGAGTCACATCCCACACCTGGAATCAGCGACTTGTGTCCACGTGGGGTATGTCTGCTGACTTGCCCAGCAGGTTTTTCAGCAAGCTCATAGGGAGCAGCGCTGAGGAAGGCACGGAGGAAAGGACGAAGCTATGAAGAAAATTGAAGCGATCATTCAGCCTTTCAAGTTGGAGGATACCAAGGAGGCTTTGAAGGGGATCGGTATCGACGGCATGACGGTTTCCGAGGTCCGCGGGCACGGCCGGCAGAAGGGGCACAAAGAGGTCTATCGCGGTCAGGAGTACCAGGTGGATCTACTGCCCAAGGTGAAGCTGGAGATGGTAGTGCCGGCTGGCCGCGTGGAAGAGATCATCAAGACGTTGGTGACCGCCGCGCGCACGGGAAAGATCGGCGACGGCAAGATCTTCGTTTACGACGTTGCGGAAGCGGTCCGCATCCGCAACGATGACCGCGGGGAAGCCGCGCTGTGATGGCGACCAGCACCGACCAGGACCTTGTCAGACAGGCATTTTTCCAAACCGGGGACGCATCCCAGGTCTTCGCCGCCCGGACTGCCGCCGTCGACGGGCTGGTGGTCCGCGCGTTTGAAGAGGCGCTTCTGCCGGTGTTTCCGCAAGCGATGGCCGTGCTGGCCGTCGGCGGTTTCGGCCGCCGCGAACTGTTCCCCTATTCCGACATCGACCTGTTGCTGCTGGTGGGGCAGGAGCCCCGGCCGCAGGCCGCCCGGGACGCCCTGGCGACCTTCCTGCGCGGGCTGTGGGACCAGGGTCTGCGCCTCGGCCATTCCGTTCACACGGTGGCGGAGTGCTGCCAGGTAGACGACCGCAACATCGAGCTCACCATCAGCCTGCTGGACCAACGCTTCCTGGCCGGCGACCCCGCTTTGTACAGCAAGCTGGTCTCGGCGCTGCCCCGTTTTTTCCACGGGCGGCGCGAGGACCTCATCCGTCACCTCTCGCGGCTGACCAGCGTCCGGCACGCCCGGTACTCGAACACCATTTACCACATGGAGCCGAACGTCAAGGAGACGCCCGGCGGCCTGCGAGACTTCCAGTTGGTGCGGTGGCTGAGCCAGCTCCGCTCCGCTCAGCCCTACCAGATGCCCGCGCCGGAGCCTTTCCCAGAACTGGAGGAGGCCCGGAACTTTCTGGCCGCCCTTCGCTGCTATCTGCACTACCAGGCGAGCAGGGACAGCAATCTGCTCTCGTTTGACGCGCAAGAGGAGATTATCGAGCAGCCCTTTATCCGGCACCGGGACGCCTCGCTATGGATGCGGGAGTACTTTCTCCATGCGCGCCAGATCCACAGGGCCGCCATCCGCTGGATGGAGATCTCCGAGCCCAATGGGAGCGCGCTGCTCGCGCAGTTTCGGGACTGGCGAAGCCGCGTCTCGAACAGCGAGTTCACGGTCTCACGGGAACGGGTCTTCCTGAAGGCTCCTCTCATGCTGGAGCAGGACCCGGGGATGGCGCTGCGGCTGTTCGTGTTCGTGGCGCGTCACGGCATCGGCCTGGCCGCCGACACGGAGACGCGGATCATGGACCATCTGCCGTCTCTGGCGCGTCACTTCGAGCAGCCGCGGGGAGTCTGGGCCCAGGTGGAGGAGATCCTGTCGCTGCCCCACGCCAGCCTGTCGCTCCAGGCCATGCATGAGACCGGCGTGCTCGGTGCGTTGTTGCCGGAATGGGCCAACGTCGAGTGCCTGGTGGTGCGCGATTTCTACCATCGCTACACGGTGGACGAGCATACTCTGGTGGCCATACAGGCGCTGGAGGAACTGGCCAAGGCAGAGGACCCGTTGCGGCAGCGCTTTGCGGCGCTCCTGGAAGAGGTCGGGCACCGCGCGTGGCTGGCAACCGCCCTTCTGTTTCATGACACCGGGAAAGCCGCTCGCACTGGGAAGCACGTGGGCGAATCGGTCCGTCTGGCCGGGGGCGCCATGGAACGACTGGGCACGCCGGCCGAGGCACGGGCGGTGATCTGTTCTTTGATCGAGCGGCACCTGGATTTCTCAGCCATCCTCAACACGCGCGATCTGGATGAGCCCGCCACGGCCAAGTTCCTGGCGGACCGCGTCGGGACTGTGGAGAGGTTGAAGGAACTCGCTCTGGTGACGTACGCCGATGTCAGCGCGGTGAACCCGCGTGCCATGACGCCCTGGCGCCTGGAGCAGTTGTGGCGCCTGTACGTGCTCACCCACAACGAGCTGACCCGGGAACTGGACACCGAGCGCATCGAGGCGCCTCCGGACGTCACTCCCGAAATGGCTGCCTTCCTGGCCGGCTTCCCGGCGCGCTACTTGCGGGTCCACTCCGGGGAGGAGTTGGAGGCGCACCTGGAGTTGCACCGCCGCGCGAGACAGCACGGCGTGGCCGTGGAGGTCCACAAGCGGAACGGGACCTATTCGCTCTCGGTGGCCGCGCATGACCGGCCCTTTCTGCTCGCCTCCATCGCCGGGGCGCTGGCCGGCTTCGGCATGAATATCCTGAAGGCAGACGCCTTCGGCAACCGCCAGGGCATGATCCTGGACACCTTCGCCTTCGAGGACCCCAAACGCACGCTGGAGTTGAATCCGACCGAGGTGGACCGGCTGCGCCTCACGCTGGAGCGCATCCTTCTGGGCAGGGCGGACGTGAAGCAGCTCTTGCAGAACAGGCCCAAGCCTGCCCCGCCCACCAAACACTCGCGGATCAGGCCCTCGGTGACCTTCGAACCCGAGGCTTCGGCCACGTCGACGTTGATCGAAGTGATCGCCGAAGACCGGCCGGGCCTGCTTTACGACCTGACACAGACGATCTCGTCGGCCGGGTGCAACATCGAGGTGGTCCTCATCGACACCGAGGCGCACAGGGCTGTGGACGTGTTCTACGTGACCGCCGGCGGCGGGAAGCTCTCCCTGGACCAGCAGGCCGCCCTGAAAGAAAACCTGCTCAAAGCCTGCCGGGGGTGAAGGCGCCGGTAGCCATCCAGCAGCCGTCCCCGCGGGCAGGCCGCTCGGACTATCATGAGATCGAATGGGTGTTGAAGAGAGCCTGCTGACGGAGATTGTCCGACGCGTTCTGGGTGCAGTGCGGCCCGACAGGATTATTCTGTTCGGCTCGGCTGCGACCGGCCAGATGACGAAGGACAGCGATATCGATCTGCTCGTCGTTGATCCCGCCCCACGTAACACACGGGAGGAGAGCGTCAGAATCCGGCGGGCACTGGGAGACGTCGGATATCCCGTTGACGTAATCGTGATCGCGACGGAGCGATTCGAGGCGACGAAGAACATCATTGGCGGCATCGCCTACCCGGCAAACAAGTACGGACGGATTCTGTATGAGTCCGCCTAACGAGGTCCTGCGAGGCCTGGTCTTGCAGTGGGTCGGCAAGGCCAATGAGGACCTCGATGCAGCCGTCCACCTTCTCAGCGAAGGTGAGCGCTTCCGCGGGGTGATTGCCTTCCACTGCCAGCAGGCCGTGGAGAAATACCTGAAGGCGTTGCTGGTGAGGCACCAAGTCGACTTCTCCAAGACACATGATCTCGGGAAACTTCTGGGCAGCGTAGCTGCCATCGATCCGGTCATAGCGGCCGAATTGCAGGAGGCGGACCTGCTCACACCTTACGGCGTGGAAGTGCGCTACCCCAGTGACGCGCCAGGACTCCTTCCCGGCGACGAAGCGGCCGCGGTCGAGCTCGCGCGCCGCACGAAGGCGGCGGTGCTGGCGTTGTTGGAGCCCTTTCTCTCCGGACGGTGATCGATCGGGCCTGAAAGAAAACCTGCTCAAAGCCTGCGTGGGGTGAGACCGCCACCGGCAGGCCGTGATGCCATTACCGGCTGTTGACCGGCTTGCCGTTCTCATCCAGGTGCGGGTACGCGCCGCCGGGAGCGAAGTCCACGAGGATGAATTTGTCGAATTGCGGCGTCGGCTCGAAATAACCCGGCACGCGCAGATGCTGCTTGCACACCTCTTCGTTCAGCTCCACTCCCAAGCCCGGCGAATTCGGGACGGGGATGTAGCCGCTCTGGATGATGGGCTTGGACGGGCCCGTGACCAAGTCACCCCACCAGGGGATATCCACGGCGTGGTTTTCCATGGCGACGAAGTCCCGGATGGTGGCGATCATGTGAACAATCGCCATGCAGCCCACCGGCGAGCCGGCAAAGTGGATCGCGGTGGGGATCTTGAACATGGAAGCGTACTCGGAGATGCGCTTGGTCTCGCGGATGGCGCCGGAGGTCTCCGGGTCGGGATGGATGATATCGACGGCCCGGTTCTCGATGAACGGCTGGAAGCCCTCCTCCAGCCCGAAAAGTCCCTCGCCCATGGCGATGGGCGTCGTGGTGGATTCCTTGATCTCCTTGTATCCGCGCCAATCGGTGAGGTCCGCTTCCCCTCTGCCGTGGAACAGATCTTGTAGCATGTCTTCCGCCCAAGCAAGCTGGTACGGTTCGAAGGCCCTGGCGTACCGGATACAGTCGTTGATCGAGATATTGCCGAAGTGATCCGCCGCCAGCGGCGCGTCCCAACCGATCCCGTCGCGCACCGCCTGGATGTACTCGCACATCAGCTTCAGGCCTTTGTCGGTTGCCGCGCCATTGTTGTTCACCGCGCCAGGTACGTTCGAAACCAGGCGGGTGCCCAGGTCCATCTTGAAGAAGGTGAAGCCCTTCTTCTTGCGCTCCACCAGACGCTCCGCGAACACCTTGGGGTCATTGCTCTGCGGAGTATCACAGTAGATCCGCACGCGGTCGCGCCACTTCGAGCCCACCAGGCGCCAGCAGGGAACGCCGTAGACCTTGCCCGCGATATCGTGCAGCGCGATGTCCACGGCGCTGTAGCCGCCACCCAGGTGCTGGTGGTTGGAAAACTTGCGAATCCTCTCCAGGTTCGGTTCGATGTCCAAAGGGTTGCGGCCGACCAAGTGTGGCTTCAAGACCAGCGCAATCCCCTCGTTGGCGGCATCCCGGACCTCGCCCAGCCCGTAGACGCCCTGGTTGGTGTCGATGCGGATGATCGGATAGTCGAAATTGGACGCGATTCGAATCGCCCGCATGTCCGTGATCTTCAGTTCGCTGGGCGCCGAGTTCCTGTTCACGCCCCCGGCCTGAAGAGGCTGAGCGTTGGCGGGCACGTCCACCAACTTGAGGGCCGCGCCTGCCCCGGCCAGCCCGGCGGCGCGTTCGAACAACTCGCGGCGGCTCATGCGCGATCTTGGAAATGACATGCAGTTCCTCCTGTAAATAGACTCTGACCTACCGCTGCCTCTTCGGCTCCGGAACTATCTCGATCGGGCTCCAAGTACCTTTGACCTTTTGGAACGGATAGCGCGACCTAACGGCTAAAATGAACGGGTTCTCCCCGGTCTTGTCCCGGTAGAAGCCGACGGTGGCGTTCACGCGAAAGAAATACGCATCGCCGGCCTTCACCGGATACCGGCCCTCGGTGGCAGTCGGCCCGCCGCCCGTGGCCATCTCGCCATGCCCCCGCAGGATGAAATAGATCTCCTCTTCCTGGTCGTGCGCGTGAGGAAAATTGTCGATGCCGGGATCGAACTCCATCAGGAAAAGGCTCGTTACGATATGGGCGGCCACGAGCTTGTCCCTGGTGCTTCCCTTGTCCCCCAGCAGCAGCTTGAACTTGGTCCCCGGACCGTGGGTCGGCTCGACCTCCACGTCCGTCGCATTCGCCATCAGGAGCTTGGGAGTCGGCTGGATCTCCATGGATCCGGGAATATGGAAGCCCATGACCAGCAGCCGGCATGGCGCCTTCGAGGAATTGGAGACGCCGTGTTTGACTTCCACCGGCAGATAGACGAAGTCGTCCGCTTTCAGCGGGACCTTCTGGTCGCCGTACAGGAGCGTGCCGGTTCCCTCCAGGATGTAGTAAATCTGCTCTTCCTCCGGATAGCTGACGATTGCGCTGGCTCCGCCCGCGTCCACCGTCAGTTCACCGTACCGAACCACTCCTCGAAGAATCCGTGGGCCGGAATCCCCTGGGCCATACATGGGTTTGTAGTGCGCGGTCGCGGTGGTGAAATCGACGGCCTTCTCCTGGATTTCGGACAACGTCCGCCGCAGAAAAGTCGGGCTCGGGCTCCGGGGCCCGCTTGGCCCGCGACGGGCTCCGGCCGGAGGTCCCTGCAGAACAGCAGGGTCCGCGGCAAGTGACGCAAAACCTGCGCAAAGAAACACGAACACGAGTCGATTGGACGAGGCAGTAGACATGCTGTCCATACTAGTCCTCTTTGTGAGGGGCCCGCCACTCGCCGGAGACGGAAAGATCAGCCGCGCGCTCCACGCGCCAGCTCTTCGATGACCGCCAGCGCCCGCTCGCAGGCCGCGCGGTCCACGTCGTTGTGGGTGAGCAGGCGCATGAGCCGGGCGTCGATGGCGTTGATCAGCACCCCGCGCTGCTTGAGCCGCGTGCTGAGGTCGGGTGCGGGAATGCCGGTTCCACCGATATCGACGATCACGATGTTGGTTTGAACGGTGTGCGTGACACGAATGCCCGGGATGCGGCCCAGTTGCTCGGCCAGGAAGCGGGCGTTGCGGTGGTCCTCGCCCAGGCGCGCGGGCATCTGCTCCAGCGCGATGAGGCCCGCGGCCGCCAGCACGCCCACCTGGCGCATTCCGCCTCCCAGCCGCTTGCGGTAGAGCCGGCCTCGCGCCATGGCCTCTTCGTCGCCGACCAGCAGTGAGCCGACCGGCGCGCAGAGCCCCTTCGACAGGCAAAACATCACCGTGTCCGCCCCGGCCGCGATCTCCTTTACGGACTTCCCCAGAAAGGTGGCGGCATTGAAGATCCGGGCTCCGTCCAAGTGGACCTTCAACCCCAGGTCGTGGACGCCGTCGCATATTTCGTTAGTCACCCCGAGCGGCATGACCGATCCGCCCGCCAGGTTGTGAGTGTTCTCCAGTTCGATGAGGCCCGTCGGCGCCCGGTGAGGGCCTAGCGGCCGGATCTCCTTCCGGATCTGGTCCCAACTGAGGATGCCGTCATCGGCATGCACGGGCCGTGCGACGCAGCCGGAAAACCAGGCCATCATTGCCAGCTCGTAATTGAAGACGTGCGCGCGCGCCTCACAGATGACCTCCTGCCCGTGCTGGGTGTGGAGCTTGATGCCGATTGTGTTTCCCATGCTGCCGCTCGGGACGAACAATCCGGTCTCCTTGCCCAAGATCTCCGCGGCGAGGCGCTCCAGCCGGTTGACGGTGGGGTCCTCGCCGTAGACATCGTCGCCCACCTCGGCCTCGGCCATGGCGCGCCGCATGGCGGGGGTGGGGCGGGTTACCGTATCGCTGCGCAGGTCGATAAATTCGCTCGGATTCATACGTTGATGAACTCCTGAAACACTTCATTGGAAACGAGCACGCCGTGCTCGGTCAGCCGGAGGGTCTCCCCGTCCGAGGTGAGAAGGCCGGCATCGAGGAACCGCCGGATGGGTTCGTCGAACCTGAGCCACTCTTCCCGAGTCGGCCGGATGCCTTCGCTCAGCCGCAGCCCCACGAAGAATCGCTCCTCGTCCACTCGGGCGGGAGTCTCGGCCGACTTCACCGATTCGCCCCTCTGGGATCGCAACACATACTCTTCGGGCGACTCCACGTTCTGGCCGCGGGTCTCGCCGTCGAAGGAATGGGCGTCGGCACCGAACCCAAGGTACGGTTCCAATCGCCAGTACTTCAGGTTGTGGCGTGACTGGAAGCCGGGCCGGGCGAAGTTCGAGATCTCGTAACGGCCGAGGCCCATCCGGCGGAGGTGCTCGACGGCGGCCTGGTACAGATCGGCGGTGGCGTCCTCGGAGGGCACATTGGGGGCTCCGTAGCGCGCACCGCCTTGAAGAATCTCGCGTCCGAGGCGGCTATCCTCGTCGATCTCGAGCATGTAGACCGAGACGTGCGGTGCCTGGAGGCGGTCGATCCAGTCGAGGGACTCGCGCCAGCTTTGCGGAGTCTGCCCGGGCAGGCCGGCGATCAGGTCGAGGTTGAAGTTCTCGACGCCGGCCTCACGAAGAATCGCCACTTCGTCCGCGACCGTCTGGGCATCGTGCCGGCGGCCGGTGCGGGCCAGTTCACCCGACACGAAGGACTGCACACCCAGGCTTACGCGGTTGAGGCCCATACCGTGCCAGGATGCGGCCTTCGCGGGGGTGACCGTGCCCGGAGCCGCTTCGATGGTCGCCTCCACCCACGGGCGGCCGGGGACCACGGTTAGCAGGCTCTCTAGCGCTTCGGCGCGGAGGTCGCCAGGTGACCCGCCGCCGAGGTACACGGTCTCGGGGAGCCATGGCCACTCGTGGCTCTCTATCTCCGCGCGCAACGCGGCCAGGTACCTCTCGGCGAGAGATTGCGGGAAGACGCCCGAGACGAAATTGCAGTAGGTACACTTCTGCCCGCAGAAGGGGTACGAAATGTAGACGCCGGCCATGCGGCTCAGAGGCTCACATCGTCACCGACGAGCCGGCTGATCGTCTCCTCGAGCAATTCCTGCAGGGTCTGGCCTGTCGGTTCCAGGACGAAGGCGTTCTCCACGATGTCCCAATCCAACTTGCACTTCTTTGCGCTGGACGTGAACCAGAGTTGCTCGGTGGCGGGGTGCTCGGTCACCACGATCGACGTATCTTGCTCCTCGAATTCGATGGTCAGAACACCGGGATCGAGGCTCGCCTCAAAACCGAAATCATCCCCCGCGGTGGACAGCCTGCGAACGAGCGAGTTCAGCGTCTCCTCGGCGTTCGTCGCGAAGTGCGAGTGCTCCTTCATAACTGCTGCAAGCATCTCCAAATTAACAGAAAAATCGGACTTTGTGGAGAGTTTCTGCGTCTGCTAACCTTGAATCTCCGCATGCAGGCGATCCCGCTCCCCCAAACGGATTTCCCCGGTACGAGCCGCCTGTTCACGGATTATTCCCGCCATTTCGATAGAGTACAAGCTTTCTACGATCTATCCCCAAGGGAATCATCCAGTTACGCGGAGGCAGCCGAAGCGGCCGAGTATCCTGACGAGCGCCGCGCGGCGCTGGTGGAGGCTCTGGCCGAGCAGAACGGGGGCCATGCCTCCCTGGCCTTGCTGGCCCGCCGGGGGACCTGCGTCGTCGCGACCGGGCAGCAGGTCGGTCTGTTCTCAGGGCCTGCTTATACGATTTACAAGGCACTGACCGCGGCCAAGCTCGCCCGCCAGCTCACTGGACAAGGCATCCCGGCGGTGCCGGTCTTCTGGATGGCTACGGAGGACCACGATCTGGAGGAGGTCAATCACTGTTGGGCCTTCGATGTCGCGCATCATCCGCTGCGAATCGAGGCGGCCACGAGCGGCCATGCTCAGGAGCCGGTGGGGCGGGTCCCGGTTGGCGGCGCTCCGGTGGAAGAGTTGCGGCGGGTAATTTCTGACTTCCCATTCGCCGGTGAAGTGCTCGCCATGGCAGAGGAGGCGTACGCGCCCGGCAGTGCGTTCGGTGAAGCATTCGCGTCGCTGCTGAAAAGGTTGCTAGCTGGGCATGGCGTGCTCCTTCTGGACCCGCTCCAGCCAGCTGTGCGGAAGCTGGCCGCGCCCTTGCTCCGCAGGGCGGCCGAAGCAGCGCCTTCTCTGGCTGAGTTGTTGCTGAATAGAAAGTCGCAACTGGAGGCAGCCGGCTACCACGCGCAGGTACACGTCGAGGAGGGCAGCTCGCTCTTGTTCCTTCTGGAGGGCGGGCGCAGGCTCCCGCTGCGGGGACAAGATGCCAGGCTGGGCGCGGCCGATCGCGCGGAGGATCTATCTCCCAACGCCTTGTTGCGGCCTGTGGTGCAGGACTACCTACTGCCGACCGTGGCCAGCGTCATGGGACCCGCCGAAGTTGCGTACATGGCCCAGGCGCAAGTGCTCTATCGGGAACTTCTCGGCCGGCAGCCCGTCGTGGTCAGCCGCGCGAGCTTCACGCTGGCGGACGCGCGATGCGGCAAGCTGATGGATCGGTACGGTCTATCGCTGCCGAGTTTTTTTCAGGGGGAGGAAGCTGTCCGCACGCGGATTGCCCAGAAGTTGGTCCCGCCAGCGCTGGAGCAAAGCCTGGAGGAAACCGCATCCACGACCGATGACCGGCTCGAACGGCTGCGGGCGGACTTGATGGGCTTCGATCCCACATTGGCGGAGGCCATGGACCGAAGCCGGCGCAAGATCCTCTACCAGATTCGCAAGCTCGCGCGCAAAGCCGGACGGGAGGCGCTGCGGCGCGACCAGCGGGTGGCCGGGGAAGCTGAGTATCTGTACGGGTTGCTCTGCCCCCGCGGGCAGCCCCAGGAGCGTGTGTACTCGATCCTGCCCTTCCTGGCAAAGCACGGACTCGGCTTGATCGACGAGATCTATCAGAACGTCCGTCTGGACTCGCCCGACCACCAACTTCTCGTGGTCTAGCGGTTGTTATACTTGTTGAGTGTGCGCGGCACGCGCCCACGCTCTCGCCGGAGTGGCGGAATGGCAGACGCAGCAGACTCAAAATCTGCCGAGGATCACTCCTCGTGAGGGTTCAACTCCCTCCTCCGGCACCACGTGAACCACGTGCTAAAGGCGGGAGATGGGCCTTCATCGGCGTCGCTCCAGGAGGGCAACCAGCTTGCCTGCCGCCAGTTCGTGAAGATCAAGAGCCGGTATGCCTGTCGCCTTGAGCCTCCCAAGCGTGTGGGAATCAATCCTGCGAGGGGGCCACAGCGGCACCCGAAACATGTAGTTGATGTCGAGTTTCAGGTTGGCGTCACCGCCCAGGCCGCTTTCGAAGCGGAGCGCGAATCGGCCACCGGCATGTTCGCCGGGTACCCTCGTGACGAGGAGGCCCTCCCTCCGACAGACAGCCATGAGGGCCTCCTCCAATCGAGGTCTTTCAGCCTGCATCCTCCGATGTGAACCCCGGGTGCATGGAATGGGCTTTGCCATGAAATTCCAACGCCGTATGGTACGCCAGAGTGGAATCCGCGGTCATCTTGCCTGCGACCAGGTAAGGATCAACCGCGTAGGATTCGGGCTTGGCAGCACCGGCACCGTTCCACAGATGCCTCGCCGCACGCGCACGAGGCGCCCTGACCGAACGTAGTGGGCTAACAGCGACTCCTGAGCGCGCGGGTTGCTCGAGCGAAGTGATCCGGGCCGCGAACCGAACTCCGATATTCGAAACACCGGGTGCTGTGGGAAGAACCCTTGCACTTCTGTTGACATACCGGCGCAAAACCCAAGTGTCGGGCCGGACGGCGCACGATGCACTGCTTGCAGGCATCCCGCAACTGGCACTTCTTGATCCCCTTCAGGACAGTGTCTGTGTGTACCGAGCCGAGTTCCGCCGCCTCGCCTGTGGTGAGGTGCCGATATTCGCTGCCAGACATTTGAGGACATCCGGAATTTATGGTTTGCGCATCCTGTTCAACCTACAATCGATTTGGCACGGTTTTTATCGTTTTATCGTTGACATCTGGCAATACATGTCGCGAAATCCGGATGAAGGGTATAATCGATGCCTGTCAGGATGGGAAAACGGAAATCCTGGCGAAGGGGGGTCCGCCATGGGCAAGCTGTCAGTGTTTGTGGTCCCTTTGGTCGCTGGCGTTGTCGGCTTGTGTCCGTCGACCCTGTGTCTGGCACAGTTCCGCGGCGGCGCGGGGATACTCCCAGCCGGAGCTGCCGCGCTTGTCGGGAGTGTACTTTCGGGCGTTGACCAGGGCCAACCCGGACCAGACGCGCCGGGGCGGCCCGATACGGCTCAGACGCCGGAACGCACCCGCCAGGCCGTGCCTAGACTCGGCATAGCGGTCAAGATGTCGACGTTGGGCGTTGGTATTGAAGGTGCGACTGCGGTTACCCGGCGGTCGAACGCGCGAGTAGGGTTCAACGCGTAGGATTCGAGGGAACGAATCTTGGCCAGAGGCTGCCAAAGAATCCTGACAAGGACGAAGCCGCGCTTTGCGCATGCTTCGTCCCTGCCCAAGTATGAAGAGCCGTCCGCAGTGTCAAGGGTCTGCGACGAACGGTCCGACAGAAAGCGCCGGACCGCCCTTGACCCTGCTCCCGGCTCAGAAAAGGGGTCGGTGTCTCCCGACAAAGCCGACGCCGATATAGATGGAAATCCCCGACACAATCGAAGGCGGTCAGGAAGCCACACCTGGAGTCCTGGCCGTTTCTTCCGAGGAGGATGTATGCGGATCTCTCTCTGCCTCACGATGTTCACTCTGCTGCCCGCGCTCCCAGTCGCGGCGCAGTTCTTCTTTCCCGCTTCTGCTTCGACACGGTTGCACTTCGCGCAATTTGCCGATGGTGGATCGGCATCCCAGAAGTGGACGACCACTCTCCTATTGGCCGACCCAGACCCCTTGCGAGCCGCCAGTTTGTCCCTGGAGTTCTTCGATAACAACGGACAGCCGCTCCCGGTCGACTTCGGAAGCGGACCCTCCGCGACACTAGACTTGAGCCTCCCGGCCGGCGGAACGAGGACTCTGACCAGCACGGGAGCCCCTGGCACGACGGTGGTCGGCTGGGCTCGGCTGACTTCCAACGCTCCCGTCTATGGAACCGTCATCTATCGCGCCTCATCCGGCGGGGTTCCGGTCTGGGATGTTGCCGCGCCTGGAACGAGCGATACCTATAGCTACAGTTCACAGGCGGCGTACTCCCTTGGGGTGGCTCTCGCGAACCCGTACTTAGGGGTGGGCACAATTCACCTCCGCGTCAGCACTAGAGACCAGAACGGCGTTTCCGGCAACTATCTGGACGCGGCCCTTCCGCCGCTCGGCCACACCTCGTTCAACCTGGGAGCAGCGGTCACTGGACTGGCGCCGAGTTTCGCCGGCACCATCAGCATCGTCAGCACGGACAACCCACCGTTGCCCTTTGTCGCCTGGACGCTGTTTGAGCGGGACGGCCTTCTATCACCGTTACCGCCTGGGGGAATGCGGTTCCCGGCGGATAACACCCGGCTGCCCAAAGACACCCTGGCGTTTCTGAAGTCGGGAGCGGTAACCCTTGTCCAAGCCCTACGGCCTGAGGATTTCACCACACCACCGGCGACTGTCATCCAGCTCGTGAGGCAGAAGGGGTTGGTGTTGGAGGCGAGTGGAACGCTCAAGGCTACGTACGAGAACGTTGGATGACAGTGTCCACATCAGTAGCGCGATGGTCGACACGTTGGGTGGCTCAGAAGCAGCGCTGGCGTTCCTCATCGGGCACTTGGTGACGAGAGGAGTCCTGCAGACTACCGGACTCGCCGGCACTGGCATCTATGCAGGCCTGAGCATCCAGGGGGCCTCCGACGTGGGGTCCGCCGACGCGATGCTGGCGGCGGGGTACGATCCCGACGGTATTACGGACTTTTTCAGCCGCCTGTACGCGGCGAGCGCTCTGGGCGTGCCACTCGACCCGTTCCTGCTCAGCGAATTCGGGCCCCTGGCGCAGATCACTAGCCGCGAGACTCAGATTTGGACCAGTGTCCTCCAAGGTTGCGCCGCGGAACCCGGAGCCGCCCAGATCTGCAAGACGGCGCATGATTATTGGCACCAGGACTATCCAACGAACATCCCATAGCTGGTCACTTAGGTGCTCTCTGACCAGGTGACCGTAATCATGTCTAAGTCAGGATTGCCGAAGCGCGAACTGCGCACCCTGCGTAAACCGAGCTGAACTCCCGCAAGACCTGGGAAGCAGAATCGGCTTGGCGTACTCGAAGTGTTTCCCGAAGTGCGTCCAGAGGCCGTTCTACGGCGCTTCATCGCCCGGTTGCCCCGCGCAACGGCCTCATAGGAAAAGGCGCCGCCGTTGACGGGCCGGCGGCCTCCACCAGAGTCCGCGAAGCCGGCGCGCCCGCGTAAATATGAATCGCATGGCTCTCACCGTCGTCGACCAACTGGATCTCCTGCTTAGATCGTTCACCGCCGTTTTCCACCTCGATCCGATACTCCGTTCGTCCATAGCGGAAGGTCAGGAGGTAACCTGGCCAGTTCTCGGGTATCACGGGCTCGATGGACAGACGCCCGGCTCGCAGCTTGAACCCCAGGACTTCCTCCAGCCACACCCGATACATCCAGCCCGCCGAGCCGGTGTACCACGTCCAACCACCGCGCCCAACCTGACTCTGCAATGAGTAAACATCGGCGGCCACGACGTAAGGCTCGGTTCGATAGACCGCACAATCCTCCGGGGTGCGTGAATGCTCGATCGGATTCAGCATCTGCAGAACTTTGACGGCACGATCGCCGTCTCTCATGCGCGCGAACGCCATGGCAACCCACAAAGCGGCGTGTGTGTATTGGCCGCCATTCTCGCGCACACCCGGCGGATACCCCATGATGTAGCCGGGGTTCGGGTTGGATTTGTCGAAGGGCGGCGTACAAAGGAGCACAAGCCTCTCTTTCTCACGGATGAGACGTTCTTCGACCGAGTGCATCGCCACTGCCGCCCGATCCGGGTTGCCGGCGCTACTGATCACGGACCACGACTGCGTCAGCGAATCGATGCGGGCTTCCTCATTCTGTCGCGAGCCCAGCGGTGTCCCATCGTCGAAGAAAGCCCGCAGATACCATTCACCATCCCAACCGGTGCGTTCCACCGTCGCGCTCAAGCGGTTCGCGCGGCCGCGGTAGCGGGAGGCTAACCCCTGCTCGCCGCGGCCTGCGCATACCTCGGCGAACTTCTTCAAGACGTCCACCAGAAACCACGCCAGCCAGACGCTCTCGCCTTGCCCCTTCGCGCCGACGCTGCTCATGCCATCGTTCCAATCGCTCGTGCCCATCAGGGGCAACCCATGCGGCCCAAACGTGGTGCCCTTCTCAATAGCCCGGCGGCAGTGCTCGAATATGGTCGCTTGGTCGATCGAGACCGACGGCTGAAAATAGGCTTCGCGCTCCTCCTCTTTTAGCCGCGGCCCTTCGAGAAACGTTGTAGTGGCATCCAGAATGCCGGCGTCGCCTGTGACATCCATGTATTGACACACGGCGAACGGGAGCCACAACAGATCGTCCGAGCACCGGGTGCGAACACCTGCTCCCGAAGGAACATGCCACCAATGCTGCACGTCTCCTTCGGTGAACTGCCGCGAAGCGGCACGCAAAATCAGCTCGCGCGCAATTGGCGCCGCGGAGTAAACCAGAGCCAGCACATCCTGCAACTGGTCTCGAAAGCCATACGCGCCGCTCGATTGATAGAAAGCGGAACGTCCCCAAATGCGGCAGCTCAGCGATTGATAGAGCAGCCAGCGATTCAACATGAAATTCACCGAGAGAATCGGCGTCTCGACCTGGATCGTGGTCAGCAGATCATCCCACCACGCCCGCGTCTCTTCCAGCGACCGTTCGACGTTCTCCGCATCACGGTACCGCGCGATCAGACGCCGGGCGTGTTCGGCATCATCCGCCTGCCCGAGCAGATAGATCACTGTCTTTTCTTCTCCGGGGCCGAGCTCGAATTTCGTTTGTAGCGCCCCGCACGGATCGAGCCCGGCTCCCGTGCGTCCGCACAGCGACTCACGCCGCAGACCTGCTGGGGCTTCCGCCGAGCCATTGCGCCCCAGGAATACAGTACGATCACCGGTGAATGAAGAGGGCTCGGGGGTCATGGCCGCGAATGCGACCCGTCCTCCATGATCCAAATGATAAGGATTGCGTGCAAACAGTGCTTTCGCACTCTCATCCCAGGAGGACGTAATGTGCATCTGCGTGGTCTCACGATCCGCGCCGAGCACGAACTCCGAATAGGAGGTCACGGACAGACGCCGCCTTTGCGAGGATCGATTCTTGACCCGCAGACGCTGTATGCGAACCGGATCGGCTCTCTCGGCGTGTACCGGCACAAAAGTCATCAGCGTTTGTTCCAGCCCATGACTGTTGTGTTCGATTTCGGTGTATCCCTGGCCGTGCCGGGCACGGTACGCATCGAGTTCGCGCACCGGCAGCGGCGTGGGTGTCCAAAAAACTCCGCCGTCTTCATCACGAATATAGATGGCCTCGGCGGAGGGATTCGAAACCGGATCGTTACTCCAAGGTGTCAAACGGTTCGACTGGCTGTCGCCGTACCAGCAGCACCCTGAACCGGCTTCGCTCACCAGGGCTCCGAACACCGGGTTCGCCATGACATTTATCCAGGGCAGCGGCGTGGAAACGTTCGGACCCAGGTAGATCGCATACTCGCGCCCGTCCGCCGTAAATCCCCCCACACCGTTGAAGTACGGAAGCTCCAGGAACGGCAAGGGCTCGGAGGGCTGTTCCTCAGTTCGCTGGATCTGCAACGGCGGCGGCAGAAGAATTCCCTCCGGTGGACTGCTGAGCTGCTTCGCCAGCGTGCCGCGCACCGCGCCCATGGTCGCCTGCGCGACGCTGAGAATCAGATTCAGATCCTCCTCGGATATCTGATCCGCCTTAAGCAGGAACGCGCCCCCGGGCTGCTGCACCCCCGTGTGCAACGAGTGCGCTTCCACCAGGCGGAGCAACTCCTGATGGAGAGGCTGCTCATAGCTGGCAGGCTCGCGGTTGAGGATCACCAGATCGGCTTTGAGGCCGCGCAGCCGCCAGTAAGTATGCGCAACCAGCAGCTCGCGCACCAGACTAAGACCTTGCGAATCGCGAGCCCATACCACCGCCAGCGGCAAGTCGCCGGAGATGCCATGAGCCCAGAGCCTCGACTGAGTCTGCACATTCCGGCGCAGGCGTTCCGCCGGCGCCCGCAACCGGATGTTCGGATACAGGAGGTGACTGGCGAGTTCGATAAAACGCATCGCCGCATCGCTCTGGATACCGAGATAGCGGTATTCGAGCTGCGCGTGCGACCAGGCCAGTTCGAACGCGCGGCTGCAGACGCCGGGGTCGCGGTACTTGACGATCAGACGCATCAGCTCCTCGCGCGACCCCGCGGCCACGGTGACCAGCGTGATCTGCGCCTGCTGCCTCGGTTCAAGCGAAACGCGCTGTCGCATGACGAACACCGGATCGAGCACGTAGCCATCGGTCTGGTTCAGCGCCATGATCGGGTCCCGCCAGGTGCGTCCCCGCCCCAGGCACCGCGCGCGGTCCGTTTCGTACTCGAACGAGCTCCCGCCCTCTGGACTTTCGATCATCAACTGTGCAACCCAGATCGGCGTTTCATCGGAAGACCGCAGCCGGCGCCATGCCAGTAGCGCGTGCAGATCGGCCCGCGCCTCGGTCTGGATAAACAGCTTGTTAAAGGCTGGGTGCGCACGGTCCGCGCCATGCGGCGCAAGGCTCAATTCAGCGGCGCTGGTCAACTCCAGTGTCCGCGCTCGCGAACCCTCGTTGACGAGCGTGATACGGCGAATCTCCGCATCGTCTTCCGGCGACACCGTCACTTCCAGATGACTCTCGATGCCCAGCCTGCGGCGGCGGAACTCGGCGCGGTCGCCGCTGAAGGTCGCCGTGTAGCGGGGGTCTTTCACGTTTAAGGGCTGATGCGTCACCGACCAAAGCGTGTCGCTTTCTTCTTCGCGAAGATAGACAAAAGTTCCCCAATTGTCGCGCGTGGTGTCCGAGCGCCAGCGCGTGATGTCGAACTCGCCCCACCGGCTGTAGCCCGCGCCCGTGTTGGTGATCATCAGGGCATATCGGCCGTTGCCGAGCAGTTGAACGCGGGGGATCGGAGTGTCTTCATCGAACACCCGGTACTCAGGCGCCGATGGCCCGGAGACCAGCCGCATGGCGACCTGATCCGATGGGCGGTGAACGAGCATCGAAGGCACAGGCGGGATGCGCTCGAACAGCAGCGGCTCCACCGCTTTGATTCGGCGATCGGCATGGAAGCGCTGCCGCAGGATGCCGCGGTTGAGCACGTTGTTCAGGGCCATGAGGCTCATTCCCTGATGGTGAGCCATGTATGTGTAAACGATGACTCCCTTCCCGGCTCGCCGTTCATCCTGACGCGTGTAGTCCAGCGATTCATAGAACCCCATGCGGCCGTACATGCCGGCCTTCACCAGACGGTTGAGGTTTTTGACCGATTCCGCCGGATCCACCAGCAAAGCCAGCGTGGTGGCATAGGGCGCTACCACCAGATCCTCCTCCAGCCCCCGTTTCAGGCCCAGCGATGGAACGCCGAAAGCTCCATACTGGTAAGTCTTGTGCGAATCGAGAGCGCTGTATGCGGATTCCGAGACTCCCCAAGGCGCCCCCCGATCCTTGGTGTACTCAATCTGGCGCTTTACCGCCACGGCGCAAGCGTTCTCCAGCAAGGAGTTTCGGAAACTGCGCGTGAACAGAAGCGGCATCAGGTACTCAAACATCGAGCCGCTCCAGGAAAGCAGAACCGGGCCGTTCGCCGACGTGTAGGGCCGTCCGAGCGCCAGCCAGTGCTCCGCGGGTGCGTCGCCCTTGGCAATCGCCACCAAACTGGCAAGGCGCGATTCGCTTGCCAGCAGATCGTAGTGGGCGCTGAGGTTCAGCGGGCCGCCTACCTGGTATCCGATGGCAAACAGACGCCGCTGAGCGTCGTACACGAAATTCATATCCACGCCGTCAGCCAGGGCTTCGCTCGTTTCTCCGAGATGTCCGGATCGGCCGAGCAAATCTGCCGACGCTCCACGAGCCCTCTCGTACTCAGCCCGGACGTCTGCAATCCAGGCGGTCAGGTTCGCCGATAACCCGTCTTTGTTCCTGGCATCCTGCAAGATCTCGCTAAGCAGGCCGGTTTCTCCGCGAGCCACGGCGCCCCAGGAAGGCAACTCGCGCAGCAGCTTGCGGCGCGCCGCGAGGGCGCTATCTCCGAGAGGCTGCAGGAACTCGTCAGGTGGAGCGGCCAGAACGTCCAGCCAGCGCAAATAATGGTCGGCGTGTTGAACCCAGTTCTCTATTTGCTGCTCCAGCCGCGTAAACCAGTAAGCGCGCTCCCCGGCCGGCGAGACGCTCCAACGCAGGGAATCGGTCAGCTTTCGTGCGGGCTCGGCGGCCAGGCGAATTCGCCCCAGGATTTCTATGCCCGCAGACTCTTCCTCGAACAGTCTCCGCAACACAGCTAGCGGAACAGCGGTACTGTGGTCCGGCGGGAGTCGCTCCGTAATGACCGCTAACGTGTCGGCCAGGCCGCGCAGTGCGCGCGCGTCCAATTGCGCTTCCGCATCCAGTTCCTGACAGGCCTGCTTCAGCACCCACAGGCTCGCGATGAGATTTCCGCTATCGACTGTCGATACGTACTTTGGCGGGAGCGGTTCCAGAGTTCGGGTGTTGTACCAGTTGAGAAGGTGGCCCTCGCAAGTTTCCAGCTTTGCCAGCGTTTCGATCGTTGCGGTACAACGTTCGACCATTGCTTCCGGAGTCAGAAACCCGAGATCGCGCGCCGAGACCGCGGACATCAGCCACAGTCCGATGTTTGTGGGCGAAGTACGATCGGCGACCTCAACGTTTAATGCCTCCTGGGAATTATCCGGCGGAAGCCAGTTGCGCTCCGCTCCTACCAGGTCGTCGAAGTAGCGCCAAGTGTCACGGGCGATGCGCCGCAGAAGGCGCTGGTCGTCGACATCCACCCGTTCCGCTCTCTTGAGCGCGCTGCGTTGCGACCTGATCCAATGCTGAACCGCGGGAGCGGCAATCCAGAGCGCCAGAAAAGGAGCCCAAGCCGGTTCCCAAAAACTGCCACGGAATTCCAGCGCCAGGCTGAACGCCGCGGAGAGGGCGTAGATCAAGAAGAAATGGGCACGGTAGGGATCTAGGAACAGTCGTGCCGACTGGTCCGACACTTCCGCGGTCTGCCATTCCAGCAGGTGGCGTTTGCTGATGCTAAGCCGGTACAGGGCGCGAACGATGGCATCGGCGGAGAGGTAGGCCTGATGCGGCAGGAAAGCCGCCTTGACGATCACCCGATTCACATCGCTGTTGGCTTCCCGCCAGCCCCGCCCGTCACCCCGCCATTGGGCGATCAGGCGGTCGAGAAACTGAAAGAGAAGCGGAACCACGAGGGCCGCCGCCACTAGTGTGCTGGCGGCCGCGGGAGCGGCTGGGCAGGTCCAACTGAACAGTAACAGCAGCAAAGATGCCGGCGGCGCCAGGCTGTGGCGCAGGTTGTCAAAAATCTTCCAGCGATTGATCGGCGTCAGGGGATTCCGTACGTACTCCGTCCGGGTCGCGGCCGGAACTCGCGGCAAGACTCCACGAAGCGATCTGCCAGTCTCCGCGGACCCATCGATGTTGCCGTTTGCTGTAGCTCGTGTAGTCGTACGGGAACTGTTCGAAGAGTTCCACGTCCGTGGCCAATCCGACGCCGGCGTATGCTCCTTCGATCAGGTCGTGACTGAGCAGCCTTTGCTGCGGGAAGCGCCCGTTGAGTATTTTGTGAAAGGCGCGCACATCGTAAATGGCCTTTCCATGGTAGATGGCTTCGCCGAACAGGTCTTGATAGACGTCGGAAACCGCCTGACAATACGGGTCCGTCCCGCGCGCGTCCGTAAACAACCTCGTGAAACGTGAGGCCGTTGCCGATGGGAGCGTGATGCTCACGCGCGGCTGAATGATGGTGTAGCCGCGAGCGCGGTTGCGTTCGTCCCCCGTGAGCTCCACGCGGTTTAAGGGATGCGCGATGGTTTCGACGAGCCTTTGCGCGCTGCCGTGTGGGAGTTGGGTATCGGCATCCAGCGTGATCACGTACCGGATCTTCCCCGGCAGCGACCCGACGCGCAGGAACTCCCGGTTTTCCCCGCCATTCAGAAGACTGTTGAGTTCCTCGAGTTTCCCTCGTTTCCGTTCCCAGCCGATCCAATGGTTCTCGGTCTCGCACCACATCCGCGGTCTGTGGAAGAGCAGGAACCGGCCCTGGCCGTGACGTGCATTCAACTGCTCTATGCCTTTCATTGCCAGCCCCAGCAGAGCGTCGTCCTCTGGCATCTCGAGCTCTGCCGCGTCAGTGAAGTCCGACACGAGTGAGAACCAGAGATTCGCGCCCGGGTTCGCGAAGTAGCGTACTTCCAGCCTGTCGATCTCGCCGCGGACCGACTCCGGTGTGAGCAGCATCATCGGCACAGCGACAAGCGTGGCGCAGTCTTCCGGTATTCCCTCCTCAAACGACATCTTCGGCAGCACACGCGGGGGAAGCATCCACGTAAGGAACGTCTGCAGCAGGTAAGTGGCGAGTTCGCTGGCCGGGAAGAGCGCGAGTATCCCCAGAATCAAAAGCATCCATTGTGAAGCCACTCCCGCGCGGTGCGCCGCAAACCGAAAAGCACCCGAAAGTCCGGCGGTGAGTGCGGCGAGACTGCCCAGGTACGACAACGTCCCATGCCGGCGCAGAAAACGCAGCCACCGTTCGCGCCAGGGAATGCGTCGCCGCAGGCGCTTTTCGAGTTCCGGCAATCCTTCATCCAGGAGGTAGTAAGCTACGCACTGCTCGCGGCTGCCGAGCGGAGCGGATTGCGCGAGGTCCACCGCCAGCCGAGCCACGTCCCATTCGCAGAACTTCGACTGGCGCGCTGCTGCTTCGACAACCCGGCGGCAACGGTCGCGCGTGGCGAAATCACTGCGGGCATGGATGCCTGCCGGGTCCTGGCGCAGAATCGCCTCCATCCGGCTCACTGCCTCGACAATCTTCGGGTATTGCAGTTCGGACAACTGGCGCAAACTCCCAATCGCGCTGGCGATCAACATCAGATCATTTGCTTCCTCGGCATGCTCGGCCCGGATGATATCGGCCAAGTGGTGTTCCGACTTCTCTTGAATCCATTTCTGGATCGGAGCGAGCGCGGACTCTTCCTGGTGCAGTTGCTCGCCGAGGCGCGCAATGAAATGGGGCGTTAGCTGGTTGCCACGGCGATCGAGTTCGGCGACCATTTCCTCGAACTGCGTGGGGGTGCGATGGGCGGCGTTCAGAAGGCGGTCGGCCCAAAAGTCGGCTAGTTCCTTCTGATGCTGGCGCAGGCTCGCCAACTCTGACAGCCGCCGCAGCCGCTCGAGAAGCACCAAACGCAACATCAGCGGGAACACCCACAGCTCGGCGATGGTCAACGGCGACCGATGCTGATAAGCGTCGAGAAAGCTGATGATGCTCTCTGCCGCGAGCCGGTGGCCGGTGCGATCGCTCAATTCAGCGGCGAGATGATAGACGCGCAGCCGGACCAGACAGCTCCGGTCCGTTAGCACCGGCAGAATCTTGTTGTGATTGTCGGGAAGGTCGTGCCGGATGTCGGCAATGTTTGAGCGAATGAGGTATGCATTATCCAGGAGCCACTCGGCCGCATGCGTGATGCCATACTCTAGCCGCGCGGCTTCCGCCAGATCCCTCCGCGCGCGTTCGATGACAAGCTCGCACTCCCGCAAAATCGGCAGCAGCGGCCGCGATCGGGTCGACGACTCGAGTTCGTGTGAACTCGCCAACCCCGCCGCGCAATCCGGCAAGCTGGCCATGCTGGCCGGTTCGCGCCGTTGCCCGGCAGTTTCCGTCGAGGCAGTAAAGCCAGACCCCGGACGCATCGCGAAGACGGATGGTTGAGCGATGTGCCGCAGGACCGCGACGACTTCAGCCGCTTCATCTTCGGTTGCTTCGACGACCACAAGGCTCTCTCCGGGAAGGACAATACCGCGATAGCCGCGAAGAACTCTGTTGCGAACCCCGAGTCCCAGCCAGAGCGTGCCAAACCAAATGATCAGAAAGATGCCCAACGCCGATGGGACCACCGCCAAGAGAGGAGTGCCCGCAATCGCGGCGAGCACGGCGGCGGCGAGCGCCAGGGCTGCCCCGAATGTGGCCCGCTCACGAGGTCCGAGCCCGTCATGGAAATGCTTCAGACCGCCGTCTGACGCGCGATGGATGACAGCCGAGCGCCGGAACCCATTCTTGCGGGTCTCGCGAAGCGCCTCCTCGCCGTGTTCTTCGCTGCGGTAAAACCCAAGGACGAATCTTGAGACGCGGAATCTTCCTGTTGCAGGCGGAGAAAGAGGCACATATTCATTCTCGCCGTTTCTCGGGCACTCCTCCACTGCGGAACTCGCGACATGTCCTGAAACGCTCGCCCCGTCTCCTGTTCTTCTGAGGTTTCGCTTCGGCGGCGGCCTACTCGACTGTTGCCGTCAAGGGATCACGGTCTC
This sequence comes from Bryobacterales bacterium, assembly GCA_963798455.1. GTDB lineage: Bacteria > Acidobacteriota > Terriglobia > Bryobacterales > Bryobacteraceae > CAWCTD01. Next base: position 239,223 of record CAWCTD010000004.1, read on the forward strand.
CCGAAAGCTCACAAAGCCTCAACGAGGCTAGCCTCAATTTCCACGCTTGATTCGGCGGGCGAGGCTCCAGGAGTCTCCTTGCCAAGTCCGCGCTATTCGCCTCTCCAGCGTCGCAGCTTGTTAACTGCATCAAGTTCTGAGACATTTTTAGCCTGGTTTTTGTGCCCAAACACACGCCGCCGTTCGCTTCGGGCCTACAGGGCCTGGGAACCCAGCAAAAGCGACGACATCTGCCATTCAACGTATAAAACAAGGTGACTCTGTTGTGTTCTTGTAGCACTGTACGATCATGGCACCCAGTTCTGATGTGGCACTAACGGAATCCCAAGCCGCCGCCTTCTTCGTCTCCCCCGAAGGGCCGCTTCATCGCCAGTACGAAGCCCTCCGCGCCTGCTTCGGGGTTATCGGCTTTATGGCAACGATGGTGATCTCTACCTCGTCCGAACTGATACGAACGGATGCCTCGTGGCCACCTCGCTGATCCCCCTTGGCGGCCTTTCGTTAGCTGGTGACGCTGTGTGGAATCGCATTCCTCGCCACGAGTGTTGTAGCTTGGGCCCTCAGCCGGCGATCCTTGCGATCCTACTTCGCCATGACCGGAATACGGGTGCCAACTGTCGAGGAAGCCCTGCGCACCGGTGAAAGCCAGAGCGTCGAGTTCAAACAGGGCCTCTCTGAGGACGAGGGCAAGACCGGCGCCGTCGAGCACGTGGCCTTCGAGGACGTCCGCGCCCTGCTGGTCGCCAAGATAACCGACGCCCGCGGCGAGGCTCCGGTGTACATGATGGGTGGCGTCATTTACATCCGCGATGGCTCCGCCGACTGCAGGCTCAGCCCGAGGACCTCACCAGACTGAGCACCCAGTACGCGTTTTGACCTATAAGGGCAGCCATCCGCCTCGCCTATTACAGGGTGAGCCGTAGCCCCATCCTGCTTGCGCCTCGGCGCCTCCGCGGTGAATCCCAAAACAAAAAAGCCCGGCCTTTCGGCCGGGCTTCTTTCGTATTAATTCGGGCAACTTCCTACTCTCCCACACACTCGCGCGCGCAGTACCATCGGGGCTGAGGGGCTTAACTTCCGTGTTCGGGATGGGAACGGGTGTGACCCCCTCGCTAGAGTCACCCAAAACTTGTTTGGTCATGGGTACGTGCTTCAGTGTCCCAAGCGAAGCGCCTGGACACTGTTGCCCGTCCCCATCTCCTATATTTCCGAATATCGACGGTTCGCTACACAAACCACTCAATGCCAAAAGTAAATTCTATGGTCAAGCCGAACGGGCTATTAGTAACGGTTAGCTTCACACATTACTGCGCTTCCACCTCCGTCCTATCAACCTGGTAGTCTTCCAGGGCCCTTCATAGGGGTTGACCCCTTGGGAGATCTCATCTTGGGGAAGGTTTCGCGCTTATATGCCTTCAGCGCTTATCCTGACCGAACTTCGCTACCCAGCTATGCCACTGGCGTGACAACTGGATCACAAGAGGTTCGTCCATCCCGGTCCTCTCGTACTAAGGACAGGCCCCCTCAAATCTCCTGCGCCCACCACAGATAGGGACCGAACTGTCTCGCGACGTTCTGAACCCAGCTCACGTACCGCTTTAATAGGCGAACAGCCTAACCCTTGGGAGCTTCTACACCCCCAGGATGCGATGAGCCGACATCGAGGTGCCAAACCGGAGCGTCGATGTGAACTCTTGACTCCGATCAGCCTGTTATCCCCGGCGTACCTTTTATCCGTTGAGCGATGGCCCTTCCATACAGAACCACCGGATCACTAAGACCAGCTTTCGCTCCTGCTTGACTTGTAGGTCTCGCAGTCAGCCTGGTTTATGCCTTTGCACTCAACGGCGGATTTCCAAACCGCCTGAACCAAGCTTCGCGCGCCTCCGTTACAGTTTAGGAGGCGACCGCCCCAGTCAAACTACCCGCCTACCAGTGTCCCCCTCCCGGATTACGGGAGCGAGGTTAGAACCACAGAACGATCAGGGTGGTATCTCACCGTTGGCTCCTCCGAGCCCGAGAGCCCGGATTCAAAGCCTCCCACCTATCCTGCGCAGACCGCCCCATAGTTCACTGATAGGGTATAGTAAAGGTGCACGGGGTCTTTCCGTCTAGTGGCGGGCATCCGGCGTCTTCACCGGAACCACAAGTTCGCCGGGCGGGTTGTTAAGACAGTCCTCAGATCGTTACGCCATTCGTGCAGGTCGGAACTTACCCGACAAGGAATTTCGCTACCTTAGGACCGTTATAGTTACGGCCGCCGTTCACCGGGGCTTCAGTTCAGAGCTTCGCCTTGCGGCTGACCCCTCCCTTTAACCTTCCGGCACCGGGCAGGCGTCAGCCCCTATACGTCGTTTTCGACTTTGCAGAGACCTGTGTTTTTGTTAAACAGTCGCCTGAGGCACTTCACTGCGGCCCCCTTGCGAGGGCACTCCTTCTCCCGAAGTTACGGAGCTAATTTGCCTAGTTCCTGAACAACCCATCACCCGAGCGCCTTAGAATACTCATCTCGTCCACCTGTGTCGGTTTGTGGTACGGGTACCCCGACTCTCCTTAGAGGCTTTTCCTGGCGGACGGCCGGGCGGATTTCCCTTTCCCAGCCTCCCTTCACCCAGCATTGAAACCATTGCGCTGCCGGGCTTACGGGCCGCGTCCCCCCTTCGGTCTTTATCGAGCCGTGGTAGTCACGGAATGTTCGCCGTGTGTCCATCGGCTACGCCTTTCGGCCTCACCTTAGGCCCCGACTAACCCTGAGCGGATTAACCTTTCTCAGGAATCCTTAGACTTTCGGCGACCAGGGTTCTCACCTGGTTTATCGCTACTTATGCTGGCAGAGTCTCTTCCCCGCCGCTCCAGCCGTCCTTTCGGTCGGCCTTCGCTCGGCTGCGGAATGCTCTCCTACCATCCGCGTTGCCGCGGATCCATAACTTCGGTGCCACGCTTTAGCCCCGTTGGATTGTCGGCACCGAGTGGCTCGACCAGTGAGCTATTACGCTTTCTTTAAAGGATGGCTGCTTCTAAGCCAACCTCCTGGCTGTCTGAGCCTCTCGACTTCCTTTCCCACTTAGCGTGGATTTGGGGACCTTAGTTGATGGTCTGGGCTCTTTCCCTTTTGACAACGAAGCTTAGCCCCCGCTGTCTGACTCCCGCGCTGTACGTTAGCGGCATTCGAAGTTTGGTTGAATTCGGTAACCTGGAAAGGCCCCTAGTTCATCCAGCTCTCTACCACCGCTACGGATCACGCAAGGCTAGCCCTAAAGCTATTTCGGAGAGAACGA
>CAWCTD010000004.1:245000-1549787 GCA_963798455.1 Bryobacterales bacterium
CCTCTCAGGCCGGCTACCGATCAAAGCCTTGGTAGGCCGTTACCCTACCAACTAGCTAATCGGCCGCGGGCCCCTCCTCCGGCGCCTTGCGGCTTTCTCCTCTCGGAGATATGCGGTATTAGCCCCGGTTTCCCAGGGTTATTCCCCACCAGAGGGCAGGTAACCCACGTGTTACTCACCCGTACGCCACTATACTCACCAGGTTGCCCCGGCTTTCTCGTTCGACTTGCATGTGTTAAGCGCGCCGCCAGCGTTGATTCTGAGCCGGGATCAAACTCTCGTTTGATCTTTTTGAGTCAATCGCCGTCTCGCTCATACTTCGTATTCTCGCGAAATCGACTTGTGCGTCCAACCAGATTGTCAATGATCTGGGCGGCCGTCCAGGTATCCAAAAAGGAAGCCCGAATCGCCGCCGGCCTCGAAAGCTGTCTTGAGCGCAAGTCGCCTCAGCCGCCGAATCGCGGGCCGACAGACCTTTGCTCAAAGATTCTTGGGAACTCTAAAGAACCCCAGGATGTCACTCAGCGGCCAAAAACCGCCGGCGCTGCTCCAGTGCCTCTAGATGGTTGCCGTTTATGAATTCTACCACTCCCGTCTCGGGCGCGCAAGTACCCCCTTCAGGGTTTTTCTCGGACACACCACAAAACAGGATCAACCTGCTCTAGACTAGCAGATCGGGTACCCGCCTGGCAAGGGGGGGGGTAGAGTTGCGGTAGAATGCGGAGTTCGTGGGGCGGCAGCCCCCCGGAGAGGAGGGCCACAGAGTTGAATCGCAGAACGTTTTTTCAAGGCGCTGGCGGAGGGTTGGCCGGCCTGTGGGGCCTGCGCGGGTTGTCGGCATCCGTGCAGGCAACCACGTCGACGTACCAACGTCCGAAGCTGAAGATCACCGACGTCCGGACGGCCACGGTGGGGTCTTTGCACGTACGGGTCTATACGGACCAGGGCCTGTACGGCCAGGGGGAAGCGGTGGACGCGGCCAGCGGCGGGGCGTCCATCATCGCTGGGTTCCGCAATGCGCTCATCGGCCAGAGCCCGCTGAACGTGGAAGCCATTTTCGAGAGGATTCGCACGTCGGGGATCTTCGCGGGGGCGCAGGCCGGGCAGTACGTCACGGCCTTGACCGCGGTCGAGATCGCGCTGTGGGACCTGACCGGCAAGGCGCTGGGTCTGCCCATCTACCAGTTGATGGGCGGAAAGGTGCGGGACCGCGTGCGCATCTACTGCGATTCGGGCACCAACCAGCGGGACGACCCGGAGGCCAAGAAGTACATTTCACAGATCATCGATAATGGGTTCACCGCGACCAAGATCGATATTGACGACGGCGGCGATCCGGCGCGGTTCGACCGGGTGAACTGGACCGCCAACAACGCCGAGGTCGATCACATGTTGGACAAGGTGCGCTTCATGCGTGAGGCGCTGCCCAAGAGCATCGAACTGGCGGTGGACATGCACGGGCGCTACGACCTGGGCACGGCCAAGCGGGTGGCCAAGGAACTCGAGCCGTTCCGGCTGATGTGGCTGGAGGAGCCGGTGCCGCCGGAGAACATCGACGCCATGCGCGACGTGCGCGAGTCCACGCACACGCCCATCTGCTGCGGGGAGAACCTGTTCCTGCGGTTCGGCTTCCGGGAGCTGCTGGAGAAGCGCGCGGTGGACATCCTCATGCCGGACATCCACAAGTGCGGGGGATTGCTGGAGGGGCGAAAGATCGCGGACATGGCGCACACCTACTACGTGCCGGTGGCGCCGCACGCGCAGGCTTCGCCCATCGGCATGATGGCCGCCAGCCACATGCTGGCGACGGTTCCGAACTTCCTGGTGTACGAGTGGCACTGGAGCCACCCGGCGTCGCGGTGGCAGCAGTGGAAGGACTACGTGAAGGAAGGCGACATCATCGAGAAGGGCTACATCACGCCGCCCGACCGACCTGGCATCGGGGTGGAGATGAACGAAGAGGCGGTGCGGAAGATGCAGCGCCCCGGCTCGGCGTGGTTCGCGTAGGAGCGGGCACAGGCTGAAGGCATGTTCCACGATGGAAATCGGCGCGCAGGCGTGAGTCCGCTCGCTATTTCACTCGCCTACATTTTTTGTGCCCTCATTGCGAACGCTCAAGGCGAAAAGGCAGTCCGGCAATGGGAACCCTTTGAAGTCGGGATGACCGCCACTACCGAGTTCTCCAATGCGTATGTGGAGGCGATGCCCGACAGCGGCAAACCGTATGTCCAGGTCAGCTTCACCGGGGCGAGCGGAGAGGCAAAGGGACTGCGCTGCGCGGTGGCCGGCTTCTGGGACGGAGGCAAGGCCTGGAAAGCCCGGTTCGCGCCGCCGGCGCCGGGCGGGTGGTCTTACTCGTCTTCTTCCGGCGACCCGGGCCTCGCGGGCGTTAAGGGCGCGTTTCAATGCACTGCCTGGACGGAAGCCGAGAAAGCCGAGAACCCGACCCGTCACGGGTTCGTCAGGGTCGCTAAGCACGGCCCCCGTTCCGGCCGGTACTTCGAATACGCCGACGGAACGCCGTTTCTCTGGATCGGCGACACTTGGTGGCCTTGGGCGAGGAAAGGCATCCCGTTTGCCAAGTTCCAGCAAGTCGTGGATGACCGGGCGGCCAAGGGCTTCAGCGTCGGCCAGATGAATTTCGGCGCTAATAACGGCGTCGCTTTGGTGGGCCGAACCTTCGACACGCTCGATCTCGAGGCCATCCGTGCGGCGGAGGAACGTGTCGCCTACGCGAACAGTAAGGGGATCACGCTCTGGGTCCAGGCTTGGTGGAGCGCGAGGAACCTCGATAAGCAAGCCGGGCCCGAGAAAATGCGCCGCTGGTGGCGCTATGTGATCCAACGCCTGGGGGCGTACAACGTGATGTGGAACCTCGCCGGCGAGTACAACATGTATGACTACGGCGGCTTGGGGTTGCAGTTCTGGAAAGACACAGGGGCAATGATCCGCCGCGAGGACCCCTACCAGCATGCTATCGGTGCGCACAATACGCCTCCGAGCTGGTCCGCTGGAGCAATGGGGGACTCGGGGCAGTGGTCCACCGGAGAGGTGTTGCACAACGAGCCCTGGCTGGATTTCAACGGCTCCCAGCCCGGGCACGGCAAGTTCTGTAACGAGATGGTTCCGCAGATCATGGCGGCGGACTATGCCCGCGTGCCGGCTAAGCCGACGTTGATTACCGAGACGTGGTACGAGTTCGTCGTCGGCAGTGCGCCGGCCGAAGATGTCCGCTTCGCTGCGTGGTCGGGATTCTTGTCGGGCGCGGCAGGTCACACCTACGGGGGCGGACACCAATGGTGGGCCTTTGTTCCGGACCCCACGCGTCCCCCCGGTCCCCCGCGCCTGGGTAGCTGGCCAATCGATCCGGCGGACGTGGACACCCTCAATTATCCGGGCGCGGTCTCGATGGGACACATGGCCAAGTTCCTGAGGAGCATCCAGTGGTGGACGCTCGAGCCGCATCCCGAACTGGTTTCGGAGTATCCCGCAAAGTACTGTTCCGCGATTCCCGGAAACGAGTACGTGGTGTTCGCCCGGTGGGGAGGCACGCTGAAGCTCGATCTAAGACCTTCTTCGGAGGCCGACATGTTCAAGGTTGCCTGGATCGATCTCACGAACCAAACGGAACGTGACGGCGCCGCCGTGGCCGGGGGGCAGATTCGCCAATTCCACGCGCCTGACGGCTACCCAGCGGGCTACCCGACGGTGCCCAACTACAAGGATTGGGTTCTGCACGTGACCAGGGCCCATTGAAAGCGCCGCATGGGCTCGAAGCAGCCCAGGAGTTCGCCACCGAAGCAAAGCGTTTCTATCGGTTGAAACTCTACGCGCGCCTGACGTTGCTGAAGAAGCTGAACGCCGATCCAGAACTGTTGCCCACCGGGGACGTGCAACCGTGAATGTCGTCAGAAAATGGACGGTGCGGGGCATCCCGACCTCGGGAAAGCCCCGCTACAGTTCGCTACTGCTTGTCGAAAACTATTGTCGAGGTCACATTCCGTCTGGTTGCCCTTCCCGTCCGTTTTGGCGTTCTTCGCTTGCAGCCCGCCGGTGACGTCGTACATGCCATCCGCCCGCCAGTGCGGCCGATCACTGCTGGACTTTGGTGGTTTCCGATGCAACCGCTTGCCACCGTCCGTTGCGATTCACGAAGACGTCGGTCCAGACATATTTCCCGCTGCTGTCCTTGCCCTTGTACGTGCTCTTCTCGGTGTCGCTGCCGGTCACAATGGCGGTACTACCGAAGACCCTGACTTTCATCGGTCCCAACTCGATTGACTGAGTTGGGGATGAACCCGACTTCAGAGTGGCAATCGCCTGGGCCTTGGTCCTGGCGGTCCCTTGGAAATCAAGGCCGATCCAATCATCTGCCATGACTCGGTCCATCGTCTTGGTATCTTTGTCGAGATCGTCCTTGTTCATGCCAATCTGACTCCAGTCCCGTTCCATTTGCATCACAGCTTGCTCGACTGATGTGGCGCCGGATTTGTTTGCTTGCCCAAAAGCAAGAATCGAAGTTGTCACGAGTAAACAAACAACGAACAACCGTTTCATTCTTTGGATGCTCCTCTCAGCCAGGATTTCCTTTTTCGCTTCCCGGCCACCATCGAGTGTACATCGAACCGCCTCAATTGGAGCCGTCTTTCCCATTTCCTCCATCCCGACCGACTCCAGCGCCCCAGGAAGGGACCAACTCTGGCTCCTTCGGGTAGGTAAAAACCTGGAAGTGCCTCATTTCAAGCGGTTTCTGAGACAGCTATCCGTCCCCTCCCTCCTTCGCCCGGTTTGCTTCCCTGCCGCAGCCTATCCGGTGGGCACCGGTAGCGCTGCGAAATGGGCACGGCCAAGCTGGTGGCCAAGGAACTGGAGCCCTTCCGGCTGATGTGGCTGGAGGAGCCAGTGCCACCGCTGCCCGCCCCGCCCAGAAGGTGCCCGGCACCAGGTCACGGTTGGGAGAGGCGCCCATGGAAATCGGCGCGCGGGAGACCCTAACGGTCGCGCCTCGGAAAGGGTACCCACAAAGAAGGCGACATCATCGAGAAGGGCTACATCACGCCGCCCGACCGGCCGGGGCTCGGGGTGGAGGTTCCTTAGAACGTAAGCGTTAGACCAAGAGCATCGACAGGCCGTGCTCCGCGAGCAGGCCGGGAGAGCCGACGCTGTTGTCAGCCAGCACAGTAACTCGGAGCCGCCTGATCATGATAGGGCCTTGCCGGACTGTCACGGAAGATAGCCGAGACGCTTGAGCGTCGCGTAGTAGCCCTCGCCCTCCGTTTGCCCAGAGTTGAAAGTACCGACCACTCGCCCGCGGTCCAAGGCCACGGCAATGGGCGCATCCGTGAAGGGCAAGTCCTTCCGCAGAGATGCGGTGTCCAGCGAGACTCCGGCGCTGAGGCCAGCGTCCTCCAGAAAGCTCGAAGCGAATTGCGGTTCGCTTGTCGGCAGCGCCACGATTCGGGTGGCCCCCCAACGGCGTTTTGACATCTCTCGCGCCACGGCGAGGCAATGAGTACACTCCGGGTTGAAGAAGTAGAGGAGCACTCGCCCTTGACGCAGGTTCAACCGCTTGCCGTCCACAACAGCCGTTTCGGGCACATCGGCGCGGCTGCGGCGAACCGACGACACCGCGTAGGAGCCCGAAGCCACTGCCATGACTGCGCATAGAATGGCGGTGGCCGGATGCCGGGCGCCCACAGGGCAAAAACCGCACTTCCCATGACAAGTCCGGCACCGGCCTTGCCGGCCAGGCTGCTGGTTTGCCAAGATTAGTCAGGCCCGCCGATAAGGCAGCTCACACAGGATCGACTGCGCATGGAAAAACGAGAAACGCTTGTGGCGGCCTTCTGGGATCGACCTCGGAGCGAGCTGCTTCAACTGCTCGAAGCAACCCCGGCCGGGCTGACTTCCGACGAGGCGAAGCGGCGGCTCCGTCTCTATGGCCCGAACAGCCTGGTAGGGGAGTCTCGCTTCGCCGCTCTGATCGCTTTTCTGCGCTTTTTTGCCAATCCCCTGGTCCTGATTCTCCTGGCGGCCAGCACCATCTCGATTGTGCTGCATGATTCGGTCGGCGGCACGATCATCATCGCCATTGTCCTGCTCAGCGTGATAGTGAACTTCTACGTGGAGTTTCAGGCTCGACATGCGGTGGAGGATATTCGGAAGCAGGTTGCCACAACCGCCGCGGTTCTGCGTGACGGACACGAACTGGAGTTGCCGATCGCGGAGCTGGTCCCCGGGGATATCGTCCGGCTCAATGCCGGGGACCTGGCGCCGGCCGATGCACGTTTATTGGACGCCAAGGACCTGCACGTGCGCGAGTCCGCGCTCACGGGGGAGTCTTTGCCCGTCGACAAGGCGGCGGATGATCTTCCAGGGGGGCAACACAGCATTGCCGACGCCAACAACAGCGTTTTCCTGGGGACTGCTGTTCAGACGGGAATCGGCACCGCGGTCATCGTTCGCACAGGCAAAGATACCGCCTTCGGCGAGATTGCCCGACGGCTGGCCATGCGGCCTCCGGAGACCGAATTCGGCCGTGGCATACGCCACTTCGGGTTGATGATCACGCGCGTGATCATGCTGCTGGTGCTCTTCGTCCTGCTGGTGAACATCGTCTTACATCGTCCGCTGCTGGAATCGTTCTTGTTCTCGGTCGCGCTTGCCGTCGGGATGACGCCGGAGATGATGCCGATGATCATCACGATCACGCTGGCGCAGGGCGCGCGGCGGATGGCCAGGAAAAAGGTTCTGGTCAAACAACTTTCGGCGATCGAGGACTTCGGCAGCGTGGAGATTCTCTGTAGCGACAAGACGGGAACCCTGACCGAAGGCGAGATCGTGCTGGACCGGCACGTGGACGTTCAAGGCAAGGACGACGAAAACGTCCTTCGGCTTGTGTATCTGAACAGTCACTTTCAAGCCGGCATCAAGAGTCCGCTGGACGACGCCATCTTGAAGCATGAGCACCCGGCCATTGCGGAGTATGAGAAGGTGGACGAGATTCCTTTCGACTTCAACCGCAAGCGCCTTTCGGTGGTGGTGCGGCACGGAGACGAGCGCCTCCTCATCACCAAGGGCGAGGCGGAAAGCGTTTTTGCCGTCTGCGGGACCGTCATCATTGACGGGGCTCCCCAACCGTTCGACGAAAGCCGGCGGGCCCAGGCGGCGGAGACCTTCAAGAAGTTGAGCGCCGACGGATTCCGCACCCTTGGAGTCGCGGTCCGGAAGGTAGAGCAGCAGGATGCCTATGCGCTCGCGGCCGAGCAGGAGATGACGCTGGCCGGGTTTGCGGCGTTCCTTGACCCGCCCAAGGAGGGGATTCCTGCAGTTCTCGAAGCGCTGAAAAAGAACGGCGTTTCCGTGGTCATCATGACCGGCGACAACCAGTATGTGACGCAGAAGGTAGCCCACGATGTCGGGCTGGCTACCGACCGCATTGTCACCGGCAACCAGGTGGACACGATGGACGATGCCGCTCTGGCTTACCAGGCGGAGCACGGCGCCATCTTCGCCCGTGTGTCTCCGGAACAAAAGAACCGGGTCATCCTCGGTCTGAAGGCACGCGGGCACGTCGTCGGGTACATCGGCGACGGCATCAACGATGCTCCGTCACTGCACACCGCGGACGTCGGCATTTCCGTAATGAATGGCGTGGATGTGGCGAAAGACGCCGCGAAAATCATCCTGCTGGAGAAGGACCTGGCGGTCTTGAACGAGGGGGTAGTCGAGGGACGGCGGTGCTTCGCCAACATCATGAAGTACATCATCATGAGCACCAGCTCCAACTTCGGCAACATGTTCAGCATGGCCGCGGCGTCGCTCTTCCTGCCATTCCTGCCCATGTTGCCGACTCAAATCCTGCTGAACAACTTTCTTTACGACACTTCGCAGGTCGCCGTCCCCGGCGATAATGTCGATCCGGCCCTGCTGCACAAGCCCAAGCGGTGGCAGATCGGGTTCATTCGCCAGTTCATGACGATCATCGGCCCCATCAGCTCCATCTACGATTTCCTCACGTTCGGGGTGCTCCTCTGGATGTTCCACGCTTCCACCAACGCGCCGCTGTTCCGGACCGGATGGTTTGTGGAATCCCTCGCCACGCAGACGCTGGTAGTGTTTGTGATCCGGACGGCGGGCAACCCGTTCAAGAGCCGTCCGAGCGGGCGGTTGCTGATAGGGGTTGTTGCCGTCTCGATTGCCGGCACCGTGCTGCCGTACACGCCCCTCGGCGCCTTGCTGGGGTTTACCCCATTACCGCTGTCGTTGCTGGGCGCGATTTCGCTACTTGCCTTGACGTACCTGTTTCTGGTGCAAGCCGTCAAGACCTGGTTCTATCGCCGGCATGCGTTGCTTTGACAGGTAGGCGCCCTGGCCTGCCGGGGAGCGCTTCTCATGCCCCAGTTGTAGCGGTTCCGAACAGTGCCCCGACGCCTGCGGTCATCGCCATGGCCAGAGCGCCCCAAAACGTGACGCGTAGTGCGCCCAGCGCCACGCTTGCGCCGCCGGCGCGCGCAGCCAACCCTCCCAGAAGCGCCAGGAACAACAGTGAAGTTCCAGAGACAAGGGGGATCAGACCCGCCTCCGGAGCTATGGCTGTCACCACGAGAGGCAGGACCGCTCCGACGACGAAGCTTCCGCCCGACGCCAACGCAGCCTGAATCGGCCGCGCACTGAGAGCCACGGAGATGCCGAGTTCGTCGCGGGCATGCGCGCCTAAGGCGTCGTGGGCCATCAGTTGCTCGGCAACCTGTTCGGCGAGCGCGGGATCGAGCCCGCGAGCGACGTAGATCGCCATCAGTTCCTCGTGCTCGCCCTCGTCGTCTGTCTTCAGTTCCGTGCGTTCAAGCTTGAGGTCGGCCTGTTCGGTGTCTGCCTGCGAGTGCACAGACACATATTCACCTGCGGCCATCGACATCGCCCCGGCGACCAGGCCGGCGACCCCCGCGACCATTACGTTGCTGTGAGTCGCATGCGCGGCTGCGACACCGAGCACCAGACTCGCCGTCGAAAGGATCCCGTCGTTCGCGCCCAATACCGCCGCGCGTAGCCAGCCGACGCGTCCGGTGCGGTGTCGTTCCCTTTGGCGTGCAGGCATTCTGGCCTCCGGCGCTACCGGAGACTCGGATTCATCGGGACTTGTGACCGCCGTTCGCCAGCTACAGTACGACAGTGATCGCCAGTCTGACGTTCGGATACCTGCGGTTGTAAAGGTAGTACCCGTCGTCATAATCGATGTAAACGTCATCGGTGCTCGTACCAGTTTTCCTGCCCAGTATTCCGGCCAGGGATCCACGAGCAGGAACGAAAAGCCGCCGTACGAGAAGCGCGGATACCCCATGTACATCGTGGGGAGGCTGCGCATCCGGAACCAGTGTTGACTCCCGAAATAGAGACTGAAGCTGGCCTGAGGAATGTAGTAACCGCCATAGCCTCCACGCTGCGCCCAAGTGCGATGCTCGCTTTCCCACCGTTGAGCACGATCCTGCTGCCATGTACTATGCCCCTGCCAGCCGCCCTGCTGTTGCCATCCCCGCTGCTGTTGCCACGCGACTGCCTGCTGCTGCGTACGCTGCGGTTGCTGTTGTTGCCGGGCCTGCTGGGGACGTTGCTGCTGCTGTTGCGGCCGCTGCTGCTGAGGTCTGCTGGGCCTGCTGCTGTTGCTGCTGCGCTGCTGTTGCTGGGTCTGTTGGACCCGCTGCTGCTGTTGCGGTTGCTGTTGCTGAGTCTGCTGGGCCCGCTGCTGCTGTTGCTGTTGCTGCTGGTCTGCTGGGCTGCTGCTGCTGGTTGCTGCCGCTGCTGCTGCGGTTGTTGCGTCTGTCTCTGAGTGCGCTGCTGTTGTGCGGCTGGCTGGCGCGCCTTGCTGTTGCCTGCCCTGCTGCTTTTCAGGCTTGCCCTGTTTTTCATTCTGCTGGTCGTGCTGCGCGTACGCAGGGACAATCGTCCCGAAAAGCAGAAACAGGGCAGCGGTACTGGTAGCTCGAACGAATTGCATAGTAATCGTCCTCCGTTAAGGTCACTATTGGGTATGCACGCAGACGACCAGTCCGCCTCAACCATGTTCCAGCGCCTCTGCTGCCTCCGCGTCGGCCTTGGTCTTGTGCACCGTTCCATCCGGGTGGTTGGGCGGAGAGTAGAGCGTGTACAGCTTTAACGGCACCGTCTTCGACGTATTGATCACGTTATGGTAGGTGCCTGCCGGAACCACGACCGCATCTCCGTCTCGCACCGGGCGTTCCTGCTTCTCGTTGAAGACGAACTTGGCCTCGCCTTGTTCGATCCGGAAGAACTGGTCGACGTTCGGATGCACCTCGTCACCGATTTCCTCCCCCGGCCCCAGGCACATCACCACAAGCTGGGCATGCTTTCCGGTGTATAACACCTGGCGAAAGTACGTGTTCTTCACAGTCAGTTTCTCAATCGGTCCAACGTATTCAGTCATGTCTGCAGCCTCCCGCCTTGTCCATCGCCGGTCGTCGCCTTCAGCGGAACAAGCCAAGCATGTAGGCGATGAGGAGAATCAATAGTATTGTCCCCAGTCCTATACCAGCCCCGCCGCCGGGACCCCAGCGGGTATGGCCGTAGTAGCCGCCACCGAGGCCAAAAACCAGCACCAGAATGATAATGAGTATCAGCATTGTCGTTCTTCCTCTCAACAGTGATCGCTAGGAGTGACGGCACAATCCCACGCCGCGATGCGTCACTTCTCGAACACCTTTTCAATCTGGCCGATCTTCTTTTGGACTTTGCCGGCGAGCTTCTCGCCTCGGCCGTCAGCCGTCAGGTCAGGGTTGTTCGTTAGCTCGCCTGCCGTCTCTTTGAGTTTTCCTTTCGTTTCGTGAAGGGCGCCTTCGATCTGATCTTTCTGACTCGGTTTCATCTGCTTTCTCCTATTCGGAAGTCCCGTCCTCACGACTATGCACGAGCCGGGCCAAACGCCGGAGACCGGCGTGATGCGGAGATACGTGGTAAGACAGCAGGCGCAGGTGCAGAATTTGCCTTTGGGAATGCACATCTAGCCGGGCATCAGGAGCGTGCTGCTTTGCGCGGGCATGAAATGTAGTTCATCCAACGCCGGTCTTCGCCGGGCTTATCGAACGTCTGCCGCCAGTAACGCCTGAACTCCACCGACTTGCGCCTGGCCCGTGCCGTCAGAAGCCGGTCCATCTTCTCCCGATGGGGAGCGTGTTTTGGCAATCTGGCGGCAATCAAGTCCCTCGTCGTGGCGTAATCATTGAGCGCACCGAGCGAATCCTGGATCCGGCGCAGACTCAACAGGAAGCCCTCCAGTCCTGGGCCGAAGCAAGGACGGAACAATTCCAGCGTGTATCGCAAAGCCTTCGTCTCGAGCCGGAATGGGTGCATCGCCGCGGCCGAAGATGAGCTTCCCATGAGCTTCCTGCCCTGGTCGAAGTAAAATTGCACCATTGCGGGCAGCCGCACCCTCGCGTTCGAGGATGCGCCGGCTGATTCGTCCCAAAGCAGTCTCTTTTTCGCCATGTCAGAGCTCCAGCCGGGAGCGCCACTTCTCTTGGAAGCCACGCCGGCTCCAGCGCTCCAGCTTGGCAACCAGCGATCGCTGCTCACCATCACGCTCTTGAGACAGCGCCTGTACCAGAGCGGAATCGGATGGGATACGGGCCGCCGCCAGGAAGTCCATGGCGATGTCACGGTCGCGTACCGCAGACGCCAGCTCCATCACGGCACTCAGTTTCTTCTGGAACTTCTTTCCGCTTTCGCGAGGAAAGAACTGGCCGAATATCCGCAGGCACTGCGTCAGCCGGCGGATGGAGACGCGCAGGTCGTGGACGGAGTCGGCGTCACCGTTGCGGGCCGTCCGGTTCGCCTGGAACGCCAGCCGCCGCAACAGTGTAGACGCCTGCCCGGCAGCATGATCGCGTATGAGGACATTCACCTTCTGACGCTGTACATTCCGTCGCAGAAATTACCTCCGGTTCGTCGAGAGAGCAATTGGCATTCCATCAGCAAGCTTAACCCGCTCGGCTGGCCAGGATGCCACGCCGCTGATGGTTGCCACGCGCCGGATCACCCCCGAATCCACCGTCTGCCCTGTACGCGAGATGGTCTGGAAGTAAAGCTCGTCGCCGGCGATTTCGACTAGCATGAAGGAACGGTCCTGGTCGTAGCCGGCTGCGGTCATGCCCTTCTTCCTCAGGTTGCCCTTCCGCAACGAGCCCGAAGCTCCTTCGGTGAAATAGTAGATGCCTTTTTGCGGCATCACGCGCTCATAAACGTGGTCGTGCCCCGCGAAGACGACGTTCACCCCATATTTTACGAAGAGGGGTTCGAGCACAAGGCGGAGCTCGGTCGATGAGCCATGGAAGGCCGCGGAAGAATACAGCGGGTGATGGAAATAGCAGATTTTCCAATCCGACCCTGAGTTCTGCAGTTCCTTTTCCAGCCACGCGAGCTGCCGCGGGCTCATGGAGTTGCTGTCCAGAACGAAGAAGCGGACGTTGCCCTTCTTGTACGTGTAATATTGCTGCCTGTTCATGTTGAAGGGCTTATAGAACCGCTCGTTGGGTTTGTCGTGGTTGCCGAGCGCCGCGTAGAATAGTACGCCCGCATCGAGCAAGGGCTTGTAGGGCAGCTCGAACCTGCTTTCGTAGCCACCCGTGCCGGCCCCGTCGTCGTCGTAGATGTTGTCGCCCAGCATAATCACGAACTCAAAGGGAAATTTCTGACGATACTCAACCATCTTCCCGGCCAGATCGTATTGCGGTTTCTGTCCCGTCCCCATGTCGCCGATGGCGGCAAAGCGCACCGAGTTCGGTTTCAGCGGCAGGGTCAGTTCCTGAGCGTGGAGCGACAGGCCCAATGCGGCGAGCACAACAGAGAAGAAGAAGGCAGCGTGGCGCATAGCAGGCATAATAGAAAACCTCAGGGAATGGGAATGGCGTTCGGGATGAGATCCACGATCAAACCGGCCTTCGTGTCCTTCAGCGTCAGGTCGCGCCCGACGATCCGATAGGCCAGTTCCTGGGGCAGTTGAGGCAGCTTGCTCAACAAAGTCGGCGGCGTGGTCGTCAACGGGATGTTCTCCGGGTAAACGTCGTTCACATGCAGACGAACAACGGCCTTGGACGGGTCGTCCGGGCGGATCGTCCTGCGCGCAAGCGGGGCTTCGGGTCCCTGAAATTCGCCGCGAATGATTCCGCGGAACTGCCGAGTCACCTCGTCAGTGAAGATGTCGCCCTGACGCGCGCCGCGGCGCGCTTGGGCAATCTTCCTGGCCAGCGCGTGCTGGTGCTCGGCAATCCGCGCCACGTCATTGGTGGGCTTGAGGGCCGGCAGCGAAGCTTTCACGCTGTTCCGCAGCTTGACGTACTGCTGGACGCGGGCGGTAAAGACCTTGAAGGCGCGCGCCTCCTCCTTGCTCGCCTGCGGCGCCTGCGCTTGGCCCGCAAAGCCGGGCGCCACCAACGCAAGAAGCAACAGCCAATAACTGCTTCGCATGGGCTAAGCCTCCTCCAGGGATTCCATCACCATTTCTTTGACACGCTCCCGAACCGCTTCCTGCACCGCTTCCTTGACCGTCTCTTTCATTTCTTCCAGATTCAGACACGCGCTCTCGGTGTCCGACGCCACTTGTTTGACCGCTTCCTCCACGATGGGACTCAGTGGCGATAGTTCCTCGACCAGCGCTTTCATCGCACTTTTGGAGACTCGTTGTTGGTTTCGGGACCGCTGTTTCCCCTCGGCTTCTTTCCTCTCCCAATCCGCTTCAAAAGTCTGAATCAAACCATTCACCGCTTTCGGTTCATGAACAATGATGCCGAGTTCGCGCCGCGAATCCAGTTCGGCCCTGCGCAGGCTCTGACTGCCCACAAAGGCCTGCCGGCCGTCGCGTATGATGGTGCGCGTGTGCAAGCGCAGGCCGGCGAGATGCCGGACTTCCAGCCCAGGATTTCGCTTGCTTACTCGACCGATGACTTTGATCTCCACGCCCGCTTTCAACCGCCCGCCGAGCGCGCGCAGCATTTCCACGTCGGCGAGCAGCGGGTCGTAAATGAGTAACTGCTTTTGGGCCTTGCGAATAAACGCGACGAGCACTCTACGGGCGTTGGCGGGACTGACAACAAAGCTATCCAGCGTGGGCGTATAAGGTTGCCGCGCGGTATCCGCCTCAAACAACTTGACCGCTTCGTGGACGAATCTTACTTTCCTGGTGACGATGCCAAAGCCGCGACTGTGGTCGATATCAAGGTGGGTGAAGTTGAAGGACAGGACGTAGAGCAGCCGGCGGTCGATTATCATCAGCTTGTCGTGGTAGCGCACCAGATCACTGGCGGTCCGCGAGACAGCGACGCCCACTCCGAGCAGTCGCATCTCGAGCTTGCGCAGGTTGATCTCGCCTCCCCGGTTGGTGTAGGCAATCAAAGCGCTCACCGAAACGCCGCGCGCGACCGCGGCCTTCAGCGCCGCCTCGATCTCGGCGCGGTCGAAGCGGAAGA
This sequence comes from Bryobacterales bacterium, assembly GCA_963798455.1. Lineage (GTDB taxonomy): Bacteria > Acidobacteriota > Terriglobia > Bryobacterales > Bryobacteraceae > CAWCTD01. The sequence continues at coordinate 259,475 of CAWCTD010000004.1, forward strand.
TAACGATCTCGATGCTTTTCTTGGCGCTTCTGATTCCCGAAAGCAACGCCGCGATTCCGTCACCGGGTTGGATCAACAGATTCACGGGCGTTTCACCAATGCGATTGAGATCAAGAGCTTTACAGCAGCACGTTAAGGACCAACACCGCAGGGACTGGGAACTCCGGCTTAGATCGGGCTTGAACGAGCGACGTGCAACAAATCATGCATTCGAGTGCACGTGCTGCATCTTGCAGCAGGCGGAGAAGCACAGCATTTGGGCGGCTGCCGGACCGTTTCCGGCGATTGGTCAGGCAAGTGCTGTGTACCTTTGTAGCGTTTGGACTGCGCTGTTTTGAGGAGGACTTATGACAGTTTCCAAGAGGATTCTCACGAGCTTCGTTGCTCTTGTTCTGGCGTTGCCCGTCTTCGCCCAGCAGGCCGGCACAGCCGGCGTACTGTGGCGCGACCGGGGCGACGTAGCGGCGTTGAACCTGCTGGACGGGCCGGGAGGGAAGACTCGCGCGCCTGGGACCGACTTCAAATTCATCGCGGAATCCAAGAGCGGGACTGCGCCCAAGTTCGATGTCGAAGACGAGAACGGCGCCAAGTGGAAGGTGAAACTCGGCCCCGAGGTGAAGTCGGAAACCGCTGCCACGCGCCTGGTGTGGGCAGCGGGTTACTTTACGGACGACGACTACTACCGGCCGCAAATCCGCGTGCAAGGGATGAAACCGCTCTCGCGTGGGGAGAAGTACGTCTCAGCCGGTGGCTTAGTCCGCGAGGTGCGTTTGGAGCGTAAAGACGGCGGGAAGGAATCGAAGAACTGGAGCTGGTACGAAAGCCGCTTTGCCGGAACGCGCGAGTTCAACGGCCTCAGAGTGATGATGGCACTCATCAACAACTGGGACCTGAAAGCCGTCAATAACGGCGTATATGACGAAGGCGGCGCCGGGCAGCGTTACGTTGTCGCCGATTTGGGCGCCAGTTTCGGACGCACCGGCAATCCCTTCGTCCGCAGCAAGGGCGTGATGCAGGACTACGTGGAAACCAAGTTTGTCAAGAAGGTCAGGCCCGATCGCGTGGACTTCGTTATGCACAGCCGGCCCTTCTTCCTAACCATTTTCAATCTCCCCAACTACATCTCCCGTACGCGGATGGAGAGCATCCCCAGACACATTCCTATCGCGGACGCGCGCTGGCTAGGCAACCTACTGGGCCAGCTTTCCACCGATCAGATCGGCGACTGCTTCCGCGCCGGCGGCTTCTCGCCCGCCGAGGTCGAGGGCTATAGCAGGGTTGTGTTGCAGCGCATCGACGCGCTGAAGAAGCTGTAGGCCGACTAGCTTCTTGACGTATCCGCCGCCAGGGAATCCTCTTGGCGAAACTGGATTTCGTAGAGCTCCGCGTAGAGGCCGCCCGCCGCCAACAGTTCGTCGTGAGTGCCGCGCTCAACAAGAGTATTGTCTTTCACCACGAAGATCACGTTGGCGCGCCGGACCGTCGCCAGGTGGTGTGCGATGACGATGGAAGTTCTGCCTTCCATCAAATGGCCCAGGGCTTCGAACACGGTTTGCTCGGAGGCTGCGTCCAGTCCCGATGTGGGCTCGTCCAGAACAAGAATGGGAGTATTGCGGATCACCGCCCGCGCGATGGCGATGCGCTGGCGCTGTCCCCCGGAAAGCGTCACGCCGCGCTCGCCGATCATCGTGTCGTAGCCCTCGGGCATCTTGTTCGATGAACTCGTGGGCGTTGGCCAGTTTCGCGGCGCGGACAATCTCCTCGCGGTTGGCTTCCGGGCGGCCATAGGCGATGTTCTCCCAGATCGGTGCGTGGAACAGAAGCGTCTCCTGCAAAACAAAACTAATCTGCTGGCGAAGCGATTTCATGGTGTGGTTGCGGATGTTGGTCCCGTCGATTTTGACTTCCCCGGAGACGGGGTCGTAGAAGCGGGCAACCAGGCTGATGATGGTCGACTTGCCGCCCCCTGTCGGGCCGACGAATGCCGCGACCTGTCCCGGCTCGATCTGGAAACTTACATCTTTCAGGATCAACTGGTCCTGGTTGTACCCAAACGAGACCTTATCAAATTCGATTTTGCCCTTGAAGGTCGCGGCGCGGCGCGCGTGCGGCAGGTCACGCATCCCGCTTTCGGTCTCCAGAACTTCGCGGATCCGCTCGAATCCCACCGCCGCGTTTGAGACCGTGTCCGTCATTTTGGCCAGGTCACGCATGGGCTTATACATTTTGCCCAGGTAAAGCAAGAAGACGACCAGCGCGCCCGGCGTGAGCTGGCCCGCAAGCACCAGGCGCGCGCCGTAGCCGAGCATCAAGCAGGTCCCTGTCGCCACGATAATCTCGACGACAGGCGAGAGCTTCATCTTGATGCTTCGCGCGACCAGGGCCGTCTCGACATTTTCCAGGCTCTGGCGCTCGAAGCGGCGCTCCTCGTAGTCCTCACGGGCAAAGGCCTTGACAACGCGGATCGAGGAGAGAACCTCTTCGACAAGCGAAACCAGCTCGCTCTGCTTCTTTCTTACGTCGCGCGAGGCTTTCTTGATGCGGCTGGTGAAGAAGTAAACCGCCAGGAAAAGAACGGGCGCAACGGCGAGCGAGATGAGCGTGAAACGCCAGTTCAGGTAAAGCATGACCCCGATGATCCCCAGCAGGGTGAGGACGCTGGTCAGAATGCCCATCAGCGCCGTAGTGATAAACGACTGAATGGCTTCGATATCGCTCGTCACCCGGCCGATGAGGTCGCCGGTCCTCTTCTGGTCGTGCTCGGCCAGCGACAGGCGGTGGATGTGGTGATAGAGCGTGCGCCGCAGGTCGTGCATGACCCATTGGCCCACGCTGGTGGTGAGATATTTTTCCAGGTAGGAACTGAGCGCGCCGACCACGGCGATGACCGCCACCGCCGCTGCTGCGAAGTTGAGGACGGCCAGTTTGTCCTGCCCCATCCAGCCGGCCACTCCGCTCATCCAACCGGGCAGCTTTTTGGACTGGAGCAGGTTATCGAGAACGATTTTTAGGGGCCAGGGTTCGGCCAGATCGGTGAGGGTTTCGCCTACAACCGCCAGCAACGCCAGCGTCAGGGCTTTCCAGTGCGGCCGCAAAAGGTCGATGATGCTCAGACCCTTATGCTTGTTGGCTTCATGCAACGTCATTGACCCGCCCCCTCCTGATGTGCCAGCTAGCCGGCGTCGGTCCCCGCGGGTTTACCGTTTTCGGCGCGATATCTTCTTCTTCATGTCCGGCCAGAACTCGGCAATTACGTTCTTTGCCAAATCGAACCCGAGCCGAGTGGAGCCACCGACAATTCCATGGCGCACGGTATGGAACCGGTCCGGATACCACTGTTCCGAAATAAAAGCAGCGCCGTATGCGCTTCCTAGACGCCAGGTGGACAGTGTCTCGCCGCCACTATCCGTGCGCGTGAGTATCGTTCCGCGCAGCGCATGTCCCGTGCGAGCCCAGAATCCCGTGCTGTCCGATCGATAGTATCGCGGGTCCTGGTGCAGCGTCGAATCCAGGCCGAAAGCGAGGACAGCGCGGATTCCGGCGGAGGCGACTGATGAGCCAAGGCGCGTACGGTAGCCGTCGCCGCCCTGTCCCCACTCCGTGGGGCTGTCTGTCATCTGGAGATAGCCCGCCTTGACGCCGGACATCGCGATCGAAGCAGGACCGAAGGTTCTCTCGGCGTGATAGCGCAGTTTGCCACTCACATCGAGCGTAGCCGGAGTCTGGGCGATGCCGGGAACGGAAACCGCACACATTAGGGCGACAATCAGTACGGTTCTCACAACGACACCTCTTTCGACACTTGTGAGAGCACGCTCGTGGCCACCCTCTCTCGCCGATTGCACGTTTGGGATAGACGCGACTCTGCGAGCGCGGAGCTACTAGCCATATTCCTGCCGGTCCCGCCCGAGGCGCGGCTGTCCAAACCAGCGGCAGCCACAGAACGGCAACTCGCGTGCAAACAAGGTTTCGGCGCCAAGCTGTCGAGGCGTTCAAGCGGAGGGCCCAGCGGCTGCATCTCAGAGAAGACGATGAACCTGCGAACGTGGGTGCGAATTTTCGTTGCGCTCCTATTCTCTATCTCGGGACTGGTGGAGACGCTCAGCGCCACGGGTCTGGTCGTGAGCGTGTCGCCTGACGGCCGTTGGGGACCCGGAGTTCACACCCTGGCCGTCAGCGGCCCTCTACAGATAATCGGGGCCGCTCTCGTCGCGTTTGGCCGAAAGACACGCTGGACACTGAGCATCCTCGGGTGCTACATCTTCCTGGTCAGCGTTTTTGGAAATCTACCGCTGATCTTCAATCCCGATGTTGGCGGGAGTGCGATCACCGGGCTGCTCATCAATTTGACGGTCATGGGCGGGACCCTGTATTGGTTTCGCAGCGAGCGGATACCGAGCGACCACAGGGCAAAACCTGCACTTTCAATGACGAATCCTGCACCGGCTTTGCCGGTCAGGTTGCTGTTGAGCGTTTTAGCCGTGGTGGCTATCGCAGCGCAGATTCGCGCCAAGCCCGCGCTCGTAGAGAGTGAAGCTATAGACAATCGATTCTGTACCGCCGTGGCTCAGCCAGGGGATGAGGAGCACTTGGATGATCAATCGTCACATCGGGCGCGCGGGTGCTTCTTGGTTGCTACTCCAACTGGTCGGCGCTGAATAGCCCGCGGACTCAGGCCGCCCGTCTTCTGGATCTCCGGCCGAGCAGGACCAGGCCGAAGAGCCCAGCGCCAAGCAGCAGCAGAGATCCAGGTTCGGGGACCTCGGCGGCGATTCTGTCGCAAACGGCGTTGGAGATGTTGTTGGTGTCAAGCGTAACTGCACCATTCAGGGCCAGCGCCCTCCCATCGGTAATATTCGCGCCGGTATTCAGCGTGATGCTCGTGAGCGCGAGAATATTCCCCCGGAAGTCAGTGTCTGTGCCGAGAGTCGCAGAGCTGCCGACCTGCGAAAAAAGGTCGCAGCAATTGTCGCCGTGAATCGTGACGACAGAGGAGTCGCTCGCCTCTTTTGCTGCCACTTTTTTCATCCAGAGCGACTCCGGCGTGCCACGAAGGGGCCAGCCCCGCCTCTTTCGAGCACCGAATAGCCAGAAAGTGCCCGATTCCAAGCGACTTAGCAGGCATATCTCCGACCTCTCCCTGCTTGGCCCAGTTTGGTTCCCCTTGGCCGCTGCGTCGGATGGCCTTGGCATCTCTGCGCGCCAAGACGACCATGGTACGTCCCTGCATCGAGACGGCTGGGGGGCGTCTCACCGCTTCTCCCGATCCCCCCGGTCGCTGTCGGTAGTTACGGCTTTCTTGACGCCGCTCGCGACTTTCTGTGCCGCGCGGCCCACGCCAAGGCCAAACTCTTTCCCGCCGGCTATGGGCTTGCCTTCCTTCATCTCGTGGCCAAGTTCCTGACCACCCTGTCCTACTTCTTGTCCGGCCCCCTTAAAGCTGCCGCCTATCGATTCCGGCCCCACGCCCAGTTTGCCGGCCGTCTCCGCATCGAGGCGCCCGTTGACCGGCAGCTTCTCCGACGCCTGGTATTGACGAATGGCCGCGCGTGTGCGGGACCCTAGGACGCCATCGACGGGTCCAGCATCGTAACCTTTGTCGTTCAGGCTCTTTTGCACTGTCCGGATGTCCTCTGAACCGGCTGCCAAAGCAGTTGGGGTAAGGCTCAGACCCAACAGGCCAAGAGCAACAGTCAAAGTTACTACCACGATGAATCTCATTTCTCACCTCTCCTGTCGACCCGATGACTCCAACGGGGTCTTTGTCGACACCTTCGCTACAGCACGTGCCGTACCGTGGCTTCCCGCCGGATAAAGACTGAATCTCTACGCGGGATGAAGGCGGGGAGCGACCCAGCACTTTTGATCCGAAGCAGTTCCTGCATTCCGTGCGGCAATAGCTGCATGAGCCGATAGCTCAGGTGGCGAAGACCGGCTTTGAGGGATTCTCGGCTCTGGCGCTCGGCCGCGTGTCCCTCAAGATGCAGCAAGCACGGCCCTGGAACGAGACGACAGCCGCGTTCTTCGCGCGGTAGTGTGCCGATGGACCTCGGAATGCTTCTCCTTCATCACGTGCGACCAGCCAGCCGAGGTCTGCAGGCATGGTGCCCGACAGAGCGAAGAGCCGGTCGCACAGATTCTAGAGCAAAGGAGAAGGAGCAGATGAGTTTCTTGAGAACAGTAACAACAACCGTGTTCTGCCTGGCGCTGATGGGCGCAGTATTCTCACCAGCCGCAAAGGCGGACGCGTGGAACAGGAAAACCGTGATGACTTTCAGCGGGCCTGTGGAGATTCCGGGAGTCCACCTCAAGGGGTGGGGGGTGTTGCCAGCCGGCACCTATGTGTTCAAGATCCTGGACTCGCAGTCCAACCGCCACATCGTCCAGATCTTCAACAAGGACGAAACGCAGTGTCTACGCCACCATCCTGGCCATCCCGAACTATCGCCTCAGGGCGACTGACAAGACCGTAGTTACTTTCCGGGAGCGACCGGCAGGTCAGCCGGAGGCACTCCGGGCATGGTTCTATCCCGGCAGAAACTGGGGCGAGGAATTCGTCTATCCGAAGGCGAAAGCAGTAGAACTGGCCAAGGCGACCAACACGCCCGTTCTCTACACGACGGCCGAGATCGCCGCTGGAGGTCGAAGAGCCGATCAAGACGGTGGACGAACCGGTGGTAGTGCAATTGAAGCAGGCGCCCGTTATGGCGATTCAGCCCACGGGAGAAGAGGTGGAAATCGCCGCGGTGGTCACCCCGCCACCCGCCGAGGAGCTCAAGCCGGATACCGCGCCGACACAGGTCGCAGCGGTGACGCTCCCGCAAACAGCGAGTCCGTTGCCGTTGATCGCGCTGCTCGGACTGCTGGCTTTGGGCGGAGCCTGGGCCCTCGGACTGGTGCAAAAGCGCGTCTCTGTAACGGGCTTGGTCCACGACACGGCGCGCCTTCTTTCTGGCGCGCCCGCGGCCGGCGGTGGTGTCGCCGCCGAGCCGGGAGGAGAGCACATGAAAGCTCTGTTTTGGATTGGAGTCGTGGTGCTGATTCTGGGCATCGTTTCGCTCGTTATGCCGATTCCTCGCAACGAGCGGGAAGGCTTCATGGCCGGTGGCATGTCCTTCGGTGTTGAAACCCAGCATCAGGAAAAGGTGTCACCTTTTGTGAGTGCGGTGATGATTTTGGGCGGGGTCGGCATGATGGTCGCCGGGAAGATGAGAAGCTAGTTAGGAAAGAGAGCAGCTATGAGGAGGGGGCTATCGCGGGCGGGAGAGCGCGGCGTGGCGAAAGCGATCGCTCTCCCGGCCCTTCTCCTGATTGTCCTGGTGGGCTACGCCGGACATCAGGCTCCACCGGCAGGACAAGATCAGGACTCGGGATCTTTCCGAATCTCGGTGGACGTTGCCCTGGTGGTGTTGCACGCTACGGTGACCGACCGGCAAGGTGGCTTTGTCTCCGATCTGGGCGAGCAGGATTTTGAGGTTTATGAGGACGGTGTACCGCAACGCATCCGGCTCTTCAAAAACGAAGATATTCCGGTCACCGTGGGACTGGTTGTCGACCACAGCACAACCATGCGGCCGAAACTTGCGGAGGTGACCGCCGCCGCCCGGACCTTCGTGCGGTCCAGCAATCGGGAAGACGAAATGTTCGTCGTCAACTTCAACGAGAACGTGTCGCTGGGCCTGCCCGGCACGATCCGATTCACCAATAGCACCGCCGAACTCGAAAACGCGATCACGGCCGCACCTACCGGAGGCCAGACGGCTCTTTACGACGCGATCGCCAAGGCGTTAGAGGAATTGCAGGCAGGCAGCCGGGATAAGAAAGTGCTGATCGTCGTCAGTGATGGCGGTGACAACGCGAGCGCGCACAGCCTGGCCCAGGTCATGAACCTGGCCGCGCAATCCAGCGCCGTCATCTACACCATAGGCTTATTCGACGAAGAAGATCCAGACCAGAACCCGGGTGTGCTCAAGCGCCTGGCACAGGCGACGGGCGGCGAGGCCTTTTTTCCCGACCAGCTCAGCGAAGTGGTGGCCATCTGCGAGCGCATCGCCCGGGACATTCGCCATCAATACACGATCGGATATGTTCCCATCAACCTCGACTCGTGACGGTGCTTATCGTGCCATTCGGGTACTTGCCCGGGCGAAGGGCCACGGCAGACTGTCCGTGCGCACGCGCACCGGCTACATAGCCGGCGGCGAACCACGGCTTGACGAGAAGGGCGCCAAATGAAGCTTGTAGTTGCGGAAAGAACCACTCAGGCGGATTCTGAAGTGGGCCCAGCGTGCGCTCTTTGCCTGCGCCGTCTTGCTTCTGGGCTATTGCGCGATTCGCCCTGGTGGACTCCTGGATTTTCCAGAGGCGCGAGAGCGGGGATCTCGACCGCCTGCTGCGTGATCAGCGCGCGGCGAGCGAGGGCACGCCTCAACCGGAGTCCTCCACTTCCCCGAAGGGCGAGCTGCCGCCGCGACGGACGGTCTGATCGGCCGCATTGAGATCCCACGTCTCCTCCTTTCCGCGATCGTCATCGAGGGGATCGACAAGACCACTCTCCGGCGCGCGGTCGGCCATATTCCCGGCACGGCGCTGCCGGGAGAGCCCGGCAACGTGGGCCTCGCCGGGCACCGGGACACATTCTTTCGCCCGCTGAAGGATGTGAGGATCAAGGACGAGATTCAATTCTCGACGCTGAAAGGCGATTTCAAGTACGAAGTCGAGTCGCTAAGGGTGGTGGAGCCGGACGATGTCGGGGTACTCGCTCCGTCAGGCGAGAACGTGCTGACGCTGGTGACCTGTTACCCTTTCTACTACGTCGGGCCGGCGCCCAAGCGGTGGATCGTAAGGGCAAGACAGGTGGGTAAGACAATGCAGGCGCTTCGGAGGGCGTCTTTCCCGGGATGGACGTTCGAGACGGAGGCGGCGATGATAGGTCGCTGGGAGTGAGCTTGAAACACGGTTCAGTTGTTCCTCCGGCCCGGATTCTCGTCATTGAAGACAACGTGCGGATGTCTTCCTTCTCGAGCGGGCTCTGAACAAGCAGGATCGGCCGATTTGAACTGATCTCACCTGACCGACGGAGACGACGCCCTCGCCTTCATTCGCAGGGAAGGCGCCTATGCGGATGCGGCCATCCCAGACTTGATCCTGGTGGACTTGAACTTGCCCAAGTGTGACGGGCGAAGACATTTTGCGCGAGATCCGACGCTCCAAGCATCTCGCCGGGGTTCCCGTGTGCGTATGGAGCTCCTCTCAGTCCCGGCGGGACCAGGATCTGCTCACAGAGCTGGGAGTGTTCGATTCATAACCAAGCCTTCAGGGCTGGATCAATTCATGGAGATCGGAAAGATCCTAAAGGATCTGCTGGTATAGCGCCTGTTGGTAAAGTGAGAAAGGCATGGTGGCGCGTATATGGTAAAGAAGGCCGCGAAACGCAGGCCAGGCAAGCCAGCAGTTGTTAAGCGGCCCGCCACCGGGGACCGCACAGAAGGCAGCCCGTTCCCAATTGTCGGCATAGGAGCCTCCGCCGGCGGACTGGAGGCATTCACGGAGTTGCTCAGCCATCTGCCGGACGATACCGGCATGGCATTCGTGCTGATTCAGCACCTCGATCCGAAGCACGAGAGCCATCTGACGGAGTTGCTTTCCAAAGCTAGCAAAATGCCTGTCTCGGAAGTGAAAGGCGAGACTCGCGCCGAGGCCAATCATGTTTACGTGATTCCGCCGCGATGCAATTTGGGCATTTCCGATGGAGTCCTTCATACCCCGCCCCGGCCAGACAGGGCCGCAACATGCCGATCGACTCTTTTCTCCGCGCCCTGGCGGCAGACCGGGGCAGCAAAGCGCTCGGCGTCGTTCTGTCGGGAACCGCATCGGATGGGACGCTCGGCCTCCAGGCGATCAAGGCCGCGGGCGGTATCACCTTCGCTCAGGAAATGCGAACCGCGAAGTTCGACGGCATGCCGGGAAGCGCCATCGCCGCCGGTGTGGTGGATTTTGTGCTGCCGCCGGCCGGAATCGCGCGGCAACTGGTGGCCATCGCGCGCGATTCTCGTCTCCCGATCGAGCCTCGGACGGCGACTGAGCAGTCCGGGGAAGCAGAACTGAAGAAGATATTCCGGCTGGTGCGCAGCGCCACCGGAGTGGATTTCACGCTACTACAAGCACAGCACCCTCCAGCGGCGCATCAAGCGGCGCATGGCCCTCCGCGGATTCGAAGACCTGGAAGACTACAGCCGGGATCTCGAGCGGAACCGCGAGGAAGCAAAGGCGTTGTGCGAGAGCTTTCTTTATCACCGTCACTGCATTCTTTCGGGAACCAGCGGTCTTCGAGGAACTGAAGAAGAAGGTGTTCCCCGCTCTGGTTGAGAATAGAGGGCGCGAGGATCCGATCCGGATCTGGGTGCCTGGGTGCGCCACGGGCGAGGAAGCTTATTCGATCGCCATCTGCTTGATGGAATTCCTGGACGAGGCGGAAGTGAGCCTTCCGTTCGAGATTTTCGCCACCGATATCAGCGAAACGGCGATCGAAAAAGCCCGCGCCGGCACATACACGGGCGCCGCGTTGGCCCATGTCTCGCCGCAGCGATTGGCGCGGTTCTTCACCAGAACGGAACGCGGGCACCAGATCGCGAAGATCATCCGTGACGTATGTGTTTTTGCCAGGCACAACGTGGCGCAGGACCCGCCTTTCTCCAAGCTGGACCTCATCAGTTGCTGTAACGTGCTGATCTACCTGGGAGCCGTATTACAGCGCAAGGTGTTGTCGATCCTGCATTACGCCCTCAAGCCAACGGGCTTCCTGGTGCTCGGTCCATCGGAAAGCATCGGCACGCTTTCCGAGTCATTTCATCAAGTGGAGAAGACCCACAAGATCTATCGCATGCGGCCGGCCGCGGGTACGCCGGCGCCACCCCTAAGCGAAGGCCGCCGCGCCGAAGGCCGGGTGGATCTCCGGGAGAGAATTGCCGAGGGCCGAGCCGGGCCGGACGTGCAGAGAGAAGCCGACCGGTTGGTGCTGGCCGAACATGGCCCCCCCGGCGCCATCATTGACGATGACATGAACATCGTTCAGGTCCGGGGCCGCACAGCTCCGTACCTCGAGCTTTCGCCGGGCGAGCCGACCCAGAACCTTCTGAAAATGGCGCGCGAAGGCTTAATCGCGGGCCTGGGTAAGGCGATCCGAACTGCCAGACAAAGGAACGCCGTAGCCAAAGAAGACGGCTTCCGGATCGAAGAGCAGTGGCCAGTTAACAGAGGTCACAATCAAGGTAATCCCGTTCAGAGGCTCGTCCTCTTCCAAGGAACGCTATTTCCTGGTCCTGTTCGAGGACGCCGAGCCGAACGGCGGCCCGAGCGGCAGACGCACGAAGCCCGCGACACACGACAACGAGGGAAGCGCCCGGCTGCGGCGCGAGCTTGCCGCAACCAAAGAGTATCTGCAATCGATCGTCGAAGACAAGGCAACCACCCTGGAGGAGCTCAGGGCAGCGAACGAAGAGGCGCAGGCGGGCAACGAGGAACTGGAAACCGCGCAGGAAGAGCTGGAATCGGCCAACGAAGAACTGAACACGCTGAACGAAGAGCTGAAGATCAGCAACGTGGAATTCAGCCAGGTCAACCGGGATCTGACCAATCTTCTCGAAAGCATCAGCATACCGCTGGTCATGGTTGGGCGAGATCTGCGCATTCGCCGCTTTACGCGCGCCATGGAACCTATGTTGAATCTGATCGCCTCCGATGTCGGGCGGTCGATCACCGATCTTCAGCCTCAAATGGAACTGCCCGACCTGCGGCGGTTGCTGTTGGATGCGATGGAGGGCGGCAATCGGAAACCGCGCGATGTCCGCGACGCGCACGGCCGCTGGTATTCGCTACGCATCCTCCCGTCCGCGGGGCCGGACGGGAAAATCGACGGCGCCGTGCTGATGTTGATCGATATCGATGCCGCCAAGCGCGGTCTTGACTTCGCCGAAGCGATTGTAGAAACGGTGCGGGAGCCTCTGGTGATCCTGAACCAGAACCTGCAGGTCATGAAAGCGAACAGGACGTTCTACGAAACGTTCCAGGCCACGCGGGAGGAGACCGAGGAGCGTCTCATCTACGACCTCGGGAGACGGACAATGGAATATCCCGAAACTGCGCGAGCTGCTGGAGAACATTCTCCCCGCGCACTCAACGTTCCGGGACTTTGAGGTGACGCACGAATTTGAACATGTCGGACGGAAAGTGATGCTGCTCAACGCCAGCGAGATCTTCAATCCGAATGCGCAAGCGCGGACGATCCTCCTGGCGATTGAGGACGCAACAGACCGCAAGCAGGCCGAGGAAGCACTCCGGACGACCAATGCCGAACTGCAGCATTTTGCCTATGCGCTCACGCACGACTTGCAGGAACCTCTGCGGATGGTGGTGAACTTTACCGAGCTCCTGGGGCGGGAGTATGCAGGAAAGCTGGGCGAGGAAGCGGACACATTCATCTCCTATTCCGTCGAGGGCGCCCTGAGGATAGAGGCCCTGCTGAAGGCCCTGCTTGCCTATTGGGAGGTTACCGAGCGGGAACAGGACAGCTTCGCCTCGATCGATTGCGGCGCTGTTCTCGCCAAAGCGCTGTTGAACCTCCAGGCGGCCATCGCGGAGAGTGGCGCCATCGTAACCTCCGATCCGTTGCCAACCGTGGTAGCCGAAGAGGTTATGCTGATGCAGCTTTTCCAGAACCTCATTTCCAATTCGATCAAGTACAGAGGCGAGGAAACGCCGAGAATCCATGTCTCGGCGGAGAGAGACGCGGAAGGGTGGCTGTTTGCGGTGCGGGACAACGGAATCGGTATCGATCCGCAAGACGCCGACCGGGTGTTCGGCATGTTCAAACGCTTGCATGGAAGCGAAATTCCCGGCACCGGCATCGGTCTGGCGCTTTGTAAGAAGATTGTCGAGCGCCAGGGTGGACGAATCTGGGTGGAATCGGAAGCCGGGCGGGGCGCTACGTTCAAGTTCACAATTCCCGGCGGCCATAGAGAGCCCGGACCCCGGCGCGCGGACTGAAAATGGGCAGACTCCGACCAAGACCGCACGGAAGACGAAATCGAGCGCTTGCGCAAGGCGCTCGACGCGGAAACGCGGCGGTGCCTCGAGGTCCAGAGGCAGTTGGACCGAGCGAACGCGGACTTTGAGGAGTTTGTCTCGATGGCGGCTCACAACCTGCGCGAGTCTCTCCGCGACGTGGCCTCATTCAGTCAACTGATGGCCGAGACCTATGCCGGCCGCCTCGATTCCGATGCCGGCGTATTCCTCGAGCGCATCCAGGAAGGGGCGGCCAGAATGCAGTCGCTGCTCACCGACGTGGTGGACTACTGGGCCGCCGGATACTGGCGACCGGCAGCCCTCCCGGACGGACATGGAAGCGGTCCTTCGCCAGGCGCTCCTCTCGACGGACAAGCAGATCACAGAACGGAGCGCAATCGTTACCCATGACCCTTTGCCGCAGGTGTGCGGAGACTTCCGAAATGCTGACCAAGGTCCTGCACCATCTGATTAGAAATGCCATCGAATACTGCGGCACGCCTTCTCCGCGCGTTCACATTTCATCCAGACGGGTGGATCTCGATTGGGTATTCTCCGTCAAGGACAACGGTCCTGGTATCGACCCGGCATTCCACGACCGCATCTTCGGCGTGTTTAAGCGCCTGCACGGAAGAGAACACCCCGGGAACGGACTCGGACTCGCATTCTGCAAGAAGGCCATCGAGTGGCATGGCGGTCGAATCTGGATGGAATCGACACCCGGGGCGGGATCGACATTCTATTTCACTCTGCCGCCGGCCGATTGACGTCCCCCCGGCACCGCTGACGTGTCACGTTTCTGCATTCGGGCACGCACGTGCACTGCTAAACCTCGGAGATAAGAAGAGGAGAGCGTGTTATGGTTTTTAAGCGATTGATCGGATTAGTTTTTGCAGGCGCGCTGGCCTTCAGCGCCGCGGGGGCCGATTTTGTGATTCGCATCGCGCCACCCCGTGCCGTATCCGAGAGGCGGGCGCCGCGGCCCGGCCGTAACTATGTCTGGGTTTCCGGATACCAGAGTTGGAATGGCAACGGTTACACCTGGACCCCGGGAAGGTGGGAACAGCCTCCACGGCCACGTGCCCACTGGGTAGCGCATCGCTACACTCACCAGAAGACTGGCTGGGTATTCGTGGAGGGGCACTGGCGCTAGGTGTCAGGTCCGCTTCACGCGCAAACTCCACGTGCCGGTAGACGGTGCTGCCGGCATGTGGCCTTCAAATCGGCCGGGGGGTGCTGCAACCGATGTTCACGGTGTCAGCCCAAGTGGTGGAAGACCCCGGCGTCCCGCTCGGCTCTGCGATGATGCAGCCTGTTTGTCCGAAGGTTCCAGAGTCGGCCCGTTACCTCACGTTGCGTCATAACCCCTCTCCCGAACACTAAGCGGCAAGCGCCAGAGCCACGGTGGCGATTCTGGCGCTCACGCGAAGACGTCTCATCCTGCCTGTTATTTCTTCTGGTTGTTTTTGTCCGTGTTGTTCTTAACCGCTTTCCCGCGGGATCCAGGCTGTTGTCTTTCCACTTGAGCCTGATTCACTTGTTGAGGCGGCGGCTGTGGCGGCGCCTGCGCTTGCGGCCGGTTCGGCTGTGGTGGTGGGGCGGCCCTGCCACGCTGTGCTGGCTGCTGCACTACTGCGTCGGCCGGAGGCGCATTCTGCCGCGGGCGGGCGCCCTGCTGCTGCTTTTGCTGCTGCTGTTGGGCGTCTAGCTGCTGCGTTTGTTGCTGTTGCCGCTGGACCTCCTGCTGCTGCTTTTGTTGCAACTGCTGTTGGGCGTCCTGTTGCTGCTTCTGTTGCTGCTGCCGCTGGACATTTTGCTGCTGCTTCTGTTGCTGCTGCTGTTGGGCGTCCACCTGCTGTTTTTGTTGCTGTTGCCGCTGGACCTCCTGCTGCTGCTTTTGTTGCAACTGCTGTTGGGCGTTCTGCTGCTGCTTCTGTTGCTGCTGCTGTTGGGCGTCCACCTGCTGTTTTTGTTGCTGTTGCCGCTGGACCTCCTGCTGCTGCTTTTGTTGCAACTGCTGTTGGGCGTCCTGTTGCTGCTTCTGTTGCTGCTGCTGTTGGGCGTCCACCTGCTGTTTTTGTTGCTGTTGCCGCTGGACCTCCTGCTGCTGCTTCTGTTGTTGTTGGACGCCCTGCTGTTGCTGCTGCCGCTGCTGTACGTTTGGCGGCTGAGAGGAGGTCACGGCGGGGGCGGGGTTCGCCTGACGCGCGCCCTGGGGTGCAGCGCCTATCACCGGCTGAACTCGCTCGACCTTGCCCATGTCCACGACGCGAACCGGAGCGCTCCGGGCCGGCGCATTCTGGCGCAACTGCTGGACGCTAGCCGCTGGAAGCGGGCGGCCGGGATTCTGCTTCAGTTCGGTCTGCTGCCGAGCAAAGGGCACTGGCGCCGGAGGAGGAGGGGTGCGCGCTACGACTGGCCGGCTCAACACACTGGCGGGCGGACGTGGAGCGCGAGACGCCTCTGCTGCCCGAGGGCCTAGAACGCTGGTCTGCTGCGGTGCAACCTGCGGAGCCACGGTAATGCGGGCTGAACCAAGCTGCGCGGCCGATACCACACGCGAGTTTTCCGTCACCCGTCGGCCGCTGGCGAACCTGTCTTGCGGAACCGCCATAACGGCGTTCGGCACGCGCTCGTTCGCATATCTTATGTTGGCGAGGGCGGTATTGTTGGGGTTCCTGCTGTCGTTGTAGTAGTTGTTGATGGTGGTTGAGTTGATCACCGTGTTGGTGCGATTCACCCGGCCGAAATAGCCCGAGCTGACGTTGTAAGCCGGGAAGTAGGGCTCACGTGGTCCCAGGGGGAACCACCCTACCGCCGAGGCAGTGCCGAAGGAGAAGCTGAGACTGAAGCCAGAGCCTCCTCCGCCTCCCCCGACCCACCCCACCAGCGCCGGCGCATAGATTGGAGTTACCCCATACGGCCCGGGAATCCAGCCCCAACGGCCGCCGAAGGAAGCCCATCGGCCATAGTGGTAGGGAGCGAATCCCCACGGTGCGTCGTCAACCCACGTCCAACCCCAGGGCGAGATCCAGGCCCAATGCCCGTTATGATAGGGCGCCCAGCCTGCTGAGACTGATGTCGGCATCCAGACCTGGCCATAGCCGGGCTGGCTCGACCAGCCGCCGTACTGATCGAGGTCTTCATAGCCGTCCATTTCACGAGAAACGTAGCGGGCGGAAACCGACTGGTCTTCCCGGAGGTCGCGCGACGAGTTCCATTGATCCCACCCATCGGCTCGCGGAGCGGACACGAGGCGGTAGTTGATCTGGTCGTAGCCCATAACGATCGCCTGCTGGCCCGCGCGGACCGGGAACGTCCGGCCACCACCGGTCACCTCACCGTCTCCGCCGCGCACCGTGACCGTCGTGTTCTGCGAGTCAGGATCGGCGTCAATCCGATACTCACCGGGACGAAGCACCGTGAAAGCCATGTTTGGCGTGTCGAGCTCGAGGTTCTGATATTGCGCCAGATTTCGGACCCGGACCGTGAGGGTGCCCTGCGAGAGCTGGATCTGGGTCGTCTGGTCATCCAAGTTCAGGAACTGGAATGCCGTGTTCGAGTCCAGACGCAGCGCAGTCGATCCCACGTGAATCTCCGCTCGCCCGCCGCCGCCGACCCAGACTTGATCACCCGTGGTGAGCGGACGGTTGACATCGGCATCGACCCATTCCGTCATGCCCGCCGGTTGAAACGACACCGGACCGTTGGCGTAATTCAGCTGTCCCACTCTGCCTGGCGGATCGATCTGTGCAATGAGAGACGCTGCCGAGACAGCGATCAATAGAATCAATAGATTTGTCTGCCGCATGGCTTCCTCCGGATTGGTCAATGCACGTTTCTGACCACCGTCGACGCGCGGTTCTGCTCGGGTGATTACAGCTTATAAGCGGCAGAAAATTCCGCACTCGAGTGCAGGTTCTGCATCTCGGCCCAGGTGAATTCCCGGCACGCCGCCCTGGCCCAGCGGTCTCAGCCTCCAGATGGCGGAGGTTCTGTTTTGGACTGGTTCTTGCAAGGGCGGGGACACGGCCTGTTGAGGCCCAAGGGGAAATGGCAATGGCTACAGCGCCTGGAGACCCAAGCGAATTCAAGAAGATCCTCGAACGAAAAGAGGCCGAACTGGTTCAGTCTTTGCGAAAGCGAAACGATATCGCGATCGAGAAGAGTCCGGATCAGGTTGATGAACTTCAACACGCGGCCACACTGGAGCTGGCGATTCAAAACCTGGACCGTGAATACAACTTGCTGCGCGACGTGAAAGCCGCCCTGCTGCGCATTCACGACGGCAGCTTTGGCTCCTGCATCCAGTGCGAATGGTCGATCAGTCCAAAACGCCTCGCCGCAGTGCCATGGGCGCCGCTTTGTATCGAGTGCCAGGAGGCCGCCGACCGCGATAAGTACTGGGCAGCAGAGTCTCTCATTGGTACTCAAGTGAAAGCCGCGTGAGCTTGGAGCGATCTGCAGCAAAATCAGCATTCGAGTGTACGTGCTGCACTTTGCAGGGCGCGGATTGTCGGCTGGCCACCCTGAATCTGGGGCTGCAGCCCTCGAAGCGGCACAGATTCCCGTATGGACCAATTCGTGCACTGAACGATTCGTGTAAAGGAGCGTAAGAACATGCTTTGGACACTTGCGGTAATTCTGCTGGTTTTGTGGTTGCTAGGATTGGTCACCTCCTACACGATGGGTGGCCTGATTCACCTCTTACTGGTCGTCGCATTGGTCGTGGTGGTAATCCAAATCATTCAGGGACGCAGGGTTGTCTGACGAGCGACCGCCGCGCACAGCCGGTTCAGCAGGCGGAGAAGCACGGCACTTGGCGCGTGTGTGAGCTACGCTGAAAGGGGAAGGCGCTTGTGAACCAGAAGATCATTGTGGTAGTCGTGCTGCTGATCGTCGCCTTCTTGGCGGGTTTTCTTCCGCAGTATGCCAAGGGGAAGCGTCTGGAGAGAGACCTGGGGGTGGCCAGGCAGGAGAACAGTCTGGCTCAGCTTCGGGATTTGGCCGGCCTGGCTTACCTTCAGGCGAGCCAGAAGGACTACGGACTCGCGGGCGGCACCTGCACGCGCTTCTTCGACCGCACCCGGGAAGTAGCCAGCGAGACGCCGGACGCGAGCGGCAGGAAGCCCCTGGAAGACCTCTTGAAGCTCCGGGATCAGATCACGGGGGAGTTGGCGAGGGGCGACCCCGGAGTGCTGAACGATCTCCAGACCCTGTTCGGGAAAACTCGCCAAGCCACGGCCGCCTCCGCCACTGCCCGGCGATTTCCATAGTCATCTGATAGGCTGGAGGAAAGTTCATCCGCAGCAGGAGTAGGCAGCCTTGGGGCGCTGGCAAATCCCGCACTCCAAGTGCAGCTTCTGCATCTTTTCTCCAATCCATGTCACCGTAACACGCCGGCATCGCCGCCTTAGGCGCACTTGGTCCGTCTCGTGCACTGCACACAGAGCGGTCTTCACATCATGACAAATTTGCTCGCCGAACAAATCGATACTCTGGCAGGTTTCGCTCCCACTGCGATGCCCGTCATCAGCTTGTACCTGAACACCCAGTCCGACGACCATGGCCGGGACCACTTTGCCTCCTTCGTAAGGAAGGAACTCCACACCCGGGCCAGGACGTTTGCGCCGCAGTCGGCGGCTCGCGCCAGTTTCGCACGGGACGTCGATCGGATCGAGAAGTATCTAGCGACGGAGCTGCGGCCCTCCACGAACGGCCTCGCGCTGTTTGCCTGCGCCGGCGCGGAGGATTTCTTCGAGGCGGTGCAGTTGAACGCTCCGCTGGAACGGCACGAGATCTACGTCGATCACCAGCCGCATCTTTACACGTTGGCCTTGGTCACCAAACAGTTCCCGCGGTACGCGGCGGTCGTCG
This sequence comes from Bryobacterales bacterium, assembly GCA_963798455.1. GTDB lineage: Bacteria > Acidobacteriota > Terriglobia > Bryobacterales > Bryobacteraceae > CAWCTD01. The sequence goes on from CAWCTD010000004.1 coordinate 278,414, forward strand.
CGGACACTGACTCCGCTCGCCTGTTCGTGTTTGGCCTGAGCAACACCATCTCCGAAAACCGTGTCGAGAGCACGAAGATGAGCCGTACTCAGACGGGTGGCTGGTCGCAGGCACGCTATCAGCGGCATATGGAGAACTATCACCGGCACCATGCCAAAGAGGTACTCGAAGTTCTCGATCGGGTGGTGCGCAAGGAGGAGATTCAGTACATCGTGTTTGCCGGCGACCAAGTGGTGATTCCACTCCTGGAGAAGCAGCTTTCGCCCTTTCTCGCGGCCAAGGTAATCGATGTACTGCGGCTGGACATCCACACTCCCGAGCGCCAGGCCCTGGAGGCTACTCTGGCAGCAATACGTCGTCAAGACGCCAGAGATGATTCTGAAAAAGTGGATCACCTAATCGGAGACTACCTGTCGGGTGGGCTGGCGGTGGTGGGAGTTCCCGATGTGCTCGCCGCGCTTTCCAAAGGTCAGGTGGAGGAAGTGCTCCTGAGCACGTCCTCTACGGACGAGAGCGACACGATGTCCGAAACCATCCTGGCGCAGGCCAGGCAGACCGGGGCGCGGTGCAGACTCATCGAGGATGCGGCCCTGCTCGCCGCGGTGGGCGGGGTCGGCGCCAGCCTGCGATATCGAAACTGAGAGAAGCATCGCTAGCCGCGGGAGCGGCGTGAAAGAGGAACCACCATGTCATTCGGGATTTACATTGTGGGCTTCCTTGTTTTGATCGGCGGGCTGATCTACGGAGCCGTGATGCTGCATATCGCCGCGCACTGGATCGCAGTGGGTGCCTTTGTACTCCTGGGCCTTGCGATTCTGACGGGCGTCAAAGCCACGCGGCAGAAAGATCCCTCGTAATAAGAGGTGGAGCGCTCTTCCGGCGATTGGCCAGCCAAGTGCTGCGTACCTTTCAGGAGTACATGAACATGCCTTTGCTGAATATAGTGATTGCGTTGATCGTGGTCGGCGTGGGGTTGTGGCTGATCAATCGTTTTATTCCCATGGCCTCCAGCATCAAGACGATTCTGAACGTGGTCGTCGTGGTGGCCGTTGGCATTTGGGTTTTGCAGGCAACGGGAGTGTGGGGACAGGTCTCCAGTTTCCGCGTCGGCCGATGACAGTCGCTGTCAGGTCCCGGATCGGGTGCACAATCTGCCTAGCAGAATGCAGATCTCGCCGCCTGAGATCCAGCCGTCGTCATCAAGGCCACTTGATTCACCATGACCAGTCTTCCCACAGCTGAGAGAGGGCTTCCTTGTTAGGTAAGGTGATGGCCGGTGCGGAAGAGGCGATGGAGTGGTTTGGCGGCCTCAGTCTGTTTGCGAAACAAGTCGTTCGTGAGTTGTTCCGTCCGCCGTTTGAGTTCACCGAAATCCTGAAACAGATCTTCGAGATCGGCTGGCGATCCGTTCCTTTGATTGTTCTTTCGGGCTTTGCGGTAGGCGCCGTTCTCTCGATGCACACCCGGTCCACACTCGAAAGATTCGGGGCCGAATCGATGATCCCGGCGGCCCTCGCCTTTGCTTTGGTAAAGGAAACTGGCCCTTTGATTACCGGGCTTCTGGTTTCCGGCCGCGTGGGCGCCGGCATTGGCGCGGAACTCGGTGGAATGCGCGTCACCGAGCAAATTGACGCGCTCGAATCGCTTGCCGTCAATTCGTTCAAATATCTGGTAGTCACGCGCGTTGTAGCCTGCGTGGTGGCAATGCCGCTGCTTACTGTCTTAATGAACTTTTCGGGACTTGTGGGCGGCTTCTTTGCGGAGACCATTGTCTCCGGAACGTCCTTCACTTTCTATTTCAACGCTGCTCTCAGCAGCTTGCAGTTGTCCGACTATATCCCGCCCACTGTAAAAACAATGGTGTTCGGATTCATCATCGGCTCGACGTCCGGCTATCTTGGCTATAACGCGACAGGCGGGGCCGAGGGGGTCGGGCGCGCTTCCACTCAAAGCGTGGTCCTCTCTTCCATCTTCCTGATTGTGTGCAACGTCATTCTAGTGAAGTGCATCTTCTTTCTGTACCCAGGGGGCGGGTCATGAGCGGGGATCCTCAGGTGCGCCCCAAGGACGGAAAGTGCGCGGTTGGGTTCGATTCGGTCTCCAAATCTTTTGGCTCGCGCACCGTACTGAAGGATGTTTCTTTCTCGGTGGCCGCGGGTACTACCTTCGTCCTGTTGGGGCGGAGCGGCACCGGCAAGAGTGTCACCCTCAAATTGATTTGCGGGCTCCTCAAGGCAGATTCCGGCTCTGTGATTGTCAACGGTGAGGACATTACGAAACTCGAGAGTAACGAGTTGGCGCCAACCCGAAGGCGCATTGGATTCCTGTTTCAAAGCGCGGCCTTATTCGACTCCATATCGGTCGGAGAAAACGTCGCGTTTCCCCTTCGCCGTTACACGCAAAAGGCGGATGCGGAGATTCGCGACCAAGCTCACAGTATTCTCGAACAGGTCGGCCTGGGTAAGGAGTACGACAGCATGCCCGGCGAGCTGTCCGGCGGTATGCGGAAGCGTGCGGGTCTGGCCCGGGCCTTGGCTGTGGATCCCTCACTTCTCCTTGTGGATGAGCCCAGCGCCGGGCTGGATCCGATCACGTCGACGGAGATCGACGAGCTGCTGATCGACGTTAGGACGAATCACCACGCGACGCTGGTCGTTGTGACGCACGACATTCAGAGTGCTCGCCGCATTGCCGATCGCATGGCCTTCCTTGACGCGGGCCATCTGCTGGCCGAGGGAACGCTGGAAGAAGTTGAGCACAGCGAGCATCGATTGGTTCGGGCTTTCATGAAGTCCCGGCAGGGTGGTTAACCATGGAACGCACAAGAAAGCTGATTGTCGGAATGTTCGTCGGAGGCTGCCTGGTGTTGTTTGGGGTGGGGATGTTCCTGATTGGCAACAGCAATCAGATGTTCTCCAAATCTTTCAACGTCTACGCGGACTTCTCGAAGATCACCGGCATACAGAATGGGGGAAAGGTCCGCGTCGCTGGAATGGACGCGGGGACGGTGACGCGCATCGAGGTTCCCTCGCGGCCCGACGCCAAGTTTCGCGTCCATTTTCGAATCATGGAGAAGCTGCATCCCATTGTTCGACAGGACTCAGTAGCAACCATCCAGACTGACGGCCTGCTTGGAAATAAGTATCTTCAAATCGAGGCCGGGTCCGCGGCTGCGCCACTTGCGCGAAAACGATTCGATGATCCAATCCAAAGAGCCCTTCGATTGGGGCGACCTCATGGATGAGATGAACGGCGTCGTCAGGCAGGTCAACGACATCATGGCAGGCGTCAAAGACCAGCTCGTCTCCACCTTGTCGGAAATCGAAGGCACGGCGCAGTCAACCAATGTATTGATCAAGGACGCCACCCCGCATGTGAAGAGCATCGTTGCATCCGCGGACAAGAATCAGCGCGAACCTCCGCGAGATCATCGACGGGATTCAGGAAGGCCAGGGCACGGTGGGCGCGCTGTTCAAGGACAGAGAGCTGTACGACAGCGTAAAGCGCAGCGCTGGAAAGACCGAGACGGTTGTCGAGAACCTTCGCGAAGCCTCGGCCAGTGCGAAGAAGATCATAAACAAAGTTGAGGAGAGCGACATTGTTCCCGAAGTTCAGCGAACCGTGAAGAACCTGCAGCAGATTACGCTGCAAGTGAAGGACGCGGTCGATAAGTTCCAGTCGGCTTCCGGCGAAGGCGGCGTTAGTGAGAATTTACAGAGAACTCTGGCCGATGCTCACGAAGCGATGTCAGACCTGTCGGACGATACGGAAGCTCTAAAGCACAACTTCCTGTTCCGGGGTTTCTTTAAAAAGCGCGGCTTCTTTGATCTTGCAGGCCTCACCTCGCCTGAATACAAGAGCCCTGCTTTTGCCAAAGGCTTCAAGAGACATCGTGTCTGGCTGGAAAGCGCGAACCTATTCAACAAAGACGCCGAAGGGCGTGGAGGTACTCAGTGTGGAGGGCAAGGCCAGACTTGACGAGGCCATGACGGAACTCCTGAACTTTCCGCGCAACGGCCCACTCATGGTAGAGGGATTCGCGGGAGAGGGAACTGCCTCTCAGCAGTATCTGGTGGGCCGCCAGCGCGCCGTTCGCGTGAGGCATATCTCATCGGCCGGTTCCACCTGCGCCCAGCGTATGTAGGTGTCATTTCCATGGGCGCGGAACCGTCTGACAAGGGGAGCCCTGGTGGCTTCAAGGAAGGTGTGGGAATTGTCTCGTTCTACAAATAGGGTGGGGAGTGTCGGGCCGATTCCGGCGATTGGCCGGCCAAGTGCTACGTACCTTTCAGGAGTGCAAGAACATGCCTTTAGTGAATCTCGTCGTTGCCTTGATCGTGGTCGGCGTGGCGTTGTGGCTGATCAATCGTTTCATTCCCATGGCCTCCAGCATCAAGACGATCCTGAACGTAGTCGTCGTGGTGGCCGTTGGCGTTTGGGTATTGCAGGCAGCGGGATTGTGGGGACAGATCTCCAGTTTCCGCATTGGCCGGTGACCGTCGCTGTCAGGCTCAAGAACGGATGCACGAAGTTCCTCCAGAATCGGTAGCGAGGCCGCAGCCGCGCGATCCAGTGCATAATCTGCCGTTGTAGATGCAGACTTCGCAATTCGTGTGAGCAGATCGGACGGGAGTGCAGCAGGCACACACCGTGTTCATGGTCTTCGACACCCAGCCCAGGACAGTGCGCCGGTGCCCTTGCTGCCCGGCTCCGGGAGCAGGTTGACGCGTGGTGCTCGTGTTGGCATCGATCGTGCTTCTCAATCGGTGAGTATGCAGAGGAAAACAGTTCTCGTCGCCGTGGCTGCCTCGTGTGCCGTGGTAGGGTTGGGGACGTGGGCTTTGCTCCGAGGACAAGCCGGAATTCAATACCGCACGGCGACTGTCGAACACGGCGACATTAACGTCGCCATCTCGGCCACCGGCAACCCGAACGCGGTCGTAACCGTGCAGGTGGGCTCGCAAGTGTCGGGCATCATCCTGGCCTTGTACGCCGACTTCAACACCAAAGTGACCAAGGGCCAGTTGATCGCGCGGATCGATCCGGCGCCCTTCCAGGCCAAGGTCGATCAGGCACAGGCCAACCTCGATGCGGCGCGGGCCGCCGTGGCCAATGCCCAGGCCGTCGTCCAGCAGGCTCAGGCGGGCATTCAGGCCGCGAACTGCCGCTCTTGCAGCCGCCCAGGCGAATGTCGTGAAGGCACAGGTCGTCGGCTGAGGATGCCAAGGTCAAGGTCGACCGGCGCGTGATCATGGTCGAGACAGGGCGCGGACTCCAAGGAGGATCTTGACACCGCCCAGACGACTTACAAATCGGCGGTTGCCGATCAGGACGCCATTCGTGGCACAGCAGCACGCGGCGGAGGACAACGTGAAGGTCGCACAGGCCAGTTGAAGGTGGCGAACACGCAATTGACCGCCAACCAGGCGCAGGTGAAGCAGTTCGACGGCGGCGCTGCAATCGGCCCAGATCGACCTGGACCACACGAACATCAAAGCGCCGGTGGATGGCGTGGTGGTGTCGCGGAACGTGGATGTCGGACAGACCGTGGCCGCGAGCCTGGCGGCTCCGACGCTGTTTCTGATCGCCCAGGACCTGACCAAGATGCAGGTGGATACGAACGTGTCGGAAGCGGACGTGGGCCGCGTGCGCGTGGGCCAGCCTGCAACGTTCACGGTGGATGCGTATCCCGGGCAGGTGTTCACAGGCAGCCGTGACCTCAATCCGCAAGGCGCCCATCAACGTGCAGAACGTGATTACGTACGACGCGGTGATCGGCGTTTCGAATCCGGACCTGAAGCTGTTTCCGGGTATGACGGCGAATGTGAAGATTCTGGTGAATCAGCGCCCGAACGTGCTGAAGGTGCCCAACGCCGCGCTGCGTTATCATCCGGCGTCCGAGACTCGGCTGCCGGCCGGTGGCGGCAAGGGCGCGACGCAAGGGCGCCGCGCCGGAGCAAGCTGTCTGGATCCTGGACGCGAACAACAAGCAGCAGCGCGTCGTCGTCACTACGGGCGAAAGCGATGGCACGTATACGGAGGTTACCACGGGCGGCCTGAAGGACGGAGACCGCGTGATTGTCGCGGCGCTGGCAAAGGCGGCTCCCGCTTCGGGCGGCAGCCCCGGCTCCCAGGCCGGCGGCAAGGGCGGCAGAGGGCCGGGATTCTAAGTGAGCGGCATGGCAGCGGTAATCGAAATCAAGGATCTGGTGAAAGATTACAAGCTGGGGGAGGTGCCGGTACACGTGTTGAAGGGCATCTCGTTCGAGATCGAGCGCGGGGATTTCGTCTCGATCATGGGGCCGTCCGGATCCGGCAAATCCACCCTCATGAACATTCTCGGGTGCCTCGACAAGCCTACGTCCGGGATTTACACGCTGGACGGAATCAGCGTCGGAGAATCTGAATCGCGACCAACTGGCGGAGATCCGGAACAAGAAGATCGGGTTCGTATTCCAGCAGTTCAACCTGCTGGCGCGGACCAGCGCGGCGGAGAATGTCGAACTGCCGCTGATGTACACCGATACGCCCGCCCGCGAGCGGCACGAGCGGGCGATGAAGGCGCTGCTCGCGGTGGGACTGGCCGGACGCGAGGACCACCAGCCGAGCCAGCTTTCCGGCGGCCAGCAGCAGCGCGTGGCCATCGCGCGGTCGCTGGTGAACGATCCCAGGATTATCCTGGCGGACGAGCCGACCGGAGCGCTGGACTCGAGGACCAGCATCGAGATCATGGCGATCTTCCAGCGGCTGAACCGCGAGGAGGGGATCACCATGATCGTGGTGACGCACGATCCGGATATCGCGAGCTTACTCCAACCGGAACATCCATTTCAAAGATGGCAGGCTGCAGCTGGATGAGAGGATTGCGCAGCCGCGCGAGGCGCGGAAGGACCTGGAGCAGCTTCCCGCCGAGCAACCGGAGGAGTTAGCTTCGGTATGAATAAGATCATCGCCAGCATGCAGGATCGCGCTGCGCGCGCTGAAGGTGAACCGCATGCGCTCGGCGCTCACGATGCTGGGCATCATCATCGGCGTGGCGGCGGTGATCGCCATGGTGGGTGTTGGCGCGGGCGCCACCGCGCGGATCCAGGAGCAGATCCAGAGTATCGGGAGCAACCTGATCATCGTGCTGCCGGGCAGCATCAGCAGCAACGGCGTCCGGCTTGGCTCCGGCGCGGTGGTGACGCTGACGCGAAGACGACGCCAAGGCCATCGCCGCCGAGTGCCCTTCCGTATCGGCCGTCGCTCCCACCGTGCGCGGCGGCGTACAGGTGGTGTACGGAAACAACAACTGGGCTACCAACGCCCAGGGAGTGACTCCGGATTACATGACGATCCGCGATTACACGATGTTGTCCGGCCAGTTCTTCACCGACCCAGGACGTGGATGCGGCCGCCAAAACCGCCGTGCTGGGTGAAACCGTCGCGCAGAATCTGTTTGGCGACAGCGATCCCACGGTCAGGTGGTCATCATCAAGAATGTGCCGTTCACCGTGGCGGGCGTGCTGACACCGAAGGGCCAGTCGCCGTCGGGCCAGGACCAGGACGACGTCATCCTGCTGCCGATCTCCACGGCCAAGCAAAAGGTGCTCGGCGCCAACAAGGCCAACGCCAAGGCGGTCGGCTCCCTGATGGTGCAGGCCATCGGGCCGCAGGCCATGGACCAGGCGCTGCAGGAGATGGAGGCGCTGCTGCGCGAACGGCACAGGATCCTGCCGGGCCTGGACGACGACTTCACGATCCGCAATCTGACCGAGGTGTTCGCGGCCCAGGAAACCTCGGCGCAAGTGATGTCGATTCTGCTGGGCGCGATCGCGTCGGTGTCGCTGATCGTGGGCGGCATCGGGATCATGAACATCATGCTGGTGTCGGTGACCGAAAGGACGCGCGAGATCGGCCTGCGGCAGGCGGTGGGCGCCAAGACGCGCGACATCCTCTCGCAGTTCCTGGTGGAAGCGGTGACGCTCTCGTTGCTGGGTGGGATTATCGGGATCGTCGTCGGGCTGACGGCTTCGCTGCTCATCTCGCACTTCGCGCAATGGTCGACCGCAGGTCAGCCCGCTGTCGATCCTGATGGCGTTTGTATTTTCCGCGCTGGTGGGAGTGTTCTTTGGCTACTACCCGGCGCGCAAGGCGGCGTTCCTGGATCCGATTGAGGCTCTCAGGTACGAATGAAGAAGTGCGGCTCTATCTTGCGGATTTGCCAGTGCGTGTATCCGGCCGGCAAACCCAGCATTGGACTCGCGCACATGCAAGTCTTGCCGTCGAAAACGCAGAGAACTGCTGCACAATTGGTTCTCCGGCGCCCGATGGTAGCTATCGGCGCCGGAAACACGCGGGAGGCGCCAATTAGGCGCGGTTTGGTGTATAACTTGCAGCTATCCAGAACTGGGAATGAAACTCCTGGGCTATCTGCGCGTGCTCCTGCTGGGTTTGGCCTCTACGACTGCCCTTCTCAGCCAGGCAGATGCACGCGAGATCATCCGCGACGCCGTCGCCGCCGACGAGCGCAACTGGAGTAGCGCCCGGAACTACACGTTCCTGCAACGGGTAGAAATCCAGCGTCTGGACGCCGAGGGTAGGGTGAAGTCATCTGAGGTGCAGACCTACGACGTCACGTTGCAGGACGGCACACCCTACCGGCAATTGGTTCAGAGAGACGACCGCCCGTTGCCCCCCGCCGACGAGAAGAGGGAGCAGGAGAGCCTCGCCAAAAGTATCGCCGGGCGACGTCAAGAGACCGAGGCGGAGCGAACCAAGCGCTTGTCCGCCTACGAGGCGCGCCCGGATTGGCAGCGTGAGGCCTGGCACGAGTTGCCGGAAGGTTTCGAGTTCCGGCTGGTCGGAGAAGGGAGGCTGGGTGGCCACGGCACCTTCATAATCGAGGCAACGCCGCGCCCGGGATACCAGCCCCGATCCCGCACCGCCAAGTTGTTTCGCTCTCTTAGTGGCACATTCTGGGTGGACCAACAAGACCACCAGATAGTGAAAGTGGAAGCGGAAGTCATCGACACCATCTGGGTGGGGTTGTTCCTGGTCCGCGTCGCTAAGGGATCACGCGCGACCCTGGAGCTGACGCGCGTCAGCGATGGAGTCTGGCTGCCTGATCGCCTGCAAGTATTCGCCTCGCTCAGGGTGGGACTGCTAAAGGCCCTGCGCATCGAGCAGAGTGTCCAATACAGCCGGTATAGCAGCGTTCCAGCCGATGCCCGGACGATCTACCCGGCAGAAGGCGGAGACGCCCGCATCGCCAAGCTGAGCCGATTCGCGAAGGCGACCTCCCCATGAGCGTAGCGAAACCACATTGGACGAACTGGTGACAACTTCCGCACGAGCCCCCGGGGCCGGGCCTTTGTCTGCCCGGGAGTGACAGACGGTACCACACGTGCTCTAACAATTGGTATGCACGAATCACAACAGATAGCTGCCGAACACCGTGACCTTGCTGCCCACGCCCATCGTAGCGGCGCCGAGCACCACGGGAAAGAAAATCACCTGACCGGACATGAAAGCTCCCGACAAGACCTTGAGCACTCCAACAAGGCTTACCTGCACGCACAACAGGAGCATCCGGAGACCAGGACCGAGCATGGCGCCAACGTAATCGCTCACGAAGCCAAACAGCAGGACATCGCCGCCCTCGCTTATGAACTTTGGCAAGGCAGGTGCTGTCCAGAAGGATCGCCGGAAGAAGATTGGTTTCGCGCCGTGGAAGCACTGCGATCCCGGCATTGAAGCCTCAGGCGCATGCTCACCAGCAGGGCCGACCTTATGGGCAAGCACCGGAACGGCACCCTGCTTCGCTGGCTTGGGTGGATGTATGCTGTCGTCATGCTGATTGCGACTGTCATTATGTTCGTGACAGCATAATTGTCATGCCCGAGATTGGATTTGATCTCTTCGCCGCAGCCCGTCAGGAGATGATCGACGAGGGCTTTGATCCTGATTTCCCCCCAGGGGTTGATGAGCAACTGGTGGCGCTCAAGGCCCGAGCGGCGCCTGCCGCGGATGTCGATGTGCGCGATCTGCGCGCACTGTTGTGGTCCTCCATCGATAACGACACTTCGCGCGATTTAGACCAGATCGAAGTCGCCCAGCGCGTGAACGGCGGAATTCGCGTACTGATCGCGATCGCAGATGTCGATTCCGACGTCTCCATCGGTTCTCCCATCGATCAGCACGCGGCTGCGCAAACGACATCGGTCTACACCGGCATACGAACCTTTTCGATGTTGCCGGAGCAACTCTCGACGGATCTGACCTCGCTAAACGAGGTCGCCGACAGGCTGGCGTTGGTGGTGGATATGGTCGTCGCCGGCGACGGCTCGATTTCATCTACAGGCGTTTATCGCGCCCTGGTGCGCAACCAGGCGCAGTTGACGTACAACGATGTCGGAGGGTGGCTCGAGGGGAGGTCCGGCGCGCCGCCCAAGGTTGGTGCTTCTGGTGATTTGGAGGCCCAGTTAAAACTGCAGGACGGGGCGGCGCAGATGCTCTTCGACGAGCGGCACCGATTGGGCGCGTTGAACATCGACCGCGTCGAGGCGGAGGCGGTCATTCTCGACGGCCAAGTGCAGGGAATCAATACCCGCAAGAAGAATCGAGCGACCGAGCTGATTGAAAACTTCATGATCGCCGCCAATGGCGTCATGGCGCGCACACTCATGAACGCTGGCGTGCCTTCGATCCGGCGCGTTGTGAGGACTCCCGAGCGCTGGCCGCGCATCGTAGAACTCGCGGCGCGCTATGGCGAAACGCTGCCGAAAGTAGCTGATTCGCGGGCTCTCAACACCTTCCTTCAGAAGAGAAAAGCCGCCGACGAAGTGCATTACACGGACCTCTCGCTGGCAGTAATCAAGCTGATGGGACCGGGCGAGTATGTCTTCGCGCGGCCGGGCGACGAGGATCAGGGGCACTTCGCGCTGGCGGCCCATGATTACACCCATTCGACCGCGCCGAACCGGCGCTTTGCCGATACGGTGACGCAGCGGCTCATCAAGTCGGTTTTGGCCAAGCGGCCGTCGCCTTACTCGGATGAGCAACTGGCCTCGATCGCGCGGAACTGCACACTCAAGGAGGATGCAGCGCGCAAAGTGGAACGGGTAATGAACAAGCGCATTGCGGCCGTGGCGCTCCAGCATCGGATCGGGGAGACGTTTGCCGCCGTGGTGACGGGCGTCACGCCGAAGGGCGTTTTCGTGCGCGTGCTAGGCCCTCCCGCAGAGGGACTTCTCATTCGTGGCCAGCAGGGCGTGGACGTGGGCGATCAACTTCGGGTGAAACTGGTGAGCACGGACCCGCGGCGCGGGTATATCGATTTTGCCAGGTAGCCGGCCTCGCCGGTCTTATTCTCAGGCGTCTTGAACCTGAGTGGAACCCAAGCGCCGGGTCATCATGCGGCCCATGCAATACCCCACTAAGATGGCGCTCACTGCAACTGCGCCAGGGTGCTGGCGGGCCAATGCACTTATATCCGACCACACCTCGCCAAGAGTCGCGTTCCGGACGTAACGGGCGGAAGTGTCCAGATTTGTCGCGGCCCTGCTGGATAGATCGGTGATGGCTGCGCCGGCCTCCCCACCTTTGGTGCGCACGGCATCCGCGGCGCTTTCCAAAGTCTCCGCGGTGCCCACGCGACCTCTTTCAAACCTCTCCGTTGCGGATTGAGCCAAGCCGCTCAGCTTATCCTTGGCGGTTTGGTTGAGTCTTTCTGCCGGGCTCCCAAAATGTGTCTCCATTGTCTTGTTCTCCTCTGATATGGCGGGTCGAAACGCCCGCGTCTACAACCGGCCGCACAGGCCCGGGGACCAATTTGCCTCTCGCTGAGCCATCCAGTGCAGTGCAGATTGGGGGCCAATGCTGAATGTATGCGAACACAAAGCAGAAACCCGAGGCTCCCTCAAGTTGTTATGTGCAAGTCCTGCCCTTCACAAGGCAAGAAGTGCTGCAGGTCAGCAGAATTTCTGTTTTGGCATCTCCGTCGGCGCCGGCTCCCATGCGGCTTGCTATGATGAGAGCGATGCTCCGAAAAGCGGCCAATTCCGGCCGGATCCTGGTCGTCGATGATGACCGGCGCCAGCGTACCGCTTTGGCCGCCATGCTCTCCGATGACCACTTTGAGACGCAGCTTGCGGCGGACGGCCAGGAAGCGCTGGAACTTCTCACCGCCTTCCAGGCGGATGTCATCGTTGCGGATCTCGTCATGCCGCGCATGGACGGCTTCGAACTCCTCAGGCACCTGCTGGAGCACGGCGACCTTACCCCGACGATCGTGCTCACCGGATTCGGCAGCATAGACAAGGCGCTGTCCGCCGTCCATGACCTCAAAGCATTCTGGTTTCTGGAAAAGCCCGTGGAACCGCGTGCATTCAAGATCCTTCTGGAGCGCGCGATTCGCTACAAGCGATCTCTGCAGAGAACCGGTCAACTGGAGCGCGAGTTGAGGGTCCGTGGCGTACTGGGGGACTTGGTAGGAGCGTCCCCTGCCATGCAGGAGATCTACTCGATCATCCGGCAGGTGGCGCCCACCTCAGCGCCGGTATTGATCTGCGGAGAGACTGGCACGGGGAAGGAACTGGTCGCGCGGGAAATCCACAGGCTCAGCCCCCGCGGCGATGGCCCTTTCGTCGCGGTCAATGCAGCCGCGTTGCCCGAGACTCTGATTGAGAGCGAGTTGTTCGGCCACGAGAAGGGCGCGTTTACCGGGGCGATGGAGCGTTCCGCGGGCTGTTTTGAGCAGGCCCACGGCGGCACCTTATTTCTGGATGAGATCGGCGAGATGCCGGCATCCACGCAGCCAAAGCTCCTTCGCACTCTCGAAGACTTGCGGGTGCGAAGACTGGGCGGCAAGATTGAGATTCCGGTGGACGCGCGTGTGCTGGCCGCCACCAGCCATTCCCTGGAAGCGCGGTTGCGGGAAGAACTCTACTACCGGTTGAGCGTATTTCAAATCGTGCTTCCTCCGCTGCGGGAACGAAAAGAGGATATCCCCCTCATTGCGGAGGTCATGATTCAGACCCTCAACGAGAAACATGGTACCCGCGTTTCGGGTCTTGATTCCGGAGTGCTGGATTTATTTCAGACGTACGATTGGCCCGGTAATGTGAGGGAACTGCGCAACGTGATCGAGCGGGCCACGATTGTGGCGAGGGCCGGCATGCTTGGGTTGAATCACCTTCCTTCTCCTGCCTTCGGATCGAGACCCGGCCGGAAGAGGACAGAAGTGCCCGGCGACGAGAGTCCGATCATGCTCCAGCCTGGCCAGCGACTCACCAAACTTGAAGAGGCCTATATCAGGCTCACCCTCGATCACGTGCACGGGAACCGTAAGCGCGCCGCCGAAATGCTGGGGATCAGCCTGCGAACGCTGCAGAACCGGATTGCCCTCCTACGCAAAGAAGAGAAGGCAGCGACGCCGGACTCCTGATCGGGTCGAAGCGGCACTCCTTGGCAATCTGACTTGTTTGACGCCGACATCCATGAGCCCAGCATCGTGACGCTACGAGCCGCCCCCTCCCCTCTGGCGGGTGTGCTTCGATTCATGCTCGGCCGTTGTGGGGACTCTTGTGGGACGCTATCGAAAGCCAGTCTTGCTCGCTACTGCTTCCAATACCCGTAAGGCGTCCAGATTTGGCTGTGCCTGGGCGAGCGGTAATCGAGAAGCATCGGCCGCGCGTCAACTCGGCACAGATACTGTCCGGCGAGCCCGCAGGGGTTCGCTAACGCCCCGGCAGGCCCCGCGTGCGGAACTCCCACTTGTCGAATCGGACGGCCGTGTGCGAGTTCTCACACCGGACGACCCTGCCGCGCGTCACCAGCTTCAACGGGACGGCAGCGTCCAGCAACACCGGCCAACCGACTTCCAGGATAACCGGCTCGCCTTCCGGCAGAGACCGGTCAGTGGTGAACAGTACCCCCCGACGACTCATGTTGACGGTGGTGCCGGATCCAACTAAGGCGGACCTTGCGCGCTGGGACCTGAATTGAATCTGCCTTTCAATCGGAAAACGCCGGCTCAGGCGCCGTTCCACATCCTGTTCCATATCAACCTATTCTGGCTTTAAGTGCCTCGTTGACCTTGCGTAGCAGGACCGAGGTAGCGAACGGCTTGGGCAAGAACGCGGCGTCTTGATGCAGCCCTGTATCGAGATCACCCGACATGAAGAGGGTCGCAGTCCCAGGGCGCACACTTTTCAGCCTACGGTGCAGTTCCCGGCCATCCAAGCGCGGCATCGACAGATCCGTCAACAGCAGGTGGATCGGCCCTGGATGCTGCGCGGCCAGCTCGAGAGCTTCGACGCCGTCTGCGGCTTGAAGCACATTGTACCCGTGGCTTCGCAGAACCTCCCCAGCCAACGCCCGAATCCCTGCTTCGTCGTCCGCAATTAGGACTGTGAACCCCGCCGCATAAGCGGCATCCTGTGTGTGGCAGGGAGCATCCGCCAGTTTGTCCGCCCTGGCGTGCCCGCCAATGCCTTCCCAGGAAGCAGTGTGGGGATGTGCGGGCATGCCACTTGAGCTGCTTTCCCCTTTGTGCAGGTAGAGAAGAGCATCCGCCCTGGCGAACAGTTCCTGACCAGACTCTCCAGGCTCATGTTGCGCCACGCCGACGGTGGCTGAAACATAGATGTTCACGGACCCATTGGCGGACTCCATCGCGTATTGCACGCTCAGGCGCTTGGCTACCAAACTGGCCTTTCCGAGGGCCTCCGGCTTCGCGGAGTTCATTGCGACCAGAAACTCGTCGCCGCCCCAGCGGCAGGCGAGGTCATCCGACCGAAACTGGCTGACCAAGCGTCTTGAGAAAGCCTTGAGGACGTGGTCCCCAACGTGATGTCCGTGTTTGTCGTTTACCTGCTTGAAGTTGTCCAAGTCGAACAACAGGATGCAGAAGGGCCGGCCCGCCTGGATTCTGCGGACCATCAACTTCTCCGCCTCGCGGCGGTTGGCCAGACCGGTCAGGCAATCTGTGGCAGCCAGGTTCTCTGCTTCGTGAGGGCGTCTCTGGACGGCACGAACTTGACTCTGCATTTGCTCCGCCGACGCGGTCTCGTCGTGCTCCATGGAATCCGCGCAACTCTTCAGCCAACCGACGCTCTCGGCCAGGCGGTCCCGTATCAGGCTCAGGTTATCCAGCTCCGCGACCACCTCCAGTTCTCCGGCCAACTCTCGAAACTGGGAGGAGGGGCGGTCGCCCCCGTCGGCCATCGTCTGGCGGCTTGAGCTTAAACTGGTGTGTGCTGTCTTCGTGGCCATCCCCTTCGCCCATACGGGCCGAGTCTCTCTCTTAGCACGACATGGTCCAGATCGGAAACCCGCCATTTGGCGACTGCAAGACACTGAGCCAGCGTGGAGTTAGCGGAAACTCGCCGGATCCGAGATGCAAAGGCTGCACCTGAAATGCGAGATTTGCCAACCCGCAATCTGCGAATGCCTGATGTGCGCAGAGATTCGATCCGAGCGTCACGCCGACATTGGACGGTTCTTCAAGGCGCCGGGCAGCGTCGCTGGAACATCAACGGCCGTCGATGATGATCAGCGCCAGCGCACCGCTTCGGCCGCCATGCTCTCCGATGATCACTTTGAGACGCAGGTAGCGGCCGACGGCCCGGAGGCGCTCGAACGGCTCGCCGCCTTCTCTGCGGATGTCATCGTTGCGGATCTGGTCATGCCGCGCATGGACGGCTTCGAACTCCTCAGCCGGCCACGAGGGTCCAATCATGCTCCAGCCCGGCCAGCGACTCACCAAACTTGAAGAGGCCTATATCAGGCTCACCCTCGATCACGTGCACGGGAACCGTAAGCGCGCGGCCGAAATGCTGGGGATCAGCCTGCGAACGCTGCAGAACCGGATCGCCATGTTACGCAAAGAAGAGAAGGCAGTGACGCCGGACTCCTGATCGGGTCGAAGCGGAGTAGTGTGCCGGGGGCTCTCGCTTGTGGTCATTGGCGTGCAATGTCCTCCTGGGCTACCTCTCCGGCATCGGCTTGGGCCGAATCGCATGGCTCTCTCCTGGAACCGACCGTTCTTCCACAGGCGCCCCGAGAGGGGTCCCGCGACAAGCGCGTTTGACTTGAGCGGTGCTTCAGTACCGGCGGCCATCAGCGCATCACACCGCCGCCTCCCAGGCTCCAATAACTGGTCCATGGTCATGCTGTTTGTTACGATCGCGGCGCTGTACTTTGCCCGAGAAATTCTGATCCCCCTGGCATTTGCTCTCATTCTGACGTTCGTTTTGACCCCGGCGGTCGCGCTCCTGCAAAGATCACGCATAGGCCGCGTACCGAGCGTCGCTGTGACCGTCCTGGTAACGATGGCGTTGGCCGGCTGCGTTGCCTGGATCATAGCACTTCAGCTAGTGGACGTCGCCGAGAAGCTTCCCACGTACCGCCAGAACATTCACGCCAAGATGGAAGCGCTTCGCATTCCCACGAAGGGACCGTTGGGACTTGCGGCCACTAGCTTGAGGGAAATTGCAGGCGAGCTTTCCAGCCCGGGGGCGCCCTCTCCGGACTCAGGTCCTGAAGCGCAGAATCAGCAGCAGCCTGCTGCGCCGAGTACGGCCGGCCCTCCTCTGCCCGTACAGATCATGCAACAGCCGGCAACTGGATGGGACTACTTTCGTGATCTGGCCCAGCCCGCTCTAGGGCCTTTGGGACGGACAGGACTGGTCCTCATCTTCACGGTCTTCCTGCTGATCAAGAGATTCGACTTGAGACATCGTCTCTTCCGGCTGGTTGGACTCGGTCAGATCAACATCATGACGCAAGCGCTCGACGACGCGGCGCAACGTGTCAGCCGCTACCTGTCGATGCAGATCCTGGTCAATGCCGGCTTTGGAGCTGCGTTCGGATTCGGTCTGTACTGCATTGGCGTGCCCAATGCCGCGCTATGGGGAGTCCTCGCCGGCCTCCTGCGCATCGTGCCGTATGTTGGCACGATGATTGCCGCCACGCTGCCGATCGCACTCTCGTTGGCGGCTTTTGACAGTTGGCTGCCGCCGCTGCTGGTGCTCCTGCTGTTTGCCGGCCTCGAACTGATCATTGCCAACTTCGTCGAGCCGTGGCTTTACGGGGCGAACACGGGAATCTCTTCGTTGGCGCTGCTGGTGGCGGCTGTCTTTTGGACGGTTCTGTGGGGACCCGCCGGTCTCATCCTGTCCACGCCTCTCACCGTTTGCGTCGTTGTGCTGGGCCGCTATGTTCCTCAACTCTCTTTTATTCATACCCTGCTGGGGGATGAAGTAGTTCTGGGGGCGGAGGCTCAGATCTACCAGCGCTTACTGGCGATGGACCAACCGGAGGCGCACGCTATTGTGGACCGGTTCTTGAAAGAAAGACCCCTGGTGGAGTTATACGATTCGGTGCTCATCCCTGCTTTGAGCCTGGCCGAGCAGGATCGCCACCAAGGGGCGATTGAGACAACCAGGGAGGAGTTTCTCTTTCTCAGCATCAACGACATGATTACCGAGCTTTCTGAATACCAACTGGCGCACGATTCATCCCCCGCCGAGGATGCCGCGGCGGAATCAAGCCCGGCGGAGCGTCTCAGCGCCAGGATACTCTGCCTCCCCGCAAATGACCGGGCCGATGAGGTCACGGCCGCTATGCTGGCGCAGCTCCTGGAGCAGGCGGGCCACGAGGCTCTGTCTCTCCCGATCGCCCACGCTTCCCCCGCGGAGTTGCTGGCGTTGATTGAGAGAAGGCAAGACGACGTCATCTGCATCTCCGCATTGCCGCCTTATGCCTTTCCACCGGCGCGGACGATGTGCAAACTGATTCGGGAACGCTTTCCCAAACTCAAGCTTGTAATTGGAGTCTGGGGGTTCAGTGGCGATACGGAGAAGGCCAAGGCGCGCTTCGAACGAACCCAGCCAGATCGATTGCTCACGAGCCTGGCGCAGGCTCTCGAGCAGATTCAGGAGCTGATCCGGCCCACAGACGTCATGACCCCGGAGCCAAGCGCTTCTCGCCGCACCAGCAGACTTTCTTGGCTGCCACTTAAGGCCTTGCCACGAGTGGTCAGGCAGGCATCGAGCGAATGGATCAACGACCATGCGCCGCGGCTTGGCGCCGCCGTCGCATTCTATACTCTGCTGTCGCTGGCTCCCGTTATTCTTATAGCCGCCGCCGTGGCCGCTGTTGTTTATGGGGAGGCGGCCGCCCAAGGCCGGCTCGCGTCGGAAATCCGAGGCGTAGCCGGGCCTGACGTAGCACGCATGATTCAGGAACTCATCAGAAGCGCCTACAAGCCGGGAACAGGTGTGTTTGCGACTGTGCTCGGTCTGGTGACCTTGGCTTATAGCGCCACGTCCATCTTCGTAGAGTTGCACGACGCGATGAACACAATCTGGAGTATTCCGCCTCCCCGCTACCGAAACAATGCCGCCACTGTCATCCGCCTGATAAGGGAGCGCTTCTATTCGTTCGTGACGGTGCTGGCCACGGGGATAATGCTGCTGGTGTCTCTGGTGTTGAACGCCTGGATCGCAGCAATGGGGATCGCGGCGCCGCGGGCCGCCACGTTTATGATGTCAGTTCTGGTAATAGCGGTGTTGTTTGCGGCTCTCTACAGAACCGTTCCGGACGTCAAATTGAACTGGAGCGACGTGGCTCTCGGAGCCATAATCACCTCATTTGCTTTTATGGTTGGGAAGCAGCTCATGGAGCTGTACTTGGCGAACACCAGCATGGCGTCGACGTATGGTGCTGCCGGCTTGCCGCTCGTAGTGTTGCTATGGGTATACTACTCGGCGCAACTGTTCTTTTGGGGCGCTGAGTTCACCAAGGTTTACACGAGGACCGTGGGATCCCAATGCGGCCGGCGACACTGAGCGTGCCAGGGCCGGTTTGCCGACGGTGCGCCCGTGCCCGCCTCGCCGCGAGCCGCATGAGGCAAAACCTGCACTTCGAGTGATGGATTCTGCACTCGGCTTCGTGGCGAAGCCTCTCGACGAGAGCCAAGAGGACCGCTGAAGCCGAGGCCGCTTCGCCTCCGCAGGTCCTGCATCGCCGTGGTCCGCTCCTCCTCACAAGACCAACAGCCTGTTGGGGCGGGGCCACGATACCTTCACCCCCGCCTCGCGAGTGCATGGCAAGAACGGTGCCATCATCTCGAGGTATCTGCCCTCGCGGCGAAGGATGGCGCGGCTCGTGCACTAGTAAAGACGTCGCGAGAATTCCAGCGACACAAGAGGTGAGATCGTGAGACTGATTCTATTGACTGCGTTAGCACTTACACCGCTGCTGGGCGCCGACAAGGAGCCTGCAAAGAGGCTGGCCGAGGCGTCCACTGTGTTCTCGGAGGTTATGGGAACACCGGATAAGGGCATTCCGCAAGAGCTGTTAGAGAACGCCCACTGCATCGTGATCGTACCGGGGCTCAAGACAGCGGCCTTCGTGTTTGGCGGGAAATATGGAAAAGGCTACGTGTCCTGCCGAAACAAGAGCGGAGTGGGCTGGTCAGCTCCGGGGACAGTCCGCATTGAGGGCGGCAGTGTTGGTTTCCAGATCGGCGGCTCCGAGACGGACTTGATCATGTTGGTGATGAGCGAGCGCGGGGCGGATAAACTGCTTTCCAGTAAGTTCACCCTGGGCGCAGAGGGCTCAGTCGCCGCAGGTCCCGTGGGACGCACGGCGACCGCTCAGACAGACGCGCAAATGCACGCTGAGATTCTTTCGTGGTCAAGGTCCCAGGGCTTGTTTGCCGGCGTCGCCCTTGAAGGGGCCACCCTGCGGCAGGATCTCGACGATAACGCCACTCTGTACGGCAAGAGGCTGGAAAACCGGGACATCGTGACCAGCGGGGTACGTGCGCCGAAGGCGGCCGCGAGCTTGCTCGCTCAACTGAACCGTATTTCCTCGCGCGAAGGCCAAGAAGTTGGCCAGAAATCGAACCCACGAAGTGCAAAAAGGAACTGAGGTAGAGAAATGAAACTGATCACTGCATTCCTGACCGTATGCGGATGTCTGGCGGCTCAGGCGCCGCAAGCTCCGAACCCGACCCAGCGATCGACTCAAATCGAGAATGAGGCCAGGGTGGCCGCGGGGTCGATGCCCATCTATCGCGTCACCGTGATAGAGCGGACTACAAAAGCAGTTAACTACAATCACCGCAGTGGAGCTACAAAGATCGATTTCCAGGGCACCCCCCTTCTGCCGCAGGCCCGCGGCGAGGCCAAGGTGGAGAGCAAACAGGGCTACATCGAGATCGAAGTGGAATTTGATGGTCTTGAGCCTGCTACCGCATACGGGGCCGAGTACCTCACATACGTGCTGTGGGCCGTCACACCGGAAGGCCGCGCCTCCAACCTCGGCGAGGTCCTCCTGAACGGAACCAAGAGCAAGCTGAACGTGACTACCGAGTTGCAGTCCTTCGGCATGATCATGACGGCGGAACCGTATTTCGCAATCACGCAACCCAGCGATGTCGTGGTGATGGAAAACGTTATCAGGAAGGATACGAGCGGGACCATCGAGGAGGTCGACGCGAAGTACGAACTGCTGAAGAGGGGGCAGTACGTGCTTAACGTGAACCCGGCCGAGATTAAGCCTGTGCGACTGGATCGGAACGTGCCATTGGAGCTCTATGAGGCGCGAAACGCCGTTCAGATCGCACGTTGGACCGGCGCTCAACAGTATGCTCCTGAGACCTACCAGAAGGCCGTCCAGGGCCTTGAAAACGGAGAGGGCTATTTGAAGCGTAAGGCGGGCAAGAAGCCGATTGTGACGGTGGCCCGAGAGGCGGTTCAAATGGCAGAAGACTCCCGAATTA
Organism: Bryobacterales bacterium; assembly: GCA_963798455.1. Taxonomy (GTDB): domain Bacteria; phylum Acidobacteriota; class Terriglobia; order Bryobacterales; family Bryobacteraceae; genus CAWCTD01. The sequence goes on from CAWCTD010000004.1 coordinate 299,187, forward strand.
TCACTGTCAAGAAGATCCAGGAAGAGCAGTTGGCGAACGAGCGCCAAGCGGGAGCAGACCGTGAAATGCGCGCGGAGAACGAGCGGGCTGCCGCGCAGTCCGAGACCGAGCGCGTCGCACGGGAAGCGGAGACGGCGCGGGTCACGGCACAGGCCGAGGCTGAGCGCTTAAGGCAGGACAATGACGCGCGAGCTGCGGCCGCGCGGAATCAAGCCGACCGTCTGAGAGTGGAGAACGACGCCCAAAGAGCTGCTGCCCAGGCAGACGCCGATCGTTTGAGACGGGAAAACGAGGCCCAGGCAGCGGCGGTGCAGAATGATGCCGATCGTTTGAGACGCGAGAACGACGCTCAAAGAGCGGCTGCCCAGGCAGACGCCGATCGTTTGAGACACGAAAACGACGCCCAAAGAGCAACTGCCCAGGCAGACCTGGATCGCGCGGCCACAGGGAGGGCACAAGCGGAGGCTGAAAAAACGGCCCTGCGAGCCCAGCTACTGGCACAATTCAATGCGATTCTCCAGACTCGGGATACAGCCCGCGGCTTGATCGTAAACATGTCGGATGTCCTTTTCGACACGGCCAAGTTCTCGCTGCGCCCTCTGGCGCGTGAGAAGCTGGCCAAGGTGTCCGGCATCGTGTCGGGGCACCCGGGGCTGAGACTGGACGTAGAAGGTCATACCGACAGCGTGGGCGGCGATGAGTACAATCAGCAACTCTCCGAACAGCGCGGCGAGGCGGTGCGCGACTACCTGATCCAGCAGGGAATGCCGGTGAGTTCGGTTACGACGAGAGGCTTCGGAAAGACTCAGCCAGTGGCTTCAAATGACACCGCCGCAGGCCGGCAACAGAATCGGCGGGTCGAACTGGTTATCTCCGGTGACATCATCGGTTTGACGATCGGCTCGCCTATCGCGGCGAACTAAGCCCATCTGGGCTCTTGAACACTCGGGGCCGGTAATGCGCGCGATGCGCCGCCGGCCCCGAAATTATAGAGCCGCTCGTCTCGACGTGCGAACGCCATGAAACGGTTCCGGCAAGCTTCTTTTCTCCACCCAGCGGAGCCGGGGTTATACTGACCGCACCTGGGCGGAGGGTACGGCCACGCTCGGGCAACGCATGTCTAGCGAGTTCAAGTGGAGGACCGGAGGACGCCGTTCCCGGTGCCCTCCGGGTTGAGGGAGGGTTTCATTCAGGGAGAATATGGAGCATCTCCCAATGTGGCGATCTTAACCGCCGCAGGTTCGGTTGACAATCCCAGCAAAGGTTGACAGCACGGTGCTGACTTGGGTTAACGGCGGAGCCGACCGAGTTCGACCCAGAGCAGGACGATCGAGGCCCGCGGGCTGTTGGCGTAGTCCTGCTGGATGATGCGCCGCAGGCGGGACACGCGACTTCCGAGGAAAATCGAACTCGTGTATTGTGAAATGGAAGTCCTCCTGATGCGCGGACCATACACCAACGAGGGACCATACAAAGAGAAGCGACGACTGATCGCCGTGGATATTGGTGTTACCTGGCAGGAGAGGAATGGAGTCCAACATTTCTGCAGCGTTCGATCACTCGATATCTCGGACTCCAGTGTAAGGGGCATATCGACGGAACGGCTGGAGGTGGGCTCCTACGTTCAAGCACACGCGGAGGATCTTGGCTTCAGCCGGGCCGCTCGCGTCCGCGACTGTGAGCAGCAAGGGCCGAAGTATGTCATCACTTTGGAGTTTTGTAGGCCCACTGCCGAGCCGAGCCAGGAGGGAGTGCAGGAGGAGTTCGCGGACTACTACGATGTGCTCGAACTCAGCCCAGCGGCAGAAGCAGAAACCATTCAACGCGTTTACAGACTCCTGGCTGCCCGTTACCACCCCGACAACGCCCAAACTGGCGACATCCAGAAGTTCCTGCTTCTTCAGAAGGCTCATGAGATTCTGTCCGACCCCGCTAAGCGGGCTGCCTACGACACCGAGCACGCTCTTCGACAGACGGGGCCCATGCCCATTTTTGAGCTCAAGGACTTCGTCGTTGGAATCGACGCTGAGAAGAACCGCAGGCTGGGCGTGCTGTGTCTGCTGTATAACCGGCAGCGGGTCAATCCTGACAAGCCGAGCCTGTCCCTGCTGCAGTTCGAACAGCTCATGACGATCCCCCGTGAGCACCTGGTGTTTACGGTCTGGTACCTGAAGAAGAAGCAACTCGTGACCTCCGAGGGCGGCGCGGACTTTCAGATCACGTCCGAAGGCGTGGACTTCGTCGAGTCCGCTCTGCCATCCAGCCGACTCCTCCAAAGACTGCTCCGCGCTCCAACGGATGCCTTTGCCGACGGCCCCGTCACGAGCAACGGGTCTGACGCCCCAGCCCGGGGTCGGATCTGACTGGATCTCTGAAGGCGTCTAGTGAAACACGCTGGGCGCATCAGGCAAAGGGCGGCCAGGCGCGCGACTAAAGCCCCGGTAACAGGGAGCCGAGATCACGCCAACGGAGTAGCGTCTTCTGGTGTGCGGTGACTGCATCAACCGGGGAGAGAAGGCTGGCAGTACACCAAGGTCATGCGAGCGGCGCTGGGAAGCCTCAGGACACGACGTCGGTGTGCTCGCCGCTCGGGAGAAACTGGGATAATGGGACCCTCAGCATCCGGCAAGGTGCTCGCGAAGAAGGCGCGGAAGACCAACCGGAGAGGGAACACATGAAAAGGAAGAAGCCGAAGTTCATACCGGTCACCGTGAGCAGCGAGCCGACGCGAGAGCCGAAGTTCGTACCGGTGACCGTGAGCAGCGAGCCGACGCGAGAGCTGAAGTTCATGCCGCTGGTGACCCTGAGCTACGAGTCAACGCTGGAGCTGAAGCCCATACCGGTGACCGTGTGTACAGAGAATGCAGCCGAAGCGGGCGAGGGCTCCGTTAGGCGCATGACGAAAGCGGTACGGACGGCCCGAGCGAACAGAGCAGCGGCGGCCACGGCCAAGGCGCGCGCGAAAAAGGCGAGGCCGCAGAAGAAGGGGGCGTGAGCGATGACAGACGGCGGCCACATCTCCGACGGCGACAGGGAACGCTACGCTATGGGCGCGGTGAAGGATGAAAGGGAACTCGCGGCCCTGGAGGAGCATCTGCTGGTGTCCGGCTGGCGCATTGAGCGTGCGGAGAACACCGAGGCTTATGGCCAGGCGATGCGCACAGCCCTGAAGGACGGCTGGGCGCCACGTTAGCGACGTTCCCGCTGCGGGCCTTGCAGGGTCGCGGGCACCCCCAGTTCGCCCGACTTGATGACGCCGGTTCCCGTTTTGCACACAGGGGCGCGGTTCGGGCCGACACATCCCCTGGTGTCCCCGCTTCGTGCCGCATCAGGATCGCATTTCCCGGTTGTCACCCTCCACGGGGTTCTTGCTGGAACCATGCCGCCCCACATCAGACCCCTTCATGCCAAACTGACACAAGCGTGATCTCTCCACGCCAGACGGCCTTTTGAGGACTTTGGTGGCGTTCGCGAACACGGCCGGCGGCGTACTAGCCTCGATTTCCACGGTGCTGGGATAACCTAACCCAACTTCCGCGTTTCTGAGAACGGACGGTTGAATTTTTGTTATAGTTGCTAATGAAGACGAGCGGGAGTAATTCAGTGGTAGAATGCCAGCTTCCGCCGTAACTTTCCTGTTTTCTTCTATTTACCCCACATGCTGAACGTTTTACTGTCCGTGCAAACGGACGGCCTTGAAGTGAGAAGTGCCTTCCCCGGCTGGCGGCCAACGCAGGCCCGCTGAGGGTCGGCATCAGACTCCTCGCGGTCGTGTCGTCAGACACTATGGAGGGAGAACGGCATGCCTCGGGTGAACATCCTGAAGCAGGTGAAAGTGGACGGGCGCTGGAGGCTCGTCGCGGTCCCCAAGAACGGGCAGGGGAAGCCGGACTGGAAGGCGCTCCCCGAAGGATGCTATTTCATCGAGTGGCATGAAGCGGGAAAACGGCGCAGGCAATCGGCGGGTCCGACGACCGCCGCCGCCCTGGAGATCGCGCGCCGCAAGCGCCACGTGCTCGAGAGCCGCGCGCTCGGGATGTTGATCCCCGGCGAGGACGATGGCGTCGAGCGAGCGCCGCTGCACGTGCGCGTGAAACGCTACCTGGAGGTCGTCGAAGCGCTCAAGAAGCCCAACACCCTGCGCAAGTACGAGGCGGTGCTGGACCGCTTCGTCGCCTACTTCGGAGGCAAGAAGACCCCGAAGACCCTCACGCCGGACGACCTCAATGAATTCATGGTGCATCTCAAGAAGGACCACCGACTCGGCAACAACAGCGAGGTGCACAACCTGGTGATCGTAGCCCAGTTCTTGAAGAAATGCGGCCGGCCAGGTCTGACCGGACAAGTGGATCTCCCGGACCGTATCGCGAGCCTGCCGGAGGAGTATGACGACGAGCAGCTCCAGGGATTCTTCGGCGCCTGCTCGGCGACGGGGCGCGCGCTCTACACCACGTTCCTGCTGACCGGCTTTCGGGAGATGGAGGTGGTGCACCTGATCTGGAGCGACGTGAACGCGAAGCTGAAAACCGTTCGCGTCACTGCCAAGCCCGATCTCGGTTTCTACTGACCTGCCCCCGTTGTCTCTACCAGTGATAACTAGAGAAGCTCATGTCAGACTACCACTGCTGAGGCTGGGCTTTGGGATGCCCCCGAGGGGGCATCCCAAAGCGGCGCGCCTCGGGCGAACTCCTCGGGCGTCCGGTAGCCCAGACTGCTGTGCGGCCGCTCCCGGTTGTACTCCTCCCGCCACGCCTCGATCTTTCGCTTGGCTTCGTTCATCGTCGGAAACCAGTTGGCATTCAGGCACTCGTCCCTCAGGCGCCCATTGAAGCTCTCCACCCGTCCGTTCTGCATCGGCCGTCCCGGCTGGATGTGAATCAGTCGGATTTGCTGCTCTTCGCACCAGGCCAGGAAATGCCGGCTGGTGAACTCCGGGCCGTTGTCGCAGCGTAACGCTTCGGGCTTGCCGCGTTGCTGGATCACCCACTCCAGCACCCGCGTCACCCGCCGGCTCGACAGACAGCTATCGACTTCGATGGCCAGGCACTCGCGCGTGTACTCATCCACTGCGGTAAACGCCCGCACAGCGCGGCCCGTCGCCAAACCGTCCATCACGAAGTCCATGGCCCACTCCTGATTGGCGCGCGTCAGTTGGGCCACCGGCGCCGCAGGCCGCAGCAGTCGCTTAGGCCTCAGCCTCAGCACCGCCAGATGCTCCTCCCGGTACAGCCGGTACAGCTTCTTGTGGTTCATCTTCCAGCCGCGCCTCTCCATCAACACACCCAGCCGCCGGTAGCCGTAGCGTGGTTTCTGCTTGGCCAGGGCGACCATCTCCTCCCGCAGCCGGCCGTCATCGCGGGCTAGCGGTTCGTAGCGGTAGCTGCTGCGGTCCACCTCCAAGAGCTTGCAGGCCTGGCGTTCGCTCATCGCAAACTCCTCGATGACGAACGCCACGTCCCGCCTTCCTCCTACAAGCTCCAGCCGTTTTTTCGGATCACCGCCTTCAGCGCTTCGCGGTCCAGACTGAGATCCGCCACCAACTTCTTCAACTCGCCGTTCTCCCGCTCCAGTTCCCGCAAACGCCGGGCTTCACTCACATCCAACCCGCCGTACTTACTCTTCCAGGTGTAGATCGTCGCCTCGCTCACACCCAGGTCCCGAGCCAGATCCGCTACCTTGCGGCCGGCCTCCATCTGCTTCAGCACACCGATGATCTTCTCTTCGGTGTAGCGGCTCTTCTTCATCTCGAAGCTCCTCTCCCTTTCTGGAGCTTCTCAATTATCCCTGGTGTAGTTTACGGGGGGCAGGTCAGTGTCCATGGCGAAGGGCGAACCGTGGTGTGGACTCGCGAGGGTAATAAGCGTGAGAACTCGCTCACCACCTAACTTGTTCTGAAAGGTGCCCGGAGCCAGTTGCGTGTACTCATTCATGTACGAGCGGGCCACGAGGCCGCCCGTACTATGCGCGACAATCACGATTGATTTGTTACGGAGGTCTGGATTTGCTTCCAGGACTTCTCCAAGATCCTTGGCGATGTCTGGTACCGAAATTTTGTCGCTTAGGTAATGGAAGCGATAGGTCTTGTATTTTAAGCGTAGCCCGGGGCCTGACTGTGGCATAAAGAATTCAAGGAATCCTTTCCAGTAGTCCCGGTATGGGTTTGCGAGGGTGTCCTCGTCCGAGCAGGGCGGGCTGTTGCCGTGAACGCCGTGGATGAGAATAAGGGGTGTACGATCTGGGGGGCCAGTGTCTGCTCTGTCTTCGAAGAGGCCAGTATACCCGTCACTCGACAGCGTGACACGCTCTGTAGCTGGTGACTGGGCGGCCGCTGGCATGTGAAACATGAATGCGAGCAGGAAAGCGGAAATATGGAAGATGTTCAGTCCGGCGGAGAACAGGGTGGAACAATCAGAGCGACCGAGAATGGTTCGATTGAAGGACGATGTGAGCGGCTTCGGTGCGTGCGCCTCGCTTTCGATATCCATTGCTACCTCCGCGGGCGCCGGAGCTCAGTTCCTACGGCCAAGCGTATGCAGGGAACTGAAAAGCTGTTATAGCTTCGAATCCGTCCTGCAGGGCCCTCTCTAATAGGCTAATCGTGTGTGATATTCAAGTCAACGAAAATGTTCCATCTGTAAGCCTCATCTATTCTGTGGATTGCGCGCGGGGCCGGTTTCACTATGGTTGCCCGCGCGCCGGGAAGGCGTGCGCGCCAACCGCGATCGGAGCCCACTGGAACCGCCCTGAGACCGGGTCCACGTATACCACCGAAAACCCAAGCTGCCAGTTCGGGTGTGCGACGTAGCTCGCCTCCCGCCGGCACATGGAAGAGTTTTCGATCCCCAGGAGTATGCGACCGTCCACCGTGGTGCGGGCATGCGCGCCAAAGCGGTGGGTGTGGCCCTGGAGGACGCTGACGCCCTTGGCCTCGACCAATCCCTTGGCCGCATAGCCGCCGTGAAGGGCCATTTTGTCCCAATGCCCGACGTAGAGATTGCCCACCCGGATGAAGTTGTCGGTGAACTTGCTCGCCGCGGGATGACAGGCGACGTATTCGATCCGGAGCCGCTTCAGTTCGAAGAGCTCGGGCACGGAGAGGCCGGGCAGGCCATAGAGATGACGGGCGTTCTGGATCACGTACCGCCGCAGGCGGAACTCGTGGTTGCCTTCGATCCAGGTGATCCGCGCGCGGGGCAACAGCCGGCGGACGTCCCGGAGGATTACTTTCCCGATCCGGATCTCCTCCCGGAACTCCTTTCCGGCGCGCGGCGTCAGGTCGAAGCGCGAGATCTCCCAGAAATCCATGAAGTCGCCGTTCAAGATCAGCCAGTCCGGCCGTTCGCGGCGCAGGAACCGGTGGAGTGCGGTCAGGGCCGCCTCGTCGTGGAAGGGCACGTGAAAATCGTTGACCACGACGACCATCTGCCAGCGGCGGTGGGTATTGGATCTCCTGGGCATAAGCGGGTGGGGTGTGAACGTTGTGAACTTGGTGTTTTTCCGGTCTGGCCAATGTTCACGGGGTTTCGCGGCTCAACTGTGGGCTTTTTGGAGGGCCTGTGAACTTGTGAACGTTGGATCGGGGGTTAGGAGGAGATAGCTGCCTTCTTCCATCCCCCCGGGCTGAAGTTCACAAGTTCACAACTGGCTTGAATACGCGGTTTTTCGCTGGCCAATGTTCACACAACGTTCACGCTAACGTTCACAACGTTCACGGAGCGGGGGGCAGGGACGCCTCGGCGGGCGCCTGTCCGGTTTCATCACGCCCGATTCCGTACTTCTCGTAAAGGCGGGGGAGCTTGTCCTTCTCAGCAGACGGGATCAGGTAGCCATCGCGATCTCGCTGGGTCTTCAGGCCAAGTCTCTTTCGGATAATGCTTCCGATCCACTTGGTGGTGATCTTCTTCTCGTAATCCTGCCCGTGCCGGTCGATGAACCAGCTCGTGATGTCCTTGACCGACAGTCGAGTCTCATAGGGCGACGCCAGCATGTCGCGGAGGATCTCCAGAACCTGCGCCTCGGCATCCAGGCCGCGCTCGGCCACCAGCTCCCGGTGATAGCGCCGGGCAAGCTCCCGGAGCTCGGCTCGCGCTGCCGGGTCCTCAATGATCGACAGAAGCGGCACGAAGATCTGGTTCAGGCGCGGCTCGATGGCGCGGTCGACCAGCTCCTCATTGGTCCGGCACTTCCCCAGGTTGCGGAAGCGGAATAGCAAGAGCTTGTTGCGCAGGAGGCACGCCCAATGCCACTTAAGCAACTGCATTGGGATCCTCCTTGCGGGCGGGAAACGTATGGCGGCGATGCCATACGGCACGGGGAAATGATTTGCGTTTCTTGCGGCGGGGGTGCGTACCCTGCGCGGCGGCATCCAACAGGTTAAACACCTCACGCTGGTAGGTCTTGGCATCCAGCGCGGTTTGCAGTTTGTGCCAGGAGCCGCTGACCACGTTCATCACGAAGGTAAAGCTGAGTTGCCGAGGGGAAAGGTGGTGGCGGCGCGCCGCCAGAGCCATGACGGTGCGCACCAGATTGTAGGCCGCCACGGCGGTGATCAATTCCTTTTCCATCATGCTCTCCTTGCGCGCAACGATGTGATGCAGGCGAACCGTTCGTTTCAGGCTCCGCAGATCGGTTTCGATCTTCCAGCGCTGCCCGTACAGAGCCAGTACTTCCTCCGCCGGCAGGCTCAGCGTGGTGAACAGATGGAGCCATTCCTTCGACTGGCCCCGGCCGATCCGCACGCTGATCAAGCGTCCTTCCCCGCACGCCGCCTCCGGCATCCCGCCCTGCCGCCGCCGGTCGAAGCGGCTCGCTTCCCAACGCACCGCGCGCTCGCCTTCCTGCTGGATCGGTTCTCCCGTCAGTTTGCGCGCCCGCGGTTCGGTCAGACGTGTGACCACTCCCAGACCCCGCAGCCCAGCCGCCCAGATGATCGAAAACACGCCGAAGTTGCGATCCCCCACCACCACCGAACCAGGCGCTAGCGCATCCATGGCTTTCTCCGCCAGCGTTTGTTCACTGACAGCCGCCGGCCCATACATGGGACCCCACTGCGGCTCCTCCGCCAACCCGGTCTCCAGTTCATGCAGCACCACGATGCGCAGCACCGGCCAGTGGGCCCGCCCGTGCTGGTTCTGGGCGGGCGGGTAGGCCCGGCGCAATCCAGGACTGGCTTCCAGTTCCAGACTCGAACCGTCCAGAAGATACGCTGTTGGCTTGTCCTCCGGATTCAGAATCTCCCGCAGCCGCACAATGAGTTCTTGGCTCACTCTCTTACAGAGTAGCTTCGGCAACCGCTGGCGCGCGTGGCTGTATCCACCCGTGCGCCGCGAAATTCGCTTCCGCCGGAGGCGCGCCTGACGGCTCAGCAAGGAGTCGGCCGCACCATCCGAGAGCGCCTCCACGGCGCTGGCCAGCGTCCCCTGCGCTTGCAGCCGCTGCCGGATCATCAGCCAAATCACCACCTGTGCGGAGTAGACGCAACGTCGCACCTTCACCCGCGTCTGCTTCTGCAAATATTCCACCACGGCGCTCGACAAGCACCGCTGGTACAATCCCATGGCGTCTGAGCAAGGCTGGTCCATAACTGAAACATAAACCAGCCTTTACGCTTCATGCCAGGGCTTGTTTAAGTGGCATTGGGAGGCACGCCTCCTGCTTATGGGCTGCTGGAAGGCTGATCGGGATGTCCTCGCGAAGCCGCGTCTGTCCCATCTCCTCCGTAAGGCACCGGCTCTCCAACGCCCGGTCCTCGAAGTAGCCGCGTGTGGCCACGATCTTCGGGCCGAAGACGTGGTAGGCACGAGGATCATACTCCTTCCGGTTGCCGACCACTTCGCTGCGCAGGACCGGAAAGCCCCGCGCATTGCCGTTGTTGAGGATCTTCACGATCTCGGCGCGCTCGTCGGAGAGCTTGAAATCGCCCTCGTCGATGATGAGCGTTCCCCGGAAAGCATCGAGGATGCGGAACAGCGGAGAGACCGTTGAGGCGCCGCTCGCGAAGATCGGCTTGTAGCAGAGCGAGCCCACAGTGAGAAGAAAGCGGGTTTTCCCGCTGCCCGGATCGCCGCGCAGCCGGAGGTAGGGCAGTTCGTTGAAGCCGTCGTAGACCCAGGAGAAGAGCGAGTAGTAGGCGGCGATCTTCTCGAACAGCGGACTCACGTCCACGTAGCGGTGAATGAAGGCTTGAATCTCTGCGAGGAGTTCCGCCTCGGAGCCGTATTCATCGGGTTCGGAGGGGAAGAGCACGACCTCGTTCAGGATGAGGTTGTTGTGCGGCGAATAGGGAACCAAGCGGTGGAAAGGATCAACCGTGATCGCCGATTTGGTGCTCCACTCGCCGTTGCGCCAGAGCACGAAGGCCGTTCGTGGCTCCGCCGGCCGCAAGACCATCTCCAGGATCGCCCCGTCGTCGAGGATGGCAGAGGCGGTCGGGAGCGGCCGCTGTCTTGGAGGTTCACGTTTGTCGTTTGGCTTCTGCTGCATAGGTGCCGCTGAAATTCTCCAGCCGCTCCAGCGCCTCGCGAAAACTCAGTCCCTCGATCTCCCGCACGAACGTGATCGCATCCCCGCGCTTGCCGCAACCGAAGCAGTGGAAGGTGCCACTCGCCGTGAACACGACAAGCGACGGGTTGCGGTCGGTGTGAAACGGGCACAATCCGGTCAGCCGGTCGGCGGAGCCATGAAGCTTCACGTAGCGTCCAACGACCTCGGCGAGGGGATTCGCGCGCTTGATGCGGTCAATGCGCTCGCGGAGGACGCTGTCGGTGGTGCACGCCTGGGAAGGCTCGGAGCGGTGTGCCGCCGGCGGGGACGGCGCCTCCGGCAGCGCGGGCAACGCCTGCTCCATTAGCTTTTCAAAATCCGCGCGACTCCGACCCAGGCGCACAAAGAAGTCGGTCACATCTCCGCCTGGCCCGACCTCCTCGGGCAGCTCGACGATGCGGGCGTGCCGGATCAGCCTTCCGACCCGCTCGGCTCCCTGGCGGCCTGCTTCATCGTTGTCAAAGCAGACATAGACTTCCGCAATCGACTGGAAGTACTCGGCCCATTCACGGCGGAACACCCCGGCACCGCCTGTCGAGGTGACCGCGAAGAAGCCCTTGGCCTCCAGTACCAGCCGGTCAAACTCGCCCTCGCAGACCACAATCTGCGTCGGCTTCTCGAGCACTGCCTCCCAACCGTACAGCTCGGCGGAGGAGCCGGGCGTGGCAAGCATCTTTGGACTTGCCGTCTTATCCTCCGGGTCCTTGGCCAGCTTGAAAAAGACGATCTTGCCTTCCCTGTTCCGGATCGGAATGGTGATCCTGTGACCGTTCCAGCCGAGCAGGTGGAAGTTGATAAGCAGATCCGTGATGCCGCGCGCGTTGAGGTACCGCCGGATGCGGCCCGGCAGGGCGCGGTGGTATTGAAGCGCCAACTCCGCGAGGTCGCACGCGAGGCCCATACGCCCGGAAGCGTAGCGCAGCGGAGCAGTAACGAAAGACGGACGGAGTTGCCGGCTGTGGCAGCCGTGTGGATGCCGCTAAGGGTGAGGCTCTCCGCCTTTGACGGGTCGGCTACTGGGCTACGCTGAGCGCGTATGGATGAGATCGAGGAATTCAAGAGATTCCTTGGCCCGCTCGCTAAGGACTATTCCGACGGCCAACTTCGGCAGCTCTATCGCGAGATGCACGCCATGGCAGAGTTGCTTCTCGATATCTACCTTGGGAGGAAGCAAGGAGCGCAACATCGCCGTAGACCGGCTTTGACAGAGCTAAAGCAAGAAGCTACGATTCCGCCGTAATCCGTAATCGGCGTGATGACTGGGGCACAGGTCGTCACGCTTCCCTCCATGAACGGCGTCACCTACTGCCGCGTGTCCTCCGAAGAGCAGGTCAAGGGCACAAGCCTCGAATCGCAGCAAGCCGCCTGCCGGGAGTTCGCGCAGTCGCACAACATCAAGATCCTTAAGGTCTTCGTCGAGCGTGGCGAATCCGCAAAGTTCGCCGATCGGACGCAGCTTCTGGAACTCATCGATTTCTGCCGCCAGAACAAAGACACGGTCAAGGTTTTGCTCGTCTGGAAGATTGACCGCTTCGCCCGGAACGTGACCGATCACTTCAGCATCAAGGCGACCCTGGCGAAGTACGGCGTGCGCATCGTTTCGGTCACCGAGCCGATCGACACCAACCCCGAGGGCAAGTTGATGGAAACGATTCTCGCGGGCTTTGCGCAGTTCGACAACGACATCCGGGCGATGCGCACAGTGCAGGGGATGCGCCGGAAGCTCCAGGAAGGAATCTTTCCTTGGAAGCCGCCCCTTGGCTACAAGACTGTCACCAAGAGCGGTGAGAAGAAGACCGAGCCTGATCAGCCGAATCAACCTGTGTTTGGCCTGCTACAGAAAGCATGGAGGGAGTTCGCCACCGGCGCGTACACCAAGGCTGAGATTCAGCGGCTTATGACAAACTGGGGCATTCAGACGGAAAGAGGTCGCCCCCTCAGCGCCCAGTCGATTGACAATCTTTTCAGCAATCCGTACTACGCTGGTATCCTCGTCGATTCTTGGTCCGGTGCGGAGCATGAGGGCAAGCACGTCGCGATGGTCAACCGGTCGGAGTACGCCCGCGTTCAGCAGATCATCGACGGGCGCAACCAGTCGGTACCACATCAGAAACAACGCCCAGAGTTTCCCTTGCGCGGCCTCGTGCGATGCCAGAGGTGTCTGCGCTATCTGACCGGCAGCTTCACCCGAGGCCGTACTCAGTATTACCCGTACTACCACTGCTCGAAGCCAAGCTGCGATCGGAAGAGCTATTCCGCGAACGAGATGCATGGAGAATTCGGCGTATTCCTCGAAACCATTGCGCCCGAACCGCAACTCGTCGGGAGACTGGGCGAGCTTATCATCCGGGCCGCTAATGGACGGCAGGCGACATTCAAAGCCAAAAGAACTCGCCGACAAGCGGAGCTGACTCGGATCAAGAAGCAGACGCAGGAACTCATCCGGATGCGAACCGAGGGTCTCATCACGGATCAGGAATTCCTGGAGCAGAAGACCGTTCTCGCCGAACGGCGCGCCGCGATCGAAGGGCACTCCGTCGAGGAAGCCGTGGATTGTGAGCAGATTCGCAGGGAACTCGATGAGATCACCGCGCCGCTGGCGCAGCTGCGGCAAACATGGGAAACGCTGGAGTCACCATACAGACGGCGGTTCGAACGTTTGGTACTTCCGGTCGGATTCGTGAACGGGAAAAGTCGAACCGCCGAATTGGGGCTTCTCTTTCAGACTTTTCACGCCCTGTCGAACGAGGGAATCAAATGGGGTCCGCCTCGTGGGGAAATTTTGGAACCAGATCTTGCGGGAAATACGGGACTTCCGCGAACTTTTCAGAGAGTACCACGCAGCGGGAGAGGGGTCAAAACAAGCGGTTCCAAGAATTTCAAGCGAGTAGACCCCGCTGGACCAATTCGAACCACACCACACCCACTTCGCTCTTCGGCGAAGTTTTTATGTCTATGAGCGATAGCAATGCGCCGTTATGATGGAGGCAAGTTTTACAACCGAGTATGCACCAACATCGCCGTGGGTCTGCGCCCCTCGCCAACAGGCTGTGGATCGCGCGCAAACGGGCGGAGTTGCCGCAGAAGTGGGTTGCCGCGCTCCTCGGGCACCGCTCACTATCCAAGATTTGTGAGTACGAGCGCGGCCGGAAGCTTCCGGGCCTGAGGACCGCCCTCAAGTTGTCCGTAATCTACCAGACGCCGGTGGCAGAGCTGTTCCCAGGCGTGCACGCCGAACTCTCTCGCGAGATCGGGGCCGTTAAGGCACGCCATCCGCAATTCAGGATGCGGGAAGCCGAGCGCAAGGGAACGCTTGCGGGGGCTTATCAGTCTGTTCTCTAGCATCAACTTCTTGCTGATGACGGCACTCTCCTCATCCGTCGTCCTCGCCATCGCTCCCCGGACTCGACACCTCGGCTACGCGCTGCTGGAGGGAGGAGATCTCATCCGGTTCGGCGTCAAGACGCTGTCCGGAAAGAAGACGCCGCGAACGCTCTGGCTGAAGGTCCAGTCCTTCTGACCTGATGGTATGGACCCGGCCCAAGCGGTAGCGTTGCTGCTACCGTAGACGGCCAGTGAGGTGAGCCATGCCATTGAGTGCCATCGGGCTCGACACAGCTAAGAGCGTGTTTCGGGTTCATGGAGTTGATATCAGAGGACATGTGGTTCTGCGGAAGCGGATCCGCAGAGACCAGCTTGCCGGCTTTTTCGCCAACCTGCCGGCGTGCGTGGTGGGACTGGAGGCCACGCAGGGCGCGCACTATTGGGTGCGTGTGTTGGAGACCTTCGGACACACGGTGCGATTGATCGCCCCGCAGTTTGTCAAGCCTTTCCTGAGGTCTCAGAAGAACGACCAACACGACGCAGCTGCTGTCTGCGAAGCGGTCGGCCGGCCGCAGATGCGCTTTGTCGCTCAGAAGACTGTCGAGCAGCAGGACCTGCAAGCTCTGCACCGTGTGCGGAGCCGTTTGATCGGCTGTCGCACGCAGCTGGGCAATCAGATCCGTGGTCTGCTCAGTGAATACGGCATTGTTCTGCCGCAACACTTGAGCCAAGTACGCCAGGCCTTGCCACAGTCGATCGAGGAGAGTGAACCACGCCTCAGCGACTCCGCCAAGCGACTGTTTGCGGATCTGTACGACGAACTGCAGGCGCTCGAGGAGCGCATACTGGCAATGGATTCAAAGCTACAGGAGGCGTTTCAGCAGGACGTGTTGTGTCAACGGATCGCGGCTGTAAAGGGGGTTGGCCCCGCCACCGCGACCGCGGTGGTCGCCGCGATCGCTAACGGCAGCTCGTTCCGCAACGGCCGGCAGTTCGTCGCTTGGGTCGGGCTGGTTCCGCGGCAGCAATCCAGCGGAGAGAAACAACGTTTGCTGGGGATCACCAAGTGCGGCGATCCGTACCTGCGCATGCTGCTGGTTCATAGGGCGCGCTCCCTTGTCTACCGAGCAGGGCACAAGAGCAATTCACGGAGCCAGTGGATTGCCGACAAACAGCGGAGGCTGGGGACGGCTAATGCCTGCGTGGCAGTAGCGAACAAGAACGCCCGGATCATCTGGGCGCTCCTGGGCCACCATGAGCCTTATCGTCGCGCGGCCTAGAGAAGCTTCCTTGAAGATCGCAGGAGTCTGAGTGATGGCGCAACCGGGTAGACCGGCTTCTTCCGAACCTGAACGGGGGCTGGGCCTCCGAGGCCGATGACCTGTGGAAGGGGAAGAAGCGCAGATTCCATCATGGCCCGAGGGTGACGACCCTCAACTTCGAGGCCGGATATATGCCCGCAGTCTTTTCCCGACGGGTCACTCGCATCCCTCGGGTCCCAGGCTGTGATGAAATTCTGGCTCCGGACACCGTCACGATCTGGAGACCGACAAAACGCGACGTGCCGTCGCCACCTCGGCTCAGCGGATCCGTTCTATTCTGCCTGCTGCAAACAATAGTACGAGCGCGATCGCATAGGCCGAAGCCGCGCCGGCGAACGCCGGGTTGTATCCCCGGGAATCGATGATACGCCCGATGAACGGCTGAGAGAGGGAGGATATCAGCGTGCCCGCAGCTCCCGTCACCCCGTACAGTGTGCCCACGTGTCTCCTGGGCGTGACTTCGGTGATCACGGTTTGTATGGTGGACGACCAAGATAGATGCCCGAACAAGGCGATGCTGACCAAGGCAAGAGCCACGAAGGCATTCGGAACAAATGCGGCTGATGCGCCAATGATGCCGCAAAGCGCCGAGGGGATTAGCACGCTCTTGCGCCCCCAGTCTAAGCCCATCCCGCGCCGAATCAGCCCGCTACTGATCCACGCGCCCGACAACGCGCCTACATCCGAGGCGAAGAACGGTATCCATAGGAACCGCCCCACCATCGCCAGGCTGAAGCTCCGCACATCCTGGAAATAGGCAGGGATCCAAAACAAATAGAAGTACCAGACGACATCGCTCGATGCGCGTGCACCCAGCAAGCACCAATATTTCCTGCGTTTGAGCACTTGGGCGACCGTGAGATCCTGTTCGCCTGCGAGGCCCGTGTCCTCTTCCGCTTTAGATGCCGGCGCCGGGTCGAGAACACCATATGCCTGAGCGATGCGGCGGTGTAGAACTAACCAGACCGGCGCCAAAATCAGGCCTAATGAGCCGGTCAGCAGGAAAGCGGCCCTCCAGGAGTAGCGCATCGTCAACCAAGCCACTATCGGCGGAGTCACCAGGGCGCCCACGCTGATGCCGCAAAGGAGTATTCCAACGGCCTTCGCACGGTCCTTGTGCGAAAACCACTCGGACGCGCCCCGCATGGCGGTGGGGTAGAATCCGCCTTCGCCGACTCCGACCACGGCGCGGAAGGCACACAGACTGCGTAGCCCTGTAACGGTTGCTTGCGCCATTTTCGCAATGGACGAAAAAACCACTAGAAGCAAAAACGAGCGGCGAGAACCGAGGCGGTCGGCGATCTTCCCGCCTAAGATGTAGAAGAGGGCGTAGAGCACGAGGAAGGCGTTTACGCAAAGGCCGTAATCCGCGTTGGTGATGCCAATGTCGCGCCGGAGCTGTGGCATTACTACGCCGAGAGCGACGCGGTCCATGTAGCTGATCACGGACGCCATGAACAGTACAGCAATGACCAGCCAAGCGAAGTGGTCGCGGTTGGAGGAGCCTGCAGTGTCACGCATCATGGTTTGCAATTCCGTAGTATTATAGTATGATTGTGAAGCATGGTGTCGGGCTGTTCTTGTTGCCCCGCAGACAACTGGCATTTGCCCGGAGGAGAAATGACTGACCGCGAGCGCATTCTGGCCGCCATCCGCGGCGAGATCCCTGATCGCCTGCCGTGGGTTCCGCGGATGGAATTCTGGTACAGGGCGCATGTTCGCCTCGGCACGCTTCCCACCGAACTTCGCGATTTCAGCCTGATGGAAGTGACCGACCGGTTGGGGATGGGCTACTACCACGTGGTGCCCGATTTTACGGAACGCGCGAACGAGAACGATATGATCGACCGCGGGCTTGGGCTATATGATCTGCCTGTGCTCCCGTACGAGACGATCATGGAGGACGTCGATCGCCGCGTGATCCGCGCCGGTCAGGAAACCTGTGTCGAGTATCACACGCCTGCCGGCTCCATCACCACCGTAGCCGTGTTCACCGATGAAATGCTGGATGGCGGCGCGTCGGTTCCATTCATCTCCGGACACGCCCTTCGCGAGCCGCGTGACTTCGACGTGCTTGCCCACATTTTTTCTCATCTGAAGGTGAAACCGCGCCTGGACGGCTATCTGAAGCGGCGCGAGGAAGTCGGGAATCGCGGCATCGTGATCGGCTTCCTGACCGGCACTGCCTGCCCGATTCAACACATTATGAAAGAGCTGATGCCGTTGGATCAGTTCTTTTGCGCGCTGAACGATTACCCTGAGAAGGTGGAGGCGCTGGCGGAGTCGATGCAGCCCTACTACGCCAGCATCCAGCAATGCGCGGCGGAGTCGCCAGCCGAAGTTGTGCTGCTGGGCGGCAACTACGACGATTCCATCACCTACCCCCAGTTCTTCGAAAAGTACATCCTCCCTCCGTTGCGGGACTATGCCCGAGTACTGCACAGGAAAGGCAAATACCTGATGACCCACACAGACGGGGAGAACAAGAACCTGCTGCCGCTCTACCTGGAGGCCGATTTTGACGTTGCCGACTCGGTCTGCCCCTACCCCATGACCCGCTGCCGGCTGGAGGAAATCCGAGAAGCGTTCGCGGACCGGATCACAATCTGGGGTGGCATCCCATCGGTTCTGCTCTGCTCCGACAGCGCCACGACGGAGCAGTTCCGCGAGTTCGTGGACGACACTGTGAGACGCTACAGCCGCCAGAGTCATCTCATCCTGGGCGTGAGCGACATGGTGACGGCCGATGTCGAATTCGAACGTTTGCAGTACATTACCGAGAAGGTAATGTCGGGTTGATCGGTGGGTAAATGGTGCCCGAGCCCGTGCGAATGGTCGCTTCAGGAAAGACGCGAACGGAGCATATGTGTTCTATGGCTGAACTTACCGAATTGTACGATGCGATTGTGAGGGGAGATCAGAAAGCCGCGGCCAACATTACTCGCAAGGCCCTTGAAGAGAATGTGGACCCCCTCGAGTTGGTAACCAGGTACATGACTCCCGCCATGGACGAGGTCGGGAGGCGATTCCAATGCCAGGAGATCTACGTCCCGGGATTAGTGCTTGGCGGTCGTGCGATGAAGGCCACGCTTGAACTCCTGCGCCCAGCCCTGGCCCGGGGCGGAGCCCAGCCCGCGGGTCGGGTGGTGATAGGAACAGTGAAGGGCGACTTGCACGACATTGGCAAGAACTTGGTTGCCTCAATGCTTGAAGGCGCCGGCTTCGAGGTGACCGACCTTGGCACGGACGTACGGGCCGACAGGATCGTCGATGCCGCCAAGGCCCACAATGCTGATATTGTGGCGCTCTCGGCATTGCTCACTGTGACCATGCCCGCCCTGAAAGACACGATTGAAGCCGTGGACAGGGCTGGCCTCCGAAGCCGCCTGAAGATGATCATAGGTGGCGCTCCGGTTACGCAGGAATACGCCGATAGGATCGGAGCCGACGGCTATGGCGAGGATGCCATCGCAGGAGTCGCTCTGGCGCGCCGCCTGATCGCTCCGAGCAGGGCCGGGTAGGGCATGCGCAGCCGTGGGCCGCGACATCTGCCTTGCGGGGAATGCATCTGGCCCGCAGATCAGGTTGCCTTGACAGAGGGCGGGCCGGTCATCACGCATACAGCAATGAGTCGCGCTCATACGATACTATCAGGAGAGAGATGGTGCAAGAACTTGCGCGGTTGAAGCACCGTACGAATCTGCACGATCTTGTTGTGCGGCAACTCGCCTTGTCTCTGATTCAGGCGGAATACGCGCCTGAGCCTGTGGTTTTTCCAAACGAAAACACCCTGTGTCGTCAAATCGGCGTCAGCCGCACCGTCCTGCGAGAGTCGATGAAGGTACTGGCTGACAAGGGAATGGTAGAGATGCGTCCCCGGGTGGGCACGCGGGCCCGACCCCGCTCGGAGTGGCGGCTCCTGGATCCGGACATCCTTGCCTGGCTGGCCGAAGTCCGGCCAGATGCCCAATTCCTTCGAGACATATGTGAGGTTCGTCTTGCGATTGAACCGACAGCAGCGGCTTTCGCTGCGCTCCGGGCTAGTCTGGAAGAACTCAAAGTGATCGAACGGTGCCTGGAGCAGCGCGAGGCCGAGATCGAAGCCGCCAGTTTCGACCAGATCATCGACCTCGATCTGGAGCTGCACACCGCCATCGTGACCGCCAGTCACAATGCCTTGTTCCTGCAACTGGATAGAGTCCTGCGTCACCCTTTCCGAAGCGCGCTGTGCTGCATGTCAAGGCTCCCCGACACGCTCTCGCTCGGGCTCGAAGCCTACCGCAGCTTGGGAACCGCGTTTCGTCAGCGAGATCCATTAGCAGCCCGCACCGCTTCTGAGCAGATAGTCGGCGTCGCGATGCTGGCCGCCGAGCAGGTTGCCCGTTCCCAAGCAGGGCAGTAGGAACCCGCGGGAGTGCACCGATTTGGTATTGTGCAAATCGCTCATGGACCAGGGTTTCCCAGATCCTGAGTCTGACTCCCCCCGCGGCACGGCGCCCTTGCGACTACTGATTCGCGCGATGGAGGGCGGCGGGATACCATCCCCAACGTGAAGCGGTTTCAAGTTCGCGAAATTTTGACTTGACTGCTCATATCATAAGAAGTATATTCACTCTGTTGGTAGTCTTGCGATCTGGATGTCAATGATCCAAAGGTGGCTGTGAAGAGCCCCCGCGTGAGTCATTTCAGTAGCAGTCCAAGGGGAGGACCGTGAGCGAGGAAGGTGATCGGTCTGGCGAGTGCGAATTTGCTTTGTGCGGGCGCTGCCTGGGGCGTCCCTGGCAGCACAAGTGCCGCTCGCCGTTCGGGCCGCCTTGTCCAGCGCTGAGAGGTTCCCATCCAATGCGAGGTGAAGGAATGCGAACAGTCCTTACGGTTTTTTCAATCGCCGTTGCGCTCTGCCTGCCGGCTTGGGGTCAGACGCTCGGCGAAATCGATGGTACAGTCACCGATAGCACGGGTGCGGTGGTGCCAGCCGCGGCACTCACCATCACGAACACATCCACCAACGTGGCCCGGAATGCCGTCAGCAACGACGCCGGAATTTATGTGGTGCCAGGCCTGGTCCCCGGACCCTATTCCGTGAGGGTCGAGAAGGCAGGCTTCCGCGCCATGACGCGCACCCTCGAGTTGCAGGTGCAGCAGACCGCGCGCGTGGATTTCGCGTTGCAGGTGGGGCAGGTCAGCGAGGCCATCGAGGTCAGCGCCTCCAGTGTCCTGCTGGCCACCGAGAACGCCACGGTCGGCACCGTGATCGAGGAAAGGCGGATCATGGACCTGCCGTTGAACGGCCGCAGTTTCTTCAGCCTGGTCGCCTTGAGTCCCAACGTGACGTACGGCTTTAGTGCCGCCGCACAGGCGAGCGGCCGCCTGGGCGGCTCGCGCGGCAGTCTCACCATCGCCACGACGGGGGGGCGTTCGACCTGGCAGAACTACACCCTGGACGGCATCACCAACACCGACATTGATTTCAACACGTACATCCTGCAGCCGTCGGTCGACGCTCTCCAGGAGTTCAAGGTACAGACCGGCATCTACCCCGCAGAGTTCGGACGGGAAAGCGGACAAGTCAACGTTTCCACCAAACCCGGCACCAATGAATATCACGGAACCATGTCCGAATTCCTGCGCAACGACAAGCTGGACGCCAGGGATTACGATTTCAGCTCGGCCACTCGCAGTGCCACGAACCCCTCGCCAGGGAAGACGCCTTACCGCCAGAACCAGTACGGCTTCACGCTGGGCGGACCGGTTCAGATTCCGAAGATATTCAACGGAAAGGACCGGCTGTTCTTCATGTCGAACTGGGAGGGATACAAGTCCCGCAGGACCACGACGAACTATGCCGGCGTGCTGACGCCGGAGATGCGAAACGGCGACTTTTCCTCTATCCTCGCTTATGGGTATGCTCTGGCGGATCCGACCACGCGGACCGGGACCTACCCCAACATCACGCAGACGCTCTTCACCAACAATCAGATTCCCGCCAGCCGCCTCAGCGCGGGCTCCAAGGTTCTCCTCGGGTTTGTGCCCATGCCGAATCAGACCACAACGTCCGGCGGGCTGCCTTACCGAAACTACCAATACTCGCAGACCAATCCGAACGACAAGGACACGATCACCGAGCGCATCGATTTCAACGAGAGCTCGAGCTCGCAATGGTTCGGCCGCTACAGTTGGAACGACGAATCCTCCTTTGCCGTGCTCCCGACCATGACGGGAGTGGATGGGAATGTTCTCTATACCCGAGCCAGCCAGTGGGTGCTCTCCAACGTCCGGACCCTTTCCCCGACCAAGGTGAACGAAGCCCGGTTCGGCTACAACTCGCTGTTCAACAACATCACCCAGCAGTTGGCGGGCAAGGTGAACGTGAACGAGGCTCTCGGTACGCCCTTCAAAGTCACGGATCCGAATTCCTGGGGCATCCCCAACATCGGCATGGCCCAGAACCTGAGCGGCTGGGGCAACCCGACCAGCAGCCCGTTCCAGATCAACGACAAGTATTACCAATGGGTGGACAACTTCTCCTGGATCGTCGGGAAGCACTCGCTGCGCATGGGGGGAGAGTACCGCTACGACGAGTTCCCGCAGGTCGGCAATGAATTCCCCCGCGGCCAGTTCTATTTCAGCAGCCAGTTTACCAACTCCATCAAGGCGACGGGTCCCACGACCGCCACGCAGAGCGGCGGCTACACGGGCGCGGACTTCATGTTGGGTGATACGTACAACGCCATTGCCGCCGTCTCGCTGGTCCAGACCGATTTCCGCAGCAGCGAATGGGCGGCCTACATCGACGACTCCTGGAAGGTGACTCCTCACCTGACCGTCAGCTTGGGTTTCCGGTGGGAGGTCGCTCAGCCGATGTTTGACAAGCTCGGACTCGAGCCGAATGTCCAGATCAAGGAGGCGGTTCCCAACGTCGCCAACGTGCAGGATCAGAGTCTGCATCCGGTTTTCGTCCGCACGGGCACCAGCGGAGATTTTTACGACGGGATCAATTTCCGGTACGCATCCTATTACAGCACCCAATCAGCGAAACCCGCCGGGATCCTATATCCTCTGCAGACTGTCCGGGATGGGCGCATGGGCTCGCGGTTGATCGACACCAATTACCACGACTTCTCGCCCCGCATCGGGATCGCCTGGAGCCCCTCGGACAAGTGGGCGGTCCGCGCCGGTTTCGGCCGATTCTTCTCGATAGAGAGCAAGAACTCCATCTTCGATTTAAGCCGCGCGATGGGTGGCCGAACCGGCTCCGTGGCGCCCACCACGTACGGGGTGCCGACGTTCAGCTACACGGATTTCATCAACACGGCCTCGCTCCCGGTGACCCTACCCCTCGGGCTCACCTGGGGTGTGAACCAACACCTGCCGGACAGCAACAGCATGACCTTCGTGCTGAACGTCCAGCGCACGCTGGGCAAAGCGACAACTGCGGAAGTAGGTTACAGCGGCTCGCTGCACCGCCACCTGCAATACATGACGAACATGAATCAGGGGATTCTCAACGCAAGCTTGCCGGTGGTTCAGCGCTTGCCCTATCCGGAATGGGGAGCTTCGGGAATCGCGTTTATCGATGCCGACGGCATCGGCAGTTACCATGGCCTAGCCGGCAAATTGACCCAGCGCTTCGGTACGAACCTGAACACCTTGCTTTCCTACACCTGGTCCAAGGCCCTGGACACCTCCAGCAACATCCGCGGCACGTCGGTCGACATAACGCCCCAGGATGCGAAATGCGCCCTTGAGTGCGAGAAAGCCCCCTCGGCTTTCCACGTTCCGCACCGTTTCGTCGCTTCCATCCTTTACTCGCTGCCAGTTGGTAAAGGCCAGAAATTCCTCAACCATGGAGGGGTGGCAAATCAAGTAGTGGGCGGCTGGCAGGTCAGCACCATTACCACGCTGCAAAGCGGCGGCGTGGTCAACACGTCCTCATGGGATTCCGGGGGCACCACTTTCGTTACGAACGCCACCCGGCTCAACTGTGTCGCTGGCGTGGACCCGGTCCTGCCCAATCCCAACCAGAACGGCTGGTATAACCCGGCGGCATTCGCCAACCCGATCGCCGGCACGTTCGGAAGCTGCGGGCGTAACAACTTGAGGGGACCGTGGCGAGGGACCGAAGATATTTCGATCACCAAGCTTTTCCCGATCGCCGAAAGAAAGAGCCTGGAGTTCCGCACGGAGATGTTCAACGCTCCCAACCACGTGATATTGAACAATCCCAGCGCAAGCTGGAACAACGGCTCGAGTCCAACCCCCAGTGCCAATTTAGGCAAGATTACTGGGGCCGGCAATATGCGGCAGATCCAGTTCGCCCTCAAGTTCAACTTCTGACCTCGAATTGAGAAAGCCGACCATCGCGGTGTGATGGCTGGCTGTGGTGGTGTCCAAGAACTCGAACTGCTTCAGCTCCAGCAGGTTGTTAACCTGCCCCGCAACTTGAGGGACCTCAAAGTAGACAGTATTGGAACTAGCCATGGATCGCCAACCACGAACGCGGGAGAGCGGCTCAATCTTGCCTTGACTACTCATATGATACGATCTATAATCCCTTTTTGGGCGGTCAAACGAATCGAGCCGGTGGCGCAAGCATCGTTCCGCCATGCTCGAGGATGGTGAGAACAACGGGCAGCGTAAAGGTCTGCGACGGGTTCAGGCCCGGGAAGAGGAGGATGGATGCGTAGACGAGAGTTTCTTGAAGGCGCCGCCGGGGCGGTCGCCTGGACTGCTGTGTCGGCAAATAGTGTGATGGGAGCGAATGATCGGGTGTCGCTTGGTCTGATCGGCTGCGGTTCTCGGTCGCGGGTGCTGCTCGACGCGATGAAGGCGATTCCAGGCGTGGAGTTTCGCGCCGTCTGCGACGTTTATGAGCCTTACATGACCCGGGCGAAATCAACGGCAGGCCCACAGGCGCAGTCCTTCGCGGATTTCAGGAAGTTGCTTGAGCAGAAGGACATCGATGCGGTCGTCATCGCTACGTCGAACCACTGGCATGCTATCCCGTCGGTCCTGGCCTGTGAGGCGGGCAAGGATGTCTACGTGGAGAAGCCGATGACCCACAACGTCAAAGAAGGGCAGGTCATGGTGCAGACGGCCCGGCGCACGAAGCGAATCGTGGCGGTGGGTTCGCAACAGCGCTCGGCTCCGCACTTCCGTGAGGTAGAGGACCTCATACAGAGTGGCAAGTTGGGCGAGGTCCGCTTCGTTCGTGTCTGGTGGTTCAAGAATCGTTACCCGAACATGAGCCCCGAGGTGCCGGACTCGGCCGTGCCCTCCGGCATGGATTGGGACTTCTATCTGGGCCCAGCTCCAAAGGTGCCATTCAACCAGAATCGCTTTCGGAACTTTCGGTCATACTTTGACTACGCTGGGGGAGCCGTTAGTGACTTCGGGGCTCACCGGTTGGACACTATGCATCAGATCATGCATGCGGACACGCCAAAGACAGTCGTAGCCGCAGGGGGGCGTTTCGCGACCCAAAACTGCGGGGATGTGCCGGATCTCGTCCAGGCGACCTATGAGTACCCCGGATTCGTCTGCAGTTACGAGATTTGCGACTTGAACGCGCACGGGGTCGGCGGCCGTACACCCGGCAGGACCTACTATTTCTCGGTGGGCGAAGAGGATCATCCTGAAGGGCTGGCGTTTTACGGTACGAACGGCGCGGTTTTCGCGGATCGGTTCGGCTACGACATCTACCCGGAATTGACACCGGACTCTCGGCGGAGAGGTTCAGGCAAGCCCCAGTACGCTGCGGAGCGGAAATGGAAGAACGCGACCGATGCGACTGAGCTCCACGTCCGGAACTTCATCGATTGCCTCCGCAGCCGCAAAGCCCCCAACGCGCCTGTGGAGATTGGGCATAAGGGCGCCAACATCTGTCATCTGTGCAACATCGCCTATCGTACGGGGAGAAAGCTGCACTGGAACGGTGAAAAGGAGATCTTCGAGAACGACCCAGGGGCCAATCGGGAGATCTCACGGCAGGCCCGGGCTCCGTGGACGCAGATCTGAAAGATCACCTCAACCAGCACCAGTATGCGGCAGCTTCAAATGGTATTGAAGTATACGTTCTGGCTCTCCAAACGGCAACTGCCAGGGGGCCAGAGTCAGGGATTTTGATAGGAGGATTATGATGCAGAAAGACAGCGTTCCCGCTCAGGCAAGCCGCCGCTCATTCCTTGGAGCGATGACAGCCGTTTCCGCCGCGTCCTACGGGCGCGTGCTTGGCGCCAATGATCGAATTCAGCTCGGATTCATCGGCTATGGGCTGATCGCTTACCAACATGTTCATGACTTCAAGAATCAAAAGGACGCCGACCTCGTGGCCGTGTCGGAGGTGTATCAGCCCCGTCTGGAGGAAGGCCTGGCAGCCTTGGGAAATCCGAATGCGAAGGGTTACAGGGATTTCAGGAAGATGCTGGATGACAAGGACATCCAAGGCGTGGTGGTCAGTACCGGCGACCGCTGGCATCCCATGTGCACCATTCTGGCCTGTGCTGCCGGGAAAGATGTATACCTCGAAAAGCCGATGAGCCGGTTTGTGATGGAGGGGCGCTGGATGACGAAAGCCGCGCGCAAGTACAACCGCGTGGTGCAGGTCGGAACACAACAACGCAGCGGCCCGCACTACCAAGCCGCCCGTGAAATCATCCGCAGCGGTCAACTAGGCGAGATCCGCGCCATTACCATGAGCTCGTCCCGCAACATTTTCCCGGGCTATCCCGACACCCCGGTGGAGGCGGTGCCCAAAGACCTTGATTACGAGATGTGGACAGGACCGTCACCCATGCGTCCGTACACCAAATATCATGCCTTCTACCATTGGCGCTGGTTCTGGGACTACTCCCAAGGCCAGATGGGCAACCTGGGCACGCACGAAATCGACATTGTTCATTGGTTCATGAACGTGAAGGGCCCCACCGCTGTCTCATCGATTGGCGGCCGCCTCGCTCTGACGAGAGGCGGAGAGACACCTGACACGCAGGACACGGTATGGGAGTTCCCGGGTTTCGTGCTCGACTACCAGATTCGCGAAGCGTCCGCGGGGCCGAGGCGCGGCGGCCAGGGGGGATTCGCGTTCTGCGGTACAAAGGGGAGTATGACGATCGGGCGAGGAGGGTTCGAGGTTTTCCCCGAAATAAGGCACGATCCCGCGAACCAAGTGCCCGGGGTGGTGGATGGAGGTTGGGTGCATCCAGTCGGTGGACCGCGACGAACGGACGACGTGAGCTCAGAGCCCTGGATGCAGGCCATGAAAGGTAGCGGATCTCAGCAGGAGCAGTTCGACCTTCACGCGCGGAATTTCCTGGATTGCATCAAGTCGCGCCGGCGGCCGATTGCCGACGTCGAGGAGGGACATCAGGTGGCAACCAGCACGCATCTGGCAAACATCTCGCTCCGGCTGGGCCGAAAAGTGCGATGGGACGCAAACAAAGAAGAAATCCTAGGCGATCGGGAAGCGTCCGCCATGCTCGTGCGGCCCTATCGAAAACCCTGGGACGAGATCCTGAAGAGCTTGAACCTGTGACGTTGTGGACGCGAGAAGAACAGAGTACAATCCGTCGGCCTCGTTCGGGAAGATTCCCTCAACCAGCACCAGCATGCGGCAGCTTCAAATGGCGAAGTATACGTTCTTGCTCTCCACGCGGCAACCGCGAGGGGGCCAGATTGAGATCTTGATGGGAGGATTATGATGCAAGAAGACAGCTTTCCTACTCAGGCAAGCCGCCGCTCATTCCTAGGAGCGATGACGGCTGTTTCCGCGGCGTCCTACGGGCGCGTGCTTGGCGCCAACGATCGAGTCCAGCTCGGTTTCGTCGGCTGCGGGCTGGTCGCCACACAACATATTTACGACTTCAAAAACCAGAAAGACGCAGACCTTGTCGCCGCGTGCGATGTGTATAAGCCCCGTCTGGACCAGGGCTTGGCTGCTTTGGGGAACCCCAATGCAAAGGGTTACGGGGATTTCAGGAAGTTGCTGGACAACAAGGATGTCCAGGCTGTGGTGATCTCCACGCCGGACCACTGGCATCCTCTGGCGACTATCCTGGCTTGTGCTGCCGGTAAGGATGTATACGTCGAGAAGCCCATCGCACGATTCGTCCAGGAAGGTCGATGGATGGTGAAAGCCGCGCGCAAGTACAACCGCGTAGTGCAAGCTGGAACACAGAACCGCAGCGGGCCGCATTATCAGGTGGCGCACCAGATTCTGAGCAGCGGTCAACTCGGCAAGATCCACTCCATCACTCTCGGTCATCACCGCAACATCTTTCCCGGGTACCCGGACGCGTCGGAGGGACAACCACCTTCAGGCCTCGACTACGATATGTGGCTGGGGCCGTCGCCACTGCGTCCGTACGCCAACAATCGCGTTTTTTACCATTTCCGTTGGTTCTGGGACTATTCCGGTGGTCAGATGACGAATTTGGGCGCCCATGACATCGACATTGCCCAATGGGTGATCAATGCCAAAGGGCCCTCCGCAGTCTCATCGAGCGGCGGTCGTTTCTGTCTGACCAGTGGCGGCGAAACGCCCGACACACAGGACACGATCTTCGAGTACCCCGGCGTTACTCTCAATTATTCGATTCGCGAAGCATGTGCCGGCAGTGGGGGGGAGGAGGATTGCAGTTCTTCGGCACCAAGGGGAGCATGGCGATCTCGCGCGCGGGCTTCCAAGTCACTCCTGAAATGAATGTCGATCCCCGCAACATGGTTCCCGGCGTTGTTTCGGGATGGGCTAAGGTTCCGGCCCACCCGGTAGGCGGACCGGTGCGAACAGATGTGAAATCCAAACCTTGGATGCAGCCGTTGAAGGGGACGGGTACAGAACTAGAGCAGCTCGACCTGCACGCCCGGAACTTCCTGGATTGCGTAAAGTCGCGGAAGCGACCGAACGCAGACATCGAGGACGGTCACCGCACCTCCACCGCCACGCTGCTAGCGAACATCTCGGTTCGGCTGGGCCGGAAGCTGCGGTGGGATCCGGAGAAGGAAGAAATCATTGGAGACCGGGAAGCGTCTGCCATGCTGGTGCGCCCCTATCGGAAGCCTTGGGACGACATTGTGAGGAACTTGAACCTGTAACCGGCAGGACGTGCGCCCATGATCCTGCGCACGGGGTACGACGTCGGCGGCGATTCGTGCACCCGTTTGTGGGGAACAGTGGCGCGAAGAGAGAGAAGGCAAGTGTCATTCAGGCAATAGCCCGTGGGCGGAGAGGTTTCCTGAAGGAGCGAGCGCCGGGGCGACAGTAAGGCTGGCGAACGGGACATCGGAGGCACAGAGACGGGACGGGCCAAGCCACTCTGACTTGCGAGGAGCCAGAATGGCTCAGAATCGCACGCGGCCGCCCGCATCGGCTACAGTGGCGTGGGCATGAACAGGGAGTGCGGATCCGACGTGGGGCTGTGTGTGGAGTACTGCCGTTGGTACCACGCTGGCGCCACCACGGCTGACAGCATCGCGGCGGGCAAAGCACTTGCCGTGCCTGCACGTGTTGTGGATTACGCGAGAATGCCCCCCGACCAAGTGCAGGACCGGCTGCGACTGATGCCCGGCGAAGGCGTCATCGACCTCGTGGGCTTCTTCCAAGCCTTCCAGAAGATCGGCTCCGAAGTCGGTGTGGCTGTTCGGCCGCATGAAAGGCATTTCTCCCCCGGAGGGGGTGATCCTGGGACTTGATACCACGCTCGCCCTGATGCATTAGGCTAATGTAGCCTGACCCGGAGCTGCAGGATTCAGATTGGTACGCGATATGAAATCTGCTCACCGATTGGCCACACTGTCGCTGATTGTCTTGGCGTCGTCAGCTCAAGCGCAGCAAACCGCAGTCGTTGGTGGAAGGCCGGCTGTGGTGCTTGCCAACGACAATATCGAACTCTCAGTCCTTACCAGAGGTGCTACGCTCGCCAAGTTTGTAATGCGCGAAGGTGAACCTATCAGTCCTTATGCTCAGATGGGTCACTTCTTATGCCTGGATGGCTTCGGCGACCCCTCGGCGGAAGAGCGGGCCGCCGGAATGCCTTCCCACGGCGAGGCGAACAAGCAAACCTTTGAGGTCATATCCACGCGCGATTCAGGACCCCTGCACTCATTGACAATGGGATCCTCCCTTCCGCTGGCTCAGGAAAGGATCACGCGGACCTTCGAAATGGTCGATGGCGAGAACGTTGTCTACGTCACGAGCGATCTCGAAAGCCTAGTCGCCTTTGACCGGCCGATCATGTGGACGGAGCACGTCACTCTAGGGCCGCCGTTTTTGGAAGAGGCGAAGGTTGTTGTGGATATGACGGCAGCCAACTGCCGAGTTCGCCGTGCCGAGGCGGGGGACCCGATTCCAGGCCGGCTGATCCAACTGCGCGACTTCAAGTGGCCCATCGCTCCTGGCAACGATGGCCAGCAAGTTGACCTACGGTCTAGTGCCGTTGACGCGCTCTCACTGGATCGGGCCTTCTGCCAGATGGACCCGCAGCGAAGCCTCGCATTCGTGACGGCCCTGCACCTCGAGAAACGGGTCCTCTTCGGCTACCTATTCCGGCGGGAGGATTACCCTTGGCTGATGAATTGGATGAACTACACGGGCAACGAGAGAGCAGCGCGCGGCGTCGAGTTTTCCACCCAGGCCTTCGACGGCCCGCGCCGCGAGATCGTCGAACTGAACACACTATTCGGAATCCCCGCGTTCCGATGGCTTCCGGCCAAATCCAAGCTCCGGCTTAGGTTCCTGCTGTTCTGTACAACAGTGCCGGAAGGGTTTACCTGCGTCGATGATGTCAGGTTTGAGAGTGGCAAGCTGTTCATCGAAGATCACCGTTCGGGAAAACGTGTCGTGCTGGCGGCTTCGCAGACGCTGTGAAGGAGTTGTGTGAGATCAGAGGGGCAGTCCAGCCAGCGGCCTGCTGCTAGATTGCAAATCCACTGAAAGGAAACAACTTAGCCTCCATTCCGTTCCTTTCGATCTGAAGACTCCGCTCGCTCCTCGCTGTTCGCTCAGAGCCGCTGACAGCCTCAAAATACTTCAAAGAATTCTTGACTGATAATATGATACGATGTAAACTTCCATAAGAGTGGCTCGCGGCAGAGCCTCACGGACGCGTCGTGGACTGTGGTTTCTGCCGGGTCCGCAGGTACATGGGTACTCGATGGGTAGCCGTGAATCAGGCGCGTGCCTACAGGGCGACCGCGGTTCCCCCTCCATCTGCAGGGGAAGCGGTCCCGGCTGTTTCCATGCGTAGGCAGAAGTTTGGTGGACTTGGCGCACTGAGCGTGAGCCCACGCCGCCAAGCGTGAAGAGGAGAAGAGGGCATGATGCTATCGATATTGAGGAGAGGCGGATTTGGGTGTCTTCTTGCGGTTGGACTCCTGGTTACGGGGTCAACTGCGCGAGCCCAGCAGAGTTCGGGCGTGATCAGCGGAGTTGTGCAGGACGGCCAGGGGGCCGTCGTGCCCGGCGCCAGTGTGACCTTGATCAACCAGGCGCAAGGAGGCACCTACCGCCAACTGGAATCCAGCGCGGAGGGCACCTTCGTCGTCACCCCGGTTCCTCCGGGCACTTACACGGTGACCGTGGAGAAAGCTGGGTTCAAGAAATACACCAGGACGGACATCACCGTGTTTGCTCAGGACCGGGTCGGGCTTCCTCCCATCCGGTTGGAAATTGGCGCGGTGGGCGAGTCGATCACCGTTGAGGCCAGTGCAGTCACTTTGCAGACCGTCAGCGCCGAGCGCTCGGGTGTGGTCACCGGCAGCCAGATCGTGGATTTGGCATCCTCGGGCCGGGCCTTCAGCGATCTGTTTAAGACCGTTCCGGGTTTCAATCCTGATACCAACAACGCTAACGGCCTGCGGGCGGATCAGAACGCCCTCATGGTGGACGGCATCTCCACCATGGATACGGGCAACAACAGCTACGGTCTGGTGCGGCTCAACAGCGACCTCATCGCCGAGTTCAAGGTGCTGACCAACGGTCAGCAGGCGGAGTTCGGACGCGCCGCGGGGGCCAACATTACGATTGTCACCAAGAGCGGCACGCGGGATCTCCACGGGGGGGCATATCTCTTCCTGAAAAACGAGTGGATGAACGCCAACTCGTGGACCAACAACTACAACGGCTTGCCCCGCGCCCGCGCCCGCAACCGCACGCAGGGATTCCAGGTGGGCGGACCGGTCTTTATTCCCGGGAAGTTCAATTCCGGCAGGGACAAGCTATTCTTCTTCACCAACTTCGAATTCCAGAGGCCGCGGCTCTTCGACGCCTTGGCCAGCAGGACGATGCCGACCGCCGACGAGCGCATCGGGGACTTCTCCAAGACCCAGGAGAACGGGAAGCCTGTCACCATCGTGGATCCAGCCAATGGCAAGGCTCCTTTTTCCGGCAATCAGATTCCCCTGTCGCGCATCAACACGTACGGCCAGCAACTTCTCAACTTCCTCCCGCTGCCCAACCGGCTGGGCGTGGACCCCACCTACAACTATCAGTACCAGTTCGCGGGAACGCAAAAGATTGACGACAAGACCTTCCGGGGCGACTGGAATATCTCCAGCAATTGGAAGGCCTATGCCCGGCTGATCATGAACAACAGAGACACGAATCAGTCGGCGGGCTTGAACGTCAACAACGTCATCGGCATTTCACCCTTCCGCGCCATCACCGGCGCCATCGCCGGCTCGGGCACCCTCATCACTATCATCAACCCTACCTTGACCAACGAGTTCAATTACGGTAACACCCGCAACTGGCTCCCTAACGTCATCGAGCCGGACAGCAAGTATCTGCGGAAGAACTCCGGAATCACCCTGCCGCTGCTCTACCCGGACGCGGACCCGCTCGGTCAGGTTCCGAACATGACTTGGGACGTGCCGAACTCGCCCACTATTTTCATCGCCGGAATGCCCTACGACAATGAGAATCCCGGCGTCAACTGGACCGACAACGTGGCCAAGGTGACAGCCAAGCACACCCTCAAGTTCGGCATCTTCATCGAGACCAGCTTCAAGCGCCAGACCGGTACCATCGTCAACAACGGCCGCATCGACTTCAGCCGTGACAGCTCCAACGGTGGCGACACCGGTTGGGCGTTCTCCAATGCGCTGCTCGGAAACTACAAGACCTTCGACCAGTCCAACACTTACCGGAAGGGGTATTATCACTACCAGACCTACGAATGGTATGGCCAGGACAACTGGAAGCTGCGGCCCAACCTGACGGTGGACTTCGGCGTCCGCTTCAGCATCATCAAGCCCTGGTACGAGGAGAAGAACCAGGTTTCCAGCTTCCTGCAATCGGCTTACGATCCAAGCAAGAGGGTGAGTCTATATCAACCGACCCTGGTCAGCAACGTGCGGTCCGCGCTAAATCCGCTGACCGGACAGACTTACCCCGCCGCGCTGATCGGGGCCATCGTGCCGAACTCGGGCGATCCCTTCAACGGAATGGTTGTGGGTGGCGTGAACGGCGTGGCGCCGGGCATGATGAAGGGCTCGGGTGTCTTGATTGGACCGCGCTTCGGCTTGGCCTGGACCCCGGCCGGCGCCGGCAGCAAGACCGTGGTCCGGCTGGGCGGCGGAGTGTTTTACGAGAGGGAAATGGGCGCCCCGATTATCGGCCAGATTAGTTATCCTCCTGGTCTCGTGACCCCTAAGATCTACTATGGGAACCTGAACGACATCGCAAGATCGTCCGGGACCTTATTCCCCCTGATGACGGCCGGCTTTTCGCCAGACGGCAAGATACCCACCGTGTACAACTTTAACCTGACCGTGCAACGCGAATTGGCTGGTAAGGTGCTGATGGATGTGGGATACGTGGGCACATTGACGCGGCACGGGATGGCCCGGATGCCCTTCAACGAGGCGCCGTTCGGCAGCGCCTGGCTCCCTCAGAACCAGGATCCGGCCAAGGCGGCGGGCAACCTCACCGGCGACAACGCAATGCCGGTGGACTTCCTGCGGCCGTACATCGGCTACGCCGGCGCGGGCGCACTAGTGGCTCAATCCGGCCTCGGCGGGGGAGGGTTCATCACCACATTCGGCAGCAGCGCCAATTACAACGCACTGCAAGTTTCGGCGAACCGCCGGATGTCCAAGGACCTGACGATCGGGATCGGCTACACCTGGTCGAAGGCTTTGGGGACCGACACGGACTACCAGTATCCCGGCAACTTTGCCGATCACAGGAAGGCGGACTATGGCCTGCTGACTTTCGACCGCACCCAGGCCCTGGTGGTCAACTACATTTACAACATGCCGCGATTCGCGCGTGACGGCACGGCCCTAGCCAATCCGGTCTTCAAGACGCTATTGAACGGCTGGCAGATCTCGGGCATCACTAGCCTGAGTTCCGGCTCGCCGCTGTCGGTTGGCGGTGGCACGTCAGTAAGCGCAAATGGCAGTTATAATATTCAGGGCGTAGGTGCGACGACATTGAACCGTGAAATTACCGGTTCGGAAGGCTGGGCCGCACGCCCGGTGCTGACCTGCAACCCGAACCTCTCGCCGGGCGACCGGACGCTGGGAGCCTTTATCAACACCTCTTGCTTCCAGCCCGCCGTGAAGGGCAGTATGGGGATGGATTCGGCTGTCCGGCCGATGCGCGGCCCCGGAGTGAACAACTGGGATCTTTCGGTTTTCAAGAAGATCCCGCTTGGAAAGAGCGAAGAACGCTTTTTCCAACTTCGGTTTGAGATGTACAACGCCTGGAACCACACCCAGTGGAGCGCCATCAACTTCACCCCGACGTTCGACAAGACCACCGGGAAGATCACCAACCTGTCGACTTTGCTCACCGGAGGAGCTACCCCGAACGGTGGCCGGTTCGGCTTCGGCGCACTGAGCACGGCCCGGAATCCCCGGACTCTCCAGCTTGGGGCTAAGATCTACTTTTAGTGTGCGGCGTTCAGAAAGGGGAACGGCGCAAGCCAGCCCCCCATTCTCTGATTCAGGTGCTTTGGAAGGAAAGGAAACAAAACAATATGCATGGTAGTGAATCGCGGAAGCTGGACCGGCGCGAGTTTCTTGCAGCTTCGGCCGCAACAGTCGTGTCAGCAGGCGCTCTTGGGAAAATCGGTGCTGCAGAGGCGGCCACCGACGCAGAATGGAGAAACAGACAGCCAGGCATGACGTATCGCCGCCTAGGGAGGACTGGGCTCATGGTCTCCTCCATGGTAATGGGCGGTGAGCAAGTATCGCCTGATAATTATGGCCACGTTCTGTGGGCCGTGGACCAGGGGCTGAACCTCTTCGATACCTCTCCCTCGTATGGTAACGGACTCTGCGAGCGTGGTTATGCCCAAGTTCTTAAGGCGCGCGGGCGTGACAGGGTCTTCCAGAACAACAAGGTCAACGTCTTTATCACCAATCGCAAGAGGTTGTATAGGGACATCTTCAACAGCCTGCCCGAGTCCGAACAGGCGCAGGTCCGAAACCGCGTGAACGAGGAGGTCGAGCGGCGAGCCCTCGACAATCCCGACTACATGGGAATCTACTTCACCGGTCAGGCGACAGATTTGCGGGACGCAATGATCGCCAATATTCTCGCGGAGAAGTACAGCCATCAGATCGACTCGCAACGGGAATACAAGCAGTACATTCTGAACTCGGTGGAAGGGAGCCTGAAGGCGCTGGGAACCGACCACCTCGATTGCGTCCTGATGCGCGGCATTGACACGGCGTATGAAATCCGCAACACGCCGGAGGTTTTCGAGGCCTTCGAGATCCTGAAGAAGCAGGGAAAGGCCAGGTTCCTGGGCTTTTCGGCTCATAGTGATCCCGCGGGGGTGCTGGAAGCGGCCATGGAGACCCCACCCTATTCAATGGGGATAGTCGGATACCACTTTCTCAATCATAAGTACATGGCCGCGGTCTTGGAGAAGGCAAAGAAGGCGGACTTCGGCGTCATGTGTATGAAAGCCGGTCGCATCGTCCAGAACCCATACAATCGTAGGGAGACCCAACCGAACAGGGTAAGAGCTTTGGACGCACTGGTGCCGGGCAACATGAGCATCTTCCAGAAGGGCTTCCATTGGGCGCTGCAGAATCCCAATCTGAGTTGCGTGGTGGCGGGCATTGACGACATGGCCCAGGCGAAGGAGGATGTCCCGCTGGCGATGACCAAGGCGTAAAACAACACTGCTGGCAGTGTTTCCATGACTTTGCCGGGTAGGACGCGATAGTTTGCGTCAGAGGCGGCGACGCCGGCGTGGCAGCTTTTCCCGACTGACTCTTGGGCTCCGTCGGAACAGAAAACCGCACCGGAAGCCACGCGCTGAGGCGAAGAGAAAATGCCCGAACGAGGGTGTCCCAACGTTCGTTGAAAGTCGGCAAAGCAGGGCGTTTGGACTGCCATGGCCTATTTATGGGATGCGTTCTAGTCAGGCGGATGTGGGAGAAATAGGAGGCAAGTGGCCATGAACATTCGAAGTATTGGAAAGCTGCAGCGCCGCGAGTTTCTTGCAGCTTCGGCCGCAACAGTCGTGTCAGCAGGCGCTCTTGGGAAAGTCGGTGCTGCAGCGGCGGCCACCGACGCAGAATGGAGAAACAGACAGCCGGGCATGACTTATCGCCGCTTGGGACGAACCGGGTTTATGGTTTCCTCGATGGTGCTGGGCGGCGAGGGAATAGCTCCTGACAATTACGATTTCGCTTTGTGGGCCGTGGACCAGGGGGTGAACCTCTTCGATGTCGCTCCCTTTTATGGCAACGGCCGCTCCGAGCCTGGTTGGGGCGCTGTTTTCAAGGCGCGCGGGCGTGACAAGGTCTTCATGATCGACGCGGTCTCTGGCTTCGGCAGCCGCAGTAGGGCGTATCAGGACATGATGCAGAGCCTTCCCGATCCCGAGATGAGGCAAATCCGTAACCGTGTTGCAGAGGAGATCGAGCGTAGAGGCCTCGACAAGGCGGACTACATGGGACCTTACTATGCCGGCCAGGAACAAGCCTTGCGAAATGCAATGGTCATCAACGCTCTCGCTGAGAAGTACGGAGAGAAGATCGACGGACAACGGGAATACAAGCAGTCCATGCTGGATTCTGTGGAACGGAGTCTGAAGGCGCTGGGAACCGATCACCTGGATTGCGTCCTGATACACGGCGTTGACACGCCTTACGAAATCCGCAACACACCAGAGGTCTTTGAAGGTTTTGAGATCCTGAAAAAGCAAGGCAAGGCCAGGTTCCTGGCCTTCTCGGCCCATACCGATCCGGCGGGCGTGCTGGAGGCGGCTATGGAGACCGAACCCTATTCCATGGGGCTAGTCGCTTACCACTTCCTCAACCACAAGTACATGGCGGCGGTCTTAGAGAAGGCGAAGAAGGCGGACTTCGGCGTGATGTGCATGAAAGCCGCTCGCGTTCTCCAGAACCGATTCAACCGGAGGCAGACCCAACCGGAGCGGGTTAAAGCTCTGGACGCGCTGGTCCCGGGCGATATGAACGTTTTCCAGAAAGGCTTCCGTTTCGCGCTGCAGAATCCCAATCTGAGCTGCGTGGTGGCGGGAATTGACGATATGGCCCAGGCGAAGCAGGATGTCCCGCTCGCGATGACCAAGGCGTAATGCGATCTTGTCGGCGGCGTTGTTGCGATTCCGCCGAGCACAGGGGTATAGCTCCGTCATAGGTGGCGACAGCGCTGC
This sequence comes from Bryobacterales bacterium, assembly GCA_963798455.1. Classification (GTDB taxonomy): domain Bacteria; phylum Acidobacteriota; class Terriglobia; order Bryobacterales; family Bryobacteraceae; genus CAWCTD01. The sequence continues at coordinate 336,010 of CAWCTD010000004.1, forward strand.
TCCTCGGCCGATGCTTGGGTTGGGTCAAGAAGGAAAGGCCCACTTGAAAATCATGCGATGGAGTGAACAAAACATGCCGGAATTGATTCCATTTCGTTGGCCCGCAGAGTGGAAGGATGCTTCGAAACTCGACCTGTTGAAGGGCACTCCGATCAATTGCATCGTCGGCGGAGCACCACCGGCCTTCCCCCTCGGAGACATCAGATTTATAAAACTGGATGCCGATCACCCCCCCGAGGGAGTGGCTCTGCGAGAAGGTGTCTGGCCCATGGTTCAGCCCGCCACGGGAAGGGACACGGCCGGGGGCGGCGCCACTGGCGCTCCATGGGTGGACTCCAACGCCTGGGTCATTCGGCTTGCACGCGCGATGGAGCCGGGCAAGTCCATTTGGATCAGTCACAATCCCCCGGACGGAAACGACGTCGTCCCTTTGCACAGCTTCGTGAAACCGATCGCGGAGGCGGAAGCCTTTGGGGGACACTGGATCATTACGCTGAATCGGAACTTTGTTCGGGCACTGGACAACCGGACCGACGAAGCTCCTCGAGAATGGAAGCGAATGGTGTCCACGATGAAGTTCTTCGAGGCGCATCGCGAGTGGCGGAGTTGGGATCCCGTTGCGGCTCTGGCCGTGGTGTCCACTTTCGAGGGCGAGTGCAAGTTGATGAGCGAGGAGTTTCTGAATCTGGCCCCTCGTCGCCACCTGGCTTACCGCGCTCTTCGCGCAGTTGATGTTCCCAAGGCGTCATTTGAGAAGCAGACGGCGATTATCTACCTCGAGAACGATCCCCCACAAGGAGAGGTTCGCACGAAACTCATCGAATTCGCGCGAGCCGGTGGGCTGCTGGTCTGTCCTCTCAGAACCGTAGACACTGCGCCGGATGAGACGAGGATGGATCACGACATCCGGCGCTTCGGGAAGGGGCGAATCGCGATGCCGCTGTCGAAATGGGAGGACCCATTTGTTCTGGTCGATCAGGTCCACGTCCTGCTGAGCCACCGGGAGGATGTCGTTCGGGTCTGGAATGCCGATGACATGGACGTCTTCTATCTCTCAAGCCCGAAAGATGACAAAGCCGTGGTGCACTTAGTCCCCTACGCTTCCGGCAAGACGCCGCAGATCGTGCTCGGCTTCCGCAAGCCCTACCGATCGGCGCGCCTGTGCACCCTGGATTCCGAGAGACCTGTCAAGCCGGTCAAAGGCCGCCTTGGCATCGAAATCCCGTTAGGCGAGTTCGCCGACTATGCTGCTCTCGTGTTGGAGGCCTGACATGCAAGGACATCTTTCCGGAACCTTGTGGACACGTCGGGAGTGGCTGGTCGCGGCGGGCGCGGCCGGTGCGGCTGCAAGAGCTCGAGCCGCGCCGACCTCCACGGTGGCGGTGGCCTCCTGCCGAGCTTACGATTCCACAATCGTAACTGCCATGCGCACCATGTTCGACCAGATCGGCGGCGTCGGTAAGCTCGTCTCCGGCAAGACGGTAGCCATCAAGATCAACATGACCGGCTCGGTGCGGGGCCGCACCAGTTATCGGCCCGCATGGTGCACCCGCTGGAGTCATCCGGCCGTGATCGGAGCGGTTGTCAGCCTGCTCGGAAAGGCCGGGGCACGCCGCATTCGCATCGTCGAAGGATCTCTAGAGGACGATCACCCTTTAGAAGAGAACATCCTGATCAGCGGCATGGACCCCAACGATCTACTGAACGCTGCTCCCAACGTCGACATGGAGAACACCGGCTACCTCGGAAAGGGTCTGCAATATGTCCGGCTCGGTGTGCCTGGCGGCGGACTGATCTATCCTTCGTTTGATGTCAACCACTCCTACAAGGATTGCGATGTCCTGGTTTCCATCGCCAAGCTCAAAGAGCACCAAGTTACAGGCATTTCGCTCTCCTTGAAGAACATGGTCGGGATCGTGCCCGGCACGATCTACAGTGATGCCGCCGGTTACGATGTGCCTTCTAGTCGCCCTTTTGGCAAACTCAGCATGTTTCATATCGGCAACCGGCAGCCCCCGGAGATCATGGCGCCGGAGAACAACCCCAGTTCCCCGAGAGAATATGGCTACCGAGTGCCGCGCATCACTGTGGATATTGTCAAGGCCAGGCCGGTCGATCTGGCCATCGTCGATGGCATTGCGACCCAGACGACCGCCGAGGTCGCGGCCCTGCCGGAGGGTGCGAAACGCAGAATCCATCTGGTCAAGCCTGGAATTCTGATTGCCGGCCTGAATCCGGTATGTACGGACGCAGTCGCTGCGGGCGTGATGGGCTTTGACCCCATGACCGATAGGGGCACGGCCCCTTTTGAACTCTGTGACAACACCCTCAGGATTGCGGAGGATGCCGGAATCGGCACGCGCGACCTGCGCAACATCGAAGTAGCCGGTACTCCCATCCGTGACGTGCGTTTCCCGTTCCGGGCTTACCGCTAGGACCGCTTATGACGAAATCTGTGGTCGTGCTGGTTTGTGTTGTGGTGCTTTTGGCAGCCCCGTCCGCTGCGGCTCCGCGGCCGTTAGAAGTGTACTTCATCGACGTGGAAGGCGGAAATGCAACTCTGATTATCGGTCCCGCCGGGCAATCGATGCTGATCGATGCGGGTTGGCCGGGCCCGGACGATCGCGATGCGGACCGGATCATCCAGGTCGTCAAAGTTGCACGACTCAAACAGATCGATTACATGGTGGTCACTCACTACGATACGGACCACGTCGACAACGTGCCGAGGCTGATCGCCAAACTGCCCATCCCAGTTCGGGCCTTCGTCGACCACGGCGGCCCGGTCTTTCACGATGAGAAGAACCTGGCACGGGTGCAACCCTACTTTGCTTTGCGGAATCGCGCCCGGCACATCGTGCCCAAACCGGGTGATCTGCTGCCCATGAAAGCGGTTCAGGTGAAGGTTGTGACTTCAGCCGGTGAAACCATTCAGGCGCAGGGGGATGGCACGGTGAACGCAGCGTGTACGGGGACTTCGAAGCCGCAGCTGGTGCACGACGAGAACGAAGCGAGCCTTGGGCTCCTCTTCACATACGGCAAATTCCGAATGCTTGATCTGGCGGACCTCTTGGCTGGTAAAGAGCACGAACTCATTTGCCCCAACAACCCCATCGGTACGGCATCAGTCTTTATCGTCGATGCCCATGGTCTTCCTGTCTCGAACACGCAGGAACTAGTGCACGGCGTAAAGCCGCAAGTCGCCATTATGAACAACGCCGCTCACAAGGGTGGAGGCGGCAGCGTGTGGGACGTGCTAAGCAACTCACCGAGTATGGAGGATGTCTGGCAGCTGCATTATTCCGTTGCGGACGGCGAGCGCGCCAATCCGCCTGCGCAGTTCGTCCTCAGCACGTCAGGGGAAAAGGACTGCGAGGGCGGATGGTTCAAACTGTCGGCGTGGCCAGACGGCTCCTTCCAGGTCAGCAACAGTCGTACAGGTTTTTCGAAGACGTACAAGCCAAGACAAGGAACTGTGCGCACAGACTCAGGATCTGTCGGTCCACCCTAGGCGGTGCCTCCAATCGATTCATAAAGCAGGAGGTTATCTGCACCCTCTGACTTATCGAAGCGCTCCTGGCGGACGTGGAAAGCTCCAGAAGGACTCCCCTTGGACACCGTGTTTGATGGGCGCGCTATGGTTTGTCAGCCACGCTACCGGGTGTTGCACGGCGCACTCTCCCGCTCTCGGTGTGGACGGCCGGCAGTCGCTTCCCCGAAAGGGCGAGTTTGCGAACTCTGCCCGCATTAAGGGCTTTACTGATCGTATGATATGATGTATACTTCTCATTTGAGGCGAGGCAAAGGGGTCGAAAGACGCCCATCTGGATCGCCCGATCCGGTGAATCTCTTGTCTAGAAGGCGATTAGAAGCATAGAGTTACACCAGAAAGGGGAAGAAGCCGGGCAATAGCTTATGATGACCTGCGAACCCACTCAGCTGCAGGACTGGCAGATCGCCGAACAGGCCGAAGCCGGAATGCCCTCCCCGGAGGCATGGCGCGAGCGGCTCGGCCTTCGAAAAGACGAAGTGATCCCCGTGGGGCGCGTCTCGAAGCTGGATTTCCTCAAGATCATGGAGCGCCTGGAAAGCCGCCCCGACGGCAAGTATGTGGAAATCACCGCCATCACCCCGACCCCTCTGGGTGAAGGCAAGAGCACCACGGCCCTGGGGCTGATGCAAGGACTGGGGAAGCGTGGCAAGAATGTTGGCGGCTGCCTCCGCCAGCCTTCAGGTGGCCCCACCATGAACATCAAGGGGACTGCGGCTGGAGGAGGCAAGGCCCTGTTGATCCCCATGACCGAGTTTTCCATGGGGCTGACCGGGGACATGAACGATGTCATGAACGCTCACAACCTTGCCATGGTGGCCTTGACCGCCCGTATGCAGCACGAGCGGAACTACTCCGATGAGCAACTCCAGCGGCTCACCAAGATGCGACGCTTGGACATTGACCCTTGTCGGGTGGAAATGGGTTGGGTCATCGACTTCTGCGCCCAGGCCCTGCGGAACATCATCATTGGAATCGGTGACAGGTCGGACGGCTACATGATGCAGTCGAAGTTCGGCGTGGCGGCAAGTTCCGAGTTGATGGCTATCCTAGCGATTGTCCGCGACCTGCCTGATTTGCGGAGGCGCTTGGCGGAGATCACCGTGACCCTTGACAAGCGGGGCAATCCCATCACTACGGGAGATCTGGAGGTAGCAGGCGCCATGTGTGCCTGGATGCGCAACGCCATCAATCCCACACTATGCAGCACCGCTGAATACCAACCTTGTCTTGTGCACGCCGGCCCCTTCGCCAATATTGCGGTGGGGCAGTCTTCGATCATTGGTGACCGGGTCGGTCTGAAGTTGTTTGACTACCACGTGACGGAAAGCGGATTCGCGGCAGACATAGGGTTTGAGAAGTTCTGGAACGTCAAGTGCCGCTACAGCGGGCTCCAACCTGACTCGTCTGTTCTGACCACCACGGTTCGCTCTCTGAAGATGCACGGCGGCGGTCCGAGGGTGGCAACTGGACTGCCATTGCCGGAGGAGTACACCAGAGAGAACCTGAAGCTTGTGGAAAACGGGATCCCAAACATGTTGCACCATATCGGCGTCATCCGAAGATCGGGCATCAACCCGGTGGTGTGCATCAACCGATTCACGACTGATACCGTGGAGGAGCTTGCTCTGGTTCGAAAAGAGGCCGAGTCGGCAGGTGCTCGCTGCGCGGTTTCCGAACATTGGGCCAAAGGCGGCGAAGGGGCACTGGAACTTGCCGATGCGGTGACGGACGCATGCCGGGACCGAGTCGATTTCAAGTATCTTTACCCGCTGGAGATGAAGCTTCGGGACCGAGTCGAGGTGATCGCCAGGGAGATCTACGGCGCCGACGGCGTCGCCTGGAGTCCGGAGGCGGACGCCAAGGCGACTGCTTTGGAATCCGACGCACGCTATGATGACTACGCCACGATGATGGTTAAGACGCACCTGAGCCTCAGCCATGATCCTGGGCTCAAGGGTGTGCCGAAGGGCTGGGTCCTTCCGATTCGGGACGTACTGGTTTACTCCGGGGCAAAGTTCCTGTGCCCTTGCGCTGGGGCCATCAGCCTGATGCCCGGAACCTCTTCCAATCCCGGCTTTCGTCGTGTGGACGTCGACACAAGGTCAGGGAAGGTGACCGGTTTGTTCTAGGAGGACCTGAGGATGGCTTTGGAGTCGGTTTATCTGTTTCAGGAGGTCTGCGAGCAAACTCGCGGCGAGATCGCACGGATCGCGACAGAGGAATCGTATTCGCAGGGAGCTTTTCTGTTTCACGCGGGTGATCCGGCTGACTACCTCTACCTTCTTCAAAGAGGATGGGTGCGATTGAGCGTGGCGCGCAGGGGGCTTCTGTCTCATATCGTGAGCGATCCTGGCGAGGCCATCGGCTGGTCGAGCATGGCGGGCAACGGCGTCTATACAGCCTCTGCGGAGTGCTTGCTCCCGGTAACGGTCTTGAAGATTGGGAAAGAAACGCTAAATCAGATGCTGGAGAGAGACCCAGCCAGCGGGCTGTCCTTTTATCGGCGTCTGGCCAGGATGATGGGCCGGCGGCTGGTCGCCAGTTACGGGGCGACGCTCTCCATGCAATTCCCGGGGGATACCCGCTCCTATGGCTAGGGCTGGGCAATCAACAGGCGAGAACTTCCTGAAATCCGCGTTGGCCAAGGGCGAGTTCCTCTGCACGGCCGAGTTGGTTCTGGGCCGCGATCACGAGGTGGTCGAGGCCGAGACCTTCGTCAGGGACGCGTCCGGTGAGCCCAACGGCATCAAGGTCGTCAGCGTCACGGACCTGCCAGGTGGCAACCCGGCTCTGCCACCGGAAGCCTTCCTGTCCTACATCCTAGAACACAACCTGACGCCGATTGCGCATCTCACCGGGAAGGACGGAAACCGTTCGTTCCTGGAAGGGCGCCTGCACACCATGGCGCGGATGGGAGCGGAGAACATCCTGGCCTTGACAGGGGATGCCCAGAAAGACGGCTTCGCTGGGAGGGCCAAGCCTGTCCACGATCTGGACTCCGTGCTCATTCTCTGGCTGACCCAAGCGATGAGGGGTGGCATCGAGTATACGCAGGGCTCCAGGACGGTGCGCAGCGCGCCGAGCGACTTCTTCGCAGGGGCGGTGGTGAACCCGTTCAAGGTGCGTGAGCCGGACTTGATGATGCAGTTCTACAAGCTGGAGCTGAAGATCCGCTCGGGAGCGCAGTTCATCATCACCCAGGTCGGTTACAACCTGCGCAAGCTCTACGGACTCCGGCAGTACATGTTGCGCGAGGGCTTGGGGCACGTTCCCGTGTTGGCCAATGTCTACGTCCCGACGGCCACCATCGCCCGGATGATGCAGAGCGGGGAGCTGGCGGGTTGCGTGGTCCCCGACGAGTTGGTCCGAAGGCTGGAGAATGAGAAGAAACCGCAGCGCCTGGAACGCGCCGCACTGATGGTGGCCGCGGTCAAGGACCTGGGCTTCGCCGGGGCGCACATCGGCGGCTTCGGCCTCGCCCACCGAGACTTCATGACCATCCTCGACCGGGCACAGGCGATTGAGAAGGACTGGCGGCAGAGATTGGAGGAACTCGTGTTCGAATACCCGAACGAGTTCTATCTGCTGCCTCCGGCGAAGGATGGCCTCAGTGACGGTGCCGCTGGCTACCGGGTCACGCGAATCGGGCCACGAGCATCGTTCAAGCTGCGGTTTTCGGAGTTTGTGCATCGCCATCTGATCGCCGGCGATTCGTTCGGGGCGCGTTTCTTTGCGAAGCGGTTGAAGCCAGACGGCGGGAACTCCTGGCGGCGTGGTCTCTGGGCCACTCTGCTGGAGCCGTCCTCGCTGTACCGAAAGGCCGCCCTGGGCTGCATGAGCTGTGGCGACTGCATCCAGGAGCACCTCAGTTACGCGGGCTGCTCGATGCGCTGGTGCTACAAGGAACTGCGTAACGGGCCGTGCGGCGGCTCGCGGACGAATGGGACCTGTGAGGCGCGTCCCGAATTGCCGTGCATCTGGAACCTGGTCTACCTGAGCACACTGGCGGCCGGCGAGGATCCCAAGAAGTTTGCGCATTACATCATCCCGCCCCGGGACTGGTGCCTGGACCGCACGAACGCGCTGGCCAATCGTTTGGCGGGTCTGGACAACATCTGTAAGAGGCAGAAGGTTTAGATCAAAGGGAGGTGGCATGTTCATCATCGGCGAACTCATCAACTGCACGAGGAAGGGCATCCGGGCGGCCGTCGAAGACAGGGATACTGCCTACATCAGCGAAGTTGCCATGAGGCAGTCAGACGCGGGAGCCTCTATGTTGGACGTCAATGGGGGTATCGCGGGGCAGGAGACGGAATGCCTGTCGTGGCTGGTCGATGTCGTGCAGAAAACGGTGGACTTGCCGCTCTGCCTAGACAGCTCCGACCCGGCGGCTCTGCGGGCGGCGCTGCCGCTGTGTAAGCAGCGGCCTCTGATCAATTCCATCACTGACGAGCCGGCGCGGTTCGAGGCCGTGCTCCCTCTGTTGAAGGAGTACGCTGCGAAAGTCATTGCTCTTTGTATGGCAGAATTGGGTCCACCATCAGGCGTTGAGGACCGTGTGGCCACGGCCTGCCGGCTGGTGGACCGGCTGACGGTGGAGGGCCTCGCGCTCGACGACATTTATGTGGACCCTTGCGTGCTGCCCGTGAGCACGGGCCCGGAGCATGGCCGATCAGTAGCAGAGGGAATCAGCCAGATCATGACGCGCTTTCCCGGTGTGCACACCAGCGTCGGGCTGAGCAATGTGTCCTTCGGCCTCCCCTTGCGGAAGCTGCTAAATCAGAACTTCGTGGTGTTGCTCATGTCCCGGGGGCTGGATGCGGTTATCGCCGACCCCTGTGACCCCCTGCTCATGGCCAACATCGCTGCTGCCGAAGCACTCCTGGGTCGGGACGAGTATTGCGTCGAATACGTGCGGGTCTTTCAAGAAGGGCGATTGGAGATTGCAGCGGCCTAGTCCTGACGTTGCTCCGTCTCCGCTTGCGGGTCGAAAGTTCACCCATGTTTCAGGTTTCGGTCGAGGCGACATTCGCGGCAGCACACTTCCTCCGTGATCATGAAGGCAGTTGTGAGAGACTGCACGGCCACAATTACCGTGTTGTGGTGACCGTCGCTGGCCCCACACTGAACGGGAATGGTCTGCTCATGGATTTTGCCGAGCTGAAGAGCATGGTCCAGGATGTGCTCGGGCGCTTGGATCATCGTTTTCTGAATGAGGTTCCTCCATTCGACGTTTTGAATCCATCAACTGAGAACATCGCCAAGTACTTCTGTGACGAAATCAGCGTGCACCTGGCTGAGGAAAGTCGGATCCACGTGGATGAAGTCAGAGTGTGGGAGACAGACACAGACAGCGCGTCATATCGACCTGGCTACTCATAGGGGAGAAGATCAGTGACAATAGCGAGAATACTTGATGGGAATCGCATTTCCCGCGAAATCAGGCATGAACTGGAAGCCAGAGTGGCGCTGGTGGCCGCGGCCAAACGGCCACCCGGCTTGGCTGCCCTACTAGTCGGCAGCAACCCGGCGTCTCAAATCTACGTCCGCAACAAGGTCAAGACCTGCATGGAACTGGGGATCTATAGCGAGATGCTCACACCGCCCGAGAGCGCTACGACCGAGGACGTGCTGAAGATCGTGGGAAGCCTGAATGCACGAGAGGAGATCGACGGAATTCTGGTGCAGTTGCCCTTGCCCAGGCACATTGACACTCAGAAAGTGCTCCTCGAGGTCTCACCCGAGAAGGATGTGGACGGGTTTCATCCGCTGAACATCGGAAACCTCGTTACGGGGCGCCCGGCGCCCAAGCCGTGCACTCCTGCCGGGATTGTGGAACTCCTCAAACGCTGTCAGATTCCGATTGCGGGAAGACATGCGGTTGTGGTGGGCCGCAGTGACATTGTGGGCAAGCCCGTGGCATTCCTCTTGCTACACGAGCATGCCACGGTCACGATCTGCCACTCCAAAACACCGGATCTCGATGCAGTATGCCGCCGGGCGGAAATCCTGGTGGCGGCCATCGGCAGGCCCGCCATGCTGACGGCCAGGCACATCCGGGAAGGCGCTGTGGTGATCGACGTCGGGATTAACCGTATCGAGGATCGGGAGCAAGCCGCAAGGATCTTCCGTGGCGACGCGATTCGGATGGCAGCCTTCGACCGCAAAGGCAGCATCCTGGTGGGCGATGTCGATCCCATCGACGTGGTGGAGCGTGCCAGCGCGTACACACCGGTGCCCGGCGGGGTGGGGCCACTGACGATTGCCATGCTCATGGTCAACGCCACTGAGTGCGCCGAAAGACGGCTTGCCGCGCGTGGGACGGCTGCTGCGGCATAGTTGCCCGGCGTGGACCACTGGCACAGACAGTGAATATCGCACCCTCACCCCGTTGGCCGGTCGCGGCCGCCGGCGTGCTCATGCAGGTCGCGCTGGGAGCGGTTTATGCCTGGAGCGTTTTTCGTATTCCGCTTACGAAAACCTACAGTTGGACTATTCCAGAGGTGACCCTGGCGTTCGAAATCGCGATCCTTGTGCTGGGCTTCGCGGCCTTTGGTGGGGGCGTATGGATGCGGAGAGCCGGGCCGCGGCCGGTTGCCATTGCTTCCGCGTTGCTGTACGGCTGCGGAGTCGCCCTCGCGGGTCCATCTGGGGGCAATCTGGGACTGCGGTACCTGACCTACGGCATCCTTGCGGGCGTCGGTCTTGGCCTGGGATACATCGTTCCAATCGCGACGTTACTTCAATGGTTTCCAGACCGACGAGGGATGATCACGGGCATCGCGGTTGCCGGGTTCAGCGCCGGGGCATTGATCACCGCGCCCCTTGCGCAGGTGCTGATACAGGTTGTCGGGGTTGCAGTGACTTTCGAGATTCTTGGGGTCGCGTATCTGGCCATCATCGCGGGCTCCGCGTTCTTCATGAAGAAGCCGCCGAGCGGATACATGCCACCCGGCTTCGATCCGTCGAATTCGAAGTGGAGGGAAGAGACCTCGCAGACCTTTGTTCTCCGGCAGGCGCTGGTCACTTGGCAGTGGTACGCGCTGTGGCTCACATTGTTCCTCAACACGTGTGCGGGTATAGCCCTCATTTCGCAAGCGTCCCCGATGGCTCAAGAAATCTGCCACGTAACCGCGGCAAGGGCGGCTGGTCTGGTCGGGATAGTGTCGATTGCGAACGGTGCGGGCCGCCTCCTCTGGGGCTGGCTCTCCGATCTTCTGGGGCGCCGGAGTGTGTTCGTGACCATGTTCTTACTGCAGGCTTTGGTGTTTGCGTTCCTCTCACGCGTCCACAGCTTCGGCGTTTCGACGATCCTGGTGTTCCTTGTGCTCCTGTGTTACGGCGGCGGATTTGGGACAATGCCGGCATTCGCTGCGGATTTCTTCGGCCCCAACCACATAGGATCCGTCTACGGCTTCATGCTGACTGCTTGGGGGGCGGCGGGAGTGTGTGGTCCCACTCTGATTGCACAAGTGCGTGAGGCAACGGGGCACTACGAGGGCGCACTCCAAATCATGGCCACTGTAATGCTGCTGGGGGCAGTGGCGCCTCTACTGTTGAGTTTGCCGAAGACGCGACAGGATCCTCCGAGGGAGTGAGTTTGAGAGTTCTGGTGCTCGACAACTACGACTCTTTCACTTGGAATCTTGTTCACGGCCTGGAGGCTTTCGGCGCCTCCTGCTGCGTGGACCGGTCGGACCAGATCGAGATCGCGGATATTGTCAGACTCCAACCCGATCGAATTGTTCTCTCTCCTGGACCGTTCGGCCCGGAGAAGACCGGGGTCTGCCGTGAGGTTGTGCGGGCGCTGTCGGGCCGTGTGCCCATCCTGGGTGTATGTCTTGGAATGCAGGTGATCGCCTCCGTGGCCGGTGCGAGCGTAGTCCCGTCGGGACGGCCGGTTCACGGCAAGGCTTCGCCAGTGCACCATGACGGGCGAGGTTTGTTGACGGGGTTGCCGAACCCGTTTCAGGCAGCCCGCTATCACTCCCTGCGTGTCCTGCCGTCGAGCGTCCCCCCGAGCATGGAGATCACTGCTTTGACCGATGACGGGATAATTCTGGGTTGTCGCATCCCGAACCGCAGAGTGGAAGGCGTGCTCTTCCATCCGGAATCATTCCTGACCGAATGCGGTTCACAGATTTTCGACAATTTTCTGAAAGACTGAAGCCATGTGGTCCAGCCGGCCATCCGAAGCAAGCCAGAGGGAGGTTGCCGAGCGCCTGTGTGCCGTCCTGGCCCCGCCGTCCTGCCGCGCGCCGAGCAGTAGGAAAGACCTAACGGAGATGGCGTCGCCACTCCAAGTAGCTGAGGTCATGCGAGTGAAGCCGGGCTTCTTGTGGCTGGATGGAGGAGATGGGGAGCATCGCCTGTTCGCTGAGCCAATTGCAGAGCTGTCTGCGATGGACGGTCAAGCCAGTGTGACCGGTCCGCTTGGACGGAGTAGCTTCGCCGTAGGGGGCTTCGATTTGCTGGAAGCGGCACTGCGGTGCTGGGGCGGCCCCTCCAGCGGCATGCTGGCTGGCTATTTCGGATATGAGCTGGGGTCGGAACTGGAGTCGCTACCCAGGCTGCCTCGCGGCCGCTCCGATTTGCCTGACCTTTACCTTGCTTTGTTTGATTCCGCGCTCTTGTATCGACCTGCCGGTTGGCAATTGTGGAGTACCGATGCCTGGAGAGGGGCGGGAGGCCTTGCCGTGCCTCCTACTCGTGCTGAGGCGCTTATTCGTGAAGCGCAGGGCGCGCCTGCTAGGCCAGAGTCTGGCGGCGTACTTACACCCGGTCCTATCATCAGCCGGCCCAGCCGCGCGGATTATCGGGCGGCGGTTTCACGCACCGTCGCCCGGATTGTTGCAGGGGAGATCTTCCAGACAAACCTCTGCCGCCGCCTGGAAGCCCCGCTCGATGAGACCCTGATTTGGCCGCTGTTCCATCGGCTGCGGTCAGTCAGCCCCGCCCGCTATGGCGCATTCATCGATCTCGGGGGCGGGCGGGCGGTGGCGTCAGTGAGTCCGGAGCTGTTCCTGAGAGTTCGCGATGGACACGCGGAGTCGCACCCGATCAAAGGCACGCGTCCTCGCGGAACGACGCCCGAAGAGGACCTTAGCTTGGCTCTGGACCTGCAAAAGAGCGAGAAGGATCGCGCCGAGTTGGCCATGATCGTTGACGTGGTGCGCAACGATCTGTCCAGAGTCTGCGCGCCCAACTCGGTGTCCGTGGTCCGGCACGCCGAGTTGATGCGTCTTCCCACTGTCCATCACACGGTCTCCGCAGTGGCCGGCCGCTTGCGCGCTGGCGTCAGCGTGGTCGATTTGTTACGGGCCACTTTTCCACCTGCCTCTATCACGGGCGCTCCGAAGATACGAGCCATGGAGGTGGCCATTGAGGAGGAGGGGCAGCGCCGGGGACCGTGTATGGGAAGCATCGGCTGGATCTCCCTGGATGGCCAACTGGAACTATCCGTAGCGATCCGCACGACAAGGTTCTCAGGCGGACGAGTTTATTACCATGCTGGTGCCGGCATTACTGCCGACTCGCATCCGGAGCTTGAGCTGGAGGAGACCTGCCATAAGGCACGAGCCTTCATTGGTGCTCTCGGTCTGGATGACTCTCAACTCTGGCAACAGTCTCTCTCTAAACCTTGGGGTTACATTTATGAATAACGATGCGCTTGGGTCGCTCAGGAAGGAAGTCAGAGAAATCCAGGACAGCCATACGGAGTTGTCACCCGGCAACGCATTCGTGGCGTGGTTCCTTCGCTCCTTGACTGTCGAGGATGAGGGCACCGCTAGGGCCGCGATCGTCGGAAACGCGTGCGACAAAGCGGTCGATCCGCTTCACATCGACCACGACGATCGACCGGCGTCGCTCGTCGAAGGAAAGCAAGGGCAGAATGCAAACGCTGGTCCCGAGAGCCGCTCAGATGTGCTCGCGCTGCCAAATCTTGGTGGGGTCCTTGCGAAAACGGAAAAGCGGGAGTTCAAAGCTCTCCTTGGCGATGCTCACGCGGCTGTTGAGGGCCTGTTGGAGAAAGTCCGTAACGCGGTTCAGAGAATAGGGTATCATCTCGTTGCGGATTTCATGGCCACTGGGAAGGTCAGTAGCGCACATCGCGAGAAGACCGCCCGGTGGGTGGACGAGGGGCATCTTGTCAGCTTCGACGTTCATGCCGGTGCCCGATGCTCTTTGAACGGTTGCGACCTTTGGATGGGCCCGAAGAGATGGTTCTCCGGCAGTTCGCCGGCGGGACCCTCCGGATGCGGGACGTATTTGATCAGCTCCAAGTTGGGCGGCCGTTCCTAAGCGCAAGCCACAAAGAGGTGCTGAAGAAGATGCAAAGCAAAGGGTTAGTTCGATGCAGTCCTGACTCCAGGGATCGACGGAAGAGAAGCTTCGGTGATGACGCACAGGTGACATTTCCGTCGGAAGGAGGCGTGTTTGGAAGAGTTAAGCATTGAATGGGCGGATGCCACGTGGAACCCGGTCACTGGATGCACGAGAATCAGCCCGGCCTGCAAGCACTGTTATGCCGAGCGACTGGCAAGACGCCTACAGGCGATGGGACATCGAAGCTATGCCAACGGCTTTCGTCTCACGCTGCAGCCGAACATGCTGGAACTGCCTCTGAAATGGAAGCGCCCAAGCCGAGTCTTCGTAAATTCCACGAGTGATCTCTTCCACAAAGAGGTGCCCGTCAGCTACGTCAAACGGGTATTTGACGTGATGGGGCGCGCTAGCTGGCACCAGTACCAATTGCTTACAAAGCGGTCGGAGAGGCTGCTGCAACTGAGTCCGTCTCTCGAATGGCGGCCGCACATCTTTATGGGCGTCAGTGTGGAAAACGGAGACTACGTTTTCCGCGTTGACCACCTTCGGCGCACAGCGGCACACGTGAAGTTTCTCCGGATCGAGCCGCTGTTGGGTTCTCTGGGGAGGGTTGATCTCCGCGGCATCGATTGGGTGATCGTGGGAGGAGAGTCGGGGCCGGGTGCCCGCCCAATGGACCCGCGATGGGTGCAAGAGATCCAAGACCATTGCCTGCATGCACGTGTTCCGTTTTTATTCAAGCAGTGGGGTGGCGTTCTAGAGAGTCGCACGGGTCGCATCTTGGACGGTCGCACATGCGATCGAATGTCGGGAGGGAATACGCCTGCCACAGTGGATTTCCCAATCTTCGAAACGGCGTGCGAATGAGGCAGAACGTCCTTGAGGCTATCCGAGAGGCGCGGAAGTCGGGTCCGGGGATCGCGGCCATGAAGGCCATGGCTGGCGGTTACGCCAGGATCGAGAGGGGCGACAAGCTATACGGGCAGGGCCCGCTCAAGCTGACAGCCGGGTTGAAGCAGCCGGGAGCTATGGCTTGCCCTTTGAAGTGGGTTCGTAGGAATGAAGCGGTGGACACAGCCATCGTCGGTATGATGGATTTCGACGAGCTCGCTGAGCATATTCGTGCCATCTCGGAGCCATTCCGAGAAGAAGATGCCAATTGCCGCATGTGGGGTGCCTCCGGAGGCGTGTGCGACAAGGGGGTTCACGTGGCGATGTCTGAATTCCCGGGTCCAGCCCGGGCATGTTTCCTTCGATGACGCAACAGACTTCACTTACAGGGAGAATACAATCATGACCAGAAGAGACGTAGTCAAGTTAGCCGCGGCCGTTCCCACGGCTTTGGCGACCGCGGCACCCGCCCCCACGTCCCAAACGGTGACCAAGGGCAAATGGCGCATGGGTGGAACATCCACCGCCTTTCGGGTCCGTGCGACCCAGCTCCGCGCCGCAGGAAAGCAGTTCGACCAACTGGAGTACTGCCACAGCCTCGGACTGGGCGGAGCCGAGGTGGCGCCGCCGTCGTTTGAGCCAGCCGATATAAGGGCATTCCGCACCAAAGTCGAATCATACGGAATGTACCTGTCGGCCAACGGGCTCAGGTTCCCGAACGACAAGGCCGGTCTGCCGGCGTTCGAGAAGATCGTTCGGGGCTACGCAGAGGCGGGCGCCAAGGCATCCCGCTGCCCGCAGACCCAGCGCAGGTATGAACAATACAAGACCTTCGGCGAATATCAGAAGGATTTCGCGCGGTGCAAGAGGCAGGTGGAACTGGCCGAACCCATCGCGGCGAAGTACAAACTGAAGATCGGCATCGAGAACCACAAAGGCCAGCGATTCGGTGAGCTTGTCGATTGGATCAAGGGCATGAGTAGCGAGTGGGTCGGCATCTGCTTCGATCTCGGCAACAATTACTCGCTGTGCGACGACCCCATGGAGTGGCTCCCGACATTCGCCCCCCTCACTGTCAACGTGCACATAAAGGACATGGGGCTGGGCGACTACAAGGATGGGTTCCTGCTGTCCGAGGTGCCTCTGGGGCAGGGTATCCTGGACCTGCCAAAGATTGTGGACACAATTCGGAGCCTTCGTCCGGACATGACCTTCGGACTGGAGATGATCACCCGCGACCCGCTTCAGATCCCGGTGTATACGGAACAGTACTGGGAGACGTTCAAAGATCCTTCCAGCCCGCTGCCCGGCCGCGACCTGGCGCATATCCTCAATCTCGTACGGACGAAGGGCGTGAAGAACCTGCAGTACATCAGCAACCTGAGCCCGGCGGAGCAGTTGAAGGCGGAGGACGATAACAACAACGCGTGCATCAAGTACGCCCGGGAGAACCTCGCACTGTAGGCCGCTCAGGACCCGGAATCGCGTTACGCCTGCGCGGCGGCGGGCTCCACTATCTCTTGAGCATTGCGACGAAGCCGCCGCCGGAACGCAGATCGACGGAGAGTGAGTCGCTGGCCGGCGCAGAATCTTCCTCCGGCCCCGTTTCACTTGCCGGGCGAGAAGATCGCCACGGTTCCGCCCGAGGGCGTCACCCGCGTCGCTGTGGTCCTGGTGCCGAGCTACCCTGGCGATTGCCTGCAGACCCTCGGCAAGACCCTCTCATGGACTGTCCCGCAAAGCTGCTCGGGAGGACGCCCTTCAAGGACATCAATATGAGCCGACTCCTGCCCCGCTCTTCCTAAGAGCGAAGCTCCTTCCTGCGCGGGAACAACGCGGAAGGCCCGCTATCTGATCGGCTGCCATCCCCTCCTGAAGGCACGTACGCGTCCGGCGAACACATGTAGGCCCAGACGCGTGTACGGTTGAAGGCTGGGGTGGGGTTCAGGCCTTGCTGGCCACCCGTGCCGCGAGCCAGTTGTCGGGCAGTAATTCCTCGAGTCGGTTTTGCGGGTGAGCCCCGATGCGAGTGAACACGTCGCGTAGATACGCGAACGGGTCGATGTGGTGACGCTTCGTGGTGGCAATGAGACTCGTCAGCACCGCCGCCGTACGTCCGCCGTTGTCGCTGCCGAAGAAGGTCCAGTTGCGCCGTCCCACAGCCACTCCGCGCAGGCTGCGCTCGGCGCCGTTGTTGTCGATTTCCAGATCGCCGTCCTTCGCGTAGCGCACCAGCGCCTCCCAGTTGGACAACGTGTAGGCCATGGCTTGGCCGATCGGACTCTTCGGCAACACCCGCGGCCGCTCGCGCTCTAAATACGCCTGGATGTCGTCCAGCATCGGCTGGCTCCGTTCCCGGCGTAGCGCCAGGCGCCCGGCGGCGTCCAACTGCTTTTCCCGCGCCTCGCGCTCGACGTCGTACAGCAGATGGAAGTAGGCCAGCATCACCGTCGAACGCATGATGTCGGACGACTGCGCATCGAAGTACTTGCGGCGCGCGTGCGCCATGCAAGCCACCTCCGTGATGCCGCGCTCGGTTTCCTTGTAGATCTGGTCGTAGCCCGAGTAGGCGTCTGCCTGCAGGTATCCGTGGAAGTCCTTCAGGAACTCATCCGGCCCTTCGCGGCAGCGATTCGGGGTGTAGTCGTACACCGTGTAGGGATGCAGCGCGTCCCCGACGTAGGTCCAGATCCGCCCGGTACGCGTGCACGGCAACTCCGGGTCCAACACCGGCACCGGCGTGTCGTCGGTCTGCACGACTTTGGAACTCAGTACCCGCTCCTTCATCAGATCGGCTAGCGGACCGACTAACTCCGCGCACTGCCGCATCCAGTCGCACATGGTCTGGCGAGACAAATCCACGCCCTGCCGGGTGAAGATCGCCTCCTGGCGGTGCAAAGGAAGATGGTCCCCGAACTTGCTCACCGCCACGTGTGCCAGCAGTCCCGGCCCGGCCAGCCCCTTCTCCACCGGCGCCGGCGGCTTTGCGGCCGTGACCACGGTGCAGCCCTTGGGGCAAGCGTACTTCTGGCAGGCTTGCTGGACGACGTGCAACGAGGCCGGCACGTACTCCAGTTGCTCGCTGATCTCCTCGCCGATGTGCCGCAGTTCCGCCTGGCACTCCGGGCACCGCCGCTGGTCGTCAGCCAGGTCATAGACTACACGGCGCCGCTCCAGCGACTGCGGCAACCGCTGCCGTCCGTGCCCCGGCGGAGATGGCCGCGGTTCGCTCGCGACCGACTTCGGCTCAGGCGGCGGCTCTTCCCCCCGGCTGGCGATCTCGGCGGCGAACAGGAACAACTGGTTCTCATCCACCCGCTCGCGCTTCTGTCCATAGCGGTGACGCAGCATCTGCTGGAGCCAGTGCCGCACGCGCTCGAGTTCGTACTCCTTGGCCGCCAGTGCCGCCTGGGTGGCGTCCAGTTGCGCCAGGGTCCGCAGCAGCATCTGTTGCAGGGCGGCTGGGTCACTGGGCAGGTCTGGAGGGTCTGTCGCCATCGCGCTGAGTAAGTATCTGAAACACTAACTTACTACACTTACTCTCATAAGTCAACAAAAAACAGAGGAGCATGCTATTGTTTTGACGCCTCCAGCTCCGCATGCGCCTCGAATGCCGCGGCGGGCAGCGCGTAGCGTTTCCGCCGTCGCCCCTTGCCGAGGTCGATGCCCTCCAGCAGCACGCCCAGCTCCCAGGCCGCGATCTCCCGCCGGCCCGTTTGGGCGAAGGGGAACTGGAAGGTGCCCGCCTCCAGCCGCTTGTACCAGATCACCCACCCATCCCGATCCCAGTACAGGATCTTCAGACGGTCGCTACGCCGGTTGCAAAACACCAGCAGGTGCCCCGAGAAGGGATTGCAGCGGATGATATGCTCGGCCATCATGGACAGACCGTCGAAGCTCCGGCGCATGTCACAGGCCACGGTGCACAAGTACACCTTGATGGCCGCCGGGAAGCTCAGCATCCCGGCTGTTCCAGCGCCGCCAGCACCGATCGCAGGGTCGGCTCATCGACGCCTTTGGCCAGGCGCAGCCGCCGCCCGCCGGCCAGCACCAACTCTATGCCGGCATCCGCCGAGCCCGGCTCGCCGCTGACCAGGGCGAAGCTGGCCGGCCCGTTCGCTGAGCCCCGCGGCGTTGAAGCGGGCGGACGCTTCTCCTTCAATCGGCGCTGCCACCAGTAGAACTGGCACTCCTTCAGCTTCCGCTGCCGGCAGAAGGCCCGCGTCGACATGCCGCTCCGGGCAGCATCCCGAATGACCGCCTGCCAGTACCGCGCCTTCTCCACATCGTGCTTCTGGCTCACTTCTGCTCCTCCTCGTGCCCGCGCGCGCACTCCGGGCGCACATGCATCAACACAAGGAAGTATGACCGCTTACCTCAAAACACGGAAGATGGGTTTGCCGGACGCGTACGAAGGCACAAGAACCGCGCGGAGACCTTCAGGGAACAATGCCAGCTCGCAGATCCGGTGGGCAGGAAAAGTCGCGTGTCCAAGCTGGGGCGCACAGAGCTGCATTTTGACTTGTGCTCCGCACGAACGACCCATATACACTTCGCTCTTCGGCGAAGTTTTTGTGTCTATGAGGCTTCCCCGAACCCCCGTATCATGGAAGCAAGCTTAACAACCCGAGCATGTACCAACACCGCCGTGGGTTAACGCCCATCGCGAACAGGCTGTGGATCGCTCGCCAACGGGCCGGCTTTCCGCAGAAGTGGGTCGCCGCGCTTCTGGGTCACCGCTCGACTTCCAAGATCTCGGAGTACGAGCGCGGCCGGAAGCTTCCGGGCCTGAGGACCGCCCTCAAGTTGTCCGTAATCTACCAGACGCCGGTGGCCAAGCTCTTCCCGCGTCTGCACGCACAGCTCAGCCGCGAGATCGAGTCCGCGAAGGCGCGCCATCCCCAGCTTCGACTGCGCGAAGCGGAGCGCCAACGAGCGCTCACCGAGCGCGGTCAGCCTGTTCTCCTCACATCAACCTCTCGCTGATGACGGCACCCTCTCCATCCGTCGTCCTCGCTATTGCTCCCGGGACTCGGCACCTCGGCTATGCGCTGCTGGAGGGAACGGATCTCATTCGGTTTGGGGTCAAGCCGCTTCCCGGAAGAAAGACCTCTCGGACGCTTTGGCTGAAGGTCCAGTCCTTCCTGGAGAAGCTCCAGAGCGACTACCAGCCGAAATGTCTGGTCGTCGAGGATGCCCAGTATGCACAGCGCCGTCTGTGCCCGCTCTTGCGGGACCTGACCTGCCGGTTGAAGCGATGGGGCAAGCGCCGCGGGCTGTGTACGAAGACGCTGCTGCCCACGAGCTTGAAAGAGCGGCTGTGTCCCGAGAAGCGAACGCGCCGGACGCTGGCGGACGTCATGGTGCGCCGCTATGGGTTTCTTGCTCGCCATTTGAAATCGAAGCACGCGTTACCTGACCTGCCCCCGTTGTCTCTACCAGTGATAACTAGAGAAGCTCATGTCAGACTACCACTGCTGAGGCTGGGCTTTGGGATGCCCCCGAGGGGGCATCCCAAAGCGGCGCGCCTCGGGCGAACTCCTCGGGCGTCCGGTAGCCCAGACTGCTGTGCGGCCGCTCCCGGTTGTACTCCTCCCGCCACGCCTCGATCTTTCGCTTGGCTTCGTTCATCGTCGGAAACCAGTTGGCATTCAGGCACTCGTCCCTCAGGCGCCCATTGAAGCTCTCCACCCGTCCGTTCTGCATCGGCCGTCCCGGCTGGATGTGAATCAGTCGGATTTGCTGCTCTTCGCACCAGGCCAGGAAATGCCGGCTGGTGAACTCCGGGCCGTTGTCGCAGCGTAACGCTTCGGGCTTGCCGCGTTGCTGGATCACCCACTCCAGCACCCGCGTCACCCGCCGGCTCGACAGACAGCTATCGACTTCGATGGCCAGGCACTCGCGCGTGTACTCATCCACTGCGGTAAACGCCCGCACAGCGCGGCCCGTCGCCAAACCGTCCATCACGAAGTCCATGGCCCACTCCTGATTGGCGCGCGTCAGTTGGGCCACCGGCGCCGCAGGCCGCAGCAGTCGCTTAGGCCTCAGCCTCAGCACCGCCAGATGCTCCTCCCGGTACAGCCGGTACAGCTTCTTGTGGTTCATCTTCCAGCCGCGCCTCTCCATCAACACACCCAGCCGCCGGTAGCCGTAGCGTGGTTTCTGCTTGGCCAGGGCGACCATCTCCTCCCGCAGCCGGCCGTCATCGCGGGCTAGCGGTTCGTAGCGGTAGCTGCTGCGGTCCACCTCCAAGAGCTTGCAGGCCTGGCGTTCGCTCATCGCAAACTCCTCGATGACGAACGCCACGTCCCGCCTTCCTCCTACAAGCTCCAGCCGTTTTTTCGGATCACCGCCTTCAGCGCTTCGCGGTCCAGACTGAGATCCGCCACCAACTTCTTCAACTCGCCGTTCTCCCGCTCCAGTTCCCGCAAACGCCGGGCTTCACTCACATCCAACCCGCCGTACTTACTCTTCCAGGTGTAGATCGTCGCCTCGCTCACACCCAGGTCCCGAGCCAGATCCGCTACCTTGCGGCCGGCCTCCATCTGCTTCAGCACACCGATGATCTTCTCTTCGGTGTAGCGGCTCTTCTTCATCTCGAAGCTCCTCTCCCTTTCTGGAGCTTCTCAATTATCCCTGGTGTAGTTTACGGGGGGCAGGTCACCTCAATCCGCGGATTCCCTGTCGTTAGCACGTCAAGATGTCCGGTTTTATTAGCACGTGATCTGTCCGCTTTCACTATGCTGCCCTCTTCGAAGTTCTTCCTTTGGGGAGGGAAGGTGGAGTGCACCCCAAAAGTGAGACACGAAGTTAAGGGGCCGAATACATTGAATGGAGAGAGGTATGGATTTGGCCCGACGAGTTTACAGCCGCGACCTGAAGGTTGCTGCGATGCGAGAGATCGACACTGGGCGGACGGTCGGTGAGGTCGCCCGCCAGTTGGAACTGAGCCCGCACCTGCTGGAACGGTGGCGGGGCGAGTGGCGAGCGCGCGGTGAATCGGCCTTTCCGGGAGTAGGCCGGCGTGGAATGTCTCCCGTCTTGACGGAGTTGCAGCGGATCGCCGAGTTGGAGCGCAAGATTGGCCAACTGGCGATGGAGAACGATTTTTTAAAAAAGGCCTTGCGGCATTTCAGGGATCATCACCCACCCACCGTCGTCACTGGCGAGGTTGCTTGTTTGAAGAGATCCGGGAAGCTGGCACCCAAGGCCAAGCCGTGAATGCCCTGTGCCAGATGACCGGACTGAGCCGGGCCAGCTACTACCGCTGGCGAGTGCCACCGCAGGACTGCCCGGTGGAGATGGAGTTGCGTGACGCGATGCAAGACATCGCCCTCCAGTCCCCGGCCTATGGCTACCGCAGGATCACGGCGGAGCTCGAGCGCCGCGGCTTTGAGGCGAACCACAAGCACGTGCTGCGTCTGATGCGTGAGGATAACCTGCTGTGCCTGCGCCACAAGTCCTTTGTGGTCACGACCGATTCACGGCATGCTCTGCCGGTCTACCCGAACCTGGCGCAAGGCATCCTCCCTGATGCGATCAACCAACTCTGGGTCGCCGACATCACCTATATCCGGCTGCGCAGGGAGTTTGTGTACTTGGCGGTGTTGCTGGATGCGTTTTCGCGGCGAGTGATCGGATGGGCCCTGGGCCGCACCTTGGAGGCCCAGTTGGCCCTTTCCGCACTGCGGATGGCGCTGCGCCAGCGCCATCCGGGGCCAGGGCTGGTGCATCATTCCGATCGTGGCGTTCAGTATGCCTCATATGACTACACCGATCTGCTGAAAGAGCACAAGATCAGGATCAGCATGAGCCGCAAGGGGAATCCGTACGACAATGCCGCCTGCGAGTCCTTCATGAAGACGCTGAAGTACGAGGAGGTTTACCGAACCGAGTACCGGGACTTGGCCGACGCCTACGCCTCGATCGGTGAGTTCATCGAGCGTGTCTACAACCAGCAAAGACTCCACTCGGCTCTGGGCTATGTGCCACCGGCCGAGTTCGAGCAGAACGCGGGGGCCCGACCATGAGGTTGCTCGGCGACCGGATCTTCACCGGGGGGCTCCGCCCCCAGGCCCCTGGGATTTATCGCCTTCCGGCCAAAATGGCTGCTTTCGGAGGCGGCCAAGGCCGCCCCCTGCCATTCCGGCTGCTGAGTCGGCGCTCGGGTTGCGTCCCCGCAGTGCCCTATCCTCCGCTCAGGTACTTCCAGAGTGGAAAACATCAACCCCGCCGTGCAATACTTTTCCATCGAACGGCGACTACCCCCTTAACTCGCTGTCTCACGCCAGGGGTTCACTTCAAGGAATCGTAGTCGTCGTGGCTGTGGGAAAGTGGGAATCTCGCGTGGTTTGCGGGATTTCCACTTTTCCACAGCCTCTTCGCTTTTTCGTTTTCTCGGCGCTCAGCAGCGCGCCGTTGGCCGTGAAGCGTCCCACCAGATGGGGGCCGTAGCGCACCGAAACCGTCCCGTTCAAGTGCTCGTGGATGGTCACCGTGCAGCCCGCCAGAGTGCACCGCCAGCGGCTCCGCTCCAACTGCCAGACCCGTTCTCGCAGCGTGATGGTGTTGTCCTTGGCCACCACCCGCTGGCTCTGCACCGAGAAAACCCATTCCAGGTCCCGCCGCACGTAGGGGCGAAAGGCCGTGCCCTTTTCCGCCGCGGGAACCCCGAACTTCCGATTGAACTCGGCGATGTAGCGATCACGCAGAAATTGGTTGGCGGCCTCCACCGTGGCGATCCCGGCCAGCTGCAGTTCCTGTGGCAGTCGCCCCTGCCAGGTCCCAAAGCTCCGCTCGCTGCGGCCCCGCGCCTGCGGCGAATAGGCCGGAATCATCTGGATGCCCAGTTCGCGCAGCGCCCGGCCCACCTGCGTCAGCCGGTACTTGTCCACCGGCTCGCCGGCCTTCGGCGTCAGGAAGAAATGGCTGGCCCGGTCGCTGTACAGGGCGCAAAACAGACCTTTGGTTTCGATCACCTCCCACAAGGCCGCCATCACCGTCCGCGTCGCCTCCTCCTCCACGAGTTGCGCGTAATAGATCTCACTGGTGGCGTCGTCCAGAATCACCACCAGGTCGTACCAGCGCTTGTCCTGAAACCGTACGCGTCCGGCAAACCCATCTTCCGTGTTTTGAGGTAAGCGGTCATACTTCCTTGTGTTGATGCATGTGCGCCCGGAGTGCGCGCGCGGGCACGAGGAGGAGCAGAAGTGAGCCAGAAGCACGATGTGGAGAAGGCGCGGTACTGGCAGGCGGTCATTCGGGATGCTGCCCGGAGCGGCATGTCGACGCGGGCCTTCTGCCGGCAGCGGAAGCTGAAGGAGTGCCAGTTCTACTGGTGGCAGCGCCGATTGAAGGAGAAGCGTCCGCCCGCTTCAACGCCGCGGGGCTCAGCGAACGGGCCGGCCAGCTTCGCCCTGGTCAGCGGCGAGCCGGGCTCGGCGGATGCCGGCATAGAGTTGGTGCTGGCCGGCGGGCGGCGGCTGCGCCTGGCCAAAGGCGTCGATGAGCCGACCCTGCGATCGGTGCTGGCGGCGCTGGAACAGCCGGGATGCTGAGCTTCCCGGCGGCCATCAAGGTGTACTTGTGCACCGTGGCCTGTGACATGCGCCGGAGCTTCGACGGTCTGTCCATGATGGCCGAGCATATCATCCGCTGCAATCCCTTCTCGGGGCACCTGCTGGTGTTTTGCAACCGGCGTAGCGACCGTCTGAAGATCCTGTACTGGGATCGGGATGGGTGGGTGATCTGGTACAAGCGGCTGGAGGCGGGCACCTTCCAGTTCCCCTTCGCCCAAACGGGCCGGCGGGAGATCGCGGCCTGGGAGCTGGGCGTGCTGCTGGAGGGCATCGACCTCGGCAAGGGGCGACGGCGGAAACGCTACGCGCTGCCCGCCGCGGCATTCGAGGCGCATGCGGAGCTGGAGGCGTCAAAACAATAGCATGCTCCTCTGTTTTTTGTTGACTTATGAGAGTAAGTGTAGTAAGTTAGTGTTTCAGATACTTACTCAGCGCGATGGCGACAGACCCTCCAGACCTGCCCAGTGACCCAGCCGCCCTGCAACAGATGCTGCTGCGGACCCTGGCGCAACTGGACGCCACCCAGGCGGCACTGGCGGCCAAGGAGTACGAACTCGAGCGCGTGCGGCACTGGCTCCAGCAGATGCTGCGTCACCGCTATGGACAGAAGCGCGAGCGGGTGGATGAGAACCAGTTGTTCCTGTTCGCCGCCGAGATCGCCAGCCGGGGGGAAGAGCCGCCGCCTGAGCCGAAGTCGGTCGCGAGCGAACCGCGGCCATCTCCGCCGGGGCACGGACGGCAGCGGTTGCCGCAGTCGCTGGAGCGGCGCCGTGTAGTCTATGACCTGGCTGACGACCAGCGGCGGTGCCCGGAGTGCCAGGCGGAACTGCGGCACATCGGCGAGGAGATCAGCGAGCAACTGGAGTACGTGCCGGCCTCGTTGCACGTCGTCCAGCAAGCCTGCCAGAAGTACGCTTGCCCCAAGGGCTGCACCGTGGTCACGGCCGCAAAGCCGCCGGCGCCGGTGGAGAAGGGGCTGGCCGGGCCGGGACTGCTGGCACACGTGGCGGTGAGCAAGTTCGGGGACCATCTTCCTTTGCACCGCCAGGAGGCGATCTTCACCCGGCAGGGCGTGGATTTGTCTCGCCAGACCATGTGCGACTGGATGCGGCAGTGCGCGGAGTTAGTCGGTCCGCTAGCCGATCTGATGAAGGAGCGGGTACTGAGTTCCAAAGTCGTGCAGACCGACGACACGCCGGTGCCGGTGTTGGACCCGGAGTTGCCGTGCACGCGTACCGGGCGGATCTGGACCTACGTCGGGGACGCGCTGCATCCCTACACGGTGTACGACTACACCCCGAATCGCTGCCGCGAAGGGCCGGATGAGTTCCTGAAGGACTTCCACGGATACCTGCAGGCAGACGCCTACTCGGGCTACGACCAGATCTACAAGGAAACCGAGCGCGGCATCACGGAGGTGGCTTGCATGGCGCACGCGCGCCGCAAGTACTTCGATGCGCAGTCGTCCGACATCATGCGTTCGACGGTGATGCTGGCCTACTTCCATCTGCTGTACGACGTCGAGCGCGAGGCGCGGGAAAAGCAGTTGGACGCCGCCGGGCGCCTGGCGCTACGCCGGGAACGGAGCCAGCCGATGCTGGACGACATCCAGGCGTATTTAGAGCGCGAGCGGCCGCGGGTGTTGCCGAAGAGTCCGATCGGCCAAGCCATGGCCTACACGTTGTCCAACTGGGAGGCGCTGGTGCGCTACGCGAAGGACGGCGATCTGGAAATCGACGACAACGGCGCCGAGCGCAGCCTGCGCGGAGTGGCTGTGGGACGGCGCAACTGGACCTTCTTCGGCAGCGACAACGGCGGACGTACGGCGGCGGTGCTGACGAGTCTCATTGCCACCACGAAGCGTCACCACATCGACCCGTTCGCGTATCTACGCGACGTGTTCACTCGCATCGGGGCTCACCCGCAAAACCGACTCGAGGAATTACTGCCCGACAACTGGCTCGCGGCACGGGTGGCCAGCAAGGCCTGAACCCCACCCCAGCCTTCAACCGTACACGCGTCTGGGCCTACATGTGTTCGCCGGACGCGTACCATGTGTTCGCCGGACGCGTACCTGAAACCACTGGTGCGGGCTGCCATCGATGTGCAGCAGCATCCCCGGCAGCGGCCGCCGCTCCCGCCGCCGCCGATGCGCCCTACGACGTCTGCCGCGTTTCACTAGCCCCGCCCCTTGCAACGCCCGTTTCACCCAGGTGTAGCTCAGATGGATGTCATGCACCTCCTGCAGTTTCTCGTGGAAGTCCGCATAGCGCTCCTGGTAGAGCCGCAACACCTCCTGGCAGACCTTCAGCGGCACCCGCTTCGGGCTGGGCCGGCCCTTGCGCCGGTCCCCCAGACCGTCATAGCCATGTTCTTCCAGCCGTTCCCTCCACCGACGCATGGTCCGGTCCGTCACCCCGATGATCTCGGCTGCCTCCCACCAGCTGATCCGCTTGGCCATCGCCTTCAACAGCACGTCTTGCAGCTTGAACATCCACTCTACCTCCGCGGCTGAGTACTGCCGGGTATCGATCACCCACCCAGCGTCTCAGACCGTCGATCTCAAAGCGGACAGATCACGTGCTAATAGAACCGGACAGATCACATGTTAACGACACAATCCGCGGATTCCCCGATCTGGGAGGCCGCCCCTGTGATATAGTGAGGTCGTGAAGCAGGCACGCAGGCGGGAGAATCCATATTCTCAAGCTGGTGTACTGTCCGATTTACTGTCTGTTTTCGGGTCTGACCATAGGGAAATCGACAGACAGTATGGACAATATGGACTTCGCACCGGAAGCATAAGCTTCCTGTTTTGAGGTAAGTAGAAGAAAAGCCGCTGAGCGGGAGTAATTCAGTGGTAGAATGCCAGCTTCCCAAGCTGGACGTCGCGGGTTCGAGTCCCGTCTCCCGCTCCATCTTTTCAAGGGGTTAGCGGACCTCACCTAAAGCCTCTTTACCTTGTTTACCTTGAAAACCCGGATCGCCCTCGAAAGCGGCGGCAACCGCTCCCTCGGACCTCTCACTCTTCTTCAACGCATCTTCCAACTTGGTCACCGCCGCGTGGCGGCTCTCTAAATCCGTCTTGATGTAAGTGTCGATGGCCACCCCGATGGCGTGCCCACGCTGATCCGCGGCCACCTTCGGGTCGAGCCCTGCTTTGTGGCCGAGGCTCGCCTGGGTCCTCCGCAACACCTGGAAGTTGACCCAACCGAGTCCGACCTTCTCCAACCTCTTCTGGATGTTCCGACGCAAGAAGTTGTCGCGGGACATGAACGTCCCCTTCTCGGAAGGAACCACCAGAGCGTCCGGGCTGATATCGACGGAGATCGCGCGCCAATTGTAAATGTCGGCGGCAAGGTTCGGCGGTACTGCGGCCTCCCGCTTGCCCCGCTCGGTCTTCGGATCGCCAGGCAGCCTCCGATAGACGCGTTCCATAATGTTGACCATCTCAGGACCGACTCTGCCCCACCGTAACGCGAAGATCTCGCCCGGGCGCATGCCAACCAGAACAGCGAGCAAGAACACGACTCGCTCCCGAAGTCCCAACACGGACAGCGCTAGTTGGACGTGCTCCCTGGTCATGACCCTCTTTTCGATTGTGCGCGCCTCCTTCGGCGTGACCAACGAGCCAGCCGGATTGCCCTGAATCAGAGCATCGTCCGCTGCCATCTTGAACACAGCGTTCAAATCCCACCGAAGATGGCTCACGACGCTTTTGGATAAACCCGCTCTCGCCTTGTCGTCGAGGAACTGCTGAAGCCGGTCGCGCGTCAGGTCGCGCAATTCGCAGCCCTCGAATCTGGGAAACAAATACGTCTCGTAGCGTTCGGTTGTAGTCGTGTCTGTGGAGTCCTTCCACTTCTTGCGGCGCTGTGGCAGAAACACGTTCACCACGTAGCCCTTGAAGTTCGTCGGCAGAGACTGCCGGAATCCGGCGCTTTCGTTGATTGAACGAAGGTGCTCCTGCAACTTGGCCCGAGCCGCGCCTTCGGTCATCTGAGCGCAGTGCCCGAGGACTCGTGATCGCCCCCTTCCGTCTTCGTAGTACTTTCCGATCCATACCCACCTCTGGCCGTGCTTCACCTTCCGCACACAGCCACTTTGAAATCGCTTTCGACGCACGGTTTGCCTTTCCGGCGTCTCCGGCGCTGTTCTCTGGTCTGATTCAGATAGTACCACCGCGGAGTCCGCTTGCCATGAGAACCTAACTGACAGCTCGTCTTCCGACGAAGGTTTCCACCTCCCGGAGCCACAGTTCCAGTGACTCCCGCCGGAAGAGGACTCGCCGCCCAATGCGGAGTGACGGGAGGTACGGGACATCGCGCACCTTGCCGCTAAGGACGTTGCAGAGGTGCGACCGCGAGCACCTGACAAACTTGGCTGCCTCAGCCAGGTTGAGTAGTCTGGGGGGTGTCTCAAGATTCATAATGCAGTCACCCTTGGAACCTGCCCGGACTCCCGCGGAAATCCCGGGGCGGTCGGAGTGCACCAGACTGGCTCGCCTCTGAACAAAGATCGAATGGAACTTGCGGGCCAATGTCAGGTCTCGGCAATGAGGTGACTCCGGGCGTGATGTGCCAGCGGTCGCGTAACGTCTCTCGGGGAACCCAGTGACACATGGTCCGTTTCAGCTCCGAAGCAGACATAGCCGAACGATTCCGTTGTAAGTCGCCTCGCTGGCGCTGTCAACACCATTCCACAGGATTGCCTCTGGAGCAGGACGGGTGATTCTGAGAGCCACGGACCTCGCGTAGTAGCAGCAACACCCAGGCGCCATAGCGCGAAAGTTGCGGTCAGCATTACTAGGCGGGCCCTTTTGACGTAGACGGCAAATACGGCTAGAACGGCAGCATGAACAGCTCATTGGTTCGAGCGCGCTTGGTCTGCCAGTTGGAGATGCTCCGTCGGAGGGATGGTGGTTGGAGCCATAACTGCGGCCGAGCGGCGACCGAGCCGACTTGCCTTGCGGCTCTGGTGATTGGAGGGGCAGAAAATCTTGTCAGGCTTGCAGATTGGCAGACGGATCTGGGCAATTGGCCGGCTTTCGCCAATACCGATACAGGGTCCTCTTTGGCGACAGCGCTGGCTGCGATAACAATCATGAACTTGGAGGTGTACTCCCAACATCTCCGGGGGGCAATCGACTGGTTGATTGAAAACCGCTGCCGGGAGGCTAACTGGCTTTGGCGGTTGAAGTTGCGGACGGTGGACAACAAGGTTCGGTTCAATCCGGCGAAGTACGGCTGGGGGTGGGTGCCGGGAACCGGCAGTTGGGTGATTCCGACGGCGTTTGCCATCGTTGCTCTGGAGCAGGCGCGACATCTCCCCGGTGTGGACACGGCCCGATTGCAGGATCGGGTGGCCCTCGGTCGGCAGATGCTGCTCGACCGCGCGTGTCCGATGGGAGGGTGGAACGCAGGCAATGGGGTCGTCTATGGAGTGGCACTGAAGCCGCATATCGATGCCACCGCGACGGCTCTGCTGGCATTGCAAGGGTCGGGGCACGAAGACAAAGTCCAGAAGGCTCTCGATTACGTCGCCGCAGCGGCGATCAAGTGCCCGTCACCTTATAGCGTGGCGTGGGCTGTGTTGGCTCTCGCACTCTTCGGAGGCACTTCGGTCGACAAGACGTTGGCTCACCTGGCTACGCTCCTGCCGCTGGCGGAGCAGACCTCAGACATCTGTACGATTGCAGCGTGCTGTCTAGCGCTGGATGCAGTGGAGGGAAGGCATGTCTTCCGGACAGCGACTTGATCGCAGGCGTTTTGCGGCTACTGTGGCGGTCTCCGGCGTGGGACTGAGCCTTGCAGCGGCCGAGTTGGTGCCGCGGCACGTACTTATGCGCGACCGGCGTCCGGCGAGGTCCCGGGTTGCGATACTCACGGCCGACCGGTATTCGGACGCGCTCGAACAACTGCTCTACGACGGGCTGAAGTTGTTCAATCTCGCGGTGAAGGGCAAGAACGTCTTGCTGAAGCCCAACCTGGTCGAGTACTCGGCTGACGCGGCGATCAACACACACCCTGCCCTCGTTGGCGCGGCGGCGTTCGCGTTCCTGCGCCTCGGTGCCGCAAGCGTGACGGTTGCCGAAGGCCCCGGCCATCAGCGCGACACGTTTCTCCTGCTCGTCGAGAGCGGCCTCTGCGATCAACTCCGCCATCGAGGAGTCCGCTTCGTGGACCTGAACCGAGACGATGTCGTGAATTGCAGAGTCCGACGAGGATACACCGGCCTGGATCACCTCTGGTTGCCAAGGACGGTACTCTCCTCGGACCTGATCGTGTCGATGCCGAAGGTCAAGACCCACCACTGGGCCGGCGTCACGCTCAGCATGAAAAACATGTTCGGCGTCATCCCAGGGTCCTGCTATGGCTGGCCCAAGAACGTCCTCCATTGGAAGGGGATTCACGAAAGCATCCTCGACATCTGTGCAACCGTGCCAATCCACTTCGTCATAGCGGATGGGATCGTCGCGATGGAAGGCAATGGGCCTCTTCATGGGAAGAGCAGACCGCTGAACACCGTCGTTCTCGCCGATGACGCGGTTGCGGCCGACTTCACCTGCGCCAGGCTCATGGGCCTCAATCCGATGGCGGTGCCGCACCTGCGGGAGGCCAGTTACTTTCTCGGAAACGGATCGCTTCGACGGATACAGCAACTCGCCACGCCGCTTCCGCGAGTATTTGTACCCCCGGAGCCCGCGTAACGGGCCTTCCGAGAAAATGTCCCCCTAGTCCAGCGCCCGCGACACGCGCCTTTTCATTGGACTTCGGAGGGGTTCTGCGACCGTAGCACGATTCCAGAACGCCCTTACAATCGAGCCGTGGTGCGTACTGAAAGACGCGTTGTTCTAGCAGGTGCAAGTCCTGTCCGGGTAAGCGCCGGAGCGCCCGGTAGCAGACTCCAGCCGGGAGGAGAGATCCGACCGTGCCGAGCGGAGTGTCAGAAGCCCTTGCAACAGAGGGGAGCAAACCAGCGGGCCGCAACAATCAGTGAACGCAATAGCCTCGTCAAATTGTCAGCCGAAAGGTGTTCGAGAGGGCCGAGCCGCTCACGTCACGGCGAAGGCAACAGACAGTGTCCTGGATCGGAACGGATGCTGGACCTCTCCGGGGTACAGGCGGCGGCACGTTGGGACAGAACAATGCGGAACAGGAGAGGCCCTCCCCGGCAGCCTTGTCGGGCAAAGACCGGGCGTATAAGGCCGGACGGCTGAAGTCGCACGGAGCCGGGAGGGAGTCCGAGAGGCCCATAGTACCGGGGAAGGCGCGCAAGATAACGCGCTGGAGGGAAGGGGCCTTGCTTTGATCATGCTTGCCAGGAGGTAAGTGCGAGGGCATGCCGGAAACGGCCAACATCCCCAGTGAAAAAGTACGACAACTCCAACGCAAGCTATATGTGTGTGCCAAGCGGAGTAAGACACGGCGTTTCCATGCGTTGTACGACCGGATCTACAGGAGCGACGTCCTGAGGGAAGCATGGAGGCGGGTGCGCAGCAACGGCGGCGCGGCGGGGATCGATGCGGAGACGATCCAGGCAATCGAACAACGAGGCGTGGAGGAGTTTCTGGCGGAGATCGAAGCAGCGTTGCGGGCAGGCCGATATCGCCCTTCTCCGGTGAAGCGGCGGTACATACCGAAAGCGGATGGGAAGCAGACGGCCGTTGGGGATACCGACGGTGCGGGACCGGGTGGTGCAGATGGCGGCGAAGCTGGTGATCGAGCCGATCTTCGAGGCGGACTTCCAGGAGTGCAGTTATGGATTCCGTCCGAAGAGGAGTGCGACCCAGGCGTTGGAAGCGATCCGTATAGCGGGCAACCAGGGCCACAGCTTTGTCGTGGATGCAGACATTCGAAGCTACTTCGACAACATCCAGAGGGAAACCTTGATGGAGTTGGTGAAGGAGCGGATCTCGGACCGGAGGGTGTGGAAGCTGATCCGCCAATGGCTGGAAGCCGGGGTGATAGAGGACGGCACCGTGAGGGAGACGCTGGCGGGAACACCGCAGGGCGGAGTGATCTCACCGCTGCTGGCCAACATCTACCTGAACAAGCTGGATCGGATCTGGGCGGCACGCTGTAGCCAGCTCGGAGTTCTGGTCCGCTACGCCGATGATCTGGTGGCACTGTGCCGGACGGAGTCGGCGGCCAGGGAAGCGCTCCGGCGGATCGGGCTGGTGATGGACCGGCTTGGATTGACGCTGCATCCAGCGAAGACGCGGTTGGTGGATTTGAGGCGCGGCAAGGAGAGCTTTGTATTCCTGGGATGCACGATTCGCAAGAAGAGGAGCGTCCAGCGAAACCCCCGTCGGCATTTTATGCAGCGGTGGCCGAGCCCGAAGGCAACGAAGAAGCTTCGAGACCGCGTACGCGAATTGACCAGCAAGCGGCAAAGCGGGAAGGATGTGAAGCAGATTATCGCGGAACTGACGCCCGTGCTTCGCGGCTGGGGGAACTATTTCCGGACGGGGAACGCCGACCGGGAGTTCAACAAGATGGACCGCTTCGTGGTCAAGAGTCTGCACCGCTGGCAGTACCGGCGGGGCGGGCAACGGGCGACGAAGCGTGCGCCATTTCCCGGCGATCAGCTTTACGGTATGGGTTTGCACAGACTGATGGGCACCGTGAAATACCCGGCGCAAGCCACACCCAGAAGATCATCGTTAAGCCGTGTGCCGGAAAACGGCACGCACGGTTTGAAAGGGGATTCGATGGAAACGGGTCAGCATCGCTGATACCGCGCCATAATCTACCAATGTTCTCTTCCGTCAGTGAGTTGGCCAAGCGGCTCGTTGCCGCGAAGTACATCATCGATCCGGTGATGCTTCAAGTGGTCTACGTGGCTTCGAAGATGCAGAAGCCGCTGATCATTGAGGGGCCGCCGGGATGCGGCAAGACCGAACTCGCCGTTGCCATTGCCAGCGCCGGAGACACCGTCATCGAGCGGCTGCAATGCTACGCGGGCATCACGGAGGAAAAGGCCATTGGCAGATTCGATCCGGCACTCCAGGAGTTGTTCCTCCGCACCCAGGCCGAGCGCATCGGCACCGATTGGGAGAGCATTCGGGACAGTCTCCATTCCCTTCACTTCTTCGTGCAGGGTCCGCTGCTTCGCGCATTGCTCAGTGAGCGGCCGTGCGTGCTGTTGATTGACGAGGTCGACAAGGTAGACGAGGAATTCGAGGCGATGCTACTCGAACTCTTGTCCGCCTGGCAGATCAGCATTCCGAAGCTGGGGACTGTGCGGCACCGGAGCGTGCCGTTCGTCGTCATGACCTCGAACGAAACGCGGAGGCTGGGGGATCCCCTCCGGAGGCGAAGCCTCTACCTCCGGATCGAGTACCCGAATGTGGAGCGTGAGAAGGAGATCCTGGCTGTCCGCAGCACGACCCAGGATGATGTTCTGCAGAATCAATTGGCCGGCCTGGCACACGCTCTTCGCGCCTGGTCGATGGAGAAGCCGCCGTCGATCGCGGAACTGCTCGACCTCGCCCAGGCGCTCGAAATCATGGGCATTCGGGAGGTCACTCCGCAGATGCGCGACGTGCTGCTGCCATTCCTTGCGAAGACGGATGCTGATCGCAAACGGTTGCTGCTGCGCGACGGCTTCGAAAGCTTGGTTGTCACCGCGAACGAGTACCGCGGGCAGCCGGTCGGAGTGGTGTAGATGGCTTCACTGCGAGCGATGGCGGGAGTGGTTCTTTCGGAGCTGCTGCTCGGCCTGCCGACCGCCATGGTCGCAGACGCCCAGCCCGGCACAGCCGCCGTCCAATACGCCGACCTTTACGCCGACTACTACGGCGTCCCGCGCGAGTTGGTCCATGCCGTGATTGAGGTCGAATCAGCGTGGCAACCCGCGGCAGTCTCGCCGAAAGGGGCCGCCGGAATCATGCAGTTGATGCCCGCGATAGCAGTAGCGTTCGGCGTCCGCAGCCGCTTCATGGTCGATCAGAACATCCGCGCCGGCGTTGCCTATCTCGCGCGGCTGATGGCTCGATTCGGCGGCGATCTCCGACTTGTCGCAGCGGCTTATTTCGCTGGAGAGCAGCGTGTCGCGGCGCGGGGGCTGGCGTTCGACTCTCGCGAAGTTTACGGGTACGTACGGAAAGTCGCCGCGGTCTACCGCAGAGAGAGAACTGAGGCAGTTCACACGAAATCGTCAGAAGGAGGGGTTTCAGGATGCGAGTTTTCAACTTGTTCGGCTCACTCTGGCTGTGCTCCGTGAGCTTCGCACAGCCCTCGGGCGTGCAGCTCGATGTCAGTCCGCGAATCGTCAGGCGCACGCTCTCGGACGGACAGGTGACGGTGGTTCAGGTCGCGCCCAGGTTCGCCACTGCGATCAGAATGCCTGAGCCCGTCAATTCGGTTGTCCTGGGCGACCCGGCTGCGTTCTCGGCAGAGCATTCCGAGCGGGAACCGAACATCGTGTTCGTGAAGCCGATCACCCTCAAGGCAGCCAGCACCAATGTCGTAATCACCACGTCAGGAGGCCACCAGGCAAATGTCCTTCTGGTCAGCCGCGGGGAGGAGAAAAGCGCGGAGCAAGCGGGGGTGGACTTGCTGCTTCGCTACAAGCCCGCGGGGCGGTTCCTGATTGAGCAGTCCGAACTGCCGGCCGCGACGATCTCGGAGACGGCCAGCGTTAAGGCGACGCCGGCCACAGCGCAGTCACGGGCTGTCCTGTCAGACGACAGGGACAGCGGTGCTCTGGATCAACTGCTGGACCGTCAACAAAAGGCGCCTCTGCCAACCCTGTATGGCACCAAGCCCGACATCTCAGACCCGGGCAAGGAACTGGTGAGGACCGGCGTCAGCGAGGTCATCGATCAGGGCCGGCAGGTGGTTGTCCTGTTCTCCGTCGTGAATCCACAGCAGCACAGCATCGAGTTGATGCCGCCGCAGGTTCAACTCGGTGGCAAAGTCCGCACAGGGCGAATCATCCGAGGATCGAAGTGGACTTCTGCCGAGCAGTTCCCAATCAGCGACTACCGGATGAGCCGGCGCCGGATCGGTCCTGGTGAGCGGGCCGATGGTGTTGTCGTCTTCAACCGGCCGCCTATTCAAGCAATCGAACGAGACCTTGTTTCTGCAAATGGCGGAAACGGGCGCCGTTGACCGGCCTGCCCTGGCGCCGATCGGCTTCGGTATAAGCAGTTACGACTTCCGCGAGGAGGGGAACAATGGAACCAGAAACGCGAATTGAAGCGAACGAGAAAGCAACCGATACGCCGCCTGAACACGGGGTGACGGATAACACTCCGCCAACACAGACGGAACCGCAGCCGAAGGGCGTTGTCGCCACTTTCCGCGAGGCGTTTCAGCGGGCCAGGGAAAGCCGGCCGAACAGGCCGTCAAGCAGGAAACCGGTAGAGGAACGTGGAGAGAGTGAGCGGTCGGCCCGCAATCGGGACCGGACCAAGACCCTATTCGGGATGGTCGCCGCGCTGGTGGTGCTGCTGATCGCGTTCCTCGGGGTGTTCTCTTCATCCCAGAGCGACGTCCAGGAGAGAGCCAGCGACCCGACGTGGGCAGCCAAACCTGGGCCGGCCGGAAGACCGGCTACGTGCGCAGGGTGCGCGGTCGGGTTCCGTCACGCCGCTCTTGAGCGCGGACCTCAACGCCAACCAACAGGCGCCCGCTGATCAGGTCTCGCCGGAGGACATCGGAGGGACGGCACGAAACCGGGCTGCTGGGGAAGTGCTCACTGATGCTGGCAACAAGAATCGGGTGGCGCCGAAGGCGGGGACAGGGCGTGGCAACAATGAGTACGAGCTTGGAAACGTGCAGTTCGAGGATCCAGCGCTCGAAGCCTACAGGCGGCAACTGCAAGGGAGCGCTCCGATGCCGCCTCCGGTAGCTCCGGTCCCGAACAATCCGCCGCCGAGTTCACCCCCGCCATCACCACCTGTCAATCCGAACCGGGAATCGGACGCTCTCGCCAAATCCTCGCTCGTCTTTGTCAGGAGCGCGTCTCCGGCCCCCCAGGCTCCTGTGCCCCCACGCGCGGAGCCGACGTTCGTTGAACAACGGGTTACAGGGAGTCTGCTGCCGAGCGGCACACGACTGTTGGCGAGGTTGCAGACGGCTGTCAGCACGGCCGTGAAGACGCCGGTGGTGGCGGTGATCGAAGCCCACTACGAGCGAGACGGTGAGATCGTCGTGCCGGCAGGGACGAAGGTGATCGGCGAGCTGCAAAGTGCAACTCGCTCGGGGCTGGTCGGAATCCGCTTCCATACCCTGCAACTTCCGCAAGGCGCGACGGAGAACATTGAAGGCAGTGCCGTCAGCCTTCAGTTCGGTCCATTGAAGGGCCAGGTCACGGGCACGAATCAAGGCAAGCAATTCCTGGCGCGAGCGCTTTCCGGAGTGGGAACAGTCGCCGCTTTCGCCGTCGGCAGGCCCGGCGGATCCTCGCTGTCTGGCCCCATGGACAACTCGATTCTCCTGCGGGAGCGCGTGGCCCAGAACATCGGGATCGCGGGCGAGCAGGAGCTGACGAGTTTGGCTTACAGCCAGGATGCAGTCGTGACAGTCCCCGGCAACACCCGGTTCTACATCGTTCTTCAATCGACAGCCGGCCAGGCTGCGCGACCGGCTGTTACGCCTGCATCTTCCGCGTCGCGGAGCCAACTCGCTCAACCGACAAGTGATCGACTCCCGAGCGCCGCCGAACTCCGCGAACTGATTGCGCTGAAGCAGGAGTTGAACCGGATGTACCGCGAAACCGGGGCAGTGCGCTCAAACGAGCAGGCGATACCGCCACCCACGCAGGCGCAGTGAGTGGATCGAAGTTCGAAAGCGCTCGAAGAGAAGCTGGGGTCGGAGAACTGCGCAGGGTTTATGTGCATGGGGTGAGATCGGAAGACCTCCCTCGGAAGGATCTTCTCCAGTCCCGCACGGGGTTTCCAGCGACGCCGCTTCTACCTTGACGAATGTTCAGTATTACTGTACATTCGAGAATGGGATGTAAAGCATAGGTATGGTCACGACGAGCTCCGAGCATCAAGTGGGAGGACTACTACGCAGCCTTCGGGAGAATCGTCGATTATCTGTGAGGACCTTGGCCTCGAAGACAGGCTTCTCGCCGAGTTTCATTTCGCAGGTGGAGAATTGTCAAGCGTCCCCGTCTATCGCTTCGCTGGAGAAGATCGCCGCGGCGCTCGATGTCACCTTAGTTGAGTTCTTTCAGTCCGGGGAGGCGCGCTCGTCGGTCGTGGTCCGGGCAGAGCAGCGCCCTCGGCTCGAGAGCGGATGGTCGAAGGCAGAGATCGAGAGTCTTGGGATGGATCGCGCCAGCAGGCTCGAACCCATGCTGATCACGCTGCGAGCCGACGGAGCCAGCGGGAAGAGGCCTCACACTCTGCCGCGTGAACAGTTCGTCTTCATCGTTTCCGGCGAAGTGACACTTAGCCTGGATGGGGTGGAGCTGGTATTGACGAAAGGCGACGCGGTAACGGTAGCCCCTCAGAAGCCCTTTCGGTGGGTGAACGCGTCCGCTGAGCCAGCGCAATTACTCGTTGTATCCAGCCGGATCCTTTAGCCGGGGGAGGTGTTGACTGGTAGGCTGCCCGGCCGAGGACCGTTCCTTCTTGACGAGGAGAGTTTTAATGCCCGAGCATTTCGATGCTGTTAAAGAGAGGTTTGATCCCGAAAATTGGGTCTGGCTCGATAGTGAAGAACTGGCCAAGAGAGAACAATGTTCGCCAGCCGAGATGGAAAGCCATTTGAAAGAGCATTACACCGAGCTGGATTTCAGCGACCTCATGAGCGCCCGGGTTGAGGTACCGTGCCCCGTGCTTGTCCTTGCGGACCAGCAAGAAGGCCGCCCGATTATTCGCGTCTTTTCGTTTAAGCACAAATTAAACCGTCACAACTGTCTGGACATAAGAGAAGCTCGAGCGCATGTAACATGACGGCGCTCTGATCCTGGCGAGTGTCCAGGAACCCGTCTGCGTGCCGGTCCGGCCCGAAGTGCGTCAGCCTTGCACTGCGGAAGGGTTCCCTGGAGTAAGGGGATTGTTGTCGACGTTTGTGCCCCAGGCTCAGCAAGCGGTCATTAAGAGTCTCGAAAGATCCAGTCCAGAGGAGCGCGCGGCCCTGAAAGTGGTTCCTCTCTCTCCATAGTCAACGCCAGCCGCTGGGATGTCCGTATCCAGAAGTCTGATCGAACTGAGCCTTATCCGACATGGATGGCCCCAATCCTGCGAGCAGTACACACGAAATAAAGGAGGCGTACCCCGAGCGAGGCTTGCAGTGCAACGATGGCATTTTTCTTGATGCCGCGGCTCTTGTCGCTTCGTCTGTCGCAAAGGCACGATATCGTCGCGTTTGCCTTCTACGGTACTGCTGGATTGGTGCTCGCAAAAACGGCGCCGAAATCCTCGAAGCAGGCCCGCCTACTCTTCCATCTAGCAGGACGGTCGCACTGACGGCAAGGGTCCGAACTCGCGGCTCTAGCCGATCCGAAACCGTTCCCCGTCAGGTGCCGACGTTTCCAGACCGCGATACGCCAACTTGAGAAGCGGGGGCGCCACGAGCGTCGTCGCCACCGACATCAGCACAACGACCGCGTACACGTGCTCCCCGATCACACCCAGTGACTGGCCGATCTGGGCTACGACCATCCCAACCTCGCCTCGCGGGATCATTCCCACACCGACTCGGGATGCATCGGTCCAGCCGAAGCGGTACGCCCCCAGGCCACAGCCGATGAACTTTGAAAGCATCGCCGCCAGCAAGATGAGGCCGGCCAGGGTCACGGTCGACCAGTTGGAGAGCGCGGCAAGGCTGAAGTGAAGGCCAATCCCGGCCAGGAAGAATGGCACCAGCAATTCGGTTACGCCCTGGGCGAGATCGTGAACCCGGTGGCCAACGCTTTCAGCCAAAACCATTCCCGCCAGGAAAGCACCGATGATCGCGGCAACTCCAGCGTAGACTGCCAGCACGGAAAGCGCGAAGAGGAAAATCATCGCCATTGCGAATTGCGATTCTCCGCCTTGAAGTTTATCGAGGACGTGAGGGACCACTCGCTTCATGGTCTTCGTACCCCACTTGACCACGATCAGCGTAAACCCGATGGCCAGCGTGGCAGTAATGGCCAATTCCAGAACATTCACCGTTCCTTTGGCCAGGCTGCTGACCAGAGCGAGAATCAGAAGACCCAGCACGTCGTCGATCACCGCCGCGGCCAAAATGATCTGGCTTGCCCGCTCCTGCAAGAGGCCCTTGGCTGCGAGAACCTGCGCAGTAATGCCGACGCTGGTAGCAACCATCGCGGCTCCGACAAAGATCGACTCGATCTGCGGTTCACCCCAAAGCCGCAAAATACCCCAGCCGAAGACGAAAGGGACGGCTACCCCGAGGACTGCCACCCAGGTCGCAATCGGCCCAACTTTGATCAATTCCGAGGCCTTCACCTCAAGCCCGACCCGGAACAGAAGAAACATCACCCCAAGCTCGGCGAGTGCGGTCAGAAAGTCGTTGGGCGCCATCCAGCCGAGCACGCTTGGACCGATCAAGACGCCAGCGAGAATCTGGCCGACGATCCCCGGCTGATTGAATCGCTCGAACAGTTCGTCGAGGATCTTTGCCGAGGCGAAGACAACCAGCATCGACAGCGGGATTTGAAGCGTCTCCGGGGCGACCATAAGATGATCTTAGCGGAGATTTCCATCCATATCCGACCATACGGGGAGTAGAGGACACGACGTCGAAAGCGGGTAATCAGGAGGCGCCGATCGACTGCGGCGCATCGAATTCGGGATTCAGCCAACTGATACGCGAGTTAGCCGCTCGCTGATGTGCCAAAGGCGGTTCCGCGTCTCCGCCTTCTGCGCGCCGGCCGGAATCGCGACGGCGCGGCAATGCTCGTCAAAGTGGGTACCGGTGATGGCTGTGAACTCGGGGGCCAGCGCAAGCCGCACATACGCCCCGGCCATCCGCTCGGGCGTGATGGAAAACCGTCGCTTCAGCCGGTACATGAGCCGCCCATACCATGGGAAAGCATCGACACGGGACCACTCCAGAGCGACATTGGTGACCCGGATACAATTGGATGTCACGCACGCGCTGCGAAGCCGGTCGGCGAGTTCAAGTGTGAACATGACCTGCGCAAGCTTGGAGTGGTAGTAGGCGTGAGTGCGACTGTAGCTGCGTTCGCCGTTGAGGTTGTCCGGCTCGATGTGCAGCTTCGGGAACATCCGTAGCCCTTCGGAAGAGACATTCAAGACCCGTGAAGGCGCGGATGCGCAGAGCAGGTCGAGCAACAGCGTGGTCAGAAGGAAAGGGCCGAGGTGATTGGTCGCGAAGATAGTCTCGAAGCCCTCCGGCGTGAGTGTCCGCTTCCGCACAGCGGCGCCAAAGGCGCCTGCGTTGTTGATCAAGACATCGAGCCGCGCGTAGCGGCGCCTATACTCGTCGGCCAACAGGCGGATCGAGTCTTGCAGCGACAGGTCCGCCAGCAGCAGGTCAGGTTCGCGGCCGGTATGTCTCGCGATTTCGGCCCGGGCTGCCTCGCCACGCTCACGGCTGCGAGAGACCATTACGACTTGCGCTCCCGCCTGCGCAAGCTGCCGACAGGCTGCAGCACCTATCCCGGAGTTCGCTCCGGTGACAACTACGATCGGTGCCGTCTTCATGCAATCATCTTACGGCATGCACTGTTGTGGAAGCGCACGTGCGGGCGCCTGATGACTCCGCAGTTCATGATCACCAGCGCAACCAGCATCCCTGATGATCATGGATACTTTGCGCGGCA
The DNA here is from genome assembly GCA_963798455.1 of Bryobacterales bacterium. Taxonomy (GTDB): domain Bacteria; phylum Acidobacteriota; class Terriglobia; order Bryobacterales; family Bryobacteraceae; genus CAWCTD01. The sequence continues at coordinate 377,116 of CAWCTD010000004.1, forward strand.
GCGCCGGCTCAGGACGATCAATCGACGAGGCCGCAACGCATAGCAAACCGTACGAGTTCGCCGATGCTGTGCAGACTCAGCTTGTCCATGATTCGCGTGCGGTGGCCGTCCACGGTGTACACGCTCAGTGTGAGGATGGTGGCAATCTCCTTGTTCGACTTGCCCTCGGCGATGAGTTGCAAGATCTCCCGTTCGCGTGAGGTCAGCAAGTCGAGAGGATTCGTCGCATGCTTCCGGAAGTCCTTCAGGATCGCGCCGGACACTTCTGGGCTGAGGTAGCTGTTGCCTTCAGCGACAATCCGGACGGCGGCGAGAAGATCGGTGTCGGCGGATTCCTTAAGCAGATATCCTTCAGCCCCTGCCCGTACGATCTCTCGAACGTAAACAGAATCCCGGTGGACACTGAGCGCCAAGACTCTGATGTAAGGTGAGAACTCCCGAATCCGACGAGTCGCCTCGATGCCATTCAGCTCCGGCATCGTGACGTCCATGACAACGACGTCGGGCTTGAGGGACCTGGCTAACTCGACAGCTTCCCGGCCGTTTCCGGTTTCGCCGACGACTTCCATGTCACCCTGTGACTGCAGAATCAGCCGGAAACCCTGACGCACCATCTTGTGGTCGTCAGCCAACAAGATGCGGATCTTCTTTTTCATCCCCCCTCTTCTCCAGGGGCACCCAAACCTCGATCGAGACCCCCTGCCCGGGATCACCACGAATGGTCAGTGCACCGCCTGAACTCCGCGCCCGTGCCCGCATGCCCGTCAGGCCGAGAGCGTTCGGCCGAATCTGGCCGGGAGGAGGCAACCCCTTTCCATTGTCCTTGATTAAGAGCCACACACGGTCGTCCTCCAACCGAAGTCGCACCTCCACAAGAGAGGCTCCAGAGTGGCGGGATACGTTGGTGAGAGCCTCTTGCGCGATCCGGAACAGATGGGTTTCGGTTTGTTTCGCAAGCCTGCGCTGGAAGTTGGCTGAGTACTGCACCTCGACTTTGCTTCTCTCCTCAAACCGCTCACACAGCCAAGTCAACGCGGAGTCCAATCCGAAGTCGTCGAGTATTGTGGGCCGCAAAAGCTGAGAGATCTCGTGGGCACTGTGCATCGACTCCTTTAGCAGTTGAGAGCAGTCCTGCATCCAGGCCTGATCCACACATGGAGCGTCCGCATGGCGGCTGAGATTCATCTTCAGCGCCGTAAGCACCTGGCCCAGCTCATCGTGAAGGTCGTGTGAGAGTCGCCCGGCGACCAACTCCTGGCTGTCGAGCAATTGCCAGGAGACACGACTCAGTTCCTCGGACTGCTCCCCCATCCTCCGGTACAACTTGGAAGCCGTACGCAGCACGAGAACGGCACACAAGCATGCCAGGACGAGGCAGGCGCCCAACAAAATTGAGTCTTCACGCAGTTGGGTTGTCGAGGTCCGCGCGATCTCAGCCCGCGCGAGCTCTGCCTGGTGGTGGCTGGAGCGGATCAGGCTCGCTACCGCTCCGACCACCGCCTCGTGTCTGCGCAGCAACTCGCGTGAATAGAAACTGGGAGGACCTTCCAGCGACAGCAACCTCTTCGCCTCGCCGGCAAAAGCGGTGGACGCCGTCGCGACTTGACGCCAGGTCTGAATCTCGCGATCCCCAATCGGGACCTTTGAGACAAGACTCTGCATATCTTGCTCAATCGCGTCGATCTGGGTCAATATACCTGGTCGGTCGACGGAATCCGGGTCTCCGCCCAGCCGATAGAAAACCGCGCTGAGAGCCTCCTGCTCCCGCTGAACCTCGTCGATTAGAGACATTTGCAGGTACTGATCCTCAACCAACCGCGAGGCAGCTTCGTTAATCGAGAAGATTCCTCGGAAGCCGACGAAAGCATCTGCGAAGAGGAGACAGATCATTAGCAGAAACCCAACAGCGAGCAACCGCTGGACCCCTCGTTCGCGTGTCTCGGCCAGTATCTTCACAACATGAAATCGTCGCGTCGCAGCCTGCCCAGCGGTTCTAGCAGCGGGTCGAAGCAGACGCGGCCATGGCCCCTGTGTCTTTGGACAGGAGTACTTCCCTCACCGTATTGCATACCCATCGTTCCTGGTCTTCCGACAACGTGGCGTAGACCGGCAATTGCACGGCCTCAGATGCCTTATCGGCGCCGGCGGCTTCGGACCGGAAAGCCTCGAAGAGCGGCAGGCGTGTACAGACGTCGACATGCAGGGTCTCAACGTCCAGGCCGCGGCGAATGCACGACCGGACCAGCCGGTCACGATCGGCAGCATAGACGCAGTATTGGTAGAAGACATGCGTTCGGTCAGGCGGAACAACTGGCGGATGAACCTCCGGCAGCGACTGTATGGCTTCGGTCAGGATTGCGGCGTTGCGACAGGTTGTGGCGGTCCACTGGTCGAAGCGCCGCAGTCCTTCCAGGCCAAGCACGGCCTGCACATTGCTGTACCGCTGAGGGTATTCGGCAGGCAATGGGACCAGTGGACGGATCGACTCCCAGAGGTACACGTCCGGGCGGGCACCCAGGAAGGACGCCGCCCAGAGCAGGGGGAATAGAGTCCAACGGAACACCGGAGGACGGATGAAGATGCGCTGGAGTCTTCCCCTCAGCAGCAGCCTGTTGAGCTGTGACTCGGTGGGCCATGGCTCATCACGCGCCAGTTTCGCGACCATCTGCGCCAGATGCGAGTCGCGGACCACCGCCATCCCACCTCCGTAAGTGTTCAGCGGCTTGAGCGTCTGAAGACTGAAAAACGCAGCGTCACCGAGGGTGCCCACAGGGCGTCCTCGATACAGGGCGCCGAGCGCATGGGCGCAGTCTTCGATCACGGTCAGATGGCGCCTGCCGGCGATGTCAAGAATGCGATCCATGTCGCAAGGCAGACCGTAGAGATGAGTGGGGACGACAACCCGTGATCGGCTGGTGATGGCGCGTTGCAGGCAATCCGGATTCATGTTGAAAGTCGCCGGATCAACATCAACGAATACGGGCTTCAGACCGAGCACCCGCGCCATTTCCGGGACGACCCAAAAGGTGAGCGCCGGGAAGATCACTTCCGAGCCGGGCGGCAACGCGAGCGCCCTAAGGATGTAGTAGAAAGCCATCCGTCCATAAGAGGTAGAAATCGCAGCACGCCCGTCCAGCCGCTCCGAGAAGGCCGCCTCGAACTCCGCGATCGCGGGCCCCTGGACCAACTCACCGCGGCGGCGGCATTGTGCGATCAACTGCTGCGTGTTTGGCAGCACGCGCGCGCCGTACCGGGAGATCGCCGTCAACATTCCGCGGCCCTCGACACAAGGGAGATTTCTTTCTCGGCGTGCCACTGGAGCACCTTGCGGTCCATGCGCTCGAGCAGAGCTTGGGAAAGAAGACCGCGCAGCCTCCAGTAGTTTACCAGGAACCCGGGTCTCGCATAGAAGCGGGCGTACGCGGCGCCCAAAAGGAACCGAAGTTCCTCCGGCTCAAGGTTCGGATGCTTGAAGGTGGGGGTGTAGCCGTCAAATGTCTCCCAGTCCTTCTGGAAGATCAGCGGAGAAAAATGCTTCCACATGGGAGTGCCTGGGTAGGGGGTGAGCAGTTTGAACTGCGAGAAGGTGGTCCCCAGTGAGATCGAGTAATCGATAGTCGCGGAGATGGTCCCCCAATCGTCCTGCAAGAAGCCAAGAACATAGTACGCCACCGTAATGATGCCCAGGCGATGGCAAAAACCGATCAGCGCCCGTTGGCGCGGCTCGGGGATCGGGCGCCGGCCCACTCGTCGCAGCGTCTCGCTCGAGATCGTTTCCACGCCGAATGCCACGGATCGCAGCCCGGCGGCGCGCATCTCGGTGAGAAGCTCCTGGTCGAGGGCATCGAGCCTGGTTTCGCAGTCGAACCTGAGTGTCAAGCCCCGCGACCGGATCGCGTCGCAGAGCGCCAGACAACGCTCGCGATCCTGAGTGAAGAGTGGGTCCCGGAAAACGACATGGGGGCGAGGGTAGTCCTCGCAAAGCCGCTCCAACTCGTCAGCTACGTTGGCCGCCGATCTCGAGCGGAAGCCGGCGAGAATGCGATGTGGGCAGTAGGTGCAGGAATCCACGCAGCCGCGGCTGGCGAGAACAGGAAATCTTCTGAAGTGGCTCTTACCCCATCGCTTTCCGCTGGTCTGCAACAAGTCCCATCGTGGGAATGGGAGCGTGTCCAGATCGGCGACCGGAGGACTCGGACAAGTGCCGGCCAAGTCAGCCCCGCCGGCCATTTCGAGCGCCGCATTTTCGGGTTCGCCCACGACCAGGAAGTCAGCATGATCCCGGAATAGCGCAGGCATCTTCGAGACCGCCAAGCCAATGAAACCGACGCGAATGCCCCTACGGCGGGCGTGGTCGGCCCAGGCGGTCTCCTGGCGATAGTCAACGAGCGAGGAGAGGACGAGGGCAAGATCACCTTCAGGAACCGTGTCGCGGGTGAACACCACCTCGTGTCCCTGCCGGTCAAAGATGGCAGCCAGATAGCCCATCTGAAGGCTAGGCAGGTCCAGTCTCCCCTTCTTAAAGTGGCAGTAAAGCCTTGTGACGCGGGAAAAAGGGGTGAGCCTGGAACCGTAGCCTCCTGCCACCGTGTCCTTTCCCACGAGTCCGTTGGCACCCTGCAAATCAGCCAAGATCACTCGCATCAGTCGATTTCCCCGTTAGACAGCGAAGCGCGGAGGAACAGCAGCGGTTTGCCGAACCCTCTCAATCTGCCTTCAAATCAGAACCTTTCGACCAGGGTACGCCCGGCACCACCAACGGGCTACCCCGGCCGGACACCCAACCAGAGACCGAATTAACAGGGGGGTGGCCCTTCCATCTTGTCGGATCAGAGGGTTACGGCCTATGCTGGTGGTCGATGCACAGATTCGTAGACTCGGAGGCGCGTCTTGGCCGGGCCATGCGGGCCGGCGTTCGGCCAATGGGTACCCTGCTCATCTCGGCCGTTCTTTCGGCCATTTGCGCCTTGGGATCCGACCCGGGCGATGCGAGTGCATCGGCAGTTCCAACGACCGATCAGGTTGTAGCTCGCATGATGGAGGCGGACCGGCGTGTCACGCCGGAACTCCGCAATTACACCTCCGTTCGCCAATACTCCCTGGAAAACCTGCGCTTCGGAAACACAGCAGGGATCACGGTCCAAATGAGTTACCGCTACCCTGGGCACAAGGAGTTCCGGGTTCTCTCCGAGCACGGGTCGGGGGCGATCCGCACGCGCGTGCTTCGCCGGATGTTGGATTCCGAGTTGGAGGCTGCGCGCGATGACCTGCGTGACGCAACTCAAATCACGCCCCGGAATTACTCCTTTCGCCTCATTGGCGTAGAAGAGCTCGAAGGCAGGAAGTCATTCGTTCTTGAGGCAACCCCGAAAGCGAAGAACAGCTACCTGTTTCGAGGCAAGGTCTGGGTGGACGCCGAGGAGTATGCGATAGCCAGGATTGAAGGCACACCTATTCAAAACCCGTCATTCCTGATTCGCAGAACGTCCTTCGTGCACCGCTATGGGAAGTTCGGGCCCTTCTGGCTGGCCATTTCAAACCACTCGGAGACGGATGCCTTGGTATTCGGGCGAACTGAAGTGACGATCGAATACTCAGACTACCGCATCAACCAAGACCGGGTCGAGAAGGCTGCAAGGTCCGGCTTGTGATCCCCCCCGTGTTTTTGTCCTGTTCTTTGGTGTCTCAACACCGTAGCACGTCGGTTGTGTTCTTCGTCAAATTGTAGGGGGATCCATCAAAGGGACAGGCCGAAAAGTGCGATGTGAAGAGAATCTTGGTTTGCGGGGTGCTTTCCGCTCTCTCTCTTGCGGGCTGCCGGCAGGCTGCTCGGGAGCAGCCGTCGGCTCAAGAGCAGCAAGCGGAGCAAGCGGCTCAGGAGCAGCCGCAAGTCCAAAAAGAAAAGAGCAAGAAAGAGCCCAAGCAGCCCCGGAAGCCGAAGAAGACGAAGAAGACCAGGGTCGCTGCCTGGACAGACGGCCCACCGACACGGTCCCTGGAGGTGCGCGAAGGTTTCCGTTTCCGCGCGGTCTAGCGACAACCAGTTACGGAAAGGAGAAGCCGCAGTGCATGGACCAGCACGAGGAGTGTTGGTAACGGAACCGACGCGCACATTTCACAGCGGAATAAGCCGATGACCGAGGCCGGGCGTAAGGCTGCTGGTCTGGGGCGCCGGGGTGGTGGTGGCAGCAGATGTTCGCCATGTCCGGCGCTCCGAAGCAACCTCGGCTGATCAAGGGCGCCCGAGATCGACTAAAGGGCGTCTCAACCATCTTTGTCAGACACTGGAGGAGGCCCCTCGGTGGGTACGGCAGCACTGGCAGTAAAACAAACGAAGCCGCGGAAACCGGCGTGGAAGCAAGGCATGCCGATCCTTTCCTTCGGGCTTGCGGCCTTCTGCCTCGGATGGGTGATCCGGGCGATCGATTTGGGCCAGCTCTGGGACCAGATCCTCAATGTCGACCTCGGATGGCTCGCGCTTGCCGTGATTTGTGACCTGCTTGCCTATCTCGCCCAGGGCTTCCGGTGGCGGTTGCTGCTCACATCGGTCGGAGACTTGCCAACCCTCCCCGCGACAAAGGTCCTTTTCGCGGGACTCTTCGTAAACGAGATACTCCCCTTCAGGCCGGGCGAAGTTCTGCGTGCGTGGCTGGCAGCCCGCGAAATGAGGCTCAGCCCTGTCGCGATTGCGCCATCCGTGGTAGTTGAGCGATTGATCGATGGCGTCTGGCTGGCGCTCGGGCTGCTGTTGCTGGCGCACTCCGTTCCGCTTCCGCCCGGGCTCTCGCATGCTGTAACGGTGTTCGCTACTGCCATGGCGTGTCTGTCGGCCGTGGCTGCGGTGTTGCGTCCAGTGCTGGCACGTTTCGGCCTGGAGCGCCGGTGGCATGTGGCCCGGAACCTTCGCTTTGTTCCTGACAGCCTTCCGATAGTGGGGGCGTGGGTCGGTTCAGCTGCCATGATCGTGCTTCAGGCCTTGTCTTTCTGGTTCACGATGAAGGCCTGCCGGATCGGTTTGTCCCTGCCAGAAGCTTTCGGCGTTCTGCTCGTTGTACGAATCGGAACTTTGATTCCCGGCGCCCCGGCCAATCTTGGGACATATCAGTTCGCGGCTGTGCTCGGGCTCATGCTGTTCGGCGTGTCGAGGGAGATCGCTGCTCCTTTTTCGATGATCCTGTTCACGGTGTTGACCGCGCCACTCTGGCTACTGGGTGCTGCTGCGATGGCCCAAACCGGGGTGAGCCTCGCCGGAGTCCGTCGCAGAGACTTCGACAGCCTGCAGTCGGCTAAATAGGGTCTTAAGATACTTGATGACACCCCCTATATTGTAGTAGATGGCTGTTCGGTTACCTTGACGAACAGAGCTTTCGGTTCAACGGGCGTAAAGACGAGCACGGCGATGCTGGACGGTTCGGATCGGTCGTGCGGGGTTGTGGCGGCAAACGACTGACATACAAGCAAGTCACTGGTAAACTCCCGTCCAATACATAGACCGTGATGTGCCCATGAGCGGAACAAATGACGAGACAGACCGAACACAAGCCAACAAAATGGCCACACAAACCCCGCCAAGGTGGGTTGCGTCTTATCTGGTACAGACTTGCGGCCTTGATTGCGGTATTGGGGCCGGGTTTCGTCACTGCAAACGTAGACAACGATCCGGGCGGCATCCTCACGTATTCGCAAGCGGGAGCCAAGTACGGCTATGCCTTGCTGTGGACCCTTATTCCCACAACGATTGCTCTGATCGTGGTTCAGGAGATGGCGTCCCGAATGGCCGTGGCAACGGGGAAAGGTCTATCCGATCTCATTCGGGAAGAGTTCGGTCTACGGGTTACATTCTTCACGATGATCGTGTTGGCGTTGGCCGATTTAGGCAACATCTTTGCGGAGTTCGCCGGGATCGCATCGGGCATGGGCATTTTCGGCGTGAGCAAGTACATCGCTGTGCCCTTTGGAGCGGCACTGGTGTGGTATGTGATCGTGAAGGGTTCCTACAAGCCTGTTGAGCGCATCCTGATTCTGTTCTCGTTTGTCTACCTTGCCTATCCCGTTTCTGCGTTCTTCGCCCATCCTGACTGGCATACGGCTCTAATGAAGACCATCATTCCAGAGTTTCGGCCTGATTCTGCGTACATCACGATGATGGTGGGACTGATCGGAACCACAATTACACCGTGGATGCAGTTCTATCTTCAGGCATCGGTTGTGGAGAAGGGCGTCACTAAGAAGGACTACCGCCTTGCACGTTGGGATGTTGTATTGGGTTGCGTCGTCACCGATGTAGTTGCGTTTTTCATCATGGTCGCATGTGCCGCCACGTTATTCAAGTCCGGTCACGGAGAGATCAACGATGCGGCAGAAGCGGCGGTTGCGTTGAAGCCGTTTGCCGGGCAGTTTGCATCACTTCTGTTTGGGATCGGCCTTGTAAACGCTTCTCTGCTTTCAGCCGCCATCCTTCCGCTGGCAACGGCCTACAACGTCTGCGAAGGAATGGGATTTGAATCCGGCGTGAATAAGCGGTTTTCGGAAGCACCGAGTTTCTATTTGCTCTATACGTTCCTGATCGTGTTAGGAGCGGGTTGTGTCCTAATCCCCAAGATGCCGTTGTTCAAGGTGATTCTGCTTTCCCAAGTTGCGAACGGCGTCCTAATACCATTCGTGCTCATTTTCATGCTGAAGCTCATAAATCGGGAATCGTTGATGGGCGAGATGCGGAACGGCACGACAGCCAATGTGATCGCCGTGTCCACGACCGTGGTAATGATCGTGCTGACGGCGATGATGTTGTGGTTTTCCATTTTTGGTTGAGGTTGATCCATTGATACGTGTGTCTCTTTTCTTCTTATTCACGCTAGGCCTCGCCGGTCAAGATGGACAGTGCAAATGGTTCAACGTTTATGGACAGCTACAAGGAGTTCTCAAACGCACGGTACTTTCGAGTCGCCCTACACCGGGACAAACAGTTCGGAATCCACTCGTTTCAGTTTCGGGCCATTGGCCGTGACGGGTTCCAGGCGACACGTTTGAATGGCAGTACGGTTACGTTGATGGCGGTACAGTGCGGATTATGGGCTTCGTGAAGCTGTACTAAACCGTTCGAGGCTTTCGTACAGCAATGAGGTCCTGATCGGCTTTAGGGTAGGTTCGCATACTGGCCTGATCCAGGCTTGAACTTGGCACAGAAGATCACGGCCAACATCGAAGACTTCAGCCGCTTTGGATGGAACGATGGCAAAACGGAATCATGGGCGTTCACTGAGATTGATCGGACTGCCAGCGGGGGCATCTCGGTTCGTGGAGATCGTTGGCATCGCCATGATGATGCGTTCGGAGCCGGGTTAGCAGTGAACGCAATTCCCGGCGATCACCGGGCGTACTTGGCAAGGGGCGGCTATGGCTTCATCATCAGAGACGGCAAAGGGGTCCCGTGTTTGGCTCGTCATGGAACGGACAAGTAGTCCCCCAAGGTAAGGGTTCCCGTCTCAGGCCGAGCGCATCATGAGCAAACGAGGTCAACGGTCATTTCGAGCAAATTGACCCCGCGTGTAGCGCGAGCCTTCCGGCGTTCTCGTCTTCACAAAAACTCGCTGCTGGAGCGTATCCGCGCTAGTGCGACGCTGCAGAACGGTCACGGTGCCAGGTTTCTGGCCCTGATTTCCGGCTCTTGCTTCCGCAGCGATTCCGCCTTATAAATCCGCTATGCCTGGTCGCGCGGATCTGATCCGCAGGTCAGGAAACTTTGAAGGAGGCTACGAGTTCTCATGGCGGATACGAGGTCAAGATTCATGCTGGTGGTCATGGTGTGCCTGGTGCTGTTGCAGAGTTGGGCGCTGGCACAGACGCTCGGCACGGCGCCGCAATTCGACCGCGCAGTGCAGGGCCAGACTGGCGCGCAACCGGAAGGCGCGTTCTTCAACATCATCAACTGGGTCGGCAACGTCATCGCCCCGGTCGGTGCGGTCGGCGCCGTGGTGGGCGGGATTGTGTCCTATGCGACGGGCCGCGCGCCGTTGCGGTGGTTCGTCACCGCGGGCGGGTTGCTGGCGGTCTCGGGCGTCACTCGCATGATCGAGTTCTTTATCACCCAGGGCACGGGCGGGGTGTCGTAGAGAGGGGCGCTGGGCAAGGCGGGCAGTGTGGCCGACTCCCACACGACCACCTGCCTGCCTTCGTAGAAGAGAGTCCAAAGGGGAATCGGGATGACGACACCGCCAATGATCCTCGACGTGATCCGAATGCTGCTGGCACTAGCAGCACCCGCGGCGCTCCTGTGCCTCGTACTTGCCGGAATTGCGTTTCGTCGCGAAGGCGGAACCAGCTTCCGGATCGGCGGCGGATTCTCACGCTGGATGTTGTGGGCGGTCGTGTTCTTGACCCTGCCTCAACTGCTGAGTTGGTTCCCGAGTTTCGGTGTCCCCGCTGACGTGCCGGGAGGCGGGATCGGCATCGGCTGGATGCGCTCATTCGTTAACGATGCAACGGCCTTCGTGACGAACTTCGTTGTGAACCGCCTTGCAGTGGTCGTCGCCGCGTTCTTTGTCTTGCGGGCGGTCCTGGACGTCGCCGATGGGAACAGTCCGCTGGCGTCCATACTCGCGTCGATGTTCCTTCTTACTGTGCAGGCTACTGCAGCTCTTCTGCGGGCTTGGAACAATCTGACGCCAAACGCGACGGCGGACGTGCTGGCGAGCCTCTGGACGTACGTCGTCAGCAGGATCATGCCGATTGCGGCGGGTCTCGCTGTGGTGGGGGCGATTTGGAACTTCTGGCAGAACCGGCCCTGGATGCGGCTGGTGGGCTGCGCGGCAGGCTTTCTAACGGTTGCCGCCTTGTGGCAACTGATCACACGGATGGTGGCGTAGCTGGTTATGTCATTCGAAAACGGACTCCTGAACCTGACGAACTGGCTGGGCAACGTCATCATGCCAACTGTGGCGGGCCTGCTGTTTGCCGTCGCGATCGTCCGATACGCCAAAGGCTACCCCTGGAACTACTCGATGTGGGCCGCGGTCGCCGCGCTCTGCGTCTCGGGTTTGCTGCGCGCGTTGGAAACTTTCGCCAGCCAGGCAGCGTGGAACGATCCGGATTTGATCTGGATTACGCTGCTCCAGCTTGTGAATTGGGCCTGCAACGTCTTCTTGCCGATCTACGCCGCTGGCGAAGTGGTCCTCGGAGCGGTTCATTACGCCGGCCTCGGACGCATCATGCCGGGCAGCGCCTGGCTGCGCCACTTCACTGCGGCCGCGCTGTGCCTTTTGGCTTCCGGGATCATCCGCCTCGCGGAGTTCTTTGTCATCCGTGGGACAGGGGGAGTGAGCTGAGACGCCTATGAGCCTCAACGTGACTCAGGTGCATCGGAACCTTCAGCAGCGCGTGACGTTTCTGTACCTCGAGTTCGAGGATCTGTTCGTGATCCTGGGGCTAGCGGCGCTCACGAACGTACTGGGCAGGTTCCTTCAGCGGGAGATATTCGGGATTCCGATGAATGTCTTCCTCCAGTACGTCGTGCCGGTGCTGGCCGTTCCATTCCTGATCCTGTTCAAGTACGGCAAGCCGCGCGGCTACCTGGCCGACTTCTTCAACCATCATGCGAAGGCCAAGGTCTACTGCGGCCTGGAACCGGATCGGGACCAGACAAGCGAGTACCTGCGGGAAGGAGCTGGCGATGCCGCTGACGATGCGTGAGCACGAGGCTTCTCTGCACCACTCCGCGTTGTGCGAGCTACTGCCCATCCGGGACTACCTCGACCAAGGCCTCGTCCGGACGAATGGGGCGCTGGTCGCCGGCTACGAACTCGGCGGCGCTCACTCGTACTACCACGGCGACGACATGCGGAACCGGATGAAGAACGCCCTGGAGACACTGGTTCGTTCACTGCCGGAACGTTCGATGCGCATGCAGATGCGGTTCGAGGTCGTCGAGGGTCTGGGGGACCTTCGCTACCGGTACAACCGCGAACAGCGCAGCGACAACCCGATTCTGCAAAGCCTGGATCGCCTGCGTTTTGAAGCCTGGGCGCAGAAAGAGAATGCCGGTTACTACCTGAGGCCGTTGTCGCACGCGTATTTCCACTGGGACCCGCGGGTCCATCATGAGGGGTCCGAGTTCGGATTCGGCCTTGGCAGGAAGCTCAAACGGAACTTCAGCCTCTCGGCGAACCGTTGCATCCAGCGAGCACGGCAGGAACACGAAGACCTCGTTTCCGAATTCAACAGCATCCTGAGCGGCATTGAGCAGACGCTCGCCGCGACTGGCATGGCCGTTCGCAGGATGGGCGAACAGGATCTCTTCCTGGAGCTGAAGCGGGCTCTGAACCCCTTGCTTGAGGACCGGCGCCCGTTCCGAGGACCAGAAGAGACACTCGGCTACCGCAGTGCGCGCGAGCAGGTGGTCAACACGAACATCGAAGACGAACAGGAAACGTACCTGAAAGTGGGCGGGTTGCTGTACTCCTTCATCTCGCTGAAGGACCTGCCCGACGCCACGTTCCCCGGTCTGCTCCGGGAGCTGATCTCGCTCGATTTCCCGGTGGTCATCAATACCGAGGTGGGCGTTCCCGATCAGACGAAGGTCATCAACTACTACAAGGGCCGCCTGCGCCGCATGATGGCCGCCCAGAAGGACACCCGCGGCGGCTTCCGAGTAAACGTTGAGGCACAGGTGGCTGAAGTTCAGTTGATGCGCGTGCTTCAAGACGTCATCTCAAGCTCCCTGAAGACTTGCCGACTGAGCATGGTGATCGGCGTACGAACGTCGCGCCCGGTGCAGAGCCGGCGGGAACTGGAGGACGCGCAGCGAGTGCTGGCTGATCGGCGACAGCGGGTCCTGCACGCGGTGATGCGCATGAACGGCGCGCGGGCGCTTCAGGAGGACCTCGCGAAGCGCCGCCTGTACATCGGCGGTCTGCCGGGGATGACCGAAGAGAACAAGCGGGAGCATGATTGCCTCACCTTGCACGCCGCCGACCTGCTGCCTGTCGAAACGCCTTGGCAAGGAACGCCGCAGTCGCCGCTGGTCCTTTTGGAGACCCCCTACCGGCAACTTGTGCCGTTCTCGCCGTTCGACGCAGGCCTGAGCGACGCCAACGTGCTGGTCATGGCGAAGTCCGGGGGTGGCAAGACGTTCATGGTCCAAAAGCTACTGCTCGAAATGGGGAGGGCCAACCCACTGATCTCCATCCTCGAAAGGGGCGACTCTTACCGGCCGCTGATCGAGCTCATGGGCGGGAGGGTCATCGAGGTGGATCTGGATGGCTCTGAGGCCCTGAACCCTTGGGACTTGCCGGCAGATCAGCGTGTTCCGAGCAAGGAGAAGACTGCGTTCCTCAAGAACCTCACCCGGCACATGATTGGCGAGAGCAAGAACTCCGATTCCTCACTGCTGGACACCGTTCTGACGGAAGCCATCGGCCGCGTGTACAAGCGGGTCGGAATCCGCCACTCCAACCCGGTGCCCACGTTCACCGACCTCCGGGACGAACTGACGAATTACCGGGATGAGGAGAAAGTGGAGCGGACCATCGATGAGGCCAAACTGGCGGCGCTGAAACTGCGCGAGTGGACGGGCGAGAAGGGCATCTACGCAAGGCTGTTCGACCGTCACACCACGATGCGCACCGATGCGAACTGGCTGTTCTTCAACGTCGAAGGTCTGTCGTCTGACCCCAAGCTGGAGACGGCCATGAGTATGGTCATCGCTAACGCGATGGCAGGCCGAGCCTCCGGCAGATCCGGCCAGCCTTCGGTCACGGTGCTCGATGAATGCTGGTTCCTCCTCGAATCTCCCGTGCTCGCGCCTGAGGTTGTGCAGTTGTTCCGGACGGCGCGCAAAAGGAACTCGAGCGTCTGGGGCATCTCGCAGACGCTCGAAGACTTCGTCGGCACCGACTACCAGCCGAACCCGTACGGCCCGGGAATTGTCAAGAACGCTTCGACGAAGATCGTCGGGCCACAGCCCGGCGATGTAAGCGCGCTGGTTAACCACCTCTCTTTGAACGACGTGGCAGTGGGCGAGGTAAAGCGGTTCAGCGCGCCCAGGAAGGGAAAGAGCGCCGAGGCGCTGCTCGTCATCGGCGAGAAAGCGGAGACCACGCAAACGATCCGAATCGTTCCGACGCCGGTGGAGTATTGGGTTTGCACGACTTTCCCGCGTGAGCGCGCGTATCGGCGCTGGTACTTGGGCAAGAACGGCGGCCGGCCATTGCTCGATCTCTACACGGAACTGGCCGAGAGGTTTCCTTTGGGGCTGGCGGACGCGGAGCAGCTTCCCGAGGAGGTTTCGGGTGCGGTGAACGCCGCTTGGGGGGCGAAGGCATGAGGACACTCTCTGCCGTATTCGCCGGGCTTCTGGCTGTTCTTCTGCTGGCCAGGGTCCGGCGTGTGGTCGCGCTGTCGGTCGTTGGCGTCCTGGTTTGCGGCGTCGTGATTCCGCAACCCGTCTATGCGCAGCTCGAATTCGTCGGGCTGTTTGCTGCCATCGACGCCGTTCTGAACACGGTCAACGGGGTACTCAAGAGTCTGCTCGACATAGCCAACAGCGTCCTCAGCCAGATCAAGTCGATCTTCCAAGCCTTTTGGAACCTGATGGACACGGTGGTGTATCCGAAGGCACTTATCGCACGAGCCCAGGGCATGGTGTCGGCGATGATCAGCCAATTCCGCGCGCTGCTTACGAACATCCTCAACATCGGCGTATCCAGCGCTCAGCTCCAGCATCCGACAGCTCTTGAATCGAGGATCAGGAACCGGAACTCGGGCGACATTGGGCAAGTAGCCGGCGCCTATACCCAGACCTATGGCCCAGTCCCGTCAGCGGACTCGGCGCACCCCATCGACCGCGACTTGACCGATATGGATGACGCGATGGCCATAGCGCAACTGAAAACGCTCAAAATCGCCGACGAGATCTCCGACCGGACCATCGAAGCCTCCAAGGCAATTGAGGACGAGGCTCGTCTGGCGGCGCCGGGCACAGCAGCTTACCTGTCCGCTGCCGGGATCATCGCTTCTCTTCAGAACCAGGCCGTGATGCAAAAGATGCTCGCCGCAGAGATGCGGCAGGAAGCCGCGCGACTGGCTCACGACAACACAATCCGCAAGCGGAACGCCATGCTCGGGAAAGAGCTGCGCCAGAGCATGGGCGAGATGCTGAAGCGCAAATAAGGGGAGGGGTGTGATGCCGAAAGCACTTCAGAACGTCAGCGAATGGATGTGGCGGCACCGGTTGAAGATCATCGCGCTGGTGCTCGTCCTTTCGATCCTGGCGCCAAGGCCGGCGCCCGCGCAGATCTTCAGCCCGGTCGTGGCGATCATCGTCTCAGCTCTGACCTCCATTAACCAGGCCCTGACCAGCGTCATCGGCGGCGCACTGGACGTCATGAATCAGACGCTTTCGACCATCCAGGGGCTCTTCCAGGCTGTACAGGACCTCTATCAGAAGGTTGTCTATCCACAAGCCCTGATTGACCGAGCGCGAGGGCTCGTTGGGCAGGTCATGGGTATGTACAACCAGATCAAGGTCATCTCTCAGGTAACCGTTCATAGCGCAACGCTGGCGAGTCCCAAGCGGTTGGAGCAGACACTGCTTTCCCGAAACCCGCTGAACATCGGGAGTGTTTCGTCACAGTATCAGTCGGTTTACCAGCCGCTGCCGCCAGCGACGGATGCGTCCCCGGAGCTAAGGGACGTCATCGACATGACGGATGCGGCCTCCCAAGCGGCCATGAAGCGCGCGATCGCGATCGACGCCATCGCTGACCAGGAACTACAAGCTGCGGAGCGTCTCCTTGTGGAACTCCAGGTTGCGGCGCCGGGGACCGCTCCCATGATCGAAGCGCAAGCCAGCGCGTGGTTAGTGCGCTCCCATGCCTATACGCAGACGGCCCTGGCCGAATCTATGCGGCTTCGCGCAATCGATTTGGCGAACGTCGGCGCGGAGATGAAGTCCAACGCCAAGCATGGGGTAATCACGCGGCAGCAGCTCGAAATGATGATGGAGCGGCGTTAGGCAGGCGGCACGATGTCGTACTTTTACTTCGACCAGATGTTCAGGACAGCGGTGAGCGGCATCAACGGCACGAGCGTGATGCCGACAATCATCCAGATCGCGAGCGCGATTCTACTGGCAACGCTGCTGTTCAATGTGTACGAGGCATTCGTGCGCGGCGGCGACGTGCGGACCCTGGCAATCGGGGCAGTGAAGTACTTGATCATCGGCCTGATCTTCCTGAACTACGGGCCGATCTTCCTCGGCGTGACCACGATGTTCAACCAGGTGGCTGAGTTCATTGCGTCCGTTGGACCAGGCGGGATGGACGTCTTCGACACGTGGCGCCGCGACATCGCCGGCCAGTTCCAGAACCTGAACACGTGGCAGAGCTTCTGGAGCCTGGCGGTCGGCACCCTGACCGCGATTCTCAGCTTGATCCTGCTTTTCGTGGGCTTCGTCGCCTATGCCATCACGTATGCGATTTTCTGTGTGCTCTACTCCCTCTATGGGTCCGTGCTGTACGTGGTGGGACCGCTGGTCCTGGCCCTGTATCCGGCGATGAGCACGACTCCCCTGGCTCGGACCTACCTGACGAACCTGATCGTGTTTCAGGCGTGGGGTCTTGATCTACGCCATCATGGGCTGCCTCATGTGGGCGATCAACATGGGGACGGTCGGCCAGGTCCTGGGTGCGGGGAGCGCCGGCGGATTCTTTGCAGGGGCTTCACAGACGCTGCTGCTGGCGCTCACGAGCATTCTGTTCGCACTCTGCATTGGACTGATTCCATTCCTGGCACGGCGGATCGTACAGGGGGATGTGGGCAGTACGATGTTCGCCGTCGTCGGTGTCGCTGCGACGGCTGCGACGATGGCCGCGCAAGCCGCAATGGGCGCCATGGGCGGTTTCGGGAAAGCCTCAGGGAGTGGCGGAGAGGCCGGATCGGCTGCGCCAACGCCATCGGGTCCGCCGCCGACCCGTGACGGCGGCATTGGTTCAGCACCGATCAATGCCAGCCACGACCCGCTGCCAATGGCCCCAACTCGCACCGCCCGACCGGGGCTGCGGCTTCAAGCACGGGTGCAGCGCCCGTCCCATATCAAGAAGCATCGCCGGCTTCCGGCGCTCCGACGCGCGCACGAGCGGGTGGGCAAGCTGGTCACCGAGCGCACTTCAGCTACATGCACGCCGTGGGCTGGGCATTTGGATCGGTCCTGGGGCAGGGCTTCAGAGCTGTTCGCGGAGCGCCGAGTTCAAGGGATTAGCGGGGGAAATGATGTTTGGCAAGAAGAAGCAGACCACGACTCAGCCGATGCCGGAACGGGTCTCCTACACCAAGTACTACGAGCATGATGGGATGCTACGCGCGTATGCAAACCGCTCGATGGTGCTCGCACTGATTTTCAGCGGGATCGCACTGACGAGCCTGGGTTTCGCCGTCTACGTGCGAGTGCAGCCTCCGACCGTAATCAAGGTTGATCGAAATGGCGAAGCCACTGTCGTCGGTGGAGCCAAGGCGGCCGCCGGTGGAAGCGGGTTTCTGCGGCTGGGGTTACTGCCCGCGGTGGCAAATGCGGAGTCGGCGCCGACGGACGTGGAGGGCCGCGCGGTCGTACGCCGGTTCCTGGAGAACTACCTGACGTACACGCCCACGACTGTCGAGAAGCAACTGGCCGACGCGCTGAACGTGATGACGCAGAACCTGCGGCAGTTCACGCTGGGCAAGCTCAGAGAGGATGACACGGTCGGCAAGATCAAGGAAGACAACATCACCTCGCGGTTCAAGGTCCAGTCGATAGAACCACTGGGCAACCAGCCCTGGACCTACGTCGCCTTCGGCGTCAAGGAACTCCACCGGATCCAGCAGTCAATCGAGCGAACGGATCGAATCGTGGGCCGCTACACGATTCGCTTGATTCAGGAACGCCGGTCGGAACGGAACCCCAGCGGATTGCTCCTGGCTGAGTACAAGGAGGAGCAGATGGTGGGTGAGAAAGATTCCGGGCTCCAGCAGAAGAGCTCTCTGCTTGACCCGCAGTGAAGTCCGAAGAAAGGAGCAGATTGACCGTGGCAACTACTGGAGCGGAGCAGAACACGGAGACAACGCGCGCGAGCGGAAGGCGGACTACGACGCCGGCCAAGCGGCGGGCCGCCACTCAGGACGGAGGCAACCCAGCGGCCCGGTTCTTCCTTGGCAGCGTGGCGTCGGGCGGCAGGCCCTCCTTGGAAAAGGAGTCCCCGACCGAGAACGAAGCATTGATCGAATCGCTCAGGACGGGACAGAGCTATTTCGTAGTCACCGAATGGAAGGCGATAGCGGACCTGTCCAAGAGCATCCCGCGAATCGCCAAGGAAGCGATCAGGAGGGACGGAAAAGACATTGGGGCATCGGCGCCGCCTGCAAGTGCCGTGGCCGGCGCAACGCCCACTCGATCTTCATAGATGACAGACGTTGATTTGTGAAAGCCACCCAGAACTTTGATCTGGGATTTTGCCGGCACCTCGCTGGCGGACTCCTTTCAGCCTCGTTCGCGGGACGGAAAGGCAAGCGCCGTTCGGACTCGTCCGGCGGCATAGATCGAGGACACCACCGCGGTGGACCTCGGAACGTAACGACAATCCGGCCCGGCTCTTTGAGCCTGGGACGAACGAACTCACTGTAGTTCTTTCGGCGACAGGCAGAAGGCGGACCGGCAGCGGTCTCCGATCTGTCTGTTGCCACCACAGACAGAAACAGGAGAAAGCCATGGCACACGTTACGAAAAGCGCTATGCAGGTGATGGCGCTAGAGATCGATGAAAACGGTCAAGTCAGAAAGAAGATGATGAAACTGGACCGCGAAGGCCAACTCGAAAACACCCTGATCCAGGCGTTGTACCCCGGGATTCGGGTCGCGACTGTCGATGTGCCCCAGCAACCGCTGGATCTCTATCAACAGGCGCGCGTCGAGCAAGCCTTGGCAAAACTATCATGCGATGGCGTCAGCTATCGTCTGATTGGGGCCTCCGGTTCTGCAAAGAGTGGCAAGTACTACGCGGTGGACGTGGCACACGAAAAACCCATCGCAGAGCGCTTCCGCCATTGGCCCGAAGCCTCCATCACCTACTTTGGGATTCTGGTCTCGCCCTGCCAAGCGAGAATCGAAGCCCCGGAAGCGCGGTTGATGGTGGTTGACGATCATGAACTGGGCACGAATGATTGCCGCGGCTGGATTCGCCGGACGCTGTTTGACCGGCTCGGCCTGCCCGGCGCATCACTTCTACCAGTTCCGCCTGGCGTTCTCGGACACCCAGGCAAAAGGCTCGTTCAAGGTGATGGAGGACGACGTCGCGGATGTCCTGGACGTCGATCTCATCCTGCCGAAGTCGAGCGTGAAACCCGAGTACAAAGGCCCGTCCGTCCTGCGGCAGGTCCTATGCGGAATCCGGGGGATTGATGCGAGGGTCTTCCTGGGACCGGTTGTACTCGGCATCCGTGAAACGTCACGGCCTATCGAGTTCACATCCAGCTACACGCTGGTGCAGCACGCGCCAATGGATTCCATCCAGTTGGAGGTCATCCCGCACGCGTTGGAGCAAGTGCGGAAGGTGACCGACGCGGCGAGAGGCAACGACTTCACCGAACTGTTCCGGCTGCTTGGGACATCGGGATCGCAGCGAGTTGTACACGCTGACGATGCCCCGGGCGAGTCGGAGTACACAAGTGAGGAGAACACTATCGTCGAAGCGGTGCTCAAGGCAGACCCAACCGGGTTCTTTCTGAAGCATCCGCACATCAACAACCAGTTGCAGCGGATTCTGGCGCGCTGGGCGTTCAAGATCTGCACCGCCGGAGGCTTTACGCTTCCCGCGTTCGCGCTGTCCGACGACGGGTTCCTCTTCCTCCATAACGGCAGGGTCCACTCCGGTTCCGACTGGCTTCCGGAGGACCACGCTCTGGCATCACTCGGGTGTGGCCGCTTTCTCCTGGTTCGGTATCCGATCCGTACCAAGGAGGATCTCCTGCCCATCCACAACCTCCGCACCTCCGCTGCGGTCGTTTGCCTGCTCAAGCAAGTGCAGCAACAGGGTTGCTCGATTACCGAAGAGCAATTAGTTGACGATGTTCTGTTGAAGCAGTTGCTGTTGAACGGTACGCTCACGCTGCATTCGCAGACCGCGAAGAAAAACGGAGGAGACTACGACTTCGACTGGGTGTGCTGCGTCGAGGAAGACCGGTTCCCGCGCTTCGTACAGGATCGGTTCTCCTACCGCGCACAGGGGAGCAACCAGAAGAACAAACGCGAGAAGAAGCAAAGCCCCTGGTGGAATCTGCCTCAGGTTGCGATGAAGGCAAAGGGAAATTCGATCGGCCGCATAACCGATCTGATCACCTCATGCCTGGCTGACGGCCGGCAGGATCTGGCCGAACGCCTGGCGATGGAACTCCAGGCTGCGCTCGATTCGCTCAAGCACGGCGTTCAGCCCGACGAGGATGTCATCGCCCAGACCCGCAAGCAGGTTCGCACCGCCCAATGGTTGAAGCTCAAGCGCATACGCCATGTGAGAGAGCTGCCCATGTCAATCGATGTGGCGCGGACGGATCGCATCGGCGCTCTGTACAACATTGTTCGCAAGGAGATCGACGAGTTCTTCGCCGACCGGTTGCCTCTGGAGGCGTTTCGCGGGGTGATCTGCACGGACGCTGAGGTCACACGCGAGATGCACGAGGAGTCGCGTCTGGTGTCTCGCATCTATGCCGTAAACGTGCTGACGATGATGGACATCTGGGCGAGATACCGGCAAGCCGTGGATCAGGCACTAGCCGCCGTGGATGCGGTGAAGGATGATCCGAAGGCGCGGAAAGAGCTGATCTTCAAGCGCATCCAAGCCCAGTCCGCCCTCCATTTCTATGAGGAGCGGCAGCGCCAGGAGTTGAAGAACCTGATCAACTTCGTGCGCAAATGGGCGCAACGGAAAAACGGGGACCGTTTGGGCTATCTCCAGGCAATGCACGAGATCGCGTGCAGGGGCAAGGGGACAGGCTCCATCGTGTTCTACGCGTTTCCGCAAGAGCTCGTCAATCAGATCATCGACCGTACCGGTGGCCGACCGGTCACCGTGGCGGTTCCTGATTTGTGCGACGGAGCGGTGGAGATCGACTCGGAAGGACGTATCTTCCTGGTCGATCAGGTGACTTCGGACGGCGAACATCTCTGCGAGCGCCAGACCTTCCTCATGCAGGTTACCCAGGACGGCCAGGTGCTCATGGACTACGGGCGCAACGGTGAGCTGGTTCGGCGAGAACGCATCCAGCCTTTCCGTGTGCACCCTGGGCGGAGCGAGGTGCGCAACGGGCATGTAGTATTCCCCGACACGCAGCAGCGCCCGCACGTTCCCGCGCCGAAAGTCGAGAGGCACTGACATCAGCCAGGGGGATTCGGCCAAGCCGGGCCCCCTGGCCTTTTTGCCTGACATACAAGGAGAAAAGAACCATGAAACGGCTCCTAATCACTTCCCTAGCGGCGGCTTTGCTCTTATCAGCACAGAAGATCGAGACACAGAAAACCGACCGCACACGAATCACCCGGCTCGAAACCGCTCTCAACCATCTGACCGTGATCGAGGTCGGCGAGCCAATCGAGCAGGTTGCGGCCGGCAGTTCTGAATTCAAGGTAGAGTGGCGCGGCAACAAGGTCTTCATCGAGCCGCTGGAGGCCGATGCCGCGACGAACCTGTTCATCTGGACCCAATCCGGGAATCGGCTCAACTACGAAATAGTCCCGGCCGCGAGTGTCGAGCGCATGCACTTCGCAATTGACCAAGAGCCGCCGGTCATCGCCAGGCTAACTCCGCCGGTTGTCCCTGCTGCGGTTCCCGAACGACCGCGCATCCCGCCGGACATGCTCCTCCGCAGCGTGCCCGTCAGGTTCGCCGGCCACACAGATCGAAAGAACGGAGTCGAGATT
Source organism: Bryobacterales bacterium (assembly GCA_963798455.1). Taxonomy (GTDB): domain Bacteria; phylum Acidobacteriota; class Terriglobia; order Bryobacterales; family Bryobacteraceae; genus CAWCTD01. Next base: position 399,052 of record CAWCTD010000004.1, read on the forward strand.
CTACTCCAAGATCTGTACGAGGCCGATGGCAAGTTGTATCTGCGCTACGCGATCCGGAACCAGACCGCCGGCGTATACGAACCGAGATCACCGTTGGTTGTCAGCCTCGACCACCCGCGCAGCCCGAAATCGCTCTATGCACTGGCAGGCGCCCAGATGTTCGGGGACTTCGCCTCCGGGATCACAGCGAACGGCCAGGAAGCCGTTCCAGTAGTCCACTCGGAACTGGCGTCCACGGTTCTCGGGCCCGGCCAGGCGACGACCGGCATCCTCGCCCTGGCCATCAAACGGGGCCGCAGTCCGCAGGTAATTCGGTTGCGCTTCCCGGCCAACCGCGAGCGCGAAGTCGTCGCGACGCTGGTGCTCTGAAAGAGGTTTCTATGCCACCTTTAGCGCGCGTAACCAGGGAGGACATGCTAAAACTACTGCGGCGGCACAGCGATGAGGGCGTGCGCAATCTCGCTGCCGACATCGCGATGCTCCCCCGAAACCCGTTTGAGCCCGAGCGGCGCCGCTCACCCAAGCGGGAGGTCGTGACGATTGCACTGCTGTTGCTCCTCCTGCTCGCTGCCGCAATCTGGTTCAACCTCCGCGCCCTTCCGTAGGCCGGCCATGCAAACCCAGGAGCCACGTCTGTTCTCCACAGGCCGAGACCCCCGTGGTTCACAGATCGGCACAACGGTGGCCCTGTTGACGTTCGGAGTCATGCTCGCCGTAGGGTTGTCCGTGTACATCGCGGTTGCCCGCTTCCACTTCACTCCCGACCAGGTCCACGAGTTCGCGGTCTACTTCACCGTAGGCATCCTTGGAATACCGTCAGCGTCACTTTACTTCTTGCTGACGCGCCGGTCCCGGCGGGAAAAGGCCGAGCGGCATCCGCCGTTGGTCGTCAGCAAGGCGAAGGACCGTGCGCATGTGGCCCGAGCCTGGGCACAGAGCGCCGTCGTCCTCGGGTACAACATCCACGGCGAGCCGTGGCTGTGGCCGGACAAGGTCCGGGTGATGCAGGGCATCGTGCTCGGTCAAACCGGCTCCGGCAAGACGACACTGCTGCGGAACATCATCACCCAGGACCTCGAACGGCGTGTCGGGCCGCCCAACGATCGGCACAAGGTCCCAATGGTGATCTTCGACGGCAAGGGCGACCTTCAGTTCTTCCACGACCTCCTGCCCCACATTCACCGCGCGGGCCGGCTCCAGGATCTGCGCCTTCTGAATCCGGCGCGCCCGGACTTGTCGTGCCTCTACAACCCGTTCCACACCGATGACGACAACTACATGGCGCAGGTCAACATGGTCTTCGGCAGCTTCAACCTGCACGACGAATTCTTCGCCAAGCACCAGCTCAACTACTTGGCCGAAATCGTGCGCGTCCTCCACTACACCGGCCTGCGGTTCAACTTCTATGACGTGATCGTCATGGCGCTGGACCAGCAGGTTCTCAAGGAGCAGGCGGAGAAGGCCGCGCAGCACATCCGGAAGGACGGCGGCATCTCCATGCAACGCCGTCTGAACTTCGAGATGTCCGTGCGCAACCTCTTCCAATCGCTTGAGGACCGCGAGCGCGTCCCCAAGATTCAGGGCTTGCTGAACGAGTGCATGACCTTCCTGGACGACGAGCTCTCCGTGATCACCGGTCCTTATGACCACCTGCTGTCGATCGACGAGGTGATCGAGAAGGAACTCATCCTCTTCGTGACGTTGAACATCAACAAGAACACCGAACCCGTACGCGCGCTCGGCAAGATGCTGTTGCAGAACCTCCAACTGGTGGTCGGCAAGCGGTACGAGAGCGAGACCGAGCGGAAGAGGACCAACAAGCCGTTGTTCAGCGTTGTCCTCGACGAGTTCGCCGCGTTCGGATACCAGAACTTCAGCCAGATCCTCAACACGGCGCGCGGCACCAACACAGCGTTCCTGTTTTCGATGCAGAGCCTGCCGCAGTTGTTCAAGGTCGGGCGCGGGTTCAAGGAAGACGTAACCTCGACGCCGAACACTACCATCGCGCTTCGCACCCGTGACGAGGAGACCGCCCGGTTCTTCATCCGTGCTTCGGCCGAGCAGCCAGTCAAGAAGCGGACCTTCACGCTCTGGCGTGATCAGGTCTTCGGCTACGAGCATTTCCAGCGCGGCACGACAGCGACTGAGCGTGAGGAGACCGAGTACCGCGTGCAGGACCGCCAGGTCAAGAACCTCGGCAAGGGTCAGATGCAGGTGTTGATGACCGACGACACGGAAGGCACTCTGTACACGCACTTACACGTGCGGCCGCCATCGGATGTTGCCTGCCCGCTCGTCGAATGGGATCTACTGCCGCGTCTCCGGCATTCGCGCGAGGATTCCAAGGGCGCGAATCTGCGCTTCAGAGATCCACAGCTTGCGTCGCGTTACGGCCGGCGGTTTACCGGAGGAAGGTCATGAGTATGCCTGGCCTCGTGTTGGCACTACTCCTGCTTCTGAGTGGAGCGCAGGCACAACCGCAGAAGCAAGCCCCATCTCACCAGATACCGCGCTACTCTCCATATGCGGCGGCCGGTGGCTACTCGCGCCAGCAACCGAGCTTCTGGGAGTTCTGGCTCCGCCAGTTCAATCCGAAGAACATCAACTACGGTGCGTGGTTGGAAGAGAAACGGCGGGCATTTCTGCGGCAAGCGGGTGCCAACCCGTATTTCTGGTTCGCGTTCGCCGAGTTAGCGGCGATCTGCTTCTTGGTGCTCTGTGTCGCCAAGGGTCGCATCGACCGCAAAGATGCGGAATGGGAGGCCGCGTCTTTCATGGCGGATCTCGCCAACTACGCGGAGTATTGCAAACAGCACGCCACTGAAGCCATCCAGAAGCACAACCAGCACATCGAAGTCTGCAACCGCGTCATCGAAGCTGAGGAGACAGGCCGTCCCATCACGTCCGCCGGCAGTGGGCAACAGTGGAGAGCGGAAATGGAGGAACTGCGCGAGAAAGCGGACACGATGGAGACGGAGAACGCGAGGTTGAAAGCGCAGTTGGAGGCGAAGGAAGCAAGTCTCGCTGGATTGTCGACCCGCGTAAACGAGCTGGCGCGAGCGCGGGATGGGAAGCCGAACGGTGCAGGTGCGAATTCCAATCCAAATCTGGATCTCGTTGCGCGAGTCAATCGGCTCACCGCCGAACTGGACGGTCTGCGTGACGAGAACAGACGCCTCAAACGGATGAACCAGGACGCGGGTCACGGTGGGTGACGATGTATGCGTTACCGCAAGGGTTCGATCGAACTGAATCCCGATTACGACGAGGAGCTTCTGCGTCAGGTGCTCCGTTCCGGCTTCATCTCCGACGAACAGCTTCGGCGATTCCTCGAGCTGAGTGGGCGGGGCATGCCGCAGCGATCCTTCAACTGGAGGTTGCAGCGGCTTGTGGGGCACGAACTGCTTCAGCGGCGTGAAGTTCCAATGATTGGACGTGTGACGGTGTACTCGATCGCCGCGCTCGGTGTTGCGCATCTGATGGGACGTGGCGAGCATTATGCCGGTGCGCTGCGTCCGGAACAGGTGAACAGCGGCAACGCGATCCTGCACGCGCTCGATCTGAATGACATTCACCTTCGTCTGATCGAGACGGGTGCGCTTGTGGAGTGGAAGTCCGAAGCCGAGATTCGGTCGCGCAATGCCTTCACGACGTTCCATTACGCGAAGGACTACGACGCGGTCGTCACCGTCGGCGCGAACGGATGCCAAGCCGAGTTTGCTCTGGAGTACGAGCGCACACCAAAATCCGCGCGCAAGTACCGCCGTATACGGCGCGAGATCGAATCCGAGATCCTCGTTGCGCACTTCGTGTACCTGACGGTGAACTACCACCTGCTGAATTTCCTCACGCAGTTCTTTGAAGGCTCGCGCCGCCTGATCTACTTCGGCCTGCTCGACGATTTTCGCCAACATCGCCTCGAGATGCGGGTGATCGATTGCACACGGACGCACAGCGCCAGGCTGAGCGATGCTCTGCAGATCGCTGCGCCCGAAGGAGCGCAATCGTGATCGCCCATTGCCTGCCCGAACCGGCCGCATTGCCTGCCTGAAAGCGGTTCCTTGCCAGCCCATTGATTACCTTTTGCCTGCCAAGACGTGGCGGCAACCGTTTCTGAATCAAGTGGATAGCGTTAGACTATGCTGGAGGTTCGTCTGTGGCATGAAGAGTCAGATTTGCGCGAGAACATAAACCTACGGTTGCCATCCCGGCGTGAGAGATGTCGAAGACGGCAAGAGATTCGTGTTGAATGAAGGAGAAAGCCTAAGGGATGGCGAATGAAACGAAGAAAGTGGGCGTGCTCGTGCGCGTCGACAGCGTCGAGTCGGATTCGCACTGGAGTACCCGGGTTCCTCTCGAATCGGTTTGATCCTCGCGTGCGCGATGGCGTAGCGGTATATTGATAAGTCCCCGTGCTAGAGCCCTCAGAACACGGTGCGCCGGGCCAGAGCGGCGGCCAGGCATCCTCGGTTGCCGAGGTCGTAGTCACAATAGAAGGCGACTCGTTCTCATATTTCGAATCCGGCAGTGGTCGTACGTTAAGTCCGCAGGAATTCGTGGCAGGGGTCAACAGCCGAGCCGGAACGCGGAACGTGGCGCCTTGGGTCGCAGTGGTAGGCATCGCTGTCGCGGCCATGCTCGCGGGGTCCCCAGTAGTCGCAGTCGTAGCGTTCGCCGCGGCGATCATTACGGCATTGATTTTGAATGGGAATTGCCAGCGGCGTCGGCAGACTCTGGTCAATTACCGTCTCGACGAAGCCCAACAATCTACATATAAGGCGCTTCAGGATGGTCTAGCCGCACTCTCACGTGCCAATGCGGTGTGGCGTGTTGAACCCGATTCGGTCTCCTTCGTGAGCAGTCGGGTTCTCGCGCATGCGGGGTCACCCCAGATTCCGTCGATCAAGGCCAGTGTGCCTATCCCTGGAATCGCGGCGGGATCCGAAACGTTCCACTTCTTTCCAGACCAGCTTGTTATCCGTACACGACGGAGCTACGCCCCGATTTCGTATGCGGATTTGAAGATCGAGACGAAGATGGTGGACGTTGCAGAGACCGGTTGGGTGCCCGCCGACAGCACGACTGTAGGCAGGACCTGGAGACACGCGAGGCGCGACGGCGGGCCGGACAGGCGATATCGAGATAATCCAGCAATTCCCATTGTTCGCTATGCACTGGTCATACTGCTGGCGGGCCAATATCGGGTGGGCCTCCTGGTCTCCGGCATTCAAGAGGTCGAGACATTTGCATCGGCAATCCAGACCGTGGGGCGCCGTTTCGCAGCGAGGCTGGTCGCCGCTCGGACCGCAGTTCCACCCGCACCAGCAGTGACGGTGCCCGCCAAACAATCGACAGAGCCGGAGCCGCTTCGGAGAGTGATGCTCCCGGACGCGGCAACAGCGGCCGCCGCGCCGAACGAAGTCGCACCTGCATCAGCAGTGACGGCGCCCGCAGAGTTGCCGAAAAGATCGGAGCCGCCCGTCCCATCAGTGGCGGCGGGGAAGCCGTACTCCGATCCTCTGACAGAGACTGAGCCACCGCGGTGGGTTCCTCCTGGGCAGACCGTTGAGGTTGCGGGGTTTCGAATTCCGGGGTTCATTTACTTTGGACGCGGCCTCCGAGCCTTGAGCGGACTCGGTGTGGAACCCGCTCTGATCGATCCGTCGCTCTCTGTCGCCTCCTCTTCAGTGGGCTTTGATCGGGAGTGGTTTCAATACTGGGCTAGTTACACCGAGATCGGCGCGTCGGCGCGCAACTTCTACTTGTCTTGGCATGCCGCTGGCCGCTCGTCGCCGGAGATGCCGATCAGCCTCGTATTCATGTACTTCTTCGGGATCGAGCGCCGTATCCTTCAAGATTTAGGAACGGGAGGTGGCCACGGCGAAGAGTACTCATTGATTCTCGCTGAGGTGAGGCGTCTGCTCGGGATCTACGGTGCCAATCAATCGTTCCGGGGATATGCTTCGACGTTTCTGGATCTGGCGGAGGTAATTCGGAAGTACCCGGATCTCGACGGACCTCCCCCTGACGAAATTCTCCCGACATACGGGGTGTCGGCCAGGCTGAAGCTCGGCCTACGCCTCATGGCTCGGGATGGTAAGCCGATTCCGCCGGCATGGGCACGGGCGTGTGTGGTGGCGGATCCGCCGTTCCCGCCCCGCACTCCTTTCACTCGCTGCCGCGAGTATTTCAATGAACTTTTCGAAGCGCGTTACCGGGAAAGGTTCGGCGATGGTGTGATCGTAACGCCGGACAAGATGCGCGTTCAGGACGATTACCAGCAGGAGGGCTATTCTTTCCGGCGTGCGCTCACTGCCAGAGCCGAACTGCTTGATGTCACAGTGCTTCAAGAGCCGATCGGCAAGCTCCGCGCACTCGCTGAGGAATGCACCGGTGAACTAAATGCGTACAGCCGTTACCTTGGGCGGAACCCAGGAGGCGGGAAGTGCTTGGCCGCGATGGCTCTATTGCCTCCTATACTGCTTTCCAAGTCGATGACGGGTCATATTCCACAACTGCGCGACAGACTGGCCGCGGCCGCTGGGACCGGCGCACTACTTACCAGGGACAGACTGTTGAAACTCGTCGAATTCCCAGATGCCTCGGCGTTCGCTAAACGCGAAGCGGTCGCCCTTGCGCAATTGCTCGCCTCTACCGGTTACGGTATTGAGCCGGATGTACGTTTCGGTGGCGCTGTACCGCCGCGTGACACTAGAGTGTACGTTTTTCCATTGTGCTCGGGAGCCGCGAGCGCGCCCACTCAGGCGTATTCTGCGGCGGCACTGCTGGTCCACCTGGCGGCCCTCGTCTCGGCGGCTGACGGGTCCATCAGCCCACAAGAGGAAGCGCACCTCAAGAACCACGTGGCGGCAGCCATGCAACTTGCCGAAGACGAGCGACTTCGCCTCGACGCCCACCTCCACTGGGTCCTGGCGGAGCGGCCGGGGCTCCCGGAGGTGAAGAAGCGAATTGACGCACTGACTTTGTCGCAGCGCGAGGCCATCGGCCAGTTTCTCATCGGCGTCGCCAACGCCGACGGGTACATTTCGCCTGAAGAAGTCGAGGCGTTGGGCAAAGTGTACCGACTACTCGGGCTGAATCCCCAGGACGTGTACAGCCATACGCACGCTGCTGCGACCGAGCCCGTAACGGTGAAGCCTGCCGAGAAAGCTGTATCCGGTTTCGCCGTTCCGCAGCGTCAAGAACAGAAGAAAACGGCAGGCGTGCAACTGGACCCGGCAGCCGTGGAGGCGAAGCTCAAGGAGACCGCGGCTGTGTCCGCACTGCTTGCGTCGGTCTTCGCGGAAGAGCCGGCACCTTCACCCGTCTCCCGGGCAGAGGCAAGCGGGTGTATCCCGGGCCTCGATGAGGACGCCTCCGCTTTCGTGCGGCATCTGGCAACCAGGGGAGTGTGGAGTCGCGGTGAATTGGAGCTTGTCGCCAGTGCGCGCGCGCTACTGCTCGATGGGACGGTTGAAGCGATCAACGAGGCTGCATTCGAGGCGTGCGACGCCGCCGCACTGGAGGGCGATGATCCTGTTGAAGTGAACGTCGTCGCGATGACAGCATTGATCGAAAGGACTGTAACCGCATGACCTCATCGATTCGACCGAAAGACCGCGACGCGGTGCTGCAGTCTCTCCGTGCGGGTGTTGTCCCACGCGTAGGTCTTCACCTGATCCAGGTTGGGCGTGCACGCGAGGTTAAGGCGGCACTTACGGACATCGAGCGCATCGCGGATGGCGGTTCCGGCATTCGGTTCGTGATTGGCGAGTACGGTTCGGGCAAGACATTCTTCCTCAACCTCGTCCGGTCCATTGCACTTGAGAAGAAACTGGTCACGGTGCACGCCGACCTGACTCCCGACCGTCGACTGCAAGGATCCAGCGGCCAGGCACGTTCAATGTACGCCGAACTGATGCGCAACGTTTCCACGCGCTCGAAGCCGGATGGTGGAGCTATGTCGAGTATAGTGGAGCGTTTTGTCTCGGAGGCATTGCGTCAGGCGCGTGAACAGAAAGCCAGTCCCGAAGAGGTGATTCACAATCGTCTCCAGGACCTGGCCGAAATGACGGGAGGTTATGACTTCGCAGCCGTCATTGCCGCCTACTGGCGTGGACACGATAGCGGAAACGAGCAACTCAAGTCCGATGCCGTTCGATGGCTTCGCGGCGAGTTCAGCACTCGCACGGACGCACGGAACGCGCTCGGTGTGCGGACCATCATCGACGATGCTTCCGTCTACGACCACCTGAAGCTGATGGCGCGCTTCGCGCGACATGCCGGGTTCAGTGGAATGCTCGTGCTCCTCGATGAGCTGGTCAATTTGTATAAGCTGGCCAACACACAGGCGCGGAATGCCAACTACGAACAGATACTACGCATTTTGAATGATAGTCTGCAGGGAATCTCTGTGGGACTCGGATTCGCGCTCGGCGGCACCCCGGAGTTTCTCATGGACACACGCCGGGGTCTCTACAGTTACCCGGCGCTGCAGTCGCGGCTGGCGGAAAACACATTTGCCACACGGGGCCTTGTCGATTACACCGGGCCCGTCGTGCGGCTAAGCAGCCTGGCGCCGGAGGACTTTTACGTTCTCCTGGCTAAGCTCCGGCACGTTTACGCGGGCGGCAACGAAGCGAAGTTCCTGGTGCCCGACGAGGGCCTAACGGCGTTCATGGAGCACTGTTCCAAGCGAGTCGGCGACGCATATTTCCGCACACCGCGCACCACGATAACCTCCTTCATCAACCTGCTGTCGGTCCTGGAGCAGAACCCGAAGGCATCCTGGCAGGAACTTCTCGGAGGTGTTCAGGTGCTTAAGGACGAAGGTCCGGATACCTCCGACATCCCGGATGCCGACGCCCCGGCAAGCGGCAATGAATTGGCGAGCTTTCGACTCTGACCGATGGCCACATCGTCGCAGGCTTTCAATCAACTGCATCCGTCGGTTCAAAGGTGGATTTATGACCAGGGCTGGACGGAATTGCGCGACGCTCAGGAGAGAGCCATCGCCCCGATTCTCGATGGCTCAACGGACCTGATCATTGCCGCGGCTACCGCCGGCGGGAAAACCGAAGCCGCGTTCCTGCCGATCTGCTCCAGGCTGCTGGCCGACGAATGCGCGGGCTCTGCCGTTTTGTACATCAGCCCGCTCAAAGCGCTGATCAATGACCAAAACGACAGGATGGAGCGGCTTTGCGAGACACTCAACATCGACGTCCATCCCTGGCATGGCGACATCGCCCAAAGCCGTAAGCGCGAATTCGTGAAGCACCCGTGCGGAATTCTTCTCATCACCCCGGAGTCGCTCGAAGCCATATTCGTGAACCGCGGGTCCTCCGTCCCGTCCTTGTTTGCGGGTTTACTGTACGTTGTCGTCGATGAATTGCACAGCTTCATCGGCGCCGAGCGCGGAAAGCAATTGCAGTCGCTGCTCGGGCGTGTGGAGTGCTCGATCAAGCGCCGAGTGCCTCGAATTGCCTTGAGTGCGACGCTCGGCGACATGGGAATGGCGGCGGAGTTCCTGAGGCCGGGCCAGGGATCGAAGGTTGAGTGCATTGTCTCCGGTGTGAGCGGGCAGGAACTGAAGCTGCTCGTGCGCGGCTATCGCATGTCCGCGCCAGTGGAGAGGGGTGAAGCAGAGGACGAGAACGAGGAAGAGTCCAACGATGGCAGCGTGCGCGCCGTTGCCGAAGACCTGTTTCGCGTCCTTCGCGGATCGAACAATCTGGTGTTTGCGAACAGCCGGAACCAGGTGGAGAAGTACACCGATCTGCTGACCCAGATCAGCGAGAGTGAGCGCCTGCCCAATGAGTTCTGGGCCCATCACGGGAACCTTTCGAAGGAACTGCGGCAGGAGGTCGAGGCGGCGCTCAAAGACAACTCGCGGCCCGCATCTGCGATTTGTACCTCGACCCTCGAACTTGGGATCGACATCGGCGCGGTCAAGAGCATTGCCCAGATCGGCACGCCGAACTCGGTTGCAAGCCTTCGTCAGCGACTGGGACGCTCCGGGCGGCGCGGCGATGCCGCGATTTTGCGCGTCTATATCCGCGAGCGGGAGATCGATGAGAGTACGCTCCTTGAGGATTGTCTCCGGTTTGAGCTTGTCCAGGCTATCGCGATGGTAAGCCTGCTGCTCGGGCGTTGGTGCGAACCACCGGAAGGATCCCGATTGCATCTGTCAACGCTGGTTCAACAGATTCTCTCGCTTATTGCGCAGTACGGCGGTGTCACGGCTAGGAGTGCCTGGCCCATCATTTCGGGCGCTTTTGAGATCGATCAGCAAATGTTTACCGCAGTCCTGCGCAGCCTCGGTACCCGGCGCATTCTGCGACAGGAGCCTGATGGCACGCTGCTTCTCGATGAAGCCGGCGAGCAGATTGTAAACCACTACTCGTTCTATGCGGCGTTCGCGACCCCGGAAGAATACCGGATCGTAAGCGGCTCCAAAACCCTCGGCACTCTGCCAATCGATCGTCCTCTTGAGGAAAGCAGCGCCATCATCTTCGCCGGCCGCCGCTGGCGTGTTGTCGGCATAGACGAGCGCCGCAAGGTGATAGAGGTGCGCCCAGCGCCGGGCGGACGCGCGCCAGCGTTTTGCGGCGAACGTGGCGACGTACACGACAGGGTGCGCCAGGAAATGTTCGCGGTATATCGCGCTGACACCGTCCCGCCGTACCTGGATGCCACGGCGCGTAGTCTGCTAGGTGAGGCGAGACTGAGTTTTTCTCAGTACAGTCTGGCAACTCGCAACATCATCGGGTGCGGTGCCGAAACCGTCTTCTTCACGTGGATGGGCGACCGGATCACCGACACGGTCAGGCTCTTGCTGTCCCACGCCGGCCTCATCGGCCAAACCGAAGGCCCTTGTATCCGCGTGTCCGCACCTGAGGCAGATACTAGAGCGGCACTGAAAATGATCGCTTCCAAGCCTGCGCCAGACCCACTCCTAGTGGCGGCAGAGGTCAAAAACAAGTGGTCAGAGAAATACGACTGGGTTCTCGATCAGCCCTTGTTGAACGCAGAATTTGCGTCGAGGAAGATCAACGTCCTGGGCGCACACACGCTCGTGCGTTCAGCGACTGCGTAGGTGTTCCTCAGCTACCGCGTCCCGAGTGCTTGACAACAAGTAGCGCTGCTTGCTTGCCGCTTTCGGTTCACCGCGTGTGTAGTCGGCGTGCCGTAGAAGTGCCCGGTGCATTGTAAAAAACGGATCACCTGCGAGTAGTCGTCACGTGTTTACGGATCGAGTGCCACGGATGACCGGTCCAGTCTGAAGGCGGCGAACTAGGTAAGGACCGGCATTGCGGGTGGTGGGCCCAGAAAATCCGTCGCATAGGCGGGGCGAATGCAGCGTGATAATGGCGCTCATCTCTTGCCTATTCGCCGGGGCACCCACAGCCGGCCTTACAGAACCACAGGAAGGAGAGTGAACATCATGCAGACGAATACAAGCGGGACGCCTGCGCCCATAGGGGCGCTGGCCAATCCCATACCGATGACATCGCTCGGAGTGACACAGACGTTCACTCCCGAGGAAATCCGCGACCGGCTGGCCGCGCTGACGCAGCCGTTCCCGCCGGAACTGGTCGAATGGCGTGTCACCAACACGACGAGGGACCGGCGAGGCAGCCGGGGCCAGGTGGTCGCCTACGCCGACCCACGCGCTTACACCGACCGGCTCAACGCCATACTGAGCCCGCTCGGCTGGACGCGCGAGTACACCGTCCAGACCGTCCAGAACTTCGAGCGCCCGCAGAAAGGCGATGACGGCGGAAAGGAGACGATGATCACCGCCAAGGTCCTGGTCACCTGCCGGGTGACGCTCTTCGGTCTCGGCACCCACTGCGGCACCGGCGAGGAATGGGCGACCGACCAGAACGCACTCACCCGAGCCGAGGCACAGGCCTTCAAGCGGACCTGCTCGTGTTTTGGGCTCGGGCGCTACTTCTATGACCTGCCTCGCACCTGGGTCGATCTGGACGAGCACAACCGACCGCTCGAACTACCCCGGTTGCCCGATTGGGCGATGCCGAAGCGATCCAAGAACGGCCAGGAACACGGAAAGCCCCGGAACGGGAAGACGACGACGCCGGCAGGGGCCACAAAAGGCAATGGCAATGGCAATCACCGCAGCGGCTTGTACAGAGACGAACTCGTAGCCGAAATCCGGGGCCTGAGTGAGCGGATCGGCGTCAGTCTCAGCCATGAGGTTCTGCGGCGCTTCGGCGGCGCCGAGGAAGTCGAGCGTATCCGCGATATCTCGAAGCTGACCATCGTCATGGAGCGGATGGAAGACCTTGCGCGTGGCGTCGCACGCCTGAAACGGACCATCGAAACCGCCGGCGAGGAACCGTACAGGCAGCTCTGCGTAGAGTTGAAACTGCCCGGGGACTCGATCGTCGACATCCCTACCCGCGAAGTCCTGAAGCGGCTGGTCGAGCGCATGGAAGCGGTCGCACAGCGTCCGGCGGCGGAATGCGTGCAGTCCTGACCGCCCTGGCATGAAACAGGCGAGAAAAAGTACCCCCCCATCATGAACGGCTGGAAAGGAGGCCACAAATGCAGGAAAACGTACAGGCAAGTGAGGTTCTGCGCGTGCAGGACCTGGGCATGAGTCGCGAAACCGTGACCGATCGGATTGTCCTCGGTTTCGCCAGCTACGCGGAGGCGAGGATCGCCAAATGGGTGCAGTTCCCGCGCGGCGTGCTGTTGTTTCTCATGGTCCCGGGCGACCCGGAGTCGGGCTGCTTCTACGTGCTCGACCGGGCGCGCGGCATCATCTACATGCTGGACATCCCGGAAGACGGCCGCTGGGGCGGTTACCGCCTCGACGAATGCGACGGGTTGACTCAGGCCTTCGCGCTGAAACAGATGGCGGAAAAGCCACGCCGGCTGCGCGCCATGGCGTGAACGGCTTTTGACACCGCCGCAAATCCGGCTTATCAAGGGCCGAGGCCCTCAGGAGCGACGGCATGGAACCGAAGCTGACGGCGACCGCCGACATGGTGCGGCAATTCCACGACTTCTTCGTGAATCGCCGGGCCTACACCGTCCAATCCATGCGGCCGCACCCCGAGAGCGGCCGCCACTACTACTTCCGGCCGGTCGATCGCACCGCCGGCAGGCCGCTCGGCCTGACCGCCGATGTGATCCGGCAGCATCTGGAGGGGGAGATCACGATTGGACTGTACGCGATCAACCCCACGTCGCAGCGATCGAAGTGGGTGGTTATCGATGCCGATTACCGGACGGCCCTTGAGGACCTGCTGAAGCTCCAGGTCGGGCTGAACCACGACGGGGTGGAGGCGGCGCTGGAGAAGTCCAAGCGCGGTGCGCACCTCTGGGTGCTGTTTCGGGAGCCGGTGCTCGCGCGGGAGGCGCGTCTCTACATCCTGGACCTTGCCGCCAGGCTGGAACTGCCCGTCAAGGGAGCCGGGGCGGCCGATGGCATCGAGGTGTTCCCGCGACAGGACGAGCTGAAGCAAGGTGAATTCGGCAACGCGATGCGGGGGCCATTGGGAGTCCACCGCGGCGCCGGACGGCGCTACTGGTTCTACCACGCCGATTACGACCTGAGTTCCCAGTTCCGGTACCTGCGAGCGATCCGTCGTGTGACGGAAGACGATCTGAAGAGGCTCGTCAACGGAAAGGAGAGTGCCGTCCCGCTTTCGGTGCGGCCGGTGGCACTTCCTCAGCGCACGGCCTTTCGAGGCGCCGCGCCGGAATTCCGCATCCGCGATTACGTCGAGCCGAAGCGCCGTGTGGGAAGGAACTTCATCGCCCGATGCCCGTCGTGCGCGCAGTGCGGCCATGACACCGCAGGCGACAACCTGTCGATATCCGTGGCGGAGCCGCTCAAGTACAAGTGCTGGGCAGGGTGCACTAGGGAAATGATCCGCGCGGCCCTCGGGCGGCCGGCGCCGGAGCGAAAGTCCGCATGAGCGCAGGTGAACAGCGCGATGGCGGGCAGAATCGGCAACCGGTTCGCCTGGCCCTGCCGCGGGCCGTACTTCGGCACCGCGAACGGGCGGGCATCTACTGCCAGCCGACCGTCTCGGTGGAGTTCCAGAAGCAGAGCAAGCGATATGTCGTGCGTGGGGTCGAGTCCGGCGGGGCGACGCGGGAAATCGGACACTACGTCGCGTTCTGCGGCCCGGCTGGCGAGCCCCTGGCATGGCTTCAGCCGATACAGTCCCTGACGGCCAACGGGTCGCACGCGGTCGTGATCGCGCCGTCGCTGGTGAGCGTCGAGGTCTTTCGCGCTCAGCAGACGTACGAACTGCTCATCACGCGGCACGAACCGCGAGGCGGGGAGGACGGGCGGCGACCGCAGCTCTCGTCACAAGTGCTCTTTCGCGGGACTCAGGGCTACCTGTCCCTGGAGCTGTGGGGCAAGGACCGGGAGGCCGCGGGCAGGATCACGCCGGAGTTCTTCAACCGCTCAGGGGAGCGCAAGGAGATCCCGCTGCGGTTCATGGAGGCGGTCAAGGCGGCGGTCAAAGGGGCGACCACAATCGACTGCCGCCAGGCGGTACTCGCTGCGGCGCCCGTTTCACAGTAGGTCTTCATTCAGGGGGCAAGCATGAAAGTCGGCACGAAGAGTGTGCTCTTCGGGGCGCACAGTGTAATCCATCCCTTCTACGTCGGGATTGCCTGGGCTAAGCTCTACATGGTTCCTTGGGACCCCCGGCTCTGGTTGGCCTTCGCCGTCCACGACCTTGGCTATATTTCAAGTCCCAACCTCGAGGGTGCTGAGGGCGAGAGGCACGTCGAACTCGGCGCGCGCATCATGACCCGTCTGTTCGGGCCGGAGTGGGGCGACCTCTGCGCCGGCCACTCCCGCCACTGGGCGAAGCGTTGCGGAAGACCGGTTTCGCGTCTTTGCTTCGCGGACAAGCTGGCGTTCGTGCTGACGCCGGACTGGCTCTACCTGCTCATGACCCGTGCGACGGGCGAGCTGTACGAGTACATGGAGAAGTCCCGCGACCGCCAGGCCGGCGCGGCCTGCTTTACGGCCGAGGAGTCGGCCTGCCTCACATCCCCCGATCCCGCGACCTGGCTGAGAGGTCTCAAGAGCTACACGCTCCGATGGATCGCGGAGCACCTCGACGGGCGCGAGGACCGGTGGACTCCGGTCACCGCCGCGCCACGCCCCATTGACACTCCAGCATCGGCCAGCGCCGCGGCCAAGTAGCGGCGAATCACTGCTGACAACGAAATCCCACGGAGGTAACTCTATGCGCCATACGTGTGTATCCTCATCGAACGGCGCCCTGGACAAGTTGGTGACCGCCAACGGCGCGCTGGTTCGAGCTATCGCGGTCAATATCCACTCCAAACTGCCGGTGCACGTCGAGCTTTGCGACTTGGTGCAGGAAGGCATGCGTGGGCTTATCGATGCGGCCAGGCGTTATGACCCGCGCCGGGGCGTCGCATTCACCACGTACGCGAAGTACCGCATCCGGGGGGCCATCCTGGACGGACTGCGGCAGTTCGATCCAGCCTCTCGCGCCTTTCGCGCGACCTCAAAGAAGCTCGATCGAGCGGCGCACGAACTGGCCGATGAACTTGGCCGCACGCCAACCGAATCTGAGGTTGCAGCCCGGGCAGCAGTTGGCTTCGCGCGATGGACCCAGCACAACGAAACAAACCGGGCGCTGAAGCCGGCCTCGCTCACGGCAGAGGATGGCTCCGGCCCAATTCCGGAAGTCGCTGGGGAGGACCCTTCGGAGGAGACATCCGCGATGCATGCGGAGTTGCAGGGCGCGCTCAAGGCGGTCATGAGCCGCCTGCCGCGCCGGACTCGCGAGATCGTCGCGCTGTACCACTGGCGCGGCCTCACCATGCGCGAGATCGGCCTTCGCTACGGCATCAACGAGAGCCGCGTGTCCCAGATTCACAAGCGCGCTCTCGGCCTCATGGCGGTCGCGCTCCGGGATCAGGGGATCACTGGCCTCGCGTCAGTCCTCCCGGCGTGAATGTCGCGGAGTGGACTCGATGGCACCGATGATCTCCAGGTCAGGCATTCTCCGGAAGACCTATTTCTCCAGGTGGCGGACCGGGGTGCTTGGTAGTCTCCGAGCGGCCAACGAACTTGATAGGGAGCGCGACCAAGTGTTCCAGCACGAACGCAGGTCGGTTCTTGCTTCAAGCAACTACGACCGTATGGGGCTGCTGTCCTCAGAGAGGCATCCAGTAATTGGGCGGAGGATTCAATGGCGTGACTGGGGTGGGTTCAAGGGCATAAAGGTCTTGCCATCCCACAAGTCGAGACTTCATCGCGAATCCAGCGACCGCGCCCAGTACGGCATCTCTTTCGTGATCGGTAGCCCCGTGAATCCTGGTCCCCACAACATAGTCGTTGATGTCGACCATGGCAACGTCGGCAGTACGACGCTCCCTATTCGCTTTGCCCAAGAGCCATAGCAGGGCTTTAGGATGAGCCTCGGTTAAGGCAATTCCGCTACGTGCTCTCTGCTGGCACATCATGGCCACGAGGATGCCTTGAATCAGGCAAGCCCCTTGAAGAGAGTTAACCGATTGCACGGTCCCACCATGGCAGCCGAGCCGCGTTATCGCGCAACGTACGATTTGATCCGCATGCCGATCACCGGCTGGAGTCCAGAACAAAGGAGCATCGATTCCAACGGCGTCGATCTTGGTATCTGCGCAGTCCATAGCGGCCTTGAATGCGCCTTGCGCGTGATCTGCGATGCCGCGATCAAGCAGGCGAAGAGGCCAAGCCTCACCTGCCACGGCAGCCCAGCCGAAGGCACCCGCACCTCCTGGATCGAAACCCACATATGTACCCATGCACTGATTATGCGTCGCCAGCGCGGCAGGGGCTTCTTGGACCGATTGCCCACTCTGAAAAGTGGCGCTGCATCCACCTGCCCTGAGGTGACAGTTCGGGTCCGTTTGCTCGCGACCGGAAATGAGAGCGTCATCATGCAGACAATCCTAGAAATCTTGCGATTGGCCGGCCAACTCAGGCCTGGCCTCTGTCTATCGATCCTGAACGAGCCCTACATGAGGCTGGTGATCGAGGACATCCAGATACCCGGACCGGACGGGTACCCCACCCTGTCTGTGACCGTACCCATAACCTGGCCGAGGCTGGAAGCATAATCTGGCCGTGTGCCCCACGGATGATGCTTTCGGTTCAGTCAGTGTCTTCCTCGCCGACAAGGTGGCCAGGAAGCATAAACTGGCCGCGAGTACAGAACGGAAGCATATCGTGACCGAGAGGGCAAAAATCCCCTCGCTTTTGCCGTGTATGTATGCTATTATGCGCATAGCTAATGAAAAACAGAGACGAAACCCCCGAAGACGTAAGACGGTGGTTCGCCAACTCTATCGCTCGACTCTGGCCCGTCGCGGAGGGGTCATTCTCGTTGCGCCGTTGCCCTTGCATCCGAAAGGGCTGTCCGGCGTGCGCCAGAGGGGAAGGCCATCCGAGCTTCGTGTTGTACGCCCGGAGAAGCGGGAAGCGCGTGTCTATATACGTGCCGGAGGATCTGGCGCCGCAAATCGAGAGCGCTATCGGGAACGGGCGCAAACTCCAGCAGTTGATCAACGAAGCCGGCGTGAGGTACACGCAGGCAGTGAAGCGGAAACGGACGTTGGAACCTCGGAAGTGACGCCGCCCTTGGACGGCAAGAAAGGGGCGGAAGGCGGACACATGCTGAGCGAGACGGAATTGCTGGTTTGGTTTCGGCGGCTCGGGATGACAGAACGAGCCCAAGCCGCTATTCGACAGGCGCGATCCTCCGAGCCTGCGAGACGCGTCGGGGGAGGTCGGCGCAATGTAAGCGGTCGATATCCCAGCAGGAAAATGGGCGTGACCATGCAGTTTGAGAGTCATCGCGTCGAACTGGCGGTTATACACGAACTGGAGCACGCCCCGGAAGTCCTGGAATATTACGACCAGCCGCCGTCGATCAAGCTGGATTACGAAAGCGCCAGCGGTAAACGGATGGGTGTGCTGCACACTGCCGACTACTTCGTCATTCGGACGGACGGCGCCGGCTGGGTGGAGTGCAAGACCGACGAGGAACTGAAGCGTCTTTCGGAACGAAACTCGAACCGCTACCGCTGTGAGGGTCGTTGGCGTTGCCCACCGGGCGAGGCATACGCCGCCACTTTGGGACTGACGTACCTGGTCCGGTCCTCGGCCGAAATCGACTGGACATTCCAAGCGAACATCCAATTTCTTGAAGACTACCTTCGCGGGGACTGCGGGGTGGCGTCAGCTATCGCGGGGCAGGTGATCGCGCGCTCGGCATGTCAGCCGGGCATTAGCCTGGATGACTTGTTGGTTGCGACCGAGGGCAGTTGCAGCCGCGACGAGGTGTACTCGCTGATTGCGACGGACCGGCTCTACGTGGACCTGACGGCTGCGCGCCTCAGTCAGCCCGACAAGGTGAGGGTATTTCCGACGGCCGCACTGGCTGCTTTGTACCAGTCAGCTATACTTCCTCCGGCGGCCGATTTCACTGGCGCGCGATCACTGCTTGAGGTAGGCAGCGTGCTCAGTTGGGATACCAAGACATGGAGGATCGCCAACCTCGGCGCTACGACGGTTAGTCTCCTCGACGGTGGTGATACCTTTTCAGAGATTCCCTGGAGCAGGTTTGCGGATCTCCTGGAACGCGGTCGAATGGTTCCGCTCGAAACAAAGGAGACCTCCGGCGCGAATGCGGCCGCATTCGAACGCTTGTCCAAGGCGAACGAGAAGGACCTCAAACGAGCGAACCATCGGTGTGATTGCGTATGCCGAGTCCTGCAGGGCGCCAAGCCGGTGGAAATCGGCGTGGCCGCCCGCACGCTCCGGCGGTGGGCAGCCCGGTATCAACAGGCCGAGCGGCAATTCGGCGCTGGGTTCATTGGCTTGCTGTCACTGATCGGCCAGAGGGGCAACAGACGCACCAAGTTGCCAGGAGCGACGCAGATGCGCATGAAGGAATTCGTCGAGGGGGACTATGAGACGTTGAAGCAGAAGACCAAGCGCGCAAGTTGGCTCGCGCTTCGCCTCGCCTGTGAAGATGAAGGCATCATCGCCCCGAGTCTCAAGACCTTCAGCCTGGCCATACGTCAGCGGCCAAGCTACACTCAGACGGTAAAGCGGCAGGGGCACCGCGCGGCCTACGCCCTGGAGCCTTTCTACTGGGAACTGGCACCGCAAACTCCGCGTCACGGTGAACGTCCGTTCGAGATCGGGCACATCGATCACACCGAACTCGACGTGGAACTTGTTTCCTCGGATAACGGCCGTCCACTCGGTCGTCCGTGGCTGACGATCCTGGTGGACGCGTTTTCACGGCGAAACCTAGCCTTTTATGTGACTTTCGATGCCCCCAGTTACCGGTCTTGCATGATGGTGCTCCGGGAATGCGTACGTCGGCATTCTCGTTTGCCGCAGATCCTCGTGGTCGATGGCGGGCGGGAGTTCGCGAGCACGTATTTCGAAACGCTGTTGGCGCGTTATCAATGCACGAAGAAGACGAGGCCACCCGCGAAAGCGCGATTCGGGTCGGTTTGCGAACGCCTGTTCGGCACTACAAACACGCAGTTCGTCCACAACCTGAGGGGGAACACTCAGATCATGCGGAACGTTCGGCAGGTTACCAAGGCGGTGAACCCGAAGAACCAGGCAGTGTGGACACTCGAGAACCTGCAAGGAGGTCTTGTCGCCTATCTCCATGAAGTCTACGATTGCGCAGACCATCCTGCCCTGGGTGAAAGTCCGCGAGAGGCCTTCGAAACCGGCCTGGCCCAGACCGGCCGTCGGCCAAGCCGGATCATTCCTTACGACCGCGAGTTCATCATCTACACTCTTCCGACCACGCGGACCGGCACGGCGAAAGTCATCCCAGCACGCGGCGTCAAGGTAAACTACCTCTACTACTGGTGCCCGTCTTTCGAAGACCCTGCCATTGAGACGCGCCGCGTGGATGTCAGATACGACCCCTTCGACGCCGCCACCGCCTACGCTTTCTTGAATGGCCAGTGGGTCGAGTGTCGGTCGGAGTATCACCACGTCTTCCGAGGTCGTTCGGAAAAGGAGATCATGCTTGCGACACACGAGATCCGAAAGCGATCACAGAACCACGCCCAGCGTTTTCCGGTGACTGCTAAACGGCTGGCGGAACTGCTAGCAGCCACCGAGGCACAGGAAACTCTGCTTGCCCAGCGCCTCAAGGATCTGGAAGCTCGTAAGACTCGGTCCACGCCGGGGGTGGTCGCCATTGGGGACCGGGTGAAGAGCGCGAGAACAGCTGCGGCTAGGCAGGAAGACGGCATCCGAATCCCCAAAAGCGCTGCATGCCGGGCATTGGAGCGCGGAACATATCAGGAGTTTTGATGGTGGCGTCAGCGAATAGCCCGTTGAGCCGGTCGCAGCCGAGCGCGGCGGAAGCGCTGACGTCGTTTCGCGCCTATACAATGGCACACCCGCGGCTGATGGAGGCGAAAGATCAGCTTCTGCGCGCGATCAGCGGTGCCGAACCTGGATCGCTGGTATTCGTCTTCGGCCCTACAGGCGTTGGCAAGACCACGTTGCGGCTAAAACTAGAGCAGTTGCTGATGCAGGAAGCCCTGCCGGCGGGGGACTGTGATCCTGGCCAGATGCCGGTTGTGAGCCTGGAGGCAATGGCCGCTCTATCCGGGAACTTCAGTTGGAAGGACTATTTCACCCGTTTGCTTCGAGAGATGAACGAACCTCTCATCAACCGCAAACTGCGTCGTGATCCAGCGGATCTTGAGGGGCCAGCGAACCTGCACTTCGCTGTCGGGCCGCGAGCGTCTGGATTTGAGCTGCAGTATGCAGTGGAGCAAGCTCTACGGTTCCGGCGAGCTCGAGCCGTGTTTGTGGACGAAGCCCAGCACCTGGGCCGGGTTGCCTCAGGCCGCAGACTGTCGGATCAACTGAACATCGTTAAGTCCATCGCCAATCGCACCGCGGCGGTGCACGTTCTGGTTGGGACCTATGAACTCCTCCCGTTCCGGAACTTAAGCGGGCAACTGAGCCGTCGCAGCGTTGACGTGCACTTTCCGCGCTACACGTCTGAAGACCACGGGGACGTGGAGACCTTCAAGAACGTCCTACTCACATTTCAGGAGCACCTGCCGGCTGCATCCTTTGACCTCTTGGACCGCTGGGACTTCATGTATGAACGTTCGATCGGCTGTGTCGGGATTTTGAAAAACTGGCTCTTGTGCGCACTAACCGAGGCGTTCGGCGACGGCGACGCTGCCCTTACACCCAGGAGTCTGGAGCGGACCGCTCTCTCGGTGTCGCAATGCGAAAAGATCCTTGCGGAAACGATTGACGGAGAGGCGCAGCTCGCCGAAGGAGAAGGACGTTCTCGGCTGCGCAACCTCCTCGGCCTGTCGCTGGACATGCCGCGAGTTGCCAAGACCTCCAAGGCATCAGCGCCTCGGCTACGAAGGCGAGCAGCCGGGCAACGGCGTCCGAAGCGCGACCCGATTGGGAACGCGGTGCAGGCGTTTGCGTGAACCATGATGTTCGACCAGCTCAGCACGGAGTCTGCCGGCTTGCGCATACACACGCGGCTGTACCATCTCAGTCCGCTCGGCACTGGAACGCCGATGGTCGAGAGCCTGACCGGGTACATTGGCCGTTTGGCTGAGGCGCATGTAGTTTCCGTCGGTGCGCTGGTAATCGACGAACTCTTGCCTCGAATACCGAGAGGCGCGCCGGTGGGAGGCAAAGCCCCCAAATCGGCAGATGAACGCCCCGTATTTCTGAATGGGCCACACACGATCAACGGTATGACCACCCGCACCGACCACTGCGTCCGGGTGCTCCAAGCCCTCACGGGCGTCAGCAATCTTCGATCACTCACGATGCTCCCGTTGAGGGGCATTTGTTCCAGCCAGAACCTCCTGCACAGACACCGTAGTTGGTGTCCGCGTTGTTGTGATGAACGGCGCCGAGCGGGTGAAGACGCGATTGAGCCGCTGCTCTGGGCGATCAGTGCAGTTACGGTATGCCCGAAACACCGGTGCTCTTTAGTCTCAGCCTGCCCGCATTGTGACGGCAAGCAACACGTCCTCGCTGGCAGGTCTCGTCCTGGTCGCTGCTCTCGGTGTAGGAAATGGCTCGGCGGCGGGCGCACGGAATCGGCGCTCGGAGACTCTGCTGTTGCCGATTACGACCTGTGGGCGGCGGAGAATGTAGGCACACTGCTGGCCGGATGTGGTACTCCCCACCGGCCGCTGATTCGAGCTTGCTTTCAGAGCAACCTCAAGGACTGTGTGGCAGATCTGGCCGGCGGGAACCGGAGCCAGTTGCTGCGTGCGACAAAAGTGAATGAGAGGACGCTCGACGCTTGGATGACCGGGACCTTCGTGCCGGAGCTTCCGAATCTACTGAGCTTCTGTTACCGGTTGCGCATTCCGCTCCTGCGATTCCTGGCCGGGACTCTGGATGAAAGTGATCGGAATTGGGAGCAGGCCCGTGGGATCGTATCCGAGTACGGCAGGAACTGGGGACGGCGCCGACGAAGGTCGGATGTCCAGCACGCCCTTGAACGGGCGCTGCTGTCGCCGCAGCCCCCATCACTTGCGGAGATCGCTACCGAACTCGGCTACAAGAGCGTTACGTCCCTGCGTCAGCACGATCGGGCTGCATGCTCGAGCCTTTCCGAACACCAGACGAGACCGGAAAGGAGAGAGCGCGCGAAATTAGTCGGGCGAAGTGCGCTGAACCGAATGATCCGTGAACGGATTGAGGCTGGGTTGGAGGAGAACCCGCCACCCTCAGTCGGAAGCCTCGCCATCGAGCTTGGGTTTTCCGACTCCGTGTCCCTTCACTGCCGATTTCCAGACCTCTGCAAGAAGCTTGTTGCGGCGACGACGAGTTCTCGCGAGGAGCGCCGTGCCCAAAGCGAGGAGTGCCTGCGGGCGGCATTGGTCGAGAATCCGCCGCCTACGTTGAAAACGATCGCAGAACGGCTTCACCGTAAGGATGTTAGCTCACTCCGGCTATGGTTCCCTGACATCTGTTGGCGCCTTACGGATCGCTGGCGGAGGGACCGCCGGATGCGGATTCACGCGGCAGGCGCCGCACTGGAAGCTGCCGTGGAGGAAGTGCCACCTGTATCGGGAAAGCTTGTCGCGAAGAGAGCCGGAGTCTCGCCATTCTACTTGGCCGCGCTGTTCCCGGCGGCGTGGCGGAACTTGAACGCCCGGTTCACCGCCGCCAAAAGGTGCGAGTTCACTGAGAAGTGCGTGGCCTTACGGCGCGCGGTTCGCGGGATCGCCACTGCATTATGTCATAGAGGTATCTACCCTTCGCGCCGGCTGGTCAAATCTCTCGTGGTTGGCTCGGAGTTCAGAAGCGAGTACGTCATTGGTTCGGAGATTCAGCGGGCGCTGACAGAACTTGGCGTCACGGGATTGGCCCACCGAGAACCACATCCATAGCCCGCGAACCATAACTTGGCAAGGCTGGGTTGGAACCATAAGGCGGCCGGCCCGGCCATTTTATGGTTCCAGTCACACTGTCGGTGGCCCACTACGGCGAGCAGAACGGTGACGCGATGCGTGATCCGGAAATGCTTTTCGAATTGGTCGAGATCTCCGGGCAGATCGGCTTGGTGCCGTACTACTTCCGCAACGATTACGTCGGTGTCGAACAGTACTCGCGCCTTAGTCGGGACGGCGTGGCGCTGGTTCGCCCTCGGCTGCTGCGCGAGCACCAGAGCTTCGCGCGCCTCTGGGATCGGAACCTCCGAGCACAGGGCTTCGTGGAGGCCTTTCGGCGGATGCGAGGCGCCGAGGCGACCCGCCAATAGCTGCGATCCGCGGCTGGAACAGAGTGTTCTTTGCCTGGCATGCCCGTACGCGGGCTGTCAGGAGCCGAGCCGCCGGAAGCGGCATTCAACCAAACGGGGGAGTTGGCGGCGAGAGGACGCAACGGCTCCCCTCTTCGCATTTCAGGAGACAAACACCATGCAAGAGACAAGCGTAGTTGAGACCCAAGTTCCCGCGGCCGTCACCAACGAGGTTGCCGGGAGCGACGCGCCAGTCATGACGCTGCTTTCTTATGGCGGCAAACTGACGCGCAACGAACTGGCCCAGGTTCCGACCCCGGCCGGCACTGCAACACATAAGCCGATTCCGCACATCGAGGTCGTCGTGAAGCTGGTCGAAACGCTGGGCTTTCGCCAGATCGGCGTGGTCCGCGAAGAGTACGCGGTATCCAGCGACGGCATGCGAATGTTCGGAGTCATGGATCTGACCACTGGCTTCGAGGGCTGCCGCTTTGCGCTCGGCTTGCGGAACAGTCACGACAAATCATTCCGCCTGAGTTGTACCGCGGGTGTCAGAGTGTTCGTGTGCGAGAATCTCGCGTTCCACGGGGAGTTCATGCCGGTCCTCGCGAAGCATTCCAAGAACTTCTCGATCGAGGATTCGTTTGCCATCGGCGTGGACCGAATCCAACGCAATTTCGAACCGCTCAAGCGCCAGATTGAAGAGTGGCAGGGGCGGCAATTGTCGACAGCGGTGGCGAAGCTGATCATCTACCAGGCGTTCATCGAGGATGAACTGGAGGTCCCGAAGCACCTCGCAAGGAGGGTCCATGAACTCTACTTCCAGCCAAGCTACCCCGAGTTCGAGCCGCGCACTCTCTGGAGCCTGTCGAACGCATTCACTTCAGCGTTCAAGGATCTGGAGCCGATCCCGCAGTACAAGGCGACAGCCAAGCTCGCGGGCTTCCTGGAGGCGGCACGGCTGTCGTGACTGGCAGGCCGAACGGATGGAGCCGGAATCGCGAGGTTAGTCATCGTCGCACCGTCCGGCTCCAGGCCCGATGGGCGTGTGCGAGCACGGCCCTTCGAAGCGACAGCGGGCTGATCCGACCGATGCCTCGATTGCGTTGTCCTCTCTGCTGCTGCTAGAGTCATGAACGCGTTGGAGATGCTGTCGTCTATCCTCAGTTTCATCGGTGGTTTTCTGAGCGCTGTGTTTGCCGAACCGTTACGGCGCTGGCTGTATCGTCCCGTGCTGAGGCTGCAATTCGGTACAACTGACCACTTCATAACGAGGACGCCCGAGGACAACGAGACTTCGCGACACGAGTCGTATTATTTGCGAGTCAGAGCTATGAACACGCGGGCGGCTCTGGCTAAGAACTGCCGAGCGTATCTTGTCAACGTTGAGTACCTTGGTTCGTCGGGGGCTTGGGAAGCAACGACCTACTGCGAAAGCATGCAGCTGGCCTGGGCGGGCCCCGGTGATGCTCCGTACGCCGCGCTGGACCTGCCGAAGGATGTGCCCCAATTCATCAATGTTTTATGCACGAGGGAGGACAGCCCGCGCTTCACACCATCGATAGTGCCGGGCATGCTCCTCTTCAGGTATGACTCGTTCCTGTCGTCTCCCGGAACGTATCGATTCACAGTCATCGTATCGGGCGATGGAGTGAGGCCGGCTTCGATCGGACTTCGGCTTAAGTGGACTGGCAAGTGGGACCAGTTTGAGGCAGGCGAAGTAGATCCCGCTTCGTAGCCGCGCCGCGGGCCTGCTGACGCCATCGGAATTCAACCAGCTACCCCCTCGGCCTCCCCCGTCCGACCCCTCAGCTCCCTCAGCCACCTGCGCGGATTCGACCCGTGCATCACACGACCAACGAAGCCGAGACGTTCAGCGGCACCGTTGCGGTTCTTCCTGATGTCGTCCTTGTCGACCGTCGCGTATTGCCGCACGAAGCGGGCGATGTCGCCGGGGGCAAAAATGTACGTCGCGTGGCCCACTGCGGGGACCTCGACGACGATCGCCATCTCCAGCTCGAAGATGTACTGGTCGCGGAACAGGTACATCCGCCGCGCGCGCTTGCGCAGTTGCTCGTAGTAGAACGGGTCGTAGTCCGGCTTCCAGGAGATCTGCGCCACCTCGAAGTCGCGGGGAATCCCGAGGTCGCCGCAGATGCGGTCGAGTTCCCGGCGCTCGACGGGTTCGCGCTCCAGCCGCTGTCGCACGATCTCCAACTGCGAGAAGTACTGCCCGAAGCGGTGGTACGTCGTTCTGGCTTTCTCCACCTGCTCCGCGAGGTCGCCGGGCAGCTCCACCTCAGTCCGGCTCGGCAGGGCGGTCCACCAGCGGAGAAGCTCCCACTCACCCGAGCGAAACACGTACTTGCCGCTTGCCACAATCGGGCAATCCATCCCGATCTTCGCGCCCACCAGGTGCTTCCATTGGCCCCAGCTGGCGTCCCAAGCGATGGGGAGCAGGACCGGATCGAGCAGGACTTCGATCTTGCGCCGGCTGTCGCGGTAGAGCGCGTGTTCGTGCAGGAAGTCCAGCCGGCGCAGGTGCACGCGGAAGCGCCGCCGGCTCGTTTCCGGCTGGAAAGAGACGATGTGTTGCGCGAAAAACGTCTGCCCGTTCCGCGTTAGTTCGCCGCCCACCGCCAGCGATCCAAAGCCTCCGTAGGGAAACACGGGCGGGGCATCCGCATCATCGAGCAGAGCGTCATAGCAGGAGCGGAGGTCCGGCTGCATCAGTATGTTGAACGCACGCTCCAGATTGCGCAACTCGCCGCGCGCCGCCCGGGCAGCCTCCAACTCCAGGCTCCTGAGCTTGAACGCGAGCCGCAATTCTCCGGGATTCGCGCTCCGCTGCACCCCGAGCGCGTCGTAGAGTGTCGGCGACTCCGCCCACGGGCGGCCACGGTCGCCCCGGTAGAAGTGGTCGCGGACCGCGCTCGCGGGCAGGTGAATCCAACGTATCCCCAGCCCGCCGGCAACGACCTCAGCCCGGAGGAAGCGCGCCTGGCGTGAATCGGTCTTGGGCAGCGTGACGTAGCCGATCTGAGCCTGGTACAGCTCTTTCGGCCGGACGCGGCCCGCGCGCACGATGCGCAGTTCCGTCCGGCTTTCTCCTGAGAACGAACCGTTGAACTCGACCTCGTCGCCGGGCCGGGCAAACGCGGTGAGATGCCGCGCGACCAACACGGTCGCACCGTCGGCGAGCGAGAGCGCAGTCGTCGCGTCACCCGGCTTGACCGCCGTAATCGGCGAACGCCGGGCGGCGGCTGGCATCGGACCGGGCGAGTCCATGCCGGGCCTAGTTCACGTAGCGGCTGGGGGATTCGACCGTTTCGAGGTACAGGGCACGAGCATCCTCGATCAAATCCTCGATCTCCGGGCCGTCGTCCAGAATCGCCGCCGGCTCTCCGTCGAGCGTCTGCGAGGGCTGAGACTCGTTCAAGCCGTCGTCCTCCGGCGGCGCCTCAAACCGCGCCATAAGAGACCTCCTCTCCAAGCGGGAGTGTAAGCCCAAATGCCGACGAAAGCAAAAGCTGGTCTGGGGAACGGTGCCGTAGATGCCGGGCATGCTGCGAATCGACCGTTTGAATCTATCGAAGAAGTCTTTAAGAACCAATAGGTTGAAGAGGTGAGAACCAGAGCAGGAACATCGCTCAGTGCTCCGGGGCGGCCTTTGAATGTTGATTACGCCCGCAGTGACGTGCGGTGATGGTCCGTCGAACTGGAACGCAGGAAGCTCGCGGCATTACAATTTGTGTCCAGGAACTCATGCGAGATCAATATGCTGGCGACGTTTCTGATCTATTGAAGCTTGCGCTTCTGCGGGCGCTCGCGGCAGACGACAAGACTGTTGGTGTGGGATGGTATTACAATCCCGCGCATGACGGCCGCCCCGACGGCCGGCATCGCGAGTATTGTGAGGAACCGAAATGGAAATCCTTGGATTCGGCCGTGTGGAAGGCCCTGAAAGAGCTGCCCGAACGATCGGTTGATGCATTAGAGAAGTTGTCGATATGGCCCCCGAAAACACGCTTTCATCGCATCCCAGTTCCATCGGTGGAAGGACGTTGTTCATGGGCGATGGACATGAAGAGCGTCTTGGACGAGTCCAGCATCATTTTTCTCGATCCGGATAACGGTGTTGGCGGGATCACTAAACGGCACGCAACGATCGATGAGATCGAGACGATGAGGCGGTCCGGGCGAGCCGTCGTGTTGATCAAGTTTCCTGCGCGAGAGAACCACGGTAGTCAGCTTGAGGCTTATCACGACTGGCTGCGGGATCAAACCCATACCTCATCTATCGTCACGGCACGCACATGTGTCTGGCTGCAGCAGGAAAGGATCCCGAGGTTTCGCTGGTTCACGATAATCGACGCTGACGATGCGGTCACGCAACGCGCGCGGCGGTTTGTGCATACGCTCAACGGAATCGACAATTGTAAGGGCGACATCATTTGCGCGCCCTGGAGGACTGACAGGCGAGATGAGCGACTTAACACGCGCAACAGGTCGCTCCCGACACAGTGGCAATCACCGACGCGATTAGCGGAAGAAGAGCGAATCAAACTGATCAAAAACGTGTGCCCCGAATGTGGGCATCGGTTCAAGGGCAAAGGATTTGAGGGAATCGATGCTCATTGGCGAGCCAGACACGAGGCGATCATGCCATACGAGGAGGCGTGGCTTCTACTGGAAGCAGGGACCTATCAGGGCGCCGGCCACACGCCTCGGCAGTAACGCGGTAAACACAAACCCAGTACCCGATTCCGCACAGCGTTCTCCGTGCCGTCTGTTGCGATCGGGGTCCCCTGACCGAATTCAAGCGCTTGAAAAGGTGCACGCCGCCGAAAGCCAATACTGATCAAAGTCGCACCGGCCCTTCTCGGCTATGGGAGATCCGCGGTTCGGGCGTTTCCCGTCCGGGTGAACGGAAGCGGCGGGAGTACCACCATCCGACAACGCCATTTCAAAACCGCCTATAAGAAATCCGCGCCCATGCCCTATACGCCCGCCCAGAACCGTTCTGGTCCCCTCCCGTTGTGCTATGCGTCGCCGCCCGGTCTCCGGACTTGCTGGCGATTCCGAGGATATGCCCACGCCAGATCCTCAGCGTGTTGCGGCGTCATGCCGGCTTTGAGACCGGCAAGCCAGTCGCCGAACTGTCGCTGGTGCGAGCTGCTGAACACCTTGCAGCCCCACGTCTCTTCGACAGCGACACGCTTTTCTTCCATGAGCGCCGCCATGGCGTTATCCGTGAAGAACGCGTTACAGTAAGGCGCATAAGTCGCGGCGTGCTGAACGTCGAACATTAGCCCGGAATACTTTTCCGCCCTCGCCTCCCTCGAAGTGGGGAGCTGGTCGGCCTTCTTGCGCAAGCGTTCTTTGAATGCGCTGTAGAGCCGCGCTGACAACTGCTGCATCGGAACTGCGCGGAAGTGCGCGGAGGCGAAAAACGCCGGGATCGACCGAATATCGGCTTTCAGCGTCGTTGCGATATGAACGAGGTTCTCCATCACGGAAGCCGCTATTGGGGCGTTAATAAGGGCGGAGAAATCGCCGGCATATAGCCGCGCGGTCTTCTCGGCATAGACTTCGACAAAGATCCTCGCCGCATCGCGGAACTCCAGTTCCATGTCTTCCTCGAACGTCCTGCTGCTGGCCCGCCAGCCGTCTAACGCGTCCAGCAAGGCATCGACGGAGCTTTGCTTGAATGCCCGTTTCCGGTCGAAGCCGGATTCCGGCGTAAAGATGCTAACCGAGTATGGGCCGTCCCAGTCGTGAACAGCCGCGGAAATGGCGTCGCGCTCTTTTTTGACGTACTGGGGCGGGCGCCCGGCCAGAAACGCCTGAAACGCCTTCGCGATCTTGGTCTCCTCGATGCGATAGTAGGGCTCGAAATGATGACCGCGCGCGAACCGTTGAATAAAGGCCACGAGATCATCCCGCTTTTTGAAGAGATCCGCTTCGGCGATGTGGGTAAAGGAGTACGGGACGGCGAGCAACTGCAGGTCCAGCAGGTCCGTAATCCGCTCGATGGCTTCGTCTACCCATGAAGCGCGCGTTTCGCGAAAGGCCAGAGATAAAAAACCCTGGTCCAGATAAAGCAGGCTTTTTCGCGTCGTGTTGCCGAGCATCTGCTTTGTCACGCGAACCACGGGCGTACGCATCAGGCTTGTTCCGTAGGGGGCGCTTTGCGCCGCTCGGCGAGCGGCGTCTTCGCCGCGATCATTGCGCTCACCTTCACGATCGGGAGATGCTCTTCGGGCGCCGCGCAGATCAGGAACTTGCGGACGCCCTCGACG
Source organism: Bryobacterales bacterium (assembly GCA_963798455.1). GTDB lineage: Bacteria > Acidobacteriota > Terriglobia > Bryobacterales > Bryobacteraceae > CAWCTD01. The sequence continues at coordinate 429,161 of CAWCTD010000004.1, forward strand.
GCATCATAGACAACCGCGCGCCAGGCGAGCGCGCTTGCGTTCAGCGCCTCGTGCAGGATCAGCGAGGCGATCAGCACGGAATTCGAGAGCACGACGATGCTGGCCTCCTCCCCAAAATCCGGCCGCGGCCGCAGGCCCGTGATATTAAAGAAGTCCTCCTGGCCGTCGTTCGCCATCGGGTGAACGTGTCGGGAGGCGTAGTCGTAGCCATAGCGGTAGAGAATCGCGAGACCCATCGCCTTGGAAACGTCTTCGGCTTTGGGCCGCCGCCAGTCGGGCGGGTTGTTGACGAGCCTGTGATACCGCGCCTTTCGGTCCGGCGTTAAGTCCTCGACGAGGCCTTCGAGGTTGCCCTTCATCGCGGGATCGCTCCGCAGCCGACCCGCCGCCTCATACAATGTCTTGAACGACCAGTCGTCGAACACATCGAACTGGTTTTTCTGGTTCAGGTCATAAAGATGAAACAGCCTATCGAGCAACGCGCGGTGCAAGATCCAACAATCGGCGCGGTCGTCCATCTCCCAGAGCCTGACGATGCCGCGCACCATCGTGTCCGCGCGCGCAATGAAGTTCCGGGCGATCTGGTCCCGCCGGACTTCCGTGTCGGCGTGGCGCGCGAACTCGAAGAGAAGCATCCCCGCTAGGACATGCAAGGCTTCCGCGGCCTCGCGATACTGTTCGAACCTCAGGCGCTCATGGGAAGGGTTGACCATGCTACGGGTCTACTCTCTTACGGACGGAGCGGTCATTGCAGAGGGCCATCGTCGTCGGCATGGAACGCGGCCTGCACGAGGAGTTCGCGACAGACGAAATCGGGATGTCGCGGCGAAATCATGAACCGTTCGCAGTCTCTCCACGCCAGGCCATTGTGGTCGGCGGGGCTGCCCTTCAGCGGGTAGTAATGTCCTGCGGGTTGGTCGTGCCGGTCATCCATCATCAGAACTCGCGTCGGGCTTAACGGGAACGAGACGATGACGCCCGGCGTTCCAAACCCGAAAACCTCGCGGCTTTGGTGCATGAGCAAGACCGGCGTATCAGTTGTAATAAACATGGGCTCTTCTGCGAGGACGACGGACCAGCGCTTCTTCATGAGGATCTCGGCCAAATGGGTCGCGTTCGCCCGGACGCCTTCGATAAACATGCGCTTCTTGTCATTTTCGGAGGCGTCGCGATAGCGCGGCCAGTCCGTATTCTCCAGGGTCCGGACCTGGCCGTTGATCTCCACCGCCTCAACGTCTGGATTGCCGAGCGCATCCTTAGGCGCGGCCTCAAACATCTCCACGAGGCGGCCATGAAGCCTACCGACCTCCGCCAAGCGGCGGGGGTGGCGCAAATACAAAAGCGAAATGAACAGCGCAAGCCCCTTGCGCATGGCGGGCTCGTAGAGATCGACCATGTCATCGGCAAGACGCTGCCACACCTGTTGCATGAAGCCCTCATAATCCGCGAATTTACCCTCCAAGTCCCACAGCCGCTTGCCGGCCTCCTCCCGCGGCGAATAGAGATAACGCTGGTGCGCGACGTTGCGGATGCTGGTGAGCATCGGTTCGCCCTCATGCTTGGATAGCACCCAAACCTTCGGCTGGCGGCTCGTCCGTGTCTCCAGTGTCGCGAAATAGCGGAGGTAGAAACAAGGAACCCAGTGCTGGCGCTTTGGCTTGGCGCCCTTGATCTGGTCGGCGCGGCTCATTGTGCCACGGCACTCGAAACCGATATCCAAAAGAAAAGATTCATCCGGCTCTGCCTCAGCTAGATTCTAGTACGCGTTGCTTGCGAGGTCCAGGCCTAACTCAACGGCCAGAAACTCGTGACGCGTCCTCGAACGCCGTTTCTCGCCCGCGCGCAGTAGAATGAAGTGCTGTTGCAGTTTCGTCATCCACACCGGAGCACCTACATGCTGAGGATGTCTCTCGCTTTTCTCAAGTCATTGACTGGCCTGCCATCCGAGAAGATGAAGAAGATCCCGAAGTTCGTGCAGATGCTCCATGAAAACAGGAATGCCCCAACCCTTCGTTTTAAGCATCTAGCAAGCGTTGATCTATTCTCGGCAAGGCTCGACGATGGTTACCGTGCGATCCTGATGCGACGCCAAGACGATTACATTTTGCTCCAAGTGGGCAAACACGACGAAGCTTATCGCTGGGCGGAGCAAGCCTCCGGCTCATCTCAGTCCATTGAGATTCCGATTGATGCTTTCATCGCTGTCGCATCAGAAACGCCGAATCGAGAATGCCTCGTCCCGAGCGAAGAGCCTCCAGACTCCACGAGTGCTGTTGCTGAAACCGGACCTCGGGCTCAGGCTCTTCGGATTGGTGGTATCTACACCTGGAATGGACTCAAAGAGCGTTTTGACTGGGATTTAGCCAAAAGGGCTATTATCTTCGAGAGAGGAACGGCCACATCGTCTGTGCTTGCCTTCGCGCAGATCTGAACCCGTCAGCTCCGTGGGAGATTCTGGTGGGCAAAGAAGATTCGCACATACGGCAGGCTGAGCTATTCGCTCGGGAGTCGTCACCGATCCCAGTCTTTGTCAAGGAGGCCGTAGACCAATGGGAGTACTGGGGACAGTTCCAGTTCGAGCGGTACGAAAAGGACCAAGATAAGATTCGGCCCATGTTGCCACAGAATCGGATCGAAAACACCAGTATGGTCATTTACCTTGCGGAAGTCGGGTAGCAGCTTTCTCAGATGGATTCCGAGGGTCTCAAAACAGTGGGCCTGGAAAAATATCTCAAATCGGTTGTCGATGAGACCAATGCAACGGCGAGTCAGTATGCTGTCAATTTCAGTCCGAATACGCCGATGCACGCTGCTCCCTTCTTCGGACGTGCGGACGTTGCTCTATACGCAACCGTTGGCCTCAACCCATCTCCAAAGGAGTTTCAACAAGGCAGGTGGCCCACCACTCCGATTCCTCTGCCGGTTCACGTGAATCGCCTACTGGAATACTTCGTCAACCCGACGGTTCCCTACTACAAATCATGGTTCGGATCTTGGGAGCGCGCTCTTGAGTGCATCGGCAGATCCTACTTCTCCGATGCGGCACATTTCGACCTGTCGGCGAGGGCTACCGTCCCGGTCAGCAATTGCCCCGATCCGCAAGTGTTTGTACAGATGGTCGACGCGGACATCAGGTGGTTCTTCGCGCTCCTAGCTCGGAGGTCGGGGATTCGAGGGCTTTTAGTTGCAGGAAGTTCATGGTGCATCACGAAGAGTGGGGCTACTAGAGCTGCGTATCTGGGTGAAATAATTCGGAAAGCCGGTCGGGGGTTTGGGTTTGAGCTTGCGAAAGATAAGGATCTGCGGAAGTCTGGCACCAAGGTGACCTTGTATAGTTTGAGTCGCCCCGGCGGCGACAGCATCCCAGTGTTTTTCTGTGGTGCGTCCCCTAGTAGTAAGTCGCCGGAGGATTTGGTCGAAGCTGTACGGACTCATGCTTCCGTGTTGAAGGATTGTGGGTTCTAGACTGTGAGCTTTGCGGCGGAAGGGTTCCGTGCCGCTTCGCGCCCCCGCAATTGGGTGTTTCGGCGTATGTGGTCCCCAAGTCCGCTTCGAGGGAGTTTGGCCCCAACATTGGGCGGCAGCCTCGATTTGACAGACATATGAGCGTGTAGTCGGCTTCTCGGAGAATGAGACTCGGAGGCCTCCGGCCCACCACGGTCGCGGAACGGCATGCAGGAGAAAAGCTCCTCAGTCGCCCGCGGCGGCTCGCTGCTGGCCGCTCGGCATTCCAACTAGCGGGAGGGCTGCACGGGCTCCTCGAACAGAACGCGATGCGGAATCCGGTCCAGCCGAACCTGTTCCGTTTCGAGATCGTGCAGACTCAGTGCCCTTGACCTGGACTTGAGGAAGCGCTTCGCCTCCCGCTGTGCCCAGCCGAGGCGGTCTACAAACGTCGAGAACCGCGTCCCTCGCCTTGCCGCTGTTTCCGCCTGCGCCAGGAGCACTTCGGCCCACTGGTCGCGATACTGCGGGCGTGGCTTGAACTGGATGGCTAAGTCTACATCACCGAGCCGGGACTTCGTTGTGAGGTAGCTTCCGAACACTACAACCTTCGTCACACGATAGGCCCACTTGTCGTCGGCATTCAGCACGCGGACCCGCTCAAGGAACTGCGCCAAGCGCTCCTCACCGGTTGCCCGGTGGATAGGCTTGGCTGCCGTAGAGATGGCCACGGCGTTCCCGGCGATTGTGTTCCTCCAAATGCCTTTCGGTTGACGTGGCGTTTTCTCCACGTAGCCAGCGGAGTGAAGGGCCGCAATCAACTTCATAGCCGCGGGTCGAGTGACCTTCATCTCGCGTGCAACGTCGTCTGCGGTCCAGAGATCCGGCGCCAATCGATGGAGCAGCGCGCGAACCTTCGTTGCTTTGAGCCCGGCAATCGTCTGCTCCGAACTGAGGATCATAGCTGCGGCGTCGAAGTCTAAGCTTCTCACGATACATCAACGTCAGGTGTGGTTTAAAGCATAACCTTGCCGCTCCTAAACCATAACCTTGCCACCCAATCCCCTTCAAAGCGTTGATTTCTCGTGAGCGGCGATGACGGCCAGCGTGGGCGCCTAAAGCATAACCTTGCCGGAACTGCGGTCCGGCCGAGAGGCAAGCCCTCGACCCTGATGGTTGATTCCGCGAGGGGCACGGGGCTTTCGGCATCTGGTAGCAGAGAACCCAAGACACACAGGCGAGGGCCGACCAGTTCCAAATAAACCATAACGGTGCCAAACGGCAAAGTTATGCCTTAACTCACATCAGTTTGAATTCATCCTAACGGAGGGAAAAAGTGAGGAACTCGGCGAGACTCCGTCTCGGGTATTACCCCCTCGAAGTCAAAGAAGCCCAGCGTATTCGGCGGTCCCTGCAATTCCCGGAGCCGGTCGAGTGCTCGGTCGTGGACCCGTGCGCGGGGTGTGGCACGGCTCTCGTGGAGATCACTGCGGACCCCCGCGCGGCGCGATACGGAATCGAGCTCGACGCATATCGCGCGGAGCAGGCTGGCCGGGCGCTTCATCAGGTGATTCAGGGCAACTGCTTCGATGTTCACTGCCCGGTGGAGTCGTTCTCGCTGCTCTACCTGAACCCTCCGTACGACTTCGAGGTCGGTGAGAGCCGGAACCAGCGGATGGAGCAGCTCTTCCTCGAACACACATTCCGCTGGCTGAAGCCGGGCGGCGTCCTGGTCCTAGTGATCCCCGCCCAGAGGCTGAACGCATGCGCCGACGTGCTCGCGGTCCACTTTCGCGACAAGACGCTCTACAGGCTGACCGAACCGGAGGCCGTCCGCTACCAGCAGATTGTGGCGTTTGGGGTCCGCAGATCGCATCGGGAGCGCAGCCAGGTAAAGGACTGGGATGTCAGTCAGGCCAAACGGAAGCTGTTCGAATACGCGCGCCAGTATGAACAACTGCCTGGACTGCCCGATGTGCCGGACCGAGTCTACGCGGTGCCGCCGAGTGGCGCGGTGCAGTGGGCGTACCGTGGGATTCCGCTGGACAGCGTCGAAGATTCCTTGCCTAATTCCGCTGCGTACCGCCAGGCGGCGCGCGTCCTGTTTGCGCCCGAGGCACGCGCGACGGGCCGGCCGCTCACGCCCCTTCACGGCGGCCATGTCGGCCTGCTCGCCACCTCCGGCCTGCTGAACGGCGTGTTCGGAACCGGCCCGCAGCGGCATGTATCCTGCTGGGAATCAAATAAAACCACTGATCGATTCGAGGAAGTGGAAGACGGGGTCACCACGATCCGCGAGCGGGAGCGGTTCACGCAGAGCCTGACGCTCGCGTACTGGGATGGCCGGACAGCCATCCTGACCGATGGGAGTCGAAACCATGAAGAACGCCCACCTGCGGATGGGAACGCTGCAGTTTCACAAAGTGACAAGGGACACGACGATTGATGTGCGGCTTTGGATGGACCGGCTCATCGCCGAGCACGAGGACGGCGCCGGCAGACGCGCGAAAGCGTATTTGATCTCGGTGTTCGGAGGCGATCAGGAGATTGCTGCTATCAGTGTGGCGATCTCGGAGGAGAGTTGCTTCCATGTGCAAGGGACGGGCATCCCGGCGCTGACGGTGTCGTTGGGCGCCGATGCGGAAACGTTCCGGGCCTCCATATCCGTACCCGGGCGCAAGCGCCCGGTCCGTCATCTTGTCGCGATCTCAAAAGAACTGGCGCTGACGCGCGCGGGAGGCGAGCCCAAGGCTAGGCGCACGGTCCTCTGTTCCGACACACCCGGCTTCGTTCTGTACCGCCTGGCTGTGCGGTTCGGCCTTCCGGTCTTGCCGGAGTGGAGCGAGTGGTTTCACAAGGAACTCGTGCGCCGGCGCGCGGTCCAGTCACTGATCGGGCTCGGCTGCGAGCCCATTCTCGTCAGCGGCACCAAGAAGCGGTTTCTAGCCTGGATCGGCCATGGGCTCAAGCGGCGCCAGATTGAGATTCCGGATGGTCTTGAAACCCCGCTCTGGGACATCCAAGCCCGCTTCGATCCACCCGAAGAAGCCGCCGGCCAAGCGGCGTAGCCACTCATCCCCCAGCCCAACCCCAAATAGGAGTCGTGCATGGAACCTCTGCCTACCAACACGAACGAATACCTCCGCCTTTACGCCGATGAGCTGGGGGCGAGAATTCTCGCGCAGTTCCCTCCGCTCCACCAGCTAGGAGACCAGGTGCATCCGGGCATCGCGCGGCTCCGCCGCACGCCGTTTCCCGCGCAGCAACTGGCGATCATGGGCATCGTCAGGCAGTGGCAGCGCTCGAATGCTGCCGCGGCCATCGCGGAATGTGGCACCGGGAAGACTCTCATCTCCCTCGGAGCGATTCATTGCCACGCGGACCAGCGGCCCTACACGGCGCTCGCCATGGTGCCGCCGCAACTTGTCGAGAAATGGGCGCGCGAGTGCTTCATGACTTTACCGCGCGTCCGTGTCTTCGTCATCGACGGCATCCGGAACGGTGTGGGATCGAACGGCTACACGGGTGTCAATGAGGTCAGATTCCGCAACGGGCGGATCGTCCGTGAGGGGCTGCGAACCACCCTGAGCGACCTGCGACTCCGCAAGGACGCGCGATCGCCACGGTCCCGCTGGCAGTCGATCTGCGGATCACCCGCCGTCTTCATCGTCAGCCGCGAGCGCGCGAAGCTCGGGTACTTCTGGCGGCACGTCTTCGGAACGCCGCGCAGCGGGCCGTTCAACGGTTGTGTCGTGAATCCGGACACCGGCCGCCCGGTCCTCACCGGGACGGACCAGCTTCGCCGGGCTGACTTCCGGAAGGCGAAGCACAGCGAATTGGTCGCCGGTGACGACCCCACAGCGGCTGGCGAGGCGAGAAGACCCTTTCACAGCGCGCTGTGGCAGGCGGACAGATCCAAGGTGCGGCGCTACGCCCCAGTCGATTTTATTGGCCGCTACTTGGACGGCTTCTTCGACTACGCCATCGCTGACGAAGTCCATGAACTCAAGGGCGACACGGCCCAGGGCAACGCGCTGGGCACGCTGGCCAGTTCCGCCGAACGGATCGTCATCCTCACGGGAACGCTGCTCGGCGGCTACGCCGACGAACTGTTCAACATCCTGTTCCGGTTGAACCCGCGGAAGATGCTGGCCGAGGGCTTTGTCCCCGGCGAGGCCGGCTTGCGCGCGTTTTCAGAGGCGTATGGCGTCCTGGAGAAGGTCACTGTCATCGAGCCCAAAGACAACGTGTGCTCCGAGGCGCGGGTGACGAAGCGCGTGAAGCGCCGCCCGGGCGCATCCCCGCTCCTGTTCGGGCGGTTCCTGCTGGAACTCGGCGCGTTCGTCTCGCTGGAGGACATTTCCGACGCGCTGCCGCCGTACAGGGAGGAAGTGATCTCGGTCGAGATGGACGCTCCACTGGCCAGCGCCTACGCGGACCTGGAGCGCGACATCAAGGAGGCGCTGCAGGCTCACCCCGGCAACCAGTCCGTGATCAGCACGGGTATGAACGCCCTGCTGCTTTACCCGGACCGGCCCTTCGGATTGGGTGATCTGATCGGCTACGCGGTTAACGAGGGCACCGGAGAGCGAGAGCGGTTCGTGATCTCAAGCCCGGCGGACCTGGATCAGTCCGTCGTCTACGCGAAGGAGCGACGGCTGGTCGAGGAAGTCAAAGCCGAACTCGCCGTTGGGAGGCGCTGCCAGGTTTACGCCGTCTACACCCAGAAGCGCGACGTGACGCAGCGTTGGAAGCAGTTGCTCGTCCGCGAAGGGATTCGAGTCGAGGTCTTGACGGTGGACGTGCCGCCCGAAGCGCGTGAAGCATGGTACGAGCGGCAACTCCGGAATGGAATGCAGGTGTGCATCTGCCACCCAAAGCTGGTCCAAACCGGCCTTGACCTGCTCGCCTTCCCGACCATTATCTTCGGGGAGACCGGCTACTCGATCTACGTACTGCGCCAGGCAAGCCGCAGAAGCTGGCGCATCGGGCAGAAGCAGTCGGTGCGAGTGAAGTTCCTCCACTACGCTGCGACCATGCAGGAGAGCTGCTTGCGGCTGATGGGGAAGAAGCTGCTTGTCTCGCTCGCTTTGGAGGGCAAGTTCGCGAACGACGGTCTGCAGGCGTTCGACGATGACGACGACATGCTCACCGCCATGGCTCGCGAGTTGGTGACCCAGAAAGGAGTTGGGGAACGCGCCGACGCTTTGTGGAAGCAACTCCAGCAGCAAACGGCCACGATTGTGACGCCGGTTGAGGTTCCTGCGCCACCACCAACGCCAGAGATCGCGCTGCCTGCTGTCGTTCAGGGGCCACTGCCGCCCGGTCCGGTGCCGCCACTCACGCTCGCCGATTTCGCATTGCCGGTGAGAAGGATCCCGCGCCGGCCGATGCCTCAGCCCGATGAGAACCAGCTCAGCCTGGCGTTCTGATCGTGGTGGTTGTGCAGGACGGATTTCACCCTCCGCAGATGTTTCGGCGGGGCACGCTTGAACTATTGAGCCTCGCATTTCACGGACGTTTCGCGGAAACTGCGGAAACACCGTGGACTTTGGCACGTCTCGGGAAACGACACGCGCTTCAGGAAACGACCGTTGAGCGTCTTCCCAAGCAGAACGTCTCAGCCGCAACCAACAGAAACTAAACCACTTGTAAAGTCCGTGACTCCAAAAGGGCACCATTCGCAACCTCCTGGAGGGCCAAGACAATCAATGGCTTTCCTGTTTGCACGTCCAGCCAGACAAGCTGGCAATCATTGAGTAGACAGGTTACCCCGGCGCCTCGTTCGCGCTGATCAGAGGTCCGATCGTAATAGGATCGTAATGAGACTAGCGTTTATTGCGTTCTATGCGTTTTATGAGCTTTTAGAATCAATAACTTGTGTGTTTTCAATGAGGCCTCTGGGTTCGAATCCCACCCTCACCGCCATATAATTGAAAATAAATCACTTACTGTAATTTTGCCGTCGATTTCCCGTGTTTGAATCGGCGGTATCCTATTGAAAACAAACAAACCGCAGTGAGGGTGGAACACGAATCCTCACTGATTTTTAAGTGGTTTCATTTTCAATATGTTACGGGCGGCTCGAAATTCGATCATAATGACCGCGTGTGAATTGCGTTCGGGCGGGGCTGCTGAGAGCGGTTGGCGCTAGTGTTTAGGAGGCGGTCGGCGGCCCGGCCCCTCACATAATAAGGCGAAATAAGGCGGTCCCGGACGCCTCATTCCGCCTCATGAGGGCAGGCGCCCGGCTCGAAGTTGCCAAGTCGCAACTCGGCCGCGCTCCCTCAAGCTCACGAGTCGCAGGCGCCGGAACTTGGGGAGGATGCCAAGCGCATCAAAGCCCTGAGGAAAGCCGGTAGTTGTTGCGTACGCTGAAGTCGGGCATATGCGGTGCGGCTTGCACAATCGTAAAATACGGCGCAAGAGGACGATAAGGTCGGCCGACTTTCATGATCGGAGTCCGGTCGTCGCCGGCCTCCCCTGAGCCAACGACCACCAAGATCTGCTTTCGAGAGGGCGTGTGGGAGCGCCTACGGCAAGTGGTCAGGCTCCAGGCGTCCCACACTGAGGTCCAGCACCAAGGCCGCGATGCTCACCGAGCGCTCGGCCTGGGAGAGGAGGGACTGGTTGGTGAGCACGGCGGACTCCGCATCCAAGACGAAGTTGATGACACTGCGCCCTGCCTCGAATTTCAGCCTCTCGTCGTGCAGCACGCGCTCACTTTCGGCGACAGAATCACGCAGCGAAGTCACCCGGCTTTCGGCGCTCTCTAGATCCGCCATGGCGGTTCGGACCTCGCGGCTGATGCGAAACTGCAACTGCTGGCGGGCCAGACGTGTTTCTTCCAGTTGAGCCTGTGCCGCCTGAATCTGGCCTCTGCGCCGGCCTCCGTCGAAAAGCGGGAACGAGACGTGGACGCCAATCACCCAGTCGGTGGCGGCGTTGCCTGGAGAGGGAGCCGTGGCGGAAATCGCCGGCAGCAGCTTGCCGATTAGTTGGGGAAAGCCCACCGGAGTATTCGAGCCGTACTGGATGGCCGAAGCGCGAAGATCGACGCGGGGGAAGACGGCTTTCCGGGCGGATTCCTCAAGGCGCTCGCTGGCCCGGATCTCATGGTCTTGCGAGACCAACTCCGGCCTGCTCGCGATGGCCTGCTTCAGTAGTTGGACCTCCGGTTCGGGAGGAATCGGTGGCAGGGGAGACGCCGGGGTGTAGACCAACTGCGGCAGGTCACCCTCGAATCCCATCACCGAAGCCAAGGCGCTCAATGACGATCTTCGGCCCGAACGGAGCGTGGCCAGGTCGCTTTCCACCTGTGCCAGCCGGGTTTTGATCTTCAACGCATCCACCGGAACGGCGCGGCCGCCTTGGACCAGTTGATTCGTTCGGTCGAGGAGCGATTGCAAGCTCTTTTCCCTTGCCTCGGCGGAGCTGATCAGGTCCGAGTACGCCATCGTCTGAAGATACAGCCGCGCGGTCTCAAATATGATCTCCTGCCGCCTCCGGTCGGTCGTCGCCCGCGCAGCCTCGACGTGTTCCCGAGTGGCGGCAAGTTCGAGTTCCGTCTTGCGAAAATCCCAGGCGAGAAACTTGAGGTCCGCGACTCCGGTGTATTGCGCGGTGTCGAACCGCAGCAGGGACGGCGTGGTCCCAGCGGGGTACCCGTGCTCGAACCGCGAGCGCGCCGCGTCGCCGGAGAGATCCGCCTGCGGCATCAGGAATGAGTGTGCCGTGGTCACCAACCCTTCGCGGCGCCGGATCTCGGTCTGTGAAGATTTCAAATCCGGGGAGTGCGCCAGCGCATATTCGACGGCCTCCCGCAGACTCATCTTCACGTCGGTGGTCGGCTCTGCGGCTGCGGCCAGGAGGGCGAACGCCGCAAGCGGCGCTGCGAGTTTTATCCAATGTGTCATAAGCGCTTTCAATCCAATCCGCCTCAGGATGCAGCGGGCTCCTGGCCCAGGCTGGCGGCGAGCTTCTTACGAATGTTGTCCGGTAAACCATGATTCGGCTTGTTCGCGTAGACGATGTAGTACGTCACGGGAATCACGAACAGCGAAAACAGCGTCGAGACGATCAACCCGAAGATGAGCGACCAGGCCATTCCGCCGAAAACGGTATCCAGCGTGATGGGAATGGCGCCGAGTACCGCTGCTCCAGACGTCAGGAGAATCGGCCGCAATCGCACTGAAACACTATTGAGAATTGCCTCCTCGAGCGAAAGACCGCGCAGCAGGCCCAGTTGAATGAAATCCACGATGATGATCGAATTCCTGGTCACAATGCCCGCCAACGCAATCATCCCAATGAACGCAGGACCAGAGAAAAAGACGGGGTTCCTGAATCCGCCGATGCTGTGCTGGCCGATCTGATTCAGCAGCCAAAACCCGGGCATTACACCGATCACCATGAGCGGGATCGCCCGCATGATGGTCAGCGGCAGACGGTAGGAGCCGGTCTGGTTCATCAGGATGATGTATATGCCGATCAAAGCGGTCAGCATCGCGAACGCCAGATCGCGGAACAGGTTGATAGTGATGTACATCTCGCCTTCGTCCCACCAGTGGACGGTAATCCCGTTGGGCACGGCCCAGGGGATGCCTCCGCCCCTGCGAAACATGGTTCGCTGATTCAACGGGCGGGGCGGCGCCTGCATATCGACGAAACTCCGCTGGCCTCCCTGGACCTGGTCGGCCGTCAGGTCCAGGATGGTTTCCACGGGCGGCCGGCCCGCCATTTCTCCCAGCACGTACACAACACGCTGGAGTTGGCGGTGATAGATCGTCTTATCCTCGATGGTCGTGCGCCAGGCGCCAACTTCCGACAACGGAACCAGATTCCCGCCTGTGCCTTTGGCGTATATCCGCGCGAGGTCGATCGTGCTCGATCGCTCCGCCCGGGGAAACCAGAGTGCGATCCTGACGGGTGTGCGCTCATAGGGGATTTGGGCGGCGCCCGCCGCCTGGCTACCGAGAGCGAGCCCTATCGTGCGGGATATCTCCTCCGTGGACAGGCCATTCAGCGCGGCCTTCTGTTTGTCCACTTCGAATACGTATTTGGTTTGGTCTTCATCGACGGTGTCGTCCACGTCCACCACGCCCAATTCGCGGCGGATGCGAGCCTTCACGATTGATGCGGCTCCAATGACGTCCTCGTAAGACTGCGTCGGGCTCCCGTAGACGGCCGCGACCAGCGTGGACATGGCCGGTGGTCCTGCCGGCAGTTCAACGATCTTCAGCTTCACTCCATCGCGTCGCGCGATGGCGGTGAGGTCGGAGCGCAACCGCAAGCCCAGGGCATGGCTCGCGTAGTCGCGCTCTGTCTTGTGAATCAGGTTGATCCGGATGTCCGCGCGGTTAGGCGCCCGGCGCAAAAAATATTGCCGCATCAGACCGTTGAAATCGACTGGCGATGCGGTTCCCACGTAAGCCTCGAAGTCCGTGATCTCCGGGACCGATTCGAGATAGTGTTCGAAGTCGCGAGCCGCGGCGTCGGTCCGTTCCAGGGTCGTGCCCGCCGGCATGTCGAGGACCAGGAGTATCTCGTCCTTGTTGTCGTAGGGCAACTGCTTGACCTGCACGCGGCGGGTCAGTACCAGCAGGACGCTGCCGATAAATAGCAGCATGACCAGGAGCAGAAATAGCCGGCCCAGCCACCGTCGTTCAATGAGCGGAAGAAGGGTCGCATTGAAAAACCGCCGGGGACCGGAAACGGAATCACGCGGCGCAGTGCCTTCCGTCCCGCCAGCAGCATGATCCTTCAGCAGACGGTACGCCAGCCAAGGCGTGATCGTGAATGAAACGACCAGCGACATGAGCATGGTGACGGGGATGTTGGCCGCCATGGGCCGCAGATACTGGCCCATCATGTCGGTGACGAAGAGCAGGGGAAGGAAGGAAAGAATCACCGCAAAAGTGGCCGCGATCAAAGGAGGCCTGACTTCATTCACGGCCTCGAGAACGATATCGACCGTGGCTTTTCCCCGCATCTGGAAATGGCGGTGGATGTTCTCAACGTCCACGATGGGATCGTCCACCAGCAGGCCGAGCGCCACCGTCAGCGCGAACAGCGAGATGCGATTGATGGAGAATCCGAGGAAATAGTTGACGATGAGAGTCAGGCCGAAAACACACGGAACCGCGATGGCCACCACCAGCGCTTGCCGGAAGCCCAGTCCCATGGCCAGCAGCGCCATGACCACCGCGATGGCGACCAACAAGCCCGCTTCCAGTTCTTTGACCTTGTCGTTGGCGGTTACTCCATAGTTCCGCGTTACGGCAACCTGCACGTCGGCGGGCAGAATCTCCGCCTTCAGCTCACCCATCCGTTTTAGTAAAGCCTCGGCTACCCAGACGTTGTTCGTGCCATGCTTCTTGGCTACGGCGATGGTAACGGCAGGCTGTGAGCCGTGCTTGAGAGGCGCATGCGCCGCCGTTCCGCCGATCAGGATTCCCGCGGCACCCTCTTCTTTGGGATGATCCCAGGCTAATCCGCGGTGAAAGCGCACGTAGTCCAGAAACTCACCGGGGCCGTCCCTGACTTCCGCAATGTCGCGGAGGTACACCGGGCGACCGTTGGATGCGCCGACTACCAGGTCCTGCAAATCTCGCGCATCCGCGATGAACTGGCCCGCCTGCACGCGCACATCCTGATCGTTGCGGTCGAAGGTTCCCGCGAGCACGCTGGAATTCGAGGCTTGAATGGCCCGGCTCAGATCCAGCGCCGCAATGCGATAGGAGGCCATGCGGGCAGCGGATGGCCGGATCAGCAACTCGCGCGGGCGGCCGCCTACCACGTAGGCGACACCGGCATTATCTACTCCTTGCAGGCGGGCCACGATCTCGTCCGCCATGCGCCGCAGCGCATAATCGTCGCGGGATCCGCTGGTGAGCGTGAAGGTGACAATCGGCACATCGTCCACATCGATAGGCTTCACCACCCATCCCGCCGCACCCGGCGTGATCCGGTCCATGTTCTCGTTGAGCTTGCGGATGAGCTTGACGTAGCTGGGCTCCAGCGGTTGCCCCACGTAGAAACGCACCGTAACGATGCTCTGGCCCGGCATGGAGCGGGAATACACATACTCCACGCCAGGGATCTGGAGGAGCATTCTTTCGAGCGGCGTGGAGACGAGTTGCTCAACGTCTTGCGCCGTGTGGCCTGGGAAGGAGACCAGAACGTTGGCCGCGGCCACGATGATTTGCGGCTCCTCCTCGCGCGGTGTTACCAGCAGGGCCACCACGCCCGCTGCGATCGAGACTAGGATGAACACCATCGACAGGTTCGATTCCAGAAACTTGCGGACTATGCGGATGGTGAGGGAATCGTGCGGCTGGCTCATTGGGCTTTCCTGACAACGACCGTTTCCCCGGCGGCGAGGCCGCTGAGCACTTCAAACTGGTTGCCAATGGCGCGGCCGAGTTGCACGGTGCGCCGCTCCATTCGAGCATCCTGGACCACGTCCACCATCGTCAACTGGCCGGCGCGGATCAGCGCCGATGCGGGCACTGCCAGCACCTCTTCCGGCTTCATGGGAATCAGCAACCGCCCAAACATCCCCGGAAGGATGTCCTTCGTTTCACTCAGGCGCACGCGCGCCACGACGGTTCGGCTGGATGGGTCGGACGACGGGACGATCTCCGCCACCCGCCCCCGCATCTCCCGGTTCAAAGCGTCGATCCTAAACGTCAGAAGTTCATTGAGGCGGATGTGGCCCATCAGGTCTTCGGGCACGTTCGCCTCGAGCCATAGCCGGCCCTCTTCGTACATCGTCAGAAGCGGTTTTCCGGGAGCGGCCAGGTCGCCCAGGTTTGCCAATTTGTCCACTACCACTCCGGTGAAAGCGCTGCGGATGACCGCGTACGACAGGTTCACTTCGGTTTCCTGGACGGCTTGTTGAAGCCGATGAAAATTCGCCTCGGTAGTCTTCAGATTGGTTTGGGTGTGCTCGAAGTCGTAAGCGGTGATCACTTGCTGGTCAAAGAGCGGCTTGTCGCGTTTGTAGTCGGACCGCGCCTGCGCCAGCGTAGCTTCCGCGCTGCGCGCGGCATCCTGCGCTTGTTCGACCCGGTGCCGGAGATCCCGGTCGTCCAGCACCACCAGGGTTTCTCCGCTGGTTACCCGCTGCCCCGCCGAAACGCGCATCTCGACGATATTCGCCACCGCACGGGAAGTCACTGCGGCGACTTGCTCGGCCTGGATGGTTCCCACGGCTTCGGTCACGGAGGGGACCGTCTGCATCGTGATCTTCTGCGTGCTCAGACCCGCAACCGACTCCTCGGCAGCCGGCTGCTTGCTGGCCGGGATTACGCCCCGCCGGAACGTGCCCAAGATCCAGAGCATGAGGATGACGATTGTGGCGACCGACAGGCCGACGCGTAACAGCGTGGAAAGCCTTTTGCGCCGCGCCGGTTTGGCCGCTTCGACAGCAGGCGTCTGATCATTCGCATCTTCAGAAGACATAGGGTTTCTTCTCCGGGAATGCAGGGCTGCCGTGCCGCTCAAAGGGCTGCTGGCGCCGCGTCGTGTTCATGTTGGCTATTCCTTTGATTTGGCCGCTTCCAAACGGTGGTGTTCAGCACCTGCAGATCGCCGCGCCCCGCCGCTTCCTTGCCGAGCGCATCCAAGAGGAGCGGTCGGATCTTCTTGAGAAATAGGTGTTTCTCGTTGAGGTTGTAGTTCACACGCATCCCCTCCCGTTGGCTCTCGACCAACCCGCAACTGCGCAAATAGGCGAGGTGACGGGACAGGAGCGGCTGAGAGAGCTTGAGTATCCTCTCCATTTCGCAGACGCAGAATGGCGACCGCAACAACAGGTTCATAATCCGCAGCCGCGTCGGATCTGCAAGCGCTTTAAAGACCACCGAAAGCTGTTCCATTGCTTATGCGGATGCACGCATAAGGTAAAAGGTGACGGAAATCTTGAAATGGCGTGGCGGTACCTCAATCCGGCGGACCTGTACTCATGCCGGGTGAAGAAGCAATCATCCTCACACCCAATCCTCCTCGTCCAACCGGGTCACACCAATGGGCGGGTCACCGTGAGTCATGGGCGGGATGGCCGGTCGCGATCGCCACCGGTGTAGTACCCCGATGCCGGCGACAACACCCGCCAATAGCGCCAGCCAGGGCACCCACTGCATCCACGAACGCGGCAGTGTTCGCGGATCAACCAGTACTTTCCTGCCGTATTGCGCCGCATAGGCGTCCAAAATCTCCTGGTCGGTCTTGCCCATCGCCACCCATTTGGTGATCTCCAATCGCATCTTTACCGCGATCTCGCTCTGGTGGCGGGAGACCGGCTCGGTGTAGCAGCACGGAGCAAGCACCGCATCCTCGATCCGTTCCACCCTGGCTTTCTGTTCCCCCGGTGTCTCGGCTGCACCCCAGATGGCGGGGAACCCAAGGAGGGCGAACAAGGCAAGCACGGGAAGAATCACTCGTCGTCGTGTGAAGGAGAAGATCATGGAAGCACCTTGAAGAATCCTGCGGCTGCGCCAATCGCCAGAACGAAGGCGGGATGCCAGCGAAACCTCACCAGCAAAATGAACGAAAGGCCGGCGAGGAGGAAGCCGCGCCACGATGCCACGGCGCTTTGACCCAGCAACACGGCGGCACTGGCGATGAGGCCAGTCACTGCCGGATTAACACCTGAGAGGAAACGCATGACGCGGCGGTCATCCCGAAAACGTGTGTACTGGTGGCTGATCACCAGCATCAGAACGGCGGCAGGCGCGAAGAGTGCGATGGTCGCGGCCAGAGCGCCGCCGATGCCGGCAACACGGTAGCCGGCAAAGGTAGCGAGCACCGCGATCGGCCCTGGCGTCAGGTTGCTGATGGCGACCCCGTCGAGAAACTCGCGCGTCGATAACCATCTCAGCTCCGTTACCAGACGGTGGTGAAGGATTGGGATCAGCACGAATCCGCCGCCAAAAAAGACAAAGCCGACCTTGAGGAACGTCATAAATACGCTCGCCAGATGCCCAAACGGCACAAGGGCGATGGGAGCGACGCCGGCCAAAGGAGAGCCTCCGGAGGTCTTTTCAGACGGCTTATGGGCAGCATCACCCTCTTGGCGACTCAAGAACCATCCCGCCACACCGGCGGCCAGGAGCACCCAGACAGCATTTGTCTTGGCCAGGCCGGCAGCGGCCGCGGCCACTGCGATGGCGCCGGCCTTCGGTGACCGCACCACCTTCCTGCCGATACTCCAGGCGGCGCTCGCAATCAGAGCAATCACTACAGGGCCCAGTCCCAGAACCACGGCCTGTAGAGCGGGAATTGTGTGGTACTGGAAGTAGAGATAAGACAGGCCGATGACCAGAGTTATGGACGGTGTCAGGAAGGCAAAGGCAGAAAGCAAACCGCCCAATACCCCATATAGCCGGTAGCCGAGGAAGATCGACGTGTTGACGGCAAAGGGTCCGAGAATCTGCCCCAGGCCGACGCCATGGACGAACTCATCCACGCTGATCAGGCGCCGCTTATGGACAAACTCCCTCTCCATAAGGGCGATCACAGCCATGCCGCCGCCAAAGCCGATGCTGCCGATTTTCAGGAACGCGAGCAGCAAGCGGCCCAGCGATATGGAGCCGGCTCGCTCCACCTCGCGAAGGAACGGGTCGGCGAGATCTCCATCATCTCCACTCACCGAGGATCTCCTCCCGGCCACAACCGTTCGCCTCCACCTCAAGAGTGGCGTGGTCGATGTCCCACCGTTCGTGCAGGTAACGGCGCAAGTCGCTGGCGGCCAATTCCGCCTCAGCGACGCTCCCGATGCCGGTCTTCATGTGTGCCGTCAGTGCGCGTTGCCCCGGTCCAACCTCCCAGACATGAATGTGGTGCAGCCGGATACCGGTGAACCGCCGCGCTACCTCTCCGGCCAATTGCTCCACATCCACTCCGGCGGGAGCAGCCTCCAGCAAGGTATGCAACGATTCCCAAGCGATCGAAATGGCACTTCGAAGGACAACGATTCCGATTAGAATCGCCGCTGCCGGGTCAACGTACCGGCCCACCACCGTGCGGGCGAAAAGCGCCGCCACCACTACGGCAAGCGAGGCCAGTGCGTCCTGCGCCAAATGCAGGAACGCGCTTCTTACGTTGATGTCCTCTGTGCTATGCGTGCGGAGCAGAAGAACGGAGACTACGTTCCCAGCAAACGCCACGACTGCAGCCACCAGCATGACTGAACCGTGCACTGGTTCGGGATGGAGGAGCCGGCTCACGGCCTCGCGTCCGATCAGGGCGGAGATCGCAATCAGCGCCGCCGCGTTGATCAGGGCTGCGACGACCTCGGCGCGCTTGAGCCCATACGTATGCCGAGGGGTGGGGGCGCGCCGGCCCAGTCTGCGTGCGAAGATCGCCAGGCCCAACGCCCCGACATCCGCCAGGTTGTGCGCCGCGTCGGCCAGCAGAGCCAGGCTTCCTGCCCACAAGCCTCCGATGAACTCGATCAGCGTGATCGCGAGATTCAGCGCCGCGCTGGCCCACAGACGCCGGTCGAGCTGCCTCTCATTGGATTGCTGGTGAAGGTGCGCCATCAGAGTTATCGCCCGTACCCTGAACAGGGGATGCAGTACGGCTTGCCGTCCCGGAAGCGCACATACCGCTCGAATACATATTCTCCGCAGGCCGTGCAGGCACTCTTGTTGAAGGAGCCTTTCGGGGGTGCGTAGGAAAAGTCCGGCCTCTGGCTCACGGCATAGATCTCGTCGTCGGCCAAGGATAGGGTCCAATCGATTGCGGCTTGGGTCACCTCGACGGGGATTGCGGAAGGTTCGACGCCACGCTTGCGGTAGGCAAAGAACTCCTGACTCCCAAAGCGGTCCAGGAAGTCCGGCTTGAGGGCGAAGCGCACAGCCGTCTTGCCTGGATACCAGAACGTTGCCGCGAGTTTGCCCCAATAGGTCTTCTCGATTAAGGTCTTTCCGAATGTGGCGCCGGTCGCGATTTGAATGCCGTCCATCAGACACGTCTGAGGGTGGCCATCGCCCAACTCAGCGATGACGTGCAAGGTGTGGTCCTGCTCCCGGCCGACGCCGAGTCGATCTAGAGCGAGTTGGCCCATTCGGAAGCCCAAAGGCATGAACGGGCACTGGTGCCCGTGGAACTCGTACGCCCAATCGGGCGGTAGAAAGCGATTTTGATTAGTCTGCATGATCAAATCATCCTGTTTATACGGATACACATATATAGCCCCAGGTGACGCCCCTCTACGGGAGCTTGACATCGGTACCAACTATGGACACTCCGTAGGTATCGAGAAGCGTGCCAGCCGCACGATGCAACGCTACCCTCGCTTTTGCATACCCCGCTCGAGCTGTTACTTCGGCGGACAGAGCTTGGGCAAGATCGCGCTGGTACTGGACCACCAGGAATGTTGTCGAGGCGCCAACGGCCAGTTTCTCTTCCTCAGCAGCGAGTGCCTGCTCTTGAAACTCGCGCTCCCGTTCGGTGGCCTCCAGCGTTGCCCGCGCCTGATCGAGCGCGATCAGAGCATTCTGGATTTCGACATGCACCTGCTTGCTGAGTTGCAGGAGGCGCAGTTCCTGCTGCCTGAGGGCCAGATTATCCCGTGCGTAATCGGCTTCGGCGGCGCGATTTTTGAGAGGGATGGTTAACTGAAGGCCGACGCCGTAATCCGGATAGTTGCGCCGGAACAGTTGGGCGAGCGCGGTCCCGTAACTGCCGACAAGCATCGGGTCCGGATTGTGCGGCGCCGCGCCCGCGAGGGTCAGAGGGTTGACATCGCCTGCCAGTCCGTTGTTTCGCGCGCTGGCAACCAAATCCAGCGACGGACGCAACGCGTCCTTGCTGCCCCGGAGAGCCAAACGGCTGCTCTCGATCTGAATCCGCGCCTGATCAATGTCTGGCCGGTTTTTCAAGGCGTTCTCCGCCATCCCCCCGGCGGCCGGAATCCGTTCGTTTCGGTCCACACGGAGAGGATCGGTCGGAATAATCCTGAGGCCCTCTAACAACGGATCGCTGACTGTCTTCCGGCTCAGGTAGTCCTTGAGAATGACTTCCTGTTGCCGCACAAGGCTTTCCGCGGCGATCAAGTCGCGGCGGCTTCGGGCTACCTCCGCCCGGGACCGCACCACCTCAATCGGAGCGCGCGTCCCAGTATTCACCTGTTCCTGGTTGTCATTCAACAGTTTCTCCGCTCGCTGCAATGACTCGCGCCGCACTTTAACGTCTTCGTTCAGGCCTACCAAGTCCCAGTAGAGGCGGGTCACGGCCGCGACGGTGCTGATCGTTTGCTGTTGAAATACCAGATCGGACTGCTGGCTGGTGTTCTTGGCGATCCGGATGAAGCGCGAGTTCAAAGCTCTCCCGAACCCCCGTAACAGAGGTTGTGTGAAGGAGACGCCGAAAGAAGACGTGCTGAATGGGGCTACGTCGTAGCGGAGGTGGTTCAGAGACTGGCGGCTGTTTTCAAAGCTGGCCGAAAGCGCGCCGCCCGAAAGGAAACCCATCTGCCATCCGAAATTCCAGGTGCTTGTGTCCGTCATGAGCACGGGCGTCCCGGCCGCAAAGGAGTTGGTTTGGGGAGCTGTCGAATGGTTGCGAATGATCTTGCTGGTCAAGACTGAATCTAGCGAAGGCGGCGGAGCGCCGTTGGTCAGGGGCGTCTGGCCGATGACGGAAAGGTTCGTGTCGGAGCCAGGGCCGAGCAAAGGCGCAAGGATGTCGGCGCTTGGGCTACCGGCGCTCTTCGGCCCCTCGCGGACAGACAATGGCACCCCCCGGGGCAGCGCGCCCGAGCCAGTCCGCTTGATGTCGGTTTCCGCGAATCTAGGACCGAAGCGCTGCAATTCCACATCCAGGTTGTTTTCGAGCGCGAGGGCAATGGCGTCGTGCAGCGAAAGGTATGCGTTGCCGCCCCGCACCAAAGTTGACAGCCGTGGCGAATCCTCGAACACCTGCGCCCGCATTCCCAAGGCGATCAGTAAACCGGCAAGAAGAACCCTCTTCATTTGGGCGATCCTCCTTCCTTGGCCGCGGCAGGTTTCGCGGCAGCTACGGGCCGAACCTTGACGCCTTCTCGAACCTCGTCGGTCAGGTTAGTGACGACCCTCTGGCCAGGACGCAGCCCTTCGGTCACCTCAATTTGCGCGCCGAAGTCGCGGCCAAGTTTCACGGGCACGAAGCGAACGACGGCGCCCTCAGCGAGTACAGCCACAACCGGTCCTTTCCCGGTGTTCCGGAAGGCCGCCGATGGAATCAGGAGCGGCGGGTTCTGCCGGCGCAGCAGGAAATGTACTGTCGCGTACATTCCCGGCAGCAACGCGCCGTCCGGATTGGGAGTCCGCACTTCGGTCAGCAGAGTCCTGGATGCGGCATCCAGGGAGCCAGCCGTCCGGCTGACCTTTCCCGGGAACCGCCGGCCGCGATACTCTTCCACCTCGACGCTGCAAGCCAGACCCGGCCGGATAGCCGGCGCATCGCTCTGCGGCACGTTGACGAACACCCGAAGGACGGCACTTTGGGCGAGCCGGAACATCTCCCGAACCGCGGTGCTGCTTCCCGCGCTCACCAGCGCGCCCACATCCACGTTCCTCGCAGTGATTACTCCGGTGAAGGGCGCGCGCACCTGCCGGAATGTCTGCAGCTCTCGCAAGCGCTGGACCGCGGCCTGGTTCGCGACGATGTTCTCGCGGGCGGCCTGCACGTTGGCCTCAGCGGCGGCGACATCCGCCCGCCGCGCGTCCAGGGCGGACTGCTTCTCATCGCCATCCTGCTTGGAGAGCACCCCTTTGTCTACCAGTGTCTGCCAACGCTTCGCGGTGATTTCCGCCAAGCCCAGGTTGGCCCGAGCCTGCCCCAGGGCAGCCTCGGTCTGCCGCAATGTGGATTGGGAGCGCTGTAAGGCCGCCTCCGCCTCTCGTATCTGCTGTTCCAGTTCCGGCGAGTCAATTTCCGCCAACAACTGCCCGGCCTTCACCCGGTCGCCGATGTCAACCGTGCGCTGTTTGATGTAGCCGTCGGCCCGGGCGAAAATCGGCGTCTCCGTCTCCGCCTGGACGTTACCCGGCAGGCTGATCTCCGCCTCTGCGAGGGCCTCCTTGACGGGAGCCACGGCTACCGCGGGCAGCGCACGGAGGCCCGCCTGGGCAGCCGCGGTCAACTGTCTGGCGCGGTTGGCGCGTGGCCTGTACCCCAACGCCAGCAGCGCCCCGAGCACAAGAATGACCACAAGAGCGATCAGGAGTATTTTGTAGCGCCCACCGTGCGCGGTGCGCGGAGCGGCATCATGGCCACTCGGGGTTCTTGGTTCCATGTTCATCGCAGTAACTCCGTATCTTGTTCGGGCGCTCCGGGGCGCCTGCCGCCCTTCAGCGTGGCGTAGGCCACTGGGACGAAGAGGAGCGTGGCAAAGGTGGCAACCACCAGACCGCCGATCACGGCGCGGCCGATGGGGGCATTCTGCTCGCCTCCCTCGCCGAGCCCCAAGGACATCGGGAGCATCCCCAGAATCATGGCACCGGCGGTCATCAGCACCGGCCGGAGCCGCGTCACGGCCGCGGAGAGCGCGGCTTCCCTCACCCCCGCGCCCTCCAGGCGCCGCTGGTTGATGAAGGTCACGAGGAGGATGCTGTTCGCTGTGGCTACGCCGACGCTCATGATGGCGCCCATCAACGAGGGCACGTTAATCGTCGTCTGGGTCACATACAACGACCAGACGATTCCCGAAAAGGCGCCTGGCAGCGCCATCAAGATGATGAACGGATCCAGCCAGCTCTGGAAGTTGATGACCATGACCAGATACACCAGCGCCACAGCCAGAAGAATGCCGACTGTCAGGCCCTGAAACGACTCCCGCATCGTCTTCATTTGTCCACGGACCTGAATAGAGGAGCCGCGCGGCAGTTTGGCGCCGGCATCCTTGACGATCCTGTCCACCTCGCCAGCCACGCTGCCGAGGTCACGATCCTGAACGCTGGCATAAATGTCCAGCACCGGCTGGACGTTGTAGTGGCTGATGGCCAGGGGGGTCGTGCCGCGCTCGGTGGTAGCCACGTTGCTGAGCAGCTGCGGCGCTCCAGGCCGCGAGCCGGCCAGCGGCGTGTTCCGAATCTCTTCCATGGATGTGATGCGATGCTCCGGCGTCTGGACCGCGATCAGGTAGCTTACTCCCGTATCGGGATGCAGCCAGTAATTCGGCGAAACCTGGCCGCTGGAGCTGAGTGAGACCAGGACATTGCTGGCCACTTCTCTTTGGGTCAGACCCAACTGGCCGGCCCGCGTCCGATCTACGTTAATCCGCAGTTCGGGTGCGTCGAGCACCTGGTGCAGGCGCACGTCCACGGCGCCCGGCACGCGCGCCAGCCGGTGTTCGATCTCCTTGGCGATCCGGTAGTTAGCCTGCTGATTTCGGCCAATCACCTGAATGTTGATCGGCGCCGGGATACCGAAGTTCAGAATCTGGCTCACCATGTCCGCCGAACGAAAGAAAAACGTCATCTCAGGGAAAGCGGCCGGCAGTTCCTGGCGCAGGCGCCGCGCGTATTCCCAGGTCTCGCCGCGCTCACGTTCGCGCTTGAGAGAAATCAAGATCTCGCCGTCGCCGGAGCCGATAGTGGCCGAGTCGGTGTAGGCCATGTTGATCGGCAGCACCGGGAGCCCGATGTTGTCGAGCATGGTGTCCAGTTTCTCCGGGGGAATGACCTGGCGGATCTTGTCTTCCACCCTGGCGAACATTTCCTCGGTGTTCTCCAGCCTGGTTCCGGTGGGAGCGCGAACATGCAGGCGCAACTGGCCTCCGTCCACCTGCGGGAAGAAGTCCTGACCCAACTGCGTCACCAGGAAGCCCGAGCCGGTGCAGAACACCGCAAAGAGCATGACGACAGCGAGGCGGTGGGCCAGCGCCCAGTCCAAGGCTTTACGGTAGCCCTCCCGGAACCTCTCGAAACCTTGCATGAACGCACGGTGAAGACGCCAGAACGGCCCGGAACCGGCCGCCGCATCACCGGTTCGGTACAGGTCCAACTCGGACTTCAGCATGTAGCGCACCATGGTGGGAATGAGCGTGCGCGACAGCACCCAGGAGGCCAGCATCGCGAACACCACCGCCATGGCGAGTGGCTGAAAAAGGTACTTCGCCGTGCCGCGGAGCAGCACCACCGGCGCGAAGACAATCGATATGGATAGAGCGGAAACGAAAGCCGGCACGGCGATTTCGCCCGCCCCATCCAGCACTGCCCGGATGATGGATTTCCCCATGGCGAGGTTTCGGTGGATGTTCTCGATCTCGACCGTTGCCTCATCCACGAGAATGCCGATAGCCAGGGCCAGCCCGCCCAGCGTCATCACATTGATCGTCTGACCGAGAAAGTAGAGCAGAATGATTGACGTCAGGATTGACAAAGGGATGGACGTACAGACGATCAGCGTGCTGCGCCAGCTCCCGATGAACAGCAGGATCATGAGCGAAACCAGGACCCCGGCCAGCAGACCCTCGTACAGCACGGCGGTGATCGACGCACGGACGAACAACGATTGATCCAGCAGAAAGCGGACATCGAGCTCCGGAGGCAAAGTGGAGAGGATGCGAGGCAGTTCTGCCTTTACCCGTGCGACGATGTCGAGGGTCGAGGCGGTGCCGGTCTTCAGGATGGACACCAGTGCGCCGCGTCTGCCGTCTTGGCGGACAACATTCGTCTGGACCGCTGCTCCATCGCGGACCTGAGCCACGTCGCGCAGGTATACCGTGGTCCCGCCCTGCTGGCGGACAGGCACTTCGTTCAGTGCCTCTACTATCTCCGGGCTATTGTTCAGCCGGACGCTGTACTCCCGGTCACCAACCTTCGCCGCCCCAGCGGGAAGAATGGGGCTCTGGGCGTTGATGGCGGCCGAGACGTCGGACGGCGAGATCCCGCGGGCAAACAGCGCCTTTGGGTCCAAGTCCACCATCACCTGGCGGGCCTTTCCACCGGCCGGCTGGAGGACCGATGCGCCCTGCACCGTTGCCAATTGCGTGCGCAGGAAATTGGATCCGATGTCGTAGAGCGCTTGCTCGGAAAGGCCCTGACCGCCGAGCCCCAATTGGAGAATCGGGACGCTGGAGGCATTGAAACGCAGGATCAGCGGCGGGGTCGCGCCCGGCGGCATCTGGCGTGTGACGGTCTGCGAGATTGCCGTCATCTGAGCCACGGCCGCATCCGCCGGTGTGCCGGGATGAAAGAACACCTTGATGACTCCGAGCCCGGTGAGCGTTTGCGACTCGATGTGCTCGATGTCGTTGACGGTCGTGGTGAAGGAGCGCTCGGAGGACGTCGTGATGCGCTTCTCCATCTCGTCCGCCGACAGGCCCCTGTACTGCCAGATGGCGCTCACGACCGGGATGTTGATGTCTGGCAGCACGTCCGTCGGCATTCGGGCGATCACGATTCCACCGAGAATCGCGATCAGAATGGCAGCAGCGACAAACGTATACGGCCGCCGGAGTGCGAGCTTAACAATCCACATCGAACGACCCTCCCATTACAGAGCACGACTGCGAGTTATGGTTCACGCGCCCCGAACCTTCCGGCGCACGGCGGCCGATGTAACACTGCACTCGCCGCTTCGCTGCCTCCATCTCCAAGGATCGCTGCGAAACACAGGATCACTCGCGAAAGCGCTACGCAGGAAAACCTGAAAGGCAGAAGCCAACGTACCTTCTGTCGTCACTGAGTAGTGCACTTCGCACACACACAGCGGTGCGTGCAGCAGTAGATTCAGGATGCGCAGCCCACTCGGATCTGCCAGCGCCTTGAACAGGTGATACGGGGGTTTCATCTGGTTCTATGCCTATATCCAAAGCCACATGACCTTTGCCGCAAAGAGGCACTGACAGCCCGCTGCTGCACCACTCGCCTACCGCGGGTCCATCTAGATCTGAACAACCGGTCTTGCCTGAACCTTCTGGCGGAGTTGCTGTAGCAGCCTCTTGGTCTCCTCTTTATCGGGGAACGAGATCGCTTCATTCGGGCAGGAAGTCATGCAGCGATCACACATGGGCACACAATTGTTCGGAGTGGCGACCAACATCTTTTGGTTGACTTCGTCCAAGAGGAAGACGTCATTCGGGCAGAAATCCCCGCAGTCTCCGCAACCGATGCACTTCTCCTGATCGATGGTGGGTGCCCACGGAATCATCTCGCGTGGTATGCCAAGGTATGCCTTGAGTGCCATCGTCGCCTCTTCTACCGGCCGCCTTCCGTGGGTGACACCAGAACCGCCTTGATTCGGTTGAAGACCGTCTCGGTGTCCTCCTTAGCCATGCTGACAGGGACCCAGTGATCGGCGTCCATCGGCACATTCGCCTTCTGGAAGCCGTCCCGAAGCAGCTTGGCCTGCTTTGTCTCGAGACACGCCGGCGTGATGAACTGGATCGAGTTGTCCAGTAGGTGCGCCATCAGACGTTCACCGTCCTCTTCGCAGAGCCTTGGGTGCATCGCCAGGAACTCGATGTGTTCGCCGAGTTCCAGACGAACCCGCTCGGACAGTTCCCAGAAGTCGATCTTCGCCATGCTGGGGCAGGCGCCACTACAGGTGCAGAAAATGACCGCCTTCTTCTCGGGCTTGCTATTGGTACTCATTGCTGCATTTTCCTTTCTTTGCTTTTATGAGATAAAGAATAAGATCCACAATGGAATAAGTGTTGGTCGCATAGTTACTCCAGCATCCCCTTGAGCTCGGGGACGGACGGCACCCTCCCGGCAACCCGCACGTCGCCATCTACGGCTAGCGCCGGCAGCGCCATGACGCGAAACTGGAGCATCTCGGAGATCTCTGTCACCTTGACGATCTCGAATTCAAGGCCGAGTTCGGTGGCCGCAGCCGCCGCGTTTTCCGCCAGCTTCGTACATTTACTACAACCAGTGCCTAATACCTGCAAGCGTTTCATAAACAATCTCCAACCCATCAGCACTCAAGCCACGAGTTCTCCGTAGATCATGCCGCTGGTAGTAGGCATCACCACAACCAGCAGTACGTATGCAGTCGAGCGAGCGCGGCAGGGTGCCCATAGCAAGCTTCGGCCCGTAGCACGGGCTGCCTCCCTCGAAGACGCGAAGGGCGGCCTCACTGTATTCCTGCTTTACCGTTTCTTTCAGACCCACCGTGATTCTCCTGTTTCGACGTTCCACTCGCCTCAGCCGGGTCGCCGATCAGACATTCGTGAGCCAGCTTTGCCCGCGAACGGGGAACAGCCTTCGCATGCAGCATTTCCAGTGCGCCGAGAAGAGGGTCCAGTAACGCTCCGGGGAACCCCAGCACGGTTTCGCCGGGCGTCAGATCCGTGGCCTCGCGGCACCCATAGCAGCCCAAACTGAAATTCAAGCGCTGTTCGAGGTGGGGGATGACAGTTGCATCCACACAAGTCGCCTGAAGAACTGCCGTGTCTCCGATTCGCCGCTCCCCTCCATGGACATTCAGGTCGGCCAACAGCAGCCACATCAATACCTCTGCCGGGCCTTCCACCACAACCACATCCGGAATGCGCGGTGCGAGCCGCAACGGGCACAGGGCGATGCTCGTGATGCTCGCGTCGGCGAGCCGGGGCATGCCGGCGAACATCCGCTTCCCGACCTCCTCGTCCGCGACTATGCCGAATCCCACCAACCCCTTGCCGTTTGCCAGTTGCGGCGGCAACGGACGGAAACCGAAGGCCGCCGCTGCGGCAGGGCATGCCAGACCGGCTGGTTCCAACTGAACCGATTCGCCATGGCGCGCCTTCATCAACGCTTGGCAATACCGGTGGCCTCGCACTGGTTCAAACGCGGCGAATGCGCTGTTTTCCTGGCCGTGAGCCAGTAGAAAGACGGCAATCGGATCCGTTCCGTCCCCGAGCAGGTCTCGAAGCAAGGATCCCTGTGTGGCTGTCTCTAGCATCGCTACAACTCCTGCTGGCGGCACGACGTGACCGTGTCAAACCGGCCGCCGAAGTACCGGCGATTGATCCAGAGGGCGGCGCTCACCAGCGAGATCAGGACGGGGACCTCGACCAGCGGTCCGATAACCGCGGCGAATGCCGCTCCGCTGTTGATTCCGAAAGTCGCGATGGCTACGGCGATCGCCAACTCAAAGTTGTTCGACGCCGCCGTGAAGGAGAGAGTCGTGGCCTCCGGGTACGTCGCGCCGACGCGCGCGCTCATCCAGAATGAGACGAAGAACATGACCACGAAGTAGACGCTCAGAGGAATAGCGATGCGAAGGACATCGAAGGGCAACTGCACGATCGTTTCGCCCTTGAGCGAAAACATCACGACGATCGTGAACAGCAAGGCGATCAACGTGATCGGGCTGATCTTCGGAATGAAGCGGGTCTGGTACCACTCCTTGTCCTTCACGCGGACCAGCACGAACCGTGTCAAGAAACCGGCTATGAACGGGATGCCGAGGTAGATGAACACACTCTCGGCGATATCGCGCATCGAAATATTCACCCGCACCGACGTCATGCCCAGCCAGCCCGGAAGCACGGCCAGGAAGAAGTACGAATACACGGAGAAGAACAGGACCTGGAAAATCGAGTTGAATGCCACCAGGCCGGCGGCGTACTCCCGGTCACCGCAAGCCAGGTCGTTCCACACGATCACCATGGCGATACACCGCGCGAGCCCGATCATGATCAGACCAGTCATGTACTCCGGTTTGTCGTGCAGGAAGAGGACCGCCAGCCCGAACATGAGAAGCGGGCCGATCACCCAGTTCTGAATCAGCGAGAGGGCCAGCACCTTCCGGTGCGAGAACACGCGGCCCATCTCTTCGTACTTCACCTTGGCAAGCGGCGGATACATCATCAGGATGAGGCCGACCGCGATGGGGATGGAGGTCGTCCCCACATTGAAGCGGTTCAGAAAGGGAACGATCCCCGGGAACAGGTAGCCCGAGCCGACGCCCACAATCATCGCGGCAAAGATCCACAAGGTAAGAAACCGGTCCAGGAACGAAAGCCGGGAAACATTTTGTCCGTTTGCCATGATCTCCTCTCTTAGAGTTCTGTCCGGCTCGCAGCCGGTTCGTTCATACGGGCGGAGCGCGCGAGTTCCCTTAGGCGCTCCGGACCCACGGGTGCTTCGGGCTTCCAAGACACCAGCGCAAACCGGTCCGTCAACTCATCCTGGACCTCGGCTATGAACGGCAACTCGCGTACCCCTCGCTCCACCAAAACAGGATCGCGGAATCCGTCGCTCGCGAAGCTCTGGTTGATTACCCAGGCGAACGGTTTGATGCCGGCTCGGAGGAGGTCATCCTGGAGACGCGCGGCTTCGTGCACCGGCGTGGCCTCGGCCAGCGTGACGAGCAGGACGCGAGTGAACTCAGCGTCCCGCAGCCGTGGCAACAAGCGGCGGACAGCCTCCGGCATGTCGCTCATGGTACGGGACACCTCCCGGTGATAGGACTCCGCCGCATCCAGCAGCAACAGAGTGTGGCCGGTCGGCGCCGTGTCCAGGACAACAAACTCGTTCTCGCCGCGGGCGACGGTTTTTGCGAACGCGCTGAAAACGGCAATCTCCTCAGTACAGGGCGAGCGGAGGTCCTCCTCGAGGAGCGCCCTGCCGTGTTCGTCCAGACTCGGTGCGGACTTCGCCATCACCTGCTCGGAGTACAGACGCGTCTCGACAGCCGGATCGATCCGGCTGACGGATAGACGGGGGACTGCCGTCCCGATGGTGTAGCTCAGGTGCGCTGCGGGGTCCGTCGTACTCAAATGAACGCGATGGCCGCGATGGGCCAGCTCAACGGCGATAGCGGACGCCATCGTGGTTTTGCCCACACCACCCTTTCCCATGGTCATCACGACACCATGCCCGGCTTTCTCGATCTGATCGATAAGGTCAACGAGCGCAGGAGCCGCCGCAGCCGCGTGCCTACTCGCCCGTTGTACAGGAGCGTCGCCCACCGCGCCGTCAGTGAATACCGCCCGCAGGTTGCGAACCCCCATGGGAGCATAGGGCAGCAGCGGAACCTCTAAGGTCGGCAGTCTGCGAAGCCCCTCGGGGGTCTTCTCGAGAGCCTCGCGCCCCCGCTGCTGGAGGGCTCGTGCGGCAGGATCGGACTGGTCGCGCGCGACAAAGACGCCGTTGAGAAACAGGTACTGATTGGTGACGCCCATGTCGGCTAATTCCGCTCGTGTGCGGTCCGCCTCGGCCAGCGCCGAGGCCTCGGGGCGGCTAACAAGCACCAGAGTGGTGGAAGTGGCGTCGCTGAGTGTCCTCAGGCTGGCGTCGTAGAGCGCTTTCTGCGCTTGAAGCCCGGCGAGTGGTCCCAGACAGGATGTGCCGGTCGTATTCGTGGCAATGAAACCAGTCCACGCGGCCGGGAGCTTCAGCAGCCGGAGCGTATGGCCGGTCGGGGCTGTGTCGAAGATGATGTGGTCGAAGCCAACGGTCGCGGTGGCATCGCCGAGCAGCTTGGTGAATTCGTCGAATGCCGCGATCTCGACCGTGCAGGCGCCCGAAAGCTGCTCTTCCATGCTGTTGACCGCAGCTTCGGGCAGCACTCCGCGATATGGGCCTACGACGCGGTCGCGGTAGGCGGCCGCTGCCGCTTCCGGGTCGATGTTGAGCGCGAGCAGGCCGTCGGCTCCCGGCACGGCCGTGGGTGTTCCCGATAGCGTGACTCCCAGGACCTCATCCAGGTTCGAGGCCGGGTCCGTACTAACCAGCAGCACTCGTTTGTCGTGTGCTGCGAGCGCGACCGCCGTCGAACACGCAAGCGAAGTCTTGCCCACACCGCCCTTGCCGGTGAAGAAGAGGACTCGTGTAGCGTTCTGAAGAAAGTCTGATGTGTTCATGTCGAGTCTCCTCTCAACCGCAGCAGCGGCTCCGGACGATCGGCAACCGTGGGCCGACCGATTTCGTCCCGTCAGGCTCAAGGCCGACCAGTTTGGCGAGTTCTTCGCGGACGGGGTATCGTCCCTGACTGACGATCGCTCCATCGACGAGAATCAGGGGCAGGCAAGCGTTGCCGTGCTCCGTCAGCGCGGCTTTCACGGCTTGGTTGGCGGCAAAGGCTTGGGGTTGCTGCGCCAGGTTGTAGCGCTCCACGTGGACGCCCTGGCCGGCCACCCACAGGAAATCCGAGGAAAACTGGACCAGGGCGGGATCGACGTTCGGCCCGCACACGCCGGTCGAGCAGCACATCGGAGGATCGAAAACTTCAAGCTTCTTTATCACAGTATGAATTTCTCCTTTATCGTCAATCATCGATAATCACAGAACCCCCACCAACGCCTTGAAACGCCGGAGAACCGGGGAGTTTATGCAGTACCCCACACGCGAGCCCTCCTCCCGGCTGCGGATCAAGCCGGCCTCCTTGAGAATCCGGAGGTGCTCCGAGACCGTGGACTGAGCTAGCGGCAGTTCGCCTACAATTTGACTGCAAACACGGGCTTCTTTGCGTGAAAGGAGGCGGAGGATTCGCACGCGCGCCGGATGGGCTACGGCTTTAGTGAGCAGGGCCAGTTCGTCGTCAGCGGCTGCGCCTTCAACAGGCCGCAAGTCCAACTCCGGCTCCGGTTCAGGTGCGGGGCAGCAGGTCGGATCGAGTTCAGTTTGCTGTCTCATCGTATATCGTCGATTCACGATTATAGATTAGCACACATCGTCCGGGGTCTGTCAAGGACAAACGACCGGCCTCTTGAGCAGCCGCATCGCGGCCAACGCGATCGACACGACGGCAATTGCGACGACAGTCAGATCAAAGATGGAGTAAGCGTACCGGCTCACCGCCGCAAGCAGCGATACCTTAAGGACCATCAGCCCGCCAGCGAACACAGCAACTCCCGCCAATCCGTACTGGAGGATCGCGATGCGCCTCATCGGGACGCCCGAGCTGACCGCCAGCCACAGTCCAGACAGTACAACGGCAACCGCCACCCAGAAATGGTTTGAGTCCAGGGCGAACCGGCTGAAAGTCATGTAGCTGAACAAGCCAGGAGAGAATAGCGCCAACGCGGGCAACGCTAGGCCGCAAATTGCAGTCCCGGCAGCCACGCGAGCCACCTGCTCCTGTCGTAATGCAGTGCTGACAGAGAGCACCCGCCTGACCGTCAGCGCCAGGAGCAGGACCGACAGGACAGCGAGCAGAAAGTAGAGTGCGGGCTTCAGCCATTCTTCTCTCAACACGCTCAAACGCACGGAAGCCGTGGAGAGGCCCAGGATCTGATAATTCGGAATCCACTGGCTCTCACCCGATGGAGTGAAGGGCTGGTTCAGAACCCGGCCATAGAAGAAAGCAGACTGGGTGCTGTGGCATTCGGTGCATCCTTGGGAGCCCAGCGCCGCCTTGGCGGGCAGGACGTTGTGCGAGTACTTGTAGACCGAGGCGTAAGGCGTTGCTTCGTGCGGTTCTCGCGCCAGCACCTGGTAGTCCGTCCCACTGGAGTACTTGCGATCGTCCAAAACGTAGACCAGTCTCTTGCGATCGAGCGGGAAGCCCGTGGCGCTGAGGTACGCGCGTGTAGCAGTGAGCAGCGCATCAATCTCCTCTGCGCGATTGACCTCAATCATGCCATCGCCGTTATCGTCCGTGATCTTCGCAAGCTGTGGATAGACCGATGGGTCCTTCTTGTGCTGCGTCCACATGGCGAAGAAGTCGCGCATGAAAAGCTGGTTCAGGCCAGGCTTGCCGTCTTCCTCCAAGCCCACCCACGAGCTGTGAACCCGGTTCGCCGGGAAGATCTTGCCTTTGTAGAGAACCAGGGTCGGACGGAATTCGTCTACCGGCTGGTCCTTCACGGTGAAAAGGTCGAGCTCGCCGTAATGGTTCCAGAACTGCATGTCCTGGTCGTAGAAGGTCCAAATCTCTTTCGCTGGCGGCGTGATCCGTGGCGCCGGATTGAACACGTCGCTGGCCTGTACCAGCGCCGCCTTCGTATAACGCCGGGGGATGTGGCACGTTGCACAAGCGATCCTGTCCAGGTGCAGCGGGGGCAGCCACGTGTGCTTCGCAATTGGAGCGCCCAGCGTGCCGTCCGTGTGGCAAGACTCGCAACTGCGGACCGTGTTGTCCAGGTCGTTGCGCATCCAGCCGGATGGATCGTCGCCCTTGCCGAACTGGTGCACCTCGCGCCCGCGGATCTTCGCATCGGAAGCCTCGCTACCGGCGGTGTGGCAGTCCACGCATTTGAGGCCCTTCGCCAGATGCACATCGGTGTGAGCTGTGAACGACGCGCCGCGCTTCTTCCAGCCGGGCTTCCAGTGGCAGTTCAGGCAGGTGTCGTTGCGCGGGGAACGTACGATGTGGAGCTTCACGTTGCCGTCCGCGCCGAACAGGTCCTTGTTGTACTCGATGCGCGGCTTCTCAGCCCCGGCGACCTTCCCGACAATCTTGCCGAAGCGCGCGCCCTCGGTGGCGGCCCAACGGAAGTTGAGGCTGGCGAGTTGCGCGTTGCGGCCGCCGTAATCGTACTCCGGCATGTGGCACAGCAGACAGTCGGCCTCGATGACTCCCGTCTCGGACCAACGCGCCTTGTAGTAGTCACCGTCGAGGTTGTTGTCCCCACCTGCTATGAAGCCAGATGCAGGATCGCTCATTCGCTGGTCGTACCGCTTGCCATCTCGGTCGAACTCTAGCGGGCCACCGCCGGGATGACAGTTCCCGCAGGTCGCGGTCACGAAATCGAACGAGGTCATATCGATGGAGCGGGCGTTCGCATTACGTTTCGGCGCGAGCTGGCGGTACAGCGGAGCCGGCGAGCACCAGTTCCCGCCGTAGTTGCCCGGTGAACTGGCCCACTGGTAGCGGGCGGCGAACTCCGGCGGCATGGCCTCGCCTTTACCCTGGGTGAAGTGATAGCCCTGGGTGATCTTGTCGTAGTCGTGGCAGCCCTTGGCGCCACACGTCTGCCGGGGCGAGTAGGGCGCGGAGGCGTTGAGGCCGGCCACCGGATTGATAATTCCGCCCTTCTCGTCGCGCAGAGGGAACAGCGGGCAGACGCCAACCGGTCGTGTGACGCGGCGCGGCTCAAGTTTCGCCTGGCCAGAATTAGTGGCGGCCTTGCGACAGGCACTACCCGTGAGCAGAGCTGCAATGCCAACGGCGAGAAAAAGGAAAAATGCGGGTTTTTGCATCGGTATGTCTCCAGTCGGCTCGCTTTATCGGCCCACGCCCTGCGCCACAGCAAGCATCTCTCTTGCGCGTTGGGCCACTCTCTCGATGCGCTCGTCCGTAACAGGAGATTTCGTCTTCTCCATGCCGAGGTCTGTGACGCGAAGATGGAAAAAGCTCGTGAATCCGCCAGACTCCATCGTGAGCCTCGCACAATCGGTATCGCAGCCGTCGACCACCAGGATCCGATCTGCCTCCCGTGCGCCTTTCACAATCAACTCTGCGTTTGCCGGAATGCCCGCAAGACAATACATGCGGGCCGTGCCCCCCTTATGGAGTAGCCGAACGGCGCGATCGGCAATCTCGGCCGTGTCGGCGACGCCGGAACAGCAGAACATGAGATCGGTCCCACCGCCGCATCCGCACTTAGGTCGTATATTCATTCCGCTTCTTCTCCTTGCTTCAATGAATGAAAACCTGCAACTGCACCTGGATGAGATCGTTCGCCACGCTTGCGGCCTGCTCGCCGCGATGTACGTAGCCCGCCATCACCTTGACCCGGTTCTGCCGGATGTAGTAATTGAGCCCCGCCGTTGTTTGCCAAACATCCTTCCCATTTCTGACGTGCAGGTTTGGATCGAACGCTTCGTGCTTGACCACTGCCTGCCATCGCGGCGCCAAATACTTCGAGAGCTGCACGTAGTACCCGGAGGCCGGAAAGGCAGGGGTGAGCGGGTCCGAGAACCGCAAGGTGGCCCGCATATACTCCCCCCGAAACGAGGTGTTCCCCCAATCGGCCGATATCTCCGCCTGCCACCTTCGATCCGTACCGCGGAAATGTGACAGTTCGGCCTGCATCGCCGCGCAGCAGGCTCGGAACGGAAGATCCGATCCCCAGCGGGCCGCATATGCTCCCCCGAACTGAAGGCTGAAAGCCCGGCCGGCGACCGGGCGCGCGCGTATCGGACGAAAAAGAGCCTGGCCGACCAGCAGGGGACCGACCCCGTGGAAGCCATGCTGCGCTCCGCGGCCGTCGAAGACTCCCGCGGCATAGCGGATTGCCGGATGGGGCTCACCATCGACTTGCACTCCTCGGTCGCGATAGAACGAGTTGATGTAGGGACCGTCGGGAGTGAGCGCGTCTGTCACGAGCGAGCGGTCTATCGTCGCGATCTCGAAATCCGGCGTGAAGCGTTCGCGGCCGAATGGCGGCTTGAACTGCCCAACTGCGAATTGGACTTCCTTGCGCCAGGCATACCGTAGCCAGGCCTCCTGAAAATACACGCGCCCATCGGTCGCGCTCGCGTTGCCGTCCTTGAACAACCCCTGTGCATACCACTGAACACGAGGCGTCAAGTTGCCCCCAATCATCAGCTTCAGGCGGCGAAGGGCGAAGAGGTCCTTGTCGTTTTCGACGGCCGTGTAGCGAAGCTGCATATAGCTGGACCACCGGAACCTCCCGCTTCCCTCCCTGAGCGGCGGTGGGAATTGCTGTCCACACATGCGATCCGGGACCGCCCCGCCGAGGCCGAGCGCTGTAAAAACAACGGCGACGCTGGTTCCGCGGCGCATAGAGAAAGGGTCAGTCCGAGACGTGTGGGATGCCGACCGCGAGGTCGAGATCGGCGCGCGCATCCCTCACGCGTTGTTCCGTGGTCCTGCAATTCAGGCAGCCTGGCCCTGCGATCTGACTCTTCATACCTGGACCTCAAGGATATAGTTCAGGACGAACTTGATCCCGACCAGAATGAACACCACGCCCGTGATCCTTCGCGCCCACTTTTCAAACTGAACCAGCCGATTGAACGCCTTGCTTACCTGCTGAGCACCGAGAGCGACAAGCACGGCAAATGCGAACACCGGCAGTCCTGTTCCGATGCCGTACACCGAAGGAATCACGACCGCCGAACCATGTGCCATTGCCAGGGGAAGTAGACTGCCGAAATAGAGGGCAGCAGAGACGGGGCAGAACGACATGGCGAAGATCATCCCCAAGAGTCCGGCTCCGAGGAGACCCCAATGTTCCACACGACTCTGAACCCTGGCGGTCAGCAACGAAGTCGAAAACCGGAAGGGCAAGACATCGAGCAGGAGCAAACCAACCACGATCAGCAGCGGCCCGAGAATCTTGTTCATGTTCATCTCCAGGAAGAACGAGACTTCGGGTACTGCGAGGACGCTTGAAATCAGCAGCGCCGCGAGAGCGGCATACGCGAGCATCCGTCCCAGAGTGTAGACGACGCCGGTCAGGACGACCCGCCGAGGCGAGGCGATGCCCCTGCCGATAAATGACATTGCGGCCACATTGGTGGCGAGAGGACACGGACTGATCGAAGTCAGTATCCCGAGCCACATCGCGGAAGTCGCGCCAACAAAAAGGCCATCCATCGATTCCTCAGAGGTAGTCCTTCACGTTGGCTTGAACGTATTTCAAGAAATTGCCTTTTTCGCCCACCAAATCCCAAACCTTCTCGAGGTTGCGCCATTCGACTTGTTTGCCGTCGCGGACCTTAGCGAGGACAAGCGAACGCGTGAAGAGGCGATAGTCCTGAATGAAGTGGCGGTTTTCCGGAAGCTGGACGTTGACCAGGCGCCATTCGACGGCGCCGTTCTTGAGATCGCCGGCAAATCCCTTTTCGATCGCTTCCTTCGAATAAGCCTCGATCGTACGGCACGTTGGGCAACGGACCGTCACATGAAAGTAATAGGCGATCACCTTCGCGCGCGATCCCACTTCGGCCACAGCCGCATTCGATACGCCTGGCGCCGCTTCTGCGCGGGCGCTGGCACTATCGCGGAACAGAAAGAACGTCAGGATCGAAATACTGAAAATGACTCCGAGAAGCCAAAAAGCATGTTTTTCTTTCATATCGCCATCGCAATATTTGTTATTTGGTCGAACAACCAATATTTAGACAAAAGAAATCTCACCGCGCTGCGAGGATCTCCTGATCCTCCTTCGCGACGGAGCGCATTACCGCCTCCACGCAATCAAAAAACTTCAGCACGCAACTGACCCTCAGGCTGTAGAACACCTGCGTACCCCGCTTCTCATCCACGACAATCCCCGCCGTTTTCAGTAAGGAGAGGTGCTTGGACACAGTGGAAATGTCAGCGCCCACCATTGCGGTCAACTCGCAGACACAGCGCTCACGCTTTGACAGCTCATCCACGATAAAGAGCCGGGTGGGATGCGCCAACGCCTTCACGATTCGGGCACGAGCAATGTAGCGAGCACGCAACTTTTTGTCCATCCTTGGTCATTCTGCCAATTCTCCAAGTAGATGTCAATCCCCTCGTGCAGCTCGTGCGCCTTCTACGGATGCTGCGCGCGACGCCAGGTCTGGTGTCGGGCCGCCTCGCAGGGCTCTGACGATTGATCAGCGATTGATACCCGAGCACATGTATTCTCGCGTCAGCCGTCTCGCGGGGCTGCTCCGCTTCGCCAGTAGGAGTTGGGAGACACTAATGAGCCCATCTTCAAAATTGGCTGCGGATCCCGCCAGGTACAGCAGCCAGGTTCGATATGTTTCCCCATCCACCGCATCGAGGCATGCGGCTGCGTTTCGCTGCAACTGCTCGACCCACGCACGGCAAGTCAATGCGTAGTGCGGCCGCATGTCTTCGATGTCTAGGACTTCGAAGCCGGTCAGTTCGGCGGTTCGAATCACGTCGGCTAGATGCGCCAGTTCCCCGCCGGGGAATACTCTTCGTTGCAGGAAAAGAGTCTGCGCGCCATCTGTCACGAATTCCGGACGGACGATGCCTTGGTTCAGGAAAAGCCCTTCTGGCTCCAGCAAGTCGTAAATCTTGCGAAAGTAGCCGCGCAACCGGTGGCGACCGACGTGTTCGAACATTCCAACCGAGGCAATTCTGTCAAACCTGCCGGTGATTCCGCGAAAGTCCATCTCGTGGATGGTCACTCCCGCCTCGATCACTCGTGCCGCGGATTCTCTTGCGTAATCGGCTTGGTTTCGGCTCAACGTGCAACCAGTCGCCTGCACTCCATAGTGTGCGGCCGCGTGAATCACCAGCGCGCCCCAGCCGCAGCCGATATCGAGAAATCGATTACGAGTCCGCAGATCGAGCTTGCGGCAGATGTGGTCCAGCTTGGTGACCTGTGCCTGATCAAGCGGTGTATCTGGGGTCGGGAAATAGGCGCATGAGTAAACCATGCGCGGATCGAGGAACTGCTTGTAGAACTCATTCGATCGATCATAGTGGTAGCGAATGTTCTCGACCGCGCGTGCCCGCGTCTGAAACCAGGTTTCGATACGATGCGGACCCAGGAGCGCCGCCGCTGCGCACAAAAGCTCACGCCAACCTCGATGTCGTCTGCCCAGTTGAAACCGCGCCGCAGCGACGAGGTCACCCTGAACATCGAAGTCGCCGCGAATGAACGAGAGCGCTGCGGAGTACGCATCAGCCCTGAGCCTCGGGGGACACCCAAAAGCGGCCATTGAGGGACACCTCAAAACCGGCCATAGGAGCTGACTCAGGACATTGACCACGACGGGAGGTTTACCCTCCGTCGAGATGAGCAATGTCTTGAGCGAAGAAAAGAAGCAACAGATTATCGCCTTGGGGCGGCTGGGTTGGACGCTGCGGCATATCCAACGGGCTACCGGTGTGCGCCGCGAGACCGCGGCAGGCTACCTGCGGGCCTCCGGAATCGAACCCCGGTCACCGGGCAGATGGGGACAGCAACCGCCGGCAAAACCGGCCATAGAGGTGACCCCCGACCCTGGCTCAGTTTCAAAACCGGCCATAGAGGTGACCCCCGACTCTGGCGCACCTTCAGCCCCCGTCCCGTCCGCCGAACCAGAGCCGGCGCCGGGGCGCAGTCCCTCCGCCAGTGCCTGCGAGCCCTACCGGGAGGTGATCGAGATCGGACTCGGCCAGGGCCGCAACGCCAAGGCCATCTGGCAGGATCTGGTGGACGATCACGGCTTCCGCGGGGCCTACCAGAGCGTCAAGCGTTTTGTTGGCAAGCTCCGTGGTACCCGGCCGCCGGAAGCCCGTGTGGTGATCGAGACACCTCCCGGCGAAGAGACGCAGGTGGACTACGGCAGCGGCCCGATGGTCCGCGACCCGGCCAGTGGCCGCTATCAGCGCACGCGGCTGTTCGTGCTGACGCTCGGCTACAGCCGCAAGTCGGTACGCCTGCTCACCTTTCGCTCCAGTACGCGCATCTGGGTTGAACTGCATGAGCGGGCGTTTCGCCGGCTCGGCGGGGTCACCCACGTGGTGGTGCTCGACAACCTGGGCGAAGGCGTGCTTGCCCCGGACATCTACGATCCCGCGTTGAATCCGCTCTACCGCGACATGCTCGCTC
Organism: Bryobacterales bacterium; assembly: GCA_963798455.1. Lineage (GTDB taxonomy): Bacteria > Acidobacteriota > Terriglobia > Bryobacterales > Bryobacteraceae > CAWCTD01. The sequence continues at coordinate 468,987 of CAWCTD010000004.1, forward strand.
ACTACGGCGTCGTCGCTCTGCCGTGCCGCGTCGGAGATCCGGATCGAAAGGGGAAAGTGGAAGCCGGCGTCGGCCACGCGAAGAAGACGCCCTTGAAGGGGCTTCGTTTCGAAAGCCTGGAAGAGGCCCAGGCTTACCTTGATCGCTGGGAAGAGCGCTGGGCCGATACCCGCATTCACGGCACCACCAAGCGGCAAGTGGCGACGATGTTTACCGAGGAACGGCCGGCGCTGCTGCCGTTGCCCCTGGAGCCTTTCCGCTACTACCAGTTCGGCGAGCGCACCGTGCATCTGGACGGCTGTGTCGAAGTCGAGGCCGCCTACTACGGCGCGCCGCCGGGCTGGATCGGCCGCCGTGTCCAGGTCCAGTGGGACGAGCGGCACATCCGTCTCCTCGATCCAAGGACCGGCCAACTGCTGCGCGAGCACCTGCGCCAGCAGCGCGGCGGCCATCGAATCAAGGATGAAGACCGCCCCAGTCGGACGCCACTCGGCACACTGCAACTGCTGGCCAGAACCGAAAAAGCCGGACGCCACATCGGGATGCTCTGTCAGGGCATACATCGACACCAGGGCGAACCTGCGGTGCGCCGTATCTTGGGGGTGCTCTCACTCGCCAAGAAGTACGGAGCCGCGGCTACCGACGATGCCTGCGCCGCGGCTCTGGAAGTGGAAGTGTTCGAGTACCGCTTTGTTCGCCGCTATCTCGAGCGGCGTCCCCACAACCCGCTCAGCTTGCGGCAAGTCGATCCGTTGATCCGCCAGCTCACTCTGTACCGCGACTTCATCGCCGACAAAACCAAGGAGGAAAACGAACCATGAATCTCATTGAGCTGCAGCGTTCGCTGCGGCAGCTTCGCCTCGGTGGCATCGCCGCCGTGCTGGAAACCCGGCTGCACCAGGCGCAAGCCGAACCCATGGCGCCCATCGACTTGATCTCGTGTCTGGTCTCGGACGAGCTCACGCGCCGCTCGGACCGCCTGCTCGAACGCCGGCGCAAACAGGCCGGCTTCCGTGATCCCGACAAGACTCTCGACAACTTCGACTTCGCTTTCAACCCGAAGATTAACCGCAGCCTGGTCTTCGACCTGGCCACCGGCGCGTTCATCGGCCGGCGCGAGGATGCGCTCTTCCTCGGCCCGGGCGGCGCGGGCAAGAGCCATCTGGCGCAGGCCATCGGGCAGGCCGCCATCCAGCAAGGCTACCGCGTGCTCTACCGGGAGACTCACATCTTGCTGGAGGAACTCGCCGAAGCCGTCATCGACGGCACGCGCAAACGGTATGTGGAATCAGTTGCCACGGTTCCCTTGCTGATCATCGACGACTTCGGCATGCGTAAGCTGCCGCAGACTGCGGCAGAAGATCTGCTGGAAATCATCATGCGCCGCTACGAACGGGCCAGCACGCTGCTGACCTCCAACCGCCCGGTCGAGGACTGGGGCAAACTCCTCGGCGATGCCGCCGCCGTCGGCGCCATGCTGGACCGGCTGCTCCACCACGGGCACCTGCTGAAGTGCGGCCCGCGCAGTTGGCGCACCAAGACCGCCGCCACGGCCGGATGAGGTAATCCCATGAGAACAGTGATTCAAAGAAGGGACCCAGGCGGAGATGTTGCGAAGCGCGGTGGAAATGCCGGGGCCATGGAAAACCTGGAAAACCAGACTGCGGTTTCCCACGTTTCCCACCGCCCCTTGGAAATCGCCCAAGGCGCGATTCCCACATTTCCACCGCGCCGGCGACGATTCCCTCTTCTCGCAAACCCAAAGACCAAAACGTCGCGGCTGGCGCCCTTCGGGTGCTCACTGCCACGCAACGAAAGGAGGATTCACCTGCCGCCGAGCGCCGACCCAGTCCGCGGTTGTTCAGGCTCATGCCTGAACTGGAAAATGCTGACTAGAAAAAAAGCTTGCCGGAACCGTCTCCGGTAGGGTATAAATCGTGTGTTCTGGGTCGGCTTCCTATGGCCGGTTTTGAGGTGTCCCTCAATGGCCGGTTTTGAGGTGACCCCCGAGGCTGAGCAGCCACTCCAGTTCACAGTGGTCTCGCACGACAAGCGTGAAGGCCGGCGAATCGTTGCCGTAATTCGCGCTGGTGCCATCGGGATATCGGACTCCGTACGAATCGGGGATAGTGTTGCCCCATGCAAAAGCGGCGGATTCGTCTGCCGTGGATGCACTTGCTGAGATCATGGTAGTCAACCTCCTGTTTGATCAAAGCGCCCACACGATGAACTGCTGCCGCCGGTGGTTGAACAACGGATGCGGCCCTAGCACGCTGTGGCCCATGCGCTCAGGTTTCGAACCGGGAGCCCGCTATTTGGGAGGTACCCAAGACCGGGAAAACCCTTTACGGAGATCCTCCTCCGCTTCACGATCTGCCTTTAACCCTTGCGCTAGCCGAAGAAGCCCGTTGGCCAAATGCCATTCCGGCGCGTCTTTCCACCCTTCCTTCTCGATCCGGTTGAGGCTCTCTTGAAATGATTGCGTCGCCGCTTCGTAGAAGTCGATCATATGGCTTTTCCTTCCCGGTCCTGGTCCGCCTCTTGTTGTTGAGAGTCCGGCACTGTATTTCTCTGAAATCACTGAAATGCAAACACCTGAACTCCCACGAACGGCACAAACAGATGATCTTCGATCTCCTTGCCTGCACAGGCAGGCAGTGCCCGGTGGACCTTACCTTTCTTCGCGGTTATGCGATACGTGTCACTGATCGATCCTGCTCGAGCGCCGTCTTGCAGACCGAGCAAAGCATCTCTCGCGCCTGGTGCGGAAGCTCGATAATCTTATAGACCGGATAAGGAGCCGTGACACTTCGGGACCGCAAGATGGCGTGCTCCCGGCAGAGGGCAACTGAACAGTTATGGCACAGGCCGGCTGCCTGGGTCTCCTTATCTAAAACTGCGCATTCGTAGCACTGCATATTCACTCCTGCCCGGATGCCGTCACAGTCTCCCGAGGTACTCGCGTACATGCCGTCGGACATAGCTCACAAATGCGGGCTTGCTCACTGTGAGATCCCATACGTTCTCAAGGTTCTTCCACTCAATCTGCCGTCCGTCATTGAATCGAGCGATGATGACGGATCTCGTATACAACTTATAGTCCTGAATGAAATGCCGGTTCTCCGCACGCTGGATGTTGACTGGCCGAAACTCCAGATCACCACTTGCCAAAGCGTCACGGAACCCGGCTGTCAATGCCTCAGCCGTATAGGCTTGAATCGTCATGCAGGTCGTGCAGCGAGCGGTCACGTGGAAGTAGTAGGCGACGACTCGATTAGCCTTTGCTGGGCCCGCAACTGCTATTGCGGTGTCTGAGGCGGCAGAACTCGACCGGCTCCGCCACGCCTGAATTGCGATCCACGCGGTCCAGACGACTACAAAGAGAATAAGCGTTTGTCTGGCAGAAGGTCGAAAGCTCATAGGGGAAGAATCCTCCTTCTGTGCGCAGTGCCGCGAACCAGGTGCGCTTCGTGCTTGCGAGAAACGGCCATCGCTGCTGCACGTTTGGCTGCGAAACCCCTTGTTAAATCTGGAGTCGTCATGACGAACCTGAACACCTCTCTACGTCGCAGCGAGTAGAATGCGCGGTTCGCACGTTTCTCTTCCGTAACGGTTCCCGCACTTCTCAGCACAGCCAGGTGCTTCGAAACGATAGAGATATCGGCCCCAACCAAACCAGTGAGTTCCAGAACGCATTTCTCCCCGCGCAGGAGCTCTTCGACCATGTATAGGCGGGCATGTGTCATCGCATCCATAGCATCGCCTCCGGTTGCCACCGGGTCAGCGAACTGGTTCTTCAGGACGCCGAGCAGATCGGCAGCCTGATATGCCACAATGCTGCCCGTAACTCCAAGCAAGACCCGTTTGCCAGCAAACATGGCGCACCTCAAGAGCAGCCGTCGGCGGCCGGACCCGCCGTCTGGCCGAAATCCAGGCCCAGGACTTCGCTGATCATCCCGCTCGCTGTATGCTTCGCAGTGCATATAGTTGATCCAAGAGCAACATCAATTCTTAAAACCGACCACGCACCGATTCCCATTGCGCATGGCCAGTCGTTGCTCCAGCCGGGCAAAATCCGCATTCCCGTGATGGGCGCCCGCCACTTGCTGTTCCACCAACGCGAGAAAGCCACCGAGAAGGGAATCCCGCCAAGCAGATTTGGGGATGGAATAGTAAGCCCAAAGGCCTTCTCTTCGACCGACTACGAGCCCGACATGCCTCAACCTAGCCAGGTGCCGCGATACGTCGTACTGCGCCAAGAGCAACGAATCCACCAACTCACAGACGCAGAGTTCCTTCTTCATGAGGGCGCCAAGAATGCGTAGTCGCCGCTCATCGGCGACTACTCTCAGCACCTTTGCCATCCGCGCGAAATCGGATACCACCCGGCGGTTACGAACTCGCGCTCTACTTTTCATGTCATCTCCGATGTCGAGGCTCTCCCGACAGCGCTAGAATCGCGCACGGGCAGATCCCGCGATCATAAGGACTGGCACGCTTGACCGGATTGGCCACGGGTTCCTCATTTTCCACGTCGCGACTTCCACACGAGGGGCACTCGGGCAAAACCGCCGCCTCGCTCGCGGGCGCTTCGCCCTCGAAATGCTCTCCGCATGTCTGGCACATGTGCTTGATTTTCATATATGCAGCTGTCTGCATATTAGGCTCTTGGCAAAGCGCTGTCAAGCTGCCTCCGAAAAGATTCAGGACCCAATCCTGACTGACGTAATCGCAGGGTGGCATGGAAGTTCCCGTTCAGCGGATTGCCGGGACCAACAGCACGGGCACGCTTGTCAGCCGCGTCACCTGATGGCTGACTCCGCCAAGCAGCACCGAAGCCAGCGCTCCCCGACCCTGGCTGCCCATCACGATCAGCGTCGCCCCTTCACGATCGGCGCGGCCGACGATCTCCTCAACCGGGTGCCCGTAGGGAATATCGATGCGCACGTCTTCAGCGCCGAGTTCCCTGAGACGCGTGCGCATACGTTCCAACCGTTCTTCGTCGATCCGGTTGAATTCCTCGAGGCGATCCCGGAGGTGACCCCCAATTCGAGAACGATCCTGGACATGGAGCAGCGTGACGCGTCGCCCGCCGCTCGCGACGATTTTCTCGAGGTAGCTGAAGGCGCGTTCGGCAGAGTCTGAGAAGTCAGTGGCGAACAGGACGTGGCGGCGGAAGTCGGTGCAAAGCATCTCGCAGCGGATCTGATCCTTGGTGTCGTCTATCTTCAACTGTGCGACAAACACCGGATGGCGCGACTGGTGAAGAACTTCCGTCGCGACGCTGCCCAGGAGTATTTCTCGGGCCAGGGTGGCGCCGTGGGAGCCGATGACAATCAACGACGCGTCCGCCTCCCGGGCGACCCGGTTGATCTCAAAGGCCGGCAAACCCGGTTCGATCCTGACTGTTACCTGAAACCCTTGGTCGTCGAGCAATTTCTTCTGCTCTTGAAGCTTCGGTTCGACCTGACGCGCCAACTCGTACTTCATGTCCTCCAGGTGACGAATACCCAGGGCATGCGTCAGAATGATCTCCAGCGCGCCCAGCGGCTTGAGCCCATGCAGACAACCAACGACGCTGTCCGAGGCTTGCGAGAGATCCGTGGCGACAACGACTCGTGAAAACATTGGGGGAACTCCTTTCATACTATTTGTTTAAGCGTCATCATAAGGTCGGCGCTCAGCGATACCGGAAGGTACTGGAAAAGCCTGCGCCGTAAGAATGCCGTCATCAATTACGTCACCTTCTCCAAAGAAACGGCGTTGGAAGTATAGCGACACATGTACCAGTCCGATCAGCACTGGCACCTCGACCAGCGGGCCGATGACCGTGGCGAAGGCGACATCCGAAGTGATGCCGAAGACCGAGATCGCCACCGCGATCGCCAATTCGAAATTATTGCCCGAGGCGGTGAAGGCCAGCGTGGCACTGCGGCTGTAATCCGCGCCGAACCTGCGGGCCATGAAGAAACTGACCAGGAACATCAGTGCAAAGTAGATCGCTAGAGGAACGGCAACCAGGAGCACCTTCATCGGGAACTGAACGATCTTGTCGCCCTTGAAGCTGAACATCACGACGATCGTGAACAGCAGGGCAATCAGCGTGATCGGCGAGATGCGAGCTATGAATGTCCGCTCGTACCAGGTCCGGCCCATGGTGGGCAGCAGGATCGCCCGGCTGAGCACGCCTGCAGCGAACGGGATACCCAGGTAGATCATCACGCTGCGAAAGATCTCGCCGACAGTGATAGCCGCTAGCGTCTTGCCCCCGGCGCCTTGGACCACTGAAAGATTCAGTCCTAGCCAGCCGGGCAAGACCGTCACGAAGACCCAGGCGAACAGACCGTAGAATAGGACTTGAAAGACGCTGTTGAGCGCGACCAGCCCCGCCGCATATTCGCTGTTGCCCTTGGCCAATTCGTTCCACACCAGGACCATGGCGATACAGCGGGCGATGCCCACCATAATGAGGCCTACCATCAGCGCGGGATGGTTGTGCAGGAACAGCACGGCCAGCGCGAACATCAAGAGAGGGCCGACCAGCCAGTTTTGAACCAACGACAAGCCAAGGATCTTCCAGTCGCGGAAGACGCGGCCAATCTCCTCGTATTTCACTTTCGCCAGTGGCGGATACATCATCAGGATTAGCCCGATGGCGATGGGGATGTTCGTGGTTCCGACATCGAAGCGGCTGATGAACTCGTGCGATGCCGGGAGGAAATACCCCAAACCCACACCCAGCGCCATCGCAAGGAAAATCCAGATCGTCAGGTAGCGATCGAGAAACGACAACTTTCGGCCAAGACTCTCACTCATGCGTTTGTCTCCTCCACCGCGCGTGATAGCGAGGTTGATAGCAGCCTCATTAGCAGCAGCCCCCCTTACCCCCGGACGGCGCAGTCGTACCCGGCGCGCAGCAACTCGACTGCATCACTGGCAGGCCCTTCAAAGGCTCCTCCCGCTTCAAGAAGCGATTTGCCAGTTCAAGGACGGAACGCGCAGGACTCTCCTTCACCGCCTGGGCGGTCTCAACGGCGCGAGTCATGTCGTCAACCGAAACGCCCAGCTTGCGTGCCTTGTCGAAATGGTATTTGAAACAGGGTTCGCAATTCGACGCAATCGAAGCGCCAATCGCGACCAACTCGGCCACGGCAGCGGTATACAGGCTCGGAGCCTCTTCATCCTGAAGGCCAACGAGGCACGCAAGCTCTTCTCGTGTCGGATAAGAGCCGCGGCTCACAATGGCGTCGTTCACCAGGATGAGAGGGAGGCAGTCGTTGCCATACTTCACAAGCGCGGCCTTGGCTGTTTCATTAGCGGCGAAGGCCTGAGGCTCCTGCGCCAGGTTGTACCGCTCGACGGCAACTCCCTGGCTTGCCAGCCAATGCAGGTCGGCTGCGAAGCGGGGGAGTACGGGATCCGGGTTCGGACCACAGACACCCGTCGAACAACACATCGGCGGGTCGAATACTTGAAGCTTCTTCATCATTTCTTTTGTTTCCTGCTGAGATTTGGTGATTGCTGGTTTTCTAGCGCGCACAAAGGCGCTAAAGAACTGACCGTCCACCTGGGCCGCCAACTCGTCCAGATTGTTGAGTCCAGTGTTGGCGAGAAAACCGCGGACATCCTGGGCGCGATATACCCGAGTAGGCTCGAGTCCGATCTGCTCAAAGCCGGCGACCGCAAGCTTGTACTGGTAGTCCGTTTCTTCAAGGGCACCGGCGATGCAACCAGCCCAAAGTTCCATGTCCCTCCGGACCTCGAGTGGGATGTTGCCTCGCACGACCACGTCGGAAACGGCAAGCCTGCCGCCGGGCTTCAAAACTCGAAATGCTTCCCGGAAGACGCGGTCTTTGTCGGCAGACAGATTGATCACGCAGTTTGAGATGATCACGTCCACGGAGCTGTCGGGAAGCGGGACATCCTCGATCTCGCCTTTCAGAAACTCGACATTCTCGACTCCGGCCTTGCGCTGGTTCTCGCGCGCCAACGCCAACATCTCATCGGTCATGTCGAGACCATAGGCTTTCCCGCTGGGACCGACGCGCCTTGCGGACAGCATGACATCAATGCCACCACCCGACCCGAGGTCAAGAACAACCTCGCCAGCGCTGAGTTCCGCGAGCGCTGTAGGATTTCCACACCCAAGGGAGGCGAGAACGGCCTCTTCTGGGATCGAGGCAACCTCGTCGCTTCCGTACAGGTCGGCCGTGATGGGGTCCTTCTCGCCAAACGCACTCGATGCGGAGCAGCACGACGGGCCGCAGCACGATGCGCCGCCCGCCCGGACCAGCAAAGCAGCCCGACCATATCTTTCTCTGACCATCTCTTTGACGTTTTGTTCTTCCATTTCAAATGCTTCCTCGGTAGTTCTTCCTGATTGCTAGCACCCTTCGAGATCACATGCCATGATGCTCTTGAACTCGATTACGTGGTTCCTTGAGCAGCACTCGGTGCACAAAAACGTCAGCAGTTCGCGCAGCGTTTTCGTGTTGGCCGAGTACCACAGGAACGTCCCATCCCGGCGGATAGTCACCAAGTCCTCGTTCTTCAGTTTCTCCAGATGGTGTGATAATGTGGAACCCGCGATTCCGAGGGACTCGTGAATGTCGCCAACGACCATGCCATTGGGGTGAGCCGAGAGCAACAGGCGCACGATGCGCAGGCGCGGCTCCGTTCCCATGGCCGCCAGCATCTCGGCGTAACGGGCCACATCGATCTCACGCTGGCGCCGCATAGTTCGATCATAGCGGAACGACGGAAATTGTGTCAAGAGCCTTCTTGGCTCAAAACTCATTGCTGGGCTGGCAACGCTAAGGAGAGTCCAGCCCTCCCCGGACGTTCTGGTCGAATTCACTGGAGATCCCCGAAGATCCGGCCATCAGCGCTTCTTCTGCAGCTTTTTCGATTCGGGAGCGGCCTCTGGTCCGGGCGCCGAGCCTCGCTTCAGGAGCGCTTCGATATTGGAACGCATGTTGGCTTCGGTATTCTTGAAGAAGGAATCGTCCCCGGTGAACTGGGCGCGGATAACCCCGTTCCCATCCACGAAGGCAAGGAATGGGACCGAGTACTGCTTCATAAACGAGAGCTGCAGGTGTTGGAACACGGAGAGTTGGGATGCCGTTCCCGCCGGTAAGGAAAGATTCAGCTTCTTGACGAGTGCCGGCAGCCTGGCGGGCCCATCGGGGTTGAAGGCCACGGCGATTGCCTGTAACCCACGCGCGCGGTACTCACGCTGAAGCTTCTCCAGGACCTGCGCCGTCTCCTGACAGTGCGGGCACTCGGTCAGAAGGAACTCGACAACCAGGGCCTTCCCTCGAAACTCGCTCAACCGCAGCGGTTTGCCGGCGGTTGTCACGACTGTGAAGTCCGGGGATTGTCGCGGGACCTGTTGGGCCAACAACAATGCCGGAAAGAGGCTCAGTGCGAGCCAACTCAGGGAAGGGATCGTTCGGAATCGCTTCATCAGTTAGTCTCCTGGATATTCCGCCCATCTGGGTTTCCAATGGCACGGCCGTGGAAGCAAAGGAAAGTCAGCAGAATCGAAGCCGCCAGCAATACCCCATCCCGCAGCAGCGATCGCGGGCCAAGTGCGTCGCCCGGCCCGAAGCAACCGCAGTCGATCCCCATGCCCCTTGCGAACGAGTACAGCATGACGGCAAAGAATATGCTCAGCAGGCCGGTGATAGCCAGTGAGGAGTATCGCAGACCGTAGCCGCTAATGATCACGACAGCAAGCCCCAACTCCAGCCACGGAAGCGTTCGGGCTGCCACCCATACGGCCCACTCCGGCAGCAATCCGTAAGCGGCGATTGACATCGCGAACACCTGCCAGGGCTCGCGTAGTTTCGTGTAGGCGGCGTACAGCATCACGCCCCCCAGCAACAATCTCAGGAAGATGATCACATGAGGGCGTCCACGACGGAGAACGTTGTTGTCCATGGCTTTGGATCACTCATCCTCTCTGAAGTCCGAATTGCAGTAGCCGGTCACAACCAAAGTAGTCGCAGCGCATTGAGAAACGGCCATAGGTGCCGCACCGGCCGCCGCCTTTTTCGATCATAGCGGAAGTACCGAAAGGCAGTCAAGGCACACCGGCATTTTCAAATCTACGGTAGTTTTGCTATTGTCGAAGAAGGGTCGGCGTGTCTGCGTCCGAGTCGGCTGAAACTACAATGAAGAAGACACAGGAACAGGCGCAACAAATCGCTCGCTACGCCGACATGTTCTCAGCGATGGGCACTGCGGCGCGCTTGCGCATTCTGCGCTTGCTGCTCGAGGCGCACCCGGAAGGGATGGTCGCCGGAGATCTGCAATCCGAACTCGGAATCCCCCCGTCTACGCTCTCCCATCATTTGGACAAGCTGAAGAACGAAGCCTTGGTGACCGTCCGGCGCGAAGGTACGCATCTGTGGTACGCGGCGAATACCGAGGCGTTGCAGGAAGTGCTCACCTTCATATACGCCGAGTGCTGCACACGAAGCAAGGCGATCAAGCCCGATGTCATCATCAAGCTGTGCCGCTGAGGTTGTAGATGCCGACTGAACCGAAAGAAAAAGTTCTGATTCTATGCACCGGCAACTCCGCTCGGAGCCAAATGGCGGAGGGGCTCTTCCGGTCCGCGCTGGGCGAGAAGTTTGAGGTATTCAGCGCCGGCATCAAACCGTCGTCGGTTCGCCCCGAGGCGATCGAGGTGATGCGGGAGATCGGAATCGACATCTCCGGCCACCGCTCGAAATCGGTTGACGAGTTCCTGGGCCAGCGGTTCCGTTACGTGATCACGGTCTGCGACAACGCCAAAGAGAGTTGCCCGATTTTTGCCGGTAAGGCCGAGCGCGTCCATTGGAGCTTTGAGGATCCGGCTGCGGCCCAAGGCTCCGAGGAAGAGCGCACGGCCGTGTTTCGCCGGATTCGAGACCAAATCGTTGGCAGGATCAAGACCTTCATCGAGGCCTTATGAGGTTGCGGATCGCCGCATAATAAACCATGTGATTGCGGTCTGAAATCCAGCATGGGGAAGATGCCCGATCTTCGTCGGTGGTCTGGAGCGGCTTCATTGCCTTTTGAAGAAGTCCTGTTTTGCGAAACCCAGCTTGACGCCTCGATGGGCGAGGTGTAGTATCGTAGCATATGCCTCGCCCATCGATGCATCTCGAAAAAGCGGACAAGCCGCCGGTCGACTACACCGATCGCTTGTATTGGAACGGGATCATCAAGATGAGCCTATCGAAATTCTTTATCCTCAGCGTGCTCCATAAGCGCCCGATGTATGGCTACGAAATCACCCACGAGGTGGACATATCCACCTCCGGCTGCTGCTCTCCAAGAGAAGGAACGATCTACCCTGTGTTGCGGGAGTTTGAAGAAGGGGGTTACGTCACGGTGCGTGAGGAGACGGTCGGTGGACGAGGCCGCAAAGTCTACGCCCTCACCAGCAAGGGGAAAGAGGCTTTCTCCGTGGCCGTCGAGGCCTGGATGGAAGTTATGGATCATGTGCGGGCGAGCCGCGAGATTGTGGTGAGGTGACTTTTTTTGGCTTGTTAGCATTGTCCATCGATGCATCGATGGACAAACAGACTGGGCATCGACTAGCAAGGAGAGTTCATGAAGAAGCTTGAGATTTACGATCCGCCCTTGTGCTGCTCGACGGATCCCGTGCTGGTGCAATTCGCCGCCGACTTGGCATGGGCGGCGAAGCAGGGCGTGAAGGTAGAACGCCATGATCTGGGCCGGGAGGCGGAGCTGTTCGTCTCGAATCCCGAGATTCTTCGAGAGATGGAAGGAGGACCGAATCGGCTTCCTATCGTCATCGTCGACGGGCACATTGTATCAATGGGGAGCTACCCCTCCCGTGAACGATTGGCGGAACTGCTGGGGCTCACCCTGGAACCGGGCGCGTGGAACGTCCCGTTCGAGCCCGGCATCGAGACGGTCACGCTCCAGATCGAAGGAATGGAGTGTGGCTGCGAAGGAACCCTGGTTGAACGAAAGATGAACGGGCTGGCCGGCGTTCTGAGCCATGAGCTCAATCCGATCACCAACCAGCTCCGGGTCTCCTACGACCCCAGGTCCACGACGATCCAGGACATCATCCGGTCGGTCTCCGAGACGGGGATGAAGGCCTCACTGCTGAAGGGCCAGGGCCGGCGCAGCACCTGGTGGCGCGAGAAGCAGCAACTCGCCCTCTATGGGTGCGGCCTTCTCGCCCTCATCGCCTTTATAGCGGGAAAACTTGGCGCATCACCTCTTGTCGGCAACGGACTCTACTTGTTCTCCGTCCTCACCGGCGTCTACTATCCGGCGCGAAAGGCGCTTATCGCCCTTGTCAATCTCACGCCGACAATTCACCTCCTCATGCTCATCGGTTCCGGCGGCGCCATGCTCCTCGGTTTGTGGGGCGAAGCAGCCGTTCTGATCTTCGTCTACTCGCTCGGCGACGTCCTCGAGTCTTACGCGGTTGACAAGGCGCGGGGGGCGATCCGATCGCTCATGGAATTGATGCCCAGGGAAGCGCTCGTGCGCACGGAGAGCGGTGAGGTGGTGCGCCCGATCGAGGAGATTGCGGTAGGGGATATCGTCGTGGTACGGCCGGGCGAGCGGATACCCGTCGATGGGCGCGTCGTCCGGGGCTCGTCCTATGTGGACCAGGCGGCCGTCACCGGGGAGCCAATCCCGGTGCGGCGGGAGGCTGGCGGCGACGTCTTCGCCGGGACCATCAACCAGAATGGTTCGCTCGAGGTACAGGTGGGGAAGCCCGCATCCGAGGCGATGCTCTCCCGGATCATCTATTCAGTCGAAGAGGCGCAGGCGAAGAAGACCTCGTTGCAGAGGTTTTCCGACTCCTTCGGTAAATACTACACGCCAGCCATGTTCGTTCTCGGCGTGCTGGTGGCCATTGTGCCGCCCCTGTTCATGGGAGCCGAGTGGCTGCCATTCATCTATCGGGGGCTGGTCGTCTTTGTGGTCTCGTGCTCCTGCGGCCTCGCTCTCTCGGTCCCCGTGGCCGTCGTGGCCGCAATGGCGAACGCGGCCCGGCATGGAACAGTCTTTAAGGGAGGCGCCTATCTCGAGGCCGTCGATCGGGTGAAGGTCGTCGCCTTCGACAAGACCGGCACCCTGACCATCGGGCGTCCTCAGGTCACGGACGTTCTGGCCTTCGGCGGCGTGGGAGAACAGGAGGTGCTGGACCTTGCTGGTACGATTGAGTCGCGGTCTGGTCATCCGCTGGCGGCCGCAATCGTCCGCAAGTCGCGGGAGAGCGGGGCATCCTCCGGGCAATCGGTGGAGGACTTCCATGAGAGCGCCGGGCTGGGTGTCACGGCTACGGTTCGCGGACTGCCGTGCGTGGTCGGCAGTCCCCGGTGTCTCGTGGAGCACGGGGTGCCCATTGAGGATGCCGAAGACGCCGTTGCCCGCCTCGAAAGCGAAGGCAAGACAGTCGTCCTGGTGAGTGCCGATGGCCGCTTGGCCGGCCTCGTGGCAATCGCCGACACCCTGCGGCCGGGGGCGACCGAGGCCCTGCGACGCCTGAGTCGCGGTGGGGTGCGGACAGTAATGCTCACCGGGGACAACGAGCGGAGCGCTCAGGCAATTGCCCGCCGAGTGGGAGTGGACGAATACTACGCCCAGCTTCTACCCACCGACAAGGTTGACGTAATTCGCAGGCTCCGACAGAAACACGGCCGGGTGGCCATGGTCGGCGACGGAATCAATGACGCGCCGGCGATGGCCGTTGCGGACGTGGGCATCGCGATGGGAGCGGCGGGAACCGACGTTGCCATCGAAGCCGGGGACGTTGTTCTGATGTCCGACGACCTTGCCAAGATTGCCTTTGCCCGTGAGCTCTCCAGCCGGGCAGTCAGCACGATCCGGCAGAACATCGTGGTCTCCCTGATCAATGTTGCTTTTATGGTGGTCATGGCCTTACTCGGCTACCTCGGGCTCGTCACCGGGCTACTCCTCAACGAGGCAAGCGCACTTTTCGTGATTGCCAATGCGCTACGGCTATTGAAGTGGCAGAGCCGCGCCACAGTGCCGGTGGCCGCCGAAGTGCCGGCGGCGAGGACAACTGCTCCGACTTTCCCGATTGCTGCGCCCCAGCAATCGTGCTGCTGCTCTTGTGCCGAGGAGACAAACGCGGTGATGACGCCAGCGTCAATCGCCGGCGAAGCAAAGGGAGCGAATGGGGTGGATTCTGCGACTTTCGAGATTGTTGGGCTCAGTTGTTCATGCGCGGGACAGATTGTCGAGAAGCGTGTGAAAGGCCTGAGGGGTGTCAAGAGCTTCAGCCTGAACCCAATCACCAATCAGATGAAGTTGACATACGACCTGTCGGCTCTATCTTTGCAGGACATCGAAACCGCAGTGAAGAAAGCCGGTGCTACGGCAGTCCGGCGGTAGCTACACGCCCAACACGAGAGACCTCGTGGTGTCCAAGCACTGGATCTGCTTCAGGTCGCGCATTGCCGTGGCAGCGGTCTTGGTTGCTATCCCGGCCCCTTGCGCCGCACCTTCGACCCGCCTCGACTTCGGCTGATGTCCGTCGCCGGATAGATCGTGCTCGGTGATGAGAACGCAGTGGAGCAGCCGGTTGAACGTCAAGCGGAGGGAGCCTTGGCTGGCTGACGCCGCGGAGCCTTTCGGTAGCGCAATCCGCACCCAGGCGAGACATCCATTCGAGACAAACGCATTTCCGAATTCCCCCGCTTGGTTAACAAGCTGGAGAATTCTCGTCGAGCAGGATTCTCCATTCGAGAGTTCGTGCTTGCGTGTCTCTTGGGGAGCCAGTCGGGCCACTTCGAAACATCGTCCCAGGCGTGTTCACGCACAGGCAGGGCGCCCAGCACTTCGGCGGCCCGTTCACCACCACGCCCAGCAGCGTGCCGAGATGACAAGAGCCAGCGGACGACCTTGGGGTTCCAGCATGCTTGGAGGCCCACAGCTCAAGGTTTCCCGGCACCACGCTACAAGGGTGCGGCGGCCCGTTGGGGCCGTCTGCTGCGGCTTCGCCTATGGCTCTCTGCAGCCTCCTTCGCGCCTTGCGGCTCACTTACGGATTACGAACCGTTCGATCTGAAAAGAACCTGTTCGGCACCATGAAGACATAGCCTTAATTGTGGCTGGCGACCAGAAGCCGGTCCCGGATTCGATGGCCCCTACGACCTCGACAAACTCCACGGGCTCTACTCCGTCTGACTCCGCCCCGCCCCACATTCTGCAAAATAGGCAATATAATTGAACCTCACCGTCGAGGCGGCGTGGTATGGGGTAACACGCGTCAGAGCCAGAGGTCGAGTAGATGGACGGGTCAAGCTCGCCTGTCTGCTTGCTATCCTTGTCGCGCTCCTCCCCGTGCCCACCGGATCGCTCGCGAACGAGCCGGCGCCGCTACTGGCTGAGGCGGATCGCCTCGCATGGCTCCACGACTGGGTCCAGGCACGCCCGTTGTTCGCACGGGCTGAGCTGCTCTTCACTCAGGCAGGAGACACCAGGAACGCCCTCTACTGCAAGGTCAGCCGCATGCGGGCGGATGTTCTCAGCATGTCCTTCATCGAGGTTGCCGCTAACCTGGCCAAGGAACTCGAAAACCCGCTCGTCCAGAACGACCCCGAACTGAAGCTACGCCTGCTGGTCGTGAAGGGCAACATAGACCTTGAGATCGATCCTCCTGAATCGCGGCGCGACTGGGAGGAGGTGCTCCGCATCGCTGAAAAGCTGGGCAAGCACCAGTGGGCGGCGCGGGCGGGGGGAGAACTGGCCATCCTCGCTTTCCTTGAGGGCGACACCACAAAAGCTCGCGACATGATGACGAAGGCGGTCGGGTGGGCCCGGTTCTTTGGCGATGTCGCCGCGCAGATTCGCTACTACACCATCATCGGCCAGGGCTTCGTCGAAATGGGGCGCGCGGAGGAGGGATTACAGTATCTAGATCGGGCGCTGAAGATCGCGGCCGAACACCCGGAGGTTTCGTTTCCAATGCTGGCTCACACCGGGCGCGCGACGGCACTCGTCCGTCTGAACCGGGAAGTCGAAGCCGAGGCAGCGCTCAAGCAGATCCTCGAACGCGCCCGGGGGACCAATCGGATCGACTACGAGGCCGACCTGCTCGCGCGCCTCGGCATCCTGGAAGCACAAGCGAACAGGACGCAATCCGCCATCGGACATCTTGAGGAGGCAGTGGCCCTTGCACGCCGTACGCAGGTCTACCGGACCGTAGCAACGGCCGAGTTGCAACTGGCGAAGCTCTACGCGGTTGGCGGCGACAGGGAGAGGGCACGGACCAGCGCGGTGGAAGCCCTGGATGCGATCAGGAGTGTCGGCGACAGGTTTGCCATGCCCGAGCACTTGTCCGTCCTCGCGGGTATCGAATCACAGGCGGGCCACCTGCAACAGGCTCATGTGCTCTATGAAGAGGCGACCGACATCGTGGAAGGGATGTTGGTGAATGCCCCCAGCCTGAGCGCCGAGGGTTCCTTCGTGGGTGCGATGAGCGAGGTGTTCCGCGGCCACTTCGTGTTGGCGGCTCAGCGCATGGGCGACCGCCCTCTGGCCTTTCAGATTTTGGAACGTGCGAGGGGCCGGATCACCACGGAAGCGTTACGGGCGAGGTCGGCTCGCGGAGAACACGCGCGAGTTGGCAACAGTTCAGGCCAGATGCAAATCGCCGCGCTGCAGTTGGCGCTGATTCGATCAACCTCCGAGAAGGAGAGGAAACGGCTGCTTGCGGATCTCTTTGAGGCCGAACAGAAACTGAACATGGCGGCCGGTCGAGTCGATCGAGCCGGTGTGGATCTCCTTGCGAGTCCGGTGCCGCTTGCCACTCTTCAGCGCAGCCTCCGGCTCGACGAGTTGCTTCTTGAGTACGTGCTCGCTGAGCCGCTGTCCTTCTGCCTGGCGGTGGACCGCAGTTCCTCAGTCCTCGTGCCCCTGGCTGGCAAGGGGCGGATCGAGAACGAGGTCCGGCAGCATTTGAAGAGTGTGCAGTCGAAAGCTGCGGCGAAGGACAGCGGCAAGGCTCTGTTTGCCCTGCTGTTGCGTTCTGTTCCTGGCATAGAGCGCAAGCCCCGGCTGATCGTGGTGCCCGATGGGGTGCTGAACAGCCTGTCGTTCGACACCCTGGTTGGAGATGATGGGCGCTACCTGGTCGAATCGCACAGATTCTCCTCAGCCCCGTCGGGCACGGCGCTCCACCTGCTGCGGGCAATGCCCTCGCAGCCAACCCAGAGATGCGCCCTTGTCATCGGCGGCGTGACGTACGAGCGGGAGAAGGCCCTGCTGGCGCGGAGCACGATACCCTACCAGAAAGACGCTGTCCGCGCCGTCTCCGAATTGCGGCTCTCGGCGTTGTCGAAACTCCCCCAGACCGAGGACGAAGCGAAAGCCGTGGCTGCGGCGACTGCGCCCGGATCTGTCCTGCTAGCCGGCGATCAAGCCACCGAGGCGAAGCTGAAATCCGAGCCGCTCGATCAGTTTAGAATCCTGCATTTTGCAACGCATGGCGTCTCCGACGTCACTTATCCCGACCGGGCGGCGTTGATCCTGGGCTGGGATCCTCGCTCTCAAGAGGACGGACTGCTGCAAGCTAGGGAAATCAGCGCGATGCGCTTGAACGCCGAACTGGTGGTGCTGTCCGCCTGTGAGACGGGCGAGGGCCGCATCGAAGGCCAAGAGGGTGTCGCCAACTTAGCGCGCGCGTTTTTCACGGCTGGAACGAGAACGGTTATCGCCAGCCATTGGGCCGTGGATGACACCGCCACCCTCGCGCTGATGAAGGGCTTCTATCGGCACCTCGCGGCAGGAGAGGACCGAGGCTCCTCGCTCGCGCTGGCAAAGCGGGACCTGCTGGCCCAATATGGCAGGGATGCCGTGCCCTACTACTGGGGCGCGTTCGCTATCTTGGGAGAGGCGGCGATGCCCTTATCTCTCACGAACTGAGGACACGCGATTGGAACTGGACAGGCAAGCGCGAGAACAGATCTTGGCGAAGGTCATTCGGCTGGTCGAGGAGAAGTTCTTCGATCCCCACTTCGATTTCGCCCGCTGGCGAGCATTGGTCACTGAGAAGACCGAGCAACTTCTGACCTGCGCCACCGCCGACGAGTTTGAGCGCCAGTTGCACGACCTGGTCGCCGGGCTACGCGTGAGCCACGCGAGCTTCTTTCATCAAAGTGCGAAAAGGGTTCCCAGTCGGTTGGCGATCGGCGCAACCCTTCAGAAATGCACTACGGACGGCACGGCTGTCTGGGTCTTCCAGGACGTTCACGAGGGCGGCCCAGCAAGCTCGGCTGGAGTCCGGCGGGGCGACATCCTGGTCAGTGTCAATGGCGGGCCTGCCACGCCACCTGAGGCTCCGACGTTCGCCATGGGAACCACTGTGCCCCTGACCGTGCGGAGATCGGATGGGAGGACGCTCGACCTCTCCCTTGAAATCCCGGCACCTCGTACGCGCAAGCTGCCCTATTGCGAGCCCCGCATAGTCTCTCATTCGATTCCGCGGCCAGGCATCGGCCTGCTCAAAGCGAGCGTTTTCCCGGGCGCAATTGGAATCGACGTTGCCCGGGCATTGGACGCGGCAGTCTCCGATCTCCGGCAGTGCCGGCGACTCGTGGTGGACCTTAGAGGCAACCCCGGAGGCGGAATCGGTGGATTGAGGCTCATGAGCTACCTGACGCCCGCCAAGTTGCCTGTCGGCTACAGCCTGACGCGGCGCCGGGCCGCCGCTGGGTTCGACAAGGACAGCCTCCGCAAATTCGGCAGGATCCCCGCTTCCAAGTGGGAACTGGTTCCGTTGGCACTTCGTTTCGCATTTGCCGAGAAGTCTATCGTGCTGGTGACCGAGGGGCTTGGGCCTCAGCCGTTCCACGGCGCCGTGGCAATCCTGGTCAACGAACACACAGCCAGTGCGAGCGAGATGATTGCCGCCTTCGCCGCTGAGAACCACCTGGCGACCATTATCGGGACACGCACGGCCGGGCGCCTCCTCAGTGCTGAGTCCTTCAAACTCCCCCACGGCTACGTCCTTAGCCTGCCCGTTGGCGCTTACTACACTTGGCAGGGAAGGTTGCTGGAGGGCTCGGGAGTCACGCCGGACGTCGAGGTCGAGCTCTCATACGACGCGCTGACCCAGGGCGTGGACACGCAACTCGATGCGGCGCTGACCTTCCTGGAGCGCTCTTCACTCCAACCGTAGCGGGTACTCCTGCCAGCCGGAACCGAGGCGCCGGACCCCAAAGGCGTACCGCCCCGGCCCCAGGCTCCTCAGGTCCATTTGAACCGTCAGAACCATGACGCTGTTTACAGCGCGGGCCGTGCTTTGGCCCGACTGCAGCACGCGACCGGACAGCATGACAGCCACATCGTAGGCACCATCCTCGCTGCCGACAGGAAGCTGAATCGTGATCCCAAGGCGGCCACGGCGGAGGTTCAGAACCGCGCCTGCTTCGGGCGGTTCCTCGCCTCTTGTCGGCGAGAGAGGCCGGAGGTCCAGGACCGCCGCGATGACAGGCTCCAGGGGCCGATGGAACCAGCCACGGCCAACGCCGGACAAGACGGCCGCCCCGATAACCACGAGCGCAACCGCCGCCGCCAGCGCGCCCCGGAAGATCTTCTGATTGACCGCCTGCCTCCGATAGCGGGAGTAATCCTGGAAGCAAGGCGAGCAGATGGTCAGGTGCTGGAGCGGTAGATCGGCCGCCGCCAGCCGTTTTGAGCGGAACGCCATGGCTCTGAGGGTGTCCGGTGGCGGACAGCCGGTCCTCGCCGTATTGGGGGAATGCTCCGCGAAGACACGCCGGCCGACCTCAAGGAGCCGCTGCTCCTCACTGCGCGACAGCTTGTCGTCCGGCTCTCTCATCACCTTTGTCTCTCGAGGGACCCTGCCCCCCTCCGCGAGGACCGCTCCAACCGTGCCTTTGCAGCCTTCCACTTCTTCCCGAACTGAACCTCGGCACTGTGCGAATTGGCGTAGCCCCGCATTTCCGCGATCTCTCCCCAAGAATAGCCCGCCATACGCATCATGAACATATCTCGGGTGCTGGGATCCACAAGGGAGAGAACTTCCTTGACGTAAAGCTGATCAGCCAGGTCATCTTTTCGCCGCCCGGCTGTGTTTGCGGCCAGCAACTCGAGAGCGCCGGTCTCGTGTCCCGACTGTTCTCTGCTCTCCCGCGCGGCGATCCGATTCATCCGGCGCATGCAAGTCCAGTACAGGTAGGATTCCATGTCCCGGATCGGGTCGCGGCCGGCCCGCTGGAGCGCTCGCGAAACGGCGACCGCCGCGGTTTCGATGATTTCGGGGGCCCGCCCGGCGTCTTTCAGCTTCAGAATCACCGCACGGCACGCCCGGTCCCAGATCGCGCGCGCAGCCTGGATCACGATCGGCTCCAGGGGCCGGCCATGGCGGTCCCTGTCGTTGATCCAGAACGGCGGAAACGGCGATTCTTTGTCGGGCATGGGACCCGGCCATTCCTCCCGAAGCACGACGGCCTTCGCTGGGCACGAGCCTAGGCTCTGCTTCTAAGAGCCCCCGGAGCGCGAAAACCTCACCCACTTTTATCTCAGCACAGCCAGGCCGGCCTTTCAGGAACGGGCGAGCCGCCAGAGGGTGAGGTTTCTGTTTCCGACCGGCTCTGATTGCTGAGAGGGGCGAACACGACTTGGGAGGCCGTATGGAGGTCCTGTCGCCAAGTGATGTTGTCGCGGACGGGGAAAGGGCGCCGACAAACGGGCGGCGCTCCACACCTCGGCTATGGGATCCAGCCGAGGAGGCCACGCTGCGGGATATGGTCGGCACGCAGTCCATCCCGACCGTCGCCCGGTACCTCCGGCGGACGCCGAAGGCCGTGCGCTCCAAGCTTCAGCGGATGGGGGCGCCGCTGGAGGACTTGGCCGGCTTTAAGGGGAAAGACCTTGTCAACTGGCTCAATGTGACGCCGAAGCAGGTGCGCCGGTGGCGAGAGAAGGGATACCTCAGGAGCGCGGCAGGGCGGATCACGGAGGAGTCACTGGAGGCCTTCTGCCGGGACCATCCCGAGAAGATCCCGTATGACGAACTCGGCGGGCACGTCCAACTGTGGCTTCGGGATCTCGGCTACCCCGCCGTCGATGGGCTCTCGCCCAGGGAACTGGCCGACAAGCTGAACGTCAGCCGCCGCCATGTGGCGTACTGGCTGCGTCACTTCTGGCTGCGCGAGATCGATGGGAAGATCCCGGCCGATTCGCTCCGCCGCTTCTGCCGGGCGCACCCCGACCAGATCCCGTACAACCGGCTCGGCGAGGACAAAAAGGACTGGCTGCAGAGCATGGGGTATTCCCCAGTGCAGTGCGAGCCGACGACGCAGCACGCGCCACGATGGCCTGGCGTTCCTGAAACGAACGATGCACAGTTAGCCGAGCAGGGACTCACTCCTGCTTGACCTGATCCCACGCAAGCCCGGCGTGGGCGACGGGCGGAAGCCGTTAATTGACTTCGGCGCGCAGTCTCCGGCTCGCAACCGTGACCCTCGGCGCTGCGTCTAACCGTGTGGACCGATCTGAGACGTCGAGCCAAGACGTGGCAGGCCGGCCGAAAGGAGGTTTGCGATGTTGGCACACAAACACCTCCAAGCATGGCTCGGGCACATCACCTTCGCGAGCGTTTCTGTGGCGATCGCCGTACTTGCGTGGATCCTGTTGAAAAATTGGGCGAGAATACTGACGGACTGGCAGGTGGGGCGCTGGTAGCCGTCCGGAGTTGGCAACCCCATAGCAACTGAAAGGCCGGACAAACGGCCGGCGCTTCATCAGCGGGCAGGAACGAAGTTTGCGGGTGGCCACCCTCTTCTCCAACGCCTTAAGCGCCCTCAAGCAGGCGGCCATCCGGGCCGTCGATGCCGCCGCTGTCGGCGCCATGCTCGACCGACTGTGACCGGTCTTGAGGTGACCCCCGAGGTGGCCGCAAGCTTGCTCGTGCGGCTTTAGCACGGATTTCGGAGCGCTGTCAGATCTCAAACACCGCCCCGGTATCCGCACTGGAAACGTGTAGCAGGTAACGCGCCAGCCAACCGCGCTTTACTTTGGGCTCGAAGGGCGGCAGTTCCTCCAGACGTTTGCGGAGCTCGTCCTCGCTGACCCTCAGTTCAATTCTGCAGGTATTCGCGTTGATGTAAATGCGATCGCCATCGCGGATCGCGGCGATTGGTCCGCCGGCTGCTGCTTCCGGAGAGACATGGCCGACGCATAGGCCACGCGTGCCGCCCGAAAACCGCCCATCGGTGATCAGCGCCGCCCGGGTGCCTGCGCCGGCGATCGCGGCGGTTGGCGAGAGCATCTCCTGCATGCCTGGGCCGCCGCGCGGACCCTCGTAGCGGATCACCACCACGTCTCCGCCTTTGACCTCGCCGGCCAGGATGCCGCGTAGAGCGTCCTCCTGCGACTCGTAAATTCGTGCCGCACCCTCGTACTCCATCATGTCTGCGGCGATGCCAGCCACCTTCACAACCGCGCCTTTCGGCGCCAGGTTGCCGAACAGCACTGCCAACCCGCCAGTGTTCGAAAACGCATTTGCCACGGGCCGGATCACGTCACCATCCGCGTCGGGGGCACAGGAGACCGAATCCACAAGCCGGCCCGCGACTGTGGGCACGTCGAGGTTGAGCCCCGTGTGTGCGTGCCGATCGATTTCCTTCAGGATCGCCGAGATGCCACCCACGCGGTGGACATCTTCTAGGTGTACCTCGGGGCGGCTCGGCGAGACCTTGCAGACATTCGGCGTGGCCGCCGAGATTTCGTTCAATCGCGTCAGATTGAACGGGACCCCCGCCGAGTGCGCCAGGGCCAGCGTATGCAGGATCGTGTTGGTCGAGCCGCCCATGGCCATATCGAGAACAAATGCGTTGACTAGCGCCTGCTCGGTGACGATATCGAGCGGCCGGATCTCGTTCTCGACGCATCTCTTAAGTGCATGCGCCGCTTTCTTAGTAATCTCGACGCGCTTGGGATTCAACTCGGTTGTGTGCGGCGCCTTTCCCGCCCAGCGCTCCGCCGGGATCGTTCCATTGCCGGGTAGTGCAAGACCGATGGCTTCGCCCAGGCAGTTCATCGAGTTCGCGGTGAACATGCCCGCGCAGCTTCCGCAGCCAGGGCACGCGCGTTCAGCCAGCGCACGCAGTTCGGCATTAGTCATCTTGCCTGCGCTGTACTTGCCAACGCCTTCGAACACCGTGATCAGGTCCGTGTTGCCCTCGCCTGCGAGCATGGGTCCGCCGCTGAGGTAAACCGCGGGGATATTGATCCGCACCATGGCGTTGTACATGGCGGGAACGATCTTGTCGCAGTTGGCAATTCCAATCCAGGCGTCGCAGGGGTGGGCGCCAATGATCGTCTCTATTTCGTCCGCAATCAGCTCACGTGAAGCCAGCGAGTACTTCATCCCGAAATGGCCCATCGCGATGCCGTCGCAAATGGCGCCACCGATGTTGGTGTGCCACACGTTGAAGCCGAGCGCTTTCAATTCCTCGCACACGATCGCGCCGATTGCATCCAGGTGCGCATGTCCAGGAATCTGATTGGTGAACGAATTGATGACAGTGACGAAAGGCTTCTTGAGATCATCAAGGGAGCTGATGACGCCCTCGGCCATCATCAGCGCGGCCGCCGGTAGCATGTGGGTGCCCTCGGCGACGATGCGGCTGCCTTTTTTACGGATATTCTCAATTCCAGTGTTCATAGATCCTCATTGTGGCACGCGACGGTAACCGCCCTCAGCGGCCAAGACCAGCCACGCCTTATACACTTTCGCGAGTTGCTGATCGCCGCCTGGGCGACCAGGGAATCCCGGGCTGTTCTTATAGGAACAGCCCATGGCCCCCGCGCTTCAAATGTCGTAGTAGAGTTCGAATTCGTACGGATGCGGGCGCAGCCGAACGGCGTCTGCCTCGTTCTTGCGTTTGTAGTCGATGAATGCCCCGATCAGTTCCTCGGTGAAGACGTCGCCCTTTAGAAGAAAGCTGTGATCATCCTCCAGGCAGTCCAGCGCCTCTTCGAGTGAACCGGGCATGGAAGGCACATTCCGCAGTTCCTCGGGCGATAGGTCGTAGATGTCCTTGTCGAGGGGTTCGCCGGGGTCGATCTTGTTGAGCACGCCTTCGAGCCCCGCCATCAGCATCGCGGCGAAAGCGAGATAGGGGTTTGCCGACGGATCAGGCGGCCGGAATTCGAGACGCTTGGCCTTGGGATTGGAGGAGTACATGGGGATACGAATCGCGGCCGAACGGTTCCGGCGTGAGTATGCCAGATTCACCGGGGCTTCGTAGCCCGGCACCAGGCGCTTATAGCTGTTGGTAGTCGGCGCGATGATAGCCGACAGTGCCCGCGCGTGCTTCAGCAACCCGCCGATGTACCAGAGCGCCAGCTGGCTGAGGCCGGCATAACAGTCGCCGGCAAACAGCGGCTGCCCTCCCTTCCACAGGCTCTGATGGCAATGCATACCGCTGCCGTTGTCGGCAAACAGCGGTTTAGGCATGAACGTTACGGTCTTGCCGTGCCGGTTGGCGACGTTGCGGATGATGTACTTGTAGAGCAGCATGCTGTCGGCTGACTTGAGCAGCGCGTCGAAACGGAGATCGATCTCAGCTTGGCCGCCAGTGGCGACCTCGTGGTGATGGCACTCCGCTCTGAGCCCACACCTGATCATGGTTTGGACCATCTCGCTCCGCAGGTCCTGGTAGTGGTCGGTCGGTGGAACGGGGAAGTAGCCTTCTTTGTAACGCGGCCGGTAGCCTAGGTTGTCGTTCTCGCGGCCGCTGTTCCAACGGCCTTCCTCGGCGTCGATAAAGTAGAAACCGGAGTGCTGGTTCTGCTCGAACCGAACGTTGTCGAAGATGAAGAACTCCCCCTCCGCGCCCAAATATGCGGTATCGGCAATGCCAGTGCTCTTCAAGTACATCTCGGCCTTCTTGGCGATCCAACGCGGATCGCGCTCGTAGTGCTGACGGGTGATTGGGTCGACCGCGTCGGCGACCATGACCAGCGTCGGCGTCTCGGCGAATGGATCCATAATCGCCGTCGACGGGTCGGGCACAAGGAGCATGTCGCTCTCGTGGATGGCCGCCCACGCACGGATGCTCGACCCGTCAAATCCGTAGCCTTCCTCGAAGACAGCCTCATCCAATTCGCTGATTGGATAAGAGACATGATGCCAGAGACCGGGAATGTCGCAAAAGCGAAGGTCGATCTGCTTGGCGTCGTTTTTCTCTGCGAATTCTAAAACTTCCTTAGGACTCATCTATCCTCCTTGTCGCGGGGAACGCGGCTCCCCAGTGGATTGGCTTTGCTGTTTGGCTGGAATCGACTGAAGGAGGCGGACGGGGCAACTCCCACAGCTTCTCGCCATAGGAGTTATTGGCCGACTCGGCGGCGTTACGCGAACTCCACCGCTAGATTCGCTCCATTCTACGGCAACGCACGCTGCGGATCAAGCTGCCGCTGTCGCCGCTGCCGCCGTGACGGCATTTGAGTCGGCCAGTGCGCTACAGCAATGCCCCGAGTTTCCGAGGCGAGTTGTGTCTTCACATGTGCACGGGCGATCAGTTAGAGTTAAATGGTGACTCAGGACATCGGGAGGCGCGCTTTCCTCAGGCGGTCGGCTGCGCTGGCAGCGGTCGCCGGCGGGTTGGAGAGCCTCGAGGCGGCGCAGCGACGCGGGGCGGCCCCCGCGAATATCATCTGGATGGTGGTGGATGGCATGAGCGCGGGCGTTCTTCCTCTGGCGGAACAGTTCTCGTGGCAAGCCCGCCGAAAGGGCACCATCTGGCAGGCGCTGCACTCCCGCCCCGGCGCGGCACACGCACTCATGGACATGGCAGCGCTGGATTCCATTGTGACGGACTCCTCCTCTGCTTCGTCGTCTTGGGGCAGCGGATCGCGGATTTTCAACGCCTGGGTCAATGTTCTTCCTGATGGCACGAAGCTGACCCCGATCGGAGTCCTGGCGCATGACAAGGGGAAGCGTGTGGGCCTTGTGACCACCACGACCGTGACGCATGCCACCCCTGCCGGGTTCGCGGCAGTCTCCCGGCGTCGGGATGATGAGGCCCTCATCGCGGAACAATACTTGAACGTCTGCGATGTCGTGCTCGGGGGCGGGTCGAGGTTCTTCGACGCTGCCAAGCGCCGGGATAAACGCAACCTGGTGGCGGATTACCGGAAAGCGGGCTTCGGAATCGCGCGAGTGAAATCGGAGCTTAAGACGCCGGAGGCGCGTGTGCTCGGCCTCTTCGCCGACAGTAACCTGCCTTTCAGCCTCGATCACAACAGTGACGAGAAGTTGCAGGCTGAAGTCCCTACCCTGGCCGAGATGACGCAGGCGGCGTTGGACCGGCTCGGAAAGGGCGCAGCGGGGTTTCTGCTTCAGGTGGAAGGAGGCCGCGTCGACCACGCGGCTCATAACAACGATGCTGCAGCCATGTTGTGGGACCAGCTTGCGTTCGACGACGCCATCTCGGTAGTACTTCGATTCACGGAGAAGAACCCGGACACGCTGGTGGTGATCACGACTGACCACGGCAATTCGAATCCGGGCCTGAACGGTATGGGTGCCGAATACTGCGACAGCAATTCGTCTTTCGGGCGGCTGCTGGCCGCGCGCCAGTCGTTCGCCACCGTGACGCCGCAGCTTGAGGTTCGCGCAGGCAATTCCGCGCAAGTGGACGGGCAGCCAGCGGGGCCGCCGCGGCCTTCAGTGGAACTGGTCAGGAAAGTGACCGGCGGAGCATTCGGGCTGGAACTCACGGCGCCCGAGGTGGAATGGGTGCGATCAGCAGCGGCGCGCATCCGCGGGCAGGCAATGAACCGCCAGTTCGATGCGCTAGTGGGCGTACTGGGTCAAGTGCTCAGCAACCACACCGGAATCGGCTGGACGGGCGTTTCGCACACCTCCGACTATTCGATTCTAACCGCGTTGGGTCCGGGATCGCAGCGGTTGGAAGGCTTCCTGCGCAACACGGACGTGTTCCCGATCCTCTGCGAGTTCATGGGCATCAAACATAGCAACCCGTCGATGACACCGGAGCGCGCCAAAGAGTTCCGCACGGTGGCGGCTCTCGGCCGAGAACGACCGCATTGGGTCTAGCCGGCGGCCCTTCACGGGGCAGGCTTGAGACAAATATGCAGCCGTCGTCATGTTCAGAACTGTCTTGGCATCCGTATGGACTTGGTTTCGCCGCCGCGTCGTACTACAAGTCTGACCCTTGGTCTACACTATCAGCCCGGTGTCCTGTGACGCTCGGAAGCCGAAGCTGACCGCGTTTGAACGACTCCCCTCTGCCTGGCTGGTGCTTGGCGCTCCGGCCTGGTCATCGTTCTGGAGGTGGCAAGCCCGCCACAGCAGAACGGGACGACACAGGTCCGGCGCCGGTTCTGGTTTCTTGCGGCAAGGCGAAAGTGGCGCTTGGCGGAGCCGAAAACGGCTCCCGAAGGGAAAGCTGCAACTCGGTGGATCAAAGGATGGCGGCTGGGTGTGCCCTGATCCTGATCCAGAAGCCGGGAGCCCAGAGGTAAATTCCGGCTAACCAGCCGCACCTCTTGCCTTATGGACGGCAGGACTTGCACATGACAACTTGCGGGAGCCTCGGGTTTCTAGCTTCTATTCGTATACATTCAGCTTTGGCCCCCAATGTGCACTGCACTGGATGGAAGAGGTGAGAAACGACGACCCGATTGATTGTTTTTCAATCATTGCTCTCGTCGTGGTTCTCGTTGCGGGCATCGCCGCGTTCCTTTTGCACCGAAAGCGCCGGACTGAGAGACTACGCATGCAGTTTGGTGGCGCTGAATATGCTCGCGCCGTGCAAAAAGGCTCTGCAGTCCTGCTTTCCGTAAGGGAGAGTCCATGAAGCGCCGAATTTTGGTTACCCGCTTGCCCCAGTGGCTTTTTCTCTTTGTGCTTGCGGCGACCGGCTTCGCGGGCCAGGCACCGGTGCCGCAGCCGAGCGCGGAGGAAGCGCGTGTCTTCAAGATCTTTACCGCCCGCGTTCAGCAATACGTCAAGCTGCAGAAGGACGTGGAAGCTTCGCTGCCGGTCCTGAAGCCAACCAATGAATCGGCGCGGATTGCCGAGCACGAACGCGCGCTGGCTAGGAAGATTGCCCAAGCGCGCAGCGGCGCGCGTCAGGGCGACATCTTCACTGAGGAGGTGACTCGGCAGTTCCGCAGAATTATTCGAGGCGAATTTCAGGGACCCGAAGCCCAGAATGCGCGCAGGACGATCCGCCAGGACGCCCCGTCCAAGGTCATTGATCGTCTGCATGTGAACGACGTTTACCCGGAGAACATCCCGTTGACCACCACGCCGCCGACCTTGTTGAGCAAGCTGCCTCAACTGCCCCAGGAACTGGCCTATCGGATCGTCGGGCGCGACCTGACGCTGAAGGACACGAAAGCCGGTTTGATTGTGGATCTCATCCCGAACGCCATTCCTTGAGACTTTCTATGATGACTGCTATGCGCCGCGCCGCCTTCTTCTCCTCTGTTGCTCTCGCCGCATTGGGCCTTTCGCTCCACGCCCAGGAGCTGACTCTGCCGCTGAAACCGAATTCGGTGCGCTTCGCGGCCATCGGCGACATGGGGACGGGACAGAAGCCGCAATACGAGCTAGCCGGGAAGCTGATTGAGAATCGTCAGAAGTTTCCCTTTGAATTCGTGATTATGCTGGGCGACAACCTCTACGACGACGACGGGGCCGGCGCGGGCGACTACGAAAACAGGTTCGAGCGGCCCTACAAGCTCTTGCTCGATGCGGGCGTACCGTTCTACGCGGTGCTCGGCAACCACGACAAACCCAACCAGCGGTTCTATAAGCCCTTCAACATGAACGGGCAGCAATATTACACGTACAAGAAGGGCAACGTCCGCTTCTTCGCCCTGGACAGCAATTACATGACCCCGCAGCAGCTCTCGTGGCTGGAGAAGGAACTGCAGAACTCAGGGTCGGATTGGAAAATCTGCTATGTCCATCACCCGCTCTATTCATCCGCGGCCTTCCATGGCTCATCGACTGAGCTCCGCGGTGTGCTGGAACCCCTCTTCGTAAAACACGGGGTACAGGTCGTCTTTGCAGGGCACGACCATGTTTATGAACGCGTAAAGCCGCAAAAAGGCATCTACTATTTCACCGAAGGAGCTTCAGGCTCGTTGCGGAAGGGCGACCTGAGGAAGACGGCCCTGACCGCAGCCGGCTATGACCAGGACCGTTCATTCATGCTCGTCGAAATCGCCGGCGACGAGTTTTACTTCCAGACCATCTCGCGTACAGGGCAGACGGTTGATTCGGGGGTGATCCGGCGAGTGGCAACGATCAGCGGCGTGGCATCCTGGCCGCCTGAGCGGGTTGGGCTTGGTGCTGGATACAAATAGGTGTGTGTCGAAATGCCTTGGAACCAAGAATTTGCGGCACACGGCAACCTCTTGCTGTTTCGTTGCGTCCTTACCGTGCCGCGAATCCGGTGTTAGATGGCGCGCCAATGCTCGATGTCAAGCCATATGTGCCACGCTTCGACTGTTTTCAAGGCGTCAAGGCGGGCTTGGGCGACTCAGCGAAAAGCGACCAGACGGTCGCCGACAACCCCTTCGAAGAGCGTGGCCGCTGAAGGCTCCCGTACGAGCAGTCGATTGCTCCTTATCGGCGGAAAGCCCCCTTGCCTGCGAATCTTGCCGCCGTTCCCAACTCCTCATCGATTCGAAGGAATTGGTTGAACTTCGCGACACGTTCGCTCCGGCATCCCGAGCCGGTCTTAATGTGGCCTGCGCCGGTCGCCACGGTGAGATCGGAGATGAAGGTGTCTTCGGTTTCGCCCGAGCGATGAGACACAAAACATCCATAGTTGTTCCGCTTGGCCAGTTCAATCGTGTCCAGGGTCTCCGTTACCGAGCCGATCTGGTTGAGCTTGATGAGGACGGCGTTGGCGATGCCCTTCTCGATTCCTTCTTGAAGAATCCTCGGGTTCGTGCAGAAAATGTCGTCGCCTACCAGCTCAATTCGTGACCCGAGAGCCGAGGTGAGATCTCTCCACCCCTCCCAATCGTTTTCTCCCATGCCGTCTTCCAGCAAGATGATCGGATACTGATTTGCCCACGATTCCCAGATCTTGATCAGCTCCTGCGAAGTGATGGCTTTCTTGGTCGACTTGAAGAGGACGTATTTTCCGTCATCCCACATCTCGCTAGCGGCGGGATCGAGGCAGATGGAGATATCCACGCCCGGCTTGTACCCGGCTTTCACGATCGCTTCCAGGATCACCTCTACAGCCTCGTCGTTCGACTTCAGATCCGGAGCGAAGCCGCCTTCGTCGCCGACGGCCGTGCTGTAGCCCTTTGCGCGCAACACCTGCTTCAGCGCGTGGAAGGTCTCCATGCCCTTGCGGATCGCTTCAGCAAAAGAAGGCGCCTTGTGCGGCGCGATCATGAACTCCTGAAAATCCACGGTGTTGTCGGCGTGCTTCCCGCCATTGAGCACGTTCATGCAAGGGACCGGCAGGAGACACGTATTGATACCGCCCAAGTAGCGGTAGAGCGGCAGGCGATGGGCGCTGGCGGCCGCTCTGGCGACGGCCATCGATACCGCAAGCACGGCATTGGCGCCCAGCTTGGCCTTGTTGGGCGTTCCATCCTTTGCGATCATGGCCGCATCAACGGCCCTCTGATCCGTAGCGTCAAGGCCGGTCACCGCAGTCCGGATTGCGCTGTTGATGTTCTTCACGGCCTTGGTGACGCCCTTGCCACCATATCTGGTTTTGTCCCCGTCTCTCAGTTCCACCGCTTCCTTCTCGCCGGTGGACGCCCCAGAGGGCACGGCGGCCCGGCCCACGCTACCATCTGCGAGGGTGACATCCGCTTCTACAGTGGGGTTTCCTCTTGAGTCAATGATTTCTCGTCCGACTACTCTAGTAATGTCAGTCATAAGTACGCTCCTATCCAAATTCAACTTACCTGCCACCAGCGACGGCGCGGGTCAGAGCCCACGTTGGCGAAGCTGGAAAAAGATCACTGGGGTAATGAGCAGCGATAGAACCATCGAAACGGTCACGCCACCGATCACCGCGATCGCCAGCGGCTGAAGTAGTTGGGCTCCGGAGCCCACTCCGACCGCGAGGGGAACCATGCCAAAGATGGTGGCAAGGGCGGTCATTAGGATGGGCCGCAGTCGGCGCCGCCCGGCATGGAAGATCGCTTCGCGCAATTCGTAACCCTTCTCGGAGAAATATTGTTCCGAGTCCAACATCAGGATACCGTTCTTCTGAACGATACCGATGACCATGATGGTGCCCATGAACGATGAGATGTTCAGTGTGGTTCCCGTCATCCACAGTGCCGCGAGCGCGCCAGACCCGCAGAGAATCGTCGCCACAAGTATCGCGATGGGATGCGAGAACGAGCGGAACTCAATGACCAGAATCACGAAGATCAGGAGGATAGAAATCAGCAGGACCTGTGTCAGTCCAAGGAACGACTCCCGCTGCATTTCGTAAAGTCCGCCGTAATCAATGTGCGTGCCCGGCGGCAGTGCAATCTCCTTGGGCAGCCGCAGCTGGATCTCCTGCATGGCGGAGCCGAGGTCCCGTTTCTCGAGGCGCGCGGTCACTGCCGACATATTCAGTAGGTTCTCGCGGCGGATTTCGGTGGTACCTTCGTCCACCTCCACGCTCGCGATGCTCGACATCGGCACGGTCTGACCCGTCGGCGAGGTCAGCAGCAGCGATTTGAGCTTCTCCGTCGATGAGCGATACTCCAACGGATAGCGCACCCGGATGGCAACCAACCTCTGTCCCCGAATCAAATCCGACGCCACCTCGCCGTCGAGCATGGCAGCCTGAAGGTCCGCAACGTCATTGACGCCAAATCCGGCCAGCCGCGCTTTCTCCGGGTCAACCCGGAAATTGTGGGACGGCCCAATCACTACGGTTTGGTTTACGATATCCACGACCCCTTTGACTTTAGGCAACCATTCCTCGATCCGCTTCGCGACCTCTTTATAGATGGCCTCGTCATCGTGGCGGACCTTGATCTCGATGGGCTGCGGCGACCACGCCAGATCGCCAATCAAGTCCTCAAGAATGTGGGGGAATTCCACGTTAATCGCGGGTTCGGAGGATACGATCTTGTGACGGAGTTCGGAGGTTACCTCCTCCAGTGCCCGTTTTCGGTCCTTCTTCAGTTTGATGAGAAAGTCGCCGGTGTTGGGCTCCGCGATGGCAAGAGCCAGGCGCGCGCCGGTACGGCGGGAGTAACTCTCGATCTCCGGCGTCTCCCTGATGAACTGCTCGATGTGCCGCAGCACCCGGTCCGTCTCCTCGAGGGAGGTGCCGGGGGGCATCCGGTAGTCGAGCACAAAGGCCCCTTCATCCATCTCCGGCAAGAACCCGCTACCGAGTCGAAAGTAGATGCCGACCATGCCAGCCAGTACGACCATGGCGCACAGGAGAACCAATCGCGAGTGGTAGAGCGACCAGTTCAACGCGGATTCATACCTCGCGGTGAACCAGCGCATAACTCGCCCTTCGCCTGCCTGTTCCGCCCTCTCGATATCAGTCTCGGCGGCACCTGCGGGCCGACGGAAGGAGACGGCAGCTAGGATAGGCGTAAAGAAGATCACCAGGAACAGGGATGCGAACAGCGCGGTGACCATCGTCATCGCGAGAGCGCGAAAGAAGACGCCCGTGATCCCGCCAAGGAACACCAGCGGAACGAGGACGACGATGGGCGTCAGCGTGGAGCCGGTCAAGGCCGGTGTTAGCTCGGTGATGGCGCTGCCAGCGGCGTCCATCGGCGACTGACCAGTGGATAGATGAACGATGATGTTTTCCACCATCACGATGGCGTCGTCGATCACCACGCCGATGCAGGCCGCCAGCCCTCCCAGCGTCATCAGATTGAAGCTCATGTTGAAGAACTTCATGAAGACGATCGCGATAAGCACGGCCAGTGGGATGACCACTGCGGCCACAATCGTCGTGCGCCAGTTCTTCAGGAAGACCAGGAGCACGAGGACCGAGAGACCGATGCCGATCAGTATGCTCTCCGTGACGCCGGAGATTGACTCCCGCACCAGCACGGACTGGTCATAGAACGTCGAAAGCTCGATATCCGGCGGTAGGGACCTCTTGATGTCGCTCAATTCGGCGTTCACCGAGTCGGCTATCGTCACGGCATTGCCGTCTGGTTGCTGCAGTACGTTCACCAGCACGGCGGGCCGCCCGTTGGCGGTCACGATGTTGTAGATGGGCCGCTCACCGGGAACCACGCGGGCGAGATTCTTGACTGCGACTGGCGTCCCGCGCACGACGTCGACGACGGTATCCTCGATCTGCTCGCGCGTGCGCATCAAGCCGGTCACGGTGGTCAGGTAGAGGTGGTAGTTCTCCTGCACCATTCCCGACGGCGAAATGATGTTGTTGCTCCGCAAAGCATCGGTCACCTTCGTCAAGGGCATGCCGTAGCTGTTCAGCTTCTGCGGATCTACCAGGACGTGATATTCGGGCGGACGTCCGCCGACAATCCGGGTTTCGGCGACTCCAGGCAACCGGTAGAGACGCGGCGCGATGTCGTAGTAGGCCAGCTCCCACAGGTCCGATTGCGAGCGGGTCGGGGACGTGATACTGAATCCGACCATCGGAAACACGGAGAACGTCAGGCGGTTGATGTAGAACCGGCACGTGGGCGGTAGCGAAGGCGTGATTTGTGAAATGCGGCCCTGCACCAGATGTAGGGCATTGAGAATGTCCACGTCCCAGCGAAAGAAGACGCTGATCTCCGTGGAGCCTCGCGCGGTCACCGAACGGATGGTTGTGATTCCCGGAACGATGCGGATGGTCTCCTCAATGGGGCGGGTGACGCGCAGCATCTGAATATCTACCGGTGTGATGCCGTTGTCCACCAGGATGACGACACGGGGGAAATCCGTTTGCGGGAAGATGGCGATGGGCAGGCGGAATATGAACGCCACGCCGGCGAGAGCGAAGCTGAGGACGATGATCACCATCGCCCGGGCATGCGCCTGGACGAATTGGGCGAGGCGGCCGGTCACTGCTTCTTGTCCTCCTGCAGCCGTATTTGAGTGCCTTCGGCCAACCCGTAAGCGCCCTGAACGATGACGGACTCCCCTAAGGCCAGCCCACTCTTGATCTGGACCTTGCCGTCGAAGACCTCTCCCGCCTCAACTTCCTTCCTGACGGCCAACCCCTTCTCGCCGGCAACCATCACGACACCCCTCTGTGTGCCCTCTGCGAACTGGACCGCCGCCACGGGCACAACAATGCTGTTTGGCGCAATTCCGGTCACGATCAGTACTTGTCCGAACGCGCCAGCCCGCAACGCCCGCTTCGGGTTCGGGATTTCGCACCAGGACTCGACTGTGCGCCGCGCGGGATCGATGGCCTGGTTGACCACCGAGATGCGGCCGGCGAACGAAGTCCCGGCGGCATCGGCAGGTGCGAATGTACAGCTTTCACCAGGTCGCACACCGGCCGCCCCAGCTTCCGGGATCTGTGCCCGCGCGACCGCTACCGCCAAATCCATGACAGTGAAGATGGGCGCGTCGGGCTTCGCCATGTCGCCGGGGAACATGAACTGCTCGGTGATCGTCCCAGCGGATGCACTGCGGATTTCGGCAAAGTCCACTTGCGCCTTGACAAGGGAGAGGCGCGCCTGGGCCTGCTCCACCTTGCTCTTGGCCATCAGGATGTCCTTGTCGCGCGACTGGTGCTGTAGCAAATCGAGAGCCCTTGTCGCCACCTCGTGGTTCGCCTTGGCCTGCGCCAATTCGGTCTCACTGAGTAGGAGGTCGCGCTGTGGAATAGCGCCCTGTTCAAAGAGCTGCCGTCGCCGCTCGTAGAACTTCTGGGCTTGATTGAGCGCCGCCTCCCTGCTGGCGGCTTCTCCGCGCGCCCGCTCGATATCCGTCGGCAGCGTCCCGGAAGTCACCCGTTGCAGGTTCGCCTCGGCGTCCGTAACCGCCGCCGCGGCCTCATCGCGTTGCGCGAGCAGGTCCTGGTTGTCCAGTTGTACGAGCACCTGGCCGGCTGCGACGTTGTCGCCCTTCCGCACTAGCAGTTTCCGAATCGGTGCCGTGATCCGGGCGTTGATGTTCGCCTGCTCGCGGGCAAACACGTAAGCCGGTGCACGCACGGTCAACTTCACGTCCGTGATCTCGGCTTTGGCGACTTTCACCTCCACGACAGGTCTTGGAGGCGCCTCCTCAGGAACCGAGCCGCAGCCTGCAAGGAAGAGGGCAGGAAGGAACAGCAGAATCTGTCGTTTCATCGCCCCGATGCAACCTCCAGGTCCGTTCTGGCATTCAGATAGTTGGCCATGGCCGTGTAA
Source organism: Bryobacterales bacterium (assembly GCA_963798455.1). Taxonomy (GTDB): domain Bacteria; phylum Acidobacteriota; class Terriglobia; order Bryobacterales; family Bryobacteraceae; genus CAWCTD01. The sequence goes on from CAWCTD010000004.1 coordinate 504,336, forward strand.
TGGTTACTCCTTGCCTCCGCGAGTTGATTCTGCGCGGTCACCACATCAAGCGCTGACCCCTCACCGCCCTCGTAGCGGATGCGGCTGAAGCGCAGGTCATCCTCCGCGAGGCTGGCCTGCTGGCGAGTCAGTGAAATCTGCTCGAAGAGCTGTTTCACTCGCGCAAGGGCGCCCTGATACTCCTTTGAGAACGTACGCTCGGAAATAGCGCGGGTGGATTCGACTTGCTGCGTTCGCAGACGAGCTTGTTGCATCGCTGCGCGCGCCCTGTTCCAGTCGAAGATCGGAATGGTCAGATTGACGAAGGCGGCGTAGCCGCGATCCCTGATCCGAACTGCAGTGGAGTCGATGCCATACTGAAACACAACGCCCAGCTGCGGGAGAAGCGCGGAACGTGCACGCCGCATGTCCGCCTGAAAACCCCGGCGCTCCGCGTCAAATAGATTGAACTCCAGGCGTTTCAGGAAGGGTGCGGTCTGCGGGGCTTCGGGCTCCGGCGTCGGCGGGGCTGCCTCCAGAAGATCAACCAGTGCCAGAGGATCGGCAACATCACGCGTCCAGAATGAAGCTAGCTCCTGGTTGGCAAGCTTCGCCTCCAGTTCGGCGGCGTTGCGTGCCTGCTGAAGGAATGCCACTTGTGCGGATGCTTTCACGACATCGGCCTGCGCAGCCTCTCCGCCCTGGAAGAGCAATCTCGCTCGATTCTCGAAGCTTCGGCTCTCAGCCAGGGCGTCCTCAATGATTAGGACGATCCGCCGCGTGAGTAGCGCTCGGTAATACGCGGTGGTCACGGCCCGCCTGAGATCGCGCTCGGTGAGCGCCACGCTGGTTGCCGTGATTTCCTGCGCAACGTGCGCCCTCGACATGTCCGCGCGCAAGCGGCCCGAGGTGTCGAACTCCTGGTTCACGCTGAAAAGGGAGGCATACTCCCGGATCCCGTTCAGGGGCAGGTGGCTGAACACCTCACGGTTGTACAGCAAAGGGCTGTTGTAGGTGAAGCCGTTCACCAAGCGGGACTCGGGGAGGAAACCAGCGCGCGCCTGCACCACCTCACGGGCCGCGATCTCACGCTCCTGGCGGGCGACACTCACCGGCGACGGGACCGACTCCGCCAGCCGGATGCAGTCCTGAAGCGTCAGGGCCTGCGGGGGTTGCTGCTGCGCGGGAGCGCACGTAACGGTTGCCGCCAGCAAGCTGGCCGCGGTCAGGAGATTCTTGCACACTGGTCAAGCTCCTCATCGTGATTGGGCCCAAAACTGCAATAGCTCCTGCCAATCGGCAGGAGCTATCATTCCCGGACTCCCGGGACGGTTAACGGCGAGATCCATCGCCGGTCAATCTTCGGAACTTCCACTATAGCCCATGGCATCGTGCCAAGGTGACCGCCATCCATGGCCGCGATTCCATCCGTGGCCGCGATTCAGGATGGCGAAGCTCCGCGCGTCAACACGTCGGCCAATTGCCTCGCGACGGGCTCACTGATCGGAAGGGAAAGCACTTTCCTGACCGTTTCTGCCGTGTCGAATGGCCGCGATTTCAGCAGGAACTGCCCATCCTCCCAGACCGCATAGCAGGCCTGCGGGAAGCCGTGCTTGGGCTGCCCGACACTCCCGGGATTGACGATCTGACGGCCGCCGAGAGTCGCTTGGAAGGGCAGATGAGTGTGGCCAACCAGGATCACGTCGGTGTCGACCCTACTGGCCTCCATCGCCCAGGTTGGGGATTTCGGAGGGCAGTACCTGTACAGAGGATCGGACGGAACCGCGTGGCACAGGAAAAACCGCCGTCCTTCGACCGTGCGTTCGGCCGTCAATGGGAGCTCTCGCAAGAATGCCTTCTGCTCGTCGCTCAAGACAGACTCCGAATATGCTTGCATGGCTCGCGCCATCGCCCGAAAGGGCGCGGAACACTGGGGGTCCACCCCGTAGCCGACTGCATGATCGTGATTGCCGCGGACCACAACCGTTGCGTTCCGCCGAATGAAATCGACGACCTCACAGGGATTCGGGCCATAGTTCACAAGATCGCCCAAGACCCAGAGTTCGTCCCAGGGCGCAGTGATTGCCTGTAGGGCCTCGAGGTTTCCGTGAATGTCGGAGAGGATCGCGATCTTCATAGGCCTCAAATAAGGTCCCTTGGGGGCAATTGGTCTTGTTGCTACGTCGCGGTTAAGGGCGGCGCGACATCACCACAACTTTCAAGCCCCACTATAGACCTCCTGTGCTATACCTCGCCAACCTGCCGAAGGGGGCGTTTCCGCGAGAGCCAGCGGGCCCCGAACGCTGTGGGCGCGTATTGCCGACTTTGCCGGTTGTTTCGGCTTGAACGCGGAAGCCCCATCCTGTAAACTAAAAATAGCGGTGGAGTTCGCGTAACGCCGCCGAGCGGCCAATAACTCCTATGGCGAGAGGCTGTAGGGGTTGTTCGCCAAGAGCCCTCCTGCAGTTGATCCCGCCCGACAGTTTGACACCGAGGAGTGGTTTGCTATGGAAAGTGCGTGGCTGGTCGCCGTCCTCTGGTTGCCTCTCGCGCTGCTAGCAGTGCTGGTCTCGATCTGGCTTAGAAAGGTCAACTCGATGGTTCCTGTGCCAGCCGGAAATGACACCCAATCCGACTTGGCCCCCAGGGTTTGCGATCCGATGAGCGCGCCGATAATGAGTTGAGCCACCGTGCCGACTACAATCTCGGACAGGGCGGTCGATATGCGGAGGCAAACGCCTTCTTTCTGCCCAGGCACCTGCTCTGCGGTGCTTGGGCTCGGGCCGACGATTCACTCGCTGGCGCGGTCGGTTGAACATGGGAAGTGACGTATGATCGACGCGTCGGACCTGCAAACAAAGCGGACGGGGACTGGCTCGAACGGACGGCGTCACCATCCGCCGGTCATGAGGGCCGGGATAGCGCAGACCCGCGAGGACCTCATGGGGGTTCTGTCCTGCATCGAGAATGACGCAGTCCTGCGAGGGGAGCAGGTCGCGAGGCGAGGGATCTCGCTCCTGCGGCAGAAGGTCGAACAAAACCGCTTCTACCTGACAGTTGTGGGACAGTTCAAACGCGGCAAGACATCGTTCCTCAACGCCTTGCTCGGGGCCGAGGTTCTGCCCGTTGCGATTCTGCCGCTGACCTCCGTGGTGACCAGCCTGCGGTATGGTGAGCGTCCGTGCGCCGAGGTCGTATTCCAGTCCGGAGCTCGATCCGCGATCGAACTCGGCGATCTTGCGGATTATGTCACCGAAAATGGGAACCCCAAGAACGTCAAAGCAGTGAGTCACGTTGAGGTGGCGTATCCGAGCGAGTACTTGCGCGGCGGGGTGGCTCTGGTCGATACGCCAGGAATTGGGAGCGTCTACACTCACAATACGCAGGTCACTTACGACTTCCTTCCCCAAGTCGACGCAGCCATTTTCGTAACTTCTCCCGAACCACCGATCAGCTCCGCCGAAATCGAATTTCTTTCCGACCTTACCGTCCACGTCCGCAAGGTGTTCGTCGTATTGAACAAGACGGATCTGCTGAGCGACGGACAACTGCGGGAAATGGTCAACTTCACGCGGCAGTCTCTGCCCGCCAGCATGGCGGCGGGTCGGGATTCCTTTTTCACGGTTTCCTCGACCCGCGCCCTGCAGGCAAAACAACACGGCGACACCGTGCAGCTTGCCGCCAGCGGGTTTGCCGTTCTGGAGGAGAAGCTTGGGGAGTTCCTGGTTTCCGAGAAGAACGTGGTGTTCTACGCTTCGGTTGCCAGAAACACGCGGAAGCTGATCGCCGATCTCCGCCTCTCGATCGAGTTGCAAATCCGGGCGGCACGGATGCCGCTGGAGGAGTTGCGGACAAAGCTCGCCGAACTCGACCAGCATCTTAGACGCGCCGAGCAGGAACGAGAGGATAGCCAGGTTCTCCTCCAGAGCGGTGTGGCGCGCTTGTGCGGCCTCGTCGAGACGGAGGCGAGCAGGTTCGCCGAGGTGATGGTGGAACCTCTTCGCGTCTCGATTCGGGATCGCATGAAGACCCTTGGTGCGCTCAGCCGCAAGGAGCAGGCATCGAAGATGGACAAGTTTCTGAAGGAGCGCATTGAAGGGCTTCTTGAGGGTTGGAGAACCCAGTTCGAGGGCCAGGCCGCCGAACATTTCCGGCAGGCTACCATCCGATTCGCAGACCACGTAAACGAACTCATTGCCGACGTGCGCAGAACGGCGGGGTCCCTGTTCGGGTTCTCCGTGCTGAGTTTCGACGTGACGGAGGAACTGGCTGAACTGGAACCCTGCGGATACTTCACCGATCCCGTGCTCGACTGGGGCCTTGGAAGCGCGCCGCTCATGCTGCCGCCAGGATTCTTCCGGCGCTATCTGCTCCACGTGATGCTTCGGAAGGCTGAGTCTGAGTTGGAACGAAACGCCACCCGCGTCGCTTTCGACTACAAGAAACGCCTTAACAAGAGCCTCGCCCTGTTTCTCGAAGGAATGACCGCGAAGCTCAACGAGACGATTGACGGCATACGCCGCGCGATGGGGAGCGCCCTCACCCGTCAGCAGGAGGGTTCCGCCACAGCGGGAATCCAACTTCAGGAACTGGAGACCATTCTCGCCAGGCTGGATGAATGCGACGAGAGCATTGGTCGTATCCTCGCGCGGTACGAAGGCGGCGAGAGCCAAACGGCCGCAGTTGGACCATGCACGATTGTTGGAGGGTCACACGGTGTTTAGGCGAATCCTGGTAGCTCACGACGGCTCCGATCGAGCCCAAACAGCCTTTGACGCCGCCGTTAAGCTTGCCGTTGAATTGAATGCCAAACTCCATATGGTGAGCGTTGAGGAAGACCTGCCCCGCTACGCGGAGGACCTCGATGAGGTTCGGGAGGCGAAAGAGGAGAGCGACTTTTACTTTGACAAGCTGGCACTCCATTCCCGGCAGAGGGCATCGCTGAAGGGGCTTGAGATACAAACTACGATTCTTGTCGGTCATGCGGTCAAATCGATCGTGGAATTCGCCCGTGAACAACGATTCGACTTGTTGGTGGTTGGGTTTGCCGGGCACTCCAGCATTTACGAACATGTTTGGGGCGGAACCTCCCACAACCTGTCACGTCTGGCCCCGTGCAGCGTCTTGGTGGTGAAATAGGATGGCGGCTGACGCTCGTGCGACCAAAATCGTGGCCACTTTGGGGCCTTCCAGTGACTCTCCCGCTACGATCCGGCAGCTTCTGCTCGCGGGTGTCGACGTTTTCCGGCTCAACGCATCCTATGGGACACAGGATGAACACGCCACTCGAATTCGGACCGTTCGCGGACTGTCCTCTGAGCTAAGGAAACACACCGGAATCTTGCTGGACCTACAGGGCCCGAAAATCCGTTTGGGGAGATTCGAAGGCGGACAAGCGACTCTTGCGATGGGGACCCGCTTTACAATCACGACACTGCCCGTCCTCGGGACCGCTGAGCTGGCCTCGACAACATATCAGAGCCTTGCCCGAGACGCCCGGCCGGGTGACCGGGTGCTGCTGGCGGACGGCGGCGTCGAACTTCGAGTTCTGAAGACCGACGACGTGTCCGTAATGTGCGAGGTAGTTTCCGGAGGAACGATTGGGGATAGCAGGGGTATCAACCTGCCGGGAGTTCGCGTCAGCGCGCCAGCCCTGACCGAAAAGGACATCGGCGATCTGGAGTTTGGGATCGGCCAGGGCGTCGACTTCGTTGCACTGTCGTTTGTCCGCACCGGGGAGGATGTCTGCCAATTGCGGCAACACCTGCAACGGTATAACGCTCGCTTGCCGGTGGTTTCCAAGATCGAGAAACCGGAGGCGTGGGTTCACTTCGAGGAGATCCTGGACCTCTCCGATGGCGTGATGGTTGCGAGAGGCGACCTGGGCGTCGAGACCGCGCTTGAGAAGGTGCCGGCAATGCAGAAGTCGATCATAGAAAAGGCGCGGCGGCGTGGGCGGTTTGTGATCACCGCCACGCAGATGCTTGAGTCCATGATCGACCACCCGACGCCCACCCGTGCGGAAGTAAGCGACGTGGCAAACGCCATCTACGATGGTACGGATGCGTTGATGCTGTCCGCTGAAACAGCCCGCGGGAAATACCCGGTGGAATCGGTCCGGTTGATGACGGCAATCGCGGCGGAAACGGAGTCCAACATCCGCGTACTTGGGTTCACCGCTCTGCCGGAAAGCTCCGACAGAGACCATGCTCGTATCGTTGCCGAGGCGGCCTACCACGCAGCCCGATCGGCCGATGTGACCGCGCTGGTTGTGTTTACCGCCAGCGGATTTAGTGCAAAGCTGATTGCCCGCTACCGGCCGCCGGTCCCGATCTATGCTTTCACGCCGGATGAGGCCGTTGCGCGCCGATTGGCGCTCATCTATGGTGTAATTCCCCTGCTTGCCCCCAACGTCCAGTCTACGGACGAGATGCTGCGTCTCATGGAGCATGCGCTGATCGAGACGGGACGGCTAAGACTGAACGATGACGTCGTCTTCGTGGCGGGACAGCCGGTCGGGGTGGCGGGCACGACGAACCTGATCAAACTGCATTCACTAGGCGCCCCGCAACAAATGAGACAAGAGAAACGTACGGAAGACTTGATTGCCGCGGCAACTTGAGAAATCAATATGGCACCGGTCGCCAAAGGTTCGCAGTGCGGGACTTACATGGATCTACGGCCACCTCTGATCGGTCTGGCGCGTGAGCGGCAGACGGTGCTGAATGCCGTCGAGCAGCGGCAGTCCTTGCTCGTGCTTGGCCCCGGCGGAAGCGGAAAAACCGCTCTCGTTCAATCGGTGCTGGAGGCTGAATCGCGCCAGGAGGCTCCGCTTTATGTCGCACAATTCGAAACTCCCCACGATCTCCTCGTCATGATCGCCCGGGCGCTGCTCCGGTCCGGACACAGGTCGTTTCGCCGCACGGCCTCCTCAGGTTCCGACTGGGAAAAGTGGCTCGACTGCCAGACGAGCATCCATTTGAAGGGACTTCTCTGGGAGTCTTTGGAAGCGGAGCCGAGGACGCTCATCCTTGACGGTGTAAACAGGGCTGGCCATCAGACGTATCGTTTTCTCCAGCGGCTTTACTTTGCGCCAGGAATAGCCATGATCGCGACGGCGCGGGACCATTTGCATCTCGGTGACTTGGGACGGCTCTTCTGGGATCCAAGAAAGACACTTCATGTTCAGCCCTTGTCGAACGGAGAAGCTCTTCAGTTGTTTGAGACCGCAGCAGACCATTTCGGACTCCGCCGTCTGCACCTGGATGAATTCCGGGAGAAGGTTCTGGAATGTGCCGAGGGAAATCCGGGAGATATCATCGAAATGTGCCGGCTGGCGGCGCACCCGCAGTACGTGTCCGGGAGGTACATCAAGTTCGCTCTGATCCGGATCGACGCCGTGATGAAACGTCTTGGGTAACGGACATGACAGGCAGGCGACGGGCAACTGGACGGAAGAGGTCGTGACGCAGTTTTGCCCCGAGTGCTGGAGCAAGATCGAACCCGTTAAGATCATGCGTACCCACTGTGGGTGTGATCTGACGGGCATTCCGAAAGGCCAATGAGGAGAACCTCATTGCGCGCCATCTGCGACGGAATCGCCATGGGGCGCTTCGGCAGCGTTCGGGCACTGATTCAGGAGGCGGCTCCGAGGACCATCGTCCCACCGGCGTTCGGCGATGATACTACCGAAGCCGGTGTTCCGAAGAACGCAGGATCTGTACGCTGGTCTCCGCCAGCGTACACCACATGAAACTGTACGCGATCGCAGAAATGTTCTACTCGCTCCAGAGCGAGGGCGTACGTGCAGGAACGCCGGCAGTCTTCATCCGCTTTGCAGAGTACAACCTCACGGGCCGGAAGAATGCCGCCGGCTTTGATTGCGGGGCCGAGGTTCTGATACGCGATCGCTTGACCGCAGAAGAAGTCGCCAAGCTGGCGCGAATATGCAACTTCCGCTGCGACTGGGTCGTCCTGACTGGCGGCGAGCCGGCGCTCCAACTCGATGCGGACCTGGTACAGGCCCTGCATGCGGTTGGCTTCAGCATCGCGATCGAGACGAACGGAACAATCGCGCTCGACCAGTTTTCAGTGGAATGGGTGACGGTTTCACCTAAACTAGGCGCTGAGCTTCGCGTGGGATACGCCGACGAGATCAGGTACGTCATCCAGCACGGTGATCCGATCCCGTCGCCCCTAATCCCGGCCGGTCATTGCGTCCTGTCGCCTGCAGTCGACGGCGACCGTCTTGACCCGAAAGACCTAGAGTGGTGCATTCAGATCGTAAAGGACAACCCTCAATGGCGGCTCTCAGTTCAGCAACACAAAACCTGGAAGATCGGGTAGCGGCGCACCGCGGCGCTAGCGTCCAAGTCTGACCGACCTCGCTGAGGCGATTGAGCGAGTCGAGGGCGTCCAGGCGGTGAACATCGCCATTGCAGAAATCGACATCGAGATCGTCGGGACGAATTTGGCCGTCGGCCGTCGGAGGCCAAATCGACTCTCGGCGATCGTCAAGGCGATCGAATCGAAGGGCGCCGGCTGCACAGTATCTATCAAATTGCCTGCGGCAGCCGGATAGTCGAGCGCGTCAAGAGGAAGCGGTGAGACCTGTAGCGTGGCTGTTTCGCCGCCAGGTAAAGAACACACATCCCACCCGCGGACCTGCTGCGGCGGTCGGTGTCCGGCCGCTTGGCTGGCTACGAAGACGTGAACGACGCGGAACGCCTCTCGCAAGACCCGACCTTCCGGCTGCAAGGCTAGGGCATCACTCAGCGTTTATGGTGGAGGCGGGACGACAAAGCGTAAGATAACAAGCGCTGAAATGACCGAGAGCCCCACGACAAACAGGAAGGCACTCAGCGCTCCACGGAGGGCCATCGATCGGGCCTTGGCATGTTCGAAATGATGGATGTACTCCCGATAAAAAATGATGTAGACCATCAGGCTTGCCAGTGCTCCAAAGAGCACGCCCATAGAAAGAGAGATTTTGATCAAGGGCATCCGCAATTGAGCCAGGATTTCCGGTTTGGCCTCCTGGCCAACATCGATTGTACGTCCAAGGGCCTCCCTCGGAGCCGCTTCTCTTGTGCTTTCCATCCCCTGCGACCCTTTCATGGGCCGCCAGTGCCGCTAGGGATCGAACGGCCTGTCGTGGTCGTCGTGTGCGCATGGGCGATGGCGTTTGGCCTGGGTGAGCACCGCGCGTTGCCGGCGCGGGATCTAACAGAGGGTCTGAGGATCGTCGCCGGACGCGGTGTTTCTCACGAGGTCAGCAGCGCGCAAAGTGCCAGACGGTGCGCCCATTGGAAAGGTGGCGGGGATCAACCCTGCAAGAGGGGCGGGCCGTGCCGTCACCGCACGCAGCCCGTCATTGACAGGCAATCCGGCGTCCTGGGATACTGAAGGTAGCGTGGGTGTTGGAGTCCACCGCTAACCGCCTCTCTCATAGGGGAAGATGACTCCTACCAGGGTTAGAACTTGGAAGGAGTAGACCACGCCATCTCGGGCTGCGAGGCGCGGGGTGTCCCCGACCCGGGCTTTTGGTGCGGCTTCATACGGTCCGCCCCGGCTCCACGGTCTACACAAACCCGCCCGTCGGCCGGTTCGAACCTCCTCTCTAGAGTTCACGGACATCGGTGTCAGCTCACGCCGAACGCTGAGCACGCAAATCACCTCCTTGGGCGCCCGGTATGATCCAAACGTTGAGCCATCCACAGAAGAGCGCCACCTCAGTGCCTTTCCGCAGTATCCTGTCTGACGAATCCGAAATTGGCACAGATATCGACGGGCAGCAAGCGCCCGAATTCTTCACCGACCTGAATCTCGACCAAATTGTTGCGTCCATCACGGCCGGCCGCGACGAATACAACCTAAAGCCATTCTTTTACACCCCGTTGAGCCATGTCGAGACGATCAATTATCGCTACGATGTACTGCGGGACCTTGAGAACCAGGCGCTATTCGGGCACATCCAGTCGTTTGCCCAAGAAATGCGGACGATGCGCAGCCATCTCACTCAATCGGACAAACTCTACTACAAATACCCAAAGCAAAGCTGGTTCCTGGACGCAGTGGATATTTATTGCGGCGCCGTGAGCTGTCTGGCGCGTCATCTGACCCTCACCGACCTACGCTCTCGCGGCTTCCAGGCCTTTCGCGAGTACCTGACAAGCTACACCGGCTCCGGTGAATTCGTTTCACTGGTCGCTGACACTCGGAAGCTTAAGACTGATCTGTCCGGGATCAGATATTCTCTCCACATAGAGGGCAAGCGCATCACGGTCAGCCGATATGAAGCGGCACCTGACTATGGCGCAGATGTGTTGCAGACATTCGAGAAGTTCAAACAGGGAGCGGCGAAGGAGTGGCGGTTCGACTTTCACTCTGGATCGGATATGGACCATGTCGAGGCGGCCATACTGGACCTGGTCGCTCGGTTGTATCCCGAAACATTCTCGGACCTGGACGAGTACTGCAGCCGCCATCGCACCTATCTCAACAGCACAGTCGCCAGGTTTGATCGGGAGGTGCAGTTCTATACTGCATGTCTCGAGCACATCGAGCGCTTCACCCGGGCGGGGCTGCCCTGCTGCCACCCGACCGTCACCGACCGTTCCAAGGAAGTCTATGGCCGTGAGATATTTGACCTTGCTCTGGCCAATAGGCTCATCCGCGAAAACGCACCCGTGGTGACGAACGACTTCTACCTAAGGGACCCGGAACGCATACTTGTCGTCTCTGGACCCAACCAGGGCGGGAAAACGACCTTCGCCCGCACTTTTGGACAGCTCCATTACTTGGCTAGCATCGGATGCCCCTTGCCAGGCAGGGAAGCGAAGCTCTTTCTCTTCGACGAACTATTTACGCACTTTGAGAGGGAAGAACACATCCAAGACCTGAGCGGCAAACTGGAGGACGATTTGCTCCGGATTCACCGGATCCTCGAATCTGCGACCCCCAACAGCATCCTCATCATGAATGAGAGTTTCCTCTCCACGACGTTGAGTGACGCACTGTTTCTCAGCAAACAGGTTATGCAACGAATCATCCGGCTCGACATGCTCTGTGTGTCCGTAACATTCCTTGATGAATTAGCCTCGCTAAGTGAAACCACTGTGAGCATGGTCAGCACAGTGGACCCGAAGGATCCGGCACAGCGAACATTCAAGGTCGTCCGCAGACCTGCCGACGGGCTCGCCTACGCCGCGGCGATCGCGGAGAAGTACCGTCTCAGCCACGAGAACGTTAAGGAGAGGATCGGCAAGAACGCCAAGGGGCGTATTTCGTCATGAAGACGTTTCTGATGTACAGAGATCGTGATTTTGCTCCTGAGGGCCTATCGCCAGACGCCGCAGATTCGGCCTGGAATCGGCGTTCTGGGCGTACTTCGCGAGCCACGTTTGCTGGAGATCTGCCACCGACTACAGTGGCTTTGACGAAGGATCTCGAACTCGACACGCTCTTCGGCGCAATGGCAGCCGGGGACGAGTTCTTGCTCGAAGTGGTCAAGAAGGCGGTTTTGGCCAGCCTTCATGAACCGGATGCGATCCTTTATCGCCAGCACGTCCTCGCCGACTGTCTGGAACGGTCTGACGTGGTGAGGGAAATATACGCCATTGCCGTCGAGGCGCTCGAACGCGAGAGGAGGGTGTTGGGCTGGATGATGTCCGACTCCCCCGAGGGAGTGCTGCATCGATCCGTCGAGGTGCTCCAGATCTTTATGGGCCTGCTCAAGAGGTTGAGGCAGATTGCGGATGAGCATGGCGCCACATTTCGCTCCGAAGGCTTTACGAGACTCTTTGGCATGTTCGCCAGGGAACTTGACGACGAATACATGAGCATAGTCGAGGACCATCTACGACGACTTGGGTCTCGGGACAGCGTCCTGATCAGTGCCGAACTCGGTAAGGGCAGTAGAGGTACCAACTACATACTTCGCAAGCCACAGTTTACGAAGCGGAGCTGGATCGAGCGGCTTCAGAGCTGGATGGAGGAGCTACCTCGCCGGGAGCGTTCCAGCTACGTGTACGAAATTGCTGACCGCGATGAAGGCGGCTTCAGGACGTTGTCGGAGCTGATAGGCCGTGGAATCAGCCATGTTGCGGCCGCGCTGGGGCAATCGACCGATCATATTTTGAGCTTCTTTCGCATGTTGCGATTGGAGCTGGCCTTTTACGTTGGTTGCCTGAACCTCCGTGACCAGCTAGCCCGGAAGGGTGACCCCTTCTGCTTTCCCGAACCGTTGGCTGCGGGCAAGGCGATGCTTTCTGGACGGGGACTATACGATGTCTGTCTGAGTTTGAGCACGGCGGACAGAGTCGTCGGCAACGATGTGAGCGGTGATGACAAGGTCCTCGTGGTGATCACCGGCGCCAACCGAGGCGGCAAGTCGACTTTCCTGCGTGGCCTGGGACTTGCCCAGTTAATGATGCAATGCGGCATGTTCGTGGCGGCAAAATCCTTTCGTGCCAATGTCTGCGATGGCATCTTTACGCACTTCAAGCGGGAAGAGGACGCCAGCATGAAGAGCGGGAAGCTCGACGAAGAGCTCGGCAGAATGAGCTCAATCGTCGACAAGGTAATCCCGAACAGCATCGTTCTGCTTAACGAGTCATTCGCCTCAACAAACGAGAGAGAAGGGTCAGAGATCGCGAGGCAAATTGTCCGGGCTATGCTGGAAACCGGCGTCAAAGTGTTTTACGTAACCCACATGTTCCATTTGGCGCAAGGGTTTTATCTCGCGAATATGGACGCCGCCCTGTTCCTTCGTGCAGAAAGGCTCACCGACGGTCAGCGGACGTTTCGACTTGTCGAAGGCGAACCATTGCCAACGAGCTATGGCCAAGACTTGTATGGGCGGATCTTCGGGGCGGTTTGCGATGCTACTACGGTGCCTCCCTCCTGTATCGCACCAGGACGGTCGTAGCCTGGCGGCGGAGGGCCTCATTGGTCAGTGCGGTGCGGCGCAGGGATAGAGCGTTTCCGTCATGTGGTGCGAGGTATACCGCCCCGCGCGCTTGCCGCTTCGGGTCATCTGTGTTTGAATGAAATTGGCAATGGAGTTTGCCACCCCGGCACGTCCGGGGCAAACCGCCCTCATCACTGACGGCTGACAACTCCTCCCAAATCCTGACGGAGGTGCGGTCCGAATGGACCTGCGATGGGAGAAGTTGCCCGGCAACGTCGACTCACTGCCAGACTGCTACCGCCTGACCCTGGCAGGTCCTCCCCGCATTCCCGCGAGACACAACCATGATCGAGACGATCACTTTCAACACCTTCCAGATCCTGTTTGTAATGGCGTTCGCACCCTTGTACTCCGGCGTACTCTCCCGGCTGAAGGAGATCGTGCAGAGCAAGCGCGGGCCAAGCATCTTCCAGCCATATTGGGATATCTGGAAGCTCTTCCACAAAGATGAGGTCGTATCGGAAGAGACCACCTGGATCTTTCGCGTCACGCCCTATCTTGTGTTCGTGATGCCGGTCTTCGTCACGATTCTGATCCCGGTCTTGACGGACTATCCGTTGGCATTCGCCTTCATGGGCGACATGCTGGCAGGAGGCTTCTTTCTCGGCCTCGCGGGCTTCTTTGCCGCACTCGCGGCAGTCGACACGGGAAACCCATATGGCCCGATGGGAGCAAGCCGGACCCGTATGGTCGGCTTCCTCGCCGAGCCGGTCTTCATGATCGTTTTCTTTACGGTCTCCTTCGTCGCCCAGTCGACGATCCCTTACATCGTGCAACAGAAATGGGTTGCCAGCGTTGCCGCCTTCTTCTCCCCGGCCCACATCCTGTTGTTGATTGCATTTCTCATGCTGATTCTTGCTGAGGGAGGGAGGATCCCGGTGGACAATCCGTCCGGGCACTTCGAGCTCGCGATGATCGACGAATCGAAGGGTTTGGAGTTCTCCGGCCGTGGTGCGGCACTGATGAAGTGGGGCGGCCAGATGAAGTTCCTCGTCCTGACGTGCATATTCCTGAATGTACTGGTTGCGCCGTGGGGCCTGGCCCACGGGCAGCTCATTGGAGGTGTGCTTGCCGCGGTCCCGCTGATTCTCTTCAAGGTATTTCTCTTCGCCCTCGTGCTGGTGGCGATTGAATCTTCGCTTGCAAAGCTGCGCCTGTTCCGGATCAGCGAATTTCTGGGTGCCGCCTTCATTACATCGGTGGCGGCGATGGTCATAAGTATTTTTCCGGGAGCCTAAAAAATGCCGATTTCCTTACCGGAAGCTCTGAACACTCTCAGCGCGGGGCTGATTCTTATTTCAGCGTTCGCGATGGTGGCAACCAGGCAAGTGCAGGGAGTTCTACGCTTCTTCGTCATCCAGTCTCTGCTGCTGGCCGCCTCCTCTTTCCTTCTCGGATATGGCCGCAATTCAGTTCACCTATGGGCGCTCGGCGCGATCACGATCGCGGCCAAGGTGGTGACGATCCCCTGGGTCTTGCGGCGTCTCCTCCCCGGCGATTTCTATGAACGGCGGGAGATCTCGCAGGCAGTCAACATCCCTTCGTCGCTGCTGCTGGCGCTCCTGCTGACGGTTGCCGCCGAGTTTCTGACCGGCCCTTTGGTGATGGCCGCTCGCGACCCTGTGGTTCGCGTGAATCTGCCCATTGGGCTCGCGGGCGTCCTGATTGGTGCGTATTCACTGATTGCGCGCCGCGAAGCGATTCCCCAGCTCATCGGAATTCTGGCGATGGAGAACGGCGCGTTCTTTGCGGGTATTGCGATTGCCCCTGAACTGCCCATCATCGCCGAACTCGCGGTCGCGATGGATGTCATTCTGATCGCGGTCGTGGTTGGATTGCTCACGCGGAATATTCGACAAATCCACGGAACTACCGAGGCTGGCGCCTTGAGCGAGCTAAAGGAGGATCCCGCCGCATGGCTCTGATTGCAATCCTTGCCATTCCTCTGCTGGCAGCGTTGCTGTGTTGGGTCCCGCCGCTGAGACGCGTTGCGTGGGGCATAACCGTGGCGTCCACATCGACAGTGTTTGCGCTCGCCGTATACGTTTCCGCCGAAGTCATCGCCAGCAGGAGGGTCGTCGGGGTTCCCGGCTGGTTCGAGGCCGACGGTTTGAGCGCGCTCGTGCTTGTGCTGGTCGGCTTCGTCTGCGCGCTAGCGTGCATTTTCGCTGGAGGCTACATGCGCCACAGCGAAACTGGCCAGAACCGGCTCTGGTGGTTCTACTGCAATTACAATCTATTCCTATTTGCGCTGATTTTTGTGCCTTCGCTGGCGGAAACTAACCTGGTCTGGGTCGGCGTGTCGATGGTTACTTTGTTTGCCGTCCTCCTGGTGGGTTTCGAGCGGACCACCGAACGCGTCGGAGGCTGCGTGGAAGTATGCAATCCTCACGATCATGGGATCGCCGATCTCACTGTTCGGGTTCTTCACGCTGTTTTGGGCGTACCATTCCGCGACCGGAGGTTCTTGGGAGACTTGGGAAGGTCTTCGGACGGCCGCATCTTCGATGGACCCAAATTTACTGAAGATTTCCTTTCTCCTGGTGTTTGTCGGATTCGGGGCTAAGTCCGGCCTGGCGCCGATGCACACATGGCTGCCCGATGCGCACAGCCAGGCTCCCACTCCTGTGTGCGCCGTTCTTTCCGGCGTGAAGACTACGGTGCCGCTCTATATAATTCTCCGATTTCTTTCGATAATCCTGGCGTCGCCCGCTGCGCGTCTGGGCAACTGGATGATCGTCCTGGGCCTCATCTCGGTGGGAATCGCTGCGTTTCTGTTGCTCCAGGTCCGCGATTACAAGCGCATGTTCGCCTACTCGACGGTGGAGCATATGGGCGTGATTCTGACGGCCGCCGGCCTCGCGACCCAAGCCTCGGATTTCGGGGCCGTTTCTCAAATGCTCAATCATTCGATCACGAAGTCGTTATGCTTTTACGTGGCTGGGGTCATCCTGCTGATCCTCGGCACCCGCGAGATCCAGTCCGTGCGCGGGCTTTTCCGGACCTCACCCTTTGCCGGCTCGATGTTGGTGCTCTGTTCGCTGGCCATCGCCGGCGCTCCACCATTTCCTATTTTCCTGAGTGAGTTCTCCATCCTCTCCGCCGGGATGCGCGCCGGGCAATATACCGTTGTCGCGATCCTGGCCACGCTGATCGTGATCGCGTTCGTGGCGATCATGCTGCACGTCAATAGCATGGTTTTTGGTAAACCCACAGCGCCCCACGTGACGGAGGAGCTGCCCACGAGCTGCCGCGTCGCCGTGTTGGTGGCTGCGGCGCCGGTCGTGCTGTTGGGGGTTTACATACCAGCGCCCGTGCATGATCTGCTGCAACTTGCGGCGCAGCAACTGGGAGGTCGCTAGAAATGATGGTCACCCCTTCGCCAGCAACCAATCCGCAGCGCTTCGATGCCGTCACCCTGGCGGCTGAGATCGGGAAGCGCTTTGGACCGGTAGTTTCGCCTTCGAGCGAGGATGGCGGCACGTGCGCCGCGTTCCTTGTTGGGCATCCGTCGGCTTTGACTTCTCTATGCCAGTTCCTTTTTTCGGATGCCGGCTGTTCTTTTGGCGGCCTGATCGTCGAGGAGCGCGACGAGTGGGACCTCCGCTACGTTTTCCTGAATCCGCGCTCCGGCTGGGTTCACTGCATTCTGCGTCTGCCCCTGGATACGCGGACCGTGCCCAGCATCAGCGTGCCGGTCAATGCGGCCGATTGGTACGAGCGCGAAGCGGAAGACCTGTTTGGCCTCGCGTTCGAGGAACACCCCCGGCTCGGCGACTTCGTTCTCCACGATCAAGTCTGGCAGGAAGGGCTCGCTCCTATGCGAAAGGCGTTCAACGCCAGACAAACGCATTTCGAAAAGCGTCCCCAGGAAGACTGGCGGCCCATGCTCGTGGTTCAGGACCCTGGGGCCTTTGCGATGCCTGTTGGACCGGTGTACGAAGGCGGCATCGGTGAGTCCGTTCATTTCCTGCTCGAAACGGTGGGCGAAGATGTCATTCGAGCCGTGCCGCGGCTGTTTTATAACTATCGGGCCGTGGAGAAGATCGCCGAGGGGAAATCGGTTTTGGATGTCTTGCTGCTTGCCGAGCGTTTCTCGGCGAAGTCCGCTTTCGCCCACTCGCTCGGGTATTGCCAGGCGGTCGAGAAGGCTGTTCACCTTGAAATCCCGCATCGCGCCAGCCGCCTGCGTGTGGTGCTGTGCGAACTCGAACGGCTCCGCCACCATGCGGGCGTGATCGCAGGGATCTGCCACTCCACAGCCCTCGGTGTTTCCGAGGCCCACTCCGCGATCGTCGAGGAGCAACTGCTGCGCGCGTCTGGCCGCTTTGCCGGACACCGTTACCTGTTCGGGCTCAATACGCCCGGCGGACTGCGGCGCGACTTCGACAAGGAAGCTTCGAGCGACCTGTTGCGGGCCGTTGACGACGCCTCGGCGCGGCTGCAACACCTTGAGGAAAGGCTGCGCTATAGCAGCAGCTTTCTCGACCGGCTCGAGGATGTCGGCGTTGTCAGCAATGGAAGCGCACGCCACCTGAATCTGCTGGGTCCCGTCGGGCGAGCGTCGGGTCTTCGCCGTGACGTGCGCCGGGTGTGCCCGTATTCCGGCTACGAGCAGTACCGGTTCGATGTGCCGTGTGAACAGGAAGGCGATGGATACGCACGTTTGCGCGTGCTGTTCGCCGAGGCCCGGCAATCCGCCGGTCTGATTCGCCAAGTGATGGAGGCGATGGAGCCGGGAGAAGTGTGCGCACCAGCCGGGGAGATGAAGGCCGCGGCCGCGATCGGATGGGTAGAAGCGCCAATCGGCGCCTCGGGCCATTGGGTCAGGTTGGATCGCGGAGGCAAGGTGGAACGCTATCGGATCCTGTCTCCTTCGTTCCGAAACTGGATGGGCCTTCACATCGCGGCCGAGGATTTCGCGTTCCAGGATTTTCCCATCATCCTGGCCACGTTCGGGCTATCCGCCACAGAGTGCGATCGGTAGGAGTCGAAACAGATGAGCTTCTGGTTTTGGCATGGATTGAGAAACGGAATTCGGTCGACCCGGTATCCTTGGGCGCCGGAGAAGGCGACAGGCATCACTCCGGGGCGGCCGTTGGCCACTGAGTTCTCCTCCGCGGAAGAAGCGTCGCGAGCTGCGGCCAACTGTCCCGTCGGCGCGATCGCCGCTGATGGAGCGCGCGCGGTGGTGGATCTCCGGGCATGCATATGGTGCCAACGCTGCCGCTTCGGCGCCCCAAATCCGCTCCAGTGGGACGCAAGTTATGAGTGGACCCGGACGCCTCCCGCCAAGACTGCATACACATCGTTAGCGGGGGCTTTTGCCCGGTCGCTCCACGTTATGGTGGTCGATGCGGGCGACTGCGGCGCCTGCCTGAACGAGGTCAAGCAGTTGAACAACCCCCTGTACAACATGCATCGGCTCGGCATCTTTCTCACGGCCACCCCGCGGACGGCAGATGTTCTGCTCGTGGTGGGGCCGGTGAGCGAGAACATGCGCGGACCGCTAGTGAAGACCTACGAAGCGATGCCTGAACCCAAGCGCGTTTTGGCTGCGGGAACGTGCGCGATCACGGGAGGTGTTTTCGGACGAAGTTTCATGTCCGCGGGCGGAGTTGGCTCGGTACTTCCTGTCGATCTTGAGATTCCAGGCGATCCGCCGCCTCCGCTCGCCATTCTCCACGCCCTGCTGGTCATGTCGGGGCGCACTAGACATTCGCGGCTCTTCCGGAAGCGTGGAACCGCCACATCTTCAGATTTCGGTATCGGAGGCTCCGAACTGTCTTGAAAACGTGGGCGTCATGAATCTCGTCGGGCTGCCGCTGATCCTGGTCTTCGCGCTGTGCGGGGCGGGCGCGCTCTTGGGAATGATGATTCCCGAACGGCGCAATCCCGCGTTGACCGCCGTGACCGGCTCACTGGCTGCGGCTGCGGCACTGTGGACCAGCGGGATCGTGCTTTGCGGCGGCGGATTCCATGGCGAATTGTGGACGATCCGTTCCGTCGGGACGCTTGGCGTTTCGCTCGACCGTCTCTCCGCACTTTTTCTGGTTGTTGCCGCGGTGGTAATCCTGGCCAGTTCAATCTTTTCGGCGAGCTACCTGAAACGCTACGCGGGCCATTACAGCTTGCGCGCATTTAATGCGGGGTATTTGTTGTTGATTGCCTCTATCGTCTGGATACTGATCGCCGACGACGTTCTTGGTTTTCTGCTGGCCTGGGAAACAATGTCCATTTTGAGCTACCTGCTGGTCAACTTCGAGCACCAGCACGAGGGGACCAGCCATGCCGCCTACCTCATGTTGGCCACGGGCGAGGCCGGATTCGTAGCCGTCGAGATGATGCTGTTGTTTCTGGCTGCCAGGGCGGGATCGCTGGAGTTTTCGGCGCTTAAGGCCGCCGCGACAGGCTTGCGACCGGCTGCGCTCTGGACTGTGTTCTTGCTGACTTTCTTCGGGTTCGGGACCAAGGTGGGGCTGGTGCCCTTGAACAGTTGGTTGCCGCGGGCACATCCTGCCGCGCCGGCTAACGTATCCGCCATCCTTTCAGGGGTGATATTGAATCTGGGACTGTACGGGTTCATTCGCGTGAACCTCGATCTGGTGCCCACAGTGACGATTGGCTCGGGCGTGATCGTGCTCGCTGTCGGGACGATTTCGGCCTTGGTGGGAATCCTTTACGCGACTACGGAAGGCGATCTTAAAGCTCTGCTGGCTCACAGTTCGATCGAGAACATGGGGATTGTCACAATCGGCTTGGGCGCAGGGATCATTTTCGCGGCGTGCCAGCGGCCCGTGCTGGCGGGCATGGCATTCGTTGCGGCCTTTTACCACATGATTAACCATTCTCTCTATAAGTCGCTCCTGTTTCTGGGGGCGGGCGCGGTGGACGAACGCACCGGGACGCGCGATCTGGACAAACTGGGCGGTTTGATGCGCCAGATGCCGTATACGGCGAGCGCGTTTCTTATCGGCGCGCTTGCCATTTCGGCGCTGCCGCCATTCAATGGTTTTATCAGCGAATGGCTCACGCTGGAGACGTTGCTGCGCAGTGCGGAGCTACCCTCGACGGCGCTACGCCTGGTGTTTGCTTTGTGCGGCGCTGGGCTGGCGCTCACGGCTGCGCTGGCGGTCACCTGCTTTGTGAAGGCGTTTGCGATGGGCTTTCTCGGCGTTTCGCGCTCCGAGTCGGCATCCAAGGCCGTCGAGGCACACGGTTCGGAGATCGCGCCGATGGCGCTGCTGGCCGTGCTTTGTCTGTTGCTCGGCGTGCTGCCAACCTATGTGATTCCCATGCTAAACCGGGAGCTGGAACCTATGATCGATGCGCGCACCGTAGATGCTCTCGTCCCGCCGTTCTTTGCGTCGAGCCCGGCTCACCAGCAATTGCCGCGCGCCTTTGTCGCGGACTTCCACAACTTGGGAGCACAAGTGGGGCAGCGTATCTTGCCTGGACGCGGACTGGTGCTACTGCATCGGGGCGGCGCAGAGAATCCGGTGGTCTTTGCCATGTCGACCTCATACGCCTGTATCGCGCTCGCGATTCTCCTCTTCATAGCGTGGTTCGTTGTGACAAGAACCACGAGGAAGCGAAGGAAAACGCGAAATGAACTCTGGGCCGGCGGAATTCCCAAGCTTCTGCCGGAAATGGCATATACGGCCACGGGATTTTCGAATCCGGTTCGGGTCGTTTTCGATGCGGTCTTCCGGCCCGACATCGGAGAGGACATGCGCGAGACTGTCGCAGTTCACTTTCGAACCGCGATTCGCAGGCGGCGCGACGATACCTATCTTGTGGACAGATTGTTTTTTCACCCCATTGGAGACGTCTTGCAATGGGTTGCTACACGGTTGGCAGCAATGCATCACGGCCGCCTGAACGCCTACGTTGCGTACGCGCTCGGTTTTTTGCTCATAGTTCTTGTGCTGTGCTGGCTTTCATAGGATGACGTCCCGAATGCAATTGACAGGTTGTCACAATGCGGGCTCACTGCTAGTTCTATTCTTGGAGGAGTTCTGACATGGCTGACTGGACTGGTGGCGCGCTTTTGTTATTTTTCATATTCTGTGCGGCCGGATTGACATTGTCAGCTCTTGTGAGTAGTAGGTATGCGGTGTTAACCATCGCTTGGCAGGGCTCGATATGCTCAATCCTGTTGATGCTCGCCGGAGCGGCAAGACTGGCTGGTGGACAGGACTTTCACCTGGGTCTCTGGACACTCAACGGTTGGGGGGCGCTGTCTCTCCATGTCGATGCTCTCTCGGCGGTTTTCCTGTTCGCAGCCGGTTTGGTGTATCTATCCTGCTGCGTTTTCGCGCCGGATTATCTCCTGCACTACTTCCGAAACCGGTATCCAGCGGGACGCTACGCCGTGCTTCACTTCGCCCTCATGGCTTCGGTAGCCCTAATCCTCACGGCGGGCGATGCCATGACGTTCCTGCTCAGTTGGGAGTGCATGTCGATCTTGTGTTACCTGCTGGTGAACTACGAACAGAAGCAGCAGCCTGATTCCGTCGCCGGCTATATCATGCTTGCCATGAGCGAGGCGGGATTCCTCGCCGTCGTGATCGCGTTTATCATCGTGGGAAGCGGCGCGGCCGGACTTTCATTCGCGGCTCTTCGGGCCGCCGCCGCTCATCTTTCCAGCGCAGCCGCCTGGGGCGTATTCCTGCTTGGATTCCTTGGCTTCGGCGTCAAGGCCGGCTTGGTGCCCGTGAATTTCTGGTTGCCGCGCTGCTACACCGCCAGTCCACCCGCGTTTATCCCTGTCCTGGCGGGCGTCACATTGAATCTGGGGTTCTACGGAATCCTCCGATTGAACGGCGACCTGGTTCCCGGTCAGGGTATCGGAACGGGCCTGGTCGCTCTGGTCGTGGGGAGCATCACGGCGTTAGTCGGCATTCTCTATGCCACCACCGAGAATGATCTGAAAACGATGCTGGCCCACAGCTCCATCGAAAATGCCGGGATCATCGTGGCAGGGTTTGGCGCCTTCCTGGCTTTCCGAAACTCCGGGAATGCCGTGCCTGCGGCCATTGCGCTCACTGCTGCGCTCTACCATCTGGTCAATCATTCCGTTTACAAGGCCCTGCTCTATCAAGGCGCAGGCCACATTGAAGCCGCAACCGGCACGCGAGACATGGACCGGTTGGGCGGCTTGATTCGAGTTCTGCCCGCGATTTCTGTCGTCTTTCTTGTTGGTTGTCTGGCGATCTCAGCGGTTCCACCCTTCAACGGGTTCGTCAGCGAATGGCTGACCCTGCAGGCATTCCTGCGCAGTGCCGTGCTTCCATCCGCCCTGGTCAAGATCGTGTTCGCACTCTCCGGCGCGATTCTAGCGTTGACCGCGGCTTTGGCCGTCACTTGCTTCGTGAAGACATATGCGATGAGTTTCCTCGGAATCCGTCGAGGCAGTTGGAAGCCAAATGGAGTGTGGCCGGCGCGCAGAAGCCGGTTTTCATTGACGCTTCTCGCGGTCGTTTGCCTTCTGTTGGGGATCTTGCCAACCTATGTGATCCCCGTGTTAGACCGCGCTGTCGAACCCTTGGCCGGCGCCAGCGCAACGGCTGCCCTGGTTCCCCCTTTTTTCACGGCGACGGAATCGAATCAGCAGCTTCCTGCTGCGTTCCTGCATGAATTTCATAATCTGGGAGCACAGACCGCCGCAGGCGCGGTCCCCGGGCGCGGACTCGTGGTCCTTTTACGGGGCTCGGAACAAAACCCAGTGGTCTTCGCGATGTCTCCCTCCTACAGCTTGGCAGCGCTAGCCATTCTGCTGCTGATCGCCTGGTTTTTCGTGGGCCGACTCACTCGCCGACGCGCGGTGGCGCGGTGTGAAGTGTGGGCCGGGGGCATCCCCAGGCTGCTGCCGGAAATGACCTATACAGCTACCGGCTTTTCGAACCCGGTGCGCGTGGTTTTTCAGGCAATCTTTCGCCCCAACATCGTCGAAGATACACGGCAGACCGTTGCCGTGCACTTCCGGACTGCGATACGCCGGCGACGGGACGAGACTCATCTTGTGGAGCGGGTTTTCTTCCGCCCGGTCGGCGGAGCGCTGGGCTGGTTGGCAAGATTGCTCGCAGGAATGCACCACGGTCGCCTGGATGCATATGTCGGCTATGTCGTGGGCTTCTTGATCATCATTCTCTTCCTCTATCGCCTAACTTGAAGCTGGCGTTATAGCGTTCCCGGATCATTCTGGATGAGTCTCCACCGGCTTTGCGACAGCTGCCTCCGCCGGGATGAGAACGGCAACAGGATGAGGCGCTGTTCCGAGACTGAACTCGGGCTGTTCGATGACAAAATGGAGGCGCAAGAAGTCGTCGAAACGGCCGGACTTCTTTGTATGGTTCAGTTCTTTGCTCGCTGATGCCCGCCAGCCTCGGCGGGAGTTCGAAAACGGCTGCAGCTCAAGGTGAGACTGGCTGCACGGGCAGTCGGCCCCATCACTCCGGTTCGAACCGCCGTCCGGTTGGGGCCGCCAACACGGACCCTACTAGCGGTAGGGTGCCAGGGTTCTCGCGCAATCCTTCAGTAGCATCCACGCAAACACTGCGAGTCCAGCAAGAAGGGATGTGACCGAGAGATAGCCTACCCAGCCACGGTGATGTTTTTGTACCAAACCAGGCATCTTGAGCCTCCTTGATCCGGCATATCATCCTTCGAATCAGTTGCTTAAAAGAACAGCGGCGCTGCAACCAGCGTGATCGTGCTCAACAGCTTGATCAGAACGTGAAGCGAGGGGCCCGCGGTGTCCTTGAACGGATCTCCAACCGTGTCGCCCACGACAGCCGCCTTGTGGGCATCGGAACCCTTACCCCCGTAAACTCCGGTCTCGATGTACTTCTTGGCGTTGTCCCAGGCGGCGCCCCCGTTGTTCATCATCAACGCCAGCAGAACGCCGGCCATCGTTCCCACCATGAGGAACCCCGCCACAGAGGCGGCGCCTACCGGCGTGCCACCCGGATCGGCAGTGAAGTGGCGGAAAGCAAGTCCGACCGCGACAGGCCCGACCACGGGCAGAATGCCGGGTAAGACCATGGCCTTCAGCGCTGATTTCGTGACGATGTCCACACAGGCCCCATAGTCGGGGTCAGAGGTGCCTCTCATGATGCCTGGATCGGACCGGAACTGGCGCCTAACCTCGGTAATCACAATCTGCGCTGTCTTCCCGACGGCCCGAATGGCGAGGGCGCTGAACAAGAACACGACCATCGCACCAATCAGAGCGCCTGTGAATACCGGAACGTGTCCAATATCGATTGAGAAATGCTGAATGGCTCTGCCGGACTTCTCCAGGGCCATCTTGACCTCGTCGATGTAAGCGGAGAACAGAAGGAAAGCCGCCAAGGCCGCGCTGCCGATGGCATAGCCTTTGGTCAGGGCCTTCGTCGTGTTGCCCACCGCGTCCAGGCGGTCGGTGCGCCGGCGGATCTCCTCCGGTTGCTGCGACATTTCGATGATGCCGCCGGCGTTATCGGTGATCGGCCCGAAAGTGTCCATCGCCAGGATATAGGCGCAGGTGGACAACATGCCCATCGTGGCGATCGCCGTGCCGTAAAGCCCGGCAGCCTGTTCTGAGGTACCCGGGAGCCCGAGCTTGCCGAGATAGTACGCGCCCAGGATAGCGGCTGAAATCACGAGAACCGGAAGTGCCGGGCACTCGAGTCCCACGGACAGTCCGGTAATGATGGTCGTGGCAGGGCCGGTTTTGCAGGATTCGGCGATGGACAATACCGGACGATATTTGTACTCGGTATAGTACTGCGTGATGAACACGAACAGGAAGCTCATGACGATGCCGATCACGCCGGCGCCGAACAGGTGCATGTTCCCGCCCAGGAGCAACTCCACTGCCACGAAGAAGCCGATTACTGCCAGCACGGTAGTGACATAATAGCCGCGGTTGAGAGCCTTCATCGGGTCTCCGTCTTCCTTGGTCTTTACCGTCATGACCCCCGCAATGGAGGCTATGAGACCAAAGGCACGGGCGACCAACGGGAACAAAATACCCTTAACTCCGAATACCGGGTAAAGGCCGACTCCGAGAATCATGGCGCCGATGTTCTCCGCCGCGGTGGATTCGAACAGGTCCGCGCCTCGGCCGGCGCAGTCGCCCACGTTGTCGCCCACCAGGTCCGCGATGACGGCGGGGTTGCGCGGGTCGTCTTCGGGAATCCCGGCTTCGACCTTGCCTACCAGGTCGGCGCCGACATCGGCTGCTTTCGTGTAGATGCCACCGCCGAGCTGGGCGAATAGCGCCACAAAGCTCGCGCCGAAGCCGAAGGCGACAATCTGTGTTGGCACGTCCTTCGTGTGGGCTGGATCCAGACCGCCAAAAAGCAGAAAGAGAAGGCCCACACCCAGCAGCGACAAGGCCACGACGCTGAGCCCAGTGACCGCGCCGCCACGCAAAGCAATCTGCAAGCCTCTGTTTAAACTGCTGCGGCACGCTGACGCAACTCGGATGTTGGTGCGGATCGAGACCCACATGCCGCTGAATCCGGCAGCGAGCGAGCAGATCGCACCAAGGACGAAGGATAGCGTCATCCGAAACGAAAGCAGGCTATCCCCCTTGCCGAAGAAGTAGCCCAAGTAGATGATCACAGCCAGGACCGCCGCCAGGACGACGATGGTCTTGTACTGCCGGTTCAAGAAAGCCTCAGCTCCCGCCTTGATCGCGTTCGAGATCTTCTGCATCCGCGCCGTTCCCGCGTCTTGACGGACCACGTGGCGTGCGAACAAAAACGCCACGAAAAGACAGAATATGCTGATGCTGAGGATGAGAGCCATGAAACCGTGACCTTCATCCGCAGGCAAGCCGGATTGAATCAGAAAAGCAAAGTAACAAGGGATAGGTGACATTGTTGTATTTCTCCTGAATCCAAAATGAAAGGTAACGGGCAGGAGAACTTCATGCAGCGGTGGTCTCCTGTCGCGCCCGCCGCATAACGCGTAACAGCAGGCGCAAGCACTGATCGCAGACGCGATCGATCTCCGGAGCCTTCATGCGGCGCGCGACCTCGGCCTCAATGTCCGGCCGCGCCGGGTCAAACCACGCCAGCAGGCATTCCACAATGTCCTCCTGAAGAAACCACGGCGCTGTCCCGGAAACGGCGATCAGCCGGGCGACCACCGGTTCTTGCGCCTCGACGGCCCCAGCCTTCACGAGAATGACTGAGGCGCGCACTGCGATCTCAGCGTCGTCCTCCGTGACCAAGCGGAGAATCCGCTGCCAATCTTCGCGTCGAATGCCGATTTCACTCAGTACGCGGAGGGCACTCTGTCTTCGCCGAAGACTCGACGGTATCTCGGTGTCACCGTCAAGCAGCTTGGTTGTGGCTGATAGGATCAAAGCCCCGCGCGCCGGTTCTCCGATCGTGATCAAGGCCTCTTCTGCCGCCAGGTGGCAGACATCATCTTCGAGAGCACGATCCAGATAGGGGATGGCCTCGACCAAGCGCAGCTTCCCGAAAACATCGACCAGGCCTGCCCGCATCTTGTTCTTTGAAAGACCGAGCAAGAATGTAGTTGTCTCGGCGCCTGGCCAGCGCAAAAACTCACGGATGGCCGCATTCTGGACCGCATCCTCCGCGAACCGCAGTTGTGGATCGGCGCTGGGTGGCAGCGACAAGTACTCGACCAGCACATCTCTGGCATCCAGGCCGCCGAGCGCTTGGACCGCCCAACGGCGCGGCTGATAAACCGTTCTCGGCCGGCCTTCGAGCAAGAAGCGGCGTAACGGGGCGATTGCCTTCGGCCCCAAGGCGACGAGAGCAGTGACGGCGCCTTCGCCTTCCATCAAGCTGTCGAGCGCCGCGACAAGCCGCTCTGCCTCGCCTTCCACGTCTCTCATTTCGCCTCACCCGACATGCGGAGCCTCTTACCGGAGATTAAGAACAGGGGCGCTGAACAGACCTGCGTCAGCACGGAAAAAGCGATCAACGCCGGTATGGAGACGTCATACAAGACTCCCATCAACGCGCTACCCAGGAACCAGACGAGTCCGTAGCCCGCGTTGAATATTCCGTACGCCGTACCGCGCCTGTCGCGAGCAACCATGCCGGCCACCGCCGCTCGCATGATGGACTCCTGCGCTCCCATGCCAACGCCCCACAACGCCATTCCGGCAAGCGCCGCCCAGAACCCTCCCAGGAAGGTCAGCGGTGCAAAGAGCGCCGAGATGAGCGAAACAAACGTTAGCGTGACCAGCCCAATCCGGTCGAAGATCCGTCCAAAAACGATCGCCGAGAGCGCATCCATGCCCATTGCGACGGCGTAGAATACCGGGATCAAGGTCGGGGACACCACCGAACTCTTCTGAAAGTGGTAGGCAATCAGAGGGAAGTCGACGTACCCGGCCGCGACCAACGCCACAGCGCCCAGGTAGAGCCAAAACACACGAGGGAACCCGGTGGCTTCAAGACGCCTCGGGCCCGCTTCCAAGTCCTGCGGACGAGGATAGAAGAACCGGGCGGCCACTAGTACCGCTAGCGCAAGTAAGGCCGGAATGAGCAACACGGCAAAAGCGGTCTGGAAGCCACCGTGCGTGTGAATCACAGCCGCGACGATCAAGGGACCAGCAACCGCGCCGGTCTGATCCATGGCCTCATGCAGACCGAAACCCCAACCGCGCCCCATCTCCGACGTGGCGTGCGACAACATCGCGTCCCGCGGAGGATTGCGGAGCGCCTTGCCGACCCGCTCCGCGATCATCAGCGCTGCCGCAACCTCCCACCGTCCCGCGAGCGCCAGCAGTGGAACGGCAAGCAGGTTCAGGACGTAACCCACTATGGTGATCGACCAGTACCGCCTGGTGCGATCGCTAATCACCCCGGAAACCAATCGGAGGCCGTAGCCCACCAGTTCGCCGAATCCAGCGACGATTCCCACAACCGTCCCGCTGGCCCCAAGCGCAGCAAGGAACGGTCCCGTAATACTTCGCGCTCCCTCATAGGTTGTGTCGGCGAGGAGACTGACTACACCCAACAAGACGACAAACTTCAACGCGTTCTTGCGCGAACTTTCTGGAGTTCTCACACCATGCGGCTCAGTTGTCATCGATGCTGCCCGTGCGGATTCAGCTTGCTGTTCGGGTGATTTCATAGAGGACCCTCCAAATTGCCTTTTCGAACTTCCGTGCTTCGGGCTCTTCGGTTTCGCGCAATGGAATGTGCCATGAGTTTCCGGACTGGAACGTAATATCCAACTCACCCGGACGCCGCGCCCCAACACGCTGCACGCGGCTGACTGCCGCCAGTGGAGCCGAATTGCTAACGGTCCCGTATCTTTCGTATTGACCTTGGTGGCGTTCGGTGATCCACAGTAGCCGGCGTGAAGTCGCCACCAGAAGGTCTCCAGCGGACCAATATTCCCGCCGAAGCACCGACCACCCACGCGCGTGGCACACAGACGGCTGGAAGAACTGAACCAGTGGCGTCTCTCCGGGGAGCAGTTCCGCAGACCGTGCGTACTCAAACTTGAGGTTGAGTGGTTCGCCAAGACAGATGGAAGGCCCTGTCTCCGCGCCACGTGAAGCCGGCAGCCACCGGTCCTTGAGCGTCTTCAGGAACTTCTCCACTGGGCCTCTGGTACGCCTGTTGTACGACAACCGTTTTTGGCTGCCCTCCCATGTCAAGGCGATCCAGCCTAGGAGCAAGATCCGGCCGCACTCGACGGTACGGATAACGCCAAGCGGCACTCTGACAAGCGGCTCCCTCGCAGAGGGATGAGCAGCCACCACCACCTCTCGCTCGGTCAAAAGCAGAACCCGCGCGGGGTACTTTCGACGGCCCAGCCAGTCCGGATCGTCCTGCGGAAGAAAGACGCCAGCTAGCACCGTTTCAAGATCAAATGGCTCGGTAAAGTCCGCCGGAATCCCGAAAAGCGAATCAATGGCAAAGGAAAAGATGTATCGCCGCGAGCCCACGCCGCTTCCCGCCGTCTGGATTGCGGCTTCATTCGGCTCGCTGCTGTGCAGCATTCTCATGCGCAACTCTCAATCGAAGCCAGCCATCTACCGCTCGACCTCTGCGGGGATTTCGGCCATCGCCGGGCCGGTCTCGTCTTCTTTTTTCCCGCCAGTTTGCGCCAGACGGGCAAGATCGTCAAGAATCGCCTCTTGCTCCCCTGATGTCAGAACACGGCGCGCGATCAGCCTTCCCAACTGAGCTCGGTAGCCATCCGCCGAAGAATCAAAACGCGCCTGAAGTTCCACTAGTGCCCTACGGGCCCAGTTCTCGACCAGCCGCCCGTGTGTGGCAAATGCCTCCGAGAGCTGTTGTCCAAGGACTGACCGAAGCTCCCCTAGAATCCGGCTTCGTGCCAGTGTTCGTGGGTACAGTATCCACGGTCGACGAAGGTCCAGGCTGACCGTCGGAGGATCAAAACGTGGCATCTCACGAAGCGGGTGTAGGAGTTCTTCCTCTGCCGGTGCATCGTGGCTGCCGAGTGCCTTTGCCGTACGCTGCAACGCCGCCGCCAGACTGCGCGCGAGCTCTTGGAGGTGCTTATGGACCTGGACTGCCAGCCCGGCTGTCTTCGTGATTGCCGTTGTGACGGTCGTGTCTGGTTCCGTCCTGTTGGCGCCGACGTCGCTCCACAGTGCCAGAAGACCGCTTGCCGCTTCGCCGAGCGCTTGCGGAGCCAAGGCACGAATCTCCCCGGAAGCACGCAGACAGAACTCCCAGGCGCCTTCGATCCTGCCGGCGGCCTCGCGTAGCTCGTGTTCCAGAGTTAGGAGTTCTTCTCTTTGCGGTGTCCGTCCGTTGCTGGCCCTGTTTAGCTTCCCCTTAAGCGCGGCTTCCACTGCCTCACGCAACGCGCCGGTCTTCCTTCGGATCGACTCCTGCGCGAGTTGCTGGTGTTTCTCATAGAGGGCCGCGATCTCGCTGACGAACCACTGCTCCAGCAGATACGCGTGAGAGGCGGCCGTGCTGACTGGATGCGGATGGATCTCCAGGCCCAACTGGACGCGGATTTGGCCGGCGGTATACTCCAACACGGTCTCCAGATCGGAAGGCTCGAGGAGGTCGGCCTTGCTCAGCAGGACCTTGACCGGGATCGCCGACTCATAGAGGACGCGGATCGTCGAGAGGTCCTCGTCGTTCAGCGGGCTTCCAGCACTGATCAGAACCACGCCAAGGTCACACTGCGGCAAATATGCCAGGGTCTCCGCCGCTCCCGCCGTGGCCAGGGAGCCAAGGCCGGGAGTGTCCACAAACCCAAGTCCGTTCTGCAAACGATCGGAAGGCAGTTCGACCACCAAGCGGACAACCGCCTTGGTGTTTGCCGGGTTGTGAACCTCGCTCACGAACTCCGGCAGGCGCTCGATTGGAAGGCGCTCCACCCGGCGATCCGCGAAGCTCACCGTGAGCGACGCCTCACGGCCGTGCATCAGCCTCGTGGGGACCGCCGTGATCGGATTGACGCCGACCGGCAGGACGGCGGTCTTCAAGACGTGGTTCAGCAGCGACGACTTTCCCGAACTGACCCGGCCGAATACCGCAATCTCAAATCGGCTAGACTCCAGACGCTCCACAATCATGGACAGACGAGGACGCAGCTCAATCAATCCACGATCGGCGATGACTCGGTCCAGACGCCGCAGTAATCCGATTCCACCGCCCGTTTGTTGGAGCCGCTGAAGCCGAGCCTGCAGGTCGGCTGACGGACCTTGCGCCAGGGAAGCATCAAGTCTCTCCAGCAGACCCTCCAACTCGGTGCAGAGCCCTTGAAGTTGAGGCACTTTGGCCTCTGGGACCTCGCCATAGCCGCGCAGATGGCGGGGAGCCATCTCCTGCACGGCAATCTGGACGAAGCCCAGGGTGACGCGGATGCAGTGGAGGGAGCCGAAGGTGGGTCCCTCATGAACGATGCCCAAGCCGTCCATCACGCGGGTCAGTTGATCGCGGAAGCGCGCCATGGAGTTGCGAATCAGCTTGACCTGAGCGGGAGAGACATCCGGACGGTACTTCGGAAAGATCGTTTTCGATTCCGAGGCGTTCAGGATCGCCTCGACATCCGAGAGGAGTTCGTCTGCGTATCGGGCCTCGGTGAGCAGATGCAACCGCTGCGCCTTGTTCAACAGTCCATCGGGCGCCATTTGGGCCTCCCTGCTGCAACATCCAGCCGGCTTAAAATCCGGCGTCTGATGCCGTGTCTTGGGATCCCTGCGATTCGGAAGGAACTCCTATCGAGGTAGATCCCTCATAGGAGTCATCTGCCCAACGAGGCGGTTCAAGGTGAACTCCAACACCTTTACCTTTATTATCGCCTGAATCCGCCTTGCGAACAATCCCCAACTTGGTCTCTTCGCGACTCGCAGCAGTGCCAACAATGCCCCAGGTTCAGATGCAGGAGCAGCTTGACGAAGCTGAGCAGACAGACTCATACTGGGACTGGGCGTTGGAGTTCGCCTTTAAGAGCCCTTCCTGGGGCAGATGACTCCTAGCAGGGGTTACTGTGCAGGAGGCGCAGGCGATCTCCTCATCGCACCCTTCCTCTCGCCAGAACACCCCAATAGACGTCAGCGCGGCCGGGTTCGAAAACTGGGAAAGGCCGTGCGAGGAGGGTGCGTTGATCGAGCCTGCGAGAGAACTCATTCGGTCCACGAGGATTTCGCCCGCCTTGCCGGCGGACACTCAGCGACCAGATCCAACCGGGCAACCTGGCCCTCCCACATACGAGGTCGTCTTTCGCGAGGGGCAGTCTGAGATCTTCGGCGAAGGCGATCCGGCTTTCCGCCTCTTCGTGCGCGATACGCGGTACCTGGAGCGATTCTGGCGGATGGACGCCTACACGGCCGCCGCGGCCTTTGTTCACGGGGAGTTCGACGTGAAAGGGGATTTAGTCGCGGCCATCGCGGCACGATCCTTAGTTCCGCGCAACTGGAAGGATTTGCTATTCACGGCATTGGCCCGATTCTCGTCGGCAAGGCTGGAATCATTATTCCAAACCAAGGCGCAAGCCGCACGAAACATTCGCCACCACTACGATTGTTCCAACGAGTTCTATGAGCACTTTCTCGATTCTCGCATGGTGCACTCTTGCGCCTATTTTCGCGAGCCGGACTTGTCCTTGGAACAGGCGCAACTTGCCAAACTTGACCACATCTGCCGCAAGCTGGACCTCCGCCAAGATGAAAAGTTCCTGGACATAGGTTGCGGATGGGGTGCACTCGTTCTTCACGCGGCAGATCGGTTCGGGGCCTTCGCCACTGGTTGTACCATCAGCAAACGGCAATTCGAGTACGCTCTGAATCGAGTGCAGGATGGTAGCCAGGCAGGCCGGACTTCGATTCTCGAGGCCGGGCTTGGGTGCGCCACCTGCAACGCAACATCGCCGGTTGCTTGCGGTTTGTGGATACCACGAGGTGCCGGACGTGGCTGCTCTATCTGGCGGCGTCAGCGTATTCTTTTGAGAGCGGTCAGACGGATGTACACCAGGCTTTGATGACCAAGCGGGCATCCCCTCGCCGCAGGCATTTGACCCGCAATTACATGTACAGGACTGCGTAGCCTATGAACCCCGATCCACCCGCCGTGCCGGATGCGGCCTCCGTTGCTCAAAAGAGCAATTCGGAGACCGGTGGTGAGCGTACCAGCAGCTTCCACGACTACCTGAAAAACAAACTTCGGATCACGGAAGTCGTCCAGGCGATTCTGCATCAGGCCCGGCAGCGGAGAGACGCCCTTGTCGAGGCCGAATGCCAGCAACTACTCTCGCGCCTGGCTTCGGACCGATTCAACCTGGTCGTTGTCGGACAGTTCAACCGGGGCAAGAGTACCCTCATGAATGCCATCCTCGGCATCGACCGCCTTCCCACCGGGGTGCTGCCTCTGACTTCGGTGATCACCTCCGTCGGTTACGGCGACCGCGAGCGCGTGCTACTTCACAGAAGTGGCGAAGGATTGCCCATCGAGGTTCCGCTCGCACAGTTGGCCGACCACGTGACCGAGGCTGGAAACCCTGGAAACCGGAAAGGGATAGCCATTGCCGAAGTTCAATTGCCCATCGAACTCCTGCGCCTCGGCTTTCACTTTGTGGACACGCCTGGAGTGGGTTCCGTTATCGTCGAGAATACTCGGACCACCAAGGCTTTCCTTCCTGAGGCTGACGCCGCCATCTTTGTTACCAGTTTCGATTCTCCGCTCGATGAACGCGAGCTTGACCTGCTCACAGAAGTCCTTGATCACGTGCGCCAAGTGTTCGTGGTCGTCAACAAGTCGGACATAGTCTCGGCGGAACAGAAAAACGTCGTGACCTCCTTCGTTCGTAGCCGGCTCCCGGAGCGGCTGACCGTGCAGCGGGCAGTTCTATTTCCAGTCTCAGCCTTGCAAGCCATGAGGTCCAGAATGGAAGGCGATGCTCGCGGCTTGGACGAAAGTGGCCTCCTCGAACTGGAGAGGGCGTTGGTTCGGTTCTTGAAAGTCGAGAAGAGCCGGGAGTTCCTGCTTCGGGTCGCTGATAGAACGGAAGCACTGCTGCGCAAGCAGGAAGACCTAGTTCGCCTTTCAGAGCAGAATCTCACTTCTCCGGAACGGCGTGCGGAATTTGCTGTCCGGCTGCGCCGCCGCGCGGATGCACTGCATGGAGAACTCCGAGGTATAGTGGACCAGGCCAAGGTGCGTAGCGTAGCCGCGATTCGCCGCCGGCTGGAACCGGACCTCGATTTATGGTCTCAGCGACTGGCGGGGATTCTCGTCGAGAGGGCGCGTGACTGGCTTTCGGGCGCCAGCTTCGAAGATCTCCTGGGAGAAAGTGATGCGCTCGCCCCACGCATTTCGGATATTTGCCGGGATCTAACCGCGCCCTGGTTGGCAGAACGCCATCAAGCGTTGGCCCGAGACATAGAAACCGAGTTACGGCGAGCCGGACCACTGGTTAACCATATTCTGGACGATGCGAGCAAGATGTCGGCGGAATCTCCACAAGCATCCGGTTCATCGGTCTCCAGCACGGCCATGCCATGGACGCCGCAGGTTGGAGACGCCATGCCGTGGCCGGCCCCGCCGGTCCTGGAGTGGACGCCGGGGTTGCTGGTCTGCGGTTGGATGATTCCGGCGCCGCCCTTCAAGCGGCTTGTTCTGAATGGCCTGTCTCGCCGCTTGAGAGCAAGTCTTCGGACTTATGGCGATCGAATTCTCCAACTCTTCGACCGGGCTCTTGAAGAGTTTATTGAACGCCACCGGGCCAATTTCGACACTGGGATCGAGGCTGAGGCGAGCCGGCTTCTGAACGCCCTTCCTGACGAGACTATCGGCGACCATGCGTGCGCTGTGGCCGACTTGCGGCACCGCCTGGATTCCTTGCGTGCCGAGTTCGAGGCGACTCCGCTGGAAGAACCCGACACGGAGCGGCCAGAACCGCTCGATGCTTCCGTCAACGTGCGCGATCGATACGTTCCGAATGCTCATGCGGTCTGTGTCATCTGCCAACGGGTGGTGGCGGCCCTGTTCGAGTACATGAGCGCCAAACAGTACAGCCTGAGCGTGAACGAGAGCGAGCAACGGCAGCACGCCTTGGCATCGGGTTTCTGCTCGCTTCACAGTTGGTATTACGCCACGATTGCTTCCCCGCAAGGGACCTGCCTTGCCTATCCGCCACTTCTCGATGTGATGGCCGCCCGGCTACGCGCGCTGGCCAACAGCGCAGCCTCGTCACAGTCGTTGGTGGACGGGATTGCGGAGCTTCTGCCCACTTCAGTGCGATGTCCTGCTTGCCAGTTGGTCGGCACTCTCGAAAAGACGTCGGCCAAGGAGATTGTTGGCGCGCTCACTGAAGGAGCCCCGGACGCCCAGAGTTCGTTTCCACCCTTGTGCCTGGTGCATCTGCACGCCGTCTTGAATGCCAAACCCGGTACGGAACAGTCAAGGAGTCTCGTGCAAGCTCAGGCGGGTGTCTTCGAGAGGATCGCGGAGGATATGAGGACGTCCGCGCTCAAGCACGACGCGATTCGTCGCGAATTGGTGACGAACGAGGAACACCACGCACACCGGACAGCGCTGCTGCGGCTGGTGGGACACCGCAATAGCGGGAGGGGCGCGCCATGATTTTTGCTCGGGCGTTCGACCTCCGTATGAGACGAGCAACGATCCTCTTTCGAGTAATTGTAGGGGTGCAGCCGAAGCGTCTCATCAGCGAACACGGGATAGCCCGAGGCCGTTATGCCTGTTGTACGCGTCGGGGATCGCCCAGATAGAAATGCCGTATCGGCCGCAAGGCGGCATCAAGCTCATAAATCAGCGGGATTCCTGTGGGGATGTACAACCCAACAATATCCGTATCCGAAATCTGATCGAGGTATTTGACTAGCGCACGAATAGTGTTTCCGTGAGCAACAATCAGCACTCGCCTATTCCGCTTCACATCGGGAGCAATGTCCTGGAGCCAGTAGGGAACAACCCGGTGTACCGTATCCTTTAGAGATTCCGTCGTCGGCAAGTCCGTCTCCGGAACATGACGGTACTTGGGATCTCTGCGCGGATTTCGTATATCCTCAGCGTCCAGCGCGGGAGGTCGGACATCATAACTGCGACGCCAAACTAGGACTTGCTCTTCTCCGAATCTGGCAGCCATCTCCGATTTGTTTAGGCCTTGGAGTGCACCATAATGGCGCTCGTTCAATCGCCAGGTTGCAATGACTGGAACGTCCTCAATTCCAAGCTCGCGTTGAAGAATCTGAACTGTCCTCCGGCAGCGCGTCAGCACGGACGTATAAATCATGTCAACTTCATAACTGGCCGTCCTGAGCAACTTGGCGGCTTCGACCGCTTCCTCTACACCTCTCTCGGTCAGGTCGCAGTCCGTCCAGCCAGTGAAGCGGTTGCTTCTGTTGAATTCGCTCTCCCCGTGCCGCAGCAATGCGAGTTTATGCAATTCGTGACTTGTCACTCCGTGCGATCCCTCTCATGTCGACGTGCCGCGCGAGTCTAAACCCCAAGCCTCTGCCCAAAACGGGGATCCTCGGAACTCCCGAGTTAAACGTCTGCCACCACGGTGCAGATCAGCTTAGTAGCGAAAAAACAAGGCGGCAATCCCCTGACCTTCCGGAATGACTGCCCCAACGGTTACACCTTTGCAGCCTCCTCGGCTGTTGCGTAAAACGGGAACACCGTATCCAGTCTGGTGACGTGAAAGACGTCGCTCAGGCGCCCAGTGGCTCCCGCCATGCGCATTTCGCCTCCGGCGGCCACGATCTTGTTGTAGCACGCTATGAATCGGCCGATGCCGGTGCTATCAAGGGCCGTAACGCCCGCCAGGTCGAAGATGATAGTGCGCGTCCCATGATGAAGCAATTCCTCCACAAGGGTCACGATCTGCTCACTCTCTGGCCCCATCATCACCCGGCCGGACAGCACGACCGCAACCACGCCGGGCGCGGCCTCCCTATGGTTGATCTCCATCATCATGGAAGCTACCAGTGTAGGCCGATGCGGAAGAAGGCGCCAGAGGCAGCACGGAGAAGACGGAGCGCGCCTTCAAACCATTCAATCGCGCCGATAAAGGTCGCTCCCGTGGGAAGGAGAAGATGTATCGCCACGAGTCCACGCCGCTCCCTGTCATGCCGATCGCGGCTGCCTTTCTTTGTTGCAGCGGCCCATGCCCTCCCTTCGTGCGATGTCGCACATTTACCTCTCAACTGCTGACGACGCGGCGACTTCCGCCGTGATGGTTCCGGCCGTGTCTCCTTCGCTCCCGCCTACTTCAGCCAGACGGGCAAGATCGTCAAGAATCGCGTGTTGTTCATCCGCCGGCAGAACACCGTGGCCAATGAGCCTTGCCAACTGCGCCCGGTAGGCATCTGCCGAAGAATCAAATCGCGTCTGAAGTTCCGCTAGGGCTTTGCGGGTCCAGCTCTCCACAAGCCGTCCCTGTGTCGCGAATGCCTCTGACAGCGGTCCTTCAAGGGTTGAACGCAGATCCCGGTCGATCTGCATGCGCGCCAGCGCTCTTGGATACAGAATCCATGGCCGATGCAGGTTCAGGGGGACAGGCGGAGGGTCGAAGCGGGGCATTTCGCGGAGTGGGTGCGCCAGCTCTTCTTCGGCCGGTGCATCGCCGCTCTCCAGCGCCTCCGAGGCTCGCTGCAACGCCTGCGCTAGGCTGTGGGCGAGCTCTTGTAGGTGTGTGTGCACCTGCGCCGCCAATCCTGCTGTCTTTGTGATTGCCGTTGTGACCGCCTGGCTCGGTTCCATCGCATCCGCGGGGGCGCCCGTCCACAGTGCCAGAAGAGCGGTTCCCGCCTCGTCGAGCGCACGTGGAGCCAAGGTGCGAATCTCGTCGCAAGCGCGCAGACAGAAATCCCTGGAACCTTCGATCTTGCCGGCGGCCTCGCGTAGCTCGCGCTCCAGGGTCAGAAGTTCGTCCCTTTGCGGAGTCCGTTCGGAGCCCGCCCTGTTCAGCTTCGCCTTAAGCGCCGCTTCCACAGCCTCGCGCAACGCGCCGGTCTTCCTTCGGATCGAATCCTGCGCGAGTTGCTGATGCTTCTCATATAGAGGAGCGATCTCGCCGGCGAACCATTCATCCAGAAGGTGCGCGTGCGAGGCGGCTGTGCTGACGGGATGGACACCGATCTCGAAGCCCAAGTGAGAGCGAATCTGGCCTGCGGTGTACTCCAGCGCGGACTCAAGGTCGGAAGGAGCAAAAAGGTCGGCTTTGCTCAGCAGGACCTTGACCGGGATGGCCGACTCATAAAGGACGCGGATCGTCGAAAGGTCTTCGTCGTTCAACGGGCTGCCGGCACTGATTAGAACCACGCCAAGATCACACTGGGGCAAGTACGCCAGCGTCTCCGCCGCCCCCGCCGTCGCCAGGGAACCCAACCCGGGAGTGTCCACAAAGCCAAGCCCGTTCTCCAAACGCTCAGAAGGCAAATCCACCACGAGACGGACAACGCCTTTGGTGTTGGCGGGGTTGTGAACCTCGCTCACAAACTCCGGCAGGCGCTCGATCGGAAGCCGCTCCACCCGGCGATCCGCGAAGCTCACCGTGAGCGAAGCCTCAAGGCCGTGGATCAGCCTCGTAGGGACTGCCGTGATCGGATTGACACCGACAGGGAGGACAGCGGTCTGCAAGACGTGGTTCAGCAGGGACGATTTTCCCGAACTGACCCGGCCGAATACCGCGATCTCGAACCGGTTGGACTCCAACCGTTCTACAAGCGTGGATAGACGAGGACGCAGCTCAACTAATCCACGATCGGAGATGATTCGATCCAGAAGCCGCAGCAATTCGACTCCGCCACCTGTCTGCTGGAGTCGCTGCAGTCGGGCCTGCAAGTCGGCTGACGGACCTTGCGCCAAAGAAGCATCAAGCCTCTTCAGCAGGCCCTCCAACTCGCCGCAGAGCCCTTGAAGTTGAGGCGCCACGTCCTCCGGGACTTCGCCATAGCCATGCAGATAGCGGGGAGCCATCTCCTGTACGGCAATCTGGACGAAGCCCAGCGTGACACGGATGGAGTGCAGAGAGCCGAAGGCGGGTCCCCCATGAACGATGCCCAAGCCGTCCATCACGCGCGCCAGTTGATCTCGGAAGCGGGCCACGGAGCTGCGAATCAGCTTGACCTGAGAGGGCGCGAGGTCCGAACGGTACTTCGGGAAGATCGTTTTCGATTCCGAGGCGTTCAGGATGGCCTCGACATCCGACAGGAGTGTGTCGGCGTATCTAGCGCCGCTGAGCAGCCGCCGCTGCTGCGCCTCGTTCAGTTGACTCGCACTCGCCATTTGTGCCTCCCTGCAACAGCGGTCGCCGGCTCACAAGTCGACGCCGCATAATGTCGGGGGATTTCCGCGATCGGAAGGAACTCCTACCGAGGAGAACCCCTCGCAGGAGTCATCTGCCCATCTGGGCGGTTATCAGGTGAACTCCAACACCCTGAGCCTATTGTCTCGCTGACAGACCAGACAGACAAGACCCTCCTGCGCGATTCAACGGCAGAGCCGAATTCGAACGGCTAGAATCGCATTGTGGGATGCTTTTCTGCGGGCAGTACGAGTGAATGGAGCAAGGCAAAACAATGAGCTGGATTTACTGGTCACTACTTTCGGCAGTCTTCGCGGGGGCGACGGCGGTCCTCGCCAAAGTGGGCATCGCCGGGGTTGATTCAAACTTGGCAACAGCGATACGGACTTCAGTGATTCTGGTCTTCAGTTGGGTTATCGCATACATCACTTCCCAACCTGGCGCCGTCCGGAACCTCACATCGCGAACATGGGTCTTTCTCGTCCTGTCCGGCCTGGCCACCGGGTTGTCGTGGCTCTGCTACTTTCGCGCTCTCCAACTTGGCGAAGCCTCGCGCGTTGCCCCCATCGACAAGTTGAGCGTCGCCTTCGTCATTTTGTTTGCCGCGCTCTTTCTCGGCGAAAGGCTCACCCTGGTCCGGGGTGCTGGCGGACTCCTGATTGTGGCGGGCGCCATCATTCTGGCTCTGGAATAGGGGCCGCTGGCGCAAGTATGCCTTCGTATAGCGTCAAACGCCGGCCCCGCTCGATCGCCTCCCCGAGGTGAACCCAAATATAACCTCTCTCTCCAAGTTGTTTTTGTTATGCCGAGTACCGGATTATGCCGAGTGAAGTTGGGGAACGGCTGCGGGGCGCGGGTTCCATCACTCTTTGCTCGGCATAATCAGAGGGTCTTCAGGAAGGCCAGCAGCCGGTCGTCAGCTTGGAAGCGCGGGGCCGCTTGACCTGCCGGGGCCAGCTTTTGAAGGGCCTTCTCCTTCAGTTTGAGATCGGCCTCCAGATAGCCATGCGTGGTCTCGATGCTCTCGTGACCGAGCCAAAGGGCGATGACGGCGATGTCCACCCCGGCTTGCAGCAAGTGCATGGCGGTTGTATGGCGAATGACGTGAGGAGAAATGTGTTTGCCGGAGAGGCTGGGACACGCCGTCGCAGCGGCGCGGACGGCGGCCTGTAGGATGTAGTTCACTCCGTCACGAGACAACCGGTTGCCTCGGGCATTGGGAAACGCTGCCGATTCCGGCGATGCATCACTGGAGTTCAGCCATGCTTTCAGAGTCCGCGCGGTCCTTGGCCAGATCGGCACCTTGCGTTCTTTGCGTCCTTTGCCGTGGAGTTCCAGGAACGACGTGGAGCCGATTTGGATGTGCCGGCGTTGAAGCGAGGCGACCTCGGAAACGCGCGCGCCGCTGTTGTACATCGTCAGCAGCAAGGCGTAGTCGCGCCGACCACTCCACTGCGTCCGATCCGGTGCCGCCAGGACAGCGTCGATCTCCGGGCGTGTTAGATAGCCCACCAGTCGGCGGTCGGCCCTCTTGACCGGGATCGCCAGAACGCGTGTCGCGAGATGAACGCTTGCGGGATCGCGGAGTGCAACCAGACGGAAGAAGGCTCGAATCGCGGCCAGACGCAGGTTGCGGGATCGTATGGCGTTACCCCGATCCTTTTCCAGGTAGTCGAGAAACTCCAGGATGGCCGGAGCATCGAGATCACTCACGCAGAGAGCCGATGGTTGCTTGCCCCTGGTACGACGCAGGAACTCCAGCAGCAACCGAAACGTATCGCGGTAGCCATCAACCGTTTGCGGACTGGCGAGGCGATGCGAGATGAGATGCTCAGTGAAGAATGCCTGAAGCAGTGGGCCCAAGACAGTCGTTTCCGAGGCTTGCTGCATCATTGGTCCCCTCCTGGGTCGGCGTAGCCTTGAAACATCGAGGCGGCGGCGCTCAACAACTCGGGCGTAGCCGTCAGATAGTGGTAAGTCTGAATGAGGCTCAGGTGCCCCAGATATACGGCGAGGTGGGGGAGTAGAGAACGAACATCCGATCCCGCGCGGTACCACGTGATCAGACGCCGAACGGCAAACGTATGCCGCAGCGAATGCCACGCTGGCCCGCGGCGACTCGGATTCTGCGGAACACCGACAGCCCCGATGACCTGTTTGAAGCAGCGCAACGTGACTGGATACTGTAGAGGCTTGTTGGGGTGTAAGAGAAACAGCGCTTCCGGCTTGCCGCCGACAATCTTGTGCCGCTCGTCGAGGTAGAGTTGCAAGTTCCGGGCGGTGCTGGGGTGGACCGGCACGAACCGCGACTTGCCGAACTTGGTATTGCGGATCTCCAGATGCGGCGGATCGAGGCCCAAGTGCACGTCGCACAAAGTCAACCGCAGTGCCTCTCCGATGCGGAGTCCCGTGCTGGCAAGCAGACCGATCAGAGTCTCGAATGTGATCTGCTTCAAGCATCCGGGATTCCACAAGGTTCGTGTCGTGTGCTGCATGCGCGCTATCTGCTCATCGGAGTACAGGTACGGCGTGGGCCGCCGTTCCTCGGCGAGCATTCCCGAGGGGGGAATCTCAGTATCCGGCAGAAATGCCTTCAGGT
The DNA here is from genome assembly GCA_963798455.1 of Bryobacterales bacterium. GTDB lineage: Bacteria > Acidobacteriota > Terriglobia > Bryobacterales > Bryobacteraceae > CAWCTD01. The sequence goes on from CAWCTD010000004.1 coordinate 545,633, forward strand.
AGATCAGAAAGTGCCTGACGGTGTTCAGGCGGCTGACTTGTCCAAAACGGCCGCAGCGTGGCGAAGCGGAGACGGCCCATTGAAGAGCCATCGCAGCGCGGATCGGCCCAGGGGAATCCTGCGATTCCAGGAATCGGACGAACTGGTGCAAAAGGCTGTATCCTAAACGGAACTTGAAGCCCAGCGCCTTGCGCAGGCCGACGTACCTTTCCGCATGCAGTGCCAAGTTGAGATTCTTCATTCGCCACCTCCCGGCCAGGCAATAGCAACCTGTGCCAGCGAAGGAAGATCCAACTTGGCGTAAATGGCAGTTGATACCAGCGATCGATGGCCCAGAACATCGGCAATCTCTTTGAAGGTCGTGCCCCGCCGCACCATGTGGGTGGCAATGGTGTGGCGGAACACGTATGCGCCTGGACGGTGACTGGGAACACCCGCTTGCCGAAGAACCGACTGAGCAATTCCGGTGAGGACCACCGAGGAGGCCAGCGGTTCGTGTGGTGGGCAGAGGTTGAGGAAGATCTGGCGATGCGGGCTGGTTGGCCGTCCCTCCTTGAGGTAGCGCACCATCGCCTCGCCGGCGTCTTGCGGCAGCGGCAGCACACGTTCGCGACGGGTTTTGCCGGCACGGATCAACACGCTCCCCACTCGCCAGTCGATATCGTCTAACTGGAGCCGCACCACCTCGCCGGCACGGAGCCCGAGTCGGACCAACAGCAGAAGCATGGCTCGGTCTCGCAGCCCTTTGGGGGTGGGTTCTACTGGAACTGCCAGGACACGGTCCAGATCATTGGTGGTCAGGAATCGCGGTAGAGCGGCATGAGTCCACTGCCGCACGCGCGGAATAGCGTACTCCAGATGAGCGGGGGCCAACCCCGCCGCCGAGAGAAATCGCAGGAAGACCAAGACAGCGCTGCCGGGGTCTTTGCGGCATGTGGGCGCCCGCTTCTCAGCGCGGGCTTGGACGAATGCCGCCACGTCTTCGGCCCGAATCTGGCTGAAGTCCGGATATCTCTCGCCAAAGATCGTCCTCGACAAAGCGTGGACGAATCCCAGATACCTTTTTCGGGTGCCGGGAGCGACACCGACCACGCGCTCCAGATGCTGATCGAAAACCTGCAGCCAGTGTTCCACGCCCCTGAGAAAGCCTGGCACAGACTCTACCTGCGCGGGCATTGCACCTTGGCGACGAAGCATCCCGATTAGACGGGACAGGCCACGAGCGTTGTGAGGACGGTATCCCCGGACCCGTGATGGGCCGGGACAGCGGCGCATCGGCTCGGTGTAGCGCGTCACGACCGCTTCCGTGACGTTGATGATGGGAATCTTCTGTTCGGCGAGCCACCGACCAAAAGCGTCGCTGTTCCGCAACTGGCGGCGAATGCTCTTGCGTGAATAGTGTTGCGCCTCAAGCTCGGCGGCGAGGGCGTTCAGGTGGGGACTCATGATCCCGGCGCGCATCCGGCGTAGGACGGCGGGTTGGTTGAAGTAGCGTTCGATCAAGCCTTCTCCTAGCGGCCCGGTTGGCCGGTCGGAGAAGCATCGCAGGATTATGCCGAGTGGTTCAACTGTTGCAAGCCCGCCACACCGGACCGGGAGTACTCTTGAAAGCCATTACTCGGCATAATCCGGTACTCGGCATAACAGGTTCGAATGGAAAGGGGGATTACCGTTACCCAAGCCTGAACCGTTCTTCTGGGGCGACCGGCTTGCTCCCTCTGTACGCGAACTTGAGCAGGGGAGGAGCAACAAGAGTCGTGGCGACCGCCATGAACACCACTACCGCATAGATGGGCTTCGCGATCACCCCAAGACCGAGACCGATCTGAGCCACCACCATTCCAACTTCACCCCTTGGCACCATACCGGAACCCACGCGAACCATGTTCACCCACCCGAGCGAGCGGGCTCCAAGACCACACCCGACTAGCTTGGATGCGACGGCCGCAATAAGAATCGCCACGGAGAGAATCAGCGTATAGCGGTCAGCAAACACTGTAACGTCGAGATTCAGCCCGATCCCCGCGAGAAAGAACGGGACCAGCAGTTCGCTGATGCCGTGTGCCAGATCGTGCACGCGGTGGGTTACCGTTTCACTCAAGGCCATACCAGCGAGGAAGGCCCCGATTATGGCGGCGACGCCTGCGTAAACGGCGAGCAGCGCCAGAGCGAACATCAGTACCAGCGCGAGGTTGAACTGTACTTCACCCACTTTCAGTCGCTGCTCGACCCTAGGCATGAGACTCTTCATTGCGCGGGTACCGTAGATGGCCACAACAACCGTGAATCCAATGGCGAGGACCGCGGTTGTCGCGAGGCCCGCAATGTTCATTTCGCCCTTTGCGAGACTGCTGACGAGAGCCAGAACAAGCAAACCAAGCACATCGTCGATAACGGCAGCGGCCAGAATGATGCGGCTCGCCTTTTCCTGGAGCAGCCCTTTCGCAGCGAGGACCTGCGCGGTTATTCCGACACTGGTTGCAACCATCGCGGCGCCCACGAAGATCGCTTCGACCTGAGGCTCACCGGCAGCGCGCAAGATTCCCCAACCGGCCATGAACGGCACTACTACTCCCAGCGCTGCGACCAAGGCGGCCGTTCCACCGACACTAGTCAACTCGGAGGACTTGACCTCGAGCCCAACTCGGAAGAGCAGGAACATGACCCCGAGTTCCGCAAGCGTCGACAGCAACTCGTTCGGTTGAACCCAATTCAACACGCTCGGTCCGACGATGGCCCCGGCGACAATCTCACCCACGATCCCGGGCTGCCCCACGGCTTCGAAAATCTCCGCGAACAGCTTGGCAGCGCCAAAGACGACCAGCATAGCCAAGGGAAGGCGCACCGCCTCCGGTCCGGCCGCGAACAAAAGTGCGGGAAAACAGTCGAATGAATGCATACCTGACGCCTTCAGTGTAGTTGGCTGCTCGGCGGGGGGTTCGATCCCGATGTCACTCGGAACGCATCGCTCCTGCCCGGACTTCCCATTTTGGCTCCCGGCTTCTGGGTTAGTATACGGCCAGCCGCCATCCTTTGACCCTCGGAGTTGCAGTTTTCGCTTCGGAGGCCGCAACCCTTGCTGGGCAGCGAACTTTGATCGTATACTGGAACAGGAAGCGGTGGAGTTCGCCTAACGCCGTCCCAGGCGGCCAATAACTCCTACAGAGGCACCAGGGTCTGCGTGTAGTTTTGTGCTGCGGCCACGGGTGATGGCTAGGTTGGCCATGCGAGTCCACCACACTGCAACGAATTCCCGCCAGTCCCAAACAGACAGCTATGAGGCTTTCAACATTTGACCCCCAACCCGCGGCCACTGTGGAAGAGACCGGCTTGCCTCGGGGCCTTGTCACCGAACTCATTTTGAAGCGGGCGTTCTTGGAAGGCACGACATCGCTTCTTCGGCTGAGGGCGGAAACGAAGCTTGAGTTCGAGGTAGTTAGCACCGTGTTTCGCAGCTTGCAAAAGGAGCAATTCTGCGAAATGAAAGGCTTGGTCGGCCTAGACTACGAGTTCACTCTCACCACGCAGGGCCGGCAGTTGGCCGAAGAGGCCTATCGGAAGAACCAATACTGCGGCCCGGCACCGGTTCCCCTAGCCGACTACTGCCGTGCGGTTTCCGAGCAGGTCTTTCGACCCCGCGTAAACCGGCGGTTAATGGCCGACCACCTGTCGGACCTGGTGGTAAGCGATGATATGGTCCGAAGCCTGGGTGCAGCCATCATGTCCGGTAGCTCTATCTTCCTTTACGGACCGACGGGCAACGGCAAGACGAGCATCGCAGAGCGCCTGCATCGGGTTTTCGAGGACCTCGTCTACATTCCCTACGCGGTGGAGGTTTCAGGCCATATCCTAAGCGTGTACGACCCCGTCATTCACCACGCTGCCGATCAGCCGGAACACAGGGACCATCGGTGGGTCCTTTGCCATCGGCCATTCGTTAAGGTCGGCGGCGAGCTGCGCGCCGAGATCCTCGAGCCAAGTATCGACGACGTGACCCGCATTTGCTTGGCGCCCCTGCAGATGTTGGCCAACAACGGCATCCTGGTAATCGACGATTTCGGGCGCCAGCAGATGAAGCCGCGCGACTTACTGAACCGGTGGATCGTGCCGCTCGACCGCCGGATTGACTACTTCTCGCTGTGGTCGGGCGTGAGGTTCGCCGTCCCCTTCGAGGTCTTGGTCATCTTTGCCACCAACTTGGAGATCAAACAACTGGCGGAGGAAGCCTTCATGCGGCGAATCAGAACAAGATCAAGATCGATACCATCACACCGGAGGTGTTCATGCGGATCCTGCACAGTGTATGCGAGGAGCATGGTATCGAGTGCAGCGCGGACATGGAGGAGTACGTGGTGCGAAGGTGCTCCGAAGAGGCGCCGAATGGGCTGCGGGCGTGCTTTCCGCGCGACCTTGTGGACATCGTCTGCGGCTTGGCCGCGTTTGACGAGCGAGCGGCCGCTCTAGGTGAGGCCGATCTTGACAGCGCCTTGAGCCTTTACTTCGCGCAGTAGCCCGGCCTGACAGATCATGTGATGTTCCCGGCCCGTGGGGAGTGCGGTAAAGCCCCTTCCGGGCACCCAATTCCCGTCTTTCGCCGACTTCAAGGCTTCACTCCCCCGGAAGTTCCGAAACCGCTGTTCCGGTGCCGCAACCCTTGATGGGCAGCGACGCTTGGTCGTATACTGAAACAGAAAGCGGTGGAGTCCGCTCTTTGCCGTTCTGCACGGCCAATGACTCCTACAGCGGTTTCGCTGCGGGAGCATGAAGCCTCATCCCTCCCCCAGCAAACCAGATCAAAGCCCAGGTAGGAGATCCTTTCGATGGATCAGGTTTGGTTAGTTGCGGCTCTTTGGCTCTTGCTTGCACTCGTCGCGGTCCTCGCAGCCAATTGGCTGAGGGTTTCTACCGCGCTTTCTGAGATCGTCGTCGGCACCGTCGCCCAACTCGTCATTGGCGCGCTTGCCGGAGGCAGTGCATTGGGAGCCAAGGCGGACTGGATCACTTTCCTTGCGGGCACCGGGGCCATCGTACTCACCTTCCTGGCAGGGGCCGAACTCGATCCCGAGGTCTTCCGCGCGAAATGGAAAGAGTCATCGGCCATCGGGCTTATTGGATTCGTAGCGCCATTTTTTGGGGCTTCGCTCGTTGCCCATTATGTCCTCGGTTGGGGATGGCGTCCGTCGTGGCTGGCGGGTGTGGCGCTCTCTACAACCTCCGTGGCGGTTGTCTATGCCGTCATGCTCGAGCTCGGATTCAACCAGACGAAGTACGGCAAAGCGATCCTCGCTGCGTGTTTCATCAACGATCTGGGCACCGTCATCGCACTGGGTCTTATCTTCTCGCCGTTCGCCATCAAGACCCTGATCTTTATAGGCGTGGGGATTGGGTCCTTCGCGGTGCTGCCCTTCGTTACCCCCTGGTTCTTCGACCGTTACGGCGGCCGCGTTTCCGAACTGGAAACGAAATACCTGCTGTTCCTCTTGTTCGGTTTGGGCGGTCTGGCCGCGTGGTCGGGCAGTGAAGCGGTGCTGCCCGCCTATATAATCGGTATGGTGTTGGCTGGTACCGTCGGCAAAGATCACTTTCTGATTCGACGCCTGCGCACGTTGACCTTTGGTTTCCTGACGCCGTTCTACTTCATTCGCGCCGGCAGTTTCGTTTCCGTTCCCGCCCTCATCGCCGCGCCGCTGGCGTTCGTGGCACTCTTCTTCGCCAAGATGGGCTCGAAGATGCTATCCCTGTTACCCACGGTGCGGGCCTTCGGCTACAGCGGTCATGACGGGGTTTACTACTCTCTAATGATGTCGACCGGGCTGACGTTCGGGACCATCTCGGCCCTGTTTGGGTTGAATCATGGAATTATCAGCCAAACCCAGTACTCGCACCTCGTGGCCACCGTGATTGGAAGTGCCGTGATCCCGACTGCCATTGCAAACGCCCGGTTCATGCCGCGGCATCTCCTCCCCGCGAAAGACGGGGAGCTGGGGGAATCCGTGTACGGAGAACCGGTAGGGGAACTGGACACATGAAGCTAAAGGAGATTTTTCAGATTGGACAGATATTTGTTTGTACTGGCGGGAGCCGGATTGGGAGGCTTGACCCGATATGCGCTTGGCACGTGGATCATGGCGCGTTCCGGAGGACGTTTTCCTCTGGGCACTTTCCTCATCAATATCAGCGGGTCGTTCTTGATCGGCCTGTTGATGACGCTCTTGACCGAACGTTGGCAGCCGCACCCCAATTGGCGGCTGTTCCTGGTCGTGGGGGTCCTCGGTGGCTACACGACGTTTTCGAGCTTCGAGTACGAGACTCTGCAGGCGGTGCGGGATGGCGAACGCTGGATGGGTCTACTGTATGTGACGGGCAGCGTGCTGTTCGGCTATTTGGCTGTTTGGCTGGGCGTAGCCCTGACCGCCCGCCGATAATGAACATGGAGGCGCAATGCTGACCAAAGGTGCCGCAAAGAAAGTCACCATATTCATCAACGAAGATACCCAGCACCACATGACGGCGCTGCACAACTCGATCATGACGTTCCTGATGCACAAGGGAGTGTGCGGCGCTACGGCGACCCGGGCCTACTCTGGTTTTGGTTCGCACCAGATGTTGCACACGCCGAAGATCGAAATCTTGGCGCAACACCTGCCGATCCGGATTGAGTTCGTGGAGACGCCTGAGAAGGTCGACGAGGTTCTGCCGACGTTGTATGAGATGGTCACCGACGGACTGATCGAGGTTCAGGACACCACCGTCGTCAAGTTTGCCAGGAAGTCCCCCAAGCCGGAGCCGAAGCTGCCGCATGAGGGGAAAAGGGGGCGCGCAACGCTGCTGCGGGTTTTCATGGGGGAGGACGACAAGTGGCACGGCGAGCCGCTCTACGATGCGATTGTGAAGGAGCTACGAATGATGGACATCGCCGGCGCCACCGTCTATCGCGGCATCCTGGGCTACGGCGCCAAGGGTCACGAGCACAGGAAAAGCGTCTTTCACCCCATGCGAGACCTCCCGATCATGATCTCCGTGATCGACGGTCCCGAGAAGATCACCGCTGCGGCGGAGGCCCTTGAGGCGATGCTGGAAGAAGGCTTGATTGTTACTTCCGATGTAGACATGGTGAGGCTGGTCCGCAGCCACGCCGTGACGGAGGCGCCCGATGCTCGAAGCACGTCCCGCTAGGCTCCTGCGAATTCACATCTCGGAATCCGACCACTACCAGGGCAAGCCTCTGTATGAGGCGATCGTGAACAAGTGCCGGGAGATGAAGATCGCCGGCGCCACCGTGTTTCGCGGTCTCGAAGGCTACGGCGGAACCGCCGAGATCCACAGGGCTCATGTGGTTCGCCACGATCAGCCCATTCTCATTTCGATCGTCGACACGCCCGACAACCTTACACGCCTTGTTCCGGTGGTCGAAGAGATGATGGACACCGGTCTTATGGCCGTGTCCGAGGTCAAGATAGTCCGCGTGCAGAAGAGGGCGCCGACGCAAGATGGGAAAGTTGAAGGAGTGGCGGGTAGTTGAGGGGAGAGATCCAATGACACCTTCTCTGACGCAAGACTGCCTGGAAAGAGCGCTGGATAGGGTTGGTGAGATTTGCGGCCGGTATCAGATCGCAGCCCTGGAGGATTTCCTGGAGAGTTGCCGGCTGTTCGCTGAGGAGGAGACGCTCAATATCGCGATCTTCGGGCGATTCAAGGCGGGCAAGAGCAGTTTCCTCAACCACTTGTTCGCAAGCCAACTACTCCCCGTGGGGGTCATCCCGGTTACGTCGGTGGTGACGGAGATCCAGTACGGGCCACGGGAAAGGGCCGAAGTCCGTTTCCTGGATGGCCGCACCGAAGCCATTCCTCTCGACCGCATCGGCGAGTTCATCTCCGAGGACCAGAACCCGGAGAATTCCAAACAGGCCGCCTTGGTGCGCGTGGAACTTCCTTCGATGGAGCACTATCGAGGGATTCGATTCGTCGATACTCCGGGTCTTGAGAGCGTCCTCGAACACAACACGGACGCTTCCCTGGAGTGGCTGCCAAACGTGGGTTTGGCTCTGGTCGCAGTAGGCGTGGACCCGCCCCTGTCTCAGCACGACATCGAACTCATTCGGAACCTAAGCCGCTATACCCCGAACATCTCGTTGTTGCTCACCAAGGTCGACGTCCTGGATGAGAGCGAACAGATCCAGGTCAAGGACTTCGTCCAGAAGCAACTCGCGCGGTATTGGAGCGGCTCCGTGCGAGTCTTTCCGTACTCGGTCCGGCCCGGGTACGAGCACCTTCGAGAGCAGCTCGACAAGAGCCTGCTTTCACAAGTCAACGCCAAGGCTGACGAGCAACGAGCCGCTATCTTGCGTCACAAGGTCGTCTCTCTGGTGGGGGAATGCGCCGACTATCTCAATGTCGCGCTGAAAGCCGCGGAGACTGCCGACTCTGAACGCGAACAGCTTCGCCAGAGGATCCTCGGCCAGCAGGCGTCTCTGGACGATACCCGGCTGGCCTTGCGGCTGATCGTGCGGCATGCCGCTGGCACGGCCCGTTCTACGTTTGAGGAGATCCTTCGGAAGGACGAACAGCCGTTGCGGGAGCGGACACTCGCGGGATTCGCGAGCGAGTTCCCGGCGTGGACGCGAAGCCTCAGCGTAGTCACCGAGAGATTCGACAACTGGCTGAGCGACGCCATGACCCGGGAGATGGCGGAGCTCTCGAAGAGGCATCGCAGTGATTTCGTCGAGCCGGTCCACCGGGTGAGCCGCCAGCTTTCTCAGTCGCTCCAGGACTTCCGCAACAGGCTCTCGGAACGAACCCTGGAGGCTCTCGGCGTGCCGCTGCGGACCACGCAGATAGATCTTCGTACCGAGGACCCGCGCTCCCCCGACGTGCGCGTCGGCAAGATCTTTGACCGCAATTGGGAGCTGCTTTCGTTCCTCGTACCGATAGCGCTGGTACAAGGCTTGGTGAAGAGACACTTTGAGCGGAAGGTGGCCGATGTAGTCTTCATGAACCTCTCCCGCCTGGCCTCGCAGTGGGAGGGGATCGTTACGGGGACGCTGTCCGCCCTGGAGAAGGAATCGATGCGGCGGCTCGACGGTCTGGTCGCCACCATCGAGAGGTTGATCGCCTCCGCCGGACAGGAAGCGCCCCGTATCCGCGAGGACCTAGACAGTCTTGAATCCCTCCGGACCCAGGTACTCAGCAGCGAGGGGTGAAGCCACCCCCCTCCGCGGTCGGCAGGGTCAAGTCCGGCCATATTGGAACCTTGCCTGGGTCGCACCCGGGAGTCGACTTCTCCCCAAGGGCCGATCCGGTTCTGTGGCGACAAGTGACCGTTTATGCTGGTTCGCCCGTTACCTCGTTTACCTTGTTAGGTAGGCTGCCGGAAGCTGCCGCTTGAAAACAAAAGACTTTGTTGACCAGAAAACATCGCCTTTGACGCCTAAGTCGTTTATTTACAATCGAAGTCCATTTTCCCAAGCTGGACGTCGCGGGTTCGAGTCCCGTCTCCCGCTCCATGTTTTCAATCACATAGCAGCTTTCTGCCAATTGGCGTTCCGCTTCTTAATGGAGACACGCCAAAAAGGCTTTGCTGCCAAACCCTTGATCTCGAAGAGGTTGCGCCCAGTGAATGCCAGCTGGCCACGCTGGCATTCCACGGAAACGAAGGTCACCTCGTTGATGAACGCGGCTTTCTGGAGCGGACCAAGGCTGCGATTTCCCGGGTCTTGGCCCGCACTCTTTCCGCCGCGCCAATATCACCTGGCGTCAAGAGGTGGGTGGCAGCGTGATCGAGGCATCGAAGATCGCCGGCCACAGCGACCTTGAAATGACCAGCGAATACACCTTCGTGGCGCCGGAGCGGCAGAACGAGCAGGCCACAGGGTCGCATAGAGCAAATCCCACGCTGGAGCCCTCTTGACAGGGGGGGACAGGAGCAATACTCTGGGAATCGCCTCGTGAACGGCACCAGAACTACATAACTCACCGCACACGTTCACACGGAGCGGACCATCTCCCTCCGGCCTTAGGCCGGCCTTTTCAGGAGCTTCTCCCAAAATCTCCGACAATCTGCCTGAAAGGCGGCCGGGAAGATAGAAGGGAAATCCTGGCTGAAGCGAACGTAGGAGGACCCGCACATGAGACTACGCCGGCGGTTCTGTCTTGGAGCGGTACTGATCTCGCTTCCCCTATTCGCACAAACCAAATTCGAATTATGGCCCGGAACAAGTTACGACCCTGCCATCCCGACGTACGCCAAGGTATTCGGCCACGAGCCGGGCGAGCGCATCCTTAGCCCCGCCGATCTTCTCAAGTACCTGGAGGCGCTGGCCGCCGCCTCGCCGCGCATCCGGGTCTTCGACTATGCCAGAAGCTGGGAGGGGAGACGGCTGGTCTACGCCGTCGTGGCGAGCGAGGCCAACATCAAGCGCCTGGATGATATTCGAGCGAACATGCAGCGGCTGGCCGACCCTCGCCGCACGCCGGAGCCCGAGGCACGCCAGCGGATGGCTTCCTTGCCGGCCGTGATCTGGCTAGGGTATGGAGTGCACGGCAACGAAATATCGTCACCGGAAGCGGGCCTGCTCACGGCGTACCATCTGCTGGCCGCCCGCAAGGACAAGTTGGTGGAGCAGATCCTCTCCGACGTGGTGGTCTTGATTGACCCGCTCCAGAATCCCGACGGCCGCGAGCGGTTCGTACACAATTTCGAGCAGGCTAAGGGACCGGACCCCGACGCCAGTCCCGCCGCCGCGGAGCACAACGAGCCCTGGCTCGGGGGCCGCGGCAATCATTACAATTTCGATCTCAATCGTGACTGGTTCGCGCTGACGCAGCCCGAGACGCGAGGACGCATCAAGATGATGCTGGAATGGTTCCCGCTGGTTGCCACGGACCTACACGAGATGGGATCGGATGCCACCTACTACTTCGCCCCGGAGGCGGTCCCTTACAACCCGCATCTCACCAAGCAGCAGCGGGAGAGCCTCGACTGGTTCGGCAAGAACAACGCGCGCTGGTTCGACGAGTTCGGCTTCAATTACTTCACCCGCGAACTGTACGACGCCTTCTATCCGGGCTACGGAGCGAGCTGGCCGGCCTACCAAGGCGCGGTCGCCATGACCTACGAATGCGCGTCCACGCGCGGGCTGGTAGTGAGACGAAGCGACGAGTCTCTCCTGCAGTACCGGGACACCATCCGGCGGCACTTCGTGGCCTCCATCTCCACGGCGGAGACCGCCGCCCGGAACCGCGCGCGCTTGCTCGAAGAGTTTTACCGCTACCGTCAGTCCGCCATCGAGGAGGGACAGAAGGAACAGGTCCGGGAGTACATCCTGCCGCGTCGCGGTGACACCTCGGCCGTGGACAAGCTGGCGTATCTCCTGGTGGAACAGGGCGCGGAAGTGAAACGCGCCACCGCCGCGTTCAAGTCCGGAGGCCAGGAGTATCCCGCCGGAAGCTATGTGGTGCCTCTGGCTCAACCGGCGAAGCGCCTGCTCAGGACCCTGCTCGATCCGCAGGTCCCCATGGAGGAGTCCTTCGTGAAGGAGCAGGAGCGGCGTCGGACGAAGAAACTGCCCGACGAGATCTACGATGTGACGGCCTGGTCGATGCCGCTGCTCTACAACGTGGAAGCTCTGGCTTCCCAGGAATCCTCCTCGGGTAGCTTCGAGCCGGTGAAATCCGGGCCGCTGCCGCCTGGCGTGGTTGTGGGAGACAAAGCCACTGTCGCGTACCTGGCGCCCTGGGGCACGGTTGCCACCGGCAGGCTGCTCGCGGCGGCTCTGCGCGACGGTCTGCACGTGCTCAGCGCGGACAAGCCTTTCACGCACAGCGGCCGGAAGTATCCCTCGGGGACACTGATCATCCGGGTGAAGGACAACCCGGCGGACCTGGACGCCCGCGTCCGGAAACTCGCTGCGGCCTCGGGCGCTGAAGTTGTAGCCGCCGGCTCAGGCTGGGTGGATGAAGGGATCAGCTTTGGCAGCAGCGACGTGGTGACAGTGCGTCCGCCGGCGATCGCGCTGGCCTGGGACCGACCGGCCTCATTCTTCTCGGCCGGATGGACGCGGTTCGTCCTTGAGCGCCAGTTTGGCTACCCGGTCACCGTGATACGCACGCAGCAGCTTCTCTCGACCGACTTGAGCCGCTTCAACGTGATCATTCTGCCGGATCAGGTCGGCAGTTATGCTTCCGTGCTGGGGGCCGATGCTCCTCGCGGGCTGCGGGAGTGGGTGGCGCGTGGAGGTACGCTCGTTGCGACCGGCGGGGCGGTCTCCTACTTGGCGGATGCCCGGGTCGGGTTGCTGACGATTTCTCAGGAGAACCTGGCCCGCACTCCGGAACCCGCGAAGCCCGCCGATGCGGCTAAGCCCGTGGCCACAGGCGCCGAGGGACGCACGCCCGGCAAGCTTCTCGCCACCGAAGAGGACTTTCGAAAAGCCATCCAGGCCGAGACTCAATTGCCCGACCCGGCGCCAGGAGCCATCGTTCGCGCTCGGACGGATTCCGATCACTGGCTGGGTGCCGGGCTAGCCCCCACCGTGACTGCCGTCGTCCAGGGCCCCGCCATCTTCACGCCCATCAAGCTGGACAAGGGTGTAAACGTGGCGGTCTTCCTCGGCCCCGACCAGTTGTTCTCAAGCGGGCACCTATGGGAGGAAACCCGCAAGCAGCTTGCCTACAAGCCGCTGGTCGTTTTTCAGAGGGAAGGCCGCGGCTCCGTGATCGGGTTCACCGTGGACCCGAATTTCCGGGGCTATATGGAAGGGTTGAACGTGCTGTTTCTCAACGCCGTGTTCCGCGGCCCAGCTCATGCGAGAATCGGTGGTTCGGCGACCACCCCTCCCTAACGGTCGCGGCTCGATGCCGGCACAAGCGGAGATTCTAACTCAATTGCGCTCGGAGGTCAGCAAGCCATGGTCACAGACGCCGTGAGCCTGTATTCGCAGTGCCTACACGCCCGCAGTAGGCTGAGGTGCATGAAGCCTGTCGGCCATGTGCTCCTGCTCGGTTTGTTCTCAGCTGTAGCGAGTACCGCACAGACACCGCCAACCGCGCCGCGCGTCGAGCATCGCGAGGTGCGGCACGGAACCACCGTGACCGACGACTATTTCTGGTTGCGTGAAAAGTCAAATCCCAAGGTGACACAGTACCTAGAAGCCGAAAATGCATACACCGCCGGCATGACCAAGGACCTGGAGCCGTTCAGTGACACGCTCTACAAAGAGATGCTGGGACGCATCAAACAGACGGACCTCTCGGTACCCACGCCTCGGCGCGGGTACCTGTACTATTCGCGCACCGAGGAGGGAAAACAGTACCTTATCCAGTGCCGCCGCAAAGGAACGATGGAGGCGCCCGAAGAGGTGCTGCTCGATCTCAACGAGCTGGGCAAGGGTCAGAAGTTCGTTAGTCTGGGCGGCTTTCAGGTGAGTGACGACCAGAACCTGGTGGCCTACACTATCGACTACGTCGGCTTCCGCCAGTTTGCTCTGCGCGTGAAGGATCTGCGCACCGGACAGACGCTGCCTGACACCACCGAGCGCGTCACTTCGCTGGCCTGGGCAGCGGACAACAAGACTCTCTTTCTGGTGACCGAAGACGCTATCACCAAGCGCAGCAACAAGCTATGGCGCCACGTGCTGGGTACGGCGAAGTTCGACGAGATCTACAACGAACCAGACGGACTCTACAACATCCGGATCAGCAAGACCCGCGACCTGAAGTACCTGTTTCTGCGAAGCGAGGCCAAGGATACCAACGAAACGCGATATGTGCGTGCCGACCGGCCGGCGGACCCATTCGCCGTTTTTCTGCCGCGCGACAAGGACCACCGCTATTACGTAGACCATCGTGAAGGGCTGTTCTATATCCGGACCAACAGGAGCGGCCGTAATTTCGCCCTGATGACTGCACCAGTGAACGACCAGGCTCCCAAGAACTGGCAGGTATTCGTGGCGCACCGCGACAACGTGCGCATCCGGAATGTTGACGTGTTCAAGGATTTCGTTGTGTCGGTGGAGAGAACCGATGCACTGGACCACCTTCGGATCCACGACTTTAGAACCGGCGCATGGACGGAGATCGCGTACCCGGAGCCGGTGTATTCGGTCTCCCCGGGCGACACGCCGGATTATGAGTCCCAAACCTATCGCTACAACTACCAGAGCTTGCTGACACCTTCGAGCGTTTTTGACTACGACGTGACCACCTTCAAGTCCACCCTGCGAAAACAGCAGGAAGTGTTGGGCGGGTACGACCCGAAGCAGTATGCCAGCGAGCGCCTTTGGGCCACCGCCCGGGACGGGGTCAAGGTGCCGATTTCCATCGTGTACAAGAAGGGCTTCGCGCGCGACGGCACAGGACCGCTCTTCCTGTACGGTTACGGCAGCTACGGCACTGGCACGCCCCCCACGTTCTCCAGCAACCGGGCGAGCCTGCTCGACCGCGGTATGGCCTACGCCATCGCGCACGTTCGCGGCGGCGACGAGATGGGTGAAAAGTGGCGCGAGGACGGCATGCTCATGAAGAAGAAGAACACGTTCTTCGATTTCATCGATTGCGCCGAATCCTTGATCCAGCAGAAGTGGACCTCCAAGGACCGCTTGGTGATCGAAGGGCGCAGCGCCGGTGGCCTGCTGATGGGCGCGGTGGTCAACATGCGGCCGGATCTTTTCAAAGCGGTGCACGCCGCGGTGCCGTTTGTCGACGTGATCAATACCATGCTGGATGCTACGCTGCCGCTGACCGTTCCGGAGTACCTGGAGTGGGGCAATCCCAACGAGAAGGCCGCATACGATTACATGAAGACGTACAGCCCCTACGACAACTTGGAGAAGTGTGCATACCCGGCCATCTTGGTGACCACCAGCTTCAACGACAGTCAGGTGATGTACTGGGAGCCCGCCAAGTACGTGGCCCGGCTGCGCACCTTGAAGACCGATTCCAATCCGCTGCTGCTCAAGATCAAGATAGACCCGGCGGGCCACGGCGGGGCCAGTGGGCGGTATGACCAGTTGCGCGATACCGCCTTCGAGTACGCGTGGTTGTTGAGTCAGGTGGGGATCACCAAGTAGCAGGGGTGCTTTCCCGGGCCTGAATTGTGCGATTGTCGAGAATGAGGGGAGTAGAGTGGCCGATACCTGCTACGAAATCCCCCGTACGGTCAGAGTATTCAGCCGACCCCAGGGCCGTCGCCGAACCGACTGCCCGAAAGCCAATTAGCGATCGAGTCTTCTACGATAGACCTGCGACATGCGCCACACCACCCGTTTGGCAGGCCTTCTGGCCCATGTGACGGGTCTCGTCAATCGGGATTTGTTGCTGCAAAATGAGTAGTTGGCCGCCAAGAGCCGCATCTTGAGTGCACGCCTGCCGTCCGGACTCCGGCTCTGCGATCCGGAGCCGTGCATACTGGCCGAGATCGGAAAACGACTCGGATGCAGAGGACTGAACCAAGTGGCCTGCACTGCCAGGCCGTACACCAATCTCGAGGTTCCACACCCTCCATTAACCCTCCATTAGCACGCCGGCGAAAACGGGAATGCGTTTATGGGCGTTTTTGGTACCCCCAAATCAACGCCATGCGCATCCATGTTATTCAAAACAAAGCATTGCCCATTTTCCCAAGCTGGACGTCGCGGGTTCGAGTCCCGTCTCCCGCTCCAAAAACCCCTCATTATCATCACCTTACAGGCCCGCTCGCCGTTGGGCGAAATCCCGTGACTCCAGAAGACTCCATTCGTGTCGTGTGCGAGGTGTTGTCAGGCTGGCGACCTCGTTCGATGGTGTTGGGGATTGCCGACGGGAGTGCTCGGCCCGAAACCAGTGCTCCAGACCGCGAGTCAGTTCTTTGACATCGCAGCGACGCCAGTCCCTTCGGGAGCGATCAGCTGCCCTTGACGTGGCTGCTTGCGCCGACGGAAACGTCTCTTACAGATCCAAAAATACATGGTATCATCGTCTCCAAAAGGTATCCCAGTGTCTATAGAATTCTCACGCCGTCATTTATTTCTGGCCGGAGCCGGCGCCTTGGTTTGCCCGTGCGCCGAGCGGCTTTTCGCGCAAAACCCGCCCACCCCCGCGCTGGACCTTCCACCAGTTCCGATTGTCCCGGTGACGCACCGCTCCGCTGTGAGCCTGGTCCGGGGCGATGCCAGGCGCAAGGTGGTCTTCGACTCCCTGGTTGGAATCGACGAGGAACTGGTTCCGGCTCTGAAGCGCAAGAAGTCTGTCCTGATCAAGGTGAACTTCACCTCTACCACAAACCAACTGGCCTCCACGCACGCCGACGCGATCCGGGGCATTTTGGATTACCTGGGCCCGCGCTTCAAGGGCCCGGTGGTTATCGGCGAAGCGGCATCGACCGACACGATGGCCGGGTTCGACAATTTCGGATACAGCGCGGTGGTTTCCGAGTTCAAGTCGCAGAATGTGAGCCTCGTCGATTTCAATCTGGAGAAGTACGCGTTGATGCAGACCATCGACGACAATGTCCACATTACTCCACTGCGGATTGCCGCCCGGCTCGTGGATCCGGACGCATTCGTCATCGATTGCTGCATTCCCAAAACGCACAACGCGGTGGTTTACACGGGCGCGGTGAAGAACATGTCGATGGGCGCCCCGTTGCGCAGCCCGATAAAGGAAACTCCGAGGTGGAGCGACAAGCGAAGGGTCCACGTCAACGGCCATCAGCAGCACAACTACAACCTGTTCCTCGTTGCTCAGCATTTGGCGTCCTACTGGGGCGCGACCGTCATGGACGGCTTTGAGGCGATGGAAGGGGATGGCCCTATCAACGGCATAAAGGTTCCCTGGAACATGGCCATTGCCTCCACGGATTACATCGCAGCCGACCGGATCGCCGTCGAAGCGATGGGGATGGATCCAAACTGGATTGGTTACCTTCTGTACTGCTGGCAGATGGGACTCGGCAACTATGACGCCGCCAAGATCGACGTGCGAGGCGAGACGCTCGAGTCCGTGAAGAGATCATTCAAACTTCCCGGCACCGTCGACGACCAGTTGAAGTGGATGGGCCCCCTGACTCCTCCGGCAAACCGGCAGCGGGGGGCGTAGAGAAGAAGGGGTAAGCACACTCGGGCGCGAGGATGAGTGAGCCCGCTGGTGGGCCGCGTCTTCGGGTGGGAATAGGCCGCGGGAACCAGCCGGGGCCAAGGTGGACTTCCAGAGAGCGAGGAACGACATGCGAAATTTCCTGATATATGCACTGGCCGCCGTCTGGCTTGCCTTCTTCGCGCCGCTTCCGGCATCTGCCGCCACCCCGGCGGGCCGAATCGAGGTCCAATTCGTGTACTTGGAGCCGGGATCGGTCGATCCCACCTACCACACGGCTATGTGGCTTGAGGACACGAAGGACAAGATGGTCCAAACGCTCTTCGTCAGCAGCGATCTTTCCGAGACGTATTACGAGTCGGGGACGGCTTGTCCGGACTGGGTCAAGCAGGCCGGATGGGCCAAAGCTCCGAGGTCGTTGATCAATGCCGTCACCGGGCCCACGCCCAACGTGAGTGCGGGCATGATGCCCTTCGATCTAAGGAAACTGGGCGTCGCGCCGGGAAAGTACAAGTTTCGGTTTGAAGTCAATATTGACAAAGAATACAACGTCTTGTTTCAAGGAGATCTCGTGGTCGGCGATTCCGAGCAGGAACTGAAGATCGAGACGCTGTACCTGCCATCCAAGCCGGATATCGGAACGGACGTTGTCAAGGATGTGAAGGTTCATTATTACCCCGCCGCAAATTGACAGAGAACAGCGCGGCTGTCAGTATCCGAAGCGTTTTGAAGACCGTTCGAATTCTTGTTCTGGCGTGCGCAGCGGTCCACCTCGCTGCGGCGGCCAGCCTGTATCGCGAGTCTCGGGTGATCATGGGGACCTACTGCGAGATTCAGGTGTACGATTCGAACGCGGCGCGGGCCAAGGGCGCGATCAGTGCGGCGCTGGACGAGATGGCGCGCGTCGACCGGCTGCTCAGCAACTACAATCCCGCGAGCGAACTCAGTATTATGAACCGGGAAGCCTCGCGGGGCCCGTTTCACGCATCGTCCGAGTTGTTCGGTTTCGTGACCGCCTGTCGCAGGTTCTACGACGACAGCGAAGGAACGTTCGATCCGACCGTGGGAGCGCTGGTGCGCGCGTGGGGATTCCTTTCGCGGCGGCCGGCCACCCCGGGCGCCGCGGAGATCGCCGCCGCCAGGACCGCATCCGGATTCGACAAGGTTCGGATTGGCCCCGGCGACCGGACCATCCACTATGCCGTAGCGGGTGTGGAAATGGACCCCGGTGGCGTCGGGAAAGGGTATGCGGTCGATAAAGCCGTGGAACTCTTGAAACGGCTCCGCATTGGCGCGGCCCTGGTGAGCGCGGGCGGAAGCAGCATGCGCGGCATCGGGCATCCGCCCGGTCGGCGCGGCTGGTGGGTAGCGATCTCCACCCCGGCGAATCCAGCCAAGGCCATTGCATTCGTCGAACTCCACGACGCCTCGCTATCCACCTCCGGCGTGTCAAAGCAATCTCTGCAGTCCGGCTCCCACAGGTATAGCCATATCTTTGACCCACGCACGGGAGAGCCAGTGGATAACATGTGCCAGGTTACGGTGGTAACGCCGGGCGGAATGGCTGCCGAAGCCCTGTCGAAACCCGCCTTCATTTTGTCACGAGAGGGCTTGAGGAAGGTTCTCAAACTCTATCCGGGTTCCCACGCGCTGCGCCTCGAAGGCCCTTGCGCCGCCGGCTCGGTCTGGATGACGCCGTGGTCCGAATCGGTCTTTACCCGCTCCAATTGAGTGGAGGCCGCGCGCCTCTTCTACCGCCGGCAGGGCAAACAACTGACGGCGGTGCTGCGGGCACGGGCCCGTACTCCGGCGAGTGCCCTTGGGTGTACCGTCTGCCGAACAGCCCCTACTACTACCTGTTCCGCACGCAACGCTACCGCAACCGGCCCGAAACACGCGTCTACCGTTCGACGGACCCGCTCCAGGTCGGCATCGAGGACGACAGTCGGCTGGTGGCGCTCCAGCCTGTGGTCGCTCCGGAGCTGGGGACCAGCGACGGAACGCACTACATCGCCGCGCTCATGCCGGACCTGAACGGCCTGTGCATCGCGCGCCTGGAGTTTGCGCATCCGTGACTCCGTTGTGACTCCATTCGCGGACGTTTCGCGGAAACTGGGGAAACGGCGTACATTCTGGTACGCGTCAGGAAACACGATACATCTCAGGAAATGAACTACATCCGTTTTCCCAAGCCGGAACGTCGTGGGTTCGAGTCCCATCTCCCGCTCCATGTTTTGGCTCCACGCCAAAAACGGGGGAGCCCCCGATCGCAAGACAATTTGACCACATAAGACCTTGACGCGAAGTCTGTAGTTTTGGAAGTTGCGGAAACCGAAGGCTTGCCGGTTGATGAGTTCCAGCTTGTTATCGAAGCCCTCGGTGATGCCGATGTTGCGGATGAAGGTACGCGTCCGGCGAACACATGGTACGCGTCCGGCGAACACATGTAGGCCCAGACGCGTGTACGGTTGAAGGCTGGGGTGGGGTTCAGGCCTTGCTGGCCACCCGTGCCGCGAGCCAGTTGTCGGGCAGTAATTCCTCGAGTCGGTTTTGCGGGTGAGCCCCGATGCGAGTGAACACGTCGCGTAGATACGCGAACGGGTCGATGTGGTGACGCTTCGTGGTGGCAATGAGACTCGTCAGCACCGCCGCCGTACGTCCGCCGTTGTCGCTGCCGAAGAAGGTCCAGTTGCGCCGTCCCACAGCCACTCCGCGCAGGCTGCGCTCGGCGCCGTTGTTGTCGATTTCCAGATCGCCGTCCTTCGCGTAGCGCACCAGCGCCTCCCAGTTGGACAACGTGTAGGCCATGGCTTGGCCGATCGGACTCTTCGGCAACACCCGCGGCCGCTCGCGCTCTAAATACGCCTGGATGTCGTCCAGCATCGGCTGGCTCCGTTCCCGGCGTAGCGCCAGGCGCCCGGCGGCGTCCAACTGCTTTTCCCGCGCCTCGCGCTCGACGTCGTACAGCAGATGGAAGTAGGCCAGCATCACCGTCGAACGCATGATGTCGGACGACTGCGCATCGAAGTACTTGCGGCGCGCGTGCGCCATGCAAGCCACCTCCGTGATGCCGCGCTCGGTTTCCTTGTAGATCTGGTCGTAGCCCGAGTAGGCGTCTGCCTGCAGGTATCCGTGGAAGTCCTTCAGGAACTCATCCGGCCCTTCGCGGCAGCGATTCGGGGTGTAGTCGTACACCGTGTAGGGATGCAGCGCGTCCCCGACGTAGGTCCAGATCCGCCCGGTACGCGTGCACGGCAACTCCGGGTCCAACACCGGCACCGGCGTGTCGTCGGTCTGCACGACTTTGGAACTCAGTACCCGCTCCTTCATCAGATCGGCTAGCGGACCGACTAACTCCGCGCACTGCCGCATCCAGTCGCACATGGTCTGGCGAGACAAATCCACGCCCTGCCGGGTGAAGATCGCCTCCTGGCGGTGCAAAGGAAGATGGTCCCCGAACTTGCTCACCGCCACGTGTGCCAGCAGTCCCGGCCCGGCCAGCCCCTTCTCCACCGGCGCCGGCGGCTTTGCGGCCGTGACCACGGTGCAGCCCTTGGGGCAAGCGTACTTCTGGCAGGCTTGCTGGACGACGTGCAACGAGGCCGGCACGTACTCCAGTTGCTCGCTGATCTCCTCGCCGATGTGCCGCAGTTCCGCCTGGCACTCCGGGCACCGCCGCTGGTCGTCAGCCAGGTCATAGACTACACGGCGCCGCTCCAGCGACTGCGGCAACCGCTGCCGTCCGTGCCCCGGCGGAGATGGCCGCGGTTCGCTCGCGACCGACTTCGGCTCAGGCGGCGGCTCTTCCCCCCGGCTGGCGATCTCGGCGGCGAACAGGAACAACTGGTTCTCATCCACCCGCTCGCGCTTCTGTCCATAGCGGTGACGCAGCATCTGCTGGAGCCAGTGCCGCACGCGCTCGAGTTCGTACTCCTTGGCCGCCAGTGCCGCCTGGGTGGCGTCCAGTTGCGCCAGGGTCCGCAGCAGCATCTGTTGCAGGGCGGCTGGGTCACTGGGCAGGTCTGGAGGGTCTGTCGCCATCGCGCTGAGTAAGTATCTGAAACACTAACTTACTACACTTACTCTCATAAGTCAACAAAAAACAGAGGAGCATGCTATTGTTTTGACGCCTCCAGCTCCGCATGCGCCTCGAATGCCGCGGCGGGCAGCGCGTAGCGTTTCCGCCGTCGCCCCTTGCCGAGGTCGATGCCCTCCAGCAGCACGCCCAGCTCCCAGGCCGCGATCTCCCGCCGGCCCGTTTGGGCGAAGGGGAACTGGAAGGTGCCCGCCTCCAGCCGCTTGTACCAGATCACCCACCCATCCCGATCCCAGTACAGGATCTTCAGACGGTCGCTACGCCGGTTGCAAAACACCAGCAGGTGCCCCGAGAAGGGATTGCAGCGGATGATATGCTCGGCCATCATGGACAGACCGTCGAAGCTCCGGCGCATGTCACAGGCCACGGTGCACAAGTACACCTTGATGGCCGCCGGGAAGCTCAGCATCCCGGCTGTTCCAGCGCCGCCAGCACCGATCGCAGGGTCGGCTCATCGACGCCTTTGGCCAGGCGCAGCCGCCGCCCGCCGGCCAGCACCAACTCTATGCCGGCATCCGCCGAGCCCGGCTCGCCGCTGACCAGGGCGAAGCTGGCCGGCCCGTTCGCTGAGCCCCGCGGCGTTGAAGCGGGCGGACGCTTCTCCTTCAATCGGCACTGCCACCAGTAGAACTGGCACTCCTTCAGCTTCCGCTGCCGGCAGAAGGCCCGCGTCGACATGCCGCTCCGGGCAGCATCCCGAATGACCGCCTGCCAGTACCGCGCCTTCTCCACATCGTGCTTCTGGCTCACTTCTGCTCCTCCTCGTGCCCGCGCGCGCACTCCGGGCGCACATGCATCAACACAAGGAAGTATGACCGCTTACCTCAAAACACGGAAGATGGGTTTGCCGGACGCGTACGATGAAGCGCCACATGGCAGTGATCTTCTTCATGAGTTCGATGCGGGAGTGGCCACACAGTTGGATGGGCTTTGAGAAAGACCTTCCGCCGGGAGAGAGGATGCGGCTTCTCCGGTTTGGCCCGCCTCGGGTCGCATCGGCATGTGCGCTGGGTGACTTGACAGTATTCCTGCATCTATCATGGAATGTGGCTATGTCTCGGCGCTTCGGGTGGTGGGTGTGGATTCTGGTTTCCCTTGCTGCGTCCGCCCAGGTGATCGAGTTTGAGTCAGGCGGGCTGAAGTACCAGACGCTTTCCAGGAACGGCCTCACGGTCATGTACGCCTACCTGCCCATGCAGGTTCGGGACTACTCCATTGTGCAGGCGACCGTGACCAATGGCTCCGCCAACGTTTGCACCATTCGCCCGGAGGACTTCACGTTCCGCTTCCCGGATGGCCGGGAGGTGCGCGCCGCGGCGGCCCAGACCGTAGTGACGGACCTCCTGGAAAGGGCGGGCCGGAACAACGTCATTCGGCTGGTGTCCACCTATGAGATGAGTCTCTATGGGCTGAGCCGGTACAAGTCCACCAGCGGCTACGAGCAGAGACGCCAGGCGGCGCTGGCCGAGGTCACTTCCACCAAACTCAAAGCGGCAGCAGCCGCCTCCGCGATTGCCTTCGTGGAGATGAAGTTGAAACCGGGGGAATCGACCGATGGCGCGGTGTTTTTCCCCACTCGAGGCATTCCTTTGGCCGGGAGCCAGTTGCGGGTCTCAGCCGGCGGACAGCTCTTCGAATTCGAGACCGAGACCGCCACTCGCTGACAGAGTGAAAGGACGGCTCCCGGCAAGCGTGATCGATCTCCACACTCACAGCGACGAATCGGATGGCAGTTATAGCCCCTTGCGGCTGGTTGAGGAGGCGGTGGGACTCGGCCTGGAGGCGCTGGCCATCACGGACCACGACACCCTCGCCGGCTACGACCAGGCGGCTGGGCCGGCGCGCGACCGCGGACTGGACCTGGTCTGCGCGATCGAGTTGGGCACTCTGCTCACTCGCCAAGGAAAGCCGCCGGTAAGACAGGTACACGTGCTCGCCTACTTCTTGAACGGCCCGCCTCCGGCGACCTTCCGAAGCTGGCTCCAGGTCGTCCACGCGAGCCGGCGGGACCGGAATCGGCGACTGGCCGACAAGCTTCGTTCGTTAGGGGTGGACGTCAAAGCGGAGGAGGCCGAGGCCCTGGGACGGACCGTCACGGGCCGGCCGCACTTCGCCCGGGTGCTGGTCGAGAAGGGCTTCGTGGGCAGCATCAAGGACGCTTTCGATCAGTTCTTGAGCGACGCGGCCAAGGCGTTCGTGCCAAGACGCGTGCCGCCGTTCGCGGAGGCCGTGGAACAGATCCTCGCAGCGGGCGCGCTTCCTGTCCTGGCTCACCCCGCGCGGCTTGTGCATAGCCGCCCCGACCGGCTGGACGGCCTGATCCGGGAGATGGTTGAGCAAGGGCTCCGGGGGATTGAGGTCTATCACAGCGATCACACGGCGGCCGACGCCGGGCAACTCCTCGGCCTGGCTGCCGCTTACGGCCTGGCCATCAGCGGCGGTTCGGACTTTCACGGAGAGGCGAAACCCGGCGTCCAGTTGGGGACCGGGCATGGCGGCAACCTGGCGGTCCCGCGCGAGGTGCTCGAGCGGCTGAGAGACTCAGCCGGCGGGCGGCAGCGAGGCTAGCACTTCGGCCTGCCTGCCCTCCACAAGGAGCTTGGTCCCCGCGCGGGCATGCTCGGCGCGCAGATAGGCGAAGGCAATCACCTTGCCGAGCGCCGGTGAGTAAGCCGCGCTGGTGACCTCGCCGGCCGGGATCTGAGTTCCTTCAATAGCGAGCCGGACCAGGAGGCGGTTCACGTGACCGCGGGAGCGGATACGCTCGACGATCTCCTGGCCGATGTAACAACCCTTGTTGAAGTGCACGGCGTGAAGCAATTGCGTTTCCTGCGGAAGGTGGTCCGCTGTGATGTCCTCTCCATAGCGCGGCTTGTCATTTTCAAGGCGCACAACGAGCGCATCCTCGGCCGTGGCCGCCACCGCCCCCGCCGATCCAAGCCGCCGCAGGATTTCATCGCGTTCCGCCACCGGCGCGAGCACAAAGAACCCGGGCGCCCCGGTGGAACTCACCCGGGCGACGGTCATCGAGCCCCATGGCGCGTGAGAATAAGCCGCTTCCGGCGCCGGCGCCCCGAGCGATGCGAGCATGTCCGCGGCCTTCGGCCCCTCCAGGGCGAGGGTCGCGGTCGCCCCCGTCACGTCCTCCAAAGTCACGTCGTCGGCGATGATGTGACGGTCGAGGTGCTCGTAGAGATTCCGGACCGTCTCCGGCTCGGTGTCGAGCAGATGATGGTCCGGCATCGCGAAAAGGTTCACGTCCCCGAGGATGTGCCCGTGGGCGTCCAGGAAGAACGCGTAGCAACCGCTGCCTGGGGCAAGCTGCTCCACATGATTCGTGGTCATGGCGTGAAGCAGGCGCACGCGGTCCTGGCCGCGAGCGAGGATCTTGCCTCGCCGGGAGAGGTCCAGCCAGGCGGCGGATTCTCGAAGGGCTCGGTAACCGGGAGTCATGACGACGCGGCTCAGACTACGCTACAACCAAAGTATAACCATGATTCACGAAATGCTCGCGGTGGGGCCGTTGTTGTGCAACTGCTCGATCTTCGGCGATGAGACCAGCCGGGAGGCGATCGTCGTCGACCCCGGCGATGACATCGGCAAGATTCTGGAGTTGCTGAAAAAGCACGCACTAAACGTGAAGGCTATCGTGATCACGCACGGGCACATCGATCACGTCGGGGCGGCGGCCGGGCTCAAGCAGGCCACGGGCGCGACCGTGTACCTCAACGAAGACGACCTTCGGACCTACGCCCATGTCGAAATGCAGGCCATGTGGCTGGGCCTGAATCCGCCCGAGTCTGTCGAGATTGATGCACTCGCGCGCGACGGAGACGTGCTGCGCGTAGGGTCGATGGAGTTCACGGTGCTGCACACCCCGGGCCACACGCCCGGCAGTATCGGGTTGTGGATGCCGGCCGAGAAGAAGTTGATTGCCGGCGACACTCTATTTCGTGAGAGCATCGGCCGCACGGACCTGCCCGGCGGAGATCCCAAAAGCATCCTGGTCTCGATCCGCGAGAAGTTCATACCTCTGCCCGACGACACGCTGGTGATTCCGGGCCATGGACCCACCACCACCATGGGCCACGAGAAGCGGTTCAACTACTTCCTCCAGCGAATGTGAGCGGTCTGTGGCGCGCTATACTGATACTAACGGGCAAGGATGAAGACCTACGGCAAGTTTGCGGCCCTCATTGTCGTGATCGTCGGCACTCTGGTGTGGCTGGCGGCCGGGGGGATCAATGAGAGCAAGACCTACTACAAGACCGTTCGAGAACTCCAGCAGATGGGCAATGCGGCCCTGGATAAGCGTGTGCGCGTGGCTGGGGATGTCGAGGCCGGGTCCATTGTCCGGCTCGGCCGCGAGGTGGCCTTCACTTTGGAGCAGGAAAAACTCCGGCTGAAGGTGATCTACGACGGGACGGAACCCCTGCCCGACACGTTCCGCGACGGCGCGCAAGCCCTGGCGGACGGGAAGATGGGAGGCGACGGCGTCTTCCGCGCGAGCAAGATCCAGGCGAAGTGCGCCTCCAAATACGAGGCCAAACCCGGGCAGAAGCCGGTCGCGGTGAAACAAGCCGGGGTCTGAAGAGCTTTTATGGAAAACCTGGGTGCGGTATCCATTCTAATCGCGTTTTGCCTCGGTGTATACGCTTTGGTTTCTTCCAGTGTCGGGGGCTGGAAGAAGAAACCCTTGCTGGTCCTGAGCGCTGAGCGCGCGGTGTACTCCCTCTGGCTGCTGTTGACCATTGCCGCGGCGGTCTTGGTCTATTCCCTCCTCACCAGCGACTTCCGCCTGGCGTACGTGGCGACCCACAGCAATCGCGACATGCCGCTGCTTTACAAGTTCTCGGCGTGGTGGGGAGGCCAGGAGGGCTCGCTGCTGCTGTGGAGCTGGCTGCTGGCCTGCTACTCCGCCGTCGTGGTCTATTCCAACCGTCGCCGTCACCGGTCCTTCATGCCCTACGTCACGGCGACGCTGATGGTGACCCAGGTCTTCTTCCTCATCATGAACGCCTTTATCGCCAGCCCCTTCCGGGTTCTGGCGGTGGGCCGCGAGATCACCAGCGTAGCGGACGGCAATGGGCTCAACCCGCTGCTCCAGTATTGGGCCATGGCTATTCACCCCCCCATGCTCTATCTGGGGTACGTGGGCTTTGCCGTTCCCTTCGCATTCGCCATGGGGTCTCTCATCACGCGCGAGAAGAGCGACGCCTGGATCCACACCACGCGCCGCTGGACGCTGGTGACCTGGCTGTTCCAGAGTTGCGGCATCGTGCTGGGCGCGGGCTGGGCTTACGCAGTGTTGGGATGGGGCGGCTACTGGGGCTGGGATCCCGTGGAGAACGCATCGCTTCTGCCCTGGATCACCGCAACCGCCTTCCTGCATTCGGTCATGATGCAGGAGAAGAAGGGGATGATGAAGGTGTGGAACGTGGTGCTCATTTCCGCCACGTTCTGGCTGTGCATCTTCGGAACCTTCCTCACGCGATCGGGAGTGGTCAGCTCGGTTCACGCCTTCTCCCAATCTGCGATCGGCCAGTGGTTCATAGGGTTTCTGGGCGTCATTACGGCCGCGACCGCCTACATCATCCTGAACCGCCTCGATTATCTCAGGAGCGAGGCCAGGCTGGAGAGCGTGATTTCCCGAGAATCTAGCTTTCTTTTCAATAACTTGATTCTGCTGGCGAGCTGTTTCGCCGTGCTCTGGGGAACGCTCTTCCCGGTGATTTCGGAAGCCGTGACCGGCGAGAAGATCAGCGTGGACGCCCCCTTCTTCAACCGGGTGAACGTGCCGATCGGGCTGTTCCTGCTGTTCCTGACCGGCGTGGGCCCCTTGTTCGCATGGCGCAGGACCTCCCTCGGCAGCCTGAAGCGCAACTTCGCCTGGCCCCTCATGGGCGGCCTGGTATTCATGGTTGCCTTGCTGATCGCCGGCGTGCGGCACTTCTACGCGCTCATGTGTTTCGGACTTTCCCTGTTCGTGGCCTGGACCATCGCGGCCGAGTTCTACAAGGGCGCCCGGGCCATCCGGGCCAGGACCGGCCAGAATCTTGCGGCGGCCGCCGTGGAGCTCACGCACCGCAACACGCGCCGCTACGGCGGCTACATCGTACACATGGGGATCGTGCTGATGTTCGTGGGTTTCGCCGGCTCGGCCTTCAACAAGAACAACACCGTGGAAGTCAAGATCGGCGATTCCTTCCCCATTGGCCGCTACCAGTTGCGAGTGCAGCAGCTCCGGCAGGGGGACACCCCAAACTACTCCTGGGACCACGCCGTGATCGACCTTTCGAGCGGCGGAGATTCCCTGGGAACGCTTGAGCCGGAGCGCCGGCTGTACAAGTCCAGCCAGCAGAGCACCTCGGAGGTCGCCATCCGGCGCAGACTCAACGAGGATCTCTACTTGAACTTCGCGGGCATGACGGAGGACAATTCAAAGGCGGTCATCCAGGCTTACGTCTTCCCGCTGGTTTCCTGGATATGGCTGGGTTTCTGGGCCCTGATCAGCGGCACTCTGATCTGCCTGGTGCCAAGCAAGACCAGGATCAAGCCGTCGCGAACCGGCGTTAAGGGGACGGCCGAGGATTATGCAGAGATACAGAACTAGCATTCTGCTCGTGCTGCTGGCGGCGGTGAGCCTGGGGCAGTCGTCGTCAAAGCTCCAGACCGAGGCCGTCCGGCGCGTCGGCTCCAAACTGGCCTGCCTGTGCGGCTGCAACAACACGGTGGCCGACTGCCAGATGCTGGAGTGTAGCTTTTCTTTGCCGGCGCGGCAGCGCATCGCGGCCCTTCAGGCGATGGGGAAGTCGGATGCCGAGATCGTGAATGATTTCGTTCAGCAGTACGGCACGCGGGTGCTGGCGGTTCCGCCGGCGGAAGGTTTCAACCTGCTTGCCTGGGTGATGCCGTTCGTGGCCATTGCGGCCGGGCTGGCGATCGTCTGGATGTTCATCCAGCGCTTCCGCCGGCCGCAGCAGGCCTCGCGCGCTCTCGCCGATCAAGAGACGTTTTCCAGATATCAGGCACAAATCGAAAAAGATCTGAAGAACTTGGATTGATGATTGTTCTTGCCGCTGTTGCGATTGCGCTCGGAGCGCTGGTGTATACTCTTGCCGTCCGTGGAAGGGACCTGCCGGAGGCAGCGCCCGTTTCGCCCGTGGCCGGCCTCCAAGAGAAAAAGGCCGTCATCCACGAGAACCTGCGGGACCTCCAGTTCGAGTACCGGGTGGGCAAGCTCTCCGACGAAGACTACCAGCGCGCCAAACTGGATCTCCAACGGGAACTTGCGGCCGTCATGGCCGAGATGGACCGCCTCTCAGTCGCCGGCGCGGTTCCCCAACCCTCGGCTGCGCCCGCTAGTCCCGCACCCCTTCCGGGGACAGTTTGTCCGAGCTGCGGCTCGAGTTTCACCAAGCCGATGAAATTCTGCGGCAATTGCGGCAAACCGATGAACGGGGGGGCCAAGTGAGAGCGGCGGCTTTTCTCTTCCTGGCGGCGGCCATGCTCCAGGGGGCCGTCGACGGCACAGTCATGAACGGCACCAGCGGGAAGCCTCAAGCCGGCGTGCCCGTGACCCTGAGCGACATCAGCGCCATGGGCATGCAACCGCAAGGCACCGTCAAGGCCGGCGCGGAGGGCAAGTTCCGCTTTGAGCAGACGCCGGCGGGGCCGGCCTTGATCCAGGCCGCCTATCAGGGAGTGACCTACAACCTGACGTTGCAGCCCGGCTCACCGTCCTCGGGGCTCACGGTCACGATCTACGATTCCAGCGCCCGGCCCGGCGCGGCCAAGGTTGTCCAGGACATTGTCCTGCTGGAACCAGCGGGGACGCAGTTGTCCGTCAGGGAGAACATCATCTGGCAGAATGACGGGAAATTGACTTACAGCGACCCGGCGAACGGGACCCTGCGCCTCTGGGTGCCGCCGGAGGGAAAGAGCGCGCTCCGGGTCTCGGTGACGCCCCCGAACGGTTTGCCGCTGGAGCAGTCCGCCAGCCCGGCGGCCCAGACGAACGTGTACAAGGTGGATTTCCCGATCAAGCCCGGAGAAACGACTTTCGAGGCAGGCTACGTGGTCCCGTTCACCAATCCAGGTTCTTTCTCGGGCAAGTCGCTCCAGAAGGGAGCACCGCTGCGCCTTGTGGCCCCGCAAGGCGTCACCCTGAAAGGCGACGGCCTGGAGTTCCTGGGACAGGAACCAAAGAGCCAGGCATCCATCTACGGCGTCAAATCCGCGGAGTACAAAGTTGACATCCAGGGGACGGCTGCCGCGGATGCGGGTTCCTCTGAGGATGAGGAAGGCGGCGGGTCCGGCCTGGATGAGATTCTGCCCAGGATCTATGACAACGTCTATTCCGTGGTCGGGCTCGCTCTCGTCATTCTGGTTCTCGGCTTTGCCTTGCTCTATCGGATGCACAATGCTCCATCTCCCTCCGCTCAGGCGCCTCCCGTCCCGAGGAGCAAGAAACCCCGATGAGCACTGTGGCCGCCGAGGGGGTCTGGAAATTCTACGGAGACTTTCCCGCTCTGCGGGACATCAACCTGCGCATCGAGCCGGGCGCCTGCCTGGCGCTGCTCGGCAGGAACGGCGCGGGCAAGACCACCCTGCTCCGAATACTGGCCGGTCTGTCGAAGGCGAGTAAGGGACGCGCCAGCGTGTTCGGCAAGGAATCGAGGGACCAGGAGACGCGCCGCAAGATCGGCGTGCTGGGCCATGGGATCGCCGTGTATGAGGAGTTCTCGGCGTACGAGAATCTGCGGCTGTTCGCGGGCCTGTACGGCATGCCCGACCCTCGCAAGACCGCCCTGGAATGGCTGGAGCGGACCGGGCTGGAGCGGGTCAAGGACGGCATGGTGAGGGAGTTCTCGCGAGGCATGCGGCAGAGGCTGGCCGTGGCTCGCGCGTTCCTTCATGAGCCCTCGGTGCTTCTGCTGGACGAACCCTTCACCGCGCTGGATGACCGGGCCATCGCGGTGCTTCAGGAACTTCTGACCCGGGCCCGGCGAGAACAGCGCACCATCATCCTCTCCACCCATCAGTTGCGCGAGGCCCTCGAGCTGGCCACCCACGTCGCGCTGATCAACCGGGGCCGGCTGGCGTTCACCGGGGAGCGGACCCGGGAGATGCTGGACGACACCGGCTGGCTGTACCGGAACTACGGCGAAGGATAGCGGGATGAACTTCTTCCGCCAGGCGTGGATGGTGGCCGCCAAGGACCTCCGGGCGGAGTTGCGCACCAAGGAAGCCATCAACGCCTCGCTGTCTTTCGCTCTGGTTATCCTCTTGCTGTTCAGCTTCGCCTTCGATCCCACGGCGGAACAGACACGTGAGATCTCCGGAGGCCTGCTGTGGATCGTATTTGCCTTTGCGGGAGCGCTGATCCTGAATCGCAGCTTCGCCAGGGAACTGGTCAACGACTGTCTGGACGCCCTGGTGGCTTCGCCGGTCTCGGGCGCGGCGTTGTTTCTGGGCAAGTGCCTGGCCAACGTCACGCTGCTGCTGGCTGTTGAGCTGGTCTGCCTGCCGGTCTTCGGCGTGTTCTATAACGTCCGCTGGACGCAGCGGTTCTGGCCTCTTCTGCTGGTGCTGGCACTGGGAACCTGGGGGCTGACCGTGGTCGGCACCATGTTCAGCGCGCTGACCGTGAACCTTCGACTGCGGGAGTTGATGCTGCCCACGCTGGTCTATCCGCTGCTGATCCCGGGCCTGATGTCCGCCATCCAGCTTACGACGGCGCTGGTGGCGGGGCAGCCGCTGGCCGGGGATTTGTACAATTGGCTTAGACTCCTGGTTGCTTTTGATATCATCTTCACGGCGCTGGCGCTAGGCCTGGTGGAGACTGTACTGGTGGGATAGAACATGAGACAGAAGGTCGTGTACGGCTTGTGCTTGCTGGCGGCGTGGCTGGTGGCGGCCAACTTGGCCGTCATCCTGCTCGTCTTGCCCGACGAGGTGGCGCAAGGAGCCATTTACAGGATTATCTTTTTCCACGTGCCGGCTGCCTGGACGGCCTTCGTGGGCTTCTTCAGCGCCCTGGTTGCCAGCATCCTGTATCTGGCCAGCAAGAACCTGCGCTATGACGCGGTGGCGGTCTCGGTCACCGAGGTGGGCCTCGCCTTCGGGGCAGCCAACCTGGTGACCGGAATGATTTGGGGGCGGATTATCTGGGGCATCTGGTGGACGTGGGACTGGCGGCTGACGTCGATGCTGGTGTGCTGGCTGCTTTACGCCGGCTACCTGATGCTGCGCCGCGCGGTCGAGGAGCCCACGCAACGGGCCAAGGTCTCGGCGGTATTCTCCATCTTCGCCTTCGCCGACGTGCCGATTGTGTTCTTTTCGATCAAGTGGTGGCGCACGCAGCACCCGCAGCCGGTGGTGTGGGGCGGCGGCTCCATGGATCCGTCCATGTACCGCATGTTGTTCTCGAACTGGCTGGCTCTGCTTTTGCTGTTCGTCGCGCTGACCATGATTCGAACGCGCCAGGAGCGGGCTCAACGCGAGATCGACGCACTCCGGCGGCACGCACATGCCATGTAACGGGAGAGGAAGCAATGGACACAGGTAACTTCACATTCCTGGTTTACGGCCTGACCGCGGCCTGGCTGATCCTGTTCGCCTATGTCGCCGCGCTGGCGGGGCGGGAACGCCGCATCGAAAGGGAACTCGAAAACCTCAAGCAGATGCTCAAGGAGCAGCCCGGGAAGTAAGGTCCGCCGCCAGCGGCGGTGGACCCACCTTCACCACCAGCGAAGTGGTGTCGTCCTTGGCTGCCAGGGAGCCGCGAAACTCGCGGGCCGCCCGATGAAGGGCAGCCACGATTACCGCAGCCGACTCGTGAAGGTGCCCCCGCACGACCTCCAGCGCTCGCCGCTCTCCAAAAAACTGGTTCTGCGGGGATTCCGCTTCGGTCACCCCGTCCGTGAGCAGGACGAGCACATCTCCGGTCGCCAGAGCGTGCTCCGGGATTGGCCCGACCTCAAAAGCCGGCAGGCAACCAAGTGGAGGAGCGGTGCTGGCGAGCCGTGCTTTGAGGGTTCCCTGGTGGTCCAGTAGATAGCCGGCGGAATGGCCACAGTTGACGTAGCGGAGCGATCTCGTCACGGGATCAATCTCGGCAAATGCAAGGGTGACAAAGCAATTGTCGGGCGTGCTGTCGCAGAGCATCGTGTTTGTTCGGTCCAGGATCTCCGCCAAACCATGGCCCGCCGCCACGAGGGACCACAGGCCCGTCCGGGTGGCGGCCATCACCAGCGCCGGCCCGATGCCGTGCCCGGCCACGTCACTGACCAGCACCCCCAGCCGCCCTTCACCCATGGGCAGGTAGTCGAAATAGTCGCCGCCGACTTCCTCAGCGGGATAGGAGGCGCCGGCAATGTCGAATCCATCCAGCGCGGGCGGCCCGGCCGGCAGCAGGCTGCGCTGGATGTCGCGGGCGATTCGCAGTTGCAGGCGCGTCTCAATCAGCGCTTTCTCGGCTTCTTCCCCTCGCTTGCGGTCCGTGATGTCCCTGGCGATGGCAAACACAAGCAGCCTGTCGGGGACGGGAGCGGCGCTCCACTCCAGCCATCTGTGCGACCCATCGGCGCACCTGTAGCGATTCAAGAAAGAAAGGCTCGGCACGCCTCGCTTGAGTTTCTCGAATTCGGCCAGCGTGGCCTGCACGTCCTGGGGGTGGACAAAATCGATGAAAGGCTTGGAGAGCAATTCCTCGGTGGTGTAGCCGAGCACCCGGTGGAAGGCCGGGTTCACCTCCTTGAAGTAGCCGTCATCCCCGGCCAGGCAGATTAGGTCCAGGGAATGAGCCAGGAAGCGGGCTCGCTCCGCGAGGAGCTGCTCTCGTTCAAGCAGCCCGGCCAGCATCTGGTTGAAGTTGTGGATGAGAAGCTCAAATTCGTCATAGGTCCGGACGCGCGGGATTGCAGCGTCCAGCCTGCCGCTCGCGACCCGCTGCATGGCTTGGTCCAGCAGCCGTATGGGCCGGTTCAGCCGGCTTGCGATCCAGAGCGCGGGCGGGATGGACGCGCAGCCCAGGATGAGCAGGGCCCAGGCCAGAAAGCCGTGCAGCCATTGCCGGAATTCCAACGCCAGTACGGGCTCGCCGAGAAAAAGGCTCCCCCGGGACAATTCCAGCAGCAGCACAGCGGCGAGCAGACTGGCGACAACGAGGGCGAAACCGAAGAAACCAAAAAACAACTTCCACCGGAAGTAGAGTCTCATATGGGGAAGGCAATCCCAGTCGGGCCCAGTGCTTCTGAGGAACTGCTGACTTCTATTTTACCTGCTACCCCTGCCTTGCGCGCGATAGCCGAAGACCTGGGCGCGTTTACTCCGTTCGCAGCGCCTGTACTGGATCAATTGCGGCGGCGCGGCGCGCCGGGAGGATGCCGGCGCACAGGCCAGCGGCGAGGAGGCTGGCGATGCTGAAGCAAATCACGGCCGGATCTTGCGGACGAACTCCGAACAGCAGAGTGCGCGCCATCCGAGCGGCCGCCAGCGAGGCGGGACCGCCGATCAGGACGCCCGCCGCAACCATCAGCAGGGCTTCACGCAGAACCATCCAAAGCACGCCCGCGGGTTGCGCGCCCAGCGCGATGCGGACCCCGATCTCAGCGGTCCTGAGCGTCACCACGTATGCCACAACTCCGTAGAGCCCGATAACGGCGAGCGCCAGGGCGAGCACGCCGAACGACAGGCCCAGCCCGGCGAGCATACGCTCCCGAAAAACGGACCGGTCGATCCGGCTTTGCACGGTCTGCGGCTGCCCGATTGCCAGCCCCGGATCCAAGGCGGCCACCTCGTGACGGAGGAGCCGCAGCAAGTCGCGCTCGGGGATTCCGGCGCGCACAAGATACTGGAATGACGTACTGCTCTGCTCCTGGAGTTGCGGTATATAGATCACCGGAACGGCGGGCGTCCGGATGTCGTCGTGCCGCATGTTCCGAACGGCACCCACAATCACGATCTCAGCCGGCCCATCGAAGTTAAGCCCAACAACCCGGCCCACCGGATCCTGCCCACCGAGGAACTCCTCCGCGAACGCCTGGTTCACCACGGCCACCTTGCGGCTGCCGGGACGATCGCGGTCGGTGAAATCACGCCCGCTCAGGAGCGGGCAGCCGATCGCTTCGAAAAACCGCGGATAGACCGTCTGGCGGGCAACGTCAGCGCGGACGGCGCCGCTGCCCACGTCGGGAACGAAAACGTCGCCGGAGTAGCTCCCACCCTGGTAGGGGCCGGGGAAACCGGCGCTGGCGGAAATCACCCCGGGAATCACCCGCACGCGGTCGAGAAAACGGCCCGGGAGTGCTTTGCGGTCGGCGGCGCTGTAAGACTTAGGAGCATCAAGATGGAAGGTGAGCACGCCGTAGTTGTGGAATCCGAGGTCCAGCGCGCGCAGCTCCGCGAGGCTGCGCCCAAATAGGCCGGCCGTCACGACCAGCACCACCGACAAGGCGACTTGCGCAACCACCATCGCCCTGCGCACTCCCACGCGCAGCCGGCCTCCGACGGCGCCCGCGCCGCCCTCGCGCAAGGCGGGCGCGGTTTCGACGGCGGTCGAGCCGAGCCCGGCGACGACGCCAAACAGAATTGCGGAGAGAGCCGCCGCCGCGGCTACAAACATAAGAACGGCGCCACCGGCTCCCGCTGGCAGCGCGTCCGTCTCCCGGATGCCGGGCAGAAGTCGGGCGGCCGGCGGAGTCACCAATGCGGCGAAGGCCCAGCCCAGTGCCGCGCCGGCCGCGGCCAGGATCGCACTCTCCGTCAGCCACTGCCGCACCAGCCGCCACCGGCCTGCACCAAGGGATAACCTGAGCGCCATCTCGCGGCGCCGGGCCGCCCCGCGAGCCAGCAGGAGGCCGGCGACGTTGGCGCAGGCAACCAGCAGAACCAGGAGGACGGCAGCCATGAGCAGCCGCAGCGGCTTTTCGAACTCCTCGCGCATCAGCGAAATCCCCAACCCTCCCGGGCGCACCTCGATCCGCTGCTCCATGGCCATGTGCTTGGAGCCCGACTCCGGAAGGCTGCCGTAGTGGAACGCAAGATAGCGGGATACAACAGTATTCACTGCGGCTGCGATCTTCTCATCCGGTACGCCCGGCTTCCGGCGCGCGAGCGCCCACAGCCAGTAGCTTCCTGGATGCTCGAAGGCGACTCTGCTCATCGTCAACGGCACCCACACCTCGGCCGCGCACTCCGTCTCGACTCCGCGGAATACTGGTTGAGCGACGCCGACGACCGTGAACGGCCTCTCGTCGATAACGATGGTCCTTCCCACTATGCCCGCGTCGAGACCGAAGCGGTTGCGCCAGGCGTCATAGCTCAGAACTGCCACGGGACTGACGCCGCGGGCTTTCGAGTCCGCGTTGCTCAATACGCGTCCGGCCGCAGCGCGAACGCCGAGCACGGAAAAGTAGTTGCCCGAGACGTACTCCAGCCCGACAAACTCAGCGCGCTCGCCTCCCATTCGCGTCTTCATGACCGAGCTGCGCGCAAGCACGCCGTCGAAAACGTCCGTCTGGTTTTGAAGGTCCTGGTAGAGCGGGAAGGACATGTAGCCCTTCCCCCACCCGCCTGTCCGGTAAAGCGAGACGAGCTCATGCGGGCGCTGAACGGGCAACTGCTGGAGCAGCAGGGCGTGGAAGAGGGAAAAGATGACGGCGTTCACTCCGATGCCGAGCGCCAGCGAAAGCACCGCCGCAGCCGCGAAACCAGGGTTCTTCCGCAGGCCGCGCAGGCCGATCCGCAGATCTTGTGCAATCTCATGGAGCCAGCGGAGGCCGCGCTGGTCGCGGTAGGTCTCCTTCATCGATTCGACCGCTCCGAATTCGCGCCGCGCGGCCAGGCGGGCTTCCTCCGGGCTTAGTCCGCGGGCGTGAAGTTCACTCTCCAGACCGTCGAGATGGAAGCGAACTTCGTCATCGAGCTCGCGGTCAAGGCGCGTGCGGCGGAAAAGCGCGAACAAGCGGCTCAGCATGGGCTACTCCTGCGGCCGGAGAAACCGCTCCATCAGTGCGACCGTGCGGGTCCAGCTCTCTGTTTCTTCGGCAATGCGGCGGCGCCCACGCTCAGTGAGGTCATAGAACTTCGCCTTCCGGTTGTTGTCCGACACCCCCCATTTCGAGCGAATCCAACCGCGCTGCTCCAGGCGGAGCAGCGCCGGGTAAAGCGTGCCCTGATTCAGATAGAGCACGCCTTCGGAGATCTGCTGGATCCGCTGAGCCAGCCCGAAGCCGTGCTGTGGGCCCATTGCCTCGAGTGTGCGCAGGACCATCAGGTCCAGCGTGCCCTGCAGCACATCCGTCTTTTCGCTTCCTCTAGGCATCCAAAAGGAGTATAGTTGAACTCTTGTAGGATGTCAACAGGAAGGTAGAACCGGCGACAGCCGAAGCGGAGCGCTGTCCTTGCGTGCAGCCTCAGCGCTTCTTCAGGAGCGCGGCCCGGCTGCGGGAAACAGAGGGACGGTCCACGAGTCCGAAGCCGGCCTGGCTGGCAGCCTGCAACTCCGCCTCAAACCGCTGGGCATTCACGTGCGCATTTGGTTCGACCAGCAGAAGATGCGCACCCGGTTTCGAAGCTTCGGCCACCTCGGCGAAGAAGCGCCCCGCATCCGGCAGTTCATGCACCACGGCAAAAGCGAGCGTGAAGTCCACTGCGCCGGCCAGGTCTGCCTGGGCCATGGACTCCGCCGAAACCAGGCGGGCGTCCACCCGATCCAGCAAACCGGCCTTCGCGGCCCGGCGTTTGAGCCCGTCCAGCATCCTGGACTGGATGTCCACGGCCACCACGCGGCCGCGGGCCCCGGCCAGCCGGGCCAGTTCGAGCGTGAAGAAGCCCATGCCCGGTCCCGGCTCGAGCACCGTCATGCCCTCCCGAACGTACGGCGCCAGGAGCTTTGCCGGGTCTTGCATCCAGCGCCTTACCGGGCTGGCCAGCAGATACCCAATCCACCAGGGACAAACACGCTCAGCCATTGCACTCACAATGGTAGCTCGGCTCCGGGGCAGGTCACTGCGCCTGCGGCCGGATCAGGTCTTCGAAGTCGTCGATCTTGTCAGCCAGCAGGTTCAGTTTACGCGCCAGGCCTTGAATCTCGGACTCCGCCCGGCGATTGACATCGTAATCGAGTTCGCCACGCAGGCGGTCCTTTTCGTCCTGGCGGTTCTGGCTCATCATGATGACCGGCGCCTGAAGCGCGGCCAGCATGGAGAGGAACAAGTTCAAGAGAATGAAGGGATAAGGATCCCAGGACGACCGGCCCAGGGCGTTGCTCACGGCTGTGTAGATCATCAGGATAACCAGAAACGCGATGATAAAGGCCCAGGATCCGCCAACGCGGGCTACCGCGTCCGCCACGCGGTCTCCGAAGGTGGCTTCCCGTTCGATCACCTCGTTCGGGTTCCGGGTGGACCGAATGCGCACCAATTGCTGGGAGGCGTGGAACTGGCGGCCGAGCACGGCCAGCATGTCCATTCCCGCCATCGGCTTGCGTTGGAGGAGAATGGCGATGTCCCGGCTGTCCACCTCGATGCACACCGTCTCCTCCAGAGCGGTCGCGCCTGTCTGGTGAGGCGTCCCGTCCAGCATGGAGGCGAAACCGAAAAACTCGCCGGTCGAAGGCTGGTCCACGATCACCTCCTGCTGGTCTTCGTCCACCGTGGTGATCTGGACCGCCCCTGAAACCACGACGTAGGCACGTCCTCCGGAATCTCCGCTCCTGTAAATGCGCTGGCGCGGGGCGAACCTCTTAAGTTCGACCTGCGCTCCCAAGACTGCGGTCTCTTCCTCATCCAGCAGCGCAAAAAGCGGAACGCTTTTCAGTACACCGGGGTCGCAAGCCATTGTGTCACCTCACCTGGGAGAAGTGGATCTTGTCCGATCCGAATCTCAGGATTTCACAAGTGCGGCGGAGGCGACAACCAGGCGGCCGGCGAGCAGGCTCAGGACGAATGTTTCCGTAGGGCGCGCCAGGTCTCCCGTTCCAAGAAGCTGCCCTTGACGTTGCTCTCCATTTCCTGGAAGAGCGGCCAGGGCGCGGTGAATGACAGCACGTGCTCACCCAGAGTCGCGCGAACGTTCTTGCGGGCGGAGATGTCGGTCAGGCCGATCAAGCCGCGCGGCCGCTGGCGCTCCAGTTCGCGATAGGCGTAGATCCCCATCACCTGGCATCCCGCGGCCCACGGGACGATCACGTTCTCGGCATCAGGACGGGCATAATTGGCCAGGATGACCAGCGCCGACAGACGGTCCGGATCCACGAAAAAGGTGACGCTCTTGACGTCTTCGTGCTCGGGATCGGTCTGCTCCAGCGGTTTGACGACGACGAAGCCGGCCGGGATGTCGCGCATGGGCAGGCTCTCGACGAACCGGAGCGTCGTCTCCGGGTCTTTGACGTAGCGCTCTCCGCGAAGGAAATCGTCCGACATGCGGCGCCCACCTGAGCCTTCCATTTGTTCTCCGATGGCACCTCCCTGTTCCGACTCCTCGTTACCGCTCGACAGGAACCGGCAGAAACACTCCAGCCCCCCGGGGAAATCCTCATACTGGTTGCCGAACCCCAAGCCGACTCCTCCGCCCCAGCAGCCGAAGGTCTGACGGTCGAAGGCGCCGGCGCGCCCGCGGGCCGCGGCGGTTGCGAACAGGTTGACCACGCAACCCCAGCGCCCCGGCTTGAACTGCGTCGCCCCCGCCGGCGCCCGGTCCGCCCACACTAACGCCACCGGTTGGGTTTCCAGTTCGATCGCCGTGGCCGTAAGGCTTCTCATGATTGCTCAGCCGGCGACGAATCGCATGGCCATGGCAGGGTAGCGCGCACCCGCCGTCGCACCCCGGGGGAAAGCCTCCGCCAAGCGACCCAGTTCCTCATCGGTCAAACGAACCTGGAGCGCCCCGAGATTCTCTTCCAGGTAGCGAACGTGCTTCGTTCCCGGTATGGGAACGATGTCCTCGCCCTGGGCCAGTACCCAGGCCAGCGCAAGCTGCGCCGGGGTGCAGCCTTTTTGTCGGGCGATCCCCTCGACCGCCTCGGCGCGTCGCCGGTTGCGCTGGAAGTTTTCGCCCTCGAAACGCGGATGGTGTCGGCGGAAGTCATCTTGGGACAGATCCTCGGTACTTTGGAAGCGCCCCGTGAGGAAGCCGCGCCCCAGCGGGCTGTAAGCGACGAAGCCCACGTTCAGTTTGCGGCAGGCGTCCAGGATCTCGCCTTCGGGGTCACGGGTCCACAGAGAGTACTCGGTCTGCAAGGCGGCGATGGGGTGTACGGCACAGGCCCGGCGCAGCGTGGCCGGCGCGGCCTCAGACAGCCCCAGATGGCGGACCTTGCCCGCCCGCACCAGCTCCGCCATGGCGCCCACGGTGTCCTCGATGGGCGTCGCCGGGTCAACGCGGTGCTGATAATAGAGGTCGATAACCTCCACCCCCAGGCGCTTGAGGCTTGCCTCGCAGGCCTGGCTTACATACCCGGGCCGCCCGTTGACGCCCAGAAACTCGCCCTTGGGCCCCCGTACATTGCCGAACTTCGTGGCCAGGACCACTTTATCGCGGCGTCCACGCAGGGCCCGGCCGACCAATTCTTCGTTGCGGCCGATCCCGTACATGTCGGCGGTGTCCAGGAAGTTGACGCCGAGGTCAACCGCCCGATGGATGGTGGCGACAGACTCGGCCTCGTCGCCGGGGCCGTAGAACTCCGACATGCCCATGCAGCCCAGGCCGAGGGCCGACACGATCAGCTCATTGCCGAGCTTGCGCCTTTGCATTTCTACTCTTATTGTACGTGTCGTTGGGACCGGCGCCGGGAGGCGAGCGCGACAATGAGGATATGACCGACCTGGGGAAGAAGACCGTTGGCGGGTTCGTCAAGCTTTTGA
Source organism: Bryobacterales bacterium (assembly GCA_963798455.1). Classification (GTDB taxonomy): domain Bacteria; phylum Acidobacteriota; class Terriglobia; order Bryobacterales; family Bryobacteraceae; genus CAWCTD01. The sequence goes on from CAWCTD010000004.1 coordinate 585,665, forward strand.
TTATTCTTGGTGGTCTCCTTTTCCTGCCGGCTTGGTCCCCGCGGTTTTGGCAGGCTTGGGTGTACCTCGCCGCCTATTTTGCTGCTTCGTTGGCCATCACTTTGCTCCTGTGGAAGAACGACCGAAGGCTGCTCGAGCGGCGCCTAAGGGCCGGCCCCGGCGCGGAGAAGGAACGGTTCCAAAAATGGCTTCAAGCGGTCGCCAGCCTGCTCTTCGGCGGCATGTTCTTGGTATCGGGGTTCGATCGGCGGCTTCACTGGTCGAGCGTCCCCTTCTGGCTGGTCGCGTCAGGCGACTTGGCCGTTCTCCTGGCATTCTTCCTCGTTTTCTGTGTCCTCCGCGAGAACAGCTTCGCGTCAGGAATCATCGAGGTGGACCCCGAGCAGACCGTAATCACCACCGGGCCGTACGAAGTGGTCCGGCACCCGATGTACGCAGGAGGAGCGCTGCTCTTTCTCGCCACTCCCTTTGCCTTGGGGTCCTACTGGGCACTGCTCTGCGTAATCCCCATGCTCGGGGTGCTTGTGGCAAGACTTCTCGACGAGGAGCGCTACCTCTGCGATAATCTCGCTGGCTACTCCGCCTACCGCGCGAAGGTGCGCTACCGGTTATTTCCCGGAGTCTGGTAGACGTGTTTTGAGGTTTCGCCGAAAAAGCCGGCCCAGCGAGTCCGCACGCCGGTGGGGCGCGCGGCGATCCGGCAACCTCGGCGCTGCTGGACAACAGCAGTTTTTCGGATAAGATCATGGAGATAATGACCTACGGTCCGGTGTTCACCTTCCGGTTGACGTTGACGGATCTCTGCTGAACGCGACGGACCCCTTGGACAACGACTCAGGGTAGAGTAACAGGAGATGGTCACCATACTTGGAGCAGGTGGCGCAATCGGCAATGAACTTGCCAAAGAGCTCACTGCCCGAAATGAGCGCATCCGGTTGGTCAGCCGCAATCCCAAGGCGGGTACTGGCGCGGTTGAGACAGTGGCCGCCGATCTCTCGCAACTCGATGACACTGTCAAGGCGGTTTCAGGTTCTAAGGTTGCGTTTCTGCTTGTCGGTCTGAAGTATGACCTAAAGTCGTGGCGGGAACTTTGGCCTCGGATCATGCGCAACGCAATCCAGGCCGCCAAACGTGCCAACGCCAGATTGGTTTTCTTCGACAACGTGTACATGTACGGGAAAGTGATCGGCGCCATGACGGAAGAAACGCCTTTCCGCCCCTGCAGCAGGAAGGGTGAGATCCGTGCGGAGATCGCGACGACGCTCTTGAAGGAAATCAAGGCGGGAAACCTTACCGCGCTGATAGCGCGGTCCGCCGACTTCTACGGTCCCGGCGCCCGAACTGGGGTCCCCAATATTCTGGTCTTCGACAAGTTGTCCAAGGGCCAGAAACCGGCCTGGCTCGCGAACGATTCAGTGAAGCACTCGTTCACCTTCACGCCCGATGCAGCGCGCAGCTTGGCTCAGCTCGTGGATTCCGAGAGCTCATGGAATCAAACCTGGCACGTCCCCACGTCGCCCGATCCCCCGACCGGAAAGGAGTTCATCGCGCTCGCCGCGAAGGAGTTCGGGATGACACCGAAGCACCGCGTTCTCACCCGGCCGATGCTCAAGGTGGCGGGATGGTTCGATACGACCGTGCGGGAATCGTACGAGATGCTCTACCAGAGCGAACTTGACTACGTATTCGATTCCTCGAAATTTGCCAGAGCGTTCCATTGTCAGCCGACTTCGTACGCCGAGGGTATCCGCAAGACCGCCGAAGCCGCCCGGCAATAGGCTGCTGCCCCTTCCAACGCAGTGGTTAGCTCTGGGATCACCGTCGTATGACGGCCCAGCACGTTCAGCCTCCGCAATGGCGACGGCGCCCCCCTACGTCAAAGAGGGGAAGGTGCGTCTGCTGTTTCCCTCAGAATCAATGACGGAGATAGAGCTGAGCCAGATCAAGTGTTTGGATACTACGATTTGGACGATACGGTGTCCCTCGTTCGACATCAGCCGTAGGTACTGGCAGAAGCATGACGCCAGCCCCACTACGCTCATAAGTGTCGATGGTTGCTTACTTATAGTACCAGAGTAATAACTTACTGTCGACTAATAATTGGTGTGACTTTAGCGTCCGAAAAGTCTTGACTTTATCACCAAACCAGCGTATAAGAGTGGAGAGCGACGGTTCCCGCTTCCATACTCCGAGTGTCTTACTGGAAAACCAGTATCGGGCGCCATCGCTTAGAAGGAGAACAACATGAGTGTAGCTACGGTGAATCTCTGGGTGCCGGACGCCTTCAAGGCCAACTGCGCTATTGACAACACGTTCACCTTCGTCGCCACGGTGCAGCACTGCGACGGCACGGTCCTGGAGTGGAAAGGTGGGCGTTATCAAACCAAGGACGAGAAATGGCACCAGATCGTGGGCGACCCAGCCGGTTTGAAGCCCGGGGCGGCGGGTTTTTACGACGGGGTGCCTGGCACGGGCGATCCCGGCCACGTGAAATTCGAAGTGCCCCCGGGCTGCTACATAATGTCCGCCTCGGTCCACGTGTGGGTTCAGGTGGGGCCGGGACCGGGTCAGAAATTGCTGCTGGGCAATCTCGCCACTCACAAGACCCTGGTGCGCGCTTGCTGCGACGAGCAGGTCTGCGTGATGCCGTACCAGCCTTCGGGCTGGCATTGTGGCATTATCCAGGTGCTTGAAACGCTGCTGCCGATGATGGAGGCCAAAAAGCTCATCACGCGGGAGGAGCGCGCCAACGCCGAGAAAGTGCTGCGGCCGATCCTGGAGAAACTGGCGCCTTCGCCGGCCGACCAGCACGAACTGGAGATCGCGCGCATGATCGTGAAACGCCTCTCACACGAGAGACAGTAGTCGCCCGAGGGAAGTGCCGGCGCAGTGCGGGCGAGCCGCCACTACCGCAGTTCAAACCGCCCGTCCGCCCGAAGGTAGTACGTTCGGCCGCGCCATTGGATGGTGTTGCCGAAGAAGCCGGCGAGCCAGAAGGCGAACGAGACCAGATCCTGCACGGGGACCAGCCACCAGCGCCGCGCGGTCAGCGAATCGTGCAGCACCCAGCCTGCCACGGCCCAGGCGGCCAGCGCCCTGAAGAGCGCGGTCACCAGCAGGGCCGGCCACCACGACGGGGCGGCTGCGACTAGCAGTAAGGCGATCGGGAGCGGGTTTGTGAAGACCTGCCCGAGGTACCCGCTGGGACGCGATCTCCGGGTACTCCGCATCCACCGCAGCCGGTGCCGCGCGTTCGCCCGGAAACCCTGGCTGCCGATGTGGTGCTCGATGACGTAGGAGGAGAGGATCACGCGCCATCCGGATTCGGCGACGAACTTGCCCAGAACGAAGTCTTCCGCCAGAAAGTCCTTCACGCGGTCGAGGCCGCCAATGGAGAGCAGGGCCGCGCGGCGGACCACAATGGTCGGACCGACGGCGAACTTCATGCCCTCGATGATCCGTGCCACCAGGATCCCGGCGAGGAACTCAGTGTTCATGCCAATGGCTTCGAGCGCCGACCAGAAACTGCGGCCGGGCACGGCCCTATAAGGACAGGTCGCGAGTCCCAGCCGCTCGTCCTGAAACTCCGAGGCGACAACACGGAGCATGTCCGGCGTCGCGCGGATATCACTGTCGCTCATCACCAGCAGGTCGTGCCGCGCCGCGGCCACCATGCGGGCAAGACTGAATACCTTGGCGTTGGGATACGGCGGCTCGCCGGTCACGATCAGCCTGACGGGAACACGAGGGTACTCGCTGCGGAGCTTCTCCACCACGCCCATCGCGGGATCGGAAGGCTCGCGCACCGCGAACAACAACTCGAAATCCGGGTAGTCTTGCTCAAAGAAGCTGCGCAGGTTCTGATCGAGGCCTTCGTCCGCGCCGGCGAGCGGCTTCAGAACGCTGACGGGAGTGGTGGCGCGCAGCTCCGCACGCGGCGCCGCCAGATAATGATGCGCGGCGTAGGCCGCGAGGATGCAAAAAACCAGCGCCCCCGCCAGGATCGCGAGCAGCAGTACCGGTATGAGGGCCATCCGAGCCTACTCGGTGGGCGCTTTGGAGTCGATGAGTTTTCGGATCTCGGCCACGAAATCCTCGACGGGCTTGGCGCCCAAGTCCCCGTGCTTCCGGTTGCGGACCGCCACCGCGCCGCTCTGCATCTCGCGGTCGCCGACCACCAGCATGTAGGGGACCTTCTGCAACTGGGCTTCGCGGATCTTCAAGTTGACCTTCTCGCTGCGGTCGTCCAGCGCCACCCGGACGCCGGCTTGCTTGAGCCGCTCGACGACCTGCCGGCTATACTCCACGTTCCGGTCCGTGATCGGCAGGACGATGGCCTGCACGGGCGCCAGCCACACCGGAAACGCGCCGGCATAGTGCTCCAGCAGGATTCCGAAAAAGCGCTCGACGGAGCCGTACAAGGCCCGGTGGACCATGAGCGGCTGGTGCGCCTTGCCATCTTCGGCGATGTACTCCAGTTTGAACCGCTTGGGAAGGTTGAAATCGAACTGCACGGTCGACAACTGCCAGCGGCGGCCGATGGCGTCCACCAGCTTGACGTCGATCTTCGGTCCGTAGAAGGCGGCTTCGTCCGGCATGAGCTTCACTTTCAACTTCAGCCGCTCCGCCGCGCGGTGGAGAGCGTTCTCGGCGAGCTGCCATTGATCGGAGGTCCCGTCGTACTTGCCAGCCTTGCCGTTGTCCCACGTCGAGAGTTCGGCATCGTATTCGTGGAAGCCGTAGGTCTCCAGAACGTCGGTGGCAAAGCCCAGGCAGTTGACGATCTCATCCTCGATCTGCTCCGGCGTGCAGAAGATATGCGCGTCATCCTGGGTGAAGCCGCGCACGCGCATAAGCCCGTGCATGACGCCCGAACGCTCGTAGCGGTAGACGGTGCCCAGTTCCGCCAGCCGCACGGGCAGGTCGCGGTAGCTGCGGAGCTTGTCCTGGTAGATGAGGATGTGGAAGGGGCAGTTCATCGGCTTGAGCTGGTACTCGGCATCGTCCAGCTCCATCCGTTTGAACATGTTCTCACCATAAAAGCTGTAGTGGCCGGAGGTCTTCCACAGGTCCGCCCGCGCCACGTGCGGCGTATACACCAGCGAGTAGCCCCGCTCCAGGCACTGTTCCCGCATCCAATCCTCGAGCAGCTTGCGGACCGCGCCGCCCTTGGGGTGGAAAAAGATCAGGCCCGGGCCGGCGAGGTCCTGGATGCTGAACAGGTCCAGTTCCTTGCCGAGTTTGCGGTGGTCCCTCTTCTTTGCCTCTTCCAGTTGGCGCAAGTAGGCTTCCAGGTCCTTCTTGCTGAAGAAGGCCGTGCCGTAGATGCGCTGCATCTGGGCGTTCTTCTCGTCGCCGCGCCAGTAGGCCCCGGCAATGGAGAGGACCTTGAACGCCTTGAGGTAGGAGGTGGAAGGAACATGCGGGCCGCGGCAAAAGTCGATGAAGCGAGGTCCCAGGGCGTACTCGGAAAACACATCGCCGGCGCGTTCTTCGATGAGCTCGCACTTCATGTCCTCGCCCATGGCGGCGTACTTCTTCAGCCCCTCCGCCTTGGGCGTGAGCTTGCGCTCATAGGGGAGATTCCTGCCCTGCAACTCCCACATCTTGGCCTCGATCTTTTCGAGGTCTTCTGGGGTGAAGGGCGTCTCCCGCTGAAAGTCGTAATAGAAGCCCGTGTCGGTGGCCGGCCCGATGCCCAGCTTGGTCTCGGGGTACAGCTCAAGCACCGCCGCCGCCAGAAGGTGCGCCGCCGAGTGGCGGTAGACATCCAGCGTCTGCGGATCCTTGGAGGTCAGGATCTGAAGCGTGGCGTCGGATTCCAGCGGCCGCGTGAGATCATACAGATCGCCGTTCACCTTGGCGACGATGGCTTCCTCTGCCAGCCTTTTGCCGATCGATTCGGCGATGTCCAGAGGTCTCGCCCCGGCCGGCGCCGACCGTTGGCTTCCGTCCGGCAGAGTGATGGTAATGCCGTTCATATCGTTAGAGATTCCAGCGTAACACGGGCAAGCTGGTGGGGCAGGCCATCGCCCTTTGCGGCCTGCCAAGGCGGACGACAGAATGCGATCGTCCGCCCCACTTTCGTGTCATGCTAGAATCTGTCCCGTGCCCGACCTCCCGGCCAGAGAAGCGTATAGCCGCCTCGAAGCGCGCCGTATGCTGGAGCTTTCAGAGCGGCGCCTGCGGAGCTGGGAGAAGCAGGGCCTGGTTCCGCGCCTGGAGAGTTACAGCTTCATCGATCTCGTCGTCCTGCGGACGCTCGCGAGACTGCGAAAGAGCGGTGTGTCCTCGGTGAAGATCCGGCGCGCCGTGGCGGCGCTGCGCCAGAGGCTGGGCTCGATGTCCGATCCGCTCAAGGAGCTGAAGATCTTCTCGGAGGGCAGTAAGGTCACGGTGCAGATGGGAGCAAGCAGGATGGAGGCCGTATCGGGCCAGCTCCTGTTGGACTTCGATCAGGCCGAGCTGCACCGGATGCTGTCCTTTCCGAAACAGGCGGCCCACGACGCCACCAGGGCGGCCGAAGCGGCGCGGCGCTTTGAGGCGGCGCGCTTGTTCGAGCAGGCGCTCGAGATGGAGAACAGCGGCGCCCCGGCTGCCGATGTCATCGGGATCTACGAGAAGTCCGTGGCGCTGGACCCGTCCTCGGCCGGCGCGCTGGTGAATCTGGGAACCATCCACTATCACCTGAAGAACTGGGGCCAGGCTGAGCGATACTACCGCCGCGCCCTGGACGCCGATCCCCAGTATGCCCTGGCTCACTTCAACCTGGGCAATCTGTTCGATGAAAAGAACGACCGGGGCCAAGCCTTCCTGCACTACGCCATGGCCTTGCGCCTGGACCCTGGTTACGGCGATGCCCACTACAACCTGGCGTTGCTCTGCCAGTCTGCTGGCCAAGTCATGCGCGCCGTGCGCCACTGGAAAGCGTACCTCCGGCTCGACCCATCGAGTCCCTGGGCCACGATCGCCCGCCAGGAGCTGGACAAGCTGCGGCGGGCGACCGTGATCGAAGGCGCCAGGAGCGGGAGGAGGGAGGCGGGCGCGTAGGCGCCCTTGGGGATGAACGAGATCGATCTGCTCCGTCGCATTGCACGCCGGGCTCCGGCGCTGAGGCCATCCACCCTGGTACATGGCATGGGCGATGACTGCGCCGTGTTCCGCCCGCCTGGCTCCCGAGAGGACTGGCTCCTGACGACGGACATGGTGATCGAGGACGTGCATTTTCTTCGGGCGGCCCACACGGCGGCGGCGGTCGGCTACCGGGTTCTGGCGCGAGGTTTGAGCGATATCGCCGCCATGGGGGCTGAATCGAGGTTCTGCCTGCTCTCACTGGCCCTGGCGCCGTGGACGGATTCCCGGTGGCTGAGCGGATTCTTCCGCGGCTTCTTTCGCCTCGCCAAGGACGCCCGAACCGCGCTCGTGGGAGGCGACCTTGCCCATGCGCAGAAGCTCGCTTGCGACATCGTGGTCTGCGGCGCGGTCCCGAAAGGCAAGGCGTTGCGGCGCGATGGCGCCCGCCCCGGGGATGGCATCTATGTCTCGGGGCGCTTGGGAGGCTCGGCGCTCGGTCTGAGAACCAGGCGCGGCGAAGCCTGGCGGTTTCATTTGCACCCTCAGCCGCGTCTCAGGCTCGGGCGCTTCCTGCGAGAAGTGCTGCACGCCACCGCGGCCATGGATCTGAGCGACGGGCTGTCGCTCGACCTGCACCGGCTCTGTCTCGCCTCGCGGGTCTCGGCCGAACTGGAGCGCGAACCTCCCATCTTCCGCGGCGCGAGTCTGGAGGATGCGCTCCACGGAGGGGAAGACTATGAGCTGCTGTTCACCCTGCCGCCGCGCGCGCGGCCCCCGGCCGAGTTCGAGGGCCTGGCGTTGACGCGCATCGGGACCGTGCGCAAGAGCAAGCCGGGCTTGATTCGCTTTCTCGGCCGCCGGCTGGAGCCGGGCGGCTACGACCACTTCCGCGGCCGGCCATGAGGTGAACATGCCGCAGACGGAAGCCCGGTCACGCCGCGCGACAGCCGCTTGGTGCCTATTTGATTTCGCCAACTCGGCCTACACCACGCTGATCATCACCGTGGCCTTCGCCGTCTACTTCCGCCAGGTGGTGGTGCACGCCGCGGACAATCGGGGCGACCAGCTTTGGGGTATCGCCAACTTCATAGCCATGCTCGCGGTTGCGGCTGTTTCGCCGCTGCTGGGGGCCTTCGCCGACTTCTCGGGCCGCAAGAAGCTGCTGCTGGCGGCGATGACGCTGATCTCGGTCGCAGCCACCGCGTTGATGTACTTTGTCGGACCCGGCGACGTGGCGCTGGCGATGGTCCTGTTCGTCCTGGGCACCTTCGGATTCGAGGCGGGTTACGTCTTCTACAACGCCTTCCTTCCGGACGTGGCGGCGCCGGAGTCCGTGGGGAAGGTCTCGGGCTGGGGCTGGGGCGTAGGTTACATTGGCGGATTGTTGTGCCTTCTCGTCGCCAGGCCGCTTTTGGACAAGCCGCTCTCCAATCCCGAGGGTGTGGCCGCATACCGGCTCTCTTACCTTCTGGTGGCGGCCTGGTTTCTCGTTTTTGCACTGCCGGCCTTCCTCTGGCTGCGAGAGTCCGAGTCCCAGGGCCGCCTTGCCAGGTGGCAGGACTATGTCTCCGTCGGGTTCCGCCGCGTGGGCGAGACACTGTCTCACCTGCGCCACTACCGCGAGACCGCCAAGTACATCCTGGCTTCGCTGCTCTTCACCGACGGCATCACCACCGTAGTGAGCTTCGCCGGGATCTACGCCACCACTACCATCGGCTTTTCCAACCGGGAGCTCGTTTTGCTCTTCCTGGTCCTCAACCTCGTGGCTCTGCCCGGCTCGCTCGCGGCGGGATATCTTGCGGACTGGATTGGCCCTAAGAGAACGATCGTCATCACCCTGCTGCTGTGGATGGCGGTCGTCGTGACCGGCTGCCTGGCCATGAGCAAGGCCGTGTTCTGGATCATGGCCGCCGGCGCGGCCATCGGCATGGGCAGCACGCAGGCGGTGGGACGCTCCTTCATGGCGCAGATTTCGCCGCCCGCGCGCGAATCCGAGTTTTTCGGTTTCTATGTGCTGAGCGGCAAGTTCGCTTCGATGTTCGGCCCGCTGGTCTTCGGCTCCATCTCCCGGTGGAGCGGAAGCCAGCGGCTGGCGGTCCTGTCGCTGCTGCCATTCTTTCTCGCCGGCCTGGTGCTCATGTTATGGATCGACGAGAAACGGGCCATGGGGGTGGCTGCCGGGTGACGCTCGACTTCTTCGAAAAGTTCCGCGAGAACGTCGAACGATTCCCGGAACGCGTCGCTCTCGATAGCATCTCCGACGTCGGGCGCGAAGCCTTCACCTACCGGCGCGTCGCCCAGGAGGCCGCCAGCATAGCGCTCTCCCTTTCCCGCAGCGGCATTCGTCCCGGCGATCCGGTCGGTATCCTCATGGATACCCATCCCCGCTGGGGCATAGCGTTTCTGGCGGTCCAGAGCGCGGGCGCGGTGGCCGTGCCGCTGGACGTCCTCCACGAGAAAGAAACCCTGGCCGGGCTCATCGAGCATGCCGGGTGCCGTTTCCTGATCGTCTCCGGAGCGCTGCTCCCCACATGGGAGGGGGTGGAAGCGCAGCTCGCCCAGCCGTTGCCTTTTCTGGTCGCCGAACAGAGCCACCCAGAAGATGCGGGCGCGCCGTTGCCGCTCGTGCACAGGAGCCTCGACGACGCGCTGATGATCCTTTACACCAGCGGCACCACGGGCGATCCCAAGGGCGTGGTGCTCACCGGCCGCAACGTGTACCGCAACGTGGTCGAGGTGCTGAAGATGATTGGGCCGACCTCGGAAGATCACTTCCTGGAGGTTCTGCCGCTCTATCACGTGCTGGCGCTGGTGATCAACTTCATCATCCCGCTCTACCTTGGCGCGCGGGTTACCTTTCTCCGCGAGCTGGAGGCCCAGAGGATTCTGAAAATCTTTCGCGAGGAAGGTATCACCATCTTCGTCTGCGTGCCGCAGTTCTACTACCTGGTGTACCGCCGCATCCTGCAAGAGGTGGAGCGGCAGAGCTTCCTCAAACGTATTCTGTTCCGGCGGCTGCTCTCCCTCTCGCGATTCGCCAATCTGCGGCTGGGCTTCAACATGGGCCGCTTCCTGTTTCGCGCGATCCACGAAAAGCTCGGACCGCGGCTGCGCATCCTGGGCGTCGGTGGCGCGCGCTTCGACCCTGAAGTTGCCTGGTTCTTCCGCGACCTCGGCTTTGACCTCGTCCAGGCTTTTGGCATGACCGAGACCGCGGCGCTGATCACCGTGGCCGGGCCCAGCGGCCATGCCGTGGGGACGGTCGGCGTGCCGTTGCCCCACGTCGAGATCCGTGTGGCGGAAGCGGACGAGAACGGCGCGGGGGAGGTGCTCGTTCGCGGCGAGAACGTCATGACGGGGTACCTCAACAATCCCGAGGCGACGGCGGAGGCCCTACACGACGGCTGGCTGCACACCGGCGATCTCGGCTGCATCGACGGGCGCGGCTTCCTGCACATCACGGGCCGCCTGAAAGACGTGATCGTGCTCAGTTCGGGCAAGAACATCTACCCCGAGGAGATCGAGAAGTCCTACCAATCGAGCTGTCCCCACGTCAAGGAAATCTGTGTGTTGGGCGTGCCCGATGAGTCAGCGGGCCGCGGCGGGGAGAAACTGCACGCGGTCATCGTGCCGGATTTCGAGCGCTTGAAGGCCGGCCAGGCAGCCAGCGTCTACGACACCATCCGCTGGGAGATGGAGAACGCCTCCGCGCGGCTGCCCGGCTACAAGCGTGTCATGAGCATGGAACTTCGCAAGGATCCGCTGCCGCTCACCACGACCCGAAAGATCAAACGGTTCCAGGTGCGAAGAGAAATCCTGGAGCGTTCGGCCATGCCCGCAACGGCGCCGGATGCCGCCCCGGGGACGCCGCTGGAAGAGAAGCTCTTCGCCGCCATCCGCGGCGTGAAGGACGCGCCCGTGATCGGCCGCTCGATGAACCTGGAACTGGACCTGGGATTCACATCGCTGGAGAGAGTGGAGTTGTTCTCCGCGATCCGGGAGACCATGGGAGTCCGGCTCCCAGAGGAGGAGGCTGCGAGAATCCAGACGGTGGCGGAGCTGGCAGACTTGGTCGAACGGCTTGGCGCCGGAAGCCAGGCGCCGGCGGAGGGGCCGCTGACCTCCTGGGACGAGGCTTTCGGGCCGAGACCGTCCGGCGATCTGCTGCGGCCGGCTCTGGCGTGGTGCATCCGGCTGCTCACGCGCCTGTTGTTGCGTCTTCGCGTGGAGGGATTGGAGAACCTGCCCGCGCCGCCGTTTCTTGTCTGCCCGAACCATGCCAGTTTCGTGGACGTGTTCCTGGTTGTGAGCGCTCTGCCTCGCCGGCTTTTGTCAAAGGTGTTCTTCGTGGGTGACGCGGCATATTTCAGAGGGGCGGTGATGTCCAGGCTGGGACGTTGGACAAGGGTCATCCCGGTGAGTCCCGAACGCGGTGTGCTCTCCGCGATGCGGCTGGCAGCCGAAGGCCTGAGCCGGGGCATGCTGCTGTGCATCTTCCCCGAGGGCGAGCGCTCGATCGACGGGAAGGTGAAGGCTTTCCGCCTGGGGCCCGCCATGCTGGCGACCGAGCAGGGCGTACCGGCTGTGCCAGTGGGCATCCGCGGAACGTGGGAGGTGTGGCCCCGCGGCTCGAACCGAATCCGTCTGCGGCGGGTTGGGATCGTTTTCGGCCCGCCGCTCGATCCCTCAGGGAAGACGACCGGGGCTTTCAACGATGAGCTTCGCGAGGCTGTCCTGCGCCTGTTGTAAAATGAATCTGATCCCCACGAGCCACCCTAGCTCAGTTGGTAGAGCAGCGGTTTCGTAAACCGCAGGTCGTCGGTTCAATTCCGACGGGTGGCTCCACACATTTTTTCCCGTCACGCAGGACAGGCGGCCAGCGTCTTCTCTGTAGTAGAATATGTTCAACGGCTAGGGGGCTAGCTGGAGGGTAGGGATGCATTGCGGACACGCGAAACTGGTCGGTGTTGTCGTCCGCCCGAAATCGAGCTGGGTACAGACTCGTGTCGCGTCGTCGCAGCGCAGGTCAGCTTCGCTTGTGCTCATCCATCCTCAAGCGGCCTTACCTGGTCGAATTCCGCTCTAGAGGAGAGTCCATGAAAGAACTGCTAGCTCTGTTGTCTAGAGGATCGATCCATGGAAACGGGCGATTTCCTCAGTCGAAGTCATTCGTTCCCTGGTTGACATCATTAATGGTGTTGCTCGTGCTGGCCGCTGCGATTTCCATACCGTGTTCCGCGCAGGTTGCCAGCGCCGAGCTAACTGGCACAATTGTCGATCCGTCGGGCGGCGTCATCGCTGGAGCCAAGGTGACGGCCACCAACGTCGCCACCAACCGTAGCAGCGAAACCACGAGCAACGCGACCGGCAACTACATCATCTCGCTGCTTCCCCCGGGAGACTACACGCTCACCGCGCAAGCGCCAGGCTTTCGGAGGTACGTGCAGCGAGGCATCACCCTGCAAATTAACCAGCAGGCCAGCATCAACGTAAAGCTGCAAGTGGGCGAGGTCTCTCAAGCGATCGAGGTGACCTCCCAAGCCCCGATGCTGGAATCCGAGTCATCCTCGATCGGCACCGTGGTGAGCGACAGGCTGGTGAATCAACTGCCGCTGAACGGACGCAACTTCATCCAACTGGCGACTTTGACCCCGGGCGTGAACGGCGTAGGCTTCTCGGCCACCGGGACCATCATGAGCGGCACGCGGCCCGACGACCGCCGGCCCGCCACGGAGATCTTCTCGAACGGCAACCGGGAAGGCTCCAACAACTTTCTGTACGACGGAATCGACGATAACGAGCGCCTGACGCTGTCGATCGCGCTGCGCCCGGCCGTCGAGGCGGTTCGTGAATTCAAGATTGAGACGAACATGTACAGCGCCGACATCGGCCGCAACTCGGGCGCGGTGGTGGATGTCATCACCAAGTCGGGCACGAATCAGCTCCATGGCAGCTTGTTCGAGTTTTTGCGCAACTCGGACATGGACGCGCGGAATTTTTTCAGCGCCAAAGGCACGCCGTTTCCGTCCTTTCGCCTGAACCAGTTCGGCGGATCGCTAGGGGGGCCGATTGTGCTGCCGAAGGTGTACAACGGGAAGGACCGCACGTTCTTCTTCGTGGACTACGAGGGGTACCGCCGGAACTCGCAGCAGTTTGTGCTGGGCAACATTCCAACGCTGAAAATGCGCCAGGGCGATTTCAGCGAGACGGCGCAGATTTACGACCCGCTGACCACGCGAGCGAATCCCAACGGCTCCGGTTTCATCCGGGACCCGTTCACGGGCAATCAGATCCCCTCGGCCCGGTGGGATCCGATCTCGGCCAAGATGATCAACGCATACCCCACGCCGACGAGCACGGCGCGGTTCAACAATTACTCGGCCAACCTGGTGCAAGATCAGCGCTGGAACCAGGGCGACATACGCGTGGATCACCAATTCACCCCAAAGGACAATATGTTCGCGAGGTGGTCCATACAGAATACGGAGACCAAGGTCCCCAGCACTTACCCGTCGACCAACATCCCCGGCCTACCCCAACCGGTGAACCTCAGCGACGAGGGTTCGTTTGCGGGAACGTCATTCCAACCCGCGCAACATGCGGTGGCAAGCTACGCCAAGGTGCTCAGCCCGAGGTTCGTCAACGAATTCCGCGCGGGTGTCAGCCGCTACCGTCTGGACTATACGGCCGACCAGTTTCAGCCCGGGGGGCAGCTCGGAAACCTGCTGGGAGTGAAGAATTCCAACGTCACGCCCGCCGAGCAGAATCTCCCGATCTTTTCGCCATCGAGCTACATAGGGATCGGCCAGACGCGATCTCTGCCGTTGTTCCGCCGTGAGACCACCTTCGAGTACGTCGACAACCTCAGCTTCACTCTAGGGACGCATACCCTGAAGTGGGGCGCCGACTTCCGCCGCCGCCAGCTCACCATCTACCAGACCAACCAGGGCAACGGCCGGTTCAACTTCTCGCCCGCGCTCACGGACTCCCGGCAGCCAGCCGGCTCGGGCGGCGACAGCGCGGCGAGCTTCCTGCTCGGGTTTCCCACGCTGACCGCGCACGATTACACCCTGAACTGGCCAGGCGAACGCGGCAGCGAGGTCGGCCTGTACTTCGCCGACGACTGGCGCACCACTCAGAAACTGACACTGAATTTCGGGATCAGGTGGGATTACTATAGCCCGTACAGCGAGGTCGCGAACCGCTGGGCGAATTTCAATCCCATCACCGGGAAGATCGACATCGCCGGCCAGAACGGGGTGGGCCAGAATGCCGATGTCCTGCCCTACTACAGGAACTTCGGACCGAGATTCGGGTTCGCGTATTCGCTTTTCGAGCACACCGTGGTCCGCGGCGGGTTCGGGATCTTCTACAACGCCACCGGCAGCGAGGCCGGCAGCATGCGCCTGTTCCGGCAACTGCCCTTCGGATCCACGCTCAGCAACTCGCCCGGCGATATCAACGTCGGCCAGCGCGTGAGCGACGGCTTTCCGCCGCTTCAGCCGGTGGATTTCAGCCTCGCCAACAACCCGTTCGGCGCCATGTTCGCCGTGGATCCGCACTTCCGTCCTAGTTACGCGGAGCAGTTCAACGTAACCGTCGAGCACGAAATCACACCCTGGGCGCTGGTGGTGAAGACGGCCTTTCTCGGCAACCTCGGGCGCCACCTCTACAACACTTACAACGTCAACCAGGCGGTGCCCGGCGCGACTGCCCTCAATACCCGGCGTCCCCTGTATTCCGTCGATCCCAACCTCAGTGATGTCAGTTGGTTCACCACCAACGGGCTGGGCGAATACTATGGGTTCCAGTTGACCGCGGACAAGCGCTTCAGCAAAGGCCTGAGCGCCATTCTGGGATACACCTGGTCGCACGCGATTGATAACGTGCCACTCGAGTTCGGCGGCGGCGCGGCCGGACCTCTGCCCCAGGATCCCCGGAACCTGGCCGCCGAGCGCGGCAACTCGATCATCGACATGCGCCACCGCATG
This sequence comes from Bryobacterales bacterium, assembly GCA_963798455.1. Classification (GTDB taxonomy): domain Bacteria; phylum Acidobacteriota; class Terriglobia; order Bryobacterales; family Bryobacteraceae; genus CAWCTD01. The sequence continues at coordinate 600,730 of CAWCTD010000004.1, forward strand.
ACTCTGAGCTACGTCTGGGAGTTCCCCGTCGGGAAAGGCAAGGCGCTGCTGAACATGGGCGGCCCGGTGAACTGGGTTCTCGGCGGATGGCAGACCAACGGCGTGCTAACGGTGCAGAGCGGGCTACCGTTCTCGGCGGTGTTGCAGACCTCGACTACCAACACGGGCACGGGCAGCCGGCCGAACGTAGTCGGCACAGTGTCCTATCCCAAAACACTGCAACACTGGTTCGACCCGAGCGCCTTTGCATCTCCCGCGCCTTATACCTATGGCAATTCGGGCCGCGACACCCTGTTCGGACCGGGCCGCGCGAATTGGGACATGTCGTTGTTCAAGAACTTCGTGATTCGTGAACAGACCAGGTTCGAGCTTCGCGCGGAAGCGTTCAATACGTTGAACCATCCCCAATTCGCATTGCCGAATGCGAGCATAGGCAATGCCCAGGTTGGATTGATCAACAGCATTGTAGGCAACCCGCGGCAGTTGCAGATGGGGCTGCGGTTCCAGTTCTGATCTGAGGGCGGGGCCCTCGCCCCGCCCAACACAATTCGTTGCGCTGGCCTTGCGCCACCCGTGAGCGGAGTGCAAGGATTGGGCTCGGGGGAAAGGCGTCATGATCGTTCGTGATTATCGAGAAGTGGAAGGGGCCCCGTCCGAGGGCGTGGATGGGGTCGTGCTGCGGTGGGTCATCACCAAGGATGACGGCGCTCCGAATTTCGCCATGCGAGTCATCGAGGTCCAGCCGGGCTGCTCCACGCCCCACCACCAGCACGAGTGGGAGCACGAGGTGTTCGTGATCGGGGGTAAAGGCGTGGTGCGCGGCAGCCAAGGTGACCGCTCTATCCAGCAGGGCAGCGTGGTCTTCGTGCCGGGCAACGAAACCCATCAGTTCGTCAACCAGGGTGACGAGGTGCTGCGTTTCCTTTGCCTGGTCCCGCACCGGGCGTAGGAGCCGGTGTGCTTACTCCTCGATCTCCATGGTCGGCTGCTTCGGGCCGCCGGCCTCGGCCAAACGCGCTACCATCGCTTTCGCCAGTTCGATGTAACCGGCGGCATTCGGGCCGCTCCCGTCGCCCAGAGCCACCGGGCGCCCCGAGTCCCCGCCGGCGCGCACCGCGGGGTCGAGCGCCAGTTCCGCCAGGAAGTGTACCCCCATCTCCAGCGCCGTCCGCTTCCCGCCCCCGGAGCTGAACACGTCCACCCGCTGCTTGCAGTGGGGACAAATCAGGTAGCTCATGTTCTCGACGATGCCGAGGATCTTGACCTTCACCTGCCGGAACATGTGTATGGCCTTGCGGGCATCCTCGAGTGAGACATCGGAAGGAGTGGTGACCACCATGGCGCCCGAGAGCGGAACCGTCTGGATCAGCGAAAGCTGCACGTCGCCGGTGCCCGGAGGCAGGTCGACGATGAGGTAGTCCAATGGCCCCCACTCCACGCCCCGGATGAACTGCTGCATCACGCTGTGCAGCATGGGGCCGCGCCAGATCAGCGGTTTGTCGCCCGGGTTAAGGAAGCCCATCGACATCAGCCTGACACCGTATTGCTCCAGCGGCACGATGCGCTCGTCGTGGACCGCCGGCATGTCCTGGATCCCCATCATCAGCGGCACGTTGGGGCCATAGACGTCCGCGTCCATCAGGCCTGTTCTATAGCCCAGGCCCGCCAGCGCCACCGCCAGATTCACCGCCACGGTGGTCTTGCCGACGCCGCCCTTCCCGCTGCCGACCGCGATGAGATGCTCGACACCTGGAATAGGCTGTTTGGGCTGCTCGCCCGGTTGATTGGGAGTCATTACTTCCATCCTACGCCAGCGTGAGGTTGGCGCGCGCCAACAGAGTGGAGTCGCTGAATTCGCCGCGCTCCATCTTCGAAAAAGCAGCCGCGGCGACCATCACCGCGTTGTCGGTGGAGAGCCCCGGCGACGGGAAATGCACGGGGTAAGGCAGCCGTAAGGCATACGCCGCCGCGCGCAGAGCCGAGTTACAGGCCACTCCACCGGAGACGATCAAACAGCGGGCCTGGATCTGCTCCGCGCTCGATACCGCCCGGCGCGACAACTCTTCGATCACCGTCCACTGGAACGAAGCCAGCAGGTCGAGAGTCGGTTTTGGCGTAAGCGCGAGCCATTCCTCGGTGGACGGATACGGGTTCCGCTTCAGCAGATCTCGCCGGGCCTCGATCTCGCCCTTCATGTCCCGCTGCTGGGTCCAGCGCAACACGGCTGTCTTCAGCCCGCTGAAGCTGAAATCGAGCGCATTGCCCTTCATGCGAGCCAAGGTGAAACGGACCCCTTGGGGATTGCCGTGAGGGGCCAGGCGGTCAATGATGGGACCACCCGGATAGTTGAAACCGAGCAGCTTGGCCACCTTGTCGAAAGCTTCGCCGGCGGCGTCATCGCGAGTCTTGCCGAGCAGACGATAGTGGAAGCCCTCGCGGACCTCGAACAGGTGCGTGTGCCCGCCGCTCACGACCAGCGCCAAGGCAGGATACTCGACCGGCTCGCCGCGCTCCTTCGACTCCAGGACCGCCGCGTGGATGTGGCCCTCGATGTGGTTCACCGCGATCAGCGGCAGGCTGTGGGCGAACGACAGCGCCTTGGCGTACGTCATTCCGACCAGCAGGGAGCCGACCAGGCCGGGTCCGGAAGTGACCGCCACGGCGGCGAGATCCTGGTAGCCGCAACCGGCTTCCTCCAGAGCCGTCGTAACCACGGGCACGATGGCCCGCAGGTGCTCACGTGAAGCCAGTTCCGGCACCACGCCTCCGTACTTGCGGTGCGTGGCGAGCTGGGAGGCGACGACCGACGAAAGGACCTCGCGGGCGTCCGCCACCACCGCGGCCGCCGTCTCATCGCAGGAGGTCTCGATGCCGAGTATGCGCAAGCTGTTATGCTGACTCTCGCGGGCCATGCAGCTCTCTGACTTCGATTATCCCTTGCCCGAAGACCGCATCGCACAGCAACCGCTGGAGGACCGGGCGGCGTCCCGCATGCTTGTGCTTCATCGCCAGGAGCAGCGGTGGGAGGACCGCGCGTTTCGCGAATTGCCCCGGTTCCTCCGCCGGGGCGACTGCCTGGTGGTCAACGACTCCAGGGTCTTTCCGTCGCGGCTCTACGGGCACAGGGCCGGCGTGGGCGCGCTGCCCATCGGCAAGAAGAATCCGAGGCGGCGGGAGTACCTGAGCGGCCGCATCGAAGTCTTCCTGTTGAGGCCGGTCTCCGGCGACTGCAAGACCTGGCAGGCGCTGGTGCATCCCGGCCGTAAAGTGCGGCTTCGTGAGCGTGTCTTGTTGGCCGATGACCTGGAGGCCGAGATCATCGCCCGCGGGAGCTTTGGAGAACGCACGGTCCGGTTTCATTGCGAAGGAGACATCTACGAGCGGCTGGAACAGACAGGTCACGTTCCTCTGCCTCCGTACATACGCCGCCCGGACACGCCGCTGGACCGCGCGCGCTACCAGACTGTGTTCGCACGCGAGCGGGGTTCGGTGGCGGCGCCGACGGCCGGCCTGCACTTCACGCCGGAGATCCTGGATGCGTGCCGGGCGGCGGGCGCCGAGGTGGCCCGCGTTACGCTGCACGTGGGACTGGGCACCTTCCAGCCAATTCATACCCCGGTCGTCGAGGAGCACCATTTGCATCCGGAGAGCTTTCATATCGCGGGCGAAGAGGCAGACAAGATGAGGGCCGCGGCGCGGCTCGTCGCCGTCGGGACCACGGCGGTCCGCACCTTGGAGACCGCCGCGCGGCGAGGCGGTTTGGTGGAGTCGCAGGGCGAGACCGATCTGTTCCTCTACCCTGGGTCCGAGTTCCAGGCCACCGGCGCGATGCTCACCAACTTCCATTTGCCCCAGAGCAGCCTGCTGCTCCTGGTCTGCGCCTTCGCCGGCAAGGATCTCGTGCTTGCCGCCTATCGTCACGCGGTCGAGAGTGGCTACCGGTTCTACTCCTACGGCGACTGCATGCTGATACTCTGAAGGTATCGGCTTATGTGCATCTTCTCCAATGTTTATGGGCCTTCCGTGAAGAAGTCTTACGCAGTTTTACGCAAAACGTTTGGGAATCACCCGGCCTTCCTGATCTCAATGACCTCTCCCGCCTTGCCCGCCAGTCTCCGCTCCAGGGCTTCCACGCTGGCCCTCTGCCGCTCGGGGATGGCCCGCTTATAGTGGGCCAGGGTCATGGCTGCGGTGCTGCGGGGCTGCAACATCTTGTCAGCAATCGTCACATACGACTTACGGCCGTAGGCGACCCGGAAACAGATCCATCCGAGCAGCCGCATGATCGGGTGGATGCTGGAGTCCGAGTGGAGTGGGTCTCGGTTGCAGTCGGGGCAAAACAATATACTGTTCATGCCCTTACATCGCCACTTCCCCCAGACGATCACAGCGCCACCTTGGCCGCTGCTTTCTCCCTAAACAGAGAACCATCCCGGATGTACCGCCGAACCATGTTCACGTTGCGCTGGCCGGTCTGCCCCACGATGGCGCGCTCGGAGGCGCCGGGTGAGCGTTGACGCCCCTTACTGTTGCCCCACTTTCGCTCGTCCCCAATCATGTACCAGGGGCGCGGAGGGCGGCAGGTGGGGATGAACGATTGCCTTGTACTCGCTACAGAATGGCGCAAAAGAGGATATCGCGCAGAGGGTCTTCATCGTGTCAAACACGCTCGCTAGCCGCTCATTGAAGGATTTGTGCGCGTCTACCGCGAGTTGGTTCTCGAACTGTGCCGTGAGCCCGGCCGTGCCGGTAGCCATCGCCAGCTTCGCCAGCGTGCCCGCACCCGCATAGGGGTCGTAACCCGCAATGAGTGAAATCAGGAAGCCCCAGCCGTCAGCGTCGAACTCCGTGTTCTGGTTGAAGGTCAATTGCCCTCCGTTTCGCTGCTGATAGATGTGCCCCAACTCGTGCGCGATGGCGAAGGCGAGTTCGCTGGGAGAATCGCTAATCAACTCAGATAGTCCGATCTCGACGAAGACGTCCTTCCCTCCACTTGCGTAGGCGTTGACGACGTTGTTGTAGAGGATGTGAAGCGTCACAGGGGAGGCAAAGGTCGGATCGAGCCAACGTGCACTGGCCAAGACTTGGCTGTACACGTCCCGGATGCGCTCCCAGTGGGAAATTGGCCATGCGGTTGCGCCCGACGGCAGAGCGGACAAGGTGCCAGAGGCGTCGCCGTTCAGGGTCCAGGCAACGAAGTCGTTTTGCGGCTGGGGCTCTGCCGCCTCGATATAGAGGACGCCCGAAAAGTCTACGTTCTGCAAACTCGGGAACTTCTGCCACAGGTTAAAGGCGCTATGACCAGAAGCGGGCACGGTTGTACTCACCGGCCCTCCAAGGAGGTTGCCGTTCGCGTCAAAGACCCGGAGTAGTACATTGACCGGGACGTTGACGTAAGGGTTCGCCAAGGCAATCCCCAGGAACTTATTCGCGGCGGAGGTGTAGACTATCGTTGGCAGCGACGGCTCTGCGGTGATCTCCTGAAGTGGCGCGCCATTCACGATCATCCGAAAGGCGACCGTCGCTTGCACCGGCACCGTGCTATCTCCGGATGCCCACCCTACGACAACGGTCGAGGAGGCCGCGCGGCTTCTCAGGATTCGTACCCCGTTTGAAGGCACCGTGAAGGTCTGCGTACTCGACGGTCCCGAACCGAAGTCTATGGCTGGGGGACCGCCGTTGTCGTTGTATAACCGGAGAACCACGGTCGCGGACGACAGGCCCACGTTGACGAAAGTGAACGTGGTCTGCCACTTCTGTGCAGCCGCGCCGCCGTCAGCGAAGTGCGGGAAGTAGAGGTTGACGTGGGCACTCCCGGGTTGCGATTGCGCCGGGCTACAAGTGGTGAATGCCAATGCTAGAAGAACAGCCACAAGCAACGGGACGGCTTTCATAGCGGGACCTCCGTTCGTGCTCCTTATCCTCGCCACGCAAGGGAGGGCATCGCCACAGCCGACCCCGGTGGCGTGCGGACTTACTCTCAGGCTGCGCTGCTCAGACGCGCACTTCGGGTATTGTTCTCCTGTTTCGTGAGGAAGTCAATAGTACTGCCTTACCATCGCGTCTGCCTGGCCCGTAACCAGAGGCGCGTGCGCTGAGCCGCTTTCTCGCCGCGGCTGCTCTGTCCCGCCCCCGGGTGCCGTGAACACCCACGCGGAAGTCACCCCGAACGCGCCACGGGGCTGTAATGCGCGGAAAACACCATTTCAGGCCCGTTTTGTTTTTTGCTCCGGCTGCGCTCTCAGGATGCGGCTGATGGTGGCCCCGAACCATTGCCTGTTCAACATTCGGGTCGGGCGTTTCTCGGCGTTCAGCCGCTCCGCGAGGCCATCCCACGACAGCCCCTCGGCCCGGAGCGCCTTCATGCGGCCGATGGTCTCCTGCTCTCCCTCGAAGTAGCCGAAGGGCTTTGCGCCCTCGCAGCGGCCGGTCTTGGCCTTCGCTCGCTCCCGCGCCGCACGCAACTTCAGCACGATCATGGTCTTCTCGTACTCCGCAATACCGCCCATGACCTGTCGCAGTAGCTTCCTCGTGGGGTCGTTGCCGCATAGGTCCGGTTCGGCGACGGAGAGAAGCTCGAAGCCGCTCTTCTTCAAATCACCGAGGATGGTTTCCTGCACCATCAGTTCGCGTGCCAGGCGGTCCAGCTTCTCGACCATGACCAAGCGCACGCCGTCACTGTGGAGCGCAACCATCAGGTCCGAGAGCGCCGGCCGGTTCGCCAGGTCAACGGTTCCACTGACGCCTTCCTCACGAAACACCTTCACAACCCGGATGTTGTGTTCCTTCGCGTAGTTCCTGATCGCCTCCAGTTGCCGCGGGAAGCCGTCGCCCTGGACCTGCGCCTTGCCACTCACCCTCAGATATCCGAAGGCTCTTTTTCGCATGGCCAAAGTATGCGCCGGGCGGGATCGGCTGTCGAGCACTTTCTTTAGAACGCGCTAGATCCTTGAAAAACAAAGGGGCGTAATCACGGCCCGCAGACCCACAAACGATTGGCGGCCTCCGTTTGAGAGAGATAAACTGGGGGGGCCTTGGGCCGGGTTACTCCAAGTGCAGGAGGTCCCCAGTGTTCAACCGACTCATTCAGATCTACACCTGCGTTCTGCTCACATTGATCGCGGCCATGCTCTTCGTGCTGCTCTCTCGACCTTACGAGCCGGTCACGTTGCAGAGTGTCCGCTCGAGGAAAGTGCGGGCAGACCAGATTCCCCTCGTCCGGGTGCACAGCGGCAACATCGACGTGGGTAACACCGTCGATGTCAATGTGGAAAGCCCCGTGGAGGTCACGGGTTCCGTGAGTATTGACAGATGACATTCACGAGTGACTGCCGGCGCCAAGCTCTACAATGCTGGTTGCCTCGCGCTACAGGCTGCTGGTGCGACTGTGGGCAGCAAGCAAAGGAGCGCGGCGCGGCGCGGCAGGTTCAGGCGTGGGCAGTGTGGCTGGCAGCCAGGTAGGAGATCCTAGGGGGCCGGCTGATCTGGCCGGCCCCGACCGAGGGGGAGGGGGTGGTCCAAAAATACAGTACCTACGCTCTGGTCGCACTCTTGTTTGTTCGTTTTCCCTGGAAAATCTGAAGCGCGCTGGGAGTTTTCTCTGAGAGCGCCAGAACTCACGGAAGGGAAAGTCTTACGCAAAATCCTACACAGAATCCTCTTCGCTGGTAGCGTTGGTGTTCCTGGATGCCCTGAAATCGCACGAAAAACCATAGATCTGCGATTTTGCTGATACTCTGAAGACATGCGCGGCCTGGCCGACCTCACCGTCGAGACCCTCTACCACTCAGCCCAGCACGCTCTCCGCATGTTGCTCATTCTCGGCGTCGCCCTGCTGGCCTCGAGAATCATCAATCGCTCGATCCCGCGTCTCCGTGCCCGCATCGTCAAGTTCATGCTGCGGCACGGCGAGGAGAACAACGGGGAACTGGAGAAGCGGGCGGTCACGCTCGGCGCCATCTTTCGCAAGACCGCCACAGTGGGCATCTGGATCCTGGCCTCCGTCATGGCTCTCAAGGAAGCGGGCTTCGACATCGGCCCCATTCTGGCCGGCGCGGGAGTGATCGGCCTGGCCGTCGGCTTCGGTGCGCAGAACCTGGTGCGCGATGTGATCTCGGGCCTGTTCCTGTTGATGGAAAACCAGATCCGCGTTAACGACGTGGTGGTGATTAACGGCACGGGCGGCCAGGTCGAGGAGATCAACCTGCGGACGACGGTTCTGCGAGCGACGGACGGCTCAGTCCACATCTTTCCAAACGGCGCGATCCAGACTCTCTCCAACATGACCCGCGAGTACTCTTACTATGTTTTCGACATGGGAGTTGCCTACAAGGAGGACACCGATCACGTCGCGGAAGTCATGCGGGATGTCGCGGCTCAGTTGATGGCGGAGGAGAAGTACAAACCGTTGATCCTGGCGCCTCTGGAAATCCTGGGTGTGGACAGTTTCGCGGATTCGGCTGTGATCATCAAGGCCCGCATAAAGACGCTGCCCATACAACAGTGGACCGTCGGGCGCGAGATGAACCGGCGGCTGAAAAAGCGGTTCGACGAACTCGGCATCGAGATCCCTTTTCCCCAGCGCACCATCCACTTCTCGGCGTTACCCCCTCAGGAGCCCCCGAGGCACGCCTAGCAGGCCGCTGAAAAAGGCATTTCTGACACCGCTTGCTTACGCGCGCGGCTCAGTCTGGTTTCCGAGCCGCGACCGTGAGGGAGCGGTAGGGAGCCTTTTTCAGCAGCCTGCTAGCACCTGCGGTCCCAGTTGCGCCCCGGTGCGCGCGGACCGCTCTCTACATCATCGCCGTCGGGGGCGCGGGCTCATCGGGACTGCCCGCGCTGGCCAGGGGCAGCTTTACCATAAGGAAACCGAGCGCGAGCAGAACCATGAACCCGGTGTAGGTCCACGGCGCCTTGAAGATGGTGGGTATGCGCCACTCGAAGAAATGGAACGTGGCGACCAAGAGGCCAGCCAGCGCCTCCCCGGCGATCAAACCGGAAGCCGTGAGAACGCCGGCGTTTTCGACCCGCGCCTTCTGCGCCTCATTGCAGCCACGCTTCTGAGCGAAGCTGTCGGTGATCCAACGTATGATGCCGCCCACGAAAATGGCGAAGGTCGTCTCCAGCGGCAAATACATCCCGACCGCGAAGAGCATTGGGCTGCGCACCTGCACCATGATCAGCGCAAACCCCATGAAGATCCCGACCACGACCAGCGGCCATGGCATGCTGCCCCCCACGATCCCCTGGGCGAGCGAGGCCATCAGCCCCGCCTGAGGAGCCGAAAGCTCCTTGTCTCCGAACCCGATTCCGCCCGCGTTGATATTGCCCTGGTGAAGAACCAGCAGTGGGAAATAGAGCAGCATGCTGGCCACGAAGACTCCCAGGAAGTCTCCGATCTGCATGCTCCTGGGAGTGCCGCCAAGGATGTGACCCACCTTGAGATCCTGAAGCATCTCGCCGGCGACGGCGGAGGAGACACAAACCACTGCGGCAACCCCCAGGACTGCCGCCACACCGCTGACGCCGGAAACGCCGATCGAGACCATCAACAGGGCGGCCACAATGAGGGTGGAGAGCGTGAGCCCCGAGACGGGGTTATTCGAGGACCCGATCAGCCCGACCAGGTTGCCGGAGACCGCGGCGAAGAAGAAGCCGAGCACGATCATCACAAGTGCTGCCACGAGTCCGCCGGGAAGCGTGCCGGAGAAGTAGTAGTACAGAATCACCATGCAGACCAGGGTGACAGCCAGCCCGCCGAACACCGTCTTCGCGCCGAGATCGCGGCTCGTTCTGTCGGTTGCCTGGGCTGCGCCGCCGGCTTTCTTGAGATCCGAGACCGCCCGTTTCATGCCGACCGCCAAACTCTTCCTCATGCGGAATAGCGTGTAAGCGGCGCCGACCAGCATCCCGCCGACGGCGATCGGACGGACGGTGTAAAGCCAGATTGCCGTCGCCAGGCCGCCCCAGGATTCGCCGGCGGCGCCGGGCGGGAGGGTGCTCTGAAGCTGCGGGCCAAGAAAGTACATGAACAGGGGCACGAGCAGGCCCCAGGCGACCACGCCCCCCGAAAAGTTGAGAGCCGCCAGACGCGGGCCGATGATGTAGCCAACACCGAGATACGCGGGGCTGATGGCAGGCGCGGAGGCCACCGTGACACCGCCCACGCCGACCGTGTTGGCATCCGGCGTGTTCCCCAAGCGCACCACGCTCCGGCCCAACTGGCCGATGTTCACGAAGAAGTCCTTGCTGGCACTGAACAACTGGAGCACTCCGAGCAGGTAGACCAGCGCGCCGACTCCCATGTTGGAGAAGAGGATCTTGGCGGCCTGGCTGCCGCGCTGCCCGGCCTTGTGGATCTCGGAGGCGGCCACCGATTCGGGGAAGGGCAACTCGGGGTCCTCGACCATGACGCGGCGCAACAGGGTGACGAACAGGATGCCGAGGACGCCGCCTACCAGCATCAACACGCTGGACTTCCAATAGGCGTGCTCAAAGTCGAACGAGGGCCACGCCTTGGAGATGACGAAAGCCGGGATAGTGAAGATGGCTCCGGCGGCCACCGACTCGCCGATGGAGCCGATGGTTCGGGCGATGTTCTCTTCGAGGACGGAGCCGTGGAACAGGCGCAACACCGCCATGCCGATGACTGCCGCGGGGTAGGTGGCGGCAATGGTCATGCCGGCGCGCAGGCCCAGGTAAGCGTTGGCGGCGCCGAGGATCACGGTCATGACTAGGCCGAGCAAGACGGCGCGCAGAGTGAACTCGGACATCGGGAGGCTTTCGGGAACGTACGGGCGGTGTTTCTCCTCGCTCATGGCTATCCCCTCACAAACGGACATCATACCAGGGCACAGGCGCGGGAGTCCCGAGGCGGGCCATCCCTGCTTCCCGCCCGGGGGGCCTCGGATACGGTCCGGTTGACCCTGCCCTGGGCGGTCGCTATGATGGAAGTGAATCATCCACTAGGGAGGAACACGGATGGGTCCGCTGGGCTATCAGGAAGTGGTGTTTATCTTTGTCCTTGCCCTGCTCATTTTCGGACCTAAGAAGCTTCCGGAATTGGGTAAGACCATCGGCAAAGCACTCACCGAGTTCCGTCGCGCCTCAAGTGAACTCAAATCCACTTGGGACCGCGAAATGAGCAACCTGCAGCGGGAAAACGAATCGATAAGGGAAGTCACGAGCGGCATCCAAAGCGAGCTCCACGACTACACTTCCCCCTATACATACGAGGAAGGTTCCTACGGATCGGCCTCGGAGGATTCCACCGCAGCAATTCCGTCCACTGTAAGCGCGTCCGCACCTGAGGGCGCTGAACCAATGGCCAGCGCGGAGCCGGAGACCGGCCTCGCCACGGCAGAAGCTGCCGCCGAAGACGCGGCCGAGGCTCACCAAGTCATGGTCGCCGAGTCGGGCGAGTTGGCCGCGGAGCCGAAGCCGGCCGCCGCGGCGGAGGGAGAGCCGTCGTCCGAGTCCCACGCCGTCGCAAGCTGAGCCGTATAGATCACACACATGGAATCTGAGGATCTAAGACCCGGGGGCGAAACCCCCGGAGGCGAGACCGCGCCTCAAGACGGCTCTGTGCCCGCCGAAGCAGGTGAGCTGGAGGTGCACGGCGGCGATCCGTATGTGCCTGAGGCTGAGCCCGGCGTCTCACCCGCGGATGAGCCCCCCGCTGCCCCCGTGGCGATGGGGGGCGGCGGCGCCGGCGTCCCTCCTCCGCCCGTCCATGTCGATGAAGACGACGAGGAGGATGGGATGCTGCGCATGTCCTTCCTGGAGCATCTGGAAGAGCTGCGCAGGCGGATGATCCTCGCGCTCGCCGGGCTGGGAGTAGCCTTTGCGTTCTGCCTGGTGTTCGCGAACCAGCTTTGGAGCTTCATCAGTGCTCCTGCCATCGAGGCGTTGCGGAACACGGGGGCTAGCCCGAACCTCGTTTTCATCCAGCCTACGGAAGCCTTCGCCATGATCTGGATGAAGGCCCCCATGCTTGCCGCCGTGTTCCTGGCCTCGCCGTGGGTCCTTTATCAGGTTTGGGCTTTTATCGCCCCAGGCCTGTACAAGCGCGAGCGCCGCTGGGCAGCGCCGTTCGTGTTGTGCACGGCGGGCCTGTTCATATTGGGCGGCGCGTTCGCGTACTTCGTCGCTTTCCGGTTCGCCCTGGAGTTTCTGTTGAGCATTGGGCGGGACATCCATGTCGTGCCCATGATTACGGCCACCGAGTACTTCGACCTCTTCGTAAACGCGACACTGGGCATTGCACTCGTCTTCGAATTGCCGGTGCTGCTGTTCTTTCTGACACTGCTGAGGGTCGTAAGCCCCAGATGGCTGATGCGGAATGTCCGTTACGCCATCTTGGGCATCGCCATCATCGCGGCGATCGTGACTCCGACTCCGGACATCTTCAACATGATGCTGTTCACGGTGCCGATGTGGCTGCTCTTCTTCGTGGGCGTGTTCGCCAGCTACCTGCTGGTGCTGCACCGCGAGAAGCAGCGTTTTCCGTGGAAGAAAATAATCTACTGGGTCGTCGTGATTCTCGTGATCATCGCCGGTGTTCTTTACCTTGCCATGACCAGGTACGGCTACCACTACGTCCCACACTGGCCGTTCTTGACCCGCTGATCCGCGGGAGCGACCGCTCAGGAGTGGAGCTTCTTTAGAAGCCAGGCCATGTTGCGGCCCAGCACCTTCATGGTTTCGATGCCCTCGGGATCCTTCTCGACTTCGCCCTTCTCACGGCCGATGCCTATGTTCCAGTACGACGAGGCCGGAATGATCATCTCGTTGATGAGAAAGAAATGGTTGAGCGCATCGAAGGCGTGCATGGCCCCCGCCCTCCGCACGGCGATCACCGCCGCGCCCACCTTGCGGCGCAGGAGCCCCCCGTTCGCGCGGGTCACCAGGCAGGCGCGGTCTATGAGCGCCTTGATTTCCGGCGACACGTCAGCCACGTAGGTCGGCGATCCGAGCAGGATGCCGTCGGCCGCTGCCATCGTCTGGATCAGCGCGTTGCCGTCATCGTCCTTCTGACCACACAGGCCATCTTTGCGCGAAGAGCAAGTGCGGCAGGCGATGCAGCCATGTATCTTCTTGCCCGAGAGCTGCACCATCTCGGTTTGGATGCCTTCGGCCTCCAATTCCCGCAGCACGTATCCCAGCAGGATTCCCGTGTTGCCGTCCTTCCTCGCGCTTCCATTGAACGCCACGACTTTCATTTCCGAGCCAACTCCTCTCTCCTGATTCCTGCTGTGCAGTATACAACGATTGGCCACTCCTCCCGCCAGAAAATCCTTGCGGGACTCGCCGGGGATGCGTCATATTGGAGTTTGGCGGCACAGGTCATGTAGAGCGCACCGAAGCCGGCCGTCTGCTCCTTGAACGTCCGAGGCGCGCTCTACGCGCCCCGGTTAAGGTGGATGTTTTTCGATGGCGGAAAGCCTGCTTTATCTGACGGAACTGGTCGGCCTGAAGGTGCTCGACACCAGGGGCCGCCGCATCGGCCGTGTCAGAGATGCCGCCCTCGTGCCGCTCATCGATTCCGTCCGGGTGGACCGCTATCTGGTGGGCGGCGGCTGGGCATGGCTCACCGTGCGCCACGACCAGGTTCATTCCATCTCTCTGGATGGCATTTCCTTGAAGGACGAACTCCTCACCCCGTACCACTCCGATGAGTACATGCTTCGTCTGGTGCGCGATTTGCTGGACCAGCAAATCATCGATGTCTCGGGCCGGAAGGTCGTTCGGGTCACCGACGTAACCTTCTCCGTCGCGCAGGAGGACGGCCATGACATGCTCAGGGTCCTGGAAGTGGACATCGGCATTCGCAGCATCTTCCGCCGGCTGTGCCAGGGCGTTCTGCCCGCGAGAGCGGTTCGCAAGCTCCAGCATCCTATCCCTCCAAACTCCATCCGCTGGGAGTTCTGCAACATCGTCGAGGCCGACCCCCAGAGGCGGCTGCGGCTGAACATCTCCCACGCGATGCTCGAGAAACTGCACCCGGCCGACCTCGCCGACATCGTCGAGGAATTGGGGTCGGAGGACCGCGAGGCGATCATGCGCGCCATCGACAGCGAGGTGGCGGCCGACACCCTGTCCGAGGTGGATCCGAAGATGCAGGCGAGCATTCTGGAGTCGATGGACGCGGAGAAAGCCGCCGACATCGTCGAAGAAATGGCCCCGGACGAAGCCGCCGATGTGCTCGCGGAGCTCGAAGAAGAGACCTCGGAAGAGATTCTGCAGGAAATGGAAACCGAGCCGAAGACCGAGGTGCGGGAGCTTCTCGAGTTCGGAGAAGACACCGCTGGCGGCCTCATGAACACTGAGTACGTTCACCTGCACGAAAACGCCACCGTGGCCGACGCCGTCGCCGCCCTGAGGGGAAACGAAGAGCTGCTGGAATCCTTGAACACCCTGTTTCTCGTCGATGGGGAGGGGAGGCTGGTGGGCGCGGTGCCCGTGGCGCGGCTTTTCGTGGCGTCCGAGTCAGCCCTGCTCAAGGGACTGTCGAGCGAACCGCTGATCAAGGTCCCGGTGGAGGAGGAGCAGAAACGCGTCATTGAACTGTTCGACAAATACAACCTGCTGACGCTGCCAGTGGTCGACGACGAGGGCCGGCTGGCCGGCGTGATCACCGCCGACGATATCATCTCCGCATTGAGACAGAAATGAGCGCCGAGACCGATGCTGAAACGATTCCGCTACCACATCGCCGTCTTCTTCTCCGTGATTGGACCGGGCTTCATCACGGCGATGGTGGACAATGACGCCGGCGGAATCTACACCTACTCGCAGGCCGGCGCCAGGTGGGGGTATCTTCCCCTCTGGACCCTGCTGCCGATAACCGTCCTCCTGATCATCACGCAGGAGATGTGCTCGCGCATGGGCGCCGTTACCGGCAAGGGCCTGTCGGATCTGATCCGCGAGGAGTTCGGGCTGCGGGCGACGTTCTTCATGATGGCGGCTCTGGTGGCCACCAACCTGACCAACGTGATGGCCAACTTCGCCGGTATCGCCAGCTCGCTCGAGCTGTTCCATATCAGCCGATACGTCTCGGTGCCGCTGGGAGCCGCGGCGGTCTGGCTGCTGGTCGTCAGGGGCACGTACCAGAGCGTGGAGAAGGTGTTTCTGTTCGCCTGTGTGCTGTATGTCTGCTACATCGTCTCCGGCATCCTGGTGGAGCCCAATTGGACCGAGGCCGCCATCTACAGCGTGAGGCCGGTGCTGATGCTGGATCCGGCTTACATTACGATCGTCATCGGGCTGGTGGGCACCTCCATCGCTCCTTGGATGCAGTTCTACTTGCAGGCGGCCGTGGTCGAAAAAGGGGTTACGGCCAAGGACTACGCCGAGTCCCGCATCGAGGTCATCGTGGGCTGCATCGCGATGACGGTGATCGCCTTCTTCATCATCGTGGCCTGCGCCGGCGCCATTTGGACCACCTCCCCGCGCGACGTCTCCGACGCCGCCGACGCCGCCCTCGGCCTCAGGCCTTTCGGCAAGTACGCCTACCTGTTGTTCGCCGCGGGGCTGTTCAACGCTTCCCTGTTCGCGGCCTGCATACAGCCGCTTTCCACGGCGTACACGGTGTGCGAAGGGTTGGGTTTCGAATCCGGCGTCAATCGCCGATTCCGCCAGGCGCCCATCTTCTATTGGCTGTTCACGCTGCTGATCGCGGTCGGCGCCGCGGTGGTCCTGCTCCCGCATATGCCGCTGGTCAAAGTGATCATCTTTTCGCAGGTCCTCAACGGCGTGCTGCTGCCGTTCGTTCTGATCTTCATGATCCTGCTGGTAAACAAACGGGGCCTGATGGGGGAGTGGATCAATTCCCGGACCTACAACATCGTGGCGTGGCTGGCCGTCGTGATCATGATCGGCCTGACCTTGGCCCTGGTGGGGATCAGCGGCCGCGACCTTTGGGGCCGGTAGCGATTCACCGGCGCCCGAACAGGGCCGGCGGCATCCATACGACTTCCCGCCTGGTGAGCGTGTTGCATCCTCCTGGTAAACTGAATCCTGATGAAGCGGTGTGCCGCACTCTTGCTTCTGATCGCCTCATTCTCATCCTGGGGTCAGCGGCCGCGCAAGCAGCAGAACGTCACCCGGCTCGAGGTCGTCGAGTTGAAGTCGGCGCGCGACGGGGGCCGGATCACCCTGGACGGAGAGGTTCGGAACACGGGCACGCGCCCTCTCACCAGGGTTATCCTCGTGTTCGATCTCCTGGACGCCGACCGGAAGACCATTTCCAGCCGCCGGGGCCCGATTGACGAGGCAGTGCTCGACCCGGGTGACTCATCGGCCTTCCACTTCTACGTTCCAGACCAGGCCCGGGCCGTGGAGATCCGCGTCGGCGCCCAGCAGCGCGGCCTGGAAATAAACGTCGCGAAACCCGGCCCTTTCCCGATCGAATAGATAATCCCTCATGCAAGAAACGCATCCTGCCCGCCACCAGACTCCAAGGCTCTGTCCGCTTGCCCGGCGACAAATCGATCTCCCACCGCTATGCGATGCTGGCTGCCATTGCCCAAGGCACGACCCAGATCCAGAACTATGCCACGGGGGCCGATTGCCGGTCCACTCTCTCTTGCCTCGAGGCCCTGGGCGCGGAGATCCAGATCAGAGGGGCCAGCGTCCGCATCGAAGGCTGTGGCTTGGACGGATTGCGGGCGCCGGACGGCGCGCTTGACGCGGGCAACTCGGGCTCGACCATCCGGATGCTCTCCGGCATTCTGGCGGGACAGCCTTTCCTCAGCCGCATCGCCGGGGACGAGTCTCTGTCGCGGCGGCCGATGGACCGGGTCATGGTTCCGCTCCGGGAGATGGGGGCGCAAATCGCTGCCAGGGAGGGCCGATTCCCGCCTCTTGAAATTCGCGGGGGACGGTTGCAGCCGATCGACTACCCGCTCCCGGTTCCGAGCGCGCAGGTCAAGACCTGCGTTCTGTTCGCCGGGCTGTACGCTCCCGGCAGGACGATTGTGCGAGAAACGGTTGCCACGCGCGACCATACCGAACTGGCGCTGCGTGGGTTCGGCGCTCAGATCGAGACGAAGGGCGGGATTATCACCTTGGAGGGTCGCCCTGGCCTTCGGGCCAGACAACTCGTGGCGCCGGGCGACCTTTCCTCCGCGGCCTTCTTCCTGGTGGCTGCCTTGCTGGTCCCCGGTTCCTCGGTACTGGTCCAAGGCGTGGGGCTGAACCCGACGCGCTCCGCGCTGCTGGATTTCCTGGCCTCGATGGGAGCCGCGGTGCAGCTTCAGAACCTTGAGACCCGCCAGGGAGAGATCACGGGCGACGTCCTCGTTCGAACTTCACCCATCAGGGGCGGCGTGATCGAGCAGGCGCTGACCGCGGCGCTGATCGACGAAATCCCCGTGCTGGCGATCCTGGGCGCAGCCAGCAAGGACGGCCTCTTGGTGAGGGACGCCCGGGAACTGCGAGTGAAGGAGACCGACCGCATCGCTACCGTGGCTGAGAACCTCCGCCGCCTGGGGGTGTCGGTGGAGGTGTACGAGGATGGTTTCTTCGTCGCCGGAGGCCAGAGCTTCCGTGCCGCCCGCCTCGACTCCTACGGTGATCACCGCATCGCCATGGCGTTCGCCGTCGCCGCCCTGCGAGCCGACGGAGAGTGCGTGATCGACGGGGCTGAAGCGGCCTGTGTATCTTTTCCCGAGTTCTTCGACGTCCTGCGCCAGTTGCAGAACTGAGCACGGACGCACTGGTTACCGTCCGAGTTGGCGGGCAACGCTAGAATGGCCGTATGGCCAGCCCCGAGACGGTCCAAATCCCGCTGGCCATGCTGACCGTGTTCGGTTCCGCTAAAGTCATGGCGGAGATCTTCGAGCGCCTCCGCCAGCCCGCCATCGTGGGCGAGATCCTGGCGGGTATCCTGATCGGCCCAAGCGTTTTGGGATGGATGGCGCCCAATGACCTGCTCACGGCGTTGGCGGATCTGGGGGTGATGTTCCTCCTCTTCCGGGTGGGGCTGGAGGTGAGGTCGTCCGAGCTCATCCAGGTCGGCGGTACGGCCACCCTCGTGGCGGTGACGGGGGTTCTTGTGCCCTTTGGGCTCGGGTGGGTGATTCTGTTGCTTTGGGACAAGCCCCAGATTGAGGCCGTTTTCGTGGGGGCGGCGATGGTGGCCACCAGCGTGGGCATCACCGCGCAGGTATTGGCCTCCAAGGGGGTGCTTCAGGAGCGCGCCAGCAAGATCATCCTGGCCGCGGCGGTAATTGACGACGTGCTGGGCTTGTTGATGCTGGCGGTGGTCAGCAGCCTGGCCAGGGGAAGGGTGGTCTGGCTTGAGATACTCACCACGACCGTGGTCGCATTGGGATTCACGCTACTGGTCGCGAAGTGGGGGACGAAGACGATGGGCCGGATTGTCCCCGGCGTGGAAAGGCGGCTGCGTGCCGGCGAAGGACAGTTCGCCTTCGCCATGGTCTTTCTGTTTGCGCTTTCGTTGTTGAGCGTGTATGCCGGCGTGGCCGTCATCATCGGTGCTTTTCTGGCGGGCATGGCGCTGGCCGAGAGCGTCGGCCGGCGCGTGCATGACCTGGCCCACGGCGTCACGGAACTGCTCGTCCCGTTCTTCCTTGCCGGCATCGGCCTGCACTTCGATCTGGCAGCCTTCACTTCCCGCTCCACCTTCGTCCTGGCGACAGTCATTCTGGGGGCGGCCGTCTTGTCCAAGTTCATCGGGTGCGGGATAGGGGCGATTGGAATGGGCGTCCGCGACGCGGCTCGCATCGGTGTCGGTATGGTGCCGCGGGGTGAGGTGGGGATGGTAGTCGCCCAGATTGGCCTTTCCATGGGCGTCATCAGTCAGAATGTCTATGGGATCGTGGTCTTCATGGCGGTCGCGACCACTTTGGTTGCGCCGCCTTTGCTGAGCCTTTCTTACAGGGACCTAATGAAACCCGGTAAGGAGGAAGAAGTCCTCCGGCTGGGCTGAGCTACCCGGTTTTCCCCCCTTATGTACCCCCTGGGCGGGATTCTGGCATTGAGCCGCCGCTCCTAGGCTTAAAGATGGAGGCGGCGTCGTATGTCCGACTTCTTCCAGACCGGGGTTGTAACCACGCTTCACCGGCTCAAGCCCAACAACCTCGAGCGGCTGGAGGGCGACCTCGAGAGGTTCTCGCGCAACCGGCCGATTGGCCTAGTGCTGCCCGCGCTGTACTCGGAGTTCGAGACGCCCACCATGCAACGCATCGTATCCGAACTGCGCCAGGTCCGATACCTTCAGCGCATTGTGGTGACGCTCGGCAGGTCCACGCGCGAGCAGTTCGATCGCGCTCGAACCTTCTTCGAGGACTTCTACACGCCCGTCACGTTTGTTTGGGTCGACGGAGAGCGGATACAGAGTCTGCTCCAGATGCTGGAGGAAAAGGCGCTATCGGCGGGTGGGGATGGCAAGGGCAGATCCTGCTGGCTGGCTTACGGGACCATCCTGGCCGCCCGCGACTGCGACGTGATTGCGCTCCACGACTGCGATATTGTCAGCTACGACCGCCAGTTGCTGGCAAGGCTATGTTACCCCGTTGCGCACCCCAATTTGGGCTTCGAGTTCTGCAAAGGGTACTACTCCCGCGTTACCGACCGGATGCACGGCCGGGTGACGCGTCTCTTCGTGACACCCCTGATCCGAGCCTTGGAGAGCGTGGCGCCCACGGCAGCATTTCTGCATTTCCTGGACAGCTTTCGCTACGCCTTGGCGGGCGAATTTGCCATGGATGTGAACCTGGCCCGGGTCAACCGGATCCCGGGCGACTGGGGGCTGGAGGTCGGAGTCCTCGCGGAAGTGTACCGCAACTGCGCTGAATCGAGGATTTGCCAGGTAGATCTCGCCGATACATACGAGCACAAGCACCAGGTTCTGTCGGAAGGAGATTCGGGCAAGGGGCTGCGGCGCATGGCGGCTGACATTGCCAAGTCCCTGTTCCGCACCATGGCCGCCGAGGGACTGGTGTTCACCGCGGACCACTTCCGGAGCCTGGAAGTTCGCTACGTGCGCATCGCGCAGGATACCATCGCCCGCTATTACGCCGACGCCATGCTAAATGGGTTGAAATTTGACCGGCACGGCGAGGAGATCGCTGTCGCCGCGTTTGCCAAGAGTTTGCGGCAGGCCGCCGCGGAGTTCATTGAGGATCCGCTCGGTTTGCCTCTCATCCCCAACTGGAACAGGGTGCTGGCCGCGGTTCCGGAGTTCTTCGAACTATTGCTGGATGCCGTGGAAAAGGACGCCCGGCTGGCCGTTGCCCGGGCGGGCTGATAGTGAGCCATGGGGCAAGCAATTCTTCCCGGTGAGGCTTTGAGAGCCTCCGAGAACATCAAGGAGGCCGACATCGTCGTCGGCATACCCAGTTACAACAATGCCGGGACCATCGGCCACGTCACCAGGGCGGCGTGCGTGGGACTGGCGAAGTACTTCCCCCATTTGAAAAGCGTCATCATCAACTCCGACGGCGGATCGACGGACGCGACCTCGGAAGCCGTGCTTTCGGCGCGCATGGAAGACTCGCATCTGCTGTTGCTGTCTACTCCCATGTCAGCGGTACACCGGCTTTCGGTTCCCTACCACGGGATACCGGGCAAGGGCAGCGCCTTTCGTTTGATCTTTCAGATGGCCGCCAAGCTTCGGGCCAAGGCTTGCGCGGTGGTCGATTCCGATCTTCGCTCGATCACGCCCGAATGGTTCGATCTGCTGTTGCGTCCGATTCTGTTCGCCGATTTCGACTTCGTGGCGCCATACTACCACCGCCACAAGTACGACGGGACCATCACCAACAGCATCGTGTACCCGTTGACGCGCGCCCTGTACGGCCCGCGGGTGCGGCAGCCGATCGGCGGCGAATTCGGAATCGCCGGCAGGCTGATCGCCCGGTATCTGGAGCGAGACGACTGGGAAACGGATGTCGCCCGCTATGGGATCGACATCTGGATGACGACCATCGCCATCGCGGAGGGATACCGTGTGTGTCAGAGCTTTCTCGGCGCCAAGCTGCACGATGCCAAAGACCCGGGCTCGGATCTCAGCGCCATGCTGCACCAGGTGGTCGGCAGCGTGTTCATGCTCATGCGGGAGTACGAGAGTGTCTGGCGGCAGCAGCAAGGGAGCCGGCCGGTCGATCTGTTCGGCTTCCGCTTCGACGTGGGCCTGGACCCGATCGAGGTCAACCTGGAACGCATGTTGATGGCGTTCCAGCGGGGCTGCGTCGAACTGGAGGAGGTCTGGTCGCTGGCGCTCGCGCCGGCCACGCACGAGGCTGTCCGCAAACTCGCGAAACAAGCCGCTGAAGGCAAGGGCCCCTTCCACATCGAGGATGGCCTTTGGACGCGCGTGGTTATGGACTTTGCCTGCGCGCACAAGCACCAGAGGATCGCGCCGGGACACCTCTTGCGGTCGCTCACTCCTCTGTACCTTGCCAGGGTTGCCTCTTTCGTCATCGAGACCCGGACGATGGCGTCAGCCGAGGTCGAAGAGAGAATCGAGCAGTTGTGCCTTTCGTTCGAAAACGAGAAGCCCTACCTCATCTCCCGCTGGGAGGACAAGCCGCATCTTGCGGCGCAGCCACAGTTGCCGGAGAAGATCCGGGTGGAGGTTTAAGCCATGATCGAGACCATGCGAGAAGTATTGGAGGCGGTCCTGGAGCGCCTCAGGTATCAGCTAACGACGTATCTTCCTTCGCTGCTGGCGGCCCTGATCATTCTCGCGGGCGCTTACGCCACCGCGGTGATCGCCCGCTGGGTGCTGAACCGCATTTTCAAGGGGATCGCCGCCGACAGGTTCCTCCGGCGAAGCGGGCTGGCCTTCCTGATCGACAGCTCCGGCCGGCTCCGCGCCACCCGGCTCGTGTCGCAGACAGCCTACTGGCTCATCCTCCTGGCGGGCTTCCTGACGGGACTGAGTGTCTTCAACACGGACCTGACCTCGCAGATGATCCAGACTTTCGTTTTGCTTCTCCCGAAGCTGGCCGTGGCGGGGCTCATTCTCCTGGCGGGCTTCTGGCTGGGCCACTACCTCGGCCGCAGTGCGCTGGTGTGGGCCGTCAATGAGAACATTCCACACCCGCGCAAGATTGCGGCTGCGGTCCGAGTCGTGATCCTGTTCGTCGCCGTGGTGACTGCGGCGGACCACCTCAACTTCGCCCGGTCCGTGTTCCTGGCGGCGTTCATCATTCTCCTCGGCGGTTCGGCCCTGGCAGCCAGTTTGGCGCTGGGACTGGCCGGGCGAGACGCGGCCAGGCGCTATCTGGAAGACAAGACGCCGCGCGAGGAGGACACTCACGCGAGGTCACTCTGGAACCACCTCTGAAGAAGCCCGCGCTCCGTGAAACAATAGGCAGTGGAGCGCGAGATGAGACCCCGTAGCTGGCCAATCCTGTTTTTCGGGTTTGGGAGCCTGGTCCTGCTGATCGGACTGGCGGGGTTCGGCGCTGCCCGGAGAGCCACCCAGATTTACGTCGAGATGGCCTCGATCTACGCGTCGCACCGGGAGAGCACGAACCTCCTTAGTGATATTCGTTCCGGGGTGAACCTCTCGGGCATCTATGTCCGAGACTACCTTCTCGATCCCTCCGACCTGACGGCTTCCATGTACAAGCAGCACTTGCTGGAGATCCGTTCCTCCATGAGCAAGCAACTTGAAGCGCTCAAACCGCTGGCAGGCCCGGAGCAAGGCGATGCGCTGGCCAAGCTTCGAAAAGAACTCGACGGGTACTGGGACTCAATCGACCCGCTGTTCTCCTGGACGCCGCGCCAGAAGAGGGCGCTGAGCAGCTTCTTTCTGAGGCAGCGTGTGCTGCCCCGGCGCGACGCGGCCATGGACATCGCGCTGGGGATTCGCGACATCAGCGATGTCAATTTCAAGATACAGGAGCGCAGGGTGGAGCAAAGCCAGTCGGATTTCAAGAAGTACCTGTCCTGGATGCTGGGGATCACCATCTTCCTGGGATTGGTGGTTACGGCTATCAGCGTCTACAGGATCTCCCGGCTGGAAAGGGAAACGGAACAGCAACAGGCGAGGACGGAGCGCGCGGAGGCGGAGCTGCGGCGGCTGAGCCACGAACTCGTGCGTGCGCAGGAAGCCGAGCGCAGGTCGATCTCCCGCGAGCTCCACGATCAGGTGGGACAGATGCTGACCGCCCTGCGCATGGAGCTGGCGAACCTGGAGGAAATCCGGAACTCCTCCGTCGAGGAATTCAAAGGGCGGCTTCAAGAGGCCAAACACCTGGCGGAGCAAACGCTGATGTCCGTGCGCGACCTGGCGATGGGACTCCGCCCCGCCATGCTCGACGACCTAGGCCTGGCGCCGGCCCTGGAATGGCAGGGCCGCGAGTTCTCTCGCCGCAGCGGGATCCCCGTGGACGTGCAAGTCGATGGCACCGTCGATGCGCTGCCGGATGCCCATCGGACATGTGTTTTCCGCATCGTCCAGGAGGCGCTGACCAACTGCGCCCGTCACGCGCGGGCGGAGCACATTCGAGTCGCCGTGCACGGGGGCCAGGGGGCCGTGTTTCTCAGTGTGCAGGATGACGGGGTCGGGATTGCGGGGAGTGAGGCATCGGCCGGCGGCCTGGGCCTGGTCGGAATCGAGGAGCGCGCCCGGGAGCTGGGAGGCGCCGTGAAGATCTATTCGCAGCCCGGCAAGGGGACCACCTTGCAGGCCGAAATTCCCGTGCCGGAGCAGGTGTCCACATGAGCGGCGTGCGGGTTTTACTGGCCGACGACCACGGAATCGTGCGAAGAGGCCTTCACTACCTCCTGGAGCGAATGCCGGGGTTTCAGGTGGTCGGCGAGGCCTCGGATGGGCGGGAGGCCGTCCGGCTGTGCGAGGAGCTGAGTCCGGACGTTGTGGTGATGGACATTGCGATGCCCAACCTGAATGGCATCGAGGCCACGTCGCAGATCGTCAGGAAGAACCCGGCAACCGGAGTTATCATCCTGAGCATGCATTCCGACGAGACCTACCTGGTGCGCGCTCTGTCGGCCGGCGCGAAGGGGTACTTGCTGAAGGATTCCGCGGAAGCGGACTTGATTCGGGCCGTGCAGGCGGTCTCCCAGGGCCGGCCGTTCTTCAGCCCCGCCATCGCGGAGACCTTGCTCGAGGACTACATGCGCCGTCTGAAGCAGCAGAATCTGACGGATTCCTACGATCTGCTCACCGACCGGGAGAAGGAAGTTCTGCAACTGCTGGCCGAAGGCAAGTCCAACAAGGAAGTGGCGACACTTTTGGACCTCAGCCTGTACACGGTCGAGACACACCGCTCCAACCTCATGCAGAAGCTCGGTCTGCACAACACGGCCGAGATTGTGCTCTACGCCGTGCGCAAGAAGATCATCACCTGAGGGCGCCCGTCAGCGGCCCTTGTACTGGTAAGGAGCGCGAAGTTGAACAAGCCTCTCCAGTCTCCGTTGGTGCGCCCAGGAGGCGGCCTGGGATGGCTTCGATTCGGTTCTCGACGGTGGTCCCGGCTCCCGCAGCAGGGCGGGCTCCAATTTCTCAGGAGGGCCGGCGGCCGTCGCCCGGAACTTCTTCAGCGTCACTTTGCTCTTCTTGATGTAGGAATCGACTACGTGCGAGCCACGTGACTTGGTGGGCACTGTGCTGTCCTCCCCATCCATCCACTCCGAGACAGGGTTCTTCCAGTGTTTGCCTTGGTTTGCCATCTGCCTCCTCCGAAACAATTTGCATCCATCTGGTTTGATTGTAGGCCGGATGTTTTCCGCTTGCAAGGTGCCAAGCGAAGGGGGGTGGGGTCGCGGCTAGGCGGATTCCCCTCGGATGAGGTCGTCGAAAGTCTCGCGCGCGCGGGCCACGCGCCAGGCATTGCCTTCCACCAGGATTTCCGGCGGCCGGACGCGCGAGTTGTAGTTGGACGAGAGCACGAAACCGTAGGCGCCCGCGGTCCACACCGCCAGCAGATCGCCCGGCAAAACGTTGGGCATCTCGCGGTCCAGCGCCAGGAAGTCGCCCGACTCGCAGACCGGGCCGACCACGTCGGCGAGGATCGTGCCGCGCGTGGTCTCGCGCACCGGCAGGATCTCGTGATGAGATTGGTAGAGCGAGGGCCGGATCAGGTCCGTCATCGCGGCATCCACCACGATAAACTCGCGCGAGAGCGTGCGCTTCCGGTAGAGCACCCGCGTGAGCAGCAGCCCCGCCTCTCCCACAATCGAACGGCCCGGTTCAAGCAGGACGGACAGTTCGCGGCCTTCCAGCCTGCCGCGGACCTGCGCCACGAAATCGCGGATCTCGGGCGCACGGTCCTCTGGTCTGTAAGGCACGCCCAGTCCTCCCCCCAGGTCCAGGTGCCGGACCGGAAGGCCGGTACCGCGCAACCTGTCGACCAGCTCAAGCATCCGGTCCACGGCGGACATGATGCGGCCCATGTCCAGAATTTGAGAACCAACGTGACAACTGACCCCTTCCGCCGACACATGCCGGCAGGCTTGAGCGCGCCGGTAGACGTCCTCGACTTCGGAGATGTCAATGCCGAACTTGTGCTGTTTCAAGCCGGTGGAGATGTAGGGATGGGCGCCCGCATCCACATGGGGGTTGACGCGCAGCGCGATCCGCGCGATCACGCCGCGGCGGGCCGCCAGAGCGTCCAGGAGCGTGAGTTCCGCTTCGGACTCGCAGTTGAAGCTGTGGATCCCGTGCCTGAGCGCGTACTCGATCTCCTCGGCCGTCTTTCCGACGCCGGAGAACACCACGCGGGACGGGTCACCGCCCGCCTTGACCACGCGGAACAGTTCGCCCGCCGAGACCACGTCGAAACCGGCTCCGGCCCGGGCCAGCAGGCCCAGCAGGCTCAGGTTCGAGTTGGCCTTGACCGCGTAGCACACCATGTGCGGGAGGCCTTCGAGCGCCTCGTCGTACGCCCGGAACCGGTCCAGAACGCACCGCGCGGAGTAGGCATAGCACGGCGTTCCAGCCCGCGCGGCGATGTCCGCCAGCGCGACATCCTCGCAATAAAGCGATCCGTCCCTGTAACGGAACACATCCGGTGTGCGCAGCATCAGTTCACCTTCATGACAATCAGCGTCTGGTCGTCTGAGGTCCCGGCGCCGTCCGCGAACGAGTCGAGGTCATCGAAAACCGCATCCACCAGCGTCTGCGGAGACTCCTGCCAGAGGCTCTCGAGCAAGCGCGCCAGCCGGCCCCGGCCGTAATGCTCCGCCGCGGGATTGTGCTGGTCTTCGATGCCGTCGGAATACAGCACGATCAAGTCCCCGGGGAGCGTCTGGAAGGAGACCTCGTCATAGTCCCGGTCTTCCAGGAGACCGAGAGGAACCCCTTCCACCCGTAGCTTGTGCAGTTGGCCGGCGCGGCAGATCAGAGGCGGCATCGCTCCCGCGTTGGCCACCCTCAGTTTCCGCCGGCGGGCCTGCCACTGCAACGCCAGCAGAGTCACGAACCGTGCGTCGGCCTTCCTCTCCAGAAGCGCTTCGTTCAGAGACTTCAACAGTCGCGGGGGCTCGGTAAGAACCGGGGCCAGGGTCCTGAGCAGGCCGCTGACAAGGGCGGCGTAGAGCGCGGCCGCGGCGCCCTTGCCGCTCACATCTCCCAAAGCGATGAGGGTGTGGTCACGCCCCTGGCGGAAGAAGTCGTACAGATCGCCGCTGATTTCCCGCGCGGGACGGACCCTGGTGGCAATCTCCAGGCCCCCGGTCTCCGGCGCCTGCCGCGGCAGCAGCACCGATTGGAGTTCGCGCGCCGCGCGCAGATCCGTCTCCATGCGCTCTTTTCGGTCAGCCAATTCCTCGTAGAGGCGAGCGTTCTCCACGGAGATCGCGATCTGCGGGGCCAGTACGGACAACGTGGCCACATGGTCCTCGGTAAAAAACCCGATTCGTTCGCTCTCCAAGTCCATGACACCGACCACATGGTCGCGCACGATCAACGGCACGGCCACTTCTGACCGGATGTCGGGGTGCGAAGGGATATAGCGGGGATCCGCCAGCGTGTCGTCCACGCGGACCACCTCCTGGGCTTGGGCAGCGGCGCCTGTAATCCCTTTGCCGATGGGAATGTTGTCAACCGCGCTCCGCGCATCGTACCGCGAGCTGAAGCGGTGCCTCAGCAGGCCGCGCTGTTCGTCGACCAGCAGGATGCTGAAGGAGTCGTACAGGATCAGAGAGCGGATCGCGCCGGCGATCTTCGTGAGCAGGCCGTCGAGGTCCAGAATCGAGGAGAATTCCTGGCTCAGCCGTGTCAGGGTGCGCAGCGTCCGGTTCTGGCGCTCCACGCGCCGGTAGAGCCGCGCATTGTCTATGGCCGCGGCCACGCGCGAAGCGATGAGCTGGAGCGTGGACCGTTCGTAGTCCCCGTAGGCATTCGGCCGGGTCGACTCAATGTCGATCACGCCCACCAGCTTGCCCCCCCGCGCCAGCATGGGAACCGCCAGTTCCGTGCGCACCGCGTCCATCGCGTTCAGATAACGCGGGTCGTTCCGCACGTCCCCTGCCAGGATGGGCACTCGCGACAGGGCCACGGCTCCCGTGATGCCCTCTCCCAAGGCGATCTCCAGCTTGGAGACCACCTCCTCGCGGTGCCCGATCGCGTAATGTATGCGCAGAACGCGGCGGCGCTCGCTGTACAGCAGGATGGCAAACAATTCGTAAGGGATCACCTTGGTGACGATGCCCGCGACGCTTGCCAGCAGGCGGTCCAGATCCAGCGTCTCGGAGGTGACGGCCGCGATCTCCAGAAAGAAGTCCAGCAGCTCGGTGCGCTCGCGGAGGCGGGCCGCGGATCTGGGATGGCTGGGCATGA
The DNA here is from genome assembly GCA_963798455.1 of Bryobacterales bacterium. Lineage (GTDB taxonomy): Bacteria > Acidobacteriota > Terriglobia > Bryobacterales > Bryobacteraceae > CAWCTD01. The sequence goes on from CAWCTD010000004.1 coordinate 628,508, forward strand.
GAAGGCCGCTATGTCCCCGCGGCTTCGGCGATCTTGACGCTGGCGCTGGCTCCGATCCGCGTGGCGCCCGCGGCCACCATGCGGCGCAAATCGTCCAGCGTCCGGATGCCTCCCGCGGCCTTGACTCCCATTTCGGGGCCTACCACAAGGCGCATGAGCGCTACGTCTTCCACAGTGGCCCCGGCCGGTCCAAAGCCGGTCGACGTTTTCACGAAATCCGCGCCGGCCATCTTGGCCAGCGCGCAGGCGATGGCTTTCTGCCGGTCGTCAAGAAGCGCCGTCTCCAATATCGTCTTGACGATAGCCCCCGCTCGATGACAGACTTGGGCGACTTCGCGGATTTCGCGGTCCACGACCTCGTAGTCGCCGGAGCGTAGCGCGCCCACGTTGATCACCATGTCAACTTCCTGGGCCCCCTGGCGCAAGGCTTCCTCGGCCTCCGCGCGCTTGATAGAGGCGCTGGTGGCGCCCAGGGGAAACCCGGCCACGGTGCACACCTTCGCGCGGGAACCGGCCAGTTCGGGGGCCACCACGGGAACCCAATAGGGGTTGACGCAGACGCTGGCGAAGCCAAACTGGCGCGCCTCGCGGCAAACCCGGACAATGTCGTCGCGCGTCGCCTCGGGCTTCAGCAGCGTGTGATCGATAAGACCCGCCACATCCGGGTTGCGGCGGGCGACTTCCGTGCAACTGGAGACGCGGCAGGCGCCTGCGGCCACAACCTCACTGGTCCTCTTCGCGCAAGCCTCCGCGTCGCCCTGGCGGCAGCCCGTGCACTCCCAGCCACACGGATAGTGGTCATCCTCGGCTTGGGATGGGCAGGCTAAGAGCCGGTCTGTGATCGCTGTTACGATGGTACGAAGTTCTGGGCCGTCCAAATCGTTCGCGGAAGCATCATGATAACACAACCCCGCGCGGTTGCCGCTCAGAGATGCCATGGATGGAGGGGTGTCGGGCGCAGCCGGGGGTGCGGGGGGCGTTTCGGCAAGCCTGGCGAGGGAGTTCTCCGGGGATAGGAGTGCCAGGAACCGTCTACGTCAGACGCTGCGCCCGAGGATCATTGGAAGAGGTATCCCTACTTGGTCGTCCCTTGGTCCTTCTTCTTCTTTTCCTTCTTCGGTTTTGAGACTTTCTTCTTTGTTTTGGTCGTCTGCTTCTCGGTCTTGGTCTGCTGCCCCTGCCCTGCCGCCTGCACGGCGAAGGTGGCGGGCACGATCAGCCCGGCGAGCGCCAGAACCATGATCAGCTTCTTCATGAGTCGCTTCCTTTCGTGGGACTGCACTCTGTCCCGTTCATCTCCATGATCGATCCAGACGGCCGGTCCTGAGAATAGCCCGCTGGGGCTATGGCAGCCGGCCAATTTGGGCTATGGTGGCTCTACCTCGGGCTAGCTGCCTTACACTGAAACCAGGGCCTCTCGGCGAGCGCCCTCCGTCCATGCACGTGCTGCCGCAACAAGTTACGTCCAAGAGCATCTTCCGGGTGCTGCTGGCAGGATTCGGGCTTGTGATCCTGCTTCTGCTTTCGGCGGGTTTCGTGGGGATCACCAACATCCGTTCCATCCAGCGCAACGCCGCCACGCTGGTCGAACAGCAGCAGGAGACAGCGGACCTGGTTGACGAGATTCAGAGCGAACAGGAGGCGCTCAGCGCTGTCTTCTATGGCCTTGCCCGCGAGCCGCAACTTGTGGACAGGGCTAAGATCCTGAAGGAGTTGGACGCGGCCGACCAGAACGTAGGGGACATCGTCGACCAGACCGAGGGCACCTCCGATGAGGCCCTGGGCAAGGGGATAAAGCAGGCGACGGAAGCCTTCACGGCGGAGGCTCGGAGGCTGCTCGCCCTGAAAGACGCGCCGACGCTGCTTTCTCGGGACCTCTTCCAGCGCCATCGCCAGGCGACCAATGCCGTCGCCAGGCTGATTATGTCCGGGCGGGCGAAGTCGCAGGCGGCGCAGCGCATGATCACCATGCAGAGCCGGCAATTGTTCACGCAGTCGTTCTTGCTGCTGGGCGCTTGTCTGCTGCCGGCCGTGCTCTTCAGCGTCATGACCGCCAGAATGACCACCAGTCTGTTTCGAAAGATGGAATGGCAGACCAGTGAACTCAGCCGTGTCTCCTGGCACTTGCTGGAGAATCAGGAAAGTACCGCGCGCCGGTTCTCTCATGAGCTCCACGACGAGTTGGGACAGTCTCTCACCGCCCTGAAGGCCAACATCACGTCGCTGGGCCGGTCGGAGGCCCCCGACGGGAGGCTCGAAGATTGCGTGCAGTTGGTGGACGGAGCCATTCGCAACGTGCGGGAATTGTCTCAGCTACTGCATCCCACGATTCTGGATGACTTCGGACTGGATGCCAGCCTGCGCTGGCTGGCGGAGGGGTTCACCGAGCGGACCGGCATCGAGGTCGACTATGACTCGGACTTTCCCGGCCGCCTGCCCGATGAGACCGAGACTCATCTCTTCCGAATCGCACAGGAGGCTCTGACCAACGTCGCACGGCACTCCTGCGCCAAACGAGTGCAAGTGAACCTGCATGCCAACCTGTCCTCAATCCGGCTGCGGATAGCCGATGACGGAGTGGGCCTCGCTGAGAGCGGCGCCGTGACCGAGAGAGGCATGGGGATGATCGGGATGCGCGCGAGGGCCCGCAGCGCCGGCGGCGAGGTGGCCGTCCTTTCCCGGCCGGGCGCGGGAGTCTTGGTCGAGGTTCGTGTTCCTATACGCGCTACATCGAATGGAAATAAAGAAGATTCGCATACTGCTGGCGGATGATCACGCCGTGGTTCGCCAGGGGTTTCGCATGATCCTGGCCGCGGAGCCGGACATGGAAATCGTTGGCGAGGCCGCCAATGGCCGGGTTGCCGTGGAGCTTGCCGAGAAGCTCCGGCCCGACGTCGTGGTGATGGACGTCGCCATGCCCGAGCTCAATGGCATAGAGGCCACCCGCCGCCTGGCGGAGTCGCTGCCGCGAACCCGCGTGCTGGCTCTCAGTATGCACAAGGATTCCGTCTACGTGCGCGAGATCCTGCGAGCCGGCGCCCGCGGCTACCTGCTCAAGGACGCCTTCGACCGCGACCTGGTGGCGGCGGTCCGGTCCGTGGCCGGCGGGGAGGGTTACCTCAGCCCCGCGGTGTCTGAGGCGGTGCTGTCGGACTACCGCAAACACGTCTCCGATCCGCTGGATCTTCTCACCAGCCGGGAACGCGAGATCCTCCAGATGCTCGCCGAGGGCAAGACCAACAAGGACATCGCCACCCTGCTGAAATTGAGCGTCTACACCGTGGATGCCCACCGCGGGCGGATCATGGAAAAGCTCAACCTGCACAGCATCGGGGAACTGGTCCGTTTCGCTGTCCGAAGCGGCCTGATCGACTGAAGCGCCGCGGGGCCGGCAACGTGGGATAAGACTCCGGTCTTGTCCAGCCGACCCGCGGGGCCGAGCCGGCCTCCCATTCCGAATCCGACGCCGGCCGCGCTTCCGTGGCTTGCCGACAAACCAACCATGTGGACCACGTTCACGCCTGCTCCTCTGGAACTGACCATTCGTCGCGGCAGGGACGACCATTGCTGATCGCCCCCCGCACAGATCCGTGCGAGCGCGTTTACGCATACGGCTCTTACCGAGGATGAGTGGCGTCGAAGCGCTTATCGGGGTAAGGGTGCAGAATGCGGGGTTCAGGAATCCACCGGTCCACCCCGTAACGATGGGAACCAGCAACTCGCCCACCCGCATCACCCATCCGTCCAGCGTCGCGCGGCTGATCTCCAGCCCCGTCTCCCCAGGATGGCGCTCTACCGGTACAGCGGCAGACCCGGCAGGTGCACCGCTCCGGCGCAGGCGAAACCGCCCAATGCCACTTAAACAAGCCCTGGCATGAAGCGTAAAGGCTGGTTTATGTTTCAGTTATGGACCAGCCTTGCTCAGACGCCATGGGATTGTACCAGCGGTGCTTGTCGAGCGCCGTGGTGGAATATTTGCAGAAGCAGACGCGGGTGAAGGTGCGACGTTGCGTCTACTCCGCACAGGTGGTGATTTGGCTGATGATCCGGCAGCGGCTGCAAGCGCAGGGGACGCTGGCCAGCGCCGTGGAGGCGCTCTCGGATGGTGCGGCCGACTCCTTGCTGAGCCGTCAGGCGCGCCTCCGGCGGAAGCGAATTTCGCGGCGCACGGGTGGATACAGCCACGCGCGCCAGCGGTTGCCGAAGCTACTCTGTAAGAGAGTGAGCCAAGAACTCATTGTGCGGCTGCGGGAGATTCTGAATCCGGAGGACAAGCCAACAGCGTATCTTCTGGACGGTTCGAGTCTGGAACTGGAAGCCAGTCCTGGATTGCGCCGGGCCTACCCGCCCGCCCAGAACCAGCACGGGCGGGCCCACTGGCCGGTGCTGCGCATCGTGGTGCTGCATGAACTGGAGACCGGGTTGGCGGAGGAGCCGCAGTGGGGTCCCATGTATGGGCCGGCGGCTGTCAGTGAACAAACGCTGGCGGAGAAAGCCATGGATGCGCTAGCGCCTGGTTCGGTGGTGGTGGGGGATCGCAACTTCGGCGTGTTTTCGATCATCTGGGCGGCTGGGCTGCGGGGTCTGGGAGTGGTCACACGTCTGACCGAACCGCGGGCGCGCAAACTGACGGGAGAACCGATCCAGCAGGAAGGCGAGCGCGCGGTGCGTTGGGAAGCGAGCCGCTTCGACCGGCGGCGGCAGGGCGGGATGCCGGAGGCGGCGTGCGGGGAAGGACGCTTGATCAGCGTGCGGATCGGCCGGGGCCAGTCGAAGGAATGGCTCCATCTGTTCACCACGCTGAGCCTGCCGGCGGAGGAAGTACTGGCTCTGTACGGGCAGCGCTGGAAGATCGAAACCGATCTGCGGAGCCTGAAACGAACGGTTCGCCTGCATCACATCGTTGCGCGCAAGGAGAGCATGATGGAAAAGGAATTGATCACCGCCGTGGCGGCCTACAATCTGGTGCGCACCGTCATGGCTCTGGCGGCGCGCCGCCACCACCTTTCCCCTCGGCAACTCAGCTTTACCTTCGTGATGAACGTGGTCAGCGGCTCCTGGCACAAACTGCAAACCGCGCTGGATGCCAAGACCTACCAGCGTGAGGTGTTTAACCTGTTGGATGCCGCCGCGCAGGGTACGCACCCCCGCCGCAAGAAACGCAAATCATTTCCCCGTGCCGTATGGCATCGCCGCCATACGTTTCCCGCCCGCAAGGAGGATCCCAATGCAGTTGCTTAAGTGGCATTGGGCGAAACCGCCTGCACCACCGGGGAGCCTTGATGCACCTCAGTCGCACTGACCTCACTGCGCCTTGCAGGTGAAGTTGGCCGCGTCGTCAATGCTGCCGGAGCCGCTGTACCTGGCAACTTGCGGGTACGGACACAACGGCCGCGTCCGGACCGTCTTCCCGTTGAGGACTCGGGCAGCCGGAATACGGTCGGGCGCGGCGCCGTGCTCTACCCAGTCCAGGAGCGCCGCCAGCATGTCGAAACTGCTCGTGCCGACGCCCCCGCCGCAGTGGAACATTCCGGGCACCATGAAGAGCCGGAAGAAGTCGTTGGTGGAAGGCCCCATCCGGCTCAGCACGCTTTCGTAGTAGCCGACCCCCATTTGGGGATTGAGCGCGGGGTCCGCCCAGCCGAAATACATGAGCAGCTTGCCGCCGTGGTCCCTGAATCGCGTGAGATCGGGATCGGTGGCGTCCAGCACGCTATGAATCCACTCCAGGCGGACAGGGTCCTTGTCCACATCGAAGCTGGCGAGGTCGTAGTTAGGGTTCTTCTCCGGGAAGGCCATGTAACGGAAGAAGGTCTCCGAGAAGCTCGCCCAGGTGGTCTGGCGTCCGTCCTGGCGAACGATCCAGTTGTCCCAGCCGCTGCGGCCGTTCGAGCCGGCAATCTCGGCGCCAACCGGCCAGCCCGGGAAGATGCGCTGGCCCCGGCTCATCACGTCCCCATAGATCTTCTCCAGCGTGCCGATCTGGGCGCCCGTAAAGCAGCCTGCGTCGTCCGCGCCTTCCGGACATTTCGGCAAGTCGCGGGACGGGCGAAAGTCGCAACGGCGCGGATCGTCGATCAGTCCGTCCTGAATGCCGTCCTTCGCGTCGCATTGGGCGTAGACCCGGTCGGCGAGAAGCGACAGCTTGCCGTACGGGATGGGGGCGGCCGCGAAGGCCTGCACGGAGCAGGCGTAGCCGGTCATCGTGCCGGTAAAGTTCAGGACCGGCGCGCCGGCAATGATGCCGTCAAAGTCGTCAGGGAAGCGCTGTGCCAGGATCAGGGCCTGCCGGCCTCCCGTGGAACATCCTTCGAAAAACGAGCGGCTCGGCCCAACGCCGTAGTACGAGGCGATCAGCCGCTTGGCGGTCTCGCTCGTCGTGTGGAGTGAGCGAAAGGCGTAGTCGAGCAACTTCTGGCTGTTGACGGCGAACGTAGCCAGCGGCTCAGAGGACGCGTCGTGTCCGGTATTGGTTGCGGCGGATGCGAAACCGCGCCGCACCGCCAGTTCGCGCGCGCGGGCCCTTTGCGGCGAATCCAAGGATTCTCCCGCATAGCCACCGTTGCCCGACATGTAGAATCGCCGGTTCCACGCGGTGGGCAGGTTCACCTCGAAGCGAATCTCGGGAAGGATCTGGCCGGTGACGCGGCAGTACTCCGGAACGTCCGGAGCGGCAGGGATGAGGCTCGCAGTGGTGACCGTAAACTCGTAACCGGTGAGACTGCGCAGGTCGGCGCAGGCGCGCTTGGGCGCGGCAATCGATTCACTGGCCGGCTGGCTCCAGCCGACCAGCGGTGTGAGGACCAACGCAACCAGCACTGACTTTCTGAGCATCGAGGTGGGGGGCTCCATTCAGTAAGAGTAAGTGATCTCGAAGCCGGCCGTCGCCGTGTAGGACCTGGCCCCCGATGTGGTGAGCCACGCTTCGGCCACGTACTTGCCGGCAGGCAGCGGTGTCCCCGTTTTTGCCGTCAGTGGCACGAGGATCGCGAAGTTATTCTCCCCGTAACCGAAAGCCACCACATGCATGAGGGGCAGGATGGTCTTGCCATCCGACCACCGGTAAACGATGTCGCCTTTCTCGTCTCTGACCACGAGGTCGAACGTCTGGCTTGTCGGGAACTGGAGCTGAAGCGGCTCCCAGCTACTGTTCCGCAAGGTCAACCGTGCGACCATCTCCGCGGACGCCGGGTAAACACGGCGGTCCAGGGTCAGGCCGAAGCTGACGTTCTGTTCGGAGACGTAAGTGACGCCGCCCAGCCGTGCATAGATCAGGTCCCAGGTCAGCATGGCAGGGCCGCCCGCGGCCTGCTCGCGCCAGATCAGCCCTACATATGGCAGGAAAAGCTCTCGATAGAAACCGACCTGGAAAGTGCCTGGATACTGGATTTCCAGTGCCCAGTTGTACCACCCGATCGGACCCCAATAGATCGCCTTGGTCGAACTGACGACGGCCGAGCCGTTCGAGCTAGGCAGAAACGTCTGATACGGCTGCCCAACCGGATTGAGGAAGGCGTACCAGAGCTGCTCTTGGCCCCGGTCGGGATCGTAGGCGAGCACGGAGCCATTCTCGTCCCGTCTCAACCAGTGGTCGCCATCGGGAAGGCCCTGGAGCACGTAGTACAACCGGCCGCCGAACTCGGCCGAGCGCTTTACCTCCAGCGTCATGAGGTCGCCCGCCGAACTGCGGTAGATCCATTGGTTTCCCGCCTGCAATGGAAGATAGTCCGGCTGGGCGAAGGCAGCCGTGGCCACGAGAAGAGCGGCGATGACCAGGCGGCTAGTAGACATGCCGGATCTCGAAGCCGACAGATGCCCGGAAGGCCTGCGGATCTGAGGTTGTGAGCCAGCCCACGGCAGTGTACTTGCCGGCTGCCAAGGGCTTGGCCTGCTTGTCCGCCAGGCGCACCACGACGGCGTAATCCCTCTCTCCTGGCCCAAACTGCTCCTCCCCGAACATTTGCGTGAACGCCTTGCCGTCCGACCAACGATAGACGACGTTCCCGCGCTCGTCCTTGATTTCCAGGTCGTACCTCTGGCCCGTGGGGAAGGTGAGCGCAACGGGCTGGTCCGTCGTGTTGCGCAGGGTAAGCCTGGCCGTCATTCGGGGCACGCTGACGTTCGGGTCGATCGGCGGCATCAGGTTCGCGGTGTAGACGCTTTTGTCCAACGACAGGGAGAAATGCAGCTCCGGCTCTGAAATCACCGTCACTCCTCCCGTACGCGCGTAGATAAGATCGTACGTGCGCGGACCGCCGATGGTGGTCTCGGTTCTGCGCATCAAGCCGGTCCACTGGTAGAAGACCTCCTCCGCCAAGCCCGCGTCCGCGCAGGCGCCGGTGGGATAAGTGATGCGCAGGCTGTCTGGAAAGGCGCCCGCCGGTCCCTCGTACCTATAGTTCCTCGATGCCATCGTCGCCCGCGGCGAGCACGGCATGGCCGAGGTGTCGAAGCTCTCGCCCTCGGCGGCGAAGAACCAATACCAGCGGTTCTCCTTTCCCGTGGCGGCGTCCAACGCCCAGAGCGTGCCCGATTCATCCTGCCGCAGCCAGGTCTGGCTCCCGCTGAAACCCTCCAGCAACGAGTACCACCTGCCCCCGATATAGTTCACCCTGGTGATGCCAACCGTGGGCAAGGGCTCCCCGCAGAAGCCGCTGCACCTGTACACCCACTGATTGCCGAGATGAAGAGGAAAATAGTCGGGGCTTGCCCCGGCAGCGGAGAGAAAAATCAGAGCACTGCCCACGCACGCGCGTAAGCCGATCATTGAGCCGCCTCCTGAGCAAGATTCTATACCGGGCGGCGGTAAGATGGGGCTATGGGCGCCGTTAGAATGCTCCTGGCGGTCTTCTGCCTCGCCGTTCTTTCCGCCCTGGCGGCGAACCTCAAGCTCTACCTCAAGGACGGCAGCTACCACGTGGTCCGGGAGTACCAGGTCGAAAAGGATCGGGTGCGCTTTTACAGCGTGGAGCGAAGCGAGTGGGAGGAGATCCCCCTGGAGCTTGTCGATCTGGTCAGAACGAAAGCGGAAGTCAGCGAACGGCAAGAGGCGCTGGAGAAGGAAGCCACGATCTTGACCGCCGAGGACGAGGCCGAGCGCCAGCAGCGGGAGGAGGTAGCGCGTGTCCCCGTTGACTCGGGCGTGTACTGGGTGGATGGCAAGGATTTGAAGTCCCTCAAGCAGGCCGAGCCCAAGGCCGTCACGGACAGGGGCCGCAGCATCCTGAAGGTTCTTTCGCCCATACCGGTTGTGGCCGGAAAGGCGACTGTCGAAATCGACGGGGAACGCTCCGCCATCGTTCTTCCCAACGCACAGCCGGAGTTCTACTTCCGGCTGGCGCTTCCGGAGCGCTTCGCTATCTTCAAGCTGAAGTCCAAGAAGGGCGCGCGCGCGGTTCAGACCTGGCAGATCATGCCGGTGACAAACGAGATCGCAGAGGAGCAGGAAATCATCCCGACCCTCAACCGCCAGCTCGCGAGCGATCTCTACAAGATCTGGCCCACCGATCCGCTGAAGCCCGGCGAATACGCCGTGGTCGAGTACTCCGCGGGGCAGCAGAACATCCAGATCTGGGATTTTGCCTGTCGCCCGGCGGGAAAGCCGTGAGGCTGCTGCTGGCGGAAGACGAGCCGCGGGTGGCTGGTTTCATTGCCAAGGGACTGCGGGAACAGTCCTACGCCGTGGATGTCGCTCGCGACGGCGAGGAGGCCCTCTATTGCGCCTCCGTCAACCAATACGACCTGGTGATTCTCGACGTGATGCTGCCGCTCAAGGATGGCCATGCCGTGTGCCGCCAGTTGCGAGGCGCCGGGTTCCGCGCTCCCATCCTCATGCTCACGGCCCGGGACGCCGTGGATGACCGCGTCGCCGGCCTGGACTGCGGAGCGGACGACTACCTGACCAAGCCCTTCGATTTCAAGGAACTCCTGGCCCGGCTGAGGGCGCTGGTGCGGCGCAGCGCGGAGATCCGGCCCGACATCCTGCGCATCGCCGACCTCACCTTGAACACCGCCAGCCACGCCGTGGTCCGCGCCGGCAAGTCGATCAGCCTGACGGCCAAGGAATACGCGCTGCTTGAATTCCTGGTCCTGAACCGGGACCGCGTCGTGGGACGCGATCAAATCGCCGAGCACGTCTGGGACGAGAACTTCGATGCCTTCTCCAACGTCATCGATGTTTATGTCAAGCGGCTCCGGGCCAAGGTCGACGCCGGCTTCGAGCCGCGCCTCATTCACACGCGCCGCGGTGAGGGCTACATCCTGACCCATCAGCCGGGGACCTCCGGTGATTAAGAGCTTCCGGCTGCGGCTCACTCTCTGGTACCTCGGCCTCTTCTCGCTCCTTTTTCTGCTGTTCAGCGTCTTCCTGTATGGCCTCTTGGAGACCGCGCTCCGCAGCCGGCTCGACGAGGGATTGTCCTCCGAAGCAACTACAACCCGTGGCTTGTTCCTGGCGGAACTCGAAGAATTGAGAGGCGATGTTGCGCAAGCTGCGGCGGAGACCATCTCCGAGATGCATCCCCGAGGCGTCCTGCTCGCGGTCTTCGAGAACCGTCGCCTGTTGGCGGCAAGCGCGCCTGTCCACGGCGGAGAACTGGATGCGGTTGCCGGCCGGGCGCTCGCCCGCGCGGAACCCTATCTGGCGGTGAACATGCCAGGCCTCGGCGGCGCGGATTTACGCGCGTCAGCGCACAGGTTCGTCTCCGGTGGCCGCACGTATCTCGCTATTGCCGTGGGGTCCCTGGACTCTGTTGCCACCGACCTGGCGGGCTTCCGCCGTGTCCTGTTCACCTCCTTCCCTTTGCTCCTTGTAGTGGCCGGCCTCGGCGGCTTCCTGCTGGCCACGCGCAGCCTAGCGCCCGTGGGCCGGATGGCTGAGCAGGCCAGCGAAATCACGGGCAGCAGCTTGCATCGCCGCCTTGAGGTTGGGCCCGCTGCCGAGGAACTCACCGTGCTGGCCGACTCCTTCAACGAGCTCCTGGGGCGCCTCGACCAGTCCTTCGAAAGCATGCGCCGCTTCGTGGCCGATGCCTCGCACGAACTCCGGACGCCGCTCTCGGTCATCCGAGGCGAAGCCGAGGTGGCGCTGGCAAAAGAGCGCGGCCCGGCCGAGTACAGGGAATCCCTGGCGATCATCCTGGACGAATCCCGCCGCCTCGGCCGGCTGGTGGGCGACCTGCTGAACCTGGCGCGAGCCGACGCCGGGCACGTCAACCTGCGACTCCAGGAGATCTACCTCGACGACCTGCTCTCGGACTGCTGCCGCTCGGTGAAGCCCCTAGCCGCGTCGCGCCAGCTAGAGCTTGCCTGCCAGTGCCCGGAGGACGTATCGTTTCGGGGCGATGAGGAGTTGCTGCGCCGCATGGTGCTGAACCTGCTCGACAACGCGATCCGGTTCACCCCGCCCGGCGGGAAGGTGACGGCATCTCTCGACGCACCGGATTCCCGGCTGCGCATCCACGTGGCCGACACCGGCATCGGCATCTCCGAGGACAGCGCGCCCCACGTCTTCGAGCGCTTCTATCGCGCCGACAAGGCCCGCTCCCGGCACGAAGGCGGCTTCGGCCTGGGCCTTTCCATCGTGAAGTGGATCGCGGAAGCTCATGGAGGGACGGTGAGCCTGGCCAGTCAACCCGAGGCCGGAAGCACGTTCACGGTGCTGCTCCCGCGCCAGTTCATTGCCCGTTCATCTTTGGAAGCCTACACTGGGTAGAGTCATGTCTCGTTTCGCCGTGTTGCTTGCGGCCGGCTTGGCTGTGTCTCAAGGTGCGCATTGCCAAGCCCCGTCGGCCGCTCCTCTCACCGTTTCCTTCGACGACGCCCTGAAGCGCGCTCGCGCAAACACCGCGGCGTTTCTGGCCGCCGAAACTTCGGCCAACCTCGCCTCCGAGGACCGGATGCAGGCCAGGGCCGCGCTTCTACCCACGGTCGACTGGGTCAACCAGTTCATTTACACGCAGCCGAATGGCAGGCCGTCCGGCGTTTTCGTCTCGAATGACGGCCCCCACATCTACAACAACCAGGCGGTTGTTCACGGCGAGCTTTTCTCGCCCGCGAAGAGGGCCGAATACAGGATGTCTTTGGCGGCCGAAGCCGTGGCGCGCGCCAGAACGGAGGTCGCTGCACGCGGGCTGGCCGTGGCCGTGACCCAGAGCTACTACGCCCTTGTCGCGTTCGAGCGCAGGAGCGCCAACGCCCGGCGGAGCCTCCAGGAAGCAGAGCAGTTTCTCGGCATCACCCAGAAACAGGAACAAGGCGGCGAGGTGGCCCGTACCGATGTGGTCAAGGCCCAGATCCAGCGCGAGCAGCGCCAGAGGGACGCGCAGGAGGCGGAACTATCCGTCGAAAAGGCCCGCATCGAGCTGGCCGTCTTGATCTTCCGCGATTTCCGCCAGGATTTCTCGGTCGTGGACGACCTTGAGCCTGCCCCAGCGCTGCCTCCCTTCGAGCAGGCGCAGGCCCTGGCCGCGAAGAACAACCCGGATATTCGCGTGGCGCAAGAAACCGTCCGGCAGGAGACTTACGGGATCAAAGCCGCCAGGGCGGCGCTGCTTCCGTCCCTCTCATTCGACTATTTCTTTGGAATCAACGCGACCGAGTACGCCGTTTACGACCGCGAGCACTTTCGAAATCTTGGGTCCGTGGCCCAGGCCCAGTTGTCCGTCCCGATCTGGACCTGGGGCGCAACCCGCAGCAAGGTGCGCCAGGCGGAACTGCGTCTGCAACAGGCCCAGGCCGAGTTGAGTTTCACACAGAGAGGACTCCTCGCTAGCCTGCAAGCCTTCCACCGGGAGGCGGACGTGGCCGTCTCGCAAATGGCTTCCTTGCGGCGGTCTTCGGATCTGGCGGCGGAGAGCGTCAGGCTCACAATGCTTGGCTACCAGGCCGGCGAGGCTACCGCGCTCGAGGTCGTCGATGCGCAGACCACCCTCACCCAAGCGCGCAACGCCGTGGACGACGGCCTGGTGCGATATCGCCTCGCCCTGGCAAATCTTCAAACCCTTACGGGGACATTCTAGGCCATGCGGACCATCACACCCATACTTATTGCTGTGTGTTTGCTTATCGCCAGCGGCTGTTCAAAGACAGAGGAAGCAACCGAAACGAAGTCGGTTGCGCCAGTCCAGGTCGCCGCCGTGACCCGGGAAAGCATCCGCCGCGTCGTGGACGCGGACGGCGTGCTCTATCCCGTGGATCAGGCCGCGGTCACGCCCAAGATCAGCGCGCCGGTCGAGAAGTTCCTGGTGAGCCGCGGCGACCATGTCACTCAGGGTCAGTTGCTGGCCGTGCTGGAGAACAGAGACTTGGCCGGAGCCGCCGTGGACAGCAAAGGCCAGGTCGATCAGGCCGAGGCCGGCTATCGGGTGACGACCGGGGCATCTGTTCCCGAGGAACTGGTCAAGTCGCAGGGCGACGTGCAGGCCGCGCGGCAGGCCATGGAGGCAACCCAGAAGCTGCTGGAGAACCGGCAGAAGCTCCTGGCCGAGGGCGCCATCGCCCGCAAGCTCGTGGACGACGCGCAGGTCAGCTACGCCCAGTCCCGCGTTCAGTTTCAGACGGCCCAGGAGCATTTGAAAACGCTGGACAGCGTCGCCCAAGAAGGCCAGATCAAGAGCGCCGCCGCCCAGGTGGAGTCCGCCAAAGGACGTTACCAATCCTCTGAAGCGCAACTCGCCTATGCCCAGATTCACAGCCCCATCAGCGGGATCGTCGCGGACCGGCCGCTGTACGCAGGCGAGATGGCTAGCGCCGGTTCCCCGTTGCTCACGGTGGTGGACATCTCCCGCGTGGTGGCGCGGGCCAATGTGCCCCTGGACCAGTCGGTCTACGCCAAGGTCGGCGACCCGGCCACCATCACCTTGGCCGGCGGCTCCGAAGAAGTTCCGGGCAAGGTCACTGTAGTCAGCCCGGCAACCGACCCGGGTAGCACTACGGTGCAGGTTTGGGTGCAGGCGGACAATCCGGGGGACCGGCTGAAGCCCGGCGCCGCCGTGCATGTGGCGATTGTCACCGCCACCCTGCCCGAAGCCGTCGTGGTCCCTGTCGCCGCCCTGCTCCCCGCTCCGGGGGGCGGCGTGGCGGTGCTGGTCGTCGGCTCCGATTCCGTAGTTCACCTGAAGACGGCAAAGACCGGCGTACGGGACGCCGGCAAGGTGCAGCTTCTGGAAGGCGCGTCGCCCGGCGAGCAGGTGGTCATCGTGGGCGGCATCGGCATTGAAGACGGCGCCAAAGTGCGGATCGAGAAGCCCGGGGAGAAATCGGAACAAAAATGAACGGGACCGATCCAGTTCTCCCCGTCAGCGACGAGGCCGGTCGCCAGCATTGGAGTGCGCGGCACTCCAAGCCCATCATCTTCGTCATCCTCACCTGTGTCGCGGTGGGCATCTATCTGGCGCTCACCATTCCCGTAGCCGTCTTCCCCGAGACCGATTTTCCCCGCATGGTCGTCGGCGTCGACAACGGTGTCGCCCCCATCGATCAGATGCTTGTCACCGTGACGCGTCCGCTCGAGGACGGCCTGAACAGCGTGCTGGGTCTGGACAGGATATGGTCGATCACCAGCCGCGGAACCGCCGAAATCGACCTGTTCTTCGCCTGGAAAGTGAACATGTTCCAGACGCTGGAGCTGGTCAACTCCGCGCTCGCGCAGGTGCGGCCTAACCTGCCTTCCACGGCCACGATCACCGCCAATCGCCTGACCTTCGCCGCGTTCCCCATCATGGGCTACAGCCTCACCTCGGACACGGTGCCGCAGACCCAGCTCTGGGAGATGGCCACTTACGACATCAAGCCCCGGCTGAACCGCCTGCCTGGCGTCTCCAGGGTCGTCGTACAGGGCGGCCAGGAGCCGGAATTCGAGGTCAAACCCGACCCGGCAAGCTGATCCGGACGGCGACGACGGTCCCCGACATCCTGGACGGCCATCGATCGCAGACAAACCTGATCGATTCGCCCGGGCTGATCGAGTACAACCACCAGCTCGTGCTCAGCCTGGTGAGCGGTCAGGTGCGCACGCCCACCGAGATCTCCAACATCGTCGTCAAGACCACGCCAGGCGGCGCGCCCATCCGCATCGGCGACATCGCATCGGTCGCGCCCTCGGTCAAGCCCGTGTACACCATCGTCACGGCCAACGAGAAGCCCGCCGTCCTGCTCAACGTCTTCCGCCAGCCGGACGGCAACACCGTGACCGTGGCCGACGCCGTCCACAAGGAGATCGACCGCATTCGCCAGCACCCTGCCGCCCGGGCGTCCAGTTCCGGCCGTTCTACGACCAGTCGGAGATCGTGAACAGCTCGATCGAGAGCGTGCGCGATGCCATTCTGTTGGGCCTGATCCTGGCGTCCCTCATCATGGTGCTGTTCCTGCGCGATTGGGGCACCTCGCTGGTGGCCGGCCTGGTGATCCCCGCCACCATCGCCGTCACCTTCATCGCCCTGCGCGTGCTGGGCGAGACCTTCAACCTGATGACGCTGGGCGGGCTGGCCGCGGCCGTGGGCCTGGTGATCGACGACGCCATCGTGGTGGTGGAGAACATCGTCATGCACCGCGATGCCGGCCAGACGCGCGCCGAAGCCATTCGCAGCGCGATCCGCGAGATCCGCGTTCCGCTGGTCGGCTCCACCATCACTCCCATCGTGGTTTTCGTGCCGCTGATCTCCATCACCGGCGTTACCGGCGTCTTCTTCCGGGCGCTGGCCGTCACGGTGGGGGCTGCGCTGCTCACCTCACTGGTTCTGGCGCTGACCTGGACCCCCACGCTCAGTCACTTCTTCATCCGGCGGCGGGCCGCGGAGTCGGGCGAGCGCCACGCGCGTCTTCAGACATGTGATGCGTCTTTACGAGCGGTCTCTGCCGGCGGTGCTCAGGCACCCCGTCTGGCTGGCGGTCGCGTGTCTGGCGCTGATCGCCGGCTCTTACCTGTGCTACCAAGCCATCGGCTCGGACCTGCTGCCGGGAATGGACGAAGGCGGCTTCATCATCGACTACTGGTCGCCGGCGGGTTCCTCACTGCAAGATACGAACCGCGCCCTGCTGACGGTGGAGCGCATTCTGCGCGAAACGCCGGAGGTGGAGAGCACCTCGCGCCGCACCGGCTTGCAACTCGGCCTGGCGCCGTCACCGAGGCCAACACCGGCGACATCGCCGTCAAGCTGAAGCAGAACCGTAACCGCGGCTCGGACGAGGTCATCGCCGAAGTGCGTGACAAGATCGCCGAGCAGGCGCCCACGCTCAACGTGGAGTTCGTCCAGCTTCTTCAGGACATGATCGGCGATCTCACCAACGCCCCCGAGCCGATCGTCATCAAGCTTTTCTCGGAAGACCCGGGCTTACGGCGCCGAGTGGGCCCCGCGTGTCGCCGAGGCCATCAAGAAGATTCCCGGCGTGGTGGACGTGCTGGACGGCATCGAGAATACGATCAGCGGTCCGGCCACGACTTTCCAGGTGGACCCCGTCCGTCACCGCGCGCGCCGGCTTCACCCCGGAGGAAATCGAACTGGACAGCCAGCGCCATGCTGCAGGGCGAGCCGGCTTCCACTCCCGTCGTGGTCAATGACCGGGCCTATACCATCCGCGTGCGCTTCCCGCCCGAGACGCGCGCTTCTCTGGACGCGATCCGAAGCACTCTGCTGGTCAGCGGCAGCGGCAAGACCGCGACGCTCGGTTCGCTGGCGAAGCATGGCGGAACTGCCCGGCCAGACCGAGATCCGCCGCGAGAACCTGCAGCGCACGTCGACGTGACCGGCACGCCTCGAGGGGGTCAACCTGGGCGCCGGGATGGTGGCGGTGCAGAAGGCCGTGGCCGATTTGAACCTGCCGCCCGCGATCCGCGTTGCGTACGGCGGAGGCTACGAGGAGCAGCAGCGCTCGTTCCGGGACCTCGTCCTTCGTGCTGGTCCTGGCGATCGTGCTGGTCTTCATCGTGCTGCTGTTCGAGTTCGGCAATTTCGCCGCGCCGGTCGCCGTGCTCTCCTCGGCTCTGCTTTCGACGTGCGGGGTCTTTGTGGCCCTGCTGGTCACGGGCACGACCTTCAACCTGTCCTCGTTCATGGGACTGATCATGGTGATCGGCATCGTCGCCAAGAACGGCATCCTGCTGCTCGACGCCGACCAGAAATTCCGCGCCGAGGGCATGCCGGCCGCGGAGAGCATGCATGCGCGCCGGCGAACGCCGCTTGCGCCCCATCATGATGACCGCGCTGGCCACCGTGGCCGGCATGCTTCCGCTGGCGCTCGCCTGGGGCGCCGGCTCACAGATGCTGCAGCCCCTGGCCATCGCGGTGATCGGCGGCATCCTCGCTTCGATGGTGCTCTCCCTGGTGGTGACACCGGCCGTCCGCTATTACCTTGGGGGCCAGAGGAGTGAACAATGAAACGGCTTCTATGCTTCGTCTTCGTAGCCTGCGCAGCCCTGGCTGCCGAGGGATACCACGTCATCCAGAAGATCCACGTCGGCGGCGGTAGCAGTTGGGACTACCTGAGACTGGATGAATCCAGCCGCCGCCTGTTTGTCTCCAACGGCACGCGGGTGGTCGTGGTGGATGTCGATGCCGGCAAGGTTGTCGGGGAAATCCCGGACACACAGGGGGTGCACGGCATCGCCTTCGCTCCCGAACTGAACAAAGGGTTTACGAGCAATGGACGGTCCAACAACGTCACCGTCTTTGATCTGAAAACGCTGAAGCCTTTGTCGCAAGTCGCCACGGGGCAGAATCCGGACTCGATTGTCTACGAGCCGAAGACCGGCCGTGTCTTCACCTTCAACGGCCGCTCGAACGACTCCACGGCCATCGACGCCAAAACCGGGCAGGTGGCGGGCACCATACCCATGGGCGGCAAGCCTGAGTTCTCCGTCGCGGACGGCACCGGCCGCATCTATGTCAACGTCGAGGACACCAGCGAGATCGTTGTGGTCGACGCGCAGAAACTGGCCGTGTCGAAGCGCTATTCACTGGCGCCTTGCGACGGCCCGAGCGGCTTGGCCATGGACGTCAAGAATCGCCGGCTCTTCTCCGTTTGCGGCAACAAGATGATGACGGTGTCGGACCCCGATACCGGAAAGGTGATCGCGACGCCGCCCATCGGCCAGGGGCCGGACGGTGCGGGCTTCGACCCGGGGACCGGCGCCGCCTTCAGCTCGAACGGCGGGGATGGAACCATGACCGTGGTCATGCAGGTCAAAGGCAAGTACGACGCCGTCGAGACCGTGCCCACCGCCCGCGGTGCGCGCACCATGACCGTCGATCTCAAGCTGCATAGGGCCTACCTGCCCGCGGTCGACTACGCCGCTCCGGCGGCCGGGCAGCAGCCCCAGGGCCGGGGTGGCCGCGCCCCTTCGGTCCCGGACAGCTTCCAAGTGCTGGTCGTTGGCAGGTAGAATCTTAGACTAGGCACCCGGTGCCGCAGCTTATGAAGAACGCGCTTGCGCTGGTACTGGTTTCTTTCGTCTCCGCCTTCGCGGCGGATACCGACTTTAACGGGCGGTGGGACATCACCCCGGCAGGCCCCGCGGTCCGCGCCTGGTGGCTCGAGGTCGCCGGAGCTGGAACTCCGGAGCCCAAGGTCAAGTTCGTCAGCGCCTACGCCGGCGACTTGAACATCGCGGACGAAGTTGCCATTCGAAACGGTGAGCTGGTTTTCGGTTTCCGCTACAAGCAGCGCCGCGAGTCTGGGGAGACCGTGCCTGTCCACTCGGTCTATCAGGCCAGGCTCGCAGGCTCCCAGCTTGTGGGCACTTCCGAGACGGAGGGCTCTGGCCAACCGCCCGTGAAGTGGACCGGCGTGCGTGCGCCGGATATCAAAGACAAGGACGACGGCTCCTGGCGCGAGGAGAAGCCGATCCGGTTGTTCAACGGAAAGGACCTCACCGGCTGGGAGGCTCTGGAGAAGGACAGGAAGTTCGGATGGACGGTCGCCAACGGCGTTCTGAAGGCCCCCGGTGGCGGCGCCAACCTGGTTTCCCAACGGAAGTTCTGGAACTTCAAGCTCCACATCGAGTTCAACATGTCCGCGCACAGCAACAGCGGCATAGGTCTGCGCGGCCGTTACGAAGTCCAGGTCCTTGACGATTACGGACAGCCGCCGAACACCCACAGCGACGGTTCGCTCTACAGCCGCATTGCACCCAAGGTCAATGCCAGCAAGCGCGCCGGCGAGTGGCAGGCCTATGACATCACCCTCATCGGCCGCGACGTCACGGTGGTGTTGAACGGGATCAAGATCATCGACAAGCAAGTTGTGGAAGGCCTCACGGCCATGGGGCACGACCCCAACGAAGGGCAGCCCGGCCCATTGTCTCTGCAAGGCGACCACGGCCCGGTCGAATTCCGCAACATCGTGCTCACCCCGCTATTTCGGTGACAGGCTACGAAATCCCGAAACTCAGTTGACTAGCGGCTTCGAGACGCTTTGGTTTCGGACCGCGTCTCTGCAGTCGAAGCGTCCTCCCAGTCGTGGTTTCCAGGCCTTCGACGAAGTTGTCACTCCCGAGCGGGCGCCCAGTCCGGGTGGCCTCTCGCAGCCGCTGCCTGATTTCTGCCTCATCGAAACCTGACACAAGCGCCAAGCGCCACAACTCGCTATCCTGTTGTCGCCGCCACCATTCCAGGTCGATTAGCCCCCATTCGTCCTCTCCCCTGATGTGCGCCATCGCGCTTGACCAAGGCCACTCCCAGGCCTGCCCGGCCAGGCCAGCCCCGACTGGGTTAAGCTCGACATAGCGAACGGCCTCCCATAGGTGCGGCTCCTCCAAAGGGCAAGAATAGAAGCGGTTCTGCCAGAGATGTCCGACCTGCCTCAACCGGACGTGGAGCCAACGCGCATACTCATTGTGGGTCCTTCCGAACACCACAGCCAGCGAATCTCCCCGGTGTGGGATCACGACGAAATGTACGTGGTTCTGCATCAGGCACCACGCGATGATCTGAACCTGATGGCTTCTGCAGTGGTCACGGAGAATCGTCAGGTACATCCGGCGATCCCCATCGGAGAAGAAAACTGTCTGGCGATGGTTGCCCCGCTGAGTCACGTGGTGCGGGCAACCGGGAACTATGAGCCGAGGCAAACGCGCCATCAAGAGATACGTGTTCGCTGACCACAGCTCCTCTCACTGGGAATGGGGGTTTCGTAGCCTGTCCCCGAAATGCCACTCCTCCCACCAGGCCATCTGGATGGCTTCCAGCTTGCCTTCCGAGGAAGCCTTCGGGTCGTCGCGGAAGTCGGCGAGTTCTGTCACCCAGCGTTGCAGGTCCGTGAACCGCACGGCCAGCGGGTCGAGATCGGGGAACTTCTCCAAAAGGGCGAGCGCGATGCCCTCAGGGTCATCCCAGGTCAAGCCAGGCATCAGATCTTCGTCCCCTTCAGCGCCGTGCTCACGGCCGCATCCATCATCTTCTCGGCCAAGGCCATCGTGGTGCGGTCCAGCGCCTCGATCTGCGCCCGGATCAGAAGGTGGTCGTCGGCATGGTACGCAAGTAGGAGTCGATTCCGTGCAGCCTCGATCTGGCCCTTCTCCTCGTCGCCGAGGCCGGCGTAGGCCTGGCCCTGCTTGGCCTTCTCGACCGCACCGAGTATCCGGTCGGCCTCGACCCGCGCGTCGCGGACCTGCCGCTCCTTGAAATCGGCACCGGCCATCTCCATGGATTCCTGGATCATCGCTTCCACCTGCTGGTCGGTCAGCCCGTAGGACGGCTTCACCTCGACGTTCTGCCCGTGCCCTGTCCGCATGTCCCGGGCGGTGACGTTCAGAATCCCGTTGGCGTCGATGAGAAACCGGACCTCGATCCGGGCCATACCCGCCGGCATGGGCTCGATGTCCTTCAGGTCGAACCGCGCCAGGCTCCGGCAGTCCTTGGCCAGCTCCCGCTCGCCTTGCAACACGTGGATCAGGACATTCTTCTGCCCGTCCACCGCCGTGGTGAACACCTCCGTGGCGCTGGCTGGAATTGTGGAGTTGCGATGGATCAGTCTGGAAACGGTGCCGCCCATCGTCTCGATGCCGAGCGACAGCGGCGTCACGTCCAGCAATAACTGGTTCTCGACCTTGCCCGCCAGGATGCCCGCCTGTACGGCCGCGCCCAGCGCCACCACCTCTTCCGGATTCAGTTCGGTGTGCGGCTTGGCCCGGAACAGGACTTCGACGGCTCGTCGCACCATCGGAATCCGCGTGGACCCGCCCACCAGAACCACCTCGTCGATCTGCTCGACGGTGACCCCCGCATCCCGGATGCAACCGCGGCAAGGCCCTAGCGTGCGATCCACGATGCCGGCGATCAGCCTCTCGAACACTTCCCGCGGAATCTCGCGCTGGTATTTCTTGCCCCGATACTCCAGCTCGATGTTCGTCACCGGCACGAAGGAGAGCCGCTCCTTGGCCTGGATCACCGCGCGGCGCAGAAGTTGTACCGCCTCGGGGTTGCCCGAGATGTCCTCGCCCCATTCGGACCGGATGTCCTCGAGAGCCACGTCCCGCAGCAGGTTGTCGATGTCGTCGCCCCCCAGGTGCGTGTCGCCGTTGGTCGCCAGCACCTCGAAAATCCCTTCGTGCAGCCGCAGGATCGAGATGTCGAACGTGCCGCCTCCCAGGTCGTACACTGCGACCACGCCTTCCTTCCGCTTGTCTAAACCGTAGGCCAGCGCGGCCGCGGTCGGCTCATTCACCAGGCGCACAACCTCCAGGCCGGCGATCCTTCCCGCGTCCCTGGTGGCCTGCCGCTGCGCGTCGTTGAAGTAGGCCGGCACGGTGATGACGGCGCGCGGGACGGCCTCGCCCAAGTGCGCCTCCGCGTTCTGCTTGAGTTGCCTCAGGATGAAGGCGGAAATCTCGGGCGGCGTAAACGTCTTCCCGCCCAGATCCAGATGGATCACCGATTCGCTCGACTCGGCGATCCGGAAAGGGAACAGCCGCAACTCTTCCCGGACGTCCGCGACGCCCCGCCCCATCAGCCGCTTGACCGAATAGACCGTGCGCTCGGGCTGCGTGATCAACAGGTCTCGGGCGCGGTTGCCAACCGCAATTTCACCCCCCGCGCCATGGGACACCACGCTCGGGACCAGCCGCTCTCCATCTTCTCCCGGGATCACCTCTGGCCCGGTCAGATCCATGAAGGCCACCAGGCTGTTGGTCGTCCCCAGGTCGATGCCAACGATCCGCGGTTCCTGGATGGCGCTGAAGTCAATTTGCAGCAGATCGGACATGATTACCCGGCCAATCCTTCTTCCACCTCTTCGATCAGGTTGGACATGTAGCTGCGCCGGTCGAGCAGGCCGCGGACCCGCACCAGCAGGTCGCGGTCGTGGCCGCGGTCGTGTTTGGCGAACTGAACCTCCAGGTCGCCGTCGATCCCACCGCGCAGGGCGCGGAACCTCGCCAGCGCGGCCTCCAGTGCCGGCCGCACCGAGGAGTCGCCGCCGCGAAACGCCTCGAGCGACATGTGCAAATCGAAGACTTCCTCGATCAGTTCGGGAACTGGGCGCTTGGAATTGCGCTCGGCGGCCTCGATGCCCTCCTCTCTGAGCACGTACTCGGCTCGGGCGACCGGGTCCCGCAATGTCCGGTAGGCGTCGTTCAGGATGGCCGTGGCGTCGAGCGCGAAACGCTTCTCATTGGGCGTCCCGCGCTGGAAGCGGTCCGGATGCACCAGCCGGCTCAGGCTGTAGTAGCGCTCTTGCAGATCGGCCAAATCGATGCTCAGCCGCCGTTCCAGGCCGAAGAACCGGTAGTAGTCCGCCGCCGGTGGCTGAAGGGTGTTGCAGAACTTGCAGAACAGAGAGTCGTGGGGCTCCTGTCCGCATTTCCAGCAGCCGGAGGCGTTCATCAGGCGGTGAAGGACGTGCCACAGCCGCAGCTCGTCTTGGCGTTGGGGTTGTCGAAGACAAAGCCTGACTGCATGAGCGACTCCTTGTAGTCCAGCGTCATGCCGTCCAGGTAGATCAGGCTCTTGGGGTCCACGAAGACCCTCACTCCGTCGAAGTCCAGCACTCGGTCGCTTGGGCGCTCTTTGGTTTCAAAGCGGATCAGGTAGCTCAGCCCCGAGCAGCCGCCGCCTTGCACGCCCAGGCGCAGGCCGCCGGATGGCACTCCCTGCTTGGCAAAAACCTGCCGGATTCTCTCGATCGCTTTGGGTGTCACCTGGATCATGCCTCACCTCCCTCGGGCTTGGGGTTCGCCTGCTTCTTGCGGTAGTCCGCGATAGCCGCCTTGATGGCGTCCTCGGCCAGAACGGAGCAGTGGATCTTCACCGGCGGCAGGCTCAGTTCGTTGACGATCTCCACGTTTTTGATCTGGAGGGCCTGATCCACGCTCCGCCCCTTCACCCACTCGGTCGCGAGCGAGGAACTGGCGATGGCACTGCCGCAGCCGAAGGTCTTGAACTTCGCGTCTTGTATTATGCCCGTTTTCGGATCGACCTTCAGTTGCAGCCTCATGACATCGCCACACTCCGGCGCGCCGACCATGCCTGTCCCCACCGTCGGGTCGTTGTTGTCCAAGGCCCCGACATTCCTCGGGTTGTTGTAGTGGTCCAGAACCTTGTTCGAATACGGCATCTAGCGCTCCCCCTGCCAGTGGACGGTCTTGAGGTCCACACCCTCCCGGGCCATCTCGTAGAGCGGCGACAGTTCACGCAGCTTCTTCACGGTCTCGATCACACGCTCGGCCACATAGTCCACTTCCTCCCCGGTGTTGAAACGGCCGAGCCCGAAGCGGATCGACGTGTGGGCCAGCTCGTCGCCTATCCCTAGTGCCTTCAACACGTAGCTCGGCTCCAACGACGCTGAAGTGCAGGCCGAGCCGCTGGAGACCGCCACATCCTTGATCCCCATCAGCAACGACTCGCCTTCGACGTAGGCGAAACTCATGTTCAGATTGCTGGGCAAGCGGTGCTCCATCGAGCCGTTGACGTACACCTCCTCCAGGGCTGCTCCCAACTTCGCCTCGAGCCTGTCCCGCAGCGCCGCCAGCCGGACGGATTCCTCGGCCATCTCCCGCTGGCAGATGGCGCTGGCCTCCCCCAGCCCTACGATGCCCGTGACATTCAGCGTCCCGGAACGCATGCCTCGTTCGTGCCCGCCCCCGTCCATCTGCGCCGTGAGCTGCACCCGGGGGTTCCTGCGGCGCACGTAGAGCGCGCCAATCCCCTTGGGGCCGTACATTTTGTGCGCGCTGATCGACATGAGGTCGATGTTGTCTTCGATCACGTTCACCGGAACTTTGCCCACGGCCTGGGTGGCATCGGTATGGAACAGCACCCCTCGCTCTTTGGCAATCCGGCCGATCTCCCGGACCGGCTGGAGTACGCCGACCTCGTTGTTGGCCAGCATGACGCTGATGAGGATCGTCCTGTCGGTGATGGCAGCGCTCAGCCCTTCCAGGTCGATCAAGCCGTCCCGGCCGACCGGCAGGAAAGTCACGCGGCAGCCGTGCTTCTGCAGCCGCTTGCAGGTGTCCAGCACCGCCTTGTGCTCGGTAACCGCTGTGATGATGTGGTCGCCCTTCTCGGCGTACATCTCCGCCACGCCCTTGATCGCCAGGTTGTCGGACTCGGTGGCCCCGCTGGTGAAGATGATCTCCTTGGGGGACGCGCCGATTAATTCGGCGATCTGCCGCCGCGCCTTGTTCACCGCGCGCTCCGCCTCCCACCCGTAGCTGTGGTTGCGGCTGGCGGCATTGCCGAACTGCTCCGTGAAAAAGGGGAGCATGGCCTGGAGCACGCGCGGATCGACCGGCGTTGTGGCGTGATAATCCATGTAAATAGGGAGCTTCATACGTTTGTCCTTGTGGCTGCCAGCCTCACCAGGGGCGCTTCCTGCTTTCTGCCCGAAGACATCTCCGAGATGGTGATGCCGTCCAGAAGCCGCAAAATGTCCTCGCGGATCTTCTCCAGCGGCCCCCGCGCGGTGCACTTCGAGGTCTGGTGGCAGTGGTCCCCCCTGCTGGAGCAGGACGTGAAAAAGACCGGTCCGTCGATAGCGCGGATCACTTCCAGCGTGCTGATCCGGCTCGCCTCGCGCGCCAGTTTGTAGCCGCCGTTGGTCCCGAGCACGGCGGCGAGGAACCCCTCTCTGGTGAGCTTCTGAAGGATTTTTGAGAGCAGCGGGAGCGGCAGACTATAGGCGTCCGCGATCTCTTTGGCGCTGGCGCTCCGGCCTGACTCCTGGGAGGCCAGGTGCATGAGTGCGATCAGTCCGTAATCCGCTTTCTTGCTGAGGCGGAACATGCGATCAATATAGGACCCAATCGGTCCTATATTCGACTTTACCCCCGCCGGCGCGCCACGTCAAGGGTTTCGTTTTGGTTTCGGGGTTTCGGGGTTTCGGGGACAGGCTACACAATCGCTTATCTCCCCGAAACCCCGAAACCCCCGAAACCGGTGATTCATTGAAGAAACACGCTTGGCCGAGCGCGGCATCTGTCAGGCGTTGATGCCGTACTGCCAACACTCAGAATCCCTGCGGGGCACAACGCTTCCGTCCCCCAGGTCTCCCCGTCTCCTCGTCCCAAAAACCCGCTCATTGCCGGGGCAGGGGTGATGGTGCGGCCGAAACCGCGCCGCTCCGGGCCTCCGACAGTTGCACGCCATACTTGTCCAGCGTCACCCCCAGCCCGCGGTCCAGAGCCGCGCGCGCCTTGGCGTAGTTGCCGCGGGCGATCACTTCGGTGGTCTCGGCCTGAGCAAGGTCCCGCTCGTACTGGATGACGAAAAAGCTGGTCGAAGCCCCTACCGCGTACCTCTCCCTTTCCGCGTCCAGCGCCTCCTGCTGCAACTGCCGCGTTTGGACCGCGGCTTCGTAGGCCATGCGCGACCTCGCCAGCGCGATCAGCGCGCTCTCGATCTCGAGCCGCACCTGGTCCTCCAGGTTCCGCAGCCGGACCTGCGCCTGCCGCAGATCCAACTGGTCGCGCACCGCATCGGCTTGCGCCACCCGGTTACTCAGGGGAATGCTCAACTGCACCCCCACGGTGTAGTTGGGGAAGTCGTGCGCCAGGATCTGCGACAGCAGGTTTCCTGTCCCGCCGACATAGAACCTGTCGGCCGCGGGCGACGCCGCGTAGCTGTTCACCTGTCCCGTCATGGCGTTGTTCTGCACCGATCCGACCAGGTCCAGAGAGGGCAGCAGCGCATTCCTGGAAGCGTGCAAGCTGATCTGGGAATTCTCGATTTGCAGGCGGGCTTCCGCCAGATCCGGCCGGTTGCGAAGAGCTTGCGCCACCAGGTCCTGCACGGGAGACACGTCGTCTTTCGCCGGGATTTCGATCCGGTCCAGCGGCACGATGCGCGCCTCCCGGGCCAGAGCATCGCTCAGCCCGGTGCGCGTCAGCACCTTTTTGAGAATCAGCTCCTGCTGCGCGACCAGGCTCTCCGAGTTGGTGAGCTCCTGGCGGACGCGCGCCACCTCGGCCTGCGCCCGTTTGACCTCCAGGGGAGCCAGCGTGCCGGTCTCTACCTGCGTCTGGTTGTTCTCCAGAAGCATCTCCGAAAGCCTCAGCGCATTCCTTTTGACACGGACGTCCTCATTCAGGCTGACCAGGTCCCAGTAGAGCCGTATGACCGAAGAGACGGTGCTAATCACCTGCTCCTTGAAGACCTGGTCCGATAGGTTCTCGTCGTTCCTGGCGATCCGGATGTAGCGCCGGTTGACCGCTATACTGAAGCCCTGCAAGAGCCGCTGGCTCAGTGTAAGGCTCAGCGCCGCGCTGGTGTAAGGGTTGAAGTCCGCGTGTGTCCAGTTCCCGTCCTGGCGCGTGCTGCTGTAGCCGAGGTTCACGGACGTGCCGGTCGAGAAGCCTCGCTGAAGGCCGAAGTTACCCCCCAGGCTGTCGAACAGCACCGGATTGACGCCCCCCGACGTGCCGTTGTACACGGGAGTCGACTGGCGGCCCCAGTTCAAGCCGCCCACCAAGGACGGATCGAACGAAGGGACCCGCGGGCCTGCACTGGGAGAGGACGTGCCCAGGACCGAAAGCGTTCGCTCCTGCGCCGTGATGCCGCCCAGTTCGCCGATGTTCGGGGAGACCGACGTGGTTGGGTTGTAGGCGCCGACCGTGGTCACGAGCGGGCCTCCCGGTCCCCCCACGCCGGCGGGCAGTTCCCTCACGCTGAGCGGGACACCGCGCAGTGTGGCGCCGCCCTGCGCCCTGCGCAGATCCGTGGCGGCTATGGCCGGCCCGAACCGTTGCAGTTCGATGTCGAGATTGTTCTCCAGCGCCAGCGCGATGGCATCAGCGAGCGAGAGGTAGAGCTGCCCGCCGCGAATCAGCGCGTCCATGCGGCTCGAGTCGCGAAACTCGACCTCGGGTACCGTGCCGGCCCGGTACGGGCGCTCGAAGCGGCCCGTCCACCGGTTGCCCTCGGGCGGAGACTCGATCTTGACGGTTTGGTTCTTGCGGGTCTGCGCCGCCAGTCCGAACGGCGCAAGAAACAGGGCAGTGCATATACAGAATCGTCTTGACATTGGATTGATGAGGGGAACCTAGGGGCGCCGGCCGGAGGCCTCGCCTGACTTGTTCGGCCCACTGCCTCGTGCCCCCGAGCTCGGTGCTTGTGACGTACCGGGAGCCGCCTCGGAGGCCCTCATGAGGGGCTTGACCTCGGCGCCCTCGCGAACGTCGTCCGTTGCATTCACCACGACCACTTCGTCTCCGCTCAGACCGGCCCGCACTTCGGTGAACTGCCCGAAGTCCCTCCCCAGCTCGATCGGCTGGAAGTGAATGCGGTTGCCTGCGGTGACGATGGCCACCTGCGTGCCATTCGGCCGCACAATGAGCGCATCTCCTGGAATCAGCGCGGTGGACGCGGTGCCCACCTTGAGCAGTCGCACCTGCGCGAACATATTCGGAAGCAGGACGCCGCCGGGGTTGGCCACCTCGACCTCGGTTGGAAGCGTCCGGGTGCTGGGCTCCAGCGCATTCGCCGTACGCGAGATCTTACCCGTGAACCGGCGTCCTGGAAGCTCTTGGAAGGTCACTTCGGCCGCGCTGCCAACGCGCACGAAGGCCGCGCTGGTCTGAGGAACGTCCACCATGATGCGCAGCCTGTCGATCTGCGCGATGCGAAACAACGGCGGCCCTCCCGTGGCGGGAATCAGCGAGCCGATGTCCACGTTGCGCGCTGTGACGATCCCCGCGAACGGCGCTGTCACCTTCTCGAAGGCCTGCATCTCGGTCAGCCGGCGCAGGTTGGCCTCGCTCGCCCGGACGCTGTCTTCCGCGGCTTTGACCGCCGCCTGTGAAGACTCCACCGTCGCCTGCTGCGCTTCCAGGTCGGCGTCCCTCTGGTCGGATTCCTGCCGCGAGACCACTCCTTTTTGCACCAGGATCCGCCAGCGGTCGGCGGTGACGCGCGCCAGGTTGAGCCGCGCATTCGCCTGTCGCAGGAGTTGCACCGCCCCCGCCAGCGCCGCCTTGGCCTGGGAGACGCCCGCTGCCGCCTGGAGCACCTGCTCGTCGAGTTCCGGAGAATCGATCTCCGCCAGCAACTGTCCCTGCGAGACGCGGTCGCCGATGTCCACCAGGCGGCGCTGGATGTACCCGCTCGCCCGCGCGTTGATCAACGCTTCGGTGAGTGGCGTGACGTTGCCCGGCAACGTCACGTCCCCCAGCGCCGGACTCCGCTCCGCGCGGTCAACCGTCACCTCCGGCACCTCGGTCTTCAGCTCGTCCGTGGCGCGGACCAGGTTCCGCTCGCGGTTCCGCCTGGGGAGATAGCCCGCCACCAGCAGCACCACCAGCACTGCCGCTATGAACAAGCCGGCCCCCACCGGGCGGACCCAGCTCGATGATTTCTCCGCGGACTTCATGGCACGCTTTCTCCTCGCTCCTCGGCTGCGATCAGTCGATCCAGGTCCACCGGCGGTTTCTTGCGAAGGTAGGAGTAGACCACAGGCACAAAGAACAGCGTCGCGAAAGTCGCCACGATCAGGCCGCCAATCACCGCGCGCCCCAGCGGCGCGTTCTGCTCGCCGCCCTCGCCCATTCCCAGCGCCATGGGCAGCATGCCCATGATCATCGCCAGCGCGGTCATGATCACCGGCCGGAGCCGGGTGTACCCCGCGCTCAGGGCCGCCGTCATGGCGTCCTTGCCGGTCATGCGCTCGTCGTTGGCGAAGGTCACCACCAGGATGCTGTTGGCCGTCGCCACCCCCACGGTCATGATCGCGCCCATCAGAGCCGGTACGCTCAGCGTGGTCTGGGTCACGAAGAGCATCCAGAGGATGCCGGCCAGGGCGCCCGGTATCGCCATGAGAATGATGAAGGGATCCAGCCAGGATTGGAAATTCACGACCATCAGAAGATAGACCAGGACCACCGCGAAAATCATGCCCAAGCCCAGCCGCGTGAACGACGTGTTCATCGTCTCCACCTGCCCCCGCGTGTCGATGAAGGTCCCCCGCGGCAACCGCGGCGTGATCTCGCGCACGATCCGCTCCACGTCGCCCGCCACTCCGCCAAGGTCGCGCTGCTGCACATTGGCAAAGACATCGAAGACAGGCTGCACGTTGTAGTGGCTCACCAGGGCGGTCGAAGTCCCCCGGCTGAAGGTTGCCAGGTTGCTCAGCAGTTGCGTCCGGCCGCCTCCGGGCGCGGCGATCGGCGTTCGTCCCAGCTCCTCGAAGGAGCTCACGCGATACTGCGGCGTCTGCACCACCACCTGGTAATTCACGCCCGTCACCGGGTTCAACCATTGGTTGGGCGCCACCTGTCCGCTGGAGCTGAGCGAGATCAGCAGGCTGTTGGCTACGTCGCGTTGCGTAAGGCCGGCCTCGCTGGCCCGGGAACGATCCACATCGACGCGGACATCCGGATAGCTGACTTCCTGGCGGATGTGCACGTCCACTGCGCCCGACACCAGGCTGATCCGGCGCTGAAGTTCCCGGGCCAGGTTGTAGCCCGCCGCGGAATCTCGGGTCACGACTTGCACGTCGATAGGGGCCGGCAGTCCGAAATTCAGAATCTGGTTTGTGATGTTGGCCGGCTGAAAGAAGAAAGTCAAATCGGGAAAGCGTTCCTTAAGAGTGCGCCTGAGACGCTGAGTCAGCTCCGCTGTCGGCGTGCGGCGGTCCTCCCGCAAGGAGATCAGGATCTCGCCGTCGCCCGGCCCTATCGTGGCCGTGTCGGAGTATGCGATGTTGATGCTTCCTGCCGGGAGCCCTATGTCGTCCAGGATATTCGCCAGCTCCGGGCCCAATTCGCGCCGGATCTCGTCCTCCACTCGGCTAAAGATCTGCTCCGTCTGTTCCAGGCGCGTCCCAGCCGGGGCGCTGACGTGCAACCGCATCTGGCCTGAATCCACGACAGGGAAGAAATCCTCTCCGACGACGAAAGCCAGCGACAAGGACCCGGCCATGAACGCCACGAAAAGGCTGCCCGCGAGGGCGCGGTGGTCCAGCGTCCAGACCAGCGCGCCGCGGTAGCTCTCGCGAAAACGGTCGAACCGGCGCTGAAAGCCGCGGTGCAGCCACCAGATGGGCCCGCCGCGCTCGACGTGCTCCTCCCCTTTGGTGTAGATCTCAGCTTCGCGGGCGCACAGGTTGTGTACCATGGTCGGAACCAGCGTCCGTGAGAGCAGATAGGAAGCGAGCATCGCGAATACGACGGCCATGGACAGGGGCGTAAACAGGTACCTGGCGGGTCCGGTGAGCAGCAGCACCGGAACAAACACGATGCAGATCGCCAGCGTCGAAACGAAGATCGGCACGTTGATCTGCTGCGCGCCGTCCAGAATCGCCCGTGTGAGCGTCTTCTGCTGCTCGAGATTGCGATAAATGTTCTCGATCGTCACTGTCGCATTGTCCACCAGAATCCCGACGGACAGCGCCAGGCCGCCCAGCGTCATCACGTTGATGGTCTGACCAGCGAGGTTCAGGAAAATCAGCGAGCATAGCACCGACAGCGGGATCGACACGCACACCGTGAGCGTGCTGCGCCAGCTCCCCAGGAACAGCAAAATCATGAAGCCTGTCAGTAGCACCGCGATGACGGCCTCGCGCGCGACGCCGTTGATGGCTGCCCTGACGAAGAGCGACTGGTCCAGCAGGGTTCGTATGTTCAGCTCGGTCGGCAGTCCGGCCATGATCCGCGGCAGAACGCTTTTCACGTTTTCGACGATTTGCAGCGTGGACGCCTTGCCGTTCTTGAGGACTGTGAGCAGGGCCGCGCGCGCCCCGTTCTGTCGAACGATGCAGGTCTGCACGGCATAGCCGTCCCGCACCTGCGCCACGTCCTTGAGGAAGATGGTTGCTCCGTCGACGGTCTTGATGGGCAGGTCGTTGAGCGCCGATACCACCAGCGGGCTGCTGTTCACCCTCACGTAGTATTCCCGCTCGCCTACCTTGATGTTGCCGGCGGGCAGGATCAGGTTTTGAAGACTCAGCGCCTGAGACACCTCGGTGGCGGACAAGTGCTTCCCATAGAGCAGGTTGGGGTCCAGGTCCACCAGGATGTTGCGCATCTTGCCGCCGTACGGCAAGGGCACGGAGGCCCCCTGGACCGTTGCCAGTTGCGTCCGGATGAAGTTCTGGCCGTAATCGTAAAGCACCTGCTCCGGAAGCGTCTGGCTGTTGATGCTCAATTGCAGGATAGGCACGCTCGAGGCGTTGTACTTGATGACGCTGGGCGGGAATATGCCGGGCGGCATGATGCGCAGGGTGCTTTGGGAAATCGAGGTGATCTGCGCGATGGCCATCTCGACCTTCGCGTTGGGCTGGAAATAGGCGCGAATCACCGTCACGCCCGGATACGACTGCGACTCGATGTGCTCGATGTCGTTCACCGTGGTGGTCATCGCCCGCTCGAAGACCGTAGCGATGCGATTCGCCATCTCCTCCGGGGGAATCCCGGAATAACTCCAGATGACGCTGACTACCGGTATGTCGATGTCCGGGAAGATGTCGGTCGGCATCGTCAGGACAGCGACCCCGCCCAGGATCGCGATCAGCACGGCAACCACCGTGAAAGTGTACGGACGCCGGAGAGCGATTCTTACAAGCCACATGGGGGGACCCGGATCGGAGACTCCCAGTATAAGCTACGCGCGGGTGGCCTGCCGGTTGCGCCGAACAGCCGCAGGGCGTACACTCGTGGCACCGGGAGAATCGAGCGAAAGGAGAATCGTCGTGAACTGGACACAGCTCTTGAAAAGCGAGGTCGAAAGCACGTTCGCCAGCACGGAGAGGCTGCTCGGCAAAGTCGATCCAGGCCGTCTCGACTGGAAGCCGGCGACTGGCAGCAACTGGATGACCGTCGGCCAACTCCTGATGCACATCGCCGCCGCCTGTGGCGCCGGGTGCAAAGGATTCGTCACCGGCGACTGGGGCCTGCCCGCGGGAGTGAAGATGGAGGACCTACCCCCGGAGGAAATGCTGCCGCCGGCCGAGAAGCTGCCCGGGGTAGAGAGTGTCGAGGAGGCCAAGAAGCTGCTTTCACAGGACAAGGCGCTTGCTCTCCAAATGATCGACAAGGCGGGCGAGGCGAGTTTGGCAGACAAACAGGTCGCCGCTCCCTGGGCTCCAGGCGTGCAGATGGTCCTCGGCCGGTACCTGCTCCAAATGGTCCAGCACCTCGAGAAGCACAAAGGGCAACTGTTCTATTACCTGAAGCTTCAGGGTCAGCCCGTCAATACCGCCGACCTCTGGGGCTAGTGCCGTTCCAATATCGGCCACGGCCGCCGCGCTGGCATGGTAGACTTGCCTGTTGCGCTGACGCCCCGGCTTCTGAACAATGATCCGCCTGCTCCGCAACCTCATTCCCTCCAACGTCCTGGTCCTCCTGATCACTGAAATCGGCCTCGTGTTTTGCTGTTTCATCGTGGCCAGCTATGCGATTCTCGACGTGGACCCGGCGGTCTACCTGCTTTACGACGGGGGGCTGGGGCGCATCTTGGTGACGGAACTTACCATTCTGCTCGCGATGCACTTGCACGACCTCTACAGCGAGATCCAGGTGAGGTCCCGGCTCCTGCTCGTGCAGCAGCTTTCTCAGGTCATGGGGATTGCCTTAATTGCGCAGGCTCTGCTCGGCTATCTCAACACCGGCTTGATCCTTCCGCGATGGCTCATGCTGCTGGGCTGCGGCCTGAGCCTTGTTTCCATCTTGAGCTGGCGCATGTTCTATAGCTCGGTCCTGCTGCGGACGATGGGGCAGCAACGGCTTCTCTTGCTGGGAACCAACGACCTAGTCACCGAGATTGCGCGGTACGTGACCGGTCACCCGGAGTTCGGCATGTGCGTGGTCGGCTGCCTGGATGATGAGCCCGGCCAGCAGACGCCGGTGGACGGCCTCGTTCGGCTGGGAGGAGTAAAGGATCTGCGGGAAGTGGTTTCGCGCACCAAGCCGGATTGCATCGTGGTCGGAATGCGCGAGCGCAGGGGACATGTGCCGCTGATGGACCTTCTGTCGCTGAGGTTCGCGGGCATCAGAATCGAGGAGGCGGCGGCGACCTTCGAGAGCGTATTCAAGAGAGTGTCCCTGCACGAGCTCCGTCCGGGCCAGCTCATCTACTCCGGCGAACTGGGGCCAAAGCCCAGCCAAGTCGCACTGCAACTGGCCTACTCCGGCCTGATTGCGCTGATCGGGGTGGTCGTCTGTAGTCCGGTTCTGCTGCTCGTGGCGCTGCTCGTCAGAGTGTCCTCGCGCGGCCCCGTTCTGTACCGCCAGACCAGGGTGGGCTGGCGGGGCAAGCCTTTTACCCTATATAAGTTCCGCTCGATGTATGAGAACGCCGAGGCTGAGACGGGTGCGGTCTGGGCGGTAAAGGACGACCCGCGAGTGACCCCGGTGGGACGCTGGCTGCGCCTGCTTCGGCTGGATGAGCTTCCACAGTTCCTCAACGTGCTGCGCGGCGAAATGTCCCTTGTGGGTCCGCGCCCCGAACGCCCGGAGTTCGTGGAGACGTTGACCGAGCGCATTCCGTTCTACCGCCAGCGCCTCTGCGTGCGGCCCGGCATCACAGGCTGGGCTCAGATCAGCCACAAGTACGGGGACTCGTTGGAAGACGCGGCCCGCAAGCTGGAGTACGATCTCTACTACATCAAGCACCTATCGCTGGCGCTGGACATGTTCGTGCTGTTCCACACCCTGAAGGCAGTACTGCTGCAGCGCGGTGCGCAGTGATCGGCCGTCCCGAATTGACCGCCGTGTTCCGGTTCCCGTACAATTGAGACTGGAAGGCGAGGTGCGCCTGCGGCATCCGCACCCCTGGCGGAAGGGCGGGAGTAACTCAATGGTAGAGTCACAGCCTTCCAAGCTGTTGGTTGCGGGTTCGATTCCCGTCTCCCGCTCCAGAAGCCCTGGAGATTCTGCTAGAATCAGTACTTTGCCCGGCTGGCGTAGCTCAGTTGGTAGAGCATCTGATTTGTAATCAGAGGGTCGGGGGTTCAAATCCCTCCGCCAGCTCCAGTCCGGACCCAAAATCCGTGCCGGAGTGAAATTGGACGGGTGGCCGAGCGGTTAATGGCAGCAGACTGTAAATCTGCCGCCCCTTGCGGGCTACGGAGGTTCGAATCCTCCCCCGTCCACCAGACTTTCAGGCAGCTGGCGGGAAGAGAGCAGACAGGGCCGATGTAGCTCAGTTGGTAGAGCGCGTCCTTGGTAAGGACGAGGTCACCAGTTCAATCCCGGTCATCGGCTCCAGGATCCATTCCAGTAGAGGTAAGGACAACATGGCGAAGGAGAAATTCGACCGCAGCAAGCCGCACGTGAACATCGGGACGATCGGGCACATCGATCACGGCAAGACGACGCTGACGGCGGCGATCACCCGGGTATTGGGGAAGAACAACCCGAAGGTGAAGTTCCGGAGCTTCGATTCGATCGACAACGCGCCGGAGGAGAAGGCGCGGGGGATCACGATCGCGGTGGCGCACATCGAGTACGAGACGGCCAAGCGGCACTACGCGCACGTGGACTGTCCGGGGCACGCCGACTACATCAAGAACATGATCACGGGGGCGGCGCAGATGGACGGGGCGATCCTGGTGGTGGCGGCGCCGGACGGGCCGATGCCGCAGACGCGGGAGCACGTGCTGCTGGCGCGGCAGGTGGGGGTGCCGTACATCGTGGTGTGCCTGAACAAGGTGGACATGATGGACGATCCGGAGCTGCTGGACCTGGTGGAGCTGGAAGTGCGGGAGCTGCTGACGAAGTACGAATTTCCGGGGGACGAGCTGCCGGTGGTGCGGGTGAACGCGCTGGGGGCGCTTGAACGGGGAAGAGCAGTGGGAGAAGGGGATCCTGGAGCTGATGGACGCGGTGGACAGCTACATCCCGATGCCGAAGCGGGAGATCGACAAGCCGTTTCTGATGCCGATCGAGGACATTTTCTCGATTCAGGGGCGCGGGACGGTGGTGACGGGGCGCATCGAGCGGGGCATCGTGAAGGTGGGCGAGGAAATGGAGATCGTGGGGTTCCGGGAGACGCGCAAGACGGTGGTCACCGGGCGTGGAGATGTTCAAGAAGCTGCTGGACGAAGGGCGGGCCGGGGACAACGTGGGGCTGCTGCTGCGCGGCGTGGAGAAGGACGAAGTGGAGCGGGGGCAGGTGATCGCGAAGCCGGGCTCGATCACGCCGCACACGAAGTTCCGGGGCCAGGTGTACGTGTTGAGCAAGGATGAAGGCGGGCGGCACACGCCGTTCTTCAAGGGGTACCGGCCGCAGTTCTACTTCCGGACGACGGACGTGACGGGAGTGGCGAAGCTGCCGGAAGGCACGGAGATGGTGATGCCGGGCGACAACGTGAACCTGGAGGTGGAGCTGATCACGCCGGTGGCCATGGACAAGGGATTGCGGTTCGCGATCCGCGAGGGCGGCCGCACGGTGGGCGCCGGCACGGTGACGGAGATTATTGGGATAGGGGAACAAGGATGCCGCGCGAGATCATCACCTTCCAGTGCACCGAGTGCAAGAATCGGAACTACACGCACCACCAAGAACAAGAAGACCATCACCGAGCGGCTGGAGCTGAAGAAGTTCTGCCCGCATTGCCGCAAGCACCAGGTGCACAAGAGAAATAAAATAGACAACTGGAAGGGGCGTAGGTTTAACGGTAGACCAGCGGTCTCCAAAACCGCGAGTGGGGGTTCGAATCCCTCCGCCCCTGCCAGGAAATCTTCGGAAGTCATGAGCGTTAGTATGGCTGAAAAAGCGCAAGGATCGCTGGGCGGTGTGGCGGGCTGGCCCGCGGGCGTCAAGGACTTACGTTCAGGAACTGCAAATGGAGATGCGCCGTGTGACGTGGCCTATCCTGGAAACAGGTGCGCGCGACCACGGGCGTGGTCATCGCCTGCGTGTTTGCCTTTGCGGCTTACTTTTACGTGGTGGATTCGGTGATCTGCACGCGCGATCACCAGGCTGTTCAACCTGTTTACCAGGTAGGTGGGGTGGGTCATGGCGGACGAAGAACATGTTGAACCACGGCGAAGGCGCTCCTCCACTTCCGCCGCCCGAAGAGGAGAGCCCGCAGGCTCTGCCAGCGGAGCCTGAATCCGGGGAGCAGTCCGTGACGGACGAAGTGGCGGTTGAACCGGCCGCGCCGGCGGAGGCGCCCTCCGGCAAACAATGGTACATCCTGCACACCTACTCGGGATTCGAGCAAAAGGTGGCGGATTCGCTGCGCAACCGCGCGGAGGCTTTCGGCTACTCCGACAAGATCGGCCAGGTGCTGATTCCGACCGAAGAAGTGGTGGAACTGCGAGGCGGGCAAGAAGGTGACCAGCAAGCGCCTGCTCTATCCGGGCTACGTGCTGGTGGAGATCGACATGAGCGACGAGCTCTGGCACGCGGTCAAGAACACTCCGCGCGTGACCGGTTTCGTGGGAGGCGGCAACAGCCCGGTGCCGCTCTGCGGCGGACGAGGTGAATCAGATTCTGTACCGCCAGGCTTCCTCGGCGGAGCGGCCGAGGCCCAAGATGACCTTCGAGAAGAGCGAGATGGTCCGCATCGTCGACGGGCCGTTCACCAACTTCTCCGGGAAGGTGGACGAGGTGAACAGCGAGCGCAATACGCTTGCGCGTGCTGGTGACGATTTTCGGCCGGGCGACGCCGGTGGAACTGGATTTTTTGCAGGTGGAGAAGATTTAGATGGCAAAGAAGGTAACCGCGCAGGTGAAGCTGCAGATTCCGGCCGGGAAGGCCACTCCGGCGCCCCCGGTGGGCACGGCCTTGGGCCCGCAGGGCGTCAACATCATGGAGTTCTGCAAGGCGTTCAACGCCAAGACGTCGGCGAAGGATCAGGAAGGCCTGATCATCCCGGTGGTGATCACGATTTACTCGGACCGCTCATTCACCTTCATCACCAAGACACCGCCGGTGCCGGTGCTGATCAAGCGCGCGGTGAACCTGGCCAAGGGTTCCGGCGAGCCGAACAAGACCAAGGTCGGCAAGATCACCGAGCAGCAGGTGGAAGAGATCGCCAAGATCAAGATGCCCGACCTGAACTGCTTCACGCTGGAGTCGGCCATGCGCTCGGTGAAGGGCACCGCCCGCAGCATGGGCGTGGACGTGGTCTAAGAGAAGGCCGAGGACCGCTTGCTGACGCGCGCGGTTCAGAATCGCGCTGCCGGCAGAGCAGGCTAATGGCTGGGCCGGGAACGAAAGGATTCCAGGGTGCGGCCGTAGGCCATGAGGTCCACTGCGGGGGCGGTACCAAGAGCGCGGAGGCGCTCAATGAGGCGGATCATGAAGTAGATGAGCGATTCGCTCTCGCGGCTGCAATACGAGCCTTGCCTGCCCAATTCGAAGGCGCCCTAGGTGACGACGCAGCCGAGGTCCACGGCTTCGTCCGGGCCGAGCTGGGCCAGCGCCGAGGTCACGTTCTCCCGGAAATCCTTTACCCACGCAGAGCGAGTGGCCACAACCGCGCCCAGAATGCGGTGCGGCGTCTTCGGGGGATAGCTGCCTCCAGCAAACGGCACGGCGACGGAGGTGCGCTTGAGCCGGCGCACGGATGCGATCTTGAGGCCGGCATTGCGCACGTGCTGGCGAGTGAGGACCTGCTTCA
The DNA here is from genome assembly GCA_963798455.1 of Bryobacterales bacterium. Taxonomy (GTDB): domain Bacteria; phylum Acidobacteriota; class Terriglobia; order Bryobacterales; family Bryobacteraceae; genus CAWCTD01. The sequence continues at coordinate 666,501 of CAWCTD010000004.1, forward strand.
CCTCCACCACCGCGTAGACGCTCTCGGCGGGGATGAGAAGGCCGGAGTCAAAAGGAAAGATGAGGGGGGAGTAGAAACGGTCGTAGATGGCAATATCGATCTGGCGGCTGCGGTGGCCGGCGGCGTCCACGACAAAGGCTGCGGAGGCGCGATAGCGCTCGGGCAGGTGACTGTCGAGCAGCCGCATCCAGCGGAGCTCGCCGGCGGCTCCGCAAGTGCCGGGATGCTCCAGGGAGCCCCCGACCTCCAGATGAGACAACATGCGGCGCTGGATGTGGAGGAAGACCTGGCTGAGGTCGACGCAGCCGGAGTCCGGGGGACGAGGCATGGGTGGGCGCTCCCAGTTCCAGGTTAAGGGCGGGGGCCGGGACTCCTCAGGCCACATTCGGGGAAGTGACTGCAAAGAAACAAGACATAGAGTGGCGCGACGAGGAACTGGGGAACTCTGGTAGTGTCCCAAAGTGCGGGTTGATAGGCACCTATGAGGATGCTCTCTCGAAACCGAGCTTCCCAAGCTGGACACCGCGGGTTCGAGTCCCGTCTCCCGCTACATGTTTTCAGTAACTTACAGCCTCGACGCTAACCGAAAGCAGTCAGCATCGAAACGCAAAATCTCTGGTGCATGCGCAGAAGGCCACATCTCAGGGTGGAATGCAAGATCTCAACTGATGCGGACCCAAAACAGCGGCTATACTCGGGAGAGGCCCGCGCCTTCGTACCTGGCAGTGGATGTGTGCGACAGTTCGTGACCTGTGCTTCCGAGCTTCGTCGGCTTGCGGGCTGGGTCGGCGCGCTGGCGGCGCTGACGGCCCTAGCAGTTTCAAGTGTGCCCGCCCAGACCTTGCCCACGGCGGACCGCGTAGCCATTTTCTACGACGGCCCCGCACAGCCCCTCGCCGAAGGTTTTCTCGACGCACACCAGATCCAGAACTTGCTCGGCCACTTTGGCCTGACCGGAGAGGTCCTGCCGATCGCGGAGTATCAACCCGGACAATTGTCTCGCTATCGCGCCGCCTTCTTCCTCGGCACGGCTGCAGGCACCCGCTTCCCTGAAGGTTTCCTTGCCGATGTCCGCGCGACACAGAAGCCGTTTTGCTGGATCAATCGCCACATCGGCAACTTGCTGGACACGAGGGAGGCCCAACGCAGCTTCGGCTTCAGGTACGTGGACTATCGAGACGACCTCGAATTCCGCGAGGTCGTCTACAAGGGCGTCACACTGCCGAAGGAAGATCCAGACCTCAACATCGTCGCGATCACAAACCCAGAGGCCGTGCGTGTGCTTGCCACGGCTGTCAACGACGTGAAGGTGCGCTACCCGTACGCCCTTCGGCGGGGTCGCTTCTGGTACTTCGCGGACACCCCCTTTTCTTACGTGGAGGAGGGCGACCGGTATCTCGTCTTCTGCGACCTTCTCCACGACATCCTCGAGATCGACCACGCGCAGCAGGCGCTTGCGCTGGTACGCATCGAGGACGTCAGTCCCGACATCGACCCGGCGGACCTTCGCGCCCTTGCCGACCTGATGAGCGCCCAGCGCATTCCTTTCCAGGTCGCCGTGATCCCGATCTTCCGCAACCCGGCCAAGGGCTTCGAGGTGCGTCTCTCCGACCGTCCGGCGCTGGTCGAAGCGATTCAATACATGATCGCCCGCGGCGGAACCCCCGTCCTGCACGGCGTCACGCACCAGTACCGCGGCGTCAGCGCCGACGATTACGAGTTCTGGGACGCCATGAACAACCGCCCAATCCCGGGCGATTCCCGAGAAGCCGTGCTCCGAAGACTGGATCTGGGCTTGCGGGAGGTCTTCGCCAGCGGCGTGTTTCCCGTGGCCTTTGAAACGCCGCACTACGCCGCTTCCGAAGCCGCCTACCGAGCATTGAATGAGGTCTTCACCCTCTTCAACGAGCGCACCATGGCGACGCCCGACATCAGTTCCATCCAGTTCTTTCCCTATCCCACCATCGACTGCTTTGGCCGCCACATCGTACCGGAGAACCTCGGCTACGTGGAAGCGGAGAATCCCGACCCTCGTGTGTTGGTGCAGCGCGCGCGGAACTTAAGGGTAGTGCGCGACGCCGTGGCGTCCTTCTACTTCCACCCTTTTCTCGACCCAGCGCTCCTGACCGAGGTGCTGCGCGGCGTCTCAGGGCTCGGATACCGTTTCGTGTCATTGCGGTCGTTCGGCGGCGAAGTCAACCAAGGCGGCCGGTTTGCGGTGCGCTCTTCGTCGGGCTCCGCGCGTGTTTCGCTGAATGGCGAGTTTTGGCGCCTGCGCGTCTATGACGCGGCTGGAAGGCTGGTGGAGGAACGCTCCTCGCCCTCCCGGCGTACCGGTGCAGTCGAGGTTGCCATTCAGGTGCCCCCCGGGGGTTGGGCGGCTGTTGACCCGGTGCAAGAGCAGCCGCAACAGGCCTCGGGCCCCGACTGGCTCTCACAGTTACGCCAGTGGTGGCATCGCGTTCACCCGACCCAGCGCACGCTGGGCTCTGTTGCGGAACGATTCTCCTCCGGCAGGGCCTCGGTCCTGTGGCTGCCGGACGCAGCCCCGGAAGAAGCTCGTAACCAGGAAAGTTACCGAAGTGTCCTACAAGCCTTTGGCTACGACGTGGACCGGATTCAGTTGTCGATGTTCTCCGGAGCGCCGCGGAAATCGGACACAGTCCTCGTCATTCCCGAGGCGGCCGGCCGGCGACTCTCGGAAGCGCAGCAGAAGGTCGTCCTCAACTACCTCTCGCGCGGCGGATTCATCGTGGCGGACGGCCGGCAAGCGTGGCTGTCGAGCCTTGGTTTTCACTGGACGGGGTGGCGTGTGCCTGTATCCGCCGTCACGGACGTCCTGTTCCCCGAGATGCCGCTTCGCTGGCGGCCGGAAGCGCTGGTCGAGCGCTTCACGGCTCCCGAGGGCGTCCAGTTGCTCATGGTCGATGGCCAGAGCAAGCAACCGCTGGCGCTGGCGGGCGAGCACGGCGCCGGCCGCTACGTGTATCTGGCCGCTCCCTTGGATCCAAACTCATCCGATGGCACGAGCCGCTATCCCTATCTTGCCGAATACATGTCGGAGGGCTTCCGCACCCGGCGCGCTCTCAGCAGTCCCAGACTGGAAGCGTACTTCGACCCGAGCTACCGCGAGGGTGTGGGACTCAACCGCCTCGCCGCAGCCTGGCGGCAGGCCGGCGTCCGAACCATCTATGCCGCCGCCTGGAAGTTCGCGAAGGGCTACTCCTACGATTACGGCCAGCTTATCCGCGCCTGTCACCGGAACGGAATCTCCGTGTACGCCTGGCTCATCCTCCCCGCCGTCACGCCCAAGATGTGGGACGAGCACCCGGAATGGCGCGAGCGCACCGCCGCCGGGACAGACGGGCGTCCCGGCTGGCGCCAGTTGATGAATCTCGAGAATCCGGCCTGTTTCCGCGGGGCGATGGACTGGATGAAAGCGACGCTCCAGGCAAACGACTGGGATGGCGTCAACCTCACGGAACTGAACTACGACGCGGACTTCACCGACTACCTCCGCCCCGACCGCTTCGTGCCGATGAATGACGACGTTCGTGCATCCTTCCGCAAGAAAGCGGGTTTCGACCCGGCGGCATTGTTCGACCCGGCTTCCCGTTACTATCACAAACGTGACCCCAAGGCGCTTGAGGAGTTCCTCCGTTACCGCGAGGACATCGTAACCGCGTGGCACCGGAGAGTGCTGGGCGAGTTGGAACCGCTGGCAAGATCGCGGGGCTGGGAGGTCATCGTGACGATGCTTGACAGCCTCCACAGCACCTACGTTCGACCGGCGGTCGGCATCGACAGCCGCCGCATCGCAGCGCTCATGCGGGAGTTCGATTTCACCCTTCAGGTGGAGGACTCCGCCGAGCATTGGAGACGGCCGCCCGATCGGTACCGCCGCTTCGCCGAGACATACCTCCGGCTTGTGCCGGACCGGCGGCGGCTCATGTTCGACATCAACGTCGTGCCTGACCGAAGCGTGGACGGAACATCGTTGCCTTCCTCGAGGGCGACCGGAACCGAACTGGCGCTTACCGTGGCTGCGGCCGCAGCCGCTTCCGGCCGCGTCGCCATCTACTCCGAGCACACCGTCGCAAGCCAGGACTGGGCGCTGATCGGGGCGGCCCTCGCCGAAGCCGCTCGCGTTCAGGTGGGACCCGGCGAATGGACGCTCCGCAGCCCGCGCGCCGTCCGGTTGGTCTCATACGAGGATCGCGACTACTACCTCAACGGCAGGCTCTGGCCGGCGGTCTCTCCAGACGGGGTGACGGCGCCGGCGGGCAGCTACCGGCTGGACTTCAACCGCCCCTGGTACCAGTTCCTGAATCGCGGCGAATTGTCCACGAGGCTGCTCCATATCAATGCCGACCTCCTGGACGCACGAGCCACACCCACCGGACTTGCCCTTCGGTACTCGAGCCCTGGCCGCGCCGTCCTGCTCCTCAACCAGAAGCCGCTTTCTGTTCGTGTCGACGAGCACACGTGGCCTGCCTCGGCGGAGGAGGGCGAAGGGCGATGGGCGGTTGTGGCGCCGCGCGGTGAGCACACCGTCGAAGTGGAAACCGCCACGCGCGCGGGGGTGTTCGTGGGTCTTTGGAGCTATGTGTCCTCCTCGGCCATTGCCGCGTTCGGGGCCTTGACAAGCATCCTGATGATCGCGATTTACCTCCATCTTCGTTGGCGCAGGCTGGCGCGGCGCGGAGGCGCCGCATGATGCGGGCAATTGCGATTCTGCTCTCCGCCTTCATGGGACTGTGGGCCCAAGCGGGTGGGGAGCGCCGCCGCGTGAGCTCTCCCATCGCCTTCTACGATGATGCGGACGTCTCAACTCCGGGAATGGTCAACATCAGTGAGTATTTTTCCTACACCAAGGTTCCGGCGGGCCGCGATGTTTCGTTTCCGTCCACGTATTTCTCACTCGGAATCAACCACCGCGTCAGCGTCTCCGGCGGCCTCGGCTACGCCCGCTCGTTGTTCGAAGGCACAAACGTCAACGGTCTTGGCGACACCTATCTAGGGGCCAAGTTACTGGTCGCGCCGGAAGGGAAGCGTCGTCCGGCTCTGGCGCTCACGCCGATGATCGAGATCCTCGGGGAGCCGAGCATCGCCGATAACCCGCTGGCGCCGGACCGTGTGAACTACGTGTTGCCGTTGGTTCTGCAGAAGTCATCCGACTACTACCGCGTTTACTACACGGCCGGCTACGTCACGCGCGGAATCATCTTCAACTCGCTGGCCTTCGAGCTGAACCGTTGGAACCGGGTGACACCGATTGTGATTGTCTCAGGTTCCCGCATGACCCGTGAATTGGCGCTCATCAGCGAATTTGGCCTCAACCGGTCGCGTCTGGACGTGGTCGCGGGCGCCGCAGTCGCTATCCGGCCTGGCTGGAGCGTCTTCGCAAACACGGGGCGGAGCTTTGGTAGGCTCGATTCGAACAGTTCACGCTACCAGATAACCTTTGGACTTAGTTTTAACCTTCGCTTGTGGGGGCAGAAATGAAAAGGCTGATTCCATCGTTTTTGTGTATCGTCGGATTTTGCGCTGCCACGCTTGGACCTCCCATCAACATTGGCTATGTCGTAGACAATGGAACGGGTCAGGTGTGGGTCGTGGATCTGGTTAAGAAACAAGTGGACCACAGCATATCGGCCGGCGCCAGTCCCGCCGAGATGCTGATCCTTCCAAGCAACGTCCTCGGATTCGTCTCCAACCATGACGCCGGCACGGTTTCGGTGCTGGACTTGCGCGACGGCGGCAGCCTGCGCACCACGATACAGGTCAGCCAGGGGCCCGGGCCGGGCAGCCTGGCATGCACGCCTGACGGTTTGTTCGTGTACGTGGCCAACGACACGGACAACACGGTGAGCGTCATCGGCACCACCGCGCTCTCCGTCATCACGACGATACCCGTGGGCGACACTCCGGTTCAGGTGAACATCGAGCCCGGAGGACGTTTTGCCTATGTCGTCAACCAGAATGATGGCACTGTCAGCGTCGTTGACATCAACCGCAATAAGGTCGTGAACACCCTACAGGTAGGCTCGCAGCCCAATCAGTTCGCCATCCTCCCCAACCTGAGCACCGCGTATGTGGTGAATAGCGGGTCGGACGACCTTACCCTGGTCGATCTAACGCAGAACTCGGTGATAGGTCTTGTTTCCGTCGGCAGCGGCCCCGTCAGCATCGCCTACTCGAGTGACAGCACGCGGCTTTATGTAGTCAACAGCGGGTCAGGCAGCGTGTCGGTTGTGGATACTCGCACCAATCAGAGGATCCTCCCTGACATTCCCGTCGGCTCGCAGCCGGCGGCGATGGTCGTAACATTTGACGCGAAATATGGGTACGTTAGCAACCAGGGGTCGAACACGGTGAGCGTGCTCGACCTCTCCGCCAAGACCAAAGAACTGGACATCCCCGTTGGAGTCGCACCTTTCAGCCTGATGCTGGATCCCAACGAGGATTTCTTGTACGTGGCCGACATCGGCTCAGGCTCAACTCCGGGCAGCTTGTCGGTGATCAATGTGAACACGGACGTGGTCATCCGAAGCATTGCGCCAGGCGGCGCGAATGCGCCCGTGCAGTTCACGATGCTCAACGCGCCGACGCTCCTCGAAGTCGCTCCCAACCCGGCGCTGAGCGGCAGCACGGTGGTCCTTGGCGGTGAAGGATTCCTTCCGACTTCAGCGGTACGGGTGCTCCCCTCAGCACCCATCGGCATCCTCGGGACGCACCTGGACAGCCAGGGACTGCAAGTCGTTCTGCCTTCTGACAACAGCGCCAGTGTGGTTGTGGATGTCCTCAATCCGGACGGTAGTTCTTCAGAGCAAATTACCCTGCGTTCCGGAATTTCAACGCCGCGGATCGATTCCGGAGGCGTCGTGGAGCTAGCGGGGTTAGCGCCGGCGCCGAGTCCGATTAGCGGCAACGCGATCGTAGCCATCTACGGCAACTTCCCGGGTATGACGAGTGCGGCGGCAAGCACTCTGCCTTTACCTCGCACTCTGGGCAACGCTCGGATTACTTTCAACGGAGTGCCCGCCCCTCTTTTCGCAGCGATGCCGGTTCAGCCCCATTCCCAGATCAACGCCCTGGCGCCTGTGCGGCTGCTTGCCCAGGATGAAGTCCGTGTGGCCGTGACCATTGGGGATGAGACTAGCCCTGTGGAAACGGTCAACGTTGCCCCCGCATCTCCGGGCATCTTCTATCTCCCACAGGTACCGATTGTCCACGGCGCCAACCAAACCCGCCTGGTCACGAGTGCGGACCCCGCCGCGCGCGGCGAGATCGTGGTGATGTATGTCGCCGGCCTCGGCCAGACTACCCCGCCCCCCATCGACGGAGATGGGGCGCCGTTAGACGTGCTCGCCTGGACGGTCCTGCCGGTGACTGTGAGGGTAGGCGGGGTGGAGGCCACAAACGTCCAGTTCAAGGGACTCACGCCCACTACCAGCGGCCTCTATCAGATTAACTTTCAGGTTCCGGCATCACTCCCCTCGACCGGCTCGGTGGACGTGACGATTGAGGCCGGAGGCCGTATGAGCAACGTGGCGAAGATCGCGGTGCGCTAATTTGTACTCGCACATCCTCATAGATGCACTGTTTGTCCTGGCGGTGAGTCTGATCTGGTTCATGCTCGCGTACCAGTCGCTGCTCTTCTTCTTGGGCCACCGTTATTACCGCAGAACGCGGCGCTATGGGTCGGGGGTTCCTCCTTTGCCGGATGCGGAACTGCCCTGCGTGTCAGTGCTCGTGCCCTGCCACAACGAGGATCGTGTAATCGCAGCTAGCATTCAGGCGTTGCTGGCTCTCGATTACCCCTCGGAGAAACTTGAGATCGTCATTATCAATGACGGCAGCACCGATCGCACGGCGGAGATTGCATGTTCCTTTGCGAGCCCCCGCCTGCGTATCCTGGACGTGCCGCCGGAGTCTGCCGCGCAAGGCAAGGCCTCCGCGCTGAACTTTGGTCTGCGTCAGGCCCGTTACCCGATGCTTGCCGTCTATGACGCCGACAATACTCCGGAGCCCGGTGCGCTCAGGCCCCTGATTGAGGAACTGGTTCGGGACGGGCGGCTGGGCGCGGCCATCGGCATGTACAGGGCCGTCAACCGCCAGCGCAATCTGCTCACGCGATTTCTGAACATCGAGGGTATCGGCTTCCAGTGGGTGCTCCAGGCAGGGCGTTGGATGCTGATGCGATTCTCCGCGCTGCCTGGGACCAACTATGTGATTCGACGCCCGTTGGTGGAAGCCCTTGGAGGCTGGGACGAAAGTGCGCTTACCGAGGACGCGGAGATGACGCTGCGGGTCTACCGCGCGGGCTACCGGATCAAGTTCGTGCCGGCCTCGGTGACATGGGAACAGGAGCCGGAGACGTTGCGGGTCTGGCTTCGCCAGCGCAATCGCTGGGTGCGCGGGCACAATCACCTGCTGAGGAAGTATGCCGGAAGTCTGCTGGGGATGCGGCCCCGCCGAATCGGCCTCGAGTTGCTGTACTCGCTGTGGCTCTATTATGTCTTCTTCGCAGCGATCTTACTTTCTGACCTGCTCTTCATTTTGGGGGCTGCCGGCCTGGTCCGCATCTCTGTTCCGGGGCCTTACACGCTGGTTTGGGTGTTCGCGTACTTGACCTTTGTGATGCAGTTGATCATTGCGCTGGCCTGCGAGCGCGATGAGGACACGGGAAGCAACACTCTGCTCACAATGTTGATGTACTTTACGTACTGCCAGCTCTGGATTCCAGTAGTAGCCCGAGCCTTCTATGACGACTTCATCGTGCGTCGGCCGATGAAGTGGGTAAAGACCGAACGGTTCGAGGCCACCTAGGAAGGCTCTCGGCGCCGGCTTACGCGTCGGCTTTTGCCTCGTCTGCCTTGCTCACTGGGATGCCGGAGGTTGCCGCTTGAAAACAAGAAGATAAGGCCGGTCCCGCCGGTGGAGGTCGGGGCCGGCCTTTTCCTGAAGGAGTGATACCCGGTTAGACAGCCAGATACATCGTGCTGCCCTGCCGGCTCACGAGCAGGAGAGTGGGGTCCTTCGCGTTACGCATGACGGAGTCGAAATCCGAAGTGTTGCGCACAGGCTTGTGGTTCACTTCCTGAATTACGTCGCCGCGCTTCAAGCCGGAATCGGCAGCTTTGCTGGCCGGGTCCACGTTGGTCACCACAACTCCGGTAGCGGTAGCCGGCAATCCTAGCTGCTGGGCCGTCCGGGCGGTAACGTTCTCTACCGTGATCCCTTGCAGGGCATCTTCGGTGCTGTTCGCCGGCTGTACGTTCTTGGCGGTTTCCGTCGGCATCTCCGCCAGGGTCAGCGGGAAAGTCTTCTCCGCGCCGTCGCGGAACACCTTCACGTTCACCTTGGTTCCAGGCGCCATCAGCGAAACGTGTATGCGCAGTTCGGCGCTGTCTCTTACCGGCTGGCCGTTGATGTCCAGGATGATGTCACCCTTTTCCAAGCCCGCCTTCTGGGCCGGGCTGTTGGGGGTCACATCGCCAATCAGCGCGCCGCGCACTTCCGGTTCATGGAAGGCTTTGGCGATGTCGGGCGTCACTTCCTGAGCCATCACGCCCAGGTATGCGCGGGTCACCTTACCGTCTTTGATGATCTGGTCCATCACATTGCGCGCCACACTGACAGGAACGGCAAAACCGATGCCTTGGTTTCCTTCCGAACCATGGGCCAGGATGGCGGTGTTGATGCCGATCAGCTCGCCACGATCATTCACCAGCGCGCCGCCCGAATTGCCGGGGTTGATCGACGCATCGGTCTGGATGAAGTCTTCGTAGTCTTCGATGCCCAGGTTGGCACGGCCGGTAGCGCTGACGATGCCCATGGTGACAGTCTTACCGACGCCAAAGGGATTGCCAACCGCCAGCACGTAGTCGCCCACCTGCACCTTATCGGAATCGCCAATGGTGATCGGAGTCAGGGAGCCGGCGTCCACCTTGAGTACGGCAATGTCGGTCTTCGGATCGGTGCCCACCACTTGAGCTTTGTATTCGTGCTTGTCGGGCAGGATCACGGTCACGGTGGTGGCGTGGTCCACCACATGGTTGTTGGTCAGGATGTAGCCATTCGAGCTGACGATCACGCCCGAGCCCATGCCCTCTTCCTTCTGTTGCCGAGGCATGCGGAACTGCCCGCCGCCGTTGCCCGAATCATCGCCAAAGAACTGGCGGAACATCGGAGGGATTCCCTCGTTCCCTCCCTGAAATCCGGTCTTCACCACACGGGACGAAGTAATGGTTACGACCGAGGGCAATACCTTCTTCACCACCGGGGCGAAACTGTTGCGGCTCGCCGGCTCGTCCGCACTCGCGAACTTAAACGTGGCTGGCGGGTTCAACAGGCGATCCGCGCCCGCCATCGCAAAGCCACCCAACCCGAGCGCCAGCAGCAGCGCCGCGGCCGTTTTCTTCGGCCGATCCAAGATCCATTGCATCTTCATGTTGCCTCCAAGGAGTGTCTTAAGTTCACCACCGAGCTTCCGTGCATCAAGTGGCTCCACATATAGAGATGGAGCAAGGGGGGGTCCCGTTTGTAATGGGAAGTCGGTAATGTGGCACCGGAGACTTGGTATGTCCCGACGCAGCTAGGAGATGATGCCTTTGCGCACAGCGTACAGGATAACTTCCGGGACGCTGCGTAAGCTCAATTTTTGCATGAGTTTAGCGCGGTGCGTCTCGACCGTGTAGACGCTCAGGTTGAGCAGATTGGCGATCTCCTTGCTGGAGTTGCCCTCAGCCACCAGTTGCAGGATTTCGCGCTCGCGGGGCGAAAGCAGTTCGTAGGAATCTTCGCCGCCTGTGCGCTGCAGCCTGCGCATGTAGTCCTGCAGCAGCACCTGGCCGACCGCGGGACTGAAAAACGACTTCCCGGCAGTCGCGGCGCGGATGGCGCGCGCCAGGTCGGCTTCGGCGGAATCCTTGAGCAGGTAGGCCTTGGCTCCCGCTTTCAGTGCCCGCAGCACGTACCCTTCGTCGGAGTGCATACTGAGCATGACAACTTGCGTATCCGGCAGCGCCGCGCGAATCTGGCGGGACGCCTCGATGCCATTCAAGCTCGGCATGCCGATATCCATAACCACCACGTCCGGTTCCAATTTCCCGGCCATGGCCACAGCTTCACGCCCGTCACTCGCTTCTCCGACAACCGTGAGGTCGGGTTGGGCATCCACCACCATGCGCAGACCCGCGCGAATCAGGGTGTGGTCGTCGGCCAGCAGGACGCTGGTCTTCTTCACGCGTTACCCCCGGCGGGAATGGGAAGTTCCGCCGTCACGGTTGCGCCCTTTCCCGGCTGTGATTCCACCTGCAACGTTCCGCCCAGCCGTTTCACCCGTTCCTCCATTCCCAGTATTCCCATTCCGCGCGAACGCCCCGGATCGAAGCCGCGGCCGTCATCGGCAACCCGCACCACGATGGATTTTGCCAGCCGCTCCACCACAACTTTCGCGTTCCTGGCGCCGGAGTGGCGCACCGCGTTATTCAGAGCTTCCTGGACGAGCCGGTAGATGTAAATCTTGTACTCATCGGGCAGGTCTTCGGGAACGCTCTCCGACTCCACGGAGACTTCGATCTCGCTGCGCCGGGAGACTTCCCTCCCTTGCCATTCCAAGGCCGCCGCCAACCCAAGGTCGTCCAGCATGGAAGGCCGGAGTAGGAGCGCGATATTTCTGACGGATTGGAAGGTTCGCTCGGCCACCGACTTCAGGTTATCCAGTTGTCCCTTCACTTCGGGGTGGTCGCCACAGAGCGTGGTCGAGAGCCGGCCGATATCCACCAGAAGGGCTCCCAGTGCTTGTCCGACTTCGTCATGCAACTCGCGAGAGATGGCGCGCCGTTCGGTCTCCTGGGCGTCCACCAGGCGCGCCGAGAGTTCTGCAGCGCATGCCGGCTTCGCGCGAGTTCGACGTAGCGTGCGCGGGTCTGCCGATCGAGACGCACGATGTACGCCATGCTGCCCAGCACGAGCAGCAGACCGCTTCCGAATCCGATGGCGAGCACGCGCGACAGGCTTCCCTGTAGATCCGCAAACTGGATCACGAGCGCGCGATCAGCGTGCTGGAGCCGCTCTCCGTTCCACGCCTGGAGTCTCCCGGACCAGTCCAGGATCTGCTTCTGGACGGGCGCAAACTGCTCGGCAAGCATGCTTTCCGCCTGGCGCCTGCGTTCCGCGGGCCTCGCCGTGAGGATCGTAATATAAAGCGTTTGCTGTTGTGAGAAGAGTCGCCGCAAGCCGTTCACCAACGCGTCTTCCTCAGAGTCTCGGACGCTGGGGTAGCGGTCGAAATCGGCGTCGATTTCCAGGGTGAGTTGATCCAGGCGGCGGCGGGCCTCGGCGTCCCGGTCGGCGGCAGTCTGCGCGACGAATTGCTGCACGGCCTGGTCGTAGCTCCGTATGGAAAGCCAAAGTCCGGATAGCGCGCGCGTACGCTCCGCCAGCGCGCGAGCAGCCGCCAGTTCTTGAGTGCGCATTTCCGAGAGAAAGCGGACAACCAGAACGCCGGACACAAGCAAGAGCGCCAGCAGCAATACGGAAACGCAGAGGAACAACCAGCGCAGCCTGCTGGAGGGCGGCGCGGGTTCCCGCCATGCGCCCGTCTCCGGGCTCTCAGTCAATGTCGCCATAAGGTCTGAATGGGAGAGACAATCTCATTATCTCTCCCGCGTTCGCGCCCCTCAAACCTCTGGCAGTTTGCATATTCTAAACCTTTGACTCGCAGGAGGAACATGCTTCACGGCCTGGAGACCTTGACTGGATCTTCAGCGCGGGTGCGGAAGACGGATTCCAGAGTGGCAATGAGCGCCAGAAACAGCGTGACGTGGGAAGGCGCGGTTGCTCTGAACGCAGATCGCGGCGCCCTAAAAGCGAATTCCTACCGTGACCGGTATGAGGCTTGCACCTGGACCTCGGGTGAACATGCGGTGGTAACGGGCCTCGGCAAATATCTTGATGTTACTGCGATAGCCTAGTTCTTGCGCGGCCTGGCGACGGCGATTACCAGGAGCGCCGACATTAGCATCGACGCCGCCAGGAGCAGCAGCGCGGGCGTCATGCTGCCGGTCCTGTCGCGGATTTCGCCGATTGCGAAAGGACTCACATAACCCGCCAGGTTGCCCACCGAGTTGATCCAGGCGATCCCGGCCGCCGCGGCCGATCCCGACAGCATCGCGGTGGGCAAGGCCCAGAACAGCGATTGCCCGCACATGAACGCGACCGCGGCGCACGTCAGAGCGGCAAAGCCGGCCACGCCGGAAATGCCCGGCAGGGCGCTCAGGGCGAAGCCCGCCGCGCCGAACAGAGTAGCCAGCACGATGTGCCAGCGGCGCTCGCCCGTGACGTTCCGAATGATGTCCGTAGAGGATCATCACCACAGCGGCCGTTCCCCAAGGGATCATCGAGATCAGCCCGATGCGCCAGGGATCCGTGGTGAGGGTGTCCTTGATGGTCTGCGGCAGCCAGAACCACAGCCCGTAGTTTCCCATCACCATGCCGAAGTAGACCAGGGACAGCAGCCATACCTTGCCGCTCTTGAAGGCATCCACCAACCGGTGACGCGATTCGCCTTCCAGGCGCTTGGATTCCTCTTCTTCCTCCAGCCGGGTGAGCAGTAGGGTCTTCTCATCCTGCGACAGCCACTTGGCCTTGCCGGGGTAGTCGACGAGAAAGAACGTCGTGACCAGGCCCGCCACAATGGACGGGATCCCCTCCATGATAAAGAGCCACTGCCACGCTCTCAGGTTGCCCATACCGGTGGTGCTAGCGATGATCCAGCCGGAGATCGGTCCGGCCAACACGCCGGAGATCGGGTTGGCGCTCATGAACGCCGCGATCATCTTGGCGCGTTGCTTCCTCGTGTACCAGAAGGTGAGGTACAGAATCACACCGGGGAAGAAGCCGGACTCGACGGCGCCCAACAGAAACCGGACGAGATAGAAACTTCTTGCTCCCTGGACGAACATCGTAGCCGTCGACATGAATCCCCAGGCGACCATGATCGGCCCTAGCCACAGCCGCGCCCCCAGCTTCTGCAACATCATGTTGGCCGGCACTTCAAAGAAGAAGTACCCGAGGAAGAAGATCCCCGCCCCCAGCCCATAGACCGCGTCGCTCATGGCGAGGTCCTGTTGCATCTGGAGCTTGGCGAAGCCCACGTTGACGCGGTCCACGTATGCCAGCACGTAGCATAGGAAAAGGTACGGCATCAGCCGCCGCGTGACCTTGCTGTAGGTCTGCCGCTCGAACTCGGCCGGGCTTGTGATCTCCATGACTCTTGAGGGTACAACAAACGCCATGACTGCCTTTGATAGACTGAACCTGCGATGACCTGCAAGGAAAGGGTTCAGGCCGCGCTCGGGCACCGCCCGCCCGACCGGGTTCCTCTGGACTTCGGAGGCACAGCCGTCACCGGCATTCACGTAAGCTGCATAGCCGCACTCCGCGACTACTACGGTCTCGAGAAGCGCCCCATCCAGGCCTACGAGCCATACCAGATGCTCGGGTGGATCGACGAGGATCTCAAGAAGGCCATGGGCATCAACGTCGAAAGCGTGCCGGCGCCCAGGACCATGTTCGGCTACGCTAACCGGAACTGGAAGCCCTGGCGCATGGATGACGGCCTCGAGGTTCTTGTCGGCGGCGGCTTCGAAGTGACCAGGGACTCGAACGGCGACACGCTGATCTATCCCGAAGGCGATCCGAGCGCGCCCCCCAGCGGGAGAATGCCCAAGGGCGGCTACTTCTTTGACGCCATCATCCGCCAGGAGCCGATCGACGAGGACGCCCTCGACCCCGAGGACAACCTCGAGGAATTCGGCGCGATCTCCGAGGAAGACTTGGCCTACTTCGATACGGAGACCAGGCGGGCCGCGGCCACCGGCCGCGCGGTCGTGGCCACCTTCGGCGGCTCCGCTTTTGGCGACATCGCCCTGGTGCCGGCTACGTTCCTCAAACATCCTAAGGGAATCCGGGACGTGGCCGAATGGTACATGTCCACCCACAGCCGCCGGGGCCTGGTCCACGAGATCTTCAGCAAGCAGTGCGACATTGCGCTGAAGAACATGGAAAGAATCCATGCCGTGGCCGGCGACCGGGTGGACGTGGTGTTCATCTGCGGCACGGACTTCGGCACTCAGACCTCGAGCTTCTGCTCTGTCGCCACGTTCCGCGAGCTGTATTTCCCCTACTACAAGCGCGTGAACGACTGGATACTTAAGCACACCAACTGGAAGACGTTCAAGCACTCGTGCGGATCGGTGGACCGCTTCATCCCGTCCTTCATCGAAGCCGGCTTCGACATCCTCAACCCCGTGCAGTGCTCGGCGGCGGGCATGGAGGCTGAACACCTGAAATCAACTTACGGCGACCGCCTGACTTTTTGGGGCGGGGGCGTGGACACGCAGAAGGTCCTGCCGTTCGGCACGCCTGCTCAGGTCCGCGAGCAGGTTCTGGAGCGCTGCGAAACCTTCGCTCGTGGCGGCGGGTTTGTATTCAACACCATCCACAACATTCTGGCGCTGACCCCGGTGGAGAACATCGTGGCGATGATGGACGCTCTCGGCGAATTCAACGGTGCATGAGGCTGAAACTGATCGCCTGTGAGGTTCTGTACCGGGAGGTCTGCGCCGCCGTCGCCCGGTCGGTGAATCAGATCGACCTGGAGTTTCTCCCAAAGGGGCTTCACGATCATGGGAGCAGCACCATGCGCGCCGGTTTGCAGGAGGCCGTGGACCGAGTGGACGGCGCGAGCTACGACGCCGTGACCCTCGGATATGCACGATGTGGCAACGGGCTGGCCGGCCTTGTGGCTCGCTCTGTTCCGCTGGTCATCCCCCGCGCCCACGACTGCATCACGCTCTTCCTGGGAACCAGGGAGCGCTACCTCGACTACTTCCAGAGCCATCCCGGCGTCTACTTCAAAACCTCGGGGTGGATCGAGCGCGGGCAGTCCCTCGACCAGCAAATGAGCCTGTCCTATGAACATCTGGTCGAACGCTACGGAGAGGAGAACGCGCGATACCTCCACCAGGAACTGACCAAGCACTATCGCCAGTTCACCTTCATCGAGATGGGGATCGAGCCCGACAACAGGTTCGAGGAGCAGGCCCGCGCGGAGGCCGCTTCGCGGGGTTGGGAGTTCGAAAAAATAAGGGGAGACATGGGGCTGATTCAGCGGCTCGCGGACGGCCCCTGGGGCGAGCACGAATTCCTCGTAGTGCCGGCCGGCTCGCGGGTGGTGGTGCGCGAGGACGACGCTATCCTCGGCGCCGAGCCGGCCTGATCGAACATGGAACAGGACGCTGGATCCATTCGAATTCTGCTGGAGCCGCTCGGGAAGGCCGTCCAGGCGCCGCGCGGTGCGCCGCTTCGGGACTTTCTGTTCTCGCACGGCGTTGAGTTCCCCTGCGGGGGCCAGGGTCAATGCAAGGGTTGCCGCGTCAAGATCATTCGCGGCCATGTCCCGGTCTCACCCGATGAGGCGGTGCTGCTATCGGCGGAGGAGATCGCCTCCGGGTGGCGTTTGGCGTGCCGGCTTCGACCCGAGGAAGACATCGCCCTGGAGATTGAACAGTGGGAGACGGTCATCCTCAGCGACAACACGTCCGTCGAGGCGGCCCCGCGCGAGGGACTGGGCGTGGCGGTGGACCTCGGCTCCACCACACTGGTCGCACAACTTGTGGATCTCGGAAGCGGCCACGTGTTGGGAGTGCGGACGTCCCTGAATCCACAAGCCGCATACGGCAGTGATGTGATGAGCCGCATCGAAGCGGCCCTGTACCGCGGCGCAGGCCCCGCCCTGACGGGGGTGATTCGCGGCCGGGTGGGCGAGCTCGTCACGGATCTTCTCGCGGAGGCGAGCCCCGGCGCCGGTTCACTCGCCGATGTCGTGATCGTGGGAAACACGGTGATGCATCACCTGTTCTGCGGCTTCGATGTCGAACCTCTGTCGCACGTCCCTTTTCATACCGATCACGGCGGGCGGGCGCTGTTGCACGCCTCCGATCTGGGTTGGCGCCTCCCCGAAGAAGTCCCAGTCCGCTTTTTGCCTTGCCTGGGCGGCTTCGTCGGCAGCGACATCCTCGGCGGGATTCTGGCGACGAGGATACACGAGTCCCAAGCGCTGGCGGGTCTTATCGATCTGGGGACCAACGGGGAAATCGTCTTCGGCGATCGGAACCGGCTCATTTGCGCCTCAACGGCCGCCGGACCAGCCTTCGAAGGCGGGCTTATCTCGACCGGAATGCGGGCCGCCACGGGAGCCATTTCGGAAGTCCACCCTGGACCCGCGGGCCCCGTCTGCCGCGTCCTGGGCGACGTACCGCCCCGAGGCATCTGCGGCAGCGGGTTGGTGGATGCCGTGGCGGTGGGTCTTGAACTCGGCGTCATTGCTCCCAGCGGAAGGCTGGCCGCCGGAGGACGTCCCTGGGTGCTGGCGCCTCCCGTAAGCCTCACCCAATCCGACGTGCGTGCGCTCCAGCTTGCCAAGGGGGCCATCGCCGCCGGAATCCGCATTGTGCTCGGCCGCCTTGGATCTCGCCCCGCGGATGTGGCGCGGCTCTTCCTGGCAGGCGCATTCGGCAACTACGTCAACCGCGCCAGCGCCCGCCGCATCGGCCTGATCGATTTCCCGCTGGAATCGGTATCGCCGGCCGGCAACACAGCGCTGTTGGGGGCCCGGCTCGCTCTGCTCAATGACCCGGGCGGCGATTACGCCGATCTGCGCCGGCGCATTGAGCACATTTCGCTGGCCGTGGATCCGGAATTCCAGGAGATCTTCGCTCGCGAGATGCCCTTCCCCGCTTAGGGCTTATTGAAAAACCTGCCGGGCAAGTCAGGAGACATACCCCACGAGGACGCAGGTTGTCGCTCATTCCAGGTGTGGGATAAGACTCCCGTCTTGTCCTGGCCCGCATTCGGGCAGGTTTTTCAACAAGCCGCTACCGCAAGCTGAACTTCTTCATTTTGTAGCGCAGGGTGTCGCGCGTGATTTTCAACAGGCGGGCGGCCTGGGTCTGGTTCCCGTGCGTCTTCTCCAGCGCGCGGGTCAGCAAACCCCTCTCGCTTTCCTCGAGCGACATGCCTTCGTCGGGGATGTTGGGAGGCACGGGCGCCGCCGTCACCAGCCGCGGCCCCATTTGGCTGATGGCGATCGGAAGACTGGCGGCGGTGATGTGCGACCCCTCCTCGAGGATCATCGCGCGTTCGATCGCGTTGCGCAGCTCGCGAACGTTTCCCGCCCAGTCGTGCGCCAGCAGCAACCTGTGCGCCTCCTGGGTCATGCCCTCGATGTGCCGCTTGAATTTGTTGTTGTAGTGGTCGATGAAGAAAGCGACCAGCGGCGGGATGTCCTCCGGCCGCTCCCGCAGGGGTGGAATGGTGATGTGAATCACGTTAAGCCGGAAGTAGAGGTCCTGCCGGAAGGCCCCCTCCTTGACCGCTTCCCGGAGGTTCTTGTTGGTCGCCGCCACCACGCGCAGGTCCAGCCTGATGTCCTTGAGACCCCCCAGGCGGCGGAAACACTGCTCTTCGAGCACGCGCAGGAGCTTGGCTTGCAGCATCAGCGGAATCTCACCGATCTCATCCAGGAAGAGCGTGCCTTTATCGGCCAGCTCAAAGATGCCACGCTTCTGCTGGCGGGCGTCGGTGAAGGCGCCCTTCTCGTAGCCGAAAAGCTCGCTTTCGAGCAGCGTCTCCGGGATAGCGGCGCAGTTGATGGCGATGAAAGGCTCCGCCTGGCGCAGACTCTGGTAGTGCAAGGTCTTGGCGATCAGATCCTTTCCGGTTCCGTTCTCACCCTCGAGCAGGATGGTGGTGGCCTCACTGGCCGCCACGCGCCGCACGAAATTCAGCACATCGCGCATGCCCTGAGACTCGGCGACGACTTCTCGCTTCTCCGCCGTTGCTTCCTCGGTGATGTCCTTGATGCTGGCGACCGCGCCCCTCATGCGTCCGGCCTCGTCGAAGATCTGCCTGGTGCGGATGACCGCCAGCCGTTCGCGTCCGTTGTCCGTATGCAGCCGGACGGTGGAATTGTTCATGGAGGGCATGTCGGACAAGCCCACCAACATCCCGCAGCCGGGTTCGCACTCCTCGCACCGGAAAACCTGGCGGCACTCCCGGCCCACCATCTCCTCGGCTGTCATCCCGAGCAGTTTTTCAGCGGCACTGTTGACACCCACGATGACGAAATCCTTGTCGTACAGCACCAAGGCGTCAGCGAGTTGGTCAAACACCGTTTCCAGCAATCCGCCGCGCTGCCAGTCGGGAACCAGTTTGGACATTTACGGGCCATCACTAGTATAGCAGTCACTTCGGGGGGGTGTGTGAAATCACCCAGCCCACAGTGTCGCCGTTGGTTGGGGTCAGCCGGTCGGCAATCGGGGGCTTGGTTGGGTGGTTTAACTCAATGCAGAGTCCAGCCTTGGGGGATTTAGCCCTTTGTTTCTAACAGAAGAAAGCCAGCTAATGGTTGAACTGTTCTTCCAGCGATTGGTCTCAGGATTGCAAACACCCCTTTCTGTAAGAGCCTAAGGGCAAGCTCCCAGGCATGGAGACCATCCAACTAGCCATTGCGAACAGCGCTTACGCAGCCGCTTTGCGCGACTTACTGGTGCGGAATGCCGGGTGGAAGGTCCTGACTGTAGAATATCCCGACACGCAGGCCGGGGGAGTTGTGATCTTGGACTCGATTGCGTTGGAGCGCCTTCCCTCCGCGATCCCCAATCCGGAGAGAGTCGTCCTGATTACGCAGAACGACCCGCAGCGTTTGTCTCGAGCCTGGGAGGCAGGCATCGTCTCGGTTGTTTTCGAGAACGATCCGATTAACACGGCCCTCCTGGCGGTCATGGCGGCTCGGCTACGGGTCCCCAAGGCTCCACGGCAAGATCCGGTTGCTCCGCCGGTGGCCGACAGCGCCAGGCTGGGACGGGGCAGAGAGTAACAGTGGCCTTGCCATCCCTGGCCGGCACGCCGGAGGCCGATGATTTAGGTAGTCGGATGTCCTGGTTATGAGGGGTTTGTTCGTCCGTTACACGTTGGGGCTGGTCTGGACGGGAGTTGTCATGGCCGGACTGGCGCTGGCACAAGATGCCGGGTGCTCGTCGTGTCACGAAGACGTGGCGAAGAAGATCAAGAGCAGCACCCACGCCACGTTGGACTGCTCGACGTGCCACCCGCGGCATGAGAAGTTCCCCCATCCGGCGGGAGTGCCCAAGCCTGAATGCGCCCAATGCCACGGGTCCGTGGCCATTTCGGAGGCGGAAGGCGTACACGGCGTGGCGCGCAGCCACGGCAACCAGGCCGCGCCCGACTGTCTTGTCTGCCACGGCAGCCCGCACGAGACCCTGAGGCCTTCCTCCCAGCAGTTCCGGGAGAAGGTGCCGGCCACCTGTGGGATGTGCCACGACGACGTCGTGCGCCAGTACCTCGCCAGCGTGCACGGCAAAGCCCTGGCTGCGGGTGTGCGGAACGCCCCCTTATGCACCGATTGTCACGGTGAGCACGACATCATCCCCCCGCGGCAGGCAGCCTCGCCGGTGAACCCCAGCCACATCCGCGCTACCTGCGCCCGCTGCCATGGGGACGTGCGCCTGTCGCGCAGATTCGGACTTCCCCCCGACGTCGTGGTCAGCTTCGATGCTTCCTACCACGGTCTGGCGGGACGGACGGGTTCGGAGTCGGTGGCCAACTGCGCCAGTTGCCACGGTTATCACAACATCCTGCCCTCGTCGGATCCGAAGTCGTCCATTAACCCGAAGAACCTTCCGCGGACTTGTGGCAAGTGCCACCCCGGTGCGGGGACCCGCTTCGCCCTGGGCACCATCCACTGGCAGGCGGGGAATGAGGAGCCCGAGGCCGTGCGTTGGGTGCGCGGCCTTTACCTGGGGATCATTCCGATTACGATCGGACTGATGCTGCTGCACAATCTGGCCGATTGGTTTTGGAAGCTTCGCCGCATGCGGCTCCAGCCCTTGGGCCAGGCCGGCCCGGCTGGCGCGTTCCCTGCCAGCCGCGCGCCCTGGCGGCCCGAGATTCGCATGTACCGCCCGGAGCGCATCCAGCACCTGTTGTTGCTGACGTCGTTCTCGGTGTTGGTCTGGACCGGCTTCGCTCTCAAGTACCCGGGCCAGTTCTGGTCCAGGCCTCTGCTTGCCTGGGAGACATGGTTTCCGGTGCGCGCCACCATCCATCGAATCGCCGGAGGGGTACTGATTGGCGTCGCTCTGACGCACATGATCTCCCTCGTCGCCAGCCGCCGGTTGCGAGCGCACTGGCGCGACATGTGGCCGCGGGCCGGCGACGCGCGAGAGGGCCTGCTGAATCTTAGCTACCTGCTCGGACTGCGCTCGCGGAAGCCCAGACTCTCCTCCCACGGCTACGTCGAAAAGGCCGAGTACTGGGCGGTCGTGTGGGGCACGGCGGTGATGGCGATCACGGGTGTGATGCTGTGGGCCGTGAACTACACGCTGACCTGGCTGCCGAAAGAGTGGCTCGATGTGGCCACGAGCATCCACTTCTATGAGGCGGTCTTGGCCACCCTTTCGATTGTGGTCTGGCATTTCTACTTTGTGATCTTCGATCCGGAGGTTTATCCCATGGACACCGCCTGGCTCACCGGCGAGAGCCCGCGAAGGCGCGATTCCCAACCCCCCGAAGGGCCGGCGGCCGGAGATCACGACTCCGCAAACCCATGACAGAACCTGCTCCGCTTCGCTCCCGACCGGGTGGCTGGTGGTCGCCCGTCATCCACCTCTCCAATAACGCGATCAGCCTGGCGGGCGTGATTCTGGTCACGTCCGCTACGGTCTTCTGGATCTTCTGGCTGCCTGAGAGCCTGGCGGGGACGGTACGCAATCCCTATCTGGGGATCCTGGGCTTTCTGGTCCTGCCCGCTGTCTTCCTCTTGGGGCTGGGGCTCATACCGATCGGCATCTATCTGCGATTCCGTTCGGAGAAAGGCAGGGGCGCTTATCCCACGGACTTCCCGCCGGTGAATCTGCGCAACCCGGATTTCCGGCGTCTGGTCTGGTTCGTCGTGCTTGCCACCCTGGCCAATATTGTCATCGCCGCCCAGGCCAGCTACAGCGCCGTGAACTACATGGACGGCGTGACCTTTTGCGGCCGGACCTGCCATACGGTGATGCAGCCGGAATACGCCGCCTATCAGAACTCGCCACACTCGAGGGTGGAGTGCGTCAAGTGTCACATCGGGCCGGGCGCATCCTGGTTTGTGCGCAGCAAGCTCTCCGGCGTCTATCAGGTGTTCGCCGTCACGTTCAATACCTATGACAGGCCCATACCCACGCCGGTCCGCAACCTCCGCCCGGCGCGGGAGACGTGCGAGACCTGCCACTGGCCGGACAAGTTCGAACAGGACCGCCTGCGCATCCTCGAGAACTTTGGCGACGATGAGCACAACACGGTCACCAAAACCGTCTTGGTGATGCGCATCGGCGGTGGCCGGAGAGGCCCGGGAATCCACGCTAGGCATCTTGGACCGGGCATCGTCGTCCGCTACAAGCCGGGCGACGAATCCCGTCAGAAGATTCCGTGGATCGAGTATTCCAGCGGCAACGGACAGGTGACCGCTTACGAGTCTCCGGACGTGAAGCCGGCGCTCCTCCAGGGCCTGCCGGTGCGGGTAATGGACTGCATGGATTGCCACAACCGCCCCACGCACACTTTTGAGTTACCCGAACGCGCCGTGGACGAAGCCATGTCAACCGGCCAGATCGCGCGCGACCTTCCCTACGTCAAGAAGCAGTCCGTGGCTATCCTTCGGGCCTCGTATCCCAGCAACCAGGCGGCTACTTCCGC
The DNA here is from genome assembly GCA_963798455.1 of Bryobacterales bacterium. Taxonomy (GTDB): domain Bacteria; phylum Acidobacteriota; class Terriglobia; order Bryobacterales; family Bryobacteraceae; genus CAWCTD01. The sequence goes on from CAWCTD010000004.1 coordinate 689,328, forward strand.
AATCCCTGCCGCCCTCGGGCGTTTCTATCGCGAAAGCTATCCGGATGTGTTCGCTAAGCGGCGCGCGGACATCGCCCGATCCGCGGCTGCCGTGGCTGCCATCTACAACCGGAACGTCTTCCCGGATATGAGGGTCACCTGGGGGACCTATCCCAACAACCTTGGGCACATGGATTTCGTGGGCTGCTTCCGTTGCCATGACGATCAGCACAAGAGCAAGGACGGAAAGGCGGTCCCGCAGGATTGCACGGTCTGCCACCAGATCCTTGCCATGGATGACCCGGCGCCGAAGATCCTGGTGGACCTGGGGCTGGCGCCGGCCCCGAGCCAGCAATAATCGTGCAGAACTGGTAGTCTGTCACCGGATGGAGGCTCACAATGCCGTCCCTGGCCAAGATTCTGCTACCGGTCGATTTTTCGGGCCGCTGCCGCGGAGGCGCCCGTTACGTGGAAGCGCTCGCTGCCCGTTTTGACTCTGAAATCACGGTGCTGCACGTCCTGACGCCGCACTACGAGTTCAGCGCGCTGGAAGTCGGCGCCACGGTGCTGGACGACCTTTACACCGCGCGGACCGCGCAGGTGAAGAAGGAGCTGGACTCGCACCTCGCCCCTGAACTCGCCGGCCTGAACGTCAGGCGTGTCCTGCTCGAGGGCGACCCGGCCCGCAAGATCGTCGAGTACGCCCACGCGGAAGGCGCCGACCTGATCCTCATGCCGACCCACGGCTACGGCCCGTTCCGGCGCTTCATTCTTGGATCCGTGACCGCCAAGATCCTCCACGACGCCGACTGCCCGGTGATGACCGGCGTGCACCTGGAGGAGGCGCCGCCGCTGGAGCCGGTCACATTCCGCCGGGTCCTGGTGGCCATCGACCTCGGCCCCCAGAGCGCTCGCGCCCTGGAATGGGCGGCCTGGCTGGCCTCCGCCATGGGGGCGGCGCTGACGCTGGTCCATGTTACGCCGTCCCTGGAAGGGCGATCCGGGGAGTACTTCGACCCGGACTGGCGGGAGAACCTGGCCAGGCAGGCCAGAGAGCAGATCGGCAAAACTACGGAGCAAGCCGGCGCCAAGCCCGAAGTGGTGATCGAGAACGGGGACGCGCCCGGCGCCATCTGCTCGGTCGCGCAGAAGCTGCCGGCCGAGGTGCTGGTGATCGGCCGCGGCTCGGCGGCGGGCATGTTCGGCCGCCTGCGCACCAATGCCTACGCCATCATCCGCCAGTCGCCGTGCCCGGTGGTCAGCGTGTGACCGGCGCCACGGGCGACCCGCCCTTCATGAAGCCCAGGCGGCAGGCTTCGGCGGTCAGTTGCTCGCGGAAATTGGGATGGGCGATCTGAATAAGAGCCTCGGCGCGGTGCCGCAGGTTCTTCCCGTGCAGGTAGGCGACCCCGTACTCGGTGACCACGTAGTGCACGTCGGCGCGGGAGGTGACCACGCCGGCCCCCGGCCTGAGCATGGGCGTGATGCGGGACACATCCCCGTCCTTTGCCGTGGACAGCAGGGCGATGATCGGCAGCCCGCCTCTGGAGCGCGCGGCGCCCCGCACGAAATCGACCTGGCCGCCCACGCCGCTGTAGCACAGGTGCCCGATCGAGTCCGAACACACCTGCCCCGTCAGATCCACCTCAATGGCCGAGTTGATCGCCACCATGCGATCGTTCTGGGCAATCACGAACGGGTCGTTGGTGTACGAGGTCGGGTGGAACTCAAAAATCGGGTTGTCGTGGATGAAGTCAAACAGCGGCTTGGTGCCGAGCACGAACCCGGAGATCACCTTATGCGGGTGGAGGGTCTTCGTCTCATTGTTGATGACGCCCGACTTGATCAGGTCGATGACGCCATCCGAGAACATCTCGGTGTGGACTCCCAGGTCTTTGTGGGCGGAGAGTTCCAGCAGCACGGCGTCCGGGATTCCTCCGATTCCCGTCTGCAAGGTGGCGCCATCGGGAATCAAGCTCGCCACGTGCCTCGCGATGGCGTGGTGAATCGGGGTCACGTCAGCTTTTTTGTACTCCGCCAGCGGGTGCGAAGCCTCCACAATGGCGTCGGCCTTGCTCACGTGGAGAAAAGCGTCCCCGAGGGTCCGCGGGCACTGGTCGTTGACCTCGACGATGAGGTGCCCGGCGTACTTGGAGGCGGTAAGCGTGGTGTCGATCCCCGTGCCGAGGCTCATGTATCCGTAATGGTCCGGGGGGCAGCACTGGACCAGAGCGACGTCGAGCCGCATCGCCCCGCTGCTGAACAGCTCCTCGATTTCGGAAAGAAAGATGGGGATGTAGTCGCCGCGGCCCTCTTGCACGGCCCTGCGAACATTGGCTCCGATGAAAAACGCGTTGTGGCGGAAATGTCCTTCGAACTCGGGCTTGGCGTAGTCCGCGCTGCCCATGGTGGCGAGGTGAATCACTTCGACGTCCAGCAATTCCGGCCCGCGGCGAACCATCGCCTTGACCAGGGCTTCGGGCTCGCTGCAGCCCTGGTGGATATACACCCGGTCGCCGGAGGCGAGCTCGGCAAGCGCTTCATCGGGCGTTCTCAGCTTCGCCCGGTAGTCGTCCATCCAGCTCATGGCAGCGGTTCCCACGGCACGCCTAACACCTCCGCCAAGCTGCGGCGCACGCAGACCCCGTGGTGCGTGTAAGCGCCTCGCTGCAGTGGGCGCGACACGCGGAGCGCCCCGTCAACGCCGTTCTCCGTGATGCGCATCAGGTAGGGCAACAGGGCCTGGGCCAGCGCCATGCTCGCGCTGCGGCTCATGTCGGCGGTCAGGTTCGGCACGCAGTAGTGCACCACGCCATGGTGCAGGAAAGCTGGCTCGGCCAGCGTCGTCGGCCGGCTGGTCTCGATGCAGCCTCCCTGGTCGATCGAGGCGTCGATGATCACCGAGCCGCGCCTCATGCTCTCCACCATCCGCCGGGTCACCACGTGGGGAGCCTTGCGCCCCGCCACCAGCACGGCACCGATGACGACATCGGCGGAGGCGACCGCGGCGCCAATGGAATCCGGATCGGCCAGTCCCGTGGCCACGTGCGGCAAGTGCGCGATCAACTCGCGCAGCTTGTCCGTGTCGATGTCGAGGACGGTGACCCGCGCTCCGGCGGCTGTCGCGGCCCGGGCGGCGCCGGCGCCCACCGTGCCCGCTCCCAGAATCACAACGTGCGCGGGCGGCAGTCCAGGGCTACCCCCGAGCAGGATGCCGCGCCCCCCGGAACTGGACCGGAGCAGATGCATGGCAAGCGGGATGGTCATCTGGCCTGCAATTTCGCTGATGGCGGCCAGCACGGGAAGGCGGCCTTCATCGGTTTCGATCACCTCGTATCCGATTGCGGTGATCTCCCGCTCGATGAGTTGCTCCACCAGAAGCCGCGCCTTGACCGCCATGTGGTAGAAGGCCATGAGCGCGGCGCTTTTGGGAAAGTGGGCCAGTTCCTCCGGGGCGGGCGCCGCGACCTTGACCACGAGCTCGGAGCGGTGGACTACCTCCTCGAGCGAATAGGCGACGTTCGCGCCCGCCCGGATGTACTCATCGTCCTGGAACATGGCGCGCTCGCCCGCGCCCTTCTCCACCCAAACCGTGTTCCCGTGCTCAGCCAGCTGCCGCGCCACGGAGGGTGTGAGGGCCACCCGGCGCTCGAACGCTTCCGCCTCTCGGATCACCCCAACGTTCATGGCACGCTATTGTAACGCGTCCACTGCGAATGCTCGCCGGGCGGCTACGATGCTACCGTCTTCCGGGCGGCGGAGCACTCGCGTTCCCCCGCCCCCCGCGGCCGCCGCGGGCCGGTGGCTGCCAGCCATCATTCGATGACCCGTTCTGGAAGAAGAAGCAATCCTTGCTGAGCGGGGTGCCCGTCGCATAGGTGGCGTTGGCTTGGCCGAAGATCTTGCCCGCCCTCTTCGTGGCATCGTGAATCTCGGTGACCAACCGCATGTAATCAGGGCTACCCTGGGCGAATCCCGAGAACTGGCTCAAGTCGTTGTTCCCAACGAGCACGACGTCGACGCCGGGCACGGACGCGATGTCATAGGCGTTGGCCACGCCGGTCGGCGTCTCGATCATGACCACCAACAGCATGTTGTCGTTCACCGTGTTGTGGTAGTCGCTGCCCCAAATGCTCGTCGCCAAAGCCTGGCCAGTGCTGCGCCGGGCGACCGGAGGGTAGCGCACATACTTGGCAGCCTCGCGGGCCTTGGCCGCGTCGTCCACCGTCGGAACAATGATCCCCAGCGCGCCCGCGTCGGTGGCATGCTGGATCATCCATTCCTGCGCGTCGGGCACCCGGATTATGGGAATGGCGGCGGAATGCGGGCAGGCGCTGATCATCTTTTCGACCTCCTCAAAATCCAGCACGCCGTGCTGCATGTCAATCCACCCGTAGTCGTAGTGCTTGGCCGACTCGCAATAGCCTTCGACGTCGAATCGCGATTGCGTGAAGCTGAAGATCTGCTTGCCATCCAGGAGCTTCTGCTTGGCCGTGTTGTACAGCTTGGGCTTGGCCGCGGTCTGCCCCTCTGCGGCGACGGCGATACTCAGTAGCGCGACAGCCATGAATGAAAAACCCTGGACCCGTGACGGTCTCATTGTTGAGGTGACCTCCAAGATATTGTATTGCTGTAAACCCCTGCGAACGGAAGTATACACCAAGATGACTGGCCTCGGGTAGCGCCTTCGGACGCCAGCCTTCCGGTAGGGCTAGGCCTGCCGGCGGACGAAGAACTCTGCCACTCTCACGGATCCCTTCCGAATCTGAGCCTCCAGCGCGGAGTATTGCACGAGTCCGGCGCTTCCCCGCAGGCGTTCGAGTCCGGCGGGAGGGATTTCCAGCCGGTAGTGGTCGGCGTGTTCCCTGTAAGAGTAGCCAACATATTGCGGACCCGCCTCGCGGACCACGTCCATCAGGACATCCCAGAAACTGCGCCGGGAGAGCAGGCCTCTCTTCGCCAAAGCGCCGCGTGGGACATCGGCCCGCAGGCCCGGCCCGTGCAACAGAACGTGCTCGCAACGCTCCGGCGCAAATGGCCGCCGCGGCTCGGGATCGGGAAACGAGGCCAGGAGCGCTTCGAGACCCTCCGGACTCGCCTCCCATTCCTCCCAGCGATAGCGCGTGGCCCTGCTCACCAGCGTCCCGCGCAGCAGGAGGTCCCGGATGCGCCGAATGTCCTTGCCGGCCAAGTCCAGCATCAACTCCACCAGCTCGCTGAGCGGCATGTCGCGCACCACCACGGGTGTGATCGAAACCGCTCCCGCCTCCTCGGAGCTGAGCTTGACACGTACAGTCTCGGGCAACCGGGCCGCCACGCTAAGCTAGTATGGCAGACGCCGGCTCAGGCCGGCAGCTTCCCATGACAAGCGCCGGTTCTATTCTTCGCGAGGAGATCTCGCGCGCTGGACCCGTTTCCTTCCAGCGTTTCATGGAGGTGTCCCTCTATCAGCCCGAATGCGGGTACTACCGGCGTGGCCGCGACCCTTTCGGACGCGCGGGTGACTACTACACCGCGGAGCAGATCCAACCCGTCTTCGGCATTCTGATCGCGCAGCGCATCCGGCAGCTCCGCGAGGAACTCGGCGGGCCTCCGGATTTCACAGTGGTGGAACTCGGCGCGGGCAGGGCGGAAATGGCGGAGGCCTTTTCAGGTTTTCGGTACTGTCCGGTGGAGGTCACCGGCGGAGAATGGCCCAGCCGGTTCTCGGGGGTGGTCTTCAGCAACGAGTTTTTTGACGCGCTGCCCGTGCGCGTGGCGGTGCGCCGGCGAAAAGAGTTCCGGGAACTGCTGGTCGGTTCGAGTGAAGACCGTTTCGTCTGGGTGGAGGGCGCGCCTGTCAGCGGCGAGCCGGCGGAGTACCTCACGCGCTTTGCCGCGGGCTTGGAGGAGGGCGCCTGGATCGAGATCCACCTGGCCGCGCTGGGATGGCTCGACCAGATCGCCGCGCGTCTCGAGCGCGGGTGGGTGTTCACCATCGATTACGGCTACACGGCCCCCGAGCTGATCCGCTTCCCCCGCGGCACGCTCATGAGCTATCGCCAGCACGTCGCGACGGAGGATGTGCTGTCGGCGCCGGGAGAGCGCGACATCACCGCGCACGTCAATTTCACCGCGCTCCAGGACCACGGCGCGCTTCGCGGCCTCCGAACCGTACGTCTGGAGAACATGTCGCGCACGCTCGTCGACGCGGGGAGGCCGGACGGCTTCGCTGCCGCGCTTTCGGCCGCCTCGCCGCCGGACGAGATTCGCCGGCGCTTGCAGCTCAAGACTCTGCTGTATGGGATGGGAGAAACCTTCCGCACCCTGATTCAGCGGAAGACGGAGGGGAAATAAAAAAGGCCCCGATTTCTCGGGGCCTGTGGTTGAACCCTATTGGGCTGCAGTCCCTGTCCGGGACGCCGCGGCTACTTCTTTTTCTTCGGAGCAGCCTTCTTCTTCGCGGGCTTTGCAGCTTTCTTGGTTGCGTTCTTCATCGATTGATTCTCCCGAACATCTAAAGTTGCGCGATCCGTAAAAAGATCGCAGCGTGATTCATATATAAAGTGGTTCGGGGAGAAAGTCAAGAGAAAAATGCAGGGGCTCCCGCATTTGAGCCGGGAGCCCGGCCGCGCCGCGGCCAAAAAACACCGTCTTGAAAAATTGTTTTAATAGGAAGCATGGGTCCGGACCGCGGCTTGTGGTCTCTCGCCGGCCGTCACCGCCGATGTCTGGCGCTCATCGCCGTCCTCGCTTTGGCCACGTCGTGCGCGAAGAGAAAGCCGGTGAGCGCGCCGCTCGCGCCCGTGCCGGGCTCCGTGGAGTACGGCATCGCGAGCTGGTACGGATATCCGTATCACGGGCGCCGCGCGGCCAGCGGCGAGATCTACGACATGGAGAAGCTCACCGCGGCCCACCGCACGCTTCCTTTCGGCTCGTGGGTGGAGATTGAGAACCTCTCCAACGGCAAGAGGGTCCAAGTCCGCATCACGGATCGGGGTCCTTTCGTGGAAGGTCGCATCATTGATCTTTCGCGCGCGGCCGCGCGCCAGATCGAGATGCTGGGCGCGGGCATCGTGAAAGTGCGCCTCGAAGTGATCGAGCCGCCGCGGACTCTGCCCGCGGTGGATCTCTACGCGGTGCAGGTGGGCGCCTTCGAAACCCAGGCCAACGCCGAGCGGCTGGAGGAATCCTTGCGGGAGCGTTATGCTCACTGCCGGCTTGTGCGCCGTGAGAGTTCCTCGCCGCCCTGGCGCGTGCTCGTTGGGCAGGAGCCGACTCCCGAAGCCGCCGGCGCACTGGCGAGGGAGCTGCGCCAGGAGTTCGGCTCGGCCTTCGTGGTACGTCTGGATCAGCCGGTTCCCGATGGTCTATAATCCGGATAAGGGTGTCTATTGACCGCGCGGACTCCCCGCCCGTCCTGGTGGGCCAGTCCTCCCGGATCCGTCAGATCCTACAACTCGTCCAGAAACTGGGGAAGTCGAGGACCCCTGTGCTCATTTTGGGCGAGACCGGCACCGGCAAAGAAGTGGTGGCCCGCGCCATTCATGTCGCGGGCGCTCCAGGGCCTTTTGTGCCGATAGACTGCTCCGCGCTCGTCGGTCCGCTCATCGAGAGCGAACTGTTCGGCCATGTGCGAGGAGCCTTCACCGGCGCCGCGGGCGCGAAGACCGGCCTGGTGGAGATCGCCAACGGCGGCACCGCATTCTTCGACGAAATAGGCGAGCTGAGCCCGGATCTTCAAGCCAAGCTGCTTCGCTTGATTCAGGAAAAGGAATTTCGGCCCGTCGGCTCCGTCGAGCGCCGCAAAGCGGACTTCCGCGTGATGGCGGCGACCAACCGCGACCTGTCCCGCGAGGCGGAACAAGGCAGCTTCCGCCGCGACCTCTACTACCGGCTGAATGTGGTCACACTGCGCCTGCCGCCCCTGCGCGAGAGGAAGGACGATATCAAGGCGCTCGCGGACTGTTTCTTGACCCGGTACGGAAACCGGCACCTGATCACGCACGAGTGTTTGGATGCGATGCTCGCCTACGACTGGCCTGGCAATGTGCGAGAGCTCGAAAACTGCATCCAACGCATGGTGGCCATCAACTCCGGGCCGCTCCTGCATACCGCCGACCTGCCCTCCTCACTCCAGAATCACATGGAGGCTCGCAAGTGCTCGCGGCTGTCGGCGGCGGCAGCCGCGGGCCCTGCCGCCGGCACGGCGCCCTATATTCCGGTGCCGCTCTTTTCGCTGACCGAGATGGAACGGGACGCGATTATCCGCGCGCTCGAGTACACAAAAGGAGACAGGGTGCTGGCCGCTCACCTTCTCGGAATCGGCAGAACCACCCTCTACCGCAAGCTCAAGGAGTACCACTTGTCGAATTGAGGAGTTCGCGGGCGCACACGCTCGCCCGCGTCAGATCCTCACTTTCAGGGGCGGGATTCGTCGTCGACCGCGATCTTCAGGGCTTTGAGGAACTTCTGATCCTGCGAAGTCCACTTGATCTTGGTGGTATGAAATTCCAGGCCGGTGCTCCTGGGGGCGTCTTCGTCCTCAGGCGCATCTGGGTCGTCTTCACGCTTGTTAAAACCTATCGTGGCTTCCAATACCAGGAAAACCTCGTAGCCGGCCCGCTTGATCTCGCCGATGGCTGCCGCGATGCGATCCGATTCGGAGAGGGACTCGTTGATCGCGTTTCCCAGCTCCTGCATCATGTCCTTGAGATGCTCTTCCACAACAGGCCCCCCCCTTAGAATATCACTCTTCCGCCAGATCAGCCCCGTGATCGGCGCAACGGATCGCATCACTTCCTCTTTACTCATCGGCAGGGCTTCCATCGTTTGTTAGTATAGGAGAGCAGAGTATTATGTTGAGAGTCGTTGGGCAGTTCCTCCATCACGTCGTCCCGCAAGTCATCAAGCCCATCCGCACGCTATGGAACGAACTGATCGGCTTTCTCTTCCTGTGTCTGGCTGCAATCCCGGTCCCTCGCACGATTCGTCACTTGCAGGACTACAACGAGACTGGCCAAGGTCTGTTCCGCGTGGTGCTATCGCTGTTTTTCATCACCATGATGGCGGTGTTCGGCATTCAGTCGTTTCTTCGCGCCCGTAAGATCTCCCGGTCGTAAGCGCGTGGCAGCGGAAGCCATTCACGTCGTGGGAGGCGGCCTCGCCGGGGCCGAGGCGGCTTGGCAAGCCGCCAGCGCGGGGGTCAGGGTGGTGGTGCATGAGATGCGGCCCGCGCGCACAACGCCCGCCCACAAGACCGGCTGGCTGGCTGAACTGGTGTGCAGCAATTCCTTGAAGAGCGAGCAGGAGTTCACGGCGCCCTGGCTGCTGAAACAGGAACTTCGCCGGCTGGACAGCCTCTTGTTGAACGTGGCGGCCCGGGCCAGGGTGCCGGGAGGTCATGCCCTCACCGTGGATCGCGAGTTGTTCTCCCGAGCAGTGACGGAAGCTTTGCAGTCTAGAGCCGGCATCGAGGTGCGCCGCGAAGAAGTCAGGACAGCGCCGCGCGAGGGGACCACTGTCGTCGCCACGGGCCCGCTCACCAGCGATGCGCTCGCCGAAGACATCGCCGTACTCACCGGCTCGAGCCGGCTCTTCTTCCATGACAGCATCAGCCCGATCGTGGACGCCGAGTCGGTCGATATGTCCGTTGCGTTCCGCGGGTCACGCTACGCGAAGTCGCTCGACGGGAGCGCGGATTACCTGAACTGCCCGCTCGACAAGCCGCAGTACGACCGCTTCGTGGAGGCGGTTCTGGAGGCGCAACGGCACGAGCCGCACATCCCTGAAGATGTGCCGTACTTCGAGGCCTGCCTTCCCATCGAGGAATTGGCCCGCCGTGGCCCCGACACGCTGCGTTTCGGCCCCATGAAGCCCGTCGGCCTCGCCGACCCCAGAACCGGCCGCAGGCCGTACGCCGTGGTCCAGCTCCGCCAGGAAGACCTGCGCGCCTCCAGCTACAACCTGGTGGGTTTTCAGAACTCGCTCAGGTACTCGGAGCAGGCGCGCTTGCTGCGCATGATACCGGGTCTCGAAAGTGCCGAGTTTGTGCGCTTCGGTCAGGTCCACCGCAATACATACATCGACGCGCCCGCGATCCTGTCCTCCACGCTCGAGATGAGAAGCAGGCCGGGGATCTTCTTCGCCGGTCAGATCTCCGGCGTGGAAGGCTATGTGGAAGCCGTCGCTACGGGCCTGGTGGCCGGCCGCGGCGCTGCCGCCAGAGCGCTGGGGGAAACACCGCGGGCTTTCCCGCGCGAGACCGCGCTGGGTTCCCTCTGTACCTACGTTTCGGCCGCCGCCCGCAAGCACTACCAACCGGCCAACATCACGTTCGATTTGCTGCCGCCACTGGACGACGAGACACAGCGCCGGCTTCGCCATGACAAGCGTGCCCGCCACGAGGAGGTCTGCCGGCGGGCGCTGGGGAAGCTCGAAGAGCACCTGGAGGTCCATGCCTGACAACGCGGCTGTCGGGAACCTCTCGCCGCTCGCCGCGGATATGATGCGCTTCCTGGAAGCGCGGCGCCGGGAGAACGTCTCCGAACACACTCTGCGCGCCTACGCGGCGGACCTGCGCCAATTCCTCGAATACGTCTCCGAGCGTGGCGGCCGCCCTCCCCGCTCCGACCAGGTCGATCTGCTGGTACTGCGTGGCTGGCTGGCCGGCCTCTACGACCAGCATCTGAGCCCGGTCTCACTGCGGCGCAAGGTGTCGGCTCTCAGATCGTTTTTCCGGTTTCTGGTGCGGGAAGGCTCCCTGCCCGTCAACGCCGCCCGTCTCATCGGCACACCGAAGGCGCCCAAGACGGTCCCCCGCGTGATGACGGCCGAGCAAACCAGCAACCTGCTCGATGCGGCGACAAGACGGGAAGAGCGCCCGCAACTGCTGCGTGACGTCGCCATCCTCGAGATCCTCTACGGCTGCGGCCTCAGGGTCAGCGAGTTGTCCGGACTCAACCTGGAAGATATCGACCTCGCCGAACGCTGGCTGCGCGTCAGAGGCAAGGGGAGAAAAGAGCGCCAAGTCCCGTTTCCGTCCAAGGCCGCGGCGGCGCTGGAACGCTGCCTAGCCGAGCGAAAGGCCAAGCCAGGCGAGAAGGCGGTCTTTCTGAACCGGCTGGGGTCACGTCTGACGGACCGCTCCGTTCGCAACATTGTCAAGTTCTATGCCACGCTGCTGGCCGGCGATTCCTCCATCCATCCCCATAGTTTTCGCCACGCCTATGCTACCCACCTGTTAAGCGATGGCGCTGATCTTCGTTCAATTCAAGAGCTTCTGGGCCACGCCCGGCTATCGACCACGCAGCAGTACACCAAGGTTTCTTTGGCCGATCTGATGGCGGTGTACGACCGTTCTCATCCTAAGGCGTGAGCATCCTTGACAACGACAGACTAAAGTTTGATAATGGGATTGTGCTAAGAAGTCGGGCCGTCGTCTTTGAGGCTGCCCGCAAAACGACAGCGCAGGATTTAAGGAGGATGCCAAAGTCATGAGCAAGATTATCGGGATCGACCTGGGCACGACCAACTCCGTAGTGGCCGTCATGGAAGGCGGACAGCCGGTGGTCATCCCCAACCAGGAGGGGGCACGCACGACGCCCTCTGTTGTGGCCTTCGCCCGCAGCGGCGAGCGCCTGGTCGGTCAGGTAGCCAAGAGGCAGGCAGTCACCAACCCGGAGAACACGGTCTATTCAATCAAGCGGTTCATGGGCCGGCGGATCAGCGAGGTCAACGAAGAGATGAAGATGGTTCCCTACCGGGTGCAGGCGGCGCCGGGGGAAGATGTGCGCGTTGACATCTCCGGGAAGAAGTACTCCCCGCCCGAGATCTCGGCCATGATCCTGAACAAGCTGAAGGAAGCTGCCGAGGCCTATCTGGGCCAGAAGGTGACCCGTGCGGTCATCACCGTGCCTGCCTACTTCAACGACTCCCAGCGGCAGGCCACCAAGGACGCGGGCAAGATCGCCGGCCTGGAGGTGATGCGCATCATCAACGAGCCCACGGCCGCGGCTCTGGCCTACGGCCTCGACAGGAAGAAGGACGAGACCATCGCGGTCTATGACTTTGGCGGAGGCACGTTCGACATCTCCATCCTTGAAGTCGGCGAGGGAGTGGTCGAGGTCAAGTCCACCAACGGCGACACACACCTGGGCGGCGACAACATCGACCAGCGGATCATCGATTGGATCGTGGGCGAGTTCAAGAACGAAAACGGGATCGATCTTTCCAAGGACCAGATGGCCCTCCAGCGCCTCAAGGAGGCCGCCGAGAAGGCGAAGATCGAGCTTTCGACGCTGCTGGAGACCGAGATCAACCTCCCGTTCATCACCGCCGACGCCAGCGGCCCCAAGCATCTGGTGATGAAGCTGACGCGAGCGCGCTTCGAGCAGATGGTGGACGACATCCTGATGCGCAGCGCCGGCCCTTGCAAGCAGGCGCTGACCGACGCCGGCCTCAACCCGTCCCAAATCGATGAGGTGGTGCTGGTGGGCGGCTCCACCCGCATCCCCAAGGTGCAGCAGATCGTCCGCGACCTGTTCAACAGGGAGCCTCACAAAGGAGTGAACCCGGACGAGGTAGTCGCCGTCGGAGCCGCGGTGCAAGGCGGCGTGCTAGGCGGGGAAGTGAAAGATGTCGTGCTGCTCGACGTTACCCCGCTTTCGCTTGGCATCGAAACCCTGGGCGGCGTGTTCACCAAGCTGATCGACCGCAACACCACCATCCCGACGCGGAAGAGCGAGGTCTTCTCCACCGCCTCCGACAGCCAGACCTCGGTGGAGATCAAGGTTCACCAAGGCGAGCGCGCCATGGCGCTGGATAACCGCTTGTTGGGCGTGTTCCAGCTCGTCGGCATCCCGCCCGCGCCGCGCGGCATCCCGCAGGTGGAGGTCACCTTCGACATCGACGCCAACGGCATCCTCAACGTCAGCGCCAAGGACCGGGCCACCAACAACGAGCAGAAGATTACCATCACGTCGTCCTCCGGCTTGAGCAAGGACGAGGTGGACAAGATGGCCAAGGACGCCGAGTCCCATACCGCCGACGACCGCCAGCGCAAGGAGGAAGTCGAGGCCCGCAACCGCGCCGACTCGATGGTCTACAACGTGGAGAAGATGCTGAAGGAGCACCGGGACAAGATCGGTGACAGCGATGCCAAGGAGATCGAAGCCGCCGTCGCCGAGACCAAGAGCGCCATTTCGGGAGGCGGCGTGGACCAGATCAACGCCGCTACCGACAAGCTTACCCAGGCCAGCCACAAGCTGGCTGAGGCCATGTATCGCTCCACTTCGCAGCAGCCCGGCGGCACGGGTGACGGCCCGCAGCAGGAGGCCAAGAAAGAGGCGCCGAAGGACAACGTCGTCGACGCCGAGTTCGTGGACGTGGACGAGAAGAAGAAGTAGCCTGTAGCCTGTGGCTCGTGGCCCGTGGGAGAGCTACATCCGCGAGCCACGGGCTACAAGCCACGAGCAGGTTTTCAAGATGGCGAGCCCGGACTATTACGAAACCCTCGGGGTGCCGCGAGGCGCCAAGCCCGAGGAGATTCGAAAGGCCTACCGGCGCCTCGCGCGTAAGTTCCATCCTGACGTCAATCCCGGCGATAAGGCCGCCGAGGAACGCTTCAAGAAGATGCAGGAAGCCTACGAGGTCCTGGGCGACTCCAAGAAGAAGCAGATGTACGACCAGCACGGCTTCTACTCGGCCTCGGGCGTCCCTCCGGGAGCCGAGGGCGCACGCCAGGGCCCCGAGATGGGCTTCGGGGGGTTCGACTTTTCGGATTTCTTCACCCAAGCCACCGGCGGCCGCGCGGCGAGTGGCGGGGCGGGCGCTGGCTCGGGTCGCTTTGGGGATATCTTCAGCCAGGTTTTCGGCCGGGGGGCGCGGGCCGAGCCGGCTCCCAGCTCGGAGAAGGGCGCCGACCTGGAGTACGCGGTCGACGTCGACTTCTGGCAGTCCATCCGCGGCGCCCAGTTGCCTCTCAGCGTCACCCACTTCGAGAGCTGCGAAGCCTGTGGAGGCTCGGGCCGCCAGGGTGGCCAGACGACCGTCTGTCCCCAGTGCAACGGCAGCGGCCATGTAACGCAGACGGCGGGGGCCATGCGTTTCAGCCTTAGCTGCCCGCGATGCGGCGGGCAGGGGCGGCTGAAGAACATGTGCCCCCGGTGCCATGGTGAGGGACGCGCCTCGCGGGTCGAGACGGTCGAAGTGCGCATCCCCGCCGGGGTGCAGACCGGAACCCGTCTTCGCGTGCCTGGGAAGGGGAACGCCGGCACGCTGGGCGCGCCAGGGGGAGACCTGTACATCACCATTCGCGTGGAGCCGCATCCGTTCTTCAAGCGCGAGGGCGACAACATCATCATCCAGGCGCCGATCACTATTACCGAAGCCGGGCTCGGCGCCAAGATAGAAGTCCCCACCATCGATGGCCGGGCGCTGCTCAAAATCCCCCTGGGAACGCAGAATGGCCAGAAATTCCGCCTGCGGGAAAAGGGTGTGCTGAACTCCCGCAGCGGAGTGCGCGGGGACCAGATTGTGGAAGTCCAGGTCCAGGCGCCCCGGGTCCGGGACGAGCGTACCAAGGAGTTGCTGCGCGAACTGGCGTCGCTCAACAGCGAGGATCCCAGAGCCGACATTTGGGCGAAGGTGTGACGCATGCCTAGAGCACGATCCAAGGCCGCCTACATGATCTCAGCCGTAGCCGACCGCTACGAAGTCCACCCGCAGACCCTGCGGCTCTATGAGCGGGAAGGCCTGCTCAAACCTTCCCGCAGTGAGGGAAATACCCGGCTCTACACCGACCAGGACCTGGAGCGTCTGGAGGTCATCCTGCAATTGACCCGCGAACTCGGGGTCAACCTGGCCGGGGTCGAGATCATCCTGAACATGCGCGAGAAGATGGCAGCCATGCAGGGGCAGATCGAGGAGTTCGTGGATACTCTCAACCGCGAGGTGACCGCCCGGCTCAGGTTCCAGGAAAGCCGGGAGCAGACCTCGCTGATTCCCGTGGTCCGCGTTGCCTCCGTCCCGCCTCCGAGGCCATCCCGGAAGAAGTCCATCAAGGATTCCGGCGCGCGACAGTAGACGTCCCGGCGCGCTACCGCAGAACCTGGAGCGACTCACCCGTGGATCCGTCTATCAGGACCGAGTAACTGCTGGTTCCGACCGATTCCCCCCACACCACGCGCCAGGCGGGGTTCGTGTGTGTGGGCGTCAACTCCAGCAGGAAACTGATTGGCATCTTCGGGTGCGCCTTGGCGTACTCTGCCCCGGTCTTGAGCGCAGTCGCGTACGCCTTGTCACTATCGATTCTAAGGACGTTGATCGGGAACGGGCTTTCCTGGCCGCTAGGTCCCGAGTAGCTTTCCTCCAGTCCCCCAAAAACGCCTTGGTGCAGGTTCCCCTGCTCCTCCACCACCGAATCGGTGTAGGTGCGCGCACGGCGGGTGCTTGGGGAGACAAAGGTGGCCTCCCAGGCTCCTGACTTGCCATCCTCCGACTTCACATCAGACACTCGAATGCTGCGTGCGCGCAAAACCTGCGCGTCGGGCGCCCACTGGCGGGCCACGTTGTACATCTGATATAAGGCCGTGAGACCGCTGATCGGCTCCGGGGGCTTGGCCGGTTCAGCTTTCTTCTCGGTAGAAGACGGGGGCGCTTCGCTGCAAGATGTTAGAAATAAAAGGAGTACTGCCGCAAAGATGGCTGGAAATCGTGACACACTCATAATGCCATCCTAGCAAGGTGGCACGCGGTCCGGCAACGATCCGGAGACCGCTCTGCCCGCTCGCGGCCCTCCGTCGCATCCTTAGGTTTTTACACTCCGACTGATTCTTTGCCTGGCGCGTGGCCTATAATGGATTTGTTCCCACCGGGGAGGGGGTGTCATGCGCAAGCGGGCTACTGTCCCTATCACTTTGTTTATGACGATTCTGTGGCTGCTTGCTGGAGCGGCAACCGCGCAGCAGGGAGGAGGCCAGACGGCCCCCGGGGGAGGGGGGGGAGCCACTACCACTCCCACGCCATCTCCAGGCGCGACCACGACCCCAACGCCCTCGCCCGGCAGGACGACGCCGACCGTGCCCGGCAGCCGTACCCAGCAGCCCCCGATCGGCGAGCAACAGACCCCTTTCCCTGAGATCCAGCGGCCGATCTTCCTTTCGGGCAAAGTCGTGATTCAAGACGGCACGCCGCCGCCCGAATCGGCAGTGATCGAGCGCGTCTGCAACGGCGTGGTGCGGCCGGAGGCCTACACGGATACGAGGGGCCGTTTCAGTTTCCAGTTGGGGCAGAACACTTCCTATATGGCTGACGCCAGCGTCGGGGCGGATTCCGGCTTCGGCAACCCCGGCAGTCGGACCAGCGGGATGGGCGGCTTCAATTCCGGCAGCGGCATCAGCGAGCGAGACCTGTGGGGGTGCGAGATTCGGGCCTCCCTGGCAGGCTACACGTCGGATGTAATCTCGCTCGGCGGCCGCCGTTCGCTCGACAATCCCGAGCTCGGCACGATCGTGCTGCACCGCTTTGGCAATGTAGAGGGCACCACTATCAGCATGACCAGCCTTCAGGCTCCCAAGGACGCCAAGAAGGCCTTCGATAAAGGGCGTGACTCGATGAAGAAGGAGAAGTGGACCGACGGGCAGAAGCAATTCGAAAAGGCCGTCGGCTTGTACCCTCGATACGCTGCCGCTTGGTTCGAACTGGGAGTGGCCTTGGAGAAATCCGGGAACACGGCGAAAGCGCGGGAGGCTTACGCAAAGGCTCTTGAATCGGATCCGAAGTACGTCAATCCCTACGTCCAACTGACATCCATCGCCGCGCGCGAGAGCAACTGGCAGGAAACCGCCGACACAGCGGCCCGAGCCCTGAGACTGGACCCTTACAACTATCCGAACATTTACTTCTACGACGCGGTCGCCGAGTTCAACCTGCAGCACCTGGACGATGCCGAGAAGAGCGCCCGGGAAGCCCTGAAGCTGGACCCGCAGCATCGCATCCCCGCCGTCAACCACATCCTCGGGGTGATCCTGGCTCGCAAGGGCGATTTCAAAGGGGCTGCGGAATTCATGAAGACGTATCTCAAGCTCGCTCCCGCCGCCAACGACACCGCCCTGGTCAAGAAGCAACTGGCGGAAATCGAGCGAGTCGCCCAGACGCAATCCGACGTGGCGCGTTAGCCCGCCGGTTGTTCCCCGGGTGGCTGCGGAAGGCGTCCCCTCCAGTCCGCCCCGGCCCAGGCCACGGCGGTTCCCATGCCGAGCAGACCGGCCGCAACCCCAATCGTCCGCGGGCTGTAGTATTGCGAAGCCACTCCCGCCAGAGCCATGGAAACCATCATTGTGGACCAGCGCAGGGACTCGAGCGTGGCGAACACGCGGCCGCGAAATTGGTCCGGCGTGTGGCGCAGCAACTCGTAGTTGTTCAGCACGGAGGTCACCGCCGTCCCCACCCGCGACAGCATGATGAAGAACAGCGCCGCTCCGTAAGACTCCACCTTGCTGAACAGGACATAAGCCGCTCCATGAACCAGGTAGGAAACCGTCACGGCGCGCTTGTACCCCTGAAACCCGACTCTCCGTCCCGCCACATGACCGATGGCCCCTCCCGCCAACAGCCCGATACCCGCAAACCCCCAGATCGTACCGATGCCCTCAGCGCCCCGGCGGAAGACCTGCTCTCCGAAAAGAGCGAAGAGAATCTGCGCGGCGCCCCCTCCGAGCGCCCAGCCGACCGAGATCAGTCCGATTCCCAGGAGCAGCGGCACGGAGCATAGGTGATGCAGCCCCTCTTTGTACTCCCTCCAGGGCTGGACGGGGTCGCTCTCCGCCAGCTCGGTCCGCCGCGCCCGGAAGCTCGCTCTCCCGGCATCGAGGCGCGAGAGGGCGGCCGCTGAGAACAGGAAGGAAACGGCATTGAGGATGAACGCCCAGTGGTATCCCAACCGGGCGGTGCTCAGTCCGCCCAGCAGCGTCCCGGCCGTCAGCGTCGCCCACTGAGTGGTCTGCGTGAGCGAATTCGCCGCCTGGAGTTCTTCCTGGTTGGCGATGGTGGGCAGGATCGCGGCGCGGCCACTGGTGAAAAACGGTGAAGCGAACATCAGGAGGGCGCTCAGCACGTACAGCAGCCAGGCCTCACGGTAGCGGAGGGTGAGGATAAAGGCCAGCGCCACCACGGCCCGGATCAGATCGCTGGCGATCATGATTCGCTTACGGTCCCATCGGTCCAGCACCACCCCGGCGACGGGTCCGGCGAGGGCCGCGGGGATCGCGCGCGAGAGCATCACCGCGCTCACCACCAGGCCGGAGCCCGTGGTTTCCATCGCCAGGCTGAATACGGCGACGTTGTTGAAGTGGTCGCCGATCTCGCTTACCACCTGGCCCAGCCACACGCGCCGATAGTTGCTGTTGTGCCGGAGGAGGACCGCAAGATTCACCATGACGAGATGAATCAACCATCTTAGCGGTTCGCGGGCCGGTCAGGACTAGAGAGAGTACGTGTGGAAGATGTAGACGTAGGTTGGATCCACGCCCGGCGTCGCTTTCCGGACGAATTCACCTTTGAACAGATACCCGTAGCCCGCTCCAAACGTGAGGCGCTGATACTTGTACGTCACAAACACATCGGTCTCCTGGCCGATATGGCGTCCGGCCGTGCCCGCTGTCGACCTCGCGACGGACTTCCCCGAGCTGTCGTAGAGAGAGTCGCGCGCGCTGGCGAGCCACCAGGAGCTGTACATGAAATTCGCCGCGAACGACTTGGTCACACCCAGTGTCACGATGGAACGCACTCCATGGATGTTGCGCCAGCCGAACAGATCCATGTGCCCGAACTTGTCGTGGGTGGCCGGATAGAGCGGATCGAACGTGCTTTCCCGCGATGGGTCCTGCGGGTTCATGGTGCCGGAGGCGTACTTGTACTCACCCACCAAATCCAGCGGCCGCCCGCCGACCAGCCACCGGCGGCTCAATGCGCTGAACCAGCCGAACCCGCGGTGCGTCGCCGCACCGACCTTGCCGGTCTGGACAGCCCCCTCCAGACTATACTTCAGGCCGCGGGGCAGAGGTCCGGCCAGCCTTCCTCCAAAGGTGTTCACCCCCAGGCGGTCCGTCCCCGCCGCTTTGCTGCCTCCGGTGAAGCCGCCTGGATAGTTCTGCTCGTGGCGCAACGCGTAGACTTCGGCCAGCGCCTTCCCGAACAGGTTCGGCAGAGAGTTGTAGGTCCCCCATACCCGATCTCCGAGCACCGGGCGATCGAATTCTGTCAGACGCACTTTGACCGGCGAGACCCAGAGGAACTCCACCTGCGCCCGCGGCGACCGCCAGTACAGGCGGGCGTGGTCGAAGCCACGGGTCACATTGCCCCATTGCGAGGTAGCGATCAATCGCGCTTCGCCATAGCTGAGCATCATACGCCCGGCCGTCATGCCGAACCCCTTCTTTCGGTCCGGGAACAGCTCCACATACCCTTCCAGGCAGTCGGCATGATTGCGCGCCGAATTCGACAGGTTCGGCCCGAAGTTGACGACGCGCGAGTCCTGCACCGTGCCGGCAATCCTGGCCCACCCGGCGGGCCTGTAACTCATGGAGAACCGGCTTCGGAACGGTGCCCTGGACCGGTTCGGGGCGCCGCCAAACGCCTGGCCGGTCCTGCGCGCATACCGCCCGCGGAATTCGAGGCCGATCTTCAGCTTGTCGTCTGTCTTCTTCGATATGGCGTTCGCCACCCTTGCGGGGATGTCCCACTGCTGGCCCGCCGACGGCGCCGCGGAGAGAATCAACAGACAGGCTGCCAAGCCGCACCCCGATCGTGCCGTGAGACGTTTTTCCACAACTCCCCCTGGTTGTCGGATGACCCGAGAGACTATGATAATGGAATCGAGAGTCGGAGTTGTGAAACTTCTACTCCGCCACTGTCGTCCGCAATCTCAGGCGCCCAGATGGCCCCGACCCAAACCACCCGGCAGCCCGGCCCGCAGGCGTCTCCGCTGGTCGCCATCAGCGCGACCTTTACGGCGGAGCCGTTGCGCGAGAGCCTGTCCTTTTGGCTGGGCAGGCTGGGCTTGGACTTCCCAGTTCGGTTTGCTCCTTACAATCAGGTCTTCCAGCAGTTGCTGGATCAGTCGAGCCTGCTGGCGCAGAACCGCGGGGGGATCAACGTCGTTCTGGTGCGTATCGAGGACTGGATGCGCTTCCGCGACTCCGCTTCGGCTTCCCTCGAGACGCTCGAGGAAGATGCGCGGCACCTGGTCTCCTGTCTGCGCTCCGCCGCCGAGTCGTTCGCCTCTCCGCTGCTGGTTTCTGTTTGTGCCGCTTCCCCCGGCTTTCTGTCTGATGCCGGCCGCGGTGGATCTGCCGCGCTTCTGAGCCGCTTCGTGGAGTCCAGCTTGGCCGGCCTCGGTACGGTGCATCTGGTAACTGCCGCCGAGTTGGATGCCCTGTATCCCGTGGCCGGACAGCACGACCCGCACGGGGACGAATTGGGCCACGTCCCCTATACACCCGAGTACTTTACCGCCCTCGGGACGCTCTTGGCCCGCAAGATCCATGCCTTGCGCATGACACCCTATAAAGTCATCGCACTTGACTGCGACGACACGCTGTGGAAGGGCATCTGCGGCGAAGACGGCCCGGAAGGTGTAATCGTCGACCCTCCGCGCCGGGCCCTCCAGGAGTTCATGGTGGCGCAGCGCGAGGCCGGGATGCTGCTCTGCTTGTCCAGCAAGAACAACATGGAGGACGTCCTGGAGACTTTCCGCTTTCACCCCGAGATGCCCCTGCGGCTGGAGCATTTTGTGGCCCGGCGGATCGCCTGGACCGCCAAGTCGGCCAACCTGGCGTCTCTGGCCGAAGAGCTGCAACTCGGTCTGGACAGTTTCATTCTCATCGATGACAATCCCCAGGAGTGCGCGGAGGTTCAGGCCCGGCGCCCCGAAGTTCTAACCCTCCCACTGCCTTCGGACCCAGAGGAGATACCGGACTTCCTCAAGCATGTGTGGGCCTTTGACCGCATGCGGGTGACCGAAGAGGACAAGCAGCGGACGGCTCTTTACACCCAGCGTATCGAGCGGGCGCGGCTGGAGAAGCAAACCAAGACCTTGGCGGAGTTCATCGCCTCGCTCCAGCTCCAGGTTCGCATCGCGGAAATGACGCCGAGCCAGCTTCCGCGGGTGGCACAACTGACCCAGCGCACCAACCAAATGAACTTCACCTCCATCCGGCGAACGGAGGCCGACACCCAGACCCTGCTGCATTCGGGCGCCGCCGAGTGCCTGACCGTCGAGGTGAGCGATCGCTTTGGCAGCTACGGGCTGACCGGTCTGGCGCTTTTCACGGCGGGCCCGGACGCTTCGCGAGTGGATACCTTCCTGCTAAGCTGCCGTGTTCTGGGCCGCGGAGTCGAGCACCGGCTGCTCGCCAGGCTTGGCGAGATCGCGCTCGAGCGGGGTTTGGGCCGCGTGGATGTGCCTTTCCTGCCCACCCAGCGAAACCACCCGGCGCTCATGTTTCTGGAGAGCGTAGGAGCGCAGTTCAAGCAGCGCGCCGAGCACGGCTTCCTTTTTCATTTCCCCTCGCATTACGCCAGTGCGGTGACGTACAGGCCGGCGGGCGCGATTCCCAAACCCTCCGCCGAGCCGCTTGCCGGACAGGCGACTTCCCGGGAGCCTGCCGACTTCCTTCATATCGCCACCCACCTGCGCACGGTGCGGCAGATCCAGGAACACATCCGCGCGGCTCAGCATAACGGGGCGGTGACGGGCTTCACGGCCGCGGCCCCGCGTACGGAGCTGGAGCAGCAACTCGCCCTCCTCTGGACCGAGATCCTCGGGCTCCCCTCCGTGGGAATCCACGATAACTTCTTTGATCTCGGAGGACACTCTCTGCTCGCCGTCCAATTGCTTTCGCGAGTGCGCCAGACCTACCAGGCCGATCTCTCCCTGGATGTCGTCTACAGCAGCGCGTTCACGGTCGCCGAACTGGCCAAAGCTATCGAGGTTCGTCTGATCGAGCAGGCTGGGGCAGACCAGTATTCCGACCTGCTGGCCGAACTGGAGGGGCTCACCGACGATGAAATCAGGGCGCTCCTCGCTAAGGAGACGGAGGCTCCCGGCAGCGCAGGGGGCCGCTGAGCCATGCGCATTCTGCTGGCCGCCAACGCATCGTACGTGCCGCCGCGCGGGGGCGCCACGCGCAGCAACATCGCGTGGCTCGACGTGCTCTCGGCCGCCGGGCACGAATGCCGGGTCGTGGCCGCCGAACTGACGCAGGACCGCGCCGGCAAGCTCGAGCAGATCCGCAACGAGGAAATCCAAGTGGACGCCGCGGCGCCGGGGCGCCGGGACGGCGTGGAAGCGCTCCGGCGGGGGCCCCTTCTGGTCTTTTCGGCCGCGGAGCCGCATCGCCGTGGCCAGTTGCTGCGCGAGCAGATCGCCGGCTTCCGGCCCGACTGGGTGCTCATCTCCTCCGAAGATCTCGGCCAGGTGCTCCTGCGCGAGGCGGCGCTGGCGGCGCCGGGCCGCATCATATACCTGGCGCACACGCCGCAATTGTTTCCCTTCGGTCCCGCGAGCTGGAGCCCCAGTCCCGAGGGAACAGAACTAGTCCGCGCCTGCGCCGGTATCGTGGCTATTGGCGATCACACCGCCCAGTACATCGAGCGGGAGATTGGCCGGCGGCCGGCGGTGATCCACCCGCCCGTGTACGGCCCAGGCCCCTTCGAGCAGTACGGCCGCGCAGAAGCCGGCTCGGTGACCATGGTCAACCCTTGCGTTATCAAGGGCGTTTCGATCTTCCTCGCCCTAGCGCGCCGCTTTCCGCGCTATCGGTTCGCTGCACTGCCGGGTTGGGGCACTACGGCGGCTGACCGCCGGGATCTGGAGGCGCTCCCCAACGTCACGCTGCTGGCGAACGTGAAGAACATTGCCCAGGTGCTGAAGAACACTCGCGTGATGCTGATGCCCTCACTCTGGTACGAGGGCTTCGGCCTGAGCGTCATGGAGGCGATGCTGCGAGGGATTCCGGTGATCTCCAGCGACTCCGGAGGCCTGTCCGAAGCGAAAATGGGCACGCGCTTCGTCCTGCCGGTCCATCCCATCGAGCGCTACGAGCCGGTCTTCGACGAGTGTGGCCTGCCCAGTCCCGTAAGCCCCGGGCAGGACATCGAGCCATGGGCCGAAGCCTTGCGCGCGCTCCTCAGCGAACCAGCGCTCTACGAGGAAGAATCGCGCACCTCCCGCGAAAGGGCGCTGCGCTTCGTGAACGGCATACGGCCCGGCACGTTGGAGAGCTTCCTCAACTCCCTCGCGCCGGGAGCGTCCCCAGCCGTGCCTGCCGGAGACGCCGCCGGTCCCCACGCCGGGCTCGCGGCTCTTTCTCAGCAGAAGCGGGCCCTGCTGCTCGACCGGTTACAGAAGAAGCGGCGGTAAGATGTATACTGACACCTGTTGTTGCAGGTGACTCCACAAAGGGATGGGAATGAAGATGAAACCTCCGGCTTCACGACGTGACTTTTTGGCCACCGGGCTGGCTCTGCCCGCCGCTGGACTCGCAACGCCGTCCGTGCCTGCCACCGCGCCGGCTCCGGCACAGCCGGCGAAGCTGACATACCGCACACTGGGCAAGACCGGTCTGAAAGTGACCTCGCTGTCCTTTGGCTGTATGACCACCTCGGACCCGTCGGTGATCGAGCGCGCGGCTGACATCGGTATCATTCATTTCGACTCGGCGCGCAGCTACCAGAACGGCAACAACGAGCGCATGGTGGGCGCGGCTCTCAAAGGCAAGCGGAAGCAGATCGTTCTTTCCAGCAAGAGTCTGGGTAAGACCAGGCAAGAGGCCGAAAACGACCTGAACACCAGCTTGCGCGAGCTCGGCACGGACTACCTCGACGTCTGGTACCTGCACAACCGAAATTCACCCGAAGAGGTGACCGACGAGTTGCTGGAGCTCCAGCGCGCCGCAAAACAGGCCGGAAAGATCCGGTTTGCCGGGGTGAGCACGCACTTCAACATGGACCAGATGCTGGCTCACCTGGTCAAGCGCGGCCAGACCGACGTGGTCCTGACCACCTACAACTTCTCCATGAGGAACATAGCCACCACCGACCGCCAGGCGCGACAGACCGACCTGACGTCGGCCATTCAGGCCGCGCGCAAGGCAGGCATGGGGATCGTCATCATGAAGTCGATGGCGGGCGGCGTGGAGCGGGTCGGGCGCGGTGACCGGTTGTACGGCGCCGATCCGCAAGCGTTGAAGAAAGTCCTCGGCACAAAAGGTGGCGCGCTGGCGGCGATTAAGTGGGTCCTCAGGAACCAGTCCGTGGACACCGTCATTGTCTGCATGACCGACCAGGACCAGCTCGACGAAAACCTGCACGCCATGGCCGAGCCTTACACCGACAAAGATGACCAGATTCTCCAGTCGGTCCTGGCCTATATCAGCCCATTCTATTGCCGCATGTGCGGCTCCTGCGGGGGCGTTTGCGACAAGGGTGTTCCCGTGCCGGACATGCTGCGCTTCCTGTCTTACGTCGAGGGCTACGGTCAGTTCGCCATGGCTCGTGAGCACTTCCTGGGGCTGCCGGAACACGTCCGCGCCATTCGTTGCAGTGACTGCTCCTCTTGCTCGGTCGATTGCCCGAACGGAGTCCGTGTGCGCGACAGCGTGATGCGCGCTCAGGAACTGCTCGCGTAGAAGCTTGCTGAAAAACCTGTCCGAATGTGGACCAGGACAAGACGGGAGTCTTATCCCACGCCTGGAATCAGCGGTTTGCGCCCATGTGGGGTATGTCTCCTGACTTGCCCGGCAGGTTTTTCAACAAGCTCTTAGAGGCCGCGGGATGCGGATCCTGCTCGCACAGAACTCGCTCTACTACCCGTCGCACGGCGGCGGCGACAAATCGAACCGGCTCTTGATGGAGGCCCTTGCCCGGAAGGGGCACGAATGTCGCGTCGTCGCCCGATTCGGCAGCATCGCTCCCGGCGAGCATGACAGGTTTCTTGAGGGGCTGGCCTCGCGCAAGGTGGAGGTCCTTTCCGACGCGTCCGGCATCGTGGTCTTCCGCCACGGCGCGGTGGAAGTCCACGTGGTCACCCAACACCCCAACGTCCGTCGCTACTTCGCCGGTCAGATCGCGGAGTTCGCCCCATCCGTCATCCTCACTTCCACCGACGACCCGGCGCAACTGCTGCTCGAAGCCGCCCTCCGCGCGGGTGAACCGAAGGTCGTGTTTCTGGCGCGGACCACACTGGCGGTTCCTTTCGGCCCGGATTGCGCCTTCCCCAGCCCGTCCAAGACCGCCATGCTGCGGCGAGTGGACGGCGCCGTTGGCGTGAGCCAGTATGTCGCCGATTATCTGCGGCGCTGGGGCGGGCTCGATGCGGTTCACCTTCCCATCTCGCTGATGGAGCCCAGCCCGTATCCCCACCTCGGGAAGTTCGAAAACGAGTTCGTCACCCTGGTCAATCCATGCGCGGTCAAAGGCATCTCGATCTTCCTCGGCTTGGCGGAGCGCATGCCCGGGGTCGCCTTCGCCGCAGTGCCCACCTGGGGTACCAACCGCGAAGACCTGGACGCTATCCGCAAGCACGCGAACGTGCGCCTTCTCGACCCCGTCGACGACATCGACAGGCTTCTGTCGCGTACCCGCGTGCTGCTGGTCCCCTCGCTGTGGGCCGAGGCCCGCTCCCGCATCATCCCGGAAGCGATGTTGCGCGGTGTACCCGTATTGGCTGCCAACGTCGGCGGCATCCCCGAGGCGATGCTGGGTGTGGACTACCTGCTGCCCGTACGTCCCATCGGGAAGTACCGCCATGAGGTGGATGAGCAGATGGTCCCGGTGGCCGAGGTGCCCGAGCAGGACGTCGGGCCGTGGCACGATGCTCTCGCCAGGCTGCTGACCGATAGGGCGCACTACGCGCAACTGTCCACGCTCTCGCGAGAAAGAGCGCTGGCCTATGCGGAGAGCCTCAGTGTCGCGCCGTTTGAGCGCTATCTTGAGGAAGCTGTGCGATCTGGGCGAAGGGTGCCACCGGAGCAGGCGCCCGCATTCCCGCAGTCGACGCTGGAGTCGCTCTCTCCGGAAAGGCGCCACTTGCTCGCCTTGCGCCTGCGCCAGAGAACCCCGGAATCCCGTGCCGGGAACCCCTGGTTTCCCACGGCCGGCCCGAAGGCGGAGGCCGCTCTGCGTTTGTTCTGCTTTCCCTACGCCGGCGCGGGCACATCCGCTTTCCGCGGGTGGGCGGAGAGGCTTCCGGGGGATGTGGCGGTGTGCTCCGTGCGGATGCCGGGCCGGGAGAATCGGCTGAGGGAGGCTCCTTTTCGCCAGATGGAGCCTCTGATCAGCGCTCTTGGCGAGGCCATACAGCCGTATTTGGACCATCGCTTCGCGTTCTTTGGGCATAGCTCGGGTGCGGTGATTGGCTTTGAATTGACGCGGTGGCTGCGCCGGAGGAACCAGCGCCTGCCAGCGGCGCTTTTTGTCTCGGGTGCTCGTGCCCCGCGATTCCGCCTCGGGCATGTGCCGCCGCCCGAGCCTTCAGAAGAGGAGTTTCTGAGAGAACTGGACCGGCTGGAGGGGCTCCCGGCGGAAGTGCTCAAGAACGAGGACCTGCTGCGAGTAGTGCTTCCGGCGCTCCGGGCGGACACGGCGGTTTACCGGAACTACGTCTACACCGAGGAGCCTCCGCTGGACTGCCCCATCCGCGCCTATGGAGGTTCCGACGACCCCAACGTCCGCCGCGAGCACCTGGAAGCCTGGGCCGAAGAAACGACGGGTGGCTTCGCTTCGTGCATCCTGCCGGGGGGCCACTTCTTCCTGGAGATCCGCCAAGCGGAGTTCCTCGCGGCGCTCGCCGGGGATCTCACGGCGTTGCGATAGTGCCATTCAAGACATGGCGCGGCAACCACTCGGTGAACCTGCTGCGTTTCATCCCCGGGCCCTTCATCCAGGACTGGTCCGGCTCGGGGTCGCGCAGCACCTCGGCCACTGTCTTGAAGCGCGGCATCGATTCCGAACTGACGCTCCCGTCCTTCTTGCGCCACGACAGGCGGCCACGCTTGGCGATCGCCTCGACGATCTGGTTGGTCATCTGGCAGTCGCCGACCACGTAATCGATCACCCGCTGGTGGTTGCCTTTCCTCCACTCTCGCGGCGCGTCGGCCGCATCCATGAGCTTGGTCTGCCGCACCCCCAACGCGTCACCCGCCGCGGCCAAGCCGACAGGAAACCCACGCTGGTTGAAGAACTGGAACATCGGATCGTACAACCCGAGCGCCACCCTGGCCGCAGTCTCCATGTCGCCTGCATTGTAGCCGATCCACCTCAGGTCGAAACTGAGGCCGTTCCAGGCGAAGAGTTTCCAACCCGTCTGCTGCATTTCGAGCAGGAACGCCAGCAATTCCCGCGTCTTGGATGGATCCATCTGGAGAACGGGCTTCCCATCCGGTCCGGTCGAGTGCCAGAGCCGGGTGTTCCCTTCGCCCTCCACCGCCGCCGCCACGGAGAGATGAAACGGCGCATGATCCAGGAGATCCTCCCCCTGCTTCAGCTCAAACTCATCGGCGATCTCGACATCGAAGCTAATGTATCTCACGGTCTTTCTTGCCGCCTTCGGCCCTGTTGTGGGCCAGCCATGTCCACACCATGCCCGCCAAGGATGCCGCCTGGCTTACCACCAGCAGCAAACTGAGGGCCACACCCCGCCAGATTGTCTCTCTCTTCAGTCCCGAGACCACCAAGCCCAGATACCAGAAAGGGGAACTGAACCCCGCGTGTTTCAGCCCTTTCTTCTTGGATACGCTGCGGAACCGGCTTGTGCCCCCGCCGTACAGAAAGTGCAGGTGCACGAATGTCCGCAGATCCTGACGATGCCCGTGCCGGACAACCGCCGCTGGCGCCGTGACAAAGGGAAAACCGCGGGACTGCCAGCGGGAACAAAACTCACGGTCCTCCCCGTAGCGTAATTCCTCGTCGAACCCGCCTAGTTCCACGAACCTGTCCCTGGGCACTGCCATGTTGTTCGCTGGGAAGAACGCTCCGGTTCTCACGGCCGGGTTGTAGTTCTCGTAAAGGTAGTCCATTAAGAGTTGCGTGGCTTGTGTAGGGAGACTCTCGGGGTGCATGTTGGCTGTCTTCCCGCCACAGGCCGCGCCAGGGGCTTTCTGGAGGGCCTTTTCGATCTCCTTCAGCCAGTCGGCCTCCGGCGTGCAGTCGTCGTCGGTAAATGCCAGATACCGCCCTCCGGCCTCCCGGGCTCCGCGATTGCGTGCCGCCGCGGGACCCTGGTTCTCCTGGCGGAGCAGGCGCAGATGGAGGCGGTCGCTGTAGTGAGCGACCGTCCCATCTAGCGGAACCGGACCGCCGTCGTCCACGAGAATTACCTCAAACCTGTCGGAAGGGTAGTCCAGCTTGGAGATTGCCTGCAAGTGCTGCCCAAGGCTTTCAGCCCTTGCACAAGTCGGGGTGATGATCGAGAAATCATACATGGCGTCAGTTCGGGGCCCGGATAGCGTTGGGTCGCCGGCGCAGGGATGCCCGGATCGCCTCCAGGTCCTGGCGCGTGAACAGGCCGGCATGCTCCCTTTCAAATCTCATCAAAGATGCCTTGGCTCTGCCGGGGCCCAAGGCGTAGCCGAGGAATTCTCCGGCGGCTCCAGCACAGAGAATGAGCAACGCCGGCCAGACAGCCCCGCCCACGATGCGCAGGCGCAGACCCGCCCGCCCGGCCTGCCCCAGGATTCTTTTCAGGCGAACGAGCGGGAGCAGGGGCGAGCCACAAGCATACACCACCCGTCTCGCTGGACCCCACCGGCGGCGCCGCTGGGCGGCGAATACCCGCGATGCCAGGTAGTACTCTCTTAGCGCAGGACCGATCCTCGAGTAGTTCAGATGGAAGATCTTTGCTTCGGGTTCCTGATGCAGGGGCATTCCTCTTGCCCGCAGCTCAGCATGCAGTGTGATCTCCGCTTGCAGCATGTCCGGCAGACGCGGGCCGTATTCGAGCAGAACTTGCCTGCGGTAGGAGGACTGGTTCCCCGGCAAGTGCCGGATCTGCTCCGCGGCCTGAGCCTGCATGTACATGCCGTAGTAAACCAGGAAACAGCCCCAGCTTGCGTTGCTGGCGGGATTGGCGTTCAGCACCACGGGGCCCACCGTGGCATAGGGGGCGCTAGCGTATGCCTTGACCAGGGCTTCCGCCCAGCCAGGGTCCGGATGAGAGTGGTCTTCCACGAAGGCGACCAGCGGAGCTCGCGCAGCCCACACACCCGCCGCCTTGGCCTTGCCGGCGTCGTCCATCGCTCCGTCCTCCACGACCCGGAGCGAGTGCAGCCCGAGCGCCGCACCCTCGACGCGGGCCAAGCCGTCCTTGGAACGGGTGACCAGGATGCACTCCAGCTCGCTAGCGATGGTCTGAGCGCCAAGGGACTCCAACGTCAATTGCAGACACTCGGAGTAGCCCTCTGCCACGACAATCACCGACATAGTCGGATCAGCCTGACTAGGCACGCCGCCTATCTCCCTTGACTGAAGAACACCGCTTCTGCATTCGCTTCGCTTCCAACGTCGCCCCCCTCGAAGCCCGAGGCGCACTCGCCGCACAAGGGGAGCTGCTGCCAGTGCCGGCGGAACTCACTTCTCAGCCTATTGCAGTTCTCGCCGTACCAGATCTCCCGGAAGCTGTGCTGTTGCAGCGAGCCCAGAGGCCGCCGCTCATTGTAGTCCATGAAGCACGAGCACACTGTGCCGTCCCAGTGTACGGTCGGGCAATTCCACAAGTTCCGGCACGGATTCCGCGCGACTCGGACAGGCGCCTTGGTGTCCTGTGCAAGCCGCGGCAGCTGAAACCTCGACTCGCTTGGAACCAGGCCGCCTCCCGCTCGATCGCGGACCTCGGTCTCGGGTCCGCGACCTCCTGTCGTGCCGGGCACAAAGTGAAACTTGCGGAGCGTCAGGACATCGACGCCGAGGCCTTGTGCGAACTCCCGGAGCAGCGGGACTTCGTGCTCGCAATGCTTCATCACGATGAACCGCAAGTTGACGATGGGCGTGGTGCGCCCCGACCGCCGTCTCGCGGCCACGACCTGGCGGATGCCCTCCAGCACCGTGTCCAAACGCCCTTTCTCGCGGTAACGCTGGTAGGTCTCCTGGCTGATACCGTCGACCGAGAACACCAGAGCGTCCAGGCCTGAGGCGGCCACTTCGTCCGCGTGAGCGCCGCTGGCGAAGACGTGGCCGTTGGTGCTCGATATGACCTTGATCCCCGCCCGGTGCGCGTAGCGGATCATCTCGTAGGCGTGCGGATTGAGAAAGGGTTCCCCCCAATCCCAGAACAGGATCGCCAGCAGTGAGTCGCGAAGCTCGTCCACGATTCCCTGGAACATGTCGAGGCCCATGCTGCCC
The DNA here is from genome assembly GCA_963798455.1 of Bryobacterales bacterium. GTDB lineage: Bacteria > Acidobacteriota > Terriglobia > Bryobacterales > Bryobacteraceae > CAWCTD01. Next base: position 719,682 of record CAWCTD010000004.1, read on the forward strand.
GCGGGCCGGCCGAGGCCTGTGGCGACCGGACAAATCGTGCACTCGAGGTTGCAGCGGCTGATCGGCTCCACCTGCAAGATCGTCGGGAGACCCCACGGCCTGGACGGCTTGAAGCGGACCGAGCTCTCGGTCAGAAACCAGTTGACTACCTTGCCCCACGGCAAAGCCTCGAAGCGCAAGGGGAGAAGATCCACGTCGAAGGAGAGCCTGCCGGAAGCAAAGGCGGGAACGACCTGGGACAGCCTGCGAATCACCTAGCTCTCATTATGCCGCTTCAGCCGAGTTCCCCGACTCTTCGAGGGGAGTATACTGCTCGTAGGATGGGAGGATTCATACCATGATGCGCATGTCTCGCCGTGAACTCATAGTTGGTTCCGTTCAGGCGGTTGCCGCTGCCTCACTTTTCGGATTGGCGCAGGAGAAAGCGCGCGTCGGCCTCGTGCAGTCGACGCACAAGCGCCTGGCGAAGCCTGTCTCCGCTGAACATCCCCTTGACTACCAGATCGTCCGCGACATGGTATGGCGTGCCATCGAGTATGGGAGCCCGCGAGCGGGAAGCCTGGAAGCCAAGATCAAGCCCGGTTCGTGGGTGGTCATCAAACCCAACATCGTGTACCTAAAGCCGCAGAGAGGCTACCGCACCGGCGACGTTACGGACCAGCGGGTGACGCGCGCCGTGCTCGAATACGTGGCAAAGAGGTCGAAAGCAGGCCGCGTTACGATCGCCGAGGGAGGCAGCTACCGTTCTCTCACCGATCCGGCGAAAGACGACGCAGTCACGCAGGGTGGCGTGCGTGTCGATGCGGCCACTTACGACTGGGGGACGGATGAGTTTCCGGGCGTGGGCGGCGCCATGGCCGCCATGTTCAAGGAATTCCGCGCCGCTTACCCTGAGAAGAAGTTCGATTACGTGGACCTCAGCTACGATGTGGCGCGCGACGCCTCCGGCAACCCGCGCCGGATCGAGGTGCCCCGCCTGAACGGGGTGGGAGCTTTCGGCGCGCGTTCGGATTACTACGTCACCAATACCATTCGCAACTGCGATTTCCTGATCAGCGTGCCGGTGATGAAGGTCCACGAGAATTGCGGCGTCACCGCGTGCTTCAAGAACTACGTGGGAACCGGTCCCCGCTGCGTTTACGCTATCCCTGGCGCCTTCTGGAACGTGAACCTGCACAACCAGTACGCGGTGGACACCCGAATCGACACGTTCATCGCCGATCTGGCGGCCTTCCACCCGCCCGATTTCAACGTGGTGGACGGAATTCGCGGGCTGCAATATACCGAGCACGACAACAACCTGCCCGACCAGATGCTCCGAAATAACCTGGTTGTCGCGGGCGAAGACACCGTCGCTACGGATGCGGTGGTGGCAAAACTGCTCGGCTTCCACCCGGCCGATATCGATTACCTGAACATGGGAGCAGCGCGCGGACTCGGCACTTACAACCTGGGGCAAATCGACGTCGTGGGCGATGAACTGGACCGTCTCTCCCGCGCCTGGATCAAACCCAGGACATGGTACGCGCGCTGCAACCGCGAGTGGCTGGTCACGCGTGAGCCGGAGTCGAACACCGCCACCTGGAAACGCCATACATCCTTCGGGGACACGTTGTACTTCGCCAAGGCTCTGGACGGACCCGCACCGGTCGCCGCCGCGGCGGTCAAGGTGCGCGCGGACGGGAATCTCAAGGGATTCCTCTGGCTGGGCCTGAGCGGCAAGGTGGCGGTCACCCTGAACGGCGCGAAGATTCTCGAAGAAGAGAACACGACGCGCTACCGGGTGGGCCAGGTCCAGAAACCCGTCGAACTGCGGCCGGGGGAAAATCAGTTTGTCTTCCGCGTCGAGGCCGTTGGAGAAAGACCTGTTCAACTCGCAGCCGTTCTGACCGGCCCCGCGAACAACGGCGACAGCCTCGACGGAGCACGCTGGACTCTCTGAGGCATAACGCCGGACTGGCGTATCCTTGGGCGCCGTCCCTTGGAACGCCGACCTAGCAGCGTGCGTCTCAAGGGTTACACGACTTTGAACGCCGCCGAAACTCCTGTGCGGTGAGCCCGGTCAGCGCCCCGGCCCGCGCCTCATGCCACCCATCCCGCCGCCTTCGCTGGAGGGAGGCACAATGCCCTTCAGGCGGAGATAAACAGCGAGATAGCCATACTCCTCGTTGTCATGTGCCACGATCTGGTTCAGCGCCCCCAGTTTGGACCGCTGGCCACGCCCCATGGTCATCATCTGGACGGCCGAGGCGTCCGTGAGAGTATCGAAGGCCTTGTCGCACTCGGCGAAGGACGTCTGCAACGCCGCCACCAAGTCGGCTTTGGTGGTCTTCGAAGCCGCGTTTACAGACTTGGCCTCACCATTGACCGTCGAGCAAACGCGCATCTGCATATCGGCGATGTGGGCGATCGCCGCACCGAACTCGCGAATCTCCGCAACCGGCTTGAAAGTGTAATTCTCCTCCGGCATCTTCTCGGCCATCCTTACCAGGTTGTTTTTGACCGAGGTGTAGGCGCTCTTCAGTTCAGTGCTCAGAGGGTTAGCGCCAGGGGCCTGACCCTGCGCTTGAAGCGCGCAGGTGCAGAACACCAAAGCTGCAAGCAGAACTACGAGATAGCGTACCACGCAGGTTTCCTCCCTCATCTTCGGTATCGAATCGTGCTCCGATCTCGACCCGTTGTCAATGATACCTCAGCGGCGACTCGTTGAAGATAAATGGTGGGCGGTGCAGGGCTCGAACCTGCGACCTCCTGCTTGTAACGTGTGCACGCGACCTTCCCGGAACGCGCCCAGCCCGGACACTACCTTGGCGGTCAGCGCTGTATTGCCGAAGATGATTCTGCTTGACATGTACGTCTAACAGCCGTACATTGAACAAAGGGAGGGTTGAATGGCCCAAGAAGCGACAGCGCGCCTCGAAGCCCGCGTCACCGAAGAGAACAAGCGGCTGCTGTTGCAGGCCGCGGAACTTGAAGGAAAGTCACTGACGGATTTTGTGGTCGATGCAGCGCGGACTGCGGCTACGGCGACCCTAGAGCGGCATTCCGTCATGAAGTTGAGTGTTCGGGATTGCCACGTGTTCGTGCGGGCTCTGCTCAATCCCCCCAAACCCTCGGCAAACCTGCGTGCAGCGGTTGTACGTTACAAGGCAGCACTTCCGGAGTCCCACTGATTCCGTCACCCCAGGGATCGCGCGAAGCGCGCGTTGAAGCGCTTTCAAATAGGCACAGCAAGTTGCGGGAGCGCTTCGACTGCGGCTCGGAAGTACTTAATCGTTATCTTCAGCGGCAAGCCAGCCAGGACATGAAGAGGAAGGCCGCAGCGGTGTTCGTGCTCGTCGATGCGGCAGGGGCAAGCATCCTTGGGTACTACGCCCTGTCGTCGTTCACGATCGAGACATGTAGGATACCGCCAGAAGTGGCGGCAAGGCTCCCGAGGTACCCTCACCTTCCCGCTACCTTGATCGGGCGATTGGCGGTAGACAGGAGAAACCAAGGGAGACGGTTAGGTGAGTATCTATTGATGGACGCGCTCCGGCGCAGCCTGGAGAACACGGCAACAGTGGGCTCCATTGCCATCGTCGTCGATGCCAAGGATGAGAATGCTCGCAACTTCTACCGGCGCTACGACTTCATTTCTCTTCCGGACCAGAGTGATCGCCTGTTCCTACCGATGGGCGCCGTCGAGCAGTTGTTTCGCTAGGGAACTCGGCAGAGTATCCAAGGGCACGCGCGAAGTCAGCCCCCCAACATGGTGGGCGGTGCAGGGCTCGAACCTGCGACCTCCTGCTTGTAAGGCAGGCGCTCTGACCAACTGAGCTAACCGCCCTGCTTCGACCACAATAGCACCCGCTTCCCGCGTCCTTCAATCCGCCGGCCTCAAAGACGTTACAATCGAGACCTGTGCATCCTGAAGTGCTGCCCGAACACATCCGCCAGGCGGCCGAGCGCATCCGGCCCGTCGCGCGCCGCACCCCGGTCATGACCTCGCACGGCTTCGATGAGGCGGCCGGCGTGCGCGCCCGCTTCAAGTGCGAGAACCTCCAGCGCGGCGGCGCCTTCAAGATCCGTGGCGCGTCGAACTTCCTCCTCTCACTCGCGCCTGAACAGCTCCGAAAGGGCGTGGTGGCTTACTCCTCCGGCAATCACGCTCAAGCCGTGGCCATCGCCGCTCGTTTCATGGGAACCACCGCCACGCTGGTGATGCCCGCGGACGCCCCCCGCTCCAAGGTCGAAGCCACGCGGGCTCAAGGCGCGATCGTAGTGACCTACAACCGTCTGCGCGAGAGCCGAGAGGCCATCAGCGCCCGTATCGCCTCCGAGACGGGCGCTATGCTCGTGCCCCCCTTCGACCACCCATGGACCATCGCCGGGCAGGGAACCGCCGCCCTGGAACTGCTCGACGACGCTCCCGACATCGACGCGCTCATCGCGCCCGTCGGCGGCGGGGGATTGCTCTCGGGCTGCTCGATTGCCGCCAGGAGCGTGAACCCGGCCATCCGTATCTTCGGGGCCGAGCCGGAGCTTGGCAACGACACCTGCCTGTCGCTGGCGGCGGGACGCCGCGTTGAGATCCCCCCGCCCGACACGATTGCCGACGCCCTGCGCACACAGAAGCCGGGCGAGATCACCTTCCCGATCCTGCGACGGTTTGTCGAAGCGGTCCTGCTGGTCAGCGAGGAGGAGATCAAGGCCACGATGAGGTTCCTGCTCGCGCGGCTCAAGATCCTGGTCGAACCCAGCGGCGCCGTGGCGGCCGCGGCGGTGCTTCACCACAAACTGCCCGTGAACGTGCACTCCGCCGCGGTGATCCTATCGGGCGGAAATGTGGACCTCGATACGCTGGCGGGGCTGCTGTAACGGCCCCTACGCTTTCTTGCCGTTCTCACCGAGGCCCATCTTGTCCATTTCGTTGAAGTAAACTCGCCGTCCCTCGTCCATGGCCAGATTCGACAGGATCACCATGGCCGCGTCCGCCAGGCCAACCTCGAGGTCCGCTAGCGGATGCTGTCCCGTACGGCAGGCATCGAAAAAGCTCTCCATCTCGACGTCCACGGGATTGCGGTCTTCCTCCGGAAGCATGACGCCCTTGGAGTACAGCCACCGGCGAGCGAACTTCATCTCCTTCTCGAGAAAAGACTCGTTGCCTCGGAACTGATCGCGAGCGAGAAGAATGGGGAAACCCCTGCCGCCGCGGCCGGTGCTGGCCATGGTGGCACCCGCGATGGTCTCCTCCTTCTTGGCCTGGGAGGCCGGAGTAGGCTCGGCCGGCTTGGGCTCGTTGTACCAGAGCGCGATGGCGGGCTCGGCGTCCGACCCGACCGTGATCTCGATGGTCCCCTCCGTGCCCAGGATGGATTCCCCGAACTCCGTTCGGGTGCCGCCGAACAACGCCAGGTGACGGTTGGTCGTAATGGAGGTGTAAATGCACTTCCGGCCTTTGGGGTACTGGTAGATCACTTGGATGTTGTCGAAGATGTTGCGGCCGTCGTGGATAAAGTCCAGGCCGCCGACGCCCACGACAAACTCCGGCGAAGCACCGAACATCCAGTCGGCGACGTCCACCTGGTGCGAGGCCAGCTCGGCGGTCAGGCCTCCGGACAGGTCGCGATACTTGCGCCAGTTGGTCTCTCTGTCGGTGCGGCCTGGCTGGATCGGCTTGTTCCAGGGGTCCTTGGCAAACGTGTTGCGGTGCCACTGCGCCGTGACGTGCGTCACGTTCCCGATCAGCCCCTTGGCCACCATCTGCTTGGCCGCCTGGTAGAACTTGCTGTAGCGGCGCTGCAAGCCGACCTGAAGGATCTGCTTCGACCTCTCGTTAGCCAGCGCGCGCAGCGCGTGGATCTCTTCCGGCTTGAAGACCAGGCTCTTCTCGCAGAAGACGTGCTTGCCCGCGAGCAACGCGTCCTTGGTGACGGGGAAGTGGGCGTAAAGCGGGGTGGCGATCACCACCGCCTCGACTTCCTTGTCCGCCAGCAGTTCCTCGTGTGTCTTGTACTCCCGCGGGTTCGTGGCGGCTGTCTTTGCGCCGCTCTTCAGACTCGGCTCGTAGATGTCGCACACTGCCACGCACCGGGCGTTGGACATGCCAACCATGTGCCGCAGCAGATAACTGCCGCGGCCGCCCGTGCCGATGACGCCGTAGGCCACCTGATCGTTGGCCGCTTTCACTTTTTGGATAGCCGGAGCCGAAATAGCGCTGGCCGCGGTGGCTGCCGTCAGCGCCCCGGCCGTCTTGACAAAATCACGACGCGTCGGATCATGCTTTGTTGCCATATACTTCGATCCTTCTCTGACACCTGGAATGACGTATGGATCAAACCCATTTAGAGTCTATCGAGTTCGCGGAGAACATGCAATTTGGCTTGCCGGCTCAGGCTTGGGTGGGCTCTGTCTCTCTGCCGCGCGCCGACCATTCGGCCCCCGCCAGCACCACCATAGCGGCCAGGAAGCTCCAGAGAATGATGCTCACCGAGTAGACGAAAGGGCCATACTCCCCGGACAGCTTCGCCTGCAACAGCGGCCAGGTCAGCAGATTGAAGTACTTCAGCGCCTCCAGGGCGAGCCCTACCATCACGGCCGGCGCGACGACGCGGGAGGGAGGGATCTTACGATTGGGCAGCAGCCAGTAGATGAGAAACAGAACGAGCATGGACATCGGAATGGCCGCCATCTTGAAGAAGGCCAAACCCAGCATCGCGACGATGGGGGAGTGTTCGCCCAGCAGCCGCGGCCACATGTCGTAGCTGAGCGCCGTGAACAGCGTCGAAGCCATGGCCAGGATGCCGCAGGCGAAAATCAATCCCAGGCTGACGAGCTGGTTGCGCCAGTAGCTGCGGTGCTTCGGTACACCCCAGGCGCGATTCAGGGCCACCTCAAGTGGCTCGAAGATGCCGTTGGCGACGACCAGGAGCAACACCAAGGAAGTGACCTGGAACGGCCCCCGCTCCACTGCCACGTCGACGTTGCGCTGCACGAAGTCCGCCAGCGGCCCCGGAAAATAGTCGGCAAGCGCCAAGTGAATCGCCTCGACCGCCGCGGGCCACCTGAGTACGTGGCGGCATAATGAGAGGATCACGATCAGGAACGGCACGAAGGAGAGCAGCACCGAGGCCGCCACCGCGAATCCGTACACGTGGACCTCGGTCTGCATCCAGTAGCGCAACGTGGGCCGCAGGGCGCGCACGATAGGGGATTCGGGGGCGGGTTCGAACATGGCCCAACCAACAGCTTAGATCAAACCGGGCACCCTGTTGACCGGCTCTTTTCGCATATGATAGCTTGACGCTTTAGGCTTCTGTCCTTTTGCTGTTCCGGAAGACAGTTCCTTAATTCTCAATGGACGCAATTCTTACCGCTCTCGGCGGGCTCCTGCTTAGAGCCCTGCCGACATTCCTCCTGCTGCTGGCGCTGCACTTTTACATGAAACGCATGTTCTTCCGCCCCTTGGACAAGGTCCTTGAAGCGCGCCGCCAGGCCACCGAAGGGAGCCGCAACGCGGCGCAGGCGAGTCTGGACGCGGCGTCCCAAAAGAGCGCCGAATACGAGGGCGCCATCCGGGCCGCGCGCGGCGAGCTTTATAAGGAGCAGGAAGAGACCCGGCGGGAATGGCGCGAAGAGCGGACCGCCGCCCTGGATCAGTCCCGGCGAAGTGCCTCGGAGACGGTCAAGCAGGCCAGGGCGCGGATCGCTGAGGAGGCGGCACAAGCCAAGCAGTCGCTCGCCGGTGAGAGCGAGCGGCTGGCGGGCGAGATTGCCGGGGCCATTCTTCCGGGGAGGCGGACTTGAGACCATTTTGGGCCTTAACCGCGCTTAGCATCTTCTTGTTGGCGCCGCCATTGCTCGCCCAGCAGGAAGAACTGTCCAAGCAGGGCCAGCGGATCGAGGAACGCGGCGATAAGGACATCCTCTGGAAGTGGGCCAATTTCGCCATCCTGGTCGGCGGGCTGGGATACCTCGTCTACAGGAACGCCGGGGCGTTCTTCCGTGCTCGGACCGAGGGCATCCGGAGAGGGATCGAAGAGGCGGACCAGCTCCGCCGGGAGGCCGAGGCGCGCGTGACCCAGGTGGAAGAGCGGCTGAGGCACCTTGAGGCTGAAATCGAGGCTCTGCGCACGGAGGCCCGCCAGGAGATGGCGGCCGAGAACGACAGACTGCGGCGGGAGGCCGAAGACGGCTTTAAGAAGATCCGCGAGCAGGCCGAGCAGGAGATCGCCAGCGCCGCCAAGGCGGCCCGGCACGAAGTGCGAGCGCACGCAGCCGAACTCGCCGTCGGACTGGCGGCGAGCAAGATGCGCGGCATGCTGACCCCGCAGATCGACGAGGTCTTGGTAGTGTCCTTCCTGGACGGCATCGAGCAACCGGCCGGCGGGAAACCCGGAAAGGATCTCAACTAGCCAATGGCGCTGGCGGCAGCTTCCAGGTACGCGCGGGCCCTGGCCGACCTCGTGCTCGATCCTGTCCGGGGTCTTGACCCTCAGGCCGCGGTCGGCGAGCTGGCCGCGCTCGAACAGTTGGTGGCCGGTTCGGCGGAACTGCGCGGCGTGCTGCTCTCTCCCGCCGTGGCCCCGGCCCGCAAGCGCGCGGTTGTGGCGCGCCTGGCGGGCGAGCTCAATGTTTCGCGGCTGGTGCGGAACTTCCTGTATGTCATCATCGATCACCGGCGCTCGTCGATGCTTCCGGAGATCCGGCAGGCCTTCCAGTCACTCATAGACGAGAGGACCGGCTGGCAGGCGGCCGAGATACAGGCCGTGCGCGAGTTGACCGTCCCAGAGCGCGAGGATGTAGCCCTCCGGCTGGGACGTTTGACGGGGAAGAAGGTTCGCTGCAAGTTCTCGATGAATGACGGCCTGATCGGCGGCATGGTGGCCCGTATCGGCTCAACCATCTACGACGGCTCGGTGCGCGGGCAATTGGAAGTACTGCGCCGGAGATTAACGGAATAGCGCTATGGCTCAGATTCGAGCAGACGAGATCGCGCGGGTACTGCGCGAAGAGATCGACAATTACGAGAAGGCCGTCAGCGTGGCCGAGACCGGCTACGTGATCTCGGTCGGCGACGGCATCGCCCGGATTCACGGCCTGGAGCTGGTAATGGCCGGAGAGCTGATCGAGTTCCCGCACGGCGTGTCGGGAATCGCCCTGAACCTCGAAGAGGACCAGGTGGGCGCGGTGCTGCTCGGCGAATGGCAGGAGATCAAGGAAGGCGACGAGGTGCGGCGCACCGGCCGCATCATGTCGGTACCGGTCGGCGAGGCGCTGATCGGCCGCGTGGTGGATTCGCTCGGCAGTCCCATCGACGGCAAGGACCCGATCGATACCGATAAGTTCAGCTCCCTCGAGAGGCTGGCTCCGGGCGTGGTGGACCGGCAGCCGGTGAGAGAGCCGCTGCAGACCGGCATCAAGGCCATCGACGCCATGATCCCGATCGGGCGCGGCCAGCGCGAGCTGATCATCGGCGACCGCCAGACCGGCAAGACCGCCATCATCCTCGACACGATCCTGAATCAGAAGGGACGGCGACGTCATTTGCATCTACGTCGCCATCGGGCAGAAGCGCTCCACGGTCGCGCAGGTGGTCAAGACGCTGGAGGAGAACGGCGCCATGGATTACACCATCGTGGTGGCCGCCACGGCCTCCGACCCGGCGCCCATGCAGTACATCTCGCCTTACGCCGGGTGCGCCATGGGCGAGTATTTCCGCGACATCGGGCGTCACGCCGTGTGCTTCTACGACGATCTTTCCAAGCACGCGGCCGCCTACCGCGAGATCTCGCTGCTGCTGCGGCGCCCGCCGGGACGCGAAGCCTTCCCGGGCGACGTGTTCTACCTTCACAGCCGCTTGCTGGAGCGCGCGGCGAAGCTTTCCGACGAGATGGGCGGCGGCTCGCTGACCGCGCTGCCGGTCATCGAGACGCAGGCCGGCGACCTTTCGGCCTACATTCCGACGAACGTCATCTCGATCACCGACGGGCAGATCTTCCTCGAGACCGACATGTTCAACTCCAACGTGCGGCCGGCCATCAACGTGGGCGTCTCGGTCAGCCGCGTGGGCGGCAACGCGCAGGTGAAGGCCATGCGCCAGGTGGCGGGCAGTCTTCGCCTGGACTTGGCCCAGTTCCGCGAACTGGCCGCGTTCGCCCAGTTCGGCTCCGACCTGGACAAGGCGTCGCTGGCGCAGTTGAACCGCGGTCGCCGTCTGGTGGAAATCCTGAAGCAGGGCCAGTACCGGCCGCTTCCGGTGGAGAAGCAGATCCTCATCATTTTTGCCGGCACGAACGGACTGCTGGACGATCTGCCGCTGGACCAGTGCGCGGAGTTCGAAGAAGAGTTGTACCGCTTCACTGAGAATACGCGCCCGCAGTTGCTCAATCAGATCGCCGCGAAGAAGGTGCTCGACGACGGGCTGCGCGGCGAGGTCCAGTCGCTTCTGAAGGAATTCAAGGAGCGGTTCGTCTCCGAGCACAAGAGCTGACCGCCCCAGGTTGCCAGATGCCCAGCCTCATCGACATACGACGCCGCATCCGCTCGGTGAAGAGCACGCAGCAGATCACCCGGGCCATGAAGCTGGTCTCCGCGGCGAAGCTGCGGCGAGCTCAGGACCGGGTGCTTGCGGCGCGCCCCTACGCCGGCATCCTGGCGCGGCTGCTCGCCGACGTGGCACAATCCGCGAAGAGCGACGAGCGGCTGGTTCACCCGCTGCTCGCCGAGAGGCCCGAAGAGCGCATCCAGCTCATTTTGATCACCGCGGACCGCGGGCTGGCCGGCGCTTTCAACTCGAATTTGATCAAGACCGCGCAGAAGTTCCTGGAAGAGCACCAAGGGCGCAGCGTCGAGCTGGAAACCATCGGGAGGAAGGGCCGCGACTTCTTCCGCAAGCGCCACGGCGCGATCAGCGGCGAGCACGTGGGCATGACCGAAAAGGCGACCTATCCGTACGCCGCCGAGATTGCCAGGAAGGTGATCGAGCGCTTCGCGGCCGGCGAGATCGACGCCGTCTACCTGCTGTACAACGAGTTCAAGAGCGTCATGACGCAGAGGCTGGTGGTGAACCGGGTCCTTCCGGCCGAGTTGCCGCCCGGCGCGGAGGCGATCGAGTACATCTGGGAGCAGCCTCCCGTGGAGATGCTCGCCAAGCTGCTGCCGCGTTACGTGGAGATCGAGATCTACCACGCGCTGCTGGAGTCCGGCGCGGCGCAGCAGGCGGCGCGAATGACGGCCATGGACGCCGCCACTTCGAACGCGGCCGAAATGATCGAGAATCTGACCCTGTACATGAACCGCGTGCGGCAGGCCAGCATCACCAGGGAAATCATCGAAGTAGTCAGCGGCGCGGCGGGAGTGGAATAGATGCAGACACAGACATCGAACAAGGTGATCGGCAAGGTGATCCAGGTAGCGGGTCCCGCCGTGGACATTCAGTTCGCGGAAGGCCAGATTCCTCTCATCTACACGGCGATCCGGATCACGAGCGAGGGCTTCACGGTTCCCGAACCCATCGACGTCGTCGTCGAGGTGGCGCAGCACATCGGGGAAGGCCGCGTGCGGACCATCGCCCTGAAGCCGACCGACGGCATGGTGCGCGGTATGAAGGCCGAGAGCCTGGGCTGCCCCGTTATGGTCCCGGTGGGCAAGGAGACGCTGGGCCGCGTGCTGAACGTGCTCGGCGAACCCGTGGATCGCATGGGCCCGGTCGAGGCGCACAAGTTCTACTCGATCCACCGTCCGGCGCCCAGCTTCGAGGATCAGTCCACCGAACTGCAGATGTTCGAGACCGGCATCAAGGTGGTGGACCTGCTGGAGCCCTACCTGAAGGGCGGCAAGATCGGCCTGTTCGGCGGCGCCGGCGTGGGCAAGACCGTCATCATCATGGAGCTGATCCACAACATCGCCCTGCACCATGGCGGCGTTTCGGTGTTCGCGGGCGTGGGCGAGCGCACGCGCGAGGGCAACGACCTGTGGCTCGAGATGCAGGAGTCCGGCGTCATCGACCCGAAGGACTGGAGGAAGTCCAAGTGCGCCCTGATCTACGGGCAGATGACCGAGCCTCCCGGGGCGCGCCTCCGTGTCGGGCTGACGGGCCTGACCGCGGCCGAGTACTTCCGCGACGAGGAAGGCCAGGACGTGCTGCTGTTCATCGACAACATTTTCCGCTTTACGCAGGCGGGCTCGGAGGTTTCGGCGCTGCTGGGCCGCATGCCTTCGGCGGTGGGCTACCAGCCCAACCTGGCCACCGAGATGGGCGAGTTGCAGGAGCGGATCACCTCGACCAAGAAGGGATCGATCACGTCGGTGCAGGCCATCTACGTGCCGGCCGACGACTACACCGACCCGGCGCCGGCCACCACGTTCGCGCACCTGGACGCGACCACGAACCTGTCGCGCGCCATCGTCGAGCTGGGCATCTACCCGGCGGTGGACCCGCTGGCTTCGACTTCGCGCATCCTCGACCCGCACGTGGTGGGCGAGGAGCACTACAACACGGCACAGGCGGTGAAGCAGATTCTGCAGCGCTACAAGGACCTGCAGGACATCATCGCCATCCTGGGCATCGACGAGCTGTCCGACGAGGACAAGCTGACCGTGTCGCGCGCGCGCAAGATCCAGAAGTTCCTCTCGCAGCCGTTCAACGTGGCCGAGGCGTTTACGGGGCGCAAGGGGAAGTACGTCAAGGTGGCGGACACCATCCGCGGGTTCAAGGAGATCGTCGAAGGCAAGCACGACGACATCCCGGAGCAGGCCTTCTACATGCAGGGCACTATCGAGGACGTGCTGGCGGTGGCCGAGCAGTTGAAGAAGGCCGCTGCGTAGGGCTTTATGGCGGAGACATTCCAGCTCGAAGTGGCGACGCCGGACCGGCTGCTGGTGCGCGAGCAGGTGGACGAGGCGGAGATCCCGCTGGTGAACGGTTACATAGGGGTGTTCCCGGGGCACTCGCCTCTGCTGGGCGAGGTTGGCGCCGGGGACCTGGTCTACATGGCGCAGGGGCGGCGCCGCCACATGGCGGTGGTCGGAGGATGGGTGGAGGTGCTGGGCGAGCATGTGCGGGTGCTCACGGACCGGGCCGAGAAGGCGGACGAGATCGACATGGCACGGGCCGAGGAAGCCCGCAAGAGAGCGCTAGACCGGCTCAGCCACCCCGTGCAGGACCTCGACGTGGCGCGGGCGATGAACGCCCTGAAGCGCGCTCAAGCGCGGTTGGACGCGGCGGGGAGGAAGTAGCAGCCCGCCAGATGCGGTAGACTCAAAGAGAATCGGGCCGTGGCGCAGCCTGGCTAGCGCGCTTGCTTGGGGTGCAAGAGGTCCCGAGTTCAAATCTCGGCGGCCCGACCAGCCAAACGTTTTCAACACATTACGGACGGGGCACTCCGGCAGAGGGAAGAAAAGACCTCTTGCCATGGGCATTGCCACACTCTACGACCTGTTCACTCAGGAACGAAAGTACCTGAAGAACGTCACTCTGAAAACCCTGGAGTGGTACAAGTACTCATTCCGGGCATTCCAGCCTCACCTGCAAGGGACACCGTGCGAACCGCAGGCGTTGAGGCAAGCCCTCAAAGCAGAGGTGATGGCCCTGGGTGGGTCTGGCCTCCAGCCCTGCTCCGTCAACGACTACCTGAGGGCCATCAATGCGTTCCTGAAATGGTGCAAGGATGAAGGGCACTTGCCTGAACTCATCAAGCTCGACTACCTCAAGGAAGAGCAAAAGGTGATCCAGGCGTTTAGCCCACAGCAGATTCAGACATTGCTCGGATGGAAACCAAAGACGTCCGCCTTCTCCCGCCTCCGAGGTAGATTCCGTAGCAGCTTTTGGCCAGAATTTCCTTCTTAGCTTCCTAGCCGTCTTCGATTGTACATCCACCCGCTCTGGTTGGAGCCTTCTCCTTCAGCCTTTCCATCCCAGAGGAGCGAGTTCCGGCGGAAAGTCGGCCGCCGGTTTGCGCCAGGATGGCGAATAACCGCTTGCGCAACGACCGTCTGATGGCCGGTTTCCCGGAGGAGATCCGGAAGGACTACGAGCAGACCAAGTCACGCCAGGTAAAGCCCTCCGCCGTCGGCAACTTCCCGAGCGGTTGAGAACATCGGACACGAGACGGACAAACGTCCTCGGGCGGACCGCCTTGACGTTCACCTGTCAGCCGGGATGTCGGTAATATGTTTCGCCAGCGCGTTTTCGTCCAGCTCAATCCCCAGACCCGGCCTGGCCGGCAGAGCAAAGCTGCCATTCTCGACGCGGAACGGCTCTTTCAAGATGTCCACGCCGCGCCACGAATCCGGCCAGCCCTGCATGCGGGGATCTCCAATACCCCGATCGCTGGTCTCCAAGGCAAAGAAATTGGGGATCACGGCTGCCACCTGCACCGCCGCGGCGAGATTGATGGGGCTTAGAGGATTGTGAGGGGCGACCTCCACGTCAAATGCGTCGGCCATGGCCGCGATCTTACAAACCTCGGTAATGCCGCCCGCATGGGAGCAATCGGGTTGCAGGATACTGGCCGCGCCCTGCATGAGAATCGGCCGAAAGCCCCACTTTGTGTAAACATCCTCCCCCGTGGCGATGGGGACGGAGGTCTGTCTCGCGATCTGGGCCATCACGTCGTACTCATAGTTGTTGCCGTGGATCTCAAAGAACATCGGCCCGTATGGCTCCACCGTCTTGATGAGTTGCATGCAGGAGCGGTACGAGCCTCCCCCGATATGGAAAGCGAAATCGCGATCATTGCCGATCGCTTCGCGCAAAGCGGCGATGTTCTCGGCCACCGCTTTCATGTAAGCGGGGGTGTCGCGAGGCGGCATCGGCGAGGGTCTGCGCCCTCCCGAATACTCCATCGCCGCCGCCTTGAAGGCGGTGAATCCCTCCCTGATTTTCTCCTGCAAGCGGGAAGGCGGATCGCTGAGCGTATCCCAGTAGAGTCTTATCCGATCGCGGGTCGGTCCTCCCATTAGCTGCCAGATCGGCATGCCCAACGCCTTGCCGGCGATATCCCACAAAGCCTGATCGACGCCGCTGATGGCGCTCGTCAGCACCGGCCCGCCCCGATATGGGCCGGGGCTCCGATACATCGCCTGCCAGTGCGTCAGCACGTTACGAGGGTCCTTGCCGACAAGGTACCTGCCCAACTCGGCAACCGCGGTTGCCACGGTGCGCGTTCTGCCCTCGAGTGTCGGCTCTCCCAGTCCCACAATTCCCGCGTCCGTGTGGATCTTCAAGAAGAGCCATCTCGGCTTGACATAGAAAGTCTCCAGTTTTGTGATCTTGATGCTGTCCTTGGGATCGACAAGAGCCGCCTGGGCCGGCTTGATTTGCGAGAGCGACTGAAATCCGAACAATGCTCCCGGACCGGCCAGTCCACGGAGCACAGAGCGACGTCCAACACGTGATGCTGGCATGGAACCCTCCTCTGTCATCTCATTTGGTCAGCCCGCCTGGCGCGACGCTATTCACGCCTTGCTCGGCCGCGGCCGGGTCTTGCGGATTACCATCATGTCCTGGACCGGCTCGGAGTCGCACTCCGCGGCGATCACCGTCACCGGGTCGTCCGGCGGCGCCGCGGGCAACCCCGTGAACTGCACCCGGAAATCATCCTGCTTGAGGGCGACCTCTTTGCCCGTCGCCAGGAGTCTCGCCGACTTCACCTTGGTCTGCAAGCCCCCGATGGAGACGGTTTCGCCGGGCCAGAAGTGCACGTGGATGTACAGTGTGTTCCCTTTGCGGCTGAAATTCGCAAACTGCGAACTCCGGACCCGGCATCTCTCGGCGCCGTAGATGGCCTGACTGTTCTTGTCCATCCATGCACCCACCTTGTTCAAAATGCCGACGGACTCTTCCGGAATGGAACCATCCCCCTTCGGACCGATGTTCAGCAAGTAGTTCCCGCCGCCGCGCGCACAGGTGACAAGGTTTCGCACAATGGTCTTCGGGCTCTTCCAGTCATCGTCGGCTTTGTGGTAGCCCCAACTGCCGTTCATGGTCATGCAGGCTTCCCAATCACGGCCGGCCTCGGCCGCCCGGATCTCCTGTTCCGGAGTGCCGAAATCTCCGGCCAGGCCGTTGCGGTTGTTGACGATGATGTCCGGCTGCAGCTTGAGCACCATCTCGTTCATCTTCTCGGATTCCCAGCCCTTCACATCGAGAGGCCAGGAAACGTCGTACCACAGGACGTCGAGCTTGCCGTAGTTGGTGCAGAGCTCCCGGATCTGGCCGTGGATGTAGTCCACGAAGCGCCGGCGGGCAGCCTCATCCTCCGCGCACCGCGCGCCGTCCGGATGGTGCCAGTCCATCAAGGAGTAGTAGAAGCCCGCACGCAGCCCTTCGGCTCGGGCTGCCTCCAGGTACTCGCGGGCGAGGTCACGCCCGGGGCCCTGCTTCGGCGCGGAGTAGTCGGTCAGCTTTGTGTCGAACTGGCAGAAACCCTCGTGATGCTTGCTGGTCATCACCATGTACTTCATGCCCGCGCGCTTCGCCAGCTTGGCCCAGTCGCGGGCGGCATTAGGCTTGGGCTTGAACTGCTTGGCGAGTTGCTCGTATTCCGGAATTGGAATTCCCTCTGTCTCCATCGCCCATTCGTGCCTGCCCAGCACGCTGTACAGGCCCCAATGGATGAACATGCCGAACTTGGCTTCGCGCCACCACTGGATACGGCGCTCATGGTCCGGCGGCGGGACGGATTTCACCTGCCCTGCCTTCTCGGCCTGCTTTGTCTGTTCTCTCGTGCAGCTCAAATTGGACGCAGTGGCCGCCGCGGCGGCGCCCGCTCCAACCAGCGTCAGATAGTCACGTCTCGAAATGCCAGAGTTGATCATTGCCTTCCCCCGTGTCGTTAGATTCCGTGTTGACAATTCAATCAGGGCCACCGTTTTCGCTTCTGTGCCACCATTGATTGTACGGCCAAGGGGTGAGGAGCGTCTGGGTCGCCGCCTACCGCCCGGGGAGCAGTTCCTCTCTCTCACCCAAGATCCGCTGCTTCGCACGCAGGCGGTCACAGGTTCGAGTCCTGTCGCGCCCACCAGTTCGCCTTCCCTGGTATCATTCGTCCCAGAGGGCTCATGACGCTCGACCAGTTGTGTGCCAGGAAGCGCAGTGTCATTCTCGCCATCGCTGACAAGCACGGAGTGACCAGTATCCGTGTCTTCGGTTCTTTCGCCAGGGGTGAGGCACGCGAGGACAGCGATCTGGACCTGCTCATCGAGGCCGGCCCCAAGCGAACCCCCTTCTTCCCGGGGGGCTTCCTGGCGGATTTGGAAGATGCGCTGGGCCGCCGCGTGGACGTCGTCGAGGAAAGCGGTCTCCACTGGATCATCCGAGAACGAGTGCTCAAGGAGGCGGTGGCCCTGTGAAGGACGACCGGCTCTACGTCTAGCACATCCTTGAGTGTATAAGCCGAATTCAGGAGTACTGCCTGGGCGGCGAACACACGTTCTTCGAAAACCACATCGTTCAGGACGCGGTCCTGCGGAACCTTCGAGGGAGGGAGAGAGCAAAGCCCCGTCTTCCCTGCGGGTTGTAGCCGCGGTCGTGAGTGTGAGGCGGCGCTTTCTACCTCGCTGACGGCGGCGGAGTGAGTTCCGGCGGAAAGTCGGCTGCCCTGGACCGGCCAGGATGGCGCAGGTTCTGCTGGCCTCCGCTGTCGGGCCACAGCGGCATGCTCTGGCCGCCCGTTTGCGCCAGGATGGCGAATAACCGGTTGCGCATCTCCGCGATCCGCGTTCGGTGCTGCGCGCTGAAGATCAGGTTGTTGCCTTCGAGCGGGTCTTCCTGGAGATCGTAGAGTTCATCGATATCCCAGATGCCGTGGCAGCGGATGAACTTGTAGCGGTCCGTGCGGAGTGCGTGCACCGTCGGCGTCTGCGGGAAATTCCGCTCCCAGTAGTACTCGTAGAGCAGCTCCTTTCGCCACCCGGCCGGCGCGCCCCGCGCAAGCGGCAGCCAGCTTTGCCCGTCGAGGCCCTGGGGAGCCGCCACGCCGCAGGCGTCCATCACGGTCGGCATGATGTCCAGGTTCGCTGCCATCGGAGTCACCGTGCGCCCGCCCGAAAACAACTCCGGACAGCGGGCCACCAGAGGCACGCGGATGGACTCTTCGTAAGCCGTCCGTTTGTCGATCAGCCCGTGCTCCCCGAAGGCAAACCCGTTGTCCCCCATGTAGATGATGAGGGTGGAATCGAGCTGCCCGCGGCTCTCCAGTTCCTTCAGAACGCGGCCTATACTCTCATCGACCCCCAGCAACGTCTCGGCGTAGCGCTTATAGTATTCGCCTATGTCCAGGTCGGAATGGTAAGGGTATTCCACGCCGTGCCAGGAATTGCGCTGGTTCTGCGCCCACATGGGCCGGTGCTGCGCCATCTTGCCGGTGGCCGCCATGGTCGCGGGCGGCACGAACTTCGCGTGCTTGTATCGTCCCGCGTGTCGCGCCGCCGGGACGAACTCGGAGTGCACCGCCTTGTGGGAGAGGTACAGGAAGTATGGCTGTTTCCGGTCCAGCGATCTCAGCCACTCTAGGGCATAGTCGGTCAGCTCATCGGTGATATAGCCCTTCTGCGGCACTCGCTTCCCATCCACGTTGAGCCCGTCCTTCGTTGGCAAGTAAGATCCCTGCCCCCGAAAGCTCACCCAGCGGTCGAAACCCGGCTGCGGCGCATCGTCCGCGTTTCCCATATGCCACTTGCCAATGAAGGCCGTCCTGTAACCGGCTTTCCGCAGGTATTGGGGAAAAAACACGGTGCCCTTCGGGATAGCTGTGTTGTTATCCACAATGCGGTGGCGGTGCGCATAGACTCCCGTCAGGATCGTCGCGCGGCTTGGCGAGCACAGCGATGTGGTCACGAAGGCGTTGGTGAAGTGCGCGCCTTCGCGCGCCAGCCGGTCCATGTTGGCGGTTTCCAGAAAGCTCTGTCCCTTCAGAAAGCCGAAGGCATCGTAGCGATGATCGTCCGTGAGGATGAAGATGACGTTCCTTGGTGTTCCTTGGGCCGCGGCAAGTCGCCCGGAGAGCGAGATGCCTGCCAGTTGGGTCATGGCCTGACGGCGATTCATGGTCGGGTTGCCTCCTCAGCGCAAGCTAGCATACACCCTGGAGGAGCGCTTTGGTGTAGTCTCTTTGCTGGAGGAATCGACATGCTGAACAAACTCATCCCCAGACGCGACTTCCTGAAGGCCGCCGGCGCCGCGATGGCAGGGCCGTGCACCCTGGGCGCGGCAAGCCGCCCACCCAACGTGGTCATGATCTACTGCGATGATCTTGGCTACGGCGATCTCGGCTGCTACGGCTCGAAGATCCGAACGCCCAACGCGGACCGGATGGCGGGGGAGGGCATCCACTTCACGCACTTCTACTCCGGCAACCCGGTGTGCTCTCCCTCCCGCGCCGCGCTGCTGACCGGGCGTTACCCGACCCGCGTGGGAGTCCCTCGCGTCCTGTTCCCGACCGACACGACCGGACTGCCGGATTCCGAAGTCACCATCGCCCGGATGCTCAAGGCGCGCGACTACGCCGCCATGTGCATCGGCAAGTGGCATCTCGGGCACCTGCCGCGCTATCTGCCGATGAACCGCGGCTTCGACGAGTATTTCGGCATCCCCTACAGCAACGACATGAGCCCCCGCCTGCTCCTGCACAACACCGAGACCATCGAGAACCCGGCGAAGCTGGAGACCCTGACCCCCCGCTACACCGAACAGGCACTGCGATTCATCGAACGCTCCAAGGGTGTGCCGTTCTTTCTCTACATGGCCCACACGTACCCGCACATTCCACTCGGGGCCTCGGATCGCTTCCGTGGAAAGTCGCCTCTGGGACTGTACGGCGACGTTGTCGAAGAGATCGATTGGAGCACGGGCGAGATCCTTGGCGCCCTGAAGAAACACGGCCTCGACAACAACACGCTGGTCATGTTTTCCTCCGACAACGGGCCCTGGTACCAGGGCAGCCCGGGCCGGCTGCGAGGCCGCAAGGGCACCACCTGGGAGGGCGGCCAGCGCGTGCCGTTCATCGCGCGCTTCCCCGGCCACATCCCCAAGGGGAGGACCTGCCAGGGCGTCGGCTCGGTCATGGACGTCCTCCCGACGCTCGCCGGTCTGTGCGGTGTGCCGGCGCCCGCGAACCCGGCCGATGGCATCGACATCTGGCCCATGATCTCCGGCGCGAAGCAGGAACTCGAGCGGGAGGCCCTGTTGATGTTCGACGATATTCACCTGCAGTGCGCGCGCTGGAAGCAGTGGAAGCTGCACGTGGCGCGCTACAACTCCGCCGCCTACAGCCCGGCGCCCGCCGCCGGACGCGTCCATCTGCCGCTGCCCGCCCCGGAGCTATACGATGTCGTCAACGATCCCGACGAGAGCTATGACTGCGCGCCCGAACGTCCCGCGATCGTGGCCGAGATCCGTTCGCGCATCGGCCGTCTGATGGCGGGCTTCCCGGAGGACATCCGGAAGGACTACGAGCAGACCAAGTCGCGCCAGGTAAAGCCCACCGCCGTCGGCAACTTCCCGAGCAGTTGAGAACGGTCATGGGTTCATATCGCGCCCACCAGTCATACGGAGTTCCCTGTGTGGGATTTGCCGTCAGAACCGGAGGCGGGCGAGGAACTGGCCGTGGCGGGAACCGCCCACTCCTCCGTCGGTGGCGATGTATCCAAAACCGGAGACGGGCGTCCCGGCGGCATTCCTGGTTTGGACGTCCAGCGCGTTGGAGGAAACGGGAACCGGCAACACCGGGCGATTGAAGACGTTGTAGAACTCGAACCTCAGTTCCAGGCTCGCGTTCCGGCCGATGGGAATCACCCTTCCGGCGCTGGCGTATTCCTCCGGCGTGCGCCGGGCACGGAAGTCGTTGAAGTACACCGCCGACTGGCCCCATTCCCCCGGCGCCGGGTCCGACCACGCCGCGGGATTGAGCACGAATTGCCGGTTGGCGTCGATCGGACGGTCTATTGGCGTCAGGTACAACGGCTGGCCCGGAATCCGGGTGGCGTAGGTGCCGCGGAACAGCAACTGGCTGAGGTTGTTCTGCGCCAAGGGCGCCTGAATCAGGGCGCCACTCCGGTAACGCAGGTTCCCGCTGATGGTCCAGTCGCCGAGCAGGACGCGGAGCAGTTTCAGAGGGCCGGCTTTGGGGATCTGGTAACTGAACGTAACCGCCATGACCAGCGGCCTGGACTGTGGAAACAGGGTCTTCTGCTTGGCGCGGTTGAAGACGTCGTTGATCGCGGGGAACGAACCGGTCTGGTCGAAGACGCCCAGGGTCAGCTCTTTCTGCCAGGTGAACGCGGCGGTCCCGCTCAGCCCCCCCCTGAGACGTTTGGTGAACTTGCCTTGGAGCGAGTCGTACCAAGTGTTGCCGAGCGGCGCCCACAGCACCGGGATGTCGCCGAATTGCGGATAGGGCCGCAGGCTCTGGGCGACCGTGAGGGTGGATGGAAAACCGGGATACGGCAGGTTGCCGAGGCCGCGGGACTGGGCCAGAGCGGAGTTGAGGGGAGAGGCCAGCAACTGGCGATCCGCCGGGTTGTGGATGTCCAGGCCGAAGGTTGAGATACGCTCCGCGGAAAGCGCGTTCCAGTCCAGCAGCGAATTCGCCTGGCTCCAGACGCTGCGCTGACCCACGTAGGCGGCTTCCAGCAGAAAATCCCTGGCGATATCGCGCTGGATCGAGAAGCTCCACTGGGTGATGCGAGGCGGGCGTCCTGCGTTGCGATCCAGGTAGAACGCCGGCGAGTCGATCTGGCCCGGGGAGGGGCGCAGGCCCGGGTCCAGGACCACCTTGGAAAGTTCAGCCGGGTCGTAGACCAGGCCGCCCTGTAGCGTGGCCGCCGCTTCGCCGAACGATGTGGCGGAGAAGTCCACCGTGTTCCAGCCCACGCCTAGCCCGCCACCGAGCTGGTTGTAGTTGTTCGGATTGCCGTAGGACACGCCCCAGCCGGCACGCAGAACGGTCTTCGGGGTGACCTGGAAGGCCAGTCCCAGGCGCGGGCCGAAGGCGTAGGGATAGGTGTTGGTGAAGAAGCAATTGCAGCGCCCCGCCCCGAATCCATCATAAACCGTCCCGCCCAGCCGGCCGCCGGCGGACGGGTTCGGCACGGACGGGTCGAACATGGAACTCCGATAGTGGCTCTCCTGCGGAGCCGATTGCGAGTCCCACCGCAGGCCATAGTCCACAGTGAGTTTGGCCGTGACCTTCCAGGTGTCCTGCCAGTAGATTCCGACGGCGGTCTTCGAATATCGGGGGTCCTTGATGTTGGACACACTGGCGGCGGCGGCCTGTCCCAATAGCATGCTGGCGTAAGAAAAGCCGATGCCGCTGCCCCCTGCGCTGGCCGTCTGCAGGTACGGGAGCGCGGTTTGGGCGGGACCGAAGGTCCAGCTCCCGATGGGCGCCCACAGGTCCCGGACCGCCCAGATGTCCAGACGCGCCTCTCCGCCGGCCTTGTAGGTGTGCTTCCCGGCCTGGTAGGTCAGGCTGGCCTCGGCGCTGGGCTTGTCGTTGTACTGATATCTCCCGTCGCCGGCGCCCAGCGTAACGCCGAGGCCGCCCCGGTTGGCCGCGCCCACGCCGACGGCAATCTGGGGCATGCCTGGAATCGCGCCGCCGGCGAGCCCGATGCCCTTGACCGGGTCCGCGGCGGGGTACTCGCGCACTCCACGCTCCGCTAGATCGCGCCCCGCCCAACGGACGTAGCCCAGGCCAAGGTGGGCCAGCAGCGACGGGGTCACGGCGTAGTCGCCCGCGAGGTGGAACGTCCAGGCGACCGACCGTTTGTCCAGAGTGCCCGTCACCGGCGACGGCAGGCCGTCCTGCCGCGCGAGGCCGGAGTACCGATACTGCGCCAGGTAGAAGAACACCCTGCCTTCCGCCATCAGGTTGTGGTCGATCTTCACGCTGGGGATCAGCCGGTCATCCTTGGTCGGGTACCGGACCGCGAGGTTGTTCACCAGCATCGGGCTGCCATCGGCCTCGAGGCGGTTGGGGTCCGCGCGGGGAATCAGGTTCTGGAGCCTGACTGCCACCGGGTCGAGGCGGGAGGAGTCGATCCGATTGCCGGGGAACGGGTCGCGCAGCAGTTGACCGTTGATGGTCCTGGTGGTGCGCGGATCGTAGACCATATTCTCGAGCATGTCCCGGCCGAGGATGTCCTTGCCCAGGCTTCTGCCGGTGAGGGCGGCGCTGAAGTCCCCCCTGCGGTATGCGTCCGTGGGCACCGTGGTGTAAGTACCGAAGGCGGTGCTCCGAACCCGATACTGTTCCAGGTTCACGAAAAAGTAGGTCCCATCCCCTCCGTCGTAGATCCTGGGGATGAACAGGGGGCCGCTCCAGTTGCCGCTGAAGTTGTAGTCGCGGCTGCGGGGCTTGACGTGGCGGCCCGCGCCGTCGTCCGAGAAAGGCTGCCCCGCGTTGAGGACTTCGTTGCGGAGGAAAGCTGAGGCTCCCCCGTGAAACTGGGGGGCGCCGGAGCGGGTCTTGAGGTTGAACAAACCGCCGGCCGCTTGCCCGAATTCGGGAGCCTGGTTACTCGTCTGCAGTCTCAACTCCGTCAGCGCGTCCAGCGAAGGCTGCTGCTCCGAAGTCCGTGCCGGATCGGCCGAGCTGGTAATGTCCTGCCCGTCGACGAGAATTCTGTACGTGTTGGCGGGGGAGCCGTCGACGCGCAGAGTCGACGCGCGCGCTTCGCCGACCACGCCGCTCACGCCGGGAACCAGGGTTGCGAAACCCAGCAAGGTCCGCACGTTCGGGCGCACCATGGGGAGAGCGTCCACCTGGTCCGCTGTCAGGACCGTGGCAATCTCGGCGCCTTCGGTGTTGAGCAGCGGCAGGTCCAGTCCGGTGGCGAGGGCTCCGGACATCAATCCGGTCTGGAGGAAGGCGTCCAGGCGCACCACCTTTCCGGCGGCGATCCGCAGGCCGTCCTGAATGAACCGGTTGTAGCCAGCGGCGGCTACCGTCAACTGGTACGAGCCCGCGGGCAGAGAAGCAACCTTGTAATCGCCGGCCGGTGTGCAGACAGACTGAAACTGCGCGCCGGTTTCGGCGTTCTTCAGGATGATGCGGGCCCAGGGGACGGCGCCCTTGGCCGGGTCGGTGACCGTGCCCACGAGCGTGCCGCCGTCCGTCTGCGGAGATGCTATCGCCACCAGTAAGAAGAGGAACGGGGCCGGCCGGAGCCACTGCATTCGATTCCCCATGCGTGGCTAGATGGTGGTCGCCGTGAAGCCGCCGCCCGTCACAACGGCGGCCTTTCCATCCAGCGCGAGCAGTTTCGTACCCATACGTCCCCTTGTAACACGGATGGTGGGAGATCGTGAAGCTGTCGTGCTCCGCCGGCGGGCGGCAGGGGTGGGATTCTCAGGACGCCGAGCCGCTGCTCGCGCCCCGGGCCGCGCACGCCGGGCCTGCGAGCGGGCTGGCTTGCCTAACCGGCTGGCGCTTGAGCCTGGCCTCGAATTCTTTCTTCGCCCTCGATTTCAGCGAACAGAACTGCGCTGGACTCAGTTTCATCTCGGAGCACACCTGCTCAGCGCCCTGCTTTTGGAGATAGAAGCGCTTCAGCATCTCCTGCGCCCTGGCTGGCAGCGAGTTCAGCACCGTGGCCGCGACCTCCACGGTCGCACGGTCCAGTTGACCGATTTCCGGCTTCACGGAGGCTGAGACGTTCTCAACCATCCGCCGCGCGATGGTCCTGATCAAGCCAGGTAGGCGTAGCGGGTCGGGCAGTTCCCCGCGCTGGATTGCGCCGGCGGCAGCGCTCAAGGCGCTTCGGGCCAAGTCCGGGGCCATGCGGTGACCGAGGCCCCTGGTGAAAAAGAACTGGAGGCCGGGGAGAAACTGCGAGCACAGTTCCTCCATGCCGGCGGGGTCGCCTGCTTGGATCCCCCGTACGATTTGAGTAAACGCCGCTGTGCTTCGAGTCGTGTCCACTACCCCTCCCGCTATGGCCGCCTTGTGAAGTTTCTCCGCGCTGGGGCCGAGCCGCATGCCCCCGCCGGGGCCGAAAATGACCTGGAAGTAATAATGTCCCCCAGCGGGGCCTTTTATCTCGGCACTCTTGTGTGGGTGTGCCCGAGGAGACTTGTGGGGGGGCGGGCTACCCCAGGGAAGGTAAGCAGCGAGCCGCCGTGCCAGGCCGAGTTACTACTTGCCCTGATAGGTCACTCGCGACAGTGAATTTGAGCCCCCGCGACAGATTCCCCTTCATTTCCCAGGCCCTCCGCTTTCTTTCCATTGTAAGCCGTCGGCGGGAGTGCGCTAACGCTCAAGATCCCTGACCAATTTGCCTTGCGCCGCAACGTCGAGTACCTTATCTCTACGGAGGCATTATGGCTTTCTGCACGAATTGTGGCGCCCCGATGGAGGGTCAGTTCTGCCCTTATTGCGGCGCGCCGTCCGGCGCCACGGCGCCAACCACCGGCGAGCCGGTCTCGCCGGCGCCCATTCCCCAGGCCCCAGCCCCCGCGCCCAAGAAGACCAGCCCCCTGGTCTGGGTGCTGGCGGGTTGCGGCGGGCTGCTGGTGATCGGCATAATCGTTGCGCTTGGACTGGGTTTCTTCGTCTCACGCAAGGCGTCGGAGTTCGGCAAGAACCCGGGATTCGCCGCAGCCAAAATGATGGCTTCGCTGAACCCGAACGTGGAGGTTCTCAAGGCGGATGAGAGCACCGGCAAGATCACCTTGCGCGAGAAGAAGACCGGCAAGACCGTCACCATGGATTTTCAGGACATCCAGAAAGGCCACATCGCTTTCGAGGGAGACAACGGCGAGAGGGTGGACATCCGGGGTGAAGGACAGGGCGGAAGCGGTTCGATGACCATGGAAGGACCGGAAGGATCGATGCGAATCGGACAGGGCTCGCTCGCAAGCGTTCCTTCCTGGGTGCCGAAGTACCCGGGCGCGGAGGCTGCCGGGGCGCTTGCCACGCAGGGCCGCGGCGAACAGGGCGGCACCTTTCAGCTCAAATGCAGCGATTCCCCCGAGCAGGTTGCAGCGTTCTATGAGCGCGAGATGAAGGGCGCCGGAATGAAGGTCGAGAGGCATTCGTTTCAGGCCGGCAACCGTAGCTTGCTGACCGTCGCGGGTACGGACGAAGCCCAGCGGCGCACCATCACGGCCACCATCAGCTCCACCGGCGAGGGCACGGCCGCGCAGATCATTTATGGGCAGAAGCCCTGATGTCGCTGGACCAGGCCGTCATCACACTGTTTCTCGTCTTGGTGCTGGCCCTCCTCCTGCGGCCGGTGCAGGCCGCCTTCGGCGGGTGGTTCGAGCGTCACCGTGGGATGATCCTGGCGGTCCCCGGCGCGCTGAGCGGGCTCTTCCTGCTGGCGATGTGGGGCAAAGGAGCGCGTTCCCTGCCCTTGGCGTCCCTGGTGGTGATTTACACGTTCGTGCCGGCATTGCTCGCGTGGATGCAAGGCTTTGGAGGCGCGGGATCGGGACAGCCGCCACGGGGATCCTGGCTCGACCTGGCGGTCATCCTGCTATTGTGGCTGCCCCTGGAACTGTCACTAGGCCGAAGCTTCCTTCCGGTTCCGATCCAGGGATTGGCGCATACCGCGGCCTACGGCGTGGCAGTCCTGCTCGGCTTGTTTCTCTTCCTCATTTTCCGGCGCTTGGGCGGAATGAAGTACCGGCTTCCGAGTAAGCCCCGAGACGCAGTGCTGCCCTTGGCCGGGTTCCTGGTATGCGCAGCCGTGCTGATCCCGCTGGGCCGTTGGCTGTCGTTCATGGGAACGTTTCACATCCCCGTGGGCGCATCCGCTAGCGGCGTGGCCACCAGGTTTCTCGCCATCCTGGCAGGTGTCGCGCTCCCCGAAGAGATCCTGTTCCGGAGCCTGATCCAGAACTGGCTAATGCAGCGATTCGGTTCGAACAACTGGACGCTGTTCCTCGCGGCGGTGGTCTTCGGCGCCGCGCACTTGAACAACGCACCGTTCCCGTTCCCCGACTGGCAGTACATGATCCTGGCCACGGTCGCGGGCTTCGTTTACGGAAAGGTGTTCCAACGCGCCACCAGCGTTGTGTCCTCCGCGTTGCTGCACGCGACGGTCAATACAGTGCGCCATTTGTTCTTCTAGCCTTGAAGGAGCGCTCCCGCAGTGTGTCCGTCTTGCCCACTTCGAGCATGTCGCAGAGGGGCCAGGTACAGGTCGACTTGCTCCTGGGACGTTTCCGGGAGAAGGCCCAGTGTTTCACCCGCTTCCACGGCCGGCGGGGTAAGGACGATCCGCCTCACACCTTGCCGTCCGCCTGCCATACTGGCTAGAGATGTTGCGTTTGTTCGCCTTGTTGTTGGTTTCCGTCGGGCTTTCGGCCGCTGACCGGTGGTTGGAGTTTCGCTCCGGACCGTTTGAGGTCGTGACCGATGCCGGCGAGCGCGCCGGGCGCCAGCGCCTGGATGAGTTGGAACAATTCCGCAACGCGGTGGAGCAGGTGCTGGGAACGAAGGAACTGCTGCCGCCGTGGCCGGTACGCATCCTGGTCGTCCGTCAGGCGAAGGAAGCGACCGGGAGCATCGGGTTCGCGCGTGACGCCTACGCCGGGGCGATGGCGGCGCAAGGCCCTCCGCCCAGATCTCTACTGCGCGCCTGCGCCAGCATCCTGATCGAATCCGGGCAGGGGCGGCTGCCCCCGGCGATGGAGCGAGGCCTGGAAGACCTGTTTTCCACCCTGGAGTTCAGGGGCCCGCAAATCATTCTTGGAACGCCACCGCCCGCCGCCGATCGCACCCGCGATTGGGCCAAGATGCACATGCTCTCGGTGACGGCGGAGTACTACGGCAAGCTGCGCACGCTGGTCTACAACCTGGAGCGCGGCGCCGAGCCCGATCCGGCCTACCGCAACGCCTTCGGCAAGTCACCGGCCGAGATCGACAAGGAGGCGGATGCCTACCTCCGTGCCGGGGACTTCTCGACAACCCCTCTTCACCGCCGCCCCATCGACCCCGAGAGAGACTTCAAAGCGGAGCCGGTCGATGCCGGCCGCGTTCCAATCCTCTCCGCAGACCTGCTTCTCGCCAAACCGCAGCGCACCGAGGAGGCGCGCGTCGCCTATCAGGCGATCCTGAAGAACTCTCCCTCGTCGCCCGAGGCATTGGAAGGACTCGGGCTGGTGGCGTTGCGCGAGAAGCGGACGGAGGAAGCTCGCGGCTTGCTGGCGCGCGCGGTGGAGGCTTCGAGCGCCAGCGCCAGGGCTTACCTCGAATACGCGCGAGTCGAGCCGGATCGCGACAAGGCGGTGGCGGCGCTGGAGAAAGCGGCCAAGCTGAACCCGCGCTGGGCGCAGCCGCACTTCGAAATGGCGCAACGCGAGCCGGACCCGGCCAAGCGCATCCAACTACTCGCCGCGGCCGCCAGGCTGGAACCCCGCAACGTGGGTTACTGGCGCTCTCTCGCCGAAGCGCAGGAGTCCGCCGGCCAGTTCGTCGACGCGGCCAAGTCCTGGGCGTCGGCGGAAGTGGCCGCCGGGAGTGCGGAGGAGCGCCAGCGTCTCCGGGAGATACGGCAGCAGGCCGAGGTCCGCCGCAGGGACCAGGAGGATGCGGAGAGGAAGCGCAAAGCCGACGAGCAGCAGCGGGAACTGGAGGCCCTCAAGCAGAAGTCCATGGCCTCCATCCAGGCGGCCTTGGACAAGGCCAATCGCGAGCATCCGGCAGTTCCACCTTCCTCCGGCAAAGTGGAGCAGTGGTGGAACGGCCCGCGTCCGAGCGGCAAGATCCAGGGCGTGCTCAGGCAGGTGGATTGCCTGGGCAACCAAGCCCGGCTGGTCATCGAGGCAGACGGCCACAAGCTGACGCGGCTGCTGGTCCGAGATCCCGGGCAGATCTTCATCGCCGGGGGAGAGAAGTCCTTCGGTTGCGGGCCACAGAAGCCGGCGCGCCGCGTGGTGGTCCAGTACTTCGTCAAGCCCGATGCCAAACTCGGCACGGCCGGAGAGGTGGCCGTGATAGAGTTTCCCTGAGTGAGAAGCCGCGTCTCCCTGCGATGGGTGGTGATGGGTGTCTTCGTCCTTTCCTCCGCCCTGAACTACCTCGATCGCCAGATCCTGGCGGCGTTGGCGCCGCTGTTGCGGGTTGAGTTCCAGTTATCGAATGCGGACTACGGGCTGGTGCTGGCCGTCTTCTCTCTCACCTACGCTGCCTGCTCCCCTCTGGCCGGCCTGTTGATCGACCGGTTCGGCCTCAACCGCGGCATCAGCGCCGGGGCGGGGGTGTGGTCGCTGGCGGGCGTGGCCACGGGTTTGACCAGGAATCTGTCCGGACTTCTCGCGTGCCGGGCCGCACTCGGGGCGGCCGAGTCTTCCGGAGTCCCGGCGGTCGGCAAGGCGCTCCACCAATACCTCCCGCCGGGCGAGAGGGCCCTCGGCAATGCGCTGAGCCAGATCGGCCTGAGCGTAGGAGCCATCCTGGCCCCGCCCCTTGCCACCTGGTTCGCTCTGCGCCACGGGTGGCGTTCCGCCTTCGTATTCACGGGCCTGCTGGGCTGCTGCTGGATTCCGCTCTGGCTGTGGGTGTCGCGGAGGGCTCCGGCGGCGGAGCCTCGCCCTGCTCGGGCGCACAAGATTGGAACACTGCTTCGCGACACCCGGCTGTGGGGTTTCGTGGCGGCCAATATTGTCAGCATGCCGGTGTACACGCTCTGGAGCAACTGGACAACGCTCTACCTGAAAGACGTCCAGGGCCTGACACTGGTGAAGGCCAACCTGCTGGCGCCGGTGCCCAATTTCTTTGCCTACGCCGGCGGGCTCTTGGGCGGATGGCTTTCCCTCCGATGGATCGGCAAGGGACTGGCGCCGCTGGAGGCCCGCCGCCGCGCCTGCCTGGCCAGCGCCGTGGCGCTTCTGGCCACGGCTGCCGTGCCGCTGATGCCGGGACCGGTCTGGGCCACGCTGGCGATATCGTTCAGCTTCTTCTCGATCACGGCGTGGAGCGTGAACCTCTACACCATGCCCCTGGACGCCTTCGGTGGGGAGAGGGCGGCGTTCAGCGTCTCTTTGCTTACCGGAGCATACGGCGCCATGCAGGCCGTCGTCTCACCTCTGATCGGAGGCATGATCGACCGGTATGGCTACGGGCCCGTCTTCGGGATCGTGGCTGTCACCCCAGTGGCCGCTTATGGCATACTCCATTTGACCCGGCAACCGCGGTGACAACACTCAAACAATCCCTGAAGAGACTCGTATTCGGCATCCTGGGCAAGGAGCCCGATGCGGTGGTGGTGTGCTTCCTTTCCGGAAATGAGGCTCGCGCCAAAGCAATGGCGGAGGAAATCCGCCGCCTGGTCCCTGATCGCCGGCACTTCGAGGTCGGCTTGGAGCAAGGCAGCGCGTGGGCGATCTACCGCCGCCTGCGTCGCAGGTTTCGTGGTTGGCGGATCGGCCAGGCAGCAGTGCTCTTCGATGGAGAGGCGTCGTACCGCTCGCTGAGGCTGGCGGCGTTTCTGCTGGCGCCGGGCAAGATCCTGGCCTACAACGCGGCCCTGGAACGTCACCATCTCCGGTTGCGGAGTCTGGTCGCCTCCTGGCTGTTCCTTCGAGGCGTGCCGCTGGACCGCATCTTCCTGAGGCCCTGGTGGCTGTGCCCGTGGAAGAAAGACCGCTCCTCGATTCCAGACACGCACCAGATCCTCGACGGACGGGAACTCTCGCCCGAGCGCCCGCGCGTGGCGGTGCTCTCGCCGTATTTTCCTTACCCCCTGTCTCATGGGGGCGCGGTTCGCATCTTCCATCTCTTGCGGGAAGCGGCCCACCGGTACGATGTCTTTCTGTTTGCCTTCACCGAGGCCGGCCAACCCGTCGAGCCGGAACCGGTGCTGGAGTTCTGCGCGAAGGTGGTGCTGGTCCCGAAGCCGCGCTATCGCGAGCCGCGCTGGTCGAGCCTGGCCCCGCCCGAGGTCCACGAGTACCGCTCGCCGGTCATGCGCCGGCTGCTGTCCGACTTGCGCCGCCAGCACTCGGCCCGGTTGCTTCAGGTCGAATACACGCAACTGGCCTGGTACGGCGGCGACGTGCTTGTGGAGCACGATGTCACCTTCGACTTGTACCAGCAGGTCCGCGAGAAGCGGCGGTCACTCTCGGCCTGGTGGGACCTTGCCCGGTGGCGCCGTTACGAGCGCAAGGCGCTGGCGCGCTACCGGCGCGTGGTGGCCATGTCGGACAAAGATGCCGGCCTGCTCCGCGTCCCCCATGTCCGCGTGATTCCCAACGGCGTGGACCTGAAGCGTTTTCGCCCTGTCCCCGAGACGGCGGGCCAGCGGCTGCTGTTCATCGGTTCGTTTCGCCACTTCCCCAACGTGATTGCCTACCGGTTCCTCACCGAAGAGGTCTGGCCGCTGGTGCGGGACGAGTTCCCCCAGATGACCCTAACCGTGGTTGCGGGGCCGGATCCCATGACATTCTGGCGCGCGGCCGCGGGTTCCGGCTCCCCTTACGCCGATGATCGCATCCGGCTGCTCGAGTTCGTGCGCGATGTGCGGCCGCTGTACGAAGAGACGAACCTGGTGGTTGTGCCGACGCTGGTTTCGGCAGGCACAAATGTCAAGGTGCTGGAGGCCATGGCGATGGAGCGCGCCGTGGTATCCACCAGTTCGGGCTGCGCCGGCCTCGGGCTGGAACACGGGGCAAGCGTCTGGGTCGCCGACGATCCCCGGGCCTTCGCGTCGGGCCTGCGGCGGTTGATCCGGGACGAGGATCTGCGCAGGAGCATCGCCCGAGCCGCGCGAAAGCACGCGGAGAGCCAGTTCGACTGGAGAAGGCTCGGCTTGCGTCAGAGGGCCCTCTGGGCCGAGTTGCTGGAATCGGGCGTGGCCGTGCGTGAGGCATCCAGGGACGATCTGGGGAAAATCGCCGCCATCCAGGCAGCTTCGCCCGGGGCGTCGGCCTGGGAACCTGAAAGCTACCTCAATTACGGCTGCCTGGTTGGGGTGAGGGAGGGGCGGGTGGCCGGTTTTGTGGCCTACCGCGAAGTCGGGGACCAGGAGTGCGAGATCCTGAATCTCGCGGTAGCGCCGGAGGCGCGCCGGCGGGGAGTCGCGACGGCGCTGGCCAGGGAGGTGATGGCGGTCGCGCGTGGCGCCATTTTCCTGGAAGTGCGTGTCTCCAACGCCGCCGCACGTAACCTGTACGAAAAGCTAGGTTTTCACCAAGCCGGTCTACGGCAGGGCTATTACCACTCCCCCCCTGAAGACGGTATTGTCATGCGGTTTCAATCGTGTTACCTTCACAAGTGACGGACGGGGAGTAGGTCCCCGGCCATCACTTCTCGATTCATGAACGAAGTGACGAACACCCGCCAATCCTACGATCTGCGAGACAGCCTCAGGATGGGAGAAAGCCGAATGGGAAACACCCAGGATGATCTCAAAGCGCATCTGATGGAAACAAACGAAGGATTCCGCCGTCTGGCCCTGGAACACTGCGAATACAAGAAGAAGTTGGAGGTGCTGGCTTCCAGGAGCTACCTGACCCCGGAGGAGCAGGTAGAGGAGGTGCGGCTGAAAAAGATAAAGCTGCGCCTCAAGGATCAGATGGAAGGAATTATGAGCCGCTACCGGGCTCAGCAGGTTGCCTGATTCGTCAGGTGCGCGATAGAAAGACCCGTATCCGCTCCACGGCCTCCGTGAGGTTCTCGTAGGAGTTCGCGTAGCTGAAGCGGATGTAGCCCTCGCCATAGTCGCCGAAGGAGGTGCCTTCGACGCAGGCGACTCCAGCTTCGTCGAGCAGCGCGCCGGCGAGGTCTTTGGAGGTCTGCCCGGTTCCCTGGATGTTGGCATACGCATAAAATGCGCCCCCTGGGCGGGCGCAGCGGAACCCGGGCAATCCGTTGAGCCCGTCACAGAAGGCGTCACGGCGGCGGCGGAACTCCGCGACCATACGGCGCGTGGCGTCTTGCGGCCCGCGCAAGGCGGCGATGCCCGCGCGCTGGGTGAAGCTGGCCGTGCAGGAGTTGGAGTTGACCATCAGCTTGGTCACTGCTTCCACCAGCCAAGTCGGCATCACGCCATACCCCATCCGCCAGCCAGTCATGGCGTAGGTCTTGGAGAAACCATCGAGGAGGATGGTTTTTTCCTGCATGCCGGGAAAAGCGGCGATGGACACTGGCGGCTGATCGTACCAGATCTCGCTGTACATTTCGTCGGAGAAGACCATCAAGTCGCGTTCGCGGACCATGTCCGCAATCGCCTCCATGTCCTGGCGCGGGATCACTCCGCCGGTGGGGTTGTGGGGCGAGTTGAGGATCACCATCCGGGTCCGGTCATTCAGGCTGTCGCGCAGGCGGTCCAGGTCCACACTGAAGCCCCGTTCCTCGATCAGGGGCATGGGCACGGGAACAGCACCCATGAACCGGATCATGGATTCGTAGATGGGAAACCCAGGATTGGGGTAGACCACCTCGTCGCCCGGTTCGACCAAGGCCAGTATGGCGAAAAAGATGATGGGCTTTCCGCCCGGCACGATGGAGACGTGCTCCGGCCCGACGCGAATGCCGCGGCTGCGACAGATGTACTCGGCCACGGCCTCGCGCAGTTCGGGGTAGCCCTGCGTGGGACCGTAGTGCGCCCAACCCTCGTCGAGCGCCTGCTTGGCGGCCTCGACGATGTGGGGCGGCGTCGGGAAATCCGGTTCGCCGATCTCCAGATGAATGACGTGGCGGCCTTGCGCCTCAAGCTGGCGCGCCCGAACCAGCACATCGAACGCCCTCTCCACTCCGATACGGTACATGCCTTCTGCAAGCTTCATGGAGCACCCTAATAACAAAGGAGTTAGCACTCTTCCGACGCACAAAGCAACTGGCTGCTGTCGGGAGGGCCGCCCTAGCCTCATAATAGATTTGAAGGGCGGCCCGCGCTTTCATTCTAGCGGTGAGAGAAGGCGGTGGGCGCGCGGAGAGACTGCCAATGGGCGGGAAAAGACGCTGGCCAAAGGGGATTCGATTCCACGTTTTGAAGGGATTGGCGTCATTCCATTTAGGCGCATGTATACCGCTGTCCAGGATTGGCGGGAAACCATGAGCGAGGCCGCCGAGCGCGTCGTTCAGGATGACCTGGACAGGCAGAACCGGTTCATCTCGGAGAACCTGCGCCGGATCTTCCTGATGATCTACCGTATCGTGGGCAATGTGGCTGACGCGCAGGACCTCACGCAGGAGGCCTTTATCAAGGCGATCCAGCGTGAGGGGCAGCTCAAGGACACCGCGAAGGTTGCCCACTGGCTGTCCCGCATCGCCACCAACACCGCTCTGGACTTTCTGCGGCGCCACGGGCGCGTCGGCTTCACCGGGATCGAGGAGACGCGGGAACCGCTCACGAATCCTTCCTCCCAGAGCCCGGAACAGTTGCTGCTCGGCGCCGAGCAACGGTCTTACATGGAGGACGGTTTACGGTTGCTGACAGGCCGGGAGCGTCTGGCTTTGATTTTGAGAGACGTGGAGGGACTGCCGGCCGAGGAAGTGGCAAGGCGCATCGGCTGCTCCAAGGCCACGGTGCGCTCCCACATCGCCAATGCCCGCGTGAAGCTGCGCAAGTACGTGGAGGGACGGAAGCGATGACCCACCCACGCGAAACCAGTCTGGCGCTGTATGCCGGAGGCGAACTCGGCCTGCTCGCTCGCTGGCGGGTGGGGTGGCACGTGGCGGGGTGCCCGGAGTGCCGCCGGGCGGTGGAGCAATTCCAGTTGGCCCGGGAACGGCTTCAGAGCGCCCTGTCCGACTTGCCGGAAAGCGTGAGATGGGACCGGCTGGCGGCGGAGACGACGGCCAACATCCACGTGGGCCTGGCGGCGGGTGCGTGCGTGGGCCCGCTGGCCGCCCGGGTCACGAGGCCGCGATGGCACAGAGCGGTGATCCTGGCGCCGGTCGTGGTGCCTCTCATCGTGCTGCTGGTGATCGGGTTATGGTTCGCGCGTCCGCGCCCGCGCGCCAGCCAGTCGCTCTGGGTCGACGGCACGGTGATCGAAGGGACTTCCGAAGGCATCGAGTTGAAGCAAGGCGACAGGATGTTGAACCTGCGGCATCCGGACGCGTCGGACGTCACTTACGCGGTCAACGCGCAGGGGACAGTCCGGGCCCGCTACTTCGACGGCGAGACGGGACAGGTGACGATCCACAATGTCTATGCGCAATAGAGCGGTGACAATCCTGCTCCTGAGCCTTTCGGCTGCCATGGCGCAGCAGTCCACGCTCGACTCGCACTCGTCGCTCAAGATCGATTTTCCGAAAGATTCTCCGGTAGCGGTAGTCTCGGCGGACATGGGCGATTCGGCAACCATGGCACGCGGCAGTGCCATGCTGATCGATCTCCACAGCTCGCTCACGCTGCGCAACTCCTCCCCGCGCCGCCTGCGTGGGATCACGCTGCTGGTGACGGCCCAGGAAGTCGCGGCTGGCGGCAAGGCCTCGGTTTCGGTGCCCAGCCTGAACGTGGGTTCCGGGGAGACCTTTCCCGTGCGCATCGACCTGCGCCTGCTGCGCCCGATGTTTCCGGCGGGACCCTTGGTCCTGGTCAGGCTGGACGGGGTGCTTTTCGAGGACCTTTCGTTTTATGGCCCGGACAAGCTGAACTCGCGACGTTTCATGACCGTTTGGGAACTGGAAGCGCGGCGCGACCGGCGGCACTTCAAGTCCGTGCTGGCGGCCCAGGGTCAGGAAGCGCTGCGCCAGGAGCTGCTGGAAAGCCTGGCGCGGCAGGCCGAGCGGCCTCGAGTGGATGTGCAGGTCGCGCGCGGCGGACGTGCCACCAATCTCGATGCGGGGCGATCAGTGCAGTTCGCCTTCCTGCACGTGCCGGATTCGCCGATCGAACCCGTGGATGGGGCGGCGCGCATCGCGGGCAATGAGGCGCGCGCGCCAAGCCTGGAAGTGCTGAACCGCTCCGACCGGCCCGTGCGCTACTTCGAGGTGGGCTGGATCATCCGGGACTCCGCGGGGCAGGACTTCCTGGCCGGTTCCGTCCCCGCCTCCGATCCGGACCTGAACCTTGCGCCGGGCCAGAAGAGCCGCGTGGTCCAAGATGCTGCCTTGCGGTTCTCGGCGTCCGCCGGAAGGCCAATCACCATCGCGGGCATGACTGGCTTCGTCAGCCAGGTGGAATTCACCGACGGCTCGGTTTGGATCCCAAGCAGGGCGGCGCTGGGCGATCCCAAACTCTCGCGCGTCGTCGCGCCTTCCCCCGAGGAACAGCGCCTGACCGAACTCTACCGCAAGAAGGGCCTGGCGGCGGTCGTCGCCGAACTCAACAAGTACTGATGCCAACCACACGACGAACACTCCTCAGCACGCTCGCAGCGTCGGGGGTCCTGGCGCAAACTAGGCGCCCGCGCAACTGGAAACCCAAGCTCGGCATCCTGGCGCAATACTCGGAGTCTAATCTCGAGTTTGCGCGCGCCGAGGGCTTTACCAGCCTGCAACTCAATGTCGGGAACCGCTTGCCGGCGGACGCGCCGGACGACCTGATCGCCAAGGTCAAGGACAGCGTCAGCCGGGCCGGGCTCTACCTGTCTTCGTTGATGATCTCGGAGAACCACACCGCGCCCGATCCCGCCGCCCGCGCCCAGATCAACGCGCGCTTCATCCGGACCGTCGAGATGGCCGCCAAGCTGGGTGTGCCTTATGTGGGCACCATGTCGGGCAACATGCCGGGCCGCAAACTCGCCGAACAGGTGGATGAGATCGTCCGCGTTTACACGGAGAAGTACTTCCCGCTGTGCCAGAAGCACGACGTGAAGATCCTCTGGGAGCCGTACGCCGGCGGGCCGAACGTCGCCACCGGCCCGGTGGGATACGAAGCCCTGTTCAAAGCCTTCGGCAACTCCCCGTACGTCGGCCTGCTGTTCGATCCCTCGCACCTGCAATGGCAGTTCATGGACCCCGTCCAGTGCGCGCGGGACTTCGTGGACAAGATTTGGGACGTTCATCTGAAGGACTGTGAGATCCTCTGGCGGGTATTGAGGCGGACCGGGATCAACCCGCTCAACAACGAGCGCTGGTGGCGGTTCCGGCTGCCGGGGCAGGGCATCGTGGACTGGAAGGGCTTCTTCACGGTGCTGGAAGAAGCGGGCTACCAGGGGGCGATGAACATCGAGCACGAGGACGCGTTCTACTATCCGGCCTACGACGGGGCGAATTTCACCGAGCCCTATAAGGCCGGCTTCCGCGTCGCCCACCAATTCCTCCGCCAACTCGTGCCGGCGTAGGCGCGGGCCTTCGGCGGTGGAAAGCGCCAAAGAGCTCACATGATATTCTGTCGTTAGGTCGCGGCGACGATGCGAGAGGAAATTCTTGTCCCGAAGGCGTGGCTGGGGGACTTCTGCCGCAGGTGGAAGATCGTCGAGCTCTCTGTGTTTGGTTCTGCCTTGAGGGATGATTTCCGTCAGGACAGCGACCTCGACCTGCTGGTGAGCTTCGCCCCGGATGCCGAGTGGAGCCTTCTTGACCACGTCGCCATGGAGGAAGAGCTGTCGGGCGCGCTGAAGCGCAAGGTCGATCTCGTTTCGCGCCGCGCGGTGGAGCGAAGCTCGAACTGGATTCGCCAGAAGGCGATCCTGGAGAGTGCGGAGCCCTACTTTGTCTCGCGATGACGCCTCTCTGCTGGACATTCTAAAGGCCGCCCGGCTGGCAATTGAGTTCAAAGGGACCTGCGGGAAGGTTGAGTTCATGGACGACCCCAAGACTCAATCGGCGGTCCTGCATCAGCTCCTACTGGTCGGCGAGGCGGTCAAGAGACTCTCGTAGGGTCTTCGAACAGCGCACCCTGAAGTGCCCTGGAAGCTGATCGCAGCGGCATGGGACAAACTCATCCACCACTACGAAGGCGTGGATCTGGAAGAAGTGTGGAACATGGTGACGTCGGATCTCCCTCGGCTGATCCACCTGCTTGGACCGCTGGCAGAGGGCCCGCGCTAAGCCTGTTTGTGGCGCAGAGCAAACCTATGCGGTTCCAGGCTATACTTCCTTCCGACCTTACTGAGGTTGACGGCGATGGAGCCGTCGGGGCGGGTGGTCAATGGCACGTGCCAATAGCTTCCACCGTCCGGCTTCTCTGTCATGTTCAGGTCGATCCTGTTCTCCGCAAACCAACTCTGGGGAACCGCAAACGCCGAATCGAGATCCATGCAGCAGAGGATCAGGAAGCCTTCACCCTCGCTGACGAAGGCATCCCACTTGGAGTGGTAAGCGTACCAGTAGGGTTGGTAGTCGCCTTCATATCGCTTCGATACAGTGCAGCAGATCGTCAATCGCCGCCGCCCGCCGCCGGGTCGTCGCCGCTGTTATCTCGGGGGATTGCCAGACGCCGCGATATGGGGAGCCTGCGGGCAGCCTTGGCTCTGCACTTCGCCGACTGCAACTTCGGCCGGGTTCACCTCTGCCGCCATCCCCTCAAGCACCCCAAATAGGTGAATATAGGTGAAACTAGGTGAATAATAGGTGATTCTAGGTGAACCCCTCTGGGGGGTCCTCCGGCGCCGGCTGAGCTTCCCCTGTTGGGGGACTTCCTTGCTGGTGGTCCTCGCACGCCAAGTTGTTGGCCCAGAACTTCACCGTATCTGCCGCCGCTTCTGGACTCGAAAAGTAGCCGTAGCAGACCCCGTTCACCACGGCCGGATAGCGGTGGCGTGAAGCGAAGCTGGGCCGTGGTTCAGACACGGCATGTTCCCCGCGGAGCGACCCGACTAGAATTTCTGCGAGAAAATGTGACCCCCCCTTTTGCATGTCCGCAGGTGCTCATGTTGATCCAAGGATTTCATCGATCTTCCGCTTCAACTCCTGGGCCTGCTTAAGTTCCGATAGCCCCACACCGTAACACACGCCGGCGTACAGAAGGGCGAACACCGCCTTGTCCTCGTCGCGCGAAGTGCCATACTCCCCCGCCTTCTTCAGATAGCCCCGTGCCTCTTCGATTTCCGCTTGCATGTCGGCGAAGGGGAACGCCTGGCGGGCTAGATCGTCAATCTGCCGCCGCAGTTCTTCCACGGCTATTTCCAAACTTCGAATCATCACTCGCCTCCGTTCCTGCCCGCCGCCTGCGGGAGCCAGCGCAAAGTTGGCAGTCGGCTCGCGTCCGTGGGCGGCAAGCCGGGGAAAACACGTCGGCTTCTTTGCTTTGCCTCGGCGGGCAGTTCAAGCACGCCAGTTCCTAGCCCCGGAACCCGCTATGCTACGGTGGGAAAATTTCTCGAAAGGCTCTTTCTGGGACGAGTATGCTCTCACCCGCCTGGCTTTGCAAGGGAAATCCGTGCTCAGATAACACTCTGCTGATGCTGTGTTGACCTTTGCAGGCTGCCCAGTCAGAAAGCCGGGCCTGTGCCTGCCAGTCAGGGCTTGACTGACTGGGGCGGATTCTTTCGGTAGTACTCCAACACCCTCTCAGACTGCTTCTGAGGGTCCAACGGCACGGGGTACACCTCCAGGCGCTGTGATGGGAGGTTCATCTGCAAGACCATAAACACCCCGCTGCGTTCTTCGAGGCTGTACACATCGCCCGTCACAGAATCAAGGATTGAATATTCATTACCTTGCAAGTGGAACGAGTACCTGCCAACGGGTTGCGGCGTGGGTTGGGCTCGGGGCTGCTCCCTCGGTCCAACAACCACCAGCCAGCCAATCCCGATCAGCACAGCCACGAGCAACACCGTATGGATTCGTTGACTCATGTAGTCTCCCTTCTGTATGACCTCTTAGGCCCCCAGCTTCGCCGTCAGAAAATTCACAAACGCCGAACAGCAGACCAGCATGAACTTCGCGTCGTCAAAGGTGAGGGTGGACGCCTCCAGCAGGGCGTGCCGAATGCCTTCGGCGTCATTCGTATAGCCGTACAGCTTATTGAAAGCCTCTCTGAGAGCCGAGTGCAGCGTCACACCGTTCTGCTCCAGGTGCTTCAAGCCTTGGCCGAGTGTTGCGCCAGGCTGTCCAGTGACAATCTGGTACGCGTCCGGCAAACCCATCTTCCGTGTTTTGAGGTAAGCGGTCATACTTCCTTGTGTTGATGCATGTGCGCCCGGAGTGCGCGCGCGGGCACGAGGAGGAGCAGAAGTGAGCCAGAAGCACGATGTGGAGAAGGCGCGGTACTGGCAGGCGGTCATTCGGGATGCTGCCCGGAGCGGCATGTCGACGCGGGCCTTCTGCCGGCAGCGGAAGCTGAAGGAGTGCCAGTTCTACTGGTGGCAGCGCCGATTGAAGGAGAAGCGTCCGCCCGCTTCAACGCCGCGGGGCTCAGCGAACGGGCCGGCCAGCTTCGCCCTGGTCAGCGGCGAGCCGGGCTCGGCGGATGCCGGCATAGAGTTGGTGCTGGCCGGCGGGCGGCGGCTGCGCCTGGCCAAAGGCGTCGATGAGCCGACCCTGCGATCGGTGCTGGCGGCGCTGGAACAGCCGGGATGCTGAGCTTCCCGGCGGCCATCAAGGTGTACTTGTGCACCGTGGCCTGTGACATGCGCCGGAGCTTCGACGGTCTGTCCATGATGGCCGAGCATATCATCCGCTGCAATCCCTTCTCGGGGCACCTGCTGGTGTTTTGCAACCGGCGTAGCGACCGTCTGAAGATCCTGTACTGGGATCGGGATGGGTGGGTGATCTGGTACAAGCGGCTGGAGGCGGGCACCTTCCAGTTCCCCTTCGCCCAAACGGGCCGGCGGGAGATCGCGGCCTGGGAGCTGGGCGTGCTGCTGGAGGGCATCGACCTCGGCAAGGGGCGACGGCGGAAACGCTACGCGCTGCCCGCCGCGGCATTCGAGGCGCATGCGGAGCTGGAGGCGTCAAAACAATAGCATGCTCCTCTGTTTTTTGTTGACTTATGAGAGTAAGTGTAGTAAGTTAGTGTTTCAGATACTTACTCAGCGCGATGGCGACAGACCCTCCAGACCTGCCCAGTGACCCAGCCGCCCTGCAACAGATGCTGCTGCGGACCCTGGCGCAACTGGACGCCACCCAGGCGGCACTGGCGGCCAAGGAGTACGAACTCGAGCGCGTGCGGCACTGGCTCCAGCAGATGCTGCGTCACCGCTATGGACAGAAGCGCGAGCGGGTGGATGAGAACCAGTTGTTCCTGTTCGCCGCCGAGATCGCCAGCCGGGGGGAAGAGCCGCCGCCTGAGCCGAAGTCGGTCGCGAGCGAACCGCGGCCATCTCCGCCGGGGCACGGACGGCAGCGGTTGCCGCAGTCGCTGGAGCGGCGCCGTGTAGTCTATGACCTGGCTGACGACCAGCGGCGGTGCCCGGAGTGCCAGGCGGAACTGCGGCACATCGGCGAGGAGATCAGCGAGCAACTGGAGTACGTGCCGGCCTCGTTGCACGTCGTCCAGCAAGCCTGCCAGAAGTACGCTTGCCCCAAGGGCTGCACCGTGGTCACGGCCGCAAAGCCGCCGGCGCCGGTGGAGAAGGGGCTGGCCGGGCCGGGACTGCTGGCACACGTGGCGGTGAGCAAGTTCGGGGACCATCTTCCTTTGCACCGCCAGGAGGCGATCTTCACCCGGCAGGGCGTGGATTTGTCTCGCCAGACCATGTGCGACTGGATGCGGCAGTGCGCGGAGTTAGTCGGTCCGCTAGCCGATCTGATGAAGGAGCGGGTACTGAGTTCCAAAGTCGTGCAGACCGACGACACGCCGGTGCCGGTGTTGGACCCGGAGTTGCCGTGCACGCGTACCGGGCGGATCTGGACCTACGTCGGGGACGCGCTGCATCCCTA
Source organism: Bryobacterales bacterium (assembly GCA_963798455.1). Taxonomy (GTDB): domain Bacteria; phylum Acidobacteriota; class Terriglobia; order Bryobacterales; family Bryobacteraceae; genus CAWCTD01. Next base: position 761,333 of record CAWCTD010000004.1, read on the forward strand.
CACGGTGTACGACTACACCCCGAATCGCTGCCGCGAAGGGCCGGATGAGTTCCTGAAGGACTTCCACGGATACCTGCAGGCAGACGCCTACTCGGGCTACGACCAGATCTACAAGGAAACCGAGCGCGGCATCACGGAGGTGGCTTGCATGGCGCACGCGCGCCGCAAGTACTTCGATGCGCAGTCGTCCGACATCATGCGTTCGACGGTGATGCTGGCCTACTTCCATCTGCTGTACAACGTCGAGCGCGAGGCGCGGGAAAAGCAGTTGGACGCCGCCGGGCGCCTGGCGCTACGCCGGGAACGGAGCCAGCCGATGCTGGACGACATCCAGGCGTATTTAGAGCGCGAGCGGCCGCGGGTGTTGCCGAAGAGTCCGATCGGCCAAGCCATGGCCTACACGTTGTCCAACTGGGAGGCGCTGGTGCGCTACGCGAAGGACGGCGATCTGGAAATCGACAACAACGGCGCCGAGCGCAGCCTGCGCGGAGTGGCTGTGGGACGGCGCAACTGGACCTTCTTCGGCAGCGACAACGGCGGACGTACGGCGGCGGTGCTGACGAGTCTCATTGCCACCACGAAGCGTCACCACATCGACCCGTTCGCGTATCTACGCGACGTGTTCACTCGCATCGGGGCTCACCCGCAAAACCGACTCGAGGAATTACTGCCCGACAACTGGCTCGCGGCACGGGTGGCCAGCAAGGCCTGAACCCCACCCCAGCCTTCAACCGTACACGCGTCTGGGCCTACATGTGTTCGCCGGACGCGTACCATATGGTACGCGACGTAGGCGTCGAAGATGTAGCAAGCTAGGGTGGTGTATGCTGGGTCCTTCATGCTTGGGCCTCTTGGGTCTGCTTGGGCTTCCTAGCCCCTCGCCAGCAGCGACAGGCGATTGTGAACGGCCAGCAAGTCCTCTACCTGGAGGCTCTGCAAGTACCTTTCGGTCGTCCTCACTGAGGTGTGCACCAGGATCTTGGAAAGGTAAAAGAGGTTCCCCCCAGCCCGCAGGTAGCTCACCGCGAACGTATGCCTCAGCGTATGCGGTGACACCCGCACGCCAGTCAACCCCAGCTTGGCGCCGATCTGCTTCAAATCCCGCAGGGCGTTGCGATTTGTGACCCTCGTGTTGTTTCGAGTTCCAAACACAAGTCCATCCTGCGGAATGCCAGCAGGCGTATGCCTTGCCAGCCACCTCCAGAGGATCTTCCGCATCTCAAAGCTGATCGGCACGAGTTGTTGCTTGTTGCCCTTCCTCAGAACCCTCAACACGAGATTGTCCAGGTCGCAGGCAGTCCGCCTCAGCGCTAGCGCCTCAGAGATCCTCAAACCCGTATCCAACGCCAAACACGCCACCGTGTGGGCTCTGGTCTGGTTGGCCCCAGCAGCCCTGAAGCCCAGCAGAGCCTTCACCTGTGCTGGTGCGAGGGTCTCCAACACCTTTCTCTCGAACCTCAGAAGCGTTATCTTTGGCCGCTGGGCCAGGACCCCCTCCTCAACCAGCCACCCCACGAAGGCTCGAATGCCAGTCAGGTAGCTGTTGACGCTGACAGGCTTCAGGCCCCGTCCCAGACGGCTCTCTACAGCCTGCTTGACGCCCTCCCTGATCGTGCAGTTCGCAATCGCAGGCTCGACGAAGGGCTGAAACGCCTTCCACGCCCCACAATACGAATTGATCGTTTGCGGACTGACATTGTGCAGGCACTTCCGGTCCAGCATATTCCAATCGAAGGATGAGCCTGAAGGATGATGGGGTCTGAGCAGTCTGGGCTCCTTTCTGTGAGTGTGTAAGTGTCTCGGAGTCGGGGCTGTGGGAATGTGGGAATCGCGGCAGCGATTTCCAAGGGCGGTGGGCAAAGAGGGAAACCTGGTGTTGGTTTTCCTCTTTGTCCACGGCCCGGCATTTCCACAGCCTTTTCTCATGCGCTCTTCCTTCGTTGGAAGCTGGCGAATAGCTTCTGTTTGGCGGTCTGCATCCGGCGGGCTGCCGCCGTGTCGGTTTCGGCTCGCTCGATCTCATTGAGCCTTTCGATGGTCACCCCCGGCCGGAGGGCGCGCACCACCCCGGGCAACTGGCGCAAGATCTCCCAGGGCGTGGCGTACCAGCGGTACACCCTGCGTTGCTTGCCCTTGGCTCCGGTCTCCACTTCGGGCACGCCGCAGGGCCGGTGGAAGCTCAGGTAGGGATTGAAGTATCCCTCGTAGAACTCCTCGATCGCCTGCGCATGGCTGGAGTCGATATATCCGTAGCCCATGTGCTTGCGCACCACCGCGCCGTTCTTCGCCTCCGCCAAGCCGTTGTCGTTGGAATGCCGCGGCCGCGACTTGGTCTGTTGGATCAGCAACTTGTTGAGCAGCTTGGCCACCGTGTGGTTGATGAACTCGCTGCCGTTGTCGGAATGGAAGCCGCGGATGTGAAACGGAAACTGCCGCAGCATGGCTTCCAGCACCGGCTGCAAGTAGGCTTCGCTGATCTGCTCGGCCGCCCCCACCACCTGCCACTGCGTGACCTCGTCCACGGCATTGATGTGATACGCCCCTTTCACGCCTCCCAGATCCCCCTGGTGCACCGTGTCCACCCGCAGGTAGCCCGGTCGTCCGTCCGGCTCTGGCCGGCGCCGTTCGCCAATGGCCACCTGCACCGGCCGCGTTTTCTGGTAGACCACCCGCTTCTGCCGGTACGTCCGGCTCTTGCGCAGGTTGTAGATGTGGGCCATCGAAATGGCCGCCAGCCGCTCATAGCGGGGGTCCTTGAAATCGTACCGCGCCCGCTGCAGGAGCTTCTGCGTCGCCGGGCCGCTGAGCGTCTCATGGGCCTGGTCGACTTCGGCCAGCAACTCGATGTCGGCTAGCCTGTAGCGGCAAGCAAAGCGGTGGCGCCGGTAGAGCGCCTCCTTGACCTCGCCGCTGTCGCCGTACTTGCCGATCAGCCGCGTCACCTGCGCCCGGCTCAGCCCGGACATCTTCGCCACGTAACGTCGCAACAGTCCCTTCGCCTCCCGACCGCATTGCCCATAGCGCTGCTGCTTCAATGTCCGCGTCACCCAGTCATAAACCTCCCGCCGGTTCTTGCCCTCGAACCGAACCGGCTCGCTGGCCTCCAAAAACGCCCGGATCTGCTCCAGGCTCATTGTGTCCCGATCCTGCATGCTGACAATCAATCTCCAGCATGCCCAACCTCCCCGCCTTCAGGCTCATCTTGCGTTAGAAACACACCCTTCCTTCAGGCTCATCCTGCATTAGACAAGACTGGTCCTGAATGAACCTCTCGAATGGTGCTATACTGCTCATGGTTGGGTTCGTCGCCATGTGAACTATAGGCTCTGCGCGATGATCCCTGACCGCTAAGTTATTGATTCCTCGGGGCGTGGCTCAGCCTGGCTAGAGCGCCTGGTTCGGGACCAGGAGGTCGGTGGTTCGAATCCACTCGCCCCGACCAAACCTTTCAACAGCTTAGCTCCCGCAGTTTCACGAGGGCAGTCCCTATGTCCACACGGATGTCCACATGGAGTGGGATTCGTGCGCGCGGTTGACCGCGTTGCAGGGCGCGGGGCCGCAGTGCGTTCGTGTGGCTCTGCCACCGACTGCCGGGCTAGCGAATGGGCGGACGTTGCCCGCGCAGAGCCCCCCGCCAAGGCCACGGCAAGGCCGCGGGAGGGCGGTCGGACTGGCCGACTGACGTTCGCCCCTTGGCCGTACGCGTCCGGCAAACCCATCTTCCGTGTTTTGAGGTAAGCGGTCATACTTCCTTGTGTTGATGCATGTGCGCCCGGAGTGCGCGCGCGGGCACGAGGAGGAGCAGAAGTGAGCCAGAAGCACGATGTGGAGAAGGCGCGGTACTGGCAGGCGGTCATTCGGGATGCTGCCCGGAGCGGCATGTCGACGCGGGCCTTCTGCCGGCAGCGGAAGCTGAAGGAGTGCCAGTTCTACTGGTGGCAGCGCCGATTGAAGGAGAAGCGTCCGCCCGCTTCAACGCCGCGGGGCTCAGCGAACGGGCCGGCCAGCTTCGCCCTGGTCAGCGGCGAGCCGGGCTCGGCGGATGCCGGCATAGAGTTGGTGCTGGCCGGCGGGCGGCGGCTGCGCCTGGCCAAAGGCGTCGATGAGCCGACCCTGCGATCGGTGCTGGCGGCGCTGGAACAGCCGGGATGCTGAGCTTCCCGGCGGCCATCAAGGTGTACTTGTGCACCGTGGCCTGTGACATGCGCCGGAGCTTCGACGGTCTGTCCATGATGGCCGAGCATATCATCCGCTGCAATCCCTTCTCGGGGCACCTGCTGGTGTTTTGCAACCGGCGTAGCGACCGTCTGAAGATCCTGTACTGGGATCGGGATGGGTGGGTGATCTGGTACAAGCGGCTGGAGGCGGGCACCTTCCAGTTCCCCTTCGCCCAAACGGGCCGGCGGGAGATCGCGGCCTGGGAGCTGGGCGTGCTGCTGGAGGGCATCGACCTCGGCAAGGGGCGACGGCGGAAACGCTACGCGCTGCCCGCCGCGGCATTCGAGGCGCATGCGGAGCTGGAGGCGTCAAAACAATAGCATGCTCCTCTGTTTTTTGTTGACTTATGAGAGTAAGTGTAGTAAGTTAGTGTTTCAGATACTTACTCAGCGCGATGGCGACAGACCCTCCAGACCTGCCCAGTGACCCAGCCGCCCTGCAACAGATGCTGCTGCGGACCCTGGCGCAACTGGACGCCACCCAGGCGGCACTGGCGGCCAAGGAGTACGAACTCGAGCGCGTGCGGCACTGGCTCCAGCAGATGCTGCGTCACCGCTATGGACAGAAGCGCGAGCGGGTGGATGAGAACCAGTTGTTCCTGTTCGCCGCCGAGATCGCCAGCCGGGGGGAAGAGCCGCCGCCTGAGCCGAAGTCGGTCGCGAGCGAACCGCGGCCATCTCCGCCGGGGCACGGACGGCAGCGGTTGCCGCAGTCGCTGGAGCGGCGCCGTGTAGTCTATGACCTGGCTGACGACCAGCGGCGGTGCCCGGAGTGCCAGGCGGAACTGCGGCACATCGGCGAGGAGATCAGCGAGCAACTGGAGTACGTGCCGGCCTCGTTGCACGTCGTCCAGCAAGCCTGCCAGAAGTACGCTTGCCCCAAGGGCTGCACCGTGGTCACGGCCGCAAAGCCGCCGGCGCCGGTGGAGAAGGGGCTGGCCGGGCCGGGACTGCTGGCACACGTGGCGGTGAGCAAGTTCGGGGACCATCTTCCTTTGCACCGCCAGGAGGCGATCTTCACCCGGCAGGGCGTGGATTTGTCTCGCCAGACCATGTGCGACTGGATGCGGCAGTGCGCGGAGTTAGTCGGTCCGCTAGCCGATCTGATGAAGGAGCGGGTACTGAGTTCCAAAGTCGTGCAGACCGACGACACGCCGGTGCCGGTGTTGGACCCGGAGTTGCCGTGCACGCGTACCGGGCGGATCTGGACCTACGTCGGGGACGCGCTGCATCCCTACACGGTGTACGACTACACCCCGAATCGCTGCCGCGAAGGGCCGGATGAGTTCCTGAAGGACTTCCACGGATACCTGCAGGCAGACGCCTACTCGGGCTACGACCAGATCTACAAGGAAACCGAGCGCGGCATCACGGAGGTGGCTTGCATGGCGCACGCGCGCCGCAAGTACTTCGATGCGCAGTCGTCCGACATCATGCGTTCGACGGTGATGCTGGCCTACTTCCATCTGCTGTACGACGTCGAGCGCGAGGCGCGGGAAAAGCAGTTGGACGCCGCCGGGCGCCTGGCGCTACGCCGGGAACGGAGCCAGCCGATGCTGGACGACATCCAGGCGTATTTAGAGCGCGAGCGGCCGCGGGTGTTGCCGAAGAGTCCGATCGGCCAAGCCATGGCCTACACGTTGTCCAACTGGGAGGCGCTGGTGCGCTACGCGAAGGACGGCGATCTGGAAATCGACAACAACGGCGCCGAGCGCAGCCTGCGCGGAGTGGCTGTGGGACGGCGCAACTGGACCTTCTTCGGCAGCGACAACGGCGGACGTACGGCGGCGGTGCTGACGAGTCTCATTGCCACCACGAAGCGTCACCACATCGACCCGTTCGCGTATCTACGCGACGTGTTCACTCGCATCGGGGCTCACCCGCAAAACCGACTCGAGGAATTACTGCCCGACAACTGGCTCGCGGCACGGGTGGCCAGCAAGGCCTGAACCCCACCCCAGCCTTCAACCGTACACGCGTCTGGGCCTACATGTGTTCGCCGGACGCGTACCCTTGGCCCGCGCGCCTCGACACCGGCCACCACGCACGTGGGACGCGGGCCTCGCACTCAGCGCGGGGTCGCCCTATGCCGAGATTCGCGGTCTTCAATGGGGCCGGGTGGACCTGTCCAAAGCGTTCCACACGGTGGGAAACGCAAGACCGAAGCAGGCGAAGGCCGCACGATTCCCCTGAACTCAGCTTTGCTCGAAGCGATGGTGGATCACTCGAAGTGGTACACCGAGCGATTCCACGCGATCAAACCGGAGCGGTATGCCTTCCAGTCCCGGACCTGACGGGGCTGTTATCCCGCTGAGGCCGTACGGTCTCACGTCAGTCCTCCCCCCAGATGTCACGGAACCTGTACCTTCCGTTCGGTTGCCGGACCGCTTCCACAACTACGGGCTTATTGACAAAAGGACCCACAACGTCATCTACCGCGTCCCCAATTTCGTAGATCTTTATGTGTTGACCTTCGATGGAAAGCTCAAGCCAGTCTTGGTCCAGGTGCACTCCTCGGAGCACGCCACGAAGTAGCTCTTCAACCTCTTCCGGCTTGGTTTCCTTTGGGAATTGCGTTCGGATCGACCGGTTGATTGATTGGCGGGCATCTCGGTCCAGCGTCAGCCATTCTGCGTCGCCTGCAGATCTTAGCTGCAACTGCGAAAACGTCTTCCCCGTTGGTGCAAGGTTCCTAGTCAACTTCATGAAGGTAGAGCGGTATTGAGGATCAGGAACCATCTGGGGAAGAGCGTTGCCGGGGTCAAGAGCGGCTGCTCTCAGGATCGCCAGGAAGGTGCGCGTAATCTCTTCCGTGCTGGGCATCGCAGGCCCAAACAACTCGCCCTGTGCCGCGTCCTCGATAGCTACGGCGAACTGGTAGCTCGAAGGGGCTGCGTGAAAGAGCCAAGGGCGGCACGCTTCCTGAATTGCTGAGGACGCTGGTCCCTGTGGCCGGTACGGAAGGTTCTGAATAAACTCGGTAGTGCGATAAAACAGGGACTTGACCGTCTCGACCTTGCTCAGGACCAGATCAAGTGGAGCGCCGCCAGTCACAACACGCCCTCCTCTCACGGCGACTAGAACTTCGCCACCGACGAACCTGACACCAGCGCTCTTCCGAACGTGTGCGCTCCAGATAGCCTGCAAAAGAGCCTGCAATTGCGCGACGGCGAACTGGGGGAGTGTAGCTGTCCCGAGCACCTTATGTGCCAACTGCTCAGCCGCTGCGTACTCCTCGGCTTTGTACCAGAGGGCGACAGCGCTGACTGCCGTAATAGCAAGGGTACGCGACTTCGACGGACCAATCTCCTCGAAGGCGGCAATTTCGGCGGCGGCCGCGCGACGGTATAGGGCTTTGGCATCCTCAGTCCGCCCGGTCCTAGCTGCCACCTCTGCCTCGGCTGCGAGGTGCTCGCTGTCTGTGTGACGTTGTGCCCAGGTCATTTGTCTTTGACTCGCTCAATACGTATCAGCAGCGACGGGAACCCAACCACACCGGCGACGGCCGGTAAGCTGCTCGAACCATCCAGGGTTTGCTGCACTTTTTCGCGGAGTCTTCGTTCAACGGCGGACCGCGCCTCCGCATCGGTGCCGGAGACTTCCAACCTCAAGCAGTCCTCCAGATCTTCGATGCCCTTGCCCAAAGGAGCTACGTAGTAATCTGCTCCTGTGCCAGTCTCTGCCCGCCGCACCGCGAATAGACCCTCGACCAACTCGACTGCTGCGATAACGCACGCGTACGCGCCCGCTTCAGTGGTATCGGTCCTGTTAGCATAAGCTCCCCGTACCCTGTCGTCAGGTGCATTCCATCGTGCTGTAGCCTGTGAAGCCGAAGTCTGGGTCTGAATCGTGAACGCCTGGGGGGAAGCGTGATGCCGATCAAGGCAAACGCGCGCTGCCTCAAGATATGACTCGGCGAGAGCAGCGGTCAAGGCTCGATGGCGATCTGCCATCTGATCGAGAGGCAACGTGGGCACCATAGGGTGTCCTAATCATTCTCCAACAATTCGCATCGGACCATAACCGCGTGGTTAATGCTCATGCTCACGGCGCACCGGGGAGGGCTGTCTCTGTCCCCTTTTCACGCCGGGCTCCAGGAGGCGGCCGGCGCGTCCTCCTTCCGCAACGGGGTAGGGCGGTACGGCATCCGGACAACGGAATCGGACCACCCGGCACGGTTGCGGCTTGTCGAGCGGGTGCTGGCGGCGCGAGGCCTCTAGGGGGAGGTTCACCCTGCCCTCTGCGATCGCGTGGCGGGGCTGCTATGCGCATCTTTGCGGGGAAACTCGGATCGCTGCGTCTGTTTCTGGGGAATCGGGGGGCGACAACGCTCCTCAAGGTTGCGTTCGATGGCGGCCCTTTCGACGGCGGCCTGTTCGGAAGCCTTGCGCTTCTGCCGCCTTAACCAGCGGATCATGATGTAGACCAGCCCCGCGACCAGACAGAAGCTGGCGAGAACAAGCCAAAGCAGGATACCCATTTCCGCCGCGCCCCCGCAATTATCGCACCGCCACTACCTCCACAGAGGGGCGCCCTGAAGAAGGGGATACCAGACCATCGTCCGCTGCCCGGCGAACGCACCACGGGGCTGCTGTGCCGAAGTTGGAGGGCCGGAGGGAGCCACCGCGGCGCCCTCCGGGTTGGTGGAAGGTTTCAGTCAGGGAGAACTGGGCAGCTCTCCCAACGTGGCGATTCTATTCGGCACGACTTCGGTTGACAAGCCTGGCAAAAGTAGGCAGTACGCTACTGACTCGGGTTAACCGGAGACCGGCTCGCCCCGTCTGTCTCGGGACGGTCAGGCGGTGAGGGGTCTAAGGTTCCGCTGGCTCTTGGCTTTGTTGCGGTGCTTGTGGCGCGGTTGCGGCGGGACTTGGGAGCTGTGGCGGGCGAAGGCTTGCTTTTTCCCTCCGTTGGTCCGAATGGCTTGGCCGCGCCCTGCACGACCTGCTCCAGAAACGCCTGAGCCCTTTCCATGGGTGCCCGAAGGAATCCAGGCCGCAGGATCACAAACCAGAACACAAGCCCGGTGACTGTGATCCCAACCATACTCCAGTCGTGCTTCTTCATTGCCCGCGATAAGCGTGAGCGACCTTCCCGCTGATGGCAGGCAGGACCTGAGTCGAACAGTACTGGCACTGGGGCGAAGGGGTAACGTGACTACGCTGGATGATCCGCGCTCGCATGGGGCGTGGCCTGTCGAGGGGGTGCTGGGGCGGCGAGGGCGGGCCGAGTTGGCCCCGTCGCAGGTCGCTGGCATCGCTCAGGATGAAAAGAGCTGCTGCAACGGAGGCGGTTGGATGTACAATCGGCAGTGGCCAGCAGGCCAAGGTGGAAATCCTGGTAGAGATGCGAAAATCCTGATCGCGAAAACGCTGGAACCCGGCCCGGTCGGCTGAAGGCCGTCCCGCCGAGGCGTGGTTCCTGCCCAATTTAGTACGGATGGAGGAGGGAGGGCATATGCGAGTCAGACTAATCGCTCTGGCTTTGGCGATCTTTGGTACGGTTTCGAGCCAGACGTACACAATCCATGCAGTCGGGGGTCGTGGTGTTCCTGAGAACATCCAGGCTCTGTCGGCGGGTCTTGGCTTTGTCCAGGGAGCCGCGACTGTGAGCCCTGGCGCGTCCTCCTGTAGCTATGCCATTAGCACAGTTGACCTGGGTATGACGGCAATAGGGGGAAACCTGGAGCTATTCGTCCAAACCGGCAGCGGTTGCCCCTGGTCGGTCACGGGCTTACCTGCTTGGCTGACGGTTTCGGGGAACTCCCAGGGAACCGGCCCTGCGACCGTGAGCCTGGTGGCCGGCATCAATCCCGGTGGAGCTCGAATCGCTGTGTTCACGGTGGGTGGGGTGTCGGTGCCGGTCCGGCAGTTCGACTCCTCGGTCTGCCCTTTAGGCTCTTGCCGCCTTCGGCCGGTGCCTCACGTCGCGTTTGGGGGCGAATGGACCACAGGTCTTTTCGCCATCAGCTCTGGAACGCACGCGGGGGACTTGTCCATCGCCTTCTATGACGACAGCGGTTCCCCTGTTGCACTCCCGTTCACCGGGGGATTAGGGAACCTGAATACGCTGACCGACAGCGTCCCCACCCAGGGCAGGAAGGACTACGAGGCCAGCGACGCCAGTTGGACGGTTCAGGGGGGCTGGGGGTGGGTCACTGAGGACACAACCATCACAACGCAAGCTATCTTCCGCAGGGCGACCCATGGGGGCACCTTCTACGAAGCCGCTGTGCCCACGGGCGAGTGTTACTCCGGTTTCGTCATCCCGTTCGACGCGACCACGTTCGCTCCCACCGGCGCACCGCTGTACACCGGTTTTGCGATAGCTAATCTGAACCCCAGCGCGGCGGCGCATGTGGTGTGCACCGCCCGCGACGACTCGGGTGCAGTGATTCCGAACGCGCTCACAATCCCCACCTTGAACCCTTTGGGACACTACGCCAACTACTTGTTCCCGGGTCTGACGGGCAAGCGGGGGACCCTGGAGTGTAACGCAGACACACTGGTATCGGCCATCGCCCTGCGCTTCATCGGCACAGACGCCTTTTCGACGCTGCCCGTGATCGTGACCGAGCCTTGATCTGATCCGGTCTCAGTTGGAGGACTTCCAATGGGAGTGTACGGGTAGAGTAAGCGTCAAGAGAGCAACCCATCTGTTCACCAGGCTGAGGCCGGTGGTGGGCTGGGAGGGTGAGTGAAGAGCAAGTCGGGAGGGTGCTGAAGAACCGCAGGTATCGAACGAACCCACTCCCAAGCGGGCGTGAGCGATGGCATACGGCGGCCACATCTCCGACGACGACCTGGAACGCTATCTCTTGAACATGGTGACGCAGGAGGACAAATTGGCCCCGCTGGAAGAGCATCTCCTGGCGTGCGGCGCCTGCATCCGGCGGGCGCAGAGGAGCCCGGACTACATGAAAGTGATGCGCACCGCACTGAACCGCTATTTGGCGCGGCGGACGGGGAGAGCGGTGCACGGCTTGGACCCGGACCCCGGCCCGTAGCCTCTAGGTGCACGTCCTTACACCATCCCCTCTCCGGTTGCCCCTTCCAGCCTTCCCACCTTCCGCCCTCAGACAAGCCCTCCAGGGGGATACTCCAGGCCCACCATCGCCTCTGCGATCGCGCCACGCGGCTGCTGTGCCGAAGTTGGAGGGCCGGAGGGAGCCACGCGGCGCCCTCCGGGTTGGTGGAAGGTTTCAGTCAGGGAGAACTGGAGGGATCTCCAAACGAGGCGATTCTAGTCAGGGCGGCTGTCAGTGACAATCCTGAGAATAGTGGGCAGTACGCTGCTGACTTGCGCTAACCAGTGGGCGATCCCGCCCGTGCCTCGACGGCCAGCGGTGGGGACGGCTCAGGTGGCGTGCCTTCGGATACGTGGTCCTGGTGCCGTGGCTCGGTACAGTTTTCGAGGACCTCACACATCCTCCTGAGATATGCTGCGTCGAGCTTCTCGATCCTCACACGTGATCTCGTTGGCCACCAGCTGAACATGGAACCGATATCCTCCTGACCACAATTCTGGACGGTGATCGGGTTGTTGTCGAGAACCGTGACCGTGGGGGAGTCCCGGTACCTAAGGGCTATGCAAAAAAGGCGCGCTTCCATTCCCATGGGGGACCCTAGCCGACAGTCACTCTGCGCGGGTGCGGCACGTCTAGCGGATGCTGCCGACGCGGCGAACAACTTGCGCATCCTCGCCGAGCCCATCGGCATCCGTGGCGGATGGCGCTGCCGCTTCACCCGTGGCCAACCACCGAGTCCAAGTGTTTGAGCAGGCTTTGTCTTTCCTGCTGCTGGCGTTGCTCCCGGATCTCCAGCGAGGAGAGCAGGATCTCGACTCCCGCTAGAACGGCAAGCAATCCGGTGTACCAATCCATCGCCGACCTGCCTTCCTATCGCTCCCGCCCCCTGGGGTGTCTATCCACGTCGGGGGTGGAATCTAGTTATTGGGATGTCCCAAAGGCCGCATCGGTCGCGTCTTTATTCGTACAGCCCAGATCCTGCGCGTGACAAATGCAGCACCTGCGTGGCTCAAGCTCTCATAGGCCAGCAGGTCGCGGCCTCCCTTGCCGACACTGGCTTCGTGGAGGCTCGCGCCTGCGCTGAGCAGCGGCCAGGGCAGACGGCTGGGCGCGGCCTGCCGAGCGGGTCCAGGCGGCGCGGGCGGGGCCTGTCGAGCGGGTCCTGGGCACGTCAGGGCATGCGGCGGCGTTCGGACTGCGAGCCTGCCGCCAAAGGCGTCCCCAGCATCTGGAAGCGCCGGGGCCGAGGATCCGTACCAGTACAGCCGCGTCCATCCGGGATCGTGCGGGCTAGACAGACCGGTCTCATTGGCGCAGAATGATACTGTGCCTGCTACCCGGCGGCCTGATCTAAGGTGCGAGTCGTGGGGGATCTTGTGATGTAGGGCCGGAGGCACTGGAGGGCCACGAACATGCGAGGGTTGGGCGGTCTCAGTCTGCTGTTGCTGGCTCTCCTGGCGGGCCTGATATGGGCGGTTACTTGGGGGCCGCTCCGCGACTTTTCCCTCATTCGCCCGCAGACCAGCAACACCGTCCGACCGTCAACGCCCCCACCAAAGCCGGCGGCACAGAGTCTCTCTCCCCCCAAAGGGCAGCGCGCGCCCGGTTCAGCGAACGAGAGCGGCGGTAGCGCCCCGGCGGAAGGCATGGCCGCGAATCCCGAACACGTCCCGGCGGCCGCTGTGCCGCCATCGACGCCGCTTCCTCCGCCCAAATTCCCGACCGCGGTAGATGTCCCCCTTGGGACGGTTGGTTCCTCCATTTTGGATTCCTTCGGTCCCCCGATCGCGCGGACTCTCGCCGTGGACGACCGCGGCCGAGTCGAAACCTTTATCTACCGCAGGAGCCGCCCTGACACCGCGACCGTGATACATGTTCGAAACGGTCGAGTCGTTTCCTCCGTGACAACCTCCTATTGACGGGCCGCGAGGGGCGCGCCTTGACGAGCGGGTCACGGCGGCGCGGGCGGGCCTGTAGCGCGGATACCCGCACGCCGCTACAACCCCAGCTTGCCCGCGCTGTTCTCCCGAAAGAGATTCCCATCTCGGATGTAGCGCCTCACCATCTGCACGGAATGATGCCCGGTCTGGTTCATGATCGAGCGTTCCGAGGCACCCGCAATGGCCGCAGTCGTAGCGTGCCCGGCCCGCAGCGAATGACCGGCGTACTCGGCGGGATCGAGGCCCGCACGCTCGGCTAGCTTCTTCACTACGCGCGCCACGTCGATACCGCTCAACCGGCCCGGCCCCAGGTGCCCATGTCGGTTGATGGAGCGGAACACCGGCCCCTCGGCTATGGCCGCCTGTTCCAGCCAGGCTTGCAGGGTGCGTACCGGGCACGTCTCGGGATTCGCACCATAAGGGATTCCGATCTTGCGGCCGGCGCCGTCCTGGTCGGTCTTGGACCGCCGTAGCGTCACCGTCAGACCGTCGCGGCCGAAGTTGAGGTCCGCAACGTCTAGCCCCACCAGCTCCGAGCGGCGGAAGGCGCCCGCGAACCCGAGCAGGATTAGCGCCCGGTCCCTCAGGCCGATTATCCCCGCGTCCGTAGCGTCTACCATGGCCCGGATGTCCGCCGTGAGCACCGGGGCCTTCTGCACTGGCGCGGTTCCGAGCGTGCGCCTGATGCCCTTGAGGGTGTTGCGCACGATGCCGGTGTGCGTGGGGGAATCCAGCCCGGCCGCCTTGTGCGCTTCGGCGATGGCGTTCAATCTCCGCTGAATGCTGCCCGGTTTGAGATGCCCCGCACATTCGGCGATATAGCCCGCTACAGCTTCCGCCCCGGCCGGCAAGGGCTGGAGGCCGTGGGACTCGCACCACACGCAGAAGCCGCGCCAGTCGCTCTGATAGCCCCGTAGCGTGTTCTCTGCCTTCGATGCCCGGATGTACTCCCGGACCTGGGTGGGAAGCGGTGAGGGAAGCGCGGGTAGGGGCGAGAGCGGAGGGAGCGGAACCGCGTCCGCCCCCCTGCCCGACACTGGGCCGGTAATCTCGGTTGCGGCTGTCATGCTTCACCTCGGTCCCGCAATAGCGCCCTCTGGGAAGGGGGCATGAAGGCGTTCATCGGCTGGAGTTCGCGCGGGCGCGACGGAGCAAGGATCTCCAATTCCAGGTCCATGATCGCCTGACGGATGTTCCACTGTGCGCGCTGTAAGATTCCCTGAAAATCGCGCTGTGGCCGCGCGGTTTCGGACATCCAAATGGTTTCGAGTAACTCCACGGCAGGTTTGGCGATGTCACAGGGCTGAAACCTCACCGTCCGGCAACGGCTCAGGAATCGGTCCTCCAGGTGATCTGTCGCGTTTGCGGTAAAGATGAAAATCGTGTTTGGCGGGGCAGCCGTCGCGTCTAGCTTGGACAAGAACGCCAATTGCGCGGGGCTGCTCATTTGATCCGCTTCATCGACGAGAACCACGTGCCACTGCCCCGTCATGGGAACGTACCAGCAGGAGCGCACTACCTCTTCGACGGTCTGAAGGTCACACTTCCGAGACGGAATATGGTGTAGCTCGGCCCCGATTTGCCCGGAAAAAGCCAGGGCCATTGTGGTCTTGCCGATACCGCTGGGACCGAGAAACAGCCACGAGGAACAATACGGCTGTACGGCAAGCTGCGAGAGGACCGCGCGGGGCCGGTCAAGCCCCGCGAAATCGTTTATCGTGCGCGGTCTGTACTTCTCAACGAGCGGCGTCATGCTGCCACCTCCAACGTCCGCCCGGACTCCCGGACGATGTAATCTGCGGCCTGTTGCGCCTTCGATGCAGCCGTGAAAATGGCCCGCTTGTCGGCCTTCAGAACCTTGAGCCAGGAGGCGATGTACTGGGCATGGTCAGGCCGCGGTTCGCTGCTAAGCCCCAGGTGCGCCAGCGTGAAGGCGGTCGTAAGCTCTGCTACCAGCTCCTCGACGGAGTAGGCGTTATCGCCGAAGCGCTTCCCTAGCTCCCGGTTGCAGCGGTCCGCGCGGGCCGTCCAGTGCCCGGTTTCATGCGCGCGCGTGCTGTAGTAGTCCATGGGCGTGAAGAACGCGGCGAACGGCGGAAGGCTGATCGTGTCATCGGCTGGGTTGTAAAAAGCCCGGTTGCCCTGATGCACCACACGGGCGTTGATGCGCCCGAAGAACGCTTCGGCGGATTCGATGCGCTGCTCTATGGGTGTGTCCGCGTCGGGTTTGGGAGTGTAGCCGTCCACCTGGGCCGCATTGAACACGTGGTACTCACGGCAGAACAGCAGACGGGATCGGGAGCTAAGGGGCTGCTCCTGCTCGTCGCCGTCTTGACTCTCCGCGCGTCCATCTGCGAATTTCCAGAACGCGACGGATGCGCTCTTTTCACCCTTGCGAACCTGGGCGCCACGTTCCTGCCACTGCGGATACGTGGCCCACTCTCCGCGTTCGTAGCCCTTGGAACGGGCCACGGCCCAGAGCGCAAGCACGTTCACGCCACGGTAGGGCTTGCGGGTTAGCGCGTTGATGGGTGAGAAGGCGAATCGGCCCGACGTGTGCCACGGCATACGCCAGTTCCCCACGCCGTGCTCGATGTACGCGTCCGGCGAACACATGGTACGCGTCCGGCGAACACATGTAGGCCCAGACGCGTGTACGGTTGAAGGCTGGGGTGGGGTTCAGGCCTTGCTGGCCACCCGTGCCGCGAGCCAGTTGTCGGGCAGTAATTCCTCGAGTCGGTTTTGCGGGTGAGCCCCGATGCGAGTGAACACGTCGCGTAGATACGCGAACGGGTCGATGTGGTGACGCTTCGTGGTGGCAATGAGACTCGTCAGCACCGCCGCCGTACGTCCGCCGTTGTCGCTGCCGAAGAAGGTCCAGTTGCGCCGTCCCACAGCCACTCCGCGCAGGCTGCGCTCGGCGCCGTTGTTGTCGATTTCCAGATCGCCGTCCTTCGCGTAGCGCACCAGCGCCTCCCAGTTGGACAACGTGTAGGCCATGGCTTGGCCGATCGGACTCTTCGGCAACACCCGCGGCCGCTCGCGCTCTAAATACGCCTGGATGTCGTCCAGCATCGGCTGGCTCCGTTCCCGGCGTAGCGCCAGGCGCCCGGCGGCGTCCAACTGCTTTTCCCGCGCCTCGCGCTCGACGTCGTACAGCAGATGGAAGTAGGCCAGCATCACCGTCGAACGCATGATGTCGGACGACTGCGCATCGAAGTACTTGCGGCGCGCGTGCGCCATGCAAGCCACCTCCGTGATGCCGCGCTCGGTTTCCTTGTAGATCTGGTCGTAGCCCGAGTAGGCGTCTGCCTGCAGGTATCCGTGGAAGTCCTTCAGGAACTCATCCGGCCCTTCGCGGCAGCGATTCGGGGTGTAGTCGTACACCGTGTAGGGATGCAGCGCGTCCCCGACGTAGGTCCAGATCCGCCCGGTACGCGTGCACGGCAACTCCGGGTCCAACACCGGCACCGGCGTGTCGTCGGTCTGCACGACTTTGGAACTCAGTACCCGCTCCTTCATCAGATCGGCTAGCGGACCGACTAACTCCGCGCACTGCCGCATCCAGTCGCACATGGTCTGGCGAGACAAATCCACGCCCTGCCGGGTGAAGATCGCCTCCTGGCGGTGCAAAGGAAGATGGTCCCCGAACTTGCTCACCGCCACGTGTGCCAGCAGTCCCGGCCCGGCCAGCCCCTTCTCCACCGGCGCCGGCGGCTTTGCGGCCGTGACCACGGTGCAGCCCTTGGGGCAAGCGTACTTCTGGCAGGCTTGCTGGACGACGTGCAACGAGGCCGGCACGTACTCCAGTTGCTCGCTGATCTCCTCGCCGATGTGCCGCAGTTCCGCCTGGCACTCCGGGCACCGCCGCTGGTCGTCAGCCAGGTCATAGACTACACGGCGCCGCTCCAGCGACTGCGGCAACCGCTGCCGTCCGTGCCCCGGCGGAGATGGCCGCGGTTCGCTCGCGACCGACTTCGGCTCAGGCGGCGGCTCTTCCCCCCGGCTGGCGATCTCGGCGGCGAACAGGAACAACTGGTTCTCATCCACCCGCTCGCGCTTCTGTCCATAGCGGTGACGCAGCATCTGCTGGAGCCAGTGCCGCACGCGCTCGAGTTCGTACTCCTTGGCCGCCAGTGCCGCCTGGGTGGCGTCCAGTTGCGCCAGGGTCCGCAGCAGCATCTGTTGCAGGGCGGCTGGGTCACTGGGCAGGTCTGGAGGGTCTGTCGCCATCGCGCTGAGTAAGTATCTGAAACACTAACTTACTACACTTACTCTCATAAGTCAACAAAAAACAGAGGAGCATGCTATTGTTTTGACGCCTCCAGCTCCGCATGCGCCTCGAATGCCGCGGCGGGCAGCGCGTAGCGTTTCCGCCGTCGCCCCTTGCCGAGGTCGATGCCCTCCAGCAGCACGCCCAGCTCCCAGGCCGCGATCTCCCGCCGGCCCGTTTGGGCGAAGGGGAACTGGAAGGTGCCCGCCTCCAGCCGCTTGTACCAGATCACCCACCCATCCCGATCCCAGTACAGGATCTTCAGACGGTCGCTACGCCGGTTGCAAAACACCAGCAGGTGCCCCGAGAAGGGATTGCAGCGGATGATATGCTCGGCCATCATGGACAGACCGTCGAAGCTCCGGCGCATGTCACAGGCCACGGTGCACAAGTACACCTTGATGGCCGCCGGGAAGCTCAGCATCCCGGCTGTTCCAGCGCCGCCAGCACCGATCGCAGGGTCGGCTCATCGACGCCTTTGGCCAGGCGCAGCCGCCGCCCGCCGGCCAGCACCAACTCTATGCCGGCATCCGCCGAGCCCGGCTCGCCGCTGACCAGGGCGAAGCTGGCCGGCCCGTTCGCTGAGCCCCGCGGCGTTGAAGCGGGCGGACGCTTCTCCTTCAATCGGCGCTGCCACCAGTAGAACTGGCACTCCTTCAGCTTCCGCTGCCGGCAGAAGGCCCGCGTCGACATGCCGCTCCGGGCAGCATCCCGAATGACCGCCTGCCAGTACCGCGCCTTCTCCACATCGTGCTTCTGGCTCACTTCTGCTCCTCCTCGTGCCCGCGCGCGCACTCCGGGCGCACATGCATCAACACAAGGAAGTATGACCGCTTACCTCAAAACACGGAAGATGGGTTTGCCGGACGCGTACTGCTCGATTGCGTTGATGATTTGGGCCGTTACACGTTCGTATACGTCCCGTTTCTCAGATGCGGTATTCTCAGTACCAGACATCGCGTTGGTCCTTTCAACTCGGTGTTTAGGGGCCGTGCCAGATTCGCAGTCTGTCGCGGTCCCGTTTCGGTCCTGGCGTTCGAGTCCCTCGACTAATCGAACATCAGAACCGTACTCAGAATACACCTCACCCCTCTTAGATACAAGAGGAGAATTGTAAAATATTGTGAGATCCTGCCACTACCTCACGACCCTTAGGTGTACTATGGAAGCATGGCAAAGCGAATGCCGCCGGAAGTGCTCGAATACCTCAGGAGCATGGGTAAGAAGTACGGTGCTCAAGGTGGCAAGCGGAGTCTTGAGACCATGACGCCAGCAGAGCGCACGGCCCGCGCTAGAAAGGCATCCCTTGCCGCGGCCCAGAAGCGTACAGCCGAGCGCTTGGCAAGGGAACGGGCGGCCCGGTCCGCGAAGAAGAGGTAGCGCCGCAGGGTGAGGGTCGGGAGTTGTCCGGGAGGCAGGCGCGGCGAAGGCCGGGGGGCCTTGGCCCTCGCGGGCCATTTTTTATTTGTCCAACGTCGCCATTTTTTTTCGTTGCTCAGTCGCCCATTCTTTTAAGTCGCTTAGGCCCCCCGACTTGACTACCTTTTTGGCGTTCCACTTGATAGAACGCGCAAACTCGGGAGTCTTGCTGGAGTAGCCGGTTGTCCGGAGCGAGCGGATGCAAGCACGGGGGGTACCCACGCTGCGAAATTACATTTGAGGGATCTCTCACTGAGTCGAGGGTCCCAAATTGGAGTTGCGAAGGAACTCGTATCGCTCCAATGTGGCCGCCACGAGCATCAGACTCTTGCCCCCACGATCGGACTTGCCAGGTCCCGTCCTCACCACGCTTCCTAGACAACGCATATAGACAACACCACCGCTGGCGGAGCCCGTGGGAAAGGTGATGATGTAGTCAATCTGCTCGCCGACTTCCATGTTGAGCGATGCAGTAAACAGGACGCCCACAGAGCTCAGATTCACAGTCTCCCCGAAACTTGAGACCGCCTGGAAAGACTTCCGGACTACCTCAAGCGGAAGCCGCTCGATGAAGCGTTTTCCCCGTCTCCGTTCTGTCACGCGCTACACCCACGCAGCCTCGATCCTTGCCGAGCGATCGTTGCCAGGAACCGCTGCACATGCAGATATTCTGATCCCAATCTCCGGATGAAGCAAGACCGAACCTCAAGCCGGGCTTTCTCTCTTGGAGTCCGAGACACAAGGAAGTGCGTACGCAATGGTCCTTCGTTCGGAGCAGGGTCTCGGTTTTGGCTTCTCGCCTGTCGTCGATTGCACGCCTAGCCACCTCTGTTGGGGCCGTTTTCTCACCCCGTCCATCCCTCGCGGCTCCGGTAACCCTCCAAGCGTGCAAGTCTGGACTCTTCCGGCCACAGGAAAAGCTGAAACGGCCCTGTGACCAGGCGATTGCTCCGACACCTCTCCGTCCCCTGCCTCCCTTCCTTGCCCAGTCCGCTTCCCCTCGGCAGCCGTTTCCTATCCAGCCAGCACCGGCGACGCTGCGATCCGCCGGACTGGGTTTCCAAACTGCGGCCGCTTGGGGTGGCCTTGCTCGGGGAGAGCAGGCGAGAAGAAGGGTCGTGCAACAGGATTCCACCACTGTTCCCGCTCTGAGGCCGTGCGGGGCGCGCGCTGGATCAGGACGGCGAAGCATCCGCGGAAACAGTCGAGGCGCTGAGCGCGTGGCGGGAATCAGGCCCCGACTCTTCCAGGGCGGCCGGCCTCCGCCTCAGGCACACCGTAAAGCGCCAAATTCCGCGCGCACCAAGCCTCGGGCGGGCAAGAGTGGCCTGTTTTCCGCGCGGCGTCCTGGGTAAGTCGTCCGCAGACGCAGCGGGGTTTCGGGGGCTGTCCGGGACCGCCTTGGTGGACCTTGCGCCTCGCCTTCCACCCCCTCGCTGTACTTCGCACCCGCGCTACTTCGGGTTCACCGACACCCTGTAGGGCTTTGGTCCCATGGAATGCACTCGAAACGTGAAGTATGATTAAAGTTGAGGGCCGAGCCCTGCGCTGAGTCGCAAACCCCGAGGTAAGGATGATCTCAAATGAATGACTTTAAGCCTGATGACACATTTGACATCAACGCACATTTCACAAAGCTAATGAGGATTCTGCTGGATATGAGGACCCTGACAGCTCTTGTTGTGGGCATTCTCATCCTCACCGCTACCACAGTGGCGGCGGAAAACACGGGTTACATCAAGGCTCGGGGCGGACCCACGGGGGCCGGCTTGTTCGTCGATGGCAACTACATCGGTCCGGCAGGCCGGTTTACGGTCCCTGAGAAGTACGCGGTTGAGCCGGGGGAGCACGAGATCGCCCTTAGAGACCCGCGCTACGAGGATTACAGCACCAAAGTGAGCGTCCAGCCGGGTAAGACTACGAAGATCCACTACAAGCTGAAGAAGCTCGCTCCGCCCAAAGGCCCCTTCGGGCGTGTGCGCTTCGGCGGCGGCGAGGAGGAGTCTTTCATATCGGTCACGGCAGGCGACACAGGTCCGGTATACGTCAACAACAAGTTCGCGGGATTCATCGACGAGTTGAACAACCCCGGTGGCGGCCTGCTTCTTCCGCCGGGCACGTATACGATCCGCGCCGAGTCCCAAAGGTACGGCGTTATATCTCAGACTGTCACCGTGGAAGCCAACAAGCTCACCGTCATTCCGCTGGAGAGGAAGTAGAGATCAGGAGTAGGCGTCCCCTTACGACCCCTCTAGCGTGAAGCGCTAATGCTCCTGCGAGGGCTGAGGCGTGTGTTGTCCGCGTTACCAGGAAGGTTTGGCGCCAGTTCACGGACGCACAAATCTATGTTGAGAATTGCGGCTGATAGGTCCCGACCGGCAGCGCAGGCACGGTGAAATCCCCTTTGCCTCGGGCGTTAAGTCCTCGACCACGACCGATACTCCATTTAGCCCTCTGAGAGTCTCTCGGCTGTACTTATTGTCGCCCTGTGCCGCCGCGCCCGTCGCCGCGACAAGCAAAACCGCCATGAACGACACTGCGCGTCTCATTCTATCGGCCTCCCGCCCTTGTCCTCGCCCATCGTGCCTTGGCTGCCAGCTTGGAAAGCTCCACGGCTGCCGCGCTCTTCTTCTTCGCAGCCTTCGGTCAGATCCTATGCTCACCTATGGGCAGTGTCAAGCGCCAGGAGCCCCATGGTGCAATCGCCGCGCCTCGGGTCATACTGGCCATCCGTCCGCCCCGACCTTCGCGAAACAGACGGCCAGTCCCTTCTCCGATTAACCCCCGCCGGGCGGACGGGGTGTCGCTTCTCACCAGAGCACGGCTGCTCACCGCGGCAACTGCCGGCAAAGCGCTGAACGTGCCCAAAGCAGGCCGGGAGGTATGCAAAAACGCCGAGTGGGAGTAAGAATGTACCAGCCGTCAGCCTTCCGACCGTAGCAGCCTGGGCACTTTAGAGATGGCATCCAACATGCTCGTGGAGACAGGAGAGTGGCACGAATATGTTCGACTGGATGATGAGAAAGTCAGATCTCAAAGAAGCGCAGCTCCGGGAAGCACGTCTTAAGCGGCTGGCGAAGGTTCTTGAAGTGCCCGATCAGGAGTCTTTCACGAACAGAGCTTTCTTGCAACCAAGGATAGGATTTGCCACAGAACCCATGGTGGGTGTAGACAGTCGTGTAGCTCGGCCGGATGATTGGCCTGGGCTCTGCTACTCGCCTCTCCGCAAGGCGTCGTAAGGCTTCGGATGCGGTGATCGGCCGGGGATCGTTACGTTGTGCTGTAAAGCCTCGCGCCAGCGCCCCGTGGTGCAATCGCCGGGCCGAGGGTGATACGTGGACACCCGACGCCCCGACCGTTCAGAGACAGACGGGGCATTCTGTCCCCCTAAAGCTGCTCAGGCGGGAAGAAAAGCCGCACCGTGCAGTACAACAGCGCAACAGCCAGGGCCCCCGCGACAACAAGGACGATTATGAGTTGCGGCAACGTGTAGGATGTCGATGCGCACTCCGCGAAGCCAGATCCCAACCGGCAACCCCAAAGGCTCATAGCCACCTCTCCATCCCGCCACCGGGCGCCAGCTTAGGCGCGATTTCCATTTCAGACTGCCATGCCCGTCTCTAGTGTATCGCTGCCATCGCTCGTCGAGACTGTCCGGGGCGCGTCTAAACTCGCGCATCAGAGCCCCGCCAGCGCATCGCCGGGCCTCGGGTGAACCTACACCATCCCCTTATTGGCCCGCCGCGCCGCTCAAAACCCTTAGCTAAAAAGCTAGCGGGTTCGTCCGCAGGGCTTAGTTTGTCCTTTAGAACGGGAGGTGGCCGTATCTGTGCCAGTATTCGTCCGGGGTCATGCTCGGGGCTGGCGGGGCGGGAGGGCTGGCCTGGGGCGCGGCTGGTCGTTTGATTTCCACGTGCAAGAGCTGGGTGGGGATATCCGTCACGTCGATCTGAAGTCGCCCGCCGCGCCGCTCAAGCTCGCGCATCAACGCAGCATCGGTCGCTGGCCCGAGACCACCAGCGGTGATTGCTTCGCACCGCTCCTGTGGCTCCGGGGGTCGATCCAGGCTGATGTTGTTCAGCGTGTGCAGCAGGTTCGCCAACTCTGCCCGGACGTGCGCGACGGCTTGCGGCGTGCGGCAGTCGATCAGGTAAGACCCCACACGCTGATACTGGAGTCGGGATGGTCTGCTCTGGCCGCGAGGTAAACGGGCCTGGACCACGAGCCGAAGGGTTGTAGGGTCCTGGCGCTCGCGTAAGCGGTCCAGGGCCAGGCTGACGTGGTGCGGGCGTCCGGCGCCCTTCCTTACGCGAATGTCGAGTAGCTGTCCCACCTAGAGCCAGTTTATCACGCAAAGTAAGTTATGGAATGGGGAGGCGAGAGGTAGCGCGGGCGCCGCTCACTGGACTTTGGAAATGAAGTCTCGCCCCGGATCACCGGTCGTCTAAAATGCTGGCGATGCTGCAAACAAGGATCACGGTGTGGTAAAGCTGACCTCCGTCGCGGCGACCAACCGGCCGTCCACATAAAGCTTCAGGGGAGTAGTACGGCTCGTTATGGCCGGATTGAAGCTGACCGGAACGAAGCCGCCGAAAAGAGAAAGCGAAGGATTGGAAGAACCGCTGACGGCGAAGTGTGTCCCGGGCGAAGCAGTGCCAGCAGTTAGCATCAGGCCTATCGAACTCTCCGGGTAGCTCAGGTTCGGCAGAGGCAGCAGGTTCAGAGCGCCTATAGCCAGCGGATCCCAACGGCTGGCGGGTACGATGTTTGCGGGGAATGGCTGCCCGCCATAGAGAAAATCCAACGCCGTTATGTAGGTGCTCGTGAAATCGAAGTGTCTTGTAGCGTCCGTAGGTACGCTTAAGGCGCCGGAGTAGGTGCCGGCAGAGGGATTGAAGTCAAGTAACGCCGCCGTCGTCTCTCCGACAGCGAGAACCTGAAACGGGCCGGCGCCAACGGGAATATCGAACTGAATGTTGAGACTGGCTACGACAGGAAGCGGCGAGAAAGAGCTTAGCGTTCCGGCGGGAGGGTACACGGCAGAAACGGAGCCCTGGACATTGGAGACGTTCAGGGCCTTTAAGGGAAAGCTAGCCCGATCAGCGGCGGCAAGCAGAGTGGCGGCCTGTTCTGAAGACAGTCTCCGGCCGTCCTGGGCCGTCACTTGCTTCGTGAAAGCCCGCAACTTGTTGGCCGCATCTTGCCGGCGACTGCCGTTGGGGGCATCCAGAGCTTTCTTTACCTGTTCCAACGTAGCACTGAGCGAACTGCTCAAATCGTTCGGCAAGTTGAGGGCGCTGAGTTCACCGGCAACGTCCTCAATCAGTGCGCTGGCCGACCGGAATTCCGTGCCGAGACCGAGAACGGAGGGCGAGACCGATAGAAAATGACCGTCATTCGTCACGGCTGCACTGCTGAACGGACTTGCCTCCGGGCTAAGAATCTGGGCTTGATAGAAGGCTATTGTGTCAAACTGATTCGGGTGGGTTGGACTCACAATCCTTACATCCAGAAGCAGGTTTCCCCGGGCAGGATCGAAGGCGAACGGCTTGCCTACGAACGACAGAACGGACGGAGCCGAGCCCTGCAGCACCTTGGCACAGAATAAGGCGGAGTCGGCCCCGACGTTGACGTCCAGATTCTGCAGATCCAGGCCGCCGACGCCGGCCGAGGTCGTTGACAGGCTGAGGATGTATATGCCAGCCCTCAGCGTGGGAGTGGCGTGTGCAACGGCATCCTCGAAGTAGAATCTGATCTCCGATATCTCCAGCGGTTCGGGGAACTCGGCTTTGTCATAAACCTGTTGGTACCGGTCAAACCCACTGCATCCAAAGGGGATGCAGTTTGCACTGGCCGGGACACCGGGGAGCCCGACGGTGACAGAGGTCGTCTGTGCTGACAACGTGAGGACGGACTGAAGAAGAAGTACAACCAGCATTCGGCAGATCACGGGAAATGTGCTCCTTTGAATTGGGTCTCACTACAGCCAGGATTCCCTCTCGGCTTGTGGCGCCAATCAGCCAGGTTTACCTGATAGGCTCCTGCCTGCATCGGTATTGTACAGGAGCCCTCCCCAATTTCATACAGTTAGTCTTGTCTAATGCAGGATGAGCCTGAAGGAAGGGTGTGTTTCTAACGCAAGATGAGCCTGAAGGCGGGGAGGTTGGGCATGCTGGAGATTGATTGTCAGCATGCAGGATCGGGACACAATGAGCCTGGAGCAGATCCGGGCGTTTTTGGAGGCCAGCGAGCCGGTTCGGTTCGAGGGCAAGAACCGGCGGGAGGTTTATGACTGGGTGACGCGGACATTGAAGCAGCAGCGCTATGGGCAATGCGGTCGGGAGGCGAAGGGACTGTTGCGACGTTACGTGGCGAAGATGTCCGGGCTGAGCCGGGCGCAGGTGACGCGGCTGATCGGCAAGTACGGCGACAGCGGCGAGGTCAAGGAGGCGCTCTACCGGCGCCACCGCTTTGCTTGCCGCTACAGGCTAGCCGACATCGAGTTGCTGGCCGAAGTCGACCAGGCCCATGAGACGCTCAGCGGCCCGGCGACGCAGAAGCTCCTGCAGCGGGCGCGGTACGATTTCAAGGACCCCCGCTATGAGCGGCTGGCGGCCATTTCGATGGCCCACATCTACAACCTGCGCAAGAGCCGGACGTACCGGCAGAAGCGGGTGGTCTACCAGAAAACGCGGCCGGTGCAGGTGGCCATTGGCGAACGGCGCCGGCCAGAGCCGGACGGACGACCGGGCTACCTGCGGGTGGACACGGTGCACCAGGGGGATCTGGGAGGCGTGAAAGGGGCGTATCACATCAATGCCGTGGACGAGGTCACGCAGTGGCAGGTGGTGGGGGCGGCCGAGCAGATCAGCGAAGCCTACTTGCAGCCGGTGCTGGAAGCCATGCTGCGGCAGTTTCCGTTTCACATCCGCGGCTTCCATTCCGACAACGGCAGCGAGTTCATCAACCACACGGTGGCCAAGCTGCTCAACAAGTTGCTGATCCAACAGACCAAGTCGCGGCCGCGGCATTCCAACGACAACGGCTTGGCGGAGGCGAAGAACGGCGCGGTGGTGCGCAAGCACATGGGCTACGGATATATCGACTCCAGCCATGCGCAGGCGATCGAGGAGTTCTACGAGGGATACTTCAATCCCTACCTGAGCTTCCACCGGCCCTGCGGCGTGCCCGAAGTGGAGACCGGAGCCAAGGGCAAGCAACGCAGGGTGTACCGCTGGTACGCCACGCCCTGGGAGATCTTGCGCCAGTTGCCCGGGGTGGTGCGCGCCCTCCGGCCGGGGGTGACCATCGAAAGGCTCAATGAGATCGAGCGAGCCGAAACCGACACGGCGGCAGCCCGCCGGATGCAGACCGCCAAACAGAAGCTATTCGCCAGCTTCCAACGAAGGAAGAGCGCATGAGAAAAGGCTGTGGAAATGCCGGGCCGTGGACAAAGAGGAAAACCAACACCAGGTTTCCCTCTTTGCCCACCGCCCTTGGAAATCGCTGCCGCGATTCCCACATTCCCACAGCCCCGACTCCGAGACACTTACACACTCACAGAAAGGAGCCCAGACTGCTCAGCCCCCATCATCCTTCAGGCTCATCCTTCGATTGGAATATGCTCAGTTGAGTCCAAATTGACAGTACTGGTACCACGACGGGATCCCGAGAGGATCGTCTGTCCCTCGAACTGACGCGCTTGGAGCGGTCAGCACCGCCAGTCGGAGGGCTACCTTCGTTGGATGGAATGATGAAGCCTGACGCCGCAGGTTTGCGGATCACAGGCCGCGCGGATGCGTGGTCGCCATCCCGGACTTGTGCCGCTGGGTGGTTCACAAACGGCGTTCTGGGGAGGGTCCGGCCTTGGTCGGATGGTCGGCCGTCTTACGGTCGAAGCCCCCGCGGTCTTCAGCCGCCACAATCGCGCCCGGCCCCGCAGACGTGCCCTCTCTTCCGGGCGGCTTCCTGGGTGAACCTCCCGCAGGTACACCGGGGTTTGGGAGGCCGTCCACCGCGGCGCACTCTCCGCTTGGCCTGGCGGCGCCGGCCAAGTTCGCTGTGCAGGGCTTGGTCGGATACCTCAGCCAGACTGCTGAGAAGCCTGGCTTCGCGGCGCTCCAGTTCGTGGTAGAGGTCCAGATCGGACACTGCCGACAGATTCGTGACTTCGACGCGGGTGGAGGGCATCGGCGTGCCGCGCGGCACCGCTGCTCTGGTTGCCTGGGTTGGCTGAATAGCCTGGCCAGTTCGCATTTCCCATGTGAGTTTGTCGTTCATATCGGCGCCCTCCCTAAAATCAGTCGTTTGCGGTCGAGTTGGCGCATTCGGCCCCAGAATCTACACGTTGATAGTCGAGGCGCTGGCGGCAGCCCGGCCCGCGAGGTAGCCTGGCCTGCCCGGCCCCGCGTAGAGACGGGCAGTCTTGCCGCTCGCGTAACTGGCCTGGAGCCAGGCCCGTAAGGTGAAGGCGCGCCATTCCCCGGCGGACCCGGATGTCGCGGGGCTGTGTCATCGGAAGTGGGGGAAGCGTGCAAGGTGGGGATCGAGGTGGAGGGGTGTCTTGGCGGGTGCGAGCCACTACCAATCTTCCGGCTTCTCATCTTGGCAGGCCCCTAGTCCCCGCCCCAGGCCCTGGAGGTCTTGCGGGCGAGTCGGTGGCCGGAGCAGGTCGATCCAACAGTAGCGCAAGCGTCCGCGGGTGGCGATGAGTCCCTGGGCGAGGGCTTCGAGTTCCTGGGCATAAGCTCGTTCCAGCTTCATCACCCGAAGGACGAAGGCCACCTTGGGCTGTCCGCCGTAGCGTACCCGGCGCACAGCTCGGGCCGAGAATCCGAAGTTCCTGCGCCACTCCTTCTGCGGCCACCCGAGGGCGCGGATTAGGGCGTCTACCCTCACGCCCCAGCGTCCAGAGGGCTTCGGCCTGGGGCGGCGCTTCATTGTCGGTCCGTTTCCCTCGTTGCCGACGAGGTCGTTCGATGTCCCATATTGGTGGAACTCAGCCTGAAATACGTTGTAACTCTCTTATTGTTATTTGCTTGCAAGGTTCCAGTGCGTGTGGAACCTGATTGGAACTTGGAACCTCCGCCCAAGTTCCAGGGTTCCAGCCGGGTTCCAGTTTGGGTGGAACCTGCTTTCCCCCTGAGGGCAAAGACGATAGCGCACTTGACAGCCCCAGGTTCCAGCATGGGTGTCCTACCGCGGAGTGACGACCTTGCGGTACCGCCCACTTTTCTCGTCATAGACCAGCAGACCGAGAGATTGCGCGCGCCGGATCAGCCGGGACAAGCTTGACCTGGGCACGGTCTTGTCGGCGACCGCCTCGAAGGAGAACTCTGTCGCGAGGTCCTTCCAGTATTTCAATTGTCCCGAGGTGAGGGCCGAAACTAGGTCTGTATCGTTCGGGGGGACCAGCTCAAAGCCCGCCAGGTTCTCGGGCGGCTCCCCCACGGGGCGAACCAGCAGAGGATGAAACTCCTCTCCCCTGCGAACGCCGTTGATGACGCGGGTGTCCTCTCCATACTCGTCCATTCCGAGCCGTACATCTGATCGATTGTGGATATCCAAGGTGCCACAGACTTCTTCGAGAAACCCACGGGGATTCGACAGCAGGTCCGGTAGCCCACGATGCGGGTCCTGCTTGCGCATATTGACCGTGAAACTCAGGGCGGCGTGCGGGTATCGAGCCAGGAGAAGCTTCAACTCGTTGTAGAGGCAAAGAACATTGGTCTTCTTGCCGGTGTCGATTCTGAACAGCATTTCCAGCGGGTCAATGATCACCAGGGCATTCGGCTTGCGGCGCAAAGCTTCTTCGAGGAGATCCAAGCGATCTTTCAACTTGTTCGACTTCAACACCTCAAGCAGCCTGGCCGTCGCCGGCTCCGTCGAGAGATCGTGCTCCAGGTACACCGCAAGCTCATCCGGTACTTCCGGGACACGAACCTTGAGGCGAGCCGCGATGTTCTTCACGTTTCGCTTGTACGCCGCGCCGGGACTCTCGAAGTCGAAAACGATCACTGGTCTCTGCTGAACAGCGCGGCCATTCCATTCCCGACCATTGAGCACGTGAACGGCGAGGTCGGTCAGGAAGGGCGTCTTGCCGACGCAGTACGGCCCGCCGAACACGACGAGCTGTCCCTCCCGAATGGTTCCCTCGATGATTTCGGCGCCTAACTCAGTGTTGCGGTCAAAGAAGTCCGCCCCTGGGTGCTGCTCCCCTGCTTCCTCACATGGCGTGCCTCCAGCGGGCTCGTGAGGCGGCGCTTGAGCTGGATCGGGCTCGCCGAGCAGGGGCGCGGACACCGGTCCGGGCGCCGCCCCTGTTGCTGCTCCCTCACTGGATGGGGCTTCGGGAATGACCTGCTCCGCGGGGCGTGTACCGGCCGGTTCGGTCGCGCGCCTGGTTGTCCCGCATCCCTGGGGGCCGGCAGGCTCCCTCCCGTCGTTCGCAGCCTCAGTCCCGTTAGTCGGGGTGGTTACTTCAGGCGGTTCCTCCCCTCGCAGTTCCGCGTATCTCCTCCTGAACCGCTCAAACCCCTCTTGCTCGTCACAGCTTGGCTGGCTCATTTTTTGACCTTGGGATTCCCGACAGCCGCCGCCGCCATCTCGCAAAGCCATTCGTGCAGGTTAGCGTTCGCTTGCATTAGCCCCCCCGGAGTCCTCCCGGATGAGCTGCCGGAACATGGCGGAATCCGACCGGCTTGCCGCGATCGCGAACTCAAGCGTCTTGCCTCGGCTGGAGAGAGGTAGCGAGCGCAATTCTCGGAAGAGGGCCAGGGCGAGCTTGAGCTGGACCCGCTCCTCCGGGTCGAGTGACTTGAGCCGGAACCAGAAATCTAGGTCCCCGATATCGTCCCTTACCCGGCCTGCCAAATCCCCCCTCTTGTCCAAACTCTTCGTCAGTCCTCGCGGCACTCGCCCGTTTCCGAGCCGGGGTCCAGCCGGACGCCCTCTACGGCTGGTTGCTTGGATTTGAGACCCGCCGCCAGCCACGGCGGGTTTCGCTTTTTCGGGCATCACTGCGCCTCCGCCTGCTGCCCGCCGCTCTTGCAAACCCGTTCGGCAGCGTGGAGGTAGGTGTCCAAGTCCTCGGTCAAAATTACTATCCTCTTGCTTAGGCGCCGGGCACGGAGCTGGCCCTGCCGGATCTGGCCCAGCAAAAAGTTCCGGCTCACACCAAGCTGGACGCAGACTTCGGCTACGCTCCAAGCCCTTCTACCAGTAACCCCTGTCGGATTGAGTTCGTTCATGGGAAATCCTCTCTTCAACTCCTATTGTACAATAAATTCCGTTGTGGTATACTTGAAAGCGTGGGAGCACTTAGAGCCTCATTTGGACGACAGGGGTTACTAAGAACCCGGCCAGAGCCCGAGATCGTCGGAAAGTTCATTCGAATAGCGAATGCCGTGCCGGACCCCGAACCAGACCCCACCTTCCCCGGCTTGAATAGAGACCCGCTCAGTGAAGTGCTGTCCGCTGACCCGGACTTAACCGATGTTTCGCCGTCTAGGGCGGAAGAAATCGCCGGGTCGCACCTCACGAAGATCGTGGGCTCTTGGGGAGGCCCCGCAAGGACCTATGTTCTGGAAGCAAGAGACTACCAGGAGAGGGTCGAGCGTTACAACACCGCAACCGGGATGCGGGACCTCCTGGGCGCCATCGCCGATCAAAACGCATTTGGGACGACCGCCCGCACCTACAGGCTCCCGTATTCCATATCACTGCTGTCGGCGTTCTCCCTGGTCCAAGGGGGGGTCGTGCTTGAGCCGCCAGCGCCCCTAAAGCCGTTTCTCGAAGAAGTGGAGCTGGAGCGGATCAAACGGTGTGCGAAATGCCGGAAGATTTTCTGGGCCGGCCGCCTGAACAAGCCGTGCTGTTCCCCCGCTTGCCGCAACGCCTACAAGCAGAAAAAGCATCGGGAGAGAGAGAAAGAAAACCGGCTGTACAAAAAGCGACGCGCGGCCCGCCGCCTGGAAAGGCAGTTAAGGAAAGAGAGGAGTACGAAATGACCGACCTGGACAACCCGGCCCTCCAGCCGGACGACTTGGACGCATTGCCCGAAGACGAAGACGCTGTTGTGGTGGTTAGACGCGATTCTGACGGCCTCCACAAACGCCGCGGCATCTGGCATTACAAGCTGAAGATCGCGGGCCGCTGGCAGGAGATCTCCACGCACACGAAGAACTACCAGCAAGCCCGCAAGATCCGCCAGCAGGCCCTACAGGCTCAGGCAGCCGGGCGCCTGCCCACCGACATGGCGAAGTGGCCGTTCGAGAAGGCAGCTCAGAACTGGCTTGCTGGCCGCGAACCGCTGATAGCCGCGAAGAGCTTTCGCACGGAGAAAGAGCGATTGGTGCCACTGCTCAAGACGTTCGCTGGCCGGAGGCTCGCAGACATCGCGGCAGACGACATCCGCGGGTATCAGGTCGCGCGCAGCAAAGAGGTAGGCCCCAAGACTATCAACCTGGATTGCGCAGTCCTGCGAATGATTCTCCGCACGGCGAAACTGTGGGCGCGCGTGGCGGACGATTACAAGCCCTTGCCCAAACCAAAGAGAGGGCCGGGCCGGGCGCTCTCGCAGGAACAGGAAAAGCGGCTCTTTGACGCGGCTCGCAGCAAGGCAGACTGGCAGGTCGCCTACTGTGCGGCACTCATCGCGGCGAACACGACCGCCCGCAGTTGCGAAATCCGGGGATTGAGGCTCGCCGACATTGACCTGATCGAACGAACCATGACCGTACAGCGCATCTCGACTAAGACAGATGCCGGTAGCCGCGTGGTCCCGCTCAACGAAACCACCACATGGGCGCTCGCCCGTTTGTTTGAGAGGGCGCAACTTCTCGGGGCCACAACTCCTGAGAGCTACCTGCTGCCCGCATTCCGGTACAAGCACACGCAGGAAGGCCAGGACGTGGCCGGCCGCGGCTACGACCCGACGCGACCCATGGGAGGATGGCGGACGGCGTGGCGCTCGCTCACGAAGGCCGCCGGGTTGCCCGGCCTGCGGTTCCACGACTTACGCCACCATTGCATCACCCGACTCGGTGAGGCGGGCGTTCCCGAGCAAACCCTCATGGCAATTGCAGGCCACGTCTCGCGCGAGATGCTGGAGCTTTACAGTCACGTTCGGATGCAGGCGAAGCGAGAAGCCGTCGCCGCCATCGACTCCCCGAAGGTGCCTGCCCAGACGCAGCAGGCTCCGGTTCGCGCCAACTGAGCGGGATGTCCACACGGACGGCCAAATGTCCACACGCTACCCCAAGTGACACTGAGAGTCACCGAAGCACGAGAACCCCGCTACGTCGAAGCAAGTCAGCAGCTTGCGGTTTCACGGTGACCCTCCAAGGTTCTCTGTGATACCGAAGTGAGATAATTCGGGACCAGGAGGTCGGTGGTTCGAATCCACTCGCCCCGACCAATCCACAACGTTTATGCTTAAACCGGGCCTGGAGTTGGGCCGAGCCATCACGGACGCCGCCTCGGTCCTGAAGGCCGAGGGCGCCCGGGAAGTATACGTCTTCGGCTCCGCGGCCTCCGGCACGCTTCGCGCCGACTCCGACATTGACATGGCGGTTTCAGGACTACCCCCGCGCGTGTTCTTTCGCGCCATGAGCCGGGCGAGCGACGTTCTGGGCCGTCCTCTCGACCTGGTCGACCTCGACGACGAATCCCCTTTCGCCCTTCGCTTGCGCAGCC
This sequence comes from Bryobacterales bacterium, assembly GCA_963798455.1. Classification (GTDB taxonomy): domain Bacteria; phylum Acidobacteriota; class Terriglobia; order Bryobacterales; family Bryobacteraceae; genus CAWCTD01. The sequence continues at coordinate 793,904 of CAWCTD010000004.1, forward strand.
GGGGAGAACTGGTTCGTGTCGGATAAGCTGCGCGCCGAAGTCACTTTCGAGTGCGAACAACTTGACCTACTGCTCCAGAAGTTCTCGGGGCTCCTGACCAGACTGAGAAGCAGTGCTCCGGACGAAGTGGAAATCGCCGCCATCGGCACCCTCCTGCACTCCTTCTAGAACGGCGTAGAGAACATCTTCAAGCGTGTTGTGATCGCGCGTGCCGGGCAGTTGCCTCTTGGTGATTTCTGTGGCATCGGGACTTGCTTGACAGCGCAGCCAACCCCGCCTCTGGCGCGCCGGTCATCTCCGCAGCGCTGTGCGGGAGGTTGAAGCCATACCTTCAGTTCCGCCACGTGTTCCGGTCGGCCTACGTGTTCATGCTCAAGTGGGACAAGATGGCGCCTCTCATCGAAGATCTGGAGGGCGCCTTCGGCCAGCTCAAGTCCGAACTGGAGGCATTCCTCGATGATCTAGATTCGACCTAGAAGGCCCTCAGGTATTGGCGTGGAACCGGAGCAGCGACCGCGAGCGCCCGCGCCGCACGCAACGGCCAGTAGGGGTCGCGCAGCAACTGGCGGGCAAGCAGCACAATATCAGCCTGACCGGACGCGATGATCTCGTTCGCCTGCGCGGGCTCCGTGATCATCCCGACAGCGCCGGTGAGGATGCCCGCCTCGCGGCGCACGGTCTCGGCGAACGGTACCTGGAACCCGGCCCCGACCTCTATCCTCGCGTGGGGCACGATGCCCCCCGAAGAGCAATCCACCAGATCAACACCGAGCGGCTTCAGCCGGCGAGCGAGTTCCACCGAATCGGCGAGGCTCCAGCCGCCCGGCGCCCAGTCCTGAGCTGAGACGCGGATGAAGAGCGGCAGATCTTCCGGCCATGCGCGGCGGACGGATTGCGCCACTTCGAGCGTGAGGCGGATTCGGTTCTCAAATGATCCGCCATACTGATCCGGGCGATGGTTGGCGAGCGGCGACAGGAATTGATGGAGGAGGTAGCCGTGGGCGGCGTGAATCTCAACCACGCGAAAGCCCGCTGCGAGCGCACGGCGGGCGGCGGCGCCGAACGAGTCGACAATGCCCTCAATCTCGGCAACGCTGAGCGCATGCGGCGTCGGGTCCTCGTCACGAAAAGGAACCGGCGAGGGCCCCACGGGCTGCCACCCGCCCTCGGCAGCGGTGACGGCACGCGTTCCAAGCCACGGGATCTCGGTGCTGGCCTTTCGTCCCGCGTGAGCGAGTTGCATGCCAGCGATTGCCCCCTGGCGCTCGATGAAGCCGGTAATCCGTTTGAGATTCGAAACGTGTTCATCCTTCCAGATGCCCAGGTCGGCTCGGGAGATTCTGCCTTCGGGGGCCACGGCGGAGGCCTCGGTGAGCACGATGCCGGCGCCGCCCACGGCCCGCGAACCGAGGTGGACAAGGTGCCAATCGCTTGCGAAGCCGTCTTCGGCCGAGTATTGACACATGGGGGAAACCGCGATGCGGTTCCGGAACGTGACGCCGCGCATGGTAAGCGGAGTGAACAAATGAGTGGTTGCCTCTAAGTCCATGATTCCAATATAGAGCGCGATTGCCTTTCACCTATGTGATAAGCGGGCGAAGGAGCTGAGTGACACTGGCGTTGGGCATCGCGCCCAGTCGCCGCGGAATCGGGCTGGCCGGCCAGCCGGCTAGGTTCGGGCCGGCCTGAGGGCCTCCAGGGCGGCCTTCTCCATGACGGCGCGCGGAGCGCTCTCGCCGATCCAGGTCTCGAACTGGCGCGCGGCCTGCTCCAGGAACATCTGGAGACCGGGGATCACCGTCTTTCCCTGCTCGCGGGCCCGGCGAATCAGCAACGTCTCCAGCGGGTTGTAGACCATGTCCAGGACCACGTCGGCCGGGATGCGATCTTCGAAGTAACATTCCTCCGGGCGCGGGAACATGCCCAGCGGGGTGGCATGGACGAGCGCGTCGAAGTGCAGCTTCGCAAGCTGCTCATGCAGGAGCATCTCGCCGCCACAGGCCCGCGCCAAGGCACGGACGCGATCGAGTTCGATTCCCACGACCGACACCCTGGCGCCCGCGTCCGCCAGCGCGAACGCCGCGCTGCGGGCCGCTCCACCGCTGCCGATCAGAAGGACCGACGCTTTCGCCAGCCGCACGTGGCGGGCCAGCGGAGCAACCACCGCCGGCGCGTCGGTGTTCACGCCGCGCCACTTGCCGGCCTTCTTCCAGACCGTATTCACCGCGCCGATGCGGCGCGCCAGCGGATCCACCGCGTCCAGATACCGCAGCACCTTTTGCTTGTGCGGCATGGTCACGCTGAAGCCGGCGACTGGCAATTTGTCCGCCAGTTGCATGAAATCCTTCAACTGCGCCAGCGGCACCAGGAACGGCACGTAGACCGCGTCCACGCGCCGGGCTTGGAACGCGCGATTGTGCACGGCCGGCGAAAGGGAGTGTCCCACCGGGTCGGCAACCACGCCATACACCTTGCTGGAACGCGACAGTTTCTCCAACCGGAACAGATGCCGCAGCACCCTTGCGCTGACCTGGCCGGCGGCAGTGCCCTCGGCCGAACACGGCGCGGCATAGGTGAAAGCTCCGCCGCACAAAGGTGAGAGCACACGCGACGGAAAGCCCATCTCCCCCATGGACAGCACAACGGTCCGTGTCCGGGGATGCAGCTTCGCCAGGGCCAGAATCCTGTGGAGGTCGCTCGGCTTGCGAGCCGTTGCCACGACCTTGTAAGCATCGGCCGGGTACCGCATCATGCGCTTCAGCACGGCCTCCAGCGGCGGGGTGCCTTCAAAGTTGTGGTAGGAGAGAACCAGCTTCGCCTTGGACTGCAATGCGGGCAAGCCCGGCGCGCACTGTTCCGCGCTCTCGATCTCCAGGTCCACGGCAGCGGCTCCTGCCTTCAAAGCAGCCTGCAGGATCTGGAGTTGCTCCTCCACGGCGCCGTTGAACCGCCCGTGGTTCTGGCGCCGGCGGCAGGTGGCCAGCACGGCGCATTCCGGGTGTTCCTCGAGAAAGTCCCCAATCGCTTTGACCCCTTCTTCCGGCAGCGGCAAGTAGTCCAGCCGGAACTCTAAGAAGGTCTCCCCTTCTTCCGCCTCGCGGCGCGCGTGGTCGAGCAACTTGCCGGCGTCGGCGAAGCCGAGCGCGATGCAGATGCTGGGAAGGAACTTCACTAGGGGTCACTTACCCTTGGACTTTTGGGGCCGGGCCGGCGCCGTCAGCGTCCGCAACTGGATCTTCGCCTTGTCGGACAAGTCGCTCGCCGGAAACCTCTTGATCAGGGTCTGGAACTCGCTGCGGGCCTTGGCGGTCTCCCCCATCTTGGCGAGCGCCATGCCCTTCATGTAGTGGGCGTCCGGCGTCCGCTCGTGCTCAGGATACTTCTCCAGGACCAGGTCGAAGGCGTCGACGGCCTGTTCGAATTCGCCGCGGCGGTAGTAAATGTCCCCAATGTAGTACTGCGCCGCCGGCGCCTGGTAGGTCGAACCGAAGTTCTGCAAGTAATCGGAGAACTCCTTGAGCGCCAGGTCCAGGTTGCCTCCGTCCCGGTCCCGCACCGCGCTCTGAAAAAGAGCCTCCGCCGATACGGCTGGTTGTTCGGACGGGCCGGGCGGGGCCGGCGGCGATTGGAGCGTCTTCAGCGCCGTGGACATGTCGAGCATCTGCTGCTCCACCTTGCCGAACCGCGCGTTCAAGGCTCCGACCGACTCCCGCAGCGCCTGCAACTCGCCAGCCATCTGGTCGACCTTGAGGCCGACATTTGCCACCGGTTCCGTGAGGCTCTTGCCCTGTTCGCCGACACGCTTTTCAAGGGCAGCGATGGAGCTGTTGGTCTTGCCGGAGGCTTCCGTCGCCTGCTGCGCCTGCTGCGCAAGCTGCGCCAGCTTGTCTTCGATGGATTTTTGTACGGTGCGCAACTGCTCCTCGAGGATGGCGACCTCCCGTTGCAACTCCATGTACTCCTTCTTCTGCGCGAAGCCGGGACACGAAGCGACAACTAACGCGAGCAACACCCGCCAGCCTGCTTTCATAGCCCTCTCCCCGTGATACGAGAATCGAGGCCCGCCGGCCGGCGGCGGGCCTCGCAAACGGAATTACTCGCCCGACGAAAAATGCACGTGCCGGTTCTTCTGCCAGCAGTCTTCGTTGGACTCCGTGCACACCGGGCGCTCCTTGCCGTAGCTGATGGTTTTCAGCCTGTCGGCGGGCACGCCCAACTGGACCAGGAAGTCCCTGGCCGACGAGGCGCGCCGGTCTCCCAGCCCGAGGTTGTACTCGGCAGAGCCGCGCTCGTCGCAGTTGCCCTCGATGACGATGGCGCCGCTCGGGTAATCGCTGATGAGCGTCTTCAGCGCGGTCGCGTCGCTGGTGAGCACCGCTCGCGCGTCTTCACGGATGTCGCTCTTGTCGTAATCGAAGTAGGCGTCCTGGACTTCGGTGGACAACATCTCGCTGAGCGTCTTCCGCGCCGGCTTCGGCGGCGGTGGCGGCGGCGGTGGCGGCGGCACGGTCACCGAGACGGTTGCCGAGCGCGAATCCGCGCCCCCCGGCCCCTTCACCGTCAGCGTGTAGGTTGTCGTGTCGTTCGGGAAAACCTGCCGCGTCCCCTGCGCCTGCACGGCGCCGATGCTCTGGTTGATCGAGATGTCCGTGGCGTCGCTGACGTTCCAGCGCAAGGTCGCGGACTGGCCGCGCTGGATGGTTGACGGCTCAGCCACGAATTGCGTGATCGACGGTTTGGGCGGCGGTGGTGGCGGTGGTACCTCCGCCTTAGGCGGCGGAGGAGGCGGTGGCGGCGCTACCTTCTTCTTGCACCCCGTTGCCGCCAAAAACAGCGTGAATCCCAACAGTATTAGGCTGATCTTGCGTTTGTTCATCTTAGACCTCGCTTCCTCCCTGACCTCCAACTTTACTCCAACGGCATTTCCTATTTCCACACCGGCCTCATGTTGCTGCCCTGAGTGGTGAGCTTTAGCGGTTGCGTTCCATCCGCGAGCATGGTCCAAATCTGTGTTCCTCCGTCCCGATTGGAGGAAAACACCAAATGGCGCCCGTCCGGCGCCCAGTACGGGTTTTCGTTGCGCCCGGTCTCGTGCGTGAGTTGCACGTACTGCCGGGTCGCGACGTCCATCAAAAAGACGTTGTAGTGTCCCGGGGCGAAGCCCCGCGTCCAGGAGAACGCAATGTGCTGGCCGTCCGGGTGCCAGGCCGGGTTGACCGCGTCGCCCTCGCCGTTGGTCAGCCTCTGCACGTCCGTCCCGTCGATGCTCATGCTGTAGATCTGCGGCGTGCCGGATCGGCCGGAAACGAAGACGATTTGGGCGCCGGTCTTCGGGTTCACCCGCGGCTCGACGTTCGATCGAATTCGAGTAGGTGAGCCGCTGCAAACCGCCGCCGTCGACATTCGCCATATAGAGCTGGGAATCTCCGCGCCCGGCCACGTTTGACGAGAAGACGATCTTCTTGCCGTCGGGCGTGAAATCCGGCGTCTGGTTCAGCGTGGAGGGGGGATTGAAAAACGGCAGGCGGCCTCCGGTCACCAGCGATTGGACCGTGATCATCCAGCCGGTCTTCATAGAGGTCGTGTAAGCGAGCATGGTGCCGTCCGGGGAGACGGCCGGCCGCATGGCGATGGCCTTGTAAAACGAAAGCTGCTTCTGATTGGATCCATCCGGATCCATCGACCAAATCTCTCTGTTTCCGCTGCGGTTGGACTCGAAATAGATCTTGGTGCCCGCCAGGCTCTTGTAGCCGAACAGCGCCAGGATATCAGCGGCAAAGTCGTGTGCCGTTTTGCGCGCGCCCGCCTCGTCGAGCGAACCCAGGTACAGCTTGCCGAGCGCCTGCGCACTGGTCAGGTCGCTCTCAGTGACGTTGTAGAGCCAGCCGAACACCACCAACCGCCCGTCCTGCTCCCCTGCGTAGCCGAACGCCAGGTAGGTGGCGCTCACCGGGGGCTGGGACCAGTCCGTCAGCCACGGGCCTTGGCGCACGGGCTGCGGCGGAGGCGCACCTCTGCGAGACGGTGTCGTGGGGATGACCGGCGGCCGGAAGTCCTGCGGGCGCTGCGGCGTCTCCAGCGGATACATGCTCTTTGGGACCATTCGGAACAGCCCCGAGGAGTCCAGGTCGCCAAAGAGGGTCTGGTTGAAGGCGTCCATGAACTTCTGAGCGTCGCCCGACGCGCGGAAGTCCGGCACCGCAATCGCCGTGCGTTCGCCCTGCGTGATCTTAATCAGGACGTCGCTCTGCTGCGCCGTCATCACCACCGCCAGCGCCACAGTCAGTGCCACCGCTATGTGAGTCTTCATCTCTTTAGCTGGAACCAAAACTCGATCCTGGCATCGTTCCGCTCATAGCCCGCGGGCAGCGGCGGAAAGGGGCTGGCCTCGTAAACAGCGCGCATGGCCGAGTAGTCAAGGGCTTTATTCCCGCTTGACTGTTCCAGCGTGACGTCCGCGGTGGAGCCGTCCCGGCGAATGAGGAAAGTCACGATGGCCGGCGGCGCCGTCTGGAGCCTGGGATCCACCTCACTGGTGCGCCAGCGGCGCGCCACCGCCTGCTCCAAGAGATCCCGGTAGTAACCGAAACGGCTGCCGAACGCCCCCGCGGGCCCCATGCCCACCCCGCCCGATCCCGTCTGACCCACCATCGGGCTGGAGAGCGCTCTGCCCGTGCTGCTGTAAATCTGGTTGGGCGCCTCGGGTGTCTGGAGCCGCGAGCGCGTCACATTGGCCTCCGTACGCCGAGGCTGCTTGGGAAGGCTGCGGCTCTTGATGGCGATAGCTTTCGAATCGGTCTCCGCGACACGCCTGGCTTGCTTCTTCGCGGGAGGAGGCTCCGGCACCTCTGACTCGGTGTCGCTCGCCAGCGGGTTCGGCGGCCCTCCTTTGGCGGGAAGAGGAATCTGGCTCACCGGCGTGATGCCCACGGCGCCTCCACCCAGGGAGTTTGGATTCCCCCACACTTCTCGCACATGGCTGCCCATGATCGCCTGCAAGGCCAGCGCCGCGATGACGGTCCCGTGAAGCGTGATCGACAGGACCAGCGGCTTCCTCAGCGACTCCTGCTCCGCCAGGATGTCCACGTGCGCCGCCACTTAACAACCTTTCATCAACTAGTCTATCGCTTCCCTTTGCCCGGCTGGTCCGCCTGATCCACTGGCTGAGTCACCAGGTTGAGCTTGATGTGCGCCTCGCCCAGCGCGCTGACGACCTGCGCCATCGAGTCCCATACCGTCGCTTTGTCGGCGCGCAGATACACTTCCTGGCCGTTGCCGTATTTCTTCTGCACGGCTGCGGCGAGCTCATTGATATTCACGGCCTGGTCGTTCAAGTAGAGGCGCCCGTCCCGCGTCAGGGTGATCACCGGAAGCTCCTGGGCGCTGTCCTTCACCTGGCGGACCTTGGGCACGTCCACTTCCAGGCCGAACTCCATGACGTGCGCCGTCAGCATGAAGATGATCAGCAGCACCAGGACCACGTCCACCAGCGGCACAATATTGATCTCGGAGAGTGAGCCGGGGCCGCGGAAACGGCGGCGGCTGGAGAGTGTATTGCCGTTGGTCGAGAATGCCATCGGCTCACTCCTCGAAGTTCCGTTCCGCCAGGTTCATGAACTCGAGCGAGAAGTCCTCCATCCGCGCGCCGACTTCGCGGATCACATATCCGAAGTGGTTGTAAAAAATCGCGGCCGGAATCGCCGCGGCCAGCCCCATGGCCGTGGCCACCAGAGCCTCGGATATTCCCGGAGCCACCGCCCGCAGGCTCGAACTTCCTGCCTGCCCCAGAGCCTGGAAGGAGTCGATGATCCCCAGCACCGTTCCGAACAGCCCGATGAAAGGGCTGACCGATGCCGTGGTAGCCAGCCAATTCATATTGCGCTCCAGCTTGGCCACTTCTTCGCTGATGCCGAGTTGGAGCGACCGCTCCAGAGCCGTTTTGTTGTTCAGCGTTCCGCGAGCTTTCACCTGGCGCGTTACTTCCTCGAAGCCAAACTCGAAGACCGCCAGCAGTGGCGCCCGCTGGAACTGCTGCCCGGCCGTCGCCACCGCCTCCAGGCCAGTGGCCTTGCGGAATACCCGCAGGAATTGGCTGTTGGCGGCGCGCGCCTGCCGGAACACATTCCACTTGGAGTAGATGATGGCCCACGAAAGAACAGAGAAAACGAGGAGGATGGCCAGGACCACCATGGTCACCGCATTGGCCCTCCTCACCATGTCGAGGAGGCTGACTTGAATCCAGAGTGCGTGCCAGGGGTTGAGCGTCAATCCATTTCCTTTCTCTAACGGCCCGTGGTGAGAGTGAGTTGAGGCGTCGTGTGGTTCCAATTTCGGGGACAGGCAACGAAATTCCAGCGTGCAAGTCGTCGAATCTGCGCAAGCGGCTCAGTCGGAATTTCGTCGCCTGTCCCCGAAATTGCCCATCCCGTCACTTTCACCACAAGCTCCTAAACTATCCATCATACACGCTGGCCGTGTCCCCCCCGACACGGAAAGTTCGTATAATCTCCTCGGATGCTGGTCGAGCTCGTAATCGAGAACTACGCCGTGATCGAGCGCCTTCGCGTGCGTTTCCACCGCGGGCTCAACCTGCTGACGGGCGAAACAGGCAGCGGCAAGTCCATCGTGGTCGACGCCCTGGGGCTCCTGCTCGGGGGCCGCGCCTCCGGCGAGATGATTCGCACCGGGTCCGGCCGCGCCCGCATTTCGGGCCTTTTCGAAGTACCGCGGACCAGAGAAGCCCGCGCGCTGCTGGAATCCGCGGGTCTCGATCTCGAAGATGGCGAGCTTCTGATCGAGCGCGAGATCCTGGCGGGCGGCAAGTCCCGCGCCTTCGCCGCCAGCCGTCCCGCCACCGCTGCCCTGCTCCGCGACCTCGGACGCCACCTGGGCGATATCCACGGCCAGAACGATCAACAGCGGCTCTTTGAGCCCGAGGCGCAACGGGAGATTCTGGACGCGTTTGCCGGCGCCTCCGCCTCCGCGGAAGAAACCGCGGAAGCGTGGTCGCGGTGGCGCGCCTGCCGCGAGGAACTGAACGAACTGGAACGCAGCGAGCAGGAGAAGCTCCGCATGGCCGACTTGTGGAGTTTCCAACGGCGCGAGATGGAAGAGGCATCGCCCAAGCCGGGTGAGGACGCGGAACTCGAGACCGAACGGCGCCGCTTGCAGAACGTCGCGCGCATTGAGGAAGCCGCCGGCGATGCGTATCAGGCGCTCTACGACTCTCCCCAGTCGGCGATCGCCGCCATCCGCTCCGCCACCCGGCGCCTGGAGGACCTGGCCCGCATCGATCCTTCTCTGGGTGCCCTCGGCCAGGGGCTGAAGCCCGCCGAGTATGCCGTAGAGGAGGCGTCCTACTCGCTGCGCGACTACCTTTCCCGCCTGGAAGCTAATCCCGCCCGGCTCGAAGAAGTCGAATCGCGCCTGGCCGTGCTGGACAAGCTCAAGCGTAAGTACGGCTCGACGCTCGAGCAGGTACTCGCCTATCTCGAAGAAGTTCGTGGCCATATCGACGCCGTGGAGCATGCGGACCAGCGTCGCGCGGCGCTCACCCGGCAATTGAAAGAGCTCTCCGACGCCTACGAGGCCGCGGCCGGACGGCTGAGCCGCCAGCGCAAGGACGCGGCTCGCAAGCTGGCCAGGCGCGTCGAGGAGGAACTGGCGTCGCTGGCCATGGAGCGCACGGTCTTCCGCGTGGAACTCGGCGCCACGCCCTGGTCCGAGCATGGCGTCGATGACGTCCGCTTCCTTGTGTCTCCGAACGTCGGTGAAGAGCCCCGGCCTTTGGACAAGGTGGCCTCCGGAGGCGAGATCTCGCGCCTCGCGCTGGCGCTCAGGACGTGTGCCTCAGCCGACCCCGCTCGGCCGCCGCGGCTCGCGGACAGCGTCCCTCGCACCCTCGTTTTCGACGAGGTGGATGCCGGTATCGGCGGCCGGGCCGCCGAGGTCGTGGGCCGGCGCCTCAAACAGGTCGCCGCCGCCAGCCAGGTGCTCTGCGTCACTCATCTCCCGCAGATCGCCAGCTTCGCCGACCATCACTACTACGTCGAGAAGAAGGAGACCGCTGGCCGCACCACGGCAAGCATCAAGGAACTGGAAGGCGAGGCACGCACCCGCGAGATCGGCCGCATGCTCAGCGGCGAGAAGCTGACCCCAGAGGCGCTGAACCATGCCCGAAAGCTCATCCAGATCTCTTCCTGAGAACGCCTACACCCCGCTGGAATCCGGCGGCCGGTACGATCCGGTCGTGCCCCCGGCCGCCGCTGTGCCCGAGTTGACCGGGCGCTCGATCTTCTGGGGCGTGTTCCTCTGCATCGTCTTTACCGTTGCTTCCGCTTACTCCGGCCTGAAGGTGGGCCAGGTTATGGAAGCCGCCATCCCGATCTCGATTCTGGCCATCGGCCTGTCGCGCGTCTACCGGCGGCGCTCCTCGCTGCTGGAGAACGTCATCATCACGGGCATCGGCGGCGTGGCGGGCTCGGTGGTGGCCGGGGCCATTTTCACCCTGCCCGCCCTTTACATGCTCAGGCTCGATCCGCACCCGGTGCAGACGATCTTCATCTGCCTCGCGGGAGGCTGCCTCGGCGTTTTCTTCCTGATCCCGCTGCGGCGCTACTTCGTCCGCGAAATGCACGGGCTTCTTCCTTACCCCGAGGCCACGGCCATCACCGAGGTGCTCATCACCGGCGAGAAGGGCGGCTCACAGGCTCGTCTGCTGCTCCAGGCCACTGCCGTCGCCGGCGTATACGATTTCTTCGTCACCACCTTTCAGGTGTGGAAGGAGTACGTCGACTTTCAATTCATCCCGGCGGTCCGGGCGCTGGCGGATCGCGCCAAAGTCGCCTTCAACTTTGACGCCATCAGCTTCATCCTGGGTCTCGGGTACGTGATGGGACTGCGAAGCTCCCTGATCCTCTGCGCCGGGGGATTCCTGTCCAACTTCGTGCTCGTGCCCCTGATCTGGATGATCGGCAGTCATCTGCCCGAAGCGGTCTATCCGGCGCGGACGCCCATCGTGCAGATGACGGCGAGCCAGATCTTCCAATCGTATGCGCGGTTCGTCGGGGTGGGGGCCATCGCCACGGCGGGAATTTTCGGGATCGTCAAATCCCTGCGGATCGTCGCGGGCTCCTTCGCCATCGCCGTGCGCGCCTTCCGGCAGGGTGAACGCGGCGGAGCCGAGCGCACGGACCGCGACATCCCTGTCCTTTCCATCCTGCTGGGCGTCATCGTCAGCGCCATCGCCGTCGCGGCCTTCCTTGGCAGCCTTACACCGTCGCTTACGGTCATCGCCGCCGGCCTCGTGCTGACGCTGGTGTTCTCGTTCTTCTTTACCTCAGTCGCCGCCAACGCCATCGCCACTGTGGCTCGCAATCCCGTCTCCGGCATGACCATGCTGACCATCATCATTTCCTCGGTGGTGCTGCTGCGCTTCGGACTCTCGGGAACCACTGGCATGTTCTTCGTGCTGGCCATAGCGGGAATGGTCTGCACGGCTCTGTCGGTTTCCGGGCAAACCATCACCGATCTCAAGACCGGCTACTGGCTCGGTTCCACGCCCGCGGCCCAGGAGAAGGTCAAGTTCCTGGGTGTGCTCGCCGCCTCGGCCGCGTCCGGGCTTGCCATTGTGCTGCTCGCCCGGGCTTTCCAGTTCGGGGACGCGGTGGCCGGCGACCCGCGCGCGGTACTGCCCTCGCCGCAGGCCGCCATCATGCGGGCGCTGGTGGAAGGCTTCATGAGCCGGCAGCCTGTGACCACGGTGCTGTTCGGCACGGGGGCCATGGTCGCCCTCATCATGGAAATGCTCGGCGCTCCTGCGCTGATCTTCGCCCTCGGCATGTACCTGCCGCTCGAATTGAACACCCCGGCGCTGGTCGGCGGATTCCTGGCGCACTTCCTCGGGAAGCGGGCGGAGAAGGCCGGAGGTGAGAGGGGCCTCCTCATACGCGAGCGCGGCGTGATCATTGCCTCGGGCCTGATGGCCGGCGGCGCCCTGGGAGGCGTGCTGGGAGCGGCGTGCCGCCTCCTGCCCGGCTACTCCGAGAGTTGGATCAGGACGCCGTTCTTCGACTATGATCCTGTGTCGCAAGTGGTTTCGGCGGCGCTGTTCGTGGGTTTCTGCCTGTACCTGTGGTTCGGATCTTTGAGCAAGGGGAAAGGGGAGGTGCAATCGTGAGCGAGATGGCGGGAAACGCGATCCTGGGGATCGACACGCTCTGGGGCGGCGACGTGATGTGTGCCTCCGGCACCGGCCGCTTCATCGCCGACTCCTGGTTTTCCGACGAGCCGTTGCCGCCGGCCTACACGCACCCCACGGCGGCGACGGTGCGGGAGTCGGGCGGCATGTCCGCGAAGCAGCCGGACAGGGAGGCCATCGAGGCGTACCTCGGCGCCGTCGATGTCCGAGGCGCGGTGGACGCCATGGCCAAGGCGAGCGACCCCTACGTCTCCAACCTCGCCCGGTGCCTTGCCGTGATGTGGGACCTGGGGATGGAGATCCTCGGCAAGGGCGAGCCGGTTCCCTACGAACGCTGCGTCCTGGCCTCGACGGGCGCAGCGCCGACGCCATCGGCTCCACAGGCGAAACGCGAGCGCCTGGCGGAACTGCTGCGTTGCAGCGGGCCGGAGTTGTTGGCGGCGGTCGACGCCTGGCGGCGCGAGAGGATGGTGCCGATGGCGTCGGTCCGCGCCTTGGGCGATGCCTTCATCGCGCGCTACGATCGTCTGAGTCTGGAGAACCTGGTGCCCTATCTGCCCCCGGAGCTTCACGCCGTGCCCCGCGCCAATATCCGGTTCCTGCCCATCCAGGGCGCATGGTTCTCCGGTTCCATGAACTATCTGGGCCGCGCACGCCGCGCCGACGGCAGCCCGGAGTATGAAGCGACTTACGAGATCAATGCCTCGCTGGAAATTTCCATTCCGGAGTTCGAGCAGCTCGTCAGCCACGAGGTCGTACCTGGGCACGTGACCACCTTCGCCTGGTTGCAGAATCTGTTCGTGCGCGGGCTGGTGGGCTTTGAGGCCTCGGTCCTCACGATGAACACGCGCGGTGCGGCACTGTTCGAGGGGATCGCGAACAACGCCATCCTCATCGCCCACGGCGTCACCGAGGTGGATCAGCTCGCGGACGAGGATCTCCAGATCGGCGTGCTGCTGGCGTTGTTGCAGGATGACGCCAAGAACCAGTCTTCCTATCTCACCTGGAAGGAGGGCGCGCCGCAGCCCGAGGTCACCGCCGTTCTGCGTCGGGACTATCTGGTCACGCCCGAGCGTGCCGGGAAGCTCTCCGGTGCCTGGGGCCGGCATCCTCTGCTGGGACGCATGTACCTTCCTGCGTACCGGGCCGGCACGGAAGCGGTAGCGGATCTGCGCCGCCGCCACCCTCCCGAGCGTTTCCTTCCAGTGCTTTACGGCTGCTCCGGCCTGGTGGATGTTACGACCATCACAACGGCCGTCGGCTAAGCCTGCATCTTGAGCGGCTCCGGGGCATCCGATCCGGCATGAGAATGTTGTATCTGTCCGCTGCAATGGCTTTTCTGGCAGCAGGGCTTCGTGATTCTGGGTTTCCCCGCCAACAACTTCAAGAGCCAGGAACCGGGCTCCGATGCGGAGATCCAGCAATTCTGCACGCGGGCCTACGACGTAACCTTCCCCATGTTCTCGAAGATCTCGGTGCTAGGCGCGGACAAGGCCCCGCTCTATCAGTACCTGACCCAGACCGGCGGAGAGATCGAGTGGAACTTCACCAAGTTCGTGGTGGGTCGTGACGGCCAGGTGGTGGCACGTTTTCCTTCCAAGGTCACGCCCGACTCCCCCGAAGTGATCTCAGCGATCCAGAAAGCCCTGGCGCAGTAGCCAATTCAGGTCCGCTATAGTATAGAAAGGTCCAACTCGTTTCACGCCGCGGTGAGGTGCGAGAGTGGTTGAATCGGGCGGTCTCGAAAACCGTTGAGGGGGTGACTCCTCCGTGGGTTCGAATCCCACCCTCACCGCCATCTAATTGAAAACAAGCAATTTACGTGCGCTCTCCGCGGGTTTATCGCGTTCGCTTTGTCTGTATCTTATTGAAAACACATAAACTGTTCCGTGGGTGGAAAAGGAACCCTCACTGCTTTTTAGCCAGCTATATTCCTTTATATTTCAATAGGTTACTGAGAGGGCAAAATCAGATCGTAATAGGATCGTACAGACTGGGGGCGAATCTCCCGCCTTGGCCGGGCCGCCAGGAGCAGTTGGCGCTGTTTCTTCGCGCATCGCCCTCGACCCCGCATCTCGCACAACGCAGCGGCTCACGCTATAAGGCGGCTTTGATCGCATTCCCCCGCCTCATGGAACTTGGGCGGTCAGATCGGAGCTGCCATTTCGCATGCGGCCTCCCAAATTCAGGGGCCAGAAGCCAGAAGTGCGTCAGTGTCTGAGGTTCAAGAGGCGAAGCGCGCGCGCTGTTTCTCCCTCCGACCCGATATCAGATCTCGCCGAACATCGCCGTACTCGAAAGACACGGCAACTACGCGATCCTCTGCTGCCTGGTAGGAAGGGCAAGTCCCCCTTTGAGCGCACCCGTGGCTGCTAGGGAACCCTGAGGGTCGGTTCCACCTGTGGTTGCCGCAAAGGCAAGTCTGGCTCTTCTTGGGGGGAGCGTTACTTCAGCGCTGCTTCAATGGCGTTGACCAGTTCACGAGATTCAGGAGTCACTTTGGACGCGAAGCGGGCGATCACCTTCCCGTTTCTATCCGCCAGGAACTTGGTGAAGTTCCAGCCAATTTCGCCCCCCGTGGATGGGCTGGCCTTCTTGTCGGCCAGGAACTGGTACAGAGGCGTCTTGTCCGCGCCCTTCACCGACACCTTCGCGAACATGGGGAACGTGACGTGGTACTTGGTGGAGCAGAATGCCTTGATCGCTTCGTTGGTCCCTGGCTCCTGCCATAGAAAGTTGTTGGCGGGGAATCCCAGGACGACGACCCCCCGGTCCTTGTACTTGTTGTACAGGGCTTCCAGACCTGCGTATTGAGGCGTGAAGCCGCAGCGGCTGGCCACATTGACGATCAACACCACCTTTCCTTTGAACTGCGCAAGAGGGGTGGGCGGGCCGTCTATGGAGTTCAACGTAAAGTCGTGAATAGTCGCTGCGGAAGAGATCGATGTCGACAGAAACAGAAACCCGCAGAGCATAGCTGGCATTCTCACACATTCTTAGATGCTCGCCAGCGCGGCCGGATGCGGGAGGCGGCGTTCCATGCCGGCTACTGCTGCCCCCGGAGCAGTGCGGCCAACTGGAGCGAGAGTCCTTTGTAAGCCTCTTCGTCGAAGGCTCCGCTGTGGCGCCAGCGCACTACGCCGCGCTGGTCAAGAAGAATCAGGTAGGCGGCGTCCGGTGACTGGAATCCCAGACGCTGCTTCCAGGGATCCGTCCCGCCGTAGACCGTAATCACGTTCTCGTGATCCTTCTTGGGGGTGCCCCGTCGCATCCCACCATCGATGAACCACTTTCCCAGGCGCGCCATGCCACCGATCATCGGGACTTCGTAGAACGTGGCTTGAGGATTGTCACCGAAGTCCTGGCGGAAGCGGCCGATCCAGGCCTCCACGGCGAATCTCGAATCATAGCTGAAGCCCAGCGCAAGCAGGGCGACCCGGCCCGAAGCGGCCCCGGGCAACAGGGCCTGACGGCCCGAGAGGAACTCGCCCTTTAGAGCCGGCATCGGCTCGCCTGGGGAAAGCATGGACATCACGGAAGAGGCCATCAGGATCATGAGTAGCATACTTATGTGATGCGGTTTCCGGTGCCGTGGCTGGCGGAATTCTCGAACAGATAGTGGGAAACCATCCACTCCCGCCCCCCGGCATATCCGAACATCTCGGCCCAGGCCATGAATAGGTAGTATGGATCATGATCGTGGGCGACCGGTACCGATGCGTCTGGTGCGGAACCCCCGTATTTCGCTCGCAGGAAAGGTTCGATTCCGGAACAGGCTGGCCCAGTTTCTGGGCGCCGATTGCGGAGCAGAATATTTGGACAGAGACGGATATGAGTCTCTTTATGGAACGCGTCGAGGTGCTCTGCGCCAAGTGCGACGCTCATTTGGGGCACGTCTTCGATGACGGCCCGGCGCCGACGCACCTTCGATACTGCATGAATTCAGTTGCTCTCAGATTCACGAGGCAAGATGGGGTTGGGGCACGGCGATAGTTAAGGTCGGAGTTGGGGCTGCTACCAAGCGTGTGGCGAGGCGGTCAAAGGAGTTCTCGCACAGCAGACCTCCCAGCTCAACTGGAACAGAAACGCTGGCTTGGTCAATTCAACGTTCCTGAGGCATAAGAATGGTTTTCGTTGACCAGATTTCACACTCTGAGACGGGAGCAGTGGCTGCCCCGGCCTCTCGAAGAGGTATTCGCCTTCTTCTCCGATGCTAGAAATCTGGGAGAGATTACGCCGAGTTGGCTGGGATTTCGGATTCTGTCGCCCAGCTCGATCCGGATTGCAGCCGGCGCAAAAATAACGTATCGGCTGAGCTGGCACGGCATTCCCATGAACTGGACGACGGAGATCAGACGGTGGGATCCTCCTACTGGCTTCGTGGACGCGCAGTTGCAGGGGCCATACCAGCTTTGGCATCGTACCCATCGCTTTGAGTCGCACAGAGGCGGGACGCGAATGACGGACGTGGTTCGATACCGCCTTCCGCTTGGAATCATTGGCAGGGCAGTGCATTCCCTCAAGGTGCGGCGGGATATAGGAAAGATCTTCGACTACCGACTCCAGCGGATCAACGAACCGATCTCTGGCAAGGCGCTGGCTGAGGCAAACTGAAAGGTATGAGCGAAGCACCTGCCTTGGTTTGGCTTCGGCAGGATCTGCGTTTGTCAGACAACCCGGCCATGGCCGCCGCTTTGGAGCGACGCACGCCGGTGATTCCGGTGTTCATCTGGGCTCCCGAGGAAGAGGGGGCCTGGCCGCCAGGAGCAGCTTCGAGATGGTGGTTGGGTCGCTCGCTGGCAAAACTCAGTGCGGAGCTCGAGAATCGCGGTTCGCGGCTAATAGTCCGTCGGGGTGCAACTGGGGAGGCACTGAGCAGACTGGTGGCGGAGTCAGGAGCCACAGCCGTATTCTGGAATCGCCGCTATGAGCCTACGGCCGTCGCACGTGACGGTGTGTTGGAGTTGAAGCTGCGCGAGCATGGGCTGCTCGCCGAGAGCTTCAACGGCAGCCTGCTGTTCGAACCTGGGACGATTCGCAACCAGAGCGGAAGACCTTTCCAGGTTTTCACAGCGTTTTGGCGAGCCTGTTTGGCCAAACAGACTCCGCCGCCTTCGAAGAACGCACCGAAGCGGCTGCCCGCGCCCGCAAGCTGGCCCCACTCGTTGGACCTTTCCGAACTCCGGCTGGAGCCTGCGGTGGATTGGGCAGCCGGGTTTCGCGAGGTCTGGCAGCCGGGCGAATGCGGGGCCGCACGCCAACTGAAACGGTTCTTGCAGGAAGCTCTTGTGAACTATCCGGTGGACCGGGACATGCCAGGCGTTGCAGGTACATCGCGGCTTTCTCCGCACCTGCACTTCGGTGAGATCAGTCCCGGACAAGTTTGGCGAGCAGTTTTGGAGATGATGAAGGACAGCCCCGCGGCCTGCCAAGCCTACCGCAGGCAGATTGGCTGGCGCGAGTTTGCGCACTACCTGTTGCATCACCGCCCGGAGTCGCCGCAGGAGGCTCTTCGGCGGGAATTCCTTGCCTTCCCTTGGCGGATGGATCCGAAACGGTTCAGGGCGTGGACGCGCGGCACTACCGGTTACCCGCTGGTGGATGCCGGCGTGCGTGAGATGTGGCACACAGGCTGGATGCACAACCGGGTTAGGATGGTGGTGGCTTCGTTTCTGGTCAAGCACCTGCTGATCAGTTGGCAGGAGGGCGCGGCCTGGTTCTGGGACACTCTGGTGGACGCGGACTTGGCGAACAACACGCTCGGCTGGCAATGGGTCGCGGGCTGTGGCGCGGATGCGGCCCCTTACTTTCGAATCTTCAATCCCTCAATTCAGGCCAAAAAGTTCGATCCTCAGGGCGAGTACCTTCGCCGTTGGGTTCCGGAGCTGGAAGCTGGCCAGGGGTATCCACCTCCGATCGTAGACCACAACAAGGCCCGTGACCGCGCGCTCGAAGCGCTGGCGAGCATCAGGAAAAGATGAAACCACTGATTCTGGTTACGGGCGCCACCGGTTACGTAGGAGGGCAGTTGTTGAAGGCCCTGCCGGTTGCCGGCTATCGGGTTCGTTGTTTGGCGCGACGGCCGGAGGCGCTGCAAACTGCGGAGACGGCTGGGGCGGAAGTTGTGGCTGGTGATGTTTTTGATCCGGCTTCACTCCGCACAGCGATGGCAGGGGTGCATACCGCCTTCTATCTGGTTCACTCGATGGGCTCGGCGGGGTCCTTTGAGGAAGAGGACCGGCGGGCTGCTCGGAACTTCGCCGAAGCTGCGCGCGATCTCGGGGTTAGCCGCATAGTTTATCTGGGTGGGCTGGGCGAGAGTTCCCCAACGCTTTCGCCGCACTTGCGCAGCCGTCACGAGGTCGGCGAGATTCTGCGCTCATCGAACATCCCAGTCATCGAATTCCGGGCCTCCGTCGTGATTGGATCGGGCAGCCTGTCCTTTGAGATGATTCGAGCTCTGGTCGAACGTTTGCCGGTGATGATTGCGCCGCGCTGGGTCTCGATTCCCGCGCAGCCGATCGCCATTCAGGATCTGCTCGAGTATCTGCTCGCGTCGTTGGATTTGCCATGTTCGGAGAGTCGAATCTTCGAGATCGGCGGGGCAGACCAAGTCTCCTATGGCGGCCTGATGTCGGAATACGCACGCCAGCGCGGACTCAAGAGGTTTATCCTTCCCGTGCCCGTTCTGACTCCCCGCTTGTCCAGCCTGTGGTTGGGACTGGTCACGCCTCTGTACGTTCGAGTCGGCCGCAAGCTGATCGACAGCATCCGCCATCCCACTGTCGTCAGGGATCGCTCGGCTCTGACCGAATTCAGGGTCCGCCCCGTGGGATACCGGGAGGCCATCGCTGCCGCGCTCCGTGCGGACGATCAGGTGGATGACTGGGCGGACCCCTCGGCCGCTTCAAGTTCGCGCTTCGTTTGTTCCCTGCGAATCACCGTCGACGCAACCCCCGAGCTAGCATTCGCGCCAATTCGCAGAATCGGAGGTTCGACCGGGTGGTATTACGCCAATTGGCTCTGGCGTCTGCGTGGGGTTGTGGACATCTGGATGGGGGGACCGGGGCTGAGATGCGGCCGTCGGCATCCCGACCAACTCGAAGTTGGCGATACCGTGGATTGCTGGCGAGTGGAAGCATACGAGACGAATCACCGTCTCCGTCTCGCGGCGCGGATGAAACTGCCAGGGCGAGCCTGGCTGGAGTTTCGCGTGGATACGGATGGCTCGAATTCGGTAATGCGGCAGACTGCGGTCTTTGATCCTCGCGGACTCTTGGGCCGCGCCTACTGGTACATTTCCTGGCCGGTCCACCGCATCCTGTTCCGGGGGATGCTCAAGCAGATCGGACGGGTTGCGCGAGGTGGCTCTCAAGTGTTCGTATAGGCCGTATGAGATTGAAGGCTGCTCACGCGACAAGCCTGGAGCGCAGGCGCTTCAAGGCAGAGCTTCAGCTCAAGGATCGCGCGCTCGCGGCGGCCGCTGAGGGCATCGCGATCGCCGACGCCCGCCTGCCAGACAATCCCCTGATATACGCCAATGCCGGCTTTGAGAGGCTCACGGGGTATTCGGCGGACGAAGTGATGGGGCGCAATTGCCGGTTTCTGCAAGGTGCCGAGACCGATGGAGAGACGTTGGGCAATCTGCGAGCGGCGCTTCGCGAACAGCGGGAAGTCACGGTGCAACTCCTCAACTACCGTAAGGACGGGACCACGTTCTGGAACCGTCTCTCGATCACACCGGTGCGCGATCCCTCCGGCGCCGTGACACATTTCATCGCCGTGCAGTCGGATGTGACCACCGAGAAGCACGCGCAGGACGCGCTCCTAAGAGCCAACGAACAACTGGAGGCCGCCAATCGCAGCGTCAGGCAGGACCTTGACGCAGCCGCCGCTGTGCAGCGCTCACTGCTGCCGGCTGTGCTGCCGGAGATTCCCGGCATCCGATTTGCGTGGAAGTTTTCCCCCTGCCAGGAACTGGCGGTGACTTTCTCAACGTCCTTCCGCTCGACAACCACCACGTCGGTCTTTACATTCTGGACGTCTCCGGACACGGTGTTGCGGCCGCGCTCCTTTCCGTGACGCTGAGCCATTTCCTGTCCCCAGTGGCCGATCGCTCCTTTCTGTATCGGGCCGTGCCTGAAAGTCCGGGCACGTATCGCGTCGCTCCACCATCGGAGGTGGTTGCGCGGTTGAATCAGCACTTCAGGAGCGGTCCCCAGACAATGCAGTACTTCACAATGGTTTACGGAGTGCTTGATCTGGCGACGCGTGACCTTTGCTACTTGACGGCCGGGCATCCCGGACCGGTGCAGGTACGCCGCAGCGCAGCTCCGATAGTCCTGGAATCGGGCGGTCTGCCCGTCGGCCTGCTCCCAGGGGCAAGTTATGAGGAGCGGGCAGTGAGGCTTGAACCAGGAGACCGTCTGCATTTCGCCACGGACGGGCTCACGGAGGCGGAGAACACCGCCGGGCAGGATTTCGGTGCAGAGAAGTTGCTGGAAGCCTACGATCAGAATCGGCACCGGCCACTCGATGAGAGCCTCACGGCAGTGATTGCGGGCGCCGAAGAGTGGTGTGCGCCAGCACAGCTCGCCGACGACGTGGCCATGCTCGCAATCGAATGTCAGTGATAGTGCGAGCACCATGGGCGATGTCGGCGCGACCAGGAACGTCGACTGGTGTGACAAAGCGAGGTGCGGTGCGGGGACGAGACTGCGTGCCTGGCCTTCGCCCCCCGGGCCTACGGGGTGTCAGCAACGTGCCACGCAGCCCGCAGCCTCGGGCAGCTGCCGGTGGAACTCCAGCAAATCAGACCTGATTATCCGACCGTAGTAGGATCGTAATGAGACTAGCGTTTGTTGAGTTCTATGCGTTTTATGAGCTTTTAGAATCAATAAGTTGCGTGTTTTCAATGCGGCCTTTGGGTTCGAATCCCACCCTCACCGCCAAGTCGTTTGTAATCAATTATTTTAGAACGTGTTGCGCTTCATCCCCTGCGTGTCTTGATGCCACTTCCATCGGGGGGAAGGTCACTCCCACAAGACCAGAGATTAGCCGAAACTCCTGGAATGCCTGGCCTAGAAAGAGAGAGAGGCTGGGCAAGACGCAAACCCCATCCGGTGATTGTCTCCCCGCCGAAGGAAAATTGTGCACTCCGGAGGGGCGGAGGTTCATCTAAATATTCAGATGGGAACTTGGCTTGCAGTGAACCGAGCGTTGTTCCGCGGGCCAGCGGCCCTTCTATTCGCTCTCTTGGTTGTTGGAGGTGAAGCGATGCCAGCCAGCAGGGCTGCATTCCCCGATCCAACTATTGATGTCAAATCCGCTTCGGGCAAACAGACGGCCGTCTTGGCAGGCGGCTGCTTCTGGTGTATGGAAGCCGTGTTCAAGATTATGGATGGCGTCGACGACGTAATCTCCGGCTATTCTGGCGGCACCAAGGAGACGGCCAAGTACGACATCGTTTCCACCGGACTCACCGGACACGCTGAGGCCATTCTCATCACCTACGATCCCGCCAAGACCTCTTATGGCCAATTGCTCAAGATCTTCTTTAGCGTGGCCCACGACCCCACCACGCTGAACCGCCAAGGCCCCGACGTTGGTTCCCAGTATCGCAGTGCCATCTTCTACGCCAACGAGGAGCAGAAGCGAGTCGCCGAAGCTTACATCAAGCAGATCAACTCTGCCCATGTCTTCGACAAACCGATAGTGACCCAGGTCGTTCCCCTTGACAAGTTTTATTCTGCCGAGGCCTATCACCAAGATTATGCTGCCCGGCACCGCTCAAATCCCTACATCGTGGGCGTCTCCGACCCCAAGGTCGAAAAGCTTCGAAAGATGTACCCCGGCTGTGTTCGCAGGAGGTGAGACCAACTTCTATGCCTACCAACTCAAACAAATCCAACTGGGAACTCGCTGCCGCCCTGCAATCGGCACGATCATGCACGGATGCCCTGTTTTCTCGGGTGCGACCGGACTCGCTGTATGAACGCCCAATTCCGGAGCGCCACCGTATTGTCTTCTACCTGGGGCATCTGGAGGCCTTTGATTGGAACCTGATCTGCCGCGGCCCCCTCGACATCCCCAGTTTCCAACCCAAGTTCGATGGGTTATTCGCTTTCGGGATTGACCCCGATTCGAGTGGCCTGCCACAAGACAAACCCGCTGACTGGCCGAGCTTGGAGGAAATCAACGCGTACAACACTCACGTGCGCAATACACTCGACGGCGTTTTGGAAGAGGTCCCGCAAGAACTGCTGCACGTGGCGATTGAACATAGGTTGATGCACGCCGAGACCTTCGCCTACATGCTTCACAATCTCCCGTTTGACCGGAAGATAGGTCCGCGCGCCGCGCCTCACGGAAACGGCCGGCGATTGGAACCGGGCATGGTGGAGATCCCTGGCGGCAAGGCCGTATTAGGCCTGCAAAGGGGAGAGGCGTTCGGCTGGGACAACGAGTATCAGCGGCATAGCGTCGAGGTTGCTCCGTTCGCCATTGGCAAGTACAAGGTTACGAACGGAGAGTACCTGGCCTTTGTCGAGGCGGGCGCCACTGCTCCCTCATTCTGGGTGTCCCGCTCGGGCCGCTGGTTCTTTCGGGGGATGTTCGATGAGATTCCTCTGCCGCTCGATTGGCCGGTGTACGTCTCTCATGACCAGGCTGCAGAGTACGCAGCCTGGGCTGGGAAGCGCTTGCCCACGGAAGCCGAATTCCAGCGTGCCGCGTTCGGCTCCGGCGACGAAACCGGCCTGAGTCTCGACCCGGCTCGCGACAATTTCGATTTCCACGACTGGGACCCCGTACCAGTCAGTTCGTCGCGCGAGAACCAGTTCGGGGTGGTTCAGTTGGTGGGCAATGGCTGGGAGTGGACTTCCACGGTGTTCCAGCCCTTTCCCGGCTTCGAACCATTTCCCTTCTACCCAGGCTACTCCGCGAATTTCTTCGATGGCCAACACTACGTGATGAAAGGCGCGTCGCAGAGAACAGCGGCGAAGCTGGTCAGGCCCACGTTTCGCAACTGGTTCCGGAGCTCGTATCCGTATGTCTACGCCACGTTTCGAGTAGCGGAGAGCTGAATGTCCGCGCAACCCTACGTGCCCCTGGCCCTCTCTGAATTTGCATCCGAGGTTCAGGCAGGACTGGCAACTGAGGGCCAGAAGACCCTGCCTTGCCGTTACTTCTATGACGACGTCGGGACCGCTCTCTTCCAAGCGATCAGTCTGCTTCCCGAGTACGGCCTGACCCGCGCAGACGACCGCGTCATTCGAGTCAGCGCAGGGGAGCTGGCCGATTTGCTTCGCGCGCCGGTGGCTGTTGTGGAGCTCGGTAGTGGGACCGGCTCCAAAACACGTCGGATTCTGGAGGCCCTGTCGAAGCGCGTTAGTGTCACCTACTATCCGATCGACGTCTCTCTGACGGCCCTTCAATGCTGCCGCAGCGAACTCAGCGATGTTGCCGAGGTGGTGCCAGTGGAGGCTTCCTATCTGGAGGGTGTGACGCGAGCCGTCTCACTTCGTAAACCACGGGAGCAGATCTTGACATTGTTTCTCGGCAGCACCATCGGCAACTTCGAACGGACTGAAATGGTGCAGTTCATCCAGGAGGTTCGCGCGCGGCTTCGCCCCGGTGACGCGCTCTTGTTGGGTACGGACCTGGAGAAGTCCGAGTCCAGGATGACACTGGCCTACGACGATCCGCTGGGAGTGACGGCGGCGTTCAACCTGAACCTCTTGGCACGGATCAATCGCGAACTGGGTGGAGACTTCGTCCTCCAGGAATTTGCGCACCAGGCTCTCTACAACAGCTCCGAACGGCGCATCGAGATGCACCTGCGGTCGCGCCGTGACCAGGAGGTGTTCGTCGGAGCGGCCGAAATCGCGGTTCGATTCCGGCGCGGAGAGACCATCTGGACGGAATCTTCCCATAAGTTCGAGCTCTCCGAGGTCAGGTCCCTGGCGGCAGCCAGTGGCTTCGACTGCGTGAGACAGTGGGTGGACCAAGAATGGCCTTTCGCAGAGAGTCTTCTGATGGCCCGTAGTACGCGAGTATGAGCCTCGATTCCGCAGCCAGTGAAGGGGAAGGTGCCATACTGGCATTCCGGGATGTGTCGTACCGTGTTGGAAACCAGTGGATTCTGCGCGAGATCACACTGACAGTGGACCAGGGCGAGACCTTGGTCTTGCTGGGACGGAGCGGTGCGGGAAAGACCACGCTGCTCAAGATGGTTAACGGACTTGTAAGCCCGACAGAAGGTGAGGTGCGCTTTGAGGGCAAGGCAACCGGACACTGGGATCTTATCCGGCTTAGAAGGCGGATCGGGTATGTGATTCAGGACGTGGGCCTCTTCCCGCACCTGACAGTGGAAGATAACGTAGGGCTGGTGCCCCGGCTTGAGGAATGGGCTCCTGAGGCACTAAGAGCTCGCGTCGAACTGCTGCTGAGCTCGGTGGGACTCCCGCCGGATCAGTTCGCAGCTCGATACCCACGGAGTCTGTCGGGAGGGCAGAAGCAGCGCGTGGGGGTGGCGCGAGCGTTGGCAGCCGACCCGCCGTTGCTCCTGCTCGACGAACCATTCGGCGCTCTCGACCCGATCATTCGCCTGGAACTTCAGCGGCAGTTCATCGCTCTCCGGAAGTCCTTTGGGAAGACCGCCGTCTTTGTAACACACGATGTACGCGAGGCCCTGGCGATGGCGACGCGCATAGCGCTGCTGAAGGAGGGCCGGCTGGAACTTGTGGCAACGCCTCAGGAGTTTCTGGTATCCCGGCTTGACGAGGCACGCGCATTTCTGGCCTGCCTCGAAGATTAAGGGGGCACGATGGCACGATCTCTAGCCTCTGACGTTTTTGCGCTTACACTGGAGCACGTCTGGCTGGTACTCATTTCGGTCTCTTTGGCGGTCGCGCTGGCGGTGCCGGGCGGGCTCGTTTTGACCCGGCGCGCCAGGCTGCGACGTTGGCTGCTTGGCTTCGCCAACGTTGTGCAAACCATCCCCAGCCTCGCGGTGTTCGGCTTCCTTATTCCGGTGCCTTTCATTGGCGGAATAGGAAAGCGCACCGCGATCGTTGCTTTGGTGCTATATGCGCTACTCCCTGTGCTGCGAAACACGCTGGTGGGGATCCTTGGGATTGATCCAGCGGTGCGTGAATCAGCCGTCGCCATGGGCATGACCGACTGGCAGCTTCTGTTCCAGGTGGAGATGCCGCTGGCGATCCCCATGATTTTGGCAGGCATACGCATCGCCACGGTCACTACCATCGGCACAGCCACCATAGCGGCGGTGATCGGCGGGGGCGGTTTGGGGGTTTTCATCTTTCGTGGAATCGCAATGGTGGATACGGCTCAGATCCTTGCCGGCGCGATCCCTGCTGCGGTTATGGCGTTACTGGCGGACGAGGCCTTGGGATGGGTCGAGCAAAGATTGTCGCCTGCCTGATGCTGCTGCTGGCAATCGGGTGCTCCCGGCAGCCGCGGATCGTGGTCGGCTCCAAGAACTTCACCGAGCAGGTCATTCTGGGTGAGATCCTGGCGCAACAACTCGAGCGACGCACGCAATTTGTGGTGCAGCGCAAGTTTAATCTCGGCGGGACGCTGCTGACACATGAGGCGCTCGTGAGCGGAGCACTGGACCTTTATCCTGAATACACGGGGACTGCGCTGACGGCGATTCTGAAAGAGAAGCCCTCGTCGGATGCAGACTCTGTCTTTCGCCGGGTGAAGGCGGCCTATCATGATCGCTGGCGCCTGACCTGGCTCCCGCCACTGGGATTCGCCAACACATTCGCCATGACGGTTAGGGGGGAAACGGGTAGGGCGGAACAACTGAACACGATCTCCGACGCTGCGCGCTCACACCGGCCGTGGAGGCTGGGCGCGGGCTACGAGTTTCTCCAGCGACCCGACGGGCTTTCTGGACTTCTTCGAGCCTATGGGCTTCGGATCCAAGATTCGCCGGTAACCATGGACCTCGGGCTGCTGTATCAGGCGCTCGAGCACGACCAAGTCGACATGATTGCAGCCAACTCCACCGATGGCCTGCTGTCAGTGCTCGACGTTAGAGTTCTCACTGATGACCAGAAGTACTTCCCTCCGTACCAGTGCGCGGCCGTCGTCCGCGAAAGCACCCTGGCGGCATATCCGGATCTGAGAGCGGCGCTGGAGGAACTCTCGGGGCAGATTTCCGAGCCGGCAATGCGGAGGCTGAACTACGAGGTGGACGGGAAGCACCGTTCCGTGCCTGACGTTGCATCCGAATTCTTGAAGACATTTCCCGCGAGGAGGATGAAAAGTGGCGGAAAGTAATGCGCTTCGAAAACATCTGCTCTACCTGCTGGGTGGTGGTGGAGCTCACCTGGATTTTGACTCGGCGATCGCCCGCTGGCCTGCCAAGTTGCGTGGCAGTAAACCGAAGGGGCTGCCGCACACGGCTTGGCAGCTTCTCGAACATATGCGAATCGCGCAGTGGGACATTCTCGAATTCAGCCGCAACCCGAAACACGTCTCGCCCGAATGGCCGGCGGGTTACTGGCCCTCCACGGATGCTCCCCCTAACACTGGCGCCTGGAATAAGAGCGTCAGCGCCTTTCAGTCTGACTTGAAAGCGATGATGGGTCTGGTCAAGAGCCCTCGCCGGGACTTGTTCGCCAGGATTCCGCACGGTGAAGGTCAAACGATTCTTCGTGAGGCCCTGCTGTTGGCGGACCATAATGCCTACCACCTGGGCGAGTTGGTTTACTTGCGCCGCGCGCTGGGCGCCTGGCGGCGCAGCTAGTGCGAGGCTGAGTAGAATGAGTGACTTACAGAATTGGCCGCCCTTGCCGTTGAACGAATGGCAGGATACGTACCGCACACTTCATATGTGGACCCAAATCGTAGGCAAGATCCGCATGACCCTCTCCCCGCCCATGAATCACTGGTGGCACGTCACCCTATACGTCAACTCGCTCGGGCTCACCACGGGACCGGTGCCGTACCCGCCGGGCGTGTTCGAAATTCAGTTCGATTTCCAGAAGGATGCGGTCCGGATTTGCACCAGCGAGGGCGCGAGCGTTTGTCGGCCGCTCGTAGCGGAGTCGGTCGCCGGCCTTTACGGCGGCATCATGGAGTCTTTGGCTTCGTTGGGAATCGCGGTGAAAATTAATACCACGCCCCAGGAGGTCGCTGACGCCGTGCCGTTCGACCGTGATTTCGCCAACTGCTCTTACGACGCCGAATACGCGCACCGATTTTGGCGCATCCTTGTTTCCACCTCCAAAGTGATGGAACAGTTTCGCGCGAAGTTCATCGGCAAGTGCAGTCCCGTGCACTTCTTTTGGGGCAGTTATGATCTGGCATGCACGCGTTTTTCGGGGCGGCTTGCGCTGCCGCGGCGGGGTGTTATCAGCGGTCCCGCCTACTCACACGAAGTCTGCAGCGCCGGCTTTTGGCCTGGCGGCGGTGCCGTGGACGGCCCGGCGTATTATTCTTACACCGTTCCGCAGCCCGCCGGCATCGAAGAGGCGCAAGTGCGGCCTAGGGGCGCTGTGTGGAACTCACAGCTATCGGAGTTCATTCTGATGTATGACGACGTGCGCCATGCCGGTTCGCCCGAAAAAGCTTTACTCGAATTCCTGGAAAGCACGTACGACGCTGGAGCAGGTTTGGCCAAATGGGACCGTGCCAAATTGGAGCTATGAAAATGCCAGATCAATGCAAACATCTCGATCAGATCAAGATCCGGCAAACGAGCAAGAAGGGCTGCGAAGACTGCCTGAAAACAGGCGATACGTGGGTGCACTTACGGCTCTGTTTGATCTGCGGGCACGTAGGGTGCTGCGATTCCTCCAAGAACAAGCACGCCACGAAGCACTTCCACGAGACGAAGCACCCGCTGGTCCGTTCGATCGAACCAGGCGAAGCGTGGGTGTGGTGCTATGTCGACCAGGTCATGCCCGGCGAACTGGAGCGCTGAGCCTGGAGTGCTGGCTCACCCACCAGAGTGTGGCGATCCGGAAGTTACCCCAGGATTGCTCAATCCCTCCCAGAAAGCCTCTGCCCGCGTTTGCCGGACTCCGTCCAATTGCTTTTGGGCAATTTTGGGCAATGCGCGACGGGAGCCCTGGGAGATATGGCACTCCTGGCAACGCGGAATCTGCAAGTTGCAGATTCTAGGTGCCTATCGCGGGTTCGAATCCCACCCTCACCGCTTAGCCTGGCCCTTTATTCTCAGGGACTTACAGACAGGGGTCGAGTGGTTTGGGGTAATGCCTCCAACAACTGCGACTCTTTCCCGGCCCGAAGATCATCCTCGTTGCGCCCACCTTGCCGGGTGCGAAACATCTTGTCCGGAAAGTACTCTGGCTTCGCGGCACTGCGGGGAGCCGGTGGAGCGCAGCCTTTACGCAGTGGGAGAGAGATCCCTTTTCCACACACTGCGCAACGCGCCGAGCGTGATGGGCAGGGCGCCGGCGAAGAGGAAGACCATATCCCCCACCATGCGCAGCCATTCCAGCTTGTGGTAGGTGCCGCCCATCAGGAAGGTCAGGCGGCGCGCGTGCCAATACCCGTTGGCGATGGAATCCCAGAGCTGGATTACTCCTCCGGGGAACAGATCCAGGATGATCATGAGCGCGAGGCCCACATTAGCGCCCCAGAAGCCCACCCGGACGAACTTCTCCGTCTCCTTCCATGTGGCGTCGGATTGCATGGCCCTCAAGCAGAAGACCAGGACTGCCAAGGCCAGCATCCCAAAGACACCAAACAGCGCGGCGTGTCCGTGATTGGGGGTGAGCGTCGTGCCCACCTCGAAGTAGGACACGATCGGCAGGTTGATCAGGAAACCGAAGATCCCTGCGCCGACGAAGTTCCAGACACCCACGGCCATGAGGAAGTAGATGGACCACTTCTGGCCCCAGGCCAGATCGTGGCCGCACGCGGAACACTGCGCCTTCCTCAGCTTGATGAAATCCCAGGCGTCCAGAGTCAGAAGCGTTAGAGGCACAACTTCCAGAGCGGAGAAGCACGCCGCCAGGCCCATGTTGAGCGTTCCCTGGCCTGTGAAGTACCAATGGTGGCCTGTGCCGATGATCCCGCCGCTGAGATACAGGATGGCGTCCAGGTAAATCAGGCGCGTGGCGGTCTTGGTGCTGACCACGCCCATCTGGTGGAACATGATGGCCACCAGCACCGTCGCGAAGAGTTCGAAGAATCCTTCCACCCAAAGATGGATGATCCAGAAGCGCCAGTTGTCGATGACGGCGAAGTTGGTGTGAGGGCCATAGAAAAGGGCGGGCAGGTAGAAGACAGGGATGGCCACGGCCGCGTACAGAAAGAGTGAGGACAGTTCGCGCTTGTCAGGGCTCTTGAAGGCGGGCTTGAGCGCCCGAAACATCAGAAACAGCCAGAAGAGGAGGCCAACTGCCAGCAGGAACTGCCAGAACCGCCCGAGGTCCAGGTACTCGGAACCCTGGTGACCGAACCAGAACCAGAGCTGCCCCAGCTTGTCGTTGATGCCGAGGGACTCGCCTGCCAGGCTGCCGACGACGACCACCACCAGCGCCCCGAGGAGTGCGTAGACGCCGGTCTTCTGGTGTTTGGGCTCCGCGCCACCGACCCACGACGCCAGGAAAAGGCCGCCGCCCACCCAGGCCGTCGCGATCCAGAAGATGGCGAGTTGGAGGTGCCAGGTGCGCGCCAGGTTGTAGGGCAGCCAGCGGGCGATGTCGAGCCCGTAAAAGGCTCCTGGCTCCACCCGATAGTGGGCGAGCACGCCTCCCAGGAATGATTGCGCCAGGAACAGGAGGGCCACGATGCCGAAGTACCATCCTGTAGCCCACTGGCTGGGCGTGAGCTTCAGAGCAGGGGGAGCAGAGTGCATGATATGGGAGCCAGCGCCCTCGCCCTTCCAGCCCAAGTAGTCGAACTTGCCGACGACGAAGAGGATCAAACCCAGCCCTGACAGGAGGGTGATGAGACTCAAGGCGCTCCAAACATAGGCCTCGGTGGAAGGACGGTTTCCCGCGATGGGCTCGTAGGGCCAGTTGTTGGTGTATGAGTAATCCTTCCCAGGGCGATTCGCCGTTGTGGCCCAGGCCGCCCAGGCGAAGTAGGCGGTCAGGGCTTTCAGCTCCGCGGGGTTCTGAATATAGTTGGCTGGCAGCCCGGGAGCGGCGTCCTTCCTGGTGAAGTACTCGCTCCATTCGGGAAGCTGTGTGCGGTAGGCAGCCACCTCGCCTGACGAGAGCCGGAGAGTTCGCGAGGCTGGATCGTACCGGTTTTCCTTGAGCACCGTCATCGTCCGCGCAGATGCGACGCTCTGCTCGTCCGGCGAGAGCTGCGCAAAGAGTTTGCCGTACTTCTCGGTCGCGATCGTGTCCCGGGTCACCTCGCTGAGCCTATGCAGGTACTCCGCGCTGTAATCAGGACCCAGGTAAGCCCCATGGCCCCACAGGCTCCCGTGCTCCATGAGACCGTACTTGAGGAAGACCTCCTGGCCCATTTGAATGTCGGCTCCGGTAAACACCACAGTTCCCGTTCCATCCGTGGCCTGCTCGGGGATCGGTGGAGCGTTCGTGTAGGTCAGGACCGTGACAAAGGATAGAACCGAGAAGCCGGCGATCATTACGAGGATGGCCGAGTGTCTCCACCACGGAGAGAGACTCGTAGCGTCGGCAGACGTGTCGATCATGATATGCCCCCTTCAATTCCCACCAGGATTTCCAGGTTTCAAGTCCTTATGGCAGAAGACCGCATTGACGCGATCACGCAGCAATCCATCGAGGCCATTGTGTTGGTTAACTCGGAGGAGACCAGACTTCATTTTCAGGCCTCATGCTCTGCAATAGTATACGCCTGCGCTTCGGCCTCTGAAGAATTCCTCGACCTCGACTGTCGACCTCGACGAGGCACATGCGGCAGGCGCTTCCACCGTCCTCCCGTCGTGCGTAAGCTGTACGAGACTCATGTCCAGACCTCACTGACCGAACCGGGCAGATAGCCGACTGTGAAGCTTAATCATTTCAACCGTTAGACGCTCCTGGTCTTCGGTGGTAAGCCGGCTCTCAGCGAGGCGGAACAACTGATCTTCTTCCTCTACGATGTGGTGCTGGATCAGATCGTAGAGTTCAGTGCCGAACAACTGCAGGTCATTCAGCCAGCGAGACTCGGGAGTTGCTGGTGGATCTGACAGGAGGTCCCCAACGTGTTGTTCCACTTGGCGAACCTCGTTGTGCTGCTGGTCCATTCGGGCCAGCAGATCGGGAAACGCCGGCCGCAAGCTCGGGTAGAAGATAACCTCCTCTTTCTCGAAATGAATCGAGGACAGGCGCCGAATGTCCCGGACAGCTCCCTGTGCCTCCGCAATCCGTTCAGGACCGAGTCGCCGCAGAGCTGCCAGGAGGCTGTCAAGGTACATTTCCATCTCGCGGTGGTCCTTTCGGAGGTGTTCGCAGGCCGAGGCGGTAATCATGGTGCAACCTCTCGTTGCGCCCTTTGGATTGCATCAGCCATGGTACGCTCCTCTTCTAACGTCCCGGACGCTCGTAGGCACCCTCGGAGCGCACGTCGCCGCCCTCTTGGACGGATTCGTGAAGCCCCTCGACGTAGTGCAGGAATTCGACATACGCCTTCACATACCCCCGCCCGGCATTCACGTCTCTCGCGCTGAACTTCTTTGCGGCAGTAACCTTCTGGAAACGCTCTTGGCGAACACCTTTCCGATTTCCGCTTCATCGTTGGTCTGTACCCGGATAAGGACGAGGTTCACGTCGCCCTTGGCAAGCGCGCGTTGAGCGGCCTGAACGACTGGGCCGTCCATCCCATCACAGTGGCCGAGAACCTTGGTGGGCGTCATTAGGAGAACGAACCCGATCGCAAAAACTGAAAGCGACCTGGCAAGACGATCTGTCCTCATAGGATTCCTTCCTTCTGTCGCGCGGCGAGCGACGGCACAACGCCCGGCGGGGTATTGTACGCCGTGACGCATCGCCCACCAGCAAGCTTACCCCTCTGCGCCGCAGTTTCGGGTGACTACCGTCACAGACGCGCTCTGTCACCTTTATCACCGATTTGCTCGACTCTGAGACTGCACTGGCGCGAGCGGAGCCAATTCGTGTCGGAACACAGTGGGACTACCGGATTGCGCGGGCGGTGTTGAGGCGGTCTGTAGGAGATCTCGTGGCTGACAGCACACCTTAAATCACTCAAAGACAGGGCGGCGGAGTGACAGTAGTCACGGCACACTACCTTGGGCCGGGCTCATGATTGAGGGTAGAGAGGAGCACTCTGCATGCCCGCGGTCTATCGGGATCCCCAGGCGATCAAAGCCCGGGAATTGGGTCTGCAACGAATGCTCATGGTCTGGATCGTCACTGGCCTGGCGTTCATGCTCCTACCCGGCACGTTCCTTGGTGTCTGGAACCTGATCGTGATCGCAGGTGCGCACACAGCAGCCCAAATCGATCCGGCGTGGATCCAGGCCCACGGTCATGCGCAGATCTTCGGCTGGATCGGAACCTTTGTTCTGGGCATCGGCTTCTACTCCCTCACGAAGATGGGGCGGATTCCGGAATTTGCGATCGGGCGCGCGTGGACGAGTTGGGCGCTGTGGAGTGCGGGCGTGGCGCTGCGCTGGGCGACGAATCTGTGGCTGTGGGAGTGGCGATGGCTGCTCCCTGCATCCGCAGTCCTCGAGCTCTTCGGGTTTCTCCTGTTCTTCGCGACTGTAAGCGGTCATCGTCCGGCAGAGGGCACAGCAGCGCACGACGCGGCTGGCCGCCCCGTGTGGATGATTGTTGTGGTGGCCGGAAGCATTGGATTCCTTGTGAGTCTGGTGGCGAATCTGGCCGTGGCAATTCAGAGCGCTGTCGCAGGCGTCAGTCCGGCGATCCCCCATGCTGCGGATCAGCGTCTGTTGGTCTTGTTCACGTGGGCATTCCCTGTCATCACCATCTGGGGCTTTAGCGCCCGCTGGCTGCCCGTGTTTCTTGGTTTAGCCAGTTCCAGCGATCAAATGCTGCTGACGGCGCTCGCGGTGAATGTGGCTGGTGTCGGAGCTGCCATGGCCGGCTGGCGGATCCCCGCCACAGTCGCCTTTCTGGCCGCAGCCGGGTTGTCCGGCGTCGCTCTTCGGGTTTTTCGGCCGCCGGTCAAACCGCCGAAGACCGCCGGTGTTCACTCCACTTTTCCGCTGTTCGTTCGTTCCGCTTACGGCTGGCTGCTGATCTCAGCGGCCGTTTCCGTGAGCGCGGCGCTCCGGGATAGGGCCGGCGGCCTTTGGGGCGCGTCGCGGCACGCCCTGACGGTGGGGTTCATGGCCACGATGGTGTTCTCGATCGGGCAGCGCGTTCTGCCGGCGTTCTGCGGGATGCGCGTCCTATACAGCCCAAAGCTGATGTTCTGGTCGCTCGTGCTGTTGAACGTAGGCTGTGTTTTGCGGGTTGCCTCGGAGATCGGCGCCTACGAATCGTATATGCCCTCACTGTGGCCACTGCTGCCCGTCTCGGCTGTCATCGAGATGATCGCTGTCACTGTGTTTGCCGGGAACCTCCTGCTTACGTTCCGGCAACCGCCGGCCCATCTCGCCGGCGCAGACTAAGCTGCTCAGCATGTTACGTTCCGTGTGATCAGAGTCACTGTCACGAAGACCGCACAGGCTTAGGATAGGCACAGGGGGTAGAAATGTTGGAAATTCAAGATGCGACCGTGTCGGAAATCGCAGCCGGTTCCCTGGCTGCGGTGCGTGTTTTCGAGCGGCTGGGGATCGATTACTGCTGTGGCGGCAAGCGCCCGCTGGCGGATGTCTGCCGGGAGAAAGGTCACGACCTGGCTTCGGTCCAGAGCGAACTGGAGTCGGCGATGAGCGCGGCTACCACTTCGGCGCGCAATTGGAGCACGGCCCCCCTGCGAGAACTTATCGAGCACATCGTCGGCACACACCACGAGTACCTGAGGCGCGAACTGTCTCCGCTTGGCGCCCGCCTTGAAAAGGTTTACCGGGTCTACAACGAGAGATATGGTGATACGTTGATCGGGCTTCCGGACGTCTTCGCCGGCCTGCGTTCCGAGCTGGAGATGCACATCCGCAAGGAGGAGGCAATCCTGTTTCCAGCGATCGCCGGGTACGAGGCGGCTTCCATCGCCGGTGCGCCCCTGCCAAGGGCCCCATTCGGTTCTGTCAGTAACCCCATCCGAATGATGCAAGCAGAGCACGACAGCGCCGGAAAGGCGCTCGCGGAAATCCGCACCATCACGGCGGACTATGCGATTCCGGACTATGCCTGCGTCACGTACCGGTCCCTGATGGCGGGGCTCCAAGAACTGGAGCAGGACCTGCACATGCACATCCATCTCGAGAACAACATCCTGTTTCCACGCGCGATCAGACTCGAGAACTCCGGGCGATGATCGGTGGTGGCAATGAGAATCACTCACGTGCTTCTCAGCGAGCACGGGACAATGCACCCGCTGCTGGATCTCATTGAGAGGAAGGTCTCAACGGCCGTCCTGTCGTATCTGCCGAAGCCATTGGAGCCGTCTTTCTCATTTCCTCCCACCTGTCCGTCCCCCCTCCTTCCTTCGCCCGGTTTGCTTCCTCGCCGCCGCACCCTATCCGCCCGGCATTGGAATGCCATCCTGCCCCACGACTTCACAGCTTGAATCAAATGTACAAACTCGAGTGGCAAGCCCATTCGCCTGCCAGGTCAGGTTTTCACGACCAGGGTGACGCGGTGGATGGCGTTAAAGCCTGTCCTCAGCAACGGGCGCGGCATGGGCTGGGCGATGCCGTTGCCGTCGATGGTGCGGCAGCACAAGTCGTAACTACCCGCGGGCAAGCCAGGGAGCAATGCCGCCCAGTGGACAATCGTGTAACGCATGGGCCATTGGAGGGGGATGCCCTTGGCCGGATCGAACTGGCTCGTGTTGGCGGGCAACCTACCGCCCGGCAATCCACCACCCCAGTCCGCCGGGGGTGGCAAGACCGCGGCGTCCTTCCAATCGCCCTTGGTCCAGTCCGGGTCGTCCGCCGGCCACGGTTCCTTTTGAGAATGCACGCAGTACTGAACCTTGCCGAGTCCCGAGATGCCGATCTGCGCCATGCCAGTTAAGGCAGACGGCTTTTCCGGCGGGATTTCCTTCGGGGCATTGATAAACCTGGCTCGCGTCTTCATTGGGCTCTCCGTATCGTTGTTGAAATTCGACTCCGCGTCTGAATCATTGGCCTTGAAGTCGTTGGTCAGGACGACGCGCTGGACCCACTTGATGGACTTGCTGCCGTATGTGCCCGGCACGACCACCCGCACGGGACCGCCGTGGGCGGGCGGAATAATCTGGCCATTCATTTTGTATGCGAGGATGACGGGCATCTGCCCCGGCGGTGTTTCCAGAATTTGACCCAACGCCATCGAGCTTTGGAACGGGGGCAAGTTCTCGGGGTGATAGCTCTGATAATAGACTCGGCGGATATTGGCCTTTGGCCTGGTCAGCCAGATGACTTCACGGAAGGGAACCCCCTCCCATAGGGTCATATGATAAGGATCGGCGCCGTTTGTGCAGGTGCAGACGTGGAGGAAGCGGACCGCGTGCTTCTCCGCCAAGCTCATGAGGCCCTTCCAGTCCAGGGCGTTTCCCAGCGCCCGTGAGAGGGGTTGCTCCACGCTGCTGTCGCTCGCCGGGTCCGGGACCACATCCAGAGACCAAGTCTCCGGAAGGAGTCCGATCTCGCGCAGGCTCTCCGGCGGGAGCTTGGCAACGTTCGCTTTCCCCTTGTCCAAGAGGAAGGCGCGGTCAAGCGGAGTCAGATACTCCAGTTTGGCGATCGCCTCCCGCAGTAGGGGGTCGACACCGGCATCTGCCGCCGCAAGTGGGAAAGCGCTCCAGGCTGTCGCCGCCGCGCCACCCAATTGGTTGAAGTGACGCCGCGTCAGTCGGATCTGCCCAGCTCCGCGTGGACCGGGTCTTTTCATCGTGTCCTCCTGAACGAGTATAGCCCCAGGCGACAACCCTCTCGACCGGGATTTGCTCGGGATCGATCGGGGCTTGTCCGGATTGCCACGGCTGCGGACGCATTCTTACGCGATCAGAGGGTAGGTGATGTGGATGCCCGAGACCTTTGCGAAGGGCGTGAG
Organism: Bryobacterales bacterium; assembly: GCA_963798455.1. Taxonomy (GTDB): domain Bacteria; phylum Acidobacteriota; class Terriglobia; order Bryobacterales; family Bryobacteraceae; genus CAWCTD01. The sequence continues at coordinate 830,213 of CAWCTD010000004.1, forward strand.
CAAGTGCGGCTGCGTCCGGCTTGTGCTCATGATATGTTCGACCTGTACGCCACGTACCTTCAGCGCGTCTGCTATCAGTGAGCGATGACAGCGCCAGGGGACCGTCTCGGCGCACATGATGGCGGTTTGCTGGCGCGCCGCGCGTTGAATGAGCTTCTCCAGACCGGCTTCGAACTCCGGCGTTTGCATGTAATCGGAGAAACCCCGGAACGAAGAATTGCGCCATCCCGTGTTCGGCGAGTCTGGGCGTGCGTGGCGCAGTCCGCCTAGCTGCTCCATGTGCGTGTAGGCGATTCCCGCGAACCTCAATGCTTCCGGCAGGGTGTCGCGGTTGAACTGCGGGTTGTGGCGAGAGCGCGGGATGGTTCGCACATCCGCCACGTGTTTCACGCCGTGAGCGCGGAGCATTTCGATAAAGGTATCAAGAGCTCTCGTCGAGTGGCCGATGGTCAAGACCGTCGGCTGGGTGACGAGCACGGTCTCCCCGCTCATTGTATTGATTCGACCTCCTTTGGGGCTGTCCGGCGTCTCGGGCTGTTTTCATCATAGGGTCTAAAGCGAGCGATATGATGTAGGCAGGAATTCATCTTCAACTGAGGGCCTGCGGCCGCTCATGGGACCGATAAGAACACTCATTGACTCGCAGGGCGCTTCACCCGGACCGTTGCTGCCCGATGAGCTTCGGGTACTGTATGGCGGCGATTTGAAGTTCCCGGCACTCTCGGGCGAACGCCCCTACGTGGTCGGGAACTTCGTGTCAACCCTCGACGGAGTAATCAGCTTCGCGGTCCCTGGCCAGTCGGGCGGCGGCACCATCAGCGGTTCTGACGAAGCGGACCGCTTCATCATGGGACTGCTCCGGGCCTCGGTGGACGCCATCGTCGTCGCTGCGGGTACCGTTCACGAGGTCAGCCCAACCCACCTTTGGATTGCAGAATCTATCTATCCCGAAACCACGGGTCTTTATGCCGACTACCGGCGAGGAGTCCTCCGGAAGGCGGGGCATCCGCTGCTCGTCATCGTCAGCGGGAGCGGCAGATTGGACTTGGACAGAGCTATCTTCCACACGCCCGGCACCCGCGTCCTGATCGTTACCACGGAGTCCGGCAAGCACCAGTTGGCCAGTGTCGGCGTGAATGCGCTGGGTTCGACCGAAGTGGCGGTGCTTGGTGATACCAGCGGCTTGATCGACCCTTTCGCCATCCTTGCGCTTCTGCGTGATGAATTCGGCGCGCGAATCGTGCTCCATGAAGGCGGCGCGACTCTCTTCGGCCACTTCATGGCGCGCGGCCTTGTGGATGAGGTTTTCCTTACCCTCGCACCGCAGATCGCCGGTCGCACGACTGAGCGCCCACGACCGGCCATGGTGGCTGGTGTGGAATTCCTTCCTGAAACTGCGCCGTGGTTCAATCTGGTGAGCGCCAAGCAAGGAGGTGGGCACCTCTACCTGCGTTATCGAGTGAAAAGCGGAGCGTGAGCCGGCGCTCTTGTACTCGCGGGTCTCACGTTTGGCTGCGGGGGTCGAGCAACCGCTCCAGTTCGGCGGACGGAATGCCACTGCGCTCACGGGCGACCTCCCGGATCGTACGCCCGGTGGCGCTCGCTTCCTTAGCCAGCGCGGCGGCCTGCTCATAGCCGATGATCGGAGCCAGCGCGGTGACCATGGCCAAGGACTGCTCGACGAATGCCGCGGCGCGCTCCCGGTTGGCTTCCAGCCCGCGCACCAGACGCGTCTCGAAATTCCGCGTACCCGCGGCCAACAACTCGATCGAATCCAGCAGATCCCATGCCATGAGGGGCATCATGACGTTCAGTTCGAGATTGCCCGCCGCTGCGCACCAGGCAATGGCGGAATCGTGTCCAATCACTTGCGCGCACACCATCAGCAGGCTCTCGGCAATGACCGGGTTGATCTTGCCGGGCATCATGCTCGAGCCGGGCTGCGTGGCGGGCAGTTGAAGTTCACCAATGCCGCAGCGCGGTCCAGAGCCGAGCCAGCGGATGTCGTTGGCGATCCTGATGAGCGACAGCGCATAGTTTCTCAGCGCGGCGGATAAGAAAGCCGCGGCGTCACGCGCGCCCTGCGCCTCGAAATGGTTTGAGGCTTCGCGAAGCGGCAGCCCGGTCCGGACGGCCAGTTCTGCGATTACTGCGGCGGCGAAGCCCTCGGGCGCGTTGATCCCCGTGCCAACCGCGGTGCCGCCGAGGGCCAACTCGCACATGCCTGGCAGTGCTGTCTCCACGCGCTCCCGTGCTGCTTCCACCTGCCGCGCGTATCCCGAAAATTCCTGCCCCAGCCGCATGGGGACTGCGTCCTGAAGATGCGTACGGCCGACTTTGATCACGTCGTCGAATTCCCGGGCCTTCGCCTCCAGCGCCCCCTGCAGGTCACGCATAGCGGGCAGCAATTGGCCGCGAACCGTCTCAACGGCCGCCAGGTGTAGGGCGGTGGGAATCACGTCATTGCTGGACTGCCCGCGGTTGACCTCATCGTTCGGGTGCGCGCTCGCCAGATGGCCAATCACCTCGTTGGCGTTCATGTTGGTTGAGGTGCCACTGCCGGTCTGAAAAACGTCCACGACGAAGGCGTCGTCGTAGCGGCCTTCGGCAACCTCATTGGCGGCGGCTTCGATAGCAGCAGCCTCGGCCTGCGGCAGGTGACCCATCCGGCCGTTCACCTGGGCGGCAGCGGCCTTAATCAACCCGAGGGCGCGCAAGAACGGTCGCTGAAACCGCATCCGGCTGACGGGGAAGTTCTCCACCGCCCGGGCGGTCTGCGCTCCATAGAGGGCGTCCCGCGGTACACGCATCTCGCCCATGCTGTCGCGCTCTATCCTGTAGTGCGGCTCCATCTGCCCTGAAACTCAACCTCTCTCTTTCACCGTACCACCGCAAATCGAAGATAGATCGGCCAGAGACCCGGCCACTATTCAATAACCGGCGAACTCTTCCATGCGGATGTCGTCGTCATCGACAGCAGCATGATTGAGCATGTCCCGCAACGCGGTGACCATGGCGGGTGGACCGGCAATGTAATAGATTGGCGAAGCCGCACCCTTGAGATATCGGGAGAGCATTTCGTAGTCGAGGAAACCGGTTTCGCCATCCCAGGAACGGCCTGATCGCGCCATATCTGTCATGGTCCCGACAAATTTGAAGTTGGGATACCCCAGTTCAACGGCCTTTAGCTCTTCCAGAAAGGGAGCGTCTTCCGGCCGCCGGTTGGAGTAGAACAGGAACAGATGGTGGGGGAGCTGCTCTTTGGCCGCCCGCACGACCATACTCCGGAAGGGGGTAATGCCAATGCCCCCTGCCAGAAAAACTGCCGCCCGCGCCTGGTTGTTATGCAGAACCAGATCGCCGAATGGTCCCTCGACCTTGACTTCGGATTCTAGTGGCATGCTGCCGAGAACCCGCTTGAAGGCCGTGTCCCTCATCCGGGTCGCGATCATCAGCATCTCTTCGTGAGGAGCGCTCGCGATCGAAAACGCCCGGCTGTCACCCTCCGCATCCGTCTCCGGAGGACTCATGAGGGTGATCTCCAGAAACTGGCCGGCCTTAAACACGAAATTCGCCGGCTTCTCGAAAGCGAATGACGTGGTACGTTCAGCAACTTCACTGCGCCTCCTCAATTTCACCAAGTATTGTGCAGGCCCGCATGTGGTGCCCATTATATATCCCCTCTCATTCAAGTTTAGGCCAGGTCTCAGCGAGGATCTGCTCGCCTCGTCTTACAATCCTGCCGCCATACGTCCCCTGGTCTCCTCGTCTCGCCGCCGACTGCCAGGCGATCCCGCTGGCCGCATCGCAGCTCATCATCCCCGTGAAGTTCATCGACGAGAACCGCCGGATCATCACCCTGCACCGAAACCTCCAGAGGGCAGCAAGGCCTCCTACGCTCACCTGATTGCGTGGGACATCCTGAAGGCGATCGAGGCGTTCGCGGTGCTGGACTTCGCTTGCGCGGAGAAAGACGGCGAGGCTGCCGCAAGCAGGACGCGGTGTTGCGCCAGCAGCACAAGCCCGACGAGAAGACGTTCATCGGTAGTCGAGTTGGTCAGGTCAAGCTCTTGGGCAATGCGCGACGAGAGCCCTGGGAGATATGGCACTCCTGGCATCGAGGAATCTGTAACTTACTGATTCCAGGTCCCATCCGAGGGTTCGAATCCCACCCTCACCGCCAAGTCTCGCCTCTTCTTACCAAGGACTTAGGCGCTACGCCAAAAACGGGGAGGCCCCGAGCTACGGTGCTCAACATGAGCGGACTACGGCCAACAGCTATCAGGATCTGCTTCAAGGGGGCGTGTAGGAGCGCCTACGGCAAGTGGTCAGGCTCCAGGCGTCCCACACTGAGGTCCAGCGCCAAGGCCGCGATGCTCACCGAGCGCTCGGCCTGGGAGAGGAGGGACTGGTTGGTGAGCACGGCGGACTCTGCATCCAAGACGAAGTTGATGACACTGCGCCCCGCCTCGAATTTCAGCCGCTCGTCGTGCAGCACGCGCTCACTTTCGGCGACAGAATCACGCAGCGAAGTCACCCGGCTTTCCGCGCTCTCCAGATCGGCCAGGGCGGAGCGGACCTCGCGGCTAATGCGAAACTGCAATTGCTGGCGCGCCAGTCGTGCCTCTTCCAGTTGAGCCTGTGCGGACTGGATTTGGCCTTTGCGCCGGCCTCCGTCGAAAAGCGGGAACGAGACGTGGACGCCAATCACCCAGTCGGTGGCGGCATTGCCCGGAGAGGGAGCTGTAGCGGAAATCGCCGGCAGCAGCTTCCCGATTAGTTGGGGAAAGCCCACCGGGGTATTCGAGCCGTACTGGATGGCCGAAGCGCGAAGATCGATGCGGGGAAGGACGGCTTTCCGGGCGGATTCCTCAAGGCGCTCGCTTGCCCGGATCTCATGGTCTTGCGAGACCAACTCCGGCCTGCTCGCTACGGCCTGTTTCAGCAGTTGGACTTCCGGTTCGGGAGGAATTGGCGGCAGAGGAGACGCCGGGGTGTAGACCAACAGCGGCAGGTCACCCTCGAATCCCATCACCGAGGCCAAAGCGCTCAATGACGATCTTCGGCCCGAACGGAGCGTGGCCAGGTCGCTTTCCACCCGTGCCAGCCGGGTTTTGATTTTCAACGCATCCACCGGAACGGCGCGGCCGCCTTGAACCAGTTGATTCGTCCGGTCGAGAAGCGATTGCAGGCTCTTTACCCTTGCCTCGGCGGAGCCGATTAGGTCCGAGTACGCCAGCGCCTGAAGATACAACCGCGCAGCTTCAAATATGATCTCCTGCCGCCTCCGGTCGGTCGTCGCCCGCGCAGCCTCGACGTGTTCCCGAGTGGCGGCAAGCTCGAGTTCCGTCTTGTGAAAATCCCAGGCGAGGAACTTGAGGTCCGCGACTCCGGTGTACTGAGCGGTGTCGAACCGCAACAGGGACGGCGTGGTCCCGGCGGGGTACCCGTGCTCGAACCGCGAGCGCGCCGCGTCGCCGGAGAGATCCGCCTGCGGCATCAGGAATGAGTGTGCCGTGGTCACCAACCCTTCACGGCGCCGGATCTCGGTCTGCGAAGATTTCAGATCCGGGGAGTGCGCCAGCGCGTAGTCTACGGCCTCCCGCAGGCTCATCTTCGCGTCGGTGGTCGGCTCTGCGGCCGCGGCCAGAAGGGCGAACGCCGCAAGCGACGCTACGAGTTTGATCCAATGTTTCACAGTCATGATGCGTTGGGCTCCTGGCTCAAGCTGGCGGCGAGCTTCTTACGGATGTTGTCGGGTAAACCATGATTCGGCTTCTTCGCGTAGACGATGTAGTACGTGACGGGAATCACGAACAGCGAAAACAGCGTCGAGACGATCAACCCGAAGATGAGCGACCATGCCATTCCGCCGAAAACGGTATCCAGCGTGATGGGAATGGCGCCGAGTACCGCTGCGCCGGACGTCAGGAGAATCGGCCGCAATCGCACTGAAACACTATTGAGAATTGCCTCCTCGAGCGAAAGACCGCGCAGCAGGCCCAGTTGAATGAAATCCACGATGATGATCGAATTCCTCGTCACAATGCCCGCCAGAGCGATCATCCCAATGAATGCGGGACCAGAGAAAAAGACGGGGTTCCTGAACCCGCCGATGCTGTGCTGGCCGATCTGATTCAGCAGCCAGAACCCGGGCATCACCCCGATCACCATGAGCGGGATCGCCCGCATGATGGTCAGCGGCAGGCGATAGGAGCCGGTCTGGTTCATCAGGATGATGTATATGGCGATCAAAGCGGTCAGCATCGCGAACGCCAGATCGCGGAAGAGGTGGATCGTGATGTACATCTCGCCTTCATCCCACCAGTGGACAGTAATCCCGTTGGACACGGCCCAGGGGATGCCTCCGCCCTGGCGAAACATGGTTCGTTGATTCAACGGGCGGGGCGACGCCTGCATGTCGACGAAACTCCGCTGGCCTCCTTGGACCTGGTCGGCCGTCAGGTCCAGGATGGTTTCCACGGGCGGCCGGCCCGCCATCTCTCCCATCACGTACACAACGCGCTGAAGTTGGCGGTGATAAATGGTTTTATCCTCGATGGTCGTGCGCCAGGCGCCAACTTCCGACAACGGAACCAGACTTCCGCCTGTGCCTTTGGCGTAGATCCGGGCGAGGTCGATCGTGCTCGATCGCTCCGCCCGGGGAAACCAGAGTGCGATCCTGACGGGTGTGCGCTCATAGGGGATTTGGGCGGCGCCCGCCGCCTGGCTACCGAGAGCGAGCCCTATCGTGCGGGATATCTCGTCCGTGGACAGGCCATTCAGCGCGGCCTTCTGCTTGTCCACTTCGAATACGTATTTGGTTTGGTCTTCATCGACGGTGTCGTCCACATCAACCACGCCCAATTCGCGGCGGATGCGAGCCTTGACGACCGATGCGGCTCCGATGATGTCCTCGTAAGATTGCGTCGGGCTCCCATAGACGGCCGCAACCAGCGTGGACATGGCCGGTGGTCCAGCCGGCAGTTCGACGATCTTCAGCTTCACTCCGTCGCGTTGTGCGATGGCGGTGAGGTCGGAGCGCAACCGCAACCCCAGGGAATGACTCGCGTAGTCGCGCTCTGTCTTGTGAATCAGGTTGATCCGGATGTCCGCGCGGTTGGGCGCCCGGCGCAGAAAGTATTGCCGCATCAGACCGTTGAAATCGACCGGCGATGTGGTCCCCACGTAAGCCTCGAAGTCCGTGATCTCCGGAACCGACTGGAGATAGTGTTCGAAGTCGCGAGCGGCGGCGTCGGTCCGCTCCAGGGTCGTGCCCGCCGGCATATCGAGGACCAGGAGCATCTCGTCCTTGTTGTCGTAAGGCAACTGCTTGACTTGCACGTGGCGGGTCAGTACCAGCAGGACGCTGCCGATAAACAGCAGCATGACCAAAAGCAGAAACAGGCGGCCTCGCCGCGGACGTTTAATGAGCGGAAGAAGGGTCGCATTGAAAAAACGCCGGGGACCGGAAATGGCATCTGGCGGCGCCGCGCATTCCGCCTCGCTGACGGCATGCTTTTTCAGCATGTGATATGCCAGCCATGGCGTAATCGTGAAGGAGACGACCAGCGACATGATCATCGTGACAGGGATGTTGGCCGCCATGGGCCGCAGATACTGGCCCATCATGTCGGTGACGAAGAGCAGGGGAAGGAATGAAAGAATCACCGCGAAAGTGGCCGCGATCAACGGAGGCCTGACTTCATTCACGGCCTCGAGAACGATATCGACCGTGGCTTTTCCCCGCATCTGGAAGTGGCGGTGGATGTTCTCGACGTCCACGATGGGATCGTCCACCAGCAGGCCGAGGGCTACCGTCAGCGCGAACAGCGAGATGCGGTTTATCGAGAATCCCAGGAAATAGTTGACGATGAGAGTCAGGCCGAAAACACAGGGAACCGCGATGGCCACCACCAGCGCTTGCCGGAAGCCCAGTCCCATGGCCAGCAGCGCCATGACTACCGCGATAGCGACCAACAAGCCCGCTTCCAGTTCTTTGACCTTGTCGTTGGCGGTCACTCCATAGTTCCGCGTCACGACCACCTGCACGTCGGCGGGCAGAATCTCCGCCTGCAACTCCCCCATCCGCTTTAGTAGCGCCTCGGCTACCCAGACGTTGTTCGTGCCATGCTTCTTGGCGACGGCGATCGTAACGGCCGGTTGAAAGCCGTGCTTGGGAGGCGCCTGCGTCCGAGTTCCGCCGATCAGGCTTCCCGCGGCGCCCACTTCTTTGGGATGATCCCAAGCTAATCCGCGGTGAAAGCGTACGTAGTCCAGAAACTCGCCAGGGCCGTCCCTGACTTCGGCAATGTCGCGGAGGTACACGGGGCGGCCGTTTGATGCGCCGACCACCAGGTTCTGCAAATCTCGCGCATCCGCGATGAACTGGCCCGCCTGCACGCGGACATCCTGATCGTTACGGTCGAAGGTTCCCGCGAGCACGCTGGAATTCGAGGCTTGAATGGCCCGGCTCAGATCCAGCGCCGCAATTCGATAGGAGGCCATGCTGGCGGCGGATGGCCGGATCAGCAACTCGCGCGGGCGGCCGCCCACCACGTAGGCGACGCCGGCATTTTCTACTCCTTGCAGGCGGGCCACGATCTCGTCCGCCATGCGTCGCAGCGCATAGTCGTCCCGGGAGCCGCTGGTGAGCGTGAAGGTGACAATCGGCACATCGTCCACATCGATAGGCTTCACCACCCATCCCGCCACACCCGGCGTGATCCGGTCCATGTTCTCGTTGAGCTTGCGGATGAGCTTGACGTAGCTTGGCTCCAGCGGCTGCCCTACGTAGAAACGCGCCGTAACGATGCTTTGGCCCGGCATGGAGCGGGAATACACATACTCGACGCCAGGGATTTGGGACAGCATCCTTTCGAGCGGCGTGGAAACGAGTTGCTCAACGTCCTGCGCCGTGTGGCCTGGGAAGGAGACCATAACGTTGGCCGCGGCCACGATGATTTGCGGCTCCTCCTCGCGCGGTGTTACCAGCAGGGCCAACACGCCCGCGGCAATCGAGACCAGGATGAACACCATCGACAGGTTCGATTCCAGGAACTTGCGGACTATGCGGATCGTGAGAGAATCGTGCAGTTCGCTCATCGGGCTTTCCTGATAACAATCGTTTCCCCGGCGGCGAGGCCGCTGAGCACTTCAAACTGGCTGCCAATAGCGCGGCCGAGTTGCACGGTTCGACGCTCCAATCGACCCGCCTGGACCACGTCCACCATCGTCAACTGGCCGGCGCGGATCAGCGCCGATGCGGGCACTGCCAGCGCCTCTTCCGGCTTCATGGGAATCAGCAAGCGCCCAAACATCCCTGGGAGAATGTCCTTCGTTTCACTCAGGCGCACGCGCGCAACAATGGTTCGGCTGGATGGGTCGGACGACGGGACGATCTCAACCACCCGTCCCCGCATCTCCCGGCTCAAAGCGTCGATCCGAAACGTCAGAAGCTCATTGAGGCGGATGCGGCCCATCAGATCTTCGGGCACGTTCGCCTCGAGCCACAGCCGGCCCTCCTCGTACATCGTCAGGAGTGGTTTGCCGGGAGCGGCCATGTCCCCCAGGTTTGCCAGCTTGTCTACTACCACTCCGGTGAAAGGGCTGCGGATGACTGCGTACGACAGGTCCACTTCCGTTTCCCGTACGGCTTCTTGAAGCCGATGGAAGTTCGCTTCGGCGGTCTTCAGATTGGTTTGGGTGTGCTCGAAGTCGTAAGCGGTGATGACTTGCTGGTCAAAGAGCGGCTTGTCGCGTTTGTAGTCGGACTGCGCCTGCGCCAGCGTGGCCTCCGCGCTTCGTGCGGCATCCTGCGCCTGCTCGACCCGGTGCCGGAGATCCCGGTCGTCGAGCACCACCAGGGTTTCTCCGCTGGTTACCCGCTGCCCCGCCGATGCACTCATCTCGACGATGTCTGCCACCACACGGGAAGTCACTGCGGCGACTTGCTCGGCCTGGATAGTTCCCACGGCCTCGGTCACGGCAGGGACCGTCTGCATCGCGATCTTCTGCGTGGTCAGGCCCGCCACCGATTCCTCGGCAACCGGCAGCTTGCTGGCCGGGATCACGCCCCGCCGGAACGTGCCCAAGATCCAGAGCATGAGGATGACGATTGTGGCGACCGACAGCCCGACGCGTAACAGCGTGGAAAGCCTCTTGCGCCGCGCCGTTTTTGCCGTTTCGGCAGCAGATGTCCGATCATTCACATCATCAGAAGGCATAGGGGTTCTTCCTTTCCTTTCACTACCCGGCGGCCTTAAGCGTGCGCAGATCAGCGCGGCCCACGCTATCGCTCCCCAACGTGCGCAGCAGAAACGGCCGCAGTTCGGTGATGAGGTGATGTCCTTCGTTGAGGTTGTAATTGACCCGCATCCCGTCCCGATGACTTTCCACCAATCCGCCGCTGCGCAGGTAAGCCAAGTGCCGGGAAAGAAGCGGTTGGGGCAATCCGAGGATTTTCTCCATTTCGCAGACGCATAATGGCGACCGCAACAACAGGTTCATGATCCGCAGCCGCGTCGGGTCTGCAAGCGCTTTGAAGAGCACCGAAAGCTGGTCCATTGCTTATGCGGATGCACGCATAAGGTAAAAGGTGACAGAAATCTTAAAATGGCGTGGCGGAGCCTCAATGCGACTGATCTGGACTCGCACCTGTCGTACGCAAATGATCCGTCCGACCGTTATGTGATTGATTCTAAGGGCTGCTGTGATGTGCGATCCTGAGCCTCAGTAGCATCGTCAACAGTCTCGGGCTCTTCCTGGTCTTGAGGGTGTGGTCCACTTGTTGATCCATCGATCTGGCCTGCTCAAGTCTTGGGCAATTGTGGGCAATGCGCGGCGGGGGCCGCGCAGAAACAGAATACTACAGGCAATGTTATAAGTGAACAGTATTGGAGCTAGGCCGAACAGACTTCGCCAACTGTCGTGAGGCGCCCGCCTGCCTGCTGGATCTCGTCCAGCGTCCTGGCGGCCGCTTCCGGGTCCAGCCCGACGATGGCGTCGGTGACGACTTCCACCTGCCTGCCTCTCTGTAGCAGGCCGAGTGCTGCCAGGCGCACACAGTACTCGGTTACGACGCCATAGACGACGCAGCGCTCGGCTCCCAGGCGATCCAGCAGCGCCGGAAGGCCGGGATTGCTGAAACAGTCGAGCGCCGGCGTTTCGACGATGATCTGGTGCGCGTCCCCCACGAGCGTTTCGGAGGGCTTGCGCTGGCCGGCGGCGCCCGCCACGCAGTGTGGGGGCCACTGGGAGAATTCAGGATCGTTCTCCGCGTGCGCGTCCATCGTGGAGATGACGGGAATCGAATGCCCGGCGGCCCACCGATTCAGCCGGGCAATGATGGGTATCAGGCGCTCGGCGCCGGGCACGTACAGCGCGCCCGCCGGGAGCATGAAATCCATTTGCGTATCCACATCGAAGAAGACCGTCGTCATGGATCGTGTTCCCCCAGTCTTCTGCGCGCGTCTTCGGCAAGTCCCAACAGCGCCGGCGTGTAGTTCACGGGGTAAGGCTCCGGTGACTCCAGCCGAAGGCAAGTGGCAGGCAGATCCGCCAGAGCCTTGGCGGCATGCGACTTGACTGCCGTCGCATCGGGGAGCGGCTCGGCCAGCCGCCCGCCAACCAGAATCGGGTGAATCAGCGCCGTCGCCGTTTCTGGCGGACAGCGCTCCCAGACGCACGCAATCTCATCATGGTCGTGGAAACGGAAGACCTGCTTGGCCCCGGGGTATGTCATCTTGTCTTCGCTGAACTTTGCCGTGTAGCGCCTGATCCCGTCCGAGCGGAGCTCGACGAGCTTGTACACCACGCCCAGGTTGGGTGCGTCAGCCGAAGTGGCCAGCTCGGTTCCGACGCCGAACGCGTCGATGGGGGCGCCCGCGTCCACGAGGTCGCGGATCTTGTATTCGTTCAGATCGCCCGTGGCCATGATCTTGGCGCGGTCCAGGCCGGCCGAGTCCAGAATGACCCGCGACCGCTTGGACAGTTCCAGAAGGTCGCCGCTGTCCAGCCGGACGCCCCACATGGGCTGGCCCAGATCCGCAGCCTTACGGACTCCGTCCAACGTATCGAAAGTGTCAACGACGTAAATCGCGGCGTCCCCCAGGAATGTCTGGAGCTGCCGAAAGGCCGTCTCCTCGTCGGGGAAGGCGAGCACCCAGGAGTGAGCCGCGGTGCCGTAAATGGGGATGCCGAACAAAGACCCCGCCAGGGTATTGCTGGTTCCGGCGCAACCGCCAATATAGGCTGCGCGACCCGCCAGGACCCCAGCTTGCGGCGAGTGCGCCCGCCGGGTGCCAAACTCGACGACCGCTCGTCCGCGGGCCGCTTCCACGATCCGGGCGGCTTTGGCCGCCACCATGGATTGAAAGCCGATGCTGGCCAGCAGGTAAGTCTCGGCCACTTGGGCTTCGATCAAAGGCGCTCGGACGGTGAGGATAGGTTCACCTCCGAACACGGGCGTGCCCTCGCGCATCGCAAACAAGTCGCCGCTGAAGCGAAAGCGCCGCAGCCTGTCAAAGAAACCTTCTGAAGCCCGCGCGAACTGAGGGAGGGAGCGCAAATACCGGGTGTCCTCCTCCCCGAAGCACACCGACGTGAGATACTCGACGGCCTGTGCCAGACCGGCCGCCATCGCGTAGTTTCGATTCGGGGGAAGGCGCCGGATGGTGAGCTCGAACGTGGCTTGCTTTTCGGAGATGCCGGCTTCGTAGTAGCCGGCCGCCATTGTCAGCTCATACAGGTCCGTCAGCAGCCCGCTTATGGAGCCTTTGGCAGTCACTTCTTCTTTTCCGGCTTGGGGGGCTGGTACGCCTTGATCTCCGACGCTGCCTTCTGCAGCTCATCGAGCGCCTTGGGGTCAAGTTCATAGATCGAGGGTTCATTCTCCCGCTTGGCAAACGAGCGCGTGCCTTGCCTGGAGATCAGCACCTTCTCGACCCTCTTGCCGCCGTTCCATGTGACCGCCGCCTCGAAAACCGGCGTGGTGAAGCCGCTGTCCACGAAATTGATGGCCGCGAGATCCCGCAGCTTGTCCATCAGCGCGTTGACCGTGGTCGCATCCATCTGCGTCGACCCCGACATCCACTTGTCGGTTTGCTTCAGATAGGTCGCTTGTCTGGTCCCGTCGCGAATCTCCAACATGCTCGGATCGCTGAAGCCGAAGTCGAACAGCTTCTTGTTGCGAAAATCCGCCAGACCCTTGTCCATGCTCTCGCCAAGATCGCTCGTGACTTTGTGGACTCCCTCCACCACGCTCGAGCGCGCGTAGTAGTTCTTGTCCTTGTCGCGCCGCACTTCGAGTTGCTGCGTACCGGCTGCGTCCGTGACCCTCGCCACTCCGACCAGCGTCGCGCCGGCGAATGCCGAGGCGGCTTTCTTATCGTCCTCTTCGGTTGCGGGGGAGTCCATCTTCGCGTCCGTCAGCTTCCGAATGAGATCCTCCACCTGGCCCCCGTCAGCCCGGAAAGGCTGCGGCTTGATGATCTGCCACTCGTTCTGGGCGTTCTTGCCAAACTCGATGGTCTGCCCCTTGGCGGTCAGATCCACGCGCGACAGCTTCTCGGAGTCGAAGGTCAGCAGGCGCTTGTCGCGCAGGTCCCTGGGCGTCTTGTCCAGGCTCGTCTTGCTATACGACGCGATGGTGAAGATCCGCGGGTCTCCATCCAGCTTGGCGAAGCTGCCGCCCCCCGCCGGACTGTCGTCGCCGATGAGCAGCTTCTGCGTCTTCCCATCTTTCCGCGTGACGATGATCTCAAAACCCGGCGCAGCCAGCCCGAATTGGCCCAGGTCCGCGGTCTTCTCTTCCACCAGCCGCCCGGACGTCAGCGAAGACAGCGTGTTCACGATCCCGCTTACCGCATCCTGGTCGGCCGGCCATTTCGGCGGTGACGTCATCTCCCACTTCCCGGAGTCCGCTTTCTGAAGCACCAGAGGCTCGCCCCCCGCCTTCCGGATCTCGATCCGTCGAAACTGATCTTCCGGGATGGTCAGGATGGCTGGCGGAGCGTCCGGAGAGGGTTTCCCCTCCTGCGCCTTCTTGACTTTGTTGGACCAATAGATGCCGCCGCCCAGGGCGGCCAGCACGGCGAGCGCGATCAACAGTCCGCGAAACCGCATCGGCTTACCTCCTTCGCCACCAGACCCCCAGGCCGCCGAGGATCACGAGCAGCGGCAGGCCCACCACACTCGAGTAGAAGATGGTCGTCATCTGCTGGCGGCTCAGCGACAGCCGCCGATCCTCGGGTTCCTTCGGCCGGATCGAAATCAAGTCCTCATCCGAGCTGAGCCAGTTCATCATGTTCATGAAGAGGTCCCGGTTCCCGTTAAACGGCAGGATGTAGTTGGATGCCCAGGCCGAAGAACCCGCCACCACAAAACGGCCCTGCGTGCCGGCCGGGCCTGGATTGTACGTGCCGGCCGCCGCCAGCGTAAGCGGTCCCTTCCTGTCCTTGGCCGGGTTGATGCTGATGGCCCTCGAGCTCAGGCTGGTAGTCGCAAAACTGTTGTCGGATGTTTCAAGCAACTTCTCGACGCTGGTCTTGTCGGCCGCTTTCACATCCAGGCTGCGCGCCAGCGGCATCGCCGTGGCAACCGACTTCATCTCGCGGACGATCGGATGGGTGTCGTAGGAGGTGATCAATGGAACCTCGGGGCCCAAGCCGAAGATCTGGCCGATCCCGCTGGTATCCAGGACCAGGTCCTTATCCGCCGTGACGCCCCAGCCTTCCAGCATCTTCACCAGCGGCGCGTTGTCGCTGACCTCGTCGCTGCCGAACTTCAGCGGAGGATCCAGCATGATCAAGGCACGGCCGCCCGACTGTACGTAAGACTGAATCGCCTTCACGGACGGCTCAACGTAATCGAAGCGCGGCCCGCCCACAATCAGGACCGTGCAATCCTTCGGGACTTCCGGTTTCTGAAGAAGAGAGATGGTCTGAGTCTTGTAGTTGTTCCTCTCGAGCAGGTCCTTGAGGCCGGAGTAGCCGGTCCGCTCGCTGTTGTCGAAGCCGTGCTCACCGCTGCCCGAGACAGCGCACGCGGTCCGCTGCCCTCCCTTCAAGGCGCGGATCAGGGCGCCGGTGATCTCTTCCTCGGTCAGGCTCTTGGCCTCTTCCTTCTTTCCGTTCGCTTGAACAAAGATGGTCCCATAGGTCCGTACGCCGTCCGCCTTAGCGATCTGCGGCTTCTTGTCCGGGTCCACGTATGCCACGGTGAGCTTCCCGGAGAGGTTGGCGTACCTGTCCAGCAGGTCGCGCGCCGTTCCGAACTGGCTGGTCCGGTCGTAGTAGGTGATCTTGGCGTCTTGTTTGAGCCCCTTGACGATCTTGATGGTTTGATCCGAGAGGCTGAAACGTTTATTCGAAGTTGAGTCGTACGAGAAGTTGTGCTGGTCGGCGAGCCAATTGGCGGCGCTCAGGATCCCCAGTATGACCAACAGATAAACGGTAAGGTAGACCGTGTATTTCGTTTGTCTTGCTTTTACCCAGCCGAATCTCATATCTCAAGCCCTCCACCGAAGAGATTCCATGGACCGCGCCGTGAGGAACAACCCGAAGAAGATCACCGACAGGTAGAAGATGACATCCCTGGTGTCCAGAACACCCTTGGAGAAGGGCTCAAAATGCGTGACCACGGAGAGATAAGTCAACACCTTCGCCCACGTGGCCGTTTCGTACGAGCTGACCCAGTCCAGAATCCACAGCAGAAGGCAGGCCGCGAAGGTCCCCCCACCGGCGATGATCTGGTTCCGCGTCGTGGTCGAGATGAATGCCCCGAGCGCCAGCAGCGCGCCTCCCTGTAATAGCAGCCCCAGGTAGCCGATCAGGATCGGCCTCCAGTCGGGCTTGCCGTGTAGGAACAGGAAGCCGAGGTTCAGCGCCGAGAGCCCCAGAATCCCCGCGAACAGCGTTTCAGCGGCGAACCACTTGGCCAAAATGATCTCGATGTCGCGAACGGGCGAGGTCATCAGCAGCTCGATGGTGCCCGAGCGTTTCTCCTCCGCGAAGAGCCGCATCGTGATCATGGGGATCAGGAACAGGGCGATGACGCTGACATTCATCAGGAGCGGGCGGATGATCCATTCGTTCATGTCCATGGGCATGCCCTGGCCCGTCATCTGCGACTCCAGGCCCCGGCTGACGAAGATGGCCGTGGCCGCATAGAAGAAGTATCCGAAGATCAGGGCGAAGACGGCCATCAGAAGGTAGGCGATGGGCGAAGCGAAGTAGCTCTTCAGCTCCTTGCGATAAATGGTCCAGGTGTTCCTCACTTCTCACCTCCGCTGGCGTCCGGTTCTTCGGACGCCGTCAATTGCAGGAAGACCTCTTCAAGGCTGAAGGCCAGCGGCCGCAGTTCGGTAAGGTTCCACCCTCCCTCCACGACCGCGCGCGCCAGTTCGCCGCGAATCGTGCGGCCCTGAAGGCTCTCCACCTCGAACCCGCAGCGATTGCCGCCGGCCTCCTTGGGAAGGACGCGGCTCACGCCAGGAACTTGCTCGAGCCGCCGCTGGACCCGGCCAGCGTCCAGCTCGGAATCCCGGCTCTCCACCTCGACGGCGACGGCTTCCGAGCCGCGCAACCGGCTGGTCAGATTCTCGACCGAGTCCGTCGCCACCAGCCTGCCCTTGTTGATGATAATGACCTGCTGGCAGGTCTGCTCGACCTCCGGCAGAATGTGGGTGCTCAGGATGATGGTGTGGTTCCCGGCGAGATTCTTGATGAGCTGCCGCGTATCGAGGATCTGCTTGGGGTCCAGACCCGCGGTCGGCTCGTCCAGGATGAGCACGTCGGGGTTGTGGATGATGGCCTGCGCCAGTCCCACGCGTTGCCGGTATCCTTTGGACAAATTGCTCTGCAAGGTGCGGCGCACGTCGCCGATGGCGCAGCGCTCCAAGACCTGATCCACCCGTTGTTTGATCTCGGACTTCGGGATGCCCTTCAGGCAGGCGACGAAATTCAGGTACTCGATCACCTCCATCTCGGGGTACAACGGCGGAGATTCGGGCAGGTAGCCTATGCGCCGCTTGACTTCCAGCGGTTTCTCGATGACGTCGAAACCGGCAACCTCGGCCGTGCCGTGCGTTGGCGGAAGGAAGCAGGTAAGGATCCGCATCGTGGTGGTCTTGCCCGCTCCATTCGGCCCGAGGAACCCGACGATGCTGCCCTTCTCGACGTTAAAAGAAATGTTGTCCACAGCGACAGTACGAGCGTATCGCTTGGTTAAACCGTCAACCTTTATCATGGTTTCGTCTCGGAGAGTGCCCTGGCTCTACATTGAGGACTCAACCCCAGCGCCCGGGGCTTCAATTTCATGATAGGGATGGGGTCAAGGGCATGTCAACGCACCCTCGATTACATCCCCATAATCTGAAAACCTGCGTCCACGAAGAGCACGTTCCCCGTGACGCCGCGGCCCAAATCGCTGGCCAGAAAGACGGCCGCATCCGCCACCTCCGCTGGGTCCGTGTTCCGGCGCAGTGGGGCGCGCGCGGCCATGAAGTCGAGAATCCCGGAGAAGTCCTTGATCGCCCTGGCCGAGGCGGTCTTCACCGGCCCCGCTGAAATGGCATTTACCCGAATGGCGCGCGGTCCAAGATCGTTCGCCAGGTAACGCACGGCGGATTCCAGAGCGGCCTTGGCCACGCCCATCACGTTGTAGTTGGGAATGACCCGGGTCGCGCCGATGTAGCTGAGCGTGGTGATCGACCCGCCTTGGGTCATCAATGGTGACACCGCCCGGGCCACGGAGACCAGCGAGTAGGCACTGACATCCTGCGCCAGCAGGAACCCCGCCCGCGAGGTCTCGACGAACGGACGTGTCAGGTCGTCGCGGTTGGCGAAGGCGATGCTGTGTACCACGGCGTCCAGCCGCTCGTCGCCGCTTCCGAGCGCATCCGCCAGGCGTTCCAGGTCCTCGTCTTGAGAGACGTCACAAGCCAGCACTCGGCCGGCCGCGAGTTCGGCGGCAAGCGCCTCCACGGTCTCCCTCTGGCGCTCGCCCTGGTAGGTCACCAGCAGCCTCGCGCCTTCGCGGCGGAAAGCCTCCGCGATGGCGTAGGCGATGCTCCACTTGTTGGCGATTCCCAGAACGAGGCCGGTTTTGCCCTCCAAAAGACCAGCCATGAAGTGGCTATTGTACCTTACGCAGTACTCGGAGCCCGCGGGGCCGGTGTGGACATCAACCTATGCCGCCGCGCCAGCCAGCGCGAGACGCTGGCCCACGTACTCTTCGAGGCCGGCCGAAGCCTTGCTGAACTCGTTCACCGTGTAAATGGTTGCGGGGTGCGTGTTGAACTGGTCCGGAGACAAGCCATTGGGCTCGTACGCCTGCAAGCAGTACGGCAACTGCAGGAGTTTCTCCAGCGACGACTTCGGCACCGGCCGGTGGATGGCTTGCGGGTCGAAGACGAGGTGATCGGCAAGCTGAAACATCGGTTCCAGCCCATAAGGGGGAAGAGTGAAAACGACGTCCCCGCCGGCCAGTTCTTCAATGTCCCAGAAGCGGGGCTTTCCAGCCACGTGCGGTCCCTGCCGCACGGAGCACAGCAGCATCTTGCTGGGGTAGCCGCCTTCCCAGATCATCTGATAGGCCCGCTTGAAGACCGCCAGGCCGAACCACTTGCGGTCCGCTTCGCTGACATCAACCTTGTAGTACTCGGCCTGTTTCATCAGCTCCGGACGCTCCGTCAGCCGGCCCAGCATGTGCGTGATCACCGCCCGCCAGCGGGAAGTGTCCACGCCGTTCTTCTTGGCAATCTCGAGGCCCTCCTTCGCCGCCCGGGCCACCTGCATGATCTGCGGCAGAGTGAAGCAGGTGGTGACGTTGGTGCAGATCGCCTTGGAGGTCACGTGTCTCACCACGTCCACGCCTTGCTGGCTGGCCGGCACCTTGACCATGATATTCGGGCCCAGCGAGGCGATCTCGTCCGCTTGCCGGCACATGATCTCCGTCTCGGTGAAAAGGCGCGGGTCCAGTTGCCCGGACACGTACCCGTAGCGCCCGCCGGAAGCCTCCCAGATGGGCTGCATCATCTGGGCTCCCTTGCGGATGACGGCCTTGTACGTCTCCCAGAAGAGTTCCCTTGGCGAGATGCCGGGGCGCGACGCGATGATCTCGTCGATCCGCGGGTCCCAGTATTTCGGATCGCTCTTAACTGCCGTCAGCGACAGGGGCGGGTTGGTCGTGCAGCCGCGGAAAACGCTCGCCGCTGGATCGCCGGCCACATAGAGCCGCCGCACCTGAGCGGCCCTCTCGGCCCGCTTCGCCTCCGGAGCGGAAGCCGTCATGTGCTCGGCCCACTGCTCAAACACCAGCGGGGAAGAATCCCACCAGATCTCCATGCTGGGGTTCGTCTTGATGAATCTTTCCACTACACTCTCTGACATCTTGGACCTCCTCGGATAAATCGGACGGAAGATTATACGGATCTGTCGGCCCCTCGTTGGTAGATCTGGCCGAGCATGGCCGCCCCCACGAGCGAGGACTGGTCTTGATATTCATATTCGAAGTCGCCCGTCCAGCGCTTCTTGACCTGTAGATAGCCGCGGATCTTGGCCCCACCCCCGGTGGTGGACACCCTGCGTCCCAGTGTTACCATTGTGCCGACTTCGCGCAGATGATCGCCATGGTAGGCCGCGTTGCCACGGATCAGGCTCAGCAGCATGTCGTCGCGGGTGGTCTCGAGCGTGACCCCCGAGAAGCTCGCCTTCATCTGTTCCAGCGTGTAGCGGCAGCCGCTGAGGTACGGCACGTACACGGGCAGCTCGGCTTCCCGCTTGTCCGGATCCGGCCCGTTGAAGAAGGAAGCGAGCACACTCGGGATGTACTCCTCGTAGAAGCGGTTCTCGGTCATCTCTTTGCAGAACACCGACTGAAACCACTCCAGGGCCTTCCCACCGGTGTTCAGAACGAAGAACGTCACCCAGCGGCCGGGGATCACATGACAGCGAATGTTGAAGTTGGGGGAAGCCACCGGGGCGTCCACGCACGTGCTGGTGATCTCGCAAGTGCCGCAGATGTTATTGATCGCTCCCGGTTGGGTCAGCCCCCCCGAGAAAGCCGCCAGTACGGCGTCATTTCCGCCGCAAAGGACGGGGCAACCCTCGGACAAACCGAGTTCCGCCGCGACCCCGGGCAGCACCCGGCCGGCGCACTGATAGGAATGCATGAGCGGCGGCAGTCTGTCCAGGGGGATTCCGGCCAGATCCAGAACGTCGCGGTTCCAGGTCAGGTCATTGGCAGGGCTGTTGTAGAGGCCCGTGATGGAGACGGTGGAGGGATCGATCGCCCAGTTCCCCGTCAGCCGCTTGACCATATAGGTATTGCAGTGACCGAACTTGTCCGCCGCGGCCCAAACCTTGGGCTGGTTCTCTCGAATCCACAAAATGGAGCACAGGGACGATCCCCCCGACACCGGCAGGTTGCAGGTCTCCCGCAGAAACTTCTCCTCGCCCACCCGCGCGCGGATGGCGCGCGCCTGCGCGTGGCTTCGCCCGTCGAAGAAAAGGATCGCGGGGCCGAGAGCTGTCCCGTCCGCCGCCATGGGCGTTAGGCCAGGCGTGGTGACCGAGAGCGTGATCACACCCACGGACGGGAGGTATTCCCTGATCTCTTCGCAGCACTCTCCCAGCGCCTTCCACCACTTCTCCGGCTCGATGTCCGCCTTGCCCTGGCCGTAGACGTTGACGTCATAACTCCGGCTGGCCTCGCACTTCTTCTCCAGCGCCGGGCTGAAGACGCCGAGCTTGAAAGCTGTGGTCCCGACATCCAGGCTCAAAATGTCACCGCTCACGGAAGGAGGCCCTCCTCAGACAAAACTTGTTTCAGTTCTTCGACCTGTGCCGGCGTGAGCGGCAGGAGCGGCCTCCGCGGGATGCCGCCACGGAAACCGCCCAGGTTCATGGCCGCTTTCACTCCGGATACCCCATAGGCGCCCGAGATCGCCTTGTTGATGCGTGTCACCCGCTCCTGAAGGGCAGCGCCGCGCTCCCGGTCGCGCGCCTGCCCGCGGCGGAACAGATCCATCACGATGGGTGGGAACGAGTTCGCCAGCGACACGGTCCCCCCGACCGAACCATTCATCATTGCCGGAAAGAGGAAGTTGGCCGAGCCTGCCAGCACGTGAAAGGCCGGGCCTTCGTACTTCAAGAACTGGTCGATGCCGCTCGAAGCGCTGTCCTTCATGCCCACGATGTTCGGATGTTCGGCCAGGCGGCCCACCAGCGCCGGTGAAACCGTCACCCCGCAGAAGCCCGGTGCGTTATATACCAGCATCGGAATGGGCGAACTGCCGGCCAGCGTGGAGAAGTAGCGGAACAGGACGTCGTCCGTCATCTGCTTGCGGAAGTAGCCGGGCGACAGGACCAGACCGAAGTCAGCCCCCAGGCCGGCGGCCTGGTTCAGGAACTGCTCCGTATCCCGCTGCGCGTCGTAGGTGGCGCAGGCCATTACGACCTGCCCTGGGCCCTTGTGGCGGACGATGATCTCGAGCACCCGCCGCTTCTCTTCCTCGGTGAGGCTTCGGTTCTCTCCGTTGGAGCCCAGAGCCAGGTAGCCCAGCACGCCGCTGGTGGCATAGCGCTCGAGGTTGAACTTCAGGGCGTCATAATCGACCTCTTCGTCGCCGGAGAACGGCGTCGAGATGGGCACGAAGATCCCGGCCATCTTCCGTAACAGTTGGTGCGCGCCGCTCTCCGTAACCATGTCGGGCATGTCGCGTCCTTCCTTCCGCAACAGCACAAGAAACCCGTCGCGGGATATCCATTGTAGCGTTCCGAGCGGGATTATGCCTTCAGGTACGGCTTGAGGCCCTCGAAATTATAGTCAATCTCGGCGGTGTCCTCCGCTGTCAGTTGCACCTCTCGCCCGCGGTCCACAGTGGTCTTGAACACACCACGTTTCTTCATGACGTATTGCGGCACGCCGGGGATCTGCTTTGCGATGTTTTCCATGAGCAGGAACTTGCTGAAGACCTCGCGGGCTTTATCCCGTTGCCCTGCCCGGTAGAGATCCCAGGTCTGCGCCAGGACGTCGGCATAGACGGCGAGTGACATCGTTCCGTCAGCGCCAAACCGCATTTCGTAAGTCGAGCCCAAGCCATCACCTCCACTGAAAACTGCTTTGATTGTGGGGCGATGCTGCAAGAGCGCTTTCATGCGCTCGACCACCGGTGTGGCTTCTTCCTTCACATAGCCGAGTTGGGGGAATTCGCTCGCCAGTTCGACTATAAACTCCACTGTCGGTGTCAGGTTCCTTGCTCCCCCGGTTGTCTGAATGAAGATCGGGCGCTTTGTGACCCCGGCTAGGGCGCGGTAGTAGGTGCGGTACTCGTCCAGCGATTTCGCCTCGTAAGGCGGCATTGCGATCAAGGCGTCAGGTCCGAGCGATTCGGCTGCTCGGGCGAACTCCAGCATCTGCTCTGTGTTCGCTGCCTGGACTCCCAAGACCAGGGCCGGCTTCCTCCCCTTGATCGCTTTGGCCAGTACTTCCATGCCGCGCATCCGTTCCTCTTTGTTCAGCGTTCTGTACCCGCTGGCGTTCTGCGGCCATGCCATGCCGTGCGCGCCGCAGCGGTCGAGGAACTCGACCTCATGAGCCAAATCCTCGAAGTCCACGGCTTTTGCGGAGGTGAATGGCGTCGCCATGATGGGGAACACCCCACGCAGGGGTTTAGCGGCGGCCGCGCTCGCCCGTGCGCTGACGATCACCGCCGCTCCGAATGCCCCCAGCAGTTGCCGTCGCGTGCAAGTAGTAGTCATATATGTCCTCCTCGATTCCTACCCTATATACTCGTCGCCCGGGCCGTGGCCGGGGGGTCCGCCCCCGTACGTCGCTCACTATCCCGTGCAGTTGTCGCACCACTTGTCATTGTTATCGTAGTGCGGCCACGGCCCCCGGCTCAACAGCGGCGCACAGATGTATTCGTTGTACATGGGCGTCGGCTCAAAGTAGCCGGGGAAGCGCAGGTGCTTCTTGACCACTTCCTCGTTCAGTTCCACACCCAAGCCGGGTGTCTCCGGAACGGTGATATAGCCGTCCTTGATGATTGGCCTGGACGCCGGTTTGGTCACCAGGTCGTCCCACCACGGCATGTCCGCCGCATGGAACTCGCAGCAGATGAAGTTGGGCAGTGTCGCCGCGAGGTGCGCCGCCGCCAGTGCGCCGACCGGCGAGCCAGGCTGATGGATCACCGTGGGGATGCCGTTGATCGAGGCATATTCGGAGATGCGTTTTATCTCGCGCATGCCGCCGGAGGCCACGATGTCAGGGTGGATGAGGTCAATGGCGTGATTGTCGAGCAGGTCCTTGTAGCCCTCTTCCAGCCCGAAGGACTGTTCGCCGGTCAGCGTCACTGTGGTGGTGCTGTCGGTAATCTGTTTGAATTCCCGCCAGCGGCGCCACGGCTGGCCAATGAAGTCTTCGGCCCAGGCCAGGTGGTATGGCTCGAAAGCTCTGGCATAGCGGATGGAATCTTGCACAGTTAGCCGGCCAAAGTGGTCCGCGGCGACCGGAGCGTCCTCACCCACCACGTCGCGGATCGCGGCGATGTACTCGCACATGTAGCCGAGTCCCTTGTTGGTTGCAACACCGTCATGGTCAACCGCCCCGGGCCGGTTGGCAACCATTCTCGTGTACAGGTCCATCTTGAAAAACGTGAAACCCCTCTTCTTGCGCTCCAGCATCCGCTGAGCGTAGACCTTGGGGTCGTCGGAACCCTGAGTGTCGCAGTAGATGCGGATCCTGTCGCGCACTTTCTCGCCTAGCAACCTGTACGCGGGCACCCCGTAGACCTTGCCCGCGATGTCGTGCAGCGCGATGTCGATCGCCCCGTAACCCGTGTTCCAGAAGCCGTGGCCGGCGGAAAGGCGGATACTGTTGAGGATGCCCGAAATGTCCAGCGGGTTCTTGCCCAGCAAGTGCGCCTTTAGCATCAGGGCGCTGCCCTTGAACGAACCTGCAAAAACTTCGCCATACCCGTACACGCCCTGGTTGGTGTCGATGCGAATGATCGGGTAGTCGTAGATCGTCGCGATCGAGACGGCCCGCATGTCGGTGATCTTCAGGTCGCTCGGCGCGGAGTTCTTGTTAACCGGCGGAGAGGCTTGCGGCACAGCGGCCTGGATCTCCGGCAGCACCTTCAATGACGATACGATGGCGGCGCCGCTCGCGGCTCCGCGCAACAGGTTTCTCCTACTGATGGAATCACTCACAACGTTCTCTCCTTTCCAAAGGCGGGACGGCCGTCACACCCTCATTGCTCTACCGCCGTGTTGACCATCTTCCCGTTCTCGTCCAGGTGCGGCCAAGGGCCGGGGTACGTCATCCACGGAGTCGTGATGTAGTGGTCGAATTCCGGTGTGGGTTCGAAATAACCCGGATAGCGCAAATGCTCCTTGATCACGGCTTCGTTCAGTTCTACTCCCAAGCCTGGCTTGTCTGGAACCGTCACGTATCCGTCTTTGATGATGGGCTTCTCCACCCCCGTCACCAGGTCCTGCCACCAGGGCATGTCGGCCGCGTGATGTTCGCAGGCGACGAAGTCGCTGAGGGTGGCGGCCAGGTGCGCCATGGCTATCTGGCCTATGGGAGAACCGGGCTGGTGGATCGCGGTGGGAATCTCGTTCGCGGCCGCATAGTCAGCGATGAGCTTGATCTCCCGAAGCCCGCCGCTCGCGACGTAGTCGGGGTGAATGATGTCCACCGCCTGGTTGTCGATCAGGTCTTTGAAACCCTCTCGAAGGCCGAAGGACTGTTCACCGGTCAGCACGGGCGTCGTGGTGGCTTCTTTGATCTGCTTGTACCCTTTCCAGTTGAGCCAGGGACTCGGCAGCAGATCCTCCGCCCAGGACAGGTTATAGGGCTCGAAGGCCCGGGCGTACCGGATGCAGTCTTTGACGGTGAGCTGCCCGAAGTGGTCCGCGGAAAGGGGGAAGTTGTGCCCCACCAGGTCCCGGGTTGCCTGCAAGTACTCGCAAAGGTACTTGAGACCGTCGTCCGTGCAGACTCCGTTCATCACAGCTCCGGGTCTGCTCGCCACCAGTTGCGTGCCCAGATCCATCTTGATGAAAGTGAAGCCCATCTTCTTCCGGCGCATCACCTTCTCGGCGAATACCTTGACGTCCATCGAGGGAGGGGTGTCGCAGTAGATGCGGATGCGATCTCGGACTTTGTCCCCCAGCAACCGCCACGCTGGTACGCCGTAGACTTTCCCGGCAATGTCGTGCAACGCCAAATCAATCGCGCCGTAGCCTGTGTGCCAGAAACCCTGGCCGGCTGAATTTCTAATCCTGCTTAGAACCGAGCTGATTTGCAGAGGATCTCTGCCCACAATGAACGGTTTGAGCATGAGGGCACTCCCCTTGTAGCCGGCCGCGAACACTTCGCCGAGTCCGTAGACCCCCTGGTTGGTGTCGATGCGAATGATCGGGTAGTCGAAGTTGGCGGCCACGGTGCACGCCCGGATGTCAGTGATTTTCAGAGCGCTGGGCGCCGAGTTTCTGTTTATGCCTCGGGCGCCACCAGACTGAGCGCTGGAAATCTGTTGTGTTAAGCTCAGCGCTGCCGCTCCACCGGCCAATCGATGGAACAGGTCTCGCCGGCTCATGGAAGCAGGCCGCTTGCCGTTTCTCAACATCGCCTCTCCTCCTTTCACTCCTCGGTGCAGTTACAGGAAGTACCGTCTGCCTTGATGTGCGGCCACGGGCCGCGCGGCACAATCGGTCCAGTCGTGTAGCTCCAGCGGTCGAACATCGTGCTCGGCGCAAAGTACTCCGGGTAGCGCAGGTGCTCCTTGACCACTGGCTCGTTGAGTTCCAGCCCCAGCCCGGGAATGTCGGGCACGGCCACGTAGCCTTTGTTCACGATCGGCTTTGGCAGGCCCGTCACCAGGTCGTTCCACCAGGGCATATCTGCGGAATGGTGTTCACACACCAGGAAGTTCCGCATCGTCGCCGCCAGGTGGGCCGCCCCGATCTGTCCGAGCGGGGAAGTCGCCAGGTGAATCGCCACCTTCACGCCCTTTATCTGCGCGTAGTCCGCAATTCGCTTGATCTCCCGCAGCCCGCCCGAGGCAATGATATCCGGGTTGATCAAGTCCACCGCGTCGTTGTCCAGCAGGTTCAAGAAGCCTTCCTCCAAACCGAAGGCCAACTCGCCGGTGTTGAGCTTTGTCGTGCTCGCTTGGCGGATCCGCTTGTAGCCGCGCCAGTCCCTCCAATCGAGGAAGTCCTCCGCCCACGCCAGGTTGTATGGCTCGAATGCCTTGGCATACCGAATGGCGTCGGCCACGCTGGAAGTGTTGCCGAAGTGGTCCGCCGCCAGCGGCGCCTCCCACCCGATCGTGTCCTTCACCGCCTTGATATACTCGCACAAGTATTCGAGACCCTTGTCGGTGGCTACGCCGGATGACATTACAGCGCCGGGCCGGTTGGCCACAAACCGTGTCCACAGGTCCATCTTGAAGAACTGGTAGCCCAGCTTCTTGCGGGCAAGCATCTGCTGGGCGTAAATCTTAGGGTCGTCGCTGCCCGTCGTATCGCAGTAGATGAGGACGCGGTCGCGGATCTTGTTCCCCAGCAGCCGCCATGCCGGCACGCCATACACCTTGCCCGCGATGTCGTGGAGCGCCAGGTCAACCGCTCCGTACCCCGTGTTCCAGAAATCGTGCCCGGCGCTCCCGCGGATACCGCCCCCACGGCCGTAGTTTCCGAGGATCCCCTCAATGTCCAGAGGATTCTTGCCGACCAAATGGGCTTTCAGGACGAGGGCCGCAGCCATCGTGGCGCCGGCGAAGCACTCGCCCAGGCCGTAAACCCCCTGGTTGGTGTCGATGCGGATAATCGGATAGTCGAAATTCGCGGCAACCAGGCAAGCCCGGATGTCCGTGACCTTAAGATCGCTCGGGGTCGAGAACCTGTTGGGGCCGCTCTGTCTTGCCTGTGCACTGAGCTCGCCTTGCGTGGCCCGAAACAGCGGGCCGGCCGCACTGAGAGCTGCGGCGCGCTTCAGCAGGCCGCGACGGCTCCATGTGCTCTTTTTCGCTGGAATCATGATCAATCCTTTCTATGAATCTCTCAACTCCCGTTCTCTATCTCGTGTTGACCAGCTTGCCGTTCTCGTCAAGATGCGGGTATGGACCCCCCTCCACAATCGGCCCCACAATGTACTGGTCGTACATGGTGCTCGGCTGAAAGTACTCTGGGCGCCGCAGGTGTTCCTTGACCACCGCGTCGTTCAACTCCAGCCCCAGGCCGGGGGCGTCGGGCACTGATACGTAGCCCGCCTTGACCATCGGCTTCGGCAGGCCCGCTACCAGGTCGTCCCACCAAGGGATGTCCACCGCATGATGCTCGCACACCAGGAAGTTCGGCATCGTGGCCGCCAGGTGCGCGGCAGCTATCTGCCCGATCGGCGAACCCGGCTGGTGGATTACCACCTGCATCCCCTTCGAGTCGGCGTAGTCCGCGATGCGTTTGATTTCCAGTAGGCCGCCCGAGGCGATGATGTCCGGTTGAAGGTAGTCCACGGCCTGGTTGTCGATCAGACCCTGGAACCCTTCTTCCAGGCCAAACGCCAGCTCGCCAGTCAGCAGCTTTGTGGTCGTGGCCGCTTTGATGGTTTTATACCCTTGCCAGTCCAGCGGGTTCTCGAGCAGGTCCTCGGCCCAGGCCAGGCTGTAGGGTTCAAACGCCCTGGCGTATCGAATCGCATCGCCCACGCCCATCAGCCCGAAGTGGTCCGCTGACAGCGGCTGCTCCCACCCGATGGCATCTTTCACTGCCGCAATGTATTCGCACAAGTACGGCAAGCCCTTGTCCGTGCAGAGACCGGTGACGGGGTTGACCGCGCCCGGCCGGTCGGCAACCATCCTCGACCCAAGATCCATCTTGAACCACGTGTACCCCTGCTTCTTGCGTGCCAACATGCGCTGGCCGAAGACCTTTGGGTCCTTGGACCCGGTCGTGTCGCAGTAGATCCGTATGCGGTCCCGGAGCCTATTGCCCAGGATCCGCCACACCGGCACGCCGTAGACCTTGCCGGCGATGTCGTGCAACGCCAGATCGACGGCCCCGTAGCCCGTGTTCCAGAAGTTCTGGCCGGCGAAGTTGCGAATGCCGCGCCGTGCATTGTAAGACGTTCCGTAGTGCCCCAGAATCGTCTCGATCTCGAGAGGATTCCTGCCCACCAGGAACGGCTTGAGCACCAGCGCGCTGCCCATGGTAGAGCCGGCAAAACACTCGCCCAACCCGTACACCCCCTGGTTGGTGTCGATCCGTATGATGGGGTAATTGAAGTTCGACGCTACCAGGCAGGCCCGGATGTCGGTGATCTTGAGGTCGCTTGGGGCTGAGTTCTTGTTGACGCTCCCGGCGGGCTTGGTCTGTGCTCCGGCTGGCGCCTCCGAAAACTTGAGCAGCGGCCCAATGACGGATGAGGCCGCGGCCAGCCGCATCCAGCTTCGACGGCTCACCATGCGTTGGATTTCCCTCTTGTTATTACAAATCATTACTGAGTGTCTGATCGAGAGTCAGTATCCACTGAGCGCCAGCCGCGGCGGTGTCCGCAATGGCCACCCGATACGCCGCTTCTGTAAGCTGGATATCGCGCGGGGGCGCGGAATCGCGCCAGACCTGCCTGCCGGGTGCGCGGACCCGGGCCAGCCTTACCACCCAGGAATTCGAATCGATCCACAGCGGACCGGTCGGCCCGGCGGACTGGCCATCTGTGTTCCTGTCCTGTGCCTTGATACTCGGCCAAACCAGTCCGGTCAGCGCGACCACGCCGGACGACGGGTCCAGCTTCATGTCAGAGAGCGGCGCGGCACAGAGGGTTCTCCACTCGCGTACTGCCAGTCCCACCTTCCATGCCGTTTCAGTGACCGCCCGGATCCCCGGACTGGAGTCGATGTTCCCGACAATGAGGCAGTTGATGGGACCGCCGGCGAACAACTCGACGAGCTTGGGATCCGTCCAAGTGGATGGCCATCGAAACGGCGCCATCCGATCCGGCGTCGGTTCTGCGGTCACCGGGAGTCTCCTTTGAAGTCATGCACACCACCTGACCCTGTTCTCCCTCAGTATGTGATGCGGTCGTAGCAGTTCAGAGTCCGTCTCTGCTCTAGAACTCCGCCCGAAGGCCGATCTCTATGTTCGGCTGTCCTTGTCCGAATGAAGTATAGTCTCCCCGAACCCCGCTGAACCGGCCAAAGGTGAGCGGGCTGTTAGTGCTATATGTGCTGTTAGGCGCGGCGAACTGCGGCTGCGGGAACGGGAGATTGCCTAAGTCCACGCGCGTCGTGAACCTCAGCCGCTCCCCGACCGTCCAGATCTTGGCTGCCGAAAGCTGCGTCCAGTTGGTTCCGGGAATTTCAAAGGTGTTCCTTCCCAATGTCCCCGCCGTGAATGCAGCCGGGTACGCAAATGCGCTGAAATTCAGGTAGGGATTCTGGGCCGAGCTCGGGAACCGGTGGGGGCCGATGCTCCAACCCTGCACCACCGCCTGTTCCATCGGCACCAGCGCGTTCGGCCGCGAACTCCCCGGCAGGTACTTGTACGGGCCGCCGGAAAAGGTGACCGATGCTGGCAAGCCTGACTCGAAGCTCTGTGTCCAGGTGATGTCCCACCCGCCCAGCAAATGATTGAGAACCCCGCCCCGGTTCACCAAGCGCCGGCCTTTGCCCAACGGCAACTCGTAAGTCAAGATGCTCGTAAAATGGTGGCGCGCGTCATAGCCGGCCCGGGCCTTTTCCAGCCGGCGGTTGTAATAACTGATGCCGCTGGCCACACCGTCGTTGTCGGCCTCATCCAGTGTCTTCTGGAAAGTGTAGAACCCCACCAGCGTCATTCCGGTCGAGTAGCGCTTCTCGAGACGGACAGTCCCAGCGTGGTGCGTGTTGTGGCCGAAGTTGGAATAAAAGTTGATGTTTCCGAATTGCGGATAGGGTTTGTAATTCTGTGTGGCCTGATAGATCTGGTTGAGCACTGCCGGATCTTTCGACACGTCCAGCCGGATCGCGTTGACATTCCAGGCGTTCAACAACCTCACACCCGCCGCCCCTTGGTAGAGGAGCTCCGCCAGCCAGTTGTTCGTGAACTGGTACTGGAAGCCGCCGGACCAGCTCATGATGTACGGCATGCGTATGTTAGGATCGTACCAGTCGACGTTGCGCGCGCTGTAGTTGGTCCCCACAAATGGGGAGCTGCCGTTGGAATTCTGCGTGTACCTGAACGGGGGAGGCCCTTGCGAGAGCAGGAAGACGTGCCGTGGGTCTCCCGGCGGCGACTGAATGTTAACGGTACCTTGATACTCTTGAAAATTCTGGCAGATGCCGTTTGTCTGCAAATCGACCTTCGAGATGGCGAATGACGACCGGAAGACGAACTTGGGCCGGAAGTTCCATACCAGCCCCAGCCGTGGCTGAAAGTTGTTCAAGTCCTTACTGGCAAGCTGGCCAACGGGGTGTGTGACGGCCCCCATCTTCCCCGTCAGCGGATCGATCATGGTCGGGTTAAACTGCGACTGCTGCCCGTACTTAGTCTGAAACGGCGTTTCATATGCCCAGCGGAGGCCGAGGCCTAGCATGAGGCCGCGGACCGGCTTCCAGTCATCCTGAACGTACCAGGCATGCTGCCAAAAGCGCGGAAGCCACGAAGCAAAATCCTGGGTATAAACCGCGCTGCCCACCGTACCCAACAGGAAAGACGCGAAAGTGTTGCCCGTGTTTGGAGTAAACGGAAGCTCCGTGCCACTGAAATTGTAGCTTCCGCTGGGCAGCGCCGCCATGACAGCGTTGTAACGCGTGCGGGTCAACTCATAGCCAGCCTTCAACGTGTGCGGCCCGAGAATCTGAGTGAAGTTGTTCTGAAACATGACATCCTCCCCCACCTGCCTCTCCCTTCCCATGGAAGTGCTTCTATAGCCGATGTTGAAGAACGGGAACGTCTCCCCGGAAACGTTAGGTATGCCGAGCGTCTGGGCCCAACCCTGACCGTAGCTCAAAGGATCGAGAGTGTAGGCACGCCGGTTATACCCCAGTCGGACTTCGTTGTATCTGCTGGGCCCCAGAACCAACGTATCGTTGACTACGATGTTCACGAGATCCGTAGGTGTTGGCTGGGCGCCGTAGTCGAGCAAATCCCAGGCAAACTCGGAATAATGCGGGCTCGAACCTCGAGCTGCCCGGTGGTGAGCCTGCGAATAGCGGCCGAAAATCTTGTGGTTCGACGTGAACTGATGGTCGATCTTGATGTCCCAACGGGTCCGGTGAATCTGCTTCGATTCATCCATTTTCAAGTTTTCCACGGGCCCGGTGTTGGTCATGGTTCCGGCCGAGGTCGCCTTGTTAAACGGATTCTTCGCCAGGAAATTCTTCACCACAGGATCGAACAGGCTGGGCGATATTTGATTGCCCGAGAACGGGTCCCGCAGCCAGTTGCCTGCGGCGTCCTGCCGCGTGGTGAAGGGGTTGTAAATCGGGAGACCCTGCCCGCCAAACGAGAAGTCGCCGTTATACATCGCATCACTCGGCACGCTTCTGGGTTGTGAGGGATTGCCCGCCATCTCTCGGTGAAGCGCGAGACCCAACAGCCAGAACGTCCGGTCCTTGCCGTTGTACAGCTTTGGGAAGTACAGCGGACCGCCCCCAGTGGTTTCGAACTCGCTATAGTGGTACGGATTGGAACTGGGGAACTCCTGAAGGTAATGCCGGTGAATCATGTCCTGAGTGAGGAACCGCTCGTCAAACGTGCCATGAAGCCGATTGGTGCCCGA
Organism: Bryobacterales bacterium; assembly: GCA_963798455.1. Lineage (GTDB taxonomy): Bacteria > Acidobacteriota > Terriglobia > Bryobacterales > Bryobacteraceae > CAWCTD01. The sequence continues at coordinate 861,986 of CAWCTD010000004.1, forward strand.
GCGAAACACCAGGTTCATCGCTCCACCGCCTGCGTGCCCGGTTTCAGCAGACACCCCGGTGGTGCTCATCTTCGCCTCCTGTACCGCGTCCATTGTTGTGACGGGCGATTCGTCGACACTCAGCGCGGCGCCAGTCACGGGCTGCTTGGAGCCTAATCCGTCCATAGTGACGGCCATCGCCCGTTGACGTTGCCCCATCATGTGGATGCCCGAGCTGCTGAGCACCCCTTGGTAGTAGTAACTCAACCTCTGAAGCTTCTTGAATGGTATCGGGATCGCCACCAGTTGCTCGCTTCCCAGGATGGTTCCCGCTTCCGCGGTGTCCGTCGAAAGCAACGGAGCCGCCGCACTCACGTTGACTGACTCCGTGAGTGAACCCACCTCGAGCACGATGTCGACGCGCGGCGTCTCCCCTGTCCGCAGCACAACACCGTCGCGGACCAGGGTCCTAAACCCGCCTGCCTCCACGGTGATCCGGTAAGTCCCCGGGCTCAGATAGGGCACATAGTAGGTCCCCTCAGTGCTGCTTTGTGTCTCCGACCGGAATGAAGTCGAAACGTTGATGACTGTCACTTTGGCCCCCGGCACCAACGCCGCACTACCATCGGAAATGGTGCCCACCAGCGTTGCCGCGCCGCTTGTCTGGGCAACCGCCACCGTCGTCGGCACTAGCGAGACCGTTGCGATAGCCAATAGGACGAAACCAATTCGAACCCTGGCCCGTAGGGCGCAGAAAACCACACCTTTCGTCATGATCTCTTCTTCCCAGAGAACGGTCGTCTAGACTGTTCCCTTCTTCTCGTTGTGCCAGGGGTTATGCCCCTGGACACCAAACCCTCTTTGCGCGACGTCCATTTCTCGCCGCGCTTGCCTCATGCCGAACCTATCAGTCAGCAGCGCCAGACAGCGCTGCCGATCACAACTCGTGGATAACTTTGAAACCAGTGAGCCGCCCCAAACGCTCGATCATCTCCACGTGATCACCATAGAAAACCACGCGATGGAGCGACTCGAACGTCGATGATGCCATACGCAATGCTCCTCTCGGCCTTTGGTCCGCCGCGACGTTCACGAGTGAAAAATTGCGCAGCAACTTGTGGGCATCGCTCACGCGCGTTCGCATCTTGCTGCGGCACCCGCGGTCGATATCGGCGTTGCCCATGACCTCGCCGGTCGAAACCAGAAAGTTCTGCGGATCTATGAACTTCGCCAGTGTGATTGGGCCCTGACCACCGAACAGCACCTGAACGCAGGTTGCGTGTATGTCCCCACTATAAGGATACCCACGGAGGATGTACGGAAAACCGGGCCCACCGACCCCCTGCATTGCCGTGGGCGCCGAGCAGTGCGCGTGGATGACCTCGTTGTCGCTGATGTCGAAGACGGGATCCGTGATAAAGCCGGGTTTGCCCGAAAACGAGGTCACCAGCATCATAGTCATGGCGCTATCGATGTCGCCCTCGCACACGCCGTACTGCCCCTCGTTGTTCAGCTTCGAGAACGAAATGCATGGGTACCCGCCATTACCCATATCTTTGTGGCCGGAGATGCAGTCGATGGCGATCGCGTTTGCCTTCTCGCGGCGCATCAGTTCGAGAATGGCGAGATGCACGCGCGCGGCCAATACGGTTTGTTCTCGGGGAGGTTCGCGAACCAGTGCGGCACCCTTGATAACCTCGTCCGCAAGCCTGCCTGCATCGTTTCCATCCACCTTGTCGATCAAGGTCCTGAGGGTCTCATAGGAATGAAATGCGAATGCGGTGCCAAACTGCTTTGTGTAGGTATCGCCGTACTTGAATTGGGGCTGGTCCGGTGCCACCACCAGCACTTTGCTTTTCCGCAGGTGGTGAATGGTGAAGAAGGAGTCCGCGTACGGATCCAATTGCTCATAGTCGCTTGAGACGACGATGTCGACCTTCTTGCCCAGTTGTGTGGCCCTCGAGGGGTGCTGCCAGTCGTGGCCGGAGTAAGGACGTTCGAACACGAGCGTCGGCTTGTCGAGTGCGAATATTTGTTCGAGATCGGCGGCCGCTCCCGAGCAGACGATGACGGCGAGGATCCCGTCCACATCGCCGAGCGACTGAGCCCACGCCGGCACCCCGCCACGTTGGAGGAGCACTTCGCCTCCCACGAAATGGATGCGGCGAGGGTAGCGCTTCTCAATCTGTGCGAGGTTGGCATCGATCTCCTTGATCTCCTGATCAATGTTGACGCTGCGCCCCGGCCACCCCCCTGTTGCCGCCATGGGCCCGCCATCCGCCCCATAACGGGCGAGGTAAACCTTCTTGACGACTGCCGGGCCGTCCCAAGGCGCATCGCCGGACTGCCGGCTAGCCACTGTTTGATTGGCCAACGCCGCCCCAGGCATTCCGCCAGCCACGGATACCACAAATCCCCGTCGTGTGACGGGGAATAGACTTTCTGACATAAAGCTCCTCCTCGGTAACTCAACGCTCAACTTGAAAATTTAGGATAAACACATCCACAGCTATTTTACTAAACATATATTGTGTATCTCTTGTGTTACGCACTACAAGTTCTTTACGGTTAACGTTGGTGGCTAACTTATCGGTACGCTTCACTTACAGCCATATCCTGGTGCATCCGCTTGCCCCAGGCTGCCGTCTTCATTGAGCACCTGCTCCTTGAGCAGAAACTGCTTCAGGGCCTTGCGTTGTTCCTCTGTCAGGGGGAGAAGAGGGCGCCGGGGGATGCCGGCATCAAGGCCCATCAGGGTCATGGCAACTTTCAAACCGGGGAGTCCATGGACGCCGGAGACCGCCTTGCTGATACGGGTGGCCTTTTCGTGCAAAGGGAGGCCTCGCGCCAGGTCGCGAGCGGCGCCGCACCCGAACAGGTTCCCGACCAACTCAGGAAATGCGTTGGCCAGCGATACCGTGCCTCCCACGGCTCCGTTGATCATCCCCGGAAAAAGAGATCGCACCGAGCCCGCCAGCACAAGGAGCCTCTCCCCGGCAAGTGCGAGAAAAGCCTCGATGCCGCCCCCCGCGCTGTCCTTTATTCCCACAATGTTAGGATGATCGGACAGGCGCCTCACCAGATCTGGAGACAACGCGAAGCCACGGAACTTGGGGGCGTTGTACAGAAGGAGCGGAATCGGAGAACTATCGGCTACGGTCGTGAAGTAGCGGTAGAGCACCTCGTGGGTCATCTGCTCTCGAAAGTGAGAGGGAGCCGCGAGGCGTCCAAAATCCGCTCCGAAATCGCGGGCTTGCCTGAGAAACCTTTCTGCATCACGCTGCGCTTCGCATGCGGCGCAGGCTATCAGGACGTTTTGCCTCCGTTTATGCGCAGCGATGACCTTCAACACAGAGAGCCTTTCGACCTCCGTGAGGCTCTTGCTCTCGGCACTTGAGCCAAGAGCAGAGAAGCCCACCAAGCCTGCACCGGCATAGAACTCCAGATTGGACTCTAGCGCCCGATAATCGATCTCCTCATCCTGAGCGAAAGGCGTCGTGACCGGAACGAATACTCGGGACAGATTCCGGCGAAACTCGGACGGCTCCACGGGGATTCCTCAATCTGACGTGCCGCTTCGAGTTTCTAGTGAGTGGCAGTCGTGAAACCGGTGCGGAGCCAAGGGCGTCCGTTGGGCGTTTGGAGTCCGCACGGCGAATAACGAACGGCTCAACCGGCTGGAGCACTTCGCCACACAGCCTTCTCCGGTTAGCCCAAATTTCTCACCCAGGGTCTGGCAACGAGCCACTTCTTCTGGCATGACTGAGTCTCCAGCTCGGAGCCTGGAAACACGGGATTGCGGCTCTCTCATCAGCCCTTCACGGCCAAACAGTTCGCACTCGCGCCGCCTCTTCTCGGGCAGCCTAGCCCACGAGCCTACTCTAGGAGCCCATCGAAGAAGGTGCACAATTCCCTTTTTCCACAATGCACCGCATTTATGTAATCAGATCCCCCACTCCCTGAGAAGTTCATTACGGTTAACGCCACTCGCTAACATATCAGTGCCGCGATTAACGTGCACCGCCGAGAAGACCGGGTCTTCCCATCCGTCTTCCAGGCGCAGCAAGCCTGGAGATCACCGGCTCCGCAGGACCCGGTGCGCGACGCACTCCACGTCGACGATCTCGCGGGTGGTGTCGATCGTCTCCACGCGCACGACAAGCTGGAACTGCTCGGGCATACGAGCGTTGCGCAACCTCATGGTTTCGTGAAGAGCCTCTATCTTCTGCTCTTGGGTGAGGAAATAGCCGGCTCCCTCAATCCCGCGGCAATGGTCCGCGGCAATGATGGTGACAGCGCTGCCGGGGGTGATACCCGGCCTCCGGGTGATTAACGCGTAGGCGGTCATCCGTTCCAGGGCCGGACTTCCTCTCCGGCTCCCCCGGTACAGCCGCCTCTCGCTTCCCTCTGGTTTCTTGTTCTCGATGCGGTGACCGATGAGGCGAAAAGGGAAGTCGAGCTCGAGGGACTTGAGGATGCTGTTTGTTCGCGAGTTTCCCAGAAGGATCATGCTGGTTTGCTTCAGTTCGACCCAGAAGCACACCCTCGGGGTCCGGATTTCCAGCGGTGCTCCCAGTTCGCGAAACATCCGAAGAAGCGACAGCAGACAATGCACTTCTCCCGTCCACAGACAGCCATACGTCACCCTTGCCGGGCCGAAGCTGACTTCTGGCAAGCCACCGCCAAGGAGTCGCTCGGCGCTGGAAATGTCATTGATATCCGGATCCCGATAGTAGTGGCCCTTGTCATCGCGAAAGAACAGCGGCTCTGTATAGACCAGGATGTTCCCGGCATCGGCGGCCAGGTGCGGTTGCCAAAACTGTTCCAGAGCGGCGTACTGGTATGGTGTCGTGGCTCTTGCTTCTTGATCAGAGCCCGCGTCCTGGAATACAACCCGGTAACTCCCTTTCGGAATCGTGAGGTGGCAGGGCTCCCGTTTGCCTTCTGAAAGAAAATACATCGCCAGCCGTTCGCGGATTCCCGCCATCAGCACTCTGACAATGGGAGAGGTCCTCGGATCGAAGGAGGCTGGGCGCCGCATCGCATTTACTGCGATCTCATATTCCTTCGGAGCGGTCGTTGTAGAGCAGGAGCGTTCCACTAGGTAGCGCAGGACCGCGCTTTGGGCGTGCGCGTGCTCGAAGTACCGGCTGGAGAGAATGCGTTTCAGAAGCTGCTGTCGCGCTCCGTACGCCACGGATTCCTGCTCTGCCATTTGGGGAGAGATTATACCTCAGTTGGCAGCCGATCGATTCTAGCCTGAGTCGCGCATGTGCGCTTAAACCCTTTTGGGGGAGTTGGCGCCCAAGCTGAGCACTCGGGCCGGCAGCATGAAGAGGGCCCCGATGAGGCCCAGGACACCCTCCACAGCAAACCCCAGCAGGCGAAATGGCAACAGCAGCAGCCAGATCAAGGGGTAGAGCACCAGCGCCGCGAGTGCCAACGGCCAGCACAGCACCAGCAGAATGCAGAACAGCAGAAACTTGATCAAAGCTGTGTCCTCCTTGCTCCCAATTCAAGATACGACAAAATCCGGCGAAGGTTCCGGTGAGGTTTCTTGTCCGAAGGACGTCCTCACCCCAGTTCCTTCAGTACCTGGTCCAGCAACTGCGGCAGCTTCTCCTCCAGGGCAGGGGAAAGCTCGGGCCGCATTTCGGCTGAGCTCACGGCGACGGCAAGCAGCTTGAACCGGACCTCCCGGAGGGAAGGACAGGCGATTCGCAGAAGCTCAAGAGCGCCAACCGCCGAGAGTTGATGGGCACTGGACTGCCCAGTCTCCAGCCCGGTGAAATCCTTCTCGATCACCCGTAGCGCGCCCGGCTCCGAGGGGTCGAGCATCGCATCCAGGAGCGTGACGCGCTGCCGCCCCATCATCTTTTCCGAGCAGCCAAGCAGGTCAGCGCCCCCCCAGAACACCTCGGCGTCCGAGGGCAGACGTGGGTCGGCAGCGAGCCTCTCCGTAAGGCAAAACGCAACCCCGTCATCTCCCATCATGGGGTTGCCCAGCCCGATGACCAGGTGGGGTTTCACGCCTGCTCGTTCCGTAGCGCGCCCGAGGCGATGGGCAAGCGAATGGTGAAGGTCGTGCCCTTGCCCGGTTCACTAGCGACGTGGATCGTCCCCTTGTGAGAGGTGACGATGCCGTAAGTGATCGACAGGCCCAGGCCGGTGCCCTGCCCGTCGGGCTTGGTGCTGTAGAAGGGGTCGAAGATACGGCCGATTTCCCCGGGCGGGATGCCGTGGCCGGTGTCGGAGATCAGGACCTCCACGGCTTCCGCGTCGGCGGCCTGCCGCGTCACGATCTTGACCGTCCCGTGCCCCTCGATGGCCTGGGCGGCGTTCAACAGGACGTTCATGAAGACCTGCTGGAGCTCGCTGCTGTCGGCCATCACGGCGGGGAGCTGCGGGTCGTATTCCTTCACGATGGTCACGTTAAAGAAGGCCGCCTGCCTGGAGATGAGCCCCAGGGTGTGATCCAGGATCGTATTCAAGTCCGCCAGATCGGCGCCCATCCGGGACTGGCGGGAGAACTCCAGCAAACCTTTTACGATGTCGCGGCAACGCTGGCTCTGGTGGACGACCTCTTCGAGGTTCTCGCGGTTGGGGTCGTCCTTCGGCAGGTCTTCGAGGGTGAGGGAAGTCAGGGCCAGGATGCCCCCGAGCGGGTTATTGATCTCGTGGGCCACGCCGGCGGCCAACATGCCGAGCGAGGCCAGGCGCTCCGACTGGGCGACACGCGCCTGCATGGCCACCAGCTCTTCGGTGCGCTCGCGGACCTTCTGTTCCAGGGTCCGGCCCCACTCTTCCAGATCGCCCTTCATGGCTCGCAGGCTCTTGAGCATGGTGTTGAAAGACTCGGCCAGCAAGGCGATCTCACCCTGAGGCCCGGTCTCGACGTCCTGATCGAGACGCCCCGCCGCAATGTTGCGCGTCGCCGCCACCATCTGACCCACCGGCCGCGTGATGTGGTGGATTTCATAGTAGGTCGTGGCGATGATCAGGATGAAGCCGATGGTGGCGAGGATGAAGAAGGAGATGATGACCCGGTCGCGGATGGCCGTGTAGGCTTTCTCGAGCACGCCCACGTAGAGGGCGCCGATGGTCTTGCCCTGGTAGTTGCGGATGGGTTCGTAGCGGCTGATGTACCAGTCGTGAAGGACGAAGGCGCTGCCCCGCCAGGTTTGGCCCCGGCCCAGGACCGCATCCTGGACCTCGGCCGAGATGCGCGTGCCGAGGGCTCGTTCGCCGGAGGCCGTCTTAACATTCGTCGAAATCCTCAGGCCATCCTGGAAGATGGTTACGGTGCCGACGTCCTGACCCTCGAACCGCTCGCCCCGGAACACGAGCTCCCAAACGCGGTCCACGATCGTGAAGTTGCGGTTGAGCAGCACCCCTCCATAGAGCGCCCCCAGGGTCTCCCCGCGCGGCCCCCGCACCGGCGTCGCCGCTACCAGCACCATGCCCGAGGTTTCTTCGGTCTTGCCGCCGGGCTTGGCCCGAGGGGTTGGGACGGCCTTCATAAGGGCCTGCTCCTCCAAGCGCGGGTCCTCCCGCCGCAGCATCTCGGCCGGCAGGATCTCCGTGGAGGCGGCGGTGTTGCCTGCAAGCGCGGCCGCGACGTCGCTGATCGAGGAAACATTCTCCCCGCTCAGGCTTGGTTGCGAGGCGCGGAGAACGACCCGTCCCGTTTGGTTGGTGAGGGTGAGGAAGTCGAACTTCCGCTCCCTGCGGATTCCGTCGAGATACGCCAGCAGGAGTCCGCGCTGGCCGCCGGCAAGGTACTCGGGAATCGTGCTCCCCGAGGCCGCAAGCTGGACCGTCAGCCTTAGGGTTCCGAGTTGTTCGTCGTAGATGGCGCGCGCGGTTACGTAGTCGGTGTCCACGCTCCGGCGCACCTGCGTCATGATGGTCGTGCTGACGATATACGAGCCGACCACCGAGGTGACCAAGCCGCCGATCCCCAAGACCACCAGGTAATGGGAGATGAGTCTTGCTTTGAGGGTCCGGCGGCCGGATGTCAGGCTAGGGCGCATTGCTTTTGCGGACCAAGTGTACGGAGCAGGAAATGCACGGATCGTAGGCGCGCACCACCATCTCGAGCTTCCTGGTGAGCGCCTCGTCGCTTTCACCGGCGTTCTGCTCGACCGTACACCGCAGATGATCCTCGACACTGGCGGCGTTGAAGGCTGTCGGGGTGATAACGTCGGCGGCCGTGAGGCGGCCCTGCTCATCGTAGCTGTAGCTGTGAACCAGCGTGCCTCTTGGCGCCTCGGTCACTCCGGTGCCGGAGCCGGCCTTGGGCTGGACCGCGACGGGAGCCTCCTCGCGGAGGCCTGTCGACAGAATCCAGTCCACGATCTCCAGCGCGCGCCGGATATCGCAGACCAACTCAAGCGCCTGAGCCTTGTTGTTGTCCATCGGGTTGCGGAAGGGCTGCGTGAGCCCGAATTTCTTGGCGACGCCGGAGCCGCCCGCGATGCCGCACTTGAGCATATCGCCGTTGACCGCGATGCGGGCCAACGACCCAACCATGAACGGCTTGCCCTGGAAAGAGCTGTGCTTGGCATGGGAATGCGGGACGGCCCGCTCGTTGGCCAGCGACCGGTACTCGGCTGCCGGGACGGTCACCATCGTCCCGTTCATCCGGACTCCGATCCGGTCACCGGCGTAGTAGCCGTAGCCAAAGTCCCCCTGGGGGATCAAGGCGGCGAAAACGGTCTCCCTGGAGCAGAAGTCGGCCGGAGGCAGAGAGGCCACCAGATCGATCACGGTCTGGCAGTCGCCCACCGCCTGCTGAAGGTCGTCCCGGAGCGCGACCAACTGCTCCGTGGTGGGAAGCTTGCCGAACCCGCCCACGATGCATTGACCGGATGAACCGCCCGTCCGCCGATGATCTCCTGGATGGTGTTGCCCAGCTTCTTCAGGCGAAGCCCGAGACGGGCGGCGTCCGGCAGATCGGCGGCCAGAGCGATCACGCTCGGGTAGTTCAGATAGTCCGGTATGGCCAGGCAGAAGACGTGCAGTGCGTGGCTCTCGATGTTCTCGCCGCGGTAGGCCAGATCGCGCAGCAGTTCCGTCTGCGGGGTGGGCTTCACGCCAAAAGCGTTCTCCGTGGCCTTGATCGAAGTAAGAGAGTGGGCAACCGAACAGATGGCACAGATGCGGGAAACAATCTGGGAGATGTCCTCGTAACTCCGGCCGCGCACCAGCGCCTCCAGCAGCCGCGCGCCCTCAAAAATGTCGAAGCGGACCGAGCTGACCGACTGGCCATCTAACTCGACCGTGATGCCGCCGTGCCCTTCCACTCGTGCCAGGTGATTTACCTTGATCGTCTTTGTCATGCCTTCGCTCCTACCAGTGGCGCGAAAGTCCTCAATTTGGCGGAAATCTCCTCGCGTGGGATCCCTTTCTCCCCGAACATGGCCAGCGCCGATTCTACGTTTGCGTCATCCGCCGGGCCCCGGCACCCCACGCAGGGGATGTTCAGGCTCGGGCACAGCGCGCCGCACCCTGCGAGGGTGAGCGGGCCGCAGCAGATCTTGCCCTGCTCGATGAGCAGGCAGTTGTTCTCCTGGATCCGGCATTCGGTGCAAACCGGATACTCGGGAACAGGGGAAGGTCGCCCTGGAGCAGGTTGGCGACGGCCGCCAGCAACTGGCTCTTTTCGATGGGGCAGCCGGTGATGTTGAGGTCCACCTTCACCACTTCGTGCAGGGCGCGGGCGGGCATGGTGTCATACCGCTTGCCCATGTCGCCGTAGACGCCGGCCACGAGCTTCGCCCGGTCGCTGTCACGGTCCATGGCGGCGACCCCGCCCCACACGGCGCAGGTGCCCAGTGCGACCAGCAGGCGCGAACGCTCGCGAATCTCCTTCAGCGTCTCTTCGTCGCGCTTGCTCAGGACCGCGCCTTCCACCAGCGCGACATCCAGCTGGCAGGCGGTGTCGTTCCCCGAGGACGCCATCAGGAAGTCCCGGATATCGACCAGTTCGGTCAGTTCGAGGAGCTGGTCCTCGCAGTTGAGGATGACGAGCTGGTCTCCGGCGCAGCCGGTCAGTCCGAATATTCCTAGTGTTGGTTTCGCCATCAGATCATCTCCGGCAGGTTGATCGCGTCCCAATACGTGAAGATCGGTCCGTGCATGCAGGTGTACTTATAGCCGACGCTGCAATGCCCGCACTTGCCGACGCCGCACTTCATGCGCCGCTCCAGCGACATCAGAATCCGGTCCTTCGGAAATCCCAGCTCGAGCAGGCGCTGCAGCACGAACTTGTAGACCACCGGCGGGCCGCAGACGGCGGCGTAGGTGGTGGAGGGTGTGATGTCGGCGTAGTCGAACAGCTTGGGCAGCAGGCCGATGTGGTTCTTCCAGGCACCCGAGGGGTCGCGTCCACGGTGAGCAGGCAGCTGCATGTCGCGTGCGGTCGACCAGCGACAGCCAGTTCCTCGCGGAACAGCATCTGGGGCGGCGACTTGACGCCATACATCAGGGTGATGTTGTTGAACTTGTCCCGGTTGTCGAGCGCGTACCAGAGCAGCGAGCGCAGCGGCGCCATGCCCAGGCCGCCGGCCACGAGCAGCAGGTCGTTGCCCGCCATCTTCTCGACGGGGAAGCCGTTGCCGTAAGGTCCGCGGACGCCCACCACGTCGTTGGTCTTCAGGCGGTAGAGGGCGTTGGTCACGCGGCCCACCCGCCGCACGCACAACTCCAGAACGCCGGGGCGCGACGGCGAGGAGGAGATCGAGATGGGCGCCTCGCCGGTGCCGGGCACGCTCAGCATGAGGAACTGGCCGGGCCTGGTGGTCGGAACGCCCGCGGCCAGCTGGTCATCGAGAAAGCGGAGCGTGAAAAGATAGTTGTCCTCCACCATCTTGTAAATGCGGACGATCCGCGCCATGTGCGGCTGGTAGGGATTCGCCGTTAAGGCACTGGCTCCACGGGCGACTTCAGTCTGCTAGCGAGCATTTTCAATCCCTCGCAGTTGGCTGATCACTTCGCTGATGTCGATCTTGACCGGGCAGGCGGTGATGCAGCGCCCGCAGCCCACGCAACTCGGCCGGCCGTACTCGGCCACGAAGCCGCGCTGCTTGTGGTAGAAACGGAACTTGATGCGGCTGGCGACGGCCTTCGCGGAAGTTCTCGCCGCCGGCCACCAGCGCGTGCGTCGAGAACAGACAGGAATCCCAGGTGCGGCTGCGCCCGCCCTCGCGGGAGCCCAGCTCCACGTCGTCGGCCACGTCGTAGCAGTAGCAGGTCGGACAAACCATGCTGCAGCTTCCGCAGGAGAGGCAGCTGTCGCCGAGGCTCTTCCCAGATCTCGCTGTCGTACTCCATCTCGAAGATCTCGGGCAGGTCGCGGATCTCGACATCGAAGCTTGAAAGCCTCGCGCTTGGCGCTGGAGCGGCGCTTGTATTCTTCGATAGTCGGCCCGGCGTCACCGGCTCGAACAGCGGTCCGGTGGCCAGCACCATGTCGTCGCCCAGGGCGGTGCCCACCAGCACCTGGTAGTAGTCGCCGATGTCATAGAAGAAGAGATCGAAACCGTGATCGACGAAGTCGGCGCGCATGGAGCGGCAGAAGCAGTGCTCGTCGGGGGTGCAGTCGATTCCGATGATGGCGATGTTCTTCCGGCGCGCCTGGTAGTACGGGTCGTTGTACTTGCCCGCGAACACCTGGTCCAGGATGTTGAGGGCGTAGATGTCGCAGGCATGCACTCCGAACAGGATGATGCGGCGATCCAGCTCCTCCATCACGGGCACATAGCCCTGGCCTTCCTTGTAGTGGAACAGCGTGTCGTGCGGCGGGCAGGAAGTACTTCTTCGGCGGCAGGATGCGTGCGCTGGTAGTCCAGCCGCGCCTCCGACCAGCGGGTGAGCCGCTTGAAGGCGTACTTGCCGTCCTGCTCGACCGGCGCATGCACCTCGCCGAACTGCTGCACCACGGAGGCAAACAAGTCAAGCTTCTCTTTGGGCAGCCTGAGCATCTTCATGGCGCCACCTCCTTGGGGCTCCGCTCCGCGAGACGCTGGCGGATCTTCTCCAGCAGTTGGGGGGGATCCACGGGTTTGGCGAAAAACTCGTCGTGCGCGAGCCAACTCGCCTCCGGAGTGATGCGAAAGCCGGGGATCTGCGAGTAGATGGAGCTGAGGATAAAGACGGGGGTATCCTCGAGACCCGGCGTGCGGCGCATCTCCTGAACAGTGAAGAATCCCTCGGTCCTCTCCCTCATCATGACGTCCATGAGGATAAGGTCAGGGTGCTCCGCTTTGGCTACTCTCAGGCCTTCGCTCCCGTCTCCCGCTTGGAGGACCTGGTAGTCGTTCGCTTCCAGAAAGGATGACAGGGCTTCGACGAAGTCCGCGTCGTCATCCACGATCAGTATTTTCTTATTTAAGGGCATTATTGGACCTTCCAAGTGTCTCGTTCACTGCCGCCATTTCTCTCCAGGCCAGCAGCCTGACCCGGAAAGTGGAACCTGCATTCACTTCGCTCTCCACGCTGATGCTGCCGCCCATCTCAGAGACGACTCTCTTGGAGATCGCCAAGCCGAGACCAGTACCGGGAGTTTTCTTGGCATCCTGGATGCGGAAGAACTCCTCGAAAAGCATCTGGCGGTACTTCTCGGGGATGCCGATGCCCGTGTCGCTCACCGAGACGATCACTTCATCCGGCGTCAGATCGGCGGAAACGACCACCTTCCCGCCCGGCTTGTTGTACTTGATCGCATTCACCATCAGGTTGTCGAACAGGACGCTGAGGCAGTTTTGATCGCCGGCAACGTAGCATTCGGCTTCGGGCAGATGGGCTTCCAAAGTAATCCCGTCGTTGGAGGCCAGCACCTCATACGTTTTCAGAATCTCGGTGATGGTTCGCTTCAAATCTACCCTGACGCGCAGCCCGGCCAGCGAGCCGCCTTCCAGCCTCGCCAGAGTCAGCCAATCCTTGATGATGGCCTGGATTTCCTCGGTCCTTGCCAGGCAGCGGTCGAGCCACTCCTCGGTCCGGGCGGGGTCGGGGTTCTCGAGGTGCCTCAGGACGTCGAGGTACTGGTGGATGGCCACCAGGGGCGTCTGGAGCTGGTGAGAGACGAAGGTAATGAACCGGCGCTTGAGCAGCTCGCGCTCCATCTCGGCGCGCTGCGACGCCAGAATCAAGCGGCGATGCTCCAGTCCGCGGTTTACGATGAGCCGCAGTTCGTCCGGCGAGAACGGCTTGGGCACGAAGTCGTAAGCGCCGGATTTCATCGCCTCCACCGCCGTATCGATGGTGGCGTATCCCGTGATGACCACGATGATGATCCGCGGATCGATCTCGTGAACCCGGGCAATGACCTCCATGCCGCTGATTCCGGGCATCTTTAGATCCACTACGACCAGCGCCGGCTTCAGAGAGGCAATGGCCTCCAGGCCCGAGGAACCCGTCTCGAAGGTCTCCACCCTGAAGCCTGCCTTGGAGAGGATCTTCTGACACGAAAGCCGCATGGCGCGGTCGTCATCGATGACCACGATGGTCTGCGGCTCGGTCTCCCCAGTGGCGGCCCCCTCCGGCTTTCTGGGAATCGAGCCGGAATCACTCGGAGTCACGGCGCGGGCGCCGCCTGCGGCCGCCGGGGCCCAAGCGCCTTCTCCACGGCTTCAAACAGAACGGGAGCGTTCACCGGCTTGGTGATGTAGCGGTCAGGCCGGATCATCTCGCTCTCAGGCGCCATCGGGAAGAGCTCATCCGGGCTTTCCTGAATCGAAGACATCATGATGATGGGGACGTATCGGCAGTCCGCGTACGTGTCCTGGTACTTGATCGCATGCGTGACCCCGTATCCCTCGGAGTCGCACTCCATCATCACATCCAGGAGGATGAGATCCGGTTTGGACTCAGAACTTTCCGCAGGCCGTCCTTCCCGCAGTCCGCTTCGATCACTTCGTAGCCCTGACTCTCGAGAAGGCACCTCACCGAGTTTCGGCAGTCCTGATCATCATCGATCATGAGCACTTTGGCACGCGCACCCATCTCCGCCTCCATGCAGGCCGGGCGTGACTCCCGCCCTGCCTCTAAATTAAGATTATAGAGCAGCTTTATCTGAAATTGAACAGGTCGAAAAGGATGCCATGCAGATCCTGCGTGATGCGTGCGTGCCATGTCGAGGGGGCGAGCCGGCATGGCAGGCGGCCGCTCTGCCGCGCATCACCGGCGTCACGCATTTCCTATAGGTGGAGGCTTCCGCGCGATAATCAAGAGTTCGGAAGGTTAATCGCATCACACCGCGCTGCGCGGCAACACGAGGAAACTCCCCGTCGCAGTCTTGCAGCGTTTTTTTGCACACTTATTACTTAAAGGATAAACCGCAATGAAGAAATTCAAAAAGCTTGGTCAGGAATCGGAGACCACGGTATTGAAGCGGCCGCAGCCGCTGGACGTCTTCTTCTCACCCGAGAGTGTCGCGGTCATAGGGGCCACCGAGACCCCGGGCAGCGTGGGCCGCACCGTGCTGTGGAATCTCATCAGCACGCCCTTTGGCGGGACGGTCTACCCCGTCAACTTGAAGCGGCCCAGCGTCCTGGGGATCAAGGCGTACCCCAACATCGGCGCCGTTCCGGCGCAGGTCGACCTGGCCGTGGTGATCACGCCCGCGCAGGTCATTCCCGGCGTCATCCGGGATTGCGCGGAGGCGGGCGTCAAGGCGGCGATCGTAATCTCCGCTGGCTTCAAGGAACTGGGGCCCCAGGGCGCCGAACTGGAGCACCAGTTGCTCGTAGAAGCCCAAAAGGGCGGGGTGCGCATCATCGGGCCGAACTGCCTGGGCGTCATGAGCCCTCCCACCGGCCTGAATGCGACCTTCGCACGCGGCATGGCGCGTCCGGGCTCCGTGGGATTCATCAGCCAGAGCGGCGCGCTCTGCACGGCGGTCCTCGACTGGAGCTTCCGCGAGCTGGTCGGTTTCAGTGCGTTCCTCTCCATCGGCGCCATGGTCGACGTCGGATGGGGCGACCTGATCTACTATCTCGGGGACGACCCGCGCACCAAGAGCATCCTGATTTACATGGAGTCCATCGGGGACGCCAGCGCCTTCCTCTCCGCGGCGCGGGAGGTGGCACTGGCCAAACCGATCATCGTGATCAAGGCCGGGCGCACCGCGCAGGGGGGCAAGGCCGCGGCCTCTCACACGGGCTCGCTGACTGGCTCCGACGACGTGCTGGACGCCGCCTTCCGTCGCAGCGGCGTACTGCGCGTCAATCAGATCTCCGACCTGTTCTACATGGCCGAAGTGCTCGCCAAGCAGCCACCTCCCAGAGGCCCCAAACTGACCATCGTGACCAACGCCGGCGGCCCCGCGGTTCTGGCAACCGACGCGCTCATCACCGGCGGTGGAGAGCTGACGGACCTCTCCAAGGAAACCTTTGACGAGTTCAACAGTTTCCTGCCGCCCACCTGGAGCCGCAACAACCCCGTCGATATTATCGGGGACGCCACGCCGGACCGTTATGCCAAAGCCCTGGCGACCGCGGCCAAGGACAAGAATAGCAACGGTATGCTGGTGGTCCTCACGCCCCAGGACATGACCGACCCGACTCAGATCGCCGAGCAGCTCAAGCCCTACGCCAACCTGGGGGACAAGCCCGTGCTGGCCAGTTGGATGGGCGGCCCGGAGGTTGCCGCCGGAGAGCGTATCTTGAACCAGGCCGGCATTCCTACCTTCGCTTACCCCGACACTGCCGCCCGCATGTTCAACTACATGTGGCAGTACAGCTACAACCTCTACAGCATTTACGAGACGCCTGTCTTTACGGATGATTCCGACGTGAACCGCGCCCGGGCGGAGCAGATCGTTCAGGCTGCTCGCGAGAGCGGGCGTACCATCCTGACTGAGTTCGAATCCAAGCAGATCCTGGCGGCCTACGGCATTCCGATCGTGGAGACCCGCATCGCAAAGAGCGAGGACGAGGCGGCGAAGGCGGCGGGAGAGATTGGTTACCCGGTGGTGTTGAAGCTCTTCTCCGAGACCATCACTCACAAGACCGACGTCGGCGGCGTCCAGTTGAACCTGAAGGACGAGCACGCCGTTCGCGGCGCCTTCCAGAAGATCGCGGCCTCCGTCAAGGAGAAAGTGGGCGAAGGCCACTTCCTAGGCGTTACCGTGCAGCCCATGATCAAGCTGGAAGGCTACGAGATCATCCTGGGGAGCAGCCTGGACCCGCAGTTCGGGCCGGTGATCCTGTTCGGCCTCGGAGGACAACTCGTCGAGGTCTTCAAGGATCGGGCGCTTGGCCTGCCGCCGTTGAACACCACGCTGGCGCGCCGCATGATGGAGCAGACCAAGATCTACATGGCTCTGAAAGGCGTTCGCGGCCGGAAGGCCGTGGACCTGGCGGCGCTGGAGCAGATCATGGTGCGGTTCAGCCGTCTGGTGGTGGAGCAGCCGTGGATCAAGGAGATTGATATCAACCCCATGCTGGCCTCGCCCGAGCGTCTGATCGCGCTGGACGCCCGCGTGGTGGTCCACGACCAGAGCGTGAGCGAGAAAGACCTGCCCAAGCTCCCCATCCGTCCTTATCCGACTCGGTACGTCTCTCCGTGGAAGATGAAGAACGGGGACGAAGTCACCATCCGGCCGATTCGCCCTGAAGACGAGCCAATGATTATCAAGTTCCACGAGAGCTTGTCGGAGCGCACTGTCTACCTGCGCTACCTTCAGGCCCTCAAGCTCAGCCAGAGGGTGGCTCACGGGCGCCTGGTCCGCATCTGCTTCATCGATTACGACCGGGAGATGGCTCTGGTCGCCGAGCGGCACGATCCCGCGACTGGCGGGCGCAGGATCATCGGCGTCGGCCGATTGCGGAAGTTGTCCGGCACCAAGGACGGCGAGTTCGCGGTCCTGGTAAGCGATGACTTCCAGGGCAGCGGCCTCGGAACCGAGTTAGTCCGCCGCCTGCTCGAGGTCGGCCGGCAGGAGAAACTTGGCAGGATCGTCGGAGATGTGCTTCAGGACAACACGGTGATGCGCCGTGTCTGCGAGAAGCTTGGCTTCAAGTTCGAAGCCATACCCGATGAACCGGTGATGAAGGCCGAAGTGACTCTTTGAGGAGGTCTGACTGGAACGCCTGCGCGTGACACTGAGCGGCGCCGTTCAGGGCGTGGGCTTCCGGCCCTTCGTCTAT
Organism: Bryobacterales bacterium; assembly: GCA_963798455.1. Lineage (GTDB taxonomy): Bacteria > Acidobacteriota > Terriglobia > Bryobacterales > Bryobacteraceae > CAWCTD01. The sequence continues at coordinate 879,118 of CAWCTD010000004.1, forward strand.
CGCCTTGCCGCGGAACTTGGTTTGGCCGGATGGGTTCTCAACTCGAGCGCCGGACTGGTGATCGAGGTAGAGGGCTCATCCGGCGATCTCAGCCGGTTCCTGCAGCGTCTTGAGGCGGAAAAGCCCCCTGCCGCCGTAGTCCTTGCGCGGGAGGTCAGTTATCTGAGCCCCGCGGGTTTCTCTGGCTTTGAGATCCGCTCCAGTGACGAAGCCGCTGAGAAAACCGTCAGCCTTCTGCCCGACCTTGCCACCTGCCCTCTGTGCCTTGCCGAATTGCGAGATCCCGCCAATCGCCGCTACCGGTACCCATTCACCAACTGCACCAACTGCGGGCCGCGCTACAGCATCATCCTGGACATCCCTTACGACCGCCCCCGAACCACCATGCGCGGCTTTCAACTCTGCCCGGATTGCCACCGCGAGTACACCGATCCGGCCGACCGCCGTTTCCACGCCCAGCCCAACGCCTGCCCGCTCTGCGGCCCGCGTCTTTCCACCGAACCGCGACCGTCTTCCGAACCGCGACCGTCTTCCGAGCCGCGACCGTCAGGGAGCGGTTCCCCCCTCTGCGATGCCGCTTCCGCCCTCCGCTCCGGTCACATCGTCGCGCTCAAAGGGATCGGCGGCTACCAACTCCTGGTGGACGCGCGCAACGAGCAAGCGGTAGTTCGCCTGCGCCGCCACAAGCACCGCGAGGAGAAGCCGTTTGCGCTCATGATGCCTTCGGCCGGGATGGCGCGACACTACTGCGATGTTTCCGCGGCCGAGGAAGCCCTGCTGGGATCCCCGGCGGCGCCCATCGTGCTTCTGCGGCCCAACACCGCGCCGGGAATCGCCCCCAGCGTGGCCAAGTCGTCGCCCTACCTCGGCGTCATGCTGCCCTACTCTCCGCTGCACCATCTGCTGATGAGCGAGTGCGGTTTCCCCATCGTCGCCACCAGCGGCAACGTCAGCGACGAGCCCATTGCCATCGATAACGACGAGGCCCGCTCGCGGCTGGGCGAGATCGCGGACTTGTTCGTGATGCACGACCGTCCCATCGCGCGCCCCTGTGATGACTCGGTGGTACGGCTGGCCCGCGGGCGCGAGAGCGTCCTGCGGCGCGCCAGGGGATACGCGCCGCTGCCCGTACGAGTGGCTGAAGAACTGCCGCCGGTGCTGGCCGTGGGCGGTCATCTGAAGAACACCGTAGCCATTGCCGTGGGGCGGCAGGTCTTCGTCAGCCAGCACGTGGGAGATCTGGACACCGCCGAGGCGCGCGGAGCCTTCGAGCGGGCCATCGAGGACTTGTGCCGGCTCTACCGCTTTGAACCGCGCCTGGTCGTGTGCGACATGCACCCCGACTACGCTTCGACCCAATGGGCGCGGGCGTCCGGACTGCCGGTCATCCCCATCCAGCACCACCAGGCGCACGTCGCCTCTTGCGCGGCGGAGAATGACATCCAGGGTGAGTACCTCGGCGTGGGCTGGGACGGAACCGGCTTCGGACTCGACGCCACGGTCTGGGGCGGCGAGTTCTTCCTGGTACGGGAGAACACGTTTGAGCGCGTCGCCCATCTGCGGCCGTTCCGCCTGCCCGGCGGGGAAGCCGCGATCAGGGAGGGATGGCGCTCGGCCGCGAGCCTGTCGTATGAAACGTTCGGGCCGGAAGCAGTGGAGGACCGCGTGATCCGGCGCATGATCGAGCGCGGCATCAACGCGCCTCTGACCACCAGCGTGGGCCGCTTGTTCGACGCGGTCGCTTCCCTCACCGGGCTCGCCCATGAGAACCGGTTCGAGGGACAGGCGGCCATGCTGCTGGAGCGCGCCATCGGGTCGCTCGAAACCCAGGACTGCTATCCTTTAGACGAGAAGGATGGCGCGGCCGACTGGGCGCCTTTGATCGAAGCGGTGAGAGCCGACGCGGAAAAGGGCGCGCCCAGCGGCCTGATGGCAGCCCGGTTCCACAATGCCCTGGTTCGCTGGATCCTGAAGGTGGCGGAGAGGATCGGAGTGCGCCAGGTGGTGTTGAGCGGTGGCGTCTTCCAGAACAGTTACCTGGTGGAGCGCGGCGCGGCGTTGCTAGAGTCCCGAGGCTTCCAGGTGGCCACCCACCAGCGGGTCCCCGCCAACGACGGAGGAATTGCGCTGGGCCAGGCAGTGCTCGCCGGCCGGGTTGCGCGATGAGGATCCATTATGTGTCTTGCCGTACCGGGAAAGATCGTTAGCATCTACGAAGAGGATCCGCCCGAAGTGCGGCGCGGCAAGGTGGATTTTGCCGGCGTCCAGAAAGAGGTGTGCCTGGCCTACACGCCGGAAGCCGCGCTGGGCGACTACGTTCTGGTCCACGTCGGATTCGCGCTGAGCGTGGTTGACCCGGAAGAAGCTCAGCGGATCTTCGAAACGCTTCACGAGATGGAGCAACTCGCCGAGGCCGAGGAAGCCGATCCGTGAAGTTCGTCGACGAATACCGGGACCCGGCGGCCGCCGCACAGATTGCCCAGGCGATTCGCCGCCTGGTAACGCGTCCGTGGACCATCATGGAGGTCTGCGGAGGACAGACCTATACTATCGTCAAGAGCGGGCTCCAGGACCTTCTGCCTCCCCAGGTCATCCTGGTCCACGGCCCCGGCTGCCCGGTCTGCGTGACTTCGTTGGAGTTGATCGACAGCGCCGTGGCCATCGCCTCCCGGCCAGAGGTCATTTTTTCTTCGTTCGGCGACATGCTGCGCGTTCCGGGCTCGTCTGGAAGTTTGTTTGAGGCCAAGGCGCGAGGCGCCGACGTGCGCATCGTCTACTCTCCGCTCGACGCGCTCAAACTGGCGCGCGCCAACCCGGAACGGCAGGTTGTCTTTTTCGCCGTCGGCTTCGAGACCACCGCCCCGGCCAACGCCATGGCCGTCTGGCAAGCGGCTCGCGAGTCGATCGAGAACTTCTCCATTCTGGTGGCTCAGGTGCTCGTGCCTCCGGCCATCGAGGCCATTCTGAGCTCGCCCAACTGCCGGGTACAGGCTTTCCTTGCGGCGGGACACGTCTGCACGGTCATGGGCTACGAGCAGTACGAGCCTCTGGCGCGCCGTTTCCGCGTCCCCATCGTGGTGACGGGCTTCGAGCCCCTCGATCTGCTCGAAGGCGTCCACATGGCTTTGGCGCAACTGGAGAGCGGCCGGGCGGAAGTGGAGAATCAGTACAGCCGCGCGGTCCGGCGTGAGGGCAACCGCCCGGCCCAGGAGCGCATCGCCGAGATCTTCGAGGTGGGCCCGCGTACCTGGCGGGGGATCGGAGACATTCCGTCCAGCGGCCTGCGGCTCCGCGAGCCCTACTGTCGTTTCGACGCCCTGGCCCGCTTCCCGGCGGCGCTGGGCCATGCCGAGGAGTCGAGCGAGTGCATCGCCGGCCTGGTGCTGCAAGGCCTCAAGAAACCGCAGGAGTGCCCCGCCTTCTCCGTGCGCTGCACGCCCGAGCGGCCTCTCGGCGCACCGATGGTCTCGAGCGAGGGCGCCTGCGCCGCCTACTACCTCTACGGGAGACATCGTCAATGAAGGAGTTCGATCTCGTTTGCCCCGTGCCCATCCCCGCGGGCGACCGGGTGCTGCTGGCCCATGGCGGCGGGGGTAAGCTGACCAACCAGCTCATTGAGAGGGTCTTCCTGCCCGAGTTCTCGAACCCCGCTCTCGCCGCCCGCCACGACGGCGCGGTGGTCGAGTTCGGCGGAAGACGGCTCGCCTTCACGACCGACTCCTACGTTGTGAACCCTTTGATCTTCCCTGGTGGCAGCATCGGCGATCTCGCCGTCTACGGCACGGTGAACGACCTTGCCATGTGCGGCGCGCGGCCGCTGTATCTCAGCGCGGGATTCATTCTGGAGGAGGGGCTCGCAATGGAGACGCTCCAAGCCGTGGTCGCCTCGATGAGCGTAGCCGCCCGGCGAGCGGGCGTGTTGTTGGTGGCCGGAGACACCAAAGTGGTGGACAAGGGCAAGGGTGACGGCATGTTCATCACCACGGCCGGGATCGGGGCGGTCGAAACCGAACTGACAATCGCGCCTGCCTCGGTTCAGGCGGGGGATGCTGTAGTTGTGAGCGGCGATCTGGGCTCCCACGGCCTCGCGGTTCTCTCCGTGCGCGAGGGACTGGAGTTCGAGTCGCCGATCCTGAGCGACACGGCGCCGCTGTGGGAACCGGTCGAGGCGCTGCTCAAGGCGGGCATCGAAGTACACTGCCTGCGGGACCTCACTCGCGGAGGCCTGGCTTCGGCCTTGAACGAGATCGCCTCCGCCCGCGGCATCGGCATGCGCGTGGAGGAAGCCGCCATACCGGTGGCGGACGCCGTCCGCGGGGCGTGCGAAATTTTGGGCCTCGATCCGCTCTATGTCGCCAACGAGGGCCGCTTCGTCGCCTTTGTGCCAGAAGCGCAGGCGGATCGCGTGCTCAAGATTCTCCGGCGACTTCCGGTCACCTCGGGCGCCGCGCTCATTGGCCAGGTAGTTGCCGACAGGAGCGGCCCGGTCATCCTCCGCAGCCGCATCGGCGGCACCCGCGTCCTCGACATGCTCAGCGGCGAGCAATTGCCGCGGATTTGCTGAGGGGGGATCTTCAGCGGTTGGCCAGCATCGGCACTTGGCGCGCCCGGAGGAGACGGTCGTCCGCCGTCACCAGGGTCAGACCAAACACCTTGGCCGTGGCGACCAGGAAGCGGTCCGCTGGGTCGCGGTGAGCCAGCTTTAACGACGCTGTCGCCAGAGCCACCTGGGCTGTGAGAGGGGCGTCTGTCATCGGGACCGCGCGCATCGCCTTGAGAACCCACTCGGCGGCACCCCCATCCAGCGCGAGCCGTCCTTTTTCGCAGAGGATCACAGTTTCCCAGATGCTGATCGGAGACAGCCACAATTCATTACCCGGGTTCCGCAATTCCCTGGCGACTCGGCGAGAGAGCCTGTCAGGCTGCAGCCGGCTCCAGAGCCAGATATGCGTGTCGAGCAGCAGTCTCACGGCTGGAGCACTTCCCAATCCGCTTCGTCGGCGGCCGGAGCCACAATATCCCCCTCGATTCGTCCCGTGCCGGCCATATCGCCGAGCCAGTCTTTGCGGCGCGCCGGCGTGGGCGGCGGGACGACCTGGGCGACGGGCTCGCCAAAACGGGTCACGAGCACCGGCTTGCGCGTCTTGCGGACGCGCTCTAGGACGCTCAGACAGGTGGCCTTGAACTTGGAGATCGCGATCTCTTCCATCGGTGCGCGTTTCCTCTTACCCTATCGTATGCTGATTTTGGACCATGGTCAAAAACCATAGTCTATCTAGAGGTATCGATTGATCTGCTCGCGGAAACGGGAGTAGAGGAACGAAACACCGATCAAGATCACGCCGAGCACGAGGAAGGACAGAACCCGGAACGGCAGATCCAGATGGCGGAGGTCGTAGCCGAACAGTTTCCCCACGCAGATCAGCAGCAGACCAAGACCCGAGAGTCGCAGGCACCGCTGCCGCAGCGGGAAGCCGGTCAAAAGGAGGACGACTCCCTGCGCTCCCCAGGCCACGGTCATGACGGAGGACTGCAAGATGCTACGCAGGAACGCCGCTACCAGGACCGTGCCGGAGAGGGAGGCTATGTCGCGGGCCCTCGCCGGCAATGGCGGGCGGAGCGCCACCGCGTATAACAGGATCCCGCCGCAGAGTTGCGGCGCCCACTCGTGCCAGTTCGTGGGCCTGCCGGCCGCCAGTACATTCCTGCCGAGGAACAAGACCAGGCTGGCTATGCCGACCCAGTAGCCTTCCAGGATGAAGTCCCTCAGTTGCATTCGGACGCCGATTTCGTACAACGCCAGGGCCAATATCAGCCACGCCAGCGCCACGAACTCAAACGGCAGATCGAAGCCCAGCACCAGCATCAGCAGACCCGCGGCGGCGTGGCCGTAGAACGCGCCGCGAGCGGCGAGGGACCGGTTCATGTAGAACACCGCGGCGTGCAGCAGAGCGACGGGGGACCACGGGCGCCACTGGGCTCCCGCGAGGCTCAGCCGCTCGGGCCGGGGCATGTCCGCAACCAGCATCCGTACAACCGAGGCGCCCAAGAGGGCCGCCGCGAGATGCCGTACAAACGGCTGTTTGTAGTACAGCCCGGCGAAGAACAGCAGCTCGGCCTCAACCAGAAAGGCCAAGCTGATACTGAGGCCCGAGAGCTTGAGGGAAATCGCCACGGCGGTGAGCCCGGCCGTGAGCGCGAGGGCGCCCTCGAAGCTGCCGTTCCTCACTCTGTCAAGCACGGTGGCCTCGTGGGGGAAGCCTGAGACAGGCAGCAGCACAATGCGAACGAGGGTGCTGCCCAAATAGGCAGCCGCGGACAGCACGAACAACAAGTACAGCGTGTCCGGCGACGAGCTCTGCCACTGCACCCACGAGGCAGCCAGAAAGGCAAAGGCGTTGAATGGAAAAGTCGGACAGGGCTTGGTGGACCCGCGCGTCGCCAGCGTCGCGTACTGCACGTCGAACCACTCGAACACCAGCCAGTAGACGAAGAGTACCGACTGTCCCACCGCGAGGCTACCCCCGGTCGAGCGCGCCGCATGGAGCATGTAGATGCCGTAGGTTGCCAGCAAGCCGCCCAAACCGACGGTGGACCACCGGAAACGGTGGGCGAGGTACAACAAAGAAGCTGCCAGCGGCACCAGTGCGATCACGGCGAAGAACGTGAGCGGGCTGATGGCCAGCGTCACGAAGGCCACAAAGTAGGAAAGGCCAGCGACGGTCTGGGATCTGTAGCGCAGCGAGTGCAGGATCATCCCCACCGCGACAGCGGACAGCAACAGCGTTGCCGTCGTGGGGCTGGAGATGACCTTGGCTGCCTCCACCGCATGAGCCGCATAGGCGGTCGAGTACAACGCCGCCCATCCTCCCCCCATCAGTCCCCGCGCCGCGACCCTGTATTCCTCACGCCGCTCCAGGACGGCTCCGCCCCCCAGCATCAGCACGCTGACCGCAGAGGCGACCGCCACGCGGCCCGGCGGACCCATCTGGCCGAACGAGTACCACAGGAAGAGCGCCAGCCCGATCACCAGAACCAGCACTCCCACCTTGTTCAGCCAACTCCCGCCAAGGATGGTCTCCCAGCCAGGCCCCGCTGCTGGCACGGCGGATGGTTCCGCCGCCTGCTCAACAGCCGGCACAGGCGGCGCAACTACCGGCGCAGCCTCCGCGACAGGTTCCAGTCGAGCGGCAGGTTGCCTCTCAGCCGCACGTCCGGCGGCTAGCTCCAGGGCGTAGACACGTTCGGTCAGCCAGCGAAGGCTTTCCCGCAATGACTCGATTTCCATTTCCAGCCGCTGGAGATCTGAATGCGACGCCATACAGTTCGCCTCCTCAGGCTTTGCTGCGGAGTTCCGCCCTACAGAGCCAGTTGACCAGAAACAGCGCGGCGATGACGAACGCCGGCCCCGCGATGACCAGACACCAATTCAGCTTGACCGCCGCCGGGAGGTTCGGGTGCCGAAGGGTCCAGATGACGTACCACGTTCCGGCCGCAACGTACAGCACCGCACCGACCCATTCCCAGCGCCAAGCGATGACCAATGCCAGGATCAGGGCGAACACCGGTGTCAGGTGGATCAACAACGCCAGAATCGTTTTCCAGAAGCCGTAGCCCTCGCCGAACACATCCAGGGCAAACAGGCTCAGGAAAGCGGCAAACAGGATACATAGGATCCTCGGTGACCAGAAGAGCAATCGCTTCAGAGGTGGTTTCATGGCTTCATTCAATGCACTCCAGAGTCCTACCGTCCGCGCGTTGATTATAGACGACTTGGTCCGTTTTCCAAAGAGACGTCACTGTACATTTAATGGATGTATCTGTACAATTTCTGTATGTCGATGCTCACCGGCCGCGAGCGCGCCTTCCTGGAGGCCGTCTCCCGCACCAGCTACTCGAACCCGTTTCTGCCCGAACTCGTTGACTACGAACGCCAGGCCCTGGGGGAGGACTTCGTAGAGGAAGAATCCGTCTGGAGCATGCGTGTCGCCGATCCCGACAAACCGCGCGCCAATTCGTGGAAGATCGCCGAGCGCCTCCATCCCCTGATGGACCAACTCCGCGAACGGTTGAAGCGAGACCCGGCCGCCACGGGCAAGGATCTGGAACTCTACGAGGATGCGCTCCTCGTTTGGCTGTACTACCGCTACTACGAGCGGATCTTCACCGCGGCTTTTGCGGAAATCTCCAGGCGAGCGACAGAAGGCCGATGGGCCTTCTACAGGCAGTTCCTCCAGGACTGGGACCAGCACTTCCACATCGCCGGCGTCGAGCTGCCCACACGGCACGAGCCCAAGCACACCTTCGCCTGTTACTACCAGATCGTGCGCGCCTTCCACAACATCTTCGGGCACATCATTGGCGGCTCGTTGCCGGCCGCGCGGCTGCGGGCGGCGGTTTGGCAGTCCATCTTCACCCACGACATGAGGCGCTACCGGCGCACGCTTTACGAGCGCATGGGCGACTTCGCCACCCTGATCACCGGCCCCTCCGGCACCGGAAAAGAGCTGGTTGCCCGGGCCATCGCGCTTTCCCGCTACGTCCCCTTCGACGACAAGCGCATGACCTTCGAAAACGACCTTTCCAGCTTGTTCCACCCCATCAGCATCGCGGCCCTGCCCGCGACTCTGGTGGAGTCGGAGCTGTTTGGTCACCGGCGCGGATCATTTACCGGCGCGTTTCAGGACAAGCGCGGGTGGCTGGAAGCGTGCACGCCTCCGGGCAGCGTCTTCCTCGACGAGATCGGGGACCTCGATCCCTCGATTCAGGTGAAACTGCTGCGCGTCATTGAGACACGGACCTTCTTCGCTCTCGGCGACACCGTGGGAAGGAAGTTCCAGGGGAAGCTCATCGCCGCGACGAATAAGGACCTTTCGCAGGCGATCGAGCAGGGCCGGTTCCGAGAGGATCTTTACTTCCGCCTGTGCTCGGACCTTATCGCGACCCCGTCTCTCAGCCAGCAGATCCGGGAATCGCCCGGTGTGTTGCGGGACCTGGTTCTGTTCATGGCGCGTCGTGTGGCCGGCCCGGAGGCAGACAGCCTGGCGGCCGAGGCGGAGGAGTGGATACTGGGCAGCCTCGGCCGGGACTACGCATGGCCGGGTAACTACCGTGAGCTGGAACAGTGCGTCCGAAACCTGCTCATCCGGAAAGACTACCGCCCGCCCCGGGCTGAGCACCGACAAACCATGGGCGATTTGTTTCAGCCCGCCTACTCGGGCGAATTGACCGCCGCGGCACTCCTCGGCCGCTATTGCACTTTGGTCTATGCACGGACCGGCAGCTATGAGGAGACAGCGCGCCGGCTGGACATCGATCGCCGTACCGTCAAGAGCAAGATCGACCTTTCGTTACTGGAGCGGCTCCAGTGAGTCCCCCCAGAGCAGCGTCCCATTTCGCCTGAGGCTCGCAGGTGAGCTAAACATCTGCTATGGTGGCGTCGATAGGAAAGTCATGATGGATAGACGCGCGGCAGCCCGAATGCTGTGCTCCGAACTGGTGGATGTCCACTGGGTGGATCGTACCGGCCGCAGCGAGAAGGCCCTTGCGAATCTCGAGGACATCTCCCTGTCTGGCGTTTGCCTGCAAATGGACAGTCCCGTACCCCTTGATACCATGCTCCGGATCTGCCATCCCAGGGGCGAGTTCCAGGGGAGCGTCCGCTACTGCTTGTTCCGCGAGATCGGCTACTTCCTGGGCGTGCAGTTCGAGCCGGGCAGCAACTGGTCGCCTCAGGCCTACCAGCCGCAACATCTGCTCGACTTGAGGAGCCTGGTGCTACGAAGCGCCGAGCGCGCGGACGACGAGCCCGAGGACCCCCAAACAGTTCAATAGCGGTACAGCCAGCGGGCCTTCTCGACCACCTTGGCGGCATTAGGCAGGAAGGCGTCCTCCAGCGGCGGGCTGAAGGGGATCGGCGTGTCCGGCGAGGCGATGCGCACCACCGGACCATCCAGGTACTCGAAGGCGCGCTCCCCAATCCGGGCCGCAATCTCTCCCCCCACGCCCCCGGTCAGCACGTCCTCATGCAGCAGGATCGCCTTGGAGGTCTTCCGCACACTCGCCAGGATCGTTTCCTCGTCAATCGGGAGCACCGTCCTCATGTCGACGATCTCCACCGAGATGCCTTCCTTGGCCAGTTCCTCGGCGGCCTCCTGGGCCACGTACACCATGGCGCCGTAAGTGATGATGGACAGGTCCGTTCCCGGCCGGAACACGCGGGCCTTGCCGATGGGCACGGTGTACTCCTCCTCCGGCAGATCCTCTTTGATCCTCCGGTAGAGGGCCTTGTGCTCGAAGAAAACCACCGGATCGTTGTCCCGAATGGCGGACTTGATCAGGCCTTTGGCGTCGTAGGCCGTGGCCGGCGTCACCACCTTCAGCCCGGGCACGTGCGCGAACCAGGCCTCGGGGTTTTGTGAGTGAAAGGGGCCGCCGCGGATGCCTCCGCCGGACGGCGCCCGGACCACGATCGGAATCGCCGCGCCCCAGCGATAACGGCACTTGGCCGCGAAATTCACCACCTGATCGAAAGCGCAGGTGATGAAATCGGCAAACTGCATCTCCGCCACGGCGCGCAGCCCGAACATCGAAGCCCCGATGGCCGCGCCGACGATCGCCGATTCGGAGAGGGGAGTGTCGATCACCCGGCGCTCGCCGAAGTGGTCCAACATGCCGGCGGTTATCTTAAACGCCCCGCCGAAGACCCCCAGGTCCTCTCCGATGAGGAAGACATTCGGGTCGCGCTCCATCTCCTCCCAGATGCCCTGCCGGATCGCCTCCAGGTACGTGGTTTCCATGCTTTACCTCGCATCCGGGTCGTACACGTGGTCCAGCAGTTCGGAGGGGTCCGGGTATGGGCTCTTCTCGGCCCATTCGATGGCCTCGTCCACCTCTTCGCGGATCCTCTTGTAGATCTGATCGATCTCTTCCTGCTCGGCCCACCCTTTGCTGCGCATCAGCCGCTCCAGCCGGTCTATAGGATCCTTCTTGGCCCATTCCTGCCAGAGGTGCTTCGGCACGTACAACCCGGCATCGTGCGCCGCATGACCCGTCATCCGGAAGGTCTTGCATTCGACCAGGTACGGCCCTAGCCCCGAGCGCGCGTGCGCGGCGGCGCGCTGGACGGCCTCGTGCACGGCGAAGACATCGTTGCCGTCCACGATTTCCGCCGGTACGCCGTACCCGGGGCCGCGGTCGGCCACGTTCTTGCACGCCATCTGCTTTTCGAGCGGGGTCGAATAGGCGTACATGTTGTTGTTGCAGATCAGCACCAGAGGCAGCTTCTGGACGGCGGCCAGGTTGATGCCCTCGTGCCAGTCGCCCCGGCTGGTGGCCCCGTCGCCAAAAAAGACGAACACCACGTTGGGCAGCCCTTTGTACTTGATGGCCAGCGCGGCCCCCGCGGCCACGGGAACGGAGGCAGCCATGGCGCTTATGATGGCGACGATCTTCAGCCTGAGGTCGCCCATGTGCATGTTGCCGTCCTTGCCGCGGGTCACCCCCCCGACGCGGCCCATGTACTGAGCGATCACCTGGCGCGGGTGAACGCCTCGGATGAAGTAGAGCGCCAGGTCGCGGTGGCAGGGGAACAGCACGTCTTCGGGCTCGGCGACCAGGCCCGCCCCTACGGCGATGGCCTCCTGCCCGCGGCCCACGTACACTCCACCTGCGATCTTGCCCTGCCTGTAGAGTTTGCGCTCGAGGCGGTCCTCCACCTCCCGCATCAGCACCATGTAGTGAAGCGCGCGAAGAGCAAGGCCGGCGCCGGGATCCGGCCCGGGAGCGGCGTTCGTGCTGGATTGAGCAAGGTTAACGGGTCTGACAGCGGCCATAGCCGGCTCCCCGCAAGGTGGCTTTCACTCCAAAGACGTTAGTATACGCCATCCCGGGCACATCCCCCGAACGGCGGCCAGTACTTCCTCGAGGGCGACTAACGTCATCGGCTCCCCCGGCAGGGCGGTCGCGACCACGCGCACATTCGGCCCTCGCGGAGCCCAAACCGCCGGGTCCGTCGGACCAAACAAAGCCACGACCGGCGTTCCCGCGGCGGCCGCCAGGTGGGTGATCCCCGAATCATTCCCGATGTAGAGCCTCGCCCTCGCCAGGTAGCAGGCCAGGTCGTAGAGATCGTCGAACGGCGGCTCCGGATCGACCCCCTCCACGCTCCGCGATCCACGCTCCACGATCCACTTCACCGGCAGCTTCTGCTCCACGAGACGCGCTAGTTCCTTGTATTTCTCGAGCGGCCAGTTCTTCTTCGGGCTGCCCGAGTAAGGATGGATCGCGGCGAACCCACCGTCGCCCGTTGGGCAGTCCAGGCGAGGGACGGCGCCGGAGTTGCCTGAGACCTGCTCAAGATAGAAATCGGCCGCGTGAAGACCCAAACCGTCCCGCGGGACCGCTTGCAGCAACCGAAACGGCAGGCCCAGACTCTCCACGGCCTCGCGAAACTCGCGCCGGTTGGCGCCGTACCAGGAGACGATGGAATCGAAGGTCCGCAATTCCTCCAGCAGCCTGCGGGGCGCCTCCACGCCAGGAAGACCCAGCAGGTCCAGCCCGGTCGAGGCGATCGACCTGGTCTGGTCCGCGAAGCGTACCAGCGGCAGGTTGCGGGAGGCCGCCCAGACTTCCGTGTATTCCGTCCGCAGGTGCTCCATGGCCGGCAACGACACGATGAAATCCCCGATCGCCCCAGGCCTGACGATCAGCCGTCTCAATCTATTGAGCCCGGATGTCCACCGGCAGCGTGACCTCCACCGTTTTGGGGGGGTAACAGGAGGAGTTGGTGCACGCCTGGTAGCGGAGCCTGCCGGTCACAATGGACGCGCCGAGCGGTGCGGTGGCCGGCACCGCGAACCGGCTCACAATCTCAAAATCGCCGCTGTACACCGACAGCGGCTTGGTGGAGAAGGAGTACGATTCCATCTTCGGCTTGGGGTACACGATTTCGCGAACCTGGAGCGGGGAGGCGTTCCAGGTCAGGCCAAGAGGGATCAGATAGTCGTCAGCGGGGGTGTTGCTGTTGACGTGGTAGCCATTGCGCAGTTGGACCGACAGCGTGGCGCTGACAACCCCGCTCCGCACCGCCGTTGTCCTTGGCGGGGGGCTTACGGTCAGGATCGCCCCCAGTTGGGCCCACAGACCAGGAGCAGCACCAGGCCCGCCGCCACGGCCACGAGCGCACTAACGCGGACCGAGCAGCGCCTGGATGTCATTCTCGTAGTCACTCTTGTCGACCAGTCCCACGTGAGTGGCAGCGATTCTGCCCTCCCGGTCAATCACAAAGCTTGTAGGCAGGGCGTCCACGCCGCCGAATTGCTGCGCGACCAGGTCATTGCCCAGCAGTGTCCGGTAATTCACCCGCAGTTCGGCCAGGAAAGGCTTGACCGCATCCCAGCCGTCTTCATCCATGGCCACCCCGAGGACGGCGAAGCCCCGGTCCTTGTTCTCTTTCTCCAGTTCCATGAACCAGGGGATCTCGATCTTGCAGGGTCCGCACCACGTCGCCCAGAAATTCAGCAGTACGACTTTTCCCTTGTAATCGGACAGCCGGACGGTCCTCCCGTCGGCGTCCTTCAGGGCGAAGTCCGGCGCCATCCGGCGGCCCTGGGCGGGCTTTACCGTTACGGCGCTGCTCCTCTCATCGGCCGACGTCGCGCATCCGCTGAGAACCAGGCAAAATAGCGCCATTGCCGCGGCAGCGTGGCGGAAGTGAATTGCCAAGAGCTTCTCCTACCTCCAATTATACTGAGATTCGCTTCAGCCCCTCGGCGTGACGAAACCACGCCCGCCGGCGCTTACGGTAACCGGGAGCCAGCGTGAATTCAGCGTGGCGCCTCAGGCCGGCGAAGAGCCACGAAGCGGTGTCGCAGAAGCTCTCGCAGACGTATTCGCGCCAGCGGCGCGTGCGCTCCTTCCGGTCGAACCCGCCCAGCGCAAGCTTTCGCCCTTCCGAAGACCAGCCCAGTTCGCCCCGCGCGCCTCGGCCAATTTCGTCTTGAAGCAGGCTCTCGTAGGAGCGGCGGGTCCGATTCCCCAGCCGCATCCAGACGAAGTGGAAAATCTCGTGGATAAGGATGCGGACCAGTTCGCCCGGCGATGCAAGCAGAACCGCATCCAACACGATCTCGCGCTTCTTGAGGAAGCTGCCGGCGTGGACGGCGGCGCCCGGCCCTTCGCCCGAAAGGAGCCTTCCGCGATGGGCGCGCGGGCTCGAAAGAAACCGAACCTTCAGCGGCCGGCTTGGGACCTCTGGCTTCAAAACGGCTACTTCGGGGCAGCCAGTGTCGGCGGCGGTGCGAAGGCGGCTGCGTCCTCCATCTTGATCTCGATGCTCTTCTGCGTGGCCTGGACCCACTCGTTCATGTGCGTGGTCCTCAACTGATCCATGATCTGGCCGCGCACCTTGTCCAGTGGCTCCAGACTGGCCTCTTCCGCACGGAAGATGTAGAAGCCGTTGGGCTGGCGCACCGGCCGGCTGACCTCGCCCGGCTTCAAAGCGAAGACCGCCTGCTTGACTTCTTCGGGAATCCTGTCGGAACGGCGGATCGTACCGAAATCGCCGTCTTTCGAGGCGGAGGCAGGATCGCCGGAGTTCTCCTTCACCAGCTTGACGAAGTCGGCCCCAGACTGAAGATCCGCGTACACCTTCTCGGCTTTCGCCTTCGCGTCGGACTCGCTGAGCGCCTTCTTTTCGGCCCCGCTGGTCTGTGCCCCTGAGCCAAGGCTGAAAGGAATATAGATTACCTTTAACCGGGCCGAGGTATAGAGGTCCTTGTTGTTCTCATAGAACTTCTGGACTACGTCCGGACCGACGGTGAATTGCTCCTCGCTTGCCTGAAGCTGCGCCTGCGCCAGTGCCAGCATGCGGTTATAGGCCAGTTGCTCTTTGAGCGGACTGCTCTTGTCCAAGCCGGCTTTCTCCGCCATCGCCGAAAGCCGCCGCATCAGTCCGAACTGCTCCAGAAAAGCACGGGGGTTCTTCAGACTTGCCTCTTGCTGCGCCGGCGCCAGCGCACGCAGGACGGCCTGTATGTCGCTGGCCAGCACCTTTTGGCCGTCGATGGTCGCGACCACCGTGTTCGGCGGCAAGGTCAGCAGGCTGACGGCCTGAGGTGCAGCCTGGGCCGGCTGGCCTGGTGTGGGCGCCGACGGCTGGGGAGACGTCTGGGCAAACAGAGCCGTGGACGCGACGAGACCTACAATAAAGAGCTTCATTCGGACAAGATCCATGGATGAGATATGTCCGATTGTAGCATGCTCCTTTTGGCTCAGCGGTTTACCCCGCTACGCTTTACCTGTGCCCGCCGCCGGCCGGCGGCCAGGGAGGTCGAGGCCTTTTGGCGCGCGCCTTCGCTTACCTCGATCTTGTTGATGACGCGCTTGGCCCCGGCCGTCTTCGCCATCCGGGTGGCGGCCGCCTTGCGCTGTACCACGTTGGTCTTACCCTCGATGGTCGCAACCCCGCCTTGAACTCGAACCGTGAACTTGTCTTCGGCGCTCTTCGACTTGGCGAACCGTTGGCGTATCGCACTCTCTAAAGCAACATCCGTCAGCGGCGGGTTGCCCGCTGGCCGGACCGGCGTCTGCCCGCTGGCCGCCAGACCGATCAAGATGGCCACGCTAATAGCAGCGAGTCTGTGGTTTGCTTTCAACTCTCTCCTCCTCTTGAGTAGTGGCGCGGCGTTGTATAATTCGCACATGTCTGAAACGGTATTTGACAGACGGGATTTTCTGACCAAGCTCGGCAGCGGCGCCGCGGCTGCATCCGCATTGTCCTACTCGCGCGTCGTGGGGGCCAACGATAAGATCGCGTTAGGCGTGATCGGATGCGGAGACCGCGGGCGCTTCGACATGAGCTGTTTCCAGAAGGACCCCTCCGTGGCCGTCCTGGCCCTGTGCGACATTTACGGCCGCCAGCTCGATCTTGCCAGGAAGAGCGCGCCCGACGCCAAGACCTTCTCGGATCACCGCAGGCTCCTGGAGATGAAGGAGATTCAGGCCGTCCTTGTGGCCACGCCGGATCATTGGCACGTGCCTATTGCGATCGATGTCTTGAACGCCGGGAAGGACCTGTACTGCGAGAAGCCGCTGAGCCTGACCATCGAGGAGGGTCCGAAGGTCGTGAAGGCGGCCCGCATCAACAACCGCATCTGCCAGGTCGGCATGCAGCAGCGTTCCGGCAAGCATTACCTGGAGGCCAAGGCGGAGTACATGGACAAGGGCCGTCTGGGGAAGGTGACGCTCGCCAGGACCTGGTGGCACGGCAACAGCTATCACCTGCGAAAGGCTCCACAATATCTTCAACAGAAGCCTGCCGATCTGGATTGGGCCCACTTCCTGGGTCCCCTCAAGTGGAGAGACTATGATCCTCAGCAGTATTACAACTGGCGGGCCTATCTCGACTTCGGTGGAGGGCAGGTAACCGACCTATTCACCCACTGGATAGACGTCGTACACATGTTCCTGGGCAAGGATATCCCCACCTCAGCCTCGGCGGCCGGCGGGGTCTACTATTACAAGGATGGGCGGACGGCGCCCGACACCATCAACGTTCTGCTGGAGTACGGAGGGGAGTACACGGCCACGTTCGAGGCAACCTTGGTTCCGGGTATCACGGGCGCCGCCGTGGAGATCTGTGGAACTCAAGGCAGGCTGTGGATCGACCGCAGCCGGTATGAGTTCTATCCGGTCGGAAGAGGCGTCGAGCCGACCGTCGTGAAGGCGGCGCCGTATGACTTGACCATCGACCACGTGAACAACTTCCTGGAGTGCGTCCGCTCCCGCAAGCTGCCCTATGGGGACGTGCTGATCGGCCACCGGTCCGCGCAGGCTTCGCACCTCGGGAATATCAGCTACGTTCAGAAGCGCCGCCTGGATTTCGACCCCATCCGGGAAGAGATTCTGCCCTTCTGAAAAGTCAACTCGACGGTGGCAGGTAGGCGCTGTTGACCAGAGTCTGGCTGATGGAGCCCGGGCTGCCGCTTGCTCCTTGTGACACTCGCAGGACTGCCTGGACCGCCGACGGCTGGCTCCCGTTGCCGTGTAATGCGTTGGTCGCCTCCACCAGCAGAAGGCCGCCCAGGGCCAGGAACTCCTGCCCGCCGTAAAGCCTGCGCAGCTTGTTGTGAAACGCCCTGACCAAGTCCGCAGCGAAGCGGGAGAGGCTCCTGACTGCGTCAGCCGGCTCCTTCGCGGCCGTCTCACTCAGCTCGTGGCCCTGGCAACCGAGGTTGACCAGCGCATCCACCAGAAACGCGTCGGCGACCAGCAGGGATTGCAGCAGGCGTGGCCGCTGCTGAACCGAGGCCAGAACGTTGCGTTCCTCCCCGGGGGCATAGAACGAGGCTGACCTCCTCTTGCCGGCCTTCAGCAAGATGTCCTTCACCTTCGCAAGTTCCGCGGGAAGCTGCTGCCCTGCCGCGCGGAAGAATGCCTTCATGAACTGCTCGTTCATCACGTCATAGTTGAAGTCGTACTTCGGCTTGCAGGCGAACGGGCGGCTGACCTGGTACACCAGCAGCGGAAAAGCGGCCTCCAGGGTCTCGTACCGTCCGGCGTCGGAAAAGTAGACGTAGGGAAGCCAGACGCGCATGGCCCGTTGCACAGCCACGGAAACCCGCGCATAGGCGGAAAAGAAATCCGGGTCGCGCTCGCCCGGCGCCTCCAGCCACGCCGACACCAAAGACCCGGGTATCGACAGCGCCAGCGAGAACGTCCAGGTCCCCTTCCCGGGCGGCTCCCACCTTCTCCAACCACTGCGCGCTCCCGTCATCGAAGCCGTAGGCGGCTAGAGCCGAAGCCAGGGCCCGTGGCGCCTGAGCGCACGGCAGCGTGCGTTGGTTGGAATACGATAGCGTGAAACTGGAGGTCGAGTGGACGCGCCCGACGGCGAGACCTCCCGCCAGGGCCAGCACACTCTGATAGGAGTTCGATCGCGCCGCCCGGTCCGTGGCGTCGACGTGGTAGGCCAGCAAACGGCCGTCAGCGTCGCTTGTGACCTCCATCTTTGCCAGCGCTTCCAGGCGCGTCGTACACTCCTTCCGGTCGAGAAAAGGCAGGTGCAGCTCCAGAGTGCTCTCCCTCTGGAGCCCGCAGGTCAATACTCCCTGGCGCGTCTGGACGTGGCCGGGGTCCGCGGTGAGGAACCACGAGTAATCCCCGCGCAATGCCTGGCGATAGGCCGCAAGCCCTTGGTCCGTAAAGGCGAAGGAACAGTCCACGAGGGCTGTCTCCTGGGTCGCGGACTTGTAGGCGTAGCTGAGTTCGGCGCTGTACTTGTTCTCCAAAGCGGCTACCGCTTTTCCGTACACCGAGTCCCTCAAGCCGAGCAGCGTGCCCAAGCCGGCCACCAGGCTCTTGACGTTCCGACTCCGTGCGGACTGGTCCGAACAATGCTTCGACCTGCGTCCTGACCCAACTGTCCAGGCCCTGGAAACCGGCAAGGCTCGCCAGACCACTCGCTACTTGTGTGGGCGCCACACGCTCGACGGCGTAAGCTTTCAGGAGGCGCAAGGTCTCGGCCAGGCCCCCCTGGGTCAGCACTCCCCCGGTGAGGTTCTGAAGAGCCGCGTTGTCGCCGGCGGCGTTCCAGACCTTCCGCGCCAGCGAGTACTCCAGCCCGTTCCAGAGATCCATCAACTGGCCGAGAGAGCCCGGATCGATTGCCGATAACAGATCCTTGAACACGCCGGAAGCCGATTCCTTCAGCTTGCTGAGGTCCTTCAGCCATTGATCCTCATGCACCCCGAGGATGGCGGCGACCAGCGCATCCGGCTTGTCGGGCAGCGGTGTCCGCGCCTGAGCGGAAACAGACAACTGCGCGGCGAAATCGAAACTCTGGGCACTGTTCTTGAGAATTTCGAGCCGCAGCCAGCCTCGCTCATCCAGCGAAATCCGTTGCCGGTAACTACTGTTCACGACGAGCTGGGCAGATACGTCACCCCCGGCATCGACGTTGAGACCTAGATCGCCCTCGATCGCTCCCACGGCCATCTCCCGCAACCAGTGGAACTTGTAGGAAAACGGCCGCTGAGCCTTGAGACATAAGTTCCCCTGGGTCTCCACAACGACCGGGAGTTCCGAGGGCAGATCGGAGGCGGACTTCACTGTCATTGGATCGAACATGGATGCTTCCTGAACGCTTGCGATAGGCAGGCAGCGCTGGGCAAGATTGCGCTGCCGTTTGATTATACGGTTCGCACCGCTTCTTCCGAACGCGTCACTGCCCTGGCCGCGCGTCGCGCGCGTCTAAGTGCCTGTCCGCCAGCGCACTGCCGCCGCCGCTGTCTTTCGTCAGACGCGGTGACCGATCGACATTGGCGGGGTCAGACTGGCAGTTGACATCGGAGGCTGAAATCATCTAATCTCTAGTTAGGTATGGGCCTTTCATCTCCAGAGCGAATTCGAATCTCATTGAAGGCCCAATACGCCCTCAGGGGCATTTTCGACCTGGCCCTTCAAGCTCCTGGTGAGCCGGTGAGAATCGCCGACATTGCCAGACGTCAGAAGATCCCGCAGAAGTTCCTGGAGTTGATTCTGGCTGGCTTGAAGCAGGGCGGCTTCGTCGAATCGCGTCGCGGCGCGGAAGGCGGCTACTTGCTGGCGAGGTCCGCCGACACCATCACGACCGGGGCGGTCATCCGCTTCGTGGAGGGCAGCCAGGCTGGCCGGCCAAGGGCCCGGCGGCCGGGCGAGAGCCCTTTCGCGGAGATGTGGCAGAAAGTGGACGAAGCGTTTTCGTCGGTAGTGGACAGGACGACGTTCGCCGAACTCGCGCGCGACTGGCGGGAGCGGCAAAGCCAGTACCTGCCCAACTGGGAGATTTGAGGACGACCGAAGAGGGGCTATGATACACAACGACAACTCACTCAGCATCGGCCGGACCCCGCTGGTCCGGTTGAACCGTGTCACCGATGGCGCCCGCGCCACGGTGTTGGCAAAGATCGAGGGCCGCAACCCAGCCTACTCGGTCAAGTGCCGGATCGGCGCCTCCATGATCTGGGACGCGGAGGCGCGAGGCATGTTAGGGCCCGGCAAAGAACTCATCGAGCCGACCAGCGGCAACACCGGCATCGCTTTGGCCTTCGTGGCCGCCGCCCGCGGCTATCCCATCACGCTGACCATGCCCGAAAGCATGTCGCTGGAACGCCGGAAAGTGCTCAAGGCGCTCGGCGCCAGGCTGGTATTAACCGAGGCCGCCGGCGGAATGGCCGCGGCCATCAAGACCGCTGAACAGATGGCCGCTTCCGAGCCAACCCGGTACGTGCTGCTCCAGCAGTTCAAGAATCCCGCGAATCCCGAAATCCACTTCAAGACGACGGGCCCCGAGATCTGGGACGATACCAACGGCAATGTGGACGTGCTGGTTTCCGGTGTAGGGACGGGAGGCACGATCACCGGCATTGCCCGCTATTTCAAGCACGCCCGGGGCAAGCCGCTGCTCTCGGTGGCCGTGGAGCCTGTTGCCAGCCCGGTGATCACGCAGACCCGGAACGGCCAGCCCCTGAAACCAGGCCCCCACAAGATCCAGGGGCTCGGCGCGGGCTTCATACCCGACACGCTGGACCTCTCGATTGTGGACCGGGTGGAGACCGTCACCAACGAGGAATCCATCGAGATGGCCCGAAGGCTGGCGCGGGAGGAAGGAATCCTGTCCGGCATCTCCTGCGGCGCGGCGGCCGCTGCCGCCGTCCGGCTGGCGCACGACCCCGAGTTTGAGGGAAAGACCATCGTGACCATCCTTCCCGATTCCGGCGAACGTTACCTCAGCACAATTCTTTACGAGGGGATGTTCACCGAATAGGGGCCGACCAGCCTCTCCGGAGTGTTCGCGCTCCGATGGAGTGGTGAAGAAACTCGCACGGGCGCTCTTTCTGACTACGTGTTCTCTGCTGGCCCAAAGGCTACATCGCGCCGCAGTACAACAAGGGCAAAAAGGTCGAGTTCCGCAACCTTAAGCTGAAGACGCTGTAGCTTGATCTCCCCGCGGATCAGGGGACGCCCATCCTCGAGGTGAGGAGAAATGATGAGACGGATCGCCAATTCGATTCTTGCAGCCTGGCTTGTCTTGCCGCTCCTTGCGGCCATTCAAGAACCCATCAAGGTTGAGGGCGGCCTGGTCAGTGGCACGCCGGGCTGGGGCTGGGGCGTCCGGGAGTTCCGTGGAATCCCGTTCGCCGCCGCTCCGGTCGGAAGGCTGCGCTGGATCAGCTCGCCGCAGTCCGGTGGGTGAAGAACAACATCGCCGGATTCGGCGGTGATCCGGACAAGATCACGATCTTCGGGGAGTCGGGCGGCAGCCGCAGTGTCAATTGGCTGATGGCTTCGCCGCTGATGAAGGGATTGGCCCGGGGAGCGATCGCCGAGTCTCACACGGTTTTCGGCCGGATGCTGACGCTTTCGGAGGCTGAGGCCACCGGCGTCGGATTCGCGAAGGCGGCCGGGAAGATCCCGCTCGCGGCCCTTCGAGCCATGCCCGCCCAAGAGTTGGCGGACGCCTCCATCAAGAATCCGGCGGGGATGAACGGCGCCATCGTCGATGGCTGGTTCCTGCCGCGGGACATCTACACCATCTTCTCGCGGGGGAAGCAGAACGATGTCACGCTGCTCACTGGCGCAACCAACGATGAGGGCGGGAACATCGCCGGCATCGGCGCCGCCCGCGGGGCGGCCGGCGGAGGCGGACGAGGCGGAACTTCACGAAAGCCTCCAACCCGAACGGCCCCGGCCTCACGACCTGGCCGGTCTATAATCCCAAGGACGAATACTGGCTGAACGTCGGGGACGCTGTCCGCCTGGAGAGGTTCAACTCGGCTGGGGTCGATTTCATTGCGGCAGTCCAGGAGGAGCTCCGGCGGGCGCGCTGAAGCTCTCGGCTCCGGTAGCCGGAACTTCGGGCAGACGACCGCCGCGGCTCCAGGTGGCATGCAGCGTGGAGTCCTGACGGAAGCTGGCTTCGCTTGTGCAGCAACCTTCGCACAAGTCCCGGATGGTAGGCCACGCCGAACTCGTGCATGGTAGGGAGCGGCTTCTGGCGCACTACACCAGCAGTGCGCGGGCCTCGCCCACAAGGTAGAGGCTGCCGGTGATGAAAACGGCGTCCTCCGGCGAAGCCTGGCCTAGCAGACGGAGCGCTTCCGCGAGCGTGGGGGCCGCTTGCAGGCGCGGGTGATCCACCAGATTACGGATGGCTTCGGGACGCACGGCGCGGGGGTGGTTGGGCGCGGTGAGGATGACCTCCCGAGCACACGGGAACAGGATCGCGGCGGCTTCGGCCACCGCCTTGTCGCGCATGGCGCCATAAATCAGCCAAACGCGGCGGTCCGCGTAGAAGCGCTGGATGTGGCGGGCCAGAGCCGAGGCGCCGGCCGGGTTGTGGGCGCCATCCAAAATGATCTCGGGCTCGCGGCAAACGCACTCCATGCGGCCCGGCCAGCGAACCAGACGAATACCCTCCTCGATCGCTTCGGCCGGAGTGCTCAGCGCATGGAGGGCGGTGATGGCGGTGAGCGCGTTGGAAACCTGGTGCTCGCCGGCCAGAGGGCACTGGATCTGAAGGCGGCACGGTCCGGCGGCGACGAAACGGCTGCCGTGGGCACCGAGATGGAGATCCTCGGCGGTCCATTCCGAGTACTTGATGACGGTTACTCCGGCTTGCCCGGCGCGGGCTTCCAGCAGAGCTTCGACCGAGGGATGCTGCGGGCCGATGACCAGGGGCGTGCCCGGCTTGATGATCCCGGCCTTCTCGCCGGCGATCGCTTCGAGGCTCTTGCCCAGGTAGGCCTCGTGGTCGTAGTCAATGGGAGTGATGACCGAGAGCTGGGGCAGCACGACGTTGGTGGCGTCCAGGCGCCCGCCCAGGCCGACCTCGAGGACCGCGACGTCCGCGGCGAGATCCCGGAACAGCAGAAATGCCATGGCGGTGACCGATTCAAAGTACGTCGGGTGGCAATCAATGAGGCCTTGGGCCACGAGCGCTTCGGCCTGCCGGTGCACGACCTCGAAGGTGTCGGCGAACAGGGCAGGGGCCACAGGGCGGCCGGCGATGGTGATGCGCTCCGTGGGCTCGACCAGGTGCGGCGAGGTGAACAGGCCGGTGCGGAAACCGGCGGTCCGCAACGCCGATTCGATCATGGCGCAGACCGAGCCCTTGCCGTTGGTCCCGGCGACGTGAACGAAGCGGGTGGCATGGTTCGGGTTCCCCAGGTGAGCCAGTAGGGTGGCCACTCTTTCCAGGCCCAGCTTGACGGTCCTGGTCTCGTTGCCCAGGGAGTAGAGGAAGCGGACGGAATCAGGATAAGTGAACAAGCTCAGGCTCATGGTACACTCGCACGTATGTGAAGGGCAACGCTGAGGCGCCCCCCGGACTCCAGCATGAGACAAAGCTCCAGAATCGAGTCACTTAACTACGGTCTGATCTATGGTCTGGGGTGCCTGGTGGCAGCCTTTTTGTCCTTTAGCCAGGGGACCCCCCTCGAGAGGCTCGTCATGCACGTCGCCTCTTCCTGGGGCTATGTGATCTACTACGTCCTGCACCTGCAGTAAAGCCGCGATCCCGTCTCTCGTCAATCCCGGCCGATTGCACTACACTGAGGGTGGACTTCCTCTATGGACAACGGCACGGCCACGCAGGGCCGTGAAGGGAGGAATGTATGCCGATGCTCGAGAAACTCCTGGCGTTTTTGGAGGAAAACCAGGTGAAGTACACGCGACATAGCCATCCGACCGCTTACACAGCCCGGGAGGTCGCTTCCGTCGAGCACGTGCCCGCGCACAAGATCGCAAAGACAGTCGTGTTCCTCGGCGAGAACGGGTACGGCATGGCGGTTCTGCCCGGGGACGGCATGTTGGAATTGCAGGGGCTTCGGGCGCTGCTCGGCGTATCACGGCTGAGGCTGGCGACCGAGAGCGAACTGGGCGAGCTGTTCCCGGACTGCGAACTGGGCGCGATGGGGCCTTTCGGGAACCTGTGCGGCCTGCCGGTGTTTTTAGACAGCAGCCTGGCGAGCGAAGAAACCATCGCGTTCAACGCAGGCACGCACCGGGACGTGATCCACATGCGGCTGGACGACTACCAGCGGCTGGTGAAGCCCCAAGTGGTGGAGTTGTCGCGGCACGCGGTGGTGTAGGGCGGGACATGCCGGGCCGGGTATGCCCGGCCCCTACAGGGGGCAGCAGACTTTTTGGGGCGTAATGGCGTCTTCTTACACGGAGCCTGAGATTTGATCTTTCGGGAAGTTGAAGACCCCGACCTGATCGCCAGGACGAAACGGGGGAAGGTAGAGGCTTATAACGTCCTCGTTTCGCGCTGGGAGAAGCGTATCTTCAACTACCTGTTGCGGCTGTTGAGCAACCGCGAGGATGCCATGGACCTGAGCCAGGAGGTCTTCCTGAAGGCCTACCAGAGCCTTGGCAAGTTGCAAGACCCGGCGCGCTTCGGCCCCTGGCTGTTCCGGATCGCGCACAACGAGGCCTTCTCCCACCTGAGAAGAAAGCGGCCCGAGGTGGAATGGGAGAGCGGTCTTGCGGCGGGGATCTCGCGGCCGCGCCTGGAGCCGTTGGAACTGACGCTGGCCGTCCAGAGTGCGCTGACACGGCTTTCGGATGACCAGCGGGAAGCCATCGTGCTGAAGATTTACCAGGGGTTCAAGTTCGAGGAGATGGCGGAGGTGCTTTCCTGCCCCGTCTCGACGGTGAAGTCCCGCGTGTACTCAGCCTTGGACGTCCTGAAGGAAACTCTGGCCCCCATCGATGCGCGAGGTGCGGAATGAAATGCTCGCAACATGACTTAAAAGGTTACCTGCTGGGTGAGCTGACCGAGGCGGAGCGCCGCCCGGTCGAGGAGCACCTGAAGGGATGCCGGGAGTGCGGAGAGGAATTGGAGAAGCTGCGGCTGGCCGAGTCGGCGCTGCGCAGCGTGCCCGACCAGGAGATGCCGTACAAGATCGCCTTCGTGTCCGACAAGATCTTCGAGCCGCGGGGTTGGGCGTGGCTGTGGAATTCGGCGCCGCGGCTGGGTTTCGTCGCGGCGGCCATGCTGGCGGCGGCCATCCTGGTGCATGCCCTGGTGCGGCCGGCGCCGGTGGCGACGCCGCTGGCGCAGGATACGAAGGCCATGGAGGCCCGCATCCAGAACGAGGTGGTCCAGCGGCTGCAGACGGTTGTCCAGACGGCCGTCGCTCAGGCCAATGCCCGGCAATCCCAGCAGGTAACGGAACTGCTCACTGCCGCGGAGCGCAGGGTGGAACAGCAGCGGCTGGCGGACCTGCGGCCCGTCGAGGACACGTTCAATATCCTGCAGCGAAAGCTGAACGTGCAATACCGGGCCAGCCTGGAGGCCGGGAGCAGGCAATGAAACCGGCCGGTCTGATTGTCTTTCTGCTGGCTACGATGACGCTCGCGAGCGAACCGGCCAAGCCCAGGGTCGCCCGTGCGTCGCTGGCGCCCCTGGAGAGCAGCTTCGACGTGCGCATCACCAGGGCGGGGCAGAACGATCCGTTCGATCTTCTCGGAAACACCCGCGGCGTCTATCTGGCCGGTTACGGGGTGGTGTTCACGGCGGAGCTGAACCTGGTCGTCATCCCGATCACCCCTTTCCGGCCTCAGATCACGAAGGAGGACGCCGAGAAGATACGTCGGAGGAAACTGGCCAAGCTCGGAGAGCTGAAAGATCTGATGCGAGGCATGATGATGGCCTCGGCGGGCGCGATCAACACGCTGCCGCCGGACGAGCAGGTGGTGGTGGCCGTCACCCTCTTCTATTTCTCCTGGGAAAACACGGCCGGCTTGCCGTCGCAGATCGTGATGCAGGCTCCCAAGAGCGCCCTGCTGAAAGGGCCCGGCGAGGCCCTGACGGCCTCCTTGCGGGTTGAGGAATTCTGATCCATGCGTTTGGGAGAAATGCTCATTGAACGGCGCCTGATTGCGCCGGAGGACTTGGACAGGGCGCTCGAGATCCAGGGCGAGCGCGGGGAGAAGATCGGCAAGATCCTGGTCGATCTCGGATTCGTGGCCATGCGCGACGTGCTGGCGGCCCTTTCCGAACAGCTTTCCTTGCCGCTGGTCGCGATCGAAGGCCCACCGCCGGCGTCGCCGGAAGCCGAGGGACTGGCGCCGCGCTTCATGCGGCAGTGCCGCTTCCTGCCGGTGGCGATCGAGGACTCCACGCTGACCATCGCCATGGCCGATCCGCTGGACTTTGAAACACTCTCGGCCGTACGGGGGGTGACCGGGCTGAAGGTGCGGCCCGTGCTGGCGGCAGAGCAGGAGATTCTGGACGCGATTGACAAGTACTATGGCGAGGAAGAGAAGTCGGCGGCCGAGACGCCGGAGGACCTGGCCGGAGCCAGCGAGGACCTGGAACACCTCCGCGACATGGCCAGCGAGGCGCCGGTCATCCGCCTGGTCAACGCCATGATAGGCCAGGCGGTGGAGAAGCGCGCCAGCGACATCCACATCGAGCCGTTCGAAAAGGAATTCCGCGTGCGGTACCGCGTGGACGGCGTGCTTTACAGCCAGGAGCCTCCGCCACGTGAGCTGAAGGCGGCCATCATCTCCCGCGTGAAACTGATGGCGAAGCTGAATATCGCCGAACGCCGTCTCCCTCAGGACGGGCGCATCAAGATCAAGATTCTGGGCCGGGAGGTCGACCTGCGCGTGTCCACGCTGCCCACGCTGTACGGGGAGAGCGTGGTGATGAGGCTGCTGGACCGGTCGGCGGGAGATTTCTACGATCTGTACCGGCTGGGTTTCGACGAGCGGATGCTGGGGCGGATGGAACATTTCACCTCGCTGCCGCACGGCATCTTCCTGGTGACGGGACCGACGGGAAGCGGCAAGTCGACCACGCTGTACTCGGCGCTGAAGCGCATCAACCAGCCGGACAAGAAGATCATCACCATCGAAGACCCGGTCGAGTACCAGATGGACGGGATCAACCAGATCCACGTGAACCCGCAGATCGGGCTGACGTTCGCATCGGGGTTGCGGCACATCGTGCGCCAGGACCCCGATGTGATCATGGTGGGCGAGATCCGCGACCGCGAGACCGCCGACGTCGCTATCCGCGCGGCCTTGACCGGGCACTTCGTCTACTCCACCCTGCACACCAACGACGCGCCGAGCGCTCTCACCCGCCTCTCGGACATGGGCGTGGAGAACTACCTGTTAAGTTCGTCGCTGGTGGCCGTGCTGGCGCAGAGGCTGGTGCGCGTCATCTGCGAACACTGCAAGGCGCCGGACGGAATGCACACCACGCCGGAGGGAGAGGCGGTCGCCGGCTGGCGCGGTTCCGGT
Source organism: Bryobacterales bacterium (assembly GCA_963798455.1). Classification (GTDB taxonomy): domain Bacteria; phylum Acidobacteriota; class Terriglobia; order Bryobacterales; family Bryobacteraceae; genus CAWCTD01. Next base: position 906,415 of record CAWCTD010000004.1, read on the forward strand.
TGCCCGGAGTGCCTCGGAACCGGCTTCACGGGCCGGGTGGGCATCTTCGAGCTGATGGAGCTGGATGAGGAGATCCGCCGGCTCATCATGAGCCACGCCGATGCGGCCGAAATCACGGTCGCGGCGCGGCGGCAGGGCATGGGGAGCCTCCGCGAAGACGGCTGGACTAAGGTGAAAGCCGGGGTGACCACGGCGGGTGAGGTGATGCGGGTGACACAGGAGTTCTGATGGCGAGCTTCTATTTCAAGGCGGTCGCCTCGGATGGGAGGCTGCGCACCGGGACGCTCTCCGGGGAGACCGATAAGGCCGTGGCCGCCGAGTTGCAGCGGCAGGGACTGGTGCCGGTCTACGTGGGCTCCGAGCCCAAGCAGGGCTTCCGGCTGCGGCTGCCTTCCTTCGTGCTGGGAAGGCGGCGCGACGTGTTGTTCTTCACCCAGGAGATCTCCACACTGCTGAAGGCGGGCGTGCCGCTGGACCGCTCCTTGTCCATCACCTCCGAGCTGGCCGAAAAGCCGAGCTTCCGGCTGGTCGTGCAGGATGTGCTGCGCGCGCTGAAGGGGGGGAAGACGCTGGCGGACAGCCTGGGGACGCATCCGGAGTACTTTTCGCACTTGTACCTCAACATGGTCCGGGCGGGAGAGGCCAGTGGAGCGCTGGCGGCGGTTTTCGAGAGGCTCTCCGGCTTTGAGACGTCGCGGGACGAACTGCGCGGTTACATCATCTCCGCGATGATCTATCCCTCGTTGCTGAGCCTGGTGGGTCTGGCTTCGATCCTGGTGCTGATGAATTTCGTGGCGCCGCGGTTCGCGACCGTCTTCGAGCAGTCGCACATGGCCATTCCCACTCCCACGCGGATCATGCTGGCAGTCAGCGCGTGGTTGCGGACCTACGGCTGGGTCCTGGCCGCTGCTGTGGTAGCCGGGGCCGTGGGCCTGCACTCCTACATCCGCACCGTGCCGGGCCGGCTGCGGTGGGACACATGGCGGCTGCGGATTCCGGTGCTGGGTTCGGCCCTGCGCAAGGCCGAGACGGCGCGGTTCGCCCGGGCGATGGCCACGCTGGTGGCCAACGGCGTGGCCCTGGTGCAGTCGATTGCGATCGCCGGCGCGACGCTGAACAACACCAGGATCGCCGGTTCTCTCGAAGGCGTGGCCCGGGGCGTGAAGCGGGGCGAAGGCATCGCGGGGCCGCTGGCCAAGACCGGGCAGTTTCCCCTGCTGGCGGCGCACCTGCTTACCGTCGGCGAAGAAACCGGACGGCTGGATGAAATGTTCTCCCGGATGGCGGAGATTTACGAGGGAGAGACGCGGGTCGCGGTCCGGCGGTTCACCGCACTGTTCGAGCCGCTGATTATCCTGGTTATGGGCGTCATGGTGGGCGCCCTCATCCTGAGCATGCTGTTCGCAATCACGAGCATCAACGAAGTGGCGGTGTAAAGATGAAAAGCCGGAAGAGAAACAGACAATCGGGCGTGACCCTCATTGAGATGCTGGTTGTGGTCACGATAATCGCCCTTTTCGCGGCGTATGTCGGGATGCGGCTGTGGCCGCAGGCCGACCGGGCGCGCGTCACGGCGACCAAAGCCCAGATCGGCAGCTTCATGAGCGCGCTGGACACTTACAAAATGGACGTCGGCGTCTTCCCCACAACCGAGCAAGGTTTGCTGGCGTTGCGCGTGCGTCCGGCCGACCTTCCCCAATGGGCCGGTCCGTACCTGGCCAAGGACGTGCCGATGGACCCCTGGGGACGTCCTTACGTCTACAAGTATCCGGGGGAGAACAGCGAGGACCCCGAGATCATTTCCTACGGCGCCGACGGGCAGCCCGGCGGGGAAGGCATTAACGCCGACATCGTGAGCTGGAAATGAACGGATTTGGTGATTTGGCGATTTGGAGATTTGGTGATTTGGCGTCGTGCCGGCAAACACCAAATCACCAGATCACTAAATCACAAATCGGCGTGACCCTGATCGAGATGCTCATCGTGGTGTCGCTGATCGGGCTGCTTGTGGGGATCGTTTTCCCCCCGGTTTCCGCCGGGCTCGAGACGCTGCGGCTGACTTCCGCCGGGAACTCGGTAGCGAGCTTCCTCAACGGCGCGCTGAGCCGGGCCGAACGCCGGCAGGAAGCGGTTGAGATCACCATTGACCCGCAGCAGAGCCTGCTGCTGGCCGCCAGTACGGCCCCCGGCTTCGAGCGGAGACTCGAAATGCCGGCCGGCGTGCGCATCGTGAGCGTGCAGCCCCCGCTGGCCAACGACACCGGCGAAGCGCGCCACTTCTTCGTCTACCCCGGAGGCACAGTGCCGCGGATCGGGGTGGAACTGGCCAACCTCAAGGGCGCGCGGCGGGTGGTACAAATCGACCCCATTACGGGGGTGCCCCAAATCGAGAGGGCCGCGGCTCCATGACGAGCAGGCGGGCACGTGCAGAGCTGGTCGAAAGACCGCTTGCTGACGCGCGCGGCTCAGTCTGGTTCCGAGCCGCGACCGTGAGGGAGCGGTCCACGGGTTTCACGCTGCTCGAAATGCTGGTTGCCACGGCCATCATGGGGATCGCGGTGGTAGGACTGCTCTCCAGCATTTCCACCTCCCTCCAGCACACCTCGCGGCTGACCGAGTACGAGCGCGCCACGCTTGTGGCCAAGCGGACCATGGACGAGTTGCTGGTGAGCACGCGTCTTCCTTATGACATGCCCCTGGAAGGCAAATTCGATCCCGCCGCCACGGGAATGGACGGTGGCTGGAGGGCCCGGCTGACCCGCTTCGAAATGCCTCCGCAAACCGCGCCGGGAACCCCCCTGCTGGAGCGGCTTGAACTGGAAGTCTGGTGGATGAGTGGGGCGCGGAAGCGCAGCTTTTCCATCGAGGCGTTCCGCCGGGGTGTCATCCCGCTGCCGGCGCCCGAAATGATTGGGCTGCCATGAAGGAGCGAGCCGGGGTCACGTTGCTCGAGTTGCTGCTGGCCGTGTCGCTGCTGGGCCTCCTCTCGGCCGGCATCCTGACGGCGCTGCATGTCGGCGTGAACGCCATGGGCAAGGCCAACGCGCGGTTGATGGACAACCGCCGCATGGTGGGCGTGCAGCGGATTCTGGAAGCGCAAGTCGAGGGCTTCGTGCCGGTGCTGGCCACTCCTCTCCCCGGCGAAGGCCGGCCGGCGGCGGCCCAGCCATTCTTCGAAGGGGAACCGGGGTCCATGCGCTTCGTCTCCGCCTACTCGCTGGCCGAGGGCTGGCGGGGCTACGCGCAGATTCTCGAGTTCCAGGTCGTCGCTGGCGACAGAGGCGAGGGGGTGCGGTTGGTGGTCAACGAGCACCTGTACACGGGTCCGCTCAGCGCCGGGGTGTTCTGTCTGGGGATAGGGCCGGATCCAGTGCTGGGGGTGCAGGTGCCGCTGTTCCGGCCGATCGACGTTGGGCCTCGGTCCTTCGTTCTCGCCGACCGGCTGTCCTTCTGCCGTTTCTCTTACCGTGAGGCTCTGCCGCTGCCCCCCAGGGAACGATGGCTTGGGCACTGGATTCTGCCACGGTGGCCCAGCGCCGTGAGGATCGACATGGCCCCGTTGGCCGCCGATGCCGTGCGGATCCCTCCGATGTCGATGACGGCGCCGATTCGAATCACCGCCGAGCCCGGAGCCCGGAATGAGTAGAAGCGTCAGGCCCAGAGGCAGCGCGCTGCTGGCGGTGCTGTGGCTTACCGCGGCGCTCGCGACCATCGCCTTTGCGCTCGCCTCCACGGTGCGAGGCGAACTGGAGCGGACCTCGACCGGGCTGGACGGCATGCGGGCCTACTACCTCGCCACAGGCGCCCTGGAGCGGACGATGCTGTACATGCAGTGGGGGCCGCAGTACATGTCGCCCGATGGCTCCTCGCGTTATTTTTCGACTTGGACGACCAGGCTCCACCTGGTGTTCCCGACCGGCGAGGCGGATGTCGACATTTGGCCCGAGACCGCGAAGCTCGATATCAACCAGGCGCGTCCGGAGGAGTTGCTCCGGCTGCTGGCCGCGCTGGGGGTCGCCCCCGTTCAAGCCGCCGGGATCACCCAGGCGATCCTCGACTGGAGGACCATGTTGCCGGCGGGCCGCCTGTCGGAATTTGACAACTACTATCTCTCCCTCACTCCGTCTTTTCGGGCGCGGCACGCGTCCTTTGAAGAGATTGAGGAACTTTTGCTGGTGAGAGGTATGACGCCGGAGCTTTTCTACGGTACCGTCGAGCGCGATCCGCGGGGCCAACTGAGGCCGCTGGGTGGACTGGCCGACTGCGTCACCGTTTACGGCGCGGGCGGTCCCGTGGACGTAAACACGGCGCCGCCGCCGGTTCTGGCGGCCGTGGGACTCGGCCAGCAGGCGGTGGACCTTCTGGTGAGGTTGCGGCGCGTACAGCCTTTTCGCTCGATACAGCAACTGCGCGAGGTAGGGCTGCCGTACGACATGACGGTGCGGCTGGGTATCGGAGGGGGCCGCGTCTACACCCTCCGCGCCACGGCCAGGCTGCGCGCGGCCGACGGCAAGCTCTCGGATCTGACGCGTTCCGTGGGAGCCACCGTCAAGTGGGGTGAATCGGGCTCCGGGGACGCCTTCCAAGTGCTCCGCTGGAACGATCATTTGTGGGTGCGGGACGACCGATGAACCCACGCTCTATGCTGGCCATAGGCACCGGCGTGGGCCTGGAAATCAAGGGCCAGGATCTGCGCGTCACCGTGGCCCGTGTCCGTCCCAACGGCATCAAGGTGCTCGGGAGCATGGTCATCACCGGCTTTCGGCAGCGTCCTGCCGCCGAGTGGGGCGCCGAATACGCCGGATTCCTCCGCCAGTTGGGCGCCAGCCATCTGGCGGCGACGGTCCTGCTCCCCAGGGCGGAGGTGGTCGTCAGACAGATCCCCATGCCCGGCGTGGCGGACCGGGATCTGGCATCCGCGGTTCACTACCAGGTCGACTCACTGCATCCCTATGGCGAGGACGAGGCCTGCTACGCATGGGCCCGGCTCCGAGGCACGCCGGTGGTGCTGGCCGGCATCACGCGGAAAGCAGTCGTCGAACTCTATTCCCAATTGTTCCTCGAGGCGGGCATCAAGATCGCCGCATTCTCCTTCTCCGCGGCGATCTTGTACTCCGCCCGGCGAATTCTGCCGGCCGCTTCGGGGGAAGGGTTCCTGGCGATTGGCGGAGACGCCGAGCCGGAAGCTTACGGGGAAAGCGCCGCGCACCCCGTTTTCTCCGCTGTTTTGGATTCGCCATGGGAGAGAACCGCCTCGCTGGCGGCGGCGGAACTGAGACTGCCTCCCGAAGTCTCCCCTGTGTCTCTGGACCAGGTTCTCCCGAAGCCCGCGTCGTCGCCGGCGGACTATGACCTATCCCGAGAGGCGCTCTCTTACGCCACGGCGCTGGCCGGGGCTTGCCCCCATCTTGCCCTGAAGGCTAACCTGCTGCCCGAGGAACTGCGGAGCACGAGTTCCAGGATGATCTTCGTTCCGACCGTCGCGCTGGCGGCGATTCTGCTGGCGCTCGTCACGGTGCTGGCGGGCCAGTCCGCCTTCGAACAGCGCCGGCAGATCTCCCTGTTGAGCGCCGAGATCCGGCGTTTTGAGCCCAGTGCCCGGAAAGCCGAAGCCGTCCAGCAGGCCGGCGAGCAGGCAAGACGCCGCACGCAGGTCCTGGACGCATTCAAGCGGCGCACGCGCCAGGATTTGGATGCGCTGAATGAGCTGACCCGGCTGCTCGCGCCTCCCGCCTGGCTGAATGGGATCGACATGGATCGGACTACGGTGATCATCAGCGGGCAGATCGAGCAGGCCGCGCCGCTGCTTAAGCTGATCGACAACTCGCCTCTTTTCCAGAATTCGGAGTTTACAGGCCCGATCGGCAGGTCCGACAAGAACGAGGTCTTTCGCATCCGCTCGACGCGCGAGGGGGTGGCGCCATGAAGCTTGGCAAGCGCGATCGGAGGGCGCTCCTGGGTCTCGGCGCCGCCGTGCTGGTGGTTATCATCCTGGACATCAGCCGTACGGAAAGCCAGCAGGCGCCGCCTGTCGCGGCGGCCGCGGACTCGGTCGCGACAGCCGAGAAGCGTCTTACGCGGGTGAGGCAACTGGCTGCGGCACTGCCTGCCAGGGAAGCGGATCTCAAGGCGGTGACGGATCAACTGGCCGGCCGTGAGAAGGGCATCATCCAGGCCGATACCCTGGCGCAGGCGCAGGCTCAGCTTCTGCAGGTCGCGCGGCGGCTGACGGCGGCACAGTCGCCGCCGATCGACCTCCGCAATGTGGAACTGGGGCAGGCCCGGCCGCTGGGGGACGACTACGGCGAGATTTCAGTGCCGCTCTCCTTCGAGTGCCGGATCGAGCAACTGTTGAACCTTGTGGCCGACATGACGTTGCAACCGGAACTGCTGGCCCCGAGCGGGCTGCGCATCACGGTGGCGAACGAGAAGGAAAAGACGATCAATGTCAGGCTGATGCTCTCCGGCGTGGTGCCGCGGAGGCTGGTGCCCGCGAAGCGGGCTGCGGGTGCGTTATGAGGCGGAAGCTCGTACTGCTGAATCTCGCGCTGCTGGCGCTGGCTCTGACCACGGTTTGGCAATTGCGAGTGAGGTGGATGGAGGGCGCGGCACAGGAGCGGAAGGCTCTGCGGCCGAACGTGAAGACCGCCCAGGCCATCGCGCCGGCTGTCCCTCGCGGGCCGCAGCCGGTGAGCGCGGCGGCTTACGGTGAAGTCGCGCAACAGGTGCTGTTCTCCAGGGACCGGAATCCGAACGTGGTCGTGGAGGCGGCCCCGCCCAAGCCCGTGCCGCCCTTCCCGGTGGCTTACGGTGTGATGGACTTGGGCAGCGGGCCCATGGCGATGCTAAGCGAGAAAGCCGGTGCTCGCAGCCGCCAATACTCGGCGGGAGACAAGGTCGGCGAATTCACGCTGGTGGCGCTGGCGAGCGACGAGCTGGTGCTGGAGTGGAATGGCCAGGAGTTCCGGAAGAAGCTGTCGGAACTCAAGCCAGAGACCGCAAAGCAGTCCGCGGCGGAAGCGGCGACGCCCGCCGCCCCTGCCGCCCCGGTGGTCAGTGCCACTGCGGCTCCGGCCTCGGGGCCCGGCATGCAACTCACGGACGAATTGAAGGCCTGTGTGCAGGGCGATCCAACGCCAGCGGGCACCGTCCGCGACGGCTATCGCAAAGTCGTCACGCAGACGCCATTTGGCGCGTCCTGCCGCTGGGAGCTGGTGAAATAAGGCGGGAGCCGAACCGCCGCAAAGTCAAAGTCAGAGAGGACACCAGAAAATGAAAGTCCATGTCGCAATGCTGATCGCCCTCGGATTGGTGGCTTTTGTCGCCGGGGCACAGGAGAAATCCTCCGGGGCCGCCGAGGCGAAGGAGAAGGCCACGGAACAGCAGAAGAAAGAGTCCCCGGCCCCTAAGCGCGTGACCGGGGCGGACGGCAAGACCTACGTCATCCGACAAACGCCCTTTGGCCCCGTGAAGGTGGAAGAGAAGTCGGGAGATGCCAAGGCCGACGAGCCGCCCGCCGACTTTCGCGCTTTCCAGGAGGGCGACAACATACGCTTCGAGAAACCCACGCCTTTCGGCGTGGCTCGGTGGGTCCGCAAGAAGAGCGAGCTCAACGACATGGAACGCGCCGTCTGGGAGCGCGAGCAGCGCCAGCGGACGGGGAAAGAGACTGCCCCGAAGAAGGAGGAGAAATGAGGAGCCGGGTTCAAGCCATAGCCACCTGGCTGGCCTTGGTGGCGTTCCTCGGAGCGCAGCAAGTTCCGCCGCCAGCGGGGGCGCTTCCGGGAGCATCTTCTCAGCCGGCCCAGCCCGCGGCGACTGCCCCGCAGCCAGCTCAGCCGCCGGCGATGGTCACCCCCACCCCGTCGGGCAGGGCCTTCCTTCAAGTGGAGAATGCCTCCTTGAAGGACGTAATCGACGCCTTGGCGCGGCAGCTCAAGATCAACTACATCCTCGACCCGCGGGTCAACGGCGCCGTGACGGTCAAAACTTACGGCGAACTGCGCGAGCTGGATCCCCGGGCCTTGCTGGATACCATTCTGAGGGTCAACGGGGCGGCCATGGTGCAGGTGGGCAACCTTTACCGGATCGTTCCTCTGGCCGACGCCACGCGGCTGCCGATGCCGCCTCAAGTGAATCCCCAGCAGGCCCCCGACGACGAGCAGGTCTCCTTGAACCTCATCTTTCTCAAGTACGCCATGGTGGCCGACCTGTCGAAGCTGCTCGAGAGGCTCGTCGGGGAAGGCGCCACGATGATCACCTACCCCCCCGCCAATTTGCTGCTGATCCTCGACAGCAACCGCAGCATGAGGCGGACCATGGAGCTGATCGCCCTTTTCGACAGTGACGCCCTCGCCAGCCAGCGTGTCCGGCTGTTCGAAGTGAAAAACGGCAGCCCGGTTGACATCGCTAAGGAACTCGACACGGTTTTCGGGGCCATGTCGATGGCGGAAAAGGGCAGCGCGGTGAGATTCATGCCCATCGAGCGCATCAACAGCATCATGGCCGTGGCCCCAAATCCAGGCGTGTTCGAGGAAGTCGACAAATGGGTGAAGAAGCTGGATGTGCCGGTCCGGGCCACCGCCGGCTCGGTGGACAACTACGTGTACCGGGTCAAGTACGGGTATGCCGAGGTCATCGGGGGCGCCATCATGCAGCTCTACCTGGGCGTCTACACCTCTGGCTATGGTGGGTATGGCGGCTACGGCGGGATGCAGGGTGGCTACGGCGGTTACGGCGGGATGCAGGGCGGCTACGGTGGTTACGGCGGGATGCAGGGTGGCTACGGCGGTTACGGCGGAATGCAGGGTGGCTACGGCGGTTACGGTGGAATGCAGGGCGGCTACGGCGGTTACGGTGGGATGCAGGGTGGCTTCGGCGGACTGTCCCAAAGGATGGGGGGCTATGGCACGGGGTCGACGATGATGATTCCCCGCCAGGCAACCGGCTCGGCGGGACAATCGATCGGCGCCGCGGGGACGGCGACAGCGCAGCAGGGAGCGGCCCTGGCGGGCGGGACCGACCTCAGTGGATCCTACCTCGCCGCCGGAGCCCCGTACTTCCTTCCGGAGAACATGCCGCGGGTGGTGCCCAACCCGATGGACAACACGCTGCTCATCCAGGCCTCCCCCCAGGAATACGAGAAGATTCTTAAACTGTTGAAACAACTGGACGTGCCACCGCGACAGGTTCTCATTGAAGCAAAGATCTATGAGGTGACCTTGACGGGCGCGTTCGCGATGGGGGTTACTTCGGCGCTGGAGCGGCGCACCAGCGGCGATGTGGGCGGGCCGTCCCTCGCCAGCAGGGTGGCGCAAGCGGCCGCCTCCGCGAGCGGCGGACTCGTGCTGACGGCGGGCACCCTGGTGGGGCGGAGCAGGCAGCTATTGGCGATACTCACGGCCACGGAGGACAACCGGAACACGAAAGTGATTTCCGCCCCTGTCGTGATCGCCACGGACAGCATTCCCGCATCGATCAACGTGGGACAGGATGTGCCCACCCTCACTTCGCAGGCCGTCACGGGGGTGCAGCAGAGCGGGAGTTCGCTCTTTGCCAACACCGTCTCGACCCGGAACAGCGGCGTGACGCTCTCCATCGTGGCGCGCATCAACCCCAGTGGGGTGGTTACCATGATGATCAGCCAGGAGGTCAGCAGCCCGCAGGCGCCGGCGGCCAGCGCCGCCATCCAGTCGCCTTCGTTCTCTACTCGGAATGTCCAGACCCAGGTCACGGTCGAGGACGGCGACACCATCGCTATAGGCGGAATCATCCAGGAGTCGGACACTTCCAGCACTTCCGGGGTCCCCTATTTGAGCCGGATTCCCTTTCTGGGCGCGGCGTTTGGGGCCAAATCCACGACCAAGGAGCGCACCGAACTGGTGGTGTTCCTGACCCCGAGGGTGATCTACGACACCAATTCGATCGCCGAGGCGACCGAAGAAGTCAAATCCAAGCTCAAACGGCTGAGCCATATCATCCAGGAGTGAGGACCACCAGCGCCCGGCCCCGTTCCCCGGAACGCTAAAAGACCAAAGACACTATTGACTTGGGCCCCTGGCCGTGATGTAATAGATCCCTGGTTGTAGCGTTGCTCTCCGAAGTGGGGTGTGCGGGAGTTGAGCACTTTTTCCTTGACTCCGGGGCGCCGCTAATGGTATGAATGTTTTGACTGCTTTGTGCGTGCAGTTCGGCATTTATGTGTGTGGCTTCCGCGGGCATGGATCGAGGCCGGGTGAGAACGGGCGAAAATAGGGGTATAGAAAAAGAGACGGCAGCCCCCACCAGGAAGATCACGTCAGGCGGCGGAAAGTGGTTTTGAACGCCGTGGCGGTGTACGCGCAGATGGATCGTTGACATTGTACTGAGGCTCAGGTTGGAAGAGCACTTACATCAATTCAATCTCGAATTTCACAAGGAGAAGGAAATGGCAGATTTTCGGAAGTTGTTTCTGGTGCTGGCCGTGGGGGCTCTGTTCGCCGCCTCCGCCAGTGCTATCGATTACCATTGCGACGCCAGTTCGGTGCCGACCCTGGTGCGGGCGGAAGGTCTCGCGGAATTCGTGGGCGATGTCAAGCTCGATTGCAGCGGCACGCTGCCGAACCCCAGCCTTGGTATGACCGTCAACATCAGGATGACGTTGTCCACCAACATCACCAGCAACCCGCTCAGGGATGGCACGAGTACGTCGACCTACAGCCCGACCGTGTCGGAAGCGACGCTGGTCCTGGATCGTGGAGTCTCCGGCTTTATCGGGTACGAGAGCATCGGGGCAGGCACGGGGGCCACGCTGCACCCATACCCCAGCGGCGCGCAGAACGTATATCAGGGCGTCAAGATCAGCGACACCGAGGTTGAATGGCAGGGCGTGGTGCTGGCAGGGCCAGGCAGCGCTGCAATCAACCAGGTTCTGCTGACCAACGTTCGAGCCAACGCCAGCGGCGTCGGCGCGGGCGCGCCAATCTCGGCTACGATTAACATCACTACACCGACCTCTTTGGCGATCAACAACAACAGCTTGGTCGTGGCCAACACCCGGCAAGGCATGACGTTCAGTATCACTCACGGGAAGAGCCTCAAGAGTTGCGTGTCGTATAAGGTCTCAGACGGCGGCACGACCGGCTTCGAGCTCAACTTTGTGGAAGGCTTCAACACAGCTTTCAGGCCTGAACTAAACAACCTTTCACCGGCGACTTACCCGTCGCATGACGTCCCCGGCGGCGCTTACGCGGATGAATCCGGGTTCAATCCGACCGATTTCGGCGATGTATCTCTGGCCGGCGGTCACCTGGTTGGGGCGAGCAAGATCGGCCTGGCCAACCAGGGCACGCGTCTCGTGTCCCGGATCAAGGGCGTTCCGAGCGGCGTGTCCGTGGCCGTGCCCCTTGTCTACGTCGACGACAATGGCTTAGAACTCGTCTACTTGACGGGAACGAATTCCGACTTCAGCGGCGGTGACTCCGCCGACGCAAGCAGCACCTTCGCGAGCACGCTGGGAGACGTCAACCTCGACTCGAGCGGCAACGGCGTGATCGTGTACGAAGTTGTCGGCTATGCCACGGGATCCCCGGCCCCGTCTCTGACGGACACTGTCGTCATCCCGGTTACCGTTGGATACACCAAGCCGGGCACGCCCGGGGCGGTTACGGCGAGCGGCAACTTCGGGCCGATTTCCACTGTCGTTACGGCCAGCACGGCCGCTCCGGAGCCGCGGTTCCTTGATTCGGCGACGGACAAGGCGGCGTTCAGCGTCTACCTCTGCCGCACCATCCTCCTGTTCCCGGACATCACCAACCAGGCTGGGTTCGACACCGGCATCGCAATCTCGAATACCAGCGCTGATCCGCTGCTGACCACGGGCCAGGCAGGCACCTGCTCGCTCAACTACTACGGCAACACCAACGGCTCTACCGGCCCCGCGGCGCAGACTACGCCGAGCGTCCCGGCCGGCGGCCAGTTGCTCTTCCTGTTGTCCACCGGCGGTTCAGTCCTGGCCAATGGCGGCGGCACGGCGACGGCTTGCGCCTCCGGCGCTTGCTTGGCTCCTGGATTCCAGGGCTACATGATCGCCGTCTGCAACTTCCAGTTTGGCCATGGGTTCGCGTACATCAGCGACGTCGGCGCAACCAAGCTGGCGCAGGGCTATCTGGCGCTGATCATCCCGGATAACGTGAGCGGCACGGACAAGGACGTCCGGAAACCTAGTCCGCTGAACTACTCGCCTGATGGCTCGGGCGAAAACCTCGGCGGGTAGCCGTTCGTTTAGCTTTTCAACTTGGAGCGAGAGGGGTTACCCCCCTCTCGCTCTTTTTGTTTTCCGTGGCGCGATTCGGGTATTGGGAGGCCGCCTTCCGCTGAACTTTTTCGCCCCTTTTGCCGGGGATTGTGCTAGAATCGATTTTGCCTGCCCGCGTGGTGTCCGCTTCGCCGCATCGCGGCGGAGTTGTGTCGCAGACCTTCAGAAATCCGAGGTTTTCATGAGAAATCTGACGCGATGTGTTCTTTGCTCTGTCGTGGTACTGGCATGTGCGGCGACGTCCGTCTTTGCCGGCAGCGTGTTTGTCTTGCCGGCGAGCCAGTCCGACACGAGTGTTGCGGTGTTCTCCGACAGTCCGTTCCAAAGCACTACGACCCTCGCGACGCCAGCCGGCGCCGTGGCCGTTCTGGCCAAGCCGGACGGCTCCAAGTACTATGTGGTCTCCAAGAGCGGCACCGGGACGATCAAGGTCTTTGGGCCTTCGTTCGCGCTTTTGAAGTCCGTGGATCTGGGCACGCCGGCAAGGGCAGCGGTGATGAGCCCGGACGGCAAGAGACTCCTGGTGCTGGCGGATGTGCTGCGGGTTTTCGACCTGACGACCGCCGACGATGCCGAGATGACGCTATCACCCGTTCCGGACGTGGGCCTCACTCCGAGCGACCTGGTTGTCGGCGTGGATTCCAAGAGCGCCTTCATCCTCAGCACGACCTCGGGCACCGTTACGATGTTCGACCTCGCCGCTAACAAAACCGTGGGAACGCCGGTCCCGGTCTCGGGCTCCACCGCCATCGCAGCGGCCCCGAACGGCCAGATCTATGTCTCCGCCCAGAATAGCCTGTATGAGATCGATGGTAATACCGGGTTGCAGCGCGCACAGATTCTGCTGAACGGGCTGCCCGGCAAGGCGGTCTTCACGCTTGACGGCAATTATGCGCTGCTTCCCAACCAGCCGCCATTCATCGTCACCGGCCTGGCGATTCTGGTCGATCTGAACGCCAGATCCGTGGCCGGCGTGCTTTCGCCGTTGGGCAGCAATGCCGGTCAGGTTCTGAGCCAGTTGGCCGCCGCGGACAACTCGACCTTCTATGGGATCTCCACCACGACTCAGCAGGTAATACGCGTCACGCTGAACGCGGCCGACACCGTGAACCCGCTCACTCTTGCGACCACGGGAGTCCTGCTGGCCAGCAAGTCGGGCGTGCGGGCAACGGCCGTTTCGAAAGAACTACCCGCGGCTAAGTATTTTTACGCTGTCACGTCAACCAGTCTGTCCCAGGGCGTGTTCGCATCCAGCCAGACCCAGGACCTCAGCCAGGCGGTCGTCCCCGGCGTGTTGCAGTTGGCGGGGCCGGCGAGCACCGCGGCTCCCACCGGCGTGACCAAGATCAACGACCTGCAGACCGTGATCGCGGGCGCGACGTCGCAGCCCCTGATTGTGAGGCTTTGGGACGCGAATGGCTTGCCGGTTTTCGGCAAGACGGTCACCTTCTCGACGGACGTGGACGGAGTAACCATTGAGACGCCCAGCCCCCTGACGACCAGCGATGGTTACGCCAGCACCCGAATTACCGTTCCTTCGGCGCCGGGTATACCGATTTCGGTCACCGCGAGCCCTGACGGATGGACGGGTAGCTCGATCATTTTCACCGTTTCGGTAGGAGGGGGCGAAACCGGCGGCGGGGGAGGAGGCACCCCCACGGTCGGCGCCCTTTCGATGTATTCAGGAAACGGCCAGGTGATTGTGGCGGGCTCCAGCACCACGTACCCGCTTCGGGTACGCCTGACCGATGCCTCCGGCCAGCCGCTTCTCGGAGTGACAATAGGCTGGAGTGTAACGAGCGGTCCCGGCACCGTCGCCGAAAGCAGTGAGACGGACTCCGACGGGATAGCGGAAATGAGTTTTTCCGCACTCTTGGTCGACCCTACCCTCGCTTATGCGCAGTCCACGGTATCGGCGCAGTTGCAGGGCTTCGGTCCCATACACTTCACCATCACCGTGGCAAAGAACGCGTTCAGCAAACCCACCGGCAGCCTGGTCTCCCCTCCTATCACGAACCTCAGCCTCACGGGCCAGACAGGCCAGACGCTGGCTGGCGGCGTGCAGGTCCGGGTGACTGATTTTGCGCTGGGTGGAGTGGGCGTCCCGAACGTGGGGGTGAGCCTGTTGTCGGACCTGGATGCGGAGACCAATCCATCCGCAACCTGCGTGGGGCCGGGAGGAACGGCGCTGTCTGATTCAACGGGCGCCGTCACATGTGACGTGCGCTTCGGCGGCGTGGTGGGCGGGCCGTTGCCTGTCACCATCGACGTGGGAGGATTCACGTCGTACTCCATGCTGATCACTGTAACCCCTGGGTCGCCGGCTAGCGCCCAGATCCTGAGCGGTAACAACCAGTCGGGTGACCGCGGAGCCACGCTGCCCGTGGCGTTGCAGGCGCAGGTTCTGGATGGCTCCGGGCACACTCTGTCCGGCGTCCCTGTTACCTGGCAGGTGGTCGGCAGCGCGACGCTCACCAGCGCCGGCTCGGTGACAAACGCCCAGGGAGCCGTCAGCGCGACGGTGAAGCTGGGCTATACGCCAGGCCCGATCCAGGTCAAGCTGCTTGCCGGGACCGCGCAGGCCGTGTTCAATCTCACGGTCAACCCCGGCGTGGGCAGCTTCGTGGCGGTATCTGGCGGCGGCCAGACCACGTTCATCAACCAGGCTTTCGCAAGCCCTCTCGTCGTGGCTCTCAAGGACGACACCGGGCAGCCCATCTCCGGCGCGGCGGTGAACTTCACCGTCACCAGCGGGGCAGCTACGGTCGGAACCGCGGCGACGACGACAAATAGCCAGGGGCAAGCCTCTGCGTCCGTTACAGCAGGGGCTACGGCAGGCTCCGTCGTGATCACCGCGACGAGCCTGGGGCAATCGGTGACCTTCAGCCTGACCGTTGCGCCGCCCGGTCCCATAATCTCCGCGGCCAACATCCGCAGCGCCATCAGCGGCGACCTGGGCGTCAGCCCGGGCGGGATCATTGCGATCTATGGGCAGGGCATCGCGCCCGGCATCGAGGGTTCGGTGGTGGCGAACGACGGCTACATGTTGGGACCGCTGCCGACCAAGCTTGCGGGTGTGGAAGTCCTCTTCGATACCATCAGTGCGCCCATCTACCACGTGAACAACATCAACGGCCAGGAGTTTGTAGTTGTGCAGGCGCCGTTTACCTTGGCGCCTGGCACGACGACCTCGGTGACCGTCAAACTGAACGGCATCGGCACTACGGTGAGCGGCGTGTCGGTAAAGGATTACCAGCCGGGCATCTTCGAGACACTGGGGCCCGTTGGCCAACGGTGGGCCGTGCTGACCAAGGCGGACGGCAGCTATGTCACGGCGGACAACCCGGTCGTCCGTGGCGTCACCACGCGGTTGCGGATGTACTGTGCCGGCCTGGGGCAGACGATTCCGGCCCTGGGCACCAATTTTGCCGGTATTCCGGGGCAGGCGCTCGTCGCCAAACTGATCCTGGGCGTGCGAACCGCGGATGGCGGCATCGGCGGCGGGGTTAACGTGGTTTCCGCCGAGACGATGGTTGGTGTGGTGGGCGTTTACGTAGTGACGTTTGACGTGCCCGCCACGATCAATGCCGGGCTCGACCAGACGCTGGTGGTGGCGATCGCCAACGCGGACGGTTCCCCGAACATGAACCGCATCTACTACTCGGCGATCCCGAAGGTTCAGTAATTAGTGTTGGGGGCATGCGGGCCGCATGCCCCCTTCGAATTCACAATCCGCGCAACACAATATCTCTCTTCCGCACTAGAGTTTGCGCGAAGCGGAGGGGCAGATGTGGTTCTCCGCCGACTAACCTGAGAGCGGAGGAACTACCTTGTCTGCACTGCCTTACCCCAAGTACGGGA
This sequence comes from Bryobacterales bacterium, assembly GCA_963798455.1. Classification (GTDB taxonomy): domain Bacteria; phylum Acidobacteriota; class Terriglobia; order Bryobacterales; family Bryobacteraceae; genus CAWCTD01. The sequence goes on from CAWCTD010000004.1 coordinate 922,571, forward strand.
TTACGAACCTTTACCTCTTCCCGACGTACGCAACACGGGAAGACTTCGAGAAAATGACCGGCCAGGTCTGCCTGCCTTGGAACCCCGCGCGGGCGCCCAAGTATTGGTATGATCCCAAGCCCGTCAAGAAGTTCACCGGGCCCGGAAACGTCGCCTACACAAGTTATGATCGGATTTGGCTGGGTAACCGCGATGCCGCGAATAACCCAGTCCTCGATCCCCTTGTCCTCAGCTTGGATGAGGCGGCCTCGGCCAACATCCCGCCCACAGGGCCCGGATCGACCAACACCGAAGGCGCCGATGCCCCAGCAGTGCCCGCCCCCATGAGGGCACTTGAGCCAAACGAGCAGCTCTTTTTCGATTTCGGGGGCCTGCTCACGGTGAAGAACACAGACCTGTTCCCGCAGTTGGAGCAAGTCGGCTTCAGCCAGCACGACCGGGATCTGCTGGCGGCGATCGCAATGAAGCTGGGAGTTGCGTAGCAACCGTCCGGGATCCTCAGGCCTTCGGAAGGGGATCCACCATCAGTCCCGACCAGTTTTGTCTCACGTAGTCGTTGACGATGCCGGCCCGGTACAAGGCTGCCGCAGCCTCCAGATCGGGGGCAGAGAAGCGTCCGGGCTCAAAATACATGGCCAGGGTGCCGGCATTCACCTCTTTGTCCCCGAAACGGATCGTGCTTTGCGGGGGTGGCGCTGGGTAGATAGGGTTGGCGAGCGACGACCAGTCAGCCCATGTGAAGGTCCCGACTTCGCCCCCGAAACGGTCTGCCAGCCACTGGGCCATGCCGTCCGAGGCGTAATACTGGCTATTCCAGCCCTGGGGCTGCTCATAGACGACCTTCGGAAGCGGCGGCTCTCCCGCCGCCGAGGAGGCCGGCTCGGCGCCGCTGAGAGTGACGAGGAATTGACGCTGCGTCGAGTTCTGGTCGCTGGACTGCGTTACAGTGGTTCGCTCGACCGCCTTGACGTCGGCGGCTCCCAGTCCCAGTTTCTGAATCGAATCCTGCAGAATCGAAAGGAGTTGCTTCGAGAACGAATCCCCCGCCGCCGGCGCTGCCAGCGTCACGGGCTTGCCAGCCGCCACGACCGAGAGAGTTCCCAGGGAGCTGGAATTGACACCGTTGATCATCGTTTGCACCTCGCTCCGCGGCAAAGAGCAATCCTTGGACCAGTTCCGCTGTCTCAGTTGCTCTTGGGCCGAGAGGGGGGAGCCGCGAACGAGATCCTCACTGGGATTTCCTGCTCTGTCGGGGAGACCATGATTCTCACCACCGCCTCGGTGGGCTTTCGCTCAGCGGCGGGTTCGTACCGGATCGAAAGCACCGCCGATTGGCCTTGCCCGAGCTTGTCCCGGTCCAGCTTTAGATCCAGGGCGTCCAGTTGGGCCGGTTTGAGTGAGAGCGCGACCTCTCCAGGCAACCGGTTCGTCACCACGACTTTCTCCGTTCCTGCCGCGGAGGGATCGAAGGTTACGGTCTCCCTGTCGGCTTTGACCGAGGTGGAAACGGTCTCCAGGTCGACGGGGGCCGCTGGCGCGCCCACAGAACCGCCACCCGCCCTGGCAGGCCCCGGTTTGCCAAGTCCCATGGGAGTGGATACGCGTTGCTCGGACACGGGATCTACATACCACACCCACTGACCGTCCACGCTCTTCCACTGGCTGCGGATGGGCATCTTCACGGCCACGCGGCCCATCATGGGCATCAGCATCTCCGTGTCGCAAGCGACGACGGCCACGGCGCGGGTGAAATTTTCCGAATAGGTGATATTTCCAATGGCGAAGGCGCGGCAACGAGGCTTTTCCATAGCGAAGAAGGCGTCTTTGCTATCCTCCGCCACGAATTCATCGGCCGCTCGGAATTTGCCGTCCACGTGAGCCTGGTAGAACTTGGCGATGCGCGCGCGAAGCGCCTCGTCTACATCCGGAGGAGCCTTCTCGAACAAGGCGGCGGGATCCTGCGCCAAGCAGGCCGCGGCGCATAGTATCAGGCAAGAGAGCTTCGCGGCTGGCATCATTCCATGTCCTCTTTCAACCCCGATTCTACCAACCGCGCTCACTTGCCCGCAGCCAGGCGATCCGCCAATCCGGGCGGAAGGCCGGCCCGGCGGATCTTCTCCTGAGCGCCTGGCACGTCGTACGGCGTTCGCTGGTACTTCAGAACCGGCTCTTCGGCCGAATAGAGCAGGTACGCGGCGCGAGGATCTCCATCCCGGGGCTGCCCGGCGGAGCCGGGGTTCGCGAGACAGAGGCAACGCGCCGGGATCTCCACGATGTGTTCCTGGCTGCCATGCGGCGTGCCCGGGATTTCCTCGAGACCAGCGCGGCAAACCAGGAAGCCACCCTGAAGATGGGTGTGCCCGAAAAACGAGAGAGGGCACGTCAGATAGGGCTTGACCAGGAGCACGTCCGAGGTCTCGATCAGGTACTCGTCTTCGTCGATCGGCGAGCCGTGAAGAATCTGAAAGCCCTCGACCGCCAGTGGTCCCTGGGGGAGGTGGCCTAGGTACTCCAGGTTGGCGGCGGTGAGCTCTTCTTGGGTCCACCGGACGGCCGCGCGCGCCCTTGGGCCAAACCACTCCATGTCCGACAGGCCGGCGCACGCCTTGTCATGATTGCCCCGAACGATTGCCGTGACATGCCGCCGCGCCCACTCCACGACCGCGTTGGGGTCGGCGCCGTAGCCCACCAAGTCGCCTGAACACAGGATCTGGTCGTAGCGCCCCTCGGCGTGGGCCAGGACTGCCTGCAACGCCTCCCAATTGGCATGTATGTCGCTCAGGATCAGGAAGCGCATAGGCGGATCAAGGTGACTTCCGGAGAAGCCCCGATGCGAACGGGGAGGCCCACGGTCCCGATCCCCCGGCTGACATAGACGGCGGCCCGGCCCTGGCGGTAGAGACCCCGGACGTAAGGAGTGAACAACCTGACCACGTTGAGCGAGAGCCCGAATAGGTTGAGCACGAGCTGCCCGCCGTGGGTGTGCCCCGAGATGGTGAGATCATAGCCTTGGCGGACCGCGGTCGGGAAGACATCCGGATTGTGTGAGAGAAGCACATTGAAGCTGCCCTCGCGCCGCAGCCGCTCGGCGTGCTCCAGGTACGGCCCGCCCATGGGCTGGTAGTCCACGCCGGCCAGGTTCAGAGCCGCATCGCCGAAGCGCAACAGACGCGCCTCGCTGCGCAGGAAGTCGATCCCCAGGCGCCGCCCGTAACTGGTGCAATGGGCCTTCACCCCGGCATAGTCCTCGTGGTTTCCCAGGCAGCCGTAGATGCCATCGCTTGCCTTGAGCCGCGCCAGTTCTCGCAGGCAGGTATCCAGCGGGTCGCCACGCCCGGTGATGAGGTCGCCGGTGACTAGCGCGATGTGAGCGCGGAACTCGTTGGCCATGTCCACGGCACGGGTCACCTCCCGGGTGCTCAGGAACGGGCTCAGGTGGATGTCGGTCAGTTGAGTCAGGCGCAGACCATCCAGACTCCGCGGGAGGCCGTCCATGTACAGATTGACTTCACGTGTGGCGAGTCCAACGCGCGCCACAATGATGCCGGCGCCACCCACCGCAACGGGCGCCGCCGCCACCACTCCCGCCGCCGTCCTGAGCAATCGCCGCCGGCCCGGGTCGAAGCGGGGACTTAGGCGCCACAGCCAGAGGCCCAGGAAAAAGCCGACGGACAAGAGCGCCCACCCCAAAGCCGCCCCCTCCGTCCAAACCACCCAGGCGCCCGGCGGCAGGGCCAGCGCTACGCGCGCAAAGCCCAGGCTGAAGCCGCCGGCGAGCAACACCGCGAACGCTGCCCCCGCCAGGCTGAGGAGCAATTTCTTCGCGGGGGAAGCCCGTACACTCGCAGCCGCCATCAGCCAGCGCCACGAAACAAAGTGCAAAACCAGCACGATCACGAGCAGGGTCAGTGTGGGCAGGTGCCGGACGCTTGGGAATATCGTCAGCAAACCCTCATTTTACCGTTCCGGGCGGTTACAATCAGAGGGATGTCGCTTGTGGTCGTCGGTTCCGTCGCCTACGACGGCGTGGAGACTCCGCACGGACGCGTGGAGCGGATGCTGGGAGGCGCCTGCACGTACATCTCGCTGGCGGCGAGCTATTTTACACCGGTCAAGATCGTGGCGGTGGTGGGAGAGGATTTCGAACAGGGCGACGTGGACTTTCTGGCCGGCCGTGGGATCGACCTGGCGGGGCTGGAACGCGTTCCCGGAAAAACCTTTTACTGGTCCGGCGTCTACTCGGCGGACATGAACGACCGCACCACGTTGCGCACGGACTTGAACGTGTTCGCCGGCTTCCAGCCCAAGCTCCCGGAGCATTACAGGCACCAGCCCTATTTGTTGCTGGGGAACATCCAGCCCGCTCTTCAGGACGAAGTGAAGAAACAGATGAATGACCTCCGGCTGGCCGGCGGGGACACGATGAACTACTGGATCCAGGGATACCGGGAAGAACTGCTCCGGACCATCCGCGAGTGGGATTTCCTGCTCATCAATGATAGCGAGGCACGGTTGCTCTCGGGCGAGTCCATGCTGCGGCGGGCGGCTGAAGTGATCCTGGGAATGGGGCCGCGCATCCTGGTAGTCAAGCGCGGCGAGCATGGGGCGGTGTTGTTCACGCGCGACGGCCACTTCTCCATGCCCAGCTACTTGCTGGACCGGGTGTTCGACCCCACGGGCGCGGGCGACTCGTTTGCGGGCGGGTTCGCCGGCTACCTGGCCCAGCAGGGGGCCGATCCCAGGCGGGGCGAGATCGATCCGACTCTGCTGCGCCACGCCGTGGTGTATGGGTCCGTCATGGGCAGCTTCTGTTGCGAGAAGTTCGGCGTGGACCGGTTTCGCACCCTGAGCCGGGCGGAGGTCGATGAGCGATTCCAGCACTTCAAAACCATTACCGAATTCTGACCTCGCCATCGCGCTCGTGTTCCTCACGCTGGCCTCAGCCGCGGCGGTGGCGTGGATCAACTGGCATGACTACACGCTCTACTACGGGGACTCCGAGGCCCACCTGAACATCGCCCGACGCATCCTGGACTCGCGCACGCCGGGCCCGTTTCAGATCGGCTCTGTATGGCTGCCGCTGCCTCACCTGCTGATGCTGCCCTTGGTGATGTCGGACCCGCTCTGGCGCAGCGGCCTGGCGGGCGCCTTCTCGTCGGCGATCTGTTTCGTGGCCGCTGGCTTGTTCCTTTTTGGCGCCGCAAGGCGAGTCTTCGGCGACCGCGCGGCCGCCGCGGCCGTACTCTCCGTATTTGTCCTGAACTCCAACATGCTGTACTTGCAGGCAACGCCCATGACAGAGCCGGTGCTCGCCGGCACGCTGGCGGCGCTGGTCTACTGCACGGTGCGGTTCCGCGAGAGCCAGTCGCTCGTGTGGGCGGCGCTGGCGGGGTTGGCGGCCATGGCCACGTCGCTGGCGCGCTACGAGGGCTGGAGCCTGATCCCCTTCGTCACGCTCTTCTTCCTGATCGCCGCCCGGCGGAGGCGGATACTGCCGGCGTTGGTGTTCGGCTCGATCGCGTCCCTTGGGCCGATCCTGTGGCTGGCGCACAACTGGTGGTACTGGGGCGACCCTCTCGAGTTCTATCGCGGGCCCTATTCGGCGCTGGCGATCTACCGGAGGTCCCTAGCGGGGTCGGCGATGGGACGCTACCGCGGCGATCACAACTGGCAGGACGCCTGGCTCTATTACAGGAATGCCGTATGGCTGGCCGTGGGAGGGCCGGTGGTATGGCTGGGTCTGGCGGGGGCGGTTGCGGCCATCTTCAAGCGCGCCCTGTGGCCGCTCCTGTTGCTGCTGATGCCCGCCGGGTTTCTCATCGCGAGCATGCACTCGGGGGGGACGCCCATCTTCATGCCCCACATGTGGCCGTTCTCTTACTACAACACCCGGTTCGGCGTGACTGCGCTGCCGGCGCTGGCCTTCGCCGCGGGAGCGCTGGTGGCGTCGTGTCCGGTCCGGCTGCGCGCGCCGGCGTGGTTACTCGTCGCGGTGCTGGCTGTCGTACCCTGGATAGGATCGCCTTGGCCGCGGAGTTCGATCTGCTGGAAGGAATCGCAGGTGAACTCAGAGGCCCGCCGGGCCTGGACCAGGCAAGCAGGCGAATTCATGCGGGAGCACTACCGGCGCGGCGAGGGAATCTTCATGGCATTCGGCGACCTGGCTGGAGTCCTGCGCGAGGCGGGGATCCCGCTGCGGGAGAGCCTGCATGATGGCAACGTGCCTGCCTGGCAAGCGGCTGTCGCAAAGCCCTCCTTGTTTCTTTTCGAGGGGTGGGCTTTGAGCATCAAGGGCGACGCGGTCGATGAAGCCTTGGTGAAGGCGTCGCGTGAAGGCCTGCGATACGAGTGCGTGAAGACCATCGCCGTGAAGGGAGCGGCGGACGTCCACGTTTACAGGCGGAACTGATGCGGATCTCATTCACCAAGGCTCACGGAGCCAGGAACGATTTTCTCCTCACATGGTCGAGCCAGGCGCCGCGGGAAGGACTTGAGGCGGCGGCCCGGGCGATCTGCGACCGGCACGCGGGCATCGGCGCGGACGGCTGGATGCTGGTAGCGCCGGCGGCGGCGGAGGCGCGACACCACGCCGAGATATGGCTGTTCAATGCCGACGGCAGCCGCGCCGAGATTTCGGGTAACGGGACGCGCTGCGCCGCGGCGTTCCTGATGGAGCGCGACCTGGTGCCCAGCCCGTTCCGCATCCTCACCCAAGCCGGCCTGAAGGAACTCCGCCTCGTCGAACGAAAGGGATTACGTTTTCAGTTCGAGATGGAAATGGGGCGGCCAGTCTGGCTTCGCGAAGAGGTGCGCTTCCCGCTGCGCCTGCGCGGGGGGGACCGGGAGGTCACGCTGGTGAACGCCGGCAATCCGCAATGCGCGGTCTTCGTGGAGGGTTTCGATTTCGATTGGCCCAGGCTGGGAGCCGAGATCGAATCGCATCCGCACTTCGCGAATCGGACCAACGTTTCTTTCGTGCGGGCCGTGGACCGGCATACGCTGGATGTGCGTTTTTACGAGCGCGGCGCCGGCGAGACCATGAGCTCGGGCACGGGCTCGACGGGGGCCGTTTGGGCCGCTATGCTAAGGGATCTGGTCGAGAGCCCGGTGACCGTGCTCACGCCGGGAGGAACCCTGGAAGCGCGCTGGGACGAATCGTTCTACCTGGCGGGACCCGCGGAGATCACGGGCCGTGGCGATTTCTACTTCGAGTGAGGGCATCACATTGGAACTGGAGAACAAGATTCGGACGCACACCGCCCGAGTCGGGGTGGTCGGACTGGGTTACGTAGGACTTCCGCTGGCGGTGGAGTTCGCCAAGGCGGGCTTTGCCGTTACGGGCATTGACGTGGATGAACGAAAAGCCGCGCGGGTCAACGCCGGAGATTCTTACGTCGGAGACATCCCGAGCGAGGTTCTGGCCCCGCTGGTGAGCGAGGGCAGGCTTAAGGCCACGACGGATTTTGCCGTGATCGCCGGGCTGGACACGGTGAACATCTGCGTACCCACGCCCCTGCGCAAGACCAAGGACCCGGAGATGAGCTACATCGTGGCGGCGTGCCAGCAGATTGCCAGGCACCTGCACGCGGGGATGCTTCTGATCCTGGAATCGACCACGTATCCAGGCACGACCGACGAGTTGCTGCTGCCGATGTTCGAAGAATCGGGCCTGCGCGCGGGACAGGACTTTTTCCTGTGCTTCTCCCCGGAGCGGGTCGATCCGGGCAACCCGACCTACCAGACGGCAAACATCCCCAAGGTGGTGGGCGGGGTCACGCCGGCCTGCACGCGCATGGGCGCGGTGTTCTACGAGCAAGCGCTCGAGCGGGTGGTGCCGGTCAGTTCGACGCAGGTGGCCGAGATGGTCAAGCTGCTCGAGAACACGTTCCGCATGATCAACATCGGGATGGTCAACGAGCTGGCGACCATGTGCTACCGCATGGGCATCAACGTCTGGGAGGTCATTGACGCGGCGGCCACCAAGCCCTTCGGCTTCCTGCCCTTCTACCCGGGGCCGGGCCTGGGAGGGCACTGCATCCCCATCGACCCGTTCTACCTGTCGTGGAAGACCCGGCAGGCGGGGATTGAGGCGCGGTTCATCGAGCTGGCCGGTTATGTCAACGGGCAGATGCCGCTCTTCGTCGTGGACCGGGTGCAAGACGCGCTGAACGACAGGGGCAAGGCGTTGAAGGGCGCGCACGTGCATATTTTGGGCGTGGCCTATAAGAAGGACATCGACGATGTGCGCGAGTCGCCGGCGCTCGAACGTCATGCACCTGCTCCAGCGCCGGCACGCCCGGTGTACCTACTCGGACCCGCACGTGCCGGAACTGCGCACGGACACCCTGGAGTTGCGCTCGGAGCCTCCGGAGGAGACGGCGGCGCGCGCGGACTGCGTGCTCATCATCACCAACCATTCCGCGTTCGACTATGCGGCGATCGTGGAGAGAGCCAGCCTGATCGTAGACACGCGCAACGCACTGAAGGGCTGCGTGTCGGAGAAGATCGTAAGGCTGTAAACAGGGAGGTGGACATGCTCCCCACAACCTCCGGCCAGGCCTTGCAGCTTGCGCTGGCCGCTTACGCTGTCGAGAAGGGACACCCGCATCCGCTGGGCGCCACGGTTCAGCCCGAAGGCGTCAACTTCTCCGTGTTCTCCGAGAACGCCACGGGCGTCGAGCTGCTTCTGTTAGAAGCCCACGATTCGCCACAGCCGTTCCAGGTGATCACACTGGACCCGTACGTCAACAAGACCTTCCATTTCTGGCACGTGTTCGTTCGCGGCCTTCCCGCCGGCTCGCACTATGCCTATCGGGTGGATGGGAGGTGGCAGCCCGAATTGGGCCTGCGCTTCAACAGGAACAAGGTGCTTCTGGATCCCTATTCGCGAGGCAACACCGATACGCTCTGGAAGCGCGAGGATGCCTGCGGGCCCCAGGACAACGTGGCCACCTCGATGCGCAGCATCGTCATCGACACCTCGGACTACGACTGGGAGGGCGACCAGCCGCTCGCGCGCCCGGCCGAGGACACGATCATTTACGAAATGCACGCCGCGGGCTTCACCCGGTCCCCTACTTCCGGCGTGCGCCATCCGGGCACCTTCGACGGAATCCGGGAGAAGATCCCCTACATCCAGCAGCTCGGCATTACCGCCGTCGAATTGCTGCCCGTGTTCGACTTCGACGAAACCGCCGTCCTGCGTGTGCACGAGGGCGCGCCGCTCCGCAATTATTGGGGCTACAGCACCATCAGCTTCTTCGCCCCTCAGTGCGCCTATTGCGTGGACCCCTCTAGAGGCGCCCACCTCACAGAGTTCCGCGACATGGTGAAGGCGCTACACAGGGCGGGCATCGAAGTGATCCTCGACGTTGTTTTCAACCACACCGACGAGGGCAACCAGTTCGGCCCGACGTTCTCCTTCCGCGGGTTCGAGAACACCGTTTACTACTTTCTTGTTCCCTGGGACAAGCAGTACTACTTCGACTACACCGGTTGCGGGAACACCCTGAACTGCAACCACCCGATCGTGCAGAAGCTCATCATCGAGTGCCTGCGTCACTGGGTGCGCGAAACGCACGCGGACGGCTTCCGCTTCGATCTTGGTTCGGTTCTCGCTCGCGGCGAGGACGGCATGCCTCTCGAGCACCCGCCCGTGGTCTGGCAGATCGAGCTGGATGAAGCCCTCGCCGACACAAAGGTGACCGCCGAAGCGTGGGACGCCGCCGGCCTCTATCAGATCGGGCACTTCCCCGGTGATCGCTGGGCCGAGTGGAATGGGCGGTATCGGGACGACATCCGCCGGTTCGTGAAAGGCGATCCGGGGATGGTCGGAGCCGTTGCCTCCCGCATTGCGGGAAGCGCGGACCTGTACCAGGCACGGGGCGAGCTGCCCGTCAACAGCATCAATTTCGTCACCTGTCACGACGGCTTTACCCTCAACGATGTGGTTTCCTACAACCAGAAGCACAACCAGGCCAATGGAGAGGACAACCGTGACGGCTCCAACGACAACCTGAGCTGGAATTGCGGCGTGGAAGGCGAGACCGAGGACCCTGCCGTCGAGGCGCTTCGCGTGCGCCAGATCAAGAACTTCGCCGCCATCCTCATGCTCTCGCGCGGCGTGCCGATGTTCGCGGCGGGCGACGAGGTCCGGCGGACGCAGAACGGCAACAACAATACCTATTGCCAGGACAACGAAATCAGTTGGTTCGATTGGAGCCTGGTGGACAAGAACTGCGGCCTGCTGCGCTTCTGGAGATCGATGATCGCCTTCCGCAAGCGCTTCTCCTCGCTCCGCTCCCGGGACTTCTTCCGCGGCCAGGTGAACGAGCGCGGAGTTGCCGACGTTTCCTGGCACGGATGCCGGCTGAACCAGCCCCGCTGGGACGATCCTGACACCCGCGCGCTCGCCTTCACGCTGGGCGGGTTCAATGGCGACCCCGACCTGCACGTGATGCTGAACATGCACTGGGAGGCCCTCACCTTTGAAGTGCCCGCGATCAACGGCAGCCGGTGGTTCACGGCTGTGGACACCTGGCAGGCATCGCCCGAAGACATCGCCGATGCCGGCCGCGAACCGCTGTTCCCCGGCACAACCTGCCAGGTGGAAGGCCGGAGCGTGGTGGTGCTGGTGGCGCACCCTTAAGGGTGCAGCGGCGAGCTTCAGCTCGCCGAGAGACCGCGGGCTGAACAGGCCCTGCTGAAAAAGGCACGGACAGGCTGAAGGCCTGTCCAACCAGGGTGCGTAAACCACTCATTCTCCGTGGTGGGACACGCGGTTTCGCCCAATGCCACTTAAGCAACTGCATTGGGATCCTCCTTGCGGGCGGGAAACGTATGGCGGCGATGCCATACGGCACGGGGAAATGATTTGCGTTTCTTGCGGCGGGGGTGCGTACCCTGCGCGGCGGCATCCAACAGGTTAAACACCTCACGCTGGTAGGTCTTGGCATCCAGCGCGGTTTGCAGTTTGTGCCAGGAGCCGCTGACCACGTTCATCACGAAGGTAAAGCTGAGTTGCCGAGGGGAAAGGTGGTGGCGGCGCGCCGCCAGAGCCATGACGGTGCGCACCAGATTGTAGGCCGCCACGGCGGTGATCAATTCCTTTTCCATCATGCTCTCCTTGCGCGCAACGATGTGATGCAGGCGAACCGTTCGTTTCAGGCTCCGCAGATCGGTTTCGATCTTCCAGCGCTGCCCGTACAGAGCCAGTACTTCCTCCGCCGGCAGGCTCAGCGTGGTGAACAGATGGAGCCATTCCTTCGACTGGCCCCGGCCGATCCGCACGCTGATCAAGCGTCCTTCCCCGCACGCCGCCTCCGGCATCCCGCCCTGCCGCCGCCGGTCGAAGCGGCTCGCTTCCCAACGCACCGCGCGCTCGCCTTCCTGCTGGATCGGTTCTCCCGTCAGTTTGCGCGCCCGCGGTTCGGTCAGACGTGTGACCACTCCCAGACCCCGCAGCCCAGCCGCCCAGATGATCGAAAACACGCCGAAGTTGCGATCCCCCACCACCACCGAACCAGGCGCTAGCGCATCCATGGCTTTCTCCGCCAGCGTTTGTTCACTGACAGCCGCCGGCCCATACATGGGACCCCACTGCGGCTCCTCCGCCAACCCGGTCTCCAGTTCATGCAGCACCACGATGCGCAGCACCGGCCAGTGGGCCCGCCCGTGCTGGTTCTGGGCGGGCGGGTAGGCCCGGCGCAATCCAGGACTGGCTTCCAGTTCCAGACTCGAACCGTCCAGAAGATACGCTGTTGGCTTGTCCTCCGGATTCAGAATCTCCCGCAGCCGCACAATGAGTTCTTGGCTCACTCTCTTACAGAGTAGCTTCGGCAACCGCTGGCGCGCGTGGCTGTATCCACCCGTGCGCCGCGAAATTCGCTTCCGCCGGAGGCGCGCCTGACGGCTCAGCAAGGAGTCGGCCGCACCATCCGAGAGCGCCTCCACGGCGCTGGCCAGCGTCCCCTGCGCTTGCAGCCGCTGCCGGATCATCAGCCAAATCACCACCTGTGCGGAGTAGACGCAACGTCGCACCTTCACCCGCGTCTGCTTCTGCAAATATTCCACCACGGCGCTCGACAAGCACCGCTGGTACAATCCCATGGCGTCTGAGCAAGGCTGGTCCATAACTGAAACATAAACCAGCCTTTACGCTTCATGCCAGGGCTTGTTTAAGTGGCATTGCGCGGTTTCGCCTGTCCTCCGCTGCCTTCTAGGACCTTTTCAGCACCGTGTGAAGCCCGCGGCGGCCCGCTTAGCCGTGCGCTACAATACCTCACTGTATTTGCGAAATCATGTACTTAGCCGCTTTTACCCCAGGAGTACTCCGGACGGGTGCGAGGTCGGACGAAGCCGAAACTCACGTCCTCGCCTTAAGCTGAGTTTCGGCGTGGACCGGATACTGCTCGCCGAGCCACCTTTCAACGTGTTCCCTTTGCGCGGCCAGCACGACACGTTGCCATTTCACCAGACCAGTGCGCTCACTGTACTCAGCCATTACGTACAAACCCTCATTGAGGACCTCGATGAGGCCGTCACACTTTGACCGTCTGGTGTGGTACGAAGAGAGACCGACGTGGTGTTGTTGCATCTACAACCAGAATAGCAGGTGCCCAAAGTATCGCCCCTTTCGTCCGACTGCGAAACGGGGTTCCACGTCTCAATCCGCCGAATCCTCGCCGAGCCTGGCCAACCGACCGGAACGCGACTTGCCGTTCCTGACGCCGAACCGAAAGGGCTGAGATCCCAATCTACGGATAGCCGACGAGTCCTCCAGTTGCTGCTGTGCAGGTCAACACCGCCGCGTCAGCATGGTTTGCGTCAATTACCTCCTTGTGGTCTGCACGGTCGAGGCGTTATGATTCCCAGTGCTGGTAAGCGCAACCGTGTGCATTCGAGAAACTTCCGGACGGCTTTTGCGACCGGGAAGGCTCCGCGGTTGGCCGTGGCCATCCGGAGGTTTGCCGGTACAATCGAGGGTAACTAAGGCATGAAGCCGAACATTTCGACCCGACTCGATACAGGTACGCCCCTACTGCGAGACCTAATCACTGGGGTCCGCAAAGGCGAGAGAAAGATCCCGAAGTTCCAACGCCGTTTTGTCTGGAGTGACGAACAAGCACTGAATCTGCTGGACAGCATCGCCAGCAATTATCCTGTTGGCAGCTTGCTCCTTTGGAGAACACACAGCAAGCTTGCCGCCGAGCGTAACCTCGGGGATTTCCTTTTGCCCAAAACGGACGACATGTCGCCGACAGATTACGTACTAGATGGCCAGCAGAGACTGACAGTAATCTACTCCTGTCTCGGCGCCTTCGAGACGGAACCCGGGTTTCAGTCTGTCTACGACCTCGTAAACGAGAGATTCATCCAACGATCCGAATACCAATCTCAACATTTTCCACTTCGGATCCTCTTCGACACGACGAAACTGCTAAACTTCCGATCCAGCCTTGTGAGTCACCCGCAAGCCGGCGAACTCCAAATGCGGCTCGATCAAGTTCTGGAAGTCCTGACAAACTACCGCGTACCCGTTGTGACCCTAAAGGACCTGACGGTTGAAGAGGTATGTCCAATCTTCGAACGAATCAACAGTTCCGGCACACGTCTCTCAACCTATGACCTCATGGTGGCGGCCACGTGGTCGAATGAGTTCGACCTCAACGACGAGGCTGGACGGATTGCCGACAGCCTGAAGCCTAAGGGGTTCGGCGATATCGACGGCGACACGGTGTTGAAATGCATGGCTGCTGTTCTCCATTGCGGCATCAAGCGCGAACAGGTCCTCTCCCTGCGGAAGTTGAGCCGGACGGACATGGACGCGCTGGTTGACAGAGTTCAGGAAGCCTTGCTCAAGGCGGTCGACCTCCTTTCAACGGAGTTCAGGGTCTACAGTTGGGATTTTCTCCCTTACGAAGCGGTAGCCGTTGTCTTGACGTACGTGTTTGCGAGGCAAAAGGCGCTCGATCCCGAGCAAGTGCGGCGGGTTCGGCGCTGGTTTTGGAGAAGCGCCTTTTCAGGGCGCTACAGAGGAGCCTCGGATACATTTATCTCGCGCGACTTGGAGGCGATTGACAGATACGTGATCACAGGGGATGAGCCCGATCCGTCATTCGGTGAGCCGCCGACAGCCGATCAGCTCCCGAAGGCCGTATTCAGAAGCAACAATTCGCGTTCTCGCGCATTCGTACTGCTACTGGCACTTCAGTCCCCTCGCAACTTGACAAACGGTTCGGCAATAGACGTTTCAGAGGCTCTTTCCATCTTCAATAAGAAGGAGTTCCACCATGTCTACCCTAAGGCATTCCTAGAGCGGATCGGTACAGTTGAAGAGGTTAACACCTTGTCGAACATCTGCATGCTTTCCGCTTCAGAGAACCGCTCCGTCAGTGACGAGAGCGCACAGGAGTATCTCCCGAGACTCCGAGAACTGCACCGCTTCGAAGCATCCGCGATCTTTGCGTCGAACCTACTGCCAGATCCAGCGAGTTATGACTACGCTCACCTGCCGTACGAAGATTTTCTCGCGCTGCGCTCCCACATGATACACGAGCGGATGAAGCATCTGTGCAATGGTAATACGCCTTAAGGAAGCATGGTCTTTTGCGCGACCCGAGGTCTCTCCATCTAAGCTGAGACTGAAGGCGGAAAGTTGGGCCGCGAGTTGCGATTGGATTTCTTTTACGAGACGGCTCCGCTGAACCCTCCAGCACTCGTCCATAGAACGCCCAACCCGTAGAAGTCGGCCGATTGCCCGGCCAACTCGTCCCAGTCTCCATGCCGACTTTTCAATACTAACCGCGCAATTGACTTGTTCGCAGGGCATCTGCGTTCCTGCGGGGGGGGCATGCCTATCTACCAGTGCCGGCAGCGCCTAAGCCGCGCTATGCTGTGAGGTACGCTGCGAACCGCCCATGACCATCCCAGCCGGGGGCCGGCCAGAGGACCGCGCCCGCGCTAACATCGACCGCTTGCTGACCGCCGCCGGTTGGCTGATCCAGAATCGCGACAGCATCAACATCGAAGCCGGCCGCGGAGTCGCGATCCGCGAATTCCCACTGGCACCTGGGCACGGGTTTGCCGACTACCTCCTGTACGTCGATGGATACGCAGCCGGTGTGATCGAAGCGAAGAAGGCCGGCGTCCCCCTAATCGGCGTCGAGATCCAGACCACCAAATACAGCCAAGGGCTTCCCCAAAATCTGCCCGCGCCGCGCCGCCCGCTCCCGTTCTGTTATCAGTCCACTGGCGTAGAGACGCGATTCACGAACTTCCTCGAACCCGATGCGCGCAGCCGTCCGGTCTTCGGTTTCCATCGCCCCGAAACGCTTGCCGGTTGGCTCGAATCCGATCTCAAATCGCCCGGCTCCACCCTGCGAGGCCGATTGCGCCTCATGCCTCCTCTGCCCCGCGAGGGCCTTTGGGACCACCAGCACCGCGTCATCGCCAACCTGGAACAGTCGCTTGCCCGCAACGATCCTCGCGCCCTGATCCACATGACCATGGGCAGCGGAAAAACCTTCACCGCCTGTAGCTTCGTCTATCGCCTGATCGCCCACGCAGGCGCCCGGCGCGTTCTCTTCCTCGTCGATCGCCGCACCCTCGGCCGCCAGGCCCTCAACGAGTTCCAGCAGTTCTCGATTCCGGGCGACGGCCGTAAGTTCACCGAGATCTACAACGTCCAGCTACTCTCCTCAAACACCATCGATCCGGTCTGCCGCGTCGCCATAACCACCATCCAGCGGCTCTATTCCATCCTTAAAGGCGAACCGGACTACGACCCAGGCAACGAAGAAACCTCCGCCGCCTCCTTAGCGGACCTCCGCAAAGCGCCGGAACCCATCGAATACAACCCAGCCGTCCCCGTCGAAACCTTCGACTTCATCGTCACCGACGAGTGCCACCGCTCGATCTACAACCTCTGGCGTCAGGTCCTGGAGTATTTCGATTCCTTCCTCATCGGTCTGACCGCTACGCCCTCCAAGAACACCCTGGGCTTCTTCAACCAGAATGTCATGCCCCCATACACTTACGCGGATGCTGTAGCCGATGGGGTAAATGTTGATTTTGACGTTTACAAAATCGGTACCCGCATCACCTCTTCCGGCTCGCGCGTGGAATCTGGTTTTTGGATCGACAAGCGCGACCGCCTCACCCGTGCCCGCCGTGCCGAGCTCCTCGATACCGACTTTTCCTACACCTCCGAGGATCTCAATCGCGATGTGGTTGCCCCAGACCAGATCCGCACTGTCGTCCGCGAGTTTCGCGACAAGCTCTTCACAGACATCTTTCCCGGCCGCACCGAAGTTCCCAAGACACTGGTATTCGCCCGCGACGACAGCCACGCCGACGACATCGTCCAGATCGTCCGCGAGGAGTTCGGCAAGGGCAACGACTTTTGCCAGAAAATCACCTACCGCACCGGCAAAATCCGGGTATCGAAGCAGGTCAAGCGTGAAGACGGAACCGAGGAGACCATAACCGAGTGGGTGGATACCGGAGATAAAGCGGACGGCATCCTGGCCTTCTTCCGCACCACCTACAATCCCCGCATCGTGGTCACCGTGGACATGATCGCCACCGGAACCGATGTGCGTCCGCTCGAAATCCTCTTCTTCCTGCGTGACGTCCGCAGCCTTAATTACTTTGAGCAGATGAAGGGCCGCGGCGTGCGCGTCCTCTCCTCCGATGAACTCCGCGGCGTCACGCCCGACGCCGAAATCAAGGACCGCTTCGTGATCGTCGATGCCGTTGGTGTAACCGATCACCCGCAAATCGAATCCCGCCCGCTCGACTGCCAGCCGCGTGTTCCTCTCGAGAAACTCTTGGAAGCCGTGGCCCTCGGCAGCACGGACAAGGACCTGGTGTCCTCGCTGGCGTCCCGCCTTGCTCGTCTCAATCGCCGAATGAGCAAGGATGAATCCGACGCCGTCCGTGACGCCGCCCACGGCGTCGAGCTCGCCGCCATTGTTCACGGCCTCGTCGACGCTCTGGACCCCGACCGTCACGAAGAACTTGCCCGGCAGGAAACCGGTCTGGCCGAGCCTCCACCGGAAGCCATCGCATCCGCCGCCAGCCGCGCGATTGCCGATGCCGTCAAGCCCGTCCGCAGCAACCCCGCACTGCGCCAGACCATCGCCGCCATCCAGAAATCGCACGAACAGGTCATCGATATCGTCAGCAAGGACGAAGTGACCGTGTCCGGCTATTCGCAGGATGCCAAGGACAAAGCAGCGGCGTTGACGAGAGCGTTCGAAGAGTATCTGGTCGAGCACAAGGACGAAATCGAAGCTTTGCAGATTCTCTACAACCGCCCCTACCGCCTCCGCTATAAGCAGGTGCGCGATCTCGCCGAGGCCATCCGCAAGCCCCATCCGGCATGGACCACCGAGACGCTTTGGCGTGCCTACGAAACTCTCGACCGCTCCCGCGTTCGCGCCTCGAACGAGCGGGTCTTCACCAATATCGTTTCGCTGGTCAAGTTCGCCATTAGCAAAGAGGGTCAACTCGAACCCTTTCCCGAATCCGTCCGGCAGCGTTTTGCAAACTGGATCGCCGAACAACAGGCCAACGGCAGCAACTTCAGCGACGAGCAGCTCCAATGGCTCACCGCGATTGCCGAACACGTCGGAACCAGCATAGAAATCACGCCTGACGATTTGGAGAGCCTGCCCTTCTCCCAAAAAGGCGGCCTCGGCCGCGCGTACCAGCTCTTCGGCGATCGTCTCCAGCCGCTGCTCGATGAACTCAACGAGGTGCTGGTTCAGTGAGGGAACTGCCGCGCGGCTGGGCTTGGGCCAAAATGAACGAAATCGCGAAAACTAGCTCGGGAGGCACGCCATCCCGCCGAGAAGCCGCGTATTTCGGAGGTGATATTCCCTGGCGGAAGTCCGGCGAACTGCAAGACGGCTCGGCAAACGGCGAAACAGAGGAGTACCTGACGCGAGCCGGATTGGATCACTGCAACGCGAAGGTCCTCAACCCCAGCACGGTCCTCGTTGCGATGTACGGCGCAACGACCGGTCGCGTGGCCTTCTTGACATCGCCTGCTGCGACGAATCAGGCGATCTGCGCGATCCAGGCGGAGCACGGAATTAGTCCATGGTTCCTGTTCTATCTACTCCTCTATCTTCGCCCACATCTCTTATCTAGCCGCAGCGGCGGAGCCCAGCCAAACATAAATCAGGGCCTGATTGCAAATCTGAAGGTGCCGTTTCCTCCACCGGCCGAGCAGCACCGCATCGTCGCCGAGATCGAGAAACAGTTCACGCGCCTTGACGCCGCCGTGGCCGCGCTGCAACGGGCTAAAGCTAACCTGAAACGCTGTCGAAGCAGCGCAACGGAAGCTGCCTTCGCCGCATACTCTTCCGCACCAATTCGGTTGCTCGGAGACCTCGGAGAAATTGTAGGTGGCCTAACCAAGGGTCAAAAGAGAAAGGCCGGAATTCAGACTCGATCCGTTCGCTACCTTCGGGTTGCCAATGTCCAACGGGGGCACTTGGATCTTGACAACATCAAGCTGATCGAGGCCACCGAGGGAGAGATTCGTGGCTTGCAACTCATTCCCGGCGACGTGCTTCTGAATGAAGGTGGTGATCGCGATAAGCTGGGCCGCGGCTGGATCTGGGAAGGCCAGATCGCGGAATGCATTCACCAGAATCACGTATTTCGAGTTCGACTCCATCCTTCGCTCGCTGTGCCCAAGTTCGTTTCCCATTATGCGAACCACTTTGGGCAAAGGTATTTCTTCCAAGAAGGCAAGCAGACCACAAATCTCGCGTCAATCAACATGACCAAACTGCGGGCGTTGCCAATTCCCTCGCCGCCAGTCGCAGGGCAGGAGAAAGTGGTCGCCGACCTGGAGGATCATCTGTCCATGATTGATGACCTAGACCGCTCGGTTGACGCCAATCTTCGCCGCGCCACCGGCCTCCGCCAAGCCATTCTCAAGAAGGCCTTCGATGGCAAGCTCGTGCCCCAAGACCGCAACGACGAACCCGCATCCGTTCTCCTCGAACGCATCCGCGCCGCCCGGACGCAAACGCCAGCGCGCCGCGCCCCACGTAAACGCGAGGTCCATGCCTGATGGCTTCCGCCGCTTCCAATCTGGTCAACAAAGTCTGGAACTACTGCAACCTGCTCCGCGATGACGGGGTCTCCTACGGCGACTATGTCGAGCAGCTCACCTATCTTCTCTTCCTGAAAATGGACTACGAGCGGACCCGCCCGCCGTACAACAAGAAGTCCACCGTCCCCGAAGATTACAACTGGGCCAGCCTCATCGAAATGGACGGCCTGCCGCTTGAAAGACATTACCGCAACACCCTCGAAAATCTCGGCAAAGCGCCAGGCATCCTCGGCATCATCTTCCGTAAAGCCCAGAACAAGATCCAGAACCCCGCCCACTTGCGCCGCCTCCTCGTCGATCTCATCGACAAGGAACCTTGGAGCTCGCTCGGCGCCGACGTCAAGGGCGACATCTACGAAGGCCTGCTAGAAAAGAACGCCCAGGACACCAAGTCCGGCGCCGGCCAGTATTTCACGCCCCGCGTCCTGATCGACGCCATCGTCGAGGTCATGCGCCCGCAGCCGGGAACCGCCATCATTGACCCCGCCGCCGGCACCGGCGGTTTCCTTCTTTCGGCCGCCAGCCACATCCTCAAGGACTACAAGCTCGATCGCGACCAGGTACGCCACTTGCAGACCCAAGCGCTCTACGCCGTCGAACTCGTAGCCTCTACCGCGCGTCTCTGCGCCATGAACTTGCTCCTGCACGGCCTGGGCAATGAAAAGAACATCGCCGCCGGCAAGGACAGCCTCGCCGCCAAGCCATCGGTCAACTACGACATGGTGCTCACCAATCCACCATTCGGCAAGAAGTCCAGCGTCACCATCATCAATCAGGATGGCGACGAGGTGAAGGAGCGCAAGGAAATTCTGCGCGATGACTTCTGGGCGACCACCAGTAACAAACAGCTCAACTTCCTCCAGCACGTCCGCAGCCTCCTCAAGATCAACGGCCGCGCCGCCATCGTCTTGCCCGACAATGTGCTGTTCGAGGGCGGCGCGGGCGAAACGATACGCAAACGCCTCCTCCACGACTGCGACGTTCCATACCCTTCTGCGGCTGCCCACCGGCATCTTCTACGCCCAGGGCGTCAAGGCCAATGTGCTCTTTTTCGACCGCAAGCCAGCCAGCGAAACGCCCTGGACCCGCACGCTTTGGATCTACGATCTGCGCACCAACAAGCACTTCACACTGAAGACGAACACCCTCACCCGCGCCGACCTTGACGACTTTGTCCGCTGCTACAACCCCGAGAACCGCCACCAGCGGAGTGAAGGCGAGCGTTTCCGGTGCTTCTCCTACGAAGATCTGATCAAGCGCGATAAGGCCAATCTCGACATCTTCTGGCTCAGGGATGACAGCCTGGGCGATTCGTCCGATCTGCCGGACCCCGCCGTTCTGGCAGCCGAAATTGTCGAGGACCTGCAAGCCGCCCTCGACCAATTCGCGCAGATCGCAGCCGATCTCGGGGTGGGCGAACGCGACACCGGCCCAGGTTGAGAAGGGCCGGGCTTGCGAATGGCAGATCTGCTTTGGTTGCGCGTCGCCGTACGGGTGCCTCGGCCGCACTCGAAATCTTCCAGATCCGAGGCATGAGCGCGCGAGCAGGCAGGCCCCCACGACCGCCCCAGCCTCCAGCCACCGTCCTCGGGTGCCGCGTACCCAGCAAGCCCGCCGATCTCCTCCCAACCTGCCCGCTCCCCCAATCACCAAATCACCAATTCCCCCAATCGTAAATTCCCTTCCTCCTGAACCACTTCCCACGAGCCACGGGCTACGGGCCACGAGCCTCCTGCTACGATCAAAGGCGCCTCCCACCGCGCACCATCCCTCCCAAGGAGTCATCCCCCTTTATGTCCTCCCAAAAACAAATCGATGCCAACTGCGCCAACGCCCAACTCAGCACCGGACCCAAAACCACCGAGGGCAAAGCCGCCTCCCGCCTCAATGCCCTCAAACATGGCCTCACCGCCCAGGACGCCGTCCTGGCCTGCGAGGACCCCGACCTGTTCAACCAATCCCGCGAGTCCTTCCAGGAACAGTTCCAGCCCGTCGGCCCCGTCGAAACCTTCCTCGTCGACCAGATCGTCATGGCCGCCTGGCGCCTCACCCGCATCCGCAGTCTCGAGACCAGCCTCTTCGAGCTGCGCCTGCTCGACCAGGCCGATTCAATCGACGAAGCCTATCGGGGCCTGACCCCCTACGACCGCCTCGCCTACGTCTTTCACTCCGACTGCGGATGCCCGGACGCCTTCACCACCCTCGCCCGCTACGAAACCCGCGTCGAGCGCGCCTTCTACCGCGCCCTCCACGAGTTACAGCGCCTCCAGTCCGCCCGCGCTCCGTCTCCATCCCCCAGTCCCCTTGTCTCCCCGTCACCCATTCCCCGTCCGCAGGCCCCTTCCAAAAGCGACCAAACGAACCCAAATCCGGAACCGCCATATCCCCCAGCCGCCCACTCCCCAAGTCTCCAAATCGCCAGCTCACCAAATCACAGAATCGCAAACCCGCCGCCAGTTACGTGCGGACTACGGAATATTCCTGAGCCGCAAGAAAGCATCCGTTCCGGAAGCAGACATGCGCTAGCCGCAATGCCAGGAAACCGGTTCGTCCGGGGCTCCGTCCATAGATCTCTGCTTTCGGTTACACTGGAGGACGACTCGTCCGTTTCGAGCGCTTGAGCCGCTGGGTGGCGAGTGTCGCAGATGAGACGCAACTTCATGAAACCAAAGGGAACGTGGAAGCTGGGGCGGTGTCGGAGAACCCGCAGGCGCCTCTTCGGTCTCGCTTCCGTGGCGGTGACAGCCCTGTGCCTGGCCCAAACGCCGCCCAAGTACACGATCACAACCGTGGCCGGAACCGGGACGGGCGGCTATGACGCGGATGGCGGTGCGGCCACCGCGGCCGAACTCTTCGATCCCTTCGGGATTCTGCTGGACGGGTCCGGCAATCTGTACATCGCGGACCAGCTCAACAACCGGGTCCGCAAGGTGTCGGCGAACGGCACGATCACCACGGTGGCCGGTGACGGTACCGCGGGTTACACCGGGGACGGAGCCGCGGCCACCAGCGCGGAACTTTACCACCCCTGCGGCCTGGCGCTCGACAGCGCCGGCAACCTTTACATCGCCGACACGACCAATCAAGTGATCCGCAAAGTCACCCCGAGCGGTACCATCAGTACGGTGGCCGGCACCGCCGTTGCGGGCTACTCTGGGGACTCAGCCGCGGCCACCGATGCACAGCTCAACTATCCTACCGGCCTGGCCGTCGACGCTGCCGGCAACCTCTATATAGCGGACACGCAAAACAGCCGGATCCGCAAGATCGACACGAGCGGCATCATCACTACGGTGGCCGGCAACGGCACCACCGGCAGCCTCGGCGACGGCGGCCCCGCGACCGAAGCCGCGCTTTACAATCCGGAGGGTGTGACGGTGGACGCCGCCGGGAACCTTTACATCGCCGATACCAGTAACGGTCTGGTGCGCAAGGTCGCCACGGACGGAACGATCACCACACTTGCGGGCAACTTGGCGCTGGCGTACTTCGGTGACGGAGGTCCCGCCACCCAGGCCTCGCTGAACTACCCTAAGAGCGCCGCTGTGGACGCCGCCGGTAACCTGTTTATCGTCGATTCGTACAACAGCCGGGTGCGCATGGTGACGGCCGACGGCACGATCCGCACAATTGCGGGCGACGGCTATTTTGGCGATCGAGGCGATGGAGGCCCAGCCACCAGCGCCCGGCTCCGATTCCCTTCCAGCCTGGCTTTGGATTCTGCCGGCAACATTTACTTCTCGGACACGCAGAACAGCCGCATCAGGCTGCTTACACCCGTCGCGCCGCCGGACAACTCCGCGGCGACTCCCGCCATCAGCCAGGGGGGCGTGATCAGCGCCTCGGAATTTGGCGCTTTCAGCGCGGTCGCGCCAGGGTCCTGGATCGAGATCCACGGGTCGAACCTTGCCGCCACTTCGCGTGAATGGACAGCCGCCGATTTCAACGGAGCGCAGGCTCCCACCGCGCTCGGCGGGACCAGGGTGAAGATCGGCGGCGCGGATGCCTTCATTTCGTACGTGAGCCCGACAAGGGTGGACGCACAATTGCCTTCCAATGCCGGCACCGGCTCCCAACAGCTCACGGTGACGACCGCCGCCGGAACGAGCGCTGCATACACGATCGCCGTGAACCCGACACAGCCCGGACTCTATGCTCCGCAGGAGTTCAAGACCGGTGGCAGGCAATATGTGGGGGCGGTGTTCGCCGACGGAACGTCGTTCGTTCTACCGTCCGGTTCTTTCCCAGGCACCCCTTCGCGGCAGGCGCATCCGGGTGAGACGATCGTCCTCTACGGCGTCGGGTTTGGTCCGGTGACCCCAGGCGCTGACGCTGGCGAGCTCGTGCAGCAGCTTAACACCATCAACGTGCCGCTCCAGGTCTTCTTCGGACAAACGCCCGCCACGGTGTCCTACCAGGGGCTCGTGCCCGGGACGGTCGGGCTGTACCAGTTCAACGTGGTGGTGCCGAACGTCGCCGGAAGCGACGCCGTGCCCCTGACCTTCACTCTGGGTGGCGCCAGCGGCGTGCAGGGGTTGTACACCGCGGTTCAGAATTGAAGTCCTAGCAGCCCGTGCGCTCCGTCACCATGCAGCTCTGGCTCCGGATCGTGCCGGCGGGCGAAACATCTCTTGACCTGGAGAGTTGCCTGATGGACCCCGCCAGGAAGCACGCCTAAGTAACTGCTCTGCGCGCGGTGGAGAAGAAATTTTTTGCTTTCCGGATCCGACCGGGGTATTATCTTTTCGACGACGTAACAAGATACCCCCAAGGAGGAGGACGCAATCATGACCAGAAGAGACGTAGTCAGGTTGGCCGCAGCCGTTCCCGCGGCTTTGGCAGCCGTGGCACCCGCCCCCGCGTCCCAAACGGTGACCAAGGGCAAGTGGCGCATGGGCGGAACATCCACCGCCTTCCAGGTCCGCGCCGCCCAACTCCGCGCCGCGGGAAAGCAGTTCGATCAACTGGAGCACTGCCACAGCCTCGGGATGGGCGGAGCCGAGGTAGCGCCGCCGTCATTTGAGCCGGCCGATATTAGAGCGTTCCGCACTAAAGTCGAATCCTATGGAATGTACCTGTCGGCCAACGGGCTCAGGATGCCGAACGACAAGGCCGGTGTGCCGGCGTTCGAGAAGATCGTTCAGGGCTACGCGGAGGCCGGCGCCAAGGCGTCGCGCTGCCCGCAGACCCAACGCAGGTATGAACAATACAAGACCTTCGACGAATATCAGAAGGATTTCGCGCGGTGCAAGAGACAGGTGGAACTGGCCGAGCCCATTGCGCGGAAGTACAAGCTGAAGATCGGCGTCGAGAACCACAAAGGCCAGCGATTCGGCGAACTTGTCGATTGGATCAAGGGCATGAGCAGCGAGTGGGTCGGCATCTGCTTCGATATCGGCAACAACTACTCGCTGTGCGACGATCCCATGGAGTGGCTCCCCACGCTCGCTCCCCTCACTGTCAACGTACACATCAAGGACATGGGACTTGGCGACTACAAGGATGGCTTTCTGCTGTCCGAGGTGCCTCTGGGTCAGGGCATCCTGGATATGGCGAAGATCGTGGACACGATTCGGGGCCTCCATCCGGACATGACCTTCGGTCTGGAGATGATCACCCGCGACCCGCTTCAGATTCCGGTGTATACGGAACAGTACTGGGAGACGTTCAAGGATCCTTCCAGCCCGCTACCAGGCCGCGACTTGGCGCATATCCTCAATCTCGTAAGGACCAAGGGCGTGAAGAGTCTGCAATACATCAGCAAGTTGAGCCCGGCGGAGCAATTGAAGGCGGAGGACGACAACAACAACGCGTGCATCCAGTACGCCCGGGAGAACCTCGCACTGTAGTCCGCTCAGAACTCAAAATCGCGCTGCGCCCGTGGGCTCGGGCGAATCCGGAGCTCCGGCTTCCGCTATCTCTTGAGCATTGCGACAAAGCCGCCGCCGGAACGCAGATCGACCCAGAGCGAGTCGCTTGCCCCAAGCGTGACGTGCTCGACCTTGAGTGCCGCCGGCTCGCCTGTATCGCGAAGGAGCGTGGCGAGATAGCTGACGCCGCGTCCGCCTGGCTGTTGTGGGCCTCTGAGGAAAGAGGAGAGATCGATGCGCACGTTCCGCGCCGTGGGGCCGTTCGTAATCGCCAGGAACCACGTGTTCCCGCTGCGCCGGGCGAAGGCCGCGACTTCCCGGATTTCGGAGACCGGCAGAACGACGGTCTCATCCCAGTAGCTGGGGATGCTCTTCAGTACGTCCACGGACGGGTTCGTCAGCATATGCGCTGGGTGCGCCACATAGACCAGCAGCGGAGACTGGAGGATGACGGCATTGGCGACCTGGTGCGCCCACGTGGTATCGGCGATACGCGCGCCAAAGTGCGTCGGCGTGTAGTCGCCCATTCCGGCCAGCATGCGGGTGAACGGCAGGACGACATCGTGCTGCGCGTACGGCGGAAAGAACTCCATGCCGCGGATGCCTTCGATGCCAACGATGTTTGGATAGGTTCGCTCCAGACCCGTGGGCTTGTTGGCTCCATGAAAGTCAACCAGCAGTTTGTGCTCCGCGGCCGCTTTCGCCAGCATCTCGTAGAGATCGATGACCTCTTTGTTCTCGTGGTCGAAGAAGTCGATCTTCAGCCCTGCTATGCCGACGCGGTTGCATAGCTCGAGATGCTGCTCGAGGGCCTTCGGGTCCTGGAGCATGGAGCGGATGCTCCACACGAAGAGCTTCACCCCACGCTCGCGCGAGTAATCCACGACATCCTTCAACTGCGCCTCGGACCAGCTCCGCCAGAAGTTCTCCATCACAATGTATTCGAATCCCAGTTGCGAACCGAGCCGCACCATCTCTTTCTGCCCTTCGACTGTCCCATCCATGCCGTCGAGATAGCTCCAGACCGCCCGGCCCGGCTTGATCCAGTCGGTCTTGAGACCGTTCGGGAAGAGTTTGGGATCGGGAGGCGGCGCCACGTTGTGCACGATATCGCAGTTGAACAGGGTATTCAGGTCCGGGCCGATCATCACGATTCTCCATGGCGTGGTGATGGGGCCGTTGATAACCGCCGGATGGCTAAGGCGCTCCACGTCCTTGGCGTATCGCGAGCGGAACCCGAAGCTCGGGGGCTCGGAGTGGCCTAACCTGGCGTGCAGCGCCTGGGCGGCATCGGCCTGGAAAACCATGCCGCTGTAGTTGACCAGCGCGCCCTCCGTGATGGAAGCGTACGCGCTCTTGTCGCGCAGCACGAAGGTAAACGGGGGGTGCGTCCATTCGCCGTCCATCATGCCCTCGATCGTGTTGGTCGTGGTTCGCCACGGATAGACCCCTTCGTAGCCGGATACGTAGTTCTGCGGCGCGATCACGCTCCCCGCTGGAACACGGAACACGGTGGCCTCGTCGGGCGTCCGGGCGCCCTGACCCGGCACCAGGTGACGGAACGCGACGCCGTCGTTGTATGCCCGGATTTCCAGCGTGTAGGACGTTCCCGTTTTCGGATGCGTCAGGGCCACTTTGGCGCCGTTGCAGTTGTTTACCGCGGTGGAGTGCGGGCCGTACCAAGGGTAGGTTTCGTTGACGCTGTAGCTCGCCGCCGTCCCGATCATGGCCCCGTCGGCGAGATCCACGCGGTCCACCACCATGCCCGGCGGGGATGGATCGATGACGTTCTTCGAGTTGAACGTGACCGTGTATTGGAGGTGGCCCTGGGCGCCCGACGACAGCACAAACCGCACGTGGCCATCCGGGCCGGCCACTGTCACGTCCGCCGCTGCGGGGAGGGACAGACAGAAGAGGGCTAATGGATACAGAATGGATGCCTTCATTGCGTTTCCCTTGAGCCGGACGGGCCGCGATGCGACATCGCGACAGGACTCGCCTCATTGTAGTTCGATTCAGCGAACCGGGACGAGCCGCATGGCGCCACTGCGGCAAGTGGTATCATCTCTTGCTGAACCGCTCCTCTGACATGCTGAGCGCTTGAGGTTTTGAAGATGGCTCGTTGGCGCCGCGAATCAGGCTTGCCGTCCGTACGCACGGTTCCCCGCGCAGGCCCCCGAGGGCATTTCCCGCCAGGTTTCGATCCGATCCGCATACTGATCGCCGACGATCATCCGGTGGTGTGTTTCGGAATCAAGGCCATTCTCCGCACGCAGTCCAACATGGTGGCCGTTGGGGAGGCCCATAACGGCCGCGATGCGGTGGCGCTCTTCCGCAAGTGCAGGCCCGATGTCACGCTGATGGATCTTCGGATGCCCGTGATGGGCGGGATCGAGGCGATCCGGGCGATTCGCCAAGAGGACGCCGCGAGCCGGATCGTCGTGCTGGCCGATTGCCTCGAAGACGAAGAGATCCGCTGGGCTCTCGCATCGGGGGTGCAGGCGTGCGTCCTGAAGGACATGTCGCACAAGGAACTGCTCGAAGCCATACGGGCTGTCCATGCGGGCCGCCAGTATCTGCCGCGTCCGGTTCTGCAACGGCTCAGGGGACAGCCGCAGGGCTCGGCCCTGAGTCCTCGCGAAGTCGACATCCTGCAATTGATCGGGAAGGCCATGAACAATGCCCAGATCGCGAGCGCCTTGGATCTCACGGTGGGCACGGTAAAGTGGCACATGAACAGCATTCTTCGTAAGCTCGATGCCAACGACCGGACGCAGGCCCTGGTCGCGGCACTCAAGCGGGACATCGTTCAGATATGATTCGCTCACATGAGCGCCGGGTGCCCTCGACCGGCTACGCGCTCATGCGAGGCACTGGGGGTAGACCATGACGAAAGCTCTCATAGTCCTGTGGCTGTGGGCCGCGGTGCTGCTCGCTCAACCGGCGCCGCCCGCCGCCGCAAAGCCGGCTAGCATCGTGCTGGCCAACGACAAACTCGAACTGACGATCGGCATCGGCGGCGCCAGGTTCTCCAAACTCCTGCTCCGCGACGGGGAACCGCTGAGCCCGCTTGCGACGATGGGTCATTTCCTCGCACTCGACGGTTTCGGGACGCCTTCCGCCGAAGAGCGGGCCGCGGGAATGCCCGGCCACGGGGAGGCCAACCGGACTCAGGCGAAGGTGATCGCCAGCCAGGAGTCCGGGCCGGTGCGCTCCGTCACCCTGCAACTCTGGTTCCCGCTGGCTCAGGAAACCCTCACGCGCACCGTGGAAATGGCGGACGGCGAGAATGTCGTCTACGTCACCAGCGAACTGGAGAGCGCGCTCGCCATCGACCGGCCGGTTTCCTGGGCCGAACACGCCACCCTGGGGCCGCCGTATCTGGAGCCGGGCAAGATCACGATCGACATGCCGGCAACGCGGTGCCGCGTGCGCGCCGAGAAGGCCGGCTCCACGGGAAAACTGGCCTATCTCAAGGATTTTGACTGGCCGATGGCGCCGCTGACCAAGGGAGGCGCCGTGAGCCTGCTGGCCGTCCCGGCTGGTGAGAACGTCTCTCGATCTGGCCAGTTGCCTGATCAATCCCGCCAGAACGTACGGCTATGTCACGGCCCTTCGCACCGACAAGCAGCTAATCTTCGGCTACGTGTTCCGGCGCGAGGATTATCCGTGGCTGATGAGCTGGATGAACTACTCGGGCGACGCCCGCGCCGCGCGCGGGATCGAGTTCTCGACCCAGCCCTTCGATGTCTCGCACCGGGAGACGGTGGACGCGCACGAGATGTTCGGTGCGCCAACCTACAAGTGGCTGCCAGCCAAGTCCAAGATCCGGACACGGTTCCTGTTCTTCTACACGAAGATTCCCGCCGACTTCACCGAGGTAGCCGATGTGCTTCTGGAGGATGGCCAGGTGAAGATCAAGGACGCGTCCGGGAAGACAGTCGCCTTGAGCGCTGGTCAGGGTCTTCGGTAGCCGCCCGAGGGCCCCTCGAAAAACGCGCCCCCCCTATCTCCGGTTAGGCGCAATCAGCGGGGTATTGGTGTAGACTTTTTCACGAGCTAGGTGAGGTCGCGGTCAGGGGCTGGTGGGGGCACTTCCCCCGCAAGTCTAGTACCGTCGAATCACACCTGCGAATTGACATCATAGGAGATTCGAATGCTTTCCAGAAGACGCAAGGGTTCTCTCTGTTGTCGCAGTCGGGAAGTCGCCTTGATGGCCGCGTTGATTCTGGTTCTGGCCGTGGCTGCCTGGTCGCAGACTCTGACCAGCACCATCTTGGGCACGGTCGTCGATGCCCAGGGCAGCCTCATCGTCGGCGCCAGCGTCACCGTGATTAGTGAAGGCACGGGTGAGCAGAGGCAGGCGACCACGGACGCGACCGGGGGCTTCAGTTTCCCCGGGTTGCAGCCCGGCAACTATACGCTTAGGGTCGAAAGCAAAGGCTTTCAGATCTACCAGAGAAAGGGCATCGTCCTCACGGCATCCCAGCGGCTGCCGGTCGGCAACATTCAGATGACCGTGGGTTCGGTCTCGGAGACGGTCACGGTAACGGCGGAAGCCGCTGTAGTTTCAACAGCCAGCGCCGAGGGCTCCGCCGACCTGAACTCCCGCCAGATAGACACCATCGCACAGCGCGGCCGGAACGTCGCCAGCTATCTAACCCTCCTTCCTGGCGTCAGCACATCGGCCCTGGAAAACGAGGCGTTAAACACGCAGGAAATTGGCTCGGTGCTCCCCAATGTCGGCGGTATCCGCAATACCTCCATCAGTATCGGCATGGATGGCATGAGCGGTCAGGACAACGGCACGTCGAGCACCTACACCACATCAGAGAGCCCGGAGTCCGTGGCGGAAGTGAAAGTCCTGCTCAACAACTACCAGGCCGAATACGGCCGTAATGGCGGCGCGGTCATCAACCTGATCAGCAAGAGTGGGACGATGCAATACCACGGCTCGGGCTACTGGTACAAGCGCCATGAGATGTTCAATGCTCAAAACTTCTTCAACAACGCCGGCGGCATCGCCAAGCCGAGATACCGCTATATCACCGGGGGCTTCACCCTGGGCGGGCCGGTCAGCATCCCCGGAGTTTTCAACAAGAGCAAAGAGAAGCTCTTCTTCTTCTTCAATTTCGAGACCAACCCGAGCAAGGAGCCTCAGCCTATCGTCCGGCGCACGATGCCGACCGCCCTGGAAATCGGCGGCGACTTCTCCAAGTCGCTGGACCAGAGCGGGAAGCTGTTCACGATTAAAGACCCGACCACCGGCGCGCCCTTCTCGGGGAACCTTATTCCCGCCAACCGTCTCAACTCCAGCGGACAGGCGCTGCTCAAGATCCTGCCGCAGCCGAACCGTCTAGACAGGGCTGTCACCCTGGGCGCCTATAACTACGAGTACCAGGACCTGTATAATTTCGGCAGGACCACAGAGCTGTTCAAGATCGACTACCACCCGACGAGCAGCGACTCCTTCTTCTTCCGTGGCACGAACTGGGATTCGTCGAGGACCGGCAACGTTACCTCATCAGGCGCGTACCAGTTCGCCGTGCTCTCGAATATCTACTACAACAAGCACGGGGTTCTGAATTACACCCGCGTGGTGAGCCCGACCATGGTGAACGATCTCAACTTCGGCTTCCGCCGCCCGCAAGAAAGACTCAATCTTTCCGACTCGGACCCAGCGGCGAAGGTGCTGAAGCGTTCCCAGATGGGGTTTACGGCGGGACAGTGGCACCCCGAAATCAATCCGGACGGCATTATCCCTCAGGCGGGGTTCAGCGGCGTGGCGAACGCCCCCGACTTTGGCAACTTCTACTGGTACCGTGTGCCGCAGAAGGAAGACGACATCAACTTGAGCCTCTCCGACGGCTACACCATCCTCCGGGCCAAGCACACCTTCAAAGTTGGCATGTACTTCGAGAAGGACCGGATCGAGTCGGGCTTTGGCATGGGAACCATCTGGAACGGCTATTTCAGCTTCGGGGTGGATACCAACAACCCTCTCGAGTCCGGAAATCCGTACTCCAATGCTGTCCTTGGCAACTTCAACAACTACCAGGAAGCCACGAACCGCACCAAGCCTGGCGCCACCGCCATCAATTTTGACTGGTACGTGCAGGATTCCTGGAAGGTCACCCGAAGGCTGACCCTGGAAATCGGACTGCGCACCGCGTACTACACGCCGTGGTACCAGTGGGATGGCCAGAACACGGCTTGGGCGCTCCAGCGCTTCGACCCGTCCAAGGTGCCCCTGCTCTATCGGCCCGGCTGCCTGGGGGCTAGCCCGTGCAGCGGAGCCAGCCGGGTGGCGGTGAACCCGATAACGGGCCAGACCACGTTTGCCCCCTTGATCGGTGGAATCGTCCCCGGCTCGGGCAATCCCGGCAACGGTTTTGTGACCACCAGAGACGGCAACTACCCGGTGGGTTTCTACGAGAAATCCGGTGAACTCCTCCAGCCACGCTTCGGCTTTGCCTGGGATGTCTTCGGAAACGGAAAGACGGCCTTGCGCGGAGGCTTTGCGAAGTTCAACCAGCTTTTGCGCTACGAGCCGCAATCGGCCGGGCCGCCGATCTCTTATACTCCACAGTTGTATTACGGCAACCTGGGCTCGTTCCTGAACGCCAGCGGAACGCTGTTCCCAGGAACCGCCCTCGCCTACGACAGGTACATGAAGGCGCCCAACTACTACAACATCACTTTGGGCGTTCAACGTAACCTCGGACTCGGTACAGTGCTGGACGTAAAGTATGTTGGCACACTAGGACGCAACCTGGGATCGACGGTCAACATCAATCAACTTCCTTACGGCATTCGCTTCCTTCCCCAGAACCAGGATTCGACGAATAACAAGCCCCTTAGTGACGCTTTCCTACGGCCCTATCAGGGCTTGGGAAATATCACCTACAGGGACTCCAGCGGCAGCTCCAATTACCATGCGATGCAGGCGACCGCGAACCGGCAGATCGCCAGGGGACTACAGTTCGGCGTGTCCTACACCTATGGGAAAGTCATGGACTATGGCACCTCCATGCCAACGTATAACTCGAGGCGGACATGGGCCTACGGAAAGGCCACTTACGACCAGACTCACGCGCTCGTCATCAACTACACCTATGACCTGCCACGCTTCAGCCGGGGCTGGGAGAATCCAGTGACCAAGCTTGCACTTGACAACTGGCAGGTCTCCGGAGTCACCACCTTCGCCAGCGGCACCCCGCAAGGCATCTCCCTGAGCACAACCACCGGGGTGGACCTCACGGGCGGCGGTGATGGCCAGCGCGTGATCATCACGGGCGACCCGAGGCTGTCACACGGCGACCGCACCGTCGACCACATATTCAACACGTCCGTCTTCGCCCTGCCGGGCAAGGGTGATCGAGGCAACGCGCCGCCGGACGTTTTCCGCGGCCCTGGCCAGAACAACTTCGACATGACTCTGTTCAAGAGCATCCCGATCAAGAGCGAGCAACGGCGTCTGACACTGCGGTGGGAGATCTACAACCTGCTCAACCACCCCAATTTCACTAGCGTGGACAACACCGTCCGGTATGACCCAGCTACAGGAGCGCAGACCAACGCCCGGTTTGGCCGGGCTATCGCCGCGCGTCAGCCTCGGGTAATGCAGGCGTCGATCAAATTCACCTTCTGAGACCGTCATTCTGAGATCCGCCCGGCGCTGGCTGGCCAGCCACCAGCGCCGGACTCCTCCGCGGATTGGGGGATAATTATGGACTCACCCCCTGGCGGGGTGCCACACAGTACATAAGGGAGATTGATATGCATCGACGCGACTTTTTGGCGGCGGCTGCCGCAACGGCGATGTCGGCGGTGGCCCCGGCCGGAGCTGTGGCCGCTGCGGCAACCAACGAAGAGTGGAGAAACAAGCAGCCCGGCATGACGTACCGCCGGCTTGGCCGTACCGGCTTCATGGTTTCAAGGATGGGCATCGGCGGCGACGATGTCGCCCCCGACAACAACGATTACGTTCTGTACGGCATGGACCTGGGGATCAACTATTTCGATACGGCGCCCCACTACAACGGCGGGCGCAGCGAACCCGGCTATGCCGCCATTCATAAACTGCGGGGGCGGCAGAATGTCTTCCAGTCGACCAAGGTGAACGTATTTCCCAATCGCACGCGGGTGTGGCAGGCCATATTCAAAAGTCTGCCCGAGTCGGAGCAGATGCAGATACGCAACCGGGTGAGCGAGGAAATCGAGCGCCGGGGCATAGAGAACCCGGACTACCTGGGGCCCTATTTCACCGGGCAGCAGGCGGGATTGCGCGCCGCCATGGCCGCCAACATCATGATTGAGAAGTACAGGGACAAGGTGGACGCCCAGAAGGAGTACAAGCAGTACATCATCAATTCGGTGGAAGGCAGCCTGAAGACGTTTGGGACCGACTACCTGGACCTCGTCCTGATGCGGGGTGTCGAGACGCCCTACGAAATCAAGAACACCCCCGAGGTTTTCGAGGCCTTCGAGCAACTCAAGAAGCAGGGCAAGGCGCGGTTCCTGGGTTTCTCGGCGCACACGGATCCGGCGTGCATCCTGGATGCGGCCATCGACACCGGCGTGTATTCGACCTGCCTGATCGCCTACCACTTTCTCGACGACAAATGGGTGGCTCCCATTCTGGAGAAGGCCAAGAAGGCGGACTACGGGGTGATGTCGATGAAGTCCGCCCGGGTGATCATGAACCCTGTAAATCGCAGGCAATTGCTGCCCGAGCGGGTCAAGGCCCTGAACGAGTTGGTGCCGGGCGACAAGACGCCTCATCAGAAAGGATTCTGGTGGGCGCTGCAACAGCCCAATCTGACCGGCGTCGTGGCGGGCATCACCAACATGGACATGGCCAAAGAGGACTTCCCTCTGGCCCTGGAGAAGAAGTCGTAGCGCGCATCGAGACACGGGCGGAGCGAATGAGAAATGCAGGAACTGGTACCGTTGCGTTGGCCGCCAGAGTGGAAGGATCCGTCGAAGCTCGACCTCATCAAAGGCACTCCGGTTAACTGCCTGGTCGGGGGAGCCCCCCCGCCGTTCCCCCTTGGTGATTTGAAGTTCGTCAAGCTGGAGAAGGACCAGTCACCCGAGGGTGTGGCGCTCCGCGAAGGCGTCTGGCCTCGGGTTCTGCCCGCCGAGAGGAAGGACACGGCGGAGGCCGGCCCGACCGGCGCGCCGTGGATAGACTCCAATACAGGAGTCATCCGGCTGGCGCAGACCCGCGAACCCGGCAAGCCCGTGTGGCTGAGCTTCCAGCCGCCCTCGGGAAAGGAAATCCTGCCTTTCAGCGGCTTCGTAAAGCCCATTGCCGAGCCGGCGGCATACGGGGCCCGATGGATCATAACGCTGAGCCAGGCCTTCCTCAAGGGGCTGGATGCCAGGAGCGAGGACGCTTTGGCGAGCTGGAAGCGGATGGTCGCCGCGTTGAAGTTCTTCGAGACCCACGCCGAGTGGAGGACTTGGGAGCCTGTGGCCGCTCTGGCCGTTGTCTCCTCGTTCGAAGGGGAGAGCGAGATGCTGGCCACGGAGTTTCTGAACCTGGCCCCGCGGCGCCAACTGGCCTATCGCGTGGTTCGGACAGCGGACGCCGCCAATGCCTCCTTTGCCCAACAGAAGGCCATAGTCTATATCGACGCGCGTCCGCCCGAGGGCGAGGTTCGCACGAAGCTCCTGGCCTTTGCGGAGAAAGGCGGGCTGCTCATCTCGCCGCGCGGCATCCTCAAGACCGATCCGGAGGAGCGTCGCATGGGGTATCAAGTGCATCGCGCCGGCAAGGGGCGCGTGGCTGTTCCGCCGGATGCCTGGTACGATCCCTATGGCCTCGTCCAGCAAGTCCACCTCCTGATGAGTCACCGGGAAGACGTGGTCCGGATCTGGAACGGCAGCGACGTGGGCAGCTACTATGTCGCCAACCCGAAAGGGGACCGCGGCGTGGTGCACCTGGTGCAGTACGGCTCGGGCAGGACGCAGCCGGTGACAGTGGGGCTCTCGAAACCGTACCGGCAGGCGCGGGTTTCTTGACCTTGAATCGGAAAGATCGGTAAAACCGGTCAAGGGCGAGCTCGGGGTGGAGATTCCCGTGGGTGAGCTCTCGGCCTACGCGGCGGTCGAGCTGGAGGCCTGAGATGAGAGGAACCCCTACCAGATCGTCCTTGAATCGCCGGGAGTGGCTGGTCGCCGTCTCCGGGGCAAGCCTCGCCGGAAGGGCCGTCGCCGCCCCGGCCTCCCCGGTTGCCGTGGCCAAGTGTTCGTCATACGGATCAGACGTTCTCCCGGTGATGCGCAAGATGTTTGACCAGCTTGGCGGAATCGGCAAGCTCGTCGCGGGTAAGACCGTGGCTGTCAAGATCAACACGGCGAACCCGCTGCGTGATCGGACCGGCTACCGGCCCGCATGGTTCACCCGCTGGAGTCACCCAGACGTAATCGGGGCGGCCGTCACTCTGTTCGGCCAAGCCGGCGCAAGCCGCATCCGCATTCTGGAAGGCTCCTCCGAAGACGCCCACCCTCTGGAAGAGAACTTCCTGATCGGGGGGTGGGACCCGAACCCGCTCCTGAATGCCGCCAAGAATGTCGAGATGGAAAACACCAGCGGCCTCGGTTACGGGAAGCGGTACGAACGCCTGAATGTTCCCGGCGGCGGATACATCTTCCCCGGCTTCGACTTGAACCACTCTTACGCCGAGTGCGACGTCCTCGTTTCAATCGCCAAGCTGAAGGAACACCAGGTGGCCGGCGTCTCTCTCTCGATGAAGAACATGATCGGCGCGACGCCGGTCACGATCTACGGAGACGCAGCGGGCTTCGAGCAACCGGCGGACCAGCCGTTTGGCTCCCGCACGATTCTCCATACCGGCCGGCGGCAACCCTCCGAGACCGCGCCCGCGGAGAAGGACCCGAAGTCGCCGAGAGAACCCAGGTACCGCATCCCGCGCATCACCGTGGACCTCTGCGCGGCAAGGCCCATTCACCTCGCCATCATCGACGGAATCGAGACACAGACAGCCTCGGAGGGGACTACGCTCGAACCCGGCTCAAACCGGCAGATCCGCCTGGTCAAGCCGGGGATTCTCATCGCCGGTCTGAATCCGGTTTCGGCCGACGCCGTGGCTGTCGCCGCCATGGGCTTCGATCCCGCGGCCGACCGGGGTACGCCGCCTTTTGAGAACTGCGACAGCACCCTGCGGCTGGCCGAGGAGGCAGGCATCGGCACGCGCGACCTCGGCAAGATCGAAGTCGCCGGCACTTCCATCCAAAGCGTGCGCTTCCCCTTCCGGGACTATCGCTGAAGTATCCCGGCAAATACTTCCCGATCCACGTTGCCTCCGGTCAGCACGGCCGCGACACGCTTGCCTCGCAACTGCTCCCGTTCACGAAGCACCGCCGCGATCGCCGCCGCGCCAGCTCCTTCGGCGACGTTGTGGGTGTCGTCGAACAGAATGCGCATCGCCTCGGCCACTTCGTCGTCGGTGACCGTGACCACCCGGGCCACGTGCCGCCAGATGACTTCGAGCGCCTCCGGCTCGGGAGTTGAGCACGCCAGCCCGTCCACGAGTCTGGCTTCCGCCGCCCTTTCCACCGGGCGATGCTCGACGAAGGAGTCGTAGTAAGCGGGAGCGTGCCCGGAGACGACGCCGACGATCTCCGTCTTCAGCCCCAGTGCCTCGCGCGCGGCAACCATGCCGCAAATGCCGGATCCCAGGCCGATCGGGACATAAACCACATCCAGGTTCCTGACAGCGGAAAGCAGCTCGATGGAATAGGTGGCGACGCCCAGCACGAGCAGCTCATGGAACGATGGAACGTAGTGCAAGCCCTCTTCCGCGGCGCGCCGCCGGGCCTCCCCGCGGGCCTGCTCGAAATCGCTTCCGTGCTCCACGAGGGTCACCCCCAGAGCCCGCATCGCGCGATTCTTGGCCGCGCTGTTCCCGTGAGGCACGTAGACGATCGCTTCCATGCCTTCCCGGCGCGCGGCGAATCCGACCGCCTGCCCGAAGTTCCCCCGGGTCGCCGTCACCACGCGGCGGATGTCCTTCCCTAATTCGCGCAAGTGCCGGATGTAAACCATGGCGCCCCTGATCTTGAACGCTCCCACCGGGGCGTGATTCTCGTGCTTGATCCACACCTCAACGCCCAGACGCTGGTTTAGCAGCGGCCAGGTGAGCTCAGGAGTCGGCCGCATGGCTTCATGGACGATGGTGCTGGCTTTCTCAATCTCCTCTTTGCCCGGCAGTCTCATTAAGAGATACTATTCCATAGATTGTGACCCACATGAGACACTACAACCCGTTTCGGAGAAACTTCCTCGGCCGGATGCTCTCGCTCGGGGCGTTTGGAGCCGCGGCGCAGGCACAAACCGCTCCGGCCCAGGTCCGGGAGTTCCAGCTTCCGGAATACGCCCGCGGTCAGGACTATCGGTCCCTCAAACAGTCCAGTTACGACGTCACCGGCGGCAACAGCGACCGCTGGCCGATCCCGCCCGGAGAAACCAAGGAACTGTTCAACTCTTCCGGTCCGGGGGTGATCACGCACATCTGGTTCACCATCTCGGCGCCGGCCGTGTACCACCTCAAGGAAATCGTCCTGCGGATGTACTGGGACGGCAACGCCAAACCCAGCGTCGAAGCGCCCGTGGGCGACTTCTTCGGCCTCAACCTGGGGCAGCACGTCATCTATCAGTCAGCTTTTTTGAACTGCTCGCCCATCCGGGCACTGAACTGCTACTTCGCCATGCCCTTCCGGAAGTCCGCCCGGATCACGGCTACCAACGAGGGCACGCAAGCGGTCGGTTCCTTTTACTCGAACATCGACTACCAGCTCGTGCCAGCGCTCCCCGAGCGGAGCCTTTACTTCCACGCGCAATACCGCCAAGCGGCGCCCAATCGCGCCGTCCGCTTTGCGGCGGGAGAGAAGGAACTCAACCCCGATGGCAAGCAGAACTACGTGTACGTGGAGACCAGGGGCAGCGGCCATCTCATGGGAGTTACACTCGGCGTCCTGCAAAACCGCGAGGGCTGGATGGGCGAAGGCGACGACATGATCTTCGTCGATGACGAGACCAAGCCGGTGATTGTGGGGACAGGCTCGGAGGACTACTTCTGCGGCGCCTGGAACTTCGGCGGACGTGACGGAGCGATTCCCTTTGCACACCTGTACAACGGCGCGCCGCTGATCTCCTCACAGGAACGACCGGGTGGCAGGTATTGTCTCTATCGCTGGCACGCCGACAATCCGGTAACGTTCCGCAAGTACCTCAAGCACACCATGGAGCACGGCCACGCCAACAACCGCGGGGACTGCTTCTACTCCGTCGCCTACTGGTACCAGTCCGAGCCGTTCACCGATTTCCCGGCCCTGCCGCCGGTTGCCGAGCGGATCCCGGCTCTGAAGCTGGGGGATTGAACTGCCGGTCGTCCACGGCAAGGGGTGACTGTGACGCAACATCGTGTAGCTGTTCTGCCCGTCCCCAGCATCTTCTATATAGAAGGGGCAGGAAGAGGAGGGAAATGCGATGTTGAACTGGGTTGTCCCGAGCCGGCGGCGTTTTCTTGGAGGCGCCGCGGCGACGGGCGGCAGTCTGATTCTTACCGCTTGTTCCACGAATCCCGAGAGCGCACGCAAGCAGGCGGGCGCAGCCGTGGAAAAGGGCGAGGAGGAAGGGGTTTCGCCCGCCGAAGACCTGATGCGCGAGCACGGAGTTCTAAAGAGAATCCTGTTGATTTATAGAGAGGGAATCCGGAGGATTGACTCCAAGCAGGATTTCCCGCCCGAGGTTCTGTCTTCGTCGGCAAATCTGATCCGGAAGTTCATTGAGGACTACCATGAGAAGCTGGAAGAAGAGCACCTCTTCCCGCGTTTCCGCAAGGCGGGCAGCCTGGTTGACCTGGTGAACGTTCTGGAAGAGCAGCACAAGAAAGGGCGCGTCCTGACCGAGACAACCCTTCAACTTGCCACGGTTGCCGCTATGAAGAACGCTCAGGACCGCCTGAAACTGAGAGACGCACTGCGCCTCTTTGTGCGCATGTACGAGCCGCACGAGGCCCGTGAGGACACCGTTCTGTTCCCGGCATTCCGCAAGATCGTCTCGGCGAACGAGTACGCCTCTCTCGGGGAAGACTTCGAGAACAAAGAGCATCAACTCTTCGGCGAGGACGGCTTCGAGAAGAACGTGGACGAGGTCGCCAGGCTCGAGAAGGTGTTCGGAATCAACGATCTGGCGCAGTTCACTCCCTCCGTGTGAACCGCGGAGCGCTTGTGCAAGCCCTTGAAAGACTGCCGAGTAGTCGTGCGGCTCCGCCTGGTATCGGCTTCAGAACACCAGGATCTTGTCGGCTGCCGCGGTCCAGGAGGTCAGCTCGGCCATCGAACTGCGGTGTGCTCCTTCCGCCAGCATCTCAGGCTTGATGCCGCGGGCATCCATGCAGGTACCACACACGCCGAACGGCGCTCCTTTGGCAGCGAGGAGCTTCAGCATCCTCTCAATGTTGTAGTAGCCATTGGGAGTCGTTTGCCCGCGGATCGCGCAAGACGCTGCGTCTCCCATCAAGAAAACGGAGACCCCGGTTCCCTCCGACTTGGCTAGCGAGGTCGCCAGGCGGAGGCCATTGTAACTGCGCTCCGTGCCGTATGGTGGGTCGTTCAGAATGATCAAGTATTGCATCGGTGTTTCCTTTGAGAATCCGTTGGTTCAGACTGCAATGGGGATGCCGTAGAGCCTGCCGCCCGTCTTCAACATGGCGCCGTATGCGGTGCGCTTCCAGCCGGGCGTGGAGAGCCACCATCGCTCGAACAGCACTTTCCCGATGTGCCAGGCCTTGCCGATCTGCCGCAGGTTCACCCGCGGCGATGGTTCGGCAAAGAAGTTGCCGTAGGCGAACCCAGCCAGGTCTTCACCGGTCTCAAGCATGCAGTACCCGTCACCGCAAAAGGTCTCACTGGGCCGGTGGCCCTCGATCTCAGCAGAGATCCGCGCCGCCACGACCTCCGCCTGGACGTGAGCGAATACGCCCGCCTTCGGCAGCATGAGCGGAACATCCGGCTTCCAGCGGCCGGGGATCGGAATCGCGGTCACATCCCCAATCGCAAACACACCGTCATGTTCCGTCTCCAGCGTCTGAGGTTTCACGGGGACCCAGCCCGCGGGGCTCGTCAGGCCCGCGTCACGGACGAACCGCGGCGCACGGTGCGGCGGAATAGCGACCAACAGATCGTATGACTCGGTCAGGCCTTGCTGGAACCGCAACGTTCGGGCCGCTGGATCAACGGCGGCCAGCGTGTGAAGAGGATGGAACCGGACCTGCTTGGCTTCGAGCATCTGTTCAACCGCCGCGCCCAGCTCCGGTCCTGCCACTGGCATTGGCTGCGGTTCAGGAGTGAAGAGGTGAATGTCCACGTCCTTCCGGCGACCGGTTCTCCGGAAGTAGTCGGCGATCAGCATGGCCCCTTCGTGTGGAGCGCCGGGGCACTTGTAAGGCATCGCCGCCACCACGACCGCGATGCGGCCGCGGGTGAAGCCTGCCAGCGCGTTGTGCAGGCGCGAAGCGCCCTCAAAGGTGTAGAACGTCTCTGACGCTTCTGCCAGACCCGGAACAGCGTCCGGCGCCAGTTCCGCACCGAGGGCCACGATGAGGTAATCGAAAACGATCTCGCCGGCGCTCGTGACGACCTTTCTCTTGGGCAAGTCCAGGGCCTCCGCGTTCCCCTGGACGCATTCGACCCCACGCCGCAGCAGGGCCGCCACGGGCCGACGCACCTGCGCCGGTTTTCGATCGCCGGTCATCAACCACAGAAACGACGGTGCGAACGCGTGTTCCGCGTCGCGTTCCACCAGCACCACGCGGTGATCCGAGGTAAGGCACTGACGCAATTGATTGGCGGCGATCATCCCGCCGACGCCGCCGCCAAGGATCGCGACAGTCTTCGAAGGCATGCCGTTTCTCTCCTCTATTCCGTGCGGCGCAGTCTGCGTACGGCGTCCTCAATCGCGGTTAGTGCGGCACGCACTTCCTCCCGCGTCGTGTTCCGCCCCGTGGAGAGCCGAAGGGTGCCGCGCGCCCAGTCTTCCGGGATTCCCATCGCGCGAAGCACGGGGGAGATCCGAACCTCGCCGGAGTGGCAAGCGGCGCCAGCCGACGCGGCGACGTAGCGCTCAATCGCGGCGAGAACCTCATTGGCGTTCACACCCCGAATGCTGACGCTCAGGGTGTTGGGGAGGCGCCGCTCCGGGTGCCCATTTACTCGAACGTCCGCGATTCTCTCGCGAAGGCCCTGCTCCAGGTCATCCCGAGTCTCCCGCATGCGCGCCATGTTCTCGGCGAGGTCACGCTTGGCGACTTCACAAGCCGTGCCGAGCCCGACAATCTCAAGGACGTTCTCGGTCCCCGGCCTGCGCCCGTGTTCCTGACCTGCCCCTTGCATAAGCGGGTGGAGAGTGACTCCCTCTCGGACATAGAGGGAGCCGATGCCCTTGGGCGCGTAAAGCTTATGCCCCGCGATGGTCAGGAGATCCACACCGAGTTCTTGAACGTCGGTTGGGATCTTGCCGGCCGACTGCGCCGCGTCCGTGTGGAAGAGAATCCCGCGCCTGCGCGCGATCTCCGCCACTGCCCCGATCGGCTGGATTGTGCCGACCTCGTTGTTGGCATGCATCAGGGTGATGAGGATGGTGTCCGGACGAATCGCCGCCTCAACCTCGGCGACACGCACCAATCCGTCCCCATCCACCGGGAGCCAGGTCACTTCGAATCCCTCGGCCTCCAGCCGGCGGCACACCTCGATGACGGCGGGGTGCTCAATCTGGCTGGTGATGATATGACGTCCCCGCTCGGCGCGGGCCAAAGCAACTCCGCGAATCGCGTGGTTGTTGGACTCCGTCCCGCCGCTGGTGAACACAATCTCGTCCGGTTTGGCGTTGACAAGCCCCGCAACCTGGCTCCGCGCCTGCGCCACAGCCGCGCGCGTCACTGCGCCATAGCGATGGGCGCTCGAAGGATTCCCGAAGTGCTCTCCGAGAAACGGCCGCATGGCCGCCACAACTTCAGGCGCATGCGGCGTGGTCGCGTTGTAATCCAGGTAGACCGGCTGATCGAAGCGGTCGCCCATGAGCGTCACCTCTCCTCGCCGGCAAGGACCGGCAGACCCTCTGCTCGCCAGTCCTGGACGCCCTGCTCGAGGCGGAATGCGCTGAAGCCGCGCGCCCGGAGCATCTCCACAGCTTCTACGGCCAGCACACAATAGGGGCCGCGGCAGTAAGCGACGATCTCCCGCTCTCGCGGCAGGTCTGAAAGGCGGCGCTCGAGATCCTTGAGCGGGATGGAGAGCGCGCCTGGGATGTGGCCAGCGCGGTATTCCTCCGCCGGCCGCACGTCCAGCACTGTGACTGCGCCTTCGCGGACTTTGGTGAGTAAGACTTCGCGATCTACCGCCTCCAGTCCCAGGCGATCACCGAGGAATTCGCGAGTGATCTCCCGCACTTCCGACAACCGGCTCTCGGCCAGACGCCGGAGGGAGCGGAAGAACTGGCAGACCTGCTCGTCGGCCAGCCGATAGGTGACGAACAGTCCCGACTTCTCGGCCTCCACAAGCCGGGCGGTCCTCAGTGCCTTCAGGTGCTGGGAGGTGTTAGCGAGGCCGAGGTTGGCTTCCTTGGCCAGGGCTTCCACGGTTCGGGGACCCTGGCAAAGGAGGTCGAGCAGTTCCAGCCGTCCGGGGTTGGCGATCGCCTTGCCAATTCGGGCCAACTGCTCGTAGATGGCGGTTTTGAAGAGGCGGTTGCTGGTTTTCATAGCTTGTTCAGTAATTTATAATATAATGAAACAATACAGCAAAGTCAAGTGGCCGGGCATGAGCATCCATGGTCTTATGGGGATCTCCGGAGCCGAGGTAGAGAGCCGCGCTCAGGCCGTCGTGAGGGGCCGCTGGCTCGAGTACGGCACTATTGCCTACAACAGCCTTGAGGGGTTGGTTGCGCTCGTGGCCGGATGGCTGGCGGGCAGCATTGCCCTGGTGGGATTTGGCTTCGACAGCGTCATCGAGGTCAGCTCCGG
Organism: Bryobacterales bacterium; assembly: GCA_963798455.1. Taxonomy (GTDB): domain Bacteria; phylum Acidobacteriota; class Terriglobia; order Bryobacterales; family Bryobacteraceae; genus CAWCTD01. The sequence goes on from CAWCTD010000004.1 coordinate 965,626, forward strand.
CGCGGCACTACTGTTTCGTCTGCACGCCGATGTCGATCCGCGCCGCCGTGACCGGATGGAACGCCTCACCATCGGATTCGTGGGCGTGTGTTTCCTCATGCTGGCGGCGTACGTGTCGTACGACTCGGTGACCAGCCTGGTGCGGCATGAACCGCCTCAGCCGAGCATTGCCGGAATCGCGCTGGCGGCAGCGTCGCTGGTCGTTATGCCCCTGCTTGCCAGAGCGAAGCGAAGGGTGGCTCGCGAGATTTCCAGCGGCGCGATGGCGGCGGATGCGAAGCAGACCGAGCTTTGCATGTACCTATCCGCGATCCTGCTCACCGGGCTCACCTTGAACGCGCTTCTTGGGTGGTGGTGGGCCGATCCGCTTGCCGGCCTCATCATGGTGCCCATTATTGCCCGAGAAGGCATCGAGGCGCTCCGAGGCCGGAACTGCGGGTGCTCGTGCGATGGAACTTGCGGCTGACGCATACCCGGGCGAACTCCGCCGCCTTCCGGCTTCGCCGCTTACGGGGTCTTGTCTTCCATCCCCATCTGCGAGAGGCGGTAGCGCAGGGCGTTGCGGGTGAGGCCCAGCAGGCGCGCGGCCTGGCTCTTGTTGCCGTCGGCGCGGCGCAGGGCCTCGCGGATGATCGTCCTGCTCGTACTCGTCGAGCGTCATGCCGTCCGGCAGGAAATCGTCTCGGCAGCGGCCGCGGACCGCGGGCTCATGTCCAGCCTGATGTCGGCCGCCTCCAGCCGCGTGCCCGCTGCAGAGCACCAGGCTGCGCTCGATCACGTTCTCCAGCTCGCGCACGTTGCCCGGCCAGTGATACTCCATCAGCTTCTCGCATCGCCGCCTCCGAGATGGACTCCAGCCTTGGCCCCGGTTTCGCGGCGCCAGTTTCTGGACGAAGTGCTCGGCCAGGAAGGGGATGTCCTCTTTGCGCTCGCGCAGCGGCGGAATGTTGATCGGCACCACGTTCAGCCGGTAGTAGAGGTCCTCGCGGAAGGTGCCCTGCTCCAGCGCGGCGCGCAGGTCCTGGTTGGTGGCGGCCATCACGCGCACGTCGATGTGGCGCGTCTTGTTGCTGCCCAGCCGCTCGAACTCGCGCTCCTGCAGCACGCGCAGCAGCTTCACCTGGATGCCGCCGGGCACGTCGCCGATCTCGTCCAGGAAGACCGTGCCCGTGTCGGCCTGCTCGAACTTGCCCGGCTTGGCGGTCATCGGCGCCGGTGAACGCGCCCTTCTCGTAGCCGAACAGCTCGCTCTCCATCAGGTTTTCCGGGATCGCCGTGCAGTTGATCTTGACGAACGGCCGGTCGCGGCGCGGCGAGTGGAAGTGGATGGCGCGGGCGATCAGGTCCTTGCCCACGCCGCTCTCGCCGGCCAGCAGCACGGTGGCGCGCGTGGGCGCCACGCGCTCGATGGTGGCGAAGATCTCCTGCATCGCCGCGCTGTGCCCGACGATGTTGTCGAACTCGTAGCGCCGGCCGAGCTCCTCGCGGAGCTTGCGGTTCTCGTCGCGCAGCGCGCGGACCTCCAGCGCCTTGGCGACCACCGCCATCAGGTGATCGAGCGAGAACGGCTTCAGCAGGAAATCGGCGGCGCCGGCCTTCATCGCCTCCACCGCGTTCTCGACGGTGCCGAAGGCGGTCATCACGATGACGGGGACTGCGGGCGTTCTGGCGGCGCAGAACGGCAGAGAAGCTCAAGGCCGTCCATGCCGGGCAGGCGGAGGTCGGTGAGGACCAGGTCGGCGCGGTCGGACAGCTTCAGGGCCTCCTCCGCCGTTGCCGGCCTTGTCCACCTCGAAGCCGGCGGAGATCAGCTGCAGCTCGATGACGCGGCGCAGCTTCTCTTCGTCTTCGACAACCAGGATGCGGTGTTTCATTCTTTGGATTCTGGGGCGCCGCGGCGCGGCCGCAGGGGCAAGTAGACACGAAAGACGCTGCCCTTGCCCGGTTCGCTCTCGACCGCCATTTTACCGCCGTGCTCGTCGACGATCTTGGAGACGATGGCCAGTCCCAGACCCACGCCTTCGGGCTTGGTGGTGAAGAACGGGTTGAAGATGCTCTCGCGGTACTTGGGGTCGATGCCGGCGCCGCGGTCGATGACGGAGACTTCCACGCTGTCGTCGGTGGGCCGGGTCTTGACGGTGACCGCGCCGTCGGGCGGCGAGGCCTGCGCGGCGTTGAGCAGCAGGTTGTAGATGACGTGCTCCATCAGCTCCGCGTCGAAGGGGAAGGGGCGGACGTCGGGAGAGTAGTTCTTGTAGATCGTGACCTGCTTGCCCGCGCTGTCACGCTCCAGGCGGGCGACGGCGCGGTCCAGGACCTCGTTCAGCTCGGCAACCTCGAGGCGCAGTTCCAAGGGGCGCGCGAACTCCAGGAACCGGGTGATCAGGGAGTTGGTGCGGTCCACTTCGGCGGTGATGAACCCCACCATCTCCCGCGCCACCTCGTTCTCCGCCGCAGACGCTCTTCCTGAGCATCTCGGCCGAGGCCCGGATCGTGCCCAGCGGATTGCGCAGTTCGTGCGCCAGCCCGGCCGAGAGCTGCCCCAGCGCCGCCAGCCGTTCGCTCCGGCGCACAGCCGCCTCCGCGGCCCGGAGGCTTTGGTTGGCGGAAGCCAACTGCTCCGCGGCCGCCTGATAACGGCCTCTTTCCTCGCGGCCGGCCGCCGCCAAACGGTGAGTCAGGTAGCCCACTACGGCGAGGAACAGCAGGCGCAGCCACAGTTCGCGGACCTCCTCCGGGGGGATGGTGTAGCGGGTCCAATCGACGAAAAGCAGGAAGGAGGCGTACGAGGCGCAGGCAACCACGGTGAAGATGGCGGTCCCCAGCGCTCCCAGAGACGTCGCGGCCGAGACCACCGGCACGAGCAGGATCGGGTAGTAGCTGCTGTTGACGCCGCCGGTGGACTCCATCAGCAGGTAGGTGAGCAGCAGCTTCACCAGGACCGACACAAGCGTGCCCGTGCGCGACGCGAGCGCGGGGATCTTCGGCTCCAGTACCTGGAGAAGAGCCAGGCACGAGAGCAGCACGATCTCCTCGGGGTAGCGGCTGGGGCTGGCGAAACCCAGCGCCGAGAACAGCAGAAGCCAGACGAGGTCCTCGGGTCGGATGAACCGGATCAGGCGGCGAACGGTCACGCGACCATCTTATCCGTAATTGTGGCAAAATGGAGAACTACCCCGGTCCCGCATGAGTTCGCAACCCGGAAACATTAACCTTGAGGAGCCAACCGTGTCCCAGGAGGCTTCGAGCTTCGCCGAGATCCTCTCGCAATTCGAGAAGTCGCATAAGCAGGAGAGCGGCACAAAGAGAGGCGCCGTTGTGGCGGTGTCGCAAGAGTCCGTCTTCGTCGATATTGGGCTGAAGACGGAAGGCATCCTTCCCGCCGCCGAGTTTCGCGACGAGACGGGGAACCTCGGCATCCAGCCCGGCGACATCGTGGTGGTCACCATCACCGGGCGCAACCCGGAGGGCTACTACACGCTCTCGAAGCTCAAGGTCGAGAAGCCGAAGGATTGGGCCAGCCTCGAATCGGCCTTCGCCGAGCACCGGGTGATCGGCGCGGTAGTTAGCGGCGCGGTGAAGGGCGGGCTCAGCGTGGATGTGGGCGTGCGCGCCTTCATGCCGGCCTCCCGCAGCGGTACGAAGGACCCCGCCGAGATGGAGAGCCTGGTCGGGCAGGAGATCCAGTGCAAGATCATCAAGCTCGATGTCGCCGACGAGGACGTGGTGGTCGACCGGCGCGTCGTGCTCGAAGAGGAAGAGCTGCGGGCGCGGCAGAAGGTCTTTGAGGAATTGAAGGAAGGCGCCGTCGTGCGGGGCACGGTCCGCACCCTTACGGACTTCGGCGCATTTGTCGATCTCGGCGGCGTGGACGGCCTGCTGCACGTGGCCGACATGTCGTGGGGCCGGGTCGGCAAGCCTTCCGACGTGCTGAGTGAGGGTGACGCGCTGGAGGTGAAGATTCTGAAAGTGGACCCCGCCTCCCGCCGCGTCTCCTTGGGCCTGAAGCAACTCAGCCCGGACCCGTGGAGCCTGGTGGAAGAGAAGTACAAGGTCAGCGACCGCGTTCGGGGCAAGGTCACCCGGGTCGTGGATTTCGGTGCGTTCGTGGAGCTGGAGCCCGGCATCGAAGGGCTGATCCGGGTGGCGGACATGTCGTGGTCCAGGAAGGTCCGCAAGGCCAGCGATGTGCTCAAGCCGGGAGAGCTGGTGGAAGTCGTAGTGATGAGCGTCAGCGCCGCCAATCGGCGGATCGGACTCAGCCTGAAGCAGGCGCTGGGCGATCCTTGGGACGACGTGGCGGCCAGGATGCCCGTGGGGACGGTAGTGGAAGTCCCAGTGGTCAGTCTGGCTGACTTCGGCGCCTTCGTGGAGCTGGCCGAGGGCATCGAGGGCATGATCCACATCGGCGACATCAGCCGCGAGAAGCGCCTCAAGCACCCCCGCGAAGCCCTGACCGTCGGCCAGCGGGTCAGAGCCCAGGTGCTGGAGATGGACAGCGCCAAGCGGCGCATTCGCCTGGGAATGAAGCAACTGGAACCCACTTCGATCGATGAGTACATCGCCGAACACAAAGCCGGCGACAAGGTCAGCGGCCGGCTGGTGGAGCTAAGCCAGAAGAAGGCCAAAGTCGAACTGGGAGAAGGAGTTGTGGCGGTCTGCCGGCTGCCGGTGGAGAGCAAGGCCCAGGACCCGTCGAAAACAGCCGGCCCGAAAGCTGATCTCGAATCTCTAACGGCAATGCTTTCAGCGAGATGGAAGCATGGCGGTGGGTCCAAGGCAGTGGCCGGGCGCGAGCCGGTCCGCGCCGGGCAGATCCGCTCCTTCCGCATCGCCCTGCTCGACCCCGGAAGCAAGACCATCGAACTGGAACTCGCCGACTAGCAAGAGTCCCTACCGTTTTTCCGCCTCGTCCGTCAGAATTAGTGTTGACGGTGCAACCTGCAGCCGCATTGGAGGTCCAGATACCCCAGGAGCAGGCGCGCGACGAGGCGGCTCTGATTCGGGCTGCCCAACGGGGCGACCAGGACGCCTTCGAGCAGTTGGTGCGCTCCTACGATCAGACTGTGCTTCGCTTGGCCGTGAATCTCTTGCGCTGCGCCGAGGATGCCCGGGACGTGTACCAGGAAGCCTTCCTGCGGGTCTACCGGAATCTCGATTCTTTCCGTTTTGATTGCAGCTTCCACACCTGGCTTCACCGGATCGTGACCAATCTTTGCTTGGACCACCTGCGGCGAAGAAAGGTGCGCCGCGAGGAGCCGACGGTCGCCCAGACCGGCGATGGACTGGTGGACCGCATGCAAAACGTGCCCGAGGAAAGAGCGGACGGAGATCCGCAGCGCAGCCTGCTTAGCCGGGAGTTGGACGAACGGATCCAGAAAGTGCTCGGGAGCCTGACTCCCCGGGAGCGAACGGTCTTCGAGTTACGTCACTATCAGGGCCTGCGCCTCAAGGCCATCGGCGAAATTCTCGGGACCTCCGAGGAGGCCGCCAAGAACTGCCTTTTTCGCGTCACGCAGAAGATGCGAGTGGCGCTGGGAGATTTTGTATGAGCTGCGATTCGGTCAAGAGCGCGCTTTCGCTTTTCCTGTACGGCGAGCTCAGCTTCGAAGAGGAAGAAGCGGTGCACGGGCACCTGGAGGCTTGCGAATCCTGCCGCAAGGCGTTGGAGCGGGAGGAGGCGCTACACGGCGCGCTGGACCGGGCCGGGATGGACCCGCCCGCCGGCCTGCTTACCGAGTGCCGATTGAAGCTGAGGGAAAGCCTGGGCGAGAGGTCCGCCCGGCGAGGCTGGCTGGGCCGGCTGTGGGACTGGACGGGCCGGCCCATCTCCCCGGCCTTGCTGCGGCCCGCCGGAGCCCTGGCGTTGGTGGCACTGGGCTTCCTCACCGCCCGGCTGCTACCCACCGCAACAACGCGGGTCCCGGCCCAGAAGGCGCCGGTGTCGACCCAAGTGCGCTACTTGGAGCCGGAACCCTCCGGCGGGGTGCGGATCGTGGTGGACGAGACCCGGGAGAGGGTCTTCTCGGGTGGCCTCGGCGAGGCGCCTATCCAGCGCCTTCTGTTGCAGGCGGCGCAGAACCCAGTGGATCCCGGGCTGCGCCTTGACTCGCTGGACATCCTTCGGGCGCAAAGCGGCTCCCCGGCTGTTCGCGGGGCGCTGGTCGAAGCGCTCCGAAGCGATCCGAATGCCGGCGTGAGACTGAAAGCCATCGAAGGTCTGAAACCCTACGGGGCCGATCCGCAGGTCCGGTCGGTACTGGCCAAGGTGCTGCTCAGCGACGACAACGTCGGTGTGCGCGCGCAAGCCATCGACCTGCTGGTGGCGCACAACGGAACGGCCATCGTCGGAGTGTTGCAGGAACTCATGGAAAAGGAACGAGACGGCTACATCCGCCAGCGCTGCCAGCAGGCTCTGGAAGCGATGAACGCCTCCATGGAAGCGTTCTGACGGTGACACTCCGCTCCGAGCCCCGTCTAACGGGACAGTGGCAGTCAACGCACTGATTGGAGGAAACATGAGATTGGTGGTATTGGGTGTGTTATTGGCAGGGCTTGTCCTGGCCGGAAATGCGGGGGCGCAGGAGTTCGGCTATGGCTTCGCGCCTCAGGTGAATGTGTTTGTTCCGGGCAGCAGCAGCTTTCTGGGCGTGGGCGTGGCCGAGATCAACGCCGACCGGGCCAAGGCCCTGAAGCTGAAGGAGGAGCGGGGCGTGGAGATCACCCGGGTCGAGGAAGACAGCCCGGCCGCCAAGGCAGGCTTCAAGGTCGGCGACGTGGTGCTCGAGTATAACGGCGAGCGGGTGGAGGGAACGGAGCAGTTCATGCGGCTGGTTCGCGAGACGCCGGCGGGGCGGCAGGTGCGTTTTCTGATCGGCCGCGACGGCGCGACCCAGACCCTCACCGCCGCCATCGGCGCGAGGCGGGGAACGATTGGGTATGGGCAGCCTTTTGACGAAGGGAAACTCCGGGCCCAGTTGCAGGGCAACGAGGCGCAGCTCAAGACCCAGATGGAGAAGCTTCGCCAACAACTCAGGGTGATGCCCGATATCCCGAGCCCCAACATGTCCTGGCGGAGCGGGATGCTCGGCGTGGAGGCGGAGTCACTGAACTCCCAGCTCGCCGAGTTCTTCGGGGTCAAGGAAGGCGTCCTGGTCCGCTCGGTCTCCAAGGACTCCGCGGCGGAGAAGGCCGGCCTGAAGGCGGGAGACGTGATCGTAAAGATCGACGACACCAAGGTGACCTCGCCGCGCGAGATCACCAGCGCCATTCGCGCCCTGCGCTCCAAAAACACATTTCCTGTAACGGTGGTGCGGAACCACAAGGAGATGACAGTTTCGGTGACCGTGACCGGGGACAGGTCCGCTGATGCGCCACCTGTGCCGCCCGCGGCACCCCCGCCGCCGGCAGTGCCCGGTATGAGGCGGGAGAACCAACTGTAGCGGCGCTTACAGGTTCAACACGCTGCGCAGGGTGCCGCGCTCTTTCTGGATCTTCTCCTGGAGCAGCATGATGCCCTGGATCAGTTGCTCGGGGCGCGGCGGGCAGCCGGGGATGTAGACGTCCACCGGCAGGATCTGGTTCACCGGGATCAGAGCGTAGTTGCTGAACACGCCCGTGGAAGTCGCGCAGGCGCCCATCGAGATCACCCACTTCGGCTCCGGCATCTGCTGGTAGAGCCGGCGGATGACCGGGGCCATTTTGTTGGACACCCGGCCGGCGATAATCATCAGGTCGCTTTGGCGTGGCGAGCCGCGGAAGACCTCGGCGCCGAAACGCGCGATGTCGAACCGCGAGGCGCCCATCGACATCATCTCGATGGCGCAGCAAGCCAGACCGAACGACATCGGCCAGATCGAATTCTTACGCGCCCAGTTGATGGCATTGTCCAGAGTCGTGGTCAGCACCCCTTCCTCCACGGGCCCGAGCGACTCCTGGTCAATCCTGGCGAAGAAATCCTCGGGCACATCGGAGAGGCCGGTCCTGTTGAACCGTCCGGAATAATCCAGTCCCATGGCTTCATTCTCTCACGGAGCCGATAGAATGGAATATGTCCTCCGAGGAGAAGTTCGAGCGCGCCGCGGCTTCCCAGTGGGGCATTGAGCCGGGTTACTGGGATGTTTTGGGCACGTATCACGACACATCTTCCGAGGCGCGGAACGCGATTCTGCGCAGCCTGGGCGTCGCGGCGGATGGCAGGGAAAGCCTCGACGAGGCGGTCCGGCTGAAGCTCCGGCGGGATTGGTCCCGCCTGGCCCCGCCGGCTCTGGTGCTCAGCGAGAAGGCCAGGACTTTTCCCCTGACCGTGCCGGCCGGCGCCCAAGCCGGGACCGTGGCCGTGACCATCCGATGGGAGGGCGGCGGGGAAGAAGGCTACGAATTCAGCCTCGATGCGCTTCCGGTTGCGGAAACAGCCGATCTTGGCGGGCAGAAATTCGAGCGGCGGATGGCGCCGCTTCCGGCCCGATTGCCGCTGGGCTACCACGAATTGAGGGTCGCGGCCGGGACGCTCTCGTCGGTGTCGCACCTGGCGGTCGCGCCTGAGCGGGCCTGGATTCCCCCCACCCTGGAGGCGGGAGGACGCGCCGCGGGCGTGGCCATCGCCCTCTACGGGTTGCGGAGCCACCGTAACTGGGGCTGCGGAGACCTTACCGACCTGGAGCGTGCCATCGAGTGGGCGGCCCAGGATCTCGGCGCGGCATTCGTCGCTCTGAATCCGCTGCACGCCATCCACAACCGGCAACCGTTCAACACCAGTCCCTACCTGCCGAATTCGGTCTTCTACCGAAACCCGATCTACCTCGACGTCGAGCGACTGGAGGAGTTTCGCCTATCGCGGCGCGCGCAGGCCTTGTTCGCGGCTCCGGAGACCCAGGCGGAGCTGGTCGCCTTGCGATCCTCGGCGCTGGTGGAGTACGAGAGGGTCCACGGGCTGAAGATGCGCTTTCTCGATCTGTGTTTCCAGACCTTCCGCCGCCGCCGCTGGGAACCCTTCGAGCAGTACTGCGAGCGCGAAGGCGAGCTGTTGGACCGATTCGCGACGTATTGCGCCCTGGACGAGTGGATACACGAGAAGCACCCGGACATTTGGATCTGGCCCGACTGGCCGCCGGAGTACCGCCAGTACGATTCGGAAGCCGTGCGCGGCTTCGCCCACAAGCATCGCAACCGGATTCTCTTCCACAAGTACGTGCAGTGGCGGCTGGACGAGCAACTCGGCGCCGCCCAGCGGCACGCGATCGAACAAGGCCTCTCCATCGGGCTCTATCACGATCTGGCGCTGGCTACCGACAGTTGCGGCTCCGATCTGTGGAGCTACCCTTCCTTTTTTGTGACCGGCTGCCGGGTCGGCTCGCCGCCGGACGATTTCTCGCCCAAGGGGCAGGATTGGGGCTTCCCGCCCCCGAACGGGGAGCGGCACCGCGAAGACGGCTACCGGCTGTTCGCCGAGTCGATCCGCCATAACCTCCGCCACGGCGGCGCCTTGCGGATCGATCATGTGATGCGTTTCTTCCGCCTGTTCTGGATTCCGGACGGCGTCGAGGCGGTCGATGGTACATATGTCCGCGCGAATCACGAGGACCTGGTGCGTATCCTGGCGCTGGAGAGCGTGCGAAACAAGGTCCTGCTCGTCGGCGAGGACCTGGGGACGGTGGACCCCGAGATTCGTGAGATCCTGGGACGCTTCGGAGTTCTGAGCTACCGGCTGCTCTACTTCGAAAGGGACCGGGACGGCAACTTCCGCATGCCGGATGCCTACCCGCAACAGGCGCTGGTTTCATCGACTACGCACGATTTGGCCACGCTGGCCGGGTTCTGGCTCAGCCGCGACATCAAAGCCAGGCACGACGCCGGCCTGCTCGGAGGAGAAGACGGCTACCGGGCGCAGCTCGCGGCCCGGGCCGTGGAGAAACAGAAGATGCTGGACGCCTTCTTGCAAGCAGACCTGCTTCCGCGGTGGTTCCCGCGCAACGCCGCGGTGGTGCCCGAGCTGACCGGCGAGCTGCACCACGCGGCCATCGGGTTCCTGGCGCGGACGCCATCCATGCTCATGCTGGTCAACCAGGAGGACCTGACCAAGGAAACCGACCAGCAGAACCTCCCCGGCAGCACGTGGCAGTATCCCAACTGGCGGCGCAAGATGCGGTACTCGGTGGAAGAGCTCAGGTGCTCGGCGCAAGCCCAGGACTTCGCCACGATGTTCCGGCATTGGCTGGAGCAGACGGGGCGGCGAATTCAGCCGCTTCGGGGCTTATCCGAGGGATAGGCGGTTTACAGGCGCGGAGAAAGGCCCGCGGACCCGCTCCCTCGACCCAAGCAAGGCAGTCTGCTCCGAAGACCCAAAACCACTAACGGACATTAAGACATTAAGATCCTTGACTCCCGTTAAGAAGAGGCCCAGAATACCATTAGTTGTTGGTGCGTGACCGGGCGCCGGAGGCGTGTATGAGCGGCCCTGAGATGTTCTGGCTCAACCTCACCAACGCTGTGCTGGGCGCCATTGTGTTGTTCTTCCTGCTGGGAACCGTTCTTGCCGTTCTCTCAGAAATCGCCGGCCGGATCAGGATGAGGCTTGCGCCTCATCCGCGCCAGCGCCGCGACCCGCGGTAGAGACAGTCAAGGCCCCGAGAAGGGCAGCCATCTCACGCGAAGGCTGGTTTATATACTACAATGACTGGTCTTGGGCGAGGTGGTGTGAATCATGCAGCAGATCAATCATGATGTCTTAATCCTGGGAACCGGACTCGCAGGCTTGCGCGCGGCTCTGGAAATCTCAATCCGGACGCAAGGCGCAGCCAACATCGGCATCGTCTCGAAAGTGCAGGTGATGCGCTCGCACTCCGTGTGCGCGGAGGGAGGCACCGCGGCTGTGATGCGCCCGGAGGAGGGAGACAGCCTCGAGTTGCACGCCTGGGACACCGTGAAAGGCGCCGATTTTCTGGCCGACCAGGACGTGGTGGGACGCTTCGTCGAGAGATCGCCGGATGAGATCCGTCTTCTGGAGCATTGGGGCGTCCCGTGGTCGCGCCGTGAAGACGGCCGGATCATGCAGCGGCCGTTCGGAGGGCATTCCTATCCGCGTGCCTGCATGGCCGCCGACAAGACCGGCTTCTTCGAGATGCAGGCTCTCTACGACAACCTGCTCAGGTACAATAACTTCACCCGCTATGACGAGTGCTTCGTGACGAGCTTGCTCCTTGAAGGCGGGCGATTTGCAGGCCTGACACTCATCGACGCGCCGACGGGCGAGTTTGTCGTCCTGCGCGGCAAGGCCCTGCTGATCGCTTCCGGCGGCCTGGGCAATCTATACGGATTCACCACCTATTCCCAGACCGTTACGGGCGATGGGCAAGCCATCGCCTATCGCGCGGGGCTGGCCTTGGAAGATCCGGAGTTCCTTCAGTTCCACCCGACCGGCCTGATGCCATCCGGCATCCTGATGACGGAAGGTTGCCGCGGGGAAGGCGGTTACCTGCGCAACAACAAGGGTGAGCGGTTCATGGAGAAGTACGCGCCCAAGATGATGGAACTGGCGCCCCGCGATATCGTCTCCCGCTCGGAGACGACGGAAATCCTAGAGGGACGCGGCTTCCCTGGACCCGACGGGATCGATTACATCCAGCTTGATCTGACCCATCTGGGGGCCGAGCGGATCAACAAAAGGCTCCCACTGATCCGCGAGGTTTGCATGAAATTCCTGGGCATCGACCCGATCACGGAGCCGATTCCCATCCGGCCGGTGGCTCACTACTCCATGGGTGGCATCGAGGCCGACATCGACGGCCGGACCAAGGTGGACAACATCTGGGCGGCAGGCGAGGTGGCCTGCCATTCCATGCACGGGGCCAACCGCCTGGGATGCAATTCCACCGCGGAATGCCTGGTTTGGGGAGGCATCACCGGCAACGAAATCGCCAAGTATCTCGGGCAGGGCGTCAAACTCAGCGACGTGCCGGCGGCCAAGGCTCGGGAAGAGGAGAAGCGGATTTTCGACGGGCTCCTCAAGCAGGGCGGCACCCAGAGCCCGGCTCGCATCCGCCGGGAGCTTCGGACCCTGATGGACAAGCATGCCGGCGTCTACCGCACCGGCGAATCCATGCAAGAGGGTCTCGACAAGATCGCCGGGTTGAAGGAGCGCTTCCGGAAAATCATCATCGAGGACAAGAGCCGCATCTACAACACCAACCTCATTCACGCGTTGGAGACCGAGAATATGCTCGAGTTGGCCGAAGCGATGCTGTTCTCGGGCCTCGATCGCCAGGAATCCCGGGGCGCTCATTCCAGGACCGATTTCAAGACCCGCGACGACGAGGAGTTCCTGGTTCACTCGATGGTGTACTACACCGGCGACAAGCCCAGGCTGAAGTACAAGCCCGTGACCATCACCACCTGGAAGCCGGTGGAGCGGAAGTACTGAAGGGGAGATAGGAGGCCGGTATGACTGAAATCAAGAGGTATACAAATCGGCTCGGGTTGTGGGGGTGGCTCGGGGGCGGCCGATGGGGCGTGGAGCGCTACGCCTACATCCTGCATCGTCTCACTGGCCTGGGCATCCTGTGCTACTTTCTGATTCACATTGTGGTCACGAGCCTGCGCGCGCAAGGCATATACCTGTGGACGGAGGGCCAAATCTTCCACCAGCCCCTGTTCAAGTTTGGCGAGTTCCTGGTGTTCGCCGCGTTCGCCTACCACGCTTTCAACGGCATCCGGTTGGTGCTGGTGGAGCTCGGATTCGCCGTCGGCAGGCCGTTCGAGCCAATCTATCCCTACAAGACGTCACTGAATGTCCAGCGGCCCTTGCTCATCTCCATGATGGTCCTGGCGTTGATTTTTCTTGCCGCGGGCGGATATGAGTTCCTGAGGTTCGCCAACTAGGAGGAGCGATGCGCGAAACGAAATACTGGACCTGGCACATGGCGGCGGGAGTGGTGATCCTCTTCCTGCTCGGCCTGCACATGCTGATCATGCACGTGGGCGGCATCACACATCTGTTCGCCCCTAACGGCGGCGAGGCCGTCTCTAAGGACAACAGCCTGTATCGGGACGGCATGCTGTTCTTCACCGTCACTTATATCCTCCTGCTAGGCGTCGCGCTTTACCACGGTCTCTACGGCCTGCGGACCATTCTTTATGAACTCACGCTGAAGCCGGCCGTCGAGAAGTCCGTCAGCTTCCTCCTCTTGATAATGGGACTGGGGCTGTTCGGACTGGGCACTTGGGCGGCCGTCACGGCACATGCCGTCGCCGCATTGGGAGTGAGGTGAGAGCCATGCCGGAGACCAACACCACCGAACGCGAGGTTCGCTATCACATCACCCGGTACAACCCCGCGAGCGATCGGAAGCCATACGTGAAGACGTACCAATTGACGGTACGTCCCGGGATGACCGTGCTGGACGGGCTGCACTACATCAAGGAGAACCTGGATGCATCGCTCGCCTGGCGCTACTCGTGTCGCATGGGCGTCTGCGGCTCGTGCGGCATGCTTCTGAACGGGCGGCCGACACTGGCCTGCAACACTCAGATCCTGCACATCGCCACTACGGATCTCACCGTGGGCCCCTTGCCCAATTTCGACATCATCCGTGACCTCGTGCCCGACTTGCAGCCGATGTTCGACAAACATCGCTCGCTGAAGCCCTACATCGTGCGGCCGGACGAAGCGGAGCTGAACGATCCTGTCGGCGAGTTCTACCAGTCCCCCGAGGAACTCGAGGCCTATCTCCAGTTCACCTACTGCATCAAGTGCGGCTGCTGCATGGCCGCCTGTCCCACGTTGGCGACAGACACCCGCTATCTGGGGCCGATGCCATTGACTTCGGCGCAGCGCTACAACGAGGACACTCGCGACGACGGGCGGCGTGCTCGCAGCCAGGTTGCGGGCAGCTCCCACGGCGCGTTCCGTTGCCACTATGCCGGTGAATGCTCGCGCGTGTGCCCGAAGGGGGTGGACCCGGCCAAGGCTCTCCAGCATCTCAAGCGCCAGTTGGTACTGGATTACCTCCACCTGGCCAGGCGCAAGACGCCGTGCGAGAAGCTCCACGGGCCGGGCCGGGGCAAGCCGCTCCCCAACATTGCCGCCGCGCCGGCGAAGACCGTTTGACGCCTCTTTCCCGGCCCCGGCAAAGCCCTGTGCGCGGTGTGTTATTCTAAAATGGTACGAAATTGAGATTACGAGAAGACAAGGAGCATCCACTCTAGATGGCACTGGCGGCAGACGTCAAAGGCCGGGTGATTGGTACATACCGGGTCCACCACAAGGATACCGGTTCCCCTGAGGTGCAGATCGCGATTCTGAGTCAGCGGATCGTGGAATTGACCGAGCACTTCAAGACACACAAGAAGGACCATCACTCGCGGAGAGGCCTGCTGTCCATGGTGGCCCGGCGCCGGCGGCTCCTGAAGTATCTGAAGGCTTGCAGTCCCGAGAGATATCAGGCGCTGATCCAGAAACTGGGTATTCGCCGCTAGAGTTTGGAGCGGGCAACAGCCCTTTGCCATCCGTCAGCGAGAAACAACTGGGGCATGCTCGAACCGTGCGGGTGTCAGGCCCGCCAAACGGGGTCCCGTCCTGGGGCGCCGCCAGCAACCATTGTCAACTCCAGTCTCCGGAATGGGACGGCTTGTGCGCCGGCCCGCGTAAAGATTGGCCGGTCCGTATGACCGGCAGAGGTTGGAGATATTACCCATGATGCATACCGTAGAAATCGACCTGGATGGTCGAAAGATCAGCCTGGAGACAGGCAAGGTCGCCAAGCAGGCCAACGGCTCCGTCGTTGTGCGCCTGGGCGACACCGTGGTGCTGGTCACCGCGTGCTGTGCCGAGGAACCGAAGCCCGGCGGCTCGTTCTTCCCGCTCACGGTCGACTATCGTGAGTACACTTACGCCGCCGGCAGGTTTCCAGGCGGCTTCATCAAGCGTGAGGGCAGGATGTCGGAAAAGGAGATCCTTACCTGCCGGATGATCGACCGGCCCATCCGTCCTCTATTCCCCGAAGGGTTCTCCTACGAGACCCAGGTCATCGGCATGGTCCTCTCGGCGGAGCCGGAGGTCGATCCGGCGCCTCTCGCCATGCTGGGCGCGGGGGCGGCGCTGGCCATTTCGGACATTCCTTTCGAACACGTGCTGGCGGCCGTGACCGTGGCCTCGGTGGACGGGCGGCTGGTCGCTGACCCCACCTATACCGAGCGGCGGGGATCCAAGCTGAACATCGTGGTGGCGGCCAGCGACGACGGCATCGTCATGGTCGAAGCCGGCGCCACTCAGGCCTCCGAGAGCGAGGTGCTGGCGGCCATCGAATTCGGTCACGAAAGCTGCCGCAAGATCACAGCCGGGATTCGCGAATTGGTTGCCAAGGCCGGCAAGCCAAAGCGCGCCTACGCGCCGCCGGTCATCAACCAGCCCATGTACGATCAGATCGCCTCCCAGTACCGGGCAGGCTTGAGCGACGCATCGAATACGGAGAAATACCCGAAGCTGGAAAGCTACCACCGCGTCGCGGAGCTGCGCGCCAAGGCCGTGGAAGCGTTCCCCGAGGAGCAGAGGGCCGAAGCCCGCGACCTGTTCGAGCGGCTGGTGGAGCGGGTCTTTCGCGACCAGATGCTCAAGGACCGCCGCCGTCCGGACGGCCGGACTTTCGACCAGATCCGCCAAATCAGTTGCGAAGTCGGTGTCTTGCCCCGCACGCACGGCTCGGGCCTGTTCACCCGCGGCGAAACTCAGGCCCTGGTGACCGTGACCCTGGGCACCAAGGATGATGAGCAGCGGTTGGAGCTGCTCGAAAGTGGCGAGACCTCCAAACGCTTCATGCTGCACTACAACTTTCCGCCCTTCAGCGTGGGCGAGGTGGGCTTCATGCGCGGGCCTGGGCGCCGCGAGATCGGTCACGGGGCTTTGGCCGAGAGGGCGCTGGCCGCCGTTATCCCCGACGAGAAAGCCTTCCCTTACACCATGCGCGTGGTCAGCGACATTCTGGAGTCCAACGGTTCCAGCTCCCAGGCCAGCGTCTGCGGAGCCACCCTGGCGCTCATGGATGCCGGCGTGCCGCTCTCGGCCCCCGTGGCGGGGATCGCCATGGGGCTGGTGAAGGAGGGTGACGACTACGCCATCCTGACCGACATCGCGGGCGCCGAGGACCACTACGGCGACATGGACTTCAAGGTCGCGGGCACACGGGAGGGGATCAACGCCCTTCAGATGGACATCAAGGTTCCCAACGTCACCGCCGCCCTCATGAAGGAAGCCCTGGAGCAGGCCCGGCGGGGGCGCCTGTTCATTCTCGACAAGATTGCCGAGGCGATCACCGCGCCGCGTTCCCAGATGTCTCCGTACGCGCCGCGCATCTACACCCTCAAGATCCCCACGGACAAGATCCGCGAGCTGATCGGGCCGGGCGGCAAGGTCATCCGCGGCATCATCGAGCAGACCGGTGTGAAGATCGATGTCGAGGACGACGGCACCGTGAACATCTTCTCCAACGACGGCGCCTCCGCCGACAAGGCCATTCAGATGGTCACCGACATCGCCGCCGTGGCCGAGGTCGGCAAGACCTATCTCGGCAAGGTGGTGCGGCTGGTGGAGTTCGGCGCGTTCGTGGAGATCTTCCCCGGCACCGACGGACTGCTCCACATCAGCGAGGTCTCCGAGAACCGCATCCGCAACGTGCGCGACGAGCTCAAGGAAGGCGACCAGATCCTGGTCAAAGTTCTGGCGCTCGAAGGCAACAAGATCAAGCTCAGCCGCAAGGCGGTCCTGCGCGAGCAGCGCGAGAAGCTCAAAGACGCCAAGCACTAAGGGCTTGGTTCGAAAAACGTGAGCAGGTTGTCGCCCTGCTTCAGGACGCGCGTGCGGCGGAGCCTGCCGTAGGACTCCTCCAGGCGCAGGCGAACTGGGTGCTGTGCGATGACCAGGCTGGCCGGCTTCTCGCCGAGGAGCCGGAGCGCTTCCTGGTACTCCCGTTCGAGGTTGTAGGGCGGATCGAGAAAGACGATGCCGGCGTCGATCCGCTTCATCTGCTTCATGGCCGGGCCGCACAGGACCACGGCGCGCCCCTCGGCGTCAAGCGCCCGCAGGTTCTCCTCGATCACCCGCGCGGCGGGCCGGTGTTTCTCGATGAAAACGGCTCGGGCGGCCCCGCGGCTGAGCGCCTCGATGCCCACCGCGCCGCAACCGGCGTAGGCGTCAAGGAAGGTGCAGCCGGCGAGTCGCGGCGCCAGCACGTTGAACAGCGCCTCGCGCAGGCGGTCCGGCGTGGGCCGCAAAGCCGAGCCCGGCAGGCTCTTCAGGCGGCGGCTACGGAACTCTCCCCCGATCACCCGCATCAAGCCACCTCCACCAGTCCATAGCGGCGCTGCCAGTGATCGCGAAGATATCTGACCGCGCGCCGGAATTCTTCGGCCGAAGAAGGGGAGGTCACGAACGCCATCGCTTCCGAGCGCGCCACTTCGAGCAGTTCGATGTCGCGGATGAGGTTGGCGATGCGAAACACCGGCAGGCCCGACTGGCGCGTGCCGAAGAACTCGCCGGGTCCGCGGAGCTTCAGGTCCGTCTCCGCGATGTAGAAACCGTCGGTGGAATCCACCAGCGTTCGTATGCGCTCCTGGGCCGTTTGGCTCAGCTTCTCGGTCACCAGGATGCAGTAGCTCTGCGTGGCGCCGCGCCCGACCCGTCCGCGTAGCTGGTGAAGCTGTGCCAGGCCGAAACGTTCCGCCTGCTCGATCACCATCACTGTGGCGTTGGGCACGTCCACACCGACTTCGATCACGGTCGTCGAGACCAGGATCTTCAGCTCTCCCCGCTTGAAGCGGTTCATCACCGCCTCCTTCTCGTCGGCGGGCAGCCGGCCGTGCAGCAGGCCCACCGGCAGATCCGGGAAGACCACCTCGGAGAGGTGCCGGTGCATCTTCTGGGCCGCCTTCACGGCCTGAGTCTCGGATTCCTCGATCACCGGGTAGACAACGTACGCCTGCCGGCCCCGGTCGACCTGTTTCTTCAGGAAGCTGTACACCAGTTCGACCTGCTCGTCGGCGACGTGCTTGGTGATGACCGGCCTCCGTCCGGGCGGGAGTTCGTCCAGGATGGAAACGTCCAGGTCGCCGTAGAGGGTGAGCGCCAGCGTGCGCGGGATGGGCGTGGCGGTCATGACCAGCACGTCGGCGTGCACGCCCTTCCTCATGAATTTCAGCCGCTGCATCACGCCAAAGCGGTGCTGCTCATCCACGACGGCCAGACCCAGGTTCTGGAACTCGACGTCTTCCTCCAGCAGCGCGTGCGTACCGACCACGACCTGGGCCGACCCCTCGGCCACGAGCTTCTTCAACTGCGTCTTCTCCCGCGCCGTCGCGGAGCCCGTGAGCAGCACGACCTTGTAGCCCAAGGGCGCAAACAGGTCCCGCAGGTAGAAGTCGTGTTGGGCCGCCAGGATCTCGGTGGGCGCCAGCATGGCGACCTGGTAGCCGTTCTCGATGGCGATGATGGCGGCCTGGGCGGCCACCATGGTCTTGCCGCTGCCGACATCGCCCTGCAACAGCCGGTTCATCGGATGGGGCGCGGCCATGTCGAGCGCGATTTCGCCCAGCACGCGCTTCTGCGCCGCCGTCGGCTTGAAGGGGAGCATCTGCTTGATCCGCGAGCGCGCCCGGTCGGAAAGAGAAAACGCGATACCGGCCTCCTTGCGCGCCGCGCCACGCTTGAGAGCCAGCCCGCACTCCAGCCAGAAGAGCTCCTCGAAGATCAGGCGAAACTGCGCCGGCGAGCGGAAGGCGTTGAGCAAACGGAGATCCTCGTCCTGCGGAGGGAAGTGAAGCCGATTGAGCGCCGTCCAGCGGTCTACGAGCTTCAGACGGCCGCGGACCGTTTCGGGGAGCGGATCGGCGGCTGGGGGCAGTGTCCGAAGGGCGGCGTCGAGGATCCTGCGAAATACCCTGGCCGTGATCTTCCCGGCTGCCTCGTAGATGGGCACCACGCGCCCGACGTGCAGCGAAGCATCCCCCTCATCGTCCTCGCCGGAGAGGATCTCGAACTCGGGGTGCAGCATGGCGAGGCCGCTGCCGTGGCTGTCCCACTCCACCTTGCCATAGAGAGCGACCTTCCGGCCGGGTTCGAGCACATCGGCGAGGTACCCGGCGTGGAACCACTTCCCGGTGAGAAGGGCGCCGGAGGAGTCGGTGAAGGTGGCTTCGAAAATGCCCAGATCGCGGCGGCGGAAGCCGGCCAGCCTGGCGGAGCGCACCGCGCAGACGACTGTCGCCATCTCGCCGGGAGCAAGCTGCGAGATAGGCTTCAGGTTGCTGCGGTCCTCGTAGCGGAAGGGGGCATAGGCCAGCAGGTCCTCCACGGTGAGGATCCCCTTGGTTTCGAGCACGGCGGCGCGGGCCGGCCCGACTCCCTTCACGTACTTGACAGGCGTGGCAAGGTTCACCGAGAAGTTCAGTGTACACTGACAACCGCACCTGGCGGGCGATGCCCGCGGCACAGGCCCAGCCGGGATCGCGGCCCTAGTAGCCCTTTTGTTTGTCCACCACGTTGATCAGCGGCTCGTCGCTGGCGAAGCGCCGGAGGTTCTCCTTGAAGATAGCCATGTAGCGCGCGTGCTCGCCATCGGAGCGGCCCGCGATGTGCGGCGTGATGACGACGTTCTCGAACTTCCAGAGGGGATGGCCTGGGGGCAACGGTTCGGGGTCGGTCACATCGACGCCCGCCCCGGCCAGCTTGCCGCTCTTGAGCGCGCCCACCAGAGCGTCCATGCTGTAGAGCCGGCCCCGGGAGACCGCAATGAAGTAGCTGCCTTTCTTCATCAGGTCAAACTGCTTCTGTCCCATCATGTTCCGGGAAGCGGGAGTGTCGGGCGCCGACACAAAGACCACGTCCGTCTCCGGCAGCACTTGATCCAGCCGGTCCGGAGGGAACCACCTGTCCACCAGCGGCGACGGAACGATCTCATGGGGATCCAGTGCGGTGACGTGCATCCCGAAGGCTTTGGCGCGCGCCGCGATGTTGGTCCCGATTCCTCCCGCCCCGATGATGACGGCTCGCTTGCCCTGTAGTTCAACCGGGTGGTCCACGTTCCTGGGCCACTCCTCCTTCACCTGCCGGGGGATGATCCGGTACAGTTCCCTGGTCAGCGCAAGCAGCATGGCGAAGGCGTGGTCCCCGATTTCAGGTCCTTGGGCGATCTTGCAGTTGGTAAGAACGATGCCGCTGTTCTCCAACTCCGGGCTCAGGTACGACTCGACCCCCGCCACGTGGACCTGCACCCATTTGAGCTTCTTGGCCGCCCGGACAATCTGTGGGTTGACTGTGCCGATGATTCCGTCCGCGTCCACGATCTCCGTCATCATGCGGTTCTTATCATCCGCGACGACGAGATTGATGTTCGGCGCGGCCGCGCGCAGGTCGGCGATCTCCGCCTCTCCTATCTGTGAGTACGGGAAACCGCGGCTCGTGATCACGACTTTCTTCTTCGTTTGGGCGGTGGACACAAACACCCCAACCAATGTTGCCAGCACCAAGACAACAATCTCGCGCATGCTGGTTCTCCTCCCTCCGGCCCAGTCTCGTTTTGCTCTCAATGACCGGACGTGCACATTGCGAAGTAGAATAGCACCTTGCCGGCCTGCACGCGGGGCAGGGCGGAGCGATATACTACACCCCGGCCACCCGGAACCAGAGGAACATTTGAACGAAGCAGAAGGCGGTCACCAGCACGGCGGCGTAGGCGGCGATCCGCCACACCCGCTCCGTGGCGGTTTCCCGGATCGAAGGGAGGCCGGAGAGATAGGCGCAACCAAAACCCGCCGCCAGGCCGCCGATATGCGCCGCGTTGTCGATGCGCAATCCGGGCAGCAGCCCGATCGCCAGGATGTAGATCACCCACCGGACGTACATGCCGCGGATCGCCAGCCCCATCGAGGTCTTGTAACGCACGCCGATGGCGATCATCGCGCCGATCAGTCCCATGAGTCCCGCCGAGGCCCCCACCGAGAGCCCGGCGGACCAGTAGGTGCTCGCCGCGAACCCGCACACCGTGGCGGCAAAATAAAAGACCAGCAGCCGATGGGCGCCGTAGATCTGCTCCACCTCCGCGCCCAGGTCGAACAGCACCCAGGAGTTCATCAGGATGTGGAGCAACCCGCCGTGGAGAAATCCTGCCGTCACCAGGCGCCACCATTGGCCGGCGAAAACGGCCGCCCGGTACTTGGCGCCAAACCGGTACAGGGTGAGGCCGTCGATGTCCATCCATCCGCCACTGCCGGCCTGCATGCTGTACAGCGCCGTGGCGGCATACAGCCCGAAATTCAGGAGCAGGATCATCGACGTTGTGAAGTGCGCCTGCGGAATCAGCCCGCCAAGGATGGCGCCGGGCTCGCGCCGGTCGATGGCGCGGGGGCCGACTTGCGCCTGGCAGTAAGGGCAGATGCGGTCGCTGCTGGTGATGAAGGCCCGGCAGTTCGGGCACATGCGGCGTTTGTCCACTAGTTACCATTGTAGCGTTGCGCACTCTGCTACAATCGTGGGTTCCAATGGTCAAGACGGAGCGTGAGCACCGGCAGGACATCGTCGAAATTGGCCGCTATGTCTGGCAGAAAGGCTGGATTGCAGCCAATGACGGCAACATCACCATCCGTCTGGATGCGAACCGGGTCCTGTGCTCTCCGACGGGCGTCTCCAAAGGGATGATGCGTCCCGATGACCTCATCATCGTGGACATGAAGGGCAAGAAGATCGAGGGACGCTTGGAGGGCACCACCGAGATCGCCATGCACCTTGCCGTCTATAATCTCCGCCCTGAAGTGGGGGCGGTGTTGCACGCCCATCCGCCCGTGGCGACCGGTTTTGCAACCGCCGGCCGGGCACTGAATCTCGCTCTGCTTCCCGAGGTGATCATCGGGCTGGGATGCGTTCCCCTGGCGGGGTACGGATTGCCGGGCACGCCGGAGTTGCTTGAGCCGATTCTGCCCTTGATCCCGAAATACGATGCTCTGATGATGGGCAACCACGGCGCGGTCTGCTACGGCGAGGATGTCTTCAAAGCGTTCTTTCGAATGGAAACCGTCGAGCACTTCGCGCGGATTACGCTTGTGGCGGAGTTGCTCGGCGGCCCGACCGTGCTGCCCAAGGGGGAGGTCCAGAAGCTGGTGGATGCTCGCCAGCGCTACGGAGTCAAAGCCAGCTCGGCCGGTCAGCCCGGCTGTCCCTTGTCGGCGGAAGAGGTCGACTCGGGCTCAGAGCGCATCGAAGTGAGCCGCGGCGAGTTGATCGAGCTTGTCGAACGGGCTCTCAAAGCGCGCGGGATCGCGTAGAATTAGATACTCAAGGTTTTTTGGGGAGGTCGAATGGGTGAAGCGTTGGGAATGATTGAGACCCGCGGGCTGGTGGCCCTCATTGAAGCCGCCGACGCGATGACAAAGGCCGCCAAGGTGACCATGGTGGGATGGGAGAAAATTGGGTCCGGCTACGTGACGGCCTTGGTGCGTGGCGACGTTGCGGCGGTGCATGCGGCGACCGACGCCGGCGCCGCGGCGGCGCGGAGGGTGGGAGAGTTGATCGCTGTCCACGTAATCCCCCGCCCGCATCCCAGCCTGGAAGACGTCCTGCCGATCGGCAAGGCGAACGCAGGCAAGTGAAGGAATTGAGTGATTGCGTGATTTGGTGATTGGGCGCTCGATTCGATCGCCAAATCACCAGATCACCAAATCACCAAAGCTGTGAATTATGATCTTGGCCCGCGTGGTGGGGACGGTGGTCGCGACCCGCAAAGATTCGCGTCTGGAGGGCAAGAAGCTCCTCATCCTCAAGCCGGTGTCTCCGGAAGGCAAGCCGGAGGCCGGCTACGTCGTGGCTGTGGATAGCGTGGGCGCGGGGAACCGGGAACTGGTGATCGCCGTTTCCGGCAGTTCCGCGCGCATGGCGGAGGGCTGCAAGGACAGGCCGGTCGACACCGTGGTGGTGGGCATCGTGGACAACGTCAGTCTCGATCCACCGGCAGGGTAGCCGCCATGCTGCTGGGACGAGTCATCGGTTGCGTTTGGTGTACGGTAAAAAGCCCCGGCCTGGAGGGCCAACGGCTGCTGGTGGTCCATCCTCTTACACCGGAGTTGAAGGCAACGGGCAAGCCCCTGGTGTGCGCCGACTGCGCGGGCGCCGGCACCGGCGAGTTGGTCTACTACACCCGGGGCAAGGAGGCGAGTTACGCTTTCCTTCCCAAAGAGGTCCCCAGCGACAACACCATCGTGGCCATCGTGGACGAACTCCACGTCGAGCGAGGTGCGCCGTGCTGATCGGCCGCGTCATCGGCGAGGTTGTCTCTACGCAGAAGCACCCCTCCCACCAGGCCCGCACGATTCTTCTGGTTCAACCGCTTAATTTGGACGACTCCGCCCGAGGCGACGCCGTGGTGGCGCTGGACGCCGCCGCCGCCGGCCTCGGCGACAAAGTGCTGGTGACTACCGACGGCTATGCCGCCTTCACTGCCGTGGGGCTGTCTTTGGCGCCGGTGGACATGGCCGTCATCGGCATCGTCGACAGGGTGGAGCTGTCAGTCGATGTCGGCTTCGTGATGGCGCCGGCGCCCGCGCTTTAGCAGTCCCCAGGCCAGCACGACTCCCAGTCCCAGCTTGACGATTTCCGTCGTCCTGTACCCGGTATCGAGGGACCTCAGCCGGTCGCGCTCCACGGACAGTTGATCCGGTTTGACGAAGACCGTATCTTGCATCAGTTTTTGTGTTTGCGGCGTCAAAAACCAGTGCTGAAAGACGACCGAACAGATCATCAGCAAGCACATCAGGACGGTGTAACGCTTCCCGCTGGTCGAAAAAAAGAGACTCAGCACCAAGGCCATCCCCAGCGCCAGTTGCGCGATTTCCCAGCTCTGGCGGGCCCAGTTGTTCACCTCCTGGGCGTGGTAGTTCATCAACACGCGCAGGTCGGACTCCTGCAGCTTGACCATGAAGTCCACGGCTTGCTTAGCAGGAGTCCGGATCAGTTGGTCCACCACACGCACGTTCTGTGCGGTGAACGCCAATAGCAGGAGGCTCCCTGCGAGCCACCCACCGAGCACGAGCGAAGCAAGCCGGCGGAAATGCATAGTTTTCAAGGAGTCAGTCTACCGCATCTCGGTCCCCAACCTTCCTCCACTAGTCCCCCGTGTACCGCTTCAGAATCAGGCACCCGTTGGTCCCTCCGAAGCCGAAGGAGTTGGACAGGGCGAAGTCGATGCGCATCGGCCGCGCCCGGTTGGGGACATAGTCCAGATCGCAGTCAGGATCCGGAAACTCGTAGTTGATCGTGGGAGGAGCGATTTGATCCCGTATCGCAAGGGCCGTGACGCCGGTCTCGATGCCGCCGGCGCCGCCCAACACGTGGCCGACCATCGACTTGGTGGAGCTGATGGCCAGCTTATAGGCATGCTCGCCGAAGGTCCGCTTCATGGCCAGCGTCTCGGACTTGTCACCCAACTGAGTCGAAGTGCCGTGGGCGTTGATGTAGTCGATCTGCTCTACCTGGAGACCGGCATCGCGAAGGGCGTTGCGCATCACGCGGTACGCGCCGTCCCCGTCCTCGGAGGGCGCCGTGATGTGGTAGGAATCCCCGCTCATGCCGTAACCCACGATCTCGGCGATGATCGGCACGCCGCGCCGCTTGGCCCGCTCCAGTTCCTCGAGAACCAGCAGGCCCGATCCCTCGCCGACCACGAACCCGTCGCGCTGCTTGTCCCACGGGCGGCTGGCCCTTGTGGGCTCGTGGTTTCGCGTGGACAAGGCGCGCATGGCGGCGAATCCCCCTATGCCCATGGCGCAGATGGGAGCCTCGCTGCCGCCGCAAATCATGGCATCCGCGTCGCCGTGCTGGATGATCCGGAAGGAGTCGCCGATCGCGTGGGCGCTGGTCGTACAAGCCGTCGCCGTGGCTGAGTTCGGCCCCTTGGCGCCCGTGCGGATGGAGACGTAGCCCGAGGCCAGGTTGATAATCGTGGCCGGGATGAAAAACGGTGAGATGCGGCCCGGCCCGCGCTCCAGCAGGTTGCGGTGTTCCCTCTCGATGACCTCGAACCCGCCGATCCCGCTGCCGATGTAGACGCCCACCCGCTCGGCATCCTCGGGGCCCACGCGCAGGTTGGCCATGGCCAGGGCGAAGTCCGAGGCTGCGATCGCGAACTGGATAAAGCGGCCCATCTTCTTGATTTCCTTGCGCTCAATGAAATCCTCGGGCCTGAAGTCCCTAATCTCGCCGGCGATCTGGCAGGCAAACTCAGTAGGGTCGAAGGCGGTGATGCGGGAGATGCCGTTTTGCCCGTTGCGGATGGCGTTCCAGCACTTCTCCGTCCCGATCCCCACCGACGACACCAGACCCACGCCCGTGATGGCGACTCTTCGTGACAAGATGGGACCCCCTTGAGAGCTAAGGATGATGTGTTTTGCCGGCTCCGCTATTTCTTCGCCGCTTTGGCTTCGATGTACTCGATAGCGTCTTTGACGGTTGTGATTTTCTCTGCATCCTCATCGGGGATGTCAAGTTCGAAGGCCTCTTCAAAGGCCATGACCAGTTCTACGATGTCGAGCGAATCCGCTCCCAAATCGTCCACAAAAGAGGCGCCGCCGTCGACCTGGCCTTCATCGACGCCCAATTGCTCGACAATGATCTGCTTCACCTTCTGCTCAACTGACATGAACCCTCCACAATGCCTGCAAACTCAATGATTCTAGCGATGATCGCGCCCCGAAGCAACTGCCCCTCAGGGCATGAGTAGTCGTTCAGGGTGTGTCCTTGTGCAGCTTGTCGACTACGTCCGCCAATTCCTGCTGGATGGCCGGCATGACGTTGGCCATGTAAACGCTGAATTTCTTCGTGATCGACCGGCCCTCCGGCGAGCCATAGAAGGCCGCGAGGGCATTGATCTCCTTGACGGTAAAGTGCTTGGTGATAGCGTCCAAGGTGATCTTCTCGATGCGTTCCGAGCGAACCACCTGAGACAAGGCCTTCTTGAACTCCTCTCGCCGCTCTTCGGGTATCTGGTCGGCCAACTGGTCCAGAGTCGCGCCCACCATCTCCATGGGAGGTACGGCTTTGAGATAGCGCTGGGCGGCGGCCAGGCGGTTGGCGGGGGTGTCCGCCGTATCCTGGGCAAGCGCACAAAAGACGCCCGCGCAGGCGCACGCCATCACCCAAAGGAAGCTGAGTCTTCTCATGATCGTAGGACGTTAGGACCGAATTCCAGGGTACGCCCTATCCGATCCAGGTGCAAATGCCGCCCGCGCCTTCGCCCTGGTGTCCGATAATGGTGTCTCAGCGGAGGACCGCCATGCTGATTGTCCATGTCCATGCGCACGTCAAGCCCGCATTCGTGAGGGCCTTCCTGGAGGCGACCGTCGAGAATGCGCGCCATAGCGTGAAGGAACCGGGGATCGCCCGGTTCGACGTGATGGAGCAAGCGGATGACCCGGCCCGCTTCATCCTGGTCGAGGTCTACCGCACACCCGAGGCTCCGGCCGCCCACAAGGAAACGGCTCATTACCGGGTCTGGCGCGACAAAGTGGCCGAAATGATGGCCGAACCGCGCTCCAGCGTGAAGTGCTCCAACATCTTTCCCGCCGATGAGGGCTGGTAGCGATGCGATTCGAGTTCGCCACGGCGACGCGCATCGTCTTCGGGCCAGGCGCCGCCGGTGAAGTGTTGCCGGCTTCCAAGGCGATGGGCGCGCGGGCTCTGCTGGTGACGGGCTTGCCTCCGGAGAAGGCCGTAAGGCTGACCGGCGTCGAGGGTGTCACCTTCGACGTCACCGGGGAGCCGACGGTAGATGCCGTACGCGAGGGTGTGCGGCTGCTCCGCGGGGAACGCTGCGACCTGGTGATCGGCTTTGGCGGGGGCAGTGCGATCGACGCCGGCAAGGCCATCGCGGCACTGGCCTCCAACAGCGGCGAACCGCTGGACTATCTCGAGGTGGTGGGCAGAGGACAAAGCCTCGGCAACCCGTCTCTGCCGTTCATCGCTGTGCCCACCACGGCGGGCACCGGAGCGGAAGTGACGCGCAACGCCGTCCTGGCTTCCCCGGAGCACGGGGTGAAGGCCAGCCTCAGGAGCCCGTTCCTGCTTCCCCGGCTGGCCGTCGTGGACCCCGAGCTCACCTATGACCTGCCCCCGGCGCTCACGGCCAGTACCGGCCTGGACGCGCTCACGCAGCTCATCGAGCCTTACGTGTCTTCGCGCGCAAACCCCCTGGCGGACTCCGTGTGCGTGGAGGGCGTGCGCCGTGCCGCCCGGGGCTTGCCGAGAGCTTACGGGGACGGAAGCGATGCCGAGGCCCGGCTGGATATGGCGCTGGCCAGCCTGTTCGGGGGCCTCGCTCTGGCCAACGCCGGGCTTGGCGCCGTTCACGGATTTGCCGCCCCGATCGGAGGCGCCTTCCCTGCGGCGCACGGCGCGGTCTGCGCGGCGCTGCTGCCGCACGTGATGGATAGTAACATCCGCGCGTTGCGCTCCCGCGCACCCCAGAGCCCGGCGCTCGTCCGCTACGAGGATGTGGCGCGGATCCTCACGGGCCGCCCCGACGCCCGGGCCGAGGACGGGGCCGAATGGGTCCGCCGGCTCGTCGAGAAGCTCGGCATTCCCGCGCTCGGCTCCTACGGCATCCGCCCGCGGGACGTTGCCGGTCTCACCGCCAAAGCCTCTCAGGCGAGCAGCATGAAAGGGAACCCCGTCGCCCTCACGCCGGACGAGCTGGCCGGGATCCTGTCGCGCGCGATGTGATTCAACCTCCTGTTGACTTTCGTGCCTCACTATGAGTATCTACGAGTTGGGAACAAGGCCCGGCATCATCGGAGCCCGGCCCGCGGAGGGGAAAGATGGTTTCACGGACGCTGGTCCAGACGATCGAGGACAACTGCGAGAGAATCGCCGCCAAAATCATCCGTCAACAGCGGGAGGATCCCGACCTGATTCACGTCGGAAAACTCCCCGAGTCCGAGCTCCGAGACAGGGCGATGGAGGTGCTGAAGAACCTCGGGCGCTGGCTGGTGGCGGGCAGCAAGGGCGAGATTGCCCGGCGCTATGAATCGCTTGGCCGGCGCCGCTGTCAGGAAGGCATTCCGTTGCACGAGGTGGTCCGGTCCTTGCACTTCCTCAGACAGCAGATCGTGGGTTTCGTCCGGGAGCAGGGGATCGGGCAGAATGCCGTGCAATTGTATGCCGAGGAAGAACTGCAGCACTTGGCCGGCCTTTTTTTCGACGGCGCGGTCTACCACGTGGTGCGAGGTTACGAAGGGGCGATGAGCCAGGCGGCGCAGGCCGCCCGCGGGCGGTAGCATAAACTTCGTGCGGAGATCGTTCATGCGCCGGGCGATCCGCCTGTCCGTGGAGAACGTGCGGGCGGGAAGGGGCGGCCCGTTCGGCGCCGTCATCGTCAAGGATGGCCGGATCGTTGCCGAGGGAGTCAACCTGGTGACGTTATCCAATGACCCGACGGCTCACGCCGAGATCGTGGCCATCCGCGAAGCCTGCCGCGCCCTCGGCCACTTCCATCTCAACGGGTGCGAGATCTACACGAGTTGCGAGCCGTGTCCCATGTGCCTGGGCGCGATCTATTGGGCCAGGCTGGATAGAGTCTTCTTCGGCGGTACGCGCGCCGACGCAGCCCAGGCGGGCTTCAGCGATGCGATGATTTACGAAGAGCTGGCGGCCCCGCTCGGCGGGCGCGGCGTCCCGATGGAGCAGTTGCTTGGCGAGGAGGCCCTCCGCGCGTTCGAGCAGTGGCGGCAGAAAGAAGATCGGATCGACTATTGAGAACCGCGTGGCGCAACTTCTGGTGGCTCCTGCGCCGGTCCTTCGTTCTGGCCTATGAGGATGGCTGCTTCGGGACCGCGAAGGGCGCGGCCTACTCGGCTCTGCTTTGCTTTTTTCCGCTCCTGACGGCGACCGCCACCATCCTCGTACAGGTGAGGGCTGAGTCCATCTCGCGTGTCCTGTATCGTGCGTTGTCGCGGGTCGTGCCGCCGGGCAGCGAGGAGCTTGTGCTCGAGAACTTCCGGGTGCGGGGCGCGCGGCCGGCGGCGCTGCTCGTGATCGCTACCCTGGTGTCGCTTTGGGCCGCGTCGCGCGTGATGACGAGCCTCATGGAAGGATTCCAGGCGGCCTACCACATCCCCACCGGCCGGCCGTTCCTCCGCCATCAGGGCATGGCGATCCTGCTGGTCCTTGCCACTGCCGTACCCGTGGTGGCGGCCTCGGCGCTGGTCCTGTTTGGCGACCGGACGGAACAGCTCGTCTTGCGCTGGCTCGGCGTGTTGAGCGGGGGACACGAGTTGAGGAGCTGGGTGAGACTGACGGCGAGCTCTGCCCGTTACCTGCTGGCCTTCGCCACCAACGTGGCGGTGACCGCCACCCTTTACCGTCTCGGTCCGAATCGCCGGCAGCGCTGGCGGCTCATGTGGCCCGGAGCTTTGCTGTCCACGGCGCTCTGGCTGGCCTCCACCATGGGTTTTGCCTGGTACGTACGCAACATCGCCGACTACAACCTGCTCTACGGCAGCATC
The DNA here is from genome assembly GCA_963798455.1 of Bryobacterales bacterium. Taxonomy (GTDB): domain Bacteria; phylum Acidobacteriota; class Terriglobia; order Bryobacterales; family Bryobacteraceae; genus CAWCTD01. Next base: position 995,152 of record CAWCTD010000004.1, read on the forward strand.
GGCGCCGCCATCGCCCTGGTGGTCTGGATGTACGTCCTGGCGGCCATCGTTCTGATCGGCTGCGAGTTTAACGCCGAGTATGAGAGGCTGAAGGGGCTCCCCTAGCCGCCACTCCCTATACTCGAAGTATGAGCTTCCGCCTCGCCGTCGATTACCGCCCTCGGGGCGACCAGGAGCAGGCCATCGAACAGCTCGTTCGAGGCTTGCTCGACGGCGAGAAGCACCAGGTTCTGCTCGGCGTCACGGGCTCCGGCAAGACCTTCACCATGGCCAAGGTCATGGAGCACACCGGCCGGCCCTCCCTGGTCCTGGCGCACAACAAGACCCTCGCCGCGCAGCTTTACCACGAATTCCGTACGTTCTTCCCCTCGAACGCGGTGGAGTATTTCGTCAGCTACTACGACTACTACCAGCCGGAAGCGTACATCCCGTCTGGCGACGTCTACATCGAAAAGGAAGCCACCATCAACGACGAGCTGGACAAGCTGCGCCTGTCCGCAACGAAGTCCTTGTTCGAGCGGCGCGACTGTGTAATCGTCGCCAGCGTGAGCTGCATCTATGGCCTGGGCTCCCCCGAAGCCTACTACGGCATGTTACTCATGCTCGAAAAGGGAGAGAAGATCTCGCGCAGCCAGATCCTGAAACGGCTGGTGGAGATCCTGTACGAGCGGAACGACGCCGACTTTCGCCGCGGGACTTTCCGCGTGCGCGGCGACGTGATCGAAATCTACCCGACCTACGAGGACTACGCCTACCGCATCGAGCTGTGGGGCGACGAGATCGAGAGCCTCTCCCAGATAGACCCTCTGCTGGGCCGGGTGCGGCAGACCTACCTGCGGCTGCCCATCTACCCCAAGACGCACTACGTCATGAGCCAGGAGACGCGCGACAAGGCGCTGGCCAGCATCGAGGAAGAGTTGGCCTGGTGGAAGCCGGAGCTAGAAAAGCAGGGGAAGCTGGTCGAGGCGCAGCGTCTCTACCAGCGCACCATGTTCGACCTGGAGATGATCCGCGAGATCGGCTACTGCCACGGCATCGAGAACTATTCGCGGCACTTCTCCGGGCGTCTTCCTGGCGAGGCCCCGCCGACGCTGCTGGATTATCTCCCTCACGACGCGCTGCTGTTCGTGGACGAAAGCCACCAGACCATCCCGCAGCTCCACGGGATGTACCACGGCGACCGCTCGCGCAAGGAAACCCTGGTCCAGTTCGGCTTCCGCCTGCCGAGCGCGCTCGACAATCGCCCGCTCACCTTCGAGGAGTTCGAGCACCGTGTCGATCAGGCGATCTACGTCTCGGCCACTCCCGGCCCTTACGAACTCACCAAGTCGGCGGGTGTCGTCGTCGAACAGATCATCCGCCCGACCGGGCTCATCGATCCCGAGGTCGAAGTCCGTCCGGTGAAGGGGCAGGTGGACGATCTGCTCCGGCAAGTCCGGCAGCGCGCGGAACACAACGAGCGCGTGCTGGTGACGACCTTGACCAAGCGCATGTCGGAGGACCTGGCCGAATACTACTCCGAAGCCGGCGTGCGCTGCCGATACCTGCACTCGGAGGTCTCGACGCTCGATCGCGTGAAGATCCTGCGGGATCTCCGAAAGGGCGAGTTCGATGTGCTGATCGGCGTGAACCTGCTGCGCGAGGGGCTCGACCTGCCGGAAGTTTCCTTAGTGGCGATCCTGGACGCCGACAAGGAAGGGTTCCTGCGATCGGGCGGATCGTTGATTCAGACCATCGGGCGCGCGGCGCGCCATCTCAACGGCAAGGCGATCCTCTACGCCGACGCGATGACCGACAGTATGCGCTATGCCATCGGCGAGACCAACCGGCGGCGCCTCATCCAGGCCGAGTACAACGAGCGAAACAACATCGTTCCGCAGTCGATCGTCAAGCCCATTGACATGAGCCTGGTGGCGGTGGCCGAAGGCGATTATGTGACCGTCCCGCTCGAAGCCGAGGACGAGGAAGTCGAATCGATGACCGCCGAGGAGCGCGGGCGCTTCCTGTCGGAGTTGGAGGAGCGCATGCGCGAGGCCGCCCGCCAGTTCGAATTCGAAAAAGCCGCCGCCCTCCGCGACCGCCTGAAGGCGCTGAAGGCGAGAGAGGTGCTCAGCGTGACAGAGACGGAGTGACATGCACGCGAAGCGCTATGCAGTGGTCATCGAGAGGACGAGCACCGGCTACTCCGCCTATTCGCCGGACGTGCCAGGCTGCTCTGGCCGCGCACTTCGAGGCCATGCGTGAGGTGGGCGAACCGATTCCGGAGCCCAGCTCGTCCGTCGATTACCTAGAAGTCGCCGCGTAGCGCCGCCTGCGCCATGATCTCTTCGCCGCACGCAACCGTGCCTTGTCCAGGTAGTGGTCGCTCCGGTTGCCCCTCAACACGAGAAGGTCCAGTGTCGCTTGCGGTCCAGGGTGCTGTATCGCCCCTTTAACGGTTTGCCGGCTTAACGTCGGGGTGACCCTATGCTGGCGAGGGTTAAGCCAGCTTGATGGAACGGCGTTCACCGGGACCGATCTCAAGGTGGGACTTCCGACGATCCCTGAACGCTGGGCGACAAGCCAGGGCCTGTTGATCGAAAGACCTTTGGAACGCCGATCCCGACCGGTGGTCAGAAGGGCTGTTCGCGCCAGTTGTTGCAGGGAACATCCCATCTGCCTGTACTACGAAGGGATTCTGAGGCGCTTGGCCACTTTCCGCAAACTCCGTTTTCCGGCCGCACCGTATTGTTTACTCACGACGGCTCGTTTTGGCATCGGAGGAAGGCTTATCGTCCGTGTCACCATGGTGCCAAGCTCATCTGCCTCAACTTCCCCGATTCGCTTTCGGAAGACTCCGAAGATGATCGGTTCAACTGCGATCACAAGGAAGTACATCCAATAACCCTCAGAATTGGGTAGTGGCCAGTTTGAAATCGACCCCGCCGCTCGGCTGCTCTCGGTGGCCAATAGCATGGTAGAGTCTTTGCAAGAACATGTTTGAAGAGTCTCTCTTGGGACCGCCTCCGCTTACCACGACGGTAAAGGTCATGTTGACCATTTGGTGTGTCATCCTGGTGCCGTGGGTCCCCATCTTTAGCGTGATGGGAACGGGAATGGCGTTCGAGGGTGGATACACTTTAGGCGCGTATCTGTTCGTCGTCATGGCTTGGGCGTACCCCATTCTTGTCGGCGTCGCCTACTAATTCAGGAGACGAAAGCCTGTATTGGTTTGGCTTCCAGCTTTGATTTTGGTCCCGGTGCTTGTCGGTCCAGCAATTTCCTAAACTGACCCGCTGCCCAGAATTCCGTTCCGCATTTCGTGGCTATGTTAGCGCCGTTCAGCGCAGAAGTTCCTGTGCATGAGGGAGTTCGCGGCGCCTGAAGGACGCACGTTGACGCTATGTGGGCATACCGGAAAGTGAGGGGGGCACGCCGGAGCGGCCCGTTACTCTCCGGTAACTCCGTCAATGCCCGTTTTCCTGCCCATTTGGGGGGCGCGTGCTGTCCGGCAGCCATTCCTAAACGCTGGGCGACGTATCGTTACAGATCCTGCTGGACGTCCGTTCTCCGGGACCACGCACGCCCTGGTGTTCCTGTCACAACTGATCAGAGCCGCTCGAAGAGCAGTCGCCGCGGCGGCCACAATTCGACCCGACAGGTCCGAGATCTCAAGGCGGCTGACCCACTCGATGGCTCAGCGGCGGGTTCTTCCGTCATCTCGTTCGCGCCAGCGATGGCGGCGCGAGCCCCATGCGATGGACGAGGTCGGCATAGCGTGGATCCGACCGAAGGGGATCGGACCCAGGCATCGTGAGGCAGAACAGTTGGCCATCCCGGAGCCGGTAGGCCGTCTCCAGCCAGTCAAACGCGGTATCGGCGTCGCCGAGGCCCGCATAGATCACCGCGAAGGCGAACGGTGGAGCGTGACCTCGAGCGAAAAGTTGGTCGAGTTCGCGGAGAAGGCACTTGGCTTCATCCCTCCGGCCAAGACGGCCGTAGATATGCCCCAGGAAGGCGAGAGAGAAAGCCTCGCGCGAAAGGCTGAGCGCCTTCTCAAAGCCGGCGACAGCTTCGGCTTCCCGGCGCTGGCGCCATGCCGCCCACCCGAGCACGAAATATGCGTGAAGGGCATCCGGGAATAATTCGATGTTTCGTCTGGCCTGACCCTCCGCCTTTCTGTGCTGGCCCGCGAAGAGATACACCCAGGCGGCCGCCGAGCTCGAGAGAAGCGAAGTGGGATCGAGCCGCAGCCCGTAATGAGCCTCGGCCACCGCTTCAGAAGGCCGCCGGCCGGCAGTAACCAGAAACATCGCGTAGTGCAAGCGGGCCTCCGGATTACTTGGGCTCAGCTCAATGGCCCGCCGGAACTCTCGTTCGGAAGCGGCCAGGTCCCAATCGAGCAGCCAGTTCATGAAACCCAGAGCCAGATGAGCCTCACCCGCGCTGTCATCGATGGCAAGAGCGTTCAATGCCATCTGCTTCGCGCTTGGGTACGTCTCCCGTATTGGAGCGTGCCCCCAAAAACCCAGGTGGCCAAGACAGCAGGAATGCTGAGCGAGCCCCAAGGCAAAGTCAGGCGCCTTAACGGTTATCTCCCGCAAGTGCCGGAGAGCTTTCCCGATCCCCTCCGCGCTCATCTTGCCCCACTCGGCGCGGGCTATCAAATAGGCCTCGACAATTTCCGGCGCCACCGGCCGCGCCGGAACCGGGGCCGGCGTCACGGTGTCGGCGGGCCTCAACGCTGTGGCAACACATGCGGCAATCGCCCGCGCCGCGTCGCGCTGCGTGGTCAATACGGCGGACATGTCGCAGTCGTAGCTCTGGGCCCACGCGTGGCGCTCGGGCTCCATCAGAATCAACTGCGCCGTCACGCGAACCCGATTTCCCTCATGCAAGACCGCTCCCTCCACAACACCATCCACGCGGAGGTCGCGGGCGATCTCGTCCAGCTTCCGGCTGCTGCCCTTCAGATGGAGCACGGATTGCCTTGAGATCACCCGCACCGCCTGGATGCGGGCGAGTTCGGTGGTGAGCGCATCGGTGACACCATCGGCGAAGTACTCTCTGGCGGGATCGCCATTCAGGGTCGCAAAGGGCAACACTGCCAACGTGGGTTCCACAAATAGCCGGTGGCGCTTGACCTGCGCGACAAAGCGATAGCCGCGGCGGGAAAGCGTCTCCACATAACGGGGGGCCCGCGCTTTGTCGCACAGGACGGAGCGGATGCGGTTCACGCAATAATCCACGCCGACGTCATAATCCACGAACGTGGACTGGCCCCATAAGAGGCGGCGGATCTCCTCACGGCTGACCAGTTTGCCTGCCTGACTGACCAGGAGGCGCAGAACGCGTACGGGCTGTGGCTGAAGCTTCAGGATCCTGCCGGCCTTTCGCAGCTCACCGGTTTCCAGGTCAAGCTCAAACGCTCCGAAACTGACCCGGTCGGAAATCGTTGTCATGCTACCGGAATTATAGACCGTCAACTCCACAAGTTCAAACTTTCCATCAGGTTGGGCACAAAGGAAAAACTAAGCCGAATTCCAGGCGTTGCCTATTCCGGGAATGGGCGTGCTGCTGTATGGTTGAGCCCACGCGGAGTTAAAAATGGGTGTATCGGAGATGCTGGTCTCAAGACCGGGCCTCCCCCCTGAGACGCACTCCTTTTTCTGCGTCCGCGCATGGGTGATTCCGCGCCCTCGACAAAGAGATTGAAGGAGGACTCAGATGAAGACCGCACTTGCTCTCGTCCTGGCGTTGGCCATGGCTAGCATAGGTTCGAGCCAGACGTACACGATCCATACAGTCGCGGGCGGCGGACTGCCCGTGAATGAGCCTGCGTCTTCCGCTGGCTTGGGGCCTGTGTCCGCGGTTGCCATCGATGCTTCGGGGAACATTTTCGCGGCGCTTTCAGTCTACAACATTGTCGTCCGAGTAGACGCCCGCACGGGTTATGTGTCGCTTGTCGCAGGGACTGGGAGGTTCGGTTATAACGGCGACAATATCGCCGCCACCACCGCCCAACTGGCTGCTCCGTGGGGAGTGGCAGTGGACTCCGCCGGCAACCTCTACATTGCGGACGTCGTCAACCATCGAGTCCGCAAAGTTACCAACGGCGTGATCACGACGGTGGCGGGCACCGGGAGTCAAGGCTACAACGGCGACAATATCGCCGCCACCACCGCCCAACTGAATGCTCCGCGGGGAGTGGCAGTAGACTCCGCAGGCAACCTCTACATTGCGGACGTCTTCAACCATCGAGTCCGCAAGGTCTCCAACGGCGTGATCACGACGGTGGCGGGCACCGGGACTCAAGGCTACAACGGCGACAATATTCCCGCCGCCAGCGCCCATCTGAATGCTCCGCGGGGAGTGGCGGTGGACTCCGCCGACAACCTCTACATTGCAGACTTGGGCAACATTCGTGTCCGCAAGGTCACCAACGGAGTGATCACGACGGTGGCGGGCAACGGGGGATCCGGCCATAGCGGTGATAATATCCCCGCCACCATCGCCCAACTCGGTTGCCCAACTGACGTGGCAGCGGATTCCGCCGGCAATCTCTATTTTACGGACTACTGCGACAATCGACTCCGCAAGGTCTCCAACGGCGTGATCACGACGGTGGCGGGCACCGGAACTCAAGGCTACAACGGCGACAATATCCCCGCCGCCACCGCCCAACTGAATGCTCCGTGGGGAGTGGCGGTGGACTCCGCCGGCAATCTTTACATTGCGGACGCAGGCAACGATCGCATCCGCAAGGTCTCCAACGGAGTGATCACGACGGTGGTGGGCAACGGGACTCAAGGTTACAACGGCGACAATATTCCCGCCAACACCGCCCAACTGGGTGGCCCAATTGGCGTGGCAGTGGACTCCGCCGGCAGCCTCTACATTGCGGACGCCAATCGAGTCCGCAAGGTCTCCCACGGCGTAATCACGACGGTGGCGGGCACCGGGACTCCAGGCTACAACGGTGACAATATCCCCGCCACCACCGCCCAACTGAATGCTCCGCAGGGAGTGGCAGTGGACTCCGCCGGCAACCTCTACATTGCGGACGCCGGCAACAATCGAGTCCGCAAGGTCTCCCACGGCGTAATCACGACGGTGGCGGGCACCGGGGAAAACGGCTATGACCGTGATAGTATCCCCGCCACCACCGCCCAACTGGATGGCCCAACTGGCGTGGCAGTGGACTCCGCCGGCAACCTCTACATTGCGGACGGCAGTTACATCCGCGAGGTCTCCAACGGCGTGATCACGACGGTGGCGGGCACCGGGGGATGGCTCTATGACGGTGATGATATCCCCGCCACCACCGCCCAACTGAGTGCTCCGCAGGGAGTCGCAGTGGACTCCGCCGGCAACCTCTACATTGCGGACCTCCTCAACCATCGAATCCGTAAGGTCTCCAACGGGATGATCACGACGGTGGCGGGCACCGGGACTCCTGGCTGCAACGGCGACAATATCCCCGCCGCCACCGCCCAACTGAGTTTTCCGCACGGAGTGGCGGTGGACTCCGCCGGCAACCTCTACATTGCGGACGAATGCCATCTCATCCGCAAGGTCTCCAACGGCGTGATCACGACGGTGGCGGGCACCGGGGCTCCAGGCTACAACGGCGACAATATCCCCGCCACCACCGCCCAACTGAATGCTCCGCACGGAGTGGCGGTGGACCCCGCTGGCGACGTCTACGTGGCAGATTCTGGAAATCTACTGGTCCGCGTGCTGGTTCCTTCGGCCGCGCCCGGTTGCACCTATTCAGTCAGCACATCGGATCTCGGAGTTGCTGCTGCCGGCGGTACCTCAACTCTCCAGATCCACACCGGCCCCTCGTGTTCGTGGACCATTTCTGGCCTGCCTGCCTGGATCACCGTCTCGGGAAGCTCTCAGGGAAGTGGTTCCGCGGATGTCATGCTGGTTGCGTCCAGCAATCCGTATGGAGCGCGGGCGGCTTCTGTTTCGACGGGCGGTGTTTCGGTACCTGTACGGCAGTTCGACTCCTCCGCCTGCGGTGGGTCGTCTTCCTGCGTCACCCGGGCGCTGCCTCATGTCGCGTTCGGCGGTGAGTGGACGACCGGCCTGTTCGCGGTCAGTACTGGGGCGCAAACTGGCAGCTTCGCCGTCAGTTTTTTGAGCGATACCGGATCTAGCCTTTCGCTACCCTTCACGGGGGGCCTGGGGAACTTGAATGTGCTGACCGACAGTGTCTCCGCCCAGGGCAGGAAGGATTACGAGGCCAGCAACGCCAGTTTGCCGGTTCAAGGGGGCTGGGGGCTAGTCACGGCGGACGCATCCATCACCACCCAAGCAACCTTCCGGAGGGCGACACCGAACGGCAACTTCTACGAGGCCGCGGCGCCCGCGACAGAAGGCTACTCCGGGTTCATCATCCCATTCGACTCAAGCACGTTCCCTTCTACCGGCGCGCCGCTGTACACTGGCTTTGCGATCAGCAATCTCAATCCTATTGCGGCGGCGCATGTGGCCTGCACCGCCCGCGATCATTCGGGCGCCGTGATCCCAAACGCGCCCACAATCCCAACCTTGAACCCCTCGGGGCATTACGCCAACTACCTGTCCCCAGTTCTCACGGGCAAGCGAGGGACCCTGGACTGTGCTGCGGACACGCTCGTGGCCGCCATCGCGTTGCGCTTCATCGGTACGGAGGCCTTTTCAACGCTGCCTGTCATCGTGAAGTAAGGACGCGTGACCGTCAGCTCTGTCCGCCGCGGCACGGCCGTCGGTGTAGACGGCCATCCCGGCTTCGCCGGCTGCATTCCCGGGCGGCATATCTAACTGGAGGTGAAGCGCCCTGGAGAGCAGCCGATGCCGCTCCAGACAAAGCGCCTCCAAGAGTGGCAGGCTGCGGGCGCCGCTTGGGTGCAATTCCTTGGCTTCCCGCCCAGCCTTCCAGTTACGGCCACCCGTCGTCGCTGTGTTCATGGGCCGCTGTTTTAGGAATACCCCACGCTGGCGATAGCCGGATCGAGATTGCCGACAGCCGCCAGCACGCCCTTGTTGGACCTCAACCCAACATGTTGTACGGCTCGGCTGAATGATCCGGAAATGACCCGAAGGGAGCAGGACGTATCACGCCCGACCGCAGATGTGCGTCGGCCGGCGCGAACCCTGAAGTCCGGATGGATGTGGATCAGGATTACCCGCGAGCTACGCCGCAGCGTTTATCAAGGGGGCTGAACTCCGCGCCGGGGGTTGTGGCCGATAGGGCTTTCCGGAAACTGTGGGCGGGCTGGTTGGCGTTGTCCGGCACTTCTCCGGTACTTCTCCGGTAACCCCGTTTTGCAGCCACATACGATAGAATGGCGGCATGCTGCTCGTCCGACGAGCTGGCCTCCCACTTCTGCTCTATGCCTCAACTCTGTTTAGCGCAACCAGAATCAGTGAAATCGATTTTAGGAATTTCGACTACGCATGGGATGCACCGAAGCTAGGCGCCCCAGCAGCCTGGAAATGGCTGGAGGAAAAACCGAAATCAAGTGTTCACGTTGTTGACGGCAGGCATGATTTCTCCGAGTCCGAGTCGCCTGCGGGCACTTACAGGGGCGGCTATCTGATGATCCGATCAGTCACGTACGGCGATCTCAATGGTGATGGTCGGGACGAGGCGGCGGTAGATCTGCTCTTTTCCACGGGCGGGACGCTGAACTGGCATTACCTGTACGTCTTCACGCTTGAGAATGGTTCGCCGACGCTCCTCGGCAGGCTCCAGAGCGGCTCACGAGCGGACGGCGGACTCGCGAATGTAGCAATCGCCCAGGGCACATTAGTGCTAGACTTCTTGGACACTACGCGCCGAATGGGGGATTGCTGCTCCGAGGGCTACGTCCGGGTAAAGTATCGCTTGCGAACTGGCCGATTCATTGAAAGCGAAAAACGGGAGTTCGGCGACCTGGATCCCGTGAGCCGCTAGTTCTGCTTCTGATCCTTATTCTGTGCGGCCGCGCTAGCCGTTCCGGACGGTGGCCTTACCGGAAAAGTGGCGCAACCGGTCTCCCTGGTCCCCACACGGCGTTCTAGAAAGATCACTCCCGCGAAGCCCCCTCCACATCAACTGGCCGCAACGCGCTACCGTTCCAACTGAGACCTGCGGGGTACTGCCCGCCGACTCGGATAGATACCAGGTGGTCCCGCAGCGACGTGGTGCCCTGTGTGCCGCGGAAGTGCCAGCCTTCTTGAGTCTACAAGATGCACGGAGTACTTCGGCACCATGCGAGGGCCCAGAATGCGCCCGCTCTTTTACCGTGCGGCGACCTCAGCGTCGAACTTGCGTGAACTGGTCTACCATGATATATTAATGGTGTATAGGTACCATGGCCCTCAATATCAAGAATCCCGAGGTCGAGAGACTCGCTGCGGAGGTCGCCTCCATGGCACACGAGACGAAGACGGAGGCCATCCGGCGGGCGCTGGAGGACCGCAAGGCGCGCCTGGCGGTGCGCCGGGTTGACCCGGGGAAGGCGGAGCGCCTCAGGCGCTTGTTAGAGGACCACATCTGGCCGACAATCCCTCCTGAGGTGCGTGGGAAGACCATCCCCAAGGAGGAGAGAGAAGCCATCCTCGGTTACGGACCGGACGGCGTCTGAGGAGGAGGTTCAACCGTGGTCCTCGACACCTCAGCGATCATCGGCATCGTGGTGGCAGAGCCGGGCCATGAGCGCATCCGGGAGAGGATGGCTGCGGCTCCGGTCCTGGCAGTGGGTGCGGCGACGATGGTCGAAGCAGCCATAGTCCTTTCAAATAAGCTGAGGCGCGATCCGCGACCCCAGTTGAGCCGATTCCTCCGGGAGATGGAAGTCGAGGTCATCCCCTTCACCGCCGAGCATTACGAAGTCGCGGTGGATGCGTTCGAGAGGTTCGGTAAGGGACGGCACGCCGCCGCGCTGAACTTCGGCGACTGCCTCACCTATGCGGTGGCCCGGCTTTCCGGCCTTCCCCTGCTGTTCACCGGTGACGATTTCTCACGGACTGACGTGATCGCGGCATAAGAAGCGCGCCCCGCCCATGCGGACGAGGTGCGAAACTAGCGCTATGCGCAAGAAGGTGCGATGGGGCGTCCTTGGCGTCGCCAAGATCGCCACGACTAAGGTGGTCCCTGCCATGCAGCGGGGCGAATGGTCCGAGGTGGTCGCGATTGCTTCCCGCGATCGCGACAAGGCAAGGCCGGCCGCCGCCCAGCTCGAAATCCCGAAAGCGTACGGATCTTATGAGGACTTGCTCGGCGACCCGGATGTGGAGGCTGTCTATAATCCCCTGCCGAATCATCTGCACGTACCGTGGTCGGTCAAGGCCGCGGAGGCTGGCAAGCACGTACTCTGCGAGAAGCCAATCGCGATGAGCGTGGCTGAATGCCGCTTGCTGATCGAAGTCCGTGACCGAACCGGCGTGAAAATCGGCGAAGCATTCATGGTCCGAACCCACCCCCAGTGGCTGCGGGCACGGGAACTCGTGCTCTCCGGCGAGATCGGCGAACTGCGCGCGGTGATGGCCGCGTTCAGCTACTACAATCGCGATCCCCAGAACATCCGCAACCAGCCGGAATGCGGCGGCGGGGCGCTGATGGACATCGGCTGCTATCCCATCACCACCTCGCGCTTCCTGTTCGGAAAAGAGCCAGCTCGTGTGCAGGGTCTGGTGGAACGCGATCCGGATATGGGCACGGACCGGCTGACTTCCGCCATCTTGGATTTTCCCGGCGGCCAGTCGGTGTTCTCGTGCAGCACGCAACTGGTTCCTTACCAGCGCATGCAGATCTTAGGAACACGCGGCCGGATCGAGATGGAGATCCCCTTCAACGCGCCTCCTGATCGCCCCTCCCGGCTGTTTGTGGACAGCGGCGCCGGCCTCAGGACGGAAGAATTCCCCATTTGCGATCAGTACACAATCCAGGGCGATCTCTTTTCCCTGGCGATTCGCGAGGGCGGGGAAGTGCCAGTGCCACTGGAGGACGCCATGCGCAACATGGCCGTGATTGAGGCCTTGTTCCGCTCCACGCAAACGGGCCGGTGGGAGACGCCGGCGGTCTTCTAACGGAAGCAGTGAGCCGGCCGCTTCTCTGGCACAATGTGTTCATGCCCGGTGAACGGCTCGCGGGGGACCCCAGCTTCCGGAAGCTCGTCCAGGAGCAGGTGGCCTGCCTCTCCCGGAAGGGCTGGTTCCACAGCATCGAACTGCCCGACGGGAGCGTGGTCAAGGGCCTTCAAAGCCTGGAGGACCTGCGCGAACGCATCCACGCGTTCCCAATCCCTCAAGACCTCCGGGGCAAGCGTGTTCTGGATGTGGGGGCCTGGACCGGCTGGTGCAGCTTCGAAATGGAGCGCCGCGGCGCCGACGTGGTGGCCGTGGACTGCGTCGAGCTCGAGGAGTTCCGGATGGCGCGGCAGTTGCTCGGCTCCAAAGTGGAACTGCGCGTACTCGATGTGGATGAACTATCGCCCCTGACGGCCGGCCTGTTCGACTACGTCTTGTTCCTCGGGGTTCTGTACCATCTGCGCCACCCACTGCTGGGGCTGGAAAGGATCTGCTCGATCACCAAGGAGGCGGCGTTCGTGGAATCCTACGTCACCGACGGCGCCGAGCCTAATCTTCTCGAGTTCTACGAGACCACCGAACTGGGCGGGCAGGTCGACAACTGGTGGGGCCCGAACACACAATGCCTGCTGGCGATGTGCCGCTCGGCGGGATTCGCCCGCGCGCGGCTGGAAGGAGTCGTCGGCGGGAGAGCACGGGTCACCTGCTGGCGGCACTGGGAGCCTCCCGATCCGAACCCAACGCAGCCGGCTCCATGGATCCACGCCGCCATCAACAACCGCACCAACGACATCTACTTCCACCACGGCAAGGACGAGTACGTCTGCCTGTACTTCAAGAGTCCCGAGCAGGAGTTGAAACTCGGCCAGATCCGCGCCGAGGTCGATGGCTACGGGGTCCCCTCGCTCGTGCTGGCGGACCTGGGCCGCAACGGATGGCAGGTGAACTTTCGCATTCCGTCCTGGCTCGATCCCGGCCCGCACGAAGTCCGCGTGCGAACGGTGACGAGCCCCTACAGCGAGCCCTTTCGCATAGAGAAGAGGCTGACATTCGAGCCCGTCTCACGCGCGGGCCGTAAGGGCGAGGTCCCGCCGGAAAGTGCCACCGCCGAGGCGCCCGTACTCACCCACCTGGAAAACAACCTCACCGAGACTCGCGTTTTTCACGGGTATCGCAACGAATACCTGGTTTGCTGGTTCACGACGCCGGAGACCGGCCTCACGCGGGAGGACGTCATTCTGGAGATCGATGGCGCCGAAGAGCCGATACTGTTCCTGACGGACCTGCGGGCCGGCGCCTGGCAAACGAACTCCAAGCTCCCCGTTAGCCTCGTGCCCGGCGCTCACCGTGTGCGTGTCCGCACCATCCGCAGCGCCTGGAGCAACCAGGAGGAGTGCTTACTGGAGTCGTAGCGTGGCGCACGCTTCAGCGTGCTGCCGCGGGCTTCCGCCCGCGGTTTTTCCTGGAGATTACCCGACCCGTCATGGCACTGGACCTGTATATGCTGGTGTCGCGCAGGAGACTGCCTCATCACTATCCCCAGAACGGTTGGCTGTTTGTCACCTGGCACTTGCACGGCAGTCTGCCGCAAGGACTGTATCCACCACCAGGGAAAGCCTCTGCTGGCAAAGCATTTGTGTGGATGGACCGCTACTTGGACACGACGTTCCGGGGGCCGATGTTTCTTCGCAATCCGAAGGTGGCGGACCTCGTGGTCGACGCGATTAAGCGCGGTGCGGCGCTCCGGTCTTACGACCTGAGGGCGTTTGTGGTCATGGGGAATCATGTCCACGTCCTGCTGCGCCCGAGAGGCGTGGTCAGCGGGATCCTCCAGTGGCTGAAGGGCACCACGGCGCGCGAAGCCAACAAGGCGCTCGGTCGAACCGGGCAAGTTTTCTGGCAACGGGAGTCTTACGACCATTGGGTGAGGGATGAGCGGGAGTTGGAACGTATTGCCGCATACGTGGAAAACAACCCAGTGAAAGCTGGTCTGGTCATCGAGTGTTCCCAGTACCCTTGGTCCAGCGCGTCACCGAGGCACGTCGAGCTGAAGCTCGCCGCAGCACGCTGAAGCGTACGCCACACTTACTCGACTACCAGGTTCACCAGCCGGTCAGGGACGACGATGGCCTTGACGACCTGCTTGCCTTCCAGGAAGGGTTTGGTCTTCTCGTCACTGCGCGCGGCGCGCTCCAGTTCTTCCTTCGCCGTGCCGAACGGCACGTGAATGCGGCTGCGGAGCTTGCCGTTGATCTGAACCACCACCTCGGCCAGTTCCTCGCGGGCCAGCTCGGGATCGAAGTCCGGCCAGGGCTGCTTGAAGACCGGGCCGGCCTTGCCGAGATCCTCCCACATCTCCTCGGCGACGTAAGGAGCAAACGGCCCGAGCAGGAGCACCAGTTTCTCCAGCACCTCGCGCATGGGGGCGGCGGAGAGCTCCGCCTCGGCGGCGTAGAGGTTGTTGACCAGCTCCATGATGGCCGCCAGCGACGTGTTGAAATGCCATCGTGAATCGAAATCCTCGGTGACCTTTCGTACGGTCTGGTGCAGCTTGCGCAGTATCCGGGCGTCCGCGGACCCATTGCCGCCACTCGCGGAAGCGTTCCTCGTCACGAACCTGTACACACGCCCCAGAAAGCGCACCATCCCCTCGACGCCGGCGTCCTGCCAATCGACGTCCTTCTCGGGCGGCGCCGCGAACAGCACGAACAGACGCGCGGTGTCCGAGCCGTAACGCTCGGCGGCATCATCGGCGCTCACGACGTTGCCCTTCGACTTGGACATCTTGGCGCCGTCTTTGATCACCATCCCCTGAGTGAACAGGCGCGTGGCAGGCTCGTCGTTGGAGATCAGGCCGAGGTCGCGCATCACCTTGGTGAAGAAGCGCGAGTAGATCAGGTGCAGGATGGCGTGCTCGACGCCGCCGATGTACTGGTCGATGGGGAACCAGTAAGCGATCTTGGCGGAGTCAAAAGGCGCTGTGTTGTTGTGCGCATCGCAGTAGCGATAGAAGTACCAGGACGAGTCGATGAACGTATCCATCGTGTCGGTCTCGCGCCGGGCGTCACAGCCGCACTTTGGGCACTTCACATGGACGAACTCCGGCACGTTTTCGAGAGGGGAGCGGCCGGCGCCGGTGATCTGGACGTTGAGCGGCAGCACCACGGGAAGATCGCTCTCAGGCACGGGCACGATGCCGCAGGACTGGCAATGAATGACCGGGATGGGTGTGCCCCAGTACCTCTGACGCGAGATGCCCCAATCTCGAATGCGATAGGTGACGCTGCCCTGGCCGAAGCCCTCTCGTTCCGCTTTGGCGGTCATGCTTCGGCGCGCCTCAACGCTTGCCAGCCCCGAGAACTCGCCCGAGTTCTCGCACACGCCGTCGTCCACGAAAGCGCCCTTCATGGTGGCGGCGTCATCCGGCACGCCGTCCACGGGCCGGATTACCGGACGGATCGGAATCCCGTAGCGCGTGCAGAACTCGAAGTCGCGCTCGTCGTGGGCGGGGACGGCCATAATCGCGCCCGTCCCGTATCCCATGAGCACGAAGTTGCCGACCCAGATCTGTATCTTCTCGCCGTTGTACGGATTGACGGCGTAATGCCCGGTGTCTAGGCCCTCCTTGACCAAGTCGCCGGGGTCGCGCCGGGCGCGGTCGTCGATCATCTGCTTGAGTTTGGCCGTCCCCTCGCCCGTGACCAGGCGGGCTGCCAGCGGATGCTCGGGGGCGAGGATCATGCATGTCGCGCCGAAGATCGTGTCCACGCGCGTAGTGAAGACGCGGATGGGCTCGCCCGTCTCGGCCAGCCGGAAATCCACGTCCGTGCCCTCGGAGCGTCCGATCCAGTTGCGCTGCATGATGAGCACGCGCTCTGGCCAGCCGTCTTCCAGCTTGCGGATGTCGTTGAGCAGTTCGTCCGCGTAGGCGGTGATCTTGAGGAACCATTGCTCCAGCTCGCGCTGCTCGACGGGAGTGTCCTCGTGGCGCCAGCATCCGCCATCCACGACCTGTTCGTTCGCCAGCACGGTGGCGCACTTCGGGCACCAGTTGACCAGCGCCTTGGCGCGATACGCCAAGCCCCGCTCGAGCATCCTCAGGAAGAACCACTGGTTCCAGCGGTAGTACTCGGGCTCGCAGGTTGAGATTTCGCGGCCCCAGTCATAGCTGAAGCCGTATCGCCGGTGCTGCTCCTTCATGTAGGCGATGTTGGAGAGCGTCCACTCGCGCGGATGCCGCTGGTTGGCGATGGCGGCGTTCTCGGCCGGCAGTCCGAAGGCGTCCCAACCCATGGGGTGCAGCACGTTGAAGCCGCGCATCCACTTGTAGCGCGCCAGCGTGTCGCCGATGGTGTAGTTGCGGATGTGGCCGACGTGCAGTGTCCCGCTAGGATAGGGCAGCATCTCCAACAGGTAGTACTTGGGACGTGAGGAGAGGTCTTCCGCCTTGAAGAAATCGGCGTGCTGCCAGCGTGCCAGCCATTTCAGCTCGATTTGCTTGTGGTCGTACGGCTTTTCCGGCATAGTCTTTTCAACTTCAGAAGGTTCCGGCGATCGTCGCCTTCCCGGTCGACGGGAGTCTCGAGGATGAAGGCTTTGGCCCGCAGCCTGGGGTGATGTAGGATGCGGCGAAACCCTTGCATTCCAATATAGCCTTGTCCGATGTGCTCGTGCCGGTCCACGTGGGAGCCGAGCGGGGCCTTGGAATCGTTGGTGTGGATGACCGGGACGTGATCGAGCCCCAGAATGCTCTGGACTTCGCGCAGCGTCTTTCCCAGGCCCGGCGCGGTGGCCACATCGTAGCCCGCCGCCAGGCAGTGCGCTGTGTCCAGGCAGAAGCCGATGCGCAAGCCGACCCGGGCGGCGGCGCGACGCACCTCGGCCAGTTCCTCGAAGCGGCTGCCGATGGCCGAGCCCGAGCCCGCGGTATTTTCGAGCAGCAGCATCAGAGAGTCGCTGGCCAGCCCCGCGGCGGATTCCGCCAATGAGTCAGCCAGTGTCTGGATTCCCGCTGGGAGGGTCTGACCCCGATAGCTGCCGGGGTGGAGAACAAGATAGTCGGCTCCCATGGCCAGGCAACGCTCGATCTCAGCTCGGAATGCCGCGATCGACCTTGCCCGAAGCGGCGGATCGCCGGCGGCGAGGTTGATCAGGTAGTTGTCATGGACCACCAGCGGCGCCAAGTCCAGCCGCTCCCGGGCTTCCTTGAGGCGCTTGACCGCCTCGGGGTCCAGGGCATTGTGACGCCACATGCGCGGGCTGGCGGAGAAGATCTGAAACGTGTTCGCGCCGAGCTCCGCCGCCCTCAGCGCCGCCTTGTCTAGCGACCCCGCAATCGACGTGTGTATCCCGATCCGCAGAGGACACCATGGTAGCAGAGGTGCTAGCACCGGCTCCTCAAGGCGCCTTGCAAGTGAAGTTGGCCGCGTCGTCAATCCTGCCGGAGCCGCTGTACCTGGCAACCTGTGGGTACGGACACAACGGGCGCGTCCGGACTGTCTTCCCGTTGAGGACTCGGGCAGCCGGAATCCAGTCGGGCGCGGATCGGTGGGAGAAAGCGATGAGCGATAAGACCCACAGGCACGGCGATAGGGAGTCGCACAGCGGCATGGTACCGACGAAGCGGTCAAACGAAGGCAGGGGAGGGCCGAAGGAGATCGTGGAGGAAAGACCGCTGACCAAGGAGAACGCGGAAGAGCCTAACCCGGCATAGCCGGAACCAAACAGGACATTCGTTAGGATGCCCGAGTGGGCATTGAACTCCTGACAGAACGCTACAAGAGCCAGATCGCGGGCCTCCTCTCCTGCTACGACCGGATCATCATCCAAGGGACGGTTCCGGTGTTGCATTTGCACCCAAAGACTCATGGCCGGCTGGTCCGCCTCAGCAAGGAAGCGGAACGAGACGGCGCCTGCCGGGTGGCGAAGTGTTTGCGTGCCATTGTCCTGAACTCCGAAGGCCGCACCAGCGGGGAACTGGCGGGGATTCTGAAGGCGCCGCGATCCCGGGTGTCGGAGTGGTTGTCCCTGTATCAGACGCACGGAGTGGATGGACTATTGGAAGGGTACCGGTCCGGACGGCCGCCGCTGTTGACGACCGAAGGCTGGGCGCTGATTTTCACCGGCGAAGCCAGCTTCCGTCAGGACTCCACGCTGCATGCCACCTGGAGCCGCGTCGGTCACCCGCCCGAAGTTCCGGTCACAGGAGAACGCAAGAGCGTGAAAATCCTGGGCGCCATCGAGCTGTGGAACACCCGTTTCCACTACCGGCAGGACACC
Organism: Bryobacterales bacterium; assembly: GCA_963798455.1. Taxonomy (GTDB): domain Bacteria; phylum Acidobacteriota; class Terriglobia; order Bryobacterales; family Bryobacteraceae; genus CAWCTD01. The sequence continues at coordinate 1,013,473 of CAWCTD010000004.1, forward strand.
GTCTTCAACGCCACCACCTGCCACAAGGATGCCGACGTATGGAGGTGGTTCGCCGCCAATCGACGCTGGCTGGAGGTGCATCAACTACCACCGTACTCGCCCGAGTTGAATCCTACCGGGCGGCTCTGGCAACACACGCGGAAGAACGGGACCCGCAATCGACACTTCGCAATCGAAGCGGAACTGGTGGGCACCCTGTCGAGGGTCTTCGCAGAGATACAGTCACACCCGGAACTGATCCGCTCATATCTCCTCCCTTTTGGTTGACCCGTATGTCCTGTTAATTATGCGCGGATGTATAACGGGCTTCACTGCCAGCGCTATGGGTTTGCCGGCGGGGGACTCGGGGGACGTGAGACCCTGCCGCTCTTGGCCTCGTCGATCTGGATGTTGTACACGTCCAAGACCCGGCCGGTGGCTTGGTCCAGAGAGATCCTTGCCGTGCTGTAGGCGCTCAGGGCCGCCACTTCCTGGGACTGGGCCTGGGTCAAAGCCTGCTGCGCCTGAACGACAAGGAAGACCGTCGAAGCTCCGAGCGCGTACTTCTTTTGCTCGGCGTCGAGCGTCTGCTGCTGGAGGATTTGCGTCTTGACCGCGGCGTCATACTGGGCGCGGGCCTGCTGGACGGCGATGAGCGCATTCGTCACGTCCAGCCGGACTTGGTTGATGAGCTGCTGCTGGCGAATCTCCTGCTGCCGCAATGAGAGCTGGTCGCGGATCATGTCGGCCTCGGCTGTCTTGTTCCCCAGAGGCACGTTCAACTGGAACCCTATGGCGTAGTTCGGAAAATTCCTGCGAAACGCCTGGGTGAGCGCCGTGCCGTAACCTCCCAGGAAGTAGGGGTCCACGGCACTGGGGTTGCGAGGCGTCGGCGCGCCTCCAGGGATCGTGGAGGGAACGGGAAGCGAGTTGACCTGTCCCGCCAGACCGTTGTTCTGAACCGTACCCACTAGGTCCAGGGTGGGCTTCATCTCGCTCTTCGTCCCGGCCAGCCCGATCTTCGAGTTCTCGACCTCAATTCTTGTCTCAAGCAGCTCGGGCCGGTTGTCGAGGGCCTTCGCGATCAGGTCCTGAATTGGCTCGATGGCTTCGGTCGGCGGCACGCGCATCGGGTCGGTGGGGACGATGTGCGCGTCGGCAATCGAAGGACTGGCCACGCCAGTCCGGCTGAGGACGTTCTTCAGCACGGTCTCCTGCTGAAGTACCTGGGTCTGCGCGATGGTCAGGGCCTGCTGGCTGCTGGCGACCTGCGCCTCCGCCCGTACGATCTCAATCGGCGCCAGTGTGCCGATCTCGACTTGCTTCTTGTTGTCTTCGTACAGTCTCTGGGCCAAATCCACCGCCTGTTGCTGGACCTTCACGTTCTGGACGAAGCTCACCAGGCCCCAGTAGAGGTTTATGACCGAGGCCACCGTGGTCATGACCTGCTGTCTGAAGACCAGGTCCGAAACCTTCACATTGTTGCGCGCGATTCGGATGTTCCGGTTGTTCAACGCCCTTCCGAAGCCTTCCAACAGATGCTGCGTGACCGCGAGGTTGAAATTCGCGCTCTCGGAAGGGTTGAAGTCGCTGCGGCCGGAGTTGGTGCTGGTCAGGGTGTTGTTCCAGCCGAAGCTCACCGCCGTGCCGGTTAAGAATCCCTTCTGGAGACCGAAGTTCGCCGTGGTGTTCTTTGCCACCAGCGCGTTGGTTCCCGTGGTGAAGGAGTTCGTCTGCGGGGTCGTGTTGTGGCCCCAGTTGTAATTGAAAGTGGCCGTCGGCTCCAGGGACATCCCGATCACCCCCGAACCGGTGGTAAGGGCGCCGACAGCGCTGGAGGTCGCTCCGGAGACAGCGGTAGACACGCCTCGGATGGCAGTCCCCGCCCTTGCGCGGAGAATATCCGAGTCCGCGATCCGCGGGCCGTAGCGCTGCAGTTCAATGTCCAGGTTGTTCTCCAATGCCAGCGCAATGGCATCCTGCAACGAGAGGTAGAGCTGCCCGGCGCGCAGCAACGCCTCAAGCCGGCCTGAATTCCCCAGGTTGATCGGGGGCTCCGCCCGAAATTCGTATTGCGTCCAGGTACGGCTGAGGCCCTGAAACGGCATGTGAGTCGCCGGCTTGGACGCCGAGGCCGATTGGGCCGAAATCGGCGGAGGCACAAGCATCAGCAGGGAACACAGAAATGCGCACAGGCTATGTTTAGCTGTCATGTCTTTCAATCCCGAGACCGGTCTGGAGAAGATCCAGATAAAAACAGACGCACGAAACCACCGATCTGTTCCTCGATTCTCCAATGGTATAGTAGGCACTTATGGCACCGCAAGAAAGTGGTCTGCTGGATCTTTTCAACCGGACGGGCGCTTATCTGCGCGGCCATTTCCGACTGACCAGCGGGCTCCACAGTCCCGAGTATCTCCAGTGCGCGCTGGTCTTGCAGCATCCCGCTCTTGCGGAACGCCTGGGACGGGATCTCGCCGGGGCGGTGCGCGGGATCATCCACGACGCGGGGGTGGATGTGGTCGCCTCTCCGGCCATCGGCGGCCTGATCATCGGCCACGAGGTGGCGCGGGCCCTGGGAGCGCGCTTCCTGTTCGCCGAACGCGACGCCCAGGGCAAGATGAGCCTGAGGCGCGGATTCGCGGTCGAACCCGGAGCGTCGGCGGTGGTGATCGAGGACGTGGTGACAACCGGCGGAAGCACCCGGGATGTGGTGGATCTGCTGGTGTCGGCCGGAGCCCGCGTGCTCGCCGCAGGCTCCATCATTGACCGGAGCGGTGGGCGGGCTGGGGTGGGGGTCGCCCGCGTCGCTCTGGAGACGCTCCAGGTAGTCACCTACCCGCCGGATGACTGCCCGCTTTGCCGCGAGGGGGCGCCGGTCACCAAGCCGGGATCCCGGCCCACATGATCCGCCGGCGGCCATGCGGCGCGTAAAGATCACCCTGGCTTACGACGGCACGGACTACCACGGCTGGCAAGTGCAGCCCGGACTCCCCACGATCCAAGGCACCCTGGAACAGGCCGTTGCCGAAATCGAGGGCAAGCCCGTGCCCGTCCTCGGGAGCGGACGCACCGATGCCGGCGTACACGCTCTGGAGCAAGTGGCGGCGTTCACGATCGTCAATCGCATCCCGTTGCCGAACTTGAGGAAGGCCATGAACCGGCTGCTGCCGCCGTCCATCCGGGTGCTGTCGGCGAGCGAGGTCCCCGAGCACTTCCACCCGCGCTTCCAGGCTCTCGCCAAGACCTACGAGTACAGGATCTATCGCGGAGAGACCTGCCAGCCTTTCGAGCGTTTCTACGTCCATCATTACCCCTATCCCTTGCAAGTCGCCCGAATGGCCGAACTGGCGCCCCTTTTTGAAGGAGAGCACGATTTCTCGGCATTTGCCGCCTCGGACGAGAAGGATGAACGGGGCGGCTCGAAGGTCCGCACGGTGTTCTCTTCGAAGCTCTCGCTGCAACCCGACCGGCTGATCTATCGAGTGACCGGGAGCGGGTTCTTGAAGCACATGGTGCGCAGCCTGGCAGGCACGCTCATCGAAGCCGGGAAAGAAAACCTCGGCGGCGCTGAGATTGGAGAGTACCTCCGGCCGGGTTGTCCGAGAAAGGCGGGGCCCGCCCTCCCGGCGCGCGGTCTGTTCCTGGTATCCGTTCAGTACGAGCCGGACGCCGGGACTCCCTGAGGAGCCGACACTTTCAGGCGGGCCGCTTCGGCGGCCAGTTTCTCCCACACGCCTTCCGTCAGCGGAATGCCTTCGCGCGCGCGGAGTTCCTCAGCACGCCATTCCGGATCGCCGGCCACCAGCACCTCGTCGTAGCCCGAGGCAGGCTGTGCCGACTTGATGCGGCCCACCAGCCACCGCATGCGCTCCTGGAACTGATCGAGAGGCAGGAACCTGTGGACGTCCATCGCCATGAACATCTGGCTGGTATGAGCCTTTGCTCCGCGAGTGCGGATGCCGCCCACGTCCGTGCTCATCGCGCCGCCGCTGAGAACAGCGCACAGGATCTCCACCATCACGCCCAAGCCGGAGCCCTTGTAGCCGCCCAGCGGCATGAGCATTCCCGCGTAAGCCTCGCGCGTGTCGGTAGTGGGGATTCCCGCGGAGCTGAATGCCCAGCCGGCCGGAATCCCGGGCTGGCCGCTCATGAACGCTTTGAAGATCTTGCCGGCGGCTACCGTGGTGGTTGCCATATCGAGCAGCCAGGGCTTTCCATCATCCCCGGGGACCGACATGCAGATGGGGTTGGTTCCGATCCTGCCTTCCCTGCCCTGCCAGGGCGGCACGATAGCGGAGGAGTTGCACATCACAATGCCCAGGCAGCCCGCCGTGGAGATCTGCTGCGCCCAGTAGGCAGAGGTCCCGAAATGATTGGACTCGCGCGCCACGACGATGGAGATGCCGTGCTCCTTGGCTAGCCTCACCGCGTGCCCGCAGCAAATCTCGGAAACTACCTGGCCCAGACCGTTCTCTCCGTCATAGAGCAAACACGCTCCCGCCTCCGACACAACGTGCCCTTCGGCCAGCGGGTCCACTTCCCGCCTCTCCAGCCGCTCCAGATAGAAGGCCAAGAGCTGGACACCATGCGTATCCACGGCACGCAGGTTGGCCGCCACCAGGGAAGACGCCACCAGAGCGGCCTTCGAGGACGGCACGCCCACTGCTTCCAGGACGTTCTCCCCAAACTCTCTCAAAGCGCCGGCGGAAAAAAGCAGTGTTCTTTCGGACATGGCAGGATGCAATTAACAGCGCCGGTTTCCTAGACGCTGGATTGGCTCGCGCCCCTGTTTCCGGCATCCGGGTGCGCGGCCCGCAGGATTGCCTCGGTCACCGGATCGGGATCATCCACGTTCCGCAGTGTGAGGAGGCTGGTCTCACCAGCGGTCTCAACCGAGATGTTGCCGATGCGGAGCAGACGTTGAGTCACAGTCTGTTCCACGCGCACGTCCTGTACCTTTGTGAGCTGGATCACTCGCTTGGACCGGCTGAAGATACCGGTTTCGTATCGCAGCCTATCCCCGGAGAGGACCATGCGGGTGAACCGTCGCCGCAGGTGGTACTTAAGCGGCCACAGAAATAAGAAAGCCGGAAGAAACGCCACCCACGCCGGGACATTCTTCACGGCAGCGCTATTCGCGTAAGCCAGCACGCAGACAAAGACCAACACGAAGACCGACGTGTAACCGAGCCGGATCAGCTTCATGCTGGGCCGGATGACGAGATCGCTCACCGGTTGTTTTCCTGTCATGCGCTCTGGGCCGTCAGAACACGGTTGGCGGTCTGCTGGGCAAACAAGTAGAACTCGAACAGCGGCGCGGGCGCGCCACGCCCCCAGCGGCTGACCTTCCACTGGGCGCGCAAGCGGCTGATTTCCGGATGCGCGGAGAGATCGAGTTCGATCTGGTAGGTGCCACAGTAGAACTTCTGCGGCAATGAGAGCAGCGGCTTGCCCCCCCAATCCGTTCCGTCGGCGGAACCCCAGATGGAGAGGTCCAAGCTTTCCTGCTCTATGATCCGCGTAATTCCAAGGGTAAGCAGCAGCGGGTTCCCCTGCGACGGGCCGAGTTCGAGCGCTGGGCCCACGCCTTCCTCGTGGACTACGGTTTCTGTTACCAAGAATGCAGGCAGCATGAAGCCTCCTGCGGGAACGGTCCGCAGGCACGTTCCCACTTTACATAGGTTCTCACATTCGCGCGGCGAACGCCAGAAGCCTGCGCGGCCCATGAGGGCTTTCAGCGCACCGCAGAGGCTCAGGGAAGCGGGGTGTCTGAGTGGTCTGGGCCGTCTCAGCGCTGCACCCGTATGGTGAGGAAGCGCCCCGCTGGGGGCCCATCGAATTGGCGATCGAGTGATTTGGTGATTGGGGGGGGCCGGGCGGGCGTGATGAGTATGTGGTCCCGAGGCCGGCGGGGGGGGCGCCTGGGCAGTTGTCCGGGACGGCGAGTACCCATCCATCTGGACTGCAATTCGCAGGTCGGTACTAATCCGTGGAACTCGTCCGAAATGGCTGGAATCCGATGGTTTCCGTACGAGGGCCGGCATGGGGCATTGGGCGATGCCAGAAACGCTAACCGGCGAATTTGTCCGTCGCCGCGACCAGGGCGCGACTGTTCGGCGGGTCGAAAGCGCTGTGGCCGCTATCGGGGGTGATGATGAGCTCGGCTTCGGGCCACGCACGGTGGAGCGCCCACGCGCTTTCCATGGGGCAGACGACGTCGTAACGGCCCTGCACGATTACCCCGGGGATGCGGCGGATGCGCGAGGCGTTGCGCAGCAATTGGTCGTCGGTTTCGAGGAAACCCTTGTTGAAGAAGTAGTGGACCTCAATGCGCGCGAAGGCGAGGGCGAACTCATCCTCCTCGTAGTGGCCGGCGAAGGCGGGGTCGGGCAGGAGCTTAGAGGTGGCGCCCTCCCATCCGCTCCAGATCTTGGCAGCCGCGAGTCGCACGGCCGGATCATCGCTGGTAAGGCGGCGGTAGTAGGCCGAGAGCAGATCGCCGCGCTCTGCCTCGGGGATGTGGGCCAGGTACGGCTCCCAAGCGTCCGGATAGAGGACCGAAGCGCCACGCTGGTAGAACCAGTCGATTTCCTGCTTGCGGAGGAGGAAGATGCCGCGGAGGACGAGTTCGGTGACGCGATCGGGATGAGTTTGGGAATAGGCGAGGGCGAGGGTGGAGCCCCAGGATCCGCCGAACACCTGCCAGCGCTCAATGCCGAGGTGTTCGCGGATTTTCTCGATGTCGGCGACGAGGTCCCAGGTGGTGTTGGCTTCGAGAGATGCGTAGGGCGTGCTCTTGCCGCAGCCGCGCTGGTCGAAGTTCACGATGCGGTACTTTTCGGGGTGGAAGAAGCGGCGCTGTTTTGGTTCGGAGCCACCGCCGGGACCGCCGTGCAGAAAAACCACCGGCTTGCCGGAGGGGTTGCCGCTTTCCTCGAAGTAGATCTCGTGGACCGGTGAGACCTGGAGCTGGCCCGTGTTGTAGGGCTCGATGGGAGGGTAGAGCCAGGTGACGGGATCCTTCATGGTGGATACGGGCAGGGCGTGGCCGGACATCGTGGGCAGTATACCTTCTTGTCTCCGGCCCGCGCGTGGCGGCGAACTGAAGCGGTGACCTCACGCTCGCCGGCAGTCGCCATACGAATAGGGCGCCATGCGGGACCACGCTGCCGCATTCTCCGGTAAGGCCGTTGTTCAACCCTGATTGCGGGGCGCTGCTGGGGAGGATGTGGCTGAGGAGGCGCGCCTCTATCTCCCCTTGAATCAATCACTGCTCCCGATCTCAAATCACCAGATCGCCAATTCACCAGTTGCCATGAGGGGGCCAGTTGTGCGGCTGCGGCGGTACCCAGTCGGTGCGTGTCCGGTCGGGGGGCCGGACGTGGACGTGGCGTCCGCCCTACGGAACGCCGCGGCCAACCAGGCTTCAAGTCCCGCTCCTGCCCTGCTATACTTCAGGCAGATGGTGACCTCTCCGCGCACGCGGACGGCAAGGTTCACAGAAAACGGCGAAGCCGCGTGCCCGCGTGCTCCCCTCACACCGCCAGCGAACCCGGACGCCCCATGGAGGTAGCTAGAACCTTTTGAACACAAAGACCAGTGTGCAGATCGGCCGCGGGATCGAATCGTTGTTCGGCACCCGCGATGAGAACATCCGGCTGCTGGAAAGCGGCCTGAACGTGCGCACGCAGTTGCTCGCCGACAGCCTGGAGATCGAAGGCGAGGAGGCCGATGTGGCCCGAGCCGAGTCCATCCTGGCGGACTATGTCGCCCTCGTCAAACAAGGCCATACCTTCTCCAACGGAGACCTGAACTGCTACTTTCGCGTCGTCACCGAGGATCGGGACGTGTCCCTTCAGGACCTGGTGACGAGCGGCCGGCAGCGCAACTTCGGAAAGAAATCGGTGGCGCCGAAGTCGGCCAATCAACGCCGCTATGTGGAAGCCATCGAGCGCAACGACCTGGTTTTCGGCATCGGGCCCGCCGGCACGGGGAAGACTTACCTCGCCGTGGCCATGGGCGTCTCCGCGCTGCTGGGCAAACAAGTCACCCGGATCATCCTCACCCGGCCCGCGGTGGAAGCGGGCGAGAGATTGGGCTTCCTCCCGGGCACGCTTCAGGAGAAGGTCGACCCGTACTTGCGCCCCCTTTATGACGCCCTCTACGACATGCTCGAGGTGGAGAAGGTGGAGAAGTTCCTGGAGCGCTCCGTCATCGAAGTCGCGCCGCTGGCCTTCATGCGCGGGCGCACGCAAGGACACACTTCCCGGAACGGCGTTTCACGGGACTGATAACCTGAGAGACGGTCGCCACTGCCAACCAAGCGCAGTCGGCCTCTCTGATTGCGCGCAGGGGCCGTCAGCAGGTAGAGGAAAAGGCTTATGATCTAGGAAACGGAAGATATTCAGTGGAGGCATCGTGTACATCACCAACCAGCTATCGGAACAACAACGTCAAGGAATCGCCGCACAACTCCAACAGAAAGGTGCCGTGCAGCCGTGTCCTCGATGCCGGTACTCCGAATTCGCGATCATCGACACGACAGCACGGATTCAAATGTCCGGCCCCGTTCAAACTATGGCCAATCCAAACGTATTCACGACGGCTATCGAAACCGTGATCGTGGTGTGTACGAACTGCGGCTTCATATCCCAGCACTTGGTTGATATTCTCAACAAGGAATAGGTGGCTGGTATGAGTGAGGATAAATTCGGCAAGCCTGCTGATTACCTGACCGGGATGTCATTCGTTCAGGGCGTTCATTACAACGTTGGCCAGCAGGTGATCATCACAACCGCGGACAAACTGTTTCGCCCACTTTCCGAATGGAAGAGGACCATAGAAAAACACCACTCATGGACCGGGCCGGTTCCACTGTTCCTCACCCTGTTGCTTTCCCTTGTCACCACCGACACAAAGGACAGGTTTGGGATTACGAAGGACGCGTGGAGCGCCACGTTTTTGCTTCTTACGATGGCTGCAGGGCTGTGGATGCTCTACACGCTGGTTCAACTCCTGATAAAATGCGCCTCGATAGATGACGTCGTCGAGCAGATTAAGAATTCGCAGCCGTCAGCTGAGGTGCCAAGCGGAATCGGCCCAAGGCTGGGTGAGGAAACGCGGCTGATCATCGAGTCTGCGAGGTACGGGGCAGGGGGAAAGTTCGTTGATGTGCAGGCAGCCCTTGCTAAACGGTTGGAGACCGGGCCTCTCCGAGTGGTCGCCGATAACAATCTCGCCGGGGACCCATGTGTTGGTACTCCGAAGGAGCTCACCGTCTCCTATTTTCATGACGGGCTGCACCTTACTAAGGCCGTGAAAGAGGGTGAGGTATTGTCACTTCCTTAGGCAAGAAGCCGCAGGGCCCTCAAACGCTGGTCCGGGGACATTAGTCTCGTGAAGTCCCCATCCCAGCAGGATCAGTCCCCCCAAGAAGTCGCCGCACTCCGCGAAATGGGCGCCGCGTCGGCTTGGCGCACGCGCCTCGTTGCGTGGCCGCCTCGGGAGGCGCCGGGCATGAACCCTTTCCGTCCGTGGCCACCGCAGCCCGCGCTTCTAGAGTGAAAGTTGCGCTTATGCACCTTCGCGGCAACATGCGATAGTCTTGTTCCATAGCCATGGCTGAGAACCTCGATAGCAGCACGAAGCAACTCCTTTCCGAATATTTGGCACAGGTTCGGTTGTTGCCCAATGAGTCCGCCAAGACTCACCGTTTCGTCGCCTTGGTTGGGCAGGCGTTCCCGGGTTCGGCGATCATCAGCAAGCTCACGGCGGGCATCGAGAAAGCCATCCGCATTCAATTGCCCGAGAGGGCCAAGAAGGGCCATATTGATTCCTACTTCGGCAACGCGGTGCTTGAGTTCGAATACTCAATCAAGGCGACGGGCAAGGTCGCAGAACAGCAATTGCGAGAGTATTGTTCTGGCGTATGGGCCAAAGAAGGCAAGCCCCATCGGCCCTTGCTCGCCGTCGCCAGTGACGGCGTCGTCTGGCGGACCTACCGCCCGAGCCTTCCCTCAAATCTAGAAGAACCGCCCAAGCCCGGTGACGTGAGCATGGAGCCACTGCGGGAACTCATCCTCACCGATTCCAACCTCTTCGACTTCTATCTTTTCCTGAACACTCTGCTGTTCCGGATGGGCCAGGTTGTTCCTTCCGCCGAGCAGTTCAGGCAAGACTTTGGAAGAGAGAGTTTGGCGTACGGCGATGCTATGGAAACGCTCGCGATGGCCTGGCGGCGCACAAGGGAAGAGAAGGAGCCGGACCTTGCCTATCGAAACTGGCAGCGCTACCTGACTGTCACGTACGGTTCCCTGCCGGCAGCCTCGAGCGCGGAGGGCCAGGAACTGACCGAGCTCGAAGATCTCTTCCTGAAGCATACCTATTTGGCATCCGTGGCGCGGCTCATGATCTGGGCGTCGATTTCGCGCGGGCAATCTGCGAAACCTTACGGAGAGGTCGCCGACACGGTGCTGTCGGGTGAGTACTTTCGGGCAGGCGGTCTCGCCAATCTGGTTGAAGATGACTTCTTCCAATGGATACGATCGACCACCGCGCGCGAGCTGCTACGGCCCGTATGGGAGCGCATGATCGCGCAGATCGAGACCTACGATCTCAGCCGACTGGGTCAGGACGTGCTCAAGGGTGTTTACCAGGAACTCGTGGACCCGAAGGACCGGCACCTTCTTGGCGAGTACTACACGCCGGACTGGCTGTGCGAGCGCGTCGTATCAGAACTCCTGCCAAAATCAGGCTACGTCAGGGTGCTCGATCCCGCGTGCGGCTCTGGTAGTTTTCTCCGCGCCGTTATCACACATTTTCTGGAGCACGACTCGGCTCCTGACGCGCAGCGGTTGCAGCGCGTGCTCGAGCATGTGGTAGGAATCGACGTTCACCCGCTGGCCGTCAATATTGCCAAGGCAACATACGTCCTCGCGCTAGGACCGGTCATTCGGGCGGCGAAGCGGCCCGTCACAGTGCCGGTATATATGGCGGATTCCCTGTTTCTTCCGAGCGAGGTGCGGCAGATGAAACTGCACGACAAAGTCCAAGTGAAGGTGACGTTTGCCGGCAAGGAAGTGCTTATGCCGGAGAGCTTCATCACCTCGCCTGACCTGTTCGATCCTGCCATAGCCGCTGCTTCCAAGGTAGCTGCCGACCATGCGCATACCAAGGCTGAGACCCTTGAGGCGCTGAAGGCGTTTGTCCTGAAGGCGGCGCCCGGCTTGAAAAAGCACGATGAACTGGAACAGATCTTCAATTCACTCTGGGAGTACACTACGGCCTTGGCCGAGCTCGTACGCAGCCGCGACAACTCCATCTGGGCGTTCATCATCCGTAATTCGTACCGGCCGGCAATGCTACGTGAGCGCTTTGATGTGCTTGTCGGGAATCCCCCGTGGCTCTCCTACCGTTACATCTCTGATCCGGAGTACCAGGCCGAGATCAAGAAGCGGGCAGTAGAGGACTACCGGATCGCGCCGAACAAACAAAGGTTGATGACGCAGATGGAGCTCGCTTCCGTGTTCCTTGCCCATTCCATGGGTTGGTTCGCTGCCAAAGGCGCAAGACTCGGCTTCGTCATGCCACGCAGCATTCTTTCCGGCGACCAGCACGAGAACCTCCGGCTTCGCAATTACAGTTGGCGCTGCCGGCTTCGGCTGTCGGGTTACTGGGACATGAAGGATGTGGCGCCACTCTTTAACGTCCCTACATGCGTGTTATTCGCGCAAGAGAGCACGGATGCAGGCAGCGCCGAGGACGTCCTGCCGGTAAAGGAATGGTCGGGCAAGCTCGATGAGCGGGACTGCCCTTGGCCGGTTGCCAAGAAGAAGTTGTCATATGAGGAGGCAACGGGGCGCGTGATCTACCTAGCCAAGCGTTCTGCGTTTTCCACGTCGCCAGGCGCGGCCAAGCCCGGGGTCTCAAGCGCCTATGCCCAACGCTTCGGCCAAGGTGCCACGATCGTTCCGCGGTGCTTCTACTTCGTTCGTTCGCATCTCACCTTCCCCGTCGATCCAGATGGGCTGTACTCGGCCGAGACGGACCCGGAACAACTGGCCCTCGCCAAGAAGCCGTACGATGACGTGCACCTGTCCGGGCAGGTCGAGGGACGGTTCTTCTATTACACCGTGCTGGCCCGACATGTCCTGCCGTTCGCGTTATCAACTCCCTCCACGACCGTCATCCCGCTTGTCTGCGGCGGGTCCAAGCGAGAAGTATGGGAGGCCGCAGTCCTGAAGCGACGGGGGTATCGCGAGTTCGGCCGCTGGATGGAAGAAGCTGAGCGGAGTTGGACACAGAAACGCGGAAAAAAAGCGGACAAGGTTTCGCTGTACGAATGGTTGGACTACCAGAGCAAGCTAACCGCGCAGCGGTTCTCGGATGAGCATATGGTTTTTTACAACGCGGCCGGGACCAACGTTTCAGCGGTCAGCGCGCGACGGTCGGAGCTCGCGCTACCGCTACTTGCAGAGCACAAAGTCTATTGGGCCGCATTCACCTGTGCCGAAGAGGCCGACTATTTGGTGTCAATATTAAACTCGTCCGTTAGCAATGAAGCGATCAAACCATTCCAGAGCATGGGTTTAATGGGCGAGCGGGACATCGAAAAGAAACTGATGGATCTGCCGATCCCCAGGTTCAACCCGGCGGACAGCCGGCACGAGGCCCTCGTCCACCTTGGTCGGCAAGCCCGCGAAAAGGCCCGCAGATTTCTGAAGATGTCGCGCCCGCTCACCTCCCTCGCGAGGCAGCGCGCTTGGATCCGCGAGCAACTGAAGAACGAACTTGAGGAGATCGATCGCATTGTGAAGAAGTTGGTGTAATCCCCCTGGATGCTGCGAAGTTCGCGGTCACGGCTCGCGCGCGCCTCGATCTCCCTCTGAATCAATCGCTGCTGCCAATCTCAGATCCCGGGTCACCAAATCACCAGTTATCATGAGGGCGCCCGCTGTCGGGCCACAACGGCCTCCGGGAGGCGCGAGCCTGAGCGGGTTCAAGGAGACATTTTTGCCAAACGGACCCAATCCCAAAAACGGACACTTCCGGCTGCGGCCAACCAGGCTTCAAGTCCCGCTCCTGCCCTGCTATACTTCAGGCAGATGGTGAACTCTCCGCGCACGCGGACGGCAAGGTTCACAGAAAAGGGCGAAGCCGCATGCCCGCGTGCTCCCCTCACACCGCCAGCGAACCCGGGCGCCCCATGGAGGTAGCTAGAACCTTTTGAACACAAAGACCAGTGTGCAGATCGGCCGCGGGATCGAATCGTTGTTCGGCACCCGCGATGAGAACATCCGGCTGCTGGAAAGCGGCCTGAACGTGCGCACGCAGTTGCTCGCCGACAGCCTGGAGATCGAAGGCGAGGAGGCCGATGTGGCCCGCGCCGAGTCCATCCTGGCGGACTATGTTGCCCTCGTCAAACAAGGCCATACCTTCTCCAACGGGGACCTGAACTGCTACTTCCGCGTCGTCACCGAGGATCGGGACGTGTCCCTTCAGGACCTGGTGACGAGTGGCCGGCAGCGCAACTTCGGAAAGAAATCGGTGGCGCCGAAGTCGGCCAATCAACGCCGATATGTGGAAGCCATCGAGCGCAACGACCTGGTTTTCGGCATCGGGCCCGCCGGCACGGGGAAGACTTACCTCGCCGTGGCCATGGGCGTCTCCGCGCTCCTGGGCAAACAAGTCACCCGGATCATCCTCACCCGGCCCGCGGTGGAAGCGGGCGAGAGATTGGGCTTCCTCCCGGGCACGCTTCAGGAGAAGGTCGACCCGTACTTGCGCCCCCTTTATGACGCCCTCTACGACATGCTCGAGGTGGAGAAGGTGGAGAAGTTCCTGGAGCGCTCCGTCATCGAAGTCGCGCCTCTGGCCTTCATGCGCGGGCGCACGCTGAACGACAGCTTCGTGATCATGGACGAGGCCCAGAACTGCACGCCCGAGCAGATGAAGATGATCCTGACCCGCCAGGGTTTCAACTCCAAGATGGTGGTCACCGGCGATGTTACGCAGATCGACCTCCCGTTCGGCAAGCGCAGCGGTTTGTTGGAGGCGGTCGAGGTGCTGCGGGGCGTCGAAGGCATCCGGTTCATCTACTTTGACGAGCGGGACGTGGTGCGCCACACCTTGGTGCAAAGGATCGTAAAGGCCTACGAGCGCTACCAGGACGTGAACGGAACCGGAACCCAACTGCAGCTCAAACTGGGCGAGCAGGCGCCGGAGCCGCCGCGGCCGGACGAGGAGCCGGGCCGGGGCGCCGCCGAAGCGCCCGCTATCTGACGTCTCTGATGTCCACGACTGAAGACGCGCTGATATTCCGCCGGGCCCCGCGGAGCCTGCCACGCCGCCGCTTGCGCGACTTCGCCGGCCAGATCAGCCTCGCCATTGGAGGAGGCCGGCGCTTTTGCTGCCTGATCACCGACGACCGCGAGCTGCGGCGTCTGAACCGCCAGTTCTCGGGCAAGGCTTATCCAGCCGACGTGCTGTCCTTCCCCGAGCCGGGTCCCGACGGCTTTCTGGGAGAGTTGGCCATCTCGGCGGACCGCGCCAGGGAACAGGCGCATGCCCGCGGCCATAGTCTGGAGCAGGAGATTCAGATCCTCATGCTGCACGGTCTGCTTCACTTGCTGGGCATGGACCACGAGACCGACCGCGGCCGCATGGCCCGTGCCGAGAGGCGCTGGAGGAAGCGGCTCGGCCTGCCGCACGGCCTGATTGAACGGGTGCGCCCATGACCCTGGCACTGTTCCTGATTGCCGTGTGGCTCTCTGTGTCCCTGGCCGGGGTTACTTTCATTCAGGTGCTTTACCTCGAGTCGCTGCGCCTGAGGAGCCGCGAGCTGCCGGCGCTGGCGTTCTTCAAGGAGACTCTCCAGCAGCGCATCGGCCTGAAATCGGAGCGGGGCGCCTTGGTGTTCTCGCTGGTCAAGCACACCGCCATAGCACTGATTGGGGTGGTTGTGCTGGGCATCACCAGCCGGAGAGCGGGCGGCGCTGTGGAAGCGCTGCTCGAAGCCTGCCTCGCCTCCTGGCTTATCTTGCTGGTAGTGGCCTATGTGATTCCCCAAATGCTCTACCGCAAAACCGAGGGCCGCTGGGCCTTGCCTTTGGCGCCCGCCTTCCGCGCGATCGCCCTGCTCGTCGCCCCGCTGGCCGCGGTGCTGAGGTTCTTCCAGACAGTGGTGGACCTCGCCGACCCCGAGCAGGCCTCTGACGAAGCGTCCAAGCCGGAAGAGCACATCGACGCCTTGATCTCCGCGGGCACCGAAGAGGGCATCCTCCAGGAGGGGGACCGCGAGCTGATCCAGGCCGCGGTGGCGTTCGGCGACAAGACCGTGCGCGAGGTCATGACCCCGCGTCCCCGGATCGTGGCGATAGAAGCCTCGCGCGCACTCGAGGAGCTGAGGGAGCTCGCCATCCGCGAGCAGTACTCGCGGATCCCGGTATACGAAGACTCCATCGACAAGATCGCCGGCTTCATCCACGTGCGCGACATGTTCGAGCTGGATGAGGAAGAGCGGCAACACCTTAGTGTCCGGGACTTGATGCGTCCCGTGCGCCTGGTGCCTGAAACCAAGCACGTCAGCGACCTGGTGAAAGAGATGCAGGCGGACCGGGCGCACATGGTCGTCGTGATCGACGAGTACGGCAACACTGCGGGCCTGGTGACCCTGGAGGACGTGGTTGAGGAGATTCTTGGCGAGATCCGGGACGAACATGAACCCGGACTGGACGCCACGCCCGACGGCCAGGGCGCCTACATCGTTAGCGGGAGCTGCGATCTGGACAGCCTGCGCGGCTTGCTGGAGTTTCGGCCCCAGGAGAAGCTTGAATCGACCACCATCAGCGGTCTCGCCTCGGAGTGGCTGGGCCGAGTGCCCGCGGTTGGCGAGGTCATCGAGCGGGATGGGATTCGCCTCCAGGTGCTGGCCGGCGACGACCGGCGCGTGGATCAGGTGCGGGTCAGCCGCGCCGGGGAGCCGGCACATGAGTGAGGCGGCTCCGTCGCGCTTCGTCTCGGGCTTCGTAACCATCCTGGGGCGGCCGAATGCGGGCAAATCCACGCTGTTGAACTCGCTGGTTGGCATGAAGCTGGCCATCGTGGCGTCCAAACCCCAGACCACGAGAACCTCGATCCAAGGCGTTTTGAACCTGCCGGGCGCCCAGGTCGTGTTTGTGGACACGCCGGGGATTCACAAGCCCGATTGCCTGTTGAACCGGCGGATGCTGAACACCGTGATAGCGGCCCTCGACCAGCGCGACCTGCTGCTCTTTGTCGCCGATTCCGCGCGTCCCGTCACCCAGGAGGACCGCGAGGCTGTTGAGATTGTGAAGGCCGCGCGCACGCCGGCCATGCTGCTGCTGAACAAGATCGATACCCTGAAGGACAAGCGATTTCTGCTGGGGCTGATTGAGGACTACAAGTCGCTCTACGACTTCGAGGAGTACCTGCCGATTTCGGCTCTCAAGGGAAAGGGGCTGGAGACGCTCCGCTCCGAACTCATCCGGCGGCTCCCGGAAGGGCCCGCCTATTTCCCCGCGGATTACGTCACCGACCAGCCCGAGCGGTTCCTGGCCGGCGAACTGGTTCGCGAAAAGATCCTGCACACGACGCGCGCGGAGGTGCCGCACTCGGTGGCTGTCGTCGTGGACCAGTGGAAGGAGGACGGCCGGCTGACCCGCGTCGCCGTCACCATCTACGTGGAGCGTGAGAGTCAAAAGGGGATCCTCATCGGGGCCGGAGGAGCGATGCTCAAGAAAATCGGCACGGATGCGCGCCTCCAGATGGAACTGCTCTTCGGACGCAAGATTTTCCTGGAGCTGTTCGTGAAATCCCGGCCCAAGTGGCGGGAGAATGCGGAGTTCCTAAATGCGGTAGACTGGCGTTCAATGACCGGGCCGGAGGTGTAAGTCAGATGCGCACACTGTCAGTGATCCTGATCCTGTCTCTGCTCGCAGCCTTTTGCACGCCCGTGTTCGCCCAGAAGCAGCGTTCCGACGATCTGATCTACGACGAGGTCCGTCGCAAGCTGGCGAGCGACATGACGGCGAAGGGCGGCGGCTTCGAGGTGGAAGTCAAAAACGGCGTCGTCACCTTGCGCGGCAAGGCGAGGAGCGAGAGGCAGAAAAACAGAGCCGAGACCGTCACCAAGAAGGTCAAAGGAGTCACCAAGGTCATCAACGAGCTGGTCGTCGAGCTGTAGCTATCCCCTCGGCCAGCCGCCGGTGGGATCAGCATCGGTGACAATTTCGGTTTCAGTGGTCCCCTTCGAAGGTGTGGATACCGCACTCCAGCTTCCTGCCACCCCAACGGCCTGAGCGCAGCTTGGAAGGATCGATAGGCACCGAGGTGCAAGGCTGGCAGCCTATGCTGGTGTATCCCTCGTCATACAAAGGCAGATGCGGAATCTCGTGAACCGCCAGATAACTCCAGAACGTCCTTCGCGGTCCATCGCGCCAGCGGGTTGACCTTGAGGATCTGCTTGCCGCAGTCGAGCGCCTGCAGCTCCGTCTCCACCAAGGCGGCCCGCGTGGGCGACTGCTCCCTGCGAAGTCCCGTCAGCCAAACGTGGTAGTTCACGAGTGCGCGTCTCAGAGGCTCCACTTTGCGGATTCGGCAGCAACGGCCGGGATCGGTCTCAAAGAGCTTGCCGAACTTCACCTCCTGTGCCTCGACGGTCAGCTCGGGCCGGAGGTTGACCAGGTTCAGGCGCCACAGCGCACTCATGCGATCCCGGTAGGCGTACGTTTCGGCGAAGTGGTACCCGGTGTCGAGGAACAGCACGGCGATGCCGGGCCGCGCCTTGCGGGCCATGTCGAGGACCACCATGTCTTCCACCTGGAAGCTGCACGTCAGGCAGGCGCCCATCTCTTCGCGATCGAGGACCGCTCGGATGAGTTCTTCGCCCTGGAGACCCGAGGCGCATCGGTAAGACTCATCTGGTGTAGTGTTCATGCGACCTCCACTACACTGGTGGCTCGAAGGGCGTCCATCCCCACGCGGTCGCAGAAGTCGCCAAGACGCTCGCCCGGCAGCCTCCCCTCGCGGTACAGATCGAACACCGGCCGCAGCCGCTCGCCGATCTCGGAGCGCGGCACGCCGGTGGCGAACAGAGATGCCAGCCGGGTGCCGAGCGCCGACCCGCCCAAATAGATCCGGTAGAGGTTCACGCTCTCGCCGACCAAACCGATCTCCGCGGTCAGCGGGCGCGCGCACCCGTTCGGGCATCCTGTCATGCGCACCACGATGGTTTCATCCGCAAGACCCGCGTCGCTGAGCTTGCCGCCGATGTCTTCGAGGACCTCGGGGGACACGCGCTCCGCCTCCGTGATTGCCTGCCCGCAGGTGGGCAGGGCCGGGCAGGCCATCGAATGGCGCAGGATCGGAAGCATATCTTCCGCGAGCGCTACTCCAGCGGCGCTCAGCGTGGCCTCAATCCGCGCACGGCGCTCCGGTGGGATGCCGGTCAGCAGAACGTTCTGTTGCGGGGTGAGCCGCAGCTCGGCCACGGAACTCTCCGCGAGGTCGCGGAGCGAGGAGCGGAGCCGGACGCCATCCCAGTCCCTGATCCGCCCGTTGGGCACGCGAAGCCCGAGGAACCAAAGCCCGTCGCTTTGCCGGTGCCAGCCCAGGTGATCGTGCGCGTCCCGCCAATCGAGCGGTCCTGGCTCGGCCAGGATCCTGCCGGCGCGGTTCTCCACCTCGCTTCGAAAGCGCTCCAGCCCCCAGGCGTCGAGCACGTACTTCAGGCGGGCGAGCTTGCGGTTGGAGCGGTTGCCGAAGTCCCGATGGATGGCGATGATGGCCTCCACGGCATCGCCCAGCTTGGCTGGCTCCACCATTCCGAGGGGATCCGCGAGCCGCGGATGCGTCGCTTTTATGCCGGGGCTCATGCCGAGCCCGCCGCCGACGAGGATGGTGAAGCCCGCCAGTCCTTCGCCGCCCTCGACCGGCACGATGCCGACATCGTTCGTGTAGACGTCCACGCAGTTGTCACCCGGGGCCGCGAAGCTGATCTTGAACTTGCGCGGAAGGTATGCGGAGGAGTACAAGGGTTCGGCTTCCTCCGGCGCTGACTCGGCGGCGGCGGCCTTTTCACCATCGATCCAGATCTCGTAGTAAGCCCTTGTCCTGGGCTTCAGCCGCCGTGATAGCGCCCGGGCGTGCGCCATCGCCTCATCCCGGCGCGAACCTCCCAGCGGCGCGGGGCAGGCGACCACGTTGCGCACAACGTCACCGCACCCGGCCAATGTCGTGAGCAGGCTGCCGTTCAACAGGCGCATGAGCCGCCGCAGGTTGGTCTTGGCTACGCGGTGAAACTGGATGTCTTGCCGCGAGGTCACCCTTAGACCGCCATCCCCGGCTTCATCGGCCAGTCCATCCAACGCGAGGTACTGGCGCGGGGTCAGCACACCGCCCGGGATGCTGACCCTCACCATGGAACTGGAAGGGATGGGTTGGCCGGTCTTGCGCGCGTCGCGGTCATTCTGCTGATAGATTCCGTGGAACTTGAGAATGTGGATAGTCTCCTTGGCGAAACCGTCCGTGTTCATCTCCAGTTCTTCGACAATCTGACCGCGCAGGTGCCGGCTGCCAAGCTTGGCCACTTCGACGGCTGATGCTGGTGAATTCGTTGTTGTGCTCATTCAGATACCCTCCCCATCGCGGAAGTTCGCCGCGGCCGGAATGATCCCGCCGGCCTCGAGCTGGTCACAGATCTGTCGCGCGGCCTCCTCGTCGGAGGGCGCCAGCGCGTCGGGTGCGACCTCGATGAACCGGCTCGGGGTGACGAGTTCCCGGGCGCGGTCACGTTCCGTGGAGTGGATCGCGGGAACCGAAAAGATGACGATCAGCCCCGCGGCGGCGAGCAACTGGGCCAACTCCGGCAGGATGGCGCTCTCGGTCTCTCCGCTGACCACATGGACCTGGCAGCCGCGAGCGAACAGCTTCACCTCCAGCAGGTAAGCCAGCTCGCGCCGCGCGGAGAGCCAGATGACAGCCGGAGAGTGGCCGGCCCGGGAGTAGCGCTCGGCCGGAGTCAAGCGGCTGGTCTGAAACTCCAGCTCGCGCAGCGCCGCTTTGGCCTCTTGTCCCGCACCCCGCTCCCGCGCCGGCGCCTCGATCATCCCCGCGCCCACCGTCGCGTTCGACACCGGATCGACCAGGATGAAACCCCCGGTCCCCCGAATCGACTTGTATGGGTCAAAGAACAGCGGGCGGCTCGTTTCCAGCGCGACTCGGCCGATTTCGTTCATCTCCAACTGCGTGGCCTTTTCGTGCTCCAGGGTGTCCACGTTGAGGCGGTGCCGGAAGGCCGTGACGGTCGCCATGACCTGCTGAGTGGTGTGCTTCAGCAGGTAGGGCCGGTCGGGCCGCAGCGGCTGCGGGTGCATCCAGACCACTTGCGCATCGAACCGGCGGGAGACGTGAGGCAGGCGCCGAGGGTCCACCAGCATGTCTCCCCGGCTCACGTCCAGCTCGTGCTCCAGGCAGACAGCGATCGACATCGGGGGGCGGGCCTCCGCCAGATCGCCGTCGAAGCTGGGGAGGGATTTCACCCGTGTGGTGCGGCCCGATGGCAGCGCCATGACATGATCGCCCGGCCGCAAAGCGCCGGATACGATCTGGCCCGCATAGCCGCGGAAACTCGAGTCCGGACGCAACACGTACTGCACCGGAAACCGCAGCGGCCCGTCCGTGCCGATTCCCCCCAGGGGTATGGTTTCGAGGTGCTCCAGCACGCTCGGGCCGTCGTACCACGGCATCCGCTCGCTCCAGGCGACCACGTTGTCGCCTTCCAGCGCACTGATCGGAATGAAACGCGCCTCCCGCAGCCCGAGACTCTCCAGGTGCGGATGGAACCTGCCGCGGACGGCGTCGAAGGCCTCCTGGCGGTAACCGGCCAGATCCATCTTGTTCACCGCGATGACCACGCGCGGGATGCCCAGCAGAGCCGCGATGCAGGCGTGCCGGCGCGACTGGGGCAGCACCCCGTTCACGACGTCGACCAGGATCACGGCGAGGTCCGCCGTCGATGCGCCCGTGGCCATGTTGCGCGTGTACTGTTCGTGCCCCGGAGTGTCGGCGATGATGAACTTCCGCGCGGGCGTCGAGAAGTAGCGGTAGGCCACGTCGATGGTGATCCCCTGCTCGCGTTCCGCTCTCAGGCCGTCGGTGATCAGGGAGAAGTCCAACGGGCCGCTGGAGCGGTTGATGCCGGCTTTGCGCACCGAGGCGAGCTGGTCCTCGTAGACCCCCTTGGTGTCATGGAGCAGACGCCCGATCAGCGTGGACTTGCCGTCGTCCACGCTGCCCGCCGTGGTGAAGCGCAGCAACTCCTTCTCGATCATCAGAAGTACCCCTCGCGCTTCTTCCGCTCCATCGAGCCTTCCTGGTCGTGGTCGATGACGCGGTTCTCGCGCTCCGAGCGGCGGAACGCGGCCAGTTCCTCAATAATGCGCGGCACCGTATCCGCACTGGATCGAATGGCACCGGTACAATAGCTGCAGCCGAGCGAACGCATCCTGCATAGCACGGGCCGTGGCTTTTCCCCCGGCAGCAGCGGGGGCTCATGCTCCAATGGGAGCAGCGTGTCCCCACGCACGACCACCTCACGCACCTTGGCGAAATAGAGAGGAACGACCGGGATGTCCTCGGCGTGGATGTACTGCCAGACGTCGAGCTCGGTCCAGTTCGAGAGCGGAAAGACGCGAATACTCTCGCCTTTGTCCACACGGCCGTTGTAAAGGTTCCACAGCTCCGGACGCTGATTCTTAGGGTCCCACTGCCCCAGTTCGTCCCGGAAAGAGTAAACCCGCTCCTTGGCCCGAGATTTCTCTTCATCCCGCCGCGCCCCGCCGAAGGCCGCATCGAACCCTCCTTCGCTCAGGGCGTCCAGAAGCGCGCGGGTCTTGAGCAGCGCACAGCACTTCTCGGTGCCGAGCCGGAAGGGATTGGCGCCGTCCCGAATGGCCGTGTGGTTTGTGTGTACGATCAGCCGGGCCCCCACTTGGGCTGCCTGCTGGTCCCGAAACTCGATCATTTCGCGGAACTTGTAGGTAGTGTCTATGTGCAGGAGCGGAAACGGAATCCGTCCCGGATAGAACGCCTTCTGGGCCAGACGGAGCATGACCGACGAATCTTTCCCGATCGAGTACAGCATCACGGGACAAGCAAACTCGGCCGCGACTTCGCGCAAGATGTGGATGCTCTCCGCTTCGAGAACGCGGAGATGTGAGATCTGTGGCGAGGATATATAATAATCCCCATCTGGATCATGATGTTTGACCGGCAACCCCGCTGTCATTCATCCCTCGTTGGTTACGTTAAGACCAGAACCCCTGCGCTAGCTGTTTTCAGCGTTCAGCATGAACTGCATCAAATATACCAAAGTATATCAAGATTGGGTAGATTACGCAAGAGCTTTCTTGTGGGCTGGAAAACAGGGTCTATGCTGCTACTTCAGACCTAGTTCGGCGAGCACGCGGTCGGTGTGGTAAACCTTGCCCAGCGCCTCCACGATTCCCTGCACGGCCACATGCACGGACCGCGATCGCTCGTCGGTGTAAAGGAAGCGGTCCGGCAGGCTCTCGATGTTCCCGTCAAAGAGGATTCCCACGATTTCGCCCTTGGTGTTCACCGTGGGGCTCCCGGAGTTGCCGCCGTGGGTGTCCGCGGTCGAGACGAAATTGAAGGGAGTCGACAGGTTCAGCTTGCTTTTGGCCTGGACCCAGCGCGGCGGCAGCCGAAAGGGGTCCTTACCCGTGGCGCGCTTGTAGAGGCCCTCGAAGTTAGTGGCGTAGGGGACGTCTTTCCCGGCGGCGTTCTTGTAGCCCTCGACCGGTCCGTAGGAGAGGCGCAGCGTGAACGTGGCATCGGGGTAAGCGCTCGTACCCTTCACCGCGAAGCGCGCCTGTGCCACCTTGGCGCCGTCGCCCGTGACCACAGCCTCGACGCGGTCTTCGTAGCGCTTTCGCAGTTCTCTCGCGCGCGGATCCAGGAGAAGAGCCAGACGGACCATCCCGTCCTTTGACGACCGGACGGCCTCGGCGCTCGCCGCCAGCCGTTTGCGCTCGGTGACATCTTTCAGCTTCGAGGTCGTGACGTACTGCCGGGCCGCGGCGTCCGGCGACCGGCCATTCAGCAACGACATGACCGTCGGATCCGCAGTTCCAAGGGAGGTCCTCAGGAAAGCGAGGTAGTTGCTGATGACAGCGATCTCCATCGAATCCGTGATGGGAATGCTCGCGTACAGCGATTCCTCCAGCCCTGGCAACGCGGAGTCGCGGTATTCGCGGAGGCGCTGGTCATCGGGCTTCGGTTTCTCCTCGGCTAGCCGCACTACATCCCGGGCTATCCGAAGAAGATCCGAGCCAAGGGTGGCAGAGGATTCGAGCAGCCAGTAGGGCTTGTAGAACTCAGCGTACTCCTTGTACGCCGCCGCCAGTTGATCCCAGGCATCCCCGTAGGCTTCCACCAGCTTGGGGTTCTTGGCGACGGCTGCCCTCAACTCCGCCTCTTCCCTCCGCTTGAGTTCCATCAACTTCGGATCGCGCAAGCCCGCGAGGAAACCCGTGTATGCCTTGTAGCTGTTCTGCTGCGATAGCAGGTTGTCCACAGCTACCCGCTTGTCTTCCGCGCTCTTCGCTGAGTAAGCTAGCAAGGCCTTGACCACGGAGTCCAGCCGTGAGTGAACCAGCGGATAAGAGACGTCTCTGAAGAACTCCAATTGGGCCACGGTGTTGAGGCGGCCGGTCGTGGCTGGGTTGCCAGGCACGAAGACCAGTTCGCCGTCTTGCACGCCCGCTTTGCTCCAGCGAAGGTAATGGGGAGTGTCCGCGGGGCGGCCGTTCTCATATGCCCGGAAGAACGTCATATCCAGGCAGTAACGGGGATAGGTGAAATTGTCAGGGTCGCCGCCAAAGGAGGCGATGCCGTCTTCCGGGGCGAAGACCAGCCGGATGTCGGTGTACTTCTTGTAGCGGTACAGGTTGTATTCTCCGCCCGAGTAGAAGGTCACGACTTCGCAGCGAGTGTCCGAATTGGTGGTGCATTCCTTCTCGATCCTGGACATATTGGCCCGGCGGGCCCTTCCGGCCTCGGCGGTCGCAGCGCCCGCGGGGACACCCTCTTGCACTTTGCTCGTAACGTCCTCCATGGAAACGAGAACATCCGCTTCCAGGTCCGGGCACGCTTTCTCCTCAGGCTCAGTGGCAGCGTAGAAGCCGTCCTTCATGTAGTCGTGTTCGCGGCTGCTGAGTTGCTGGATGCACTCGGACGCGACGTGATGGTTGGTGAACAGCAGACCTCGGGGAGACACGAAGGAGCCCGAAGCCACGCCCACGAACTTCACCGACCCGAGCCGCAACTGGTCGAGGAAGCTGTCCGTCACTTGGAACCCGTACTTCTGCTGCACAGCGGCCTTCGGAAACTGGTTGAAAAGCCAGATGCCCTCGTCGGCCACCAGCGCCGACGAGGCCAGCACGGCCAGCACAGCCGCCATCGAAAAGCATGATGTCAGTCGGAGGTTCTTCATATTGTGAGGAGTCTCTGAGGACATTGTCTCCCATCCACGGTTCCGATGAAAACGTGGCTGGCGGGGGTTGTTTGGCACGATACGTGCTCAAGTTTTTAAGTTATTGATTCTTAGTCACTTATGTGCATTTTCCGAGGTCTTGATTCTTGGCTTTTTGTCATCCATGTGCGATAGTAGAAATAGGAAGTCAGACGTACCACTATGACCCAACTGGGCGAGGCAATTGCCCGCTACCACAAGCTGATAGAGTCCGAACCCTTCAGGAACCTGGATTGGGCGGGCGAGCTCCAGGAGAAAATGCTCGCCGCCAACCTCAGGGACGGCGCCCGCCCCATATGTCCGTTCTTGCGGCCGCATTTCCTGTCTCCGCGTCAGTACGCCTCCATGGCGAAGGCGGCTGAGTCGCTGTGCTCGGCGATCGACCGGATAAAACAGATGGCCCTGGCCAGTCCCACGCTTCTGGCGCAGCTACAGTTGTTGCCCGCCGAGAAGATGCTGGCCACCATTGACCCGGGCTATTCGTTCCTGGCGGTCACTTCTTTGCTCGACACCCACCTCAACGGTGGAGGGCTGCATTTCGTCGGCTACAATACCGACACGACTCCGGGAATCACTTACGGCTCCGCGCTGGCCGACCTATTCTACGACTCCCCGCCGGTGAAGCTGTTCAGGCGCCAATACAATCTCACCAAGCTCGGCGGCGCCAAGTACCTGGTTTCTTCGCTGCTGGCGGCATACAAGCAGTTTGGCGGCAAGCATAAGCCGCGGATCGGAGTCATGGAGTTTCGCCAGGCCTTTCAATCCACCGAGTCCTCCGACTACCTTCTCCTGAGCGAGCTTTTCCGCCACCACGGCCTGGAGGCGGAGGTCGTCTCTCCGGACCAGCTCGAGTACAAGGGCGGGGTGCTGCGCCAGGGCAACTACGTCATCGATTTGGTCCTGCGCCGCGTCAAGATCCACGATTTTCTGCTGCGCTTCGATCTCACGCACCCGCTGGTACGGGCCTACCGCAACCGGGCGGTGTGCGTGGTGAACAGCTTTCGCTCGGAACTGGCCCACAAGAGAGCGATTTTCGCCCTGCTCAGCGACGAGTCCATCATCGCTGCCTTCCCCGCCGCCGAAAAGAGGGCCATCCAGCAATACGTCCCTTGGACGCGGGTGGTCGCTCCCGTCAGCACGAAGCACGGGGACAAGACCGTCGATCTTCAGGAGTTCATTCTCAGGAATCGCCAGACCCTTGTTCTGAAGCCCAACGATGACTCCGGCGAGGAGCACACGGTGCAGGGGTGGACCACGGACGATGCCGGCTGGGAGCGCGCTTTGAGGCTGGCGGTGCGCACTCCGTACGTGGTTCAGGAGAAGGTCGAACCCGTGAAGGCCGTCTTCCCCCTGCTCCGCTACGGCAGCCTGGAAATGCGCGAGCTGCAGGTCGACGTGCATCCCCACGCTTACTTAGGCAAGGTTCAGGGCTGTTCGAGCTGGATCTCCGAGCCGACCGTCGGCGGATTCTCCAGCATCTCCGGCCTGGTGCCGACTTACATCATCGAGCCAAAGTCCTGACCGCCCCGCCGGGCGAGCACCACGGGGTTTTCCGTCCCACGACGCGCAGACGGCGGTAGTCCGCGTGCCAAGTCCCGTCGCGCAAGAGAGCCGGCGCCGCGTAGCGCTCGACCAGTGGCAGGAACTCCTCCCTCTGCCTCTCGTCGAGCGTCCCCGACAGACACGAACCGAACATGGCAACCCAGTCTGACAAACCCCTGGCCCCGCCCTCAAGCGGAGTCAGCCTGTCGAACAGCACGGCGTAGGTCACCTCCAAGCTATGGCTCTCCAGCAGCGCGGTGTATTCGCCGACGCTCGGGAAGTACCACGGATTGAGGATCTCCGGTTCGAGGACACCGAGGGACTCTAATGCCCGGAAAGCAGCGTCCAGAAGCGACTGGACGTTCCCCCGCCCGCCAAGCTCAGCCACGAACCGCCCTCCCGGCTTCAGCGCCCTGACGATCCCCGCGACCGCCGTCCCGGCCTCGCGGACCCAGTGCAGAGTGGCGTTGGAGAACACCGCGTCGAACTCGTCCGCGTAGGGCATGGACAAGACGTCCAAGAGTTCGAAGCGAAGACCGGGGAAGTTGCGGCGCGCCTCCGCAATCATCGTGGGCGAGTTGTCGATGCCCACCATCTGCGCGCCCGAGTTCGCCATCTCCGCGGTGAGCTGGCCGGTCCCGCAGCCCACGTCCAGGATGCGCTCCCCTGCCTGAGGAACGAGCAGTTCAACCAGTTCCCGCCCGTACTCCCACACGAACGAGTGGCTCGCCTGGTAC
Organism: Bryobacterales bacterium; assembly: GCA_963798455.1. GTDB lineage: Bacteria > Acidobacteriota > Terriglobia > Bryobacterales > Bryobacteraceae > CAWCTD01. The sequence goes on from CAWCTD010000004.1 coordinate 1,040,308, forward strand.
AGCGCCGGGTTCCACTGGGTGGCCATTCCTCGATTCTAGTGGGACATGCACCCAGCGAAGGCGCCCCGCCAGTGGTCCCGCGAACAGTGGGGCGGTTCAGGACATGTGCCGTGTCGCCATGGAGTATGATTGGCTTCGACGGGGAGGCAAGGAGTCCATGGAAGGGCGGCGGCGCTGTGGGCGGGTCTTCGGGTCGTTGACGTGTTTACTCTGCCTTGTTTGTCTCGCTTGCGAGACCAAGAAGAGCAGCCAGGACGGGCCAAACGCGCAAGCCGGCCCTGAAGTTCTCAAGCGTGCCGCGGAGTTGTGTGAGCGGACCGCCGCGGCACGTGGTCAGTCTCCTTGGCAGCCTGATCTGCGGACCGATCCCGCGTCGGTTCTGCCCGTCGTCCGTTCCATAAGATCCGACAATCGTGACTGGCAGGTCTCTCCGACGCTACTGGGAGCAAAGGGGCTGCCAGCCGCCGATAGAGTACAGACGGTGGCCTGTATTGACGAGCGGCGTGAGGATGCAGGGTACTACGTGCCCGAGAGCCTGGTCGGGGGCCCTGGGCCCATCAGCGCATCGGCCTACCGTTTGTTGTGGGACGCCTGCCTGGTCGGATGGTCCAGCGAAAAAGTGATCGCATGCAGGCCCTTCCGCGGCGGCCCACCTCCTCCGGAAAGCTATGCGTCTGGGGCCTCCTATGGCGCGCCTCCCGTGGAGGACTTCCACGACTGGCTGGCAGGGACCCAGCAATCCCTGCACCATAGCACGAGAGTCCGGGCTGTACAGTTCTCCCGGGATGGCAGCGTACTCGCCTCGGCGGGAGATCTCGTGTTGTTGTGGAACATGACGACAAACGGGGTCAGCGGTGGCGCCAACCGCTTCGGTTCTCCTCGTGAAGGGGAGCCGGACGTCACTTCCGCGTCAATCAGTCCTAGTCTGGACCTTGCGGCTTTCGGCAATTCGGAGGCGCAGGTGCGCCTGTGGAGCATCCCACGGGAGGAGTGGCTGGATACGCTGAAGGCCTACCCGTACGCGACACGTGTCGTCAGTCTCGCCATTTCAGGCGATAGTCGTCTGGTGGCCGCGGGGTTCATCGGCTGTGTGAAGCTCTGGGATGCGAGTTCAAGATTGGAACTGCGGGAGCTGAGGGGGCTCGATGGAGCCGTCGCCGCTCTCTCCTTTTCCCGGGATGGGAGGATGCTGGCGACAGGGGATGCGGACGGCAACGTGAGGCTGTGGAGCATCCAGGAGGGGGCACAGATTTGGCGCCGGAGAGCCCGCCGGCCTTGGCTTCCATTCAAGACCGAAGTCAACGTCGTGGCCTTCTCAGCCGACGGGCGGTCCATCGCAGCCGGGACGGAAGATCCGGCGATCATTGTGCTCTGGGATACGGCCACGGGACGAACCATTGACGTTCTGGGAGCCCCGTCGCCCGTCATGAGCCTGGCCTTCGCACCCGACGGAAGAACCCTTGCGGCGGGTATGCGCAGCGGCGCGATCACGATTTGGGACGTGGCCAAAGGCAAAGAGCGCCGAACGTTGACCGGACACACGCATGCGGTGATCACATTGGCCTTCGCGCCAAACGGCCGAACGCTGGCCTCCGGGAGCGCCGACGAAACTGCGAGGCCCTGGGTTCTTCCAGAGAACTGACCAACCTGGAACGCCTGCTCCGGGGGCGCCTGTCGCCAGCCTTACAGGGCCGCCCTGCACGTCACCCCCCCGTTCGGAGGACACGCATGCTCTCAGCTTCGCCACGCCCGCGGTGACGCGCGAATCGACCACCACGAAGGCCAGCGCGTCCTCCAGCCACTCGTGCAGTGCGCCGTCCGGATCGTGAGAGGCGGCGGTGAGCGTGTATTTACGCGGGCAGAGGTCGCAGTCGAGCCGGAGCGAGAGTTGCCCGGCGGGCAGTCGCCGGACGAGGCATGGCCATATGCCGAGGGGTGTTCTGGCTTGTGGATATGGATAAACCCTTCGGCGTTACTCACGGGTGATCGAATGATAGTGACCCAATCGCGCCTCAGGAACAAGGATCAGCCCCTCCAGGACGCCCCCATTCCGGAGTGCGTCGGTCCTGCATAAGAGCTTTCTGCTCTGCTCTCATTTCGCTTCTCGGACGACAGCATTGCTCGTTTCCTAGGAATCGATGTCTACTGGAATCATGCGAGCCCTTCTAATTCTCTGTTTTGCAGGCAGCGTGGCCTTTTGCGGCTCCCTCGGGGTCGGCGCAAAGGCGGGAGTTCCTACCACGGAACTCGTCATGTCCTCTTACCACAGTAGTGGTGCTTTTGCTTCGAACGGCAGCAGATACGTCATCGGCCCAGCAGTCGAACTCCGTCTCCCCTTCGGTCTAGGGATTGAAGTAGACGCCCTCTACCGGCGCATGAACAACCCGTCAGGCAGCGCCTGGGAGTTTCCAATCCTAGCGAAGTATCGCGTACCTGTGCGAGGGCGCGTCGCTCCGTACGCAGTTGGCGGAGGCTCGTTCCAACGGAACGATCTCCTTCGCGCGTTCCAAGTGGGGCCATCGGAGACCGCGTCAGGTTTTGTGATTGGGGGTGGTGTGGAGGCAAAGTTGGGCCTAATCCGGCTTGGACCCGAGATGAGGTATACGCGCTGGACGACTGACTTCAGCTTTCGCGGATTCAACCTCGTCAACCGCAATCAGCTCGAGATCCTGGTCGGGCTTACGTTTTGAAGCTGGATACCCCGAACGCTAGAATCGGATCACACAGGCAAAGCCGGCTTCTGGGACTCGGTCGCCGCATTCCAGCACAGTAGTCGACGTATAGAGATCGAGTAGTCGCCCAGCGTTGACCGATTGAGTCTGCAGTCGGCTTCGTTGGAGTCCCTCGGGCCAGGTCCAAGACGCGCTCCCCTGCCTGAGGGGCGAGCAGTTCAACCAGTTCCCGCCCGTACTCCCACACGAACGAGTGGCTCGCCTGGTACAGCGCCGGGTTCCACTGGGTGGCCATTCAGAGACGCTCCGCTGTCACTTCCGCTCTCAGGTTCGCTACGCCCGCGGTGAAGCGCGAATCAACCACCACGAAGGCCAGCGCGTCGTCCAGCCACTCGTGCAGTGCGCCGTCCGGATCGTGAGAGGCGGCGGTGAGCGTGTATTCACGCGGGCAGAGGTCGCAGCGGAAGCGGAACAGGACGCGAAGCGTGTCGCCGGCGGCGCAAGGACCCAACCTCAGCTTCTCGAGTTCCGTGTTCGTCCCGTAGACTTCAGATCCGATCCGGGTACGAATCATGATACCGACCACGGGATCCTCCACTGCCTCCCGGTAGCGGACCGTCACGCGCACCAAGGCTTGCTCGCCGCTCTTCCACGCCATGGCCGGCTGGCCGTGCTCGTCGAGCGTCTCGATCGAAACCAGCTCCGCCCTCCCGTCGCCGCGCCGCAGCGGCGGTAAAAGCGGCGAGCAGCGCCCGGCGCCCCAGGCCCGGATGCGCTCCGCGGCGTGGCTTCGGTACTTCTCCAGAACTTCGCCGGGGTCTCCCTTGGCAGCCAGCTTGCCCTTGTCGAGCCACCAGATTTCGTCCGCCAGCGCCCGCAGAAGCTCCTCCTCGTGTGTGACCAGCAGAATGGTCGCGCCACTGCGCCGCAGATGGACGAGTTCCATCGCCGCGCGCGCCCGCGTCACCGCGTCCCGTTGCGCCAGCGCGTGGTCGAGCATAAGGAGGTCCACGGGGCTCAGGTCGAGTTCGCTCCCGGCTCCGAGCAGCCGGCGGGAGGCAGGCGCCTCGATCATGCCCTGCAACGGGACCTCCACACCGGCCGAGACGCGCAGCAGTTCACGCGCTCCCGAGTCTTCATCCCCGATGATGCCGATCACTGCGCCGTTCGGGGCCGAGACGCTGAATCCTGCCAGCGGCGGGAAGGAAACTTCTCGAAATGTGACGGCCATGGTAGTCAGGATAGCTTCGAGCGCGCCCCGAGGCCAGCCAGCAGCGGCAGCGCCAGCGTCGCGGCGAGGAACGAGAGCCAGAGAACAAATGCGATCGGGGCAGCCAGCGCCATCCGGCCCATCATGGTTTGAAACCCCCCGCCGCCAAGCTGGCCCAGGTGAAAGGACTCCAGCGAACCGTTCGCCCTGTGCATGATCAGCCCGGTGTAGTAGGGCATGAGCAGGAAGTGAGTGGCGTACAGATCGAGAAGCGCGAACAGGGAGGTGCCCGCGAGCGGAACCCAACGCTTCCACTGCGCTGGGAGCAAGGCGGCCAGTCCCAGGGTCGCCAGCAGCGCTTCCGCGACGACCACGGCGGATAGATACCAGCCCGCGCCAGAGGAGAGTCCCAAAACCGAGAAGGTCAGCTCGTGGTAGCAGAGACCCAGCCAAAAGAAGCCGTAGAAGCTGGCAAGGATCAGCACCCTGGGCCGTGCGCCTCTATCGCGCCACACCAGGACCAGAAGACCAGCCACCGCCAACATGGCTACGGCCGCAAAGAAGTGATACATCCAACTACGCAGTTGGAGGAAGCTCCAGTTCCCGGACCAGATGTGAGACAAGAATGCGCTATCCAAGAACCGGCGCCAGTTGACCTCCGGGCTGCGAACCGCCAGGAGCCAAAGCGACAGGTTGTTGCGCGCCACCTGCTGAAGCCCCGACCACGTGCCGGTCAGCGCGTGGTTGCGCCAATACCACCAGGCTGACATCGCCCCCGGCACCGCGAACACGGCCACGGTTTCGAGAGCCGAACGGCCGCGCATTCCACGGCTGCGCCACACCCGCCAGGCGCAGATGAGTGCCAGTGCCGGCAAAGCAGTGAGGAAGTAGGCTTTGGTCGACAGGCCGGCTCCCAGAAGCGCGCCGGTGACGAGGGCTCGCCTCATTCCTTGCGGCTGGCCGGCGCCGATCACCACCCACAGCAGCGCCGCGAAGATCACGGCCGCGAGCCCGTCATTCGCCACGCGCGTGGCGGTCATCAGAAAGCCCGGCATGGCTGAGATGAGCGCGGCAACGCCCACGGCCAGTCCGTCGGAGCGGAGCACCACTCGCGCCACGACGAACCCGAGCGGGATCGTCATGGAAGTCACCAGCAGGGTGGCGAGCCGCATCAGCAGGACGCGCACAGGCAACGAGGCGCTGCCCGCCGCCCATTCGATGGGTGCGAGCATCGCGTAGTATAGTGGCGGCTGCTGTGCCTCGTAGTTCAAGAGCGGCTCCGTCGCTGGCTCTCGAGCCCACTCTTGGGGCATCCCGCACAACTGGCGTCGCCGCCGTTCCCGCTCCGCCTCCGGGAACCGCCAGTAGTCGTCATAGGTCAGAAGCGGCCTGCCAAGAGCGTGGTGGCCGTAGGGCAGAGGCGTCAGGTTGAGCGACTCCTGGACTTCCCGGGACACTCTGGTCCGGCGGAGCTCGGGCAGCCCGCCGCCGTGAGCCAGGAGTTGTACATAGGCGAAGTGCACCCACTCATCGTAGCCCTCCCAAAGTGGAAGAAGCACCACGTAGAAGGCGCCGCGCGCGAGGAAGCACAGCCAGACCAGCAAGAGCAGTCTGCGCACGCGGGGCGTCATGGTAGATAGAATAGCGGTTTCATGCGAAAGCTCGCGCTGGCGGCGGCACTTCTTGCCTGCCTCGGCTGCGGCACCCAGGAGTCGCGGATACGCAAGGAACTGGAGCGCGGCACGGGACTGGTGCAGCTTCCCGCCGGGCGAATCGAGGTTTCCTCCGAGTTGGTGATTCCCCAAGGGTCGCACGATCTGGTGCTCGCGGGCGCGGTCTCCGGCACGACGCTCGTGGCGTCCGCGAGATTTCAGGGGGCGGCGGTGCTGCACATCAAGTCCGGCAAGAACATCCGCATTCGCAACCTGGTCATCGATGGCAACCGGGCGGTGTTGGAGAGGCCCGCCGGCCTGCCCCCCTCCGATGTTCCTTTCTGCCGTTTCACCGCGAACAACGGCATCCTGGCCGAAGATGTAAGGGGCCTCGCCGTGTCGGCCGTCCGCCTTACCAACATCGCGGGTTTCGCCGTGCTGGTGGCGCGGTCGAGCAGTGTGCGAATCGAGCACGCGCGGATCGAAGACAGCGGCTCACGAAACGCCAAAGGCCGCAACAACTCCACGGGCGGGATACTGCTCGAAGAGGGGAGCTCGGAGTTTCAGGTTTCGGATTGCACCCTCAAGAACGTGCTCGGAAACGGCATCTGGACGCACTCGCTGTATACATCCGCCCGCAACAGTCACGGGCGCATTTCCGGCAACAGTCTCGATACCATCGGCCGGGACGCGGTGCAGGTGGGGCACGCGACCGACGTGGACGTGGAGAAGAACTCGGGCCGGCGCATCGGCTATCCTTTCGAAGCGGTGGATGTGGAAGGCGCCGCCATCCCCGTGGCCGTCGACTCAGCGGGTAACGTCGACAAGACCATTTATGCCGGCAACCGCTTTCAAGAGGTGAATGGAAAGTGCATCGACCTCGACGGCTTCCACGACGGCGAGGTCCTTGACAACAACTGCACCAACCGCGGCTCCGCCGAGGAATACCCGAACGGGCACTACGGCATCGTCTTCAACAACAGCAACCCGGACATGCAATCCGAGGCGGTGACGGTTTCCGGAAACACGATCGACGGGGCCAAGTTCGGCGGCATCTTCGTCATCGGCAGCCGCAACCGGATCGTCGGCAACCATCTTCTCAACCTCAACCTGGCGCACTGCAATGAGAGCGGCGCCAAATACGGCTGTCTGTACTATCCCGACCAGCCGGATCTCTTGCGGTCGGGCATCTACCTCGGCAGAGGCGCCGCGCGGCCCGCCCCCGCGAGGGACAACGTCATTGAGGGCAACCAGATCTCCGGCTACGGGATGCCCTGGCGGTGCATCGCCGCCGCCCCTGGCGTTTCCCTCGCCGCCAACCAAGTGGAGCGAAACCGATGCGGCCCGTAACGGTTCGCTTAAATGCCATCGCGGCGGCGCTCCTGCTATTCCTGTTGAACTGGTACATCTGCGGCAAGCTGGCGGCGATCGAGTGGCTGAACGACATGCACTCGATCGAAGGCGCCTACATCGGCATCAGCCGTTACGTCATTCGGAACTGGGGCGATTTGAGCTGGTTCCCGCTGTGGTACTCGGGCATCCCCTATCAGAACACCTACCCGCCGCTGCTCCACCTGATGGTGGCGGGGTTCGCCTGGCTCACGAGCCGCTCGCCCGCGTCCAGCTACCACATTGTGGAGACGGTGCTGTACTGCCTCGGCCCGGTGGCGTTGTGCTGGCTGGCTGCACGTTGGTCGGGCTCGCTTGGGTGCGGTCTCTTGGCTGGGGCCTTCTACTCGCTTCTCTCGCCCTCGGCATTCCTGATCGGGAACGTCAGAGAAGATCTGGGCAGCCTGCTCAACCTGCGCCGCCTGCACACAGCCGTCTTCTACGGCGATGCGCCGTACGTGAGCGCCTTGACGCTTGTCCCCCTCGCCCTGGTCTCCCTGGATGTTGCCGTGACCCGGCAGCGGCCGCTCACCTACCTGGCGGCGGCGGTGGCAATGGCGGCGGTCGTTCTCACCAACTGGCTTGGGGCGGCGGCGCTGGCGCTGGGCGTGCTGGCGTACCTGCTGGGCTACGCGGAACCGCGCCGCGCCTGGCCGTTGACCGTGGGGACCGCGGCCCTCGCGTATGTCCTGGCTTCGCCGTGGATCCCGCCTTCGACGATCCGGGCAATGCAGTTTAACTCGCAGACCATCGGCGGCTACTTCCAAATCACATGGCGCCACGCCGGCTATGCTGCCGTCCTGGCAGCCGTGACAGTTGGGGCGCATCTGCTCTTCCGGAGACTGCATGCGCCGCCGCACGTGCGAAGCGCCCTGTTCTTCCTGCTGTTCACCGGCGGAATCACCCTGTCCGCCGAGTGGGCCGGCATTTTTCTACTTCCGCAGCCGCAGCGCTACCACCTGGCCATGGAGATGGCAATCGCACTGGTGGTCGCCTTTCTGCTCTTGCCCCTGTGGCGGCAAATGCCCGCGTGGGGGAAAGGGACCTCACTGCTCTTGATCCTGGCCTTGAGCCTCATTCAGGCGCATCGCCTGCGGCACTTCGCCGATGAATTGATCCAGCCTATCGACATCCGCTCCACCACGGAGTACAAGACCGCTCTCTGGTTCGACCGCAACATGGCAGGCAGCAGAGTGATGGCGCCCGGCTCCACGTCCATCTTCCTCAACGCCTTTACCGACACGCCGCAGTTGGGTGGCGGCTTTGATCAGGGGGCCGTCAACTGGTACAACCGCGTGGCCGTCTACGTCATCTACACCGGCCAGAACGCCGGTGACCGTGACGCGGAGACCTCGATTCTATGGTTGAAGGCCTTCGGAGTGCGCGCCGTGGCCGTGGGCGGTTCAGCCAGCGGCGAACACTACAAGCCGTTTGTCCACCCTCGCAAATTCGAGGGGCTGCTCCCTGAAGTCTGGCGTGACGGCGACGACTACATCTATCTGGTGCCCGCACGCTCGGACTCCCTTGCTCACGTGGTCCGAAGCGGCGATCTCGTGGACCGGCCGCCTATGCACGGCCTCGACGTAGACCAGGTCCGCCGTTATGTGGCCGCGATCGAGGATCCCGGGCTGCCGCCGGCTGAAATGGCATGGACCAGCCGGCACAGCGCCAGGATCGTGGCCGAACTCCACAAAGATCAGCTTGTCTCGGTGCAGGTGACGTATCATCCTGGATGGCGAGCCACGGTGAATGGTGTGCGGAGGCCGGTACGGGGGGACAAAATCGGGTTGATGGTCGTGGAGCCGCGGTGTGAAGGGCGGTGTACCATCGACCTGACCTACGATGGCGGGACCGAGATGAAAGCGGCCAAGACGGCCAGCCTCACCGGCCTGGTGATCTGCCTGCTTTGGGCCGCCGTGAGCCGGCAGCGGAAGCGGGGCGGCCGTGTCTGACATCTCGGACAGGATGCGGTCCGACTGGAATCGGCGGGCGCGGGAGGACGCGAACTACTACGCCGCCTTCGGCCGCCGCGACCAGGAGCAGGCCGAGTTCGAAGCCACCGCCGCCGGCGTGGTCCGTGATCTGGAACGCGAGCTGCGGCGCCTGGGGCGAGCACCGGACCACGCCGCAATGCGGACGCTTGAAATCGGCTGCGGCCCCGGGCGGGTGATGCTTCCGATGAGCCGCCGCTTCCGCGAGATTCACGGCGTCGATGTCTCGGACGAAATGATCCGCCAGGCCCGTGACCGGTTGAGCCAGTCCCCCAACGCTCACGCGCACCTGAACAACGGGCTGGATCTTGCCGGCTTTCCGGACGAGTCGTTCGAGTTCGTGTATTCCTATGCCGTCTTTCAGCACATTCCCAGCCGTGAAGTGGTGTTGAATTACCTGCGGGAGAGCTGGCGGGTGCTTGCGCCGGGCGGCCTCATCCGCTGCCAAGTGAATGACCTGCCGGAGGCGGCGGCTGCCTGCGACACCTGGCAGGGCGTTCGCATCAGCGCTGCTGAAGTTGCCTCTTTCGCCCGCGCCGAAGACTTCCAGCTTTTGGCGCTCGAAGGCGCGGGGACCCAGTACATGTGGGCCACCATGCGCAAGCGAGCCAAGGGCTGGCACTCGGCTCTTGAATCGGACCCTCCACCGGCGGCCGCGGTGCGCGTGCATCGCATCACAAACGCCTTCGGCACCGAGCCCCTGGCGACCTGCCGCGGAAGGTTCGCATCGATCATCCTGTGGATGAGCGCCCTGCCCGAAGAGTGCGACCTGTTGCACCTGGAGGTTGTGATCGGAGGCGGAGAAGCGACTCCCTTCTACGTCGGCCCCTCGGAGAACGACGGCCTCCGGCAGTTGAACGTGTCTCTGCCGGCGGGGATCCAGACCGGCCTGCATCCAGTGCAGGTGTACTGGTTGGGGCGGCCGCTGTGCCCGCCAGCGACGCTCCGCGTGGTCCCTCCCGGCCCTTCGGCGCCGCGAGTGGTCTGGGTGAGCGATGCGATCGACCTGCTGGGCGGGGTGCGCATCCGTTCAGGGATCGTTAAGGCCATCTTCGAGGAAGTGGAACGGATCGGCGATCTCCGCGCCTTCATTGACGGCCGGGAGGCTGCCCGCATCGAGACCTTCTGTGTGGATCCCGTGCCCATGCGCTGCGAAGTCAACATCCACCTGCCGCCAGACGTCGAGCCCGGCCGCCGCCGGCTCGAAATAAGGCTCGGCCCGCGTTCTTTTCCCCCGATTTGGATCGAAGTCCCGTAGTTTCTGCCGATTTCCACAGAAACGCCGCTGTAACATTATGCACATGGTATAGATATAGTTCTTGACGAGCCACTACATCTTGGGGTACAAACGCAGATGTCGGCTCTTGGCGCTAACCGCTGGGGGCGACGAGGGGGTAGGATGGCAATGGGGCAACTGGCGACGGCAACCGCAAACGTAAAAGTGAACGAAACCAAGGCAAGAGTTGAGATCGAATCGCGTACCGGGTTGGTTTTTTCCCGGTACTTCACCACCCGGCTGCAAGCCGGAAGAACGCCATACGACGAGATTCGTTGGGAATTGCGCACCGCGACGATCACCAACGACAAGGGAACGGTCATCTTTGAGCAGAGAGACGTGGAGGTGCCGGCCGATTGGTCCCAAACGGCCACCAATATTGTGGCCAGCAAGTACTTTCACGGAAAATCGGGTTCCCCTTCGAGAGAGCGCAGCGTCATTCAGTTGACGCACCGGGTTGTGGATACCATCACCGAATGGGGCAAGAGCGGCGGCTATTTCCGTGCCACCGAGGATGCCGAGAACTTCCGGGACGAGTTGGCGCACCTGGTGCTGACTCAGAAGGCGGCCTTCAACTCTCCGGTCTGGTTCAACGTGGGCGTGCGGGAGTCGCGCGGCTACGGCTGGTACTACGACGAAGCGGCCGATTCGATCCGGAAACTGACCCCGGCTCTGGCGAAGCCGCAGTGCTCGGCCTGCTTCATCAATTCGGTGACCGATTCGCTCGAATCCATCCTCGATCTGGCCAAGACCGAGGGCATGCTGTTCAAGTGGGGCTCGGGTACGGGAACGAACCTCTCTTCCCTGCGCGAGGAGAATGCCGTGCTAAGCGGCGGCGGCCGGGCTTCCGGACCGCTGAGCTTCATGAAAGGCTTCGACGCGTTTGCCGGGGTCATCAAGAGCGGCGGGAAGACCCGGCGCGCCGCCAAGATGGTGATTCTCAACGTGGACCACCCGGACATCGAGAAGTTCGTGTGGGCCAAGGCCAAGGAGGAGAAGAAGGCCCACGTGCTGGTGGACGCCGGCTACGACTCGTCGCTCGACGGCGAGGCCTACGGGTCCATCTTCTTCCAGAATGCCAACAACTCGGTGCGGGTGACCGACGAGTTCATGCAGGCGGTGATGGAGGACGCCGACTGGTGGACGCGGGCGGTCCTCTCCGGCCAGCCGGTCAAGCACCTCAAGGCCCGAGAACTGCTGCACGAGATCGCGGAGGCCACCTGGCAGTGCGGCGACCCCGGCATGCAATTCGACACCACCGTGAACCGCTGGAATCCGTGCAAGAACACGGCGCGGATCAACGCCTCCAATCCTTGCTCGGAGTACATGTTCGTGGACGACTCGGCCTGCAACCTGGCCTCCGTGAATTTGACGAAGTTCATCGGGCCGGACGGGCAGTTCGACGTCGAAGCGTTCCGGCACGCGGTGGATACCGTGGTCTTGGCGCAGGAGATCATCGTTGACAGCGCCAGTTACCCGACCGAGAAGATCGCCCGCAACTCCCACGAGTACCGCCCCGTCGGGTTGGGATTCGCCAACCTGGGGGCGATGCTGATGTCGCTCGGCATCCCGTACGACAGCGACCGTGGCAGGGACTACGCCGGTGCCGTCACCGCGGTCATGTGCGGCCAGGCTTACCTTACCAGCGCCCGCATCGCCGAGGCCGTCGGCACATTTCCCGGCTACGCGCGCAACGAAGGGCCCTTCCTCGATGTGATCCGGATGCACGGCGAAGCGGTGGGCGGTATTCACGGGGAGAACGTCCCGGCGCCGCTCTACGCTGCCGCCACTGACTGCTGGCGCGAGGCGTACGAGGCGGGCCGCCGCTGGGGCTTCCGCAACGCGCAGGTCACCGTGATCGCGCCCACCGGTACCATCGGCTTCATGATGGACTGCGATACCACCGGTATCGAGCCCGATCTGGCGCTGGTGAAGTTCAAGAAGCTGGTCGGCGGCGGAGTGATCAAGATCGTCAACAACACCGTGCCGCAAGCCCTGATCCGGCTGGGCTACTCGCCGGAGCAGGTCGAGCAGATCGTCAGCCACATCGACGCCACGGGGACCATCGAGGGCGCCCCGCACTTGAAGTGCGAGCACCTGGCGGTCTTCGATTGCAGTCTTCGCCCCCAGAACGGCACGCGCTTCATCCACCACATGGGGCACCTGAAAATGATGGCCGCGGTGCAGCCCTTCATCTCCGGCGCCCTTTCCAAGACCATCAACATGCCGGAAGACTCCAGCGTGGAAGACGTCATGAACGCCTACATCGAAAGCTGGAGGCTGGGCGTGAAGGCGGTAGCTATCTATCGCGACAACTCCAAGCGGGTCCAGCCGCTCAGCACCGGCGAGCGTGCGGCCAAGGCTCCGGCCACGATTGAGAAGATCGTTTACCGCCCACAGCGCCGCAAGCTTCCCGATGAACGCCAGGCCATCACGCACAAGTTCTCCATCGGCGGCCACGAGGGCTACATCACGGTGGGCCTGTACGAGGACGGCCAGCCCGGCGAGATCTTCATCACCATGGCCAAGGAGGGCTCGACCATCTCCGGTTTGATGGACGGCTTCGCCACGGCCATCAGCTTCACCTTGCAGTACGGTGTGCCCCTCAAGTTCCTGGTGGACAAGTTCAGCCACGTGCGCTTCGAGCCCAGCGGCTGGACCGGCAACCAGCACGTGCCTTACGCCAAGTCGATTTTGGATTACATCTTCCGCTGGATGGGCGCCAAGTTCCTGGGGCCGGAGTACGCGCAGCAGACCGAAGCCGGCGAGACCTCCAAGCTGCGCCCGACGGAGCCCGAGCCGCAGCAGGCACTGAATTTCGGCCCGGTGGTGGAAGATGCGCCGATTTGCAGCGAGTGCGGCGGCCTGATGACCCGCAACGGAAGCTGCTACAAGTGCGAAAACTGCGGCGGCACGAGCGGGTGCAGCTGACACGGAAGGAGGTGATTCAATGCCAAAGACCTACAAGCCCGGACAGCCCGCTCCCCATTCTGGTCAGTACGAGAGAGTCGGCCCGAGAGGCGGGCGGACGGGCGACGAACGCACTGTCGTTCGTCATGAGCCCATGCCCCCAACAACGAGGCCAGGAGAGACCTATATCCTTGTAGACCGGACAAAGCACAGGACTGCGAAATAGCCAGTCTTGCATCATCTCTCTGACGGCGACTGCGCCACGTTTCGCTTGGGGAGTGCTCGATTGAGAGATTTCTGCAGAACCGGAGAAAGTTGTGACCCCTTAGCAATTTGCTCTGTCCCCCCGAGATCTCTAAATTTTTTCAGAACACGCTTGCACGCCCTCTCAATAGTGCTCATCGGTACGTTCTTGGTGGACTCTACCTTTGCAGCAAGTTCCCATGCTGTCGGATTGGGGGAGTTTGTTAACTCACACCCAAGCCACATATCCAAGTAGTACCTAATGTCTCGCCTTTCATCTGGCGCGGCTCCCTCATATGTCGCTAAGAGCTCATCCACGCATCTGTCTATTTGAATACATGCCAAATATAGGTCACAATCGTAGTCTCGATTGAATATCTCAAGATAGGTCTCATCACGAGCAAGTAATGTCTGTGGACGCGCTCTAGCATCGTCTGGCCTGCGAAGCTTTATGGCGATTACGGCTCTGGCCATACCAAGCACGCTCACAATCTGTGATACTCGCTTCTTGAGACGCTTGTACTTACCCTTTTTGCGATCATAAAATAGATCGTGTTGTATTAATTTGTCTTCGATATCAAAATGAATCTCCTCCGTTGCATGGAGTGACAGTCCCTTTACCTCAGTTTGAAAGTTTGTAGCCTTTGTTATCAGACTGCCTGTTTTCTCATCCGGAGGTACAATGATTCGCATGATAATGTTTCGCTTATCGTCTAGTCGATTCGGGTGCTCCGTGAAGAAAGAAAACACCTCATGTGACGTCTGGAGACCGTTAACTATTTCTGGCCTTGCCAAAGTCAAACGATTACCATTGATCGGGCACTCATCTGCCAGGACCGTGATCCCATTGTTCAGCCACCAAAACTCCCTCACCGGAGACGCCTCTAGAGTCGTGCGGATATCGCGGTTGACGTTGTTTCGCTTCCCTTGATAGTCGCGGACATTCGGTTCAAGAATGCCGGTTCTAAGCCTTCCATCCTTGCCCTTTAGGAATGCGTAGAAGTCCGTTAGCTTTGCCAGGCAGACAACATCACCGTTGGGGGTTGTGAACTGCCTGCTCACCTCTATCGATATGCGCTGCTCCGGCTCTTCTCTGACTTTTTTCAGAAGGCGCGAACATCCCCAAGGCTGCCATGAGACCACTGCGTTGGTGAGTTGACTCTTTACAAAGCGTTCGACACGTTTGAATCGGTTGTTTACTTTGGTGTTGGGCGCTTCGGTGGTTCTAGCCGCATAGTGAAATACAACCTCCAAGGAATGTGCTGAGGAAAGCATCATCTCGTACTTTTCCCTGAAGTTCCTTATGAGCGAGCGGACCTTTCCATTCAGGTGGGAGATCTGATTCGCTGGCGTATGGTAGTCCAGCAGATCTCTAACAAAGGAGTCAAAGCGCTCCATACGGGTCTCTTTAAAGCCACCTCTTTCATGGGTAGCCTGAACTATGACCAATTGTGCAGTGGAGGCTGCTTCTGGGACCTCAACTTCCTGGGTTATCAACTTGTTGCCAGCGAAGAAGTAGATACCATCTACCCCGCCATCATCCCGATCGCCGCAGTGCCCTGCAGACACCTCGTCGTCAGTCAGATTGTAGTCCTTAAGGATTTGCTCGATGCAGTATCGCTCAAAAGCTCTGTCGGGGTTCAGTGTGGGAACTCGGTCACTTCTCCAGTTCTCAAAATTGGTCTCAAGCGCGCGTAGGTCAATCTCGCTCATCCCACTCGCCTCCTGGCGCAGCCTAATCATACGCCACCCCACAGTGTTGAGGCAACTATATTATGCCGCTAAGGAGGGTTCGACCATCTTCGGTTTGATGGACGGCTTCGTCACAACCATCAGCCTAACCTTGCAGTATGGTGTGCCCCTCAAGTTCCTTGTTGACAAGTTCAGTCACGTGCGCTTCGAGCCGAGCGGCTGGACCGGGAACCAGCAGGTGCCCTACGCCAAGTCGATCCTGGATTACATCTTCCGGTGGATGGGCGCCAAGTTCCTGGGGCCGGAGTGCGCGCAGCAGACCGAGGCCGGCGAGACTACCAAGATGCGCCCGACGGAACCGGAGCCGCAGCAGGCGCTGAATTTCGGCCCGGTGGTCGGGGACGCCCCGCTGTGCAGCGAATGCGGCGGCCTGATGACCCGCAACGGAAGCTGCTACAAGTGCGAAAACTGCGGCGGCACCAGCGGGTGCAGCTAGGCAGCGCTACCTTCTTGGATCATAATGGGCTCTAGATGCCCACCGCCAATATCGAGGCCCGCCGGGATGCGCTCGCCCAGTTCTGCCGTGACAACCAGATCCGAAGGCTCGCGCTGTTCGGCTCGGTGCTGACCGAGCGGTTCTCGGAATCCAGCGACGTCGACGTATTGGTTGAGTTCGAGCCCGGGGCGACTGTGGGCTATCTGCGGATGGCGGCCATGGAGCGGGAACTGGCGCAGCTTTTTGACGGCCGGAGGGTTGACTTGCGGACCCCTGGCGAGTTGAGCGCGTACTTCCGGGACGAGGTGCTGCGTACGGCAGCAATTCAGTATGCAAGAGACTGACCTCGTTCGCCTGCGCCACATGCTGGACGCGGCGCGCGAGGCGGTGACTTTCGGTGCGGGCCGCGGGCCGAGCGACCTCCTTTCGGACCGCGTTCTGACCCTGGCCCTCGTGAAGTGTATTGAGATCATCGGCGAGGCGGCGGCGAAGGTCAGCCCCGCGACGCGCGAGAGCCGCCCCGATATCCCTTGGACTGACATCGTCGGAATGCGGAACCGGCTCATTCATGTCTATTTCGATATCGATCTTGCCCGGCTCTGTGACACGATCAGCGGTGACTTGCCCCCGCTGATTCGAGCCCTGGAGAGAATCCCACCCACACCGGCGGCCTGATGACCCGCAACGGAAGCTGCTACAAGTGCGAAAACTGCGGCGGAACGAGCGGGTGCAGCTAGCGCCTGGGCCGCGTGATTCGGCGCTTCCGCTTGCTCACGCGCGCGGCACAGAAACATATTCAGAGCCGCGGCCACGAGACTTGGCCGGGGGAATCACTGCCCGTCGGAGGGGGCCAGCTTTCGGATCCAGATGTTGCGATAGCGCACGGGCTGATTGTGGTCCTGCAAGCTTAGCGGCTCCTCGGCGGCGTGCGGAGTGTACACGCCCACCCGCCTCCATACCGTCGTGCCAAGGTAGGCCCGGTGGTTCTGCACCAGCACGCCGTTAAAAAGCAGCGTCACGTAGGCGGGGCTCACCAGCTTGTCCCCTTCGAACCGCGGCGCCTCAAAGAAGATGTCGTACACATTCCATTCGCCCTGCGGACGCGCCGGGTTCACCAGCGGAGGCCAGACCCCGTAGATGGCCCCCGCCCCTCCGTCGGCATAGGTAAGGTTCTGGTAGGATTCGAGCACCTGGATCTCGTACCGCGACATCAGTTCCACGCCGCTGTTCCCGCGGCCTTGCCCCGATCCGGTGTCAGCTTTCGGGACCATCCATTCCACGTGCAGTTGGCAGTCGCCGAACTTGGCCTTGGTAAGAATCCGCCCGGTCCGCGGCACAATCTCCATGTAGCCGTTCTCCACCTTCCATTTGGGCGCCTGCGGCGCTCCGCCGCGCCCCTGCGTCACCCATTGCGACAGATCCTTGCCATTGAACAGCACGATGGCGTCGGACGGGGGCGCCTCATTCAGGAGCGGGAGGCCTGGAGTGACCTTCGGCGGGCGCGGCCGTTCCATGTCGTGCACTTTCCACTTCTGCCCCGGGAGCTGCGGTGTGTCGTTGTATCCCCTAACATCGTCGCCAGCGGATTCCGGTATTTGCGACGATTTCGCGGGCGCGGGGGCCGGCGGCTGCTGCGCGGCCAGACCCGCTGCCAGTGCTACGAATAGGAGGGTTCTCATGTCTCTACCCTGAATCTCCGGGCACAGTCTATCACAACTCTCCCGAAGCGCGGACAACGCTTCCGGCCAGAGCCGTTACGCTCCGAGGACGTTCACCAGGCGGAGCAGTTCCTCGTCGGTGGTGTCGTCGGGGACCGAGCAGCCCGGCGTCAGAAGGAAGCGCTTGCCGGCGGCCTCCCGCGCGGCATGCCATTGCTCCTGGAGCTGCGCCGGTGTGAGCCCCCGAAAGTTGACCTCGTCCAACCCGCCCATCAGCACACCCGAGAACCGCCGCCTAACTTCGGCCACGGCTACGCCCGTCGCGTGCGCCGAGTAGTTGATCGCCGTGGCGGGCCAGCCGCTGCAAAAGGTCTCGAAGTACACCTTGTCCCCGTGCAGGTGCAGCACGTTGAGGGGTACGTCCCCAACCGCTTCGAGAATCCTCCTGTCGAACGGCTCGCTGAACTTCCGATAGTCGGCCTGTGACAGGATCCCGTTGCCGGCGTTGCCAATCGCCAGAAAAATCCCCGAGGCGCTGGCCGCAATGGCCCGCCGGGCGTGATTAACCTCGGACTTGCTGATCGCATCCAGCGCGTCGAGCAGCGCCTGAGGCTTCTCGGCCTTGAGCTTCTGAACTTCCTCGGCCGAGGACAGCTTCTCCGCGAAGTTCCAGGGGTTGAACAGCGTCTCCACGAAATACGCCTGGCCGGCCAGCCCGTCGCGGATCATTTCCAGCGCCCGGATCTGCTCGGGAAAAGGGTTCTCCTCCACCCGCAGCTCGTACCACTTGCCCGCCGCCTTAGGATACGGGTAGTCGCTCATGACCTTCACCAAGTCGGTGCGGAGCCGCCGGTGGAAGCCGAGCGTAGCGGCCGCATGGCGCTCCCCGGGAAACTTGTGCAGGCGGAAGTGATACCAGAACGTGAACGGCGGCCGGTCCACATCCTCGCCCCGCAAGGCGCGATCTACCCTCTCTCTGCTGCTCAGCTTCTGCATCGTTCCTCCGTTATCCTCAGCTTCTATTTTGACCCGAGAGGCGGGTCAAAACATAGCACAGCCCGCGCCACTGTGAGACACTCTTTCCCAGAAGCGGATATAGACACCCCCAGGAGGAAGCATGAAGCGCAGGGATCTGCTCAAAGGATTGGCAGTGATACCGGCTGCAGCGGCCCAGCAGCTTGAAAGCCGCACCCGCGGCCTCCCGCCGCTCACGATCAAGGATGCCCAGGTCATCGCCACCAGCCCCGGTGGCCAATACCAGTGGGTGTTCCTCAAAATCATCACCAGCGAGCCGGACCTCTACGGCCTGGGCTCGTGCAACAACGCCTATCTCACCTCAGAGGTGATCGCCGGCATACGGGACCATCTCGCGCCCTTCCTGATCGGCAAGGATGCCAACCGCATCGAGGATCTGTGGCAGAGCGGGAACGTGCGGTCCTACTGGCGCAACAGCACCGTTCACAACGTGCTGCTCAGCGCCGTGGACGAGGCCCTCTGGGACATCAAGGGCAAGCGCGCCAACATGCCCGTCTATGAAATGCTGGGCGGCAAGGCCCGCGATGCCGTGCCACTTTACGTGCACGCCCAGGGCCGCGACCAAGTGGCCGCGGAAGAGGACGTGCGGCGGTACATGCAGGAAGGCTACCGGCACGTCCGGGTGCAGATCGCGGAGGGTTACGGGGGAGGCGGCTTCGTCCCCAAAGGCCAGGGCAGCCGGCCCGAGGGCGGCTACCAGGGCTCGGCCTTCGACGAGGAGCTTTACTGCGAGAACGTGCCCAAAGCCTTCGAGTACCTGCGCTCCCGGCTGGGCGCCGAAGTCAAGCTGCTGCACGACGTCCATGAGCACCTGACGCCCACCATGGCGGTGGAGTTTGCCAGGCGCATGGAACCCTACCGGATGTTCTTCGTTGAGGACATCCTTCCGCCGGAGCAGATCGAGTGGTTCCGCAACATCCGCAAAGTGACCACCACGCCCATGGCCATGGGCGAGCTGTTCACCCACCCGCTGGAATATACGCCGCTCATCACCGAGCGGCTCATCGACTTCGTGCGCTGCCGGGTCACCCAGATCGGCGGCATCACCCAAGCCAAAAAGATCGCCGCCGTGTGCGAGGCCTGCGGGGTCAGGACCGCCTTCCAGGAGGGCGGCGAGAACGACCCCGTGAACCAGCTCGCCAGCTATCACGTGGACATCTCCAGCACCGGCTTCGGCATTCAGGAGGAGAACCACTTCCCTGCCATCGTCCATGAATTGATGCCCGGCACAGCGGAACTCCGTAAAGGTTACCTTTACGGCAGCGACAGGCCGGGCTTGGGTATCGACATCAACGAGGCCATGGCAGCCAAATACCCACTGAGGCCTGCCCGGGGCGGCGGCAACTGGACCACGGTCCGAGGCGTGGACGGCTCGGTAGTGAAGCCGTAGGGCAGTTTCGACCCACTCCGGGATCACATAAGCTGGATATGTCTGGGAAAGGCATCCAGGCTGGTGTGCGAGGAGCGTTTCCATGACCCCGGCGTCGATCATTGAGTTCCTGCTCTGGCTGCTGATAGCCGCCTCCCTCATTGCCCTGGTCACCACGCGCCTGAAGATTCCGTACACGGTGGCCCTCGTGGCCGGCGGTTTCGCCATCGATCTCTTTCACCTGCCCATCACCAAGGTCTTCGGAGAAACCGGACAGGCCCATTTCCTCACGCCGGAGATTATTCTGATCCTGTTCCTTCCCGCGCTGCTTTTCGAATCCGGCATCAACATCAACATCCGGCAGCTTCGCGAGAACCTCATCCCGATCTTGCTGCTGGCCGTGATCGGCGTCCTGATAGCGGCCATGATCACCGGCTATGCGCTTCATTGGGTGATCGGAGTGCCCGTCCTGTCAGCGCTATTGTTCGGCGCGCTCATCTCCGCCACGGACCCAATCTCGGTTATCGCGCTGTTCAAGAACCTCGGCGTATCCAAACGGCTCGCGGTCATCATCGAAAGCGAAAGCCTGTTCAACGATGGAACATCCATTGTGATCTTCCAGATTATCCTCGCCGGAATCGCCGGCGGGGAGATCAACCTCGTCAGCGGGATTCGCAGTTTCTTCCTGGTTTCCCTCGGCGGCGCGGCCCTCGGGATGGCGCTGGGCTACGTCGCCAGCAAGGCAACTCAACAGGTGGATGACCCCCAGATTGAGATCACCCTGACCACCATCCTTGCGTATGGCTCCTATCTCATCGCGGAGCACCTGCACGTGTCCGGCGTCATCGCCACGGTCAGCGCCGGTTTGATGGTGGGGAACTTCGGAGTCGAAGTGGGCATGAGCGCGAGGACCCGTGTCGCGCTGCGGTCCTTCTGGGAATACGTTTCCTTTGTCATCAACTCGCTCGTCTTCCTGCTTATCGGCATCGAAGTGCACATTCGGAATCTCCTGGAGGCGTGGCACGGCATCCTGCTCGCCATCGGCGCCGTGCTCCTGGGCCGGGCACTGGCTGTCTATCTGCTCGGTTCCGCCAGCAGGGTCTTTGGGGCTCACATCCCCCTCCGGTGGCAACACATGCTGTTCTGGGGAGGGATCCATGGCAGCGTCTCGATGGCGCTGGCGTTGAGTCTGAGCCGGGATCTTCCCTATAGGGGTCTGCTGCTAAGCATCACCTTCGGCGTGGTCGCTTTTTCGATCGTTGTCCAGGGTCTCACGGTGAAACCTCTGCTGCGGCTGCTCGGCATCGGGACGATCCGGGAAGACGAGTACGATGTCGCAAAGGTACGGCATGCCGCGTACTCCTCCGCCCGAAAGGAGCTTGAATTACTGTTCAAGGAGGCCCTGGTTTCCCCTCCGGTCTACGAGAGGTTGCGTAATACACTCGATTTCAGTCTCGAAGAGGTGCAGGAGAAGATTGTCCAGTTGCAGCAAGAGAATGAGGCTGTAGCCGAAGATGAAATCCGCATGGCGAGGGCGCGGCTGATCGCCGCCGAGAAGAGTTCGATTCAGAAGTCAGCCAATCAAGGCTTGATTTCGATACACACCGCCGAGGAAATGCTGGCGGAAGCGGACCGCCGCCTCGAGAAGCTGATCAAGG
Organism: Bryobacterales bacterium; assembly: GCA_963798455.1. Taxonomy (GTDB): domain Bacteria; phylum Acidobacteriota; class Terriglobia; order Bryobacterales; family Bryobacteraceae; genus CAWCTD01. The sequence goes on from CAWCTD010000004.1 coordinate 1,061,559, forward strand.
AGGGCCGCGAGTGAGTTCGGCCCGGCGAGCAGTCCCGCTAAGACCGTCTATCCCCATTGTCGACAAGGACCTGAGTGATTTGGGAATATGGGGATGACCTCTTGCGCCGCGCTAACAGAGGTGCGTCAAAGACATGAGCTATTCGAGTGTTCTCTCGATGCTGCTGCTGCTCTCGCTGGCGGCTCCCGCGCAGCAGCCGGAGCAACCCCAAGCTCTGGCCATCGCCCGGAAGTGCGACGCGGCACTCAAGGGGAAGACCCAATACGGCGCCGCATCCATGACGGTGCGCACGCCCGAGTGGGAACGTACTCTCGAGATGACCTTCTGGTACGACTACCCGGATAAGACCTTCATTCGCATTACATCGCCGGCCAAGGAAGCAGGAACCGGCACTCTTAGGATCGGCACTAATATGTGGATCTACCTGCCCTCCGTGGAACGCGTCATGAAGATCCCGCCCTCGCTTATGCTCCAGCCCTGGATGGGCAGCGACTTCACCAACGATGACTTGGTAAAAGAGAGCAGCCTGCCCACCGATTACACTCATCGAATCGACGGTGAGACCACCGAGGCGGGTGACGTGTGCTACCGGCTCCTTGCCACGCCGAAGCCGGATGCCCCGGTCGTGTGGGGCAAGCTGGTCGTCCTCATCCGTAAGTCCGACTTCCTGCCACGCCGCGAGGAGTTCTACGACGAAAGGGGCGCGCTTCAAAAGACCCTGCATTTCGACGAGATCCGCCGGACCGGATCACGCGACTATCCCATGAGGTGGCGCATGGTCTCGCAGGTCAAGCCTGGTCACGAGACGATTCTTGCATTCTCGTCGATCGAGTTCGACAAGCCCGTTTCGCCGGATATCTTCACCCGGCGGAACCTCGAGCGGCGTTTTTGAACTGGCGCGGAAGGCTTCCGATGCTCTTCTGGCAGATGGCATGGCGCAACGTCTGGAGGTACAGGCGGCGGTCTCTGCTGACCGTCATGACTGTCGCCCTTGGCCTGACGTTCGACATACTGATGCGCGCCATCGGCGACGGCTTCCACGAGCAAATGGTGGATAACTCGGTGCGGGCCGAGATCGGCCATATCCAGATCCATCGCTCCGGGTATCGGCGCGATCCCAGCCTCGGAAAGACGCTGCCCGACATGGCGCTGCTCCAACAAGTGATTCCACAAACTCCCCATCTTCGCGGCTGCTCCTTCCGGGTGCTGGGCGACGGACTGGCGAGCACCGCTGAGAACTCCGCCGGGGTGACCGTAATCGGCATCGTGCCCGAGGACGAACGGAGGGTCACCACCATTGATCGGGCGGTGGTGGCGGGAGCGTACTTGAAGGAAGGGACGAGCCGTCCTGTTCTGATCGGCGAGCGGTTGTCGCAGTCGTTGGGGGCGCGGTTAGAGGACAAGGTCGTGCTGATGGTGCAGGCCGCCGATGGGTCGTTGGGCGGGCAACTGTTCCGCGTAGCCGGCATCTTCCGCTCCGGCTCTCCCGAACTGGACCGCGGGGTCGTTTATCTTCTGAAACAAGACGCCCAGTCGCTGTTTTCGCTGGGCGACAGGGTTACGGAAGCCGCCCTGCTGCTCGATTCCTCTGGCGCGGTGGCGCAGGCCAAGCGGTTCCTGACGGCACGCCTGGCCGGGCAGCCGGTCGAGGTTCTGCCCTGGTATGTCGTGGAGCCCTTCCTCCAACAGTTCATCGAGCTGGATGATGCCTTCTTCTACATCATCGTCGCGATCCTGTTCGTTGTGATTTCGGTGGGTATCCTCAACACCGTCATGATGTCCGTGTTCGAGCGTGTGCGGGAATTCGGCGTGATGATGGCGCTCGGCACCAGGCCGCGGCAGGTGGTCCGGCTGGTCATGCAGGAAGCTGCGGTCCTGGCCCTGTTAGGCGTTGTGCTTGGCGCTCTTCTTGGCAGCGCGGCTACGGTTCTGTTCGCCCACATCGGCATCGATCTTTCCCGCTACGCAGCAGGAGCATCCGCTCTGGGTATCACTACCACCGTGGTCTATCCGGTACTGACTGTGAAGAACCTCGCGTTCTCGAATCTCTCCGTGTTCGTAGTGGTGGTGGTGGTGGCTCTCTATCCGGCGGTCAAAGCGGCGGGGCTGCGGCCCGTGGAGGCCATCCGGCACATCTGAGGAACCATGGCGCTGATCGAACTCACCGGCGTTTCGAGAACCTATCGCAATCACGTGTCCGTCAACGCCCTGACGGGGATCAGCCTGGCCATTGAGAAGGGACAGTTCGTGGCGGCGGTAGGCCCCTCGGGCTCAGGCAAGACCACCCTGCTGAACCTTATCGGCGCGATTGACACGCCGGACACTGGCTCGATCCGAATCGCCGGACTCGATATCACGTCCACGCCGCCGGCCAAGCTCGCCGATTTCCGCCTTCGGCACATCGGCTTCGTGTTTCAGTCCTTCAACCTGTTCCCTGTGCTCAGCGTGCTCGAGAATCTGGAATTCGTGCCGGCGCTCCAAGGTGTCCCGAAGCAAGAGCGGGTTCGCAGAGCCGAGCTCCTGCTCGAAGCCGTCGGCTTGCGCGATCTGCGCGACAAGAGACCCGACGAACTCAGCGGCGGCCAGCAGCAGCGCGTCGCCGTGCTGCGCGCCATTCTTCCCGAACCCGACCTCGTGCTGGCCGACGAGCCGACCGCGAACCTTGATTCCGAGAACGCCAGCCTGCTGCTCGACATGATGGAGCGCCTGAACCGCGAGCGTGCCGTCACTTTCCTGTTCTCGACCCACGACCCGGCGGTCATGCGCCGGGCGCGCCGTCTGATCCGCCTCAAGGACGGCCGGCTGACCGGCGACGAAGCGCAGGAGCCGTGAGGACTCTCGGCTGCCTGTTGGCGATCCTGGCCGCCGGCCCGATGGCGGCCCAGACTTCCTCCCCCGACGGCGCCGGCTCATCCTGGACGCAGCAACTCAGCGGCTACTTCAAGAACCTGACCAGCACCTCGCGATCCTATTTCACCCAGGACACGTGGGCCGACAACCTCGATCGCCTGCGGCTCACCTACGACGGCAAGTACTCCGGCTGGCTCCAGCTCCACGTGGATTACGACAACGATCTCCACGCCGGTAATCTCATCGCTCTTCCCGACTTCGAGACGGTTCGCGACCGGCAGAGCGGCGCGTGGCTGGATCTCCGGCACACGATGGTCAACGAGCACAACGTCTACTGGGACACGTCCCTTTACCGGGGCTATGTCACCTTCGAGAATGGTTCCGCTGCTCTCACGCTCGGACGCCAGCGCATCGGATGGGGGACGGCCCGTTTCTGGAGTCCCATGGACGTCTTCAACCCGATCAGCCCCTTGCAGATGGAGCCGAACGAGCGCCAGGGTGTGGATGCCGCCCTCTTGCAGTACAGTTCTCCCGGCGCGCTCCGATGGAACCTGGTCTACGCGCCTCAAGATGGATTCCGCCAGTCCTCTTCCGCCCTGCGCCTGGGCCGCACTGCTCATAACTACGATTTCGATGTGGCCGCGGGCCGCTTCGGGCAGGACTGGATGGGAGGGGCCGATTTCGCCGGGCAGATTCGCGGCGCCGGAATAAGAGGAGAGGTGACGTACCGCTGGCGCCACCCTGCTTCGGGCTCCAACCCGATCTCCGTCAAGGATGCGCTGCGTCTGGTCGCCGGCGCCGACTACTCCTTCGCCAACAGCCTCTATCTGGTCGGGGAGTACTTCTACAACCAGGGCCAACCCGATGTGCCGCGGAACAACCCGTTCGATCCCAGCGTACTGCTGCGCTTCTCAAGCGAGATCTTCACCTTGCGGCGGCACTTCATCTCAACCGGCGCGACCTACGCTCTCACGCCCCTCTGGCGGCTGGAGGCGTATGCAGTCACCGACGTGCAAGGGCCGTCCGCCGTGGTGCTGCCCCGCCTCAATCACAGCCTGACTGCGAACACGGATCTAAACTTCGGCGCCCAGCTTTTCGCTTCAACCAGCACCGGCGAGTTCCACGGCCTCTCTGATCTCGCCTACATCGAGTTCACATATCACTTTCGCTGAGGCATTCGTGCTGGTCGACTGCCCCCGGCAATCCCTACGCTCTGCTCTTGTGATCCTGAGCTGCCTTCAGCATCGATTGCATGCAACCGATCAGATAGGCCACGCCGATGTTCGGCCGGTACGGTCCCGGAGCGCCTCTGCCTGCCCCGCCGCCCCCCCTGGCGGGTTCCGCGCCCGGCATGACCCCCAGCGCCGGAATATGATCGGGGATCGCGATGCCCTCGAAGTTGACGTCCACCATCGCCTGCATCACCTTGCTCATGTCGTAGTAGCCGTCGTCTATCAAGCTCTCGGTGAAGTGCGGCAAGGGCGCGCTCACGTTCCGGAAATGTACCTTGAAGAGCTTCTTGATGCCGCCGAAGTACTTGATGGTCTCCACCGGGTCCCTGCCCATCAGCTTGCCGCCCTCCGTCCAGCACCCTACGCAAAGGCACATGCCTATGTTGGGACTGTTGGCGATCTCCAAAGCTTTCTTGTAGCCTTCAAAATTGCCGAAAATGCAGCGCGGAACACCCGCCAGGACCGGTTGCGGCGGGTCGTCGGGGTGAATACCGATCCGGACGCCTGCCTCCTCGGCCACCGGAACCACCTTCTTGATGAAGTAGGTGTAGTTGTCCCAGATCTCCTCCTTGCTGAACACGCGGCCATGGGAAAGAGGCTCCGTATAGGTCTTCCCGCCCCAGCTTCCCCGCAGATTGGGGCTGGACAAATCGCAGTCGGCGCCCGTATACCCACGCGGCAACGTCGCCCGGCCGCTGCGCCAGATGCCGTTCCCCATGTGGGCGTACGTGCTGTAAGGGATGCCGGCTTTGCCCAGGTACCTGATGTAATTCAAATACTCTTCGATCTTCTGGTCGCGTCCGGGAAGGTTCAGCGTGACCTCCGGCATGTTATGCAGGCTGCCGCTCGGCCCCACTCCACTGCCGATGTTATACACCTTGAAGCCGCCGGCTTCCCATTGCTGCCGCATCTTGGTGAAGCCCTCGGCGGTGGCCGTTTCAGGTGAAGCCCCGAGGCTCACCCAGCTCACCCCAAGCTGCTTGAGGTAGACCATGTTCTCCTCGGTCGGCTGGCCCCCGCTGGTGCCGATCTTGATCCCCGGCGGGATCGGACGAAGCGTGGCGGAACTCCTGCCGGCCGTGGCCAGCAACGCCGCTCCTCCGAGTGCCACCTTGGAGAACTCTCTTCGATCCAAACTCAACTTCTCGTTCCGCATCTCTCCCGGTGCTTCAGAACCACTCATGTTGTAATCTCCTTTGTGCAATCGCCTACCTAGACCGCGTCTCCCGGTGACCTTATGTCACGATGGCTGCCACCTTCCATTGTACTGCCGTCCACCCTAGCGCCAGCCGGGGTGGACCCTTTGAATCAAAAGATGAGTTTCAGCGCCACCTGCACGTTGCGCTCGTTCATGGAGACATTCGCCACCGTGGACAAAATCGTCTTCGACGTAATGACTCCGAAGTTAGCTACGCGCGGATTTGTCCCGGGATCTGCCAGCAAGGGGTGGTTGAGCACGTTGAACGCTTCGCCGCGGAGTTCCGCGGTCAGCCGCTCGAAAATGCGGAATCTCTTGAAAAGCGACGCGTCCAGGTTATGGTATGTCGGCCCTCGAATGATGCCGAGTCCCGCGTTTCCGAACGTGCCCGCTTTGGGTACCGCAAACGCTGCCGGGTTGAACCATGGCTGGCCGAGACCGCGCGCTCCGGAGACATCGAGGCTTCCCACCAGGTCCCAGGGCGCGCCTCCAGATCCGACTCCCGCGACGTCTGTCGAATCGGTTACGGACAAAGGGTTTCCCGATCTGTAAAAAATTACACTGGAGACTTGCCAGCCTCCGAGCAGGTTGCCCGCCAGGCTGCGACTGTTTCTCAGGAATGGCAGCGCATAAATGACGTTCATGTTGAGCAGATTCTTCCTGTCCCACTCAAATGGCGCCTTCTTGAACACTTGGGCGTTGTACGTGATGTTGTCCAAACCCTTGGAGAATGTATAACTCACTCCGAACCCGAGCCCGGAAGCGAAGCGCCGGTCCAGGCTCACCTGGGCCGAGTTATAGTCACTACGGCCGTCAGTCGTCGTCAGATTGATCGCCGCGAGGCCGTACCAAGGCCGATAAGTATTCGCCAGCGTGCCGGGATGTGCGGTGAGGGTGCCTGGAGGTATCTCGTTCAGGTTCCGGGTGCGGATCAGGTTGACTGACTGCTTGCCCACGTACGCAACGTCAAGTACTATCCCGTGGGGCAGTTCGTGCTGAAGCGAGGCGCTATAACTGAACGAGGTGGGGTACCTGTAGCTCGGATCTAGACGGCTGATGCTCTGCGGTGTGTAGCGGCCTCCCGACCCGGCGCCAGGGTCGTCCACCTTGCCGTACTGCACTGAAGACGTCACCAGGTTCGGCGCGTTGCCCATAAGATTTTGCAGCATCTGGCGCTGGTTGAACTCGCCGCCGCCCAGACGAATTCCGGTTTTGCTGGACAGACGGTAGGCGATGCCAAGCCGTGGCGCGAAATAGTGGTACATGCTGTTCACGAAGCCACCAGGCAGGTTGTGGAACAGGCGCTGATAGTCAGGCAGGTAGATCGCGTTCGCTCGACCCGCCGCAGAGTCGGGAATGCCGCTTCCAGGCAGGACGATGCCATTAAACGGATCGCCCGAGGTGATGTACCCGCTTTTCGGATCGATAACAGCGGCGTTCGCGGGGTTGTAATATCGAGGGTCGAATTCGGAAATATCGTTCCACTTTGCGTGCCAAGGCTGCCGGTACGACCAGCGCACGCCCATCTCCACCGTGAGGTTCGGGGTCGCCTTCCACGTGTCCTGAGCGTAGGACTCCACGGCCACGCTCGTGACCAAGGTGTAAGGACGCCGGCCGCTCTCCGTATACGTGTCGAAATTGCCCAAGACCACGTTGGCACTGGCGAGCCCCGTAGTCAGTGGGTTGGCGCCCGTGTCCGCGAAGCTGAAGCTTCCGTTCTGGGTGCCGGTTAGTTCGTTGTTCTTTTGGGTGGCTTTTTCCACCCACACGCCGAACTTCAGTGTGTGGTTGCTCCGCGCGATCCAGGTGAAGTTGTCGGCCCAGGAGTAGATGGGACCAGACGAGTTCTGCGGTCGGCTGCCGCCGGAGAGGCTGTAGAGGCCAGCAATGCTCGCGGCCGGGATCCTGTCCGGTACGACTTTGGAGCCCGAAACCATGTAAGGATAGTTGATCCCGTACTGCCCTCTCGTGAGCCAGTCGTGGCCCTCGGTATTTACGTATGGGTCCAGTTGGGCTCTGTCGGCCGCGGCCGAAAACGTGGCGTCGTTGATCTTGGTCGGGGACAGGGTGGTGGTTATGGATAGGACGCCTACTTTGTTGGGGCGGTGCCAACGAGTGTTCGAGCGGTCCAGGCCGGTGCCGAACGTACCTTCGAAGGGTTGATCTTCTTCGTACTGATAGTGGTTCCCGCTGAAGCTGATCCGGCTGCTACCAGCGTAGTAGTCCATCCGTACAGTATCCTTCCGGTTGGTAATAGGGTCAGGCAGAGTTTTGATCCAGTTGGCTGTGCCTACTTGGTACCCCGGGGTGGGAAGCGGGTACGCACCTAGAATCGCTATCCCGTTAGGACTCCGCTGGAGCGCGGGGATCACGTTGTTAGGAAAGGGCGCTTTGGTGCTCGGATCGGTTACGATTCTGATCTTCTTGTAGAACGGGTTGTTAGGATCCAGCAACCCACTGAAATCGCCCGTTCTCATGGCCGCCGTGGGCACGGTGGAGGTGTTGGTCTGCTCCCTGCGATACCACACCCACTCCTGGGAAAAGAAGAAGAAGAGCTTGTTTCGCGTGGTATTGAATTTGCCGGGAATCACCACCGGGCCGCCGATGGAGTACCCCGGCTGGTTGTAGCGAAAGGGCGCCGGACGCGAGGAATCGCTCAGGTTGGGGCTGTTGTTGCGCGTCCAACTGTTGGCGTCCAGCCTGGAATTGCGCAGGAACTCCCATGCGGTTCCATGGAAGTCTCGTGTCCCGCTCTTGGTGACAAAGCGAAGTTGGCCGTCCATGGCACGCCCGTATTCGGCGGGGTAGGTCGTAGTCAGGATCTGCACCTCCTGAATCGCATCCACGTTCAGGACGCCGATGTTGGTGTCGCGAGCGGCATCTCCTCGAGCCCGCAACAAGTTGACGCCGTCCATCGTCACCGCATTTCCGTTCTTCCGGCCTCCGTTGATGGAAACGCTCTGCTCCACCCACCCAGGGTTGAAGCCGTTGAACTGGTCGCCGATCACCCCGGCCTTGAGCGTCGCCATGTTGAACGGATTGCGGCCGTTCAGGGCCAGATCCGTGATTTGGGTGGCGTCAATCGTGCGCCCGATCTGTGCGGTGTCCAGCGTGGTCAGAGCGACGTCCGCCGACACAGTGATCGATTCCGTCGTGGACCCGATTTCCAGCGCCGCGTCCACCGTGGTGCGCGTCGCGGCATTCACCGTCACGTTAGTTCTCACGAACGTCTTGAAGCCGGCCGCCTGCACGCTGATCTCATAAGGGCCCACCGGCAGATTCGTGAACAGGTACGTCCCGGTCTGGTCCGTCTTGGTGGACGAGGCTTGGCCGGTCGCGGCGCTCTTGGCCGTGACTGCGGCGCCCGAGACGACAGCTTGGCTTGAGTCCTTCACCGTCCCCGTGATTTGCCCTTGGTCAAACTGGGCATACGCCGCGAAGGCAAACAAAAGAACGAAGACTAGGCATGCAACTTTGTGCATTTCGAATCCCTTTCTGAAAACTGCACCAGCCGGATCACGACTGCTGTTTCTTGCGCCCTTCCCGGGGTGGGGACGAAAGGCGCCTCTGCTTGCGGATGGCCGCGAAATCGAAGACGGCCTCCTTGATTGGCGTACCGATCACCTCGATACGGTTTAGGTCTCGCGTGCCGATGCCCACGTCCTCGGCAAGGCGTATGATGCTGTCGCAACTCTCGAACGGCGGCGTGCCACGATCACCCATGGGATCGAAGCCCATGGCCGCCATGCACACCGCGTCGGTGGTAATGGGATTCGTGCCGGCCACAATGAACCCCGGGCTCGCCGGAGCGAGACGCTCCCGGATCCAGGGGCCTTCGCCGCCGGTCATGCTCTTAACGGCCTCGACGACGGCCAAGTGGATGGGACGAGCCGAGACCAGGTCAACCACAACGCGTGGCACCCGGTAGCCGGCCTGTCTCGGGGATGTAGGGTCCTTCTCCGGAGGAGAGCTGTTGGAAGGCTGCCGCGAGCCCGAGTGGACCATGGTGCGGCCGCCTTTCGGAACCTCGCTCGGCTCATCCACGCCTGCGCCGGTACCGTAAATCGTGCAGGGAGTGAGCCCGAAGCAGTTCTTCATGGACAACGTGACCCCCGCGGTGGCGTGCTCCTTCGCCTTGGCCAAGCTTACGAACACGTCGCAGTCTTCGTAGGAATGATTCAGGTCAAATGCGGGGAAAACGTAGCCGCCGTGAGGAACGATGAGCCTGGAGTACTTCTTAGCCTTGCCCAGGTAGTTCGTGTTTTCGAACTCGACGTTGTTCGCGGCACTCAGGATGTCACGGGGTTCCCAGTCCGCTTGGAGCAGGTACTCCTCCACCGGGTCTGCCGTGGACCAGGGACTTTCTAGCAGCCGGATGCGCCTGGCCCCAGCCTTGCCGATCAGGTGCACGGTCGCTGCAATCACCTGCGGACTGGTGTAGTGGGTGTCCCCCAAGGGCTGGTGCGCCAGGCGGTAACTGGGCGCGCCCGTGAGATTGATCTTGATCGCGACAGTTTTTCCTTTCACCAGCCGCCCGAGACCGCCAAGCTGGTCGAACATCTTTTCCAGCGTAGGCAGCAGTTCAGGACCATAACTCTTGCACTTAGCGACTGCTACGGGAGCTGTGGGCGCTGACGCGGCACGGCTGACCCACGCCCCCGCCAAGCAAGCGCCCGAAGTGACAGAGACCGTCTTGAGCCATTCCCTGCGAGTGTGGTTTCCCGCCATTCCCCTTCTCCTCCCTACCCGCCAGATCACGATTCCAGCTCCACGCCGGCGTATACCGTCACAAGCGGCAGGTGAAGCTCCACGGCATCCTTCTGCGTCACCATCTCCACGTCGCGAGCAGTGGCTTGGTCGAGGGTCCACAATCTGGCCGTCCGGTACTGCCCGGCCACCCGCACCGTAAGCCCGTCCGTCACCCGCGCCGAGGCGTAAAACACTATCTGCACCACCGCTCGCCTGCGGTCAGGCGCGACGGTCAGACAAGAACTGACCGCACCTGGGTTCCAGAGCCGCAGCAGTTCATAACGGTGGCTCACCAGAATCACCGAATCGTTAGCCACCAAGTAGGGATCCTCCAGATCCGCGTTGGCAATGGCCACCCTCCCTTTGCCGAACCCGCGCAAAGTGTAGCGAGGGTGGCTCTCCGCTGTTGCGGTCGTCCCGGGCACTTCGCCCCACCGGGGTCCCGCGATCAGCATTCCGCCCCCCTGGACGAACGCGACGATACGTTTCCGCAGATCCGGCGCTGGCGGCTCGGCGTCGAAATACAGCACGGCCCTCAGGCCCCTCAACGAGGCCTCCGAAAGCTTGTCCTTCGGGATGACCCGGTATTGCTGGTTCGTACGGGCCACCAGATTCAGAACCTCGTTGCTCAGAAATTCGTTCTTGTCGGAGAAATCCGAGACGATCCCCACCACGGCTTCAGGGACGTAATCCGACCAGGCTTGTCGGGCCGCAAAAAAGCCCGCCGCCCCCGTCAGCAGCCTCCACGTCTGGAGCGCCTCCGGCTTCTGCCCGGCGACGTCCTGAGCGAGCTGGTCATCGAGCGAGAGGATCCAACGGCCCCCATGCGCGGCGGCGTCGGCAATAGCGACCAGGTACGATTCCGCCGTCAACCTCGACCCTTTTGGGGGCGCGTCGACCCACACGGCGGCACCCGGATGAAGCGCGGACGTCAGACGGATCTTCCAGCCGTTCGAGTCTACCCATGGGTCACCAGTGGGGCCGGCCGCCGCTTGGTCCACGGCTCCCGATTCGGATAGCTTCACCGCAGGCCACAGTCCTTTGACGACATTGACCCCGCGAGGCGGCGACTGGGCGTCGACGACCTGGAGGCCTTCCTGACGCGCTCGAGCCATTACGGTGTCGAGTCCGTCGCCTTGCCCCACCACGAGGCAGTTCACGGCACTGCCCTTGAGCAGGCTCAAAGCTGAAGGATCCTTCCATGGACCAGGCCATTGGAATGGAACCGAACCGGCCATCATCTCCTCCTATGGTGCGCCTGCCTCGAGCTGCTTCTGAGGTATCCAAATCGAGCGGTGCGTATAAGTTATCACTCGGCGATGAACATGTCAAGTGAACTTGTATTAACTACAATACTCCGACCATTGTCGCCTGTGGTGCCCTACCTGCACAGCAACGGACGGATTGTTAAGCGGTCTTAAGGTACGGGTCATCTCGCAGTCCAGGACTCACAACCGGTCTGGTGCACCGTACAAACCCACCAGACGCGCTGGAAGATTGAGGACACTTCCCGTCAAGATTTTCCTTGACATTTTTCCGGACGCGGAGTAGAATAATCACGGTTCTTAGTGGAGTTGATTAGCTTCGCTAATTGATTGTCTGCCTCGGCTGTTACGCTCACCGTGAGTTTTGTTGTCTTTACTGGCTTTGGCCAAGAGCGCACAGACTTACAGCAACCAAGCACAACCTCTATTCGTTGGATCTGCCGCGGCGCAAGACAGAAAAGACGGTAGGTCTTCGGCGACGGCACAGGAAGGGGATTGAAATGTTTTCGAGAGTCTTCATACGAACGTTCTTGTCACTGGCCGGCTTGTTTCTCTTCGCCTTGCTGCTCGCGGCCCCGGTTTACGGGCAAGGTGAACGGGCGACCGTAACCGGGGTGGTTACCGACAGTAGCGCAAGCCTCATAGTCGGCGCTCAGGTCTCCATTCGGAATGTCGACACGAACATCACAACAACAACCACGTCGAATGCCGCCGGTATCTACTACTTGCCAGCCTTGCCTCCTGGCCCGTACGAGCTCCGCGTCGAGCAAGCTGGCTTTCGACCGTCCGTGGTGACTGCTATCCGGTTGGGCGCAGGCCTGACGGCAACCGTCAACGTGACCTTGGAGGTAGGCGCGGTCACCGAATCAGTACAGGTGACGGCAACGGCAGTGCAACTAGAGGCACAATCTACCGGCCTAGGCAAGATCCTGGCACAGCAAACCATAGCGGAGCTGCCGACGCTGGCACGTGACGCACTCGATCTCGCTTCACTGACGCCCGGTGTGGCTCCCACCGGGGGCGGCACGTCAGGGAACGCCACATCCGCACAAATGAGCGGCGGACTGGCAAGAGAAAACGCGGTGTTGACCGACGGCGGAGAGAGCCGGGCGGCGATCAACTCAAAGTCGGCGTTCACCGTTCCCATGGAGTCCGTGGCCGAGTTTCGGGTTGACACTGCGACTTACGCCGCGGAATTTGGTCGCTCCGGCGGCGGGGTTGTCAACATCGTCACCAAGACAGGGACCAATGTATTCCACGGCGCGGGGTACGAATTCTACCGGAGCGACAAACTCAACGCCAATAGCTGGACGAACAACAGAAACAACGTGGCAAAGAGCGTCACCCATACCAACCAATTTGGCGGCGCACTAGGTGGCCCAATCGTTCGTGACCGGACCTTCTTCTACACAAACGTTGAGTTTCTTCGTACAGGCAGTCCCAGAACGATTTTGGCGACCGTACCCACCGCAGCGCAAAAGGCTGGCAACTTCATGGGCACCCTTGATACTAAAGGGAACCAGATCACCATCTACGACCCCACAACCACGCGTCCCGACCCCGCCACCCCGGGCAATTATGTCCGTACTCCGTTTCCCGGCAACCAAATCACAAATATTAACCCTGTATCTGCAAACATGCTGAAGTACTGGCCCGCCGACAACCGCACCGGAGAAGGGCCCACGAAATTCAATAATTTTTACAAAAGTTTGGGACAAAGCGTAAGTCCCAACAACATCTGGGTAGGCCGCATCGACCATAACCTCAGCGACAAGCATCGACTTTATGGACGCTTTAACGGTACGCAGAGCTCATCTCAGACCACCGGGCTTACGCCTGACCTTGTCGCGTTCACGTCCAACTCTATAGGGAGTAACGCGGCACGGAGCGCCTTAGTCAGCTTCGTCTCGACCTTTACCCCTTCCCTGCTGGGTGAAGCGCGAGTCAGCATGACGCGTACAAGCTCCACAAGCCGCTGGGTGGAGGACCAGCTCGACCTAACCACGCTCGGCTTTCCAAAATATTTGAATGACACGACACAGTACCGAACATTTCCGACTGTGCAGATCAATCAATATAATGTTGGCAACGTGGGTTATCAGGTCACGTACTCGGGCACAACGGAAACCACCGGTCTCAACGGAGGGTCGTATAGTCACTCGGCGCAGAGCACTTATCAAGCACAATACCATCTTACAGCGATGAAAGTCCGGCACAAAATTAAGGGAGGAGTGGAAACCGAACTTATACGGGACGACTCTTTCCAGTCATCCGGCCCGGGCCAGTACCTCTTTGATCGTGGATACACTCAAGGTCCGAACCCCGTCGTAAGTTCTCCCAGCGCTGGGCACGGTTTTGCTACCTTTCTGCTCGGAGAGCCGATGTCAGGCTACCTGGCCTTTAGCCCAGCCATCACTCTCTACAAGAAATACATTGGCTTGTACGTTCAGGATGACTGGCAGATTACGCCGAACCTGACCGCGAATTTGGGATTTCGCTATGAGTACACACAGCCGTGGGCTGAGAAATGGGGACGCACCGGCTATTTCGATTTTAACGGGACCGAGCCCGTTACCGGAGCTAAGGGGACGTTTCATATTCTTGCGCCCGGCCAGTTCCAAGTCGATCCGGTAAAGGACAAGGTCGGCCCTCGGGTAGGACTGGCGTATAAACTCGGGTCAAAGACGGTAATTCGAGCCGGTGTCGGCATTTTTTATGCAGCCACGGACACGCTGAATGTCGGCGTGTCGGACCAGGGCAACGGGCTGTACGCGAGGACGGAAATGAGCATGGGCCCGCCGAATTCCGCTCCGAACTCTCCGCCGGCAGGAGGGTCGTGGTCCAATCCCTTCGCCAACGGCATAAATGCCCCAACCCGTTCGGACACATTTGCGGGGCAGAACATCCGGACTTTCGATCGGAATCACCCCATGCCCAAACTTACCAATTGGTCGTTCAACATTCAGCGTATGGTGACGCCAACAGTGTTAGTAGAGGCCGGGTACGTGGGGAACAGGATCCAGCACATAAACCAGAACATGATGTATAATCAGGACGACCCGCTGCTGCTGTCGTTGGGTTCGAAGTTGCGCAGTACTGTTCCGAACCCATTCTACGGCAAGATCCCGCAGGGGCCCTTAGGCTATTCAACGGTGGAGCTCCGCCAGCTCTTACGGCCGTATCCGCAGTACATGCAGATGCTTATTGTTCGGGTAGGCTATGGCGACGCGCACTATCACGGCTTCCAGTTGCGGGTTGAGAAGCAGCTCAGCCACGGTCTGGCTGTTACGTTAGGCTACACGGTTGCCAAGAGGATAGTGAACGCGTTCGAGTCGGATGCCACGGAAACCGGCCCGCAGGACGCGCGTTACAACCCCAACTATAGCCGAACGCTCGATACCAACGACATCCCTCAGCGAGCGGTTACGAGCGTTATGTACGCGATACCGTTTGGCAGGGGCAAGCAATTCCTCTCATCAGGCCTCCTGGGCGGGATCATTGGCAACTGGAATGTCGGCGGCATCGTGGTTCTCCAGTCAGGGATTCCCCTTAGAATCGGAGCCCCCGATAACACGGGTTTGCTGGACTTTGCCCTCAACACCGGCCGCGGCGACCGTCTCCACAACCCAGTCCTGCCCAAGGATCAGCGGACGACGCAAAGATACTTCGACACCACGGCTTTCGCGCCTTCCGCGCTGTATACGATGCCGAACGATTCCCTGACCCAGCCGAGCTTGCGTGATTATGGGCGCAAGAACCTCGACCTGTCGGTCATCAGGACCCAGAGACTTTCAGAGCGCTACAGCTTTCAAATTCGTGGCGACTTCATCAACTTCTTCAACACCCCCGCGCTGACCCTTGGAAATGGATCGAGCGTCACAGTGGGCACGGCTCAGTTTGGCCAAGTGTTGACCGGTGGCTCCCCACGAAATATTATGCTTTCGGCGCGCTTTATGTTTTGATTTTGCCGAGACTAGAAGGAGGGCGAGCGGCTTCCGCCCGCGGCTTCTCCATGCTCGGCTTGGCGTGCAGACTTATCGTGAGATTCAGGAGGTTACGACATGAGCATTTCTGAGGAACTGAGACGGACCGAGGACGGAAAGATCAACGCCACAAGAAGAGAATTAGGCAAGATGGCCCTCGGAGGGGCGGCGATGCTGGCTTCGGCGGCGAGGAGTTCCGCCACGCTTCGTCCCATCCCGCCGGGGATCAAGATCGGCACGGGGGGTGGGGCACCGACTGAGGAAAACATGCTCTATCTCAAGCAGCTTGGGGTGACATGGGTAAGCCTCGGGACGGGCGACGCAGTGAGAACCGCCGAGGGCACCGCCGAGCGCTTCACCAAGATGCGGGAGCAATGGGAAGCCGGCGGCTTTAGGGTCTACAACATCGGGAGCGGAGCTGGCCCGAGTGGCAGCCTGCATAACATGCCGGAGGTCACGCTGAATCTTCCCGGACGCGACCAGAAGATCGAAGAGTATTTGAACTACATCAGGTACCTGGGCAAGGCCGGCATCCCTTACAGCACATATGCCCACATGGGGAACGGCATCTGGCGCAGCGGCCGGGCGACGTTGCCTCGTGGGTATTCTGGCGCTGACTGCGATTTGAAGAGCCCCAATCTGCGGGGAAGCTGGGGCGGGAAGACCTATACGGAGCCACTTTCCCATGGCCGCGTGTTCAGCAAGGAGGAGATCTGGGACAACTATACCTACTTCATCAAGAAGGTGGTCCCGGTCGCCGAGGAGGCGGGCGTGCGAATCGGGATTCACCCCGACGACCCGCCGCAGCCGGTACTAGCGGGTGTTCCCCGCTGTATTTTCGGGAGTTTTGAGGGTTACAAGAAAGCCTTGGAGATTGCCAACAGTCCCAACATAGGCATGTGCCTTTGCGTCGGGTGCTGGACGGAAGGCGGCAAGCTGATGGGCAGGGACCCAGTGGAGACCATCAAGTACTTCGGCGGCATCAAGAAGCTCTTCAAGGTTCACTTCCGCAACGTGAGCGCGCCGTTGCCGCACTTCACCGAGAGCTTGATAGACGATGGCTACTTCGACATGAGCAAGGTGATGCAGGCTCTGGTAGACGTCAAGTTTGAGGGAATTGCGATCCCCGATCACATTCCGGGGTTGGGGAGTGACCCGAGAGCCGAAGCTAGCGGAGGACGTGGTGGGGCAGGCAGAGGATCTGGAGCACCGTTCCGGCCCAGCCCTGCCCTGGCCTACTTGATCGGTTGCATGCAGTCGATGCTGAAGGCGGCCCAGAGCAAGCGAGCCTGAATCCGGCAGGCTTGCGCGCTTGTTCATGCACGGGGGGGCGTGCGCCAGAGCTCCCCCCAGTCCATTTGATTAAGCGAAAGGAACAAGGCATGAATCGCAGAGAGTTTTGTAAAGGGGCTGGCGCACTGCCGGCCGCTATGCCGGCGATCGCGGCCCAGCCATACGAACGGAGCACCCGGGGGCTGCCGCCTTTAAAGATTACCGACGTTAAAGTGATCACGACAAACGGCGGCGGCCGCTACAGGTGGGTATTCTTGAAGGTCCTCACTAGCGAGGCGGGCCTCTACGGGCTTGGTTCCGCGATCAACTCTCAAGAATACGGGACAGTTATCGCCGCGATTGAAAGGCACCTCATCCCGTTCCTCATCGGGAAGGACCCGAATCGCATTGAGGACATGTGGCAGAGCGGCAACGTCAGGTCATATTGGCGCAATAGCACTATTCACAACGTCTTGCTTGGCGCGGTGGATGAGGCGCTCTGGGACATCAAGGGCAAGAGAGCCGGCATGCCGGTCTACGAGCTGCTGGGCGGGAAGGCGCACGACGCTGTCGCTTGCTACCAACATGCGGACGCCCCGACGAAAGAGCAAGCAGCAGAAGAAGTGCGGAAGTACATGGAGGATGGTTTCCGTCACGTCCGTGTCCAATTCGGGGGCTACGGCGGGGGAGGCTTCCTCCCGGTGGGGCAAGGCAGCAGGCCTGACGGAGCCGAGTCCAGGCCGGCGTTCGATGAAGAGGTCTACGTCGATACGATCCCGGCCGGGTTCGAGTACCTCCGCTCGAAACTGGGTAACGACGTGAAACTGCTCCATGACGTGCATGAACACCTGAGCCCGACTAGGGCGGTTGAGTTTGCCAAGCGGATGGAGCCCTATCGAATGTACTTTGTGGAGGACATCCTGCCGCCGGAGCAGATCCAGTGGTTCCGCAACATTCGGAAGGTGACCACGACGCCCATGGCCATTGGCGAGCTGTTCACGCATCCACTCGAATACGTCCCACTGATTTCGGAACGGCTGATTGACTTCGTCCGCTGCCGCGTCACGCAGATCGGCGGTATCACACAGGCGAAGAAGATCGCCGGGCTCTGTGAGATGTTCGGAGTCAAGACCGCTTTCCAGGAGGGAGGCGAGAACGATCCGATCAACCAAATGGCCAGCTATCATGTGGATATCTCGAGCACGGGCTTCGGAATCCAGGAAGAGAACCACTTTCCCCCGGTTGTTCACGAACTGTTGCCCGGCACGGCGGAGTTGCGCAAAGGCTACCTTTACGGCAGCGACAAACCGGGCCTGGGCATCGACATCAACGAAGAGCTGGCGGCGAAGTATCCGCTCCAGCCACCGGCCTCACGGAGTGGTGGAGGACCGGCTCGCACTGTGGACGGAGCGGTTGTCAAGCCCTGACCCGGCGGCCCCAAGCGAGTTGGCTACCGCTCACTTCGCTTTCGCCGGCAGCGTGTAGTACTCGTAGATATTCTTCCAGGTAAACTCGCCGCCCGGTTGAATATCCATGGCGATGTAGGGCTCCATCGCGAGTACGGCCCGGATGGACCACAGCGGCTCCCTGGCGAGCGGGCGGTCCGCGGTGATCCTCATCCCGGCGCCCACCTTGGTGTTCTCGATGACGATCTCGGTGTCTTTGAGGCTGTCACTGGAGCTCTGGAACGCCACGGAAACCGTCTCTCTGCCCTCCAGAGTCTTCAAGTATACGATCTGGTTCCCGCGGACCTCGGCAAGCGCTTTGTTGGGAGGGCGAGTTGTCTGAATCGGGAACGGCACCTTGATCGTGAAATCCGGTCCGGTGGGCTGCTTGTCGAGCACCAGGAAATTGTGGTTGTACACGGTGCCCTGGATCGCACGGCGTCCGGTGTTCTTCAGGCTGTGCTCCAGCGCCATCTCCGGCTTGCCCTTCGTGAGCCGCACGACCTTTCGGTAGACGTAGGCATAGCCCGAGGCCGGGTCGGAAAGCTCCTGGGTGAATTCCACCGAATCGCGATTCTTCTTGACCGTCCACTTGCCGGGGTCCACGATCTCGTACAGCTTGACATGGTCGTAGTTCGCATCGTCTTTGCGCAGCACGCCTATGCCGATTTTGATGAAGGTCCCGCCGGGCTTGGCCTCGGCCCACCCAAGGGCGCTTCCGTCGGTTTGGAACTCGTCCACCGGACCGATGGTTGCGGAGCAGGGTGAGGCCACTAACTCCGATCCTTCGTAAGTGAAGTCGTGGACCTTCGGATCGATCCTGTTGAACCACGGCCCGTAGTAGTCATGGCCCTTGTATTCCAGGCTGTAGATGACTCCGGACCAATCGAACCGGGTCGCGCGATAGTACCCGTTCTTGGCATCCGGCAGGTAGAGCTTCGCCCGTATCTGCCCATTTGCGATTTCAGCCCGCGGGAGATCGGCTGCGAGGCTTGGCGGCGGGCTGATGAAGAGGCTCAGCAGCAGGGTCCCCGCCAGGCCAACCACCGCCACGATCGACTCCATCACGGTCCAAATCTGAAAGGTCTGTCGTATGGTCATGTTGTAATACTCCTTGAACATCCAGAATCCGATGTCATTCATGTGCGAAAACATCAGGCTGCCCGAGGTAGTGGCGATCACCAGCAGTTCGGGCGCAACACCCGACCCCGGAACCAGCGGCAGCACCACGCCCGCCGCCGTGATGGCCGCGACGGTGGCCGACCCGACCGCCAGGCGCAGCAACGCCGCGACGCACCAAGCCGCCAGGATAGGCGAGATCCGGACCTCGGCCGCAACGGCCTTGATCGCGTCCCCGGTCCCGGCGTCCAACAGAACCTGCTTAAACGCGCCACCGGAGGCAATTATAAGCAAAACCATGGACACGCTGGCCACTCCCGCACCGGCGCTTGCCATGATCGATTCGACGCTGCGGCCACGGCGCACGCCGAGTGTGTAGAAAGCCACCAGGACCGCGGCGAACAGCGCGATCGTAGGATCGCTCGCAAACTGGGCCGCGGCTGCCGCCTTGCCCTGCACTCCGGCGATGGACGCCAGAGCCCCCGCCAGCATCAGTAGCACGGGGATCAGCGTGGTGAAGACACTTATGGCCACGCCGGGCAATTGTTCCCGGGTAAACTCACGCGGCGTGTACAGATTCGCAGGCGGGTGGCTTTGCAGCCCCTTGAAAAACCGCGCCAGAACCGGCCCCGCCAGAATGGTGGCCGGCACCGCCAGCAGCAGTCCGTACAGCAGAGTCCGGTTCACGTCGGCGTGGTACAGGACGGCGATGGACATGGGCGCGGGATGGGGCGGCAAATAGCCGTGCGTCACGGAGAGTGCCGCGGACAAAGGAATTCCCAGCATCATGAGTGGCAGTTTGCGCGTAACCGAAAGGGTGTAGATGAGGGGGATCAGCACCAGGAAGCTGGCGTTGTAGATCATCGGCAGGCCGACCAGGAAGCCGGTCACCAGCACTGCCACCTCCACACGCGATTCGCCGAGCCCGCGCACCAGTGCGTAGCTGATGGAGTGCGCCGCGCCGCTCTCCTCGATCATCTTGCCGAGCACCGCCCCAAACACCAGGATCAGCGCCAGGCTGCCCATGGTGTCCCCAATCCCCTTGAGCACCGACTGGAGCGTCGCCGCCGGCGTCATGCCGTTGGCGAGGCCCACGAAGAAGCAGGCGAGAATCAGCGCCAAAAAGGCGTTCAGCTTGACGCGCGCGATCAGGACCAGCAGCAGCAGAATGGAAAGGCCCAGAACCAGCAGCGTCATGCGGCCTCGGGCGGATTCTGCGAGGTCAGCAGATTTCGGCATGCCGCGAGCACAAAGCGCGCGAAGTTGCCTCCCAGGTACGCCTGAGCGGATTCAGCATCCATCAGGCTTTGAAGCATGGCCCGGAAACCGCCGAAGTTCCAGCTCAGGCGGCCGTACGGGGCATCGCTGCCGCAGAAGAGGTGGCCGGAATAAGGCGGTCCAGCGAGTTGATACGACATGAAGTCGCTCTCCATGTGCGGGTCGCGCTTTGCGCTGAGCACGTAATGGATGTTGGGCCGCCGCAGTCCCAGCTCGCGCGCTGCCTGATACAGCGCCTCCGCCTCCAGGTAGCCCGCGCCGCCGCCGCCCATGTGCACCGCGAGGAGCGGATGATCGGGATGGCGGAGCGAGACCGCCTCAAGCCCCTCGGCCGGGGTGAAGGGCGTATCGGCCCCGAAGTGAAAGGCAGGGACCGCCCCCATCTCGACAATGCGATCCACCACTCGCAGGACCTCCGGGCTGTCGATGGGATAGCGGTTCTGGGCCGGATTCATCTTCACGATGGGAAAACCAAACTCACGCACGAAAACCTCGGCCAGCCGCAGCGCGCTCGCGAGCCCGCAGGCCTTGGGGTCGGTCCACCCCGCCGGGATGAACTTGTTCGGATAGCGTTCGGCGGCATCGCGGATGTAGCGATTCGAGGCCAGGAGGGCCTCGGCGTTGCAATCGGGATCATCGGTATAGACCGTAGCCGCGGGGTTCTGCCAGATAAGCGCCATATCCACCGCAGCCGTCTCCATTTCGCGCAGAATATCCTCGGCCGAGACCGGGCGTCCATGGTAATAGCCGGGTTCCGACTCGTACCGCTGGCGGGCCGGTCCCGTCAGGCTGGCCAAGTCGGTGGCGTGCGTGTCCGCATCGATCACCAGCCGGTCCTGGTTCTCCTCGAGAAACGAAGCCAGCCGCCGGAGGGAACCGAGAGCGTTGGGGGTCATGGTCATAGGTGCGGTCCTTAGCGCGGCGCCGCGAAGAAAGTCATGACCCCGCGGGATGGCACCTCGCACTCGATCCAGCCGTCCGCTAGGGGGACGTCTCCAGCCGCCCGGTACTTGGCTGCGTCATCCGTGACGAACGAGGAGAATCGGGTCGCCGCAGTGCCTGTCACCCGAATGCGCGCCTTGGCCGGCGCCGAAGAGGTATTGAGCACTACGAACGCGTCCGGCTGCTTGGTTCCGTTCGCCGCAAATGCCATGAGACCCAGGCCGCCCCGCGGTTGAGACACCGAGGCCACTGCCATGCCGGGCAGTCCGGCTCGGGAGACCTGCTTGTAGAAGTAGTATCCGGGCTCGACGGTGTAGCCGCCCTTGCCATCCACGCGAAAGGCGGTGCCCGGATTGGGGTCGCCGCCAATCCAGGTGGCGGTCTGGATCGCCGCCCAGGGAATCATGCCGTTCACTTGCGCGCGGTAGATCTGCTGCCGGATCGACTCCACAAACGATACATCCATCTTGCCCCAGGACATGGACGTGGTCCAGGCATGCAGGTCAGGACGCTTGATCCGCAGCAACTCGGCGCTGGCGCCGATGTTCTGGCTGATGTCGCCGAAGCCATGGCTGGTGATTAGGCCAAGGTTCTTGAGCGCCTCGGGATCGCTGTTGATGGCCCACGAGATGCCGGTGAGCGCGAAGTTCCTCCAGGAACTGGTCTCACCGGGAGTCAGGCCGACGTCACGCAAGCCCTGCCGGTCCATCATGGGCCGCATGAAGCGGAGGAAGTCGACCACCTGCGAGCTGTGCCAGTAGAGATTGAAGTCGTGCCTCTCCTCTCCGGCCGTGGAGCCATCCGAGGGCCAGCGGTAGAACTCCTCGCCCTCGTTGTGCAACGAGACGTAGCGGACAGGGAAGCCCTCCTCGTCGCGCAGGAACTTGACCCAGGCGATCATGTACTCGGCGACGTCTTCTTTACGCGCCTGGTCGAGGTCGCGCCCGCGGACGAAGCGCTGCTGGGTGGTCCACGGTGGCGGTCCGTACATTGTCGTGATGATCTCGAGATCGCTGCCGCGCGCCCTGGTCCGGGCGAGGCCCTCGCGGACGAAGTATCGCATCCACTGGGTGGTTGTCTTGTGATCGAACTTGCCTTTGTCCGATTCCGTGAGACCTTCCTGGTACGGATCCAGGAACATCTTGACCAGCCCCGGCTTCAGGCCATCCGCACCGAAGATGAGGTCCAGAATCTGGCTGCGTTGCTGTTCGGAGAGCGTGCTGAAGCCGCCGTATTCCTGGGGCCATTTGCGATAGTCGCGGGTCTGGGCGACCTCCACGTAGTTGACCCCGAAACCGTCCCAGGGCCGGACGGTCGTGCCGAAATCCACCCAGAGGCCGTCAGTCTGGCAATTCGCTCCGAGCGCAAAAAGGAGAAAGCACAGGATCCGTCGCATGGCGAATGACAGCGTAACGCGCCGGAGTCAGGTGTGGCAAGTTCCCGGATTCTGATATGCTCATTCGCAGACGGAAGGAGGGAATGAAGAACACCGCTATTCTGCTCATCGACTGTCCCGATCGCCGGGGCATCGTGGCCACCATCGCCAACTTCCTCTACTCGCACGGCGCCAACATCGTTCACGCCGACCAGCACCAGGACAACGAGCTGCAACTGTCTTTCATGCGGGTCGAGTGGTCGCTCGACGGCTTCGACCTGGAGCCGGCTCGCTTCGCGGGCCAGTTCCAGCCCATCGCCGAAGAGTTCCACATGCGCTGGCGGCTGGAGTATTCCTCCGCGCCGGCTTCGGTGGCGATCTTCGTTTCCCGCGAGCAGCACTGCCTGCTGGACCTGCTGCACCGTCACCAGAACGCCGAGTTGGGCTGCCAGATCCCGCTGATCGTGAGTAATCACCCGGACGCCGGGCGTTTCGCGGACTTCTATGGCATCCCCTTTCACCACATCCCCGTGGAGGCCTCGACCAAGTCCCAAGCCGAGCAGAAGCAACTGGCGCTGCTGGAGGAGAACAAGGTGGACCTGTTGGTTCTGGCCCGGTACATGCAGATCCTGTCACCGAACTTCGTGGCGCGCTACCCGGAGCGGATCATCAACGTCCATCATTCCTTCCTACCGGCATTCAGCGGGGCACGGCCCTACCAGGCCGCCTTCCGGCGCGGCGTGAAGCTGATTGGGGCGACCAGCCACTACGTGACGGCGGTGCTCGACGAGGGCCCGATCATCGAGCAGGATGTGACGCGCGTATCTCACCGTTACGAACTGGAGGACTTCACCGAAAAGGGGCGCGACCTGGAGCGCATCGTTCTCTCCCGCGCCGTGCGCTGGCACCTGGAGCACCGCATCCTCTGCTACGCCAACAAAACAGTCGTCTTTGATTAAGGGTTCTCTCCCGCGCGCGGAAGCCGGACGGCACGGCGGCTTCCGCGCAACCGGCACAGACCGGCGACTGACCGCTGCCCGCAACGCGACTCAGAAGCCGGGTGAGATCTTCAGCGTTTTGCCGCTCAACACGTAGACGCGTCCCGCGTATTTCGGATGGCCCGCGGCGCGGACCTCGATGTTGTGGGCTCCGGTCCTGAGCCACATGTCCTTTACCTGGCTTGTGGTGCCGGCATAGGCGCCGTCAATGAACACCTCCGCGTCCTTGAGGTGTGTCTCGATCTTCAGCTTGCCCATCCCTGCGGGCGTAGAGTAGCCGTAGCCCCAATAGGGCCCGCCACCCCAATAGGGTCCCCAAAACCAGGGGTCATAGAAACCGTAGGGACGCACAACGAAACCTCCGCCGAACCCCCCTCGGAATCCCCCGTGGAATCCACCCCCGTCATGATCAAAACCACCTCGGAATCCACCTCCGCCGCGACCACCACCACCCCGGGCCGCCGCTGGGACTGCCGTAAGGCAGAGCCCCATGACTGCCACCGCCAATCCTTTGCCCAACTGTTTTGTCGTCATCGCAATCACCGTTCTACTCCACTGGCTAGCAATTTCGATGCCATGTGCTATCTCGTTGTTTTGCAGTATATTACGCGGACGGTCCCCGTCTTTGGTGGCCCAAATCCACCGCCTCGGTGGAACTCGGCCTGAGCAGGAGTTGCAGATGCGGGACAGGTGACCAGCCTCAACCGCGCAAACCCTTGAACGCTTCTTCGATTTCCCTCTTGGCTTCTGGGGTTGGGGGGGCGAGCGGCAGACGGCAGGGGCCTCCGTAGTAACCATTCAAGTCCATGGCGTACTTGAGGCCGGGGATTCCGTACTTCGCGGTCACCAGATAGCTGGCGCGGCCGATGCGATTCTGCCAATCGAGGCCCGCCTCAGCGTCCCGGGTGCGGTGCGCTTCCCAGATGGTGATCGCGCAATAGGGCACGGCGTTGGTGTACGCCGGCACGGCCCCGCCGGCGCCCGCCGCCAAGGATGGCCAGAGCGCGGGCTCCGATCCCACCAGCACCTGAAAGCCCGGTTTGACCTCGCGGATCATCTGCATGACCTTCGCCAGATTTCCGGAGCTCTCTTTGATTGCGATGACGTTCGGATGGTGCGAGAGCCGCGCGACCACTTCGGCCGGAATGTCGAGCCCCGTCGCTTGCGGGAAGTTGCAAATGATGACCGGAATTTTCGCCTGGTCCGCGACGGCGCGAAAGTGAAGCGTCTGCGCCTCCTGGCCACTCACGAGACTCTTGTAGTAGTGAGGCGTCGACACCAGGGCGGCCTGGTAGCCGATATCAGCCGCCTGGTTCGTCAGCCGGACCGTCTCGCGAACGCTCTCCCTGCCCGTGCCCGCGATCAGCAGCTTGCCCGGCGCGGCACATTCCCCCACCCACTCCCAGAGGGCGGCCTTTTCTTCAGCCGTAAGCATGACGCTCTCGCCCGTGGAACCGCACACCACGTAACCGGAGAGGCCCGTGAGGTTCCACTTCTCGAGGTTGTGCTTGACCTTGGCTCTGTAAAGGTCGCCTTTGTGGTCAAAGGGCGTGGCGATCGGCAGAAAAATGCCGCCGAGCTTCATAGCGGTGTAAGGGCCGGGCATGCCCGGCCCGATATCATGCCACCTTGACGAAAATGATCACCAGCGTGTAAAGCGCCAGCGATTCGATCAGTACCAGGCCCAGCAGCAAGGCGAACCGGATGGCGGCTGAGGCGGAAGGATTCCGGGCCATCCCTTCTGCCGCGGCAGCCACGGCCTTCCCTTGAGCAAGGCCGCAGACGCCCGAGGCGATGGCCATCGAGAAGCCCGAGGTTATGGCGACCCACTTCTGGTCGGCTTGCGGCGTCTGCGCAAGGATCGGGCCGGCCAGCAGCAGGAACACGGCCATCATCAGCAGCAACTTCACTTTCATTTGGTGTTTCTCCTTTTCCTATGAATCGCTCCAGGAGGTGGTTCCCGTCATCCTCTTACAGCCGGGCTCACACTGGAAGCGGCATGAAGCCTGTATGCGAACCAATATCATCCCACAAAAGAAGTCAGCCTGATCCGGCCCCGGCCGCCCGTGATGACAAACCGACATCGCGCGACGACTGAAGCAACGGAAGGAAGCAGGGCGTTAGGCGAGATTCACCCTGGCGTCCATCTGTACGAGGAGAAAGGGCATGGGTCTCGTGAGACGCAGGGCCGACTCGGCGCGCCGGTGGCGTCGCAGCCCCAGCCCCCCATCTGCGCAGAATCCAGGTGCTATACTTAGGGTGCGTTTGACCGCCCCGCCAGACTGGGCCGATGATCCTGTTCGCCTGGAATAGCCAGCCTTCAAATGACAAGGAGATTGACGTGAAGAACATTTATGTAGGCAACTTGGATTTCGGCGCCACGGAAGAGTCGATTCGCTCGCTCTTTCAACCGTATGGAGCTATAGAACGTGTCAGCTTGGCGACGGACCGCGACACCGGCCGATCGAGAGGTTTTGCCTTCGTCGAAATGACGGACGCCGCGGAAGCCGACCGCGCCATCGAGGCCCTGAACGGCACGAACCTGGGAGGTCGCGCGCTCAACGTGAACGAGGCTCGGCCGAAGACAGGTGGCGGCGGCGGGTCTCGCGAGCGTCGCACGCCCCGCTGGTAGTCCCACCCCGGTCTTGCTGCACAGTGTGCGCCGGCGGTGCAGACACCCGATTACCCTGAGGGATCGGGGAACGGAGTGTTTTCGGCAGAGGGCGGATCAGCATCGCCGTTTGCCGCCCCGCAATGTTTGACCAGCAGAGGTTCTCTTCCATGACCGGAACCATCAAGAGCGTGGATTCGGCAAGCGCGTCCGGTGTCATCACAGCAGAGGACGGCCTGATGGTTGGCTTTTGCCCATCCTCGGTGCCGGCATATGG
The DNA here is from genome assembly GCA_963798455.1 of Bryobacterales bacterium. Taxonomy (GTDB): domain Bacteria; phylum Acidobacteriota; class Terriglobia; order Bryobacterales; family Bryobacteraceae; genus CAWCTD01. Next base: position 1,088,153 of record CAWCTD010000004.1, read on the forward strand.
CGTCCCCATCCTCGCGATCGGCCAAGTGGTGAGCTTTGACCTGGAGGGCGGCCGGCGTCCCAAGGCACTGAACGTCTGCGTGCAGCCTGCGCCTCGAGATTTGACCGCACCGGAGAAGCGCCAGGAGACCACGCGCCTTCGGTACCTCGGGTTCGAGCATAGGGGGAACATGCGGGCCTATCTGTTTGAGGGGCTTACACCGGGGTCGGAGAAACGGACATTCACCGTCGACGCCGATCTGACACTGTTTACTAGGCACCACGTTGGGATACAGGAGGGGCCGGCTTTGTGTCTGCACCTGCTGGCCGCGGAATTGGAGGTCGGCGGCGCGGCGGCGCGGACATCGTCCCAGTGCTCGCTCACGGATCGGGAAATGCTGGCCCACCTCGCGAGCCGGCCTGTCCCGCGAGCGAAGCATGGTCCCAAGAGCACTCTGCCTGAGTCCGGCGCCACCTTGCCCGTCGTGTGATCTAAGGATACCCCAGGACTTCAGTTAGGATGCCGGTTGCAAACCGGTTCATACTCCCGTATCAACTGCTCTTGACGGGCAAGCCGGTTGTAAGGGACGCAGAGTTCAAAAATGAAGCCGGTAGGTCCTCGCTCAAGCAGAGGCGTGTGCGTCTCCTGCAAGTGCCCGAGCAACGTCGCTTTGATGTTGTCGGTCTCTCCCACGAAAACCCACTCACGAGCATTCGATAGCCCGTAGACTCCCGACGACGCTGGCGCATTCTTCCGCACCGAAATGAGCGAGAAGGTGTACGGCACAAATCTGTCAAACGGCATCTCGTTCCCTGCCTGTCAATTCAACCTCATACTTCAGTCCTCTCGCTGCGGCACTGGTTCCGCCCCAGTTATCGAATGATTCTCTGATTACCCGGAGAATCGTGCCTCGGTTCTGGGCCAGCAGCTTCAGCCATCCCCAGGCGTTCTTCGGCGGGAAGTAGATGCCACGGAAGAACACCCGCGCGATGAGGTGACTGATCTTGTACGGGGCCGGCTCATGCGCCATCGAGGCGATGGCTCTCCGCGTGGCCACGGGGCTGTAAGCGTTCGTCCAGGCGTACTTGACCTCCGCTTGCACCTCTTCACAGGTCATCTTCAGCGGCGTGTGCGCCATGTGGAAGGGCGTGAAATCGAGCCAATGCTTTGGCCGCGTCAGCCGGCCCTCTTCTTCCAGGCGCTCGTAGAGGGGGGTGGCCGGGTAAGGCGTGATCTGTCCGAAGACGGGCAGGCCCGGCGGCCAGTCCTGTATTTGACGCAGGGTGCGCTCGGCAACGCCCGGCGTGTCATTGTCCAGGCCGAAAATGAACGAAGTGATGGCGTAGACGTTCCGCCGAGCCAGGCGCTGGAGCGCCGCGGCGTAATCGGCGGGCTTGTTGAAGCTCTTGTTTACAGCGGCGAGATTGGCCGGGTCCAGGGACTCCATGCCGACAAAGATCCACCTGCCCCCCGAGTCCGCGATCAAGTCCACCAGCTCTTCGTCGCGCAGCAGATTCGCGCTGATCTGGCCCACCCAGGAGAGTTGCGCGCCCGCGGCAATGATGTCGCGTAGAAGCGACTTCGTGCGCTTTCCGTTGATGGCGAAATTGTCGTCCACGAAGAACACGGCGATCTGGCCGCCGGTACGGCGGGCACGCTCTTTCAGGCGCAGCATTTCGTCCACGATGCTCTGGTTCGAGCGAAAGCGCACCGAGTCGCCGAAGAATCCCGTAACGGTGCAGAACTCGCATCCGTAGGGACAGCCGCGCCCGGACTCGACCGGGATGATGTGGAATGTCTCCCAATTGGTCCGGAAGTGTCTCATCACGGGGCGCAGGAAGCCGGGGATCCGATTGAACTGGTCGATGTCCAGCAAATCCCAACGGATTTGCGGGTAACCCTGGAGGTCAGGCTTGCGCTCCTGGCCCTCGGCATCGACGGCGGTGTAGACGTCCTTCAGCCGGCCGCGGACCGCATCCTCGATAATTTGCGGCCAGGTCTCGTCCGCCTCGCCCAGCGCCAGCGCGTCCGCGTGCCTCGGCCCGCCATCCAGCCCCAGCGCTTCCTCCGGCACCTCGGTGACATGTGGTCCGCCCATCACTACTGGCACGCCGGCCGCGCGAACGGCGTCGGCGACGCGGTAGGCTTTTGCGATCATGCGGGTCATGGCACCGATGCCAACCAACCCGATGCCTTCGTCGAGCACGAACCGAACCAACTCGGTGTCGCTCATCGGCTGCGCATTGCCGTCGATCAGCAGAACTTCGTGTTCCGGCGGCGTGAGCGACTGCAGCAGAAACATCCACAGATGCGGCATGAAGTTGCGGGTCACGCCGTTGTCTGGGTTATAAAGCAGAATCCTCATGGGAGATATCCGTTTCGAAACCGCAGTTTACGTCACTGTTTGTCGGGAGCGGGCTGCTGCGACTGGCGCCCGGATCCGGCCGGCTGCAACACTTGTGTTCAAAACGCACGTGTATAACCGGATGGACAGGGCGGCGGCGAACCACGACGGCCCGCGAAGGAATGTCTCGGCCTTTTCCTCTCGACCGCCGCGGCTCGGGACGTAGCAAAGGTACTCAGATCGCCGTCATCGAGTTCGTGTCGCCCAGAAGCCGGGAGGGCCCTCAGATCCGCTGCCAGTTTGCGCAGACAGAGCATGGGGGCTTCCTGAACGCCAATGCGGTGTTTCAGCATCAGCGCCAAGTCAACCGTGACAATGAAGTGCCGCACCGGATGGCCGCACGCGACCGCGTCAAAGCAGTAGCTGCGGAGGTTATCCGCCTGATTGAAGCCCGCGTAACGGAGGTCAGGTGAAGCGTCGAGCTTCTTCCCAGACCCGGGTACGCCGAACGGCTCGCGGAAGACGCGCACGGCGGTGTGATGCGGCTGTGCCCGGTCCAGATCGAAGCCGACCAGGTGCCCCACAGCCAGTGTGTCGAAGTCGCCCAGGACGCAGGCGGCCGAAAAGGCCAGGCAAGTACCCTCCCGGGACCGGATCGTACCTGTCCGCGTGCTTCCCGCCAGACCCACTATTGTGCCCGTCACGTTGTCCAGTTCTCGCTGGCGGGGCTCACCAGCGCGGCTCCCGGCGCTGCCGCCCGGGACCGCCCCCTTGACGCCGGAACCCGCCGCCCCCCCCGGCAGCGCCTTTCGGCCGTGCCTCGCTTACATTGACAGCGCGGCTGCCAAGGATCGTGCCGGTCAGCTCCGATATCGCTCGGTCCGCTTCGGCGCCATCGGTCATCTCAACGAATGCGAAGCCGCGCGGCTGGCCCGTTTCCCTGTCCCGCACGAGATCTATCCGTTCGACGGCCCCGAACTTCTCGAAAAGCTCCCGTATGGATTCTTCCGCGATGCCGAAATCCAGGTTCCCAACAAAAATCCTCTTCAAACCGTCTCCCTGCGGTTGAGGCCAGCTTGGCGGGGCTGAGCAGATTCAGCCCGGTTAGGCGGGGTATTCAAGCGCACCTTAGAGTGTACCACCTGCCGAACGCACCCGAGCTAGCCGCACGGCATGCTATCAAAGAATTCCGCCCGCCGTCATGTGGTGCGACTCACAGGCAGGCGTTCCCGGCACGCCGCTGCAGCCCGCCTCCGCTCGCGGGATACTGGTGTGAAGATCGCGTGACCAGATGAGATTTGTTGCCAAGCAGTGGCGGGAAGCCTGTCGCCGAATGTTGGACCGCTACAGGAAGGCCGCCATCGGCTTGGGACTGAGCGCACTCGCTTTCCTGTGGCGCCGCCTGATGTTCCGGACGACGTTCATCGTGGTGACCGGAAGCTACGGCAAGACTATGACGACGCGAGGCGTGGCAGCCATACTGTCCTCTTGCTTCGGGACCAACTCCACGCGCGGCGCGAACAATTCGCGCATCGGTCTGGCTCTCTCGATCTTGCGAACTAGGTATTCCCACTCCTTCACTGTCCTGGAAGTGGGGACACAACGGCCTGGGGCGTTGAAGCGGGCGGCATGGTTGATCGAACCGGACGTGGTTGTTGTTCTCTGTGTGGCGCGCGCTCACACCGAGAACTTTGTAAGCCTGGATCACATCGCCGTCGAAAAGGCACAACTGCTGAGCCGGATGCGCCCGGACGGTGTGGCGATTCTAAACGGAGACGATGCGCGAGTTCTGTCGATGGCCGGGCGTTGCCCGGGCCGGGTGCGGACGTTCGGCCAATCGGCGGGCTTCGACGTTTGGGCGAGCGACGTCTCTTCGAGGTGGCCGTCCGGGCTGTCCTTTATCGTGCACGCGGACGGCCAGTCGCTGCCGGTTCACACGCAGTTCTTTGGGCAGCACTGGGTGACAACCGCTCTGGCCGCGCTGTCCGTCGCGCTCTGCTGTGGTGTGACTCTGCCCAACGCCGTTTCGGCTTTGGAGCGAGCCGAGACATACCCAGGCCGAGTGCAGCCGTGCCTCCTGCCTTCGGGGGCTGTCGTGTTGCGTGATGACTACAACTGGTCGATCGACTCCATGCTGGCTGCTCTGAGAGTTCTGCGCGACGCGGAGGCGCGCCGCCGAGTCCTTGTAATAGGCGACGTGGAAGACTCCGGCCAGGGAGCGCCCGACAGACACGAGGCTCTTGGGCAAGCCGCTGCCGAGTCCGCGGAACTCGCGGTCTTCTTCGGTGAGCACAGCGCTTCGACCGCCAAGGCCGCGCTGGCCGTGGGCATGGAACCACAGAACGTCCACAGCTTCCCGACGCAACGGGAGGCTGGCGAGTTTCTGAAAAGGGTGCTCGGCAACGGTGACTTAGTGCTACTCCGGCGCTCGCGGCGCGACCATCCGGAGCGCATTTACTACGCTCAATTTGGGACGGTAGAATGCACCAAGGTGGAATGCCAGGAAGACTGTCGTTGCGACGAATGCGCCGAGTTGCGGCCCAGTCTGGAGTTGGCGGAGGATGTCCCAAAACAACACCGGCCACGTTGGGAGCATGAACCGAAATAGGATCGGTCCTCCCGCGGCCCGCGGCGCGGCACGAGATGAGTGCCGCGATTCGGCGGCCGGAGTCAGGTCGTCAGCGTTAGTTTGGATGAAGCGGAAGGAGCCGTTGACCTTCCGCTTCGGCCGCTACATCCTTAGGAGCCTCTCAATACCCGCTCTATCGCTCCAAACGCCTTGCACGGAGTTGTCGTGCGACATCGCGGCTACGCTTGCCCAATTGCCTCCCTTGCCTCCGGACTGTGAAGCTATCGTATTGCCCGCCCACCCGATCAAAGGAGATTTCCCCCGCTTGAAGGGCCTGTTTGGCTCGGTGATCCGTTATGTCCCGAACGCCGGAGCACGCCATCTGATCGACTTGAGCGGGACGTTCAAAGACTACAGCTCACGGTTTTCGGGGAGGCGGCGCAACACGCTGGCTCGCAGGGTAAGGAAGTTTGCCGAGTTCTCCGGCGGGACTCATGAAATGCGGATATTCTCGCGGCCGGAGGAGATGCCGGAGTTTCGGAGAGCTGCTGTAACCTTGTCCGAGTCCTCGTACAAGGCGCAGTTGGGCGCAACCTTCCAAGACTTGGCGATATCCGTTGAGGAACTGGCGGAGGCCGCGTCTTGCGGTGGTGTCCGGGGTTACGTTCTCTATTGCGGCCCCTCGCCCGCCGCCTGCGTGTACTGTCGGGTTCAGGGAGCGAATCTGTTGTATGTGTACCCGGCGTACGCCCCTGGCTACGCGAGCCTGTCTCCGGGCACTGTGCTGCTCTGGCTCACCTTGCAGTCGTTATTCGACGAGCAGAGGTTCAAATACCTTGATTTCTTGTGGGGCGTTTATCCTTACAAGCTGCTCTTCTCGACAACTGCCATAAGGGTGGCTGCCGTCTACTGCTTTCGCGGCACGCTGCGGAACAGACTGCTCGTGCTCTCGCACCTTATGTTGCTCATCCTCTCCAAATGGATGAAGGCAGCGACAGCACGCCTGCGGGTGAGCCGCCTCGTGCAGGCCTTGGGTGAGAAGATGGTTCGCAGGTCTCAACAGGCGGGGCGCGAGGATCCTCTCTAACAGGCGGCTGAAAAAGGGCTCAGCGGGATCACTCCCCGTCAAGCGCCGATCCCGTTTTGTTTAGATCCAGCGGCCCAACGGAAGGTTCACTTGGACCGGGCGCGGGCAAACGGCGAAACCCACCTGTAGTACTTGTAGACCCGCTCATTGGCCGGGACATGGCAGCAGAAGCCACAGTCGCATTGCTGGCCGACACCTGCTCCGTCCGAAGGACTTGACAGCCGCCTGCGGAAGGATCGGTATTCGGGGCCGTTCCAAATCTCCCGAAAACTCCGTCCCCGAAGGCTGCCCATGGAAAGCTCGCAGGGCCCGCACGGCAAGACCGTGCCATCCACCTTGATGCAAGGGTGCAGCCAGGCGATGTAGCAGGGGATCTTCTCGCGCACGGCTTCGCCAATCTCGAACCGGTGGATGGTCTCCGCGATGTTATGGCCCACGCCCGACGCTTCCAGGCGTCTGGCCGCGCGGGCGAGGTCGGCGATCACCGCCTGCTCCTCTTCTTTGGACAACGCCAAGGAAGCCAGCCGGCCGTTCAAGGTGCGCATCTGGGCGAACTGCATGGCGTCGACCTTGGTTTGCAGCGCGAGATCAACGAAGGCGTCCACTTCGCGCCAGTTGAAGCGATTGAGAACCGTGAGCAAAACCACGCGCGGCCGCACCCCCGCCACGGCGCGGCTGGCGGAGGCAACTAGCGATACTCCCTTCACCGCTGCACCGAACTGGTGTGAGCCAACGCCGGGATAATTCGCGCCATACCGGTCCGGAGAGCTGGCCCAAAGGCTCACTCGGACGAGGCCCATGCCGGTTGCGGCGAGGCGGTAGGCGTTCTCCGCGGTGATCAGAGTGCCGTTGGTAAGCAGCACGGTGCGGAGACCCGCCTCACGGGCCAGACGGAAAAGGTCGAACATCCCGGGATGAAGCAGGGGTTCCCCCTCACCGCTGAAAGTCAGGTTCCGGGTACCCATCGAGGCGAGTTCACAGCACAGGCGCGCGAACATGCCGGCATCGAAGTCGTCCCCGGCGGCAGCCCTGAACGTCCGTTCCCCCAGATAGGGCGAGTGGGCGGGGCACCCTGCGCAGCCGAGATTGCAGCGGCGGGTAACATCGACGGTCACGCTGACCGGCCCAGTGTAAGCGAACTCCTCGCTCCAGAGCCCCCTGAGCAAGGCGACCCTATCTCGAAATCCCACCAACCTATTATACATGCCGGGTTTAGGCGCACGCCTCTACAAGGGCTCCCAGGTTGCAGGCGATCACACTCAACCGCAGCCGTACCTCATTCGAGCGGAAGCGATGGGATGAAACTGACGCTAGGAAACAACTCATAGCCGTGAAACTCCACCTTCGACACAACCCGCCGGGCCGTGTGTAAATGGATGGTTCGCAGGCGTCAACACGCGGGGCGCGCGGATCCGCTATTAACGCCCGAATCAGGATCGAGTACGCGCAGGGCCGCCTCCGCTCGCCCTGTCAAGGTGGGATTTCAACGCTTCGGCGAGATGTTTCACGTTGGGCTCCCGAAACAGGTTGCTGCTTCGTCCGGACAACGTGCAGATCTCCACACCACCGGCAGCGACCCTGCCCCAGAATGCGGTGGGGCGCTGGGCGAGGCCATCTTTGCCTTGGAGATAGACCAGGCTCCCGCCGTATGTGCCTGGCCGGTACTTTCTGCTGGCCTCGACGTTAAGCTGATAGATGTAAAGGCTACGCAGGTTCCGCGGCAGCGAATGCCACAGCCGCAAGCTGCACTCGCCGGCCATTTTGGCTAGCGTGCGCAACATGCTCGATGCCCTAAAGCGGAGGCGCCCGGCGAAGTAGCCCAAGTGCCGTTCGAGAGTCAAACCCGACGTTCGCCGGCGGTGGTACTCGATCTGGCCCCGGAGCGACCCGGTCATCTTCCAGCCCCCCTCCGTATCGACCACGGCCAGCAGTGCGACCTTCTGACCGCGCTGCTCGAGCTGACGCGCCATTTCGAAAGCCACGTAGGCGCCCACGCAGAAGCCCAACAAGTAATATGGCCCCTCCGGCTGCAACGTCAAGACCTCCTCGATATAGTGGGCGGCCATGTCCTCGACCCGGGAGAGCGGCGGGCGTTTGCCATCGCCTCCTACGGACTGCAACGCGTAAAGCGGCTGATCGTCCCCGAGGTGACGCGCCAGATCGCGGTAGAACAGCACGTGGCCGCTCTGGGCATGCACGCAGAAAAGCGGCGGTCGTGACCCACCGGGCTGAACAGGGACCAGCGACGTCCAGCGCGGCTGCCAGCCTTGCTCGCGAAGGATGGCGGCCAGTTCCCCGACAGTCTGCGCCTGCAGAATCGTAGCCACGGGGAGGCTCACGCCGAACTTCTTTTCGATTCGAGCGAACAAAGCCACCGACAAGAGCGAGTGTCCTCCCAACTCGAAGAAGTCGTCCTGGCGCCCAATGGGTCTGACGCCAAGAAGCTTCTCCCAGAGGTTTGCGAGTTGGATTTCCAGGGCGTCCCGCGGCGCTACGAACTCGTTGTCGAATGATGTTCGCTGTCCATCCAGAGCCTGCAAAGCGCCGCGGTCCAGTTTACCCCGGGAGTCAAGCGGCAGACTGCCGTCGAGAATCACCAGAGTGGCCGGGACCATGTACTCCGGCAACCGTTCCTTGAGGAACCTGCGCAGTTCCCCCGATTCAGGGGCCTGGCCGGGCTTGGGCGTCACGTAAGCCACGAGACGCACCCGGCCTTGCTCATGCTCCCGGTCCAAAACGGCAGCGCCTGCAACAGCCGGGTGCTGGGCCAGGGCGGACTCGATTTCGCCGGGCTCCACCCGATAGCCGCGGACCTTGACCTGCCGGTCGATTCGGCCCAGAAACTCGATGTTGCCGTCGGGCAAATAGCGGGCGAGGTCGCCGGTTTTGTATAACCGCCCGTCGGGTGCGGCGCTGAATGGATCCGGGATGAACCGTTCGGTCTCCAAATCCGGCCGGTTCAGGTAGCCCCGTGCGAGTCCCTCTCCGCCGATGTGCAGTTCGCCGGCAACTCCGATCGGCGCCAGTTGGAGATGATCATCAAGGATATAGATGCGGGCGTTGGCGATGGGCCGGCCGATCGGGATCGAGACGCGAGGATCCTCCGGCGCCGCGGAGGGTTCATAGGTAGTGGCGATGATGCTGGTCTCCGTGGGGCCGTAAGTATTGGTCCAGCGGACCCCGGGTCCGGCTTTCTTGCGCCAGTCCATCAAGGCCTGCGTTTGCGCTTTCTCACCGCCGATGATCACCAGCCGGAGGTGGAGGGGTAGCGGATCGTCGAACGCCGCCAGGCTTCTGGCCCACTCATGCCAGAAAGCCGTCTGCAGATCGACCATTGTGATCCGTTGGCTCGCGAGCCAACGCCCAAACTCCCGGCCTCCGAGGGGCAAGCTCGGCGGGCGGAGCACAACCGTCGCGCCCCGTGCCCAAGCCGGGAAGACTTCCTCAAGCATGAAGTCCGAAGTGAGGGGCGCAAACTGAAGCACACGGTCTTGCGCCCGAAGTCCGTAGTAACCGGCCGAGAAGATTTGATGATTCACCAGGCCGCGGTGCGTGAGCAGTACTCCCTTGGGGACTCCGGTGGACCCGGAAGTATAAAGAAGGAATGCCAGGTTTTCCGCTTGAACAGCGCTTTCGAACTTGCCGTAGCTTTCCCTGGAAAGTGTGATCTGTTCCGTGTCCAGGCAGATCGCTTCTACCCCGAGTCCTGTTAGCTGGGGCAAGAACCGATGCTGGGTCAGGGCCAGCGTGATGCCCGCATCCCGAACAATCGCTTCCAGACGGCCCCGAGGCGATCCAGGGTCCAGAGGAACGCAGGCCGCCCCGGCTTTCAGTATCCCCAGCAGACCGGGCGCCAGCTCTAGAGATCGCTCCGCGAACAAAGCCACCCGCGACTCGGGCGCGGCGCCTCTCTGGCAGAGCAAGCGCGCAATCCCGTTGGCCCGTGCCATCAGTTCCCCGTAGGTCAGTGTCTGGCCCTCGAATTCCACCGCCGGCGCTCCAGGAGTCCTCGCCGCTTGCTCTTCGACGAGCTGATGGAGCACGGAGTCGCGCGGGTAATCGACGGCCGTACGATTCCAATCGAGAAGCATGTGGCGCTTCTCGGCCTCGGTCACGAGCGGCAGGCGGGAAACCCGTTGATCGGGGTTCGCCGCGATCCCCTCCAGCAGCAAGCGGAAGTGTTCGAGCATGCGGGCCGGGGTGGCGGCATCGAACAAGTCGGCGTTGTATTCGAAAACCGCCGTGGTGTGGCTGTCGGTGGCACGAACCGCCAGGACCAGGTCGAGTTTGCTGGTGTCGTGATCGATTCTGACCGGGCTGACATCCAGACCGGCCAGGCTCGGCCGCGGCGGATCGTCTCCAAAGCCGATCATGACCTGAAAGAGGGGAGAACGGCTGGGGTCCCTCTCGGGGTGCATTTCCATCGTGAGCTTTTCGAGCGGGGCGTCCTGATGTTCCATCGCCTCCAGCACCGTGGCGCGCACTCGCCTGAGCAGTTCGCGAAACGGGGGATCGCCGGAAAGGTCAGTACGGATCACAACCGTGTTCGAGAAATACCCTACGATCCCCTCCAGTTCCGGCCTCGGCCGGCCGAGGATAGGCGCGCCCACCAGGATGTCTTGCCGCCCGGTGTACCGAAAGAGCAGAACGTTGAGGGCCGCCAAGAAGGTCATGAACAGCGTTGCTCCCTCGCCGTTACTCAGTTTCTTCAGCGCATCCACGCTGGCCTGGGGAAACGATGCGTATACGCGGGCGCCCCGGAAGGACTGGACCGCGGGCCGAGGGTGGTCGGCAGGCAGTTCCAGAACCTGCGGCGCGCCGGAGAGCTTCTGCTTCCAATATTCCAACTGCCGCTCGATCACCAGGGTCTGCGCCTCACTGCGCTGCCACAGCGCGTAATCAGCGAACTGGAGCGGCAGCTCGGGGAGCGGGTTCTCCTTATACTCACAGTAGGCTGAATACAGAACCCCCAGCTCCCGGTGCACAGTGCGCCTGCTCCAGCCGTCGAAGACCATGTGATGCGTCAACAGGATCAGGACGTGATCGCGCGGGTCGATGCGAAGGAGGACGGCCTGAAACAGGAGATCCTTTTCCGGGTCCAGCGTGCGCCGCACCTGCGCCAGGCACATCCTCCCCAACTCAGCCTCCTGTTCTTCCCCTGTCCGGCCGGGTACGTCCAGGATGCGCAGATCGACCTCCGAAGGATCTCGGACAATCTGGAGGGGAACACCATCGGGTGCGGTGATGTTGGTCCGCAGGCCCTCGTGCCGTGCCACAAGCGTATTCAACGAACGCTGCAACGCGGTGAGGTTTAAGTCGCCCTTCAGACGCAGACAGATGTTGACATTGTAGACGCTGGGTTCCGTGACAAACCGGTTCAGAAGCCACATCAACTGCGCCGAGTAGGGTACCGGATAGGGGCCGGGCGTCTCCCGGCGACTGACAACAGGCGAGGCGGCTTGTCTTTCCAGGAGCCGGCGCTTGACCAACTCGCGCTTCTCAGCCGAGAGTCCTGCGATTTGCTCGGTTAGAGCCATTAGTTTGCGCCCCGCTGCCCGGCCGGTTCGAGCCGCGCCAAGGCCTGGCGCAGTTCGCGTGCCAGAAGCTTCACGATCGGCTCTTCCATCATCGACCGATGGTCGATATGGGCGCCCGGGATCTCATGCACTTCCAGTCCGCCCGTCACAAGGTCCGTCCAACCCATGAATGGATCATAGTACAGCCCTTTGGCGCGGAAGATAGTCATCTTGCCCGGATACGGCTCGGCGCGGTACCAAAACTCCGCCCTGTGGTTGTTTACCAGGAAGTACCGGTCGCGCAGGCCGTCCGGAAGCGGCACTCCACGCCAGCGGCAGAACCGCACACGCAGCCGGTCCGACTTGCGCCGCATTCTCCTCAGAAAGCTGCGCGCGCGCCGCGCCCTCCTGCGGAGCGCGCCCACCAGTCCGCTGCCGAGGCCGTCCACCAGGCGGGCGTCGCCTGCACCGGGTCCGTTTTGGTAACGCGGGACAGGCCCGTTCAAAGAAGCCAAAAACGCCACTTCCTGACCCTCGGCACGGAGCCGTTGGGCCATCTCATAGGCGACGATGGCCCCGAAGCAGTATCCGACCAGGTAATACGGTCCCTTGTCCTGGACGGTGCGGATCTCGTTCAGGTAATGCGCTGCCATCTCTTCTACTCGCGCGTGGGGAAGAGCATCGCCATAGAGACCCTGCGCCTGCAGGGCGTAGAGCGGCAGGCCGTCACCGAGATGCTTCGCCAGATCATGGAAGAACAGGATCGTTCCCGCGCCGCCGTGCACACAAAACAGAGGAGACCTGGAGCCTTCCGTCTGCACTGGTTGAAGGCAGGTCCAGCGCCTGGACCCGGTCTCTCCGTCGAGCAGCTTCGCCAACTGTTCGATGGTGGGGGCCTGGAAGAGCACAGTCGGTTGCAGTGCTGGGCCGAACTGCCGGCCGATTCGCGCGAACACGCGAGCGGTGGTCAGAGAATCCGCTCCGAAATCAAAGTAGTCGTCCGTGATGCCGATCGGCCTGACCTTCAAAATGTCTTCCCAGATCGCCACCAGCCGCCGTTCGACGCCGTTCCGCGGCGGAACGTGCTCCCTTGCCAGATCCGGCCTCTCCCGTGCAGGCGCGGGCAGAGCACGCCGGTCTGTCTTGCCGTTAGGGGTCCTGGGCAAGGCGGGCAAGACCACGAAGGCCGACGGCAACATGTAATCGGGAAGCTTCTCCTTCAGAAAGCCGCGGAGCTCGCTGGTCTTGAGGTCCGTTGCCCGGGCAGGCACGAAGTAGGCAACCAGTTGCTTGCTGCCCGGCGTGTCTTCCCGCGCGATCACAACGCTCTCCGCAATGCCAGGGTGCCCGGCGAGGACAGCCTCCATCTCTCCCAGTTCGATACGGAAGCCACGCACCTTAACCTGCTGGTCGGCTCGGCTGATGAACTCGATATTGCCGTCCCGGCGATACCGCGCCAAGTCCCCGGTTCGGTACAGGCGGGCCTCGGGGTCTCTGCTGAGCGGATCAGGAATCAGGGACTGTGCCGTCAGCTCCGGCTGATTCAGATAGCCGCGAGTGAGCCCGTCCCCGCCGATGTAGAGTTCCCCGGCCACGCCCACGGGGACAGGCTTGAGGTCGGCATTCAACACATAGGTCCGTGTGTTTGCAATGGGACGACCGATCAGGATGGGGCCATCGCCCGGCTCGACTCTCCAGATGGTGGACCAGATAGTTGTCTCGGTGGGACCATACATGTTCCAGAGCGAGCCGCAATGCAGCAGCAGCTTATCGGCCAGCGGCCGGCTGAGCGCCTCGCCCCCGCAGAGGATCTTGAGGCGCGGATTACCCCGCCAACCCGCTTCCAGGAGCAGGCGCCACGTCGCCGGCGTCGCCTGCATCACGGTCACGCCGTGACTGTCCATCAACTTTGCCAGGCGACAGCCATCCGATGCCTCCTGAGAACTCGCCAGGACCAGCCGGGCTCCACACACCAGCGGCAGGTACAACTCCAGCCCGGCAATGTCAAAGGAAAGGGTGGTCACCCCGAGAAGCACGTCCTGGGAAGCGAGGCCTGGCTCGCGAGCCATGGAGCAAAGGAAGTTCACCACAGCCCGGTGAGGTATCTGCACGCCCTTGGGTCTTCCGGTGGAGCCGGAGGTGTACAGCACATACGCCAAGCTCTCCGAAACCGCTCCAGCCCCGCTGAGATTCTCCGGACTTTCGCCGGCGATCTCCGCCGCATCAGAGTCCAGGCATACGACCTCCGCCGGCCGCGCTGGCAGCCGCGCGCTGAGGCGCTGCTGCGTGACCAGGACGGGCATGCGGCTGTCGGCAATCATGTAAGCCACACGGTCCTCGGGGAAGGACGGGTCGAGCGGCACGTAAGCGCCGCCTGCTTTAAGCGAGGCCAGCACGGCCACCAGCATTTCAAGCGACCGCTGAACGTGGATACCCACCAACGTGCCGGCCTGCACCCCGCGGCGCCGGAGGTGGCGCGCCAGTTGGTTGGCCCGTGCGTTGAGCTGGCTGTAGGTGAGCCGTGCGTCGCCGAAAACAACGGCAATCGTTTCGGGCGTGCGCTCCGCTTGGGCTTCGATGAGACCGTGGATGCTCAACCCCCGGGGGTAGTCGGCAACGGTGCTGTTCCAGCGGCAGACGATTTCCTCCCGCTCGGCCCCGGACAGAATCGCAAGCTCGGGGATGCGCTCGTCCGGCTTCGCGATGGCATTCGATAGAAGGCGCAGATAGCAGTCGGCGAAGCCGTCCACGGTGGGAGCATCGAACAGTTGTGGTCTGTACCGGATGACCCCACGAATTGTTTCGCCGTCCTCCCACAGCGAGACGGCAGCCTCGCCATCCGGCGGCGCTTCAACGTGAGCCACTTCAACAGCGGCCAGGCGCAGCGCCGCCGGCGAAGCCTCCAGCCAGTCGAAGGTCACCTGGCATGGCTGGGCGCGAGTGCGATAAAGGTCCGGTTGTACTTCCTCCAGGACCCGGTCAAAAGGCACGTCCTGGTTAGCCAACGCCTCACGGTAAGTCCGCCAGACGCGCTGGATGGCTTCGCGGAAGGTGGGCCTGCCCGACAGGTCAGTCCGCAGCAGAAGCTTGTTCTCGAACCGTCCGGCCACGCCCGAGAGTCCCGCCTCTCTCCGAGGATCCGATGTGCACGCCACCAGAACATCCGTCTCGCCCGTGTACCATTGCAGCAGGTTCTTGAACGCGCCCAGCAGCACCGCAGCCACCGGGACCGCCTCCTCCTCGGCCAAGCGCCTCAGCTTGGGGACAACGCCGGCGGGGAGGGCGAAATCCCGCGCCGCTCCGAGCAGTGATCCCATCGAGGCCCTCGAGTGGTCGCTCGGCAGTACGACCACAGGCAAGATACCGGCGATTCGACCTCTCCAGTAATTCAACTGCTGGCTTGCTCGAGCTTGAGTCAGCCAGCCGCGCCGCCAGGTTGCAAAGTCACAGTAAGTTCCGCCGGGCTCCGCTAGTTGGACCGCGCTTTCGGACACACTGCCTTCCACAGCCTCTGAATACAGAACACTCAACTCGTGGACGACCATCTCCAGCGACGTGCGGTCGGCAACGATCGGATGGGCGCTTAGTAGAAGGATGGAATCTTCTTCGTCAATCTGGAGATGTCTGGCTCGGAACAGCGGACCTCGGGCGAGATCGAAGACCCGTAGCCTTTCTTCGGCAAGGATGCGGCAGAGCAGATCACGGCCATTCTCCTCGGACCGTGCCCCAAAGTAGTCGAACTCGAGAGGAGGATGCGGCTGCTCGGTGACAATCTGCACCACCCGCCTGGGCCCGCCGCGCCCTGGCTGCTCGTAAAGCAGGAAGCTCGTGCGCAAGGATGCATGCCGGTTGACGACGCGGCGCAGAACCGTAGCGAGCGCATCGCGATCCAACCGTCCCCGCAAGCGGAAGGCACGAACGAGAATTTGATCGGAGTTCTCCGGGTGCGCCTGGTCCAGACGCCAAAGCGCCTCTTGCGCGGGATCAACCGGAGCAGTGCGGTTCGGGGAGACCACCGACATATTCCCGGCGTTGGAACCCAATGGGCGAACCTCGGTCACTCCCCCGATGACCGGCTTTGGGCCGCTCAGCTCGTTTCCGTTGGCTGATACACGCCCCCTGGGTTGCAGCTTCATTCTCGCTCAACGCTGAAGAAATGTATTTCAGCACACTTCTTCTAGCTTGCACCAGTACCATAGCTGAGATGCAGGGCTAGGATGCACAAAGTGGCTTAGATTCATCATGGTCGCGCTCTCCCCTGATTCTTGTTCTAGAAGTACTGGAACCTCGGGTTGCTCGGTCTCACTGTCGCTTTTCTTGGCGTGGAGCGCGAGCGTGTCATATACTGTCAGAAACAGCAGCACGATTCAATTCACCGGAGATTCCTTGGAAAAGAACGTGGAAGGGTTCCCTCTGTCACCGCAGCAGCAGCGTCTTTGGTTCGCTCAGAAGGCCGGCTGGCCCTCTTGCGCTTCATGTGTCGTCCGGATGGAAGGCAAGGTTGACCCGCGGCGGCTTCGCGAGGCGTGCCGGATTGTCGTCCAGAGGCACGAGATACTGCGCACTACGTTCCAGGGCCCCCGCGAAGTGCCCTCTCCCTATCAGGTCATTCACGATGAGCTTCTTCCCGTTTGGTGGGAGGACGATTCGGTTCGGCCGGACCTCGGTATTCAGGCCAAGGCGAACCGCGCATGTGACCTGGAGGCCGGCCCGCTCGTGCTTTTCTCCTTTAGAAGTTCCTCCCCGGAGCTGCATTCTCTCGCCATCACGCTGCCGGGATTGTGCGCCGATGCCGGCACCCTGGACAATCTCGTGCGTGAGGTGGCTCACTTCTATGCGGCCGGTGATACTTCCGCCGCGACCTTGGGAATTCCGCTCCAATACGCGGATTTCGCGGAGTGGCAGAACCAACTCCTGCAAGGTGAGGGAGAAGGTACGGCGTACTGGCGCGCGAAAGGCTCCAGTTCCACCTCGGTCCCCGTTCTGCCGCTCGAGCGGCGAGGCGCCCCGGTGGGCGGCGAACTCGCATCGGTGGAGACCCGAATCGATTCCGAAGCGGCCGGGAATCTCGCGCAAGCCGCCTTGGAGACAGGGGCCTCTCTATCGGATTTTCTGCTGGCATGCTGGCAGAGCCTCCTCTGGCGCCTCTCGGACCAAGCCGATATCGCTGTCGCCCGCATAAGTCCGGGCCGCAGCCGCGACGAACTCAGCACTGCCTTTGGCGTGTTTGCGCGCCCACTCCCCATCTGCGTACGCTTCAGTGAGGATGTTACATTTGTAAACATTCTGGCACAGGTCCGCGAGGCCGTTGCGGAGGCGGAGCGCTGGCAGGAGTATCTTGCTACCGAACAGCTAGCGGCTCCGAGTACATCCGCCGTCTCTCTTCCCGTCGCGTTCGAGTTTCTCCAGCGGATGCCAAGGCTGGCTGCTGACTCGGTTGCTTTCTCGATAGAGCGATTATCAGCCCCTGGTTATCCCTTCAAAGCCAAGCTGGTATGCGACTGGGATGACGACGCGGCGGCCCTGCGGCTGGAGTATAACTCGGGGCTTCTGGCGCGGCAGGACGCCGAGAGAATCGCCGCATATTTCTTGCGCCTGCTGCACTCGTGCGTGCGCCATCCCGCCTCGGCCATCTGCGCCGCCGATCTGATGACCGCCGAGGAGCGGCGGGCAATCGTCGAGGGGTTCAATCAGACACAAGGCGACTTCCCTTTGGACCAGTGCTTTCACCCGCTATTTGAGCAACAGGTCGAGCGGACTCCAGATCGTGTGGCACTCGTCTTCGAGGAGCAGTTCCTCACTTACAGGGAGCTGAACGCCAGGGCCAATCAACTGGCCTGCTACTTGCGCCGTCAGGGGGTCGCCGCCAACAGCCGCGTGGGGCTCTTTGTGCGGCGCTCTGGCGACATGATCGTTGCGCTGCTCGGCATTCTGAAAGCGGGCGGAGCATACGTTCCGTTGCACCCCGATCTCCCGAGAGCGCGCCTCGCCCACCAGTTGGCCGAGACGGAGGTGCGGATTCTGGTCGCTCACGACGCTTTGCTGAAACGGCTGCCTGATTTCGAAGGTCATGTCTTCCGGATCGACCACGATTGGGCCGCGGTGGATTCCCTGCCCGCCTCCAATCTCCCTAACGTCGCGACGGCGAACAGCCTGCTCTACGTGATTTACACATCCGGTTCGACCGGCGTGCCAAAGGGCGTGGCTACGCGCCATGAGAATGTGGTCAACTACACGCGGTCGATCTGCCGGATTCTGGGACTCGGGGAACCCGCCAACGGAGGCGGCCTGACATTTGCCAACGTTTCGACTCTGAGCGCGGACTTGGGGAACACCCCCATCTTCGCGGCGCTGGCCTCTGGCGGTTGCCTGCACGTGATCGCGGACGAAGTGCTCTTGGACGGCCGTCTGTACGGGGAGTACGCCGCCGCTGTTCCCGTCGATGTGTTGAAGATCGCACCCTCGCACCTGCGGGCGCTCCTGGCGTCCGGCGACCCCGTGAAGATCCTTCCGCGGAAGCACCTGGTCGTGGGCGGCGAGCGGTTGCGCTGGGACGACGTT
The DNA here is from genome assembly GCA_963798455.1 of Bryobacterales bacterium. Classification (GTDB taxonomy): domain Bacteria; phylum Acidobacteriota; class Terriglobia; order Bryobacterales; family Bryobacteraceae; genus CAWCTD01. The sequence goes on from CAWCTD010000004.1 coordinate 1,106,209, forward strand.
CACCAGATCCGACAGTTCGGCGCGTGCGCCATCCTCAACCACTACGCGCCCACTGAGGTCACGATCGGCTGCCTGACCTGTGACGTGGAGAGCAACGGCTGGCTCGAGTCGCTGGCGGATGTGGTGCCACTCGGCCGTCCCATCGCCAACACTGTGGTCTATGTCCTCGACCGCAAAGGTAAGCCGGTGCCCGTAGGCGTGCCAGGCGAGGCGTGCTTCGGCGGAGCCGGGGTGTCCAATGGCTATATCAACCGGCCGGATCTGACAGTCGAGCGGTTCATGGCGGATCCCCTGAACCCGGAAAGCGGCCTGCGCTTCTACCGGAGCGGAGACCGCGCTCGTTTCTTGCCGGGCGGCGTGGTCGAATTCCTTGGGCGCGAGGATGAGCAGGTCAAAATCCGCGGCTTCCGCGTGGAATTGGGTGAGATCGAAGCATTGCTTTCGCGCCACCCGGCCGTGAAGCAGGCCGTCGTCGTGCTTCAGGAGAGTGCGGCCGGAGAACCCACCCTGGCCGCCTTTCTTCTGGCGCCGGAACGGCCATCCTCTCAGGAGTTACGCGAGTACCTTCTCAAGCACGTCCCGGACTACATGGTGCCTTCCCGTTACGTCTTGGTGGATTCATTCCCGCTGAACGCCAACGGCAAGATCGATCGGCGCGCCTTGGCGGCAACCACCCAGCGCGGCAGCGCAGCGCAGGCTGGGTCGGGCGCGTCAGGGAACGCCTTAGAAGAGAAGCTGATCAGCATCTGGCAGGAAGTTCTTGGCCGGGATGACATCGGCCTGGATGACAATTTCTTTGAGCTCGGGGGCCATTCGCTTCTGGCAACGCTTATCATTTCACGGGTCCGAGAGGCATTTCGGGTGCAGGTGCCCCTGCGCACGATTTTCGAAGCTCAGACCGTTGCGGGGCTGGCTGAGATGATCGCGCGATTCCAGACTGAGGCCCAGGAGGAGGAACTCAGCCGCATCCTGAGTGAAATTGAAGGTCTCTCGGATGAGGAGGCCAGAAGACTCCTGGAACGTGAACCATGAGCCGGTCTAAAGCGACGCAAAGGCGGTCGGACCCACTGCGTTTCGAAGAATGAGCGATCTGAAGCAACGTCTGGACCAACTCTCCCCGGAGAAACGAGCCCTGCTCGAGAAACGTGCGGCCAGATTGGACGGGAGATCGACGATCCCCCGCAGAGCGCCAGGTGATGCATGCCCCCTGTCGGCCTCCCAGCAACGGCTGTGGTTCCTGGAGCAGATGGAACCGGGCAACGCAGCTTACAACGTATACCGCGCCGTCCTTCTGCGGGGGCCTTTGGATGCTGACGCGTTGCGGAGAAGCCTCAACGAGAGTTTGCGTCGCCATGAGGTCCTGCGCACCAACTTCCCGGCCGTGGGCGGCCTACCGGCGCAAAGAATCCTTGCGACAGCCGAGATCGAGCTGCCGCTTCGCGATCTCGCCCACCTCCCGCCGGGGGAGCGCTTGACCGAGGCGCTGCGGCTGGCGACTGAGCAGGCCAGGGTCCGTTTCGACCTCGCCAGGGATCTTCTGCTGCGAACCAGCTTGATACGGCTGGACAGGGAGGAACACGTCCTGGCGCTGACGACACACCACATTGCGGTGGATGGCTGGTCGGTGGGCATCCTGTTTCGGGAAATTGTCCTGCTCTACGAGGCCTTTGCGCGCGGGCTGCCGTCGCCCTTGCCCGACCCCCCAGTCCAGTTTGCGGACTTCGCGGTTTGGGAGCGGAAGCTGCTGAGTCCCGATTACCTGGCGAAGTTGCTGGCGTACTGGCGACACCAGCTCGCGGACATGCCTCCGGCATTGACACTGCCCGTTGACCGGCCGCGGCCGCCGGTTCAAGGTTCCCGGGGCGCCCGATACCATTTCCGCATGGACGGCCTGTATCTGGGAGAGTTGAAGGCGCTCGGCCAGCGTGAGAACGCCACCTTGTTCATGACCCTGTTGGGCGCTTTTCAAGCACTGCTATCCTTCTACACTGGCCAGCACGACATCGCCGTCGGCTCCCCCATGGCTTGCCGCGAAGTGCCGGAATTGGAAGCTCTCATCGGGTGCTTCAGCAACACGCTGGTCCTGCGCACGGACATCTCTGGCGATCCCAGCTTCCGTGAATTGCTCAGGCGGGTGCGCGAGACGGTGCTGGGGGGTCTGGCGCATGAGCTGATGCCGTTCGACAGGCTCGTGGAGGCGCTTAATCCTCGGCGAGACCCGGCTTACATGACGTTGGTGCAAGTGAATTTCCGGCTGCTTACGGCGCCGTTGCCGCCCGCGGCAGGCGGCGGCCTTAGATTCGAGTTCCTGGAAATTGACAATCAGCGCTGCAAGTTCGACCTGGCCCTCGAGCTTCTGGGGACGCCCGGCGGATTGGAGGGCTTTCTGGAGTACAGCACCGACCTGTTTTTCCCGGAATCGATGCCTTCGATCGCCAGCGATTACGAGGATCTTCTGCGCGCGGCGGCCGCCAGCCCGGACGTACCCCTGAGCGCGCTGGGCTTGTCTCCCCGATTTCGGAGAAGTTCCGGCGCGGCGCCCGGAATGGTCCGTCGCAAACCCATCTATCTCGCACCGGCGGCCGGCAGAAAGAGCGACGCGGACCCAGCGCAACCTGCCCGCGCTCTCCCACGCGCCGACTATCAGTTGCGAGCCGCGACAATGAAGGACGCGGCATTCTTGTACGACCTGCGCCTGCTGACCATGAAGGAATACGTATCCCGAATGCCGGGTTGGAGCAGGGAGCGCCAGGAAGCGTTCTACATGGATTTTGAACCGCGGCACCACCACCTCATCATCGTGGACGGGAAACCGGTCGGAGCGGTGGGTTTCATCGAGAAACCCGACGAGCTGTACTGGTTCAACCTGCATCTATTGCCGGAGGTTCAGGCCCGCGGTCTGGGCACTGCCATTAGTCGCCAACTGGTGCGGATGGCGCACAGCCGAGGGGTGCCTATCAGGGGAAAGACGTTGAAAGCAAACGCGATCACGCAGAAGATGATGGCCAAGGCGGGAATGAAGATCTGCGGAGAGACCTCGGACCGCTTCCTCTGGGTCGCGTTCCCGCCCAACCAGACCGACGCCCCCAACGCGGAGAGCGGATGCTGAGAGAAACCGTACCCGAACGGCACTCGGTGGATTTACGGAAACACCCCTGGCTGGCGCACGTCAAGGTCAACCCGGCGGCCACGCTTCGCCTGTTCTGCTTTCCGTACGCCGGCGGTGACGCCTCGATTTTCTCCCGCTGGTCCGAGGCTCTGCCTTCCAGGGTCGAGGTCTGCCCCGTGCAACTTCCAGGCCGGGGCGCCCGGTTGAGCGAGCCGCTCTTTACGAGCATGGCCCGCCTGGTGGAGTCGCTGGCTTCGGCTCTTCAGCCCTGCCTGGACAAGCCCTTTGCCCTGTTCGGACACAGCACCGGCGCGCTAATTGCGTTTGAACTGGCGCGACAAGTCCGCCGGAGCTACGGGCTGTGCTGTACCCACCTCTTTGCAAGCGCATGCGGCGCGCCGCATTTGCCTGCGGATCGGCTGGGACGCATCCACGATCTGCCGGAGGCCGAGTTGGTCGAAACATTGGGGGGCTTGAACCGCGACCTCGAGGCGGTCTTTGCCGCGCCGGAGCTGAGGCAGCTCCTGCTTCCCATCTTTCGTGCTGACTTCCAACTCAGCGAAACTTACAGCTACGCGGTTGATGCGCCGCTACCCTGCGGCATCTCGGCGCTGGGCGGTTTGCAGGATCCTTTTGTTCGCCAGGCCAGCCTCGAAGCCTGGCGAGAGCAGACCTCCGCTCGGTTCAAGCTCCACGTATTACCCGGCGGTCATCTGTTTCTGAATTCGGACCGTCAATTGCTGCTTGCGTCGGTCGCGGGAGATCTTCTGAGTGTTCCAAGCGACGGGTCGGAGAGCGCCATGAGGGACGCTTAACGCGAGGTGAGTGTCTTGTAAGATGGGATGTTCAAAGGTGGATACAGATGGGGCATTTTCGAAAACAATGCATTAGCTTCCTGGTTGCGAGTCAGTGCAATCTCAACTGTGTGTACTGCTACATTCCCCATTGGGGTGACAAAGTAGCTCCGGGGGATCGCGTTCTTGACTTGGAGTTCGCAGTCGCCGGCATGAAGGATTTCTTCCAGTGGGCGCCGGTACCGGCCATACGCTTCTTCAGCGCGGGCGAGGCGACGGTCGAGTTCGCCCGAATGGTGGAGATTCACCAGGAAGCACGGAGACTTGCCGGAGACAAGCTCAGGGTGGAATTGCAGACCAACGGTTACTTCGGCGAAGAGATCGCGAAATGGGTCGAGGAGAACGTCGACACTCTCTGGATCTCCTGTGACGGCCCGCCGGAACTCCACGACAGCCAGAGGCCCACCCTGGATGGCAGGGGCTCGAGTGATGTGGTGCTCAAGAACGTGGAGCGATATGCCAGCCATCCCAGCATGCAGTTCGGGGTTCGAGCCACCGTTTTGCCGGAGCACTTCTCTCGCCAAGTCGAGATCCTCGAGTTCTTCCGCGGTCTTGGGGTGCGCTACGTATGCGGCGCTCCGGCCTACTCGTCCACTGTGAATGAGGCGGTTGCCGTTCCCATCCTGCTGGATTTCGCTCAGCAATTTGTCCCCGCCTTCTTCCACGCCCAGAAGGCCGGCATGTTCTATCAGACCCATCTGATGGTCAATTTCGACGAACCAGTGAGCTGTTACTGCCGGGCGTGTACCACGCCGGTCTGCCCGCAATTGACTTCCGACGGCTACGTGTCCTGCTGTGATTGGGCGTCCTTCGGGCCGGGCTACCTGCCGGGTTGCCTGCAACAGTGCATTTACGGCAAGTGGGACGGGGAACAGAAGAAGATTGTGTACTTCCCCGTGTCAAGAGATCGCATCGAGAGCCGAAACGTCTGGCACTTGGGGGAGGGGGAGTGCAAAGGCTGCGAGGTCCTCGAACATTGCGCGGGCGGGTGCATCGGGAAGGTGATGGTCCGCTCGGGGGATCTGCTCAAGATGGACCCGAACTGGTGTGCCGCGGTGCTCTACCTTGCCAGACATATTCCGCAGGACACGGGCGTATATCCCGTGCGTCACTCCTGATCGCGGCGGCCTCATGAATGGCCTGACCGGCTCCTGCGCGCGGCGAGCCAGCCTCGCGTCCTACTTCTTCTTCCCCCCGAACAGGTTGTCCAGGATACCCGCGGCGGCCGCTCCGGCGTTTCCCTTCAGCTTCTTCTGGGCCTCTGACTGTAGCAGGGTCTTCGCTTGTGTCTCGGCCAGGCCTCGGACATCCGGCCTAAAGATCGGGTTCATCGCCGTACCCTGGATGAAGAATGGCACAGCAGACTTGCTCAGGACCGCCGACCGCGTAGTCTGAACGGTCGCGCTCATCTTGAATTCGAGCGCATTGGCGGGACTGATCGTGCCGCTACCGTTCAGCTCGCCGACACCTTGCGCGATGAAATGAAGGTCTTCAACGGACGTCCCCTGGGGTGTATACTTCAACTTCGCGCTGAGGATCTCGATATCCGTGTTTGGGCCGCTCTTGATGCCGGCAAGCGTTTCGATCACTGTCATCTTGGTTCCCAAGTCGAAGTTGGCGAGCCGCGTCTTGTCCAATGACACCGAGCCGTCTGCCACGAGACGGTCCGCAGGCCCCTCAACGGTGAACGCCACGGTCGCGGTTCCGCCCTCGAGCTTGGACCCGCTGGGAAGCGCGATGCCCAGCGGCGGCAGCAACTCCGCCAACTCCGGCACGGGCATTCGTGTCCCCGCGAACTTCATGTCGAGCACGGTCGAGTCACCGCGCTCTGCGTACGTTCCGGTGAGGCTCGCGGAGGCGGCGCCGATGTGGATGTCGCCGCGCTGGAGCACGCCGGCGTGCTGACGCAGGTCATGCCCGATGATGAAGTCGAACCCCACGGCCCGGCGCGCCAGCGTCCCGTTCTTCGCCAGCTTCAGTCCTTCGGCTCTCAGCCTGCCGTTCACGGTCAGCCGCCCGCGGATGGAGGCGCCGCTCGCCTGTAATGAGGCGATGCCCGCGATATCAGGAACGGTACCGGCCAACGCCGAAGCCAAGTTGAGCCGCGCAATGTCCAGCGTGAGGGAGAGCGGGGTCAGTTCCACGTCCGTCCCGTCGATAGGTCCCGCCTTTCCTTCCAGCTTGATATCGCCGCCGCCAACAACCTCGGCGCTAAACGAAAACGGGAACGCGACGGACCGCGCGAAATCCCGAACCTCCAGGTTCACACTGTCCAGAGCCAGAGGCTTCTGCCGCCCGCTGGTCTTACCGACTGAAAAGCGACCGTCGACGATTCGGACCAGTTTGGCGCTGAGGTCGAGGCTGTCCTTCGCGGATGGTTCTTGGGCGGACGAAGCCGGTGGCCCGGACATGCCGCCCAGGCTGGAGTAGTTCCAGCGCCCCGCTGGGGATTGGAGCAGCGCCACCTGGGGCTGGTCGATGGTGAGCCCCGTGACGTTCAGCTTCCGCGAGACGATGAGGGGCCACAGTTCCACCCCGACTTTCAGCGACTTGGCCTGCAGAAAAGGCGCGTGACCGAAAGCCTCATCGTCGGCGATGGCGAGGCTGTCGGCTGTCACCCCGCCGGCCAGAATGGAGAGGCGCAAGCTGCCGATTGTCACCCGCCTCGAAAGCGCGGCCGACAATTTCGACTCCAGCGCGGGTTTGAACCGGTCGGCGCTGATCAGAAACGGAAGACTGAAAACCACCAGAAGGAGCAGCGCCAGAACAATTCCGATAACTCGGGCAGTTCGTCGCATACGCAACCACAATACCGCCCTGGGCAGCCGAAAGCCATAGCTGAGGCCGGCGGTCCAAACTCGAGATCGTGGTAGGAAACGGAGGTCAACTTGACGAATCCAAGTTGGCTGGCCGGGCCGCCGGGATTTGAACCCCGGACCTCTTGCACCCCAAGCGACAGGCGTGGACATGGTGGTGTCGGGCGTTGAGACCCGCAAGAGCCGAACCGCGGGGTAGCTCATCTGCCCGCTTGGCTCGCGTCGGACACGTCTGTTGATAGACTCAGGGTTGCAGACGATCGCCATGAATTATCCGCTGACCATTCGCGAAGCCATCCAGCGTTCGGCGGCACGCGATCCCGAGGCGGTGGCGCTCCTCGCGCCCGATCGCAGTGCCCTGACCTACGCGGGACTCGAGGCGCTCGTGGCAAACACGGCGTCGGCATTGAGCCAAGCCGGGGTGCATCACGGCGATCGCATAGCCCTCGTGCTGCCGAACGGCCCGGAGATGGCGGCGGCGTTTTGCGCGGTCGCCAGCGCGGCGGCGTGCGCGCCGCTTAACCCCGCGTATGGTCCGGAAGAGTTGGACTTCTTTCTTGCGGATTTGCGCGCTTCGGCGCTGGTCACGGACGCTTCCGCGGGAAGCGTGGCGGCCGATGTGGCCGGGAAACGGGGAATCCCGGTCTTCTGGGTGACTGCTTCCACCTCCCAAATCGCGGGCGACTTTGTGCTCGCCGCTCAAGCGGGGCTTTCTTCCCGCCCGCCGGAGTTCGCCCTGGCCACGAACGTGGCTCTGATGCTGCACACTTCGGGCACTACTTCGCGTCCGAAACTGGTGCCGCTGTCCCAAGCCAACCTGTGCGTTTCCGCCGCGAACATCCAGCGCGCTCTCCGGCTTGGCCCGTCAGATTGCTGTCTGAATGTGATGCCGTTGTTTCATATCCATGGTCTGATGGCCGCCGTGCTTGCCTCTCTGATGGCGGGCGGCAGCGTCGTATGCGCGCCCGGGTTCCACGCGTCGCGCTTCTTCGATTGGCTGCGCGAGTTCGAGCCTACGTGGTACACCGCCGTGCCCACCATGCATCAGGCTTTGCTGGCGCGCGCTGAGACGCTGCCGCGCGAGGCGTTGCGCAGCCGCCTGCGCTTCATTCGCTCCTCTTCGGCTTCACTGCCCCCCGAGGTAATGGGCGACCTCGAGGCGCTGTTTCAGGCGCCCGTAATCGAAGCGTATGGCATGACCGAAGCTTCACACCAGATGGCGAGTAACCCGCTGCCGCCGGGGGTACGGAAGCCCGGTTCCGTCGGCCTTCCCGCTGGCCCCGAAGTCGCCATTATGGGTGATTCGGGCGATTTGCTCGCGGCGGGCCAGACCGGAGAGGTGGTCATTCGGGGCGGCAATGTTACCGCCGGCTATGAAGCCAACCAGGAGGCCAACCATGGCGCTTTTCGCAACGGCTGGTTCCGAACCGGCGACCGGGGCTACCTCGACTCCGATGGATACTTGTTTCTGACCGGGCGGCTGAAGGAGATCATCAACCGTGGTGGTGAGAAGATCTCGCCGCGTGAAGTGGACGAGGTGGTTTTGCGGCACCCGGCTGTGCGGCAGGCTCTGACCTTCGCCGTGCCGCACGTACAACTGGGTGAGGACGTCGGTGTCGCCGTTGTTCTCAAAGAGAATGTGACCGCCGGCGCTGAGGAGATCCGCGAGTTCGCCGCCGCACGGCTAGCCGGCTTCAAGGTTCCGCGCGTGGTCAAGTTTGTCGACGAGATCTCCAAGGGTCCCACCGGAAAGCTCCAGCGGATCGGCTTGGCCGGCAAACTCGGCATCGCGCCGATCGACGACAGGCCCCGGGAAACGCACGGCGTGCGCACGCCGCCACGCGATACCGTGGAACAGGAGTTGGCCGCCATCTGGCGCGAGGTGCTGGCCGTGGAGGAGATCGGGGTAGAGGACGACTTCATAAGTCTCGGCGGCACCTCGCTGCAACTCACGGAATTGCTGAACCGCGCCCGGACGATTCGCGGAATGAGACTCTCCCTGGCCGCGTTTCTCGAGACCCCGACAATCGCAGGAATGGCTGAGGCCATTCGCCGAACCCTGGACAGCGGCACGGCGGGGCACGCCTTCCCGGATGGCCTCGTCTCCATTCAGCCCGACGGAAGTGGGCTGCCCCTGTTCTGTGCGCCGGGCCACGATGGCAACATGGTGGGCTTTGCGCGGCTCGCCCGGTTGCTGGGGCCAGACCAACCGATGTTTGGAATCCAGTTCCCCGCCGTTGGCCCGCGGACGCGCCTGGAGGAACTGGCAAACGCCGTGGCCGCCACCATCCGCCGGCAACAGCCCCAAGGCCCATATCAACTCCTTGGCATATGTTTCGGGGGGAAGATCGCATACGAGACGGCATGCCAGCTTGCCGACTCGGGAGAACGGGTGGCGCTGCTTTGTCTGGTGAATTGCGTCAACCGGCGTGGCGGTTTTATGCGCCGTCCAGTCGGCCGCCTCGCCGAGACGCTGCCGCGCTTGGCGAAAGGAGTTCATCACCACTGGCAGGCATTGGCGGCCCGCACGCCCCGCGAGCAGCTCGGCTATCTGCAACAACGGCTGGTTGCGGTCCTTCACGACGATGCCGCTCTCTGGGCTCAGCGGCTGCGCCGCGCGCTGGGAGCGGCTGCCCGGCCCTCGGAAGACCAGCAGCGCCTCAGGCAGTTCACGGCGGATCGCTGGCGGGCGCGGCCCTACCCCGGCGACCTGATCCTGGTCGCTGACGACAGGCCGAGGCGGGGCTTGCAGCCATCGCCCCAGTTGGGTTGGGAAGGGCTCATCGCCGGCCGGACGCCCTTCCGCCCCGTCCCCGACAACCACCCGCGGTTCTGGGTGGACGCCAACATCGCCTTCCTGGCCTCGCACCTGAAACCCATCCTGCTGGGCAACCGGGTCTTGCCGGGTGGCAGCCCCGGGGATTGAGTGCGCGTCTTCAGTTGCGGCAGGAACTCAACTGCATTGGCGCCGCGGCTTCGTCAGCGCGTGAAAGTGATGCACCTCCGCCGGTGGCACCGTCAGGGCTCCGTGACCGCTGCGCCACCACTTTGCCGAAAAGACCCGGTCCTCGGAGGTCAAACTGAAAAACGGTTCAAACCCGCCGAGTGCTTGGAACGCGTTCCGAGATACTGCGAAATTCGCCGACGGAAAGAACGGCAGCCGGGTCGGGCCCTCCGGCTGTCCGGTATTCGGCAAGTGGAACTCGTAGAGATGCCGGAGCACCACGTGGTACGCTTCCGCGTAGACATTCCGCGGCAGGCCGTTGCGCACCGGGCCCACGGGCGCGGAGTCCGGTGCTTGCTGAAAAGCGGAGAGGTAAGCCCCCAGCCAGCCTGGATTCGGCACACAGTCATCTTCCAGGAACACGAGTATCCGGCCGCCCCGGCGTTGCGCGCGGCAGCCGGTCCTTGACGCTCGATGCGGACCAGTCGCAAGGACAGCCCGCTGTCGAACGATGCCAGGCGCTGCGCCAACGCGACCGGGCAACCGTCGTCGACCACGATCACTTCGAACCCATTGAGCGGCACGGTTTGCCGGCAAAGCGCCATCAGAGTCCGTTCGACTAGGTCTGCTCGACCGGAACAAGGGATAACGATGCTGGCCGATAAGCTTCCCATGGCTCTATGGCCGTTGTACCACCGGTTGGGAGGGGATCAGAGGATCACGCCCGAGGCGCTCATACACCGTCACCGAGGCGTTGGAAGAAAGGCCGGTCCGGACACCCCAGCGCCGGCAATACGAGAAGATCGTGAGTGGGGCGTTCCCCCGCCACCGAAAACGCAAGCGCGTGAGAACGGGCGTCGGAACCCGCATTACGACATCACCTTGTGGCTAGGATATACTCATCTTCGACTGCGCGCCATGCTCCTCTAAAGCCGTCTTCTCTGCGGGTACGGGTGGACCGGAGCGCCCCCTGAAAGCTCCGGGGGCTTCCATGCGCATTCTCATCCTGACGACCTGGATCCCACACCCGCCCCAACCCGGCGGCCGCATCCACACCTGGGAGATCGCACGCCGCCTTGCCCGTCACCATGAGGTTGTTTTCGCCGTCCACACCCGCAATGCCGACGACCTTGAAGCCATTGACGTGCTCCGCCGCCACGGCTTCGGCGTCATCGCCGGGCCGGTCAACAGCGCCCTTCGCGCCGCCCGCTGGCTCCTCCGGGACATCTTGCCACGCATCCGCCAGGTCCACCCCAAAACTCGGCTCTTGCTGGTGGGCGATCACCCTTCGCCGGACCTCGCCTCCCTCGCCGGCCCCGGCGTCACCATCACGGGCGCTGTGGCTGACGTCGCTCCCTACTACCAGCAGGCTGACATCGCCCTCGCCCCCCTCCGCGCCGGCGGTGGCACGCGCCTCAAAATCCTGGAAGCCATGGCCCGGGGCCGCCCTGTCGTCTCCACTAGCCTTGGCGCCGAGGGCCTCGATGTCACTCACGGCCGCGACCTGCTGCTGGCCGATACCCCCAAGGAGCTGGCTGCCGCTGTGTTGACGCTCTTCGGAAAGCCCACCCTGCGGGCCGAGATCCGCGCCCACGCTCGCGCCCTCGTAGAATCGCGGTACAACTGGGATCGCTGCGTCCGCGAGCATTTGGAACTTTACGAGCGCCTCACGGAAGCCCGGCGCCTCAAGGGGCCCAGCAGGCAGCGAACGGCCCACATCTGGTAGCGGACCATCTTCCAGTTGCGGAGTCGGCGTGCAAAGCCGATCCTGAGCTCGTCTTCATCGGCGCAGACCTGCGCCTCCAGGAAACGCAGTGCGGGGCTCCACGCCTCCAGCTCACAGCTCTCGCGGATGCTGGCTCGCGTTCCTGATCCCGATAGCGAATCGACCGGAGTTTCCACAACCGCAATGTGAAGGATAGGGATGTGGGCAGTTGTTGCCGGCGGCGTTGGGTCTTCGGATTTTTCGTTCGGACCGCTTGTTTGGCGTCCCTAATCAGTCAGAGTTGGAACCCGCTGATCGAGTGGCTGAGAAGCCTGGGTTCTCTCAGAAACTGCCTGCCTTCCGACGGCCCTGCGCTGGGTTGGGACGTGCCAAGAGGCGGCAAATAAAGGGAATGCAAGCGCCTATCTACTGCCAACGTTGTATGGAATCGTTGCTGAGAAGTCCAGAGAAACCCAAGACCGTCCTTGACAAGACTGCTCGCTGTGGTGCCTAGGCAGGCGATGGCCGCACAGACTACGTCCCCATATGCAGAAGGCGCTACTTGCTTAGAGCAAGCGTTATGACGGAACCAGCAACGCCTCCGAGCAGCGCCGATGTGAGGACTATGAAGTTCTGAGTGTGTTGCAGCCTCCGGCTCTCAAGAAAAGTCAAGAGGCTCATTCGTTGCTGGACGGGGCACTTGTAGTGATCTTTTTCGCTCAAGAGCACAAGATCCTTGATGTAGCCGTCTCGCTCCGGACTGTAAGTAGAATTGAAGCTTCGCTGCCAATCATCACCATTCATCAGCGACAAAGCCTCAAACTCCAAAATACCCGCGTACGCTTCGGACAGCAGTCGCGGAAGTCGAAACGCTTGACGGACCCGCTTCCAGAATGCGGAAGGGCGCTGTGCCTGCACAAGTCCTCTCACTTTCGCTTCGACCTCCTGCCATGAGTTCATTTCTTCGATGCGCATTTGCTCCGAGTAGTAGAACAGGTCGAACTCTGAACCGATTTCTGACAATAGTGCATGCTCGGCTTCCTCTAGCGTGTCGAAGAGATTTGGGTCGGCGTAGAACGTCGTTTCCGCGTACCCCAAGCTGGGAGTTCTGAAGGCTTTGAATGCGGCGCTCTTGAAGCCCGTGTCGGGGCTAAATTCAATATAGAAGTCGGCATGGAATGGACTCGGCCCAAGGTATTCAAACCGTGTGCCGTTTGTGCCCGTCCTCCCGAATTCCACCTCTAGGAGCTTCCGAACCACTTCTACACCTTGCGATGGACGGCACTTCCCTTTGGGGTCGATTGGGCGAATGATGGCCACAGGCGAATGGTACACATGCTTTATATCGACTCGAAAATCCTCAGTGAACGTCTCCAAGGCTGATTCGTTCTCAACCCCAGCCAACTCCGCCTGCACCCTGGACGGTATGTGCAACTCGAATCTGACTAGCATGTATCCCCAATACGGGAACCAGTTCGTGCCTTCGCCAATCTGTTCGTGTGGATGTTCGATATGCAGCTTGGTGGCCCTGAGCTGATCACTGTACTTGATCTCGACTGACTTGACGTTGTTGATTGAACGAAGTGAAGCTTCAAGTTCGGTCAGGTACGTCTTGCCATCAAAGTCGAAGGGTGCAGAGCGGTTCAAGCCAAAATGGAAACACCCCACGCCAAAGGCAAGAGAATTGGGTGGCATACCGCACCTCCACGCTGTGTATGAGCGCGCCTTAAGTGCCCAATATACCTCAGAAGATGCCCGCCGTCAGGCGATTCGGCAGCCAGTGAGGATCTTGTTCACAGTCTTGCCCCACCATCGCTCCCCCATTCGTGGTTTGGTGTTTCCCGCGTTTAGCGCCTCCGCTATGCGGTCAAAACCCATCCCTGCTGCCCTGAAAGGCCTTCGTGCCCTCCAGAACATCAGGCTCGCCCCCGTTAGAAGCCGTAGGGCTTCCGGCCTTCGCATTGTCCTTTGGTGGCTTTGACGCGGTTCCGCGCCACCCTAAGCGTGAGGACGATCATGCTCTTCTCGTACTCAGCGAACAGTCCCATGATCTGCCGAAACGCCTTCCTTGACGGGTCGTTTTGGAGGAGATCAGGCTCCACGACCGAGATCAGTTCAATACCGCGCCGCTGGAAATCAGAGATGATGCCGAAGAGCCAAATGGATGGCGTCCCCAGGGGGATTCGAACCCCCGTTACCGCCGTGAAAGGGCGATGTCCTAGGCCGGGCTAGACGATGGGGACGGTGATGCTGCGCCTCGGAGAACTTCTCTTTCTACTCTAGCCGCCCCCGGTTCGCGCCGTCAACCGGAACCGGCTTCGCCGCTCTGATTTCTACAGCGCTTTCAGATACGCGATCAGATCGTCTTTCTGCGCGGCATTCAACATCTCTTTGAAGGGGGGCATGCCGTTGCCGCCGGCATCGAGGACGGCCCGGATGTTCGCTTCCGTCACCGCCTTGCCGTTCTGTAACTTCGCCTTCTTGAAGAGCCCCTTCAGGCCCGGCCCGATCTTCTTGACCGTGCTGTCGGCGTTGTGACAGACAGCGCACTGTCCACTGAACGCCGTCTTCCCCCGGTCGGCGTCGCCCGCCGGCTTCTGTTTTGCGGGTTGCGCCCACAACAGCGACATACCCAGCGCAGGCGTCGCCACGAGCAGGACCATCCTGGTCCGCGAATTCATCGCCATGATTCAAGTGTACAATGGCGCGGCGGCCGAGCAGGTCTAGAATGAAAGTGTGAGGATACTCCTGTTCACAGGCAAAGGGGGAGTGGGGAAGACCAGTCTGGCCGCGGCGACCGGTGTCCGGCTGGCTCAACTGGGCTACTCCACGCTCGTGATGAGCGTCGATCCGGCGCACAGCCTGGCCGACTCTTTCGACCTCACCGACGGATTGTTCCACGGGCAGACCTCCGATCCCTGCCCGGTCCGCGACCGCCTCGACATTCAGGAAGTCAACATCCAGAGAGAGATCAAGCGCCACTGGAGGGAGATTTCGTCCTACGTCGTCTCGGTGCTGCGCACCACCGGCATCAGCGACGTGGAGGCCGAAGAGCTGGCGATCCTCCCCGGCATGGAGGAGTTGAGCGCCATGATGCACGTGAACCAGTACCGCCGCGACAAGCGCTACGATGTGATCGTGCTGGATTGCGCGCCCACCGCCGAGTCGATGCGCTTCGTCAGCATGCCCACCACGCTGGACTGGTATATGAAGCACATCTTCCCCTACCAGCGAAGCCTCTTGAAGGCCGTGCGCCCGATCGCCAACCGGGTTTCTCCGGTGCAACTTCCCACCGACAGCTACTTCGCCAACGTGAAGGATTTGTTCGGAAAGCTGGCCGGCGTCGAGGAGGTGCTGGAGGACCCGAAGGTGACCAGCGTACGGCTGGCCACCAACCCCGAAAAGATGGTCCTGCGCGAGACGCAGCGCGCCTTTGTGTACTTCTCGCTGCACGGGCTCACCGTGGACACGGTCATCGTGAACCGTGTCTTGCCGGCCCGGGTCACCGATGCTTTCTTCTCCGGGTGGCGCCGCTCGCAGGACGAGATTCTGAGGGAGATCGAAGAGTACTTCGCGCCGGTGCCGGTGAAGACCGTCCCGCTTTTCGAAGAGGAGGTCCTGGGCGCGGCGAGGCTCGAAAGGCTGGCGGCGGTGCTCTACCCGAAAGGGGAGGATCCGGCGCTGCTCACGCGCACCGACCGGCCTTACACCTTCGTCAAGCGCGACGGCCGTTACGAGGTCCGCCTGCAATTGCCTTTTGCCACGAAGGGGGAGGTTGGTCTGTTCAAAAAAGGGGATGAACTCGTGGTGGAGATCGGCAGCCTGCGGCGTCACATCGGGCTGCCAACGTCAATGGCCGGCCTGACACCGACCAAGGCCCGGCTCGACAACAAGCTGCTCACTGTGGAAATGAAGGAGGCTGCCTCATGAAGAAGAGGGAAACTGCCGCGGAGGCCACCCAGTCCCAGGCCAACTGCCTGTGCATGGGTATGGGGCCCAAGCTGACTGAAATGCTCCAGTGCCGCTCGGAGGCGGCTGCCGGCCACCTCCGCAACGCCCGGATCGAATTCCTCAAGGCCATGCGCGCCATGATCGACGAGCGAATCGAACACCTCGCCGGCGCCCAGAAGAAGAAAGGAACCACGGTCACGGTGGAGTGATCTGAGAAGCATGGCCAAGGCGAAACCGGCCGCCTTGAAAGAGGGCGATGCCGCTCCTGACATCCGCCTTCAGACGGAGACGGGGGATCTTTTTCGACTCTCCGATCTGAAAGGCAAGAACGTCGTGCTGTACTTCTATCCCCGCGCCAACACGCCGGGCTGCACCGTGGAGGCCTGCGAGTTCCGCGACGCGGCCAAGACTCTCGCGAGCCGTGAGGCCGTTATCATTGGGGTCTCGCCCGACACACCCGCCGCGCAGTCGAAGTTCAAAGCCAAGTTCGATCTGCCCTTTACTCTGCTTGCCGACGGCGACAGGGCCGCCGCGCAGGCTTACGGGGTCTGGAAAGAAAAGAACATGTACGGCAACAAAGTGTTCGGCGTTGAGCGCGTCACTTTCCTGATCGGCCGAGACGGAAAGATCAAGAGGATCTTCACCAAGGTAAGGCCGCAGGGGCACGCAGCCGAAGTGCTCGAGGCGCTTTCATCCCTTTAGCTCCACGATGGTCGCCCCCGCGCCGCCCTCGCTCTGTTCGGCGGGATAGAACTTCTCCACATTGGCGTGCTTGGCCAGCAGTTCCCCGATCGCGCGGCGCAGAACCCCCATGCCGTGGCCGTGTACGATCCTGACACGGGATACATCGGCCAGAGTGGCGTTGTCCAGGAATTTCTCGACCTGCCCGCACGCCTCTTCCACGTGCTGGCCGATCACGTTCAGCTCCTGCACGGCGCCGCTCGTGAGTGGAGCGGCATCGAAGGACACATGCTTGGGGCGCACGGCGTCGGGCGCCGACGGCAGCACCTCCAGGATCTCGTCGGCGGGCACCTGAAGCTTCATGAAACCCGCCTCGACTTCGACCAGGTCCCCGGCAAGCATCCTGCGCACGCGCGCGGGTTCCCGAACTCCCTTGACTCTCACGCGCGCCCCCTCGGCGACCTTGGGCCTCGCCAGTTCCCCTTGCCGCGATTCATCCCGCGTGGCAAGCACGGTGGTCTCGACTTCATCGCGCAGCTCGCGCTTCAGCTTGCCCACCTGCCTCAGGGCCGACGCGGCGGTCTTCCTGCCATCGGCGCCGGCGGCGATCTTCTCGATGGTCTCCTTCGCCTGTGCTTCGAATCTCTCCAGCACCAGGTCGCAGCGCCGCTCGAGTTCCTTCAGCTTGGCGGATTCCCGCTCGGCCCACTTCCGCGCCAGGGACTGCTCGGTGGCGGCGAGGGATTCCTTCTGCTCCTGCAACTCTTTCTCTAAAGAGGCCACCTGCTCCAGCCGCCGGTGCAACTCCGCCAGGAACTGGGCAATGTCCCGCTGGTGGTCTGCCAGCCGCTGCCGCGCCTGCTCGATGAGTTCGGGCGGCATGCCCAGATGGCGCGCGATCTCCAGACCCGCCGACTTGCCCGGGGCGCCAACCTGGAGAACGTAGGTCGGTTCCAGCGTCATCTCGTTGAATCCCATGCTCCCGTTGACGACTCCCGGCGTGCCGGCGCCGTAGATCTTCAGGGCCAGCAGATGAGTGGACGCCAGGGTGAAGGCCCCGGCGGCCCGGAAGCGCTCGAGCACGGCGATGCCGAGCGCGCCGCCTTCTTCCGGGTCGGTGGCGCGGCCGAGTTCATCCAACAACACCAGCGAGTCGGCATCGGCGGCGTCCAGCATCTCGCGGATTCTGGCGATGTGCGCGGAGAAAGTGCTCAGGCTCTCTTGGATCGACTGGTTATCGCCGATGTCCGCCAGGACTTTGCTGACCAGAGGCATCTCGGCTTCCTCACAGGGCACGGGGAGACCCGACTGGGCCATGAGGGCCACCAGGCCGGCGGTTTTCATGGCGACCGTCTTGCCGCCGGTGTTCGGCCCGCTGATCAGCAGGGTCCGGCAGTCGTCGTCCAGCGCCAGGGAGACCGGCACGATGGGCTTCTTTTGGCGGCGAAGGACGTCCTCGAGCAACGGGTGGCG
Source organism: Bryobacterales bacterium (assembly GCA_963798455.1). Lineage (GTDB taxonomy): Bacteria > Acidobacteriota > Terriglobia > Bryobacterales > Bryobacteraceae > CAWCTD01. The sequence continues at coordinate 1,123,742 of CAWCTD010000004.1, forward strand.
GGCTGCCTTCAGAGCGAGGCGCCGGGCGCCGCCGGGGCTGAAGCGCGGGATCACACAGTCGAAATCGGCAGCGAAGTAAGCCTTCGCGAACAGCACTTCCAGCTCCGCCAGCGCGGCGGCCGTGGTTTGGATGGATTGCTGGCACTCGCGCAGGCTCGCGGTCATCTCCCGCAGTATCCTGTGAACCTCGCGCAACTCCTCTTCCGCGATGCGCACCAGCTCGTTGTTCAGCTCGATGGTCTCCAGAGGCTCGACAAAGAGCGTGTGGCCGCTGCCGCTCGAGCCATGGATGACCCCTTCGATCCTCCGCTGGCGTCCCGCGATGACCGGCACCACGAACCGTTCGTTGCGGATGGTCACGAACTCCTCCTGCAAAAGGTCCTCCTCCCGGTGCAGGCGGACGAACCGCTCCAAGGATTCCTGGATCAGTTTCTTTTGCCTTTCGATGTCGCGCCTGAGGCGGGCGAGTTCAGGGCTGGCGTGATCGGCGAGGATTCCCTCGGGCAGGATCTTCCCGGCGAGGCCGGCCACCAGGGAGCGGAACTCCCCGATCTGGCTGGCACGCTCAGCCAACCGGGGGAAGCGGCCGGCTACGGAGGCCAGAAGATGGCGTATGCTGGTGGCCGCGTCGAGCAACTCCGTCAGTTCCAGGATTTCCTTGGCGTCCAGACAGGCGCCTTCCATGCGCAGTTTCCCCAGCGCCTCCCCAGGATCGGGGACAGAGTCGAACCGCAGCCGGACCGCCGCGCCCCGGGCGGCAGGCTGAGGCCGGGAGGCGGCGCGGACGTACTCCATGGCCTCGCTGGTCTCGGCGAGTATCTCCTCCAGAGCGGCCCGGTCGTCCCTGGGCGCGATCTTCTCCAGCGCCTCGCGGCCCAGCGGGCTGGAGATGTAGCGCCCGAGCAGGCGTTTGAGCTCCTCGAATTCCAGCAGATCGGCGCTTGTCGTTCTCACGTCGGGAGAATGCCCCGCTTTCCTTTCCGGAACGCCCTACGGATCACGTCCAAGGTCCCCTCGGTGATCGGATATCGCGCCAGATCCGCTGGTCGAACCCATTCCGCGGAACTGGCGTCATCGGCCGCCCGGAGCTTGCCGCGCGTGACGCGGCACAGGTAGTCAATCAGCACGTAGTGATACTCCAGCCGGCCGCGCTTGTCCGTGTTCAGCCTTTCGAAAACTTCGAAAACGCCGAGCGGTTTGACCTCGAGGCCGGTCTCTTCCTTGACTTCGCGGCAAATGCCCTCCTGGAGCCGTTCGCCGGCGTGCAGGACGCCGCCCGGCAGCGACCAGTAGCCCTTCAACGGTTGCCGGCCGCGCTGGACCAGCAGGACGCGGCCTCGCCGCACTATGATGGCGCCCACGCCCACGACTGGCCCGAGCGGGTATCTCCGCCTTTCTTCTCGCCGCCGCGTCGAGGATCACCTCCTGCCGCCTTGACTTTTCGAGTGCTACTATTCTATTGTAACGATTCGACTTGGCTGCGTTGCAGCCGCGCTAGGAACAGTGCCCGTACAAGCATGGTGAAGGAGCCAGGCCAAGAGGTGACGAAGGTGGACGTTCTGGTTGGAGTCGAGCCTTCAGAGCGTGGACGGCGCGGAACAACTGGCGCTGGACGTGGCCAGGGATGCCGGCTTCCCGGAAGAGGAGTTGCACAAGATCAGCATGGCGGTTCGAGAAACCGTGGTGAACGCCGTGGTGCACGGCAACCGATACAGCGCCCACAAGAAGGTGCATCTTCAGGTGTCCCAGGCGCTGGATCACCTCACGGTGACGGTGTGCGACCAGGGAAACGGCTTCGACCTTTCTTTGTTGCCCAATCCGCTCGCCGAGGAGAACCTGCTTCACCAGTCCGGGAGGGGCATTCTTCTGATCCGGGCGTTCGTGGACGAGTTCCAGATGCGGCGGTTGAGCCCGGCGGGCACGGAAGTGAAGCTAGTCAAGTATCTGGCGCACGAATCGTAGATCAACAGGAACCTATTAGTGAGGAGGATTGCGCAGTGAGTATACAAGTGACAAGCCGTCAGGTGGGAGATGTCAGCGTGGTCGACGTGGTGGGCCGCATCACTCTGGGTGAGGGCGCCAGCGCACTTCGGGAAACAATCCGGGGCCTGGTTGCGAAGGACCAGAAGAAGATTCTGCTGAATCTTGGCGAGGTGTCCTACATCGACAGTTCCGGGATCGGGGAGTTGGTTTCCGGGTTCACCTCGGTTACCAATCATGGCGGCCAGTTGAAGCTGCTCGGCCTGACCAAGCGCGTACAGGACCTGCTTCAGATTACAAAGCTGTACACTGTCTTCGACGTGTACGACAACGAGGCCAGCGCAGTCCGCAGCTTTGTTTAGCCCAAGCCGATCTCCAGCGGCCGGCCACAGGAGCGGTGGCGGGTGCCGAAGAAGAGAACCATTGTCCTGGCCGACGAGCAGACGCTGTTCCGTGAAGGGATCGCGGTTTTGTGCGAGGCTACGCGCCAGTACCGTGTTGTCGGGCAATGCGGCGACGGTCAGAGCGCTATCAAGATGATCGGCGCTCTGGCGCCTGACGTCGCCGTCCTGGACCTCGGCCTTCCAAAGTTGTACGCACTAGCGGTCATTCAGAAGACGCGGCTGGCCGAATCGTCTCCGAAATTTCTCGTTCTGTCCACGCGCCGGGACCGCAAGACGGTGGTCGAGGTCTTGCGGGCCGGGGCGAATGGTTACGTGCTCAAGCACGATCCGGCGACCTGCCTGCTTCAGGGACTCGGAGAAATTCTGGCCGGGAGCATTTATGTCTCTCCCCAGTTTGAGCTGGCGAAGGTCTTCCGGGGCAACGCCGCGCCTCACTGGCGCAAGCCCTACGAGCAGCTCAGCGCGCGGGAGTACCAGGTATTCAATCTCTTGGTGCAGGGGTTGCGCGGAAAGGACATAGCCGGCCGCCTCGACCTGAGCCAGAAAACGGTCAGCACATATCGAGCCAACCTCATGACCAAGCTGAACATCTATGACGTGGCGGGGCTGGTGAAGTTCGCTCTACGCAGGAAACTGATTTCCCTGCGCTGAAGGCCAAACCAGCCGGGGCGCCCGGATGTGCTAGGATCAAGTATCTCACTGAGGTTTTCGTGAACAGGCTTACTCGCAAGGAACTGAAGAAGGACAAGTTCGCCCTGGAGGTCGGCCACACAGTCGAGTTCCTGGACACGCACAGGGCGCAGTTCATCCGCTACGGGGCGATCGCTGTTGCCGTCATCCTCGTGGCGGCCGGACTCTTCTATTACAACCAGCGCCAGCACGTGGCCCGGCAGGAAGCGCTGCGCGCGGCCCTGGACGCCATGCAGGCGCCCGTAGGCCCGAGCCCCTCGCCGGGCATTCTGACCTTCGCTTCGGCGGCGGAGAAGACGCGGGTCGTTACCAAGGCTTTTGCCGACCTCGCCGCCAAGTATTCCGGGTCCGATGAAGGGACCATCGCCGAGTACTACCTGGCAACCATGGCGCTGGAGCAGAACAGACTGGATGAGGCCGCCAAGCGGCTGACCGTGGTGGCGGCCGCGGGTAACCGGGATTATGCTTCCTTGGCGAGGCTTTCGCTGGCTGATATCTATGTTTCCGAGGGCAAGACCGCCGAGGCCGAAAATTTGCTGCGGCAACTGGTGGACAAACCCACAATCATGGTCTCCAAAGACGAGGCGACGATCACCCTGGCGAAGTTGATTGCCCCCGCCAAGCCGGATGAGGCGCGCAAGCTGCTGGAGCCGCTCCGCTCGGCACCGGGCACAGTGGGACGCGCCGCCACGGCTGCCTACGGCGCGCTGCCCGTGAAGAGGTAGCTCCGGGGCCCATGAAGCCGAGTCTGGCCCCGCTCATGTTCCGCGCTGAGCGGAGCCGTGGGCGCCGTTATCCCGAAGCCCCGCATCCCTACCGGAACGAGTTTCAAAGAGACCGCGACCGGATCATCCACTCCCACGCCTTCCGGCGGCTCGAGGACAAGACCCAGGTCTTCACCCCGGCGCTTTCCGACCACTTCCGCAACCGCCTGACGCACACCATCGAAGTCGCGCAAATCGCCCGGACCGCCGCGTCCGTGCTGGAGCTGAACGAGCACCTGACCGAAGCCCTGGCCCTGGCCCACGACATCGGGCATCCGCCCTTCGCCCACGCGGGCGAGGAGGAGTTGGACCGGCAAATGAGACGGTTTGGAGGACGCTTCGATCACAACCTGCACGCCCTGCGCATCGTAGAATCGTTTGAGCAGCGTTACGCCGGTTTCCCCGGGCTCAACCTGAGTTTCGAGGTCCGGGAGGGGATGGCCAAGCACTCGCGGGATTTCGATCCGGGTGAATCTCCGGAGCTGGAGGAATACCTGCCCGGGCTGCGGCCGCCGCTGGAGGCCCAGTTGATCGATCTCGCGGACGAAATCGCCTACAATACGGCCGACATCGACGACGCGTTCTCGGCGGGCATGTTCGATATGGAAACCATCGCCCGGGAGGTCCCGAGCTACGCGGACATTCTGGAAAACGCCCGCCGGCAATACCCTGGGGCGCCGGAACGCCTGCTGTTCCACGAGGCCCTCCGGCGTCTGATCGACCTGCTGGTGACCGGTCTGGTCGAAGGCACCTATTCCGCCGCGAGCGAGGCGGGTCTGAAGGAAGTCGGCGATGTCCGCCGCCACCCCCGCCGCGTAGCCAGCCTCACGCCGCTGGCGGCTGGCACGAGCGCTGCTCTGAAAGAACTGCTCCACCGTCACGTCTACTTCGCCGAGGAACTGCTCCAGGAGCGCCGCCGTGCGGCCGTCATGCTTGGCGAACTGTTTCAGTTCTTCCTGGAACACCCCGACGGGTTGCCGCCCGCCTACCGCCGGCAGGCCGCCGGCGAGGCCCTTCATCGGGTCGTGTGCGATTACATTGCCGGCATGACCGACGGCTTCTTCCGCCGCACTTACCGGCGATCGCTGGAAAACGGAGAATCACCGCAAAATGAACTGCGCGATTTGTGAGACCCGGCGGCCCCGCCGGTTCTGTCCGGCTGTCCGGGGCGATATCTGTGCGGTGTGCTGCGGCACCGAGCGGGAGGTCAGCGTGGATTGTCCGCTGGATTGCCTCTATCTCCAGGAAGCACACAAGCACGAAAAGGTGCCGGAGCGCGATCCGGAAAAGCTGCCGAACAAGGATGTCGAGATCACCGAGCGCTTTTTCCAAGATAACGCGGCGCCGTTCGCCTTCGTTTGCCGGGCCCTGATCAAGATCGCACTCGGCTCACCCAACATAGTTGACGCGGACGTGCGGGAAGCGCTGGACGCCATGGCCAGGACCCACCGGACCTTGGAGAGCGGCCTGGTGTACGAGACTCGCCCCGCGAATCTGGTGGCGGCGGGCATCCAGCAGACGCTGGCGAGCGAGCTAGACGAACTGCGGAAGCAACTCCAGGAGCGGGCGGGGATGGAGACTCTGCGGGACGCGGACATCCTGGGCGTGCTGGTCCTGCTGCAACGCATGCAATTCACGCACGACAACGGCCGCCCGCGAGGCCGGGCCTTCCTGGACTTCCTCCGGCAGGAGTTCCTCGAGGCCTCGGACCCGGAGGGCGCCAATCCCTCCGGACTGATCGTCCCCGCATAGCCGGGCTGCTGGGTTGCGCCGGCCCGGCCCTACGGGACGTTCGCCGGGTTGTCCGGATGCCAGTATTTGCGAGCCTTCTGGCAGATCGCCGTCAGCCCCGCCGATGCAACGCAGGCGTTCTGGACGTTGGTCCATAGCTTCTGAAGGCGTCCGGGGATGCCGTTGGGGAGGGCAAACTCAGCCTGTAAGCTGCTGTCGACGCCCAGAGTCTGCGTTCGGCCGTACAGCAGGCGTGAGTAGAAGTCAGCGGCGCCGTCCGGATCGTAGCCGGCCTGCAGCAGAGCGAATTCGGCCGCGGCATCGGCGGCGCCTTCCACATCGTTCGCGAAGGGGCCGGTGGTAGGAGGGCCAGTGTGGGCGAAGACGCCGTGAGCCCCCATGTGGGCGATGATGAAGCCCAGCGAGGCTTGGTCAGCTCCCAGCGCCTCGATCAACCCCTGGCTGAGGTGGATGCTGTTGTCGGCCGTGTTGAAGCTTGCCTTCATGGTCACGTCGGGGTCTGCGACCAGATTCATGCCCATAACTATGCCGGCTATCACACCGGGATCCGCTCCCAATAGGTAAGTCGCGGCATCCTTCGGCAACCCGATAACGGCTTGCCCCATCAGCGTGGAGACCTTGGTGGCGCCTTGATCGGGCGGGCCGGGCGAGTACATCTCACCGGGCGGCAGCGGCGACAGCAGCCCGTTGTGCGCGTTCACGCTCCAGGCGGCGAACGGCAATGGCGGGTCGTCGGTCGGTTCGATCATAATGCTGCCGGCAAAGGCCGTGGTCACGCCGGGGACCGTCGGGAACAGGTTGAATGCCGTGTGGCCGAAGGGGTTCAGGCTGAAGAGGTAGGCTGGCAGGGCAATACCGGACTGGTCGCGCGCGGTGAGTTTCAGGTGGATTGGTTGCTGCTGGTTCGAATTGACCACGGCGATGCCCAGGTTGGCGTTCGCGAAGGAGTTGTAGTAAAACGTCGGACCCGTTGCGACCGCTGCGACGTCATACTGCGGCGCTCCGTTCTGCGTGGCACTGTAAAGCACCATGCCGGTCACCGGCGAGTCGGACTTGGCCTTCGCCCATCCTACGACGGTGGTCGCCGAAGCCCCGCTGCTGGTCATGGACTTGCTCCCGCCCGCGGGCACGGTCAAGTTGAGAATGGGCGACGCCCCTTGGCCGAAATCCAGTGCTAGCGGCTGCCCATTGTCATCGAAAAACTTGACTGTTACAGAGGCGGCGGTAACGAGATTCGGGTTCGTGAAATTGACCGTGGTGGTCCATTTCTGGGTAGGCGGGCCCCCGTCGGCCAGTTGGGTGAAGACCATACCGTCCGAAGCTGAGGCGGGGTACGAGAATTGGGCCCACAAGGGAACGGCCCACGCGGCAACCAGCAACAGAAGCAACCTTCTCATGATCCTACTGATGTTGTTTCTGCGCTCCGGGACGCAAGCCGGAGCAGAGTTTACCTTCTCGGCGCCGGCGCGTGGCCGCCTTAGAAGGGTTGGAAGCGCGCCTGAAAGAATCGCAAATAGCGCGGCTCGTAGATCATCCTCAGGCCGCCGATCTTCTCCTTCTCTTCAAACACGGAAAGAACAGACTCGGCGACCACATCCATGTGGGCCTGCGTGTAAACTCGCCGGGGTATGGCCAGCCGCACCAGTTCCAGGGAAGGCTTGCGCTCCTCACCGGTCTGCGGGTCCCTGCCCGCGGAAACGATTCCCCGCTCCATCGACCTCACTCCGGAATCGGAATAGATAGCTGCTGCCAGCGCCTGGGCCGGATAGTGCTCCTGGGGGATGTGCGGCAGGAACTCCCTGGCGTCCAGGAAGACGCCGTGCCCGCCGACGGGCACGACGATGGGGATCCCCCATTCCCTCAGCTTGTCCCCGAGGTACAGGACCTGCCCTACCCGGGCGCGGATATGATCGTCCTGCATCGACTCCTCAATGCCGCGCGCCAGCGCTTCCATGTCCCGGCCGGCCATCCCGCCATAAGTATGGAGCCCTTCGTAAACCACGACCAGGTTGCGGGCTTCGTCGAACACCTCCGGGTCGTTCACCGCCAGGAACCCGCCGATGTTGACCAGCGAATCCTTCTTCGCGCTCATCGTGCAACCGTCGGTGAGCGAGCAAAGCTCCATGACGATCGCGGCGATGGACCGGTCCTGCAGGCCGGGCTCCCGCTGCTGGATGAAGTAAGCGTTCTCGGCCGCGCGCGTGGCATCGAGGATGATCCGGATCCCGAACCGGGAAGTCAGTTCGCGCACCGCCCGGAGATTTGCGAGGGAGATCGGCTGCCCGCCTGCCATGTTCACGGTCGCGGCGATGCTCACGTAGGGAATGCGCTCCGGGCCCTGCTTTTGAATGAGCGTCTCCAACTTGCCCAGATCCACGTTGCCCTTGAATGGATGCTCGCTCTTGGCATCGTGCGCCTCGGGGATGATCACATCCTCGAATTGTCCGCCCGCGAGTTCCTGGTGCAGCCGGGTGGTCGTGAAGTACATGTTGCCGGGGATCACGTCTCCCGGCTTGATGAGGACTCGCGAGAGGATGTGCTCGGCACCGCGGCCCTGGTGCGTGGGGACCAGGTACTTGTACCCGTAGAACTTGTTGGCGGCTTCCTCCAGATGATAGAAGTTCCGGCTGCCGGCGTAGGCCTCGTCTCCGAGCATCATGCCGGCCCACTGCCAGTCGCTCATGGCGGAAGTGCCTGAATCCGTGAGCAGGTCGATGTAGACGTCTTCCGACCGAAGAAGGAAGGTGTTGTACCCCGCCTCCTCGATGGCGCGCCGCCGCTGCCCTGTGGTGGTGAGCTTCACGGGCTCGACGACTTTGATCTTGAACGGCTCGGCCCAACTGCGTTTGGCAGGTTTCATGGGAGTCGCATCCACGGTCCCTGACCGTGCATTATAGCCAGTATCTCCGCCGCATTTCAGGCTTTCGGCGTGCGTTCATAACCTGAAGAACATCAGCCCGGTGCAGATCGGCGAGCGTGATCTCACGCTCCCGCACCCGATCAAGGAGGTGCCGCCAGAGACCGAGCGGCAGATCAGAGAAGCCTATCGCCGGCAATCGCGTCCTTCCCGAAGATGGCGCGGATCAGATCCTTGCCCGCTTCCTCTTTCCGGGCGTGATCCTGTTCCTGCACGAAGCGCTGGTAGGCCGCTCTCAAGTCCCGATCTGCTTCCTGCTCAGCGTGAACACCCCGCTCAGCCAGAGAGACCAGGGCGCGGCTCATCGTGAGACGGCGCCGCTTGGCCAAGTCCGCCACTTCGCTGGCCTCAAGCAGCTTGCCCGACAGCAGGCCGTGCCGGTGATAATGCACCAGCCCGATGGCATCGTGAAAATCAGTCTTCTCTCTTTTCCTAGGGTGATGTTTTCGCGCGCAGACCAGCATGATTTCCAGTACGCCCTCCAGGACGTTCTTCACCGGAATCCAGTACGGCCCAGTGCTTTCAATGGCTACACTCGTGCACCTCTCCTCCACCAGCCATTGCCGCAACTCCTCGATCGCCGGCACTGTCGTCCCGAACGCCCGCGTCTTGATCTCCGCTTCTTTGTCGACCGGACCCGCTGCGAGGGCTACCGCGAGATCTCTTTTGCCGACATCGATTGCTGCACAGCGTTCCCTCATTGCTGGAACCGTGATCATCCGAGCGGCCTTTCCGCTTGGACCGAGCAGCCGGCGGTTCCATCAATAATTGCCTCTCGGGCTCTACGGTGCCATTCCTGGGTTTATATCCGCAGGCCGGGCCAGTTTGAAAAACGGGTTTCCCTCACCATTAGATTGATCGGCCTCGGCTCGAATCCAAGCCCGTTCATCCTACGCCAACTAGCCCGCCTGCGCACCACTCATTTTCATTTACGTGGGTGACGTACCCCGTCATGCATGGTTGAAAACCGAATACGGTCCTAATCTTCCGGCTCGTTCTCGTCGCCGAGGTCCGAAACCCGGTTCTCGAACTTGGTGAGGTTATGCAGGAAGACCAGCTTAATCTTGCCCGTGGGCCCGTTGCGCTGCTTGGAGAGCATAAGCTCCGCCTGCCCGCGCAGGTCTTCGCGCTCCGGCTTGTAGACCTCCTCACGGAAAATGAAGGCTACCACGTCGGCGTCCTGCTCGATCGAGCCGGACTCGCGCAGGTCGCTCAGTTGGGGGCGGTGGTCGCCGGGGCGCATCTCCGGCGCGCGGCTCAACTGCGACAGCACCAGCATCGGCGTTTCCAGTTCCTTCGCCAGCAGTTTCAAACCCCGCGAGAGCGCGCTGATCTCCTGTACCCGGTTGTCGAACCGCCCGCGCCCGCTCATCAACTGGAGATAATCCAGCACCACCAGGCCGAGGGGCCTCTCCGCCTTGAGCCGGCGCAGCTTGGCGTGCATGTCCATCAGGTTGCTGCCTGAAGTGTCGTCGATATAAAGCGGGGCCTGCACCAACTCGGAGGCCGCGGCCTGGAGCCTGCGCCGCTCTTCGGCGTCAAGGTAGCCCAGGCGGAACCGGTGGCTGTCCACGCGGGCGCCGGCGCACAGCAGGCGTGTGAGAAGCGCCTCCTTGGACATTTCGAGCGAGAAAACCGCCACCGTCTTGCCCAGCCTCGCCGCCGCGTGCTGCGCGATATTGAGGGCCAGGGCCGTCTTGCCCATCGAGGGGCGCCCGGCCAAGATGACCAGTTCCCCCGGGTGCAGGCCGCCCGTAAGCTCGTCGAAGCGCTTGAATCCCGTGCTCAGGCCCTGTATCCGCCTGCCGGGGTCCAGAAAGGCGTTCAGTCCGCCTTGAAACTCGTCGATAATCTCGCCGGGAGTAGATAGGCCCACCTTGGCCGTGGACTCGCCGAGCTTCAGCAGGATCTCCTCGGCGTTGGCCAGGATTTCCTGCGGCTCCTCCTCCCCCGCCAGGCAGCGGTTGATCAGGCTCTGCGAGGTGAAGATGACCCGCCGCAGCAGCGACTTGTCCTTCACGATCCGGACGTAGCTGTCCAGGTTGTGAATCTCGGGCAGGCCGTCGTCGAGCGATACCAGGTAGCTTAGGCCGTCGCAGGACTCGAGTTGGTTGTGCTTCATCAACTCCTCGGCCAGTGCGACCCGGTCGAGGCGCTCTCCCCGGCTGTGCAGCTCACCCATGCGCAGGAAGATCCGGCGGTGCTTCTCCAGGCTGAAGTCCTCGGCGGCGACGACGGCGGCAACCTGCACGAACAGCGAATCGTCCAGAAGCATGGAACCCAGCACGTATCTCTCGGCGTCCAGGTTCGCCGGCAGGCCCTTCTCAAGAGTTGTATCGAGCGAAGTCATTCGGATCACTTAAGACTACACGGGCTCCGGCCATTCCGTGCCCACTATCTAAACCCCCTGTTTCGTGCGGAATGAACGTAGGAAAAGCGGCCCCGCGGGCCATCCGCGCCCGGATCGGGCAAGCCTTTGTCTGCCAGCGCCCTAGGACCTCTCCCCGGTTCTTTTCCACAGCATTTCCGCAAACAAATCACCCCTATTTTGTACTATTCCGCCGCCGGTTTCCAGGGGGTCATGAAAAAACCCGGTTTTCCGGCATAGTGTGATAGACTTGACCCTTCGGAAGGAAAGCTCCTCCGGCGAGGTGACGTGTGGTACTCACTTTCATCGACTATTCGATCCTCGTGATCTACTTCGCCTTCGTGATCGGGATCGGCTGGCTTCTTCACAAGAAGGTTTCCACCAGCGAGGATTTCCTGACCTCGGCTCGTTCCGTCCCGGTCTGGATCACCAGTCTGGCCTTCGTGGCCACCAACCTCGGCGCGCAGGAATTGATCGGGATGTGCGCCTCCGGCGCCAAGTACGGCATCATGACCTCCCACTTCTACTGGATAGGGGCCATCCCCGCCATGCTTTTCGTGGGGATCTTCATGATGCCTTTTTACTACGGCAGCAAGGCGCGCTCGGTTCCCGAATACCTCAAACTGCGCTTCGACGAGAAGACCAGGGCATTCAATGCAGTCAGTTTCGCCGTGATGACCCTGTTCTCCTCCGGCATCTCCATGTACGCCCTGGGGCTGCTGTTCCAACTCGTGCTGGGCTGGAGTTTCACCGCCTCCGTGGTGCTTTCGGCCGCGATTGTCCTGATCTATACCTTCCTGGGCGGTCTGACCAGCGCCATCTACAACGAAGTGCTCCAGTTCTTCCTGATCGTGCTGGGATTCGCGCCGCTCTCCATCATGGCCGTGGCCAAGGCCGGCGGCTGGCAGGGCATGTCCTCGCGGCTGCCCGCGGTGATGACCCACTCCTGGAGGTACATGTCGCACACTTCCGACAACCCGATGGGCGTGGAGGTGTTCGGCCTGGTGATGGGACTGGGCTTCGTTCTCTCGTTCGGCTACTGGTGTACCAACTACCTCGTGGTGCAACGGGCGATGGCCGCCAAGACGATGTCCGGCGCTCGCCTGACGCCCATCATCGGCGCTTTCCCCAAGATGTTCCTGCCCTTCATCGTGATTATCCCGGGCATCGCGGCCATGGCCTTGATGAAGATGAATCTTGGCTACTCCCTGCCGCTCAAGGGCGATGGGTACAACTACGACCTGGCGCTGACCACGCTGATGGCGCAATTCTACCCTTCGGGACTGTTGGGCGTGGGCCTCACCGGGCTGATGGCGTCCTTCATGTCGGGCATGGCGGGCAACGTGACCGCCTTCAACACGGTCTGGACCTACGACATCTATCAGAGCTATATCCGCAAGGGCGCGCCCGACGCACACTACCTCTGGGTTGGACGGATGACGACCATCGTGGGAGTGGTCCTCTCCATCGGCGCCGCCTACCTGGCCACGCTCTACAACAACATCATGGATCTGCTCCAGCTTGTGTTCGGCTTCGTGAATGCCCCGCTGTTTGCGACGTTCCTGCTGGGCATGTTCTGGAAGCGGTCCACCGGGCACGGAGCGTTCAGCGGCCTGGTGGCGGGAACCGGGGCGGCGGCGCTGACGCACGGACTGACCATGGCCGAAGGCAAAGGCGGCTGGCTGGGCAGCGTGGTGTACCAGTTCCCTTCCACCATGGCCCAGAACTTCTGGATCGCCCTGATTGCCTGGACGGCCTGCTTTGTGGTGACGATGCTGGTCAGTTTTGTGACACAACCGCGGAAGGAGGCCGAGCTCCACAGCCTCGTCTACGGGCTTACGAAATCGCCTCGTGAAGAGGGAGTGAAGTGGTACTCGAGACCCGGCGTGATCGCGATCGCCGCCGGGGTGCTGTGCATACTGCTCAACTTTGTGTTCTGGTAAAGCCTATGTGGGATCTACGCACACCATCCGGTTGGTTCTTCGCCATTCTCGGGGGCATCCTCTGCCTGACCGGCTTGATTGACCGAAACCTGCGGGCGCCGCTCACGGACGTGAACGTGAACCTGTACGCGGGAGTTGCCATTTTGTTGTTCGGGGGGATTCTGCTGTGGCTGGCTCGTCGAGCTTCGTAGTCCAATCGTTCCACGAGCGGTACGGCTCCGCGCAGGCGCCGCGCGTGTTTCGGGCGCCCGGCCGAGTCAATCTTATCGGGGAACACACCGACTACAACCTCGGCTTTGTCATGCCCGTGGCGCTCGACCTTGCCTGCCTTACGGCGGCATCTCCGAACACCGGCGGGCTTCTGCGCGTCTTCTCGAAAAACATGGAGCAGTCCAGGGAGTGGCCGGTCGCGGGCATTCCACGGGCGCAGCCCGCGCGTGACTGGAGCGACTACGTCATGGGAGTGGCGCGCGAGCTCGTCCTGGCCGGCTATGCGGTCGCGCCGGGCGACTTGCTCATCTACAGCACGGTGCCCGTCGGCTCGGGACTGAGTTCCTCGGCGGCCATCGAGGTCTCGGTGGCAAAAGCCCTGCTCGCCGGCCGTCCCATCGAACCGCTCGAGCTGGCTAAACTCTGCCGGCGCGCCGAGAACAACTTCGTGGGGATGCCCTGCGGCATCATGGACCAATACATCTCCGTCTTCGGCAAAGAAGGCGCCGCGGTCAGGATTGACTGCCGGAGCCTCGACAACGAAATCGTGCCCATCCCCTCTCAGGCTGAATTCATCGCCGTCAACACCATGGTCAAGCACGAGCTCGGCGCGTCGGCCTATCGAAACCGGGTCGCGGAGTGCGCCGCGGCGGTGGCCGCCATCCGTCAGAAGTTCCCCCAGGTCGAGAGCCTTCGCGACGTCTCCAGTGAGATGCTGGCGGGATTCGGCGGCACTATGGATCCAGTCTCGATGCAGCGCGCCCGCCATGTGGTGAGCGAGGACGAGCGCGTGGAGGCCTTTGTCGCCGCAAGCCGGGCCGGCCACCTCAAGCACATGGGAGGGTTGCTGGCGGCGTCTCATCGCAGCCTGCAGCACGACTATGAAGTGAGCTGCGAAGAGCTGGACTTCCTGGTGGACACGGCGATGGGACTCCAGGGAGTCTACGGCGCGCGCATGACCGGCGGCGGTTTCGGCGGGTGCACCGTGAATATGGTGCGCCCGGATGCCGCCCTCAAATTCCAGGCGGCGATTTCGCACGCCTACCAGGCCCGGTTCCGCCTGACGCCCGAGATCTACCCTTGCCGGCCCTCCGCGGGCGCGGGCGAGGTCAGCGCTGACTAGGCGCCGACGCCGCCTTCGCTCCCGGCGCCCGGCGCGGGAGGCTCTTCCAGGAGTAGTGAACAAGACCCGCCAGGAACGAGAAACCGTTGTACAGATGGTAGAGAAGGTGGAATGGGACCGCGGCCAGAGCGAAGAGCCGCCCCTGTTTGACCGCCAGGAACAAGTAGAACTGGTTGTTGATGACGACGATAATGGCCGCCACCAGGAAGAACGCGAAGATCAGCGGGTGCCTCGGCAGGTGCCGCATAAAGTAGGCGATGGCGCAAAGGATGTAGAGCGTCAGCACAATGCCGGTGAGCTTGCGCTTGCGCGCTGTCGCATAGCCATAACGGTGGCGCAGGATAAGCAAAAGGCAGCCTAGCAGCAGAGGGGGCAGGATCGGGGTCACGTGGTAAGCGAAGGCCATCCAGACGATGGCTCCGAGGACCGAGCCCATGCCAACCCACACCGGCACGGACCGCGGCTGGGAAGCGAACTCCAGCCAGTATGCGGCGAGCAGGAATACGAGCAGCGCCAGCGTGGGCGTCAGGAAGAGCCCGCGCCACAAAGCCGCCGCCGCCAGCGCCAGCCCCACCAGCAGGAAGGCCAGCGCCACGCTCACCCGCTGGCTCAGCTCCAGGTTCAAGTCATTGGGCATGTAGCGGTCGCGCAGGACCAGTTCCGTCCAGGGGATGCCTCGATCCAGCACGTCCGTCTTGAGCAAACCCCAGAAGGTCCAGTGCTTGAGATGCGTCACCTGGAGATCCTTGTCGAGGATCATCTTCCTTCCGTCCTGGCGCAGCCGGTAACCCAGCTCGATGTCTTCAATGGCAGGGCGATCGTAGGACTCGTCGAATCCCGCGTGCCTTAGAAAAACCTCCCGGCGTATGGCCCCGCATCCGCTCCAGAAGGTGCATGCGTCCCGCCTCCCGCGCTGGTGCACAAAGGAGTGCATCAGGTTCTTGTACCGGGAGATGAAGTCGGGGGACGCGGGGGACGTGTCGTAGGAGCCCATCAGGGCGTCGAGTTCAGGGTCTTCGCTGAAGTCCCTCCGGACACGTTCCAACGTGTCCGCGTGGACGCAAACGTCCGAATCGAGGAAGAACAGGATCTCACCCTGTGCCGCGCGCGCACCTATGTTTCGCGCCCGCGCCGGGCCTGCTCGCCCGCCTGTGGATAAGACCTTGGCGCCGAAAGACCGCGCCACGTCAGCCGATTCGTCCGTGGAACCGTCATCGACGACGATCACTTCCAGCGGGCCAGCCGGCCACTCGGCCAGGCGCGCCAGACAGGATCTCAGGTGATCAGCCGCATTGAAGACCGGTACGATGACGGAAACGGACATGAACAAACCGTAAGTGGTAATTGTCGGGTAGGCGCTCCGGCGATGTCAAACCGGCGTCTTCAACTTGCTCATCTTCGCTCGTAGCGGCCCATGCATTGCGCTTCGGCCAGAACGTGGCCCTTGAGCGCCTTGTCCAGATCGGCCCGCTTCGCGCCACGGTGAAGCCCAAGGGAGGGGACGTTCACGGCATACAGTTTGAAGAAGTAGCGGTGCGCGCCGTGGCCCTTTGGCGGGCATGGCCCCCCGTACCCCAATCGCCCGAAATCGTTGGAGCCGCTTTCGCCCGCCTGCCCGGCTTTGAAGCCCTGCGCCAGCACATGAGTGGCAACGGGAATATCCCAGAGCAACCAGTGGTTCCAGGTTCCCACTGGCGCGTCAGGATCGTCTACGACCAGGGCGAAACTGCCGGTTCCGTCCGGTTCGCCGCTCCACTCCAGCGCGGGCGAGAGGTCGGCTCCCTCGCAAGTGTGAAGCTTCGGGATCGTCCCCCCCTCGGCGAAGGAAGGACTTGACAGTTTGAACGCCATGACACACTCCTTGGTGGCGCAAGCTCCGCGTTCGCGGCTTGGTAGGCTGAAGCCTGCCCTACCTTTCAGAGCCGGAGCGCTTCGTCCAGCGCCTCTATGAAGAAGTATTCGCCCCACATCACCGACTCGTCAACCCCCAGATTCTTGTGAATGTGGTACACGCCGCCCTTCACGATGCCTTCCCACTCCGGGTCGGATTGCGCCACGTGTTTCTCGCACAGCGTCTTAAGGATGCGCAGCGCCGCGGCCCGGTAGAACGGCCCCTTGACGGCATCGGGAAGCAGCTTGGACAGTCGCAGCAATCCGCTTGCGGTGATGGCGGCGGCGGACGTGTCCACGAGATGCCCGCTCTCGGGCGGCGCGTCGTAGTCCCACGGTGGGACTCCATGGTCAGGGGTATTCGTGATGTAGAAGTCCGCGCACGCCTCGGCTGTCCGTAGAAAACGGGTGTCCCGGCTCCATCCATAGCTCGCGCCGAACCCGTACAGAGCCCAGGCGAGCCCCCGCGACCAGCAGGAATCGCCGCGGCAGCCCTGCTGCGTGCTTTGGCGGAGGAACTCGCCCGTGGCGAGGTCAAAAAGGCCTTCGTGGGCCGTGGACCCATCGCCGCGAACCAGCACACGGCGCGTCGTCAGGCAGTGTTGCATGGCGATGTCCAGCAGTCTCTGGTCGCCGGTTTCCCTCGCCGCGTAGAAGATGATCCCCACATTCATCATGATGTCGATGAAGAGGGAGTCCTCCGACACGAAGGACGGCAGATAGCGGCCCTTCTCGCGGAAGCGCAGCGACAGTGTGCGCCCCGCCTGGATGAGCACATCCCGCAGGCGGGGCTCGCCCGTGAGCTTCAGCCAGCGGTAGTAAGTGGACATGAAGATAAAGCCCAGATCGTGCACCTCACGGTCGAGCTTCCTCGGCTCCAGAGGCTCGCTGTAACGGATAGCCTGGTCCAGCCACCACTGCGCGGCGGCGCTGTCCCGCGCCGCGCGGGCATGGAAGATCCACATCATCCCGGGCAGGAACCCGTCGCACCAGCGCGTCCAGGCAGGGAGTTCGTGCTTCCAGCGGCCCTGGTGCGTGTACATCGGATAAAAACCCGGATGGCGCTCGACGAGGCGCTTCACCTGGTGCCGCCCGAACTCGAGAGCGGCCTCGAACAGACTGCGATCACTCATCGTGACCCTACTCCAGCACGCAGATGTCGCGCAGGTTGCGGTAGTCTTCTCCGTAGTCCAGCCCGTATCCGATCACGAATTCGTCGGGTATCTGGAAGCCGACGTAGCTCACGTTCACCGGCCGAAGCCGCCTTTCCGGCTTGTCCAGCAGCGCCGCGATGCGCAAGGTTCGCGGCTTGCGCTGTTCCAGGACATGCATCAGGTAGCTGAGCGTGACGCCGCTATCGACAATGTCCTCGACCACCAGTACGTCGAAGCCCTCAATCGAGGCGTCAAGATCTTTGGTCAGCTTCACCTCGCCGGAACTGGTCTTGCCCTTGCCGTAACTGGAAATGCCGATGAAGTCGATGCGAGCAGGGCGCTTCAGTGCCCGCGACAGGTCGGCCAGGAAGAAACAGGCACCCTTCAAGATGGCTATGAGATAAATCGGGCCTTCGGGATAGTCGGCGTCAATCTGCGCGCCGAGTTCCCGGATGCGCGCCTGGATTTTCGCTTCCGGAATCAGCACGCGTAAAGATGGTTGAGACATGTCGGTGGGCGCTCCAAGGCTTCGATTGTAGTACGATACCTGTCAGGAGTGGACCACTGAGGAGAGAGAAGCTTCCGCACGAGCAGCCTGCCACGCAAACCGAGCCTTGGGTTGTCGCTGTCCGCGCCGCCCAATCCAAGAAAGCTGCCGATATCCGCGTTCTTGACCTGCGTGAGATCACCACCTTCACCGAGTTCTTCGTGATCTGCTCGGGGTCGAATCAGCGCCAGATCCAAGCCATCGGCGACGAGGTTGGATTGAAACTCAAGGAACTGGGAGCGTTGCCGTTGAGCCTGGAAGGCTATGACCACGCCGAGTGGATCCTGGCCGACTACGGCGACTTCATCGTCCACATCTTCTCCGAGCGCGCCCGCCTCTACTACGACCTGGAGCGTCTTTGGCGCCAGGCGAAGACCGTGGAGATCCCGCCGGCTTAGGAGCCGAACAGCCGGTTGAAGTACTCTCGCGTGCGCCCCTGGATCTGGGCCAGTTCGACCTCCAACGGTTGGTCGTGCAGGCGCTCGGGGGTCCAGCGGCCGACGAGCTCCGTCAGGTTGTCCAACTGGGGCCGCGCGCCCGGAAGGGCTCCTTCCGTGTGACCCGTACTCACCCGAAGACCGTGATCCACGGAGCGGTAGAAGATGGCCGCATCGCGCAGGAACTCCGCGTCGGGGGGCTCCAGGTGACCCATCTTCTCGATCACGTCGATGCGAGCGGGCGTGTTCAGGAACTTGTAGAAGATCCCGGCGCCCTTCAGGCGCAGGTACATCAAGGCGAAGTCGATGTCGTAGTAGCCGCCCCGTCCGGCCTTCAGAGCATTTCCCGAGCCTTGCTCGCTCTCCAGCCGGGCGCGCATCTGCATCAGCGCCTTCCTCGATCTCCCACCCTGCCCATAGCGCCGCCAGTCCACGTCCTGCAAGCCGTGCAGGAACTCGGTGGCCTTGTCCGTGTCGCCCGCCACGGCGCGTGACTTCATGTAGGTGATTCCTTCCCATGCTTCGGCGGACTTCGCGAAGTACAGCCGGTAGCCGCTCACCAACTGGACCAGCGCTCCTTCCCTGCCGTTGGGACGCAGGCGGGTGTCGACCGCGAACATGACGCCATAGCCGGTGTAGGCGGTGATCAGCTCGATGGTCCGCTCGGCCACTCGAGTCCAGAAAGGCAACTCGCCGGAATCCTCGTCCGGCAAGACAAACACAAGATCGGCGTCGCTGGCCAAGTCGAACTCGCGCATGCCCAAGCGCCCCAGCGCGACGGTCATCATCTGGTTCCCCGGGACGTATCCGGCCGAGCGCGGCGCATGGGAGGCCGCGACATGCTCCAGCGCCAGGTTGTAGGCGGCTTGGATCACCGAGTCGGCCAAGTCACTGGTGTGCTCCAAAGTCGTGAAAATCGGAGTCCGGAGGCAGATGCTCCGGCACTGGATGCGGAACATCTCATAGAGGAAACACCGCCGCAGTTGGTCCGCGTCACGAGCTTGCGAACATGCCAGCACGGGGTGCTCATCCCCGGCCCGCTCCTCGTCAAGCAGGCGCAGTTCCTCCAGAAGCTCCGGCGTCCGTATCAACTGCTCGGCGAAGTACGGGCTGTGCTCGAAGATGTCGATCGTCCGGGCGGCCAGCACAGGATCGCCATCTAGCCATCCCATCCATTCGGGGCGCGGCAAGATCAGCTCGAGAAAGTGCTCGAAGTGTCTTTGACCCCGCCGTAAGCCCCCCTGGGAGAGCAGTCCCGCAAGATGCGGCGCTCTCTGATCCAGGAACCGGATGAGGTTGCTTGGTCCCGCTTCCGTCACGCGGGCCGGCGCTTCCGCCGGAGTGTAGTCGACAGGGTCGGCGGGAGCGGCACAGCCGTAATACATGGGCTGCTGGGCGTGAATGACGCGTTCGTAAATCTCCTGCACCGCCTCCAGGTGCTTGTTCACCTGGCGCAGCAGAGAGTCCGGGGAAGCCACGCCGCCGATCTCGAGGGGAGGCATCTTGCGCGCCAGCACTTCCAGGTCTTCGGGATTGCTGGGCAGTGTATGGGTCTGCCGGTCATCCAGGCACTGGAGCCGGTGTTCGAGGATCCGCAGGAACTGATACGCAGAGGCGAGCCTGGAGTACTCCGCATCGGAGAGCAGGTCCTTGTCCCGCAAGCGGAACAGGGCGAGCATCGATCCGCCCTGCCGCACCCAGGGCTCGCGGCCGCCGTGCAGCCGCTGCAAGCACTGCACCAGGAACTCGATGTCCCGGATGCCCCCGCGCGCCAGTTTGATGTCGAACCCGGCTTGCCAGCCCGTCCTCGCCGCCAGCTTCTCGCTGATCCTCTCGCGCGTGGCCGACATCGATTCCACGGCGGAGAAGTCAAGCGTGGTCGAATAGATGCGCGGTTCAGCGGATTCCAGCAGCTCCCGGCCCAGAGCCCGGTCTCCCGCCGAGACGCGCGCCTTGATGAGCATCTGCAGCTCCCAGTCCCGCGCGCGTTTCCGGTAATACTTGCGAGCCGCGTCCAGCGAGATACAGATGTCGCCCAGCCTCCCCTCCGGCCTGAGCCGAAGGTCCACTCGATAGCACCGCCCCTCGGCGCCATACGCCCCCAGCAGCTCGAGACACCGGCTGGCGAGCTTCCTGAAGAACTCGTGGTTCTCAATGCGGACGGCTCCGTCGGTCTGGCCCGCGCCGCCGTACAGGAACATCAGGTCGATGTCCGAGCTGTAGTTCAGCTCCTTGCCGCCCAGCTTGCCTAACGATAGGACGGCGAACCCGCTGGCCTGGGGAGCGTCATCCGGGCCGCTACAGCGTGGCGCCCCGTGCTTGCCGGTCAGTTCGTCCCGGATGCGGCGGCACGTGACTTCGAGAATGGCGTCAGCGAGGTTGGAGATCTCCTCCGTGATTTCAGGCAGGCTGCAGTAGCCCTGCACATCCCGTATCAGAATCCGCAGGAGTTGGTGGCGGCGGAAAACCGCAAGCGTCAGCGGGGAGGGAATCCCGGAGGCCTCCGGATCCAGGAAGTTCTCACTCTCCAGCATGCCTTCCAGCCGCTGCTCGTACTCCTCCACCGTGAGCACGCGGTCCATGTCGTCGGACCGGATCAGCCTCTCGATCCATTCGGGGCTCCTGAGCACGGATTCCGACAGGAAGCGGCTATAGGAGAAAACGGAAACCAGGAAGGGCAGCCCGGCCACGGACGCGGTCAGCCGGTCGAAAGCCTCCGGCCTTTCCTCCTGCAAGCGGCCCAGCATGTGCAGCGCCAGGTCGGGGTCGGGGGAAGATACCAGCAGAGACCGAATGCCGGTTTGCACCTCGGGAGGGACTGCCGGGGCAAGCCGCCCCAGAGTGCGGGAGGCACGTGTGGGGTCGTGGAAACGGATTGTGTCCAGAATGCGCTTCATCGAACTCGGAGCGCGTAGGTCTCCGAGTCAGATTATACCGTGGCCGATCCGCGGCCTCTCGGCAGAGGCAAAGCGTACTCAAGAAATACAGATCCCGGAGCCGTGGGGCTCCGGGTTTTTGAGACTAACCTGAGTAAGCGCTCGACTTCGGACGGCGCCGCTCAGCGCCGGGCGAGGACAGCCACGATCTCAGGCTTATTGACCGATGCGGTTCGCGTCAATTCCCGCTCCGAGCGCGACATCGGGAGGGTGTAGCCGTCGAGGCTTGTCCCGTCCCACACCGCTGAGAGGAAAGTCTGGTTGCCGTAACGGTTGAACACGAGCTTGGCCACAGCCTCGGTCTGGCTCTGGCCCGATTTCGTCACATGCGAGACGATGTTGATGTGGTCGGCCGCGGCCACGTCCATCACCTGAATCAGGCCAAGCGCGTCCACACGGACGAAGTAGTCTCCCGCGGGCAATACCTTCTGGCCCACGGCGAATTCGAACGGCACGCTAGCCCTCGCACTATACGATTGCGCCAGCGCCGGCGCGGCCAGCATGAACACCAACCCCGCTACCCAAACCACACCTAAAGCCTTCTTAACCATGGAACGCCTCCCTGTAGTGGATTTGTGAACGCTCGCCCCGGACAGCTTCCGTGCCCCCCCAGGCTCCGGTAAGCGGCTCCCTCTGACTGGCGTTCATACCTGCATTCGATTCAAGGAAGAGGCGGCGGTCGCAACAATATAGGCATGAATGTTCTGCGCGCCGCGTGCGGCGGGAAATGCAACGAGGTTACTGGAACGAGGCTTGATACCGAGGGGAGCGGAGGGCGAGCGCAAGGGCCCGCCTTCCGCAACCCAGCGACTCAGATGTCGTAGTAGAGGGCGAACTCGTACGGGTGCGGCCTGAGGCGTATGGCATCCGCTTCGTTCTTCCGCTTGTAGTTGATGAAGGTTTCGAGCAGTTCCTCGGTGAACACGTCGCCCTTCAGCAGGAAGGCGTGGTCCTCCTCCAGACAGGTCAGGGCCTCTTCGAGCGAGGACGGCATCGACGGGACGCTCTTCATTTCTTCGGGCGAGAGATCGTAGATGTCCTTGTCGAGGGGTTCGCCGGGGTCGATCTTGTTGATCACGCCGTCCAGACCTGCCATCACCATCGCCGCGAAGCTCAAATACGGGTTCGCGGAGGGATCCGGCGGCCGGAACTCCACTCGCTTGGCCTTGGGGCTGGCCGAATACATCGGGATGCGGCAAGCCGCCGAGCGGTTCCGGCGCGAGTAGGCCAGGTTCACGGGGGCCTCATAGCCCGGCACCAGCCGTTTATAGCTGTTGGTGGTGGGCGCAATGATCGCCGACAGCGCCCTGGCGTGCTTCAACAGGCCGCCGGTGTACCACAGCGCGAGCTGGCTCAGTCCCGCGTATCCGTCTCCGGCGAACAGCGCCTTGCCGCCCTTCCACAAGCTCTGGTGGGTGTGCATGCCGCTGCCGTTGTCGCCGAACAACGGCTTGGGCATGAAGGTCACCGTCTTGCCATACTGGTAGGCCACGTTGCGGATGATGTACTTGTACAGCATCATGCCATCGGCCGACTTCACCAGCGTATCGAACCTCTGATCGATCTCGGCCTGGCCGCCGGTGGCCACCTCGTGGTGATGGCACTCGATGTTCAAACCGCACTTGATCATGGTCTGAACCATCTCGCTGCGCAGGTCCTGGTAATGATCGGTCGGCGGGACCGGGAAGTAGCCTTCCTTGTAGCGCGGCCGGTAGCCGAGATTGTCTTTCTCGCGGCCGGAATTCCAGCGGCCCTCCTCGGCGTCGATGAAGTAGAAACCGCAGTGTTCGTTCTGATCGAAGCGGATGTTGTCGAATATGAAGAACTCAGCCTCCGCGCCGAAATAAGCCGTGTCCGCGATGCCGGTGCTCTTCAGGTACATCTCCGCCTTGCGGGCGATCCAGCGCGGGTCGCGCTCGTAGTGCTGCCGCGTGACCGGGTCCACCACGTCGGCCACCATCACTACTGTGGCCGTCTCGGCGAACGGGTCCATGAAGGCCGTCGCCGGATCGGGCACCAGGAGCATGTCGCTCTCGTTGATCACCGCCCAGCCGCGAATGCTGGAGCCGTCAAATCCAAAGCCCTCTTCGAACGCTTCGTCCGTCAGTTCGCCGATCGGGTAGGAGACGTGTTGGGAGAGCCCCGGCAGGTCGGTGAAGCGAAGGTCAACCTGCTTGGCATCGTTCTTCTTTGCGAATTCTAAAACTTCCTTCGGGGTCATCTATCCTCCATGGATGATTCCAATTACAATGAGTGTGCTGTCCTCACCATGTGAATATTAAGGATAGCGGAGCCCGAAAAGAGGGGTCAAATAGAAAAAAGTGATGGGGCTGGAAACAATCGTGAATGACGGTAAGAGCTGAGTTTTCATGGGGGAAGAGCAGATCAGCCTGGACTTTGAGCCGGCCCGGCGGATCTACACTGTGGGCGAGCTTAGCGCCACCATCCGCGCGCTGCTCGACAGCCACTTCCAGGACATCTGGGTGGCGGGCGAGATCTCGGGTGTCAAGCTCGCCGCCAGCGGGCACTACTACTTCACGCTGAAAGACGAACAGGCCCAGCTTCGCTGCGTGTGCTTCCGTACCTCCGCGCGCTACCTCCGCTTCAAACCTCAGGATGGCATCGCCGTGCTGGCGCGGGGCCGCATCGATGTCTATGAGCCTCGCGGTGAGTATCAGCTCCTGGTCGAAGCTGTGGAGCCCCAGGGCTATGGCGCGCTGCAACTGGCCTTCGAGCAGTTGAAGAAGAAACTGGCTGACGAGGGTCTTTTCGATCCGGCGCGCAAGCGTCCGCTGCCCAGGTTCCCGGGCCGTATCGGCATCGTTACCTCGCCGTCGGGCGCCGTCATCCGCGACATCCTCCAGGTCCTCGAACGCCGCTTCCCGGGCCTGCACGTCCGCCTCTACCCGGCTCAGGTGCAGGGGGCGGGTTCCATCGAAGAGGTCACGGCAGGCCTCGACTGGTTCAGCCAGTCCCGCTGGCCCGACGTCGTCATCCTGGCCCGGGGGGGCGGCTCGCTCGAGGACCTGTGGACCTTCAATGAAGAGGCGGTCGCGCGCGCCATCGCCCGCTCCGGGGTTCCCGTGGTCTCGGCCGTCGGGCACGAGACCGATGTGACCATCGCCGATTTTGTGGCCGACCTTCGCGCCCCCACGCCCTCAGCGGCGGCTGAGCTGGTGATCTGCACCAGGCAGCAACTGCTGGAGCAGATTCACGGCGCCGCCGCCAGGATTGAAAAGGAAATGCGGTATCGCTTCAGTGACGCCGCGCGGCGGCTCCATCAGTTGGGAATTGAGCGAGCGGCCACGGTCTTCCAACGGTCCCTGGGGCGGCGCCTGCAACGGGTGGACGAGATCGACTTCCGGCTGCGGAGCATGGACCCGCGCCTCCGGCTCGCCGCGGCCCGGCGCCGCCAGGAACGGGCACTGACCGCCATATGCGACCGGGTCCGTCTCGGAATGGTTCGCGCGCGCGGCAGGCTGGACTCACTTGCCGCGCAACTGGCTCAGTTGAGCCCGCTCGGAATCCTGGAGCGCGGCTACGCCATCGTCCAGGACGAACAGGGACGGATCTTGAAAGATGCACAGGACGCCCCCGTGAAATCGTTGCTGGACGTGCGCCTGGCCCGGGGGCGCCTGCGCGCCCGGGTCACGCGGTCAACTCCGGCACGAAAGGAGTAGACTGTGAGAGGGACGATGGATAGCAGCATCCAGTACGTTTCGGATGAGAACGGCCAGCCCGTGGGTGTTATCGTGCCGATCGATTTGTGGCGCGAGATCGAGTCCGAGAAGGAGACGGCATATCTGCTGAAGAGCCCCTCCATGAGGCAGCGTTTGCTGGACGCCAAGGAGCGTCAGGGCGGGATCCCCGTCGAGGAAGCGCTTGAGAAGCTTGGAATTTGACCCCGCGGCCTTCGAGGACCTCGCGTGGTGGGTCGAGCAGGATCGATCTCAGGCGCTCTGAATCATCAAGCTCATTCGCGAAGCACAGCGGGACCCGTTCAGCGGTCTCGGCAAGCCGGAGCGGCTAAAGCACGAGCTGAGTGGTTGCTGGTCGCGGCGCGTTGACCAGGAACACCGTCTCGTCTATCAGGTGCTCGAAACCAAGATCCGTATTCTGGCCTGCCGCTATCACTACTGACGCACAACTGCCACGCTTCCCTTTGGCTTCCAATTGGTTCGCCCGGGTGACCCGGTCTATTCCAGGCGGTAATTCGGGGCTTCCTTCGTGATGATGACGTCGTGTACGTGGCTCTCGCGCAGGCCAGCCGCCGTGATGCGTATGAACCGCGCCCGTTCCTGAAGCTCGCCGATGGTCCGGCAGCCGCAGTAGCCCATGCCCGACCTGAGACCGCCCACCAACTGGTAAACCATCTCAGCGAGGGGGCCTTTGTAAGGCACCCGGCCCTCAATCCCTTCCGGGACCAGTTTGGAATTGGGATCCTGCGCGTAACGGTCGCTCGAGCCGTGGACCATGGCGCCCAGCGACCCCATCCCACGGTAGCTCTTGAAGGTGCGGCCCTGGTACAGGATGGTCTCGCCAGGGCTCTCGTCGGTCCCCGCGAACAGGCTCCCGATCATCGTGCTGGCGGCGCCGGCGGCAAGGGCCTTGGTGATGTCACCCGAGAATTTGATGCCGCCGTCCGAGATGATAGGTATGCCGGCGGCGCGGGCGGCCCTGGCAGTTTCCATGATCGCGGTGATTTGTGGGACGCCGGCCCCGGAGACGACGCGCGTGGTGCAAATCGAGCCAGGTCCGACGCCCACCTTGATTCCATCCACGCCGAGCTCAATCAGGTCCCGCGCCCCTTCATAGGTGGCCACGTTCCCCGCAATCAGGTCCACGTTCGGCAGAGCCTTCTTAATGGCGGCGGCGGCCTCGAGCACGCGCTCGCTATGCCCGTGCGCCGTGTCGATCGCCAGGACGTCCACCTTTTTCGCGACCAGTTCCTGGGCGCGCTCCAGGAAATCGCTGCCCGAGCCGATCGCGGCGCCCACCCGCAGCCGTCCCTGTTCGTCCTTCGCGGCGTTGGGATACTTCAGTTTCTTCTGGATGTCCTTGACCGTGATCAGACCCTTCAGGTTGTAGTGCTCATCGACCACCAGCAGTTTCTCCACTCGGTGGCGGTGCAGGATCGCGTGGGCGTCCTCCAGAGTTGTGCCCACCGGAACCGTGATGAGGTTCTCTTTGGTCATCACCTCGGAGATGGGCAGGTCGAACCGCGTCTCGAACCGCAGGTCGCGGTTGGTCAGGATGCCGACCAGCTTCCCGCCCCTGGTCACCGGCACGCCCGAGATCCGGAAGCGCTTCATCACCTCCAGCACTTCGTGGATCTTCTGATCGGGCTCCATGGTGACTGGATCCACGATCATTCCGCTCTCACTGCGTTTGACGCGGTCCACCTCCTCGGCTTGCCGGGCGATAGGCATGTTGCGGTGGATCATGCCGATGCCGCCCTGTTGCGCCAGGGCAATAGCCATGTGGGATTCCGTCACGGTATCCATGGCGGAGCTGACGATGGGGATGTTGATGGCGATTCTTTGGGTCAGCCGGGTCCGGGTGTCCGCTTCCGCGGGCTGCAAGGCGCTGCGCGCCGGCAGCAGAAGCACGTCATCGAAAGTGAAACCTTCAGCAATGCCTTCCGGGATCATAGGGGATGATGTTCCAATGATACGGGGACACCGTGGCGCCCCGCAACAGACCCCCGCTACGCAGCCACAAAAGATTGATTCCCACGGTCGGCATGCCGCTGTTAAGTTCCCATGCGTATACGATCGTGGTGAGCGGCAGGAAGATGAAACCGATTACCGGCAGCACCAGACCACCGGGGAATGCACGCTGCAGGTAGGTCGAGAGGAACCACATCAACGCGAGCGCGACGCGCGGAAATACCGGGATGACGAGCAGGAGGAAGCAAGGCATAGTCAGTCTCCAGCCGGGCAGCACCAGCCCGCGCGGCGCCATGATACCAGATTCAAACCCCGGATGAGCGCGTGACAGTTTTCCAATGCAGGATGAGCCTGAAATGGAGGTTTCAAACCGCCCCTGTCAACCCTGCGGTTGCTATGATGCTTACCCTGAAACCACCAACCGTAGCCGATATTTACCGCCCGCCGAAGCGACGCCATACGCCACTGGGGGCAATGCCACGCGCCGGCGCATAGCCACCCCGCACGCGACCGCCTAGAGCCTGACCACGCTCAGCGACCACCACGCCATCGACCACCACCGGCCGTGCCAGAGTCGTGGAAAATGTATCTCCCTGCTGGTTCCGATCCGAAGACAGGGCCTGATCGATCCGCCATATCGAACTCGCGCTCTACCACACACTTGGCAAGCTGCCCGAGCCCGCACTAACCCGTGAATTCTACCGACGAGTCCACAAATGAAGAAGCCGGACAAGGACGGGCCATTGAATTGCTAACATATTCTAGAGGTGACGGAAATGTACAGGCAGGCCCTTATAGTGGCGGCGTTCTGGGCAGTGGTTGCCGGATCTGTTCATGCGCAAACCCTTGAGCGCACAGCGTCGTTTCTGGGTGGAGGCTCTCCCGGCCGTGGGAAGTGCACGATCGAGGTCGTGGTGGATACAGCCGCCGAGGTGGAGATCCGCGGCGATCGTGCAATTTTGCGTAATATTGCCGGGCAGCCGCCGCAATGGCGCCGGTTCGAATGCACCGGGCCGTTGCCTCGGAACCCGGCAGATTTCCGATTTCAGGGAATTGACGGCCGCGGAAGGCAGACCTTGGTTCGCGATCCCCGAAATAGCGGGGGGGCGGCGGTCATCCGCATTGAAGATACGGCCGGCGGTTCAGAAGGGTATACCTTCGACATCATGTGGGGAGGTGGATATGCGCAAGAGCCAATCCGTAATGACCAGGGCGGCGGGCGCTTTGGCGGCGGACGCGCGCGGCGATTCACCGCGGAGCAGGCGGTCCAGGTCTGCGAGTCCTCCATTCGGCAACAGGCCGAGCAACGCTTCCGCACCCGCAATATCAGTTTCCGAGAAACCGCCCTGGATGACAACCCGGGTCGCCAGGATTGGGTGACCGGCATCTTTGACGTTCGCCGCTCGCCCGGCCGGGATGAGACCTACCGCTTCTCTTGTTCTGTCAATTTTGACACCGGGCAAGTCCGCTCTGCGGAAATCGGAGCCAGAGAGGGCTTTGCCGGCGGCGGACGCGCGCGGCGATTCACCACGGAGCAGGCGGTTCAGGTCTGCGAGTCCTCCATTCGGCAACAGGCCGAGCGACGCTTCCGCACCCCCAATATCGATTTCAGAGGAACCGCTCTGGATGACAATCCGGGTCGCCGGGATTGGGTGATGGGCGTGTTTGACGTTCGACGCTCGCCCGGCCGGGATGAGACCTACCGCTTCTCTTGTTCTGTCAATTTTGACACCGGGCAGGTCCGTTCTGCACAAATCGGAGCCAGAGAGGGTTACCGATAGGCTGCAAATCTGTCGACTGATTCCCGTACCGTCGAATCTCAAACCGGAGCTTCCGGTCTAGGTAGCTCGACAAAGGCTGGGACATGCCTGCGCACTACCGCGATCCTGCCATTTCCGAGGATGCCGCTGGCACGGTGGATGTCGTCACCGAGGTCCGACGCAAAGAGGCCCTGCTCAAAACGGGGGCCTTGCAGAACGCGATTTTCAACAGCGCCAACTTCTCCAGTATCGCCACCGACGAGAAAGGCGTCATTCAAATATTCAATGTCGGGGCCGAGCGCATGCTGGGCTACACGGCCGCCGACGTTCGGTCACGGCGCTGCGCGAGAAAAAGGTCACCAACTGCCAGCTCACCGCCCGAGCCAGGGATGGCAAGACCACCGTGGTGTCCTACAACGCCACCACCTTCTACGACCGCGACAGGAAGCTGCAAGGTGTGTGCGCCGTCGCGCGCGACGTCACCGAGCGCAAACGTCTCGACCAGGCGCTGCAGGAGAAGAACGTCGAGTTTGAGAGAGCCACGGCCGCTGCGGAAAAAGCCAACCTCGCGAAATCGGATTTCCTTTCCAGCATGAGCCAAGAGCTTCGCTCACCGCTCAATGCAGTCCTCGGTTTCGCCCAACTCATCAATTCCGATTCCCCGCCGCCCACGGCCTCCCAGAAGGCAAGCATTGACCAGATTCTCCACGCGGGATGGTATCTACTGGAGCTGATCAACGAAATCCTCGATCTAGCGCAGATCGAGTCGGGAAGGCTGGCGCTGTCCCTGGAACCGACGTCGCTGGCCGAAGTCATGTTCGAATGCCAGGCCATGATCGAGCCGCAGGCGCAAGAGCGCGGAATCAGCATGACCTTTCCCCAGTTCGATGTCCCTTACTTCGTCAAGATGGAATTTCACTCCAGGACTCAACCGCAGGAGGTCTTGAACCGGGTTAACCGCTCCTTCTCGAAAAATCTCTTCCCGACCAGTTCGTTACGCTCTTTCTCTTCCTCCTGGGGCCGCATGGCATGGGGCAATTCATCAGTGCGGGACACAATCCAGCCTACTTGTTCCGTTCCGCCACCGGAAAGATTGAAGAACTGGCCTCTGACGCTCTTATCCTGGGGTTGTTCGATTTCGCCTCTTATCAATCCCGCACGCTCCGTCTCTACAAAGGGGACATTCTGGTGGTGTATTCCGATGGCCTTACGGACGCGCAAAACCAGCAGGAAGAAATGTTCGGGGAGGAAAGACTGCTAGAAATCATTCAGAAAGAGGCCCCCTCGGGAGGCCACATGATCGAGCTGAAGCTCTTGAAAGCCATTGAGGAATTCACGTCGCCAGTGGAGTTGTGTGCATGGCGTGGGGCCAGGACCAGCCGGACCAGCAAGAGGAGGGTCCCGGCCGCGGGGTGGCGCGCGTCAGTGTGATGGATGGGGGCGTTTCCGTGCGGCGCGGCGACTCGGGCGAGACAGTAGCGGCGGCCCTCAACGCGCCGCTGGTTGTCGAAGATCAGCTCATGACCGGGCCGAACTCCCGTGCCGAGATACAGTTCGATTGGGCCAATATGGTGCGCCTGGCCTCGCTGAGCGAGGTCCGGCTCGCCGAGCTGGAGAACCAGCGCTACCAAATTCAGGTGGCCCGCGGCATGGTGACATTCCGCGTGCTGCGCGACAGCAACGCGCAATTCGAGATCAGCACGCCGAGCGGCTCCGAGCGGTTGCCGGCCGGCCAAACCATGTTGGCTCGCGGCACTGCGTCAGACCCCGAGTTCCAGGTAGTCCGGGCCGTTGCGCAGGATGACTGGGACCGCTGGAACGAGAACCGGGACCGCCAACTCGAACAGAGCGCTTCTTACGATCATGTGAGCCCCGACATTTACGGCGCGGAAGACCTTGACAATTACGGCTCCTGGCAGACCGACCCCTCCTACGGGGATGTATGGTGCCCGCGCGTGGCAGAGGACTGGGCGCCATACCGCGACGGCCGCTGGTCCTGGATGGATTGGTATGGATGGAACTGGGTGAGCTGCGACCCGTGGGGATGGGCACCCTATCATTACGGCCGGTGGTTCAACACCCCCGGTCGCGGCTGGGGCTGGTGGCCAGGCGCCCGATACGGGCATCACTACTGGAGCCCCGGGCTGGTGGCTTTCGTGGGCTGGGATAGCAATGAATGACGGCCGGCTTGGGCGCGCCAGCCTGGTGCGCGGCGCGTTGCCGGTGACGCCGGGCCGGCAGAGCTTGCGGCTCTCTGACCGCGCGGTCAGGACTAACAGCCTGCCGCGGAGCCGGAGTGACACCCGCTTTGTCAGCCGCCAGCAACCGGCCCCGAGCGGCGGCAGGAGCTACAGCCGATCAGCCCCGAGTTCTGGCGGCGGGGGCCGCAGCAGGGGCGGTGGTGGAGGAGGTGGACGCGGCCGCCGTTCCCGGTGGGAAGGATGGAATCTGGCCGGCGGGATCGGGGTAACGCGTGGCCCCGTTGGGATCATGGTGGACGCCATGTTCAACGATTTCGGGTCTACCCACGACGCTCTGCTGCGGGCGGAAGCCCGCAGAGGAAGTCAACAATACTGGGCTCTCACGGTTGACCCGATATTCCACGTGAATCAAAGGGGTCCCGTGGATTTTTACGTAACGGGCGGCGGCGGGCTCTACAGCCAGATCACGGAGTACAGAGCGTCACCCGGCGGCGGGTACGATCTGATCAGCTCACGGACGCTCTGCAAACCGGGAGTGAATGGGGGCGCTGGCTTCGCATTCAATCTCGGCAGTGAGGCAGACGATCGGTTTTCGTCGTCTGCCTTCCGCGGGCCACACGCAACGATGGCCTGCGCCACACCCGAACGTGCGGGTATCTCGAAAACTACGTTGGCAGTGACATTTGCCACGCATCGCAAGGTGAGCAGTAAGTTGCGAAACGCTAACCGATCTCACGCCAGATGCGCGCGCGTAAACGCAGCCAAATGGCGGACATTCGTGGTGGCGATCACCCCTTCGCCGCCATCGCGGCCGAGCGCCGCAGCCTTCAGCATCACCGGAGACCTTTTCGGATTCGTGACCATGCCAAGCGGACCGGCGTCCAGCAGGATGATCACGCTCATGAGAAGAGCTTGTAGCCAGCGGGCCGGTCCTCGTCGAGGGAGCGGCGCAGGCTTTCGAACGTCTCCCGCTGCTCTCTCTCGTCGCCCCGCATCCATTCATCCAGCAGTCTCGCCAGGACAGCCGGGTCCGGTCTGTGCGAGCGCACAACTCCCTCTTGCTCATGGGCTCGGAGCAACTGTTCATGCCTGGTTGTGTCCGGCATTCTCTTTCTTCACTTCATTCCACCCCTCCAAGAAGGCCCTTAAGGTTCAGTGCGCGACCGCGCCGTCTGCCATACAATTGGGACATGTTGTCTGGACGGCTTGCTCTCTCGATGTTGTGCCTGCTGACACAGGGCGCAGCGGCCTACGGCCAGCAGGCTCCCACGCGCTTGCGCACCGAGTATCTGGAGAATCCAGCCGGCATCGACGTGGCCAAGCCCCGGTTCTCCTGGGTGCTGCAGCACGCCGAACGCGGCCAGAAGCAGATCGCCTGCCAGGTGCTGGTTTCGCTCACACCCGAGATCAAGACCGGCGAAGTGTGGGACAGCGGCCGCGTGGAGTCCGAGGAATCGATTCTGGTCCCCTTCAACGGCCAGCCGCTCGCGAGCGGGCAACGATACTACTGGAAAGTCCGTTACTGGGACAAGGCCAACCGGCCCAGCCCGTACAGCGACACGGCCTTCTTCGAGACGGGACTGCTCACAAGCTCGGAGTGGAAAGGCAAGTGGATCGGCGGCGCCAACCAGCTTCGCAAGGAGTTCGTCCTGAAAGGACGCCCCGTCCACGCGCGGGCCTACGTGAGCGGTCTGGGCTACTACGAGCTTCGGATCAACGGGAAGAAGGTCGGCGACCACGTCCTCGATCCCGGCTGGACCACTTACGACCGCCGCGTTCTCTATGTGACCTACGATGTCACCGACTACCTTCAGGTTGGGGCCAACGTGGTCGCCGCCGTGCTTGGCCAGGGGTGGTACGAGTCGCGGGCGCTGATGCTCCAGATGAACATCGACACGCAGGGCGGCGAGAAGCACGTGGAGATCGTGAGCGACGCGGCCTGGCAGGCCCACGCGGGGCCCATCGTCTCCGACAGCATCTATGACGGGGAAACCTACGATGCGCGCCTGGAAACTCCCGGCTGGGACGTGCCTGGCTACAAGGAGGCGGCCTGGAAGCCGGCGACGGTTGTCAGTAACCCGCCCAAGGGCCAGATGTCGGCCCAAATGATGCCTCCGATCCGGGTCGTGGACACGATCACGCCGCTCAAGATGACCAGCCCGCGGCCCGGCATGTACGTCTTCGACATGGGGCAGAACTTCAGCGGCTGGGTCGAGATGCGGGTGCGCGGCCCGCAGGGGACCGCCGTGAAGCTCCGCCACGCGGAGTTGCTTTACGACAACGGGACCCTCAACACGGAGGACCTGCGCACCGCCAAGGCCACGGACACTTACATCCTGCGAGGGGACAGGGAAGAGGAAGTCTACGCGCCGCGCTTCACGTATCACGGTTTCCGTTACGTCGAGGTGACGGGTTACCCTGGGACTCCCGCGCCGGGGGACATTGTGGGCAAGGTGGTGCGCACGGCCGTGGCGCCCGCGGGGGGATTCTCCGCCTCCAAGCCGATCCTCAACCAGATCCAGCGGCTGGTTCAGTGGGGCATCGCCTCGAACCTGTTCAGCATTCCCACCGACTGCAATCAGCGCGACGAGCGCATGGGGTGGCTCGCCGACGCGCACCTGGCGGCCGAGTCGGCCATCTGGAACTACGACATGGCCGCCTTCTACACCAACTTCCTGCGTGACATCCGGGACATTCAGGGTTCCGACGGCACCCTTACCGACACCGTGCCGCACCGCAACGGCCGCCGCCCGGCCGATCCGGCCTGGGGCAGCGCGTACCCGCTGATGGTCTGGTACATGTATGTCTACTACGGAGACTCCCGCGTCCTGGCGCAGAATTATGACGGCATCAAAGCATGGGCGGACTATCTGCATACTCGCGCGAAGGACGGGCTCGTGGGTTACTACTATTACGCCGACTGGGTGAGCGTGGCCAAAACGCCGGGCGATCTGGTATCCGCTTTCTACTACTGCTGGAGCGTGGATATCGTGACCCGGGCGGCGATGATTCTCGGCAAGACCGAGGATGCCGTGACCTACCAGAAGCTCGGCGCGTCCATCCGCGATGCATTTCACCACGCCTACTTCAATCCCTATTCCGGCTCTTACGCAACCGGCTCGCAAACGGCCACCTTGCTCCCCCTGTACCTGGACATGGCGCCCGACGACATCCGGGCGACGCTGCTTTCGGACTTGGCGAGCGACATCGTCTACGCCAACAACACCCACCTCACCACCGGCATCGTCGGCACAAAGTACCTGCTGCCGCTGCTGACCCGCTCCGGCCGGTCCGACCTGGCCTATGACCTGGCCACCCAAACCACCTACCCGAGCTGGGGCTACATGGCGGAGAACGGCGCCACCACTCTCTGGGAGTTGTGGCAAAACAGGACCGGCCCGTCGATGAACTCGCACAACCATCCTATGTTCGGCAGCGTGGGGGCGTGGTTCTACAGCGCGCTGGCAGGCATCAACCCCGATCCCGTGTCGCCGGGCTTCCGCAAGATACGCATCGAGCCCCAGGTCGTGCGGGACCTGCGCTGGGCCTCCGGCTCTCTGGAAACGCCGCGCGGCCAGGTGGCCTCCTCCTGGAGCCGCGATGGCGACAGTCTGAAACTCGAAGTCACCATTCCGGTGGGGAGCGAGGCGGAGATCGCCGTGCCCAAACTCGGGCCCGGTTCCGTCACCATCCGCGAGTCGGGCAAACCCGTGTGGGCCAAGGACGCGTACCAAGCCGGGGTGCCGGGCCTGACCGGGGCCAAGCAGACCGACCGCACCGTGGTCATCCAGGCCGGCTCCGGGCACTACGTGTTCGAATCAGAGTAGGGTAGAGAGACTCCTCACAATCCCCGCTTGATGCTGACGGAGATCCCTTCCCGGGTCTCGATGATCCTCGTCTCCAGATTCGGGTCGCTTTGAATGGCCTTGAGGAAGTCCGGCTGTTCCGACTGGAAGCCCTTGGCGTTGTGTGCAACGATGGCTCCGCCCGGTCTGAGTCTGGGGTAAAGCAGGTCAAAGAGCTTCTTGTCGAGTGGCATGCCCGGATCCATGAAGACGAAATCGAACTGGCCCCGAATCACGGGGATCTCCCTTAGGGCGTCGTTAATCCGCGAATCGATTACCCCGCTTAAGCCGGCCTGCTGGAATCTCTCCCTTGCGGCGTCGGCCGTCTCCGGATCGATCTCGACCGTGATGATCTCGCCGCCGTTCTTCTTCACGGCCAGGCCGAACCACAGGGCGGAGCTCCCGCTTCCCGTGCCGACGTCGAGCGCCCGTTTGTAGCCCTTCGTCACAATCAGGTCGTAGAGCAGCCGGCCCTCCGAAGGGGGCAAGCCCTCTCCAGCGCTTTGCTTCAGAGCCTCCACGGCCGGCGGACTGTCGATGCCCGCGAAGTTCTTCTCGTATGCTGGACTCGGGAGCGGCTTCGAGAACCGAGCGTCGTCGATGGGAACGTCGTGGGCCACCTCGCTGAACTTCACCGTGACACGCCCGCCCCGAAGCTTGACCGTATGAGGGATTCTGACCCCGTCCACGAGAGTGTAGTCTTCCAACAACACTCCCCCGATCTGCGCGAGGAGTCCGGTCTCGGGGTCGAACCACAGCCTCTGGTGCCTGCCGCTGGCCGGAGCGACGTCGACCACATTCAGATCGCGGTCCGCTCTCTTCTCTGTTCGGACTGCGGTCATGTTGGCCCGGAGCTGGTTCAGCTTGAGGGGCAACTCGAAATCGAGGAAACCAGCCTGCTCAATCTGCTGATTCAGGTCCATGTCCTTGATGACGTCGGTGGTCTCGAACCACGCCTTCCGCCCGTCGTAGCCCTGCTTGTCCGACCCGCCAGCGCCCGTGTCCACGACCAGCAACCACTTGTCGGGCCCCTTGGCGAGAGTCTGGACTGGCACGGTTACCTCATCCTCCCTCAGAGTGCCCCTTCTCGCCTGGGTCTTCCACCGAGACAGGGCCGGCTCCCCTCCCAGGGCCTGGATATACCTGTCCATGATTTCCCCCACGGCAGGCAGTGGCTCTGTCGGCTTTTCCTCGGGGGGCTTCACCGGCACGGGCGGCATGCGGAAGCGCGTGTCGTCCAGTGAGACCCCGTGCTGGATCGCGCTGAACTTGAACGTTTGCCATCCGTACCTCACCAGGAAGGGCACCCGCAGCCCGTCGACCTCGCGGTAATCATCGAACATGACCTTGCCGGCGCGGGTCAGCAGCCCGGTTTCAACGTCAAAGAACAGGATCTTCGGCCGCCCTTGCGGGGGTGTCGCCTCGACCACATAGACCTCGTGTTCGCCGTTCTTCTCTCTTCCCTTGAGGGTCAGCCCGGGGAAGTACTCCTTCAGCTTCAGTGTCCAAAACGGGTTGTATATCAGACCTTCTTCTCCAGCCGCTTGATGCTCCATTGGTCTCGGCGCGCCTCCGTCTTCCCATCCGTCCGTGCCGCTGGCCGCATGCTTGAGAATTCGCTTGTTTGGGAGAGTGATCGCGAACATCCACTTGTCGGGGGCCTTGGAGTACGTTTCCAAGGCCAGATCCGCCACGCCCGCCAGCGCGATCCCTTGTTTGGTTTGTGTCGCAACTCGCGCCCATGCTGCCTCGCCGCCGATGGCCTGAACGTGCCGGGCTACGATCGCCTCGACAGTTGGCCTGGACTGGGCGCCGCCGGTCTCTGCCCCACTCTGGCCTTGCAGGATGCCCGGCACAGATGAGATGCACAATAGCGCAGTGCTGAGGGCTCCAAGTTTCGCCGCCATGTCCGTTCTCTCCTTTTCCCGTGTCGCTGTATTTGATTTCTACGCAGTCAAGTACGAGGACAAGGCTCGAAAGGTTCACAGCAGACGCACCGGACCGTGGTCATCCAGGCCGGCTCGGGCCACTACCTCTTCGAACTGGAGTAGGGGCCTCGCCCCTACGCGAGCTGCGAGGTGCAGTGGGGGCAGCGGAGCGCCTTGATCGGGATGGCCGACAGGCAGTAAGGGCAATCCTTGGTGGTGGGCTCCACTGCCACGGGCGCCGGTTCCCGCTTCAGCCGGTTCACCTGCTTGACAAGCAGGAAGACCGCGAAGGCGACCAGCAGAAAATCCAGCACCGTGTTCAGAAAGATCCCGTAGTTGATGGTTGCGGCGCCGGCCTGCTTGGCGGCAGCCAGGCTCGGATAGTCGCGGCCGGAAATGTTGAGGAACAGGCTTGCGAAGTCAACCTTTCCCAGCACCAACCCGAGGGGCGGCATCAGGATGTCGGTGACGAAAAACGTCACGATCTTGCCGAATGCGGCCCCGATGATGATGCCGATCGCCATATCCAGCACATTTCCCCGCATCGCAAACTCTTTGAACTCTTTGAGCATTGTGGAATCTCCTTAGATAAGAGGCCGGCCTTCGAGTTGTTCCATCGCCTGGCGGAGATGCTGCGGCAGCGGCAGCGGCTTGCCGTGCTTGTACTCGATGAAGACAAGGGTGGAATGCGATTCGGCGACAACGGCGTTCTGAGCCGCGCTGACGATCACGTGGTCCATGCGGAAACTGCTCTTGCCGATCTTAGCAACGCGCGCGCCCACCTGCACGGTATCGGGGAAGGTCACCGGCTGGCGATAGTCGCAGCTAATGGAGGCCAGGATCGGCCCCACGCCGTCGTTCTTGATCATCTGCCACATCCCGATCTTCCCCAGGTAAACGACACGCGCCGTCTCGCACCATTTTAGGTAGACGGTGTTGTTCACATGCGCAAAAGAATCCTGGTCGCCCCACTCGACCGACAGAGAGATGACAACGGGGAACCCGAGGAGCGCTTCGTGGGGATGCTCCACGGCATGAGAATGTTCAGGCTGCATCTACTACAGAAGTATCACAGCGGCGCTTATTCGTATCGCAGCGCCTGGATGGGGTCCACGCGCGCGGCCTTCAGTGCGGGATAGATGCCGAACACCACGCCTACGGCGACGGACACACCAAAGGCGATGGCCACCGAGGAGATTGTGACGATGGTCTTCCACTCGGCGGTGCGGGCGATCAGCCAGGCCAGGCAGATAGCCGCAGCCGATGCCCAGCAGTCCGCCGCCGACCGAGATCAAGATCGATTCGGTGAGGAACTGGCGCACGATGTCGAAGCGGCGGGCGCCGGTGGCGCGGCGGATGCCGATCTCGCGCGTTCTCTCCAGCACCGTGGCCAGCACGATGTTCATGATGCCGATCCCGCCCACCAGCAGCGAAATGGCGGCGATCGCCACCATGACATAAGTGAAGATGGTTTGCGTCCGCTTCTGCTGCGCCAGCAATGCGGCGGGGATCGTGACGCTGAAGTCCTGGACGCCACGATGCGTGGAATTCAGCACCGCGGTGACGATCTTGGCGGCTTCGATGCTGTCGGCATCGCCACGGAGGCGGATCTCGACGCCGTCAAGATCATCCCTCATCGAGCTCATGGGGTCCCAAAACCGGTACTGAAACGTTTTGAGCGGGATGAAGATGATGTTGTTGAGGTCCTGCGGGGAGGCGCCGGAGTCTTGGGCGCCGGTCATGAGCTGCTGCTTCAGAACCCCCGCCACCTCCAGCCAGTTCTCGTTGACCTTCACGAACCTTCCCACCGCCGGGGCGTATCCGAAGATACTGACCTTGGCGGTTTCTCCAAGAACGCACACCGCCGCGCTGGCGGCGTTGTCGGACTCATCGAAGAACTTCCCATCGGCGAGCTGAAGACTGTGAATCAGGCTGTAGGAAGGGGCCACGCCGTAGAGCTCGGGGAGGCCTGACGAGGGCTTGGGGAGCACCCCGGCCGGATGAAGCGTCTTGCGCGGGGAAACCGCCTCGATGGCCTCGATGTTCGCTCGCAGAATGCGCACGTCGCGGTCGTTGAGCCCTTGCGAGGACCGGCGGCGCTGCGTGAATTCATCGCGGCTCATGGTGGGTCGCGAGTCCACCAGTACGTTGCGCACCCCCAGTTGCTCGATGAACCGCAGCGACTCCTCCCGCGCGCCGGCGCCGATGGCCAGCATGCCGATCACCGAGCCCACGCCGAAGACAATGCCCAGGGCCGTGAGCAGGGTCCGGGTCTTTTGAGCGCGGAGGTTCGAAATCGCCTGCCCGACGTCGGAAGCGAGTTTCATTTGGGGATCGCCTTCATTGCGCCCTGCTGCCCGGAAGCAGGCTTGGTCTGCTCGCTCGGATTGGACAGGGCGACCACGTCGCCTTCCTTGACGCCGGCGAGCACGACCTGACTTTCACTGCGGTTGACCAGGATGACATCCCGGGGCGTGAATCCATTGGGGGTCTTCAGGTAGACGAACGGCCGGCCGTCCCTCTCGAACAGCGCCTGCGAAGGCGCCCACAGCACGTCATCCAGTTTCTCCGCGGTGATCACCAGCTCCGAGGACATGCCGGGCCGCAGCTCCGGACCCGGTCGATCCAGCGCGATGCGGCACTCGAACTTGCGGTCCCAGGGCAGGCCGCTGGGGTTGCCCAGGCTCTGGACGTGGCCCGGGAACGACTTGCCGGCCAGCGCCACGACCGCGATCGAGGCCGGCTGTCCCACGGCCAGATGCCCGCGGTCCAGCTCCGACGCCATCGCACTCACCTCCCAGCTCTGCATGTCGAAAAGCTGCGCCACCGGCATGCCGGGGCGGACGCTGTCACCGACTCTAACCAGGGGAAGCGTCATGCCCATGGTGATGACATTCAAGCCAAAGGTATTCGGCTGGAGGCTGACATAACCTGCGGCCCTGGCCTTCAGCGTCATGCTCTCGATGTTCTTTCGGGCCATCTCCGCCATCACCCGCGCCTTGTTCTCGGCGGCTCTTTGGATCGCCAGCCCGGCGGCCGTGGTCTTCTTCTTGTTGGTGAGATCCTGCTCCGCCTGGTTCAGACGGTTCTGAGCGGCTTCCAAGACGATCTCGTTGTCGCGGGCCTGCGTCCTGGCGAGAAGCTCGTTCTTGGCAATCTCCAACTCGGCCAGCCTGACCTGCGTCTTGGCCGCTTCCACGGCGTAGCTTGTCTCTTCGTCGCTGGCCTGATTCTCGGCCTCCGTCTGCATGATCTTCTGCTGAGCTTCGGCGAGGTCGGCTTCCGCTTCGCGCAAGTTGTACTCCTGCTGGGTCGTGTCGAACTGAACTACGACGTCGCCGGCTTCGACTAATTCGCCTGGCTGGCGCAGAGAAGTGACAACCATGGAATCTTGGGCCACCATGGGAGCGATCAGCGTTTCCGGGTTGCCGCCCCGGAGGTCGCCGCGCGCGGTCACGGTGATCGCCACCGGACCGCGCCTCACCCGGGCGCTGGGCGGCTCCGCGGCGGTGGTTGCGCCAGCCTGCCTGGCGATGCGGATGGCGCCCCACGCGAGAATGGCCACTACCGCCAGGGCCACCGCCAGCTTGAGCAGTGCGCGGCTGCTCATTTCTTCCGCTCCTGTTTTTCGACATCCACGAGCGCAATCGTGGAGCCGGCGGCGATACCGGAGATGGCCACCTCATCGGGATTCCGGGCCACGACCTCGACTTCGACCGGACGGTACCGGCCCCCCCCGGCCAGGTAGACGGCCGGCTTCCCCGAGCGCGTGAAAAGTGCTTTGGAGGGGATGCTGATGGCGTTCGCGATGCGGCTCGCGATGATATCCATGGCGCCATTCATGCCGGGACGGAGCCGCCGGTCGGGGTGGGGAATCGCGGAGTAGGCCCGGAAGCTGCGAGTGTACGGGTACTCCATCCTCATCTCGGCAAGGGAAGAAAGCTCTCTCACCTTGGCGGGGATCGTGAGCCCGGGGAGAGCATCCACCCGAACCACGGCATCCTGATCTATTCGGATGCGGCCCCGATCTCCCTCCTCCACGCTGACATCCATTTCCAGCGTGCTCAGATCCGGAATCTGGCCCAGCGCCATGCTCGACGCAACGTTGTCGCCCACCTTGTAGGGCTTGCAGTCCGCGCTCGTGAAGACCCCCGCGCAATTCGTGTTCAGTGTGAGCAGGCCGACGCCGGGCGCCTTCAGCTCCATCTGGGCGATGCGCGACTTGGTCAGTTCCACGTCGGCCGCGGCCTGGTCGCGCTGGCGCGTGAGTGAGGCGACGCGGGACTTGTCGGAAGCCTCGTGAAGCGCGACCGTGGCTTCCTGGACCTTGAGCTTCTGCTCGGCGACCCGCAGATCGACGCGGCTCTCGTCGCCTTTAATGCGGCTCTTGATGGAAGCCTGCTCGACTTGCACGCGGGCTCGTTCCAAGGTGAACCTCGCGTCCGCGAGTTCCGTCTGGTCCTGTTGGGCCGTGATCTTGGCTTGCGCGGCCGCTTGGTCGAGGGTGGCCTCGGCCTGTCTTAGCTGGGCCTGCTTCTGCATCAATTGCTGCTGGGCGGTGCTCGAATCGAAGCGCACAACCACCTCGCCGGCGCCTACCGTCTCTCCATCCGGAGCGAGCCACGCAATCCGGAGATTGGGGATCACGGGTGTATAGACTCCCACGGATTGGCGCGCCCTCAAGACGCCGCGGCAGCGGACCAGCACCAGGAACTCGCCCTGTCGCACCGTCGTGTTCGGGAGAGTAGCGCCAGTCTGGGCCTTGCGCAGCCAATACACACTGAACGCCGCCCCGCCGGCGACCAGCAGGACCGTGACCCAAAGGGCCCACGAGCGGATTCTCCGCCACTTTGTGTTCACTTGGCGCCTCGGGGTGCCGCCTCGGTGGACCGAGGAAGCGCGAGCATAACCGAGGCGGACAGATCCGGCAGCAGGTGCGCATCCTGCTTGTCGATGCTGAAAACCGCGAGGAAGGACTTGACTGAGGTCCCCAGGCCTGAAGAGGCCACGGGACTGGCGAAGACAAAGCGGGCCGGGAGCGCGAGGTCGGGGTAGGCATCCAAATAGACCGTGGCGCCGTTTTCGGATTTGACAGCGAGGATATCAGGCTCGGCGATGGAACACCGCACCTCCATTTCCGAGGGGTCGAAAATGCTGGCCAGGGGATAGTTGCGATAGAGTTGGTCGCCTACCTGGGGGCGGCCGTAGGAACCTCCGCGGTAGGTGAACTCGAGGGCCACCATTCCGGCCAGCGGCGCATGGATCTCGAGTTTCTGTATGTTGTCCTGGGCCCGCTGCATCGCGATCCTCTGACGGTCGCGCTGGAGCTCCAGGATGCGAAGCGCGGCGGCCTCGGACTTCTCGCGAAATGCCATCGACTTCTTGAGGCTTTCCAGGTGAAGCCGGGCGCCTTCGGCCCTGGCCTCGTTTTTCTTGCGTTCAATCGGGCTGAGAATGGGGCCTTTCGATAATTCCAGCTCGGCTTTAGCCAGATCGGCCTCGGCTTGGCGCAGATCGGCGGTCCTCCTCTCCGCGTTGGCTCGATTCTCGGCGATTTTCTGTTCCACCTGGTGGCCCAGGTCCTCGAACTTGGCCTGGGCGTCGCGAGCGGTGTCCAGTTGCGAGGTGGCGTCAAAAGCAGCGATGAGATCCCCCGCCTTGACCGGCGATCCGTTCTCAATCAGTTGGGTCAGCGTCATCATGCTGGTCTGACCCTGGACTTGGGGGACCGCGATCTTCACGGAACGAACGGCTTGAACGACGCAGGTGGCGCGTACCTGCCTCCGGCCCGACGCTGCTTGGAGCGCAGAACCCGCTGCGAGTAGGGAGAAGACGCTGAGCCAGACTCCTACCCGCACGGCAGGCGTCCTGCTTCCCATCCCCATAACGACCTTCCCAGTTTTAGACGCCGCGGTCCGAAACTTAGTTCATCCGAAATTCAGACTTTATTGGGTCCGGCGTCGGCTCCGATAGCCGCTGGAGATGCGCCGGCGGGCCTGCCCGGCAGACACCCAAAGGGCAAAGAGGTATGAAAAATGTCTGCTTGCCGGCAGAAAACCCCATCCCCATGTGCTGAATCTGTTACAATCACTGGGCTTACGGACTGGCACCGGGCGTGCTCAGGATCGGAGGGAAAGGAGATCCGCACATGCTGCGAAAGTTGATATTGATCTGCGGGCTGACCGTGCTCATCGTCCCTTTGGCTGCGGGCAGGCAGGCAAAAGGCAAGGGAAAGGGTCACCAACAGAACAACGCCAGGGTGGCCGTCGGCGTCTTCGTCAATTCGGACAGGGGGGTGCTGCGCGCGTACACCAGCGAGTCCCGAGGCAGCCTTCCCCCCGGCCTGGCAAGGCGCAACGGCGATCTGCCGCCGGGGCTGGCAAAGCAACTCGTCAGAAAGGGCCACCTGCCTCCGGGACTTGAAAAGAGAATCGTGCCCTTCCCGGTCGAGCTGGAACGGAGGCTGTCGCCTCTCGAGCCGGGGCTTCAGCGTGGCTTCATCGGAGGCCGGGCCGTGATCTTCAACCGGAGTACGCGCGTGATTCTGGACGTTTTCATCCCCCTTGACTGAGAACAGCACTCGCCGCAAGTCCCCGGCGGGTCCTCGCCACCGCTGTTATATACTGATGGACGAAGCAAGGGAAAGCAATGCAATACGAGATCCCAACAGAGGATTCAAGTACTCGCCGCAATTTCTTGGCGGCCATGACGGCCGCCTCCTACGGGCGCATCCTCGGCGCCAACGACCGCATTCAAATCGGATTCATCGGTTACGGCCTCATCAACCAGCGTCATGTCGCCGACTTCAGGAAGATGCCTGGCGTGGACTGCGCGGCTGTTTGCGACGTTCTACAA
Organism: Bryobacterales bacterium; assembly: GCA_963798455.1. Classification (GTDB taxonomy): domain Bacteria; phylum Acidobacteriota; class Terriglobia; order Bryobacterales; family Bryobacteraceae; genus CAWCTD01. Next base: position 1,167,115 of record CAWCTD010000004.1, read on the forward strand.
GCCGCGGCTGGAAGCCGGCCTGGCAGCCGCCGGGCAGGGAGCGAAGGGTTTCAGCGACTTTCGCAAGATGTACGAGGACAAGAACGTGCAGGCCGTGGTGGTGGGCACGCCGGACCACTGGCATGCCCTGTTGACGCTCCTCGCTTGCGAAGCCGGCAAGGACGTCTACGTCGAGAAGCCCGTCAGTCTGTTCGTCAAGGAAGGCCGGTGGATGGTGACCGCGGCGCGACGTTACAACCGCATCGTCACGACCGGCACGCAGCGTAAGACCAGCGCGCACGTCAAGACCCTTCAGGAGCAGGTCGCCGGTGAACGCTTGGGCAAGGTGCGCACTGTGCGGTCGACGGCATTCAGGAACGTGTTTCCGGGCTTTGGCATCACTCCTCCGACCAATCCCCCGCCGGGCTTCGACTACGACTTCTGGCTCGGGCCGGCCCCCAAAAGACCGTATACCAAACACCGCAGCTTCTATCACTTCCGTTGGTTCTGGGATTACTCCGGGGGCCAGATGACCAACCTGGGCGCTCACGACATCGACAGGGCGCAGTTCGTGATGAAGACCTCCGCCCCGACGGAGGTGTATTCAGCCGGTGGCCGTGTGTGGCTGGAGGACGACGGCGAGACGCCGGACTTGCAGGACGCCCTGCTGGTATATCCGAACTTCACGATGCTGTACTCGATCCGCGAGGCGAACGCACGATCCGAAGGCGGCGGGATCCGTTTCTTTGGGACTAAGGGTACGGCGGTCTTAGGTGAGCACGATTTTCAGGTGCTTCCGGAGATGAAGGGGGATCCCATCAATCAAATCCCCGGCTGGAACGGCCACCCGCCCGGAGGGCCCGTGTTTACGAACGTCAAGCCCGTACCCTGGATCCAGCCGGAGAAGGTGACCGATCCCGAGGATCCGATGATCGTGAATAAGCGGGAATGGCTGGCATCAATCAAGAGTCGCAAGCTGCCGTTGTGCGACATCGAGGTCGGCCACCGGGTAAGCACGGTCTGTCATCTTGCCAACATCTCATTGAAGCTGCACCGATCTCTGCGCTGGGACCCCGAAAAGGAAGATTTCATCGGCGACAAGGAAGCCTCGGCGATGCTGGTGCGCCCGTACCGGAAGCCTTGGGACGATGTGCTCAGCAGGCTGAAGCTATAAGGCGTATCGACCTCACTTCGCGGGGTACGCCGGAAGGTCGGGCGGCGGGCTTGGAATCTGGGGAGGATGGGCCTGGACCTCCTTCATGACCAGTTCCACGGCCTTCTCGAGTTGGGGGTCCTTTCCCTGCATTACCAGGTCGGGCCGGTTGTCCACCACGACGTTCCGGCTCCACCCCATGGTTCTCCACTAACCATTGGCTGTCCACGCCATAGAGGGAGAACTCCGGCCTGGTGACGTATCCGCCATCCATGAGGGGGATATAACCACGGATTCCGCGCACGCCTCCCCAGGTCCTTTCGCCGACCACGGGCCCCAGCTTGTACTGCTTGAAGAAGTAAGTGAAGAAGTCCCCGTCCGAGGCGGCGTAGTGGTTCGTGACGCAAGCCAGGAACCCATGGAACACGTCATCCGGGATGGTGTTACTGCGCCAGTGCCGCGCCGACTCCATGCCCGCCAGAACCCGGCGGAGACGCTCGAAGATCAACTGGTCAACGAACCCGCCGCCGTTGTATCGGACATCGATGATGAGCCCCTCCTTGCGAATCTGCGGGAAGAACTGCTTGACGAAGGCGTTCAACCCTCTGGCGGACATGTCAGGCAGGTAGACGTAACCTACCTTGCCGCCGGAAAGGGCATCCACTTTCCTGCGGTTCGAGTTGATCCAATCGAGCTCCCGGAGGCCGAATTCGCTGGAGATCGGTTTGACGGCCGCCCGGCGGGCTCCTTCCGTGGCCGGCGATGAGTTGACCTCTAGAGTCACATTCTGACCGGCCGTGTTCACGAAGAGCTCATAGGGGTTCTGGCGCGTGTTGAGCGACCGGCCGTTGACCGAGATCAGGTAGTCTCCCTCTTTCACGCCAACGCCGGGTTCGGTCAGGGGAGAGCGCAGACTGTCATCCCAATTCTCCCCTGAGTAGATTTTCCCCAGCCGGTAAAGACCGTGGGCCGTATCTGCCTGAAAGTCGACGCCGAGCAATCCCACGTTGACCGGTTTCAGATCAGGGTAGTCGCCCCCGCCAACGTAGGTGTGGGAGTTGGACAATTCCCCGACCATCTCGCCGAGAATGTAGGTCAGGTCGTAGCGGCTCGCTGCGTGCGACACCAGCGGCTCGTACCGCTTGCTCTCGGCCTCCCAGTCCACCCCGTTCATGGAACGCTCATAGAAGAAGTCACGCTCCTGCCGCCAGACTTCACGAAAGATCTGGCCCCACTCCTCGCGCGGATCAAGCTCGGCCTGCATCCCCGCCAGGTCGAGGGCTCCTTCGCCGGCCTTGTGAGCTTCCTTTTCGGGCAGCTTCGCATCCACGATGCCGAATGTGCGCGCCACCGGTCCGGACTCCTCCTCATCGCCGCCCGCCTCCGGCTTCTTGGGAGCCGCGTAGAGCACCTTCGTCCCATCGAACGAGAGCGCGAACGCAGTTGCGCCCGAAACGAGCACGCCTCCCTTGCGTTCTTTCAGGTCATAGATCTGAATCGCGGGCGGCTCTCCGGGCAGCGGTCCCGCGATGCCCTGGGTGGGCTTGGACACGAAGAGGAGTTCTCCTTTGGCGGCGGCCAGTCGTTCCAGGTTGCCCGGTGGGACAGGGACCGCCACGATGCGATCTCCGATGCCCTGCAAATCGATGCGGAACTCGGCCGGCGCCTGCGCCTTCTCGGTCTCCCCCGCGGCGGAGGCCTCGTCGCTCCGCGGCGCGAAGGGGGAGGCCAGATCCGAACGCAGAGTGGTCAGGTAGATCCGCGTGGCCCTCGGATTGGAGAACTCCATGTCGTAGACGCCGAGGACCTCGTTGTACTGGCGATTCGAGAGGAAGTACAGGTACTGGCCGTCGGGGTCGAAGACCGGGTTCCAGCTGCTGGTAAAGTCGTCGGTCACCGGCGTGATCTTCTGGTCCGCCAGCGAGTACAGATAGAGAACCGGATTGTGATTTTCCGCTGTCTTCGCGTAAGCCGCCCATTTGCTGTCCGGCGACCAGCGGTAATCGGTGATGTCGTCGTAGTGCCCTTGGTCGATCTGGACCGGCTTCTTTTCTTCGACGTTCACGTAGAACAGATTCACGGAGCTGTCCGCATAGAGGAGTGCCTTGCTGTCCGGAGACCAGACCGGTTGGAACAGGAAGCCCGTGCGGCCGCTCGTGATCTGGACTTCTTTGCCCATGCCGTCCTGCGGGGTGATGTATAGCTCGTCCTCGCCGGTACGGTCGGACACGTACGCGATCCATTTCCCGTCCCCAGACCAGGCGGCGAACCTCTCCCTTGAGCCGGGGCTGCGCGTGAGATCGCGGATGCTGCCCTCTTTGGCCGGAGCGGTGTAGACGTCCCCGCGCGCGCTGAACACGGCCCGCATCCCGTTTGGAGCGAGGTCGAAGTCGGTCACATAGTTCGCCACGGGAGCCCAGTGCTTTCGGACCAGGTCACTATCTCCGTTCAGATACACCGTGAGTTTGCGGGCTTGTTCGGTCTTGAGGTCGAAGACGTAGAGGTACCCGCCGTTCTCGAACACGATGGAATCCGGGCCCAGACTCGGCCAGTTCACATCGAAGTCCTTGAAGTGAGTGAGCTGCCGCGTCTTGTGATCGCTGAGATCGTAGCGGTAGAGGTTCTGGCGCTGCTCGGGACCCCGGTCGGAGACGAAGTAGATCGCATCGCCGTGCCACATCGGAAAGGTATCGGTACCCGGGTAGTCGGTGATCTGCTCGATCTGATTGGCTTTGAAGTCGTAGATCCAGATGTCCTGCGCCATGCCGCCCCTGTAGCGCTTCCAGGTACGGAAATTCCGGAAGATGCGGTTGTAGGCGATCTTTGCGCCATCCGGGGAAAACGAGGTGAGGCCGCCCTTGTCGATGGGCAGTTGCTCGGGCAGGCCCCCATCGATACTCACGCTGAACAACCGTCCAAACCATGTATTGATGGTGTTGCGGCGCGACAGGAAGAGGATGCGCTTGCTATCCGGGAACCACGTGATGACCTCGTTGTTCGGTCCCATCCGTTCGGGGATGTTTGCGATATCGGGGAGGAAGGTCAGTTGCTTCGGCTGCCCCCCTTCGCTCGGCATGATGTAGACGTTGAAGTTCCCGTCGTATTGACCAGTGAAGGCGATCCACTTGCCATCCGGCGAGAACTTTGGGAACAGTTCGAGCCCGGGATGAGTTGTAATGCGGCGGGCTTCGCCGCCGGTGGTGGTCACCAGCCAGAGGTCGCCTCCGTAACTGAAGACGATCTTGTTCTTATAGATATCCGGGAACCGCATCAGCCGGCCTTCCGGCGTCTCAGCCGCTGTCCCCGATGCGCGTAGCGACAGCAGCAGGGCAGCCAAGCCAGCCAGCAGCAGCAAACTCGCGGACCAGCGCCGAGGAGAATTCCATGCGCACTTCGAGTCCTCAGCCAGTGGTGGGTGGTTCATGTGGCCCCTTTTCATCACTTGGGCGGGCGGCGGGCCGTGTGCAGACCCGCCGCCACGTGCGGCTTAGTCCGGCTGCACTATCACATACGACGTCGATCCCTGGCGGTTGACCAGCAGCAGCACGGGCTGATTGCCGGCTTGGCGCACGGCGCGCTCGAACTCCGCCACGCTGGCCACCGGCTTCCGGTTCACCTGCTGGATCACGTCGCCCCGGCGCAGGCCGGCCTCGGCCGCCGCACTGGCCTGACCCACATCGGTCACAACAACTCCTTGAGTGGACGCGGGAAGGCCCAGTTGCGGGAGGATGTCGGGGGTCAGATTGTCCACGGAAACTCCATCCAGAACGCTTCCGCTTTGGCTGGACTGGGCGCTGCCTTCTCCCGTGCCAGACGGCATCACGCCTAGCGTCACGGGAAGTTCCCGCGTGGCGCCGTTGCGGAAGATGGTCAGCCTCGCCGTGGTGTTGGGAGTCAAGGTGGCGACCTTCAACTGCAGCTCGCGGCTGCCGGCGATCGGCTGGCCGTTAAGGTCAAGGATAATGTCACCTTTCTCGATTCCGGCCTTGGCAGCCGGGCTGCTGGCAGTGACATCGCCTACCAACGCCCCTTTGGCCTCCGAGAGACCGAAGGCTTTGGCCATTTCCGGAGTCACCGGCTGGATCACAACTCCCAGCCAGGCACGAATCACCTTCCCGTTCTTGAGGATCTGGTCCATCACCTGGCGGGCCATGTTGATCGGAATCGCGAAGCCGACGCCCTGGTTTCCGCCGCCTCCCGACAGGATGGCGGTGTTGATCCCGATCAGGTCGCCATGCTCATTGACCAGCGCCCCGCCGGAATTGCCGGGGTTGATGGCGGCATCCGTCTGGATGAAGTCTTCGTAGTCCTCAATCCCGAGGCCGCCGCGGCCGGTGGCGCTCACGATACCCATGGTGACCGTTTGATTCAGGCCGAAGGGATTGCCGATCGCCAGCACGAAATCGCCGGGCTCCATCTTGGAGGAGTCGCCGAACGCCAGCACGGGCAGGTTCTGAACATCAATCTTCAGCACCGCGATGTCTGTTTTCGAGTCAGTTCCGACAATCTTGGCTGTGAACTCGCGTTTGTCTCCCAGCAAGACCTTCACGTCGGTGGCACCGTTCACGACGTGGTTGTTAGTGAGAATATACCCCTCGGGACTCACGATCACACCGGAGCCCAGACTGTGCTCGCGTTGTTGCTGGGGGGCGTTGAATTGTTGCCCAAACTGGTTTCCGAAGAACTGCCGGAAGAGCGGGTCCGAGTCGAACGGCGACGAACCGCCTTGCGGAGAGCGGACGATCTTCGAGGACGATACGTTGACTACCGCCGGCAGGTCCCTCTTGACGACCGGAGCGAAGCCGGCTTCAAATGACACCCGCGCCGGTGGCTGGGCGCTCTGCGCCGCCATGAGAATCGGCACTCTTCGAGCTTGGCTGTTAACGGCCAGGGAGCCGCCTATCGCTCCAGCCCCCACGGCGAGCGACAGCAGCGCAACCACGACCCAACGCGGGACAGGTACTCGTTTGGTAATCACTGAAAACCTCCTTTTTATTGCGGAATCACTTGGCGCCACGGTCTGGTTGCCCTCGCTTGCCTTCATTGCAACTGTCGGTCCGAAAAGGCACCCCCGGAAGGGTTTCCGTGGAAAGGTGGCCACCACGGTCAATATGTTATGTTAAGTATCCTTAAATTCAAAGGCTTGGCGCGACTGGTGGGGTCCTGCCTGAGCGGGCGCGCGACGCCCTTTGACGGCATAGTAGACCCCTGGAAAAGGTGCTCTGCTGAATAGTGCGACAGAGTGCTGTCTAACCAGCCTTTGCAGCCTGCCAGCGGGGCCAAACACGGATGTAAAGAAAGTGTTAAGGGAAACATGTAGGAGCCTGAGTTTCGGGCTTTTGGGGAAACCCCGGCCGCAACGGCGACGCCTTAAACATCAAGGGCCCGATAAGGTTACTCTAATGCTCAACAAACGAAACTGCGCCTATTGCGTGTTCGTGATAGCCGCCATACTCGTCGTGGCGGGGCTCTCCGCTTCCCCGCACCAGGGAGTCGTCAAGTCGAACCGTCAGCCTGTCCCCGGCGCTACTGTTACCGCCACCCAGGGTGACAAAAAGTTCATCACGACCACCGATGACAATGGGGCGTACTCGTTCGCGGACTTGGACGACGGCGTCTGGACATTGCAGGTCGAGATGCTGGGTTTCGATGGAGTGAAACGCGAAATCAAGGTCGCGCCGGGCACTCCCCCCGACGAGTGGGACTTGAGGTTCCAGTCGGAGCAGGAGATCCTGGCGGCGCTGGCGCCCAAGCCGGCGGCGACCGCGCCTGTGGCTAGCACCACCGCGCCAGCCGCGCCAGCCGCTCCCGTCCCGGCCAGTGCACCAGCCGTGGCCAGCCGAGGTGGGCGGAACCGGCAGGACAGCAGCGGGCAGACGTACCAGCAGGTCGGCGTCAGCCAGTCGGCGGACACCTCGCTCTTTGACCAGGAAGGCGCCATCACGAACGAGATGAACACCGAGCTTTCGCCCAGCGCCAACCAGGCTTTCGTCCTACAAGGGAGCATGAGCAGCGCGATGGGCATCGAGGGGCAGAACGATTGGGGCCCGTTCGGGGGCCGCGGAATGATGGGCGGCCCGGGAATGATGGGCATGGGCGGTCCCGGGATGGGCGGCGTGCCAGACATGGGAGCTGAAGGGCAGAATGCCACCGGCGATCAGAATGCCGGTATGGGCCCCGGCGGCGGCCGAGGTGGACGTGGCGGTGGCATGGCGGGCGGCGGTGGACGTGGCGGTGGCGGGCGCGGCGGTTTCGGTGGCCGCGGCGGCGCGGCCATGGGCGGACGCGGCGGACCCGCCTGGATGGGCAGGGGCGGCGCGCTGGCTTTCGGCAACAACCGCAGGAACCCGCGCATGATGTACAACGGCAACCTGAATATCACCGAGGCGAACTCGCTCCTGAACGCGCAGCAGTTCTCGCTGACCGGCCAAAACATACCGAAGCCCTACTCGAACAGCACCAACCTCAACGCGTCGTTCGGCGGACCGCTCAAGATCCCCAAGCTGCTCAGCGGCGAGCGCGGCCAGTTCACCATCAACGTCGGGATCGGCCGCAGCCGGGTGGGCCAGCAGGGCACGCTCACCACCATGCCTTCCGCCCTGGAGCGCAGCGGCGACTTCTCGCAGTCCGTAGCGTCGAGTGGACAGCCCGTGATTGTCTACGATCCCATGACGGGGGCCCCGTTCCCTGGGAACAAGATCGACCCAACACGCATCAACCCGATCACGTCGGCACTGTTGAACTACTATCCGCTGCCCAATCTGCCGGGCCGAACACGGAACTTCCAGCTCCCCACCACGAGCTACAACAACACCAACAGGGTCAACGCGCGCGTCAACCAGACGCTCAGCACCAAGAACCGGATCTCCGGCGGCATCGGCTATTCGGGCAATAACAACACCAACCCCAACATATTCGGCTTCACGGACACCGGAAGCGGGCGCGGCATGAACGCCAACCTCTCCTATGCGCACAACTTCACGAGCCGCATTATCAGCACCGTCACCTACACCTTCAGCCGGAACCGGAATCTCGCATCCCCGTTCTTCGCTTACAAGAACAACGTAGCCGCCACGTTGGGAATCCAGGGTGTTTCGACCGACCCGCTGAACTGGGGCCCGCCGAACCTCAGTTTCACGAATTACGCCGGCCTTTCCGACGGGGCCGCCTCCCTCATGCGGGCTCAGACCAGTGCGGTCAACGCCAGCCTGCTGTGGGTTCACAAGAGCCACAACCTCTCGTTCGGCGGCGGCTACCGGCGGCAGCAGAACAACCGCGATTCGGATCCGAACGGGCGCGGCGCGTTTGCCTTCAATGGATACGCGACCAGCCTGATCTCAAACGGAGCGGCCGTGGCAGGCACGGGTTTCGACCTGGCGGACTTCCTGCTCGGGACGCCGGACACCGCCACCGTGCGCTACGGCAACCCCTCGCTCTATTTCCGCGGCTCGGTCTACAGCCTGTACATGCAAGACGACTGGCGCCTGCACCCACGGTTCTCCCTGAACTTCGGCGTGCGGTGGGATTATCAGACCCCGGTGACGGAGCTGTACAACCGGATGGTGAACCTTCAGATCGCGCCCGATTTCACGGCGATTACCCCCATCCAGCCGGGCGGCGCATACCCCGCGGCGCTGATGAATCCCGATCCCAACAACATCTCGCCGCGCCTGGGACTCGCCTGGCGGCCCAGCGCCAAGAAGTCCACCGTTATCCGCGCCGGCTACGGGCTCTACTACAACACCTCGGTCTACAGCAACGTTGCTTCGCAAATGTCGCAGCAGCCGCCGCTGGCGACGGTTTGGAACCTGAACATCCAGAACAGCCCGTTGCTCATGATCGGCGACGCCTTCACCAACCCGGCGAACCTCAAGACCAACACGCTGAGCGCCAACACCTTCGCGGTGGATCCCAACTACAAGATCGGCTACGCGCAGCAATGGAATTTCAGCATCCAGCAGAACCTGCCTTACTCGTTCCAGATGACCGTGGGCTACCAAGGCTCCAAGGGTACCCATCTGGATCGCCAGTTCCAACCATGGGTCACGCCGCCCAACGCTCCCAAGGCGCCTTATCCTTCGGGCTACGTCTACGAGACCTATGGCGCGAACTCCAGTTACAACGCCGGTTCCATCCAATTCATGCGGCGTTTCCGCGGCGGGTTGAGCGCCGGCGGGAGTTACGTCTTTTCGAAATCGATCGACAGCGGCGGCGCGGGCGGGGCCAACATGGTGCAGAACTGGCTGGACTTCCGCGCCGAGCGCGCCGTTTCGAGCTTCGACCAGCGGCACAGCGTGAACGTCAACTTCTCCTACAGCACCGGCCAGGGCAGGAGGGACGCGGGCCTGGTGACCGGTTGGAAAGGGCAGTTGGCTAAGGACTGGACCATCATGAGCCAGATTCAGGTACACAACAGCAACCCGATGACGGCCACGGTCGGCGGGAACCAGGTTTCGACGGGGTCGGTTTCGCAAACGCTCCGCGCGGATGCCACGGGCAGCCCGCTCAACCCCGCTGCGGCGGGCCAACTCTTTAACTTGGCGGCGTTCGCGGTGCCGGCCGCCGGCATGTGGGGCGACGCGGGCAGGAACACCATCCCCGGACCGATGCTCTTCAGCCTGAACGCCGCAGCGGGCAGGGTGTTCCGGTTCGGGGAGCGCCGCAGCCTGGATTTGCAGCTTCGCGCCACCAACGCGCTGAACACAGTGGTGATCAACCGCTGGAACACGCAGCTCAACAACAACACCTTCGGCCAGCCGACGGGCGTCAGCGGGATGCGCACCGTGACAACCAGTCTCCGGTTCAGGTTCTAACCATGCGAAAATCGAGATCCATCTTTGCCGCACTTCTGGTCTGGCTGCTGGCCGCTTCCGCGCAGCAGCCGGCGCCACAGCAGCAGAACGCTCCTCTGACGCCGCAGGTCTACAAGTTCGAGACGACCACCCAGTTGGTGATCGTCAACGTCTCGGTGAAGGACAAAAATGGCAAGCCCATCGAGAATCTGAAGCCCTCCGACTTCACCGTGACCGAAGACGGAAAGCCGCAGGAGATCAAGGTCTTCGAGTACCAGCAACTGGAGGAGACCCCGTTGCCGCAGACGGCTCCCACGCTGGCTACCCGGCCGGCGCCCAAGACGGAGTCCCCCGCGGCGCCGGCGACGCCCGTGGCCGCGGCGGCCGTTCAGCCCACGATCACCCCATCCAAGCCCGGCGAGATCCGGTACAAGGACAACCGGCTGCTGGTGCTGTACTTCGATTTCCAGGGCATGCCGCCGGACGATCAGATCCGCGCCCAGACCGGCGCCCTGAAGTTCATTAACACCCAAATGACGCCCGCGGACACCATGGCCATCATCAGTTACACGGGCGAGTTGAAAGTCCTGCAGGATTTCACGACCGACCGCGACACGCTGACTAAGGTGATCAAGAAGCTGGTGGTCGGCGAATCCAGCGAGATGGCCGAGACGGTCAGCGACGACAGCGCGGAAGATACCGGGGCGGCGTTCACGGCGGACGACTCCGAGTTTAACATCTTCAATACGGACCGCCAGTTGACCGCCTTGGCAAACGCGGTAAAGATGCTCTCCAGCCTGCCGGAGAAGAAGGCGCTGGTCTATTTCGCCAGCGGCGTGACCCGCAACGGCATCGACAACGACGCGCAACTGCGCGCCACCATCAACGCCGCCCTGCGCAGCAACGTCGTGCTTTACCCGGCGGACGCCCGCGGCCTGGTGGCAACGGCTCCGTCGGGCAACGCCAACCGCGGGTCGGGAGGCGGAGCGGGCAACCAGGGCAATTTCTCGGGCAGCGCGGGGCGGTCCATGATGGGCAACCTCCAGGGCTCACAAGACACCCTGTTCGCCCTGGCGGCGGACACCGGCGGCAAGGCGTTCCTTGACAACAACGACCTTTCCATGGGCATCGTGCAGGCGCAAAAGGATATCGCCAGTTACTACATTCTCGGCTACTACAGCCCCAACCTGACCATGGATGGGAAGTATCGCCGCATCAAGGTGCAGATCACCAGCAACCTCAGCGCCAAGCTGGATTACCGCACGGGCTATTTCGCTTCCAAGGAGTTCAAGCAGTTCAACTCCTCGGACCGCGAGCGGCAGCTCGAGGAGGCCCTGGTGCTGGGCGATCCGATCACGGATCTTACTCTTGCCCTGGAGACGGATTACTTCCGGATGGCACAGGACCGGTACTATGTGCCGGTTTCGGTCAAGCTCCCAGGCAGCGATCTCGAACTCGCCAAGCACGGGGGCTCGGAAAGCGCGCGGCTGGACTTCATCGGCCAAATCAGAGATTCCAAAGGCAAGCTGGCGGGGACCGTGCGCGACTTCATCACGGTCAAGTTGAAGGCGGACACGGCGGCCGAATTGGCCAAGAAGACCATCGCGTACGATGTTGGCTTCGCCCTTCAGCCCGGGACCTATACCCTCAAGTTCCTGGCGCGCGAAAACGAGACTGGCAAGATGGGGACGTTCGAGACCAAGTTCACGGTCCCCGACCTGACCGCCGACACCGGGCTCCTCCCGATTAGCTCCGTGGTCCTGAGCAACCAGCAGGAGAAGATGAGCAACGCGGTCGGCACGGCCGGGCCGAACATGCGCCTGTTCAACTTCAGCCCGCTGGTGCGGAACGGCGAGAAGCTGGTGCCCAGCGTGACTCGCGTCTTTCGCAAGGACCAGGAGATGTATGTCTTCCTGGAGGCCTACCAGCCGAACGCGCAGAAAACACAGAGAGTCGTCGCCACGCTGAGCCTCTACCGCGGCAGAGTGAAGGCGTTCGAAACCGAGCCGCTGCAAGTCACCGACGGGCTGAACCCGATGACCAAGGCCGTGCCGGTAAGATTCGCGTTTCCGTTGAGCAAGCTCGAGCCGGGCCGGTACATTTGCCAGGTGAGCGTGCTGGATCCGGCCGCGCAGCGGTTCGCCTTCTGGCGTGCGCCCGTGGTGTTGCTGCCGTAAGTCCGTCCCGACGCGTGCGAGAGCGCTTACCTGAGAATTGGGGCTTATGCTATTATTATATTGTAATGCCATCAGAGACTACCTGTATTTGCGAACATGCTGACACTTGGCATCTGCAGAATATCGGTCCCTGCCTTCACCATGAAGGAAGGGATTTCTGCAGTTGTGATCACTTCCAGCGTCTTCGTGTGCGCGTGCCACCGACCGGGACGTTCCCCGGCTTGCCCAGGGCGTCCACGCCTCTTCCCGCCTGGCCGCGCCAGAGGTAAGGCCGTCTCCTGATATGCTGTGATCGCGGCGCTTTTGCCCATCCTCTCTTCCATCTGATTGCGATACAAAGTCCCCGGCTTCGAGGCGTACAGGCGCTCCACAAGGTTCGGTAAAGTAGAGAAAAGAGGGGGATCGGCTTGCGCCACGACAAGACAGAAGAGCGGCTGGAAGCGGAAGCGGTGATGCCGGCGGCGCCGCTGACGGTGGAGGGATCGAGCGTCCTGCACCAGATGTTCCGGGTGAAATGGGCGGCGTGGAAAGCCCTGCCGTCGGGCGCGCGGCAGGAGGCGGTGGCCGAGGCAGAGCCCGTGCTGGAGTCGATGGAGCAGCCGGGGGAGCGGCAGAGCGCGTTCTACTCGCTCCTGGGCCACAAGGGCGACCTGCTGGCGGTACACTTCCGGCGGAGCTTCGATGAGCTGAACGGGGCCGAGCTGCGGCTGGCCCGGCTGAAGCTCTCGGATTATCTGGAGCCGACTACCTCGTACGTTTCCGTGGTGGAGCTGGGGCTGTACGATTCCAGTCTGCGGCTTTACAAAGGCCTGCTGGAGCGCGGCATCCGCCCGGATTCCCCGGAGTGGGAAAAGGAAGTCGAGGATGCGCTGGCGCAGCACCGCAAGGCGATGGCGCCGCGACTCTATCCTTCGATTCCGGAGGGCCGCTACGTGTGCTTCTATCCGATGGACCGGAAGCGGGGCGAGTCGGTGAACTGGTACACCGTGACGATGGCGGAACGGCGGCGGATGATGCACGAGCACGGCGAGGTGGGGCGGAGGTACGCGGGCCGGGTGAAGCAGGTAATTTCGGGCTCGATCGGGTTCGACGACTGGGAGTGGGGCGTGGACCTGTTCGGCGACGATCCGGTGGCGTTCAAGCAGGTGATCTACGAGATGCGCTTCGACGAGGCCAGTGCGCTGTACGCGCTGTTCGGCCCGTTCTACGTGGGAATCCGCCTGCCGGCGAAGGGGCTGGGCACACTCCTGGAGGGCGAGCCGGCGGGGGCTATTGCCCGGCGTTGAGATAGAGACAACCATCTGATTTCAGGACATTTAGGTACAAATTGGGTTCGTTTGGCAAAAACACTATCTGCGGCCGTGGTGTGTCCGGTGAACGAGCCGGACGGCCGACCACACCGCTGCCACAGTGTAACCGGGGATTGGCGATTGGGTGATCCGTGATTTGGCGATTTGGCTGAAACGGCAGGGACATGGAGGCGCGGGGCAGAGGTTAACGTCGCCGATGCGGTCTGCGGAGCGGATCGTGTTCACGAACGACACCCCGCGAGCGAAGCCAGCCGCATTGGTCCGGTATGGGCGTTACCCGTCAAGGTGGGCTATCCGCCGAGCCAACGGCATTACTGAACAGGTTCGATTCCAATGCGGTCGTTAACGGCGCCACGTATTCGCTGCCGGCAGCCGAGATACTTTTCTGTTGTCTGAACGGACACGTGCCCGAGGAGGAATTGGATCTGCTCGAGTTCGCCGCCCGCGGCGTGGCAAAGGCGCACGCAAGTCCGGCGAAGATCATGAGGTGCCAGTTTCTCGATTCCGGCCTGCTTGGCGCAATCCTTCACCACGTGCCAGACAACCCTCTCCGTCATGCCGTCACCCCAGGTTTTTCCAGCACGGCAGACGCACCGGAACAATCGGCCTTCCCCTATATTCGCGGCGGCCAGCCATGAATCAATAGCGGCCTTGACCCACTCGGGAACGGGCACCGTACGGACGTGTCGACCTTTGCCGACGAGATCCACAATGGCCCAGTGGTCTTCGCGCCGCTGAAAGTGGCATGTATCGAGCTCTGCGGCTTCCCGGCGGCGCAGCCCACAACCCAACAGAATCGCTAGTAGCGCTCGATCTCGTTTTCCCTTGAGAGTTGTGCAATCGGGCACCTGGCACAAAGCGCTGGCCTGCTCTGTGGTAAGCCAGTTGCCGAGGCGAATGCCCAGGTATTTGGCGCCTTTCACCCGACGGATGCCGGCAGCCAATTCCGGGCTCAGCAGTCCAGAATCGGCCGCTTCGTACGCGAGCCGACGAACCGCGGCGAGCCTTCCGTTGATCGTACCCGGCGCCAGTTGTCGTGACTCCAGGTGAATTCGATAGCGAGTCACCACTGTCTTGTTGAAGGATAGCCGCGGCTCGGAGCAATACCAGGCAATGAATTCCTCGATCGCATGCCGATAGCCCCGGCGGGACTCCTGTGATGGCAGGCTGCTCGAAACCGCGGATTTGGCTTGGTCAAGGTCAGGCAGCCGGAGAGTCTTTTTGGGCGTCTTATTGCCCACGATCTGTTTCTTCTTCACGTGATGGGGCCTCCTTCTGCCCCATCACGCGTGCTTCGATATCAGCGCCTTGAAGTGGATTCGTTGCCTTGGTCCTTTGGGCCATGGTAGGGCTACACATATTTGTGCGAATTACGGGGCGGCGGGCGCAACCACCTGTACCGGCGTCGTCCGGACGGCGAAGGTTCGGACTCCCAACTGGCCGTAAATGTTTTGGCCCCATGCCCAGACGGTTCCATCACGCTTCAGCGCCAGGCTGTGCCCGCCTCCCTCGGCGATGGCTACGATGTCCCAGAGCCCGGCCACCTGGACCGGTACCAGCGACTTCGCAGCCCGGTAGGGTTTGAACTCCCAGATGGGCCACTCCCAGACCGTCCCGTCCCGCTTCAGCGCGAGACTGTGCGTGAAGCCTATGCACATTTCATCAGCACGGGTGTCGATCGCCACTACGTCGGTTAGCCCCGCGACCTGGACGGGCGTCGTGCGTTCGCCGCCGGTGCACAGCGGCGGCGGTGTCGTTCCATCCCCTAGCTCACCGAAGCAATTGTTAGTTCCCCAAGCCCAGACCGTGCCATCCCGTTTTAGCGCCAGGCTGTGATATTGCGCCGCCACTGCGATGACCTCCGAGAGTCCACTCACCTGGGTCGGCGTCGCGGGTGGTGCAGGAGAACCCGGCGAGGGCGGCGCCGGTCGAGGTACAGCCCACTCCCAGACCGTCCCATCCCGTTTGAGGGCCATATTCCGATCCCAGGACGCGGCAACCATCTGTACATCGCCGATTCCAGCCATTGGGGCCGGGCCATACCAAACTCCCCACTCCCAGATGCTTCCGTCCTCACGCAGCACCAGGTAACAGCCGACTGCTGGATACGCTGCGCGCTCGGGGTAGTAGCCGCAGATGGACGGCTTGACCGACACGACCCCGGCTAGCCCGCTAACCTGCACCGGAGTCGATACAGGTGCGGGGTACCCATCGCGAATGCCCACGTTTGCTCCCCACATCCAGACCGACCCATCGCCGGTGACCGCCAGACTCACGCCGTAGCCACCGGTGATGGCAGCCACGCCGGCGGGTCCGCTCACCTTCACCGGAGTAGACCGGTCCGGCCAGTCTTCTCCTCTGATTTGCCCGTCCCCCAATTGACCGGAGGTATTGTCGCCCCAAGCCCAGAGCGTTCCGTCGCTCTTCATTGCCAGGCTGTGGGTGGATCCCGCGGCGATCTTCGTTACTCCGGCCAACCCGCCGACCTGCACCGGCCCCAAAGGCGCGTCTAAAGGTCCTAGCAGCACTTCGCCTGCATCACCCAACTGGCCGAACTGATCGTCTCCCCATGCCCAAACCGTGCCGTCTTGGTTCACTGCGAGGGTGTGATACCGGCCCGCGGCAATGCCGGCGATCCCACTGAGCCCGCTCACCTGGAGCGGCGTTGGCCGGTCAGTGGTGGTTCCGTCGCCCAACTGGCCTCCCACGTTGCTTCCCCATGCCCAAACGGTTCCGTCCCCCTTCACCGCCACGCTGTGCGCATCGCCTGCTGCGATCTTGACCACGCCAGCAAGTCCGCTCACCTGGATCGGCGCCGTCCGGGTCTCGGTGGTCCCGTCGCCCAACTGGCCATGGCCGTTGAATCCCCACGCCCAAACGGTTCCGTCGCTTTTCAGCGCGAGGCTGTGTCCGTAGCCTGCCACGACCGCCACGACATCTCTGAGCCCGGTTACCTGTGCTGGCGTCAAGAGGATCGGCCCGTCAGGACTGGATGGGGGCGCGATAAGTCCGTCTCCCATCGAGCCGTCCAGGTTATCCCCCCACATCCAAACCGTCCCGTCGCGCTTCAGGGCGAGACTGTTTCGAGTTCCCGCCGCGATCGCTGCGATCTCGGTCAGTCCGCTCACCCGCGTCACGGTATTGTAGGGCGACCACTCGGCTTTTCCGTTGGCGTTTCCAGGGGACCCAAACACCCAGACGTTCCCGTCGCCCGTCAGCGCCAGGTTGGAGTACCACGCCCCGCTGGCCACGGCGATGACTCCACTGAGCTCGGGCACCCGAACCGAGTTTGTGCCGATGAAGTGTCCCCACACCGTCCCATCAGCTTTCAGAGCCAGACCCGGGCCAATGACCACCACATCGGTGAGGCCACTTACCTGTAGCGGCCGCGTTTGGCCGCCGCCAAGGATCTCATCCCACGCGTCGTCCTCTCCCCACCCCCACACCGTGCCGTCGGAAAGCAAAGCGTAGCTGGTGTTCCCGCTGGCAACAATCGCCTTCACACCTGCAAGGTTCTGAGCCTGTACCCATGCCGCGCCCGTGAAGAGCACCAGCGCCAGAACCGTCCCGCGCACATAACCTCCATCCAGCCTGATTCTGCGCTGCCGCCAGCGCTAGGGCGCCGGGGCAACCACTTGCACCGGCGTCGTCCGGGTCACGATTGTTTCGACACCCAACTGGCCCGAGTCGTTATCTCCCCAAGCCCAGACTGTCCCATCGCGCCTGAGCGCCAGTGTGTGCGCGGTTCCCTCGGCGATCGCCACGATCCCGCTGAGTCCAGCCACTTGGACCGGCGTCGATTGCCCTGCGGTCGGCCACTCCCAAACCGTTCCGTCGCTCTTCACAGCGACATCATGGGCGTCGGCAAAATTGCGTGCGGCGATTGCCACCACCTGGCTAAGCCCGCCAATCGGGAGCGGCGTCGTGCGGCCAGTGGTCGTTCCATCCCCCAACTGGCCCGAGTCGTTATCTCCCCAAGCCCAGACTGTCCCATCGCGTTTCAACGCCAGACCATGACAAGACTGCCACCAAACAGAGCAGCCTGCCGCAACCGACACGACGTCGGTCAGCCCGCTCACTCGGGTGGGGGTCCGTCCACTTCGGCCCCACCCCGGGCCCCACTCCCAGACTGTCCCGTCCCGCTTCAGCGCCAGGTTCTGGCCCAGGGCCGCAGCGGCCGCCTCCACTTCGGTGAGTCCGCTCACCGGGGCTGGGTCCAAATTAAGAGGCCCGAAGATCAGGTCCAGATTGAATCCCCACTCCCAAAGGCTCCCGTCGCCACCTACTGCGAGGTGGTAAGAGGTGCCGGTAGCGACCGCCACGACACCGGTGAGTCTGCTCACCCGCGCCGGCGATACATGGGCTTCCGGCCATTGTTCGTAGTCCGTCAGTCCCCACTTCCAGACCCCGCCGTCACCAGTCACCGCCAGACTGTAGTAAGAGGCCCCCGCGATGGCCACCGCTCCCCCGAGGCCGCTCACCTGGGCCGGCGTTGACCGGCCGGGCAGCAACAGCGCGGTTCTTGTTCCGTCGCCCAACTGACCGGCAGTGTTGCCTCCCCATGCCCACACAGTCCCGTCGTCCTTCAGCGCCAGGCTGTGCGTAGATCCCGCGGCGATTTTCCGGACGCCGGTTACCCCACCGACTTGCAACGACCCGAGTCGGGAAAGCTGCGGCAGTTGCGTTCCTTCGCCCAACTGGCCGTACTCGTCCCGTCCCCAGGCCCAAACCGTCCCGTCGTCCTTCAAAGCCAGGCTATGAGACTGCCCCCCAGCGACGGCTGCGGTTCCAGTTAGGGCGGCTTGGACGGGCGACAGCCGGTCGGCGGTGGTCCCATCACCCAACTGGCCGGCCGCGTTACTTCCCCACACCCAAACCGTGCCGTCACGCTTCACCGCCATACTGTGCGCGTCGCCGGCTGCGATCTTGATAACCCCTGCCAGTCCACTTATCTTCACCGGTGTCGTGCGGGTCTCAGTTGTTCCATCGCCCAACTGCCCATGTCCATTGAACCCCCACGCCCAGATGGTACCGTCAGCCTTCAGCGCCAGATCATGTCCATATCCGGCGGCAACCGCCACGACATCGGAAAGCCCGCTCACCTGGGCCGGCACCCAACGGCCCGGCGAAATCGTGACTCCGTTGAGGTTGAGTGTTAGTCCGTCGCCCAACAGACCGTCGCCGTTTTCTCCCCACGACCAGACAGTCCCGTCTCTTTTCAACGCCAAGCTGTGCCACGAACCCGTGGCAACCGCGACCATATCGGTGAGCCCGCCCACCTGGACAGGCGTCGCACGGCCCGGCAAGGTCATGGGTGGGAAGGGCTCACCGGATGCAGGAGGAGTTGACGGCGCGCCAACAGCCGGCGATGGGGCGGACGGCATTCCGACCCCCAACTCACCGAGCGAGTTCAGTCCCCACGCCCAGACGGTTCCATCGCTCCTCAAGGCCAGACTGTGCGCCGAACCTCCCGCAGCCGCCACGATTTCGGTGAGGCCGCTAACTTGCACCGGCTCCTTGTTGATGATTGGGGCACCAGTTGAGGGATCGAGGTGTTCACCCCACTGCCAGACAGTCCCATCACGTTTCACTGCCAGGCGCCCACTGATCACCACCGCATCGGTGAGGCCGCTGACCCGGACCGGTGAGGTCCGGTTTGTCAATGTTCCCTCGCCCAACTGGCCGTACTCGTTGTTTCCCCATGTCCAAACGGTCCCGTCGGAGAGCAGGGCGAAACTGGTGTTCCCGCCGGCCGCAATGGCCCTCACACCAGCAAGGTTTTGAGCCTGTGACCATGCCGCACCCGTCAAGAGCGCCAGCGCCAGGATACCACCGCGCATAGATCTTCCTCCCGCAGCAATTTTACGCCGAAATCATGAGTCGCGACGCCGGTTTCTATCTTGTTTCTATCTCACGCTGTAAATAGATGATTTCAGGAATCTTGATTCCGAATCCGACCGGCGCTATGATTCTTACGTATGCGCCTCCCGCAGTCTTGCGGTGGAGTGTTTCGCTTCGGCCCATACGAGGCCGATGCCCGAAACGGGGAACTGCGCAAACACGGCCTGCGGGTTCAGGTTCAGGACAAATCCTTCGGGGTGCTCGTTCCATTGCTGGAGCACGCCGGTGAGTTGGTCACGCGCGAGGAGCTGGCCAAGCGGCTTTGGCCGGAAGGCGTTTTCGTCGATTTCGAGAACAGCCTCAATAGCGCTGTGAACCGTTTGCGGGATGCGCTGCGCGATCGGGCCCGCCGCCCGCGGTACATCGAGACGCTGGGTGGCCGTGGATATCGCTTTATCGCTCCGGTGGAGCGGGTCCGCGCCGTCGAGCACACGCTTGCAGTGCTGCCTTTCGAAAATCTGAACCACGATCCCGAACAGGATTTTCTTGCTGACGCCGTTTCCGATGCGCTGAGGATGGAACTGGGGAACGTCAGCAGCTTGCGCGTGATTTCAAGACAATCCGTGCTGCGGCTGCAAGACACGCGGAAGACCCTTCCGGAGATTGCCGGCGGGTTGAAGGCAGACGTGGTCGTCGAAGGTTCCATTCTTCTGGCGGGTGGCAGTGTTCGCATCGCGGCTCAACTTGTGCAGGCGGCGCCTGAGCAACAACTGTGGGCGAAAGCCTACCAATGCGAAATGGCCGACCTCGTGACGGTGCAGGGTCAGGTCGTTCGGGACATGGCGCTGGCTGTGCAAGTGACCCTATCGCCGGCGGAGCAGACACTACTTTCCCGCCCTCGTCCTGTGGACCCGCAGGCGCATGTGGCCTACCTCAAGGCTCGCCATCACATGGACAGGAACTCACGGGAAGGACTTCAGAAGGGCTTTCAGTATCTGCAAATGGCGCTCGAAATGGATCCTTCCCACGCGCCGGCGCTTGCCCGCCTGGCCGAATACTACACTCTGCTCGGGTTCTGGGGGCATATGCCGACGCGTGACGCCTATCCGCGCGCCAAGGAGCTGGCACTGCGCGCGACCGTGCTCGATCGCGGACTGAGCACTGCCCATTGGGTCCTGGGATGGGTCAGTTGGTTGCAGGATTGGGATCTGGGCAAGTGCGAGACTGAGATCCGCCGTGCCGTTCAACTGAATCCGAGCGACGAAGGCGCACGGGTGATTCATGCCGTTTTCCTCGCCGTGGTCCGTGGAGATCCAAAAGCAATTGAGGAGGCAGGGCTCGCGCTGGAGTTGGATCCACTGTCACTAGACGTCAACACGGCGGCGGCATGGATTCACCTGTTTCTGAAAGACTATGACCGGGCACTCCAGCAGGCACGAGCGGCCCTGGATCTGTTCCCTGACTCGCTTCATGCCTACTACATCATCGGCTGCGCCGAGCTGGGCTTATCCAGGTTTCAGCAGGCCGTAGAAGCCTTCGAAAAAGCCTATGCAATATCCCCGGACGCCTTTTCGATCGCTTACCTGGGGCATGCGTATGCCAGGGCCGGGCAAATGAAAGCCGCGATGTCCTTGCGCGACGCAATGCTCGCAAAGCTACGGCAGGAATACGTCTCAACGAGAGCCCTTCTGTGTTTGTATGCAGGGCTGGGAGAGCGGGATCTCGCGTTCGAGTTGTTAGAAAAGGCGTATCAGGATCACGACTCTTTGCCCTTCTGGTTGTGCGCGTGTCCCACCTGTCAGCCGCTGCGTTCCGATCCCCGTTTCGATGAAATGGTGCGCCGGATCGACATGCCAATCCATTGAGGCACTTCCGGGGTGCGCCGCGCTGGTTTCGGCAAGCTGTGGGCCTCAGTCTCTTTACCAAGCGAGGAGGCACCGGCGAAGGAGTGACGCCGTAGGGGCTACGAATCTACTTGGCTGGTTTGTCGCCTACCCGCACTTCTGCCTCACGCCCCTTGGAGAGCGTGCGAAATCGGCGGGAGGAGTGTTACGTGGCAACCTGCCGCCTCCACAGAACTGTATTCTCGACGTCGTGTTTAGCTTTGCAGAGAGTGAGTTCCCTTGCCGGGATCACTGCGAGTCGCAGCCGAGGGAGAAGCGGAGGGCCGCGCAGATCTCACTCATTCGCCGGCCGCTGAGGCGTGCGAGGCGTCTGCCCAGCCGTTCTTGCGACACGGTGACCGCGTTATGGAGATTGACGGCGCAGCGGCCCTTCATGCCGTCGTCTTCGTCGAGCAGGACTTCCGATGGCACTCCGCGGATCGTCGAGGTGACCGGCGCGACGGTCACCGTCGATAGATAGGCTATGGCGCTGTCGCGCGTGAGGACAACCACCGGCCTCTGTTTGTCCGGAGGGGCAAACCGGTAGAGACGAACGTCTCCCCTGGCTAGTCCACCGGCCACGCCGCCTCCGGTTCCCATCCGGCCAGATCATGATCCTCTCGAGGCGCCAGCGTGTAGCCCTTCCGGTCGCGCTCCTCCAGTTCCCGGATCTCGAGTCTCTTCAGGTGCTCGCGGAGGGCGACGCGAACCAGCGCGGATCGATTCAGCTTGGTGCGGCGCGCGGCCCGGTCGGCGGCCTGCAAGAGCTTCGAATCGAGCACAACCTGGATCGTTTCCATCTGTGGACTATACTCCACAGTATACTCCACAATTCAGCTATGGCGCTGTTCGGCCCGTTCTACGTGGGAATCCGCCTGCCGGCGAAGGGGCTGGGCGCACTCCTGGAGGGCGAGCGGGCGGGGGCTATTGCCCGGCGTTGAGATAGAGACAACCATCTGATTTCAGGACATTTCGGTGCATATTGGCTCGTTCGGATCTTCGCAGACCCGGATTCCCATGACGCCCTCGCGCGTGTCGCCCAGTTTGACCGGGATGCCGTGGCCGGCGAGGATTTGGACGTAGACATCGACGATGCGATTCGTGCTTTGGGCGGCAAAGATGTAATCCTCCACCAGGCTCCCAATGACCTGCTTATCCGGGCCGGCCATCTCGAGTTCAGCCCGAAGAGTCCCGATCTTGGGATCGGCCTTTGGGGCGGATTTCAGCTCGTAACGGCGGGTCTTGGGTCCGTTGGTCCAGAAGTCAATCCCGTTGGTTAGTCCATGCGCCCACCACAAGCCTCTCTAGTGCGGGTGGTCCGTGGAGTCCCCCGGTTCGGGCTCAATCGGCCAGCCCGGGTGACGACGATCCCCGTTGAGGTGCGCAGCGGGAAGAAAAAGGGCTTGTCCTGCTCCCTGGCGCAGTAAAGCGCGCCGAACGGCTTGCCCGAGCTCGAGACGTGAATCTTACCGGGTTCGTGGGAGAAGGTTACGGGCTGTCCCGCGCAGCACAGCGAGACGAGCGCCACGAGAACGGAGATACGCATCGCATGTTTCATAGCGAGTAGACACTCACCGAGACCCTACCGTCCCAGCCATCCGCCGTCCACCAGCAGGAGGCTTCCGTGGACGTAGTCCGACGCGGCGGAGGCCAGATAGACGACGGCGCCTTTCACGTCCTCCGGTTCTCCCCATCGGCCCGCCGGGATGCGCGCCAGGATGGCCTGGTTTCGTGCCGGGTCTTCCTGAAGCGGCCGGGTGACATCCGTGGTGATGTAGCCCGGCGCAATGGCGTTCACGTTCACCCCCTTGCCTGCCCACTCGTTGGCGAACGCCTTCACGAGCTGGGCGACGCCGCCCTTGCTGGCCGCGTAGCTTGGCACCGTGATCCCGCCCTGAAAGCTCAGCATGGACGCCGTGAATACGATCTTGCCTCTCCCGCGGGCGACCATATCCTTGCCGATCTCACGCGTCAGAATGAACTGCGAGTTAAGATTGACCTCGATGATCTTGTCCCAGTACTCGTCCGGATACTCGGCGGCGGGCCTGCGCAGGACCGTCCCCGCGTTATTGACCAGGATGTCGATGACCGGGAAGTCGGCTTTGAGTCGTCCGATGAACCGGTACAACGCGGGCCGGTCCGCGAAGTCGCAGGCGTAGCCCTTGAAACCGCGGCCCCGCGCCAGCACTTCCTTCTCGACCTCGCTGCCCGTTGCCTCCAACGACGCGCTTACGCCGGCGATGTCCGCGCCCGCCTCGGCCAGGGCGATCGCCATGGCCTTTCCCATGCCGCGCCGACACCCGGTCACCACCGCCACCTTCCCGTCCAGCTTGAACAGATCCAGTACTTGCACCTTCTCACCTCGCACCGCAGTATACTCTAGAATTCCTAAAGGAGATCAGACTCGTGCCGAAAATGCAACGTGTGTGCTTCTCTGCTTCAGGTCAAGAAGGACCGCCTCGCCGAATACAAGGAGCGCCATAAAGCCGTCTGGCCGGACATGCTGGCCGCGCTCAGCGAAACCGGCTGGCACAACTACTCGCTCTTCCTGCGGGACGACGGCCTGCTGATTGGCTACTGCGAGACGCCGGACTTCCAGGCGGCGCTCACCGGGATGGCCGGCAAGGAAGTCAACGCGCGCTGGCAGGCCCAGATGAAGGAGTTTTTCGTGGACCCGGGCGGGCGCGAGGCCGACAGGCAAATGGTCTCGCTCGAAGAAGTTTTCCATCTCGACTGAATTAGGAGGTTCCATGAGCCCATCATTCACCCGCCGCGGCTTCGCCTTCGGCGCCGGCGCGGCGCTGTTCTCAGCCATCACAACCCGGAAGAGTTTTTCGGCCCAATCTCAAGAGCAGAAAGTCGAAGTGAACGCCGCTTCGGAAATCGGCGTGATCAACCCCTATCTGCACTCGAACTTCGCCGAGCATCTGGGGAGCTGCATTTACGGCGGCCTCTGGGTCGGCAGGAATTCCAAGATCCCGAACATCAATGGCTACCGCCGGCAGGCAGTCGAATGGCTGAAGGAACTCGGCATCCCCGTGCTCCGCTGGCCGGGCGGCTGTTTCGCCGACGACTATCACTGGCGCAGCGGCATCGGCCCCGCCGAAAAGCGCCGGAAGATCGTGAACGTGAGCTGGGGCGGCACCATCGAGGACAACAGCTTCGGCACCCACGAGTTCATCGGCTTGTGCCGCCTGATCGGCTCCGAGCCCTACCTGGCGGGCAACGTCGGCAGCGGCACGCCGGAGGAGTTGCGCGACTGGATGGAGTACTGCAACCAACCGTCGGGCAGTTCGCTGGCCGAAGAGCGGGCAGCCAACGGTTCTCCCGAGCCGTTCAACGTTCGCATCTGGGGCGTGGGCAACGAGAACTGGGGCTGTGGCGGCAACATGACTCCCCAGGAATACGCCGGCAACTTCCGCCGGTTCCGCACGTTCCTCAGGGGGTTTGGCGGGACCAGGCCTTTCCTGGTTGCCTGCGGCCCCAACGGAAACAACGCCGATTGGTCCAAGGGCGTCCTGGAGACCCTCGCCGGCAGGGGCGGGCGTGGAGGCGCTCAGGGCGCGCCCTCCATGGGCTTCGCCATGCACTTCTACTCGAACGGATCAGCCGAGCCGACCAAGTTCACGGTTGAGGCCATGCAGCAACAATTGTCCTCCTTCGCCCGCATCGAAGAGGCGGTCCTCCAGCAGCGCGCCTTGCTCGACACCTACGACAAGAACAGGCAGATGGGCTTGATGGTGGACGAGTGGGGCGTCTGGGATCGGATGATTCCGGAGGAAGAGAAGAAGTACGGCAGGCTGTGGATGCAAAGCACCATGCGCAGCGCCGTGGCGGCCGGCATGGGGCTCAACGTGTTCCATCGGCAGGCCGACAAGCTCTACATGTGCAACATCGCGCAGACGGTCAACGTGCTGCAATCGGTGATCCTGGCTTACGAGAACAACTGCGTGCGGACCACCAGCTATTACGCCTTCGCCATGCAGAAGCCGCACCGGTCCAAGACCGCGGTCCGCGTGGAGACCGGCGACGCCACGCCGCTCGGCATCTCGGTCTCGGCTTCGAAGAAGGACAACGAGATGGCGCTGACCTTCATCAACCCGAAGCACGACGTCGAGATGAGCGTGAACTGCGGCTTCACCGGCGCCACGGCGGCCTCCGCCAAGGGCCAGTTACTGTCTCATCCGGACTACAACGCCTGCAATACCTTCGAGAATCCGAACCTCATCGTGCCCAAGGACTGCCCGGTCACGGTGCAGGGCGGGCGGCTTCGGTTGTCGCTGCCCCCGATCTCCATGGCCAGCGTGATCGTGCGTCTGGCGTAAGGAAAACGCTAGAATCAAGGGGATCTCGGCTTCGGCAGCGCTTGTTCGCTTGTGATCCCATGATTCTGGGCATTCCGAAAGAGACCTATGCGGGTGAGCGCAGGGTGGCGCTCACACCGGCCGTTCTACCTGCCTTTTCCAAAGCGGGCATTCAGGTGCTTCTGGAAAGTGGCGCAGGCGAGGCGGCCGGATTCCCCGACTCCGTCTACACGGAAAGAGGGGTCCGCAGCGCCGACCGGGCGGAAGTCTTCGGCTCGGCTGACGCGATCGCCCAAGTCCGGGCCTACGGAGCCAACCCTCAAACCGGCGCCGCCGATCTCAAGGACCTCCGGCGCGGGCAAGTCGTGATCGGTTTCTTCGACCCGCTGTCGGCCCCGGCGCGAGTGCGCGAATTCGCGGCCACGGGGGCCGCCGGCTTCGCCATGGAATTGATGCCTCGCATTACGCGGGCGCAGAACATGGACGCTCTGTCCTCGATGGCTACGGTGGCCGGCTACAAGGCCGTGCTCATCGCCGCGGAGCGTCTGCCCCGGATGTTCCCCATGCTCACTACCGCGGCCGGCACCATCGCCCCCGCCAGGGTCTTCGTGATCGGCGCCGGAGTCGCCGGCCTTCAGGCCATTGCCACGGCGCGCCGTTTGGGAGCAGTCGTGACGGCATATGACGTTCGCCCGGCGGTCAAGGAGCAAATCGAAAGCCTCGGCGCAAAGTTCGTCGAACTGCCGCTCGATACCGCCGCCGCCCAGGACAAGGGCGGCTATGCGCAGGCCCAGGACGAAGCCTTCTACCGCCGCCAGCGCGAGCTGATGGCCAAGGCTGTGGCGGAGTGCGATGTGGTCATCACCACCGCCGCCGTGCCCGGCCGCAAGGCGCCGGTTCTGATCGCCGCGGAAATGCTGGCCGCCATGCATCCCGGCTCGGTCATCGTGGACCTGGCCGCCGAGAGGGGCGGCAATTGCGAGGTGACCCAACCCGACCGGGTCATCGTCGAGGACGGCGTCACCGTGATGGGCCCCACCAATCTGCCCGCGAGCGTGCCCTATCACGCCAGTCAGATGTACGGGAAGAACGTCGCCAACTTCCTGCTCCTGCTGAACAAGGCCGGGATGAACCTGGACTCGGAAGACGAGATCATTCGCGAGACGCTCCTCACCAGGGGTGGCGAGATCGTGAACGCGCGCGTGCGCGCGCTGGCGGCGACCAGAGAATAGGAGGCAGCATGCGTGATTGGACGCGCAGGGATGTGTTGAAGACGGGTCTGGCGGCGCCGGCCGTGGCAACGGCGGCTGGAGAAGCCGTCGCCAGCGAGCAGGCTCAGGCCCAGACCGGCACGCGGGCGACCGGCGCGGAGCGCGAGCGGCTCCTGCTGGATTTCGGCTGGAGGTTCCAGCTTCGGGCATGCCGATGATCCCGCTAAGGACTTTGGCTTTGGAGGCGGTAGATCGGGGAACTTCCAGAAGACCGGCAACTTCCTCCCCGCCAGCAGTGTTGTCTATGACGACAACGACTGGAAACCCGTCGACCTGCCCCACGACTGGGCCATCGAGCTGCCCTTCCAGAACGATCCGGCGCTCTCCAGCAAAGGCTTCTACCCTCTGGGGCGAACCTATCCGGCCACCAGCGTCGGCTGGTATCGCCGCATCTTCGAGCTTCCCGCCTCGGACGCGGGCAAGCGGATCTCGATCGAGTTCGACGGCGCCTACCGGGAGACGATGGTGGTCTTCAACGGCTTCTACATCGGCCGGCACAGCGGCGGCTACGACCCGTTCAGCTTCGACGTGACCGACTTCGCCACTCCGGGCGGCCGGAACGTGCTGCTGGTGCGCGTGGACGCCACCCTGAGCGACGGCTGGTTCTACGAAGGCGCGGGCATCTACCGTCACGTTTGGCTGGTGAAAACCAACCCGGTGCACGTCAAGAAGTGGGGCACGTTCGCGCGCGCCGAGGTGCGCCCGGGCGAGGCCACCGTGCGGATCCGAACCGAGGTCGAGAACCACGGCAAGGGTGCGGCGAGCACGCGCGTCATCTCGACCCTTCTCGACCCGTCCGGCAAGGCCGTCGGCAAAGCGGCCGCCGCGCCGGTGTCCATCCCGGAATGGGCGGATCACACCTACGAGCAGCAGGTGGTGGTGAAGCAGCCCGCGCTGTGGTCGCTCGAGGAGCGGAACCTGTACAAGCTGGTGACCGAGGTCGAGGCGGGCGGCGCCGTGGTCGATCGCTACGAGACGCCCTTCGGCATTCGCACCCTGAACTTCGACCCGGAGAAGGGCTTCTTCCTCAACGGCAAGTCCGTCAAGGTGAAGGGAACCTGCAACCACCAGGACCACGCGGGGCTGGGCGCGGCGTTGCCGGACGCGGTGCAGTACTACCGCATCCGGAAGCTCCAGGAGATGGGCTGCAACGCTTTCCGCACCTCGCACAACCCGCCGACTCCGGAACTGCTGGACGCCTGCGATGAGCTGGGCATGCTGGTGCTCGATGAGACCCGCATGATGTCGTCGAATCCCGAGGGCCTGAGCCAGTTCGAGAACCTGGTTCGCCGCGACCGCAACCATCCCAGCGTCTTCCTGTGGTCGATGGGCAACGAAGAAGGCCAGTCGCGCACCGATCGGGGGATGCTCATCCTGACCTCGATGAAAGCAGTGGCGGCGCAGCACGACGGCTCGCGGCCGGTGACCATCGCCCCATCCGGCGGCATCGGGACCGGCGGCCTCGCCGTGTGCGACGTCATGGGCTACAACTACATGGACCCTGGCGCCGAGGCGTACCACAAAGCCCATCCCAAAATCCCCGTCATCGGTACTGAGACCGTGAGCGCCGTCGGCACGCGCGGCATCTACGTGATGGACCGGGAACACGGCTACGTCGGCTCCTACGACCCGTACACCACCACCGGCCGCGCCTCGGCCGAGGGCTGGTGGAGCTTCTGTAACGCCCGGCCCTGGCTCTCGGGAGGCTTCGTCTGGACCGGCTTCGACTACCGCGGCGAGCCGTCGCCCTACCAGTGGCCCAACATCAGCTCGCAGTACGGCATCATCGACACCTGCGGCTTTCCGAAGGACAGCTTTTACTACTACCAGTCCTGGTGGACTTCCAAACCGGTGCTGCACGTCTTCCCGCACTGGAACTGGCCCGGCCTGGAGGGGCAGGAGATCGCCGTGTGGGTCCACTCGAACCTGGAGAAGGTGGAGCTGTTCCTCAACGGCCAGAGCCTTGGGGCGAAGGAAATGAAGAAGGACTCGCACCTGGCCTGGATCGTCAAGTACGCGCCTGGCGCGATCGAGGCGCGCGGCTACAAGGACGGCAAACAGGTGCTGACCGACAGGCGCGAGACCACGGGCCCAGCGGCGAAGCTGGTGATGAAGGCGGACCGCGGGCAGATCTCGGCCGATGGCGAGGACGTGGCGATGTTCGCGGTCGAAGTGCAGGATGCGCAGGGCCGCGTCGTGCCGCTGACCGACAACGAAGTGGCG
This sequence comes from Bryobacterales bacterium, assembly GCA_963798455.1. Lineage (GTDB taxonomy): Bacteria > Acidobacteriota > Terriglobia > Bryobacterales > Bryobacteraceae > CAWCTD01. The sequence goes on from CAWCTD010000004.1 coordinate 1,196,048, forward strand.
TTCCGGGTCTCCGGCCAAGGCAGAGTGATCGGTGTCGGCAACGGCGACCCGACCAGCCACGAGCCCGACCCAGGCAGCTCGCGAAAGGCATTCTCGGGGCTTTGCATGGCCATCGTGCAGTCCACCAAGGCGGCGGGGGACATCACGGTGGAGGCGACTTCTCCCGGATTGACGCCGGCCAGCGTCAGCATCGCGTCGAGGGCCTCGACGCTTCGTCCGCAGGTTGCGGTGTGGGCGCGCGAGGCGCCGTCCGGGCCGGGCGTGACGGGCCTGTGGCGTCCGATGCCGCCGGCCGCCGGCGCCACCCTGGGCATGTTCGGCGGCGGCGCCGATACCGTGTACACGTTCAGACAGGAGGGGGGCAGGCTCACGGGCAGCGTCGAAGGCGGAGCCGGTGGCGGCGACACGCCCGTCACGATAGAGGAAGGCAAAGTGGACGGGGGCAGCATCTCTTTCAGGGCCGGTAACAGCACCTACACGGGAACGCTCAGCGGCGCGCAAATCGAACTCCGGCGGGCCGGCGGGTTCGGCGGGCGGGGAGGCTTCGGCGGATCAGGCGCTCCCGCAGCGCCCAGCGGACCGCGTCCCGCGATAGGCCCACCTCCTGACGGCTCGGATCCGTCGAGGGGGGTCGGCGGTGGTGGCCGGGGACTCCAGGCGCCCGGCCCGCTCATCCTCCGCCGCGTCACGCGCTGAACCAGATTCATTCATCCCGCGAGGAAAGCGGGTCAGGAGCGGTCCGATGTCTGCTTCTCGGAGCGGCCCGTGAACCAGATCAGCAGGAACGAGCAGGCGCCCAGGGCCACCGCCGCCAAAGCTAACTGCCACCCGTGTCCACGGAGCCAAGTCGTAGATTGCGCCCCGAGCCTCACGCCCAGGTAGGCTAGTCCGAAGTACCTCGGAATCCGGGCGGCCAGCACCACCAGCAGGAGGGCGGCTGGCCGCACCCCAAAGGCGCCCGCCGAGAGCACGAAGATTTTGGTCGGAAGCGGTATGGGCAGCAGCGCAGGCACGAAGACGGTCACCAGGCCATAGCGTTGGAACCAGGCCTGGAATTTACGGCCCTTGCCGGCTTGAGTGCGCGCGTCAAGATAGCGCTGCCCCCCTTTGCGGGCGACGTAGAAGAGAATCATGCAGCCCGCCGCAGAGCCCAGGATGGCCAGCACGGCCGCGACGTAAGCCATGGACGGTTTCACGGCAGCCAGGGCGATGACGAGCGCGTCCACGCCAGCCGGGAGCGGCACCCCGGCGGAGTCAATCATTGCCAGCAGGAGAAGCCCCGGGGGGCCCCAGGCGATCAAAGTTTGTACGATGGAGTGCAGATATCGCGCCCCTCCAAGGCCACGAAAGATCCCGGCAGCCTCAAAACCGGTAATACGCCCCGAGCTGGATGACCCGCGGATTATAGTTCATCGATGTGATCTTACCGAATGTCGTGTTGTTGATGTTGAAGTTGGTCGAGGAACCATAGTCGCCGGCAGTGGTCGGTGGCACATAGAATGTCGGGTGGTTCGCCCAGTTGAAGAAGTCGAAATGCAGGGCGAGAGAATGCCGCTCCTTGATCCGGATAGTCTTCGAGACAGAGGCGTCCCATGACCACTGCCAGGGCCCGGAGAGACTGCGGCGTTGCAGATTGCCCACCGTGCCCGCGCTCGGATTGAAGAAGACCTGACCGGAGAACGGAGCGGCCCCGAACGTAGCGGCGCCACGGCCGTCGGCGCCGATCACCGTGGGCGAGACGAAGTAGGGACCGCTGTCGGTCATAAAGACCTGGCCCGACAGTGCGCTGAGTGTGGCGCCGTCGGTGCTGCTCACCGAAGCGGTGTTGATGTAAGTCGAACGCGCCCCTCGGTTCAACGTCCCCAGGCTGGATAGGACCGAGAAGGGCGACCCGGATTGGTAGCTCCAGATGCCGGCGACGGCCCAGCCGCCCAGGGCCGCGTTCATCACGCGGTTCCCGCTCCATCTCTTTCCCGCGCCGTAGGGCAACTCGTAATAGTAGTTGGCCTTGAAGGCATGGGTGATATCGTACGGAGACCGCGCACGCTCCAGGCTCGGATTGTTGTTGTCCAGCAGCGGCTCAAAGTCGTTTTGGGAATCGCCGCCCATGTTGCTTAAAGCCTTTCCGAAGGTGTAATTGAACTGGAGCTGGAGGCCGGCCCGAGTGCGCTTTTGCACGTCAAACTGGAACGCGTTGTAGTTGGAAAAGCCGGTGTTGACGATGCTGTTCCCGCCCTGAATGTTGGGGTTCGTGTAGAAATTGACCGAGCCATTCAAGCGGTTCGTCTGGTAGAGGTCGGCCAGCGTGCCGATCTGGCCCTGACGGAGGTAGGTCTGAACCGTCGCGTTGGTGAGAAGGCCGCCGCTGGCGAGAAGCGGGAACACGGTCAGAGGCTGGCTGCCCGCAATGTTCGGGTTATACGTCCCGTTGTAGCTGCCGGTGGCGGCCAGCGACAGGTCAGCGTTCTTCTGAGCACGCAGGAAATCGGCCAGAAAGCCGTTCGCGTTGTAGAGCACCTGGTTGTAATCCACCGCTCGAAGGAGCTTGCTGCCATGATTGCCGACGTAGCGAACGGAGAAAACAGCGCCCTTGAACTGATGTTCCACGCCCAAGGTCCACTCCTGCACGTATGGAGTCACCAGATTTGGATCCGGAAGGCCGGTGGCGGCGGTGGTGGTGATGGCGTAGTTGTCGGCCAGGGTCCGCGGCACCTTGTAGGCGGGCGCCGGGATCGTGGGAGGGGTGCTGAGATTCGCCACCAGCCCTGTGAGCGTGTTCGCGAACGCGAGCCCCTGGCTCGTGGAGACGTTGTTGTTGACTGCCTTCACGGTGTTGTCATTCACAAACGCCATCCTGTAGCCGGCGCGGATGGAGGTCGTGCCCTTGCCGAACGGGTCCCACGCGACGCCGATGTTGGGCGCGAAGTTGTTCTTGTCAGCGTTATAGAAAGGGCGTCCGGCGGACTTGCCAATGAAGTCCAGCACCGCGTTCGGATCGAGAAGAGTTGCCTTCGCGTCGTTGTTCTGGAGGCGCGGCGCCAGGAACAGCGAGTTCTTCTCATCCAGCGGAGTCCAGTACTCGTAACGGACTCCGATGTTCAGAGTCAGACTCGGGCGTATCTTCCACTTGTCCTGGACGTAGCCGGCGTACGTGTCCAGAGACAGGTTGCGAAGATTGGTCGCGCCGGGCACGAAGCCGGAGGTGGTGCTGGTCACATTGAATGTCTGGTTCGCGCTGCTCATAATACCGGCGAGGTTCGAGTAAAGGTTGTTGGCGGCCGTCAAGTCGGTCGACCGGATGCCGGGCAGATCGGAGACAGTCAACCCCGTCGTGTTGGCCGTGCTGATGCCCAGAGTGTAGGTGGGGACTATGCTGCTATCACTGAACGGAGCAATACGAAGGAGCTGGGATTGGAACCCAAAGGCAACTTCATGCCTCCCCTTAACCCAGTTTGCGTTGTCCTGAATCGTATAGGTGTTTGTCTTGCGGCCGTTCTGAAAGTAGGTGTTCACCGGACTGCTGAAAACAAGACCCGCGAGGATCTGCTGCGGGTACTGGTTGCTGTTGAGAAAGGAGCCATCCGCGCGCAGGAAACCGCCCCGCACCTCGTTGGTGAGCGTGGCGGACGGGACCCAGCGCCAGGCCAAGGACAACAGGTGATTCTTCAGCGTGTTGCTCACCGGCGGGACCGAAGTGAAAAAAGCGCCCACGTCCGGGCGGTCTGTCGGATTGTTGATGTAATTGTAGGTGCCGGTGACGCTATGCCGCGCCGACAGGTAGTAGTCGCCCCTGTATACAACCTGGTCACGGAATTCATTGTACCGGGCGTTGAAAAGATAACCGGAGGTGTTCAGGCCGTCTCCGATGTCCGTGCTGTTGGGCGGCGGCAACTGGCCAATCATGGCCTTCACCGTAGGGTCCGCCGTGTAGTTGCGCAGACTCTGAAGGTTGACGGACTTCAGGTTGCCCGCGGTGTCGCGATACGTGAAAACGCCGTTCTTTGCCGAATCCGTCAGCACGGTGCGCAGCACGTTCGTCTGGCGGCTGTTCCGGTACAATTCCACGTTGCCATAGAAGAACAGCTTGTCGCGGACGATGCGCCCGCCGAGGGACGCGCCCGGCTGCTTCAGGGCGAGGTAGGGGAGGTCCACGCCGGACTTATTGTTGAACCAGTCGTTCGCGGAGAGGAAGCTTCTGCGGTCGTACCAGTAGAGCGAGCCATGAAAGTCATTCGAACCTGATTTCGTAGAGACGACCATGGATGAACTCCCACCCCCGAGGGCGGCCCCCGCATTTGAAGTCGAGACCGTGATCTCGGAGACCTGGTCGATCGTGGTCCGCATCGGCGCGTAATCAAGGTCGTTGGTACGGATGAAGTTGTCCTGGATGTTGATCCCGTCGAGCGTCACGCTGGAAAACGAACTGCGGAGCCCGTTGACAGACGTCGTGTTGCTGCCCGAATTCACACCAGCCTGCGTCTGGAACAGGATGGTGATCTGCCTGCCCAGCACCGGCAGATTCTGTACCTGAGTGTTCGTGATGGTCGAGGAGACCTCCGTGTTCGCAAGCTGGACGCTCTGAATGACAGCCACGACTTCCAAGCTCTGAGACGCGGCCTGCACTTCCATCTTGATGGGGGCCAGAGCCGTTTCCTGCACGGGCGCCACCCTCACGTCCCGCAACATCAGTCTGGCGAAACCCTTGGCCTGCACCTCGATGTCATAGGAATCGGGACGCACGGCGACGAAGGCAAACAAGCCCTCGGCATTCGTCTGCCCTGACAAGACAGGCTCTTTGCCGTTGCGCAAGTAGACATTCACCGTGGCGCCAGGGATCGCAGCCCCACTCTGATCCAAAACGATGCCGCTCAAACGCCCCGCCACCTGTGCGTGCGCGCTGATGAAGGCAAAAATCAGTACCCCAACAATGACAAGCAGTTGGCCGATTGTTCTTCCAAGCATAGTCCTTCTCCTAACCCGAAAAACATGAATTAGTCACATCAGGATAACACGATCCAGTGGTCTCGAAGCGCACAGTCAAATGTCGTTAACCTTCCACGTTCCTTAGCGCTCCTAATCGTCCTCAATCCCCCAGCATGGTCAGGAGGTCCGCCTCTTCGATGACCCTAACCCCCAGCTCCCGCGCTTTGTCCAGCTTGGAGCCGGCTTCCTCGCCGGCCACGACATAGCTGGTCTTCTTACTCACCGAGCCAGTCACCTTGCCCCCGGCAGCCTCGATCTTCGCCTTGGCCTCCTCCCGCGTCAGGTGCGGCAGCGTGCCGGTCAGCACAAAGGTCAGGCCGGCCAGCGTCCCACCCTCTTTCTCGACCACTTTCTGCTCAAACTTTAGTCCGGCGGCCCGCAGCCGCCCGACGAGTTCCTGGTTGTGAGACTCGCGGAAAAACTGGTAGATGCTGCGCGCGACCTTGGGGCCGACCTCCTCGGCCGTCTGCAACGCAGCCTCATCGGAGCCGGCGATGTTGCCCAGGCTGCCGAACGTATCGGCCAGGATCTGCGCCGTCCGGTCCCCCACGAACGGGATGCCTAGGCCGGAAAGTACCCTGGCCAGCCCGTTGCCCCGGCTCCTGTCAATATTCGCCACCAGCTTCTCAGCCGACTTCTTGCCCATGCGTTCCAGCGAGATCAGGTCCTCGGCCCTGAGCGCGTAAATGTCGGCCACGCTCTTCACCATGCCCCGGTCCACCAGTTGGTCTACCAAAGCCTCGCCCAGGCCGTCGATGTCCATCACGCTCCGGGCGGAGAAATGCAGGATCGACTCCTTCAGCCGGGCCGGGCAATTGGTGTTGATGCAGCGGCTGGCCACTTCGCCCTCCTGCCGGACGATGTGGCCGCCGCACACCGGGCATTCCTTCGGCATGAGGAACGGCACGGGACTCTCGGCCTTCCGTACCACCCGCACCACCTTCGGAATCACGTCGCCGCTTCGCTCAATGAGGACCGTGTCTCCGATTTCGACCCCCAGCCTCCCAATCTCGTCCTCGTTGTGCAACGTGGCGCGCGAGACCGTCACTCCGCCGACGGCCACGGGCCGGAGGTGCGCCACGGGCGTAAGCGTCCCCGTGCGGCCCACCTGGGCCTCGATGTTTTCGACCACCGTCTCTTGCTGCTCGGCCGGGAACTTGAACGCGATGGCCCAGCGGGGAGCCTTGGCCGTCCACCCCAGCGAGCGCTGTTGAGCCACGGAATCGACTTTGGCGACGATTCCATCGGTTTCATAGGGAAGCTCCTCCCTGCGCCGGCCCCACTCCCGGCAGAACTCCACCAGTTCCTCGATATCCCGGCACAGCTTTCGGTGGCGATTCACCTTGAAGCCCAACTTCTCGAGGGTTTCGAGCGACTGCCAGTGGCTGTCGTAGTGCGGCGCGCCGCCCGCCAGGAGGAAGTACGGGTAGTAATCGAGCCGCCGCGAAGCCGTGATGGCGGGATCGAGCACGCGAATGGAGCCGGCCGCCGCGTTGCGAGGATTGGCGAAGCGTGGCTGCCCCTCCTGGTCCCGCTCCAGGTTCAGACGCTCGAAGGCGCGGCGGTTCATGATCACCTCGCCGCGCGCCTCCAGGGTGGGAAGCTCGGCGTCAATTCGCAACGGCAGCGCGCGAATGGTCCTAGCGTTCTCGGTCACATCCTCCCCCACGGTCCCGTCGCCCCTGGTGATGGCCTGGCGCAGGACACCATCCTGGTAGTTCACGGCCATGGAGAGACCATCGAGCTTCAGCTCGGCGACGTACCGGTAGGGCGCGCCTTCCAGCAACTCGTGCACCCTGCGGTCGAAGTCGCGCAACTCGGCCTCGTTGAGCGCGTTGTCCAGGCTCAGCATGGGCGAGCTGTGCCGCACCTTGACAAAGCCTTCCCGCGGCTTTCCGCCCACGCGTTGGGTGGGCGAGTCCGGGGTGGCCAGCTCCGGATGCTCGGTCTCCAGCTCGCGCAGGCGGCGCATCAGCGCGTCGTACTCCGCGTCCGTGATCTCGGGCCGATCGAGCACGTAGTACAGATACTCGTGGCGCCGCAACTCCGCCCGCAGCTTCCCGATTTCGTTCCTGACAGCTTCTTTCCTCATCCGCGTCTATTATAATTGTGCCTATCGCTATCTATCGAGACGCGTTCTTGATTTACAACCCTTCCGCGCGCGGCCTGGAGCTGGGGGGCATCGGGGAAATCGATCGCGCCCTCGATGCTATGCACGAGGCAGGGCATCGCGTCACTCTCGTCAGAACGCGCGGACCGGGCACGGGAGACGAGGTTGGGCGTGAGTGTGTCCGGGGCGGAGCCGATCTGATTCTCGTGGCTGGAGGCGACGGCACGGTCAACGAGGTCGCCAACGGGGTGATTCCCGAATCGGTCCCTTTCGGCGTCTTCCCCGCCGGCACGGCGAATGTTCTGGCCAGCGAACTGGGCCTGGTCGGGAGCATGGAAAGTGTCGCGCGCCAGGTGGCCGATTGGGTGCCTCGCAGGATCTGTGTCGGACTGCTGAAGGCCGATGGGGGCGCCTCGCACCGCTACTTCCTGATGGTCGCGGGGGTGGGGCTCGATGCGCACATCGTGGGCCAGGTGGACCCGTTCTGGAAGAGAAGCCAGGGCAAGCTCTCCTACATGTTCGCGGGGCTGGCCGAGTTCGGCCGGGAACTGGACGAGTTTGACGCCCGGGTCGGCGAGTCGAGCTGGCGGGTGACCTTCGCTTTGGCTAGCCGGGTTCGCAACTACGGAAACACAGTGGTAATCACCCCCGAGGCCGGCCTGCTCCGCGACGACCTCGCCATGGCATTGTTCGAGGGACGCAACACGTTTCGCTACCTGGCCTATCTGGGCGGCGTGATCACCAATAAGCTGGAGGGCACGGAAGGCGTCACGCTCCTGCACGCCAAGTCAGCCGAGTTTCAGCCGTGCGGTGACAACCCGGTCTATGTGCAAGTGGACGGCGAGATCGCCGGCGCGCTGCCCGCCACGGTGGAAATCGTCCCAGACGCGTTGACGCTGCTGATGCCCCCGGGGTTGCTCGCGTGGACAACCTAACCCACACGCTCAGCGGGATCATTTTGAGCAGGGCCGGGCTCAACCGCTTGTCCCCGCACGCCCCCCTGTTGTTGGTGGCGGCAGTGAATGCGCCCGATCTGGACGTGGTCAGCGCTTTGGCCGGCCCCAGTACTTATCTCCAATACCACCGGGGTCCTTTGCACTCGCTGGCCGCGATGCCCTTCCTGGCGCTGCTGGTGACCGCTGTCATCTGGCTGTTCCAGCGGAAGAACTTCTGTTGGCGGGGCGCTTACATTGTGTCTCTCGCCGGCGTGGCCAGCAACCCGATCTTCGATCTCGCCAACGCCTACGGGGTCCGGATTCTGTGGCCCTTCTCGGACCGGTGGATCCATGCGGACTTCCTGCCAATCGTAGACCCGTGGATCTGGGTGCTTTTCCTGTTGGGGCTGGTGGCGCCCTGGTTGTCCCGCCTGGTGAGCTCGGAGATCGGAGCCAAGGCTGGGACAGGCCGTGGTGCGGCCATCTTCGTGCTGTGTGTGCTCAGCGGCTACTGCTTTGGGCGGCACTTGCTTCACGACAGGGCCGTCGCCGTGCTCGATGCCCGCATGTATCAAGGCGAGGCGCCGGTGCGCGTGGCGGCCATGCCGTCGCCGGCGAATCCGTTTCGCTGGACCGGGCTGGTGGAAGGGAGAGAGTTCTTCGAGAGGCATCCGGAGATGAACCTCCTGGAGGACTTCGATCCGTCGGCGGGCGCGATCTACTACAAGCCCGCGCCAGGGCCGGAGATCGCCCTTGCCCGCGAGACCAAGCTGTTCCGTGTCTTTCTCGGTTTTGCGCAGTGGCCGCTGTGGCGCGTGACGCCCCTCACTGGACCGGAGGGCGGTGTTACCGTGGAGTTGACGGACCTGCGCTTCGGCGCGCCCGGGGGCTCTCACTTCGAGGTGACCGCACGGGTGGATGCGAGCGGACGCGTTGCAGAGACCTCGCCGCGCTTCTGATGTTTCTGGGGGTTGTATGGAATATCCAATGCACATCGGCGGCCGGCGGGTCGTCACGGACCGGCCTCTGAAAGTTGAGCTTCCCTACGACGGCTCCGAGGTCGCGACGGTGTACGAAGCCGGCAAGGAACAGGTGGAAGCGGCAGTGGCGGCGGCTTGGGACGCGGCCCCGGTCATGCGCGACCTCACGCTGGCGGAGCGGGCCGCCATCCTGCGGAAGGTCCACGACAAGGCCCTCGAGCGGATGGACTCACTCGCCCTGGCTCTCAGTTCGGAGAGTGGCAAGCCCATTCGAGAGGCGCGCGCCGAGGTGGAGCGGGCGGCGCAGACCCTGCTGTTCTCCGCCGAGGAGGCTCGCCGTCTTTGCGGCGAGGTCGTCCCGATGGAGGCATCGCCGGCCGGCAAGGGCCACTGGGCTATGACCCTGCGCGAACCGGTCGGTGTGGTGGCCGCGATTACGCCGTTCAACTTCCCGCTTAATCTGGCGATGCACAAGATCGGCCCTGCCATCGCCGCGGGCAATGCCATCGTCCACAAGCCCGCCTCGGCCACTCCGGTCACCGCCCTGATGATGGCCGGGCTGTTTGAGGAGTGCGGACTTCCCAAGGGGGCGCTGAATGTGATCACTGGGCCGGGCGGCACGGTCGGCGATCTCTTGGTGACCCATCCGAAGGTGGCCATGATCACCTTCACGGGCAGCCCTGACGTCGGCCTTCGCATCCGCGGCCTGGCCGGGATGAAGCGGGTGACGCTGGAACTCGGCTCCAACTCGGCGGTGATCATCGAGGACGACGCGGACCTGGAAGCCGCCGTGCCTCGCTGTATCACCGGAAGCTTCGCCAATTCGGGGCAGGTCTGCATCTCGGTCCAGCGCATCTTCGCCCACCGGCGGGTCCATGACGAGTTCCTGGAGCGAATGGTGGAGGGCGCACGCAAACTGAAGATCGGCCATCCTCACGAACCGTCCACGGACATCAGCTCCCTGATCACCGTCAGGGAGGCCGAGCGTGTCCAGGGCTGGATCGAAGAGGCGGTTCAGGCCGGAGCCAGGCTGTGGACAGGTGGCGCTCGCCGCCGGGCCACAATTGAGCCGGCGATCCTCAGCCAGGCGCCGCCCGAAGTGAAAATCTCGTGCAAAGAGGCTTTCGGTCCGGTGGTGACGGTCAACGCGGCGGCCGGTCTGGAGGAGGCCATAGAAATGGTGAATGCCTCCGAATACGGTTTGCAGGCCAGCATCTACACGCGCGACATCCAGAAGGCCTTCTGGGCGGCCCGCCGGGTCCACGTGGGAGGGTTCTCGATCAATGAGGTGCCGACCTACCGCGTGGACCAGATGCCGTATGGCGGTGTGAAGCTCAGTGGCATGGGTCGCGAAGGCCCGAAGTACGCCGTCGAGGAGATGACGGAGACGAAGCTGGTGTGCTGGCGGTAGCAGCGGTTGCGGGTCAGTTCCGCTCCCGCAGCGGTATCTCCTGGCTCAACTCCTTGCCCTCCTCCAGCTCGACGGTCAACAAAGAGGGATCGCTCCAATCCACCTCGTCCGGAATCTGCACGTCATAGGAGGCAGCCACCTTGTAGCGGCCGGGAGGAAGGCCCTCGAACACGAACCCTCCACTGGGGTCGGTCCTCGTGGTGCCGCTTCCGAATGCCCGTCTAGCCACGCTCTGGTCGACCGCGTGCAGGAACACCATGGCTCCCGCCGCCGGTTGCCCGCTGGGACCCAGCAGCGTGCCCTTGAATCCGGCCGGCAGAGAGGACGCTACAAGCGTGATGTCGAAATGCTGCCCGGGCAGCATCTGAAGCTCATCGGACTCGACGGGTTTGCGCTGCACCAGCACTTCGGCCGCATAGTACTTCGTAGGCGTGGCGATGGACAATTGCCAAGTCCCCACGCTCACGGCAGCCGTGCCGCCGCACGGCAACTGCTGCGATCGCGGTTCCTGAGGAGGCGACGTGCGGACCACCGTCAGCGAGATTTGCCGGGAGTCGAGCGCTTTGCCCTTGAGGTCCTCGCATCCGAACTGGATGGCCGGCATTGGTGCAGGCTCCAGCGTCACGCCATCGAGGTTGCCGCTAAGCCACAGGCTGGTATAGGCTGTCAAGCCGCGCCCGGCTGAGCCTGATTCCGCGATCAACTCCACCTTTCCGGGGGAAAGTTCATTGAAAGTGAAACGGCCGGAACCGTCCACCGTCTCCACTTTCCGTCCGTCGTCCGAGTAGAGAATCACCATCGGCACGCCCGCCAGATTGACGCGTCCGCTCAAATGCAGCAACTTCCCGGGAACAGGGCGAATGGATACGTTGCCGGTCTCCTCATCGAGGCGGACTTCCACCGTGCTCGCGCTCTCGGCGACGACCGTGTTGCCAAAAAAAGTCGGCATCAGGCCGGTTTCATCCTCCAGTTCCTTGGGCCCGGTTCGGACCCGGTACTTGCCCGGCTGTAGTCCGGCAATCCGAAAGACGCCGCGATCGTTGCTCACACCCTGACCAGCCAGCCGCGGCGGCCTCTCCACCCTGTAAGCGTAAACCTGGACATCGGGGAGTCCAATTCCGTTCTCGTCCACGATCTCCCCCGTGATGGCGCCGAGTCTGCTCAAGGAGAGCTCGGCCGTGAAATGGCTGTCTTTGTCCAGGACGATGGGTGTGCCGGGTCCATTCCACTTTCTCTGCCCGTAGTAGACCGGCGCATAGCCTCGTTTTTCCGCACGGAGGTAAAAGGCGCCCGCGCCCGGCTGAGAAAGATGAAAATGCCCCGTCGAATCCGTGAAGAAATAAGGCAGAGGGGATGATCCGGTTTGCAAGGGCTGGACTGAAATCCTGGCGCGGGCTATGGGGAGGCCGGTGCTTCTCTCCACGACCACCGCATCGATGACCGCCGCTTCAGCCGCCACGATGGACGTCAGGACCGCGAGAGCAACCACGATCAGAAACGCCCTAAAGGTCACGCTTGATTCTCGCAATTTTGGGGAGATCCGTGGGCTGTGTTCTAATACTTGACATGCTTCGAACGACCTTCCTGGTGCTCGCGGCCTTGAGCCCCCTGTCCGCCCAAGTGAAGCTCATCCAAGGTGCGGACAAGGTTTCGGTGGTGATCGACGGCAAGCCTTTCACCGAGTTCTTCTATGGCGCCGGCGCCCCCAAGCCGTACCTGCACCCCCTGCGGACCGCCTCCGGGATCATCGTGACCCGCCACTTCCCCATGGAGAAGGTGGAAGGCGAATCCACCGATCATCCACACCACCGGGGCTTGTGGTTCACCCACGGGGACGTCAACGGTATCGACTTTTGGATGAACGAGCCGGCCGGCAACAGGACGAACCTCGGGCGCGTGGTCCTCAACAAGGTCGTGGAGGTGAAGAGCGGACAAAAGAGCGGCTCCGTGACCGCGCTGTTTGACTGGGTGGGACCGAAAAAAGACACCATGCTCACCGAGTCGCGGAGCATGACCTTCTACTCCGACCCCAAGCTGCGGACCTTGGACGTGGACATCAACCTGACCGCCGTCGAGAGGGTGAAATTCGGCGACACGAAGGAAGGATCGTTTGCCGTCCGCGTGGCCTCGGGCCTCGAAGCGCCGGGGAAGAACGTCCTTACAAGCCCGCCGCGGACCGGCAAAATGATCGACTCAGAAGGCCGGGAGTCCGAAGCCAACGTGTGGGGGAAGCGCGCTCCCTGGGTGGACGTCTACGGGGAGGTGGAGGGCCGGAAAGTTGGCATCGCCATTATGGATCACCCCGCCAACCTTCACTACCCGACCTTCTGGCATTGCCGGGCTTACGGATTGTGCGCGGCCAACATCTTCGGCGCACACGATTTCACCAGCGACAAGACGCAGGACGCCAGCGTGACCCTGGAGCCCGGCCAGAAGATGCGGCTGCGCTACCGCGTGGTCATCCACCCCGGCGACCCGAAGACCGCGGGTGTCGCGGATCTGTACAGGGCGTTCGCGGCCATGAAGTGAAGCGGACCAGACTCAGGACGCGCGGCGGAGGGCGGCTTCCAGCGGCCGGGGCAGTTCGATGGCGATGAAGCACTTCTGGGGATAGAGGTAGTCTTCGCCGGATTCGTCTACGATCCTCACCTGGTCGTGTTCAGAGGCAGCGGCGTCCGGCAACTGGCGGTAGATCTTGCGAAGTTCCAGAGAAGCACCGTACCCGCTGTTTTCGATGCATACAACGTAGCCCGGCTCTGTCTTCTTCCCGCGCGGCATACGTGTCAATCCAGGTAATGCTTGATCTTGTGCTCTAACTTGCCGATGCCCGAGGCTTCGTACCAATGAACCTCGGCTCTTCGTATCGTACCATCGGGAAGGCCGACCAAGGCAACTCCCTTCATTTTTCGCCACCGGCCCCGTCCATACACCCTGCGCAGCCGCGCGATCTCGCGTATTCCGCTCCCCACCGCGATGGTCTCGATTCCCGTGAATCCGCCGATGATGTTGAACCACACAGGCCCGCCCTTCCCTGTCTCCGTGGACTACCCCTTCATTTTCCACAAGATCTGCCGCAGCATCCCCAGCCAGATCTCCGCGTCATGGGCGGAGAGATCCAGCCGCCGCACCAGGCGCCGGATCTTCATCTCAGTCGAGCCTTCGACCCGCTGGTGCACATAGCCGCTGCGCTCGAGTACTTCGACCAGCAGGGCGGTGAGGCCCTCCAGGCTCGCGGCCATGGCGCGTTTTTTTCTTTCGGGCCTCGCCAGGACCGCCTCCGGTTTGCGAGCCAGCTCGTACAGACAGACGGCCACGGCCTGCCCGAGATTCATCGAACCGTGCCCTTCGCGGGTGGTGATACGCATCAGCCAATGGCAGTGGGCCAGGTCTTCATTGGACAGGCCGAACTTCTCTGAGCCGAACAGCAGGGCAACGGGCTCGGAAGCGAGGCGCCGGCGGATCAGTGTGCCGCCGAACTCGAGGCGCCGGACGGGATGCTGCAATTCACGCCGGCCGGCGGCCGTCGTGCCCACCACGAGCGTACAGTCAGACACGGCCTCCGCCAGCGTCTTGCACTCCTGCGCCCCCTCGAGAATATGGCCCGCGCGCACGGCCGAGCGGGCCTCGCGAAAGGCGACGTCATAGGGGTTGACCAGACGAAGGTGGGAAAAGCCGAAGTTGCTCATGGCGCGCGCGGCGGCGCCGATGTTCAGCGGGTTGCGCGGCGCCACCAGAACGACGCGCAGGAAGTCGTGGCCCACTGGTTCAGCGTAACTCTTCCATGACGGCGTCGAGCGCCTCTTTGGAGGGGCGCACCCGGACCTCGGGCAGAGTTGCCAGCGGCTCGTCGACCAGGTTCAGGAGGTCGGTGAAGGCGGGCCGGCTGGTATCCAGATAAATGAGGCCGGTCACGACATGGCCGCTCCCGGAGGCCTCGTGGAGCGTTTGAACCGCCCGCATTTTGTCGGCGGGATCGTAGTCTCGCCCCAGCTTTTTCAGCACGATCTTCGAGCCGTCGTGCAGGGTCACCTCGCGCACTTCGCCCTCTTCGATCTCCACTGAAATATCCTCGTAGGCCGGCACGAAGCTCATCTGCTGCAACGGCTCGTCGTGGTCTTTCATGTAGGCGTAACTCTTCGTCGATCCCTCATGGTCGTTGAAGGTGACGCACGGTGAGATCACGTCGATCACCGAGAGGCCCTTGTGGACGATGGCGGCCTTGAGAATCGCCTGGAATTGCCGCTTATCGCCGGAGAAGGAGCGGGCCACCAAGGTCGCTCCCAGCTCGATGCCCAGAAGGCACAGATCCATGGGGGGCAGGTCGTTCACCACGCCCGTCTTGAGCTTGGAGCCAAGGTCCGCGGTGGCCGAGAATTGCCCTTTGGTCAGGCCGTACACGCCGTTGTTCTCGATGATATAGATCATCGCAATGTTGCGGCGCAGCATGTGGTTGAACTGTCCCAAGCCGATGGAGGCGGTGTCGCCATCCCCGGTCACCGTCAACCCCAGCAGATGATGGTTGGCCAGCAGGGCGCCCGTGGCGACCGCGGGGGCGCGCCCGTGGACGGCATTGAAGCCGTGAGCCAGACCAATGAAGTAGGCCGGCGACTTGGAGGAGCAGCCTATGCCCGAGAATTTCGCCACGCGCCAGGGCTCAATGCCCATCTCGAAGAAGCACTCGACGATGCGTTCCGAGATAGCATTGTGGCCGCAACCGGCGCACAGCGTCGTCCTGGCACCCTTGTAACTGACAACCTCCAGTCCGATCCGGTTGACTTTCTTGGGCGGCGCGGCAGTCGTGCTCATAAGCCCTCCTGGCTGACGATTTCATCGGTGACCGTGCGGGCATCGATGGGGAGCCCGCCGTAGTAGCGCACGCTTCTCAGCTTGCCGATGTCGGTGGCCGCCAGCTCCATCCGCATCAGGGACAGCATCTGTGCGTCCCGGTTCTGCTCGACGAGGTAGACGCGGGCGTGCCTTTCCAGGAAGTCCTTGAGATCCCTTGTGAATGGGAATGCCTTTAGCCTCAGATAGCTTGTCTCAAGCCCGTACTCAAGCCGCAACTGCTCGCGGCTCTCTTCGGCGGCGTAGCGCGACGTGCCATAACAGATAATCCCAACGGAGGCGCTCGCGCTCAGGTTCACTTCCGGCCTCGGCACGCGCCCGCGGATGCTCTCGAACTTGCGAGCCAGACGGTCCACATTGTGGATGTAGTCCTCGGGGCGCTCGCTGTAGTGCGCCTTCTCGTCGTGGCCGCTGCCGCGAGTGAACCATCCCGCGGCCGGATGGTTGGTGCCGGGCAGAGTTCTGAATCCGACACCATCGCCGTCCACATCCTTGTACCGCGCGAAGCCCCCGAGCCGGGCAAGATCCTCGGCGCTCAGCACCTTTCCACGGCGGATTGGTTCCGTGGGATACGGGAAGGGGTCGGACATCCAGTTGTTCATGCCCAAGTCGAGGTCGCTCATGACGAAAACCGGTGTCTGGAATTCCTCGGCGAGATCGAAGGCGGTCTGGGCCATGGTGAAGCACTCGCGGGGCGAGGACGGGAACAGCAGGGGATGTTTCGTATCGCCGTGCGAGAGCACGGCCGTGGACAGGATGTCGCCCTGCGCTGTCCGCGTTGGCAGGCCCGTGGACGGCCCCACCCGCTGCACGTCGAAGATGACCGCCGGAGTCTCTGTGTAGTAACCAAGACCCGCAAACTCAGCCATGAGCGAGATGCCCGGCCCCGAAGTGGCGGTCATGCTGCGCGCGCCCGCCCATCCGGCCCCGAGCGCCATGCCGATGGCGGCGAGTTCGTCCTCGGCCTGGACCACCGCGAAGGTCGCCTTGCCCGTCTCTTTGTCAACGCGCAACCGGTTCAAGTAGCCCATCAACGATTCCACCAGCGAGGAGGACGGGGTGATCGGATACCAGGCCACCACCGTGACGCCCGCGAACGCGGCGCCGAGCGCGCAGGCCGCGTTGCCGTCTATGATGATCTTGCCCTGGGTGGCGTTCATCCGCTCCACGCGGTACGGGTCCGTCTTGGCGAGATTCTTCGCCGCGAAGTCGAAGCCCGCCTGAACCGCGCCCCAATTCAGTCCGGCCGCTTTGGCTTTGCGGGGACCGAACTGCTTCACCAGCGCTTTGTGGATCTCCTCCAGTTCGACGCCGAGCAGTTGGGCCACGACGCCGTCATAGATCATGTTGCGGACCAGTTTGCGCAGCTTGGCCTCCGGGCAGACCGGCGCCACCAACTTGTCAAAAGGGACGGCATAGAAGTGCAAGTCGGAGCGCAACGCATCCAGCTTCAAGGGCTCGTCGTAGACCACGGCCGCGCCGGATTCGAGGCCCAGCACATCCTCCCGGGCGCTCTCCGGATTCATCGCCACCAGGAAATCGATCTCTTTCTGGCGAGCGATCCATCCGTGCTTGCAGGCGCGAATCGTGAACCACGTCGGCAAGCCGGCGATATTCGATGGAAACAGGTTCTTTCCTGACACCGGGATGCCCATCTGGAACAGTGAGCGCATCAGTACCGTGTTCGCCGTCTGGCTGCCCGAGCCGTTGACCGTGGCCACCTGGACGCTGAAGTCGTTGATCTTAAGTTGCCCGGTGCCGACAGGAGGCGTCTGTACAGGAGATGTTTCCGTGGCTGGCATTCAGCAATGGCCCTCGCAAGAGAAAATCTACAGCCCCTCTCTTTTATTGTATGCAAACAGCGCAGAGGCGTTTGGCGGCGAGATGCTGGGGAAGCCTCACTCCGAAAGTGGGGAGGGGTGCGCGCGCAAGCTGAGTAATCCGGTGTAATAGTATCGAGAGGGGTTGTCTCCCCGATGCGGTTGCTTCTGACCTTCGCCATGATGGCCTGTGCGCTGGGCGCCGACGTGGACCCCGCCGCCATCGTCCGCCGGTCCATCCTCAACGACGAGAGCGAGAGCACCGGGCCTGCGCTTCATTACACTCTCACCGAGCGGTCGCGGACCCGGAACCTGGATGACAGAGGCCAGCTCCGGTCGGCTGCTTCCCGAACCCGCGAGATCAAGATGCCCGATTTCCAGAAGCGCCGCGAGCGTTACAGAAAAGCGATTCGGGAGATTCCCGATGCGTTTGTGTTTCGGCTGCTTGGAGAAGAAGAGGTCAACTCCCGCCCCGCGTACGTAATCGAAGCCACACCACGGCCGGGCTACGACCCCGTGGACCGCTATTCAAAGCTCTATACGCAGCTCAGAGCCAAACTGTGGATCGATAAGTCGGATTATCAGTGGGCCAAGGTCGAGGCTGAATTGCTCGACACCGTGACTTTCGGCTGGATACTGGTGAGAATCCACAAAGGCTCGCGTGTCAGGCTGACGCAGGAGCTTGTCGGCCACGAGGTGTGGCTGCCGCGCGAGATGTGGTATCGCGTTTCCTTACGAATCGGGCTGGTGAGTCTGCGCAACGTCGAAGTGGAGACGGAGTACGGCGGCTACCGAAGATCCGACGCGGATCCGGCTCCCTGATCCGGGGGCTTCTTCTTTTGGAGGTTGGCCTTCGCCTTGGCCCAGTCCACGAGTTTCCTGAGGCCGGGAAAGTACTCGCTCAGAATCAGCAGTCCAGGGATCATGAACATCCAGCCCTGGACCACCGGCAGAAGACCCCCGATGACGCCAAGGATGACCAGCCCCACCCCCAGTCCGATTCGAAAGGTTTTCCGCAAAGATGCCAGTACTCGATTCTACCACCGCGCAAACCTATAGGCCCAAAGGCGTAAAGGTACCATTACTACCCCAACGATTGATTGGAAGAGGCTATTGACCTACGCATCTTAAAGCACTAAAAATAAGATAGCGTGTGATAGAGCAAAGAAAAGCAAAGCGGTTCGATCTGAAGCTCCGAGTGGAAGTGGTTCGCCGATCTTTCCAGCCGGTGTCCAGCGTTGGAGAGACCAAGAACCTCAGCGCCGGGGGGGTGCTCTTCTCCGCCACAATCCCCATCGAAGCCGGCGAGCCGATCGAGTACATCATCACTTTCCCCACCCACCCCATCAACGGCGGGAGCGTCAACCTGCGCTGCCTGGGCAAGGTGCTGCGTCTTGAGCCGATCGGTTCCGACGCGGAAGACGGCTGCGTGCTCGTGGCCGCCACGCTCGAGCGATACGAGTTCGTGCGGCGCGAGAGCTGAAAGCCGGGCTTGTCCTCACCGCGAAACCGGTGTACCCTAGCAAAGAAAAGGCGAAAGTGTCCGGTCCGAATCTCAGTCTGGGTTTCCCCGAGTTCGATCCTGAAACAGCTCTGACGCGCCGGGCCGGTGTCGAAGCCGCGGTAGCGCGCTTCGAACAGTGGATGAAGGAATCGGACTCTCCGGTCCGATCCGTCAGGCGCCAGCCGCCAAAGCCTGGCGAGTTCGTGCCGGCGCCGGAGACGCTGGAGCCGGCGCTGCGCGAGGTGCTGAGGCAGCGGGGCATCGAGCAGCTCTACGTGCATCAGGCTGAGTCCATCCGTCTGACCGCCGAGGGCAAGAACGTCGTGGTTGTCACGCCCACGGCCAGCGGGAAGACGTTCTGCTACAACCTCCCGATTCTCAACCAGCTTCTCAAAGATCCCAACGCGCGGGCGATGTATCTGTTTCCGACCAAAGCCCTGGCGGAGGACCAGCTCCATGAGTTGCAGGGGATGGTGGATGCCATGGGTTCGGGCATCCGGGCCTTCACCTACGACGGTGACACCCCGCAGGACGCCCGCAAGGCGATTCGCGAGCG
The DNA here is from genome assembly GCA_963798455.1 of Bryobacterales bacterium. Lineage (GTDB taxonomy): Bacteria > Acidobacteriota > Terriglobia > Bryobacterales > Bryobacteraceae > CAWCTD01. The sequence continues at coordinate 1,215,192 of CAWCTD010000004.1, forward strand.
CGCGAGCGTGGTCCTCACCAATCCGGACATGCTCCACAGCGGCATTCTCCCGCACCACACGCGTTGGGCGAAGGTTTTCGAGAACTTGCGGTACGTCGTGATCGACGAGCTGCACTACTCGCGCGGCGTCTATGGCAGCCATGTCGCCAACGTCATCCGGAGGCTCAAGCGGATCTGTGAGTTCCACGGTTCGTCGCCGCAGTTTATCTGCTCGACGGCCACGATCGCCAACCCTCTGGAACTGGCCCAGTCGCTGACCGGTCTGCCCTTCGAGCTGGTGGACCGCAACGGAGCGCCATCCGGCCAGAAGTACTTCGTCTTTTACAATCCCCCCGTTGTCAACCGGCAGCTCGGCATTCGACGAAGCTACTTGAACGAAACCAGGCGCATCGCACTGGAGTTCATCCGCCGCGACCAGCAGACGCTGGTCTTCGCCAATAACCGGCTGGCAACCGAAGTCCTGGTCACGTATCTCAAGGACGCCCTGGAGAGGCTTCCGCTTGGCGCGGAGGCGGTTCGGGGCTACCGCGGCGGCTATCTTCCTCACGAGCGGCGGGAGATCGAGCGCAAGCTGCGGGACGGAGCGATCCGCGCCGTGGTGGCCACCAATGCCCTGGAACTCGGCGTGGACATCGGCAGTCTGGATGTCGTGGTAATGGCCGGCTACCCCGGAACCATCGCCTCCACCTGGCAGCGCTCCGGGCGGGCCGGCCGCCGCCAGACCGCGGCGCTGGCCGCGCTGGTGGCCTCGAGCGCCCCGGTGGACCAATACATCGTCGAACACCCCGACTACTTCTTCGGGCAGTCGCCGGAACACGCTCACATAAACCCGGACAACCTGGAGATTCTGGTCAACCACCTGAAGTGCGCCGCCTTCGAGCTGCCGATTCGCGACGGCGAGAAATTCGGACCTCACGACACGGCCGAGCTGTGCCGCTTCCTGGAGGAGGCCGGCTTCCTGCACCACTCCGCCGGCGCCTGGCACTGGACTTCGGACACCTACCCAGCCGACGCCGTCAGCCTCCGCGCCGTCACCAGCGACAATTTCGTGGTCGTGGACGTCACCGGCGAACCGACCGTGATTGCCGAACGTCGATTTCCCGAGCGCTCTGACCACGCTACACGAGAAGGCCATCTATCTGCATGAGGCCCGCCAGTACCAGGTCGAGCGTTTCGACTACGAGGCCCGCAAGGCTTTTGTCCGCCAGGTGGATTGCGACTACTTTACCGACGCCATCGACTACACGCAAGTGAAGGTTCTGGAGGAGTTTGAGTCCACGCCTCTTTCGGGGGCAAGCGCCGCGCACGGCGAAGTCCGCGCCAACCGCCAGGTGGTGGGGTTCAAGAAGGTCAAATTCTATACGCTGGAGAACGTCGGCGCCGGCAACCTCTCCATGCCGGAGCAGGAGATGCACACCAGCGCCTTCTGGCTGCATTTCCCCGAGGGCTTCCTGGCCCGGTTTCCGGACATGTCTCCGGCCGAGAAACAGAGCGGGCTGAGCGCGCTTGGCAACGCCCTTCGCGCTATCGGTTCGTTGCTGCTCATGTGCGACACGAGAGACCTCGGAGTGGCTCTCACCGAAGACATAGCGGGCGGCTTGAAGAGCTTTGAGCCTAACCTCTACGTCTACGACAACTACCCGGGTGGAGTGGGCCTGAGCGCGCCGCTTTACAGGATGCAGCGGCAGTTGTTAGAAGGGGCCGCCGGGCTGCTTGCCGGCTGCCCGTGCGAAGCGGGTTGCCCAAGTTGCGTGGGCCCGGTAGGGGAGGTCGGAGATCGCGGCAAGGAGGCGGCCGCCCGGATCCTGGCCGAGCTGCTCGCTAGGACTGGATGACCTGCTCCGGGAAGATGGCGTAACCGTCGGGCGGGGGATAGAGAGATTCCAGCAGCGCCAGCCGCTTGCGCAGGTTGCGGCTGGGCAGTTGGCGCGGGCCCGGTTCCACGTCGATATCGCAACAGATTCCGTGCAGGTACAAGGTCAGCGTATCGACGAAGGCTTGGCGGGCATACTCCCGGAACAGCTTGGTCTCCCGGCGCAGGTTGGTTTGGCGCCTCATCAAGGCTTCCTTGAGGTGCCAGCCTTCCTGATCCACTTCGCCATGCACCCTGGATCGGAGTTCCTCGCGCAGCAGGCTGTAGAACTGGTTCTGGTCCGCCTCGCCTGTGGAGTCAACGGCCAGCTCCGCGACCGCGTGATAGAACCAGTAGTGGTAGTCGGCGACGGGGCGGTCCTTGATGGCGAACAAAAGCGTCGCCTGTCCCTCCAGGACCGTCTTCCCGGCCGACGCCTGGCGATTTTCCGGCGGGCGCTCGAAGCTCACCGCATCCGGCGGCTGGGCGCCCTTGTCCTTGCCATTCGTTCTTTCGAGGTAGGGGACCAAGGCGATGCAAACTGGAACCAGCGTGGCGGCCAAGGCGGGCGGCAGCGCGGCCACGGGTTCCTCCACGTACTCCTTGACGTCGTCGTCGCTGAGAGGCGTGGCCGGGAAATAGGAGAACCTGTTCGTGACGGGGATCATCGCCTCCCGGCAGCGTGCGGCGAATTGTTCCACACTGAGCTTCTCGAGGTCGGGCTGAGAGGGCATCTACGGCTTCTCTTCATGGTATCAGAATTGCCTTGGCGAAGGCCGCTCACGCGCGTCCTGCTAGACTAGCCCTTGGTGGCACCCAAGATCCTAGTTTCGGCCGGCGAGGCCTCCGGCGACCTGTACGCCGCCAGCCTAGTGAGCGAATTGCGCCGCGATTTTCCGCAGGCCGACTTCTTCGGCTGCGCGGGTCCCCGGATGCGGGCGGCCGGGGTCCGGCAGGTGGTGGACGCCGCCAGCCTTTCGGTCGTCGGTCTGGTCGAGGTGGTGAGGCATATCCCCAGGATTTACATGGAGTTTCGAAGGATGGTCGCCGCCGCGCGCCGGGAGCGGCCCGACCTTGCCATCCTCACCGACAGCCCGGATTTCCACCTCCGGCTGGCGCCCCGGCTGAAGGCGCTGGGCGTGCCGGTGGTCTACCTGGTGGCGCCTCAGGTGTGGGCCTGGCGCAAGAGGAGAATACGCCGAATCCGATGCAACACGAACCGGCTTCTATGCATCTTTCCATTTGAGGAGAGTTTCTTTCGGGACCAAGGGATTAGTGCGGACTACATCGGCCACCCGCTGGCCCGATTGGTCCACCCCGGAGGTTCCAGGGAGGAATTCTTTTCGAGACACGGACTTAGTTTGGATCGCCCGTTGGTTTCTCTGCTTCCGGGGAGCCGCCCCGGTGAGGCATTGCGTCATCTGCCTGCCTTGCTGGACGCCGTCGGGAGGCTAGACCGTGGAAAGGCCGCGGGATCTGTGCTGGCCTTGCCGGCCGGTTTCTGGCCCGGCGCACAAGAGGCTCTGAGGAAGCGCGTCGGGAGCCTCCCGGTCATAGTTGTGGTAGGCGAAACGTGGGACGCTATTGCCCACTCCGATGTGGTTCTCGCAGCCAGCGGTACCGTGACCATCGAGGCCGCGCTGCTCGGCACGCCGATGGTGACGTTCTACCAGGTGACGGGTTTGAGCTGGCTGATGGGGAGATTTCTGGTGGATGTACCCTTTTACTCTATGGTGAACCTTGTGGCCGGCCGCCCCGTGGTGCCCGAACTGATGCAGAATGAAATGAGCGGGGAAAGACTGGCGGAGGAGACCCTCCGGCTGCTCGAGGACGCTGCCCGCCGGGAACGCATGCGCAAGGATCTAGCGGAGGTGGCTGCCAGGCTTGCGGGCGCATCCGACCCGATCGAGCGGGCGGCGAAGATCGTGGCGCAATTGTTGAGGATGGATCAGGGAGTTACTCATGTCGCGTAGCGTACTGGCCGGACTTCTTACCCTCGCGTTTGCCGCCTCCCTGCCCGCGCAAGAGCAGCGCTCGCGGATCGACGTGGAGCACTACCTCATCACGGCCGAGATCAACCCCAGCGCGCAATCGGTGAACGCGGTCGTCCAGGTTAGTTTCATCCCCTTGGAGGACAGCCTCTCCTCGGCGGACTTCGAACTCAACAACGCATTGAGCGTCTCCAAGATTACCGACCAGAGCGGGCGGCAGTTGCCCGCTTCCCGCTCCCAGCAGGCTTCTTCCATCCACGTGAGCTTTCCCGAGCCGCTGCCTAAGGGACAAGCCATAACCCTCACCTTCTACTACGACGGGACCCTCGCGGGGTCGGAGGAGTCGTTTGTGCCGGGTATCCGCTTTGCGGCGATTCACAACGACTTTTCTTATCTGCTCTACCCGGCCCGCTGGTTCCCCGTGAGCGGCTACACGACGGACAGGTACACGTGTGACATGAAGATCACCGTGCCGGACGGGAATCGGGTGATCGCCAGCGGCATCGGAAAGAGCGAACCCGCCGCGGAGGGCAAGACCGCATTCAGCTTCACTACCTTGCACCCCGCGTTCCCCGGCAGCATTGCCGTGGTCCGGGGAGATCCGGCGCAGGTCCCCTCGGAAGGGGTGACCACGAGCTTGTACTTCCGCGGCGGCGCGACCGAGTTGGCCGCCGCCTACGGCCAGGAGACCGGTAAGATCCTGACCTACTTCTCCAGCATTTACGGCGCCGCCCCGGTGGCCAATCTCACCATCGTGGAGACCGAGAACGGGGCGCCGAATGGGTACGCCACGGAAGGGATCATCTTTCTCTCCCCACGCAGTATTTCCAAGCAGGTGAATGTCCGTGTCCTCTGCAATCAAACCGCGAGACAGTGGTGGGGCGTGCTGCTGTCAGCCTCCACGCGTGACCATCTCTGGCTCACCAACGGCGCGGCGCGGTACTCCGAGCTGCTCTACATCGAGCACACCAGCGGCGCGGCCGCCTTCGAGTCGGAGGTCCGTGACACCTATGTGGAGGCCCTCACCGTAGACAGCCCGCCGCTCATCCAGACCTCGCGGCTGGAGGACTACTCGCCCGAGTATTGGGCGCTGACGGCCAGCAAAGGCGCGGCGGTATACAACATGCTGCGCCAGGTCGTCGGTGACGCAAATTTCTCCAAGCTGATGAATGAGTTCCCAAACCAGTACGCCTGGCAGTCGGTCAATACGGGTGATTTCCGGCGCCTGGCGGAGAAGATCGCCGGCACGGACCTCCAATGGTTCTTCATAGAGTGGATCGAATCCAGCGGCGCACCTGAGTTCCGGCTTGATTACACGATCTTCCGAACGCAGAAGAACTTCCGCATCGTGGGCAAGGTCAGTCAGGACATGGATACGTTCCGCATGCCCGTGGAGCTGAAGATCGAGACAGACGGGAATCCCGAGGAGAAGCGCATCGAGGTCGTGGGGACCTCCTCGGAGTTCTCCGTGGAGACCTTTGGCAAGCCGCGCACGGTGGTCCTGGATCCAAACAACCAGCTCCTTCGCTATAGCGGCTCCATGCGCGTGGCCGTGGCGATCCGGCGCGGTGAGATGTTTGTGGAGGCCGGCAACATGACCGACGCGCTGAAGGAATACCAGCGGGCGCTCGATGTAAACCGTGCCAGTTCGCTTGCGAACTACCGGATTGGCGAAGTGTTCCTGTTGCAGGACAACTACCAGTCCGCGGCCAACTCGTTCCGGGAGGCGCTCAACGGGGACCTCGAGCCGAAGTGGGTGGAGGTCTGGGCCCACATCAACCTGGGCAAGATCTTCGACATCACCGGCCAGCGGGAGCGCGCCCGCAACGAGTTCCAGCTTGCGATCCGGACCAAGGACAACACACAGGACGCACAGGAAGAAGCCGCCAAGTACATCGACAAGCCCTACCAGCGGCCCGCCCGTCCGGACCTTTGAATGAGCTTAATGCCCTCCGGTCTCTGCTAGGTAACGCTCCGCCTCGATGGCCGCCATGCAGCCCGCCCCGGCCGCGGTGATGGCCTGCCGGTAGACCCGGTCCTGCACGTCGCCGGCGTGGAAGACGCCTTCGACGCTGGTTCTGGCCCCGCCTTTGGAGAGGATGTAGCCGTCAGCGTCGAGTCCGATCTGGCCCTTGAACACGGCGGTGTTGGGAATGTGCCCGATGGCCAGGAAAAAACCGTCCACCTCCTGCTCCCAGGTGTGCCCGTCCTTGGTGCTGCGCAGACGGACGCCGGTGACGACGCCCTGGTCCACGTCAAAGACCTCGTCCACCGTGGCGCTGGTGATCCACTTGATCTTCGGGTTGTTGCGGGCGCGGTCGAGCATGATCTTGGAGGCGCGGAACTCTTCGCGCCGGTGGACGATGCCCACCTCGGAGCCGAACTTCGTCAGGAAGATCGCCTCTTCCATGGCGGAGTCGCCGCCGCCCAGCACCATGATCCTTTTGCCCCGGTAGAAGAAGCCGTCGCACGTGGCGCAGGAACTCACGCCGTGGCCGATCAGCTTCTGTTCCGACGGCAGACCCAGCCAGCGCGCGCTGGCGCCGGTGGCAATGATTAAGCTTCTCGTTTCGATCCAGTCCCCATCGATGTTGAGCCGGAACGGGCATTTCGAAAGGTCTGCTTCGATTACCGAGCCTTGGAGATATTCGGCGCCGAACTTCTCCGCTTGTTTCATGATGCTCTCGACCAGCACAGGTCCGTCGATACCCTCCGGGAAACCGGGGAAGTTCTCCACCAGTGTGGTCAGCGACAACTGGCCCCCGGGCTCAAGGCCTCCGACGACCAGCGGTTGGAGATTGGCGCGTGCCGTGTAGAGCGCCGCGGTGTTGCCCGCGCAGCCGGATCCGACAATGATGACGTTTCGCATTTGAACCTGCTCTTCAGCCTCTTGTTGATAAGCTACCAGTCCCGAGGCTACTTGTGTCTCAGGGCTGAATCCGCTTCTTGCCCCAGCCTCGCCACCAAGTCCGGCAGGGCCTCGATGTCCTCCAGCGACGTGCGGAAGTTGACGATGCACAGCCGCAAGGCAAACTTGTTGTGGATCAGGGCATTCGACAGATAGGCCTCCCCACTGCTCTCCACCCGGGTCAGCAATTCCTGGTTCAGGCGACTCAGGTAGGTCTCCGTCTCCTCGGACCCCAGGTTGGGACGCAGGTCGGGGGGAACGTACCGGAAGGTCGTGATGCTCAGATTCTGGGTCATGACCTCAAATTCCCGGCGGTCCGAGAGGAGCCGGTGCAGGTGTTGCGCCAGGAGTATGTCCTCGGTAATGGCGCGCACGCAGCCGGCCCTCCCCATCTGCTGCAGGCCCAGCCACACCTTGAGGGCACGGAAACCTCGCGAGTTCTGCAGGCCGAAGTCAAAGTAATTAACCGCCTCCTCGCCGAAGTGGTAGTAAGGCGGGTGATAGGAGAATGTGCCGCGAAGATCGTCGGCTCTTCGCACCAGGGCGCAGCCCGCCTCGAGTGGCGCATAAAGCCACTTGTGGGGATCCACGGCGACCGAGTCCGCCTCACTCAAGCCGCGGAGGTCTTCCGCGACGCCCGGCACCGACGCCGCCACGGCACCGTAGGCTCCGTCCACATGGAACCATAGCCCATACTCGCGGCAGATGGCAGCCATTTCCGGAAGCCGGTCGACCGCCCCCGTGCTCACTGAACCGGCCGCGCCCACGACCAGAAATGGAAGGTCGCCCCGGGCGATGTCCTCGTCGATCTGGCTGCGAAGAACCTCCAGGTCCATGCGCTGCCCGGTGTCGACGGGTATCCAGCGAATGGAATCCGTGCCCAGCCCGAACAAATCGGCGGCCTTGTGGATCCAGGTGTGGGTTTCCGTCGAGGCGTACAACCGGAGTGGCCCCCGGGCGGGACCCGCGAGCCCGGACTGGCGCACGTCCCAGGCGGCTTTTGCCGTCCGGGCCGCCAGGAACCCGACGAAGTTCGCCATGTTCCCCCCGCTGACCAGCAACCCGCCGCACTCCGCTGGAAACCCGATCAATTCCGCGATCCATCGGACCGTCTGGGCTTCGATCTCGCTGGCCATTGGCGACAGCTTCCATGCACCGACGTTCGGATTCACCGCGGAGGCGAGGAAGTCGCCCAGGATTCCAATGGGAGCCGCGCTGGAGGTGATGTAGCCCCAGAAGCGGGGGTGCCCGTTGAACAGCGAGTGATCCAGCAGAAGGCCGGCCGCCCGGTTGACCAATGGCCCCGGAGACGCGGCGCCTGCCGGAAGAGGTTGGCCCGCCCCCAGCAACTCGCGAATCTGCGCAGGGGACTCGGCGGTCGTGACCGGCCGTTGATCAATGGCCGCCATCCAGTCGGCAACACGGTCGACCAGGTGATGTCCGAGTTCGCGAAACTCGTCGGGGTCCATCTCCGGCGGGGCTTTCCGGTTTCGGAGTGAACCGGGGTCTATAGATTCATTTGGAGGCTCGCCCGGCATGGCCCCAGTATACAGGAGCCCCTCCCGCCGCAGAATTCTTGACAGGGGAGGGAACCAACGCGAAGGCTCCGGTGTCCATATTGACAGCGCCTGAAAGGATGTGTTAGTTTTCTAGCAGGCTGTTGGAAAAATGACATGGCTTCCGAATCGCGAAATCGTGACCTGAATCTGAGCCGGCGGGAGCGCCAGATCATGGACGTCTTGTTCCGACGAGGGGAGGCATCCGCCTCGGAGGTGCAGGCCGGGATCGAGTCCCCGCCGGGTTACTCCGCCGTGCGGGCCCACCTGCGGACGCTGGAAGAGAAGGGCCACGTCCGGCACGAGGCTAAAGGGCTCCGATATGTGTACGTGCCGACCGTCCGTCCGGGGCGGGCGCGGCGCAACGCGCTGCGGCACCTGCTGGACACGTTCTTCGGGGGTTCCCCGGAGAAGCTGATGGCCGCCGTCCTGGATAGCGGCTCGGCGAGGCTGGGGCGGCAGGAACTGGATCGCCTGTCGGAGATGATCGATAAGGCCAGGAAGGAGGGCGCATGACAAGTGCGTTCACGGCAGGCCTGCTGTTATCGCTGGCGGCAAAATCGACGCTGATACTGGCCGGCGCCGCAATGGTGGCGGCGTCGATCCGGCGTGCGTCGGCGGCGACCAGGCACATGGTGTGGGCCGCGGCGCTGGCCGGGTTGCTGCTGTTGCCGCTAGCCGGCGGAGTTGGCCTCGCCTGGAGGCCGTCGCTCCCCGCGGGACTCGCTGCCGTCCCCTCGCAGGCCACCACCGTGCTGGAGGTCGTCGCCCGGCGGCCCGGCCTGGATCTCTCCGCGGCGGCCGTTGCCTGGTGGATCTGGGCGATCGGCTTTGTCGTCTTGCTGGCGCGCACGGCGGTGGGTTTGATGAGAATTCGGCGCCTGCTCCGGCGCGCACAGCCGGTCGAGGGTCACGGCTCCGGCGTGTGGCTGAGCGGCGAAACGCCGGTTCCCGTGGTCTGCGGCTTCTGGCGTCCCCGAGTGGTGCTGCCGGAGGCAGCTCTTTCGTGGCCGGTGGCCCGGCTGCGGATGGTGCTGACGCATGAGCGCATGCACATCGCCCGTCATGACACTCGGACTTATCTGGTGGCGCGGCTGGCCTGCGCTCTCTACTGGCCGAATCCGCTGGTGTGGTGGGCGGTCAACTGCCTTCGCCGGGAAGCGGAGCAGGCTTGTGATGACGGGGTGTTGATTCAAGGAGAAAGGGCTGCGGCATACGCTGGAGCTCTGGTGGAAATCGTGCAGGGTCTGCAAACAGCAGACCGTCTGCCGGAAGGAGGTCTCGCCATGGGTCGAGTATCGGAATTGGAAAGTCGTTTGAAAGCATTGTTAAAGTCCGGCCTGAGTCGCCGGAGGGCTACTCCGCTGCTGGTTGCGGGGGTGAGCTTGTTGTCGTTGGTGATCCTGCTGCCGCTGGCGGCGTTCCAGGCGGCAACCCCGCGGGGCGGCGGAATTTGGGGCGTGGTGCGGGACGCCAGCGGCGCCCTTGTGCCGAAGGCGCGCGTGACGATTGCGCTGGTCGGATCGGACCGCAAGGAGTTCGCCGTCACGCCGGACACGGGGCAATTCGCCGTTCAGCCGTTGCCTGAGGGCACGTACTCCGTGGAGGTTGCCAAACCCGGCTTCGCCAAGCTGGGGCTGCAAGGGATCGTCGTCAAGCCGGGCCAAATGACCGAGGTGCAGGCGATTCTGAACGTGGGTCAGGTGTCGGAGACTCTGGATGTGAAGGCCGACCGCCCAGCGCCCGTGCAAACGCCGCCCGGATCACCGCAGCGCCTGGAACAGGGCGGCAACGTGCAGGCCACCAAGTTGGTGCATGTGGAGAAGCCTGCCTATCCTCCCGACTGCAAAGCGGAAGGCGTGGAAGGGACGGTGCTGCTGCGTGCTGTGATCGGGGTGGACGGCAGCATATTGAACCTCCAGCAAGTCAATCAACTGGTCGACAAGCGCCTGGCGAAAGCGGCGATCGAAGCCGTCCGGCAGTGGCGCTATCAACCCACTCTGCTGAACGGGAATCCGGTGGAGGTCATCACCGACGTACAGGTGAACTTCACCCTGGCCAATTAGTTTCCCCTGAGCGGACTCCCCGCCCCGCGGCGGGGAGTCCGCCATGATGAATTGGCAGTTTGTTGTATACTGGCTTGCATCTGTAGCTAGAGGGAAAGGAAGGACGTTCCATGCAAGTCAGACCACGCATGAGTGTCAGCCGTCGAAAACTGCTCAAACGCATTGCCGCCGCAGCCGCGTTCGGGCCGCTGTTTCAGGCCACCAAGGGAACCCTAAGCGCGCAAGCCCGGAGGGGCGGACCTGTCAATAGGAATTCCGCTCCGAGCGCCCTCAAGATAACCGATATCAGGGCGTGCCGGGTTGCCGCGAATTACGACTATCCGCTCATCAAGGTGTATACCGGCCAGGATGTCTACGGACTGGGCGAAGTCCGTGACGCCGGCGTCGAGGGAATGGCCCTCATACTCAAGCCGATCCTGGTCGGACAAAATCCGTTGAACATTGAAACCCTGCTGGCGAGAATCCGCCCTTACGCGAACCACGGGCGCAACGGCGGGGGCTACAGTGCGATCGACATCGCGTTGCATGACATTTCCGGCAAAGTGCTCGGTGTCCCGGCCTGGCGACTGCTGGCGCCCTACAAGGTGCGCGACACCGTCCGGATCTACTGCGACACGACCGACCACAAAGACGCGAAGATTTACGCGTCACGCATGCAGAAGCGCAAGGACATGGGCATCACTTTCTTCAAGATGGATCTGCACACGCAGTTGGTCGCGGACCGTGAGAACGCCGTTGACGAGCGCGGCGTCGCCACGCAAAAGGGTCTGGGCTATCTCTGCGAATACATCCAGGCCATCCGCGACGTGATCGGCTGGAAAGCGCCGCTCGCGGCGGATCATTTCGGCCCGCTCACGGTCGAGGATTCCATCCGGTACGCACGAGCATTCGAGCCCTATGACCTTGCCTGGGCCGAGGACCTCCTCCAGATCCGGGAAGGCTCCCATTACCCCTGGCAAAACTGGCGCGGGTACAAGACCATAACCGAATCCACCACCACGCCGACTTTGGTCGGTGAAGACATCTTCGGACTTGTCGATGGCTTTCAACCCCTGATCGAGAACCGGGCGATCGCCAAGATCCACCCCGATCCGCTGACTTCGGGCGCGCTGATCGAAACCAAGAAGATCGCCGACTACGCCGATTCGTTCGGCATCCCCACCGCGGTCCACTGCGCCTGTTCTCCCGTGGGGGAAATGGCCAACGTGCATATGATCGCCACCATCCGGAATTTCCTGGCGATGGAGTGCCACGCGCTGGACATGCCCTGGTGGCAGGACCTGGTGACGGGCGTGCCCAAGCCCATCATCAACAAGGGATACATCACCGTCCCCGACACGCCGGGCATCGGCCTGGAGCTGAATGATGACGTGGTGAAGAAGCACTTGCGCAAACCGGGCTATTTCGAGGCCTCTTCCAACTACGAGGAGCTACAGAGAGTGCCGGGCGGCTGGCCGCATTATATCGAAGACGGCAAGTGGTGCGACGACTGCGCTCTGGAGCGGTGAGCCGCGTGCCGGACACCCGGCGCGGTTCCCCTCACGCGCCTCCGAGCCAGCGCACCAGGTGGTTCGCGGCGAACGCTCCGCCGTAAGCGAGGCCGGTCATGTAAACGAATTGCAGGGCCGGCCACTTCCATCCGCCGGTCTCCCGCCGGACCACTACCACGGTCGAGAGGCACTGCATCGCAAAGGCGAAGAAGACCAGGAGCGCAACCGCGCCGCTCAGGCTCAGGTCCCGGCGGAGGGCGGCTTCCAGGCGGCCTGCCGACCCGCCGCGCTCCATCCCATAGATGGTGCCGAGGGTGCTTACGATCACCTCGCGAGCCGCGAGCGAACTGACCAGTCCCACGCCGATCTTCCAGTTGAAGCCCAAGGGCTTGAGCACGGGCTCCAGGGTGCGCCCGATGGTGCCCGCCAGACTGTTCTCGATGCGCGGCGATCTGCCGTTCGCCAGCGGCAGGTGGGCCAGGCTCCAAAGCACGACCGCCACCAGGAGGATGACCGTGCCCGCCCGGCGCAGGAAGATTCCGGACCGATCCAGAAGCCTCAATCCAATGGATTGAACGGTCGGCCACCGATAAGGCGGCATCTCCAGCGAGAAGTGTGTTGGCTCGCTCCTCAAGATCGACGATTTCAGCAGTCTGGCCGTCGCAAATGCCGCCAGGAAGCCCAACGCGTACAGGCCGATTAACGCCGCCGCCCTCGTTCCCAGCAACGGCCCCACCAGCGGCCGCTCGGGCAGGAAAGCGGCGATGATGAACGTGTATACCGGCAGCCTCGCGGAACAGGTCATAAAAGGAGCGATCAGAATGGTGGCAATTCGGTCGCGTTTATTTTCGATGGTGCGCGTGGCCATCACCGCCGGCACCGCGCAGGCGTAAGCCGACAGAAGCGGGATGAAGGACTTCCCCTGCAGCCCAACCCTGGCCATGGTGCGGTCCGCGATCAAAGCCGCCCTCGCCAGATAGCCCGAGTCTTCCAGCAGTCCGATCAGCAAAAATAAGAGCAGAATCTGAGGCAGAAAGACGAGCACGGAGCCCACGCCGTACCACACCCCCTCGACCAGCAAAGAACGTAGCACGGACTCCGGCATGACATTCTCGATCCAGCCGGCGGAAACAGCGATGATCGAACGGATACCGTCCATGAGGGGACGGGCCCACAGAAACATGGCCTGGAAGACAGCCACGACGGCCAGCGTCAGGACCGCCGGCCCCATGATAGGGTGCAGGAACACCGCATCCAGACGCCGCGTCCACAGCGGGGGCGCTGGCGGACGGTAGGAGGCGCGCTCCCCTATTCGTCCCGCCCACTGGCGGCAGTGCGGAAAATCGTGAGTTGAGGGCAGATCCAAAGGGGTGGGAACCGCGACGGTGCCCGCGAGGAAGTCATGGACGGTTTCCAGGCCCTCGCCCCGAGCGGCGCTGATGAGCGTTACCGGTGCACCCAACTGGTCTGCCAGCGAGTCCACGTCCACCACGCCCCCGCCGCTCCGCAAGTCGTCCGCCATGTTCAGGATGATGAGCGTGGGGACGCGCAACGCCAGGATGGGCGCCGCCAGCGCAAGATGACGCGAGAGGTTCGTAGCGTCCAGAACCAGGAGAATGGCGTCGGGGCGGGCAATACCGTCCATCCGCCCCATGAGCACATCCCGGGCGACGCGCTCGTCCTCCGAACGGGGGGACAGGCTATAGATGCCGGGAAGGTCCACCAGCCACGTCTCCCGATCGCCTGGGAACTTGGCGCGCCCTATGCGCTGCTCCACAGTGACGCCGGGAAAATTGGCGACCTTCTGCCGCAGCCCTGTCAGGCGATTGAAAAGGGTGGATTTGCCGGAGTTGGGCGGACCGACTATGGCTACCGTGCGCGCTCGTTTAGAGTGCAACACACTGGCAACTGCCACCCCGCCTCGGGCCGCGTCGCAGCCTTCGCATCCGCCCATCGGGGACCCTAGTCTCCGGCTGGTTCGATGGGGCGCAGCTTGAGGAGTGCCGCCGTCGCCAGCCGCAGAGCCACTTCCGAGCCATCCACGCGAAACACCCGAGGATCGCCGCCCGGGGCGCTGGCCGCGGCGGTGACAATACTGCCAGGTATGAATCCCAGTTCCATCAACCTCTCGCCTGCCTCGAGCGGCAGGTCGATCTCCCCGAGAATCCCTTGCTCACCCTCACGTAGCTCCACCAGACTGGAGGGCGCACGACCACGGCCATGAAAGCGATGCCTATGACGCCTTTTGAAACCTAGTTGCAACACAGTTTCAGTATGGACTGGTCCGTTTGTCCTGTCAAGTGCGCTCGAAACCCTAAGTCTGAAAACAAACTGCCTGGTATTGTCAAGGTTTGTCCGGGATGCGATGATGGGAGCAGGTTAGAAGCTGATGACGCCTCAGTTATCGCCGCAGCCGGCATTCACCGACGAGTCGGCCTTGGTTGGCAGGGCCAAGCAGGGCGACGGCGCCGCCTTCACCGAGCTGGTCACCCGCTACGAACGCAAGATCTTCCGGTTAGCCAAGCACATCACCCAGAACGAAGAGGATGCCGAGGACGTCCTCCAGGACACCTTTTTGAAGGCCTACGAGCACATGTGCGAGTTCCAGGAGCAATCCAAGTTCTACACCTGGCTGGTCCGGATAGCGGTGAACGAAGCGCTGATGAGGCTGCGGAAGCGCAGATCTGGGAAGATCTTCTCTCTGGATGAGACCGTGGACACCGGGGAAGAGACGGTGACGCGCGAAATCGCGGTCTGGGACAACAACCCCGAACAGCGGTACTCGCAGGAAGAACTGCGCGGGATACTGCAGCAGGCTATCGATGGCCTGTCTCCCATATTCAGGACGGTGTTTGTGCTTCGCGATGTCGACGAGCTGTCGACGGAGGAAACGGCGAGCGTCTTGGGAATCTCCGTCCCGGCCGTCAAGAGCCGGCTGCTACGCGCCCGGCTGCAACTGCGCGATAAGCTGACGCGGTTCTTCAAACGGAAGGCGAATGATGTCTTTGCTTACATGTAATCAGTTCTTGGATGAGCTGTCCGAGTACCTCGACGACACCGCCGAGGGGAAACTCCGCCAAGAACTCGAAGAGCACATCTCGGAATGCCCGAATTGCTGGGTGATGGTAGATACAACCAAGAAGACGGTGCAGATCTACAAGGGCCTGGAGCCCGAGCCGCTGCCGAACGGGCTGCGCACCCGCCTGATGAGCGCCCTAGAGAAAAAGATGGCAGGCGGCGGACAGTAGGGGCCGGGCATGCGCGCTCCCTACTGCCCCGCCGGGCACAGTCCCCGGTAGAACGGACATCTGTGACACTGTTCCCCTTCCCGCAGTTCATAGCGCAGCGTGTCCTGCGCCTGTTTCAGAGCCGGGACCACCTGCCGGGCCTCCTCCAGGAGGACCCGCCCCAACTGGATGGGGATCGCCTGACCGGTGCGGAGCATGCAAACGAAAGCCTGGTCTGGCGCCTTGCCGGTCAACCCCTCCAGGGCCATCGCGTAGAGCCGCAACTGGAGCGCGTAGGACTCCGCATGTGCAGCGGCGTCCGCTGGTTCCACTTTGTCTGTCTTGTAGTCCGCGAGAACCAACTCGCCCCCCTCCTCGAACCATAGATCGATCTGGCCGCTCAGCACGACATCGTCGAGCGCCATGACGAAATCGAATTCGCGCTCCACGCGCTGGGCGTGCGCCACGCGCCTGCCCAAGCCGCTCGACCCGAACCGCGCGGCCAGGTCCAGCGCCTCTGCCGGTGCCGCATCCACCGGCCTGCCGGCGAGCAGAGCGTGCACCAGGGTCCCGAATTCCGCCGCGTTCAGCCCTTCGGATCCTTCAAAGCCGGGGGCGGGCTGTCCACCCTCCCAGCCCACGTAGCGGCCCAGGTAGTAGCGTCTCGGGCACCGGGCAAAGAGATCCACGGAAGTGACCGAGACACTCGAGTCGTACTGGCCGCCGAGGATGGGCCGCGGCAGCAGGACCTCCTCTTCCGTCTCCCTGTGCGCCGCCGCTTCAGGGGGATGGGTGACAGCCTGATCGAAAGAGACCTCGACAGCTGGGCCCAGGCGGTCGGCCACGAGTTTCCAGTGCGCGCCCCGCGGGCGATCCGTCTTCGCGAAGGAGAGGACCAGGTGCTCCTCGGCACGGGTCATCGCAACATAGAGCAGGCGGTTCTCTTCATCCTGCCTGTTGGTCTTCAACCGCGTCATGTGATTCGTATAGCTGAGGTCCGCCAGCTTCTCGCCGCTTCCGGGATTCCTCCAGCACACGCCCAGCCCTGCTTCCGAGGATAGGCAGATGACCGGATCGTCACCGCCGGCGCCACGGTGGAGAGCGGGGATGAAGACGACCGGGAACTCCCGCCCCTTGGCCTTATGGATGGTCATCACGCGGACCAGGTCGGAGGAGTCATCCGGCGGGGCCTCCGCTTCCGATTCCGAAGAGCGCAGGTAGTCGAGGTCGCTGACCAGCGCGTCGAGAGGCCGTGGGTGGCCGTGAAACCAATCGCGGACAAGCCCCAGGAACTTGGACACGCCGGTCTTCCCTCTGGAGTCCAGGCCGCCCTCGTAGTCGCACTCGTCCATGGCACGGGCCAGCAGAATGTCCGGCGAGACGTCGTCCTTCTCCGTACGCATTCTCTCCAGCAGCGTCGCGAACCGGCGCAATCTCGCCAGATCTTCCACGTCAGACTCTGCATTGATCCGTTCCAGCCCGAAGAGGCACTCCGGCAGACCGCCTGCGCGTTTCATCCGCAAGAGCGTTTCGTCGCTGATTCCGACCAGAGGCGAGCGCAGGACCCCCGCCAGCGCGACCTCGTCGCTGGGGTCGGCGATTGTCCGGATCACCTGCACCAGGTCCTTCACTTCCCGCGTCTCGAAGAAAGTCTTGCCGCCCTCGGTGACGTACGGGGCCTGAGATTCCTGGAGCGCCTCCATGATCGGGGGCAGCGCGTTCAACGTGCGCACCAGGACCGCCATGTCCCTGAAACGAGCCGGCCGCTGCCTCCCGGTGTCGCCCTCCTGAACCATCAGGCTGCCGGCGAGTTCGTGAATCCGCCGCGCGAGCCTGTATGCTTCGGCGCGCTCGGCATCGTTCCTTCCATCGGCCGAGCCAGCGATCACCTCGACCGAGGGCTCGCGCTTGTCCGCGAAAGGGCGGCGGGCCCGAAGGTGACGCTTCTCCACACCGGGCGCCCCGTCAAACACGGCTTCAGCGGCAGCCAGGATCTCGCCACGGCTGCGGTAGTTCTCGTCCAATTCGTCGATCTCGCCGCCGCCATCCAGGACCTGCCGGCGGTAGTCCCGAAACACCTCGGGCTCCGCATAGCGGAAGCCGAAGATCGACTGGTTGACGTCGCCCACCGCGAAAAACTGCCCGGGGCGACGAAGGAGATTCATGAGCTTCCACTGCAAGGGGTTGGTGTCCTGCAACTCGTCCATCAGGATCTGATCGAAGCTGCTCCGGACTGGCGCAAGGACTTCGGGATTCCCGTGCAGCAACTCGATGGCTTTCTCCTCCAGGTCCGAAAAGTCAACGGCGCCCAGCTCCCGCTTCCGCCGGCGGTAATGTTGGTGGATCAGATCCAGGGCGTCCAGCAGGAATGTCACGAGGGGCTTTCGATACTCACCGATGAGAGTCGATTCGACCAGCTTGCGCTTGCCGTCGCGGAACTCTCTGAGATCGGGTGACAGCAGTTTGGACGGCAGCGCGGGCGGGTAGTCGGAGAGTAAATCGAAGTGCGCCTGGGAAGCAGGAGCCGCGGCCAGGGCCGTCGCCCGCTCCGCCCACTCGAGAAGCGCGTCGATGCATTCGGTCTGTTTAGGCGTCCTTCTGGGAGCAGCCGTGTCGAGCAACTGGCGCAGATCCCCGATGAAACCGGCGAGCGAGAGCCCGCCGGGAGTGTGGCCGGTTTCGCGCCGAAGGTCAGCCAGGCTCTTGCCAGCCGTCCTCAGGGCATCGTAGATCTCGGTGAGGGCCCCGGCCATGTCAGGCTGCCGGGTCCCTTCGCGCGTCGAGACGTAGAGCGCCCCCAACAATTCCGGCAACTCGCCGGGCCGCGCTTGGTAGAGCTGGTCCAGCGCGGCGTGAGCGGACTCCTGAAGCTCGCGGGCGCTCTGCGGTTCGTCCATGATCACGAACTCGGGATCGAGGCCGGCGGCAATCGGGTGTTCGCGCAGCAGACGCCCGCAGAAGCCGTGGACCGTGGAGACGTAGGCGCGCTCGACTTGCTCGCGCAGAAGCGGGTCGCCGGCGAACTCGGTGGCGAGCCGTTGTTTGATCTGGGTGGCAGCTTTCTCGGTGAAGGTGACGGCCAGGATCCGCAGCGGTGAGATCTTCTTCTCCCGGACGAGCCAGCAGAAGCGCTCCACCAGCACCCTCGTCTTCCCGGATCCTGGTCCCGCGACAACGCAGAACGTCCTGGCCGGTACGCGTGACGGCTGCCAGTTGACGGGGGCTCAGGTTCATTCTTCCGCCTCCCCGGCTGCCGCGACGCCGGCGATGGCCTCCACACGGCAAATGTCGCGGTAGGGACAGTACGGGCAAAGATCCACGTCCGTGGGAGCGGGCTCGATCCTGCCCTCGCGGATTCTCTCGACAGCTTGCAGCGCCGCCTGCCGGGACGTCTCCATGACTGTGTGCAGTTCGGCCGGCGCCGCGCTCCCCCCGAGCGTGTTCCAGCCCTCCCAGGCAGGCGACTTGCGCAGTCCCGCGAAGAGCATTCCGGCGATCTGGCGGCCGGAGTCCTTGACCGCAAGCATGTAGATCCCGCCTTGGATACGCGCGCCCTCGCTGTGTTCCTTGACCAGCTTTCTGGTGCTCTCCGGGCTGCGGTACTTGTAGTCGATGACCAGGGCCCGGCCGTCGGGGGTGATGTCGATGCGATCGATCCGGCACGGAAGGGTCACGCCGTTCTCAAGATGCAGAGTGAGATTCTGCTCCGTCTCAGCCGGCTCAGCCCCCGGCACGATCGCCTCGCCGGTGAATCGCCGCAGGCTGCGCAGCAGCTCCAGCCGGACGGCCTCGGTCCGGTAGCCATCCGGGATCTTCTCGCGAGCGCACGTCCTGCGAAACACGTCCTCGAACAGCGGCCCCACATCCTGCCTCGCCAGGATCCACCGCGCCAGAACCTCGTGCATAATCTTGCCTTGCACGCTCGCGTCGAGACGCTGTTCGGGTGCGACAGGCGGACCGCCCAGCTTCAGCGTGTGCCTGGCGAAGAACTGGAAGGGACATTGCAGGAAATCCTCGAGGGTGGTGGGACCGATCGTGGAATGACGCTCAACCAGCCAGGCGCGAAGGCCCTCATCGTGAAGGACCGGCCGTCTCTGGGGAGGCCGCGGACCGCGCGGCTCCGTGCGAACCGAGCGGGCAACCTCTTCGTGTACTTCTCCGGCCGTCTCCACAAACCGGTCCAGGTAGAACGACCGCAGATTCTCGTCCCCCTTCGAGTTGAACCGCGGATAACTCAAGACCAGAGTCTCTGACGCGCGGCTGGTGGCCAACTCGAACAGGAATCTCTCGGTCTGATCTTGCTGCGCTACCGTCGGCAGGCGGACACCCCGCTCTCCCAGCAGGCGTCGCAATTCGTCGGGAAGAAGAGGGTCCGGCGAATGGTACAGGGGAAAGTGCTTCTCCAAGAGACCGCAGACGAAGACCACCGGGAGTTCCCACTGCCGCGCTTCATAAACATCCATCACGTGCACGACGTTGCGCCGGTGGTCGGGCACCCGCAGAGGGGTGAGATGGAGGGACGTTTTCAACTGCCGGCAGAACTCGGTGCAGGTGATCCGACTGTCTGATGGAAACAGGGAAGCCGTCTCGCGGACGACATCCGCGAAGTCGCGCAGGGCCGTGGCGGTTGCGCGCCAGAGGGCAGTCACATCTTGCGCCGCGGGCTCTACAGGGGCAGGTGACCGAGGGGCGGCGCACAGCGACCGGCACCGCTCCCCCCATTCCGAAGCCGTCGCTGCCGGGCCACTGCTGCTCTCTACCATGGACAGGAACTGCCTCACCAGCGAGTGATCGGCCAGGGAGGAGGCGAAGTAGAACCGGGCAGGGATGCCGAATCGTTCGAGCACGGCCCGCAAGGCAGGCACGTAAGGATCACTCGACCGCACCACGATGCCGATCTCGCGGAAAGGACGGCCCGCCCGCAACACGCGAGCGGCGATTTCTCCCAACTCCTGGTCTTCGGTCCGCGCCGTGAGCAAGACTATTTTGGGTCTCGGCCGAACCTCTTGCAGCCTCCGTTCCGCGAACCCCGCCTCGAGCAGCCGGGCGCGGGAAGCTTGGGCGCCCTGCCAGGGAGGGAGAGTGACGGTCAGGTCGCAGCGGCCGCGCAGGGCGTCAATTACCTCAAGTTCGGGATCCGTGAAACTGAAGAAACCGTCGAAGAAGACCTCTATTATCGCCGGCAGCCCCTGAACCCGAATCAGGCCAGCCGCGCTCGTCAGACGCTGGCCGTCCAGTGCCATACCGTGAGTTGCGGCGCTGTTCTCCACCTCCGCATAGATTGCCCGCAACGCTCCGGCCGATCGTAACCCAGAGAGCCCGTGAGCGCGGCAACCAGCCGAGGAGAGCTCGCGGATGGACCGTGCCAGCGCCACGCTAAAACCCGGCAGCTCCGCGACAGAGCGGAACTCGGGCGGATTGACGAGCGCCAGCGCCTGCTGGATCATCCAATCGAGCCAGGCATCCGAGATGGCGCCGAGGCCTTCCGTCCAAGGATCGATGAATCGCGCCAAAGTCGAGACAAGGCTGGCCCGAAAGACGAAGCCTTCGCGCGCAAACTGGTTGCGGAAGTGCTCGGCCATGGTCGCGGTCGGAACCAGCAGCCGGAAGCCGTGGCGACCGCTCCTGAGCCGGTCGCGGACTTGTTCCAGAACGTAGTGTGTCTTCCCCGAGCCGGGCGGGCCTGTGACCAGCAGCATCTCAGGGCTCAGTGGATGACCTGTGCGCGGAATACGTGGATTCGCGTGGAGGGGTCGGAGTAAACGTCCGGGCTGACCCCCGTCTTGGTTGCGAGCGCATGGAAGAACTGGCCGGCATTCCAGTTTCTTTCGGTTGCCACCTGGGGCAGCAGGATGCCCTGTCTGCCTTTGGCCTTCAGCATCGCGCCGTGCTGGTTGACGCGGAAATCCTCGCGTCGCGCGATTCTCTTCAGTGGGGACAGGATCGACACCTCCACTTCGAGGCCGGTCTCCGAGGTGGAGACCGGATCGAACCTGGTGTCCTCCAGGGCGGCAGCCAGGGTCATTTCGGGCACGGCGTGTTCCAGACTCTGCGTGGCCGCGGTCCTCCCCAGGCAACCCCGCAAGCGGCCGTCCTTGTGCAAGCTCACGAACAGCCCGGCGCGGCGGGCGAGCGACGGGAGGCCCGAAGACGGCAGGTCCGGGACCCGTGTCGATCCCGTCCTTTGATACCGCGCCAGGGTTTGCTCCGCCAGTTTCAGCACCGCGGCCTGCTCATCCAAGTTCAGCTCGAAGGACGTGTGAGGAAAGAACCCAACAGCGCCGTAGCTGACGGAGCTGTGGAAGTCGCCCGTGATTTCTCCCGAGGTCTGATAGTCGAGCACCTCCTGGAACACTTCGTCTTCCTGGCTCAGACAACGGACCGTGGCCAGCAGCAAGGCGATGGGTTCATAGCCGCACACCGTGGCTGAGGTTTCGCGAAGCGCCTCGAAAAAGAGCTGGACCTGAAGGCTTCCCACCGCCTCGATCACCTCGAAATCAAGCTGTCGCAGATGATCGGACACGGCCCCATCCACGGGGAAGGGCTGGAACCGAAAGTCTCTCCCGAAGTGGGTCAGGTCGGAACTGGCCAGCAGGACCGTGTCGGGGGACAAGCATCCTGCCAGAATCCCGGCAGCCGTCTCCCGCGTGGCGGGATCAAGAGAGCCGACGTACAGAGGCACGACCCGGACACCCGGCACTGCCCGCTGCAAGAGGGGAAGCTGGATTTCCACGGAGTGGTCGCAAAGCCCTGCCTCCGGCATCCTCTGGAAGGGGCCCTCGGATACAAGACGCCGTGCCATCTCGTGGTCAATGGCGACGCGGCCAAGTGGCGTGGCAAATTCGCCGATGTCGGGGATCGAGATTCCGGGCGGGCCGCCGTGGTGCGAGAAACCAGCCAACAGCACGCATCGCGGTTGCTGCTGCTCCAGGTGGCGATAGGCGGCCGCCGCGACCGTACCCGAATACACCAGTCCGGCGTGCGGCGCCAGAAAGGCATGGCCGCCGGGCACCAGACACGCGCCGGTGCGCTCTCCGGACTTTCTCCAGAGATCATCCAACAGGCTGGAAAGCTCCGGCTTGTCACCCGGATACCATGTGCCACTGTATGGGGAAACGTGAGTGGAAGAGGAGGGCATCACAAATGCGGCCTTCCAGCTCGTATTGTAGCCCTCTCGGCGGCGAGGAGCACGGAAATATCGAAGCGCGGGCGCAAAGCCGCCCTACGCTGCCGTCATGAGATGCCGATACCGCAAGACCTCCGAGTAAGGCGCGCCGGGCGGGGCAGGGCCTGATTCGCATTCGGAGTGGATCTGCTCCAGCATGTTCTTCGCCCAGGCAGACTCCGGATCGAATCCACTCGCCGCCAGCGCGCCTCGGATCTGGGCGACTCGCGCGGCGTAGGCAGGGAACTCCACGATGGTGGCTGGCTCCAGTTCGCGCCGCCCGTCCGCATACAGCCGGGCCACCGAGGCGTCATGATAGATCTGTGGGTTTACCGGAAAGGGAAGTTCCGCCAGCGACTCCAGCAATTGTTCCAGGAACCGGGGTTCGACCGCGATGGAGACCGACACCAGCTCTCCTTCACTCCCCACCAGGGAAGGACCCCCGCCGGCGAGCGTGTCAGGCCAAACGTTCATAACGCCTCCGTTCGGCGCAACCGGCTCAAGAAACAACAAACCCTGTGAGCAATGCCACAGGGCGGAATCTCGTCGAACCGATCCGCCTTTAGCACTTTTTTTGACGTGGTTGCAATTAGCCAGACCCGCTCGGGTCTTAAATCAATCCACGTGTTTTCACCATATCACCGCCTGCCCCGAAAAGGCAAGATCGGTGAAGCTTCCTACCGCCGGCGTGCCTGCAAGTCGCCCAACATCTTCTCGAACTTCGCCTTTTGCTTTTCGTCGAGGATGTTGAGGATGCGCGCCTTGCCGTTTGCCCGCACTTCGTCCATTTGCGACTGAAGCATCTGGACATACATGACGAAGTCGTCGAGGACCGTCTCCAGTTGCTGGGCCTGCGCGGAGTTCAGGTCCAGGTCCTTCACCAACTGCTGAAGCGCGACCTCTTTGCCGTTGATGGTATAGTACGCCGCGGGCTGGTTTGGCGCGCTGCGCTGGCTCAACCGCATTGCCAGTGCGCCCACCATGGCGCCGGCCAAGAACAGCAGACACACGGCGAGCAGCAAGCGCGGGTTGAGCCACATGGACCGATTGCCGGCGGTCATGGCAACCTACTCCTGATAACTCGCCAGCGACACCAGGACTGTCTCACGGTCGCGCTGGGGATCGGCTCCGAGGTGGCTGTCCGACGATTCCGCCGCCATGAAGCTCACGGCATTGGAAACAACGGACTGCGGACCTTGCCCCGAATACACCAGGTAGGAACCCAAAATGACGACCGTGGCCAGGCAGGCGTAAGTGAGGCGCCGGGCGAAGGCCGGATCCAGAAACTCGTACCAGAGCGGCGCCCCTCTGGTTGCCTCCAGTGAACCAATCACTCGAGCGTAGAAACCAGGGGCCGGTTCGATCTCCGCGGGCGCTTCGAGGAGGCGCAATAAGCGCGCCTGTTCTGCCATTCCCTCGACTTCCTGCCGGCACCGCCCGCAGCTCTTCATGTGGGGGTCGAACTCCTTCGGGTCCTCGAGCCTCCCCGCTCGCAGGAGGTACTCCTCCAAGCGTTGCTTTATTGGCCTGTGCATCTCTTCTTCCCTCAATGTTCTAAACCACATTCCCCAACCTTGCCCCGCGGGTCTGCGCCCGCTCCGCACTGGGGCGGTTCTCGATTCAGGTTATTGGCCCGTCTGCCCTGCCGAGGGCCGGGCCAGCCGACGTGCCGCCTTGAGCAACTTCTGCCGGGCACGGAACAGCTTCACCTTGATCGTATTCTGATTCATTCCCGTCATCTCGGCCAACTCCTCCACGGAATGGCCCTCGACTTCCTTGAGGAGCAACAAGCTCCGGTCCTCCTCCGACACTTTCGCGAGCAGCTTCCGAACATAATCCCTGCCCGCCAGTTCGCTCTCCGCAGAGGGCCGGGAATCGACAGCCGCGTTGGAGCGAGCCAAATGCTGCGCATCCTCATCGGAAAAATCGCTCTCATACACCAGCTTCCGCACCCGCCGCTTGCGCAGATAGTCGTAGCATTCGTTTACCGTGATCTTGTAAATCCAGGTCAGCAGCGTACTGCGGGAGTCGAAGGTTCGTATGGAGAAGTAGACCTTGGCAAAAACCTGCTGGGCGATGTCCTCGGCGTCGTTCCGGTTCCGCAAGATGCCGTAGATGATCGAGTGTACCTTGTTTTGATACCGCTCCACGA
The DNA here is from genome assembly GCA_963798455.1 of Bryobacterales bacterium. GTDB lineage: Bacteria > Acidobacteriota > Terriglobia > Bryobacterales > Bryobacteraceae > CAWCTD01. The sequence continues at coordinate 1,239,599 of CAWCTD010000004.1, forward strand.
CCTCGCGGAAGGCGAAGCTGGTCGCCTGCCTGAACACGGCGAACCAAAGCGGACTCTTCGTTGTGTTGGCGGTGGTCCAACTTGCTGTTTGCCCGTAGGGCCGAGCCGGGAGCCGGAAGAGTCAGTACGCCGGTCAAACTACCCATTACCTACCCCACCACTACGGACGTGGTGTTCTCCGAAGCGGTTTCCGGGATGTGTGACTCCTAAAAGCCGGTTCCGAATCGTGAGCCTCCATCGCTGAGCCCGGCCGGGATTCTCAAGATAGCAGATTCCCGGATTCGACGGGAGGCCGGGGTGCCGCGGCAGGGTGGAAACAGGGCCGCCGACGCTGTAAAATGGAGTCAGAGAAGCCTCACCTAAGGGAGACTAGCGTATGATTCAACTCACAGAGACGGCCGTTAGCAAGGTGAAGGAGATCCTGGATGTGCAGGACCCCAAGCCAGCGGGCCTGCGGATCGCGGTCGTTGGCGGCGGATGCTCCGGATTCAGCTATTCCATGGCCTTTGAAACCGAGCCGGGCCTGCTCGACAAGGTCTACAATTTTGGCGACCTCAAAGTCTACATAGACCAGGCCAGCATGCTGTACCTTGACGGAGCCGAGGTCGATTACGTGGAAAGCCTTGAGGGAGCTGGGTTTAAGTTCAATAACCCCAACGTGCGCACCACCTGTGGCTGCGGCAGCTCCTTTAGCGCCTGACGACGCCCGTCCCCGTCACCTATACGGCATTCCCTTGTAGAATTGTCTTGTTGTGTGTTCCAACCGGCCCCTGGCCCATCTGGCGACCGAGCAGCCGAATCCTGTATCCGAGGGCATGGAGGCTCTCGATACAGAGCAACTCCTGCGCCTAATCAACTCGGAGGACCGCCGGGTTGCGGAAGCTGTCGCCGCTGAGATCCCCAATATCGCCCTCGCCGTTGAGGCCATCGTGGCCGCCGTCCGGGCTGGCGGGCGCTTGTTTTACATCGGAGCGGGGACCAGCGGCCGCCTGGGAGTGCTGGATGCGGTGGAATGCCCCCCGACCTTCAACACCCCGCCCGAGCTGGTCCAGGGGATTCTGGCCGGGGGTGAGGGCGCCTTGTCCAGAGCTTCGGAGGCATCTGAAGACGACCCTGCCGCCGGAGAGCGCGATCTGACGGCTCGCGGGTTCGCCGCGAGGGATGTGCTGGTCGCGATCGCGGCCAGCGGCCGCACCCCTTACGTGCTTGGCGCGGTGGCCGCTGCCCGGAAGGCCGGAGCCCCGACCGTGGGCCTCAGTTGCAGCCCGGATTCCGAGCTTGCGCGCGCTGTCGATATCGCCATCACCCCCCTCCCCGGCGCCGAGATCATCGCGGGCTCTACGCGCATGAAGGCAGGCACCGCGACCAAGTTGGTGCTGAACATGCTAAGCACGGCTACGATGATCAAGCTCGGCCACGTGTACGGCAACTTGATGGTGAACGTCCAGCCGAGAAGCTCGAAGCTGCGCGACCGCGCGGTGCGAATCATCGCGCGGGCGGCGGAAGTATCACCCGAGCGCGCCGCTCAACTGCTCGATGGCGCCGCCGGCAAAGTGAAAACCGCCGTGGTGATGGGACGGCTCGGTATCGAGCGTGCCGAAGCCGAGAACCGGTTGAGCACCGCCGGTGGCAGGGTGTCGGAGGCGCTGCGGAATGGATAGGTTCGTGATTCAGGGGGGCGTCCCGCTCCAGGGCGAGCTGTGCGTCAGCGGGGCGAAGAACTCGGCGCTGCCGGCGCTGGCGGCCTGCTTGCTCGCCGAGCAGCCGGTGACGCTTCATCGCATACCGCGCGTGAGAGACGTCCAGACAATGCAGCAGCTTCTGACGCGTTGCGGCGCCTCGATCCGGGAAGAGAACGGTGCGCTGCGCGTGGAAGCCGCTCAGGTGGTCTCCCCGGAAGCCCCGTACGACATGGTAAAGACGATGCGCGCGTCGAGCCTCGTTCTGGGACCTCTGATGGCGCGATGCGGCCGCGCGCGCGTCTCCCTGCCCGGCGGTTGTGCGATTGGAGCGCGGCCCATCAACCTCCACCTGGCGGGATTGGAGCAGCTCGGCGCGCGTATCAGCCAGACCCACGGCTACATCGAAGCCGAAGCTCCTCACGGCCTCCGCGGGACGACCGTGAACTTCGACCGCATCACGGTCACGGGAACCGAAGACCTGCTGATGGCCGCTGTTCTGGCGGAAGGGGAAACCCTGCTGGAAAACGCCGCGCGAGAGCCCGAGGTGGCCGACCTGGCGGGCCTGCTTACCAAAATGGGGGCCTCCATCACCGGGGCGGGGACTTCGACGATACGCGTAAAGGGCGTCCGGCGCCTTCATGGGGCGGAGCACACCATCATCGCGGACCGGATTGAGGCGGGCACATTTCTTGTGGCCGGCGCCATTACTCGCGGCGATGTCCGCGTTACCCGGTGCGTTCCCGAGCACCTCGGCGCCCTCATTCCGAAACTCCGGCAAGCGGGCGCCGACGTCTCGCAGCCGGCCCCGGACTGCCTTCGCGTCCGGCCCGGCGGCAAGCTCATCTCGGCCGACGTCACAACCGAGGAGTACCCGGGCTTCGCCACCGATCTCCAGGCGCAATACATGGCGCTCATGACCCAGGCGCACGGGATCTCGCTCATCACCGAGACGATCTTCGAGAACCGCTTCATGCACGCCCTCGAACTCGTCCGCATGGGAGCCAACATCCGCATCGAGGCGCGCCAGGCCATCGTCGCCGGGCCCACGGAGCTGAGCGGAGCCGCGGTGATCGCCTCAGACCTGCGCGCCAGCGCCTCCCTGGTGCTGGCGGCGCTGGTGGCGCAAGGCGAAACGGTGATCGACAGGGTTTATCACATCGATCGCGGCTACGAGAAGATCGAAAGAAAACTCGGGGACGCCGGGGCCAGGATCCGCCGGGTCAAAGCCCAGTGACCGTCGGGGACGAGCGAGACAAGACTGCCGCTTGAAATACGGAGGCGGTTGGAGGTACAATTCGCTGCGGTTCGGAGACCCAATTGGCAATCTCGGGCATTGACGCGAAAGGCGGCATCGATCATGCGCAACTTCTTCCCCTCGGCTCTAGCAGCGACTCTCCTGCTGGCTGTTCAGCTTCGCGGCACCCTCATCAGCTACACCGAGGTCGGCGACGCCGGAATTAACCTCCCGTCGGCGCAGATCATTTACGGTAGCGGTCCTCTGGATCAGATTGTGGGCCATCTCAAACCGGGTGATACGACCCCTAGCGTGGACCTTTTCGAAATCTACGTCTCCGATCCGCAAGGCTTCTCCGCATTCACCTCAGGCGGAATCCCCGACCCCGAGCTGTTCCTCTTCGACATCAGCGGCCAGGGTCTCGAGGGGGGCCGGGACATGAGCGACACCGATAAACAGGCCTTCCTGATCGGAGACGTTTCAGGCACCGCCCCTCCCCAGGCGGTTTATCTGTGGATCTCGGTGCAGGACCGGGAACCGGGGTGCGGGGGTTCGCCGATGTTTGGACCAGGCGGCACCGAATACCCAAATCCCGTCGACCCTATCGGCTCATGCATGTTAACGGGCCCCATCGGCGCCGTGAATGCCCTAAACGCGCAGCCCTCGGACAATGCCTACACCATCACCCTGACCGGAGCCTCATTCGTGCCGGTTCCGGAACCCGCTAGCGTGTCATTGCTCGCGCTCGGACTGCTGGCATTCGCCATCGGGCGCCGGCGCCGATAACTGCGTCGGCGGTGTGCCCGTACTCTGGCGACGGGGTTCAGTCGGCCGCAATCCTGGATTAAATCAAGCTGTTGGCCGCCCGGCAAAGGCACCATTGCGGTCTGGCATGGAAGAAACAAAATGAACATTCGGACTCTCAGTTGTCTTCTTGCGCTCTTTTTGATCGCGCTCTCGCCGGCGTCGGCCCAGAACTTCAGCGGCGATGCCCGCAGGATTGGGATGGGCGGGATCGGTTATTCCGAGAACCTGGCCACACGCATGGTGGAGGACGAGCGGCCCTACGGCTCCATCGTCATTCCACTGGGCTTCATTCAATTGCTCTCGGATTATCACTACTTCGACCCTAACGACAACACTTTCGACCCGATACTCGCCATGGAGTACGCAGCCAACCCGCTGCACTACGTCTTCGGTCGAAATCCGGGAGGGACTCGAGGCAAGTTCGTGGAGGACCTGCGGCAAGGGGAACTCAGCCGGGATCTTAACACCTACCGCGGCTTCGTCCCAACAAACTCGCTGACCGCGGAAGGGCTGGCCTCGCCGAGCTGGGGGAAGACGATCAAAGTTCACCGGGGCAGTGGAGGGGCGTTCCAAGGATTCTTCGTAGGGGCAGGACCCTACATCTCCGCGAAGACCATTCTAAACATCGACAAGGCACTGACGGACGTGCTGGCGAGTCCGACACCCGTATCAATCCCCAACCGCAGTTTTTCCATCACCGACTCGTCGTTTGGCCAGCTCGCGCTTTCCGTGACGGGTGGTTACCGTGCCCGGTTCGCGTGGCCGGGCAGGGCCGCCACGAGTTCGAGCCGGGAAGGGATTTACGTCGGCGCGAACTATCACTACCTCTGGGGCTTCCGCTACGAGGCCGCTGATATGTTGTTCCGATTTGACACGGACTCGACCAGCCTGCTGATGGTTACGCCATCGACGGCGCCTGCCGTGGTCAACTACATCGAGGGCCGTTCGGGACGCGGGTATGCACTGGACTTTGGGGTGGCCGCCGTAATCGAGCACTGGGAGTTCGGGTTCGGGGCCAATGGCGTGGGTAACAGAATCAACTGGGATACGTTGAGAGGCAAGTAATACAAGCTTCAGAGCCTGGTGGAGGGTGGCGATTTCATCGAGCAGACCCTCCCGCTCCGCGGGCCATTACCTTTTAAGGTGGAACTGCCGGTGGAGTACACCGGAAACGGAGCCTACTACCGAGGCGCCTGGACCGCTGTGGCCGAAGTGTCCCGCGGTTTCCAAGGGACCAGTTTCCGCAGCGGGCTGGAGCGCTGCTTTGGAAAGATCGAGTTGCGGGGCGGCGGGGGCTACTCGCTGAATCGCTGGCATCCCAGCGGCGGCATCGGCCTGAACCTAAGCGAGCGGGTTTCCGTGGATGTCGCCGCGTTCGGGAGCACCACAAACATCGAGCGGCAGCTCCGGCCCGCGCTGGCGGTATCGATCCGGCTCAATCGGATCAAGTAGGCCGGATCAGGGTGGAGGCTGGCGTATCACGCGAGCCGCCGTGAGAAAATCGCCCGGCAGGTGAAGCCGCAAGGTGATTCCCGGAATCAGCTTCCTCTGCCCCCTGGGTCGCGTTCCCCTGTAAGAGGGATTGGGAGGCGCCGCTGCTCCCCTACTTGAAGGCCCAGCCAATCCCCACCAGCGGCACGATGTCGTGCAGCCAGCCGCTGATTTTGGCTCCCCCGACCGGCGCGATCACCTTCTGGGGAGACGGGGAGAGATAGTCACGGACCTCCACCCGCAGCAGCAGTCGCTTGGAGATCTTCCACTTGAAACCCCCGCCGAGGCTGACTACCGGCTGCGCCTGGCGCGTCCTGGTGAGCAGCACGTACTGCCAGAGCGGCTGATAGACGACCTCCGGGCCCGTGCCGCGCGTGATTCTCACACCCGCGCCCACGGCCAGAAAGGGCCTGAGCCGCGAACCGGAAGGCTTGCCGTACATCAGCACGTCGTAGTGGATCAGGTGGGATTGCCCGCCAAAAACGACCTTCGTGCCGCCCGCGGAAAGGCTCAAGTCGCCTGTCCGGAAGGTGTAGCGGATTTCTCCGCCGAGGCGCTTGTGGAGATCCTGGCCGAGGTACACCCCAAAGGCCGGGCTGTTCGTGAACCCGGTGGTGGCGTGGCCCGCGGCATTGGATGCGGTGAGTCCTGGGGCCAGGCCGGTCCCGGCCGCCCCGCCTGCTTCCCACGTTTGGGCGAGGCAGACGGCAGTGGCGGCGTACAGCGCAACACAAATCGCGAGACGCATGATTCTCCTGTCAGAGCTTGTTCTCACTGGACCACACGGACCGGCAGGCTGGTCGAATTGTCGCCTTGTGAGATAACCAGCGGCACGATCATCCCCGTCGGCACATTGTCCGGCACCCGGGCGTCGATCTGATACACTCCCACCAGCCCTGGAGTGAGCCCGGCATATTCCACGATCAACTCAAATCCCCCCAAAGTGACGACAGGCGGAACCTGGGCCGTTGCCAGCGGACACAGAGGCGCCGGTGAACCCGTATCCACGGCGGGCCAGGTACGGCCCATGCCCGTGAGGTAGATGACGATGGTGTCGTTCCGGTGGACCGGGTTGGACGGGGTCACCAGTTGACTGTTGGCGACCCGCACAATTGTCGGCAAATCGGAGACCGGACCCGCCACCCCGCTTCGAAAGACGCTCGGCGCGGTCGGCGAGACCTGAAGGCTGTAGCTGTCGCTGACGCCGCCCGGAGTGTGCAGCACCAGGATCACATTGCCGTCGGCCTCGTACGGCAGTTGAGCGTTGATCTGGGCCGGCGAAGCGAACAGCATCGGCACAAGGGCGCCATTCGCCGTCATGCAGCTTCCTCCAAGAGCCTTGGGGAGCGGCATCTCGCTGGTGGCTATGTTGACCGGGCTCAACTGGCTGCCGAAGACGGCGATCAACCCCCCCGGAGCTACCGGCCGCGTGAAGTCGGCGGCGTTGACTACCTGGGAGATGAGCGGGGGTGTTGTGGCAGCATCATAGTTCCATGCCAGTACCGTGAACCCGGACGTGGTCAGCGATACCAGGGCCTTGCGACTGGCGAGCGCCGCGAGCGTCCGCGTGAAGGCTGCGTCCACCGTTCCCAACAAAAGCGCTTCCGCCATGCGGGTCGGCGCGTAGCCCGAGCCTTGGGCGAGATCGAGGCGCTGGATGAGGCCGGGGCTCGCCGGCGAAACTGCGGTCGTGAGGAAGCCGGCCTGATCGGACACGGCGAAGCCTGACGTGGCTCCGCCGGCTTTGTCGAAACTCGCCACCGGTACGAGCGAGGAGTTCAACAACAGGTTGTCGACCACGAACCAGTCGTAGCTGGACGCGGCATAAGCGCCCCCGATTGACGGGGTGTCCTGGCGCGAGATGGTGAACGTGTCGGCACTCGCGTTGTAGAGCAGCAGGTTGCCATCGGCCCCGGCCGCCATGATCGCAGACCCGTTGGGTGCGGCGGCGAGAACGGTGTTTTGGTTGATCTTGTTCTCATACACGCCGAGCGTGGGCAGCTCCACCGCCGACCTCATGTTGAAATCCACGCGGTCGATGGTATGAAACGGACCCGCTACGCGGCACGCGGCCAGGATGGCGCGCCCGGAGGCGGCCAGCGACCGGGCGTAGTGCCCGCCCGGCAGGCGGATCGGGTCCGTGGCTTCCAGGGTTTCCAGATCGTAGACGTTGGCGATCTGAGAGTTGTCATTACCCACCATCAGGTACCGCCGGTCAAAGGTGAAGGCCATCTGGGTGGGCGTGTTTCCGGTGCGAAGTGTCGAGATCAGGTGATAGTCCGAGCCGTCGTAGACCAGCAACTGGTTCTTGTCCTGCCGCAGGATGTAGAACCGGTCGCGAACCGGGTCGGCCAGGATGTCCACCAGCCTCCCCGGCACGTGCATCACGGTCCCGCGCTGGTCCGGCTGCCGCGGGTTAACCAGCACACGCAGCCGCTGCGGCGTGTTGACGGCCTGGCTGGAGGTGATTTCGAGCCAGACCTCGACGGTGCCGCTGCGGTCGGCGAGGGCGTTCGGATCCACGCTCACCTGCAAACCAGCCGGAGTGACGCCAGTGGAGGGAAAGACGGACACCCCGGGCACTGTGCCGGTGACCCGGAAGTCGAGTTGCCCACCCGCCCCGTCCACCAGAAACACCTCTTGCATCGCGGCCCGGCGGTCGCAGAAGCTGGACTGGAAGAAGACCTCCTCGGCCGAAACGGTCAGCCGCTGCTGCCGCTCCCACGCACCGACCGGCAGCACCATGAGCCCGCTGTCCGAGATGGCGTACATGGTCGCGCCGTCCGCGCTTAGGACGGCCTTTCCGGCCAGGTTCTCCGGAAGGTTGAACCGTTCGCGGACCGTCAGGTTGTCGGCGTCGGCCACCATCAGCACGGGTGCTTCCCCGGCCGCGCCGGGGATCTGCGCGTAGACCAGTCCACGGTCCGAGTCGAGGGCGTGGCTGCCCACCTGCAACAAACCGGACGGGTTGGGGAACTGGGCCATGAGCGTGCCGCGCCAGTCGGACAGCACCCAGCCGGCGAGATAGTAGCTGCCGTCGCGGCTCACGCTGACCACGCGGGGTCCCTGTGACGGCTCGGAGACGTAGCCGAGAACAGTGAGGCTCTGCCACCGCAGATCAAAGCGAAACCGGAACGTGTCGGTGAGCCCATAGATACGCTCCCCGTCCGGTGAGGCGGCCAGCGAGGCGGCTATGATCTCGGGCGGGAAGGTGGCCAGCGGAACCGGCAGGGAGCGCGCGAGCAGGCCTTGGATGGTCTCGCGCACGGTGAGAGCGCCCGTGGCGGGCTCGTAGGTCAGGAATTCCGTCGAGGTGACCAGCAGCGCGCGGTTGTCGCGCGTGAAGGCCACGCCGAGGGGCGGCGCGGGGAGAAAGAACGTCTGTCTGGCGCCGTTGTCCAGCCGAATGACGGTCATGTCGTTGAAGGCAGTGGCCGGAGGCGCGAAGTTGGAGCAGTGGGTCACCAGCAGGTAGCGGCCGTCGGGCGACAGCGCCAGCGAGCCGGGTTGCGCGGCCACGGCCATGGAAGTCCGCCGCGACAGGTCGGCGAGCGAGATCACTTCGATCCGGTTGGCCGTGAAGTTGGCGACGTAGATGACCCCGCGTGCCTCGTCCAGCGCCAGATCGGAGGCGTGTCCGCCCAGGGAAACGACTCTTCCAAACGTGCCGCCCCACGCCACCGCTGCCATCCAGGCATGGACCAGAAACAGGCAAAGCCAGCACTTTCTCTGCATAAACACACCTCAACTCGAGCCGTGGCCCGGCCCCGGGCCACGGCCAAAATGATCTGCTTCAGCTAGTGGCGCAGGCCATCGTCCTGTGTGGCCTGCGGGCGGCAGACAACAAAAGGCGATCGTCTGCCCCGCTACTCCACCTTCCTGCGGCGTCGCAGGACGATCACGCCCACTAGCAGAACTGCCATCACAACGCAGATGATTCGGATCATCGTAGCGTCCATCGCCTTCCTCCTTTCCGCCATTTCGGGCGAGTCGCACTCAAAGGTTGTTCATCATCGGCAGCAATTCTCGAGTGATGCGAATTGCCATGGGACCGACGGTGACCACGAACAGCGTGGGCAGAATACAAAAGAAGATCGGGAAGACCAGCTTCACGCCCACCTTGGCCGCCTTTTCTTCGGCTATCTGGCGGGCCTGAACCCGCATATAATCGGCGTGCGTTCGCAGGCTCTGTGCCACGCCCGTGCCGAACCGGTCAGCCTGAATCAGCACCGCTACCAACCTCTTCAGATCCTCGACCGCCGTCCGGTCGGCCAGGTTCCGCAGCGCCTCGGCCCTGCGCTTTCCCGTGCGCAGTTCGAGGTTGACCAGGGCGAACTCGCCGCTGATATCGGCATGCGCGATCTCCAGTTCCTTGGCTGTCTGCATCATCGCCTGGTCGAGTCCCAGACCCGACTCCACGCAGATCACCAGCAGGTCCAGGGCATCCGGCAGCCCTCGCCGGATTCGGCGCTGGCGACGCCTGGCTTGCAGCGCGACGAAGTAGCCTGGGGCCGCATAGCCCGCCAGCGCCGCGCCCCCCAAGGCCAGGGCCTTCCTGTTGGGCGCCAGCTTCAACGCCATGACCGGGAACAGAGCGGCTAGGGGCAGGGCGACAGCGGCCAGCAGCCGCGCGCCGTACACCAACTTCAGAGCGTTCGGACGGCGGTAGCCGGCTCGAACCAGGCGCTTCTCCATCCGCTTGGACTGGGATGCGGAGCTCGGCAGCACGGTGCCGATTCGCATTACCATGTCGCGGAAGGCGAGACTGGGGTGGAACGGCAAGTGCGTCTCCGCCTCGGCCACCGGCCCCGTGATCCGATCCACGGCCGCCTTGGGACGCGCCCACAGCTTTACCCCAACGGCCGCGGTCAGCGCCGTCAGCAGCACAAAGAGCAGGACGCTGAGCAGCAGTGTCATTCCTCAGACCTCGATCGAAACGATCTTCCGGATCACGCCGTAGCCCAGCAATTGCATCGCGGCGGCTGCCCCGAGCATCATATGCCCGGTGGGGTCGGTGACGAAAAACGTCACGTACTCCCGGTTGACGAAAAACATCATCCCCGCCACGACCACCGGGATCAGGCTCAGCGCGGTTCCGGTCATGCGGCCGTGAGCGCTCACGGCCCGGATCCGTCCGCGCAGCTTGAATCGCTCCCGGATCACGTACGCCAGCTTGTCCAGCAGTTCCGCCAGGTTTCCGCCCGTGCGTTTTTGCAGGAGCACGGCGGACACGAAGAACTGCACATCCATGAGCGGCACCCGCTTGGCCAGCTTCTGCAAAGCCGTCTCCAGCGGCATCCCCAGATTGTGTTCGTCGAACGTCCTGCGGAACTCCCCGGCCAGCGGCTCCTGAAACTCCTTGTGCAGCATCTCCAGCGAGACCGAGAATGCGTGGCCGGCGCGCATGGACCGGGCCACGAATTCCAGGCTCTCGGGGAACTGTTCCTCGAACTTACGCAGCCGCGCCCTGCGCCGGCGCAACACGTACATCAGAGGGATCGAGCCGGCCGCGACGCCGGCCGGAATGGCCAGGCTGCGAGCCACCGGGAGACCGTACCAGACCAGGGCAAAGACGGACAGCAGCAAAGTCAGGCAAGCGTGCATCAGACGGGCCACGCGCCACTTCAGGCCCGCCTGTTCGAGTAGCACCTGAAGCCGCGCCTTCACTTGGAACCGGGCCAGCAGCCGCAGGATTATCTTGCCGGTTTGACCGTCTTCGACCGGCACGAGCGCCGGCGCCTTGGAGGCGGCCTTGCCGCTCTTGTCCGAGGTGTTGCCGAGCAGACGGCCGCGCATGCGGCTCGCCTCCGAGGTGCTGAGCATCCGGCTGACGGCCCACCAAGAAGTCAGGAACGCTACCCAACATGCGATTAAGATCAGCCAGAATGTCGTCACGGCGCTCCCCCTCAGACCTCCTGCACTTCATCAAACAGGTCCGGACGCAACAGGATGCCGGCCGACAGCAGCCTCTCGTGGAAGCTCGGCCGGATGCCGGTGGCCGCGAACCGGCCGATGATCTGGCCCTCGGGCGACAGCCCGCGCTTCTCGAACACGAACAGGTCCTGCATGCTGATGACTTCGCCCTCCATGCCCGTGATCTCGGTGATGTTCATCACCCGGCGCGAGCCGTCACTCAGCCGGGCCGTCTGTACGATCAGGTGCACGGCGCTGGCAACCTGTTGCCGGATGGCTAAGGGCTGCATGTTGGCGTTGGCCAGCGAGATCATCACCTCCAGGCGCGAGACCGCGTCGCGGGGGGTGTTGGCGTGGACCGTGGTCAGCGAGCCGTCGTGGCCCGTGTTCATGGCCTGCAGCATGTCCAGGGCTTCCGCGCCGCGCACCTCGCCCACCACGATGCGGTCCGGCCGCATGCGGAGGCTGTTGATGAGCAGCTCGCGCTGGCGCACGGCCCCTTGTCCTTCCAGGTTCGGCGGACGCGTCTCCAGCCGCGCCACGTGCGGCTGCTTCAACTGCAGCTCGGCCGCGTCCTCGATGGTCACGATGCGCTCCCGGGGCGAGATGAACGCCGACAGCGCATTGAGCATGGTCGTCTTGCCGGAGCCGGTGCCCCCGGAGATGATGAGGTTCAGCCGCGCCTTGATGGCCGCCTCCAACAGCTCCATCATCCCCTGCGTCATGGTCCTCTTCGCCACCAGATCCGGCGGCATAAGCCGGTCGCGGGAGAAGCGGCGGATGGAGAGCAGCGGCCCGTCCACGGCTAGCGGCGGGATGATGGCGTTCACGCGCGATCCGTCGCACCAGCCGCGCGTCCACCATGGGCGTGGACTCGTCGATGCGGCGGCCCACCTGCGACACGATCTTGTCAATGATGTGCATCAGGTGCTGATCGTCGCGAAAAACCACGCTGGTCAGTTCCAGCACGCCCCGCCGCTCGACATAGACGGATTTGTGGGTGTTCACCAGGATGTCGGAGATGGTAGGGTCTTCCAGCAGCGGCTCCAGCGGCCCCAGCCCGAAGACCTCGTCCAGCACTTCGTCGCAGATCTGCTGTTTCTCCACCGAGCTCAGCAGCGTGGGCTCGGCCTCGATCAGCATCACCAGGGCCTGCCGGACTTCGCCGCGCACCCGCTGGTTGTCGATCGTCGCCAGGGCCTCCAGATTGATCTTGTCGAGCAGCTTGCGGTGCAAAATGAACTTCAGTTGCTGGGACTCCGGCTTCAGCGCGCCGCGAGAGCGGCCGCCATTGCGCAGGAGCCTCTGCTCCCAGGTCATCTCTCCCGAAGTTCTAGAATCCGTGGCGACCAACATGGTCCTTTCCTCAATTGCCGTCTTAGGCGCCGGCGAACACCGGCCCGTTGTCCATAACGAAGTTCAGCTTCCGCCTCTCGCTCCTGGCCGGGCCGGCCACGATTCCGGCCAGCTCTTCGATGGCCTTGCCAAGCCCGCTGTCCACCTCCCCCGGTCGGGTGCGATGAGCACCGCCCTCAACTCCGCCGGCTTTCCCGCGCTTGATACGCTCACAGTAGTGCCCCTATTTCCGCTTCGTCTCCGCGCCGCCCGCAGCCGGGGAGGGCGGCAGGAACTCCATGGGCATGACCGGCTCGGAAACCGGGTGGGCGGCCTCGGCCGGATCGGTTATGAGCGGCGTCACGATCACCACCAGTTCGGTCTTGGTCTTGCTCTCCTGCCGGCTCTTGAAAAGCGCCCCCAGAACTGGGATGCTCGCCAGTCCCGGGACTTTGGACAGCGTCTCGGTGGCCCGGTCGTCCATCAGCCCGGCGATCACGAAGCTCTGGCCTTCGGCCAGCTCGATGTTGGTCTCCATCCGGCGCGTGGAGAGCGCCGGGATGCTGAAGCCGGCGAGCGTCACCCCGTTGGTGGGATCCAGCATGGAGACCTCCGGCTTGACGTGCAGCTTGATGGTCCGGTGCGGCGTGATCTCTGGCTGGAAAGTCAGCCGGATGCCGAACTCACGGTACTGGATGCTCACCGCGCCCGAAGTGGCGCCGCCCTGGACTACCGGAACCGGGATCTCGCCGCCGACCAGGAAGCTGGCCTCCTTGCCGTTGGTGGTGACCAGGTCCGGTTGCGCCAGCACTTGCAGCACCCCCTGGGACTGGAGTGCTTTGATGAAGGCCGCCAGGTTCAGGTCCGGACGGAAGGCGAAGATGTTCAGCGCGTCGCTGATGGTGATCGCGGCCCCCGTGGCGCCGAGGCTGTCCGGTTGCGGGGTCGCGAACTGGCCGGTGGTAATGCGGCCCAGGGTGTTCAGCGCGCCGGCCGACACCAGACCCAGGCCGAATGAATTTGCCGCGGTCCGGTTCAGCTCAGCGAATCTGACGCGCAGCATTACTTGCTTCTCGGGGCCGGGCGGAGTTACCTGGAGGTTGTTGACGACGCTCTTCGCCAGTGGCGCCACCAGCGCCGCGGCGCGATCGGCCACCGTCTGGCTGGTGACCCGGCCCGTCAGCGAGAGGGCGTCCTGCGCGCCCTGCACATCGATCGCCTCCTCCGGGAAGGTCCGCCGGAGCAAGTCCCTGACCTGCTCCAGATCGTGGGCCACCGTCACCTTGTAGAACATCCTCTCTCCCGCTTTTGACCAGATGCCCACCGTGGACAGTCCGTAGCCCTTCGCCAGCAGAAGGACCTCGCGGCGGCTGAGCGCCACGGTGTCTACAATCTCGGGGGCGCTGGTCGAGATCCGCCCGATGTCGAAGGAACAATCGATCACCGAGCTCTCGCCCACGGTCAATTTGAGCTCCCGGTCCGGGATCTGACCGCCGGCCGGCAGAACAACCGCCGTCAACGTCATACACGCAAACAAGAAACAGTCACGCGATCGCATGCCTCACCTGACAGCCTCAATTCGACTTATTCGCCCCGATCCGTTCCACGCTCCGCTGGGTGCCGCGAAAGATAACGATTTCATCCGGCGGGGCAGGCGCCGGCGGGGGCGCCGCCACCACAACTTTCGGGGCCGGATGGCGGACGGGCGCCGCCACCGGCGGTTCCTTGGGGCGGGGCAGCCCGTACAGTTCCGTCATGTCCCTGCCGGGGGGCTTCCCCAGAGACTGGTCCCCCGAGTTCCGCAGCACCAACTGGATGTGCCCCTCGTTGCCCGCCAGCGTAAGGAGTTCGGCCTGATCCGGCGTCACCAGCAAAGTGACCACCGGCACATTCACCGCCTGACCGCTCGCATCCGCTTGTATCTGTTTTCCGGCTGACAGGACCGGCACGTTTTCCAGAATCGTGCTGGTCCGTGCCCCGGCGTCTCCGGGCGGACGGACCGTAACCAGCACGTCCACTCTCATGCCGGGCAGCACGAAGCCGGCCACGCCCACGACTTCGTTCACCTTGACCGCCACGGCCCGCATGCCCGGCGGGATCACGGGAGCCAGACCGAAGCCGCTGCCCCGTTCCGCGAGACGCCCGGCGATCACGGGCTCGTCCGCAAGGATGTTGCTGATCACCGGACGACCCACCACCTCCTGGGGATTCTGGAAGGAGCCGTTTGGCACCCACTCCCGAGGGACCCGGACCACCTTCACGTCAGCCGGCCGGATCTGCACCCCGACCGAAAGCGCCTGGGCGGCTACCACCAGGTTGGTCATCTCGGTCTTGGCCTTGTTCTTGGAGCGTCCTCCCGCGCGCGAACTCATCAGGTAGAAGATGCTGGACACCACAAGGGCAAAGAGGAGACTTACTCCCAGAACGGTGATGAATCTGCGGTCCATGTCAATTGCCTGGCTTTCCTTCTATCGGTCAAGCCGTGCGATCTGATTAGCCCGTTCGGAGGGCTCCGCCGGCTTGCGCGCAAACAGTACCGCCAGTGGATCCGTCCTGATCCGGCTCCACCCCGCAGCGCGGTCCAGCAGGGCCGCCAGCGGCCATTCGCGGGGGATCAGCGCCGCACTGAAGCCGTACTTGTGAAAGAGGTTCTCCCAGCCCGGGCGGCCTTCCGCCAGCCGCAGATAGTCCTGGCCGATCTCGCGTCCGTAGAAATCGCTGCGTCCGTCGATGAACACCTTCTGGCCGGGCCAGTTCCGATAGATCAGGTAGTCACCCCATTGATCTGAGGTAAAGACCTTGCCGCCTTTCAGGCGGAAGGACTCGGCGCGAACCATTGAAACCGGGAACTTGTTTTGGGGGAAATCGCTCGGCCACTTCCCAGCGGGAGTCATTAGGATCGCTCCCCACACCAGGGCGACAGACCAGCCACTCACCCGTTGGAAACTCGGCTTCTGGTCCTCGCCGAGCGCCCACAGGATGCGCCACAGCGACCGGGGCGTCCCTCGCTGCGCTCGCCGCTCCCACAGCCGGCTTACCTCGGTGGCCACCAGAGGCGCCGCCACGATGGCGAAGACCGGCACATGGCGCACCGAACCCAGCGCCAGGTGCGCCCACACCAGCACCAGCAGGGCATCCGCGACGCGCTTGCGCGCCACCAGACAGCCCCCTAGCATCAATGCCGCCAGCAGGAGCAGTTCGAAATGGAGAAGGTTCTCGGAGCGGAACTTGGGACACTGAAATTCGTCCACCGCGTTGCGGATCCAGTCCGACGTCAGGTAACTCCAAATGTGCCGGTGGAGGCCGATCCCGTAAGGGTTCACCAGCGAGGCGGCCGCTGTCGCCGCGGACAGGGCCGCATAGCGCCGCGTTGCCCGCCAGCTCCGTCGGCGCTGCCCCTCCTCCATCCAGCCCTCGATCGCCAGGCCGGCCGCCAGCACCGCCAGGCAGGCGGGCAGGGCGAAGAAGCCGCTATGCAGATTGACCCAAACGGCCGAGACGGGAACCAGCAGCCAGACTTGCCAGCCGGGTTGGCGGCGATCCCGCTCGACCATCCAGAGCGAGGCCCCCAGCAGCAGCAGCGTGAAAATGTGCGGCCGCGCCAGGTAGTGGATCGAGGAAGCGCTCACCAGGACCAGCAGCGCGGCCAGCGAGACCAGCGCATTGGCGCCGCGCCAGAGCATGTGACGAAAGACCACCAGGGCCGCCAGCGCCAGAACGCATCCTGCCAGCGCCGCCACGCCCGCCAGGCCCCAATACCGGTGTACCCCGGCGAAGATCACGTCGGAAAGCCACTCCCAGGCGTACCAGGGTTCGCCTTCACGGGTGAAGGAGAAGCTGTCCCGGGTGGGAATGGAATGGGTCTGGAGAATCCAATCCCCGGTGCGGATGTGCCAGCCGGTATCTCCATCGGCCAACAGCACCATCCAGCCTTGCCCGGCCACGAAAAGCCACGCCACCAGGGAGACCAGCAGCAGATCACCGAGCGACGGCAGCAGCCAAGTCCTCTGGCACACCAATGCGTGAAGGCGGCGCACATCCCCCCATGCGCTCTATCGGCGGATGGTGCCGGGCCTTTAGCGACTGGAGGGGGGCTTGCTGGTGGGAAGAGGATTTGTCCACAGCGACGTCTTGACGTTTAAGCGTCATAACACTATAGTGGTTGTTGTGCCACAGCTCAAGCGCGCCACCGTCTACTTGGACCCGAGCCTGCATAAGGCCCTCCGTGTGAAGGCAGCGCATACCGACCGCAGTATTTCGGAACTGGTGAATACCGCTGTGCGCCAAACGCTTGCCGAAGACGCCCAGGACCTAGCCATTTTTGCCGAACGCGCCAAGGAGCCCCCCTTGTCATTCGAGGATGTATTGAAGGACCTGAAGCGGCGTGGCAAGCTATAAGCTCCTTATCAAACCCTCGGCGGCCAAAGAACTGGAGGCGTTGCCCAGGAGAGACCGAAGTCGCATCGTGGCGAAGATGGAAGGTCTTGCCGGCAATCCGCGCCCGCCTGGTTCGGAAAGACTCTCCGGCGAAGAGAAGTATCGCCTCCGCCAGGGCGACTATCGCGTCTTGTACTCAATCCAAGATGCCAGCGCGACCGTCACAATCGTAAAGATCGGCCACCGGCGGCTATAACCCAGTGATTGCCGCTTCATCATTTCACGCGCTCTTGCACGTAATTTCGGGGACAGGCGACGAAATTCCGACTGAACCGCTCGCGCAAACTCAACGACTTGTAGGCTGGAATTTCGTTGCCTGTCCCCGAGATTCACTTTCACCACGGGCCGCTAGTACTACTGTGTTATAAACGGAACATTCTATGGTAGAATTGTTCTGGGGGAACCAGCCATGGCGCGCCAGGCCCACAACAGAAACGCCTTGCGGCCTACCTTGAGGGCCTGGCGCAAGCCGCAGGGCACGCGGACCGAGTGCTCCCGCTGAAGAACTACTGCACGGGCCTGTTGCTACCGGGCGAGCGCAAGAGTGTGGAGCCGATGGCCGCCCGTTTGGCGCCTGACAACGTCCGCCGCATGCACCAGTCTCTGCACCACCTGGTGGCCGACGCCCCGTGGTGCGACGAAGCGGTTCTGGCGGAGGTCCGCGCCTACGCGTTGACGGCGATGAGGCAGAAGGGACCGATCCAAGCCTGGATCATCGATGACACCGGGTTCCCGAAGAAAGGGACGCACTCGGTCGGGGTGACACGGCAGTACTGCGGGCAGGTGGGCAAGCAAGAGAACTGCCGGGTGGCGGTGAGTCTGTCGGTTGCCACTAACACGGTGAGCCTGCCGGTCGCGTGGCGACTGTATTTGCCAGAAGTCTGGGCGAATGATCGGGCGCGCCGGAGAGAGGCCGGGGTGCCGGACGAGATCGCTTTCGATATCAAGCCGGCGATCGCCCTGAAGCAGATTCGCGCCGCAGTCGCCGTTGACATCCCCAGGGCGCCAGTCCTGGCCGATGCAGCCTATGGCACCGACACGAAGTTCCGCGAGGGGATCACCGAACTGGAACTGCTCTACGTGGTCGGCATCCAGTCCACGGTGACCGTTTGGAAACCGGGCGAAGGGCCGTTGCCAAAGCCCGTCTGGAAGGGGACCGGGCGTCCGCCGAAACTGCTGCCGCGGAGCCAGAAGCATCCACCGGTCTCGGTCCAAGAACTGGCGCTCGCGCTGCCGGCGTCGGCCTGGAAGAAGCTGACCTGGCGTCAGGGTGTGAAGCGAGGTCTTTCCTCCCGGTTCGCGGCGGTACGCGTCCGGCCTGCCCACCGGGACTTCGAGCGGAGCGAGCCGTTTGCGGAAGAGTGGCTGTTGATCGAGTGGCCCAGCAACGAAGCCGAACCAACCAAGTACTGGTTGTCCACCTTGCCAGCTGACACGAAACTTACCGTCCTAGCGCGGCTGGCGAAGCACCGCTGGATCATCGAGCGCGACTACGAAGAGTTGAAACAGGAACTCGGCTTGGGGCACTTCGAGGGACGCGGCTGGCGCGGCTTCCATCACCACGCCATCTTGTGTATCGCGGCGTATGGGTTCCTAGTGGCCGAGCGGAGCCGTTTTTCCCCCTCCGCCCGCGCTGGCCGGCTGGAAGTACGCACGCCGGGGATTCCGCCCGACTTCCAACCCCGCGGCTCAGCGCGTGCGCGCCGAGCGGCATAATGCCAACTCGATCGCTACACTCCGAATCAGAATTGCGAGAGCGCTTCTCCGGCAGCTCCCCTGTTGCCCGTTTTGTTGTCTTCTTCGTTTATAACACAGTAGTACTAGCCGATCTGGGGCGGGGCCTGCTTCGAGAAACCGGTGGCGTCCTCCAGAGCAGCCGCCACTCGAAGCACGGTCGCTTCGGCGAACGGTTTCCCCGCGATTTGCAGGCCCATCGGCAAGCCGCGCGAGTCGAGCCCGCAGGGCATCGACAGCGCCGGAAAGCCAAGCACATTGAACGCCCGGACAAAGCGCGTCGTGGCCAGCCGCAGGTCCTCGGTTCTTCCTCCGACCTCGACGCTCTGTGCTCCGAGTCGTGGGGCCGATGTGGGAGTGGTTGGTGTGAACAGGCAATCCACTTCGTGCCAGACGGAGGCGAACTCCTGCTGTTTCAGGCGCCGGAGACGCTGGGCGTTCACGTAATCGGTGGCGGGAATCAGCCGCCCCTGGTCCAGCAGCGCGCGCACGTCATCGCCGAACTCGCCGCGCCGCGCCAGGTCACGCTCCATGATGGCCGCCGCTTCCGCCAACAGAATGACGCGGCCGATGGTATTCACCGCGGCGACGTCCGGCAGACGAACTTGAACCACGCGCGCGCCAAGGCCCTCGGCGGTCTTGGCCATGCCTTCTACCGCCTCGGCCACCGCGGCGTCTGCGTTTTCGAAGTAAAAGTCCTGGGGGAGGCCGACACGCAAGCCCTGGATGTCCGCGGTCTCCTCCGGCAGGTAGCGCTCCACGGGCTGCCGGCTGGAACTGGGGTCGCGCGGATCGAACCCGGCGATGGCCTCCAGCGCCAAGGCCGCGTCGCGCGCCGAGCGGGTGAGCGGCCCCATGTGGTCGAGGCTGAAGTCGAGAGGCAGCACGCCGTACCGGCTCACTCGTCCGTAGGTCGGCTTCAGCCCGACCGTCCCGCAGAAGGACGCCGGGATGCGGATCGATCCGCCGGTGTCGGTGCCCATGGCCATGAAGACCATCCCCGCGGCGACGGCGGCTGCGGAACCACCGCTCGATCCCCCCGCCACACGCGCCCGGTCCCAGGGATTGCGCACCGCGCCGTAGTGCGGATTGTCGGAGGTGACGCCGTAGGCCAGCTCGTGCATGTTGGTCTTGCCCACCACCACCGCACCCGCGGCCTCCAGTCTCTCCACCACGGCCGCGTCATGGTCCGGGACGTGCTCGGCGAAGACCCGTGAGCCGCAGGTGGTGCGAGTGCCCTGGGTCGAGAAGACATCCTTCAGAGCAACGGGGATGCCGTGCAGCGGTCCCCGATGGAGGCCGCGGAGAAGCTCCTCGTCCATGCGCCGGGCCCGCGCCAACGCGCTCTCCTCCATGACTGTGATGAAGGCGTTCAGCACGGGGTTGAGTTTGCGGATGCGCTCCAGGGCCTCCCTGGTCAGTTCGAGCGAAGAGCACCTTTGGGAGGTCAAAGCGCGAGCAGCCTCCAGGATAGTCACGGGCGATCCTCGGGGGGCGCTTCGAAGGTGACCGCCGGCTCGGCCTCGTAAGGCAGGGCCGCGGCCAGCGGCCGAAACGCAGTCTCGAGCGCGTCCAGCGCCGGCGTGATCCCCTCGATTTCAGTCTCGGAAAGGCCTGCATCCAGGCCCGCGGCGACCAGTTTCCAATTCCTCATGAGACCGCTATTCTACAGCGCCACGCCCTGATCGTGCGGCGTTACACTGGTAGCAGGCAGGGCGACAAGAGGGTCCTATGAAGGCTTGGAGGATGGCATTGGGCGTCGCGGCACTGGCCGGGGCCGCCTGGGCGGTGGATCAGCCGCAGCTTTCCGACGCGCAGATCAACGACATCATTCAGAAGTTCGCCGCCAAGGAGACACAGTTCTCCCTTGCGCGCGAGAACTACACCTACCGGCAATCGGCGCGGCTTCAGGAGCTGGATGAGTTCGGCAACGTGCGCGGGCGCTGGGAGATGGACTCCGACATCATCTTCTCTCCCGACGGCAAGCGCACCGAGAGAGTAGTGCGGGCTCCCGTCGCCACGTTGCGCAATCTTATCCTCACGCCCCAGGACGAGCAGGATCTGCGCAACGTGCAGCCATTTGTGCTGACGACGAGTGAAGTTGCGGACTACTGGATCCGCTACCTTGGCAAGCAGAACGCGGACGAGATCCCCTGCTACGTCTTTGCCATCAAGCCCAAGAAGATGGAGGAGGGAAAACGCTATTTCTCCGGCATCGCCTGGGTGGACGACCGCGATTTGCAGATCGTGAAGACCTACGGGCGCGGCGTGGGTCTTTTGAAGAGGGGAGAGGACAACCAGTTCCCCAAGTTCGAGACCTACCGCCAACAGGTCGATGGGAAGTACTGGTTTCCCACATACACGGAAGCCAACGATACCTTGTACTTCAAGTCAGGGCTGAATCAGCGCCTCCGCATGGTGGTGCGTTACGAGGACTACAAGCAGTTCAAGAGCGAGGTCCAGATCAAGTACGGCGAAGAGGTCGAGCACAAGGAGACCAAGAAACCCTGACCCAGGACGGCCCGGTCCGGCGCTCGCCGCTCCGCACGGCCCCGGAGGCATCTCTACCTGTCAGGCACTTCGTTTTGAATCAATGATTTAGCTGATACTGGATTTCCCCTCCCGCCCCTACACCGAACGGGGGATGGTCCCGGGGCGCCCCGTAGTCGACAATATAAGGGCAGTTCTTCATCTGGTCATGGGCGCCTACGAACGTTTCCTATCTATCCCAGTCCCTGGGAGCGTGGGGGGGATGGGTCGCTGCTGGACGACGCGGGACTTACACGGCCTCGCCGAAGAGAAGCTCTGTGACTGCCAGTTGATCGTGGTTTCCAATCGGGAGCCCTACGTGCACCAGTACTCCGGTGACCGGATCGAGTGCATACAGCCCGCCAGCGGCATGGCGGCGGCGATCGATCCGATTATGCGCGCGGCCGGCGGCATCTGGATTGCCCACGGGGGAGGCAACGCCGACCGCGAGACGGTAGACTACTCCGACCGAATCGCCGTGCCGCCGGAGAGCCCCAGCTACTCCCTGCGACGGGTGTGGCTCAGCGAGTCCCAGGAGAACGGATACTACTACGGGCTGGCGAATGAAGGCCTCTGGCCGCTGTGCCACGTCGCCTTCACACGGCCCGTGTTTCGCCCGGAAGACTGGCGGCACTACCGCGAAGTGAACGAGCTTTTCGCCGAAGCGGTCCTTGAGGAGGCCGGCTCGAAACGCACCCTGGTCTTCATCCAGGACTACCATTTCGCGCTGCTGCCGCGGATCCTGAAGAACCGCAACCCGAACCTCATCCTGGCCCAGTTCTGGCACATTCCATGGCCGAACCGCGAGGTGTTCCGGGCCTTCCCGTGGGGCGAAGAACTGCTGGACGGAATGCTCGGCAACGATCTACTCGGGTTCCATCTGCCCTATCACTGTCAGAACTTCCTGGATACGGTGGACCGGACCATCGAGGCCAAGGTCGACCAGGAGACGTCCGAGGTCACCCGGGGCGGCAAGATCACCATGGTCCGGAGCTTCCCGATCAGCATCGATTTTGAGCGGCATGCGTCCCTGGCGGCCAGCCGCGCCGTGGACCGGGAGATGGAGCGCTGGCGCCGGCAGCTCGGCTTGAGCGGCCAGTACATAGGCATTGGGCTGGATCGCGTCGACTATACCAAGGGGATCCCCGAAAAGTTCCGGGCCGTGGATCGCTTCCTGGAGCAGAACCCGGAACACCGTGGCCGGCTGGTGTTCGTGCAGGTCGGCGTTCCCAGCCGCGGCCGCATTCCCAGGTACAAGGCTCTCGGTGAGGAAATCAGCGCTCTGGCCGGCGACATCAACCGGAGATGGAGCACCGGCTCCTGGCGGCCGATCGTCCTGATCCGGGAGCACCTCGGTCCCATCCAGATGATGGCGCTCCACCGGCTGGCGCATTTCTGTTTCGTCAGCTCCCTTCACGACGGGATGAATCTGGTGGCGAAGGAGTTCGTCGCCAGCCGCTTCGACGAAGACGGGGTTCTCATTCTAAGCAGGTTCACGGGCGCCGCGCGGGAGTTGAGCGACGCCGTGCTGGTGAATCCGTTCTCCTTGGAAGAGGCCTGCGGCGCGATTCAGATGGCGCTAGAGATGCCGCCGGAAGAACGCCGCAAACGCATGCAGCGGATGCGGGAGACCGTCGCCAGACACAACATCTACTGGTGGGCGGGCAAGGTCCTGTCGGCCTTGGCGAGCATTGAAGCGCCTGCGCCTCTCGAACAGTGGGAAGCCGCTGTTCTGTGATTCCCGCCCGCCCGGCCACGAAGCTCCGGACGCCCCGCCGATTGCTCGACTGCCTCAATGAGATAGGAGCCCGCGCCGCCGTGGCGCGCCGCCTTGTGGTCCTGCTGGACTACGACGGGACTCTCGCCGCCATCGCGCCCAGGCCCGATCTCGCGCATCTGGAGCCGGGCGTGCGCGGAGCGCTTCTCGCGCTCTCCCGGCAGCGGCATGTGCGGCTGGCGGTCATCAGCGGGCGGTCGCTCGATGACATTCGCGCGCGCGTCGGTCTTCCCGAGCTGATCTACGCCGGCTGCCACGGCCTCCAGATCGGCGGACCGCAAATCAGCTTTGTCGAACCTACGGCTCTGGGCCTAAGACCCGCACTGGAACGCCTGGCGAGCCAACTGGCCGCCGCCCTGGCTCATGCCGCCGGCGTGGAGGTGGAAGATAAAGGGCTGGCCATAGCCGTGCATTTCCGGCGGGCTGCCGGGGCGGCTGAAGAAAAGGCCGCGGCTGCCGTTCACAGTCTGATGGCGCTGTCGGGCGAGGGCTTCCGTCTCCGCGGCGGCAAGAAGATTTGGGAGATTCTCCCCGAGGTGGACTGGGACAAGGGGCGCGCGGCGCGGTGGATTCTCGAGCGCACGGGGGGCGAGGATGCGCTGCCCATCTATATTGGCGACGATCTGACGGACGAGGACGCCTTCTCCGCGCTTCCGGAAGGAATCACGGCGAGGGTAGGCCGCCCATCGCGGACTTTGGCCCGCTACAGCCTTGCCGGGCCAGCCGAGGTGGAGACCTTCCTGGGCTGGCTCGGGCAGTGTCAACCCTGGAGCGAATAGGAGTGCGGGAAGCCGGGGCTCTTGGCGGAGGCGCCGACGGGAGCGGCGCCCGCTCGCTGGTGCTGGAGGATGAGCCACCGGCCTTCCGCCTGCCACTGGCCTTTCCTGGCGGGGCTTTGCTAACCTGAAAGTCTTCACGAGGAAAGACATCCATGACTCGACTTTTTTGCGGGCTGCTATTAGCGACATCTATGTTTGCACAAACACCTCTGTCAATTCCCCAGGCCACTGCGGAACAGGCCAAGGGGCACAAGAACGGCCTCTATGCCACGTTCAATACGTCGATGGGCGCCATCACCGTGCGGCTGTTCGAGAAGGAATCGCCGGAGACCGTCCGTAGTTTCGTCTCCCTGGCCATGGGCGCCAAGCCGTGGAAAGATCCCCGGACGGGGCAGGTGAAGAACACCCCGCTGTACGATGGGACCATCTTCCACCGCGTGATCCCCCAATTCATGATCCAAGGCGGCGATCCCATGGGCACGGGCACGGGCGACGGCGGATTCGTGATTCCTGACGAATGGGCCAAGTCCTCGCTCGACTTCAGCGCGGCGGGGATGCTGGCCATGGCCAATGCCGGGCCGAAAACCACGAGCACGCAGTTCTTCATCACGGAGGTTCCCGTACCCTACTTGAACCAGAAGCACACGATCTTCGGGCAGGTGACGGACGGATTCAACCTGGTGGGCAAGATAGCCCGGGTTCCCCGCGACGCCAACGACAAGCCGAGGACCCCGGTGATGCTTCAGAACATCACGGTCTTCCGCGTGGGCCCCGAACTGGAGCCCCCCAAGGGCAAGAAGTAGGGCCATAGCGCGCGTGGCGGCCTCGGCCGAGACCAGAGCCACGCTCAGCCAGATCACCGCGAACCGCGTCGGCAAGGCGCGGCGCGAGGGTTAGTTCGCCTCGTCCAAGGAGTTCCTCGACGCCAGGGCCGAAGTTCTCTCGGCCCACCCCCAGACCGAAACCCACCTGGTCCTACCGGCGACCATTAAATCCGCCGATCTGACTTATATGGTGGACCAGTTTGAGATCTTCCGGCCATCCCAGCTTGCTGTTCACCAGAGTTTAGTGATGTATTCTCCCGCCCAAATCGAGGAAGCGTACGCCGAGCGGGAGCACCTGATTCTGGAGCACCTGTCCCAGGTGCGCCTGATCGCCAGGCGCATCCACGGCCGGCTACCCGACAGCGTCAGCCTGGAGGACCTGGTGTCCTCTGGCACCGTGGGGCTGATCTTGGCCATCGATAACTTCGACCCGGCCCAGAGCGTCAAACTGCGCACCTACGCCGAGTACAGAATCCGGGGGGCCATCCTGGACAGCTTGCGCGGATTGGATTGGGCCTCCCGCGACAGAAGGCGCAAGGTCAAGCAGATCGAGGCCGCCATCGCGGCCGCGCAGCAGAAGGTGAACCGTTCGGTCTCTGAAGAGGAGATCGCCAAGCAATTGAGCCTCGGCCTGGAAGAGTACCACCGATGGCTGGTTGACGTGCGAGGGCTCACCCTGAACAGCCTGGACTACAGGTCGGAGCAGGAGGACGGCAGGAAACTGCTCGAAACCGTGTCCGACAACGAGGAGCACTGGCCCTCGCGGCTGCTCGAGTGCAGTGAGCTGGAACGGTTGCTGGCGGAAGCCATTCAGAAGATGCCGCCGGTCGAACGCACGGTGTTGACCCTTTACTGCAAGGAGGAGCTGACCTTGCGGGAGATCGCCGGGGTGACGAAACTGCGCCTGTCGCGCATCTCCCAACTGAAGTCGCAGGCCATCCTCCGGCTGCGCGCGTATCTGGAGAAGCGCTGGCCGAGCCCGCGCGGAAGGTAGAAGCGATGGAAGGACATCCACAAGCCAGCCAGCCGGCCGTCATCCAGCGGCTGGGCGGGACCGCTCATTGGACTCTCCTTAGCGGGCTACTGAAACATCGGGCCAGATCAGGCTGGCCCCGTTTCTTATGAGGGCGGCTTCGGCGGGACCCTGGAAAAAGCTGAAGCCGGGGCGGTCGCGCCAAGAGAGCGGACCACCCAGTCTCTTGCCGGCGCTCAGCGCGGTGTCGTGGATTCTGGCCACCATTGCCTCGTAGGCCGGCTGGCCCTGCCGATATCCGGAGAAGCTCGCCAGGTCGCTGCTGGCGGCAAAGACCACGTCGATCCCTTCCACGGCGGCGATCTTGTCCGCGACGGCGACACCCTCGGGCGTCTCGATCATGGCGACCACGATGATGTTGTCGTTGGCGGTATCGCGGTAGTCATCCCCCCAGAGCGGTTTGGCTTGGCTGTTTCCTGAACTGCGGCGCCCCAGCGGCGGATACTTGGCGAACCTGACCGCCGCCCGCGCTTTCTCGGCGGCGTCAACCATGGGGACGACGATGCCCAAGGCCCCCACGTCGACGGCTTTTTGGATGTCACCTTCCGTCGCGTCGGGAACGCGAATGAAAGGGATCGCCGGGTTGCCCCGCGAGGCCCATATGATTTTGGCCGCGTCGTCGAAGGCCAGCGGGCTGTGCTGCATCTCGATCCAGAGGAAGTCAAAGCCGGCGCCGGCCACCGCGCGGCAGAGGTCCGGGTCCGGTGAGTGGACGGTCGCCCCGATGACGGGCTTGCCGTCCAGTAGCTTCTGTTTGACGGTGTTGTAGAGCATGGACGTAGCGACGAGTATAGCAACGCCGTGCCCCTGCTTGTGCGGGATGCGTTAGAATAGCGGGGTTCAGGCGCATTTCCGGAAGGAGAAGGAAGCTTTGGCAGAGGACAAAAAATACAAGACCGAGAACCTTGGGAGCGGAACGTTCCGTATCAGCAAGCCCAAGCGTAAATCCAGAAAGGCCCGCCAGTCGAAACTGAAGAACCCCCAGCGGGGCGCGAGGAAATAGCCTGTGGCTTGTAGCCTGTGGCCTGTGGAATCGGAATCCACGGGCCGCAAGCTACGAGCCACGAGCCTTCTCTGAGGGAATCCGGCTGGAGGCAGCACGCTCCCAATCTGGAGCGGGAGGGGCGTCATGGTAGGAATTTCGGGGTCTGCTTCAGGCAGGCTGAAGGCTGGACCGAACTCCCTCTCTCGCCACCACCATACACTCCGAACCGCCGGCAAGGATGAACACAATTATCTAATTTACTGAAAAGAAACAGAAAAAAATCCAGGGAGCGCTGTCACTAGAAGATGAAGTTGAACCCGCCGCGGACGCTTCGCGGGGTGTGCAGCAAAAGGGCGCGGCGGCCCCCTGCGGTGGCCATGGGCAGGTAACCTTGGGCCAGGATGTTGCGCAGGTCGGCGGTGACCTCCAGAACGTCCGCCTATACATGAAACCACGGGCACAGGCTGACGGAAGTGGACGTTCCAGCCGATATCAGACCGAAATGACTGCGTGAGGTAGAGGTGAGGGGCGGTCAGCGACCTGCCGTCGGCCCACCGGTAGCTGGTCGTAAACTGCGTGCCTGTCACGGGCGCGGTAGCGGCAAACTTCAGGGCAAGCCAGCGGCGCTGCCCGTGGCGCAACATGCGGCGAAACTCGTCCCCGCCGCCGGCACTCAGGTCCGCCTGAATCGGGATCAACGCGTTGCCACTGCCGCCCGCCAGCGTGAGGCCGAAATTCTCGCCCAGGGCCTGAGTCACCGAGGCCATATAACCCGCACTGGAATAGTCGCCCGCGTTGAACACCGAACTATTGGAAAGCAAATCCGGCAGAAGGTCGCTCGGCGGAACGACACCCGGCGGCGCCACCATGGTCAAGGCGGCATTGGTTACCGACTCCCGGTAGGCCGCCAGGCCATATGTGCGCGAACCGATTGTAATGTGATACGCCAGCTCGAGGTTGTTGGCACGCTGCACGCGCGCATGGCCGTCGCGCAATGAGACCCGGGGGAACAGGGACAGGGCGGCGAGATCCTGTTGCAGTTCGCTGGAGGCTCCTCTCTGAGAGACGAAGAATTCACCGGGCGGGAGGCCCGAGTTGAACGCAAATTCCACGGCGCCGTTCTCGCCGAGGTCGTAGGTCAATCGTCCGTAAGGGCTGAAGTAGTTCAGTGTATTCAGGAAGCTCACGGACTCCATGGAAAAGCCGTACTCCAGGTGGAGCCCTTCCCCAATCGCCTTCTGGTCCAGGAAGCCGACCGACATCGTACGGAGCGCCGGGGCGGCTCCCTCCTGGCCGGTGAGGAGCCCGGCGCCGGTCCGGGCGGGGAGGTACAGTTCACGCAAAGTGAGATTGACCTGTGCGGACGTGCGGCCATCGGGACCGCGGCTGTAGCTGGTTCTAAAGCCGGCCGCGGGGATGCCGGTGGCGGAGGAGTACCCGAAGTTGCCGCTGACGTGGATACGATTGTCGCCGAACACCGAAGTGGCCAGGGCGAAGGCCGTGCCCAGGTCGGGCTCGTTGCCGAGTTGAGACACGTCGCCCTGGTCGCCGGCGGAGAACTTAACGACTCCGTGGGTCTCGGAGAAAAGGCTGCCGGCCGAGGACGAGCGGCCCTTCGGATCGGCGATGGAGACCCGCGGGCCGAACCGGAGGACCGGCCGGGTGGCGCTGGAGCCGCGCAGCACCCATTTCCATTCGTCGCTCATGATGGAACTGCTGCCGGTCGAGGAGTAGACCAGCTCGATGGAACTCAGCACGCCCGCCAGGTTGATGCTGAGCAGGCTGCGCATCCCAGGCTGGACCACGATGTTTCGCTTGAGGGCAGGCAGGAAGCTGGCCAGACTCACGCGCACGGAGTAGGAGCCGGGGGCCAGGGAGCCGAACATGAAGCTGCCGTACTCATCGCTGAGAGCGCGTACGGTAAGCCGCTCCAGGCTATTGAAGAGCAGCACGGTGGCGCCCATCTGCGGAACGCCGGCGGAATTCGTGACGAAGCCGACGATGGCCCCCGAGAGCTTATTCGGGGGAGCCGCCGAGGCACACGTGCCCGCGGCGAGGATGCCTGCTACCATTGCTATCGCCCTAATGCGTGCCCTGGCGCCCATTCCGGAACGATGCCTCACTGCTCCAGTGTTATGCTACTTCCTACTGTACAGTAAAATTCGCGGAGGTGGCGACCTTCGCGTCGCGATTGCGGTCGGTGGCGGTCAGCTTCAGAGTGTAGTGGCCCGGTCCAACCTTCTCGAGCGGAAGCAGCTTCTCGATGGTGACCTGGCTGGCCGAAGCGCCGTCGATCGCGTTCACATCCTCCGAAAAGTCGATAACCTTCTCGTTGGTGCCTTCCTTGGTGACCTCGTACTGAACAGATCCGTTCGGCTTCTGCGTCTTCTCGTCGGGAGCGAAGTTGTAGAACTGAACGTAGACGCCCATTCTCTCGTCGCGGCGGAAGGTCTCGCCCACGCGCGGGCGGACTTTTGTGGTCCCGATCACGAACTGCCCCGTGCCGATGCTGCGTGTGGGAACCGGCTCGATCAGGTCGGCGAGCACCAGAGTGCTGGAAGCCAGGGCCTCGCTGTCGTAGCGCGGCACGTGCAGCGCGACCTCGTAGTTGTTCATGTTGCCGCCCACCACGTCCTTGGCGACGATATTCATGCGATAGGTTCCCGGCGCAAGGTAGATGGCTTTGCCGTAAATGGAGGAGCCCTTGATCGCCTCCTGGAACAGCTCTTCCGGAACCTCCACCGATATCGGGTCCTCGAAGACGGAGACCACGC
Source organism: Bryobacterales bacterium (assembly GCA_963798455.1). Classification (GTDB taxonomy): domain Bacteria; phylum Acidobacteriota; class Terriglobia; order Bryobacterales; family Bryobacteraceae; genus CAWCTD01. The sequence continues at coordinate 1,268,933 of CAWCTD010000004.1, forward strand.
GGCGCGCCAGCGAAGTGACGCGGCAGTAGATATTGACCGTGGCTTTCTCGACGCCTTCCTTGTTCTGGAATTGGAGGTCCTTGCGGTCAAACAGCAAGGTGATGTTGGTGAGCACGGAGGAGTCGGTCATGCGGACGTAGTCCACCCGCGTCTTCATGGGCAGGACGTTATAGGTAATTCTGGAAGAGACGGCGGCTTCCAAATCCTTGAACTTGATGGAAGGCGCTTTCTGGAGGTTGGTGTACTGCTCCAACCGCTCGAACTGTTGCAGGCGCGCGGGCAGGGGTTGGTCCCCGACGCCGAGACGAGTGCCGTCGGTGCGAGTGAAGCGGTCGTCCTTGCTGGCCAGGCCCATTTGCTCCATCAGCGTCAGGCCGGCGTTAGGGACATACAGCAGAGCGTCCTTCTCGGAAGGATCCATGGTCATGTGGAACTCACCGGTCATGGTGGGGTCCACGAACTCGATCTGCACGTCGGTGCCGACTCCCTCAATCCAGCGGTAGCGCCAGATCTCGAAGGGGTACGTGGAGGTGTTGCCGCCGCCCTCTTCATAGGGCCGCTCGTAGCTGCCTCCGGAGGGATGCTCCTCGCGCTCATCGGGCGGGCCGAAGGTGATGTAGATGCGGCCCCGGTCGCTCTTCCATCCGGGAATGCCCGAGGCAAAACGCTCGTTGGCGTAAGCGATGCGGCGGTAGTGTTCTTCCTTGAACTCGTTCTCGGCCGTGTCAGGGGTGGGATCGCGCCTGAGCCAGAACTGCTCGATGAAGTTCTCACGCTCCTCGTCCGTGGAGAGCCGCTTGAAGGCGGCGCGCTCCTCGTCGGTGATGATGTAGGTGACGTCTTCGTCGAGCCACTTGCGGTAGGGCCCCTCCAGTTCCTTGCGGAGTTTGTCTTCCTGCCGGCGCTTGTCCCTCGCGCTGAGGGGCTTGGCCACGGTCTCCCGCTGTGTGGCGGCCGGGGCGGGTTTGGGTTTGTCGGCCGCGTGGCCCAGCCACGCCAGCGGCGCCAAACTCGAGACAGAGCAGACAAGCAAGACTGTACGTGCCGTCATTTGCCGCAGCCCTCCCGGGCCGTATCCCCTCCCATCTCCAATCCGGATCTACATCAATTCTAGGCCGCCGCGGGGGAGGCGTCAAGGCGCACAAAAGCGGATGGAAGGGGAATAGTCCGGTGCCTCAGGGCGGGATATGCCCCACCGCTACGCTATCGCATAGCGGGCGTCTCCCAAAAACCAGATTTGCCGCGGCCGAACAGCCCGATTATCCTGGGGTTTGGAGCCCCGGAGCTCATGGCAACGAACGTGCACCACGTTTCGGACGCTGGGGTGTGGTGTCGGGCGGTGAGGGAACTCAAACGCCAATTCGCGAGCGCGTTGTTGGTCGTGCTGACCGTGGCGGCCGTGGTGTCCGGGGGCATCAATTTCCAGCAGCAGAGGCAGTTCCGGCTGCCCGACGATGGCGTGACTTGGATGGAGCGCAAAGGCGCCGTCGAGGCGCTCCAGGTAACCGGTGACGGTCCGGCGGCGCGGGCCGGGATCAGGGCCGGGGACAGGCTGCTACAGATCAACGGGACGCCGGTCGAGCAAGCCACCGACGTGTCTCGCATCCTGGTCCGGATCGGTTCGTGGCAGCAGGCGAAATACTCGCTGGAGCGTTCCGGGGTGACGTTCAAAGCTTCGGTGATGGTGGGGGAGATGACGCCGGAGCCCGCGCTCTACTACCAGTACATGGTCGGGCTGGCGTACCTGGGGATCGGTCTTTTCGTGTATTTCCGCCGCGGTAATGCGCAAAGGGCGATCCACTTCTACGCGCTTTGCCTGGCGTCGTTCGTGCTGTCAACCTTCCACTACACGGGCAAGCTGAACAACTTCGACAAGGTGATGTACTGGGGCAACGTGATGGCGGGGCTGCTGGCGCCGACGCTTTTCCTGCACTTCTGCCTGGCCTTCCCGGAGGCGCGGCGCCGGCCGGGCGGCAGGGTCAAAATGGCCGCCCTCTATGCGCCCGCCGCGCTGCTGGCGGCGCTGTTTTTGGGCGTGTCGAGCGGGACGCTCCAGGTTGCCATTCCGGCGGTGGAATTGCGCTGGCTGTTGGACCGGGTCTGGCTGGTTCTTATGGCCGCCTTGTACGTGGCGGGAGGCGCGGTGCTGAGCGTGCGCTACCGGCGGGCGGAGGATCCCATCGTCCGGCAGCAGTTGAAGTGGCTCAGGAACGGCGCCGTGTTCGGGGTGGTTCCCTTCCTGCTGTTTTATGTGGTGCCTTACAGCCTGGGCGCGGTTCCGGGTCCTTACATGAGACTGGCCGTGTTGTCGCTGGGACTGGTCCCTCTGACGTGGGCCTACGCCGTGCTGAGGTACCGCCTGATGGACGTGGACGTCATATTCCAGCAGGGCTACGTTTACACCCTGGCCACGTTGTGCATATTGGGGCTTTTCTACGGTCTTATCTTCTCTCTGGGCAAGTTCGAGGATCTGAGTCCAGGGGCTGCTCTGCTGCTGATCCTGATCGCGGCCTTCGCCTTCCAGCCCATCCGCGGGTGGATCCAGGTGCAGCTTGACAAGTATTATTTCTACAAGGACCGCTACGACTACCGGCGAACGCTGATCGAGTTTGGGCGCGAGCTGGGTTCGGAGATGGACATGGACGCCATCCTGGCCTCGGTGGCCGAGCGAATGAGGCGGACGCTTTCCGTGCCCCGGGTGGCCTTCTTTCTGGCCGACGAAAGCGAGCAGCAGTTTCGCTTGCAGGCCGCGTTCGGCGCAATGGAGCGCCGCGGGAAGAGCGGGGAGGAGAACCAACCGGACCTGAGTTTCCTCCTGGCGGAGCCAGGGGTTCCCTACCTGTTTTTCGAACAGCCGCGTCACCCGCTGGATGTGCCGTCGCGGCGCTGGCCCGCGGCCGTGCGCAAGACCATCGCCGAGCTGGATCTGACCTACTATGTGCCCTGCCCGGTGCGAGGCAAGACCATCGCCTACATCGGCGTCAGCCGCACGGACAAAGGCGATTTCCTGCCGAGCGACGACGTCGAGATGCTGGTGACCCTGGCGGGATACGTGGGGATCGCGATCGAGAACACGCGCCTCTACCGCAGCCTGCAACGCAAGGTCGAAGAGAACGAGCGGCTCAAGGAGTTCAAGGAAAACATTATCGAGTCGATCAACGTGGGCATTCTGGCCGCCGACCTGGAGGACAGCGTCGAGAGCTGGAACACGCAGATGGAGCGGCTGACCGGCATCCCGCGCGAAAAGGCGCTGGGACGCCCGCTGGCGGCGCTGTTTCCGGAAAATCTGGCCCAAAGCTTCGAGCGGGTGCGGGAGGACAGCGGCGTACATCACCTGTACAAGTTCCCCCTGCGGCTGAACAACGTCCCGGCACCCGGCGGGACTCCTACCAACGGCAAGGGCGTGCTGGAGATGCCGGCGCCCGGGCGCGAGGCGGAGCAGGAACCTGCCGAGACTCTGCTCAACATCGCCATCGCCCCGCTGATCTCGCGCGACGAGAAGCGGATCGGCCGGCTGATCATCTTCGATGACGTCACCACGCGGGATGAGCTGGAACGCCGGCTGGTGCAGGCCGACAAGCTCAGCTCGGTGGGCCTGCTGGCGGCCGGCGTCGCGCACGAAGTAAACACGCCGCTGGCCGTGATTTCGACCTACGCGCAGATGCTGGCCAAGCAGGTGGAAGGCGACGAGCGGAAAGCGGCCCTGCTGGACAAGATCGCCAAGCAGACCTTCCGCGCCAGCGAGATCGTCAACTCGCTGCTGAACTTCTCGCGGACCAGCCCGCGGAAGTTCGACGACGTGGACCTGGCGAGGGTGATCCGCGAGACCCTGGTGCTGGTCGAGCCCCAGGTGGAGAAGTCGGGCGTACACGTGCGGTTGGATCTGCAAGAGGCGCTGCCTCCGATCCGGGGCAACGCCAGCCAGCTCCAGCAAGTCTTCCTGAACCTGTTCCTGAACGCCAGGGACGCCATGGAGCACGGCGGCACTCTGGAGGTCAAGGCGTGGGAAGCGGGACACGGTGTGCAGGTGGAGGTCTCGGACACCGGGCTGGGGATCGCGCCTGAGCATCTGCCCAGGATCTACGATCCCTTCTTCACGACCAAGACTACGCGGAAGGGAACCGGCCTCGGTCTGTCGATCACCTACGGGATTGTACGCGATCATGGAGGAGTGATCGAAGTCGAGAGCCGGCCGTCGCAGGGCACCAAGTTCCGGCTCGAGTTTCCAACGCTGAGGAAAGCCGTGAATGCCTGAGCAGGCCGCCGCCGAGAGCCACCCCTCCACAGTCAAAGGCAGGATCCTCGTCGTGGACGACGAGGCGGATATCCGCGAAAGCCTGGGGGATCTGCTGGGCGACGAGGGGTATGCGATCGATGCGGCGGCCAATGCCGCCGAGGGGCTCCGCAAGTACGAGGCAGGGGGCTACGATCTCCTGCTGCTGGACCTGATGATGCCCGACCGCTCAGGCATGGAGGTGCTGCGCGAGATCCGGGAGAAGGACCGCGAGACGCCGGTGCTGGTGATCACGGCCTACGGCTCGGTGCCGGTGGCGGTAGAGGCGCTGAAAGCCGGCGCGAACGACTTTTTCGAGAAGCCCTGGAAGAACGAGAAGCTGCTGATCGAGATCGAGCGGACGATCTCGAAGCGCCGCTTGGAAACCGAGAACGTCCAACTCCGGCGGGCGCTGAAGCAACGCTTCGACTTCCCCGACATCATCGGAAAAGGGGACCGGATGGTGCGGGTGCTGGATCTGGTGCGCCAGGTCGCGCCCAGCCGAGCGACGATTCTGATCACGGGCGAGACGGGCACGGGCAAGGAACTCATCGCCAAAGCCATCCACGACAACTCGCCGCGCGCGGACCAGATGTTCGTGCCGGTCAACAGCGGTTCGCTGCCCCCGGACCTGCTGGAATCGACGCTGTTCGGCCATGCCAGGGGTGCCTTCACGGGCGCGATCGCCTCGCGCAAGGGCTACTTCGAGATCGCCGACCGCGGCACGATTTTCTTCGACGAGATCGGGACGATCGGGCCGGAGACCCAGGCCAAACTCCTCCGCGTGATCCAAGAGAAGGAGTTCATGCCGCTGGGGTCGAGCGCGACGGTGCGCGTCGATGTGCGCATCATCGCGGCAACCAACGCCGATCTGAAGAAGCTCGTGGAGGAGGGGAAGTTCCGCGAGGACCTGTACTACCGGCTGAATGTGATCAACATCAGCCTTCCCTCGTTGCGGGACCGCAAAGAGGACATTCCCGTGCTGGTCGAGTACTTCTTCGCCAAGTACAGCCGCGAGAACGAGAAGTTCGTCGCGCCCGACGGGGGCAGTGTGCTGCGCTTCGAGCCGGAAGCCGTGCAGTTGTTGATGGACCACGCCTGGCCCGGCAACGTTCGAGAGCTGGAGAACGTGGTGGAGCGAGCGGTGGTGCTGGCCGCCGCGCCGGTAGTTCCCGCCAACGTGCTGCCCGATCACCTTCTTCAGGCCGCGGGCCTGCGCATCCGCAGGGACGAAAGCGGCGGGCTGCCGCCGGACGCTTCGCTTTACGAGATCGTGGCGGATTACGAGCGGCGGGTCATCCTCGAGCGGCTGGAGGCGGCGAACTGGAGCCAGACGGAAGCGGCCCAGAGTCTCGACGTGCCGCTCTCAACCCTCAACCAGAAGATCAAGCGGCTGAACATCGAGATCCGCAAGAAGTCCGAGGGGACCAAGCAGGAGCGAAGCTCGTAGGGAAAAGGCTCACGAAAGCGATAGGGCCGGTCACGCTCTCGCATGACCGGCCCTTTGAAAAGGCCGGGGAGTTCACCTAGTGGCCAGCCCGATCAGCCGCGCGTGCGGCACCGCAGCAGGCCCAGAAGCAACAGACCACCGCCGATCAAGCCGAACGTTACAGGCTCGGGGGTGTCGAAGCTCTGGCTGAAAGAGCTCATGTGACCGTCAGACTCCGTGCCGATATCCTTGAAGATGTAAAGCGAAGCCTGGGGGCTCTCGAACCAGACCTGAGCAGACTGACCTGAGGCGGCGCTCAATGTAGCTACCTCCTGCCCCTCGGCGCAGACGTTGCCCGGCTGAATCGGGCCGCTGCAGACCCTTTCCGCGATGCTTGTCACGCCGGTCGCTCCGTTCGTCAAATCCACGCCTAGAACGGGGGAGCCGGTCACCTGGAAATAGAACCAGATGTCTTGGTTGCCGGTCAACAGGCCGGGGTTGAAATTCAGCATGATGCCCCCGCTCGTATCTTGCACACTGACCAAAAAGACCGACGGAGTGGGGACGTTCCCCGCGTTCACCGCCGAGAAACCGCTGAACGTAAGGCCGCCGAGTGAGTCGCAACTGAAACCTGGGGTGCCGATGACATCCGTGCCTGTCGAGCCTGTACACATCGTCGATGCCGAGACGGTGGCTACACCAAGCAGTACAACCGCTGTCAGGAACAGGAACCTTCGCATTGTAACCTTCCTCCCCGTGCCGAAATCAGAAGTAAAATCTCGACACACACCCCCATCCAGCAAGGCGTATACGGCCCGGTCGGTCGTATGTAAACAAGGATATCCCAACGCTGCGGGCTTTTCAAGAGATTTGTGGACTCTTTTCACCCTAATGCCCGCGTTTCGGTACTGGTACTTTTTTGCTTGACCGAAAAGACGAGGCTCCGAGAGCAAGGCTCGCCAGCCAACCCAATAGAATCACGCGGCTGAGGTATCGTTCATGCGGCTGATGACCCAGCGGCAGAACTCCGGGATACCGGCGCCCGTGGTGCAGGAAGTCTCGAAGATCTCCAGAGACGGGTTGACCCGGAGGGCCAGAATCCTGGCCTCCGCGATGTCGTAGGCCAGGTAGGGCAGCAGATCCACCTTGTTGAGGACCAGGACCTGGGATCTGCGGAACATAGCGGGATACTTGAGGGGCTTGTCCTCACCCTCAGCGGTGCTGGAGAGGACCACCCTCAGGTGTTCACCGAGGTCATAGGAGGCCGGGCACACTAGATTGCCGACGTTCTCGATGAAGAGGAGTTCCACCTTGCCGATTTCGAGGTGGGACACGGCGCCCTGGACCATCTGGGCGTCGAGGTGACAGGTGCCGTTGGTAACAACCTGGACCACGGGAACTCCCAGAGACTCGATGCGCTGGGCGTCACGGTCGGTTTGGACGTCACCTTCGATCACGCCCACGCGGACCTCTCCTCGAAGCAGGGCGAGGATCTTCTCAAGAAGGCTGGTCTTGCCAGACCCGGGACTGGAGGCCAGCGACACGGCGAAGACGCCGTGGGCGTCGAAGAGCCGGCGGTTCTCCTCCGCCACCTCGCTGTTGCGCTTCAAAATCCTTTGCTCAATCGTGAATACTTTCGCCATCTTCAACCTCCACGCTGCGCAAATGGAGCTCATCGCCATTGAGCAGAGCGAGCGAACGCGCCCCGCAGGCGGGGCATAGCCACAGGGCCTCGTTCAAGGTATGGCTGGCGCCGCAGTTCTCGCAGCGGGCCAGCAGGGGCTCGAGCGACACAACCAGCTCGGCCCGGGGGTTCAGCGCATCGTCGCGCATCAATTCGAAATAGAACCGCATGGCGTCCGGACTGACGCCCGTGAGCAATCCCACGCGAACGTCGACGCGCCGCACAAGGCTGGGGTCGGCGACATTCTGGCGCACCAGGTCCATGAGGCTCTCGACGATGGATGCTTCATGCATAGGGATTGCCAGAGCCGGCGATGATGGTCTTGGAAAGGTAATTGCGTGTCACCGTGGCGCTGTTTGTTCCCGGATCGGGAGAGGCGGATCCCACAACCTTCGATTATATCCGTTCGGGGCAGGGCACTCTGGCGCGCTTTGCCCGCGGGCTTCTGGCCCTTACAATAGCCCTTGGGAGGACAGCGCGGCAAGTTGAAAAAGGCGCGGAAGTGGCTCTGGATTTTCGTCCGGCTGATCCTGTTGCTGTTGCTGGGATTCTACCTGGTGTGCGCGCTGGGACTGACGCTCGTGCGGTGGATCAACCCTCCCACGACTGCGGTCCAGGCGCAGCGGCGCATCGAGGCCCTGATCCACCGCCGGAAGTACAAGAAGAGCTACACATTTGTGCCGCTCCGCCGAATTTCAACGGAGTTCCAGCACGCGGTGATCGCCGCCGAGGACGGCAGGTTCTACCAGCACCACGGCATCGACTGGCTGGAATTGCGGAAGGTCGTGGACCAGAGCGTGGAGAAAGGCAAGCTGGGGCGCGGCGCCTCCACGCTCACGCAACAGCTCGTCAAGAACCTGTTTTTGACCACGTCCCGCTCCTTCATCCGCAAAGGCTTTGAATTCACGGTGGCGCCGCTGGCCGAGCTGATTCTGTCCAAACACCGCATTCTGGAGCTGTATCTCAACCTGATCGAGTGGGGGCCGGGCATTTACGGCGCCGAGGCCGCCGCCCGGCACTACTACGGCATCCCCGCGGCCGAGGTGAGCCGCGAGCAGGGCGCCAGGCTGGCAGCCATCATCCCCTCTCCCCTGCGATGGAAGCCGGCGCGGATGGACAACTACGCCGCCGAGATTCAGGCGCGGATGTCCAGGATGGGCTGGTGATGCCCTTTGGTGTATGCTTGACTCCAGCCGGGAGGCGTCCATGAGACCGAGATGGTGGTTGACTGCATCGGCAGTCGTTCTATGCGCTTGGTGCGCCCCGGCACAGGTGGCCAAACCCGTCGTGGAGGCGCCCGCTGCCTTCGATCCTGACTTTAGAGCCAAGGCTCGAGGTGCGCGCATTGTCACCGAACAGGAAGCGACGGCCCAGAAAGCCCCTGTCGCGCTGGTTCGGCTGCCCAACCAAAAGCTGGTGCTGAAGGTGCGCGACAAGGCGGGGCGGCTCGATCCCTTTTACGTGAGGGGGCTGGGTGGGATCGGCTACTGGAACAAAGTGAGGCCCACGGCGGCCGACTACGAAAAGATTTTCTCGGATTTCGGCAACCTGGGCGCCAACACAGGCCTGGTCGGCATCCACTGGCGCGACATCGAGCCTGAGGACGGGAAGTTCGATTTCACTTACACCGACATGGTGGTGGACGTCGCCCGCAAGCACGGTGTGAAGGTGTGGTGGGTGCTGTTCATGCACTTCCAGCCCAACCGCTGGCCGGAGCCGGACCTGGATAAGTTCTGGGTCTACCACCTGGACGACAGGGACGGCGCCAACTTCACGGTGCAGTGGTTGAAAGACCCCGAGGGCCACATCTACAACAGCATCGACAAGCTGCTGAACCTGAAACCGGCCTCGGAGGTTTTCCCGGCATACGGCCAGCCGAAAGTATTCCCGCGCATCCTAAGAATGGCTCGCACCCTGGGGGCGCACTACAGGAACTCCGACGCCGTGCTGGGGGTGCAGTTCGGCAATGAAGAAGGCTTCAACGCCTACAGCGCCGGGACCAGGGACCTGGGGAAAATGTGGGAGAACGATTTCAATCCCTTCACCCAGCAGATCTACCAGAGCTGGAAGCAGAATACAGGGAAGTCCGACTGGCTGGCTTTCAAGCTGGAGCTGGTCAAGTACTTTTGGAGTCACTTCACGACCGCCTTTCACGAGGGAGACCCGTACAAGCTGATTTCCTTCAACCTTCTGTCGGGGGCCTCGGAATCGCACGACCCGTGGATGATTCGCGCGGAGGGCGCCGACAGCACTCTGTACGGGGAAGGGCACATCGACGTTATCGGCTCCATGTTGTACCGGCGGCAGGCCATGCTGATGTGGCCGAATCTCGACCAGCACTACAGCTACGCCTATCAATTGCCCATCCTGATCCCTTCCGAGATCGGCTTGCGCCCGCAGGATGTGCAGTTTCAGAACAACATGATCTCGACGCTCGAACGAGGCGCGCAAGGGCTCTCGATATGGACCTACCAACGCGACATGGTCGGGCAGGATGGCAGCCTGAGCGTGAATGGCGCCAAGGTCCAGAAGTTCTTCGCCATGATGCAGGGTTGCGAGGACATCCTGCATGGCGGCGTTCCGGGGCCCGGGGACGTGTCTCTGCGCGCTTCGGGAGACGCGAAGGTCAGCCAACTGCACGCGGCGGCGGGGACGCTCGGGATCATCCACTTCCCGGGCATTTACATCCCGGAGACGCCTCCGCCCACCACGGAGAAAGTGGAACTGACGGTCGAGATCCAGGCCCTCAAGGCCGACAAGTACTCGGTGCAGATGTTCAGGGACGGCAAGGCCGAGGCCCCGCAGACCGAGGTTTTGAAGGCCGGCGAGACGCGCCAGGTGGTGGTCCCGGATGTGCTGAAGACCGAAGCGATCTTTCTGAAGGTGAAAGGAGCGCGTTAGGGTCCCCGCGGACCGGGCGCGTAGAGGATGCGCGGCGAACTCATCCAGCAAGGCTTTGCCAAGTGGATCACGGACTTCGAGTATGTGCGCACGTTGTTTTGCGAGATGCTCGAAGACGAGGGCGAAGCCGGTCTGGCTGCCTTTCTGCGGGGCTGCTTTGACAGCGGCACGCCGTCCGGGTCTCCACTATCGGAGCGCCACTGCCAGGCGCTGTCGATCGTCTTCCAGCTTCTGAACATCGTCGAGGAGAACACCGCCAACCAGGTGCGGCGGCAGGCGGAGGATCCGCGGACCGAGGCGAGCGAGCCGGGGTTGTGGCTGGCCAACTTGCGAGACTTGCGGGAGCGGGGATACCAGGAGCGGGAGGTGCGGGAGTTGCTCGAGCAGGTCTCGGTGGAGCCGGTGCTGACGGCGCATCCCACCGAGGCCAAGCGCGCCAGCGTGCTCGATCACCATCGGGCCATCTACCTGCTGCTGGTCGAGCGCGATAACCGCTTATTCACGGGGGTGGAGCGGGCGATCTTCGACCAGCGTCTCAAGGCCGCGTTCGAGCGCTTGTGGCGCACGGGTGAGATCTTCCAGAAGCGGCCTGACGTTGAGAGCGAGGTGCGGAACACTTTGCACTACCTGCGCTCGGTCTTCCCCGACGTGGTGGAGTTGCTCGATCTGCGCTTCCAGCACGCCTGGCGAGCGACTTTCGGCACCAACCCGCCGCGGATGCCCCGGCTGAGCTTCGGAAGCTGGGTTGGCGGCGATCGCGACGGGCACCCGTTCGTCACCCCCGAGGTGACTTCGATGACGCTGGACCTGCTGCGAGAGGCTGCTTACGTCATGCTCCGGGAGCGGCTGACGCAAGCCGGCGCGCGGCTCAGCCTGGCCGAGCCGCCTGGCCAGGCCATCGACGAGCTCCACAAGAGAATCCATGAGCTGCGAGGGCGTCTGGGCGAGGCGTCTCAGGAAGCGCTGAACCGCAACCCCGGTGAGCCATGGCGGCAACTGATCAATCTCATCCTGCTCCGGCTCGAGCGGACCGCCGCCGGCGACCTCCGGCATGGCGGCTACGCCTCTCCCGATGAACTGCCGGAGGACCTGGAGGTCCTGGAACATTCCTTATGGCAGGCGGGGGCGCGGCACATAGCGGAACTCGATGTCCGCCCCCTGGCAGCCCAGGCGCGGACATTCGGGTTCCACCTGGCGACGCTCGACCTCCGCCAGAACAGCACGTTTCATGACCACGCCATCGCCGGCCTTCTGCGTGCCGCGGGTTTCCCTCGATGCAACTATCCCGAGTGGAGCGAGGCGAAGAAACTCGACCTGCTCAACCGCGAACTCCAGAGCCCGAGGCCCTTCACCGGAGCGCACACCGTCCTGAAGGACGAGGCGAAACGCGCCGTGAGCCTGTTTGGGGCGTTGCGCGAGAGCCTGTCGCGATATGGGCCACAGGGCATTGGCCCATTGATCGTGAGCTTCACGCGCAGCGCGGCGGACCTGCTGGCCGTCTACCTGCTCGCGCGAGAAGGCGGACTACTGGTGGAGACGCCCGAGGGGCTGGCTTCGGAAATCGCCGTGACCCCGCTGTTCGAGACCATCGGCGATCTGGAGAACAGCGAAGCCATTCTGGAGACTTTTCTGGCGCACCCCATGACGGAAAGCACCCTGGCCTACCTGCAGCGCCGGGACAAGAAGGCGGCGCGCGAGATGGTGGTGATGCTGGGCTACAGCGACAGCAACAAGGACGGCGGGATACTGGCGAGCCAATGGAGCCTGCATCGCGCCGAGCAGCGGCTGGCGCGGCTGGCGAGGCGGCGGGGCGTGCGGCTGGCCTTCTTTCACGGCCGCGGGGGAACGGTCGGCCGTGGGGCGGGGCCGGTCCACGTTTTCCTGGAGGCGCTGCCGGCGGGCTCGCTTACGGGCAGGATGCGCGTCACCGAACAGGGTGAAGTCATCGCTCAGAAATATGCCCACCGCCTGACCGCCACCTATCAACTGGAACGGCTGCTGGCGGGAGTGGCCCGCACCTCGCTTCTCCACCGAGCCGGTGAAGCGCCGCCCCATCCGCTGGAACAAACGTGGACGGTGGCTGTGGAGCAGAGCTTCCAGGCCTACCGCCGGCTGGTGGAAACGGAAGGGTTTGTCACATTCTTCAACCAGGCCACACCGATCGACGTGATCGAGCGCAGCCGGATCGGGTCGCGGCCGCCCCGGCGGACGGGGAAGCAGTCAGTCGAGGACCTGCGGGCCATCCCGTGGGTGTTCAGTTGGAGCCAGGCCAGGTTCCATCTGCCGGGCTGGTACGGCGTGGGCACGGGGCTCGACTGGCTGCGCAGAGAGCGTCCGTCCGATTGGAAAGAACTTTGTTCGGGGATCAAGAGCTGGCCCTACCTGGTCTACCTTCTGCACAACGTCGAAGCCAGCCTGATGATGGCCGATGCGGGGATCATGCGGCTCTATGCGTCGCTGGTGGGTGACCAGAACTTGCGGCGGGCGCTCCTCGATATGATCTTGAACGAGCATCGGCTGGCCGAAGAATCGATCAACGAAGTATTCGGCGGATCTCCGCGGGAGCGCCGCCCCCGCCTGGCGCTGGCGATCCAGTTGCGCGAGCGAGCGCTGAAGCCACTCCACGCGGAGCAGGTGAGGCTGCTGGCGGAATGGCGCGCGAATCCCACCGAGGACCTCCTGCGGGCGCTCCTGCTGACCGTCAACGCCATCGCCATGGGCCAGAAGATGACCGGGTGAGCTAGGTCGCGGCGTGGGAGGCCAGGCGGCTTTCTCCCTGGGAGACCGCACAGGCCGTGGTCTGGAGCCGTGCCACCACCAGCGTAAGATCGTCCTGCGCGCGCTCCTTGCCTAGGAAGAGCCGGACCTGCTCGATGATTTCGTCCCGGATTCCGGTCGATGACTTGCCCGCGGACTGGGTGAGGATAGCTCGAAGGCGCTCTTCTCCGAACTGCTCGTCGGCGGAATTCGTGGCCTCGACAACGCCGTCGGAATACAGCACGAGCAGATCGTCATCTCTCGCCGAAACCGCCCCCTGCCGGTAGTCCGGCTCCGGCAGTACACCCAGGACCGGCCCGCCTTCTTCGAGCCTTTGGATTTCGATCTCGCCCCCGCCGTTCCGCCTGGCCAGCATGGGAGGCAGATGGCCCGCGTTCACATAGCTCAGTAGCCTGGCGCCTGGCTCGTAGTAGCACCAGAACAGGCTGGCAAAGCGCTCCACGGCGGTCCGCGTGCGGAGCAGCTCACTGAGCGCCCTGGACGCTGCCTCATGTTCCGCGCTGCCCTTCAGCCAGGGACTCGATCGAATCGCGCCTAGCAGCAGGCCTGCCACGACCGAGGCCGGCAGTCCCTTTCCGGAGACGTCTCCCAGGACAATGGCGATGCGGCCCTCTGGAGCGGAGAATACGTCATAGAAATCCCCGCCTACCTGCCACGCGGGAACGCACTCAGCGGCGAAATCCAGGTTCTCGAAGGCGAGGCTGGCGGGAGGCAGCAGGTCGGTCTGCACCTGGCGAGCCAACTCCGTCTGCTGCTCCAACTGCTTCCCTTGGACGTACTTGGGGAAGCGCAGCCAGAGGAGGATCATCGAAGCGACGAGTCCGAGGGCGGCTGAGGAGTTGATAATCAGGTTTCTGAGCAAGGGGCCGAAGGTCGCCGAAGCGCTTGCCAGGTACAGGGCGATTTCCACGAAACGCGGGCCCCCCGCACGGATGCCGGGACCAGGCACGCGGCCCGGGGGGACCGCCCCACTGAGACTGTTCCCCTCTGGTGGGGCGGGCGCCCGCGCCCGCTGCCCAGGCTCCCCGAAGGTCCTTCGGGCGCGCAAAGGGAGGACCGTCACCAAGACCCCGCCTTCTTCCGCGGAGCGGATATCCGCAGGCGGCGGAGCCCCTTCCTTCCCTTCTTGCGGTCTCTGGTTGTTGGGAGGGGCGCCCACCGGTTGGCCGCTCTCGACCAGCGTGCGTCCGGCCACATCGATCACCCTGATCCAGGCGATCTTGTTCGGCGCCTCCTGCCGGAGTTCATCGAGCACCGGGCGCAGGCTGGCTGGATCCTGGAAGCCGGCCTGCGCGGCGTCCCTCGAGAGCAGGTTCACTTGCCGCTGTGCTTCCCGGCGCAGCTCCGCGAGGACCATGATCCTGGAAACCTGGTAGTAGGTGGAGAAAGACTGGAACAGAAGCAGCAGACCCAGGAGCGAGCCCACCACTAGTGCGAGCTTGAACCATAGGTAGCGCGCGCCGAGTTTGATCATCGCGGGTCGAACCGCCGTTGCTGAAACTGAGTACCTATTCTCGCACGGCAGCGGGCAGTCAGGCTGCGCGGCAACCTGCTCACTTACCTTCGCTTGAAGAGGCCGGTTCCACTTGTGGTCTGAATCGCAGCCCGGAGTACAATGCGAGGGGGACCCTGTATGCGCGCGCCGCGGAGTGCTTTCTGCCGTCGCCGAGTCGGTGCGGCCTCCATATCCTGTTCGAAACATGACACTAGCTAGGCGGACAATACGGCGCTTGATCCTGTCGGCCGCCTTGCTGCTGATCGTGGCCGGCCTGATCGCTCCCTACCTGAGTGCAAACCGGTTCGGCGAACGCATCCGGGAAGCTCTGGAGTTTTCGCTGCACCGCAAGGTCGAGATCGAATCGGCCGGCTTCAATCTCTTTCGCGGACCGGGCTTCACGTTGCAGCGGGTGGTGATTTACGACGACCCGGCGGCGGGAGCGGAACCCTTCGCCTATGTCGACTCGATCGAGGCGCGGGTGCGGCTGAGCAGCCTGCTCGCCGGCCGCCTCGAATTCTCCGCACTGAGGCTGGAACAACCCAGCGTGAACGTGGTCAAGACGGCAGCGGGGCCGTGGAATTTCCAGCAGCTTCTGAGCCCGGCCACGGCCGCCCAACTGCCGGCCATCACCGTGCGCAACGGCCGCCTGAACTTCAAGCTCGGCGGGGTGAAATCGGTCTTCTACGTCAGCAACACCGACCTGGATTTGACGCCGCCGCGCACGCCCGGAGGCGCGCTCTCGGTCGAGTTCTCCGGAGAGCCCACCCGTTCGGACAGGACGGCCCGGGGCTTTGGCGCCCTGAGCGGCCGCGGCCGCTGGCGTCCGTCGCCTGACTCCGGCGGCAACCTGGAGCTGGAGCTCGACCTGGAGAAAAGCTCCATGGGCGAGGTGGTCGCGTTGATCCATGGACACGATATCGGAGTGGACGCGCAGGTCAGCGGGCAGGCCAGGGTCCGGGGGCCGCTTTCTGCCCTGGAAGTCTCCGGGACTCTCCAGATGAGCGAAATCCACCGTTGGGACTTGCTGCCGCCTTACGCCCAGGGAGGGTCGCTGAACTTCCGGGGCCGGCTCGATCTTCTCTCTCAAGATCTCGACATCGAGACGGCGCCGTCCAATCGATCTGCTTTCTCGGTCCACTTTCGGGCGCTGGACTACTTGGTCCATCCTCACTGGATTGCCGTCGTCACCCTGAACGGACTTTCCGTTGCACCGCTGGTCGAGTTTGCGCGGCATATGGGGGTGGGCCTCGCCGGCGATCTTCAGGTGGATGGCACGGTCTTCGGCGCGGTCTCCTACTCCCCCGGCAGCGGGTTCCAGGGAAGCGCATCGTTGAGCGGGACGTCGATCCGGGCGCCCGATCTTCCCGCAGTGCGCTTTGAGGATGCCCAACTCGTGCTGGATGGCGACCGGTTTCGGCTGTCGCCGGCGCTGGCGGCCGTCGGGAACAACGAAAGAGCGACCTTGCAGTTGGACTACTCTCTTGGCACGCAACAGCTTGACCTGAGGCTCACGACAAAGGAGATGAGCATCGCCGCCCTGCAATCCACCGGCGGGCCCTTGCCCGGCATTCCCGCGCCGGAGTTCGTTTCAGGCCTCCGTGGCGGCACATGGAGTGGATGGCTTTTGTATCGGCGGCAAGGGCAATTACCCGGCGCATGGTCGGGTGTCTTCAAGCTGCGAGGGACCGAGGTGGCTCTCCCTGATCTCACCCGGCCCCTGGCTGTCTCCTCTGCTTCGGTGAAGCTCCAAGGAGACGGCGTGGAGGCCGAGGGTATCCAGGCCGCGGCGGGCGATCTGGAAATCAGCGGAAGTTACAGCTACCGTCCCCGCACGAGCCGTCCTCACCGGCTTGCCTTGCGTGCCACCAAATTGGATGCTTCCCAACTGGAGCAACTCATGGCGCCGGCGCTGCGGCGGCCCCGGAGTTTCCTTTCGAGAACCCTCCGCCTGACGCGCGACCCGGCGCCCGCGTGGCTGGTGGACCGGCACGCGCAGGGCACGGTTGAGATTGGTTCCCTGCAGGTGGCTGGCCAGTTGTTCGAATCGGTTCGTCTGAGTTTTTTCTGGGATGGAACGGACCTGGAAGCCCCTCACTTTGAGGCGCGGGTGGCGGGCGGAGCCGTGGAGGGACACCTCGCCTTGGATCTCAGCGGTTCGGAACCGTCCTGGCGGATCGCGGGACGGCTGGAGTCGGCCTCCTGGAGAGGCGGCAAGCTGGAAGGGGATGCAGTCATCACCACCTCCGGCGCCGGCGACGACCTTTACTGGAACCTGCGGGCGGAAGGTTTTTTTCGCCTGCGCTCCGCGATGCTTGCCGAGGAAACGCCGATTCCGGATTTGTCGGGTTTGTGGAGCTTGCGCTGGCTCCGCAAGCAGCCCAGGCTGCAACTGTCGAACCTGCGGCTGGTGGATGGCGCGGAAGTCCTGACCGGCGAAGGAACGACGACCGAGGACGAGCATATCGAGATCGGCCTCTCCAATGCCGACAAGCGCCTCCACCTGGCAGGCACTCTGAAGCCGCTTCGCCTGGAGGTGGCGGAGAACCGCTGAGTCTCCACCGGCCGCTCCGCCGGCGCCAACATGGCCGCCACCTGCCCCGGCCCTCGGCTGCTAGAATGGCCCTGTAAGCGGCGCAGGCCCTGAATACCCATGGAAAACGCGACACCGGCTTCACCCACGAGCACCAGTCTGAGGGAGACCCTGGAAGAACAGCACTTCACCGCGCGCGATCAGATCGCGGCGGCTTGGCAGCTTCACGTCACGCGCCTCGAGGAGCAGATCGCCACGGGCTGGAAGGAGCATGTCGAGCACGTCATAGAAGAACGTTTTCAGGAAACCACCACGCGGGTGGAGGAAGCGTTCGCCAGGGATATGGAGTCACGCCTGTCCGAGCTGCGCCAGCGGCTCCGCCGCGAGCTCGGCGACCGTTTCAACCAGTTGCTTCGCCGTCTCCGAAAGAGCGAGACCGGTGCGGAGATGCACGCGCATCTGCTGGACGCCGCGGCGGCGTTCTGCCAGCGGGCCGCCCTGTTCGTCATTGAAGGTCAGATGCTGCGCTCTGACGGCTCGCGCGACCTCATTGCCGACGCCACCGGCCGATTGGCGGACACCGTGGTGCCGCTGGCCTCCGCGCCGGCCCTGCTCAGCGCCGTCGAGGGCGCCGACACCGTGGTGGCCTCGCGGACCGCGGCGGAGCTGTCTGAGCAACTCGCCGGATTCTTCGGCGAGGCCCCGGAGAAGAAAGTGGGGCTATTTCCCGTGGTGTGCCGCGGCAAGACGGTCGGCTTGCTGTGCGCGGACGTGGGCGACGGTGAAGCGGATATCGGCGCGCTGGAGCTGATGACCATGCTCGCCGGGGTGACCCTGGAAGCCCGTGCGGCGGCGCTCCCGCCGTCCCCCTCGCTCGAAGTCCCCGAGGCGCAGCGGGTGGTGCGGGTGGCGGCCTTTGAGCCGGACTGGTCCCAAGTGCCGGAACCGGACCGCGCCTTGCACCTGCGGGCACAACGGTTCGCCCGCGTTCAGGCGGCTGAGATGCGTCTCTACAAGGCTCAGGCGGTCAGGACCGGACGATCGAAGGCTGATTTGTATTCGGCGTTGAGGGACGAGATTGACTTGGCGCGGGAGTTGTTCAGGGCTGATTTTATCGATCCTTGCGCTTCGATGGCGGACTATCTTCACTTGGAGCTGGTGCGCACGCTGGCGAATGATGATGCTTCTCTGCTGGGGCCGATGTATCCGGGGCCGCTGGTCTAGCAATTATTTCGGTGACAGGCTACGAAATCCCGAAATTGGCCGGCCACATGCTTTCACCACGGTCTAGGCTGTCCCTGGGACTCTTAGTCCTCGTCTGCGGGTGGGTAACCTGGCTCGGCGCGCAGACGCCGGCGTCGCTGGCGCGCCCGTATCGCGCGTCTCCGACGCCCGCGCGCCGGGAGGCGCTGGTCCGGTTCGCCTCCGCGCATCCAGCGGACTCTAGCGGCGCACTGGCCCGGCTCGCGCTGGGAGTGACGGCGGTCGAGCGAGGGGAAAACGCGGATGCGGCCCGAGACCTGGAGGCCGCCGGGAAGCGGCTGCCGCAACTTGCCGATCACATCGCCTTCTATCTCGGCATGGCGTACTCCGGGCTCGGTCAATTCGAAGCCGCGCGCATGCGGCTGGATGCCGTCCTGACGGCCGTCCCCGCTTCCCCGCTCGCGGGCAAAGCGGCTTTGGCGCTGGCCGAGGCTCACCTGGCGTCGTCGGCGCCACAGCAGGCGGTCGCGGTTCTGAAGGCGGAGTACTCCAGACTCCCGCAGCCTGAAGGTGACCTGGCCCTGGCCTCCGCCTGCGAGGCCGCCGGCGAGCTTGCGGTGGCTGCGTCTTACGGCCAGAGAGTCTACTATGGGTTCCCGGCGTCCAAGGAAGCCGCCCAGGCATGGCAGATTCTCGACAGGCTGCGCGAGAAACTCGGAGTGGACTACCCGCCGCCGCTGCCGGGTGCGATGCTGGCGCGGGCGCAAAAGTGGCTGGACGCTCGCGACTATGGACGAGCCAGGGCCGAATACCAGGCTCTGGCGTTCGAGTTGGGAGGCGAGGCCAGGGAACTGGCGCAGGTGCGCGCCGGCGCCGCGTCGCGTCTCGGCGGGGACACCGGAGCTTCCTATTCGTATCTCGAAGCCTTGAGCCTTAATTCGCCGGAGGCCGATGCGGAGCGCCTGTTCTACCTGGTGCAATGCGCTCGCAGCCTCGAGGATCCTCAGGCGATGAACGACTTCGTGGAGCGCCTCAATCTCCTGTACCCGGCTTCCGAGTGGCGGCTCGGCGCGCTGATCTGGGCGGGCAACTATTACATGCTCAAGAACGAGCCGGACTCCTCTGTCCCTCTCTTCCGCGCCTGCTACGAAGCCTTTCCCGATTCTCCCCGCGCTGAATACTGCCACTGGAAAGTGACGTGGAGCGCGTACCTGGCGCGCCGCCCCGAGGCGGCCGAAATGCTCCGCGATCACCTGAACCGGTTCCCTCAATCGGAGAAGCGGACCGCGGCGCTCTATTTCCTGGGCCGCCTGGAGGAGGCGGCCGGCGAGCAGGCGGAGGCGCGAGCTTCCTATCGGGAAATCATAGAGGGCTTTCCAAACAGCTACTACGTGCGTCTTGCCGAGGAACGCCTGGGGGGCCGAGCGGCAGCCAAGGCGCCAGCGCTCGACTTCAGCCCCACTGCCGCCGGCCGCCCGCGTATCGCCCGGGCGCGCCTGCTCGCCTCCGCCGGGCTTTCCCAACTGGCGGAGGGTGAGCTTCGGTTTGCCGCGAAGAGGGACGGCAATCCCCACGTCCTCGCCCTGGAACTGGCTCGCCAGGCCAGCCTTCGCAATGCTCCGGACGAAGCGGTTCGCTACATCAAGAGCGTTTTCCCGGACTACCTCAGCACTGCCGTGGACGCGGCCCCTCTCGAATTCTGGCGCCTGGCCTTTCCGCTGCCCTACCGCCAGGCCCTGCAAAGATACGCCAAGGCTCACAACCTGGACCTGTACCTGCTGGCCGGGCTCATCCGCCAGGAATCCGAATTCAACCCGAGGGCCGTCTCCCCGGCCGGTGCGCGCGGGCTTATGCAGATCCTGCCCACCACCGGGAGACAACTAGGAAGAACTCTGAAGGCGGGCAACATCCGCGCCGCTTCGCTGTTCAACGCGGATTTGAACATCCGGCTGGGCGCCTACTATTTCCGCTCGTTGATCGACGGCTGGCAGGGTTCCGAGGAAGCGGCGCTGGCCTCCTACAACAGCGGCAAGCAGCGGGTCGATGACTGGATGACCTGGGCCTCCTACCGGGAACCCGCCGAGTTCGTGGAGAGCATTCCCTTTACCGAGACCCGCACTTACGTGCAGGCGGTTCTCCGCAACGCCTGGATGTACCGCCGCATTTACGCCGTGCGGGCGGAAACGCGGCCCTGAGGGGCTCGCCGAGGGATTGCCTCTTCTGGCGCTGCGCGACGTGTCCAGACCAAGAGGACGGAACGGGCGTTTGACGCCCGTGTGGCGGTCGCGATGTGCATCAGCGGACCGAGGCCGACTTCCCGTTCCTGATCCGGCGCTGACTTCCTCGAACGCCGTATGAATTTGCCAGGCCTCGTCCGCGCTCGGATCCTCGCGGTCGGTCTTCAGTAAGTAACTCCCGTCGAGCTTCTCGGCCTGCGCCCGCTTGGCCTCGTCGAGACTGTAATGGAAGGTCTTGGCCTGGGCGTCGTACTCCATCCGGTAGTAACGCGCCACCCGCGAGTAACGCTCCCTGAGCCGCCCGATGGACTGCTGTACCTCTTCCGGCTTGGTCCCTTTCCCCTGGCCCTTGGCCACGTGCTTTTCCAGTTTCGCCAAGTCCGCCACCAGCCGCTTCTCATGCGCCTGCCGGATCGCGCGGTCCTCTTCCTTCCGCTCGCTGTAGGGCGCGGCCACCAGATAGTGCAGGCCTCGCACCCGGATCTCTTCCAGATTCTCCTCGCCCGACATGCCTCGGTCCACCACCACCGTCTGGCCCTCTCGCAGCCCTCCCCGCCGCTCGAGCGCGGCGAGCATCTCCTCCAGCGTTGTCGAGTCGTGCCGGGGCCCGGCCTTCACCTTGGCGACGAGCGTTTCCAGTTCGGGATCAGGGCTGGCGGAGGCGAACAGGTCCTGCTGGCCGGTGAGGGCGTTCTCCAGCTTGCGGGCCAGTTCGAGCCATTGCTCCTTGGGACGCGGAGAGAGGTCGCCGAGGGAGCAGATGACCTTCTGGCGGGGGCCTTTGGCAGCGAGGTGGCTTTCGACGAGGAGGTAGTTGAAGTAGGTCTTGCCGCGGACCGTCCGCGAAGCTTTGCGGATATACATACTCGATCCACTATTAAAACGCTGAAGGGAGAAAGAGTCGAGACAAATCATAAATGTTTATCGATACTAGATCGAGACTGCCGGCAAGCTATTGTCCATACCAGTAGTCACTATTTCAGCGTTCTCCACACCTCACGACTGAAAACGAAGGATATGTAATACGTATTATTGGAACCAGTGGTTCTCGACCCCAATACGGTACATTGCCGCGAGCCCAGACCCGCTAAGAGCTCCTCCGCTGGCCCGGCCGGCTTATTCCGGCGGCATGGTGTGGACCGACGAACAATGGAATTCAGCCTTCTCAGACCTGCAGTATGCGGGCTACAGGCGGATGGAACTGACGGACACAACGTTCCTGGGCACTCCGATTGGGAACATACTGCCGCTTCTGGACAAGTACGGCCTGTATATCAATCATATCTGGCACAGCGGGCGGCTGTACCCCGCGGAAGTTGGAGAGAAGACCATCGCTATACGGCCGCGGATTACTTGAAGAGGATACAGTTTGATGGGCTTCTGGTGGAGGAAACGGAGCCCATAAAGGAAACCAAGGTGACCCGGACGGTGAGAGAGAACAAAAGACTGGCCCGGATCTGGTGCGAGAGGGTTTTCGGCGTATCGGCGAAGGCGTAGCGCGGCGTATTCACCACCAGTCCACGGGGAGCTTGTTGAAAAACCTGCCGGGCAAGTCAGGAGACATACCCCACAAGGGCGCAAGTCGCTGATTCCAGGTGTGGGATAAGACTCCCGTCTTGTCCTGGCCCGCATTCGGACAGGTTTTTCAACAAGCTTCCAGCGGAGTCCACGGTCTATAATGTCGGCATGGTGCACGAGAGAATCACGCGCAGGGAGTGGGCCGCGGCGCTGACTGCCACGGCGGCAGCCGCGCAGGCGCAGACGCAGCCGGCCGCTGGGCTGGTGGCGGAAGCCAGGAGCGAAATGCGGCAGGACATCGAGCAACTCGGGAAGTTCCCGCTCCCGGCGGCCACCGAACCGGCTTTCGTCTTCAAGCCCTGACCGACATGGCCAATTTCAGCGACGACATCTTCTTTGCCACCATCACGGAGTTGAACGCGAAGCTGAAGGCACGCGAGTTCTCCACCGTCGAGCTGACACGCGCCTTTTGCGAGCGCCTGGAGAAGCTGGGGCCTCGCTACCACGCGCTGGCGCTCCCGCTCAGCGACACAGCCCTCCGCAAAGCGCGCAAGGTGGACGATGACATCAAGCGCGAAAGGTTCCGCGGGCCGCTGCAGGGGGTCCCGCTCGGCGTCAAGGATCTGTTGAGCGTAGCCTACAAGAAGACCAGTTGGGGCGCCAAGCCATACGCGGACCAGATCTTCGACTACGACGCCACCGTGGTCAAGAAGCTCGACGGCGCGGGCGCGATTCTGATCGGCAAGCTGGCCATGGTCGAACTGGCGGGTGGAGGCGGCTATCGCTATCCGTCCGCTTCGATCACTGGCCCCGGCCTGAACCCATGGGACACGACGCGGTGGAGCGGAGGCTCATCGAGCGGCTCTGCCATCGCCGTCGCCGCGGGACTCACCACGTATGCCATCGGATCGGAGACGTGGGGATCCATCCTTTGTCCCGCTGCTTATTGCGGAGTCACCAGTCTGCGGCCGACGTACGGATTCGTCAGCCGCTACGGCGCCATGGCTCTTTCCTGGACGATGGACAAGCTCGGTCCCATGTGCCGCTCGGCCGAAGATTGCGGCCATGTGCTCCAGGCGATCTCCGGCGGCGATTCGAACGACCCGGCCTCGGCTGGAAAGAGTTTCTACTACACTCCGCAGTTCGCCAGAAAGCTGCCGGATTTGCGCGTGGGCTTCGCGCCGGCGGACATCACGGACCATGCGGAGCCCGCCACACGCCAGGCGTTTCAAGCGGCCATGGAGATCCTGCGCGGCATGGGGCTGCCCATGGTGGAGACGGAATTGCCGGAACTGCCCTACTCGGCTGTGGCGGGCACGGTGATCGCCACGGAGGGATCAGCGGCGTTCGAGCCGCTCATCGAGAGCGGCAAAGTCGAGCAACTTGCCGACCAGAAGCAGATCGCCGGTTTGAGGGCCGGCCTCGAGATTCAGGCCAAGGATTACATCCGGGCGATGCGAATCCGCAGCGTGGTACAGACCGAGCTGCGCAAGTTATTCGCAAAGGTGGACATCCTTGTCTCTCCCAGCGTGTTTGGGATTGCCACCAAGCTGGATGAGCGGCTTGACCTGCCCGAGAAGCCGCCAGCCACGCCGAAGGCGCGTGGCCTGGGAGCCTTGGACGCCGCCGGTAATTTGGCCGGGCTCCCGGCGCTCTCTCTGCCGTGCGGCTTTGCCGGTGGCTTGCCTGTCGCGCTCCAATTGGTGGGCCGGCCCTGGAACGAAAACAACCTCCTGGTCATCGGCGTCGAATTCCAGAAGCGAACCGACTGGAACCGCCGCCGGCCGCCGGTCTAGCCGGAAGCGCTCGTCCGTGTTCTCCGGCGCTGCGCTCTGGGATCACACTGCCTTTAGATGCATATCGCATCTAAATATGTCATACTCTACTTGTGTGTGACACGCCGCTGACAGCAGGAACGCTGCTACATCCACCCCACGCGAGAACGCAGACCGGCGGGAACGGATTCGCTCTTTGTGGGGGAAGTCGATGCCTCGGTTGACCGCGGAACAACGAAAGAAAGCATTCGCTCTCCCCAAGAAGCCTGAGGTCATCGGCCGGCAACGCCTGCCGGTGCGCTACCACGTCGAGGATTTCAATGTGGCGGACCGCCCGCGGCGGTTTCTGGAGGCTTTCGCGGCCATTCTGAAGCACACCAACTACCGGCTGGCGCTTGATCACTACGTCAAGGTCAGCGCGAAATGCTCTCGCTGCACGGCCCAGTGCCAAGTCTACCTGGCGACCGGAGATACCAAGGACATCCCCTGTTATCGATCGGAGTTGCTGCTGTGGGTCTACCGGCGGCACTTCACGGTGGCGGGCATTCTGCGGGCGCGGATCCTGGGGGATCCGGGGTTGACCGACGAGCGCATCCAGGAGATGGCCGACGCCTTCTACAACTGCACCGCCTGCCGCCGCTGCGTCTTTGAGTGTCCGATGGGGATCGACCACGGTCTTCTCACGCATCTTGGGCGCTACATCCTCAGTGAGATCGGCATCGTGCCTCGCGCGCTTGCGGTCAGCACGCGTGAGCAGTTGATCGGCGCCTCCGGCAACACATCGGCGATTCCGGTCCCGGCGCTTCTGGACGGACTGGAGTTTCTGAGCGAAGAAATGCAGGAGGAGAAGGGTATCGAGATTCCCTTCCCGATCGACCAGGAGGGCGCGGAGTACCTGTTTCTGCCGGCGGTGTCGGACTTCATCATGGAGGCGGACACGCTGATGGGCAACGCCGCCGTGTTTCGCGCCACGGGCGACAGTTGGACCATCGGCACCGGGTACTTCGACGGCATCAACTACGGCTTGTTTTACAGCGACCAGGTCCTGGAGCACGTTTTGCAGAAGATCCAGGCGGAGGCCGAGCGCCTCAAGGTGAAGAAGATTCTCATTGGCGAGTGCGGGCATGCGTCACGCTCGGCGAAGTACTTCTACCCAACTTTCTGCGGCGGCAAGCAGGCACTGCCGGTCCTGAACATCATAGAGTACACTTACCGGGCCTGGAAGGAGGGCCGCCTCAAGCTCGCCCCCGACGTGATCACCGAGCCGGTTACCTACCACGACCCTTGCAACATCGCCCGGCCTGGCTGGATTGTGGAGCAACCCCGAGAGCTGCTGAAAGCGTTCTGCCGGAACTACGTCGAGATGACGCCCAACCGCCGGGACAACATCTGTTGCGGCGGAGGAGGGGGAACGGTGTCCATGGACGAGATCCGCCCGTACCGCACGCTGGTCGGAGGGAAGGTCAAGGCGGATCAGATTCGGGCAACCGGCGCCAAATATTGCGTCGCACCGTGCGCCAACTGCAAGAAGCAGTTGCGGGAGTTGCTGGAAGATCAAGGAGTCGACTGCCAGATGGTGGGCTTGCACGATCTGCTGTACAAGGCGATCATTTTCGACTGAGAACTTCACCAGGAGGCGAGACGAGTGGAAGCGTGGATTGATTTCGGACGCGGGCCGCTGTTCCGGCTGGCATTCTCTCTGATGGTTCTGGGGCTGTTGCGCGTCCTGGTAAACACAATCATTGGCGTGGCGGAGGCTCTCCGGCGGAATTCCGACAGGATCATGGCGTGGCGCGAGATCGGAAAACAGACTCTGGGCTGGCTCTTCCCCGCGGGCCGGCTGTGGCGAAAACGCCCGGTCTATGGCACGGTGTCTGTCCTATTCCACTTCGGCCTGCTGGTGGCGCCGCTGTTCCTGGCGGCCCATGTCTTGTTATGGGCGCGCGCCGTGGGCTTCGCATGGCCGGCCGTGCCGCAGAAGGCGGCTGACTGGCTGACGCTGGCCACCATCGCCACAGGGCTGGGGCTGTTTCTGGGCCGGCTAGCGAGCGCCAACGCCCGTGCCCTGAGCCGCCTCCAGGATTATTTCTGGCCGGTGCTGTTGGTCATTCCTTTCGCCACCGGTTACATTTGCTCAAACGCCACCATAGGGCCTAAGCCGTACCAGACCATGATGCTGATCCACGTCTACACGGCCGACCTTATCATGCTGATGATTCCATTCACCAAGATCGCCCACTGCGTTTTGGCTCCGCTGTCGCAGTTGGTCACCGCCGTCTCCTGGAAGTTCGTTCCCGGCGCGGGCGACAGAGTGGCTGCCACTCTCGGCTTCGCGGAACGGCCCGTCTGGATGGAGAAAGCGCGGCTCGGTGAAGCTCCGACGTCGGCGAAGGAGCAGAAGGAGGTCGGGGTGCGATGAAGGCGGCGATCCTAACGGACACTACCAAGTGCATCGGCTGCAGCGAATGCGCTCTCGCCTGCAAACGGGTCAATCATCTGGAACCTGACCTTCCCCGGAGGTGGGACCTCGACGACGGACTCTCAGCGAGGAACTGGACCTCGGTGGTGGAGGGCCCCGGACATGCGTTCGTGCGCAAGCAGTGCCGCCACTGCCTCGAGCCCGCTTGTGTATCGTCGTGCCCGGTAGGAGCACTGTCGAAGACCGCCATGGGCGCGGTGGTCTACGACAGCAGCAAGTGCATGGGCTGCCGCTACTGCATGATGGCGTGTCCCTACGGCATACCGCGGTACGACTGGGACCAGCCGGTTCCTTACGTGCGCAAGTGCATCCTCTGCTATGACCGCATCCGCGAAGGGGGCCAGCCCGCCTGCACGGAGGCGTGCCCGACCAAGGCCACGATCTTCGGCGACCGCGACCAGCTCCTCGCGGAAGCGCACCGCCGTATCCGTGAAAACTCCGGTGCGTACATCGGCAAGGTCTGGGGCGAACACGAGGCCGGTGGCGTCTCCGTGCTGTACATCTCCAATCAGGACCTCTCGTTCTTGACTCAAGGTCACGCGTTAGGCGACACGTCCCTGCCCAGCCGCACGGCGACTGCCATGAACGCCGTCCCGTTCGTCTTCACGGGAGTCGTGGCCGCCATGGCCGGCCTGAACTGGATCATCGACCGGCGACAGAAGGTCCGGTTGGAAGGAAAAGATGAGTAGAGTTCGCCACCTGAAGTTCACTTTGTGGCTGATCACGGGGCTGGCCGTGGCCGTAGGCGCGGCGCGCTACCTGTACGGCCTCGGAGCCACCACTCACCTCTCCGATGGTTACCCCTGGGGACTCTGGATCGGATTCGACGTGATGAGCGGCGTGGCGCTGGCCGCGGGCGGCTTCATCCTCACGGCCACGGTCTACATCTTCAAGCTGGATCGGTATCACGACGTTGTGCGCCCGGCTGTTCTGACGGCCTTTCTCGGCTACGCCGCGGTGGCGGTCGGGCTGCTATTCGACCTCGGCTTGCCGTGGAACATCTGGCACATGATCGTCTTCTGGAACCCGCACTCGCCGCTGTTCGAGGTGGGCTGGTGCGTGATGCTGTACCTGACGGTCCTTACACTGGAGTTCTTCCCGGTGCCGGCCGAGGAGTTCAGCGCGCTGGCCAAGGCGCGCCGGTTCCTCATCAAGCTGCGTCTGCCTCTGGTCATTCTGGGCATCGGCCTGTCCACCCTGCACCAGTCCTCGCTCGGGTCGCTGTTCCTGATCATGCCCTCCCACCTGCACCCCTTGTGGTACTCGCCGCTGCTGCCATTGCTGTTCCTTGTGTCGGCGATCGGGTTGGGGCTGATGATGGTGACCTTCGAGAACCACACCACTGCCTGGCTTTACCGCCGCAAGCCGGAGACGCAAACTCTGGAAGGGCTGTGCAGAGCGGCCCGGTGGGTTTTCGTCGGCTATCTGGCGCTACGCTTCGGCGACCTGGCCGCGCGGGGCCAATTGGGGAACCTTCTCCGCGGCGAGTGGCAGGTGGCGATGTTCTGGGTCGAGAACGCCGCCATGGCGATTGTGCCGGCTGTCCTCCTGTTCGTGCCGAGGGTCAGGACGACGCGGGCCGGCCAGTGGACCGTGGCGTCGCTGGGCATCGTCGGCGTGGTGCTCGACAGGATCAACGTGGGCGGATTGGTTCAGGTGGACCGGGGGCGGCAGTTCTATGTGCCCTCCTGGACCGAAGTCGCGATCAGCGCCGGCGTGGTATCGGCGGCGACGTTGGTGTTCCTGTTCGTCCTCGAGCGTTTCAAGGTGTGGGAGGTGCGTCCGGCGGACCCGGAGGCGGAGCCAACCAGCCTGCCGGAGTTCGATAAGGTGGGCGGGACCTGGCTGGGCGTGCCCGCCGTGGCCGGCCGTACCGTTTACTCGCTGGCGTTCATTCTGGCGGCGGCGGCGGGCTTCGCGTTGCTCTCGCCCGAGCCGGCCGCAAGCCGCGGCATCGATCCATCCCCGGTCCAGCGCGCGCGAGGCTGGGAGACGCTCTGGATCGACGGCAACCTGAACGGCTACGGGGTCAGCTTTCCGCACGAGGAGATGGAGAAGCGCCTGGGCGGCAAGGACTCTTGCGTGAAGTGCCACCACATGAATTTGCCGCGGGACCGCAACTCCGGCTGCTACGAATGCCACAGCAACATGTACGTGGTCACCGATGCGTCCCGGCACGACTGGCACGCATCCGCGGCAGGCGGCCGCCTGGCATGCTGGGAGTGCCACGCCAGGAGCGAGCCGCGCAGCGCCGCCACCGCCAAGCCCTGCGTCAATTGTCATAAGGACCTTGTCCCGGCCGGTGCTGCGATCAAAGTGAAGCAGTATCAGGCTGTTGGTTACGTGCAGGCGATGCACGTGCTCTGCATCGGCTGCCATGTGCAACTGGCGAAGCAGAACAACAAACCCGACCTGGCTCGCTGCACGAACTGCCATAAGGAGCGGCGGAACCTGATCGATGCGTCCGATCTCACCTGGCCCCAGCGGGAGGAGATCGGCCGGGGCATGTTGCTGCCTCCGGTATCGAAACGATGAGCCACACGCTTCCATCGAAGATCCAGGCGCTGCTGGGCCGCGGCCTGTTCGAGGCGGTTCCCTTCAGCGTGGCAGTCATTGACCGCGACTATCGAGTGGTCGCCGCCAACGAGAATTTCGAGGAGCACTTCGGTGAGTGGCGCGGGCGCCGGTGCCACGAGGTGTACAAGAGCTCACCCCTGAAATGCGCGCGCTGTCAGGCGCAAGCCACCTTCGATGACGGGCGTGTGCGCGTGTCGGACGAGACCGGCGTGGACCGCCATGGCCGCACCTGCCACTACGTAGTGCACCTGGCGCCGCTGAGGGACGCGGAAGCCAAGGTGCGGTACGTGATCGAGATGACCACGGAACTGACCGAAACGCGGCGCTGGCAGCGGGAGTACGACCTGTTCTTCGAGCGGGTCCCCTGCTATGTGTTGGTGATCGACAGGAACTTCCGCATCGTACGGGCCAATGAGAAGTTCCGGCAGGCATTCGGAGATGCCGAGGGCCAGCACTGCTACGAGAGCTGCAAGCGGCGGGACTCGCCGTGTTCTCACTGCCCGGCCGTAGTCACATTCAAGGAGGGCACGGAGCAGGTTTCCGAGCAGGTCGGGGTGCATCAGGATGGATCGCCCGCGCACTACGTTGTCAGCACTTCTCCCATCACCCGTGGGGAGGGCGGCCCGGCGCTCGTCATCGAGATGGCCACCGACATCACCGAGGTCCGCACCCTGCAACAGGCGCTGAAAAGAGCCCACGACTTCTATGAGAGCCTGGTTCGGTACTCCGCCACGGGCATTCTGGCCGTGGACACACGGGGCAGACGTCCGCATCATGAACCCTGCCGCCCGGGCCTTGCTCAAGTGGGCGAACAGGCGACCGCCCTCGCTGGAGCAACTGAGAGAAATGCTGCCGGAGCACTCCCTGGCCGAGAGGGACGAAAACGGGGAACCAGTGGATCTATCGGAAGGAGTTGTGCGGGCCGCCGACGGCCGGGATGTCCCCGTTCGCTTTTCGGCCGTGGGGCTGAAGAGCCATGGCAAGAGGATCGGCAGCGCCGCGTTCATGCAGGATCTTCGCGAAGTGAAGCGGCTCGAGCAGGAGAAACTGGAAGCGGAGCGGCTCGCCGCGGTCGGCCAGACCGTTGCCGGACTGGCTCACACCATCAAGAACCTGCTGATGGGGCTGGAAGGCGGGATGTACATGGTGGACAGCGGACTCCGCCGGGCAGACGCCGGCAGGATTACCGAAGGATGGGAGATCCTCCAGCGCAACTTCGAGAAGACCACGACACTGGTGAAGGACTTTCTGAGCTTCGCCAAGGGCCGGCTTCCGGAACTCCGGCCCGTGGACCCGAATGCTCTGGCCCGCGGCGTGGTGGAGCTTTACCGCGAGGCAGCCGCGCGACAAGGGATCGAGTTGCTGCTCGAGGCGGGCGAGGATGTCCGGGAGGCCCCGCTGGATGCCAGCGGCATGGAGAGCTGCCTGACCAATCTGGTTTCAAATGCCATCGATGCCGCCACTCTGCGGGATCAGCCAGGCGGGAAGGTGACCGTCCGCACTCGCGAGGAGGTTGGCGATATCATCTTTGAAGTGGCTGACAACGGTTGCGGCATGGATCAGGAAGTCAAGGCCAGGGTTTTCACCACCTTTTTCACGACCAAAGGGGGCCAGGGTACCGGACTTGGGCTGTTGACAACGCGGAAGATCGTCCAGGAGCACGGCGGCCATGTCGAGACGGAGTCGGTCGTGGATCAGGGATCGGTTTTCAGAATCCGCCTGACGCGGAAGCGGCTGGAGGCACTGGCGGCGGCCTCCACAGCACGGCCCACGTCAGATCAGGTGAAGCAATGAACAGCGAAAGTCAGAAGTGCATACTGGTCGTGGATGACGAGCCCGACGTCCGCAGCTACTTGAAGAACGCTCTCGCGGATGCGGGTTTTCTGGTGGAAACAGCCACCGATGGCCTGGAGGCGCTGGAAATGGTAAAGCGCAATCCGCCCGACCTCATCTCGCTGGACCTGGTCATGCCCCGGCACTCCGGCGCCAAGTTCTACCGGGAGTTGCAGAAAGACCGGACGCTTTCCAAGATCCCCGTCCTGCTTGTGACCGGTCACGCGCGGGACGAGCTGGGCAGGGCGGATTTCGAGGAGATGACCTTGTCCGGGCGGGGCGTGTACCTGGAGAAGCCGGTGCGGCCGGCGACATACGTCGCCGCCGTGCGCCGGTCGCTGGGCATGGAAAGCGAGGAGACGCCGGAGCCCGAGCCGGAGGACCTTCGGCGCGAGCTTTCCCGCGCGCTGTCGGGGGCCGACAGCGACGCCCTCCAGCGGGCTTTGGACGAGCTGCGAAAGAAATAGAGGCGGTGCACATGGCTGAACAGAAGAAGATCCTGATCGTCGAAGACGAAGCCGACGAAGTGTCCTACCTCAAGGCGCTGTTCGAGGACAACGGCTTCGCGGTAATGACTGCCGTCAACGGGCTGGACGGTTTCGAAAAAGCACAATCGCAACATCCCGACCTGATCACGCTCGACATGTCCATGCCCGAGGAATCGGGGGTGCGGATGTTTCGGGATCTCCAGAGCGATGCGGCAACCTCCGGTATCCCCGTGATCATCATCACGGGGATTGCGCACGATTTCAAACGCTTCATCGAGACCCGCCGGCAGGTTCGCCCGCCCGCGGGCTACTTCGACAAGCCGCCCGATCGCGAGCAACTGCTGGCAAAGATAAAGGAGATCCTCGGCCCAGCCACCACCGCCTGAAGCCGTTGGGACGGGCTTTGGGCTTGAAGTGCTCCGTTGGACAGTAAAGAGGGGCCACGTATGGGCCGCTAGGTGGAGGCTGCATCTATTTTCGATCTGCTGTATCCTGAGTGGGCGGAAGTCCTTGCGCTGAAGACGCAAGAGAGGGGAGGCTCAAGGTGCCTCTACGGATGTGCCGGCGGCATGGCAGGGATTACCCTTGCACATGCGCCATGGGTAATCTTTACAGGTTCGTCGAGCCGGTAGTTCTGTTGCTCCTGAAGAAGAAGGGGCATTCCTACGGCTATGACCTGTCGGCAAATCTCCCGGAGCACGCCCTCACCGATGCCGAGATCGAGAGGGCGGCTCTGTACCGGACGCTTCGCAAGTTGGAGATCAACGGCAACGTCACCTCCGGGTGGCAAACCGACAAGAGCGGGCCGGCGCGCCGGGTCTACAAACTCACGGCGAAGGGAGAGCGGCATCTCGAGGAGTGGGCCACCGTCCTCGATCACGTGTCGAAGTCGATGGCCCGTTTCGTCAAAGACGCGAGGAGCGTTGCCGATCGCAGGACCGAGGGACGCGCGCACACCGCCTGAGGGAGACAGGCGCCTCCTCTGCCGGACTCCAGCGAGCCGCGCTGAACGAGCGTTTCCGTGTCGTGTGGTGGCTCAGGCCCGGCACACGTGCCCGCCGCCGGAGTGGTCACAGGTGCTCGGGCCGAGCACGAGCGTCCCAGCGAGATATTGCTCGACAAGAGAACCGGCGCTGGCGGCCGGTGCTCCAGTGAGGACTTGAATCGAAGCCGCCGCGAAGTGGGTATGGGCGCGTGAGCCCATGCCACCGGCAATCACAAGGTTCACCCCGCGCGCTTTGAGCCACGACGGCAGCAGCCCAGGCTGATGTTCCGGCGCCTCCACTTCCGTGCTGCCCGTGATTTCGCGCTTATCCGTATCCACGTCCAGGAGGGCGAACTTCTCGCAGTGCCCGAAATGCGCGGCCAGTTGTCCTTCCGCCAAGGGAATCGCAATACGCATAATGAGTCCTCTTCTTTCCTCTGCGTTCCATTAGATGTAATGAACACTTATATTATAATACATCCTACCGTAATGTCCCAGCGGCCCACGGAGCTGGCTAATCTGGCCGGGGGGCCGGTGCACCCAGCTCCGCCGACATCTTGCGGGCGATAAGCATGGCCATCTCCAGCGCCTGCTCGCCGTTCAGGCGCGGGTCCACTTCCGACCTGTAGTCGCGACTCAGGTCCGCCTCGGCGAGGCCGCGCGCTCCGCCGGTGCATTCGGTCACGTCCTCACCCGTCAGCTCGAAATGCACTCCCCCCAGGCGGCTGCCGGCTGCGGCGTGGATGTCGAATGACTGCTCGAGTTCGCTCAGGATCTCGTCGAAGCGGCGGGTCTTGATACCACTTTCGGTCACTCTAGTGTTGCCGTGCATCGGGTCCGAGCACCACAGCACACTTCTTCCCGCGGCGCGCACCGCCTCGATCAGGGGCGGCAAGCACGCGGCAACGCGCCCGGCTCCGAAGCGATGAATGAACGTCAGCCTCCCCGGATCGCCCCGGGGATCGAGCTTGTCGATAAGGCGCAAGAGTGCAACCGGTGTCATGGCCGGCCCCACTTTCACCGCAATGGGGTTCACGATGCCGCGGAAGTACTCGGCGTGCGCCCCGTCCGGATCGGAGGTACGCATGCCGAGCCACGGGAAATGCGTCGAGAGGTTGTACCAGCGCCCGCTCCGTTCCTCGCGGCGGGTCTGAGCTTCCTCATAGGCGAGGTGGAGCCCTTCATGGCTGGTATAGAAGTCCACCCGCTCGATTTCGCCGGCGTGGATGCCAAGAACATTCTCAAGGAAGAGCAGCGACTCGGCGATGTTCGACACGACACGGCGGTACTCGGGAGCCAGCGGCGAATTCCGTGCCCAGTCCAGATCCCAGTACTCGGGGTGGTGCAGGTCGGCAAAGCCGCCCTTCACCAGCGCCCGGATGAAGTTCAGCGTCAAGGCGGCACGGCCGTAGCCCCTGAGGAGGAGTTGAGGATTGGGCGTGCGCTCGGCCTCGGTGAAGCCGGGGCGGTTGATCAGGTCGCCGCGGTAACTCGGCAAGCTCACCCCGCCGCGGGTTTCCAGGTCCTCGGAGCGAGGCTTGGCGTACTGGCCGGCGAAGCGCCCGACGCGAATTACGGCGCGCTTGCTGCCCTGCACCAGGACCAGGCTCATCTGCAACAAAATTTTGAGCTTGTTGGTGATGACCTCAGTGTCGCAATCGTCGAAACGCTCGGCGCAATCGCCGCCTTCCAGCAGAAACCGGCGCCCCGCGGCAGCGTCGGCCAGTTGGCCTTTGAGCGTCTCGATCTCCCAGGGCGTGACCAGCGGAGGCATCCGCTCAAGCTCCCCCAACACAGCCTGCAATGCGCTGGCATTCGGGTAAACGGGTTGTTGGAGGGCAGGCTTTGTGCGCCACGACCCCGGGGTCCACGAGTCCGTCATAAGTCCCTGATTAGGTCATCTTCGCAGATCCGGGACCGCTCAGCGAGCCGCTTGGACAAGTACGCCGAGTGTCGCCTCGGCGGCCTTGCGCCAGGAGAACTGAGAGGCGCGGGCGGGGCCGGCGGCGGCAAGGCGCGAGCGGAGGTCGTCGTCGGAGGCGACGCGGGTCAGGGCGTCGAGCAGCGCCTGGTCGCTGGTGGGGTCGAACAGCAAGGCCGCCTCCCCGGCGATGCTCTTGAGGGGCTCGATCGAGGAGCAGGCTGTGGGGATTCCAGCGGCCAGCGCCTCCAGCACCGGCATGCCGAAGCCTTCGAACAGCGTGGGGTTGACGCAGGCCCAGGCGTGAAGATACAGGTCCACCAGTTCGTCCCTGGGAATCCAGCCTGTCAGGCGTACGGCGCCCTCCAGACCCAGGTCCGCAATCTGCCGCTCCAGCTTCGCCGTCGCGAAGCCGCGCAGGCCGGCGATCACGAGCCGAAAGTCCGGGCGGGGTTGCCGGAACTTTGCGAAAACGCGAACCAGCCGCTCGAGATTCTTGTGGGGATGAAGCGTGGAAACGGCCAGAAGGTAGCGTTGCGGCTGGATCTGGCGGCGCTCGTGTCCCATCTCGAAGAACCGCTCCTCGACGCCGTGGGGCACGACTCGTATCTTGCTTTCGGAAATGTTGTAGTAGCGAAGCAGGTCAGCACGCGTGGCCTCCGAGACCGCCACCAGCAGCCGCGAACGATGCGCCGCCGCCCACAACAGCAGGCGCCAGAATGGCAGGTCGAACCGGCGAAAGTTTTCCGGATGCCGTTTGTGCTGGAGATCGTGGAATACCGTCACCGCCGGGCAGGGGCAGAGGACAGGGCTGGTGAATCCTGGGTTGAGGAGTACGTCCACGTGACGGCGGGCGAGTGCCAGCGGCAGGGCGGCCTGTTCCCAGAGAATTCGCGCCGTCCGGACCACGGCTCGCACGGGTTGTTTGACCACCAGGAAGTTCGCCCGTGGAGGGGCGATGGCCGCATCCGTCTCCCGGTTGGTGAAGATGATGTACTGGTTGGCGCTGTCGATCTCCGCGAGCGCGTTGAGCAGGCAACGCAGGTAGACCTCGGTGCCGCCCACGCCGCCGGGGATCAGGTACAGCGCATTGACGCCGATGCGCACCTGT
Organism: Bryobacterales bacterium; assembly: GCA_963798455.1. Classification (GTDB taxonomy): domain Bacteria; phylum Acidobacteriota; class Terriglobia; order Bryobacterales; family Bryobacteraceae; genus CAWCTD01. The sequence continues at coordinate 1,304,153 of CAWCTD010000004.1, forward strand.
TTCCTTTCAGCGCTGCCCGAGGCGCGACCGGGCGCGGGCCAAGCCGTTGCGCGCCATCTGGTTATCCGGATTGATCTCGATCGCGCGCTCGTAGTCCTCGGCGGCCCTGGCAAGATCTCCTGTAGCCGCATAGACGTTGCCGCGGTAAAGGTAGGCCATATCCTCCCGGGGGTTGAGCTTCAGAGCGGTGTCCAGGACGGCCAAGGACTGCTCGTAGTCCTTCTGCTTGCCGTAGACCATCCCCATGAGTGAGTAAGCGTAGGAGGAAGGGCTGAGCTTGGCTGCCTGGCGGAGCTTCTCGATCGCCTCGTCAGGCCGGTTCACGCAATCTTCCGCGAGCGCCCAGTCAATGTACAGCCGGTCGTCCGGCTTGCCGCCTAACCCGGCGGCCGCTTCGAACTGACTCAACGCGGCGTCGCAACGGCCCTGCTGGTAGTAGGCCACACCCAAGTGGAAGTGGGCGCGGAAGTTTTGGGGCGACTGGGCGATACTGTCTTGCCACAGGGCGGCGTCGCTTGCCCAAACCTGCGCGCGCTGGTGACACAACAAAGCGGACAGGGCCAGCACGCCAGCCAGAACCGACGCCGTTATCACCGGTTTCGCCTTCCAGCGGCGCAGGAACTCCACGGCGACAAGGACCAGCCCGATCATGGGCAGGTAGAGCCGCCGCTCGGCGACCGCGTCCTGGATCGGCACGATGGAGGAGGTCGGCGCAAAGAGGAGCAGCGCCGCCAGAAAACCGTAGGCGGCCAGAGGGTAGCGCTTGCGGAAGTACACGGTGCAGGCCACGAGGATAAGCAATCCGGCCAGCCCCAGGATGGCGCCGTGATCGAATACGCTTCTGGAGATCGGATAATCGTAGTCCGCGTTCTGTCCCAAGGGCAGAAGAAACAACCGAAAGTAGACCCAAAGCGCGCGCCATTGAGTATAGAAGTAGTCCTGCCAGGGAAGTCCCGCGACATGGAATCCAGCCGTGGGCGCGCTTCCCACCAGTCGCACAACGAGCGCCACACCCGCGACTGCCGCGACAGCCAGTGGCACATACAGGCGCCAGTTTCGCCGTATTCCCCGAAGAGAAAAGCCCGGATTCCAGAAGTAGTCCGTCAACAGCAGCAGCGCGGGCAAAGTGATGGTGTGTTCCTTGGTCGATACCGCCGCCCCGTAAAGCACAATTACAACCGCGGCGGTCAGCCAGGAAATGACCGGAGATTTCCGGTAGACGAACACCGCGAAGGCGGCATAGAAGAACAGCGCGCTCAGGTCTTCCGAGCGGCTGGCGACGTAGGCCACGGATTCGGTCTGCGCCGGGTGCAGCAAAAATAACCCGCCGGCGAAGGCCGCCATCCACTCACGCCTGGGGCCCTGGGTCCCGGCCCAGGCCAGTATCCTGCGCGTGATGAAGAAGACCAGGATCGAGTTCACCAGGTGAAGGAGCACGTTCCAGAAATGGTAGGTGTACGGCTCGGTCCCCGCCACGCGGTTGTTCAGCCAAAAGCTGAACATGAGGAAGGGGCGGACTCCCTGGGTTGCTATAAGCAGCGGCTGTTCCGCATAGTGGGGCGAGAAGAACGGCAGATATTGATCGTCGAAGACAAACGGGCCGTTCAACGCCGGCCCGTACACGAGCAGGACCGCTACCAGCGCCACGGCGCCGCCCAGCGCCACGTGCCACCATGCGAGGCCCCCTGCCAAAGCCGGAACGGACTTAGAGGGTCGTGCGGGTTTCTTGCTTTTCATTCAGAGACCGAAGGTGAAACTCGAGGATCGCCACCCTTTGAGCAAGGGCAATGTTCGTGTCCTTCAAATCCGAAATAATGATCGAGAAATTATAGAAAACGATTAGAAAAAGACAGCCGATAATGAACAGCAAAGCCAGCGCCGCGTCGCCGATACCGAGGAGTTGTCCGATCCACTGGAGCACGCGGCCAGAGCGCGACAGAAGCAGCAGCGTCACGGCGGCGCCCAGCCAGCTCACGCAGTACTCGACGCGGATGTGCGCGCGCCGCAGACTTCGAAGGACAAACAGGATCAGCACGATGCTGAGCACAGCCATGACATTCAGGAGGCGCTCCATGGTCATCTCCTCCAGCGCCGGCGCTCGAACTTCAAGATGTTGACAAGGACGCCGAGCAGCACATGCACAACGTAGTAGACGGACTTCACCGCCGTGATGGAACTTCTGCCTCCCTGCCGGGGCCGCATCCGGACCGGAACCTCCACGAACTGAAACGCCCGCCGCTGAAGCACGACCAGCGCCTCGATTTCGGGATATTCGAGCGGGAAGCTCTTGCTGAAGACCTGCAGGGCGGCACGATTCACACCCACGAAACCCGAGGTCGGGTCTCTCACGGGTTTGCCCAGTATAGGGCGGAGGACGGCGCGGAAGAACCAGACGCCGGCCATGCGCATAAAGCTGGTGTGTCTCGCGTCATCTTCCAGGAAGCGTGAACCGATCGCCATCTGGCATCCCGAATCCCTCAGGGTCCGAAACAGCACCGGTATGTCGCGCGGGTCGTGCTGTCCGTCCCCGTCGATCCGAATCACGTATTCGTAGCCGAGTTCGTAGGCCAGCTTATAACCAGCCTGGACGGCGCCGCCGAGCCCAAGGTGGTGAGGCAGCGAAAGAACCTTGGCGCCGGCGGCCTGGGCCAACATGGCGGTGTTGTCGGCCGAACAATCGTCGATGACGACGACAGACACGCCCGGGAGCGCCTCGCGGGCCTCCCGGACAACCGCGGCGATGCTGGCCTGTTCGTTATAGGCGGGGACGATGATGAGCAGTGACTTGACTTCGGGAGACGGGATCACAAAGCAGCCACCTCTCTCGGGCTGATGGCGTACCTCCGCAGCAGTCGCCGGAACTCGCCCGGGCTGATCCGGGCCGTTCGCTGGATCCGGCGGCGTTTCTTCCAAAGGCTCCGCCAGTTCACAAGGAGCGCCAGATGAGCCCGCAGCACGAACAGCGCCAGCTTCCAGGCGCTGTTTCCTTCCGCGCGAAACTCAGCGGCCGCGCCGCGGCCCTCCCGCATGGAAGCGACGTGCCACCTGTAGCGCGACAGGGCCGCAAAAGGTGTCTTCAGCAGATCCGCCGCCGGGAAGTTCTTCACCACCAGGAAAAGCCGGTTCCGCTCCACGTAGTAGGCTTTCAGCGGCGAGGCGCGTCCCGCCGAGTGGGAGTAGCGGTGATCGACCACGGCGCCCGGCGCGTACAGGCACCTCCACCCCGCCCAGCGGGCGCGCAGGCCCAGGTCGGTGTCCTCGGAGTAGAGGAAGAAATCCTCGTCGAACCCGCCGATCTCCTCGAGCATCGCGCGACGGTAGAGCGCCGCCGAAGCGCTAGGCAGAAGGACATCCTCCAGCCTGCAGAACAAATGGCAGGGCCGCCGGTGCCCCCGCTGCTTGCTGCTGCCATCCGGCGAGATCAACATGCCCGCCGAATCCAGAAGATCCTTGCCTGCCAGCCGCACATGTGAGGCGCACATGCCCGCCTCCGGCCGAGGCTCCAGAGCCCGGAGCAGGGCGTCCAGCCAGCCGGGCTGCGCGACGGCATCGTCATTCAGCGTGGCCAGGTATGGGGGTCTGGAGGCCTCGAGACCCTGATTCACGGCCGCGCCGAAGCCCCTGTTGCTGTCGTTCTCGATGACGCGGATGGAGCCTGACGCCGCACTGCGGCGGGCCAGGCCTTTCCCGCTGTTATCGACGACGATCACTTCAAAATCCCGAAACGTCTGAGCCTCCAGAGAACCCAGGCAGTCATCCAGGGCCTCGTCCGCCGCAAGCGTCGGAATCACGACCGCGACCAGAGGTTCAGGCAAGATTCGATTGTACGAAATCCGGCGTGACGGAACAGGATTTCAGCTCCCGGGGCGGACGGAACGAACTGCAATTCAGACTGTAGAATGAGCGGCGCGGCGGGCTGACGCCGCCGACGTGACCCAACTCCACCGGAGACCAGTGCGGACCACCTGATCGCGCCACAGCAATGGGCCGCTCCGCAGCCCGCCGGCGGTACGGATTCCCGCACCCAGAAGACAATTTTGCAGCTTACGTCATTTTTTGCAAAACCATCCTGATGTCTTTATGTGCATATGATATCACTACGGTCCGGCTATAAGACTTTCAGAATCAAATACTTGCTGACTACCGGTAAGTCTTTCCGGGACGAATACGCTACGAAACTCGGCTCCTATCCGGAAAGTGTGGTTATCCCTCCGCTGGCAGCGGCAGCCATGCACAGCAATGGTAGATGGCAGCGATGAAGTTCCCGGCGCTTCGCAATCCAAACGAGCCGTGACTGATCGACTTGATCTTGTTGTTCATCCCCTCGACGGCGGCGTTCGACAGGTGGTGCTTGGTCCAGGCCAGGACTCCCTCCAGATGGGAACGCAGCATCCGAACGAATCTCTTGAATGGCTCCAACCTGGACCGCATGGCCGAGTTCATCCACCTGCGCAGATGGTTTTCGGCCCGCTTCCTCTGCTGGTAGGGCCAGAATAGCTGGAATGACTCCTTGAGATACCAGGCCCTTACCAGTGGCGAGTTCCAGCGCACCAGTGTCGAGAGCCGCTCGCTTTGATGAGCCGTCAGATTCCAGGGGTTTTTCAAGAGCAGCCAGCGCGTTCCCTTGAACGACGCCCGTTCGTGCCCACGGAGCGTTCTCATCAGGCTCCGGCGGACTTCGTCCACGGCCTCATTCAGATGTTTCACAATGTGGAACCGGTCAAACAGGATCTGTGCGTTGGGCGCGTGCTCGCGCCCCAAGTTGTAGTAGGGCGCCCACATGTCCATGCACCCCATCCGCAGGGTTCGGCAGCGGCGGGGGCCCATTTCCTCGGTAAAGAACTTCTTCACCGCCTCCTCGGTGCGGTCTTCGCCGACCCACGGCAGCAGGCGGCGTTCCAGGTCGTAGACCACAGTCAGGTAGACTTGGCCTTTACGCCGGCTCACCTCATCGATGCCAATGACATGAACGGGGGGCCGAGCCCGGTGGCGTAGACCGTACTGGACGGCCCGCTTCACGATCGTAGCCACACTTTTCCAGTTCAGCCCGTATTCCCGCGCCGTGCCCTGCCAACTCAATTCCCGTGCCAGCACCGCCACTGCATTGGCCAGCGCGGTAGTGACCCGCGCCCACGGCTCGGCCCAGGGAAAGTCCTCCACCGGTACCCCGCAGCGCGGGCAGTCCACCCGCCGTGGGCTGTAGCGCAAAACCAACGGCAGTCTCCTCATCGACAAGTCGCGCCATTAACGCTCCGCCCGGACATCATGCACCTGCCGGCAGCGCCGTCGGCACAGTCCGCAACGCAGCCGCCGCCTGCCGAGACGGTCGATGTGAACGATCATGCATTCCTCGGTCTCCTGCACCTCGGTCACGGTGTGGGCTTTCAATCGCAACTGTTTTCTGATAAATGTCCCTATGAGGTACGCGTCCGGCGAACACATGGTACGCGTCCGGCGAACACATGTAGGCCCAGACGCGTGTACGGTTGAAGGCTGGGGTGGGGTTCAGGCCTTGCTGGCCACCCGTGCCGCGAGCCAGTTGTCGGGCAGTAATTCCTCGAGTCGGTTTTGCGGGTGAGCCCCGATGCGAGTGAACACGTCGCGTAGATACGCGAACGGGTCGATGTGGTGACGCTTCGTGGTGGCAATGAGACTCGTCAGCACCGCCGCCGTACGTCCGCCGTTGTCGCTGCCGAAGAAGGTCCAGTTGCGCCGTCCCACAGCCACTCCGCGCAGGCTGCGCTCGGCGCCGTTGTCGTCGATTTCCAGATCGCCGTCCTTCGCGTAGCGCACCAGCGCCTCCCAGTTGGACAACGTGTAGGCCATGGCTTGGCCGATCGGACTCTTCGGCAACACCCGCGGCCGCTCGCGCTCTAAATACGCCTGGATGTCGTCCAGCATCGGCTGGCTCCGTTCCCGGCGTAGCGCCAGGCGCCCGGCGGCGTCCAACTGCTTTTCCCGCGCCTCGCGCTCGACGTCGTACAGCAGATGGAAGTAGGCCAGCATCACCGTCGAACGCATGATGTCGGACGACTGCGCATCGAAGTACTTGCGGCGCGCGTGCGCCATGCAAGCCACCTCCGTGATGCCGCGCTCGGTTTCCTTGTAGATCTGGTCGTAGCCCGAGTAGGCGTCTGCCTGCAGGTATCCGTGGAAGTCCTTCAGGAACTCATCCGGCCCTTCGCGGCAGCGATTCGGGGTGTAGTCGTACACCGTGTAGGGATGCAGCGCGTCCCCGACGTAGGTCCAGATCCGCCCGGTACGCGTGCACGGCAACTCCGGGTCCAACACCGGCACCGGCGTGTCGTCGGTCTGCACGACTTTGGAACTCAGTACCCGCTCCTTCATCAGATCGGCTAGCGGACCGACTAACTCCGCGCACTGCCGCATCCAGTCGCACATGGTCTGGCGAGACAAATCCACGCCCTGCCGGGTGAAGATCGCCTCCTGGCGGTGCAAAGGAAGATGGTCCCCGAACTTGCTCACCGCCACGTGTGCCAGCAGTCCCGGCCCGGCCAGCCCCTTCTCCACCGGCGCCGGCGGCTTTGCGGCCGTGACCACGGTGCAGCCCTTGGGGCAAGCGTACTTCTGGCAGGCTTGCTGGACGACGTGCAACGAGGCCGGCACGTACTCCAGTTGCTCGCTGATCTCCTCGCCGATGTGCCGCAGTTCCGCCTGGCACTCCGGGCACCGCCGCTGGTCGTCAGCCAGGTCATAGACTACACGGCGCCGCTCCAGCGACTGCGGCAACCGCTGCCGTCCGTGCCCCGGCGGAGATGGCCGCGGTTCGCTCGCGACCGACTTCGGCTCAGGCGGCGGCTCTTCCCCCCGGCTGGCGATCTCGGCGGCGAACAGGAACAACTGGTTCTCATCCACCCGCTCGCGCTTCTGTCCATAGCGGTGACGCAGCATCTGCTGGAGCCAGTGCCGCACGCGCTCGAGTTCGTACTCCTTGGCCGCCAGTGCCGCCTGGGTGGCGTCCAGTTGCGCCAGGGTCCGCAGCAGCATCTGTTGCAGGGCGGCTGGGTCACTGGGCAGGTCTGGAGGGTCTGTCGCCATCGCGCTGAGTAAGTATCTGAAACACTAACTTACTACACTTACTCTCATAAGTCAACAAAAAACAGAGGAGCATGCTATTGTTTTGACGCCTCCAGCTCCGCATGCGCCTCGAATGCCGCGGCGGGCAGCGCGTAGCGTTTCCGCCGTCGCCCCTTGCCGAGGTCGATGCCCTCCAGCAGCACGCCCAGCTCCCAGGCCGCGATCTCCCGCCGGCCCGTTTGGGCGAAGGGGAACTGGAAGGTGCCCGCCTCCAGCCGCTTGTACCAGATCACCCACCCATCCCGATCCCAGTACAGGATCTTCAGACGGTCGCTACGCCGGTTGCAAAACACCAGCAGGTGCCCCGAGAAGGGATTGCAGCGGATGATATGCTCGGCCATCATGGACAGACCGTCGAAGCTCCGGCGCATGTCACAGGCCACGGTGCACAAGTACACCTTGATGGCCGCCGGGAAGCTCAGCATCCCGGCTGTTCCAGCGCCGCCAGCACCGATCGCAGGGTCGGCTCATCGACGCCTTTGGCCAGGCGCAGCCGCCGCCCGCCGGCCAGCACCAACTCTATGCCGGCATCCGCCGAGCCCGGCTCGCCGCTGACCAGGGCGAAGCTGGCCGGCCCGTTCGCTGAGCCCCGCGGCGTTGAAGCGGGCGGACGCTTCTCCTTCAATCGGCGCTGCCACCAGTAGAACTGGCACTCCTTCAGCTTCCGCTGCCGGCAGAAGGCCCGCGTCGACATGCCGCTCCGGGCAGCATCCCGAATGACCGCCTGCCAGTACCGCGCCTTCTCCACATCGTGCTTCTGGCTCACTTCTGCTCCTCCTCGTGCCCGCGCGCGCACTCCGGGCGCACATGCATCAACACAAGGAAGTATGACCGCTTACCTCAAAACACGGAAGATGGGTTTGCCGGACGCGTACCCTATGAGCACCTCGGTCCCTTTCCTTCGCTTTATTTTGGCGAACAACTTCGAAGGATAGAAACCGGCCGAGGTGTTGCTCAAGTGCCCGTCAGACCGTATCCGCTTGCTGCCAAACCATTTCCGACGTCACTACACTTTTCGGAGAGGAACCAAAAAACGGTTCTGAGCAAGAATTCGTGGGGACCCGCATTTCATGCTGCTTTCTTGAGCACCACGAATTCGGTCTTGGTCACCGCCATGCGCTGGGCCTTCAGGAGCAGGTAGCGCAGGTTCTTGTAGCCGCGACCCCGGCGTAGCAGGGCTTTGATGTTCCCGTTCACCGCCTCCACCACCCCCATGGGGACCTTGGTGCGGCAGTAGTTCAGAATCCCCTCCAGATGATCCAGCAACATCCGCGCCAGCTTCTCAAAGGGTTTCAGGCGCTGCCACCGAAGTTGATCGATCCAACTCTGCAGATAGCGCAGCATCGCCCCTTCGTAGTAGTAGTTCCAAAGCCGATCCAGGCTTTCTTTCAGCAGGTAGGCTTTTAGCAGCTTCCGGTTCAAAGCGAACAGATGGTTCAGTTCCTGCCGCTTGACCCAGGTCAGGTTCACCCAGCGCGTCAACAGCAGCCAGCGCTTCCCTTTCACCAACCCGCGCATGCGCCCCCCTTTGCGGAAAAACTCCGCCCGCCGCACTTCATCAATGGCGCCGTTGGCATGCTGCATGACGTGGAACTTGTCGTACACAATCTGGCAGTTCGGCACCCACTGCTCGATGCTCAGCCGGTACGGCTCCCACATGTCCACGCAGGCCGCCTCAATCCCTCGCCGCTGCTTGGCGCTCAACTGAGTGCGGAAGAATTCGTCCAGAGTCTCTTTCTTCCGCTCCTGCCCAAACCACAGCGGCTCGGTGCTTTCCAGGTTCGACACCACCGTCAGAAACTTCTGCTTCTTGCCCAGGTGGATCTCGTCGACTCCCATCTGCCGCAGCGCCGGCTTGCGTCGCGTCGCATCCCAACGCTCCAGGTATCGCAGATCGATCGCCCGCACCGTGCTGGCCGGCAAACCGAACTGCCGCGCCACTTGCCGGGCCGCCGCGCTCTCGCAGGCCAGCCCCACCGCGTCCTCGAACCTCTTGGAGAATGGCGCCTTGCTGGGCAACTGCAATACCTTCTCCCGTTTGACCCCGCACTCCGGGCACTTCACCCGGTAGATCTCTATGAACACGGTCGTCTGAAACTCGCCCCACGGCAGGTCCCGCACCGCCCGCTCACGGATGTCGTAGATCTCGCTGAACTTCCGGCTGCATCCCGAACACCCGATCTGCCGGTTGCCCCGCTTGCGCCGTACCCAAAGCCGCAATACCCTGGCCTGCTCATCGATCTCGTGCCGGTACACTTGGTAGCCCGGCCCCCCTCAGAATCTTGGTGAACTCCCTGTCGGTTGGCAACCCCCAAGTCTACCCCCGACAGGCTCCTCATCAGAATTCAACAGATCCAGGCGGTCTCACAGATTCCTGCGCAGAGCCCAAAAGGTATATCGGCAAAACTCACCCTCGCACGCGCCCAACAATCCAATGTTGTCACGCGCCTTCGACGGTGTATAGCTTAACCCAACCGCCAGACCTACGGTCTAAGCTCGTTTCGTCCGAATTTGGGAAAACAGATCTCAGAGCGGCATGCGCAACTTAGTTTGAAGCTCCTGCTCCATGGCCCGGTATTCGGGTCTGCCGTGTGCATTATCAAGCTCATAAGGGTCTTTCACAAGATCGTAGAATTCAATCTCGCCGTTTGAGTCCTGAATCAGCTTGTGCGTGAGCGTGCGGATCATCTGAAGGTGACCTGCCCATTCGCGCTTGTCAAGCGCCTCCCTCTCATTCGGTCTCCCGAGCGAATAGGTACCTAGTACCGGCGTCGGCCCGATTTTCTTGGCATCCTCCCAAGTGAAGTACGGACCGCCGGCGCCATATTCTGAGTAAACGAATGAACGGCGGCTATCCCCCCGGTTAAAGGGTAAACGCCCGCCCTCCACGCCAGGTGGCACAGCCAGTCCGCAGAACTCCAACAAGGTCGGCATGATATCCACTTGGTTAACTAAAGCGCTCTCGCGGCGGCCCTGAGGCACGTGTCCCGGCCAGGAGAAGACCAAAGGGACACGCGCCATACAGTCAAGCAGACAGCCAGTCTTCTCGCGGAGATGATGCTCGGTCGCAAAGTCGCCGTGGTCGGCCGTGAACAACACGATTGTGTTCTCTGTCAGCCTCTTGCGCTCCAGAAGGTCTAGCACCCGGCCTAATTCCCAATCGACGAACAACGTCATGGCATAGTAAATGGACAAATAATGCCGCAAAAAACTCTCCGGCAGTTCCGGCCCGCGGATCAGGTAATTGAAAATCTGCATCCGCGTGTTCTTTGTCTTCATTTCACCGTCTCGGAACGGTGGCAACTTGAGCCGGTCCGGTGACACAAGGCGCGCGAACTTCTCGGGTGCCTGATAGGGCGGATGGGGATCCGAAATAGAGATCCAGGCGGCGAAGGGAGCGCTGTCCGCACGGTCGATGAACTCCAGCGCCCTCTCGGTGGCCAAATGGGTCTCGAAAATCTCGGGAGGAAACGGGGCTGAGGCAGGCAGACCGCCCTGGCTCCTGATCCATCGATGATGCTCCTGCATTTCCGCGGCCAGGGAAGCGCTGATCGCCTGGTCCCAGGGTTTGGAGTTGGACAGGTTGCCGGCGGCCACGCCTGTCCCGGACGGGTTAGGGGGGGTCGAGGAACTGTAGTTTGCGGCGAACCAGCGGTCAAGCTGTGCGGGCGTGAAGCAGTGGTTTTTGCCGAATAAGCCCAGTCGATAGCCAGCATCATGGAGGATGCCCGCCATCGACCGGCGGTCGTCGTGAAGCGGCATCTGGTTACAGCGCGATCCGTGAGTGTGCGAATACTGACCGGTCCACAAGGACGCCCTCGCTGGCATGCAAAGCGGGTGAGCAGTGAAGTTGTGATCGAAGGTGACGCCGCGGGCGGCTAGACGCGCCACGTTCGGCGCGTCCACACCATCCGGCCGATACATCTTCAGCGCCGTGGCCCGGAGCTCGTCTACGTAAAAAACCACAACATTGGGCCGGCCGACCACTTTCGCCGGTTGCGCAAGCCCGGCTGCGCCTGCGAAACAGAAATCCCGACGGCTCCACTGTTTCGTGGTACTGGCAACGCTGTTCTGTATGGCGGAGCCTCGAGGTAGCGACTCGAGTGCGGGCGCGGTGGCCATTCGACCGAAGTCCATTCTGTCCGTTGTCTTCATAGCGGTCTACTTTCTCACTTCATCATATGGAGTCGCCTGGATCACGACGCGGCTCCGACACGCAAATATAAGAGTGATATCCGTCGCATTTACGTCTCTATCTTGTCGAGACAAGTGCATCAGAAGCTAATGCGCAGCGAAAGCTGTAAATATCGCGGCGATCGGCCGGTGCTGGTGATGTCGATGGTGCCAAAGTTAGCACTTGTCGATTGCCCGACAGCCGAATCGCCCATTTTCAGATTCGCGCTCCCGAAAGCCTTGGTGATGCCGCCGTCGGAGAATTGCGTGCGGTTGAACACATTCAGCGCTTCGCAGCGCAGTTCTGCCTTGACGTGTTCGCCCATCCGCAGCTCGCGAGATACCGTCATGTTCCAGTTGTTGGTCCCCCATCCGCGGAGGTGCGACAGGTAACGCGGTGAGTTGCCCCAAAAGTACGGGTCGTTCACTACCTGAGTGCCCGTCTTTCCCGGGATGGGCGTATAGAGCACCCGGTTCCGAAATGCTTTCGGATTGAAATAAAGCAGACGTTCCGGCCGGCACGACGATGGTCGAGCCATCCGGCAATGGGCAGGCCGTTTTGCCATCTCCGTAACAGCGGTACTGTTTAGGCAGAACCGGATCACCCACCAAGTCGGGTCTTCCGAAACCTCCTCCCGAGATACCGAGTGGCAGGCCGGAGGAAAACGTGGCTACAGCTCCAGTCTTCCACCCCGCGAGTACGCGACTGATGATCGGAGTGTTCGTCAGAAAACGTCCATGTGTCCCAAACGGCAACTCCACGGTGTAGGCGACTGCGGCAAGCTGAGGCACGTCGCTGCCCGACACCGACCGCTCCAGCCCGAGGGCGTTTGGGGAAAAGGACTCCGCGCTGCCTCCGTTGCCGTTGTTGCCTCCGAAATTCCCCGCCAAGTTCTGCCCAAAGTCAATGCTCTTGGACCAAGCGTAGCTCACCGAGACCATCGAGCCACCGCCAAAGTGCCGCTGCACCGAAAGCTGAAGCCCATTATAGCTGGAGCTGCCATAGCGCTCTTCGACCTCATTTAAAGCACCATAGGCAGGATAGGGTTTATACAGCTGTAACTTTTGGACCGTGGGACCGCTTAAAGCCTGGTATAGGGTCGAGATCTTCCCATAGAACGGGTTCGGCACCAACGCCGCCAGCGGGTCGAGCCCCGTCTGTACAAGTTGTTCGCGAGCCCCTTCCAGCACACTCACCGGCAGCACGCTCGTTCCGTTGATCAATGTGTTTTGCATGATCAATCTGGTGCCCTTGGTGCCAACATATGCGGCCTCGGCCATAAAGCCGCCGGGGAGCTCGCGCTCCAGTGTGAAGTTCCACTGCTGGATGTATGGAGTGCGCTGGTGTCGGTCGATCGTACGCCCGCCGTCCAGACCCAAATACCTGGGGTCATTGGCGTTTGGCCCAAAGATTACGCCACCGCCGACAAACGCCTCGTTGAACGGGCGTTCGACAATGTTGAGCTCGTTCTGAGGACGCACGTCCATGTACGCCGGAGCCGAAAAGCCATCGGTCCCGTACACGGCCGGCCCGTAGCCTTGGCCTATGATAGGGGCGTAACTAATACCGTAAGCCGAGCGGATGACGGTTTTGGGAATTACGCGCCACGCAAACCCGATGCGCGGACCCCAGTTGCGCAAATCCAGTTCGCGTTGCCGGCGGCTGTTTCCTCCGACCCCGGCGAATTCGTAAAGCCCTGGCGTGCCGGTTGCATTCAACGCGGAAAAGTTGAACTGTGAGAGCCGGTCGTAGCGCTCGGTCAGTGGGGGCTGAACTTCCCACCTCGCGCCCAAGTTCAGCGTCAGCTTAGGGCTGATCTTCCAGTCGTTCTGTGTATAGAAGGCCATATAACTGTTGTGCACCGCCAGGCTCGGGTCACCGGTGGCGAACGTACTAGCAGTTTCACCCCCATTCATGGCACCCACGAGGAAATCCGCCGGACCCCACCCTTGGGACACATTGAATGGCAGGCTCGGGCAACCTGCGCCGGAGCAGGCTTGGGTCGCCGAAAAGCTACTAAACCCCATTGAACCCCAGCGTGGAGCGGTCATGTTGCTTAACATCACCCGGAAGTCGCCACCGAACTTAAGTGTCAACCTACTCAAGATTTTCGTGTAGCTACCAGTCCAGGCGTAATTGGTAAAATGGTTGTTCCGGAGGCTGTTTCTTCCCATTCCCATGTTGGGATACACGCCGGCGTTAATTGACGGGAACGCATTGCTAGGTGTCGCTGCAATCATGTCTTGTGAAAAGCCCAAGCCCGCAAAATCTGCAGTGAGATCACCTGTCGGCTGGTTGATATTACTTCGAACTGCATTCGCTCGAATATCGAGTATGCTGGTCCCGGAAATACTCCAGGTATGCCCGATGGTCAGGGATGGATTGAACTGCCGCATGGGAGCGTTGTTGGCGGCCGCCGGGTGTGTGTCGGCGAAAAGATTCGGAGGCGTCGAGAGGGTCCAGTCGTTCGTGAACCGGATGAACGTATAGTGTTTCTGCGCCGCGTCGTTATTGTCAACCTTTACGATGATTTGATCCGTCCGGGCACGAGTCGCGGTGCGAAAGTAATAATTCTGCGTGCCATCCGGTTGCAACGGAGTGATATTCGGCAGTGGGTAGTAACCTAACATAGTCCTTGCAACTGGGTTCTGTAGCCGCTGTGGGATTTTATTAAAAATGGCACCGTCAATAGCTTGTTGTCGATCCAAACGATAACTCCCGCCGCCGAGATCGGTCACGGTGGTCGTCGAAGGATATGGGATATAAATGTCACGTGGCACAAGGATATTCGCCCCGGTCGCGGGGTTGCGGACCTGCGCTCTGGTCTGGCTGAAATCTCCCTGTCGCTCGAGCGCAGTTGGAACCGTTACGTAGCTACTTGCATCACTTGCCCGCCGGAGCCCCTCGTAAGAAACGAAAAAGAATGTCCGGTCACGGTGCTCGTAAATTTTCGGAATCGTCACGCGGCCCGAGAGGCTGCCGCCGAACTGATTGGATTGGAAAGCACCTCGCGGGCGAACAGGGCTCCCGTCGGCACGAGTGCCAAAGCTATTATTTCCAAACGTGTTAGCGTTGAACACCGGGTTCCTGACGTATTCGTAAAGTGCCCCGTGGAACTCCTGGCCACCCGATTTGGTTCCGAAACTAATAACGCCTCCCGCCACGCGGCCAAACTCGGCGGAGTAGGCGTTGGTGATCACTTTCATGTCGCCGATGGCCTCCATGCTCGGAATAACCGACACTTCGTTGTAGACGGTGCCCGTGTCTGGCGCGCCGTCGAGAAGAATCTCGCTTGAGTTCGGCTGGCTCCCGTTGACGGAGAAGTTGGACATTGTTTGGCGGGAATTCTCATCGACGGCCACGTTATCGGGAGAGTCGAAATTGGTCCGCGGCACGATTCCGGCGACCGTTTCAGCGAACTGTAGGGGGTTCCTGCCGATGTTCGGCAAATCCTGAATTTGCCGGGATGGGAGATAGGAACTCACCTCGCTGGAGTCCGCCTGTAAAACGTCGGCTGAGGACACTACTTCAACACGTTCGCTCGTCTCTCCCAGAGCCAGAGCAGCGTCGACGCGGAACTTGGAATCCGGCGTCAAGGTGACCGCGGACTGAAGGAAAGTTTTGAAGCCGGGGGCCTCGATGCGAACCTCATACGGGCCAGGGGGCAGGTACGGCGCAACGAAGTCTCCGGCCGACGTCGTCGACGTTGTGGTTGAAATATTGGTGGCGGTATTCCGGATCGCAACTGTGGCCCGGGGAAGGACGGCTCCGGAAGGGTCCGTTACCGTTCCGAGGATCGTGCCGGTGATCACCTGGGCAAGAATTGGCGCACTGCTCAGTAACGCCAAGATTAACGCCAAAATCAACACACGCTTCATTTTCACACCTCGCTTCTACTTATCTCACCACTTATAACCCAAGCATGTGGAGGTAACACCTCACAACGATGCTGTCCACGCATCTTCCGCAGGGCCCGCATGCGAATATGTCGGGACGTTTGAAGTTCAGTGCGGCCCACGTAACTTATCTGACCCACGAACGTTCGCCATCTATCGCTCCTAAACGATTCGCATCTTATGCCTTTTAGTTCCGTCTTATCCGTTGCTACCTCAACTGTACAAATTCCCGTCTGCTCATGTGATACGACCCCATCAAAATCTGAACCTCACGCCATCTGTATCTGCCGCTGCTCGCGCTGTCCGGTCGCCCGAGCACCGGCGCTACTGATCATCCCGAACGAGGTCGATCCGATCATAGCAGTCGGATTGTTGAATTGCGGCCCTGATTTTATACTAGGGGGCGTGATTTTGCAATACCTAGTCTTGTCTAATGCAGGATGAGCCTGAAGGAAGGGTGTGTTTCTAACGCAAGATGAGCCTGAAGGCGGGGAGGTTGGGCATGCTGGAGATTGATTGTCAGCATGCAGGATCGGGACACAATAAGCCTGGAGCAGATCCGGGCGTTTTTGGAGGCCAGCGAGCCGGTTCGGTTCGAGGGCAAGAACCGGCGGGAGGTTTATGACTGGGTGACGCGGACATTGAAGCAGCAGCGCTATGGGCAATGCGGTCGGGAGGCGAAGGGACTGTTGCGACGTTACGTGGCGAAGATGTCCGGGCTGAGCCGGGCGCAGGTGACGCGGCTGATCGGCAAGTACGGCGACAGCGGCGAGGTCAAGGAGGCGCTCTACCGGCGCCACCGCTTTGCTTGCCGCTACAGGCTAGCCGACATCGAGTTGCTGGCCGAAGTCGACCAGGCCCATGAGACGCTCAGCGGCCCGGCGACGCAGAAGCTCCTGCAGCGGGCGCGGTACGATTTCAAGGACCCCCGCTATGAGCGGCTGGCGGCCATTTCGATGGCCCACATCTACAACCTGCGCAAGAGCCGGACGTACCGGCAGAAGCGGGTGGTCTACCAGAAAACGCGGCCGGTGCAGGTGGCCATTGGCGAACGGCGCCGGCCAGAGCCGGACGGACGACCGGGCTACCTGCGGGTGGACACGGTGCACCAGGGGGATCTGGGAGGCGTGAAAGGGGCGTATCACATCAATGCCGTGGACGAGGTCACGCAGTGGCAGGTGGTGGGGGCGGCCGAGCAGATCAGCGAAGCCTACTTGCAGCCGGTGCTGGAAGCCATGCTGCGGCAGTTTCCGTTTCACATCCGCGGCTTCCATTCCGACAACGGCAGCGAGTTCATCAACCACACGGTGGCCAAGCTGCTCAACAAGTTGCTGATCCAACAGACCAAGTCGCGGCCGCGGCATTCCAACGACAACGGCTTGGCGGAGGCGAAGAACGGCGCGGTGGTGCGCAAGCACATGGGCTACGGATATATCGACTCCAGCCATGCGCAGGCGATCGAGGAGTTCTACGAGGGATACTTCAATCCCTACCTGAGCTTCCACCGGCCCTGCGGCGTGCCCGAAGTGGAGACCGGAGCCAAGGGCAAGCAACGCAGGGTGTACCGCTGGTACGCCACGCCCTGGGAGATCTTGCGCCAGTTGCCCGGGGTGGTGCGCGCCCTCCGGCCGGGGGTGACCATCGAAAGGCTCAATGAGATCGAGCGAGCCGAAACCGACACGGCGGCAGCCCGCCGGATGCAGACCGCCAAACAGAAGCTATTCGCCAGCTTCCAACGAAGGAAGAGCGCATGAGAAAAGGCTGTGGAAATGCCGGGCCGTGGACAAAGAGGAAAACCAACACCAGGTTTCCCTCTTTGCCCACCGCCCTTGGAAATCGCTGCCGCGATTCCCACATTCCCACAGCCCCGACTCCGAGACACTTACACACTCACAGAAAGGAGCCCAGACTGCTCAGCCCCCATCATCCTTCAGGCTCATCCTTCGATTGGAATATGCTTACCTGCCCGCTATGGTGCGCGTCATGTGTATGAACATAAAGGGGTTCTGAGCAAGAATTCGTGGGGACCCGCATTTCATGCTGCTTTCTTGAGCACCACGAATTCGGTCTTGGTCACCGCCATGCGCTGGGCCTTCAGGAGCAGGTAGCGCAGGTTCTTGTAGCCGCGACCCCGGCGTAGCAGGGCTTTGATGTTCCCGTTCACCGCCTCCACCACCCCCATGGGGACCTTGGTGCGGCAGTAGTTCAGAATCCCCTCCAGATGATCCAGCAACATCCGCGCCAGCTTCTCAAAGGGTTTCAGGCGCTGCCACCGAAGTTGATCGATCCAACTCTGCAGATAGCGCAGCATCGCCCCTTCGTAGTAGTAGTTCCAAAGCCGATCCAGGCTTTCTTTCAGCAGGTAGGCTTTTAGCAGCTTCCGGTTCAAAGCGAACAGATGGTTCAGTTCCTGCCGCTTGACCCAGGTCAGGTTCACCCAGCGCGTCAACAGCAGCCAGCGCTTCCCTTTCACCAACCCGCGCATGCGCCCCCCTTTGCGGAAAAACTCCGCCCGCCGCACTTCATCAATGGCGCCGTTGGCATGCTGCATGACGTGGAACTTGTCGTACACAATCTGGCAGTTCGGCACCCACTGCTCGATGCTCAGCCGGTACGGCTCCCACATGTCCACGCAGGCCGCCTCAATCCCTCGCCGCTGCTTGGCGCTCAACTGAGTGCGGAAGAATTCGTCCAGAGTCTCTTTCTTCCGCTCCTGCCCAAACCACAGCGGCTCGGTGCTTTCCAGGTTCGACACCACCGTCAGAAACTTCTGCTTCTTGCCCAGGTGGATCTCGTCGACTCCCATCTGCCGCAGCGCCGGCTTGCGTCGCGTCGCATCCCAACGCTCCAGGTATCGCAGATCGATCGCCCGCACCGTGCTGGCCGGCAAACCGAACTGCCGCGCCACTTGCCGGGCCGCCGCGCTCTCGCAGGCCAGCCCCACCGCGTCCTCGAACCTCTTGGAGAATGGCGCCTTGCTGGGCAACTGCAATACCTTCTCCCGTTTGACCCCGCACTCCGGGCACTTCACCCGGTAGATCTCTATGAACACGGTCGTCTGAAACTCGCCCCACGGCAGGTCCCGCACCGCCCGCTCACGGATGTCGTAGATCTCGCTGAACTTCCGGCTGCATCCCGAACACCCGATCTGCCGGTTGCCCCGCTTGCGCCGTACCCAAAGCCGCAATACCCTGGCCTGCTCATCGATCTCGTGCCGGTACACTTGGTAGCCCGGCCCCCCTCAGAATCTTGGTGAACTCCCTGTCGGTTGGCAACCCCCAAGTCTACCCCCGACAGGCTCCTCATCAGAATTCAACACATCCAGGCGGTCTCACAGATTCCTGCGCAGAGCCCAGAAAACTATTGACTACGGGGAGCATTTGTAGTAAACTTTCATCTCCGAAATAGACGTTATTCCTTGTCTTTAAATGACGGAGGTTATTCAATGTCTTTACAGGTAATCTGGCGGACCTCTTGGTCACTGGCTGTTTCGTTGCTGGTTTTAGGCTCTCTGCTCGCGGTCCCGATCTACGGTCAAGGCGAGCGGGCCACAGTCACCGGAACGGTGATGGACAGCAGTAGGGCCATCGTCGTGGGGGCTAAGGTCTCGATTCGGAACATCCAGACGAACGTAGTAACGCAAACGACCACCAATTCGGCCGGCATCTACTACCTGCCGGCGTTGCCCCCGGGACGCTATGAACTCAAAGTTGACCAGACTGGCTTTCGGCCGGCGATCGTGGCCGATATCCCCCTTGGCGCCGCTTTCACGGCCACCTTCAACGTTACCTTGGAGGTAGGCACAGTCACACAAGCTGTGGAGGTCCAGGCAACGGCCGTCCAACTGGAGGCTCAGACTACCGGGCTAGGCAAGATCCTGCAGAACCAAAGCATCGCCGAGCTTCCTGTAGTCGCACGAGACCCGACGAGCCTGCTTTCGTTACTGCCCGGAGTACAACCGCAGGCTGGCGCAGCGCTCTCGACAGGGATAATGGCAAAGATGAGCGGTGGCACGGCTATTCAAAACTCCCTGCTGACCGACGGCGGGCAAAGTTCAGGGTTTAGCACACGCAGCGCCGCCATAGTTCCCCTTGAATCGGTACAGGAGGTTCGGGTCGACACGACAACTTACGCCTCGGAATTTGGCCGCTCCGGCGGGGGCGTCATCAACGTCGTTACTAAATCAGGAACTAACCAATTCCATGGCGTAGGGTACGAGTTCCTTCAGAACGACCATCTGAACGCAAATAGCTGGCAAAACAACAGAAGCAAGGTGACGAGAGGCCTTTACCAAAACAACCTATATGGAGCAGCCATTGGCGGACCGATCATTCGGGACCGAACCTTCTTTTTCTTCAACTACGAGGCGGGGCGCCAGGGCACTCCCCTCCAATTCCTTGGGACTGTGCCCACGGCGCTCCAAAAGCTGGGCGATTTCACGCAAACCCTAAATGGAACCGGACAGCCGATCATCACCTACGACCCAGTGACGACGCGCTCCGACCCCGCACGGCCGGGGCAATACATCCGGGACCCCTTTCCCGACAACACAATTCCGCAGCCCCGAATTAATCCAGTATCTTCGAATGTGCTCAAATATTGGCCCGATGCCAACCGGCCCGGAGAAGGCCCCGCGGCCTTCAATAATTACTTTAAAGCCGCCAAGAGCATAAATCATACCGACACCTGGTTATTACGCATTGACCACGTCATTTCAGACAAACATCGGCTTTTCGGGCGGTTTGACGGCAGGCAGGCCCGATCTTTCACTTCCGGCCTAGGAGTCGAAGATGTCGCCCTCATTTCCAGTAACATTTCGAGTACCCCGATACGGGATGGCCTGGTAAGCTTTACCTCTACATTTTCGCCCTCTTTGCTAGGAGAGTTACGCCTGAGTTACGTGCGTCTGCAGTCACAAAGCGAGTGGGACGGTAAGGGGTTCGATATAGCGTCACTAGGATTTCCGTCGAGCCTGGTAAAAGCTATAAGGTACAACACATTTCCGAACATCAGCGTATCGCAGTATACCTCGGGTACGGGTCTTTCGGTTAGCAGAGGAACTTCGCTCGAAGTGGACAGCATCTCTGGGGGCAATAAGAGTCTTAGTCCCTCGGATAATTGGCAACTCCAGTACCACCTTACATGGTTACAAAACCGGCACAAAATCAAGTTTGGAACCGACCTCCAACTTATCAGGCTCAATAGTGCGACCACAAATAGTCCCGCGGGTGCGTACTTCTTTGATCGCCTCTATACGCAAGGTCCGAATCCGCTTCAGACCAGTTCAACGTCCGGGAGCGGTCTTGCCAGCTTCCTTCTCGGGGTTCCTGTCTCCGATCGCATCAGTTTTGATCCCGCCCTTATGGCCTCAGGAAGATATTATGCATTCTATGTTCAGGACGACGTTCAACTGACGAGAAAGCTGACGGCTAACCTGGGAGTGCGCTATGAGTACGCAACACCATTTGCGGATAAATTCGGCCAGGTCGGTTTCTTCGATTTCAACGGAATTGAACCTGTTACCGGCGCCAAAGGGACCTTTCAGATCGCTCAGCCCGGGCAGTATCAAACTAACCCAGAAAAGAAGCACTTCAGTCCTCGAGTGGGGCTGGCGTACAGCCTCAGACGGAACACGGTGATTCGCGCAGCCGGCGCCGTTTTTTTCGCGCCCACCGACTCACTGAACCCCGGCACATCAGACTGGGGGAACGGAATGTTTGAATTGTACGAGGGCTCGTTAGGCCCGCCAAGTACGTTTCCGAACACTCCGCCTCCTGGAGGGTCCTGGTCCAATCCCTTTGCGGCTGGCCTCGTTGAGCCGAGTCGCTCCGAGACGTTCCCCGGGCAAAATGTTAGGACCTTTAATCGCGATCACCCTCCAGCCTATGTGGCGAATTGGACGTTCAATATCCAGCGTATGGTGACTCCGACTCTATTAGTGCAAGTTGGTTATGTGGGAAGTAAAATCACCCATCTAGCACAAAACCGGTTTTATAACCAAAATGATCCGGTGCTTCTGCCGTTGGGTTCCAAGCTGCTGGAACAAGTTCCGAACCCGTACTATGGCAAGATCACATCAGGGAGCCTCAGCTTTCCCACCGTGCAGAGGCGGCAGCTTCTGCGGCCGTATCCGCAGTATTTGCAATTGATGATCGTCCGGGATGGATACGGCGACCAGCATTACAACAGCTTCCAGTTGCGAATCGACAAGCAGTACAGTCACGGGCTGACTCTCTCAGCAGCGTACACCATCGCCAAGACTATCACGAACAACTCCGAGTCAGGAGGGGACCTTGGCCCGCAGGACGCACTGTATAATCCTAACTACAGCCGCTCGCTCGACAAGGACGACATTCCTCAACGATTGGTTTTGAGTTACATGTGGGAGCTGCCGGTAGGTAAAAGCAGAACGCATCTGTCGAGGGGCTTGTTAAGTGAGGTAATTGGCAACTGGCAACTTAACGGCATCGCGGTTTTCCAGAGCGGCGTACCCCTTCGGATCACGGCATCCGATACGACGGGCCTGCTGGACTTTGCGCTGAACGCCGGTCGCGGCAATCGGTTATGTAACCCAGTTCTCCCCAGCGGACAACGGACAACGTCTGCATATTTTAACACGGCATGTTTTGCGACAGCACCCGCGTTTACAATGCCGACGGATTCAATGACTCAACCGCAGTTGCGTGATTATGGACGTAGGAACTTTGATGTCTCGCTTATCAGGAACCACCCGTTTAAGGAGCGCTACAATGTGCAGTTCCGCGTCGAGGCGTTTAATGTGTTCAACACCCCGAGACTTAGCCTGGGCAAGGATTCGAGCGTGGCAGTAGGTAATGCTCAATTTGGCAAGGTGTTGATAGGTACCGATCCGCGACGGGTTACGCTTGGCCTGCGCTTCGTTTTTTGAGAGCAGAAGTACTTCGGTTCTTGAGACTGAATCAGCCGGACGCATTTGCGGCATGTAATCATGCGGGTGCGGCGTGAGAGGTGCTTTGAGGTGTTCCCGGACGAACGCGAGATGCACATCCTCGCCGTGGCCGGGTGGAATTTTGTGGGAGGAATCATGGAGAGAAGAGATTTTGGCAAGATCGTTATGGCGAGCGCGTTGGGAAGCACTTGTCGAGAGTTTTCACAATTGGCCCTCGCGGCCCCGGCCATGCAAGGGCCGCCTTTAGTACCCGGCGTTCCAGCACCGCCGCCGCGAGACCTGGGAGATCCGGAGGAGGGCAAACCCCGCCATCTGGCTCCATTGAACCCATTCGGCGCAGGCGCCGGGATTGGTATCGGCGACAGGTTTCCTGCCCAGCCGGGAGCAGAAACCTTTGTCTTCTACCGTACCGCCGGTATCGAATACGGCAGCATTCTGGCCAGACTGGATCAGGTCAGCTACGACTTTATGGCACGGCGGCGCGACGAGATGGAGAAGCAGGGCGTTCGCCTGCTCAACGTGAACGTCGTCGGACTTCACTGTGACCCCGTGATTGTCCTCGGTCTGCCGGGCGTTGAGGAGAAGCTCGAGCGGTACAAGCAGTTTCTGCGCGACGCCGGGAAAGCCGGAGTCCCGTACACGACTTACGGACATATGGCAAACCTGCGGCTGGGGTATGGAGGTACCGGCCGAGGGCGGGCGCGCGGTCTGACAACCCGGGTCTTCGACGAAGCTGTGGCCAAATCCTACCCGCTCTCCCACGGCCGGGTGTATAGCGAGAAGGAAATCTGGCAAAGTTTTACGCGCTTCGCCAAGGCTGTGGTTCCGGTCGCCGAGGAGGCTGGAGTGCACATCGGCCTGCACCCCGACGACCCGCCGATCCCCACCCTCGGGGGCGTGGCTCGCGTCTTTCGCAACTATGACGGTTACAGCCGCGCCCTCGAAATCAGCAACAGCCCGAATTTCGGTTTCTGCCTGTGCGTGGGCACGTGGGCTGAAGGCGGCAGCGCCACCGGCAAAAGCCCCGTGGAGATGATCCGCGAGTTCGCTCCCACGGGCAAGATCTTCAAGATCCATTTCCGCAACATCGACCAGCCGCTGCCCAGGTTCACCGAGACCTTCTTGGACGATGGCTTTCTGGACATGCACGAAATCATGAGGGAGCTGCGGAAGGCCAACTTCAACGGGGTCGTCGTTCCCGATCATGTACCCGGCGGCGCCGGAGGGGCGAGTAACGCCTATCTGATCGGCTACATGCGCGCCCTTCGCGCTGTCGTGAATAAGGAGTTTGCTCAGTCGAAGCCCGGCCGAGCCTGACGACTGGTCATGAATTCAGGAAGGAGAGGCGCGAGAAAATGAATAGGAGGGATTTTCTGCAATCCGGCCTCGGGGCCGCGGTGGCTCAAACAGCCGCCCCTGCCCGGCCGAATATTCTGTTGTTTTGCACAGATCAGCAGCGATTCGACACGATTCGTTCACTTGGTAACGAGCACATCCGCACACCCAGCCTGGACCGCCTCGTTGGCGACGGCGTGGCCTTCACCAATGCCTACTGCCAGACACCGATCTGTACACCAAGCAGGGCTTCGTTCTTGACCGGCTGTTACGCCAGTTCGTTGCACGTGAACCGAAACGGCAACGAGTTCTTTCCCTCCCACCTGACGCCACGTCTGATCTCCCGCATGCTCCAGGGCGCCGGGTACGATTGCGGGATGGTCGGGAAGTTCCACCTGTCCTCTTCATACAAGAGAGTGGAGCCGCGCCTGCAGGACGGCTACCGGCTCTTCGAGTGGAGCCATGCGCCCCGCCAGGACTGGCCGGTCGAGCAGCAGGGCTATATGCGCTGGCTGCGCGACCAAGGGGTGGACTTCAAGAAAGCGTACGGCGCGCGCCGCTTCCCTGACCGCCCGGCGGAGTTCAATGCGGGCATCGCGGCCCGCTACCACGAGGTCACCTGGTGCACGGAGACCGCAATCTCCTGGATGCGCGGTAAACTTACAGCACCGTGGTTCATCACGGTGAACACGTACGCGCCGCATCCCCCGTTTCATCCGCCGCCTGAGTTTCTCGAGAGAATGCAGCCTTCTGCGATGCCCTTGCCGTTGTGGGGACCCGGCGAGATGCGGAACCAAGCCCCTTTTTCGAGAGTCGATTTTCAGTCCAAACCGCGCGATCCGTCCACTTATCCCAGCCGGTACATGAAAGCGGCCTACTATGCCCAGGTCGAGTTCATCGACGACAGCTTCGGGCAGGTGCTGGACGCGCTGGAAGCCACCGGCCAGCGCGAAAACACGTTGATCGTCTTCACGGCCGATCACGGCGAAACCATGGGCGACCACGGATACGTTCACAAAGGGTGCCGTTTCTACGAAGGGTTATCCCACGTGCCGTTGCTGTTCTCCTGGCCCGCCCGGTTTCGCAAACGCATGAAAAGTCCGGCTCTGGTGGAATTGACGGATCTGGTCCCGACGCTGCTGGATGCCGTCGGCGTGCCGCTACCTGGGTATCTGCACGGCAAGTCCCTGCTGCCCATCCTAAACGGACAGGCGGATCCGGGGAAACACCGCGAGTTCGTGCGCAGCGAGTACCACGACGTTCTCGACCTGCCGGACGGAACCCACGCGAACATGCTCCGCAACGAGCGCTACAAACTGGTGCACTATCATGGCCACCCGACCGGCGAGCTGTATGACCTCGAAAAAGACCCCAACGAGTTCAATAATCTCTGGGACGATCGCGGCAGCCAAAGCTTGAAGTTGGCGCTGACTAGACACTTGTTCGACGCCGTGATGCTTACCACTGACCCCGGCCAGCCACGGATCGGGCCGATGTGAACACATACTGTAACCCGGCGAACGAACCCCCGATCTTCCCGAGGCGGCGAGAAACGGCATCATTTGGGGCTGTCGGCCGCAGAAACTCCGGTCGAGCTTGGAGCGCGGTTTGGTAACGCGCGATCCTGGCCGTTCATGGCGGCTCCACTGATCTTCTTCCCAACTCTGTGACATTGCCTCAGACCGGCTGAGATGGTCCTGATCGATTTGGCGCGGTTCGTGTGGTCGTGGTAGGGACGGCCCTTACGGACCGCCGCCGAGTAGGCCTGGGGGATTTCACCCCGAGCCTCTCACAGAATTGTGCATGACTGTCTCCAGTCACACGGCTCGTGCCATCCATGGAGAGCTGCCGCCCACCGCCACAAGCCAGTCGGTTCCTCCTGTTGCCAGTCAACCATGTCGATCATGACGCGAATGGCCTGCCCCCTTCGCCTCACAGATATTACTCCGCTTCATCGCTACCATGGGACAGTCCGCCCCTGCCCTGCGTATCGGTACTTTCGGCCTCGCGGGGCTGCCGCTTGTGCCTTTTCCTTTATCACCGCCGGACAGGTTCTCAAGTTCCATACCAGACCCAAGGCTAGAGTTATGCCACATGTACCCCGGACATCACATCGTCAGTAACCAGGTTTCCGCCATCCTCGTCCCGAAGAGCGGGGGCGCTCCGCTTTTGATGCCAACCGTAGATCTGTTTCGCGGCCTCATCGGTGGTTCACTTGCGTTCGTCTCTCTAACCCATACATGACGTGATCTCCTCACGCCTTTTCCGCAAAGTTCACCACCACCGTCATTGAACGGCAGCAGCTTACGATCGTTTGAGGCCTGCTCCTGCAAGCCGGCTCCGAAGGGTCCTCCTTCATCTCTGGTACAGCATCGAGCTCCAAAGAACGCGTTCTTGACACAACCCCGCACAGATCCGTACGTGCGGCGGTACCGCATATGGCTCTTGCCTAAGGTTGGATGTGACGCGAAGAAGCGCTCTTCCGGGTGTGGATGCAACACCCGGCAGCGCCGCGCCGCGACTTGGTTGCGTATTCCGACGATGCCGATCAGTGATTTGGACGGGATGCCGATCACGATCGGAGCGAAGCGACGCCGGTAAGTCGATTGTGACCGAGTTGATCGGCATCCGTCAAGAAGAATCGGTTGTCACTTCCCGGGGCGGGCGTTGTTGCGCCGCGGCTCACTCCGGGAGGCGGCCCCGCTCCAGTCTGCCGCCTTCGCGGCGGTCCGCTCTCCACAGAAGCAGCGCAAAAATGAGACCGACGCCACCCAGGCTGCCGAACATCACCTGGCTGGCGGTGTAGCCGTGCGTCACGTCGCGAAGCTGCCCATTGAGGAAGGGGAATAGCAGCAGCCCGGCGTTCTGTACGGCGGTCATGAGCCCGTAGGCGGTGCCGACCCTCTTCTGGTCGACAATCAGCGGCACGGAGGGCCACAGGGCGGCCGGCACCAGCACGAAGGCGGCACCGAGCACGATCATCGGCAGGACCGGCGTGAGGGTGGTCAGTCCCATGACGAGGTGGGCCGGAATCATCAGGAGCGAACCCAGGATCATGAGGCTGGCGCGGCGCCCGATGCGGTCCACGAGGTTTCCGGCGAATGGGGCGCAGAACATGGAGGCGGTGATGATGATGGAGGTTGTTCCCTGCGCGGTCGTGAACATGTGAGTCAGGTTATAGAAAACCCCGGCCAGGAAGCCCATTCCTTCGCCAGAGGCCTGCGGGAGTCCCCACTTGTCGTGGAAGAAGTCGGTCGACAGGGCGGTGAAGGGAAAGATGGCGGAATAGAACGTGACGCACAGCATCGTCACAAACCAGTACGATGCCGGGAATTTTCGGGCGTCGGACAGCACGATTTTGTCACCCGCTCCCGCCTCGTGGAGGCCGAGAACCGGCTGCGCCCGGTGGTCGAGAAGCGTATAGACCCAGTTCGAGAGCAGTCCGAAGGCGCACAGGGCGGCGGCAATCCACAAAGCGCCCCGATAGCCCAGCCGCCCGGCAAGCAGCGCCATGGTATTGAAAGAGAAGAGCGTCCCCAGGCGGCTCACGGTCAGGGTGACGCCGAAGGAAAGCGCCAGTTCCTTTCCGGTGAACCAGCGGGCCAGGATGGCGCTCTGGGCGACCACCAGCGACTCCGAGCCTATCCCGAAGACGATCCGGCCCACGTAGAGCAGGAGCAGGTTCGGCGCGAAAGCCACAACGGCCGCACCCGCCAGCACCAGGGCGGAGAACAACATGCTCGCCCGGCGCGTGCCGATACGATCGATCAGGAACCCGCCCAGCAGCACCGAAAAGAACGCGGCGACACTGTACATCGAGTACATCGTCCCGATAGAGCTTCGGTCCGTGTGGAACACCTGCATGAGCGTGTTCTCGATGGCGCCGACACTGTCGTAGGCGAAGTAGCTCCCGAACAGCATGAGGCTGGCGAAGGCGAGCACGGTGTAGCGATAGGCCTTGCCGGCAGGGTGGAATGGGCCTGGGATCGGTTTCATGTTCCAGTTACCGACCTGGTATCAGTCGCTCAGCGCTCAGGGCCGAGGTTTTCGTACCACTTCAAGCTGGTCCCGCCGGTGCAGGCGAGGTCCGGGCGGCCATCCCCATTGAGGTCAGCGACTGCGCAGGCCGCGGCGGGCATCTTGTCGTCCAGCACACGGCGGGTCCATTTTGTGCCCTCGGGATTGCCGGCCGAGTAAATGTAAGTCTTGCCGCCCGAGTTGCGATAGCCGGCGACGATCTCGTCCATGCCGTCGGCGTTCACGTCCGCAGTGAGAAGAGCGTGCGCCGTGTCGAAGGTGTCGTCTATCACGATCCGATCCAATCCTTTGGCGCCTTCGCGGTACACGACCACCTGGTTGCCGTGCCAGGGCTCGAGTGCGCACAGAAAGCGGGCCTTGCCGAGGTGGCCCATGGCGACGTCGCTCGATCCGCTCTTGGGCCAGGGGTCCGGATTGCCAGCAGCAAGCTGGGTGCGGGTCCAGTGCCCGTCGCCGCCGAGCTTGTAGAGATGGATTCCCTGAAAACTGGCGGCCAGAATCTCCTGACGCCCGTCGCCATCCCAGTCCCCGATGGCGATGCCGTGCTGAATGCCCTCGGTTTCATCCGAGATCAGTTCTCTCTTCCAGGAGCCCGGCCGGTAGTACACCAGCGGGACCTTCTCCCGATAATCCGGGGCGACGGCGCGAGCCCCGCCGAGGGGCGCGTTTACGGCGACCTTCCGGCCCGAGCCGTCGATGTCCGCCCAACGGATGCGGTGAGAAGAAGGGAGACGATCGATCTCTTTGATATCCCAGAGGTCGCGCGGGTCCTTGCCGGGCTGGAGAACGTGCACCATCCCGATGCTTTTGGTGGGCGCCATCGAGAAGGCGGTGGCGAGCACCAGTGTCGGGACGCCATCCCCGCCGGGGTCCCAGAAATCGATATTGATCGGGGCCGAGAGGTTCCGGGCAATCACGTGGCGCTGCCAGCCGGGGTTCTCGAACCAAACCACCTCGCTCATGTTGTTGGCGAGCGCGATGAGGTCCAGGCGGCGGTCCCGATTGAGGTCCGCCGCCACCACCTGGTAGGCGCCCTTGAGGTCCTCCGCGATGACGTGCTCGCGGAATTGAGGGATCGCAGTCATAGCTGCTGCTGTTGCCAAAACCACAAGTCTTGTAAGCACTTTTTTACCAATGCGTTACTGAGCCGTCGGGGCGAAGGTAGAATAGCTGGCGGCCGGCCGTGGTCACGGAACTGATGAACTTGACCTGCTTTAGATCCAGGGTGACTCCCAAACCGGGCCGCTCGTTGGTGTAAACCTTGCCGTTCTTGAAATCCAGGCACTCAGGCAAATACGGAATGGGGCGGTCCCCGTAGTTGAACTCGAACAGGACCGGACCGGAGAACGTGGACAGAAAATTCACCAGGGCTGCCGTGGCGATCGGTCCCGTGAAGTGCGGCACGATGCCCACCGAATGAGTCTCGCAAATCGCCGCCACTTTGGCCATCTCGGTGATGCCGCCGACGTTGGGGAGCGTGGCCCGGATGTAGTCGAGGTCGTGGTTCTCGACCAGCGTGTTGAAGTCATAGCGCTGGCCCCACTCTTCGCCGGCGGCCAGGGGGCAGGTGGTCATCTGCCGCAGCCTGGGGATGTCTTGATGAAAGTGCTCGTCGCGCACCGGGTCTTCCACCAGGTACGGCTCGTAGTCCTCGATCAGCCTGCAGCAGCGCAGTGCGTCGGGGTAATCAAACCTCTGGTGGAAGTCGATGGTGAAGTCGCCCTTGCTACCGATGCCTTCCCTCGCGGCCTTGCAAGCCGCCGCCACGTTGCGCACCTGCTCGTGCGTGTTGAAAACGTTGTCGGCTGTCCCGTCGCCCGCGCCCATGCGGTAGGCGCGATAGCCGGCCGCCATGGTCGCCGCGGCGCTCTCACGAATCCGAGCGAGAGGGTCGCCTTGCGGTCGCCCGCCGCCGCCGCGCGCGCCACCCTGCTGCCCGGGCGGGCGGACATTGCTGGTGTTGTAGCACTCGCAGTAGTTGCGGACCGCCCCGCCCAGGATCTGGTGGACCGGCAGTTGCAGGGCTTTCCCCTTGATGTCCCACAGGGCAAGGTCCATGGCGCCCTGGGCGTGGATCTTCTCCCGGCCCGGCGGGTAGAACCACGCGACATACATCTCCTGCCATATCCGCTCGATGTGAAAGGGATCCTGGCCAATCATGCTCCCGGCGCACTGTTCCAGGGTGTCCCTGACTCCTCCTTCACCGATTCCAGTGATGCCGATGTCCGTCTCTACCGTGACAACCATGTTGCTCTGATTGAACGTGCGGTTCAGGTTGGGCGGCTCGTAGATATTGACTTTGGTGATCTTAGCTTTAGGAAGCGCCGCGTCCAGACGGCGGGGACGGACCAAGCCGGCCACCGGAGCAACGGCCAACGATTTCAGAAATGATCTTCGAAACATGATTCATCTCCCTTTGACTACGAGCCGCGGCGCTGTCCGCCCCGGCCGAACCCTTGGTCTGGCACCATCGGCCCCATCCACTGCAGATGGAGGTTGACGTTGGGGTGAAGCCTGTACGCCCTCTTCAGCGAGGCAATGGTCTCGCCACGAACGTCGATCTTAGCGATATCGTAGTTTCCGAGGCCGAACTCATCGCAGTACTGCAGATAGCCGACCCAGGTGGGATCGATCCCCATGAGTTCAGTCGCCACGCGGTCCGCGGCGACGTAGTCCATCGAAGCGAAGGCAATGCGATGGGGCACGGGCTGACCGGAAACCGGACCGTCGCCTTCCATGCCCTCGTAGCCATCCACCACCGTGGCGCCCCAGAAAGGAGCCATCTTCTGCGCCACCAGGAGCATGTTGTAGTTCATCTGGTGCGGGCCTGCGTGGAACTTCTGCTTGTCGGTCCAGCGGGTGTCCTTCCTGCCGCTGCGCAGCGTCCCGCCGACGACCATGTTTTTGACCGCCGCGGTCATCACCACGGCGTTGTGCATCTTGGGGATGCACGGGTCGATGATGAACACATCGGGATCGAGCAGGCGCTTGGCGATGCGGATCATTTGTGGATGGACGTTGTAAGTGATGATCCCCATGGGCACGAACAGGCCCTCATCGTTCAGGTCCACCAGGCTGACCTTCCGCGAGGCAAACTCCTTAGCCAGTTGGTTGTACTTAAAATTCTCGAATCCCTGGTTGGTGTCGCCGGAGGCAGACTCGGCGATCACGATGGGACCCTTGAACCGAGGGCCCAGATACTCCAGGATGGCGCGGAGCGTGTCCGCATGAGTGGAGGCTAGTTGGATGGTGACGCTGGTCAGGTTCGGCTTGATAAGGACGGACTTCTTGCGCTGCAAGGCGGGGCGCAGCTCGGCGTCGATGCCCATGAGGGCGTCGTAGACCATCTTGCCGCGGTTCTCGCCCTTGACCAGGGACACGGTAGATCGCCGGTTGGTCGGCACGATCGGCGCCGGGGGGAGTTGCAGTTGTGGGTTCGGCGGCTGCTGCGACAGGAGAGGAGCGCCGCCGGCCAGCCCGAGCGCGCCGGCGCCGGCGAAACGGAACAAGTTTCTCCGGGACAAATCCTTGAGCACGTGCTGCCTCCTTGACTACCAGTGCGTCACCGAGCCGTCGGGGCGCAGGTAGAGCCGCTGCCCGCCGACCGTTGTGACTTCGCTGATGAGTTTCACCTGCTTCACGTCGAGTGTGACGCCGAGACCGGGCCGGTCGTTGGTGTAGAGCTTGCCGGCCTTGAAATCCAGGCACTCGGGCAGGTAGGGGATAGCGCGGTCTCCGTAATTGTATTCGAACAGGACCGGGCCCGAGAACGTGGACAGGCAGTTCACCTGAGCCGCCGTGGAGATGGGTCCCGTGAAGTGCGGGACGATGCCTACCGAGTGCGTTTCGCAAAGGGCCGCCACCTTCATCATCTCGGTGATGCCGCCGACGTTGGGGAGCGGTACGCGAATGTAGTCGATGTCGTGGTTCTCGACCAACGTGTTGAAGTCCCAGCGCTGGCCCCATTCCTCACCGGCGGCCAGCGGGCAAGTAGTCATCCGCCTCAGTTTCGGAATGTCTTCCAGGAAATGCTCGTCGCGCACCGGGTCTTCGACCAGGTAGGGCTCATAGTCCTCGATCAGCCTGCAGCAGCGCAAGGCGTCGATGAAGTCGAACTTCTGGTGGAAGTCGATGGTGAACTCGCCTTTGCTGCCGACGCCTTCCCGGGCTGCCTTGCAGGCCTGGGCCACCAGGCGCACCCGTTCGTGGGTATTAAAGACGTTGTCGGGAATGGCGCCTCCGATAGACGCGTCCATGCGGTAGGCACGGTAGCCGGCGGCCATGGTGGCTTCGGCGCCGCGGCGAATATTCTCGAACGGATCGCCGCCCTGCCCTCCGCCTCCTCCTCCGCGCCGCGCGCCGCCCTCCTGCCCCGCTCCGCCACGGGCGCCACCCTGCTGAGCGCCGCCGCGGCCACGGCCGCCGCCACCTTCCGCCCCGCCGGGCCGGACGTTACCCGTCGCGTAGCACTCGATGAAATTCCGCACCGATCCACTTAGGACCTCGTGGACCGGGAGCTTCAGGGCCTTACCCTTGATGTCCCACAAGGCAAGGTCCATGGCGCCCTGGGCGTGGATCTTCTCGCGACCGGGCGGGTAGAACCAACCGTCGTACATCTCCTGCCAGATGCGCTCGATGTGAAAGGGATCCTGGCCGATCATGTTCCCGGCACACTGTTCCAGGGTGTCCCTGACTCCTCCTTCACCAATTCCGGTGATGCCGATGTCCGTCTCTACCGTGACGACCATGTTGCTCTGGTTGAACGTGCGGTTCAGGTTGGGCGGCTCGTAGATATTAACTTTGGTGATCTTGGCTTTAGGAAGCGCCGCGTCCAGGCGCAAAGGGCGAATGAGGCCGGCAGCCGGGGCGACGGCCAACGACTTCAGAAACGATCTTCGAAACATAGCGCGAGTCCTCTCGGACGGGTACCCTGACCTGGCATACCCGCTGGGGGCAAGTATATCCCAAACTGGAGATCCGCGCTGAAAACACGCAACTTATTGATTCTACGAAGCCCTAGAAAGGCCAGAAGTACCAGAAAAGCGCCGTTTCTGTACATTCTTGTACACGCTTTGCGGCATGAAGTCGAGCTTCGCCGTCGCCGCGTCCAGGATGCGCTGGAAGCTCTCGATGTAGGGGGCGTAGTGCTTCTCCGTGGTCTGGAGGCTGGCATGGCCGAGCAGCAGTTGAACCGTCCGTATGTCTTCGCCCTTCTCCAGCAGCCGCACGGAGAACGTATCTCGGAAGCGGTGAGGATGCCCCTTCACCTTGGCCAAACTCAGCACCCGCTCGATCATGTGGCGGGCTTTTCCCGTCGCCGTAGCCAACTTCGACTTCCCCGACCAGAAGAAGTACTCACCCTTGAGCGGCAGAGCCGCCAGCGCATCGACAGCCGGTTGCCCGAGGCGCACATATAGCATCACGCCGGTCTTCATGATCCTCAGCAGGAGTTTGCCCGTGCCGAGGTCCACCGCCGTGCGCCTCACCTGCACGGCGTCGGAGATCCGCAGCCCCGAGTACAGGAGCAAGAAGCAGAACGCCCGCGCCTTCGCCCGCGTGAACTCCACCGGAGCCACGCCATGACGAAGGTGCCCGCAAGCCTCCAGGATCTTCTCGATTTGCTCTTGGGTAAACGGCATGGTGGGAGACCCGTCGACGCGAATCGGCGAGAGCTTCTTCGCGTGGTTGGCATCCATCCATTCACGATCCAGGGCGAAGGCGCAGAACGCCCGGAGAGCTTCCAGTTCTTTCGCGCTGGTCGATGCCGCCACCTTCCTGCCGGCCCTGAAGCCCGTGAGCGTTCCCAGGTCGATCTGGTCTACGGCGGTGATGCCCGTACCCTCGCAGAAGGCCCGCAGGTGCTCCAGGCTATTGCTGTAGCTCATGACCGTTGATTCCTTCAGCTTCCGCGCCCGGCAGTCGCCGAGGTACGACTCGATCGCCGCCTTCACGCTCTTGGGCGCCGCGAGCTGCCGCGGCTTCTCCTCCCACTTGGCGATCCGCTTCCCGGCCCTCGCCCAATCCCTGGCGCCCACGGACCTCCGCACGATCTTGCCGTCCAACTCGCCGTAGGCCCAGATCGGGCAGGAGCAGGCCGTGTAGTCTTGCCCGTCTTTGCGGTGCGGGCACTTCGTCGCGTGCCTGCGGTACAAGTTCATCATGACGCGCCTCCTTCTCGTCCTTTGCCGCGTCGCGACGGGTCGGCGGGACGGGAACCACTGCTCCCGCGCTTCCGCCTCGGCCTCAGGCCTCCCTGCGCCGCGGGCAGGGCCTTCTCGGCCCTCCGCCTCTCCCGCGCCTTCCGGCTCCGCACCTTCGCGGATGCCGCCGCGGCCTTCTTCGCGCGGGCCACGCGCCGCCTCTTGCTCATGCTGAGCGCGGCCGCGTGGCCGCCCTTCGTTCCCTGAATCCTCAAGAACTCCAGATGGTCCATAGGTCGGAACCTCCTTAGGTCCAGCTTGCCTGCCAAGCTCTGGACATCGCTTGCCTAGCAAGATACATTGTGACCCTGGCACCCCGGCGGTGTCCAGAGAAAGGAGGACGAGATGAAAACCGTGCGTGAGCCGCCGGCGCCCTTGACGCCGGAGCTGTTCTGCGCCGTGAACAAAGCCATCTGGGAGGTCAGCATCCAAGAAGGCAAGATCCCCAGAGCCGCCAGGCGGGTCCTGCGGAGCGTGGTGTTCGGATGCGAATACTCACCGCGCGACGTTGAGACGCTCGGGCGCCACTTCGACCGGATGGAGCGCGAGAAGGCTTCCCCCGCGCCGAAGGCGGGGAACCTCGTCGCGTTTCCTGCCGCTTGACCCTTCGCCCGCCCGGCCGTCGAGAAGCGGCCGGGCGCCCTTCCTTGGCACTCCTCACTTCAAGCGCGCGCAGCCCTCGGGGTTCTTGTTCTTCACCGCGCGAGCAGCTTCTATCGACCAGCGGGAGAGCCCGACGGCCTCAGCCGCGAGCTGAGTTGCCTCACCAGCGATCGCCTGCCCAGAATTCTGGGCAGGCGATCGACCCCCTCGTAAACCGGGCACAGCAGTCACCAGTCGTTTCTTCAGTTCCTCATGTAGCATCGGCACCATCTCCACGCCAACGGATGCCCGCTGGCCCGGGGTAAGGTGCCGCCTGTGCAGGTTCTTCGCCACCACGTAGAGCGTCGGGGAACCACAGGAGCCATCCCACCGGATGAAGCGCGGTGCTATACTCTCATCACACCTTGACCAAGATCCGCCCGCACAGGTACTTGAGCAGTTCGTCCGTTCAGGTCCTTTCCTGCCTCTGGCAAGGCGTCAAGGTGGTCTTCGTCGTGGCGATCGTGGCTTATTTCCTGCCGCGGGCCTGCGGCCTGCTCGGCTCCTAGCGTTCCCTCCGCGGCCCAAAGCCGCTC
This sequence comes from Bryobacterales bacterium, assembly GCA_963798455.1. Lineage (GTDB taxonomy): Bacteria > Acidobacteriota > Terriglobia > Bryobacterales > Bryobacteraceae > CAWCTD01. The sequence continues at coordinate 1,339,000 of CAWCTD010000004.1, forward strand.
GCGGCAGCCTCGGAGCCGCGGCGGGGAAGGCTTCTAGGTAGTCAGGTACGGCCCCGGCGCGCCGACGCTTCTGAGGCTCTCACCAGTCGCCGCCTCCTCCGTTTCGGGCGCTCAACCCGCGGGCGCAAGGTCGCGTCCGCCAGCCCGTCTCTGAGCGCGTCGATGCAGTCGCGCCAGTCGGGGTGCGAGGCGACCAAGCCGCAACGAGGACAAGTGCCAGCGGGGACTCCCAAGTAGCCGTCGGCTCGGGCCATCGGCTCAATTGTACGGCGCGGGGCTCACGCCGCGGCCGTCACCAGCTTGCCCGCCGGGTCCCGAAAGGTAGCCGTCCGAGGCAGCGGCTTCGATCTGCCGAGCGGAACATGCACCAGGCGCGCGCCCTCCAGGGGAAAGAACTGCAAGGCCCCGAGAATCAGCAGTAGGCAAACTTCCTTCCACTTCGGTGACGCCAAGGCCCCGCGGACCAGCCAGGCAAGGTCCCGCGCTTCCCGCCACAATCCGACATTCCCCAATACATCCCGCGCCGTCCGCCGCACAGCGGAATGCGGAGGAAGCAGGATGTCTACGGAGACCCAATCGAGCAGATGAAATCTGACGCCCGTCGCGCCGTAGCCGATCTCCCACCGCTGCCGCAGGTAGAATTGCGCGTTGGCTTGCCAGTCGAGGCCCAATTTGCCGAGCCTCGGGAGAATGGTCAAATGCTCGATCTCGTTGTCAACGTGATCCGCGCTAAAGTGCGCGCACGGCGTGTCCGGCAGCAACTCGCCGGTCTCGCCGTCCCGCCGCTCCAGCCGCCCCGCCGCCGCGTCCATGAAGAGCTTGGGCACGCCTTCGATGAGAGCCAACTGGCAGTGGAGAACTTCATGCCACATATCCTCCGGCTTCGGTTCGGGCTCAAGATGCTGGATCGTTACCCGCACGCGTTCCCCTGCAAGCCCAAAAGCGAAGTCGGTGCGCGCCCACGCGCCGGGCGGCAAGGATGGATCGTGAGCGACCGCTATCGGGATGCCCGCCGCGGCTTCGATCCGGCGAAGCTCGGAACGCCAGCCGGTACTCATCGATCCCCCCGCGTCAGGGCGCTATCAGGCCGTGCGCCCGCAGCGCCGCCAAGATGTCGTTGATCTTCAGCCGATTGTTCTCGATGGCGTTGTACAAGTTGCCGGTGACCGAATCAGCCGTGTTGCTGCCGCTCGACGGAGGTTGTATGGTCTGGGTTGCGACGGCGGATTGCCGCTTGCAGACGACCTGCTGGTTGTTGATGAACAGCCCGGCCGTGTCCGCGCTGTAGCCGTCCATTTGGACCCGGACGGTCCCGGACGAGTCGCGCAACTCAAGCGACCCGTAGCCCAGGTACGCGCCGAACCTCGCCAGCAGCTTCGCAGGCGTCCCGCCGTCATAGTATTCTGCCGCGTGGAAGAGTTGATTGAAGCGGTAGTTCGTGGAGTTGTTCGTGATCCCGAGGCCGACGTAGTAGCCGCCGAGGCCCGCAGCGTTCTTGATCTCCGTCTTGGTGCCGTTGAGATCTAACTCGAACGTGCCGCCGGTAATGCTCACGTTCCCGCTGCTGTCCGCCGTGATCTTCGGCGCGGCCTTGCTCGACCCGCCGATGCCTAGAGTCTTGAACCACGCGCCCTCGTATCCGCTCTCCACCCCGATGAAGCCGATCTGCGTGCCCGCCGCGTTGTAGACCGCGAACTTGCCCGGCTTGTTGCCGCCGCCGCCCACGTTGATCTGGGTCGCGTCGAGCGCCGCGCTGCTGATCGAACCCGTCACGATCAGCGAGCCGTCCATGGCCCAAACGGTGAACTTCCCGGCCGTGTACGTGAAGATGTTCGGGTCGTAGGTCGTGGCCTTGAACTTCGTGCAGTCGAATTGCCCCGCCGCGTTGCCCACGATGATGTCCGCGGTCGGGGTCACGCCGGATTGGTAGGTGTTGATGCGGCCGTTCACGTCCACCGAGAACGCCCCGACCTTGAACGTGGCGGCCGTGATGCCCGGCGTCATCTCGAAGACGACGGGCGATTTCTGGCCGGAAGCCCGCGTCTTCCACGTCGCCCCCGAATCTTCAGAGGTGCGAACCTCTACGCCGCCCCAGGTCGGATCGCTGGGCGGGGTAAAGGTGCATGTCACCAGCGCCCTGTATGTCCCGTCCGCCGCGTTGCCGTAGGTCGCGCCGACCGACAAGCCCGTGATGACGGAGGTGTACTCTTGCCCCGCGCTCCCGAGCGTGGGCGGGTTCCACGTCCAATCCAACTTGGGGGTGACGCCGGCCACGTAAGTGTTGCGCCGGTTCAGGGTATCAACCGAAAGCACGTAGAAGGTCACGTTTTTCTGCGTCGTCGGCCAGTAGGTCGTCTCCCACTCGAAGCGGCTGAAGTCCAGCCCGCCGAGCTGGTAGTGCGTGCCGTCCATGATGAGCCACAGGGAGCCGCCCGCGTACCGCTTGTCGCCCGGGGGCGTCCACGTGATCGTGCAGCGGAACACCTTCTGGCCGTCGCTGTTGACGTGATACCCGTCAGGCATCGTTTTGACCCTCGCCGTCGTCGATTCTGAGATCTGAAACGACGGCTACGTACTCTTCACCCGCCGGAGGCCATTGAGCCTGCTTGATCTCCTCGACCTGCGCCTCGGGTGTTTGCCCCTTCAGATCATCGTCTGCTTCTGGCATGCTTCATCTCCTTCCGGAAAAAGGCCGCCGTTACCCGCCAGGAGCGCAATCCCGGCGCCAGCGAAGGCGGCCAAGCGGGGGCAGCACGGGCCGAACCCCGCCGCTGGTCTCGCGCCCCGCCCACAGGAAGTTGAGGGCGCGAGAACTCGTGAAACTCACGCCCCGGCGTTCCGGTACGCGCCGCGGTAGGCGATCGCGCCGCAGCCGTAGTCGAGGAAGGCGTAGAACTGGACGCCCAGCACGCCGCTCTGGTTCTCCTCGCGGATCATCTGCGGCCCGGCGTTCCCCTCCAGATAAGCAAACTCGAGAACCGGGGCGACGGCCGGATCGGCGAACACGTACCAGACCGTGGCGCTGTGCGCGTCCAGCATCGGGACCACCACCAGCTGGAGCTTCTGGGCGAACACGTTCGCGTCCGCCACCTGCGCGGGATAAAGCGTCGCCAAGTATTTCTCGGCGAGCGTTTCGAGCGCGGCAGGCACGACGAGGAACTTCGGCGCCGCCTCGATGATCGTGACACCATCCAGCCCTTTGGCCAGCCTCAAGGCCAGGCGGGCGGCAGCCAACGTCGTGTCGGAGATCGCGCCGCCGCTGCCGGCCAGGTTGCTGTGCTGCGTGCTGAAGAGCGCGTACGTATCACCCATCGCCGGACCCACCCCCGCGGGGCCGTAGAGCAGGTCGACCAACACCTGGCTTTCGCACGTGCCCGCGGACACGCCGAAGTCCCGCACCAGGTCGCTGAACGCGCCCAGGTCGTCGTTGATGAGCGCCTGGCGCGTCAGCGAGAAGCCGCGGCCGTAGGTCAGGAGGGCGTAGGTCTCCTTGCTCTCGCTGCGGCCCGCGATGGTGATCTGCGCGCCCTCGGGGACCTTCAGGAACTTGGGCGCTTCCGAGACGCGCAGCATGCTCTTGGCGCGGAAGTCGGCGGCCGTGCTGGCCCGCGCGACTTGCTTGATGGCGGGCTGCGCCGCCGCATAACCGGCCAGCAAGATCCGCTGGCCAGTGCCCGTGAGAAGTTCGGGAAAATCGGTCGTGCCGAGCATCGACAAGCGGATGATCCCCGCGGCGTCGTAACCTCCGACGCGCACGCCGTTCACCTCGCAGCAAATTCTCGCGAGGTCTATGATGCGCGCGCCCACGTACTGCCGCGCCCGATCGCCCGGCTTCGCGCCCGTGTAGCGGCAAGCCACGGCCTCAGCCATGGCGTCCACCAGCCCGGTGCGCTCGTCCTTCGTCACCATCGCGTGATGGCTCCGCGTCGGGGTTAGCTCCTCTCGCGCCGCGAGGGCGTTGAGCAGCTCCACGCGGAACTGATCCAATGTGGAGCCCTGCCCCACGTGTTGGGCGGCCAGCGCCGCCATGTTGTGCTTCGCGCCGAGCGCGGTGATCGCGTCGGCGTGTTCGTTCATCATGTGAGTAACCTCGGGGGCAGATGCCCCAACTCCTGCTACTGCGAACTGCACCTGGCAGTCGCTGAATTGCTCCGCCGCCGCGTTGATGCGCGCGTTCGGGTCGCCTCCCTGCGCGACCAGCGCCACGGCTGACGGCTCCCACTCGTCGGCGAAGAACGAGCGCAGCTTGTCGCCGTCCTTCGTGGTCTCGTGCATGCGAAGAACGGCGGCCTCGACGGACACGTTCGTGAGAACGCCGTCGAAGACCTCGGCCAGCAATCGGTCGGCGTCCGGGTGGTGCTTGCTGAAGACCACCTCGGCCCGGCACTTGCCGGCTTCCACGCGCGCGTTGAGCACGCGCCCGATCACGCTGTCCGGGTCGTTCGGGCCCCTGTGGCCCTTGGTGAACGGCCCGCCGGCGTTCAGCCGGTCCAGTTTGACGCCACCCTGCTCCATGCTGAGCGTGAGCCGGTGAAGGCCGCGCTCGAAGTTGAACTGCAAGACCTCTGCGCCCGTGTAGAACGTCATCGGGACCGTGCGGGTAGCACGGTCGGCCTCCGATGCCGCGAACCGCGCGGCGAGGAATTGGTGCGGAACTCTGATGACTTCCATGGTGATAACCTCCTCTGACAAAGCCTGTTCGGCCTTGAAATGCTTCGCTCGCCACGCCTTGGCCTGCGCCATCGTCCAGTTGTCGGGCGGCGGCTTGGGGAAGCGGAGTGACTGGAGCGTGGTCTTGCTCTCGCCCTTCAGGTGCCCGATGATCCCGTACACGCGCGGCACGTCCCGCTTCAACGTGATGCGCTTGAAGCTCTTCTCGTCGAAGTCCGCCGGGTCTCGCTCCCGGTGGCGGATCTCGTTCTCGGTCTCATCCCACGGCATGGCCAACCCCCTCAGTTGAACTCGGGCGCGCCCAGCCGCGGCGCTGGCGGCAGCGGGGCGGTAGAGCGCGGGGCAGCGGGCACCCCGGCCTCGCCCGCCCGCGCCTCGGTGACGCCGGCCAGCCAGATCAGCTTGGTGCCTAACTGAGCGCACTGCTCCGTGGTCAGGTCAAACCGAAGCTGCTTGACGACGTTGCGCTCAATGAACCTGAACAAGAAATGCGGCGGCGGGCCGCTCTGGAGCAGCATCCCGACCGCGGGCGGTTCTTTCATCATCATGTCTTCGCTTTTGCTTTTCATGTCAATCAACCTCTCGGGTGCGCCGCGTCCCACTTTTCCACGGCGGGCCCGCTCCCTTTCACCCATCTCTTGACCTCGGCCGGCGTCACCTTCTCGCCGATCCGCGCGGCCAGCGCCGCCCAGTCGGGGTCCGGATGAGTCTCGATGATCTCCTCGCCTTCGTCTGCCACCCAGATGGCCAAGAAGAAGTCGTACCACCAAGCCAGCAAGATCGCCTGCTTGAGGGTGCAGCCGAACGCCAGCGCCGTCTCGGCGATGACCAGCAAGTTCTTCGGGTGCCGAAGTTGGTTCATACTGTCGATCTGCCCCGCGCGGTAGAGGCCGCACTCGCACTCATCAACCTCGGGCTCGCCTTCGGGTTTGCCCTTCTGGTTCCGTCGCTTGGTGACGTCGCTGTTGTGCTCCCATTCCTTGTCTGCGCGCGCGAAGTCTATGGACCCGTCCGCGTCGAATACGATCCGGCCGCTGTCCCGAGCTTTCTGGACGGCCCGGAGAGTCCCGCCATGCAGGCCCTTGGCCCTTCGGTACTTCGCGTATGCCGTTACTGTTCCCCGCATTTCATGCTCCTGACCATGACTACTGACAACCTGACTACCCGAATTCAACCCCCCGCACTAGCGAGGTCGCGCCATCACCTTACCCAGGCTAGGTACACCCTCTGGAAGGACCCGCGACTCATCCCTCTCATCCGTTTTGCCACCTCTCATCTAACTCGCCCTGCCTCGTCATCGCTCGGCTCCGACGTCACGCATGTTACCCTTGACTGAAGGTAAAGGTAGAGGTACTCCTACCTTACGGTAGATCTGCTCTTCCACCTTCACCCGCCCCGCGGTCGGGCCGCACGCCGGACAACACCCGCGATCACAAAACCTACCGGCTAACTTCGTCGGTATGTGCAAGATCACCTCGGGATGCCGGCCGCAAGCATCACACGCGGGTCTGGTGTCCGCTCGCCGCAAGCACTCGCTACTCATTGGATGCGCCCCGTCTTCGCCTCGATTAAGTAGGCGCTTAACCGCTGGCGCACTTCCGGCGTTCGTTCCGCTGCTCGGATCTCATCATGCTGTTCGATCGAAAGTCGTTCGCCGTCGGCCAACGTGAAACCCGGCAGAGAAGAATCGAACTCGACGCCATCTGCGGGTTTGAACTTCCAGCACAGAATGCCGCGGAGTTCCGCCGGACCTTTCCAGACGCCGATGCGATTCACCACGGTCGTGACCAGCCAATCCAAAGCCTCTTTGTGCGGGCACATCTGCGCGAGCAAGGCCATGACGGCAGCCTGCACTCCGGGATCATTCGGATAGAAGCTGCACATCGCCAGACGGCTGTTTGCCAGTTCTAGGTCCTTTTGGGTGAATTGCATTACCGACTCCTTCTGTCATCAATTCGATAAACGTCTCATCGCGTCGCCGCGCTCGGGTCTCCCATCGGTCTGGTGGGCGGCCGTTGGTCGAGTCCGAACGTACCAGCTCGGGCTCGTCGGCCCAGTAACCCTTGTTGAGAAACGTAGCCGGATGAGGTATGAAGTTTCGCTCGCGGCTTTGGTACTCTGGCACGTGCGCCCGGAGTCCGGCGAGGATCTCGGTCTGCAGCGCCTCGGTTTTCGCTTTCGACTTGGCTGCTTTCAGGGCGTCCAGTTTCCCCACCTTCCGCGGGTAGAGCTGCCAGAATTCGGCGAACCATCGGTCGAAAGAGTTGTTCTCTTCCTTGACTCTCTTCCCTTGACTCTCTTTGGGTAGCAGATCTGCTACTACCCCTCCCCGCAGATCTGCCACTACCGTAGGGGCATTCTTGCTGGGAGGTGGTAGCATTTCTGCCACTACCCCTGGGGGCATTTCTGCTACTACCCCTTCGGCCTCGAACAGGACGTGCCATAGGAACAGGACTTGGCTGGTATCCGGGTCGCCGCTCACCGTGGTCCGCAGCGTGATCTTGATCAGATCGGCCGAGCCGAGTTCCCGGAGGTATCGCCGTGCTTGGTCCCTACTGACGCCCAGTTCCTTGCCTAAGGTGGCCAGCGAGGGATAACACCTTCCGTCCTTGCCGGCGAAGCGCGCCAGGCGCCCGTACGTGAGCTTCGATCCGGGCGACAGCTTTCCATGCTTCACCAACGCTTCCGGCACGAAGACGCCGGTGAAGAGGTTATGCGGATTGAACACGTCGCCCGGTTTCATCTGGTCCGCTCCCTCATCACCCGCTCATAAACGGCCATCGGCACGCGCAAGGTCACGTATGATCGCCGCTTCCGCCCGCCGCCGTTGGCGAGCTTGAACACGCCGACTTCATCCTGAAAAATGCGCCTGACCGTGGACTCATCCAATTGCAAGGCGCTCGCGATTTCCTTAGGGCTGAGAAGCCGCTCCAGCGCGGGCGCAGCTTGGGTACCCGCCTCGACACCGCGGGTTTCACATTGGGCTTTCACGGAAGTAATTCAGAACTTCGGGTACAAGTATCGTCTGGTACGTTGCGCCTTCCGACGCTACGTAATACCACTCGGAGGACCGGCCGAGACCCACGAGTTTGATCTACAGGCTGCTCAGAACGTTTTTGCCCTCCGGCTTGCGGCGCGCTTCAGCAGCCTCGCGGAGTTTGGTCGCGGTAGTCTGGATGATCCGAGTAACGTTGACGACGAGGGCCGCCGGATAGGCCCCGATGACCTTGGTCAGTTCGCCCGCCGGCACATGAATAGGCTCGGGTGAATGCGGACCGACGAAGATAAAGTACAACTCGTAAAGGTCTCGGTAGCAATTCGGCCATTGCAGGGCCATCTCATCGGCGGCGAAGTCCCGGACGTAGAGCGCGTAGACGCCGGCAACGTTCGGGGTGACGCCGCGGCGGGTGATCTCACCGAAGGCCGCCAGAAAAAACGCATCCCTGGTGCTGTAGAAACGAGGACCGCCACCCTGGACGAAATCGAAGGGCGATGGTCTCATCAGCCGCGGCAACCTGACAGTCGCATTCTGCAATGACTTCGCGCTGCAACCCGTGGCGAACAGGATTTCATCGTTGAGCCAGCGCGCCGTTTTCAGGTCGGCCGTGATCGCCATCCGTTCCATTTGTTGCCGTAAAAGTCTCATTTGAGACCACCATACCACAAGAGACGAAGTATGTCCAGAGCTTTGTTGCGGCTACCCGCCAGGGTTCTGGGGCCGTGTACAAAACGTGTACACGTCTTTGCGGGCTACTTGAAGCCCTATGTTTACGGGCCTTCGGCGATGGGGGGCAAGTATATCCCAAACGCGGTAGCTTGGGAGCAGATGTCATCATGACGAATCGCGCGAGAGGTTGTCTGGTCGTGCTCGCGGCCGGATTGGGCTGGGCTGCGACCGTCAGATCTCCTTCGGAGGCTGTTGCCATCCTGGACGCGATCTTGAGGGGGACGGCCGAAGAACAGGCGGCGCAACCCGCGGGAGCGCCTGCCGCCCCGAGCAACGGAACTCCCCGTTTCGTCTCCGACGTCCGCCTGGTGAACCTCTCCGTGTCTGTGTACGACCGCGGCGGGCGTCCCGTCCCCAACCTGAAGCCCGCAGAGTTCGAGGTTCTGGAAGACGGCGTCGCCCAGCAGGTTGCGGTGGCCGGCTCGGAGGAGGTCCCCTTCAACCTGGTCATCCTTCTGGATTTGAGCGGCAGCACAATCCGTGACCGGCCGGCGATGAAAGAGGCCGCGCGGCGATTCGTCTCCATCACCAGGCCGCAGGACCGGATTGCGATCTACGTTCTGGCGGACGATCTGTTCCAGGTCCTCTCCCGGCTGACCAGCGACCGCGGACGACTGCTGGAACTGATCGAAGAGATCCCCGGCCTCAAGGGCGGCACACCACTGTACGCGGCAATAGTGCTGTCCTATGCCGAGGAACTCAGCCGCCGGCCACAGGAACGAAACGCCATGATCGTGATCAGCGACGGAATGGACGACAGCCTGGTGCAACAGCGGACGCCGGCCAGCGCGTACGTGCCCTTCGATCGTCTGCGCCGTGCGGCGGCGGGGATGCCGGTATTGATCTACCCGATCTACCTGGATTCCCGCAACATCTTCTATGGAGCGCGCGCGCTCCGGCAGATGCAGGGGCTGGCCGCGACCTCCGGCGGCCGGCTCTTTTCGGCGCGCTCGATTCAGGATCTGGAACCGGTCTACGCCCAGGTAGCGGAAGAGCTTCGCAGCGTTTACACGCTGGCCTACTATCCCCACAACCAGAACTTCGAGGGCCGCTGGCGGCGCATTCAGGTGCGCGTCGAGCGCCCCGGTGTCCGGGTGCGGACGCGGGCTGGCTACTACGCGAGGTGAGCGCAGCCAAGCGTTTACGATGCCTAACGCTAAGTGCGCGAGTGGCAGGCAGAGAAGGCTAAGTGCTTTACCGAGTTACTAGTGCGCTTGACCGGCCGTGCCCAGTCCTGCGTTCTCGGCCGCGAGCTGAGCCAAGGCTACCCAGTCCATGTCGCCCTTGCCGTTGGCAATCGCCGCCAGAAAATGGTCCCGCAGCAAGCTGGCCAGAGGCAGTGGAACCGACACGGCGTCGGCAGCCTCCAGCACCAGCCGCGTGTCCTTCAGGCCGAGGCGCAGCCGGAAACCGGCGGGCTCGTACCTCTGGTCGGCGATCAAGCCTCCGTAGTTGGCGTAGAGCGGGGAGTTAAACAGCGCGCCATTCACCACCTCAAGGAAGGCGCGCGGCTCAACGCCCCACTTGCGCTGGAGGGCGAAGGCTTCGCCGAGGGCTTCGATGACAGCACCGATCAAGAGGTTTCCCGTGACCTTGACCACATTCGCAATCCAAGGGTCGGTGCTGACCACGGATACCGCTCTTCCCATCGCCTCCATGAGGGGCCGGCAGGTGTCGACGTGGCGCGGGTTGCCGGCCGCCACGATCCAGAGCCGGGCCGCTGCCGCAGCATCGGGGCGGCCGAAGACCGGCCCGGCGACGTAGCCCTGGCCCGCTGCCGAATGTGCTTCCGCGAGTTGCCTGGACAGAGCGACGCTGATGGTGCTCATGCCCAGGTGGACCGCACCCGGGCGCATGGCCGCCAGGACGCCTTGCTCGAAGATGACGCTACGGACCGCGAGGTCGTCGGCGAGCATGGTGATGAGCACTTCGGCGTCGCGGGCCGCATCCACCGCGGAGGCGGCAACAGCGGCGCCCTCGGCGGCCTGCTCCGTCCGTCCGGCGGTGCGATTATAGACGGTCAGCGATTGTCCGGCGCGGAGCAGATTCCGCGCCATCGGCAACCCCATGTTGCCGATTCCGATAAAGCCGACTTTCATTCGGTTTGGCTCCTTAGGACTTGTGGGCGCGAGCCAGAGTCCACGGCTCTCGCTGGCGTGGCGCGATGCCCTGCCCCTCGTGAGCGTAGCACTTCGTGCGCTCGCTCACAGCAGACAACGTGCCCCGGCCGTGGCTGTGTTGTAGAGTCCTTCTATGGGAAACGTCCCCTTGCCTTCCGTTTCGATGGGGGGCACTTTTTTTCTTTTTTTCACTTGCATTTTCTAAGAGAAGTCATATAATTTTTCTGCACCATTTATAAGCCTGCGTTCGGGCGCCCGGCGGACCGGGCCGTGATCGCGGGCAAGGAGCGAAGGGATGAAGAAGGTGCAAGAGCGACGGGATGACAACCGGTACGAGTTCTATCGCCGCATGTTGCTCGATCGGAGAGCCGAAGTGCTCTCCAGCCTGGGAGTCAAGTTTGACAGGCTCGCGGCGATGGGCCGCGTGGCGGAAGAAGATCAGGCGCAAATCTACCACGAGGAATTTGTCTCGCTCAGTCTGAACATCCTCGATTATCAGCAACTGCGGCTGATCAACGAGGCTCTGGACCGCATCAGGGGGGGCGGCTACGGCTCCTGCCTCGCGTGCGGCGACCCCATACGCGCGAAGCGGCTGCGAGCCGTAGCGTGGGCGCGCTACTGCGTGCCCTGCCAAGAACGGGAAAGCCTGCCGCCGGTAGCCGGTGAAGCCGGCGGGGCTGAGCTGACCGCGGACCTTTGAGACGACTCAATCGCCCGGATTGAGGGGCTCCACCTCGATCGCCCCCTTGCCCCAAACCGTCTGACGGCCCACCCCGGTCCACTGAGCGGCCCGCAAATACGGAACGAATTCGGCGAGTTCACCGGTGTATTCGGCCTCGCCAACAAAGCCTCCCATGGGGTGAACCTGCCCGGTTCTGGAAGAGCGACGCACCGCCGGGACATGGTGGATCCGCGAGCCGACCATCCTCACCTGATCAGCTCTCTCGCCCGTGGCTCTGAAGTCGATTCCGAGGGGGCCCCCGCCGTAGAGCGCCCGCAGTGAGCTCAGCCGGTCGCGAACCCGCTCGAAAAGCGCCGCGAAAGCCGGTTCGCCCGCCAGGGCGCCCCCGCTCTTGAGTTCGGTCGCGGTGAGGAAACGAACCAGGATTCTCGACACCGGCCCGGGATCCGGGTCCAAGGAAAGGACGAGGGGCATCGCCGGGGCCGAAAGCAACCCGGTCAAGTCACTGTATGTCTGCTGGCGTGGTTTGCCGTCGGGCCCGAGCAGTTCGACGCAATCGAGCCGGGCGCGGCCGCGAGTCGGACCCAGTCCATCCCGGGCGATCTGCCTGAAACTCTCCACGAAGTGGACAAGCGGAGGATCCCTCACGTCGAAAAGGTGCAAGTCGAAGTGAAAGCCCTCACCGGGAAGGACAGTACGCCCGTCGAGGTGTCGCGCCCGGAAAACAAAAGGGCGTGGCTGGTCCGCAAAACCAGAGGGACCCCCGTGGATAGCTCGCGGAGCGAAGATTCGCGCGTAGGGACAGCTTTTGCGCCTGTGGCAGCACTTCGGGTCGCGGCACCAAGGAACGCAGACCAGCCTGCGGAAAATGACCCCGAAGGCGCCGCGGATGATGTTGGCTGGCTGTCCCGGCGGAAACACGACAGCCTCGTCGTTCTGGAACTGGAACCGAAAAGGGAGCACCTGGAAGGTTTCGCTCACTGGCCGACGTCCCTCCCCACTCTAACGCAGCCCGGGAGTCCGGGGCCCGGCAATCTTCAGATCACCAACACCCCTAGATCGTAATGTGCTGAAAAATAATGGCTTAACTAGCAGCCTTGCCCGACGATGCGGCATTCTTGGGTTACCTTCAAACCGGGAGCACCGGATCCGATTCGATGCTTCCGAGTGAGGAGAATCAGAATGCCCCCGATCATCATCATCGACTACTGATCGATCTGAGCAAACGACGACCCTGAACCCTCAAAAGCCTCTCGGTGCGCGGCAGGGCGCACGTCATGTAATTTTCAGTCGCAGAGCGGTTGAAAATACCCTAATCTCTGATATGATAGTCCCGAGAGTACTGAATCTATCGTAGTACTCCTGGGAACATCAGAATCTTAGTACTGTTCCCCGTCCTAAGCCGGCTGAGACCGATGCGCTCTCGAGTCGCCGTTGCGTGCGGGCTGACGCTGCTCACCACAGGGCATGCTACGCGTGTCGTCCGGACCACTACATCAGGGTCCTATGAGTCTAGTATCCGTGAGATGCGTACTAAGGGACTCGCCCTATATGCCGCTGGGAACTTCCTCCAGGCAGAGCGCACATTTCAGCATGGCTACGAATTGGCGCGTCGGGCCGGAAACAAGGCCGCTCCCTTCTTTGTCAACAGCGTGGGCGTGACTCGTTTCGCCATGTTCCAGTACAAGCCAGCGATGCAAGCCTTCCTGAAGGCCCGCAGGCTGGCGCGGCAGGCCGGCGATAGCGAAACGGTCGCAGTGGTCTCCAGCAATCTGTCTTCGCTTTACCTCCAGCAGAACGAGTTCAACGCCGGTGCCGGGGCCGCCGAGGAGGCGCTTGCGGCTCTGAGATGGGCGGGCCCCATGAAAATGGGCGCGTTGCTGCGCACGCAGTGTGCAATCCTGCGTTCCCGCGAGGGACGTTTCGACGCAGCACTCCCGCTGTTTCAGCAGGCCCTTGACGAGGCCGAGGCGAGAGGAGACGCACCCACGGTCAGCATGATCTGGGACCAGCTCGGTTACGAGCTGCTCATTCGGGGCCGGCTGGAGGAGGCTGAACAAGCGCTGCTGGAGGCGTTCCGGCTTCGACGGCTCAACCGATTGGAAGACGTGAAGTATTCCTATTACACCCTGGGAATGCTGCGCCTGGCCCAGGGTGATGCAGTCTCAGCCGGCCGCCTGTTGGATGAATCGATTGCACGCCTTTCGCACGGCGCTGGAACATTGGCTCTTTGGCGCGTGTACTTCGAACGCGGGCGCGCCCGGATGCAGTCGGGCAGGCTGGTGGACGCGCTCCAGGACTTTGAGAAGGCGCTGGACCTGGCCACGCGCCTTCGCTTCGAAGTGCTGCCGGCTGAGTCCGTGTGGATCAACACGGGCGCGGACAGGAACCGCCTCTGCTCGGAACTGATTCGAGCGGCGAGCACACTCTACTTCCAGAGTAAGGACGCGGCCTACGCCCGAATGGCCTTCGAGGCGCTGGAGGAAAACCGGGCCACGGGGCTTCGCGCCCTGATCTACTCGCCGACCGAGTGGCGGAAACAGTTGCCGCCGGAGTATTGGGAGACGCTGGCCCGGCTTCGCTCGGCCGAAACGGCTCTGCTCCACGAGAATGGCTCTCCGGCCAAGAGCGAGTTGAGCCATCTGCAGTACCGGCTGACGGAGATGGAGGCTGAAGCGGGACTCAGCTTGTCCCTCTCCGCCATGCCGGGTGTCGACAGGGTTCCGGGGTTGGTGGAGCGCGTGCGCGGCTCGTTGCAGCCGGGGGATGCCTTCTTCAGCTTCCACCTGGACGAGCCATACTCTCTCCTCTGGGTCGTCACCCGGGAGGATTTTGCCATGCTCCGCCTGCCGGCTCGAGGTCAGATCAGCGCGCTGGCGGAGGAGTTTCGAAACGCAGTGCGGCTAGGGCTGCCTGAGGGCGTGGCCAGCGGGGAGCAGCTTTACACGACGCTGTTCGGCGCGGCGCCCAGTCATATTCTGGCGAAGCGTCAATGGGCGTTGGCCTTGGACGGCGACCTCTTCCGACTGCCTCTGGCCGCCCTGGTGACAGGTCGTCCGGGGGGAAGGCCGGAGTATCTGGCTGAACGGCACGCAGCAGTGATTGTCCCATCGGCCCTACTGTTGAGCCGGCAGCACACCCCGGCCTGGGAAGGGCCTTTCGTCGGCGTTGGTGACCCCATCTACAACGCCGCGGACTCCCGAGGAGATTCAAGAGCCGAGCGCCGTCTGCTCGCCTACGGTGGCTTCCTGGACATGCTGCCGCCCGTGTTTGCGGAAACCCGAAAGAATCAGGCGATCGAACTGGCCAGGCTGCCGGGGAGCGGCCGCGAACTGGAGGCGTGCTCGCGAGCATGGCAGCCGGACGCTTCCAGGTCGGTTCTTCTCACTGGCTCGGGAGCAACGCTGAGCAGGCTGGAGGAAGCGTTCAGCCTCCACCCTTCCATCCTTCATTTCGCCGTTCACTTCTTGAGGTCCGCCGGAGACACCCGACAGGCGCTGATGGCGCTCAGCCTGGGTCCTGACGGGTCGCCGGAACTGCTGGGGCTGGCGGAGGTTTCACGGAAACGTCTGGACCGGGGGCTGGTGGTGCTGAGCGGGTGTACCTCCGCCGGCGCGGAGACATTGCCCGCCGAAGGGCTCATGGGGATGACTCGCGCCTGGTTGGCCGCGGGCGCGGACTCTGTGCTGGCTACGCTGTGGCCGACCCCCGACGACCAGGGCAGGTTGTTGGTGTCGTTCTACGCTCATCTCGCCAAGCTGCAACAGGAGGGGGACAACTGGGCCGTGGCGGAAGCCCTTCGGAGGGCGCAAGTTGACATGCTGCACTCGGGCACATGGCATGAGTCATCGGGTTATTGGGGGGCCTACCTCCTGGCCGGAAAGGAATAGTCGGGCTTCGCGATGGTCAACGAACCAGACCGGCAGCAGCAAGCCGACCCGGCCCCGCAGGCGGCCCAGACCGACTGGCCCGACCTGGTCCGCAGGATCCGCCGGGAGGAGTCAGGCGCTATGGAGGAGTTGTACCGGCTGTTCTCACGCGGCGTACGGTTCTATCTGTGCCGCCAGCTTGGAGCGCAGGAACTCGAGGACAAGGTCCACGACACGTTCCTCATCGTGGTGCAGGCAATCCGCCGGGGCGAACTGCGTGAACCGGAACGGCTCATGGGGTTCGTCAGGACAGTGGTCAAACGCCAGGTGGCTGCCTCCATAGAGCAGAACGTGCAGCGCCGGCGCGACATGCAGGGTCTCGAAGAAGGCGGTTCGGTCTCCGACCACGGCGAAACACCAGAGGAAAGGGTCATTTCCAGGCAGAGGTCGGAGATCATGGAAGCCGTCCTCCGCAGCCTATCCAAGCGAGACCGCGAGATTCTTACCCGTTTCTACTTGCTGGAGCAGTCCCAAGAACAGATTTGCATCGAAATGAACCTGACCGAGACCCAGTTTCGCCTGCTGAAGTCCAGAGCCAAGGCTCGATTCGGCGAGTTGGGCAGACGAAAGCTGACAAGGCGTCTGTTGCGCGGAATTTTCGTGAGAAAAGTCGCGCGTTCCCTCCACTAAACATATCGAGGAACGGTGGAACGGTGGGGACACGGCGGTGGCCCTGCCGGAAAGGACGCTGTTATGCAGGCCAGGTTCGAACACGCTACCGAAGAGGCGTTGGAGTCCTATTCCCTGGGGACGCTTTCGGAGGCCGAGACCGAGGTTCTCGAAGAACACCTTCTGATCTGTTCGGCATGTCAAGACCGTCTATCCGAAACTGACACCTACGTGCGGCACATGCAGGCTGCCGCAGGCAAGCTGCGTGGCAGGAAGGTTCAGAAGCGGGGCTGTTCCGCCAGAAGGTTCGCTTTCGCCTTAGTCCGATCCAGGCTTGTCTGGGCAGCCGCCGGCGTGTGCTGCCTGCTGGTGGGGCTGTGGGGTCTCTCGAGCCGGACGGGGTCACTTCCGGCTGATTCGCCCCCCGTGGCGATAGCACTACAGGCCATTCGGGGCCAGGAGGATTCCTCTGTGGCCACAGCCCCGAAGGGCCGCGCTCTCCTATTGGAGGCTGACTTGACCGGGCTGCCCGTGAAGGGCCTCTGGCACCTGGAGGTGGTTGACGCGGAGGGCCGTCCCGCCCGCCTGGCCCAAGCCAAGCCCGATGGCTGCCGCGTGATGGTGACAGTTCCCGGGCTGGACCAAGGCACATACTGGGTCCGGCTGTACTCCTCCGCCACGAGGACCGAACTCCTCCGCGAATACGCCCTTCGCGTGGAGTAGGCGGCTCCCGGCAGCCTGTTAGAACACCTTTCTTTTCAGCTTCTCAACTGCGAACTTGGCTGTGTCGGCAACGGCCATGACAGCCATCACGCCCGCCTGGACAGGATCCGTGACCACCAGGTCAGCGGCATCGGGCACGCTTCCGGCCATGTTGAGGCTGATCACCAGCAGACCCTGCTCGCGGACATCGCGCACCGCCTGTTCGATTTCTCCACCCATCAGCGAGCCCGCCAGAACCAGCGCACGGGCGCGCGGCAGACGCGCCACGGCGCGCACCGCATCCGCCAGAGGTTGCTCGCCCACCAGCGGGATCGTATCCACGGAGATGTGCTCGCCGCGGATGTTATGACGGTCGGCTTCCGAGATCGCGCCGATGGCCACCTGCCCGACCTGCGCTCCGCCTCCCATGATGATGACGCGCTTGCCGTAGATCTTCTGAAACGTCTGGACCACATCGACCTCATGCACTACGCGCAGCGCCTGGAGGTCGTCCACCAGCGGGGCGATGGCTCCCTGAAGGTCGATCTCGAAGTAGATTCTGGAATAGGGCGGCCGGCTCTCGATGATCTCCACGCTGGCGATGTCGCCCTTGTGCTGTGCGATGACGCCCGTAAGTTTGTGCAGGATGCCGGGTCCGGCGTCCGCGCGGATGAAGAGCCCGCTCCTGTGCGTCGCCATTCTACAGCTCCACCTCGTACTTCCGCAGAAGATCCTGCCAGTGGCCCTGGGCCCGGAGCAGGAGTTCGGCGACTTCCCGTATGGCGCCTCGTCCTCCCTCGAGGCTGGTGACGAAGTGCGCGCACTTCTTGACCTCAGGCCGGGCGTTGGCGGTGGCGATGGCGAGACCCACCCGCCGCATCACCACCACGTCGGTCAGGTCGTCGCCCACGTAGGCCACCTCGCTGGGCGCGAGGCCGGACTTTGAAAGGATTTCCTCCACAATGGGGATCTTCTCGATGTGCCCCTGGTAGATGTAAGCGAAGTGGCACTGCCGAGCCCGTTCTTCGGTGGCCGGTGAGACGCGCCCGCTGATGAGCCCGGTCTGGATCCCCTTCCAGTTCAACCACTGCAGGGCGATGCCGTCCTGGGAGTCGAACGCCTTGGATTCGAAGATCTTGCCAGAGGGGTCCGGGAGGTTGTACAGCCGGCCGTCGGTGAGCACGCCGTCCACGTCCATCAGGAGCAGCCTCACTTGGGCGGCGAGGCGAACGAGTTCTTCCATATCAGTTCATCCACTCCGTGTGGAACTGCTGGCCTCGCGGCTTGTCAACCCGCTCGTACTTGTGCGCTCCGAAGTAGTCCCGCTGAGCCTGAAGCAAGTTCGCGGGCAGAGCCGGGCGACGGTAGCTGTCGATGTAGCCCACCGACGCAGCCAGGGCGAGCGCCGGCACCCCCAGCTCGACGGCCTTCCCCACGATGCCGCGCAACCGGCCGTGCAGTTGGTTGGCAAGCCCGCAGAAAGGCTCGACCACGAGCAGGTTCGCCAGATTCGGATCGCTCGCAAATGCCGCCCGGATGGCATCCAGCACCTTGGCGCGGATGATGCATCCCCCCTTCCAGATGCGCGCGATTTCCTTGAAGTCGAGGTTGTAGCTGTACTCCTTGGAGGCTTCGCGCATCAGGGCGAACCCCTGCGCGTAGCAGGTGAGGACCGCAAGGCGCAACGCGTCCTGCAACTGGCCGAGCGACGCCTGCTTGCCTCCGGCTTGCGTCTCGGACGGCCCGAGCAGCACCCGGGACGCCAGCACTCTCTCGTCCTTGAACGCCGAGAGGATACGCGCCTCAAGCGCCGCGTTGATGGTAGGAATCGCAATCCCCAGGTCGAGCGCGTTCTGCGAAGCCCACTTGCCTGTGCCCTTCTGACCAGCCTTGTCGAGGATGACGTCCACCATCGGCTTTCCCGTCTCAGGATCAAGCCTGCCAAGCACGGCCGCGGTGATCTCGATGAGATAGGAATTCATCTCGCCTTGATTCCAGGCGGCGAAGACTTCATGCATCTCGGCGGCCCTCATGCCCAGGGCCGACCGCATGAAGTCGTAAGCCTCCGAGATCAACTGCATGATCCCGTACTCGATGCCGTTGTGGACCATCTTCACGTAGTGCCCCGCGCCACCGCGGCCGATGTAGCCACAGCAGGGACCGTCCTCCACCTTGGCCGCGATGCTCGTCAGGATGGGTTCCACCCGCCGATAAGCGTCCTCCTGGCCCCCGGGCATCAGCGCCGGCCCGTGCAATGCCCCTTCTTCCCCTCCGCTGACGCCGCAGCCGATGTAGCGGATTCCCGAAGCCTCCAGATCCCGCCCCCGGCGGTCCGTGTCCTGGAAGAAGGAATTGCCGCCGTCCAGAAGAATGTCGCCCTGAGCGAGCAGCGGCTTCAGTTCTTGGATAACGGCATCCACGGGCTTGCCGGCCGGCACCATCATGAGGATCTTCCTGGGGATGGCCAAAGCCTGTGTCATCGCGGCGAGGGACGGAAACGCAGCCATCCGGGCCTTGCCGGCCCACTTCTTCCCGGCCGCCTTCGCCTTTTCCGGGTCGAGGTCAAAGCCCGCGACGGAAAGGCCCTTGCTCTCCATATTGAGGGCCAGGTTTTCTCCCATCACTCCCAATCCCACAATGCCGATATCGTATGTCATATTCGCGCCTTACAATGGGGGAGCAGGACAGCAGTGCTCAATCGTATTGCAGATTGCATCTCTCGTTATAGCATGTTCACCCGCGGCCAGTCCGTCGGCGTGGCGGTCAGCGGCGGCGCAGACTCGGTCTGTCTTTTGCACGTGCTGGTGGAGCTTGCTCCGCGCTGGGCGCTCAAGCTGAAGGTCCTGCACCTGGATCACCAGTTGCGGGACGCCGAGTCCCGCGAGGACGCCCGCTTTGTCCGGGAGATGGCCCTCGGGTTGGGTCTCGCGGCATACGTGAGGGAGTTCGATGTTCAAAGCCTGCGGGCCGAGACGGCAGACAACCTGGAGCAGGCCGCCCGGCGGGCCCGGAGGCGGTTCTTCGTGGAGTGCCTGGAATCGGGCCTGGTGGACCGGGTCGCCCTTGGGCACACGCGCTCCGATCAGGCCGAGACCGTGCTTTTCCGCATGCTGCGCGGCTGCGGGACCGCTGGGCTGGCAGGTATTCTGCCCGTGACCCGCGAAGGACTCGTCCGGCCCCTGCTCGACGTGGAGCGGCAGGAGGTCGAGCTCTTTCTGAAGGAACGCGGCCTCCAGTGGCGGGAGGACGCCAGCAACCGCGACCCTACCTACGCCCGAAACCGCATCCGGCATCAACTGCTGCCGGCGCTCATCAGGGACTGGAACCCGTCTCTGCCTGGCACTCTCGCCCGCATGGCCACACTGGCTCAACAGGAGGAGCAGTACTGGGAAGAAGAGGTCAGCCGCCTGGCCGAGAGACACCTGGTCCGAAAGCCGCCTGCCGTGCTGCTTCGGGCGGAGGTCCTCCGGTCGCTGGCGCCGCCGGTGGCGAGGCGGCTCTTGCGGCGCGCCGTTCAGGAGGCCAAGGGCGATTTGAGGCGGGTTGAGTTCCAGCACATAGAAAGCACTCTACGGCTGGCCGAAGAGAAGGAAGGGCACGGAAGGATTGGAATTCCCGGTTTGGATGTTTTCCGTTCGTTTGACTGGATCAGGCTGGCGCCTCCGGAAAAGACCGCGGCGAGAACCCGCGATTTCCGGCTGGCGGTGGCCGTTCCGGGAACGTTCCTGCTGCCGGGAGACGGGTGGTGTCTGAAGGTCTTTGTATCTGACTACAAAGAAGAGGGTTGCGGCTTGGATTGCGAAAAGATCCCGGGCCCGCTGGAGTTGCGCTATTGGAGGCCGGGCGACCAGTACCGGCCGGCCGGACACACCACAGCCGCGCGCATCAAGTCGCTGTTTCAGAAGCACAAAGTGCCGCTTTGGGAGCGGCGATACTGGCCGGTGGTCACCAGCGGCGAAGCCATCCTCTGGGCGCGGAGGTTCGGGCCCGCCGCCGAGTACGCGGCAGCTTCCGGAGCCCGGCAGGTACTCGATATCCAAGAAGAGGATCTTGCCAGCCGAGAGAATCGAATAACGGCCTCGTAGCGTCTGAATAGTTAGGGATACAATATGGATGAGGCCCCTCGTCTGGATGGAGGATAGATGAATTCAAACGTAAAGACGGCAATCTTCTGGGTGATTCTGATTTGCGTCGCCGTCCTGTTGTGGGTGGTCGTCCAGACTGGCAAGACGCGTCCGGACGAACAGCTCAGTTTCAGCCAGTTCCTGAACCAGGTCGAGGCAGGCAAGGTGGCGAAGGTAACCATCACCGGCAACGAGGTGCATGGAGAGTATAAGGATCAGCAGAAGGGCCTGCACACGATCATCCCGTCGAACTATCCCGACATCTACAACCTCCTGAGAGACAAGAATGTGGACGTGGACATCAAGGAAGCGAATTCCGGCACTTGGATCTCATTCCTGGTCCAGACCGTCCCTTTCATCCTGATCCTGGGGTTTTGGATCTTCATGATGCGGCAAATGCAGAGCGGTGGAAATAAGGCGCTCAGCTTTGGCAAGAGCCGCGCCCGGCTGCATTCCTCGCAACAAAAGAAGGTGACCTTCAAGGACGTCGCGGGCGTGGAGGAGGCCAAGGAGGAATTGCAGGAGATCATCGAGTTTCTGCGTGAGCCGCAGAAGTTCCAGAAACTGGGCGGCCGCATCCCCAAGGGGGTGCTGCTGATCGGCGCGCCGGGCACTGGCAAGACCCTGCTGGCCCGGGCCATCGCGGGCGAAGCCAGCGTCCCGTTCTTCTCAATCTCAGGCTCGGATTTCGTCGAGATGTTCGTCGGCGTGGGGGCCAGCCGCGTCCGGGACCTGTTCGAGCAGGGCAAGAAAAACGCGCCCTGCATCGTTTTCATCGATGAAATTGATGCGGTGGGACGGCACCGCGGCGCCGGCCTGGGCGGGGGGCACGATGAACGCGAGCAGACCCTTAACCAGTTGCTGGTCGAGATGGACGGCTTCGAGTCCAACGAAGGCGTAATCCTGATGGCTGCCACCAACCGGCCCGACGTGCTCGACCCCGCCCTGTTGCGTCCCGGAAGGTTCGACCGTAGAGTGGTGGTGAATCGCCCGGACGTCAAGGGACGCGAAGCCATTCTGGGCGTGCATACGAAGAAGATTCCGCTGGGCGATGATGTGGACCTTTCCGTGATTGGCCGCGGCACGCCGGGCTTCGCCGGCGCGGACCTGGCGAATCTGGTGAATGAGGCCGCGCTGATCGCCGCCCGGCAGAGCCGGAAGGTTGTTACCATGTACGACTTTGAGCTGGCTAAGGACAAAGTCCTCATGGGCGTGGAGCGGAAGTCTCTCATCATCAATGACGAGGAGAAGCGCAGCACGGCCTATCATGAGGCCGGCCACGCTTTGGTGGCGGTCCTGATGCCGGGCACGGATCCCGTGCACAAGGTCACCATCATTCCCCGCGGCATGGCCTTGGGCATCACCATGCAGTTGCCTTTGGACGACAAGCACTCCTACAGCAAGGAGTACCTGGAGGCCCGCCTTTCGATTCTAATGGCCGGCCGGATCGCCGAGGAGATTTTCATGAAGCACCTCACCACCGGCGCCGGCAGCGACATCGAACAGGCCACCGAACTCGCGCGGAAGATGGTGTGCGAATGGGGCATGAGCGAGATGGGTCCGCTCAGCTTCGGCAAGAAGGAAGAGCAGATCTTCCTCGGCCGCGAAATCAGCCAGCACCGGGACTACAGCGAAGAAACCGCCATCAAGATCGACGCGCACGTTCACAGCCTTGTGGAAAACGGCTACTACCGGGCCAGGCGGATCATCGAGGAGCATTCCGACGCCTTGGCGCGGATCGCCGAGAGCCTCCTCGAGCGGGAAGTCCTGGATGGCAGCGAGGTGAAGCAACTCATCGATGGCCTCACTTTGGCGCCCGTTCGAACCGCTGCCAGGACCGGCGGCGAGGACAAGCCGCAGCCCGCCGTTCGCCCGGACGCCGGGCACCGCCTGCCCGGCCTTCGCGAGGGAGAAAACCCGCAGCCGGCCTAAACTCCGCCGTCTTTCTACCATCCTGGCGGCCGCGCCGTTTAGCCGAGATGCCCGCATTATGGCGTTGATCACCGTTTCCGGAGAACCTGGCTGCCGCGAGGAGGAAGCGGCCCGCCTCGCGGCACAAGCGCTCTCCTTCGAACTGGTGACGGAGACGCGCCTGCAGGGACTGATCGCCCAGGAATTCGGCGCCGAGACGCAGATTACCGACAAGGCCTTCCGGCCAGCCCTGCTGTCCATCCTGGCGCGCCTGGCCACCGACCACCATTTGGTCGTGTGCTCCCGGGGCGTCGAGCATCTGTTCAAGAATTTCCTGGGGGTGCTGCGGGTTCGAATCGTCGCCCCCGAGTCCCGGCGCGTCGGCATGCTGATGCTTGACCACCGCCTGGACCGTCCGGCGGCGAAGAAACTGCTTCGGGAAATGGAAGCCGGCCATAAGGCGGAGCGAAGGCGGAAGTTCGGCAGGTCAACCGAGCCGCCGCAGATGTTCGACCTGGTGATGAACGCCGAGTTCCTCGAGCCCGAGCAGATGGCGTATCTCATCCGCGCCGCCGCCGAAACCAGAAACCTCGCCGAGCAGGGCTTGCTCAGCACGGCGGCCGACGCCCAGCTCCAGTTCCAGGCGCGCCTCCAGCTTTCCAAGTACGGCATCATGCCGGCCGGAGCCGCCACCCTCAAGCGCAACAGCTTCTCCCACCCCAGCGAGGAGATCTTCGCCAACCTGCTGGACTTCTACCGGATCGCGTGGGAGTACGAACCTCACAGCTTCCCCGTCCAGTGGGACAATGACGGGAAGGTGCTGGAGGCGTTTACTCCGGATTTCTACCTGCCGGAGTTCGACCTGTACGTCGAACTTACCACCATGAAACAAGCTCTCGTCACAAAGAAGAACAGAAAAGTCAAGTTACTTAGAGAAATATATCCTCATGTCAATGTTCAGGTGTTCTATCAGAAGGACTTTCAGAACCTGATTTTCAAGTACGGCCTCAGCGGCCGCCTGACGCACGTATGAACGAAGCGCACCCGCCCGGCGTCGAACGCGTCCTGTTCACCGAGGAGCAGATTCAGAAGCGCGTTCAGGAGGTGGCGGCCGAGATCTCGGAGAGGTACCAGGGCCGCGATCTGAAACTGGTCGGAGTGCTGAAGGGCTCCGTTTTCTTCCTGACCGCGCTGGCGCGGGCGATCGACATTCCGATCAAGATCGATTTCCTCGCGATTTCCAGCTTCTCCAACAGGACCGCGGCCCCCGGCATGGTCCGAATCGCCAAGGACCTGGACGAAAGCATCGAAGGCGAGGACGTACTCCTTGTGGAGGATATCGTCGACACAGGTTTTACGGCCCGCTATCTGCTTCAGACGCTGGCCGGCCGCGGCCCGAATTCCTTGGCCATCTGCACGTTGCTCGACCGCACCCCCAGGCGCATCGTGCAGGTCCCCGTCGAGTTCCGGTGCTTCGAGATTCCAGACCGCTTCGTGGTGGGTTTCGGCCTGGACTACAGGCAGTTGTACCGGAACCTGGGATATGTCGCCGTGATGAAGCCCGACTAGCCGCCCTAGTACTGCCTTTTTGATTTCACAATCATTTAACATTCCCTGGTATCTTTTTCACTTGATGACGCGCGCGTCTCGCCTTATCATTGGAGTATCTGAAGGAGGACTGGGCATTATGAGGGGAGGCATTCTCTTCGTATCCCCTTCGGCGGATGACGCACGAGCCGTTTCCGAAATTCTGTCCCGCGTGGGGATTCCGGTGTACCATGCGCCGGATCTCCGCAAGGCGCGTCAACTGCTCGAGAACGAGGTCTTCGGGGCCGTGCTCACGGAATCACGGCTGCCGGATGGAACCTGGGAGGACGTGGTTGCACTGGCGGAGCGGGCCAAACGCAGGGTCGCGGTGGTGGTCACCGACCGGCTCGCGGACGCCAGGTTTTGGGCGGACGTCCTGGACTTCGGCGCGTACGACCTGCTACCGAAGCCGTTTTACTCCCAGGAGGTGGAGCGCATCCTCGCCAGGGCAATCCACGAACCTCCCAGGCTCAGGAGGGCCGCCCCTGCGGCATAATGGTTCTTCCGCTTGGAGGAGCCAATGCCGTTGTCCGTGGACTCGTTCGTAGACCAGAATCGGACCCGTTTCCTGGAGGAACTGGACTGTTTCCTCCGCATTCCGACTATCAGCACGCTGCCGGAGAACCGCGGGGACATTGACCGCGGGGCGGCCTTCGTCGCGGAGGCGCTGAAGGCGGCAGGCCTCGAAAACGGGGAGGTCATACCCACCGAGAATCATCCCTTGGTGTACGCGGAGTGGCTGCATGCACCGGGCAAGCCGACTGTGCTCTGCTACGGCCACTACGACGTGCAGCCGGTGGACCCGCTGGAAGAATGGCGCACCCCACCCTTTGAGCCGGCGCTGATCGACGGCAATCTCTACGCCAGGGGCTCGGCTGACGACAAGGGCCAGTTGTACGCCCACATCAAGGCGGTGGAGGCCTTGCGCGCGGTCCACGGGACGCTCCCTTTGAACCTCAAGTTCCTCATCGAGGGCGAGGAGGAGGTGGGAGGCACTTCCGTCGCCAGGTTCGTGGCCGAGAACCAGGCGAAACTGCGCGCCGATGTGGCCCTGGTGTCCGACACATCCATGTATGCCGACGGAATGCCCAGCCTGTGCATCGGGCTTCGGGGCCTGATCTACATGGAAGTCGATGCCATCGGGCCGTCCCGGGACCTGCATTCGGGCAACTACGGCGGCGCTGCCCCGAACGCGGTTTTCGCTTTGATCGAGCTGCTCTCGAAAGCCAAGAGCCGGCAGGGCGTGATCCGGATCCCCGGCATCTACGACGATGTCGAGCCCCCCTCTCCGGCCGAGAAGCAGAGCTGGGAGAGTCTGCCCTTCAGCGAGAAGGAGTTTCTGAAGAAGGAGGTCGGCGCCAAGGCTCTGACCGGGGAACCCGGCTATTCGGTCCTGGAGAGGATCTGGGCGCGGCCGACCTTTGAAGTCCACGGGATCGCGGGAGGGTTCACGGGCGCGGGGGCCAAGACGGTGATCCCGGCCAAAGCCACCGCCAAAGTGAGCATCAGGCTGGTTCCCAGGCAGGATCCCGACAAGGTAATCGCCGCATTCAAGGAATTCGTCCGGAAGAAGAGGCCCAAGGGCATCCGGACTGAGGTGCGCGTGCTGAGCGCCGCGCCTGCCGTACTGGTCAATCCTGACCACCGGGCCATCGACACCGCCGCCCAGGCGTTCAGCGCGGTTTTTCAGAAGCCGACGGTGTTCATCCGGTCGGGTGGATCGATTCCCATCGTGGGCGATTTCGCCCGGCAGTTGGGCATTCCGACGGTGCTCATGGGCTTCGGGCTTCCCGACGACGGATTGCACGGCCCCAACGAGAAGTTTTGTCTGGATAACTACTACCGAGGGATCAAGACCGTAGCTCGGTTCTTCGAGCAGTACGGTGAGTAAAGCCGCTACCTTGCCGCAACATGACAGAATCTTCCGCTCCGCGAGCGTGGTTTCCGCGTCCGTGCTGGCTAGCCGGGTGAGCGGCCTCGTGCGAGAGATCTTCATGGCGCGGCTGTTCGGCGCGGGGCAGGCCTACGATGCCTTCGTATTGGGCTTCCGCATCCCCAATCTCACGCGGGACCTCTTCGCCGAGGGAGCCCTTTCCTCCGCCTTCGTGCCTACCTTCACGCAGTACCTGGCGACGAAGAACCGGCAGCAGGCCGCCGTGCTCGCCAACCTGGTGGCCACCGCGGTGATCTTGGTGGTGGGGAGTCTCTGCGTCCTGGGGATGATTTTCAGCCCGTCTCTGGTGCGGCTCCTGGCGCCCGGCTTCCAGCAGGTCCCGGGGAAGTTCGATTTGGCCGTTCACATGACCCGGATCATGTTCCCGTTCCTGCTGCTGGTGGCCCTGGCCGCCCAGGCCATGGGCATCCTGAACGCCTGCAACCAGTTCGCCGTTCCGGCCATGTCCTCCACGTTCTTCAACCTCGGGTCGGTCGGCTTCGGCGCGGCGCTCGGGTTTTGGGTTGGGCCGCGAATTGGCTTTGCGCCCATCGTCGGCATGGCCTATGGCGTGGTGCTCGGCGGCGCGCTTCAGCTGATCTGGCAGGCGCCGAGTCTGCGGAAATCGGGTTTCACGTTCCGGCCGCGGTGGAACTGGTCAGACCCCGGGTTGCAGCAGATCATCCGCCTGATGGGACCCGCCATCCTGGGCAACGCGGCGGTGCAGATCAACATCATGGTGAGCACCAACCTCGCCTCCGGAATCAGCGATCCGGTCACCGGTCCGGACGGGCCCGTGGCCTGGCTAGCTTACGCTTTCCGGTTCATGCAACTCCCGCTGGGGCTGTTCGGCGTGGCCATTGCCTCCGCTACTCTGCCGGCGATTTCCCGCAGTGCCTCCCTCGGAAAGATCGACGAATTCCGGCGGACTCTGTCCAGGTCCCTGGGCATGGTCTTCCTGCTGACATTGCCCTCTTCGGTGGGCCTGGTGGTCCTGGGGCGGCCCATGGTCGGGGCGATCTATGAAGGCGGCAAGTTCCACGCCTATGACACGCGACAAACCGCGCTGGCCCTCTCCTGTTATGCCATCGGGCTGAGCGGGTACTCCGCCCTCAAGGTGCTCACGCCCGCCTTCTACGCGCTGAACGACGCCCGGACGCCCATGTACGTGAGCCTTGCTTCCATTCTGATCAATTACGGCGTAGCCGCGACAATGGTCCGGACCGGAACCCTGGGCCACGCCGGGCTGGCCATCGCCACCTCGGCAGTGGCGCTGTTCGGCTTCGTCACGCTGTTCTGGATTCTGCGCGGCCGCATCGGCGGCATCCACGGCCGGGCGCTTCTCACGAGCGTGATCCAGATCGCGCTGGCCTCCGCCGCGATGGGTGTGGTGGTCGTGCTGATCAGCCACGAGATCCAAGCCTGGCTGGGAGCGGGGCGAGTGGCGCGCCTGATCGATCTGGCCGTGTCCATCCCCGTGGGCGCCGCTGCCTTCTACGGTGTGTGCAAGGCCCTGCGGGTGGCGGAGTTGGAGATGGCCGGGCAGGCGCTGGTCTCTCCGGCTCGCGAATGGCTTTCGCGCCAACGTGGTAGAATTTGAGTTGTTGATGTTGCCGGACTTGAAACTAATCATCCGGCTGCAAGATCTCGACAGCCGGATCAGGGAATTGCAGCGGGAGATCGCAACCCTACCTAAGCACATCGCCCAAATCGAGAAGACTCTGGAAGGCCACGTCCGCAAGTTGGAGGCGGACCGGGCCGCCCTCGCCGCCAATCAGAGAGAGCGCAAGACCCTGGATAGCGATATCCGGGACCAGGAGCACAAGATCTCCAAGCTCAAGGACCAGATGATGGGGGCCAAGGTCACCAATGAGCAGTACCGGGTCTTCCAAAAGGAAGTCGATTACTGCCAAAAAGAGATCCGCAAGGCGGAAGACCGCATCCTCCGCCTCATGGAGGAGTCCGAGCCTCTGGAGCAGGCCATGAAGGCGGCCGAAACCGCGCTGGCCGAGGAGAAAGGCAAGGTCGAGCAGGAAAAGCAGGAGGCGCGGGCCCGAACAGCGGAGGACCAGAGAGTGCTGGACGAACTCCTCGGCGAGCGGCAGACCCTGGTGCGGGAACTGGCGCCGCCGATCTACTCGGCCTACGAGCGGATTCGCGCGAAGCGGCGAGGCTTGGCGGTGGCCGAAGCGGTTGACGGCCGCTGTTCAGCCTGCCATCTGGCGCTCCGCCCGCAGTTCCTCCAGGATGTCCGGTTGAATCAGGAGGTGATGTACTGCGAGAGCTGCGGCAGGATTATGTACTACAACCCTCCGGTGAGCTTCGAGGACATCGCCGCCGTCCAAGGCGACTCTGCCGCGCAGCAATAAGCGGCGGCCAGTGGCGCACGGGACACGGCTCGGCGGAGCGGTTCCGCCGAGCCGTTTGTCAGCATCCTGCCGAAAGGTCCCCCCGCGGTGTTTCAAGTTGACCGATCGGAGGAATGGGGGCCGGCGTCCTGGGAGCCTTCAAGACCTTGTCCCAAGGCTCGACGTGGCATCGGGAGGCCCAACGCTCATAGAGAGCGACCATGCGCTCGGCGCGCGAAGGATCCCGCGTGGCAAGGTCGTTCAGCTCGGAGCGGTCCGCTTCGAGATCGTACAGCTCCCAGCGATTGGGGTACCGTGAAACCAGCTTCCACTTGCCGTCGCACATGGCGCGGTTTCCCTCGTGCTCCCAATACATGGCGTCCGCCCGTTGAATCCGTTTTCCCCGGAAAGCCGGCCTGAGGCTGCTGCCCTCCATGGGAAGGATGGGCGTGCCCTTATATGCCGCCGGATAGGCAGCGCCGGCCAGATCCACGCAGGTGGCCATGAGGTCAATCAGGTGCCCCTGCTCGTGAACGATGGCGTCGCGGCTGGGGATGCCGTTCGGCCACCGGGCCACCAGCGGCGTGGCGATGCCGCCCTCGTGAACCCAGTGCTTGTAAAGGCGGAACGGCGTGTTGGAAGCATTGGCCCAAGGCAGGCCATAGCTTTGGTAGGTATCCTCCGCGCCGGGCATCACCTCTGGAAGATTGCCGATACGAACCGCTCGTCCATCGTGCGTCTTCTCCGTGAAAGACTGTCCTCGTGACTTTGGTCCCAGCTCTTCCGCGCACCCGCCATTGTCCGCGAGGAGCAGAACCAGTGTATTGTCCTCGTTCCCGGACTTGCGGAGCGTCTCCAGGATGCGCCCCACGTTGTAGTCCATGCGCTCGATCTGCGCCGCGTAGACTTCCATCCTGCGTTGATACCACTCCTTGTTCGGCGCGTCCTTCCAGGCGGGGGCCTGCGCGTCACGAGGCGTGAGCGCCCATCGCCGGTCAATCAATCCCATCTTGATCATCCGGCGGCGGCGCTCCTCACGGAGAGCATCCCATCCGTCCTTGTAGCGCCCTCTCTGCCGGTCGATATCGCCCTCGAGGGCGTGCAGGGGCCAATGCGGCGAGGTGAACGCCACGTAAAGGAAGAACGGCGCGGTTTGCCGCCCGGCCGATTCGACGTACCCGGCGGCCGCGGAGCCAATCGCATCGGTAAGGTAGTAGCCCGGCTGATCCGCCGTGATGGAATCGTTGTTGCGTGTGAGACTGCCCGGGTTGAAGTAACTGGCGGCGCCCTGGATGATTCCGTAGTACTGATCGAACCCGCGCTGCAACGGCCAGTTGTGCTTTGACTTCGTGACCGGCGTCACGTGCCACTTGCCGGCCATCCTGGTCTGATAGCCGGCGGTCTTGAGCACCTCCGCGATGGTGACGCAATTCCGGTTGAGGTCGCCCGTGTAACCGGGAAACGGTTTCGGGTTGTCTACCATGTGCCCGACCCCGGTCTGGTGAGAGTAGAGCCCGGTGAGCAGGCTCGCTCGGCTTGGACAGCAACGCGCCGTGTTGTGGAAATGAGTGAATCGGACACCGCTCGAGGCCAGGCCGTCGATATTCGGAGTATGAATCTCGGAGCCGTAGCAGCCGAGATCGGAGAAGCCCATGTCGTCCGCCAGCATGAGGATGATGTTGGGCCTGGCTGAGGTGGCCGGCCAGCCGAGGCCGGCCGAGACCGCCGCAGCGCCCGCGGCTTCGAGAAACACTCGTCGACTGGTCATGAAGAATAGAATACGCGACTCCACAAGAGCCGGCGGGACGCGGCCAGGGGGGTGATATTTGATCTGACACGGTGTTGACACAAATATGTATTTATGACACTATGGCCGTACATGCGGACCACCATTGACATGCCGGAGCCGGTCTTCCGGGATATGAAGTCGCTGGCCGCGCGAAAGGGGCAGAGCCTGAAGGAGTTCGTCGTGCGGGCGATTGAGCGGGAGGTCGCCAGGGCCCAGCGGCCCCGCCAGGCGCGCTTCTCGGTCCGGTTGCCGCTGGTGCGCTCCAAGCGTCCAGGCGCCATCCGATCCCTGACCAATGCTGAGATCGAAGACCTGCTTGACTGACGTGAACGTGTGGCTGGCTCTGGCCACGGACCGTCACGTGCATCACGCCGCCGCCACGGCTTGGTTTAGGTCGCTCCCGGAGGAGGGAGCGGTCTTCTGCCGCGTCACGCAAATGGGCTTGCTGCGGTTGCTGGCAAACCGCGCGGTGATGGGAGAAGACGTGCTCAGCCCTGCCGTTGCCTGGGGCCGTTATGCGCTGCTGCGCCGAGATTGGCGTGTCGGCTTCGCCCCTGAGCCGCTCGGGTTCGAGCAGAGATGGATCGCGCTGATGACCCAGGCCGGCGGCGCCTCCTGGACGGACGCTTATCTGGCTGCCTTCGCCCTTGGGCACGGTTACAGCCTTGCCTCGTTTGACGGGGGCTTCCGCCGCTGGAAGGAACTCCGTTTCCACCTTTTGCGGTCCGCCGCGGGCTAGTCACACCGGCTTGCGCGCACTGGTGGACGCTCTGGCGCCTATACCTGCGCGACCTGATGCCGAAGCCCTTCAGCAGGAAGTGAGGGCGTTCCGCGGGCGTGTGGGCCTCCACGTAGGGCAGGATTTCGATCTTGGCAAGCGTGGCCAGGCAGCGGAGCCGCTGGTCCGTGACCACCATCCGCTGCTCAGCCGCTGAAATGGCCGACGCCATGTGGATCAGGTCCAAGCTGCGGACTTCGGGCCGGCCCGTCGGCCTGCTCTTGATTGCGGTAGTCCTATAGAGAGGTCCCTAGCTTGCCGATACAAGAACATCCCGTCACCGACGCTACCCAGATCGTGGATCTGCGCACCGCGCTGAGCTTCCTGGCGTCACAGCCAGGGCAACTGGTCTCGACGCGCGAGCCGGTCGATCCCGTGGCGGAGCTGGCCGGCGTGTACAAGCTCGTCGGAGCCGGGACGCCGCTCGCGCCGCCCACGCGCACCGGCCCCGCCATGCTCTTCGAGAACGTCAAGGGCTACGACATGCCGGTGGTCGTCGGCATCCTGGCCAGCCGTCAGCGCACCGCGCTGCTGATGAACAGCACCATCCAGCGCCTGCCCTTTGATCTGCTGGACGCCCTCCGCAACCCATGCTCTCCCGTGACGGTCCCTGCCACGAGCGCGCCCTGCCAGGAGATCGTGATCCGCCCGCCGTTCGATCTGCGCGGGCTGATCCCCGCCCCCACGAATACGCTGCTGGACGCCGGACCTTACTTCAACATGGGCCTGGTGCGCGCCGCGGACCCCGAGACCGGCGAGTCCGATGTCACCATCCACCGTCTCTGCGTGCAGGGCCCGGATCGTCTGAGCATCTACTTCGTCCCGGGCCGCCACATCGATCAGTTCCGCATCAAGGCCGAGCGGATGGGCCGCGCGCTGCCGGTCTCGGTCAGCATGGGCATCGACCCGGCCATCTATCTCGCCGCCTGCTTCGAACCTCCCACCACTCCGCTGGGTCTGGACGAGCTCACCGTCGCGGGCGGGTTGCGCCGCCGTCCGGTGGAACTGGTGGATTGCGTATCGGTGGCCGCCAAGGCCATTGCCCGCGCCGAGATCGTGCTGGAGGGCGAGATCCTCCCCGGCGAGCGCGTGCGCGAAGACGCCCAGACCGGAACCGGCTACGCCATGCCCGAGTTCCCCGGCTATCTCGGCATAGCGCAGCCGGAGCTGCCCGTCCTCCGCGTCACTGCCGTCACTCACCGCGGCAACCCGATCTTACAGACCATCGTCGGCCCGGCCGAGGAGCACACCAACCTGGTCGGCATCCCCACCGAGGCCAGCATTCTGCGGCTGGTCGAAAGCAGCATGCCCGGCCGTCTGGTGAACGCTTACTGCCACTCGTCGGGTGGCGGGAAATACCTGGCCATTCTCCAGTTCCGCAAGAGCACTCGCCAGCGACGAGGGCCGCCAGCGCCAGGCCGCGCTCACCGCCTTTGCGGCATTCCCCGAGCTCAAGCACGTCATCCTGGTCGATGAAGACGTGGACATCTTCGACACCAACGACGTGCTTTGGGCCATGACCACGCGCTATCAGGGCGACCGCAGCACCATCTTCATCCCGGGCGTGCGCTGCCATCCGCTGGATCCGTCCCAGTCGCCGGACTTCAGCCCCTCCATCCCGGCCCAGGGGACCTCTTGCAAGACCATCTTCGACTGCACCGTGCCCTACCACCTGAAGGATCGCTTCCGCCGCGCGGAATTCCTGAGCGTGGATCTGGCGAGGTTTCTGAAGAGCGGCTAGTTCCCGTCCAGACAGGCGGCCACGATGGTTGTCCCGCGCACTCCAGTGGCCTCCTCGACCTCCTGGATGAGCCTGGCTTCCGCGTCCCCGGGATCAACCTCGACCGAGCAGGCCGCGATCTCCGCGTCGGTGGCGCCCTGAAAGCACTTCTCGCAGATGCCGAGCGAGCCGGACTCGCTCGGAACCGGAGGGCCGAAAGAGCGGCAGATAACGGGCCGCGCCTGGTAGAGATCGCAGGTCCTGGTTTCCGGGTCGAGCGCCGGGCAGGGCTCGTTGTCGGGGTGCCACCCCTCAGCCGTGGGGTTCTCGGTGAGCGCACCGTGGACGGGATCGCTGGGGAAGCGCTGCGCGAATCTGCCCAGGGTGGCACGCGCCCGCTCGCCCACGCGCGCGGCGCGTCCAGGGTCGCGCTCCGAGAGTTCCGCCAGACCTGCCTTGAGGCGGTATGCATCGAGCTGGTTGATCCCGAACGGCCCGATGCAGCACTCGTGGCACCCCGGATGGCAGACGAGCCATGGCCCGCTCTTGCGCGCGGCGTCCCTAAGCGCTGCGTCCAGTTGCCGGATTAGCGAACGATCTTCGCGGTCGATTCGAGACCCAGTCGGCATACCCCCAGGATACCGGACGCAGCCGGAGCGCACCGTTCGGCGGCTCCTACTTCGCGCGGTTGACTGCCAGCCAGAGCAGGTAGCCAGCGGCGGGAACCACGGCGGCCAGAAGGAAAGCCGTGTCCCATCGGCCACGGTCGATGAGGCGTCCGAATAGCGGCATCACCACCGCCACCGCGGCCGACCAGGCACCGGCGCCCAACCCGGCGATCAGGCCCGAGTGGGCCGCCGAGTAGACGTGTGTCGCGTAGCTGACCGTCAGGATGATGAATCCGCCCGCCAGGAACATGGCCACGAACATCTGGAGCATGGCCAGTTCGATCGACCTGTACCATGGCACCAGCGCCAGCGGCAGGCTCAGCACGGCGGTCACCCCCATGAGCCTCCCCAGTCCCGCCACCTTCGCGTCGCCGGACTGCGGCAGCCGGTCCGACAGCCAGCCCCAGAAAAAGTAGCCGGTCTCCCAACCGAGCGGGGGAATCCAGAGCACCTTGCCGATCAGGGTCTGCGACGCCCCCAGCACACGGTTCAGGTAAAGGGCGGCAACATAGATCACCAGCGCCAACGGCAGCGCGCCGAGAGCGTAGGCGATCATGTAGCTCCACAGCCTCGGATCGGTGAAGCGTGGCTTGTCCGGCAGGGGCTCCGTGGAATGGATGTCCTGGCGCTCCCGGATGTCCGGGCGCCGGCTGATGAACAGCCAGTTGGTCAACCAAGCCACTCCGAGCAGGCCGGTACACACAAACGCGGCCCGCCACCCCCAGACCAGGGCGACAGGCGTAATGATGAGCGGAGTGATCACGGAGCCCAGCGAGCCTCCGCTGTAAGCCACGGCAACGCCCCGCGCCCTGAGTCTGGGAGGCAGGGTCTGCACCACGACACGCAGGCCCCCCGGGAACGTGGCCCCTTCCCCGAAGCCGAGCGTCGCCCGCGCCAGCGCGAAGCTGAGAAACCCGGCCGCCAGAGCATGGCTGGCCGAAGCGAGCGACCACACCGCAACGGCCAGAACCATCCCCAGCCGCACGCCAAACCGGTCCAGCCAGCGTCCCCACAGCGGGTTGCCGAACATGTAGGCGACCGAAAAGGCGGAGATGACGAAGCCGTACTGCTGGGCGCTCAGGCCGGTCTCCTTGAGAATAGTTGGCGCCAGCAGAGCCAGCGTGTTGCGGTCGATGTAGCTGATGAGCGACACCAGCAGCATGGTGGCTGCCGGTATCCAGAGCGAGAGGCGCCTCACGAGCCGTTCCAGCGGCGGAAGGCCACCACGGCGTTCAGGCCCCCGAAGGCGAAGGAGTGGGACATAGGATCTGGCTCACTGTCTCGAAGCGAAAACCCTTTGCCGAAAGGTCCTGGATCAGGCGGCGCACCGCCTCCAGCATCGGCCGGACGTCGGGGTGCGGCCGGTTTTCTCTCCCGTCGTGGAGGCAGAAGATAGCTCCGTTGCGGGCAGCCCGCATCATCCGCCGCACAATCCTGTCGGCCGGCAAGGTCCAGTCCCAACCGATGGCCGTCCACATGACGCCGGTGAGCCCGAGCTCCCGCTGGACTCCTCGCAGGCCGAACCAGCGCACACCATAAGGAGCGCGGAAAAACACGGGCGCCACGCCGGTCGCCTCGGTGATCGCCTGCTGTGCCCTGGTGAGCTGCTCCCGGATGAAACGGGCCGAACGCAGGCAAAACCAGTCGTGGGTGTAGGCGTGGTTGCCGATCTCGTGCCCGCGGCGGGCGGTTTCGCGAGCTACCCCGGGCAGCCGGTGTACGTTCGCTCCGCACAGGAAGAAAGTCGCCGGCACGCCGAATTCATCGAGCAGGTCCAGAAGCTGCGGTGTGGACTCGCTGGGACCATCGTCGAAGGTCAGCGCCACCGAGCGGCGGTCCCGAACTCCCCTGTACACTGACTTGCCGAATACAGACGACGACCGCCCGGAGACTGCCCACGCCATCGAGCACACCCCAACACCCGCGGTTGCTCCCGCAACCTCTACCAGCATCCCGCGCATTGTAGCACAGGAATTGCGCGACCCCGTCTTGATTCCCCTTCTTCGCTTCTCCTAGAATACGTTTCAAGGGGGGTGTCCCCGCGGGGAACGGTATGGCGGAACACGCAGCACGGTCGCGTCGCATGGCGGGTGTCCTGAACTCGATCGTCAAGGAATACATCGAGACAGCGGAGCCGGTCGCCTCGATGACCGTCTCCAGACGGCAGAAGGACGCCTTGAGCCCCGCCAGCATTCGTAATGTCATGGCCAGCCTTGTCGAGGAAGGCTACCTGACGCAACCGCACACGTCCGCCGGACGAGTCCCGACAGAGAAGGCCTTTCGCTTCTTCGTTCAGGACTTGATCGTCCGGCTGCCCTCGGCGGCGGAACTCCAGCGGTTGCAGGCCGGATTCTGCGGAGTGGAAAGCCTCGAGGAAGGGATCGAGCGCTCCACGCGCGTGCTCACGGACCTCACCCAAAACGTGGGGATCGCCGCGGCTATCCCCGCCGCCAGCCAGACGCTAAGCCAGATCCAGCTCCTGCCGCTGCCGGACCGCCGGGTGCTGGTGGTTGTGGTCACCGGCGACCGCATCGTCAGAAACCGCGTTGTCGCTCTGGATGAAGAGGTCGGCGCTGACGATCTGTCGTCGATCCGCAACTACCTCAACCAGAACTTCAGCGGCTGGGTGATCGCGGAGGTTCGCCAGGAACTGGAGCGCAGGCTGCATCTCCAGAGCGCCTACTACGACGCCCTGTTGAAGAGGCTCAGTGTCTTGTTCAGCAGGGGGTTGCTCGATATCGACCTCGGCCCCGAAGTGCATATGGAAGGCGCCTCGTACCTGATCGCCCTGGATCTGCACCTGACCCGGGAAAAGATGCGGGAACTGCTTCGGGCCTTGGAAGAAAAGAAGCGCATCCTTCTGTTGCTGGACCGTTTTCTCGAGGAGCCCCTGGGTGAAGTGAAGGTCCAGGTGGGACTGGGAGACCTCCACCCGGCAATGGGGGAACTGTCCTTGATCGGCATCAAGGTGGCCGCGCCGGGGGGGATGGCCGCCAAGGTCGCCGTCCTCGGCCCCATGCGAATGCGCTACGAGAAGGTCATGGCCGCCGTCCTGGGCGTGGGGCGGACGCTTCAGAGTCTTCCGTCCTGAGCAGTTTTGCTAACCTGATAATAGTAGCGATGAGTAAAAACGAAGGGGATGTCTCCGCCAACGCCGCCGCGCGGGGTGGTGAGCACGAGATGGCGGACGACGCGGACGCCGTGGCGGTCATGGATCCGGCCGCTCGACTGGCGGCCGTGGCTGCCGAAAGGGATCAACTGGCCGCGGAGAAGGCCGAGTTGCAGGATCGCCTTCTGAGGCGCGTGGCGGAATTCGAGAACTTCCGCCGGCGCGTCGAGCGGGAGAAGTCGGAACTGCGTGAGTTCTCCACCATGGAGACCGTGCGCCACGTGCTGCCTGTGTTGGACGACTTCGAGCGTGCGCTCGCGGTGGAGACGCCCGACAACGAATACGCCAGAGGCATGGAGCTGATTTTCCAGAGGCTTTCGGTGGAGCTTCAGAAGCTCGGCCTGGAGCCGATCTCCAGCGAGGGCCGGAAGTTCGACCCGCACATCCACCACGCTCTGGAAATGCGGCAAACGTCGGAAGCCGAGGAGAACGTCATCCTGGCGGAGCTCCAGAAGGGCTACAACTTCCGGGGCAAGCTGCTGCGCCCCGCGCTGGTCACGGTTGCCGTGGCTCCCTCCTCTGGGGAGCAAGCTGACAAGTGAGTAAGCGGGACTACTACGAGGTGCTGGGAGTCGGCCGGGACGCCGACGTTCAGGAGATCAAGAGCGCGTACCGCAAGAAGGCGCTTCAGTTTCACCCTGACCGCAATCCCGACAACCAGCAGGCGGAAGAGCACTTCAAAGAGGCGGCCGAGGCGTACAGCGTCCTTGGCGACTCCGACAAGCGCGCCTCCTACGACCGCTTTGGGCACCAGGGGTTGACCGGGGCGGGCGCCGGCGGGTTCAACGGCTTCGATCCCAATGTCTTCTCCGATTTCAGTGACATCTTCGGCGACTTCTTCGGTTTTTCCGACCTGTTCGGCGGCGGCGCCCGCCGCAGAACGAGCCGGCACAAGGGCGATGACTTGCGCTACGACCTCGAAATCAGCTTCGAGGACGCCTTCCGGGGTCTGAGCGCCGAGATCCTCATCCCACGCGAGGAGCTTTGCTCGCGTTGCCAGGGAAGCCGCGCGGAACCCGGCTCGGGCCCGGTGACTTGCCAGACCTGCCGCGGCCGCGGCGAGGTCCTCTACCAGCAGAGTTTTCTCTCCATCCGGCGAACCTGCGCGCAGTGCGGGGGCAGCGGCAAGGTCATTCGCCAGCCCTGCGCGCAATGCCGTGGCCAAGGCACGGTTCGCGCCGAGCGCAGGCTGAAGGTCAATGTCCCCCCGGGTGTGGATAACGGGACGCACTTGCGCCTCTCGCAAGAAGGACAAGCCGGATACAACGGCGGGCCGCCGGGGGACCTCTACGTCGTCCTCAGAGTCAAAGAACACCCGATCTTCGCGCGCGACGGAAGCGACATTCACTGCGCGTTGCCCATTAACATCGCGCAGGCGGCACTCGGCGCCGAGATCCGTATCCCGACTCTGGATGCATCCGAGACTCTGACCATCCCCGAGGGCACCCAGCACGGAGCCAGGTTCCGGCTGCGGAACCTGGGCATGCCGCAGTTGAACGGCAACGGGCGGGGCGACCTGTACGTGCATGTCGAGGTGAAGGTGCCCGCGAAGCTGACGCGTGACCAGCGCCGGCTCCTGGAGACGCTCTCCGAGACTCTTCCAGCCGACAATCAGCCGAAGGAAAAGGGAATCTTCGACAAGGTCAAGGACTACTTCGCGTAGGCGGGAGCAGGGAGCAAGAAGCCGGAACCCACAAGCCACAAGCCACTACGACAGCTTCGCCCTGACCTTGTCGCTGAGGACCTTTCCGTCCACGCGCTTGCCGGCCAGTTTGGCTTGGGCGGCCTTCATCACCGCGCCCATCTGCTTCAGGGAGGTAATGCCGGTCTCGGCTAGCGCGGCGGCCACGGCTGCGTCCATCTCCTCGCCCGTCGGCGCTGCCGGCAGGAAGGACTCGATCAGGCGCAACTCGGCTTCTTCCTTCTCGGCCAGTTCGGGCCGGCCACCCTTGCGGAACATTTCCGCCGCCTCCTGGCGCTGTTTGACGAGCGACTTCAGCACCTGCATCTCGGCAGCCTCGTCGAGCGGCTTCATCGCGTCGACTTCGTGTTTCTTCAACGCCGTCTTGATCATCCGCAGGGCGCCGAGCCGATCCGCGGCGCGGGCCTTCATGGCCTGTGTCATCTCCGATTGAATCCGGTCTAAGAGAGGCATGATGTCTGCTATTCTAGAGGACTACCAACCGCTATGCACATCCGCAAGACACGACTATTAACTCCCGGGCCGACCCCGCTGTACCCGCCGGCCCTTCACGCCATGATGGGTTCCGACATCCATCACCGCACCGAGGACTTCCGCAACATCTATCGGGCGACCATGACTGACATGAAAGAAGTGATGGGCACGCCGAACGACGTGCTCATACTGGTGGCCTCCGGATCGGGCGCGATGGAGTCCGCCGTCTCGAACCTGTTCTCCAAGGGCGAGAAGGTCATTGTGTGCTCGGCCGGGAAGTTCGGCGAACGATGGGTAGACATGGCCAAAGCCTTCGGCCTCGATGCCGTCGTGCTCAAAGCCGAATACGGCAGCGCGGTCAAGCCCGGGGAAGTGGAAGCTGCCCTGGCCGCCAACCCCGGCGTCCGCGGCGTGTTCGTGCAGGCTTCCGAGACTTCGACGGGGGTCCAGCACGACGTCCGCGCCATGGGGCAGGTGATCGCCAAGACGGAAGCGATCTTCGTCGTCGACGCCATCACCGGCCTCGGTACCATGCCTCTCGATATCGAGGGATGGGGGCTCGACGTGGTGGTGGGCGGCTCGCAGAAAGCCTTCATGATCCCGCCCGGCCTGGCCTTTCTGTCGGTCAGCCCGAAAGCGTGGAAGCGCGCGGAAACCGCGAATCTGCCGCACTACTACTTCGATCTCAAGAAAGAAAGGAAGAACGCCGCCCTGGGCGAGTCGAGCTGGACGCCCAATACGTCGCTCATCATCGCGCTGAACGCGGCCCTGAAGTACATCAAAACGGTAGGCATGGACAAGCTGGTGGAGAACGCGCAACTGCTGGCGCGCGCCACTCGCGCGGCGGCGACGGAATTGGGCCTTGAATTGTTCGCACCCGATTCGCCGTGCTCCTCGGTGACCGCCGTGAAGGCCCCGAGTGGCTGGGATTCCGGCGTCATTGTCAAGGAATTTCGCAACAGGTTCGGCGCGATCATCGCCAACGGCCAGGGTTCGATGAAGGGCAAGATCTTCCGCATCGCCCACCTCGGTTATTTCGACTTCGCCGATCTGTTCGGCGTGGTCGCCGAACTGGAGCTCATCCTGGCCGCCAACGGCCATCCGGTCCGCTTCGGGGCGGGCGTGGCGGCGGTCCAGAAGATCTACGCCGAGGCTGCCGGAATGAAGCTGGCGGCAGCGGGAGCTTGAGGGACGCCCATGAGGATACTGGTCGCTGAACCCATGGCGGCAGCCGGACTGGAACTGCTCCGCAGCCAGCCGGGCTGGGAAGTGATCGCTTCCAATCCAAAGGAGTACATGCAGCACCTGGCCGAGGCCGACGCGCTCGTCGTGCGCAGCGCCGTCAAGGTGACCAAACAGGTGCTCGAGCAGGCGCCCAAACTGCGCGCCATCGGCCGCGCCGGAGTGGGCGTGGACAACGTCGATCTGCCGGCTGCTACAGCCGCGGGCGTCCTGGTCATGAACACCCCCGGGGGCAATGCCGTTTCGGTAGCCGAACACACCCTGGCGCTCATGCTGGCCATGGCCCGCTCCATCCCGCAGGCCAGCGTTTCCACCAAGAGCGGCAAGTGGGAAAAGAAGAAGTTCATGGGCAACGAGTTGCGCGGCAAGACGCTCGGCATCATCGGCTTGGGCAGCATCGGCCGCGAGGTGGCCCGAAGGGCGCGCGCTTTCGAAATGAAGGTCGTGGCCTCGGACCCTTACGTCAGTCCACGCCTGGTTGAGGACGTGAGCGTCGAGCTTGTCGGCCTTGATGCGCTTTACGCCGGGGCCGACTACATCGCGCTGCACATGGCGCTGACGCCCGAAACCCGCAACATGATCTCCTGCGAGGCCTTTGCCAAAATGAAGACCGGCGTGCGCATCGTGAACTGCGCGCGGGGCGAGCTGATCGACTTGGAGGCGCTCAAGGAAGCGATCGTGTCGGGCAAGGTTGCCGGCGCGGCGCTGGACGTGTTCGACAAGGAGCCACCTCCGGCGGACTCCCCGCTCTTCGCCTTGGATGCCCTGCTGGCCACGCCGCATATTGCCGGCTCCACCGAGGAGGCCCAGGAAATCGTCGGCGTCCGCATCGCCCAGCAACTGACCGAGTACCTGCAGAGCGGGATCGCGATTAATGCCGTCAACATGCCCACGCTCGCCCCGGAGCAGTACAAGGTGGTCGAGCCTTACATCGCTTTGGCCGAGAAGCTCGGGGCTTTCGCGGCCCAGATCGCCACGGGCAGCCCATCAGCCGTGCGCCTGGTGTACTTGCGCAAGCTGGCAGAGGACAATACGCACCTGATCCGCAACGCCGGCCTTGCCGGCGTGTTGAACCAGTGGCTGTCCCAGAAGGCGAACCTGGTGAATGCCATGCAGATCGCCGCCGAACGCAACCTCAGCGTGGCGGAGCGGCACGAAGCGCGAGCCGGCCACATGGACGCCATCCGGCTGGAGCTGGAGACCGACGCGGGCCTCACCACCGTGGAAGGGGCGGTCGTGCTTGGCAAGGGCCGTCTGTTGCGGGTGGACGGCATCTATTGCGAAGCCCCGTTGTCCGGTCACCTGACCTACATGAGGAACCAGGACGTGCCTGGCGTCATCGGACACGTCGGAACGGTTCTCGGCCGCAATCACATCAACATCGCCAACTTTTCGCTGGGCCGCCACGACCCTCCGCTGAAGCCGGGTGAGCCCTTGGAGGCCGTCGCCGTGGTCGAGACGGACGAGATGCTGACCGACGCCGTGCTGGGCCAGCTCCGCGAGAATCCCGCGGTGAAACTGGCGCGAACGGTGGAGTTCGCGCCTTGACAAGGGGCGCGAACTCTATCGGTTTGCCAATCCGGAAGGCTCTCTGGTAGAATAAAGGAAGCTCGAATGGCTCCGCTTCCGACGAGTCCTTCCCCCGCAATCCAACCGATGGAGTGAAGAACACCAATCTGATGAGTTTCACCGTCTTTCTCGGCAATCTTCCAATCTGGGTGACCGCGGACGACATACAGTCCTGGCTCAACTCGGAAACCCTGGTGGCCGATTCGATCAAGGTCATCCGTCACCCTGAGACGCAGGAGTCCAAGGGCTTCGCCTTTATTGAGGCTCCCAACGCGGAGGAGATGCATTCCATCATCCGCCGCTTCGACAGAGCCCCCTTGGAAGACAAGCTGCTGAGGGCCAATCCCGCGCAGCCGCCCAGGTCCAAGGGGCAGCTAGCCAAGCCTGAGGGCAGACCACCCGTTCATCGCGCGGGTAAGAAGTTCAAGCGCTCCAAGTCGGAGCCCGATACCCCGTCCAGCGCCTTCGCCGAGGAACTGGCGAAAGTGCTTTGATCCGAGAGCCCAGGCAGGCCGCAGCTTTTGCGCGATTTCGCCGCCGGGCGGCGGGAAGCCCGGTTTTTCTACCTTCAGCCAAAGAGCCCCTAATATCTCGCGGGCGGCATTCGGGTGGTATACTCTAGGCACGGATTGCAGGTTAATATTGTGTCGTAACGAACCTTGATCTCGAGGGTTATGAACGTGAATGACTTACTGGTGGTTCGCGTCCTTTTTGTGCTTTTATTGAGCAGTTCCAGCTTTTACCTCCAGCCGTTCGGCTTGTCCCGGCCCTTCTCCGCCTTGGCCGGGCTTGTGCTGGGGTTGGTCATCATCGGCTTCGAAGTGCGCGTGAAGGAAGTGAGCCTGAAGAGGCTCATCGGAGCTGCCGTGGGCTCCGTCTTGGGGATTCTGGGGGCCTTCCTCATGTCCCTGGTTGTGGGCAGAGCCCTGCCCGGGAATGTGACCACGATCCCGTTTCTGCAGATCGGCCTGATGCTCTGGATGACGTACGTCGGCCTGGTGGTCGGTGCCAGCA
Organism: Bryobacterales bacterium; assembly: GCA_963798455.1. Lineage (GTDB taxonomy): Bacteria > Acidobacteriota > Terriglobia > Bryobacterales > Bryobacteraceae > CAWCTD01. Next base: position 1,381,468 of record CAWCTD010000004.1, read on the forward strand.
AGGGGGACATGCTCAACCTGGCCGCGCTGGGGGGTATCTTCGGCAGCGAGAAGGTGAGCAAGAGCAGCTTCAAGATCCTGGACACCAGCGTGATCATCGACGGCCGCATCGCCGATATCGCCGAAACCGGGTTCCTGGACGGAATCATCGTGATTCCGCAGTTCGTTCTTCGCGAATTGCAGCTTGTGGCGGATTCCGCCGACTCCATGAAGCGCAATCGCGGCCGGCGCGGGTTGGATATCCTCCAGCGCATTCAGAAGATGCCCGCCCTGAGTGTGCAGATTCTCGAAGACGACTTCCCCCACATCCGTGACGTGGACATGAAGCTGATCGAACTGGCCAAGACCTACGACTGCAAGATCGTCACCAACGATTTCAACCTGAACAAGGTGGCCCAACTGCACGGGGTTGAGGTGCTGAACATCAACGAACTGGCCAACGCCCTCAAGCCCATCGTGCTCCCTGGCGAGACGATGCGCGTTTTCATCTTGAAGGAGGGCAAAGAGTATAACCAGGGCGTGGCCTACCTGGACGACGGCACCATGGTGGTCGTGGACAATGCCAAGAAGATGATCTCCAAGACCATCGACATCTCCGTGACCAGCGTGCTGCAGACCACCGCCGGGAAGATGATCTTTGGCAGGTACGACGAACGGGTCCATGGGGTGCACGAAAAGGCGCCCAACGACAAGCCGCAGGACAGGGCCCCGCGCGAACAGGCGAGTTCCGCCGCGGCGCCCCCGCCAAGGGTAGTATAGAGATCGTGAGAGTCGCCGTGATTCTACCCGCCGCGGGCCTGGGCACCCGTATGAGCCGTCAAGCCGCGGAGAGGACCGGCACGAGCCGCAAGCAGTTCATGCTCCTCGACGGTTCGCCCATCCTGCTGCATACCATCCGAAAGTTCGGGTTCTGCCCGTCCGTGACCGAGATCTTCGTCGCGCTGAGGAAAGAAGACTTCCCCTGGGCCGAGGAGATGCTGGCCGGCGAGCGGCTGTCCAAGCCGGTCCGTCTGGTGGAGGGCGGAGACTCGCGCCAGCAGTCGGTCGAGAACGCGATCGCGGCCTTGGCTTCGGACGTCGATTTGGTTGCGGTACACGACGCCGTGCGGCCCTTCATTGAACCCTCCGTGATCGAGCGCACCATTCGCGAAGCCAGCGAATCCGGCGCCGCGATCGTGGGCATTGTGCCGGTGGACACCGTGAAGCAGGTCAAGCGCAACAAGATCCACGGCACCATCCCCAGGGACCGCCTGGTGCTGGCGCAGACCCCGCAGATCTTCCGGCACGCCCTGCTCAAGCGCGCGTTCGCCATGGCCCGCCAGGACGGCTTCACCGGAACCGACGAATCCAGCCTGGTCGAGCGGCTGGAACAGGTGGAGGTGAGCGTGGTGCCGGGCAGCGACCGGAACATCAAGATCACCAAGCCCTCCGACATGGACCTGGCGCGGCTCTTTCTGGCGGAAGAGGCCGGCCGGAAAAAAGCCTTGTGAGCGAGCAACGCACCGGCATCGGCTGGGATGTTCACCGGCTGGTGAGGGGCCGTCCGCTCATCCTTGGGGGCGTGCACATCCCCTCGGATCTGGGTCTGGAAGGCCACTCCGATGCCGACGTGCTGGCCCACGCCGTCACCGACGCCCTGCTGGGCGCGGCCGCGCTGGGCGACATCGGGCAACTTTTCCCGGACAGCGACCCGCGTTGGGCCGGCGCCGACAGCCTCCAGTTTGTCCGCCACGCTTCGGACCTGCTGGCGTCGGCGGGCTATTCCATCGTGAATGTTGACGCAACGGTCATCCTGGAGCGCCCCAAGCTCAAGGAGCACAGGACGGCCATCCGCGAGCAACTGGCGCACGCCGTGGGCTTGCCGGCGGACCGCGTCTCGGTGAAGTTCAAGACCGCCGAGAAGCTGGGGCCCGTGGGAGAGGGCCTCGCCGCCGAGGCGCAAGCTATCGCTACGATTCGCTCCTTGCGCTCTACTTGACCCCGCTCTTCAGCCGCGCCGCCAGGAACTCGTCCCCCGGGTTCCAGGTCGGTAGTTTCTCCATGTTCGCGGCACTCTGGCCCAACAGGAACCCAAAGCGCGCCATCTGCTCTATCCCCGAGAAGTCCCAGTCATCATGGTATTCGTCGGACGGCTGGTGGTAGTGTTTCGCGTTGAACTCCTCGAACATCTTCGCCCCGTATCCTTCCGGCTTGCCGGCGAACTGGTCGCCTTCGTCGATGGTGAAAGACGGAATGCCCACCTGGGCGAAGGAAAAGTGGTCCGAGCGGTAGTAGCTGCCCTGCTCGGGTCTCGGGTCGGGATCGATGACCAGGTTCATGCGCCGGGCGGCCTCCTGAACCTGCGGCCAAAAAGTCGTCCGTTCGGCGCCGCTGACTACAACGTCCTTGGTGCGCCCAAAGGGGAAGATCGCGTCGAAATTGAGGGCCACCGCCGTCTTCCCGGGCGGAATGATTGGATGAGCCGCGTAGTACTCGGAACCCCGGAGACCGCTCTCCTCCGCCGTCACGGCCAGGAAAAGGGCCGACCGCCGGGGCTTCTGCTCGAGCGAAGCCCACAGCCGCGCCATCTCCAACAGGACTCCGCACCCGGTGGCATTGTCCACCGCGCCGTTGTAGATCGAGTCGCCATTCACCGGAACGCCGATCCCGAGGTGGTCCCAATGCGCGCTAAAGATGACCGCTTGGGAGGCGAGCGCCGGATCGCTGCCCGGCACGATGGCCGCGACATTGGCGGTGTTGATGTCGCGGATCTTACTGTTGATGCGGCCCCGGATGCGGATTCCGAGAGGGATCGGCTTGAAATCGCGCGATTCTGACGCTTTCAGAAGCTCATCCACGGTCCTGCCCGCCATGGCCAGCAGCTTCTCCCCCGATTCCTGCGTCACCCAGCCGGCAAAGGCAAGCTCCGGCGCGCCCGGCTTGAGCCTGACGTAGGTATCCTCTCTGCCCCAGGAGTTTCTCACCACGTCCCACCCGTAACCCGCCGTCGGAGTGGTGTGGATGATGATCGCTCCCACCGCGCCCACTCGCAGGGCCTCCTCGAACTTGTAGGTCCAGCGGCCGTAGTAGGTCAGCGCGCGGCCACCGAAGAATTTGGGATCCTGGGAGGGCGGCTCGTTGGTGAACAGTACCAGGATCTTGCCTTTCACATCCGCGCCCTTGAAGTCATCCCACTGAAACTCCGGCGCGACGATGCCGTGGCCCACGAAGACGGCCTCGGCATCGAACTGGTCCACCGGCCTCTGCCGCAGGCTCGATCCGACAAAATCCGAGAGCCAACCGAAGGACAACTTCCCACTCTTGCCCTCGGCGGACATCCGCGCGCCGGGCTGCGGCTCAACCCCAACCAGCGGAACTTTCTGGAAGTACGTCCCGCTGTCGCCAGCGGGCTTTGCGCCCATGAGCGCGAACTGCGTCGCCATGTATTCGGTGGCGAGTTCGCCTCCGCGCGTGCCGACGCCGCGCCCCTCGAGCAAGTCGCTCGCCAGGAACTTTACGTCAGCGCGGATCCGTTCGCCGGAAATCTGCTGAATCTGCGCGGCCGCACATGCAGCCATGACCAGGAGAAGAATGAGTCGTCGCATGAGAGAACCAGTAATTCCAGTGTACTTCTGTCGTGCGGCAATGTTGCGACTGCTGTGTATGAAAGGCCTCCCGGCGGGTGTTAAGAGATCCTCACGCGGCTAAATCGCCTGAGGCCGCAGGCCCTGCTCGGCGCGAGGTATACTGCGTAATTGCGGATGCTTCTGTTACTTGTCGCGTTGGCTGGCTGTTCTGCGGCGCAGCCCGCCAGCGTGGACACCTCGACACCCATCGGGCAGGCCTTCGTACGGCTGTACAATTTCGACTTCCCGGGCGCGCATTCCATTTTGGATCGCCAGATCTCTCAGGATCCCGAGTTTGCACTTCCCTACTCCGTGAAGGCGGCGGCCTACCTGTTCGGCGAGATGCACCGGCTGAAGATCCTTCAGATGGATTTCTTCGAGGACGATGACAAGGTCGTCGACCGCCGCAATCTCACGCCGGATCCTGCCGTTCGCATCGAGTTTTCACGGATGATTCACGCCGCCCGCGCCCGCGCCAACGCCCGCCTTGTTACTCATCCGGAAGACCGCGACGCGCTTTTCGCCTTGTGCATGTCCGCGGGCTTGGTGACGGACTACGCCGCCCTGGTGGAAAGGCGGCGGTTCGCCAGCTTCTCGCTCGCCAGGCACACGCAGGTGTATGCTGTGAAGTTGCTGGCTCTGGACCCTCCCTGCTATGATGCGCACCTGACCTCGGGATCGGTGGAATACGTGATCGGCAGTCTTTATTTCTTCGTCCGATGGTTCGTTCACATCGATGGGATCGAGGGCAGCAAGCAGAAGGGCATTGAGCATTTGCAGATCGTGGCCGAGCGCGGCAAGTACTACGGCCCCTTCGCCAGGGTTCTCTTGTCGGTCATCTATCTGCGCGAGAAGCGGCCGCGGGATGCGGAGAACCTGCTGGCGGGACTGGCCTCCGATTTCCCGGAGAACCCTCTGTTTCAAAGGGAACTGGCCCGTGCGCGCGCAATGGCGCGCCTGCGCCCTCCCTTTGAGGCTGCCCCCGGGCACGGTGCCCGGTGATATACTGTGACACAATGTTAGGGGTCTATGGGTAGCGTACTTCAGTCGTGGCAGCGTAGCGCGATTCGAAACAGCATGGAGCGCTACCGTCGCGCTCAAGAAGATTACTACGCGGGCGGCAAGCCGCTGGTGGAGATCGACGGCCACAAGGCATTCTCCCTGGTGAGCCCTCCGCTGGGCGCGCCCGCGACGCGCAGGCGAATTCGGCTGATCGTGGACAATATGATGCAGAGCGGCCAGGCCGGGGCCGCGGTGCCCGCCCGGACGCCCCACGTCGCCACCATCGCGGTGACCTATAACTGCCAGTGCGATTGCGGGCACTGTTCGGCCGTGGACTATCAGCGCGAAACTTCCCGCAACGGCCACGCGCTCAGCTTCGAAGAGCTGAAGAGCGCCATCGAGCAGACCGTAGACCTGGGAACCACCTGTGTCATCCTGACGGGCGGGGAACCGCTCCTGTTCCCGAAGATCTACGATCTGATCGCGGCCGTGGACCGCTCGCGGAGCGTCTGTACCATTTTCAGCAACGGCGAGTTCCTGACCGAACACACCGTGCCGAGGCTGAAGGAGGCGGGTCTGTACGGCGTGTACGTGAGCCTGGACCACGCCGACCCCGCCCGCCACGACGAGAACCGCGCGCGGCCAGACCTTTTCGCCAAAGCCACCCGCGGCCTGGAACTGTGCCGGAAGGCGGGTGTCCTCACCGGCATCTCGACATACGCCACGCACGAAAAGATGAAGAACGGCGAGTTGGACGCGATGATGGACGTGGCGCGGGATCTCGATGTGCTGGAGGTCTTTCTCTTCGACGTCATTCCGACCGGCCGCTTGAGCAGCCACCGCGAATGCCTGTTGACTGACGAGGAGGCCGGGCAGATCGTGGAATTCCGGAAGAAGTATTTGGAGAAGCCCGACTACCCGCGCATCGTCCACCAGACCATGTTCGCCAGCATCGCCTATCCCTGTGTGGCAGAGGGCTGCCCGGCGGCCATGGTGCAGCTTCACCTGCGCGCCAACGGCGATGTCTCCCCCTGCGATTTCACGCCATACTCGTTCGGAAGCATCCGGCGGCAGTCCCTGCGCGAAATCTGGGAATCCATGGCGGCGAACCCTCTCTACGCGCAACCGTCGGCCCGCTGCCGCCTCTCCCGCCCGGACTTCTGGGTCAAGCTCGACGAATCCATTCAGCGGTGAACCCGACACAACAGACTGAAGCCGGTGAGCGGATTGTGCTGACCGGCGCCACCGGTTTCCTGGGTCAGGAGGTCTTTCGGCTGCTTCTTGAGCTCCAGCCGGAGGCGCGCCTGGTGCTGCTGGTGCGGGCGTCCAGGGAAAAGAGTGTGGCCCAGAGGCTTGACGCGCTGATCGAGCGCTGCTGCGCCCCAGAAGGACGCGGCTCCGCCCGCCGGCGGATCGAGGTGTACGCCGCTGACACGGGCGCCGACCGCTGCGGGCTTTCGCAGCGTGACTGGACAGCCGTGGCCAGCGGGGCCACGCGCTTCATCCATGCCGCCGCCGCGGTGCGCTTCGATGCGGCCCCGGAGGAGGCGCGCCGCGCGAACGTCGGGGGAGTGCGTAATGTGCTGGAACTGGGAGAGCAGGCACACCGAGGCGGGTCGCTCCGCAGCTTCACTCATGTGAGCACGGCATTCGTGGCGGGCCGCCGGACCGGAATTGTTCGTGAGGACGAGCTCGGCGCCGGCCAGCGGTTCCGGAACACGTATGAGCGCAGCAAGTGCGAGGCGGAGGCTCTGGTGCGGGCTCGCGCCCGCGACCTGCCCGTCGTCATCGTGCGGCCGAGCATCGTCGTGGGCCACTCCCGCACGGGGGTCACGAGCAGTTTTCACACCATGTACTGGCCTTTGCGCGCTTACGTCCAGAAGCGCTGGCGAATCGTGCCCGGCCGCCCGCAAACGCCCATCGACATGGTTCCGGTGGACTTCGTGGCCGAGGCGACGGTACACCTTGCCTTCGACGATCAGGCCGCCGCGCGTACCTTCCACCTGTGTGCGGGGCCAGGCCGCAGCTCCACCATCGGCGAGATTGCCGATGCCGCGGCCAGCTTTTTCCGGTTGCAGCCGCCTCGCTTCGTCAACCCGGTGCTGTTCATGGCGCTGCTGCGTCCTCTGCTGGAGTTGACGGTGTGGGGCTCGCGGCGTCATATCCTTAAAAAGGGCTGGTTCTATCGCCCGTACATGGACATGCAGCTTGAGTTCGACACCACCCGGGCGGACGCACTGCTGGCGCCCGCGGGCATCCGGCCTCCGAGGGTCATGGACTACCTGGAACGGCTTTTTGAGTACTGCCTGGAGTCCGATTGGGGCCGCCGCCCTCCGGCCGCAAGAACGCTGCCATGATTCGCCGGTTGCGCATCATCCGCAATCCTGAACTAACCCTGGCGAATCTGCTTGACGAACTACTGCCCGTGTCTGGAGACTGTCTGACCAGCCGCGAGCTAGACGGGCAGTCGAGCCGCGATCTGCGCTTCTCGGATGTGTACCGTGAGGTGTGCGCCATGAGCCGCTTCCTGGTCGAGGCGGCGGGTCTCGGCCGGGGCGAACGGGTGGCCATCTGGAAGACCAACGATCGCCGCTGCTTTGCCTGGTTCCTGGCGGTCATCCGTGCCGGCGGGGTGGCCGTTCCCCTGAACCCGTTGCTGCCGCTGGCGGAGGCCAAGGCCATCATGGCCCGTTGCGGGGTGTCCATCCTGGTGACGGATGCCGCGTTGTTCGAGACCTCGATCCAGTCACGCGACGCACTGCCCTTGAGCCGTTTGGTGCAGGGAGGTGGGGAAGCCCCTCTGGACGGCTTCCTGCGTTTTACGCCGGAGTGGCTGGACGCCCCGCTCGCGCCACCCGCGAGCGTCACCCCAACCGACACCGTTGCCGTGTTCTACTCCTCCGGAACCGAAGGATCACCCAAGGGCGCCCTGCTGTCCAGCCAGGCACTGCTGGCGGGACGGGCTGTAGCCTCTCTTTCCGCGGCGCTGGCGGGACGCAGGGCCATGGCCTTGTTCACGCTGCCCTGGGCGCACATTATGGCAGTGAGCACGGCTGTATACGGGCTGCTGGCCGGGGTGCCCGCCTGCCTGCTGCGCCGCTTCGAGGTTCCCGCCGCGATCGCCGCCATCGAGAGCCACAGGATCAACGTCGTGGTAGGTGTCCCAGCCATGTTCATCCGTCTGATCAACGCGGCGCCGGCGCCCGAATCGCTCGCAAGCGTGGAGCTGTGGGTCTCGGCCAGCGATCATTTGCCCGGTTTCTATCGCCGCCGCCTTCTTCAGTACGGGGCGCTGGTGCGCGGTCCGGGCCGGTTCCGGATCAGGCCGTTGTTCCTCAACGCATACGGCATGGTGGAGTTGGGCGGGATCGCCCTGTTCGGTTTGGACGCCCCCTTCCTGCCGGGGGACGGTGAGTTGTGCCTGCCGGTCCCTCCGCTGCGCGTGCGTGTCGCGGACGAGCAGGGACGAGCCACGCCGGCGGGAGTGGCCGGTGAGTGCCAGATCAGCGGCCCGGGCGTCACGGGCCGGTACTGGGACAACTCCGGAGGCACGTCAGAACCCCTGGCGGCGGGAGGATGGCTGCGCACCGGCGATCTGGCCGTCCGTGACCGGCTGGGCTTTGTGCGCCTCACTGGCCGGGCCAAGGACGTCATCAAGTGCGGAGGCTACTCCGTGTACGCCAGTGAAGTGGAAGAAGCGCTCGCCTCTCACCCCGCCGTGGCGCGCGCCGCGGTCATCGGCGTTCCGCACCCCGACAAGGGCGAGGCGCCGGTAGCGGTTCTGGAGTGTCGGGCGGGCTTCTCGCCGGCGGAAGACGAGTTGCTGGCCTGGTGTCGCAGCCGCCTGGCGGCCTATAAAGTCCCCCGTAGAGTCCACCAGGTCGATCCAGGCTCGCTCCCGCAGGGCGTCACCGAGAAGGTACTGAAACGCGTCCTCCGCGAGCGCTATGCCTCCGATTTCGGCGCCTCGCGTCTCAACCCGAATCTGGATTATCAAGGGCCTCAAACTCACCAGGGTTAAGCCCGGCCGCTAAGACCTCATTTGCCTCCCGCTGCGGATCGTCCAGGGCGGCGGTGCGCCCGCCATGGCCGTGCTGAGGAAGCGGAACTGAGCCTCCGCTACCGCTTGCTGCTCCAGCCGAAGGCGTTCATCATGATGTGGAACAACTGAGTGTTGGGGATAAATCCGCTCACGCGCGCGGCCCCAGGACCCATCGCTGTCACCACTACCTCTTCGCCCGTGTGTCCCGTCCCGACCCGGATGTTCGGTTTGGCGGCTGGAGTCGAGCCCGAGCCGTTGACAGGTTCGACCAGAATCGGCTCTCCTGGCCGTCCCGATAGCAGACGCAGATCGAAGGAGTGGTCCGCGGCGAAGATGAGAAGCGTGTCCCGCTTTACCCTAGCGGAAGTCTTTCGCATGACATCGTCGAGAGCTATCACCTGTTCCAGGCCGCGTTTCAGCATATCCGTGTGTGCGTCCCACTCGACCATCAGGAAGTAGCCCTTTGGATTCTGTCCCAGTATCCGCAAGGCCTTGTCGACTGCCTCATCGAGGTTGAAATTATTCGTGTTGACGAGCGCGACCACCCGGCGATCCCGCGGGGATATGGCCTGCAGTGAATCGTAGACAGAGTAGCCCTTCTCGCGAAGCGCGGCTTCAATGTTGAGGCCTAGGGCCTGGGTCGCCTTGAGGATGGTGTCACGTCCGGCTCCGATGACCACATCGACTCCGTCTCCGTATCTCGGCTTCAGGATCTGGGCGAAGATCTGGCCCGTAGCTCCCCGATCGTTCGAGTGGGCGTAGCAGGCCGCCGGGGTGGCGTCCGTGATCGTCATGTTGGAGAGCACCCCCGTGGCGAGTCCGTGCTCCTCGGCGTATTCCAGGATCGTTTGGAGGTTCTTACCGTCCTTCTTCCCCCGCACTGCGGCGGCGGTCTGAGACAGAACTCCGTTATTGGTCTTCTGTCCGGTCACGATAGCGGTCATGCCAGCGGCGGAGTCGGTGACCCATGTGTCGGCCGCCGAGGTGTCCGACAGCGCGAGATGCGGCATGCTCTGCAGGAACAGCTTCTGCGGCTGGTTATACCTGTAGAGGCTGGCGGCATTCAAAGTCGGGATGCCGCCCGCGTCGCCGATGAAGAGAATCACGTTCTTCGCCCGAGGCTCGGCGGCGGTCAAACAGGCGGCTGCGAGGATCAACGACACTGTGAAGGGCTTCATGTCTTCCGTTGATTATAGCCAGAATTTCCTTTCTCGCCTCCTGGGCCCCATCGATTCTGCACCCAGCGGCCTGCCTCCCGGAAAGGCCACTTGACAGCCAAGGGCCAATGGAGAGATAAAGCGGCATAGCCACATGCTCACGGCTCTCGTCGCCGACGCTGATCAAGGAGGCCATTGATGGACTATACCTACCTGGAAATTGCCAAAATGATCGACCACTCGCTGCTCGGTCCGGCGCTGACGGACGCGGACCTGGAAGCAGGGTGCCTGCTGGCGCGCCGGTACGACGTCGCCTCGGCCTGCATCAAGCCCTATTACCTCAAGCGGTGCGCCGACCTTCTCGCCGGCAGTTCGGTCGCGGCCAGCACGGTGATCGGCTTCCCGCACGGCGGCAACCTCACGGCGATCAAGCTGGCGGAAGCCGAGCAGGCGCTCCGCGACGGCGGCGCCGAACTGGACATGGTAGTGAACATAGGCAAGGTGCTCAGCGAGGACTGGGCCTTCGTCCGCGACGACATTCGCGCTGTCGTGGAGGTATCGCACCAGGCTGGTGCCATGGTGAAAGTGATCTTCGAGAACTGCTATTTGCAGGACCGCCACAAGATCCGGTTGTGCGAGATCTGCGCCGAAACCGGCGCGGATTTCGTGAAGACCTCCACCGGATACGCCGGCGGGGGCGCCACCCTGGAGGATCTCAAGCTGATGCGCAAGCACTCGCCCCCGAACGTTCGGGTCAAGGCGGCCGGCGGAATACGCACGCTGGACACGCTGCTCGAGGTCCGCTCGATCGGGGTAGCCAGGTCCGGCGCCACCAGGACCGCCGAGATGCTGGACGAATGCAAGCGGCGTCTCGGCATGCCGTTATAGGCCCAATAGGGGAGAACCGCCCATGAAAGTCCCTCTGTACTTCTTCACCATCTTCCTTGGCGTGATTCTGGCTGTTCATCTGGCGATGAATGGCAAAGTCGGAAGCGTGCTGGATAATCCGCGCGTAGGCAACGCGCTGTTCTGGTGCATCGGCGCCGCCGGCGCCCTGGTCATCGGGCTCACCGGTTGGCGGGGCGGAGCATTGCAGCCTCTGAAGCAGGTCCATCCGGCACTGCTGACCGCTGGCATCCTGGGCGCCAGCCTGGTATTCGCCATCGCGTGGCTGATCCCGCGAGTGGGGGCGGGTCCGGTCATGATCACTCTGCTGGCGGGCCAGGTCATCGGCGGCCTGGTTATGTCGCACTTCGGCTGGCTGGGCTCGCCCGTGGAGCCGATCACTTGGATGAAGATTCTGGGCGTCCTGGTCATGGTGGCGGGCGCGGCCATGGCGACTTTGACGAGATAGGAGCTGCCCCGCGGCGTGAGCGTGGCGCAGCCCGTGGAGGAGTTTGATGTCCGATCAAGCACTCGGAAAGTTCCGCTGGCCTTCGTTCCGGCCCCCGCTCGAGACCTACAAGCTCGACTACGGGATCGGCATCGTCGGTTACGCCGGCATCGTGCGGGCGCAGCAGTTGACCGCCTACCGCCTGGCGGGATACCGCGTCGCGGCGGCGGCGGACATCAGGCCGGACCGCCGGGAACTGGCGAAGCTCGACGGCATCCCGCACGTGTATGCGGATTACCGGGAATTGCTGCGGCGGGACGATGTCGATATCGTGGATTGCGCCGTGGACCACTCGACACCGGCGGACATGAAGACCCGCCTTGCGATCCTGACAGACGCGGCCAAGGCAGGCAAGGCCGTGCTGATGCAGAAGCCCATGGCGACGGACCTCAAGACCGCCGAGAAGATGGTGAAGATCGCCGAGGATCGCGGGATTGCATTCGCGGTCAACCAGAACCTGCGCTTCGATCCGGCCGTCTACCTGACCAAACAGCTCCTCGGTCCAGACTGCCTGGGCAAACCGGGCTTCCTGCACTTCGCGAACATCTCCATCGAAGGGCCCAAGTTCGGGTTCGGGCCCGGCGGCGTGGTGATGGCCTGGCAGATTCATGCCATCGATTCGATTCGCTGGCTCGCGGGGGGCGACCCCGTCTCGGTGTATTGCACCAACCAGAACAACGCCTCCATGTATCAGATCCAGTTCTCCAGCGGGGCGGCGTGCAACTATTTCGAGTATCACAACGCGGACAACTTCCGGAACCAGACCCCGATCCGGGTGTGGGCGGAGAAAGGCGCCGTGCGCGCCAATCACCGATGGAACCCGACGTCGCGCTGGGAGAAGGACCTGGTCGAGGTGCGGGCCTACGACTGGCCCAACGAGATCGGCTGGGTCACCTACAATCTGCCGGACGATCTGACCCACCGCGACGTTTTCCGGCAGCCCTGCTACGATGAGTGCGCCTCGATCGGCGGCTTCCTCGGGATGATGGGCGAATTCATGCAGTCGCTGCACGAGAAGCGCCCCGCGCTGACCAACGGGCGGGACAACCTGATGTCACTGCGGATCTACTTTGCGGGCGTGCTCTCTTCCGAGAAGAAGCGGCCCGTCGATCCGCGCAACATGAATTGGAGATGAAAGAATGGTGCCTCTCGACAAAACAAGCCGGATGTCCCGTCGCGAGTGTTTGAAGGACATCGCCGGAACATTCATGATCCTGCCGGCGGGGCTAGCCCGCGGGTACGCTGCCAACGAAAAGCTCAGCATCGGCGTGATCGGGCTCGCCGGCATGGGCGCGATCGACGCGAGAACGTTCAGCAAACTGGGTGAGAACGTCGTCGCTCTGTGTGACGTCGATTCCGCCATGCTCGACAAGCGCGTCGCGGAGGAGCACCCCAACGCCAAGAAGTATACGGACTTCCGCAAGATGATCGAGCAGGAGAAGCTCGACGGCGTGGTCGTTGCCACGCCCGACAACAGCCACGCCTACATCAGCGTATGGGCCATGAAGCACGGCCTCCACGTTTACTGTCAGAAGCCTTTGTGCAAGACCGTGCAGGAAGCCAGAGTGATGGCGCGAGTCGCGGCCGAGACGAAAGTCATCACGCAGATGGGAACGCAGAGCAGCGCCAGCGACGCTAACTACCGCACCGTGGAGATGATCCAGTCGGGAGCCGTCGGCGAGATCACGGAGATCCACCTGTCGACGGACCGCCCGATCTGGCCGCAGGGGTACAGCCGTCCGGAAGGCGCGGATTCCGTGCCGTCCACCTTGGACTGGGACCTCTGGCTCGGCCCGGCGCCGGCCCTGCCCTTCAAAGCCATGTACCCGGAAGGACATCCGGTCTATAACCCCGCCCCCGACAAGAGGCACCAATCCGACTACAAGATCGCGGGGCTCGATCCGGTTCCTCCCGTGGGCGTGGTCTACCACCCCTTTGTGTGGCGAGGCTGGACCGACCTGGGCAGCGGCGCTCTCGGCGATATTGCTCCGCACCAGATGAACGTGATCTTCTGGGCGCTCGATCTGGGCGCGCCTTCCGCTGTCGAAGTCGTCGATACCAGCGGCATGACTCGCCACCAGTATCCGGACTGGACCATCATGCGTTTCGAGTACGCCGCGCGCGGCGTGCATCCGCCGTTGAAGATCTTCTGGTACGACGGCGGCAAGCGCCCGCCAGACGAGATAGCCCGCTCCTTGCGGCAGCCCGGAGCGGCGCCGCAGGGATCCGGAGGCACTCGGCCGTTGGCGCAAGGCGGAGGGGGAGTCATTTGGATCGGCACCAAGGGCAGCTTGCCGGTGGGCCGTGGCCCGTACTACGGCCAGCAAACGGAGCCGTATCCGACGCCACCCGAAAGAGACTGGGGCCGCGAGGAGGTCCACAAGGATTGGGTGACGGCCGTCAAAGCCGGGAAACAGGCGCCGTGCCACTTCGGGTACGCCGGTCCATTCACGGAGGCCTACCAGTTGGGCAACATCGCCCTGCGGGTGGGTCATCGGGTCGAATGGGATCCGCTGGCGTTCCGGATCACGAACTGCCGGGAGGCTAATCAGTACCTGACTCGCGAATACCGGCGCGGCTGGGAATTGAGGGAGATCGCGGGCAGCTCTGCCTACCAGGAGACAACCGTATGAACCCCACACGACGTCGAATTCTTCAGAGTTCGGCCGCTTCCGGCCTGGCCGTGTTGGGCCGCGCTGGTCTCGGAACCAGCGCAACCCAGATCCAGAGTTCAGGCAAGAAGCGTGTCCTGGCCATATTGGGAGACGCTTATCATTGCGTTGCCCCGCTCGACTCTGCCTTGCTGGGAAGGTTGAGGAGGAACGGCTGGGAGGCGGTCGTCATCATGGACTACGCGGTGCCCTGGGATGACTTCAGCCAGTACGACCTGATCATCCAAAGCAGAGAGGGCCGTGAGTATGTCCGCTACTTGAGAGACCGCGATGGGAATCCCCCCAACAAGGGAGAGGCCCGCTGGCTTACGCCCGCACAGGAGCAGAAGTACGAGGATTACGTGAACGCCGGCGGCAGGCTCTTTCTCTACCACGACGGCTTCGGGGCTTATCCCAAGGGCAATGGAGTCTCCCGCGTGGCCAGATCGTACTTCATCCGGCACCCCGCCATCGTGAGCATCAACGTGTCCCCCACGGGAAAGATGCCGGAACTGACCGAGGGCATCACCCCCTTTGCCGTCGCCGATGAAGAGTACCAGGTGGAGATGGATGAGAGCCAGACTTCTGTGTTCCTGGAAAGCCGCTCCCCGGAGCACGGCCGGGCCCCGCAGGGCTGGGCCCACTCGTACGGCAAAGGAAAAGTGGCTGTCCTCATCCCCGGCCACAGCGTTGCGACCATCAACCACCCGATGGTCCAGCGCTGCGTTCAGAACATTACCGATTGGCTGGTCAAGTGAATTGCCGGTCAGCAACCCATTTGACACCCCAAATCCGGCCCGCTAAGCTAGGAATTCTTCCTTTAGACCACCCATGGCTGACGAGCCAAAACCAGGGGCCAAGCCCCCGACCGCTCCCGGCGCTCCGCCCGCCCCCAAAGGTCCGCCCCAGGCGGCCACAGCGCCTTGGGAAAGTGACCTGACCCGCCTGCTCCGCGAGCGCTTCGGTGACCAGATTATCGAGTTCACCTCCCAGCTCGGGCAAGAGTTCCTGATAGCAGGACCAGAGGCGGCCATCCCCATTCTCGACTTCCTGAAAATGGAAGCCGATTTCGACTACCTGGTGGACGTCACCGCGGTGGACTAGCCCAAGCGACCGGAGCGCTTCGACCTCGTTTACATCCTCTACAGCTTCCCGCGCAACGAGCGAATTCGCGTGAAGACGAGGATCCCCGACGGCTTCAAGCCCGCGACCGCCGTGGGCGTGCACCTGACGGCCAACTGGCTGGAGCGCGAGGTGTTCGACATGTTCGGCATCGAGTTCGCCGGGCACCCGGACATGCGCCGCATCCTGATGCCGGAGGAATGGCAGGGGTATCCGCTGCGCAAGGACTACTCCATCCTCCAGCAGGACGAGCGCTGGGTCAGGGAGAACCTGGGGATCGAAAGCGGCGCAATAACCTATGCCGGAATCCACTTTTCTCGACTCCACCGAACTGGTCCTGAACATGGGCCCGCAGCACCCCTCGACGCACGGCGTGCTGCGCGTGATCCTCAAGCTGGACGGCGAAAAGGTTCTGGGCACCGAGTGCGTCATCGGCTACCTGCACCGCGGCGTGGAGAAGATCGCCGAGAACCGCACCTACGCGCAGTTCAAGCCGTACGTGGACCGCATGGACTACGTGGCGGCCATCTCCAACGGCCTGGGCTACTGCCTGGCGGTCGAGAAGCTGCTGAACGTGGAGGCGCCGCCGCGCGCGCAGGCGGTTCGCGTGATCCTCACGGAGCTGAACCGCATCGCCAGCCACCTGGTCTGGCTGGGCACGCACGCGCTCGACATCGGCGCCATCACGCCGCTGTTCTACTGCCTTCCGCGAGCGGGAAGATGATGCTGAACATCTTCGAGAAGTACTGCGGCGCCCGGCTCACCACGCACGCCTTCCGCATCGGCGGCCTGCAATACGAGACCTACGACGGCTTCGAGCAGGAGTGCCGCGCCTTCTGCGACATGTTCCTCCCCAAGGTGGACGAGTACGAGGAGCTGCTGACCGACAACCGCATCTGGGTCGGACGGCTGAAGAACGTGGGCATCCTGAACGCCGAGGAGTGCAAGGAGTACGGCGTCACCGGGCCGATGCTGCGCGCCGCCGGCGTGAAGTGGGACCTGCGCAAGGCGCAGCCCTACTCGCGGCTACGAGAAGTACGATTTCGAGATTCCCACCGGCGAGAACGGCGACACCTACGACCGGTACATGGTGCGCATGGAGGAGATGCGGCAGTCGGTGCGCATCATCCGGCAGGCGGTGGAGCGCATCCCGGACGGGCCCGATCATGGGCAAGGTGCCGCAAGGTGATCAAGCCGCCGGTGGGCGAGGCCTACGTTTCGATCGAGGCGCCCAAGGGCGAGCTGGGATATTACGTCGTGAGCGACGGCTCGACGCAGCCGTATCGCGTGCGCGTGCGGCCGCCTTCGTTCGTGAACTTGCAGGCGCTGGACCGATGGTGCGCGGCGGCCTGATGGCCGACGTGGTGGCGATCATCGGTACGATGGATATCGTGCTGGGAGAGGTGGACCGTTAGGGGGAGACGTATGCGTAAGTTTTTGCGCACCGATATTCTCTGGTGGATCTGTTCCAGGGACTGCGGGTCACGTTCCGGAACCAGCACCCGAAGAACATCTACACCGAGCAGTATCCGGCCGAGCGGCCAAAGGTGGCGGAGCGGTATCGCGGCGCGCCGCGGCTGAACATCAATCCCGAGAACGGCGAGACGCTGTGCATCGCCTGCAACCTGTGCGCGCTGGCCTGCCCGGAGAACCTGATCGTGGTGAGCAGCGAGCGCAACGAGCAGACCCGGCGCAAGGAGCTGACGACCTTCACCTACGACACCTCGCGCTGCATGTTCTGCGGGCTGTGCGAGGACGCCTGCCCGGTGGACGCGCTGGAGCTGACGCAGGATTTCGAGCTGGCCACCTACACCCGCGAAGGCGCAGATCTGGGACCGGCAGATGCTCGAGGAAGGGCCCAAGCCCACGTCAATACAAATGCTGATCCGATGATCGATTACTGTCTTCTTCTACGTCTTCGCCGCTGCTGACGCTGGGCGGCGCGCGTGCTCACCATCACCCGCCGGAGCGCCGTGCACAGCGCCATCTGCGCTGATCGTCTCGCTGCTCGGCGTGGCCGGCCTGTACCTGCTGCAGCAGGCCGAGTTCCTGTTCGCGGTGCAGATCGTGCTCTACGTCGGCGGCATCATGGTGCTGTTCCTGTTCGTGATCATGCTGGTGAACCTGGACGAGGCCGCCAAGGAGCGCCAGTTCAACAAGCAGTGGTGGCTGGCGCTGGCCTGCGGGCTGGCCGTCGGTGCGGTCGTGCTCTATTTCATCCGGAGCGGCGCGGGCGCCTTCCAGTTGGCAAAGCCGGCCGCGGCGCCGGCGGTAACCGCGGGCAACACCGAGCGCTTGGCCGACGTGCTGTTCTCCCAATACCTGCTGCCCTTCGAGATCGCTTCCATCCTGCTGCTGGTGGCGGTGGTCGGCTCGGTGGTCATGGCGAAGAAGAGGATCTGACGATGCATCCGATTACCACCGTTCACTACCTGGTGCTGAGCGCGGCGCTGCTGCTCATCGGAACCATGGGCGTGCTGACGCGCCGCAACATCGTCATCATCCTGATGTCCATCGAGCTGATTCTGAACGCGGTGAACATCAACCTGGTCGCGTTTTCGCACGCACTTCGGCAACAGGTGAACGGGCAGATCTTCGCCATCTTCGTGATCACCGACGCGGTGGCCGAGGCGGCCGTGGGGCTGGGCATCCTGATCGCGCTGTTCCGCAACAAGGAAACCGTGCTGGCCGACGAGATCGACTTGCTGAAGTGGTAGGACCACGCGATGAACTTTCTCGACCTGATCTGGCTGATTCCTCTGTTCCCGCTCTTCGGCGCGGCTGCTGATGCTGCTGGTCGGCAAGAAGCTCGACCCGCAGCCGCGTCCGCACGTGGCGCGTGGCTCCGGCGTGAGCCGGTCACGGCGGCACGGCCACGCCACGGACACGGCCATCACCACTCGCCGCTGAAGAAGCTCATCAGCTTCTCTGCCCGGGCATGGTGCTGCTGTCGTTCCTCTTCTCCGCCGGCGCGGTGCTCGCAGCTTTCGCGGCCATGCCGGACAGGGTCCACCAGGTGATCCAGTTCACCTGGATCGCCGGCCTGCCGTTCCACATGGCGAACGGGCACGCTGGCGACGTTCAGGCCGACTGGGGCTTCCTGCTCGACCCGCTCAGCTCGGTGATGATCCTGGTGGTGACCGGCGTCGGCTTCCTGATCCACGTCTACTCCATCGGCTACATGGCCCACGACGACGGCTACTACCGTTTCTTCGGCTACCTGAACCTGTTCGTCTTCTTCATGCTGATGCTGGTGCTGGCGAACAACTACATGCTGCTGTTCGTCGGCTGGGAAGGCGTGGGCTTGTGCAGCTACCTGCTGATCGGCTTCTACTTCCACAAGAAATCGGCGGCCGACGCGGGCAAGAAGGCGTTCATCGTGAACCGCATCGGCGATGCCGGCTTCATCCTGGGCATGCTGCTGATGCTGTCGCGTGCTCGGCACGGTGCGGTTCACCGGACGTGAACGCATGCGCTGCGCAGCGGCCAGTTTCACCGCGGAGACCGCGGGCTTCGGCGTGCTGAGCGCCATGGCGCTGCTGCTGTTCATCGGCGCCACCGGCAAATCGGCGCAGATCCCGCTGTACGTCTGGCTGCCGGACGCCATGGAAGGCCCCACGCCGGTGTCGGCCCTGATCCACGCGGCCACCATGGTGACCGCGGGCGTGTACATGGTGGCGCGCTCGCGCGGCGCTGTTCCAGCTGACGCCCGAGACCTCGACGATCGTCGCCGTGGTCGGCGCGTTCACCGCCATTCTGGCCGCCACCATCGCGCTGGTGCAGAACGATATCAAGCGCGTGCTGGCGTACTCCACCGTCAGCCAGCTCGGCTACATGTTCCTGGCGCTGCGGCGTGGGCGCTTACTGGGTGGCGATCTTCCACCTGTTCACGCACGCGTTCTTCAAGGCCCTGCTCTTCCTCGGCTCCGGCTCGGTGATTCACGCCCTGGGCGGCGAGCAGGACATGCGCCACATGGGCGCGCTGAAGGACAAGATCCCGATCACGCACTGGACCATGTTCATCGGCTTCGCTGGCCATCGCCGGCATTCCGGGCCTGGCCGGCTTCTTCTCCAAGGACGAGATTCTGTGGCAGGCCTACAGCTCGCCGCTGGGGCTCCAAGCCGCTGTACGTCGTGGGCCTGGTCACCGCCGGCATGACGGCGTTCTACATGTGGCGGCTGATGAACATGACCTTCTACGGCAAGTCGCGCGTGGACGCCGGAAGTGGCGGCGCACATCCACGAATCGCCGCGCTCGATGACCGTGCCGCTGATCGCTGCTGGCGACCGGCAGCGTGCTCGCCGGCTGGCTCGGCATGCCCAAGCTGTGGAACCTGTCCCGAGAGCTTCCGCGGCCTTCGAGCACTGGCTGGAGCCGGCGTTCGCCTCCGCCGCGGCCGAAGCGCGCCGAGGAGGCGCGCACGATCGACCTCGCATCGAGTGGATGCTGATGTGCCTCTCGGTGGCGGTCGCGCTTGGTCGGCATCTGGCTGGCCCGGTACTTCTATCAGCGACAGGCCCGAGATTCCCGGACTCGCATCGAAGCGCGCTTCAAGCCGCTTCATACGCCTGCTCTACAACAAGTGGTACGTGGACGAGATCTACGACTTCCTGTTCGTCAACGGCCTGTGCAAGGGCGGCGGCCGCGCGCTGCGGCGCCTTCGACCGCAACGTGGTGGATGGCGGCGTGAACGGCGCCGGCTGGCTGACGCGCTTCACCTCCACGGTCTCCATCTGGTGGGACACCTGGATCGTCGACGGCGCGGTGCGCTTCAGCTCCTTCTTCGTGAAGATGCTCTCCTACCCGGTGCGCATCCTGCAGACCGGCCGGGTGCAGGCCTACGCGCTGTCTTCGTGGTGATCGGCGTTCTGGCGTTTTTCGGGTATTACGTGGCGCGCTAACCATATGGACCAGCACTTACTGAGCATCGTTCTGTTCACGCCGCTGGCCGGCTTGCTGGTCCTGCTGTTCCTGCCCGGCATCGCAGCAAGAACCTGATCCGCATCTGGGCGAACCTGGCCGGCTCTCGCCGGATTCCTGGTTTCGCTGCCGCTGGTCTCGCGCTTCGACAAGACGCGCGTCCGGCTTCCAGTTCGAGGAGACGCGCCGACTGGATTCCCTCGCCTGGGCGCGCACTACCATGCTCGGCATCGACGGCATCAGCCTGCTGCTGGTGATGCTCACCACGCTGATGGGCTTCCTCGCCATCCTCTCTTCCTGGAGCGCCGTCGAGGACCGCGTGAAGGAATACTACGCCATGTTCCTGCTGCTGCAGACGGGCATGATCGGCGTGTTCATCTCGCTCGATTTCTTCCTGTTCTACGTGTTCTGGGAACTGGTGCTGGTGCCGATGTACTTCATCATCGGCGTCTGGGGCGGGCCGCGGAAGCTGTACGCGGCCATCAAGTTCTTCCTCTACACGCTGGCCGGCGCGTGCTGATGCTGCTCGGCATCCTGACGCTCTACTTCCAGCACTTCCAGCAGTTCGGCTTCTACACCTTCGAGATCTCCGAGCTGATGAAGCTCGAACCTGCCGCTGGGCCTGCAGCAGTGGGTCTTCTGGGCGTTCTTCCTCGGCTTCGCCATCAAGGTGCCGATGTTCCCGTTCCACACCTGGCTGCCGGACGCGCACGTGGAGGCGCCCACGGCCGGCTCGGTGATCCTGGCGAGCGTGCTGCTGAAGATGGGGACTTACGGCTTCCTGCGCTTCTCGCTGCCGCTGCTGCCGAAGGCCTCGATCGGACCCGACCATCGTGCAGATTCTGGCGGTGCTCTCGATCATCGGCATCATCTACGGCGCGCTGGTCAGCCTGATGCAGAAGGACTGGAAGAAGCTGGTGGCGTACTCCTCGGTGAGCCACCTGGGCTTCTGCACGCTGGGCATCTTCGCGCTGAACCCCAACGGCATCGCCGGCAGCGTGATCCAGCAGATCAACCACGGCATCTCGACCGGCATGCTCTTCCTGATGATCGGCGTGATCTACGAGCGGCGGCACACGCGCGAGATCACGGAATACGGCGGCCTGGCGCACGTCATGCCGCAAGTTCGCGATCGTCTTCGCCATCGCCATGCTGAGTTCGGCCGGGCTGCCGCTGCTCAACGGCTTCGTCGGCGAGTTCACGATTCTGCAGGGCGCGTTCGAGGCCAACCGCGTCTGGGCGGCGTTCGCGGTGACCGGCGTGATTCTCGGCGCGGCGTACCTGCTGTGGCTCTACCAGCGCACCATGCTCGGCCAGGTGACCAACGGCAAGAACCTGGGGCTGCCGCGATCTGAATCTGCGCGAGATGGCGGTCTTCCTGCCGCTGATCGCCTGGGCGATCTGGATCGGCGTCTATCCCAAGCCCTACTTCGACGTGCTGCGAGAAGCCGGTGGCGCAGATCGTGGAGCGGGTGCGGCCGGGCTACTTCAGGGCAGAGTCGCGCGCAGGCGGCCGCAAGCCTGCCGCGTCAACGGAGGCGGCGCCGATGAGCCAGTTCTACACCTCCACCGATCACTTCGCGCTGCATCCCGGCCATCATGCTGGCGCTGTTCGGCTGCGCCATCCTGCTGTTCGACTTCCTGATCTTCCCCGAGCCGCGCCAGCGCAAGTGGCTGCTGCTGTTCGTGGCGCTGGCCGAGGTCTTCACCGGCTGCGGCGCTGTGCCGGCAGCAGCACTTCCTCGTCGGCCAACGGGCTGGACGAAGCTCACGGCCTTCGGCGGCTCGGTGACCATCGACGGCTTCGCGCATCTTCTTCAACTGGATCTTTCTGGCGGCCGTCGCTGATCGTGGCGCTCGATCTCGTACAAGTACCTGGAGATCGCCGGCGAGCACCACGGCGAGTACTACGGCCTGATCCTGTTCGCGCAGTGCGGCATGTTCTTCCTGGCGACCGGCACGGACCTGGTCACGCTGTTCATCGGCCTGGAACTGATGGCGCTGTGCTTCTACATCATGGTGGGCTTCCTGCGCACCGACAAGCGCTCCAACGAGGCGGCCATGAAGTACCTGCTGCTGGGCGCTTTTTCGAGCGGCTTCCTGGTGTACGGCTTCTCGGTGCTGTACGGCCTTGCCGGTTCCACCAAGCTGGCCGATATCGCCGCCGCGCTGGCCGCGCAGCGGCGCCGTGGGACCCGATGGTCTTCCTGGCGCTGGCCACCACCTCGGTCGGGCTGCTGTTCAAGATCTCCGCCGTGCCGTTCCACATGTGGGCGCCGGACGCCTACGAAGGCGCGCCCACCACCGTGACGGCGTATCTTTCGGTGGCCTCCAAGGCCGCCTCTTCGCCTTCCTGCTGCGCATTTTCCTGGGCCCGCTGGCCTCCGGCGCGCGGCGTCTGGGAGCCGCTGCTGGCCGCGGTCGCCGTGCTCACGCATGACCGTCGGCAACCTGGCCGCCATCACCCAGACCAACATCAAGCGCCTGCTGGCCTACAGCTCCATCTCGCACGCCGGCTACATGCTGCTGGGCCTGGTCGCCGGCAACGACACCGGCATCAAGGGCATCGCGGTCTACATGCTGGTCTACACCTTCATGAACCTGGGCGCGTTCCTGGTGGTGGTGGCGCTGCGCCGCAAGAACATCATCGGCGAGGACCTGGACGACATCGCCGGCCTGATGCACAAGAGCCCCGGCTACGCCGTCCTGATGCTGATCTTCCTGCTCTCGCTGGCCGGCATTCCGCCCACGGCCGGGTTCCTCGGCAAGTACTTACATCTTCCTGTCGCTGATCCAGACCGGGCACTACGCTGCTGGCCGTGATCGCCACGCTGTACGTGGCGGTGGCGATTTACTACTACTTCCGGATTGTGCGCAGCATGTTCATCAGCGCGAGGCCGACCGAACAGGCGCCGCTGGCGACGCAGCTTCGGGCTGCGGCTGGCGCTGGGCGTCACCGGGATCATGACGCTCGGCATCGGCATCTACCCCGAGCCGTTCCTGCAGCTGGCGCAGACTTCGCTGCTGCGGTGAGATCGATATGGAAACCGTCCTCAACCATCCGCTGTTCACGCCGTTCCTGATGACGCTGGTGCTCATCGCGCGTGTCCCGCTGGTGGCCGGCTACCTGAGCGCTGGTCGAGCGGAAGGTGCTGGCCGATTTCCAGGTGCGCCTCGGCCCCATGCGCGTGGGGCCGCACGGCCTGCTGCAGCCCATCGCCGACGCCCTGAAGCTGCTGCTCAAGGAAGACATCATCCCGGCGGACTCCGACCGGGCCATCTTCTGGTTCGCCCCGGTGCATCTCGACCATCACCGCGCTGACGGCCTTCTCCGTGCTTCCCTTCAGCAGCCTACATCTACGTGGCGGACGTGAACGTCGGCCTGCTGGTGATCTCGGCCATGTCGGCGGTCGGCATCCTGGGGATCATCCTGGGCGGCTGGTCCTCCAACAGCCACTACTCGCTGCTCGGCGCGCTGCGCAGCGCGGCGCAGCTGGTGAGCTACGAAGTGGCGCTGGCCTTCGCGCTGCTGTCGGGCGTGATGATGGCCGGCACGCTCAGCATGCGAGGGCATCGTGAAGGCGCAGGAGACACGGCACGTCTGGTTCGTGTTCGCCAACTACGGCTTCATGATCGTGCCGTTCGTGGTGTACTTCATCTCGGCCACGGCGGAGACCAATCGCGCGCCGTTCGACCTGCCGGAAGCCGAATCGGAGCTGGTGGCCGGCTTCCACACCGAGTACAGCGGCTTCCGCTGGGCGCTCTACTTCCTGGCCGAATACGCCAACATCTTCGTGGTTTCGGCCGTGGCGGTGACGCTGTTCTGGGGCGGCTGGCTGCGGCCCTTCCCCAACGTGCGCTGGCTGGACATCCCGCTGAACTACGGTTTCCCGGTTCTGCTGTTCGCCGGCTCGGGCCTAGCCTGCTTTCCCATGGCGTGGCGTGAGACGGTGCGCTGGCAGCCGGATCTTCTGGTGGTGGTCGCGCTCGGCGTGATGGCCTGCGCCTTGCCGTTTCTCGTTCCTCTCGTGAACCGGCGGTCATCGGGGTGTTCTGGTTCCTGCTGAAGGTTTGGGTGGTCATCTACATCTTGATCTGGTTCCGCGGCACCTTCCCGCGCTTCCGCTACGACCAGTTGATGAACATCGGCTGGAAGTACATGATCCCGATCGGCATGGGCGCCATCCTGGTCAACGCCGTGGTGGGGATGCTGTAGGCCGGCTGAGATCCGGCTCACCCATGACTGCCAACTCCGGGCGCGGCGCTCGCGGCCGCAAACTCGTGGTTCTTGCCGTGCTCCTGGCGGCCCTTGTTCCGGCGGCGATCCTGGCCTGGAAGACCCGCCATTTTGAACACCTGGGCTATTTCCACGACGACGGCATGTATTGGATCGGTGGCAAGTCGCTCGCCGAAGGCCACGGTTACCGCATCCTGAGCTTGCCGGACACTCCGTTCCAGACCAAGTACCCGCCTCTGTATCCCCTGCTACTGGCGCTGGTCTGGAAGGTCTTTCCCGCTTTTCCCGGCAACCTGCCCTGGGCGATGCTCGTGACGTGGCTCACGCTTCCGGCTCTTGTGGTGGTGAACTTGCGCCTGCTCGAATCCTGGGGCTGTTCGCGCCCGAACGCCATGCTCGCATGCGCGTGGATGGCTCTGAATCCCTACGTGGTTCTCTTCAGTGTCAGCCTGATGCCGGAACTGCTGATGTCGGCGCTGTTGGCGGGCTGCTTCCTGGCGGCGCAAGCGGCTGCTGGGCGCGATTCCGGCCGGCTCGCGCTGGCCGCCGGAGTCCTGGGGGCCGCCGCTTATCTCACCAAGTCGACTGCCCTGCCGCTTCTGGTGGCCGGGCCGATCTGGTTCACGCTGCGGCGCAAGTTCCGGCTGGGCCTTTGGTTTCTGGTTCCTCTTCTCGCCGCGGCTATCCTGTGGAACGGCTGGAGCGCGCGGCATATGGGCCCGTCGTCGGACAGTGTCTCCATTTACTATACTTCCTACCTCGGCGATTATCTTCACGACCTAAGACCGGCGGAGTGGCTCACGTTCCTGTGGCGGAACATCCCCATATTTCTGGCGTCCATCGGGAATCTTCTGATCCCTGACGTGGCCGAATTCCCGTTTCTAGGACGGTACTTCTCACAGTTGCTGGCGCTGTTTGCGATGGCGGGGATTCTGCGCCAAATCCGACGCGACGGCGGCGGGCTGCCGCATTGGTTTGCGGCCGGATTCTCAGCGCTCCTGCTGGTCTGGCAGTATCCGCCCAATGAGCGCTTTCTCATCCCGCTTCTGCCGTTGATCGCCTTCGGCGCCATGACGGAACTGCGGCACGTGGCGGAGCTTGTGCGGGCTGTCTGGCGTTCCGGCCTGACTGGCCAGCGCGTGGCAGCCGGCTTGTTCGCCCTGTTGCTCGTGACGGTGGGCTTGTGGGCCGGGAGTATGGTTGCCGCCGGGCACACGATGCTGCTTCCCGGCGTGGCGGCGCGCTACCACCGGCAGTCTGACAGCAACCGGCAGGTCTATCGGTGGATCAACCAGAACCTCCCACGCGGGGAGACCTTTCTCACTTACTACGACGCGCCCGCCTTTCTCTACACAGGACACGCAGCGATCCGGCCGCCCAACTTCCCCAAGCAGTACTACCGCCAGGACAAGCAAGCCGTTCGACGAGCCTTGGCCGCCCTGCCGGAATTCGCCCGCCGCCGCGATATCCACTATCTATTGCTCAGCGAGGTGAACCCGGATCTCGACCCGTTTGTGAAGGAGATCGCCGGAGGGAGAACACTGGCGTCCGATCCGGCGTATCGTCTCCGATTTCAGCCGCCCAGGGCAGCGATCTACGAGATCGCCGCGCCGCTCCCCTATAAGCAGCCCGTGGCAGAACCCCTCTGATCTCCGCAGAGGAAGGTGGGCGGATATTCAGCCTCGGCAGGTAGAACATCCCGCGATTTCAAACAGTTGCGGCCAACAGGTTGGCGGACAACCCGGTCCAAAGCAGATGAGCTCGGGGGAGGTGGCCGGCGATTAGATGGTATCAGTTGTAGCGCCGAAGGTGATCGCTGCGCTGATAATGGTGCTGATGCCTCCCCTCGCGCGTGGTCGTCGTAAGTCCGGAGGTCACCTTGGCGCCGTGCACCTCATCGCCTTGAGTCTGCTTGCGCCGTTCGCATCCGGCCAGCGTGTGTCGCTTGGCGTGGTCGTGGGCGGTTATGCGAACGAGGACTTTGATTCGCGGTACGTCCCGCATCCAGGATATCTCCCTTCCATCACAGAGTCGGACTCCGGCGGATACGTGATTGGGCCTTCGCTAAACGTCAGCCTGTTCCCTCGATTTTCAATTGGCGTGGAGGCCCTGTACAAGCCGATACACTACAGAGCGGTGGTGGGGCTTTCGTCGGAAGGCGCGGTCCTCGGCTTCGCGCCCCCCACCGTCGTGACCTGGCAGTTCCCTGTCCTGGTGAAGTACAGATTTTTTTGGGTCGGCTGAGACCGTTCTTTGAAGGCGGGCCGTCGTTCCGCTCCACAGGCAACCTGAACTCCGCTGAGCCGTCCCACTTTGGCGTCACGGCAGGTGTCGGGGTGGAGACCGGGTGGCGGAGGCTCAGGATTGCGCCGAGGGTGCGCTATACACGCTGGGCCGAGGACACGTGGGACCCAGGCGTCGTGCGCACACGCGCGGACCAGTTGGAGTTCCTCGTCGATATCGGTTACGCTGCGGCTCTCGATGCACATCCGCTTGGCCGGAGGATCTCTGTAGGAGCGGTGATCGGTCCAGATGTGTCCGGTGGGTCTGAGACGACCACAGGCACCTTCCCTGACCCATACTATGGAACGCCGATAACGATCCGGACTACTTTGCGCCCAGGTCGCATAGTGCTCGGGCCGCTGGTGGAATTGAGCGTATCGCAGCGCTTTGCCATCGAGGGGAATGGCATCGCTTCCTCTCGCGTCAATAAGCAGACCTGGATGGGACTGGGCCAGGTTAGAAGGAGCTCGATTGGTTGGGCCGAGCCCTGGGAGTTTCCTGTGCTGGCGAAATGCCGGCTGGCCGCCGGCTCTGTCCGGCCGTTTCTCGCGCCAGGGCCTTCGTTCCGGCTGCCCAATGGACCGGACGGCGACTTGCGCTCGATCTACGGTGCCACAGCCGGCGCGGGTTTGGAGATTCGGACGAAACGGATCAAGATCTCGCCCACCGTACGGTACACGCGTTGGGGCCCCGACCGCCTGTCGGTAGGCGATGGTTCGGCTGGCTCGGGGGAGTCCCGAAACAAAATGCACCTCTTGGTCGGCGTCTCTTTTTGACGCCAGCCGAGTGGAGATTCTGAATCCCCCTCGGCATGGGCGCCATCCTGGTCAACGCCGTGGTGGGGATGCTGTAGGGGCGCTGGTTGTTTTCCACCACAAAGTCACAAAGACACTGAGATTTAGCCAAGAGTCCTTTGTGCCTTCGTGTCTTTGTGGTGAATCCGTTGCCGGCGGGCGCCCTCGCCCTCACCTCAGCCGCTTCAGCAACTGGATCTGGCCGGCGTGGTACAGGTCGTGCGCGGCGATGCCGGTTAGCATCACGGCGTTCGGCACCTTGCTGCCCTTAGGCGTGATATCCAGGTCTTTTGCCTTCAGCCCAGCGACGGCCTCCCGAAGCTGGCTGTGCATCCGCGCCAGCAAGGCGAAGTCGGCCTTCCATGCCGCCTCGAGGTCCGCACCGTCGCCCGGCCGCGCGAACCAGTTGGAGCCTTTGAATGGAAATGATCCACGCTTCACACCCGTCAGCCGCCGCCAGACGGCGTACTTCCAGTAGGCGCAGTGCGCCGCCACCTCCCAGGCGTTGTGACGTCCCTTTGCGGGGCGCCAGGCCGCTTCGGCAGCGGTCAGTCCCCGCAGCGATCCTTTCAGGTTCGTCCCATGCCAGGCCCTGCGATCAAACGCCTGGTCCATCAGATTCAGCAGCAGAGAAATCTCCCGGTCCATAGTACGCCTCCCAGTCAAGCACTACAGAGTATATACTGTCTGCTTATGAGACCAGTCGCTCAGATTACACTCGGAATTCTCGCTTCGCTCGCCTTCGTGCCGGCCGTGCCCGGCGCGGACAAGCCCGCCAAGAGCGGCGAGTACATCGTCTACGTCGGCGGCAACACACGCACCAAGAACAAAGGCATTACTGCGTACCGCTTTCAACCGTCCACGGGCAAGGTGACTTTCATCGGTCTGATGGCCGAGACTCCTTATCCCTCGTGGATCACGGTTGCTCCCAACCTGCAATACCTTTATGCGGCCAACGAGAACGAGATCAAGCCCGAGCGCGGCAAGCCCAACAACGTCAGCGCGTTCGCCATGGATCGCAAGACCGGCAAGCTCGCTCTTCTGAACCAGGCCACGGCGGGCGGCCAGGGCCCCTGCCACCTTTCCGTGGATAAGACCGGCAAGGCGCTCCTGGTGGCGAATTACGGCAGCGGCAGCTTCGAAGTGATCCCGATACAGCCGGACGGGCGATTGGGCACACCCACTGCTTTCGTCCAGGACGAGGGGTCGGGCGCCGATCCGCAACGCCAGCGCGGACCGCACGCACACTGCATCATGCCCTCCCCCGACAACCGCTTTGTCCTGGGATCGGACCTCGGGCTGGACGAGATCCGGGTCTGGCGCTTCGACCCGGCCAAAGGCACCCTCACACCCAATGACCCGCCCTTCGCCAAGGTGCCGCCGAAGTCGGGATCCCGGCATTTCTCCTTCAGTCCCAGCGGGAAGTTCCTGTACGTCATCAACGAAATGGGAAACACCGTGACGACTTTCTCCTACCAGGCGGCGAAAGGGATTCTGACGGAGGTCCAGACCACCTCCACGCTGCCCAAGGACTTCACGGGACGAAGTACGGGAGCAGAGGTGCAAGTGGCCCCCTCCGGCAAGTTCCTCTACGCCTCCAACCGCGGCCACGACTCGATCGCGATTTTCGCCATCGATTCCAAAAAAGGCACACTCGCGCTCCTCGAAAACGTGCCGACGCAGGGCAAGACCCCGCGCGACTTCTCGCTCGATCCGACGGGGGCCTACATGTTCGTGGCCAACCAGGATACGAACAACATCGTGATCTTTCGCGTCGACGCCAAGACCGGTAAGCTGACTCCCACGGGCCAGGTGCTCGAGGACTCTCCCGAGCCTACCTGCGTGCTGTTCGTGCCGGCGCTCTGACCTCAGGCATTGAGCATCCCGCGCGAAAGCGGCTGCCAGCAGTCTCGCTCTCCTATAATTGAGTGGATGTCTGCCACGACGGAGGAGATCATACAGTCTCTCGCCGCCATTCCAAATCTGCAAGTGGCCGCGGGCGCGCTGCTCGCCTCTTACACGCGTTTCGGCATCGGCGGCCCGGCTGTCGTTCTGGCCGACACGCCTCAGGTCGCCAGTTTCGTGGCGGCGCTGGAAACCGCGCGATCAAGCAGCATGCCGGTCGTGGTCATCGGCGGCGGCACGAACCTGATCGTGGCCGACGAGGGCTTTCCTGGAGTGGTCCTGCGCTTCCGATCCGATCGCATTGTGGCGGCGGGGAACCGGGTCACGGCGGATGCAGGCGCCGAACTGGAGGCGCTGGTGGACTACGCCGTGGAGCGTGGCCTGGCGGGGCTCCAGACCCTGGCTCGCATACCGGGCTGGGTGGGGGCGGCGGTGTACGGCAACGCCGGAGCCTACGGGCATTCCATCTCCGAAACGGTCTCCAAGGTCACCTACACCGACGGCCGGCAGGTCTCGACGCTCACCCACGCCGAATGCGAGTTCCGCTATCGCGAGAGCGTCTTCAAGCGCCGCAAGGACTGGAACCTCCTCTCCGCGGAACTGCTTCTGGCGGAGGCGGACCCGGGCGAACTGCGGCGCGCTGCCGCTGAGATCAGGCAAGTCCGCGACCGGAAGTTCCCGCCCGCGATGAAGTGCGCCGGCAGCATCTTCAAGAACCTCATCCTGACCGAGATGCCTGCCGCGGCGGCGGCGGAAGTGCCCGAGGCGGTTGTGCGCGAGGGGAAAGCGCCGGCGGCCTGGTTCCTGGAGCAAGTGGGCGCCAAGGGAATGGTTCGGAACGGCATTCGAGTCGCGGATTATCATGCCAACCTCGTGTACAATGCCGGAGGCGGCACGGCGCGGGACCTCATCGCGCTCATCAGCGAGCTGAAATCCCGCGTGCACGACCGGTTCGGCATGGAACTCGAGGAAGAAGTTCAATACATCGGTTTCGAGGAGCGTTTGAAATGAAGAGAGTCCTGGCCATTTTCCTGGCGGTAAGCGCGCTACCGGTCTCGGCGCAGAGGAAACAGGGCAGCCCGCTGGATGCGCTGCCGAAGAACATCGAGATCCTGACCCATTTCGGCGAGCGCGCCGACATCTCGCCCGACAACCAGCGGGTGGCCTTCATGGACAAGAGCTTCGGGGACGCCTTCGTCATCGACCTGAAGACCAGGGTCATTCGCTGCCTGACCTGCAATGTGCCCGCCGCGGTTTTCTTGCGCGTGATGCACCTCACCACGGGGGACTACATCCTGATCGGCCCCGAGCGCTTCAGGGACATCCGGACCAGCCGCCGCGAGGACAATGAACTCTGGTTCCTGAGCACCAAGCCGGGGTCTAGGCCCGTGAAGCTGGGGCAGAAGATGAGCGAGGGCGCGGCGATCTCGAAAAAGAGCCTCAAGATCGCGTATGCGGAGACCAGTGACCAGAATCCGCAGATCGCGAAGGGCGCCTCGCGCATGACCGTGGCAGAGGTGGATCCCGCCGGGCCGCGGCTCCTTAACAAGAAGGTGGTTCACGAGAGCCCGGACAATCGGTGTACGCTCGAGCCCCAGGATTTCTACGACAACGACACGAAGCTGACCTTCAGTTGCTATGAGCCCGACGACCGGGCGTCGGTGATGACCATCGACCTGAAGACGGGCGCGGTGGTGAACCAGTCCAAGGCGCCCGGGACGTACAACGAACCGGAGGGTATCTTTCCGGACGGATTGTACACCTGTGTTGAGGCGGACCGGCAGGTGCAGAAACTGGGCGGGAAGCCGGGATCGGGGAACATCGACATCTGGAAGTTGCGGCTGGACGGCACGGGGAAGGACCTCACGCGGCTGACTTACTTCAACGACTACGAAGGCGGCAAGGCGTCTAACCCGGTGGTTTCGACCGACGGCCGGTTTATGGCTTTCCAATCCGCCAGGACCACCGACCCAGCGGGCGTGGGCTACGGCATCCTGCTGTACTGGTTCCGGTAGGGGCGCGCCGCCGAGACACCCGGAGTCGAGTTCTGGAGGATCATCCTGATTGAGTCAGGCGGCGATATGACAAACCGATTGGACCAGGTTCAGGCATATGTGATGGCGGTGTTGGCCGGAGGAGTCGGGCTGACATCACTGGCCGTGTTCGGGCTCTTCCTTTGGACGGGAGGGCTCGGCTGGGTTGATCTGAAGATGGGGTGGCGTTCCGCGCTGTTGTGGGACTCGGCCCTCTGTCTGGTGTTCTTCCTTCAGCATAGCGGCATGATCCGGAGGCCGTTCCGGCGCTGGATGGGCAAAGCGGTCCCCATCCACTACCACGGCGCGGTCTATACGCTTGCTTCGGGCGCCGCGCTGGTGCTGCTCTCGACGTGCTGGCAGCCCTCGCGCGTCGACGTCATGGATCTGGATGGGTCGGTGCGGTGGCTTACGCGGGGCCTGATTCTCTCCGCCTTTGCCGGGATACTGTGGTGCTTTCGCTCCCTTGGGGGTTTCGATGCGTTCGGCGCACAAGCGGTCATCTCGCAGGCCAAAGGAGCGGCGCCGCCTTCGGCTTCGCTCAGCATCAGGGGGCCGTACCGGTGGGTGCGTCATCCCATCTACTTCTTCGGATTGGTCGTATTCTGGGCTCGCCTCGTGTTGCCGTTGGATTGGCTCTTGTTCAACGTCTTGTTCACAGTCTGGTTCGTGATTGGCTCGGTATTCGAGGAACGTGACCTGGTGGCCGAGTTCGGAGATGCTTACAGGGCCTATCAGCGCACGGTCCCGATGCTGTTGCCCTGGCCGCCTCGAAGGCCGTGATAGGTGGAGGAGACGGGCGCCTCCGCGCAGCCGGGGGAGGGCCTCTGATACTTTGTAAGTATGGAACTCAAGGGAAAAAGGATCGCTCTCCTGGTGGCTAACTCCTACCAGGAACTGGAAGTCTGGTACCCGTTCTACCGCTTTGTGGAGGCCGGCGCGGCAGTCGTCGCGGCCGGCGACAAAGCGGGAGAGACCTACACCAGCAAGTTCGGCTACCCCATCGTTTCGAGCAAGTCCTACGACGATCTGAAGGCGGCGGACTTCGACGGTGTGGTCATCCCCGGCGGCTATGCCCCGGACATCATCCGGCGCTACCCGAGCGCCTGCCAGTTCGTCAAGGAGATGGATGCACAAGGCAAGTTGGTGGCTTCGGTCTGCCACGGCGGCTGGATGCTCTGCTCGGCCGGTATTCTGAAGGGCCGCAAGGCGACCTGCTTCTTCGCGATCAAGGACGACCTGATCCACGCGGGCGCCGCTTATGAAGACGCCGAGGTCGTCGTCGACCGGAATCTGGTCACTTCGCGCAAGCCGGATGACCTGCCGGCTTTTTGCCGCGCTTCGATCGCCGTGTTGACCGGCGCCCGATGATGCGGTAGTGATCCAGCGGCCCGACCGGCACGGCCCTGAAACGTGGCGGGCGAGTTGGGCATCTCTATATCTAGAGAGGTTGTCTCATGGGCAGGTTGTATTTGTCTTCGGGCTGCGTAGCGTGCGCGGGCCTTCTCGCTGTTGCCGGGGGCTGCAACAGTCCGGCTGCGCAACCAGTTGACAACAGAAGACCTACCGCGAACGTGGTGATTGCCGCGGCCTCCCGGCGGGACGTTCCAGTTGTGGTCAGCGCCATAGGATACGGAGAGCCTTATCTGACCGTGGCCGTGCGCGCGCGGGTCACGGGCCAACTCACCAAGGTCGGTTTCCAGCAAGGTGCGGACGTGAACGAAGGTGATCTGCTTTTCGTGATTGACCCACGCCCGTACCAGGACGCAGTCGACCAGGCCGAGGCCACTCTCGCCAAAGACACAGCGGCCGAGCGGCAGGCCGAGGCTGCGGCGGCCCGCGACCGAGCCACGGAGGTCAACGCAAAGGCTGAAGGGAGCCGCTACGCGGACCTCTTTCACCAGGGCATTGTCTCCAAAGAACAATACGACCAATACCAATCCACCGCTGACTCGACTGCCGCCGCAGTCCGGGCGGACGAAGCCAACGTCGCCGTGGCCAGAGAGGCGATCCGGCTGGACCAGGCCATGCTCAGCAGCGCGCGGCTACAGTTGAGCTATACGCAAGTCCACGCGCCCATCAGCGGGCGAACAGGGAATCTGAACGTCCAGATCGGGAACATGGTCAAAGACAGCGACACCACGCCGCTGGTCGTGATCAACAAGATCAGCCCCATCTACGTGACCTTCTCCGTTCCCGAAAGCGCGCTCCAGGACATTCGCCAGTACTCCAACGCCGGCAAACTCAGGGTCAGCGCGGCGCCGCCCCAGCCGGGCGCTCAGCCCGAAACGGGCGTCCTCGACTTCATCGACAACACTGTGGATACGGCGACCGGGACCATCCGGCTCAAGGGCCTCTTCCGGAACTCCGGGCGCCACTTGTGGCCAGGCCAGTTCCTGAACGTCGTCCTCGACCTTGCCGTGGACCGCGGTGCAGTCGTGGTTCCCTCCGCGGCAGTCCAAACTGGCCAGAACGGCAAGTACGTGTTCTTGGTCGATTCGAGCCTGGTCGCCCACGAGCGGGCCGTCGAGGTCGGGCCCGCCGTCGGCGCGGAGACAGTCATCCGGAGCGGGCTGGCGCCGGGCGAACGTGTCGTGACGGACGGGCAACTGGGAGTGGTCAACGGCGCCCGCGTGCAGCCGTCCGGCCAAATGGGAACTGCCCCGCAAACACTAGCGCCATGAACCTTTCCGCCCTGTTCATCCGCCGCGCCATCACCACCACGCTGATCATGCTAGGGATCATGGCGTTCGGGATCTTCGCCTACCACACCCTGCCCGTCAGCGACCTGCCGAACGTGGACTTCCCGACCATCGCGGTAGGAGCAGGTCTGCCAGGGGCTAGCCCGTACACCATGGCCGCCGCGGTCGCCACCCCGCTGGAGCGCCAGTTCTCGACTATCGCCGGCCTGAGCGCGATGAACTCGTCCAGTTCGCTGGGCAACACGCAGATCGTGCTGCAATTTGACCTGAGCCGGAGCATCGATGCCGCCGCCCAGGACGTGCAAGCGGCGATCTCGCGCGCGGGAGGGCAACTGCCGCCCGAGATGCCGGCGCCGCCGAGCTATCAGAAGGTGAACCCCGCCGACGCTCCCGTCCTCTACGTGGCCGTGAGCTCGCCAACCCTGCCGCTCTCACAGGTGGACGAGTACGCCGAAACGCTCATGGCCCAGCGGATCTCGATGGTGAACGGCGTCGCGCAAGTGCAGGTATTCGGCTCGCAGAAATACGCCGTGCGCGTGCAACTGGACCCGCGCGCCCTGGCCTCCCGAGGCATCGGCATCGACGATGTGCGCCAGGCGCTGAACAACGCCAACGTAAACCTCCCGGGCGGCACGTTGTACGGGCAGACCAAGGCCTACACGGTCCAGGCGACAGGCCAGCTCAGCAGCGCCTCGGCCTTCCGCCCCTTGATTGTGGCTTACCGCAACGGTAATCCGGTGCGGCTGAACGAACTGGGGAACGTCCAGGACAGCGTCCAGAACGACAAGGTGGCGAGCTGGTTCAAGAACGACCGCGCGATCATCCTGGCCATCCAGCGGCAGCCTGGGACCAACACCGTCGAGGTGGTGGACGGCATCCGGCAGCTTCTGCCTTCCTTCCGCAGCGACATTCCGGCATCGGTCAGCCTGGACATCCTTTACGACCGTTCGGCCTCCATCCGGGACTCGATCACCGACGTCAAGTTCACGCTCTTCCTGGCGATCGTGCTGGTCGTGGGGGTCATCTTCTTCTTCCTGCGCAACGTTTCGGCGACGCTGATCCCCAGCTTGGCCGTGCCTCTGTCGATTGTGGCCACCTTCGCCGCCATGAACCTGCTGGGCTATACCGTGGACAACCTTTCGATGATGGCCCTGGTGCTCTCGGTGGGCTTCCTGGTGGACGACGCCATCGTGATGCTGGAGAACATTGTCCGCCACCAGGACATGGGCAAACCGAAGATGCAGGCGGCACTGGATGGCTCGAAAGAGATCGGCTTCACCATCCTTTCGATGACGCTCTCGCTGGCGGCGGTCTTCATCCCGGTCCTGTTCATGGGCGGCATCCTGGGACGGCTGCTGCGCGAGTTCGCGGTCACGATCACCGTCGCTGTACTGGTCTCCGGCTTCGTCTCACTGACCCTGACCCCCATGCTGTGCAGCCGGTTCCTGAGGCCTGAGGACGAACAGAAGCACGGGCGAGTGTACCGGCTCTCCGGGCGGATCTTCGACGGGATGCTGCACTTCTACGACCGCAGCCTGGTCAAGGTTCTGGAGCACCGGCGGGCGATTATCGTTCTTCTGGCGGGGATGGTTGTTCTCACCGGCTACCTCTTCGTGAAAGTGCCGAAAGGCTTACTGCCCACCGAGGACACCGGCCAGATCTTCGCCCAGACGGAGGCCGCCGAGGACATTTCCTTTGACGACATGGCTGCGCACCAGCGCGCGCTCGCCGAGATTGTGCGGCACAATCCTTACGTCGCCGAGTTCATGTCATCCATCGGGGCCGGCGGCGGCGGGGCGGGCAACACGGGGCGCCTCTTCATGCATCTCGTGGACCGCTCAACGCGGCCTTCCGCCGATCAGATCATCGAGCAGCTCCGGCCGCAGTTTGCGAAGATCCCAGGCATCCGGGTGTACATGCAAGTGCCCCCCAGCATCCGCGTCGGCGGTTCTCTCACGAAGGGGCTCTATCAGTTCACGCTCCAGGACACGGATACCAGCCGGCTGTACCAGTGGGCGCCGAAGGTGGAAGCGCGCATGAAGCAGGTGCGCGGCCTCGAGGATGTCTCCAGCGACCTGCAACTGGCTAGCCCGCAACTGATCGTCAACATCGACCGCGACAAGGCGCAGGCGCTTGGGATTTCGGCGGATGCCATCGAGAACGCCCTGTATGACGCCTACGGGCAGAGGCAAGTCTCCACGATCTACACTCCGTCCAACGAGTACTACGTGGTGATGGAAGTGCTGCCACAGTATCAGCGGGACCCCTCGGCTCTTTCGGAGCTGTATGTGCGGTCCTCGACCAATCAACTGGCGCCGCTGGCGACCGTCTGCCGGTTCCAGCCGACAGTCGCGCCCCTGACCGTGAACCACTACGGCCAGCTTCCAGCCGTCACCATTTCTTTCAACCTGCCCCCGGGAGTGTCTCTGGGCGACGCAGTAGACCGTGTCACCGAGGCGACCAGACAGATGGGGCTGCCGGGGACCATGACCATGGCGTTCCAGGGCGTGGCGGAGGCGTTCCAGAGCTCACTGAAGGGGCTAGGGCTACTGCTGATCATGGCGATCCTGGTCATCTACCTCGTGCTCGGCATCCTATACGAGAGCTTCATCCACCCGCTGACAATTCTCTCCGGACTTCCCTCGGCCGGTCTCGGAGCGCTACTCACTCTCATGGTCTTCAAGGTGGATCTGAACCTGTACGCCTTCGTGGGGCTGATCATGCTGATCGGCATCGTCAAGAAGAACGCCATCATGATGATCGACTTCGCGATCGCGGCGCAGCGTAACGAGGGCAAATCGCCGGCGGCCGCCATTTACGAAGGATGTTTGTTGCGGTTCCGGCCGATCATGATGACCACTATGTCGGCGCTACTCGGCACGCTGCCCATCGCACTGGGCATCGGCGCCGGCGGAGAATCGCGGCGGCCGCTGGGACTGGCGGTGGTGGGCGGGCTGCTGGTCTCGCAGCTCATCACCCTGTACCTCACGCCCGTGGTCTACATCTACCTGGAGGAATTCCAGGCATGGCTGGCCCGCCACGGCGGACGCAAGGTCCCCGCTCCGCGGCAAGAAAACCTGCCCTTGCCGGCGTAGGGGGCAGCGTCTGGCGGCGGACCCTCAGAGCCGCTTCTGAAACCAGACGACATCGAAGTCGCGGCCGAATTTGCGTCCCACGGCGCGGAAAGCGCCGCAGCGCTCAAAGCCGGCCGCTTCGTGAAAGCGCAGGCTCTGTTCGTTTAGGGAGGAGACCTCGGCCAGAAGATTGTCGATGCCGAGCTGCCGTGCCTTCTCAATGAACCGCGAAAGCATCCTGCTGCCGAGGCCGCGTCTCGTGTGTTCCGGCAGCAGGAAGTAGACGATTTCCGCCGTGCGCCGAAACGTAGCTGCAAGGTGAAATGCGCGGAGGAAGCCGAAGCCGACGACCTCGCCAGCTTCGGTCTTGACACTCACGGCCGGATAGCCTTTGCTCAGATCGAGCACCCGATCGAAGAACTCGCCGCCGACCGGTTCGTCCGGATAGGCGGCAAAGCTGCGCTCAACGAAATGATTGAAGATTGCGACGACCGCTGTTCTGTCGCCCTCAGCCAGGCCGTCAAGTTCGTAATTCATGCGGGTTCTTGGATTGTACCAGCCGTGCCGCAAACGCGGTACAGGCCGGGCGGCTGCTCCCGGTTACTTCCTTGGGTTGATCATGATGTGGGCGCCGGCGGTGCCGGGATACATCAGCCACGGTGCGTCCGGGCTGGGCCTGGTCGACAGTCCCGTGGACTGCGGCGTGGCAAAGGGGACATAGATTACCCAGCGCAGATAGGCATCCTTGACCGTTCCAGTGGATGCGTCGTAGCCGCTCCCGGTGAGCACATAGAGAGTTCGAGGCTCGCGCGGCAGTGAGAGTTTGCCTTCCGTGATCTCTTTCCACCGGATGTCGTTGCGCTTCTGTCGGGTGACCTTCTGGGCCAGCAGTTCACGGCCACGGGCCATGTATGGCTCCAGGTCCTTGTGGTAGCAGGCGACGCTGAAGTCACTACTGGCCGGATCACACGCTGCGCGGCTGCTCGGCAGTGGCCTTGCCCTGGAGATCTCCCGAAGGAAGATACACCGATAACAAATTCCGGGTCGGCTCGTCGCGCCTCTGGGTCACGATCGTAGCGGTGGTCGGCGACATCAGACAGTCGGGTCTCGAGAAGCCTCCCAATCCGGAGATGTACCTGCCGGGGACGCGGAATCCCACGACGCTCACGGGAGTGGCGATTTGGGCGAAGGGCGATCCGAAGCGGCTGGCGCTGGCAGTCCGGCTCGAGATCCGGGCCGTGGACCAGGAGGCGCCGGTCACCGGGGACGAGGCCGGCCTTTGAACGGGCGTCCTTTTCCGCCACCTTTGCTCCGAGCAAACCTCCGTAGTGCCCGATCATGACGCGTGACTCAGCGCCGGCGATGGCCCCATTCGCGTGGAGGCGATGGACCTGTTCGCGTCCGAAGGTCTGAGTCCAGCCGGCGCTGCCGATGTCCTGCAAATCGAGCCGAACGCGCTCAAAGCTGGAGTTGCTACTCTAAATATTGACGGAACAGGAGAAGCCTGTTATGTTTGGGCATGACTGATGCTCAAGTGGAGCGTGCAATGTCTTTTAAGAAGAATGTATCGCGTCGCGGATTCCTCGGCGCTTCTGCGGCGAGCGCAACGGCGTGGGCCATGCCCGAGGCGGCCCAGGCCGCCGTTCAAGTTGCTGGAGTCAAGCCGAACGACCTGGTCATCAAGGAGGTCAAGGTCTATGTGCTCAAGCCCCGCTCGGACACAGGAGCCAGCCGGGCTGAGCAGCAGTTGGCCTCGATTGTGACCACCAGCGGAATCGAGGGGAACTATACCCTGGCGACCCGCTATTTTCACCCAAACTGGAGCAACTTGGGCTGGCTGGATTACGCCAAAGGGCTGCTGCCGGGCAAGAGCGCCCTTGACGGTCCTGCGATCACCTCGCAGTGGGCTCCCGGCGTCCGCCGCCAAGGCCAGTCGTCCTATGCGTCCGCCATCGATAACTGCCTGTGGGACATCCTGGGCAAGGCCGCGGGCCTCCCGGTCTATCGGCTTCTCGGGGCTTATAAGAACCGCGTGCGGGCGTACGCAAGCTCTCAGCACCTCAAGACGGTGGACGACTTTGTGGCCGACCTGGCGCACGCCAGGAAGGACGGTTTTACAGCGTACAAGATCCACCCGCCCTGGCTGACGGGGACTGCCGTCGACTACGAATTGGACATAGAAGTGGCCAAGGCTGTCCGGAAGGCAGCCGGCGACCGCTACCCGCTCTTGTTCGATCGTGTGGGCGCCTATTCCCGCGATGAGGCCTTCAAAGTGGGCCGCGTGCTCGACGAGTTGCACTATGTCTCCTACGAAGACCCGATACCCACGTCGGACATGGACGGCCTTGTAGAACTGGCCCAGGCTTTGGACTTGCCCATCACCATCGGGGAGTTCATTTTCTCGCCTTACAACTACGCGGCCTACATCCGCCGGGCCTGCTGTGACGAGGTGCGGTTCATCGTGGACAACGTCGGCGGGATCAGCGGCGGGATGAAAATCGGCCGGCTGGCTGAGTTGTTCGGGATGGAATGCCAACCGCACAACTGGGGCACCGCGTTGGACCACGCCGTCCACTTCCACTGCGAGCTGGCCATGCCGAACAACACGTGGTTCGAGATGACCCAGCCGCAAGGCATCACCGATCAGCCCTATTTCAAGGACCTGATCCGGATCGACAAGGACGGGTACGTTCCCGCGCCCACCAAGCCGGGACTGGGGTACGAACTCGACCGCGACGTCATGGACAAGATGATGGTGAGGATCGACCGCTGAGGCAGGCAGCGTAACCCCGAGGAGCGAGTCATGCCGGATCGCAGAACCTTTTTGAAGAGTCTGTCGAACCTGCCGCTGGTGGGCGGTCTGCTCAGTTCGGGCCGCGCCGCAGCGGCGCCGAAGAAGCGCGACTATCTCAAGGAGCTTGGCGTGCGGCCCATCATCAACGCCGCCGGAACCTACACGGCGCTCACGGCGTCGATCATGCCGCCGGAAGTCGTGGCGGCCTGGGAATACGGGTCACAGCACTATGTGCGGCTGGATGAGTTGCACGACGCCGCCGGCAAGCGCATCGCCGAGCTGGTGGGGTGCGAGGCGGCCATGGTCACCGCGGGGGCCGCCTCGGCGCTCACGCTGGGCACCGCCGCCTGCGTGACCGGCCAGAATCGCCAGTTCGTGCGCCGGCTGCCCGACACGGCCGGGATGAGGAACGAGGTCATCATCCAGAAATCCCACCACTTCGATTACGAACACGCTGTGCGCAACTGCGGAATCCGCTTTGTGGAGGTCGAATCGCGGGAGGATCTGGAGCGCGCCGTCAGCGAACGCACGGTCATGATGCTCTTTCTCAACTACGCCGACCCGGCGGGCCGGATCAAGGTGGCCGAGTTCGCGGAACTGGGCAAGAAGCACAGTATCCCTACCTTCAGCGACTGCGCAGCGGATGTCCCCCCGGTGGAGAACCTGTCCAAGAACCTCAAGCTGGGATTTTCCCTGGTGACGTTCTCGGGCGGGAAGGGATTGCGAGGCCCGCAGAGCGCCGGCCTGTTGCTCGGCCGGAAAGACCTGATCGCAGCCGCGCGGCTGAACGGGCCTCCCAACAGCGACGCCATCGGGCGCGGGATGAAAGTGAACAAAGAAGAGATGCTGGCCATGCTAGCGGCCGTGGAACTGTACCTGAAGCGCGACCACGCGGCCGACGAGCGGGAGTGGAAGCGCCGGATTGAAGTGATCTCGCGCGCTGTCTCCGGCATCCCCACGGTCAGTACAGAGACGTACGTTCCCGAGATCGCCAACCACGTGCCCCACATGCGGATCAAGTGGGATACGAGCCGAGTGAAGATCAGCGTCCCGGATGCCGTGCGGCAGCTTCGCGATGGCGAGCCTTCCATCGAGCCGCTTCCCGGCGGCAGGGACGTGCTGGGTTTCGGCGTCTGGATGATGCAGTCGGGCGACGAGAAGATCGTCGCCCGGCGCATCCGCGACATTCTCCGCAGCGCCGCGTAAGGGAGGTGCTCGTCGTTACCTGCGGGCGAGGCGGATGCCGCCATTGACGGTGCGGAGTTGGACGTCGGCGCCGCCTTTGCCGATGACGGTTTCGACATCCCGGCCGGGTCCGAACCCGACTTTGCGGACAGGCAGGTCGAAATCACTCTCGATGGAGCCGTGTACGGTCGCCGCCGAGAGCCGCAAGCCGGCGTCCGGGGGAAGCCTCAGAGACACCGCCCCGTTAACGGACTTCAGCGAGACGCTCTTGGAAGCGTCCGTGCGTAGCAGTTCGGCTTCCACGCGACCGTTCACCGTCGAGAGGTTCACCTCGCCCTCAAGCCGTTGCCCGCTGATGGTTCCGTTCACCGAGGACGCTCTCACCGGTCCGGCGATGCCATCCACATCGACGGG
This sequence comes from Bryobacterales bacterium, assembly GCA_963798455.1. Taxonomy (GTDB): domain Bacteria; phylum Acidobacteriota; class Terriglobia; order Bryobacterales; family Bryobacteraceae; genus CAWCTD01. The sequence continues at coordinate 1,422,781 of CAWCTD010000004.1, forward strand.
GCCGTTGACGGTCCTGATCTGATCGAGCCTGGCGCTCTTCGGAACGGTTAAGGTGTAATCGATACTCGCCGCGTCCCGGCCGCGGTAGTTCTCGGGGTACTTCGTCCGGATGTCGATGGAGTCCGGGCGGGCGTCCACTACGATTTCCGCGTCCTTGAGCGCCTCCTGGGTGCGGCCCCGTTTGACTGCGTCCACCTTGACCTCGTTGCGGTCCCAGGCCGTGACGTGGACCGAGCCGTTGACATTGCTCAGGCTGAGGCGCCCGCCCGCGGCGAGCGCATAGCTCTGGTGGAATTCTTCGCGCACGTCTTCGGCCGCCAGAAGGAACGCAAGGCTTCCGAGCACCGCGAACATGTACAGAAACGTCTGTCTCCCTCGTACGAACATGACTTCCGATCCTCCTTCCCCTACTCAGACGCGCGACCAGCTTGTTCGTTATGAAATGAGAACGTTTTCGCGGCCTCCGCGTACTACTCAGTAGTGGACTCCGAACTCAAAGTGGGAGATGCGCTCTGCATTCTCCGTCTCAAGGGTCGGTTCAACACGGGATCGAATGCGGACTACCTCCGCACCCTGGACGAGCTGCAAAGGATTGGCGCCCAGGCAGTTGTGTTGGACTGCTCAGAGCTTGAATGCCTGGACTCCACGGGGCTGACCTTCGTGGTCGGCCTTTACACCACCTTCGAGTCTTTCGGGGGATGGTTCGCGCTGGCGAACGTCAATCCCCGGGTCAGGGAGGTCCTGCGAATCACGCACCTGGAGAGGATTCTGCCCGTGTTCAGCAGCGTGGGCGAAGCGGTGCCGGCAGATTCGGTGCTGTCATCTGGCTGAGGAAGGGATGGTGTAGAACGTGTAGGCGACCCGCCAGGTCGCCTCGCGTCCGGGCTCGATGCGCAGGCGGATGTAGGGTTCCGGGCAAACCGCGGTGCGCGCGGTCCAGAAGTAGAGGCTGTCCAACGGCTGGTCGGCTGTGATGCGCACGCCAGCCCCGACCTTTCGGTTTTCGACCTTGATGTCGTAGTCCTTGGCGCTCGCCCCAAACCCAGTGAGGTCGGTGCCCACGCTCTGGCCCACCGCCAGTTCCTGCAAATAAACGATCTCGTTTCCGCGAACCTCGGCGAGTCCCCTCAGGTCGCGCGCAGCCTTCAGCTCGAACGGGAATTCCAGCACGAAGCCCGGGCCGCTCGGCAGGTTGTCCAGCACCAAGAAATTGTGATCGTAGACTGTGGTTTCTATCGCCCGCGAGCCCGTGTTCTTCAGGCTGTGCTCCAGCGCCATCTCCGGCTTGCCTTTGGCCAAGCTCACTCTCTTCCGGTATACATAGCCGTAGCCCGACTTGTCCGTCAGCGTCTGGGTGAACTCGACCCAGTCACGTCCCTTGCGGACCTGCCACTTGCCGGTATCGACGATTTCAAAGGGAATGGTGAAGGTGTAACGCGGCTCGTTGCCCTTGCGCAGAACCCCGATCCCGATCTTGAGGAAAGTCTCGCCCGGCTTGGCCTCGTCATATCCCAGCGCACTGTTGTTGGTGCGGAACTCCTCGACCGGGCCGGCGATGGAATCGTGGAGCTTGGGATCGTGTTTCGCGAGCCACGGACCGAAGTAGTTGTGGCCCTTGTACTCCAGGCCGGCGATCACGCCCGACCAGTCGAACCTGGTCCCGCGGTAGTAGCCGTTGCTGGGATCAGGCAGGTACAGCTTTGCTTTTATGGAGCCGTTGGATATCTCGGCCTGAGGGTAGTCCGCGGCGCATAGCGCCGATCCAAGAAGTACAACCAACAAGATGCCGGTCCTGTGCATGGCTGATCTCCTGACGTGTCCGTTGAGAATCTCCGTTGAGAATCTCAGTCAGTATACATCGGCCGGGTGTATACTCAGTGGCGGCCTTGAAGTCAGACGGGGCGCAGATCCGAGTTGGAGAGGTGACGCGATGTGGACACGCAGAGATCTCTTGCGAATGGGGCTGGCCGTGCCCGCGGGGTCGTGGCTGGCGAACTTTGAGGCGCTGGCCGCGCCGTTGCGCGGCGCGGTGAAGATCACCGCGGTTAAGGCGCTACAACTCGATTTTCAATCCGACGGTTGTCTGGTCAGAATCGAGACCGACGCCGGAGTCACCGGATACGGGGAAACAGGCGTGAGCGCCATCATGGCTCGCGCGCGCATCCCGCAGTTGCGCCTGGTTGGACAGGACGCGCTGGCCATCGAGCGCCATTTCCTGGCCATGACCGGCGTAATTCATCCCTTCGCGCCGAGCATCCCCTTGATCAGCGGCATCGATATCGCGCTGTGGGACGTGGCCGGGAAAGTCCTGGGCCTGCCCGTCTGCCGGCTGATGGGAGGCCCCGTACGGGACGCGGTGCCGATGTACTCCCACGGGGACTTCCTGAAAGACATGAACGACCCGGCCTCCTGCCGCGAATGGGCGAAGATGATCCGCGAGCAACCCGAGGGTTTCACGGCTTACAAGATCGAGCCTAGTCAGACGCTGCGCGGCGAGCGAGTGGGCCCGGTGGTGACCACCGCGCAACTGACGAAGATCGCCCGCGGCTTCGCCAACGTGCGCGAGGCCGTGGGCGACGACATTGACATCGCCGTTCACTGCCACAACCAGTGGGACACGCCCAGCGCCATCGCTGTTTCCAGGGCCACGGAGGCCATCCGGCCTCTCTTCCTCGAGGACCCGTTGAGCAACGTGGAGTACTGCGAAGGATGGATGGCCATCAAGCGCGCCACGCGGACCCCGATTCTGACCGGGGAGAAGCTGGAACTGGCCAAGCAATACAAGCCGTTCATCGACAGCCAAGCGGTGGATATCGTTCATCCTGATATCTCCTATGCTGGCGGCATCAGCGGCTGCCGCAAGATCGCCGACTACGCGCAGATGTTCCGCACGCCGATGGCTTTGCACAACATCGGGTCGCTGGTACGCACCTACGCCTCAGTTCACTTGGCGGCCTCAATCCCCAACTTCTACCGTTCGGAGTGCCGCCTGGGCCGCCCCGGACGCATCTACGAGAAGATGGCCCTGGACAAGCCGCCGGTGATCAAGAACTCGCAGTTCCAGATTCCGGATGGGCCGGGACTTGGGCTAGAGATCGACCCGGCCTACATGCGCGAGCATACGCCCAAGGGCGAAGACTGGGCCTAAGCCGCCCCAACGGCCCGACGACGGGGTCCGCAGACCCGACTCGGCCTTCGGCCCTGGCCTGCTGAGTTGGAGCCAATGTCCCGTGCCTCTAACGGCAGTGGTGAACCGCGAGCGCGATGCGCCCGGCCATCGAAGAGCAGCACCGGCAGTACAAGTGCTTCTGGGATCTGCCCCGGATGCGCTCCTGCGCTTTCTGCCTGGTCGTCAATCAGGTGTTGTTAGTTCTCCTCGCCTACACTCTGGTCCAGGCGCACTTGGTCTCGCGCTGGCGCCAGGAGTTGAACCGGAGCGTTTGGGAGCGCGCTTGGCAACTCCGTCGCCGAGCCGGTGCGCGGCAGACTGCGGGACAAACTCCGGCGCATCGAGCGCGAGCAATACTCGCTGCTGGAAGACGCGCGGCCGCCATAGCCGTAGCCCCGGCCCCACTTGAATCCATCCTGGCCCAAATTCACCGCCGCTCACCATGGCGGTGCGGGAGGCCCGTTCTCGCTGATGCTTCCCGTAAGGTTCATCGCTCACCCCACCGAGTGCGAGGGACGCAGTTCCGGCCCTGAACCAGGACCCAGGCGAAAACGCTCTGACGTTTCTCCATTCTTCCGAGACCGGCGCCACCTCGGTCCCCATCCGCCCTCCGCAGCCTCCCCCCACTGCCTGAATCGCAGGTTAACAAAACGACAGGTTAACAACGACAGCTTGATAAATAATGTTGCTTGACAGGCGATTCATAGAGCTGTATAGTATAGCCCGTTTAATGTTTGCCCGAAATGAGGTCGAAATGTCTCATTTGGGCACAAAGGGGATTTTTGGTGTGCCGAGGTCAGGGGGCCTCAGCACGCTGTTTGACAAGCCGGCGGGTGGCGGCGTGCAGTTCATGGTCGGCTCTGCCGGCGGGGGTGATCTGTAAATGCTTGGGGTGAAAATTCCGAATTCTCGCTCCGGGAAGGACATCCAGAAACTATGACAAGACTTCAGTGGGCACTCAGGCTGGTTCTGGCTCTTACGCTGCTTTTGGCTCCTGCGTTCGGGCAAAGCTACCGCGCACGCGTGCAGGGCATTGTCACAGACCAATCCAAGGCTGTCGTTGGGGGCGCCAGCGTCACACTGCTGAACGTTGCGACGGGCGTCCAGGTCGTCCGCCAGACCAGCGACACCGGTTTGTATTTGTTCGATTTGGTCGACCCCGGAACCTACACCATCACGGTGGAGGCGCCGGGCTTTAACAAGTTCGTGCAGGAAAACATTGTCGCCATGATGCGCGGCGACATAACCGTGAACGCCACCTTGAACCCGGGTACGGTGCAGGAGAGCATTACCATCTCGGCAGCTCCGATAGCCGTGCAGTTTAACTCCAGCAACAAGGATTTCACGCTGGACTCCACGATGGCGGAAGAAATGCCGCGGGTTGACCGCAACCCATTCAAGCTGACCCTGCTGGCGCCCTCGGCGGTCAATACACGCGGCGAAATGATGCCGTATCACTCCTGGGCGGCCAACAGCGTCGACCTGGGAGGCGGCACCAACCTTAAGAACGACCTGGAGGTCGATGGCAGCCCTATCGGCCTGGGTCACAAGAACAGCTACCCGCCGAACACCGACGCTGTGCAGGAAGTTGTGGTGTCGCAGAATAGCGTCGATGCCGAGAGCGGCCACAGCGCCGGCGGACTGATCAGTATGTCGCTCAAGTCTGGCACCAACGAATGGCATGGCACGGGTTTTTACCTGGGCCGTTATCCATGGTTGAACGCCCAGGCGGACCGCACCCGGTTTACCAAGAACGCCCAGCGCCAGCATATGTATGGCGGTACTCTCGGAAACCCGATCGTCAAGAACAAGCTGTTCAGTTTCTTCTCGCTGGAACGCTGGAAAGTCGGCTACCCGGGCAGTTATGTGACTACGGTCCCGACCGCGCTCGAGCGGGGCGGCGACTTCTCCCAGTCGTATAACATCGATGGCGGAATCAAGGCAGTCTTCGACCCGTGGACGACGACGTTCGATCCCGCCACGGGCGCAGTTTCGAGAACACCGTTTGGGGGCAACAAGATTCCCCCATCGAGATTCGATCCGCTCTCGGCCTCGCTGGTGAAGGACTTCTGGGATGCCAACGGCCCCGGCGACAACATCACCCGGGTGAATAACTTTAAGGTCGGGTATACTGAAGTCTACAATTACTACAACTTCTCCGAGAAGGTCGACTACAATATCTCGGATAGGTGGAAGGTGTACGGGCGCGCCAGCCGTTACTACACCGACGACCTGGCTCCCAACGCCACTCCCAACCAGTCCAAACTATACGTGCCCACCGGAACGTCTCGCGGCGCCACCCAGATATCCGGCGACGCGATCTGGACCGTCAACCCGCGCACGGTCGCGAATTTCCACGGCGACTGGCACAAGGTGATCGACGCCTACGTCTCCTCGTCCTTGGGGTCGGGGGGCTGGGGTGCGATCTGGCCCAACAATTCCTGGTATAAGTCCTATCAGGAGGCGAGCCCGGGCGTGCCGATCTATTTTCCGTTGCTCAACATTGGGGGCGCAGGCTTCGGTGGCCGCGGTTTTTACTGGGACCAGAAGCCGGAAGGGATGGCCTACAACGCAAAAATTTCGCAGCAGCGCGGCTCGCATTATCTGAAGGCCGGTATTGAGCATCGGCGCGGTTACGGCCTTTCCTTTGTGGGAAACACCTCGCAGTTTTTCTTCCCCACCGAACTCACTGCCGAAACGTTTGTGAGCCCCGACGTGAAACACAACGGCATGGGCTTCGCCACCTTTCTGCTGGGCGCGCTCGACGGCTCTTCCCAGATGATCGGTGGACCTGCCCCGGACCCCCACGTGAAGTACTGGGGCATGTTCTTCCAGGACGACTGGAAGATCAGCCGCCGGCTCACGCTCAACCTGGGACTCCGGAATGAGTATGAGACGCCGTGGTACGACCCGATGCACAACACGTCCCAGGGCCTGGACTTGAGCCAGCCGATTCCCGAGATGCAAGCGAATCCACCCAAAATGCCGGCGCAGGCGCTCGCGCTCATGGGCAGTAATGCTTACACGTGGAACGGCATGTGGCAGTGGACCAGCGACAGCCATCCGGGTATGTGGGATGCCCAGAAATTTGCGCTCGCGCCGCGAATTGGCGCGGCCATCATGATCGACGATCGGACGGCTCTGCGCCTAGGTTACGCCCGTTACCTGGTTCCTTACGAGATGATGCTGAGCCAGGCGCCGGTCTCCGGATTTGAAACCGTTAGCTTCCTGGAGCCGCCGTTCTTCGGGATGAAGGCGTATGAGAATACAGCGCCGCTGCTTCAGGGCATTCCGCAGCAGACCATCACGAATCCCTTCCCGAACGACGTCAACCCGCTCATAGCGCCAAACGGCAAGGCCGCCGGAGCGACCGTGGGCCGGGGAGGCATTGCTCTCCTGCGATATCCGCAGCACACGCAGAAAGCCCGCAACGACCGCTTCAATGTCAACTTCCAGCGGCAGTTGCCCGGCCGGCTCGTCACCTCGTTTACCTGGTTCTTCAACGTCGGGAACCAAAGCTACTCCTACGCGTTGAATAACCGCAATCCGCAAATCGACGTGGCCCAGCAGAACGCCATCAACGTCAGCGTCGACAATCCTTTCTACAACTACCTGACTCCGGCTCTGTTCCCGGGCCCGTTGCGCAACCAGAAGACCGTGCCGCTGGCCTCTCTGCTGACTCAGTACCCGCACTACGGCGGGTTGTACGAGGTGGGCACGCTGGGCGCGGGCGAGCGCTACCACTCGCTCGAGTTCAAGGCCCAAAAGGCCTTCAGCAGCGGCTGGAACTTCCTCTGGGCATACGTGTACATTCACGAGAAGACCCAAACCACCGGCTTGAACGAACTTGACACTTACCGGAACAACCTTCAGTACCTGAATAGCAACCAGCCGCGGCACCGTCTCACCATGGCAGGCACTTACGAATTGCCGCTCGGGACCGGCAAGACGTTCGGCAAGAGCATGCCCAGGGTGGCGGATGCCATTGTCGGTGGGTGGAAAGTGACCGGGCTGGCGACCTACATGTCAGGCGCGATTTTGCGTTTCGGCAAGATGAATTATCTCGGCGGAGACGTTACGGTTCCGAACCCGTCTCCGGGTCAATGGTTCAATACCGCGGCGTTCTCTCAGGTCGCCGCGAACACTTACGTCATTCGCTCGAACCCGATGCAGTTCGATAACCTCACCGGTCCGAAGTACTTCATGCTCGACGCGACTCTGGCCAAGGATCTCAACCTCACGGAGAGGGTCAGGACCGAACTCACCATGCGAGCGTTCAACGCTCTGAACCGGCTGAACCGGGGCAACCCGAATATGAGCGTCACCAGTTCTCAGTTCGGGCAGGCGCTGTACCAGGGGACGCCGTCGGCGACCTTTGGTCCGCAGACGATGGAGTTAGGCAACGTCAGCGGCCGCCAGGTCGAAATCGGGATGAAGATCATCTTCTGATCTGGGGCATCACGGCGTTTCCACTAACGGCGGCGGGAGATCCCGCCGCCGTTTTTCTATACTGTAATGTTGATGTCTCGCTTCACCCGCCGAGGTCTGTTGAGCGTGTGCGCACTGCCCGCCGCCCGCTTGCTCGGGCAGGTGCAGGGCATGGCGTCCCGCGGCGTGAAGCCCGCCCCCCGCGGCAACCCCTCCGGGCGCCCCTTCTGCGCCCGTTTCACCGATGTGGCCCGCCAGGCCGGGTTGACTCACACTGTCGTGGCCGGGCACCCTGACCGGACTGACTACATCATCGAAGCCATGAGCTGCGGCTGCGCCTTCTTCGATTACGACAACGACGGCTGGCTCGACATCCTTGTGCTCTCGGGCTCGCGCTTCGGCGATCCGCCCGCCGACGCCTCCAACCGGCTCTACAAGAACAACCGCGACGGCACTTTCACCGACGTGACCGAAAAAGCCGGCCTGCTTCGCCACGGGTATTACTACGGCGTCACGGTGGGCGATTACAACAATGACGGCTTCGAGGACCTGTTCCTCACCGGCTGGGACCGCAATTTTCTTTACGGCAATAATGGCGATGGCACCTTCACGGACGTGACCAGAGACGCGGGCTTGCTCGACCCGTCTCCTCGCTTCGGCACCGGCTGCGCTTTTCTCGATTACGACCGTGACGGCCATCTGGACCTGTTCGTGTCCAATTACGTCGCGTTCGATATGAAGTCGGTGCCGCGCCCCGATCAGACCGGCGCCTGCAACTACCTGGGCGTGCCGGTGAACTGCGGCCCGCGCGGGCTGCCCTACGGCCGCCATTCGCTGTATCGAAACAACGGAAAGGGTGTATTTACCGACGTGACCGCCGCTTCCGGAATCGGCAAGGTGGCGGGCGGCTTTGGCCTCACCGTGGCGGCGGCCGACTTCGATAACGACGGCTGGCCCGACATCTACGTGGCCTGCGATTCCACACCTAGCCTGCTGTTCCGCAACAACCACGACGGCACCTTCACCGAAGCGGGCCTCGAAAGCGGGGTCGCGCTGAGCGAAGACGGTATGGAGCAGGCCGGCATGAGCCTGGGCATCGGCGACTTGAACCTGGACGGCAGCCTGGACATCATCAAGATGCATTTCAGGGACGATACACCCGCCGTCTACCAAAACGACGGCAAAGGCAATTTCCGGGACGTGACCATCCGCTCCGGCTTGGGGGTCGAGACGCGCTTTGTGAGCTGGGGCACGGGCATCGTGGACCTGGACAACGACGGTAGCCCGGATATCTTCTGGGTGACGGGCAACATCTATCCGGAAGTGGAGAAGAAGTTCCCGCAAGTGCCCTACAAGACACCGCGGGTCGTGTTCCGCAACCTGGGCAAGGGCCAGTTCGAAGAAGTGACGGAGTTGGCCGGGCCGGGCGTCGCCGAGGTGCATTCCAGCCGCGGCTGTGCCTTCGGCGATTTCGATAACGACGGCGATCTCGATATCCTCATCGTGAACCAGAACGAGCCCCCCTCGCTGCTGCGCAACGACGTCAGCGGCCCCCACCACTGGCTCAAGCTCAAGCTGCGCGGCGTCGAGTCGAACCGCAGCGCGATCGGTGCGCGCGCCACGCTGCGCTACGGCGGCCTGGTGCAGGCCCAGGAGGTGTTGAGCCAGTCCTCGTATCTATCGGCGAACGATAGGCGTTTGCACTTCGGGCTGGGCGCCGCCGAGGAGGCCGATATCGAGATCCGCTGGCCGCTGGGCCGCATCGAGAAGTTCGCGGCCGTCCCAGCCGACCGGCTCATCCATTGCACCGAAGGCTCCGGCATCACGCGCGTCGAGAGGTTCGAAAAATGATCCGCTGGCTCCTGGCGCTCGCCTGCGCGGGCCTGCTCGCAGCCCAGCAGCCGGACATCGACCACGTTTGGGACCTGCTGGCTAAGGGACAGCGCGCCGAAGCGGTGCGCGTGCTCAATGCGATCATCCTGTCCAATCCCCCCCACGCCGAAGCTCGCCTGATGCTCGGAAGCATTCTTTTCGAGGATGGCCGGAACGCCGAGGCCATCACCCAGCTTCGCGAGGCCGTGCGGCTCGCTCCCCGCTCCGCCGACGCGCATAACGCGCTGGGCGAGGCCTTCTACGCAGCCGGTGAATCGAAATCGGCGCGCCCGGAATTCGAAAAGGCGATCGAATTGGACCCGCTGCTCGCCCCAGCGCGCGTCAGCCTGGCGCTGATTCAACTGGAAGCGGGCGAGTTCGCCCCGGCCGCTCGCCACCTCGACCGCGCGCTCGAACTGATGGGCAAGTCTTCAGACGCCGCCTTCCCGCACTACCTGCGGGCCAAAGTGTACAGCCACGATGACGAGATAGAAAAGGCTGCCGCGGAGTTGTCGCAGGCCGTCGCGCTTCGGCCCGATTTGGCGGAGGCGTGGGCGGACCTGGGCCTGGCGCGCAAGAGCCTGTTGGATGAGGACGGCGCCTTCGCCGCATACCGCCGCGCTGTCGAACTGGCGCCTGACAACGCCATTTCGCAATACCGCCTGGGGGTGGAATACATGAATCGTGGCGATGTGCCCTCGGCCGTGCGGCACCTGCAGGAGTCCTATCGCCTGAACCCGGAGAATCAGTCCACGCTGAACAGCCTGCAACTGGCGCTGCGCAGAGACGGCCAGGTGGAAGCGGCCAACGCCATCCGCAAGAAACTCGCCGAACTCTTGCGCAAGATCGACACCGAGAGCCAGAACGCCTTCACGGCGCTGCGTCTGAACAACGAAGGCGCCGAGCTCGAAAAAGCCGGCAACCTTCCCGGCGCGCTTGAAAAGTACCGGGCGGCCGTCGCCCTCGACCCGGAGCACACTGGCTTTCGCACCAACTTGGGGGCTGCCCTGCTGCGCCTGGGCCGCTGGGACGAGGGTGTCGCGGAGTTGAAAGAAGTTCTGCGCCGCGAACCGGACAACGCCAAAGTGAAGGCTGCGCTCAAGGCCGTTCAAGCCGCCCGGCCTCGCTAGGTCCGGATCCTCACCTTGCAGCAGGCACCGGAGTTACACGACAGCTACAAGTATTTCTCTTTGCATGGATCGGCTCTTCGCAGTTCAGTGTCACTAACATTAAATCAATTTAATTTGTTAATTATGCTTTACGCGACGTTGTAGTCGGTGTATACTGCCTCCGGTGCGGTTACGGCGTCAACGGGGGCACCCAAACTGTTCGAGCACCGAGGGCAGATTTGTTTCGACAGGGGGACAATCCATGAGGAAGGCAAATCTATTTGTGTCGCTCATCATGCTGGCGACACTCGTCGGGCTGCTGGCTACTGCCGGTTTCGCCCAGGAATTTCGTGGCAGGATCCAAGGAATCGTGACCGACTCCAGCCAGGCCGTGATTCCTGGCGCCAGTGTCACGCTCACCAATGTGAGCACCGCAGTCAAGACCGTCCGGCAGACCAATGAGGCCGGGCTTTACCGCTTTGACAATGTGGACCCTGGCCCCTACACGATCACCGTGGAGGCCAGCGGCTTCAGTAGGTTTCTCCAGGAAAACGTCCAAGTCCGGTCCCAGGGTGACATCACGGTCAACGCCACACTGACGCCCGGCCAGATCACGGAGACCGTCACAATCACCGCGAGTCCGGTGGAGGTGCAATTCAACCAAACCAACGTGACGCTGACCATCGACACCAAGCTCGCCGAAGAAGTACCGCGTTTGGACCGCAACCCGTTCAAGCTGTCGCTGCTGAATCCGGCAGCGGTGGAGACGCGCCGCGGCGAAATGAATCCGTACAACTCGTGGGCCGCCAACAGTATGGAACTGGGGGGCGGCACGGACAAGAAGAATGACCTTGAGGTTGACGGCAGCCCGATCGGCGTGGGCCACAAGGCCAGCTACACGCCGAACACGGATTCGATCCAGGAAGTGAACGTCCAGCAGAACGCCGTGGATGCTGAGATGGGTCACAGCGCCGGCGGCACGATCAGCATGACCCTGAAGTCTGGCACCAACGATTACCACGGCACGCTGTTCTACCTCGGACGCCAGCCGCGGCTCAACGCCGTCACGAATCGGACCACGCTGGTAAAGAGCGCCGAGAAACGGAACATGTGGGGCGGGACGATCGGGCACCCTATCATCAAGTCGAAGCTATTCAACTTCTTCAGCTACGAGCAGTGGAAGCCTCGCACGCCGGGCCCCACGCTGCTCACGGTGCCCACTGCTCTGGAGCAGCAAGGGGATTTCTCGCAGTCGCTGAACACCAACGGCACCATGCGCACCATTTACGACCCTTGGTCGACCGTCTTCGACGCCGCGGCCAACAAAGCCACGCGCACCCCGTTCTCCGGCAACAAGATCCCCGCCCAGCGGTTCGATCCGCTCTCGCTGCGGGTGATGAAGGACTTCGCGGTCTACGCGCCGAACCGGACGCCCGACAACATCACAGGACTTAACAACTTCAGTGCGTTGACGGTGGCGGTTTGGAATTACTGGAACCTCTCGGACCGCGGCGACTGGTACGTCAATGACAAGTGGAGGGTGTACGGCCGGGTCAGCCGGTTCCACACCATTCAGACCACGGCAGCTCCCGATCTGGTCAAAAGTGAGATGTACGTGCCGGGCGGCAGTGCCAGGCACTCCTGGAGCTTCTCCGGGGACGCCATCTGGACGGCTACCGCGACCACGGTGATGAACTTTCACGGAGACTACCACAACCTGGTGGACGACTTCGCCTCTCCCAGCGCCGAACTGGGCTCGCAGGGTCTCGGAAAAATCTGGACTAACAGCAACTGGTACGCGCCATTCTCCGGCTCCGGCTTCCCCGACTATTGGCCGGCGGTCACCGTTGGCGGTACCACACTCGGAAGGGCTGGGTTCTGGTTTCAGCATCCCAACGGCAACGCCTTCAACGCCAAGATCTCGCAGCAACGCGGCGCTCATTATCTGAAAGCCGGCTTCGACACGCGGCGCAGCGGCGGCATCAGCCTGGTGAACACGAGCCGGGCCCAGTTTTATTTCACGGCAGACGTCACAGCGGACACCTTCCTTAGCCCGAACACCAAACTGGTGGGAGATGAATTCGCAACGCTCCTGCTGGGGGCGCTGAGCAATAACTCGCTGTTCAACATCAAGGCCGTCAAGAAACCGCGGACCGAATTCTACGCCGCCTACCTCCAAGACGACTGGAAGCTGACTCGGAGAATCACCCTGAACCTGGGGTTGCGTTGGGAATATGACACCCCGTGGCACGATCCTGACTACCACTTGTCCTTAGGCCCGGATCTGACGCAGCCGATCACGGAGATGCAGCAGACCCCACCGGTGGTCCCATCTTCGGTTACGTCGCTCCAGAAGGTCCCCTACAAGTTCAACGGCGCCTGGGTCTTCGAGGACAGCAGCCACAATGGGATCTGGGCGCCCCAGAAGACAGTGTTCATGCCCCGGCTGGGAATGGCCTTTCGGGTGAATGACCGGACCGCCTTGCGTTTCGGCTATGCCCGCTACGTCACCCCGAACGAGTACAACTTTGTGAACCCGCCGTACTCCGGCTTCGAGGCCATCAACTTCCTGGAGCCCGCTTACATGGGCTTCGACGCGCAGCAGAACCCGTTGGCGCTGCTGCAAGGAATCCCGCAAGAAACGTTCTCCAATCCGTTCCCGGCTTCCAACCCGCTGCTGGCCCCAAAGGGTAAGACCAACGGGAAGTACTTCGGGCTGGGCGAGACCAATGTGGCTTGGGCCAATCAGAACTTCAAGCGTCCGGTGAACGACCGGCTGAATCTTACCTTCTCGCGACAGTTGCCGGGCGCCATCGTGGCGGAACTCACCTACTTTGCGAACTTCGGCCACCAGCAGATGTTCTCTTACAACTACAACCAGGTCGACCCGACGCTGGCGTACACGTACAAGGGAGCGGTGGATGTCAGCATCCCGAATCCGTTCTACCATTACCTTACGACGAGCGTTTTCCCCGGACCGCTGCGCAACCAACAGAACACGACCGTAAGGTCAATGCTTGTTCAGTATCCTCAATATGGGGGCCTTTGGATGGCGTTCCGGAGTGGCCAGCTAGAGCGGTATCACTCGGTCCAACTCAAAGTGCAGAGGGCCTTCCGCAACGGGTACAACTTCCTGGTCGGCTACAACTACCGGCGCGAGAAGAGTGGCCAATACTACGACGAAGTGGCCACCTATCAGGACAATATGCAGTTCCAGGACTCGAACAGCCCCCATCACTCGTTGTCGATCGCGGGGACCTACGAGTTCCCCTTCGGTAAGGGTCGTCCATTCCTTCAGAACATGCCGCGCGTGGCGGAGGCCATTGTTGGCGGCTGGCAGGTGGCCGGTGCCTGGTACTTCAACTCCGGCGACTACCTGCGGTTCGGCTCCATGGTTGCCACGGGGGACCCGGCGGTTGCGAATCCCACGCCTAAGCAGTGGTTCGACATTTCAAAACTTTCGATATTGCCGTCTTACACCCCGCGCACCAACCCCTGGCAGTACCCGGACGTGAGGGGTCCCATCTACTGGGAGATTCAGTCCACGCTGTCCAAGACGTTCAAGATCACGGAGAGGACCGGCGTGGAGCTGAAAATGGCCGCCTACAACCTGACCAACCGGCTCAACCGGTCCGACCCGAGTACCAGCGTTACGAGCTCCACTTTCGGCCAAACGCTGACACAGTACATCAGCACCGGCCGCCAAATGGAGTTCAGCCTCAAGATTACGTTCTGAGGATCGGTACAATTGCAGGGACTCCTGGCGCTTCGGCGCCAGGAGTGTGTGAAACATGGCTTTGACAGAGAATCTGATCCCGATGCGTTGGCCGGGCGGTCCACTGGAGATCGCCCGGCGGCAGAAGAACGACGGGTTTACGCCGGAGGCGAGGCGGAATCTGGAGCGCTGGCACGAGCCGGCGAGTATCGAGTTTCTGACGGACACCCCGATCCGTTGCCTGGTGGTGAGTTGGGCGGCCGGCTTGCCGGAGGATGGCACGCAACAGAAGTCCATGGCGCCGCTGGTGGAGGCGGCGCGCAAGCGGAAGCTCGAGGTACTCGGATGGGTGGAAGGCTCCGCGGATCACAACGCGGCCATCGCGGCGGCCAAGTCCGCGGGTCTCAGCGCGGTTGCCATACAGGGCTACAAGGGCAAGCCCGACCCCCTCGTGGTCCCTTGGGGCGGCCGGGCCAGCCCGCCTTGGGACTCACCCGCGCCGGTCCTGCCCATCACCGGCAATGTCTGGCCGGGAGTGCAAGCGGCAAGGGGCGGCGGCCAAGACGTGAGTGCCGGTCCTACCGCCGTGCCCTGGCTTGACTCCAACGGCTGGTACATCCAGTTGGCTCGGGCGCGGGTTCGGGCGCAGATCTGGCTGATGTTCGACCCGCCCGGCGGGCGCACGGTGATACGGCCGCAAGACTACTCGCTGGCCATCTGTGACGCGGAGGCGGCGGGAGGACGGTGGGTTGTCTCGCTGGGCGATAACCTGCGGGCGGGTCTTGCAGAGGGCAACTCCTCCGCACGAGAAACCTGGCAGGCCATCGCGAGGACGGCCGCTTTCTTCCAGAACCACCAGCAGTGGTCGTCTTACCGATCGCTGGGCCTGGTCGGCGTGATCTCGGACTTCACAGGAGAGAACTTCGACTTGAGCGGCGAGATCCTGAATCTCATGGCCCGACGGGACCTGCTGTTCCGGGTGATTTGGAAATCGCAAGCGCTGACGCAGCCGTTCGCCGGACTGAAAGCGCTGGTCTATGCCGACGCCGCGCAGCCCGCTCAGGTGCTGCGGCAGAAGCTCATGAGCTTCGTCGAGCAGGGCGGCCTGCTCATCACCGGCCCGAACTGGGGCTCGGAGGGGAAGCCCGTAACGCTCGACTTTAGTACACAGTTCGACGTGCGTACCTATGGAAAGGGCCGTCTGGCAGTGGCCAGGAAGGAACTGTCTGACCCGTATCAGATCACCGTGGACACACAATTCCTCCTCAGCCACCGCAATGACCTGATGAAGATCTACAACAGCAGCAGTTCGGGCTGTACACGCTTCACGGCCTCGCCGGACGGCAAGAAGGCGGTGCTGCAGGCTCTGAGCTACGCTAGTGGACGGTCAGCCGGATTGCGGACCGTCTGGACCCGGCAGAAGTACCGGAGCGCCCAGCTCTGGTTGATCGGGGCCGGGCCCGCTCCGATTGAGCCGGAGCCGTCCGAGGAGTACGTTGGGGTAGAGTACCATCTACCCGTTACAGCGGCGCAGCCATATCTCGCGCTGGAGTTCGAGGTCTAGTGCCGGAGGGAGGGCTCATGATCAACCGAAGAGAATTCATCGCTGGAGCCGGCGCCGCCAGCTTACAGTTGGTCCATCCGGCGCGGATGCGCGCGGCCGCTCCCACGGCGCCTGTCGCCATCGCGAAGTGCAAGAGCTACGGGCCGGAGTTCCTGTCGGCGACGGAAAAGATGTTCGACCAACTGGGCGGCATGGGACGCCTGGTGAAGGGCAAGACCGTCACCATCAAGATCAACCTGACTGGCGGCGAGACGACGCGGCTCGAATACCTCCCGGCCGGCCGTACTATCTGGAGCCATCCTCGCACGGTGGGGGCTGTCATTCACCTGCTGGACAAGGCCGGGGCGCGACGCATCCGGGTGGTGGAGGGCGCATGGATATGGCCGGCCTCCCTCGAAGAGTTCATGCTGAAGGCCGGCTGGGACCCGGACCTGCTCTTGAACGCGGCCCCCCGTGTCGAATTGATCAATACGAACCTGCCCTACAAGGGCGGCAAACCGTACACGCGTTTCCCGGTTCCGAACGGCGGCCACCTGTTCCCGGCTTACGATCTGAGCACGGCGTACGCCGAATCCGACGTGCTGGTCTCGATGAACAAGATTAAGGAGCACGGCACGGCCGGCATTACGCTCTCCATCAAGAACTGTTTCGGCATCTCGCCGACCACGATTTACGGGAACAAGGTTCCGCTGGATGAGCCTGCCCCGATTCCCTACGGCGGCCGCCAAGAGATTGGCCACAACGGCAGCCGTCAACCGCCCAAGAGCGCGCCGGCCGAGAGGGATCCCAAGAGCCCCCGCCAGCCCGGCTATCGCATTCCGCGGTTTATCGCCGACCTGGTCGCCGCCGTTCCTGTCCACCTGGCGATTCTGGACGGAATCGAGACCATCACGGGGGCCGAGCTTCCCAGGGAGAACTTCACGAGGTTCGTCAGCCCCGGCGTCGTGGTGGCAGGCACCAATTGCGTCACGACGGACGCGGTGGCCATGGCCGTCATGGGCTTTGACCCCATGGCCGAAC
The DNA here is from genome assembly GCA_963798455.1 of Bryobacterales bacterium. Lineage (GTDB taxonomy): Bacteria > Acidobacteriota > Terriglobia > Bryobacterales > Bryobacteraceae > CAWCTD01. Next base: position 1,439,658 of record CAWCTD010000004.1, read on the forward strand.
GCGGCACGGCTCCGTTTGAGACTTGCGACAACACGCTGCACCTGGCGGAAGAACTGGGCGTGGGAACGCGCGACCTCAAACAGATTGAAGTCATCGGGGTTCCGATCAAAGAGGTGGTGTTCAACTTCCGGGAGCATGTTGGACCACGGCCCAGCAGGCAACCGGGTGGGCGCAGGGGCGCATAGGACAAGGAGGAATCAGGTGAACAGACGCACACTGTTTCAGATGGTGGCTGGCGGGGCGGCGGCAGGCCTCGCGAGCAAGCGAGAGCTGGAAGCACAGGAAACGGCGGCGCGCGCCACGCGCGGCATGCCGTCGCCCAAGATCAAGGACGTAAGCGTCATTGCCACGCAGCCCGCTGGAGCGCGACTGGTCGTGGTCAAGGTCACTACCGACCAGGCGGGACTTTACGGCTACGGCTGCGCCACTTTCACTCAGCGGGCCGACCTGGTGGTTCCCGCCGTTGAGAAGTACCTGAAGCCGCTGCTGGTGGGCAGGCCGGCCGACCGCATCGATGATACCTGGCAGATGATGTACAACAGCTCTTATTGGCGCAACGGGCCGGTGCTGAACAACGCCATCAGCGGCGTGGACGAAGCCCTGTGGGACATCAAGGGCCGCCAGGCCGGCATGCCGGTCTACCAGCTTCTGGGCGGTAAGATGCGCGAGGGGGCGGAAATGCTCGGTGGCGCGAGCGGCGCGGATTCAAAGGAAGTGATTGAAAACCTCCGCCAAGGTATGGCTCGCGGATTCCGAATCTTCCGGGTCAACACTGGCGGCGGCGGGGCGGGCCGCGCGCGGGGAGGCGCGCGAGGAGGAGGTGCGGCGGCGGGTGCTCCAGGACGCGGCGGCGCAAGGATCCCAGGGGCGCTGGTCGAAGGTCAGGTCTATGATCCGGCCCCGAACCTCCGCCGGCTGCATCAGCTTTTTGAGGCGATCCGCAAGGAAATGGGCTTCGAGGTCGGGTTAGCGAACGACATGCACGAGCGCTATCCAGTGCAGATGGCCGTCCCCTTCGTCAAGGAGTGCGAGCAGTACAGGCTGACCTTCCTGGAGGATCCGCTGTCGCCGGAGGATATCGCCTGGTTCCGGCAGATCCGCGCGCAGTGCACCACGCCGATCGCGATGGGCGAGCTATTCAACAGCCCGCACGAATGGATGCCCTTGATTTCCGAACGGCTGATCGACTACATACGGATCCACGTTTCGCAAGCCGGCGGCGTGACTCCCTGCCGAAAGATCGCAATCTTGGGCGAACTGTTCGGTGTGAAGACCGCTTGGCACGGCCCAGGAGACGTGTCACCGGTGGGCCACATGGCGCAGTTGCATCTTGACCTGGCAAGCTACAATTTCGGCTTTCAGGAAGGCGGCAACATCACCGGCGTGTCGGCGGAAATCTTTAAAGGCTGCGCAACTTTCAAGAACGGTTACCTGTACGCTAATGACTCTCCGGGCTGGGGCATTGAGGTTGATGAGAAGCTGGCGGCCAAGTACCCCTTCGGAGCCGGCGACCAGGGCGCCCGCGGCAACCTGAACGGCGGTTGGGGCGACGTGCGCCTCCGCGACGGGACTATTATTAAGCAGTAGAATGCTTCCGATTGGGAGGAGCACCATGAAACGAAGAGACGTTGTGTTTGCCGCGCCGGCCACACTGGCCGCTGCCGCTCTCGGCTTGTCCGAGGAGGCCGTAGCTCAGGCGCCGGCCCCGGCCGCTCAAGGCGAGAGAAGCGGCCTCAAGATCACGAGCGTGCGCCTCGTGCGCACGCGCTCCCGGCGTCCGCCACCGCCGACCTTTACTCCGGCCCCCGGCTCGTGGGCCCCGGCCAGCGCCGAGATCGCGAATCCGATGTCGATCTATCCCAAGTACAAGGCCCGGCGCCCGCTGTTCCAGGCCGACAAGGTGCCCGGCTTCACGGTGGAGATCGCCACGGACAAAGGCGTTAAAGGATACGGGAGCGGCGGCCCCGGCGGCGGCGCCATCGTGGAAGGGCACCTGACCAAGTTGCTCCTCGGAGAGGACCCGTTCAATGTGGAGAAGCTGTGGGACATCATGTGGCGCTCCACCATGTACTACGACCGGGCGGGCGTGGCGACCAACGCCATCAGCGGCATCGACATCGCTCTCTGGGACCTCATGGGCAATGCACTGGCGATGCCGGTCTACAAGCTGCTCGGTGGCGAAACCAAGGACCGCATTCCCGCCTACGCGACCGGCAACGAGATCGAGCAGAGCGTCAAGCTGGGTTTCAGGCGCATCAAGCTCGCGGTCCCGTACGGGCCGGCAGACGGCATCGAGGGTATGCGCAAGAACGCCGCGCTAGTCGAGCGCGCCCGCAAAGCTGTGGGGGGCGACGGTGATGTCATGCTCGATTGCTGGATGGCCTGGACCGAACGATACACGCTCGAGATGGCGGCCATGCTCGAACCCTACCGCGTCTACTGGATGGAGGAGTGCCTCCAGCCGCACGACTACGAAGGTTTCGGCAGGCTGAACGCCGGGATCAAGTCCACGCGCATCGCGACCGGCGAGCACGAGTACACGGTCTACGGTTTCCGGCGGCTCCTGGAGCACCGCTCCGCCAGCATCTGGCAGCCGGATATCCATTGGTGCGGCGGCATCACCGAGGCCCGTCGCATTGCGGCGCTGGCCTCGGCATACGACATACCGGTGATCCCGCACTCCGGCGGCGAGAGGGACGCTGTGCACCTAGTCATGGCCACGCGCAACAGCCCGTGGGCGGAGATGGTGTTCCCCCCGGCGCCCGGCGGCCCGGACGAGGTCTACCGCCGCTACCTGGAAAACAACAATCTAACACCCGGCCCCGAAGGTCTCTACACGCGTCCCGGCGACAAGCCCGGCTTCGGCTGGGATTTCGACGTGACGTGACAGCCGCTTGACACTGGGGCACCGTTTCTAGTATCAAGGGCAATTCGACTATGTGGCAGCAGAACTATACTCCTATCGCGGGAAGTCTCCCGTTTTCAGCACTGGTGGCCGCCCTCCCGATTTTTGCCCTGCTCTACCTTCTGGGGATCAGACGCGTGCCCTCCTGGAAGGCTGCGCTCTCCGGATTGGGCGCGGCGATCGTCGTCGCGTTGTTTGTGTACGGCATGCCCGTGACCAGCATTGTCTCGTCGGTCGGGCTGGGAGCGGCCTTTGGCCTGCTGCCGATTGGGTACGTCGTCTTCACTGCAATCCTGCTGTACCGCGTCACGGTGGAAACCGGCAAATTCGAGATCATCAAGGACTCGATCGGCGGCCTCACCGACGACCGCCGTCTGCAAGCGTTGTTGATTGCCTTCGCCTTCGGTGCTTTCATCGAGGGCGCTTCGGGATTCAGCACTCCGGTGGCGGTTTCGGCTGCCATGCTGGCGGGGCTGGGCTTCTCTCCCTTCTACGCGGCTTCGATCTGCCTGCTGGCGAACACGGCGCCCGTGGCTTACGGGGCCATCGGCACACCGGTTCTGACACTGCAGACCGTCACGGCGTTGCCGCTGGGCAAATTGAGCGCGGCCGTGGGCAGAATCTGCGCTCCGATCTCTTTCTGGGTGCCTGCCTATCTGATCATGGTCATGGGGGGCTGGCGCGCTCTGCGCCGCGTGGTGCCGGCCGTCCTGGTCTGCGGCACTTCTTTCGCCGTGACGCAGTTCCTCGTGTCCAACTACATCGGCCCGCAACTGACCGACATCCTGGCTTCCCTGGCGGCCATGGGCGCGCTCATGCTGCTGCTCCTGGTGTGGCGGCCCAAGGACAAGTTCACCCTGGAGGGAGGGCAGGCCGTGGAGACAGCGGCCCACAAGCGTCATCCTGCCCGGGAAGTTCTGATGGCTTGGGCGCCGTACGCCATCCTGGTGGTTTTTGTCCTGGCGTGGGGTCTCTACAAAACCCCTCTGAACCAAGTTTCGGTGACCTTTGATTGGCCGGGATTGGACAGGCAGGTGCTGCAGGTGCCGCCGGTGGTTCCCTCACCGTCCCCGTACCGAGCCACCTACAGGCTGGACTGGCTGGCGACGCCGGGTACCGCGTGCCTTCTAGCCGCGATGTTCTCGGCGCTGGCTTTGGGGATGTCACCGGTGAGGTTCTGGAAAGTCCTCGCGGCTACCGGGCGGCAACTTTTCTTCTCGGAGCTGACCATCGCCTCCGTGCTCGCCCTGGCCTACCTGATGAACTACAGTGGAGCGACCGCCACGCTCGGCCTGGCTCTGGCCGCCACGGGGGCCGTGTTTCCTTTCTTCAGTGCTTTCCTCGGCTGGCTGGGAGTCTTCCTCACCGGCTCGGACACTTCGGCCAACGCGCTGTTCGGGAACCTTCAGGTGGTCACCGCCAATCGTTTGGGCCTGAACCCCGTGCTGATGGCCGCGGCGAACTCCAGCGGCGGGGTGATGGGGAAGATGATCAGCCTTCAGAGCATTGCCATTGCCGCAGCCGCCACGGGCATGCCCGCCACCGAGGAGGCGAAACTGTTCCGGTTCACTCTCCGGCACAGCATCATTCTGGCGGGCGCAATTGGATTGATGGTCGTCTTCTATGCTTATGTCGCCCCGCAATGGGCGCCGTAGACCGCAGGCACGTACTCACAGAGACAGGCCGCTGGAGAGTTTCACGAAGAAGCCGTGCAGACGATGGAAGAACGACGCGTCCTTCCAGAACATGAACGGGCAGTAGCCTGGTATCACCGCGATTCCCTTCGACTTGCAGAACCCGACGGCCGCCTTGCTGACCGCGCCCTTGCCTCCGGCCCGGTACATCCAGACCCTTGGGATGCCGGCAGCCGCGCAATCCGTCACCACCGACTCCGTCACCTTGGGAGAGGTGAACAAAAGGGCGCCGTCCACGGGCGGAGTGATCTCCTGAACGCGATGGAAGCACCGATGGCCGTCCAGTTCCTCCATCTCGGGGTTGACCGGCACGGCGTCGTAGCCTCGCCGGAGGAACTCGCGGAAGAGCGCCCGGCTGACTTCAGTGTCTTTTCGGGAGACACCAACCAAGGCCAGTCGCCGCTGCCTGAGAAAATCTTCGATATGCTCGCGGGTCGTCATCAGCTTCACTCCAGAGTACACTAGATTCTTATGATTATTCTGCTATTTGGTCCCCCCGGCTGCGGCAAAGGCACACAGGGGGCGGTCATCACGCAAGCATTGGGTGTTCCTTCGATTTCCACGGGAGAGATTTTCCGCGCCGAACTGAAGGCGGGCACACCGCTGGGGAACGCGGCTAAGGAGATCATGGCCAGTGGCGGCTTGGTCGGCGACGACATTGTCAACGGGATGGTCAAAGGCCGGCTGGCGCGCCCTGACTGCCGTGATGGATTCCTGCTGGATGGCTACCCGCGGACCATCCCACAGGCGCAGTTCCTGGATGGCCTTCTCCGGGAGTTGGGCTATCCTGAACCGGCGATCCTCTACCTGGATGTTCCGGACGGCGTGCTGATCACGCGGCTGACATCCCGCCGGCAGTGTCCCTCCTGCGGCCGGATCTACAATGTCCTCAGCCAGCCGCCCGCGCGCGAAGGGGTGTGCGATGTGGACAGCGCCGCACTCATCCAGCGGGACGACGATAAAGAGGAAGTCATCCGGGCGCGGCTGCGGGCCTACACCGAGGCAACCGGGCCGCTCATCGATTTTTACTCAAAGCGGAATTTCCACCGCATCGACGGAAACAGGCGGCCCGAGGGGATCCAAAGGGATATCGATTCGATTCTGGGCGGCGCCACACCCCGGCGGCGCCAGTGAGGCTGCGTGCGATTGGGGTGGGGCAACCTTCGCAACGGGGGAAAACACGCACCACAGTCGCGTGGTCCAGACGGGCAGAGCGTTGAGTTTTGTGGGCTTCAGAGCTGCGCGGGATTGGAACCACAGATGCAGGCTAGTAAGACAAATATAAGTCGTCATTGACTTATTTGCATCCCAGCGACGGGGCCCAGCCCGTCGCTAGCCCCTCTGAGTGAGGCCTCAAGGTCCCCAACCTTGGGGCCTCCTGTATTTCTTGCCTGTTTTCAATCCGAGCCTAGTTCCCCAACCCTCGGCCCGCTGTCCGCTGCGGCGGCGCGAGGAGATTCAAGGCTCTCGCGGCCATGAGGACAGAACGGGCTCTGGCAGGACGTTGCGTGCCCTGCACGAGGGTCTGGAGCTTGTCTTTTTGAGTCGTGTCCAGCACCGTCTGAGCACGGTTGAGGTAGTCCTGGTTGGTTGACTGGACCTGCTCACGCAACTTCTGCGCGTCCAGCACGAGCTGGCCTACCGTCGTCGGATTCGGATTGGCCGACTGACGAGCCTGCTGGAGCGCCTGCAGCTTGTCGCGCATCTGTTGGCGGACGGGCTGGAGAACCTGCTGCTCGTCCTTCCGCAACTGGACCAATTGCTGGAACTGCGTGTCGCTGAGCCCCAGGGCATTCTTCAGCGCGGCCAAAGCCGGCCGCCGCTGGGCCGCTGGACCGGTCCCGGCGGGCGGGGCTGGCGTCTGGGCCAAAAGTACAGCGGCTGCGAGTCCCGGAAGGAATCTCGAAATTCGCATGTTTTGTGTCTCCTCACTTCTGACTGACGAGGGACTAGGTTGTGGGTTTACAGGCGGCCGCGCCAACCCAGCTTCGCGGCCTCCGCCTGTGCCATCTCGCGCAGGCGGGTGTAGTCGCTCTTGGCGGCCCGATTCAGCGGCATGGCGCCCGGTTCCAGAATGACGTAGTGCAAAGGCCGCATGTAGGAGGCCATGCCTCTGGCGTGACGGCGCAGCTCCGTGGGTGCGAGTTCGACCCCGGGCCTCTTCTCCACAAAGGCGACGATCGCTTCGGTGAGCAGTGGGTGCTCTACCCCGACGGCGGCACAGGCCGCTACCTTTTCTTCGAGCTGGCACATGTGGCTCTCCACGTCACCCGGGAAAACTTGGTGCCCGGCCGGCTTGATGACCCACTTGGCACGCCCTGAGAAGTGGAGTCCCGCCTCATCCCGCGACCCCATGTCGCCGGTGTAGAGCAGACCGTTGCGCGAGACCGTCTTGGACGTGGATTCGGGGTCGCCCGCATAACCCAGAAACGTCTGCGGCCCTTCGAAACAAATGTGCCCCACTTCTCCGTCGGGCAAGGGCTCCCCCGCCGTGCCGTCCGCGCGCATGGGTTTGCGGAGGCTCATGCGGTAGGCCGGCATGTCGTGTCCTATACCGCCCAGCACATCATCCACGCTCCCGTCCACGGGAGTGTAGGTGCAGAACCCGGCCGACTCGGTCAATCCCAGGCCCGTCGCGATCCTGGGCGCCATCCGGGCGAGCCGTTCCAGAAACTGCCGTGGGACTTGCTGGCCTCCGTAGATTGCTATGTCCAGGCTGCTGAGGTCATAGCTGGCGTAATCGGGTTGCCGCCATTCGTAATTGAACATGGCGGGAATCTGGCCGAGGAGGTTGGCCCGGTGCTCCTCGATGGCCTGAAGCGTGCGCACGGGATCGAACACCTCGAGCAACACGGCCGTCCCACCCCAGAACAGCGTGGTCATCAGCGCTTCGGCCTGCCCTCCGACGTGAGACGGCGGCAAGTTGACCACCAGCCGGGTACGCTCCCCGAAACCGAAGGCCGTGCCGAGGCACAGGTTCTGGCAGGTGATGTTCCGGTGCGAAAGAAGAGCGGGCTTGGGACTTCCGGTGGAGCCCGTGGTGAAGATGACCTGGGCCGCGTCTTCCTCCCGCACGGCGCCAGAGGCCCGCTCGAACCCGGCCGAGGCTTCACCTGGGATTTCGGCGGCCAGCCGCTGGTACGAAAGGGCCCCTTCGATGGTCTCTTCGGGCGGAGAGAATTGGATAAGGTGCTCCACCGAAGCGCATCGCTCCTTTATCGCCCGACCCAGCTCGCGAAAATCGGTGATCGGCGTTCTTCCCAGGAATGCGAACCCTCTCGCCTTGATTTGGTCAAGCGAGCGCAGCACCTCCGCGGGCCGCAGCCGGAGGTCGAGCGGGGCGTGAATGACGCCGATCTTGAAACAGGCATATTCCAGGAAGATGTGCTCGGTGAGAAAGGGCAGCGATGCCGCGAGGAAATCCCCTTTGCGGAAGCCCAGGCGCAACAACTGCGCCGCCAGTCCGGTCGTGATGGCCTCGAAGGCGCCCCAGTCAACCACATGCCGGCGGTCGTGGTTGATGAGCGCCACGGAGTGCGGCTTGCGAGCGGCCCACCTGGCGAGAACGCCGTGCAAGAGGTGACGGCCGCCGAATTCCTCTTCGTACTGGCGCAGCGTGCACTGCTCCATGCCTCAGTAGCTCTCTTCGAGGCCGGTCTGCCGGCGGCCACCGAGCGCGCCGTCGATGAGGTCGGCCGAGAAACCGAGGGGCGCGTCCCCGTGTGTCGCATACCGGTACAGCGCGACTGTGAATATGCCTTTCACGGCGGACGAGATAACGGCCAGGAAAAGCACATAGACCACAACCACGATCACCGCCGCTCCCCGATCCCAAGACCAGAACAGCGCGCCCAGCCCCAGACCCGGCAGGAACATCAGAAAACCCAGAAGCCCAAACCCGAAGCTGCCCGCTACCTCCTCCCCCCAGTTCTTACGGAAGAGCTCGGCTGATCTGTAAGCGGAATCGAAGATACCTCGATCCTCGAAGATCAGTACCGGCACGATCAGATAGGTGATGAGCGTCCAGCCGAGACCCAGGGCAGAGCCCAGCAAACCGCCGCCCCGGCTGCGGCGGTTCTGCAAGGACTGCAAGACGATGCCGACAGTGGTGGCGACAAGGGCCCAGGCCAGGATGCGGTGCAAGCGGCTGAGTGCGATCCTGAGCCCGTCTCTCACCGTTGGATCTCCACCCGAAAGCCGAATGTTCGCGCAGCCCACCAGCGCGCTGTTGAAGAAAATCACTACGAAGAAGTTGGCGTAGTACCAGCAGGCCAGCGTCAGCCAGTCGTCCCACTTGGCCGTGTGGTGGCTGATGGCCGCGAATGTTCCGATCTTGTAGAGCGGTACGAAGAAGCTGGCCCCCACCAGGAGAGCCGCCACGGCGCTCATCACCGGAAACAGCAAGATCTCAACGTCGGCGGAGAGAACGGCGAAACTCTGCTTGTAAAGCTCCCATGTTCGCCCCAGCGTGCCCACAACCGCGCACCTCCAGGGCTATGCTACCACTCACGGCAACGCGAGCGAGGGAAACGACACGCTCAACCCGTCTTCTGCGAGGAGACGCCGGGCCGCGCGCCGCGCCTCAAGGCCTCTTGCGCGTCCACCACCGCGATGGCGGCGACGTTGACGATCTCGTTCACCTCGGCGCCGCGCTGCAATACGTGCACCGGTTTTGAGGTGCCCATAAGAATGGGCCCGATGACCTCGCAGTTTCCGATGCGGTTCAGGAGCTTGTAGGCGATGTTGCCGGCCCCCAGGTCGGGGAAGACCAGTACGTTGGCGCCGCCCTGCAACGAGCTGAAGGGATAGGTCTCGGCGAGGATTTCGGGCGCCACCGCGGTGTCAGCCTGCATCTCCCCGTCGATGACAAGCGAGGGCTCCCGCTGGTGGACGATCCTGACCGCGTTACGCACTTTCTCCGACAGCGCGTGCCGGGTGCTGCCGAAGTTGGAGAAGGAGAGCATTGCCACCCGCGGCTCCACATTGAAGCGGCGCGCCTCCTCGGCGGTGCAGAGGGCGATTTCGGCCAGCTCTTCGGCGTTCGGCTCGATATTCACCGTGCAGTCGGCCAGGAAGTAGACGTCGCCCTTCTGCGTGATCAACATGTACAACCCCGCCACCCTGTGGATGCCCTCGCGGACCGAGATCACTTGCAGCGCCGGGCGGATGGTGTCGGGATAGTGCTGGGTAAGACCGCTGACCAGCGCGTCGGCGTCGCCGGTGTGGACCATCATGGGGCCATAGTAGTTGCGCTCGAGGATCCTCGCACGCGCCTCTTCCTCCGTGATGCCCTTGCGGTTCCGCAGGCGGTAGAGTTCCCGGGCGTAGCGCTCCCGGTCGGGAGACGTGGCCGGGTCGACGATCCTGATTCCGTCGAGGTGCAGATGCGACTCTTCGATTCGCGCGCGGATGGTTTCCTCCTTGCCCAGCAGGATCGGGCTGGCGATCTTCTCGTCGAGGAGGATCTGGCAGGCGCGCAGGATCTTGCTCTCCTCGCCCTCGGGGAATACGACGCGCATCGGCTGGCTACGCGCCTTCTGCACCATGATGCGCATGATCTCCCGGGCCTTGCCCAGCCGGCGTTCCAGTTGTTCCTTGTATTGTTCGAGGTCAACCGGCTGCTGCGCCACGCCGGTCTCCATGGCCGCCTTGGCCACGGCGGCCGATTCCCAGATGAGCACCCGCGGGTCGAAAGGCTTGGGGATAATATAGTCGCGGCCGAATTGCATGGCGTCGACGCCGTAGGCGGCGCGCACCGAATCGGGCACATCCTCCTTCGCCAGGGCGGCCAGCGCGTGAGTCGCCGCCAGCTTCATCTCATCGTTGATGGCGGTGGCGCGCACGTCCAGGGCGCCCCGGAAGATAAACGGGAAGCCCAGCACGTTATTGACCTGGTTCGGGAAGTCGGATCGGCCGGTGCACATGATCACGTCGGGGCGCGCCCGCACCGCTACGTCGTAAGGAATCTCAGGGTCCGGATTGGCCAGGGCGAGGACAATGGGGTTGGCGGCCATCGGCAACAGCATTTCCGGCGTGACGCAGTCGCCGGTGGAAAGGCCCATGAAGACGTCCGCGCCCCGCAGGGCATCGGCCAGCGTGCGCCGGTCTGTTTCCTGCGCGAATCGCTCCTTGTACTTGTTCATGCCCTCCTTGCGGCCCGCGTAAATCACCCCCTTGGTATCACACATGAGGACGTTCGCGCGCTTCAGACCGAGTCGGATGTAGTGTTCGGCGCAGGAAATTGCGCTGGCGCCGGCGCCGTTGAAGACGAGCTTTACCTCCTCGATCCTCTTGCCGACGATCTCCAAAGCGTTCAGCAAGGCCGCGGCCGATATGATCGCGGTCCCGTGCTGGTCATCGTGGAAGACGGGGATCTTCATGGTCCGCTTCAGCTCCTCCTCGATCTCGAAGCATTCGGGCGCCTTGATGTCCTCCAGATTGATGCCACCGAAGGTTGGTTCCAGCATCTGGCACGCTCGGATCACCTCTTTGGGGTCCTCGGTGGCCAGCTCGATGTCGAACACGTCGATGTCGGCGAAGCGCTTGAACAGAACCGCCTTGCCCTCCATTACCGGCTTGCCGGCCTGGGCGCCGATGTTGCCCAAGCCGAGTACCGCCGTGCCGTTGGAGACCACCGCAACCAGGTTCCCCTTGGCGGTGTACTTGTAGGCCAGGCTCGGGTCGCGCTTGATTTCCCTGCACGGGACGGCCACGCCCGGCGTGTACGCCAGGCTGAGGTCGCGTTGCGTCCGGCAGGGTTTGGTGGGAACCACCGCAAGCTTGCCGGCTGTCGGCGTTGCGTGATACTCCAAGGCTTCTTCATTCCGGATGGTCATAGTAGCCGTGTCCTCTCCAGCGACAAGAGTAACGCCAACCACCCGGTGGAGAAGGGCAATTCTGCAAGTGACAGTCTGTGCGCCACGGCGGGGTACGGGGAAAGGGGCGGCAGCCGCGAACCGGTGAACGACCGAAGAAGACGTCTAAGAGTCGCTGCTCTTGGCAGGCTTCTGCGGCTTGGTGGCCTGCCTGATAGCTCGCATGCGGCTTCGTCGGGCAATCTTCGCCTTGCGCAGGCGGTGGAAGCGGGATTTGTCGCCGTTCTGTGCTGACATGATTGGCACAAGCATAGCAGAGTCCATGTCCCGAAACCTGGGTGGCACGAGAGGGCCGGTCAGCCAGCGCCCGCAACAGCATCCAGGATCTGACCGGTCATGCTCCCCTCGATCGCCCTCACGTAGGTCTGTGCCACCTGCGCGAAAGGTCATTGTTTCAGCGAGCCAAGCGTCGAGGTGTACTGGTACCACCCGGCTCGAATCACTGTAACCGGACGGCCTCCCGAGAGCGAAAGCGACTCTTCGATCTTCGGCCCCTTCACGGCGAAGCCATTCTGCGGTAAGAGGTAGCTCCTGCCGCCCACTTTGGCGGCGTACGGCTTCTCGCCAAAATTCACGACCACCTCCGTGCCGTCGGAGAACCGCGTGCGCTGGACCGCCCGGTCTCTGGTCACGAATTCATGGCTCAGCGTTCCCGTGCCTGCGATGGCTTCGTGGAGCTTGCAGGTGTTGCGGTACGTGGTCAGGAAAACGCCGCGAGAGGCCGGCCAGGACCCCGACCTGCCGGCCCACATCATGGGGATGGTGAACTCCTGCTGCTTCGACTTAGGCCTGGTGAGGTAACCGGCGGGCCAGGAGTACGACCCGCCGCTCATCATACCTTCGATCTAGTCCACGTAAGGCACGGCCCACCAGCGCCCGTGCTCGGAACCCGTGACCAAGCCGAGCGATCGCACGTAGTTCAGCATTTCGGCGTTGGCTTCGCGTTTCTGGGTGCGGGTGAGCGGGTGCCGTTCGTCGTAGCATTCGTAAAAACTCTCGGCGGTTATCACATCGATGAAACGCCCCAGATAAGGAAAAACAGCCAGATCCTTGGGGATGACCAGCTTGGCGGCATCGATCCACGTCGCCGGACAGCGCTTCATGTACTGCTTCTTGTCCGCGGTCAGCCAAGCCGTCATGCGCTGGCCGTCGGCCCGGAGTACAACGTTATCCGGGACCCGGTCGTAGTGCGGAGTGACCTCCTTTCCGGGTTCCACCGGAAGAATGTCGGCATAGACGTCATAGGTGGTGCTGAGATAGCCGAGCGCGTTGATCTCCCTCATCTCCTCGGGGATGCCGGCTACGGCGCCCGGCGGTGGTCTTGATAGGCGCACTTCAGCAGTTGACTGAGTTGCCCGACCAGCGCGTGAAGCCCGCTGGACTGCCGCCCGAACTCTCGCATGGCGCGTGCCAGCTCGTCTTCCCAGGACTCACGGCTATCAAGCATCGAGCAAACACCGGAGCGGACAAAGTCCGAGAGGCTCTGCGCGCCCTGCTCCGCGCTCAGGCGTTTCAGACGATCGTACTCCTCGTCTGTAAGCCGAAAACTGATCAGGCGCCGTTTCCCCGTTGCGGGAGCAGTCGCCTGCCCTTGCCTCGTGAGGCCTTCAGTCGTCATCTCTGGAAGTCCTTCGCCGGCCTCGCGGGATGGGGTTCCGGACAAGCTTTCGCTTCTCCCGGTCCCAATTCCCCCTTCATGCCTCGGCGAGACCAGCGTGCGGAACTGTGGACGAGACCATCGTCGGGCAAAAAACCGGCACGGTCAATAGGACTGTTGACGTTGGAAAACAGAGTAGTTACAGAACCAGGAGGTACTAGTACCGCGCATCGCGACTCCCCTGAGGGTCGTACCTGAGCCGGTGGTCTGATATGATCTTGTCGGGGGTAGAGCTGACATGTTCCAGGTAAGCTCGCAGAAATCGCTCGCCGCCATTGAGCCCGCGCTGCTTCAAGCCGCGCAGCGTCGAGGGCTCAACGTGCTTTCCGTGCTCCACGTCGGCCGGTTGCTTCAGGAAAGGGAGCCAACGGCAGGCCAGGACGCGGTGGTTTTCACCGTGTGCCGTCCCGATTTGAGTGCGGCCCTGTTGGCCGCGGACCTGCGTTTTGCCAATTTCGTTCCTTGCCGGATCGCGGCGCTCGAGCGCCAGGGGTCGGTGACACTGGAGGCCATGGCGCCCGGCGAGATCTGCGCTCTGCTGAACCGTCCCGACCTGATGGAGATGGCCGCCCCTCTGGAGATGTTCCTGCGCGAGATCCTGGAGGAGACGGCCCGTCCCGCCTCCCAGGCACACGCCAGATCCGCGGCACGCGGGTTCGGCCCGGGCGCGACGGAAGGGATGGTCAACGCACGGGCTTCCATTCCCCAGCGCATCGACTGCAAAGGCACCAAGGTGGAAGAACTGGCCGGCACCGGCCAGCACGACGCGCAGGGCGGCTGACAGCGGCTGGCCGCCGCCTCAGCCGTGACGCCACCTGGTCCTCACCTCGATCGGTGTTCCACGGAAGCCGAAACGCTGCCTCAACTTGTTGATGAGGCGCCGCTCGGTGGAGAAGTACAGCTTGCCCGGGCTATCTGTAAACAAGACGAAGGTAGGGGGTCTCACGGACGCCTGCGTCGCGTAAAGCACCTTCAATTCGGGTTCGAAGCGCAACCCCTCGAAAAAACGGTTCAGTTCGCCCGTGGTGACTCGCTGCGAGGCCGCATCGTAGACCTGGCGGATCAGTGGGAACAATTGGCCCACCCCCGCGCCAGTCTTGGCCGAGAGGAAGACGACTGGTGCATATTCCAGGAACTTGAGGGCGTCCCGGACCTTGAGCGTGAAATTCTTACGATTCTTGTCGGGCGCAGCGTCCCACTTGTTGACGCAGACGATCACCGCGCGGCCGCCCTCATGCGCGTAGCCGGCAACGGTCGCGTCCAAACCGAGGACTCCTTCGGTGGCGTCCATGATCAACAGAACCACATTCGCCATCCGGATGTGCCGCCGTGCCATCACCACACTGAGCTTCTCGGCCATTAGTTTCGTCCTGCCTTTGCGGCGGATGCCGGCCGTATCCACAAAGATGTGCTCGACACCGCCGGCCACGATCTTCTGGTCCACGGCATCCCGGGTGGTGCCGGCGACCGGCGACACGATGGCGCGGTCTTCTCCCAGCAGGGCGTTGAGCAGCGTGGACTTGCCCACGTTGGGGCGACCGATGATGGCGACTTTCACTGACTCGTGACCGCCGGTTTCGTCCCCAGGCTCGGTGATCGGGAAGCCGGCCGTGACATGGTCCAGAAGCTCGGCGATGCCCAGACGGTGCTCGGCGGAGACAGGGAACAAGTCGGCAAGTCCGAGTTCGTGGAACTCGTGAGCCAGGGCCTCCCGCGAGAGACTATCGATCTTGTTCACGGCCAGCGCAACCGGACGCCCGAGCCTCCGGAGCAGTTGGGCGAGTTCCCGGTCCGCGGCGGTAATCTCGGCGCGTCCGTCGACCAGAAAAATGATGTGATCGGCGCGCTCCAGCGCCACACTGGCCTGTCGAAAGATTTCGCGCGGGATCAGATCGTCCCGGTCCGGCAGGATGCCACCGGTGTCAATTACCTCAAAACGCCGGCCGTGGTGAGCCGCCTCGCCGTGGATGCGGTCGCGTGTGATCCCCGGCTCATCGCCCACAATCGCGCGGCGCTGCCCGAGAATCGCATTGAACAAAGTGGACTTGCCAACGTTGGGCCTGCCCACGATGACCACCACGGGCAGGCTCAAGGGCGGCTGCATGAGCCTTCATGATAGCATCGGGCGGGCACGCCTCAGATCCAGCCTCGAATTCGGTAGTAGACGATCTTCACCGTCTCCAGGACAAGGTCCAGAAATGCCGGCCAGCGGCCGCGCCATGATGTGGCTCGTTTCTGCACGTCCGGAAACGGCAGCGTGAGAACATCCAGGCCGGCTTTGCGAAAGGCTCGGGAGGCGCGAAACATGTGGTACTCGCTGGTCAGCAGGAGCTTGCGGCCAGGAGTGTCACGCAGGAGCGCGGCCGTGAACAGCGCGTTCTCCCTAGTTGAGTTCGAGCGGCTTTCCACTCGGATGACCTTTTCGGGGACGCCTTGACTGAGAACGAACCGGCGCAAGGCCAGCGCCGCCGACTCGCTCGACTCCGGTC
The DNA here is from genome assembly GCA_963798455.1 of Bryobacterales bacterium. Classification (GTDB taxonomy): domain Bacteria; phylum Acidobacteriota; class Terriglobia; order Bryobacterales; family Bryobacteraceae; genus CAWCTD01. The sequence continues at coordinate 1,455,278 of CAWCTD010000004.1, forward strand.
CGCCGCTCAGGACGACCTGGCCGTAGCGAGCCTCCCGGTAGCACAGCACTGCGTAGACGCCACGCCAATAGGTGGAGCCCCCGACCATGCCATAGTCGAGAGTGGAGCCGCCGAGGACGATCAGCACGTCCCCGCGCGGGGTGTTCCAATCGCACGACAGCGCGCTGGCCCACCACTTGTCGACCGGGGTGATGGTGACAAGAACGAAGAGTGCGCCGATCGCGGCCATTAGCCGCACGCTCACGCGCCACAAACTCCGGCAGACATTCATCATGGGGGGTGCGGGCTCCGCTCCCCTCTATACTACAGGGAGTCCACCGGCGGAAGAAGCTGTGGAGGCGTGCTCCCAAACGTCAATTGCCAGCAACGGCGTTTGTCCCTCGGAGAGCGGCGTGGTCACGGTCGTCGTGGTGGATCTGCATCGTCTGCGCGCCGATACACGGCTCCAGCGCATCGTACGGGTACGGCAGCGCAGGCAGGGTAAATGGGCCGGACGCCGCGGGTGTGGTCTGGGCGGAAAGCCGCGCCGCCGCCAAACCAACCGCGGAAAGTGCGATCGTGGATTAGATGCTACATGCTCGGCCGCGCGAAAGGTTGCCGATTTTGTGCGAGGGGAGGAACTGGCCGGTACAATAGAGCGGCGTGCGGGAACTTCCCTTGGGAGCGTGGTTGCTCCCACTGGGAAGTGGTTTAAAATCAATAGAGGTAACGACGGGCGCGTAGCTCAGCCAGGATAGAGCATCTGCCTTCTAAGCAGAGGGTCGCCGGTTCGAGTCCGGCCGCGCCTACCAGGAATCCACACGGCGGCCCGGGAGCCGGGTCGCCGTGCGAACCATAGAATACCTACCGGCTAGACTTTGACGATGCTTCGGAGCACGCCTTCCCAAGGCGCGCGATAGGGCCGGACGCACAGCGCTTGAGCTTCCTTATCGCCGATCACCTGCTCCTTATCGGGGTCCCAGTGAATGGCCCGCTTCAGATCCATGGAATTGTTGCCAAGGTGGCAGATGATCGCCACCCGGTGGCCATCCTCCACGTCTACGAACGGGCGTTCACGGCTCCTCATGCAGTCCACCCAGTCACGCTCGTTGATCATCATGGTGTCCTCGCCACCGAGGCCGTAACGGTTGTCCGAGGCGACTCCACCGGCTCCCCGGCCTTGCCCGCCTGCGCCACCGCGAGCAGCGCTCGCCGCCCCACCGCGAGCCCCACCGCGGGCTGCTTCAGCCGGTGGATACTCTGGCAGGAAGGGTACCTGGGCTGTGTCAGTGTAGTGCGGACCGCCCACGGGATGTCCGAGGAAGCGCGGGATCTCGTTCTCCGGATTGATCCACTTCATCTCCGAGGTGATCGTGTAGTTGCCCGAGAGCGCCATGTTCCCGTGGGTCCCGAGATACAGCTGGCCGCGGGTTGCCGCGTCGGGCATCGCGTTGGCTTCGCGAATGGCGTAATTCAGGATGTAGCCCTCGGGGAACCTCCACAGAGCGTCCTGCATGTCCGGAGTGTCACCGTCGTCGTCGGTCAGCGCCATCCGGCCGCCCGAGGACATGGCCAGCGTCGGCCCCTTGGAGTTCATGCAAAAAATGACCTGGTCGATGAGGTGGGCGCCCAGGTTCGTCATCTGGCCACCCGAGAAATCCCTAAACCAGCGGAAGTGGTAGAGGCCGCGGTGAGCTTGATAGGGCTTGTTCGGGGCCGGGCCGAGCCACATGTTGTAATCGAAGTCCGCGGGGGGCGTGGTGACAGGCGTCTTGCCGAAACCGGGGGATATGTTGCGGACCGAGGCCATCCGAATGGAATGAATCTTGCCCAGCGTGCCGGCCTCGACCACCTTCTTCGCCGCCTTGACGCCCGAGCCCTGCCGCCGTTGGGTTCCGGCGACCACTATGCGGTTGTACTTGCGGGCGGCCTGAATCATCCACTTGCCTTCGTCGATAAACAGCGTCATCGGCTTCTCGACGTAAACATCCTTGCCCGCCGCGCAAGCCATGATGGTGAGCAGGGCGTGCCAGTGGTCCGGCGTGGCGACCACGACTCCATTGATGTCCTTGTTCTCGTACATCTTCCGAAAGTCGCCGTAGCCCTGGGTCTTAGAGTTCCCGATGAAGGCCAGCCCTTCGGCCAGACGCGGCTTGTACGTATCGCAGAGGCCAACGATATCGATATCATCCATCTTCTTAAAATCGCTGACGTGCTGTTTGCCGATCAGTCCGTATCCGATGAAGCCAATACCGAGGCGGTTATTGGCCCCCAATATTCGCTGGTAGGAAGCGGCGGTGACGGCTGTCACTGCGCCAAGAAAGCGGCGCCGCGTGTGCGGAGACTGCTCCTCGGGCAGAGCCTTTTCGTTCTCCATGAAATTGCTCCTTCTAGAGCGGGTTTGTCCCAGGACTTCTTCGGATCCTGGATGTACCGCTAATCCAGCAATACAACAAACCCGTTTCCAATTCAAGTTGGTCCCGACTACGGCGTGCGGGCAAACCAATCCGGGAGCATCGTTCCAGGGGGCGTAGGGGACTGTCTAGCGTATAATCGAGCAGATCAGGAAATCAAGATGCAAGTGGTCCGTGAAAGAGCAAGGATCTGCGAGGACCCCGCTGGCGGCGGCTCACTGCGAGTGGCCGTTAGTCTGCTGGCTTTGATCTGCTTTCTGAGACCGGCTGTGGTTCCGGCTCAGACCGGCGGCGGCAGCGAGCCGTCGCTCCATTCCGGCAGGGACATCTTCAGAGCGGCCTGTGTTTCCTGCCATGGGGCCGACGGCAGGGGTGCCAACCGGAGTTCGGTGGGGTTCGACACGCGGCTTCCGGATTTTACCGACTGCGCCTTCGCTACGAAAGAGCCCGAGATTGATTGGCTCTCGATCCTCCACGAAGGAGGCCCCGCCCGAGGTTGGTCGAGGATTATGCCCGCCTTCGGCGATGCGCTGACGCAGGATCAGATCGACAAAGTCGTCGAGTACCTGCGCGGCTTCTGCACCAGCAAAGCCTGGCCGCGCGGGGACCTCAATCTGCCGCGCGCGATGGTAACCGAGAAGGCTTTCCCGGAAAACGAGACGGTCCTCACGACGTCGGTGAACGCCCAAGGCGCGGCCGGCGTGGGTGAACAGATTGTTTACGAGCAGCGGTTCGGAGCGGCAAATCAGCTTGAGTTCACGGCCCCCGTGCTTTTTCAGAACAAGGACACCGGGACCTGGGTGGCCGGCTTTGGCGACCTTGCTCTGGGCTGGAAGCGAATGCTCTTTCACAGCATGCGCACCGGATCGATCTTCAGCGTGGCGGGCGAGGTCAACCTGCCGGCCGGCGACAAGGCCAAAGGCTTGGGGAGCGGCGTCACGATCTTCGAGTCGTTCGCCTCCTATGGACAGATTCTGCCGGCCGACACCCACATCCAGTTTCAAGGCGGAGTTGAACTGCCGACGCACACCGACAAAGCTCCGAGAGCCGCTTACTGGCGAACTGCTTTTGGCAAGAGTTTCAGCCAGAACCGCGGCTTTGGCCGCACATGGACACCCATGGTGGAACTGCTGGCCGATCGGGACTTCGAAAATGGGGCCAAGACGAACTGGGATGTTCTACCCCAGTTTCAGGTGTCGCTCAGCCGGCGGCAGCACATCATGGCGAGCTTCGGTGTCCGGGTTCCGGCGAACAATACGGCTGAGCGGCCGATACAGGTGATGTTCTATCTGCTTTGGGACTGGTTCGATGGGGGGCTTCGTGAGGGTTGGTAGCAGCCCCATCGGAGCAGGAGACGCGGGATGTCCAGAGTAATATTTCTCTTTTGCGCGACGGCATTCATGGCCGGAGTGCTTGCGGCCTCGCGGCCGCCTCAGCCGTCCAAGGGCCCGCACTTCCAGACATCGGATCGCTGCATCGCTTGCCACAACGGGGTTTCGACGCCATCCGGCGAGGACATCTCCATCGGCTTCGCTTGGCGTCCTACCATGATGGCGAACTCCGGACGCGATCCTTATTGGCAGGCAGGGGTCCGGCGCGAAACGATCGATCATCCTGGGGCCCGAGCGGCCATCGAGGACGAGTGCTCCATTTGCCACATGCCCATGGCGCGCTATGAGTCTAAGCTTGCGGGACACGAGGGCGAGATCTTCTCTCACTTGCCCTTCAATAAGGAGAAGTCTTCCGACCGCCTCGCAGCCGACGGCGTGTCGTGTTCGGTGTGCCACCAGATCCAGGACAAGAAACTGGGAACTCGCGAGAGCTTTGTGGGAGGGTTTGTCATCGACCCGGCGCCGCCAGAGGGAGAGCGGCCGGTTTACGGTCCCTTCGAGATAGATCCAGGCAGGACTACCGTCATGCGTTCGTCCTCAGGGTTTCGTCCCACCGAAGCGAAGCACATTCGGCAATCCGAGTTATGCGCCACCTGCCACACGCTCCTCACGCAGGCGCTGGCCCCCGACGGGAAGGTCATCGGCGAGCTACCCGAGCAGGTGCCGTACCAGGAGTGGCTGCATAGCGGATATCGGGAAGGAACGAGCTGTCAGGAGTGCCATATGCCGGTGGTGAGCGGAGAGGCGCCCATCACGAGCGTCCTAAGCCAGCCGCATCCGGGAGTGGCGCGCCACGTCTTCGTCGGAGGCAACTTCTTCATGCAGAGGTTGCTGAACCGTTATCGCGATGATTTGAGCGTGGCGGCACTGCCGGGAGAACTGGACAGCGCCGCCCTGCGGACCGTGGCGCACCTGCAATCGGAGGCAGCGCAAATCGCGATCGGCAACATTGAGCTGGGCTCTGGCCGCCTCGACGCGGAAGTCACGGTTCAGAACTTGGGAGGCCACAAGCTGCCGACAGCCTATCCTGCCCGCCGCGTCTGGCTGCACTATTCGGTTCGAGACGGGGCTGGCCAGATCGTGTTCGAATCCGGCGCGTTGAATGCGAATGGCTCCATCCAGGGCAACGATAGCGATGCCGACCCCAGCCGCTACGAGCCCCATTACACCGAGATCCGAACCAGCGACCAGGTGCAGATCTACGAGTCGATCATGGCCGACCCGGCGGGAAAGCCAACCACCGGACTGCTCACCGCTTTGCGATACGTAAAGGACAACCGGCTTCTGCCCAAGGGCTTCGACAAGCGAACGGCGGACAAGGACGTCGCCGTCCATGGCGCCGCGGCGGATGATCCGGACTTCACCGGCGGCGAAGACCGCATCCGTTATTCGGTGGCGCTGGGCGGCGCGCAAGGTCCGTTCCAAATCGAAGTCGAGCTTTGGTACCAGCCCATCTCCTATCGCTGGGCCTCCAACCTGCGCTCGTACGACGCCGCCGAGCCGCGGCGCTTCGTCGGCTATTACGACGCCATGGCCTCGGCCTCCGCCGTGATGCTCACCCACGCCTCGGCATCAAGATAGAGTGCGTCGAAAACCCCTCCGTGCTATCTTGACGCGCCAAGTCAGTTAACGCTAGTAACATTATCCGAGTGGACAGCACTGTAAGCTTCCACACAGCAGCCGTTGGGCGTATACTAGACCCAACTGGGAATCTGAGCAGACACCGTCCTGCGTACCCATACGCAACAAATCGAAAGTGATGCGGAGGGGAATCATGCAGTCTGCGACCTTCTAGATCGGAAGGCTAGTTGTCATCAGCACCGTTGCCGCTGGAGTTCTGTGGCCGGCGACCGCCACGCACTCGGCCGAACCGCGACCGGCTTTTACCACAACCCGGTTTCGCATGCAGCCGGGTTTCGAACTCAACCAGGGGCAGTTTGCCTCGCAGGTCAAGTTTCTGTTTCGCGGCGACCGCTATCGGCTCTTGCTGACCGCGAACGAAGCGATTCTGGCCAAGTCCGACGCGGGGGCAGAACCACCCCTGCGCATGGAACTTACCGGGGCGAATCCGGCGCCTCGCGCCGTGGGGATCGACCCCCTGCCCGGCCGGGCAAACTACTTCATCGGCAACGATCCGAGCCGCTGGCGCTCCGACATTCCGGTCTTCGAGAAGGTCCGCTACAGCCAGGTATAGCCGGGCGTCGACGTGGTCTTCTACTGCAACGAGCGCGACATCGAATACGACTTCGTGTTGGCTCCGGGGGCCGACCCCCCCTCGATCCGGCTGGCCTTCTCCGGCGCCTCTAAGCTGGAGCTGGACGCGGGGGGAGATCTTCTGCTCCACCCTGCCTGGGGCGATCCCGTACGCATGAAGAGGCCCGTTCTTTATCAGCAGGACGGGGACGAGCGGCAGGAGGTCTCCGGCGGCTATGTCCTCGGCGAGGCCGGCCAGGTGGCGTTTCAGGTCGGAGCCTATGACCCGAAGAAGCCGCTGGTGGTCGACCCGGTCCTGGTCTACTCGACCTACTGGGGTGGATCGTACCTCGAGGGGGGCTACGGTATCGCGGCTGACAGCTCGGGCAGCGCGTACGTCGTGGGTACCACGTCGTCTCCCGATTTTCCAACAGTCAACCCCCTGCAAGCGGTGCTGGCGAATCCCTCGCCGCCGCTCTATGATTCAGGTGACTTGTTCGTCGCTAAGTTCAGCCCCTCCGGCTCGGTGGTCTATGCCACCTACTTGGGTGGGACCGGGAACGAGAGTGCTGGCGGCATCGCCGTGGACGCCGCAGGCAGCGCCTACCTGGTCGGTACCACGGGTTCCACCGACTTCCCGACAGTGAATGCTTTCCAGTCTTCTCTCCGGGGAACAAGCGACGCCGTGGTCGTAAAGCTGAACCCGGCAGGGTCGGCGCTGGTTTACTCCACCTATCTTGGGGGGAGCGGTGGCGAGAACGGCAACGGCATCGCCTTGGATGACCAGAGGAAAGCCTATGTGGCGGGCACAACTCAATCCAACGATTTCCCCGTGCTGTACCCTCTCCAAGCCAACTACGGCGGAGGCACCGACGCTTTCGTGGCCAAGCTCGACCAGTTTGGATCTGCGCTCGTGTATTCCACCTACCTCGGCGGCAGCGGCGAGGAGCGGCTATACGGACCTCAGGCCATCGCGGTGGACACCTCCGGCAATAGCTACGTCGTAGGCGGAACCGATTCCCCCAACCTTCCCGTCAGCAACGCCTTACAATCCAGCCTTGCCGGAGCTTACGACTTCTTCGTCGCCAAGATCAATGCTGCCGGTTCCGCGTTCGAATACGCTACCTATCTGGGAGGAAGCCACGCCTCAGGTGGCGGTATCGCTGTGGATAGCTCCGGCGCGGCCTACATCACCGGATCCGCCTCGGCCGGCTTTCCAGTGGTCAATGCGCTCCAGCCCGACCTGAAGAACGGATACCAGAACGCGGTTGTGGCGAAGCTGAACCGGTCCGGTTCCGCCCTGGTGTATTCAACCTATCTGGGCGGCTCAGTTTCTTCCCCATTCTTCTTCTACGGGGAAGTGGGGCGGGCAATTGCCGTGGACGGCGCCGGCGCTGCGTATGTGGTCGGCACTGCCGGTACTACGGATTTCCCGCTTGCTAATCCCATTCAGGGGGACAAGAAGGGGAGCCTGAGCCCGTTTGTCAGCAAACTGAGCCCGGACGGCTCAGCTCTGATTTTTTCCACTTACTTCGGTACCACGTGTTTGGGCTTTAGTTGTGACCTGGGCTGGGGAATTGCCGTGGACGGGCAAGGCCAAATCTACGCGACCGGCCAGGTCTGGGGTAACGACCTGACCACGGTCAACGCGGCCCAATCCGCCCCCACGGGGTATCGTGGCCTGGGCTGGTCAAACATCGCCGAAGCCTTCGTCGCCAAGATCAACCTGGGATCTGACACATCCACTGGTTCGGGTGTTGCGGTCCAGCCTCTCGACGGGTCCACTGGTGGAACCCCGGTCACGGTCACTTTTTCGAGCGTGACCCAGGCTGGAATCACTTCGCTGGCCACCAGCAGCACCGGGCCCGCTCCGCCTTTCGGCTTCCAGCTTGGAAACCCGCCTACCTACTTTGACCTGACCACGACCGCGCAGTTTGTGGCGCCGATCCAAGTCTGCGTCAATTACACTGGCGTCAGTTACCCCGATGAGAGTCAACTGGAGCTGTTCCACAATGAAGGCGGCCAGTGGGTGAACCAGACAGTGTCCCTGGACACGGTCAACCACGTCGTCTGCGCGAGCGTGACCTCGCTTTCGCCCTTTGCCATCCTCCAGCCGACAAGCTCGGCCGCTTCGTTTGTCACCGGCGGCGGCTGGATCAACTCGCCAATTGGCGCTTACACGCAGAACCCCGGCCTCACAGGCAAGGCGAACTTCAGCATCAACTCCAAGTACCAGAAGGGCTCCACCGTGCCGACGGGTGAGACCGAAGTCAATCTCAGCCTCGCAAACTTCGACTTCCACAGCGCCTCGTACCAGTCGCTTGTGGTCGTCGGCGCAAAGGCGCAGTACGCGGGCATCGGCAGAATCAACGGTACTGGCATCTACAACTTCCTGCTAACGGCCATGGATGCCGGTGGCGTGGACGGGTTCCGGATCAAGATCACCAGCCAATCGGGCGACGTGGTTTACGACAGCATGCCGGGCAGCCCCGACGATCCTAACGCGTTCACCCCGGCGGCGATTGGCGGCGGCAGCATCGTGATCCATAAGTAGGCCGGCGGCCGGCGGCGCCGACTTCGCCAAACGCTAGGCTCGAATCTGGGCCCGTATGGCGGCGAAGAGCCGCGATGCCTTCCCACCCTTGGGCCTGGGCCGCCCCGGCTGTGAGGAGTAATAGGAAGCCGGGCCGCATCCAAGGCATCACAGAGGGGGCGGGTACTGGCCCGGCTACTGTTAACATCGCGCAGAATCCGCCCGAAAGATCGTCCGAAAGATCAGTGGCAGCATCTGTAGAGGTGACTGTATACTCACGGTGGAGCTAAGCTGTAAGGACAATGAGCTTTCCTCCGATTGTTCTTCAACTTGTCCTGGCAGCCGTGGTTCTCGTGGCAGCGGTGTTTGACATCCGAAGCCGGCGCATTCCGAACTGGCTCACACTGTCCGGAGTAGTGGCCGGCATCGTGTTGAATTCGTTCCTGGGTGTCGATAAATACAATTGGCGCTCGGCGCTGATGGGACTTGGGCTGGCTTTTCTGATCTATTTCCCGCTGTACCTGTTGCGGGGCATGGGGGCCGGTGATGTCAAGTTGATGGCGGCCGTCGGTTCCCTGGTGGGGCCGGCGAATTGGTTCGCTATCTTCTTGCTGAGCAGCGTTTTGGGCGGAGTAGTCGCCATATTACTACTGTTGTCGAGGGGGGGGCTATGGGGGACATTCCGGAACGTGGGCTACATGTTGAACGAGTTGATGCATTTCCGGCCACCGTACATGAGGAAGGAAGAACTCGACTTGAACAGCCCCAAGGCCGTGACCATGCCGCACGGAGTGGCCATAGCGATGGGCTCACTCTGCTTTCTGGTGGCGGTCTGGATCTGGGCGCCGCGGATGTAACACCGGGCTTGCGAATCGGCCTCGGGCAAGGGGGAAGGAGCAGCATAGCGTACATTGAGGTTTTCCTCTACCTGCAACTGCTTGACTTCATGACGACGCTGATCGGCATGAGGGTTGGACTGGGCGAGGCTAGCCCCCTTATCCGCTACATGATGCACTTTGGGCCGTCGGCTGGCCTGGCACTGTCGAAACTGGTGGCGTTCGCTCTCTGCGGCCTCTGCATCTGGTTCAACAAGCGGCGCGTGGTGCGCTGGATCAATTACTGGTACGCCGGGCTCGTGGTCTGGAACATGAGCCTGATCGCAAGCATCCTGAAGGTCGGCTGAGCCGGAGAGCGTCAGCCTCCAAACCGCAGCCTGAGAACCCCCCACAAGGCTTCACGTATGATTCGCCAATCCATCTTCGAGCGGCCCAGATTGCGCTCGTAAAAGATGATGGGGATCTCGGCGATCTTGTGTCGCTTTCGAAACGCCCGGTACGTCATTTCGATCTGGAAGAGGTACCCATTGGAGAAAACGTTCTCAAGCCCGATGGACTTCAGCGTGTTCGCCCGCCAGCACTTGAAGCCGCCAGTGGTGTCCGTGAAGCGCATCCCGGTGACGATCTGCACGTACTTGGTGGCCGCCTTGCTCAGCAGCAACCGCCTGAAATCCCAGTTCACCACGCAGATTCCGTGCACATAGCGCGAACCCAGCACGAGGTCGCAATCCTGGATGGCCTCCACGAAGGCCGGGATGTAGCTGGGATCGTGCGACAGGTCGGCGTCCATCTGAAGGATGACGTCGTAGCCCATTTCCAGGGCCTTTCGGAATCCCGCCACATAGGCTCGTCCCAGGCCCTCCTTCCTGTCGCGATGAAGAACGTGAATGCGGCTCCCCTCCTGTTGGCTCAGCTCTTCGGCCAGTTGACCGGTGCCATCCGGAGAGTTGTCGTCCACGATCAGCGCGTCCACCTCGCCGGCGCACTGACGCAGTCTCTCGGCCAACAATGGGAGGCTCTCCCGCTCGTTGTAGGTAGGGACCACGACCACAGCACGCATGACGGCCAGTATCCGGGGCTTCAGTCCATTCTATCTCCGATGGACGAGCGCGCCTGCTGATGGCGACCCTCAGACCAAGCGGATCGAGTGGAACTCGGGCAGCAATTCGAACGGCGCGCGCAGGCCGCCGATCGATTCGCCGATCTGGCGCACGTTCGCTTCGATCGTCTGTCCTTGCGTCTCGGCCATTCTCAAGTAGCGGATCTTCCGAGGGTCGATGCCCATGATCCGGCAGCAGGTCGCGTCAACCGCCACCCTGTCGCTTCCGCCGACGATCACGCCGACGGATTTCCGTCGGCCCTGAATCGGGCCGTTGCCTTCCATCCCCTCGATTCCGTCCACGATGGTGAACATTCGCGGCACGGCCGAATTCACGGCCACGATACTCTCGTCGATCCCAGCCCAATGCAATATGTTCTTCGGCCAGCCGTAGACCGCGCCCGGCACCAGTCCGAAAAGATTCTTCATCCCGAGGGTAGCGCCGACCCAGTGGTGGGTCTTCATCTTGGGCAGCGACACCAATAAGTCACAGTCCAGCGCGGTCTTCGGCAGGTAAAGAGAAGTCAAATCACGAGCCGCACGCGGGAGTTGAACCCGGGCGACTTCGTCCAGGTTCAGATCAGTAAACAGGCGCTCGAAATCGGGGACCGTTTGAAAGTATCCGGCCGCATCCGCCAGGTCCAGCGTGGGGCGGCGATGTCCCGGCCCCTCCGCGATCCGCACATCGGCGGCTCCAAGACCCCGGAAGACCTCCAGTGCGGCCAGTACAAGCAGAGGATGCGTATTGATCGCCGCACCGGGGTCGAACTCCACCAGGTTCGGCTTCAGTAGTACACGCCGTCCGCGTACGTCCACCTTCTGCTCGATGAGGAGGCGCCGGACGTCCCCCAGCAGCCTCTGGTCGTAACCGGACCTCAGGATGGAGACGCGCGGCTCCGAGCCTGGCGCGGGCGCGCGCGAACATCCCGTCCATGTCGCGATCGCCGCGGAGCCGGCCAATACTTGCCGGCGGCTGAGCAGTTCCGTCATCGGTTACCCCTGAAACACGCCGGTTCCGGCGGTCGCATGGTCGGCGAGGAGCCACAGAGCGATGTCCATAACCCCGCGCCAGGGCGGCTCGTTGGCGGCTGCCCCCGCGGGAGATCTCGCGTGGGCCGTCAGCCCCAAGCGGAGCCAGCTCAGTCCACTCGAGGAACGGCAGGCGGGGAGATGGCGTTCCGCGGCGGCCAGCGCCCCGGGCAGTCTGGCGGACTGCTCGCCGCGCATCGCCAGCAACACCTGTCCCGTCGTCTCCGGATAGGAACCGGCGTCGTAGCCAAGAGCCCGGGTCGCGCCGTGGTTCCAGCCGCCATCCTGGCACCTCCTGGACCACAGAAACTGGCGCCCGGCCCGGATTCGTGCGTCGAGGTCCGGGGCCGGTGATCGTTTCTCGACCTTCTCCAGTGCCAGGACGGTGAAGACAGTAGGAGTGACCCAGGCCGCCGTTTCCGGGAACCATGGCCATCCTTCCCCTTCGTTGTGGCCGTCTTCCAGGCCGAGCAGCCACATGCGCAGCCTGCGGAAGAAGCGGGACTCTTCCCCGCTCTGTTGCAACAGCCAGCGAACGGCTCTGGCCAGGGCCTCGGCGCCCAAGCGCTCGTGAAGAGCCAGAACCACGAGCGCCGTGACCCACGTGCTTTGGTCCACGGAAGGTCGTGGCGGCCAGCCCCCGTCGGGCCGTTGCAGCGCCGCCAGATATCGTGTGCCGCGCTCCAGGTGAGCCGCGGACGCTGGCTCGTGACCCGATGCCAGGAGGGCCAACGCGGTGGGCTCCGTCCAGGAACCGCCCCCTCGGTACCCCCAACCTCCGTCAGAGTTCTGCGCTGAGAGAAGCGAGGAGAGGGCGCGGGAGCGCGGACTGTCCATAAGTAGTACCGCCGGCCGGCCGCCACGCTCACAGGCACCGTGGCGGCCGGATCTCGTTCGGTTCACTGGGTTCACTTGTCGAGCACGTTGCGCTTGCGGCGCCGAAGCAGATAGAGGCCCAAGATCCCGCCAGCCGCTATCCACATTATCGCCGACAACATTGTCTGATCCATCGTGACATTCTCCCTTCTACAAGATTTGAACTATTGACCGTAATTCCTCATCATTGGGAACAGATACTTGAACACCTGCAGCAACCCGGGTCCCGCCGCGACCACGAGCATCGACGGCAGAATGAAAAAGAAAATCGGAAAGACAAGCTTGACGCCGACCTTTGCGGCCCGCTCCTCGGCCTCCTGGCGCCGGCGCACCCTCAAGTAATCGGAGTGCGTACGCAGGGATTCGGCGATGCTGGTGCCGAAGCGGTCCGCCTGGATGAGGATCGCGACCAGCTTGCGGATCTCCGCCTCGCCCGTGCGGTCCGCCAGGTTCTTCAGGGCGTCGGCCCTGCGCTTGCCGGCCCGCATCTCCAGCGTTACCAGTCCCAGTTCCTCGCTGATCTCCTTGTGCGTCAGCTTCAGTTCTTCGCTGACGCTGCGGATCGCCTGGTCCAGGCCCAAGCCGGCCTCCACGCACACCACCAGGAGGTCAAGCGCGTCCGGCAGCGACAGCTTCAGCCGGTCCTGACGCGCCTTGACCATGCTCTCCAGCGCCAAAGACGGCCCGAAGTAACCGGCCAGACCTCCGGCAACCACCAAAACGATGCGCAGCACCGGATTCGACGTCATCATGTCGCGGAACAGAATCGCGGCCACCAGCAGGGCCAGGCACATGACTACCTTGACGCCGTAGTAGACCCTGACCGCGGTCTCCGACCGGTAGCCCGCCGCGACCAGGTACCGCCTGGCGTTGGTGATATCCCTCGGCGAAACGGGCACCTTCTCGCCGATCTGCTGCGTTATTCTTACGAAAACGTTCTGTTGGGCAGGTGCGCCGAGCAGCGGCGAGTCCGGCGCGGAGGCGGCCCCACTGAGCTGGTCATAGACTCGCCCCGGCCTGGCATAGCGGCGGTAGCCGAAGATAGTGATCGCGCCCAACAGGAAAATGAACAGGATCGCCGAAACTAGAGCAGCCATAACTTTACTCCCAAGACTTATACCTTAATGTTGATAATCCGCCGAATAAAGAAATATCCCAGAAACTGCCCGCCAATGGCCCCCACGATCAGCCACTTGCCATCGGAATCCTTCGCCATGCCCTGCAGGTAGCCCGGCGCGACGACCAGCAGGGCGAACATCAGGACGATGGGCATGAGGGTCAGGATCAGGCCGGTGATCCGCCCGTGGGCGCTGGCGGCCTTAACTTGACCTTTCAACTTGAACCTTTCGCGGATGACGTAGGACAGCTTGGTCAGTATTTCGCTGAGATTGCCTCCCGTCTCCTTCTGGAGCATCACCGCGGAGACGAAGAAACTCACGTCGAGCAGGGGAACCCTCGTGGCGAGGTTCTGGAGCGCGACATCGATCGGCGCGCCCAGGTTCTGCTCGTTGAAGACCTGGCGGAACTCGCGGCACAGCGGTTCTGGTGATTCGTCCGCCAGCATCTCCAGGCTGACCGAAAAAGCGTGGCCGGCCCGCATGGCGCGCCCCACGAAATCGAGGGCCTCCGGGAACTGTTCCTCGAACATGCCGAGGCGCTTGCTGCGCTTTCGCAGGACGTAAAGATACGGCAAGATACCCAGGACGAGCGCGGCCGCGGCGGAACTCAGCGAGGGGACAAGGAGTATCTTTATGCGCAGTCCAAGCACCGCGCCCACGGTGGCCGCCACGCCCATTGCCAGGAGCAGTTTGCCCACGCTCCAGTCCAACCCGGCCTGCTGTATCTGAGCCTGGAATCTCGCGGAGAGGTTCAACCCGGCCGCCAGCCGGGTCAGCAAGTCCGGTTGCCCGCCGTCGGCGTCTTTCAGGACCGTGGTCTCGACCGCGTCCGTCTTGCCGGCCACGGTCTGAAGCATCCCCACGACCTTCTTCTTCCGCCGCGCCTCTATCACGCTCCAGCCCACACTGAACGCGACCAGGATGATGGCGAAGATGCCCAAGAAGCTGACAATCAGTATCGTCATGTGACTCTCCTACCGCAGTTCCACCACTGTCTGGAACATGGAGGCCGGCAACTGAATTCCCGAAGTTGCCAGGCGCTCGTAGAATTTCGGCCGGATGCCCGTGGCGCGGAAACGGCCCTTGACGCGCCCGTTCTCGCCGAGCCCAGTCTTCTCGAAAAGGAAGATCTCCTGGGTGGTGACTTGGTCGCCCTCCATTCCGGTGCACTCCGTCATATACGTAACCCGGCGGCTGCCGTCGCTCATCCTCGCGATCTGGACGAACATGTCGATGGCCGAGGCGACCTGCTGCCGGACGGCCCGGATGCCCATGTTGGCGTTAGCCATGCCTACCATCACTTCCAGGCGGCCGATGGCGTCGCGCGGGCTGTTGGCGTGGATGGTGGTCAGCGACCCGTCATGGCCCGTATTCATGGCTTGCAGCATGTCCAGCGCTTCTTCGCCGCGCACCTCACCCACGATGATCCGGTCGGGACGCATACGCAGCGCGTTGATCACCAACTGGCGAATCTTGATGGCCCCCTGCCCTTCGATGTTGGGCGGACGTGTCTCCATCCTGGCCACGTGGACCTGGCGCAGTTGCAGCTCGGCCGCATCCTCGATGGTTACGATGCGCTCGTCCTCGGGGATGGAGCTCGACAAGACATTCAGAAGCGTGGTCTTGCCCGCCCCGGTTCCGCCGGTGATGATGATATTCAGGCGCGCCTTCACGCAGGCCTGGAACAACTGCAGCATCCCTTCGGTGAAGGTGAGGTTCTTGACCAGGTCTTCCGCCTGGAGAGGATCCTTGCCGAAGCGGCGGATGGAGAGCAGCGGGCCGTCCACGGCGACCGGGGGAATGACGGCGTTCACGCGCGACCCGTCCGGCAGACGGGCGTCCACCATCGGGGAGGATTCGTCGATGCGGCGCCCGACGCGCGAAACGATCCTCTCGATGATCCGCAACAGGTGGGCGTTGTCCTTGAACTCCACCGGCGTGCGGTACAGCTTGCCGGCGCGCTCCACGTGGACCAGGCGCGGGGTCGTCACCAGAATGTCGTTCACCGAGGGATCCTGGAGCAGCGGCTCCAGCGGCCCCAGCCCGAACACTTCGTTCAGGACTTCGTCGATGACCCTTTCTTTCTCGACCAGGCTGAGCGGCGCCTTCTCCTCGTCGATCAGCTTCGCCAGTGCGCCGCGGATCTCGGCGCGGACGCGCTCGCCCCCCATGGAGGACAGGATCTCCAAGTTGATCCGGTCCAGCAGTTTACGGTGGAGTGTGAACTTCAGCTCTTGATACTCCGGAGTGTAGGCATGCCTGCCCGCTACCCGAGAGCCGGGCGGGGCGTCTCGCGTGATCATCGCTTTGGGCGTCGCACTCGCTACTGTCGCCATGGTTTTGTCCTTTAGTTACCGAAAATGGAGAGCTTCCTCTTGCCGCTCTGCTCCTGGATGCCGGCGATGGAGGCCGCCATCCGGGAAAACTGCCTGCCGAGATTGGTGTTGGAAGGCACCAACCGGCCTTCCGCATAGGCTTCGTAGATCGAGCTGTACTCGTCGGGCAACATCGTATGCACCGGAATGCCCAACAACCCTCCCAGTTCGCTGGGCATGACATCCGGGGACTTGGACACACGGTTCAAGATCAAGCGGATCCGGCTCTGCGCATACCCGGCATTCAGCAGGTTGTGCAGAATCTGCTGGACTTGATGCAGAGCGGGCACGTCGAGCGTCGTGACCAGAAACGCCTCGTCCACTTCCTCCAGCGCGTTCAGCACGAACGGATTCAGCCCGCGTCCCAAGTCGACCAGCGTCCAGTCATACTGAAACCGCACGAAACGCAGGACCGTCTGCACGTCTTCGCTCTTGGGTTCTTCGCGCAGGGCCGTCGCGCCGGGCGCACGGATGACCTGCAGCCTCGGCATGCCGTTGGAGATTAGAGCCCGCCAGTAGCTTGCGTCCAAGCGGTCCGTGTTGCTCATGGCGTCCAGGATCGAGTAGTGCGACTTGGACTTCATCAGGAACCCCACCAGCCCCGCGTCCAGATCGAAGTCCGCCAGCAGGACCTGCTGGTTGGTCTGGCGGGACAGTTCGACCGCGGTGTGGCAGGCGATGGTTGTCGCGCCACAGCCGCCCTTGGCCGAGAAGAATCCGAGGATTTTCCCGCCATTCGAGGCGATGTTCTGCCGCTGCCTGCTGTGGAGCGCAATCCGCTCCAGCGCTTTGCCAAGATTGACGGAAAAGGGCGGATACAAGTACGCGTCAGCGCCCGCATGTACAACCGAGAGAATCGTCTCGGGGTCCGCTGACTGGTGCAGAGCGACTACCATCGGCGCGGCTGAAGTCCCCTTGATCTGCGCGATGAACTCCTCGTACGGCTCTTTCAACCGCGTGAAGTCGATGAGGACCGCGTCGGGACGAATTCGCTCCAGCTTCTCCAGGAACGCAGGCCACTCTCCGAAATCCGGTTGATCGATCACCGTGCGCGCAGCCGTGCCTTCCAGGCAGGCTTGCACTTCCTGCTTCCATTCCTTTGCGGCGATGATCAAGCCAAGCGTTATCGGGTAGGCCAATGGTCTCCTCCTGCGGGAGAGTTCCCTCTCTATCCGGCCGCGGGGCTCCTGGGCGCCGGCGCCGCCTGAGCAGGCGCGGCCGCCGGGGCGGACTGACCCGGCGGCGGATTGGGAATGGCGGGGCTCGGCTCGAACGACGGGGCCGCGGTTGCCTCCGCTGGTCTCAGACTCCGGATCAACTCTTCCACGGGCATCGTATCCTTAGGGGGCTTCACCGGAACCGGGCCGGTCACGTCCATCCCTGGAGTCCGTGGCGCATGTGCGGAAGTTCCTTCCAGGAAGGGCACCGGCATCTCGATCTCCGGCACCGGTTGCCCGGCGGGCACGGGACGCACCAGTTCCGGCGTGACCATCACCAGGAGCTCCGTGTTGCTCTTGCTCCGGCTCTTCGACTGGAACAGCTTGCCCAAGAACGGTATGTCGCCAAGCCCAGGGATCTTGCTCCAGGACTCGGTGACTCGGTTGTCCAGTAGTCCGGCGATGCCGAAGCTCTGGCCGCTCTCCAATTCGACCTCGGTCTGTACACGCCGCGTGGTCAGGGCCGGAATGTTGAAGCCCTGAAAGAGCAGGCCGTTGGCAAAGTCCAGTGAGCTTACTTCCGGCGTCACCTGCAATCGGATGGTCCCTCGTGGAGTGACACGAGGCAGGAAGGTGAGCCTGACGCCGAACTCCCGGAATTGAATGGTCACCGCACCCACCGATGCGCCACCCTGGATCATAGGGAAGGGGAACTCGCCGCCAGCCAGGAAGCTGGCCGTCTTGCCATCGATGGCAGGCACGGTGGGTTCCGCCAGAGTTTCCAGCATTCGTTTGTTCTCCAGGGCTTTAATCGTGGTGGCCAGGTTGAGGTCCGGACGGAAGAGGAAAATGTTCAATGCATCAGCCAGACTGAAACTGCTACTGTCGACGCCTGACGAGCCCGGGGCGGGGAACTGACCAGTCGTCGCCCTCCCGATCGTATTGCCTGCTCCTGTGCTGACGATATTGGCTCCCAGCTCAAGCGAGGCCGCACGGTCTACATTGGCGAAGCGCACCTTAAGCAGAATCTGGGCGTCCGTGGGCGGAATAGCCACCTGCAACAGGTTCACGGTCTTGCCCAGGGTGCTGGCAATGGCCACCGCGCGCTCGGCGTTGACCAGGTCTTTGACCGTGCCACGCAGGAAGACGGTGTTGTTCTCCAGGCTGATGGAGACGTCCTGCCCCGCCAGTTCCTTGGCCATCTCCCGGCGCACGGCTTCAAGAGCAGTGGTGCTGGAGCGTACGTTGAGATCGAAGATGAGCCGGTTCCCTCCCTGCTGCCAAATGATCAAGCTGGTTTCACCCGGCGCGAGCCCGTTGACGAGCACCTCTCGCGGAGTCACGGCGAGAGCCTCGGCTAATCCCGGGCTGGCTACCGCGACACGCTGGATGATGACCGGGCTGTCAACCATCAGGGACTTGCCCGCCGTCACGAACAGGTCTCTGGCGGCGGGAGCCTCCTGTGCCTGCGCGGCAAGGCAGGTCATGACCCCCAAAACGACGATTCCTTTTGCTGCCGGCATGTGGATTGACCTCACTTTCGTTCCTCCGCACTCGCAGATTGCTCTTTCTGATCCTGGAACTTGACTTCGTTCCTGCGGGTCCCCTGGATGACCTCCACGATGATCGGAATCGCGACCCGCTCGGGCTGCACGGCTGCGACCGGCACCGGCCGCGGCTTGGGCGCCGAGCGGACCGGACCGGGAGCCACGGGAGACCTGAAGGGCGTGCCGGAGAAGATGTTTACAGCGGCTGTTCCGGTCGTCTTGGCCTCCTGGGTGTCCAGCGGGTTCCGGAGGACCAACTGAATCCGCATATCGTTGCTGATCAGGCTCAGCACTTCGGCCTGCTCCGGGGTCACCAGCAGGTTGACCACCTGAACAGTGACCGGCTTGCCTTCGTTGTCCTTCTGGATGTTCTGCCCCGCGCTCAGAACCTGGATGTTTTGCAGAATGGTCTTGGTGATGGTCCCGGCGCTGGAGCCGCCGGGCGGAGTGCCCAGAACAAGTATGTCAACGCGCTGTCCCGGCACTACGAAGCCAGCCACGCCGACCACATCGTTCACGCGCACGGCTACGCCGCGCATCCCGGGCGGGATCGTCGCGGAAAGCCCCGCTCCGGCTCCCCTCGCCGCAAGCCGGGCGTCCAGTAACGGCTCGCCTTGATAGATGCTCGCCACCACGCCCCTGCCAAGCGCGTCTTCCTTCTTCAGCACGGCGTTCGAGGGAAGCGGACCGGACCACTCGCCGATCTTCACGTCCGCGTCGCTGATCAGTGTGCCAACCGGCAGGTCACGCGCCGCTACCATGACTTGATTCGTAGCCGGCTTGGCGCTGGTGCTCATCTGAGACGAAATCAGCCTGTAGATCAGGACGCTCGCGCCCAGCGAGACTACCAACGCAAAAACCATAACAGACAAGAGTCGTTTGCTCATCCTTGCCTCTCCACAGTCTCGACCGCGGGCGATCCTCCCGCCCGCCGGGACCTCAGGGCCGTGCCGCGTGCTTGACCGCTCCCGACTGCGCCGCCGTCAGCCCTGTCGTTTCAAACTCGCCCAACAGAAGAAGCCCAGGGGCACGGCACAGCCGTGCCCCCAGGGGCCAAGCCCTAGCTCGCGCAGGTTGCCGCCGATCCCAGTTGGGTGTTGGCTGCCTGCCAAATGGTTGTGACGCTGCCGCCGGCGCTGATGAACAGAGCCGCGGAAGCAAGGGCCACGAAAGCCAGGAGCAGTGTGTACTCGATCAGGTCCTGGCCTTGTTCGTCTCTCAGGAAATTCCACATCATAGTGATTCACTCCTTGTTGGATTGGATTGCGTGGTCCTCCGGGGACCACTCGGGTTAACCCTCGTGATCGCGCGATCACGAACATCTCTGCCGCACAGCCTGGCAGAAGCTTGGTCCCTCTCCGGCGATGCGCTCCGGGCCAGCGCGGCCTCGGACCGGAATACGATGGCCATGCCATCGTCATACACCGGTCGCCAGCGTCTGGACTCCTTCAGCGCGCCGGTCAGAGGGGTGTCGACACGCAGGAGGACCGTGTCCACGCTGTACTTGTTGAGCGTGTCCTCCCATCCGTACTGGGCGTTCAACACGTTGAGATACTTCTTGGTGAACGCCTCGCCGTACAGATCGAATCTGCCGTCGACAAAAACTTTGGTTTGCGGATAGAGGCAGTAGATCATATAGCCGCCCCACACGTCCTCCGCGAATATGCTCCGGGACATCTCCGGGCCCCGCAGCACCGCAAGCGCCCGGACTGGGTACTGCTTCGGGTCGTACTCGGCCCGGAACTTGGCTGGCGGCGCGGGGGCATAGAAGATCACAGCTATCGCCAGGAAGCCCAGCGCGCTGGCCAGGTGCACACGTGCCAGCCGGTCGTTGGCCCCAAAATCCGCCGCGAAGTTCTCGAAGGCCCGGACCGTCTTGCCCACCCAGGGCGCCAGCGGCGCCTCGGCCAGCAGGATGAGCAGATCCTGGAGCATGCCCGCCACCACCGGCGCGGCAACCAGCAGGTAGATGGGCAGGTTCCGCACGGAGAACAGGGCCAGGTGCAGCCATCCCGCCACCATGAATGCCTGAGCGAAACGCTTGCGGTACAGGCACCACGCCGCCGCCGCTACACCCAGTAGCACCAGCGGCTCGTACCACGGCGTCAGGTTGTTCTGGAAATTTGTCGACTGGTACTCGCTGATGTACCGCCACACGGACGATTCCGACAGGAACCGCCACATGTGGACATGAAGATGGTAGAAATACGGGTTGACCAGCGTAGCTGCCGCCGAAGCCAGCCCGGTGAGCACGAACGGCTTGCTGCGCCTGAGCGCTCGAAGCGCCTTTTCCTGGTCCTTTTCCAATAGCCAGGCCGTCAGCTCACCGGCCGCATAGCAGCCGATCAGGATGATTCCGACAATGAATCCGCCGTGCAGGTTGGTCCACAGGACCATCAGGGCAGGCAAAATCACCAAGAGCCGGACGCGGCCCTGCCGGGCGCGTTCCAACACGGCGCAGAAGACCACCACCAGAAGCAGGGTGAACAAGTGCGGGCGCGCCAGCCAATGCAAAGTGGACCCCGCGGTCGCCGCGAAGGTCACGGCGAATGCGACCAGAACGTTGGGGCACTCGGCTCTCACCATGCGGAACAGCATGGCGAACGTGAAGCAGAGGACCAGCATGCTGGCCAGGACCACCGCCGCCATCCCGGCGTGCTGGTGGAGCCATGCGGCGCCCACGTCCCACAGCCATTCCCATGCGTACCAGGGCTGGCCGGACTTCGTATAGGAAAACAGATCCATCCGGGGAACGCTGCCGTTTTGCAGAATCCACTCCCCCGTGCGAACGTGCCAGCCGGTGTCGCCATCGCCGAGCATCCCCTTGGCGCCACCCATCCGGAGGAACAACAGCGCCAGCGGCATCAGAAACGCCACGTCCGTCAGCGACGGCAGAAGGCGAATTACCGGGTTGGGCTTTGCCGTATTCATGCGTGCCTATTCGACCAGTGCAACCTTCTTTATGAAGAGCGGCTGGTTGATCTCCGCCAGCCTCAGATTGGAGTTCGCGTGTACTTTCAGGGCCCCCGCGATGAGTTGCAGCGGGCTGTCGTACCCGCCGCCCCCAACCATCGAGGTGAAGGCCCCCCGAGGCTGGTACGCCACGCCCCAGATGTGCAGAGCAGGCGAGGCTTTGAAGAACATCTCCACGGACGCCGGGTTGGCCAGGGCCGTGTTCGGGCAGCCGGTGGAGGCGTTATTACCGCAGCTTGTGTCTATGTAGCCCTGCGGCGTGTACTTGACCACCGAGTTGTGCTGGTCTTGCCAGAGAACGACGGGGGAGAACGGCTTCAACTCCTCCGGCAATGCGTCGCTCGCCCGATTCAGGCCGTGTATGTTGATGCTGATGTCGGCATTGTTCCCCGTCTGGAAGCCCGAGATCCCCATTTGCAGGGAGTTGTAGGCTTGGGTACCTGCGAGTTGCGGCGGCGGTTGCAGTCCGGGGTAGCTCGTGTCCGTGAAAATGAAGATCTCTCCGGCGTTCGGGGGGGCTTGGTTGAATGTCTGCGTGCCATCCTGGATGGTCATGTTCGTCTGCACGTCAAACAGAGGTTTAGGGTTCTGGCCCTGGGGTGTTACACCGGCGATAACGTAACGCCCAGGATCGAACTCGACCACGGTACCGCCACTTTGGTTCCTGAGTCCGCCGTAAAACACGTAGTCGCCGAAGCCGCCGCTGTCGGACGCGAAGCGAATGTAGCCGTGGACCGTGAGCGGGTCGCCCGTGGGCTTGCCGTTGCCGTCCACTGCGTAGTAGCTGCCCGGCTGGTATACCACCGGATTGGCCTCATCCGGCCCGCCCAAGAGGTTTCCGAGCGTAATGGGATGCGCAGGCGCCTCGGCCAGCGTCGGCGGGGGCGGCTGCCCCAAGCCGCGCATGGGATCCTTGAAAATAGCTCGGTCCGAGTATCCGTTTTGGGGCATCTGGATCCAGTCGGCATTGTTGCTGTTCACGATGTAACCCTGGTCGCGGATGAAAGTGTAGGGGGCCCGCACCACGCCGCCGCCCTGGTTCTCTCCCGCCCACCGGCCGTCGGCTGTCACGCCGTGCTTGTTGGAAGCCAGGAGAACCCCGCCGTCGGCCCGCACCGCGTCCATGCCCTGGTTGTTGTTGGCCTGGACGAGCAGGTCCACACCGCAGACCGTCTGGCCCCCGTTGTCCATGGGCACGCAATCGGATTCCCGGTTCAGAAGGATCAGCGACCCCATTACGGACGAGTCGATGACCGCGGCGGTGGCACGCGCGCTGACCAGAGAGGAGGTATTCCCCAGGATCGATGAGAACAACTGCGGCACTCGTTCGGAGACTCTAGCCGTGACCCAGTAGTACGGATGCACCCCCGGGGCCGTGGGGATGGGGTACGTGGTGTTGGCCTCCATGGTCACGTTCTGACGCCCCCCCTCGGTCACACTGAAGCCGTTCTGCTGCGCGTACAGGCATCCGTTCTGAATGTTGCCGGCGCCCGGACAGGAGGTGGCCGCCTGGCAGGTCACCCCAGTGCCGCAGGTGTAAGCGTCGTCCCCCTCGCCTGCCGACACGAAAGCCTGCTGCGCCGCCGCCAGCGCCGCGGAGTCGGCGGCGGCCTGCGCCGACTTTTTCGTGAAGTAAGACCAGCCCAGGTCCACCGCGAGGCCCATCAGCCCCACCATGGCGAACAAGGCGAAGGTGACCATCACGATGACTTGTCCACGCTCTTTGCGGTCGCGCTTGATCATGTCGCCTCTCAAAACTGCATCGTCTGCGTCGATTGGGCCGGAAACGTGAAGACGCCGAAGTTCATCCCCCTGCCCGCCCCGGGCCAGAACATGGAAATCGCGGAGCGGAACGGGTAGGTGCCCGTGATCGTGATATCCATGCCGGGCTGGTTGCTGGGGTACTGCGGCCATTGTTGCGCCGCTGTTGACCCCGACAGGCAATTGGTCAGCGGGTGGCAGGTCACCACCGGCAGGGGGCTGTTGGACTGGGATGTCAGCGTGACGTTCAATTCCCCAGGCAGCAGCCCAACACCATCCCTGCGAATCCTCTGGGCGATGTCCCCGACCGTGATGACACAACTGTTTGGCGCCAGCTCACAATCACGGCCGTGCACAATGGTGAACCGCGCCCCCTCCTTCACCGTGTGCGCCAGGGTGTGGTAGATCCACATTCCCCGGGAAATCTCGAATACCGAGATAAGAACGAAGATCATGGGGATGCCGACGAGGGTGAACTCGAGCAGCGTGTTGCCGCGATTCCGTCTGTTCCCCAAGGTCATTTCTTCTACTGCTCCACAATGCGCATCTGGACTGAGCGCCTCATGTTGAACTGCTTGGCGAGGATCCCGGGTATCGGGATCATCGAGAGTGTCCGGTACGTCACGGTGACTTGAGACGCGGGGGCGCCGTCCACGCCCAAAGGCCGGCCGCTCACGCCGTCAAGCGCTTCCGCCTGCACCGTCAACGGACCCGCCGTGCAGGTACCGGTGCAGGAACCTGGACACGACGTCCCCTGCCCCACGTTGGGCAATGTGCGCATCTCGTTCACCACGTACTGGCAGGCGCCGCGGGCGTCACTCGCCAGAGTCCCCGTCGACGCCGTATACAACGCAGCCACCCTGGCCGCGTTCTCCGTCGATATGGCGGCGTAAGCGTAGAACCCGAAATCCAGGACGCCCACAAACAAGAAGAGAATCCACGGAGCCAGCAGCGCCGTTTCGACGACTGCGTGCCCGCTGCTCCCCGCGTTTTTCGATTTCCTGCTTTGATGCTCACTCATGTGCCAACTCACATCAGTAACTGCCGCGACACCGCCTCGCCGGCATCCTCGCAAGCCAGTCCTTCGCCGCGGCTCTGAAACCTCATCTTGTGTATCCGCATGGCCAGACGCGCGGCGCCTTCCTCGGACTGCGAAACCCGGACCACCGTCGTCTGGCACTGCATGCACTTGCGGCCGAAGGCGTGATTGGCGGGCAGGTCGATCTCGACGATCATGGGATCTCCGACGCACGGCCCGTCCGGCGAGCTCTCGCCCGCGGGGAGTTGGACCAGGATGTCGCCCCGGCTAATGTTCTCCGTGATGCCAGTCAATGGCTGGCTCCCGAGCCGCAACGAAGTGAGCCGGCAGGGCAGGCTGATCTCCAATCTGGCGTTGCTTCGCCTTTCCATCTGATGAGCCAATGTAAGGTCTTCGGGGCCATCGTTCAAGACCGTAAATGGGTAGCATCGGGCTGTTTACTAAGGTTAGCCCCGGCGTATTTCTTTAGAATGTGACGAATAGGGGCGAGGGTTAACATTGCCCCCGCGCATAGTACTTCCGCGCGGATAGTCCTATACAAAATCAGGCGAATTAAGGAAATAAAGAAAAAAAACTCTGGAATTCTCTACTTATTTCGTGTTATATTGAATGCCCTATGCGTCTGATCTTGGCCAGTGAAGCCCGCGCCCCTTGGTTTGGGAGCCGGGTTTGCCGGCTGGACGCTTGAAGGCAGGATTGAGTGTACCAGGAGCGTCGGCGCAGCCCGCTCCTGAGGGAGGGAGTGCAATGACTCGCCTTTTGCTGTATACGGACGAACCTATCCTGGCCAGTGGCCTGGAGGCGGTCCTCTCGTCGGCGACGAGCTACAACCTATCGGGAATCTGTCGTACTACGCCCGCCCTGATGGAGCAGGCCAGGATAGATCGCCCCGACGTGCTCTTGCTGGATCTGACCCCGGAGTTGAGCTTCGGAGTGCTGCTGGAGATACAGCGTCAATTCCCGAATTCTCGGATTGTGCTCTGGGTCCGCTCCATATCGACCGAGCTTGCCTACCAAGCCATCGAGCATGGGGTGCGCGGCATTCTGAGGAAGACCCATCCTCCCGAAGTTCTGCTCAAATGCCTCCAAATGGTGGCCGATGGCGGTCTGTGGTTCGAAGAAGCGCTCAAAGCCAGCTTCACCACGATGCGGACGGTCTCGCTGACACGCCGCGAGAGCCAGCTTGTCAGCCTCTTGTCGCAGGGACTCAAGAACAAGGAAATCGCCGCGACGCTATTCATTTCCGAAGGGACGGTGAAGGTCTATCTTTCCCGGCTGTTCCAGAAACTGGGAGTCAAGGATCGGTTTGAGCTGGCCCTTTTCGGGTTGAAAAACATGCCTTCGGGGGAGGCGCTCATCGAGGCCCCGCAACCGCAGGCAGCTCTCCCTCAGAGGAAGAACGCCGGGCAATCCCAATGGCTGCGCTCCATTGTAATGGAGAAGCCTCAGGTGAGGGCGCGCGGCGTGGGAGGTCTGATCGAGTAACAGGCGGCGGGACGCGGCCGCGCGTCCGCCGGAGACGGGGAGAGCGGGATGCAGCCGATGCCGTTGCTGGAACTGGACAGCGAGATCATTGCCGGGGTCGAGCCTTGGGACGACTGCCCTGAACTGCAGCTCTATTGGCCTGCGCTGTTGCCCAGGCGGCGTTACTGGCGCAGTTTCATCGCCTCACTGTGCCTGCATTGTGTTCTTATCTTCGGGCTGCCCCCGCTCATCGATCTGCTTCCCGAAAGCGATGCCGAGGCATCCAAGCGGCTCATGCGGGCCATGCGGTCGCTCGAGATTCGCATTCCGGACCGCCTCTACCTCCCGCCTCCTCCTAAAGCGGAGGAGCCCCGGCCGGCGCCGAAGCCGCGGCCGGCGCCCATGGAACTGGCGAAAGCGGACCTCCCCCCGGTTGCCAAGCCCGCGCAGCAGTCCCTGCGCCTTCCCCCCAGGCAGTTCCAGCCTCCCCGCAGCGTGCGGAGGGTCGATGCGGACCTAACCTTGATCCAGTCGCACCTCCCGCCCGATCTGCCTCTGGCAGCCCAGGCGAAACTTCCGCAACTGGTCCTGTTATCGGGCCCCGCCCTGCCCAGGCCGGCGCCGAAACGCTTCGTGGAGCCCGGCAGGAGCGCGGACCCGGCCGTGGCTCCGAGACTGGATACCCCGCCACAACTGGCGTCACCGAACCAGGCCAATCCGGACTTGCGGATTGACAGCATGCTCGCGGGCCCCCAAACGGCCCTCCTCCGTCTGCCCAGGCCGAATGTCCCGATCAGGAAGTTTCAGGCTCCCTCTCCTCTTCCTACCGGCCGCGGGGCGTCGGTCAGCCCGACCTTAGGCGAGCCGGTCAATATCCTGGCATTCTCCAGTGATCCCGCCCCCCTCGAGGAGCGGGTCACTGTTCCTCTGGGAAACCAGATCGGCCGCCTGCCGGCCCTCCCCGCCTATGAGGACCCGGCCTCGGCAGGGACGGGCGCCAAAGGGCCCGGCGGCGGCAGGCCGTCATCCGGCTCGGGTTCTGGCGCCTCGGGGACTGGCCTCGCCGGACGGGGAGAACTGGCCGAATTCGCCAGGGCGCTGGCCGCCTTGCCGGAGCGTTACGCCACACCGATCAAGATGGAGCATCCGGCCAACGCCGTCTTCGACGTGGTCGTGGTGCAGTCGGCCGCCGATCCGTCATTCGCGGAGAGCGCCGGCGTGTTGAGCGGGCAACCCGTGTACACCGTCTACTTGCAGGTTGGCGCGCCTAGAGCCTGGGTCTTGCAGTACTGTGTTCCAAGAGAGGCAGCTTCCGCTCCCCAGGTGGTGGGGGGCGCCGTCAACATCGGCAGCCCGTCACCTCTCAAGGCGCCCCTCCCGCTGGTGACGCTTCTGCCGCCGGCCACGATGCTGCCGAGATCCGGCTACATCATCGTTCACGGCTCCCTGGACGTGCAGGGCCAGTTTAAGGACCTTGTGGTCATGCGCGCCCCCAACGCCGCGACGAAAGAGCGGATCATTCCGGAATTGGTTAAGTGGCACTTCCGGCCGGCAGTCCGCGACGGCGCCCCCATAGCCGTCGAGATCCTTCTGGCCATCCCGCCGCAGGACGTGTAGGGGTAGGGCATGCCCGGCCCCTACTTCGCGGGCCGTTCCACGATTTCCGAGACGCCTCCGTCAACTTCCACCACGCGGATCGTGAGGTTCCCGCGCGCCTTCACCTGCGCCTCGGGGATCTCAAAACGCACCCCGATCATGCGGTCGATGGTCTGATGCGGCTGGATCCGCGTTCGGGGCGTGAGCGACTGGTTGTACTTCTGTCCCAACAAAGGGTAGTACTCGAACAGGCGGGCGGCGTCCACGTCGGAGATCGTGCTCCCCTCCACCAGATAGCCCTGGCCGTCAACCACCGACACATCGACGGAGCGCACCATCCATACATAGTCGGCGACGTTTGTCACCCGAAAGTCGATGAGGGCCACTGAGCTGTGCTCGTCCGTCGCGAGCGTCCGGACCTTGAGGATCACCCCCTTCAGTTCCATGTGGGCGCCCCGTTGGATATAGAACATCCACGCCACCACCGCCGCCACCACGGCGACGCCGACCAGCACGTAGATAAGCAATCGGGTTCGCAGCATGGATGTTCCGCCGGGTTTCAATCGCCGAGCAACCTCCCATAAGGCTGCAAGCTGCTCACGTTGTCGCAAACCGCTTTGATCGCCGCGGTGAGTGGAATCGCCAGGATCAGGCCGACGGCGCCCCAAAGGACGCCCCACAGCATGAGCGCCACCGTCACCACCAGGGGGTTCAGGTGCACTCTGGCGCCGACGACCTTGGGATAGAGAAGATTCAGAGCAACCAGGTGCAACACCGCCACGGTGCTCCCCACCAGCAGGTAGGGTGGCATGGTCTTGAAGATGGGCAAGGCGGCTAGCAACGGAGGGAGGACAGCCAACGGCAAGCCGATGTAGGGAATCAGGCTCAGGAAGCCGCTGAGCGGACCGATCAGCAGAGGATAGGGCAGCCGGAAGACCCAAAAGAGCAGGGAGCTCAACGCGGCGAGCAGCATGCCGAGCGCGAAGTTGCCGACCACGAAACCGCGCACCATGGCCGCGATCCCCTCCAGGCTGTTGCCGGCCACAAGCCGGGCCTGGCCTTCGAACAGTTGCAGGAATGCTTTGTGGAAGTGGTCGCGCCAGCTCAGCATGAAGTACACCAGGAAGGGCACAAACGACGCCATGAGCAGAATGTTGTACACCGAACCGAGGTGTGCGTAAAGGTAGCTCACAAGAGGTGTCCGCTCCTGAAGAATACGCACTTCTTGAACCGGCGGCGGCAGGATGGGGGCGGGCGGTTCAGCCGAGCGCCTTCGCGGCGCCGTCCGGGAAGGAGCCGGCGCTTCCTGTGCGGGAGCCTGCGCCTGCTTCTCCCTGTCCTGTATCCGTCTGGGCACAAGAAGGCGGTAGGTCGTCTGTTCCATGTCCTCTACCCGGAGCGCGACCGCATCGACCAGTTCCGTGATCCTGGTGCTGTAGGCCGGCAGGTCACGGTACAGACTGACGACCTGCGCATAGAAGCCGAGTCCCACCAGGTACAAGGCCAGCAGCGCCACCACGCAAACCACAAAACTCGCCACCGATCGCGGAAGGCGCGCGCGCCGCAGTAGCACGACAAACGGTTCCAGAATGAACGCGATCACCCCCGCTGTTATAAGCGTCACAAAGAAGAGCTGCCCGAAATACAGAAGCGCGCTGGCGGCAGCCATCGCCAGAACGATGGCGGTGGGGCTTTTGGGCTTTAGCGTTCGCAAGGACTCGACGACAAGGGGCACGAGAGACTCACCCGGCTGACCGGCTAAGTGCTACTCTAACATGACTGCCCCTATAATGAAATCGACACGGTGATTCATTCTGTCCAGGGCAGGATTCTCGCGCTGGATCTCGGCAAGCGCCGGATCGGCCTGGCGCTCAGCGACGAACTCCGCCTGACCGCCCAAGGCCTCCCCACCTTGGAGCGGACCAACATCCGCGAGGACCTTGCCAAATTGTTAAAAGTAACCGCCGAACGAGGGGTCACGTTGATCCTCATTGGCAACCCCATGCACATGAGCGGCGCCGAAGGAGCGCAATCCGCCTGGGTCCGCCAGTTCGCCGAAAAGCTGGGAACTCGTTCCGGCCTTTCCGTTCAGCTTTGGGATGAGCGGCTAACGACGGTGGAGGCCGAACGCGTGCTCCGGGAGAGCGGAATTGGCCGGGAAAAGCGCAGGCGCGCGGTCGACCGGCTGGCCGCCGTGATCCTTCTCGAGAGCTATCTCGAGTTCCTCGCCGCCGCCCATGGGCCGGAGGTTCAGGCTGGATGAGGCGGACCCGGTTGGTCCTGGCGCTGGCCGTGCTTGCTCTGGCCGGGGCGGCGATCTCGCTTCGTTTGCCCTACCGGGGCTTTGGCGGGGAGTGTTTCGTGGACATCCCCAGAGGCACGGGTAGTGCGGCTGTGGCCCGCCTCCTGGCCGACTCGGGCGTGATGCGCTACCGGTGGCAGTTTCTATTCGTGCGTGCTCTCCGCCCGCGCGCCAGGATCCAGGCTGGAGAGTACTCGTTCCGCGTTGCGGGCAGCCCCTGGCAAGTGTTTGACCGCCTGGTCAGGGGCGACGTCTTCTTCTATCGACTGACCGTGCCCGAGGGCCAGAATATGTTCGAAATCGCGGGGTCGTTGGACCAGCTCGGGGTGGTTAGCGGGGGGGAGTTTCTGGAAGCCGCCCGCGACCCCTCGTCCATCCGCGACCTGGCGCCGGCGGCGCAGACGCTGGAGGGGTATTTGTTCCCCGACAGCTACCGGATCACCCGGCACACCACGGCCGCAGAGCTTTGCGCCCAGATGACCGAAAGGTTTCGGCGCGCCTGGGCCGAGGCTGGCGGGTCCGGGCCCGTCCATCCCGTCGTGACGCTCGCTTCCCTCATTGAAAAGGAGACGGCGCGCCCCGAGGAACGCCCGTTGGTCGCTTCGGTGTTTCGGAACCGCCTGGCCATAGGCATGCCCTTCGATTGCGACCCGACCGCAATTTACGCGGCTCTGCTCGAAGGCCGTTACCGGGGTGAGATCTACCGCTCGGACCTTGAGAGCAAGAACCGTTACAACACCTACCAGTACGCAGGACTCCCGCCGGGGCCGATCGCCAACCCCGGCCTCGCCGCCCTGGAGGCCGCTCTGCATCCGGCCGAGACACGCTACCTGTACTTTGTCGCCCGGCCCGACGGCTCGGGCGCCCATGTGTTTTCCGAGCACCTGGAGGCGCACCAGCGCGCCGTCAGTAAGTACCGCCGTGGGAACCATAAAGCAGACCAAGCGCGCGCTTCTAAGCCAGCATCTCGCCCAGACGCGTCCCGAGCGTCTCACTGAGGCTGATTTCAACCTGCTGCGGCAGCGGCTCGCACCGGTCTCGGAGGCTTACCTCCGCAATCTCGTGCGTTCTTGTGGGTTGCCCCTGGACCCCATAGTGGAAGGCGTCCGTCAGGACTCATTCCAGGAACTGGGACGCACGCTGCTGGCCCTCGCCCAGGAGTATCAGAATGCCATCGACGCCGGCGACCAGGAGCGCGCCGGCCGTTGCCGCAGCGCCGTGCTGACCGGCAAGGATCATGCCCGGCTGGCGGCTCGCCGTCCCAGTGCTTCCTCAGAGAGCAAGGCGCAGAAGGAGGAGATGGCCTCCTGGATGCTGGTCTGGCTTGAGAACCCCGCCATCTTTTCTGCCTGGCTGGCCCTCCGAAAGAGGGCCGCGCGCGGTTCGCGCGGGTAGGCGCTTGCCCCTCCTCGTCCGCCCGTCTATACTACGTGTTTTCGGGGGCTGTATGCCGAGAGAGGCCATAGCGGAGCGGAGGGTGGAGCCCGATCTCGCCACGCCTCAACGGGAGGCCGCCATGTTCTACGGGCTGTTTCTACGCGGCCACCCGGTGGATACACTGCGGAGGGACATCGACGTGCCGCGGCCCGTGCTCGAGAAGTGGATGCGCGCCCAGCGCTATGAGCCTTCTTTCCGAGATGCCTTGCGGCGGATCTACAGCTACCGCAAGACGGTGCTGGCGATCTTCGACGAGCTGGTTCTGCACGAACGAACCCACTTCAGGCTGCAATAGCAATTCTCGCCAATCGGGCGAGAACGTCCTATAATCCTCAGTTGCGGGTGAGACAACCCCGCAAGTCTCCGGCGCCTTCAGCCGATAGTTAGGAGGAACCGGGTAGGAGGGTGCTTCATGTTTGGCTCAGGACAAGACTACGCTATGAAACCCATTCACACGTTCGCCGTCGTGCCCTCGCTGCCGCCCGTCCTGGAGCCCTTGCGGCGAATCGCCTACAACCTGCGCTGGAGCTGGGATCACGACACCATCGAGCTGTTCAGGCGGTTGGACAGGGATCTGTGGGAATCGAGCGGCCACAATCCGATCCTTTTGCTGGGAGCGGTGGAGCAGAAGCGGCTGGAAAGCGCCGCCAGGAACGACTCCTTCGTGGCTCACATGGAGCGGGTGGCGATGGATCTTGGGGCGTATCTGTCCAACCAATCCTGCTGGTGCCAGCGCACGCATAAGCTGGAGGAGAGCTGCCAGGTTGCCTATTTCTCCGCCGAGTTCGGGTTGACCGAGTGCCTGTCCATATTTGCCGGCGGCTTGGGCATCCTGGCGGGGGACCACTTGAAATCGGCCAGCGACCTGGGCGTTCCGATGATCGGTGTGGGACTGCTCTATCAGCAGGGCTACTTCCGCCAGTACCTTAACGACGCCGGGTTACAGCAGGAGTTCTACCAGGACAACGACTTCCACAACCTTCCGTTGACCCTGGTTCGCAAGCCGGATGGCGGGCTGCTGACTATATCGGTGGAATACCCCGGCCGCAGCGTGGCCGCGCAGATCTGGCGGGTGGATGTGGGCAGGATCCCGCTCTACCTTCTGGACACGAATCTGCCGGAGAATCCACGGCCGGAAGACCGGGATATAACGGACCAACTCTACGGCGGCGATCTGGAGATGCGCCTCAAGCAGGAAATGCTGCTTGGGATCGGGGGGTATCGGGCCCTGGAAGCGCTGGGGATCGAGCCGGGTGTCTACCACATGAATGAGGGACATTCCGCTTTCCTGGCGCTGGAATGCGTGCGGCGACTCATGCAGTCGAAGCGGCTGTCTTTCGCCGAGGCCAGTGAGTTGGCCTCGTGCGGCCTGGTGTTCACCGGGCACACCCCCGTCATGGCCGGGCACGATTTCTTCCCGCCGCACCTGATCGACCAGTATTTCGGGGAGTACGCGGGCTCACTGGGCCTCAGCCGGGGCGATTTCCTGGGCCTGGGGCGGAGGAACCCGGCCGATGAGCGCGAGGACTTTTGCATGACCGTGCTGGCGCTGCGTATGGCGGCGTTCCATAACGGGGTCAGCAAACTGCACGGCCGCGTGAGCCGGGAAATGTGGCAGGACCTCTGGCCCGGCGTCCCCAGCGACGAGATCCCCATCGGGCACGTGACCAACGGCGTCCATTTCCGGTCGTGGATCTCGCACGATATGAACCAGCTCTATGATCGTTATCTCGGCCCGGAATGGCGGGAAGAGCCTGGAGACGGGCACCTATGGAAAAGGGCGGAGACGATCCCGGCCGAGGAACTCTGGCGCAGCCATGAGCGGCGCAGGGAACGGCTGGTGTCCTTCGCGCGGCAGCGGCTGCGGACGCAACTGGTTCGCCGGGGTGCGTCCCAAGCCGAGGTCCTTGCTACCGACGAAGTGCTCGACCCGGATGTGCTCACCATAGGCTTCGCGCGCCGCTTCGCCACTTACAAGCGGGCCACTCTGCTGCTGCGGGATCCCGACCGGCTGGCGCGCATTCTCAACGACCCGGCACGGCCCGTTCAGGTCATCTACGCGGGCAAGGCCCACCCCCGGGACAACGCGGGCAAGGAATTCATCCAGCGGATTGTCTCGCTGGCGCGCCAGCCTCAGTTCCGCAGGCGGCTGGTCTTCCTGGAAGAATATGACATGACGGTCTCCCGCTCCCTGGTCCAGGGCGTGGATGTCTGGCTGAACACCCCGCTGCGGCCCATGGAGGCCAGCGGTACCAGCGGGATGAAGGCTGCCGCCAACGGTGCCCTTAACTTGAGCACGCTCGACGGGTGGTGGGACGAGGCCTGGCGGGAAGCCGGGTCTCCCCTAATCGGGTGGGCCATCGGGCGTGGGGAGGCTTACCCCGACCAGGAGACGCAGGACCAGGTTGAGGCCGAAGCCCTGTATGAACTGCTGGAGAGGGAGGTCGTTCCAACGTTCTATCAAAGAGGAGCCGACCGGCTGCCCCGGCAGTGGACCGAGCGCATGAAGGCATCCCTCAGTTGCCTGTGTCAAAAGTTCAACACTCACCGCATGGTACAAGAGTACACGGAAAGCTTCTACATGCCGGCCCACTCCAGGTCCCTGTACCTAGGGGCTGACGGCGCACGACGGGCCAGGTCCCTGGCCGCCTGGAAGGATCGCATGCGAAGGAGCTGGCCTGAAGTGCGGGTGGAATCGGTCGAAAACCACTCGCCGGTGACTCTGCCGGTAGGCCAGCCGATCCAGGCGCGGGTGCGCGTCCATCTGGGATCCCTAACCCCCGACGATGTCGCGGTTGAGCTCTATCACGGGCGGATAAATTCCGACGGGCAGATCGTCGATGGGGTGGCGACAGCCATGACGGAGACCGGGGCCGGCGATGGCGGCAGCTACACCTTCGAGGCCCAGCCGGTATCCTGCTCGGACAGCGGGCTGCACGGGTACACGGTGCGAGTGCTGCCCCACCACACGGATCTGCCCTCGGCGCTGGTGCCGGGCCTCATCTCCTGGGCGCACTTGTAGTACGGACCAGCAAGCTTTCGCTCTCTGCAAGCTCAAAACTCGTTGATTCCGCGATAGTTGAACAGGTCTAGTGCATTCTTGGCCCCGGGATTCACTACCCTACAGTAGTCGCCTGATTGCCTCGAACCGCGTCCAATGAAGCAGGGAGAGTTGAACATGTTTGAACAGAGCCTGATTACTCCGGGGCGGACCAACAGGCCATGGACTGTCGCTGTCGCGTTCCTCGGTCAGCTTGCCTTAATCGGCATCGCCGTCCTGATTCCGCTGCTGTTTGTTGAGTCGCTCCCCATGCACGACCTGAGCGCCATCTTGCTGGCGCCGCCTCCCCCCCCACCTCCGCCACCACCACCCGCTCCGGCTGTGGTCAAAAGTCGGCCCAGGATAGTACCGAGGCAATTCGTAGCAGGCCGACTTCTTGAACCCGAGTCGATTCCCAAGCACGCCGCCATCCTTAAGGAGGCGCCACTCCCTCCGTCTCTCTCTGAATCCGGAGTTGTCGGGGGGATTGCCGGTGGTATGCCCGGCGGAATCATCGGAGGCATCCTCAGCGCTTCCCAGCCCGCTTTACCGCCCCCGCCGGTCCAGGCCACCCCCAGACCCGTTACCCCGCCCCCCGTCGAGCGCATCCGCGTGGGCGGCGAGGTGGAAGAGGCGCGCCTCGTGCATAGTGTGCTGCCGGGATACCCGCCCTTGGCAAGATTGGCGAGAGTTCAAGGCGTCGTAAAACTGGACGCGATCATCGACAAGAACGGAACCATCAAGAGTCTCCAAGCCGTCAGCGGTTCCCCGATGCTGATTCCTGCCGCCCTCGAGGCGGTAAAGCAATGGGTCTACAAACCCACTTTGCTGAACGGGGACCCGGTCGAAGTGGCTACTCAGATCTACGTCCGGTTCAATCTTAGCTGAGCCGGGGCAAGGGCGCGCGCCCCTACTGTTCCTCGTCGTGCTGGGCGGCGAGGCGGTGGACCACGGCCATGTCCTCCAGGGTGGTTACGTCCATGGCAGACAGATCAGTGTTCCCGGTACTCGCCTGGAGCCAAACCCAGTTCGCGGCGGAACTCACGAGAAAAGTTGCTTGTGGCCGCATAGCCGAGCGAGCCTGCAGTTGCCTTCGTCACCACGGGGACAGGGCAAGCACCTTTCTTCATGCTGGTCCGTCCAGCCCGAAAACGCCTGCGGGCAGTGAACCGGTTGCCGCTCCGGGTGATAGAATCTAGGCGCAATGCTCTCGATCTCGTGCGCGAGGCCCCTTCTTTGTCTGATCGCCCTGGTACCAGGTGTCGCGGCCGGTCCCCTTGGCGATGCGGAACCGGCCGAACGCATGGTGATTGGCACGGGTGTTGGTTGCAGAGCGGCGCCGGACAGGTCTGCGCCAGTGGCCCATCGATACCTGCTCGGCGACGCGATCATGGCCACAGGGGAAACCGAGGAGAAAGGAGAGCGTTGGTATTTCGATCGATCCCGGGTGTCGGGCCAGTCCCCCGCGTGCTGGGTGTACGGTCCCCTTACGACCGAGTTCGGACGGTCAGCGCCTGAACCGGCACTGGTCGCGGTCGCCGATCACCTGCTTCAGCGCAACGATGCGGTCGCGTTTGAAGATTGTGTCGCGGTGGACAACCTGCTGACCTACAACTACCCTTCTGTGTTGGCGTCATCCGGCCTTCTTCAGTTCCGCCGGCTGAGCGTCATCGAGCGCGCGATAGCCCTCCCCGCCGCATCGGGACGGCGTGCGGCCAGGAACCCGCTGGTGCGGTCCTGGCTCTTGTCGCACGAACCCCTTCTGAGGTACTTCGAGCCCGCTGACCGCTGGTATGTGCAGCCCGAAACGTACTGGGATCTCTACGAGAAGCACAAGCAGGCGCCGTGGGCCGAGGAGTTGGCTTGGGCGGCCGCGCGACTCTGGATCCCGGGCGACGAATGCTATGCGGCCTGTCTTCTTCGGGCGGTAAGCAGGACTTTTCTACAGTACTGGACGCGGTTCCCAGACGGCACTCATACCGTGGATGCGATTGAGAAGGCGCTCTCGATGACTAAGCACGCTCCCCAATTGGCCTGTTATGGTCTGCCCGTACCGCGCCCGTTGCTTGATCAGATG
Source organism: Bryobacterales bacterium (assembly GCA_963798455.1). Classification (GTDB taxonomy): domain Bacteria; phylum Acidobacteriota; class Terriglobia; order Bryobacterales; family Bryobacteraceae; genus CAWCTD01. The sequence goes on from CAWCTD010000004.1 coordinate 1,491,514, forward strand.
CGGTCCAGCCTTATGAACGTCACCGCTCCCGGGAGGCGCCAACTCCTGGACTCACTGGATGAGCTGGAGCAGGAGCAAGAGAAATGCCCGGGCCGGCTCTGAACGTCCCTACCCCTCCTCGTCGTGCTGGGCGGCGAGGCGGTGGACCACGGCCATGTCCTCCAGGGTGGTTACGTCGCCCGTCACCGAATGAGTGGTGACGATCTCACGCAGCAGCCTGCGCATGATCTTGCCGCTCCGCGTCTTGGGCAGCGCGTCTGTGAAGCGGATCTCGGCGGGCCGGGCAAAGGCCCCAATCTCGTGTGTCACCCACTGACGCAACTCCCCGGCCAGATCCCGGTGATCAGCGTCGGTCTGCTTGAGCGTGACGAAGGCGCAGACCGCCTGGCCCGTGATTTCGTCCGGCCTACCGACCACCGCAGCCTCGGCCACGAAGGGGTGCCGGACCAGCGCCGACTCCACCTCCATGGTGCTCAGGCGGTGGCCGCTGACGTTGATCACGTCGTCCACACGGCCGAGAATCCAGAAATATCCGTCCTCGTCCTGACGCGCGGCGTCGCCGGTGAAATAGACTCCCGGCACGCGGCGCCAGTACTGTTCCTCGTAGCGCCGGGGGTCGTTCAGAATGGTCCGGATCATGCTGGGCCAGGGACGCTCAATCACCAGGAAACCCTTTTCGCCGGTCGGGACGGGCTTGCCTTGGAAATCGACCACCTTTGGAATGATTCCGGGCATGGGCAAGGTGGCCGAGCCAGGTTTGGCGGGGACCGCTCCGGGCATGGGTGAAATCAGGATCGCGCCCGTCTCGGTTTGCCACCATGTGTCCACGATGGGGCAGCGCTCCTTGCCGATCACGCGGTAGTACCACTCCCAGGCCGCGGGGTTGATCGGTTCACCCACCGAGCCGAGCAGGCGCAAGCTGGACAGGTCGTGATCGTTGGGCCACCGGTCGCCCTGGCGCAGCAGCGCCCGGATCGCGGTTGGGGAGGTGTAGAGGATGTTGACCCGGTACTTCTCAACGATCCGCCACCAGCGGTCGAACTGCGGGTAATCCGGAGCGCCCTCGTACATCAGGGTGGTAGCGCCGGCCGAGAGGGGCCCGTAGACGATGTAACTGTGTCCGGTCACCCAGCCGATGTCAGCCGTGCACCAGTAGGTGTCTTCCTCGCGCAGGTCGAAGACCCACTTCATGGTCATGGTGGTCTGGAGGGTGTAGCCGCCGGTGGTGTGCAGGATGCCCTTTGGCTTTCCGGTGGTTCCGGAAGTATAAAGCACGAACAGGGGGTGCTCGGAGTCGAGCGGCTCCGCCGGGCAGACCTCGCTCGCCTCCGCGTCGAGTTCATGCCACCAGTGGTCGCGGCCGGGCTTCATTTCGACCGGCGCGCCGGTGCGCTTGAGCACTATTACATGGCGCACGGGGAGCGACTCCAGCGCTTCGTCCACGGGAGCTTTCAGCCCAATTTGCTTGCCGCGCCGCCACCCGCCGTCGGCGGTAATCACAACTTGAGGGACAAGGTCCTCGATGCGCGCCCTGAGCGCCTCGGCCGAGAAGCCTCCGAAGACCACGCTGTGGACGATCCCCAGGCGGGCGCATGCCAGCATGGCCACGGGAAGCTCCGGGACCATGGGCATGTAAAGGACGGCCCGGTCGCCCGCTTTGAGCCCAAGCGATTTCAGGACGTTGGCGAAACGGGAAACCAGCCGGTGCAGTTCCTGGTAGGTGAGGACGCGCTGGTCGCCGGGCTCGCCCTCCCACAGAATGGCGGCCTTGTTCTTGCGCGGTGTATCGAGGTGCCGGTCAAGGCAGTTGTAGGACAGGTTCGTCTTGCCACCAGTGAACCACTTCACGAAGGGCGGGTCCCACTCCAGAACGCTCGACCACTTCTCAAACCAGAAGATCTCCTTCTCGGCCAATTCGCCCCAAAACTCCTCCGGGTGCTCCTCCGCTTGCCGCCGGAGTTCCCGATAGCTCTCCATCCCTTGCACTTGCGCACGGCGCGCAAACTCCTCACTCGGATGGTAGACGCGGTCTTCGCTCATTACCCAGCTCCCCTCTCGTCAGGTAGTGCGGCTACCCGCCTACTTGTTAGATGCCTGGCGCTTGTGCCAGTCTTCAGTGTACAAGTTGAAATGCGTCTTCTGGCGAGGATGCTCGGCTATGAAATCCTCCCGCAGTTCGACGCCGAGCCCCGGCCGGTCCGGAAGGCTGAAGCAGCCGTCGACTACCTCCGGGTAGACGTCCACAGCCTGTTTGACCCAGGCATCCGCAAAGTCGTTGAAATGCTCCTGGATCTTGAAGTTCGGCATGCCGGCGTCCAGGTGCAGCATGGCCGCCGTGCCCACCGGGCCGCAAACGTTGTGCGGCGCGACCAGGACGTAGTACGCGTCGGCCCAGGCGGCCAGCTTGCGCGCCTCGGTCAAGCCGCCGAAATGCGTCGGATCCATTTGGATGATGTCGCAGGCTTGAAGCTCGAACAGCTCGCGGAACTCGTAGCGGGTGTGGATCCGCTCGCCGGTGGCCACGGGGGAACGCACGGCCTCCGCCACTTTCTTCAGCGCCTTCAGGTTCTCCGGCGGGACAGGCTCTTCCAGCCACCCCGGCCGGAACGGTTCCAGCTCGCGGGCAATCTCGATGGCGGTGGCCGGGTTGAAGCGGCCGTGCATCTCGATCAGGATGTCGAAATCGGGGCCGGCGGCGTGGCGCACGGCTTCCACCAGGGAGATGGAGCGGAGCTTCTCCTCGCGCTCCAACTCGTAGAATCCGCCGCCAAACGGGTCCAGCTTGGCGGCTTTGTACCCCCGCTCGACCACGCGCCGAGCCGCCTTGGCGAACTCCTCGGGCGTGCGTTCCACGGTGTACCAGCCGTTGGCGTAGGCCTTGATCTTCTCCCGGACCGCGCCTCCCATCAGGCGATAGACGGGCTGATTCAGCGCTTTCCCGACGATGTCCCAACAGGCCATTTCGATCAGCGCGATGGCGGTCATGACGATCTCGCCGGCCCGGCCGAAGTCGCCGAGGTACATGGTGTGGACGATCTTTTCGAGGTTAAACGGGTCCTGTCCCAGCGCGTACCGGGGAATCGCTTCGCCGAGGTACCCCAGAAGTCCTTCGGTGCGGTTCACGATGCGGGCTTCGGCGACACCGTGCAGCCCCTCATCTGTCTCAACCACGACGAAGGTGAGGTCGCGCCACGGCGTGCCCATGACAAGCGTGCGAACGTTGGTGATCTTCATTGGGCTGCGTTTGCTTCCAGAGACTGGCGATTATCTCACACGAGTGGCGGGCGCGTGTATCCTGAGTGGTATGCAGCAGCTTGGCCGTACCCTTATCCTGGTCGGGGCCGTGCTGGTTTGCGCGGGGTTGCTGTTCACTTACGGAGGGCGCCTCCCGTTGCGAATCGGACGGCTGCCGGGCGACTTCGTGGTCCGCGGGAGGCATTCCGTGTTCTACTTCCCGCTCATGACCTCTATCCTGATCAGCCTGCTGCTGTCGTTCCTGTTCTGGCTCATGGGCAGGCGGTGACGGGGCAGACGATCGCTTTCCGTCGTCTGCCGCCCGCAGCCCACACACAACGATGGCCCGCGCCACACTACCGCACGGGACCGATCTTGTCCGGGGGCCAGTAGACGAATACCGCCTTGCCGTAGATGTAGCGCCTTTGGACCTGGCCCCAGGAGCGGCTGTCGCTGGAGGAGGAGCGATGGTCTCCCAGAACGAAGTAGGAGTCGCTCTTCACTCTCAGCTCCGGCATGGAGACGGTGTCGCGGTACTGGGGCGGAACATAGTCCTCCTGAAGCTTCCGGCCGTTCACATATACGACACCGCGGTCGATCCTGACCACATCTCCGGGCAGACCAATCACGCGTTTGATGTACGAGTTGCCGGGTCCCCCCGGGAACCAGAACACCACGAGGTCGTCGCGCTCTATTTTTTCAATGCCCAGGCGGTAGGTGAACTTGTTGATGAAGATCCGTTCCTGGTCCACCAGCCCGGGCATCATGCTGGTCCCTTCGACCTGGACCGGCTGATAGATGAACAGGATAACGACGGCGGCGATGAGCAGTGACAGCAGCAGATCCCGCGCCCAGGCCCGCATCACGGAAGAACCGGACTTCTCGCGCTCCAAAACGGCAAATCTCCCTCTACAGTTATAGGATTGAAAGCGGCGCCCTCAGGTTTCATGCCCTTTCAGAATCTGATCCCTATCTCCCACAACAGGTAGCCTACGGATTGACGAAAGTAGAGCCACCACTGGCTCCACCCCTCAGCCGGTGGTGAGGGCCGGGGCGAGCCGTAGACCCTGACCCCCTGCTCGGCCAGCATGCTCTTGGCCCGAAAGATATGGTAGCCGTCGCTCACCAGGATACAGGAGCCGAGTCCCATTCTGTGCATGATCTCGGCCACCGCAGTCGTGCTTTGCGCAGTAGTGGCCGCCTCCGGTTCCACGATGATGGCCTCCGAGGGAACGCCGTTGACCACCAGATAAGCGCGGCCGACCCCACCCTCCGTGTAGTGCGGGTCACCACCGGCCCCGCCTGTCGTCAGGATGCGGGGCGCCAGCCCTCGGCGGAAAAGGTCCAGAGCATGGTCCAGCCTGGCTTTGAACACCGGCGATGGACGCCCCCTGTACTCGGCGGCGCCGAGGACCAGGATTACGTCCGCGGCATGCGCCTCCTCGATGGTCGATTGCAAGCGGATCTGCCGGGCCACGCCGTAAAGGTGCGCGCCGAGCACGACCAGGGCCAGCAGGGGCAGAATCCACTTGAGCCGTCTCATGGTGCGGTATGATGCTAAGCGTTCCGAGGTTCCTTAGACAGTCTACGACAGGCTGAAATGGCAAAGGTGCAGAGGCTGACCAGCCCGGCGAACGGCTTGGTCAAGCAAGTCAGCAAGGCCGTGGCCGGCGGGGGCCTCACCCCGGAAGGCTACTGCATCGCGGAAACTTTTCACCTGCTGCAAGAGGCGCTTCGCAGCAGGTGCGAGATCAAACTCGTGCTGGCGTCGGAGTCGGCGCGGGCTAGAGCGGAACAGTGCCTGCGAGGCCGCCCGGAGTTGCGCCTTTTTGTGCTGCCGGACTCACTCTCGGAGCGCCTGTCCGCGACCGAGGCAGGCCAGGGGGTGACCACACTGGTGCGCCCGCCCGCCTGGACCCTGGACGATGTTTTCCGCGGCCGGCCGCTGGTGGTCGTCCTGGATGGCTTGCAGGATCCTGGCAACGCCGGCGCCATCGTCCGTGCCGCCGAGGCATTCGGCTCGAGCGGCTTGGTATTCCTCAAGGGCAGCGTTCACCCATACAATCCCAAGGCGGTGCGGGCCTCAGCCGGTTCCCTCTTCAGAGTTCCTATCCTGCACGGCGTGGAGGGCAGCCGTGTTCTGGCAGCCGCGGGCCAAAAGAAGCTGGCCATCTACGCCGCCTCTCCCGCTGGAGGCGTGCCAGCCGCCGAGGCGGACCTCGCCCAGGCTTGCATGATCGTCGTCGGGAGCGAAGGCCGTGGGTGGCGCCAAGACCTCTGGGTGGACGCGCGGAAGGTTCGCATACCAACCACTGAAGTGGAGTCGCTGAACGCGGCGATGGCGGCGGGCATTCTGCTCTACGAAGCGAGGCGCCAGCGGGGGGACCATTTGTGAGCTTGTTCGACACGACCCTCCCGGAGCGCGGCGGGACGCCCGGATCGCCGCTGGCTGACCGGATGCGCCCGCGAAGCTTCGAAGAGTTCGTGGGCCAGGAGCACATCCTGGCGCCGGGCAAGCCCCTGCGAGTCAGGATCGAACGCGATGAATTGAGCTCCGCCATCCTGTGGGGACCGCCGGGGACCGGCAAAACAACGCTCGCCTTCCTGGTGGCGCGCATCACTCAATGTGACTTCGTGCCATTCAGCGCCGTCCTCAGCGGCATCAAGGAGATCAAGGAGGTAATGGCGCAGGCGGAGCGGAGCCGCCGAACGGGCCGGAGAACCGTACTGTTCATAGACGAGATTCACCGCTTCAACAAAGCGCAGCAGGACGCTTTCCTGCCCTACGTGGAACGAGGCGACGTCATCCTGATCGGGGCCACCACCGAGAACCCTTCTTTCGAGGTCATCTCGGCGCTGCTGTCGCGGGCACAGGTATACGCCCTCCGCGCCTTGAGCGTGGACGAGGTGGTGACGCTGCTGAAGCGGGCGTTGCAGGACCGAGAACGCGGGCTGGGGAACCTGGAACTGGAGGCGCCGGAGGAGTTGCTAGTGCAGATTGCCATCCACTCCGGCGGGGATGCTCGCGCCGCCTACAACGCACTGGAATCGGCGGCCGCCGCCTCCGGCGCGAAGCAGCTCTCCCGCCAAGCCGTCGAAGATGCCATCCAGCGGAAGGTTCTGCTGTACGACAAAGCCGGGGAGGAGCACTACAATCTGATCTCCGCCCTCCACAAATCGGTGCGGTCGAGCAACCCTGACGCCGCCCTTTACTGGCTTGCCCGCATGCTGGAGGCCGGTGAGGACCGGCTTTATATCGCCCGCCGGTTGATACGCATGGCGATCGAGGACATCGGCTTGGCCGATCCCCGGGCTCTGGAGCAAACCGTAGCCGCCATGCAAGCCGTTCATTTTCTTGGGGTTCCGGAGGGTGACCAAGCACTCGCCCAAGCCGCGATCTATGTTGCTCTGGCCCAAAAGTCGGATGCGGCCTACCAGGCTTTGAACCGCGCACAGGCGGAAGTGCGGGAGGGGATGCCGGAGCCGGTCCCCCTGCACCTCAGGAATCCCGTGACCCGGCCCATGAAGCAGTGGGGCTACGGGGCGGGCTACCAGCATGCCCACAACTTCGAGGACGCAATCACGGACATGCCTTGCCTGCCGCCCTCTCTTGAAGGGAAGCAGTTCTATTTCCCGACGGATCGGGGCCTGGAAAAGAGAATTCGTGAGCGCCTCGATGAGCTGCGCAGAGCCAGGGGCAAGAGGGAATAGGGCCCTCCGGATGTGCGGGTTAGTAAGGATAGTTCAGTACGGGATGCCTACCCGGATTGTGACTATCCTCCTATTGCCCGCAGGGGGGAAATGACCGACCATGAGGGCTAGGGAGGATCGAACGAGATGCTGGCAGGAATGCACGGAGGGCAGCCGCTAATGAACGCCCCAGGCGAGAGACGCGCCAATGACCGCTTTCCAATTGTGAGAGATGTGCGGTACAAGGTAGTCAGCGGCAGAGGCGACCCCGAGTGCGGCGTCGGAAAGACCGTAGACGTCAGTAGCAGGGGGGTGCTTTTCACGGCCCAGAAGCCGATTCCTCCCGGCAAGCGGCTGGAACTGGCCATCAGTTGGCCGGCTCAACTGGACGGCAAGTGCGCCCTCAAACTCGTAGCCCGGGGGAGGATCACCCGGTGCCGCGGCAGCGAAGTCGCCGTGGAGATCGACAAGTACGAATTCCGAACCCAGGGCTCGCGCGGCCTGACGACAGCAGAGAGATTCTGACAAGACCCGCGAACAACTAGTCCGAGCGCTCCGCTCCATCGAATCGCCTACCAAGACTCATATCCCCACCTATGGGTGGTGGAAGACTGGCCACTCCCCTTCCGGCTAACCTGCTCAGATCAAACGAGGTTCAGTTTGGCAGTCAAACTGCGAGATGGATGGCACCCGGAAGGCCAAAAGGGAAATCCCGGCATGATCGGCCTTCTATTGGAGGAGAGGCATATGAACATACGATCTATTCTGCCCCGGCTTTCGTTGTTAATCGCGGTTGCGATCTTCACGGCGATCCTCTACGGACAGGCCACCGATGGCAATCTCGTGGGCACGGTTACCGATCCAAGCGGGGCCGTCGTTGTGGGTGCGAACATCACCGCGGCCAACAGGGACACCGGCGTGAAATACACGTCGGTGACCAACGCGGACGGGCAGTATCGCCTGAACAACATTCCGGTTGGCACCTACAGTGTTTCGGCCACCAAGACGGGGTTTGCCACCGCCACCACCGGCGGTGTCCAGTTGCAGTTGAACCACACCACGTCGATTAACCTGTCGCTGCAAGTGGGCGCTGTCGCCACTACTGTCGAAGTGACGGAAACGACGGCGGCCATCGACACATCCACGGCACAATTGCAGACCACGTACGACTCTCGGGCGGCAGTCGAATTGGGGATGGCTGCCAGTTCGAAGCTGGTCAACGGATCGGGAATCTACAATCTGAGCCTGCTCTCGGCCGGTGTCGCTACGACCGGCGGCGTCGGCCAGGGAGTCGGTCCGAGTGTGGCGGGCCAGCGGGCAGACAGCAACGCCTATAACATCGACGGCGTGATGAACGACAACCACTACAACCCTGCTCCGATGATGTATGTTTCGACGGAGGCCATAGCGCAGTTCAACCTGCTGCAAAACCAGTTCAGCGCCGAATACGGCGTCGCTTCCGGCGGGATATTTAATGCGATCGTCAAAAGTGGAACCAACCAGATTCACGGGTCGGTGTACGAGTATTTGGCGAACCGTAACTTGAACGCGGTGGACCAGACGGAGGTGCAGCAGGGCCTTCGGTCGAATCCCCGCTATGACAACAACCGGCTCGGCGGGACCGTAGGTGGCCCGATTATCAAGGACAAACTTTTCTACTTTGGTAATTTTGAGTACAACCCGATCGGACAGGCCTCGCAACCTGGCCAGACCGTGTACGCGCCGACCTCCGCCGGGCTCGCGCTCCTCAACGGCATGAGCAATCTCAGCAAGACGAATCTCGGGATCTTCACCAAGTACGTTCCGGTTGCTCCCGCCGCCGACCCGACCAATCCCATCACCGTGAATGGCGTGAACATTCCGGACGGGCCGCTCTCGTTCGCTTCGCCGAACTACAACAACAACTACAATATTGTGGGCTCGATCGACTGGAACATCAGCAATAAAGACCAGGTGCGCGGCCGGTATCTGTACAACCGCACCAGGGGCTTGGATTTCTATGCGGCATTGCCCGTCTTCTACCAACCCGCGCCGGTCACCAACAACAGCATCTCGGTTTCGGAATTCCACAATTTCTCGCCCAGCATGGAAAACGAGTTGCGCCTATCGTACCTCCGCGACAACCAGAATACCTCCGCCGGAAACTACCAGTTCCCCGGCCTGGACATGTTTCCGAATATCGCGCTCGACGATCTCCAATTGCAGATCGGACCGGATCCTAACACGCCCGCAGGGGACATCGAGAACCTGGCTCAGCTTCAGGAGAACCTCACCAAGACGTTGGGCCGGCATACGTTTAAGGCGGGTCTGAACGTGGCCGATTTGATCATGGCCGGATTCTTCGTGCAGCGCGCCCGCGGCGACTACGATTACGCCTCTCTCCAGCAGTATTTGCTCGACCAACAGCCGAGCGGCGGGAGCCTGAGCGGCGTATCCGGCGAGCGCAGCGTGGGAACCGCCAACGGCGTCCCCTTCGGTTTCGTGCAGTACGCGGGATTTGCCAACGACGACTTCCGGGTTCGCTCCAACCTCACGCTGAATCTGGGAGTGCGTTACGAGTTCGTCACCGTCCCGGTGGGTTCGCGCGCGCAGCAGTACAACGCGATCGCCAACGTCCCAGGCTTGATCACCTTCAATTCGCCGAAGTCGACCAAGAACGACTGGTCGCCGCGCATCGGCTTTGCGTACTCGCCGGGCAAGAGCGGCGTATGGTCCATTCGGGGCGGCTTTTCCCGGTCGTTCAACAATACCTACGTCAACCTCAACCAGAACGCCTCACCGCCGTACTATCAGACCACGGTGGATGTGAACGACGCCCACCCCGTTAGCAATTTCCTGCAAAACGGCGGTTTGCAGGCAGCCCCTACGAGTGCCGCACCCACGGCCGCCGAGGTGCGCGCCGCGACGGCGTCCTACACCTTCGACCAGACCCGGCCTTACGCGATCACCGCGAGCCTGGGAGTGCAGCGGGCTCTGGGGCGCAACTATACCATCGAGGCGCGGTATGTATACACCAAAGGCGTCCACCTCTGGAACCAGACCCAAATGAATTACTATCCGCGGGTAACGGCCACCCGCTTTATTCCGACCTATCTGAGCACGCCCAGCGCCAGCCAGTTGGCCGCGAGCACCCTGACTCTGGGGAACTTGCAGTCCACGCCGCTTCCCGGCGCTACGGCTGCGCTCCCGTCCGACGTTCTGGGCCGCGGCTGGTTTCACGTCGAAAATAACGGGCTACCATCCCTGGGGGAACTCTCGGTACAACGGACTCGCCATTCAAGTGAACAAGCGCTACTCGCGCAACTTCTCCTTCAGTCTGGCGTACACCTGGAGCCACGCTTTCGACGATTCCACCGCGACCAACTTCTCGACCATCCTGTCGCCGCGCCGCGCCCAGGACTTCCAGAACCTGCGCGCGGAGTGGGCCTCCTCGGCGCTCGACCGGCGGCACCGTTTCACGATCGCTCCGGTTTACGACTTCCAGCCGTTCCCGCACGGCAACTACCTGCTGAAGAACGTAGTCGGAAACTGGAACATCTCGATGACCTACACCTTCCAGTCTCCGGAATACGCTACCGTGCAGAGCGGCGTTGATTCGAACCTCAATGGCGACGGTCTCGACCGGTCGATCATCAATCCCAGCGGCGACCCGCGCACCGGCAGCGGCGTCACCCCGCTGAACGCGGCCGGCCAGGTGGTACCCGCCGGTGATGCTTCGATTGTGGCGTACGTGGCCACCAATCCAAAGGCGCGGTACATTACGGCTGGCTTGGGCGCCAGCCCCAACAGCGGACGCAATACCTTCCCGCTGGGCCATACCAACAACTTCGACGCTCAAATCAAGAAGCGCCTGGCATTCGGAGAAACCAAGAGTTTTGAAATCGGGGCTTCGGCTTCCAACCTGTTCAATCACTCGCAGTTCGTCGGCGGCTACATATCGGACGTTTCGTACTTCCAGACGAACGCCGTAAGCCGCAACTTCCTGGTCCCGAGCAGTGTCTTCTTCGGCCGCTACGACCAGTTCCTCCCGAGCAACTCGCGAGAAGTGCAGATCGTGGCGCGGTTTGTGTTCTAACCGATTCCAAGTTTAAGTAGTCGTTTTCGAGGCGCTCGCTACGGCGGGCGCCTCTCTTTTTTGGCTCGAGCTCCCGGCGAGCGAGCCAGGCCGCGGCCCGCCCTCCCTTATAATTGAGTAGGGTCGTTTGCCCCCATGAAGAAGCGCCTCCTCTACGGCTCCGGGATCGCCGCGCTGGCGGTGCTGGTCACGCTGGTGGTCTGGCAGGGTTCCTTCTCGTTCGGGGACTACGGGCCGGAGAATCCCGGCCAGGCATTCATCTACTGGGCTGTCTCCACGCTGGTCTTCCTGCTCACCCTCACTCTGGGCTTCATCCTATTCCGGACCGGAGTGAAGCTGTACATCGAGCGGCGCAGCAACCGTGAAGGGTCTCGGATCAAGACCAAGATGGTGATCGGCGCGCTGGCACTGAGCTTCCTTCCGGTCTTCTTCCTGGTGCTGTGGAGTGTGTACGTCCTGAACCGCAACCTGGACAAATGGTTCAGCCGGCCGGCGCAAAGCATCGGGAATGAGCTGCTCGAGATCAAGTCCGCTCTCGAGGGAGAGGTCCGTGAGAGGGCGCAGGCGCAAGCGTACTGGCTCGCCTCGCTTCCCGAGACGCTCAAGTACGTGGATTCCGGCGAGCGCCCGCGGGGATTCTATGAGCGGTTTTGCGCGCAGAACGACATCGCGCAGGTCCGCCTCCGCCGCCCGGATGGCGCGATACTGCCGGTGTGCGAATCGCCGGGCGGGACCGGAGGGGCGCTAGGGGTCGCGGCGCCGGTCCGCGCCGCTGAGCGGGTGGTGGGAACGCTTATGCTCGACGCGCGGCTGCCTGTGGACCTGGAGCGAGAGCAGTCGCAGATCTCAGGCTGGCTGCGCGCCTACGGCGAGCTCACTCTCAACCGCAAGAGCGCTCAGAGGTTCTACGTGCTGCTCCTGTTCCTGCTGACGCTTTTCATACTCTTCGTGGCGACATGGCTGGCCCTGTTTCTGGCACGCCAGATCAGCGTCCCGATCTCGGCTTTGCTGGACGCCGCGAGTGAGGTCCGCAAGGGCAATTGGGGGCACCGCGTCAAGGTCAAGGCGATTGACGAATTGGCCACGCTGGTTCGCTCTTTCAACGAGATGACCGAGGCGCTCGAGGCCAACCGCCGCGAACTGGAAAGCCGGCGGCGGTTCACCGAGGCCATCCTGGAGAGTATCCCCACCGGCGTGATCTCGCTGTCGCCCGAAGGCCGGATCCTGCGCGTCAACCAGGCCCTGAGCAACATTCTTCCGCGCGAGATGGTGGCGCGGGCGGAGAAGCTCGATGACCTGTTCAGCCGAGACGACACGGCCGAGATCAAGTACATGATGAAGCGCGCGCGCCGCACCGGCCTAGCCTCCAGCCAGATGGAGCTGAAGCGGGGGCGGCAGACGCTGCACCTGGCCGTCACGGTCTCCGCTTTAGAGACGAAGGTGACGTCCGGTTTCGTGCTGGTTCTGGAGGATACCAGCGAGTCGCTCCGCGCCCAGAAGTCGGCGGCCTGGCACGAGGTCGCGCGCCGGATCGCCCACGAGATCAAGAATCCGCTGACGCCCATTGCGCTCTCCGCGGAAAGAATCCTGCGGCAGTTGGACCGGGCCTCGACGCTGGCTGAGGCCGCTCCGAAATTGAGAGATGCCGCTTCCACCATCGTTCAGGAGGTGGAGTCGCTGAAGACGCTGGTGGATGAGTTCTCGCAGTTTGCGCGCTTCCCGGCGGCGCAACCAGCCCCCGCCGACTTGAACGAAGTGGTGGAGAACGGGCTGAGCATTTTCGCCGGGCGCCTGGACGGAATCCTGGTGGAGAAGCAATTATCGCCGGGCCTCCCGCAGGTCAACGTCGATCGGGAGCAGTTCAAGCGCGTGGTGGTGAACCTGGTCGACAACGCCGCTGAGGCCATGCAGGATGCCTTGGTCAAGCGGCTCTACATCGCCACGCAGGCCGCCGGGACGGACACGGTGGAGCTGGTGATTGCCGACAGCGGCTGCGGGGTCTCCCCCGAGGAGAAAGAGAAGCTCTTTTTGCCCTATTTTTCGACCAAAGGGCGCGGCACCGGCCTGGGTCTGGCGATCGTGAACCATATCCTCGCGGAGCACAACGCGCACATCCGCGTGGAGGACAACCGCCCGTCAGGCGCACGGTTCGTCGTCGAAATCCCGGCGCTGGCCGCGCGGGAGGGCGAGAGCAAGCCGGCGGAGGCGCGCGTTTGAACCCTGCCCGCATTCTGGTCGTCGACGACGAGCCCGGCATCCGGAAGTCGCTCTGCGGCGTGCTCAAGGACGAGGGATACGCTTCCAGCGCCGCAGCCACGGGCGAGGCATGCCTGGAAGAGGTGACCAAAGGCTACGAGCTGATTCTGCTGGACGTGTGGCTGCCCGGCATGGACGGCATGGAAACGCTGGCTCGCATCCAGGAGATCCCTTTCGGCGACCGCCCCGTGGTGGTCATGATCTCCGGCCACGGCAACATCGAGACCGCCGTCAAGGCCACCAAACTCGGCGCGTTCGACTTTCTGGAGAAGCCGCTGACCATCGAGAAGGTGACCGTGGTGGTGAAGAACGCGCTCAGGCACCGGCGGCTGGAACTGGAGAATCAGCGGCTCCGGGGAGCGGACGAGTCGAAGTACCGGATCATCGGTGATAGCGTCCCGATGAAGGCTTTGCGGCAGCAACTGGGGCTCATGGCCGGCACCAACGGGCGGGTGCTGATCTACGGGGCAAGCGGCACTGGCAAGGAACTGGTGGCCCATGCGATCCACGCCACCAGTCACCGCGCCGCGGAGCCGTTCGTGGAGGTCAATTGCGCGGCCATTCCGGAGGAGCTGATCGAGAGCGAGCTGTTCGGCCACCGCAAGGGCAGCTTCACCGGCGCCCACGAGGACAAAATCGGGAAGTTCCAGAAGGCGAATGGGGGCTCGCTGTTTCTCGACGAGGTCGGAGACATGAGCCTCAAGACGCAGGCCAAGGTTCTCCGCGCGCTGGATGAACAGCGTTTCGAGCCCGTGGGCGCTTTAGAGTCGATCCAGGTGGATGTGCGCGTGATCGCAGCGACGAACAAGAACTTGCAGGAGGAGATCGAGCGGGGGAATTTCCGGGAGGACCTCTTCTACCGCCTGAACGTCATTCCTTTCCACGTGCCGCTCCTCAAGGAGCACGTGGAAGACATCGCGTCGCTGGCCGATCATTTCCTCAAGGAGTTCACGACCGCTTACGGACGCAAGCCGAAGGAACTGACCCCGGAGGCCTACCGGCTTCTCCAGGAATACCATTGGCCCGGTAACGTGCGTGAGTTGCGGAACCTGATGGAACGCATGGTCATCATGAACCCCCAGGTCCGCATTGACGTGCGTCACATCCCGTTGCCGCGCTCGCGCCCTGCCTCCGAACGCCCAGCGGAGAGCTTTGGAAGCCTGCAAGAGGTGCGTGCCGCGGTGGAGAAGGAATACATTCTCAGGAAGCTGGACGAAACCAACGGGAACGTCACACGTGCCGCGGAACTGTTGGGGCTGGAACGCAGTAATCTCTACCGTAAGATGAGGACGCTGGGCATCGCTCCCAAGGAATAGGCGGCTCAGGCCTGGGCTACCAGCGCCGGAGTCTTGTGCGTGCCGTTGCGGGCCCGCAGATCGAGGAGTTTCCGCAACTCAGCGTCCAGTTTTTGCGCGGTCTCCGGATGCTCCTTGAGGAACAGGCGCGCGTTTTCGCGGCCCTGGCCGATGCGCTCGCCGACAAAGCTGAACCAGGAGCCGCTTTTCTCCACAAGATTGTGGGTCACGGCCAGATCCAACAGGTCGCCCTCCCGGGAGATCCCCTCGCCGTAAAGCAGATCCACCTCGGCCTCCTTGAAGGGTGCCGCCACTTTGTTCTTGACCACCTTGATCCGGGTGCGGTTGCCGATCACCTTGTCGCCGTCTTTGATGGCTGAGATCCGCCGGACGTCGATCCGCACCGAACTGTAAAACTTCAACGCCCGTCCACCTGTGGTCGTTTCGGGATTGCCGAACATGACCCCGATCTTCTCGCGGATCTGGTTGATGAAGACCAGGCAGGTGTTGGTCCGCGCAATCGCTCCGGTAAGCTTGCGCAGAGCCTGCGACATGAGGCGGGCTTGCAGGCCCATGTGGCTATCGCCCATTTCCCCGTCCAACTCCGCCTTGGGGACCAGAGCCGCCACCGAATCCACGACCACCACGTCCACGGCGCCGGAACTCACGAAGGCCGAAGCGATCTCCAGAGCCTGCTCTCCATGGTCGGGCTGAGCGACCAGCAGGTTGTCCACATCCACGCCGAGCTTGCGCGCGTAGGCCGGGTCCAAGGCGTGCTCGGCGTCGATGAAGACCGCCGTCCCGCCCTCCCTCTGGGCCTCGGCGATGATCTGCAACGCAATCGTCGTCTTGCCGGAGGATTCCGGCCCGAAAACTTCCACTACGCGCCCGCGCGGGAAGCCGCCGACGCCCAGCGCCGCGTCCAGGGAAATGGAGCCGCTCGGAATGATGTCCACGGGCACGATGGTTCGCGACCCAATGCGCAACACGGCGCCCTTCCCGAACTGCTTTTCCATCTGGAGCAAAGCCAGATCAATCGCGCGGCGGCGTTCCCGCTCGTCAAGCATGGACAAGTTCTCCTTCGCCAAGCTAGTGCCTGCCAGGAGCCGGGATTCTCACTGGATTCTCGCGTCGATTAGTTCCACCCGCTCGCGGTCAGCGCTGTCTGCAGGCAATAGCGAAAGGATCCCGCGGTCCAGTGTCGCCAGCTTGCCGCGCCTGTGGATGGCCAGCCCGAGCAGGTAGGCGTCGCTCACCTGACGATGCCCCATGAGCCTCTGGCGGAAAGGTCTCACCGCCTCGGCGAAGCTGATGTCATCCGCCCAGAAGTGGTGAAAGCGGTGCTGAGAGTTGGCTTCGAGGGCCTTGACCGCCTCAACCGGAGTAACAGCATCCTTGGTGAAAGCGGGATTGGAAAGGATTCTCACGAAACCCGCCTCGCTCAGCGCACAGGTGGCCCAGCCATGGTGAGCGTTCTTGCCGAACCAATTCTGGGCGGCGGAGTGCGATTGGTGAGGCGGCCAGAGGAGGGCCACCAGGACGTTGACGTCCAACAGAAACTGAGTCATATCTCATCTGCCTCCAGTTCCTTGACCATCTCGGTCGTGACCACCGGAGAGTCGGGAGGCAAATCGAACACCGCAAGTCCGTTCACCATGCGGAATGGCCGTTCGACAGCCAATCCTCGGCGTACCAACTCGGAAACCGCCCTGCCAAGAGCCAGAGAGCGGCTTTCTGCGTACGCCTTGGCAAGGCACATCACGTCATCATCCAGCCTAAGCGTTGTCCTCATACTTCCGATGACATCATATTCTTGCCTTGATGTCAAAGTGCATCTACGATGCCACTGGTCCATACAGAGCATCATAGAGCGACACTGTCGCCTCAACCATTCGTTCGAGGCCGAAGCTGGCTTCGTAAGCCAGCCGAGCCTGGGACCCCATCCGCTGCCGCAGCGTGCTGTCAGCGAGGAGACGGGCAAGCGCCGAGGCCAGTTCCCTGAAATCTCCGGCAGGTACGAGGACCCCTGTGTTCCCGTCGCTCACCGCTTCGGGCACTCCACCGACGCCCGAGGCTACGACGGGCAACCCCGCCCGCATGGCCTCCAGCAGGCTGCGCGGGAAGCCCTCCGAGCGGGACGAGAGCACGAAGACTTGCGCGCGCGCCAGCAAGCGCTCGGGCGCGGGCTGATACCCGAGGAAGTGCAGCCGCTCCGAGATCCCCAGCGACGCGGCGAGCGAGCGTGTACGCTCCAGGAGCGGGCCATCGCCCACCAGATCCATTTGCCACTCCGCGGAACGGGCCGTGGCGAGGGCGCGGAGCAGAGTCTCGTGGTCCTTTGGAGCCTGGAACCGTGCCACGGACACAAGCCGGATGGGGCTGGCCGCCGGATCAGCGCGCAGTTCGGCCGGCACGTCGCGAACACCGTTGTAGATCACGTGCAGCCGGCTGGACTCGGCGACTCCGTGCCTCAATGCCAGGTCCCTCTCGTACCGGCAAACGCACACGATGGCGGCCGCCCGGTTCGCCAGCGCCTTCTCCGCCAAGCGGAACCCGAAGCCCGCCAGGGACGAGAACCTGCCTCCGAACGGCCAGCCGTGTGGCGTGTAGACGGCAGGTATGCCGAGCCTCGAGGCCACGAGCCGGCCAATCCAGCCGGCCTTGGCAGTGTGTACAGAGATAATGTCGGGCCTGAAGTCACCCACCGCCTTGGCCAGCTCGCGGAAGGCCCGGAGGTCACGCACGGGACGGATCGAGCGCCGCAGGCTCCGCAGCGGCCGAAAGGGCACGCCGGCGCACGCCAACTGCTCCGTTACCGCGCCCTCGCCGCCAGTGAAAACCATCACTTGATGACCTCGTTCGAGCATGGCCCGCGCTAGATCGCGGACGTGCACGCTGGCGCCCCCCATCGCGTCGGCCCGCGTGATGACATAAGCGATCTTCACCGGGCCTCCTTGCGCGAAACGATCACCAGAAATGCCAGCTTTCGGAAGATGGCGCTGGCGACAGCAGGGACCGCGGGGAAATCCAGCAGCCGCGCCAGAGGCGCCAGCACGCGGCTGTCGCGCAGGCGATAGCGGATGTAGTCGGGCTCGCGCAGTTCGCTTGTGAAGCAGGCGCGAAACGCGCGCATTACCTCGCCTCGCGCCCGGTAGTTCGTGTAGCGGTCGAGCCATTGGAGTTTGTCCCGGGCCCACTGGCGGCGCGTCGGTGCCTGTTCTTTCCATTTGCCGAGCCCGGCCGACCGCAGGGCCCAGGCGTAAAGAAAGCGAAACCGTGAGGTCTTTGGGAACCAGTGCGCGAACGGGATGCCGATGTGCCCCTCGCGAAACACGTCGCGCGCGGGAAAGATACTCAACACGGTTCCGCCGGGCTTGAGCACCCGATGGATCTCTCGCAGCACGGCATCGAGGTCAACGACATGTTCGATCACCTGGTTGTTGGTCACCAGGTCGAAAAACTCGTCATCGAACGGCAGCCGGCCTTCGCGGATCTCGTAAATGAAGGTTCCCAACAGCCCGGAGCGCTCAGCTTCCAGGCGGGCTTCGGACCCGCCGTAAAAGACGTCGGCTCCCAGCATTTCCAGTCCGGCGGCTCGGCCCGCCGTGACCACCTCACCGGCGCCGCAGCCGAAGTCCAGGACTCTTGCTCCGGGCCGCCCGGAGACGTGCCGTCTCGCGAAATCGAGCACGAAGCGGTTGGTCACATCCACTGTGAAAACAGCTCCCGGTACAACTCTTCCCACCGCGTGAGCACCATACCTGCCTCGAACCGTGCAACCACGTGGTCACGGGCGGCAAGACCGAGCTCTCGGCGTTCCTCGCGAGAGAGGCTCATCAGCCGCGACATGGCCGCGCCTAGAGCTTCGGGCACCCCCGGAAAAACCAGGTAGCCTGTCTGTTCGTGAACGATGATCTCACTCACGCCGCCCACGTCGGCCGCCACGCAGGCCAGCCCGCTGGATGCCGCTTCGAGCAGCGCCACCGGCAGTCCTTCCACGACGGAGGCGTGCGCGAAGCCGTCGCACGCGGACATCAGGTCCGCGACGTCCTGGCGTTCGCCGAGGAAGCGCACATCCGCGCCGAGATCACTGGCGAGTTGGCGCAACTCTGCCTCCTGAGGCCCCGTGCCAGCCACGAGCAGGATGCCTTTACCAGGCCCGGCGAGGGCCCGCAACAGCGTGGGGTACCCTTTCTTCCACATCAGCCGGCCCACCGCCAGCCATGTGAATTCCTGCCCGAGGCCAAGAAGCCGCCGCACACGTTCCCGCCGCCCGGCGTCGGGCCGGAAAGAAGCTGTGTCCACACCGTTCGGAATCACACGGAGTTTGCGGGCGGGAACGGCCCGGGCTGAAATGTGCCGTCGCGCGACTGCCGGCGACACGGCCACCGTTACGTCCGCCAGAGGGTCCGTCAGGCGGTAGAAGCGGTCACGCCACTGAACGTTTTCCGACCCGCGGCCGCTCTCGGCGACACTGTGCAGCGTGGAGATGAGCACGGGCACGGGACACACCAGCCGTACCGAGCGCGCCAGCAGGTTGGCGTGGAACATGTGGCTGTGCAGGACCTGAGGCCGGAGCTTCCGCAGGATGGCTGACAGGCGCGTGTATCCGAGAGGGTTCCAGACTCCGGGCTGCATGTCCAAAGAGAAGACGGAGACCCCGGCAGAGGTCAGCTCCTGCTCGAAGGCCGAGGGTTTCAGCAGAGAGATGATGTTCACCTCCCAGCCTCGCCGCCGCAGTCCACCCGCAAGCAGCGCGACTTGCGTTTCCGCGCCGGCGCGCGCCAGGCTGGTCGCGAGCAGGGCTACCCGCGCCGTCATGCCGCTCCCCGCGCGACGCGCGCGAACAGATCCGCATAGCCTGTGAGCATGGACCCCACGCTGAAGCTTAAGGCTCGTGCCGCTGCCGCCTCGCCCATCGCCCGCCGCCGCTGGGAATCGTGTACCAGCATGGCCAAGGCCTGCCCGAGCGCCTCCGCGTTCTCGGGCGGCACGAGAACGCCGGTCACGCCGTCCTCCACCAGTTCCGGGACTCCGCCCACGGCGGGCGCCACCACGGGCAACCGCGCCGCCATGGCTTCCATTACGCTGACAGGGCTGCCTTCCCAGCGCGACGCCAGCGCGAACAGATCCGCGGCAGAAAGCAACTCCGGCACATCCGTCGAGACTCCCAGGAAATGGACCCGGCTGCCGACCCCCCGGCGTTCGGCACGCCGGCGGGCGGACTCGAGCAGGCTGCCAACCCCCGCCATCAGAAGGTGGGAGAGCGAAGATCCGCCCAGGCCCCGCGCGAACGATTCGATCAGGGCTTCGGGATTCTTCTGCGGTTCCAGACGCGCTACCGACGCGATCAGAATGTCGTCTTGCGTGAAGCCGTGAGCGCGGCGCCAAGACTCGCGCGAGTCCGCCCGGCGGAAGCGGTCCATGTCGATCCCGTTCGGGATGATGGCTGCCGGGGCAAAGCCATACATCCTCTCAAATGAGCGCGCCACTTCGGCGGAGACCGCGACGGGCAGCACCCCGCGTCGAAAGGCCAGCCGGTTGATGGCTCCGGTAAGTCTGTCGGGGTCCTTTCCCGCCAGGTTGTGCACCGTGTGAATCATCGCCGCGGGCCGCGCCACGGGCAAAGCGTAGCGCAGGGTGTACGAGTGAGTGTGTACCACGTCAGGAGCGAACTCGCGCAGCACGCGTGCCAGCCGCGCCCAAATCTTGATGTCGAACCCGCGGCGCTTCCCAAGGTGCCAGGTCCGGATTCCGTGCTGCTCCAGGTCCGGCTCCAGCCCGCCCGGCGAAGAGTCGTAAAGCGACACTACCCCCGTCTCGAATCCCCGGGTCGCGAGTCCGCACGCCAGCGACACCGCGACGTTCTCGGCGCCGGCGCGCTTCAGCGTTGGCAGGATCTCGATAACGCGGATTCTCACGGCGACTCCGAGGGGGGGCGGAAGGACCGCGCCCATTCCGTCATGATGAGCCCGAATAGCAGCCAACCCGGTTTGCGGTGCTCCCAGGAGAGCGTCGTGATTCCCACGGCCCACATCGCCAGCGTGACGGACCAGAGGGCGCGCTCGACCGGTGGCATGAACCACACGAACGCGGCCAGTGCCGCCAGCAGCATCACAAACAGTCCCAGGCCGGCAATGCCGGATTCGACTAGAACGGAGAGATAGGTATTGTGCGCGACGTAGCGGTGGCCCGCGATGGCCGGGATACCGAGCCGTGGACGCACAGCCTCGGGAAAAGCGCCGGCGCCGACTCCGAGCACGGGGTGGTGCTGGAAGACGTTCAGCCCGGCCTTCCAGATTCTCGTACGGTTGTGAAGCGTGCCCTGGGTTGCCTCGGCTGGCAGGGTCGCCAGACGCTGGCGGGAAGCCGGCGGCGCCAAGTAGAGGGCGCCCGCGACCAACAGAAGGAAGAGCCCGGTGCTCCACACCTTTTGCGGCAGGTCCGACCCCCGCCAGGTCCACGCGGCGAAACCGAAGCCTCCGAGGCTCACCACCAGCGCGGTGCGCGAGGCCGAGAGCAGAATCGCCGCAATCGCCAGCAGCACGGCCGTCCTATACAGCCAGCGGGCGGCGCCACGGTCCCGGAGCCCCAGGTACAACGCGAGGGGGATCGAAAGGGCAACGGTCAGCCCTAGGTCGTTGGGATCGAAGCCCGAAGCGGCGTAGCGCCGATAGTAGGTTTGGAGCCCCTGTGCATAACGGACGAGCGTCAGCGTAGAGGCGACCGCAGCCCCTGCCACGTAGGCTCGCATCAGATCCTCTTGCTGTCCGGCAGTCCGGCAGGATTCCCAAACCAGCCAGAGCATCAGGAATAGCTGCGTGAAAGTGAGCACGCGCGCCGCTGTTTCCCCAGGAGCGATGCTCCACAGGTAGGTTAGGGCCGTCCAGGCAGTGAAACCGCCTGCCAGAAGCAGCACCAGGTTTGGCGAACGAAACGGCCTCCGCCTAACCGCGGCAAGGGCGACAGCCAGGAAAGCCATTGCGCCGAGCAGCCGCGCCAGGGTGCCCACGCCCGCGAGCAGGATGCTCTTCTCCCAAGGGATGGTGAAAACGAACGCGCACACCAGGGCCCATGCCACGCCACGGTTTGCGATTGGGGTGCTTCGCGCCATTTCAGGCGGCGTCACTTGCCGCTCTGGGAATGATGGTAGACCAACTCGCCGGCAGGAATGCGGACGGCCAGCCGGTTCTGCGGCGGGGGAAGGGGACAGGTGGCGTAAGGCGTGAAAGCGCAGGGAGGATTGTAGGCCTTGTTGAAATCCAGGATCACTTGACCCTCACGCGGGGGATCCGCGTAGAGGAAGCGGCCCGACGGATCGGTTTCCTGGCCGGCGGTGAGGTCCTTGAAGATGAAGAAGAGCTGGCCGTCCTCCAAGACCGGTTCGAGACGATACTCCTTGCCGGCGATCTGGAACGAGGCATAGCCGGGGCAGGGCTGCCGCTCGGTGTCGCCGATGATACTGAGCACGTCAATCTGCTTAATGGGGGTGTACGGCGCCCACTTGGCCCGGATACGCCAGGCTTCATCCACAGGGAACCAATCGAGGCCGGTGAAACCGCTCCGGAAGCTGCTCTTGGTGTCCCGCAGCCGAATGCCGAGACGCTTGCCGCGCTGGATGACGAACATTGATAGACGACCGACGGCAATGACGTCCGCCGGGCCGGGTGTATCGGATCGCATTGCGAGAGACTGGATCGGCTTACCGCCCGAGGTCACCGCGACACCCGCCTCGGTGGTGAAGGTCGTCTTCCCGGCGCGAAGAACAAAGCTCCCCACGCGCGCTGGCGCCGAGCCCTGAGGAAGGACGACCTGGTTGGAACCGTCCGTCCCGACCCGATTCACGCCCTCCTTGAGCCAGTACAGGCCCGCGACCGTGAGCCATCCATCGTCCTTCTCGAGGTTCGCCTCGCGGGTCTGGCGCCATTTCTCGATCTCGGCCTTGTAGGGGGCCTGCGCACTTAGCAGAGCCGCGACCGTCAGGGAGCCGATCACCAGGCTGGCTGCGCGGCGCGACATTATCGGCTTCGAGTGGCAGCCGCGGGGTTCTCCCGAATCAGACCCAGCAGCTTGCGCAGCTCCGTATCGAGCTTCTGCCGCGTGTCGGGATTGTCCTTGAGGAACTGACGGGCGTTCTCGCGGCCCTGGCCTATGCGCTCGCCTTTGTAGCTGAACCAGGATCCGCTTTTCTCGAGCACGTTCTGCGCGACGCCCAGGTCAAGCAGGTCTCCCTCGCGCGAGATGCCCTCCCCGTAAATGATGTCGAACTCCGCCTCGCGGAAAGGCGGGGCCAGCTTGTTCTTGACGACCTTGACCCTAGTGCGGTTGCCGACGATCGCATCGCCGTCCTTGATGGCGGCAATACGGCGTATGTCGGCGCGGACGGTGGCGTAGAACTTGAGAGCGCGGCCCCCGGTGGTCGTCTCGGGGTTCCCGAACATGATGCCGATCTTCTCGCGGATCTGATTGATGAACATCAGACAGGTGTTCGACTTGGAAACCACACCCGTCAGCTTCCGCAGCGCCTGGGACATGAGGCGCGCCTGCACGCCCATGTGGGCGTCGCCCATCTCCCCGTCGAGTTCCGATTTCGGCACCAGCGCGGCCACCGAATCGATCACCAGCACGTCGATGGCGTTGGACGAGATCAGGGCGCTGGTGATCTCGAGGGCCTGCTCGGCGTAGTCAGGCTGCGACACCAGCAGGTTGTCCACGTCCACCCCGAGCTTTCGCGCGTAGATCGGGTCCAGGGCGTGCTCGACGTCAATGAAGGCAGCCATGCCACCGCCCTTCTGCGCTTCGGCGATCACTTGCAGCGCCACGGTGGTCTTGCCCGAGGATTCCGGTCCGAACACTTCCGACATCCTGCCTCGCGGGAATCCGCCAACGCCCAGAGCGGCGTCAAGGGAGATCGAGCCGCTCGAAATGGCGGCGACCTGCACGATAGCTTCCTTGGAGCCAAGCCGCAGCACGGAGCCTTTGCCGAACTGCTTTTCGATCTGGCTCAGGGTTAACCCGAGCATGCGTGACCGCTCTTTTTCATCCATGGTGTTGTGCGACACAGGGGCCGGACATGCGCGCCCCTACACCGTTGTAACATGCCGCTGTGCGTCTCGGGAGCCGATCCAGCCTGCCGGCTATTACGGTGTCTGTCCGATAGTGCCTGAGGCGACCGCGTAGTAGCCCCGTCTGGTGCGAACGACGAGGTTCGTCCGATCCTTCACCTCGATGTCAACGCGCTGATAGGAGCCATCCGTCTTGAGCGGCTCGGGCCTGTATAGGATGCTGTACTGGTGCCGGAGTTCGTTGGCGATGTTTTCAAAGGACTGCGAGAGATCCTCCGCCTTGAATGGGAAGAAAGGCATGCCGCCCGTCTCGGACGCGAAGTACTTCAGCACTTTGTCGCCTTCGGTCTCGGCGCGGGTCATGTTGGTCGAGATGGTGTAGATCACCACGTCGGCTTTCTGGGCCATCTCCAGGGCTTGGTCGCGGCTGTAGCGGCTTTGGTTGTCCTCCCCGTCGCTCAACACCACCATGGCGCGGCGGAACTTATAGCGAGGCTGGTCCTGCATCAGCTTGTCCCGGCTGGCGTAAAAAATGGCGTCGTAGAGCGAGGTTCCTCCGCCTGCCCTTAGCTGACGGATCACGCGCGTGAGTTGCTCGATATCGTTGCTCAGGTCCGCCTGAAGCTCCGGCGCCGTGTCGAAGCTGATGACCGTCGCCTTGTCTTGCGCCGGCCGCATCACGCTGTTGATGAACTCGATGGCCGACTCCTGGATGAACCTGAGCCGATCGCGAATGCTGTTACTGCTATCCACGAGAATCGCCAAACGCAGCGGGAGGTCGCTCTCCGCCGAGAATTGGAGTATCTTCTGGGGGTTCTTCCCCTCCCGCACGGAGAAATCCTTCTGGGTGAGGTCGGTGACGAACCGGCCTCTCTTGTCGGTCACGGTGAACAGCAGGTTCACATTGGTGACCTCCAGTACGATCTTCGTGCGCGATTCGTCATCGGACGGCTTGGCCGGCGCCTGCGCGCGGCCGAGACCGATCGAGCCGGCTAGAAGCAGGCACACTACCAATGGTTTCATGGCGCCTCTGACTCGATTATAGGAGTCCTTCCATCCAGCCCTCAAGCTCCGCGGGGAGCGGGGCTTCGATGGTGAGGGCTTCCCCGCTGGAGGGTTTCAGGAAGCGGACGCGTTGTGCATGCAGGAAGAAGCGGCCAAGAGGCTGGCGTCCTTCGACCTTCGCCGGGGCTCCGTACAACCGATCCCCGACGACGGGATGCCCGATCCCAGCCAGATGGACGCGGATCTGGTGAGTCCGCCCCGTGCCAATGCGCACTTCAAGCAAGGTGAAGCCGTGGAAGCGCCTGAGGACGCGGTACTCGGTAAGAGCCGCCCGTCCGCGCCCCAGCCGCGCCGTCATGCGAACCCGGCGGACGGGATCTCGCGTGATTGGCTTCTCGACCTTCCCACGGTCCTGTTTCACCGCGCCGTGGACCAGGGCTAGGTAGACCTTCTCCACCTTGCGGCGCGCGAACTGCTCAGCCAGGTGGCGATGGGCGGCATCGTGCCGCGCCACCAGGATCACTCCGCTGGTGTAACGGTCCAGACGATGAACGATTCCGGGCCTCAGATCTCCACCGACCCCGGAGAGCGACTCGAAACGGGCTAGCAAGGCGTTGACCAGCGTGCCCGAGCGGCAGCCGGCGCCGGCGTGGACCACCATCCCAGCGGGCTTGTTGACGGCCACCATGTCCTCGTCCTCGTACAAGATCTCAAGGGGGATCGGCTCCGGCTCGGCGTGCAGCGGCTTGAGTTGAGCGGGTTCTACCTCCACCGTCTGGCCGCCCCTCAGAAGGTACGAAGGCTTCTCCGGCCTGCCCGCCACCTGCACGCGCCCGCCTCGAATCCACTCTTGCAGCCGGGTCCGGCTGTAGGCAGGAAGCTGCTCCTGCAGGAAGCGGTCCAGCCGCTTGCCGGCATGTGCCGCTTGAACGTCGAGTTTCAACACGTCACTTCTCGACCGGGCCGCCAGCCCGTGACGTGCTCATCGTTGTGTCGCGCATGACCATGAGCAGACTTGGCCACTCCGAATCTCGGATGTGTTCCATCGCGTACTTTACCGCGACGTGAATCTTGCGGCGGTTCGGTTGACGCAGACGGTTCGCCGTCATGCGCGGGATGTTCTCGTCAACAAGGATCTTCATCCGTCAGAGGCTGGCGACCTGAATCGGCGTGACCTGCTCCTCGGCCAAGTCGGCTGCGTAGTCCAGGCAGGACATGATGTCTTCGCGGGTGAGAGAGGGGTATTCGGCCAACAGATCCTCCACGGCGTCTCCGTTCGCCAACATGCGGACGATCTGATGGACGGGAATCCGCGTGCCCTTCACGCACGCCTGGCCGTGGCAGATGTTCGGATCGATGGAAATCCGCTCAAGCGGCATGTTCACGCCCTCCATGACCAGTTTACTCCATGGCGAGGTTGGCTCCTGCCGTGACACGAGTCTATGATGAATCATCAGGAGGCCGTGATGCAGGCATATCACAATTTCATCAATGGCGAGTTCGTAGCTTCCTCGAGCAGCGACCGGATCGGGGTGACCAACCCCGCCACGGGCCGGCTCATCTGCACCGTTCCTGAGAGCACCAGCTCTGACCTTGAAGCGGCACTGGCTGCAGCCGAGGCAGCGCAGCGAGGCTGGGCCAGGCGGCCCGCCATCGAGCGCGCCAAGGTCCTGCGAGCCGTCGCCGCCAAGATCCGCGAGCACGTCGAACCGTTGGCCCGAATCATCACCGAGGAACAAGGCAAGACCCTCGCCCTGGCACGCGTGGAAGCGGCCTTCACGGCGGAGTACTTCGACTACATGGCCGAATGGGCGCGCCGCATCGAGGGCGAGATCCTGGAGAGCGACCGTCCGGGCGAGACCATCTTCCTGTTCCGCCAGCCGATCGGCGTCATTGGCGGCATTCTGCCCTGGAATTTCCCCTTCTTCCTGATTGCGCGCAAGGCCGCCCCCGCGCTGGTCACCGGCAATACCATCGTGATCAAGCCCAGCGAAGAGACTCCACACAACGCGGTCAAGTTCTGCGAGCTCGCTGGTGGAGGCGGACCTGCCGCCCGGGCTCATCAACGTGGTCCACGGCCGTGGTCCGTCGGTGGGCAAGGCCCTGGCTTCCTCCCCGCGCATCGGCATGGTCAGCTTCACCGGCAGCGTGGAGACGGGCTCGGCGATGATGGCGGCCGCCGCGCCGAACATCACCAAGGTGAATCTCGAGCTCGGGCGGCAAGGCCCCGGCCATCGTCATGGCGGACGCCGATGTCGACCTGGCTGTCCAGGCCGTGAAATCCTCGCGGGTGATCAACAGCGGCCAGGTCTGCAATTGCGCCGAGCGCGTCTACGTGCAGCGCAAGATCGCCGACGAGTTCGTCGAGAAACTGGCTGCCGCGATGCAGAGCACGCGCTATGGTGACCCGCTGGCCGACGAATCGGTGGAGTATGGGCCGCTGATCAACGAGCGGGCTTCCGCAAGGTCGACGGCCTGGTGCAGCGCGCCGTCACGGCGGGCGCAACCGTGGTCACGGGCGGCAAGCGCGCCGATCGCCCGGCCGGCTACTACTACGAGCCCACCGTACTCACGGGCGTCCAGCAGGACATGGAGATCATCCAACGCGAAATCTTCGGGCCGGTCGCGCCGGTGGTGACCTTCGAGGATCTGGACGAGGCCATCGCCTTCGCCAACGATTCGGACTACGGGCTCACATCGTCGATCTACACCCGCGACCTGAACGTCGCGTTGACGAGCGTGCCAGGAGATCCGCTTCGGGGAGACCTACATCAACCGCGAGAACTTCGAGGCCATGCAGGGCTTCCACGCCGGCTGGCGCAAGAGCGGCATCGGCGGCGCCGACGGCAAGCACGGCCTCTACGAGTTCATGCAAACCCACGTGGTTTACATGCAGCGGACGTAATCCTACAAGGCCTTTGCCGTCTGGCTGGCGTCCGCCCGGCGTTGGACTTCTGCGCGCATCTTTGCAGCTTGTTCGGTAGAGAAGACCAGTGATCCCATGACCGCCTTGTGCAGTTCCTGGGCGCCCCATCTGCCGTGCATCAGGCCCGTGGGCGTGTGTCCCCGAAGACGAAGCAGCAAGTGGCCGATTTCGTGCGCGATCGCGTGCGCCAGGATGACCGGCGCCTTGACGTCAGGGGTGGCAATGCGCTCAACCGCGTCGTAAAACACGTAGAAGCGGACCCCGCCCTCCGGCGCTAGAACCGCGAGCCCCGTCGACTCTCCGTCGTCCAGCGCACCTCGAACCGCGGCGATGCGCAACACGAGCATCGTGTGATCCAGGACTTCGGGGCATTCTCCCGGGGAGGGAAGGCAGTTCAGCCACCGTAACTGGATACCCGCTTCCCGGAAGATGCGGACCACGTCGTTTCTGGCCTTGAGCAGCAACTCGGGAGCTACCTGGGCCGCGTCGTAGACAAGAACCGTCTGTTCCACTGTCATCTGGCTTGCCGCCGCCGGACAAGCCGTCACCGCAACGCAGAACAGGATTGCCGCCGCCAGCCGTCCCCGGCCGTTCGAGCACACGTGTTGCGTCAAGTTCCTTGGCATGGTTTCCCTCCTGGGCCGCTCCCCCCAGCCGCCTCAATTGCTCAGCCTGGGAAGCTCTTTTTCACCCTTCATTACCGGAAAAACACGCCAGGAACTTGCAGCCTGATTTCAGATCTTTTTTCTGGTTTCGGTGCTAGAATCAGCCGGAGGGCGGCATGCAGCCGCAACTGGAAGCCGATGTCACGGGCCTGCTCCAGGCCTGGAGGGGTGGGGACCAGAGTGCGCTGGAGAACCTCATCCCCTTGCTGGAGAGGGAGTTACACCGGATTGCCAAGCACTACATGACCGCCCAGCCGCCGGGCCATACTCTCCAGACCACAGCGCTGGTGAACGAAGCCTACCTGCGACTGGTCGACGCGCAGCAAGCTAACTGGCACGACCGCTCGCATTTCCTCGCGGTCTGCTCCCAGATAATGCGCCATGTCCTCGTGGACCATGAGCGCGCTCGCCAGGCCGCCAAGCGGGGCGGCGGCGCCCAGGTGGCGCCCCTGGAGGAGGCCTGGGTTGCCTCGCCCGAGCCGGACGCAGATGTTGTGGCTATCGATGAAGCGCTCAACACACTGTCAAAGGTTTACCCGCGCAAGGCGCGGGTCATCGAGCTGCGTTTTTTCGGCGGACTGAGCGTGGGGGAAACCGCGGCCGTGCTGGAGATCTCTCAGGACGCCGTAATGCGCGACTGGAGGCTGGCGCGGGCTTGGCTGGCACGCGAACTGAAGCAGAAGAAACCTGATGGACCTGGAGCAATCACGGAAGATTGAGGCGCTGTACGAGGCGGCGCTGAAGGTGGAGCCTGCCCAGCGCGCCACCTTCCTCGCGGAGAACTGTGCCGACGATGAATCCCTGCGGCGCGAGGTCGAGTCTCTGCTCCTGCACGATGACAACGCCGGGAGCTTCCTCGAAGTCCCCGCCCTGGAGATGCTGCCGGACAGAGCCCGCCCAGCCGCCGGACAACGCCTCTCCCACTACGAAATCGTGGAGAAGCTCGGCGAGGGCGGCATGGGCTTTGTCTACAAGGCCCGCGACACACGCCTGGGCCGCAGCGTCGCCCTGAAGTTCGTCAAGGCCCAGTTCAGCGAGCGCTTCGAGCGCGAGGCGCGGGCCATCGCCGCCTTGAATCACCCCCACATCGCAACGCTGTACGAGGTGGGCGAGCATGAAGGCGCGCCTTACCTGGCCATGGAGTTCGTCGAAGGTAACCCCTTGAAAGGCCCCCGTCCCGTCAAAGAGGTGATCGAGTACGGCATCCAGGTCGCCGACGCGCTGGCGGCGGCGCACGCGGCGGGAATCGTACACCGCGACCTGAAGCCAGGCAACATCCTGGTCACCCAGAAAGGCTCGGTCAAGATCCTCGATTTCGGCGTAGCGAAGTTGAGAGCACGGGTTGGGGACGGGGCGCCGGCCACCGCGACGCTGACAGGGATGAGCGCAGGCACGCCGGGTTACATGTCCCCGGAGCAGATCGACGGCAAGCCGGCGGACGCGCGCAGCGACATCTTCTCCTTCGGCTGCGTGTTGTATGAGTTGGCGAGCGGGCGGCATGCCTTCGAGGGCGATTCCGTTGGCCAGGTACTGGGAGCCACCGCCACCACCGAGCCGAAGCCTGTGGATGGGGTGCCGGAGGAACTGGAGAAGCTCATCCGGCGCTGCCTGCGTAAGGACCCCGCGCGCCGCTTCCAGCACATGGCCGACGTGCGGGTGGCGCTCGAGGAACTGAAGGAAGAATCCGATTCGGGCGCGCTGGTCGCTGCCGCATCGCCCCGGTGGTCGTTCGCGAAGTCGGTCGGACTGGGCCTGGGCATCCTGGCATCAGTCCTCGTATTGCTGATCGCTCTCAACGTCGGCAGATTGCGCGAACGTGTGCTCGGTCGAGCTAACACGCCCCGCATCACCTCGCTGGCGGTGCTTCCCGTAAAGAATTTCTCCGGCGATCCATCCCAGGAGTTCTTCGCGGATGGCATGACCGACACCTTGATCGCTGGTCTCGCTCAGATCAAGGCTGTCAACAAGGTCATCTCGCGTACCTCGGTCATGCAATACAAGGACGCGAAGAAGTCCCTGCCGCAGATCGCGCGGGAACTGGGGGTAGACGGGATTGTCGAGGCCTCGGTGATGCGCTCCGGAGGCCGGGTGCGCGTCACGGCCCGGCTGATCGACGCGCGCCAGGACCGGCAACTGTGGGGGAACGACTACGAGCGTGAGATGACGGACGTGCTGGCGCTGCAGTCGGAGTTGGTGCAGGCGATTGCGGGCGAGATCCGGGTCCAGGTAACGCCGCAGGAGAGCGAGCGGCTTAAGACCGCACGCCTTGTCGATCCCGAGGTCTACGACGCCACGCTCAAAGGGAAAGCGACGCTCGAGTACGCGACGCGCGAGGGGGAGATTCGTCAGGCAATCGAGCTATTCCAGAAAGCAGTCGACCGGGATCCGACCTACGCCCCAGCCTGGGCGGGATTAGGCGAAGCCATGTGGGCTCTGGCCGCTGCAGGGTTGGAGTTCGTCGCCCCGGGGGAAGTGCGCGACAAGGCGATCGCGGCGGCCGAGAAGGCGTTGGATCTCGACGAAACTCTCCCGGACGCTCACAAGGCGCGGGCGGTCATCGCCTTTGACGGGGAATGGGATGTCGCGAAGGCGCAGCGGCACTTTGGAAGGGCCCTCGAACTCCGGCCGGGCTACGCGGCCGCCCACAATCTGTATGGACAGATGCTCGCGTCTCCGCTGCTCCGTTTTGACGAAGCGCGCCGGCATTATGATCGGGCCCGCGAACTCGACCCGCTTTCGCCCTGGAACGACATCAACTTGGGCTGGTGGTGGCTGTACCAGGGACGGCCTGAAAGGGCACTTGAGGAGGGCGAACGGGCACGCCGGCGGGACCCGACGATCTGGGTCATCCGTTGGTACATGGGATTCGCCCAACTCCTTCTCGGGCAGCCGAGCCAGGCCGTGTCCGAGTTCGATGCGGCACTCGAGCTGCTCCGCCCCGACCGCCCTGCGGCGGTTCTCGCTCCCCTCGGCTTGGCCTACGGGCTGGCGGGGCGCCGAGCTGACGCCCTCAAGATTCTGGCCGAGATGGAGCACGCTTCACAGAAAGGCTACATCTCGCCGGTTTCTCTTGCGGTGGTTTACTCCGGGCTCGGTCGAATGGACGAGGCTTTCCGGCTTCTCGATCGAGCCCTTGAGCAGCGGACTCCTTCGCTGGTCTGGTGCACGCCGTACGCTCCAAACTCTGTCGCCCTCCGGCGCGACCCGCGCTGGAAGCCCTTCATCGACCGGCTCCGGCGGCTCGTGCGGCTGCCTCCGGGCACTCCCGATCCGTACTCGTAGCGCAGCGCACCTGCCGCTAGTTCCGCCGCTTCAGCGTGGGGGGACCGTCGTCGTCCCTACGGCTTGGTGGCGTCGAAGTCGATGTTCGATTCGGCTTCGTACTTGTGATAGTTGCGAAAATCCAGCGTGTTGCGGCTGCAGTTCGCCGTCCCGCGCTGGCAGCTCAGGCTTTCGGCGTGTACCGGCAACAGGAACTCCTTGCCGCCCAGCCTGACATTCCCATAATCCACCGCTGACTCGACCGCGTTGAAGGGGAAGCCTTCCGGCAGGGACCGCGCCTGCATTTCGATGCGCAGCACGCGGCCGCTCTCCGGCTCGATCCACACCGACCCCCTGTAGGCCGGGTTGATCGACTGCGCCTCCGCCTGCACGTGCCAGTGCGAATGAGGCTGCTGCACGTCGAAATCGTACACGCGCGCCGGGACGCCGGAGGAGACCGAACGGCCGCGGAAGCGGAAGTCCGCGTCGGTAGCCTGAGAAAACAGGTCCAGCAGCATGGACGCGAACTCGCCGGTCGACCACGCGCCCTCCAGTTCCTCGACCTGTTTGTGCGTGGGCTTATCGTTGACCGCTACATTGCGGTAGCTCTCGTGGCCATTCTCGTAAACCAGATCCATCGAGACCACGTCCTGGGCCCGCCAGTCCGCCGGACGCGCGGTGCTGTAGAAACGCGACATCAACTCCTTGCACAGGTAGTTGGGCAGCCCTTCGGAGAATGTCACGGCCGCCGCGCGCGCCTTCACCAGGAAAGCGTCCACGGCTTCGACAGCCGGAGGAGCCGGCTCGGGGGAAGGAGTTGAACTCGCCTCGGTCTCCGGAGCCTCGCGTTTCTCGGGTACGCCACGCTTCAAGACCGGAGGCCCCGGGTCGTCAGGATCACGGGGCGCCGCCGCCGGGGGTGTGGGCGCCGGGCTCGCGCCGGGCTCGGGCTTCGCCGAGGCTGTCTCGGGCGGCTCCAGGTAGACGCTGCGGGCGTAGAGCCGCCCCCGCTGGTCCTGGGTGGCTTCCACGGACACGTCATCGCCAGGCTTGAGGTCGGCCGCGCCTATCTCTTTAGAGTCCTTGTAGAACCTTGTGTCCTTGGTCCGTTGGAATTCCAGAGTACGCGCGTCCCGGGCTTCGACGGTGAGGGACTTGTCGTCGATCTTCGTCAATTTGCCCGTCGCGCGCGTGGTGGCCTCCTCCGGCGCAGTCTGACCACCAGGGGCCTGCCCTCCGCGGCGCGGCAGGGGAAACCGGGTGCCGGGGATCCCCCAGGGCCCGTTCGAGCCGCCGCCCGGAAGCGGCACCGGCGAGCGGTCGATTTGAGCGAAGGATATAGCCTGAGCGGCGAAAACGACGAGCAAAGCTCTTGGGCGCATGAGTCCCCCCTTTGGAGCGCCGGCCCTCCTGAATGCTCCGATGCGCGGCGGGCGCGGGCGGTTACCCTGAAGTCGCTTAATATGGAGTTGGGAGACCCGTGGGACGTAGCCGTTGGATCAGTTTTGCGCTAATGCTCGTCGTCGTGACCGGGATGCCGGCCTTTTGCCAGGAGGAGGCGCCCCTGGCGAGCCTCACCGGCACCATCCGCGAAATCACCAGAACCAAGCTGGCAGTCGAAACGGCGGGCTCCAACGTCATCGAGTTCAACTGCACCGCAAAGACCAGGTACTTCGACGGGACCAAGAAACTCGACCGCTCGGCTCTCAAGCCGGGCACCCGAGTGACGGTGGAGGCCAGACGGGGCCTGAACGGCTTCGTGGAGGCCGTGAACGTCCGCCTGGAGCGCCTGAAGACAAGGTGAGCGCACGTTGAAGGCCGCGGCCCTGCGGTGCTTGGTTGTATATTCAGAAAGTGATCAAATGCGCCATCGTTCCGGTTGCCGGCTACGGAACGCGGCTTCTCCCCGCCACTAAGTCCCAGCCGAAAGAAATGCTGCCGGTCGCCCGCAAGCCGATCGTGCAGTATGTGGTCGAGGAGCTGGTTGCCAATTCGGTCGAAGAAATTCTCTTCGTAACGGGCCGCAACAAGAGCTCCATTGAGAATCACTTCGACCAGGACCCCGAGTTAATGCGCCTGCTCAGCGCGGGAAACAAACTGGATCTGCTGGAGGAGCTGCGGTCCGAGGAACTGCTGGCGCACTTCTATTACACCCGCCAGCGATTCCAGCGCGGCCTCGGAGACGCGGTCCTCTGCGGCGAGAGTTTCGCCAGTGAACGTCCCTTCGTGGTCGCGCTGGGCGATTCCATCCTGGGGCTCCACGCCAACTCCAGGTCCGTGGCGCGGATGTCCGAACTGTTCGAATCGCGGCACGCTAGCTGCGTGATCGCCGTAGAGGAGGTCCCGCCGGGCGAGGTGGGCCACTACGGGATCATCAAGCCCGCCAAAGAGGATAGCGAGTGTATTCGCGTGGCGGGGCTGGTGGAGAAGCCCGAGCCGGAAGCCGCGCCCAGCAACCTGGCCATCGCGGGCCGCTACATCTTCTCGCCCCTGGTCTTCGACATGATCCGGCAGGTCCAGCCCGATGCTCGGGGTGAGGTCCAGCTCACCGACGCCATCCGGGGCCTGTGCGAAGAGGGCAAGCGGGTCCTGGCCGTAAGGCTCCCTGCCGGCGAGAAGCGCTATGACATCGGAAACTTCCCAAGCTACTTCGAGACCTTCGTTGAGTTCGCGCTGGCCGACCCGGCCTACGGAGCCCAGTTCCGGCGTACCATCGAGCACCTGTTGGAGATGACAAAGAAGACAGCATGAAGAAAATCCTCGTAACCGGCGGGGCCGGCTACATCGGCTCGCACACCGTACAATGGCTGATCCGCAAGGGCTTCGACCCGGTCGTCGTGGATAACCTCTCCAGGGGCTATCGTCACAACGTGGGCGCCAACCGCCTGCACGTGATGGATATCGCGGACACCGCGACGCTCGGGGGCCTGATGGAGCAGGAAGGCGTCGAAGCAGTGATCCACTTTGCCGCGTTCATTGCCGTCGGAGAGTCGGTCCAGGAGCCCGAGATGTACTTCTCCAACAATGTCGCTGGCTCCCTTTCCCTGCTCCGGGCTATGCGTCGCACCGGCGTCACGCGGCTGGTTTTCTCTTCCACCGCGGCGGTCTACGGGACCCCCGAGCGGGTCCCCATCCCGGAAGACGCGCCATACGCTCCGGTCAGCCCCTACGGCGAGTCAAAAGTCATGGTGGAGAAAATCCTGGGCTGGCTCGACCAGTGCCGGGGGCTGCGCAGCGTCGCGTTGCGCTACTTCAACGCGTGTGGCGCGGATCCGGAAGCTGGGCTGGGCGAGGAGCACGATCCGGAAACCCACCTGATCCCGTTGTTGCTGCGGGCGGTCCGCACTCGCCAGCCGATCACGTTGTTCGGCGACGACTACGACACACCGGACGGCACCTGCGTGCGTGACTACATCCACGTCAACGACCTCGCCGAGGCCCACATCCTGGCGCTGGAAGCGCTGTTGGCCGGAGCTGAGTCGGGGGCTTACAACGTCGGGACAGGCTCGGGGCACTCGGTTCTGGAGGTGCTCAGAGCGGTCGAAGAGGTGACCGATCAGAAGGTGCCGTTCGTCATGGGCCCCAGACGACCGGGGGACTCCGCGGTGCTGGTTGCGGACTCTAGCCGGCTCACTCGCACCTTCGGGTGGAAGCCTCAGTTCACCGGCCTGCGCGAGATCGTCTCCTCGGCGTGGGACTTCGAGAGCAAGCGAAGCTAAGGAATGGAGCCGGAGACGGGACCCGCGGCGGGCAGGCTCAACGGCAATTGCTGCTCGCGGTTCAGCTTCTGCGTGAGCCCGCGGTCAACCTCGGAGAGCGCGACCTGCCGCTCGTTGTCATCCCTGTCGATGTAATGCAGCGTCCGTCCCTGAACCCAGACGGCGACTGCGGAGGCCTTCGAGCCGTCCTTAAGCGCGATCACAAAAGCCCGCTGTTCCGCTGGCGGAGCTGGAGCGGTCTCCGCCTCACTGAAATTGTACTCGTGAACGACGGGCTGAGCCGGCTTGGGAGGCGGCGCCGGAGCTGCCGGCTGAAACGCAGCCAGGGTCGGCGGTTGAACCACGAATATGTTCGGCGCCGGCGCGTACGAGTAGACCTCGTCGCCGAAGTACCCCGGCCACACCAGCGGATAGAACGATGACCCACGGCCCAGCCGGCCAAACCGGTTGCCCGCGAAGGGTGCGCGGCGCTGGAGAAACGGCTCGCCCCCCAGTGGCGGGATCGGCTCTAGCTGCGGGAGACCAAACTGCCTTTGGAAGCCCGGGGAACGGAATCCCGCTCCGGGGCGGACGACCGCGAATCCACCCGACGCCGGGCGGCTAGCACCTCCGCCGAAACCGCCGGCGCGTTGGCCGAAGGCCGATGTGCTCAGGACGAGCAGGCCAAGCCAGAAGACCTTCATAACTGCCCCTCCCGACCATGAGGATAGCGCCCCGGCCGGGCGTTGACAACCGGGTCGTGAGGTGTGCAAGGGAGACGCCTGTCCGCGTTTTGCGGATTTGGCCGCCGAGTTCGCACCGATTGTTCCCGACCCAGCGGGAAGGCATCGGCGGGTGAGGTCATCCTAAAATCGATACAGTAAAGCCTCCGCCCCGACGATCACATCGGGGAACCTGTGGCAACAGGGCGTTCAGGATGAGGGGCTGCCGTGAAGAAGACTGATATCCTTCGTGGCTGGTACCGTATACTCCAAGGCCATAGGCCTTTGATGTCGATCGAAATCACCAAGGAGTGTCCGCTTCGATGCCCGGGCTGTTACGCCTATGAGGCCGGACACCTGGGCGCGGCCGCAACGCTTCGAGAGCTGGCCGATCATAGGGGCGATTCGCTCGTGGACGGGGTCATGGCGCTGGTACGCCGCTATCGGCCGATACATCTCTCGATTGTTGGTGGTGAACCGCTGGTGCGTCACCGTGAGCTGGATCTGTTGCTCCCGAAACTTGATCGGATGCGGATTGAAGTGCAGCTTGTGACCAGCGCCGTCCGAGTCATCCCTGTGCACTGGGCAACGTTGAAGTGCCTGCACCTCGTCGTGTCCGTGGATGGCCTTCCGCCAGAGCATGATCGAAGACGCTCGCCCGCGACTTACGAACGCATCCTGCAGCACATCCAGGGGCACAGCGTCATCGTGCACTGTACGATCACCCGGCAGCAGCTTCAGCGGTCCGGCTACCTCCACGAATTCGCGCAATTCTGGTCGGAGCGTCAGGAGGCGAGGAAAATCTGGTTCAGCCTCTTCACCCCTCAGGAGGGTGACGACTCTCAGGAACGCCTCACGCTACCTGATCGTGCCCGCGCCATCGGTGATCTCAAGGCGGTATCAGAGCGATTCAAGAAGGTCGATATGTCGAAGGCGGCGCTGGAGGGTTTCGCCCGTCCTCCCGCATCCCGTGCCGGCTGTGTGTTCGCGCAGCTCTCAACCTGCCTGTCAGCGGACCTCAGCACCGAGGTCACGCCATGCCAGTTCGGTGGAGAACCTGTCTGTGCTCAGTGCGGCTGTCTCGCCACGGCTGGTCTTGCTTCTCTGGGGCGGTACAAGCTCGGTGGGCTGGTTCCGATTTCGAGTGTGTACTTTCTCTCGAAGAGGATAGGAGAAAGGCTCAAGCGTCGTCCCAGCCGGCTCGCCAAGCCTCGCGCCGACTCTGCCGGCTCCAGCCCAGAGCCAGCGCCACGGCCGCTGGAGCAGTGATGTCCCACGGCATACTGG
Organism: Bryobacterales bacterium; assembly: GCA_963798455.1. Lineage (GTDB taxonomy): Bacteria > Acidobacteriota > Terriglobia > Bryobacterales > Bryobacteraceae > CAWCTD01. The sequence continues at coordinate 1,528,693 of CAWCTD010000004.1, forward strand.
TCCTGCCCCACCGGTTTGCTTTCGTTTGGACTGCACTCGCGGCACGGAGCAGCGGTCGCCGACGGGTGGCGGCCAACATCCGAAGAGAATGTCGCCGCTCAGGTACACCCTGGAACCGTTCAACGTGGTATTCCGCCAGTTGGAGGACGGACACGACCTTTTGTGACTCACTTGCGTCTATTCACACATGGGACACCGAACGACAGAAGCTCAGGCACGGCTGGTAGCCTTGCGAACAGCCTACGAAGATGCGTTCCGGCGGTTCTCGGAGCAGGTTCGTTTTCTGCAATCAATGACCAAGCACCCAACTCAGGACAGGACGGTAATCGAAAGGGCGAGGCGCCAGGTTGAGCAGGCGCGGTCAGTGTACCACGGCAGCCGCGAATCACTGGCACAGTTCATCTTGTCCCGCGACATGAGGGGCGCCGCTGCCGGATCACTGGCCTTCTGTCCTTGGGAGAATACCGGTCAAAGCGGCGACCGGGCCGAGGAGCGCTGTTACCGTGCGGAGCAGTAGATTCCCGACACGTCTTAATGTGTGCGGTCGCGCGCCTTCATCGAGAAGAACACGAGCAAGCTCAAGCTCAAACCCCGCACCGGGGAATGAGTGCTGTTGGGTGCCGCCTTCCTGCTGTTGCGGCACACCTGCCGGCTCGTCCCGCTCGGACGGCAAACATTACACGTGCGGCGTGTACGGATGGAGCCGGATGCACGTGAGGCGAGCCCACAAGCCGTTGGAAACAAGTCAACTATGGTTTGGCCAGAATCTTGCCCAAGCCTCTTTGTGGAGCCTTCGATGCGCCCCTCTGCCACGCTTGTCCGGTCCGCGCGTTGGGGTGCGGCCCTCACCCTGTTTCTCATCGGCAGCAGGGGGTTGAACGGCCAGTCCTCGCCGGAGGACTCGGGTTTCTATTTGTACGAGAGAGTTGACGCCACCAGCAACCAGGTCGGCTTCGTCACGCGCCTGGATTCGAGTGTCGGCTACAAGCTGAACCGTTACTTTGCAGTCGATGCCGGCCTGCCCGTGTACCTCATCCGCCCCTCTGAGAGTGCGCTTTCCACGTCCTCAGTAGCCCGCGTGAATGGGATTGGGAACGCGCGCATCGCCGGGCATTTCCTTGTGATGAATCCAGCGGTCAATTACTTGAGTTCACTCACAGTGACGGCGCCCACCGGTGACAAGGATAAGGGGCTCAGCACCGGGCACGTCACCTACGACTGGAACAACCATCTTGATCGCTCTTTCGGCCGACTGACGCCCTTCGGGGACGCCGGGGTCGCGAATACTGTGTCCGATACACCGTTCTTCATCCGGCCGTTCACCTCGACAGGATTCGTAACCCACCTCTCGGGCGGAGTGCAATTCCGGCTTTTCAAGGCCGTGGGTGTTGGGGCCTTGGCCTACACGATCCGGCCGTCAGGTGAGCAGATTATTGTCAGTCGCGTTCGCGGGAAAGGCGCTGTCAGCCCGCCCGGCCAATCCGCTGGCCACAGCCGGGGACAGGGCGTTTTCGAGTTGGCCCCGACGACTGTGGGGCCGGCAGAGATTGCACGGGACCGCGGGGGCTCCATGTGGCTGAGCATCAGCCCGTCGCGGTTTCTTGGATTTCAGCTCGGCTACACCCGAAGCACAACGTACTCCCTGAACACTGTGTTTCTCGGAGCAGGCATCAACTTAGGCTCGCTGATCCGAACAGCAGGATGGTGATCAGCAAGGAGGAAAAGACTATGAAACGTCTATCGAGGGTTCTTACGATCGCGGCTGGCGGTCTCTGCCTCTGTGTCTACCCGGCACTCGGCCAGCGCGGAGGTGGGCGTGGCGCCCCGCCCCCGGCTGCCGGCATGCCGTCTCAGGCACATGGATCCGGCCAGGGCAGCGCTCAAAGCGGAGGAAGAACCGCCACGAACGCGGACATGCGTGAGCCCGCCACGGCACGGCCGCAAACGCAGGTCGCAACCCAGATCGAACACAATCCGGCCCTGTCAACCCGCCTGACGCCGCTATTGCCTCAAGGAGTTGCGTTGCAGGACGCCGCCACGGGATTCAGGAACCAAGGGCAATTCATCGCCGCGCTGCATGTAGCCCAGAACCTCGGCATCCCGTTTGCCGATCTTAAGGCGAGGATGACTGGAGAAGATCCTGTATCCCTGGGCAAAGCGATTCAACATCTGCGCCCGGAGATGAAGCCCGCCCAGGTGCAAGCGACCGTCAAGCAGGCCGAGGTAGAGGCAAAGGGCGACGTCCGCGAGGCGGGCCGCACAAAGTGAGGGTAGTTCTCTTCCGGCTCTAGCCCATGAATGGGGGCAGGCCCGCAGTGTTTGAGGAGTTTGGAGCGGGAGACCGGATTCGAACCGGCGACATCAACCTTGGCAAGGTTGCACTCTACCAGCTGAGTTACTCCCGCGTCCCTACCCCCATATTCTCGCGCGGTCCCCGGAGGGGTGTCAAATTCCAGAGCCAGCTTTCGAATCCCGCTTGCCGATCCGAGGATTTGGGGGGACACTGAAGTTCTATGGAGGTGCGTTGAACCCAAGACTCTCTGAGGGGACCCTGGTCCGCGAACCCGCCGAACGCTGGACCGTCGCCGACGCGTCGGAACTCTACGACGTCGCTCGCTGGGGGAAAGGATACTTCTCGGTCAGCCCCGCCGGACACCTCCTGGTTCACCCCACCAAGGAACCCGAGCGCGCCATCGACCTGAAGGAACTCGTCGATACGCTGCTGCTGCGCGGGATCTCGCTCCCCATCCTGATCCGTTTTGCGGAAATCCTCAAGCATCGCCTGGCGGAAGTTTACGAAGCTTTTCAAAACTCGAGCGCCGAACATGGCTACAAGGGAGGTTACTGCTGCGCCTACCCCATCAAAGTGAACCAGCAGCGCCAGGTGGTGGAAGAAGTCTTCCAATACGGCCGGCCCTACAAGGCCGGCCTGGAGGCGGGCTCCAAACCGGAACTGCTGGCGGTGCTGGCCATCGCCGACAACGAAACGCCCATCATTTGCAACGGCTTCAAGGACGACGAGTATATCGAGATGGTCATGCTGGCGAAGAAGATCGGCCGCCAGATCATCCCGGTCATCGAGAAGTACACCGAACTGGATCTGATCGTCGAGCACGCGCGCCGCGTCGGCGTGCGTCCCGTGCTCGGGCTGCGCCTCAAGCTCGCCAGCCGCGGTTCCGGGCGCTGGCGCTCCTCCGGCGGCTATCGCTCCAAGTTCGGCTTGACGGCCACCGAGGCGCTGCGGGCTCTGGACCAATTGAAAGCCTACGACATGGCCGACTGTCTGGAGCTGCTGCACTTCCACCTCGGCAGTCAGATCACCAACATCCGGCAGATCAAGGGGGCGGTGATTGAAGCCGCGCGTATGTACGTGGAGCTCCGAAGGGCGGGCGGCGGCTTGCGCTACCTCGACGTGGGCGGCGGGCTCGGCGTCGACTACGACGGATCGCAGACCGATTTCGAGTCGAGCGTCAACTACACTTTGCGGGAATACGCCAACGACCTCATCTACCATATCCAGAGCGTCTGCGACGAAGCCGAAGTGCCTCATCCCACGATCGTCACCGAGAGCGGCCGCGCCATCGCCGCCTACCACAGCGTGCTGGTGTTCAACGTACTGGGTGTGAGCGGCTTCGGCGAGGAGGAGGCCGCGCGTGAACTGCCGGAGGACGCCGAACAGCCGCTGGTGGACCTGCTGGAAACCTCCCGTTCGCTGAGTTCCAGAACCTTCTGGAGGGCTTCCACGACGCCCAGCAGGCGCTCGATGCCGCGCTCAATCTCTTCAGCCTCGGGTACCTGCCCCTCACGCAGCGTTGCCTGGCCGAGAACCTGTACTGGGCCATCTGCCGCCGCGTTCAGAAGCTGGCGAAGGAACTGGACGAGTTTCCGGAGGAACTGGAGCCCCTGGCTGCCATGCTCTCGGACACCTATTTCTGCAACTTCTCCCTGTTCCAGAGCCTGCCCGACAGTTGGGCCGTGAAGCAACTGTTCCCGATCATGCCCATTCACCGGCTGGATGAGCCGCCCGGCCGCCACGGCGTGATCGGCGACGTCTCCTGCGACTCGGACGGCAAGATCGATCAGTTCATCGACCGCCGCGACGTCAAGCGAACGCTGCCGCTGCACGCCTTCAATGGGGAGCCATATTACTTGGGCACGTTCCTGGTGGGCGCCTACCAGGAAATCCTCGGCGACCTGCACAACCTGTTCGGCGATACCAATGCCGTACACGTGAGCCTGGGCGACAACGGCGACGTGATCCTGGAAACGCTCATCAAGGGAGACACCGTGCGCGAGGTACTCGACTACGTTGAGTTCAACTCAGAAACGCTGCTCGCCAGTTTCCGGCGCGACGTGGAGGCGGCCGTGCGCGAGGGCCGCATGGGCTATGAAGAATCCGGCAGGCTCCTCCGCTTTTACGAGGAGGGTCTCCGCGGGTACACCTACCTGGAAGACGCCCACGCCCACGACCGGTAGGTGCCGGGCCTCCCCAGTTTCACGCCAGCAGGTTCTGGAGCGCCAGCCGCGGACCCGGGTACTTGAACTCAAATCCCGCCGCCTGCGCCGCCTGGGGCAGGACCCGCTGGCTTCCCAGGATAATCTCCGCCATCTCGCCATAGATGGCGTGCAGGGCGAAGGCGGGCACCGTAAGCAGGGCGGGCCTGTGCAGCACGGCGGAGAGGTGCTTGGTGAACTCCGAGTTCGTGACCGGGTTGGGCGAAGTCGCATTGACCGGGCCGTGGAGGTCACTGCGTCCCAGAAGGAATACCATCAGCGAGACCAGGTCCTCCACGTGAATCCAGGAGATCCACTGGTCGCCGAGCGCTACCCGGCCGCCCACGCCCCACCGGAACGGCGTGAGCATCTGAGCCAGAGCCCCACCTTCCCCTGCCAGAGCCATCCCAGTGCGTAGATAAGCGACACGGATCCCCAGTTTCTCGGCCTCACCGGCGGTCTTTTCCCAGTCCACGCAGACCTCGGAAAGAAAACCCTGGCCCGGCGCCGATGATTCCGTGAGGGTTTCATTGCCCCGCGACCCGTAGATCCCGACCGCGGAGGCGGACAGTAACACGGGCGGGCGCGGCGAAGCACGTGCCATGGCCTCGACGAGCCTCCGGGTCCCTATCACGCGGCTGTCGCGGATCCTGCGCTTGGTCGAGGGAGTCCATCTTTGCGACACCGGTTCGCCGGCCATGTGGATGACCGCATCCGCGCCGGCCAGGCTCGAGGGCGCTGGATCTACCGTGTACGCATTCCAGATCGAGCACTCTACGTCCGGGCCGAATCCGGTCTTGGCGTGCCGCACCAACAGGTGAACGGAATGGCCGTCCGCCAGCAGGCGCTTCACTACGCGCCGGCCGATGAAGCCCGTGCCGCCCGTCAACGTGATCTTCACGACTGCCGTTATTGTATGCGAAACGGATCCCGGCCGGTAAAATAGAGAAACACGCCATGCGCGCCTGGAATCGAGCCAAGCTGCTCTGGGGTTACCTGCGGGGGAACTCCAAACTGAGGGGCTTGCCGGTCGAACATATCGTCGAAACCACAGCCAAGTGCAATCTCTACTGCCCGATGTGCCCGCGGGAAACCTTCAAGCAGCCCAAAGAGGACATGGCACGGGAGATTTTCGACCGTCTGGTGTCGGAATCAGGCGGTTCGGCCGAGCACATGATGCTGATCGGGCTTGGCGAGCCGTTCCTCGATCCCCTGATCTTCGACCGAATCGAGCACTGTGCGCGCCATAACATCTCCACGCTGCTGTCGACCAACGGCACTTTGCTCGACGAGGCCGCCAGCGACCGGCTCCTGCGTACGCCGATCGAGCACGTCACCCTAAGCTTCGACGGAGCCACCAAGGAGAGCTTTGAATACTACCGCAAGGGGGCGCGCTTCGAAGCCGTCCGCGACAACTTCGTCCGCTTCGCCCGCATGAAGAAGGAGCGGGGAGCGAAGGTGCAGGTGGTGGTGCAGATGGTCCGCATGGAGCGGAATGCGCCTGAGGTCGAAGAGTTCGTCCGGTTCTGGAGTTCGGTCCCCGGCGTGGACCAGGTGCGCATCAAGCAGGACGAGACGAACCTACTGCGCCCCGCCGCGGGCCATGACCCCTCCGACTGGAAACATCCCTGCCACTACCTGTGGCGCGGCCCCTTGTACGTCAAGCACAACGGGGACGTCTATCCGTGCTGCCAAAGTTACATGCTGGGTGGCGGGCCGGTCGGCCGCATCGGAGAGAAATCGCTGGAACAGATCTGGAATTCGGATGCGATGCGGCTAATGCGCTGGCTCCACGTGACGGGCCGGGCCGGCGAGATCGATGTCTGCTCCCGCTGCTGCACCACCATTCCTCACCCGGCGTTGGTGGTGGGCAGCCTGCTGCTGCATGGCCGCACGGTCCGCCGCCTGCTGCCGCTCGTCGAGCGATTGACCTACTTTTCACGCCTGCCGGCCCGCCTGCTGCGCCCGCCGAAGTAGGTCACCCCAGCGCACGCCGGTCCCGCCAAAAGCGGAACTCTCGGGTGCGCGCCTGCGTATTAACCCAAGAGGCGGCGCTGTGCTTCAGGACTTCATCTTCGGCCTCAAACTTCTTTTCAAGCAGCGCGCTTTCACCGCCGCTGCGCTGCTCACGCTCGCCCTGTGCATCGGCGCCAATACCGCCATCTTCACGGTCCTCGAAAACGTGGTTCTCCGGGGGCTGCCGTTCCCTCACGCCGAGGAGCTGGTGACGATGTACAACCTCTACCCCGGCGTCGGCGTCTCCGACCGCGGCGCCAACGGCGTCCCCGATTACCTGGACCGCCGCAAGATGACCAACGTCTTCAGCGCCGTGGCGCTCATCGGGAATACCGGCTACGAAGTCGGCATGGAGGGATCTCCGCAGCGCATCCGGGGGCAATACGTCACGCCCTCGTTCTTCAGGGTGCTCGGCGTGCGGCCGCTCGTCGGACGCACCTTCACCGAAGAAGAGGCCGTCCTCGGCAACGAGAAGGTCGCGGTCCTCACCGAAGGCTTGTGGAAGGACCTGTTCGCCCGCGACCCGAATGTGATCGGTAAAGACATCCGGCTTAGCGGCGCCCCCTATCGCATCGTCGGCGTGATGCCGGCCACCTTCGGGATCCCCGGAGACGACGTCCGCATCTACACCTCCTTCGCCTTCACGAAAGAGCAGACCAGCGACCTGGCCCGGCACAGCAACAACTGGGGGATGATTGCGCGGCTGAAGCCTGGCGTCAGCCTGACCCAGGCGCAGGAGCGCATCCATGACCTGAACCGCCGCAACCTCGATATCTTTCCCCAGTTTCGCCAACTGCTCATCAATGCGCGCTTCGCCACCAAGGTGGCCGGCTTGAGGGATGAGCTGGTACGCGACATCCGGCCCACGCTGTATCTTCTGCAAATCGCGGTGGCGGTCGTGCTGCTTATCGGCTGCGTGAACCTGGCCAACCTGATGCTGGTCCGGTCGAACGTGCGGATGAAGGAGTTTGCCATCCGCTACAGTCTCGGAGCCGGCCGTTGGCGGATCGCCCGCCAGTTGCTCACCGAGGGCGTGGTCCTCGCCCTAATGGGCGGCGCGCTCGGAATCGCCGTGGCATACGGCGGCGTCCGCCTGCTTTCCTACCTGGGCGCGAAGGACCTGCCGCGGGGCGTGACCATCCAGATCGACCCTGGCGCGTTGGCCTTCACCGCCGCCATCGCTCTCATCACTGGCATGGTGTTCGGCGGCGTGCCTTTGCTCCACGTGCTTCGCCGGGATTTGAACGCGGTATTCCGTGGCGACGAGCGCACGGGAACCGCCGCGCGCGGCGCAGTCTGGATCCGCTCGGCGTTGGTGGTGTGCCAGTTCGCCTTCGCCTTCGTGCTGCTCATCGGAGCGGGGCTGCTCACCATCAGTTTTGCCCGGCTGCTTCGGGTGGACCCGGGTTTCAAGCCGGAAAACGTGGTCACGGCCCAGGTTGCTCTGCCGCGGGTTCGTTACGGCGAGGACGCCCGCGCGCGGAATTTCCTCGCGGAATTGCTCCAGCGGCTGTCCGCGATTCCCGGAGTGAGGCACGCTGGCGCGACGACGTTTCTACCGTTCAGCGGCAACAACAACTCCAGCGTCATTAGGATTGTGGGCCATGCCCTCGCGCCGGGGGAGAATCCTCCGGTACCCGGCTGGAACACCGCGACTCCGGGCTATCTCCAGGCCATGCGCATCCCGCTGATCCAGGGCCGTGACATCTCCGATTCCGACGGAGCCGACGCGCCGAAAGTCGTGATCATCGACCAGTTCCTCGCCCACAAGTATTTCCCCAAAGGCGACGCCCTTGGCGCCAAGATCACCCGCGGGATCCAGATTCCGGGAGACCCGCGGAAGCCCGACGAGTGCACCATCGTGGGCGTGGCTGGCAGCGTAACAACCGGCAACCTCGCCGAGAACAACCCCGTGGGGCAGGTCTACTTTTCCTACAAACAGTACGTGCCGCGCTCCGTGCACCTGGTGTTGCGCACGGAGCGCGACAACCCGCAACTGATTGCCGCCGTCCGCCGCGCCCTTCAGCAGGCGGACCCGGAGATGCCGTTGACCGACGTCAAGACCATGCCCGAACGGCTGGCGGCTTCGTTGAGGAGCCAGCGCGCGGCTATGGCGCTGTGCCTGATCTTCTCGGGCCTGGCTCTGCTGCTCGCGGCCATCGGCATCTACGGCGTCCTGGCATACTCGGTCTCGCGGCGCACGCGCGAGTTCGGCATTCGCATGGCCCTGGGCGCCGGCGGACGGGAACTCGCCGGCATGGTGGTAGGGCAGGGCCTGCGCCTGGCCGCCTTGGGACTGGCGGCGGGAGCCGCGGCCGCTTTCGCTCTGACGCGCATGATGTCGGCCTTGCTATTCGAGGTCCGCCCGTCGGACCCCGCGGTGTTCCTGGCAGTCGCGGCCGTGCTCGCCGCCGTGGCCTCCATCGCCTCGTGGATCCCGTCGGCCCGCGCTGCCCGCATCCCCCCCGCCATAGCGCTTCGCTACGAATGAATGATTTCGCCCTTCGCGCACTTTATTCTTCTGGTCCGTCCTCGGGAATACGTCGCCCGTCATGGGCCACGCGATTGCGGCCCTCGTTCTTGGCCCGGTACAGCGCTGCGTCGGCCGCTTCCAGTATCCCGTCCGCCGTGCTTCCGGCGGTAGCACAAGCCACGCCGATACTGACCGTAACCAACAGCACGCCTGATCGAGTCGTCATCTTGCTTTCGGCGACCCGCATGCACAGCCTGTCAAATAGGGGTCCAGAATCAGCCCTCGCCTTGATCGGAGCGATCACCAGAAACTCCTCTCCCCCTACCCGCCCCACGGAATCGTACGGCCTGAGACTCTCATTCAGAATCCGCGCCAGCCCGCAGAGCACATCATCCCCGGTCTGGTGGCCGTAGGTGTCGTTGACCTGTTTGAAATGGTCTATGTCGCACATCCCGACGGCCAGCAGGTCGCCATGGCGTCCGGCACGCGCGAGTTCCTCCTCCAGCTTCTCGAGAATGGCCCGGCGGCTTAACATGCCCGTTAACGGATCGTGAGAGGCTTGGTGTGCCAAGATTTCCCGGCTGGCGATGAGCGCGGCTTGCATCTCGACCATGCGGCGGCCGACCTCGATGCGGGCGCGGAGTTCGCCGGGGTCGAAGGGCTTGGCCAGGTAGTCGTTAGCCCCGGCCTCGAGCCCGGCGATGATGTCGGCCTTTTCGCCCCGGGTGGTCAGCATCAATATGTAGGGCGGCCGGTCGTTTTCAAGGGCGCGGACCCGGCGCACGACCTCGGGCCCGTCCATCTCGGGCATGGTCCAGTCAAGAATGGCCAGCGCGGGCGCGCCGGGCTGCCGCAGCGCCTGCCAGGCCTCGGCGCCGTTGACCGTGGCCTCTACCTGGTGGCCTTCCTTCTTCAACACCCCCGCCAGTACGGTACGCGAGGTGAAATCGTCATCGGCTATCAGGATGCGCATGTCGAAGTCCTCTTTACGCCTCTTTTGCCATCGCTTCCTTCAGCCGGGCAAACTCACGCTCCAGGTCGTCCATGCGGGCTCGAACCGAGCTCAGGTCGCCGGCCTTGCCGGCTTTCTCCATCTCGAAGGCCAGCGCGCGCAGGGCCTCACCGCTGACGTTGGCCGACGCGCCCTTGAGGGTGTGGGCCTGGCGCTCGGCGCCCGGTGCGTCCCAGGCGTCGAGATAGCCCCGCAGCGCCTCGATCTGCCGCGGGATGTCGTCCAGAAAGCTCGCCGTGACTACCCGCGCCAGCTCCTCATCGTTCATGAGGCGCTCCAGCATGGCCGCCCGGTCGAAGACCACCGGTGCTGAAGATTGCCGGGGCAGCCAGCGGGTCAGAACCTCGGCCAGGGCCCGCGGCGACACCGGCTTGGACACATAGCCGTTCATGCCCGCCTCCAGGCAACGCTCCCGGTCCCCCTGCAGGGCGTGGGCGGTCATGGCGATGATGGGAATCCCGTGATTGAGGACGGCCGATTGCGGATTGCGGATTTGCCGGGTAGCCTCCAGGCCGTCCATCTCGGGCATCTGCACGTCCATGAGCACCAGGTCGTAGGGAATGGACACGAGGGCTTTGACGGCCTCGGCGCCGTCGGCCACCGCGTCGGCACGCAGGCCGAGCTTCTTGAGGATGCCCAGGGCAACCTGCGGTTGGTGATGTTGTCCTCGGCCAGCAGGATGCGCGCCTTGACGCCGGCGAAAGGCTGCCACCGTTCGCGGGCCGAATGGCGCGTCACGATGGGCTGCGGGCTTTCCGTCCGCGCCCCCGCGAGTTGCTTGCCCAGGCGGACCGTGAACCAGAACTCCGAGCCCTTGCCCGCTGCGCTCGCCACGCCGATCTCGCCGCCCATCATCTCGGCCAGTTGTTTCGAGATGGCCAGGCCCAGGCCGGTGCCGCCGTACTGGCGAGTGGTCGAGGCGTCCACCTGGCTGAACTTCGCGAAGAGCAGGCCGATCTTTTCCTCCGAGATGCCGATGCCCGTGTCGCGCACCGAGAAGCGCAGCAGGACATCGCTTTCACTTTCTTCCACCAGTGCGACGCGGACCGCCACCTGGCCGGCATGGGTGAACTTGACGGCGTTGCCCGCCAGATTGGCGAGAATCTGGCGCAGGCGGCCCGGGTCGCCGCGGAGCGGCGTGGGGACCGCGGGCTCGGCGCTGCAGAATAACTCCAGCCCCTTCTCGTGAGCCCGCATGGCGAGGGTGCCGGCGAAGTCGTCCAGCAGGTTCTCGCAGATCGAAGTCCAGCGTCTCCAGCTCGAGCTTGCCCGCCTCGATCTTGGAGAAGTCGAGGATGTCGTTGATGATCCCCAGCAGCGATTCGCCGCTGGCGCGCACGATCTCGGCGTAGCGGCGCTGCTCATCGTCAAGTTCGGTATCCAGCAGCAGCCCGGTCATGCCGATGACACCGTTCATGGGCGTGCGGATCTCATGGCTCATGTTGGCCAGAAACTCGCTTTTCGCGATGCTGGCCATCTCCGCCTGCGCAGCCATCGTGTTCGCCCGGGCGGTGGCCTCTTCGAAGCAGCGGTTGGTCTCGCGCAGGGCCTCCTCGGTCCGCTTACGCTCGGTGATGTCACGCATAATGCCCACGGCGTGCCATTCGCCCTTCAGACAGATCGACGACAGGGATAGGTCGACGGCTATCTCGCGGCCGTCCTTTCGGCGGGCTGCTAGCTCGACCGTCTTGCCGATGGCATTGCCGCGGCCCGTGCGAGCGAACTCGGGGAATGCCGCGCGATGGGCTGCGAGGAATCGTACGGGCACCAGCAGTTCGCCCAGGTTCTGCCCGATCGCTTCCTCGCTTCGGTAGCCAAGGATCGACTCTGCCGCCGGATTCCAATAGGTAATGGCACCGCGGGGGTCCATCATGAGGATGGCGTCCTGGGCCGAATCCGTAATGCCGCGCAACCGTGCCTCGCTCTCGCGCAACTGCTCGCGCCGGCGATACTCCTCGGTCACATCGCGGAAGACGAGCACGGCCCCGATGACGGCGCCGGCCGCGTTGTGGATGGGCGCGCAACTGTCTGCGATGTGGCGCTCGGTGCCATCGCCGGCGATGAGCGCGGTGTCGTTGGCCAGCGCCACGACGGCGCCCTCCCTGAGCGTCCGCTCCACCGGGTTTTCCGCCCTGGCGCGGGTCTTCGCGTGGAGGATGCGGAAGACCTCCTCGACGGGATGGCCCTTCGCCTCGGCCGTGGTCCACCCGGTGAGCGTCTCGGCCACGGCGTTTAAGCTGACTGCGCGGCCCTCGGCATCGCAGGCGATTACTCCGTCGCCGATCGAGCGCAGCGTGGCCGACAGGTGTTCTTCACTCTCGCGCAAGTCCGCCTGCTGGGCTCGGATGCCCGCGTCGGTGCGGCGAAGCAGAACGTAGACGAAGCCCAGCAGCAGCGCCAGCAGCAGGCCTCCGGCCGTTCCGCCCAGAGCCAGCAGGCGCGCGAAGGCCGCCTTTTCGGCGGTGATGTCGCGCATGACCAGCAGGTCGCCGACCTCCGCGCCCGAAGCGTCTGCCAGGGGTATCGCGGATACCCGCCAATCCTTCCCATCGGAGGCGATCTCCCGTTCCGTTTCAGCGTGGGCAGGGTCGCTCGCGGCCCAGAGCGCGAGGGCATCGGGCAGGCGGCCCTGGGAGACGTAGATCACGACGCTTCGGGGCAGGCGGTCCCAGTGGACCTCCCGGCCGAGGCGGCGCATGCCCTCTTCCCAAGCAGGCCGGTTCAGGTGCTCTTTGCGGATGACCACCGCCAGTTCAAGGCCGGCGCGGTCGCGTCGCGCTTGCAGCACATCCTCGATCTCCTTGCCCAGCATCACGTATCCGACAAGGGTGCCACCGGCGATGACCGGCTGCACCACTCGCAGGGTGAAGGTGGGGCTCTCCTGGAAACTACCGGTCTGCCCCAGTTCGATGCCGGAGGCGGTCCTGCCGGTGCGTTCGGCTTCCAAGGTCGTGAAACGCTCATTCCGGTCGCCGCGCAATTCCGGCTTGTGAACCCGCAGCAGGCAGACACGGTCGGCGGCAAGGAATTCAAAATGCGTGATGTTGTACTCCCGGCGCAGGGTTTCGAACACGGGCCGCCAGGCGGCCAGGAGGCCGTCGACGGCGCCCGCGCGCAGGGCCTTTTGCACGCCGGGGTTGAAGGCGATGGGCTGCGCGACCGCAGCCAGGCCGGCGGTCTGGTTATCCAGGTCCACTCTCAATTCGCGGCTGGTCGTGGCGATCTGGGCGGCGATCTCCCCGGCTAGTTGCTGCCGGTGTTGTTGCCACAAGAGCAACCCCGCGCCAGCCATCAGCAGGATCAGCATGGCCGCCAGGGGAGGCAGCAGACGCCGCAGAACCGGTTTGGGGGAGGCGTCCACGCGGCGGGCGGCGGCCAGGGCGGCGGCCACGCCGATCAACAGCACGAGCATCAGCCCTACGGGCAGAGCCGCCAGGTGCGCCTGCCCGAGCAGTTCGGCGCGCAGTTGGCCGTCGGCCCGCGCCGCCATCCACCAGGCAAACAGCGCCCCGGCGATCAGCACCGCCCCGATCGGCGCGTACAACGGCCAAGAGGCTTCCCTCCCGCCCCTTATGTACATCTCCCGTCGCATGTCCGACCGCCCCCCCGAAGCCGCTTACGGCGCAACCGGTACCGTTTGGTTGCTCTCAATCAGGAATTCGTTGACTACTCCGTGGTCCTCCATGAGTCGCCGGTCTTTACCAGAAGATCTATCGGCAAATAGGCCCCCCGTCTTGAGTCCGCCATCGGCGACACGCTCGCGACTCTTCTCCATCGGGCGTTCGGCTTCTCCTCTTTCCGGCCGAATCAGGAAGCGGTCCTGCCGCGGCTAACGATTGGATCGGGCGCGTCGCTGCCAGCACCAGAATCGCTGCATTGACGAAAGTGTGGCCAGGCGAACGCCGTCCCCGATCACCTGGACCGCCGCAAGATGACCAACGTCTTCAGCGCAGTGGCGCTCATCGGGAATACCGGCTACGAAGTCGGCATGGAGGGATCTCCGCAGCGCATCCGGGGGCAATACGTCACGCCCTCGTTCTTCAAGGTGCTTGGCGTGCGGCCGCTCGCCGGACGCACGTTCACCGAAACTGCTCAACGGCTGCGTGAACCTGGCCAACCTGATGCTGGTCCGGTCGAACGTGCGGAGGAAGGAGCTTGCCATCCGTTACAGTCTCGGGGCCGGCCGTTGGCGGGTCGCCCGCCAGTTGCTCACCATAAGCTTTGCCCGGCTGCTTCGGGTGGACCCGGGTTTCAAGCCGGAAAACGTGGTCAGGGCCCAGGTTGCTCTGCCGCGGGTTCGTTACGGCGAGGACGCCCGCGCGCGGAACCTCTTCGCGGAACTGCTCCAGCGGCTCTCCGCGATTCCCGGAGTGCTCCACGCTGGCGCGACGACGTTTCTGGCGTTCAGCGGCATTAGGATCGTGGGCCGCGACATCTCCGATTCCGACGGAGCCGACGCGCAGGAAGTTGTGATCATAGACCAGTTCCTGGCGCACAAGTATTTCCCCACAGGCGACGCCATTGGCGCCAAGATCACCCGCGGAAGCCCGACGGATGCACCATCATGGGCGTGGCTGGCAGCGTAAAGACCGGCAACCTCGCCGAGAACAATCCCATGGGGCATGTCTACTTTTCCCACAAACAGTACGTGCCGCGAACCGTGCACCTGGCGCTTTGTGCGGGCTACTGTCCCGGCAGGGAAACCTGCGCCGAAGGGCCGCCCGCGAGCGGGTTGGGCAGCTTGTGGTCGGCGTAGTAGCCGGGGCGGACACGCTCCACGATCTGCGCAACCGGCCGCTCCATCACCTGGAAAAACGGCTTGGGATAAAGCCCGATCCAGAAGGCGCACACCAGCAGCGGAGCGAACACCGCGATCTCCCTGGCGCTCAGATCGCGCAGGCCGGCGTTCTTCTCGGCCACTTCACCGAGCATGGTCCTCTGGAACAGCCAGATCAGGTAGGCGGCTCCCAGGGCGATGCCCAGCACCACCGCTCCGGCCCACCATATCGAGGTCTGGTAGGCGCCCTGCAGAATGGTGATCTCGCCGATGAAGCCGTTCAAAGGCGGCATGCCCATCGAGCTCAGAGCGGCGATCAAAAACACGATGGTGAAGATCGGCATGACGCGCATCAGGCCGCCGTACTCGGCAATCTCGCGCGTGTGGCGGCGTTCATAGACCACGCCGACGATCAAAAAGAGCATGCCCGTCGAGATCCCGTGGTTGACCTGCTGCAGGATGGAGCCCGCAATGCCCGCCGGGTTCAGGGCGAAGATCCCCAGCGTGCAAAAGCCGAGGTGGCTGACCGACGAGTAGGCGATGAGTTTCTTCCAGTCCTTCTGCATCAGGCAGACCAGCGCTCCGTAGACGATGGCCACAATCGACAGGACGGCCATCACCTGAACCACGGTCGGGTTCTTGGCGGCGTCCGGCAACAGCGGCAAAGAGAACCTCAGAAAACCGTACGTTCCCATCTTCAGCAGGATGCTGGCCAGGATGACCGACCCCGCTGTCGGCGCCTCGGTATGGGCGTCCGGCAGCCAGGTGTGGAGCGGGAACATGGGCACCTTGACCGCGAACCCGACGAAGAAGGCCCAGAACACCCACCATTGCATCCCGGGGTCGAGCTGGGTGCGCATCAGTTGGGCGATGTCAAAGGAGCGGACCTGGAACTGCTGGATGTGCTGGTAGTAGACAGTCAGGATGCCCAGGAGCATCAGCACCGAGCCCACCAGGGTGTAGATGATGAACTTGATGGCGGCGTACACCCGCCGCGCCCCGCCCCAGATGGCGATGATGAAGTACATCGGCACCAGCACCAGCTCCCAGAACACGAAAAACAGCAGGAAGTCGAGCGACATAAACACGCCCAGCATTCCCACCTGGAGCAGCAGGAAACTGCCGTAGTACTCCTTCAGCCGCGTGTCGATCGCCTTCCAGCTCGCCAGGATGGAGAGGAAACCCAACAGGCCGGTCAGCACGACCAGCAGCAAGCTGTACCCGTCGATTCCGAGGCTGTAGGAGGCTCCGATGGACGGGATCCAATTCGCCCTCTCGGCGAACTGGAAGTCCTTGGTCCGGTCGAATGCGAAGACCAGCGGCAGGCACACCAAGAATCCGGCGAAGCTGGCGATGTTCGCCCAGAGCTTGATGGCCTTCTCGTTGGAGGAGGGAATGAACAGCAGGACGAGGAAGCCAACCAGGGGCGTGAACAAGACAATCGAAAGGATGTGTTGCATAGGGTGCGCCGTCAAAGAGACAAAGCCCCATCTTAACGGATGCCGCCGGAGGCGGGCAATCGAGGCGCTCTCACTAGATTCTGTCAGGCTGGTGGGATATTCTCAGTGAACGGAGGTTCCGATGATGCAAGAGCGCTGTGTATCAGTCGCGGTCGCGCTTTGTCTGGCGGCCGCCGCGCCGGGGCAGAACAAGCCTGTGCCGGGGGCAAGCGCCGCAGGACGGTCCGACAGCGCGGTGGAGGCCAGCAGGCTTCCCGTAAGGCGCGTCATCCTTTACAAGAACGGTGTCGGCTACTTCGAGCACGCGGGCCGTGTAAGTGGCAACCAGAGTGTCGGCATAAATTTCACCTCCGCGCAACTAAATGACGTTCTAAAGTCACTGACCATCCTCGATCTTGGAGGCGGCCGAATCGCGGGGGTGACTTACGGCTCTGAGGCTCCCATGGAAAGGCGGCTGGGCGAAGTCGCGTTGCCCGTTGCGGAGCAGACAACGGTGGCCGAGTTCCTCCGGAGTCTGCGGGGCGCCCGGCTGGAACTGCGGGCGGGCGCTTCACCGGTCACAGGCCGGCTCTTGAGCGTCGAGCGCAAGACCCGGGTCAGCGGTGGCACGTCACTGGAAGCGGACTATCTGGCGCTGATCACCGATGCCGGCGAGATCCGTACGATTGAGTTCTCCCCCGACCTCTCGGCCCGCATCCTGGACCGGAGCCTCGCGGAACAGGTGAGCCGCTACATGGGGGTCCTGGCCACGGCCAGGGATGCGGACCTGCGCCGGATGGTGGTCTCGGCGGTGGGTACAGGAGACCGCTCGCTTTCCGTCAGCTACATCAGCGAAGTCCCCGTGTGGAAGACAACCTATCGAGTGGTTCTCCCTTCGAAACCCGGCGACAGCCCGTTGCTTCAGGGATGGGCGATCGTGGATAACACGGTGGGCGAGGACTGGGAAGGCGTGGAGCTCTCGCTCGTGGCGGGCGCCCCCAACTCTTTCATCCAGCGGCTCTCGCAGCCCTACTACTCCCGGCGACCGGTCGTGCCGCTGCCGGACAACGTGCTCGTCGCTCCTCAGACCCACCAGGCCACTTTGTCTACAGGAGCCGCCAGCCTGGCGGGCGCGGTGACGGACCCCACGGGTGCAGTCGTGTCCGGAGCCAGAGTGAGAGCCTATGACTCCGGGGGCGACCTCGCAGCGGAGGCGACCACCACTGCGGGCGCGTACGAGTTCTACTCCCTGGCGGACGGTACCTACCGCGTCCAGGTGGAGCGTGCAGGGTTCAGATCGGCCGTCGTCCCGGCTGTGCCGGTGTCCAGCTTGCGGCCGGGCCGAGCGGACGTCAGGCTTCAAGTCGGCAGTGTCGCGGAAACCGTCTCTGTGACGGCCTCTGCTCCTCAACTCCAAACGTCAGCGGCCCAAGTCTCCTCCTTAAGGAACCGGAGCGCCGCGAGGGCCCCCTCCGATGCGGCTTCCACGAGCCCTCAGCAGCAGATGCAGGCAGAAGCGGCGGCACTGGCCCAAGGACTGGGCGACTTGTTCGAGTACAGGCTCAAGGAGCCGATCACAATCAGGAAGAACGAGTCGGCCCTGGTGCCCATTGTCCAAGCGCCGATCGTCGCCGAAAAGGTTTCCATCTGGAACGACTCAAGCCGGCTCACGCGGCCGCAGCGCGCCCTGTGGCTCACCAATTCCAGCGGGCTGACATTGGACGGCGGCAGCTTCAACGTCATCGAAGAGGGCGCCTTCGCAGGTGAAGGGATCTTCGAGCCGATCCGCCCGGGAGAGAAGCGGCTCGTCTCTTACGCTACGGACCTGGCGCTTACCGCGGGCTCCCAGCAGGACAATCGGTACGAGCGGGTGAGCCGCGTCCGTGTCAGCCGGGGCGCCATGATCCAGGAGCGCGAGGTCCGCGAGAGGAAGACCTATACCTTCCGTAACGCGGACTCCTCGCCGCGCACGGTCATCATTGAGCATCCCGCGCGCGCCGGGTACGAGTTGCGCGGTGAGGCCCGCCCGGCGGAGACGTTGCCGGGCTGGCTGCGCTTCCGGCTCCCCGTCCCGCCGGGACAGACCGCCTCCCTGGTAGTAGAGGAGGGGCGACCCATGGAGGCCACCTACGCGCTGGGTAGCCTTACGGGCGACCAGGTCGAGGCTTTTGTCCGTGACAAGTCCATCAGCAGGGAAGTCGAGGACGCACTGCGTCGCATTCTCCGCCAGGGTCAAGAACTCGAGGGCCTTGAGGCGCAGATAGACGGGGTAAAAGGACAGACCGAGGAGATCTTCAAGGACCAGGAGCGTCTGCGTGAGAACATGAAGTCGCTCAGAGGCAGCGTCGAAGAGAAGTCTCTGTTGCAGCGCTACACGAACCAGTTGAACGAACAGGAGGACCGGCTCGCCGCCTTGCGCAACGAGTTGCGTGACCTGGAGGAGAAGCAACAACGCGCCCAGAGCGACCTTGAGCGCTTGCGAAACGAGCTCGTCTTCGACGTGAAGCTATAGCGCCCGCCACGAATCCGGCGTGATCGGCTTAAGCCGGAGGGCATCGCGCGATCAAGGCGAAGCTCAAGACCCCGTTTCCATTGGGCTCGGAGCTCCCGCGCCTCGAAAAACGCCCAAAAAACGAGCGTTGAACAGCACCGGCATGGCAAGTGCAGGTGCTGGGCAGAAAGGGTTCGAGGCGATCCCGGAGCGCCGAAATCGGGAGGACCGGGCCATGTGTCACCCCCGACCGGACATCCCGGAACAACCGGCTCCGGGTCAAAGAGGCATTCATGAGGGCCAGAAACCCTGGTCCGGGCCATGTAACCCCGTCTCCGGGACCGAAACCGGCGCCTACGCACTGTACTCCCGCCCCGGGACCGAGACCGGCGCCTACGCATGTGGCTCCCGCACCGGGTCCGAGACCTGGAGCTCCCCATGTGGCTCCGCAGCCGGGACCGGTACCGGCCCCGCGCAGCGGCTCCTAAAGCTGCACCTGCCCCTAAGGCTGCCCCTGGCGGTCCTGGGGGTGAGGAGAAACATTAGGACGATTATTGTCCCCAAGTTTGCCATGGGGTGGTTTGAATTAAATGGTAGGAATTAGAAAAGGGTGTTATTCCTTCCGGTTAGCGATAACCGGAGTGAAGGAGTAACACCCTTTTTACCTGATTTGGCAAAAGTGGGGGGGCCGTGGTCAGGATGACGCCAGGGGCGGGTCGTGAATCGATTTTAATCTTATTGAAACGCCGTGGAGAAACCGATAAGATGCTTTAAGCCCATGAAGTTGTTTGCCCTGCCATATTTTGTTGCGAGAAAAATTTTCCCCTTAATCCTGGCCGTGGCTCTATTATCTGTGCTCCCCCTGGCCGCTGGCCGCGGTGGGGGCTGAAGCCCATCTGCCGCAGGTCAGCTTCATTCCCCAATGGCAACCCCAGGCCCAGTTCGCCGGCTACTACGTGGCCTATGAGAAGGGGTTCTACTGGGAACACGGTCTGGACGTCAAGATCCTGCGAGGCGGGCCGGAACACTCTCCCGCCGAGATGCTGGCCCAGGGACTGGCGGATTTTGGCACCATGCAACTGGCAGCCGGCATCGTGCGGCGGGCCCGGGCATTGACCTGGTGGATATCTGCCAGTTGGCCCAGCACTCGGCCCTGATGCTGGTGGCCAAGAAGTCCACTGGCATCATCGGGCCCGAAGATATCAGCGGCAAAAAGGTGGGCGTATGGGGCGAGGATTTTCGGGGCCAGATGGACGCCTTCTTCCGAAAATACCACCTGAAGGTGCATACTGTGCCCCAGGGAGCCACTCTGAACCTTTTCCTGCGGGGCGGCGTGGATGTGGCCTCAGCCATGTGGTACAACGAATATCACCTGCTGCTGGAGGCCGGCCTAAACCCGAAAGAGCTGAGCGCCTTTTTCCTGGCTGACTACGGCTTCAATTTCCCTGAAGACGGCATCTATTGCACGGCCAGGACCTATAGGGGATAAGCCGTTGATCTGCCACACTGTTGTCCAGGCCACCATTGCCGGCTGGCGCTATGCCTTTGCCCACCCCGAGGAGGCCCTGGACATCGTCATGAAGTTCGTCAACGCCGCCCATGTGCCCACCAACCGGGTGCACCAGCAGTGGATGCTGGAGCGCCTGCGGACCATGATCCTGCCTGCCGGGGAACAGAGCCCCATCGGGACCCTGAACCAACAAGATTATTACCGGACGGCGGAAACCCTGAAGAATGACGGAACCATCCAAGAGATTCCGGATTTCTCCCAGTTTTATATTAATTGCGCCAAACTCCGATGAAAAATAGAAGCCTGGCCAGTCAACTCATCGTCTTTATTCTTGCCAGCGTGGCGATTATTTTCCTGGGGTCTGCCACTTATGAGTATTATTCCTCGAAGGCAGAGATCATGCGGCGGGCCCAGGAGAACGCCCGTGACCTGACTCACGCCACGGTTTACCGCATAGAGGCCATTCTACGGGGCGCGGGAAAAATCCCGCTGAACCTGGCCACCTCCCTGGAATATTTGCCATACCGGGCTCAGTATCTGGAGAATCTGGTCCGAACCGCCATGATTCACAATGAGGAATTGTTCGGCTGCGGTATCGCCTTCGAACCCTACGCTTGTAATCCCAATTCCAAATATTTCATGCCTTACTGTTTCCGTGACCACGGTCAGCTGCAAATCAAATGGCTGGGGAGTGACTCTTACCAATACTTCTATTTCGACTGGTATCAGATTCCCCGCGAACTGGGGCGGCCCATATGGAGCGAGCCCTATTTTGACGAAGGCGCGGGCAACATCATTATGTCTACCTATTCCGTGCCGTTTTACCGGAAAACCGGGGAGGGCCGGAAACTGACCGGGGTCGTGGGGGCCGACATATCCCTCA